>NZ_CM174502.1:0-702500 GCF_057839965.1 Pseudomonas sp. KH_024_B2
GTGTCAGTGGAACTTTGGCAGCAGTGCGTGGATCTTCTGCGCGATGAGCTGCCTGCCCAGCAATTCAACACCTGGATCCGTCCACTACAGGTCGAAGCCGAAGGCGACGAGTTGCGTGTCTACGCACCGAATCGTTTTGTTCTCGATTGGGTCAACGAAAAATACCTGGGCCGCGTGCTCGAGCTGCTCGATGAGCATGGCAATGGCCTGGCGCCTGCGCTTTCCTTATTAATAGGAAGCAAACGCAGCTCGGCACCTCGTGCTGCGCCTAACGCGCCTTTGGCTGCTGCGGCTTCTCAGGCACAGGCTGCGGCTGCACCTGCGGCCAATGCCCCAGCGCCGACCGCGACAGCCAAACGAGCTACGCAAAAGGTTGCCGAGGTTAGCGAAGAACCTTCTCGTGACAGCTTCGACCCAATGGCCGGCGCCAGCTCGCAACAAGCCCCGGTACGCTCCGAGCAGCGCACCGTGCAGGTTGAAGGCGCGCTCAAGCACACCAGTTACCTGAACCGAACCTTCACTTTCGAGAACTTCGTCGAAGGTAAGTCCAACCAGTTGGCCCGGGCAGCAGCCTGGCAGGTCGCGGACAATCCCAAGCATGGGTACAACCCGCTCTTCCTTTATGGTGGAGTTGGCTTGGGTAAAACCCACTTGATGCACGCTGTGGGTAACCATCTATTAAAGAAGAACCCGAATGCCAAGGTCGTGTACCTGCATTCCGAGCGCTTCGTCGCGGACATGGTCAAAGCGTTGCAGCTCAATGCGATCAACGAGTTCAAGCGTTTCTACCGTTCGGTCGATGCGCTGCTGATCGATGACATCCAGTTCTTCGCCCGCAAGGAACGTTCCCAGGAAGAGTTCTTCCACACGTTCAACGCACTGCTTGAAGGTGGCCAGCAGGTCATTCTCACCAGTGACCGTTACCCTAAAGAAATTGAAGGCCTTGAAGAGCGCTTGAAGTCGCGCTTCGGCTGGGGTTTGACGGTTGCCGTGGAGCCGCCGGAACTGGAAACCCGCGTTGCAATTCTGATGAAGAAAGCAGATCAGGCCAAAGTCGATCTGCCTCACGACGCGGCGTTCTTTATTGCCCAGCGTATTCGCTCCAACGTGCGTGAGCTGGAAGGTGCACTCAAACGTGTTATCGCCCACTCGCACTTCATGGGACGTGACATCACCATCGAGCTGATTCGCGAATCCCTGAAGGACTTGCTGGCGCTGCAAGATAAACTGGTCTCTGTGGATAACATTCAGCGCACGGTCGCCGAGTACTACAAGATCAAGATTTCCGACCTGTTGTCCAAGCGCCGTTCGCGCTCGGTCGCACGTCCACGCCAGGTAGCGATGGCATTGTCCAAAGAGCTGACCAACCACAGCCTGCCGGAAATCGGCGATGTGTTCGGCGGCCGGGATCACACTACGGTCTTGCACGCATGCCGCAAGATCAACGAGCTCAAGGAATCCGACGCGGACATCCGCGAGGACTACAAGAACCTGCTGCGTACACTGACCACTTGATGAACACCAGCGCAGCTTATTAAGGCAAGGGACTAGACCATGCATTTCACCATTCAACGCGAAGCCCTGTTGAAACCCCTGCAACTGGTCGCAGGCGTCGTCGAGCGCCGACAGACCTTGCCGGTGCTTTCCAACGTGCTATTGGTTGTCGAGGGTCAGCAATTGTCGCTGACCGGTACTGACCTGGAAGTCGAGCTGGTCGGTCGCGTACAACTTGAAGAGCCCGCCGAGCCAGGCGAAATCACCGTTCCGGCGCGCAAGCTGATGGACATCTGCAAGAGTCTGCCGAACGACGCCCTGATCGATATCAAGGTCGACGAGCAGAAGCTTGTGGTGAAAGCCGGCCGTAGCCGCTTTACCTTGTCCACCTTGCCGGCCAACGATTTCCCGACCGTCGAAGAAGGTCCGGGTTCGCTGACCTGCAGCCTGGAACAAAGCAAACTGCGTCGTTTGATCGAGCGCACCAGCTTCGCCATGGCCCAGCAGGACGTGCGTTATTACCTCAACGGCATGCTGCTCGAAGTGTCTGCCGGCATCATCCGCGCCGTAGCCACCGACGGTCACCGTCTGGCCATGTGCTCGATGCAAGCCGATATCGGCCAGCCGGATCGCCACCAGGTGATCGTGCCACGCAAAGGTATTCTGGAATTGGCGCGCTTGCTGACCGAGCCGGAAGGTCTTGTCAGCATCGTCTTGGGTCAGCATCACATCCGTGCGACCACCGGCGAGTTCACCTTCACTTCCAAGCTGGTCGACGGCAAGTTCCCGGACTACGAGCGCGTTCTGCCTAAAGGCGGCGACAAGCTGGTACTGGGCGATCGTCAGGCACTGCGCGAAGCATTCAGCCGTACCGCGATTCTTTCCAACGAGAAGTACCGTGGTATTCGTCTGCAATTGGCCAACGGCCAGTTGAAGATCCAGGCGAATAACCCGGAACAGGAAGAAGCCGAAGAAGAAGTCGGCGTGGAATACAACGGCGGTTCGCTGGAGATTGGCTTCAACGTGAGCTACCTGCTCGACGTTTTGGGCGTGATGACCACCGAACAAGTGCGCTTGATTCTGTCTGACTCCAACAGCAGTGCGCTGGTGCAAGAGTCCGACAACGATGACTCGGCTTACGTTGTTATGCCGATGCGCCTGTAACCATGCTCAGCAGAAGCTAGATGTCCCTCAGTCGCGTCTCGGTCACCGCGGTGCGCAATTTGCACCCGGTGACCTTCTCCCCTTCCCCTCGCATCAATATTCTTTACGGCGCCAACGGCAGTGGCAAAACTAGCGTTCTGGAAGCCATCCACTTGCTGGGGCTCGCCCGTTCGTTTCGCAGTGCCCGTCTGTTGCCGGTTATTCAGTACGAACAATTGGCGTGCACGGTGTTTGGCCAGGTTGAGTTGGCTGAGGGTGGGCACAGCGCCTTGGGGATTTCCCGTGACCGCCAAGGGGAGTTTCAAATTCGCATCGACGGGCAGAACGCTCGCAGTGCGGCGCAGCTGGCCGAAATACTGCCGCTGCAATTGATCAACCCGGACAGCTTCCGACTGTTGGAAGGTGCTCCTAAAATCCGTCGGCAGTTTCTGGATTGGGGTGTGTTCCACGTGGAACCACGTTTCATGTCCACCTGGCAGCGGCTGCAGAAGGCCCTTCGGCAGCGGAACTCATGGCTGCGGCATGGTACACTTGACGCCGTTTCGCAAGCGGTTTGGGACAGAGAACTGTGCCAGGCCAGCGTTGAAATTGATGAATACCGCCGCGCTTACATCAAAGCCTTGAAACCAGTCTTTGAACAGACCTTGAGCGAACTGGTTGAGCTCGAGGGCTTAACGCTTAGCTATTACCGGGGTTGGGACAAGGAGCGAGAACTGAGTGCAGTGCTCGCCACGTCCCTTCAGCGGGACCAGCAAATGGGGCACACCCAGGCCGGACCACAACGCGCTGATTTGCGTCTTAGATTGGGCGCACATAACGCCGCGGACATTTTGTCTCGCGGTCAGCAGAAGTTGGTGGTCTGTGCATTGCGGATTGCCCAAGGGCATCTGGTCAGCCAGGCCCGGCGTGGCCAGTGTATTTATCTAGTGGATGATTTGCCGTCCGAGCTGGACGAGCAGCACCGCCGCGCACTTTGCCGCTTGTTGGAAGACTTACGCTGCCAGGTGTTTATCACCTGTGTAGACCACGAATTATTGAGGGAAGGCTGGCAGACGGAAACGCCAGTCGCTTTGTTCCACGTGGAACAGGGCCGTATCACCCAGACCCACGACCATCGGGAGTGAAGGCATGAGCGAAGAACATACGTACGACTCAACCAGCATCAAAGTGCTGAAAGGCCTGGATGCCGTACGCAAACGTCCCGGTATGTACATTGGTGACACCGACGATGGCAGCGGTCTGCACCACATGGTGTTCGAGGTGGTTGATAACTCGATCGACGAAGCTTTGGCTGGCCATTGCGACGACATCAGTATCATTATCCACCCGGATGAGTCCATCACCGTGCGCGACAACGGTCGCGGCATTCCGGTAGACGTGCATAAAGAAGAAGGCGTTTCGGCAGCCGAGGTCATCATGACCGTGCTGCACGCCGGCGGTAAGTTCGATGACAACTCCTACAAAGTATCCGGCGGTTTGCACGGTGTAGGTGTGTCGGTAGTGAACGCTCTTTCCGAGTTGCTGGTGCTGACGGTTCGTCGCAGCGGCAAGATCTGGGAACAGACCTATGTCCACGGTGTTCCTCAAGAGCCGATGAAAATCGTCGGTGAGACTGAATCCACCGGCACCCAGATTCACTTCAAGCCTTCTGACCTGACCTTCAAGAATATCCACTTCAGCTGGGACATCCTGGCCAAGCGGATTCGTGAACTGTCTTTCCTCAACTCCGGTGTCGGTATCGTCCTCAAGGATGAACGCAGCGGTAAGGAAGAACTGTTCAAGTACGAAGGCGGTCTGCGCGCGTTCGTTGAATACCTGAATACCAACAAGACTCCGGTCAACCAGGTATTCCACTTCAACGTCCAGCGTGAAGATGGCATCGGCGTAGAAGTCGCCCTGCAGTGGAACGACAGCTTCAACGAAAACCTGCTGTGCTTCACCAACAACATTCCGCAGCGTGATGGCGGTACTCACCTGGTGGGCTTCCGTTCGGCGCTGACGCGTAACCTGAACACCTACATCGAAGCTGAAGGTCTGGCGAAGAAGCACAAGGTCGCGACCACCGGTGACGATGCCCGTGAAGGCCTGACCGCGATCATCTCGGTAAAAGTGCCGGATCCGAAGTTCAGCTCCCAGACCAAAGACAAGCTGGTTTCTTCTGAAGTGAAGACCGCTGTCGAACAGGAAATGGGCAAGTACTTCTCCGACTTCCTGCTGGAAAACCCGAACGAAGCCAAGCTGGTTGTCGGCAAGATGATCGATGCGGCGCGTGCTCGTGAAGCAGCGCGTAAAGCCCGCGAGATGACCCGTCGTAAAGGCGCGCTGGATATCGCCGGTCTGCCGGGCAAACTGGCTGACTGCCAGGAAAAAGACCCTGCCCTTTCCGAACTGTACCTGGTGGAAGGTGACTCTGCTGGCGGCTCCGCCAAGCAGGGACGTAACCGCAAGACTCAAGCGATTCTGCCTCTGAAAGGTAAAATCCTTAACGTTGAGAAAGCCCGCTTCGACAAGATGATTTCCTCGCAAGAGGTTGGCACCTTGATCACTGCGCTGGGTTGCGGCATCGGTCGCGACGAGTACAACATCGAGAAGCTGCGTTATCACAACATCATCATCATGACCGATGCTGACGTCGACGGTTCGCACATCCGTACCTTGCTGCTGACCTTCTTCTTCCGTCAGCTGCCTGAGCTGATCGAGCGTGGCTACATCTACATCGCTCAGCCGCCGCTGTACAAAGTGAAGAAAGGCAAGCAAGAGCAATACATCAAAGACGACGACGCCATGGAAGAGTACATGACGCAGTCGGCCCTTGAAGATGCAAGCCTGCACCTGAACGAAGAAGCCCCGGGTATCTCCGGTGAAGCGCTTGAGCGTCTGGTGAATGACTTCCGCATGGTGATGAAGACCCTCAAGCGTCTGTCGCGCCTGTATCCGCAGGAACTGACCGAGCACTTCATCTACCTGCCGGCTGTCAGCATGGAGCAGCTGTCCGATCACGCAGCCATGCAGGATTGGCTGGCCCAGTACGAAGTTCGTCTGCGTACCGTTGAGAAATCCGGCCTGGTCTACAAAGCCAGCCTGCGTGAAGACCGTGAACGTAACGTCTGGCTGCCAGAGGTCGAACTGATCTCCCACGGCCTGTCGAACTACATCACTTTCAACCGCGACTTCTTCGGCAGCAATGACTACAAGACCGTCGTCACCCTTGGCGCTCAGCTGAGCACCTTGCTGGACGAAGGCGCTTATATTCAACGCGGCGAGCGCAAGAAAGCCGTCACCGAGTTCAAGGAAGCCCTGGAATGGTTGATGGCCGAAAGCACCAAGCGTCACACCATCCAGCGCTACAAAGGTCTCGGTGAGATGAACCCGGACCAACTTTGGGAAACCACCATGGACCCAAGCGTGCGCCGGATGCTCAAAGTGACGATCGAAGACGCCATCGGTGCCGACCAGATCTTCAACACCCTGATGGGTGATGCGGTCGAGCCACGTCGTGACTTCATCGAAACCAACGCCTTGGCGGTGTCTAACCTGGACTTCTGATCAGGTGTAGGTGGGAAACGTTAGTCGCCACTTCGTTCAAAGTTAAGCGGTTTGGCCATAGTTAACGTCCCACTGCTCTGCTGCCAGAACCCCAGTTGACCGAAAGGTCTGCTGGGGTTTTGTCGTTAAAGAGAGGGAAGATTTTCGGCTCTGGGAGTCGGCAAGCTGATCCTTAGAGGCTTTGGGCTTCTGTCCCCTTTTTCACCTCGACGAGAGCGCTGTGCCGGGCGAATATCGGGGTGATGATTGCGAATAAGAGGATGGAAAGCTAGCAGGTCGCTATCACGATGGCACATCATCGGAAGCAAAAAGGAAGTTTCGTACAACCTTGAATCCTCAAGGATCTGGTGGAGCCAGAACCTACCGACTACCATCGAGCGAATAAACCCGGTGCTGCGTGGTTGGGCGGTTGACTTCAAGCTAAGTCAGAGCAGGCCCCTTGAGGAGCTGGACGGCCGGGTGCGTCGTAAACCTCGCTGTGACCATTCCATCTTGAACGACGAGGAATAAGGCAAATGAACGAGCAACATCAGCCTTTTGAACGGCAGAAGCAGATCGACGAACACGGCGCGGAATACTGGTCTGCGAGAAGCCTGTCTAAGCTACTCGATTATTCAGAATATCGACATTTTCAACCGGTTTTGGCACGAGCTAAAGAAGCCTGCGTGAACAGTGGGCACGCTATTCAAGACCATTTCGAGGATACGCTCGGAATGGTCACTATTGGTTCGGGCGCCCAACGGGAATTGCAGGATGTGAAGCTCTCACGCTATGCCTGCTACCTGGTCGTTCAGAACGGTGATCCCTCCAAGCCGGTGATCGCTGCTGGGCAGACGTACTTCGCCATTCAGACGCGTCGTCAGGAGCTTGCTGACGACGCTACCTTCCAGCAGCTGAAGGAAGATCAGAAGCGCGTACTGCTGCGCAATGAGCTGAAAGAGCACAATAAGCAGCTCGTCGAGGTGGCTCAGCAGGCCGGGGTCGAAACGGGGCTTGATTTCGCCATATTCCAGAATCATGGATATCAGGGCCTCTATGGAGGGCTTGATCAGAAAGCTATTCACCGGCGAAAGGGCTTGAAGAAGAGCCAGAAGATTCTTGATCATATGGGCTCTACTGAATTAGCGGCCAACCTGTTCCGTGCTACACAGGCTGAAGAAAAGCTTCGCCGCGATGACGTCAAGGGCAAGCAGCACGCAAACCAAGTGCACTTGGAGGTTGGCAGGAAGGTCCGCGAAACTATCGCCGATTTGGGAGGCACTATGCCTGAAGACCTCCCTACCCCTGAAAACAGCATCAAACAAATTGCGTCCGCGGTGAAAAAGCTGCAAGACCAAACCGCAGCGGAATGAGTGCCGAGGGCTGCAGGGTGTTTCTGGATTTATCACCGTGCCACTTGGGCAGAGCTTAAGTGCGTCATGGATGGACGATGCAGAGCGAACCGCCAAGATCATTTCTGAAGTCGATATGGCATTCCGGCAGGGTCGAAAAATACTGGTGCTGACGGAGCGGACCGATCACTTGAGCGCTATAGAAGCTGGATTGCTCGGGCGCGTGCAGAATCTTTTCACGCGACATGGGCGGATTTTGAAAAAGCAGCGCATTGCACTAATGAGCGAGCTGGCAGCATTAGCCCCTGAGGCGCCTCGGGTGCTGTTGGCTACTGGAAAATTGGTAGGTGAAGGCTTTGATCATCCTCCTTTAGATACTCTGATATTGGCGATGCCGATTTCCTGGAAGGGCACACTTCAGCAGTACGCAGGACGGCTGCACCGTGAACATGCGAACAAGGCAGATGTGCGCATTATCGATTTTGTAGATGCAGGGCACCCAGCTTTACTGAGGATGTGGGATAAACGCCAAATCGGTTATAGAGCAATGGGATACCGATTTTCGGACTCATCCAGCTCAATGGACCTATTCTAGAGTGTCTTGATTGCACTGAGGAGGAGCGCAGCTCCAAAGCTGGTCTACCGGTAACGACATGGTAGACGGATTCAAGATATTCAGCAGGCAAAAAAAACCGGTCTCAAGGACCGGTTTTTTTATCGCGATAAAAACTTATGCACGTTTTTCGTCGATTTATTAGCTTAAAAAATATCTATATAAATCATTATCTTAAGTAACAAATAAGACAGTTTTGAACGAAGTGATACACAGGTTATCCACAGAATCTCAGACAGCCAGTTTTTCCGGTTCAGCAGGGATTGGCGGCAGGGAACCCATGTCTCTCTGGGTCTGCTCATTCCAGGCGGCAGCCCGGTCATTGAGTTCGGCGATGGCCCGCGGCCCGGTGCCTTCGGCATACATCGGTGCGCCGATCACCACGGTGATGGTGCCAGTCTTTTTGGCCCAGCCAGTCTTCGGCCAGAACTTGCCGGCGTTGTGCGCAATCGGCAGAACCGGCAGCGTGGCGTTGACGGCCAACGCGGTACCGCCACGGGAGAACTTGCCGAGCGTGCCAAATGGAACCCGTGTGCCTTCCGGGAAGATCAGCACCCAGACGCCATCCTTGAGCAGTTCGTGGCCCTTTTTCGCGACATGCTTGAGCGCTGCCTTGGGGTTGTCGCGATCGATGGCGATCGGTCGCAACATGGCCATGGCCCAACCGAAGAACGGCACGTAGAGCAGCTCGCGCTTGAGCACTTGGCTCAATGGTTCGAAGTAGGCCGAGAGGAAGAACGTCTCCCAGGTGCTCTGGTGGTTCGACAGAATCACGCACGGCTGTTCAGGTACGTTCTCGGCGCCCTGCACTTCAAAACGGATACCGAGGAACACCTTGCTCAGCCACAGCGCACACCGGCACCAGTACACGTTGATAAAACGGTAACGTGCCTTGAACGGTAAAAAAGGCGCGATAAGAAAGCTGAGGCTGCACCAGAGCAACGAGGTGGTACCCAGCAGCAGGTAAAAGAAAAAGGTTCTGATTGCCTGCAGGATCGACATAGCGGCATTTGCCTATTAAAAGCGCACTCCGGAACCCCTTGGTCAGGATGTCAGAAGAGCCCTATTTATTGATAAATTCAGTTATTGATAAGTTCAGTTATGGACAAGTTCAGCGGCAATCGCCGCCAGATCGTCAAAAATCAAGGTGCCTACCGGTAGGGTTTTACCCAGAGTCTTTTCGCCTTTACCGGTTTTTACCAAAACTGGCTGACAGTCGACGGCTTTGGCGGCTTCCAGGTCACCGAGAGTATCGCCGACGAACCATAGATTCGTCAGCGATACGTTGTAATGCGCGGCGATGGTTTTCAACATCCCGGGTTTCGGCTTGCGGCAATCGCAGCCATCGTCCGGCCCGTGGGGGCAATAGACGATGAACCCGACTTCTCCACCCTGCTCCGCTACCAGCGAGCGCAAGCGCTCGTGCATGGCGTCCAGGGTCGCGACATCGTAGTAGCCGCGAGCAATGCCCGACTGGTTGGTAGCGACGGCTACCGTCCAGCCGGCCTTGCTCAACTGCGCGATGGCTTCGATCGAACCGGGGAGCGGAATCCACTCCTCCACCGACTTGATGTAAGCGTCGGAGTCGTAATTGATCACTCCGTCCCGATCGAGAATCAGCAGTTTCAACAACCTTACCCCAGCAACGAAATATCGGCGACACCGAGGAACAGTCCACGCAGACGCGCCAGCAGTGCATAACGGTTGGCACGTACCTTGGCATCTTCAGCGTTGACCATCACGGCTTCAAAGAACGCATCGACCGGCTCACGCAACGCTGCCAGACGCGCCAGCGATTCGCTGTACTGACGCGCCGCAGCCATTGGCTGGACCGCCTGATCAGCCTGCTGGATCGCCGAGTACAGCGAGAACTCGTTGGCGTTATCGAAGTACTTGGCTTCGACCGTGCTCGGGATCGAGCCTTCGGCCTTGCTCAGCAGGTTCGATACGCGCTTGTTCACCGCAGCCAATGCAGCCGCTTCCGGCAATTTGCGGAACGCTTGCACCGCTTGCACGCGTTGATCGAAGTCCAGTGCCGAACCCGGTTTCAGGGCGCGAACCGACAGATAGGTAGCCACATCCACGCCTTCGTCTTCGTAACGTGCACGCAGACGGTCGAAGATGAACTCCAGCACCGAATCAGCCAGGCCGGCAGCCTTGACCTTGGCGCCGAACGCGGCGACGGCGAAGGCCACGGCGTCGGTCAGGTCCAGCTCGAGCTTCTTGTCGATCAGGATCCGCAACACGCCGAGAGCGGCACGACGCAGGGCATACGGGTCTTTGCTACCGGTTGGCAGCATGCCGACGCCGAAGATACCGACCAGGGTGTCGAGCTTGTCGGCGATCGCCACGGCCGCACCGGTCAGGGTGGTCGGCAGTTCAGCGCCGGCACCGCGCGGCATGTATTGCTCGTTCAGCGCCAGTGCGACATCTTCCGGCTCGCCATCGTTGAGGGCGTAGTAGTAACCGGCGACACCTTGCATCTCCGGGAACTCACCGACCATCTCGGTCGCCAGATCACACTTGGACAGCAGGCCGGCACGCGCCGCCCACTGGGCGTTGCCGCCAATGTGTGGAGCGATGAACGCGGCCAGTTTGGAAACACGTTCGGCCTTGTCGTAGACGCTGCCCAGCTTCTCCTGGAACACCACGTTCTGCAGGCGCAGGTTGAAGCTTTCGAGCTTCTGCTTCTTGTCTTGCTTGAAGAAGAACTCGGCGTCGGTCAGACGTGGGCGAACCACTTTCTCGTTACCCGAAATGATCTGCTGCGGATCTTTGCTTTCGATATTAGCCACAGTGATGAAGCGTGGCAGCAACTTGCCGTCGGCATCCAGCAGGCAGAAATACTTCTGGTTGTCCTGCATGGTGGTGATCAGGGCTTCCTGCGGTACCTCGAGGAAACGCTCTTCGAACGAGCAGACCAGCGGCACCGGCCATTCCACCAGCGCGGTCACTTCGTCGAGCAGGCTCGGCGGAACGATCGCCGTACCTTCCTGCAGCGCCGCCAACTCGGCGGTGCGCTTGCTGATCAGCTCGCGACGCTCGTTGGAGTCCGCCAGCACGTAAGCGCCGCGCAGGTCTTGCAGGTAGTTGGCCGGCGAAGTGATGCGTACGCTTTCCGGGTGATGGAAGCGGTGACCGCGGGAGTCGCGACCGGCTTTCTGAGCAAGGATGGTGCAGTCGATGACCTGGTCACCGAGCAGCATCACCAGCCACTGAGTCGGGCGAACGAACTCTTCCTTGCGAGCGCCCCAGCGCATGCGCTTTGGAATCGGCAGGTCGTTCAGGGAGTCTTCGACGATGGTCGGCAGCAGGCTGGCAGTGGCCTTGCCTTCGATGCGTTGGCTGTAGCGCAGTTTCGCGCCGCTCTGATCGATTTCGCTCAGGTCGACGCCGCACTTCTTGGCGAAGCCCAGGGCGGCCTGAGTCGGGTTGCCTTCGGCATCGAACGCGGCCTGACGTGGCGGGCCATCGAGGTTGATGCTGCGATCCGGCTGCTGGGTGGCCAGCGCCGTGATCAGCACGGCCAGACGACGCGGCGCGGCGTAGACCTGTTTAGCCTCGTAGTTCAGGCCAGCGGCTTGCAGGCCTTTGTCGATACCGGCAAGGAACGCCTCGGCCAGAGTATTCAGGGCTTTGGGTGGCAGTTCTTCGGTGCCCAGTTCAACCAGAAAATCTTGAGCACTCATTGTGCAGCCTCCAGCTTGGCCAGTACTTCATCACGCAAATCCGGGGTCGCCATCGGGAAGCCCAGCTTGGCGCGAGCCAGCAGGTAGGCTTGCGCAACAGAACGCGCCAGGGTGCGTACACGCAGAATGTATTGCTGACGCGCGGTCACCGAGATCGCCCGGCGCGCATCCAGCAGGTTGAAGGTGTGGGAGGCCTTCAACACCATTTCGTAGCTTGGCAGCGGCAACGGCTGATCCAGTTCGATCAGGCGCTTGGCTTCGCTTTCATAGAAGTCGAACAGTTCGAAGAGCTTCTCGACGTTGGCGTGTTCGAAGTTGTAGGTCGACTGCTCCACTTCGTTCTGGTGGAACACGTCGCCATAGGTCACTTTGCCGAACGGGCCGTCGGCCCAGACCAGGTCGTAGACCGAATCCACGCCCTGCAGGTACATGGCCAGACGTTCCAGGCCATAGGTGATTTCGCCGGTCACCGGGTAGCACTCGATGCCGCCCGCCTGCTGGAAGTAAGTGAACTGAGTCACTTCCATGCCGTTGAGCCAGACTTCCCAGCCCAGACCCCAGGCGCCCAGAGTCGGCGATTCCCAGTTGTCTTCGACGAAACGGATGTCGTGCACCAGCGGGTCGAGACCCACGTGCTTGAGCGAGCCCAGGTACAGTTCCTGGAAGTTATCCGGGTTTGGCTTCAATACCACCTGGAACTGATAGTAGTGCTGCAAACGGTTCGGGTTTTCGCCGTAGCGGCCGTCAGTCGGGCGACGACTGGGCTGCACATAAGCGGCGTTCCAGGTTTCCGGGCCAATGGCACGAAGAAACGTGGCGGTATGAAAAGTGCCGGCGCCTACTTCCATATCGTAGGGCTGAAGTACCACACAACCTTGCTCGGCCCAGTATTGCTGGAGGGCGAGGATCAAGTCTTGGAAGGTACGCACGGCTGGCGTAGGCTGGCTCACGAAATTCACCTGTTTCTTGGGCTGCGATTTAAAGAGCGGGAGTATACCCGATTCGGTCCTGCGCACGCCCCCTGGAGCCTTATGCCACGCTGCTTTTGGTGTACCGAAGATCCGTTGTACATGGCTTATCACGATCAAGAGTGGGGCGTGCCGCTACGCGATGCGCAGGGACTGTTCGAGTTGCTTTTGCTCGAAGGGTTCCAGGCGGGGCTGTCATGGATCACCGTCCTGAAGAAACGTGAGCGTTATCGTCAGGTGCTGTTCGGCTTCGACGTACAGCGCGTGGCGCAGATGAGCGACGCCGAAATCGACGATTTGCTGCTCGATCCGGGGATCATCCGCAATCGCCTGAAACTCACCGCCGCCCGGCGCAACGCCCAGGCCTGGCTGGCGTTGGAAGACCCGGTTGCGCTGCTGTGGTCGTTCGTCGGCGGCAAGCCCATGGTCAATCATTTCAAGGACCGCAGTGAGGTCCCGGCGGTTACGCCAGAGGCCGAAGCGATGAGCAAAGGCTTGAAGAAAGCCGGCTTCACCTTTGTCGGCCCGACTATCTGTTATGCCTTGATGCAGGCGTCCGGCATGGTCATGGATCACACCCGCAATTGTGATCGCTACGCCATCTTGTGCAGTGGGCGGTTAGAATAGCCGGCTCGCGACAAGGTTCATGACGTCGGTTTTTAGATCAGGAGTGACCTGTGGATAAGTTGAAAGGCGCCTTGCTGGTAGGCGCTCTGAGGTTGTTTGCCCTGCTGCCGTGGTGGGCGGTGCAAGCAGTAGGCACGGCGATTGGCTGGGTGATGTGGAAAACCCCCAACCGTTCCCGCGACGTGGTGCGGATCAATCTGGCGAAATGCTTTCCTGAAATGAACGCCGCCGAGCGCGAGCGTCTGGTCGGGCAAAGCCTGATGGATATTGGTAAATCGCTGACCGAAAGCGCCTGCGCCTGGATCTGGCCGGCCCAGCGCTCCATCGACCTGGTGCGTGAAGTCGAAGGCCTCGATGTGCTGAAAGACGCGTTGGCCTCCGGCAAGGGCGTGGTCGGTATCACCAGCCACCTCGGTAATTGGGAAGTGTTGAACCACTTCTATTGCAGTCAGTGCAAACCGATCGTTTTTTATCGACCACCCAAGCTCAAGGCGGTGGATGAGTTGCTGCGCAAACAGCGAGTGCAATTGGGCAACCGTGTCGCGCCGTCCACCAAGGAAGGCATCCTCAGTGTCATCAAGGAAGTGCGCAAAGGGGGGGCGGTGGGTATCCCGGCTGACCCGGAACCGGCCGAATCCGCCGGAATTTTCGTGCCGTTCTTCGCGACCAAGGCGCTGACCAGCAAATTTGTGCCGAACATGCTCGCTGGCGGTAAAGCGGTCGGCGTGTTCCTGCATGCCCTGCGCCTGCCTGACGGTTCGGGTTACAAAGTGATCCTCGAAGCCGCGCCAGAGGCCATGTACAGCACCGATACCGAGACTTCCTGCGCGGCGATGAGCCAGGTCGTCGAGAAATACGTGCGGGCTTATCCGAGCCAGTATATGTGGAGCATGAAGCGCTTCAAGAAGCGTCCGGCGGGCGAGGCGCGCTGGTACTGATCGAATGGGCATGATCTGTGGGTAACTTTTGGCTCAAGGTTATCCACAGCCGTTTGACGCCGAAGGCATAGGACTGAATTGATCAGTTCGCCTTGCGCTCGAGTTTCTTCAGAAACACCGTCATTTCCTTTTCCGCCTGCTTGTCGCCATGACCGCGCGCGGCTTCGAGCCCCTGTTCCCAGGCCTGGCGAGCAGCCGGGTAATCGGCCAGCGCCAGATGTGCCTTGCCGAGCAGCTTCCAGGCAGCGGAATACTTCGGATCGAAATCTACACAGCGTTGGAAATGCTCGGCCGCCTTGGCGTTATCGCCCAGATCCAGATACCCCTTGCCCAGGCCGAAGCGCAGCAGGGAGTTATCCACACCCTTGGCGAGCATTTTTTCCAGGGATTCGATCATCTGTGGATTCCTTAAAGGGTTGAATCTGACTGGTTTCGGCAAGGCTGCAATTGCTATCGCGAGCAAGCTCGCTCCCACAGTAGATCTTCAGTGAACACAGATTCTGTGTATGACAAAGATCCAGTGTGGGAGCGAGCTTGCTCGCGATGACGGCATAACTGCTTACGCAAATTCTGGATCAGAAAAAGCTCAACCCCACATGAAACAGCTTCTCCACATCGCGAATATGCTTTTTATCCACAAGGAACAGAATCACGTGGTCACCGGCTGTGATCACCGTGTCATCGTGGGCGATGATGACTTCTTCGTCACGGATGATCGCACCGATCGTCGTGCCCGGCGGCAAACCGATGTCTTCGATAGCGCGGCCGATCACTTTGCTCGACTTGGCGTCGCCATGGGCAATGGCCTCAATGGCCTCCGCTGCACCACGGCGCAACGAGTGAACGCTGACGATATCGCCGCGACGCACGTGGGCCAGCAAGGTGCCAATGGTCGCCAGCTGCGGACTGATGGCGATATCGATGTCGCCACCCTGGATCAGATCGACATAGGCCGGGTTGTTGATGATGGTCATCACCTTCTTTGCACCCAGGCGTTTGGCCAGCAGCGATGACATGATGTTGGCTTCATCATCGTTGGTCAGCGCCAGGAAGATATCGGCGTCGGCGATGTTCTCTTCCAGCAGCAAGTCGCGGTCTGATGCGCTGCCCAGCAACACCACGGTGCTGTCGAGGGTGTCCGAGAGGTAGCGGCAACGCGCCGGGTTCATCTCGATGATCTTCACCTGGTAGCGGCTTTCGATGGCCTCGGCCAGGCGCTCGCCGATCTGTCCGCCACCGGCGATCACGATGCGTTTGTAGTTTTCATCGAGGCGGCGCATTTCGCTCATTACCGCACGAATATTCGCTTTGGCAGCGATGAAAAATACTTCGTCGTCCGCTTCGATCACCGTATCGCCCTGGGGCAGGATCGGCCGGTCGCGACGGAAGATGGCTGCAACCCGGGTGTCGACGTTGGGCATGTGCTCGCGCAATTGCCGCAACTGCTGACCCACCAACGGTCCGCCGTAGTAGGCCTTGACCGCCACCAGTTGCGCCTTTCCTTCGGCGAAGTCGATCACCTGCAAGGCGCCGGGATGTTCGATCAGACGTTTGATGTAGTTGGTGACCACCTGCTCCGGGCTGATCAGCACGTCGACCGGAATCGCATCGTTGTCGAACAGACCGGCGCGAGTCAGGTAAGCCGCTTCGCGGACACGGGCGATCTTGGTCGGGGTGTGAAACAGGGTGTGGGCGACCTGACAAGCAACCATGTTGGTTTCGTCGCTGTTGGTCACCGCCACCAGCATGTCGGCATCGTCCGCGCCGGCCTGACGCAGTATTGTCGGGAGCGAACCGCGGCCTTGAACGGTACGGATATCGAGCCGGTCGCCGAGATCGCGCAGACGCTCGCCGTCGGTGTCGACCACCGTGATGTCGTTGGCTTCGCTGGCCAGGTGTTCCGCCAGCGAACCGCCGACCTGCCCTGCGCCGAGGATGATGATTTTCATCCAGTCACTCCCTTAAACCGGTTAACCGCGCGCGGCGGCAATCTTGATCAACTTGGCGTAGTAGAAACCGTCATGGCCGCCCTCTTGCGCCAGCAACTGGCGACCGTGGGGCTGTTTCAGGCCCGCGGCAGGCTGGCGCTCGCCCTTCTGTGTAAGCTGACCGGCGATGTCCAACTCCCGAGCGCCCGGGGTACGGGCAAGGAATGCCTCGATGACTTCGGTGTTCTCGGTCGGCAAGGTCGAGCAGGTGGCGTACAGCAGGATGCCGCCGACTTCGAGGGTCGGCCACAGGGCGTCGAGCAGTTCGCCTTGCAGCATGGCCAACGCGGCGATGTCGTCGGGCTGACGGGTCAGTTTGATGTCCGGGTGACGGCGAATCACCCCGGTGGCCGAGCAAGGCGCGTCCAGCAGAATCCGCTGGAATGGCTTGCCGTCCCACCATTTGGCGGTGTCGCGGCCGTCGGCGGCAATCAGCTCGGCGCTGAGGCCAAGACGCTCGAGGTTCTCTTTTACGCGAACCAGACGCTTGGCTTCCAGATCCACCGCCACCACGCCGGCCAACTCAGGTTCGATCTCCATGATGTGGCAAGTCTTGCCGCCCGGCGCGCAGCAGGCGTCGAGCACCCGTTGGCCTGGCGCGAGATCCAGCAGGTCGGCGGCCAGTTGCGCGGCTTCGTCCTGTACGCTGATCCAGCCTTCGGCAAAGCCCGGCAGATTGCGGACGTCGCCCGGCTCGTCGAGCACGATGCCGTCCTGGCTGTAGACACACGCTTTGCCAGCCACACCGGCGTCGCTCAGCAGCTTGAGATAAGCATCGCGGGAATGATGGCGACGATTGACCCGCAGGATCATCGGCGGGTGAGCGTTATTCGCTGCGCAGATGGCTTCCCACTGTTCAGGCCAGAAGGCTTTCAGGGATTTTTGCAGCCAGCGCGGGTGGGCGGTGCGCACCACCGGGTCGTGCTCAAGCTCGCTCAGCAGCGCTTCGCTTTCGCGCTGAGCGCGGCGCAGCACGGCGTTGAGCAGGGCCTTGGCCCAAGGCTTTTTCAGCTTCTCGGCGCAACCGACGGTTTCGCCGATGGCGGCATGGGCCGGGACGCGGGTGTAGAGCAGTTGATAGAGGCCAACCAACAGCAACGCCTCGACATCGGAGTCGGCGGCTTTGAATGGTTTTTGCAGCAACTTGGCCGCCAAGGCCGACAAACGCGGTTGCCAGCGGGCGGTACCGAAGGCCAGATCCTGGGTAAACCCACGATCACGAAGCTCGACTTTATCAAGCTGCGTCGGCAAGGAACTATTGAGTGAAGCTTTACCGTTGAGTACGGCTGTCAGGGCTTTTGCAGCGGCCAGACGCGGGTTCATTGAGCGTCTGCCATTTGGCCGAGCACGGTGCCTACAGCGAATTTCTCGCGGCGGCTATTGAACAAGTCGCTGAAGTTCAGCGCCTTGCCGCCGGGCAACTGCAGACGGGTCAGGCACAAGGCCTGCTCACCGCAAGCGACGATCAGGCCGTCCTTGCTGGCGCTGAGCACTTCACCCGGGGCGCCCTGGCCATCGGCGAGGCTCGCAGCAAGGACTTTCAGGGCTTCGCCATTGAGGGTGCTATGGCAGATCGGCCATGGATTGAAGGCGCGGACCAGCCGTTCCAGCTCGACGGCCGGGCGACTCCAGTCGATGCGCGCCTCGTCCTTGTTCAATTTGTGGGCGTAGGTGGCGAGGCTGTCGTCCTGCACTTCCCCTTCCAGAATGCCAGCGGCCAGGCCGGCGATCGCTTGAACCACAGCTGGCGGGCCCATCTCGGCGAGTCGGTCATGCAGGCTACCGCCGGTATCGTCGGCGCCGATTGGCGTGGTGACCTTGAGCAGCATCGGCCCGGTGTCCAGGCCAAGTTCCATGCGCATCACCGTCACGCCGCTTTCGGTATCACCGGCTTCGACCGCGCGCTGAATCGGCGCCGCTCCACGCCAGCGCGGCAGCAACGACGCGTGGCTGTTGATGCAGCCTAGCCGCGGGATATCCAGCACCACCTGCGGCAGGATCAGGCCGTAGGCGACTACCACCAGCAAGTCCGGCTTGAGGGCGGCCAGTTCGGCTTGAGCATCGGCATTGCGCAGGGTCGGCGGTTGCAGGACGACGATCCCGTTCTCCAGTGCAAGTTGCTTGACCGGGCTCGGCATCAGTTTTTGCCCACGACCCGCCGGACGATCCGGCTGGGTGTAGACCGCAACGATCTCATACGGGCTGTCGAGCAGGGCCTTGAGGTGTTCGGCGGCAAATTCTGGGGTGCCGGCAAAGACGATGCGCAGTGGCTCAGTCATGGGAGTTCTCGGTTGAAAGCACGCGAAAAAGAAAAAGGCTTGCCGCTGCAAGCCTTTGGAAGAAGGGAATCAAGCGTGCTGGCGATGCAGTTTTTCCAGCTTCTTCTTGATCCGGTCGCGTTTGAGCGTGGACAGGTAATCGACGAACAATTTGCCATTGAGGTGGTCGCATTCGTGTTGAATGCACACTGCCAGCAGGCCTTCGGCGATGATCTCGTAAGGTTGACCGTCACGGTCCAGCGCGTTGATCTTCACACGCTGCGGGCGTACGACATTTTCGTAGAAACCCGGTACCGAGAGACAGCCTTCCTGATATTCGCCCATCTCGTCGGTCAGGACTTCAAACTCGGGGTTGATGAACACCCGTGGTTCGCTGCGGTCTTCGGAGAGGTCCATGACAACGATGCGTTTATGCACATTGACCTGGGTCGCCGCCAGGCCGATGCCGGGAGCTTCATACATTGTTTCAAACATGTCATCGACCAACTGACGCACTTCGTCGTCCACTACGGCCACAGGTTTGGCGATAGTGCGCAAGCGCGAGTCAGGGAATTCGAGGATGTCTAAAATGGCCATAAGCGTAATTGCTGCACGTGTGAGGTAAAGTCAAAGTCGATTGCCTGGCAGGTCCGCAGACTCCGGCTACCGTTGTAAAACGTTCTCCTGGAAGGGAGCGAGCCACGGGGCTCTGGCGTTTCACGCGAACGTACATAATAAAGGGATTCACTGCATGAGGAAATCACTACTCGCCCTGCTGTTGTTGGCCTCGGCCGGTATCGCGCAGGCGCAAGTGCAACTCAAGGACGGTTTTCCACAGCATTACACCGTGGTGACGGGTGACACACTCTGGGACATTTCCGGGAAATTTCTCCGCGAACCCTGGAAATGGCCGGAGATCTGGCAGGTCAACCCGCACATCGAAAACCCCAATCTCATCTACCCCGGCGACTCGCTGTCACTGGTCTACGTCAACGGCCAGCCACGCTTGACCCTCAATCGCGGGGCGTCGCGAGGCACCATCAAACTGTCTCCGCGAATTCGCAGCACACCGGTGGCCGACGCCATTCCGAGTATTCCGCTGCAAGCGATCAACAGCTTCTTGCTGAGCAACCGCATCGTCGACACGGCCTCGGACTTCGACAAAGCGCCGTATATCGTCGCCGGTGATGCTGAGCGGGTGCTCAGTGGCACGGGGGACCGGATCTACGCACGGGGCAAATTCGACCCGCCTCAATCGGTCTACGGCATCTTCCGTCAGGGCAAGGTCTACACCGACCCGCAGAACAAGGAGTTCCTCGGGATCAACGCCGACGATATCGGTGGCGGTGAAATCGTTGCCACTGAGGGCGATGTCGCGACATTGGCCCTGCAACGCACCACTCAAGAGGTTCGCCTCGGCGACCGGTTGTTCAGCGGCGAAGAGCGGGCGATCAACTCGACCTTCATGCCCAGCTCGCCACAAGGCGAGATCAACGGCCTGATCATCGATGTACCACGCGGTGTGACGCAGATTGGCGTGCTCGACGTGGTGACACTGAACAAGGGCCGTCGTGATGGCCTGGCGGAAGGCAACGTGCTGGCGGTGATGAAAACCGGCGAAACCGTCCGTGATCGGGTGACGGGCAGCGAAGTGAAAATCCCTGATGAGCGTGCCGGGTTGCTGATGGTGTTCCGCACCTACGAAAAGCTCAGCTATGGCCTTGTGCTGAATGCATCACGGTCTTTGGCGGTGATGGACAAGGTCCGAAATCCTTAGAAAAAACAGTAATTCTCAACAAGTTACCAACAGACTTATCCACAGCTTGTTGCTGTTTCGGCAAGCCTTATAACGATCAAGGATGATCTATGTCGCCGTTCGCTATTACCCCGGTTTCGCCTGCGGAACTGGAAGCCCGTTTGCGCTTGCACCGTTTGCCGGAACTCGGTCCCCGGCGCTTTCAGAAGTTGCTCGAAGCCTTTGGTTCGGCCTCCGCGGCCATCAGCGCACCCGCCGGCGCATGGCGCGCGCTGGGTCTGCCTGCTGCGAGTTTTGATGCCCGGCGCAGCCCCGAAATTCGCGATGGCGCCAGCCATGCATTGGCCTGGCTTGAGCGTCCGGGCCAGCATTTACTGATGTGGGACCAGCCTGGCTACCCTGCTCTGCTGGCGGAACTGTGCGATGCCCCGCCGCTGTTATTTGTGGCCGGCGATCCGGGCATTCTGGAAAAACCGCAGTTGGCGATGGTCGGCAGTCGCCGGGCTTCCCGCCCTGGAATGGACACCGCCGCGGCGTTTTCCCGCAGCCTTGCCGGTGCCGGTTTTGTCATCACCAGCGGTTTGGCACTGGGTATCGACAGCGCCGCGCATCAGGCGGCACTGGACGTGGGCGGGCAGACTGTCGGCGTGCTGGGCACGGGGCTCGAAAATTTTTATCCACAGCGCAACCGCCAGCTGGCCGAGGCGATGATTGCCCAAGGCAGCGCGGTGGTTTCCGAGTTCCCGCTGGACGCCGGGCCCCACGCCAGCAACTTCCCTCGGCGTAATCGAATTATCAGTGGTTTGTCCCTGGGCGTGCTGGTGGTTGAAGCCAGCGTTGCCAGCGGTTCGTTGATCACCGCTCGCCTTGCGGCCGAACAGGGCCGAGAGGTGTATGCAATTCCGGGATCGATCCACCATCCCGGTGCCCGTGGTTGCCATCAGTTGATCCGCGAGGGTGCGGTGCTGGTGGAAACCATCGAACATATCCTCGAAGCCTTGCGTGGCTGGCAAAATCTGGCGCCATCCGAGGTGGCGCCAGTGAAAGCCGATCATCCGTTGTTGCGCTTGCTGCATGCAGCGCCCCACACCAGTGAAGCCTTGGCCGGTGCCAGCGGCTGGGCGTTGCCGAAAGTCTTGGCCGCGCTGACGGAGTTCGAGATGGACGGCCGTGCCGTCTGCGAAAGCGGACGCTGGTTTGCACGCGTAAACTAGGTTTTATAAGGAAGATCGGTAAACTGCGCTCAGCCTTATTCCGGAGAGTCAGTAATGGTCAACAGTTGGCGTGTGCAACAAGCCGCACGAGAAATTCGCGCAGGGGCGGTGATTGCCTACCCAACCGAAGCCGTCTGGGGCCTGGGTTGCGACCCATGGAACGAAGAGGCGGTGGATCGCTTGTTGGCGATCAAGTCGCGGTCTGTGGATAAAGGCTTGATCCTGATCGCTGACAACATCCGTCAGTTCGATTTTCTCTTCGAAGATTTTCCGCAAACCTGGATGGACCGCATGGCCAGCACCTGGCCCGGGCCCAATACCTGGCTGGTGCCGCATCAGGGCTTGCTGCCGGAATGGATCACCGGAGTTCACGACACCGTGGCCTTGCGGGTCAGTGATCACCCGCAAGTCCGGGATTTGTGCGCGCTGGTCGGACCGCTGGTGTCGACCTCGGCCAACCCTCAGGGCCGGCCGGCGGCGCGTACACGGATTCGCGTCGAGCAGTATTTCCGTGGGCAAATCGATCTGGTGCTGGGCGGTAACCTCGGCGGGCGCAAGAACCCGAGCCTGATTCGTGATCTGGCGACCGGCAAAATCGTTCGTCCGGGTTGAGTCCACAGCAGAACCCCTGTGGCGAGGGAGCTTGCTCCCGCTGGATTGCGCAGCAATCCTAAAACCTGCAACCGCGTTTTATCTGACGGAACGCACTCGCAGGATTTGCGACCGCTACGCGGTCGAGCGGGAGCAAGCTCCCTCGCCACAAAGGCAGCCAGCCTTACGGCAACAAAATCGTCGACCCGGTCGTACGTCGTGCCGACAACTCGGTCTGCGCCTTGGCCGCTTCAGCCAGTGGATACCGCTGGCTGATATCAACCTTGATCTTGCCGCTGATGATCATCCCGAACAGCTCATCGGCCATGGTTTGCAGGTTCTCGGCATTGTTGGCGTAGGTCGCCAGCGTCGGGCGGGTCACGTACAACGAGCCCTTCGCCGCCAGAATGCCCAGGTTCACACCGTCCACCGCACCCGAGGCGTTGCCGAAGCTCACCAACAGGCCGCGCGGTGCCAGGCAGTCCAGCGAGGTGAGCCAGGTGTCTTTGCCGACACCGTCATAGACCACTGGGCACTTCTTGCCGTCAGTCAGTTCCAGCACACGCTGTACGACGTTTTCCTTGCTGTAGTCGATGGTTTCCCACGCGCCGAGGGATTTGGCGAGGGTGGCTTTTTCAGGCGAGCTGACCGTGCCGATCAACTTCACGCCCAGCGCCTTGGCCCATTGGCAGGCCAAGGAACCAACGCCACCGGCCGCTGCGTGGAACAGGATGGTTTCGCCACCTTTGAGGTCATAGGTCTGACGCAGCAGGTATTGCACGGTCAGGCCTTTAAGCATCACGCCAGCGGCCGTTTCGAAGCTGATAGCGTCCGGCAGTTGCACCAGATTGCTCGCCGGCAGCACATGCACATCGCTGTAAGCGCCCAGCGGACCGCTGCCATAGGCGACGCGATCGCCGATTTTGAATTGAGTGACTTCGCTGCCGACGGCCTCGACCACGCCCGCGCCTTCGGCACCCAGGCCCGATGGCAAGGACGGCGGCGCATACAGGCCGCTGCGGAAGTAGGTGTCGATGAAATTCAGGCCGATGGCCTTGTTGCTGACGCGAACCTGTTGCGGACCCGGCGCTGCCGGTTGATAGTCCACATATTCGAGTACTTCGGGGCCGCCATGGGCACGGAACTGGATACGTTTGGCCATCTGCAATCTCCTTGGGGCATTTTGCGAAAGGTCCCTATCGGACTCCTAAGCTTGACCTTCGTCAACTGCGGTGGGGCAAGTTGCAGTGTTATGCTACGCGCCCATTTGCGCCGGCCTCCCGCTCCGATCGAAGTGCCGCGTAGCTTTGCCCGATTCAAGGTGATGCCATGACTACCCGCACCGAGGCCGTAAAAGCCTATCTGCTCGACCTGCAAGACCGTATTTGCGCTGCTCTGGAAGCCGAAGACGGTGGCACTCGTTTCGTCGAAGACGCCTGGACCCGGCCTGCCGGTGGTGGTGGCCGCACACGGGTGATCGAGAATGGTCAAGTCATCGAAAAAGGCGGCGTGAACTTTTCCCACGTGTTCGGCAGCGGTTTACCACCGTCCGCCAGCGCCCATCGGCCTGAACTGGCCGGTCGCGGTTTTGAAGCCCTCGGCGTGTCCCTGGTGATTCACCCGCACAACCCTCATGTGCCGACCTCTCACGCCAATGTGCGTTTTTTCATCGCCGAAAAGGAAGGTGAAGAGCCGGTCTGGTGGTTCGGCGGCGGTTTCGACCTGACCCCGTATTACGGCGTCGAAGAAGACTGCGTGCACTGGCACCGCGTCGCCGAGCAAGCGTGCGCGCCCTTCGGGCCGGACGTCTACTCGCGTTACAAAGCCTGGTGCGACAGCTATTTCTACATCAAGCACCGCAACGAGCCGCGAGGCATCGGCGGCCTGTTCTTCGATGACCTGAACGAGTGGGACTTCGACACCAGCTTCGCGTTCATCCGCGCCATCGGTGACGCCTATATCGAAGCCTATCTACCAATCGTCCATCGTCGCAAAGCGCAGGCGTACACCGAGAAACAACGGGAATTCCAGGAGTTTCGCCGGGGTCGCTACGTCGAGTTCAACCTGGTGTACGACCGTGGCACGCTGTTCGGCCTGCAATCGGGCGGGCGTACCGAATCGATTCTGATGTCGCTGCCACCGCAAGTGCGCTGGAGCTACGATTGGAAAGCCGAGCCTGGCAGCGAAGAAGCACGGTTGACCGAATACTTTCTGCAGGACCGTGACTGGCTGGCCAAGGGCTGAATGAGGAATGTTGATGGACCGTTACGTCGTATTCGGTAACCCGATTGGCCACAGCAAATCGCCGCTTATCCATCGCCTGTTTGCCGAGCAGACCGCTCAGCGACTGGACTACAGCACTTTGCTGGCGCCGCTCGACGACTTTTCCAGCTGTGCCAAGGCGTTTTTCCTTGAAGGCCGGGGCGCTAACGTCACGGTGCCGTTCAAGGAAGAAGCCTATCGCCTGGCCAATAGCCTGACGGCACGGGCGCAGAGGGCTGGAGCGGTCAACACCTTGAGCAAACTCGCCGACGGCAGCTTGCTGGGGGATAACACCGATGGCGCCGGGCTGGTGCGGGATCTGACCGTCAATGCCGGGTTAAGCCTCAAGGACAAACGCATTCTGCTGCTGGGTGCCGGCGGCGCGGTGCGCGGTGCGCTGGAGCCGTTACTGGCCGAGCAACCGTCGTCGGTGATCATCGCCAACCGCACGCTGGAAAAAGCCGAGTTGCTGGCTGAGTTGTTCGCCGATCTCGGTCCGGTGTCCGCCAGCGGCTTCGACTGGCTGCAAGAGCCGGTGGACCTGATCATCAACGCTACGTCAGCCAGCCTGTCGGGCGATGTACCGCCGATTGCCGGCAGCTTGATCGAGCCGGGCAAGACGGTTTGCTACGACATGATGTACAGCAAGGAACCGACTGCCTTCTGCCGCTGGGCCAGTGAACACGGCGCTGCGGTAGCAATGGATGGTCTGGGGATGCTGGCGGAACAGGCGGCCGAAGCCTTCTACCTGTGGCGCGGCGTGCGCCCGGATACGGCGCCGGTGCTGGCAGAGTTGCGGCGGTTGTTGGCGTTGTAACTGGCGGCGCGGGCTTTTGTGGCGAGGGAGCTTGCTCCCGCTGGGCTGCGTAGCAGTCCTAAAACCTGCAATTGCGGTCTGTCAGGTATAACGCGTCCACCGGTTTTACGGGTGCTTCGCCCCCGAGCGGGAGCAAGCTCCCTCGCCACAGGGGGCGTGTTCAATCCTCAAACAGAATCGGGCATTTCTCCGTCCCTTCGAGCTTCCTCAATTCTTCCACCACCTGCGGCCGCGCCCGTCGCAGGGTCAGGCTGCGGTCCTGCCGCAGTAACCGCCGTGCTTCCTGATGAAGCATTTCCACCCCGGAATAGTCGATGAAGTTGATCTGCTGCGCATCGATCACCACCCTCGAACCATGGAGGCGTTGCAGGCGCACTTGCAGGTAATGGCTGGCGCCGAAGAAAATCGAGCCCCCGACCCGCAGAACATCGTCCTCACCGTCGCGCCAATGCTGCACCCGCGGTTGCGAAGTGCGTTTGAGGTAGAAGAACAGCGAGGCGAGTACCCCGGCGTAGATTGCAGTCTGCAATTCCAGCAACAAGGTCGCGACGCAGGTCAGCGCCATGACCACGAACTCGGCGCGGCTGACCCGGAATAGCGACCGAATACCGCGGTGGTCCACCAGTCCCCAACTGATCAGCAGAATACTCCCGGCCATGCTCGGGATCGGGATACGCGCGATCAACACCGCGCCGGTCACGGCGAACAACGCCACCCATAACGCGGAAAACACCCCGGCTAACGGCGAGCAGGCGCCGGCTTCGTAGCTCAGGCCAGAACGGGTGAACGAGCCGGCCGATAGAGAACCGGAGAAAAAGCCGCCGACGATATTGGATAGGCCCTGAGCACGAACTTCCTGGTTAGCGTCGAGAAGCTGCTGCGAACGAGCGGACAACGAGCGGGCAATCGACAGGCTGGTAACCAAACCGAGCATCCCCACCGCTACCGCGCTGGGTAACAGGCGCAGCACCAGATCCAGATCCATCGGCAGCGGGCTGAAGGGCGGTAGCTTGCCGACGAACGAACTCACCAGCTTTACATGACCGAACATCGCCGGCCATAGCCAAACCAGCAGGCCGCTCAGCGCCAAGGTGATCAACAGTGTCGGCCAGCGTGGCAGCAGGAGTTTCAGAATGATGCCCAGCGCCAGAGTGCCAAGCCCCAGAACCAGTGACGGCCAATCCAGAGCGCCGACATGGCTGATCAGCGATATCAGACTGTTCAGCGCCGTGGCCTGATTGGGCAGGTCCAGACCCAACAGGTTGGGCAATTGCCCAAGCGCGATCACCACTGCGGCGCCAAGGGTGAAGCCCAGTACCACCGAATGGGAGACGAAATTCACCAGCGCGCCGAAGCGCAGCATGCCCAGCAGCCACTGGAAAACTCCGGCGAGGAAGGTCAGCAACAGGATCAGTGTGACGTAGTCCTGCGAACCGGGTACAGCCAAAGGGCTGACACTGGCATACAGCACAATGGAAATCGCCGCGGTCGGGCCGCAGATCAGATGCCAAGACGAACCCCAGAGGCAGGCAATCAATACCGGGATTATCGCGGCGTACAAACCGTACTCCGGCGGCAGGCCGGCGATCAGCGCGTAGGCGATGGACTGCGGCAGCGCCAGAATCGCTCCGCTCAGGCCGACGATCAAATCGCGGCCGACACTGGCGCGGGTTTGCCGTGGCAACCAGCTCAGGAAGGGGAAGAGTTTATGGCGATTGGGCCAGGCCATGGATCCTCTCGGTCAGAGATGTGCAAAAAAGGTGTAAGGGTGGGGTTTCAGAGGGTTGGGTGCAAGGTTGAGTTGGCCGATTGATCGTTCCCACGCTCCTGCGTGGGAATGCATCCCGTGACGCTCTGCGTCACATCCAGAGCGGACGCGGAGCGTCCATGGCGGCATTCCCACGCAGAGCGTGGGAACGATCACTCAAAGCTTCGCCTTCACCGCCACCAACGCATCCTTCCCATCCTCGGTTTTCACCCCGTCCAGCCATTTATCCAGCACCGCCGGGTTGGCTTTGATCCAGGCTTTGGCGGCTTGGGCGTTGGTGACTTTCTTGTTCACCACCTCGGCCATGATGCTGTTCTCCATTTCCTGGGTGAAACTCAGGTTGGTCAGCAGCTTGCCGACGTTCGGGCAGGCCTGTGCATAACCCTTGCGGGTCAGGGTGTAGACGCTGCCGGTGTCGCCGAAGTACTTCTCGCCACCCTTGAGGTAATGCATTTTCAGTTGCACGTTCATCGGGTGCGGGGTCCAGCCGAGGAAGGTCACAAACTTCTGCTTCTTAACCGCCCGGGACACTTCGGCCAGCATCGCTTGTTCGCTGGATTCGATCAGCTTCCACTGACCCAGTTCGAAATCGTTTTTCTTGATGATGTCTTGCAACGAGATGTTCGCCGGCGCGCCGGAGCCGATGCCGTAGATTTTCTTGTCGACTTCTTTTGGGTGTAGCTCGGCGTATTTGTTCAGGTCGGCAAAGTCATGCACCCCCGCGTCCCAGACGTAATCCGGCACCGCCAGTGTGAACTCGGTGCCATCCAGATTCTTCGCCAGTTGGGTGACATCGCCATTGGCCACGAATTTGTCGTAGAAGCCCTGCTGCGCCGGCATCCAGTTGCCGAGGAAGACATCCACCTGACCGTCCTTGAGCCCGCCAAAGGTAATCGGCACCGCCAGCGTATCGACCTTGGCCTTGTAGCCCATGCCGTCCAACAAGAAACCGGTGATGGCGTTGGTCGCGGCAATGTCGCTCCAGCCCGGGTCGGCCATTTTCACCGTGTCGCAGCTCTGCTCGGCGTAGGCCGAAACACTGCTCAGAGCCAACAGGCCCGCGGTCAGTATTGTGGATAACTTTTGCATGCTCTTCCCCTTACGTTATTGGTTTTGGCAGGGTTGTGGATAACGAGCCTTACGCTCCAGATCGTCGAGGTCGATGTGGTTGCGCATGTATTGCTGACTGGCGTCTACCAGCGGCTGGTGATCCCAGCTCTTCAGCTTGCCGATGGTCAGCGATTCGGCGACAAAGCGTCGGCGACGCTGGCTGGCGAGCACCTGCTGGTGAATCGCCGGAATATTCCATTTCGCCCGTGCTTCGGCGAGAAAATCGTCAAACAGCTGCCGATGTTGCGGTGATTGGCTGAGTTCTTCCTGCTCACGCGGGTCGTTGTGTATGTCGAAGAGCAGGCACGGGTCGTCTTCGCTGTAGATGAACTTCCAGGCGCCGCGACGGATCATCATCAACGGGCTGATGGTGCCTTCGGCCATGTACTCGCCAAAGACCTCGTCGTGACCAGCCTGACCTTGCAGATGCGGGACCAGCGAGCGGCCGTCCAGCGGCAAGCCCGGCTCCAGCTCTCCGCCAGCCAGCTCCACCAGGGTCGGCAGCAGGTCGGCGGTGGACACCGCAGCACTGACCCGCCCAGCCGCGAATTGCCCTGGCGCACTGACCAGCAGCGGCACACGGGCGGCCATTTCGAACCAGTGCATTTTGTACCAGAGCCCACGCTCGCCGAGCATGTCGCCGTGATCACCGGAGAATACGATGATGGTGTCGTCGATAAGCCCGGTTTCCTCGATGGTTTGCAGGAGTTTGCCGACGTTGCTATCAATATAGCTACATGCGCCGAAATAGGCCCGGCGCGCGTCACGGATTTTATCCACAGGCAGCGGCTTGTCCCACAGGTCGTAAACCTTGAGCAGACGCTGGGAATGCGGATCGAGATCGGTCTGCTCTGGCGTCTGCGGCAGCGGGATATCTTCGTCGCGGTACAGGTCCCAGAACGCTTTGGGAATGGTGTACGGATCGTGGGGGTGAGTCATCGAGACCGTCAGGCAGAACGGCTGATCGCCACCCTCACGGATGTGGTCGAACAGATACTGTTGAGCCTTGAACACCACCTCTTCATCGAAATCCAGCTGATTGGTGCGCACGCACGGGCCGGCCTGCAGCACCGAGGACATGTTGTGATACCAACTCGGGCGTACATCCGGTTCGTCCCAGTTTACTGACCAGCCGTAATCGGCCGGGTAGATATCACTGGTCAGGCGTTCTTCGTAGCCGTGCAGCTGATCCGGGCCGCAAAAATGCATCTTGCCCGATAGCGCGGTGCGGTAGCCGAGGCGCCGCAGGTAGTGGGCATACGTCGGCACATCAGCAGGGAAATCGGCCGCGTTATCGTAGGCGCCGATCTTGCTCGGCAACTGCCCACTGACCAGGGTAAAGCGCGAAGGCGCACAGAGCGGGCTGTTGCAGTAGGCGGCGTCGAACACCACCCCTTGCGCGGCGAGGCGGCTCAGATTGGGCAGTTTGATGGGCGACGGGCCGTAGAACGGCAACATTGGCGCGGCCATTTGATCGGCCATGATGAAAAGAATGTTCTTGCGCTTCATGTGATCGCGGCATTCCATAGTGAATATTTATGCGAAAGTGCTGTGATCGAGAATGCAGCCCGAAAATAGGGTGGTAAAGCCCATGCACGGCAATGACTAGGATAAGCACAGCTTATGTATGACGCCCTTGGTGATTTGTCCCTGGACCTGTTTCGCGCTTTCGAAGCCGCGGCCCGCCACCGCAGCTTTACCGCCGCGGCGGTGGAGCTCGGCACCACCCAGCCAGCCGTCAGCCAGCAGATCAAGCGGCTCGAGGAGCAGCTGGGTACGCGGTTGTTCGACCGGATCTATCGCGGTATCGAACTGACCGAGGCCGGGATGATTCTGTTCGAACAGGTGCAGGCGGGATTGCAGAGCATCGACGCCGGTTTGAGCGCGATCAGCGCCCAGCATCAGCATGAGGTGTTGCAGGTTGCGACCGACTTCGCCTTCGCTGCTTACTGGCTGATGCCGCGGCTGCAGCGCTTCCATGAAGCCAACCCGCAAGTTGATGTCAGCCTGGTCACCAGCGAACGCAGTCACAACATGTTGCGCACCGATATTGATGTCGCCGTATTGTTTGGCAATGGGCGTTTCAAGCAGGGTGAAAGCCATTGGTTGTTCAGCGAAGAAGTGTTTCCGGTGTGCAGCCCACAATTGTTGAAGGATCGTCCGACGCCCTTACCGGCTCATTCGCTGTTGGAGTTTCCGCTGCTGCATTTACGCGGTGAAAACAGCAGCCACTGGTTCGACTGGAGTGGCGTGTTTCGCCAGCTGGGCATCGCTTCGGCGCCCGCCCCGGGGCCATTGCGCTTCGACAACTACACACTGTTGATTCAAGCCGCGATTGCCGGCCAGGGCGTGGCCATCGGCTGGCGGCACCTTGTGGACAATATGTTGGAGCAGGGTTGGCTCTGTCGGCCGATCGCCGAAACGGCGATCTCAAGCTTTGGCTATTACGTGGTTTTGCCCCAGCGCAAACGCCGCGGGCCGCTGATTCAGAAGTTCGTCGATTGGTTGATGGCAGAACAGGCCAGCAGTGCCGAATCGCTGATCGGTGTCGCCCTGCCGTCTATTGCGGTTTAGGGGTCGTCGCCACGAAGTTTACGTGTTGGCCGATGTGCAGGTTGAGGTGCAGCTCATCGGCAATACCGACCGCGACGCGATTGAGCCGCTCAAGCACTGGGGCCAGACCCGGTTCAAGGCTGCTGCTGACATGGCTGAAATGCTCGATGGTCAGCCCGGCCATACCTCGCGGTGCGTTCACCAGCGTCCAGTGCAAGGCACTGCTTTGCAGGGCGTCGAGGATTTCTTCGGCGGCGTGTCGTTGCAGGCTGTCCTCCTCCTGGTCATCCAGCACGGCAAAGTCGCCCACCAGAAACAGCCGATGGATGCCCATCGCCTGCATCCCGTCGATCAACGCATCGACGGCCAGGACTTGCTCGACAGGTCCCGGGATGACGGATTTTTCCACGTGTTCGTGGCTCATCGGCAGCCCTGGCGCATCCAGCAGGCAGATCACCGCCGAACAGCCGGCGACGCTTTGCTTGACCCGCTGGGCATCGAACAGATTACCGATTTTGGTGCGCAAACCCGGACGTGGCGCCAGCGCCGTCAGGTCATCGAGAATGGCGATGACCTCGTGTTGGCGCCGCAGCATCTCAGCCATCAGCGCACTGCCGAGGCTACTCATGGCACCATAGAGCACCAGTTTGACCACCGGGGTTTCGGCGTTTTTCATGGCTGAACTTCTTTCTTTCCTGCAGGTATTAACTTTGACCTATGGGCTGCCTGAAGGGTTCGACAGTGTCGCGAGGGTTCCAGATGCAACGTATCAAGGGCTACCACGCCCATGTCTATTTTGACGCCAACACCATCGATCAGGCCCGAGTCTTGTGTGAGCAGGCGGCGCAGTTATTCCCGTTGAAAATGGGCCGTGTGCATGAAAAACCGGTAGGGCCGCACCCGGACTGGAGCTGCCAGTTGGCCTTCGAGCCCGAGTACCTCGGTGAGGTCTTGCCGTGGCTGGCGCTCAATCGCAAAGGGTTGGTGGTGTTTGTGCATCCGGATACCGGGGATGACCTGATAGACCATACCGAGCATGCGATCTGGATGGGGGCGGTAAGGCCGCTGGATTTGTCTGTTTTTTGAGCAGGTTCAGATTCTGCGGCGACAGTCAGGGCCTCATCGCGAGCAAGCCCGCCCCCACAAGAGCGACATCATCCCCTGTGGGAGCGAGCTTGCTCGCGATGGCGTCAGCTCAAACAACGCAAAAATCCAAAACCAAAAAAAGGGGCTTAGACACTTGGTCTAAACCCCTTTTGTGCACCGTCGCTTATTTAGCTGACGCGGGCTTTACGCACGCCCTCGGACAGCGCTGAACACAGGCTGAGGACACCCTCGACCGCTTGCTCAGGCGTTGCGGCATTGGCGATCTGGTCGATCAGCGCCGAACCCACCACAACACCGTCAGCCAGGCGAGCGATGGCAGCGGCCTGCTCGGGCGTACGGATGCCGAAACCGATGCTGATCGGCAGGTCGGTGTGGCGACGCAACCGCGCGACTGCTTCTTCTACGTGCTCCAGGGTTGCGGAACCGGCACCGGTCACACCGGCCACCGAAACGTAGTAGACGAAACCGGAACTGCCGTTGAGGACGGTCGGCAGACGCACATCATCGGTGGTCGGCGTGGTCAGGCGGATAAAGTCCAGACCGGCGGCCTGGGCCGGGTCGCAGAGTTCGCCGTTATGCTCCGGCGGCAGATCGACCACGATCAGGCCATCGACGCCGGCCTCCTTGGCTTCAGCGATGAAGCGCGGCACGCCGTAATGGTGGATCGGGTTGAAGTAACCCATCAGCACCAGCGGAGTATCGCTGTTGCCGGCGCGGAACTCGCGGACCATTTGCAGGGTTTTCTCCAGGTTTTGCCTGGCGCCCAGCGCACGGATGTTGGCCAGTTGAATCGCCGGGCCGTCGGCCATCGGATCGGTGAAGGGCATGCCCAGTTCGATCACATCGGCGCCAGCCGCAGGCAAGCCTTTGAGGATCGCCAGCGAGGTGTCATAGCTTGGGTCACCGGCGGTGATGAAGGTCACCAGGGCGGCACGGTTCTGTTCCTTGAGTTCGGCAAAGCGCGTTTGCAGGCGGCTCATCAGTGTTTCTCCTGCTGGGACTGTTCCATATGGTGCATCACGGTTTGCATGTCTTTGTCGCCACGGCCGGACAGGTTGACCACCATCAGGTGATCTTTTGGCAGGGTTGGCGCGCGTTTGAACACTTCGGCCAGGGCGTGGGCACTTTCCAGCGCCGGAATGATGCCTTCCAGACGGCAGCACTTGTGGAACGCATCGAGTGCTTCGTGATCGGTGACCGAGGTGTATTCGACGCGGCCGATGTCGTGTAACCAAGCGTGTTCAGGGCCAATGCCTGGGTAGTCGAGGCCGGCGGAAATCGAGTGGGCGTCGATGATCTGGCCGTCATCGTCTTGCAGCAGGAAGGTCCGGTTGCCGTGCAACACACCCGGCTCGCCGCCATTGAGGCTGGCGGCGTGTTTGCCGGTTTCGATGCCGTGACCGGCTGCTTCAACGCCGATGATCTGCACGCTGGTGTCATCGAGGAACGGGTGGAACAGGCCCATGGCGTTGGAACCGCCACCGATGCACGCCACCAGGCTGTCGGGCAGACGGCCTTCCTGGGCTTGCAGCTGATCGCGGGTTTCCTTGCCGATCACCGCCTGGAAGTCGCGAACCATCGCAGGATACGGATGCGGACCGGCCACGGTGCCGATCAGGTAGAAGGTGCTGTCGACGTTGGTCACCCAGTCGCGCAGCGCTTCGTTCATCGCGTCTTTCAGGGTGCCGGTGCCGGCCACTACCGGGATCACTTCAGCGCCGAGCAGCTTCATGCGGAACACGTTGGCTTGCTGGCGTTCGATGTCGGTGGTGCCCATGTAGATCACGCAGTCGAGGCCGAAACGCGCGGCCACGGTGGCAGTCGCCACGCCGTGCATGCCGGCGCCGGTCTCGGCGATGATGCGTTTTTTGCCCATGCGCCGCGCCAGCAGAATCTGGCCGATGCAGTTGTTGATCTTGTGCGCGCCGGTGTGGTTCAGCTCTTCGCGCTTGAGGTAGATCTTCGCGCCGCCGCAGAATTCAGTCAGACGCTCGGCGAAATACAGTGGGCTTGGGCGGCCGACGTAATCGCGCTGGAAGTAGGCAAGCTCTTCGATAAATGCTGGATCTTCCTTGGCCGCTTCGTATTCGCGGGCCAGATCGAGGATCAACGGCATCAGGGTTTCGGCGACGTAGCGGCCACCGAACGCGCCGAACAGGCCGTTGGCGTCAGGGCCGTTGCGCAGATTAGTCTGGGTCATGGGGCGCTCCATCTGAATGCGTAGAAGGACAATGGCGTTCACTCTACCCCTGACGTACCTGGCTGAAAACCGATAAGATCGCCACAACCTGTCAGGAAAACTCACAGATCCCATGAGCCATGACCTTCCCCCGTTGAACGCGCTGCGCGCCTTCGAAGCGACTGCCCGGCTGAACAGCGTCAGCCAGGCTGCCGAACAGCTGCACGTCACCCACGGTGCAGTGAGTCGGCAGCTGAAGGTGCTCGAAGAGCATCTCGGTGTCAGCCTTTTCATCAAGGATGGGCGCGGCCTGAAACTCACAGATGCCGGTGTGCGATTACGCGACGCCAGTAGCGACGCCTTCGAGCGCTTGCGCACGGTTTGTGCCGAACTGACCCAAGGCAGTGCTGATGCGCCGTTCGTGCTCGGCTGCTCGGGCAGTTTACTGGCGCGCTGGTTTATTCCGCGTCTGGGGCGATTGAATGCCGATTTGCCGGACCTGCGCTTGCACCTGTCGGCTGGCGAAGGCGATCTCGATCCACGACGACCCGGGCTGGACGCTTTGCTGGTGTTCGCCGAGCCTCCGTGGCCGGCGGACATGCAGGTTTATGAATTGGCCAGCGAACGCATCGGCCCGGTCATGAGCCCGCGTTTCGCCGGTTACGAGCGTTTGCGTGAGGCCCCGGCCGAGGCGCTGCTGAATGAGGCGTTATTGCACACCACTTCGCGGCCGCAAGCCTGGCCTGTTTGGGCACAGCAGAACGACATCGATGCCAAGGCCTTGAAGTTCGGTCAGGGTTTCGAGCATTTGTATTATTTGCTGGAAGCGGCGGTAGCGGGCCTTGGGGTGGCGATTGCGCCCGAGCCATTGGTGACCGAGGACTTGCGCGCCGGTCGCCTGGTTGCACCGTGGGGCTTTTGCGAAACCCCGGCGCAACTGGCGTTGTGGCTACCCAAGCGCGCCGCGGACGGGCGCGCTCGGCAGTTGGCGCAGTGGCTCAAGCATGAGCTGCGCCAAACGACTTAATCCCCGCGTTTGCACAGCAGGTAAGCGGCCAGCAGACCGAGAGCACCGACCGCGACACCGGCGGTGGTCCAAGGATGTTCCTGGGCGTAATCGCGAGTGGCGATCCCGGTTTCACGGGTTTTGACTTTGACTTCTTCATAGGCATCGCTGAGCAGTGCACGGGAGTGTCTCAGCGCATTCTCGGCGTTGCTTTTCAGCACTTTGAGGGTTTTGCGCGACTCGTCCGAGGCATCTTCTTTAAGGCTTTCCAGCGACTTGAGCAGACTCTCGATCTCGGCTTCCATGCTTTGCAATGAGGCTTTACGTAACGAGGTGTTAGCCATGGTGGTTCTCCTGCATTGATGATGAGTGACCTGTGTTGTTTGGGACTCCAGGCGGTTGGGAAAGTGCAGTAAATCTGAAATTTCACGTGGAAATGGTCGACAGAAGAAATAAGAAAAATCGCTGCTAGGCTGTATTCACACCCTAAGGAGAACGCCATGACTGACCATCACACCTACAAGAAAGTCGAACTGGTTGGCTCTTCCCCCACCAGCATTGAAGACGCCATCAACAATGCGCTGGCCGAGGCCAGTAAAAGCCTCAAGTTACTGGAGTGGTTCGAAGTGACCGAAACCCGTGGGCATATCAAGGACGGCAAGGCGGCGCACTTTCAGGTAACCCTCAAGGTCGGGTTCCGGATTGCCAGTAGCTGAGTTTGAGCCAGGCGTCTGAACTTGTGCGCTGGATGATTGCCATAGGAAGTGGCAACGCGCCATAGTTTGGGCGCGGCAGCGTAGAGCGTCGACGCCCCTTTTTGATTCGACCAGGGGAATGTGACCGATGAGAAAATTCATATTGGCGGCAGCTTTGTTGAGCTTTGCAGGAACAGCCTTGGCTGCCGGCAAACCATGCGAAGAGTTGAAGGCCGAGATTGCAGCGAAACTCGATGCCAAGGGCATTGCGAATTACGCGCTGGAAATCGTCGATAAAGGCACCGCGGCTGACGGCAAAGTGGTTGGCACCTGTGAAAAGGGCAGCAAGGTAATCGTCTACAAGCAAGGTTAATCCTGCCTGGACATCAAAGCCGACGCGGTTGCGTCGGCTTTTTTATGGGTTTTGAACGTCAGCCCTTCATGACTTGTGCCAGCAATTCGTAGGAATGCAGGCGATCGGCATGTTCGTACAGGTCGCAGGTGAATATCAGCTCATCAGCTTGGGTCTGTTCGATCAGCACTTCCAGCTTGGCGCGGATTTTTTCCGGGCTGCCGACCATCGCCAGGCCGAGGAAGCTCGCCACCGCTTCTTTCTCATGGGGCAACCACAGGCCATCCATGGTTTTCACCGGCGCACGTTGCACCAGGCTGTGGCCGCGCATCAGGGCGAGAATTCGTTGATAGACCGAAGTCGCCAGATAATCGGCCTGTTCGTCGGTGTCCGCGGCCACCAGCGGCACGCCGAGCATCACATAAGGCTTGTCGAGCGTCGCCGAAGGTTTGAAGTGGTTGCGGTAGACGCGAATCGCTTCGTGCATGTAGCGCGGTGCGAAATGCGAGGCGAAAGCGTAGGGCAAACCGCGCTCCCCGGCCAGTTGCGCACTGAACAGGCTGGAACCCAACAGCCAGACCGGCACGTTGGTGCCGGTGCCCGGGACGGCGATCACTTTTTGATCAGGTGTGCGCGGGCCGAGGTATCTCATCAGTTCGGCCACATCTTCGGGAAAATCGTCGGCGCTGCCGGAGCGTTCACGGCGCAGGGCGCGAGCGGTCATCTGATCGGAACCGGGGGCGCGCCCCAAACCGAGGTCGATACGGCCCGGATACAGGCTTTCCAGGGTGCCGAACTGCTCGGCGATCACCAGCGGCGCATGGTTGGGCAGCATCACGCCGCCGGAACCGACGCGAATAGTCGAGGTGCCGCCGGCCAGGTAGCCGAGCAACACGGAGGTCGCCGAGCTGGCGATGCCGTCCATGTTGTGGTGTTCGGCGACCCAGAAGCGGTTGTAGCCAAACTTCTCGACGTGTTGCGCCAGGTCCAGCGAGTTGCGCAGCGATTGCGCCGGGCTGCCGTTTTCACGCACGGGCACCAGGTCGAGGGTCGAGAACTTGATATCAGACAGTCGTTTCATAAACCTGCTTCTCCAATGGGTGCGCAGGCTTTTGTCACGAGCCAAAACCTGCCGATTTCTATAAGCCTGTTCTATGCAATGTGGGCATATACCCGAGATTCAATAGCTGAGATGAATTTGCCTACCAGATAAGCGGTTCGATCCGACAAGGTGAACTTTGCCAGGCCTTCTATCCTCAGAAACCTGATAGCGGAAAACCATGAAGGCGCGATCCTTCGCGCTGGATCTTGAGGAGGCAGAGATGAGTATCAAAAAGAAAGCATCGGCTCATTGGGCAGGCGATCTGAAAACCGGCGTTGGTTCTATCTCGACCGAAACCGGGGCTTTGAAAAATGCTCCTTATGGCTTCAAGGCGCGCTTCGAAGGCGGCTCGGGCACTAACCCCGAAGAGCTGATCGGTGCCGCTCACGCGGGTTGTTTCTCCATGGCCTTTTCGATGATTCTCGGCGAGGCCAACCTGAAAGCCACCAGCATCGATACCAATGCCGAGGTGACGCTGGACCAGGTGGACGGTGGCTTTGCGATTACCGCCGTGCATCTGACGCTCAAGGCGGTAATCCCTGGCGCCACTCAGCAGCAATTCGAGGAATTGAGCAAAAAAGCCAAGGAAGGTTGCCCGGTGTCGAAGGTGTTGAATGCCAAAATCACGCTTGATGGGACGTTGGTTAATTAATCTGCGAGGTTGGCGTTGACTGAACCATCGCTTTCGCGGGCAAGCCCGCTCCCACAGGGGATACACCATTCACTGTAGGAGCAGGCTTGCCCGCGAAGACTTACTCGTTAATACACAGCACTCCAGTCGGCATCGGTTTCGCAGGCTGTGAGCTGCATCAGAACTTGCTTTGCAAAACTATGGTCGAATGAGCGAAAGTGGCTTCAGCGTATGACTATGCGCGCTGCATCAAAGGGAGTTGTAACCATGAAACGTTTTGCTTTGGCGGTTATCTGTTGCGCGCTGGCCACCTCGACCCTGGCGGCACCGAAATCCTGTGAGGAGCTCAAGGCCGAAATCGAAACGAAGATCCAGGCCAACAAGGTGACGTCCTACACATTGGAGATCGTCAGCAATGACGAGGTGCATGATCAGAATATGGTGGTCGGTACCTGCGAAGGCGGCACCAAGAAAATCATCTATCAAAAGAACGACAGATAGCCGCCCTCAGGGCACGCAATTCACCAAGCGGTCTTCTGCCACGATCTCGCGTTTGGTGTTGTACAGTCGGGCGCTGGCATTGAAACCCAGCGAGCGGGCTTCCAGCCGATAACGCTGGCCGGCCTCGAAATGGTCATAGCGCACCGTCAGGTAACAGAGGCGCTCCTGGGGTTCGTTCATTATGTTCATCCCACCCCCATGTATCTCGAAGTCGAAGCGCACTTCCAGTTCATGGCTGCCGGGGGTGACCTGGAAAAAACGCCCGTCACTTAGCCGCTGGTTGTCCAGGCGCTCAGCCATGACCAGTTTTCCGCCCGGGGTCTGGGTATCAAGGTCGACCCAGGCTTGTTGCGGGTCGACGGCCGGCAGAGGGCTGGCACAGGCAGCGAGAGAGCCGAGGGCGAGTAACAGCAATGGCGAGCGCATGATGGAACTCCGAGCGGTCAGGCTTGCAGCATAGCGCCGATCAGGTGCGCTGACAGCCTGCCGGTTGCCCTTGGCCAACTACCTTTCGCTGCTGGTCATAGAGCTTGGCCCACGGCCGGAAGCCGATGTTCCCTGTCTGCAGTCGATAGCGTTGACCGGCGTTGAAATCCTTGAATTTCACATTCAACTGACAATCGCGCCAGAGCGGTTCGGTGCCCGGGCCGATATTGGTCGGCTCTACCGCGAATTGATAACGAACGGTCAGCTCATGGCTGCCGGGTTGAACTTCGAAATAGCGCTTGTCGATCGAGGTTTTTTCGTCGACTTCCAGCGCTTGCAGCACGCTGTCCTGACGGGTGTCGAGATCGATCCAGGCTTGGGCTGGATCAGGGTCGGGCAGTCCAGCGCAGCCGGCTAACATCAGCAGGCCACCCGTTAGCATTAACGTGCGCATAGCGAAGCTCCGGGCAGGAGAGATAGTCTTGATAATAGACGCTCACGGGATGATTCGATTTGAATAGGCAATGTATGCGCCATGGGGTACTCGACCGTCTTTTGCGCATTTTGTTTCCGGCACTTGTGCTTTTGCTGCTGAACGGTTGTTCCAGTCTCAGTTATTACAGCCAGTTGGCGGGTGGACAATGGCAGTTGCTGCAGGCCCGCGAGCCTGTGGTCGAGGTGATTGCCGATCCGGCTCGCGATCCGACATTGCGCGAGCATTTAGCCCGATCGCAAAAGGCCCGCGAGTTCGCCAGCCAGCACTTGCACCTGCCGGATAACAAAAGCTATCGCCTCTACGCCGATATCGGCCGGCCATTTGTGGTGTGGAACGTATACGCCACGGCCGAGTTTTCGCTGATGCCGAACAATCACTGCTTCCCGATTGCCGGTTGCGTCGCCTATCGCGGCTTTTACAGCCAGGGCGCGGCGCGAGGTGAGGCGGCATTGCAACGCCAGCAAGGCATGGACGTGTCGATTAGCGGCGTGGAGGCCTATTCGACCCTGGGCTGGTTCAATGACCCGATCATGAATTCAATGATGGGTTGGGGCGAAGAACGCCTGGCGACATTGATTTTCCATGAGCTGGCGCACCAGCGGTTTTATCTGAAGGACGACACCGGGTTCAACGAGTCATTCGCCACCTTCGTCGAGCAGGAAGGGACTCGCCAGTGGCGTGCGGCCCGTGGATTGCCACCGACCGGCAGGGCCGATGTGCAGCAGCGTGATCAGTTTATCCAGCTGATTCTGGACACCCGCGCGCGGCTTGAGCGGCTGTATGCGTCACCCCTGTCGATTGAGCAGATGCGCCAGCGCAAAGCTGCGGAGTTCGAGCAGTTGCGCCGCGACTATCGACAACTGCGCGACAATCAATGGGCCGGCGCGAAGCGTTACGACGCCTGGATCAACGCACCAATGAACAACGCCCGATTGCTGCCGTTTGGACTCTACGATCAGTGGGTGCCGGCGTTTGCGCAGTTGTTCAAGCAAACGGGTGGGGATTGGCTGGTGTTTTATGGCGAGGTGGAGAAATTGGGGGCTTTGCCGGTTGAGCAGCGTAAGGCGGCGCTGAAGGCGTTGGCGGGTTCCAGTCTTTCCGCTCGCTGACCCGACGTCTTCGCGGGCAAGTCGGATCGCCGCACCGCCGCTCCCACAAAAGCACCGCGATACCTGTGGGAGCGGGCTTGCCCGCGAATGGATTTGATCAGCGCTGCAAAAACGCCTGATGCAACTCGGTCAATGTTTCAAAGTGATACGCCGGCTGCTCAGCGCTCAACTCCTCACGGCTACCAAACCCATAACCCACCGCCGCCGCATCCAGCCCATTACTGCGGGCGCCGATCAGGTCGTGTTTGCGGTCGCCGATCATCAGCGTATCGCCTGGATCCAGGCCTTCTTCGGCCAACAGATGGGCGATCAATTCGACTTTGTCGGTGCGAGTGCCGTCCAGTTCGCTGCCGTAGATCACTTTGAAGTGCCTGGCGAAATCAAAGTGTCTGGCGATTTCCCGGGCAAACACCCAGGGTTTCGAGGTGGCGATATACAGCTGCCGCCCTTGCCCGCTCAGGGTTTCCAGCAGCGGTGCGACGCCCTCGAATACGCGGTTTTCATACAGTCCGGTGACCTTGAACCGCTCGCGATAAAAATTCACCGCTTCCCAGGCCCTGGCCTCATCGAAGTCATAGAACTGCATGAAGGCTTGCAGCAGCGGCGGGCCAATGAAGTGCTCGAGTTTGGTCAGGTCCGGCTCATCTATGCCCAGTTTGCTCAGGGCGAACTGGATTGAACGGGTAATGCCTTCACGAGGGTCGGTCAGGGTGCCATCGAGGTCGAACAGAATGGTTTGGTAACGCATGGTGATTCCTGATTAATGGCGCTGGTCGTAACCTTCGGCCAGATGCAGATCCTTGAGCTTCACGTAGTTCGCCGCGCTGTAGGTGAAAAAGGCGCGCTCCTTGTCAGTCAGTGGCCGGACCTGTTTGACCGGGCTGCCCACGTAGAGAAAGCCGCTCTCCAGACGCTTGCCCGGCGGTACCAGGCTGCCGGCGCCGATGATCACGTCGTCTTCTACCACCGCGCCGTCCATGACGATGCTGCCCATACCAATGAGTATCCGGTTGCCAACCTTGCAGCCGTGCAGCATCACTTTGTGGGCGATGGTCACATCATCGCCGATCAGCAGCGGGAAGCCGTCCGGGTTGAACGGGCCGGCGTGGGTAATGTGCAGCACACAGGCATCCTGCACGCTGGTGCGTTCGCCGATGCGGATGCGGTGCATGTCGCCGCGGATCACGGTCAGCGGCCAGACCGAGCTGTCGGCACCGATTTCAACGTCGCCGATGACCACCGCCGAGCTGTCGACAAAGGCTCGTTCGCCGAGTGTCGGCGTGTGGTTCTGGTAGGTGCGAATGGCCAAGTGGCGTTCCCTCTGTGACATTTATTAATGGAGCCGATAGCTGCGGTGAGCGTCGATTGTAATTAAGATGGCCCAATGTTTCTTCCAGCCAAGGTGTCAAACCGTGAGCGTGAACAACCCTCTTCTGCAGCCCTACGACCTGCCGCCGTTCTCGGCGATCCGTGCCGAGCATGTGCAACCGGCCATCGAACAGATCCTCGCTGACAACCGCGCCGCTATCGTTGGCATCCTGGAAAGTCAGGGCAAACAGCCTGACTGGGCCGGTCTGGTGCTGGCCATGGATGAACTCAACGATCGCCTGGGCGCTGCCTGGAGCCCGGTCAGCCATCTGAACGCCGTGTGCAACAGTGCCGAACTGCGTGAAGCTTATGAGGCCTGCCTGCCGGCCTTGAGCGCCTATGCCACCGAATTGGGCCAGAACCGCGAACTGTTCCAGGCTTTCGAAGCCTTGGCCAACAGCCCGGAATCCGCTGGTTTCGACGTGGCGCAAAAAACCATCCTCGAACACGCCCTGCGCGATTTCCGCCTGTCGGGTATCGACCTGCCTGAGGCGCAACAAAAGCGTTACGCCGAAGTGCAGAGCAAATTGTCCGAACTGGGCAGCCGGTTTTCCAACCAGTTGCTCGACGCTACTCAGGCCTGGACCAAGCACGTTACCGACGAAGCGGCCCTGGCCGGTCTGACCGACTCGGCCAAGGCGCAAATGGCGGCTGCGGCTGAGGCTAAAGGTCTGCAAGGCTGGCTGATCAGCCTGGAATTCCCAAGCTACTTCGCGGTGATGACTTACGCCCACGACCGCGCGCTGCGCGAAGAAGTCTACGCCGCTTATTGCACCCGCGCGTCGGACCAAGGTCCGAATGCCGGTCAGAACGATAACGGCCCGGTAATGGAAGAAATCCTCGACCTGCGTCAGGAACTGGCTCAACTGCTGGGTTTCGCCAGTTTCTCCGAGCTGAGTCTGGCGACCAAAATGGCCGAGTCCAGCGATCAGGTGCTGAGCTTCCTGCGCGATCTGGCCAAACGCAGCAAGCCGTTCGCCGCATTGGACCTGGAGCAACTCAAGGCCTACGCCGCCGAACAAGGCTGCCCGGACCTGCAAAGCTGGGACAGCGGTTTCTATGGTGAAAAACTCCGCGAGCAGCGTTACAGCGTGGCTCAGGAAACACTGCGCGCCTACTTCCCGATCGACAAGGTGCTGGGCGGGCTGTTCGCTATCGTTCAGCGTCTGTACGGCATCGAAATCACCGAGCAGAAAGGTTTCGACACCTGGCATCCGGATGTTCGCCTGTTTGAAATCAAGGAAAACGGTCAGCACATCGGGCGTTTCTTCTTCGATCTTTATGCCCGCGCCAACAAGCGTGGCGGGGCCTGGATGGACGGCGCTCGCGACCGTCGCCGCACCGCTGAAGGCGTGTTGCAAAGCCCGGTGGCGAATCTGGTCTGCAACTTCACTCCGGCCGTCGGCGGCAAGCCCGCGCTGCTGACCCACGATGAAGTCACCACCCTGTTCCACGAATTCGGCCATGGCCTGCACCACCTGCTGACCCGTATCGAGCATGCCGGCGCGTCCGGGATCAACGGCGTGGCATGGGATGCGGTGGAATTGCCGAGCCAGTTCATGGAGAACTGGTGCTGGGAGCCTGAAGGCCTGGCGTTGATTTCCGGTCACTACGAAACCGGCGAACCGCTGCCTCAGGATCTGCTGGAAAAAATGCTCGCAGCGAAAAATTTCCAGTCCGGGCTGATGATGGTCCGCCAACTGGAATTCTCGTTGTTCGACTTCGAATTGCACACCACCCACGGCGACGGTCGTAGTGTGCTGCAGGTGCTCGAAGGCGTGCGTGACGAGGTCTCGGTCATGCGTCCACCGGCGTACAACCGCTTCCCTAACAGCTTTGCGCACATCTTCGCTGGCGGTTATGCGGCGGGTTATTACAGCTACAAATGGGCTGAAGTGCTGTCGGCTGACGCGTTCTCGAAGTTCGAGGAAGAAGGCGTGTTCAACGCCGACACCGGTCGCGCATTCCGCGAAGCGATTCTGGCCCGTGGTGGTTCGCAGGAGCCGATGGTGCTGTTCGTCGATTTCCGCGGACGTGCGCCGTCGATTGACGCACTCTTGCGCCATAGCGGCCTGAGTGAGGACGCGGCAGCATGAGTGACGGGCCTGTGAGCAAAACCAAAAAACGCTTCATCGCGGGTGCAGTCTGCCCGGCGTGCAGCGAGCCGGACAAGTTGATGATGTGGAGCGAAGATGACGTGCCGCACCGCGAATGCGTGGCCTGCGGTTATTCCGACACGCTCAACGAGCAAGGTCTGTCGGTGCCCAAGGAGTTGGGCACGCGGGTCAATGTCTCGGCGTTGAAGGTGCCGGATGCGAAAGTCCAGGCGGTGCAGTTTTTCCCGAACCCGAAGCTGAAGAAAAAGGCTGACGATCAGCACTGAGTCTCGACCCTCCCCCTCAAAACCGCCGACTATTCAGCATCGGCGGTTTTGAACCCGCTTATTTAGCCCGAGCCGGTGATATGAAACCGACATCGGCCGATGCGCTTGGGTAAATAGCTAAACATAATTGATGGTTGCATGGTCTATATAAATAGATCTCCCGCGCGAAGAAACTTCGCACGGGGCTAACGCCTTTTTTATGTAAGCTGTGTAGCACTTATCAAGGATTGACGATGCGGGAGTAAGCCACGGCCAACGCGAGAAGTTTGCTCTTGTCCGCGTCGTTGATAACACGGTTGCCGTCAACATCCGGTGCGTTGGCGCGGATGCTGAAGGAGCGGCCACCATCGCGGGAGACGGCGGTTACGAAGGTAGAGTCGACAAGGGTCTCGGTTTGCACTTGGTTTTCAGCATCCCAACCCAACTCTTTTCGTGCCAGTTGCATTGAAACTTGTGCTTCATTTGGATTCACTATGGTGGGAGCCAGCAGTTGCATGAAGATACCGCGCTGATTGAAAAACGACATTACTTGATACCTGTATGTTTGTTTTAGTGATGTTGCATGTGAATAAAACTAACCATAGATGCTATTGGGGGCTGTGCAGACTTTATATGTGTCATCGTTTCTCTCTGAGAACTGTCGCGGACTTGGATACATAACTCTTCAGACATTCTTATAGTGTGTAGCACTTCTGAAGTGCCGAACGGCACTGGTCAGAATTCAGGCACTCGTATACTGTATGTCCATACAGCTTTCGAGGTTCGTTCGAGATGACGCCCTTACCCCCTCGCGGACGCGGCACCGCGACCAATCCGCACAACCGCTTCGCACCGAACCGTTCGGTCGTCGAGGATGACGGCTGGTATCAGGAAGCGCCGATGACCCAAGGCACCGAGGTGCGCATCGAGACGGCGAAAACCATCATTACTCGCAACACTTCGCCGGACTTGCCCTTCGATCGCTCGATCAATCCCTATCGTGGCTGCGAGCACGGTTGCATCTACTGCTATGCGCGGCCCAGCCATGCCTATTGGGATTTGTCGCCGGGGCTGGATTTCGAGACTCGGCTGATCGCCAAGACCAACGCCGCTGACGTACTGGAAGAGCAGCTCTCGAAGCGCGGTTATAAGTGCGCGCCAATCAACCTTGGGTCCAATACCGATCCTTATCAGCCGATCGAGCGCGAGCACAAAATCACTCGCCAAACCCTGGAAGTACTGCTGCGCTACCGCCATCCGGTGACCATCATTACCAAAGGCTCGCTGATTCTTCGTGATCTGGACTTGCTCGCCGAACTGGCGCAGCAGCGCCTGGTGGCGGTGATGATCAGCCTGACCACCCTCGATGATGAGCTCAAACGCATCCTCGAACCGCGAGCCGCAGCCCCCAAAGCCCGGTTGCGGGCGATCAGGGTCATGCATGAGGCCGGGATCCCGGTGGGTGTGCTGTGTTCGCCGATGATTCCGATGATCAACGACAGCGAACTGGAAAGCCTGCTCGGCGAAGCCCATGCCGCCGGCGCACAAAGCGCGGCTTACATGATGCTGCGCCTGCCGCTGGAGGTTGCGCCGCTGTTCGAGGAGTGGCTGGCCGCTCACTACCCGCAGCGAGCGGCCCATGTGCTGAGCCTGATTCGCCAAAGCCGTGGCGGTGAGCTGTACGACAGTCACTTCGGTGCACGCATGCGCGGCGAAGGACCCTTTGCGGATTTGCTGGCACAACGTTTCGCCAAAGCCATCAAACGTCTGGGGCTGAATCGACGGGAGGGTTTCAATCTCGATTGCGAGGCTTTTTGTCCGCCAGGCGGCCAGATGTCGCTGCTTTAAGGGGAATTGGTTTATCGTTGAATAGTGCTGATGGAGGGACCATTTATACTCTGGTCACGTTTTTAACGAGCTGGAACAGGCGTCCTAGAGCGCTCGATTCAGTTTGAGTTAAGTTTCGACGGCTACCTTGTTCATCGAGTGACTGATGGGTCGCGGTCAGTGGGTTGAGTGTTTTTTAGCCAATCACTGGCTTCATACTGGATAAAACCGGAAAATTCCTTTAATCCGTCAAAGAGGATGAATCATGAGTGACAAGGATAAACAGCCTTTGGCTGCGTCGGCTTCTGCCCTCCCCGAGGCCGAAAGCGCCGATGCAGCGCTGCAGCATATCGTTGACGGCTTTCTGCACTTTCATCACGAGATCTTTCCGCAACAGGAAGAACTCTTCAAAAAACTCGCCACGGCCCAACGGCCAAGAGCGATGTTCATCGCCTGCGCCGATTCGCGCATCGTCCCGGAATTGATTACCCAAAGTGCCCCCGGCGACCTGTTCGTGACTCGCAACGTGGGCAATGTGGTGCCACCTTACGGGCAAATGAACGGGGGCGTCTCCACCGCTATCGAGTACGCGGTTCTGGCGCTGGGCGTGCAGCACATCATCATTTGCGGACACTCCGACTGCGGCGCGATGCGCGCGGTGCTCAACCCGCAAAGCCTGGAAAAAATGCCCACGGTCAAAGCCTGGCTGCGCCATGCGGAGGTGGCCAAGACAATGGTGCAGGACAACTGCAATTGCGCTGATGAAAGCGAAAGCATGCATGTGCTGACCGAAGAAAACGTCATCGCTCAGCTACAGCACTTGCGGACTCACCCGTCGGTGGCGTCGCGCATGGCCAACGGTCAGCTGTTTATCCATGGCTGGGTCTACAACATCGAAACCAGTGAAATCAAAGCCTACGACGCGGACCGGGGCTGTTTCCTGCCGCTCGATGGCAGCCATCCGATTCCCGTTGCGACGCCCAAAGCGCGCTTCTAAATCCTCCTAATCCCCTGTGTGGCTTAGCCGTGACTGCGAATCCAGCGGTCGGGCTTTGCCACGCCTGAAGAAAACCTCGGGAGAGTCCTTATGCGTGCTGCGCAATTAAAAGCTGTTTTGCCACGGGAGCTGCTGGCTTCGGTGGTGGTGTTTCTCGTCGCCCTGCCCTTGTGCATGGGGATCGCCATCGCGTCCGGCATGCCGCCGGCCAAAGGCCTGATCACCGGGATTATCGGTGGCCTGGTGGTCGGTTGGCTGGCGGGTTCGCCGCTACAGGTCAGCGGTCCGGCGGCGGGCCTGGCGGTGTTGGTGTTTGAAGTGGTACGTCAGCACGGAGTGGCCATGCTTGGGCCGATTCTGTTGCTGGCCGGTTTTCTGCAATTGGTCGCCGGACGTTTGCGTCTGGGCTGCTGGTTCCGGGTCACGGCACCGGCGGTGGTCTATGGGATGCTCGCCGGGATCGGTGTGTTGATCGTGCTGTCGCAGGTCCATGTGATGCTCGACGGCTCCCCCAAACCGTCCGGGCTGGATAACCTGACGGGCTTCCCTGTCGCTCTGGCTCAGGCCTTGCCGACATTGGGTGGCGGGCTCGGCTGGCAGGCTGGGCTGCTCGGGCTGTCGACGATTGTGGTGATGTGGTTGTGGGACAAGTGGCGTCCACTGTCGCTGCGGTTTGTTCCTGGTGCCCTGCTCGGCGTCGGCCTGGCGACTGTCGCGAGCCTTGCCCTCGCATTGCAAGTGAAGCGCGTCGAAGTGCCGGCCAATCTGGCAGAAGCGATCGATTGGCTGCGACCGTCCGACCTGCTCAATCTGGCTGATCCCAATGTGCTGATCGCGGCGTTCGCCGTGGCCTTTATCGCCAGTGCCGAAACGCTGTTGTCGGCAGCGGCGGTGGATCGCATGCACAGCGGTCAGCGGTCGGATTTCGATCGGGAGCTGTCGGCGCAGGGTGTCGGCAATATGCTCTGCGGTCTGCTTGGTGCGTTGCCGATGACCGGGGTGATCGTCCGCAGCTCGGCGAATGTGCAGGCCGGTGCTACGACACGGTTTTCCGCGATTTTCCACGGCATGTGGTTGCTGGCGTTTGTGTTGCTGCTGTCCAGTGTGCTGCACAGCATTCCGGTGGCGAGCCTCGCCGGAGTATTGGTTTACACCGGTATAAAACTGGTCGACCTCAAGGCCTTTCGCGGGCTGGGGCGCTATGGCCGGATGCCGATGCTGACCTATGCGGCGACAGCTCTGGCAATCATTTTCACCGACCTGCTGACCGGCGTACTGATTGGCTTCGGTTTGACCTTGGCGAAACTGGCCTGGAAGGCGTCGAGGCTGAAAATCGGCCTGATCGATCTGTCCCGTGAGGGTGAAATGGAGTTGCGACTGACAGGCGCGGCGACCTTTCTCAAGGTGCCTGCTCTGACCCAGGTGCTGGCGACCATTCCGGCGGGTGCCACAGTGCATGTGCCGTTGAGCAATCTGAGTTACATCGACCATTCCTGCCTTGAGTTGCTGGAGGAATGGGGCCGGGCCAATGCGGCCAAAGGTTCGAAGCTGATAATTGAGGCGCGCGGATTGAAGCGCAGACTGGAAGGGCGCTTGCGCACGACGGTTGGCATGGGGTCAGCCGGGGTTTGATCTAGATCCTGAGTCGAGCGCAATTTGTGGCGAGGGAGCTTGCTCCCGCTGGGTCGCGCAGCGACCCCAAAACCTGCAAACCCGGTTTTGTCAGACACACCGCATGTGCCGGGTTTACGACTGCTGCGCCCGAGCGCGGACCGGCCGGCGGGAGCAAGCTCCCTCGCCACAGGGTTTTGTGCTCGGCTTCCAATAGAGGATCAAGCAGCCGGCTTATCCAGCTCCAGCCCTACGCCCAGTTGGCGCGACAGGCATGGCCAGCGTTTCCACGCGGCTCCGGTGTCCGGGCTGTTGAGTTTTTCGCGGTAAGCCTCGACGGACTCCAGCGCGAAGCTCTCTTCATTGAGCATTTCGTCTACCGCGTGATGCACGGCCTCATCCAGTTGGTTGGCGAATTCTTCGCCGATCAATTGGTGGGCAATCAGGTTGGCGACGGTCATGTCCAGCGGAATCAGTGGCTGGCCGAAATGTTTGATGTAGAGATCGTTGACCTCCTCGACCAGACGATGGGCCAGGTAGGCTTCGTCCAGCAGGCTATCGAGCCCTTCATGGCCTTCCATGATTGCCGGCGGCTGGATGAAGAACTGCTCGGCGATTTTCAGAACAGGTTTGATCTGGTCTTCGATGCCCGCTTCACGCGCCACTTCGTTGGCCGCATCGAGCAGGTCCGGGACTTGTTCGATATAAGCTGTGACAAAGCGCGTCAAAACGTCCTTGGCATCGACATCCGGCAGTTGGATGGCCGGGTGAAGGTGTGGCAATTGGGTTTCCAGCTGACGCGTCAGGTGGCCGGTTTCGGCCTCATGTTGTTGGGCACGCTGGATCTGCTCGCGCAATGCGGCGGTGTTCATGAAAACTCCAGGAAACAAGGCAATGAAATAGGGAAGACATAAAGTAGCTGGCTTACAAAATTTGCTAAGACGCATTTGTCATAATTATTTCATGGTTATGTGTATACGTTATATCGATTTGCCACCATTCGTCTGGTATCCCTCCATCCGTGGTTGCTGGCGCAAAACACAATCTGTCTCAGCTGATTTACGCCATCACATTGCGAGGTCGCAGTCGCTGTCTATACTCGGGTCTGTAAGAAGATTAGCTGGGGACGTCCGACTGCATGTGCAGCCAAGGTGTGACGGTTTGAGTTCGTAGTCCAGGCAGCCGCTTCCTTGACCGCAGGTGAAAGCCGGCGGGATAAAAAGAACTATAAGGGGAACCCGCAATGATGCGACATCCACAAGTCTGGGTGGGCCTTGTGTTGTGGTCAATATTCAGCCAGGCGCAAGCTGCCTGGACGGTGAATATGGCGCCAGGGGCTACTGAGGTGAGTAACGCGGTATTCGACCTGCACATGACCATTTTCTGGATCTGTGTGGTGATCGGCGTCATTGTCTTTGGTGCCATGTTCTGGTCGATGATTGTCCACCGCCGCTCAACCGGCCAGGTAGCTGCCAAATTTCATGAAAGTACGACGGTCGAGATCCTCTGGACTGTGGTGCCGTTCGTGATTCTGGTGGTGATGGCCATTCCCGCAACCGTGACCATGATCAAAATGTATGACACCAGTGAGCCGGATGTGGACATCCAGGTCACCGGCTATCAGTGGAAATGGCATTACAAATACCTCGGGCAGGACGTTGAGTTCTTCAGCAATCTGGCCACCCCCGCCGAACAGATTAATAACCAGGCCACCAAAGGCGAACACTATCTGCTGGAAGTCGATCAGCCGCTGGTGCTGCCGGTTGGCGCCAAGGTGCGCTTTCTGGTGACCGCTGCCGACGTCATTCACTCCTGGTGGGTGCCGGCGTTCGCGGTGAAGCGTGACGCGATTCCGGGGTTCGTCAACGAAGCCTGGACCCGGGTCGACAAGCCCGGTATCTACCGCGGTCAGTGTACGGAGCTGTGCGGCAAGGACCATGGCTTCATGCCGATCGTGGTGGAGGTCAAGAGCAAGGCGGATTACGACACCTGGCTGGCCGACCGCAAGGTCGATAGCGCCAAGCTGAAAGAGCTGACCGGCAAGGAATGGACGCTCGACGAACTGGTGGCTCGCGGCGACAAGGTCTATCACACCGCCTGCGTCGCCTGTCACCAGGCGGAAGGCCAGGGTCTGCCGCCGATGTTCCCGGCGCTCAAAGGCTCGAAAATCGCCACCGGGCCGATAGAAGCTCACCTGAATATGGTGTTCCACGGCAAGCCAGGCACGGCGATGGCGGCTTTCGGCAAACAGCTATCTGAAGTCGATATCGCCGCTGTCGTGACCTACGAGCGTAACGCCTGGGGCAACAACAAGGGGGACATGGTCACGCCCAAAGACGTGCTGGCTCTGAAACAGGCGCAAAGCAAATGACCCGGTCTATTGCGTGTTCCCGCAAGCGATCGGGGCTCATTGCCCTTGACCGCACCGCTCACCCGTTTGCAGGAGACAGGACATGAGTACTTTGACCAATGACCACACTCATGTAGCCCATGACCACGCCCATGGCCCGGCCAAAGGCTTGATGCGCTGGGTGCTGACCACCAACCACAAAGACATCGGGACCATGTACCTGTGGTTCAGTTTTTCCATGTTCCTGCTCGGCGGCTCGTTCGCCATGGTGATCCGCGCCGAGCTGTTCCAGCCGGGCCTGCAGATCGTCCAGCCGGAGTTTTTCAACCAGATGACCACCATGCACGGGCTGGTCATGGTCTTCGGTGCGGTGATGCCGGCGTTCGTCGGTCTCGCCAACTGGATGATCCCGCTGATGATCGGCGCGCCGGACATGGCCCTGCCACGGCTGAACAACTTCAGCTTCTGGCTGCTGCCGGCGGCGTTCCTGCTGTTGGTGTCGACCCTGTTTTCCCCTGGCGGCGGGCCGGATTTCGGCTGGACGTTCTACGCGCCGTTGTCGACCACTTATGCACCGGAAAGCGTGACCTTTTTCATCTTCGCCATTCACCTCATGGGCATCAGCTCGATCCTGGGCGCGATCAACGTGATCTCCACCATCCTCAATCTGCGCGCTCCAGGCATGACCTTGATGAAAATGCCCTTGTTCGTCTGGACCTGGTTGATCACAGCGTTCCTGTTGATCGCGGTGATGCCGGTGCTGGCCGGTTGCGTGACCATGATGCTGATGGACATCCACTTCGGCACCAGCTTCTTCAGTGCCGCCGGTGGTGGTGATCCGGTGCTGTTCCAGCATGTGTTCTGGTTCTTCGGCCACCCCGAGGTGTACATCATGATCCTGCCGGCCTTCGGCGCCGTCAGCGCGATCATCCCGACCTTCTCGCGCAAACCGCTGTTTGGCTACACCTCGATGGTCTACGCCACGGCGAGTATTGCCTTTCTGTCGTTCATCGTCTGGGCGCACCACATGTTCGTGGTGGGTATTCCGTTGGTGGGCGAGTTGTTCTTCATGTACGCAACGCTGCTGATCGCGGTGCCGACCGGGGTCAAGGTGTTCAACTGGGCCAGCACCATGTGGCAGGGCTCGCTGACCTTCGAGACACCGATGCTGTTCGCGGTGGCCTTTGTCATCCTGTTTTCCATCGGCGGTTTCTCCGGACTGATGCTGGCCATCGCCCCGGCGGACTTCCAGTATCAGGACACCTACTTCGTGGTCGCGCATTTCCACTATGTACTGGTGCCGGGAGCAATTTTCGGGATCTTCGCCTCCGCGTACTACTGGTTGCCGAAATGGACCGGACACATGTACGACGAAACCCTGGGCAAGCTGCATTTCTGGCTGTCGTTCGTCGGCATGAACATGACCTTCTTCCCGATGCACTTTGTGGGACTGGCGGGCATGCCACGGCGGATTCCGGACTACAACCTGCAATTTGCCGATTTCAATATGGTGTCCTCGGTTGGAGCCTTCACATTCGGCGTGACGCAGTTGTTCTTCCTGTTCATCGTGATCAAGTGCATCCGCAGTGGCCCACCGGCGCCAGCCAAGCCTTGGGAGGGCGCGGAAGGTCTGGAGTGGAGCATCCCGTCACCGGCGCCGTACCACACCTTCACCACTCCGCCGGAAGTGAAATGAACAGCGTTGCCTTTGTGGGAGCGGGCTTGCTCGCGAAGAACGATAACGCAGTGTTTCTGTTGAATCGCAGCGCCTGCTTCGCGAGCAAGCTCGCTCCCACAGGGTTTTGTGTGGAGGGCTTGCACCATGGCTGACTCAATCTCCACGAAAAAGCTGGTGACGCGGCTGTTGGTGGTGGTGGCGGCGATGTTCGCTTTCGGATTTGCTCTGGTGCCGATCTACGACGTGATGTGCAAGGCATTCGGCATCAACGGCAAAACCGCCGGGCAATACGAAGGTGCGCAGGTGGTCGACACCTCGCGGCAGATCCGCGTGCAGTTTCTGTCGACCAATGCGGTGGACATGGTCTGGGATTTCTATCCCAAGGCCGATGAGATGGTGATCAATCCGGGGGCGGTGAACGAGATGGTGTTTGTCGCCTATAACCCCACCGACCACCCGATGAGTGCCCAGGCGATCCCGAGCATTTCTCCGGGGAATGCGGCGATGTATTTCCACAAGACCGAATGCTTCTGTTTTACCCAGCAAGTGCTGCAGCCCGGTCAACGGATCGAGATGCCGGTGCGCTTCATCGTTGACCGTGACATGCCCAAGGATGTGAAGCACCTGACGCTGGCTTACACGCTGTTCGATATCACCGCGCGTCATCCACCGGTCGCTACCAATACCGGCGGATAAACGTTCAAGCGTGCCCGATAAGGAGAACAATAAATGGCGACTCATGAGCATTACTACGTTCCCGCCCAGAGCAAATGGCCGATCATTGCCACGTTTGCTCTGTTGATCACCATGTTCGGTCTTGGCACCTGGTTCAACGACCTGAAGGCTGGCCGACCGGACTCCCACGGCCCGCTGATCTTCTTCATCGGCAGTTTGCTGGTGGCCTACATGATGTTTGGCTGGTTTGGCACGGTCATCAAGGAAGGCCGCGCCGGGCTGTACAGCCAGCAGATGGATCGCACGTTCCGCTGGGGCATGAGCTGGTTCATCTTTTCCGAAGTGATGTTCTTCATCGCCTTCTTCGGTGCCTTGTTCTACGTACGCAACATATCCGGGCCGGCGTTGGGCGGCGCGGGGGAAAAAGGTATCGCGCATATGCTGTGGCCGAGCTTCGAGTTCGTCTGGCCACTGCTGAACAACCCCGACCCGAAACTCTTTCCGGCGCCCAAGGACGTCATCAGCCCCTGGGGCTTGCCGCTGCTCAATACTGTCTTGCTGGTCAGCTCCAGCGTCACCGTGACCATCGCCCACCATGCCTTGAAGAAAGGCCATCGCGGCGCACTGAAAATCTGGCTGGCGCTGACCATACTGCTGGGCAGCGCTTTCCTCGGTTTTCAAGCCGAGGAGTACATCCACGCCTATCACGAGCTGGGGCTGACCCTGGGATCGGGTGTCTACGGCGCGACCTTCTTCATGCTCACCGGTTTCCACGGTGCTCACGTGACCATCGGCACCATCATCCTGTTCGTGATGCTGATGCGGGTCATGCGTGGGCATTTCAGTGGCGAGCAGCAATTCGGCTTTGAAGCGGCCAGTTGGTACTGGCACTTCGTCGATGTGGTGTGGATCGGCTTGTTTATCTTCGTTTACGTGCTCTGAGGGCTGTTACCCAAAAGCTACCAGGGAGCACTGGAGATCAATTGGCCGCTGAAGAAACCCCAGGCAATCAAGCCGACGGTGATCACGGCCAGGCTGACACGAACAGTCAGGGCAATGAGCAATCGGTGGGAACTGCTTTCGTCCTTGACCAGAAAAAACAGGCCGCTGAACAGGCTGGCTACCGTGGCTATCAGCATCAGAACGATTGCGGCTTTAAGCATGGTGATACTCCGGGGGGAACGCGATGCGAGTCAGTATAGCTAGTCGAATTCCTGTATCTGCGGCGACGGCATGAAGTGCTTTCATCCAGGCGTTGCGCCGACTCTTGTGGTCCTGGTGTTGCTGCCGCTACTAGTCTTTCTCGGCTTCTGGCAACTGGGTCGGGGCGAGCAGAAACGTGTGTTGCTTGAGAACTATGCCGAGCGTCGGGCAGCGGAGCCAATGCCCTTCGATCAGTTGCACTCCGAGGATCCGGCGTTCCGGCGAGTGCACCTGTACGGGCGGTTCGATGCCGAACACAGCGTTCTGCTGGATAACCGCACCCGCGACGGCAAGGCGGGTGTCGAGTTGCTGCAACCCTTTCTCGACCAGGCCAGTGGTGTCTGGCTATTGCTCAATCGCGGCTGGCTGCCATGGCCGGATCGGCGTACGCCGCCAGTGTTCACTACCCCCGCGCAAGCGCTGAACCTCGATGCCTGGGTCTACGTCGCCCCGGGCGCCACCTTCCAGTTGCAGGCCGATCCGACGGGTGCGCAATGGCCGCGGTTGGTAACGGCAGTGGCCCCGGCCACGCTCTGGACGGAGTTGGGGCGTAGCGGTTTTGCCTACGAATTACGCGTAGAAAGCGGACCTGCTTCCTATCTGGTCGATTGGCCAGTGGTGGCCATGGGACCGGAAAAACACCTCGGTTATGCCGTGCAGTGGTTCGCCTTGGCGGTGGCGCTGTTCGGCCTTTATCTCTATCTCGGTTGGCACAACGCAAGGGAGAAACACCATGGGAGCGGCCATGAATCCACCCAACATGTCTGAGACGCAGACGCCACACAGTCGCCGACGCGGACGTTTGCAGCTGATCCTTATTGTCCTCGGGGTGATCGGTCCGATGATCCTCGCCACGGGCATGTACAAATTGCAGTTTTGGGTGCCGGAGGGTCGCAGTTATCACGGTGAATTGATCGGTAACGGGCAAAGCCGCGCCGATCTTGGCGTGGTGGCCGAGGAAAGCCGTTGGCAAATACTGGTCAGCGCGCCGCAGGAGTGTTCGGTGGACTGTCAGCAGCTGGTGTATTTAGCCCGGCAGATCCAGATCGGCCTGGGCCGCGATGCGTCCCGCGCCAGTCATGCACTGGCTACCGCCCAACCGCTGGACGCCGACTATGACGCCAGGCTGCAACGCGAATATCCGCAGCTGCAGCGTTATCCACTCGATCTGCCAAACTACAGTAAGGCCACGCAAGGCAACGGCGCGGCCCAGCTGTGGATCATCGACCCCCACGGCAATCTGGTGCTGCGCTATGACGCCCGGGTCAAAGGGAAGGATCTGCTCAACGACCTGCGCCAACTGCTGAAACTGTCGAACATCGGATAAGGGCATCGTCATGGCTAAAGCTGGATTTCGCCTCGCGCTGTTTGCCACCTTGCTGGCACTGATTGTGGTGCTGCTCGGCGCCTATACCCGGCTGACCCATGCCGGGCTTGGCTGTCCGGACTGGCCGGGCTGCTATGGCTTTATCAGTGTGCCGAAAAGCGAAGCCCAGCTGGCCCATGCCGAACTGCATTTCCCCGACGCGCCGGTTGTGGCCCATAAGGGCTGGAACGAAATGGTCCATCGGTACTTCGCCGGGACTTTAGGGTTGCTGATTGTGCTCTTGGCCGCCCGTGCCTGGACCCATCGCCGTCACCCGGGGCAGCCGTTGAAGTTGCCACTGTTTTTGCTGGCGGTGGTATTCGCTCAAGCGGCGTTCGGCATGTGGACGGTCACTCTCAAGCTCTGGCCGCAAGTGGTCACAGCGCATTTGCTTGGCGGCTTTGCGACCTTGAGCCTGTTGTTTCTGCTGACACTGCGCTTGTCTGGCGTGTTGCCGGCGCTGACGGTGCCGCGCCGTTTGCAGTACTGGGCGACTGCCGGGTTATTGCTGGTGATCGGGCAAATCGCCCTCGGCGGCTGGGTCAGCTCCAATTATGCGGCGGTGGCCTGTATCGACTTTCCTACCTGCCATGGGCAGTGGTTGCCGGCGGCTGACTTCGCCAATGGCTTTCACCTGACCCAGCACATCGGCCCGAATTATCTCGGCGGTCAGCTGGACAGTGATGCCCGCACCGCGATTCATCTCACCCATCGCATCGGCGCGCTGTTGGTGACGCTGGTGCTGCTGGGGCTGGCCTGGCAACTGCGAGCGGTTGGCATGACCCGGCTCGCCGGGCTGGTGCTGGTGGCGTTGGCCGCACAGATCAGTCTGGGTGTGAGCAATGTGCTGTTTCATCTGCCGCTGCCGGTTGCCGTCGCCCACAACGCGGGTGGAGCGGCATTGTTGCTGACAATGGTACTGGTCAATTACCACGCGCGAACCAGCCTGGTTCGGGTCAAGCGTCATGTCCCTGTGCGTTGGCGGTTCAGCCCGCGTAAACACACAGCGGGTCCCACAACAATAAAAGGAGAGATGCCATGGCGACTCTGATCGGCGAACGTCACAGTCAGGCGATCTGGCGTGACTATCTGGAGCTGACCAAGCCCAAAGTGGTGGTGCTGATGCTCATCACCTCACTGATCGGAATGTTTCTCGCCACCCGCGCCGGCGTGCCGTGGACGGTGCTGGTGTTCGGCAATCTAGGGATCGCGATGTGCGCGGGAGGCGCGGCGGCGGTCAATCACGTAGTGGACCGGCGGATCGATGCCGTCATGGCTCGAACCCATAAAAGGCCCTTGGCCGAAGGGCGGGTTTCACCGGCTGCGGCGCTGACCTTCGCTCTGGTGTTGGCGCTGGCGGGTCAGGCGCTACTGCTGACCTTCACCAATCAGCTGACCGCCTGGTTGACGCTGGCCTCGCTGCTCGGCTACGCAGTGGTTTACACCGGCTTTCTAAAGCGCGCCACGCCGCAGAATATTGTCATCGGCGGACTGGCCGGTGCGGCACCGCCGTTACTCGGCTGGGTCGCTGTCACCGGACATGTGAGCGCCGAATCGCTGTTGCTGGTGCTGATCATCTTCGCCTGGACGCCCCCGCACTTCTGGGCGCTGGCAATTCACCGCAAAGAGGAATACGCCAAGGCCGATATCCCGATGCTGCCGGTGACCCATGGCGAGCACTACACCAAGGTCCACATTGTGCTCTACACCTTTATCCTGCTCGCGGTCAGCCTGCTGCCGTATGTGATCCACATGAGCGGCATGCTTTACCTGATTTGTGCCTTGGGCCTTGGTGCGAGGTTTCTGCAATGGGCCTTTGTGCTGTACCGTGGCACTCGGCCGCACGCGGCGATCAACACCTTCAAGTACTCTATCTACTACTTGTTCCTGCTGTTTATCGCGCTGCTCGTTGACCACTACTTATTGTTGAACCTATGACTCGAACTCAGAAAACCGTCTTCATTCTTGTCGCCCTGGTGGCTTTGATCCTGGGGCTTACGATCAACAAAGTGCTCAATGGCAGGAGCCAGGGTGACCCGACCGCGCTGATCGATGCAGGGATTATCCTGTTGCCGCAAAGCCGCAATCTGCCAGACGTGCAGATGACCGACCAGGATGGCCAGCCAGTGCTGGTCAACGAGCTGAAAGACAAATGGTCCCTGCTGTTCTTCGGCTACACCTTCTGCCCGGACATCTGCCCGACCACTCTCGCCCAACTGCGACAGATCAAGAGCGAGTTACCCAAGGAAGTAGTCGGCAAGCTGCAGATCATCCTGGTCAGCGTCGACCCGGCCCGTGATAACCCCAAGCAGCTCAAGCAGTATCTGGGCTACTTCGACCCGGATTTCAAAGGCCTGACCGGCGCCTCGGTAGAAGACGTGCAGAAGCTCGCCAACGCCGTAAGCATTCCATTCATTCCGGCGGATACCAGCAAGCCCAACTATACCGTCGACCACAGCGGCAACCTGGCCGTGATCGGCCCGGACGGTACGCAGCGCGGTTTCATTCGCGCGCCGTTGAACAACCAGAAATTGGTGGTTCAGTTGCCGGTGATGCTCAAGCGCCAGTAAACACCCAAAACCTGTGGGAGCGAGCTTGCTCGCGATAGCGGACGTACATTCAACATCAACGTTGGCGGTGACGGCCCCTTCGCGAGCAAGCTCGCTCCCACATGGGGCGGGACACCAGGCATAAAAAAGGGGCGCAATCATTGCGCCCCTTTTTTCGTGACATCAGCAGATCAAAACGCTGGCAGTACCGCGCCTTTGTATTTTTCCAAAATGAAAGCTTTCACTTCCGGGCTATGCAAGGCGGCAACCAGTTTCTTCATGGCGTCGGAATCCTTGTCGTCCGGGCGGGCAACCAGAATGTTCACGTAAGGCGAGTCTTTGCCTTCGATGACCAGCGCATCCCTGGACGGATCGAGCTTGGCTTCCAGTGCGTAGTTGGTGTTGATCAGCGCCAGGTCGACCTGAGTCAGTACGCGCGGGATGGTGGCGGCTTCCAGTTCACGGAACTTCAGGTCTTTGGCGTTCTCGGTGATGTCCTTGACCGTCGAGAGGATGTTGTTCGAATCCTTCAGCTTGATCAATCCGGCCTTTTCCAGCAGCAGCAAAGCGCGGCCGCCGTTGGTGGCGTCGTTCGGGATCACCACATTGGAACCGCCGGGCAGTTCTGCGAGGGTTTTGTACTTGCTGGCGTAAGCGCCCAGCGGCTCCAGGTGCACGCCGGCAACGCTGACCAGGTGGGTGCCCTTGGCCTTGTTGAACTCATCCAGGTACGGTTGGTGCTGGAAGAAGTTGGCGTCCAGACGCTTCTCGGCAACCTGTACGTTCGGCTGGATGTAGTCGGTGAAGACTTTGACCTTGAGGTCGACGCCCTCTTTGGCCAGCGCCGGTTTAACGAATTCGAGAATTTCCGCGTGCGGAACCGGGGTAGCGGCCACGGTCAGGGTTTCTGCTGCCTGAGCGGAAAACGCTGCGACGGCGGCGAAAGCGACGAGTAGTTTTTTCATCCAGCAAACTCCTTGTTAGGCGCCTGTTTCAGGCGCCTGCCAGCCGTGGCCGGCGGTTACATTTATTTTCGGGAAAAGTGCACCACCAGCTTATCGCCGACGGTTTGCAGAACCTGTACCAGCACCAGCAGCAAAATCACCGTGACCAGCATGACGTCAGTCTGGAAGCGTTGGTAGCCGAAGCGGATTGCCAGGTCACCCAGACCGCCCGCGCCGACCACGCCGGCCATCGCGGTGTAGGACACCAGCGTGATCGCCGTCACCGTGATCGCAGCAAAAATGCCCGGCCGCGCTTCCGGCAGCAAGGCATTGATGATGATCTGCCGGGTGGTCGCGCCCATGGCCTGGGTCGCTTCGATGATGCCGCGATCCACTTCACGCAGCGCGGTTTCCACCAGTCGCGCGAAAAAGGGTGTCGCACCCACTACCAACGGCGGGATCGCCCCGGCTACACCCAGCGAGGTGCCGGTGAGCAGTACGGTGAAAGGAATCATCACAATCAACAGGATGATGAACGGCAATGAACGCAGGATGTTCACCGCCAGCGATAGCAGGGCGTAGAGGCTTCTCTGCTCGAGCAACTGGCGCGGGCTGCACAGGAACAGCAGCACCCCCAGGGGCAGGCCGAGCAGCACGGTGAACAGCAGCGAACCGCCGAGCATCAGCAGGGTGTCGCCGGTGGCCAGCCAGATTTCGAACCAGTCGATATTGGCGAAGAAAACAGTCAGGGCTTCCATTAGCGCAGCACCTCCATATGGACGTCCGCCGCGGTGAAGTGGGCGAAAGCCGCTTCCATGTCTCCACCGGTGACGGCCAGGGTCAGTTGCCCATAAGGGACGTCTTTGATGCGGTCGATACGACCGGCAAGGATGCTGTAGTCCACGCCCGTTTCACGAGCGACGGTGCCCAGCAGCGGCGCGTAGGTTGCTTCACCCTGGAAGGTCAGACGCACGATGCGGCCAGGTACGTGGGCGAAATCGTCGCGTTGTTCATTTTCGTCGATCTGCTCGTCTTCTTGCACGAAGCGCTTGGTGGTCGGGTGTTTGGGGTGCAGGAACACCTCTGCCACCGTGCCTTGCTCGACGATCACGCCAGCGTCCATCACCGCTACCTGATCACAGACCCGACGGATCACGTCCATCTCATGGGTGATCAGCACGATGGTCAGGTTCAGCTCGCGGTTGATCTCCGCCAGCAACTGTAGGACCGACGCCGTGGTTTGCGGGTCAAGGGCACTGGTGGCTTCGTCGCAGAGCAGGATTTTTGGCTTGGTTGCCAGGGCGCGGGCGATGCCGACGCGCTGCTTCTGACCACCGGACAGCTGTGCCGGATATTTTTTGGCGTGGTCGGCCAGACCAACCCGCGCCAGCAACTCGGCCACACGCCGGTCGATCTCGCTGCGGGACAATTCGCCAGCGAGGGTCAGTGGCAGCGCAACGTTGTCGGCGACGGTCTTGGACGCCAGCAGATTGAAGTGCTGGAAGATCATTCCGACCTGCTGACGAAAACGCCGCAGGCCATTGGCGTCGAGCGCGGTGACTTCTTCGTCATCGACGATGATCTTGCCGCCGCTCGGGGCTTCCAGGCGGTTGATCAGACGCAGCAGGGTACTTTTTCCCGCGCCGGAATGGCCGATCAGGCCGAATACCTGACCATCCTCGACACGCAGACTGGTCGGATGCAGGGCGGGAATATCCTTACCGGCGACCCGGTAGGTTTTATGGACGTTTTGAAACTCGATCACGTAGCGAACCTTGTGGGCGCGTTAGAAAAGGGTCAGCGGTTAGCCGGGGCGCGCATTTTAGCCTGTCCGTATAGAGGTTCTTAGCATTTATTTCGCATTCGACCAGTCATTTGGCAATAACCGGTCTGAAAGTGCTTTGGTGACTGGACGCAAGCCTTCGCGGGCAAGCGAAGCGTCGCCCGGCCCTTCCCACAAGGACGGCGCAGAACCTGTGGGAGCGGGCTTGCCCGCGAAGATTTTATTGAGGCTTACGCGGGCTCAAAACCATTTGCGCCGGGATGTTGCGAAGGATCTGCCGTTCCAGCTTGAGATCGAACTCCGGGTCGAGCTTCTTCACCCGATTGGTCAGCAGCGTGGCCAGCCAGGGATAGTCTTCGGTGCGCGGCGCCTGAATGCTCACATCGCACTGAAAATTCACCACATCGGTGGCGATCGCATCCAGTTGCTTGCGCAGTTTTGTGATGTCGGTGAGGTTCAAGGCAACGGTAGTGCTTTCGGCGGCAGGGTCGATCACCTTGGCGACAGGTTTGGCTTCGGCGGCTTTCAGGGCGGCTTCGGCTTTATCCAGCTCGGCTTTGCGGGCGTGGGTAATGGCGCTGTTGACGCCGCCGGTCAGCGCCGGGGCTTTAGGCATCAGCGCGCGGGCCCGGCTCAGGGCCGTGGCTGCGGCGTTGACATCGCCTTTTTGCAGATCGGTCTGGCTGCGTTGCAGATAGGCTTCGGCCAATTGCCGTTGATACTGTTCCAGCGCTGGATCGTTGGGCGACTGGGCCTGCAAGGCGCTCAACTGATCCTCGGCGGTGGACAGCTCGCTGCTGGCGAGGTTTTGTTCCAGCTGCGCGATGGCAGTGGCCCGGGCATCAGGAACCTCGGTGGCTACGGGCGGCGTGCTTTGGCAGGCGCCCAGCAGGGAAAATGCGACAAGGAGCAGATAACGGGAGGCGAACGGCTTCATTCCTGCGACTCTCTAATTGCGCAAAAAACGAGCAAGTCTACACCCCTCTTCGGGGCAGGACAAAACTCAGCAGAAACAGCGCGGCGGCTGTGACCACAATCGACGGGCCGGCCGGGGTGTCCTTGAACCAGGACAACGCCAGGCCGCCACATACCGCAAGCATTCCCAACAGGCTTGCGCCAAGGGCCATCTGCTCCGGCGATCGGGCGTGACGCTGAGCGGCGGCAGCGGGGATGATCAGCAACGAGGTAATCAGCAATACGCCGACGATCTTCATTGCGACTGCAATCACTACCGCAATCAACAGCATCAAGGTCAGACGCAATGCTGCTATCGGCAGGCCTTCGACCTTGGCCAACTCTTCGTGCACGGTGATTGCCAGCATTGGCCGCCACAATGCCACCAGCGATAGCAACACCGCCGCGCTGCCGCCGAGAATCCACGCCAGGTCAGTGGGGCTGATCGCCAACAGGTCGCCGAACAGATAGGCCATCAGGTCGATCCGCACTTCATGCATGAAGCTTAGTACCACCAAACCCAGAGACAGCGTGCTCGGTGCAAGAATCCCCAACAACGTGTCGGAAGCCAGCGGCTGGCGCTGCTGCAAGGTCACCAGCAACACCGCCAGCAACAGGCAGCCTACGGTGACCGCAACCGTCGGGCTGACATCCAGCAGAAACCCGAGGGCAACGCCGAGCAAGGCCGCATGGGAAAGGGTGTCGCCGAAATAGGCCATGCGCCGCCAGACCACGAATGAGCCCAGCGGACCCGCTACCATCGCCAGGGCCAGGCCTGCCAGCAAAGCGTAAAACAGAAAATCAGCCATGCTTGCAGCTATCTCCGTGAACATGGACGTGGGCCGCCGGGGCCTCGCTGACCACGGAGCCATGCAGGTCATGGGCGTGATCGTGATGGTGGTGATAGATCGCCAGGCTTTGCGCGTTCTTGCCGAACAGCTCGACGAATGCCGGATCGCCGCTGACCTGCTCGGGATGCCCGGAGCAGCAGACATGGCGATTCAGGCAGACCACCTGATCGGTGGTGCTCATGACCAGATGCAAATCGTGGGAAACCATCAGTACCCCGCAACCGTGGCGGTCGCGCAGGCGCGTGATCAGGCTGTACAGCTCGGCCTGGCCAGCAACGTCGACGCCTTGCACGGGCTCATCGAGCACCAGCAGTTCCGGTTCGCGCAACAAGGCGCGGGCCAGCAGCACGCGCTGCATTTCGCCGCCGGAGACGCTCTGGACCGGGCTGTCGATCACCTGTTCGGCGCCGACCTCTTTGAGTGCGGCCAAGGCTCGGGACCGATCCACGCCTGGCACTAGACGCAAAAAACGCAGCACGGACAAGGGCAAGGTCGGATCGACGTGCAGCTTTTGCGGCATATAACCGACACGCAGTTTCGGCTTGCGCCAGACGCTGCCGCTGTCCGGTTTGAGCAAACCCAGTACGGCACGCACCAGAGTGGTCTTGCCGGCGCCATTGGGGCCGATCAGGGTGACGATCTGCCCCGGCTCGACGCTGAGCTGGATATTGTCCAGCACGTTTTGCCCGGCAAAAGTCACCGCGACCTGATCGAGACGGATCAACGCAGTGCTCATCAAGCCCCCTGGCAACCCGAGCAGATACCGACGATTTCGACGGTTTGCCCTTCGACCATAAAACCGACATCGCGAGCGCTGGTGATGATTGCCTCGCTGATGGATTTTTGCTCGAGTTCGATGGCCGCGTGGCATTCACGGCAAATCAGGAACTGGCCCTGGTGGGCGTGTTCCGGATGATTGCAGCCAACGAATGCGTTGAGGGACGAGATGCGATGCACCAGGCCGTTTTCCAGCAGGAAATCCAGCGCCCGGTAAACGGTCGGCGGCGCGGCGCGACGGCCATCCTGTTCGCTGAGCACCGCGAGGATGTCGTAGGCGCCAAGGGGTTTGTGGCTTTGCCAGACCAGTTCGAGCACGCGCCGACGCAGTGCGGTCAGGCGCAAGCCTTGACGGACACACAGGGCATCGGCTTCCGACAGCGCGCTATGCACGCAGTGAGAATGGTCATGGGGACGGCTGGCCAGCGGTGTTTTAGGCATGAGCGGCGACGATATTTGTGAGAGACGTTATTATGTTACTCGTTCTCGCCTCTCCGAGTGGTCATCGTGTCCCGACTTTTTGCCATTTATGTCGCTTTTGCCGCCAGTTTGTTCGTGATCAACCCTGCTCACGCCGAAGTGAAAGTTCTCACCAGCATCAAACCCCTGCAGTTGATCGCCGCAGCGGTGCAGGACGGTGTGGGGGTTCCCGAGGTCTTGCTGCCGCCGGGCGCGTCCCCGCATAACTTTGCCTTGCGCCCTTCCGACGTACGGCGGGTGCAGTCGGCGGATTTGCTCTACTGGATTGGTCCGGACATGGAAGGTTTTCTGCCTCGCGTGCTCAAGGGGCGCAACCTGCCATCTGTTGCCGTGCAGGACCTGCCGGGGCTGAAGTTGCGACATTTCGCCGAAGATAGCCACTCCCATGCTGAAGAGGCTGAAGAGGCTGACGAGCATGATCACGATCATCGGCCTGGCAGCGTGGATGCACATCTCTGGCTGTCGCCGGTCAACGCTCGGGTAATTGCGGCGAAGATCGCTGCGGACCTGAGCGCTGCCGATCCGGCCAATACGGCTCGCTATCAGAGCAATCTCAAGGCTTTCGATGAGCGTCTGGATGCTTTGGACACGCGCCTGAAAGCCCGACTGGCCGGCATTGAAGGCAAGCCTTACTTTGTCTTCCACGAAGCGTTCGATTATTTCGAGGCGGCCTACGGTCTCAAGCATGCCGGGGTGTTTAGCGTCGCGGCCGAAGTGCAACCAGGCGCTCAGCATGTAGCCGCGATGCGCAAGCGCTTGCAGGAAGTCGGCAAGACCTGTGTATTCAGCGAGCCACCGCTACGTCCACGGCTGGCGGAGACGCTGGTCGCCGGTTTACCGGTGAAACTGGCGGAGCTGGATGCGTTAGGCGGCTACACGCCAGCGACTGCCCAGGGTTATGAGCAGGTGCTGGAGAAGCTGGGGAATGATTTGGCGGGGTGTCTGGAGTCGTTGTAAGCGTCGGCACAACCTGTGGCGAGCCCCCTCGCCTCAATGCCAGTCAGTTAAGCGGACACAAGTCTTAACACGGCGAAGATCGAATGTGGGAGCGAGCTTGCTCGCGATGACGGAATAACATTCAGCATCAATGTTGATTGACCCACCGCAATCGCGAGCAAGCTCGCTCCCACATTAGGTTTTCTTTGCATCAAGTACGTGCTTGCCCACTCACCACAATTAAATGGCAAACGGCAACGGTGTCCTGACCTTCTGCCGTTGCGCCAACCGCTGCTGAAACTCCATCGGGTCGTGGATCAGCACGTCCTGTCCGGCGAAGGACTCGGCGGCGATCAGTCGTGACAGCCAGAAACGCACACAGGCCACCCGCAACATCGTCGGCCACAGCTCGGCTTCGGCAGCGGTGAACGGGCGCAACGCCGCATAAGCCCCCAGAAAGGCCCGCGCGCGCGGCCCGTCGATCAGCCCGGCTTCATCCGAACACCAGTCATTCAAGGCAATCGCCACGTCATAGAGCATCGGTCCTGAACAGGCGTTGTAGAAGTCGATCAACCCGGTCAGGTGCGTGCCTTCGAACATCGCGTTATCGCGGAACAGATCGGCGTGGATATTGGCCCGTGGCAGCGCCAGAATTTTCGTCTTCTGCTGCGTGATTTCGTCCAGAGCCCGTTGCAGCAAATCGCTTTGCTCGGCATTCAGGTGCGAAAGCAACTGCGTGCCCTCTTCCAGCATCCAGTCCAGGCCACGATCGGTTTTGCGTTTGATCATGTTGGCCCGGGTCGCCAGGTGCAGATGAGCCAGCAGCTCGCCGACCTGTACGCAGTGCTGCGCGTTGGCCACTTTGATGTGCTTGCCGGCCAGCCGTGGTTGCAGCAGTGCAGGTTTACCGGCGAGTTCGCGCAAGGCGATGCCGTCGGTGGTGCGCAGGGCGTAAGGTACCGGCAGATCGGCGTTATGCAGCACGTCGAGCAATTCGATGAAGAACGGCATTTCCTGGACCGGCCCGCGCTCTACCAGGGTCAGGACAAACTCGCCTTGCTCGAGGCTGATAAAGAAGTTGGTGTTTTCGCTACCAGCGGCAATCCCCTGGAAGTCAATCAGGCGGCCGAGCCCGTAAGGGGCGAGAAAGGTTTCCAGCTCGGGCCGAGCCAGGGGGGTGAACACAGACATGGTTAAAACTGCCAGTACGGGCGCTGCGGTTGAGCAAGCGCCGATTAAAGTTAAGAACGGCTTACCACTCGAATATTTTCCACGACGGAATCAGCATATCCGGCTGGTCCGAGCGGATGAAGTTACCGTCCGAGCCATCAGCGCGCACCAGAAAGTACGGTTTACCGCCTTTCGGAGTGATTTTGATGGCATACAGAAAACCGTTCTGCCGGTATTCCTGAATGGTTTTATCGCCTTCCGTGCGGATCGTTACATCCGGGTCCGCCGAGGGCGCGTCATCCGCCGCCATGACAGCCAATGGAGTGATTGCAAACAAGCCAGCCAGCAACAGGCGATTTAGTGTGCGCATGATAACCTTGTCCCTTTGTCGTCAACGGTCCCGCTATTCTAGCGCCGGACCCGCCGAAAAGGTTGATCCTGATCATGAGCCAAGCCCCCCTCGTCCTGGTGGACGGTTCTTCTTACCTGTACCGCGCCTTTCACGCACTGCCACCGCTGACTACGTCCAAAGGCCTGCCGACCGGCGCGGTCAAGGGTGTATTGAACATGCTCAAGAGTCTGCGCAAGCAGTACCCGGACAGCCCGTTCGCGGTGGTTTTCGACGCCAAGGGTGGGACATTTCGCGATGACATGTACGCCGAATACAAGGCCAACCGCCCGAGCATGCCCGACGACATGCGAGTGCAGATCGAGCCATTGCATGCGAGTGTGATTGCCCTGGGCTTCCCGCTGCTGTGCGTCGAAGGCGTAGAGGCCGACGATGTGATCGGCACGCTGGCCCGCAGCAGCGCGGCAGCGGATCGCCCGGTGGTGATCTCCACGGGCGACAAGGATATGGCACAGCTGGTCGATGGGCACATTACCTTGGTCAATACCATGACCGGTAGCGCGCTGGATGTGGCTGGCGTGAAAGAGAAGTTTGGCGTCGCTCCCGAGCAGATCATCGATTATCTGGCATTGATGGGCGATTCTTCCGACAACATTCCGGGTGTGCCGGGCATAGGCCCGAAGACCGCTTCCGGTCTGCTGGTGGGCGTTAATGGCGGTCTGGTCGAGTTGTACGCGCAGCTCGACATCGTCCCGACCCTGCCGATTCGCGGCGCCAAGACCCTGGCGGCCAAGCTCGAAGAGCATAAGGAGATGGCGTTTCTCTCCTATCAACTGGCGACCATCAAGATCGACGTGCCGCTGGATATCGGGCTCGACGACCTGCATCTCGGTGAGCCGGATCGCGAAAAGCTCGCTGAGCTCTACACCTTGCTCGAATTCAAAGGCTGGTTCGAAGACTTGCAACGCGAAGCCAAGCGCGCGGGTCGGGAAATCGTTGAAGCTGTTGAAGAGGTTGCCGTCGACGCCGAGGCGCAGTACGAAACCATCCTTGATCAGGCGCGATTCGACGTCTGGCTGGAGAAGCTCGGCAAAGCCAGCCTTATCGCTTTCGACACCGAAACTACCGGGGTCGACGCCCAGCAGGCGCAACTGGTAGGGCTGTCCTTCGCTGTACAAGCCAACGAAGCCGCCTATATCCCGCTCACCCACTCTTATATGGGCGTGCCTGAGCAACTGGATCGCGACACCGTCCTGCGGGCCTTGCAGCCATTGCTGGAAGATCCGAACAAACTCAAGGTCGGCCAGCACGCCAAGTTCGATACGAACATTCTGGCCAACTGCGCCATCGGTGGTGATCAAGCCTGTGGCATTTCGGTGCAAGGCATCGCCTTCGACACCATGCTCGAATCCTACGTGCTGGATTCAACGGCGACCCGCCACGACATGGACAGCCTGGCGGCCAAGTACCTGGGCCACACCACCACCAGCTTCCAGGACATCGCCGGCAAAGGCGTCAAGCAACTGACCTTCGACCAGATTTCTCTGGAACAGGCCGGGCCATATGCGGCCGAAGACGCGGACGTTACCTTGCGTTTGCATCTGGCCCTGCAGGAAAAGCTCGCGGCCATCCCGAGCCTTTGCAAAGTGTTGAGCGAAATCGAGATGCCGCTGGTGCCGGTATTGGCGCGGATCGAACGTCAGGGGGCATTGGTCGACGCCAATCTGCTGGGCATTCAGAGCGTTGAGCTGGGCGAAAAACTGATCGCCCTCGAGCGCGAAGCCTTTGCCATTGCCGGCGAAGAGTTCAACCTCGGTTCGCCGAAGCAATTGGGCGTGATTCTGTATGAGAAACTCGGCTTGCCAATTCTCAGCAAAACCGCCAAAGGCCAGGCCTCGACGGCCGAAGCTGTGCTGGCGGAGCTGGCCGAACAGGACTTTGTGCTGCCCAAGGTGCTGATGCAATACCGCTCCCTGAGCAAGTTGAAAAGCACCTACACCGACCGCTTGCCGGAGCAGATCAACCCGCGTACCGGGCGCATTCACACTTCCTACCAGCAAGCGGTGGCGGCGACCGGGCGTTTGTCTTCCATCGATCCGAACCTGCAGAACATCCCGATCCGTACCGCCGAAGGTCGGCGGATTCGTCAGGCGTTCGTCGCGCCCCAAGGCTACAAACTGCTGGCGGCCGACTATTCGCAGATCGAACTGCGGATCATGGCCCACCTGGCCAAGGACGGAGGCTTGCTGCACGCCTTCCGCAACGATCTGGACGTGCACAGAGCGACCGCTGCCGAGGTATTCGGGGTCGAGCTGGAAGAGGTCACCACTGATCAGCGTCGCAGCGCCAAGGCCATCAACTTCGGGCTGATTTATGGCATGAGCGCGTTTGGCCTGGCCAAGCAGATCGGCGTCGACCGCAAGCAATCACAAGCCTATATCGACCGCTATTTTGCTCGTTACCCAGGCGTGCTCGAGTACATGGAGCGCACCCGCGCCCAGGCTGCAGAGCAGGGTTTCGTCGAAACCATCTTCGGCCGTCGCCTGTACCTGCCCGAAATCAACGCCAAAAACCCGGCCCTGCGCAAAGGCGCCGAACGCACTGCGATCAACGCACCGATGCAGGGCACGGCGGCGGACATCATCAAGAAAGCCATGATCACTGTGGATAACTGGCTGACGTCCTCAGGGCTGGACGCCAAAGTCATCCTGCAGGTGCACGACGAACTGGTGCTTGAAGTTCGTGAGGACCTGGTGGATCGGGTTCGCGATGAAATTCGCGTTCATATGAGTGGTGCGGCATCGCTGGATGTACCGCTTTTGGTCGAAGTTGGCGTTGGAAATAACTGGGACGAGGCTCATTAAGCCGTCTTGAAGGTGCATTTTGCTGCGGCATAGTGCCGCGGCAAAAAACTAGTGCCGCGGCAAAAACCAGCGAAGGGCTAATAGTTCAGAAAGATCTGGCGATTATTACCAATGGTTTTTGAACCTTCCCGGAACTAAATCCGTGAACCGCCACTCAGAGTTACTGAATGGCTGGTGAAGCCCTTCGATGCTCCTATGTTGTGTTAAGTGTTGGCAGATATCTGGACCCCGCCCTAGCGGTCCGGAACTTGGACCCCGAACTTCTTCTCCCCATACGAAGTCCGGGGTTTTTTTTGCCTGAAATTCCTTATTCAGCGGCCTCTGTGCCCTTATCCGCCAGTTCCATCCAGCCCGCCAGTACCGTGTAGGCGTCTTCCAGACCCAGGCGTTTTGGCGCCGAGAACAACTGGATGGTGATGGTATCGCCCCAGCCCTTGCGAATGTCCGCCTGCACTTTGAGCAGGGTGTTTTTCGCTGCGCCGTAGGTCAGTTTGTCGGCCTTGGTCAGCAAAATGTGCATCGGCATGCCGCTGGCAACGGCCCAGTCGAGCATCAGCAGGTCGAAATCGGTCATTGGATGACGGATGTCCATCATCAAAATCAAACCTTTCAAGCTCTCGCGACCGCCCAGATACGCTTCCAGGTGACGCTGCCAGTGCAGTTTCAGCGGGATCGGTACCTTGGCGTAGCCGTAACCTGGCAGGTCGACCAAACGGCGATCGTCGTCTAACTTGAAGAAGTTCAGCAGTTGCGTACGACCCGGAGTCTTCGAGGTTCGGGCCAGGCTGGCGTGAGTCAGGGTGTTCAGGGCGCTGGATTTGCCGGCGTTGGAACGCCCGGCGAAGGCGACTTCAAAGCCTTCGTCGTCGGGGCATTGGTCGACTTTGGCCGCGCTGAGCATGAAGGTGGACTGTTGGCACAGGCCGAGAATGGGGTTCTTGAGTTGCATGGGATTTCCGATGTGGGCGGTGCCGAGGATGGACGCGGCGAGCAGTGTCGTTTCCGTTTCAGTAACGCCAGTATATAATGCCGCAGATTTTGTGTGCGCTTTGTCCCAGCGTAGGATGAAGTTCACGGGAGCGATTGACCGAAATTGCGCACTAGAACGCAGCTCGCTCTCAACCCTGAAAAGGTCGTTTTATGACGAAATGGCTGCTAGCTGCCGGTGTCTTGATGCCGCTTTACAGCGCGCAGGCTACACAGGATCCGGAAGCTGTGTACAACCGTGTTTGTGGAGCCTGTCATTCCGGCCAACTGCCAACGGCGCCTGTGAAGGGTGACCAGGACGCCTGGAAGCCAAGACTGGCGCAAGGTATGGAGACGCTGGTGCAACACGTGACCCAGGGTTTCAAGGCGATGCCGCCGCGTGGTTTGTGCATGGACTGCAGTGCCGAGGATTACCAGGCAATCATCCACTGGATGAGTGAGTGATCCCGGTCCATAACTCTTTAACCCTTAGCCGTAGTTGGATTAGCTGATGAACAAATTGATCGTGAGTCTGCTGTTGACCCTGGGGATCTCCGGCATTGCCCATGCTGCAGGCGATGCTACTGCTGGTCAGGCGAAAGCCGCAGTATGTGGCGCCTGTCATGGCCCGGATGGCAACAGCATGGCGCCAAACTTTCCAAAACTGGCGGGTCAGGGTGAGCGTTACCTGAACAAACAATTGCATGACATCAAGTCCGGCAAGCGCACCGTCCTGGAAATGACCGGCATGCTGACCAACCTGAGTGATCAGGACCTGGCCGATCTCGCTGCCTATTTCTCCAGCCAGAAGGGCAGTGTTGGCGCAGCCGATCCCAAGCTCGTGGCTCGCGGTGAAGAACTGTTCCGTGGCGGCAATCTGGAAAAAGGCATGCCTTCGTGCACTGGCTGCCACTCGCCGAACGGCGCAGGCAATGCGGCAGCAGGCTTCCCGCACCTGGGCGGCCAGCACGCTCAGTATGCCGCCAAGCAGTTGACCGACTTCCGTGAAGGCAATCGCACCAACGACGGCGACGCGAAGATGATGCAAAGCATCGCGTCCAAATTGAGCAACAAGGATATCGAAGCGGTATCCAGCTACATTCAGGGCCTGCACTAAGGGCGCATCGATTGGCGTTGCGCAGGGCCTGAGATGAAATGTTTGGGGGGCTTTCGCAACGTTAACGATCGATTAATCCGACGATGCAAACATAAAAGGGTGGCTTTGGCCGCCCTTTTTTGTGGCTGCTGCCGTTACACTAGAGAACTCAAACCCGACTGGACCTGTCTGAATGCAGGTCGCACGAGGCGACCTTACGACAAGGAGTAAAGCATGCGTAATCTGATTCTCAGCGCCGCATTCGTCACCGCCGGCCTGTTCGGCATGACCGCCCAAGCTGCCGAGCCGCTTGAAGCCGGTAAACAATATGTCGAATTGAGCAGTGCCGTTCCGGTTGCCGTGCCTGGCAAGATCGAAGTGGTGGAGCTGTTCTGGTACGGCTGCCCGCATTGCTACGCGTTCGAGCCAACCATCAATCCCTGGGTTGAAAAGCTTCCTGCCGATGTGAACTTCGTACGTATCCCGGCCATGTTCGGCGGTATCTGGAACGTTCACGGCCAGTTGTTCATCACCCTGGAATCCATGGGCGTGGAACAAAAGGTTCACAAAGCCGTATTCGAAGCCATCCACGGTGGCAAGAAACTCGCTACTCCAGAAGAAATGGCCGAGTTCCTGGCGACCGAAGGCGTCGACAAGGATAAATTCCTGAGCACCTACAACTCCTTCGCCGTCAAAGGCAAGGTTGAAGATGCCAAGAAGAAGGCTCAGGCCTATCAGATCACCGGTGTACCGAGCATGATCGTCAACGGCAAGTACCGCTTCGACCTCGGCACCGCCGGCGGTCCTGAAGGCGCCTTGAGCGTGGCCGATCAACTGATCGGCAAGGAGCGCGCCGCTAAGTAAGCGGCGCCTGCCATGCGCCGCTGGGGTACTGAGCGCGTCGTTGGCCTGCATGACCCGCAGGTCAACGCGCATCATCTTGGATCGACGGGCTTGCCCGCGGACAGTCGTCTGCGTTTGCTCAGTTTCAATATTCAGGTTGGCATCAGTACCGAGCGCTATCGGCATTACCTGACCCGTGGCTGGCAACATCTGTTGCCGCATACCGGGCGTGCCGACAATCTGCAAAAGATCGGCAATCTGCTGGGCGACTTCGATCTGGTCGCCTTGCAGGAAGCCGATGGCGGTAGCCTGCGATCGGGCTACGTCAATCAAGTCGAACACCTGGCCCAACTCGGCGCCTTCCCCTATTGGTATCAACAGCTCAATCGCAATCTCGGTCACCTGGGTCAGCACAGCAATGGTGTGCTCAGCCGTTTGCGTCCATGGGCTATCGAAGATCATCCATTGCCGGGTCCCAAGGGCCGCGGTGCGATTCTGGTGCGCTTCGGCGAGGGACCGGAGGCGTTGGTGGTGGTAATGATGCATCTGGCGCTGGGTGCACGTACCCGAACCCGACAACTGGCCTATATTCGCGAGCTGATTGGTGGGTACAAACACCAGGTGCTGATGGGCGACATGAACACCCATGCCAGCGACCTGCTGCAAAGCTCCCCATTGCGCGATCTGGGTTTGCTCGCGCCACAGCTTGAGGCGACGTTCCCCAGTTGGCGACCGCAACGATGCCTCGATCACATTCTGCTCAGCCCGAGCCTGACCCTTGAACGGGTCCAGGTGTTGGCTCAGCCCATTTCCGATCACCTGCCGGTCGCGGTAGAAATTCGTCTGCCGGGTTCGCTCACGGCTGATGCATTTCCCGCGCTGAGTCCTGCCCCTCGCGGATCCCTTGAATGAGCGACGAAGCACAGCGCTGGAAAGAGAAGTACCTCAAAAGCGTCGAGCAGCAGGAGAAGCTTGAGCGCCGTTGGGATGCCCGTCTCGATTTGCTTCGCCGTGGCCTGGTCCGCAGCACACTGGCGGCCGAAGGCACTGACCGGGCCGTTGACCAATGCATGAAGGAAATGCGCGAGGTCGTTCGCACCGACGATATGGACGCGGGCCTGGCGGCATTGCTGCCGCGCCTGGAGAAAGCCGTACTCGATTCCGAGCAGCGCCGGGAAACTCGCGTTGATCAAATCAATTCTGCGCTGACGGCTCTGGTCACTCAGTTACAGGCCTTGCCGCTGCCTCGAGAAGTGAGTCGGCCGCTCAAGAGCTTTGCCAAGCGGCTGGACGGACGTGTCAGCCAGGCCCGTGAAATGCCCTTGCTGCTCGGCGAACTGAGTGGCTTGCAAGGTCAGGCATTGAGCCTGCTGGAGAACCCGGCAGAACCAGATCCTCCCGGTTTGCTGCAACGCCTGTTTGGTGGGCGCGAACCCGTTGAACAGATGCCGACCCAAGCTGTCGAGACGGCGCATGAACCTGTTCGCGTAGCTTTCCAGCCTGTGCCTGTTGCGCCAGGTGTTGTGGCGATTGCGCAGGTAGTACCGTCACCGACCGTAGAAGCGCCGGTATCTGTGGTTGCAGTAGTCGAGCCGGTTTCGAATCCAGAGCCGACTGATAAAAAGCCATTGATCGAAGTGCAGGCTTTTGTCCCGTCGGTGCTGAAGCCAGAAGCGCCGACGCCACTGCCGGTTCAGCAAGAGGAACTCGTCGCTGCGCCGCAACCGGCTCTGACGGCCAGCCTTGAAGCATTTCCCGCTCAGGTTGATGTCAATCCTGACGAGCTGACCCACCCGGTATTCTCTGACTCCGGGCACGAGGCACCTTCCTCTCTCGACAGCCTGCCGTTGCCGTCGGCAATGGGGCAGGCACTGACGGCTTTTGATCCAGAGCGCCCTGAGCCGGATGTCCTCTATGCCCTGCCTGATTCGCCGGAACCGTCCTACAGCTCGGTGGCCAAGCATATTGAAGATACGCTGCTGGGTCTGCTCGATGACTTGTCCCTGCCCGAACGTCACCGGCCGCAAGCCGAAGCCATGCGTGATCGACTGCAACATGGTCTGAACTGGTACGAGTTGCTGACGATCCTCGACGATCTGGCGGTCTTGATGCTGGCAATCACTGACAGCGGGCAGCATGAGTTTGAGGTGTACCTCAAGCAACTCAATGAGCGACTTGAGTCATTCCAAAGCAATCTGCAAGCGGCCAGTGAGGGCCATGCCGATGGCCATTCAGCTGCGCGTGAAATGGATACCCAGATTCGTGAACAGGTCGATGGCCTGCAGAGCAGCGTGCAAGACGCGGCGGATCTGGACAGCCTCAAGCATGTGCTGGAGAACCACCTTGAAGGCTTGCTCGGCACCATGGATCAGCACCAGAAGCAGCGCGATCAGCGTGAGCAGGAAGTGGCCGGGCGCCTGCAAGGGCTGGCCGAGCGCGTGGCGAGTATGGAGCAGGAGGCTCAGGGCTATCGCGAGCATCTTGAGGAGCAGCGGCAAAAGGCGCTGATCGATCCGCTGACCGGCCTACCGAATCGGGCCGCCTGGAGTGAGCGGCTGGATCATGAAGTCGCTCGATGGCAGCAACAGGGGAACATGCTATTGCTGGCAATGCTTGATCTCGACCACTTCAAGCGCATCAACGATAACTACGGTCATCTGGCCGGCGACAAGGTTCTGAAGATCATTGCCGGCGTTCTGCGCAAGCGTCTGCGCGGTTCGGACTTCATCGCCCGATTCGGCGGCGAGGAGTTTGTCCTGCTGGTGCCTGACACCACATTACCGGTTGGCGTAAAGCTGGCGGAAACCTTGCGCGCAGCCATCGAGGCTTGCCCGTTTCACTTCAAAGGTGAGCGGGTGACGATAACCGTCTCCATGGGCATGACCGCATTCAAACCGGGTGAACGCAGCGAACTGGTGCTTAAAAGAGCCGATCAGGCGCTTTACCGCGCCAAAGATGCCGGACGCAACAGGGTGGAATTGGGCTGATCCCAATTGTTCCATTTTGTTTAATAGCGGGGCTTTTGCAAATTATCCGGAAGGCAGTACGTTACACTGTTGCATTACTGTCTTCAGCGTAGTGCTTGCGCCATGAAATTTTTTTCCCTCGTCCTGTCGCTTCTTGTCTTGACCGGCTGTGCCAGCGGACCGCGAATCGACACCCGTCATCCTTCGGTCAATCACGATAGCCGCATTCAGTTCGTGGTACTCCATTACACCTCGGCTTCACAGGATGATTCGCTGGCCTTGCTGACCCATGGCGAAGTCAGCAGTCATTACCTGATTGGTGACGACAATCGGCCGACCATTTACAAATTAGTCGATGAGAACTTTCGGGCCTGGCATGCCGGGGAAGGTGAATGGCTGGGTCGGACCTGGTTGAACTCCAGCTCCATCGGCATCGAAATCGTCAATCCGGGCTTTCGCGATACGCCGACCGGTCGGCTTTGGTATCCCTATACCGAGGGCCAGGTCGAGGCATTGATCGTTCTGCTCAAGGACATCAGCAAGCGTTACAACATCGATCCGCGTCATATCATCGGGCATAGTGACATTGCACCCATGCGCAAGCTCGACCCGGGGCCGCTGTTCCCCTGGAAGCGTCTGGCCGACGAGGGGCTGACGATTTGGCCGAACGCTCAGGCCGTGGCTCGCCAGCAAACATTGTTTGCAGCTCAGTTACCGGGCATCGCCTGGTTTCAGCAAGAGTTGGCCCGCTTGGGCTATGCCACACCGCAGACCGGTGAGCTGGATATCGCGACCCGTCATGTACTGGCCGCGTTCCAGATGCACTATCGACCGTCACGCTACGACGGTACGCCGGACGCGGAAAGTGCGGCAATCCTGCACGTCTTGAGTCAGACAAAATAATGACACCGCCCGACGGTCGCGGCGATTTCTCAATCAGTTGCTATAACTCATTGGTAATCCTTTGGATATTCAATGATGCCGGCCGCTCGCGAGACGCTGCATAGTTGGTTTCATCGCCCCTGGTTTTTGGCGATGATAGCGGCTGCACTCAGCGCCACCTTGTTGCTGCTGGGCAGTCTGGGCGTAGCGCTGCATCAGGTGCAACAACGCGAAAGCAAGCAGATGAATGCTCAAGGCGAGCGCTTTGTCGAGCGACTGGAGCAACTGTTCGGCCAACTGCGCGAAGGCCTTGATGAGTTGGAAGCCCAGCCACTGCGCGGTTGTAATGTCGAGATGATCACGGCATTGCAACAGGTGAGTTTCAGTTACCGTTTCGTTTATGAAGCGGCTTACATCGACGCCATTCAGGCCTGCTCAAACCGCCCGCACCAAGACACCCTTTCTGCTGCGCGACCTCCGGATATCAAGGGGCCGACCTACAGCTACTGGTTGAATACCTCGACAGAACCTGATGAAAACCGTGCGGCGTTGATGCTCGGACGCGGCAACTTTCGTGTCGCGACCTCTCGTGGTCATTTGACCGACATGGTCGACTTGCCTCCGGGTAGCAGCTTACTGGTGGTACTCGACCATGGCACGAGGGCAGTCCCGGTGCTGGGTGCGCCTCAGCCCTGGCCACCAGCCGAGCCCTGGCCCCCTGTGAGCAGTGATGCCCTTCTGGTAACGCAGGATCAGCTGATTTATCGGATGCCGACCAGGAACCCCGAATACCAACTCGTACTCATCACCCCTCGCACAAGTTTGCAGGTGGAAATGACAGCAGCCTGGCACTGGTTGCTACCGATGAGTCTGTTATTGGCGATTTTCATCGGGTGGCTGGTCTTGCTGTCGGTTCGCCAGCGTCGGTCGCTGGGTGGCGAGTTGCAGGGTGCTTTGCGTCGTGGCGAGTTGCAGGTCTTGTATCAACCGATTTTCGATCTGCGTAGCCGCCAATGCGTCGGCGCCGAAGCACTGCTGCGCTGGCGTCGGCCGGACGGGACCTTGACCAGCCCGGATCTGTTCATCCCCTTGGCGGAAAATACCGGGCAGATCCGCCAGATCACCGACTTCGTGCTGCAGCGTCTGCTTGAACAGCTAGGTAAGCTATTACGGGCCAATCCGCAGCTATACATTTCGGTCAATCTGGCGGCTTGCGATGTGATGGTGCCGCGCGTCGGCCAGGTCATGGCTCGTTTGCTGGCCGTGCATCGGGTTCCAGCGCGGCAGATTGCCTTTGAGGTGACCGAGCGAGGCTTGATCGACGTGGAGGTCGCACGGGACAACCTGCAGGCTTTGCGTGATCTCGGGCATCAAGTGCTGATCGATGATTTCGGCACTGGCTATTGCAGCCTTGCCTACCTGCAAACCCTGCCCGTGGACTACCTGAAAATCGATAAAGCCTTTATCGATGCTCTGGGGCACGATGCCGCCAGCAGTGGTGTGGCGCCGCACATCATTCGCATGGCGCATGCCTTGGAACTCAAGGTGATTGCCGAAGGGATCGAATTTGAAGCCCAAGCCTCGCTGTTGAGCAGCGAGGGGGTGAACTACGGGCAAGGCTGGTTGTTTGCCCATGCCCTGAGTGCCGTGCAGTTCATTGAGTTGATCACCTGTGGTCGCCGGTTGGCCACGCGACGTCTGGATGATGACATCTGATTGTGCGCCACGCGTTTATAAGGGAAGCGCCATATAGAACTGCGTGCCCTGCCCCGGCCGTGAGTAGACACCCATCCGCCCGCCGTGCAATTGCACGATTTCCTTGCACAGCGCCAGGCCCAGACCGGCGCCGCCCTTCTTGCGACCGACCTGTACGAAGGGCTCGAAAATCCGCCCCTGTTGGCCGTAAGCAATGCCTTCGCCATTATCCTCGACGCTGATAATCATCCGCTCGTCATGTCTACGGGCCTGTAAACGAATCTGGCCGTCCCTGGCGGTATGACGCAGTGCATTACCAATCAGGTTATCCAGCACCCGTTCGAGTTGTGCCTGGTCGGCTTGCAACCTGGGCAGTGGCGGCAGCACTTCCACCAGCAACTCGATGCCCTGCTCGCGGGCTTGCTCAGCGAAGCGAGCTTGAGCGCGTTCGAGCAGTTCATCAATGGTGCAGGGCGCAAGGGTGAGTTTTTGCAGACCATTTTGATAGCGCGAGAAGTTCAGCAGGTCGTTGATGAGCTGCATCAAGCGCTGCATTTCTTCGTTGACGGTGTTGAGCAGGTCGGCTTCGCGAGAGTCGTCAGCAAAATGCACGCGCTCCTGGAGCAGACCAAAGGCCATCTGCATGCCGGTGACCGGTGTACGCAGCTCATGAGACGCCCGTAACACGAACTCACTGCGGACCCGCTCGAAGGCGCGTTGTTCGGTGACGTCGTGCAGCACCATGACCGCGCCGAGTATGTGTCCCTGGGTATGGCTGACAGGTGTCAGGCTGTAAGTCAGCAGCCGCGATTCGCCGTCAACGTTGATACTCAAGTCCTCCGGTGCCCTGTCCAGGCTACCGCCACGCAGGATCAGCTGCAGCTGCTCATCGAGTTCCGCGCGTTCAAGGGCTGTGCCCAGCCCCTGTCCCAGACGATCCTCGTCCCAGCCCAACTGCCGTTGTGCCACGGGATTGAGATGTTCCAGGCGGCCTTGGCGGTCAATAATCAGCAATCCGTCATCGATGCTGTCGAGCACCGCTTGCAAGCGTTGCTGGCCGGAGAGCAGCTCATCGATATTGGTCGCCTGATGCTGACGCAGGGCCTCGGCCATGATCCCGAAACGGCGGGTCAGCTGATTCATTTCCGCAGCCGAGGAGATCGGCAGTGTCACTTCGAAATTGCCCTGGCCGATGTTGTCCGCAGCCTTGGCCAGCGCCTCGATGGGGTTGCCGAAGCGTTGGGCAATGCCGTGGGCGGTGATGAAGCCAATGATCAACACCGCCAGCCCCACCAACCCGAGCAACCCGCAGATCAATAGCGCTCGTTCTCGGGTCTGGCGTTGGGTTTCATTAATATTGTCCAGTGCCAGTTTGTGCTCGAAAATCAGGCCATTGCGCAGCACGTTGAATTTTTCGGTGAGGTCCTGGTTTCCGATCAGACTGCCAGACTGCTCCCGAGACTGGCCGAATGTATTGAGAAAACCCAGATAGTCAGCCCGGGCCCGGCTAAAGCCACTGCGCTGCCCATCAATGCCTTGCTCAAGCGGGATACCTTGATCGAGCAGCTCCAGGTAGTGTTGTCTGGATGCCTCCAACGCCGCCAGGTCGGGCTTCTCGTTGAGCATGTTGATCAACTGGTCGTCCAGGGTCTGTTGCAGCTTGAGTCCCAGATCAAGCGTGATGAAGTTGTTGCGGATCAGCGATTCCTGGGTGTTTGCCATCTGCATGACGCTGACGAGCCCGAGCAGAAGCCCGAGCAAGGAAACGGTGATCAGCGCCGAGATACTCAGAAACAGCCGAGTACGCAGTTTCATCGCAAGCTTCATCGGCCGCTGCTCATAAATTGTACTGTTTGCGTTTTCGGTACAGCGTCGAAGCATCAATGCCGAGGGTTTTGGCGGCCTGATCAAGGGTGTCGCTAGTGGCCAGTACTGCGCCGATGTGGGCTTTCTCCAGTTCGTCCAGACTCAACGCCGCACCAATCCGCGGAGCATTGTTGGTCGGTTGTTCGGCCATGCCCAGATGGCTGATTTCTACCCGCTCTTGAGGGCAAATGATGCTCGCGCGTTCGACCACATTGCGCAGTTCGCGGATGTTGCCCGGCCAGCGATAGTTGAGCAGGGCCTCGCGCGCTTGATCGCTGAAGCCGCGCGCCGGACGCGCGTATTCCTTGACGAAGCGGGCCAGAAAGCGATCGGCCAGGGTCAGAATGTCTTCACTGCGCTCGCGCAGCGGAGGCAGGTGCAAAGTGATGACATTCAGCCGGTATAACAGGTCCTCACGGAAACGGCCGTCGCGGACCATGTCTTCGAGATTGAGGTTGGTCGCGGCGAGGATGCGTACGTCAGCGCGACGGGTCACCGGGTCGCCGACGCGCTCGTATTCCTTGTCCTGAATGAAGCGCAACAATTTGGGTTGCAAGGCCAGCGGGAAGTCGCCGATTTCATCGAGGAACAGCGTCCCGCCGTCGGCCTGATTGACCCGTCCGAGGGTGCTTTCACTGGCGCCGGTAAAGGCTCCACGGCTGTGGCCGAACATCTCGCTTTCCATCAGCTCGGCGCTCAGCGATGGACAGTTGATGGTGATGCAGGATTTCTTCGCGCGCTTGCTCCAGCCATGAATAGCCAGGGACAGTTCGCCTTTACCGGTGCCGGACTCACCGAGAATCAGAATATTGGCATCGGTACCAGCTACCTGTCGTGCGGTTTCCAGCACCACTTTCATTGCCGGGCTGTGAGAGTCCAGGCCGTCTCTGGGTTTGCGCATTTCCCCTTCGAGCGCTTCCAGGCGCGCCGAGAGCTGACGCACTTCCAGTTGTTTGGCAGTGGCGAGGCGCAGTTGATCGGGGCTGCAGGGCTTGACCAGGTAGTCCGCGGCACCGGCCTGAATCGCATCGACGGCGGTATCCACGGCCGAGTGGGCGGTGACGATCACCACACGCATCCACGGAGCCTGGATACGCATCTGGGCCAGTACGTCGAGGCCATTGTCTTCGCCCAACCGCAGGTCGAGGAAACACAGGTCGAATACCTGGCGTTGTAATAAAGCATCGGCCTGGGCCGCGCTGTTGGCGGTGGCTACGGTATAGCCTTCGTCTTCCAGACAGTAACGGAAGGTGCGGAGGATGGCGGATTCATCATCCACCAGAAGAATACGGCCTTGATGTTCCGTGGCTGATTCCATTTCCCGGCGCTCCTTTAATGAATGATTTTATTTAGTATCGGAAAGATCGGGCAAGTTGCATGGTCGATTCTGATTGATTCCACTGGGTGCAGGTTAGCTCTCTATTTTGTAGATAACTAATAGGCTGATTTATATTGGTTTTTTAAAAATATCTGAGCACCCATCGGCCCTTGCTTCCTCCTTCTGACATCCACAGATCACTTCTGACTCCAAAAGCTTTCAGTTTCCTGCACATTGATCGTGCATTACGCACGAAGCCTTGGAAGCCATCGTGCAAGATGCGTTCGAAAGCATTCTCGATGCATTTATAAGTTATTGATTTTATTTAAGTTATCTGTGAGTTAACGCTGGCATGCAGGCTGCAATGGTCTGAGTAACCAAGGCGCTGCTGAAGACGCGCCTTCTTCCGAACAACCACCCGTGTGGAGGAGCTTCAGGATGAATCGCCAACGTCTCGCCCAGTTGCATATTTCACCTCTGCATCTGCAGCAAGGGCTGGTTGCGAGTCTGGCGCTGCTGGTCACGCTTATTGTGGGTCAGCAATTTCAGCGCTGGGAGCAGAGCCGGCAGGAAGTGACACCCCCCGTGCCGATTCATCACATGACGCAGACCCATTTCAGCGCGGTCAGCAGTCAGTCTGCTGACTCCGCCACGATGCACATGATGGATGTCGACCAGGCACAGCCATTGACTGAGTTCGTTCCTCAAGAGCGCTTGGTGTTTTAGGCGCAAAGACCTGGCGCGGGTAGCTGCGCCGGAATCGCAATACAAGCAACGCCTCTAGTGGAAGCGTAAGGAGAATCACCATGTTGAGCTGGGCAATCACATTCTTGATTATTGCCATTGTGGCTGCAGTATTGGGCTTCGGTGGTATCGCGGGCACCGCCACGGGTATCGCCAAGATTCTCTTTGTCGTGTTCCTGGTGATGTTCATTGCGTCCTTCTTCTTCGGCCGTCGCGGCCGAGGATGAATATGAGCGTCTGGTTAAAGACGCTGAGTTCTACTTTGCCTGCGCAAGGGCCGGGTCAGGAGAAAGCCGTACCGCAAGCTCGCTAGTCGTTGAGGACTTGGCGGGCTTGCGGCGTGCTTGAATATGCTCGTCCTAGAGCTATCCGCTGGTTCCTCACCTTCTGAAAAATCTCTCTATTTGTCTTTCTCAACCGTTTCGCGGTGTTTCGTCGCGACCGTATATCGAGAAACCTGGCTCTGATTCGGGTTCTGCTTTCGATTTTCTTTGTAGGTTATTTCCTATTTTTTTGCCGGTACTCCTGCTGCTTATAAATCCCGCATATCCCCTGTAATGGCCGGCTCGTGGCGCTTATGGCTTCCTGAATGTCGTATTCGAACCGGTTGGGACGATGGTTTTGTTTGAGAGAGTTCATGCCGATTCGGCATAGGGTAGGCGTTTATGGCATTAGACGCGCCCCTCTTGCATCGGAATAGTTGCGCCTTTTTCCGCCTGCCAGAGAGCCGTGATTGCTCGCTCGCGGTGACTTTATCCGGGGGCAGATGCACAGACTTTTCCGCACTTGAGCGTTCCAGTTTGCGCATCTTCCCGAGTCCACTTATAAGAAAGGGTAATGATATGAAGAAGGCAAAGCTTAGCCTCGCCTGGCAGATCCTCATCGGTCTGGTGCTGGGGATTGCAATTGGTGCGCTGCTCAACCATTTCAGTGCCGAAAAAGCCTGGTGGATCAGCAACGTCCTGCAACCGGCGGGCGATATCTTTATCCGTCTGATCAAGATGATCGTGATCCCGATTGTGATTTCCTCGCTGATCGTCGGTATTGCCGGTGTCGGTGACGCGAAAAAACTCGGGCGCATTGGTCTCAAGACCATCCTTTACTTCGAAGTGGTCACCACCATCGCGATTCTGGTCGGCTTGGTACTGGCGAACGTATTCCAGCCCGGTACCGGGATCGATATGAGCGGCCTGGGTACTGTGGATATTTCCAAGTACCAGGCGACTGCCGCTGAGGTCCAGCATGAGCACGCGTTCATCCAGACCATCCTCAACCTGATCCCGTCGAACATCTTTGCCGCCATGGCGCGTGGCGAGATGCTGCCGATCATCTTCTTCTCGGTGTTGTTCGGCCTTGGCTTGTCGAGCCTGCAGTCCGATTTGCGTGAGCCGCTGGTGAAGATGTTCCAGGGCGTATCGGAAAGCATGTTCAAGGTCACTCACATGATCATGAACTACGCCCCGATCGGCGTTTTCGCACTGATCGCTGTGACCGTCGCCAACTTCGGCTTTGCCTCCCTGCTGCCGCTGGCCAAGCTGGTGATCCTGGTTTATGTGGCGGTCGCGTTCTTCGCCTTCGTGGTACTGGGTCTGATCGCCCGCCTGTTCGGCTTCTCGGTGATCAAGCTGATGCGCATCTTCAAGGATGAGCTGGTGCTCGCCTACTCCACCGCAAGCTCCGAGACCGTGCTGCCGCGAGTGATCGAGAAGATGGAAGCCTACGGCGCGCCGAAAGCCATTTGCAGCTTTGTGGTGCCGACCGGTTACTCCTTCAACCTTGACGGCTCGACCCTGTATCAAAGTATCGCGGCGATCTTCATCGCGCAGCTGTATGGCATCGATCTGTCCATCAGCCAGCAATTGCTGCTGGTGCTGACCCTGATGGTCACCTCCAAAGGTATTGCCGGTGTGCCGGGTGTGTCCTTCGTGGTGTTGTTGGCGACTCTGGGCAGTGTGGGTATCCCACTGGAAGGCCTGGCGTTCATCGCTGGTGTCGACCGCATCATGGATATGGCCCGTACCGCGCTGAACGTAATCGGCAACGCCCTCGCCGTGCTGGTCATCTCCCGTTGGGAAGGCATGTACGACGACGCCAAAGGCGAGCGCTACTGGAACTCCCTGCCGCACTGGCGCAGCAAAGAGCCGCTGCCAGCCGGCGAGATCTCTAACAGCTAAGGTCCTTCAGACCTCTTGCAACGAACCCCGGGAAACCGGGGTTTGTTGTTTCTGGCAACTGACAGCTATCATTCGCCGCATCTTTTGGGGGATTTAACTGATGCTCAATGGCCTATGGCTAAGCTTCTTCATCGTGGCTGCCGTTTCGGCACTGGCACAGTGGTTGATTGGCGGCAATGCCGGGATCTTCTCGGCGATGGTGGAAAGTATCTTCGGCATGGCCAAGTTGTCGGTGGAGGTGATGGTTCTGCTGTTCGGCACCCTGACCCTCTGGCTGGGCTTTCTGCGGATTGCCGAAAAGGCCGGGATCGTCGACTGGCTGGCCAAGGCTCTCGGTCCGCTGTTCTTGCGCCTGATGCCGGAAGTACCCGCCGGTCACCCGGCCATTGGTTTGATCACCCTGAACTTCGCTGCCAATGGCCTGGGGCTGGATAACGCGGCCACTCCCATCGGCCTGAAGGCCATGCGCGCCTTGCAGGACCTCAATCCCAGCGCGACCACGGCGAGTAACGCGCAGATTCTGTTTCTGGTGCTGAACGCTTCGTCGCTGACCCTGCTACCTGTAACGATCTTCATGTATCGCGCCCAGCAAGGCGCCCCTGATCCGACACTGGTATTCCTGCCGATCCTGCTGGCCACCAGCGCCTCGACCCTGATGGGGCTGCTGTCGGTGGCATTCATGCAGCGTCTGCGGCTGTGGGACCCGGTGGTCCTGGCCTATCTGATTCCGGGCGCGCTGATACTGGGCAGTTTCATGGCCTTGCTGGCGACGCTTTCCGCCACCGCGCTGGCCAGCCTCTCGTCGATTCTTGGCAACCTGACGCTGTTTGGCTTGATCATGTTGTTTCTGGTGATTGGCGCGCTAAGGAAGGTCAAGGTTTATGAGGCGTTCATCGAAGGTGCCAAAGAGGGTTTCGATGTTGCCAAAAATCTGCTGCCATATCTGGTGGCGATGCTTTGTGCGGTAGGCGTATTGCGGGCGTCCGGGGCGCTGGATTTCGGTCTGGAGGGGATTCGTCATCTGGTGGCCTGGGCTGGTTGGGACACCCGTTTCGTCGACGCGTTGCCGACGGCGCTGGTCAAACCCTTCTCCGGTAGCGCCGCGAGGGCAATGCTGATCGAAACCATGCAGACCAAGGGCGTGGACAGCTTCCCGGCGCTGGCGGCAGCAGTCATTCAGGGCAGTACCGAAACCACCTTCTATGTACTGGCGGTGTACTTTGGTTCCGTCGGCATTCAACGCGCCCGCCATGCGGTGGGTTGCGCGCTGCTGGCCGAGCTTGCGGGTGTGGTGGCAGCGATTCTGGTTTGTTACTGGTTCTTTGGTGCAGCCGGCGCACAGGTCCCCTAGCAGCCTTCGGCAGCTGCTACAAGCCGGACGCAGGCTCCGCCTGCTGCTACCCCTCGCTCGGCATCTCGACGTTTTGACCTGAGTCGGTCACTTTGAAGCGCAGCACGCCGATCACCTGACCGTCCTCGGTCAGCACGCGAACTTGCCAGCGGCCAACCGGATTGTCCGGGAAGTTCTGTTTGTGGGTCCAGGCCCGGTAGCCTTCCTTGCGCCCGCCGTGGATATCCAGAGCGATGCGGTCGACCTCTTTACCGTTGAGTTTCCAGACGTGATAGATCCGTTCTTCCAGCCCCCGTGGCGCGTTGATCGCGGTGAAGGCGTACAGACCGCTGCTGCGTACCTGGCTGGCGCTGACTTGCTCAAGACTGTCGCCGGGGGTTCTGTCCTGGAGTTCAGTGCTGATCGCCACCTCGGTCATCCACAGGGTCGCCGGTGGAACCCAGGAGCGCAGTAGCCAACCGGCGCCACCGATGGCCAGCGTCACTCCCAGCAAAATCAGCCCGCCGCGCCAGTTGCGAATCGGAAAGCTCGACGCCAGGCTGGGGAAAGACAGCAGCATGGCGATGCCCAGCGCCAGCTTGAAGCTTTGCGCGGTGGTCAGGTGCAGGATGACGGGCAGCGCCGTCAGCAACACGGCAAACAAGGTCAGGGTGTGCAGCGCCAGAAACAACCAGCGCCGTGGCGCCAGCCATTTGTAATACAGCGGGTCGATGATCGAGACCAGCGCCGCAGCGCCGAGCAAGCCGGTGAAGAGCAGTTGCCCGCTGTTCCAGGTGGTGGTGATAAAGAAGAACGGCAGGACGAAAAACAGGCTTTCCTGATGGATCATCTGCGTCGCGTAACGCAGTAAAGGCTGCGGAATCTCGCGTTTGAAGACCTTGGTGAAGAGTTGGGTCAGGCTGTTTTCCAGCATCAGCCAGATCCAACTCACCAGCATGATGGTCGCGATCCATGTCGCCAGACTTTGCTGACGATCGACCAGCATGAAACTGCCGACCCCGGAGACAAAACCGCCGAGCGCAATCACCCCTGGATAGCGCTTCATCAATTCCAGGAAGCGCTGTATGTAAAGAGTGCAGTTTGGCATTCGGTAGTTCGCAGTCTTAGTAGGAAAAATCTTCGACACCATACCGTTGGTGCGCCAGTGTGGCGAGGGCGCTTGTCCTAATGCCGGTAAGTTAAGCGAACATTGCGCCCTGTAGGAGCGAGCTTGCTCGCGATGGACTCATGGGCAACGCGTATATTCAGAAAACACGCGTTATCGTTAACGTCCATCGCGAGCAAGCTCGCTCCTACAACCAGCGCCAGACGTTCAAGGCGAATGTGTGGTGTCAGCAGTTTCGTCCACCACCAACGCTCCGGTGTCGGAGGTTTCCAGCACTGCATAGGCGCTGCTGCAGAATAGTGAATTCAGGCGCTTCATATCGGCGATCAACTCCAGATGCAGTGAACTGGTCTCGATACTTTGCACGATCTTGCGTTGCAGGCGGCTGACGTGGGCATGGGCCAGGCGCCGTTCCTGAGCGCGGAAGCGACGTTTCTCGCGCAGTAATTGCCGGGCGCTTTCCGGGTCGGCACTGAGGAACACCGACAGGCCCAGGCGCAGGTTGGCGATCAATTGGCTGTGCAAGCCCGCCAGCTCTTCCAGACCCACTTCGGAGAAGGAGCGACGTTGCGAGGTTTTCTGCTGCTGAACCTTGCGCAGCATGCGTTCGATCAAATCTGCGGCGAGTTTCAGGTTGATCGCCAACTCGATGATCTCGGCCCAGCGATGGCTGTCCTGTTCACTGAGGTCTTCGCGGGGTATCTGCGCCAGATAGAGTTTGATCGCGCTGTAGAGCGCCTCAACGTCATCGCTCAAACGGCGTACTTCCTGAGTGACGGCGGTTTGTTTGCCGCGCAGCACATCGAGCATCGCTTCAAGCATATTGTCGATCAGGTCACCCATACGCAGGGTTTCCCGCACCGCGTTGGCCAGCGCCAGGCTCGGTGTGACCAGAGCGGTCGCGTCCAGGTGGCGCGGCCGGGCCAGCCCGTTGATTTCCGGGCGTTCAGGTAGCAACCAGGCGCAAATGCGTGCCATTGGCCCAACGCTGGGCAGCAGCAACAGGCACCGGACGGTGTTGTAGAGCAGATGAAAGCCGATCACCAGGCCTTGCGGACCGTAATCCAGGGAGTCCATCCACTTCACCAGCGGATCGAGCACCGGGATGATCAGCAACAAGCCAATCAGTTTGTACAGCAGGCTGCCCAGCGCGACCTGTCGGCCGGCGGCGTTCTGCATGCTGGTACTGAGGAACGCCAGCACACCGCTGCCGATGTTCGCGCCGATCACCAGGCCGATGGCCACCGGCAGGCTGATCACCCCCGCGCTGGCCAGGGTTGCGGTGAGCAGGACCGCCGCGAGGCTGGAATAGGAAATCATCGCGAACAGCGCGCCGACCAGGGCGTCTAGCAAAATATCGCCGGTCAATGAGGCAAACACCACCTTCACGCCTTGCGCCTGGGTGATGGGCACAGCGGCTTCGACGATCAGTTGCAGGGCGAGAATGATCAGCCCCAGACCGATGCCGACACGTCCGAGTTGCCCGACGCGGGTCTGTTTGCGCGACAGAAAGAAAATCACCCCGAGAAAGATCAGCAGCGGCGACAACCAGGACAGGTCCAGGGTCAACACTCGCGCCATCAGCGCAGTACCGACGTCGGCCCCCAGCATGGTTGCCAGCGCTGGCGTCAGCGCCATCAGGCCTTGACCCACGAACGAGGTGACCAGCATCGCCGTGGCGTTGCTGCTCTGGACTGTGGCGGTCACCAGAATCCCGGCGACAAAGGCCAGCGGACGCCTGGACACGTTCTGGCTGATCACATGGCGCAGATTCGAGCCGTAGACCCGCAGGATGCCGGTTCGGACGATGTGCGTGCCCCAAATCAACAAGGTCACGGCGGAAAGCAGATTGAGCAGGGTCAGCATACAGGGCCCCCTGTGGTGAACAGCGCCCCAAAGGGGCAAGTTGTGACGGTGCCTCGCGATCTTCTACGTCTTGTACTTAAGCTGTAGTTGGCTAACGGGCTTGGCGCCAGCATCGCATAGCTAAAGAGTCGATTGAAACAAAACTGTCATGAAATCAGCTTTATGCAGACGTGAAAAAGGGGCTCGAAAGCCCCTTCTCTAACCGCGCGTTCTCAGGTTATTGACCCGGGATGTCCTTGCGCAGTTTCACTGGTTCCTGTTGTTTGCGCTTTTTCGCAATGGCAGTGCGCATCTTGATGTTGATGGCCTCCACTGCCAACGAGAACGCCATGGCGAAGTAGACGTAGCCTTTTGGTACGTGCACATCGAAGGCTTCGGCGATCAAAACGGTACCGACTATCAACAGGAACGACAGCGCGAGCATTTTCAGCGACGGGTGTTTGTCGATGAACTCGCTGATGGTGCCGGAAGCCATCATCATCACCAGCACCGCGACGACGATTGCAGCAACCATGACCGGTACATGGGAAACCATGCCGACCGCGGTAATCACCGAGTCCAGGGAGAACACGATGTCGATGATCGCGATCTGGATGATGGTGTAGAGGAAATTGCCGCCCTTGCCGTTCAGCTCGTCGGCGGTTTCGTCTTCACCTTCCAGTGCGTGGTACATCTCCTGGGAGCTTTTCCACAGCAGGAACAGACCACCGAAGAACAGGATCAGGTCGCGCCCGGAAAAACCCTGTTCGAGGACCACGAACAGGTCGGTGGTGAGACGCATGACCCAGGTAATCGACAGCAGCAACAGAATCCGCGTGATCATGGCCAGCGCCAGACCGAAGATCCGCGTACGTGCCTGCATATGCTTGGGCATACGGCTGACCAGGATCGAGATCATGATGATGTTGTCGATGCCCAGGACGATCTCCAGGGCAGTCAGCGTGAAGAAGGCAACCCAGATTTCCGGGTTGGTCAGCCATTCCATGTGTATTCCTTTGAGCGAGTGTTAAACCGCGAAGGGGCCAAACTTCGAAAATCGAAGTCTGGATCCGTCGTGGCAGGTCTTGAACTTATAGAGTGCTGAACAGTGGAAAAATCCCCATCAGCAAAGCGGCGAACATTATGCACAGGCAAACCAGCACTGCCCACTTTAAGGTGAAGCGCTGGTGATCGCCAAACTCGATCCCGGCCAGTGCCACCAACAGGTAGGTCGATGGTACCAGAGGGCTCAGCAAGTGGACGGGCTGGCCGACGATCGAGGCACGTGCCATTTCCACGGCAGTGATGCCGTAGTGGCTGGCAGCTTCGGCCAGAACCGGTAACACGCCGTAATAAAAAGCATCGTTGGACATGAAGAAAGTGAACGGCATGCTCACCAGCGCAGTGATCACGGCAAGGTATGGACCGAGCGCTTCTGGAATCACTGCCAGCAGGCTTTTCGACATCGCGTCGACCATGCCGGTGCCGGACAGAATACCGGTGAAGATACCCGCAGCAAAAATCAGCCCGACCACCGCCAGTACGCTACCGGCGTGGGCCGCAACACGGTCCTTCTGCTGTTGCAGGCACGGGTAGTTGACGATCATGGCGACACTGAAGGCGACCATGAACAGCACGGGCAGTGGCAGCAGACCGGCGACCAGTGTGCCCATCAGCACCAGCGTCAGTGCACCGTTGAACCAGATCAGTTTCGGGCGACGGGCATCCGGGAACTGCGAAACGCTGATTTCGCTGTGGTCGATTTCGTCACCTTGCAGGTGCAGCTCACCCAGACGCGCACGTTCGCGTTTGCCGTACATATAGGCAATCGCCAGGATCGCCAGGACGCCGGCGAACATGGCTGGAATCATCGGAACGAAGATGTCCGACGGGTCGACATGCAGGGCACTGGCCGCGCGTGCAGTCGGGCCGCCCCACGGGGTCATGTTCATTACACCACCGGCGAGGATGATCAGACCGGCCATGACCCGCGGGCTCATGCCAATACGGCTGTAGAGCGGCAGCATGGCAGCCACGCAGATCATGTAGGTGGTGGCGCCGTCACCGTCCATGGACACGATCAGCGCCAGTACCGCAGTGCCGACCGAGACCTTCAGCGGGTCGCCCTTGACCAGTTTGAGGATCTTGCGCACCGCCGGGTCGAACAGGCCGGAGTCGATCATCAAGGCGAAATAGAGAATGGCGAACATCAGCATCACCCCGGTCGGGGCGAGTTTGGTGATGCCTTCGAGCATCATCGGGCCGATTTTCGGCGCGAAACCACCGAACAGTGCGAACAGGATCGGGATGATGATCAATGCGATCAGCGCGGACAGGCGCTTGGTCATGATCAGGAACATGAACGTGATGACCATGGCAAAGCCAAGGAAAGTCAGCATAGGAATACTCCAGGCGTAGCGCGGCTAGGGAATGGCGAACCGATGAGGTCAGCGCAGAACGGGAAGCACGAAACGTACGGGGGGAGTCGGAGCGAACAGGTGGATAGCAGCAAACATCAGAATCACCATTGTTGTTGTTAATAGGGCCGCAAGAGGTCGAAACGCTTGCATTGGCCAACCGGTCTGTTGCCGGTAGTGGGGGCGATCCTAATCGCGGAAGCTTTCAGCCAGCTTTCGCTGATGAAACGACTGACGAGATGTCTGTCGGATGTCTGTTGGATATCTGTAGGATGTCTCTCAAATGTCTGTAGGGCTTACAGCGTCGTACTCAAGGCGCCGTCAACAGCTGAGGAGGGATCGAGATGGCCGAAGTCCACACCGGCGGCTGCCACTGCGGCAAGCTGCGTTATCAATTCAGCGGACCTCTACGCAATATTGCTCACTGCCACTGTTCGATTTGTCGGCGAGTCAGCGGCGGGCTGGTGACCACCTGGATCACCCTGCCCCGTTCGGCTTTCCAATGGTTGTCCGGTACCCCGGCGCAGTACGACTCGTCGCAAAGCTGCACGCGGTATTTCTGCCCGAACTGCGGCGCGCAGTTGGCGCTGATCACCCAGCTCAGCCCAGACAGCATCGATGTGACCATCGCCACGCTCGACCATCCAGAGCTGGCACCCGCTGACCGGCATATCTGGACCGACAGCCGATTACCCTGGCTGCATCTGGATGAGCAGTTGCCGGAGGAGGCAGAGGAAAGTTTGTAAGAGGTGTGTCGCCTATGAGGCCGACTTGCCCGCGAAGCTTTTGATCTTAAGGCAGCTCGAGCCCACCCGCCGCCTTGTGCAATGTCCGCAAATGCTCGCCTACCTGCTTGAGGTTGGCTTCATTCGCTGCAATTTCCGCAGCGCGACCCGGCTTAAGCAACGCCCGCACCTCCTTGTCCAGATCCCCGCTCAAGGCTTGCAACTGTTTCTGACGCAGGCTGCTCTCGGATTCCAGTCGCTGCCACTCATTGGCCTGAGGCAAGCCATAACCGCCGCTGCCAAGCAGTTCGGCCGGGCGGCTGAGGAAGCCACTATTGGCAAGGATCTGCTGCAAGGTGCTGTTGGCTTTTTCCATGCCGCCGCTTTTCAGATCGGGGGCACCGAGGTAACGCTGTTTGACTTCATCCTGAGCCAGCAACAATTGCTGGCGGAAACTCGCCTGCTCCAGCAGCAGCAAAGCGGCGCTGGTGCGCAGGTCGGCCTGGTCGAACCATTGACGACGTTCTGCTGCGCTCAGCGATAACCAGTCTTCGACAGAGGTCTGTTTGATCGGCAGATGCTTCTTCAACACCTCGAACATCGCCTGATAACGATCGCGGAACGAGTCGAAGCGATAGCCCAGGCGCAAGGCCTCGCGCGGGTCGTCCAGCACGCTGGTGTCCACCAGCCCGCGGCCTTTGAGCACTTCCAGCAAACCGTTGGGCATGATGCTGTCCAGACCCGTCAGCTGCGGGTTGTTGCTGCCGCTGCGCAGCAACTTGAGGCTTTCGACTGCGCAGTTGTTGGACAGGAAAAAATAGTTGCCGTCGTAGCTCCAATGCATCTCGGCCGCGTGCTCGACCACGTCTTCGATCTCGCCGCGCGACAGCTTGAGCGGCACCGAGGCCAGGCTGCGCAGTTCAGTCTTGGTGTATTCGTCGATGACTTGCGCCAGCGGCAATACGAATAGTCGAGACGGATACTTCCCGACCAGACCATCCCAGCTCGACAGCTGCAAGTCGCCGACAAAGGCGCGATAGGACAGCACCAGATGCTGATCCAGATCCAGACGGCAGTCGGGCCCGCGGGGGCGGCCAGGTGCGCAGATCACCAGCCGCAACATGCTATGACCCCAGCGACTCACCCAGTTCTGGTTGGCTTCGGCCAGCAGGTAGTCGACGGCATACACCCGTTCCGGATCGACCTTCCCTAACGGCTGTTTGGCAAAGTCACTGCCGGCGTTGAGGAAGGCAAAAGACCTGGCGCAGGTGTCCCTGGCTGCGGGCGCCCAGCCGAAGTGTTCTTTGTAGTAGCTATACAGTGCGGGACGACGACAGGCGTAGCTTGGGTCAAGGAGGAAGTACTCCATGTTGACCGCGACGAACTCTTTCGGACTGCTGGTCTCGTAGATATCCGGGCTGCGGACGATTTGTCGGTTTTGCTGCTCGCGTTCGCCACGGCGTCCGACGTACTGCGGCCAGCCGGCCAGATCCAGCAGGCGCGGGTCATCACTGAGGGTAAAACGCCGCGCCGTCTGGCCACGGCATTGGTCCGGGATGCCGATCAGTCCTGAGCTGTCGTTCTGTCGTGCGCAGCGCTGGATCAACATGCGCTCGGCATCCGGCCATAGACGCGAGCGATCATAGATGTGGGTCAGCTCGTGCAGCACCGTGGCGAGCAACTCCCGGCGCACGGTGCCGTGAGGGCGGCGGGTTTTTTTCGTCGCGGCGGAGCCGTCGGAGAGACTGGCCAGCAGGTTGCGATTGAGGTCGAGTTCGGCCACCAGCGATGCCTGACCATAAGCGTTGCCTGGCATGTCGCTGGTCCAGCCGACATCGATGCGGCGGTCCAGTTGCTCGATAAAGCGCGGTGGCAGCGCCTGCATTGCCTCATCGAGCAGCGCTTGACTGGCATGTCGCTCGGCAGGGCTCAGGCCATCGGTCTTGAGTCGTAATTGCAAGCCGGCCTGAGCCGTGCTGCCCAGTAGCAACATAACCCCAACCAGTAGCCAAGCGGCAAGCGACCTCACAGTGCAAGGATGGCTTCGGCGAGAACCTGATCACTGGCATCGCGGGCTTCCGGCACTCGGGTACGCAGGGTGGCGAAGGCGGCTTCCAGTTGCGCGCCGCGAATATTGCCTTGGCTGGCAACGAAGCTGGCCGCATCGTCCTGGGCCTCGCGCACGACTTTCGAGTCGCGAATGGACGTGGTGGTATCCGAGGTGAAATCGATCGAGCGCTGAAAGGCATTAATAACGACGTTACTGGTGGCTACCAGGGTGTGCGCCTGGGTCACGTCGGCCAACAGCAGCAGGCCAAGGGCGGCAGCAATCAGTGGGGTACGCATGGAACGACTCCGGAAAACATTGATAATTATTGGACGAGAATTGCCGGTGCCAGTTCAAAGTTGCTGGCACGAAGTTTTGGCTGGGTTTGACGCAGATAAGCCAGGACGGATTCCAGTGCGCTCATCGCTAGCCCGCATTGAAGGATTGGGGCACGGCAGGCGTGCCCCGCTTGCGTGCTGCGATCAGATTGCCAGGATCGCTTGTGCCAGCTGTGCGTCGCTCGCATTCAATTGCGGCGTCTGCTGGCGAATGTGATCAAACGCACTTTCCAGTTTTACGCCGCGAATGGCGCCTTCGGTGGCGACGAAGCTGGCGGCATCGTCACGGGCTTCACGGACGATCTTGTCGTCACGCAGCGAAGAGCTCAGATCGGACGTGGCGTCCGAGGTGGACTTGAGCCCACCGACGATAGCGTCCGTGGTCACGATAAAGCTGGAGGCATGGGCATTGGCGGCCATGATCAGCAGGGCTGCAGCGCTGAGCAGACGAAGACGGGACATGGGGTAACTCCTGTGAATAGATAAAAATGGAGCCGAGCAAAATACCGGGCAGCCACTGTGAGTTGCGTAGCGCCTTGAGTATCAGACAGACGTGCGCACTGCAGAGTTCGCCACGTTTTTGTTGGATGTACATCAGTGTTGAGCTGTACTGGTTAAGTTTGATATTAAAGCAAACTGTACCTGTCTGGCGATAGACCTTCTGTAAGGTCTCGATTTAGGACCCTGAAACGACAAAACCCGTCGCAGTTACCTGCGACGGGTTTTGTTTGTGCAATTCGGGTTGCTGGCGGTGGACCCGGTGGGTCAGAGCCAGCGACGCTAACTTAGCGCCAGAACGGCTTGCTCAGCTCTTCGTAGCGTTGTGCTTCGCTAATCCCGGCATCAGCCAGCAGACGCGAATCCAGGCGAGCCAATTGATGGCGGCTGGAGATGCGGCGCTGCCACAGCATCAGGTTAGCGATAACGCGCAAAGGCATGGAAGCCTGGGTGTTTACAGCTTTGTCTTCGAAGAACATGTCGGAACTGAGTGTACGTTCCATGGTTGACATCCTTCCGCTTATGGCGGGATTAGGTAGTGGTTTAACTGATGCCAATGATCCTCTTCTTGCGCAAGTCTCTCTAGATACAGTTCACCTGTATTGTGAGGGACCAGTTAACTGTTTAAGGGTGCTGTACTGCTCATAAATGAGGCAACTGTACCTATCTGCACCGTAATGGTGCGCTTGTGGGTGCTGTAGCCTAAAATGTAAGATAATTCGGTAGGAAAAGACCGGTACAGCAGTACAGTTTTTGGAAGGTATTGCCGTAACAGCGGCAAGCTGACGAAATTGCGTTTGCGTCAGCTGCCAACTGTATCAATTACACCGCGAGCATTTTCCCGGTTTCATCGAGGTTTATGTGCCAGCTCAGTGCATCACGCAGGATGTGTGGCGTGTGCCCACCCACTGCGCAGGCCGCTTTGAAGTAGTCGTTCAATGCTTCGCGATAAGCCGGATGCACGCAGTTGTCGATGACCACCCGTGCCCGCTCCCGCGGTGCCAGGCCGCGCAGGTCCGCAAGGCCGATCTCGGTGACGAGGATGTCGACGTCATGCTCGGTATGGTCGACGTGGCTGACCATTGGCACCACGCTGGAAATCGCGCCGCCCTTGGCAATCGACTTGGTGACGAAGATCGCCAGGTGCGCATTGCGCGCGAAGTCGCCCGAGCCGCCGATGCCATTCATCATTCGCGTGCCGCAGACATGGGTGGAGTTGACGTTGCCGTACAGGTCGAACTCCAGCGCGGTGTTGATGCCGATGATGCCCAGGCGGCGGATGACTTCCGGGTGGTTGGAGATTTCCTGTGGGCGCAGCACCAGTTGCGGCTTGTAACGGCCCAGATCACTGAAGACCTCGGCATGCTTTTTCGCGGACAAGGTCATGGAGCTGCCCGAGGCGAAGCTCAGCTTGCCAGCGTCGAACAGGTCGAAGGTGGAGTCCTGCAACACTTCGGAGTACATGGTCATATCGTGGAACGGCGACTCGATCAGCCCGTGCATCACCGCGTTGGCGATGGTCCCGATGCCCGCTTGCAGCGGCATCAGGCTGTTGGTCAGGCGATTCTCGCGGACTTCATTCTTGAAGAACTCGACCAGATGATTGGCGATGGCCTGCGTTTCCACGTCCGGCGGCAATACGGTGGACGGTGAGTCGGGCTGGTTGCTGATGACAATGCCGACGATCTTCGCCGGGTCGATCTGTACGGCATGGCTGCCAATGCGGCTGTCAGCCTTGAGTACCGGAATCGGCAGGCGGGTCGGCCGATAGCTCGGTATATAGATGTCATGCAGCCCTTCCAGCTCCAACGGCTGGGCCAGGTTGATCTCGACGATCACCTCTTTGGCCAGGATCGCGAAGCTGGCCGAGTTACCCACCGAGGTGCTCAGGACCAGATGGCCTTCTTCAGTGATGGCGACGCACTCGATCACCGCCAGGTCCACCGCCTTGATCTGGCGGTTGCGCAGTTGCTCAACGGTGTCGGAGAGGTGCTGGTCGATAAACATCACCGAGCCATCGTTGATGGCCTTGCGCAGAGTGCTGTCGACCTGGAACGGCATGCGCCGCGACAGTACGCCGGCTTCGGTGAGCTGCTTGTCGAGGTCATTGCCCAGGCTGGCGCCGGTCATCAGGCTGATTTTCAGCGGCGTTACCTTGGCGCGTTCGGCCAATGCGTGGGGCACGGCCTTGGCTTCGCCGGCGCGGGTAAAACCGCTCATGCCGACGGTCATGCCGTCCCGAATCAAGGCTGCGGCATCAGCCGCGCTCATGACCTTACTTAACAACGAAGGCAAGCGAATACGATCAGAGTACATGGACTGTTATCTCGGGCAACGAAAGCAAGATGCGCAGTCTAGTGATTTCAAAAAAATTCCTCCCGCTACCATGGTCGAATGCCGAGCCTTGATTTAGAGCCTTTGGTCGGGTTTTTGCAGGCAATAAAAAACCCCGGCCTATTAAAGGCCGGGGTTTTCGGTGTTGCGCTGAAGCCGGTTTAATCGACTGCTTTAACCATGTCTTCGATGACTTTCTTGGCGTCGCCGAACACCATCATGGTCTTGTCCAGGTAGAACAGTTCGTTGTCCAGACCGGCATAGCCGCTGGCCATCGAGCGCTTGTTGACGATGACGGTCTTGGCTTTATAGGCCTCGAGAATCGGCATGCCGGCAATCGGTGATTTCGGATCGTTCTTCGCCGCCGGGTTGACCACGTCGTTGGCGCCGAGCACCAGTACCACGTCGGTCTGACCGAATTCGGAGTTGATGTCGTCCATCTCGAACACTTGCTCGTAAGGCACTTCGGCCTCGGCCAGCAGGACGTTCATGTGCCCCGGCATCCGCCCGGCAACCGGGTGAATGGCGAACTTTACGGTGACGCCACGGTGAGTCAGCTTCTCCGCCAGCTCCATCAGCGAGTGCTGGGCACGCGCCACTGCCAAGCCATAGCCGGGCACGATGATCACGGTATCGGCGTTGGTCAGCAGGAACGCGGCGTCGTCGGACGAGCCGGACTTCACCGGGCGCGCTTCCTTGGAGCCGGCAGGACCGGCCACGTCGGCTGCGCCGCCGAAACCGCCGAGGATCACGTTGAAGAACGAGCGGTTCATCGCCTTGCACATGATATACGAGAGGATCGCGCCCGATGAGCCAACCAGGGAACCGGCGATGATCAGCATCGAGTTGTTCAGCGAGAAACCGATACCGGCCGCCGCCCAACCCGAGTAGCTGTTAAGCATCGACACCACTACCGGCATGTCGGCGCCGCCGATCGGGATGATAATCAGCACGCCCAGTACGAAAGCCAACGCCAGCATCACTGCGAACGCCGTGAGGTCGCCGGTGAGCGTGAACACCAGGCCCAGGCCCAGGGTAGACAAGCCCAACACCAGGTTCAACTTGTGTTGACCGCCGAACTGTACCGGTGCGCCCTGGAACAGGCGGAACTTGTACTTGCCCGACAGCTTGCCGAAGGCGATCACCGAACCGGAGAAGGTAATGGCACCGATGGCCGCGCCAAGGAACAGCTCCATGCGGTTACCGGCAGGAATCGAATCGCCCAGTTGCTTGACGATACCCAGCGATTGCGGCTCGACCACGGCGGCGATCGCGATGAATACCGCGGCCATACCGATCATGCTGTGCATGAAGGCGACCAGTTCCGGCATCTTGGTCATCTCGACGCGCTTGGCCATGATCGAACCGGCGGTGCCACCGACCAGCAGGCCGACGATGACATAACCAATACCCGCTGTAGCGAGCTCGGCGCCGAGTTTGTAGACCAGGCCGACCGTGGTGATGATTGCCAGCGCCATACCCAGCATGCCGTACACATTGCCGCGCCGCGAGGTGGTCGGGTGCGACAGGCCTTTAAGTGCCTGGATAAAGCAGATCGATGCGATCAGGTACAGGGTGGTTACGAGATTCATGCTCATTGCTTCTGCACCTCTTGTTCCAGCGACAGCTCTTTAACTTTGGGCGCTTTTTTCTTGAACATTTCCAGCATGCGCCGGGTGACCAGGAAGCCACCGAACACGTTTACCGCGGCCAACGCCACGGCCAGAGTGCCCATGGTCTTGCCCAGCGGTGTTACGGTCAAAGCAGCCGCCAGCATGGCGCCGACGATGACAATCGCCGAAATGGCGTTGGTCACTGCCATCAATGGCGTGTGCAGTGCAGGTGTAACGTTCCAGACCACGTGATAACCGACATAAATCGCCAGCACGAAGATGATCAGGTTGTAGATACCGGGGGAGATAAGCTCTTCCATCGTCTGAATCCCTGCTTAGGCGTTTTTGCGGATGACTTGGCCGTCGCGGCACATCAGGCACGCGGCGACGATGTCGTCTTCGAGGTTGAGCTGGAACTGGCCTTCCGGTGTGAAGACCAGCTTCAGGAAGTCCAGCAGGTTGCGGGCATACAGCGCCGAGGCATCTGCAGCGACCTGTGCCGCCAGGTTGGTGTGGCCAACGATGGTCACGCCGTGAGCGATGATCACCTGATCGGCGACGGTCAGCGGGCAGTTGCCGCCTTGCGCCGCCGCGAGGTCGATGACCACCGAGCCTGGCTTCATTTGCGCGACGGTTTCAGCGCTCAGCAATACTGGTGCCTTGCGACCCGGGATCAGCGCGGTGGTAATGACGATGTCCGCTTGCTTGGCGCGCTCATGGACCGCCAATGCCTGACGTTGCATCCAGCTCGCCGGCATCGGCCGCGCATAACCGCCGACACCGACGGCGCATTCACGCTCTTCATCGGTCTCATAAGGCACGTCGACGAATTTGGCGCCGAGGGATTCGATCTGCTCCTTCACCGCCGGACGCACGTCCGAGGCTTCAATCACCGCGCCGAGACGCTTGGCAGTCGCAATCGCCTGCAAGCCGGCCACACCGGCACCGAGAATCAGCACCCGTGCCGCTTTCACGGTACCGGCAGCGGTCATCAGCATCGGCATGAAGCGCGGATAATGATAAGCGGCCACCAGCACGGCTTTATAGCCGGCAATGTTGGCTTGGGAGGACAGCACATCAAGGCTCTGTGCCCGGGAGGTGCGCGGTGCGGCTTCGAGGGCGAAGGCGGTGATGCCACACTCGGCCAGTTTGGCAATGGTTTCATTGCTGAACGGATTGAGCATGCCCACCAACACGGTGCCGCTCTTGATCAGCGTGAGTTCGCTGTCGCTGGGGGCGACGACCTTGAGAATCAGCTCTGCCCCGAACGCATCGTTGGCGCTGCCGATGGTCGCGCCTACTGCTGCATAGGCACTGTCGACAACGCTGGCGTTAATGCCGGCGCCGCTTTGCACAGTGACTTTATGACCCTGGCCGATCAGCTTCTTGATGGTTTCCGGGGTTGCGGCAACCCGCGTTTCACCGGTCTGGGTTTCGAGAGGAACACCAATGTGCACGTCAAATCTCCTGCATGATCATCTTATTGCTGTTGATCTTTATAAGAAGGCCAGCGCACTCCGGATGGTGCTGCTGGGGCGGCCGATCAGCACGACCCCGCGGTAACAAGGCGGGGCCGCGGCATTTTGCAGGCGAACTTTGTGCCCTTCAAGGGATTATGACGGGTGACGGAAAATTAACTACAAGTCACCCTGTGACCGAATGTCGCACAGTATGGCTGGACCCCTTGTAAGCCGTGTCTTGTATGAATTTTTAATGAAATTCAATAATTTACTCATCGGCGCGGTGAATGAGGCGGCATTGCTTCGAAATAGCTACTGGAAGCCACGTCTTTAGGGGCTTGTTGGACGATTGTTCCTCTTGTCAATACAGTTTCATTAATAGCGACATATAGTTATATCTGTAGTACTTTGATTTTGCTGACTACGGGGTCAGCTAATAGCGATGCCCCCTATTCTTCTAGGCTGTAGCTCTGCGCCTGGCTCACCAACCAATCGCGGAATGCCCTTAAAGAGGCCGATTCGACCTTTCGGTCAGGAATCATCAGGTAATAGGCCTTTATGCTGGACAGTGCCTGGTGGTTGGCGATCACCAGGCGCTTCTCCGCCAATTCACGCTGAATCAGGAACGGTGGAATCAATGCGATGCCCATGTCGTGCATGGCGGCTTGGGCAAGCATGGAGAATAGCTCGTAACGCGGCCCTGTCATGTCTCGAGGGATATTCAGGCTCTGTGAGTTGAACCATTGACGCCAGGCATAAGGTCGGGTGGTCTGTTGCAGCAGTGGCAGTTCTGCGATCTCTTCGGCGCTCAACTGGCTTGCAGGCCCCAGAAGTCGCGGGCTGCAAACCGGCATGGGGTTTTCACCCATCAGCCGATGGGACTCGGTGCCCGACCAATCGGCATCACCAAAATAAATGGCCGCATCGAAGTCGGTGTCGGCAAACAGGAATGGCCGTGTGCGGTTTGTAAGGTTGACCGTGACTTCCGGATGCCGCTGCTGAAAATCCTTGAGTCGAGGTAACAGCCATTGAGTACCGAACGTGGGGACCACGGCCAATTCGATGACGTTGGCGCCCTGCTGTCCCATCACCGACAGCGTATCGCGCTCCACGGCGTCCAGCTGTGTCGCGACCCGGCGACTATAAGATAGCCCTGCTTCGGTCAGCTTCACGCCCCGCCGTGAGCGCCGAAACAGTTCGACGCTCAAAAAATCCTCCAGGCCGGCGATCTGTCGACAAATGGCTCCCTGCGTAAGGGAAAGCTCTTGCGCGGCCTTGGTAAAACTCTCGTGCCGGGCGGCCGCTTCAAAGCTGATCAATGCAGCTGTACTCGGAATCTTCCTGCGCATGTACGGCAACCTCACTAATAAAGCGTCTATAAGCAACTTTAACGCTATTACGGAGTGAGAAATTAGCACAACAGTATGCAAAATCCTCGTTTGCTGTCTCCGCTGGCCCGGCCTAGGATCACTCCACGATATTTCACTTGATTCGTGAGGACTCACCCATGGGCGGTAAAGCTAGCTTCAACTGGATCGATCCCCTGCTGCTGGATCAACAGCTCACCCAAGAAGAACGCATGATCCAGGATACTGCCCGGCAATTCGCTCAGCAGAAGCTCGCGCCGCGCGTTCTCGAAGCTTTCCGCCATGAAAAGACCGACCCGGCGATCTTCCGCGAGATGGGTGACGTGGGTCTGTTGGGTGCGACCATTCCTGAAGAATACGGTGGCAGTGGTCTGAACTATGTCAGCTACGGTCTGATTGCTCGTGAGGTCGAGCGTGTCGACTCCGGCTATCGCTCGATGATGAGCGTGCAGTCCTCGCTGGTGATGGTGCCGATCAATGAATTCGGTACCGAAGCGCAAAAGCAGAAGTACCTGCCAAAACTGGCTTCGGGTGAATGGATCGGTTGCTTCGGTCTGACCGAGCCTGACCACGGTTCCGATCCGGGCTCGATGATCACTCGTGCACGCAAAGTGGAAGGCGGCTACAGCCTGACTGGCTGCAAGATGTGGATCACCAACAGTCCGATCGCCGATGTGTTCGTGGTCTGGGGCAAGGACGATGCCGGCGACATTCGCGGCTTCGTGCTCGAGAAAGGCTGGAAAGGCCTGAGCGCTCCAGCGATTCACGGCAAGGTAGGTCTGCGCGCCTCCATCACCGGAGAGATCGTTATGGACAACGTATTTGTCCCGGAAGAGAACATCTTCCCGGACGTCCGTGGTTTGAAAGGCCCTTTCACCTGCCTTAATTCGGCTCGTTACGGCATCGCCTGGGGCGCGCTGGGGGCTGCCGAGTTCTGCTGGCACACCGCTCGCCAATACACGCTGGACCGTCAGCAGTTTGGCCGGCCATTGGCAGCCACTCAGTTGATCCAGAAAAAACTGGCTGACATGCAGACCGAGATCACCCTCGCCCTGCAAGGTTGCTTGCGTCTGGGCCGGATGAAAGACGAAGGCACCGCAGCGGTCGAGATCACTTCCATGATGAAGCGCAACTCTTGCGGCAAGTCGCTGGACATCGCTCGCATGGCCCGTGACATGTTGGGTGGCAACGGTATCTCCGACGAGTTCGGTGTCGCCCGTCACCTGGTGAACCTGGAAGTGGTGAATACCTATGAAGGTACTCACGACGTGCATGCGCTGATTCTTGGTCGTGCGCAGACCGGCATCCAGGCGTTCTATTAATAGGAGAACGTCCATGGGCGCGCTTTCACATCTACGGGTATTGGACTTGTCACGAGTGCTGGCCGGTCCTTGGGCCGGACAGATCCTTGCGGATCTCGGGGCCGAGGTGATCAAGGTCGAGCGCCCGGGGAATGGCGATGACACGCGCGCCTGGGGGCCACCCTTCCTTAAAGACGCCTATGGCGAGAACACCAGCGAGGCGGCCTACTACCTGTCGGCCAATCGCAACAAGCAATCGGTGACCATCGACTTCACGCAACCGGAAGGTCAGCGTCTGGTGCGTGAGCTGGCGGCCAAGTCAGACATTCTGATCGAGAACTTCAAGGTCGGTGGTCTGGCGGCTTATGGCCTGGACTACGCCTCCCTCAAGGCACTTAACCCTGAGCTGATCTATTGCTCGATCACCGGCTTTGGTCAGACTGGCCCTTATGCCAAGCGGGCCGGTTATGACTTTATGATTCAGGGGTTGGGCGGCTTGATGAGTCTGACCGGCCTTCCTGAAGGTAGCGAAGGTGCCGGGCCGGTGAAAGTCGGAGTAGCGCTGACGGATATTCTGACCGGTCTCTACTCGACAGTGGCGATTCTGGCGGCGCTGGCTCATCGGGATCATGACGGTGGCGGGCAGCATATTGACATGGCGTTGCTGGACGTTCAGGTCGCCTGCCTGGCCAATCAGGCAATGAACTACCTGACCACCGGGGTTTCGCCCAAGCGGTTAGGCAATGCTCATCCGAATATCGTGCCGTACCAGGACTTCCCGACCGCGGATGGCGACTTCATTCTTACCGTCGGGAACGACGGGCAGTTCCGCAAGTTCGCTGAAGTGGCAGGGCAGCCTCAGTGGGCGGACGATCCGCGGTTTGCCACGAACAAGCTGCGGGTGGCCAATCGGGCGGTATTGATCCCGCTGATCCGTCAGGCAACGGTCTTCAAGACGACTGCCGAGTGGGTGGTGCAGCTGGAACAGGCCGGAGTGCCCTGCGGGCCGATCAATGATCTGGCTCAGGTGTTTGCCGATCCGCAAGTCAAGGCGCGCGGGCTGGCAATCGAGCTACCTCATGCTTTGGCCGGGCTGGTTCCCCAGGTGGCTAGTCCGATCCGTCTTTCCGAGACGCCGGTTGAATACCGTAATGCGCCTCCTCTATTAGGCGAACACACGCTGGAGGTTCTGCAGCGGGTGTTGGGTATCGAGGCATCCGCGGTCGCGGCTTTTAAAGAGGCTGGGGTGCTCTGAGGATTCCCTCTATATAGAGGCCGCTGTTCTGTTCTCTATATAGAGGGGAAAACAGCCCGTTTTTCGGCTTTCTACACGTCATTGATAGAAAAGCTAAATCAGTGCTTGACGGCAGATTCTGGAAGTCTATAATTCGCCCCACTTCCGGCGCAGTCGAAACGGAAAACTCCTTGGTAAACAAAGAGTTACGCAGTTTTCGACAGCGAGTTGCTTCGGTTCATCGAAGCCCCGAAGGAGTTGCTGGAGTCGTGTTGTTTGGCTCTATCAACGGTTCGATCCACTCGGTCGAAAGCGGTGTAAAAGAGGTGTTGACAGCGGCGAGTAACGCTGTAGAATTCGCCTCCCGCTAACGAGTGATCGGAAGCGCCAAGTGGTTGAAGTTGTTAGAGATTTCCAAGCGAAACTTTGAAAACTTCTGAAAATAACCGCTTGACAGTAGCAGGGGAAAGCGTAGAATGCGCGCCTCGGTTGAGACGAAAGATCTTAACCAACCGCTCTTTAACAACTGAATCAAGCAATTCGTGTGGGTGCTTGTGGAGTCTGACTGATAGTCAACAAGATTATCAGCATCACAAGTTACTCCGCGAGAAATCAAAGATGTAACCAACGATTGCTGAGCCAAGTTTAGGGTTTTCTCAAAACCCAAAGATGTTTGAACTGAAGAGTTTGATCATGGCTCAGATTGAACGCTGGCGGCAGGCCTAACACATGCAAGTCGAGCGGCAGCACGGGTACTTGTACCTGGTGGCGAGCGGCGGACGGGTGAGTAATACCTAGGAATCTGCCTGGTAGTGGGGGATAACGTCCGGAAACGGACGCTAATACCGCATACGTCCTACGGGAGAAAGCAGGGGACCTTCGGGCCTTGCGCTATCAGATGAGCCTAGGTCGGATTAGCTAGTTGGTGAGGTAATGGCTCACCAAGGCTACGATCCGTAACTGGTCTGAGAGGATGATCAGTCACACTGGAACTGAGACACGGTCCAGACTCCTACGGGAGGCAGCAGTGGGGAATATTGGACAATGGGCGAAAGCCTGATCCAGCCATGCCGCGTGTGTGAAGAAGGTCTTCGGATTGTAAAGCACTTTAAGTTGGGAGGAAGGGCCATTACCTAATACGTGATGGTTTTGACGTTACCGACAGAATAAGCACCGGCTAACTCTGTGCCAGCAGCCGCGGTAATACAGAGGGTGCAAGCGTTAATCGGAATTACTGGGCGTAAAGCGCGCGTAGGTGGTTCGTTAAGTTGGATGTGAAATCCCCGGGCTCAACCTGGGAACTGCATTCAAAACTGTCGAGCTAGAGTATGGTAGAGGGTGGTGGAATTTCCTGTGTAGCGGTGAAATGCGTAGATATAGGAAGGAACACCAGTGGCGAAGGCGACCACCTGGACTGATACTGACACTGAGGTGCGAAAGCGTGGGGAGCAAACAGGATTAGATACCCTGGTAGTCCACGCCGTAAACGATGTCAACTAGCCGTTGGGAGCCTTGAGCTCTTAGTGGCGCAGCTAACGCATTAAGTTGACCGCCTGGGGAGTACGGCCGCAAGGTTAAAACTCAAATGAATTGACGGGGGCCCGCACAAGCGGTGGAGCATGTGGTTTAATTCGAAGCAACGCGAAGAACCTTACCAGGCCTTGACATCCAATGAACTTTCCAGAGATGGATGGGTGCCTTCGGGAACATTGAGACAGGTGCTGCATGGCTGTCGTCAGCTCGTGTCGTGAGATGTTGGGTTAAGTCCCGTAACGAGCGCAACCCTTGTCCTTAGTTACCAGCACGTCATGGTGGGCACTCTAAGGAGACTGCCGGTGACAAACCGGAGGAAGGTGGGGATGACGTCAAGTCATCATGGCCCTTACGGCCTGGGCTACACACGTGCTACAATGGTCGGTACAGAGGGTTGCCAAGCCGCGAGGTGGAGCTAATCCCAGAAAACCGATCGTAGTCCGGATCGCAGTCTGCAACTCGACTGCGTGAAGTCGGAATCGCTAGTAATCGCGAATCAGAATGTCGCGGTGAATACGTTCCCGGGCCTTGTACACACCGCCCGTCACACCATGGGAGTGGGTTGCACCAGAAGTAGCTAGTCTAACCTTCGGGAGGACGGTTACCACGGTGTGATTCATGACTGGGGTGAAGTCGTAACAAGGTAGCCGTAGGGGAACCTGCGGCTGGATCACCTCCTTAATCGACGACATCAGCTGCTCCATAAGTTCCCACACGAATTGCTTGATTCATTGAAGAAGACGATAAAGAAGCAGCCCTAAAAGGTTGTAGCTTAGTTGGTTAGAGCGCACCCCATGCTTTGCGGTAAAGAGCAGGGTGAGGTCGGCCTTATAGCTCGAAATTGGGTCTGTAGCTCAGTTGGTTAGAGCGCACCCCTGATAAGGGTGAGGTCGGCAGTTCGAATCTGCCCAGACCCACCAATTTTGTGTGGGAAACGCCTGTAGAAATACGGGGCCATAGCTCAGCTGGGAGAGCGCCTGCCTTGCACGCAGGAGGTCAACGGTTCGATCCCGTTTGGCTCCACCACTAACTGCTTCTGACTTGTAAAGCTTAGAAATGAGCATTCCATCAAGGTGATGGTGAATGTTGATTTCTGATCTTTGTTGATTAGATCGTTCTTTAAAAATTTGGGTATGTGATAGAAAGATAGACTGGACAGCACTTTCACTGGTGTTGTTACAGGCTAAGGTAAAATTTGTGAGTTAAATTGCGAATTTTCGGCGAATGTCGTCTTCACAGTATAACCAGATTGCTTGGGGTTATATGGTCAAGTGAAGAAGCGCATACGGTGGATGCCTTGGCAGTCAGAGGCGATGAAAGACGTGGTAGCCTGCGAAAAGCTTCGGGGAGTCGGCAAACAGACTTTGATCCGGAGATGTCTGAATGGGGGAACCCAGCCATCATAAGATGGTTATCTTACGCTGAATACATAGGCGTAAGAGGCGAACCAGGGGAACTGAAACATCTAAGTACCCTGAGGAAAAGAAATCAACCGAGATTCCCTTAGTAGTGGCGAGCGAACGGGGACTAGCCCTTAAGTGGCTTTGAGATTAGCGGAACGCTCTGGAAAGTGCGGCCATAGTGGGTGATAGCCCTGTACGCGAAAATCTCTTAGTCATGAAATCGAGTAGGACGGGGCACGAGAAACCTTGTCTGAATATGGGGGGACCATCCTCCAAGGCTAAATACTACTGACTGACCGATAGTGAACTAGTACCGTGAGGGAAAGGCGAAAAGAACCCCGGAGAGGGGAGTGAAATAGATCCTGAAACCGTATGCGTACAAGCAGTGGGAGCCCACTTTGTTGGGTGACTGCGTACCTTTTGTATAATGGGTCAGCGACTTATTTTCAGTGGCGAGCTTAACCGAATAGGGGAGGCGTAGCGAAAGCGAGTCTTAATAGGGCGTCTAGTCGCTGGGAATAGACCCGAAACCGGGCGATCTATCCATGGGCAGGTTGAAGGTTGGGTAACACTAACTGGAGGACCGAACCGACTACCGTTGAAAAGTTAGCGGATGACCTGTGGATCGGAGTGAAAGGCTAATCAAGCTCGGAGATAGCTGGTTCTCCTCGAAAGCTATTTAGGTAGCGCCTCATGTATCACTGTAGGGGGTAGAGCACTGTTTCGGCTAGGGGGTCATCCCGACTTACCAAACCGATGCAAACTCCGAATACCTACAAGTGCCGAGCATGGGAGACACACGGCGGGTGCTAACGTCCGTCGTGAAAAGGGAAACAACCCAGACCGTCAGCTAAGGTCCCAAAGTTATGGTTAAGTGGGAAACGATGTGGGAAGGCTTAGACAGCTAGGAGGTTGGCTTAGAAGCAGCCACCCTTTAAAGAAAGCGTAATAGCTCACTAGTCGAGTCGGCCTGCGCGGAAGATGTAACGGGGCTCAAACCATACACCGAAGCTACGGGTATCACTTAGGTGATGCGGTAGAGGAGCGTTCTGTAAGCCTGTGAAGGTGAGTTGAGAAGCTTGCTGGAGGTATCAGAAGTGCGAATGCTGACATGAGTAACGATAATGGGTGTGAAAAACACCCACGCCGAAAGACCAAGGTTTCCTGCGCAACGTTAATCGACGCAGGGTTAGTCGGTCCCTAAGGCGAGGCTGAAAAGCGTAGTCGATGGAAAACAGGTTAATATTCCTGTACTTCTGGTTATTGCGATGGAGGGACGGAGAAGGCTAGGCCAGCTTGGCGTTGGTTGTCCAAGTTTAAGGTGGTAGGCTGAGATCTTAGGTAAATCCGGGATCTTAAGGCCGAGAGCTGATGACGAGTGTACCTTTGGTACACGAAGTGGTTGATGCCATGCTTCCAAGAAAAGCTTCTAAGCTTCAGGTAACCAGGAACCGTACCCCAAACCGACACAGGTGGTTGGGTAGAGAATACCAAGGCGCTTGAGAGAACTCGGGTGAAGGAACTAGGCAAAATGGCACCGTAACTTCGGGAGAAGGTGCGCCGGTGAGGGTGAAGGACTTGCTCCGTAAGCTCATGCCGGTCGAAGATACCAGGCCGCTGCGACTGTTTATTAAAAACACAGCACTCTGCAAACACGAAAGTGGACGTATAGGGTGTGACGCCTGCCCGGTGCCGGAAGGTTAATTGATGGGGTTAGCTAACGCGAAGCTCTTGATCGAAGCCCCGGTAAACGGCGGCCGTAACTATAACGGTCCTAAGGTAGCGAAATTCCTTGTCGGGTAAGTTCCGACCTGCACGAATGGCGTAACGATGGCGGCGCTGTCTCCACCCGAGACTCAGTGAAATTGAAATCGCTGTGAAGATGCAGTGTATCCGCGGCTAGACGGAAAGACCCCGTGAACCTTTACTATAGCTTTGCACTGGACTTTGAATTTGCTTGTGTAGGATAGGTGGGAGGCTTTGAAGCGTGGACGCCAGTTCGCGTGGAGCCAACCTTGAAATACCACCCTGGCAACTTTGAGGTTCTAACTCAGGTCCGTTATCCGGATCGAGGACAGTGTATGGTGGGTAGTTTGACTGGGGCGGTCTCCTCCTAAAGAGTAACGGAGGAGTACGAAGGTGCGCTCAGACCGGTCGGAAATCGGTCGTAGAGTATAAAGGCAAAAGCGCGCTTGACTGCGAGACAGACACGTCGAGCAGGTACGAAAGTAGGTCTTAGTGATCCGGTGGTTCTGTATGGAAGGGCCATCGCTCAACGGATAAAAGGTACTCCGGGGATAACAGGCTGATACCGCCCAAGAGTTCATATCGACGGCGGTGTTTGGCACCTCGATGTCGGCTCATCACATCCTGGGGCTGAAGCCGGTCCCAAGGGTATGGCTGTTCGCCATTTAAAGTGGTACGCGAGCTGGGTTTAGAACGTCGTGAGACAGTTCGGTCCCTATCTGCCGTGGACGTTTGAGATTTGAGAGGGGCTGCTCCTAGTACGAGAGGACCGGAGTGGACGAACCTCTGGTGTTCCGGTTGTCACGCCAGTGGCATTGCCGGGTAGCTATGTTCGGAATAGATAACCGCTGAAAGCATCTAAGCGGGAAACTAGCCTCAAGATGAGATCTCACTGGGACCTTGAGTCCCCTGAAGGGCCGTCGAAGACTACGACGTTGATAGGTTGGGTGTGTAAGCGCTGTGAGGCGTTGAGCTAACCAATACTAATTGCCCGTGAGGCTTGACCATATAACACCCAAGCAATTTGCTTGTCCGAAAGGGCACCAGATTGCGGTGTGTGAAGACGCAACAGTCGAAAGTTCGCAACACACAAATCTATTACATACCCATTCGCTGGAGCGTGAACTCAACTGAGTAAACGAGCCGGCTACCGAATTTCTTGACGACCATAGAGCATTGGAACCACCTGATCCCATCCCGAACTCAGCAGTGAAACGATGCATCGCCGATGGTAGTGTGGGGTTTCCCCATGTGAGAGTAGGTCATCGTCAAGATTAAATTCCGAAACCCCTATCTGCGTATGCAGGTAGGGGTTTTGTTTTAGTAGAAGTCACCGATTTTTGCTGGCACGTTACTGCGGTAACGGGCTGGTCACAGAATTTCTTGACGACCATAGAGCATTGGAACCACCTGATCCCATCCCGAACTCAGCAGTGAAACGATGCATCGCCGATGGTAGTGTGGGGTTTCCCCATGTGAGAGTAGGTCATCGTCAAGATTGAATTCCGAAACCCCTGTCTGCTCACGCAGACAGGGGTTTTGTTTTTTGGGAGTAGCCACAAGCGGTAGGCTGCGGATTGGAAACGGTCTACTCCAGGGTCGTTCCTTGTTGAGCATCCATCCAGGAAGAGCAGACTGCGGTGGTGAAACCCTCGACATCAACCAGATCAACCTGCTGAATCAGCAGGGCGTGGTCAACCCCAATGAAACCTTGAAGGATTGTGATGCCTTGTCGTTGCAGGCTAACCGCCTGAAGCAATTGGTTGATAGCTTCAAGATCTGATTGAGATCTGTCCGTCAGACCGCGTTATCGTTCATCGCGAGCAAGCTCGCACACATTTGATCTTCAGCGAACACAGAGTTTGTGTTCGACTGCGATCCAGTGTGGGAGCGAGCTTGCTCGCGATTGCGGTGTGTCTGTCACCGATGAACTTGTGCCCTACACAAACAGCTTGAGCACATTATTCATCGAGTCATCGGCAAAGCCCTGAACGAAGTCCTTGAACCCTGGCATCGCATCGGCACCGCCCTGAGCCGGTTCGGCGATGATGGTCCAGGTCGCTCGGGATTTACCCGTACCCAGCGGCTCGACAGTCATGGCGGCCCACAGGTTGGCGACGCCCAAGGTGTTGTAGATCATCGTCCAGGTCATGCTCAGCGCCTGATCGTCCCGTGAGTTGAGTTGCTCGACCACCAGATTGCCGTCCTTGAAGAACTTCTTGCGCAGCGAGGTCACGCCTTCACCGGTCATCTCGATGTGCGACAGTGCGGGGATGAACTTATCGAAGCCGGCGAAGTTGCCGACGACCTCCCACACACGCGGTGCATCGGCAGGAACCTCGACCGAGGACACAACGTGGCAGCCATGGGGATTCTTGATCAGGGTGTCGGGTTGCAAAGTAGTCATGGTGTGCTCCAGTTGGGTGGGGTGAATCAGATGAAGTCGATTTCTTTCAGGTAATCGCAGCCCTTGCGCAGCAGCGCGGGGGATTTTTGCGGGTAGTGCTCGCCCATCAGCCGGACGCCGGCCTGGGCGTTGTCGTGGCCGATCATCGAGATATCGCCGATGTCTTCCTCGAATCCGTTGAGATAAAAACCCAGCACGCCGAACAGCGCGTTTTCGCTATCGACCCGGCCCAGTTGTTGTTGCCAGTCGGCGACGCTGACCATGCGAAACTCACGGCCGGCCTCGCGAAAGGACGCGACATACGCGTCCCAGCTCAGCGGCTCGGGGTTGTGCAGGTTGAACACCGCCTGCTCGGGCTGATAGCGACTGGCGTGAAAGGCGATGAAGCGGGCGAGGAAGTCCACCGGCATCAAGTCGAAGTTCAGGCTGAATTCCGGCACCTGGCCCAATTGAATCGAACCTTTGAGCATCAACATCAGGCGGTTCTTGTGGGGTTGGCAGACGCCCGTAAGGCTATTGAAACTGATATTGCCGGGCCGATAGAGATTGACCCGGACCCCTCGTTCGCGAGCGCGCTCGAGAATCCGTTCGCCGACCCACTTGGACAGGTTGTAGCCGTTCTTGATGTAAATCGGTGGCGTCTGCGCGGCAGGCTGTTCGAGAACCCGGCCATCGGCGTCGATGGTGCTGGAGGCCGAGAGCGTGGAGACGAAGTTGAAGATTTTTTTACTGCGTCCTTCGCACAATCGCAGGCATTCGAAAATCGGCTCGACGTTATCCCGGGCCAGCGACTCGTAATCCATCACGTGATTGACGTTGGCGGCGTTGTGCACCAGGGCGCCGAACTGCCGATCGAGCCGTTCGTAAACCTGCGGTGCGAGCCCCAATTCAGGGCGGGTGATATCCGCCGCATAAACCCGCACCCGACTCAGGTCCAGATGCTCCAGACGGTTCTCGCGCAAGGAATGGGCAAAACGCTCAGCGGCCGATTGCCCGGCACCGTCGCGCACCAGACACGCCACCTCGGTTGCGCCCCAGGCCAGCAGCGCTTCGACGATGTGCACGCCGACAAAGCTGTTGGCGCCGGTCACGATGACCTTGTGCACATCGCCCATTCGGCTGACCGGCAAGGCGTGTACATCCAGTTCGCGGAAGGCGTCGGCCATGGCCTTTTCGCTGAGCACCTCTTCGGTACCGCTGCCGGTGACCAGCGTCGCCAGTTTGGCAATGGTCGGTACTTCGATGAAGCGGTTGATCGAGATGCTGCGCCCGAACTGCTCTCGCAAACGCAGGAGCATTCGTGACAAGAGGATCGAGTGGCCGCCGAGATTGAAGAAGCTTTCGTCGGTGGAAATGTCGCTGGCCGGCAACTCCAGCAGCTCGGCCCAGAGGTCGAGCAACTGCGCTTCGTCGGCCGTCTCGGGTAGTCGGCGCTGGTGGTTCTCAAGGAAACTGACGGGTAGTTCCAGCAAGGCTTTGCGATCGACTTTGCCGTTGCTGGCGTAGGGCATGCTCGCCAGCTCGGTCCAGGCAGCTGGCTGCATGTAGTCCGGCAGAAATTGTATCGCGTGCGCTTTCAATGCTTCGCGGGCGCTGCCCGGCTGGTCTTCCTGAGGTTGGGCGAGGAAGGCCAGAATCCGTCGATTGCTATCGATGACCACCGCCACCTGACGGAACAATTGGCTGTCGCGCAAGCAGCGTTCGATCTCTTCCGGTTCGACCCGAAAACCGCGAATCTTGACCTGATTGTCTCGTCGACCGCAGAGCTCGATCCCATCGGCAGTCCACTTCGCCATATCGCCGGTGCGATAGGTGCGCAGGCTTTCGCCCTCGGGCAATGGCAGGTGCAGATAGCGTTCGGCGGTCTGCTGCGGGTTGTTCAAATAGCCCAGGCAAACCCCGGGCCCGACGATGTACAGCTCGCCAACGGTCTGCTCGGCAACGGGCTGGAAGTCTTCATCGAGAATCAGCACCTGGCTGTTGGCAATCGGCGAGCCCAGGGTGCGGTTACTGTCGCCGGCCTGGAGTTGCCGGGCGGTGATCAGCACCGTGGCTTCCGTCGGACCATAGAGGTTGTACAGCCGGCATTGCCGGGTCAGGCGCTCGATCACATAGGGTTCGCAGACGTCGCCGCCGGTCATCACATGCTCAAGGCCCTGTAATTGATCCAGCGGCAGAATGCTCAATAGCGCTGGCGGCAGGAAGGCGTGGCTGACCTGCTGTTGGCGGATCAGTTCGACCAGTTGCAGCGGGTCGCGACGTTCGTCGTCACTGGGGACGATCAACTCGGCGCCCTGGATCAGCGTCGGGAAGATGTCGATCAGCGATGAGTCGAAGCTCAGGGATGAGAACTGCAAGACCCGACTGTGCTCGGTCAGCTGCACATAGGCGGCGTACCAGGCGGTGAAGTGCGCCAGATTGCGCTGGCTGAGCAAGACCCCTTTGGGATGGCCGGTGGTACCTGAGGTGTACAGCGCCATGCAGGGCGCTTCGCTATCGGGGCGTCGCTGCATCAACGCCAGCGAGAGGTCTGCCTGGGAGGCTTCGATTCGGCTGATGTCCAACCCGGGCATTTCGGCGCTGAGCGCATGCTGGCCATCGTGAAGCAACAGCACCGCGCCGGCATTCTCCAGAATGTATTGCTGACGTTGCAGCGGATGGCCCGGTTCAAGTGGCAGATACACCGCGCCGCTACCGAGAATTGCCAGAATGCCTGCATAAAGGGCGCTGGATTTCGGCAGGCAGATCCCCACCACCAACGGCCCGTCGGCGGATCCGTATTGCTCCAGCAGCGGCCGCAATCGTTGCTGGATCGCTCGGCTTTGAGCGTACAAATCTGCATAGCTGATGGATGCGCCGGCAATGTTCAGCGCTGGCCGGCCGGCGAATCCCTTGAGGCTCTGCTCGAGCCTTTCGATCATTGGGATGTGTGCCAGTAGCAACAGGTCCGGCTGGTGGGTGAGATTGAACCGATGTGCGTAGGCCAGCTGCTCTAGCAGCAACAGGTTTTCTTGATGCTCATGGCGATCAGGTTCGGCTGGCACGGCCTGCGGGAAATACTCGGCATCGCGAGAGAAACGGCTGACCAACAGGGCAACGCTGTCCACCAGTTCGCTAACGGCCCTGACGCGCAGTACCTGGCCGTTGCCTGAGGTTTCGTTGGCAATCGGCAATCGGCTAATCAAGCGCTGTGCGGTGCCCGAGCCAAACCAGCAGAGCACCTCGAGTTGCGGTAAGCCATATTCACCCAGTGGCCCCACACTCAGCCGCAAGCTCAGCTGTGCACAGTCGCCAAAGTCCCGCAGGCGCTGTGCCAGGATCGTCAGGCTGCCGTCGTCGATCAGCAGGTCGGCGGCGCTGACCGGTTGTTCGTTCAGGGCCCGACAGTCCGTCAGGCGGGCAAGTGAGTGGCCATGTTGTTCCAGTTCCAGCGCCAGGTCGTTCAAGGCCTGGCTCTGGCCTATGAGCAGAATGTCGAGACGTCTCATGATGTTCTCCTCGGTTAAACCAGGTAGTCGCTCAAGGCGTCCTGGACGCACGGCGAATCCAGCAACGAGCTGCTGCGGAAGAACCGCACGATGTTGGCGACCAGCGGGTGATGGCGATTGATCGGGAAGGCCAGCCCGGATACTTCGCCCTTGAGTGCCAGTCGTGCGCCGTCACTGAGCTGCAAGTGCTCGATCAACTGAAAGTCGAAGGCTTTCTGGATGTCGTTGGTCAGGTAGTGAGCGATGAACACCGGCAGGATGTGCGCGATGCTTTGGCGATCGGCTTCGCTTGCGCCATGCCAGTAGATCCGCACCAGCCGTGCCCAGAATCCGGAGTGGCGGCCCTCGTCGAGCAGGTGGTCGGCCATCAGTCCCTTGATCGATTGCTTGACCGTGTCGTCCTTGGCGAACGCCGCGACATCATTGGTCACGGTGTTCTCGGCAATCGCCACGCAGATCAGCTCCACGGCAGCGCGTAGATGCTCTGGCGCCAGTGCCAGGGCCGCTGGAATCGCCCGGCTCAGCTCGATTTCATGGGGCAGCTCGATCGGCGTGATGCCGGTCATGGCGATGGTCTGCTGCATGAAATCCATTGCCACCAGCGCGTGGTAATCCTCATCCACCACCACGGTCATGGCGTCGTACCGACAGGCGAACGGGAAGGGCAGGGCGAAGCGATTCTTGGCGATGCTGCGTGCGGTTTTGTCGACGATCTCGGTTTCGAAGATCACCACATCGTTGATGAACTTATAGAGCGTCTGCACTAGGGCAAAATCCCGCTGCTCGGGGCACTCGCGCAAAAAGGTTTCGCCCAGGACCAGGGGCTGACGGCTCAGTGGATAGATCAGCTTGTCGTCGTTCTCGACCATGCGCCGCGGGCGGGTACGAATGGTTGCGCGGCTTTCCCAGGCCTCGGCGAAGGATTGGTAGTCGGCGGCGTTCATGCGCTCACCTCGGCGATCGCTTCACCCATGCTCAGACGCAAGCCGTCCCACAGTGCGATGCGGCTTTGCACCGCGGCGATGGCGGCGGCGTAAACGTCCTCTTCGCGTTGCGAGTCGCCATCGACCAGACGCGCGAGGAGTTTTTCCGCGGCCGGGCCGTGGTCTTCGGAATCGACCTCGATATGCCGTTCCAGGTAGTAGCGAAAGGTCGGCGCCTGCTCGATGCCAATGCCCCAATCGTCGAGGATGCGCTGGAACATCTGCGGGATGACGCTTTCGCGACCGTGCAAAAACGCTGCGGCGACGCTGTGGCCCGGGGCGTGCAGCGCCGTGTGCAGCGTGTGCCTGACGAAGTTCGCCGCGGCAGGGTCAACCTCCACGCTCTGCAGAGCGGTGTCGTAGCTCACGCCTTCGCGCTGCAACGCCACGAAGCGTTCGACCGCCGCGGTGCTGGCACCGACTTCGCGCATTGCATCCAGGTACAACTCGAAATGGCTGTAGTGACCGTGATCGACTCGATCATCCGACTCTTCACCCAAAACGATCTCATTGATCAGCCGAGACGCTTGAGGGTCTTGCGGCGGAAGCCATGGCAGCTGGACGCAGGTGAGTTCCTGCTGCAGGCGTTTGGTCAGCGACATGAAATCCCATACGGCAAACACATGGGTCTCCATGAATCGCTGGAGTATCGGCAGCGAGCTTATTTCCGAAAAAATCGGATGTGCGCTCAGTTCTGCTTTTTTTAGTTGGAGCAGTTCTTTAGTTGCTTTCATGGTGTGGCCTCTAACTTGTCAGGATGGATGGGCGCAGGGCTAATAACGTTTTTATCAATAAGGCTGAACAGGATTAACTTTTTGAAGGGCGAACAAGTGCCTCAAGCAACAGTTGATGAAGTTCAAAGATTGAGGCTGATTATGCAAGGCAGGACCAGGATGCATGGTGCTTGTGCGCCATGACGTGTGGGCCTGTCCGTAGATCGCTTTTCAGCTTCCGATGCCGACGATGCAGAGTGCGGCGACAGGGGCTGGTTGGGTAAGTTCATGTCGGCGGAGAAAAATTAATACACGAAGTTAGTAGTGATCAAGTGTTTTTTATACTATTTGTAACGTGCGGTTTTTCAGGTGCAAGAAGTTCCAGTAAAACCACTGACTCAAGTTTTATTGAGGTGAAGTTGCTCCTTCCGGCTTATATAAGTCAGAATTAATACTAATGAGTGAATGCCTCACTCGGAGCAACTTACTGATTGACGAGTTGAAGTTATTTAATGGTGTAGGAGGGCGGCCGACCGTAGCCCGATCCTTCCCTTCCTGTGGCAAGCCTCCTTCTGTTCGTCCATTGCGTGAGGGCTGTGCAGGCAGATTCGCACGCCGCTCGTCCATTTTTTGGTCGACAAACTCAAGAGTGGGCCCAAATGGAAGGCGCTGCTATCACTGACGCATGAATAGAAACGGGGGTAAATGCTCGAAGTGGGAGCTGGTACTCAGCCTCTAACCGCTGCAAAGGCTTGAAAGGACGCACCCCACCGGTGGGGGCAAAAAGGAAGGATTTTTTACTCGCTGAGCAGCCCGAGATGAGTGTTGACGATCTGCAACAGACGTTGGCGCTGGGGCGTGATGAAGAGATGGTTGCCGGTCACTTCGATGAGCTCGAACTCGCGGCGGGTGAACTCACGCCAGTTCACCATGCTTTCAAGCGGGGCCAGTGGGTCTTCACTGCCATAAATGGCGGTCAATGGTACGCTCAGGCTGCGGTTTGACGAGTCAGTCCAGGACTCCATGAGCTTCAACTCACCGCGCATCAGGGCCTCTTGATCAGCCCATGGGGTGCCATCTTCATCAAGGGGGGCAGGGTCAAGGGGTACGAGGTCAAGGGGTAAAACAGGCTGGCAATCCGGGCTGCGGCAGCCGGATATGAACAGATGGCGGGTCTGCCCCGGGCACTGGGCTTCGTTCAGCCTGGCCAGCTCATAGGCCAGAAGGGCGCCAAATCCGTGACCGAACAAGGCATGCGGCTCGGACAGGTAAGGTTTGAGTGCCGTGAATGAGTCCGCGAGCAGCGGTGGCCATTCAGAGTAGGGTGTTTCGTCCCGGCGTTCGCCATGGCCTGGAAGTATGAAGGTGAGCAATTCGATGTGATCATTCAGCCCTTCGGCCCAACTACAGAACGGGTCGGGGCCGGCCCCGGCCTGAGAGAAACAGATCAATCGGATGTCGGTGGGCTGGTCGGTGTCGAGCACCGTCAGCCACTTGCTGTCTTGAGTGTGCACAGCTTCCCCCGCGCGCTTCACTGCGGCGCTTTTTTGCCAAGAGTGTTCAGGTAGCGGGTAATGACTTCGACGCCTCGGTTGAGGTGATTCTCAAGTGCTTTTACACACCGCTCGATGTCCCGGTCTTTGGCTGTTTGAAGCAGGTACCGATGGTCATCCTGGGCGAGTTTGCCCAAACCCATGGCCTCAAGATTGAAGCGCAGAAAGCGCTCTTCTTCGATCAGCCCGCTTTCGACCAGATTCAACAGCCGGCGGTTGCCGGCCTTGCCATACAGGGCCATGTGGAACAGGCGGTTGAGCGTTCCAATTTCGGCGAAATTGGTTTCAGTCTCGAGGCTATCGATATAGCCCGCGGCCCGAGCGAAATCGTCGGCGTCAAGCAAGGGAATCGACAGCCGCAGGGCTTCGGACTCCAGCAGGATGCGCAGCGCGTAAGTCTCTGCGGCATCGCCCTCGACCAAGGGCGCGACGACAGCACCTTTGTGGGTGATAACGTGCAGCAACGATTGCGCTTCGAGCTGTCGCAAGGCCTCACGCACGGGCATGCGGCTAACCCCGAACAGGTCGGCCAGGTCTTGCTGGCGAAGGGCGGTTCCGCATGGCAAGCGGCCATCGAGGATGGCCGAGCGCAGGGTTTCCTCAATCACTGAACGTGCGAGATGGGCGGGTATTGGCCCGCTGACCGGAATACTGCTCAAAGGGTTCGGCTTCTGTGTCACGACGACGCTACCCTGTTTCTGAAAATGGGTTTAATTGGATCCAAATGCACACTAGTGACTGTCCGGGTACTTGTCAAACCGCTGAGCCCCTCTGATCACTCGCTTAGTTTAGCGCCGTGATTGCACGGTGCCATTGTCTTTTACCTATCGAACCTGCACCATCAATCGATTTCCAACAGCCTCCTTGGACTCATCGCATTGGCGGTACGTTCCCCCCTCCCTCGGACCCTGCGCTGGCTTTGCTCTACGCTGCTACTGGCTGGCGTTCTGCTGGGCAGTCTGCAGGCCGATTGGGATTTCTCGCTGATCAGTCGTCGGGCCCAGGCGCTTTACGGGCCTTTGGCTGAAGGGGGGCAACGGATCGATGCCTGGCAGCGTTTGTTGGCCACGCAAAAGCAGGTCGGTGAGCTGGAGCAGCTCAAAGTGGTCAACCTGTTCTTCAACAAGCAAATGCGCTACGAAGAAGACATCGATCTGTGGCATCAGGTCGATTATTGGGAGACGCCGATCGAGGCGTTGTGGAAGGGCGCAGGCGATTGTGAGGATTACGCGATTGCCAAGTACTTCAGCCTGCGTCATCTCGGGGTTTCCAGCGACAAACTGCGGATCACCTACGTCAAAGCCTTGCGTTTGAACCGCGCGCACATGGTGTTGACCTACTATTCGAGCCCCGAGGCCATGCCGCTGGTTCTCGACAGCCTGATCGATGCCATCAAACCGGCCGGCCAGCGAACCGACTTGCTGCCGGTTTACTCTTTCAATGCCGAGGGGTTGTGGCTGCCGGGTGCCAAGGGCAGCAAGAAAGTCGGCGATACCAAGCGCCTGTCGCGCTGGCAGGATGTGTTGAAGAAAATGCAGGCCGAAGGTTTTCCAGTCGAGACGACTAACTAGGAGCACGAGTTCAGATGTCCCTGTTCAAACAACTGTTGATCGCTATCTGTCTGTTCCTGGTGGTCGCCTTCAGCGGCAGCTTCATGGTCAGCCTGGAAAGCTCGCGGACTCAATACGTCAATCAGTTGCGCTCCCACGCGCAAGATGCCGCCACGGCGCTGGCGCTGTCCCTGACGCCCAATATCGACGACCCGGCGATGGTCGAGCTGATGGTCAGTTCGATTTTCGACAGCGGCTATTACGCGAGCATCCGGGTGGTTGACCTGGCGACGGACAAGGCTCTCGTCGAGCGCAGCGCGATTCCCGAGGCCGGTAGCGTACCGGGCTGGTTCGTCAAGTTGATCGGCCTGGAAGCGGCCGGTGGTGATGCCATCGTCAGCCGAGGCTGGGAGCAGGCGGCGCGGGTCGAGGTGGTCAGCCATCCGATGTTTGCCGTGGCCAAGCTCTGGCAGAGCGCCTTGGGTAGCCTGGGTTGGTTGCTGGCCTGCGGAGCGGTGAGCGCGGTGCTGGGGGCGCTGTTGCTGCGTCGGCAATTGAAGCCGCTGGACTATATGGTCAAGCAATCCCACGCCATCGCCCGCCGCGAATTCCTCAGCCTGCCCGAGCTGCCGCGTACGCCGGAATTGCGCCGCGTGGTCCAGGCCATGAACCAGATGGTCGAAAAGCTCAAGGCGCTGTTTCAGGAGCAGGCCGAGCGCAGTGAGAAACTGCGGATCGAGTCCTATCAGGATAATCTGACAGGCTTGGCCAATCGGCGTTATTTCGAGATGCAACTCAATGCCCGGGCGAGTAACCCGGAGCAAGCCAGCTCCGGTTATCTGTTGCTGCTGAGGGTCAAGGATCTGGCCGGTTTGAATCAACGTCTGGGCGGGCAACGCACCGACCAGTTGTTGCGGGCGGTTGGCGAACAACTGCTGCGCGAGTGCGCCAGATACCCTGAAACCCAGAACCTGGTGACGCGGATTCGCGGTGGCGAATTCGCCGTGCTGGCGCCGGGGCTGGTCCGCGAAGAGGCCCTGCAACTGGCGCAAAGCCTGGAAAGCACCTTGCTCAGCCTGCAAGCGACCGGCGCCTCGGACGTGTCGCCGGTGGCTTATATCGGTCTGGCGCCGTTTGCCCATGGCGACTCGCCGCAAGCCTTGCTCGGTCTCGCCGATCAGGCGCTGGCCCAGGCTGAAACCCAGGGCGAGCCAAACTGGTCTTGTCTCGATCACGGCGCTGCAGCCAGCGTCGGCGACGACCATCATGCCTGGCATACGTTGCTGGATCGGGCGTTGAGTCAGCAGCGTTTTGAGCTGTACTTCCAGCCGGTGGTGGCCAGCCAGGACACGCAGGTGGTGCTGCACTACAAAGTGCTTTCGCGCTTGCTCGATGAGCAGGGCCAGACCATTCCAGCAGGGCGCTTCCTGCCGTGGCTCGAGCGCTTTGGCTGGACCGCACGCCTGGATCGCTTGATGCTGGAGCTGGTCCTGACGCAAATGGCCGGGCATGAAGAGTCGCTGGCGCTGAACCTGTCCGCTGCGACGCTGGCTGATCCGCAGGCATTGAGCCGGGTATTCGATTTGCTGCGTCAGCACTCCAGTCTCGGGCCAAGGCTGACCCTGGAAATCGGCGAAGAGCAGCTACCGGAGCAAGCGGTGCTGGAGCAGTTGACCCGACGTTTGCGCGAGTTGGGTTTCTCTCTGAGTCTGCAACGCTTCGGTGGGCGTTTCAGTATGATCGGCAATCTGGCGCGGCTGGGTCTGGCGTACCTGAAAATCGACGGCAGCTACATCCGTGCGATCGATCAAGAGAGTGATAAACGGCTGTTTATCGAAGCGATCCAGCGCGCTGCACACAGTATCGACCTGCCGCTGATTGCCGAGCGGGTGGAGACCGAAGGCGAGCTGCGGGTGATTCGCGAGATGGGCCTGTACGGCGTGCAAGGCCAGCTGTTCGGCGAGCCGGCGCCTTGGCGATGAGGGTTTGATGCTGTGTTGTCAGTGAGATTGCCTTCGCGAGCAAGCTCGCTCCCACATAAGATCAGCACTGATCACACCATCGTGGGTTGACACCGATCCAGTGTGGGAGCGGGCTTGCCCGCGATCGGCTGCGCAGCAGTCGTAAAACCGGTGCATGCGTTCCATCTGGGTCATTGCGATGGTTGGTTTTGGGACTGCTGCGCCCGAGCGCGGACCGGCCCGCGGGAGCAAGCTCCCTCGCCACAGGTTTCAGATCAACCCCGTCTCATCATCATCGATCAGTTGGCTCAACCCGCCCAAGGCTTCACGGGCCTGGGTCCGGTCCATCAGCTTGGCCTGGGCCGCGGGTGGCAGGTCGGTGACGCGAATCACGCCCTTGCTGGTCAGCACCTGAATCAAGTCGTCGAGTACCCGGATCATTTCCAGGTCGCTCTGTTTCAGCTGTTTGAGGCTGGTTTCCACGACTTCGTTGGCATACCACGCCTGGATCTCATGATGGTCGGCGGGGAGTGTTTCCGTCGCTTCGGCGTAGGCGCTGGCTTCCACGCGAATCAGCTGACCTTGAGCATCGCGTTGCACGTAGAACATTGAGAATCCCTCATGAATGGACCAGCGTCATGCTGTCAGCAGCATAGGCCAACTGGGCACGAGTATGCGGTGCGCAGAGAAAATCGTCACGGCGCGTGACGATTGGCAGGTGCGTGACGGCCGCTCGTAACGAGCGGCCGTCAAATCCCGGATCAGCTGTTGTTGTGGTCGACCTTGATGGTCGGATCACCGCCGGAGATCAGCGAGTTGACACTAACGCCCGCCCAGTCATTACCTTTCAGCGTGATGGTCACGTCAGCATTGGCAACACCGTCGGTGGCATTGAACTTGCCTTCGGAACTGACCTGCAGGGTCGACACACCTTCGACGGTGGTGCTGATCTTCAGGAATTTTCCGATGGTGCTGTCGGCCTCACCCTGCAACAGGTCACGCAGGTCGATGCGATCGCCTTCGTCGGGGTTGAAATCCTTGATCACGTCGTTACCGGTGTCGCCCACCTTCCAGACGAAGGTATCGGCACCCGAGCCGCCCGTCAGAATGTCGCTGCCCTTACCACCGAACAGCATGTCGTTGCCCTCGCCGCCCAACAGCGTGTCATCGCCCGCGCCACCCAACAGCGTGTCAATGCCAGTACCGCCGAGCAGGATGTCATTTCCATTGCCTCCATCGAGGAGGTCATCGCCACCCTGGCCGAAGATGATGTCGTTGCCCGCACCGCCCAGCAGCTTATCGGCACCGTCGTGACTGCCGGACACGTCGAAGGCGTTGTAGTACTCAGTGATGTACTGGTGCACGTTGCTGGTGGTGACTTTGCTGGTTTCTACCCCATTTTGCTGACCGACGAAGGCCTGCAGAGAGGTGTAGCCCTCACCGGTGATACCGCTGAAACTCACCAGATCGCCAAACAGAATGTCATTACCGTCACCGCTGTTGACTGTATCGCTCGTTGCTTGGCTGTGGCCGAGAATCGCGCTGGCCAAATCCGAAGGATTGATGTTGGTCTGCGGCTCTCCCTTGGTGTTGTAGGGAGCCAGATCGTCAGGGTCGACATCGCTGTTCAGACCAATCGCCACGACCGAGCTATTGGCATTCGCCAGCAGTGCGAAAGCCGTTTGGGCGTTTGCTGCACTGTTGTCATCGACGGTGACCATCGAAACCTCATAAGTCCCGTCACCCTGAGGGTGAATGGTGATGCGTTTGCCAATCTCGGAGGATTCCCAGTTGCCCTTCTTGTCCTCGGACCATTTGTACAGGGTGCCGTTGGCATCGACCAGCACGCGGCTGGCGCCACCGATGTCAGCATTGAAGGCGATGCCCGGGGTGTAGTTTTTCAGCGTGAGCAGGTCGTCCAGATTCAGATCAGTGTTGCTGCTCTTGTTGTGGTAGTCGACGACCACCGGATTGGTCTGCTCTCTCGACATATAGGCGGTTGGTTCACCATCGGTGATGAAGTAGGTCTGGTTGATCGCATTCGGATTGCTCTTTGCATCGGAGCTGTTGAACCAGTTGGCCGTCGTCTTGAAAACATCCTCGTAGTTCGTGTAGCCGCCGGACCTCATGTTGTCCAGAACGTCCGTCAGTTTCTCGAAAGCATTCGTGCTCGACAGGTCGACCGAAATCGATTGTTTGACCGTGCTATCGAAGTCCACCAGGAAGACTTTCACGATGCCTGGGTTGGCTTTGGAGGTTGCACTGGCAATCAGCGAGGTGAACACCGCTTCCAGGGATATCTTGGCGGCAGCCATGGCGTCGTCCATGCTGCCCGAACTGTCCACCATGAACGCGATGTTGTAGTTCTGGCCCGGCACCACCGCCAGGCCGCCAATGTCAGCGACGACGATGTCATTGCCATCGGTACCCACAGTATTGTCATTAGCTGCGGTGGCTGTGATCGGTTTATAGACCGCCGGGTAAATAGTGACCGGAATCTGCGCCGTACTCGGCTGCGAGCCGCCGAGGCTTTCGGTGGAAGTCGAGGTGACGGTCAGAGTGAACTGGCCGTTGTAGTACGGTGGCGGGGTCAGGGTCAGCGTGCTGAGAGTCCAGCCAGTGACATCCGCTTCACCGGATACGCCGACGGTCGCGATGTGGCCTGCACCATCGCTGACGACCATGCCTTTCGGGAAGCCGCTGATCGTCACGCTCAGGGTTTCAGAGCCATCGGTATCCGTCAGCGCGGTTTTGATCGCTGCCAGATGCACACTACCGTTTTCCGCCCCTTCGTTGAGCTTGTAGCCTTCGTAATAACCTTCGCCATTGGTGCCGTGCAGATCGGACACCGATACGCCGGCATTGGTCAGATCGGACACGCCGGTGTACAGCGGCACACCGGCATTGCTCAGGTCGACCGCGGGGCCGCCATTGACCGACAGGTTGACGTCGTAGTTACCCGGCCCATTCTGATTGTGGTGGTAGATGTCGAGGGTGTAGTAACCGCTGGTGGTCGGCTCGAACGAACCGCTCAGTTTGCCACCTGCACTCCAGGTGATGTCGGCAACATTCTTGCCGCCGATGGTCACCAGCAGACTGTCATCGCCGGTACCTGTGAAGGTGTAGGACTTGTTAGCTTCGAGGTAGATCAGGCCGGAGGTTTTCGATGCAGTACCGGCGACCACACTGCCGTCGGACTGAACGTTGGTCACCAGGTTGCTGCTGTTCGGCGTTCCTGCGGCGTCGATCACTGACTTCAGCGTACCGGCAGGGGCGCCGCTGCCGCTGGTGCCCAGCCCGGACAGGCCGGTCCAGACTTCCTTGATCAGGCCGACCGAGTTCACGTTGTTGCCAGCGACGGTGAGGCTCGGTGCATCGGCAACCGGGGTAATGTCGACTTTCAAGGTGGCTTCATTGCCCACGTTGAGACCGTCGGTAGGCTTGAACTTGATCTGCGCGTAATCGGCCTGCATGTTGCCGACGTCAGTACCGCCGTACCCATCGGTACCCGATTGGTTCTCAAGCGGCACGAACTTCAGTTTGTTGGCAGCGATGTCAGCCTGGCTGATGGTTTGGTTCTCGGTGACATTCACCCAGCCCGTACCGTTGTTGAACATCAAGGTGCCAGCGCCTGGCAGCTTGGTGATAGTCAGGCTTAGCGCACTGTCGCCATCAGCATCGGTGACCTTGAAGTTATCCCAGCTCAGGGTGATTTCACGATCCTCAATGCCGCTGACAGCGCCACCGACGGACACCGGCGCGTGGTCGTTATCTACGATCGTCGTGGTGACGCTGACCTTGTTAGGGTCGACCGCGATGTTCTCGAAGTTACCGCCGCTGACCTTGTCGATCTTGACCACGAAGTTCTCGGAATCTTCGACGAGTTTGTCGTCGATGGTCTTGATGTCGAAGCCGACGCCACTGCTGTTGGCCGGGATCTTGACGGTGGTCACCCCGGTGAAGACCACACCATTGGCCGCAGTGCCGCTGTAAGTCAGGGTCACGGTGACTTCTGCGTGAGATGGATTGCTCAGGCTGAGGGTGTAATGCGCCGTCTGGCCCTCGGTAACCGATGCGTCTCCGGTGATGCCGACGGTGACCTTGTCACCTTGAGTACCTGGTTCATCGGTAACGGTGGTGGTGAGCTGTTCTTTGCCCAGAGTCAGTTTTTCGAAGGTCTCAGCCGCGGCGCCGCTGACGCTTTCGAGCTGTTTGACGATCGTTGGCTGGCCGCCGGTGAAGATGTCGTCTTTAGCGGTGATGATCACAGTGCCGGTGCTGCTGTTGGCCGGGACGGTGACGGTGGTGCCGTCGGTGAGCGTGAAGGTCAGCTCGCCGTGGTTATTGACCGGCAGGCCATTGGCGTTGGTCAGGGTCACGGTGTAGGTGACGCTGCCGCCTTCGGCGACGGTGGTCTTGTCGGCGGTCAGGGTGGCGATGACTTCGCTGCTGGTGTCGTTGACCTGGACCGTGGCTTCGCCGCCGATCACCAGGTTTTCGAAGGTTTTGCCGTCAACCGAAGCGTTGGTGATGCTCAGTTTTAGCGGTGCGCCGTCGGTATAGACGTCATCGCCTTGCACTGGCGCGGCGTAAGTGACCTGGGTCTGGCCGGCGATAATCACAGCCGTCTGGCCGTTGCTCAGGGTCACCGTCAGGTTGTGGTCGAGTTTCTGGTCAAGCTTGATGGTGAAGGTCGGCGCGGCGTTTTCCAGCACCGGGCCATTGCCTTCGATGCTGACGGTAACTTGGTCGTTGACATCGGAGATTTTGGTTTCCGCTGCGGTGCCGTTGACCACCAGGTTTTCGAAATCGCCGCCGGTAGCGCCTGTGATGGTGGTGCTGACGGTGCTGCCGTTTACATAAACGTCGTTCGCCGGGGTGTCGACGGTGACGGTGCCAGTGGTTTTGCCCGCGTCAATGGTGATGGTCGAGCCATTGGACAAGGTCACGGTCACTGGCGTGCCGGCCGGATTGCTCAGGGTGGCGGTGTAAGTGATCTGGCCGCCTTCGGTGACGGTCGAACCCGCGGTCAGGGTGACCGTGGTGGTGTCGATGGTATCGGTGACTTGCGTGACCGCAGGCGCCGGGTCGACGGTGAGGGCCAGGCCGCCACCGCCGGTGATGCCGGTCACGCTGACGGTGATCTGTCCTGGGTCGGTGTAGACACTGTCATTCGGTGCGAGCGGGACGTTGACGCTACCGGTCAACTGGCCGGCCGGAATCACGATTACCGAGCCATTGGACAGGGTCACGCTCAGGTCCGTCAGCGCTGCCTGGGTGACGGTCGCGGTGTAAACCAGCACGCCACCGGCTTCGGTGATGGTTGGCGTGGCGCTCAGGGTCAGAGTCGAATCGCGCAGCGCTGCGGTGGTGCTGGTATCGGTGGTCTGGCCGCCAGTGGTGTTTACCACTGCGGAGGTCGCAGAGGTGATGCCCGCGGTCTGGAAGCCAATGGTCGGGTCAACCCGGGCGGCCGTCGCTTCGAGTGCCACGAAACTGTGGCCGCTTGAACTACCACCTGCGCTAGCCGCGCTTGGGCCGGCAGCAGTGGCTTCAAGGTCGGTGGTCGGGTCGGCACCGGCGGCGATGGCTTGTTGCAGTTCGTCTACCGACGGTGCGGCTTGCGCGGTCGCTTCGGCCAGGTCGGTGCTGGAGTCCGGATCGGTGCCGCTCCATTGCGTGTCGCGGCCCAGGTCGAGGGTACGACCGTCGGCCAGTTCCAGGGTAACGGCGCCCGCCAGACCGGTGTCGACCTGGTCGCCAACGAACAGGCGATCACCTTCAATGAGTACGCGTCTGATGCCCTCAGGGGACACTGCAAAAACTTGACCGACAATGCTTTTGACGATGGCAACAACACTGCTCATTGAAGACTCTCCAGGTGTAGCGTTCAGTAGGCTTCCATGGACCTGACGGGCGTTCGCCGAATCAGTCTGGACGTACTTTCAAGTTACTTTGACGCTTTTTATCGCCAATATTTTGACTATATTTTTTCGTTATTAACTTTATGCCAATCTATTGACCTTCTGGCTGCCATCCTAAACAATCGCCCCAGTAATGTCACATTGATATTTATGCGGCGACCTGTCCTACAGCGTGTGACTCAGTTCCGATTTTGAACTTTCCGACATACGGTCATTCCGGTTGCCATTTTCCGACGCAGCGCCAAGAGCTGCTGTGATTTGAGACAAGAAGTCCCAGGAATTTTTAACATGCGTTCGCACCTGTTGAAGGCTTTACCGTTCGCCCTCGCCGCCAGTTTTGTACAAGCACAAACCCTGCCCGAAGCCATGCAACAAGCGCTGGATGTCCATCCGGAAATCCAGGCAGGCGTGAACAGCCGTCTTTCGGCCGATTACCAATTAAAAGCAGCCAAAGGCGGATACCTGCCGCGGGTCGATCTGCTCGGCGGTTATGGCCGTGAAGGCACCGACAGCCCGACTACCCGCTCCGGAACCGGCAACAATCACTGGGAAACCCTGAACCGCAGCGAGTCGAGCCTGCGTCTGTCGCAAATGGTTTTTGACGGTTTTGCGACGTCCAGTGAAGTTGGGCGTCAACAAGCCAACGTAAACTCCCGTGCTTATTCTTTGCTTGGCTCTTCGGAGCGCACCGCGCTGACCGTCGCCCAGGTTTATCTGGATGTGCTGACCCGCCGCGACTTCGTGCAACTGGCCGAAGACAACCTGCGCAACCACGAACGCATTTTCGACCAGATCAAGTTGCGTACCCAGCGCGGTGTCGGTAGTGGTGCCGACCTCGATCAGGCCGAAGCGCGTCTGGCCCAGGCTCGCAACAACCTGATCACCGAACAAACCAACCTGGCCGATGCCCAGACCAACTTCCTCAGCGCCGTTGGCCAGATGCCTGATCAACTGGAGCGCCCGGCGGGTTTCGTCGCGCTGCTACCGGCCGACCTGAATGAAGCTCGCCGGCAAATGCTGGAAAACAGCCCGATCCTGCGCTCGGCCGAGTCCGACATCGTCGCTGCCGAGAAACAATACGAAGCTGCCAAGTCGACGTTCTACCCGCGCTTCGATGCAGAACTGGGCCGCACGGCCGATAACGATCTGGATGGGCAGAACGGCCACAGCAACGAATGGCAGGCCATGTTGCGCATGCGCTTCAACCTGTTCGCCGGTGGCAGTCACAAGGCTGATCTGGAATCCAAGTCCTACCAGTCCAGTCAAGCGCTAGACATTCGCAATAACGCCCTGCGGGTGTTGAACGAAGAATTGGGTCTGGCCTGGAACGCCTTGAACAACGCCAACGCTCAGGTGCCGATCGCTCAGCAATACGTGGATCGCAGCGCCAATGTGCGTTCGGCCTATCAGAAACAATTCAGCCTCGGCGAGCGCACCTTGCTCGACTTGCTCGACAGTGAGAACGAACTGTTTAGCGCTTCCCGTCGCCTGACGGAGATCAAGAACATTCAGTTATTTACTCAGTATCGAATCAAGGCGACCATGGGCGAATTGCTCAAGAGCCAGGGAGTGGTCGCACCAATGGCAGCCGTCGTGCAGAACGACGTGAAGCCCAAGGTTCAATTGCCCGGGATGAATTGAGTAGCCCCGCATAATCGTCCAACCGTCAGTCAAGAGTGCCCAGCGTGGAATCAGAAGTCAGTCGAGTTCATCTCAGTCATGATCCACGCGCGCTGCACGACGATCCGTTACTGGACGGTTTGCTAACCCTCTGCACGCTGCACCAGAAGCCTGCCAGCGCGGCGATGCTGACCACCGGTCTGCCATTGCCCAAGCAGCGTCTGAGCGTCGAATTGCTCCCGCGCGCGGCTGCACGGGCTGGCCTGCAAGGGCGAGTACTGCAACGCAAGCTGGAGCTGATCCCGGCGATTGCCATGCCCGCCTTGTTGCTGCTCAAGGATGGCCGCAGTGCCGTCCTGGTCGGTTGGGATGGTGAGGACAACGCGCGATTGCTGCTCAGCGAAAGCGACGGTGGTGAAGTCAGCGTCAGCCGTGAACTGTTGGCGGATGACTATACCGGGCAGGTGTTCTTTGCCCAGCCCCAACATAAATTCGATGTGAACCACGGCACACTGATCCCGCGTGCACGCTCCTGGTTCCGCGACACGTTGAAGCGTTCGCGCTGGCTGTATATCGACGCCATCGCGGCCAGCTTCCTGATCAACATCATCGCCATGGCCGCGCCGCTGTTCGTGATGAACGTCTACGACCGCGTCGTGCCAAACCAGGCCGCCGCCACGCTGTGGGTGCTGGCCATCGGTATCACCGGCGCCTACGTGTTCGACCTGATTCTCAAGAGTCTGCGCAGCCTGTGCCTGGATCTGGCCGGAAAAAAGACCGACCTGATCATTTCGGCGACGCTGTTCGAACGCATCGTCGGCATGGCCATGAAATACCGCCCGCTGCGGGTCGGCAGCTTTGCCCAGAACATCCATGAGTTCCAGAGCCTGCGCGACTTCCTCGCCTCGCTGACCCTCACCAGTCTGATCGACCTACCGTTCACCCTGCTGATCTTCATGGTAATCGCCATCCTCGGCGGGCATCTGGTGTGGATTCCGGTGCTGGCCTTCCCGATTGCCCTGTTGATCGGCTATGCGTTGCAGAAGCCGCTGGTGGCGACGATGGAACGGACCATGGCGCTGGCCGCCGAGCGTCAGTCGAGCCTGATCGAAACCCTCGCCGGGCTCGACGCGGTCAAGGTCAACAACGCTGAAAGCGAACGTCAGTACCAATGGGAGCAAACCATCGGCACCCTCAGCCGCCTTGAACTGCGGGTGAAAATGCTCTCGGGCCTGGCGATGAATATCACCCTGCTGATCCAGCAACTGGCCGGGGTGATCATGATCGTCTTCGGCGTGTACCAGATCATCGACGGCAACCTCAGCATGGGCGGCCTGATTGCTTGCTACATGCTCAGTGGCCGCGCCCTCAGCCCGCTGGCGTCGTTGTCCGGCCTGCTGACCCGTTACCAGCAGGCGCGGGTCACCATGACCTCGGTCGACCAGATGATGGAACTGCCACAAGAGCGCAACTTCGAGGAACGTCCGCTGAGCCGCAAGGTTCTGCAGGGCGCCATCGAGTGCCGTCAGCTGAACTTCACCTACCCGAACCAGCAGAACCCGGCGCTGAAAAACATCAACCTGGTGATCAAGCCGGGCGAGAAGATCGGCATCATCGGTCGCAGCGGCTCGGGGAAAAGCTCGCTGGCCAAGCTGTTGGTCGGGCTCTATCAACCTGACGACGGCGCCTTGCTGGTGGATGGTGTCGATATCCGTCAGATCGACGTCAGCGAACTGCGCCACAACATCGGTTATGTGCCGCAGGACATCCAGTTGCTCGCCGGCACCTTGCGCGACAACCTGGTGTCCGGCGCCCGCTATATAGAGGATGAGCTGGTGCTGCAGGCGGCCGAACTGGCAGGTGTGCATGAGTTCGCCCGTCTGCATCCGCAAGGCTACGAACTGCAAGTCGGCGAGCGTGGACAGAACCTGTCCGGCGGTCAGCGGCAGAACGTCGCCCTGGCCCGTGCGCTGTTACTCAATCCGCCAATCCTGCTGCTCGACGAACCGACCAGCGCCATGGACAACACCGGTGAAGAACGCTTGAAACAACGCCTGCAAGCTGTGGTGGAAAACAAGACCATGGTGCTGGTGACGCACCGGGCCTCGTTGCTCTCGCTGGTTGACCGGCTACTGGTGATCGATCGTGGGCAAATTCTTGCCGATGGGCCAAAAGCTGTCGTGATGGAAGCGTTGAAGAAGGGGCAGATCAGTGTTGCTTAAGTCTGGATTCAAGGACTCGATCCGTCGTTACTTCAAAGGCTCCGCATCCCTGCAAGGGCAACCACTGCCGGAGGTCAACAAAGCACTGATCGAAGATGCCCCGCGCGTGGTGCGACTGACCATCTGGGCAATCATCGGCTTCTTTGTGTTTCTGATGCTGTGGGCCAATTTCGCGGTGATCGACGAAGTCACCAAGGGCGACGGCAAGGCGATTCCATCGTCCAAAGTGCAAAAAATCCAGAACCTGGAAGGCGGGATCATTGCAGAGTTGTTCGTCAGCGAAGGACAGATTGTCGAAGCCGGTGCGCCGCTGATTCGGCTGGACGACACCCGTTTTGCGTCCAATGTCGGCGAGACCGAGGCTGATCGTTTGTCCATGCTGTTGCGCGTGGAGCGCTTGAGCGCGGAAGTCGACGACCGTCCGCTGAACTTCCCGGCCGATGTGCTCAAAGCCGTGCCCGGTCAGGCCGCCAGCGAAGAATCGCTGTACATCAGCCGCCGTCAGCAATTGCATGATGAAATCGGTGGCTTGCAGGAGCAACTGATCCAGCGTCAGCAAGAGCTGCGCGAGTTCTCCTCCAAGCAGGCTCAGTACCGCAGCGGTTTGAGTTTGCAGCGCCAGGAAATCGCCATGTCAGAGCCGTTGGTGGCTCAGGGTGCGGTTTCTCCGGTGGAGGTTCTGCGGCTCAAACGCGGCGAAATCGAAACCCGCGGCCAACTGGACGCCACCACCCTGGCGATCCCGCGTGCCGAATCGGCGATCAAGGAAGTCGCCCGCAAAATCGACGAGACCCGTGGCAAGTTCCGCAGTGAGGCCCTGACCCAGCTCAACGAAGCCCGCACTGACCTGAACAAGGCCAGTGCTACCGGCAAGGCCCTCGAAGACCGCGTCAGCCGTACGCTGGTGACCTCGCCAGTGCGCGGCATCGTCAAGCAACTGCTGGTCAACACCATCGGCGGTGTGATCCAGCCGGGCAGCGATCTGGTAGAAATCGTTCCGCTGGATGACACCCTGCTGGTAGAAGCGAAGATTCGTCCGCAAGACATCGCCTTCCTGCACCCAGGGCAAGAAGCTACGGTCAAATTCACTGCCTACGACTACACCATCTATGGCGGCTTGAAAGCCAGGCTCGAGCAGATCGGTGCCGACACCATCACCGACGAAGACAAGAAGACCACTTACTACGTGATCAAACTGCGCACCGACCGCAGCCACTTGGGGACCGATGAACATCCACTGTTGATCATTCCGGGCATGGTCGCCTCGGTGGACATCATCACCGGCAAGAAAACCATCCTCAGCTACCTGCTCAAACCCATCATCCGCGCCCGGGCCGAGGCGTTGCACGAGCGGTGATTTAGCCGCATTTCAGGGCTGATATCTCCGGCGTCTTCATTCGCGGGCAAGTCGGATCGCCGCATCGCCGCTCCCACAGGTTATGTTCCGATCCCATTATGGTGGCCTGGCACAGATTCAATGTGGGAGCGGCGATGCGGCGATCCGACTTGCCCGCGAAGACTACTTATCAGACACCATCGCAATCGCTGAGTGCTTGAGCTTTGAAGGTTTGAGCCAGTCCTTTCCATACCCTTTCAAAGCTATATCGTTATTCGTTAACGGTATTTAAAATTCAGTTCTTATACCTATAAAGTCAAACCCCTGCGTACAGGCCGACCAATCGGCGCGCCGCACGAAATGAACGAACACGGGACCCCCGTGAGTTTCTGATCGACGCGCGCACCACTGGGCGTGCACTGCGTGGGAGTGATGTATGTCTGTACCCTCTGTCTCTGCGATTGCTGCGAGCATCGCACCGCAATCCTTCGAAATCCGTCCATTCAACGGCGCCGTAGGTGCCGAAATTATCGGCCTCGACCTGGCTCTGCCGGTCAATGACCAGGACTTCGCCCGTATTCACCGCGCACATCTGGAGCATCACGTCGTGGTGTTCCGCGACCAGCGCATCAGCCCCGAACAGCAGATCGCCTTCAGCCGTCGCTTCGGCGTGTTGCAGATCCACGTGCTCGAACAGTTTCTGCTGGCCGGCCACCCGGAAATCCTCATCGTCTCCAACATCATCGAGAACGGCCAATCCATCGGTCTGGGCGATGCCGGCAAGTTCTGGCACTCCGACCTTTCCTACAAAGAACTGCCGAGTCTGGGCTCCATGCTGCATGCCCAGGAGCTGCCGTCCGAAGGTGGCGACACCCTGTTCGCCGACATGCACAAAGCCTGGGACAACCTGCCGCAAGCGTTGCGCAAGGCGGTCGAAGGACGCTCGGCCGCACACTCCTACACCGCGCGCTATAGCGAAACCAAATTTGAAGGTAATTGGCGCCCGACCCTGACCCCGGAACAACTCGCTCAGGTCAACGAAGTGGTGCACCCGATCGTCCGAACCCACCCGGAAAACGCTCGCAAGGCGCTGTTCGTCAGCGAAGGTTTCAGCACCCGCATCGTCGGTTTGCCGGAAGACGAAAGTCAGCAACTGCTCAATGAGCTCTACGCCCACAGCGTGCTGCCGGAAAACCTCTACCGCCATCAATGGCAGCCTCACGACCTGGTGTTCTGGGACAACCGCTCGCTGATTCACCTCGCCGCCGGTTGCCCGAGTCATCTGCGACGCAAGCTCTATCGCACCACCATCCAGGGCGACGCCCCTTTCTGATCGGCCACGGCATTTCATTTCGTCAGGAGTATTTCCATGTCCAAACCTAATTCGTTCGCACCGAAAATTGGCCGACTGGCCGCCAGCATCGGTCTGGGGTTCAGCTTGCTCGCCGGTAGCCTTATCGCACCGACCGCTGCCCACGCCGAAGGCGAGATTCGCATCGCCGAGCAGTTCGGCATTGTGTACCTGCTGCTCAACGTGGTGCGCGATCAACACCTGATCGAGAAACACGGCAAGGAAGAGGGCATCGACATCAAGGTCGACTGGACTCAGCTGTCCGGTGGGGCAGCGGTCAACGATGCGCTGCTTTCCGGTTCCATCGACATTGCCGGAGCCGGGGTCGGCCCGCTGCTGACCATCTGGGACCGCACCCATGGCAAGCAGAACGTCAAGGCCGTGGCTTCGCTGGGCAACTTCCCGTACTACCTGGTTAGCAACAATCCTAAGGTCAAAACCATCGCCGACTTCACCGAGCAGGACCGCATCGCGGTGCCGGCAGTCGGCGTTTCGGTGCAGTCGCGCTTCCTGCAATACGCTGCAGCCAAGCAGTGGGGCGACAAGGAATTCAATCGCCTGGACAAGTACACCATCGCCGTTCCGCACCCGGACGCCACCGCAGCGCTGATCGCCGGCGGCACCGAACTGAGCGGACACTTTTCCAACCCGCCCTTCCAGGATCAGGCGCTGCAAAACCCCAACGTGCATGTGGTGCTGAACACCTACGACCTGCTCGGTCCGAATTCGCCCACCGTGCTGTTCGCCACCGAGAAATTCCGCAATGAGAACCCGAAAACCTACAAGGCTTTCATCGAGGCCCTGACCGAAGCTGCCGAGTTCGCCCAGCACGACAAAGGCGCAGCCGCTGACACCTACATCCGCGTGACCAAGGCCAGGATCGACCGCGCCGACTTGCTGAAAATCATCGACAACCCGCAGTTCGAATTCAGCGTGACGCCGAAAAACACCTACCCGCTGGCCGAATTCCTCTACCGCGTCGGCGCGATCAAAAACAAACCCGAGTCGTGGAAGGATTACTTCTTCCAGGATGCAAAACCGCTGCAAGGGAGCTGACAGAAATGAATGCGCCCCTGCAAGGCCACGCGGCCAGCAACCCGATCGCAAGCGCCGCCGCGCTGCTTTCGGTCGACAAGGTCAGCCTGGAATACCGCACCCCACAGCGCGTCGTTCGGGCGACTCACCAGGTCAGTTTCGAGATTGATCCTGCCGACCGTTTTGTTCTGCTTGGCCCATCCGGCTGCGGCAAATCGACCTTGCTCAAGGCCGTCGCCGGGTTCATTCAGCCCTGCGAAGGCGAGATCCGTCTGCAAGGGCAAAGGGTTAGCCAACCGGGACCGGACCGGATCGTGGTGTTCCAGGAGTTCGATCAACTGCCGCCCTGGAAAACCGTCAAACAGAACGTCATGTTTCCCTTGCTCGCCTCGAAAACCCTCAAGCGCCGCGAGGCTGAAGAGCGGGCGCTGCACTATCTGGACAAGGTCGGTCTGGCGGCATTTGCCGATGCGTATCCGCACACCTTGTCCGGCGGCATGAAGGCTCGCGTGGCGATTGCCCGGGCCCTGGCCATGCAGCCGAAAATCCTGCTGATGGACGAACCCTTCGCCGCTCTCGACGCCCTGACCCGACGCAAGATGCAGGAAGAATTGCTGCTGCTCTGGGAAGAGGTGCGTTTCACCTTGCTGTTCGTCACTCACTCCATCGAAGAAGCGCTGGTGGTCGGCAACCGGATCCTGCTGCTGTCGCCGCATCCGGGGCGTGTTCGCGCAGAGATCCACAGCCATCAGTACGACTTGCACAGCCTCGGTGGCGTGGACTTTCAGCAATCGGCGCGGCGCATTCATCGTCTGTTGTTTAACGAAGGTCAGACGCCTGAAACCGGGCAAGAACTGAATTTCACCGATATCCGTATCGCTTATTGAGCTTCAAGAGGATCGCCCGATGAGCCATTCATCATCTATACGCCGGGAATACGAAGTTGTTCTGGAACCGCTACTGACCGTCCCGCTGGAGCGCGAACTGCCCCTCGGTCAGCGCCTCTGGCAACAAGGCTGGTTGCGCAAAAGCCTGATTCTGATCCTGCTGGCGGTGCTCTGGGAACTGGTGGCGCGCTACCAGAACAACGACCTGCTGCTGCCCAGCTTCCTGCAAACCAGCAGCGCGCTGTACGACGGCCTGCTCAGTGGCGAGTTGCTGGGCAAGGTCGGCATTTCACTGGTGGTGCTGCTCAAGGGCTACGTGATAGGCATTGTCCTGGCCTTCGCCTTGACCACCCTGGCGGTCTCGACCCAGTTCGGTCGCGATCTGCTGAGCACCCTGACCTCGATGTTCAACCCGTTGCCGGCGATTGCCCTGTTGCCGCTGGCTTTGCTGTGGTTCGGGTTGGGGCAGAACAGCCTGATATTCGTGCTGGTGCATTCGGTGCTTTGGGCGCTGGCCTTGAACACCTACGCGGGATTTCTCGGCGTCTCGGAAACCCTGCGCATGGCCGGGCGCAACTATGGTCTGAAAGGCATTCGCTTCGTGCTGTTCATCCTGATCCCGGCCGCGCTGCCGTCGATCCTTGCCGGACTGAAAATCGGCTGGGCCTTCGCCTGGCGCACGCTGATCGCGGCGGAGTTGGTATTCGGCGCCACCAGTGGCAAGGGTGGATTGGGCTGGTACATCTTCCAGAATCGCAATGAGCTGTACACCGACAAGGTCTTTGCCGGGTTGGCGGTGGTGATTCTGATTGGATTACTGGTGGAGAACCTGGTGTTCGACACCCTGGAGCGGGTGACGGTGAAGCGGTGGGGGATGCAGCGGTGAGCGAGACGGTGGTTGTTATGTAACACTGAGTTGTTATATGACATCGCCGATGTTATGTTTCTGTTCAATGTTACATATTGGGACTGACCTGTGGAGCACTTACAGCAAGAGTTGCGGCAGTACCTGCTAGAAAGCCTTCGCGTTGAAATCATGTTGCGACCCTGGATTGAAGCCGAGCAACTGCCGGCGTTATTTCTCAAGGACTACGAGTTTTACCAATCGCAGATCATCGGCGTGCAATGCGTATTCGTGTTTGCCCGGCCAGGCTCTGAAGGGCTGACCCCGACAGCACTGGGTAAGCGATTGCAACGCGTCAGTGAGGTCGGCCATTGTCTGGTGGTATTTGTCAGCGATGACATCCCGGCGCATCAGCGGCCCCGGTTGATCGAGCAGGCGATTCCTTTTGTCATTCCGCAGGTGCAAATTTACCTTCCTGATCTGGGGATCGAACTGCGCGAGCATATGCGTCGGCGGCGCAACCTGCGGTTAAAAACTGCATCCGAGCAATCCACGCTTAGTCCGAGTGCTCAGGCGCTTCTGGTCAAGGGATTGTTATGTGTCGAGATGGAGTCTATGGAGCCATTTCGGATTGGCGCGGATCTGCGCTACTCGCGTATGACGATCACTCGGGCTTATCAAGAGCTGATTGAGGCCGGTTTGGTGACTCACAGCAAAGACAACAGGCAGGTCCGACTTCAGTATCGGGGCGCCAAAAAGCAAGTATGGGAGCGGGCTATTTGCCTGTTGCGCAATCCTGTAAGGGCGGTCGAGCCGATAGCGGGGCATTGGCCATTCGATGTTATTTCGTTACCGCTGTCCGGGGAATCTGCGCTCGCCAAGGTGAGTCTTCTGGCTGAGCCCGCTCTTGATGTCTTTGCGTTGGGGCCGGGCGTTCTCGGGCAGCTAAAGCAATCTATATGGCTGGAAACTGAAAGTGAGCCGAGCTTGGCGATGCGCCTGACTTTCAAGCGATTGACGTCCGAGTTGAATAGAAAAGCCATGGCAACGGATGGTTATAACTTCAAGCTTGAATCCTGGGTCTACCGGCCTGAACCTTTTGGCGGCGGGGCCGTAGTCGATCCTCTTTCACTCTGGCTCAGCCTTAAAGACCATCCCGACGAGCGAGTTTCGCAGGCGTTGGACAGCTTGCTGGAGAGCATAAAGTGGCAATAAAAGGACTTGAGCGTTTTCGGGAGCATTTCGCCGGTTATGAGGATCGTTTCGTACTGATCGGAGGTACCGCCGCGCATTTGGCCATGGAGCAATTTGGCGTCGATTTTCGTGCCACTCGGGACCTGGATATCGTTTTGCTCATTGAGGCCAGGGATGCAGAGTTTGGGGCCGCGTTCTGGCGGTTTGTCGAAGATGGGGGTTATGAACGTCGAGAGGTAGGTCATCAGCCGCAGTTTTATCGGTTTTCTCATCCGGTAACCGCGGGGTTTCCATCAATGCTGGAGCTATTTGCCCGAACGCCAGTGGACCTTGAGTTACACGAGGATCAACGGGTCGTGCCGATTCCAGTGGGTGAGGAACTGGCTAGTTTGTCAGCGTTGCTGCTGGACGATGATTACTACGAAGTGATTCTTGCGACCAGCCAGCGAGCATTGGGTATCGCTTGGGTTGATCAAAACGGTTTGATTCCTCTGAAAGCCAATGCGTGGCTGGATTTGAAAGCCCGTAAGGCGCAAAACCCCGAGTCGATCGATTCCAGAAATGTGGTCAAGCATCTGCGCGATGTGTTGCGTCTATCACAATTGCTCGTTGAAACGGCTCGGATTGACCTGCCACAAAGGATACGCGAGGACCTACGGACATTCATTCGGCAGGCCGCGAAGGAGGAAGCCGAGCAGGCCGGTCAAGGCGAGCCGATGCAGCTTTCGCTGGCGCGTATCGCTAAAGTCTTTTCGCTGTAGGTGCTACCGATTCTGCAAAAACACCACATACCCCCTGAACCACTCACTGTCCTTCAAATACCCCGGCTCCTCCCATTCCCCGCCCTGAATCAAACCGACCTTGAACGGTAATCCGAGGCGGTTCAGCCGTGGCAGGTAGGCGCTGTAATTGGGGATGCTGTGGCGGCCCTGGTAGGTTTGCACCACCACTTCGTCGATCACGCCTTTGAGCTGGCCGATCACTTCAGGGTCGGCATTGCTGCTCCAGTCCATCAGTCCGGTGATGCTCAGGCTGTACTGCGCAGGCAGGCGCTGGCGCAGGTCTCGCAGGAAGCTGAGGTACTCGTTCAGGTAGCGGGTGCGGGCGTCGAAGTCGATCTGGATGCCGACCACCGGGTTGCCCGCTTGCTGCCAGCGTTGCACTTGCCCGAGCAGTTGGCTGTAGACCGGGTCCGGCCAGCGCAAGGTATGGGCGCGGTAGACCACCCAGACTTCGCCTTGGGTCAGGCGTGGAATGGCGATGCCCTGGGCGATGAAGCGCACGCCGTGTTGGGGGAAACGGCGTGACTCGCTGATCTGACCTTGCAGGATGTACAAGGTCTTGGCCTGGGCCAGCACCGGTTGCGATTTGACGCCGCTCCACAGCCAGAAGGCGTCATGCTCGCTGGCGTCGACGGCGGCCTGTGCGGAGCCTGCCAACATCAGCCAGATAGGCAACAGGCAGCACCAGAAACGCTGCATGGCTTACCAGTAATACTGCAGCGACTGGCCCCACTGGGTGTCGGCAAAAGCGCTTTTCAACTGACGGAACCAGGCTTTGCGCGCCGCTGGATCAACGTCTTTGCCTCCACAGCTGTTATTGCCCGATGGCGCGTAGCAGTTGATCGCGCGAAACAGCGCATAGGCGCGGTCTTCCTTGGGCGCGTTGGTATTGGCGATCACCTGGCGATAGCCTTCATGACGCGAGTAGATTTCACCCTTGAACGCTGAAGGCGTGGCGCCGAGTTCGGCCGGGTAGGATTTGGCTTCCAGCGGAGCGTCATCAAGGCTGTTGCGCAGGATGAATTCACCCAGACAGTTGAGGCCTTTGGGGTTTTTGCCGTCAGCCTGCAACGCGGCGGCGGTCTCGGCGATGGTCGGGCAGCTGTAGCTGGATTCGGCCTTGTCGCCCTGCCAGCGGAACATCGTCAGCGCCTGGCCGCTGCCATACAAATATCCGAGGCTGACTCCGAGTTTTTCGGCCGATGGCTCGGCCGGCAGCTGTTTGAGGTCTTCGGAAAATTCCGGGTACTGACCGCGCAGCAATTCTTTGTAGAGCAACACGAACAACGCGCTGTCACGTTCGGTGGCGTCCGCTCCCTGGCTGATTTGCTGGCGCAGCAACGGCGCATCGGCCACCAGACGTTGCAGGCGATAACGTACCGCGGGTGTCTTGATCGGTGAATCGGCCGCGAACACCTTGGCCAGTCGCTCGCTGCGTTCGTAGTTGAACGCCAGCGCCAGTTCGACCTGCTCGCGTTGCAGCGGTTGTTTGACCTTGCTCAGCAACTCCAGCCACAGCGTTTCGGCGTCCGTCCATTTCTGCTGTTCATGAAGGGCCAGACCACGCAGGAACTGCTGACTGAAAGCGAGATAGTCGAGCGTGTCCGGGACGCTGCCGGGGAGGACTTTCAGGGCCTGTTCCGGGTTCTTCTCGATGTGCAGATACACAGCCGCTTGCAGGTAGTCGTACAGCACCGGGTGTTGAGCGAACACGGCTTTTTGCGCTTGAAGCGCTTTCAGCGTGAACGGCGTTTGATAGGCGCCGATGGCCATCAAATCGTTGATCGCCAGCAACAGCGGAGTGTGGATCTCGGTGCTCGAGGTATTCAGCAGCTTGCTGTCGACCTCTTCCACCAACTCCGGCAGGGTCTTGTTGCGCTGGGTTTCTTTGGACTCGGTGAGTTGCCAGGCGTAGTCGTCGGCAAGTTTTTGATCGTCGCCAGCCAGCCAATGGACCCGACGGATCAAACCTTTGGCCGAAGCGCTGTATTCGCCCTGTGGATAAGTCTGCAGGTAGCGCTCGAAACCTTGCTCGGCCAATTGCAGGTGGGTGTTATCCACCTGCTCGAGCGTCGGCAGACCCATGTCGTCGAAGGCGTCTGCCTGAGCGGCGTTGAGCGGGATGCGGCCGGTCATATACAGCGCGGTTTCCTTCAGCCATGGCTGATTGCTGTCGGCCAGCAGCGCGAATTGCTGGCTCGCCTCAGTGAAACGGCCGCTGTAAAACCCGGCGGCGCCGCGCAAATAGGTGAGGAAGGCTTTGCCCGGCTCGGACTGGATAGCACTCGGCAACAGGCTGTTTTGCTGCTCGGCCTCCCAGCTGCACGCGGCGATTCAAGGAAGGCCGCGGCGCTGTCTTCATTGTTGCTGCGGCAGCGGCTACCTTCGCCTTCGACAAATTCATTGCCGGCAATGGTGCCGATTTCCTGACTGATGCCGAGTTGGCGCAGCGGCTCATCGAGTACCGAAACCGGTGGGGCATCCGGCGTTGCGGCTGGCGCGACGTCCGGGGCCGGATCGAGACGGCGCAAGTCGAACGGCACCGGGCCGTAACCGGCTTCGCGGTCGAAATTACTCAGAGGCGTCGGGTTCAGAGGCAGGGCGCCCTGATCGGACAACAGCAACCGCAGGTTGGCGCGGCTGTCATTGCCGGGGTTGAGGAATGGCACGTTATTGCAGTGGCCGCCCCCGGTCAGTGACCAGTTGGGGCTACAGGCGTCCTGATCGTAACTGGCCTGGGCGGGGAGCGTAAACGCGGCGCCAAGCGCCAGTGTCAAAGACGACAGAAGACCAATACGCATGAATTGTCCTTAATCCTGAAACGCATGAACTCAAGGGCTGCGATCATACCGCGCTCTGGCGAAGGCGTATCCACTGAAACCAATGCTGCTCAGGCTGCCAATCGTGGTGCCAACGAAGAGCTGGCGCACAACAAACAACTGGCTTCGCTGAGTTCGGTCGGGCGTCGTTCAGCAGTCGCGAAGACTACATTGCCCGGCATATTGGCAAGTTGCTGCAAACGGGTCTTGAGCACTGCCGCGAGTTTGGCGGCCTGGTCGTCAACTACAGCGAGTTGCCTGCCGCGATGGACGGTCGATTGGCCGGGTTCTTCGGCCTGAATGCCGAGCAGCGAACGGAGGCTTTTGCCGGTGTCGATCGACTTGCCCGCGAATGATCTGAGCCTCACAGAGGTTCGGCTGACTGCCCACTCACCCCTTCGATGACAAATCCGCCATGCCTTTCAACAACTCGATCGGCATTGGGAAGACGATGGTCGAGGTCTTGTCACCGGCAATCGCACCCAGGGTCTGCATATAACGCAACTGCATCGCGCCAGGCTGGCGGCCGAGCATTTCGGCGGCTTGCATCAGCTTTTCCGAGGCCTGCAATTCGCCTTCGGCGTGGATCACCTTGGCCCGCCGTTCCCGTTCGGCTTCGGCCTGTTTGGCGATAGCGCGGATCATCGATTCGTTGAGGTCGACGTGCTTGATCTCGACGTTGGCCACTTTGATCCCCCAGGCATCGGTCTGGGCATCGAGCACTTGCTGGACATCGGAGTTCAGGCGTTCGCGTTCGGCCAGCAGTTCATCCAGTTCATGTTTACCCAGCACCGCCCGCAAGGTGGTTTGCGCCAGTTGGCTGGTGGCCATGAGAAAGTCTTCGACCTGGATAATTGCCCTCTGCGGATCGAGTACCCGAAAGTACAGCACTGCATTGACCTTCACCGAGACGTTATCGCGGGTGATCACGTCCTGCGGCGGCACATCGAGTACCACGGTGCGCAGGTCCACCCGGACCATTTGCTGGACCATCGGAATCAATATAATCAGTCCAGGGCCTTTGACCTGCCAGAAGCGTCCGAGCTGGAACACCACCCCGCGCTCGTATTCACGCAGGATGCGAAACGCTGACACTGCCAACGCGATCAATAGCGCCAACAGCGCGCCAAAACCCAATTCCAGACCCATGGTCATCCTCCTCGTGGTGCCGCCTGCGCCGCAGTCACTTCCAGTAGCAGGCCCTTGCGCGCCACCACCTGCACCTGTTGTCCGGGTCGCAGTGGCATCGGGCTCAGCACCTGCCAGTTTTCCCCTTGTAGCTGCACCCAGCCGTTGTAAGGGTTATCGGGTTGCACGGAGATTACTGGCGTGATGCTGCCCACCAGTCCTGCATCACCGGCGACCTGTTGTCGCCGTCGCGCCCTGATCGCCATGCCCGCCAGTGCCATGAACAGCACGGCACTGAACATGGCCAGGACGATGATCAAGGACAGCGGAATGCCGTAACCCGGCACATCGGTGTCCATCAGAATCACCGCACCCACCACAAAAGCCGCAATCCCGCCGAAACCGATCACCCCGAACGTCGGCAAAAAGGCCTCGGCCACCATGAAGGAGATGCCCAGCAGAATCAGCGCCACGCCGGCGTAGTTCACCGGTAGCAGTTGCAGGGCATACAACCCCAGCAGCAGGCAGATTCCGCCCAGCACGCCGCCGGCACCGGTGCCCGGGTACATGAACTCGAAGAACAGGCCGTACACGCCAATCATCATCAGGATCAACGCCACGCTGGGATGGGTAATCACCGACAACAGTTTTGTGCGCCAGTCCGGGTCATGGTGGATCAGCACGGCGCCAAAGGTATGCAGCTGCACCTCCTGGCCGGCGGCGTTCAGGGTCTTGCCGTCGAGTTGTTTGAGCAGACCGTTCAGATCGTCCGCCACGTAGTCGACCACCTTGAGCTTCAGCGCTTCCTGAGCCGACAGGCTGACCGCCTCACGCACCGCCTGCTCGGCCCAATCGACGTTGCGCCCGCGCAATTGCGCCAGGCCTCGGATATACGCGGCAGCGTCGTTGATCTGTTTGTGGGTCAGGGTGTTTGTGGTGGGTTCGGGCTCTGGATTTTTGTCGGAACGTGGCGCCGCCGGTGGACCTGGCTGCCCGGGTATACCGATTTGTACCGGTGTCGCAGCGCCCAGGTTGGTGCCTGGCGCCATGGCGGCGACATGGCTGGCATAGAGAATATAGGTCCCGGCGCTGGCGGCACGGGCACCGCTGGGGGCGACGAAACTGGCCACCGGTACGGGGCTGGCGAGGATCGCCTTGATGATTGAGCGCATCGAGGTGTCCAGCCCTCCCGGCGTGTCGATGCCCAGCACCACCAATTGCACATGCTCTTTGGCTGCCTTGTTCAGGCCGCGAATAACATAGTCGGCGCTGGCCGGGCTGATCACATCGTTCACCGTGAGCACCATTACCGGGTCCACAGCCCACGCCTGCCCGGTCGGTAGCCCGATCAGCAACCACAACAACATTGCCCGCCATACACACTTGCCCATATGACCCTCCCGGAGAGTCATGCGCCTCAGGGCTGTCACCCATTCGTTGGCCCTTGAACTGGAGTTTAGTTGAGCAATGGGCTGAGCGAACTTTGATCAGTTATGTCGGCAAACCGGTCAGCAGTTTGTCGGGACAAGGGTGGTCGGTACCCGATGCACGGCCTAGACTCTTTAAGGGGCAATCAAGTTATTTACCCACTGTCCGCAAGCCATTGCTTCGGACACCGAGGTGTATCATGCGTATGGCAAGAACCGTGCATTTGAGCCTGGAACAGGCCAAATGCGAATATGACGTTGTGACTCATCCGCACTCGGCGAGCAGCCTGGAAACCGCCCGGGTGGCGGGCATCCCCGCTGAACGCGTGGCGAAATCAGTGATCCTCGACGACCACCACGGCCACTACCTGATGGCCGTCCTGCCCGCCAGCCGGCATCTGGACCTGAGCAAGGTTCGTGGCAGCAGCGAATGGCAAATCACCCGCGAAAGCACACTGGCCCACCTGTTCAACGACTGTGAACGTGGCGCTGTGCCTGCGCTGGGCGAATCCTATGGCATGGACATGGTCATCGACCCAATGCTGACCCGCCAGAAGGACATCTACCTCGAGGCCGGCAACCACAACAACCTTGTCCACCTGAGCATGGACCAGTACCTGAAAATGGTCCCCCATGCCGAAGTTTGCGAGGTCAGTCATTCATGACGATCTGCAGTGATTGTTGCGCCACCTTCACGGGCAAACTCGCTCCTTAGTAGGAGCGAGGCTTGCCCGCGATCGACTGCGAAGCAGTCGCAAAAAGACCTGCAGCCAACTCAACAACTGAAACCCGGGAGCTCCCCATGGAATCACCCATCCACAGCCTGCCATCCCTGTTCAAACAACTCGGCCTGGACGATGACCCCGTCAGCATCGACCAATTCATCGCCACTCACTCGCCGCTCAAACCCGAGCTACATCTGGCCGACGCCTTCTTCTGGACCGAGAGCCAGGCGGATTTTCTGCGCGACGAGATTCTGGACGACGCTGATTGGGCAGAGGTGGTGGATCAGCTGGATGTGTTGCTGAGGAAGGGGCGGGGGGTGTAAAAATCTGAGGGGAATCGCCTAAATATACAAAAATCTGGTGAGCGTTGAAAAAATCTGGGGTTAAAGCGTATTTGTGAGTTTTTTCTGGGTTGCTCATAAACAGTCAATAGACCAGAATTAAGACCTGAATAGAGGTCTTAATCATGCAAAGTGTTCTGGCCGACATGGCCGTCAGTGTGTCCGAGTTGAAAAAAAATCCCTCAGCAGTATTGAGTGGCGCCCATGGCGGGCCGGTTGCAGTGCTGAATCACAACCGTGTCATGGGGTATATGGTCCCGGCCGATGTGTTTGAGGCCATGATGGAACGGTTGGATGATATGGAGTTGGCCGAGCTCGTTCGTGCTCGTAGTCATGAGACGCCCATACCGGTAAGCCTGGATGACTTATAAGCTTGAATTCCTGCCGTCCGCACGCAAGGAGTGGGACAAGTTGGGGCATACCCTGTGTGAGCAGTTCAAAAAGAAGCTGGCTGAACGGCTTGAGTTGCCTAGGGTTCAATCGGACTCACTGCACGGTATGCCTGACTGCTACAAGATCAAGTTGAAGGCATCCGGGTACAGGCTGGTTTATCAAGTGATTGACGAGCGCGTGGTCGTCTCGGTGGTGGCTGTCGGTAAGCGCGAGCGCAGCGCCGTGTATGAACGAGCTAAAAAACGCTAAGAAAAGTAAGCAGCCCAGCTGTCTGGTTGCACACCCCGAACCATCCCCCCTATAGTTCGCCCCGTCGCCGCACATCGGTGACAGGATTTGGCGATCCTTTTTCTACGACGCGTTTCAGCGCACTGATTCCATGCTTCTACCCTTTGGGTGAAGGCATGCTGATCTATGGCGGCTGTGCGCGGGAGACCTTCGGGTCTGCCGGGTTTCGTAGATAACCGGTTCGCCAACCTGCGTACAGCTGCCACCCTTTTTCGTTTGGCGACGATCAATGGAGGCTCCAAAAAATTATCTGCGAGATGTACACGATGACTCCATACCGTCCGCTGAAATCCAACCCAACCGCCGCCTCTGTTCTAGCCTTCAACACCTTCGCGGCTACCCATCTTCTGCACGAAACCGCTTGTAGCCGTGTGCGCATTGGCACCGATCTGCTGGAAACCCTCACCTCGGTCACCATCCGCGATATCGACGATCAGGATCTTTATCGCTTGGTCAACGCAGCGTTTGTGTCGTTGCGCGATGGCTTGGACATGATGGAAGAAGTGCAGCATCGCCTAGTCGCCCAAGCATTGAAGACGACCTGACGATTACTGAAAGAGGTGTCTGGCGCAGAACCTGTGGTGAGGGTGCTTGCTCCCGTCGGCCGGTCCGCGCTCGGGCGAAGCAGTCGTAAAACTGGCGACTGAGACCTACTGAACAAGCGCGGCGGCTGATTTCAGGGCCGCTGCGCGCCCCAGCGGGAGCAAGCTCTTATCAAACAAAGTATGGCGCTTGTCTAGAAACCAGATTTACCTGCTCGGCATGCCGTCTGCGCCACTCAAATTGCCATGAGCTAGATCGATTTGTTCCTGGTGATGGTTGGGAAAGTGGACGAACGCGAGGTTCCGGGCACGCGAAACCCTGAAGCCGTTGCTATGCTTTGATCAGTTGGTCGGCGCGCGGCTGTTTGCGCCTGTGCATGGATCAAGGCTCTATTGGTCATGGGGATTCCAACAATGAAAAACCCTTATGCTCCCGGCTTCTGGTGCGCCATCACTGCGGTGGTGCTGCTTTCCGCTACCTATTTCTACGGCATCATGCTGGCTCAGCAGATCGACAAAGCGCTGCTTTTTCTCGACAGCGTCATCGCACTGATCGCCGTGCTGTCGATTGCAGTCGTTGCCTGGGCCTTGCTTCAGGGCCAGCGGATCAAGAAAAAACAGCTCGAACAAGGCAAAACCCTGGTGCTGATCTGGGACACCAAGGTTGCGCTGCGCCGGGTTGAAACGGTGTTTGACCGCTACTTCTGGGGCAGTTACTGGCAACCGGGCCGCACCTTCCAGGAAGTCATGGGCGAACTCAGCGGCACACCACTGGAAAAAAGCCTTGAAGCCCTGAAGCAGCAATGCCTGGTTCTCGACAAACAAATCGCCCACGGGCGGCACTGGCTGAACAACGCCCGCGAACTCTCCGACGTCGCCACTGCCATGGCCCGGGAGCGCTATCAACTGGATTTCTACGACCCGCGCTCGGAATCACCCGCCGGGACGGTGATCAATCGGGACTTTGAAGTGCTGGTGTACACCTGGACGGCACGCCTGAAGAGTTTTGATCATCAACTGGATGAGATTGAAGTTCAGTATTCCTGAGTCATATAAAGATCATTCCCACACTCCCGCGTGGGAATGATCGTTGTTTCATACTCATATTGAGTCACCCCGTGCGGCAAATGCTAATCTCTCACCACTTCAAGCGGAGTCGAGCCGCAACCCGTCAGGGGTTCAGGGAAGACGACCACACTTTCAACAATGGACACTGAGCGGGTCAAACATGAATAAATCTGCAGGCGTACTGTTAGGGATCGTTGTCGCAATAGGTGCAATCAGTGCCGGCGGCGGCTGGTATACCGGCACCAAACTGGAAGGGGTGCTGCAAACCTCGATTTCCGATGCCAACAAAGAGCTGCAAGGCGCCATGGTCGGCTCGAACGGCACCGCGACCCTGGAATTGGTCTCGGTAGACCGCCAGTTGTTCAGCAGTACCGCGCATTACCGCTTCAAAGGTCAGGGCGCAATGTTCAGCGAGGCCCCTGAAGGCGTTGAATTACTGTTCGTCGACCGTATCGAACACGGTCCGTTGCCATTCTCGCGTCTGGTTACGTTCAAGTGGTTGCCGGTCCTGGCGAGCAGCCACTACGAGCTGGAAAAGACCCCGTTTACCGAAAAATGGTTCGCCGCCACCAAGGATGTTTCCCCGCTCAAGGGCGTGGTCAACATCGGCTACGACCGCGCCACCGAAGGCACCCTCGAACTGCTGCCACTGGATTTGGTGCTGGACGAGCAGTCCAGCCTCAAGTTTTCCGGTCTGAACTTCAAGGTTTCTGCCAGCCCTCAGGGGCAGAAGATCAAAGCCGACGGCTATATGGATAGCCTCACACTGTCCACGACCTCCGAAGACCAGGCGCCGGTCAAGATTGAATTGAACGGCCTGACGCTGGCCAGCAACCTCAGCAAAAGCAGCTACGGCTATTACCTGGGGCAAAACACCGTCGAGCTGACCAGCACCAGGACCACCTTCGGCGACAAGCAGTCGGTACTGACTTTCAAAAAAGCCGAAATGAAAAGCTTCACCCAGGAGTCCGGGACTAACGCAGCGGGTCGCGCCGATTACAAGGTTGGCGAAATCGCCCTCGACGGCAAGTCGATCGGCGCCGCGCAGATGGCCTTGAGCATGAAAAACCTCGATATTCCGGCCACCATGTCGCTGATGCAGGTTTACCAGACCAAGCTGCAACCCTACGAGGCTGCCGCCGCCGCTGCGGCTGCCGCGGGTGAGCCGGCGCCAGAGCTGAACCTGACTGAAGCCGAGGAGGCTCAGGTCAAGGCTGATCTGGAAAAACTGCTGGATGCCAAGCCGCAGATCGCCCTGGAAAACCTTTCGTTCAATACCGCCAACGGCGAAAGTCGTGTGAGCCTGGTCGTCGATCTGGCCAAGCCGCAATCGATGGACCTGCCGACAATTGAAGTGGGCAAGCAGCTTATCGCGCTATTGGATTTCAATCTGTTGCTGTCCAAGGCGATGATCTCCGATGTGGCCAGTATGCAGGCGCAGATGGAAGGTCAGAGCGATGCCAAGGCGATTGCCGAGCAAGGGACCATGGCCAGTGAAATGGTCAGCAGCATGGCGGCCGGGACTCAACTGGCGACACTGGACGGCAACAACATCGTGAGCAAACTGCGCTACGCCAACAATCAGGTGGATTTCAACGGCCAGAAAATGACCGTTGAGGAGTTCATTGGCTTCGTGATGAACAAAATAGGTGGCACTGTCACCGTCCAGTAAATCATCTGTCGGATCAGCAACAACAGCTTAAGCATGCAGCTTTGAAACCCACTGAGTCTTGCCGGTTCAGTGGGTTTTTTCATGAATGCAATTGCGCCTGCAACGCGGTCTGGAAAGTCGTTGGTAATTCGGAGTGAAGAGTTGGTCATACCTGCGAGGATCAGCCAATCCCCACTGCCACCTCACGATCGGTCCAGCTATAGTTTGCGGGCCGACGACGGCCCTCTCAGGATAAGGTGCTCTGGTATGACCCGATTTGCTTCGCTCACCCCTTGGCTGGCGGCCGTTGCAGTTGCGCTTTGCGTGCAACTGCCGGCGCAGGCCGAGGAGCGTTTCAGCGTCAGCATTCCCGGTGTATCGGACGACAGGTTGTTCACCACGGCCAGCGCCAGTGATGCCAGTGGCTGCGGCGGGCAAAATGTTTCCCCCGCCCTGAGCTGGACCCCTGGCCCTGAAGGTACCCTCAGCTACGCCATCGTCATGCACGACCCGGACGGCCAGAAAGGCCAGGGTGTCGATCACTGGGTGCATTACGGGATCAAGGCCGCCACTCACCACATTCCGGCCGGTGTCGGCGCAAAATCTGCCCTCGAGGGGGTTGGCGGGAGCAACAGCAAAAACACCACCACCTACATCGGCCCGTGCCCGCCGGTGGGCGACAGCGCCCATCACTACCTGATTCAGCTCTATGCCCTCGACCTCGCCCCCGATGCATTGCCCGCCGATCTGACCCGTGCGCAGCTGTTGGAGAAAATCAAAGGTCATGTGCTGAAAAACAGCAGTGTGGTGCGGCGTTATCAGCGCTGAAAAATTATTTCTCGCGGCTTAACCCGAATCGCCAAGGCTGTCCGTCTCACAGGATGAATGGATCATTTCCTCCTGAGGTCAGCCACATGTCACTTCCTCTGCATTTTCTTCGCCCTGCCGCGCAGGGCTTCGCTATCGGGTTGCTGGTGAGCGTTGCCGGCTGTGGTGTGTCATCGCCCCCCGATGTGGCCGCTCCCCAGCCGCCGGTGCAAGGTGCGTTGCAGTCCGAGGTGAAATCCTCGGCGAAACGCGAGGCGGTGATGGCCGATGCATCAGTGGCCAAACACAGCCAGCGAGCGGTGCCCGCACCTGCCGCGATGTACGCGCCCATAGCCGCCGGTGAGGCTTACCCGGCGGGCTATCGGGATGAACAGCGCGAGCAGTATCAGGCCTTGGCGGATAACCCGATCCAGAGCGTCGCCCAAGCGCCGGTTTCGACCTTCAGTGCCGATGTCGACACCGGCAGCTACGCCAACGTGCGGCGCCTGCTCAATCAGGGTCGCTTGCCACCGGAAGGCGCGGTGCGTCTGGAGGAGATGGTCAACTACTTCCCCTACGATTACGCCCTGCCGAGCGACGGCACGCCGTTTGGCGTGACCACCGAGCTGGCGCCGTCGCCCTGGAACCCGCACACCCGTCTGCTGCGCGTTGGCATCAAGGCCTCGGATCGCGCAGTGGCTGAACTGGCGCCGGCGAATCTGGTGTTTCTGGTCGACGTGTCCGGCTCCATGGATCGCCGCGAAGGGCTGCCGCTGGTCAAAAGCACCCTGAAGCTGTTGGTCGATCAATTGCGTGAGCAGGATCGGGTGTCGGTGGTGGTGTATGCCGGTGAATCGCGAGTGGTCCTGGAGCCGACTTCCGGGCGCGACAAGGCGAAGATCCGCACCGCCATCGACCAATTGACCGCCGGCGGCTCGACAGCCGGTGCGTCGGGTATCGAGCTGGCCTACCAGATGGCTCAGCAGGGGTTTATCGCCAAAGGCATCAATCGCATCCTGCTGGCCACCGACGGCGACTTCAACGTCGGCGTCAGCGATTTCGACAGCCTCAAGCAGATGGCTGTGGATAAGCGCAAAACCGGCGTATCCCTGACCACCCTGGGTTTTGGTGTGGACAACTACAATGAACACCTGATGGAACAACTAGCCGATGCCGGCGATGGCAACTATGCCTACATCGACAACCTGCGCGAGGCGCGCAAGGTGCTGGTCGATCAACTCGGTTCGACCCTCGCGATGGTGGCGAAAAACGTCAAACTGCAACTGGAGTTCAACCCCGCGCAAGTCAGTGAGTATCGGCTGCTCGGCTATGAGAATCGTGCGTTGAAACGCGAAGACTTCAGCAACGACAAAGTCGATGCGGGCGAGATCGGTGCCGGGCACACGGTCACGGCGTTGTACGAAATCGTGCCCAAAGGTGAAAAAGGCTGGCTTGAGCCGCTGCGTTACACGAATGAGCAAGCGAATCCGCGGGATGGCAAAGCCAATGAACTGGCGATGCTGCGAGTGCGCTATCAACTGCCTGAGGGCGGTAGCAGCCGCTTGATCGAGCGGCCGATTGTGCAGGGCGAACACTCTGGAAAACTGGCCCAGGCCAGCGATGATCTACGCTTCGCGGCGGCAGTCGCGGCGTTTTCCCAGCAGCTCAAGGACGGACGCTACACCGGCTCGTTTGGGATGAGCGATACCGCGACACTGGCTCGCGGCGCACGGGGCGATGACCGGTTTGGTCTGCGTGGCGAGTTTGTGCAATTGGTCGAGCTGGCGCAAAGCCTGCAAACTCCGGCAGCAACGCTGGGTCAGCGCCCGAATGCAGCCGGCGACAGCAGGGTCGAATAACACCGCCGGGAGCAGAGCCAAGGAGTCCGTTACTGACATGTCTGCTGCGAATGCGTCATCCACCGACAGCGCCGGCAGCGATGAAGCGCTGCTGGCGCGCTATCGCACCGGCGATGCGGCGGCGTTCGAGGTTTTGTATGCGCGTCATCGCCAGGGCCTGTACCGTTTCCTCCTTGGTTTGAGCGGCAAAACCGAGCTGGCCGAAGAGGTCTACCAGGAAACCTGGCTGAGCCTGATCCGCAGCACCAGTCAGCCCCAGGGACGGGCGAACTTTCGCACCTGGCTCTATCAGATCGCCCGCAACCGCCTGATCGATCACTGGCGTAAACAGGGTATTCGAAATCCCCTGCACGATAGCTATGACGAACAGACTCATGCGCTGATCGATGATGCGGCAGGGCCGGAGCAGCTACTGACCTTGAGTCGCGACAGCGTGCGTCTGGAGGCGGCGCTGCAGGACTTGCCCGCCGATCAGCGCGAAGTCTTCCTGCTGCGGGTCCACGGCGACCTTGAGCTGCCACAGATCGCGATCCTGACCGAGACGCCGCTGGAGACGGTGAAAAGCCGTTTCCGTTATGCACAGCAAAAACTGCGTCGGCTCCTCGCCGAGGAGGTACTCACATGACTGATTCTCGACAGACGCCGGAATCGGCCGAAGAAGATGTCCTCAAACATTTTCGCCAACAGGCGACGGGTGAACCGCCGGCCAGACTGGATTCAATGATCCTCGCCGCCGCTCGCCGCGAAGCTCCCGCGCCGTCGCCAAGCCTGTGGCAACGCTGGTGGCAAGCCTGTCAGCGGCCGCGTTGGCAAGTGGCGTTTGCCAGCCTGGTCGGTGTCGCGTTGATGGTGACGTTGGTGCAACGCTCGCCGGAGCAGCAGCCGATGTACGACATTGCACCTGAGGCGATGCCGCCCGCGTCAGTCAGCGCCGAGCGTCAAGCTGCACCCGTATCGTCTGAACTTGTCCGGCCAGTGCCGCAACCGATTCAGAGCGCACCTACCGGCGCCTTGTCAGCCCCTGCACCTGCACCTGCCGCTCCGATGGCCAATTTCGCCAAACCGGCGCAGACCGAGTCGTTCAAGGCTGAAATGCAGGAGCAAACCAGCAAACCCATGGCGGATGAGGCGAAGGCCAAGGTGAGCAAACGTGCAGCGGAACCGGCCAAAACACTGGATGACGAACTGCGAGAAGTCTTGCGCCTGCGTGGCCTGGGTCAGGTAAAAGCTGCGGAAGATCAACTGGCGGCATTGCACAAACGCTATCCAGAGGAAAATCTGGCGGCTCGGCTCAAGGAGTTGCAGGAACAGTGAGGTGAATAGCGATCAGCGGATTGGCGTCGATAATTGAAAGGGCGCACTATCGAGCCAATTGCTGATGCGTTGGAAGAAGCCGTGGCACAAAAAATCGACCGCATCGCCCAAATGCTCAACTGTCCGGTAAAGGGTGAGGAACTGCGACGAGCGATTACCGAGAGTCGTAAGGATTTTCTGCTGAATCAGCCGGAAGAAGAGGACGTCGATGACGACGACTTCGAGGAGGATGAGGATTGGGACGACGATCTTGACTGGACGACAGAATGAAAAACCGCTTCGGCGTTTTTTTGTGTTCTGTTGGGTCGGATCTCGGCCAGGGTAGGTGTGGGCAACTGACGGAAATGGGGACCGTGGATTGAACGTACGTGGTAGCTCACGGCGATGATCATCGGCAGCGACTGGTGCATCAGCAGGCGGCTGACCTGACACGAGCCATCGATTTGAACTGTCAAGTTTTCCTTGACGGTTGCCTCTGCCTTGACTAGATCGCCAGTGCTTACCGGTAGTTGACGAGATGTCCTCAACCCTTATAATCGCCCACAACACGGCCCCTGTCGGTTGATGCGCTTCGGTGCTGAGACTGCTCAGGGGTTTTTTATTGCCTGGACTTTTCCGCCTTACCAGTCGCGTTTCTGCCAGTCTTGGTCGATCCCCATCCCGTCCAGACTGAGACCCAGATGGGTCAGATTGGGGAAGTCATTTTCCAGCAGTGCCTTCAAGCGTTTCCCCCAGCTCGATGATGGGTTGATGACCTTCATCAGATGCTGGGTGATGCACAGAAGCATGAACGGACGAGCCCGACGGTGTGCGTCATCATCATCGCCATATTGAACGCATTGAGGAAAACGCAGGATAAGGTAGGTGTTTCAGGCACTGACAGCAATTGCTGGATCCAGAACGCAAAAAAGCCCCAGACCCTAAGACCTGAGGCTTTTTCGTTTGTATCTGGTGCCCAGGCGTCGTTTGAACTGAAGGCTATGAGGCCCATTCTGTAAGGGTTTGTCTGAGCGCGCTTCAGCAAGGCATACACATGGGCATACACAGCGACTGCTGCTGTGGTGGTAGCTGTGAACAAAATCATCCCTTAGGATTTGTGCCCGGATGATCGTTCCAGTCGCAAACCCCACAACTGAGATATGAGTCACCATCAGGAGCAATGTCGATATCGTAGTGCTTGCGAATGTCGCGAGATTTACAAATCGGGCATTGGTCTGTCCTATCCTGTTCTTCGCGTTTGAGAATCTGCATCAAATGACCAACGACTGTTTGGCAGGTGTGTATGGCTATCGAAGATGCCGTCCTGCTTGCGCTTTTGGTGTGGGTCAACCAGTTCGATAGCTGCCAAGCCTCCTTGGCCAGATTCTTCAAATGCTGACGCAACTCCTTGTTGCTCCCGCCTCCACATAGATGATTCATCAACAATTCGATCCATGCGATGAAATTGGCATCCTGAGGGCGTTCCGCTTCTTGGGGAATTTCGCTCAATCTTCTGACTGCACCCATCAGCGAGACCAATGCCTCGCGCAACAGCATGCCTACAGCTTGAAAGTCTTCTGCTTCAACCGCCGCGTCATGACGAGCATCCGCCTGGTCCATGCGTCGAAAGACCTCATCAAACGGTGTGGGGTCCGAGCTATCTATCCGATCAGGCCGGCTCCTGAGCCGCATCATCAGGCCAATGTGGAAAGAGATGGTGTAGTCGAGTGTCGGGAAATGCTTCTGGGAGTATAAATTCGTGAGGTTCGTAATGACCCACCAACGATCTTTATCGGTCGTTACGTCCCAAATTTCATAGATGTCTCCCAGCACAATTTCTTTTTTGATTCGCTCTACATGCTGAACAATCTCATCGGGTGCCTGGCCCTCTACATAATTAGCGATGTCTCTTTCAGCATGGAGGTCGCTCTCGACGCTGTAACGTGAGAGTTCATCGGCAGGGACGGGGTGGGAGTGAATGGTGCACTCTCCTTAATCGGCGAATCTTGCTCATCACTCATCATTGCTTTCCTTGCCAGTCGACTAGTCATTTTCAATAGCACTGCTACGGCGCGTGCGCCAGCCGAAACGGTGGGGATGACAGCTTGGGTTTCAGAATCTGCTGGGGACCCTGAGGGTTTGCTCGTTACACGGGGTCGGAAACCCGCGAGATCTTGGTAGCGGCAGTTGCCCCAGCGTACTGAAATTTCAACGTTGAAATTGAAAGGATCTTGAAGAGAAAAGGCCATCGTTACCGCCTCGGTAACGATGGTCGATAGTGTTCTCGATAGCGAACGATTGAGCCCCGTCAACCACAGCGATCATGTCAACCACGTCGACCTGTCAACCAACTTAAAAATCCCAGCCGCTAACACGATCCCGCGGGTTCTTTGTCCCGTACCAATCGGAACTGCTCAGGGTCCGGCGACCTCCAACGCCATAAGGCAAATGCACAGGTGAACCGCAGTTCGCCCAGTTCACCTGTTCACTAAGCTGGGAACCTTTCCGCTAACAAAATCGGGCGGGTTACTCGCCCCGTGTTGAACCGAAAACCTCAGGGGCCCCGTCAAATTCCAGAAGTCCAACCTCATGAGGTCGTTCCTTCGCTGATGGAATCATCACTAATGGGGGGCAGGGGAGCTAAAAAGGACGTGTTACGAGAGTTATAGGTGTTACGGGCGAAGTTAACACACTGAAATCATTAGATTTTTTAAGCGTTACACAGCAGAGAGACATCATAGGGGTTGAGTGTTACGAGTCCGTTCAGTGTTACAGCAAGCTAGGCTTGTAATAGACAGCGAATCGTTCTCGGGCAGAGGCTTAAGTAAAGCTGAGACTGCTTGTTTTACGTGAATATGTAGGGTGTGAGACGAGTGGCGCGCGAAAACGCCATTAGCGAGGGATACGGTTAGACGAAGGGTGGAGGCAAAACTGGACATCAACACGACACCTGCTATACAGATGTTGTCAATTGCTTTGTCAAATACGGTAGGATGCGCATCCGTATCGAGCACGTCGAAGCCTAGGAGGGATCATGTCTGAGCGAGAAGGTGTGCTGCCTAATGCACCATTGGTCTACGCGTTAAGCGTTCTCAGATTTTCCACCGTCTTGTTGATGCCGAAATTAATTCCGACGATTCAACATGAAATTCGCAAGATCCTGCCCGAGTTTTTCCAGATGACGAAAGGGCCAGGCATCAGCGTGCCACAGGCAGGTGAGCCGAACTCTTGGGCGTTTCTTGATCGGGATCTGAAATATGCTTGCGTCTTGGCTAATGATCATCTGATTTTACAGAGTATTGGCTACTTACATTTCGATCGACATGTAGAGCTATTTCGAACCTGTGTAGACGCTGTTCAGAGTGCGACCGACGGTCTTGATGTTATCGGCATGGGTATGCGGTATGTGGATAAAATCGAACCTGTTGAAGGTGAACGCTTGCAGGATTACCTTCCTGAGGCGTTGCTTCCTCTCGAGAATGAAGCCATAGCAGGAATTGGTCATGGTGTTGGTAAGCCCCCGCTAGGGGTATCCACCACGACGTACCATTTTGATCCGCAGTTCTTGCACATTCGGTGTTGGCGGCAGCCTGGAATGTGGGTGCCAGATGACATTGTGGAACCAGCAATGGTGTTTGAGATTGCTAAGCAGTCTCGAGCTGGAGGTCAGCGATTCTCACAGAATACGCTAGCCTTTACTCAGCTTAGTGATAATGGAGCATTGCTCGACACCGACGCATACTGGCCACTGCCTGTCACAGAGCGATTGACCACTCAAGACATCGTTGAGCGCCTCGGGCATCTTCACTCTATGGCGAACACGGCGTTTCGAAGCGTAGCAACGGAATATGCTTTTAACGTTTGGAATGGAAAATGAATACTCAATCAGCAAGTGTGTGGACGTCAGATCGAGACTCTGAAAATTTTTGGAATTCAGTGTGGGAGAAACCTGAGCAGAATCCTCGGTCTGCTAGTAGTACGGTAAACCCGTTGTTGGTCACTCCGCTGGCAGCGCTGGCCAGCGCGATCGATCTGCGTAGAGAAAGTACCGAAGCTTCCCTGCTGCCAATCAGCTCCGGCTTTAGGATGATTAGGCATTTGCGAGCTAACTGGATTCAAGTTTCGGTACATACTGCCCAAATACCAGACGTTACCCCTTCCCTCATTGAAGGGCTTCGGAGTAGATTCGGATTCTCGGATAATGCGCTTGGAGAGTTATTTGGGGTATCCCGGCAGACGGTATACAACTGGCGTTCTAAGAAGACTTCTGCGGACAATCCAGACCGCATCCGTGCGTTGGCGGAAATCTTGTCAGCTATGAGCGCTGAGGATGCGCCTTATATGCAACGCGCTATTTTCTACCCTTCTGCCGATGGACGGCTTATCCAAGATGTACTTTCCGATGATGGCTGGGCTGAAGGTGGCTATAGTGCGGTTGAAGCCTTTATTGGTGAGCTCGCCACGAAAGTACAACAACTTAAAGCGCGTGACCAACGGACGATCGCCCGCCTCAACCATTCCAGTCAATCTTCGATGGGCTAACTATGTCCGACGGCTTCTCTGGCGACTCGGTTGTTGAAGCAATCAGTAATCAAGGGTGGCTTCAGGGCGACCTGGTTGCCGGTGAAGCTTTATCAAGCTTCATCCCGGAAAAGGTGCTCTCCGAGCAGTTAGAAGGGAAGCTTCCTACCTTTTGGATTCTTGCTTCCCATTCTTGCACAGTACATGCCCGTAACTACGAGGATGCCCCATCGGTGGAGTGGGTGGCATGTAAACTTGTTAAGAAGAAAGCATATGCGAAATGCCTTAACGCTTCGAATCCGCGAAAACTGCATCTGCCTATTGCAGAGAAGCTGCACCTTGAGCTGAAGATACAGCGTCGTATCTGGACACCCCGATCCGTGCTTCCAACTCTCGAAAGAGAGCGGGAGTTGAATCTAGATCCGTTGTCGAAAGAGACTTTTGGATACTGGCTGGGCCATAGTTACACGCGGCTCGCGATGCCGGACAACCTGGTCGAGCGCCTTCGTATCCAAAGTGCAGACGGTCCAATTGGGCTGGGGGTTCAGATCGAACAGTTCATATCTGAGCGAGGTGATCTGCTTCATAGCGCGTGGGTTTCGTACGAGCCAAAGATTGAGCTTCCGGACTCCTCCGAACCATATATCATTTCCTTCCGGTTTTTGATCAAGCCCCAATATAAGCGGAACCTCGACGAAGCCCAGCATTATTTGAATGCATTAATTGATGCTGCGCCAGCCCTGCCGACCGGACTGATTTTTGATGATGCGGTAGTCACACCGCTTCAGGATTTCACTATGTTAGATGCCGAAACGTATACACGGTACAACACCTATGACTGGTTGAGCTTGGGCGAAGATGGGGACGAGCTGCAAGAAGAAAGTGAGTAGGGCTGCAACGCAATTCATCGGTGTTTCGAGGTTATTTCGGGATTTGTGTCGGTGGAACGCCAGGCCATCCGAGGAGCTTTTTTGGCCAATCCTCCGTGTAGTCCGGTTAAACCGAACAACTGAATCCCTCCAGCAGCTCGCCCTGAGGCATGAAGGATGGGCACAAAAAAGCCCCAGACCCTAAGATCTGAGGCTTTCTCGTTTTTGCGTTTGGTGCACCAGGCGGGATTCGAACCCACGACCACTGCCTTCGGAGTCCTAAAAGTCGACGTTTAGAATCAACACGTTAGCTCTGTTTATCTGGAAAAACAATGGGTTGGGTTAGCTGGGGTAAGCGGATTTTCGCGCCGGCTAGCGGGATGAGTGTGGCAAAAATGTGGCATTTTTAGCGGCTCAAGTCCGGAAAATTTGAGAACTTTTTATACATCAGCTTAACGCAGAGCACTCAAGCGCACGTTTTGGCTGGTATCCACCCTCCCTCCTTGGGATACTCCTGCTCATTGCCTAAAGCCACACCTCGAATTCCTTAAGCAGGATCTATGACCAAAGAGCAGTTGCAGAAACTCGAAGCCGACCTATGGCGCGCCGCTGATAATCTGCGTGCTAACTCCGATCTGAAGGCTAGCGAATACTCCACTCCAGTCTTGGGGCTGATCTTTCTAAAGTTCGCGGACAACAAGTTCAAGCAACACGAGAAGGCCATTCATCGCGACTTCCTCGCCTACAAAGACACCCGCCTGGAAAAGTCGCTGGCCGATATCGCCATCGAGAAATGCGGGTTCTATCTACCCGATCACGCCCGTTATGACTATCTTCTCAACTTGGAAGATAGCAAGGACATCGCCAAGGCTATCAATGAGGCGATGAAGGCCATCGAGCAATACAAACCCGAGCTTCAAGGCGTGTTACCGCAGGACGAGTACTTCCGCCTGACCCGCTCGGCGCAAAACAAGGGCATCCCCAAGGAGTTGCTGCGTACCTTCAACGACATTCCCCAGGATTCCAGCGGCGATATCTTCGGTCAGATTTACGAGTACTTCCTCGCCGAGTTCGCTCTCTCCGAAGGGCAGGGTGGAGGCGAATTCTTCACCCCGCGTTCGGTGGTCAAACTGATGGTGGAAATCATCGAGCCCCATGGAGGCAAGGTATATGACCCGGCCTGCGGTTCTGCGGGTATGTTCGTCCAGTCCGCGCAATTCATTGAGCAGCACCGTGCTGACGCCAATCACGCCAATGACGGCGATATCTATGTATACGGCCAGGAAAAGACCCTGGAAACCGTCAAGCTGGCTAAGATGAACTTGGCAGTAAACGGCCTGCGCGGCACCATCATGCAGGCCAACAGTTATTACGAAGACCCGCATAACAGTTTCGGTCAGTTCGACTACGTGATGGCCAATCCACCGTTCAATGTCGACGACGTATCCCTGGCTACGGTGGAGAACGATCACCGTTTCAACACCTATGGAATCCCGCGCAACAAATCCAAGACTAAGAAAGGCGAGGAAGGTAAGGAAACCGTTCCCAACGGCAATTATCTGTGGATCAACCTATTCGCCACCTCGCTAAAACCTAAGGGCCGCGCCGCCTTGGTGATGGCCAACTCTGCTTCCGACGCCCGCCACTCCGAGGCCGAGATTCGGCAGACGTTAATTGAGAACAACTTGATCTACGGCATGCTCAGCCTACCATCGAATCTGTTCTACACAGTCACTCTGCCGGCTACCCTGTGGTTTTTCGACAAGGCCAAGCAGGACCAGTGCATCCTGTTTATCGACGCGCGTAATATCTTCACTCAGCTCACCCGCTCCCTGCGCGAGCTTAACGACGAGCAAGTGCAAAACATCGCCATCATCAGCAAGCTGCATCGCGGCCAGCGTGATGAATTTGTGCGTCTCATTGAGCGTTACTTCGCCGCCGGCGTGGCACGTTTGGTGGAAAACCAGCCGCATATCCAGCCATTGTCCGATCAACTGCTGGATCTGTTGCAGGAAGCGGAAGGTCGGGAGGCGGTGCAGGATCTGCGTGAACAATGGGTCGAGTTGAAACCGTTGCAGGATGCCTATTCTGCCTATCAGGCCAAGTACCTGAACGATAAAGTAGTAGATGCTAAGAATCACGCTCAGCATGCCCTGCGCGAAACTTTCGATCCCTTTTTCGCCGCCTTACATGCCAACCTAAAACGTCTCGACAAGGCGGTGCGCCAGCACGAGAAACGCTTGGGCGATGCAGCCAAAGCGGAAGGCAAGCGCGGGAGCACTGACCGTGAAACCAAGCTTCTGAAAACCGCTCTAGAAAAACTGCATGGCGAAGTCAAAGGTGCGGAAAGCTACTTCCAGCACATCCACTGGCTGCAGGAACGCTTTCCTACTGCTCAGTACGAAGATGTTATTGGTCTATGCAAGTTAGCCACGCCTGAGGAGGTTAAGGACCAGGACTACTCGCTCAACCCAGGCCGCTATGTTGGCGTCGTAATCGAAGTGGACGGCAAGACCGAGGAAGAGTTTATCGACGGCCTGCTGACTATGAACGACGAGCTAACACGTCTCAACGATGAGGCCCGCGAGCTGGAAGGCGTCATCGCCCACAACATCCGCCAACTAACTGGTGAGGTGTAAGAGGTGCTGCCAAACGTGGGTAAGGCGAAGGAGCATTTAAGTATGCTGCGGGGCCGCCCGCCTGCGGACTGTCTTCACGCTATCAACGTCAAGTTCAAGGGCTTCGCCAAAGAAATTATTAGCTTCAATATATGCAAGGACAGTCTCGACAGCTGGCGAGCCATCACCGACAAGCATGTGAAGCATAACGCCAATGTCCGAGCTCTATTCTGTGAGCGTGGCAGAATGCCCGAACAGTTACCGCCCGCCGAAGACCTGAAGAAGATCGAGCGTCGGCATGCCGCCGAGGCAAAAAGCTGCAATAAAGTGTGGGGCTTTTGGATGTTGAGTCAATTTAAGAATAGTCGGCTAATCTCGAAAAAATTTATGAATCTAGGTGTTGATGATGCAAAGCTACGAGCAGCAATTTAAATCGTTAGCAGATATCGGCTCCATAAATAGGGGCAAGTCTAAACATCGCCCACGCAATGATCCTTCGCTATATGGTGGAGATTACCCGTTTGTTCAGACCGGTGATGTAAAAGCAGCACACTTCTACTTATCCAGCTTTAGTCAGACATATAATGAAAGGGGGCTGGCGCAGAGTAAGCTTTGGCAGCCGGGAACTCTTTGCATAACAATAGCCGCAAATATTGCAGAAACCGCAATATTGAAAATCCCAGCATGCTTTCCTGATAGTATTATTGGGTTCCTGCCCAAAAAAAATGTCGCAGACGTACGCTTTGTAAAATACTGCTTAGACACTTACAAGCAACAGATGAAAAGTATTTCTCAAGGCACAACTCAAGATAATTTGAGCCAAGAAAAACTACTTAGTATAAAGTTTAAAATTCCTTCATTCCAAGACCAACAAAAAATCGCTGCTATTCTTTCGGCCTATGACGACATGATCGAAAATAATCGTCGCCGTATCGAGTTGTTAGAGCAGATGGCCGAAGAGCTTTACCGTGAATGGTTTGTGCGCTTTCGCTTTCCTAACTATCAGCAGGCAAAATTTGAAAAAGGTGTGCCTGTCGGCTGGGATATAGCTGAGGCTAAAAAATACTTTCATTATGTGAAAGGGAAAGCATATAAAGGTGAAGAGCTTTCTGAGAAGGAGAGCGATATACCTTTCGTCACCCTCAAGTCGTTTAATAGAGGTGGGGGATATCGCGGGGAAGGATTGAAGCATTATTCAGGAAAATTTAAACCAGAGCAAGTTGTCTATGATGGCGACATTGTCATGGCTGTAACCGATATGACACAGGAACGGGAGGTTGTTGGGCGTGTGGCGCGAATTCCAAATATTGGTGCTCAAGGCGCCGTAATATCTCTTGATGTCATAAAGTTAACGCCAAAAGAAATATCAAAATCATACTTGTATAGCTATATGCGCCTATCAGGCTTTGGTCGCTATATTAAGGAATTTGCCAACGGAACTAATGTTTTGCATCTTAGTCCAGAGGTGGTTGTCAGGCAAAAAATTATAATGCCACCCGAGAGCCTTAGAGAAAAATTCTGTGCTGTAGTGGACCCAATACATATTGAACTTGATGCATTAACCGATATTTGTAAAAGTCTGCTTGCCCAGCGAGACATGCTGCTGACGCGCCTCATCTCCGGCAAATTCCCCGTGGACCAACTGGATATCCAGTTTCCCCCTAGCATGCGCGAGGCCGCCGCGGCCCGACAGGAAGTAGCCCATGCCTAATCTGTTTTCCGAGAACGACATTGAGCGCACCCTGCTGCGTCGGCTGCACGAGCAATACGGTTATCAGTTGCTCAACTGCATGACCGCGCAGCCCGGCGATTTGCAGGACGGTTCCAGCCGTCGCGACAAACGTGAAGTTATCCTCGGCGACAGATTGCATGCCGCTGCCCGGCGGCTAAATCCGCAGCTCCCCGATGCGGAGCTGGAGCAGGCCCTGGCGCAGTTCGCTGATCGCCGTCAGGCGATGACCCTAGTTGCCGCTAACCGCGAACTGGACGGCCTGGTGCGCGATGGCATCGCGGTGCGCTACCAGCGCGACGGCCAGTGGCAGCAGGAACAGCTGCGGCTGATCGATTTCACAGAGGCTTGCAATAACGATTTTCTCGCCGTCACCCAGCTGTGGATCAAGGGCGTGAATGACAAATACCTGCGCCCGGATGTGCTGCTGTATGTGAACGGCATTCCGCTGGTATTTATCGAGTTGAAGAACTCGAATATTCCGGTGCGTAATGCCTATGACGACAACTTGGTGCGTTACCGGCAGACTATTCCGCAGCTGTTCCTGACAAACGCCTTCTGCGTGCTGAGCAATGCCCTGGAAACCCGTGTCGGTAGCCTGACTGCCGAATGGGAGCACTTTTTCAGTTGGCTGCGGGTAGACGACGAGAAGGAGAAGCTCGACCGTGCACATATCAAGGAACAGGGCGCTAGCATCGAACGAGTGATCGACGGCCTGTTGGCTCCTGAGCGGCTGCTGGACTATGTGGAAAACTACGTGTTGTTCCACAAGAAAACGCAAAAGATTATCGCCCAAAACCACCAGTTTATCGGCGTAAACCGTGCCTTTTCGCGCTTTCAGCAACGCAAGGCCTTGCGCGGCAAGCTTGGCGTGTTCTGGCACACCCAGGGCTCGGGCAAAAGCTTTTCAATGATCTTCTATGCGCGCAAAATCCTGCGCAAACTGCCAGGGCACTTCACCTTTCTGGTGATCACCGACCGTGACGACTTGGACGGGCAGATCTATCGCAACTTCCTCAATACCAACACGGTGCAGAAACACGAGGCGGCGCAGCCGAAAAACAGCGCAGAATTGCGCACCTTCCTCGGTCAGAGCAAGCGCCTGGTCTTCACACTGATCCAGAAATTCCGCTACGACAAAGGCAAGGCCTACCCACTGCTGTCGAGGCGTGACGATATTGTGGTGATCGTTGATGAAGCGCATCGCACCCAGTACAAGAGTCTGGCTGAGAACATGCGTGCCGGCCTGCCCAAGGCTAACTTCGTCGCCTTTACCGGCACGCCGTTGCTAGGTCGGGATCGTAAGACCAACCAATGGTTTGGCGATTACGTTTCCGAATACAACTTCCAGCAATCTATGGACGATGGCGCGACTGTGCCACTGTTCTATCAAAAGCGCGTGCCCGAGGTGCTGATCCAGAACGACGACCTTAGCGACGAGTTCTACCAGATCCTCGAAGAGGAAAACCTCGACGAGGCGCAGCAGGAAAAGCTCGAACGCCAGTTCGCCCAGGAAGTGCAGGTGATCAAGCGCGACGATCGCCTAGAGACGATTGCACGTGACATCGTCTACCACTTCCCCCGCCGTGGTTATCTGGGTAAGGGTATCGTCATCGCCGTGGACAAGTTCACCGCGGTGAAGCTGTACGACAAAGTCCAGCGGCTGTGGAAGGAAGAACTTAAAGCCCTGCGTGGACGGATTAAGGAAACGCCCAACGAGGTGGAAAAAGCCCGGCTGAAAAAGATCGTCGCTTATATGCACGAGGTGCAGATGGCTGTGGTGATCAGCGAGGAGGCCGGCGAGGAGGAGAAGTTCAAGCTGCAGGGCCTAGAAATCGCCCGGCATCGCCAGCGTATGAATGCTCTGGATGCGCATGGCCATGATGTCGAGCACAACTTCAAAGACCCAGAACACCCTCTGCAACTGGTATTCGTCTGCGCCATGTGGCTGACCGGGTTCGATGCGCCGACCGTATCCACCCTGTATCTCGACAAGCCGATGAAGGGCCACACCCTGATGCAGACCATCGCCCGCGCTAACCGGGTGACCTCGCACCAGATCAACGGGGTGAGCAAAGGCAACGGCGAAATCGTCGATTACTACAACGTCTTCCGCAATATGAAGCAAGCCTTGAAGGATTACGCTCAAGGCGAAGAAGGCACTGATGAGCCTCCTGTGCAGGACAAGAGTGTGCTGCGCGGGTTGTTGGACGACGCTATTGCTGAGGGACTGGGTTACTGTCGCGAGCGTGACATTGCTTTGGAGGAGGTTCTCGGGCGTGAGGAGATCTTCAAGAGTCTCAGCCGCTTCAATGAGTTCGCTAACATCTTGCTCGGCAACGAGGAGTGGCGCAAAACCTTCAACGTCTACCAGAACACGATTGCTGCCTTATATGAGGCATGCAAACCGGAAATACTTGGTAACTCATTGGTGCGTGTAGTGGCGGCATTTGATTATCTGCGCGGTGTGGTTGATAGCCTGGCTGAGCAGGTGGATATCGATGTGGTAACCCGGCGCATCGATGAACTACTGGATGAAAGTGTGGTGGTGGATAACGCCGAAGCCTTCCATCAACAAGAGTCGCAGGGCTCCTATCAGATCGTGCGCAAAGGACGTACTTGGGATTTGAGCAAGATCGATTTCGACAAGCTACGTGAAGAGTTCAAGCAAACTGCTTATAAGAATATTGAGATCGCCGATCTGCGTGGGTTTCTGGAAAGGAAGGTGGCGCAGATGCTGGCCGCCAATAAAACCCGCAGCGATTTTGCCCAACGCTTGCAGGAGATTATTGATCGTTATAACTCCGGTGGTTCTGCTACTGAAGACTATCACGAAGAATTGATGCGTTACCTCGAAGCACTAAGCGCCGAGGAAGAGCGTCATACTCAAGAGGGGCTGAGCGAAGACGAATTGGAGCTGTTCGATCTTTTGAAAAAAGACAACATGACTCAGGATGAAACGCAGAAGGTTAAATTGGCGGCCAAGTCTCTTCTCCTGCGCCTGTTAGAAGGTCAACCTAAGGTGCTAGTACAGGATTGGTTTAAAGACGGCCAGACTAAACGTGTGGTGAGAACCACCGTGGAACAGGTTCTGAACAGCAACTTGCCTGATAGTTATGATCGGGTCATTTTTAAAGAGAAATGCGACAATGTCTTCGAGTTAATAATGGACTACGCTAGTGACGGGCGTAAATGGGCTGCTTGAGCATGTTCCGGAAAGTTAGCATTATACTATGCTAACTTGTCCCGCGAAGATCGTTTGCGTATCTGAATGAACGTCGGCCGGAAAGTCCTCATTGTATTTCCAGTAAGCGACTATAGCGGTAACTTTCGCTAGCGTTATGTGCGCCACATCAACCATTATTTTTAACAACTCAAGCGTCTTATGTGTTGGTATGCTGAACACTTCCGCTAGTGATCGCATGTCGCGGTCATCGGTGACAATGGGGAAACCTAACACGAAGCCGTGCGCCAGATACATGGCATCGGTTCTTGACGGGCCGGGTAACTCTGCTTGAACATGCTCCCAAATAACAGAGAAGGCCGCCTCAATTTCCTTTTTGTGCTTCCTAGAAACTACCGGGGTAGCAGCACGCTCGATACAATGCTCGTCCTCTAGAGCCCAGTAGAACTTGTGCTTTAGGCGATTGCTTTTTTGAATCTCAAGGCCGGTTTCACGCAGTACATACAAGCAATACTTTTCTGTTCCAAATTCCACACAAAGAAGAGGTCGAATGTTGTTAGCTAGTCTAAGATAGCTATTTGTATCTGTTAGGATTTTGGATTGCGACATTATAAGAGCTCAGAGTGAATACTCCGGGCGTCAAGTGCAGAGACGTCCATGATGGTTTGAACTAAACCTGGTCCTTTTCCTGATTCTTTCAGGTATTCGCCTAAAATGTCGAAAAAAGAAGTTTTGAATATTTCCTTGGTGCGTTCAATATAAAGTAATGAATCAGGTTCTAAGTTGTCTTCAAAGATTACTTTGCTTGCCAGCGGGAGCTCGCGGTTGATATTTGTTGATGCCTTATGAATGGCTGGTACAAGATCAAGAGGTGTTTGGCTTGTGTTTTCGGCATACGAGTTAATCTGACAATAAACTGAGTAAGGTGAGATTACATAGTCGCATGCTGTTCTATTTATTTCGCTAATTTGTGATCGTTCGGTGTCTAGATTTGAAATGATCTTGTAAGCTTTCTTAGCTAACTCGTGAGGAAAAAGTAATGCTCCTGCGAAAGCGTCAGCAAAATCTTCTCCCTCATTCCCACGAATATCCGGTGCAAGGCAGTGTCCGAGCTCGTGAGCCATCCAAAACTTAAAGTCTAAAATATTTACATCCAAATTAAGATAGACCCAAGTTGTCATTGAATCTGGAAGAAATATATGGGTGGCATTCTCGTGCCTGTTTTTGTTTCCCCAGAGCACCGGAACAAGAACGGCTTGTAATTTTTTGAAGTGAAGTATTAAATGCTCGAAATCAATTTTCGATTCTTCATCTAGATCGATTTCTGTTCTGATCTTTTTTGCAACTTCTTGAAGGTAACCATATTCCAGTACTGGGCTCTTCAGAACTGGTGGCATTTCAAGTTTATCAAAAGGAAGATAGGGAACTAAATGCCTAAGCATTTTCCCCATTGTCTGCGCATGAGCATAGTGTGCTTCAGTTGTTTTTGTTGCTTTCACCTTTCTAAAAGCAACAACTGGAGCATGGGGATCGTCTTTCACAACCAGCTCGCTGAAGCTGAGCCCTAGAATTGTTGCTAGGCGCAGTAGCTTGTCTGGTTTAGGAAAGGAGTCTTTCTTTAGCCATTTCGAAACGGCTTCGCGAGATACGCCAAGACGCTCAGCGAGCGTCGCCTGGCTGAGCCCTGCCGTTTCCATGGCTTGGGTGATCTGTGTGGTAGCTAGTGTTTTTTCCATGGTGCGCACTCTAGCTGCTTGTCAACTTTTGTCAACCTGGTAGCAGTATCGGCTTAGTATTTGCTGCATATACAGCTTTTCTCAGGCTCTCGAGGGTGGTTTAAGCTTATCCGACAATTGGGCTTGCCGAATCCAGTTCGAGGTGCGGTCGCTACCGAATGGTTATGCATCCTGACGACCTGCCTGTGGCAGCATCTTTCCGATGCTCGTGGACTTAAAACGTTGAATTAGGGTGTTCACTACTCGTCCTTGAGGGTTTGTTCATACGCCTTGGAGAAGTTCGTTAGATCAGTCCCTAGAACAAGGCATAAGTCACGAAGCTGAACGGTATCAAGCCTCCTTATTCCTCGTTCTACATCGCTCATGAACGACTGAGGCCGCCCAAGAGCCGCCGAGCATTGAGCCTGAGTCAGCCCGGACTCTAAGCGCGTGCGTTTCAGCACCTGAAGAAAAATCTCATGCTCACGTCGATAAATAGCTTTGGTCATGGCCGTATCCGGGAAGGTGCGGCCTGCAAAGCTATATCTGCTTTTGGGATATCTGATTTTCAGTTATTTTGTGCTGAATGGGTGATTCGAGGGGGTGGTGATGAGAGTGCTATGGGAGTTTTTTCGAGTGCTGTGGGCTATCGGGTGTCTGCCTGTTGGCGCGTTGCTGCTGGTTGTGATGGTTCTGTGCGGTTTCAGCCTGCCGTTCTTCTTGGGATTTTCTGGCGGTGCTGACCCTGCTGTTCGCTGGCTATTCTGGGCTCTAGCCTTCTACTTCGTTGGAGGAGCATGGTTGTTCTGGTGTGTGGATCAACGCTATGCAGAGAAGCTGCAGCTGCAGATCGCGGGGTTCATGGCTGTAGGTTTTCATCCGCACCTCGAAGTATTCGCGAAGATGAACGATGCCTACCTGGGTATTGATGCTTCAGCGCGGAGGCTGTTGGTCTATCCGGTTAACGGCGCAGAGCATTTCTTTCGGTTCGATGAAGTGAATTCCTGGCGGATCGTACCGGCCGGCAAGCGCAATCATCGGTTGGAGGTTCTGACCAGCAATCTTGAAGTTCCGGTATTTAGCATTGTTCTCAGGTCAGCAGAGGTGCTCAGCACTGAGGCTCGGCTCAGTATTTTGCTTGGCAGCTAGATGCAGCATGGGGCTAGGATTACTGATCGTCGTCCATCATTCATTGGAAGGAATCCATGAGCAAACCAATCAGAAATAGTACTGAGATGACAGATATCACTCGACTGGAGCAGGCCAATGCAATGATGCGCTTGGCTAATCGGGCACTTTCCCGTAACGATATCGCTGCCCTTGCTGCGCTTGGATTCTGCCATCAGCACATTGGAGAGCTGAAGCAACAGGGCGGCTTCCGGTCTTCCTCCATTGCGCAAAATGCAAGAATGATCACACGCCTCCGTAAAATGGGAGATACACATGCTCAGTGACCGCGCGCCGCTATCAATTGCCGCCAACGTGTTGGCAAGCTCCTCCATTCAATCTGTTCTCCGCTCTCCGTCTTATCACGCCCGTGGCTGGCAAATACTTGATCGTTGGGCGTTTAGCTGTCCTGAGCAGCTTCGTAAGCTGGAGGCGGACGGTGAGGTCATCTTGTTGGGAAGATTGTTGGAGCAACAGGAAATCGAGCATCAAGTGCTGAGCTCGACGGCAGGGTTGGAACAGTGCAGTCATGGTCTAGCAGAGCACGAAGTCCTGGCAATGCATGAGATACGTACAGGGCTGTGAGTCACCAAGGCGCCAACGGGTTTACCTCAACACCCGATACGCTTGATAGCCTCGGTTATCTCAACCAAGACATTTGCGTACTCCTTAGAAAGCGCGCCGTTGCCCTCTGTGAAAAGATGCTTCTGAAGGCCACCTAGGCGCCGCAGCTCGTTGATTACGTGGGAGTCAATTTTGCTTCTGGTCTGTCGCTTCAATGCGGCGGCCAGCACGAACTGACCAACACTCATTCCGCTGTCGTGGGCTTTCTCGCGTACCAGTGCTTCTTCTTCCTCAAAGCAACGAATTGCCGGCAGCCATCCTGTGCGTCGGCGTTGTTCGCTACGGCTCATGAGCTTTCCTTTTTCCAGGTGTTGGGGTCTCGGGGCTTGCCCTGAGTAGGGAAGGTAGGCAAGCAAAGGGAGTGTAACGACTGGTGCGCGCCGATTGTGAGTCGCCAGGAACTGGCGGTATCACAAACCCTACCTTGTCCTAGTCTTTGCTTTCAGAATTTAGATGAGTTGTGCACTACCCGATTACAGCCGGGATGCAAAAGTCGTAAGCATTGAGGGGACGCCTTGGGTACGAAAAAAAGGCGAATTTAAAACGATTACATAAGCAAAGAATGCATCATCCATCAGCGGCTGAGGATACGACGATTGGATGGCGAGAAAGACGCTAGAGCGACAGCTAGGATTTACCGAGTTGCCCCTGGCCTTGAGTGACTTTCTGATACAGAGGGAGGGTATAAACAGCATGCGTGCACGCGTGACGTTGATAAGCGTGAGACGATTTTGGGACGGTTGTGGTGATGCGGAGGCACAAAGGCTAAAGTGACGAATCTGAGGGAGCTATTTGACACTGGCGTGTAGATCTCAGGTAATTCTCTCAGGATACCTTGGAGATAGTTATGGAACAGTCCAGTGACTCCGAAAGTAGCTTCGCCGAGATTATGGATCTGAAGCGCTCCAATCGTGAGCGGTTGATTCGTGCTATCCAGAACGCCTCCTCCGAAGAGCTCGAGATTTCTGCTCAGCGCATCAAGGAAGTTCTGCTTGACTCTGTCAATCCAAGCCAGCGCCGACAGCGCATTGCCCCGCCAGCGTTCGCTAAGAGCAAATAGCTCCTCACATATCGAAAGATTTTTGCGAGAGTGGCGGCATGCGGGTCGTCGTTTTCATTGCGGAGTTCGCAGGTTTCACAGAGTAGTGCGAGGTCATTATCAATTAGTGATCAGGCTGGCTGCTACTGCCCAGGCTCTGCATGGGCGGTCGTAGGCAGCAGCTGTCTTTTGGATTCACTCCACGATCATCAGGCACAGACCTCAAAAATAATTTTCCAAACTCCGGATAGCATGCGGCTTACCACATTTGCCCACGCTAGCAACCTTGCGAAGGGAATCCTGATGTCCGTTCCTACATACGACAAATTCATTGAGCCGATCTTGCGCTACCTGGCGGCGAATCCGGAGGGCGCGACAGCACGCGACGCGCATGAAGCTGCGGCCCAGGCTTTGAATTTATCTGAACCACAGCTTCAAGAGCTGATTGCGAGTGGGCAAGCGACCTATAAGAACCGCGCTGGATGGGCTCACGACCGTCTCAAGCGCGCAGGGTTATCCTCCAGCGCCAAACGAGGCTATTGGAGGCTCACCGAAGCTGGCACTGCTTATTCCACACAGCACCCGTCACCGCTCACGGCGGATCAGGTTGAACAACTCGCCATCGGCTTCATGGACGTGAAGCTTAGGAGCCCCACAGATGCCGTCCCGCTAGATGGGCTAGAGCAGGGTGCAGATACGCCGATATCAGCAACTGTGAGCCCCGACGATCGGTTGGAACAGGCTCTGCGTGAGCTACGTGATGCAACAGCAGCAGATCTACTGGATAACCTGCTACAAGTCAGCCCCAACCGCTTCGAAGTTATTGTGCTCGACGTGTTGCACAGCCTTGGCTACGGGGCTAGCCGAAACGATTTGCAACGTGTTGGTGGTAGCGGAGATGGCGGAATTGACGGGGTAATCTCGCTTGATAAGCTCGGGCTGGAAAAAGTCTATGTCCAAGCAAAACGCTGGCAAGGCACTGTAGGCCGTCCTGAGCTGCAAGCTTTCTATGGAGCACTTGCCGGGCAAAAGGCCAAGCGAGAGGTATTTATTACTACGTCAGGTTTCACTGCTCAAGGAATCGACTTTGCCCGTTCAGTGGAAGGCATGGTGCTGGTGGATGGCATCCGCCTGGTCAACCTGATGATGGACTACGAGGTTGGGGTAACGTCCCGGCTTCTCAAACTGCCGAAACTGGATAGCGATTACTTTGACGAGGAATGAGGATTTTGGACCTCGTCATAGTTTCTCAGCACCGGGGGCAGGGCTAGTAAACGAGCACTGGACACTAGCGCTCCGATGATCAAAAAACCATTACCAATCAGACTCCAGCTCGGTGCTTAGGTGGATACCCATCACCTTGGCCTTGCGGTATCTCAGCGGCTCCGCATTGATCTCCAGGGCAACAAGTCGACTTGCAGCGATGACTAAGCTGTTGAAGCGGTCATTGTGAACAGCGACATATGCGATGAGTTTTTTGCCAGTCGCCTGCATGGAACCGATGCAGCGAGGAACCGACTTGTCGTTTAGGAGTAATGGGTCAACGTATAGGTAGCATTCTAGGGCTGGGTATTTGAATGCTTCAGGGTATCGGACGGAGCCGTAAAGCTTGATCGCAGTATGCTCTGAATAATGGTGACCGATTGTCCTGGTATCGGTCGGCGTGGCCATGCTGAACGACCAGGACATATCCCACCCCCATATCCGGGCTTGGAGGATTATTCGCTCAACGGTGGTACGACTCCGGTTAGCCATAGCATTCATCTTCCGCGTTTGAGCCGGCTGCGGACAATCCCTCGACTGCTCGTTAGGGGCTGAACTTCCGTCCGAGATCCGATTAGTACTGATTAGGTTGAGATTAGTTTTTAGAGGGCACATGCTGCGGCCTTTGTGCTATCAGGCTGACAGGCACTATTGACTGTGGATAGCCTACCTTTTGGAACGGGCCACGCTACCCGCCGTAACGGTAAGCGTTACCTGCTAGAACGGTATTCTCTACCCGCTAGAACGGCACGCATCATTTTTGTTCTTTCCACCCTCAAGAGATGTCGGCACTGTGTCTGGCTTTCCTGTCTTTGGACGTGTACCAAATCGCCTCGAATGGCGTACTCGAATGATTTACCGTGTTTGTTGTAGGCAGCGCTCAAAGCGTCGAACGCGCGACATAACGTTTGGGTAAATTTCCAGATTTCGCGGGCTTCGCTTCCACAGAGCTGGTGCAGCGTGCTTACTTTAAGTCCGTAAGCTTTTGCATGGCTCGAATAAAATCCATGAAGCCATTGGGCAAGTGGCTGGCCATCCAATGCAGACCGAATACTCCAGTCGATGTAACTGAAGCCAGATTTGGAGAACAGTGCGTTTAGCCTGGCGTCAAGGATTACGACGTATTCCAAGCTATTCTCGTCCTTATAGAAGTCTTTGATCAGACTACCGGTGTAGGAAATATCACCCAGCACTACCTCAACGGTGCACGCTGCCAATCGCAGCAAGCGATCGTGCAGCAGCTTCCTATTCTTACCCGTGTCGGTCTTTTTCATGAGTTTAAGCACGCCGTAAGCCTTGTAGCGGAGCTCCTGGCCTAGCATTTGCCGTCGAGAGAGGTGCAACACGCTTAGCCATACGGAAAGGTCAATCTGGTCGAGACGCGTTCCTGTATAAGAAATTTGCACGCCCCCGATTGAGTTAATCACCACCATTTTTAGATCAGTCCGACTGCCCTTCCTTACTGCTCCGAAAAGCGCCGACCGCAAGAACGCATTCGGTATGCCGCGAACCTCATCCGGCCATGTTCTCAGCGTTGGGGTTGTAATCGCAGGCTTTGGCTTGAGCTGCGCTTTGTTAGCCGCTCTTGCTCGAGCTTCAAGTTTGGCGAGTTGTGCAAGACGCCTGCTCCCTGAATTCGTGATGTCATTCGTTTGGAGCTCTGGCGACATTAGCGGCTCGTTTATAAACGAAGTGACCACTGCTTAATTTTGAATGGAGGCAGGTGTGCGAGTGCTCATTTTCTAGCCTCTACTTGCTCTTTTTTTGTGGGGCGGCCAACTCGATTTCCTGGCGTAGTTTTTAACACTGGCTTGACTGGCGAAGCCGAAGTGCATTCGGGACCATGGCGCATCCACTGGCGAAGATCGCCGAGACGCCAGCGTAGCCGCGATAGTCCCGGAAGGGGATCAAGCCCCGGCAGTTTGCGCTGACGCACGGTTAACACGCTGAATCCTGTTAGCGCCGCGACCTCGGCTACGCCTATCAGCACGTCATCTGAAAGCTTCTGGATTTTTTGAATGGTTTCGTAATCGACGCTCATCGTTACAGTCGCTCGGTTGCTATGGAGTACGTGCAGCTTTCGCCAATCGAGGACCGATCAACTAGGACACCTTTTTGACAGATGCGGCTGTTAGCTGGGGATTCCACGCGCACTTGGACACCCATTCCACGAACACTTGGACAGTGATTCCACGCTGACTTGGACACTCATTCCACGAGCACTTGGACAGTGATTTTCCACTGACCCAACCCATGCTCAGGCAGGCAGCGACGCAGGATTATTCACTACCATCGACCTCTTTTCTCGAAGCGAAGAGGTCGTCGTGGAGCGTATATCCATGCGTAAAATCCGAGAGGTACTACGCCTAAAGTTCGACGCCGGCCTGTCCGTGCGCAAGATCGCCACCAGCCTTCGCATCAGCAGTGGCAGCGCCGGCAACTACCTGCATCGCTTCAACGCTTGCGGGCTGACCTGGCCGACGGCGTTGTCGGATGCTGAACTGGAACGCTGTCTGTTCCCGCCAGCGCCGACGGTTCCCAGCGATCAACGGCCGATGCCCGACTGGGCTCATGTTCACGCAGAACTGCGCCGCCCCGGCGTGACTCTGGCTCTGCTCTGGCAAGAGTATCGGCTCAGCCATTCGCAAGGCTTCCAGTACAGCTGGTTCTGCGAGCACTACCGCCTCTGGGCCGCCAAGGTCGATGTGGTCATGCGTCAGGAGCACCGAGCTGGCGAAAAACTGTTCGTCGATTACGCTGGCCAAACCGTGCCAGTTATCGACCGGAAAACCGGCGAAATCCGTCAGACGCAGATCTTCGTCGCCGTCCTGGGCGCCTCAAGCTACACCTTCGCCGAGGCCACCTGGTCGCAAAAACTCCCAGACTGGCTGGGCTCGCACACTCGGTGCTTCGCTTTTCTGGGCGGCACCTCACAGATTCTGGTGCCGGACAATCTACGCAGTGGCGTCACCAAAGCACATCGCTACGAGCCCGACATCAACCCCAGCTACCGTGATCTGGCCGAGCATTACGGCGTAGCGGTGCTGCCCGCGAGATCCCGAAAACCCAAGGACAAAGCCAAGGTTGAAGTTGGTGTGCAAGTGGTCGAGCGCTGGATCCTAGCGGTCTTGCGCGACCGCCAGTTCTTCTCTCTCGGCGAACTCAACATAGCAATCGGACTGCTGCTGGATCGCCTCAATCAAAAGCCCTTCAAGAAGCTGCCCGGCTCGCGCCGGTCGGCCTTCGAGAACATCGACCGGCCCGTGCTGCAACCGCTGCCGGAACATCCTTACGTTTACGCCGAGTGGAAAAAAGTGCGGGTACACATCGACTACCACGTCGAAGTCGACGGCCATTACTACTCGGTGCCGTACCAGCTGGTGAAGCACCAACTCGAAGTGCGGCTGACCGCGCAGACTGTCGAGTGCTTCCACGCCAATCAGCGCGTGGCCAGTCATCTGCGCTCGCAGCACAAAGGTCGCCACACCACCCACACCGAGCACATGCCCAAGAGCCACCGCGAACATGCCGAGTGGACGCCACAACGGCTGATCCGTTGGGCAGAGCAGACCGGCCCGAACACGGCCGGCGTCATCGCCTACATCCTCGAGCGCCGAATTCATCCGCAGCACGGCTTCCGTGCCTGTCTGGGCATCCTGCGCCTGAGTAAACAGCACAGCGAAGAGCGGCTGGAAGCCGCTTGCCAGCGTGCGCTGGCACTCGGCGCATGCAGTTACAAAAGCCTCGAATCGATCCTGCGCCAAGGCTTGGAACGGCTGCCGCTGACCCAGCAAAACCTGCCACTGCTGCCCGAAGAACACATCAACCTGCGTGGCCCCGACTACTACCACTGACCTGAAAAGGAGCATCAAGATGCTACCCAACCCGACTCTGGACAAGCTGCAAACCCTGCGGCTGCACGGCATGATCAAAGCGCTGAGCGAGCAACACGCAACGCCCGACATCAGCGATCTCAGCTTCGACGAACGCCTCGGCCTGATGGTCGACCGCGAAGTGACCGAGCGTGAAGATGCTCGGCTGACCACTCGCCTCAAAGCCGCGAGACTACGCCACAACGCCTGCCTGGAAGATATCGATTACCGCAGCCCGCGCGGCCTGGACAAGGCCCTGATCCTGCAACTCGGTAGCGGCCAATGGCTGCGCGACGGCCTGAATCTGATCATCGGCGGCCCGACAGGCGTAGGCAAAACGTGGCTCGCCTGCGCGCTGGCCCATAAGGCCTGCCGGGACGGTTACAGCGTGCGTTATCTGCGTCTGCCTCGCTTGATGGAAGAACTGGGCCTGGCCCACGGCGACGGTCGCTTCGCCAAACTCATGGCGGGTTATGCCAAGACCGATCTGCTGATCCTGGACGACTGGGGCCTTGCACCGTTTACCGCCGCGCAGCGGCGCGACATGCTGGAACTGCTGGACGACCGTTACGGAAACCGCTCGACGCTGGTGACCAGCCAGATGCCGGTGGATAAATGGCATGCGCTAATCGGTGATCCGACCTTGGGCGATGCGATCCTCGACCGGCTGGTGCACAACGCTTACCGCATCGAACTGAAGGGCGAATCGATGCGCAGGCGCGCAACGAAATTGACTGCAACCGGGACTTCAGACTAACAATGCGAACCTGCGTCGCTGCGCTCCGACTGCCTGTCCAAGTGAGCGTGGAATGAGTGTCCAAATGATCGTGGGCTGAGTGTCCAAGTGTCGTGGAATCCGCATGTTAGCCAAAGAATGGGCACATGCAGCCATCATCCTTTGAATCCGATATCAATCCTGAAGAAGTCTTTCAGCTCGTTTTCCGTGAGATTGAAAGTCATCAGGGATCGGGCCGGAAAAACTTTGTTATCCGCGTTCCGGTGGATCTGGTGGAGTACCTGTTCTCCGGGATTTTGCACAAGTCGGGTATGTCGAAGGTCGCCTTGGAGCGATTGCTTACGGAGCTCGGCATATACGGTTTCAAGGATGCAGATGGACGGATTCTGCGGCGTTATCTTAGCGGCCAAACGCGCATGGCTTGGGATACCTATCAACGGCTGTTGTTTTGGGCTTTATCGAAGGCGTGGGTCAGTGATTGGGTTTTTCGCGACTTGTTGTTGAGGACGTATCTGCGGGAGGCGGCTCAGCTCAGTGCGCGCAATATTCTGAACACCCTCAAGCGCCGGGTAGCTATCTCGGACTTAACCCGTGAGCGGGTTATCGAGTGTTTCAACGAGGTCTATCTGCTCAAGAAGCGGGAACGCGAGGAGACGGCGCTAAACCGTGTGCGAACGGATTCAGAGACCAGAGAGCTGGCTCGCTCTCTGGGGCTTGAGATTATCGACTGACCATCAAGCTAGCTTCGCCGCAAGTTCTTCTGCGGTGATGTTGTAGTAACGTTTCAGCATGTTCACCTCGCGGTGTCCCGTCACGCTGGCGAGCTCGATCAGATTGGGAAGTTTGGTGGCCAGCCGGCAGGTGGCCTCATGGCGTAGGTCGTGGAAGCGCAGGTCGAGCAGAAAATCTTCCTGGGGCGTTACCAGAGCGCGTTCGCAATCTTCTAAGTATTTCGTCCTTGCTCGCTCCAAACCGCGTGTGAAGGCCTTCTTGAGGGCGTCTGCGGTGGTGGGGAAGACTCGGCCGCAAAGTGAGCGTGGCAAATCCTTCAGCAGCTGAATAGCTTTCGGGGAGAGTGGGACGGTTCTTGGGAGTCCGTTCTTGGTCGCTGGAAGATGCGCGGTTTTGCGATCCAGATTCACATGCTTCCAGCGCAACTCGAATAGCTCGCCACGGCGCATGGCGGTTTCAATTGCCAGTTGCACGATGGACCGTATCCAAGGGTTGTGCGAGGCGTCCGCATAGGTTCCATCGGCGCGGCGCTCTCGAAGCTCCAAGGCGCTGAGGATGTATTGCTCCTCGATTGGGTCCAGGCGTCGCGAGCGTTCATCGTTGTAGCTGGGCCGACTGACCATGCGCACCGGGTTCTCTGCGAGGTGAATTCCCCATTCGCGGCGAGCGACTTCTATTACGCATTGGACCAACGCCAGTTCGCGCTTAACCGTATTGCCCTTGCGAATCTTCAGGCGCTCGTCGCGGTAACGGGCAAAGTCGGAAGAGGTGAGGGTGGCAACGATACGTGTCGCCAATGGATGGCGCTTAAGGGCTTCCAGACGTTTGATTTCCGAATAGACGCCTTTGTGCTTCGGAGCAATCTCGGAGATGTAGCGATCAATGAGTTGATGAAAGGCGGTGCGCTCTGCCTCGACGCGAGAGACAAAAATGCCTCGGTCGATTTCGCTTTCGATCATGCGCGCCCAGGCTTGGGCATCGGCTTTAGTTTCGAAGGTTTTTCTTTGGGCTGGATAGCCCTTGCGGCGAATTTGCGCTTCCCATTGATACTCGCCGCGATTCCTGATTGTTGCCATTCCTACCATCCCCACCACATTAAGTGTGGCAAATTTGTGGCAAAAACGACTTTCAGGACTAGGACAGGTTTCTGTCAGGAGCGCTATCCCCTTGTAATACAAGGGAAAGAAGATGGTGCACCAGGCGGGATTCGAACCCACGACCACTGCCTTCGGAGGGCAGTACTCTATCCAGCTGAGCTACTGGTGCAATGCGGGCGCCATGATACTCATATGCGTTGCGGGCGTCCATGCTGCTGAATCGCCTGATTTTTCCGGCCGCTAAACGACCGTTGACTACGTTGATCAGAAAAAATCAGCAAAAGCGCCATTTTCGTTCTTTTTTTCGAACAGCCTATTGTCCTTTACCCCCTTTGATCCTAGGATTCGTTTGAGATTTCAAACGCTCTTGTCTGGGTGCTGAACCGCGCGAGTTCTATTATGTGCGCTATTTATGTGCTTCGGGCCGGTGAATGAACTTCCTGACGGCAGCCCTTGAGGCGCCTTTCTACAATCAATAATTCGCTCCGCCCTGTGCGGTGCTGTTAAGGAAAGCCCACATGCAGCTCAAAGACACCCAGTTGTTCCGCCAGCAAGCCTATATCGACGGCGCTTGGGTCGATGCGGACAACGGTCAGACGATCAAGGTCACCAACCCGGCAACGGGCGAAGTTCTGGGCACCGTGCCGAAAATGGGCGCTGCCGAAACCCGCCGGGCCATCGAAGCCGCTGACAAAGCGCTGCCGGCCTGGCGTTCGCTGACCGCCAAAGAACGTGCGAACAAGCTGCGTCGCTGGTTCGAACTGTTGATTGAAAACCAGGACGACCTCGGTCGCCTGATGACCCTCGAGCAAGGCAAGCCATTGGCTGAAGCCAAGGGCGAGATCGTTTACGCCGCTTCCTTCATCGAGTGGTTCGCCGAAGAAGCCAAGCGCATCTACGGTGACGTGATTCCTGGCCACCAGCCGGACAAGCGCCTGATCGTGATCAAGCAGCCGATTGGTGTGACTGCCGCGATCACTCCGTGGAACTTCCCGGCCGCGATGATCACCCGTAAAGCCGGCCCGGCTCTGGCCGCCGGTTGCACCATGGTGATCAAGCCGGCGTCGCAAACCCCGTTCTCGGCGCTGGCCCTGGTTGAGCTGGCACACCGTGCCGGTATCCCGAAAGGCGTGCTGAGCGTAGTCACCGGCAGCGCCGGCGACATCGGCGGTGAGCTGACCAGTAACCCGATCGTACGCAAACTGTCCTTCACCGGCTCGACCGAAATCGGTCGTCAGCTGATGGCCGAATGCGCCAAGGACATCAAGAAGGTTTCCCTGGAGCTGGGCGGCAACGCGCCGTTCATCGTGTTCGACGACGCCGATCTGGATAAGGCCGTCGAAGGCGCGATCATCTCCAAGTACCGCAATAACGGCCAGACCTGCGTCTGCGCCAACCGTCTGTACATTCAGGATTCGGTCTACGACGCGTTCGCCGAAAAACTGAAAGTGGCAGTGGCCAAACTCAAGATCGGCAACGGTCTGGATGATGGCACCACTACGGGTCCGCTGATCGATGGCAAGGCCGTGGCCAAGGTTCAGGAGCACATCGCTGACGCCCTCAGCAAAGGCGCGACCCTGTTGGCGGGCGGCAAGAGCATGGAAGGCAACTTCTTCGAGCCGACCATTCTGACCAATGTGCCAAACAATGCCGCCGTGGCGAAGGAAGAAACCTTCGGCCCATTGGCGCCACTGTTCCGCTTCAAAGATGAAGCCGATGTGATCGCGATGGCCAACGACACCGAGTTCGGTCTGGCCTCGTACTTCTATGCGCGTGACCTGGGCCGTGTGTTCCGTGTGGCTGAAGCCCTGGAATACGGCATGGTCGGCGTCAACACCGGGTTGATCTCCAACGAAGTCGCGCCGTTCGGCGGCATCAAGGCCTCGGGCCTGGGCCGTGAAGGCTCCAAGTACGGCATCGAAGATTACCTGGAAATCAAATACCTCTGCCTGGGCATCTAACCCCGGCAAGGCATTGAGCGGAGAGGGGCACGAGAGCGCTGTCCCCTTTCTGCGCTTCAACCGATTTTTCTTTGTGGCCGGGAAAGCTGTGGCAGTCGATCATCGCATGCTGCCGTAGTTGCCTCCCTGCCACGTATTCCTTGAATCACGCCGACCGATGAGCGGCAAATGAGGACATTATGAGCAAGACTAACGCATCCCTGATGAAACGCCGTGAAGCTGCTGTACCACGCGGCGTTGGCCAGATTCACCCGATCTTCGCCGATTCGGCGAAGAACGCTACGGTTACCGACGTTGAAGGTCGTGAGTTCATCGACTTCGCCGGCGGCATCGCGGTACTCAACACCGGTCACCTGCACCCGAAAGTCATCGCGGCCGTGACTGCGCAACTGAACAAGCTGACCCACACCTGCTTCCAGGTTCTGGCGTACGAGCCTTATGTAGAACTGTGCGAAAAGATCAACGCCAAGGTTCCGGGCGACTTCGCCAAGAAAACCCTGCTGATCACCACCGGTTCCGAAGCTGTAGAAAACTCCATCAAGATCGCCCGCGCCGCCACTGGCCGTGCCGGTGTGATCGCCTTCACCGGCGCTTACCACGGTCGTACCATGATGACCCTGGGTCTGACCGGTAAAGTCGTGCCTTACTCGGCCGGTATGGGCCTGATGCCAGGCGGCATCTTCCGCGCGCTGTACCCGAACGAACTGCATGGCGTGAGCATCGATGATTCGATCGCCAGCATCGAGCGTATCTTCAAGAACGACGCCGAGCCGCGTGACATCGCTGCAATTATCATCGAGCCGGTTCAGGGCGAAGGTGGTTTCTACGTCGCGCCAAAAGAATTCATGAAGCGTCTGCGTGCCCTGTGCGACCAGCACGGCATTTTGTTGATCGCTGACGAAGTGCAAACCGGCGCTGGCCGTACCGGCACTTTCTTTGCCATGGAACAGATGGGTGTTGCTGCCGACCTGACCACCTTCGCCAAATCCATCGCTGGCGGCTTCCCGGTGGCCGGTGTGTGCGGCAAGGCCGAATACATGGACGCCATCGCTCCAGGCGGCTTGGGCGGCACCTACGCTGGTAGCCCGATCGCTTGCGCAGCGGCACTGGCGGTGATGGAAGTGTTCGAAGAAGAGCACCTGCTGGACCGCTGCAAGGCAGTCGGCGAGCGTCTGGTAACTGGCCTGAAAGCCATTCAGGCCAAGTACCCGGTCATCGGCGAAGTCCGTGCACTGGGCGCGATGATCGCGGTCGAGCTGTTCGAAGACGGCGACAGCCACAAGCCGAACGCCGCTGCTGTGGCCAAGGTTGTGGCCAAGGCTCGCGACAAGGGCCTGATCCTGCTGTCGTGCGGTACTTACGGCAACGTGTTGCGCGTACTGGTGCCGCTGACTGCACCGGACGAGCAACTGGACAAAGGTCTGGCAATCATCGAAGAGTGCTTCTCCGAGCTCTGATAGCCGGCTGTGACCTGATCGACAAAAAACCCGCTTCGCAGCGGGTTTTTTTATAGCGGCCCGAACCTTCGGCAACGGCGCAAGACCTGTGGGAGCAGCCGGTCGACGCTCGATTGCTCGCGATTGAAGCGCCTCGGTCTGACAGATGCACCGCGGTGATGCCATCGCGAGCAAGCTCGCTCCCACATTTAGATCGTGATCGATCCTGAGTCAGGTGAACCTCACCCCGAAACAACCCGATTTTTGCCCTGACGCTTGGCCTCATACATCGCGGCATCGGCACGAGCGAACAGGCTGTCGAGGGTTTGGTCGTCGTCGGTGAGGCTGGTCAAGCCCTGGCTTACTGTGATGCCGAAGGTCTGTCCTTCGTGGTTGAAGCTCAGGCGCTGAATTTCCCGTTGCAGACGTTCGGCCACTTGCATGGCCATGTCAGGCGCGCAGCCGGGGAAGATCGCCGCGAACTCCTCCCCGCCGATACGGCCGAACAGATCACCCCGACGCAAGACCGCACGGCCGCTTTCGGCAATGCGCTGCAGCACCAGATCGCCTTCCGGGTGCCCGTAGGTGTCGTTGATCACTTTGAAATCATCGATATCCAGCAGCAGAAAGGTCAGCGGTGAGCCTTGCAGTCGTGCCTTTTCGAATTCGAGAGTGGCGCATTCGAAAAAGTGTCGACGGTTGCTGCTCTGAGTCAGGGCATCGGTGGTGGCCAGGCGTTGCAGCTCGGTTTCCAGCTGTTTTTTCCCGGTAATGTCTTCGGCGATACCGACCACGATCACCGGTTGCCCGGGCTCGGTCTGGCGGTTGATGAAGCATTTATCGCTGATCCAGCGTACCTGACCGTCGGCGGCGATGATGCGGTACTCGCGATCTTCGACGGCATTTTTGTGTAGCACCTCGGCCAGGCTGCGTTCGGCGTACTCGAGGTCGTCCGGGTAAACGCTATCGCGCCACTCGTTGTGGTCAGCCAATAGCGAGCCGGCGGAGCGGCCGAAGATGCGCTCGTAGGCCGGGCTGACATACAGCACTTGTTTAGCTTCCCAATCGAATGCCCAAAGTACCGCATTGACGCTGACCAGCAACGAACTGAACAGTTGTTCACGCTCGCTCAAGCGCGCGACTTCACCCTGGGCATGCATCAATGCCAGCAGCGTTTGCGCAGCATCGGGCCACGGTTGAGAGGATGGAATTTGTAGATCTTTATGGACCATCGGCACAGATCTCAAAGCGCGTGCCGCTCAAACTTCGAAAGCGGCCACAACAAAGCCCGCCTGGATGGCGAATTGTTCTTTGAGATAGGGGATTTACAGCTAAGTTCCCGTTTTTGTGGCGAGGGAGCTTGCTCCCGCTGGGCGGTCATGCCGCCCCAAACTTTGCGATTGCGTTTTGTCTGTTAAAACGCGTCGACAGGTTTGCGACTGCTGCGCAGCCGAGCGGGAGCAAGCTCCCTCGCCACAGGTCAGGCGGTAGCAGGGCGTAGCGAGTAGGTTTTCAATTGATGGGCGAAGTCACGCAGCGATTGAATCCCGCTGGCTTCGGCTTCATGAACCCAATCCTTGATCGCCGCCAGCATGTCATGACCATTGGTACTGGTCTTGAGCCAGATCTGCTGCAGGGCGAGGCGTTTTTCGTAAATGACCTTCAACGCCTGGCTGTGCTCGAGCATGGTCTGGATGCGCAGGTGATGCTTGTCATCCAGCAGGCTGGTTTCTCGCGAGAGCAGACGTTTGGCCCGATGGAATTGATGACGGACCGAATGATCGACCTTTTCCAGCTCCTGTTTGACCAGCGGCGCGATGACCAATTTTCGGTACTGGGCCATGATCTGGAAGCGGTTGTTGAGGATCGCCATGGCAGTGTCCATGTCCAGGTTGCCTTTGCCTTCAACCCGGTGGGCGATCGGCGCGACCCGCTGAACCTTGGCCAGACGCAGGAGGCTGAAGACCTGGATCCAGGCCCAGCCGAGGTCGAACTCCCACTTCTTCACCGACAGTTTGGCCGAGTTAGGGTAGGTGTGATGGTTATTGTGCAGTTCTTCGCCGCCGATCAGGATGCCCCAGGGCACCAGATTGGTCGCCGCATCGCGGCATTCGAAGTTGCGGTAGCCGATGGCATGACCCAGGCCATTGACCACACCGGCGGCCCAGACCGGGATCCACATCATCTGGATCGCCCAGATGGTGATGCCGATGGTGCCGAACAGCAGCAGGTCGATGACGCCCATGATTGCCACGCCAATCAGCGGGAAACGCGTGTAAAGGTTGCGTTCGATCCAGTCGTCCGGACAGTTCTTGCCGTAGATGCGCAGGGTCTCGGGGTTTTCCGCTTCGGCGCGGTACAGCTCGGCGCCCTTGCGCAATACCGTGGAGAGACCTTTGATCACCGGGCTGTGCGGGTCATCGACGGTTTCGCATTTGGCGTGGTGCTTGCGGTGGATAGCGGTCCACTCACGGGTGTTCTGTGCCGTGGTCAGCCACAGCCAGAAGCGGAAGAAATGTTTCAGGCCGGCATTGAGCTCCAGAGAGCGATGGGCTGAATAGCGGTGCAGATAGACCGTGACGCCGATAATGGTCACGTGGGTCATCAACAGGGTGACTGCCACCAGTTGCCAAGGCGACAAGTCGAGAAAACCGTTGTACCACATAGGCTGTATGGCCCTCGAAAAAATGAAAAACAGCGGATGCATTATCACTTAGCCCACAGATAAAACCAGTCGCCCTTTCAGATAAGAGTGGCGGAATGTTTCTTCCTCTATAATCCCAAGTTTTTCGTAGGGATATTATCTGCCATATGTCGGTTTCTTATCGCGATGCCTTGCGTGCAGCGCTGCTCTACCTGCTGCTGTCAGTGCTCTGGCTGCTACTGTCTGGTCATTTATTGAACAGTTTCCTCGATGATTCGGTCGATCTGGCCCGATGGCAACTGATCAACGGGTATGTCTGGGCCGTGTTCAGTGCCGGGCTGATCTTCATTGCCCGTGCGCGATTGCTGGGTTTTCTCGGTGTTGGCGCAAAATTGCGGCACCGCAATGAGGACCGCGAGCGTTTGCGGCAGGCGGCGGCGGTGTTCGATTGCACTCGTGAAGGGGTGCTGGTCAGCGACCGTCAGGGGCTGATCGTCCATGTGAACCGTGCGTTCATGGAAATTACCGGCTATCAGCGTGAAGAAGTGCTCGGCCGCCTGCCAAGCATGTTCAAGTCCGGCCATCATCCGCCGGCGTTCTATGAAGCGATGTTTCAGTCTCTGAACAGCACTGGCGAGTGGAGCGGCGAGATCTGGAACCGGCGCAAGAGTGGTGAAATCTACCCGCAATGGCAGACCATCCGGGCGATACAGGATGATCAGGGTGAGCTCAGCCATTACGTCGCGGTGTTCTCGGACATCAGCGCGATCAAGGACTCCGAGCATGAACTGGCGCATTTGGCGCATCACGATCCGCTGACCGATCTGCCCAACCGTTTGCTGTTCACTGACCGGGCCGAACAGGCGCTGGCCTCGGCACAGATCCACAAGCGCGGTTGCGCCTTGCTGCTGATCGATCTGGATCACTTCAAGATCATCAACGACAGCCTTGACCACAACGTTGGCGATCAATTGCTCAAGGCCGTGGCCGAGCGTCTGAAAGGCCTGTTCGGTCCTGGCATTACCCTGGCGCGGCTGGGCGGCGACGAGTTTGCCGTGTTGGCCGAGAGTTGCCCGCAACTGATGCAGGCGGCAGCGTTGGCTCAGCGGGTCATCGACGGCCTGAAAGAACCGTTCCGGTTCGACGGGCATCAACTGTTTATTAACGCCAGCATCGGCATCAGCCTGTTCCCCAGCGATGCGTTGAGTGCCGGGCAATTGCTGCGCAATGCGGATTCGGCGCTGTTCAAGGCTAAAAGCGCCGGGCGTGAAGGCTATGCCTTGTACACCGAAGAACTCACTGCCCATGCCCAGCACCGGGTCGAAATGGCCAGCGAATTGCGCCGCGCCCTCGAGCAGCAGGAGCTGCGGGTGTACTACCAGCCGGTGCATGACTTGCAGTCCAGCCGGTTGATCGGCGTCGAGGCTCTGGTGCGCTGGGAGCACCCGGAGCGTGGTTTGGTAGCGCCGGGTGAGTTCATCCCGATTGCCGAACGCACCGGGTTGATTGCCGAGATCGATGCCTGGGTCATGCAGCAAGCCTGTCAGCAGATGTGTCAATGGTTGAAGGCGGGAGTGGTGTTGTCGTTTGTCGCGGTGAATGTCTCCAGTCGCCTGTTCGCCCGTCGCGAGCTGTATCAGCAGGTCGCTCAGGTGTTGCGCGACACGGGGCTGGATCCGGCCTTTCTGGAGCTGGAAGTCACCGAAAGCGCGGTGATGGAAGATCCTGAAGTGGCACTGGAGCAAATGCACCGGCTGCGCGAATTGGGCTTGCGCCTGGCTATCGATGATTTCGGTACCGGCTATTCATCGCTGCTGCGGCTCAAACGCTTGCCGGTGCAGAAACTCAAGATCGATCAGGGTTTTGTCGCCGGGTTGCCTTGGGACGACGATGATGCGGCCATCGTTCGGGTGATTATCGCTTTGGCGCAAAGCATGGGCATGCAAGTGCACGCCGAAGGCATCGAACAGATCGAGCAGGCGGGTTTCCTGCTCGATCATGCCTGCGACCTGGGCCAGGGGTACTGGTTTGGGCGGCCGGTACAGGCGCAGCAGCTGGACTGGGCGAGAGCGCCAGCTATTCGCTGAAGAACAGGCTTTTGTGGCGAGGGAGCTTGCTCCCGCTCGGCTGCGTAGCAGTCGCAAAATGCCTGACCGCATTCTTTCAGGCGTAACCCATTGCTTGGATTGCGACCGCTTCGCGATCGAGCGGGAGCAAGCTCCCTCGCCACAGGTAAGTGTCTGGCATCTGTCCCCAATCCCCCGCAAACCCGCGTCCCATCGACTAATTTATTTTGGTTATATAAACATTCTTAAATAGTATTTTTAAGAATATAAACGCCTGTCTACTATTGCTCCCAAGCCGCAAGCAGTGCCGCCACTGCCAGGCACATCTCATTGAAGGAGCAATACCATGAGCGCATCTCTACGTAGCGTTGACGGTCAGGACGAAGCAACCATTTTGCGCGAGATCCAGAGCGCGTTGCGCGACCTTCGCTTCGGGGCAGTGGAAATCACCGTGCACAACGCTCAAGTGGTACAGATCGAACGTAAAGAGAAATTCCGTTTGCAGAACCCGGGTAACAAACCGGGCTGAACCCCGCGTCATCCTCTCCTGACAAGAGAGGCCCGACTGGACAACCGGAGGGCGTCATTCATGACCCCCAGCAGAAAAAAGAGCGTTCAAGCACGAATGCGGGCCTGAAGCGCCATAAGAAAAGCCAACACACTAAAAAATTCAGGAGCTTCACTATGTCGTCGATTCGCCGTTACGCCCTGGCCGCGCTCGCCAGTGCCATTTTTGCTGGTTCCGCGGTTGCCAAGGATTACGAGTTGCTCAACGTGTCATACGACCCGACCCGTGAGCTGTATCAGGATTACAACGCTGAGTTCGTCAATTTCTGGAAGAAAGATCACGCTGGCGATAATGTCAAAATCCAGCAATCCCACGGTGGCTCGGGCAAACAAGGCCGGGCGGTGATTGATGGCCTGCGCGCTGACGTAGTGACCCTGGCCCTGGCCGGTGACATCGACGAAATCGCCAAGCTCGGCAAATCCCTGCCGGCAGACTGGCAAAAGCGCCTGCCAGAGGCCAGCACCCCTTACACCTCGACCATCGTGTTCCTGGTGCGCAAGGGCAACCCGAAAGGCATCAAGGACTGGGGCGATCTGACCAAAAACGGCGTTGAAGTGATCACGCCGAACCCGAAAACCTCCGGTGGTGCGCGTTGGAACTTTCTTGCCGCCTGGGCCTATGGCCTGAAAGCCGGCGGTAGCGAAGCCAAGGCTCAGGAATACGTCAAAGAGCTGTTCAAGCACGTTCCGGTACTGGACACCGGTGCTCGCGGTTCGACCATCACCTTCGTCAACAACGGTCAGGGCGATGTGTTGCTGGCTTGGGAAAACGAAGCGTTCCTGGCGCTGAAAGAAGATGGCGGTGCTGACAAGTTCGACATTGTGGTGCCATCGCTGTCGATCCTCGCCGAGCCGCCAGTGGCAGTGGTGGATAAAAACGCTGAGAAAAAGGGCAACACCGAGATCGCCGAAGCCTACCTGAAACACCTGTATAGCCCGGCCGGTCAGGAAATCGCGGCGAAGAACTTCTACCGTCCACGTGACAAGGACGTGGCCGCCAAGTACGCCAGGCAGTTCCCGAAACTGGACCTGGTGACTATCGACAAAGATTTCGGCGGCTGGAAAACTGCCCAACCGAAGTTCTTCAATGACGGTGGTGTGTTCGACCAGATTTACACGGCTCAGTAATCTGCGGAGCCTGTCGCTCTGTAGCCAGCAATGAGCCCGGGATCTGATTCCGGGCTTCGTGCGTCAGTCAACCAAGGACTTTTATGTCGCGTCGTATCTCCCCCGTCATACCCGGCTTCGGGCTGACGCTGGGTTACACCTTGGTGTACCTCAGCCTGATTGTGCTCATACCCCTGGCGGCGATGTTCGTGCATGCCGCTCAACTCACCTGGGATCAGTTCTGGGCGATCATCTCCGCACCGCGGGTGGTGGCGGCGTTGAAGCTGAGTTTCGGCACCGCGCTGTACGCCGCGATCATCAACGGCATCATCGGTACGTTGCTGGCCTGGGTGCTGGTGCGCTACACCTTCCCCGGGCGCAAGATCATCGATGCGATGATCGACCTGCCGTTCGCGCTGCCCACGGCCGTGGCCGGTATCGCGCTGACTGCGCTGTACACACCGACCGGACTGGTCGGGCAGTTCGCTGCCGACCTGGGCTTCAAGATCGCCTACACCCCACTGGGTATCACCCTGGCACTGACTTTCGTCACCCTGCCGTTCGTGGTGCGTACGGTGCAGCCGGTTCTGGCCGACATCCCTCGTGAAGTCGAAGAAGCCGCTGCCTGCCTGGGTGCCAGGCCGTTGCAGGTGTTCCGCTACATTCTGGTGCCGGCCTTGCTGCCCGCCTGGCTGACCGGTTTCGCCCTGGCCTTTGCCCGGGGTGTCGGCGAGTACGGATCGGTGATCTTCATCGCCGGCAACATGCCGATGAAAACCGAAATCCTGCCGCTGCTGATCATGGTCAAGCTAGACCAATACGACTACACCGGCGCCACCTCCATCGGCGTGCTGATGCTGGTGGTTTCCTTCGTCCTGTTGCTGCTGATCAACTTGTTGCAGCGGCGCATCGAAAAACCATAAGGAGGCCCGGAACATGTCCCAATCGTCTATTGCCGCCGCTTCCTCGGCCAACGCTGCCCGCCGTGGCAGTGCCACCTCGCGGCGCATTCTGATCGGCCTCGGCTGGCTGGTCTTCGCTCTGTTCCTGTTACTGCCGCTGTTGATCGTCGTGTCTCAGGGCCTGAAACTCGGCCTCGGCGCATTCTTCACCGCGATCTTCGAGCCGGATGCACTGTCGGCACTGAAACTGACGGTGATCGCCGTGCTGATTTCAGTGCCGCTCAACCTGGTGTTCGGCGTCAGCGCCGCCTGGTGCGTCAGTAAATATTCGTTCCGCGGCAAGAGCATGCTGGTGACGCTGATCGACCTGCCATTCTCGGTCTCGCCGGTGATCGCAGGTCTGGTCTACGTGCTGATGTTCGGTGCTCAGGGGCTGTTCGGGCCCTGGTTGCAGGAACATGATATTCAGATCGTCTTTGCGTTGCCGGGCATCGTGCTGGCGACCATCTTCGTCACCGTGCCGTTCGTGGCTCGCGAGTTGATCCCGCTGATGCAGGAGCAGGGCACTCAGGAAGAAGAAGCCGCACGGTTGCTGGGCGCCAACGGCTGGCAGATGTTCTGGCACGTCACGGTGCCGAACATCAAATGGGGTCTGATTTACGGCGTGGTGCTCTGTACCGCGCGGGCGATGGGGGAGTTCGGCGCGGTCTCGGTGGTTTCCGGGCACATTCGCGGGGTGACCAACACGCTGCCGCTGCACGTCGAGATTCTCTACAACGAATACAACCACGTTGCGGCGTTCGCTGTTGCGAGCCTGTTGCTGATCCTGGCGCTCTTCATCCTGCTGCTCAAGCAGTGGAGCGAGAACCGTATTAACCGCCTGCGCGCCAGTGCGGCGGAGGAATAAATCATGTCGATCGAAGTCCGTAATGTCAGCAAGAATTTCCACGCCTTCAAGGCCCTGAACGGCATCAATCTGGACATCCAGAGCGGTGAACTGGTGGCGCTGCTCGGTCCTTCCGGCTGCGGCAAGACCACTTTGCTGCGGATCATCGCCGGCCTCGAAACTCCGGATGACGGCAGCATCGTGTTCCACGGCGAAGACGTCTCCGGCCACGACGTGCGTGATCGCAACGTCGGGTTCGTGTTCCAGCACTATGCGTTGTTCCGCCACATGACCGTGTTCGACAACGTCGCGTTCGGTCTGCGCATGAAGCCGAAAAACCAGCGTCCGACGGAAAGCCAGATCGCGGTCAAAGTCCACGAACTGCTGAACATGGTTCAACTGGACTGGCTCTCCGATCGCTACCCGGAACAGCTCTCCGGCGGCCAGCGTCAACGTATCGCCCTGGCCCGTGCTCTGGCGGTGGAGCCGAAAGTCCTGCTGCTCGACGAACCTTTCGGCGCGCTGGATGCCAAGGTTCGTAAAGAGCTGCGCCGCTGGCTGGCGCGGTTGCACGAAGACATCAACCTGACCTCGGTGTTCGTGACCCACGACCAGGAAGAGGCCATGGAAGTCGCCGACCGCATCGTGGTGATGAACAAGGGGGTGATCGAGCAGATCGGCTCACCGGGTGACGTCTACGAAAACCCGGCCAGCGATTTCGTTTACCACTTCCTTGGCGACTCGAATCGTCTGCACCTGGGTGAAGACCGCCACGTGCTGTTCCGGCCCCACGAAGTGTCGCTGTCGCGCCATGAACTGGAAGATCACCACGCCGCTGAAGTGCGCGATATTCGTCCGTTGGGTGCGACTACCCGGGTGACGCTGAAAGTCGAAGGGCAAAGCGAATTGATCGAAGCGGAAGTGGTGAAAGACCACGACAGCCTGATCGGCCTGGCGCGCGGCGAGACGTTGTTCTTCAAACCGAAGGTCTGGCAGAAAGTCGCCAACCTCTAAAAGCATCGCGAGCAGGCTCGCTCCCACAGTGGATTGATGGTGTGCCGCCAATTTAGGGTACAACACAGATCAAAATGTGGGAGCGAGCCTGCTCGCGATTGCGATCTACATGGCGGCGCGTTTCGGATTGACCCGCACCCCACCCGCCCGCGCCTCGATCTGCTCTTTGAGGTCATGCCGCAATCCCAGCATGAACGCCAGTTCGGCCACGACAAACAGCGGCCCGACGATCAATCCCGACACATCATCGACAAATGCCGGTTTGCGCCCTTCATAGTGATGGCCGACAAACTGAATCGCCCAGCCGACCACGAACATACCGATTCCGCTACCGAGCCAGACGAGCGTGCTCTGTTGCGCGAGCACATGACCTAGCCAAACGGACAGGCCGAGCAGCACCGTCATCAGCACGCCAAAGCGCAGTTCCAGACGTAAATAGAACCACGCCGAGGCCAACGCCAGTAGCACCGCTGGAGACATCCAGAGCCCGGCCACCGGCCATTCTGGCCGTGACAGCAACACCGCAACAGCGACCACAATCAACGGAATGCCGATAAAGTGGCTGGCGATATTTCGCGGGTCACGGTGGTAGGCGGCGTATTGACTGAGATGGTCAACGAGGCTTTTCATTGTAATTTCCTCCTGTAGGGCGTTCGATCATGCCCTGCACTCAAGTCTTCGCTCTGTCAGCCAGGCGACAATCATCTCGGAGTTCTCATGGATATGCAGGCCTGGCGTCCGCGCTTGTTGAGTGGTCAGTGGTTCAACCATTTGCCTGCCTTGTTACAGGATAGTCTGCTGGCCATCGCCAAAGTACGGCGCCTGGCGCCGGGGCAACGACTGTTCAGCCGTGGCGATCCGCCCTGTGGTTTGTATGCGGTGCTTGACGGCGTGGTGCGCATTGGCGCGGTGAATGAGCAGGGCAAGGAGGCGTTGCTGAGCCTGGTCGAGCCGCCGCACTGGTTCGGCGAAATCGGCCTGTTCGATGGCCAGCCGCGAACCCACGATGCATTTGGAGTTGGCCTCTGCATTTTGCTGCATGTGCCTCAGGCCGCGTTGCTCGAACTGCTGGAAGATCAGCCGCAATACTGGCGGCACCTGGCATTATTAATGAGCCACAAACTGCGCCTGACCTTCATCAACCTCGAACAGCTGAGCCTGATGCCGGCGCCAGTGCGGGTGGCTCACCGCCTGCTGCTGATCGCCGAAGGCTACGGCGAGACGGAACACGCGCGGCGCATTCTTCAGATGCCCCAGGAGCAGTTGGCGTTGATGCTCTCGCTCTCCCGGCAGACCATCAATCAGCTCCTCAAAGAGCTGCAAAACCAGGGCATCCTCAACCTGAGTTATGGTGAGATCGAGGTTGTCGACCTGGAGAAATTACGTGTTGCGGCACAAGGGTGAATGAGTCGGCTTATCCGAAATAACCGTTAGTGATGGGCAATGGCCGCCAAGGCGCCTAGCCTGTAATGATGATTAATCGAGGTGTGCCATGCGTTTGCTGTTAGTGGAAGACGAACCCGAGCTTGCGAAGCTCCTGGCTCAAGGCCTGAGCGAAGCGAGTTATGCGGTGGATGTGGCGGTCGACGGGATGCAGGGGCGGCGTCTTTTCGAAGAGCAATCCGAGTACGACCTGATCATCCTCGACGTCATGTTGCCCGGGCTCAATGCCTGGCAATTGCTGCAGCAGATTCGCCAGCGCGGCGCGACGCCGGTGCTGTTCCTGACCACCAAAGACGGGATTGAAGATCGGTTGCGGGGGCTTGAGCTGCATGACGATGATTATTTGCTCAAGCCGTTTGCGGTGGCCGAGTTGGTGGCGCGGGTGCGTAAGTTGCTCAGGCGTGATCGGAGGCGGTGATTTGTGGTGTCTGGGCCAATGCCATCGCGAGCAGGCTCGCTCCCACATTAGATCTTCAGTGAACACCTAATGTGTGTACGACTGCGATCCAGTGTGGGAGCGGGCTTGCCCGCGAAGAGGCCGGAACAGCCGACATAAACCTCCAGCATCTATCACCCCAACCCATCCCGAAACTGCCCCGGCGTCATCCCGGTCCAGCGCTTGAACGCGCGACTGAAGCTGATGGTGTCGGCAAAACCCAGCAGATAGCTGATTTCGCTCAACGAACATTGCGGGTCGCGCAGGTGCAGCAGCGCCAGGTTTTCCCGGCATTCATTGAGCAAGGTATCAAAGCGACAACCCTCATCCGCCAGATGCCGCTGCAGACTGCGCAGGCTCAGGTGCAAGGCCTGGGCGATGCGGTCGGCAGAGGGCTCGCCTTCCGGCAATTGCGCTTCAATCGCTGCGCGGACCTTGCGTTCCCAGGTCAGTGGTTGCAGTGGCACCAGGGCGCGTTTGAGCACTGTTTCGTTGTGCTCGGCCAGTTCCGGGTTGGCGTCATCCAGATGGCAGTCGAAATCGCTGACGGCGAACTCCAGCCGGTCCTCGTCAGCGGCAAAAAAGATCGGCGCGCGGAACACCGTATGCCATTGCTTCGGATCGGCCGGCTCCGGTCGGCGCAGGTACACCGCCAGCGGCGCGTAATCCCGGCCCAGACGGTTGCGGCAGGTGCGGACATAGATCGCTGCAAAGGCATCAATGGCCTCGTACGCTAGCGACGGGCTGCCCGCAGGCACCTTCAAATGAAAGCAGTAACGGTCACCGTGCAGGGTCAACTCCAGCTCCAGCGCGTCACTGACCATCTGGTGATAACGCACGATCCGCTCGAAGACTTCGCGCAAGCTGCCGCTGGCCACCAGCGCATACCCCAGCGCGTGAAAGGTGGTCGGGCTGACAAAGCGCGAGACCCGCAAGCCGATTGCAGGGTCGCCACTGGCTTTGACCGCCACTTCCCATAGTCGAGTGGTGGCGGACAGCGGATAACGGGCGTTCGGGTCGCCCATCAGTTGCGGGTCGAGGCCGGCTTCGCGGCACAGTGCGTCGCTGTCGAAGCCAAGGGCGTCTAGTTGCTTGCGCAGGGCGCGGGTCCAGCTGGCGAGGGAGGTAGGTTCAATCATGATGATTGGCGCTTCCGGTCAACAGGTTGCGTTCACGGTTAGCGCCCTGCGCGGGTCGGCAGGGCACGATGCGAACATCAATAAGCAGAGGATGGAAGCATGCAGGGTACTTCTGCAAGTCCCGGGCGCCTGAATACACACACATATTCTTTTATGATCTTAATAAATAGCTTCTTATTCCTTAACGCGCATAGCTCCGATCCCTATACTCGACCAGGAACAGACACCTAGCCGGAGGGCTCCCCATGCGCAACGAATCGATTCGCTACCTGATCGTGCCGGGCTGGCAAGGATCGCCAGAAGATCATTGGCAAAGCCATTGGCAGAACAGTTTGCCGAACAGCGCGCGTGTGGAGCAGGCCGACTGGTTGACTCCGCGTCGTGAAGATTGGGTCGCGGCACTGGCCGAGGCCATCGCCGCTGACAGCACGCCAGTGATCCTGATCGCCCACAGTCTGGGTTGCATCACTGTTGCTCATTGGGCCGCACAGGCACCTGTGAGCTTTTTGCGTCAGGTCCGCGGGGCCTTGCTGGTCGCGCCGGCCGATGTCGAACGTCCTGCCTGCGCGCCGGCCTTGCGTAATTTCGCACCGATTCCGACGCACCTGCTGCCATTCCCCAGTCAGGTCGTCAGCTCGGACAACGACAGCGCCGTCAGCGCCACCCGTGCCCTTGAGCTGGCCCGCAACTGGGGCGCCGAAGCCGGGATTCTGGCTGGCGCCGGCCACATCAATGTGAAGTCCGGCCACCAACGCTGGGAGCAGGGTTTCGCGTATCTCTACCGTCTGCAAAATCGCATGGAACAGCATTCCCTGCGTCGCGCTTGAGTCTTCTATTTTTTTAACGCCCCCCGTCTCCCGGCGGATTTGGGCGGGAGTCTGCCATGAGCCTGCATGAAACCTTCGGTCAGCCGCTACTGACCTTCCCTGACGCGGAAAAAAGCCCGCTGAGCATTCGCGCCAAGGCGCTGGTATTTGTCGACCCACGTTCACGGCAACTGCGCCAAGAGCTCGAACAGCTGGCACCACGCTCGATTTCTGTACTGATCCGCGGTGAAACCGGCACTGGTAAAGAATTGCTGGCGCGGCATATTCACCGTACCAGTGACCGCGGTGGTCTGTTTGTTTCGGTGAACTGCGGAGCGATCAGCCCGACGTACGCCGACGCTGAGTTATTCGGCTATGCCGCCGGCAGTTACACCGGCTCGGCCAGCAGCCGCGCCGGCTGGTTCGGCTCAGCCAATGGCGGCACCTTGTACCTGGACGAAATCGGCGACCTGCCATTGCCGATCCAGATCAAGTTGCTCGCCGCGCTGGAAAATCACGAAGTCACTCGTGTCGGCGCTCAGCAGCCAAGTCCGGTGGATGTGCGACTGGTGGCGGCGACGAGCATCGACCTGGCACAAGCGGTGAGTGCCGGGAAATTCCATGAACGGCTTTATCGCTACCTCAGCGAAGGCCAACTGGAGCTGCCGGCGTTGCGCGAACGGGTCGGCGATATCCTGTCGCTGGCCGAGTATTTCCTCGGTATCTACAGCCAACGCCTGGATTTGCCGGTGCCGTTGATCAGCGAGGCGGCGCAGCTACTGCTGGAACAACATAGCTGGCCGGGCAATACCCGGGAGCTGGAGAACGTCATTCACTTTGCACTGCTGGTGAGCAGTGGCGACGAGATTTTGCCCGAGCATCTCAATTTGCCGGAAAGCCTGACGCCGTTGCCGTTGATCGAGCAACAGCTGGGGCGAATCATCAGCGGTGGTTCTGCTGGCGAACGGGCGACCCTGAAAAGCCTGCTTGAACGGCTTACGCAGTCCTTAGAGGTCGCGGCGTAGAGCGGGCGACGCCTGTATGAACAAAATGGAATATGAAAGTGAATAAAAGATATTGTTCGGGAATAAAAAATCTCGGTATTGTCCGCTCCACGCCAGCGATAGCACTTCACTGGCACCTCACTTGAAGCCGTCGTCGATGACGACTGTGATTTTCGATAAGGACACTGCATGAAAAAGGTTCTGTTGTTCACCGCATTGGCGGCTGCCCTGACTGCGGGCTTGGCTCAGGCCAACGAGAAACTGGTGGTTGCCGCAACGCCGGTGCCACACGCCGAGATTCTTGAGTTGATCAAACCGGCCCTCGCCAAAGAAGGCGTGGATCTGGAAATCAAGATCTTCACCGACTACGTACAACCCAACGTGCAGGTCGATCAGAAGCGTCTGGACGCCAACTATTTCCAGACCCTGCCGTACCTGAAAAGCTTCAACGAAGGCAAAGGCACTAACCTGGTGACGGTGATCGGCGTTCACGTCGAACCTTTCGGCGGTTACTCGAAGAAAGTCAAAAGTCTGGCTGAACTCAAAGACGGCGCGACCATTGCCATCCCGAACGAAGGCAGCAACAGCGGTCGTGCACTGATCCTGCTGCAAAAGGCCGGTCTGATCGAGTTGAAAGATCCGAAAAACGCTTTGGCGACCCCGAAAGACATTGCCAAGAACCCGCACAACTTCAAGTTCAAAGAACTCGAATCAGCCATGCTGCCGCGCGTGCTGGATCAGGTTGACCTGGACATGATCAACACCAACTACACTACGCGCTGGAAGCCGGTCTGAACCCGGCTAAAGACGCACTGGTGATCGAAGGCGCAGATTCGCCGTACGTGAACTTCCTGGTGGCCCGTCCGGACAACAAGGACAGCGCCGCCATCCAGAAGCTCGCCAAGGCACTGACCAGCCCGGAAGTGAAAGCCTTTATCGCGAAGAAATACAGCGGCGCAGTGTTGCCGGCGTTCTGATTCGGCGCGCTTTCTTTCTAACGCACAATCCCCTTCAAGGTTTCAACGTCGACGGCTGGTAAAGCGTCGGCGTTTTTTATTGGATTGGGGATCGATCAAGCAAGGCGTCGAGCCCATACCTGTGGCGAGGGAGCTTGCTCCCGTTCGGCTGCGCAGCAGTCGTAAAACCGATACATGCGGTGTGCCAGACAGAACACTGTTGCAGGTTTTGGGGCGGCTTCGCCACCCAGCGGGAGCAAGCTCCCTCGCCACACTATCCAGGATCGCTGACCACAGCGCTCGGTCTATTCTCCAACGCCCGGCGTAACGCCACGAGCCATTTCACGACCTCCTGCGGATCCATCCGCTGTGGTGCCTTTGCGTCAGCCATTGTTCGCGTCCTTGTGGTTGTCTGGCCGGCGAGTCTGGCCAAAAGCTGTCCGTCCATGGAGAGCGATCTCTAAAAAAAGACCCTTCTTACAACCCAAGGGAACATAGCTGTTTCCCGCCTCCACAGCAAATCACCGATCAATCCGGCCAATGCAACGCCGCGATCAAGCGGCTGGCGTGGGACACTACCCACACCTGGCATTGTTCTGACGCGCGGATGATCAGCCGTGCCAGGGCGGGCAACAGGTCCGGGTGCAGGCTGGTTTCCGGTTCGTTCAGTACCATCAGCATGCCAGCCAGTTAAGAAACGGTATGTCTCGCAATTGCCGGCATTCCCATTCGAGAGTGGGGAACGATCTCTCATACCAGTGCCTCTCGGTGTGGGAATGATCTGGCGTTCTTTTCAGAATCTGTACCCGTGCGCCTCGCTCCTCGATTGGCTTACCCTGCGTCTCTTCACTCGAGAAGGAACGCCCATGTCGCCTGTCACTCGTTGTCTGTGCTACGCACTGCTGAGCTGCGCGCTGTTGCTGTCGTCAGGTGCGTTGGCCAGCACGGTGCTGGAAAGCAACCTCTGGCGCGTCGAACTCGATCCGGCGACGCTGGCGATTCGCGTTACGCCCGCTCAGAACCCGGCAGTGCAGGCTTCAGCCGGAGTGACGGCGCATCGTGTCAGCGGATTGGAAACGACCGCGGATCAAGCCGATTGGCAATGGGATGACGGCGCCTGGACCCTCAGCGCCCGGCTCGATCAACGCGAACTCTCCCTCTCGATTAGAGCCCGCAGCGCCGGTGAACTGAGCTTCCTCAAACAACCCGGCAGCGCCATGGGCAAGGGACTGATCTGGCCGCTGGCCGAAGGGCATTACGTGCCGACCGGTAATTCGCTCTGGCAGAGATTTCTGCTGGATCAGGGGGATTTCAACACCACCCAAGACCTGAGCCTGCCACTGTGGGGCGTGGATCACGCAAGCTTCACGCTGAACTGGTTGATGACCAACCCCTATAACAATCGCCTCACACTGAGCGCCGAAGGCAAGACCCTGGCGCTTGCCGCCAGCCATGAATTCACCTCGCTGGACCCTGCGGCGCCGCTGACCTTCAGCCTGTATCTGGGGGATGCCGACCCTCTGGCCGGCGCCAAGCGTTATCGACAATGGCTGATCGAAACCGGGGACTATGAACCCCTCCGCGACAAACTGCTGAAAACGCCTGAAGCGAACAAATTGCTGGGTGCGAGCCATATCTACCTATGGGGCAACGACCTGCTCGGGATGGACGATGTGCGCAGCTGGCCACAACTGTTGGAGTTGCTGCGCGGTAAGGAAACGTTGGCAACCGAACTGCGTGGTTATCTGGACAGCGAAGCTACGCAAATCCTGAGCAAGGCTCAGCCGCCCCTCGACCGCTATCAACAAGCCACGATGCTGCGCAGCCTCAACAGCGCCCTGAACAAGAAGGCTCGAGAACGCTGGCAAGCCACCACGGAACCCGACATGCAAAAACTGGCCGGTCGCTACGGTGAGTTGCGCCGTGAAGTCGCAACGGTGTTCGCTACGGCGCTCACGTCGAATCCTGAACGCTGGGGAAGTACCTTGTCTCTGGAGACGATTAAACAGCTGCAAGCCGCTCAACTGCTGCGTTTGTGGTTGGGACTGGGCGAGGGTTGGGAAGGGGGGCTTTGGCATCCCGAAGCGGTGCGTGCAGGCGTGCAGGCCGGCTATCTGATGGCTCCCTATGACTCCTATCAAACGGCATTGACGTCCAGTGAAAATCCGGACTGGACCACCGCCCACCTGGGCTTCAGGGCCAATCGCAATTGCGCGATCGTCTTGAAAAACGATGAACTGAAAAGCGGCTTCCAGCAGTCCGGCCATTACACCGACCCACGGTGTGTCCGGCCTTTGCTCGAGGCGCGGGTCAAGGCCGTTCAGGCCAAAGCCGGTTTCAACAGCTGGTTTCTCGATGCTTACGCCACCAGCATGCTGTTCGATAGCTACCGCCCTGGCGCGACCATGACTCAGGCACAAAATGCCGCGGGCAATATCGATGCCGCACGCTGGATCACCGACACCCTGAAACTACCGGCGGGCTCCGAAGACGGCAACGCTGCCACCGCCCAAGGCATCCTGTTCGCCCACGGTATGCAAACCCCGGTGATTGGCTGGGGAGACCCGGACCTGAGCAAGAACAAGCAGTCGCCATACTACCTGGGCAACTGGTATCCACCGGAACAGCCAAGCGTGTTCTTCAAGTCGGTGCCGATCAAAGAGCCCTACCGCACGGTTCATTTCGACCCGGCCACGCGTTTGCCGCTGTATCAAGCGGTGTTTCACGGCTCGGTGATCACCACTCATCACTGGCTGTTCGACAACTTGAAACTGAGCAATGTATGGGCGGAAAACGAGCTGACCCAGCTGCTCTACAACGTCCCGCCGCTCTATCATCTGAGCACCGGCACATTGGAACAGCGGCTACCGTTGATCCAGCGTCAGGACGCCTTCTTCCGCCCGCTGCACGAGCGCCTCGCCACTCAGGCATTGACGGATTTTCGTTGGCTGACGACGGATCGACAGGTGCAACAGACGACCTTTTCCGATGGGACGCGGCTGGTGGCCAACTTCGATCTGCAAGCGCGTGAAGTCGGCGGCAGAGTTTATGAAGGGCAAGGCATTACGGCATTCGAGGCGGATGGGAAGGTGACGGAGTATCAGGTCGATTTGCAGCGCTGACTGATCCATTCGCGGGCAAGCCCGCTCCCAGTGTGCCCGGCATGGGCCAAAGCCAGTCACCTGAAAAGTGGTGACCAGAATGAGTGACGAGAACTGTAGCGAAACGCAAGGGGGAAGCCGCGAGGCCAGCCTGAAAGAAGCGTGTAGCAAAGGCGCGACCGCAGGAACACGAACAAGCAGCGAGGCCGGATGCGGGCGATAAGTGTGCTGGGAGCCACGAAATCCAACCGTCACCGAAAGACGCATCAGGTAGAGCTTGGCGGCCCGAGCCGAAGGTTTTGGCACCTTACCCGGGGAGATCTCGCGGGCGTAGCCCGCGAGAAGTCAGCAGATGCCGTAGTAGTGAAGAAGGGTCGTAATGGATCTGGAGCGAAGGGCTGAAGAACAGAAACACTCACCATAGACTACTGCCTACAAAGCGAGAGCCCTTTGAAACCGCACCCGGAAATGCCATGTGGCACGTAGCGGGAAGGCCGTGCGTGGGAAAGTCGGGTGGACCTCGACCAATGCGCGCAAGGAAGGGGCGAGTCAGCAGGCAGACGGAACGGGAATAGAGACGTGTTGAGCGAAACCTGCATGGAAACGATTGTCGAAAAGGAGAATATGCACCGAGCGCTCAAGAAGGTCCGGTCGAACAAAGGGGCGCCAGGGGTCGACGGAATCACTACCGACGAACTCACCGCACACCTTCAAACGCATTGGCCGGCCATCAAGAGCAAGCTTCTGGACGGGACCTATAAACCGGGTCCTGTCAAAGGTCTCAGGATCCCCAAGCCGCAAGGCGGGGAGCGGCTGTTGGGCATTCCGAATACGCAGGATCGCTTGATCCAGCAATCGGTCCAGCAGCACCTGACGCAGCTGTGGGATGCCAAATTTAGCGAACACAGCTACGGTTTCCGGCCAGGCAGGAGCAATCTCGATGCCATACGAGCCGCCAAGGCCTTTGTCCTGGAAGGCAAGACCTGGGTCGTGGATATCGACATCGAAGCCTTCTTCGATCAGGTCAATCACGACAGGTTGATGAGCCTCATATCCAGGGATATCCGTGACAAGCGGCTGATGAGTTACATCGGTCAGACGCTTCGAGCGGATATGCTGTTGGACGGTCAGCGGGTCAAAAGGACGGCCGGAACTCCGCAAGGAGGCCCGCTAAGCCCGCTGCTTGCCAACCTCTATCTGGATGCACTGGACAAAGAGCTGGAAGCCCGAGGGCTGAGCTTTTGTCGCTACGCCGACGACCTGGTGATTTATGTCACCAGCGAACGCAGTGCGGATCGCGTGCTGGGCAGTGTGACGGCTTGGATAGAGAAACACCTCAAGCTCAAAGTGAGTGCCAGCAAGAGTGGAACGGGACGGCCTTGGGATCGCGACTTCCTTGGTTACAACATCGACGAACAAGGGAATGGCCAACTGTCCGGCAAGACCGTGAAGAAATACCGCAAGAAAGTTCGCGAGCTGTGGTCGGCCAGGCAAAGTCTGACGAGCACCGAACTCGTGGCTCAATGGGGACGTTACATCCGGGGGTGGTACGAATACTTCCGCTGGGTGAAGGACGACTTCAAGCGGTTATCGCAATGGACTCGCCGACATATGCGCAAATGTTTCTGGCAGCGCTGGCACAGTCGTGAGGGACGAATGCGCAAACTGCGCGGGCTTGGTATCGCAAGCCGGCAACTCGCGCGAGTAAGCTTCCACGACGGTGCCTGGCGAGCGGCGCGCCACCCGGTGATGCAGCAGGCGATGAGTCTGAACATGATGCGTCGCTGGGGACTGTGGACGCCGCAGGACTTCGCCTCAGCACCTTGCTGAGCTGTTCAACCGCCGGATGCGGAAAACCGCACGTCCGGTGGTGTGGGAGGGGTAACGGGCACAAGCCCGTTGCCTCCACCCAATCATAGTCTGCAGCTGCCCACATTTTTGTATTCAACCGATAAACCTGTGGGAGCGGGCTTGCCCGCGAAGACGTCATGACGGCCAACTTGAGTCTCGGTTAATACCGACTTCCTGGTGCCGATGAGCATTGGATGTTCTTAAGCTTTACGCCACACACTCGCCAGCCAAGGCTGCTGCTCCCTCGGCAGCCCGGCCGGGCGGTAGTAATGCTCCAACTCGACAAATCCTGCCTCAGTCAACAACCCGCGCCACGACTCCAGATCGTGATACGCACCATAACGCGGGCCATTCCAGCCTTCCTGGTTCTCGCCCCGTGGGTTGGAGCTGAACAGCACGCCGCCGGCTTTCAAGGTAGTGTGCAATTGCTTCAGAACCCGAGGCAATTCCTGCCCGGGAACATGAAACAGCGCCGCATTGGCGAAAATCCCGTCGAAACGTTCGGCAGGCAGGTCGAGCTTGAGGAAGTCCTGCTGCCAGACCTCGCAACCGCTGTCCTCACGAGCCATTTGCGCAAAACGCTCCGAGCCGTCGAGGCCGATGGCGGTATGGCCCATCCGCGTGAAGGTCTGCAGATCGCGCCCCGGGCCGCAGCCGAAGTCGAGAATGGTGAACGGCGCCTCGCCCTGTATATGCCGCAGCAGCGCGGCGATGTTCTGGCTGACATCGTGATCGTGAGTCCCTTCGCGAAAGCTCTCCGCCACCTGGTTGTAGTGGCCCAGGGTGGTGGAGGTGATCTGATCAAGGTCGGTCGGGGCGAGTTTCATGATGGGCTGCTGGCGAGGGTGAGTTCGCCAAATATACCTCATGGCTCATAGTCACAGGCAAAGCCGTGACCTTGTGGGAGCGAGCTTGCTCGCGAAGGCGTCATGACAGACGACCCAGATCTCCCGGCAAACTCAGCGCTTGTTCAGGCCCTTGGCCAACCGATCCCCGCCCAGCTGAATCGCTGCCACCAGAATCACCAACAGCACAATCACGGTGAGCATGATCTGGCTGTCAAACCGCTGATAGCCATAACGGTAGGCGATATCACCCAACCCGCCCGCACCAATCGCTCCAGCCATGGCCGAGGAGTTGATCATGGTCACCAGGGTGATGGTGAAACCGCCGACAATCCCCGGCAGCGCTTCCGGCAGCAAGACATGCCAGACGATATGCCAGCGCCGGCAACCCATGGCCTGGGCGGCTTCGATCAGGCCGTGGTCGACCTCGCGCAAGCTGACTTCGGCGATGCGCGCGAAGAATGGCGTGGCGGCGATGGTCAGCGGGACTACCGCGGCCCACACGCCATAAGTGGTGCCGACGATCAGCCGGGTGAAAGGAATCAGCGCGACCATCAAAATCAAAAACGGGATCGAGCGGAACAGATTGACGAAGGCCCCCAGCGCACGGTTCAGCGCCGGGGCTTCGTAGATGCCGCCCTTGGAGCTGGTGACCAGAATCACCGCCAACGGAATACCCGCCAGCAACGCGATCAGCGACGACACGCCGACCATCAGGAAGGTATCGATGACGCCCTGAAGTAAACGATCAAACCACATAGCCCAGCACCTCGACCTGTTGTGCCCATTGCGTGGCGCGTTGACGTAATTCTTCCGCGCCCAGTGAGGAGCCTGTCACCGCCAATAGCAGTTGTCCTAGCGCATGCCCCTGAATCCGCTCGACACCACCCTGCAGCAAGCGCACACGGCCGCCGAGGGCGCTGAACAGCGCTGCCAGATCCGGTTCGTCAGCCGTGCTGCCAGTGAACTGCAAGCGCAGTACCACGGCGGCGTCCGCTGACTGGGGTTGCGCGTGCAGGCGGTTTTGCAGCTCGTCCGGCAAGCTGTGTTGCAAGGGTGCGAGCAAGGTTTTGCTGACCTCATGCCGCGGGTCGCCGAAGACTTCCCAGACCGGCCCTTGCTCGACAATGCGCCCATGTTCGAGCACCACCACCCGATCACAGATATCGCGGATCACCGCCATCTCATGGGTGATCAAAATGATGGTCAGGCCCAGCCGTCGATTGATCTCGCGCAGCAGGCCGAGGATCGACTGAGTGGTCTGCGGGTCCAGTGCCGAAGTGGCTTCGTCACAGAGCAGAATCGCCGGATCATGGACCAGCGCCCGGGCGATCCCGACGCGTTGTTTTTGCCCGCCGGACAGCTGCGCCGGATAGGCCTTGTGCTTGTCTTGCAGGCCCACCAGCTCCAGCAGTTCACGGACTTTGCGCTCGCGCTGCTCCTTGGGCACCCCGGCGACCTTGAGCGGCAACTCGACGTTCTGCCAGACGGTCTTGGCCGACATCAGATTGAAGTGCTGGAAGATCATGCCGATGCGCCGGCGCAGCACCACCAGCCCGTCCTCATCGAAGTCACCGATGTCCACATGATCGATCAGCACCCGGCCCGTGCTCGGCTGTTCCAGACGATTGATGGTACGGATCAGCGATGACTTGCCGGCGCCGCTGCGGCCGATGATGCCGAACACTTCGCCGCGCTGGATCGCCAGGTCGATACCGTGCAAGGCATTGACCGGACCCTGCTGACCTTCGTAGGTCTTGCCGAGGCCGATAAAGCGCACGTGAGCGCGATTCAGTTCCGGGCGCAACTCGGTCTGTTCGGCATGCTGTGCAGGCGGATCGAGCAGCCTGCGTTGGGCGTTCGTTGCACTCATGTTCAGCCTTCCCAGCCGGCTTGATAGAGCTTGCCGTGGGCTTTATCCAATGCCGCGCGCACGACCGGTGAATGCTGGTAGATGTCGACGAACTGGATCAGCCGTGGATCGGTTTTGCTCTTGGGCTGGATCACGAACTGGATCACGTATTCCTTGTGATCGAGGCCGTCGAACAGCAAGGCAGATTTGGCATCGAAGGTTTTTGCCAGGCGAATATAGGCCGGGTAGCCCTGCACCAGATCGGCGTCCTCGTAGGCGCGCACCAGTTGCACGGCTTCGACCTGAAGGATTTTCAGTTGCTTCGGGTTGGCAATGATGTCGTCCTCGGTGGCTTTGTAGCCGACGCCTGGTTTGAGGGTGATCAGCCCGGCCTTGGCCAGCAGTTGCAAACCGCGCCCGCTGTTGATCGGGTCGTTGGCGATGGCAACACTGGCGCCTTGCGGCAGCTTGTCGAAGCTTTTGTATTTCTTCGAGTAGAGGCCGACGTTGTTGATGATCCCTGGGGCGAATGGCACCAGATCAAACCCGGCGGCGGCCTTGGCGTTTTCGAGGAACGGGATGTGCTGGAAGTAGTTCACGTCGATATCGCCCGAGGCTAGGCTGACGTTGGGCGCGATCCAGTCGCTGAACTCCACCAGTTCGACTTTCAGGCCTTGCTTGCCGGCCTCGATGACGGCCGCTTCCAGTGGAATGGCAAAGGCGGCGGTGGTGCCGACTTTCAGTGGTGTGTCGGCGGCGTGGGTGACGGCGCTGAACAGTCCGAGGGCGAGGGCCAGTGCTTTGACTGGTTGGGTGAAGAGGTTTTTGGTCATGGGTAGTTTCCAGTCAGTAGTCAGTTTTTGAGTTCGTGGCGCTTCACTGTGGCGAGGGAGCTTGCTCCCGCTCGGCTGCGAAGCAGTCGCAAAACGGCCGCCGAGTTTTATCTGAAACAACTCGGTGGCTGTTTTTGGGCCCGCTACGCGGTCCAGCGGGAGCAAGCTCCCTCGCCACAGGGGTCAGTGTCGGTAGCTGGCGCCCGTGTGTTGTTGGGGTAAATGCGCCTTTGCATGAAACAACTTTTCCCTCAGGCTCCCTTGGTCATACGCTGTCTTGTACGACCCTCTGCGCTGCAACTCTGGAATCACCAGTTCAATGAAATCCACATAGCTTTCCGGTGTGACAATACGGGTCAGGTTGAAGCCGTCCAGACCGGTTTCGGCGATCCAGGATTCAAGCTCATCGGCGACCTGTTCGGGCGAGCCGACCAGGGTGATGTAGCGTCCGCCCAAGGCGTGTTGTTCGAGCAATTTGCGCCGGGTCCAGTCGTTGTTTTGCAGGGTCTTGGTGGCGGACTGGATGGCGTTGCTTTTCACGTACTGGATCGGCTCATCGAGCTCGTATTCGGCGAAATCGATGCCGGTGGAACTGGCGAAATGCGCAACGCCGGCCTCGGCACTGGCGTAGCTCAGGTATTCGGCATGCTTGGCCCAGGCAAGCGTTTCAGTGGTGCCAACAATCACGTTGAGGCCCATGAACACCTTGATGTCTGCCGGGTTGCGACCGGCCTCGATGGCACTGGCGCGGACCTTGTCCACTTGCACCTTGGTCGACGCCTTGTTCTGCCCGCTGATAAACACGCACTCGGCATGCTGTCCGGCGAACTGCAAGCCTCGATCCGAACTACCGGCCTGGAACAGCACCGGTGTGCGTTGCGGCGAAGGCTCGCAGAGGTGATAGCCCTCGACCTGATAGAACTCGCCGTGGTGCCGGACTTTGTGGACCTTTTCCGGCTGCGCATAGATCCGCTGCTTTGGATCGTTAAGTACCGCGTCGTTTTCCCAGCTGCCTTCCCAGAGTTTGTAGAGCACTTGCAGGTATTCATCGGCCTGGTCGTAACGCCGGTCATGCTCGACCTGTTCGTTCAGGCCCATGGCCTTGGCGGCGCTGTCGAGGTAGCCGGTGACGATGTTCCAGCCGACCCGGCCACTACTCAGGTGATCGAGGGTCGACATGCGCCGGGCGAACAGATACGGCGCTTCGTAGGTGAGGTTGGCGGTCAGGCCGAAGCCGAGATTTTTTGTCACCGCAGCCATGGCCGACACCAGCAGCAACGGGTCGTTGACCGGTAGCTGGATCGACTCTTTGAGTGGCACGTCCACCGAGTTTTGATACAGGTCGTAGACGCCGACGATGTCGGCAATAAACAAGCCGTCGAACAGCCCGCGTTCCAGCAGTTGCGCCAGTTCGGTCCAGTACGAGAGGGTTTTGTATTGGGTCGAAGTGTCCCGCGGATGAGTCCACAGGCCATGGTTGATGTGCCCGATGCAATTCATGTTGAAAGCATTGAGCAGGATCTTTTTCCTTGTATTCAACGGCTCGGCCATCAAATGGTCCCCCGCAGCGGAGGATTTTCATCGTTGAGGTAGTAGTTGCCGACCGCGTGGTATTTCCAGCGCACCGGGTCGTGCAGGGTGTGTACCCGGGCGTTGCGCCAGTGGCGGTCCAGACCATGCTCGGCCAGGGTTGCCTGGCTGCCGGCCAGTTCGAACAAGGTACTGCCGGCCGCCAGGGAAATTTCGCTGCTGATGGCGCGAGCTTCGGCGACGGCAATTGAAGCAGCGGCGACGGTCTCGGCGTTGGTTTGAGCTTGCGCCTTGTCGAGGAATTCGCCGGCGCGCTCCAGCAGTGCTTCGGCGGCGTGCAGGCGAATGCTCAAGTGGCCGAAGCTCTTGAGGGTCAGCGGATCCTCAGTGGCTCTATCGTTGCCGGAATCAATCCACGGCCGGGTTTTGCTTCGCACAAAGTGCAGCGCGTCTTCATAAGCGGCGCGGGCGATACCGGTGTCGATGGCGGCGTGGAGAATCTGCGCCAGCGGGCCGACCGGCGTCGGGCGCTCGAAGGAGCTTTGAAACGGGATCACATCCTCGGCCGCGACGTACACGTTATCGAACACCACCGAACCGCTGCCAGTGGTGCGCTGGCCGAAGCTGCTCCAGTCGTCGATCACGCTCAGGCCTGTGCTGTTGCGAGCGACGAAGGCCAACTGCTGGACGCCGTTTGCATCCACCACCGACGTCGGAATGCGTTGTGCGTAAATGGCGCCGGTCGAGTAGAACTTGCGGCCGTTGATACGATAACCCTCGCCATCGCGGTTCAGGCTGGTGACGCGGTCGTGAGCGGTTTTGGTGCCGAGTTCCGCCAGAGCATTACCGAAACGCTGACCGGCCAATACTTCGGCGTAGAGGCGTTTTTGTTGCTCAGGGTTACCGTTTACCCGCAGCACTTCGAGGGCATAGAAGTGATTCTGCGGGATCTGCCCCAAGGAGGCGTCGGCCCGGGCGATTAGCGCAATGACCTTGGCCAGGGTGACGTTGGAAACGCCCGCGCCGCCGTAGGCTTTTGGCACGCTGATGCCCCACAGGCCGGAGCGTGAAAACACTTCCAGCTCGGGATGCGGCAGACGGCGTTCGCGATCGCGTAATGCGCTGTCGCGTTTGAAGTCTTCGGCCAGGTCGCTGGCGACGATCAGGGCTTGTTCATCGCTGGTTATCACCGCGACGTGTTGAGAAAGAGTCATGTGTTTCTCCAGAAGTCTGCTCAAAAATGTTCTGGTCGTCAGATCCAGGAGTGCCGGGCCGGCAAGGTGCCATTTAGGTGATAGGCGCCCACGGCGTGGTATTTCCAGCGCACCGGGTCGTGCAGGGTGTGGACGCGAGCGTTGCGCCAGTGGCGGTCGAGGTTGAATTCGGCGAGGGTTGCGCGGCTGCCGGCCAGTTCGAAAAGTTTTTCGCTGGCCAGCAGCGAGATTTCGGTGGTCAGTACTTTGGCTTCGGCCACGGCGATCGATGCGCGGGCAGCGGATTCGGCAGTCACGGGTGCGGCTCTGACCTGATCGAGCACTTGACCCGCCTTGCGCAGCAGCCCTTGGGCAGCATGCAGTTCGATTTTCAGCTTGCCGATGTCGGCGATCACGTAGGGGGCATCACTGGCGCGTTCGACCTTGGCGTCGATCCACGGCCGCGAGCGTTCGCGGACAAAGCTGATGCTGTCGTCGATCGCCCCACGGGCAATGCCGGCATCGATGGCGGCCTGAATCAATTGCGACACCGCGCCCTGGATATTCGGGACTTCGCTCAACCGCCAGTTATCCACCACCAGTTCGGCTTCGACAGGCACGTTGTTGAGCAGCACGGTGCCGCTGGCGGTGGTCCGTTGGCCAAAGCCTGACCAGTCGTCAACGATGCGCAGGCCCGGCGTGCCTCGGCGGACAAACGCCATCACTTGCTTGCCTTCGTCGTTCAGGGCTTTGACGGCAATCCAGTGGGCGAACAAGGCACCGGTGGAGTAGAACTTCTGGCCGCTGATGACGAAGCCGTCACCTTTGGCGGTAATCCTGGCTTTGAGCTCAAGGGTGTTTTTGGTGCCGCGTTCCGGCCCGGCGTTGCCGATCCGCCAGCCTTCGAGGACGCTCTGCAACAGCTGCTTTTTTTGCCGTTCGGTGGCGCTGTCCAATAGGGCGTTAAGAATGCCGAACTGGTTTTGCGGGATCTGCCCCAGCGCCGGGTCGGCCGCGGAAATGATCGCGAACACCTCAGCCAGAGTGACGAATGAAACCTGTGGGCCACCGAATTCACGGGGAATGGAAATACTGCCCAGGCCGCTGCGGGTGAACTGCTCGATTTGCGACCATGGCAACTTGCGCTGTCGGTCGCGCTGCGATGCTTGCAGGCGGGCGGCGTCAGCGAGTTCATGGGCGGCTTGTAACGCTTGGGCGTCGTTACGCAAGATGCGTGCGGGCAACAACAGCGGGGCGATGTCCAGATCACTCTGGACGGATGCATCTACCAGACTAGACATCAGTGCCGCTCCTTGGCTGCACGCAATGCCCTGGCGATTTGCACCGGGGTGATTTTGACCATACCTACCTCACATCTCATGGAAATGCCGCGAAAGCTGCGGCGAAATCGGAAAACAAGAATGTCCGGTGGTCCGGTATATATACCCTAATCGCGTATAAATAATTAATAAACTAACTTTTAGGAATATACATAGAAGGTCTGTCGTCAATGTCCCGCCTCTGGAGCATAAGCCCCAGAGCAGGCGGGGGATGGCCTTAGCGGCGTCTGGTTTCGGCGGCTTGAAGCACCGTTCTCCTCGGCATTTTGCTGTACGGGTTGGTACAACCGATTTTCAGTTTTCGGGGCGGCGCCCAGCGCGAGTTGTTACCCACCCGGTCAAGGATGCAGTAGGTGATTTCCAGTTGATTGTCTTCCCCTGCTTCCAGAATCACTGCCGGTGGCACCCAGACGTTGATGGGTTTGCCGACTTCATCGGCTGTGACATTGGGCAGGTCCATACGCACGTCGCCCCAACGCAGGGTAATCGCATCCTCGGCCGCCATGTTCAGGTAGGGTTCTATGGTCAGTGGTACACCGCGCTTGATCTGGTTGGGGTTGACCCCCTGGCGGCGGATCATCTGCGGGATACCCAGCGGCTCAAGGCTCTGGTTTTCGTCACCACAGAGTTCCGACGGCTGCCCGCCCGGGCAGTCGAGTTTGACCTGAACCCGTCGTGCGGCCGACAGCGCGGGACCCTGCCCGACTTGCATGACCCGGTAATGGATTCGCGAAGTACCGTTTTGAATAAAACTCTCCGGCACCCGCAAGCTGACAGGCTGGCCGATGTCGGCAGCCCTGAGTGACCTGGACGCCACATAGCAGCCGTCCCAGAACAATTCGATGAGGTCACCTTCGTTCATAGCGGCATAGGGCGGTATGTCGATCAGCAGATGAGCGGCAGCTATGACGCCTATGCCATGGATAGGATTCTGCGTCAGAAACGGAGCGCCAAGTTCAGGTTTTGCCGAGGTACGTGTCATGTCGTTCTCCTTGATAGAGTGCGGCGAAATCCGTTTCGGGCAGGAACACAACGTCAGTGCCAAGCCTTTACCTATATAGCGCCACGCAAGTTACAAAAGTGATAAGCCAACTAACTTAAAAATGTCAGAGTGTGTAATTAACCCTGATGTCTTTTTTGTTTAGCTAAGGGGGCGGAATAGTTCATGTCAAGCAAAGGCATCGGTAAACTTATCGATAGGCATCTATTCAGAAAAAACCTACGTGCAATTGGTATTTTAGTGTGTGCTCCCTGTTACTTTTACCCGCAGGCTATTGCGCCGGGCCACTGCCTTGCCGGCCGATAAAGCCAAACAAGTCACAGCCGGGATTATTGTGGCTTTTTGAGGGGAATGTGTAACCGGAGGTATGTATGGACGCAGCATACAATTAATAATCACACTGCCGAGTGGTTGATATGACGGATAACCGGAGATGTTATTTTAGCGCGAGCTGCCGCTATACAAAGCTGCTGGTCGGCGGGAAGGGGGGGAACTTAAACGCAGATGTATCTCGGTAATACTCGCTCCTTCCCTGGTGCGAGTTGTTGGATCCGATAATTAAATGTCGACAGTAAGAAACTTGCTGAGAAACTGCCGGGTGCGCTCTTCTTTCGGGTTGGCAAACAACGCTTTGGCTTCTCCCTGCTCGACGATTACACCCTTGTCGAAAAACACCACCCGGTTGGCCACATCCCGGGCAAAGCCCATTTCGTGGGTGACGATCACCATGGTGCGTTTCTCTTCGGCCAGTCCGCGAATAGTCGCCAGCACTTCACCCACCAGTTCCGGGTCCAGGGCTGAGGTGGGTTCATCGAACAGAATCACTTCCGGCTCCATAGCCAGTGCCCGGGCAATCGCGACACGCTGTTGCTGACCACCGGAAAGTCTGCGTGGATAAGCGTCTTCCTTGCCGGCCAGCCCCACCTTGGCCATCAGCGCGCGGCCCAGGGCGACGGCTTTGTCCCTGGGCATCTTTTTTACCACCAGCGGGCCTTCGATAACGTTTTCCAGCGCCGTGCGATGGGGGAACAGGTTGAAGTTCTGGAACACGAAACCCACGTGCTGACGCAACCTGCGCACCAGCCCTTGCTGCTGGTTCAACGGGCGGCTGCCATCGATCTCGATGTCACCCACCTTGATCCGGCCGCTGCTGGGTTCTTCGAGAAAATTCAGGCAGCGCAGGAAGGTGGTCTTGCCCGACCCGCTGGGCCCGATGATTGCAACCACTTCACCTTCCCCGACCCGCAAGTCGATGCCATTGAGGACCGTCTGACCATTGAATTGCTTCGTCAGTTTTTCAACCACAATCATGCGTTCAAGACTCCTGGTCGTGCCGATTGACCCGCTCTTCCAGACGGTTCTGCAGGTGCGCGAGCATGCTGGCCAGAATCCAGTAGATCAGTGCGGCGGCAAGGTACATGGTGAAAATTTCGAAGGTTCTGGCGGTAATCAGCTGCGCCTGACGGAACAACTCCGGGACCTGAATAGTGGCTGCCAGCGCGGTGTCCTTGACCAGCGAAATAAAGCTATTGCCCAGCGGCGGTAGAGCGGTGCGCGCCGCTTGCGGCAGGATCGCCCGGCGCAAGGTTTGTGCGCGCGTCATACCGATACTGGCGGCAGCTTCCCACTGGCCGCGTTCGATCGAACTGATCGCGGCACGGAGGATTTCGCAGGCATAGGCGGCCATGTTCAGCGAGAAGCCGATCAATGCCGCTGGCAGTGGATCAAGTTCGATACCCAATTGCGGCAAGCCGTAATAGATCACGAACAACTGCACCAGCAGCGGCGTGCCGCGAAAGAACGACACGTAGACGCGAGCGATCCAGCTCACCAGCTTGAAGCGCGAAAGGCGCATCAAGGCCAGGCCGAACCCCAGCAACAGGCCGAAAAACATCCCGCCCAGACTGAGGAACACCGTGTAGTACGCGCCCTTGATCAGAAAGGGCGCGGAGTCCAGCGCAAGCTGCAGCGCCGCCTGGAGCTGCGGGAAGTGCAGTGCTTCCATTATTGAGTGACGTCAGCGTTGAAGTACTTTTCCGAGAGTTTCTTCAAGGTGCCGTCCGCCCGCAGTTTCTCGATGGCCTGGTTGATGGCGGTCAGCAGTTCAGGCTCGCCTTTGCGCAGCGCGATACCGGCTTCCTGGCGGGAGAAGGGTGCGCCGGAGACTGCGGTGTCCTTGGCTTTGCCTACCAGCTCGAGAGCCGCCAGGCGGTCTACCAGAATGGCGTCGATGCGGCCTACGCGCAGATCCTGGTACTTGGTTGGATCATCGTCGTAGGTTTTGATGATGGCTTGCGGGACGTTGTCCTTGAGCCACTGCTCGTAGTTGGTACCAAGGCCCACACCGACCTTCTTGCCGGCCAGATCGGCGGCGGTCTTGATGGTGCCCTCATTCTTTTTCAGGGTCAGGGCCTGAATCCCGGAGATGGTGTAGGGCGTGGAGAAGTCGTACTTTTTCTTGCGCTCTTCGGAGATGGTGACCTGGTTGATCACTGCATCCAGACGCTTGGATTCCAGCGCCGCGAGAATGCCGTCCCATTTGGTCGGCTGCAGCTTCACCTTCACGCCCAGCTCTTTGGCCAGCGCCTCGGAGAATTCCACTTCGAAGCCGGCCAGCTTGCCGCTTTCATCGACGAAGCTGAACGGAGGATAGGTGCCTTCCAGACCGACGTTGATCACGCCAGCGTCCTTGATCTTTTTCAGCTGCTCACCGGCCACTGCTTGCCCCAGCAGACCGGCACCCAGTGCCAGCCCCAGCGAACCGATAAGCAGATTTCTACGTAGTGCGGAAAAATTCATGAAAAGCCCCTGTATTTTCTTATGAAGATGCATTTGGAAAAGCAGGCAAATCTATGGATCTGGATGACTGCAACATCCTGCCTTAAAGCAGCCTATGCGTCTTTTGGCATATTCGCCTGCGGCACGACTATATGACGGCTTTTTTAGACATGAAAATAATATAAATTTACTTTGTTATTCTTTTTATGAATAACAGCGATCACATTGATCGTTCCTCACGCTCTGCGTGGGAATGCAGCCTGTGACGCTCTGCGTCACTTGGACGCGGAGCGTCCATGGAGGTATTCCCACGCAGAGCGTGGGAACAATCGGCAACGCTCGCTCTTAAAACATCCCCGCATACGCAAACAACGCCGGCGCCCCACCGGTGTGCAGGAAGATGATCGGGCCGTCATCAAAGCGATTGCGGCCGATGCCGTCGAGCAATCCGGCCATGGCCTTGCCGGTGTATACCGGATCCAGCAACAAGCCTTCGTGACTTGCCACCAGTTTGATCGCCGCCAGCGTGCCGGCATTCGGCTCGCCATAGCGCGGGGCGAAATATTCGTCCCACAGCTGCACCTTGAAGCTCGCCGGCAAACTCACGCCGAGCAGTTCGGCGGTGCGCTCGGCCAGACCTTGCACCTTCGGCCGCTGGGCTTCATCAGTGCGGGAAACCGTGACACCCACCACCGGCAAATCCGGCAGCACTTCGCTCAGCGCCAGGGCCAGACCGCTATGGGTCCCGGCGCTGCCGGAGGCCAATACCACGGCGGCGAATTTCAAACCGCTATCTTCGATCTGCCCGGCCAACTCCAGGCCGGCCCGTACGTAACCCAAAGCCCCCAAGGCGTTGGAGCCGCCAATCGGAACCAGATACGGTTTTTTGCCGTTGGACCGCAGGCGCTCGGCGAGGGCGTGCAATTGATCGTCGGCGTTGTCCAGGTTGTCCACCAGCTCGACTTTGGCGTCGAACAAATCCAATAGCAGGCGATTGCCGTTGGCCAGGTAGTTGCTGTCTTGAGTGCCGATGGGGTTTTCCAGCAGCGCGACGCAACCAAGACCCAGCCTGGCGGCCAGCGCCGCGGTCTGGCGTACATGATTGGACTGGATAGCGCCCGCGGTGATCAGCGTATCGGCACCAGCGGCCAGGGCATCGGCGGCCAGATACTCAAGTTTGCGCAACTTGTTGCCGCCCAGCGCGAGCGGGGTGGTGTCATCGCGTTTGACATAAATATCGCGACCCAGCCAGGTCGACAGGCGGTCGAGCTTTTCCAGCGCGGTGGCATTGCCGAGGAGTTCCAGGCGATTGAAGCGAGCAAGCTGTTGTTTGATCATGGGGTCCGCGCTGGCTGTAGGAGATGTCTGGACTATAGGCAGGCCTTATTACTCCAGCAACCGCCAAACGCTTATGCCCAAATGTTCGGTTAACAGCACAATTCGTTCTTAATTCAGGTTTGAGTGCGTACCGTAAAGTGAATGCCGTTTCCGTGGCCAGACAGTCCGGCCGCATGAATGAGGAGTCTTTACCGTGAGCGAGCGTTCCAGCCATTGGCAGTTGCAGACCATCGTCGACCAACTGCGTGAAGCCCGAGACCAGTGGCGCACTCAGAACGGGCGCATCAGCGACGAGCAGGGCGGGCGCGAATTGCCGTCTCGTGCCGCCATGGCCGAGATTCTCGAAGCACTGTGTGGCGCGCTGTTTCCGATGCGTCTGGGCCCGGTGGATCTGCGCGAAGAGAGTGAAGACTTTTACGTTGGCCACACCCTGGATGTGGCGCTCAATGCCTTGCTGGCCCAGGCACGGCTTGAGCTGCGTTATGTGGCCCGGCAAAGCGCCAAGGTCGATCACGACGTCGAGATCAAGGCGATCCAGCTGATCCAGGGTTTCGCGCTGGCTTTGCCGGGGCTGCGCAGCCTGCTCGATACCGACGTGCTGGCGGCCTTCCACGGAGACCCGGCGGCGCGCAGTGTGGATGAAGTGTTGCTGTGCTATCCGGGGATTCTCGCGGTGATCCACCATCGCCTGGCTCATCACTTGTACCGCGCCGGACTGCCGTTGCTGGCGCGGATCAGTTCGGAAATCGCCCACTCGGCAACAGGCATCGATATCCACCCCGGCGCGCAGATCGGCGCCAGCTTCTTTATCGATCACGGGACGGGAGTGGTCATCGGCGAGACCGCGATCATCGGTGAGCGAGTGCGCATTTATCAGGCCGTGACCCTGGGTGCGAAACGTTTTCCCGCCGATGAGGACGGTCAGTTGCAAAAAGGCCACCCGCGCCACCCGATTGTCGAAGACGACGTGGTGATCTACGCCGGTGCGACCATTCTCGGACGGATCACCATCGGCAAAGGCTCGACCATCGGCGGCAACGTCTGGCTGACCCGCAGCGTGCCGGCAGGCTGCAACCTGACCCAGGCCAATCTGCAGCATGATGACGGAACGCAGAAGTAGAGCTCACAGAGCTCAGTTGTCTGTTCTGCCGTCTTCGCGGGCAAGCCCGCTCCCACAGGGTATCGCGTGGACCTTGTGGGAGCGGGCTTGCCCGCGAATAGTCTCAAGCCGATCCGTTGATCGCGGGCTTAAACCAGGCCGCCATTGGCGCGCAGGATTTGCCCGTTGACCCAGCTGGCCGCCGGGCTGACCAGGAAGGAGACGACGTCAGCGATGTCTTCTGGCTGACCGAGACGTTCCAGAGGCGGCATTCTGGCGAAGGTCTGGATCTGCTCTTCGCTTTTGCCGTTCAGGAACAACTCAGTGGCGACCGGGCCGGGAGCGACTGCGTTGACGGTGATGTTGCGACCGCGCAGTTCCTTGGCGAACACCTGGGTGAAGGATTCCACCGCGGCTTTGCTGGCGATGTATACCGCGTAGCCCGGCAGGTTCATGGCCACGGTGCTGCTGGAGAAGTTGACGATCCGGCCGCCGGCATTCAGGCGGGTTGCCGCTTCGCGCAGGGTATTGAAGGTGCCGCGAGTGTTGATGGCGAAGGTCTGCTCGAACGATTCATCACTGTGCTGGGCCAGCGGCAGGACTTTGAGGATTCCGGCGTTGTTCACCAGTACGTCGACCTTGCCCAGTTGCGCTTCGGCTTCATCAAACATCCGGCTCACGTCGGCAGCGTTGGCCACATCGGCCTTGATCGCTATGGCCTGGTGACCGGCCTGGCGCAGTTCCACCACCAGCGCCGAGGCTTCCCTGGCGCTGCTGGCGTAGTTGATGGCAACCGCGAAGCCTTGAGAGGCGAGTTGTCTGGCGATCACCGCGCCGATGCCGCGGGAGGCGCCGGTAACGATTGCGACTTTCGAAGTGTGAGTAGTCATGGCGAAGTTTTCCTGGAGCCAGTGAGTTGTTTGCTGGGTGTGGGAGCAGATTCACATGTTTACTCATGGCGATAAATGCAGCAGATTTGTCTTTACTGTTCAATAATCGCCAACAATCGAGTGCCAGGAGCCCAGCGTGGATCAAGTCAAAGCGATGAAGGTTTTCGTGCGGATCTACGAGCGCAGCAGCTTCACGTTAGCCGCCGATGACCTGAACCTGCCCCGCGCCACCCTGACCCATACCCTCAACCAATTCGAAGCCTGGCTCGGCACCCGGCTGCTCGAACGCAGCACCCGCCGTGTGCGCCCGACCCTGGATGGCGAGGCGTACTACCTGCGTTGCGTTCAGTTGCTGGCGGAGCTGGAAGAGGCAGAGCTGGCGTTTCGCTCGGTGGCGCCGAAAGGGCGGTTGCGAGTCGATTTGCATGGCACCCTGGCCAAGTACTTCGTGATCCCGGCGTTGCCGCAGTTCATGGAGCGTTACCCGGAGATCGAGTTGTCCATCAGCGAAGCAGACCGCTTCGTCGACCTGATCGCTGAAGGCGTCGATTGCGTGTTGCGGGCCGGTATCTTGGGCGATTCGTCGCTCATTGGTCGCCGCATCGCGACCTTGCGCCAGGTGACCTGCGCCAGCCCGGCCTACCTGCGTAAATACGGTGAACCGAAGTGCCTTGACGACCTGGCACAGCATCGCGCGGTGAACTACGTCTCGCGTACCACCGCCAAACTATTCCCGTTCGAATTCATGGTCGACGGCGAGCTGAAAGAAATCCCTATCGATGGCGCGCTGTCGGTGTTCGGCGCAGAAATCTACGCCGCCTCGGCGGTCGCCGGCCTGGGCCTTATCCAGTGCCCGCACTACCGCATGGCGACGCAGATCTCCCAAGGACTGGTGCAGGAAATCCTCCTCGACACGCCACCGCCGCCCATGCCGGTCTCAGTGCTTTATCCGCACAACAGACACATGTCGCCGAGGGTGCGGGTGTTTGTGGATTGGTTGAGCGAGGTGTTTGCCACGGCTCAGTAAGCGTTGGTCTGGGTAGAAACGGGCGAGGAGGTTGTGGACTAATATTTAACAGGGTGTGTATGGTGTGTATTGAGGTTGCCCTTTATTGCGTACAGTGCTCCACAGATGCTGTCGAAAAGGGCGAGGGTGATGCGAAGTCGGGAAATGATCAAAGCGATCGAGGAGGACGGGTGGTATTTGGTGGCGGTGAAAGGCAGTCATCACCAATACAAACATCCGAACAAGCCGGGTAGGGTCACCATCAAGCACCCGGACTCCGATCTTCCGAAAGGTACGATCAACAGCATATTGAAACAGGCCGGACTGAAATGAAGCCGGTAAGCGGGTACGAGAGCCCTCATGGGGTCGCATTGAAAAAAAGCCGGTCTCCAGCGAAACCGGATTTAGAGGAAGGGTCCACCAACATGAAATTCCCAGTCGTTCTGCACAAGGATGCCGACTCAGACTATGGAGTGATTGTCCCTGACGTGCCGGGTTGCTTCTCAGCAGGTAGCACTGTGGCGCAGGCATTCGAAAACGTGAAAGAAGCATTGTCCTTGCATTACGAAGGGCTGGTCGCGGATGGCGATCCACTTCCACAGGTGCACGAAATAGATGATCACCTTGATAATCCCGACTTTGCCGGCGGTGTATGGGGTGTAGTTGAGTTTGACGTGACACCTTACTTTGGGAAGTCGGTTCGATTTAATGCCACGCTTCCTGAGCACCTGCTTGAGCGTATCGATCAAACCGTAAAACGGGATCATCGTTACAGCTCACGGTCCGGGTTTCTGGCTGCAGCGGCATTGCGAGAGTTGTCGGCTTGAAACAGATGATCGTTCCCGCGTGGGAACGATCATTGGCCTGCTAAAACGGCACATCCCCAAGAATGGTTGCGCGGTGCATCACGCGCCGTTGCGGGCGATAGTCATCAACTGCGAAATGCTGCGTTACTCGGTTGTCCCAGAAAGCCACATCGTTTTCCTGCCAACGCCAGCGGATGGTGAATTCCGGGCGGGTGGCGTGGGCGAACAGAAGTTTCAGGATTGTTTCGCTTTCGGTTTCCGACAGCTCGTTGATGCGAGTGGTGAAGCCGTCGTTGACGAACAGCGACTTGCGCCCGCTCACCGGGTGAGTGCGGATCACCGGGTGCGACAGCGGTGGATTTTTCTGGCGGGCTTCTTCCCAGCGCACCAGGTCTTCGGCGGTGGTGCCGAAGCGTTCCAGCGGGAAGGATTTGGTGAAGTCGTGGGTCGCGGTCAGCCCCTGCAGCAGGGTTTGCATCGGCGCCGACAACGCCTCATAAGCCGCGATGCCGCTGGCCCATAAGGTATCGCCGCCAAACGCCGGCAACAGCTTGGCGCTGAGAACTACGCCCAGCGCCGGAGTCGGCAGGAAGGTCACGTCGGTGTGCCAGATGGCGTTATCACGCACGTCGGTGACGGCGGTGTCGAGGATCAGCACTTCAGGCTGTTCCGGCACATTCGGGTAGATCGGGTGAATATGCAGGTCACCGAAATTGGCGGCGAAACGCGCCTGCTGCTGTGGGTTCAATGGCTGCTCGCGGAAGAACAGCACTTGATGCGTTAACAGCGCCTGCTCGATGGCGTCGCGTTGTTCTACGTTCAGCGGTTGGGAGATGTCGACGCCACTGATCCGGGCGCCGAGTGCACAGCTGAGGGGAGTGATGGTCAGGCTCATGGTCGTTCTCGAATTCGGCGCCGAAATGTCGGCGTGGTCAGTTCTGCAGTGCGTATCAATGTGCCTGGCCGTGCCACGGCACCAGCTTGCGTTGCAGGGCGCGCAGACCCATTTCCATGACGAAGGCGATCAGCGCGATCACCAGAATCCCCAGCACCACCACATCGGTGACCAGAAATTGCGCGGCCGACTGGACCATAAAACCCAGGCCACTGGTGGCGGCAATCAATTCGGCGGCAACCAGGGTCGACCAACCGACCCCCAGGCCAATCCGCACACCCGTGAGAATGTCCGGCAAGGCGCTGGGCAGAATCACATGGCGAATCAACTGTGCCCGTGTCGCGCCCAACGATTGCGCGGCGCGCAGTTTGGCCGGGTCGACGGTGCGCACGCCGGTGGCGGTGGCGATGGCAATCGGGGCGAAGATCGCCAGGTAGATCAGCAGTACTTTGGACAGCTCACCAATCCCGCACCAGATGACGATCAATGGCAGATAGGCCAGCGGTGGAATAGGGCGATAGAACTCGATCAGCGGGTCGAGAACGCCGCGCGCGATGCGGTTATGACCGATAGCGATGCCGACCGGGACGGCAGTCAATACCGCAAAGCCCAGGCCCAGCCCGATACGACTGAGGCTGGCGCCCAGATGCTGCCACAGCGTCGAATCCATATAGCCCGTAGTCGCCAGCAACCAGCCTTTTTGCAGTACGGCGGAGGGTGGCGGCAAAAACAGCGGTTCAATCAATCCGCTGGCGGTCACGGCCCACCAGATGGCGAGCAGCGTGATCAGGGTCAGCAGGCTGATCCAGCGGGTATTCAGACCACGACGAGCAGCAATCACCGCGGATGAGCTGACGGCGGTTTTGGTGGCCGTGGCCGGTAATCCGTAGCTGCTCATGCACGCTCCTGCCGCTGGACGGTGCTGCGTTGGGAGAACACTCGGGCCAGCACGTGTTCGCGGGTTTCGATAAAACGCGGGTCGGACTTGATCGCCCGGGCCGATTCACCGGTGGCGTAACGCTGACCGAAGTCCAGGCTCAGACGCTCGACAATTTGCCCCGGATTGGGTGCCAGCAACATCAGGTCGGTGGCGAGGAACACGGCTTCTTCAATGTCGTGGGTAATCAGGAACACCGGTTTGGCGGTGCGCTTCCAGACTTGCAGCAGCAGTTCCTGCATCTGCTCGCGGGTGAAGGCGTCGAGGGCGCCGAAGGGTTCGTCCATCAGCAACACCCGTGGGTCGGCGGCGAGGGCTCGGGCCAGACCGACACGCTGCTTCTGGCCGCCAGACAGTTGCCAGATGCGGCGCTGATCGAAGCCGGCCAGGTCCACCAGTGCAAGCATTTCCCGGGCACGGATTTCCCGTTGCGGCTTGGGAATGCCCGCCAGCTCCAGACCGAAGCCGACGTTGGCCAACACATCCTGCCACGGCAGCAGCGCGTCATCCTGAAACACCACGCCGCGCTCGGCGCTCGGGCCTTTGACCGGCACGCCGTCGAGGGTGATACGCCCGGCGCTCGGCTCGACGAAACCGGCAATCAGGTTCAACAGCGAGGTCTTGCCACTGCCGGAAGGGCCGAGGGCGACCAGTAATTGCTGTGGCCCAAGGCTCAGGGAAATATCCGCCAGCACCGGCTCGACCGCGCCGGGGTACTGTGCGCTGATGCGCTCCAGTTCTAACAAGGCCATCGCTGTTTGCTCCCGATCAGTTAGTGATGAACCTGGCGCTGACGTACGGAGCATAGTCCGGCAGTACCGCTTCGACCTTGCCTTGCTCCTTGAGGAACACAGCGGTATCGGTGATGGCTTTGGTGGTCGGCGCGCCGAGGGTGATCACCTGGTCAGCCGCCAACGGATAGACGTTGCCCTGCAGCAGCAATGGGATGTCGCTGGCTTTGGCACCGGAGAGCTTCACCAGTTTGTCGACGTTGCTTTTTTCAGCCAGCCAGGCTTGTGGGTCCTTGCGATAAGCGGCGTAGGCATCCAGGGTGACTTTGGCGAACGCGGTGACGATTTCCGGGTGTTTCTCGGCGAAATCTGTACGCACGATCCAGGCGTCGAAGGTCGGCGCCCCGAACCTGGCCAGTTCGCCCGAGGTGATCAGCACTTTGCCATTTTCCTTGGCCACGCCCAGTGCCGGATCCCAGACGTAGGTCGCGTCGATGTCGCCGCGTTTCCACGCCGCCACGATCGCCGGCGGGGCGAGGTTGAGAATCTGCACTTTCGACGGGTCGATGTTCCAGTGCTTCAGCGCTGCCAACAGGCTGTAGTGGCCGGTGGAAACGAAAGGCACGGCGACCTTCTTGCCGATCAGATCTTGCGGGGTTTTGATTCCGGAACCATCGCGGGCCACCAGGGCTTCGGCGGCGCCGATCTGGGTCGCGATAAGGAAGGTCTGCACCGGGACTTTGCGGGTAATCGCAGCGGTCAGCGGGCTGGAGCCGAGGTAGCCGATCTGCACATCGCCCGAGGCGATGGCAGCAATGATGTCGGCGCCATTGTCGAATTTGCGCCAGTCGATTTTGGCATGGGTGGCTTTTTCATAATCGCCGTCGGCCTGGGCGACTTTCGCCGGGTCAACGGTGGTCTGGTAGGCGACGGTAACGTCAGCCGCCTGGGCAAAGAAGCTCACCGCAGCCAGGGACGCGGCTGCCAGGAGGCGAAGGGGAAAATACGTTTTCATTGAGAAGCTCCTTGTCAGACGGCCGAGGGTCGGCTGACAAAGAGACTAAATGATCTAAGAATTCTAAAATAAATAACTTTTTGGAATGAGTATATGAGCGGAAAATTCTAAGAGCGACCGCTGCGCGGTCATCGCGAGCAGGCTCGCTCCCACAGGGGTCACACAAATCCTGTGGGAGCGAGCCTGCTCGCGATAAGGTCCGCGGGACCTTCAGGGGTTAGTTGCTGATCGCCAGAATACTCGCCTGATACGACCCGACAAACACATCGAAATCGCCGACTTCGTTCTGCTCCAGCTCCGCCTGTTGCGCCAGCGAACTGCGGGCCAACTCTTCGAAACGAGCCTGGTCTTCGGCACTCAGCGGTTCGCTGCGAAAGTACTCGGCGTGAGCCTGGCTCTGGCGCAGGGAGAACCGGGTGAAGCTCTCTTTACGCTCATGCATGGCGGCCAGCACCTGAGCGGACGGGGTCAGGGATGGATCCTTGACCTTCGCCCGTTGCGCGTCCAGCGCTTTACTGTGGGCATCGCCGCCGTGGCTTTGATCGAGCAGCGCGGCCAATGGCGCAATCTTCTCAAGCAACTCGCTGGCCCACTCTTTCAAATCCACCGGTTGACCTTGGCGCTGCAATTGCAGGCCCGGACGGCGACCTTCCTTGACCACGGTGAGGAAGTTCGAGGTGCAGTTGCCGCACTCATTGTTTTCGAGCAGCGGGCTTTCATTCAGCGCGCAATACAGCAGGAAGGCGTCGAGGAAACGCGATTCCGGCAGATCGATGCCCATCGGCAGGAACGGGTTGATGTCCAGGCACCGCACTTCGACGTACTGAATGCCACGGGCCACCAGCGCCTGGATCGGCCGTTCGCCGGTGTAGGCCACGCGTTTTGGGCGGATGTTGGAGTAGTACTCGTTTTCGATCTGCAGGATATTGGTGTTGAGCTGAACCCATTCATCGTTCTGATGGGTGCCGATTTCGACGTATGGCGCATAGGGCGTGGCGACAGCCTTGCGCAGACTATGGGTGTAGCTTTCCAGATCGTTGTAGCACGGCGTCAGACCGGCTTGAGCGTTGCTCTGGTAACCCAGATCGCTCATGCGCAGGCTGGTGGCGTAAGGCAGATACAGGGTGTCTGCATCCAGCTGTTCAAGCTGATGGGAGCGACCGCGCAGGAAGCCTGCATCCAGCGTCGGCGAAGCGCCGAACAAGTACATCAGCAGCCAGCTATAACGACGGAAGTTACGGATAAGCGCGATATAGGCCGCCGACTGATAGTCGCGGTCAGTGCCGACAAACCCCTCGGCCTGCTTGAGCAGCGGCCAGAGTTTCTCCGGCAGGGAGAAGTTGTAGTGAATCCCGGCAATGCATTGCATGGTCTTGCCGTAACGCAGGGCCAGACCCTTGCGGTACACGTACTTGAGCTTACCGATGTTGGAGGTGCCGTAGTAAGCGATCGGGATATCTTCCTCGGCCGGCAACGGGCACGGCATCGATGGACTCCACAGGTACTCGTTGCCGAGTTTGCTGTAGGCAAAACGGTGGATCTTGTCGAGGCTGCTCAGCATTTGCGCCGGGTCGGGCAGGGCTGGAGTGATGAACTCCAGCAGCGACTCGGAATAGTCGGTGGTGATTTGCTCGTTGGTCAGTGCAGATCCCAGTTCTTCGGGATGCGGCGTCTGCGCCAGACGGCCCTCACCGGTGACGCGCAAGCATTCGCGCTCGATGCCGTGCAGGCACTGTTCGAGCAGAGAGAGGTTAGCGCGCTCGCCAAGCAGAGCCAGGCGGCGGTTGAGAAGTTCGCTCAAGTTGGATTCCTTCACGCGTCAGTCGCCCCAATATGGGGGTGGGCAAGACGGTCTACAAGGGTGAAGTTGAAACTGGCGTTGTCGCCTGGTTTTTTGGAGCTGTGCCAGCCAGCCAAAGATTGATCGCCGCAATCCTCTGTGGGAGCGAGCTTGCTCGCGAAGAGGGAGTATCAGTCAGCATTTAAGTCGCCTGACACGCCGCCTTCGCGAGCAAGCTCGCTCCTACAGGATGCATTGCGCCGAAATTAACTCAAATTGATGGCAGGGAGCTATAGGACAGCGAACGTGCCTTGTGCTTTTGCGACGAGCTTGTCGCCTTGCATCACATCCGCTTCGACCACCAGCGTACGCCGGCCAGGGTGGATCACCTTGGCGACGCACAGCACATCGCCGTCAGAAACGGCACGCATATAGTTGATCTTGCACTCGATGGTCGCGCTCTGCTGGTCGAAACCATGGGAGCTGGAACAGGCCAGCCCCATGGCAATATCCACCAGGCTGAACAACGCCCCGCCATGCAGCTTGCCACCGCGGTTGCGCAGCGGCGGCGTCAGCGTCAGGGCGACTTCGGCAATGCCGACGTCCAGACGCTGCAAGCGACAACCGATCAACTCGCTGAAGGCGCTCTGAGTGAGGCCGGCGGGGATTTCCATCAGCGTTTCTTCAACTGCTTGGCGTTGGCGAACAGTGAAGCCATGGCGTTGTTGCTCGGCGCTGGCGCCGTGGCTTCTTTACGCGGAGCAGTGTTTTGCGACTGGCGTGGAGCCGAGCCAGGGCGGGCGCCACGGGCACCGTCGATCTTCTCGCCCGGGGTGTCGCTCATGCGCATCGACAGGCCGACGCGTTTGCGCGGGATGTCGACTTCCATGACCTTCACCTTGACCACATCACCGGCCTTCACCGCTTCACGCGGATCCTTGATGAATTTCTCCGACAGGGCGGAAATGTGCACCAAACCGTCCTGATGCACGCCGATATCGACGAAAGCACCGAAGTTGGTCACGTTGGTGACCACGCCTTCGAGGATCATCCCCAGTTCCAGGTCCTTGAGGTCTTCGACACCGTCCTGGAACTCGGCAGTCTTGAACCCGGGACGCGGGTCGCGACCAGGTTTTTCGAGTTCTTGAAGAATGTCGGTGACCGTTGGCAGACCGAAGGTTTCGTCGGTGTACTTCTTCGGGTCGAGACGCTTGAGGAAGCTCGCATCGCCGATCAGCGAACGGATATCGCGGTCGGTTTCCGCGGCGATACGCTGTACCAGCGGATAGGCTTCCGGGTGAACCGCAGACGAATCCAACGGGTTGTCACCGTTCATCACCCGCAGGAAACCGGCAGCCTGTTCGAAGGTTTTTTCACCCAGGCGAGCGACCTTCTTCAGCGCGGCGCGGGTCTTGAACGCACCGTTTTCATCACGGTGAGTCACGATGTTCTGTGCCAGCGTCGCGTTGAGGCCGGAAATCCGCGCCAGCAGCGCCACCGAAGCGGTGTTCACGTCGACGCCGACGGCGTTCACGCAGTCCTCGACCACTGCATCCAGGCCGCGCGCCAGTTTCAGCTGCGACACGTCGTGCTGGTACTGGCCGACACCGATGGATTTCGGATCGATTTTCACCAGCTCAGCCAACGGATCCTGCAAGCGACGGGCAATCGATACCGCGCCACGGATCGACACGTCGAGGTCCGGGAATTCTTTCGATGCCAGTTCCGATGCCGAATACACCGAAGCGCCGGCTTCGGAGACCATGACCTTGGTCATCTTCATGGCTGGGTATTTTTTGATCAGTTCAGCGGCCAGCTTGTCGGTTTCGCGGCTGGCAGTGCCGTTGCCGATAGCGATCAGATCCACGGAGTGCTTGGCGCACAGGGCGGCCAACACGGCGATGGTCTGGTCCCACTGGTTTTTTGGCACGTGCGGGTAAACGGTGGCGTAGTCCAGCAGCTTGCCGGTGGCATCGACCACCGCGACTTTGCAGCCGGTACGCAGGCCGGGGTCAAGGCCCAGGGTCGCGCGCGGGCCGGCCGGTGCGGCCAGCAGCAAGTCGTGCAGGTTGTGGGCGAATACGTTGATCGCCTCGGTTTCCGCGCCGTCGCGCAGTTCGCCCAGCAAATCGGTTTCCAGGTGGGTGTAAAGCTTGACCTTCCAGGTCCAGCGCACCACTTCACCCAGCCACTTATCGGCCGGACGATTCTGGTTCTGCACACCGAAACGCTCGCCAATCATGATTTCGCACGGGTGCATGGCGCCCGGCAGCTCTTCGCCGACTTTCAGCGAGGAGCTGAGGATGCCTTCGTTGCGACCACGGAAAATCGCCAGCGCACGGTGCGACGGCATGCTTTTCAGCGGTTCATCGTGTTCGAAATAGTCGCGGAACTTGGCACCTTCCTCTTCCTTGCCGGCGATCACGCGGGCACTGAGGGTGGCTTCCTGCTTGAGGTAGCTGCGCAGCTTGTCCAGCAGGTTGGCGTCTTCGGCGAAGCGCTCCATGAGGATGTACTTGGCGCCTTCGAGGGCCGCCTTGACATCGGCAACGCCTTTTTCGGCGTTGACGAAGCGCGCGGCTTCGGTGTCCGGGGTCAGTGTCGGGTCGTTGAACAAGCCGTCAGCCAGCTCGCCGAGGCCGGCTTCCAGGGCGATCTGGCCCTTGGTGCGGCGCTTCTGTTTGTACGGCAGGTACAAGTCTTCGAGGCGGGTCTTGGTGTCGGCAAGTTTGATGTCGCGGGCCAACTCCGGCGTCAGCTTGCCTTGCTCTTCGATGCTGGCGAGGATGCTGATGCGCCGTTCGTCGAGTTCTCGCAGGTAGCGCAGGCGCTCTTCCAGATGCCGTAACTGAATGTCATCGAGGCTGCCGGTCACTTCTTTCCGGTAACGGGCGATGAAGGGCACCGTGGAGCCTTCATCCAGTAGCGCGACGGCCGCTTCGACCTGTTGCGGGCGTACACCGAGTTCCTCGGCGATGCGGCTGTTGATGCTGTCCATAAAACCACCTGGCAAATTGTGAAAGCAGGCTCGCAGGCACTGTTCTATAAGGCTTGGCGAGTCTGGTTGAGCGGCCTGGCCGGCGCCGCTACCTGGATCAAAAGGCAGCCTGTTGACCCGTGAAATCGAAAAATTACTGCGCGACCATGAAAAATAGTTAGCGGCCACTCACAGTAACGATCAGACGTTGCCCTACACAAAAGGCGGCGCATTATAACCAGCGTTCGGTTCTTCGGGGCATCGTGCCATGTAGGCATAAGGGCTGGTTTTCTGGCGATCGAGGAAAAATCTGCTAACAATGCACTCGGTGCGTATAACGGCAGCTACGCCATAATGCGCGCCGAGATCAAAGGAGCATCCTATGAGCAGCACTGCACAAATTGCTGAAGGCGAAAAAATTCTCATCGTTGATGACGATCCGGGGCTGAGCAGCCTGCTGGAACGTTTTTTCGTCAGCAAGGGCTACCGTGCCCGGGCGGTGCCGAACACCGAACAAATGGACCGTCTGCTGGGCCGTGAGGTTTTCCACCTGGTGGTGCTCGACCTGATGATGCCCGGCGAAGACGGCCTGAGCGCCCTCAAGCGCCTGCGCATGGCGAAGAATCAGATCCCGATTATCATGCTCACTGCCAAGGGCGATGAGCTGAGCCGCATCCATGGCCTCGAACTGGGCGCCGACGATTACCTGGCCAAACCGTTCAACCCGGACGAACTGATGGCCCGCGTCAAAGCGGTCCTGCGCCGTCAATCGGCACCGGTGCCGGGCGCACCGGGCAGCGAAGACGAAAGCGTGAGCTTCGGTGACTACGAACTGTCCCTGGCTACCCGCGAACTCACGCGTGGCGACGAAGTACACATGCTCACCACCGGTGAGTTCGCCGTGCTCAAGGCGCTGGTGATGAACGCTCGTCAGCCGCTGACCCGCGACAAACTGATGAATCTGGCCCGTGGCCGCGAGTGGGATGCCCTGGAGCGTTCCATCGACGTGCAGATCTCCCGCCTGCGCCGGATGATCGAACCCGATCCGTCCAAACCGCGTTATATTCAGACAGTCTGGGGCGTAGGTTATGTATTCGTGCCGGACGGCACCGCGACCAAGTGACCGGTGATTTGTAGGAGCGGGTTTCCCGGGCGCTTTGTCACATGACACCGCCCGGGCGACTCGCAATCCGCAATTCTGCGAGCGCCGCTCGCTCCTGCAAAGTGTGTAGTTGCTGTTTATGAAAACCCCCCTGTGGTTCCCCCAAAGTTTTTTCTCCCGCACCCTCTGGCTGGTGCTGATCGTCGTGCTGTTTTCCAAGGCGCTGACCCTGGTTTATCTGTTGATGAACGAAGACGTGCTGGTGGATCGCCAGTACAGCCACGGTGTCGCACTGGTCTTGCGGTCTTATTGGGCGGCGGACGAAGCCAGTCGCGAAAAAATCGCCGAAGCCGCACCGCTGATTCGCGTGGTGGGTGCTGGCGTGCCGGAAGGCGAGCAGCACTGGCCGTACAGCGAGATCTACCAGCGACAGATGCAGGATGAACTGGGCGCCGACACCGAAGTGCGCTTGCGCATGCACGCACCGCCGGCCCTGTGGGTGCGCGCGCCGAGTCTGGGGGACGGCTGGTTGAAAGTGCCATTGTATCCACACCCGTTGCGTGGCCAGAGAATCTGGAGCGTGTTGGGCTGGTTCCTGGCGATCGGTTTGTTATCCACAGCCTCGGCGTGGATCTTCGTCAGCCAACTCAACCAACCCCTCAAGCGTCTGGTGTATGCCGCCCGCCAATTGGGCCAGGGGCGTAGCGTGCGTCTGCCGATTAGCGACACCCCGAGTGAAATGACCGAGGTGTATCGGGCCTTCAACCAGATGGCCGAGGACGTCGAACAGGCCGGACGTGAGCGTGAGCTGATGCTGGCCGGCGTGTCCCATGATCTGCGCACGCCGTTGACTCGTTTACGGCTTTCTCTGGAGCTAATGGGCGACCACAGCGACCTGACCGACGACATGATTCGCGACATCGAAGACATGGACGCGATTCTCGATCAGTTCCTGGCGTTCATTCGCGATGGTCGTGACGAGACGGTCGAAGAAGTCGACCTCAGCGATCTGGTGCGTGAAGTTGCGGCGCCTTACAACCAGAACGATGAACGGGTTCGCCTGCGTCTGGAGCCGATCCAGCCGTTCCCGTTGCGTCGGGTTTCGATGAAACGTCTGTTGAACAACCTGATCGGCAACGCCTTGCATCACGCCGGCACCGGAGTCGAAGTGGCCGCCTATGTGTCGGGAGACATGAGCGCGCCTTACGTGGTGTTGAGCGTGATGGACCGCGGGGCTGGTATTGATCAGTCGGAGCTGGAAGCGATCTTCAACCCATTCACTCGCGGCGACCGCGCCCGAGGCGGCAAAGGCACCGGGCTTGGTTTGGCCATCGTCAAACGGATCGCCTCCATGCACGGCGGCAATGTCGAACTGCGCAACCGCGCAGGCGGCGGGCTGGAAGCGCGGGTGCGCTTGCCGCTGGGGCTGATGTTGCCGAGGGATGCGGTGTAGCAGATGGACGCGGTCCCCTGTGGCGAGGGAGCTTGCTCCCGCTCGGCCGCGCAGCGGTCGTAAAACCAGCTACCGTATTTTATCTGATAGAAAACGGTTGCTGGCTTTGGGAGTCCTTCGGCCTCCAGCGGGAGCAAGCTCCCTCGCCACAATGGATCCGGGCAGAGCCTCAACCCTTCCCCTTGGTTCGTGTCATATTCGGCCCGCCATTCTTCTCCAGATGCTCAATGATGATCCCTGCCACGTCCTTGTTCGTCGTGGTTTCAATCCCTTCCAGCCCCGGCGAGGAATTAACCTCCATCACCAACGGCCCGTGGTTGGAACGCAAGATATCCACACCCGCCACGCTCAGGCCCATGACCTTGGCCGCGCGCAGGGCGGTCATGCGCTCTTCGGGGGTGATTTTGATCAGGCTGGCGCTACCGCCACGGTGCAGGTTGGAGCGGAACTCGCCGGGCTTGGCCTGACGCTTCATCGCCGCGATCACCTTGTCGCCGACCACGAAGCAGCGGATATCCGCACCACCGGCTTCCTTGATGTATTCCTGAACCATGATGTTCTGCTTGAGGCCCATGAACGCCTCGATCACCGATTCCGCTGCCGTGGCTGTTTCACACATCACCACGCCGATGCCCTGGGTGCCTTCCAGCACCTTGATCACCAACGGCGCACCGTTGACCATCTCGATCAGGTCGGGAATATCGTCCGGTGAGTGGGCAAAACCTGTGACCGGAAGGCCGATCCCGCGTCGTGAAAGCAATTGCAGGGAACGCAGTTTGTCCCGCGAGCGGGCGATGGCCACCGATTCGTTGAGCGGGAACACCCCCATCATCTCGAACTGGCGCAATACCGCGCAGCCATAGAACGTCACCGAAGCGCCGATCCGCGGGATCACCGCATCGAAGCCTGCCAGTGGCTTGCCGCGATAGTGGATCTGCGGCTTATGACTGGCAATGTTCATATAGGCGCGCAGGGTATCGATCACCACCATTTCATGGCCACGCTCGGTGCCGGCCTCGACCAGACGACGAGTGGAATACAGACGCGGGTTACGCGACAGCACAGCGATCTTCATGCAACACCTGTGGCAGAGGTAGTGGATGCCGGGAATGCCGGCTTGTCTTGAACGTATTTGATACCCGGATTGACTACCAACTGGCCGTCGATCAGGGCTTTGGAACCGAGTAACAAGCGATAACGCATGGCCTTGCGGCAGGCCAGGGTGAATTCCACCCGCCAGATCCGGTCGCCCAGTGCCAGGGTGGTGCTGATCACGTAACGCACCTGCGCCTGGCCGTTGGAGCTTTTAATGGTTTTCATCGCCACCAGCGGCGCTTCGCAGTGACGATGGCGCAGTTGCACCACGGTGCCCAGGTGGGCGTTGAAACGCACCCACTGCTCCCCGTCGCGCTCGAACGGCTCGATCTCGGTGGCATGCAGGCTGGAGGTGCTGGCGCCGGTGTCGATCTTCGCCCGCAGGCCTGCCACTCCCAAATCTGGAAGCGCCACCCACTCGCGCAGACCGACAACGGTCAAATGGTCAAAAGTCTTCAAATGTGCTCAACCGGTGAAAAAACCGCTCGCGCCGCAAGCGGCCGAATTCGCGGTATTCACGCAGAATAATGGGTAAAAGGCGACAGATATCTACGGCCCGGATTTCCAGCCCTCGAACGAGGCTCTGGAGAGGCACGCATTCTAAACTGAGCTGGTGTAATTCATGGCACAAGAGAAACGGTAGTACAGTTCAGAAATATTTCAGAATGAGGAAATCCCATGGCACAAAAAACCGAAGAGGACGACAAAGTCCGTCTGGATAAGTGGTTATGGGCTGCGCGCTTTTACAAAACCCGCGCCTTGGCCAAAGCGGCGATTGAAAGCGGCAAAGTGCACTGCCGGGGTGAGCGCTGCAAGCCGGGCAAAGAGCCGAGAATCGGCGATGAGTTTCAGATCCGCACCGGTTTCGAAGAGCGCACCGTGACGGTCCTGGCGCTATCGGCCGTGCGCCGGGGCGCGCCGGAAGCCCATCTGCTGTACGCCGAAACCGAAGCCAGCATCGCCAAGCGCGAAAACGCCGCCGCGATGCGCAAGGCCGGCGCCTTGGGCGTCAGCACCGAAGGCAAGCCCTCCAAGAAACAGCGGCGGGATTTGTTCAAGTTTCATGGAAGCAACAGCGATTGAGGGCTGTAGGAGCAAGGCTTGCCCGCGATCGGCTGCGCAGCAGTCGTAAAACCGGTAGATACGTTCTTCCCTGACACTCACCTTGCTTGGAACAAACCCGGATTGTTCATAAAATGCTTCCGGTGGCCGGGAATCAGGCACCCATTCGGTGCCAGAATACCCTGTAACCATTTTTGTCATTACTTCAGATACCCAGACCTATGACCGATCTACCGGATAACGACTACACCCAACGCTTCATCTTCGATGAGAGCGACGCCCGCGGCGAGCTGGTTGCGTTGGAGCGTAGCTACGCCGAAGTTCTCGCTAAACACCCCTACCCGGAGCCAGTCGCGCAACTGCTCGGCGAGTTGATGGCAGCGGCGGCGTTGCTGGTCGGCACCTTGAAGTTCGATGGCTTGCTGATCCTCCAGGCCCGTTCCGAAGGTCCGGTGCCCTTGCTGATGATCGAGTGTTCCAGCAAGCGCGAAATTCGTGGCCTGGCCCGTTATCACGCCGAGCAGATCACTCCGGACGCCACCCTCAACGACCTGATGCCGCAAGGCGTGTTGGCGCTGACTGTCGATCCAACCCATGGCCAGCGCTACCAGGGCATCGTCGACCTCGACGGCGCCGATTTGTCGGAATGCTTCACCAACTACTTCGTCATGTCCCAGCAAGTTGGCACGCGTTTCTGGCTCAACGCCGATGGTCGTCGCGCCCGTGGTCTGCTGCTGCAGCAATTGCCGGCCGATCGGATCAAGGACGAGGAAGAGCGCGCCGCCAGCTGGCAGCACATCACCACCCTGGCCAGCACTCTGACCGCTGACGAACTGCTCAGCCTGGACAACGAAACCGTGCTGCACCGCCTCTACCATGATGAAGCCGTGCGCATGTTCGACGTGCAGTCACTACGCTTTCGCTGCAGCTGCTCGCGCGATCGTTCGGGCAATGCACTGGTGAGCCTGGGCCAGGAAGACGCTCAACAACTGGTCATCGAAAACGGCGGTAGCGTCGAGATCGATTGCCAGTTCTGCAATGAGCGCTACCTGTTCGACGCTGCGGATGTCGCTCAATTGTTCGCTGGAGCGGGCGTCGATACGCCGTCAGATACCCGTCACTAAAACGCTTCAGCGCAGGTAAATTCACTGCTTGGTGCCGGAATATCGCCGTTCTGACGGGAGGGCCCTACTTTTTTTGGTCTTTTCTGGCATAATCCGGCCCACTTTTTTCGCGGTAGTAGTGCACGACTTTCTACTACAAAACGTTTGGAGCACTCGGCCACTGGCCGACGGGGAACCTCATGACGCAAGCCAATAACGCCGTGTACACCGATCTGAGTGTTGACGATCTGGTTAAAGAAGCCCTGAACCGCGGTGAAGGCGAGCTGTCCGATACCGGCGCTCTGGTAGTGCGAACCGGTCACCGCACCGGTCGCTCGCCAGTCGACCGTTTCATCGTTGAAGAGCCTTCCACCCAGGACGCCATCGCCTGGGGCCCGATCAACCGCAAGTTCCCGGCCGACAAGTTCGATGCCCTGTGGAACCGCGTTGAAGCCTACCTGGGCGAGCGCGAGCGTTTTGTTTCCCATGTGCACGTCGGTTCCGACCCTGCGCACTACCTGCCGGTCAAAATGACCACCCAGACTGCCTGGCACAACCTGTTTGGCCGTTGCCTGTTCATCAACCCGGAACAGTACAACGCTGGCGGCAAGGACGAGTGGCAGATCCTCAACGCTCCTGAGTTCGAGTGCGTACCAGAGCGTGATGGCACCAACTCCGACGGCACCGTGATCATCAACTTCGCGGCCAAGAAAGTGCTGATCGCTGGCATGCGCTACGCCGGCGAAATGAAAAAAGCCCTGTTCTCGGTCCAGAACTTCCTGCTGCCAGCAGTCGACGTTCTGCCGATGCACTGCGCGGCCAACATGGGCGAAGAGGGCGACGTAACCTTGTTCTTCGGCCTGTCCGGCACCGGTAAAACCACCCTGTCCGCTGACGAAAGCCGCTACCTGATCGGCGACGACGAACACGGCTGGGGCGTTGGCGTAGTGTTCAACATCGAAGGCGGTTGCTATGCCAAGTGCATCGACCTCTCCGAGAAGAACGAGCCAGTCATCTGGAAAGCCATCCAGCACGGCGCCGTACTGGAAAACGTCGTACTCGATGCCAACAAAAAGGCCGACTACGCCGACGACAGCCTGACCCAGAACAGCCGCGCCGCTTACCCGCGTGAACTGATCGAAAAACGCGCGCCGAAAAACCTCGGCGGCGAGCCAAACGCTGTGATCTTCCTGACCTGCGACCTGACCGGCGTACTGCCGCCAGTCTCGATCCTCAGCGAAGAACAAGCGGCCTACCACTTCCTGTCCGGCTACACCGCACTGGTGGGCTCGACCGAAATGGGTTCCGGCAGCGGCATCAAATCGACCTTCTCCACCTGCTTCGGCGCACCGTTTTTCCCGCGTCCGGCCGGCGAATACGCTGAACTGCTGATCAAACGCATCCGCGGCTTCGGCTCCAAGGTCTACCTGGTCAACACCGGCTGGACCGGCGGCGGCTACGGCGTCGGCAAACGCTTCAACATCCCGACCACCCGTGGCGTCATCGCAGCGATCCAGAGCGGCGCGCTGATCGGCGTAGAAACCGAACACCTCGACACCATCAACCTCGACGTGCCACTGGCTGTACCGGGCGTTGAAACCGGCCTGTTGAACCCACGTAACACCTGGGCTGACAAGGCTGCTTACGACGAAGCTGCTAAAGCGTTGGCTGGTCTGTTCGTTGAGAACTTCAAGAAGTTTGATGTGAGCGATGCGATCAAGGCTGCTGGTCCGAAGTTGTAAGAATCGGTAGTGGTTTGAGGTAAGAGAAAGCCGCCCGTTGGGGCGGCTTTTTTGTGGGTGCGATTCAGACCATCAAAAGTGCAACTGCCATTATTCCAGCTGAAAAAGTGTTAAACAGCCAGAATAATGCCACTTACGCATTCGAACAGACGCCTTCCAACGCCTGTGTATCCCATCGTTGCATCTTTATCGCTTGGTAGAGCATGCCAATGGTCAGCGGAACTTTGTCGCTACGTCCCTTGGCTCGGCGCTTGAGGAACACGTCAAAGCCTTCGGGCTGGAAGTAGCGATAGGCGTCGTAGTCGATGAAGTCGATGGCGAACTGTTCTTCCAGCGCTTCCATCAGGTGCCGGGCATCGGCGCCGTCGCAACCCAGGTCGAAATTGATTGAGGTGTTGAGGCTGATGGTTTTACGTTCGGGCAGACCGAGCTCTTCGTGCAGCAACTGCATGAGCAGGTGCATGGCATGGTCATCGGGGAAGTTGGGAGCGAGGTTCATGCAGGTATATCCGATTAGGCTCAGGCAAATCCTGGTTGGAACTGAAATTACGCGGCGTATTCATCACAGGCAAGCCCACAAGGGCGTGGCTTGCCTGTTAGTGCGTGATGTCAGGCAGGGGCTTTCCAATTCATCATGCGTTGCGACCTGGGTCAGCAGGTAGAGCGCGTGGGTGCCTCAGTGCACGTGTATCAACGAATGTCCTGATAGGCCGAACCATCGAATGTCAGGCTCGCCGCCAAACCGTTGGCCGGTTTGAACTGCGCACCCTTCACAGCAGAGAAGCTGACGCCTTTGCTACCCAAAGAAACGGCACGTTCCCCGTGGTCGAGTTCGGTGAAATAGGTGTACGACTCTTTATGCATCAACGTGTATTTGGCCTCGGCGGCCTTTATCGCGTTGTGATGGTTTTGCAGAACAGCGCTGGACAAGTTGATTTTCTTATCCAGGTTGACACCCCATCGCGTCAGGCACGTTTCCGCAAAGTGACGAACGATTAGACCGGGTTCAAATAATACTTTTGGTCCTTTGATGCCATTGGCCGCGGCATTGCCGACTAATGTTCCATGGCGGCCAGCCATTGGGAATAGATGGGTTTTAGTGGAGCCAAGGGTTTGCGGAATAACGCAGGAAAAACCCCTGGAACGCTCATCCCTTGCGTAGAAGCCAACATACTCTTTTACGTTGGCGCCCAAGGTAACCCGCTCGGCCTGAAAGTTCATTGGACCTGGAACCGGATCAACCGCGAAGATATTGATAGGGACATTTTTAAGTTCGCTGTCCTTGAGCATCATGTTGGCCAGCATATGGCAGCTGATCGCGCCGCGGCTCCAGCCCACCAGATTGACCTGAGTCGGGATGACACCATCCTTGCGAAAGGTCTTGATGATCTGTTCCTGCAGCTTCTGCTGGGTGACGGTTCTGTCACCGTAATTGTACTTTCGCCAGAACCACGAACCTTCCGCAGTGACCTCGTCAATAGGAACACCCGCGGCTTTCAGTCGTTTATATTCGGCTTCCGTCAGCTCCAGCCGCTCCCATGCGCATGTGCCTTTCACGACCTGCATTGCGTGTTTTACGTTTTCTTCCCAGCCCTTGCCAAACAGGCTGCCGGACATTCCGTAGTGCTCCGATTTGAAGAACAGTTCGTCAGCTTGAAGATTACTGCTGCCCGGGCCATCGACCACTAGCCAGTGTGCAAACTCCTTGCCAAGTTCGTGAGCGGCCAGTGTGGAAATGAGTTCACCATTCCAGTAGGCATCATTTGCAGTATCAAACTTGGTGGAGCTAGTGCCGCAAAAATAGATGGTTAATGTAGTCACTTGTAATGCTCTTGTGAAGTTAAGGAGCATGAAAGTTTACGTGGAAAAGTTCGATGGGGAAGTTTGTAAGTGTTGCCGGGTTTGTTCTGGTTGTATGTAAGTTTGGCGCTATAAGTGGAAGTTGGGTTTGTTAAGTCGATTACAGTGTTGGGTTATAAAGTTCAGATCATCTAGCGCGGGAACTTGCCGATACAGCGTTTGAATATCGCCTCCAGCCCCCGGTAGTCGCAGGCTACGGCGTCTATGTTGGCCGGGACCCAATCAGCAATATCGACCAGCCACCAATCGACGGAAAAACCGGCATTGATGATGATGTGCTCGAACAGGATGCGTTGAGCCCGACCGTTGCCATCCCGGAAAGGGTGAATGACGTTGAGATCGCCATAAGCCTCGGCAACCTTGACCACCAGATCGGCTTTGGATGCACCGGTGAACCAGGAGGCTTTTTCCATGGCGCGAAATATCTTTTCGGCCTCAGGGACGATTCGTTCGGCGGTGCAGAACAGGGTGTCGTCCTTCTGGATATTCACTGTTCTCAGCTCACCGGCCCAATCGTAGAGGTCCGAAAATAGCGTTTTATGAATCAGCTGAAAAAAGCTCAGGTCATAGGGCGGCGGGGATAGACGAAGTGTGCAAGCAGCGATTTCGCAGAGTTCTCGTTCCGCTTCCTGAAGGAGGCTTTCGTCGTGAATATTGAGGCGGTTGCGCAGGACACCGCTATCTGGATAGCGATAAGGATCCAGGTTGCCCCCATATTGACCGGGCATCAGCTTGGCTTCTTGAGGTATTTACGCAGTACCGCTTCCCGGGTGGGGGGCGGTTTGTCGGCGTCGGCACCTGTTGTGTCAAAGCCTTCCAGACGCAGACTCGCCAAATAGTTTGACCGGCGGATCTTGTCGTAATGACCCTGCTTTTGCTCAAACGTCAGTTCGCTCATCACATTGGCCTCACCGTGCACGAGGCAATTGTAGTTCAAACGATCAGGGCCGGCAGTTCGCTGCTGCCCGGTAAAGGTTCATCCCTCCAACGAATATGGGGCGAAAACGGCAAATTTTGTGTATGGTTCCCGCCAAAATCTGTAGGACATTTCTCGATGTCCGCTTCTTACACTTAAAGGGAATTAGGTATGCGATTGTTTCGCGTGGCTTCAGTGTTGTCGCTGTGGGCAGCGGCTTTCTCGGTGCAGGCCGAACAACTGCCGATCGAAGTATTGAGTGCGGTGGTCAAGGATCAGAAGATCGCTGATGCCGAGCTGTTGTTGCAGCGCAATGGCGCGCAGAGCGTGGTGGGTCGCACCAATGCTCAAGGCCAGGTCAGCCTGATCACCGAGTTTGCCGATGATGCGAGCAATCTGCTGATCATCAAAAAAACCGGCTACTCCAATCTGGTGGTGAAATGCCCGTGCAAAGGCATGACCTATGCCATCAGCCCGGTGATGGAAAACCTCGACGGTCTGCGTGTCGTGCTGACCTGGGGTGAAACCCCGAATGACCTCGATTCCCACATGATCTTCCCGGGCAACAACATCTACTTCGACAGCCAGCAGGGCACCGACGCCCATCTGGATGTCGACGACACCACCAGTTATGGCCCGGAAACCATCACCCTTGAGAAGAAGCATTACGGCGAAAGCTACGTCTATGCCGTGCATGACTACTCCAATGGCGGTAACCCGAGTTCGCGTGCGTTGTCGAACAGCCAGGCCACGGTGTTCGTGTACATGGGCCAGTCGTTGGTCCGCACTTATTACGTTCCGAAGAACCGCAGCGGTAACTTGTGGACCGTGTTCCGCATGACCGGCAGCGGCGACTTCCAGGACATCAACAACTTCACCGGCGCGACGGTCGATGCGGCGAACGTATTGAACGAAGTATCGCCGCTGCTGAATGACAACGTGGCAGTGACCGCCGTCGCTGTAAGCTCGACCGCACAGTCTGATGCGAAAACCCTGAATCAGAAAGGTGAAGCGTCCTACCACGCTGGCGACCTGTCCCAGGCCATCGACTTCTACCGTCAGGCTATCGAGCTGAACAACGCTTACGGCCAGGCCTACAGCAACCTCGGTCTGGCGTATCAGAAGGCCGGCAACACGGCTGAGTCGATTTGGGCCAACCGCAAGGCCATCGCTCTGGCCAGCGGCAATTCGGCGGCCACTGTGCGCGCCAGTTCCTGCTACAACATTGCCCGTATCTATGAAGCCGCAGGGCAGTTCTCCGATGCATTGCGTCATTACCAGTTGGCCAGGGAACAGAAAGCCAATCCGGTGTATGACAAGGCCATCGAGCGGGTCAAAAACGGCTGATTCTCTTATGCTGAGCTGAACCCACAACGCGCCGAACTCCGGCGCGTTGTGCGTTTATCAGTAGGTCCTACTCAATACCGGCTAAAAGGCCTGCTTGTTTTTCCGGTTGACAGGTAAACCCACTTCTATCTTACAGTGTCCTCAGTCCACGGACTGCGGACAAGCGTGGTGAGGTGGTTTATGAAAGGTCAAGATATTTTGCTTCTCTTCAAGCTCGTCAGCCTGGAGGAGCAGGAGCTGGGGGATGAGAGCAAAAAAATCCGGCTCAATGTTACTCGTCGACTTGATGAGCAGGAGGCTCAAGAGATCAGAGAGAGCGCGGGACATTACATCGACATTGAGCGGACAGTGAAAAGCATTGGTGTTCAACTTTCCGATGCGCTGGACTGGCAAGGTTGGGACGATGACCCCTATGACGAACCCCCGGTTAATACGGAAAGCTATACCGTTCGTGGGTTGGCCGCTGCCCTGGGGTTGGGCAAAAGCGAGATATCCAGCTCCCTCAAGCGCTGTCGGGAGGTGGGATTGGTGATTTCATACCTGGAAGAGAACCTTCCGCGCGTCAACCGACGAGGTTTACTGGATCTGGTGGCGCATGGGTTCAAGTATTTCTTTCCCGCCAGGCCGGGCGCAATGGTGAGAGGTATTCCTACTGCGTTTGCTGCGCCCATCCTTGAGGGCAAGCTAATGAGTGCCGGTGAGCTGATCCCGGTTTGGCCTTCGGCGCAAGGGAAGAGAAAAGGTCAGGCGATCACTCCGATTTACAAGACAGTGCCTCAGGCCGTGAAGTCGGATTATTTGCTGTATCACTATCTGGCGTTGATCGATGCGGTTCGCATCGGAAGTCCGCGAGAAGCTGAGGTCGCGAATTCAATGCTAAGAAAATGGATTCTTCATGAGTAAGAAACAGCAAGAGCTTCTGGAAATGCTGGACGTTGTCGCACATGCTTTGGGTGATGAGTTAAGGCAGCAAGTAGCGTTTGTCGGTGGTTGCACTACGGCGTTGTTGGTGACTGACGAAGTCACGCTGGAAGATCTGCGTTTTACTGATGATGTGGATTTGGTTGTTCACCTCACGGGTTATGCAGGCTGGCCCAGGTTGATGGAGCAACTTCGTCAGCGCGGCTTCATGGAGAGCCCTCAGGATGAGGTGAACTGCCGGATGCGTCTGGGCGATTTAAAAGTTGATTTTATGCCGTCAGATGAATCCATCCTGGGCTATTCCAATATCTGGTTTGATCAAGGTTTTCAGCAGGCACAGTTGCATACCTTGCCGAGCGGTCTTGAAATCAGGGTGTTCTCTCCAGCCTGCTTTTTGGCAACCAAATTCGCAGCCTACGCCGGTAGGGGCCTGGGTGATGTGCTCAACAGCAAAGACATAGAAGACATCGTCAACCTGGTCGATGGCCGCGAAGAACTGATCGCCGAAGTCAGTGAAGCTGCAGCGCCCCTAAAACAGTATCTGGCCGAGCACTTCACAGCTTTACTCCGAAACCGGGATTTCGGTTACGTCCTGCAAAGCGCTACGCGAAATGATGGTGAGCGCGAGCAAATACTTCGTCGTCGTTTTGCCAAGATGTGTGAAGGAAATTAGCCGGGTGCCCAGCCATAGACTGATGACCTTTCAAGGAAGCCGCACCGCCGATAATCGCGATCATGCCGGCTTCGCCAGCCAGGGCGACTTCCATTTGTACGTAATCGCCGACGGCAGCAGCACATCCGCCGAGAGTGGTGAGCTGGCTTATGCACTGGTCAGGTATTTGGAGGCCGGATTCTCTGCGCTGAACGAAGATCTGCTGAGGGCGGGTGGAGCAGACACGATGCTCCTGGAGCTTTTGTCCAGTGCTCGACATGCGTTGGTCAGTCAGTACAAGGTGGCGTGCGTCAGCTATTTGATAGCGGTGTTTGGCCCCGACGTTATCACGGTCATCCATGGTGGAGATTGCTGCTTCGGCCGACACTCGCAAGGGGATTCAATTGAATGGCTGACGGTGCCTCACTGCCAGCCTAACTGGCGTGGCGACCTTGCTCATGCGGACATTGCTCGTGATGTTGGCCGTCACCGGCTGACACGTAGTTTCAGTGGGCGACGTGAACTGGATCCTTGCATCAGTCGATTTGATCTCCAGCCCGGTTCACGCTGGCTGCTGGCCAGTGACGGATTTTGGGCGGATCTGTCCAGGGACAGACAATTGGCCTCTCTGGAAGCAGGAACGATCGAGAATGCGAGCGGTGACGATGACATCACTTGTGTCGAGATTCGGCCTTGAGAACTTGCCTGACTATTCGACCATTTATTCAGGTGCCAGGCGCGAGGCGGCATCGAGGTCCAGCAAGCCTCTCCCATAAGCTTCGCTATTGGCGTAGATGCCGGTGCGGTTGGCGCTGCTGAGCAACAACTCGCGCACTTGCTGCGGGCTGAGTTTAGGGTAACGACTTTGCAGGGCCGCAAGGGCGCCGCTGACCAGTGCGGCAGCAGGCGAGGTGCCGGCGGTTTGCACATAGCTGCCGTCGTTGCCGGTGGTCAGCAGGCCGGCTCCGCCGTCACCGCCTGGCACAGCGATGCACCAGCGCGCCGCCAGACCACAGTAGTTGGACTTGAGATTGATGGCGGTGCCATCACTCTTCAGGGCCATGACCGCAATCCAGCCCTTTTCCAGTTCGGGCACCAAGGCCGGAAGTCCCGGTTCGGCCAAGGGTTCACGCTTGACTTCATTGCCGGTGGAGAACACAAACACCGCACCTTGCTCCACCAGCTTTTTGGCCACTTCGAGTGAGTCACCCATCAACCGTTCATAGATCGCGGTTTCATTGGTGTTGGCTTCTATCGGGTTGGCCCAGGAGTTACTGATGATGTGTGCACCCTTGTCGAATCCGGCCTGCCAGGACCTGGCGATTTCGCTGTCGAAGTAGAAGGGTTCCTTGTCGTCACCGAACCGCATCGGGATTAGTTGAGCGTTGAAGGCCATGCCGTGCATGCCTTGATCGTCCTTGTTCGCGGCGAGGATGCCGGCCATTTGCGTGCCGTGGCCCTTGGGGTCAATGGTGCCGGGCAGGTTGCGCACAAAGTCGTAGCCAGGGTCGGCCAGGCGCCCCTGAAACGCTGGCAGGCTGGCGTTCAAGCCTGAGTCGATCAGGGCAACGTTCACGCCCTGACCTGTGCCGCCGCGGGCGTAAAGCGTCGAGGCCTTGATCACGGCCAAGCCTTTTTGCGCCTGGTACTCGGGTGTTTCAAAGGCTTTTGCGCCTGGCTCTACTGTGGGTTTTTCCGGGACGGTAAGGCATCCGGCCAATAACAGCGGCACGGCCAGCTGGCCGGTGCGCGACAGCACTGAAAACATAAACTGCATGATGCGATCCTTCATGTAGGATCCGCGGGCATCAGGCTTCCTGTTGTGATGAGGGGCCGCGGACGGTGGTTTTTCTACGGGCGAGAGGCGCGGACGGTGTATTGACCTGACATGCCCGGTTTTTTTGCTCACGCCAGGTGAATCGAGGCATGAGCGATGAACCTTATCGGCTGAAGGGGTGGGGCCGTGAGGTAATTAGTTGTGCCGTTTGTATCAACCTGTAGTGTTTTACCACCGACCTTTTCTCGATCCGCTGAGCTTGCCGCGCTAGGCTTCAGGCATCTCAGCGGTCAACGGAGTGACAGCTTATGCACAACACCCTTGAACAGGTCTTCGGTTATCCACAGTTTCGGCCGGGCCAGGAGACGGCGGTCAGTGCGGTGTTGGCCGGGCGGTCGGCGGCGGCGATTTTTCCTACCGGGTCCGGCAAGTCGTTGTGCTATCAGCTGTCGGCCTTGCTGCTGCCGCACCTGACGCTGGTGGTCTCGCCGTTGCTGGCGTTGATGCAGGACCAACTGGGGTTCTTGCAGCGCCATGGCATTGCTGCGGCGAGTATCGATTCGGCGCAGAGCCGCGATGAGGCCAATGAGGTGATGGCGCGAGCGCGCTCCGGCGAGTTGAAGATTTTGATGATCTCCGTGGAGCGCCTGAAGAACGAGCGCTTCCGCAACTTTTTGCAGCAGGTGCCGATCTCGTTGCTGGTGGTGGACGAGGCGCACTGTATCTCGGAGTGGGGGCATAACTTCCGCCCGGACTATTTGAAACTGCCGGCCTATCAGCGCCAGTTCAACATCCCTCAAGCCTTGCTGCTGACCGCTACCGCGACGCCGAAGGTGATCGCCGACATGCAGGCGAAATTCGCCATCGCCCCGGACGATGTGGTGACCACCGGTTTCTATCGGCCCAATCTCAACTTGCTGGTGGAGCCGGTACGCGGGCAGGACAAGCGTCGGCGTTTGGTCGAGTGGCTGGGCCAGCGCGCCGGGCAGCCGAGCATCGTCTACGTCACCTTGCAGAAGACTGCCGAGCAGATTGCTCAGCACTTGAGTCGGCACGGTATCCAGGCCGAGGCTTATCACGCCGGTTTGCCCCATGAGCAGCGCGAAGCGATTCAGCGGCGGTTCATGGGCGGGCAGTCCAATTGCATCGTCGCCACCATCGCCTTCGGCATGGGCATCGACAAGAGCGACATCCGCAACGTGGTGCATTTCGACTTGCCGAAATCCATCGAGAACTACAGCCAGGAAATCGGCCGCGCCGGCCGTGATGGCCAGCCTTCCGACTGTCTGGTGCTGGCCAACCGCGACAGCCTCAATGTGTTGGAAAACTTCGTTTACGGCGACACGCCGGAGCTGGACGGCATTCGTTGTGTGCTGGATGAACTGCAGGCGGCCAGCCCCGATGGGCAATGGGAGTTTCTGCTGGGGCCGCTGGCGGATCAGAGCAACATTCGCCAGTTGCCGCTCAAGACCTTGCTGGTGCAACTGGAACTGCGCGGTTTGATCGCGCCGCGTTATGCTTACTTTGCCGAATACCGCTTCAGGTTTTTGCTCGAGCCCGACGCCTTGCTGGCGCGTTTCGAGGGCGAGCGGCGGGACTTTGTCTCGGCGATTATCCAGACGTCGAGCCGCGCCCGGACCTGGGCCACGGTGAACTTCGATGCGCTGTATCTACAGCATCAGGCCGAGCGAAACCGTGTGGTGAAGGCGCTGGATTATTTCCAGGAGAAGGGCTGGGTCGAACTGGAAAGCAAGCAGATGACCGAGGTCTACAGCCTGCTGATAACGGATTTCGATGCGCAGGCGTTGAGCGCGCAATTGCATGGGTACTTCACACAGCACGAACGCACCGAGATCGCACGGATCCACGCGATGCTGGATTTGTTCGCCACCGAGCATTGCCTCGGTTATCGACTGGCACAGTATTTCGGCGACGAAAACGCGCCGCAGCAGTGCGGGCATTGTTCGGTGTGCCACGATCAGGTCGCTCGCCTGCCAGAACCTCCCGTGTTGCCAGCGCTTGTGGATAAGAACTTCCAGGCACTGTGCGGCGACTTTATCCACAGGCACCAGCAGTACAACGCCAGTTTGCCAGGTGCGGAGCGGCTGACACGGTTTTTGTGCGGAATCAGTGTGCCATTGTTCACCAAACTCAAGGCCCGGGCGATTCCGGGATTTGCGGCGTTGGAGGATTACCCCTACGCCGAGGTGCGGGAGTGGGCTGAGGCGAATCTCTAGACAGATCTCTCAGACGGAAAATCCATCCGCTGAATGCCGCCCATCACACGAATAAATTTCAAAAATACGGCTGGGCTGACTATGGTGGCTGTTGTCTTTGGATCGCCAACAAGAGAGCAAACATGAGCCAGACGCCGTTCGATATTCAGCGCGCCGCCGTGATTGGCGCGGGCACCATGGGCCGGGGCATTGTGATGTGCCTGGCTAACGCCGGGGTGTCGGTGCAATGGGTGGACAACAATGCCCGGATGCTCGAACAGGCGCTGACGACTGTGGCCGAGACCTATGCACACAACGTGCGGCAGGGCCGGATCGATCAGGCCGAGGCCGATGCGCGGATTGCCCGGGTCACGGCGGCGGCCGATTATCCGGCGATCCGCGAGGTGGATCTGGTGATCGAGGCGGTCTACGAAAACCTCGAACTCAAACAGAAAATCTTCCGCGAACTGGACGGCTTGCTCAAGCCTGAGGCGATTCTGGCCAGCAATACGTCTGCGCTGGATATCGACGCCATCGCCGCTGCTACCCGCCGCCCGCAACAGGTGCTGGGCCTGCACTTCTTCAGTCCGGCGCACATTATGAAACTGCTGGAAATCGTCCGTGGCGCGCAAACCGCGCCGACGGTGCTAAAGGCTGCTCTCGATCTGGGCCGGCGCATGGGCAAGGTCAGTGTGGTGGCGGGCAACTGCCATGGCTTTATTGGTAATCGAATGCTCAATGCGTATGTGCTGCAAGCGCGCAAGATGTTGCTCGAAGGCGCTTATCCACAGCAGGTGGATGCAGCACTGCAAGGCTTCGGTTTTGCCATGGGGCCGTTTCGCATGTACGACGTAGTCGGTATTGACCTGGGGTGGCGGGCGCGGCAGTTGGCGGGCGTTGGTCAGGACGAGCCAGAGGTGCAGGTGGAAAACCGCCTGTGCGAACTCGGTCGTTTCGGCCAGAAGAGCGGCAACGGTTATTACCACTACGAGCCGGGCAGCCGTCAGGCCGGACACGATGTGGAAGTCGATGCGCTGGTGCTGCAGGTCAGCGAAGGGCTGGGCTACAAGCGCCGCGAAATAGGGTCTGAGGAAATCCTCGAGCGCTGCCTGCTGGCGCTGGTCAATGAAGGGGCGAAGATCCTTCAGGAAGGCATTGCCGAGTCAGCCCATGACATCGATCTGGTGTACCTCAACGGCTACGGTTTCCCGGCAGATAAAGGCGGGCCGATGGCTTGGGCGGATCAGCAGGGCCTGGCGGATATCCATGGGCGGTTATTGCGGCTCGAGGCTGAGCAAGGTGAATTATGGACGCCGGCGCGGTTGATCGGGGAGTTGTCGGCAGTGGGTAAAGGCTTTGCGGATCGGTAGACTGCGCTGACATCAAAACAGAGACCACTCAATGACCGATCGCATGCCGCAACGCGCTGATTACCGTCACTTCCAGCCGATCATCACCCGGTGGCACGACAACGATGTCTACGGCCATGTGAACAACGTCACTTATTACAGTTTCTTCGACACGGCAGTGAATACTTATCTGATCGAAGTCGGTGGACTGGATATTCATGACGGCGAGGTGGTGGGTTTTGTGGTGAGTTCGGCCTGTGATTACTTCGCTTCCATTGCTTTCCCCGAGCGCATTGAAATCGGCTTGCGGGTGGGCAAACTGGGCAACAGTTCGGTGCAGTACGAATTGGCGGTGTTCAAGGCGGGAGAGGAGGACGTCTGTGCGGCGGGGCGGTTCGTGCATGTGTTTGTGGATCGGGCGTCGAATCAGCCAGTGGCGATTCCTGCCGGTTTGCGCGGGGCCTTGGAGCGGTTGGTGGTGTGAGCCTCAAAAAAAATCGCAACCTGCGGGGCTGCGATTTTTCGATGAACCTGTCCGCGAAGCTTTTCAGGCATCAGTCGTCGTCGTGATAACGGTGCTTGTGCTTGCGATGCCCGTAGGCATGGCCGCGGCCCGGGTGGTCACGGTAGTAGCGGCGATCATCGTGCCCGCGACGGCTGTAACGGCGGTCGTCGTCATCCTCATTGTCGTTGCCCAAATGGTTACCCAGCGCGCCACCCACGCCACCGCCGGCTGCGGAGCCGATCATGCTGCCGGTGGTGCCGCCCAGGGCGCGACCGGCCACGTTGCCGCCCGCGGCACCGAGTGCGCCGCCAATGGCTGCTTCGCCACGGCTGCGTTTGTCGGCACCGACCGCACTACCGCCCGCGCCGCCCAAGGCTGCACCAATGGTAGAACCGGTATTGCCGCCAATCGACTGACCGACGACCGAGCCTAGAACCCCGCCCAATGCGCCGCCCACACCTGCTTGGGTGGTGCCTCCGGCAGAAGCAATGCCACTGACCAGGCCAAGGGACAACAAGAGAATCGAGGAGAACTTCATGGGGGAACCTCAAGGGGATGACGGCGCGATCCTGAGGCTGTGTTGCCATCGTTACAATCGAAATCCGACGAGTAACACGACTTGTACACAATTCTATAAGTTACTGTTTTTTGGGTGGAACTTAAGTGTTTTTCGCCGGTCTTTTGCTACTGGTGACAGGCCGTTTTCGTGGGGAAACGGCCTTTTTTGTGGGCGCAGGAAAGTTATTGGTGGTGGGCGGCAAGTAGATCTCTATTGATCGCTCTGACGCCTTCGCGGGCAAGCCCGCTCCCACAAGGGACAGCGCAATACCTGTGGGAGCGGGCTTGCCCGCGAAGACGGCCTTGCCGACGACGCAAATTCTCCTGCCTTACGCCGACTTCGCCATGATCAACCCATTATCACTCGCCGCTTCCAATCGAATCGCGATGAACTTCGATGTCGGTGTGTGACTGCCATCGCCGGTGCTTTCCAGAGGCACCAGCGGGTTCACTTCCGGGTAATAGGCAGCGGCTTGTCCGGCGGGAATATCGAACGCCAGCAAGGTGAAGCCTTTTACCCGACGCTCGCGACCATCGTCCCAGATCGACACGATGTCAGCCTTCTGCCCGGGTTTGAAGCCCAGACGGATAATGTCGGCTTCGTTGACGAACAACACATCACGTTGTCCCTTCACACCGCGATACCGGTCATCGAGGCCATAAATGGTGGTGTTGTACTGATCGTGGGAGCGCATCGACTGCATGATCAGGTCTGGCAGCACGCCAGTGGCGCGGGTGCGCTCGTGCACCAGATCGACCGGCAGGACGTTCGCGCGGAAGTTGGCGCGGCCTGACGGGGTGTTCCAGCGCCGCTCACCGGCAGAGCTCCCCAGGTAGAAACCGCCCGGGTTCTCGATACGCTGGTTGAAGTCCTTGAAGCCGGGAATGGTGTCGGCGATCAGCTCGCGGATGCGGCTGTAGTCGGCCACCATCCAGTTCCAGTCCACCGGGTGTGTACCCAATGTCGCGGCGGCGATGCCGGCAATGATCGATGGCTCCGAACGCATCTGTCTGGACAGCGGCTGCAACTGGCCGTTGGAGGCGTGGACCATGCTGAACGAGTCTTCCACGGTCACCGCTTGCGGGCCTTCGGTTTGCATGTCGATGTCGGTACGGCCCAGGCACGGCAGAATCAGCGCTGCTTTACCGTGAGCCAGATGGCTGCGGTTGAGCTTGGTGCTGATCTGCACGGTGAGGTCGCAGTTGCTCAGGGCCTGGAAGGTCCGTGTGCTGTCCGGGGTGGCTTGGGCGAAGTTGCCGCCCAGGCCGATAAAGACTTTCGAGCGCCCGTCGAGCATCGCATGAATCGCTTCCACCACGTTGTGACCGTTTTCCCGCGGTACGTTGAACTGGAAGCGCCGCTCCAGCGCATCGAGGAAGAATGCCGCAGGGCGCTCGTTGATGCCCATGGTGCGGTCGCCCTGCACGTTACTGTGGCCACGTACCGGACACAGGCCGGCGCCCGGCCGGCCGACGTTGCCGCGCAGCAGCATCAGGTTGGCGATTTCCTGGATGGTCGCTACCGAATGGCGATGCTGGGTGATGCCCATTGCCCAGCACATGATCACATTTTTGCTCTTGGCGTACATGTGTGCGGCTTGTTCGATATCGGTCAGGGGCAGCCCGGACTGTTCGACGATCTGTTCCCATGGAGTTTTGTCGATGGCGGCCAGGTAATCGAGCACACCAGCGGTGTGTTCGTTGAGGAAGTCGTGGTCAAACACCGCCGGTTCATACGTCAGCTGCGCTTCGCGCTCCCATTGCAGCAGGAATTTGGCCATACCGCGCAGCAACGCCATGTCGCCGCCCAGCGCCGGCCGGAAATAGGCGGTGTTGGTCGGGCGATCACCGTTGGTGAGCATCTCGATAGGGTGTTGCGGGTGTTGGAAGCGCTCCAGTCCGCGCTCTTTGAGCGGATTGACACAGACCACTTGAGCGCCGCGTTTCACTGCTTCGCGCAGCGGTTCGAGCATTCGTGGGTGGTTGGTGCCAGGGTTCTGCCCCAAGACGAAAATCGCATCGGCGTGTTCGAAATCGTCGAAGGTTACTGTGCCTTTACCCACACCGACGCTTTGCTCCAGGGCCACACAGCTGGCTTCGTGGCACATGTTCGAGCAGTCGGGGAAGTTGTTGGTGCCAAACGCGCGCACGAACAGCTGATAAAGGTATGCCGCTTCGTTACTGGCCCGGCCGGAGGTATAGAACTCGGCCTGATCGGGGCTACTGAGGTTCTGCAAGTGTTTGCCGATCAACGCGAAAGCCGCATCCCAGCTGATGGGTGTGTAGCGATCGGTTTCAGCGTCGTAGCTCATCGGTTCGGTCAGGCGACCCTGATACTCGAGCCAGTAATCGCTCTGTTCCAGCAATGAGCTGACGCTGTGTTTGGCGAAGAAGGTGCCGTCGACCCGGCGTTTGGTGGCTTCCCAGTTGACCGCTTTGGCGCCGTTTTCGCAGAACTTGACCATGCCGCTTTCCGGCGAGTCGCCCCAGGCGCAACCCGGGCAGTCAAAGCCGCCGTTCTGGTTGGTCTTGAGCATCATGCGGAGGTTTTTCAGTGCGTTGTCGCTGGTCAACCAGGCTTGAGCGACGCTGATCAGTGCGCCCCAACCGCCGGCCGCGCCTCTGTAGGGCTTGTAACGCGGGGTTGGCTTTTGGTCGGCTTGATGCTGAGGACTCACGCTTGATTCTCCATCGCTGGGCTATAGACCCGCGGCGCACTTTTTTGCGGCAGGTGGATGAGATTGAGGTTGTGCCGGCGCGCCCATTGCAGGGCCAGGCCGGTGGGCGACGACAGACTGACCAAGGTCTGAATGCCGGCGCGCAAGACTTTCTGGATCAATTCCAGGCTGCAACGGCTGGTGACAATGGCCAGGCCGCCAGCAGTGGGGATGTTCTGCCGGATCAGCGCGCCGATCAGTTTGTCGAGGGCGTTGTGCCGACCGATGTCTTCGCGACCCAGTAGCAGTTCGCCCTGGTTGTTCATGAACACTGCCGCATGCACTGCGCCGCTGTGCTGACCCAATGGCTGAAAAGCACTGATGCGCTGACGCAACCCGTCGAGCCACTCGGCCGGCGGCAAGGGCGCGCCGGGCAACACCTGCAGATCAGGCAATGCCTGCTCAACCGCTTCTACCCCGCAGAGCCCGCAACCGCTGGTGCCGGCCAGTTGGCGGCGTTGCTGTTTGAGGTTCCAGAAGGCGCGGCTGGCGATCTGCACTTGCGCGTACTGCGCCGAGCCGGATCCGCTGAGTTGCAGGTCGTAGATGTCGCAGACGTCGGTAATGATGCCGCTGCCCAGGCTAAAGCCGACGATGAAGTCTTCAAGGTCGCTCGGGGTGACCAGCATCACCGCCTGGTTGATGCCATTGTAGGCAATCGCCAATGCAACTTCCTCAGCGAGCGCAGTGCTGGCCGATTCGGTTTGCTCAAGGTTGCAGTAGTGGTAGCTCTGACTGGCGGCGGGCGCGGGCGTTTCAAGGGCAGGCGCCGCGCGGGTCGGGCGCTTGGCGTTCATGAGTATTACCGGCAGTTTCAGGTCGTATTGACTACTGATAAGACTAGGCGCGTCAAAGTGTCGCGTCTAATCGCTTATACCGATCTGCCGATAGATGCCGTCGATCAAGACTCTGTCAGCGATTGTTCATACAGCGCAAAACAGGCCTCGGCCAAGGCTGAACGTGGTGCGCCGCGGCGCATGATCAAGCCCAGGCGGGCGAGGGTCTGGGCGTCTTCAATCGGTTGCAGGCGCAAGTCGTCGGTCAAGGCTTCAAGGCCACCGTCCAGGGGTATCACCGCGCAGCACAGGCCACCGTGTACCGCTTGTAGCAGTTGATGGACGGCGTCGGTTTGCAGCAGCGGTTGCGGGTTGAGGCCGCGGCTATGGAAGTTGTGGTCGATGGACTGGCGAAAGTGCATGCCGCTGGTGAGCATGCCCAGCGGCAACTCGATCAGCGCCTCCCAACTCAAGGGCTTTTCGCCGAAGCTGAAGAAGCGTTGGTCGTAGAGCAGGCCCATGCGGGATTCGCTGAACGCCAGCGAGTCGAAGCGTTCGCTGTCCAGTCGCTCCAGGTACGAAACGCCGAGGTCGAGGCGATTGCTCGCCAGTTGCTCAAGAATCTCCTCGGAACTCAGTGCCGAGAGTTCGAAGCGAAGGCTCGGGTGTTCTTTGTGCAGGCGTTGCATCAGCGCCAGCGGGTCGAAGCTCGACAGCGGCACGACGCCCAGACGCAAGGTCCCGACCAGATTGCCGCGACAAGCCGCGGCCTCGGCTTGCAGACCGTCGTAGGCTGCCAGCACGGTGCGGGCCCAGGCCAGCACACGCTCGCCCGGTGCGGTAAAACTTTCAAAGCGCTGACCGCGGTTGACCAACTGCAACTCGAGCTCTTCTTCGAGGCTGCGCAAGCGCATGGACAAGGTTGGCTGAGTGATGTGACAGCGGGCCGCGGCTTGGCCGAAGTGACGGGTTTCGTCGAGGGCAATGAGGAATTTCAGCTGTTTGATGTCCATCTTCGCTCCAGGGCGCGGTCAGGCTGGGGATTCTAACGCGCTTTGAGTCATTGGTCGGATCGCAACCTCGCTCCTGCGACCAGATCACCGTGACCGGCCCTGTCGCTCCGGCGGCGCGTTTCGTCACCGTGAAAAAAGGCGACACCCTCAGCGCGATTGCCAAGGCTGAATACGGCGACGCCAACAAGTACAACAAAATCTTCGAAGCCAACAAACCCATGCTGTCGCACCCGGACAAAATCTATCCGGGGCAGGTGTTGCGGATTCCTGAATAACTTTCAAAACCGCGTGAAGGCAATCGCGAGCAGGCTCGCTCCCACAGGATCTGCGCTGACCTTGTGGGAGCGAGCCTGCTCGCGATGAGCCGGGGTCGCGCTCGACCGACTCGGTCTAAAGCCCTGCTATCAACTCCCGATAATCCCCCACGGCCGCAAATTCTGCGGTGTCTTTCGGTCCTTTGCGGCTGTCCGGCTGGCTGACTGCCAGTAGATGCGCAACCCCGAAGTCGCGGGCGCTGCGCAGGATCGGCAAGGTGTCGTCGATAAACAGGCTGCGGGCCGGGTCGAAGCCGATGTCGGCTTGCAAGGCATCCCAGAACTGCGGGCTTTCCTTGGCGAAGCCGTAATCGTGGGAACTGATCAGGCGTTCGAAATACGGCGCCAGTTCGATTTTCTCCAGCTTCAATGACAGTGAATCGCGGTGGGCGTTGGTAATCAGCACCACACGCTTGCCGGCCTGCTTGATCGCCTCCAGAAAGGTGTCGGCGCCCGGGCGCAGGGCAATCAGATGAGCGGTTTCCAGTTTCAGTTCGCGCACCGACAGTTTCAGTTCCGCGCTCCAGAAGTCCAGGCAGTACCACTGCAACTGACCGGCATTGCGCTCGAACAACGGTTGCAGCTCAAGCTCGGCCATGGCCCGGCTCACGCCATGCAGTTCGGCGTAACGCTGGGGCAGGTGTTCCATCCAGAAATGGTTGTCGTAGTGCAGGTCCAGCAGCGTGCCGTCCATATCCAGCAGAACGGTATCGATGTCGCGCCAGGGCAATGAGGGCATGGAAAACTTCTCGAACGATAGAAAGATATCCGACACAAACAATCGGGAAAGCCCGGGTATAGTAGCGCGTTCACGCCAAGGAGCTTGTCATGCGCCAGAAACCCACCGTACTCGCCCGCGAGATCGTCGCCACCAGTCGTTTGTTCTGCGTCGAAGAGTTGCAGTTGCGCTTTTCCAATGGCGTCGAACGTACCTATGAGCGATTGGTCAGCAAGGGTGTCGGTTATGGCGCGGTGATGATTGTGGCGATGGTCGATGACGACCATGCGGTATTGATCGAAGAGTATTGCGGCGGCACTGGCGAATACGAATTGTCATTGCCCAAGGGGCTGATCGAGCCCGGCGAAGATGTGTTGGCGGCGGCCGAGCGGGAGCTCAAGGAAGAAGCCGGTTTTGGCGCGCGTCAGCTTGAGCATCTGACCGAGTTGTCGTTGTCGCCCGGTTACATGAGCCAGAAGATTCAGGTGGTGCTGGCGACCGAGCTTTACGAAGAACGACTTGAGGGCGACGAGCCCGAGCCGATGCGCGTGGATCGCGTCAATCTGCGGGAATTGTCTGCTCTGGCGCAGAACCCGCAATTCACCGAAGGCCGTGCCTTGGCGGCGTTGTACCTGGCCCGTGATCTGCTGACCGAGCGTGGGGCATTCCAGCCATGAGCGAGTTTTCCATGAATCTCCCCCATCCGTTATTGGCGCCGGTCATCGAACTGGCACTTCAGGCTGGTGAAGCCATCCTGCCGTTCTGGCGCGCCAACGTAGCGGTTACCGCCAAGCTTGATGACTCGCCGGTGACCGCGGCTGACCTGGCGGCTCATCATCTGATCCTCGCCGGTCTGACGGCGCTGGACCCCAGTATCCCGGTGCTTTCGGAAGAAGACGCGAACATCCCGTTGAGCGTGCGTGCCGGTTGGCAGCGCTGGTGGCTGGTGGACCCGCTGGACGGGACCAAGGAATTCATTTGCGGCAGTGAAGAATTTACCGTCAACATCGCGTTGATCGAACAGGGCCGCGTGGTGTTTGGCGTGGTGTCGATGCCGACCAACGGCCGCTGCTATTTCGGTGGGGCCGGCCTGGGTGCCTGGCGTGCGGACAAAGGCGCTGAGCCTGCGCCGATCCATGTGCGCGAGACTCCGGCCGCGGGGGAGGCGTTCACCGTGGTCGCCAGCCGTCGGCATTCGAGTCCTGAGCAGGAGCGTTTGCTGGCCGGGTTGAGTGACAGCCTGGGTGAGCTGCAATTGGCGAACATCGGCAGTTCGCTGAAGTTCTGCCTGTTGGCGCAAGGGGCTGCGGATTGTTATCCACGCCTGGCGCCGACGTCCCAATGGGACACCGCTGCCGCACAAGGCGTGCTGGAAGGGGCGGGTGGCGAGGTGCTGAATTTGAACGGCGAACCATTCAGTTATCCGGCGCGCGAATCGCTGCTTAATGCATTCTTCCTGGCGTTGCCGGCCAAAGCCGCCTGGCGGGAGAGGTTGTTGGTGTTGGCCCGGTCTTGAAAGTCAGATCCAAAATCCACCCCTCACCCCAGCCCTCCCGGAACGCCCCCGCCCCAAAGGGGCGAGGGAGCAGAATGTGGGTTTCTGAGGATGTTCTGCGACCTGAAAGTACCAGGCTGAATCCACAATCGACTTGGTTTCACAGGTCGCAGCAGCTCGACAGACACCCGAGATCAGTTCCCTCGCCCCTTTGGGGCGGTCCGGCGTTCCGGGAGGGTTAGGGTGAGGGGTGGATCTTGAAGTCAGCGCCCAAACTACCTGTGCAACACATACTGCCCGGTAAACCGCACTGCCTCCTCATCGCTGCCGGCATTGACGATGCGTGAGTGCAGCGTCAGCCGGGCCCGTCCGTAACGCTGGTACATCGCCAGAAACTTTTTCCATACCGCCGCACTCGGCGCATCGCAAATCGCTGTCGCATCGCTGGTGACCGGCAACGGATAGCTGATGTGTCCTTCCTGAATCACGATATGCCCGTCTTCGATGCCTTCTTCACGCAAGCGCAAATGCAGCCAGCCCCAACCGGCCAGCACCGCGCCGCAGTACAGGCTGCCGCCGAACATGGTGCTTTTGTGATTGACGTTGGCTTCCAGCGGCAAGTGCAGGCGCAGTTGTCGGGTCTGCCAGTCGAGCACTTTGAGGCCCATGTCCCGCGTGAGGGGGATGTCGCTATGGAGGATTGATTCCAGGTGACGACTGTCGCGGTTCATGCACGGACCTCTTGTTTCAGGATGCTATTCAAAGATTAGTCGGCATGGCTCAATCGAGTTCGTCGGCGCTGCTGTGGGTGCCGCCGTCGGCGAAGCTCAGGCCGTGTTTGCGCAGTTTGTCATGCAGGGTTTTACGCGGAATGCCCAAGGCTTCGGCGAGGCTGCGCAGCGAGCTGTGGGAGCGTGCGAGCTCGGCGGCGATCAAGGTTTTCTCGAAGCTCTCCACTTGCTCGCTCAGGCCGCCGCTGATGTCTGCGGTAATCGGTGCGCCGCTGCCGTCCGGGGCGCTGTTGTCCAGGGCCAGTTCCAGGCCGAGGGCGAAGCGTTCAGCGGCGTTCTGCAGTTCGCGCACATTGCCCGGCCAGTTATGGCGCAGCAACAATGCCCGTTGCTTCGGTTGCAGTTCGTGGGGCGGCAGGCCGTGGCGGGCGCTGGCTTCGTCGGCGTAGTACTGGAACAGCATCAACACGTCTTCGCCGCGTTCGCGCAGCGGTGGGATGCGCAATGGTGCGACGTTCAGGCGGTAATACAAGTCGGCGCGAAAACGCCCCTGATCCGCCGCTTGGCGCAAGTCTTCCTTGGTCGCGGCGATGATGCGGATATCCAGCGGGATCAGCTGATTGCCGCCCAAACGCTCGACTACCCGTTCTTGCAGCAAGCGCAGCATTTTGACCTGCACATCCAGGCTCATGCTTTCGATTTCATCGAGGAACAGCGTGCCGCCGTTGGCGAATTCGAACTTGCCGATGCGGCGCTTTTGCGCGCCGGTGAAAGCGCCCGGTTCGTGGCCGAACAGTTCGCTCTCGACCACCGATTCCGCCAGGGCGCCGGCATTGATCGCGACAAATGGCCCGCTGCGACGGTTCGACAGATCGTGCAGCGCACGGGCCACCACCTCCTTGCCGGCACCGGTCTCGCCGAGGATCAACACATCGGCTTTGGTCGCTGCCAGAGCGCCGATCTGCTCGCGCAAACGCAGCATCGGCGCCGACTGTCCTACCAGCCGCGTGCTGAGCTCATTGCGGTCGCTCAGGGCCAGGCGCAGGCTGCGGTTGTCCAGCACCAGCCGGCGCAAGGCCAGGGCGCGACGTACGCTGTCGAGCAGGGCGTCGCTGGCAAAGGGTTTTTCCAGGAAGTCATAGGCCCCGGCGCGCATCGCCTGCACCGCCAGCGGCACGTCACCGTGACCGGTGATCAGCAGCACCGGCAGCTCCGGGTCTTGCTCGTGCAGTTCGGTCAACAGTTCGAGGCCATCCATGCCGGGCATACGAATGTCGCTGACCACCACGCCCGACCAGTCACGTTCAAGACGCCCGACCAGGCCCTTGGCCTCAGCCAGCGGCAGGACTTTCAGCCCGGCGAGGTCGAGGGTCTGGCTCAGGGCCTGGCGCAAATGTGGATCGTCGTCGATCAACACCACCTGGATGCGGTTGTCGATTGCGTTGCTCATGCACTACGGTCCTCGGAGGGTTGCAGGTTGACTCCCGGCGCACCGGCGCGCAGTCGCAGGGTTAGCAAGGCGCCGCCATCGCGGTGGTTGGCGAATGACAGTTCACCGCCAAAGGCGCGCATCAGGGTGTCGCAGATCGCCAGTCCCAGCCCGAGCCCTTGGGTGCGGGTCTTGGTGGTGTAGAAAGGCTCGCTGGCGCGGCCGAGGGCTTCCATGCAAAACCCCGGGCCATTGTCGCGAATGTACAGGTTGACGCCCTCGGCGGTGGATTCGGCACTCAGCCAGAGTTTGCGCGGTGGGCCCTTTTCGGTCAGCGCATCGAGGGCATTGGCCAGCAGGTTGCCGAGCACCTGGCGCAGGCGGGTTTCTCCGGCCTCGACCCACAGGGTGGCGGCCGGCAGGTCGCGGATCAATTCCACTTCCATGGCGCGCCTGCGTTTGGCCAGCAAGGCCAGTGCATCGTCCAGCGCCGGTTGCAGGGCGACGCTTTCCGGCGCATGCCGATCGCGACGGGCGAAGGCCCGCAAGTGGGCGATGATCGAGGCCATGCGTTCGGTCAGCTCGCTGATCAGTTTCAGGTTGCCGCGGGCGTCCTCGGTGCGATCGTGATCGAGCAGCACTTCGGCGTTTTCCGCGTAGCTGCGAATCGCCGCCAGCGGTTGATTGAGTTCGTGGCTGATGCTTGCCGACATGGTGCCCAGCGCCGATAGCTTGCCGGCCTGCACCAGATCATCCTGTGCGTGGACCAGCTCCTGCTGGGCATGTTCGCGCTCCAGCACTTCCTGTTTGAGGCGACGGTTGAGGCCTTCGAGGTCGCTGGTACGTTCGGCGACGCGTATCTCCAGCTCGTGACGGCCCTTGGCTTCGAAGGCGATGCGGGCCAGGTAATGACGCCGCCGCTGCATCATCAGGCCGAGCAGCAGCATCAACACCAACAGCGTCGCGCCGCCGATCGCCACCACGGTGCGCACCGGGCGGTCAATCAGGGTGCGCGGGGCGAGGATGCTGACGCTCCAGCCGGTTTCCTCGATTTGCCGGGTCTGGGTCAACCAGGCGTCAGAAATGAGCTCCAGTGGCTGCGGATCGCGGGTCGGGTACGGCTGGACCGCGGTAATCGCCTTGCGCTCTTCGTCGGTCAGCGGGCGGGTCGCGCGAAAGCGCCATTCCGGCCGCGAGGTGAGGATCACCACGCCGTTGTGGTCGGTCACCAGCAGTTGTTCCGGGGTTTTGCCCCACAGGCTTTCAGTGTGGTCGAGGTCGACCTTGGTCACCAGTACGCCAATGATTTGCTCGCCATCGCGCACGGCGGCGGCAAAGAAATAACCGCGTTTGCCTGAAGTTGTTCCCAGGCCGAAGAAGCGCCCCAGGCGCCCGGCCATGGCTTCGATGAAATACGGCCGGAAAGAGAAATTACGCCCGACAAAACTGTCTTTTTTGTCCCAGTTGGACGCCGCCAGGGTTTTGCCGGTGGGGTCCATCAGGTACATGACTTCGGCACCGGTCTGGACGCAGATGTCTTTGAGCAGTTGGTTGGCATGATTTTGAGTGACGCTCTGGTCCGGCGCGGCAAGCGTGGCACGCAGGGCCGGCAAATCACCAAGGATCTGCGGCAGCACTTCGTAGCGATGCAGCGTGCCCAGCAGGTTGGCGACGTACAGATCGAGGGTCTGACGGTTCTGCCCCGCCAGTTCGCTGCGGTAGTAACGCTCGGCCAGGTGCTCCAGCGGCCACAGCAACGGCGCCAGGCACAAGGCGAGCAGCGCCAGACTGCGCCAACGGGGTCTGCGGGGAAGGGTTGGAGTCATGGTTGTCGAGCGCCTGTGGGTACAAGCGCATTATGCCTAGCCGCGAACGAGAACGCTCACGGGAACAAATCGGCCTCTTGCAGAGTTTTGCCGGCCAGATCCTTTGCCGATAGCTGCGGTGTTTCACTGACCTGCCAGTCGATGGCCAGAGTCGGGTCGTCCCAGCGAATGCAGCGTTCGGCCGATGGCGTGTAGTAGTCGGTGGTTTTGTAGAGGAATTCAGCGAAGTCGCTCAGCACCACGAAACCATGGGCGAAACCTTCCGGGACCCAGAGCTGGCGATGGTTTTCAGCCGACAAACGCACGGCAACCCAGCGGCCGAAATGCGGCGAGCTGCGGCGGATGTCCACTGCTACATCAAGTACTTCGCCGGCGGTGACCCGCACCAGTTTTCCCTGAGTGTTTTCAAGCTGATAGTGCAAACCGCGCAGCACACCTTTTTGCGAGCGGGAATGGTTGTCCTGAACAAACTGCGTGTTCAGACCGGTTGCTGCCTCGAAAGCCTTGGCATTGAAGCTTTCATAGAAGAAACCGCGCTCGTCACCAAACACCTTGGGTTCGATGATCAGAACACCGGGCAGGTCGGTGGTGACTACATTCATTGGTTTTCTCCAGCAATAGTGAACGGGTAATGGCCGTGATCGGCGTTGCCCGGAAAACGGGCATATTAGAACAATGTCTCGATCAGGCGATCAGATCCTTGAAATCAGTGAAGCCCAGACGTTCGCCTTTATAGCTGCCGTCCTGAACGTGGCGGCACCACTCCAGGTTATCCAAATACCACTGCACGGTTTTGCGCAGGCCGCTTTCAAAGGTCTCTTCGGGAACCCAGCCGAGTTCGCGCTCGATCTTGCTGGCATCGATTGCGTAACGCAGGTCGTGACCGGGGCGGTCCTTGACGAACGTGATCAGCTCGGCAAATTTCGCAACGCCGGCCGGGCGTTGTGGCGCCAACTCTTCCAGCAGGCTGCAAATGCCGCGCACCACATCGATGTTCTTCTGCTCGTTATGACCGCCGATGTTGTAGGTCTCGCCGACCACACCTTCAGTGACCACTTTGAGCAGTGCACGGGCATGATCTTCGACGAACAACCAGTCGCGCACTTGCAGGCCGTTGCCGTACACCGGCAGCGGTTTCCCGGCCAAGGCGTTGAGGATCACCAGTGGAATCAGTTTCTCGGGGAAATGGAACGGCCCGTAATTGTTCGAGCAGTTGGTCAGCAGCACAGGTAAGCCGTAGGTGCGCTGCCAGGCGCGAACCAGATGGTCGGACGCGGCTTTGCTGGCCGAATAGGGTGAGCTCGGTGCGTAAGGCGTGGTTTCGGTGAACAGATCGTTGACGCCATGCAGGTCGCCGTAGACCTCGTCTGTGGAGATATGGTGGAAACGAAAGGCGCTTTTCTCGGGTTCGGCCAGTGTCTGCCAATAGGCGCGAGTGGCCTCCAGCAGGCTGTAAGTGCCAACGATGTTGGTCTGGATGAAATCCGACGGACCATCGATGGAGCGGTCGACATGAGACTCCGCCGCCAAATGCATGATGGCATGGGGCTGGAACCGCGCCAGCACTGCGCTGACAGCGGCTTGATCGACAATATCGGCCTGCACGAACTCATAGCGGGTATCGGTCGCTATGCTGCTCAGCGACTCCAGATTGCCGGCGTAGGTCAGCTTGTCCAGGTTGAGCACTTCATGCTCGGTGTGCTGAATCAGATGGCGGATCAGGGCCGAACCAATAAAACCGGCGCCGCCGGTTATGAGAATGCGCATATCGGTAGCCTTCTTCCGTAAGACGGGCGTAGAGCGAATGGGCATAGCTTGTCGGTAGGTGCGGGGCTGTGCAAGAGGGGTTGATCAGATTTCGGGTCAGGCCGGGTGGGGCAGGTTTGAATAGCAATCAGGCGTCAGTGATCAGAAAAAGCACTAAATGTTTAGGTAACTCCAATGAGCAGGATTTCTCTATATCGCGAATTTGTTGCTCGGTGAGGTGATAGTCAAAGACACAGTCATTGTCGTTTTGCCAACCCATGATCGGTACAAGATCGATTGTTGAAATGGCCAGGTTTTTTTCAAAGCATGGGAAGTCGTCATCAGGCTGAAGGCCCATGATCATGTGTGAGAGGTTATCTTTCATCCAGGTTTTCTCCATTGATCCCGATAGGAATATCCCAGCCAGCCTATGGGTGGAGGTAAAAACCGAACATTCCTGCCCTTCGACGCATTGCGTAGGAAGCGTCTTTGAATGGCTGGGGCGCTTGAATATTCAGCCGTCGCCGATGACTGACCTGCATCAAGGGGGTTGCGTATCGATGGTCGCAGTGGCGATATAGGTGCCTGATAAAAATTCCAGAGGTCGTTGTATGTCGCTCGCCACGTTGATTCATCGCGCCAGTCTGCCGGGCCCGCAAGTGACTGCGCAGCAAGCGCTGGAGATGCTGCAGGCGCATTACGGTCTGAGCGGCACGCTGCACTCGCTGGGCAGCCAGCAGGATCTCAACTACCGGCTAGACAGCGACGAGGGGCGCTTCGTCCTGAAAATCTGTCGCGGCGACTACGCGCAGATCGAGCTTAAAGCCCAGCACGCGGCGCTCAGGCACTTGGGCGCGCACCCCGAGTTGCATGTGCCGCGGGTGATTGCGGCCAACAACGGTGAAGACCTGCTCTCTCTGGAAGTGGCCGGACAAGCGGTGCACGTGCGGTTGCTCGATTACATCGAAGGCCAGTCGCTGACCCACCTCAAGCACCTGGGACATGAGCTGGTGTCCGGTCTGGGACGACTCTGTGGAGAGATGGATCTGGCCCTGGCCAACTTCCAGCACCCGGGGCTGGAACGCGCGCTGCAATGGGATGCCCGCCACGCCAACGCGCTGATCACTCATCTGTTGCCGGTGATCAGCGATGAACGCCAGCGAGCGTCGATCGCTGATGCTGCGCTGCACGCCGAACGACGTTTGCAACCGCTGGTGGCGAAGCTGCCGGTGCAGGCGATCCACATGGACATCACGGATGACAACGTGGTCTGGCTGCGGGATCAGCACCGCCAATGGCAGTTGCAGGGTGTTATCGATTTCGGCGACCTGATTCGCACCTGGCGCATTACCGATCTGTCGGTGACGTGCGCTGCGCTGCTACATCATGCCGACGGTGATCCGTTCTGCATTCTGCCGGCGGTCCAGGCTTATCACGCGGTCAATCCGTTGCAGCACGAGGAGTTGCTGGCGCTCTGGCCGCTGATCGTCGCTCGTGCGGCGGTGCTGGTGCTCAGCGGGGAGCAGCAGGTCAGCATCGATCCGCAGAATCACTACAGCCGCGACAACCTTACCCACGAGTGGGAAATTTTCCGCGTCGCCACGTCGGTCCCGTTCGACCTGATGGAGGCGGCGATCCTCACCGCGGTCGGGCATTCGCTGCCGCCGATTGCCAGCGAAGGCTTCGCGCCGTTGCTGCCGGGGCTGGTGGGGCGTGAGTTCGCGCTGATCGATCTCGGTGTGCTCAGTCCGCATTTCGAGGCTGGCAACTGGGAGCAGGAGGGCATCGACGAGCGCTTGCTGGCCGAGGCCGCTTCAGCGCACCACCTGGCGGCCAGCCGTTATGGGCAATACCGTTTGTCCCGGACTCGCCCGGACAGTGCCGCTGAACCGGATACCTTCCCGTTGCATGTGCAATTGCAGGTACCGCGAGGCACTGCCGTGGAGGCCCCGTTTGCCGGGGTTTTGCACCTGGCGGCCGATGGCGCCTTGCGACTGGACAGCGCGCAGTTGAGCGTGCGCCTGTGGGGTGTCAGACCTTCGTTGCATTCGGGAGCCGCGCTGGTCAAAGGCCAGGTGTTGGGTGAGGTCGACGGCGCATTTCGGGTGCAGTTGTGCCGAGGCCTGGAATTCAGTCCGCCGCTGTTCTGCACGGCTTCACAAGCGCCCGCCTGGCAGGCGTTATGCCCGTCGCCGGCGGCGCTGTTGGGCCTGGCCTGCGATGCTGAGCCGGAACTCGATTCACAGAACTTGCTGGCCCGGCGCGACGCCAGTTTCGCCCGCTCGCAAAAACACTATTACGTCGACCCGCCGCGCATCGAGCGTGGCTGGCGCAATCACCTGATCGACATGCAGGGCCGCTCCTATCTGGACATGCTCAACAATGTCGCAGTGCTCGGTCACGGTCATCCGCGCATGGCCGCTGAAGCCAGCCGGCAGTGGTCGCTGCTCAACACCAACTCGCGTTTCCACTACGCGGCGATTGCCGAGTTCTCCGAACGTTTGCTGGCACTGGCGCCGGACTCCATGGATCGGGTGTTTCTGGTCAACAGCGGCACCGAGGCCAATGACCTGGCGATTCGTCTGGCCTGGGCCTACAGCGGCGGGCGCGACATGCTCAGCGTGCTTGAGGCGTATCACGGCTGGTCGGTGGCCGCCGACGCGGTGTCGACGTCGATCGCCGATAATCCCAAAGCGCTCAGCAGCCGTCCAGATTGGGTGCACCCGGTGACCGCTCCGAACACTTATCGCGGCGAGTTCCGTGGCCTCGACAGTGCGCCGGATTACGTACGCAGCGTCGAGCACAATCTGGCGAAGCTGGCCGAGCAGAACCGCCAGTTGGCCGGTTTCATCTGCGAGCCGGTGTATGGCAATGCCGGGGGTATTTCGCTGCCGCCCGGTTACCTGCAACAGGTGTACGCGCTGGTTCGCGCGCAGGGCGGTGTGTGCATCGCCGATGAAGTGCAGGTCGGTTATGGCCGGATGGGCAAGTTCTTCTGGGGTTTCGAAGAGCAGGGCGTGGTGCCGGACATCATCACCATGGCCAAAGGCATGGGCAACGGTCAGCCATTGGGCGCGGTGATCACTCGTCGGGAAATCGCTGAAGCGCTGGAAGCCGAGGGTTACTTTTTCTCGTCGGCGGGTGGCAGCCCGGTCAGTTGCCGGATCGGCATGGCGGTGCTGGACGTGATGGAAGAAGAGAAGCTATGGGAGAACGCGCAGATCGTTGGCGGGCATTTCAAGGAGCGTCTTGAAGCGCTGATCGACCGTCATCCACTGGTCGGTGCGGTCCATGGCTCGGGCTTCTATCTGGGGGTGGAGTTGATCCGCAATCGTGAAACCCTGGAGCCGGCCACCGAAGAAACCACCGCGCTGTGCGATCGCTTGCGCGAGCTGGGAATCTTCATGCAGCCAACCGGCGACTACCTGAACATCCTCAAGATCAAACCGCCGATGGTCACCACCCGACAAAGCGTGGATTTCTTTGTCGATACCTTGTCGAAGGTGTTGGATGAAGGGCTGTAAAAGCACTCAAGAAAGATCGTTCCCACGCTCCCGCGTGGGAATGCCTCTATGGACGCTCTGCGTCCGCCTTTGTGACGCGGAGCGTCACGGGCTGCATTCCCACGCAGAGCGTGGGAACGATCAATAGGTGGTTAATTCGATTGTTATCGGTATTATTTGAAATAATTTCGATGGATTGAGATTTAAATGCTTTTAAAGCCGATTTTTATCGGATATAAAGTCGCCATAACACCAACGCGTGGCTAACTCACGCCTCACCGTTCCCATTTCTGTCATCGGTCGATGCCAATATCGACCCTCTGCACCTGCCCAGGAGATGATTCATGAGCCGTATCGTTACTGTCGCCGCTACCCAGATGGCCTGTTCCTGGGACCTTGAAGCCAACATCGAGACCGCTGAGAAGCTGGTCCGTGAGGCCGCTGCCAAGGGCGCGCAAATCATCCTGATCCAGGAATTGTTCGAGAGCCCGTATTTCTGCCAGAAGCCGAATCCGGATTACCTACAGTTGGCCACTCCGGTTGAGACCAACGTCGCCATCGCACACTTCCAGAAAGTCGCCAAAGAGCTGCAAGTCGTGCTGCCGATCAGCTTCTTCGAACTGGCCGGCCGCGCACGCTTCAACAGCATCGCGATCATCGATGCCGATGGCAGCAACCTCGGGATTTATCGTAAAAGCCACATCCCGGATGGCCCTGGCTACCACGAAAAGTACTACTTCAACCCGGGCGATACCGGCTTCAAAGTCTGGAACACCCGTTACGCGAAGATCGGTGTCGGCATCTGCTGGGATCAGTGGTTCCCGGAGTGCGCTCGCAGCATGGCGTTGCAAGGCGCGGAAATTCTGTTCTACCCGACCGCCATCGGCAGCGAGCCGCACGACAAGACCATCTCGTCCCGCGACCACTGGCAGCGCGTGCAGCAGGGCCATGCCGGCGCCAACCTGATGCCGCTGATCGCCAGCAACCGCATCGGCAATGAAGAGCAGGACGGCTACGACATCACCTTCTACGGCTCGTCGTTCATCGCCAACCAGTTCGGTGAAAAAGTTGAAGAACTCAACGAAACCGAAGAAGGCGTGTTGGTCCACAGCTTCGACCTCGACGAACTGGAGCACACCCGCAGTGCCTGGGGTTCGTTCCGTGACCGTCGCCCGAACCTGTACGGTGCGATCAAGACCCTCGACGGTTCGCTGGAGTCCTGATCGCCATGACCACTTTGCACAGCACGCCTCGCGCCGACGGCTTTTACATGCCGGCCGAGTGGGCACCGCAGACCCAGACCTGGATGATCTGGCCCGAGCGTCCGGACAACTGGCGCCTGGGTGGCAAGCCGGCGCAGGCCGCGCATGCGGCAGTGGCCAAGGCCATCGCGCGTTTCGAACCGGTAACCGTGGCGGTTTCCGCCGCGCAGTACGAAAACGCTCGGGCGCGTCTGAATGTGCCGAATATTCGCCTGGTAGAGATGTCCAGCGACGACGCTTGGGTCCGTGATACGGGGCCGACCTTTGTCATCAACGACAACGGTGAAGTCCGCGGTGTCGACTGGGGTTTCAACTCCTGGGGCGGGTTCGACGGCGGTCTGTATTCGCCGTGGAACCGTGACGAGCAGGTTGCCGGCAAGATTCTGGAGATCGAGCGCTGCCAGCGTTACTGTACCGAAGACTTCGTGCTTGAAGGCGGTTCGATTCACGTCGACGGCGAAGGCACGCTGATCACCACGCAAGAATGCCTGCTCAACCGCAATCGCAACTCGCACCTGAACCGTGCCGAGATCGAAGCGGTACTCAGCGAGCAGTTGGCTGTGGATAAAATCATCTGGCTGCCGGACGGTTTGTACAACGACGAAACCGACGGCCATGTGGATAACTTCTGCTGCTACGTGCGCCCGGGTGAAGTGCTGTTGGCCTGGACGGATGACCCGCAGGACCCGAACTACCCGCGTTGCCAGGCGGCGATGAAAGTGCTGGAAAGCAGCCGCGACGCCAAGGGGCGCACCTTCACGGTGCACAAAATGCCGATTCCGGGGCCGCTCTACGCGACCGAAGAAGAGTGTGCCGGCGTCGATCCGGTGGACGGCACTCAAGAGCGTAATCCTTCGGTGCGTCTGGCGGGTTCCTACGTCAACTTCCTGATCGTCAACGGCGGCATCATTGCGCCGAGCTTCGACGATCCGCTGGATAACCAGGCGAAAGAGATTCTCCAGAACCTGTTCCCGCAGCACGAGGTGGTGATGGTGCCCGGCCGTGAACTGTTACTGGGCGGCGGCAATATCCATTGCCTTACCCAACAACAGCCAGCGCCGCACAAAGGTTGAGTGAGGTTGTAACAGCTGTTGTCACCTGAAGGTCGGCAGAGGCGATAGATCCAATAGCTAGACCCGCATCAAGCCCGCAGCCCGTCAGGACTGCGGGCTTTTTTGTACCAACGTTCAAACAAATCGACACATTGGCACAGCTCTTGTATCTGTCTGGGAGTCATTCACGGACGTGAAGAACTGCGATGTTCTGTCATAAACCTTGGATAAGTTAGCCGCTCACAAACCGGGAGAGAGCGTTGAAATGAACGCCGAAATGAACGTGGTCAGCGAGCGGGCATCCCATCCCTTGGCAATGAATAGCGAATCGCTCCAGGTTCTGGCGCACTGGTTGAAGTCCAATGGAACGCGTCAGATCAGAGATACTGATCCGCGCCGGATGATGATCGAGCGCTACCCCGCTGGTTTATTCAGCGAGGCAGAACTGGAAGCGTTGTGGGATGTGATGGAAGGATAAGAAAACAAAGGATTGGTAAAAGCGCTGCCCGGATGGCAGCGCTTTTTTTTTGACCGGTGTTTTCAGGAACTGTAAGAAACCTGTGGGAGCGGGCTTGCCCGCGAAGCGAACACTGCGGTTTTTCAGGCATTGCGCGTCATCGTTCTTCGCGGGCAAGCCCGCTCCCACGGGTCCTGCGCCTTAACTTACTGGCATTAGGGCTTACCCCCTCGCCAGCATTCGACCGATTCACGAAACAGACTAAAAGCCATTCCAGCGTTTTTCACTGGCGCGCAGGGGATTAGGCTGCCGGCATCGAGTTTTCACGACTTTTGCTGGAGCCAATCATGTCCGTTGCGACCCTTCACTACATCTACGATCCTCTGTGCGGCTGGTGCTATGGCGCCAAACCGCTGGTGCAAGCGGCACAGGCCGTTCTGCCGATCATCGCCCACGGCGGCGGCATGATGACGGGTAATAATCGCCAGAGCGTTTCGCCACAGTTGCGCGATTACGTCATGCCCCATGACCGGCGCATCGCCGAACACACCGGACAGCCGTTCGGCGAGGCGTATTTCGAAGGCTTGTTGCGCGATCACTCGGCGGTCTTCGATTCGGCGCCGCCGATTGCGGCCATCCTCGCTGCCGAGCAACTGGCCGGACGTGGCCTTGAGTTGTTGGGTCGTTTGCAAACAGCGCATTACGTGGAAGGACGGCGCATCGCCGATAAAGACGTTTTGCTGGAACTCGCCGGGGCCATCGGTCTCGAACCTCGAGCCTTCGATGAAGCGTTTGAAGCAGCCGCTGCGAGCGCAACCCAGAACCATATAAAAGAAAGCCGCGCGCTGTTGGCGCAGGTCGGCGGCCAGGGCTTCCCGACTTTGGTGCTGGAGCAAGGAGGCCAGTTCACACGGATCGACATCGGCCCCTGGCTCGGCAAACCTGAAGCCTTCGCCACCTGGCTGAGCCAGTCGGTCGGCACTGCGACGGTCGAATCTTTATCGAGCATCCAGGCTTGTGGTCTGGATGGTTGTGCGCACTGAAGCCCAGGCATTGCGCTCCGAGCCTCGTTCCATCGCCGCATCCTCGGCAAGCATCTTCGCGACATCGGCAGACCCGAAGGTCTCCTGCGCATAGCCGCTATTGTGCGGAATTGGGGATTTTTATGGGTGGGCAATAATTATTGGCCAGCCATAATTTCAATAAAATCCGGGATGAGTATCAAAGGCTCTAGTACAAGGGTTAGAGTTGAATTTAGTGCTAGTCGATCACGGGATGATTTCGGCGTGCAGCCAAGTGTCAGATCCAAGCAGACAAACGTGCATTGTCCGACTATACGGCTATGCCGTATAGTCTGGTCATGTATACCATTATCGAAACCGAAATTTTCAAGCGCTATGCTGAGTCCATCTGGGACGATGGCGAACGACATGAATTCATTGCTTGGTTGGCGGTCAATCCGTTGGCCGGCGATGTTGTTCCTGGCAGCGGAGGTCTGCGTAAGGTTCGTTGGTCCCGTAGCGGGATGGGCAAACGAGGTGGTACACGTGTCATTTACTACAACACGCTTTCTGAAGGCTCTATTTGGTTGCTAATCGCCTATACCAAGGCGAAGTTCGACAATTTACCCGCAGCCTTCCTCAAGCAGCTGAAGGAGGAAATCAGCAATGGACAATGAACTGGAACAGTTCCAGAAGGACTTGCTGGACTCTGTGCGTCAAATGAAAGCCGGCAAAGGCGCTCGCGTAACGGAGGTGCAGCTGTCAGCTGCTGCCGAAGCGCGGGCCAAAGTGGGTGTTTCTCAAAATGCGTTCGCCAAGCTGCTTGGAGTCAGTTTGCGTACGTTGCAGGACTGGGAGCAAGGGCGTCGACAACCTACGGGAGCTGCGCAGACGCTGCTGCGCGTGGCAAGCCAACATCCTGAAGCGTTACGTGACTTACACGCGGTATGAGATTAGTGCAGGGAAGAATTATTATAAGCTCGCCATAAAATTCGCGACATTTTCTGAGCCCGGCCAAGTGCCGGGCTTTTCGTTAATAGGGCGCAGATAGCTGCTTGTGGTCATTGGCTAATGCCATGGCCTCGGCAGGCCCAGCTAGTCTCCCGCCTATCAATGTACCTTCGCCGAACTCATTACATCACGTCACTAATGATGTTCCTGTACCCGTCTTTATCCCTCCAAAACAACCCAATACATTGACCTCCACTACCTACCCATCATGTCGAAGGGAGGTCACTGGAGAGTTGTCATGCCTTTCGTCAGCGTACGCATTACCCGCGACGGCGTCACTTCGGAGCAGAAAGCTCAGGTGATCGCTGAAATCACTGAAACCCTGGAACGCGTCCTCCACAAACGCCCGGACCTGACCCACATCGTGATCGAAGAAATCGACACCGATAACTGGGGGTATGCCGGGATGACCACCACCGAGTACCGAAGACAACTCGCGCTGGATCAGTCATGACTCCGTCCGTCACCATCGATTTCGTCTCCGATGTGGTGTGCCCGTGATGCGCCTTGGGCGCGACGGCACTGGAGCAAGCCATCGACAACCTGGCTGGTTAGGTTTCGGTCGAACTGACCTTCAAGCCTTTCGAGCTGAACCCGGATATGCCGGCGGTCGGCGAGAACGCGGTCCAGCACATGATGCGTAAATACGGGCGCAGTGCCGAGGAAGTCGCCTCCGGTAAAGAGATGCTGATGGTCCGTGGTCAGGCCATCGGATTCCAGTTCGATCTGGAAAAACGCAGCCACTTCTACAACACCTTTGATGCTCACCGTCTGTTGTTCTGGGCGTTGCAGGAAGGGCGTCAGATCGAGCTCAAGAAAGTCTTGCTGCGCGCTTGTTTCACCGACGGCCAGAACCCGAGCGATCGCGAGACGCTGGTGCGCCTGGCCGCTGAAGCGGGGTTGGATACGGCCCGTGCGCATGAGGTGTTGGCGTCTGGAGAGTTCGCCAACGAGGTGCGTGAGCTTGAAGTGTTCTACCGCGAGCACGGCATCAATTCGGTACCGGCCATGGTCCTCAACGGTCGTCAGCTGGTGTCCGGTTCGCAATCGGTCGAGTACTACGAACACATGCTGAGGCAAATGGCGCAGGCGCCCGCCGAAGCCTGATCGATCACTTTTCAAACCCCAATATTTTGTAGAGGTTCATCATGAGCAGTTCGAAAAAAGTCATTGTTATTACTGGCGCATCCCAAGGTCTCGGCGCAGGTATGGTCAAGGCCTTCCGTGATCTCGATTACCGGGTGGTTGCCACCTCGCGTTCGATCAAACCGTCCACCGACCCGGACATCCTCACCGTGGCGGGCGACATCGGCGACCCGGCGATCGCCGAGCGCGTGATTGGTGAAGCGATCGCGCGTTTTGGCCGTATCGACACCCTGGTCAACAACGCCGGGATCTTCGTCGCCAAGCCGTTCACCAGCTACACCCACGAAGACTACGCCGCGGTGCTGTCGGTGAACCTGAATGGTTTCTTCTACATCACCCAACTCGCCATCGCCGAGATGGAAAAACAAGGCAGCGGCCACGTCGTCAACATCACCACCAGCCTGGTGGACCACGCCATCGACGGCGTGCCTTCGGTACTAGCGTCGTTGACCAAAGGGGGCCTCAACGCGGCGACCAAATCCCTGGCCATCGAATACGCCAAGCGTGGCATTCGTGTGAACGCGGTCAGCCCCGGCATCATCAAAACTCCGATGCACGGCGAAGAAACCCATGAAGCGCTGGGGAGTTTGCACCCGGTCGGGCACATGGGTGAGATCAGCGACATCGCCCAGGCCGTTGTGTACCTGGACTCCGCCGGATTCGTCACCGGCGAAATCCTGCACGTTGATGGTGGTCAGAGTGCCGGTCACTAAGACCTGTTCGCAGCGTCGTCGATCAACGTCGACTGCGCTGCGATATTGGAGCGCGCACTATGAACACTCAGGTACACAAGGTTTTCCTTCACGCGAACCGTAGCAGCTGGCGAAGCCTGCGTCCGGCCGCGCAGCCTTCGCCAGCTGCTACGAGGAGTGTGGTGAGCCTGAAATCCCTTAACTGAACGGCATTGGGGCTTGGACCGAGTTGTCCATTGCGTTCTTTCTGAGCCCGGCCAAGTGCCGGGCTATTTGTCTCTGAGTCACCCCGCCAAATTTGATAACTCCAGGTACTTAGTGGTACGTCATTACGCCAAAAAAATCTAAATCCATCCTGTTGTTTCTACGATGTTTAAGCATTCATTGCTGGAGTCGTCCTGTTGCCGGCTCTGGCATGGCTGCCAGCGAACTAAACTAGTTGTACCTCTGGAGCAGATGTTTCCAGAGAGGCAGGAGGTGTCAAATGGCCATTCAAGATACTTATCGAGAAATTGAACAGACCCTAGGTCAGGTACCAGAGTGGATTAAGCAGATGCCGGAAGGCGGAGCGAACGGATTCTGGGGCATGGCTCGGGACTTCTGGCTGGCAGATACCAAGATTCCTAATAAGTACAAGGAGTTGATAGGTCTGGCGGTGTCCGGGGCGACCCGTTGTAAGTATTGCGCCCTGTTCCATACCGAAGCCGCGCGCTTGTTTGGCGCGAGCGACGAGGAAATTTCCGAAGCCAGCTTTATGGGCTCGCTGACCATGATGGGCAGCACCTTTATTAACGCCCAGCAGATCGACTACGAGCAGTTCCGGCAGGAGACACTGAGTATCGTCCGGTATGTCAAAGATCACTCGCAACCCAAAGCCGCTTAAGCCGTTGCGGGAACCAGCCCTTCGCCAGCTGACGAAGGATAAGTTGCTTGCAATCACCAGCGATGGTCCCAGGACCACCGCTCGGTGGCAAGCGGCTGTGCTGCGAGCCATCAGCGAACTGATGCAATACAGCGATACCGCCCGCGAAGAAAACCAGGACCTGCGCATTCCCTTCGCCAAAGCACTCCATGACCTCTATGCGGGACAGAAGTCCGACGCCGAGTTGACGGAAATGGTGTTGCTGATGCTGGAAGTGGAAACCGCCCCCTTTCTCGGCAAATAGCCCCAGGCGGGAGCGGCATCCGGGAACAATGACCTCTGAGAAGTGGATAGGGCCAAAGGAGTCGCACTTTTCCAGAATTTCCCTAGGATTTTTTTGGATAGTCGAGCGCCACTCGTGCGGGCTCGATATCGCCGATTTCTGACCATGACTTCGCATCGAACCTGAACTCGGCGACGGCGCACGTTGGCATGTCGGTGATCTCGCTGGAGAGCCGCTGCGCGAGTTCGACCAACGCGGGGTTATGGCCAAAGATCATCACGGACTTCAGCCGGTCGCCCAGCGTGCGGATGACCTCGAGCAGGTCATTCGCCTCGACGGCATACAGCCGATCGTCCACGACTATGTCCTTGCGCCGGTAATCGAGCTTCCTGGCGATGATCTTCGCCGTCTCGAGCGCACGCACGGCCGGACTCGACAGGATCAGATCGGGCTTCAGATCGCGCTTGGCCAAGCGCTCACCGATCTTGGGCGCGTCGCGTCTGCCGCGATCGTTCAATGGGCGGTCTTTGTCGGGCTGCGCAGCGTCATCCCAACTCGACTTGGCATGGCGAATGAGAAATAACATTTTCATACCGCCTCCGGTATCCGAGGAAGGTCCGACCAAAGGGGTCGTAGTGATTAATCTGGATTAAATCACCATACCGCCTTATCGGGGCGCTCCCTCTGGTGTGCTGACTCAGAAATATTGATTCGATGGCATGGACTCGTTGCCAATAATGAGTGTGCCTTCCGTGCCGGTGGGCATGGTGTACTTCAAGCGCCAGGTCTTCACGCCGTTGGGTTTTACGAAAAGGTACATGCCGCCGCCGTCAAAAGGTTTTAGGCGCGTTCGCGGGGTTTGGCCGTGCGGTATTTGCAGGTCGGTGAGGGGGATTGATAGACGTGGCGTAGGGGTACGCCGCTCCTGACCGGAAAATCGCAGTGATTTTTCGTGGCTTTCAGAGCTTTCGGTGGATCACTCTGGAGTTTGATTTGCGGCACCAGACGAACGGTATGTTTCGGCGAGACTAGTTTTTTCGGGCATCTGGAGTTCGCTGGAAAATTCGGCGTACCCCAACTAGTAACTATAAATAAATCAGCTAGTTATGGCGTTCGGTGGAATCGAACTCGGGATTTTTTAGATGTCAGCACGTTGTCGGTCTGCAAGTAATTCAGAGCCGCATACGGAATGGTAAACCTCCTGAATTCGAACGTTGTCGATTCATCCCCTCCGTAGAGAATAGGCAGGAATCCGCCAAAAGCTGCCGTGGCGACAGGCAGAAGACGGCCAAAAGCGGTCATCTACGATCAGGTAGCTTTGGAGTTTTCGGCTAAAGCTGCTCTGAAATCCATCTGTGCCCCCTGGCGCCGCGTCCAGCATCATTGCTGCGACACTAAATGATCATGTTCTCAACTGCCACCGACCCACATCTGGTTCTAAAGTGCCAACCCCCTCGAGCCTTGGCTGTAAAGAAATACTGAGTCAGCAACTGTAGACGAACTACCTGACCAACTGATAAACAGGGTGGCTTTTTGAGATTATCGTAAACAAGCAGGCAGTCGGGGGAGTGAAAACGAGACTCACGACTAGCGACTAGCGACTAAGGATAGCGATTGAATCAATGCCAGATTGACCTAGCCAAGACGCGGAATGGGGCCATCGGGCATGAGATTGTGCACAAGAGCTTGGCGGCGGAGCTCAGCGAGCGGGATCGCGCAGAACTTCATGTACACATGAACGGAGCAATCCCGCTTTCGACTATTCAAGACATCTTTGCGGACGAATTAACAGAGCTACCGCCTGGTTTCCTAGTTGAGCGGGACATGTTGCGACACACCCCGTGTCAGTCGTTGGCGTCATACCTGACCCCTTGGCAGGTGTTGCGGCTCTTCCCCAAAAAACGCGAGAACCTGGATCGCCTTTCCTTGGCAGTCGTTGCGAGCCTCGCGCAGAACAACGTGCGCTTCGTAGAACTCCGAAGCAGCGTTTTGTACCTTGCCGCTCTACAAAATTGCTCGCCCACTCAAGCCCTGGAGCGCCTTTTAGAATCCTCCAGAGCTGCATCTAACCGCTTCGGTATGCGTCTCGGTTTGATCCTCACGGTGACACGCGGCGATTACAGCTCGGTTGGCTTGTCCAAACTTCTTCAGGCCTACCAAGATCTCGGTGAACCGGGTGATGTGGTGGGGCTTGATCTGGCAGGCGACGAGGAAATTGCGTATCCAGCCGAATTACCGTCGCTATTTCGGAAGGCGAAGGATCGATTCGGACTCGGGATCACCATCCATGCGGGCGAAACTGGTCGCGTGGACAACGTTCGGGCAGCCGTGGAATTGTTTGGCGCAGATCGTATTGGCCATGGAACAGCGGCTAGCAAGGACCCTCACCTGCTAGATCTTCTGGCAAGGCAAGATATCTGCATCGAAGTATGCCCAATCAGCAACAGGCTCACCGGAGCTGTTCCTGTCGACGAGGCCCATCCTCTGTTGGAGTTTCGGCGTCACCAGGTCCCTTTTGTAATTTGCTCGGACAATCCAGCAATTCATCAGCGAGGCCTAGCAGATGATCATGCGACGGCGATGACCGAGGGACTCTCCGCCAGTGATATTTACGAGCAGTTCGACGTCGCCAAGCGGTACTCATTTATAGAGGGTCTAGATTGAAAATCCGATTCATGTCTGGGAATCAGCACAAGGTCAACGAGGTACAGCGAATTCTTGCCCCTGTCGGAGTGGAAGTCGTGTCGGTGTCGCGGAAAATTGAAGAGCTGCAGACCGAGGATGTCCACAGCTTGGTGCGGGACAAGTTGACCAAGGCATTTGAGGCTATAGGTCGCCCGCTCTTCGTCGAGCACACAGGGCTCTACCTGAGCGGGCTCAATGGGCTTCCTGCAGGCTTGACCCAGATATTCTGGGACAAGCTGGAGGCAGATCGATTCGTTAAGCTTGTAGCGGGTCTCGAAGATGCCGCAGTGACCGCAAAAACGGTGCTCGGGTATTGTGATGGGCGCGAGATTCGTCTGTTCGAAGGCTCCATCGAGGGAACGGTGCCTCTTGTACCGGCCGGTCCAACGGACTTTCAATGGGACTGCGTTTTCGTCCCGAACGGGCACACCCAAACTTTCGCTGAGATGGGACCGGCCAAGGACGCTATTTCCATGCGCCGAAAAGCTCTCGACCAGTTCGCCGAATATCTCAAAACTTGTGAGGGCGTAAGATGAACGCTGAGTTGCTACGTGCGCACCGCACCGGCAAGCTAATGCTTTTTGTAGGCGCTGGGGTGTCTGCCAATCTTAGCTTGCCTACCTGGGGCGAGCTTATCGCACGCATCGCTCAGGACCTGGGCTACGACCCGAAGATCTTCTCCACTTACGGAACACCGCTTGCACTTGCGGAATACTACAAGAGGAAGAAAGGTACTCTTGGGCCGCTTCGGAGCTGGATGGATCGCGAATGGCACAAGCCCAGTACAGATATCTCCACTTCTGAAATCCATCGACTGATTACCCTTGGACGATTTTCGCGGATCTACACCACCAACTACGATCGATGGCTGGAAATGGCCCACGACAAGTTCGATGTGCCATACGACAAGATCGCAAGCGTGGCCGACCTCGTATCTGCCACTGAAGGCCGGCGCCAGATAGTGAAATTCCATGGGGACTTTGATGACGAGACATCAATCGTTCTCGACGAAACCAGTTACTTTCAGCGATTGAATTATGACTCTCCGCTGGACATCAAGCTCAGCAACGATGTCTTGGGGAATTCCGTTCTCTTCATCGGATACAGCATTTCGGATATCAACATTCGACTCCTGTTTTATCGGCTGACAGAGATGTGGGGGCGCTCGGTGCTGCCATCTGCCAGACCAAAGTCCTACGTCTTCACGAATCGACCAAACCCTGTCGCACAGGAGGTGTTGGGTCAGTGGGGAATCGAGATGATCGTTTCGGAAGAGGACGATCCAAAGAAAGCGCTCACGGATTTTCTTCAGGAATTGGTGAGCTAAGAAACTCGCTCGGTAGCGATCTCAGGGGTTAACACTTATCCCACATGGCGGTGCCGGGCTCGCGGGTGGCAGCTATATTGGGTCGTGTGCGCCCGGTCGCCAAAGGGAGGATGCAGGCCCTTGGCGTTTCGGGTCGGGGCTACTCGGGGATACGCCGGTCGGCACCGTCGGGGTGCAGATTCCGCCGTGCTGGGCTACGAGCCGACAGACCAGTGGCATATAGGTGATGTCCTGCTACCCTCTTTACCGTAATCGGGCTTGCCGGCACCCCATCACGTTTCCCGTCGATAGATGGGTTAAGGGCTGACAGGACGACAAGGAACGCTATACGACAGTAATGTCGCCCAATAGGCGCTATGGCATGCCCGGATTTAATGAGCTAATTGAAGAGATAGAAAAGAAACATCCAAATGACTGGTGGATAAAGAGCAGGCGTGAAACAGAGTCTTTGTTTCCTGACTCCTTTCCTCAGGTGCATGTCTACGAAAATGCACTCCGCATACTGGATTCAGATTCTTGGTTGGTCCTTTCTGAAAAAGCACAGAAGGTATTCCCTGGGTCACGAGAACTTCGGGGAAAGCATCAGTTTTTTGATCTACTGAATGAAGCATTGGCATACGAGTACCTTGTTTCGCAGGAACTATGCAATATTCGCTTATTGCGAACCGTGAAAAATCAAAAGTCCCCGGATATTTCGTACGAAGCTAATGGTGTGCCGTGCTACTGCGAAGTGAAAACCATCAATGTGTCTCAGGATGAAATAGATAAAACGGTTGCCGGAGAGTCATTTGATAGCTCCATTTACTATGAATTAACCCCCCAGCTCCTTAATAAGCTTGATTTAACTATTCAGGCTGCGGTGGCGCAGATTAAGTCTCTTGCACCGTCTGGCTTGGTGTACGTAATAGTCCACTTTGATGATTTTACGCTGGACCACTACGAGACATATCAGCGCCAGATATCCGAATTGTTGGCGTATAGCTTTCCAGCGCATGAAGTAGTTGTTCGCGTCGGTGTTCTAGGAACGCATTACATTCGGCATGGCGCCTGCTAAAACTTTACGGTCATGTCTGCAAAGGGTCGTGTGCGCCCGGTTGCCAAGGGAGCGATGTAAGCCCTTGGCGCTTCGGGTCGGAGCTGTCCGTCTCCTGTTTTTTTAATACGCCATCGCTGGCTGAAAACCCTTAATTTTCAAGGTGCAGCATGATCGCAGAATTAGGTACGCTCGTTAAAACGCTAGCTGAAGCGCTGATCAGATTTAATAAAAAGGCACAGGAAGCAGAAAAGAGAGCTGACAATCTTGGATTACTCAAAATCTACTACCTTTTAAAGGACGTACAAGAGGATGGGTGCCAACTGTTAGAGCTTGCTTCACCAAACCCAATTGAATATGTAAAAAGCGCAAGCAGTGAAGCATTAGCTATGCGTTTGAAAATTTGGGATGCCGTTCTTAGGCGGCAAGGTGCGCGCCTCCATGAGATACAAAACTACCTTAAAGACCGAAGCGACTTATCCATCATAGATCCTAAAGCACAAAAGCGTATCGCGATAATTGTAGGCTCTAAACGTGGGAGGGTTTTGAACTTATTTGGTTTGGGGGCAGGCCTATTTTTTAGGACGGTTATGCCGATTGGAGAAAGCCCGGAAGCTCTTGGGGAGCTTGTGATTAAAACGTTGGATCTTCAAGACAGCGAAATATTAGACCTGACTAAAATTAAACTTGAGTTGGATGAGTTGGAGGAGGCGCTGGAAGAGTATAGAAAACTCCTTTTTGCATTCATGTCCAATGAAGATGTTAGGACATTGTCGGACCAGGCGCGCGGAGAGACGAGGATGTAATGCTAGGTCTGACAGGCAGCTAAGGGTCGGATAGCGACGGTCTAGCATCGACCGTCACTATGGATGATCAGACTTCCGTCTGTTCCGCCATTTCCAGGGCATCATCGACCTCGATTCCCAGGTATCTGACAGTGCTTTCAAGCTTCGTATGACCAAGCAGGAGTTGGACAGCTCTCAGGTTCTTCGTCCTGCGATAGATCAACGATGCTTTGGTTCTCCGTAGCGTGTGAGTACCGTACATGGTTGGGTCAAGGCCAATGGCTGTCACCCACGCTTTGACTATTCGAGCGTATTGCCTGGTGGAAAGATGGTCTGAGTCGTGCAACCGGGTCGGAAACAAGAAGTCCTCGCTGCGGAGGCGGGCCTGATGCATCCAAGCCTCCAGAACCATTCGGGTTTGCTCAGTGATTTCAAATTGCACTGGATGCTGGGTTTTCTGCTGCATCACGATGGCTCGTGACGACACATGTTCCCCATGGGCTATGTCTCGTACTCGCAGCTTGGTTAAGTCACAGGCACGCAGCTTGCTGTCGATGGCCAAGTTGAAGAGCGCCAAATCACGTGTCTTCTCAGCAAGCTGAAGTCTTACGCGGATGGCCCAGATATCTCTGACTCGGAGCGGGGCTTTCTGCCCGACAAGCTTTCCCTTGTTCCAAGGCTGATGGCTGTATTTAGCAATAGTGTTCATGGCTCGTCCTCCACGTTGAGGGAGGACAAGGGTGAATCAGTCACAATGAGTGATGGTCGCTATACGACCCAAAGCAGCCGGTAAGTCGAGCCAAGGTAAGCGAATGAGACTGCGAATAACGGAGTTTTTTGTTAAAACCAAAGCACAAAAAATCCCGCCGAAGAGGGCGGGATTTTTAACAAGCGACCGAGTGGTCTGGTATGTCTCGGAAATACCCTATTTTTTCATTGCCGCGAGGCCTGATCCGAACTTCGGCTTCACCGCTTTGGTGTAGCGGCTCATATCACCGGCTTCCCAGGCATCCAGATTCGCCAATTTTTTATAACTATCCAGCGACTTATAGGAAACCCAGAGGCCCAAGGCAATGCCGCCATAGATCCCAATCGGGTTAATAATGTCGTAAGAGTCCCTGGAACTGACACCGAGGCCGGCGACCGGAATGAATAAAACCACCCACACCAAAACCCAGAGCAGGAACCCCGCAGCAGCCGGCCGAATGAACAGGTCATAGAGCTTCATCCCCATCGAAACGGCAAATCTTTCCAGACGTTCACCGGCCGCATTTTCAACCGCGGCGATGATGGTGACGCCGAGCAAGCCGATTCTATAGAACCAGATTCGATTCTGTGTGCCTTGGCCAACCCCATTGAAATACCGAACCATCTCCTCGCTCATGCTCAGCTTTTTGAGCTCTCGCCCATCAATCCGGGCCGTCACAATCATTTGATGCTCGGTACTGGTCGTGATTTCAATATCGGTAATTACACAATCGGCATAGAAAAACTTGGCCACGTCGCACGTCCTGGTGTTGGAAAGGAGATTGCTATCAAAGCGAGATCAAAATGATATCAACAAGCCATAGCCTGAGCTAGCCGTGCAGGGGAAAATCCGCCCGAGCCCCTACGTCAATGCGAATAACGGCGTTTATGGTAAATCTCTGGTTCTTCGACACGGGCACTGGCGTCTAAGGCAATTACAGGGAAGAGACCCTTTACCGTTTTATCTCGACGCCAGCGGCCAAAACCTGGGCGCCTCGCTCCATCGGTACATCCTGCGTTTCGCGTCGGGCCGGTTGCCTCCGTTCAACGCTTTCTGGTCGCTGACCCCGTATACGTTTTACATCGCGCGACTAATGCCCGATTCTGGCCGTTCTCTGCCGGTCGCCGATCTTGATCCCTCTAGGCAGCCTGTGCGCATGGGCTACACTCAAAGGTGCGCCGATTTAATCCTACTTGTGGGGGCGCTTGAGAAATACTCGCTAAAGCGGAGTAGCTGCCATGCCTACTCTTTTGATTGATTCACACACCCGTCTGCTTATCGCCAAAGCCATCATCTCCACCACAGGTGAAGCCGAAGCTATTCGTATCGTCCCGCTGCCGGACGGGGGTCAACTATTGCTGATGTTCAACTGCGGGCATATCGCCGTCGACCTCGTATCGGATCAGGACGATCTGTTCGACAACCACCGCCTCGTGTTCGACGTATCTGCACAGGTCATTGCCGACATGGAAAGCCATCGCAGCGAATAGGTCGGGTTGTTCCGATCCTGAGAAAACTAAGCCGTCTCGCGAGACGGCCTTTTCAGTTCGCGACGGGTTCGCTGTTGGCGCAGTCGCTCTGAAACCGTAGGTTTGCGTGTCACAGGTGACACCGACCGGGCTGGACCATGCCCTTGCTCGGATGGACTGCCTGCGTAGTTCGCCAAGCTACTCTCGCGGGTCTCGAATGACCGGATTTGGCCGTTTTCTGACCTTCATTTAGCGGCTGAACTGCCAGGGTTTTCCTAGGCAATAAGTGAGTAGCGAATCGATGTCGAGTACCGGCAATCTCAACTTCAGCCAGCTTGACCATCAGTGGACAGATCGACGTGCATGCCTCGTGCTTTAGCCATTCCAATAGCTGTTCTACGCTGAGGGCCGGCTTGTTGAAGGGCCTCATGCAGTTTTCTCCAGACATAAAAAACCCGCACGATTTGAGCTTGCTGACTGGGTCAACCTAGGCTTGGCGGGTGTATTGGAGTGCATTTTAGGTCGCTGGAGCAGGTCGTCAACGTCACGCTGAAGTGAAATTGTAACGGGTAGGTGTGTAGCCAGATTTTGGTGCAGGTGAGGGTTAAAACGGTATCTACAGGGACTGTTTGTGGCAGCTGGATTTCTGGAGGCCAGAAACAACAAAGGCCCGCATTTCTGCGAGCCTTCGTTTTGTATGGTGCCGGCACCAGGAGTCGAACCCGGGACCTACTGATTACAAGTCAGTTGCTCTACCAACTGAGCTATACCGGCGTGTTGGGCGACGATTATAGCGATTGGTTTGGTTCTGTAAACCCCTGAAATCTGACTATTTTTTGCGTGGGGCGTGCTGAGGCTTTGCGCTTGGGGGTGTGTGGGTTCTCCGCGCCCTCGAATGGTCGACTTTAAAAGCCTCTGGAACGCCCCTTGGCCTGTCTTCACAGGCCAGGGGGCAATCCCGAGGGATTGTGTAAACCTAAGCCTCCCAGCCAGCCCCATTTACCGCCGCCTGCACCAGTGGGTGCAAGTCTGCCCCCTGATGCGCCGTCTGCCAGGCCAGCAACTCCTTGCGCATGCCGGGCGTCCAGTACATCTGCAGGTGATTACGCACGCCGAGCACGGCCTGTTGCTGGTCTGGTTCGCCGGCGAAGTACTGGGCGATCTGGTTGGCCATTTTGATCAGGCTGGCGGTGCTCATCGGCGTACCTCGGCTTTTGTTCCGGCGGTGCGTGCCTGGCGGCGTTCGTCGAGCAGGCGTTGTTGTTCGTCGCTGAATTCCTGGTAGCGTTTTTGCCACTCGGAAGGGTGGTAGACGCGGCTGACTTCCACGGCGGTGACCTTGTACTCCGGACAGTTGGTGGCCCAGTCGGAGTTGTCGGTGGTGATGACGTTGGCCCCCGATTCAGGGAAGTGGAAGGTGGTGTACACCACTCCCGGGGCTACCCGTTCGGAGACCCGCGCACGCAGTACGGTCTGTCCGGCGCGGCTGCCGATGCCGACCCAGTCACCTTCGTTGATGCCACGGCTTTCGGCGTCGGTCGGGTGGATTTCCAGGCGGTCTTCGGCGTGCCAGGCGACGTTGTCGGTACGCCGGGTCTGGGCGCCGACGTTGTACTGGCTGAGGATGCGCCCGGTGGTCAGCAGCAGGGGATAGCGATTGTTGACCTTTTCCTCGGTGGGCACGTAGCCAGTGAGCATGAAGCGCCCCTTGCCGCGCACGAATTCCTCGATGTGCATGGTCGGCGTGCCGTCCGGCGCCGCCTCGTTGCACGGCCATTGCAGGCTGCCGTGGCGCTCCAGTGAGTCATAGCTGACCTTGGTGAAGGTCGGCGTCAGGCTGGCGATTTCATCCATGATTTCTGACGGGTGCCGGTAGTTCATGGGGTAACCCAGGGCGTTGGCCAGGGCCACGGTGCCTTCCCAGTCGGCCTTGCCGCCCAGCGGCTCCATGACTTTGCGCACCCGGGAGATGCGCCGCTCGGCGTTGGTGAAGGTGCCGTCTTTTTCCAGGAACGAGCAGCCCGGCAGGAACACGTGGGCGAACTTGGCGGTTTCGTTGAGGAAAATGTCCTGCACCACCACGCATTCCATGGCCGACAGCGCCGCGGTGACGTGCTGGGTATTGGGGTCGCTCTGGGCGATGTCTTCACCCTGGCAATACAGGCCCTTGAAGCTGCCGCCCAGGGCTGCCTCGAACATGTTGGGGATGCGCAGGCCCGGGTCGGGTTGCAGGGTGACGTTCCAGGCCTGTTCGAACTGCGCTCGTACCACCTCGTTGGAGACGTGCCGGTAGCCGGGCAGCTCGTGGGGGAAGGAGCCCATGTCGCAGGAGCCCTGGACGTTGTTCTGCCCGCGCAGCGGGTTCACGCCCACGCCTTCGCGGCCGATGTTGCCGGTGGCCATGGCCAGGTTGGCGATGCCCATGACCGAGGTGCTGCCTTGGCTATGCTCGGTGACGCCCAGGCCGTAGTAGATCGCCGCATTGCCGCCGGTGGCATACAGACGGGCGGCGGCACGGATGTCGGCAGCGGCTACGCCGCAGATGGCGCCAAGGACTTCCGGCGAGTTTTCCGCGCGGCTGACGAATTCGCTCCAGTGGGCAAAATCGCTGCTCTCGCAACGGGCGTCGATAAAGGCCTGGTCGAGCAGGCCTTCGGTGACGATGACGTGGGCCAGGGCGTTGAGCATGGCGACGTTGGTGCCTGGGCGCAGGGCCAGATGCAGTTCGGCGCGGGCATGCGCCGAGTCCACCAGATCAATGCGTCGTGGGTCGATGACGATCAGCCGCGCGCCTTCACGCAAGCGGCGTTTGAGCTGGGAGGCGAACACCGGGTGGGCGTCGCTGGGGTTGGCGCCCATCACCAGGATCACGTCGGCCTGCATCACCGAGTCGAAACTCTGGGTGCCGGCGGACTCGCCCAGGGTTTGTTTCAGGCCATAGCCGGTCGGCGAGTGGCAGACCCGCGCACAGGTGTCGACGTTGTTGTTGCCGAAGGCGGCGCGCACCAGTTTTTGCACCAGATAGGTTTCTTCGTTGGTGCAGCGGCTGGAGGTGATGCCACCAATGGAGTCGCGGCCGTATTGTTGCTGCAGCCGGCGGAATTCGCTGGCGGCGTAGGTCACCGCTTCATCCCAGCTGACTTCCTGCCAAGGGTCGTTGATGTGCTTGCGGATCATCGGCTTGGTGATGCGATCCGGGTGGGTGGCGTAGCCCCAGGCAAAGCGCCCTTTGACGCAGGAGTGGCCGTGGTTGGCCTGGCCGTTCTTGTCTGGAACCATGCGCACCAGCTGGTCGCCTTTCATCTCGGCGCGGAATGAGCAGCCCACGCCGCAATAGGCACAGGTGGTGATCACGCTGCGTTCGGGCTGACCCAGTTCGACCACGCTTTTTTCCATCAGGGTCGCGGTGGGGCAGGCTTGCACACAGGCGCCGCAGGACACGCATTCCGAGTCGAGGAAGTTCTCGCCACCGGCGGCCGCGACCCGGGATTCGAAACCGCGCCCGGTAATGGTCAGGGCAAAGGTGCCTTGGGTTTCTTCGCAGGCGCGCACGCAGCGGTTGCAGACGATGCACTTGCTCGGGTCGTAGTCGAAGTAGGGGTTGGAGGTGTCCTTCAGGTCGGCCAGATGGTTGTCGCCTTCATAGCCGTAACGCACCTCCCGCAGGCCGACCTGGCCGGCTACGGTTTGCAGCTCGCAGTTGCCGTTGGCCGAGCAGGTCAGGCAGTCCAGCGGGTGATCGGAGATGTACAGTTCCATGACGTTGCGGCGTAGGGTCGCGAGCTTCGGCGTCTGGGTGTGCACGCTCATGCCTTCGCTGACCGGCGTGGTGCAGGACGCCGGGTAGCCGCGCATGCCGTCGATCTCCACCAGGCACATGCGGCAGGAGCCGAAGGCTTCCAGGCTGTCGGTGGCGCACAGTTTGGGAATGGTGGTGCCCAGCAGCGCGGCGGCGCGCATCACCGAGGTACCTTCGGGCACGCTGATGCTGCGGCCGTCGATGTTCAGGGTGATTTGCACCTGGCTGTCGCGGGCCGGGGTTCCAAGATCGATATCGGTGTTCGGGTCAAAGAGAGTGATCATTGGTCGGCCTCCGAGGGCTGCAGACCGAAGTCGGCGGGGAAGTGCTTGAGGGCGCTGGCTACCGGATAGGAGACCATGCCGCCCAGCGCGCACAGCGAACCGTATTGCAGGGTGTCGCACAGGTCCTTGAGGATGATCACCTGCTCATCACGACCGCTCTGGTCAGGCGCGGCCAGCAGGCGGTCGATCACCTCCACGCCGCGGGTCGAGCCGATGCGGCATGGGGTGCATTTGCCACAGGATTCCTCGGCGCAGAACTGCATCGCGAAGCGCGCCATGCGGGCCATGTCCAGGCTGTCGTCAGCCACCACCACCCCACCGTGACCGAGCATCGCGCCGATGGCGGCGAAGGCTTCGTAATCCAGCGGCGTGTCGAATTGCTCTGGTGGCACCCAGGCGCCGAGGGGGCCGCCAACCTGGGCGGCCTTCAGCGGCCGGCCACTGGCGGTACCACCGCCGTAGTCTTCCACCAGTTCCCGCAGGGTCAGGCCAAAGGCCCGTTCCACCAGGCCGCCATGACGAATATTGCCCGCCAGCTGGAAGGGCATGGTGCCCAGGGAGCGGCCCATGCCGTAATCGCGATAGAACTGCGCGCCCTTGGCCAGAATCAGCGGCACCGAGGCCAGGGTCAGCACGTTGTGTACCAGCGTCGGCAGGCCGAACAGACCCTGCAAGGCGGGGATGGGGGGCTTGGCGCGGACGATCCCGCGCTTGCCTTCGAGAGAGTCCAGCAGTGCGGTTTCCTCACCGCAGATGTAAGCGCCGGCACCGACTCGCACTTCCATATCGAAGGCCTGGCCGCTGCCGCCGACATTGGCGCCGAGGTAACCGGCGGACCGGGCGATTTCCAGCGCCTCGCGCAGTGTGGCCACGGCCTGTGGATATTCCGAGCGCACATAGATGTAGCCGTAGCTGGCCCCGACGCTGAGACCGGCAATGGCCATGCCTTCGATCAGCAGGAAGGGGTCGCCTTCCATCAGCATGCGGTCGGCGAAGGTGCCGGAGTCGCCTTCGTCGGCGTTGCACACAATGTATTTCTGCGCAGCCTGGGTGCCGCGCACCGTGCGCCATTTGATCCCGGCCGGGAAGGCCGCGCCGCCACGGCCACGCAGACCCGAATCGAACACCGCGGTCGCGGTCTGCTCGCCGCCCAGGGCGATGGCCTGGGTCAAGCCCTCGAAGCCGCCGTGGGCCCGGTAATCCTCCAGGGACAGCGGCCGGGTAATGCCGGCGCGGGCGAACAGCAGGCGTTGTTGAGTCTTTAGATAAGGCAACTGCTCCACCGGGCCCAAGGCCAGTGGGTGGGCGGACGGCTCGCCTTGCAGCGCATCGAGCAGGGACGGCACATCGGCAGCGGTCAGCGGGCCGAAGCCGATACGGCCTTGCGGGCTGTCCATTTCCAGCAGCGGTTCCAGCCAGTACAGGCCGCGAGAGCTGGTGCGTTGCAGGTCCAGCGGCAGATTGCGTTCCTGTGCCCCCGTGGCAAGGGCAGCGGCCACCTCATCGGCGCCCACGGCACGGGCCAGCGAATCAGCGGGTAGATAGAGGCACGGCATCATGCGTCCTCCCGGCAAGCGTCGAGCAGGGCATCCAGGCGTTCGGCGCTGAGCCGCGCATGCAGCTGGCCATCCAGCTCCAGGGCGGGCGAGCAGGCGCAGGCTCCGAGGCAATACACCGGGCGCAGACTGATGTTGCCGTCGGCGCTGCTGCCGTGGTCGTCCAGTTGCAGGCGTTCGCGCAACTGCGCAGCGAGCTGCTCGGCGCCGCGGCTCTGGCAGGACTCGGCCCGGCACAGGCGCAGGATATGTCGGGCCGGGGGCGCGGTGCGGAAGTCATGGTAGAAGCTGATCACCCCGCGAACCTCGGCCTGACTCAGGTTGAGGGCGTGGGCAATCTCGGGGATGGCGACATCGGGGATGTAACCGATGCCCTCCTGAATCTCATGAAGGATCGGCAACAGTGCGCCCGGGGAGCCCTTGTGGCGCTCCAGCAGGCTGTTGACCATAGGCAGGTGCAACATCTCATCAGGCATACAGCAATCCTCACGATCACGGGCAAACCAGGCGGTTGTCGGTTGTCCGAAAGTGTCGGCTGCGGCACTCACACCACGTCACGGTATCGTGGCATTTTCAGGCCGTTGGCCAGGGCACCCTGAGCGGGCATCTTGTTTGGGCCCAGTGCGGTCTTTGCCGCACCTGTTCAGGGCATAACCGGCAGCTTGCCACGCTGCCTTTGATTCATCTGCACCAAAGCGACGTGTTCGATTCTGTCTACGACCCTCTATTGAGTCTAGAAGAGCGCAGCCCAAGGCGTCGTCCCTGAGTGGTCGTTATGCCCTTTCGCTTCAGGGTTTATGCACAACGGATTGCCCGCCGGAGGATTTTTCGGCTGATTTTGTGGAGCGGTTCTCATCATTGTGCAACTGGCTGTTTTCTCGATCATTTATTTTATGAACAAAAAATGACCAGGCGGGTTTTTGCTCGTCGAGCTATGGATTTAGTGGCTTTCTGTAAAAATCATCAACAGAGTTATCCACAGGCTGGCGAGGTGATGGATCCAAACGCCTTTGTAGGAGCAGCCGGTCGACGCTTGATTGCTCCGGGCGGCGTTCCGACGATGGACTCAAGGGCGACGCGTTTATTCAGAAAACACGCGTTTTCGTTAACGTCCATCGCGAGCAAGCTCGCTCCTACAGTGCTCAGGGATCAGGCGACCTTAAACGCCTTTCTTGACCGCATCGATCAGATCCTGGCTCAGGACTTGAGCCGGACCCACTTGCACGCTTTCGGTGTAGAACGGCGGAAGGTCCTGGGCCAGGGTCGACAGCGCCTGAGGTGTGGTGTTACCCGGCAGCAGCACGTATTGCAGGTTCGACGGATAACTCTGCGGAACCTCGCCTTCCATGGTCGAGCCGTAAGCACCGAGGGCCATCACGGCTTGCGGGGTGCTCGGGTCGGGGGCGTAGAGGAACACGAAGGTGCCGTATTTGGGGTGGGTCAGGTATTGCTCGGCTTGTGCGCGAACCTCCGGGTGTGGGTCATTCATCAAGGTCCAGCGCATGACGGCGTAGCCGCGGGTGGTTTCCATGAAGGCGGTTTTGATCGGTGATTCGTTCTCTACCCCGCCCAGGCACACCAGCAGATTGCCGAATGGGTCGAGCAAGGCCACGGAGTTGAAGACGCTGGCTTGCTGCGCGGTCGCTAACAGCGGCGGCGCCAGTTCCGCACCCGGGTCTCGCGGGTTGGTACAGCTGACGGTCAAGGCGTAAGGGCTCAAACTGGTCAACGCCTTGCGCACCGGGCTGTCGGCCGGGAGTGTTGCGGGGTTCTTCAGTTCAGAGGGATCCACACCGCTGTTGTTGCTCGCTTCACGCACCGTATTGACGCTGGCGTCGAATATCGAAGCGGTGAGGTAGTAGGCCCGTGAATTGATGCACTGACCGGCGAATATCGGGCTTTTTGATCCCTGGTAGGCACGATCGAGCGGATCGCCGACGGCGTAATAGCCCCAGGTGGCTTGCGCCTGCTGGCGAATCTCTGGGGGTAGGGACGGGAAGTCGAACTCGCTGTTGTAGTTGATCCCGGCATAGGTATCGATCGCGCTGACGGCGACATTGAAGCCAGCGGTGAGCAACGAGCCCGCGCACATGGCGCAAGGGTCCAGGGTGGTCACGACCGTCAGTTGGTTGGGCGGAGGAAGGTTCTGCGCCGCTGCGTTTTCGTAGTACCAGTCGACCAGTTGTCGCTCGCCGTGGGCGGTCGGGTCGTGAGGCAAGAAGTACGTGGTGGTGTTACCCGGAAAGGGCATCAGTACGTTGTTGTGCATGGCGGCGATGACTTCGCCGGTCGCGTTATTGATGATGGCGCCGCCGACGGCGAAGGTTTTCTGAATCGCGGCGAGAATGGCCTGATCGGCGACGGTATCTACAGCTTCCTGCGCACTGTTCACTGTGCTCATGGTGTGCCGGCTCCTTGCTGTCCTTTCGCCAGTGCATTCTGGCGTCTGAAGACGATAGCTCAGCTTTTCGAAAGGGGTTATGTGCTTTTGCTCGAATGCTTATGCACAACTGATTGGGCGAAAAGGCAAGGAATGGGCTATTTTTTGGATCCGATATTATTGCTTCGCAACTGGCTGTTTTTTCGGTCGTTTATTTTATGAACAAAAAATGACCAGTAGAGTTTTTTGCGCTGAGGCGTTGCTTTCAGAGCCTTCGCGCGAAATTCATCAACAGAGTTATCCACAGGCTAGAGGGGCAATGGATCCGAATTACCGACGTTCAGCCAGCAGCAGCAAATTGCGCGGTGTCAGCGGGGTTTCGCAGAATAATCCGAGGCGCACGTCGTAGCCTTGTTCTTCCAGAAAAAGCGCGCGATCGAGCACTAGCCAGAGTTCCAGTGGCCGACGAAACAGGCCACGCACCAATTCCAGATTGCGCACCTGCGCCAGTCGTTTCCAGCCGGCAGCTTCCAGTGCCGACCAATCCTGCTCGGCGACTGTGGATAAGTCCTTGAGTGCGGCGAGATCGCGGCAGTAATCGGCGAATGGCTTGTCCAGCCAGGCGCTGGGCAGTGACGGTGTCGGCAAGTACTGGTCACAACCGCGCAGTTGCCGTTGCAGCAGATCGAAGGCCAGGCGCCGGGCCATCGAGGTATCACGCAGGCGTCGTACGCGAGCGCCAGCGGTGACGGTTTCGCTGAGAGGCAGCGCCAGATCATCGAGTGACAACTGTAGGCCAGATGCCTTGGCTGCGACGCAAAGTGCCTGGTACTCGCTGCTCTGGATGCGGTTGTAGCAGCAGGGGGCGATTGCCAGTTGCTTGCAGCCTGCATTGCTGGCGAGTTGCATGAGGCGCACATGCAGATCGCCGCAGGCATGCAGGGCGACCGGGGTGTGTTCGCTGGTCAGGCGAGCTGCCGTGTTCGCTGCCAGGACGTCTTGTTGGAGATGGGTAACAGGCAGTTGATGACGTCGGCTGAGTTGTTCGCCTGCATCGATCAGCGCCGGGTCGTATTCCAGGCAGGTCAGCTGTTGCCCGGCTTGCAGCAGACGACGTCCCAAGTGGCCTTTACCTGAACACCAATCGAGCCAGTGCTTGGGTGTTTCGGCAAATTGCAGGCAACTGGCGAAGGCCTCGATCTGCTGCCATTTGCGCCCGGGGACATCGACGTTCAAGCGGTGGGCAGCAGGTTCAAGCGGCTGGCTGGGCAGTTCGCCGACAGCGCTGAGGGCGGCCGATGTGGCCGCCAGCTCGGAGAACGGTGCCGGGGCATCGAGGTGTTGCGGATAGTTGTGACTGGCTTCAGCGTCGTCCAGCGAACGTTGCCGTAGCCAGTTGGCCAACTCGGGATGCTGCGCTTCCCACGGCAGTTGCCGATGGGTGAAAGGGCGCGGTCGCCACAGTGCCTGATGCTCGATCAGAAACGCATCCAGTGCCTTGAAACGGGCGAGCAGTCGCTCGCCCTTCAAAACCTGCGACAGATCAGCGTCCCTGACAGGCATCGACCCGCAACCGGCGTTCCAGCAGCTTGAAGCCGCGTACCAGAACGTAGGCCATCAGCAGGTAGAACATGCCGGCAGCGAAGAAAATTTCTACTGGCATATAGGTCCGCGCAATGATGGTCCGGGCCATGCCGGTCAGTTCCAGCAAGGTCACGGTACTGGCCAGGGCGCTGGCCTTGAGCATCAGGATCACTTCGTTGCTGTAGGCCGGTAAACCGATCCGTGCCGCACGCGGCAGGATGATGTAGAACAGCGCTTTGGGCCGCGACATGCCGAGGGCTCGGGCGGCTTCGATCTCGCCGGGTGGAATGGCCTGGATTGCGCCGCGCAGGATCTCGGCAATGTAGGCCGCCGTGTGCAAGGTCATGGTGGCGGTGGCGCACCAGAACGGACTGCGCAGGTAAGGCCACATGGCGCTCTCACGCACAGCGTCGAACTGCGCCAGGCCGTAGTAGACCAGGAACAACTGCACCAGCAGCGGCGTGCCACGGAAGAAGAAAATGTACGCATAAGGCAGGGCGCGCACGTACCAGAGCCGCGACGAGCGAGCGATGCCCAGCGGAATGGCCAGCAGCAAGCCGAGGATGACGGCGATGGCGACCAGTTCCAGGGTCAGGGTTGCGCCCTGCGCCAGCTTCGGCAGCCATTTGATGATCACTTCCCAGTTCATTGCGTGCTCCTCGCGAAGCCGCGAGCGGCGCGTCGTTCCAGAAAGTGCATACCGGTCATGGCAAGAATCGTCAGGCCCAGGTACATGAAGGCTGCGACCATATAGAAGGTGAACGCCTGTTTGGAGAAGTTCACCGCGATTTGCGAGTGACGCATGATCTCTTCCAGACCGATCACCGACACCAGCGCGGTGTCCTTCATCAGGATCATGAACAGGTTGCCCAGCCCCGGCAGGGCAATGCGCCACATCTGCGGCATGATCAACCGGGTGAAAATCCGCAATTTCGACAGGCCAAGGGCCACGCCGGCTTCACGGTGGCCTTTGGGGATCGCCAGGATCGCACCACGGAAAACTTCCGTGGAGTAGGCGCCAAAGCACAAGCCAAGGGCGATCACACCGGCAGCGAAGGCATTGAGTTCCAGATCGGGGTTGCCGAAAAACTCACCCAGCGCGCGCATCAGGTTGACCGTGCCGAAGTAAATCAGCAGTACCCAAAGCAGTTCCGGAATGCCTCGAACCAGCGTCGAGTAAGTGCCGCCAAGCCATTGCAACGGCTTGTACGGGGAAGTCTTGGCCAAGGCGCCGAGCAGACCGAGAACCAGCCCCAGGCACAATGCCGAGAGAGCCAGTTTGACGGTCATCAGCGCGCCAGCGGCGAGCGCCGGGCCGAATCCGTAGAGATCGATATTCATGGAATTCTTTTTTTAGATCGCAGCAGGCTTTGCCAAGGACCGTCACCGCTGGGTTGCGGTGACGGTCAGCAAGTCAGTATCAATAGATGCTGAACGGGAAGTACTTGTCGTTGATCTTCTTGTAGGTGCCGTCAGCCACGATTTCTTTCAGCGCAGCGTTCAGCTTCTCGCGAATCGGGTCGCCCTTGCGTACCGCGATACCGATCTTGTCGCTTTCTTCCACCGGGTCGCCCTTGAACTCGTAGGCTCTGCCGGCATCGCTTTTGAGCCACTCATAGTTGACGTACTTGTCCGCGAGGATCGCGTCGACGCGGCCTGAGGTCAGGTCCAGGTAGGCGTTTTCCTGGGTGTCGTAGAGTTTGATCTCGACCGTGTCACCCAGGTTGTCTTCCAGCCAGGTACCGGCCAGAGTCGCGCGTTGGGCGCCGATGACTTTGCCTTTCAGCGAGTCTTTGTCGGTCTTGAAGTCGGTTTTGGCTTTAGGCGCGATGAATTGCAGTTTGTTCGAGTAGTACGGGTCGCTGAAGTCGACGGCTTGCTTGCGTTCGTCGGTGATCGACATCGATGAGATCAGGAAGTCGAACTTCTTGGCATTCAAGGCCGGGATGATGCCGTCCCAGTCGGAGGTGACAATGCTGCACTCGGCTTTCATCTTGGCGCACAGGGCGTTGCCGATTTCGACGTCGAAACCGACGACCTGGCCGCTGGCATCTTTATTGTTGAACGGTGGGTAGGCCGCTTCGATGCCCATCTTCAGGGTTTCGGCAGCGGCGGTGGCGCTGAATGCCAGGGAAACGGCAGCGGCCAGGAGGAATTTTTTATAGCTCTGCATTGGGGTTTGCTCCGTTAGCGGTTGCTGGACATGAACTGTTTGCAGCGTGCCGAAAGCGGGTTTTCGAAAACCTGCTGTGGCGATCCTTGCTCTTCGATCAGACCCTGATGAAGGAACACGACTTCACTGGAAACCTGACGGGCGAAGCCCATTTCATGGGTGACCAGTAGCATCGTGCGGCCTTCTTCAGCCAGTGCGCGGATCACATTAAGTACTTCCTGAACCATTTCCGGGTCAAGGGCCGAAGTCGGCTCATCGAACAGAATGACTTTGGGTTGCATCGCCAGGGTGCGGGCGATCGCCGCGCGTTGCTGCTGACCGCCGGAGAGTTGCGCGGGGTAGGCGTGGCGTTTATCAGCGATGCCGACCTTGGCCAGCAGGGCTTCGGCGATTTCGGTGGCTTCGGCTTTGCTCTGGCCGAGTACGCGGCGCGGTGCTTCGATGATGTTGTCGAGCACGCTCATGTGTGGCCAGAGGTTAAAGTTTTGAAACACAAAACCGATTTCGCTGCGCATGCGGTTGATCTGCCTGCCGTCGGCAGCGACCAGCTCGCCGTTTTTCGCGGCCTTGAGTTTGAGCTCTTCGCCGGCCACCAGAATCTGGCCCTGATGCGGGTTTTCCAGCAGGTTGATGCAACGAAGGAAAGTGGACTTGCCGGAACCGGAGGAACCCAGGATCGAGATCACATCGCCGTCGCGTGCGGTCAGCGAGATACCCTTGAGTACCTCAAGCGTGCCGTAGCGTTTATGCAAGTTGCGGATTTCAAGCGCGGGCGTGGCCTCAGCCATTTGCAGTCCTCATTGTGTTCTATTGCACTCCTGCTATTGGTGGCCTTCCTGGCGAGGCGGCCAAGCTAGCATAGCGTTGGAATGACAGCCAACAGCGCTACGGGGGGTAAACGGGTGGTGTGTGGCAGGTTGTCGCATCGGTACAGCAGACTGTCGCGCCATCAACAACCGAACACTCGTTTGAACCTAAATTCCGGCGGGTGTCGCCTGAAAAAGGGCGCGATGGTGCCAGCTTTGACCGGGTGTTGGAAGCGCTAAGCGGCATCAGATAACTGATCTGCCCCTTTATTGTGCGCGACTGATTTTTTCAGGGTGTTTCCGGTGCGGTATTTCGTCCTTGAAGTGGGGTGCAGGGTAACGCTGTGGCAAATAGCCATTAAACTCAATGACTTGCGATTATCGACCGGTCGTCCCGAAGTCCCCGTATGCCGGGACTCTGAAATATTTTGGCGCAAAACTTGCGTAAAAAATAAGGAACGCCCCGTTGGATACTTTTTACGAGAAAGTCTGCAGACGGGGTGGACTGAATCGCTCTTCATCGCAAAGGTAGTTTCAATGAGCAATACCCAAAGCTCCAATGGTCTCGAACAGGGGCTCAAACCGCGGCATGTGACCATGCTGTCGATCGCCGGAGTCATCGGCGCCGGCCTGTTCGTCGGCTCCGGACACGCCATCGCCGCCGCCGGTCCCGCTGTGCTGCTGGCCTATGCCGCCGCCGGTACGCTGGTGGTACTGGTAATGCGCATGCTGGCCGAAATGGCCATTGCTTCGCCGGACACCGGCTCGTTCTCGACCTATGCCGATCGGGCGATCGGTCACTGGGCCGGTTTCACCATTGGCTGGCTGTACTGGTGGTTCTGGGTGTTGGTGATCCCGCTGGAAGCCAACGCCGCCGCGACCATCCTCCACGCCTGGTTCCCGGACGTGGCAATCTGGGCGTTCACGCTGGTCATTACCTTGCTGCTGACGGTGACCAATCTGTTCAGTGTGAAGAATTACGGTGAGTTCGAATTCTGGTTCGCACTGGTCAAGGTGGTCGCGATCATCGGCTTTATCATCCTTGGCGTGCTGGCGATCTTCGGCCTGCTGCCGACTAGCCAGGTCAGTGGTGTCTCGCACCTGTTCGATACCCAAGGCTTCCTGCCCAACGGCATGGGCGCGGTTCTGGCCGCGATGCTGACCACGATGTTCTCGTTCATGGGCACCGAAATCGTCACCATCGCCGCCGCCGAATCGAAGAATCCTGGCCAGCAAATCTCCAAGGCCACCAACTCGGTGATCTGGCGGATTGGCTTGTTCTATCTGGTATCGATCTTCATCGTTGTGGCGCTGGTGCCGTGGAACGACGCAGGCCTGGCGCAGGTCGGTTCCTACCAGACCGTGCTCGACCGCATGGGCATTCCCAACGCCAAACTGATCGTTGATCTGGTGGTCCTGGTTGCCGTGACCAGTTGCCTGAACTCGGCGCTGTATACCGCCTCGCGCATGCTCTTCTCCCTGGGCAATCGTGGCGATGCACCGGCCGCCGCAAAAATCACCAACAACAGCGGCACGCCGTACTGGGCTGTGATCCTGTCCACGGCAGCTGCGTTCCTCGCGGTATTCGCCAACTACGTGGCTCCGGCTGCGGTGTTCGAATTCCTGCTCGCCAGTTCCGGTGCTATCGCCTTGCTGGTGTACCTGGTGATCGCCGTATCCCAGTTGCGCATGCGCCAGAAGCGCATGGCCGTCGGCGAGAAAATCGCCTACAAGATGTGGCTGTTCCCGGGCCTGACCTACGCGGTGATCGTGTTCATCGTCGGGATACTGACCATCATGCTGTTCCAGGAAGCGCATCGCGTGGAAATCCTCGCGACCGGTGCGCTGAGCATTCTGGTGATCGCGGCAGGTCTGCTGGTGGCGCGTCGCCGCAGGCTCGAGAAGCTTGGGGCGGTGGTGTTGAATTGATGGTTTGATTCAATCACGTCATGCAAAACGGCCGCTGTCAGGGATGACAGCGGCCGTTTTTGTTTCTGGGTGCTTTAACGAATGGATTTACTCGTTCGTTTCCATAAGCACATCGAGTGCCTTTTTGTAGCTGTCCAGCGCGGTCCCGAAATCAGCTATGACTTCAGGATCTTCAAGCCAGCGTTGGGCTTGCTCGCGATCAATACCGTCGGCCCACATGCGGTAATCAATCAGCAGGTCCGCGGCCAGGTGGGTGGCGGCCATTGCCTCGTTCTCGGCATTTTCCATGTCCAGCAGTTCCGGCTGGTCGTCGATGATTTTGCTGAGCGAGTGGAGCATCCCTACCAGCATCTCGACGCGACTGGTCTCTTCCGCGTCCTTCATGAGGTAGAACATATCCAGGATATCTTTTGGAATTTGTTCGCCTATGTCGGCCGGATCGTCATTCAATCCCAGGGGTTTTCTGGTTCCCATGCGCAATTGCTTGGCTTTGGCCTTCGCGCGTTTGGCGCGTTTCTGTTGTTTGTTCAGGGATGCCATTGGTTTCGGTCATTTTCAGGAGGGATATTGCCGGGCATTAAAGCGCAAAGTGAAGAGCCGATAAATCATTCCGATTGCGGACCCTGACTGAGCAGGCGCTCCTCCAGTACCGCCCGCTCGCGATCCAGTTCGGTGCGAAGCTCTTCTTCGCTCGGTAGCACAAGCTTGTATTTGCTGGCGAACAGCTGTTCGTTGCCTTGGAGTACCGAGTAGCGCACCACAGACTCATCTTTCTGCGCACAAAGAATAATGCCCACCGTTGGCCCGTCGCTTGAGGTCGTCGTACATACGCACGTACATGTCCATCTGGCCGATGTCTTGATGGCTCAGTTCGCCGCGTTTGAGGTCGAAGATCACGAAACATTTGAGCAGGTAGTTGTAGAACACCAGATCAAGGTAGAAATCTTTGCTTTCGGTACTGATGCGTTGCTGCCGAGCGATGAAAGCGAAGCCTTTGCCGAGTTCCAGCAAGAATCCTTGCAGTTGATCGATCAGCGCTTGTTCGAGGTCGTTTTCCAGAAGGGTTCCGGCGTTAGGCAGACCAAGGAACTCCAGCACCACAGGGTCGCGCACGAACTCTCGCGGGCTTTTGTTGAGAGTCTGAAGATGGGTGGCTGCTTCTTGCTCGACCAGAGGGCGATCCTTGCTGGCCAGCAGGCGCTCGTAGTAGAGCGTTGCAATTTGTCGTTCCAGTGCGCGGGTTGACCAGTTAAGCGTGGCGGTTTCGTTCATGTACCACTGGCGGGCGTTGTTGTTTTCAACTCGTAGCAGAGTGCGGTAGTGGGTCCAGCTCAATTCGGTACGCACTGCGTTCCAAATTGGGAATGTTCGGTAGAAGTCTCGCATGTGGCGCAGGTTTCGCTCATCGAAGCCTTTTCCAAACTCTTCAGTCAGCAGCTTGGCCAGTGTTGGCAGCAATCGCTTGCCATAGGCGGCCCGCTCAGCGCCTTCCTGCTCGAATTCAACAATATGCCGACCGATTTGCCAGCAGGTTTGCACTTGCAGCGTGTCCACCGCTCGCAGCGCTTTCTGGCGTGCCTGGCGGATCAACTCGCCGAGACTGCCGAGCAGTGGGGCGAGTTGTAGATTCTGATCGTTGATTGAGGTGAGTGTGCTCATGGAGTCTCCCGCAGTAAGAGCTGTGCGCGGTCGAGTGCGGCAGGAGCATTGACCGAATCAGGCAGAAGAGGATGCCTGTAAACGCTGATCCGGCTTTGTGGGAAGGGTCTGGTTGTTCGGAAGGAAAAGGCTACAAATGAAAACGGCCACCGTCATGTGATGACGACAGCCGTTTTTTGTCAGTTCGAAAAAGTCAGTCTGAAGACTTCAGCAATGCCTCTGACGCAGCAACGTAGCCGGACTGGAAGCAGCCCGGTTTCAGCGGGGGGTTACCCAGTCCTCAACGCGCAAGCCGTGAACACGTTCAAATTCTCGAAGGTTGTTCGTCACTACAATCAGGCCCAGGGAGCGAGCATGGCCAGCGATCATGTGGTCATACGGGCCTATCGGTGTTCCCGCTTTAGCAAGTTCGGATCTGATCATGCCGGTATGCGCAGCTGCTTCATAGTCATAGGGCAGTACGTCAAGCCGAGCGGAGAAACCTTCGATTACCGCCAGATTCCTTTCCGGTGCTGCTGACTTTTCAGCACCGTAGATCAGTTCCATCAGCGTGACAGCGCTGATGCACAGTTGACCATGGTGACGATTGAACGCCTCGCGCACGATTTGTGGTTTGTTCTTGATGGTGAAGATGCAGATGTTGGTATCGAGCATGAACTTGATCATTAGAACGACTCGCGCTCCTGATCGGCTGGTTGTTCACGACCGGCCATAAAGTCGGGGCTCACGTTTTCTCCGTCGAACCAGCTATCCCAGGCTTCGCCAGCAGGGGTAATGATACGGGTTCGGCCGATCGCCACGACATCGACCCGCTTCACGTCTTGAGGCATTGCCACTGCTTTGGGCAGCCGAACTGCCTGGCTTCGATTGCTCATGAAAAGGGTGGTCTGTTCCATTCGATTCTCCTTGGCTCTGTATAGCGGCAGCAAGCCCAAGCATAGAATGTGGGCGGGATATGTCAACGGGATATACGTCATGACTGACGAAGGGTGGAGGGGAATCGTGGCACTCTTCTAACGAAAACGGCCGCCGTCATGTGATGACGGCGGCCGTTTTGAGTCGGCTCGAATAAGTCAGTCTGAAGACTTCAACAATGCCTCCGACGCAGCCACGTAGTCGGCCTGGAATTGCGCGCTCTCGATCCAGGCAAGAGCTGCTGCCTCGTCCGCCTCGGTAGACCACTGGCGATACTCGATGAGTGCCGCGAGTATGAAGTCGGTCGCGCCTTCTTCACCTTCCTGCTCAAGCACCAGCTCAAGCAGCGGATCTCCCAGAAAGGCCGCGCACATCGCTTGCTGGCTGGTGGTTGCGGCGGCGCGCATTTTCTGGAACAGCTCGGTCAAGTCCACCGATTCAAAGTCGATGCGATCGTCATTCGGATCCAGCGCTTCGACTGGGGCGCCCGCGCGCTGGGTTCGGTTCTGTTTGGCCTTGGCTTTAGCGCGGGAGGCGCGTTTGTGTTGTTTGTTCGCGGATGCCATGGGCTTCGTTCCGTATTCCGTTGAGAGGGGGCAGATCAGTCAGGTGCAAGGCGTGGTATTAATTGCCCCTGGGTACCGGGGGCAAGCTTGCCGTTTTGCAGCCAGGACAATGCAATGGGCCATAGTGTGGCTTGGTAAGGGCTACGAAAAAAAGCGAAATGTCCGACTTCTACTTCGCCGATGTCTTCTGGGGCGATTCGCAGGTGCGTGTTCGTACTGGCAGTGAAGTAGCCAAGCAGTCGCTCGATGGCTGAAATGGTGCCGTAGGGATCGTCGCTGAGGCTGATGGCAAGTGTTTGCGCCGTGACAGTGGAAAATGGCAGCTCATCAAACATTCGCCCGCTGGGGCGTCTCTCGTACTGTGCGGTCGGGGTGCTCCAGTCCCGGACCACGCCGGCAGGGGTGTCTTCAAGCCAGCCCAGACGCTTGCCGGGGAAGTAACCGCAGAACATCGTCACCAGCGGCATCAGCAGATGCCACTTGCAGAACATCTGCCAACGGTTGGCCGCAGCGTAATCGCGCCAGTAGGCGAATTGAGCGCCCACGGTCACCAGGCGTCGGATCAGCTGCCCCGAGGCGCCGAGCCCGGCCGCGCAGCCGCCGAAGCTATGGCCGACCACGTCTATGGGCTGGCCGGGAAATTCCCGGCGTGCGCGTTGCAACATCGCCTCGAAATCGAGCGCGCCCCAATCTGACCACGACGCGTCAAAGCCACGTAAGGATGCCGGTCGTGACTCGCCGATCCCGCGATAATCGTAGGCGATGACGTCGAAACCGTTGTCGAACAGATAATCAGCGAAGCGAAAGTAATGCCGGCAGCGCACTGAGGTTGCCGCATTGATGATCACCACCGCACGCTCGACGTCTCCATGACGATGGCGCCAGGTGAAACCACCAAGGACGAAACCATCGGCGGCAATTTCCTTGAATGACTCGCTGGGCCCGGTCCTGAGCAATGGCGGCGGAGCTTGAACGGTCGTCGATTGCGAGAGCAAGGATGGACTCTGCAGGCTCATGGGCACTTGCTCTTTTTCAGGAAGGGCGGAAGAACGATCAAGCCGCTGCTCACTATAGGCGCGGCTGAAAATATCGGCTCTGCTTTTTAAAGGCCTTACTGTCTGGCCCCATCCATTCCGGTTTTTTGGAGGATTCACGCCAAATTGATCTAAATGGCCGAGCAATGCATAAACTTATTAAAGCCAGACGGATCAACAGTACAGGGGAGAGACCTGAATCGGGACACCACCGTTTTATGGCATGGCTTCTCAATGGTGGCATCCCATTTGTTGGGTTCTACAGGAACCCGGGAGTCATCATTATGAAGTCCTTCCGTTTATTCGCATTTGGGGCTGTCATGCTTGGGCTGTTGGGGGTATCTCCGGCGGTGCTGCAGGCTGCCACTGCGACCAACGAGCCGATTGATATGTCTGGTGTGCAGCTGGAACCGAAACAGCAAAATGGAGTTACCTACCTGTCAGGCGGCATTGGTCTGGACGAGTCACGGGCCATTCAGCAGGTCAAGGGGTACAACCTGCATATGACCTTTTCCGCTGGCCCGGCCAATGAATACACGCCTGATGTCAGTCTCGCGATTCAGAACATGCAGGGGCAATCAGTACTGGCCCTGAGTGACATCGGTCCTATCGTTTACGTTCAGTTGCCGCCGGGTAAATACCTCGTCGTCGCCACTCGCGCAGGTCAGGAAAAACGAAGTGATGTTGAACTCAAAGGCGGGGCGGTTCGTGATCTGGTATTTCACTGGAGTGATACAAATTAACCCCTGGCAGTCGTTAGCATTCCTACAAAAATCACAGGCCACAAAAAGCCCGTACACGGGTTTTTTGTGGGCTGCAACGAAGCAAGCCGAATCTGCTGGGGATGGAGATAGCGCCGGTAGAGGCAGGACTGCTCCAGCTTGAAGTGGTAGAGATTTCAGCGGGTCAGTACGAAAGGCTTCGTACATCCTCTAAGATGCTGGCCTTTTACTACATCGTGGATTTGATCTAATGGCGTCGAACATCTCTTTTTCACACGTGTTTCGTGTGAATTTACGCCGCCTGATCCTGTCCCTTGCCTTTCTCAGTGCCCTGATCACCCTGGCCAACACGTTCTACGCCAGCTATCGCGTCCAGCGTCAATTGTTGATCGACAATACGCTGGCGAGCAATCGCGCTTATGCAAGCAAGCTGGCCGACAGCGTTGATCAATTCCTGCAGTCAACACATCAACAACTAGCCTACAGCGCCGGCCTGCTGGCCAAAAATTTCAGGGATACCTCCCTGCTGATGACTGAGGCCGAACGTCTGCGCCTGCAGACGAACAGTTTCAACTCCGTGGTGTTTGTCGATGCTAACGGCTGGGTACTGGCTACCTCGCCAGATACCCTTGAGATTCGCGGGAAAAAGCTGGAGTCGCCTGGTGCCATCGAGGCCTTGCGTGAACGGCGGCCGCTGGTCAGTCAGCCCTATGTCTCGGTGGCAGGCAATCTGTTGGTATTCATTTCGTACCCTGTTATCGACAATGCCGGGCAATACCTGGGCTATATCGGCGGTACTGTCTACCTGAAGCAGAAGAGCATCCTCAACAACCTGCTTGGTGAACATTACTACCGCGATGGCTCCTATCTGTATGTAGTCGATCAGAACAGGCGCTTGTTGTATCACCCAAACCCTGCTCGGGTGGGTGAAGCAGTTGGAAAGAACCCGGTGATCGATGCGCTGATCAGTGGCGACACGGGCGGCATGCGTCTGCACAACAGTGAGGGCGTCGATATGTTGGCTGGCTATGCCGTGGTGCCGTTGACTCGCTGGGGGGTCGTAGCACAGCGACCGACACAGGCCAGCCTGGCTTCGCTGAATGAGTTAATGTTCAGCGTGCTGCGCAATACCTTACCGCTGGCGCTGCTGACCCTGCTGTTCATCTGGTGGTTCGCCCAGCTGATTTCCCGACCGCTGCGGCAACTGGCTGATAGTGCCCAGGATATGGATCGATCGGCGACTGCCGAGCGTATCCAGAATGTGCGCTCCTGGTACTTCGAATCCTCTGAAATCAAGCGCGCGATGCTGGTTGGCATCAACCTCCTGCATTACAAGATCAACAAACTCCGCCTGGATGTGCAGACCGATCCTTTGACCGGATTGCACAATCGCCGTGGCCTGGACCTGGCGTTGGACCTATTGAAATCCGAGCAGCGGCCTTTCGCGGTAGTGTCGCTGGATATCGACCACTTCAAATCCGTCAACGATACGCACGGACATGATGTGGGCGATCAGGTGTTGCAGAGTCTGGCCCGGTTGATGCGCAACGGCTCGCGGAATGACGATGTGCTCTGCCGGGTGGGGGGCGAGGAGTTTCTCATTCTGCTGCCTGACGTTGCCCCCGAGATCGCCGAACAGGTTGCCGAGCGTCTGCGGCGACAGGTCGAGCAATTGCTGATTGAGCCCGTCGGGCAGATTACCATTTCCATAGGTGTTGCCCACCGGTTGCAGCATGTCGATGAAGTCGGAGCTGTTCTCAAGGCTGCCGACGAGATGCTGTACAAGGCCAAGCGGACCGGCCGCAATCGGGTAATGGTCGCTGAAAAAATGGTCTGAACGCAGCGCTTGGAACAAGCTGGCGGTTGCCAGCTTGGCCGCCAGTTTTCCTGTGACATAGATGCCCATGGCGCAACCTGAGCTTATGAAATCCCAGACAACAAAAAACCCGCACAAGGCGGGTTTTTTGTGGGCTTTGATGTGGTGGTTGACACCACATCAAAGCTGAATGTGGTGCCCAGAGACGGAATCGAACCGCCGACACGGGGATTTTCAATCCCCTGCTCTACCGACTGAGCTATCTGGGCAACGGGGCGCATTAAACTGGTTTTTCGGGGGGTCGTCAAGCAAGTTTTGAAAAAAAGTTTAATTATTACCGTCGCTTACGGTCCCAACCCAATTGCAGCGGGTTATTCAGCGGGTGGCACGTAGCCGTCGGCCTTGGCGTAATCCTCGCCGGAAAAGAACTTGTCCATCTCGCCCTGCAGATATTTGCGGTCTTCGGCGTTCATCATGTTCAGGCGTTTTTCGTTGATCAGCAGGGTCTGGTGCTTCTGCCAGTCAGTCCAGGCCTTGGCCGAGACGTGATCGAAAATGTCCTGGCCTTTGGCGCCCGGGAATGGGGCGCGCTCAAGAGCGGGCAGTTCTTCTTTGTACTTGCGGCACATGATGGTGCGGGTCATGACGACTCTCCTGCGTTCAATACGTCGGCCGCGCGTTTGAGCAGCTTTTTCACCGGGGCGGCAAGGCCCAGGCGCGGCGGGGTGGCGAGGTTATACCAGAGCCAGTCGGCCTCGGCCACGTGATGGCCGCACGAATGGACCTGAACCAGCCAGGGTTCGATAGCCAGTTGGAAATGGCTGAAGGTGTGAATCAGGCTCGGCAGTTCGTGATGCTTGCCCAGTTCCAGCGAGTGTTGCAGTGCCAGATGTTCCAGGTCGCCGAGGTCATCCAGTTCCGGCAGGCTCCAGAGACCGCCCCACAGGCCCGTGGAGGGGCGTCGGTAAAGCAGGATGGCGCCATCGCGGTTGGCCAGCATCGGCATCAGGGTGCGCTTCTGCGGGACGCTCTTGCGTGGTTTGGGCACCGGGTAGCGGGTCTCCAGACCAAGCATGTGCGCTTCGCAGCCGCTTTCCAGCGGGCAGAGCAGGCAGCTGGGTTTGCTGCGGGTGCAGAGTGTCGCGCCAAGATCCATCATCGCCTGGGTGTAGTTGTTGACCCGGCTGTGGGGTGTGAAGCGCTCAGCATTGGCCCACAGCTGTTTGGCGACCTTGGGTTCGCCCGGGTAGCCCTCTTGTGCGGTAAAGCGCGCCAGCACCCGTTTGACGTTGCCATCGAGGATCGGCGCGCGCAGGCCCATGCTCAGGCTGGCGATGGCGCCGGCGGTGGACAGGCCGATACCGGGCAGCTCGATGAGCTTCTCGACGTCGCGGGGAAACTCGCCGCCGTAGTCGGCGACGATGATTTTCGCGGTCTTCTGCAGGTTACGGGCGCGGGTGTAATAACCCAGGCCGGTCCACAGATGCAGCACTTCGTCTTCGGGTGCAGCGGCCAGGGCTTCGACCGTCGGCAAGGACGCCATAAAGCGGTCGAAGTAGTTCAGCACGGTGCTGACCTGAGTCTGCTGCAACATGATTTCCGAGACCCACACCCGATACGGGGTGATGCCCTGTTGCCAAGGCAGATCGTGGCGGCCATGGCGGTCGTACCAATCCAGCACCGCGGTTGAAAATTGCTCGGCTTTCATCGTTTGAACAGCCCCTTGAGGGCGTCTTTGAGTTCCGGACTGACTTTGTCGCCGAGTTTCTCTTCAAGCTTTTCGTTGAGCTTGTCGCCGGCCAGTTTGGCCGCGACCTTGCCCAGGCCATCATTGTCCAGACGGCAGGCCTTGGCGCCCAGCTCCAGCGGACCACGACAACGCAGCGGCCACTCAATGCCGACATAGCGTTGGTTGACCTCGCAGGCCGGGTCCGGCATGTCGCGCTTGTCGCCTTCGATGACGATGCCGACGCGGTAGTCCATGCCCAGCACTCGCAGGTCGACGTCGCCGTTGCCGTTGACGGTCAAGCCGGGGATACGCGCTTTCAGATCCGGGTTGCTGGCCACGCCGTTACGCACGGTCAGGTTGCCCTTGAGCTCCTGGAACGGTGTGTCCTTGCCCCGCGATGGACCGTCGAGGGATTTGCGGTTGAGTGTGGCGATGCCCTGGCAGAGTTGTTGCTCGAGGTTGGCGTTGAGCAGTACGCCATCGTTGAGGACGAAGCTGGCAGTGCCGTTGAGGCTGTCGATCAGGGTCTTCTGGCTATTGCCGCTGCCCGTCAGGTGGCTGTTCAGCGTAACCAGGCCTTTGACCGGTGGTGTTTGCCCCTGGCTTTCGAGGATGCGTTCGACCGGTACTTTGTTGATGCGCGTCTGCATGCTCAACAACGGCACTGGCTGGCGCACGTCAAGGTTGCCATTGGCTTCGAAACTACCGTTGTAGAGATCCCCGCGCAGGTTTTCGAGCTTGAGCAGACCGCCCTGGCCGGAAGCTTTCAGCGCTGCGTTCTGGATCGGCAATTTGTCCAGGATCAGTTGGCCGAAACTCAGGTCAGCATCGATATCCAGTTTGCTCAGGCGTTCGACCGGCAGCAGTTTTTCAGTGCTCCAGGCGCCCTTGGTCGGTGCCGGCGGCAGAGGGGAGGTGGCGGGACCGGCCGTGGCAGTGTCTTCGCTGCTTTTCACTTCGGCCTTACGGGCCACCGCCGCGCTGTTGGCTTCTGCGGATTCTGGCGGCAGGTAGCGATCGACGTTGAACGTGTCGCCCTTGAGCTGCACGCGCAGTGACTGCTTGGCGAAATCATCGACGGCAATGCGCCCGGTGAAGGTGCCATCGTCGAGTTTCAGATTCAGGTCTTCGAGGGCGATGCTGGTGGGCGTACCTTTGACGCGGCTGGCCAGTTCAACCTTGCTCAGGCTGCCCTCGGCCATCGCTGGAAGCTTCTGGCCGATGCTGTCGACAAACTTCGCCAGATCGAACTGTGCAATCGACAGTCCGCCGCTGATCTGCGGCGTCTTGTCCAGATCGTTGACCTTCAGCTCGCCCAAGGCGCGCAGTTGGTTGGCGGAGATTTTCAGACCGGTCCATTCGGCAACGTTGGCGGCCTTGTCGAGCAGCAACTGGCCCTGGGCGGCGAAGGTCATGGTCTTGCCTTGCAGCGGTTCGCCAGAGGCTTCGCCGGTCAGTTTCATGTCTTCGAACTGATAGCGCTGGAGTGCGCGCTCATAGCGCAGTTCGCCGTTGAGTTCGGTCCTGACGCGCAATACGGGCTGGTTGCTGCCCAGGAATGCGGTCAGTTTGACCGGGATATTCGTCGTGTCATGCACCGGCCCGGTGCTCAGCTGGATGCTTTCGGCGCTGAATTGTTTGCCACTTCGTTCATCGTTGTATTCAACGCGCGCGTTGTTCACGGTCAGGCTGTCGATGTCCAGGCGGGCCGGCTGGATTACTTTGCCAGGGGCTGAGGTGGTGGTTTGCGCCGGTTCAGTGGTCGCTGGTGCATTACCGCCAGCGGGCGTGGCCACGGGTGCAGCCTTGCCGATGTCTTCCCAGTTGCCGTGGCCGTCCTTGTCGCGATTCAGACGCAGGTTCAGGCCTTCGACGCGGACATCGCTCATCTGCACTTCGCGGCGCAACAGCGGCAGGACCCGTACCGACAGGCCGAGCATCTGCAGGTCGGCAAAAGGTTGGGTCGGGTTGGCCAGGGTCGCGACGCTGGCCTCGTGCAATTCCAGGCCAAGCCAGGGGAACAGGCTCCAACCGATATCGCCGGTGAGCGTCAGCTCAATATGGGCCTTGTCGCGGGCAATCTGGCGAATCTCGTCTTTGTAGTCGTTGGGATCGAACAGGTGGGTCAGGGCAAAGCCCAGAGCCACGATGATCAGCAACAGCCCGAGAATTACCAAACCCAGGATTTTGCCAAACGCTTTCATGGGCGAGTCCTTGTAGTGTGTCGAATACGTATTTAGCCGGGGAGTATAGCCCTCTGAACCTGACGGCTGGTCACGGATCCTGGAGCACCTCCAGCGGCAGTTGCAGTTTGGCTGCCAGTGCTTGCACTTCCGGGTGCCCGGCAGGTGCCAGTAGACGCAGTTTCGCGCCAGTTCGTTCAGCCATTTTTTGTGCTTCGCTCACCAAACGCTCGGCCACACCGCGGCGCCGGGTAATTTTTCGTACGCACAAATGGGACAAGTACCAGACGTCATCGTGCCTTTGCAGGCGTGCCGCACCCAGCAATCGGTCATTGAAGCGCCCGGCGATCAGTGTGCCGTTTTGCAGGCTGTTTTCGATCAACTGCAGATCATCGCTGAACGGCGCAAGCAGCCAGTGCGGAGCATCGCGATAGATTTTCTGCAGGTCTTGCTGATCCTGATAGGTGGCTTCGTTCAGCGACTCGACAACGATGGGCATGGGATTTCCTTGGACAGTTCGAGAGCAGGTGACAGGGTAAAAGTGATATCGGTCTGGTTTTTCTGCCATGGGCAAATGGTAACCTCCCTCAGTTCGCCCGTCCTTCTGCGACTTGATGTCGCACCCGGTGAAGCTTCACCCGATAAACCAACGGTCATGCCGGCGTGCATTAAGGCTGTGGGATGGAGAGTGGCTGGCGGACCCATATAAAAAAGGGAGAAACACGAATGAGCACTAGCACCGAGGCAGGCATTATCGCCGCCCAGCCAGCGTTCTTGTCCAAGGAACGCATCATCGCCAGGCCCGGTTTCAACCGTTGGCTGGTACCACCGGCCGCTCTGGCCATTCACTTGTGCATCGGTATGGCCTACGGCTTCTCGGTGTTCTGGTTGCCGCTGTCCAAGGCTGTGGGCGTGACCGCTCCGGTGGCGTGCGCGGCGGACATGAGCTTTGTCGCGCAAATTTTCTCGTCCCAGTGTGACTGGCCGATCTCGATGCTCGGCTGGATCTACACCTTGTTCTTCATCTTCCTCGGCTGCTCGGCAGCGATCTGGGGCGGCTGGCTGGAACATGCCGGGCCACGCAAGGCCGGTGTCGTGTCGGCACTGTGCTGGTGTGGCGGTCTGCTGATCTCCGCGCTGGGCATCTATACCCATCAAATATGGTTGATGTGGATCGGCTCCGGGGTCATCGGCGGTATCGGCCTGGGACTGGGTTACATCTCGCCGGTCTCGACCCTGATCAAGTGGTTCCCGGACAAGCGTGGCATGGCGACTGGCATGGCGATCATGGGGTTCGGTGGCGGCGCGATGGTGGGTGCTCCGCTGGCGGCAGCCTTGATGGGGCACTTCGCTTCGCCAGCGGGCGTCGGCGTGTGGCAGAGCTTTCTGGTAATGGCGGCGATTTATTTCGTGTTCATGATCGGTGGCGCGCTGTCGTACCGCGTTCCGCCAACCGGCTGGAAGCCTGAAGGCTGGACTGCGCCAGCGAAAAAAGCCGGCAATGCGATGATCACTCATCGTCACGTTCACGTGAACGTGGCCTGGAAGACTCCGCAATTCCGTCTGGTCTGGCTGGTGCTGTGCCTGAACGTTTCTGCCGGTATCGGCATCCTCGGCATGGCTTCGCCGCTGCTGCAGGAAGTCTTCGCCGGTAAATTGCTGGGTAACGGTCTGACCTTCGGTCAGCTGGACGCCGCGCAACTTGGTCAAATCGCTGCAATCGCGGCGGGCTTCACGGGCCTGCTGAGCCTGTTCAACATTGGCGGCCGGTTCTTCTGGGCTTCGTGCTCGGACTATCTGGGGCGCAAAAACACTTACTTCGTGTTCTTCGCTTTGGGTTTTGCGCTCTACGCACTGATTCCGAACCTCGGTCACCTAGGTAGCATCGCGCTGTTCGTGGCGGCATTCTGCATCATCCTGTCGATGTACGGCGGCGGTTTTGCAACGGTTCCGGCTTACCTGGCGGACCTGTTCGGTACGCAAATGGTCGGCGCGATCCATGGTCGTCTGCTCACTGCCTGGGCTGCAGCCGGCGTGCTTGGTCCGGTGCTGGTGAACTACCTGCGTGAGTATCAGCTGAGCATCGGCGTCGAGCGCGCCGCGGCGTACGACATCACCTTGTACATCCTCGCAGGCCTGCTGGTGCTGGGTTTCCTTTGCAACCTGCTGGTGCGTCCGGTGGCCGATAAGTACTTCATGACCGATGCCGAACTGGCCGCCGAGCAGGCGCTGGGCCACGACAAGGGCGCTGACAGCACCACCGTTCTGGAGTGGAAAGCCGCTTCGGGGAGTGTGCCGTTGGCGGTTGCGGCGTGGCTGGTTGTGGGTATTCCGCTGGCTTGGGGTGTTTGGGTGACGTTGCAGAAGACTGCAGTGTTGTTCCATTAAGTAAACGCATCACCTTTGTGGGAGCGAGCCTGCTCGCGATAGCGGTCTGACAGTCGACAGAGATGTTGAATGTGGAGGCCTCATCGCGAGCAGGCTCGCTCCCACATTTGTTTCGCGGTTTTGCAACGAAACCGCTTGTACTGACATGTATATCGCTGGCGGCGCTATTTTCAGCTCGTCAGTGATATCGTCCTTCGTGTTTCTGTTTGGCGCCCGCGAGCCTATAATGGCTGCCTTTTTCGCCCAATGATTTTGCGGAGCTGGTGATGGCCGAACGTAAGGCGTCCGTCGAGCGCGACACTCTGGAAACCCAGATCAAAGCCTCGATTAACCTGGATGGCACCGGAAAGGCCCGATTTGATATCGGTGTTCCTTTTCTTGAGCACATGCTGGATCAGATCGCCCGTCACGGGCTGATCGACATTGATATCGTGAGCAAGGGCGACCTGCATATCGACGACCACCACACCGTGGAAGACGTCGGTATCACTCTGGGTCAGGCCTTCAGCAAAGCCATCGGCGACAAGAAAGGCATCCGTCGTTACGGCCACGCCTATGTGCCGCTCGATGAAGCGCTGTCGCGCGTGGTGATCGACTTCTCCGGCCGTCCAGGCCTGCAGATGCACGTGCCCTATACCCGCGCTACCGTCGGCGGCTTCGATGTCGACCTGTTCCAGGAATTTTTCCAGGGCTTCGTCAACCACGCCAACGTCTCCTTGCACATCGACAATCTGCGTGGGCACAACACCCACCACCAGATCGAGACCGTGTTCAAGGCGTTCGGCCGCGCGCTGCGCATGGCCGTCGAGCTGGATGAGCGCATGGCCGGGCAAATGCCTTCGACCAAGGGCGTGCTCTGATGCAGACGGTCGCGGTTATCGATTACGGCATGGGCAACCTGCACTCGGTGGCCAAGGCCCTCGAGCACGTCGGTGCCGGCAAGGTGTTGATCACCAGCGATGCCGACGTGATTCGCGAAGCCGACCGGGTGGTATTCCCCGGCGTTGGCGCGATTCGTGATTGCATGGCGGAAATCCGTCGTCTGGGTTTCGACTCGCTGGTGCGTGAAGTCAGCCAGGATCGCCCGTTTCTCGGCATCTGCGTCGGCATGCAAGCCTTGCTCGACCACAGCGAAGAGAACGATGGCGTCGACTGCATCGGCCTGTTTCCAGGCCAGGTGAAGTTCTTCGGCAAAGGTCTGCACGAAGACGGCGAACACCTGAAAGTCCCGCACATGGGCTGGAACGAAGTGCGCCAGGCGGTGGATCACCCGCTGTGGCACAACGTTCCGGACCTGGCGCGGTTCTACTTCGTGCACAGCTACTACATCGCTGCCGGCAACCCGCGGCAGGTGGTGGGTGGCGGTCACTACGGCGTCGATTTCGCTGCAGCGCTGGCTGATGGCTCGCGTTTCGCCGTGCAGTTCCACCCGGAGAAGAGCCACACCCATGGCCTGCAATTGCTGCAGAACTTCGCCGCGTGGGATGGTCGCTGGTAATGGCCAGGAAAAAGCCGCCGATGCTCACGCTCACGCCTGAGCAGGAGAACGAAGCCAACAGCAAGATCAAGCGTTTCATGGAAGACCGCTTCGAGCTCGACCTGGGCTCCTTCGAGGCGGCTGAAATCCTTGATCTGTTTACCCGCGAAATTGCTCCGCATTATTACAACAGGGCGATTTTCGATGTGCAGACGCACCTCAAAGAGAGGTTCGAGAGCATCGAAAGCGACTTGTGGGCGCTCGAGAAAAACTGATTTCCGAGTGAAGCTGAAAAATCGAATTTGAAGGTTTGCCAGATGCTGATTATTCCCGCTATCGATCTTAAAGACGGTGCCTGTGTACGTCTGCGCCAGGGCCGCATGGAAGATTCCACGGTGTTCTCCGATGATCCGGTGAGCATGGCTGCCAAGTGGGTGGAAGGCGGTTGCCGCCGTCTGCATCTGGTCGACCTGAACGGCGCTTTCGAAGGCCAGCCGGTCAACGGCGAAGTGGTCACTGCAATTGCCAGGCGCTACCCGAACCTGCCAATCCAGATCGGTGGCGGTATCCGTTCGCTGGAAACCATCGAGCACTACGTCAAGGCTGGCGTAAGCTATGTGATCATCGGTACCAAGGCGGTCAAGGATCCGGCATTCGTTGCCGAGGCCTGCCGCGCGTTCCCGGGCAAGGTGATTGTCGGTCTGGACGCCAAAGACGGTTTTGTCGCCACCGACGGCTGGGCTGAAATCAGCACCGTGCAGGTGATCGACCTGGCCAAGCGTTTCGAAGCCGACGGTGTGTCCGCGATCGTTTATACCGATATCGCCAAAGACGGCATGATGCAGGGCTGCAACGTGTCGTACACCGCCGCACTGGCGGCCGCTACGCGAATCCCGGTGATCGCCTCCGGCGGTATTCACAACCTGGGTGACATCAAGTCGCTGCTCGACGCCAAGGCGCCGGGGATTATCGGCGCGATTACCGGCCGGGCGATTTACGAAGGCACCCTCGACGTCGCTGAAGCGCAAGCTTTCTGCGATTCGTACAAAGGCTGAGGACTCACCATGGCGCTGGCCAAACGCATCATCCCTTGCCTGGACGTTGATAACGGCCGCGTGGTCAAGGGCGTCAAGTTCGAGAACATCCGTGATGCCGGCGACCCGGTGGAAATCGCTCGTCGCTACGACGAGCAAGGCGCGGACGAAATTACTTTTCTCGATATCACCGCCAGCGTCGATGGCCGCGATACCACGCTGCATACCGTCGAACGCATGGCCAGCCAGGTGTTCATCCCGCTGACGGTCGGCGGCGGTGTGCGCACCGTGCAGGACATTCGCAATCTGCTCAATGCCGGCGCGGACAAGGTCTCGATCAACACCGCAGCGGTGTTCAATCCTGAGTTTGTCGGTGAGGCGGCGCAGCATTTCGGCTCGCAATGCATCGTCGTTGCTATCGATGCGAAGAAGGTGTCCTTGCCGGGTGAAACCCCGCGCTGGGAAATCTTCACCCACGGCGGTCGCAAGCCGACAGGTCTGGACGCAGTGGAGTGGGCGAAGAAGATGGAAGGCCTGGGTGCCGGTGAAATCCTGCTGACCAGCATGGATCAGGACGGCATGAAGAACGGCTTCGATCTGGGCGTCACTCGTGCCATCAGCGATGCGTTGGGGATTCCGGTGATTGCGTCCGGCGGTGTCGGCAATCTGCAGCATCTGGCTGACGGCATTCTGGAAGGCCACGCCAGCGCAGTGTTGGCGGCCAGTATCTTCCACTTCGGCGAATACACGGTGCCGGAAGCCAAAGCCTACATGGCGCATCGCGGTATTGTGGTTCGATAAAGGCCACTGGACAGCATGGCGGGCTCACGGCACTCTTGGGCACGCCATGGATTTGGGTAGTCGGTCATGTTCAAACGTCTTCTCCTTGTACTCGCCAGCGCTTCGGTATTGCTCGCTGGCGCCGCTCACGCAGCAGACAACGCCGACACCTCGCTGGTGTTGCTGACGGAAAATTTCCCGCCGTACAACATGGCGAAGAACGGTAAAAACTTCGCTCAAGACGAAAACATCAACGGTATCGCCGTGGATATCGTCCGTGAAATGTTCAAGCGCGCCGAGATCAACTACAGCCTGACCTTGCGCTTCCCTTGGGAGCGAGTCTACAAACTCGCCCTGGAAAAGCCGGGGTATGGCGTGTTCGTCATGGCGCGTTTGCCGGATCGCGAAAAACTCTTCAAATGGGTCGGCCCCATCGGCCCGGACGACTGGATCATGCTGGCCAAGGCTGACAGCAAGATCACCCTGGAGTCACTCGCTCAAGCGCGTAAGTACAAGATCGGCGCCTACAAAGGCGATGCGATTGCCGAGACTCTGACCAAGCAAGGCCTGGCACCCATCGTGGTGCTGCGTGATCAGGACAACGCGAAGAAACTCGTCCACGGTCAGATCGATCTCTGGGCCACCGGCGACCCGGCCGGTCGCTACCTCGCGCGGCAGGACGGGGTGACCGGGCTCAAGACGGTATTGCGTTTTAACAGCGCAGAGCTCTATCTGGCGTTGAACAAGAACGTGCCGGATGAGGTGGTGGCAAAGCTTCAGGCTGCGCTGGATCAGTTGCGCAAGGAGGGCGTGGTCGACGACATCATGGCTCGGTATCTCTAGCCGCCAGCGCTGAACCTGTGGCGAGGGAGCTTGCTCTCGCTGGGGCGCGAAGCGGCCCTAAAACCAGGCACCGCGGTGTTTCAGGTAAACCGCATCTACCGGATTACGACTGCTGCGCAGCCGAGCGGGAGCAAGCTCCCTCGCCACAAAACGATGTTCGGCTTTGGATACTCGCTTTACCGGTACGCCCCACCCTTGCCATGCCCGGTCATCGCGCGATTGCCGCGCAGGCTGATCATCGACTTGATATTGATCCACTCAATGCCCTGGGCCTTGAGCTTTGGCAGTTCGCGTTCGAGTACAGCCAGGGTTTGCGGATAGGGGTGGCCGATCATCACCGCCGAGCCCTGTTTGCGTGCCAGGTTGATTGCGGTCTGCAATTGAGCAGTGATGGCCTGTTCAGTCTGCTCATCGTCGAGGAACACATCCCGCGACACGTTCGCCAGTCCAATCTTCTGCGCTTCGGCGGCGGCCACGGTTCTGCCGCTGGTGCGGCTGTCGACGAAGAATTTGTGGCGGCGCTGCAAGTCTGCCATCAGCCAGGCCATGGCCTTGGGTTCGACGGTCATGCGGCTGCCCATGTGGTTGTTGATGCCGCTGGCGTAGGGCACGGCCTGGAACGCCGCATTCAGGCGTTTTTCAAGCTCTTCCATGGGCAGGCCGGGATGCCAGGCGAACGGGCCTGTGGCCGGATCCATGGGCATGTGCAGGATGACGATCTTTCCTGCACGGTGCGCTTCGCGGGCAAATTCAGCAGCGTGGGGAGTGTCGGGCATGATCGCCGCGGTCACCGGCCCGGGCAGCGCCAGCACGCGGCGGTCGCGTGGCAGGTTTTGCCCGAGGTCATCGATGATCAGGCTCAGGTAAGCCTTGTGTGGGGGTGTTGCCGTCTCGGTGGACGCTGCATGAGCAGCGTCCGCCAGACAGCACAGCAAGCCGAGGATGAGCGCAAAGCGCATCTCAGTTGCCGCGGGTGATGCTCAAACCTTTGAGCAGGCTCAGGGCCTGGGCCAGCTGATAGTCATCGTCCTGTGGCATTGGCTTGGCCTTGCCGGCTTTGCCGGTTGGCTTGTCGGCGCCGCCGTTGCCATTACCCAGGTGACCTTGCAGATCGGCTTCCTTGAAGTATTCGCCGTCCTGCTCGTTGGTAATTTTAGCCCTGCGCACTTCGATGTCCGGCGCGATGCCCTGGGCCTGAATCGAGCGGCCGTTCGGCGTGTAGTACAGCGCGGTGGTGATCTTCAGTGCGCGGTCGTTGTTCAACGGCAGCACGGTTTGCACCGAGCCCTTGCCGAAGCTGGTCGTGCCCATCACGATCGCGCGTTTCTGGTCTTGCAGGGCGCCGGCGACAATTTCCGACGCCGAGGCGCTGCCACCGTTGATCAACACCACCAATGGAACGGCTTCGCTTTCGTCTTTGCCGGTCGCGGAGAAGCGCAGTTCGGAGTTGGCGATACGGCCTTTGGTGTAAACGATCAGGCCTTTGGTGATGAAGTGGTCGACCACTTCAACCGCCGACTGCAGCACGCCGCCCGGGTTGTTGCGCAAGTCGAGGACGATACCGCTGAGCTTCTTGCCATTGTCCTTGCGCAGCTTGGCCAGAGCCTTGGAGACCTCTTCGCCGGTCTTGACCTGGAATTGGGTGATGCGGATGTAACCGTAGCCGGACTCGAGCAACTGACTCTTCACGCTCTTGACCTGGATGGTGGCGCGGACCAGTGTCACGTCGAACGGCGCACCGCCGTCGCGAACCAGGGTCAGGGTGATTTTCTCGCCGATCTTGCCACGCATCTTGTCGACTGCTTCGGTCATGCTCTGGCCGCGAGTCGGCTGGCCGTTGATCTTGACGATAAAGTCGCCGGCCTGAATGCCGGCTTTGGACGCCGGGGTATCGTCGATCGGCGAGACGACTTTGATGAAGCCGTCTTCGGAACCGACTTCAATGCCCAGACCACCGAATTCGCCGCTGGTGCTTTCCTGCAACTCAGCGAAGTCTTCCGGGCCGAGGTAGGCCGAGTGCGGATCGAGGTTGTTGAGCATCCCCTTGATGGCATTTTCCAACAGGGTCTTGTCGTCTACGGGTTCGACATACGCTGCCTTGACTCGATCCATGACTTCGGCAAAGGTGCGCAGCTCATCGAGCGGCAATGGCGCCTTGGTAGTCGCGGCTGTTGGCGCAGGAGCGGCTTGGGCAGCAAACGCGTGGGGCGCACCGATCACAATGGCGATCGTCAGGGCCAGCGAGGTGAGGCGGGACAAATGCAGCATGTCGAACGAACTCCTGAAATTTGGATGGCGCGCTTATCCTTGCACGCGACACCATTGTGCCGGATCGCTTGGGCGACCCTGCTGACGAATAGCGAAATACAACGCAGGAGTGTCCTGGCCGCCACTGCTACCTACAGTGGAGATGGATTCACCGGCTTTGACAATGTCGCCAGCTTCTTTAAGTAATGTCTGGTTGTGCCCGTACAGGCTCAAGTAGCCGTTGCCATGGTCAAGAATGACCAGCAACCCGGCGCCACGCAACCAGTCGGCAAACACCACGCGACCGCCGTGCACAGCGTGTACCTGGCTGCCGGCAGAGGCGCTGATCATCACGCCGTCCCACTTGGTACGGGCATCATCGCCACGGGTCTCGCCAAAGCGCGCAAGCAGTCGACCATCAACTGGCCATGGAAGTTTGCCGCGCGCTGATGCAAACGGGCCGCCGTAGGATTCTCCGGCACTGGAAACCAGGGGGCCGGGTACTGCTTTGGCCGGTTTGCGCGGGCTATCGTCGCTGGCGGCCGCTTGTGCCTCAAGTAAGCGCTTTTTTTCGGCTTCCTGCTGGGCGATCAGTGCTTTTTGTCGCGCTTCTTCTGCCTCACGGGCCTGACGGGCCAGGGTTTCTTCGATGGTTTTCAGGACTTTCGACAGGTCGGCCTGATCTTGCTGGCGGGCCTGGAGTTTCTCGTCGCGGGCTTTTACATCGTCGTTAAGCTTGGCCAGTGCCAATTGGCGCTCTTTACGGACTTTGTCGAGTTCGTCGCGCTGGCTGTCGAGGCTGCTTTTCTGCACCAGCAGCTGAGCTTGCTGCAGGGCGATGTCCTGCTCGACGTTGGCCAGTTGGCGCAGGGTTTCGTTGAAGTTTTTCAGCTGCTCCAGGCGCGCCTGGCTCAAGTAGTCGTAATAGGTCAGCGTCCGGGCGAATTTTTCCGGGTTTTGCTGGTTGAGCAATAGCTTCAAGTATTCCTGACGGCCGTTCTGGTAGGCCGCTCGGGCCTGAATGGCGATCAGTCGTTGCTGTTCAATGCGCGCGCTCTGGAGTTTTTTTTTCTCTTCATCGAGTCGCTGCAGCTCGGCTTCGCTCTTCTTCAGCTCTTTTTGCAAAGCCTCGACCTGCTTCTCCAGCTTGCCCATCTCGGTTTCGGTACCACGCAGGTCTTTCTGCACACCGGATTTTTCTTCCTGCAGCTTGCCAAGGAGCTTTTTCAGCTCGGCAATATCCTGACGCGTGGCGTCCAACTGTTGTTGGGTTTGCGTGCGCTCATCGGCAAAGGCCGGTTGGAGCAGGCAGATCAGAGCAAGGGCTATCAGGGCGCGAAGCATAGAGGCGGGCGACACCAAGGAAAGGGACAGCCTAGTATGCCCGCCGCGGACCGCAAAAAAAACGCCCAATTCAGGCTGTGTGATGACTGGAGTGGGGTTCAGGCAGGCCAGGCACTTAAAAACACCGCAAAACCAATGTGGGAGCGACGGTGCGGCGATCCGACCTGCTCGCGATGACGGCATTACATTCAACATTGATGTTGACTGTCAGTCCGCTATCGCGAGCAAGCTCGCTCCCACACTCGATTTGCGGTGTGTTTCCTATCTCATTAGACCAATATCGAAGTGCCAGTCATTTCTTCGGGCTGCTTCAGATCCAGCAGTTTGAGCATGGTTGGCGCGACGTCGGCCAGTACGCCACCTTCGCGGACCTTGAGGTCGCGTTTGCCGACATAGATGAACGGCACTGGTTCGGTGGTATGGGCGGTATGGGCCTGACCGGTGGTGTCGTCCGACATCTGCTCGACGTTGCCGTGATCAGCGGTGATCAGCGCTTCGCCGCCGACTTTTTCCAGTGCGTCGACAATCCGGCCAACGCACAGATCCAGGCATTCAACGGCCTTCACTGCCGCGTCGAACACGCCGCTGTGGCCGACCATGTCGCCGTTGGCATAGTTGACGATGATCACGTCGTAACGCTGGTTTTCGATGGCATCGACGATTTTGTCGGTGACCTCTGGCGCGCTCATTTCTGGCTGCAGGTCATAAGTGGCGACTTGCGGCGACGGGATCAGGATGCGCTCTTCGCCCGGGAAGGGTTCTTCACGGCCGCCGGAGAAGAAGAAGGTCACGTGGGCGTACTTCTCGGTCTCGGCAATGCGCAGCTGGGTTTTGCCGTTTTTCGCCAGATAATCGCCCAGCACGTTTTCCAGGCTGCCTGGCGCGAACGCCGACGGTGCCGGAATGCTGGCTGCGTATTGGGTCAGCATGACGAAATCCGCCAATTTCGGCTGGCGGGCGCGCTCGAAGTCTTTGAAATCGTCTTCGACGAACACTCGGCTCAACTCGCGGGCGCGGTCGGCACGGAAGTTCATGAACACTACGGCATCGCCGTCTTCGACCTTGACCGGCTCACCGATGGTCGTGGCTTTGACGAATTCGTCGTTCTCGCCACGTTCGTACGCCGCTTGCAGGCCGTCCTGAGCGGTGGCGGCGTTGAATTCGCCGTTGCCGTCGACGATCAGGTTGTAGGCTTGGGACACGCGATCCCAGCGGTTGTCGCGGTCCATGGCGAAATAACGACCAATGATGCTGGCGATCCGGCCCTTGCCGAGTGCGGCGAAGGCTGCGTCCAGCAGTTCAATCGACGACTGGGCGCTTCTCGGCGGCGTGTCACGGCCATCGAGGAAGGCGTGCAGGTAGATTTTCTCGGCACCGCGCTTGAATGCCAGCTCGGCCATGGCCACCAGGTGGTCCTGATGGCTGTGCACGCCGCCGTCGGACAGCAAACCGAGGATATGCACCGCTTTGCCAGCGGCAACGGCTTTATCTACGGCAGCGCAGAGGGTCGGATTCTCGAAAAACTCGCCGTCGCGGATCGATTTGGTCACCCGGGTGAAGTCCTGGTACACCACGCGGCCGGCGCCGAGGTTCATGTGGCCGACTTCCGAGTTGCCCATTTGTCCGTCCGGCAGGCCGACGTCCATGCCCGAGCCCGAGATCAAGCCGTTCGGCACCGTGGCGCACAAACGGTCTAGCACCGGCTTTTTGGCCGCATAGACGGCGTTGTGTTCCTGGCTTTCGCTGTAGCCGAAGCCATCCAGAATTATCAGGACCAAAGGTTTAGGCGTGGTAGTCATAGATCCCACTCGTGGCTGGATTAAAAAGGGTATGGAAAAAAGAGTGGCAGTTTAAAGGCAAGTTCAATCGCCGTCACCGCCGGGCGGGGTTTGGTCGACCATGGCGGCTGTGTATACTGGCCGACATTTTAACGCCCTGGAACCTCCTTGATGGTTGCTCACCTGATTGAATTTGCCACTAACCACTATTTGCTCGTCGGTATCTTCGTCGTACTGCTGGCGTTGCTGATCGCTTATCAGATGCAAGGCGGCGGCCGCAGCCTGAGCACCGGTGAACTGACCGGGCTAGTTAACAAAGACGCAGGCGTGGTAATTGACATTCGTCCGGCCAAGGATTTCGCCGCCGGTCACATCGTAGGCGCGTTGAACATTCCTCAGGACAAACTGACCGCTCGCGTCGGTGAACTGGAAAAGCACAAGGCCAAGACCATTATTCTGGTCGACGCCATGGGCCAGACTGCCGGCACTCATGCCCGCGAACTGATAAAGGCCGGCTTCACCACCGCTAAGCTGTCCGGTGGTATTTCCAGCTGGAAAGCCGACAATCTGCCGCTGGTGAAGTGATATGAACCACGTCGTTGTCTATTCCAGCGACTATTGCCCTTATTGCTCGCGTGCAAAGTATCTGCTCGAGAGCAAAGGTGTAGCCTTCGAAGAGATCAAGGTCGATGGCAAGCCGCAGGTGCGCGCTGAAATGTCCAGCAAGGCCGGTCGTACGTCCGTGCCGCAAATCTGGATCGGCAGCACCCATGTCGGTGGTTGCGACGAGCTGCACGCCCTGGAGCGCGCCGGTAAGCTGGACGCGCTGCTCGAGGCTTGAATTCAAAACCCTACAAGACCCTAAAAGTGAGAAGGATCTGCAATGACTGATGAACAGAACACTGCTGCTGCCAGCGAAGACGAAACTGCTCCGCAATTCTCCCTGCAGCGCATCTACGTGCGTGACCTGTCCTTCGAAGCCCCGAAAAGCCCGGCGATCTTCCGTCAGCAGTGGGAGCCGAGCGTCGGTCTGGATCTGAACACCCGTCAGAAAGCTCTGGAAGGTGACTTCCACGAAGTCGTGCTGACCCTGTCGGTGACCGTGAAGAACGGTGAAGAAGTCGCGTTCATCGCCGAAGTGCAACAGGCCGGGATCTTCCTGATCAAGAACCTCGACGACGCTTCGATGAGCCACACCCTGGGCGCGTTTTGCCCGAACATCCTGTTCCCGTACGCTCGCGAAACCCTGGACAGCCTGGTGACTCGCGGTTCGTTCCCGGCCCTGATGCTGGCGCCGGTGAACTTCGACGCACTGTATGCGCAAGAACTGCAACGCATGCAGGCAGCTGGCGAGACTCCGACCGTTCAATAAGCGGTTTTGCGCGTCGAAGCAAGTCCAATGTGGGAGCGAGCTTGCTCGCGAAAGCGGTATGTCAGTCAACATTAATGTTGAAGCTGATGACCCCTTCGCGAGCAAGCTCGCTCCCACATTTGTTATGTGGTGTTACTTGAAGCCCAACTGACGCCAGCCTTCGTAAACCGCCACGGCCACTGTGTTGGACAGGTTGAGGCTGCGGCAGCCTTCACGCATCGGCAGGCGCAGGCGTTGCTCGGCTGGGAGAGCGTCCAGTACCTCGGCCGGCAAGCCACGACTTTCCGGGCCAAACAGGAAAGCATCGCCCTCGGCGAAGCTCGCGTCGTGGAAAGGCCGCGAGCCCTTGGTGGTAAAGGCGAACAGCCGTGGGTGACCGAGGCTTTCCAGGCAACTGGCCAGGTCGGCATGGCGTTGCAAAGTGGCATACTCGTGATAATCGAGACCGGCCCGGCGCAGGCGTTTATCGTCCATCTCGAAGCCCAGCGGTTCGATCAAATGCAGGTGGCAGCCACTGTTGGCGCACAGCCTGATAACGTTGCCGGTATTCGGCGGAATTTCTGGTTGAAAAAGGATGACGTGAAACATGCACGGCTCCGAAGGTAAAGATGGGCTGCATTCTACGCCTGAAGAAGACCCGCGGCCGAAGCTATTCCCGAAGGTGCTCGGCGCGATGGCCATTTTCGGTGTGATGGTGGGGCTGATGATCGGTCGTCTGACGGCGCCTGAGCCTACTGAGCTGCAGCAGGTGGAGGTTGCCGCTGACGGTTTGGTGGTGTGGTTCAACAATGAGCCGAAGATCCACGGTGAGCTTATCGACGGGACCGTCGCGCTGTTGTTCGATGCGACGGGCAAGGCGCAGAAAGGTCAGTTGAAGGTCAACGACAAAGACGTGAACTGGCGGGTGCGTTTGAGTGATGAGGGTTTGTTGCTGACGCTGGTGGCGGCTCGGCCATTACATGGCGAGTGGGCTGGCGCTGAGGTCGAGGACCGCTGGCGGCTGGAGATCCATCTCCGGGAGCAATAAAAGAGGGAATCCCCGGCCTGCCTGTACCAAGGTTCCCGAAACGGGATGGGGCTCGTCGCTGTGAGCGTCGTGAGCCCCGGTGTAAAGAGGGAATCCCCGGCCTGCCTGTACCAAGGACCCCAAAACGGTATGGGCTCGTCGCAGTTGCGGTATGAGCCCGGTGTAAAGAGGGGAATCCCCGGCCTGCCTGTACCAAGGTCCCCGAAACTGGGTAGTGATTGAGTTATTGCAGGGGGCGTGCCAGTTTTTAACAAGTTGAAATAGAAAGTCACTGAGCAGCGCCGCAAGCCCCGTGATTCGGGGCTTTCGTGTTTTTGCGATATGGATTTTTTTGCGCAAGAAGGCGGGGTTTCAGCCCGGTTGTCGTGCGCGATTGCGGTTCACGGTGCATTGCGGCGGTGCATGCTGACCCCAAAAGCATCGCGAGCAAGCTCGCTCCCACATCTGGATCTTCAGTGGTCACATAATTTGTGAACACTCGAAATCCCTGTGGGAGCGAGCCTGCTCGCGATTGGATCTAGAGATCAGCGCAGATCTAAAGGCTGTTTAGCCCTCATCACCCTCGTCATCATCACCACCATCGACCTTCATCCCCAGCTCCTTGATCTTGCGGGTCAAGGTGTTGCGGCCCCAGCCCAGCAGCACGGCGGCGTCGCGGCGGCGGCCGGCGGTATGTTTGAGGGCGGTTTCGATCATGATCCGCTCGAAGCTTGGCACCGCGCTGTCGAGCAGGCTCGATTGACCGCGTGCCAGCGCCTGATCGGCCCACTGGCGCAATGCCTGCTCCCAGTTGGTCACCGGTGCAGAATCTTGCGGCAGGTTCAGCAGTTCCGGCGGCAGGTCGCTGATGTGCACTTCGCGACCCGAAGCCATCACTGTGATCCAGCGGCAGGTGTTCTCCAGCTGGCGCACGTTGCCGGGCCAGGGCAGGTTTTTCAGGTATTCCTCGGTTTCGCTTTTAAGCAGTTTCGGCTCGACCGCCAGTTCTTGCGCGGCACGGCTGAGGAAGTGCCTGGCCAGGGTCGGAATGTCTTCGCGGCGATCCGACATCCGGGGAATGTGGATGCGAATCACATTGAGGCGGTGAAACAAGTCCTCACGGAATTTCCCGGCGTGAACCAGGGTTTCCAGATTCTGGTGCGTCGCGGCGATGATCCGCACATCGACCTTGACCGGCGTGTGACCGCCGACCCGGTAGAACTCACCGTCAGCCAGTACCCGCAACAGACGCGTCTGGGTGTCGGCCGGCATGTCGCCGATCTCATCGAGAAACAGCGTACCGCCATCGGCTTGTTCGAAACGCCCACGGCGCAGGTTGGCGGCACCGGTGAACGCGCCTTTCTCGTGGCCGAACAGTTCGGACTCCATCAAGTCCTTGGGAATCGCTGCCATGTTCAAGGCAATGAACGGTGACGCCGCCCGTGGGCTGTGACGGTGCAGGGCGTGGGCCACCAGCTCTTTACCGGTACCGGATTCGCCGTTGATCAAGACGGTGATGTTGGAGTGGCTGAGACGGCCGATAGCGCGAAACACTTCCTGCATCGCCGGCGCTTCGCCGATGATTTCCGGGGTGCGGGTCAGCGCTGGAACGACTTCCAGGCCCTGCTGTTCCTGGGCGTGCTGGTTGGCGCGCTTGACCAGGGAGACGGCTTCGTCGACATCGAACGGCTTGGGCAGGTATTCGAAAGCGCCGCCCTGATAGGACGCGACAGCGCTGTCCAGATCGGAGTGCGCGGTCATGATGATCACTGGCAAGCGCGGGTGCTGTTCGCGAATCCGCGCCAACAGGTCCAGACCACTGGTGCCCGGCATGCGGATGTCGGAGATGATCACGTCCGGTTGCTGGCGAGCGAGGCGGCTCATCACGCCATCGGCGCTGTCGAAGCTTTGCGTGGTCATGCCTTCCTGTTGCAAGGCCTTTTCCAGAACCCAACGGATAGAACGGTCGTCATCGACGATCCATACGGTTTCACTACGGCTCATGTCGTCGGGGCTCCTTGTTCCAGTGGCAGAAAGATCGAGAACGTGGTGTGGCCAGGATGGCTGTCACATTCGATCAGGCCCTGGTGCTGGCTGATGATGTTCTGAGTAATGGCCAGGCCCAGCCCGGTACCGTCCGGACGGCCGCTGACCATTGGAAAGAAGATGGTTTCTTGCAACTCGGCGGGAATCCCCGGGCCGTTGTCGATGATTTCGATCTTGGTCACCAGCCGATGGCGCACATGGCCGATGGTGAACTGGCGCATCGCACGGGTGCGCAGGCTGATCCGGCCCAGGCGCAGTTCGTTCTGGCTGCTGATGGCCTGCATGGCGTTGCGCACGATGTTGAGCACGGCCTGAATCATCTGTTCGCGGTCAATCAATACATCGGGAATGCTTGGGTCGTAGTCGCGCACCAAAGTGATGCAGCCCTGGCTTTCGGCTTCCACCAGGCTGCCCACGCGCTCGAGCACTTCGTGAATGTTGGTCATCGCCAGTGACGGCAGTTTGTTCGAGCCGAGCATGCGATCCACCAGGTTACGCAGGCGATCGGCCTCTTCAATGATGACGTTGGTGTAGTCCCTGAGGCTTTCTTCCGGCAGCTCGCGGGCCAGCAACTGCGCAGCGCCGCGAATCCCGCCCAGAGGGTTCTTGATCTCATGGGCCAGGCCACGCACCAGCATTTTGCTGGTTTCCTGTTTGGACAGCTGGGCCTCTTCCTTGGTGATTCGCAGCAGGCGATCACGCGGATGGACTTCCAGCAGCAGCAGGGTGTCGCCATTGCTGAGGATCGGCGTCACGGCGTAATCGACGGTCAGGGTCTGGCCGGTCAGGGCGGTGAGCATTGCCTCGCGCTTGGTGAACGGATGCGCCTGCTCGACGGCCTGGCGCAACGAGCTCAGGGCTTCGGCCGATTCGGTGAACAACTCACTGATGAATTGCCCATGACTGCGCTGGCCGCTGATGGCCAGCAGCATTTCCGCCGCCGGGTTCATGTACTCGAGGCGCAGATCGCTGTTGAGCAGAATGGTTGCGGTAGTCAGGTTGTCGAGTAGCAAGCGGTGCAGTGCGTCGCTGATGGTCATTAGGACCTCTTTTGGAGCAGAGCAACCCGAGGCCGGTCCCGGATTGCGCGCGCGAATAAAGCGCTGATGCAAGGAAAATGCAAAAACCAAACCAAGGCTCCGAAAAGAAGCGCCAAACGCCTGAAACAGGCGTTTAAAGCTCGATTGCGTGGCGTTCTGCCAGCTTCGCCTGATATTTCCGAACCAAAATGGGTTGATTAGTGAATAGGGTGCAAGTCATTGCACCAACATAGTGCGCCATTCGGAGCGGCGTTTAAAAGAATGAAAAAATGCTTTTTTCTTCTTTAGGTTTGTCTGCCAAGGAACATTCTGGACGCTGGCCGTAATCGGCAAGGGTGCAAGGTTTGGCCTGACGCTTCTGGGCAAGGGAGACACGCAGCATATGGAAGGGCTGGCTGGGCGTGCGTTCGACCATCCGCCCTTGCTCGTCGAGAATTTCCACCGCCAGGTGATGACTGCCGCGGTCGATATTGCTCAGGGCAAATACCGGGCTGGGTCCTGGGTCGGCGGTCGGCCGGCCGTCCAGCAACAAGCGATAGCGGTGACCGCGTTGCAAGCCGGGCTCGCTGGTGACGCTGACAATCAGCTCGCCTTGGGTGTTGCGGATAGTGGCATCCGGATCCGGCACCAGAACGCGCAACATCTGATAGTGGAAGAGCGGTTGCTCCTGAGCTTTTTTGCTGACGACGTTGAAGTGGCTCCGCTCGGGTTCGCTGACATGCGATTGCCCGGTGCCAATTGAACACGTTTGGCGTTGCCCGGCGGTGGTTGGTCGGTGAAGGCCCGATGCCCTTGGGCGTCGATGTAGGTGTAGACCTCTGCTGCTGCCGGAAGAGCGATCAGTAGCAGGCAGAGCGCCAGGGCACTGTTGGAAGGCATCAAGGTTTATGCACCCGTTGCACGGTAAAGGTGGCGGTCGGACTTTGTTGCACAATGGTCTCTCCATCCAGCACTTGCACCGCCAGACTATGCTCGCCGCGATCGACATTCACCAGTTGCAGGCGTGGGACATTGCTCGGCTGACCATAGGGTTGGCCGTCCAGCAGCAGGCGCAGACGATGCCCGCCTTGCAGGCGCGGTTGCAGCAGGACGTCCACGGTGAAGGTGCCATTGTTGGCGCGCAGGGCTTCGTCGCTGGGCAATCCGCTCAGCTCCAGGACCCCGTACGCAGCGCCAGTGGCATGCTTACTGGTGTTTTGTGTCGGGCTGACGGGTGGTGGAACGGGTTGCTGGCGCTCGACGCTGTTGAGCGGCGGTAGTTCGATGGCCTGGCTGCGGGTGCCATCGGGCGGTTGGCTGCTGTAGGCGGTGTTGCCATTGGCATCGGTGTATTTGTAGATCTGCGCGGCCACCGGCAGGGCGAGAAGTAAAAGCAGGAATGGAAGAAATGGCCGCATTCAGATTTCCCGATGGATTGAGCCGCGTTACTCCGACAGCGCAATGCCCTGGCTGCCAGCATAGAACACTATAAGTTCTACCGGATTGTCGCCGGTCTTGCCGCGATGCACGGTGTCGACCATCTCGGCCAAGGACTGCCCCTGCTTGAGTACTCGAGTCTGGCCGCTGTCTCTGGCTTCCACGGTGAGCTCTCCGGCCAATATGTAAGCTGCATTTGGAATTGGGTGAGTGTGCCATTTAAGTTCGGTGTTGGCAGGTATCTTGAGTTTGAGCAGGGTCAGTTCGGGGCTGCCTTTTGGATAGGAAGCGTAGGGCGTGCCGTCCCAGGAGCTGCTGCTCTGGAGCAAGACTTCCTTTTCGATCCCGGGTTTTTCGTTGGTATTGCTGCAGGCCAGTAGGGATAGGCAGGCGAGAGTAACGAGTAAGGTTCCGGGGGCATTTGTTGTTTTCATGGCTCTATCCGTTGAGGTGTGTGGCGTGAGGGCTGTCAGGCTACGTGCACCGCAACGGGATTAATGTCGGATTTGTCTGTGAATGTCTTGGGGTGAGGTCCGAATTCGTGTCAGAAATGGCCCACAAAAAAGGCCTCCCGAAGGAGGCCTCTGTTACGCCGCTTGCGCAAGCGTTACTGGATTAGCAGCTGTAGTACAGCTCGTATTCCAGTGGGTGTACGAAGGTACGAACCTTGATTTCTTCTTCGCTTTTCAGGGCGATGTAAGCATCGATGAAATCGTCGCTGAAAACGCCGCCTTTGGTCAGGAACGCACGACCTTTGTCCAGCTCTTCCAGGGCTTCTTTCAGGCTGCCGCAAACTTGTGGGATCTCTTTCGCCTCTTCAGGCGGCAGGTCATACAGGTTTTTGTCAGCAGCATCGCCTGGGTGAATCTTGTTCTGGATACCGTCCAGGCCGGCCATTACCAGGGCAGCGAAGGCCAGGTACGGGTTGGCTGCTGGATCCGGGAAGCGAGCTTCGATACGGCGAGCGCGAGGGCTGGACACGTAAGGAATACGGATCGAAGCGGAACGGTTGCGAGCCGAGTAGGCCAGCATTACTGGAGCTTCGAAACCTGGGACCAGACGCTTGTAGGAGTTGGTCGACGGGTTGGTGAAGCCGTTCAGTGCCTTACCGTGCTTGATGATGCCGCCGATGAAGAACAGAGCGGTATCGGACAGGCCGGCATAGCCTTCGCCAGCGAAGGTGTTCTTGCCATCTTTGGCGATGGACAGGTGAACGTGCATACCCGAACCGTTGTCGCCGTACAGAGGCTTAGGCATGAAGGTCGCGGTGCGGCCATAAGCGTCGGCTACGTTGTGTACGCAGTACTTCAGGGTCTGAACTTCGTCAGCCTTGGCAACCAGGGTGTTGAACTTCACACCGATTTCGTTCTGGCCGGCAGTCGCCACTTCGTGGTGGTGAACTTCGATGACCAGGCCCATTTCTTCCATGGCGTTGCACATGGAGGTACGGATTTCGTGGTCGTGGTCGAACGGAGGAACCGGGAAGTAGCCGCCTTTGACGCCTGGACGGTGGCCTTTGTTGCCGCCTTCCACGTCCTGGTCAGACATCCACGAACCTTGTTCGGAGAAGATCTTGAACATGGAACCGGAGATGTCGGACTTGAACTTCACTTCGTCGAAGATGAAGAATTCTGGTTCCGGACCTACGAATACGGTGTCGCCGATACCGGTCGACTTCAGGTATTCCTCGGCGCGCTTGGCGATCGCACGTGGGTCACGGTCGTAGCCTTGCATGGTCGAAGGCTCGATCACGTCGCAAACCAGGATCAGGGTCGGCTCTTCGGTGAACGGGTCGAGAACGGCAGTGGAGTCGTCCGGCATCAGGATCATGTCGGAGGCTTCGATGCCTTTCCAGCCAGCGATGGAGGAACCGTCGAACATTTTGCCTTCTTCGAAGAAAGCTTCATCCAGCGCATCGCGAGCCGGCATGGTCACGTGGTGCTGAGTGCCTTTGGTGTCCGTGAAGCGCAGATCAATCCACTTGACGTCATGATCTTTGATGAGTTGAACCGACTTCGACATAGTGTCCTCCGGGTGGCTTCGGGCTTAGTAGTGGATGCCCTTGGAATGTGGGTGATGCCGGCGCGAATACTCTGCCATGGCAACCTGCCTCACAAGGGAGCAAATTGCATGCCAGTGCCCCGAGATGGGTTTTTTGCCCCAAACTCACGCATATAAAGGTGAAAACGGGAAATTCCGTAAAACCAACGCACTGAAATGTAGCTCTGTAAGCCCGCCGCGCCCTGTTTTAGTGCGAGAGCAACCATCTGCATATTAACTGGTTAAACCTTGAGCAATTTCCGCTATAATCCGCGCCCCCCTTTTTCGGCTGGCCCCTCGCGCGCTGTTTTCATGAAACTAATCGTAAAAGTCTTCCCCGAGATCATCATCAAGAGCCGCCCGGTACGGATGCGTTTCATCCGCCAGCTGGCCAAAAACATCCGTGCCGTGCTCCGCGATCTGGACCCGGCTGTGGTGGTGAACGGTGTGTGGGACAACCTCGTGCTGGAAACCCGTGTCAGCGAGCCGAAAGCCTTGAAGGACATGATGGATCGCCTGAGCTGCATGCCGGGCATCGCGCATTTCCTGCAGGTCGATGAATACCCGTTGGGCGACTTCGATGACATCGTCGCCAAGTGCAAACAGCACTTCGGCGATGCCTTGCCGGGCAAGATCTTTTCAGTGCGCTGCAAGCGCGCCGGCAAGCACGAATTCACCTCGATGGAAGTCGAGAAATACGTCGGTAGCCAGCTGCGTCGTCAGTGCGGCGCCGCCGGAATTTCCCTCAAAACGCCTGCAATCGAAGTGCGGATGGAAATTCGCGACCAACGGTTGTTTGTGATTCACAGCCAGCACAACAGCATCGGCGGTTATCCGCTGGGCGCCCTTGAACAGACCCTGGTGTTGATGTCCGGCGGTTTCGATTCGACGGTGGCGGCCTACCAGATCATGCGCCGCGGGCTTATGAGCCATTTCTGTTTCTTCAATCTCGGCGGCCGCGCCCACGAACTGGGCGTGATGGAAGTCGCGCATTTCATCTGGAAGAAGTACGGCAGCTCCCAGCGCGTGCTATTCGTCAGCGTGCCGTTCGAGGAAGTGCTCGGAGAAATTCTCGGTAAAGTCGATAACAGTCATATGGGCGTAGTATTGAAGCGTATGATGTTGCGCGCTGCTTCAAGAATTGCCGACCGGCTGGAAATCGACGCGCTGGTTACCGGTGAGGCGATCTCCCAGGTTTCCAGCCAGACGCTGCCGAATCTGTCGGTGATCGACTGCGTGACCGAGAAGCTGGTGCTGCGCCCGCTGATCGCCAGTCACAAGCAGGACATCATTGATCTGGCCAACGAGATCGGCACTGCCGACTTCGCTAAACATATGCCGGAATATTGCGGGGTGATTTCGGTCAACCCCAAGACCCACGCCAAGCGCAACCGCGTGGAGTACGAAGAACAACAGTTCGATATGGCGGTGCTCGAGCGTGCGCTCGAGAACGCCAAGCTGGTGCCGATCGATCGGGTTATCGATGAATTGGGCCAGGATTTGCAGGTCGAAGAAGTCAGTGAAGCGCTGGCCGGTCAGATCGTGATTGACATCCGTCATCCGGATGCTCAGGAAGACGAGCCGCTGGCGCTGCCTGGCATCGAGGTACAAGCGATGCCGTTTTATGCATTGAACGCTCGTTTCAAGGAACTGGACCCTACTCGCCAGTACCTGCTGTATTGCGACAAAGGCGTGATGAGTCGCCTGCATGCCCACCATTTGCTCAGTGAGGGGCATGCCAATGTGCGCGTTTATCGACCGAGCTAAGAGCCCGGGGCTGTATGCCTGTGGCCTGCGTCACCGGCCCCCCGACGCCGCCGTCAAGCTGTAACGGCAAGGCCTGACTCTACTGTAAATCGCTGCCAAGACTTGTCAGCACACCGAATCCTCTGATCGAGATACACAAGTGATCGAAAATCTACGCAACATCGCCATCATTGCTCACGTTGACCATGGTAAAACCACCCTGGTAGACAAACTCTTGCGTCAATCCGGCACCCTGGAACGCGGCGAGCTCAACGACGAACGCGTGATGGACTCCAACGACCAGGAGAAAGAGCGCGGTATTACCATTCTGGCGAAAAACACCGCCATCAACTGGAACGGCTACCACATCAACATCGTGGACACCCCGGGCCACGCCGACTTCGGCGGCGAAGTTGAACGCGTAATGTCGATGGTTGACTCCGTTCTGCTGCTGGTTGACGCTCAAGACGGCCCTATGCCGCAAACCCGTTTCGTGACCAAGAAGGCTTTCGAAGCCGGCCTGCGTCCAATCGTGGTGATCAACAAGGTTGACCGTCCAGGCGCGCGTCCGGACTGGGTTCTGGACCAGATCTTCGACCTGTTCGATAACCTGGGTGCTACCGAAGAGCAACTCGACTTCCAAGTCGTTTACGCCTCGGCCCTGAACGGTATTGCCGGTCTGGAACACACCGCCATGGCGGAAGACATGACCCCGCTGTACCAGGCCATTGTCGACCACGTTCCTGCTCCACTGGTTGACCGTGACGGTCCGTTCCAGATGCAAATCTCGGCACTGGACTACAACAGCTTCCTGGGTGTTATCGGCGTTGGCCGTATCGCTCGTGGTCGCGTCAAGCCGAACACCCAGGTTGTGGCCATCGACGTTGACGGCAAGCGCCGTAACGGTCGTATCCTCAAGCTGATGGGTCACCACGGTCTGCACCGTATCGACGTTGACGAAGCAGCTGCCGGCGACATCGTCTGCATCAGCGGCTTCGACCAGCTGTTCATCTCCGACACTCTGTGCGACCCATTGAACGTCGAAGCGATGAAGCCGCTGACCGTTGACGAACCAACCGTTTCCATGACCTTCCAGGTAAACGACTCGCCTTTCTGCGGTAAAGAAGGCAAGTTCGTCACCAGCCGTAACATCAAGGAACGTCTGGACAAGGAGCTGCTGTTCAACGTTGCTCTGCGCGTTGAAGAAGGCGACACCGCCGACAAGTTCAAAGTCTCCGGCCGTGGTGAGCTGCACCTCTCGGTACTGATCGAAACCATGCGTCGCGAAGGCTTCGAAATGGGTGTTGGTCGTCCGGAAGTGATCATCCGTCTGGTTGACGGCGTGAAACACGAACCGTACGAAAACGTGACCATCGACCTGCCGGAAGAATCCCAGGGCGCGATCATGGAACAGATCGGTATCCGTAAAGGCGACCTGACCAACATGGTTCCGGATGGCAAAGGCCGCGTTCGCCTTGAGTACAACATCCCGGCTCGTGGTTTGATCGGTTTCCGTAACGAGTTCCTGACCCTGACCTCCGGTGCAGGCATCCTGACCTCGATCTTCGACCGTTACGACGTGATGAAGTCCGGCGACATGTCCGGCCGTCAGAACGGCGTGCTGGTTTCGGTTGCTACCGGTAAGGCGCTGACTTACTCGCTGGAAACCCTGCAGGCTCGTGGCAAGCTGTTCCTCGGTCACGGCGAAGACGTGTACGAAGGTCAAATCGTCGGCATCAACAGCCGCGACAACGATCTGGGTGTAAACCCAACCAAAGGCAAGAAGCTCGACAACATGCGTGCTTCCGGTAAAGACGAAACCATCGCACTGGTTCCGCCTATCCGCTTCACTCTGGAGCAAGCTCTGGAATTCGTTCAAGAAGACGAATTGTGTGAAGTTACGCCGAAGTCCATCCGTCTTCGCAAGAAGATCCTGGGCGAAAGCGAGCGCACCCGCGCTGCCAAGAAAAGCGGCAACTGATTCATTAGTTAGCTGTTAAAAAAAACGCCCCCGACCGCAAGGTCGGGGGCGTTTTCGTTTTCCGGACACTAGTGACGCAGAGCGTGGGAACGATCATCAACGATCATCAACGATCATGCTTGTTTAGCCCAACAACTCGCGCAACACCTGGGTAAACGCCCGGCTGCTGTCTTCTTCCCCGGCATGATGGCCGTCGCGGATCACCCATTGACCGTTGACCAGCACGTCCCGAACCTGGCGATCGCCACCGGCGAATAGCCAGCGATTGAGAATTGCGTCGCCATTGGCCGTGGCCAGGTATGGGTCATTGCCGTCGAGCACCAGCCAGTCGGCACGCTTGCCGACTTCCAGGGCGCCGATCGGCTGCCCCAGGGCTTGCGCCCCACCGTCCAGTGCGGCGTCGTAGAGCGTGCGGCCGACCATCGGTTGATCGCCGCGATACAAGCGGTTGCGTCGTTGATCGCGCAGACGCTGGCCATATTCCAGCCAGCGCAGTTCTTCCACCACGCTCAGCGATACATGGCTGTCGGAGCCGATGCCCATCCGTCCGCCTTGAGCGAGGAAGTCCACCGCCGGGAAAATCCCGTCGCCGAGGTTGGCTTCAGTGGTCAGGCACAGGCCGGCGATGGCCTTGCTGTTGGCCATCAGCGAGACTTCTTGCGGATTGGCGTGAGTCGCGTGAACCAGGCACCAGCGTTGATCGACCTCGGTATTTTCGTACAGCCATTGCAGCGGACGACGACCGCTCCAGCTCAGGCAGTCCTCGACTTCTTTTTGTTGCTCGGCAATGTGAATATGCACCGGACACTGTTTATCACTGGCCGCCAGCACGTCACTGATTTGCTGCGGTGTTACCGCGCGCAACGAGTGGAAACACAACCCCAATTGCTGAGCCGGTTGCCGTACCAGCAGCGGTTGCAGGCGTGCCTGCAAATTCAGATAGTTTTCGGTGCTGTTGATAAAGCGCCGCTGGCCTTCATTGGGCGCCTGGCCACCGAAGCCTGCGTGGCTGTAGAGCACCGGCAGCAGGGTCAGGCCGATGCCGGCAGCGCTGGCTGCCTGGCTGATCTGCAACGACAGTTCGGCCGGGTCGGCATAGGGCTGACCAGTGGTGTCGTGATGCACATAATGGAATTCGGCGACCGAGGTGTAGCCGGCCTTGAGCATTTCGATATAGAGCTGACGGGCGATGATCCCGAGTTGCTCCGGACTGATTTTTCCGACGAGGCGATACATCAAGTCGCGCCAGGTCCAGAAACTGTCGTTCGGATTGCCGGCAACTTCCGCCAGCCCGGCCATCGCCCGCTGGAATGCGTGGGAGTGCAGATTGGGCATGCCCGGCAGCAGCGGACCGCTTAATCGCTCGGCACCATCTGCACTGGCATCGGCCTGGATGTGGGTCAGCAAGCCATCGGCGCTGACCTCAAAACGTACATTATTGGCCCATCCACTAGGCAGTAGCGCGCGTTCGGCAAAGAAGGCGGACATGGTTCAGCACCCCATCGTGTGTTATTTGTATATACATATACAGACGTTTGCCTGCTCGGTAAACTCCGGCAAGCTATCCACCTTTATCAACGACCAAGGATTCCCCGTGCCGACTCCGCCTGCCGTTTCCCCGCTGGCTGCCCATATGGGCGACAGTCCGGCGCCCTTGTACGCCCGCGTCAAACAGATGATCACTCAGCAAATCGAGAGTGGAAACTGGCCGCCGCACTATCGCGTTCCGTCGGAAAGCGAGTTGGTCAACCAGCTGGGTTTCAGCCGCATGACCATCAATCGCGCCTTGCGCGAGATGACGGCTGACGGTCTGCTGGTGCGTATGCAGGGTGTCGGGACTTTTGTCGCCGAGCCCAAAAGCCAGTCGGCCCTGTTCGAAGTGCATAACATCGCCGATGAAATCGCCTCCCGTGGCCATCGCCATACCTGCAAGGTGATTACCCTTGGCGAAGAGTCCGCCGGCTCCGAGCGTGCCGTCGCGCTGGATATGCGCGAAGGGCAGAAGGTCTTCCATTCGCTGATCGTGCATTTCGAGAACGATATTCCGGTGCAAATCGAAGACCGTTTCGTCAATGCAGCGGTGGCACCGGACTACCTCAAACAAGACTTCACCTTGCAAACGCCCTACGCCTATCTGAACCAGGTCGCACCGCTGACCGAAGGCGAACACGTGGTCGAAGCGATTCTGGCCGAGCCGGAAGAATGCAAGCTGCTGCAGATCGACCGCGGCGAGCCGTGCCTGCTGATTCGTCGCCGCACCTGGTCCGGCCGTCAGCCAGTGACCGCCGCGCGCTTGATCCACCCCGGTTCCCGTCATCGTCTGGAAGGACGGTTTCATAAATAAAAAGACACAAATAAAAAGACACAAATAAAGAGACATAAATGAGTCAGTTGAACGTTTTGCGCGCGGCCAACTATCCGCGCATGCCGTGGAAAAACGGCGGCGGCAGCACTGAAGAGATCACCCGCGATGCAGGCACTGGCCTGGATGGGTTTGGCTGGCGGCTGTCGATTGCCGATATTGGTGAGTCGGGTGGGTTCTCTACCTTCGCCGGTTATCAGCGGGTTATCACTGTGCTGCAAGGTCCGGGAATGACCTTGCGGGTCGACGGGCAGGATACGCGGTCACTGTTACCGCTGGATCCGTTTGCCTTCAGCGGCGAGAGCCAGGTTTTCTGCGCTTTGCTCGGCGGACCGATTCGTGACTTCAATCTGATCTATGCACCGGAACGCTTCAGCGCGCGGTTGCAATGGCTTGAGGGTGAACAGCGGTTTTTCAGCTCGGCGAATACGGTGCTGATTTTCAGTGTGGCTGAGCAGACCCGGGTCGAGTTGGGTAACCGCGCGCCTGAAGTGCTCGGGCGACATGATTGCCTGCAGTTCAGCGGTAACAGTGAATTGCTTGAGATTGCTGTCACCGGTCAGTGCTGTGTGATTGAGCTGACAGTGGTCTGATCCAAAACCGCAGCGCTTTCTTCGCGGGCAAGCCCGCTCCCACAGGTTATTTGTCGATCACAAAAAAATAGATTGACTCGGACTCCGTGGGAGCGGGCTTGCCCGCGAATGTTTCACCTGGTTCAACCTGTTTCCCATCGCGCACCAACATCTCTCAAATTGTTACCGAACGCCCCAGCGTGGCGCAAAACCAGGTTTCGGTAACAGCTGTTTCTCTTCCGAGAAATCTCTCGAAAAAAATCATCTTGTCTCAGAACCCTTGATCCAAACGGCTTTCAGCTCCTTTCAAAACTTTCTTGAGCGCTCAATCAGCGAGTTGGCCGCTTGATTGCATATGCTTGTATGTACAAGTAAAGACGTATGCGTATGAGTCACGAAGACTCGACCATCGTCCACTGATTCGCCGGTGTGCACAGTGTGCGCATTGGCTTGCTCGCCCACTGCCTGGGTTGGTTTTGGATTGATTGCTGAGGAGTTCTTTTCGTGACTGAGAATAAACCTACGACCCCTGTTTCTTTTACTAAGCGTCGTGACGTTGAAATCCGCGCCGCCCGCGGCAACAAGCTGACCGCCAAAAGCTGGCTGACAGAAGCGCCGCTGCGGATGCTGATGAACAACCTCGACCCGGAAGTCGCCGAGAACCCTAAAGAACTGGTGGTTTACGGTGGTATTGGTCGTGCGGCACGTAACTGGGAATGCTACGACAAGATCGTCGAGAGCCTGACCAACCTGAATGACGACGAGACCCTGCTGGTGCAATCCGGCAAGCCGGTCGGCGTGTTCAAGACTCACACCAACGCTCCTCGCGTACTGATCGCCAACTCCAACCTGGTTCCACACTGGGCGAGCTGGGAGCACTTCAACGAGCTGGACGCCAAAGGCCTGGCCATGTACGGCCAGATGACCGCCGGCAGCTGGATCTACATCGGCAGCCAGGGCATCGTCCAGGGCACTTACGAAACCTTCGTCGAAGCCGGTCGCCAGCACTATAACGATGACCTGAAAGGTCGTTGGGTTCTGACCGCAGGCCTCGGCGGCATGGGCGGCGCTCAGCCCCTGGCCGCGACCCTGGCCGGCGCTTGCTCGCTGAACATCGAATGCCAACAGGTCAGTATCGATTTCCGTTTGAACAGCCGCTATGTCGATGAGCAAGCCACCGACCTCGACGACGCTCTGGCGCGTATCGCCAAATACACCAAGGAAGGCAAAGCGATTTCCATCGCCCTGCTGGGCAACGCGGCTGAAATCCTTCCAGAACTGGTCAAGCGCGGCGTGCGCCCGGACATGGTCACCGACCAGACCAGCGCCCACGACCCACTAAACGGTTACCTGCCGGCTGGCTGGACCTGGGACGAATACCGCGCTCGCGCCAAGACCGAGCCCGCCGCTGTGGTCAAAGCCGCCAAGCAATCCATGGCCGTGCACGTTAAAGCGATGCTCGACTTCCAGAAAATGGGTATTCCGACCTTCGACTACGGCAACAACATCCGTCAGATGGCTCAGGAAGAAGGCGTAGAAAACGCGTTCGATTTCCCAGGCTTCGTACCGGCGTATATCCGTCCGCTGTTCTGCCGTGGCATTGGCCCGTTCCGTTGGGCTGCGCTGTCGGGCGATCCGCAAGATATCTACAAAACCGACGCCAAGGTCAAGGAATTGATCCCGGACGACGCGCACCTGCACAACTGGCTGGACATGGCGCGCGAGCGTATTGCCTTCCAGGGTCTGCCAGCGCGTATCTGCTGGGTCGGTCTGGGCCTGCGCGCCAAGCTTGGTCTGGCGTTCAACGAGATGGTTCGCAGCGGTGAGTTGTCGGCGCCGATCGTGATCGGTCGCGACCACCTGGACTCCGGTTCCGTGGCCAGCCCGAACCGCGAAACCGAATCCATGCAGGACGGTTCCGATGCCGTGTCCGACTGGCCACTGCTCAACGCCTTGCTCAACACCGCCAGCGGCGCGACCTGGGTTTCCCTGCACCACGGCGGCGGTGTCGGCATGGGCTTCTCCCAGCACTCCGGGATGGTGATTGTCTGCGACGGTACTGACGAAGCAGCCGAGCGTATCGCTCGTGTGCTGCACAACGACCCGGCCACCGGTGTCATGCGTCACGCCGATGCCGGTTATCAGATCGCTATCGACTGCGCCAACGAGCAAGGTCTGAATCTGCCGATGATCACTGGCTGATAACGCAAAACCTCGGGGGGCGAGCAAATCCTGTGGGAGCTGGCTTGCCAGCGAAGAATACGACGCGGTGTATCAGGTCGGACGCCTTCGCGGGCAAGCCCGCTCCCACACAAGCCAGGCTCCTACAGGGATCGAGTACGCAGTGCCCGACCGCCTCATCCTGCCGATCGAGCAGGGCGCGGTCATCGAACAAAAGCTAAGTGGGGCAGGCCGCGCTGCTGCGGTCTAGACCTTGATTGGACGTGGACAGGGCTGGATGCCTTTTGACTGCCGTAATCCATTTCATGTTTAGGAGCGTCACACAATGAAAATGAATAAGACCCTGCTGACCACTATGCTTTCCTTGGGTGTACTCGCCAGTGCCGGTGCCACTCAGGCAGCAGGTTGGTGCGAATCCGGCAAACCGGTGAAGTTTGCCGGTCTGAACTGGGAAAGCGCCATGCTGCTGACTGACGTGCTGCAAGTCGTGCTGGAAAAAGGTTACGACTGCAAAACCGACAGTCTGCCGGGTAACTCCATCACCATGGAAAACGCCCTGAGCAGCAATGACATACAGGTTTTCGCCGAGGAGTGGGTAGGCCGCAGCGAAGTCTGGAACAAGGCTGAGAAGGCCGGCAAGGTCGTCGGTGTCGGCGCGCCAGTGGTGGGTGCTATCGAAGGCTGGTACGTGCCGCGCTACGTGATTGAAGGCGACGCCAAGCGCAAACTGGAAGCCAAGGCTCCAGGCCTGAAAAACATTACTGATCTGGCCAAGTATTCCGCCGTGTTCAAAGACCCGGAAGAGCCAGGCAAAGGCCGTTTCTACAACTGCCCGGCCGGCTGGACCTGTGAACTGGACAACAGCAATATGCTTAAAAGCTACGGTCTGGAAAGCAGCTACACCAACTTCCGTCCAGGCACTGGCCCGGCGCTGGATGCGGCTGTTCTTTCCAGCTACAAGCGCGGCGAGCCGATCCTGTTTTACTACTGGTCGCCAACGCCGCTGATGGGCCAGGTGGATCTGGTGAAACTGGAAGAGAAACCGGGCGTGGACAAGAGCGTGACCATCAAGGTCGGCCTGTCCAAGACGTTCCACGAACAAGCACCGGAACTGGTCGCAGTGCTGGAGAAGGTCAACCTGCCTATCGACCTGCTCAACCAGAACCTGGGGCGCATGGCCAAGGAGCGTATCGAATCGCCGAAGCTGGCGAAGATCTTCCTCAAGGAACATCCTGAAGTCTGGCACGCGTGGGTGAGTGACGACGCAGCCAGGAAAATCGACGCGGCTTTGTAGGTTGAACCTTCCCGGTTGGCCGTTAGGTCAGCCGGGAGTTTCACCTCAACCACTTGATCGAGAGCCCCTTTATGTTTCCCGAAAATTTCACATTCTCCATCGCCGACTGGGTCAACAGTTGGGTCGATTCGCTGGTCACCAACTACGGTGACGTGTTCCGGCAAATCTCTGACACCCTGCTGTGGGCCATCGTCAACCTCGAAGGCCTGCTGCGTGCGGCGCCTTGGTGGCTGATGCTGGCAATCGTCGCCGGGATTGCCTGGCACGCCACCCGTAAAGTGGTGACCACTGCGGTGATCGTCGGCTTGTTGTTCCTGGTGGGCGCGGTTGGCCTCTGGGACAAGCTTATGCAGACATTGGCGCTGATGATGGTGGCGACGGTGATTTCGGTACTGATCGGCATTCCGCTGGGCATTCTGTCGGCGCGCAGCAATCGCCTGCGTTCGTTCCTGATGCCGCTGCTGGACATCATGCAGACCATGCCGAGCTTCGTGTACCTGATTCCGGTGCTGATGCTGTTCGGTCTGGGCAAGGTCCCGGCGATTTTCGCCACGGTGATCTACGCCGCACCGCCGCTGATTCGTCTGACGGATCTGGGTATTCGTCAGGTTGACAACGAAGTGATGGAAGCCATCAACGCTTTCGGCGCCAACCGCATGCAGCAACTGTTTGGCGTGCAACTGCCACTGGCCCTGCCGAGCATCATGGCCGGGATCAACCAGACCACCATGATGGCCCTGTCGATGGTGGTGATTGCCTCGATGATCGGTGCCCGTGGCCTGGGTGAAGATGTCCTGGTAGGTATCCAGACCCTCAACGTCGGTCGCGGCCTGGAAGCCGGTCTGGCGATCGTGATTCTCGCAGTGGTCATCGACCGCATTACTCAGGCCTACGGTCGGCCACGGCATGAGGTGAACAAATGAGTAACGCAGCCATCAGCAAAATCGAAGTCAAAAACGTCTTCAAGATTTTCGGCGCCCGTTCCAAGGACGCGCTGGAGATGATTCGCCAGAACAAGAGCAAGGATCAGGTACTGGCCGAGACCGGCTGCGTGGTCGGCGTGAATGATCTGTCGCTGTCCATCGGCACCGGCGAGATCTTCGTGATCATGGGTTTGTCCGGTTCTGGTAAGTCGACCCTGGTTCGCCACTTCAACCGCCTGATCGATCCGACCAGCGGTGCGATCCTGGTGGACGGCGTGGACATCCTGCAATACGACATGGAAGCCCTGCGCGAATTCCGTCGGCACAAGATCAGCATGGTGTTCCAGAGCTTCGGCCTGTTGCCCCACAAGAGTGTGCAGGACAACGTTGCCTACGGCCTGAAGGTCCGTGGCGAGACCAAGGAAGTGTGCGCCGAACGCGCGCTGCACTGGATCAATACCGTGGGCCTCAAGGGCTACGAAAACAAATACCCGCATCAGCTGTCGGGTGGCATGCGTCAGCGCGTCGGCCTGGCCCGCGCACTGGCGGCGGACACCGACATCATCCTGATGGACGAAGCCTTCAGCGCCCTCGACCCGCTGATCCGCGCCGAGATGCAGGACCAGTTGCTCGAGCTGCAAAAGACGCTGCACAAGACCATCGTGTTCATTACTCACGACCTCGACGAAGCCGTGCGCATCGGCAATCGCATTGCGATTCTCAAGGACGGTCGGTTGATTCAGGTCGGTACGCCACGGGAGATCCTGCACTCGCCGGCGGATGAGTATGTCGACCGCTTTGTGCAGCGGCGGGCGGCGGTGGTTTAAGAGATTTGTGGTGGCTGTGCCGGCCCCTTCGCGGGCAAGCCCGCTCCCACAGGTTCAGCGCTGTCCCTTGTGGGAGCGGGCTTGCCCGCGAAAGCGTCGGTGAAGCTGCATCAGTATTCAGAATGTATGGTTGAGGTTAATGATGTCCCAGGCTGAAAAAATCGTTATCGCCGACGCCCCGTTGCGTTGGCAGGATGTGGTTGCCGTAGCTCGTCATGGCGCACAGCTTGAGCTGTCGGCGCAAACATGGGCGCGCATAGACAATGCCCAGGCCATCGTCCAGCGCATCGTCGTCAGTGGCGAGCGCGCGTATGGCGTCAATACCGGTCTGGGTGCGCTGTGCAATGTCTCGCTGCAAGGCGAGCAACTGAGCCAACTGTCGCGCAATACCTTGCTCAGTCACGCTTGTGGCGTCGGTGCACCGCTGACCGACGAGCAGACGCGGTCGATCATGTGCGCGGCGATCATCAATTACAGCCACGGTAAATCCGGCCTGCATCGGCAGGTGGTTGAAGCGCTGCTGGCTTTGCTCAACCGTGGCATCACGCCGCAAGTGCCGTCCCAGGGTTCGGTCGGCTACCTGACGCACATGGCGCATATCGGCATCTGTCTGCTGGGTGTCGGCCAGGTCAGCTATCGCGAGCAGATCGTCTCGGCGCAGCAAGCCTTGGCTGAAGAAGGTCTGACGCCGGTGCAACTCGGCGCGAAAGACGGACTGTGCCTGGTCAACGGCACTCCGTGCATGACCGGTCTGAGCTGTCTGGCCCTGGCTGACGCGACACGACTGGTCCAGTGGGCCGACGTGATCGGCGCCATGAGCTTCGAAGCCCAGCGCGGTCAGATCGACGCGTTCGACGCTGAAATCATCGCCCTCAAGCCGCATCCGGGCATGCAGCAGGTTGGCATTAACCTGCGCAGCCTGCTCGACGGCAGTGAAGTGATCGCCAGTAGCAAAGGTATTCGTACCCAGGACGCACTGAGCATTCGTTCGATCCCGCAAGTGCATGGCGCGGCTCGCGATCAACTGGACCACTCCACCCGGCAGATCGAAACCGAACTCAACTCCACCACCGACAACCCACTGCTGTTGGGCACACCGGACAACTATCGGGTGATGTCCCAGGCTAACCCGCACGGCCAGTCGGTGGCTTTGGCTGCGGACTTGTTGGCGATTGCCATGGCGGAAATCGGCTCGATTGCCGAGCGTCGTCTGGATCGTCTGATCAACCCGCACGTCAGCGGCTTGCCGGCATTTCTGGTGAGCAATCCCGGGGTTAACTCGGGGATGATGATCGTCCAGTACGTCGCCGCCTCGCTGTGCGCGCAAAACCGTCAGTTGGCGCAACCGGCGGTGCTCGACAACTACGTCACCTCGGGCCTGCAGGAAGACCACCTGAGCATGGGCACCAATGCCGCACTGAAGTTGCATCAGGCGCTGGAAAACTGCACGCAGATCCTCGCCATCGAATACTTGCTGGCGGCCCAGGCCTTCGAATTTCTCAAGGATCAGCGCTTCGGCGCGGGCACTGACGCCGCATGGAGACTACTGCGCGAACGCGTTCCTGCCTATGACCAGGACCGCTGGCTGGCGCCGGATATCGCCAGCGCCGCAAGTGTTTTGAAAGACCCGAAATTGCTGCAAACCGCTTTACCGAATCTGCACTGATTCCAACAAAAGCCAGCGTGCCAAGGCGCTACCCCGATAAAATGCGGGTAGCGACGGACAACGGAATCATCCGGAGCGTCTGGATAGTTAATATAAACTCTCAAAAGGAGCATAAATGTGACTGCGCTTAACCTTATTCCTGGCCAACTGACCCTTGCCCAACTGCGTACCGTCTACCAGCAGCCAGTAACCATCAGCCTCGACGACAGCGCCTCGGCACAGATCGAAGCCAGCGTTGCCTGCGTGGAACAGATCCTCGCTGAAAATCGTACTGCTTACGGCATCAATACCGGCTTCGGTCTGCTGGCCTCGACCCGCATCGCCAGCGAGGACCTGGAAAATCTCCAGCGTTCCCTGGTGCTGTCCCACGCTGCCGGTGTTGGCGAGCCAATCAGTGACGCGCTGGTGCGACTGGTGATGGTGCTCAAGGTCAACAGCCTGAGCCGTGGTTTTTCCGGGATCCGTCGTCAGGTGATCGATGCGCTGATCGCACTGATCAACGCCGAGGTTTACCCGCATATTCCGCTCAAGGGTTCGGTCGGTGCTTCCGGCGATCTGGCACCACTGGCGCACATGTCGCTGGTGCTGCTGGGCGAAGGCAAGGCCCGCTACAAAGGTGAATGGCTGGACGCTGTGAGCGCCTTGAAGCAAGCCGGTCTGGAGCCGCTGACACTGGCGGCCAAAGAAGGTCTGGCGCTGCTCAACGGTACTCAGGTTTCCACCGCCTACGCGCTGCGTGGCCTGTTCGAAGGCGAAGACCTGTTCGCTGGCGCTCTGGCTCTTGGCGGTATGACCGTTGAAGCGGTACTGGGCTCGCGCTCGCCGTTCGACGCTCGTATTCACGCTGCTCGTGGTCAAAAAGGCCAGATCGACGCGGCTGCCGCTTATCGCGACCTGCTGGGTGAGCGCAGCGAAGTCTCCGATTCCCACGAGAACTGCGAGAAGGTTCAGGACCCGTACTCCCTGCGCTGCCAGCCGCAAGTCATGGGTGCCTGCCTGACCCAGTTCCGTCAGGCTGCCGAAGTGCTGAGCATCGAAGCCAACGCCGTGTCGGATAACCCGTTGGTGTTCGCTGCTGAAGGCGACGTGATTTCCGGCGGTAACTTCCACGCCGAACCAGTGGCCATGGCCGCGGACAACATGGCGCTGGCCATCGCTGAAATCGGCTCGCTGAGCGAACGCCGCATCTCGCTGATGATGGACAAGCACATGTCGCAATTGCCGCCATTCCTGGTGGCCAATGGCGGAGTCAACTCCGGCTTCATGATCGCTCAGGTGACTGCTGCGGCCCTGGCCAGCGAAAACAAGGCGCTGTCGCATCCGCATTCGGTCGACAGCCTGCCGACTTCCGCCAACCAGGAAGACCACGTCTCCATGGCGCCTGCCGCGGGTAAGCGTCTCTGGGAAATGGCCGAAAACACCCGTGGCGTTCTCGCTGTGGAATGGCTCGCCGCCTGCCAGGGCCTGGACCTGCGCGACGGTCTGAAGACTTCGAGCAAACTCGAAAAAGCCCGCGCCATCCTGCGCAGCAAAGTGCCGTTCTACGAGAAGGATCGCTTCTTCGCTCCGGACATCAACGCAGCGAGCGAGTTGTTGGCGAGCCGTTGCTTGAACGAACTGGTATTGGCGAAGTTGCTGCCTAGCCTTTGATGCACTGATCGTTCCCACGCTCTGCGTGGGAATGCAGCCCGTGACGCTCCGCGTCACATTCAAAGCGGACGCAGAGCGTCCATTGAGGCATTCCCACGCAGGAGCGTGGGAACGATCTTCTCCGATAAAAACAACTAAGGACGAGAAATGCAGCAGCAAGCAAAAGGCTTGAAACGCGGGCTATCGGCTCGACATATTCGCTTCATGGCGCTGGGGTCGGCGATCGGCACCGGGCTGTTTTACGGTTCTGCTTCGGCCATTCAAATGGCCGGTCCTGCGGTATTGCTGGCGTACCTGATTGGTGGCGCGGCGGTGTTCATGGTCATGCGTGCCCTTGGCGAAATGGCCGTGCACAATCCGGTCGCCGGTTCCTTCGGGCAGTACGCCAGCACCTACCTGGGACCGATGGCGGGTTTCATCCTCGGCTGGACCTACGCCTTCGAGATGATCATCGTCTGCCTGGCCGACGTCACCGCGTTCGGCATCTATATGGGCTTCTGGTTCCCGGAAGTCGCACGCTGGGTCTGGGTGCTGGGCATCGTGTTCCTGATCGGCGGGCTTAACCTGTGCAACGTTAAAGTCTTCGGTGAGATGGAGTTCTGGCTGTCGCTGCTGAAAGTCGCCGCCATCGTCGCGATGATCCTCGGCGGTTTCGGCATCATGCTGTTCGGGATCGGTTCGGCCAGCACTGAACAGGCCACCGGCCTGAGCAATCTCTGGGCCCATGGCGGCTTTATGCCTAACGGCATCGGTGGCTTGATCGCATCGTTGGCGGTGGTGATGTTCGCTTTCGGCGGTATCGAAATCATCGGTATCACTGCGGGTGAGGCCAAGGACCCACAGCGGGTGATTCCAAGGGCGATCAATGCGGTGCCACTACGGATTCTGCTGTTCTACGTGCTGACGCTGTTTGTACTGATGGCCATCTATCCGTGGCCGCAGATTGGCAGCCAGGGCAGCCCGTTCGTACAGATTTTCGACAACCTGGGCATCAGCTCGGCGGCGACCATCCTCAACATCGTGGTGATCTCGGCAGCAGTCTCGGCGATCAACAGCGACATCTTCGGTGCCGGACGCATGATGTACGGCCTGGCGCAGCAGGGTCAGGCGCCAAAAGGTTTTGCTCAACTGTCGAAACAAGGCGTGCCCTGGATGACCGTGGTGGTCATGGGCGCAGCTCTGTTGGGTGGCGTGGTGCTGAACTATCTGATCCCGGAAAACGTGTTCCTGGTGATTGCCTCGATTGCGACCTTCGCCACGGTCTGGGTCTGGTTGATGATTCTGATCACCCAGGTGGCCATGCGTCGTTCCATGACTCGCGAACAAGTCGCTCAGCTGCAATTCCCGGTTCCGTTCTGGCCTTATGCGCCGGCGGCGGCGATTGTGTTCATGCTGTTCGTCTTCGGCGTACTGGGTTACTTCCCGGATACCCAGGCAGCGCTGGTGGTGGGTGCGGTGTGGATCGTGCTGCTGGTGATCGCTTATAAACTGTGGGTCAAACCGGCGGCCGGACAGGTGGTCGAGGTCAACCGCGACCCTTCTTTGTCTCATCGATAACTTAACGGAGGCCTCGGATGAAAACTCTCTGGCAACACTGCCACGTCGCAAGCATGGCGCAGGGCAACTACTCGATCATCGAGGATGCCGCCATCGTGACGTCAGGAGCGCACATAGAGTGGATCGGCCCGCGCAGTGAGCTGCCGGCTGGCGAATACCCTGAGGTGCACGACCTCGCTGGAGCCTGGGTCACCCCCGGGCTGATCGACTGCCATACCCACACGGTGTTCGGCGGCAATCGCAGCGGCGAGTTCGAGCAGCGTTTGCAGGGCGTGAGTTATGCCGAAATCGCCGCCGCCGGTGGTGGCATTGCCAGCACCGTGCGCGCGACTCGGGCCGCCAGCGAAGATGAGTTGTTCGCCAGTGCGCATAAGCGCTTGAAAAGCTTGCTGCGCGACGGCGTCACCAGTGTCGAGATCAAGTCCGGCTACGGCCTCGACCTGGCCAACGAGCGCAAAATGCTGCGGGTCGCTCGCCGTCTTGGCGCTGAACTCCCGGTCAGTGTGCGCAGCACCTGCCTGGCTGCTCATGCCCTACCGCCGGAATATGCGGATCGCGCTGACGACTACATCGAGCACATCTGCAGCGAAATGCTCCCGGCGCTGGCCGCTGAAGGGCTGGTGGATGCGGTGGATGCGTTTTGCGAGTACCTGGCGTTTTCGCCGGCGCAGGTCGAGCGGGTGTTCATCGCCGCGCAGAACCTCGGTTTGCCGGTGAAACTGCACGCCGAGCAGCTGTCATCCCTGCATGGATCGAGTCTGGCGGCGCGTTATCACGCGTTGTCGGCCGACCATCTGGAGTTCATGACCGAAGACGACGCCATCGCCATGGCCAAATCCGGCACCGTTGCGGTCTTGCTGCCGGGCGCTTTCTACTTTTTGCGCGAAACCCAGCTGCCACCGATGGAGGCTTTGCGCAAACACGGGGTGAAAATCGCCATCGCCAGCGACCTCAACCCAGGCACCTCGCCGGCGTTGTCGGTGCGGCTGATGCTGAACATGGCCTGCACCTGTTTCCGTATGACCCCGGAAGAGGCCTTGGCCGGCGCGACTATTCATGCAGCCACGGCGCTGGGCATGGACAAAACCCATGGTTCGCTGGAAGTCGGCAAGGTGGCGGATTTCGTCGCCTGGCAGATCGATCGTCCGGCGGATCTGGCGTATTGGCTGGGCGGCGACCTGGATAAACGCGTCGTGCGTCACGGCGTCGAAGTCACGATTTAGGAGAATGGCTGTGGATAAGGTTCTGAACTTCAAACAAGGCCGGCTGCCGTTGCTGATCAGCATGCCCCATGCCGGCCTGCGTCTGACACCTGCGGTAGAAGCCGGACTGATTCCCGAGGCGCAAAGCCTGCCGGACACCGACTGGCATATCCCGCAGCTCTATGAGTTTGCGCAGGAGTTGGGCGCCAGCACCCTGGCGGCCGAATATTCGCGGTTCGTCATCGACCTCAATCGGCCTTCCGACGACAAGCCTTTATATGTCGGCGCCACCACCGGTTTGTACCCGGCGACGCTGTTCGACGGTGTGCCGTTGTTCCGCGAAGGGCTGGAGCCATCTGCCGAGGAGCGCGCCCGTTATCTCGAGCAGGTCTGGACGCCGTATCACAGCACCTTGCAGCAAGAACTGGCGCGGCTGAAGGCCGAATTCGGTTATGCGCTGCTGTTCGACGCGCATTCGATCCGCTCGGTGATCCCGCACCTGTTCGAAGGGCAATTGCCGGACTTCAACCTCGGTACCTTCAATGGCGCCAGCTGCGATCCGCAGCTTGCTAATCAGTTGGAGGCCATCTGTGCTCGACACACGGACTACAGTCATGTGCTGAACGGTCGCTTCAAGGGCGGCCACATCACCCGGCATTATGGCAACCCGGCCGAAAACATCCATGCGGTGCAGCTTGAGCTGGGGCAACGCACTTATATGGAAGAGATCGAGCCGTTCCGTTATCGCCCTGATCTGGCCGCGCCGACTCAAGTGGTGCTCAAGGAACTGTTGCAAGGGCTGCTGGATTGGGGGCAGAAGCACTACGCGCGCTGAGGCGACCCCTGTCAAAGATCGTTCCCACGCTCTGCGTGGGAATGCCGCCCTGGACGCTCCGCGTCCGCCTTCGGTCAGGGTCGTTGTTATCCTGAAACACCCCCAATTTCTTCAAGGACATGCTCATTGCACAATTCGGGTTTATGATGCCGGACGGCAGAATAATAGAAGTCCCTACAGGGATGACCTCGACCCCTTACGGAGCGCGCAATGCAGACTTTGTTCCCGCAGATCAAACCCTACGCCCGGCACGATCTGGCCGTCGATAAGCCACATGTACTGTATGTCGACGAAAGTGGTTCACCGGAAGGTTTGCCGGTGGTGTTCATCCACGGCGGACCAGGAGCGGGGTGCGATGCGCAAAGCCGTTGTTACTTCGATCCGAACCTGTATCGCATCATTACCTTCGATCAGCGCGGTTGCGGTCGCTCGACACCTCATGCCAGCCTTGAAAACAACACCACCTGGGATCTGGTTGCCGATCTTGAGCGGATTCGCCTGCACCTGGGTATCGACAAATGGGTGCTGTTCGGTGGCTCCTGGGGCTCGACCCTGGCGCTGGCCTATGCGCAAACCCATCCGGAGCGGGTTCACGGTTTGATTCTGCGCGGGATCTTTCTCTGCCGTGCGCAGGAGATCGAATGGTTCTACCAGGCCGGTGGTGCCAGCCGCCTGTTTCCGGATTACTGGCAGGACTATGTGGCACCGATCCCGCTCGATGAGCGCGATGATTTGCTCACGGCCTTCCACAAGCGTCTGACCGGCAACGACCAGATCGCCCAGATGCACGCGGCCAAAGCCTGGTCGACGTGGGAAGGGCGTACCGCAACCTTGCGTCCCAACCCGCTGGTGGTCGATCGTTTCTCCGAGCCACAGCGCGCGCTGTCGATTGCCCGGATCGAATGCCACTACTTCACAAACAACGCCTTCCTTGAGCCTAACCAGCTGATTCGCGACATGCAGAAAATCGCCCACTTGCCGGGTGTGATCGTCCATGGCCGTTACGATGTGATCTGCCCGCTGGATAACGCCTGGGAGCTGCATCAGGCCTGGCCGAACAGTGAGTTACAGGTCATTCGCGATGCCGGTCACGCGGCGTCGGAACCTGGCATTACCGATGCGCTGGTGCGCGCGGCCAGCCACATGGCCCGGCGTTTGCTCGACCTGCCGCCTGAAGAAGCATGAAGGGCCTGCTGCAACGTGTGCGTGGCGCGCGAGTCGAAGTGGCGGGAGAGATTGTCGGCGCGGTCGACCAGGGGTTGCTGGTGCTGGTGGCCGTCGAACCGGAGGACACCCGGGCCAGTGCCGACAAACTGCTGCATAAGCTGCTTAACTATCGGGTGTTCAGTGATGCCGAGGGCAAGATGAACCTGTCTTTGGCCGATGTCGGTGGCGGTTTGTTGCTGGTGTCGCAGTTCACCCTGGCCGCGGATACAAAAAATGGTTTGCGCCCGAGCTTTTCCACGGCCGCGACTCCTGCCTTGGGTGAAGAGCTGTTTGGCTATTTAGTTGCACGGGCGCAGCAGTTGCATGGCAATGTGGCATCAGGGATATTTGGCGCGGACATGCAGGTGCATTTGGTCAATGATGGCCCGGTAACCTTCCTGTTACAGACCTGAAAGCGCTTGAAACACCCTTTTAAGCCCTTTTTGGTCGAAAGCAGGGTGTTTTCGCGATAAATACTTCGTTATCCCTGATGCGTTGTAACGCAGCCTGCTAGATAATCGCGCGCTACGGGGATCAGCGTTCGTTGGTCCATTTTGACTTAGGTAGAGACTTGTCCGGGACCGTTTGGGGAATCATTTAGCCCCATCGGAGTCGGAACAATGCTCGCCAACCTGGCATATAGATAGCTGGCCGTTGGTTTTTTGATCTGTTTTCGGCGAGGGTTGCTCGTGATTGTTAGTCCCTGTAATGCACCAAAATTGTCTGCCAAACGGTTACGAAACGCACTGATGACAGGCTCTGCACTGCTTTGTCTGCTCAGCGCCGGCCAGCTTTGGGCATTCAATCTGGATGATGTATCGGTCAAGGCAAAAGAGCTGGCCGGGCAGAAGTACGAAGCTCCACGCAGTAATCTGCCGAACGAATTTCGCGAAATGAAATTCGCGGACTACCAAAAAATTCGTTTCCGCACCGAAAAAGCCGAATGGGCCGACCAGAAGACCCCGTTCAAGCTGTCGTTCTATCACCAGGGCATGCACTTCGACACGCCGGTGAAGATCAACGAAATCACCGCGAGCACCGTCGCAGAGATCAAGTACGACCCGAGTCGTTTCGATTTCGGCGACGTCAAATTCGATCCAAAGGCCACCGAACAACTGGGTTATGCCGGTTTCCGTGTGCTGTATCCGGTCAACAAGGCCGACAAGCAAGACGAGATCATGACCATGCTGGGCGCGAGCTACTTCCGCGTTATCGGTAAAGGTCACATCTACGGTTTGTCCGCCCGTGGGCTGGCCATCGATACCGCGCTGCCGTCCGGCGAAGAATTCCCGCGCTTCACCGAGTTCTGGATTCAGCAACCCAAACCGGGCGACAAGCATCTGGTGATCTTCGCCTTGCTGGATTCGCCACGCGCGACTGGCGCCTACCGACTGACTCTGCGTCCGGGCAGCGACACCATCGTCGACGTCAAGGCGCAGATGTTCCTGCGTGACAAGGTCAACAAGCTCGGCATTGCACCGCTGACCAGCATGTTCCTGTTCGGCGCCAACCAGCCGTCGAAAGTGCTCAACTACCGTCGCGAGCTGCACGACTCCAGCGGTCTGTCGATCCATGCCGGCAATGGCGAATGGATCTGGCGTCCGCTGAACAACCCGAAACACCTGGCCGTGAGCAACTTCTCGGTCGAGAACCCGCGTGGTTTCGGCCTGCTGCAACGGGGTCGTGACTTCAGCCACTACGAAGACCTCGACGACCGCTACGACAAGCGCCCAAGCGCCTGGATCGAACCCAAGGGTGACTGGGGCAAAGGCTCCGTTGATCTGGTCGAGATTCCGACCGCCGACGAAACCAACGATAATATCGTGGCTTTCTGGAGCCCGGAAAAACTCCCTGAGCCAGGCCAGCCGCTGGAATTCGCTTACCGCATGCACTGGACCATGGACGAAGCTGCACTGCATCCGGTCGACAGCGCCTGGGTCCAGCAGACTCTGCGCTCTACCGGTGACGTGAAGCAGTCCAACCTGATCCGTCAGCCGGACGGCAGCGTCGCTTATCTGGTGGACTTCGAAGGTCCGTCCCTCAAGGCTCTGCCGGAGGACGCGGAAGTTCGCAGCCAGGTCAGCGTTGGCGACAACGCCGAACTGGTGGAAAACAGCGTTCGCTACAATCCAGAGACCCAGGGCTGGCGCCTGACGCTACGCATGAAAATCAAGGATCCGAGCAAGTCGACCGAGATGCGTGCCGCGCTGGTCAAGGACATCGTGGCTGCCGAGCCGGTCAAAGCTCCTGCCGTGACCGCCAACTCTTCCATTGCCAAGGCCGAGAAAATCGCCGCCAGGCAACAAGAGAAACACGCGCAGCAAGAGCAGAAAGAGAAACAAGAGCAGAACGTGCAGAAAGAACAAGACGCCAAGCAGCCTGTTGCTGCCGAAGCGGCCCCCGCCACCTCGGAACCGGTAAAAACTGAACAAGTATTGACCGAGACCTGGAGCTACCAGTTGCCTGCCGATGAGTAATTATCAAGCACAGCCAGAGACTCTTGCCGAGTATCTGGCGCATCTACCGATGAGCGATGCGCAGCGCGCCGAACTGGCGGGCTGCAAATCGTTCAGTGAGCTGCATGAACGCCTGTCGTCCGGGGCTTTCGACGCATCTGCCGAGACCGTACAAGCTTCAGTAGGCCGCCGCCTGACCTTGAACTCCGCGCAAGAGCTGGAGGAGGCCGAGATGTTGGCGGTCGATGCGCAAGGCCGGGTCTGCCTCAAGGCAACCCCGCCGATCCGCCGGACCAGGGTTGTGCCGGAGCCGTGGCGCACCAATATTCTGGTGCGTGGCTGGCGTCGCCTGACCGGACGCACCAACCCGCCTGCGCCGCCGAAGGATGAGAACGTGCTGCCGGCGGCTCGCTGGCGTACGGTCGGTTCGATCCGCCGTTACATTCTGCTGGTGCTGATGCTCGGTCAGACCATCGTCGCCGGCTGGTACATGAAAGGCATCATGCCGTACCAGGGCTGGTCGTTCGTCGACCTGGACGAAGTCCTGCATCAACCGCTGACCCAAACCGCCACGCAAGTGCTGCCATATGCCTTGCAAACCAGCATCCTGATTATGTTCGGGATTCTGTTCTGCTGGGTCTCGGCGGGCTTCTGGACCGCACTGATGGGCTTCCTCGAGTTGATCACCGGGCGTGACAAGTACCGCATTTCCGGCGCCAGCGCTGGCAACGAGCCGATCGCCAAGGACGCGCGCACCGCATTGGTGATGCCGATCTGCAACGAAGACGTGCCGCGGGTGTTCGCCGGTTTGCGGGCAACCTTCGAATCGGTTGCGGCCTCGGGTAACCTGGATCGCTTTGACTTTTTCGTGCTCAGCGACAGTAACGACGCCGACATCTGCGTCGCCGAGCAGCAGGCCTGGCTGGATGTCTGCCGTGAAGCCAAGGGCTTTGGCAAGATCTTCTATCGCCGCCGTCGCCGCCGGGTAAAACGTAAAAGCGGCAACCTCGACGACTTCTGCCGTCGTTGGGGCGGTGACTACAAGTACATGGTCGTGCTCGACGCCGACAGCGTGATGAGCGGCGAATGCCTGAGCAGTCTGGTGCGCCTGATGGAAGCCACGCCGGACGCCGGGATCATCCAGACCGCGCCGCGTGCCTCGGGCATGGATACTCTTTATGCGCGTATGCAGCAGTTCGCCACACGTGTGTACGGTCCGTTGTTCACCGCTGGCTTGCACTTCTGGCAGTTGGGTGAATCCCACTACTGGGGTCACAACGCAATCATCCGCATGAAACCGTTCATCGAGCATTGCGCCCTGGCGCCATTGCCCGGTAAGGGCGCGTTCGCCGGTTCGATCCTCTCCCACGACTTCGTCGAAGCTGCGCTGATGCGCCGTGCCGGCTGGGGCGTGTGGATTGCCTACGACTTGCCCGGCAGCTATGAAGAACTGCCGCCAAACCTGCTGGACGAACTCAAGCGTGACCGTCGCTGGTGCCACGGCAACCTGATGAACTTCCGGCTGTTCCTGGTCAAAGGCATGCACCCGGTGCACCGTGCGGTGTTCCTGACCGGCGTGATGTCGTACCTGTCGGCGCCGTTGTGGTTCCTCTTCCTGGTGTTGTCGACGGCCTTGCTGGCGGTCAACACGCTGATGGAGCCGCAATACTTCCTCGAACCGCGGCAGCTGTATCCGCTGTGGCCGCAATGGCAGCCGGACAAAGCGATTGCGCTGTTCTCGACGACTATCGTGCTGCTGTTCCTGCCGAAGTTGCTGAGCATCATCCTGATCTGGGCCAAGGGCGCGAAAGAGTTCGGTGGCAAGTTCAAGGTCACCCTGTCGATGCTGCTGGAGATGCTGTTCTCCATGCTGCTGGCACCGGTGCGGATGATTTTCCACACGCGCTTCGTTCTCGCCGCGTTCCTCGGCTGGGCCGCGACCTGGAACTCGCCGCAACGTGATGACGACTCCACGCCTTGGAGCGAAGCGGTAAAACGCCACGGTCCACAAACGTTGCTGGGCTTCTTCTGGGCCCTGTTGGTGATCTGGCTCAACCCGAGTTTCCTCTGGTGGCTGGTGCCGATTGTCGGCTCGCTGATGCTGTCGATCCCGGTTTCGGTGATCTCCAGCCGCGTCGGGCTGGGTCTCAAATCCCGTGATGAAAGCCTGTTCCTGATCCCTGAAGAATACGCACCGCCACAGGCCTTGCTGGCGACCGATCAGTACACCCACGAAAACCGTTGGCATGCACTCAAAGAAGGCTTCGTGCGAGCAGTCGTCGATCCGCAGCAGAACGCTTTGGCTTGTGCCCTGGCTACCTCGCGTCACACTCAGGCTGAGCCGATCGAGTGGTTGCGTGTCGAGCGGGTTCGTCATGCGCTGAAAGTCGGCCCTGCGGCACTCGGCAACGACGAGCGCCTGGCTCTGCTCAGCGATCCGGTGGCTTTGGGTCGTTTGCATGAGCAGGTCTGGAGCGAAGGTCACGCCGAGTGGCTGAGCGCCTGGCGCCAGTCGATCGAAGCCGATCCGCATGCGCCGTTACTGCCGTTGAAGCCACTGTCTGCTGAAGTACAGCTGGCCTGATGAAAAGCCCCGCTCCTGAGAAGAAGCGGGGTTTTTTGTTTGTGGGGCTTGATCATTCCCACCGTCCTTTCTGCCGCCGCGCAACAACAAATCCTGCCTGAACCCTTGTGCAAACAAACGAGTGAGTTAGCATCGCTCCCCGAATTGGTGCGCCCGGACAACTTATTGTTCGTATCTGCCGGTTTTCCAACGAAAACCTGCTTTTTGCGTGCCTCAAAAAAATGGGTTCATGGGACTTGATGATGAAAAAGTATCTCTCGATGCTGCTGGTCGGCGTCACGGCAATGATCGCAGTCAACACGGCTCAGGCCGGCGCCATCGATGACGCAGTCAAGCGCGGCACGCTGAAAGTCGGCATGGACCCGACCTACATGCCATTCGAAATGACCAACAAGCGCGGCGAGATTATTGGCTTCGAAGTCGACCTGCTCAAAGCCATGACCAAGGCCATGGGCGTCAAGCTGGAGATGGTTTCCACCGGTTATGACGGCATCATCCCGGCTCTGTTGACCGACAAGTTCGACATGATTGGCAGCGGCATGACCCTGACCCAGGAACGCAATCTGCGCCTGAACTTCAGCGACCCCTTCATCGTGGTTGGCCAGACCCTGCTGATCCGCAAGGAACTGGAAGGCACCATCAAGTCCTATAAAGACCTGAACAGCGCCGACTACCGCATCACCTCCAAACTGGGCACCACCGGTGAGATGGTCGCCAGGAAGCTGATTTCCAAAGCCAACTACCATGGCTACGACAACGAGCAGGAAGCGGTGCTCGACGTGGTCAACGGCAAGGCCGACGCCTTCATCTACGACGCGCCCTACAACGTCGTGGCGTTAAACAAAGTGGGTAACGGCAAGCTGGTGTTCCTCGACAAGCCGTTCACCTACGAACCGCTGGCCTTCGGTCTGAAGAAAGGTGACTACGACAGCATCAACTTCATCAACAACTTCCTGCGCCAGATCCACGAAGACGGCACCTACGATCGTATCCATGACAAGTGGTTCAAAGACACCGCCTGGCTCAAGGATATGGAGTAAGGCTGACATTTGGCGGCGCGCACCAGTTAGACCGCGTCGCCACTTTCGCAGGCAAGCCAGCTCCCACAGGTTATCGGTCGATCACGCATTTGTGGCCTGACACATACCCTGTGGGAGCGGGCTTGCCCGCGAAGACGGCCTATCTAGCGACACTGACCTCGGAACTTGCAGAGCAATGAAACAGAAAAAAGCCCAATGGCCCTGGCACGTTTTAACCGTGCTGGTGCTGATCGGCCTGGCCGGCGCGTTGTATTACGCCACCTCGCTGATGTCCTACGAATGGCGCTGGAACCGCGTGCCGCAATATTTCGCCTACCACGCCGAAGAATCCCAGCGAGCGGCGGACATCTCCACCGTCAGTGAACTGGTGCGCAAAGGCGACAAGGCCGAAGTCACCCTGCGTAACGACGCCGGTGACGAACAGCACCTGAGCGTCGACGACAACAGCCTGCAAGTGGCCCGAGGCGATGACGTGGCCGAAGGCGATGTGATTGGTGTCACCCGCCATTGGGCCGCCGGACCGCTGTTGTGGGGCCTGTGGACCACGCTCTGGCTATCGGTGGTTTCCGGTGTGCTCGGGCTGCTGATCGGACTGGCTACCGGGCTGTGCCGGCTGTCGAACAACTCGACCCTGCGCGATCTGTCGACGATTTATGTCGAACTGGTGCGCGGTACGCCGCTGCTGGTGCAGATTTTCATCTTTTATTTCTTCATCGGCACAGTATTGAACCTCTCCCGTGAGTTCGCCGGGATTGCCGCGCTGTCGCTGTTCACTGGCGCCTATGTGGCGGAAATCATTCGTTCGGGCGTGCAGTCGATTGCCCGTGGCCAGAACGAAGCCGCGCGTTCGCTGGGTTTGAGCGCTGGAGAGTCGATGCGCCATGTGGTTCTGCCGCAAGCCTTCAAGCGCGTTCTTGCGCCGTTGGCCGGGCAGTTCATCAGCCTGGTGAAGGACACCTCGCTGGTGTCGGTGATCGCCATTACCGAGCTGCTCAAGAGCGGTCGGGAAGTCATCACCACCTCGTTCTCGCCATTCGAAATTCTGTTCTGCGTGGCGGGCCTGTATTTGTTGATCAACCTGCCGCTGTCGAAAATCGCCAGCCGGCTTGAGCGGAGGCTCGCGCAAAGTGATTGAAGTCCGCGATCTGGTAAAAGTCTTCGACACCCGTGGGCAGGTGGTCCGCGCGGTGGATAACGTCACCACACAAGTGGCCAGGGGCGAAGTACTGGTGGTGATCGGCCCGTCCGGCTCCGGTAAATCGACCTTCTTGCGCTGCCTGAATGGTCTGGAGGAGTTCGACTCGGGTTCCGTCAGCATCGACGGCCTGGAATTGGCCGACCCGAAAACCGACGTCAACGCCTACCGCCGCGAAGTCGGCATGGTCTTCCAGCATTTCAACCTGTTCCCGCACATGACGGTGCTGGAAAATCTCTGCCTGGCGCAGAAAGTCGTGCGCAAGCGCGGCAAGCAGGAGCGCGAAGCCAAGGCCCGGGCGTTGCTGGAAAAGGTCGGTATCGCGCAGAAGGCCAATGAGTTCCCGTCACGCCTTTCCGGCGGCCAGCAACAGCGCGTGGCAATAGCCCGGGCGCTGGCCATGGAACCCAAGGTCATGCTGTTCGATGAACCGACCTCGGCGCTCGACCCGGAAATGGTCGGTGAAGTCCTCGACGTGATGAAAACCCTGGCCCTGGAAGGCATGACCATGGTCTGCGTCACCCACGAAATGGGCTTCGCCCGGGAAGTGGCGGATCGGGTGCTGTTCTTCGATCACGGTAAGCTGCTGGAAGATTCCCCGCCGGACGAATTCTTTGCTTCGCCGAAGGATTTGCGGGCTCAGGCGTTTTTGCGGCAAGTCTTATAGGCTCGTCGCCTGAGAGGCCGTCTTCGCGGGCAAGTCGGATCGCCGCACCGCCGCTCCCACAGTTTGTACGCGGTGTATTTGTGGGAGCGGGCTTGCCCGCGAAGGCATCACCTCGGTCCTGAGTGGACCGAGGTAATCTTCAAACCCTGAACTTACCCACCAACATCTGCAGATGAGTCCCCAGCCGTGCCAGTTCAACGCTGGAAGCGGCGGTCTCTTCACTGGCGGCCGAGGTCTGTTCCGAAACATCCCTCACATTCAGTACGCTGCGGTTGATCTCTTCGGCCACGGCGCTTTGCTGTTCGGCGGCTGCGGCGATCTGCTGGTTCATCGCCTGAATCGCTGACACGGTGCGGGTGATGTTGGTCAGTGAGCCACCGGCACGACGGGTCAGCTCGACGCTGCTGTCGGTCAGACTGCGGCTGTTGTCCATGATGTTGGCGACTTGCTGGGTGCCGCTTTGCAGGCCGACGATCAGCTCTTCGATTTCTTCGGTGGACTTCTGGGTGCGCAGGGCGAGGCTGCGCACTTCGTCGGCGACCACCGCGAAACCGCGTCCGGCCTCACCGGCGCGGGCGGCTTCGATGGCCGCGTTGAGGGCCAGCAGGTTGGTCTGTTGCGCCACCGACTTGATCACGTCGAGCACGCTGCCGATCTTGTCGCTTTCGCGCTTGAGATGGCTCATGGCGTCGGTGGAGTTGCCAACTTCAGTGGCCAGGCGTTCGATCTGCGCGATCGCCTCACCCACCACCTTGTCGCCTTCACGAGCCTGCTGGTCGGCAGCGATAGCGGCTTCGCAGGCTTCTTCGGCGTTACGCGCGACCTCTTGCACCGTGGCGGTCATTTCATGCATGGCGGTGGCGACCTGGTCGGTCTCGACTTTCTGGCTGTTGACCCCGGCGCTGGTCTGTTCGGTGACGGCTGACAGCTGCGCGGCGGCGCTGGCGATCTGCGTCACGCCTTCGCTGATGCCGCCGATCAGTTCCCGCAGACTGACGGTCATGCGTTGCATGGCGCGTTGCAGTTGGCCAAGTTCATCGCGGCGCTGGACGTCGAGGTTCTGGCTGAGATCGCCGGCAGCCACGCGCTCGACCACTTTGAGGGTCTGTTGCAGTGGAATGACGATCTGCCGGGTAATGGCCCAGGCGGCAATCAGGCCGAACACCAGCGCCAGCACGGTAACCAGGGTCAGGGTGTTTTTTGCCTGCGCTGCATCGCTGTCGCGCTTGGCGGTTTGCGCGGCGGTCAGCTGCTTGCTGGTGTCGAACAGGATGTTGTCCTGGTCTGCCATGCGTTTGAGGGCGGCAGCGCTGGCCACTTGGGAGTCACGGAACTGGCTAACGGCTGCCCGGTAGCCTTTGAGCGAATCAGTGGCCTGTTGCAGGTTGGCGATGTGCTGTTCCGGCAGTGTGGCTGGCAAGCTGGCGAGGTTCTTCAGGGCATTGTCGATCGCGTCCAGCGCCGGTTGTTCGGCCTCGGGCTTGCCGCTGTAGGTGTAGCCGCGAACCTGGAAGCGCGCTTGCTGGATCAGCTTGCTCAGATCGATCACGCTGTTGAACTGCGCGACGCTGTCGCCTTGCAGTATCGACTTCTCGACTTCAGCCACGCGGGCCACGGCGTTGTCGGCGGTGGCGCCGAGTTTGGCGCGGGCGGCTTCGCGGTTGGCGGTTGCCTGAGTTATGTCGGCGAAGGCGCGTTTGTATTCGCTCATGGCGGCCAGTTGTTGGTCGAGCATGGCGAGGCTGTCAGGTTGTTTAAGCAGTTTACGTGCGATGTGCAAGCCATCGTCGAGCTTGTTCAGCAGGTCGCTGACCGCAGCCGGGCCTTGTTCGCCTCTGCGCACTTCGTAGTCCAGGCGGGCGATGCGCAGGTCTTTGGTCAGCTCGTTCAGCGTGGAAATGTAACCCAGCTTGTCGCCGCGCTCGATCACATTACTCAGGCCCATCCAGCCAGTAACGGTGATCAACAGGGTCAGGAGCAGCACCAGACCGAAGCCTGTGCCGAGTTTCAGATTGACGCTCACATTTCCCAGGCTCTGGGCTAACCATCGGTACATGCTGTGCACTCCCTTGGGGCATGAATGGGTCTATTGGGAGTGTATCGGCAGGCCGGAGGCAATCTGTAGGCGCGAAGCTGCGAACTATTGTGGCGAGGGAGCTTGCTCCCGCTGGAGCGCGAAGCGGTCCTGAAATCTGTATCCCTGTTTGATCAGATACACCGCGGTCACCCATTTGCGACTGCTGCGCAGCCGAGCGGGAGCAAGCTCCCTCGCCACAGGAGTTGTGCCGGGCTTTAGAACAGTCGTGAGAGGAGGGCGGTCACGGCCGTTTCGACCCGCAGGATGCGCTCGCCGAGCTGTACCGGTTGCAGGCCGGCCTTGGCCAGCAGGTCGATCTCGTAGGGAATCCAGCCGCCTTCCGGGCCGATGGCCAGGGTTACCGGCTCATTCAGGCCGCGTGGGCAGGGCGGGTAGTTGCCGGGATGACCGACCAGCCCGAGGGTGCCCTCGACCATTGCTGGCAGACGGTCTTCGACGAAGGGTTTGAAGCGTTTTTCGATGATGATTTGCGGCAGTACGCTGTCCCGGGCCTGTTCCAGGCCGAGGATCAATTGCTCGCGAACCGCTTCAGGCTCAAGGAACGGTGTTTGCCAGAAGCTCTTTTCGACCCGGTAGCTGTTGACCAGCACCACCCGCGGCACACCCATCGCGGCGACGGTTTGCAGCACACGACGGAGCATCTTCGGTCGTGGCAGAGCCAGTAGCAGCGTCAACGGCAGTTTGGCCGGCGGCGGTTGGTCGAGGCTGACCCGCAGTTCCGCCTCAGAGGCTTCCAGACGCAGCAGCTCGGCGCTGCCCATCAGCCCGCCGATGCGCCCGACCCGCAGGCTGTCACCGACGACAGAGCGATGGACTTCCTGCATGTGGGTCAGGCGCCGATCACGCAGGATCACCCGGTCGGCCGCAATGAAGTCGGCCTCTTCGAGGAGCAGCAGGTTCACGCTTGGGTCGCTGGTGGCTGGTCGTTGTGATCGTCAGCCGGCTGGTCGTCCGGGTGCTCACCGCGCTTGCTGATCAGGCTGCTGAAGAGGATGCCGATTTCGAACAGAATCCACATGGGCACCGCCAGCAACGTCTGCGAGAAGATGTCCGGTGGGGTAAGGATCATGCCGACCACAAAGCAGCCGATGATCACGTACGGGCGGATTTTCTTCAGGTATTTGACGTCGACCACGCCGATCCACACCAGCAGCACCACGGCCACCGGGATTTCGAACGCTACGCCGAAGGCGAAAAACAGCGTCATGACGAAATCGAGGTAACTGCTGATGTCGGTCATCATTTCCACGCCGGCCGGGGTGGCGGCGGCGAAGAACTTGAAGATCAGCGGGAACACCAGGTAGTAGGCGAAAGCCATCCCGGTGTAGAACAGCAGAATGCTCGAGACCAGCAATGGCATCGCGATGCGCTTCTCGTGCTTGTACAGGCCGGGCGCAATAAAGCCCCAGATCTGATGCAGGATCACCGGGATCGCTAAAAACAGCGAGACCATCATCGTCAGCTTGAGCGGTGTGAGGAACGGCGAGGACACATCGGTGGCGATCATCGTCGCGCCCACCGGCAGGTACTCGCGCAGCGGCGTGGAGACGAAGGTGTAGATCTGCTGGGTGAAGGCAAACAGCCCGGCGAAGATCACGAAAATCGCCGCGACACAGCGCAGCAGGCGGGTGCGCAACTCGGTGAGGTGCGAAACCAGCGGCATGTGCTGGTCGTTTTCCGGTTTATCAGCGCTCATGGGGCTCGCGACGGCAATGTTGGGTCGTGGGGGGCTGGCGCAACAGGCGTAGCCGCAGGAGGAGCAGGTTCTACAGGAGTTGCAGGTGCAGGTTCGGCGGCTGCAAGCACCGGCGTAGCTTCAGCCGTCGGGGCATGAATCGTCGGCTCTGCCACCGGCGGCACCGGCGTTGGCTCCTGCTGAGTCGGCGTGAAAATTTTCCGCGCCTCCTGCTCCAGCGACAGAATGTGTTCGTTGTGCAGTTGCCGGCGAATCTCGTCGGCACCGATTTCACGTTCAACTTCCTGTTTGATCGCGTTGAAGCTGCGTTTCAAGCGCCCGACCCAAAGGCCGGCCGTGCGCGCAGCACCCGGCAGACGCTCGGGGCCGAGCACCAGCAGGGCAACGAGGCCGACGAGCAGCAGTTCAGAGAAGCTGATACCAAACATTAGTCAGTGCTCACGAGTCTTTGCGGATCGGCTCTTCGACTTTTTGTGCTTTCACGTCGATGGTGTGTGGCTCGTTCAGGGTCGACGTCTGTGGCTGTACCGGTGGAACTGGCTGGGCCGGTGTTGCGTTCGGATCAGCAGATTTTTCGTCGTCGTTCATGGCTTTGCGAAAGCCCTTGATCGACTCGCCGACGTCGGTGCCGAGGTTTTTAAGTTTCTTGGTGCCGAACACCAGTACCACGACAACCAGGATGACGACCCAGTGTTTCCAGTCAAAAATGCCCATGCTGCAATTCCTCTCTTAAGTAGTGTTCAAGCGGACGGGCGCGAAGCCTTCTCGACATGCCCGGACGTACCGATGCGCCGCTCCAGCTCGTCCAGCACGGCCTGTGGATGCTGCCCCAGTTGGGCGAGCATGACCAGACTGTGGAACCACAAATCAGCAGTTTCGTAGATCAGATCGCTGCAGTCACCGCTGATGGCGGCGTCCTTGGCGGCGATGATGGTTTCCACCGATTCCTCGCCGACTTTTTCCAGAATCTTGTTCAAGCCCTTGTGGTACAGGCTGGCGACATAGGAGCTGTCGGCCGCTGCGCCTTTGCGCTCTTCCAGCACCTGGGCCAGACGGGTCAGGGTATCGCTCATGTTCAGTGTCCTGCCGAATAGATAGCGTGCGGGTCTTTGAGTACCGGGTCGACGGTCTTCCACTCGCCGTTTTCATAGACGCGGTAGAAGCAGCTTTGGCGGCCGGTGTGGCAGGCGATGTTGCCGATCTGTTCGACCATCAGGATGATGACATCGCCGTCGCAGTCCAGGCGCATCTCATGCAGTTGTTGCACATGGCCGGACTCTTCACCCTTGCGCCACAGCTTGCCACGGGAACGGGACCAGTAGATGGCGCGGTTTTCAGCGGCGGTCAGTACCAGTGCTTCGCGGTTCATCCAGGCCATCATCAGCACACGCCCGGTTTGGTGATCCTGGGCAATCGCCGGCACCAGGCCGTCACTGTCCCATTTGATCTCATCCAGCCAATCTTTCATCTTCGACTCCGACAGCGGGCTCAGCGCTTGTTGCTGTGCCCAGGCGTTTGAAACAGTGTGCCAGCCCCTCGCGCCACTGGCTATCGGCGCACGACCAGATACAAGCCGACGGCAACCATGATTCCGGCCGGCCAATGCCCCAACTCATTCAACGGACCACCGGCAGCGAGTATCGTACCGCCGGCCAGATGTGCGGTGCCGAGCAGGCGCAGGAACAGGTCGTCCTTGCGCTTGTGCCACTGTCGCGGCGGATCGGCATGGGGTTGCGACATGCGTTCCAGCAGATCGCGGGTCATGTTGGCCAGGCGCGGCAGTTGCTCGACCTGACCCTGCAGGTTGCCCAGCAGGGTTTTCGGGCTGACCCGATCGCGCATCCAGCGTTCGAGGAACGGCTGGGCGGTATTCCACAGGTCCAGATCCGGGTACAGCTGACGGCCCAGGCCTTCGATGTTCAGCAAGGTTTTCTGCAAAAGCACCAGCTGCGGTTGCACTTCCATGTTGAAGCGCCGTGCGGTCTGGAACAGACGCATCAGCACCTGACCGAAGGAAATGTCTTTCAATGGTTTTTCGAAAATCGGTTCGCAAACGGTACGGATCGCCGCTTCGAATTCATTGAGTTTGGTTTCCGCCGGCACCCAGCCCGAATCGATGTGCAGTTGGGCGACGCGGCGATAGTCGCGCTTGAAGAAGGCGAACAGGTTGCGCGCCAGATAGTCCTGGTCTTGCGGGGTCAGGCTGCCGACGATGCCGCAGTCGATGGCAATGTACTGCGGACTCCACGGCTGCACGGTGCTGACGAAGATGTTGCCGGGGTGCATGTCGGCGTGGAAGAAACTGTCGCGGAACACCTGGGTGAAGAAGATCTCCACGCCGCGTTCGGCGAGCATTTTCATATCGGTGCGCTGGTCGGCCAGGGTTGCCAGGTCGGTGACCTGAACACCGTAGATGCGCTCCATCACCAAGACTTTCGGCCGGCACCAGTCCCAGTAGACCTGCGGCACGTAAAGCAACGGTGAGTCTTCGAAGTTACGTCTCAACTGGCTGGCGTTAGCCGCCTCGCGCAACAGGTCGAGTTCGTCGAAGATGGTTTTTTCGTAGTCCTGGACCACCTCCATCGGGTGCAGCAGGCGGGCGTCGGCGGAGAGTTTCTCGGCGGCGCGGGCGAGGATGAACAGCCAGGCCAGGTCCTGGGCGATGATTGGCTTGAGGCCCGGGCGTATGACCTTGACCACCACTTCTTCACCGCTTTTCAGCTGCGCGGCGTGAACCTGGGCCACCGAGGCCGAGGCCAGCGGTTCGAAGTCGAAACGGCTGAAGACTTCGCTGATTTTCTTGCCGAGCTGGCTTTCAATCAGATCCACTGCCACTTGAGAGTCGAACGGCGGTACGCGGTCTTGCAACAGCATCAGCTCGTCGGCGATGTCTTCGGGCAACAGATCGCGGCGAGTGGAAAGAATCTGCCCGAACTTGATGAAAATCGGCCCTAGATCCTGCAACGCCAGGCGCAGGCGGGCACCGCGGGTAAGCGCCAGTGTCTTGCGCGGAAACCAGCGCCACGGCAAGGCATGGCGCAGCGCCAGGAGAAACCAGGGCAGCGGCAGAGCGAACAACAAGTCATCGAGGCGGTAGCGGATTACGACGCGCTGGATGCGCAACAAACGGCGGACGGCAAGCAGCTTCATGCGTTATCGCTTGAATCAAGGGATCGGGAAAGACGCTCGAAACGCGCCTCAAGACGTTCCAGATCGAGCTTGATCTGGTCTAGTTCGCTAAAGCGGGCTTCGGCTTCGCGTTGGCCTACCAGGGCGCGCGACTCTTCGCTGAGGTACTCGGCAAGGTTCTGGTTCAGGCTGGCGAAACCTTGCTGATACCAGCGTGCGCGACTGCGCAAATAGTCGCCGATCAGCGGAGTGGCGACCGGGCCAAGCCAGCGTGAAAGCTCGTACTCCCAGTCCAGCTCGAGGTCTTGCAGGATTGCCGCGAGTTCCAGCAGTACGGCGCTGTCACCTTCGAGTTCGACTTCAGGGGCGTGAAGAATCGAGGTCTTGTCCTTGCTCAGCGCCAGGTTCAGCAAGCTCGACGCCGGAGCGCGCAAGGTGCAATCGGCATCGGCGGCCCAATGGGCGGCGAGCATCAGGCCTTCATCGCTGGGCATGATGAACAGTTGCAACGCCGGGCTGCGGCAATCGACAGCAATCACCTTGCCGTTCAGATGCGCCAGGCGCGGCAAGGCCGTGCTGTCGAGACGCAGCACGCGGTTCAGACCGTGTTCGACGCCGGCGAGCAGGCCGCTGAGCAACATCAGGGTTTGATGCCGCGATGCAAGGCGACGATGCCGGCGGTCATGTTGTGATAGGTCACTCGGTCGAAACCGGCCTCGACCATCATCGACTTCAGGGTTTCCTGGTTCGGGTGCATGCGGATCGACTCGGCCAGGTAGCGGTAGCTTTCCGAATCATTGGTGATCAGCTTGCCCATCAGTGGCATGAAGGCGAACGAATAGGCGTCGTAGGCTTTGGACATCAACGCATTGGTTGGCTTGGAGAACTCCAGCACCAACAGACGCCCGCCGGGCTTGAGTACGCGCAGCATGGAACGCAGGGCGTCTTCCTTGTGCGTCACGTTGCGCAGGCCGAAGGCGATGGTCACGCAGTCGAAATGGTTGTCCGGGAACGGCAGTTTTTCGGCGTCGGCCTGGACGAACTCGACGTTGCCGGCCACACCCAGATCCAGCAAACGATCGCGACCGACCTTGAGCATGGATTCGTTGATGTCAGCCAATACCACCTGACCGGTCGGGCCCACCAGGTGCGAGAACTTTCTGGTCAGATCGCCGGTACCGCCAGCGATGTCCAGCACACGATTGCCGGTGCGTACGCCGGACAGCTCGATCGCGAAACGCTTCCACAGCCGGTGCATGCCGCCCGACAGCAGGTCGTTCATCAGGTCGTACTTGGCGGCCACCGAGTGGAAAACCTCAGCGACTTTTTCCGCCTTTTGGCTTTCCGGAACGTTTTTGAAGCCGAAGTGAGTGGTGGGTTCGGCATCGCTGCCTTTGCGCTGATCAGTCATATCGCTGTCACCAAAAGAGATTGCGGGACATTCTAATCCCGGTGACGGTCTTTGTCTTGGCAAGGCTGAATGTAAGATAGGCAACCGCCAGGACGTTTTGACGCAGCAACGGTCAAGATGCTTCAGGAAGTATTCATAAAGCAGGAGTCATTCGATGGCCCGTATTAGTGTTGAGCGTGCCCACGGCCTGGGTAAGGAAGCGGCCCGCGAGAAGGCCGACAAGTTGGCGCAGAAACTGTCCGATCAATATGGCCTGGAGCCGCAGTGGTCCGGCGACACCCTGAACCTCAAACGCTCCGGTGTGAAAGGGGCGGTGCATGTGGGCGAGGACTCGATCAGGGTCGATGTCGAACTGGGCCTGTTGATGTCCGCCATGAGCGGCACCATCAAATCGGAAATCGAAAGGGCGCTGGATAAAGCCTTGGCGTGACCCGATCCAATTGTGGAATGCGATCCCTGTGGGAGCGAGCCTGCTCGCGAAAGCGGTCTTTCAGTCGACATCAATGTTGAATGTGCCTGCCTCTTCGCGAGCAGGTCGAATCGTCGCACCGTCGCTCCCACATTTGTTTGTGGTGTGCCCAAAGGTTTGTGTCAGTTGTTAGGGTGCCGTTTCTAATTTTTCTCACTACTTTGTGCCTGAGCCCTCATTCCAGCGGGCAGTTCCTCAAACCTTTTGCGCGTGAGGTGCACCATGGCCAAAGTTAGTCTGAAGAAAAAAGTCGACGTTCAGCCAACTACTCTGAGCGAAGTGAAAGTGTATGCCCGCAAGATCTGGCTGGCTGGCCTGGGTGCCTACGCCAAGGTCGGTCACGAAGGTAGCGAGTATTTTCAAGAGTTGGTAAAGACTGGTCAAACTGTTGAAAAGAAAGGCAAAAAAGTTGTGACTGAACAGCTTGAAGCCGCCAACAGTCAGATTGATAACGTCAAGAGCGACGTCACCAGTTTCAAAGGCAAAGTCGAAGTGCAGCTCGATAAAGTCGAGAAGGCTTTTGACACGCGTGTCGCAAGTACCTTGAATCGCTTCGGCATTGCGTCTAAACATGATGTTGAGACACTCTCTGCCAAGCTCGATGGGCTGACGGCATTGCTCGAACGCGTCGCGCGTAAATCTTAAGGAGAACGGGATGGCTGGTAAAAAGACTACTGAAAAAGAAGGCAGCTCCTGGATTGGGAAAGTCGAAGACTACTCCCGCAAAATCTGGCTGGCTGGTTTAGGCGTGTACTCGAAGATCGACACTGACGGCAGCAAGCTGTTCGAGACTCTGGTCAAAGATGGCGAGAAAGCCGAGAAGCTCACCAAAAGCGCTGTCGGTAAAACAGTCGATGCCGCCAAGGACTCCGCCAGTTCGGCCAAATCCCGCGTCGGTGATGTCAAAGACCGTGCGCTGGGCAAATGGGGCGAGCTGGAAGAGGCTTTCGACAAGCGTCTGAACAGTGCCATTTCGCGTCTGGGCGTGCCTAGCCGCAATGAAGTGAAGGCGCTGCACAGCAAGGTCGATACTCTGACCAAGCAGATCGAACGCCTGACCGGTGCTTCGGTCAAGCCAGTCGCTGCCAAAACCGCTACGGCCAAACCAGCAGCAAAAACTGCAGCCAAACCACTGGTAAAAGCGGCGGCGAAACCTGCAGCCAAACCTGCCGCCAAAACCGCCGCAGCTAAACCAGCAGTCAAGGCAGCAGCTAAACCTGCCGCTGCGAAGAAGCCGGTTGCCAAGAAGCCAGCTGCGCCAAAAGCTGCCGCACCCAAGCCAGCAGTTGCCGCAAAACCCGTAGTCCCGGTCAGCACAGGTAACTCCGCTGCTGCACCGACTCCTGCGGTCACCCCGACTGTTGCGCCGGCTTCACCGACGCCTACCAGTCAGTCCTGATTTTTTCGGGACTCACAAAAACGCCCGGCCTGCAAAGGTCGGGCGTTTTTGTTTTTGACGGAAAATTTCCCGGTGCCTGATCGGGCCTCTTCGCGGGCAAGCTCGCTCCCACAGGTACAGCGCCGCTCTTGTGGGAGCGGGCTTGCCCGCGAAAGCTATTTGTCAGACACAAAAACTCTTTCGCCCTACCCAATTATCTCAATCATGCTCATCCAGATACCGCAACGCCATTTGCTCGGTCGCCAGTTTCACGGGTGGCAGCAAGTGCGGCGCTACCAGCATCATGATCTGGTACACCACCACTCGTACTTCTCCCTCGCGATCGAGAATCCGTTGATAGTCGAGTGAAAACAGCAGCGTCATGGTGATCTGCTCGACCAGTTGCCCCAGCGCCTGAGTCTCGCTGACCAGCAGCCCCTGCGCCTTCAAGCGTGCCAGCAACGAAGCCAGGGTACGCTTCAAGGCATTGAGCAGGTTGCGAATACCTTTGGCCAGTTTCGGCAAGCGTCCGGCCAGGTTGGACAGGTCCTGGAACAGAAAGCGATAGTGCGCCAGACGTTCGACGATCAGGTGCAGGAACAACCAGTAATCTTCAGCGTCCAGTTGTGCGTCCGCCGGCGGGTCGAGCAGCGGCACCAGTTCGGTCTGGAAGCGCTCGAACAAACCGAGGATCAGCGGCTCTTTGCCATGAAAATGGTAGTAGAGGTTGCCTGGGCTGATGCCCATCTCATTGGCAACTTCCATGGTGGAGACATTGGGTTCGCCCTTTTGGTTGAACAATTGCAGGGCACATTCGAGGATCCGGTCGCGGGTTTTCATCCAGTCTTCTTGGTTATTGAGTCATGCCACGGCCAATAGCCCGACCGTGGCGTAGAGAAGATTCAGCGCACGCGCACGTAGGTACCTGGCGCCGCCTCCATCGGTGGATAGTTCTGGTTGCCGAGGGTCATCAGGGTTTCCCGCTGGGCGCCGGAGCGCTCCTGAATCCAGCTCAGCCACTGTGGCCACCAGCTGCCTTCAACGTGAGTGCCGTCGTAGTACCAGGCGCGTGGATCGCCACTGAGCTTGGGATTCTCGATGTAGTTGGCCTTGGGGTTGCCCGGCGGGTTGAGGATGCTCTGGATGTGCCCGCTGTTGGACAGTATGAAGCGCCGTTCGCCACCCAGCAGCAAGGTCGAGTGGTAAACGGCGTCCCACGGAGTGATGTGGTCGTTGATACCGGCCACGCTGAAGCTGTCCACATTGACCTTCTGAAGGTCGATGGGCGTGCCGCACACTTCCAGTCCACCGGCGTGGCTCATGGGGTTGTGCTTGAAGATGTCCAGCAGGTCGCCATGCAATGCCGCTGGCAGGCGCGTGTTGTCGTTGTTCCAGTACAGGATATCGAAGGCCGGCGGCTCCTTGCCCAGCAGGTAGTTGTTGACCCAGTAGTTCCAGATCAGGTCATTGGGGCGCATCCAGGCGAAGACTTTCGCCATCTCGCGCCCGTCGAGTACACCTCGTTGATAGGAATGGCGCTTGGCTGCTTCCAGCGTCTGTTCGTCGGCGAACAGCGTGGCCGGGCTGTCCATCTGACTATCCAGCAAGCTGACCAGGTAGCTGGCGCTGGAGACCCGCCGCAGTTGCCGCTTGGCCTGCAGATGGCCTTGCAGGGCGGCGATGGTCAGGCCCCCGGCGCAGGCGCCCATCAGATTGACGTCACGCGCGCCGGTGATCGCGCGGCTAACATTCAGTGCTTCCTCCAGCGCCTCCACATAACTGGACAGGCCCCATTCGCGATGACGAACATCCGGGTTGCGCCAGCTGATCACGAACACTTGCAGGCCATTTTTCAGCGCGTACTGGACGAAGCTGTTGCCTGGGCTGAGGTCGAAAATGTAGTACTTGTTGATCTGTGGCGGCACGATCAGCAACGGCTTGGCGTACTGCTTTTCGCTCATCGGCTTGTATTGAATCAGCTCAAGCATTTCATTGCGAAACACCACCGAACCTGCGGTGGTTGCCACGGTCTTGCCGATCTCGAAGGCGTGTTTGTTGACCTGGCTGGGCAGTCCGTTGTTGTGCATCAGGTCATCGATTAGATGGCTGAGACCACGAACCACGCTGCTACCGCCAGAGTTGAACAGCTCCTTGATAGCCAGCGGGTTGAGCAGGGTATTGGAAGGGGCCACGGCATCATTGAGCAGGGCGAAGACGAAGTTCGCGCGGGCGCGGTCATCCAGGCTCATGTCGCTTTCATCGATCCATTTTTTCACCTGCTTCTGCCAGCTCAGGTAGGCCTGCAGGCTGCGACGATAAAACGGATTCAGTTTCCAGGTCGGGTCGGCAAAGCGGTTGTCCTGCGGGTTCGGCGTGTGCAGGGTTTCGCCCAGCAACACCCGGCCCAGCTGACCGCCCAGGGCCAGAGCATGGCGGGCGCTGTGCACCGGGTGACGCAGACCGTGGGCGGCCACGCTGCGCAAGGTCGAGAATAGATCCCGGCCGCGCAGACCGGTAATCGCATTCTGGGCATTGATGAATGCGGCGGGGGTGGGCAAAGAGCCCGTCGCGGGTTTGTCTCGCATGAGTCAACACTCCTTCGTCAAGCCATTACATATCAATCCAAGACTGACACCATAGTCGCTCCAGACCATTCTTGCGCAGGCGATTATCCGGTCTCTATGGTCTGCCAGGCGGCGTCGGGTGCGGATGCATCACTGCCCGCTGGCGCTCCTCTTCGAGAAACTTCATGACGATCGGTGCGACGGCTTCGGCCCGGGTAATCAGGAACAAATGACCATCGTCGATTATGTGTAGCTGGGTGTTGGGAATCCGCCAGGCCAGCATGCGCATATTGATCAGCGGGATCAGCGGATCGTCGTCACCGGCCAGTATCAGGGTCGGTTGATTGATCTTGTGCAGCCAGTGAATGCTGGTCCAGCCCAGACCCGCGAACAGCTGCCAGTAGTAACCCAGCTTGCCGCCCGAACGCACCTTGCTGGCGTGTTCTGCGGCCAGGTTGGGGTCGCGACGGAAGGATCCGCCATAGATCAGCGGCGCAATGCGAATCACATGGGACGGCTGGATGTAACGCCGTGGGCTTGCCATCATCCACAACACTTTCGGCTTGCCCGGCACCATAAAGGCGCCTGCGGCGGTGGCTGCCAGAACCAGCTTCTTGCAGCGCTCCGGGTAATCGTAAGCAAACTGCTGGGCCAGTGCGCCACCCCAGGACACGCCCACGACATTGACTTGGCCATAGTCCAGGTAGTCGAGCATGCGCGCGGTCAGTTTGGCCAGGCCGGGAAAGCGATAAGGCCTGTTGGGCGTCGACGAGCCGCCAACACCGGGAACGTCGAAGGCAATCACCTCCAGGTCCGGGTCAAGCGCCTGGACGAACGGAAACACCAGCTCCAGGTTGGCGCCGATGCCATTGAAGATTAGCAAGGGCGTCATATGAGACTTGCCGGGGCGTACCGCGGTGCGGATGGTTTGGCCATCCAGGTCGACAGTACGGAAAATGAACGGTTGCGGCATCTCGGAAGCCCTGTGGGTTAAACCGTCGGGCACGCCGTCCTGAGCGTGCTCCAGATTACTCGAGGCCTGGCCTCGGCTGTATGGGTAGGGCTCACGGCACCTCCGAGCGCCGCGGACTTCTCGACTGCCTACAACTTAACGCTCATGGACATAGGTGCCCGGCGCGGCTTCTCCGGACGGATGGGCCTTGTTGCCCAGAATGGTCGGGGATTTTTTCAGTTTGCCCGAGCGCTCGGCTTGCCAGGCCTGCCAGTGCAGCCACCAGGAATCGGTGTGTTTGGTTGAGTTTTCTTGCCATTCGTTGGCGGTTGCCGGCATGTCGATGCTGGTCATGTAACGTGATTTCGGATTGCCCGGCGGGTTCAGAATGCTCTGGATATGCCCGCTGCTGGACAGCACGAATTCGACCTTGCCGCCGAACAGCTGCGCCGACTTGTAGCAAGACTTCCAGGGTGTGATGTGGTCGTTGGTACCGGCCAGTGAGTAGATGTCGGCAGTGACCTGTTTAAGGTCGATCGGCGTGCCGCTCACTTCCAGTGCGTCGGCGCGGATCAGTGGATTATTTTTGAACATTTCGATCAGGTCGCCATGGAACGCAGCTGGCAACCGGGTGGTGTCGTTGTTCCAGAACAGAATGTCGAAGACGGGTGGTTCGTTACCCAGCAGGTAGTTGTTGACCCAGTAGTTCCAGATCAGATCGTTGGGGCGCATCCAGGCGAAGACTTTGGCCATGTCGCGGCCTTCCAGCACGCCGGCCTGATACGAGTGGCGCTTGGCGGCTTCCAGGGTCTGCTCGTCGACGAACAGCGCAACCTGGGAATCGAGGGTAGTGTCGAGCACACTGACCAGAAGCGTCAGGGCATTGACCTTCTTCTCGCCGAGGGCGGCGTAGTGACCCAGCAGCGCGGTGCAGGTAATGCCGCCGGAGCAGGCGCCGAGCATGTTGATGTCTTTGCTGCCGGTAATGGCGGCAACCACGTCGACGGCTTCTTTCAGCGCGTCGATGTAAGTCGACAGACCCCACTCACGCTGCTCCTTGGTCGGGTTGCGCCAGCTGACGATAAAGGTCTGCTGGTGGTTGCGCAGGCAGAAGCGCGCCAGGCTTTTGTCCGGGCTCAGGTCGAACACATAGAACTTGTTGATCTGTGGCGGGACTACCAGCAGCGGGCGCTCATGCACCTGTTCGGTGATAGGCCGGTACTGGATCAGTTCGAGTACGTCGTTGCGGAAAACCACTGCACCTTCAGTCGTCCCCAGACTCTTGCCGACTTCGAAGGCGCCCATGTTCACCTGGCTCGGCATACCGCCGTTGTGTACCAGGTCCTTGGCCAGATGCGAGAGGCCGTCGAGCAGACTTTTGCCGCCGGTCTCGAAGAAGCGTTTGACCGCCGCCGGGTTGGCCGCACTGTTGGTCGGAGCCATGGCTTCGGTCATCAGGTTGATCACGAAGTGAGCGCGGTGGATGTCCTGTTCGGGCAGGTTGCTGTCGCCGATCCAGTCGTGAAGCTCCTTGCGCCACGCCAGATAGGTTTGCAGATAGCGTTTGTAGAGCGGGTTCTGACTCCAGGCCGGGTCGTTGAAGCGACGGTCATCGCTTTCCGGGTGCAGCGTCGATTTGCCGAACAACACGTTCTTCAGCTCAACACCAAAATGTGCGACGTGCTTGACGCTGTGAATGGGTTGTTTGATGGCCTGGGTCAGGACCATTCGAGCCGAAGTCAGCAGATCTTTTCCACGCAAACCGACGACGGGGTTCAGCCCCAGGGTGTTTTCCGAAGCTTGAAGTTTCAGGTCATCGTTACTCTTATTACTCATCTACGACGCTCCATTGTCCTGAGACGAGTACCGGGACCCACTGTGAAGTCACACAGCAACGCCAGGTACTACTGCTCGGGTGACCGTTAATTGCGCATGGCTGCTTTTTATTGCACAGAGCACTGCAGGGAACTTGCCAGTTCCATTGGTTACCCGAGTTTAATTTTTTTCGCAAGCGTGCCAATCGTCGGCCAGCGCAGCGGAGCATTCAAACAGATGAAATTAGAAAATGCCCTCTAAAGAGCGAGAGGCTTGATTTAGAGCATCAGCTTGACGATGGATTCGCTCGGGTCGCGGGACTTTCCGGCCGCCTTGAGCTCTGCAAGATAATCCGCCCAAAGTGCGTCCTGGCGTTGCGCCAGTTGGTACAGATATTCCCAGGTGAACAGGCCGCTGTCGTGGCCGTCGTCGAAGGTCAATTTCAGTGCGTACTGACCAGCCGGTTCGACCTTGTTCAGGCCTACGCCGATCTTGCCAAACTGCAGGATAGGTTTGCCATGGCCCTGGACTTCGGCGGAAGGAGAGTGCACGCGAAGGAATTCGGCGGGCAGCTGATACACCTCATCCGGCGCGTATTTCAGCGTCAGGGTTTTCGAGGCTTTGTGCAGTTCGATGGCGATGGGGAGTTTGGTCATGACCTGTAGTCCGTCTCGTGTGGGACCTTGTGGGAGCGAGCTTGCTCGCGATGAGGCCATAACATTCAACAGTGTCGTTGAAGGTCATACCGCTATCGCGAGCAAGCTCGCTCCCACAGGTCCGCTACCACTGTAAGTATTGCTTACAGGATATAACGAGAGAGGTCTTCGTTCTGCGCCAATTCGCCGAGGTGGCTGTTGACGTAGTCGGCGTCGATCAGGATCGCTTTGCCATCATGGGCGCTGGCCAGATCACCGGCACTGAACGACACCTCTTCAAGCAGGCGCTCGAGCAAGGTGTGCAGACGACGGGCGCCGATGTTCTCGGTCTTTTCGTTGACCTGCCAGGCGATCTCGGCCACGCGTTTGATGCCGTCGGGCAAGAACTCGATGACCAGGCCTTCGGTCTTCAACAGCTCACGGTATTGCTCGGTGAGCGACGCTTGGGGCTCGCTGAGGATGCGTTCGAAGTCTTCAGGGGTCAGCGCCTTGAGTTCGACGCGGATTGGCAGACGGCCTTGCAGCTCAGGCACCAGGTCACTCGGCTTGCTCAGGTGGAACGCGCCGGAAGCGATGAACAGGATATGGTCGGTCTTGACCATGCCCAGCTTGGTGTTGACCGTGCAGCCTTCGATCAGCGGCAGCAGGTCGCGCTGTACGCCTTCACGGGACACGTCGATGCCACCGGAATTGCCGCGCTTGGCGACCTTGTCGATTTCGTCGATGAACACGATGCCGTGTTGCTCGACCGCTTCCAGGGCCTTGGCTTTCAGTTCTTCTTCATTGACCAGGCGACCGGCTTCTTCGTCGCGTACCAGTTTCAGCGCTTCCTTGACCTTGAGCTTGCGATTCTTGCGCTTGCCCTTGCCCATGTTGGCGAACAGGTTCTGCAGCTGGTTGGTCATCTCCTCCATGCCTGGTGGCGCAGAGATGTCGACACCGACCGACTCGGCGACTTCGATTTCAATCTCTTTGTCATCCAGCTGGCCTTCGCGCAGGCGCTTGCGGAACAGTTGGCGGGTGTTGGAATCATGACTCGGCGCGGCGTCTTCGTTGAAGCCCATGCGTGCCGGAGGTAGCAGTGCATCGAGGATGCGGTCTTCGGCAGCGTCTTCGGCGCGAAAACGAACCTTGGTCATTTCCTGTTCGCGCAGCAGCTTGATCGCTGCATCGGCCAGATCACGAATGATCGACTCGACGTCGCGGCCGACATAGCCGACTTCGGTGAATTTGGTCGCTTCGACCTTGATGAACGGAGCGTTGACCAGTTTGGCCAGGCGCCGGGCGATTTCGGTTTTACCGACGCCGGTCGGGCCGATCATCAGAATGTTCTTGGGCGTCACTTCGGCGCGCAGCTCTTCGGGCAGCTGCATCCGGCGCCAGCGGTTACGCAGCGCGATGGCGACGGCGCGTTTGGCATCGTCCTGGCCGATGATATGGCGATTGAGTTCGTGGACGATTTCGCGGGGAGTCATGGACATAATAATTTGCGGTCCTCAAGCAAGAATGAAAGCCGTGGCGCTAGGCCTGCACAGGCTTACTCGGCGAGGTCCTGCTCCTCAATGGTGAAGGTGTGGTTGGTGAACACGCAGATGTCACCGGCGATGCCGAGCGCGGTTTCGACGATTTCGCGAGCTGACAGATCGGTTTTTTTCAGCAGGGCGCTGGCTGCGGCCTGAGCGTAACCGCCACCGGAACCCATGGCGATCAGACCTTCTTCGGGCTCAACCACGTCACCGTTACCGGTGATGATCAAGGATGCGTCTTTGTTGGCGACTGCCAGCATGGCTTCCAGGCGGCTGAGGGAGCGATCGGTGCGCCATTCTTTGGCGAGCTCTACGGCTGCGCGAACCAAATGACCTTGATGCTTCTCGAGCTGGCCTTCGAAGCGCTCGAACAGAGTGAAGGCGTCAGCGGTAGCCCCGGCAAAGCCGGCGATGACTTGACCGTGATACAGGCGGCGAACTTTTTTCGCGTTGCCTTTCATCACGGTATTGCCGAGAGAAACCTGGCCGTCGCCGCCCATGACGACTTTGCCATGGCGGCGAACTGAAACGATGGTGGTCAAGGGAGAGTCTCCACGCAGCGGGGCGAAAATGCCCTGATGGAAACTCATATGGGGGTGGTGGGGCGTATTTCAACCGTGGGAGAGGCCGGGGGACGAGCGGTGTTTGCTGCTCAACCTGTGGTCAGGGCAGCACCTGTGGCGAGGGAGCTTGCTCCCGCTGGAGTGCGCAGCGCTCCCAAAACAGGTAACCGCAGCACGTTAGATGAACCGCATTGGCCGGGTTTACGACTGCTGCGCAGCCGAGCGGGAGCAAGCTCCCTCGCCACAGGGTTTAGCGTTAGCGGCTTTGGCGTTGTTGTAACAACAGATTGCTGAAACCGCTGCCGGCCAATTGTTTCTGTGCCGTGGTCAGCTGTTCACGATTGCTGAACGGCCCGACCAGCACCCGATACCAGGTTTCATCTTTCACCGTCCCGGACTCAACGGAAACCGCCTGCCCGAGCAGGATGATCTGCGCGCGAACCTTGTCGGCATCCGCCTCTTTGCGGAACGAGCCGGCCTGGAGGAAGAACCTGGTCACCGGCGCTGCTTTCGAGACGGGCGGTGCTGGCGGCGGGGTAATGCCGGCGAGTGCCGCCTGGGCCCTTGCAGTGTCGATCTTCGCTGCTTCGGCCGGAGTCACCGGGGTCACGGGCACCGGCTGCGGAGTCGGCAGGGTTTTTTCCGGCACGGCATCCGGCGGCACGATGACCTCGGATTCCGGCAGCAGGGTGTAGAAGTCGTATTTCGGCTTCACCGGTTGCTGTGGGCTCGGAGGCGTCTTGTTGGCTTCGGCAATCCTGGTGGCTTTCTGCTGCTCTTGCTTGACCCGCTTGACGTCATCGCCCTGGCCCGGTTCGAGCTTCATCAAAAAGACGATGAAAGCGCCCACGGTGAGACCGATGGCCATCCATAGCCAGCCCGGGATCGGTTGTTTTGCAGGAGCTTGATAACGGCTGGCGCCACGCTTGGGTGCAGGTTTTTTCTTGGCCGCCAACTTACATGCGCTCCAGAGTTTCCAGACCCAGCAATTCCAGGCCTTGCTTGAGTGTGCGGCCGGTCAATGCCGCGAGACGCAAGCGGCTCTGCATCTGTGCCGGCGTTTCTGCAGTGAGGATCGGGCAGTTCTCGTAGAAGCTGGAGAACAGACCGGCAACGTCGTACAGGTAGGTGCAGAGAATATGCGGCGTGCCCTTGTCGCTGACGTTGTTCAGCACTTCGCCGAATTGCGCCAGTTTGGCCGCCAGTTCATGTTCGTGCAGCGCCTGGAGCACGATTTGCCCTTCCACTTCGCTGAAGTCCTTGCCCAGTTTGCGGAACACCCCGGCCACACGGGTGTAGGCGTACAGCAGGTAAGGCGCGGTGTTGCCTTCGAAGTTGAGCATCAGGTCGAAGTTGAAGCTGTAGTCGCTGGTGCGATGCTTGGACAGGTCGGCGTACTTCACCGCGCCAATGCCCACGACCTTGGCGATATTGCGCAGATCGGCTTCGGCAAGTTCCGGGTTCTTTTCCTTCACCAGCGTGTAGGCGCGCTCTTCGGCTTCGATCAGCAAGTCGATCAGCTTCACGGTGCCGCCGTCACGGGTCTTGAACGGACGGCCGTCGGCGCCGTTCATGGTGCCGAAGCCCATGTGCTCCATTTCCATCGGATGGGTCACGAAGCCGGCGCGGCGCGCCACTTCGAACACTTGCTGGAAGTGCAGGGCCTGGCGCTGGTCGACGAAGTACAGCGCGCGATCGGCTTTCAGTACGCCGCTGCGGTAGCGCACGGCTGCCAGGTCGGTGGTGGCGTAGAGGTAACCGCCGTCAGCCTTGACCACGATAACCGGCAGCGGGTCGCCATCGGCATTTTTGAATTCTTCGAGGAATACGCACTGGGCGCCGTTGCTTTCGACCAGCAGGCCTTTGCCCTTGAGGTCGCTGACGACATTGGCCAGATCGTCGTTGTAGGCGCTTTCACCCATGACGTCGGCCGGGGTCAGTTTGACGTTCAGCAGTTCGTAGATTTTCTGGCAGTGGGACAGCGAGATGTCCTTGAACTTCGTCCACAGCGCCAGGCAATCAGGATCACCGGCCTGCAGCTTCACCACCAGGCCACGGGCGCGATCGGCGAACTCTGCGGATTCGTCGAAGCGTTGCTTGGCGGCGCGGTAGAAGTTTTCCAGATCCGACAGCTCGTCGCTGGTGATCGGATTTTCCTGCAAATAAGCCATCAGCATGCCGAACTGGGTGCCCCAGTCGCCGACATGGTTCTGACGGATCACGGTATCGCCGAGAAACTCGAGAACCCGTGCCACGCCATCGCCGATGATGGTCGAGCGCAGGTGGCCGACGTGCATCTCTTTGGCCAGATTCGGCGCCGACAGATCGACCACTGTGCGCTGTGCCGGGCCGGCTTTGCGTACGCCGATGTGGTCGTCGGCCAGCGCCGCGTCCAGGCGGGTCGCCAGGGCTTGAGTGTTCTGGAAAAAGTTCAGGAAGCCAGGGCCGGCGATTTCGGCTTTGGAGACGTTCTCGTCAGCCGGCAGGGCGGCGATGATTTTTTCTGCCAGATCGCGCGGCTTCATGCCCGCAGGCTTGGCCAGCATCATGGCGATGTTGCTGGCGAAGTCGCCGTGCGTCTTGTCGCGGGAATTCTCCACCTGGATCGCCGGCGTCAGGCCTTCAGGCAACACACCTTCGTTGACGAGTTGGGTGATGGCTTGCTGGATCAGCTGGCGAATGGTGTCTTTCATGGTCTTCTCTTTCGACCGCAGGCGCGGCGGCGCTTCGATGCGCTGGTGGAAAAACTGGGCATTATCCGTTGCGAAGACGGGCTTGCCAACTATAGCGGGCAGGTTATGGATATGTGGTGACTATTCTGACGCCTTCGCGGGCAAGCCCGCTCCCACAGGATATAGGGAACCCTGTGGGAGTGGGCTTGCCCACGAAAGCGATATACCAATCAATACAGATCCACCGGATCAACATCCAGCGACCAACGGACCTGCCGCCCACTGGGCATTTGCTCCAGCGCCAGCAGCCAACTGCTCAGCAATCGATGCAGCGGTGCCCGGGCGCTGGCTTGCAGCAAAAGTTGCGCGCGGTAACGGCCGGCACGGCGCTCCATGGGCGCCGGCACCGGGCCGAGCAGCTCGATGCCGGTCAGATTCTGCTCGCCCAGCAAACGCTCGGCTTCGCTGCAGGCCTCATCGAGAAAGCCTTCGGCTTGCCCCGGTTTGTGCGCTTCCGCCCGTAACAGTGCCAAGTGCGCGAAAGGCGGCAGGCCGGCGGCCCGGCGTTCGCTCAAGGCTTGCTCGGCAAAGGCGAAATAGCCTTGTTCGGCCAGCTGCACCAGCAGCGGATGATCGGCCAAGTGGGTCTGGATGATCACTTTGCCGGGTTCTTCGGCGCGCCCCGCACGCCCGGCGACCTGGACGATCAACTGCGCCATGCGCTCGCTGGCGCGGAAGTCGCCGGAAAACAGCCCGCCATCGGCGTCCAGAATAGACACCAGGGTCACCCGCGGGAAATGGTGCCCTTTGGCGAGCATTTGCGTCCCCACCAGAATGCACGGCTGACCTTTCTGGATGGTGGAGAACAGCTGATTCATCGCGTCCTTGCGCGAGGTGCTGTCGCGGTCGACTCGTAGCACCGGGTAATCCGGAAAGAGAATCCCCAGTCGCTCTTCGGCTCGCTCAGTACCCGCGCCAACGGGACGCAAATCAACTTTGCCGCATTGTGGGCAGTGGCGGGGTACGCGCTCGACATAGCCGCAGTGATGGCAACGTAGTTCGCCGGAGCGCTGATGTACCGTCATCCGCGCATCGCAGCGATTGCATTCGGACATCCAGCCGCAGTCGTGGCACAGCAGCGTCGGCGCGAAGCCGCGGCGGTTGAGAAACACCAGTACTTGCTGCCCGGCCGCGAGGGTCTGGCCGATGGCTTGCTGCATCGGCCCGGAAATGCCGCTGTCCAGCGGGCGGCTTTTAACGTCCAGGCGCAGGAAACGTGGCTGCTGCGCGCCGCCGGCCCGTTGGTTCAAGCGCAGCAGGCCGTAACGACCGGTGTAGGCGTTGTGCAGGCTTTCCAGCGAAGGCGTAGCCGAGCCGAGCACGATCGGGATGTTTTCCTGGCGCGCGCGCACCAGGGCCAGATCGCGGGCGTGATAGCGCAGGCCTTCTTGCTGTTTATAGGAGCCGTCGTGTTCTTCATCGATGATGATCAGGCCGGGGTTCTTCATCGGTGTGAACAGTGCCGAGCGCGTGCCGATAATAATATCGGCGTCGCCATCTCGGGCTGCGAGCCACGCCTCCAGCCGTTCGCGGTCGTTGACTGCCGAGTGCACCAGCGCGATGCGGGCGTTGAAGCGTTGTTCGAAGCGCGCCAGGGTTTGCGGGCCGAGGTTGATCTCGGGAATCAGCACCAATGCCTGCTTGCCAGCCTCGAGGGTTTCACGGATCAACTGCAAATAGACTTCGGTCTTGCCGCTGCCAGTGACCCCGGCCAGCAGGAACGCATGGAAACTGTCGAAGCCTGCGCGAATCGCTTCATAGGCGGCGCGCTGCTCCGGGTTGAGCGGCAGCTCCGGTTGCGCCAGCCAGTGTTCATGGCGTTCGCCGGGCGCATGCTTGCGGATTTCCACCTGCACCAGGTCTTTGGCCAGCAACAGGTCGAGGCTGTCCTTGCTCAGCATCAGTTTGCCGAGCAACTGATGGGCCACGCCGTGGGGATGCTGCGCCAGTGTTGCCAAGGCTTCGCGCTGGCGTGGCGCCCGGCTGATGCGCGGATCGTCGAGGCGTGCGCCCGGAGTGATCGACCAGAAGCGTTCCTGACGAGCTTCAGCCAGTTCGCCCTGGCGCAACAATACGGGCAGCGCCCAGCTCAGGGTGTCGCCCAGGCTGTGCTGGTAATACTGGGAAGTCCACAGGCACAGCTTGAACAGCGCCGGAGGCAAGGGCGGTGTGGCGTCGAGCAGTGCCAGCGCCGGTTTGAGCTTTTCCGCCGGGACTTCGCTGTGGTCGGTGATCTCCACCAGAATGCCGATCATCTCGCGACGACCGAACGGCACGCGCAGGCGCATGCCCGGATGCAGATGAGCACGCAGAACACCCGCGGGGGCGCGGTAGTCGAACAGGCGGCGCAGCGGCGAGGGCAAAGCGAGGCGCAGAATGGCGTCGGGCACGCGGGGATTTCTCGGTAAGCGGGCGGTGAAGAAGGCCCGGAGCCTAGCAGACGGCTGGTTTAAGGGACAGCTTGCGCGATTGCAAAGGTCTGGTAGAATCCGCGGCCTAATTACGTGCGGTATTCAACAATAGTGTTGGGTGGCGGCACGCTAGCCTGAGGAATACACCATGAAAACCGATATCCATCCAGAATACCCGGCAATTGCCGTAACTTGCAGCTGCGGCAACAAGTTCGAAACTCGTTCGACCTATGCCAAGCCACTGGCGATCGACGTTTGCAACGAATGCCACCCGTTCTACACCGGTAAGCAGAAGACTCTGGATACTGGCGGCCGTGTACAGCGTTTCGCAGACCGTTTCGGTGCTTTTGGCAAGACCAAAGCTCCTGCAGCTGCAGAGTAAGGTTGAAGGGCCCGATGGGCTTTTCTTTGCTGATGAAAAAGGCGTCCCTCGCGGGCGCCTTTTTTGTGTCTGCGATTTGGCTTTCCGGTGCCCAAGCCTTCTGCCCGGTGCCGAGCGGGCTGACGTCGGTCGCGGTGCAGCGGGTGGTGGATGGCGACACCTTGCGCCTCAGCGATGGCCGCAGTGTGCGTATGATCGGTTTGAATACGCCGGAGCTGGGCAAACAGGGCCGTTCCGACGAGCCGTTCGCCGTGGCGGCGCGCAAACGCCTGGAAACCCTGGTGGCCGCCAGCGACGGGCGGGTCGGTTTGCTGCCGGGTAAAGAAAGCAAGGACCATTACGGCCGGACTCTGGCCCATGTCTACGGCGTTGATGGTGCCAATTTCGAAGCTCAGATGCTTGCAGAAGGCCTCGGTTTTCAGGTGGTGGTGGCACCGAACGTCGATTTGGTCGGCTGCCAGCAAGCGGCGGAACGCAGTGCACGTCAGGCCGGCCTCGGGTTGTGGCGCCAATTACCTGTACTGAAAGCGGAGCAGATCAGCGCATCCGGTTTCGCCATGCTCAGTGGTCGTGTGAGCAAGGTTCAGCGCAATCGCGGCGGGGTTTGGATCGAGTTGCAGGATTCGGTTGTATTGCGGGTTGCACCCGATATGCTGGATCAATTCGATGTCACGTCGCTTGAAAAGCTCAAAGGCAAGCAGATCGAGGCTCGTGGCTGGGTGGTGGATCGTTCGCGCCGCGGCGGGCTGAAACCCGGGCAGGCACGCTGGCTCTTGCTGCTGACCGATCCGGCGATGTTGCAGACGGCACCGTAATAAAAAATTGTAGACATTTTTTCTATTGATTGTGAACAGTCTATCCCTTCAGTTTCGTGGCTCTTGGCCCAAAGTCTTAGGGTAGGGCCCTTGACACCAGTGACCGGTCAGTCTTGTAGGGACTTTGCGACACGAGTATCCTCGGCGGTCCGTCAGTCCCACAGTAAAAAGCGGAATGCCCATATGTCTGATTTGAAAACTGCCGCTCTCGAATATCATGCCCATCCTCGTCCAGGGAAGCTGAGCGTCGAGCTCACCAAAGCCACCGCTACCGCCCGCGACCTGTCGCTGGCCTACAGCCCCGGTGTAGCCGAACCAGTCCGCGAAATCGCCCGCGACCCTGAACTCGCTTACAAGTACACCGGCAAGGGCAATCTGGTTGCAGTCATTTCCGATGGCACCGCGATTCTCGGCCTGGGTAACCTCGGCCCATTGGCGTCCAAGCCAGTGATGGAAGGTAAGGGCGTGCTGTTCAAGCGCTTCGCCGGCATCGACGTGTTCGACATCGAAGTCGACTCCGAAAGCCCGCAAGCCTTCATCGACACCGTCAAGCGCATCTCCATCACCTTCGGTGGCATCAACCTGGAAGACATCAAGGCACCAGAGTGCTTTGAAATCGAACGCGCTCTGATCGAGCAGTGCGACATTCCGGTATTCCACGATGACCAGCACGGCACCGCGATCGTTACTGCGGCCGGCATGATCAACGCCCTGGAAATCGCTGGCAAAACCCTGCCTGAGGCGAAGATCGTCTGCCTGGGCGCCGGTGCTGCCGCTATCTCCTGCATGAAATTGCTGGTGAGCATGGGCGCCAATATCGAAAACATCTTCATGGTTGACCGTACCGGCGTAATCCACTCTGGCCGTGATGACCTGAACCAGTACAAAGCGGTGTTCGCTCACGCTACCGACAAGCGCAGCTTGTCCGACGCGCTGAAGGGCGCTGACGTGTTCGTCGGCCTGTCCGGCCCAAACCTGCTGAGCGCAGAAAACCTGCTGCTGATGGCTGCCAACCCGATCGTCTTCGCTTGCTCGAACCCGGATCCGGAAATCTCTCCGGAACTGGCTCACGCTACCCGCAACGACGTGATCATGGCTACCGGCCGTTCGGACTACCCGAACCAGGTCAACAACGTACTGGGCTTCCCGTTCATCTTCCGTGGTGCTCTGGACGTTCGCGCCAAGCGCATCAACGAAGAAATGAAAGTGGCTGCCGCCAACGCCCTGCGCGAACTGGCCAAGCTGCCGGTGCCTCAGGAAGTGTGTGACGCCTACGGCGGCATCAAACTGGAATTCGGTCGTGAGTACATCATTCCGAAACCAATGGACGCACGTCTGATCACCGTGATCTCCGATGCCGTGGCCAAGGCCGCGATCGAGACCGGCGTTGCTACCCTGCCGTATCCGAAGAACTACCCGCTCAAAAGCGTGGATGACGTCTTCAACGGCTAAGCCGTAGTCGCGTCAAACAAAAAAGCCCCGGCTTGTGAGAGTCGGGGCTTTTTATTGCCTGTGGGTTTTTGTGTTGGCTGTCAGGCCCTCATCGCGAGCAAGCTCGCTCCCACATTGGAATGCATGTACCTCTGTGGGAGCGAGCTTGCTCGCGATGGCGGCATGACAGGCGAGCCTGATTTCAGCCAGTGCGCAATTCCAGGCGCAGCAAAAAGCCCCGCTCTTCTCTCGAAGGCGGGGCTTTTTAGTATCGTGGTGATCAGAACAAATCGATCGGCGCCGCTTCATCCGCTGGCAGCGGGCTGCCGGGTATATTGCCGGTACCCAGCTCGTTGACTGAAGGCGGGGTGTCTTCGCTCTTGAATAGCTCGAAGTAGGCGTTCGGCGTGCCTGGTGTAGCTGCGCGGCCACTGAGCGGATCGATCCGCAGGCTGAGGATGCCTTCCGGTTCGTTCTGGGTGTGGGGTGGTTTGTCCTTGAGGGCCGCGGCCATGTAACTCATCCAGATCGGCAGTGCGACGGTGCCGCCGAACTCGCGCCGACCAAGGCTTTCCGGCTGGTCGAAACCGGTCCAGACCGTAGTCACGTAATCGGCGTTGTAACCGGAGAACCAGGCATCCTTGGATTCGTTGGTGGTCCCGGTCTTGCCCGCCAGATCGGTGCGGCCCAGCGCCAGTGCGCGACGCCCTGTGCCGAGCTTGATCACGTCTTCCAGCATGCTGTTGAGGATGTAAGTGGTGCGGCCGTCGATGATGCGTTCAGCGACTGCTGGCGTTTGCATCGCAGTCTGCGCTGCGGGGGCTTCGCCAGGTGTCGGGTTGACCGTAAAGGTATTGGCTACCGGCGCTGCAATCGCGCTGCTGGCGGTGTCGCCGACCGGGACGCTGGGCGGGTTGGCGGTGAACAGGTTGTCACCGTTGCGGCTATCGATCTTGTCGATGATGTACGGGGTGATCTTGTAACCGCCATTGGCGAAGGTGGCCCAGCCGGTGGCGATTTCCATCGGGGTCAGGGTTGCTGTACCCAGTGCCAGGGACAAGTTGCGCGGCAGGTCCTGCTTGTTGAAGCCGAACTTGCTGATGTAATCGATGGTGCGGTCGACACCCAGCGCTTGCAGCAGGCGGATCGATACCAGGTTACGCGACTTGTACAAGGCTTCGCGCATACGGATCGGGCCGAGGAAGGTGTTGGTATCGTTCTTCGGACGCCAGACCTTGTCCAGGTACTCATCGACGAACACAATCGGCGCGTCATTCACCAGAGTGGCTGGGGTGTAACCATTGTCCAGCGCGGCGCTATAGATGAATGGCTTGAAGCTCGAACCCGGCTGCCGTTTGGCCTGCAGCGCGCGGTTGTAGTTGCTCTGCTCGAAAGCGAAGCCGCCAACCAGAGAGCGAATGGCACCATTGGTCGGATCGAGCGAGACCAATGCGCCTTGGGCGAGCGGGATCTGGCCGAACTTCAACGAGCTGTCCGGCTGACGTTGCACGCGGATCAGATCGCCGACCTGAGCAACTTCCGACGGCTGCTTCGGATTGGCGCCCATGCTGTTGGTGTTCAGGAACGGTCGGGCCCATTTCATGCTGTCCCAACTGACGTGTTCTTCGCCAGTGCGGGTCAGGACCTGCAAACCGTTCTTGTCGACCTGAGCGACGATGGCCGGTTCAAGTCCGTTGATTTGACGCTGCTTGGTCAGTTCCAGGGCCCAGGCTTCACGGGTCTTGCCCGGCAAGCGAGATTCCGGTCCGCGGTAGCCATGGCGCTGGTCGTAGGTGATCAGGCCTTCATGGACGGCGGTGTTGGCCATTTCCTGCAGATTGCTCGGCACCGTGGTGGTGACGCGGAAGCCTTCGGTGTAAGCGGCGCTACCATAACGGCCGACCATTTCGGCGCGAGCCATTTCAGCGACGTACGGTGCATTAACTTCTGGCGTCGGGACGTGGTAACTGGCATTGAGCGGCTCGGTCACGGCCGACTGATAGGCCGCTTGGTCGATTTTTCCGAGCTTGTACATGCGCCCCAGGATCCAGTCGCGCCGCTCCTTGCTGCGTGCCGGGTTGGCCAGGGGGTTGAAACGCGAAGGTGCTTTCGGCAGGCCGGCGATCATCGCCATCTGCGCGAGCGTGACATCGCGAATCGATTTGCCGTAATAAACCTGCGCTGCCGCCTCGATCCCGTAGGCGCGGTTGCCCAGGTAGATCTTGTTGACATAGAGCTCAAGGATTTCATCCTTGGTCAGCTGACGTTCAATCTGCAAGGCCAGGAGGATTTCCGTGGTCTTGCGCGAGAAGCTGCGTTCGCTGGTGAGGAAGAAGTTCTTCGCGACCTGCATGGTAATGGTGCTGCCGCCGGACTGAATGTGTCCGCTTTTTACCAATTGTGTGGCGGCACGCATCAGGCTGCTGGGGTCGACGCCATAGTGATTGGCAAAATTGTCGTCTTCAGCAGAAAGTAATGCATTGATGAAATTGGGGGGAATGTCGGCGAAACGGATCGGTGTGCGGCGCATTTCGCCAAATTCTGCGATCAACTTGTCGTCGCTGCTGTAGACCCGCAAAGGAATCTGCAGCTGAATGCTTCTTAGCGCCTCCACGGACGGCAACCCAGGGCTAAGATAAAGAAACGCACCGCTCAGGCCGAGGAGCAGTCCGCAGAAAACAGCAACGATGGACCACCCGAAAAATTTCAGCAGACGAATCAAGGCTTTTGAATTTCCAGAGAAGAGAATGAATTGGGCGTCAGGAGCTTCACGGTAAACAGGATCGACCCACGCTTGAGATAAAAGCGGAAAAACGCTAGGCATTATAAGCATTTTTCGGTCGCGAGCGTCATTGGCGTCTTCTGTCAAGACACAGCCATTGAACGCATCGAATAATAAAGAGTCCGTAACTCACGGATAGTCATAGGGAATTGCTAGTGCTAGGACTCTTCAACAAAAAAGCCAATACGCTTTTGGGGATCGATATCAGCTCCACCTCGGTCAAGCTTCTGGAGCTAAGTCGCTCGGGGAACCGCTACCGGGTGGAGGCGTATGCGGTAGAACCGCTGCCGGCCAACGCTGTAGTCGAGAAGAACATCGCCGAGCTGGAGGGGGTGGGGCAGGCCTTGTCGCGTCTGCTGCTCAAGGCCAGGACCGGTGTCAGGAACGTGGCCGTTGCGGTGGCCGGGTCGGCGGTGATCACCAAGACTATCGAGATGGACGCCGGGCTTTCCGATGACGAGATGGAAAGCCAGCTCAAGCTCGAAGCCGATCAGTACATTCCCTATCCACTCGAAGAAGTCGCCATCGATTTTGAAGTCCAGGGCTACTCGGCACGCAATCCCGAGCGCGTCGAAGTGCTGCTGGCGGCCTGCCGCAAGGAAAACGTCGAGGTCCGTGAAGCGGCCCTGGCCCTTGCCGGGTTGACCGCCCGGGTGGTCGATGTCGAGGCTTATGCCCTGGAGCGTTCGTTCGGTTTGCTCGCAGCGCAGTTGGCCGGCTCTGAGGACCGTTTGACGGTGGCGGTGGTCGACATCGGTGCCACCATGACCACCCTGAGCGTCCTGCATGACGGGCGGATCATCTATACCCGCGAGCAGCTTTTCGGCGGGCGCCAATTGACCGAGGAAATCCAGCGCCGCTACGGCTTGTCGATGGAAGAGGCGGGGTTGGCAAAAAAACAGGGGGGCTTGCCGGACGATTACGTCCGCGAGGTTCTGCAGCCGTTCAAGGACGCTGTGGTGCAGCAGGTCTCACGCTCTCTGCAGTTTTTCTTTGCCTCGGGGCAATACAACGCAGTCGACTACATCCTGTTGGCGGGCGGCACGGCCTCGGTCTCCGGGCTGGATCGACTGATCGAGCAACGCCTTGGTACGCCGACTCAGGTGGTCAACCCGTTCGCCGATATGACGCTGGGCAGCAAGGTCAACGCCGGTGCGTTGGCCAATGATGCACCAGCCCTGATGATTGCCTGCGGTCTGGCCCTCAGGAGTTTCGACTGATGGCGCGGATCAACCTTTTACCCTGGCGCGAAGAGCTGCGAGAAGAGCGCCGCAAGCGGTTTCTGACGGCCTTGGTGGCTGTGCTGGTGGTGGCGGTAGGTGCGGTGGTTAGCGCTGACCAGTACATCGGCGGTGAGATCAATCGGCAAACGGCCCGTAATCATCATGTCAGTCAGCAAATTGCTCTGCTCGATGAGCGGATCAAGCAGATCAGCGAGTTGAAGACCCGTCGTCAGCAGCTAGTGGAGCGGATGAAAATCATCCAGGACTTGCAGGGCAATAGGCCAGTCAGCGGGCGAATCTTCGATCAACTGGCCCGCACGCTGCCGGACGGGGTGTATTTCACTGAGGTGAAGATGACTGGCAAGACTCTTTCCATAACGGGGGTGGCGGCGTCGAATAATCGAGTCTCCGACTTGATGCGCAATCTGGATGCTTCCGACTGGCTCGAGGCGCCGAGCCTGACCGAGGTCAAGGCCAATACGAGCGGTGCGGTGGATCAGGCCAACGTCTTTCGGCTGACCGTTCGTCAGACTCAGCCGGCCAACGCGGAGAGTGCGAAATGACTCCGTCCGAATGGTTCGAGGGGCTGCGCAAGATCGACCTGAACGATCTGGACATGAGCAACATGGGGGCGTGGCCGGCGGCCGTCAAAGCCATGGTCGGCGCCTTGCTCATGGTCCTGGTGCTGGCCCTGGGTTACAACTTCTTCGTCAAGGATCTGCAGAATCAGCTCGACCAGCAGCGTGCGGATGAAACAACCCTGAAGGAGCAGTTCGCGTCCAAGGCCCATATGGCGGCGAACCTGGAGCGTTACACCGAGCAGATGAAGGAGATGGAAAACTCCTTCGGATTGCTGCTGCGTCAGCTTCCCGGTGATACCGAGGTTCCCGGTTTGCTGGAAGACATCACGCGTATGGGCCTGGGTAGCGGGATGGAGTTCGAGGAGATCAAGTTGCTGCCAGAGGTAACTCAGCAGTTTTACATCGAATTGCCGATTCAGATCACCGTCACCGGTGCCTACCATGACTTGGCGACCTTTGTCAGTGGCGTGGCCGGCTTGCCGCGGATCGTCACCCTGCATGATTTCGAGATCAAGCCGGTCACGCCGGACATCGGTTCGAAACTGCGCATGAGCATCCTGGCCAGGACCTATCGCTACAACGACAAGGGGCTGCTGAAATGAATGCGGCCCACTGGTTCTTGATGATTGTGGTACTGATGGGGTTGTCCGGCTGCGGTAGCGAGAGTGACTTCAGCGATCTGGACGCCTACATGAACGAGGTGCGCCTGCGACCTCCCGGCAAGATTGAACCCACACCGACATTCAGGTCTTACCAGGCGTTCACCTACAACGCCGAGTCCTTGCGCAGCCCGTTTCTACCGCCGGTCAGGGTAGATCTGGCGGGCCGCCAGCATGGATCGCGCAACGTAAAGCCGGACCCGAATCGGCTGAAGCAGTTTCTCGAAGGTTTCAATATCGAGCAGTTTGAAATGGTCGGCACGATCTCCAATGCCTCAGGCTCCTTTGCCTTGCTGCGTGGTGCCGGCGGTGTGCATCGGTTGAAAGTCGGCGATTACCTGGGGCGCAACGATGGCCGGATCATGGCCATTAGTGCCTCGCAAGTCGATGTGGTTGAAATCGTTCCTGATGGCGAGGGTGCCTGGCTGGAGCGACCGCGGACCATTCCTTTGAAAGAGCACCAATAGTGGAATTCGAATCATGAACAGGACTATTGCATCCCTCGGTTTTGCGCTATGGATGGTGCTGATGTCGCCGGTGGTACAGGCTTTGAGCCTCAAGACGCTGGATGTTGCCGCGCTGCCGGGTGACCGAATCGAATTGAAGCTGGGATTCGATGGACCGCCTCCCGCGCCCCATGGTTACACCACCGAGCAGCCGGCGCGAATTGCCCTCGACCTGCCGGGGGTAACCACTCAACTGGCGAGCAAGAGTCGCGATCTGGGCACAGGCAACGCACGGAGTGTGACGGTAGTCGAGGCCAAGGATCGCGCTCGGCTGATCATCAATCTGACGACGCCGGCACCCTATAGCGCGCGCGTCGAAGGCAACAACCTGTTTGTGGTGGTCGGTCAGGGCGCGGCGGTTGCACAAAAGCCCCAGTCGAGTACCCCGCGAGTGGCCGCGCCTGCGCCGGCCAAAGCGTTTGCGCCAACAGGTAGAGCCATCAGAGGTGTGGATTTTCAGCGCGGGGCGCTGGGTGAAGGCAATGTCGTGATTGAGTTGTCGGATCCGGGCATCAGCCCGGATATCCAGGAGCACGATGGCAAAATCACCCTGAATTTCGCAAAAACCCAGCTGCCCGAACCGCTGCGGGTCCGGCTGGACGTCAAGGATTTCGCCACTCCAGTGCAGTTCGTCAACGCCAGTGCGTCCTCCGATAAAGCCAGCATCACCATTGAGCCCAGTGGTGGTGCCTTCGACTATTCGACTTATCAGACCGACAACAAGCTGACCGTCAGTGTCCGGCCCATGACCACTGACGACTTGCACAAGCGTAACGCCGATCGCTTTGCCTACAGCGGCGAGAAACTGTCGCTGAATTTTCAGGATATCGATGTGCGCTCGGTGCTGCAGTTGATCGCCGACTTCACCAATCTCAACCTGGTTGCCAGCGACACGGTGCAGGGCGGCATCACCTTGCGCTTGCAGAATGTGCCGTGGGACCAGGCCCTGGACCTTGTGCTGAAAACCAAAGGACTCGACAAGCGCATGATCGGCAACGTCCTGCTGGTTGCCCCGGCGGATGAAATCGCCGCCCGCGAACGTCAGGAGCTTGAGTCGCAAAAGCAGATCGCCGAACTGGCGCCACTGCGACGTGAGCTATTGCAGGTCAATTACGCCAAGGCTGCCGATATCGCCAAGCTGTTCCAGTCGGTGACCAGTGCCGAGGCGAAAATCGACGAGCGCGGGTCTATCACCGTGGATGAGCGGACCAACAACATCATTGCCTACCAGACCCAGGACCGTCTCGATGAGTTGCGGCGCATCGTTGCCCAGCTGGATATCCCGGTGCGTCAGGTGATGATCGAAGCGCGAATCGTCGAGGCCAATGTCGATTACGACAAAAGCCTTGGCGTGCGTTGGGGTGGCTCGATCCAGAACAAGGGGAACTGGAACACCTCGGGCGTCAGCAACGGGACCGCCGGGTCATCGACTATCGGCACGCCGACGGGCACCAATACCAACTCGCCATTCGTCGATATGGGCACGGTCGGCAACACATCGGGTCTGGGCATCGCTTTCATTACCGATAACGTGCTGCTGGACCTGGAGCTGACGGCCATGGAGAAGACCGGCAACGGGGAAATTGTCTCCCAGCCCAAGGTGGTCACTTCCGACAAGGAAACCGCGAAGATCCTCAAAGGCACGGAAATCCCTTATCAGGAAGCCAGTTCCAGCGGTGCAACCTCGGTGTCTTTCAAGGAGGCGTCACTGTCGCTGGAGGTGACACCGCAGATCACCCCGGACAATCGCATCATCATGGAGGTCAAGGTCACCAAGGATGAGCCGGACTATCTGAACAAACTCAACGATGTCCCGCCGATCAAGAAAAACGAAGTCAACGCCAAGGTCCTGGTCAACGACGGTGAGACCATCGTAATCGGCGGTGTTTTCTCAAATACTCAAAGCAAGGTTGTAGATAAGGTGCCATTTCTTGGAGATGTGCCGTATCTTGGCCGCCTTTTCCGAAGGGATGTAGTTTCGGAGAAAAAATCCGAGCTGCTGGTATTCCTGACTCCGCGTATCATGAATAACCAGGCGATTGCTGTGAGTCGTTGATTCTGTGCGAAATTTGATTCTTGTTGGACCAATGGGGGCTGGAAAAAGCACCATTGGACGTTTGCTGGCCAAAGAGCTGCGCCTGCCGTTCAAAGATTCCGATAAGGAAATTGAATTGCGCACGGGTGCCAATATCCCGTGGATCTTCGATAAAGAAGGAGAGCCGGGCTTTCGTGATCGCGAAGAGGCGATGATTGCCGAGCTCTGTGCCTTTGATGGTGTGGTGCTGGCGACTGGCGGCGGTGCGGTGATGCGCGATGCCAATCGTCGGGCATTGCATGCTGGCGGGCGTGTGGTTTATCTGCATGCTTCCGTGGAGCAGCAGGTCGGCCGCACCTCCCGCGATCGCAATCGTCCGCTGTTGCGCACCGCAGATCCGGCGAAAACCCTCAGAGATCTGCTGGCAATTCGCGACCCGCTTTATCGGGAAATCGCCGATCTGGTGGTGGAAACTGATGAGCGACCGCCGCGAATGGTGGTTCTGGATATTCTTGAGCGCTTGCAACAGCTTCCTCCCCGTTAATGCGCAAGGCGAAATGCGCTATCCTCGGCGTCCGGTCATGAGCGCTTCAGCTCATGGCCTATGGCTATCGGATGACGTCAGAAAATCAGGTGTTGCCGACCGTTAATGCAGCGTAGGACACCGGCTTCCATTTTTACTGTGGGGACACATGCAGACACTTAAGGTCGATTTAGGCGAGCGTAGCTACCCGATTCATATTGGCGAAGGTTTGTTGGATCAGCCCGAATTGCTGGCGCCACATATCGCCGGGCGGCAGGTGGCAATCATCTCCAACGAGACCGTTGCGCCGCTGTATCTCGAGCGTCTGACCCGCAGCCTTGCGCAGTTTTCGGTTATTTCCATCGTCTTGCCCGACGGCGAAGCCTTCAAGAACTGGGAAACCCTACAGACTATTTTCGACGGTTTGCTGACTGCGCGGCATGATCGGCGCACCACGGTGATTGCTCTCGGTGGCGGCGTTATTGGTGATATGGCCGGTTTTGCGGCTGCCTGCTATCAGCGTGGCGTCGATTTCATCCAGGTGCCGACCACGCTGCTGTCGCAAGTCGACTCATCAGTGGGCGGCAAAACCGGGATCAACCATCCGCTGGGCAAGAACATGGTCGGTGCCTTCTATCAGCCCAATGTGGTGCTGATCGATACCGCGACGCTCAATACCCTGCCTCCCCGGGAACTGTCTGCGGGTCTGGCGGAAGTCATCAAGTACGGGTTGATCTGCGACGAGCCATTCCTCACCTGGCTCGAAGAAAACGTCGATCGACTGCGGGCTCTGGATCAGGCGGCCCTGACCGTTGCCATCGAACGCTCCTGCGCAGCCAAGGCTGCTGTGGTTGGAGCCGACGAACGTGAGTCCGGGGTGCGTGCCACGCTCAACCTGGGACATACCTTCGGTCACGCCATCGAAACCCACATGGGCTATGGTGTCTGGTTGCATGGTGAGGCGGTTGCCGCCGGAACCGTGATGGCCCTTGAGATGTCCACGCGACTGGGCTGGATCACCGCGCAAGAGCGTGATCGCGGGATTCGCCTGTTCCAGCGTGCCGGGCTACCGGTCATTCCCCCGGCGGATATGACCGAAGCAGATTTTCTCGAACATATGGCAATTGACAAGAAAGTGATCGACGGTCGTTTGCGTCTGGTGCTATTGCGCCGAATGGGCGAAGCCGTAGTGACCGACGATTATCCGAAAGAGGTTTTGCAGGCCACGCTGGGTGCGGATTACCGCGCTTTGGCTCAGCTTAAAGGTTAATAAGATCCCGATGACTAGTTTGCATGCCGACGAGGCGTTCCTCGGCCATTACCAATTGAGTCATGACCCTTTCGCTCCACGGGTGCCTGGCTTCAAATTCTTCCCCGCTCAGCGCAAGCCGGTGTTGGGGCAATTGCATCACCTGGCCCGTTACAGCCAGCTGCTGCTGGTAGTCACCGGGCCACAAGGCAGCGGCAAGACCTTGCTGCGTCAGGCGCTGGTGGCGAGCACCAACAAGCAGTCAGTGCAAAGCGTGGTGGTTTCCGCCCGTGGCGCCAGCGATGCGGCAGGTGTGCTGCGTCAGGTGGCCCAGGCTCTGAACGTTGCCCAGGCTGAAATCGGGGCGGTTCTGGCACAGGTGGTGCAACTTGCACTGACCGGTCAGGAAGTTTATTTGCTGGTGGATGATGCCGAGCAACTCGACGAGTCCGCGCTGGAGGCGCTGTTGGCGCTGGCCGCGGGTGCTCCCGAAGGTCGTCCGCATGTATTCCTGTTCGGTGAGTCTTCGCTGATCGCAGGACTTGAGCAGTTGAGTGCCGAGGAAGAGCGCTTCCACGTCATTGAATTGCAACCCTACGCCGAAGAAGAAACCCGTGAGTATCTGGCCCAGCGTCTCGAAGGTGCCGGCCGGGGAATCGAACTTTTCACGGCGGATCAGATCTCTGATATTCATGAAAGCTCCGATGGCTGGCCCGGCACTATCAACCAGGTCGCCCGCGATGCAATGATCGAAGCCATGATTGCCAGCCGCTCAGCGGTCAAGCGTCCAAGTATGGGGTTCAATATGCCGAAGAAACACGTATTGGCGATATCCGCTGTCGTCGTGGTGGCGGTAGCAGCGGCCTGGATGATGCCGGGCCGTAGCAAGGCGCCGACTACCGGTGCTCCAGCCACCGAACAGGCGCAATTGCCATTAGGGCAAGCGGCGCCGCAAACGAACAGTAACGGCAGCCCGAATGTCGAATTCGCCGGTTCTTCGCAGCCAATGCCGCTGCCGCTGGTCGGGCAGTCGCAACCGGTGATGCGCGGTCCTTTGGCTGAAGCCGCCGGGGGTATTACCGAAGGCGACGACGGTGTGCCGGTCGAAGGTTCCAGCGATACGCCGCCGACCGTGACCACTGTCGCGCCGCCTGCAGGCCTTGCGGCAGGTCCGGCGCCAACACCAGCCCCAACACCAGTTCCGGCCGCCAAGCCAGCCCAGGTCGCTGCTACCAAGCCAGCCCCTGTGCCTGTTGCCAAACCGGCTCCAGCGCCGGCCAAGCCAGTCGCAGCCGCCAAGCCTGCCGAGAAGCCAGCTACCGTCGCCAAAGCCGCTACCGGCGGTAGCTGGTACGCCGGCCAGACGCCGGGCAACTACGTGGTGCAGATCCTCGGCACCAGATCTGAAGCCGCTGCGCAAAGCTTCGTCAAAGAGCAGGGCGGTGAGTACCGTTATTTCAAGAAAAACCTGCAAGGCAAACCACTGTACGTGATCACTTACGGTAATTTTGCCAACCGCGACGCAGCCGTCGCCGCTATCAAGGTCTTGCCAGCGAAGGTTCAGGCTGGTAAACCTTGGCCTCGCACTGTCGCCAGCGTCCAACAGGAACTGGCAACAACTCGCTGAAGATTCGGCGGCCTTACCCAGGCCGCCTCTCCCGGCACCTCAAAATTTCTGCAAGGGCATGCCGCCTCCGGGCCGCGTGCCTTGTGGCGTCTGCGTCACAGTAGTCTTTGAGTCGTTGCAGTCAAAATTAAAAAAAGTTTTGACTAGCACAGCATATCGCTTTAAACCTTTCACAAATGCGACATAGATTTGCGACATTTCGTCGTCAAATTTGTGAGCCTCTGTGTCGGTGTGTACAATGACCTCCCTTTTGCCCCCGCAAAGCTGGCGTACGTTCGGCGTGGATGGTAAGTGGTTGAATTGAAAAGAAATTTGCCTCGTTAAGAGGCAGCCTGGTGAGAAAGTGTCTATGAAAGCAGGTCTGTACCAACCAGATGAATTCAAGGATAACTGCGGTTTCGGCCTGATAGCCCATATGCAGGGCGAGCCCAGTCATACCCTTTTGCAAACGGCCATTGAGGCCCTGACCTGCATGACCCACCGCGGTGGGATCAACGCCGACGGCAAGACCGGTGACGGTTGCGGTCTGCTGATTCAAAAACCGGATGTGTTCCTGCGTGCCATCGCCCAGGAAACCTTCGGCGTCGAACTGCCCAGGCAATATGCCGTGGGCATGGTCTTCTTCAACCAGGATCCGGTCAAAGCCGAAGCCGCTCGCGAGAACATGAACCGCGAGATCCTTGCCGAAGGTCTGACCCTGGTCGGCTGGCGCAAAGTGCCGATCGATACCAGCGTCCTCGGCCGCCTGGCGCTGGAGCGCCTGCCGCAGATCGAACAAGTGTTCATCGGCGGCGAAGGCCTGAGCGATCAGGACATGGCGATCAAGCTGTTCAGTTCCCGTCGTCGTTCGTCCGTGGCCAACGCCGCCGATGTCGATCACTACATCTGCAGCTTTTCCCACAAGACCATCATTTATAAAGGCCTGATGATGCCGGCGGATTTGACCGCCTTCTATCCGGACCTCAGTGATGAGCGCCTGCAAACTTCGATCTGCGTGTTCCACCAGCGCTTTTCGACCAACACCCTGCCGAAATGGCCGCTGGCTCAGCCATTCCGCTTCCTCGCCCACAACGGCGAGATCAACACCATCACCGGTAACCGCAACTGGGCCGTGGCCCGTCGCACCAAGTTCGCCAACGATCTGATGGATCTGGAAGAACTCGGCCCGCTGGTGAACCGCGTCGGTTCCGACTCCTCGAGCATGGACAACATGCTCGAACTGATGGTCACCGGTGGCATCGACCTGTTCCGTGGCGTGCGGATGATCATTCCGCCTGCGTGGCAGAACGTCGAAACCATGGACCCGGATCTGCGGGCGTTCTACGAATACAACTCGATGCACATGGAACCGTGGGACGGCCCGGCCGGCGTGGTAATGACCGATGGTCGTTACGCGGTGTGCCTGCTCGACCGTAACGGTCTGCGTCCAGCGCGTTGGGTCACCACCAAGAACGGTTTCATTACCCTGGCTTCGGAAATCGGTGTCTGGAACTACCAGCCTGAAGACGTGATCGCCAAGGGCCGCGTGGGTCCGGGGCAAATTTTCGCGGTGGATACCGAGACCGGTCAGATCCTCGACACCGATGCCATCGACAACCGCTTGAAGTCGCGTCATCCGTACAAGCAATGGCTGCGCAAGAATGCCCTGCGCATCCAGGCGACCATGGAAGACAACGACCACGGTTCGGCGTTCTATGATGTCGACCAGCTCAAGCAGTACATGAAGATGTACCAGGTCACGTTCGAAGAGCGCGACCAGGTGCTGCGTCCACTCGGCGAGCAAGGCTACGAAGCGGTCGGCTCCATGGGCGACGACACGCCGATGGCCGTGCTGTCCCAGCGTGTACGTACGCCTTACGACTATTTTCGTCAGCAGTTCGCGCAGGTGACCAACCCGCCGATCGACCCGCTGCGCGAAGCCATCGTCATGTCGCTGGAAGTCTGCCTCGGCGCCGAGCGCAACATCTTCCAGGAGTCGCCGGAACACGCCTCGCGCGTGATCCTCAGCTCGCCGGTCATTTCCCCGGCCAAGTGGCGCTCGCTGATGAACCTCGACCGCCCAGGCTTCGAGCGTCAGATCATCGACCTCAATTACGACGAGAGCGTTGGCCTCGAAGCGGCGGTGCGTAACGTCGCCGATCAGGCTGAAGAAGCCGTGCGCGCCGGTCGCACCCAGATCGTGCTGAGCGACCGCCACATCGCCCCGGGCAAATTGCCGATCCACGCTTCGTTGGCCACTGGCGCGGTGCACCACCGCCTGACCGAAAAAGGCCTGCGTTGCGACTCCAACATTCTGGTCGAGACCGCCACTGCGCGCGATCCGCACCACTTCGCCGTGCTGATCGGTTTCGGCGCCTCTGCCGTTTATCCGTTCCTGGCCTACGAAGTGCTGGGCGACCTGATCCGCACCGGTGAAGTGCTGGGCGACCTCTATGAGGTGTTCAAGAACTACCGCAAAGGCATCACCAAAGGCCTGCTCAAGATCCTCTCGAAGATGGGCATCTCGACCGTCACTTCGTACCGCGGTGCGCAGCTGTTCGAAGCCATCGGTCTGTCCGAAGAGGTGTGCGACCTGAGCTTCCGTGGCGTGCCGAGCCGCATCAAGGGTGCGCGCTTCGTCGACCTCGAAGCCGAGCAGAAAGCCTTGGCTGCCGAAGCCTGGAGCCCGCGCAAGCCGATCCAGCAGGGCGGTTTGTTGAAGTTCGTCCACGGTGGCGAATACCACGCCTACAACCCGGACGTGGTCAGCACCTTGCAGGCCGCTGTGCAGCAGGGCGACTACAGCAAGTTCAAGGAATACACGGCGCTGGTGGACAACCGTCCGATCTCGATGATCCGCGACATGTTCAAGGTCAAAACCCTTGAGCAGCCGCTGGATATCAGCGAAATCGAACCGCTGGAGTCGGTGCTCAAGCGTTTCGACTCCGCGGGCATCTCCCTCGGTGCTCTGTCGCCGGAAGCTCACGAAGCCCTGGCCGAAGCCATGAACCGCCTGGGTGCGCGTTCCAACTCCGGTGAAGGCGGCGAAGACCCGGCGCGTTACGGCACCATCAAGAGCTCGAAAATCAAGCAAGTCGCGACTGGCCGTTTCGGGGTCACCCCGGAATACCTGGTCAACGCCGAAGTGCTGCAGATCAAGGTCGCTCAGGGCGCCAAGCCGGGCGAAGGTGGTCAGTTGCCAGGTGGCAAGGTCAACGGTCTGATCGCCAAGCTGCGTTATGCAGTGCCGGGTGTGACCCTGATTTCGCCTCCGCCGCACCACGACATCTATTCCATCGAAGACTTGTCGCAGCTGATTTTCGACCTGAAACAAGTCAACCCGAAGGCGCTGGTCTCGGTGAAACTGGTCGCAGAAGCGGGCGTCGGTACTATCGCCGCCGGTGTGGCCAAGGCCTACGCGGACTTGATCACCATCTCCGGCTATGACGGCGGCACCGGCGCTTCGCCGCTGACTTCGATCAAATACGCCGGCGCACCGTGGGAACTCGGCCTGGCCGAAACCCACCAGACCCTGCGCGGCAACGACCTGCGCGGCAAGGTTCGGGTACAGACCGACGGCGGCCTGAAAACCGGCCTCGACGTGATCAAGGCGGCGATTCTTGGCGCTGAAAGCTTCGGCTTCGGCACCGCGCCAATGATCGCGCTGGGCTGCAAATACTTGCGTATCTGCCACCTGAACAACTGCGCCACCGGCGTTGCGACTCAGAACGAAAAACTGCGCAAGGATCACTACATCGGTACCGTCGACATGGTGGTGAATTTCTTCACCTACGTCGCCGAAGAAACCCGTGAGTGGCTGGCCAAGCTGGGCGTGCGTTCCCTCGAAGAGCTGATTGGGCGCACCGATCTGCTGGAAATTCTCGAAGGTCAGACCATCAAGCAGAATCACCTGGACCTGACCCCGTTGCTCGGCAGCGATCACATCCCGGCAGACAAGCCACAATTCTGCCAGGTCGAGCGCAACCCGCCGTTCGACAAAGGCCTGCTGGCCGAGCAAATGGTCGAGATGGCCACCTCGGCCATCAACGACCTGAGCGGCGCTGATTTCGCGCTGGATATCTGCAACTGCGACCGTTCCATCGGCGCGCGGATCTCCGGTGAAATCGCCCGTGCTCACGGCAACCAGGGCATGGCCAAAGCGCCGATCACCTTCCGTTTCAAAGGCACTGCCGGTCAGAGCTTCGGAGTGTGGAACGCTGGCGGCCTGAACATGTACCTGGAAGGCGACGCCAACGACTACGTCGGCAAAGGCATGACCGGCGGCAAGCTGGTTATCGTTCCGCCGATCGGCAGCGCCTACAAGACTCAGGACAGCGCTATTATCGGCAACACCTGCCTGTACGGCGCCACTGGCGGCAAGCTGTTCGCTGCCGGTACGGCGGGCGAGCGTTTCGCCGTGCGTAACTCCGGTGCTCACACCGTGGTCGAAGGCACTGGCGATCACTGCTGCGAGTACATGACTGGCGGTTTCGTCTGCGTACTGGGCAAGACCGGCTACAACTTTGGCTCGGGCATGACCGGCGGTTTCGCCTACGTGCTGGACCAGGACAACACCTTCGTTGACCGGGTCAACCACGAACTGGTGGAAATCCAGCGGATCAGCGGCGAAGCGATGGAGTCCTATCGCAGCCACCTGCAACGTGTGCTGAACGAATACGTCGAGGAAACCAATAGCGAGTGGGGTCGTAACCTCGCCGAAAACCTCGATGACTATCTGCGTCGGTTCTGGTTGGTCAAGCCCAAGGCTGCCAGCTTGAAATCGTTGCTTTCCAGCACCCGTGCCAACCCGCAGTGATATGCGCCTGAAGAGTTTGATGAGGTTTTAACATGGCTGAACGTCTGAATAATGACTTCCAGTTCATCGAGGTCGGGCGCAAGGATCCGAAGAAGAAACTGTTGCGTCAACGCAAGAAAGAGTTTGTGGAAATCTACGAACCCTTCAAACCCCAGCAGTCGGCCGATCAGGCCCACCGCTGCCTGGGTTGCGGTAACCCGTACTGTGAATGGAAGTGCCCGGTGCACAACTTCATTCCCAACTGGCTCAAATTGGTGGCCGAGGGCAACATCCTCGCCGCCGCCGAGCTGTCGCACCAGACCAACACCTTGCCGGAAGTCTGCGGTAGGGTTTGTCCGCAGGATCGTCTGTGCGAGGGTGCCTGCACCCTCAACGACGGCTTTGGCGCGGTGACCATCGGTTCGGTGGAGAAGTACATCACCGACACCGCGTTCGCCATGGGCTGGCGTCCGGACATGTCCAAGGTCATTCCGACCGGCAAGCGTGTTGCGGTGATCGGCGCAGGGCCTGCTGGCCTGGGTTGTGCCGACGTGCTGGTACGCGGCGGCGTGACCCCGGTGGTGTTCGACAAGAACCCGGAAATCGGTGGTCTGCTGACCTTCGGCATCCCCGAGTTCAAGCTGGAAAAGACCGTGCTGAGCAATCGGCGCGAAGTCTTCACCGGCATGGGCATCGAGTTCCGCCTCAACACCGAAGTGGGCAAGGACGTGACCATCGAGCAACTGCTCGAAGAATACGATGCCGTATTCATGGGTATGGGCACCTACACCTACATGAAGGGCGGCTTTGCCGGTGAGGACCTGCCGGGCGTGTATGACGCGCTGGACTTCCTGATCGCCAACGTCAACCGCAACCTGGGCTTTGAAAAGTCGCCGGAAGACTTCGTCGACATGAAAGGCAAGAAGGTCGTGGTACTCGGCGGCGGCGACACGGCGATGGACTGCAACCGCACCTCGATCCGCCAGGGCTCCAAGTCGGTGACCTGCGCCTATCGTCGTGACGAAGCGAACATGCCAGGCTCGCGCAAAGAGGTGAAGAACGCCAAGGAAGAAGGCGTGAAGTTCCTCTACAACCGCCAGCCGATCGCTATCGTTGGTGAAGACCGCGTCGAAGGTGTGAAGGTGGTCGAGACCCGTCTCGGCGAACCGGACGCCCGTGGCCGTCGCAGCCCCGAGCCGATTCCGGGTTCCGAAGAGATCATCCCGGCTGATGCGGTGGTCATCGCTTTCGGCTTCCGCCCAAGCCCTGCGCCGTGGTTCGAACAGTTCGACATCCAGACCGACAGCCAGGGCCGCGTCGTGGCGCCGGAACAAGGCCAGTACAAGCACCAGACCAGCAACCCGAAAATCTTCGCCGGTGGCGATATGGTGCGCGGTTCTGACCTGGTAGTAACGGCGATCTTCGAAGGCCGCAACGCCGCCGAAGGGATCCTGGATTACTTGGGCGTTTAACCTTCGGTCCTGGTCCTCAGCACGGTCAAAATGTGGCAGCGGGCTTTTTCTTTACGAGAAAGCCCGCTCCTGCAGTTGATCTTCAGCGACGACGGGTTTTCACCTGCTGCATCACCACCACAAAAAACACCGGTACAAACACCACCGCCAGCGTCGCGGTGAACATCCCGCCGATCACTCCCGTGCCGATGGCCTGTTGGCTCGCCGAACTGGCACCCGTGGCAATCGCCATGGGCACCACGCCAAGAATGAACGCCAGCGATGTCATCACAATCGGCCGCAACCGCAACCGCGCGGCTTGCAGCGTGGCGTCGATCAGATCGTGACCTTCGTCATAGAGACTCTTGGCAAATTCGATGATCAGAATCGCGTTCTTCGCCGACAGGCCAATGATGGTGATCAATCCGACCTTGAAGAATACGTCGTTGGGCATCTCGCGCAGGGTGACCGCCAGGACCGCGCCGAGCACGCCGAGGGGCACGACCAGCAGCACTGACGTCGGAATTGACCAACTCTCGTACAACGCCGCCAGACACAGGAACACAACCAACAACGACAGGCCGAGCAGGATGGGCGCCTGATTGCCGGACAAGCGTTCTTGCAACGATAGCCCGGTCCATTCCTGCCCCAGACCGGCTGGTCCTTGCGCCACCAGACGTTCGATTTCCGCCATGGCTTCTCCGGTGCTGAAGCCGGGGGCCGGTTCCCCGGAGATGCTGATCGACGGGTAGCCGTTGTAACGGTTCAATTGCGCAGGCCCTTGAATCCAATTGGCCTGGACGAATGCGGACAAAGGCACCATTTTCCCCTCGTTGTTGCGTACGTGCATCTTCAACAGATCGTCGACCTGATTGCGCTGGTCGCCCTCAGCCTGGACCACCACCCGTTGCATCCGCCCCTGATTGGGGAAGTCATTGATATAGGCCGAACCGATGCCGGTGGACACTACGTTGCCAATATCGGCGAAGGAGACGCCCAGCGCATTGGCGTGTCGGCGGTCGACGTCCAGTTTTACCTGCGGCGCTTCGGCCAAGGCGCTTTCGCGGACGTTTATCAGGATCGGGCTGGCTTGAGCTGCTTCCAGCAAATCGCTGCGCGCCTTCATCAGCGTCGCATACCCAAGGCCGCCACGGTCCTGCAAGCGGAATTCGAAACCGCTGGACGTGCCGAGACCATCAATCGGTGGTGGTAATACGACGAACACTTCTGCCCCTTTGATTTGGCTCACGACCGCGTTCGCCCGTTCGGCGATGGCTGCCGCCGTGTCATTGCTGCCCCGCTGCGACCAATCCCTGAGCACGGTGTAACCCAATCCGGCGTTCTGTCCGCTGCCGGAAAAACTGAAACCGAGAACGAACGTGCTGTTGTCCACACCCGGCTCGGTGGCGTTATGCGCTTCGATCTGCTTGATGACCTCGACCGTGCGATTTTGGCTCGCACCGGGGGGCAGTTGAATGTCGGTGATCGTATAGCCCATGTCTTCGACCGGAAGAAACGAGGAGGGTAGGCGACTGAAACTCACCACCAGCACAATCAGGAGCCCGCCATAGATGAACAGATAACGCCCGCTGCGTTTCAGCGCATAAGCGACCCCGTCCTGATAGCGGTCGGTCAGTTGTTCGAATCGGCGGTTGAACCATCCAAAGAACCCGCGGGCAGCGTGGTCGCCCGGTTCAAAGGGCTTCAGCAGCGTGGCGCACAGCGCCGGTGTCAGGGTCAGGGCAAGGAATGCCGAGAACAGAATGGACGTGGCCATGGTCAGAGAAAACTGCTGGTAAATGACCCCAACGGAGCCCTGCATGAACGCCATCGGGATGAATACGGCAACCAGCACCAGGGTAATGCCGACGATGGCCCCGCTGATTTGCTTCATCGCCTTGCGCGTTGCTTCCTTGGGCGAGAGCCGCTCCTGGAGCATGATTCGTTCAACGTTCTCTACCACCACGATGGCGTCATCCACCAGGATGCCGATCGACAGCACCATGCCAAACATGGTCAGCACATTGATGGAGAACCCCAGCACCTGCATGATCGCAAAGGTGCCCATCAAGGCCACCGGCACCACCAATGTCGGAATCAATGTGTAGCGGATGTTTTGCAGGAACAGGTACATCACCGCAAACACCAGCACCATCGCTTCGAGCAGTGTGTAAACCACTTTGGTGATCGAGACCTTGACGAAAGGCGAGGTGTCATACGCGATCTGATACTTCACGTCAGCCGGGAAATAGAGCGTCAACTCATCCATCTTTGCGCGCACCAGCGTCGCAGTGCTCAATGCGTTGCCACCGGGCGTCAGTTGCACACCCAGTTCGCTGGAAGGTTGGCCATTGAGACGCGTGCCGAACTGGTATTCCTGGCTGCCTATTTCGACCCGGGCGACGTCGCCCAGGCGCACGATGGCCCCATTGGTGTCGGCGCGCAGCACAATGTCGGCGAACGCTTCAGGGCTCGACAATTGGCCTTCAACGAGGACGATCGCGGTGATTTCCTGACTGCTACCAACTGGTAATTCCCCGAGGCTGCCGGCTGCTATCAAGGTGTTCTGAGCAGCGATCGCGGCATTGACGTCCGCAGGTGTGAGGTTGAAAGCAATCAGTTTTTGCGGATCGACCCAAATACGCATGGCTCGCTCGGAGCCGAACATCTGGACCTTGCCGACGCCGTCCAGGCGCTTGATTTCGTTTACCACATTGCGCGCCAGGTAGTCGCTGAGGGCAACGTTGTCGACATCATCGCTGGTGCCGATAAGCGAGATGAACAACAGGAAGCCTGTGGAGACTTTCTCCACGCGCAAGCCCTGTTCTATCACCGCTTGTGGAAGGCGCGACTCGATGACTTTCAAGCGATTGAGTACGTCGACCTGTGCAAGCTCCGGATTGGTGCCTGGTTTAAATGTCGAGGTGATCGTGGCGGAGCCCTGGCTACTGCGCGATTCAAAATACAACAGATGATCAGCCCCGCTGAGCTCTTCCTCGATCAGGCTGACGACACTTTGATCCATCGCCTGTGCCGAAGCCCCCGGGTAGGTAGCGACAACTTCGATTTTGGGCGGGGCAATGTTGGGGTATTGAGCCACTGGCAACTGCGGTATAGCCAGTGCGCCAGCGAGCAGGATGAACAGGGCGATTACCCAGGCGAACACCGGGCGGTCGATAAAGAACTGCGGCATAAACTAGCCTCCTGCTTATTGACCAGTAGCCTGGGCAAGTGGAAGAGCGGAGTTGTCGATTTGCACTTTCTCGCCGGGGCGAGCATGTTGCAGTCCTTCGACGACGATGCGGTCGCCCGATTTGAGGCCGTCGGTGACGATCCACCGGTCTTGATTCATTGCTCCCAGTTGCACCGTTTTCAGGCTCACGCGCAGCTCGTCATCGACCAGGAACACTTGGGCCAACCCTGCGCTGTTGCGCACGATGGAGCGCTGCGGAACGCTGATACCGCGTTGGTCGATGGCCTGCTCCAGCCGCACACGCACAAAGCTGCCGGGCAGCAAATCGAGATCGGGGTTAGGAAACTCGCTGCGCAGGATGATTTGGCCGGTACCCGGATCGACGGTGATATCGCTGAAAAGCAGCTTGCCGGGCAACGGATAGAGGCTGCCATCGTCCTGGAGCAAAGTAGCTTTGGCCTGGTCCAGGCCAAGTTGCTGCAATTGGCCGGAGCGGAATGCACGGCGTAGTTCGTTGAGTTCACGGGTCGATTGAGTAAGGTCGACGTGGATCGGGTCCAGTTGCTGAATCAGTGCCAGCGGTGTCGATTCGTTCTGTCCGACCAAGGCGCCTTCGGTCACTAGGGCGCGACCGATGCGCCCGGAGATGGGGGCGGTGACGGTGGAATAACTCAAATTCAGACGGGCGCGTTGCACAATCGCCTGGTTGGCCGCGACGTCAGCCTCGGCCTGCTGAGCAGCCGCGCGCGTGTTGTCATACTCCTGGGCGCTGATCGCATTGCCTGAGATCAATCGGCGGTAGCGTTGTTCTTGCAGGCGCGCGCGTGAGGCATCGGCTTGAGCTCTTTTCAGCCCGGCCAGGGCGCTGTCCAGATCAGCCTGAAGGGGCGCAGGGTCGATGTAAAACAGTACGTCGCCCTGTTTCACTTCACTGCCTTGCGCGAACACACTTTTGAGCACCACCCCAGCCACTCGGGCGCGTACCTGGGCCATTCGCGGTGCCGCAATGCGTCCACTCAGTTCGCTGCTGATGGAAAGGGGTTTGGCTTCCAGGGTTTCGATGCTCACCTTTACAGGTGCGGATTCCAGCGTGTCGGATGCCTGAGTACAGCCGCTGACAATAATCGCCAGTACCAGTGAACCTGACGCGAAACGCAGTTTTCTATACATCGACACCCCTCCATAAAGTGGCGCGGATGCTAGGAAGGAGCGGTTAATTCGCTGTTAAGCGGGTCTCGGAAGAGTGCGAGCAAATGTGACGTCGAGATTGCGGATATCTCTGACGAGCAAGTGCATGCAAGCCTAAGGGACCTGCATGTGAAACCTTCTCAGCCCTTCAGGAACACGCTTGGTCGCAGCTCCCCCACGGGTCTTGGAGACGTGCTGCCGAGTTTAACCAGCGCGACAAATTGACCCGATAGACAAAAGGCACGGCTCTTGCCGTGCCTTTTGCGTCGCGCTCTGAGAAAATGCCCGCACTTTTTTTCCGGATGCCGACATGACTGCCCTGAAGAACGACCGTTTCCTTCGCGCCCTGCTCAAGCAACCCGTAGACGTCACCCCCGTGTGGATGATGCGTCAGGCCGGTCGCTACCTGCCTGAATACCGCGCCAGCCGCGCCAAGGCCGGTGATTTCATGAGCCTGTGCATGAACCCGGAGTTCGCCTGCGAAGTCACGATGCAGCCGCTCGACCGTTATCCAGAACTGGATGCGGCGATCCTCTTCTCCGATATCCTGACCATCCCTGATGCCATGGGCCAAGGCCTGTACTTCGAAACTGGCGAAGGTCCGCGCTTCAAGAAAGTCGTCAGCACAATGGCCGACATCGAAGCCCTGCCAATCCCTGATCCACACAAAGACCTCGGCTACGTCATGGACGCGGTCAGCACCATCCGCCGCGAACTGAACGGTCGCGTGCCGCTGATCGGCTTTGCCGGCAGCCCATGGACCTTGGCCACTTACATGGTCGAAGGCGGCTCGTCGAAAGACTACCGCAAGACCAAAACCATGCTCTACGACAACCCGCAAGCCTTGCATCTGCTGCTGGACAAACTCGCGCAGACGGTCACCAGCTACCTCAACGGCCAGATCATGGCCGGCGCGCAAGCGGTGCAGATCTTCGACAGCTGGGGCGGCAGCCTCTCGGCGGCGGCGTACCAGGAATTCTCCCTGGCTTACATGCGCAAAATCGTCAGCGGCCTGATCCGCGAACACGAAGGCCGCAAAGTGCCGGTGATCCTCTTCACCAAAAACGGCGGCCTGTGGCTGGAAAGCATCGCCGACGCCGGCGCTGACGCCCTTGGCCTGGACTGGACCTGCGACATCGGCGAAGCTCGCCAGCGCGTCGGCAGCAAAGTCGCCCTGCAAGGCAACATGGACCCGACCGTGCTCTACGCAAAGCCTGAAGCCATCCGCGCCGAAGTCGGTCGCATCCTCGCCAGCTACGGCAAAGGCAGCGGCCACGTATTCAATCTTGGCCACGGCATCACCCCGGAAGTCGACCCGGAACACGCCGGCGCTTTCCTGCGCGCGGTGCATGAGCTTTCTGCACAATACCATCAGTAATCCTTTCCTGGATTACCTGTTACAGCCTGTCTGGCAACACCGGACAGGCGTTTCTCCCTTGATGCGCGACTCCCTCTCTTTTTTAGAAAAAATGCCGTCCTTTGTAAGTCTGTGTTACTAACCTTGCCCGATTAATAGGCATGATGATATTTCTTGTGCTGATGTAAGATTTTTCCTACATATAAAGACAACTCATAACTGTAGAGTGCTCCCCACATTCCACTCAGTCTTCTGCTTGGCCAATAGTCCACAAAAAAACAATTGAGCTGCTTGAGGGTTTAAGTCTTTTTTGTTGCGCGAAACTTCAACGCTCGATTTTTGTTGTGTCGTACTTTGGTCTTAAATAATGTTGCTCGATACTACGGCTGGAATTCCAATTTCGGCGCAAGCAGGTTGTGGGCGTTTGTAGTTCGATAAAAAGTTTCACAAGTTTCTGTTGCGACATTAATAATCGGTTTGGAGTTAATAATATGAAAAAAACTGTGTATAAAGGGAGCGTGTTAGCCGTATGTGCTTCTTCGTTGACCCTATTGGCGATGATGTTGGCATCACAGAATGTTGCCGCTCATGGTTATTTGAATGAACCACCGTCCCGCGCATTTCTCTGCCAGAAAGGTCTCAATAAAGACTGTGGCGGCGCGCAGTACGAACCGCAAAGCGTGGGTGAAACCTTCAAGGGGTTTCCTGCCGGTGTTGGTGGTGCTCCTCTGCAGGGGCCGGTTGATGGCAAGATTGCCAGTGGTGGTATCGGCCTGTTCTCTGCAGTGGATGCTCAGTCGGCTACTCGCTGGCACCTGACCGAAATCAAAGACCGTAATATCAGTTTCGACTGGAAATATACGGCCGCTCACCCGGCCACCAAACATGAATACTTCATCACAAAAAATGGCTGGAATCCGAATGAGCCGCTCAAGCGTGCCTCTTTCGATAGTACGCCGTTCTGCTTTGTCGACGGTGGGAATGTACTGCCGGTCTCCGGTGATAAGCATGCGTGTGTCATTCCTGCAGACAAGACCGGTCATCATGTGATTCTCGGATTGTGGACCGTTGGCGACACCGATGCGGCGTTTCATAACGTCGTAGACGTGAATATCCTGGCCGAAGCCGAACTGCCGGGCGGCTGGAATTCTGTTGGCAGCATTACCCCTGCAACGACCTTATTGGCAGGTGACAAAGTCAAGGCCCGAGCCTTCACCTCCACTGGGGAGAACGCGCAGTACAGCGTCGAAATCTCCATTGACAACGCCGAGGAAGGCAAGCCGGAAAACTGGTCGTTCAAATTGGCCGAGCAGATCAACAAGACCCAGAAGCTGATACGCGCGGGCATCCGCAATGAACAAGGTGATATCGAGCCGGTGAAGGGCACGAACAAGCTGTATGCCCAGAAAGAGAGCGGTGTCATCCGTTACGAAGTGGCGCTGGACATGCAAGAGGATGCCGATGCCCGAATGAACTTCGGCGGCCTTGGCACTGAATACAAGCTGGAAAAAGGCGTCGCGAAAGTATCGTTTCCCATTGTTAACAATCGAACGATGAATATCGAGGCAACCATTTTCGATGCCAACAACAAGCAAGTGGGTTACACCAAACAACTCGTGGTTGCGCAAAGCAATATCTGGCTGAACGTCGATGTGCGTACAGCGCCGGGTAAACACGGTGTGAAACTGGTAGGGACCACCGAAGATGGTCGTACCACACGCCAGGCCTTCGAGGAAACCGAGATGACCGGTGAAGGCGGTGGTGGGGACTATGATTTTGTATTCCCGGAAAACGTTGGCAGCTACACGGCGGGTACTAAAGTCTTGCAGCCAAAAAACGGTCTGATCTATGAATGCAAGCCATTCCCAGAGTCCGGTTACTGCAAGCAATACAGTCCAACGGCTAATGGGTTTGAACCCGGTGTCGGTGCTCACTGGCATATGGCCTGGGACCAGAAATAGCTTGATCTGGCAACGCTCCGGGCAGTCACTAATACGTGATTGTCTGGAGTCTCTGGCTGACTGCGATTTGTTATCAGCGCGACTGGGTTATGAGCTTGAAGATGAGAGAGTCAGGTTATTCAGGGCAACAAAAATTTTTGCACTGGTTATCCGCAATAGTTATTTTGTGGGCGCTGATAAGCGGTTTCTATGTATCGCTATTCGATGTGCCATTGGCGGTCAAGGAGTGGGTGGCTTTCGTTAATGTATCGTTGACCACGCTGTATTTGCCATTTTTTGCTTTAAGACTTTACCTTTCTTTTAGGTATCAGCGCTCTGCGGGCGCGCACTGTCGTTCACTCGCCGAGTATCTCGCGCTGTTCGTACACAGGTTTATTTATCTGGTCATTGGTGTTGTATTGGTGACGGGTATTTTAATGATGGATCGAGCGATCAGTGTCTTCGATCTTTTCTTTATCCCTCAACCGTTGGATGACCCTGATTTTATCGCGCTGTCTGTAACGGTTCATGTGTGGGCTTGTCTGTTGCTCGCGCTCTTGATCGCCTTGCACGTAACTGCCGTCATTAAACATGAACTCTCGGGGCGCAGCGTTCTTGAACGTATGTCTTTCCGAGTCTCAGCTGGACAGAAAAACATGATTGATGTGAATCGGGATTGAAGTTTTCAGTAGTGGCAGTGTCCGGTCATTGGCCAGTCTTGCTCAGGGTCGTTTTGCTGGTTCTACCGTTGGGTTACGGAGCGTCCTTGACCTGGAAAGAGTGGGCGCTGCGCGAGGCCATGGCGATGCAACGTGAGCTTCCAGTCGCATCTGCAGCCGTTGTTGATTCGCGGGCTCAGCTGGATCCTGCCGCCGTCGCGACGGTGCTCGGTCTGGCCGCGGAAAGTGCATTGGTGCGCAGTGCCGAACCGCTGACGCTACGTGCGAGTTTTGTTTCCAGTACCGGCGAGTCCCGGGCGTTATTGGCGGGGGCCGATGGTGAGCGCATTTATCAGGTTGGCGAAAGCTTGCCCGGCGGCAGCGTCCTGCGTCGCGTGGAAATTGCGCAAGTAGTGCTCTGGCGCAAGGGTCGTGAGGAGTTGTTACCTCTACAACTGACTGGCGGGCGCTCCTTGCAGGCGGTCAAGGCGGGAGGTCAGGGCCCGGCCCCGGCCCCGGCCCCCGCACCTTCTCCCCATTATCTTCGGCCGACTGCCGATCTGCCTCAGAGTGATTGAATGAACAGTTTCAGGTTGGGCGTATTGCGCCTGGCGTTGCGGGTTACAGCGTTGGCGGCATTGCTGCTCCAGGGTTCGGCATTGGCCGAGGAGCAGCAATGGCAACTGGCAATGAACAACGCCGAACTGCGAGATGTCGTGGAGGAAATGTCGTCGATACTAGGCACGACGGTGATCCTTGACCCTCGGGTTCAGGGTCGTATCACTGTGATGTCCAGGCAGGCGCTGGACCGCGAAGGGGTCCGCCGGCTGTTCTATTCGGTGCTTGATGCCCACAACTTCACGGTGATCGATCAGGGCGATCGAATACTGATCACGCCGGTGACGGAAGCCAAGACACGAGCTGGCAACGGTGATGCTCAAACCTCGCCAGCAGCGCAGTTCGTCACGGAGGTGATCGAACTCAATTCCAGCGGCGCCGCTGACCTCGCAGGTCTGGTACGACCACTGGTGTCGGCCAATGGCTATGTCGGTCCGTCGGTTTCAGCCAATGCTCTGGTGGTCACTGACACAGCCAGCAATGTCCGGCGCATCGGGCAGGTCGTTCGCAAGCTGGACTCCGGGGCAAAGAATGCCCATGTCGTCGTGGAGTTGCGCCATGGTCTGGCGACTGATGTTGCCAAGGTGATGGAGTCGTCTCTTGGCAAACCTGGAGCGGATACGGGGAGCCTGGTGATTGCCGATTCACGCGCTAACCGCCTGGTGATCATCGGTACGCAGGCCGTGCGTCAACGCTTGACCAGGCTGGCTCGTTCGCTGGATATCCCGGCGACTGCCAAGCTCGATAACGCCCGGGTGATCCGCCTGCGGCACAGCGATGCCAAGCAGTTGGCCGAGGTGCTGGATGCCATGGGGCAGGGCCTGAAACAGGACGCCCCTCTTGGCAGCGCAAAAGATTCCACTCCAGCCACACAGGTTATGGTCAAGGCTGATGAGAGCCAGAATGCGCTGGTGTTAGTCGCAGATCCGGCCCAGGTCAGGACGATCGAGAACATCGTCCGTCAGTTGGATCAACCGCGCGCCCAAGTGCTGATCCATGCCGCTATCGTGGAGATTTCCGGCGACATTGTCGAAGCGCTGGGGGTTCAGTGGGGAATCAGTACCGGGGATGCCAAAGGCTTCATCAACTTTCCCGGCACCAACATTCCGATTGTCGGGGGGATAGAGTTTGATGATAAAAAAACCGCTCCAGAGGGCTCGCTTCTCAGGCTTGGCGGAGATCGTTTCGGCGCGTTGATTTCCGCTTTGGCCAGCAACTCCCGTAGCAACCTCCTGTCCACCCCGAGCCTGCTGACTCTGGATAACCAGGAGGCGGAAATCATCGTGGGTCAGAACGTACCGTTCAAGACCGGCTCCTATGCCACCAATAGCAGTGGTGCGGACAACCCCTTCACGACCGTGGAGCGCAAGGATGTCGGGATTCGTCTGAAGATCAAACCGCACATCAATGATGGTTCCACCTTGCGCCTGGAGGTCGAACAGGAGGTTTCGGATATCGCACCCTCGGTATCCGGTGTGGATTCTTCGGACCTGATCACCAACAAACGCGCATTGAAAAGCACGATCCTGGCTAACGATGGCGACATCATTGTCATCGGCGGCCTGATTAAGGACAGTGTGCTCACCCAGGAAAGCGGTGTCCCCCTGTTGCGCAATATCCCGTATCTGGGGGCGCTCTTTCGCTGGACCAAAGACACTCAGACTAAAAGCAACTTGATGGTCTTTCTGCGTCCGACGATTGTGCGCAGCAAGCAGGATCTCGCCGAGATCAGTCAGGATCGTTACAACGACTTGCGCGACCTCAGTCAGCCGACGGCGCGACAGAATAATTCGCTGCTGCTGCCCCGTGACCCGCACCAACTGTTCGACGGCTCCACTGATGCGCAATCCATCGACCTGCGCAAGCCTGCGCCGAGTGCGCCATGACGCGGCAGTGGGCGTTTTGCGAGCAGCTGCCATTTGGCTTCGCCCGGCGTTTCGGGGTGCTATTGGAAGGGACGGGCGAGGCATTGAGTCTGTCGATTCGTACCGATACACCGTTAACTGCCTTGGCGGAGGCCCGGCGTCTGATCGGGCATGAGCTGCCACTTCAGGTGCTTGAGCCTGCCGTGTTCGCGGCGCGTCTGGCGAGTTGCTACAGCGATGGCCAGAGTGCTGCCGAACAGGTCGCCCAAGGGCTGGATGAAGAACTTGATCTGCTCAGCCTGGCCGATCAGGTGCCGCAGACCGCCGACTTGCTCGAACAGGAAGGTGATGCGCCGATTATCCGACTGATCAACGCACTGCTCAGTGAGGCGGTGCGAGAGAAGGCTTCGGATGTTCATCTGGAAACCTTCGAACAGTATCTGTCGGTGCGCATGCGGGTCGACGGGCAGTTACGCGAAGTACTCAGACCCAAGCGCGAGTTGGCCAACCTGCTGGTGTCGCGGATCAAGGTCATGGCCCGCCTCGATATCGCCGAGAAACGTATCCCGCAGGACGGTCGAATCGCGCTGCGACTGGCCGGGCACGAGGTCGATGTGCGGGTCTCGACCTTGCCTTCGGCTCACGGTGAACGAGTGGTCCTGCGGCTGCTCGACAAGCAGGCCGGCCGCCTCGATTTGCAACGCCTGGGCATGCCTGTCGACACTCTGGCGCGCTTTCAGCAGATTCTCGGCAAACCCCACGGGATCTTTCTGGTGACCGGCCCGACCGGTTCTGGCAAGACCACCAGCCTGTATGCGGCGCTGAGCAGCCTTAATGACCAGACCCGCAACATCCTTACGGTCGAAGACCCTATTGAATACCACTTGCCGGGGATCGGCCAGACACCGGTCAACCCGAAGGTCGAGATGACCTTTGCCCGAGGTCTGCGGGCCATTCTGCGTCAGGACCCGGACGTGGTGATGGTGGGCGAAATCCGCGACCGGGAAACCGCTGAAATTGCGGTACAGGCTTCGTTGACCGGACACCTGGTGCTGTCGACCCTGCATACCAACAGCGCGGTCGGCGCGGTCACCCGGCTGGTGGATATGGGCGTCGATGCCTACCTGTTGGCCTCATCGCTGGTCGGAGTCCTGGCCCAGCGTCTGCTGCGCACTCTTTGCCCGGAGTGCAAGGTGCCCGATCTCACCGACGCTGCCGCCTGCCAGCGACTGGGGCTCGACAGTCAGGCCGCTCCGCGCCTGTTCAAGGCCCAGGGTTGCGACCGATGCCAGCAAGGCTATCGCGGGCGGATCGGGATTTATGAGTTGGTCAGCGTCACGGCAGCCTTGTCCGAGTTGATTCATCAGGGCGCCAGTGAGCAGGAACTTGCCCGCGAGGCACGGCTGGTGTCGCGCAGTCTGTTTCAGGATGGCCAGCGGCTGGTACTGGAAGGTCTGACCAGCCTCGACGAGTTGCTGCGGGTCACTCAGGAGGACTAAGACATGCCGGCATTCGAGTACCAGGCTCAGGACCGCAATGGTCGTTATTGCCGAGGGCAGCAGGAGGCAGACAGCCCACGCCACGCCCGGCAGCTATTGCGCGAACGCGGCTTGTTGCCGACTGAGTTGCGGGCGGCAAAGAACCAGGGACCTCAAGGTGCCGTCTTTGGAAACACCACAAGGTTGAGTGCCAGCGAACTGGCCTTGCTGACCCTGCAGTTGTCCACCTTGATTCAGGCCGGGTTGCCGCTCGAAGAAGCCCTGCGTGCGGTCGCGGCACAAAGCGAGAAGCGTCGGGTCAGCAGCTTGCTGTCGGCGGTACGGGCGCGGGTGATGGAAGGGTATGCACTGGCAGCGGCGCTGGCTGGTTTCCCACGGGCCTTTCCAGAACTGTTTCGCGCCACCATTGCGGCGGGTGAGCGTTCCGGTCATCTGGGCCATGTACTCGAGCAATTGGCGGCTTATACCGAGGCTCGTCAGTTGTCTCGCCAGCGAATTCAGCTGGCATTGGTGTATCCGATGATCCTGCTGTTCGCGTCGCTGGCGATTGTCGGTTTTCTGCTCGGGTACGTGGTTCCGGACGTGGTGAAAATCTTCGTCGACAGCGGTCAGCCGTTGCCGCTGTTGACCCAGGCAATGATCGCCCTGAGCAACGGCCTGCGCAGCCACGGTCTGGTGTTGCTGGCGCTGTTGTTGGGTCTCGCCGTGACGGTGCGTTGGGCTCTGCACCAACCCTCGTTGCGTTTGCGTTGGCATGCGCTGGTCTTGAGGGCGCCACTGCTGGGCGGGTTGTTTCGGGCCATGGAGGCGGCGCGGTTTGCCAGCACGCTGGCGATCCTCGGCAAGAGCGCCGTACCGCTGGTCGACGCCCTGGAAATCGCCGCAGCGGTGATCGGCAATCTGACCATTCGCGCGCGCATGCGCGACGTCGCATGTTCAGTGCGTGAGGGCGGGACCTTGACCCGAGGGCTCGAACTGAGCGGCGATATCCCCCCAATGATGCTGCACATGATCGCCAGCGGTGAACGCGCGGGCGAGCTCGATAGCATGCTCGCGCGGGCTGCCGAGCAGCAGGAGAAAACCCTCGCGGCGCGCATTGCGCTGGTCGTGAGTTTGTTCGAACCGGCCATGTTGGTGCTGATGGGTGGCGTTGTGCTGCTGATCGTCATGGCCATTTTGTTACCGATTCTTAGCCTTAACCAACTGGTGAGTTGACCCATGAACCCTGTCCAGAACAAAACAGCCAAGGCCCAACGCGGCTTCACCCTGATCGAAATCATGGTCGTGGTGGTCATCATCGGCGTGCTCGGCGCCATTGTCGTCCCGCAGTTCATGAGCCGCCCCGACCAAGCCAAGGTCACCGCGGCCAAAACCGATATTCAGGCCATTGCCACCAGCCTGGAGATGTATCGCCTCGACAACTTCCACTACCCCTCGACCCAGCAAGGTCTGGAAGCGCTGAGCAAGCGTCCGCTGGGCGCGCCGGTGCCGAAGAACTGGAACCCCCAGGGTTATCTCAAAAGCCTGCCGATCGATCCATGGGGCACGCCGTATCAATACCTCAATCCCGGTGTGAATTCCGCCGATGGTGGCTATGACCTGTATTCCCTGGGCTCCGATGGTGTGTCCGGTGGCGAAGGCTATGCCGCCGATATCGGCAACTGGGAAGGCTGATACGTGCCGAAGCATTCGCGGGGTTTCACCTTGTTGGAGTTGATGGTGGTCATCGTGTTGATCGGTGTTCTGCTCGGTATGGTGAGCTTTGCGACCGGCAACAATCCTGCGCGCCAGGCGCGGCAGGAAGCCAGCGGGTTGATTCAGCTTCTGCACAAACTTCGAGAGCAAGCAGTACTTGAAGGCCGTGAGTACGGCGTGCGGCTGGAGACCGACGGTTATCAGGTGCTGAAGCTCGATGGTTCGGATTGGCGCCTGGTAGGAGCGGGTTATCGCTTGCCTGCCGGGTTGCAACTGCGTCTGGAGCAGGAGGGGCAAGCGTTGAAACTCGGGGATCGACCCGGACAACCCCATTTGTGGCTGCTCAGCAGCGATGAAACCAGTGCCTTCACGCTGCACATCGAAACGGATGAGCAGCGCTGGTCAAGCATCTCCAGTGACGGACTAGGCGAGCCGACGATCGATGAATAGCAAGAAACGAAAGAAACCCAGAAGGCAGCGTAAATCCAGGACAGTCCATCGAGGTTTCACCCTGCTGGAAATCATGATCGCTCTGGTTGTTTTCGCAACACTGGCAGCTGCCGTGATGGCCGCCGGCCAATATGCCCTGAAGCAGAATGTCCGTCTGGAGGAGCAGCTCTGCGGTGCCTGGCTGGCCGACAATCAACTGAGTGAGTTACACCTGCAGGCAGCGCTGCCCCAAGGTCGCCAGCAGCTGATCCGGCACTTCGACCGACGTGACTGGGTCCTGAACCAGGCCGTCGGGCCGGCAGCAGATCCGCGTCTGCTCAAGGTCGATCTCAGCGTTAGCCGTTCAGGCAGTGATCAGATCGTACACCGCACCACCAGTTGGCTACAGGCTCGCAATGAATAGTCCGAAGGGCTTCACCTTGCTCGAGCTGGTGATCGCCATGGCGATCTTTGCCTTGCTTGGGCTCGCCTGCTGGAGGCTGTTCGATGGCGTGGTACGCGCCGAACGCAGCACCGCTGTCCATGAACGAGAGCTCAGAAACCTGCAGCGCGCGCTCGCGGTAATCGAACGCGATATTTTGCAGGTGACCGAGCAATCCATCGTATTGAAACAGACGCTTTTACAGTTGCAGCGCAGTAACTGGCGTAACCCGCTGGATCAACCACGCAGCGAATTGCAGAACGTCAGCTATCGCCTCGACAAGGGCACGCTCTGGCGTGAAAGCAGCGGTGCCGAGCAGCCGTTGCTCCAACGACAAAAACTCCTTGCCGAAGTCAGTGCCTTGAGTTGGCGATTGTTCGACAGCAAGACGGGATGGCGCAACGATTGGCCGGCAAGCCAGGCCAAACCTGAATCCCGGCCCAAAGCGCTGGAAGTCACGCTGTCGACGGGACGCTTTGAGCAGATCCGTCGCGTGGTGCTCTTGCCGGGGAGCGCGCAATGAATGCTCGCCAACGTGGCGTGGCGCTGATCAGCGTGCTGTTGATCATGAGTCTGGCGCTGCTGATCACCGCCGGGATGTTGCGAAATCATCGCCTCGTCGTGCAAAGCAGTGCGCAACAACTCCACCAGGTGCAGTTGCGGCAGTTGGGATTCTCCGGCGAAGCCTGGGCCATGCAGCTATTGCGCAACCCTGAGCTGGACGAACAGAGGACTGTCAACCTGGCGCAGGAATGGGCTCGGCCCAAGCCGCCGTTCGAGGTGGAAAACGGGGACATTCGGGTCAGCATCGAAGATCTGGGCGGACGCTTCAACCTCAATACCTTGTTCAAGAACGGGCAGATCGATCAGGTCACTCTGGAGCGTTGGTCGCGGTTACTGACAGGGCTGGGAATACCTCCGTTGGATTTGCAGGCGTTGCAAACCTCGAGCCTGGCGGATGGTTTGAACGACCTCAGCCAATTGCGTTTGCTGCCGGGAATCGATGGCGAGGTACTCCGGCGCCTGCAACCGTGGGTCGCGCTACTGCCCAAGGACGCCAGCCTGAACGTCAATACCGCGCCGGCTCAGTTGTTGATGACGCTGGAGGGCATGACCCCGGCCATCGCCGGAGCCGTCGTCAGCCAGCGTCCGGCACAAGGCTACCGCTCTGCTCAAGCGTTTACCGAAGAGCCGCTGCTCTCTGGGCTGAGCCTGAGCAGTCATGGCCTTGGCGTGAGCAGTCGCTGGTTCCGCATCACGGTTGAAGTCGCCCTTGGGCAAAGCCACTTACGGCTGGTCACGGATGTCGAACGTGATCTCAAAAGCCGCCAGTGGAGCATCAAGCAACGACGCCTTCTGGCCCCGCTTACAAGTGAATCTTTCCGATGAAAACCTGGCTTTTCCTGAGCGCCGAAGGGCTGACCGATCCGTCGCCCGACTGGCCGAGCTGCATATTGCGGGCATCTGGCGAGCGGCAAGCCACCACCTTGGCCGAAGCCGCAAAAGACCTGGACGGGCAGGCAATTCAAGTGCTGCTACCGATGGAAATGTGTGGCTGGTTTCGTACCCAAAAGTGGCCCTCAAGGCGGCGGCCGAGTGTTCAGGCAATCGTCTTTGCCATCGAAGATCAACTGGGGGAAGAGCTTGAAGTTCTGCATCTGTGTGTCGGGCAGCGCGATCAGGAGGGCTGCTATCCGGTTCTGGTTATCCACAAGGCTCGCTTCAAGGCGCTGCTGGACCTGCTCACCGAACTGGGTATCGAAACCTCAGGCATCCATGTCGATGCGCAACTGTTGCCGGACGATCAGGCTTATGCCGTGTGGTGGTTTGGCCGATGGATCCTCGGCGGTGCGCTGGATTTTCGCCTGGCTGTGCCGGCAGAGGCGGTGGCGACACTCGAACCGCTCTTTCCCGCGGATATCTGCTGGTTGGATGAGGGGCACAATAGTTTGTTGCTGGGGAACGCAGGGCAATCGATCAACCTGCTACAAGGCGAGTTCCGCCAGGCTCGCCGCCGCTGGCCATGGTCGACAGCCTTACTGGCGGGGGTGGCACTATTCGCGTTGTCCTGGGGTTTCACTGAAGCCCGCAGCCATTTTTTCGAGCGCGAGGCTCAGCGGCTGTATTCCCAGAGTGTACAGCGCTTCAAGGCGATGTATCCGGAGCAGACCCGCATTGTTGATCTGTCTGCGCAACTCAAGGCTTTGCAAAGCAAAGGCAGTGTCAATCAGCACACACAGATCTCCCGCCTGGTGAACCTGACTGAGCAGGTTATTGGCGGCAGCAGCGTCGAGGTTCAGCGTATCGAATTCCGGGCCGGTGAGGGCTGGAAAATGCAACTCACCGCCAGCAGTTTCGCGGAACTGGAACAACTGCGTGAGCGCGGGCAAAAGAGCGGTATGTCGATCAAGCTTGGCGGTGCCAGCAAGGAGCAGAACCGGGTGCAGGCAGTACTGACTCTCGAGGAAAAATCATGATGGGCAAATCCATAGCTTTGCCTGTGGTCGTGACTGAAATATGGAACCGCCAGTCGCTACGTGATCGACAGCTGTTAAGTGGACTTGGGGTGTTTATGCTGGCAGTGCTGGCCTTCAGCATGGTTTGGCAACCGGCTCAGCAACGGTTGTTGGTGGCCGAGCGGCAGTATCAGCAACGGCTTGCTCTGGCCATGGAGGTCCAGCGCGCTCAGCCACCCGTTGGGCGCGCCACCACGACTCAACCGCTGTCCACTCAGGTCAGTGAGCGTGTCGTCGCGGCTGGCCTTGAACTGCAACAGTTCGACGTAGAGGGCAACTTGTTGCGGCTGACGGTCAGCGGCGACGCGCTGGTCTTGCTGGCCTGGCTGGACAACACCGAGCAAGAAGGTGCCGCGCTGCAATCGCTGACCCTGGAGAAACGCGGCAAGCTATTGGAGGCGCGGCTGGTGTTGCAGGCATTCTAGATGTTCTGCCTACATCGGTTGATTGTTCGGCAACAACGGCAGCCTGGCCAGCTTCAACGCCACCAGCAGTGCAATCACCAGCAATCCGCCAATGAACAACCCGATCCCGTTCCAGCCCCCCAGGTGCCAGGCCACGCCGCCTGCCGTGCCGGCGATGCTCGACCCGGCGTAATAGCAGAACACGTACAGCGACGAAGCCTGGCCTTTGGCCCTGGTCGCCCGGCGCCCGATCCAGCTACTGGCCACCGAGTGCGCGCCAAAGAAGCCGAACGTGAACAGCAGCATGCCGATCAGCACCAGTACCAAGGGGGTGAACATGGTCAGGGCAATCCCCGCGAGCATCAAAACGATAGTGCCCCAGAGCATTTTGCGCCGGCCGAATGTGTCGGCCAGCGCACCGATTTTCGCCGAGCTGTAGATGCCCGACAGGTACACCACCGAGAGCAGGCCGACGAACGCCTGGTCCATGTGGTATGGCGCGGCCAGCAGGCGATAGCCGATGTAGTTGAACAGCGTCACGAAGGCGCCCATCACCAGAAAGCCTTCCAGAAACAGCCACGGCAGACCGGCGTCGCGAAAGTGCATGGTGAAGCCGTCGATCAGGCTGCGCGGGTGCAGCGAGCGAGCACGAAAGTTGCGCGACTCCGGAAGGATTCTCCAGAACACCGCTGCGGCGATCAGCGAAAGTCCGCCGATCACCAGCATCGCTGTATGCCAGCTGACGAAATCGATCAACACACCGGTGATCAAGCGGCCAGACATACCGCCAATCGCGTTGCCACCGATATACAGCCCCATCGCCAGGCCGAGGTGTTGCGGGTGGATTTCTTCGCTCAGGTAAGTCATGGCCACCGCTGCCAGCCCGCTCAGGGACAAACCGGTCAGCGCGCGCATCACCAGCACCCCTTGCCAGCTCGGCATCATTGCGCTGGCGAGGGTGCACAGGGCCGCGGCGAACAGCGCCGCGACCATCATCGGTTTGCGCCCGATACGGTCGGAAATCGGTCCGGTGATCAGCAGCCCGATGGCCAACATGCCGGTGGCGACCGAGAGGATCAGACTGCTCTGCGCGGCGTTGATGGAAAACTCGTGGGACAGCAGCGGCATCATTGGCTGTACGCAATAGAGCAGGGCGAAGGTGGCGAAACCGCCGGAAAACAGCGCCAGCGCCGTGCGCATGAACATCGGCGTGCCTTTTTCGATGTAGATGTCGTGCAGTTCAGCGACCCCATCGTCCAGCGCAGAAGGCGGCATTTCATGGGCTAGCGGGGCAACGGCAGTTTTCACGGGGAACCTCGGTGGGGCGCAGCCGGTCAGGCAATGAAAAAAGCATATAGCTGGCTAATGATTCTTTCCAATATATTGTTCGACCTGTTTGATAGGTTTAACGACCTAATGGAGTTTTCATGGAATTGCGTCATCTGCGCTACTTCATCGCCGTCGCCGAAGAACTGCACTTCGGCCGCGCCGCACAGGTGCTGGGTATCTCCCAGCCGCCGTTGAGTCAGCAGATTCAGGCGCTGGAGCAAGAGGTCGGCGCGCGCTTGTTCGAGCGGACCAATCGTCGGGTCGAGCTCAGCGAAGCCGGGCGGTTGTTTCTGGAAGAGGCGCGTCTGGTGCTGGCGCAGGTCGACAAAGCCGCCGACGTGGCCAGACGCGCGCAACTGGGTGAGCTGGGCGAACTGAAGATCGGCTTTACCTCGTCGGCACCGTTCAGCTCGACTATCCCGCAAGCGATTTTCGCGTTTCGCCAGCGCTTCCCGTCGGTGCACCTGAACCTGCGGGAAATGAGCAGCACCCGGGTTGCCGATGCGCTGGTGGATGAGTCAATCCAGGTTGGCATCATGCGGCCGTTGCCCCTGCCGGATTCGTTGACCGTAGTCGAGTTGATGCGCGAGCCTTTGGTGGCGGTACTCAGTGCCAAGCACCCACTGGTGGCTGGCAGTGAGGAGGGTTTGTTCCTGTCGGCGCTGGCCCTCGAGCCTTTTGTGTTTTTCCCACGTAGCTATGGCAGCGGGTTATATACGCAACTGCTCAGCCTGGCGCGCGATGCCGGCTTCAGCCCGCACTTCGCTCAAGAGGCCGGTGAGGCGATGACCATCATCGGTTTGGTGGCAGCCGGGCTCGGTGTGTCGGTGCTGCCGGCGTCTTATCGGCGAATGCGCATCGACGGCGTGGTCTATCGACCGCTGCTCGACCCGCAAGCGATCTCGGCGGTGTGGCTGGTGCAGAGGAAAGATCAAAACTCGCCGATGGCCAAGGCGTTTGTCGAGTTGTTGACCAGGGCCGAGCCTATTGGTTGAGGCACAAACCGATAGTTCATGTGCGGTGGTTTTGAGCCGGCCCTGCTAGAGCGAATGTAGTTGGTTGATCACAGGGATGCTTCGGTGTGAGAGCGATTCGAGGAGTTGACATTTCAGGTAACGGATCGGGCTTAGGGATTTGTTCAACACTTGCGCAGAATCGATTTCTTTTTGGCGAGTGCCATGGATGCCACTTCAATACCAACCCAAGGAAGGCAGCGTGCTGATTTGCGATTTCAGAGGCTATGAAATACCTGAGATGGTCAAGGTCCGGCCCGTTGTCGTCATACGCAAACACAGGACCAACAGGCTATTGGTGACGGTTGTGCCGCTGAGCACCACGGCTCCAGAGTCTTTTCTCGATCACCATCTGGAGCTTGAAAACCATCTTCAAGGAGGGAGTCCTGTTTGTTGGGCAAAGTGCGATATGGTCGCAACCGTCAGTCTTCCCAGACTTGACCGGATCAAGCGAAGAGATCGGCAAGGAAAGCGTGTTTACGAAATCTCACAACTTTCAGTAGAGGAGTTTGCCGCGATCAAAGCAGCTGTCCGTAGCGCCCTCGGGCTATAAAGCCTTTGTGCTGAGGTTATTGGGCGGTTTGCCACCGGTTGCCGGTTGCTTGGTTTCGGGCAATACTGGCCGCGTTCCCGAAAGGGGCTTGTGAGACTCTGAGGATCCTGGGTAACCAGCCATCGCAGAGCCAGACAGGAATAGGGCGATGACAAGCCAACCTGTCTGTGAATAGGGCGCCGAAAGGCGCCCTTTGTCGTTCATGGGCAGCGAGAATTCATTCCAGGCTGCTTTCGTCGTGTACGACGACTCAATTGCCAGTTACTGCCAGCGACGGAAAATCAGCGAAGTATTCACCCCGCCAAAAGCAAAGTTGTTGTTCATCACGTACTGGTTGCTCATCTGCCGGAATTCGCCGCGCAGGTAGTCCAGTTCGCCACAACGCGGGTCGATGTCATCGAGGTTGAAGGTGTGCACGTACTGGTCGCGGTTCATCATTTCGATGCTGAACCACGACTCCAGCGCACCACAGGCGCCAAGGGTGTGGCCCAGGAAGCTCTTTTGCGAACTGATGGGCATACGGCTGCCGAACAGACTGCTGGTGGCCAGGGTTTCGGCGATGTCGCCCTGCTCGGTGGCGGTGCCGTGACCATTGACGTAGCCGATGGCGGACGGCTCCAGCCCGGCGTCTTCCAGCGCCAGTTCCATGGCCCGGCGCATGGTGACCACCTCCGGACGGGTGGCGTGCTGGCCGTCGGCGTTGCTGCCGAAACCGACGATCTCGGCGTGAATGTGTGCACCGCGCGCCAGTGCATGTTCCAGTTCTTCGAGTACCAGCATGCCGCCGCCTTCACCGATCACCAAACCATCACGAGCCGTGTCGTAAGGGCGCGGGCTGGTCTGCGGTGCATCGTTTTTCAGGCTGGTGGCGTAGAGCGCGTCGAAGACCATGGCTTCGGTCGGGCACAGCTCTTCGGCGCCGCCGGCGAGCATCAGCGGCAGACGGCCGAACTTGATCGATTCATAGGCATAGCCGATGCCCTGGCTGCCGCTGGTACAGGCGCTGGACGTCGGGATCAGCCGGCCGGTAAGGCCGAAGAAGATGCTGATATTGGCCGCTGTGGTGTGGGGCATCATCCGCACGTAGGAGTTGGCGTTGAGGCCCTCTGCCACCGAGTTCAGCAGCATCTTGCCGAAGGCTTTGATCTCGTCGGTGCTGCCGGTGGAGGAGCCACAGGACACGCCCATGCGGCCGTCCTTGATCGACTCATCGCCCAGCAGGCCGGCATCGGCCAAGGCTTGTTCGGCTGCGCCAACCGCCAGGCGCGAGACCCGGCCCATGCTGCGCAATTGCTTGCGGGTCCAATGGGCGGGCACTTTGAAGTCATCGATCGGCCCGGCCAGCCGGGTGTTCAATTCAGTGAAGCGATCCCACTCATCCATGCGGCGGATGCCGCTGCGGTTGGCGCGGAAGTTGGCGGCGATGGTTTCCCAGTCGCTGCCCAATGAGGTGATGCCGGCCATGCCGGTGACGACGACGCGCTTCATCAACACAGGCCTCCGTTGACGGCCAAGACCTGCCGGGTGATATAGGACGCTTCGGCGGACATCAGGAAATTCACCGCGCTGGCGACTTCCTCCGCGGTACCCATGCGTTGTGCGGGGATCATTTTCAGCAGTTCTTCGACCGGGACGTTTTCGTCGAGCATCGCCGTGTCGATCAAGCCCGGTGCAACACAGTTGACGGTGATCTTGCGTTTGCCCAGTTCGATGGCCAGGGCTTTGGCCGCGCCGATCAGGCCGGCCTTGGACGCGCTGTAGTTGACCTGCCCGCGATTGCCGATCAGCCCCGAAACGGAGGTGATGCAGACAATTCTCCCAGCGGCGCGACGACGAATCATCGGCATCATCACCGGGTGCAGCACGTTGTAGAAACCGTCCAGGTTAGTGCGCATCACCATATCCCAGTCTTCCTCGCTCAACGCCGGGAAGGCGCCGTCACGGGTCAGGCCGGCGTTCAGTACCACACCGTAATAGGCGCCGTGGGAGTCGACGTCGGCTTCGAGAATGGTTTTGCAGCTGGCGCGATCGGACACGTCGAATTGCAGGATGCGCGCGCTGCGGCCCAGTGCTTCGACTTCGGCCTGAACCGCTTGGGCGTCGCTGCGACCACTGCGGCAATGTAACACCAGATCGAAGCCTGCCTGGGCCAGACGCAAGGCAATGGCACGGCCGATACCACGGCTGGAGCCGGTGACCAGTACGGATTCAGTCATGGCTGGGTTCCTGTTGAAGAGGCCGGGGATTCATGAAGATAGTTGGCCGGCTGAGGCGGGCAGAACACATTCAGGCGTGCGGTGGCATGGATGCCGGGCGCGTTGATGTGGCATTCGAATATGCCCATGCCGTTGTCGTCTTCCAGTGAGCGCAGGGCGTGGATGGTCAGTTCGGTGCCGGCGGGGAAGTGTTCGACATTGCATTCGAATTTACGCGTACCGAGCAGAAAACCCAACTCGACGGCATTGCCGCGCAGTCGCGCGCGACAACCGGCGTAGGCGGCGACGGTCTGCGCCATCAGCTCGACGCCAACCCAGGCTGGCAGGCTGCCGTCTGTCTGGTTAAACAAGCCGCCGGGCTTGACGGTGAGACGGGTGTGGATTTGTTCTTCATCGAACGCCAGCACCTGATCGATCAGGATCATGTCGCCAGCGTGGGGAGTCAGTTCGGCGAGCGGCCAATCAATCATGGGGCGTCTCCGATAATCAGGCTGACGTTGTTGCCACCGAAGGCAAAAGAGTTGCTCATCAGGCAGCGTGGTGCGGTCTGGTCGAGGCGATCAGCGGTCGTCACCCATTTCAGTGGCGGCAGTTCGGGATCGGCCTGGCCGTCCCAGACATGCGGTGGCAAGGCGTGTTCGCTGTTGTCGGCGGCCAGGCTCAACCAGCAGAAGGCTGCTTCCAATGCCCCGGCCGCGCCGAGGGTGTGACCGCTCATGGGCTTGGTCGATGAGCAGAGCACGCCGCCCGGGAACAACGCCGCGACCGCCAGGCTTTCCATGGCGTCGTTGTGTTGCGTTGCGGTGCCGTGCAGGTTCAGGTAACCGATCTGCTCAGGGCTCAAGTGCGCGCGGTTCAAGGCTTTGTCCATGGCTTGCAGCGCGCCGCGACCGCTCGGTTCCGGCGCGGAAATATGGTGGGCATCGGAGCTGGCGCCGCCACCCAGCAAGGCAATCGGCGGGCAACCGTTGGCGCTTTTGCTCATCAGGAACAGCACCGCCGCTTCGCCGATATTGATGCCGTTGCGATTGACCGAAAACGGATTGCAGCGCTGCTCGGACACGGCTTCCAGCGCTGAGAAACCATTGAGTGTCAGCTTGCACAAGCTATCGACACCGCCGCACAGCACCACATCGCACAGGCCCTGGTCCAACAGCCGTTGAGCACTCATCAAGGCCCGGGCGCTGGAGGTGCAGGCGGTGGAAATCACATAGGCCGGACCGCTCAGTTGCAGCCAGTCGGCGAGGAAGTTCGCCGGGGCGCCGAGTTCCTGTTGCTGATAGTCGTAGCCGGCGGGGAACTGGTGGTCGCGCAGGTAGCTGGTCATGCCGCGACTGGCCTCATCGATGCCCGAGGTGCTGGTGCCAAGGACGATGCCGATGCGACCGCGACCGTAGGTCTGAATTGCCTGGTCGATGTCATCACGAATCTGTAATGCAGCTTCCAGCAACAGCTGGTTATTGCGGCTGCTTTGCCGGACCAGTTCGGCGGGAATGCTCGCCAGCTCGCCCTGCACTGCCACCACTGGCAACGCACGATCAGGCACCCAGCCGGCTTCGACGCGCAGGCCTGAGCCGTCGCCGGCAAACAGGTTGCGCGCGACTTCGCGCTTGCTGCGGCCTAAACCGCAGATCAGCCCAAGGGCATTCAAATAAGCCGTCATGGGGCAATCCCGGTGGTCAGCGGACTGACATGATAATGCAGGTTTTGAGGCAGGTTCAGATCGAAGTCCAATGGTTGTTGATAGCGAATCTTCCAGCGCGGGCCGAGGGAGCGCTGCGAGCCTTGTTGCTGTGCCGTCGGATAGTTGCCAAGCAGTTCGCCCTTGGGTGTCAATGCAAACAGCAAGGCGGCGAACAGCTCGCGGGCTTCCGGATTGGGCGGGAGTAGGCCGTCGGCCTGCCACTCGCCATCAATCAGTCGCTGACGGGCCAGCGGGATTCCCAGCGGATCCATCATCGACCAGCGGATGCTTTGCCCCTCACGCTGGATCACCAGCAGCCAGTCCTGACGTTGCTCGGCCTGCTGGCGTTCGATGTGCAATTGCAGTGGCAGCAGCAAGGTCGGGTTTCTCTCGGGCAATGGCGCCTGGCTGGCGCAGGCGCTCAGCAGCAGGACACAGCTCAAGAGCAGGGCACGGATCATTCCACATCACTCGCGCAGATTTCCGACAACATTCGCAGGCGACGCTTGGGTTCGCTGACAAACGGGTTGCGCTCATCCCAAGCATAGCCGGCGAGGATCGAACTGATCATGCGGCGAATCTCCGACGCACCGCCCGAATGGAAAATCACATCCTGGAAAGTCCCGGCGTACCAGCCTTCGACGTAGCAACGGAAGGTATCCACGCCGCGCTTCAAGGGTTCGGCGAACTCGCGCTGCCAGTCGACGCTTTCGCCCTGCAACTGGCGATGCAGCACGCCGGCGGCCATGCTCGCCGAACGCATGGCGATGGTCACGCCGGAGGAGAACACCGGGTCGAGGAATTCCGCGGCATTACCCAGCAGAGCGAAGCCCGGTCCGTGCAGGGTCTTGACGTTGGCCGAGTAACCGCCGATGGCTCGCGCCGGAGTGTCCCACACGGCGTTTTGCAGCACGCCTGAAAGGCTCGGGGTTTCAGCGATGAAGCCGCGCAGGCATTCATCCGGGTCGCCAGTGCGGCCTGCAAAATGTTCCTTTGCCGCCACCACGCCCACCGAGCAGCGCCCGTTGCTGAACGGGATGGTCCAGAACCAGATATCGCGATGGATCGGGTGTGTGGTGATGAGGATTTTCTCGCGCTCGAAACGCGGGCTGTCGATGTGGTCTTCAACATGGGTGAACACCGCCTGACGCGCCGGGAAATTCGACGGTGCTTCCAGGTCCAGCAAGCGCGGCAATACGCGGCCATAACCGCTGGCATCGAGCACGAAGTCGGCCTCGATGCGGTATTCGCTGCCATCTTCGCGACGAGCGCTCAGCTGGGGTTTTGGCAGGTCGAAGTCGACGCCAATGATCTCTTCGCCGTAGCGAATATCTACGCCTTGCAACTCGGCCTGATCGGCCAGCAGTTTGTCAAAGTCGGCGCGCAGCACCTGGAAGGTGGTCGGCTTGCCGTTGCTGAAGGTGTCACCGAAATCGAAGGCGCTGTAGCGCTCGCCCCAGGCGAAGGCCGCGCCGTTTTTCAGCTGGAAACCAGCGGCGTTCACGGCGTCGAGCATGCCGGCTTCTTCGACGAAATCCAGGCAGTGGGACAGCAGGCTTTCACCGATGGAGAACCGTGGAAAGTGCTGGCGCTCGATAATCAGCACGTCGTGACCTTTACGCTTGAGCAGCGCGGCCGCGATTGCACCGGATGGACCGGCGCCAATCACCACAACCTGGCGAGTTTCCATTTCAACTGTTGGCACTGGTGCTCCTTGCCGGGACGGCGGTGTGTGAAGGAATACGGCGGATACCGGCGAGTGCCGGCAGCAAGGTTGCGATCAAGCCCATCAGCATCAACGCGAAGTACAGCGCCGGGCTGATCAGCTGTTGTTGCAGCAGCAGGTTGAGGAAGACGATCTCGCTCAACCCACGAATGTTCAGCAGCAGACTTTCCCGCCAGCGGCTGGCGCCGACAAAGGACGCGCCGGCCCAGCCCAAACCGAGCCAGTTGCCCAGCAGTTTGCTGAGGATCGGCAAGACCAGCAATGCGCCAAGCTGGACCCAGCTGAGGCTGTCCATGGCGCTATGCACGTTGATCTGCACGATGCCGAAGGTCAGGATCAGTGGAATCGCAATATAGGTCTGTAAACGGCTCATCCAGGCGGCCTTCAACGGCAGCACCAGCGGCAGCTTGAGGGCGGCCATGCACAGCAAATAACCGATGCCGAAAATCAGCGCGTTGAGCTTGAAGTGCTCAGCGACCACCAGCAGCACAAAGAAGCCGAGGCTGTGGAGCAGCGGCTGGCGCACACCGAGCACACGCAGCAACAACGGCAGACAGGCGCCGGCCAATGGCAACAGCAGGCTGCTCAGGTGCAGGCTGCCTTGGGCGATGGCGAACAGGCTCCAGCAAGTCAGGTCGATGAGGATTGCGGTCTGCACCAGCCGGCGAGTTGCCGCAGGTGGATAGTCGATATGGCGCAGGTACAGATAGAGCACCGGAATCGCGGTGATCGCGAACAGCAAACCCACCGCCAGCGAACTCAACCACGGCTGGCTCGGCAACAGCCAAACAGCAGTGGCCAGCCCGATGGCGAACGGAATGCAAAAACTCGGCAGGGCGATTTTCAGGCTCTGGCGATCCAGCCGCAGGTCGATCACGTCGCTGAGAATGTGCCCCAGCAGCAGCGCGAAGCTCAGGCTGTAGAGATTTTTCAGCCAGCCCGGCGACACCAGTTCGGCGCCGCTCAACTGCCAGTGCGGTTCGATCCACAACAGCATCAACAGCGGCAGGCCGAAAGTCGCCAGCAGCAGCTGGCTGACGATCGGGATCAGCCCGAAGCGATGACCCACACGGGTCGCCACGGCAAACAGCGCCAAGGCCAGTAGCCAGAACAAGGCGATCATCATGCTACTGGCTCCGCGACGGGTCTGGCGTGGGTCTGATGCCTGGCCCATGGTGCGAGGATGAAGCTGAAGGCCAGCCCCAGGCTCACCGACAGGCCGAAGTTGCTCACCGCTGGCGTGCTGGAAATCGCCAGCAGGCCGAACGACAGCCAGGTGGTCGCTGCCGCCAGCAGGGTGCCGAGCAGGCTCACCGCCGCGCCACCAATTTGCTCACGCATGAGAATCGCGTAGTCGACGCTGATGGCCGTCACCAACAGCAGGCCAAACAGGCTGAACAAGGTCAGCGGCTGCCCCAGCCAGCCGAGGCTGGCCAGACTGCACAGCGCCGCCAGCAACGGCAGCGCGACGATCCGCAGCGCACCACCGAAGCCAAACGGCAGGATCAGCAGCAGCACGATCAGGATGCAAGACAGCAGTTTCAATTCAGCGGCGCTGATCTGGGTCGCGGCGAACACCTTGTTCAGATCCCCCAGTCGATCCACCAACTGCACGCCAGGCAAATCCAGCGCCTGAACCCGCAGCAACTCCGGGTTGTTCAACCCTTGCAGGCTGACGATCCCGGCCACGCCATCGTCGGTGGCTCCCAGCCACAACGAGCGCCATGGTTCAGCCAGCGGTCCGATCAGGGCGGCGTCGATGTCCTGGATAGGGAGTTTGTGCAACTGCGTCAGCTCGGCTTGCAGTGCGCTGGCCGGTATACCGAGATCGAGCAGCGGCTGCCAGAACGGCGGCAGTTTGTTCAGCGCCTCGCGAACCTGTTGTTGTTCGCTGGGCTGGCTGACCAGTTGATCCAGCGACAGGTAGCCCTGAAGCTTTTCCAGATTGACCAGTTGATCCAGGCGCTGGCTCAGGGCCGTGGAACGTTCAAGCAGTTGTTGCTGATCGGCAGCGCGCACCAGGAAGAACTGGCTGGTGGGCTGATAGCCGGTGACCCGCGCAATCGTCTGAGCTTCGTCCATCAGTTGTGGCGGTGCGCTGATCCATTGGCGGATGTCGTTCCTGGTGGTGAGTTGCCACAGGCCGCCAAAGCAAAACAGCAGCAGCAATCCCAACAGCAGCGGGCTGCGAACCCGACGCAGCAGCGCATTACGCGTGTCCACCAAAAATTGTGCGACGTGCAGCGGCCACTGCGCCGGGCGCAGATCGATGCCCTTGAGCATGGCCGGCAGCAAGCACACGGCGGACAAATAGGCGCCGAGCAAACCGGCGGCGGAGAACACCGCAATCTGGGTCAATGCCGGGAACGGCGTCCAGGCCAGCGCCAGATAACCGATGCAACTGGTGGCCAGACTCAGGGTCAGCCCTGGCAAGGTCAGGCGCAACGCCGGCCAGCTGTGCCAAGGCTTCAGGCTCCAGCTCTTGGACAGGTAATGCAGCGGGTAATCGACCGCCACGCCAATCAGGCTTGAGCCCAACACCAGGGTCATCACATGCATATGGCCGAACAGCGCCACGCAAGCCACCGCGCCGAACAGCATGCCCACCAGCACCGGCACGAAGGCCAGCAGCACGCGAAAACGCCGGAAGGCGAACAACAGCAGCAACAGAATGCCGACGGTGGCACCGCCGCCAACCCAGGTGATTTCGCGGCTTGCCTGTTGCTGGCCGGCGGCGGCGTACAGCAGGCCGCTGGCCGCGAGCAATTGCACGTTGGCCTGCGCTGCTTGTTCTCGACTCTGTTTGAGTAGCTCGGCGACTTGCAGCGGCAAGTGCATATCGAAGGCGTTGCCTTGCGTGCGAGCCCGCAGCAGCACCCAACTCTTGCCGTCGGCATCGGCGATCAACGCGCCGCTGCCAATATCCAGCTGCACCGCGCCACGCTGCGGCTGGCTGTTCTGGATACGCCCGGTCAAACCCAGCCAGTCGTCCTGGCTTGGCACCAGGCTGAAGCCGGTAAAGGGGTCGAACAGCGCTTGTACGCGTTGCTGGATAAACGCCTGTGGCTGCTCGATCAGCTGTTGCCGATCCGCCGCCGAAAGCATCGCCAGTCGCCCGTGCAGCAACTGCGTACGCAATGCCGGCAAGTCCGCTTGCAGGTTCCACTGGACCTTCTCGAACAAACCACTGGCCTGCCAGCGCTCGCCCAGTTGCTGAGCCATGGCGATGGCCTGCTGGCGATCGGCGTGGCCGACCAGTACCAGCATTTCGCGGTTCAGCGGCTCCTGGATGCGTTGTTCGGCGCGCAGCTCCAGTGGATCCGGCGCGGTGCCCGGCACCAGTTCCATCAGGTTGGCGGATAGCGGCGCCGCGCCACGCCATTGCCAGCCGGCCAGGGCCAATACGGCTACCAGCAGGATCAGGAACAGGCGCGGCAACCAGCGTTCACTGGGCAAAGTCATGTTGCTCCGCATCGCTCAGAGGTTTGGCGCTGGTGCTGTCGTGCATGCGCAATACGGTGCTGTCGCCCTGGGTTTCGAGGAGCTCGATGCGTTTCACCAGTTCACCACCGTCGATGTTGATCTGGGTGAAGACTTGCTTGAGCAGCACGGAGCGTGGGGTCAGCGTCAGCTTCCATTGCTGGGCGTCGCCTTGCAGTTGCAGGTCGAAGTCCCGTTGCAGGCCACTGCTGTCGCCCTGCAGCACGGCGAGGAATATACGGTTCTGCTCGGCACCGGCGCTCTTGTTCGGCAGCAATTGCCAACCGTTGCCGTCGCGGCGGGCAATGCCCTTGGTGCTGATGCGGTAGTCCTGTTGCAGCGGGCTCTTGAGCAGCCAGAGCAGACCGTGATCTTTCGCCAGCACGAACGTGCCTTTGCTGGTCAGCGGCTGCGGCAGGGCACGCAGGTGTTTTTCCTGAATGAAGCTGCCGTGGATCACTTCAGGCTTGGCCAGCTGATCGCTGAGTTGGTGCAGGTCGAAGGCTTGCGCTAGCGATGAAAAGCCGAGCAAAGCCAGGAGACCTATCCACTTCCCATAGCAGCTGCCGCCAGGCTGCGTCCGGCCGCGCAGCGGTCGTAAAGCCTGAGTCCGCGGTCTTTCAGGAGAATCGGATGCCCCGGATTGCGACCGCTGCGCGGCCGAACGCAGGCTTCGCCAGCTGCTACGAAGGGGCGTGTACCCGAACAGGTTCATGGCAGCACCTTCTCAACCGCATCGACAAATACTTGCGGCGAGGCCAGCTGCATTTCGCGGCTGGCGAGATCGACCGCAACCTGCACGGAGCTGGCGCGGGTCAGGCGTTCGGCGCTTTCGAGGTCGCTGATCAGGTAGTTGATCTTCAGACGGTTTTCCCACTCCACCAGGCTTGCGCGCACATTGAGCTTCTGACCGAAGGTGGCGCCGCGCACGTAGCGCAGTTGCAGGTCGATCACCGGCCAGGCGTAGCCGGACGCTTTCATTTGCATGTAGTTGTGGCCGATCTTGTCCAGCAAGGCGCAGCGGGCGACTTCCAGGTATTTGACGTAATGGCCGTGCCAGACCACGTCCATCGTGTCGATGTCGAAGAACGGCACGAGGATTTCCGTATCGGCGTGAATTACTCCCTTGCTACGCATGCAGCCTCCAGTGTTGCTCGGCGATACGTTGCAGGCACAGGCGCAATTCGGCGTCCAGCGCGCGGTCTTCGATGACCGGCGGGAAGTCCTTGGCAAGCTCTTCGTGCATCTGGGCCAAAGCCGGCGGCAATGGCCGCGCGTCTTGCGCCTGACTGCGCAGCCAGACGCCTTGATTGGCGGCCAGCAACGTGGCGGCGGCGACTTGTTCGGTCAGCTCCAGCACACGTATCGCATCGCGGGCGGCAATGGTGCCCATGCTGACTTTGTCCTGGTTATGGCACTCGGTGGAGCGCGAGAACACGCTGGCCGGCATGGTGTTTTTCAGTGCTTCGGCCGTCCAGGCGCTGGTGCCAATCTGCACCGCTTTGAAGCCGTGGTTGAGCATTGCCCGCTCAGCGCTGGCGCCGGACAGGTTGCTCGGCAGACCGTGGTTGTAACGCACATCCACCAGCAGCGCGAGCTGTCGGTCCAGCAGGTCGGCGACGTTGGCCACCAAGGTTTTCAGGCTGTCCATGGCGAAGGCGATATGCCCGCCGTAGAAGTGCCCGCCGTGCAGGACGCGTTCCGCTTCGGCGTCGATGATCGGGTTGTCGTTGGCGCTGTTGAGCTCGATTTCAATGAACGAGCGCAGCCAGTTCAGGCTGTCGGCCAACACGCCGAGTACGTGGGGCGCGCAGCGCAGCGAATAACGATCTTGCAGGCGATGCAGCGGCGCGGTCGGCGCGTCGATGGCCAAGTCTTTGCGCAACCACGCGGCGACCTGCATTTGCCCCGGATGCGGTTTGGTGGCGAACAGGCGCTCGTCGAAATGCTCCGGGTTGCCTTGCAGCGCCACCACGTTCAGTGCGGTGATACGTGTGGCCAGTTGCAGCAGGTAATCGGCGCGGGCGTAAGCCAGGCAGGCGATACCGGTCATCACCGCGGTGCCGTTCATCAGCGCCAGGGCTTCTTTGGGGCGCAGCACCAACGGAGTCCAGCCGAGTTCGCGGTGCACGTCGGCCGCTTGTCGGCGCTCACCCCGGAACATTACCTCACGCTCGCCGGACAAGGTCGCGGCCACATAAGACAGCGGCGTCAGATCACCACTGGCGCCCACCGAGCCCTCTTCCGGGATCAGCGGCAGGATGTCCTGATCGATGAAAGCTTGCAGACGCTCCAGCAGTTCCACGCGAACCCCGGACACGCCCTGACACAGCGACTGCAAACGCGCCGCGAGTACCGCACGGGTGGCCTGAGCATCGAGCATTTTGCCCAGTCCGCAGCCGTGGAAGGTGTACAGATGACGGGGCAGCGCCTCGACATGATGCAAAGGCACCGCGACCACGCAGGAATCGCCATAGCCGGTGGTGACGCCGTAGATCACGCCTTCCTTGTCCAGCAAGGAGTCGAGGAATTGCGCGCCCTTGGCGATGCGCTGACGGAACTCAGGGTCGCCTTGCAACTGCGTCGGCACCTGACGGTTGGCCAGGGCCAACACGTCTTCGATGCGCAAAGGGAGTTCGCCGAAGGTTACCGGCTCAAGCGGATGCGTCGTCATCGGTCTTCCAGTAAGGGTAAAAATTGAACCATTGTTGGGGCGCTTCGAGACAGTACTGCCCCAGGCGTTCGGCGTAGCGTGCTGTCCAATCGGCGATCACTTGTTCGCGGTCGCTACGCTTCCAGATTACAGCCTCGGTGAAGGGTTCGAGAGTCACTCGATAGCGCCCATTGTGCTTCAGACAAAACAACAGATTGACCGGGCACTTCAACAGCCCGGCCAGCAGCCAGGGGCCTTGTGGGAATGCTGCCCGATGACCGAGAAAGTCGACTCGCGCGATACGCCCGCCATGCAGCGGTACGCGATCGCCGGCAATCGCCAGCCACTCGCCGCGATCCAGCCGCTGGTTGAGTTGCAGCATGATTGCCGGGTCCAGCTCGCTGACCTGAATCAGTCGCAGATTGATCGCGCCGGCTTCGCCGAGCAGGCGGTTGAAGCGTTCGGCGTGCTTGGTGTGCACCAGCACGTTCATCGTCACTTTTTCGCCCAGTTCGGCCAGCGCGCGACAGACCTCAAGGTTGCCCAGGTGGGCGCCCACCAGCATTTGCCCGCGCTCGCCGCGCAACTGTTGGCGCAGCAGCGCCGGGTCGACGATTTCGATGTGCTCGATGCCAAGCTTGCCGTTCCATACATCGAGCTTGTCGAGCAAGGAGTCGGCGAAGGCCATGAACTGGCCGAATACCCGCCAGTGGGTGGGGCGCAATTCGCTGCGTCCACTCCAGTCGGCGAGGTATTGCTGGTATTGCCAGGCACTCTTGCGGGCGCTGCGACCGAACAGGAAAAAGTACAAGACGATACCGTACAGCAGCGGGCTCAACGCTCGACGACCGAGCACTTTGACGCCGAACGCGGTGAGCTTCATCAGCCAGAAACTGCCGCGTTCCTTGCGCTCGGCCCAATGCGCTTTGTCTGCGTTGATGCTCATGCCTGCCACCGTCGCCAAAGGATCATCGGCGCGCGCACCAGCATGCCGAAGAACAGCCGGGTGTGCATGCTGGTAATCAGCACGTTGTCGTGGAACAGACGGAAATGCGAGATACCGTCCTGCGGGTAATGGACCCTGGTTTGCAGCCAGTGCATCGGCTGATTACGCCAGGCCAGCCGCACGATGATGTCCGTGTCGAAGTCCATGCGTTTGCCGACCTTCACCGAGTTGATGAGCGCCAGAGTCGGCGACAATGGATAGACGCGGAAACCGCACATGGAATCGGGAATCTGCAATGACAGGGTGTTGATCCAGACCCACACGTGAGTCAGGTAACGTGCGTATAGACGGCCTTTCGGCACGCTGGCGTCGTATAGCGGGTATCCACAAATCAGCGCTTGCGGATGAGTGCGCGAAGCGTCGATGAAGGTCTTGATGTCGCGCAGGTCGTGTTGACCATCGGCATCCACTTGCAGGGCGTGGCTGAAACCCAGGCGCGAGGCTTCGCGAAAGCCGGCCATGACCGCACCGCCCTTGCCCTGGTTGACGGCGAGTTTGACCAGAAAGATCTGGTCGCGCCGGGCAAGTTGCTCAAGTACAGCAGCGCAGGCCGGACTGCTGGCATCGTCCACCAGCACGCACGGCAGACCGTTGGCGAGCAGCGCCTCGACCACGGCCGTGACGGTGGTTTCGTGGTTGTAGACCGGGATGATGGCGCAGGGGTTATGCATGCGCTGCCTCCAACAATATCCGCCCACTGGAGCAGGTCGCAGTGTCGTTGCGATAAGTGAAATACAGCTTGCCGCGCTCACGGTCGAATCGCAGATGCAGCTGAACCAGATCTCCGGGGCGCATCAGTTGCTGAAACTTCAACACTTCCATTCCGGCAAATTTCTCCGGCAACGCCAGCAACTGCCGACCCAGGCTCAGCGCCCAATCGATTTGCACCACGCCGGGCAATACCGGCGTTTTCGGGAAATGGCCACTGAAACAGGCCAGGTCCGGCGGAACCGCCAGTTGCAGGCTCCACTCGCCATTGGCTTCGACTTGTTCCAATACTTGCGGCGCTTTCGGGCGTGGGGCCAGCAGCAGGGCTTCGACCTCGGCTTGCGGCAGTTTGCCTTGGGCGTTAAACGGCAGTTGCCGTAACAAGCGCCAACGCCGTGGCAAGGCCAGGGCCTCGCAATGCTGGCTGAGGTGTTGGCGCAGGTCCTGGGTCAGGGTGCGCCGCCCCTGATTGCGCAGGGCATGCAGGCCTTGTTCGCTCAGCACCAGCAAGGCACCAAGGGATGCACGGTTTTCCTGAACCACGCCGAGGCGCGCGTCGGCGACCCATTCATGATTGAGCAGTGCCTGTTCGAGCATCGGCAGCGAGATACGTTTTTCTTCCAGTTTGACGATCCGGTCCAATCGCCCGAGCAGCTCGAAGCGCCCGTCAGCGGCAATTCGTGCAGCATCGAAGGTCTGTTCGACGTGACCGACGGGCAGGTATGGCGAAGCAATGCGCAGCGCACCGTCATTGTCCTGGCTCAGTTGTACATCGGCGAACGGCTGCCAGAGACTGTCGCCCTGACGCCAGGCGATGCCGCCGGTTTCCGAGCTGCCGAAAATTTCCGTCGGCCATTGTTGCAGGCGTTGCTTCAGGCTCTGCGCGGCCTCGGCCGGCAGCGCGCCGCCGGAAGAAAACACCCGTCGCACACAGCTCAAGGCCGGCCAGTCGAGGTTGTCGCCCATGCGCTTGAGCAACGCCGGGCTGGCAATCCAGGCGAAGACCGGGTGTTCGCGGCTGGCGCGCTGCAAGTCTTCGGGAAACGGCAGTTGTTGACGCACGAACGGGCGTCCGGCACACAGTGGCCAGAGCACGCGGAACAGCAAACCATAAATATGTTGGGTCGCGACGCTGCCGATGATACAGGCCTCGCCCAGATCGGCGCCCCACAGTTGCTCCAGGGCTTCGACTTCGTTGGCCAGTTGCCGCAGGTTTTTTTCAATGCGCTTGGGTTCGCCACTGGAGCCGGATGTGCACAGGCTCAGGCGGCATTGATCCGGATCCAGTTCGGCGGCGGGCAACGGAGCTTGAAACAGATCGCTGAGCGCTGCGTCGTCCGCCTGGTCAGTCAGCCACAGGTCGACCTCATTCGACCAGCGTTGACGGGTCTGGGCTTGCAGGTCAGCGGGCAACAACACGCTGACCCCGGCCCGCCAGGCGCCGAGCAAGGCTATCGCCAGCTCACCGGCGTCTTCCAGATACACGGCAATGCGCTGCACGCCGTGGGCTTGCAGGCCGGCAGCGAGGCTGGACGCCTGCTCGCAAAGCTCAACGTGATTCATTGCCGGGTCAGCCGTGACGGCGCGCCCCGGCTGAGCCTTGAGCAACAGATGCTCAAGTTTTATCCAATTCATGCGCGGCCTCGTACGCGTTGTCGTAACAGCCATTCAATGGCAAACAGCAAGCCCATCAACCCGTAGGAAATCAGGCCGTTGTACAACATCCACCAACTCAGCGGCGCCCAGAGGGTCAGGGCGGCGGCGAGCAAACCGTTACAGAGAAAAAACACGCACCAGGCAATCGTTACCTGCCGGGTATAGCGAATCGCCTTGTCTGGCAGTTCCGGCTCGCTCAAGCGCGCCAGACGTTCGACCATCGGCGGTCCGTATTTCAAGCTCAGGCCGAACAGCGCCAGCATGAAACCGCTGATCAGCACCGGGTACCAGCGCAGCAACAGCGGGCTATCGAACAGCGCCAGCAACAGACAAAAAGCAATCGCAGCGGTGGCCATCCACAGGCTGCCGGGACGCCGCCCGCCAGTCAGCGCGCGGGCGAGCCACAGGCCGCCGAGCAGCAGACCGAACTGCCACGGCGCGAAATGCTCCATGCCGTAATACACCGCAAAGGGGTACAGCAGGCCCGCCAGCAGCAGGCCAAGGCCGATCAATCGGTTCATGCGGCCGGTTGAACCAGGCGATAGACCGCCTCGACCACGTCACTGACAGTGCGCACCGCCTTGAACTCTTCGGCGGCGATTTTCTTGCCGGTCTGGCGCTTGATATGGTCAATCAGGTCAACGGCGTCGATGCTGTCGATTTCCAGGTCCTGATACAGGTTGGATTCAAGGGTGACGCGTTCGGGGTCCAGCTCGAACAGTTCGACCAAGGCATCGCGCAGGGTGTTGAAAATGTCATCACGAGTTTGCATGGTCCGGTCTCAAGCTGTCTGTTTTGCAGTGACAAAAGCCGCAAGGCTGGCCACATTGGTGAAGTGATTGCGAGTGTCCTTGGCGTCGGCGTCGATCTTGATGCCGTACTTTTTCTGGATCGCCAGACCCAGTTCGAGGGCATCTACCGAATCCAGGCCCAGGCCTTCACCGAAAAGAATCTGCTCGTCGCCGATGTCTTGGGCGCTGATGTCTTCGAGGCCCAGGGCGTCAATGATCAGCTGTTTGATGTCGTTACGTAGATCGCTCATCTTCGGCGAGCTCCTTGATAAAGTAGTGGTGCAGATAATCGTTGAGCTTGCGCGAGGCCTGCGGTGCCGAGCCCTGCGTTGCAAAGGTCTGTGGATCTATATCGGCGCCGACACGGAAACTGAAGTGCACGCGGCGCGGCGGGATGCGATACCAGGGTTCGGCTTTGGTCAGGGTGGTCGGGTTGACCTTGATCACCACCGGGGTCACGATTTTCGCACCCCGCAGGGCGATTGCCGCGGCGCCCCGATGAAAGGCCGGCGGCTGGCCAGGCCGGGTGCGGGTGCCCTCGGGGAAGATGATCAGCGTCTGCCCGCTTCGCAGAGCATCCGCGGCGGCATCGAGCATGTCCATACTGCCATCATTGCTGATGTATTGGGTGGAACGTAGCGGGCCGCGAGTGAAGGGGTTTTGCCACAGGCTTTTCTTGACCACGCAGTTGGCATTGCGCACCAGACCGATCAGAAACACCACATCGATCAGCGACGGGTGATTGGCGATGATCATCTGTCCCGGGCGGCCGAGTTTTTCCGCACCGATGACCTCATAGGTCAATACCCCGGTGCGGGCCATGAAGCGAATAAAAAACCAGAACAATCGACCGATGGTGCGCCGCGCCCGTTGCCGATGCACCTGAGCATCGCCCGGCAGGCGGCTGAGCAGCGGGAAAACCGCCAGCCGCAGGCATAATCCGACCAGGCCGAACAGCGCGAAGCTTGCAGCGGTAGCCAGCAGGCGCCAGTAATAGGCGTCACGCTTTTTTCCGGTTACTGGTTGCGTTGCCAGTTCCATACACGGTTCTTCCAGGCATGTTGGCAGGTGGTTTGCGCACTGAACAGCATACGCAACAGACTCAGGGCATGGGGCCAGTCGGCTTTGGCCGATTCGCCTGTGGCACTGCTCAGCGACAGCTGCCAGTCATTGCCTGGGGTCAGCAACAGGCCGACGGCGTACGGGAAGGGCACGTCATCGATCCAGCTGGCGTAGGCCTCGGGTGGCTGCTCTTCGGTGACCACCAGCAGCACCGCTGGTGCGCCTTCGTCAAGCAGCGCTGCGGCCTCTAACATGCCGTGTTCGAGGCCGTCGCCGGCAGCGGCGAGGGCGGTCATTTCACTGGTTTCGCCGCGCATGATCGACCACAAACCGATTATCGCGTTATGCACCGACAGGCTGAACTGGGTAGGCGACAATGGCTGGTCGGCCGCCAGATCACCGAGAATCTCGAAGATCCGCGGGGTTTCGCCATGACGGGAAATAAAGACCAATGGTAGCTGTTCATGGCCCTCGGCCAATGGCCAGCCAACACTGAAGGCCATCCGCGCCAGGCGACTGAGGCGCCGGCGCTGCATCGCGGGGAGAAATGAGACGTCGGGGGCGGCATCGCTACTGTCGAGCACGACCGGTTGTCGACTCCAGGTCTGCCAATCGCCCACGCTTTCGAGCCCAGGGGCCCAGGCGCGCCATTGGGCGATGTTGAAGTTGATCACAGACATTCATCCCGCCCCTGCGGGCTTCCTTGACGCGGCGGATCGCTCTGGGCGACCGGCCTGACATGGCGCTATGGCCGAGTGGGGCGCATTATCCCGGCACAGCTGACTTGTAGCAAACGCTGGTTACATATTGCTCAATGGAATAGACAGATTTTCCAGGGAAAAGTGCTGTTTGGTATTGTCCGGTTTTTCGAGGCAGCATCTGCCAGTCGATTCCTAAGCAATTGAGTGAATGGTCCGTGTTTTTTTGAAGAGAGTGAAATTGACTGCGTAGTCTTCCTCCGACGAGGTAGCTAAGCAGAGCCGTGGACCACTACACTCGGTCATTCTTTGATACACGGAGGTTTTGACATGCGGCGCGTGGTGTTCAATCAGAAAGGTGGCGTAGGCAAGTCCAGCATTGCCTGCAATCTGGCAGCGGTCAGTGCCCATGAAGGCTATCGGACACTGCTGGTGGATCTCGATGCCCAGGCCAACTCCACCCAATACCTCACCGGGCTTACCGGCAACGATATCCCCATGGGCATCGCTGATTTTTTCAAGCAGACCCTGTCTTCCGGGCCGTTTTCGAAGAAAAACCAGGTGGATATCTACGAAACCCCGTTCGACAACCTGCACGTGGTCACCGCCACCGCCGAGCTCGCGGACCTGCAGCCCAAGCTCGAGGCGAAACACAAGATCAACAAACTGCGCAAGCTGCTGGATGAGCTGGCAGAGGACTACGACCGGATCTATCTCGACACCCCGCCGGCGCTGAACTTCTATGCAGTGTCTGCTTTGATCGCTGCCGACCGCGTGTTGATCCCCTTCGACTGCGACAGCTTCTCGCGCCAGGCGCTTTATGGCCTGCTGGCGGAAATCGAAGAGCTCAAGGAGGACCACAACGAAGACCTGCAAGTCGAAGGCATCGTGGTCAATCAGTTCCAGGCCCGCGCCAGCCTGCCGCAACAGATGCTCGACGAACTGATCGGCGAAGGTCTGCCGGTGCTGCCGGTGTACCTGGGCAGCTCAGTGCGCATGCGCGAATCCCATCAGGCCAACATGCCGCTGATCCACCTTGACCCACGGCACAAACTGACCCGGCAATTCGTTGAGTTGCACGCACTGCTGGAAAACGCCTGACAGCTAGCAGTCAGATGCCCTGACTGCGCAACCAGCTCAGCAACTGTGGCAGCGGGAAGGCACCGCTCTGGCGTGCCACTTCCCGGCCGTTCTTGAACAGAATCAGGCTGGGAATCGAACGAATCCCCAACTGTGCCGACAGCTGCTGATTGGCCTCACTGTCCAGTTTTGCCAGGCGGCACTTGCCCGCCAACTCCCCCGCCGCCTGCTCGAACACCGGCGCAAATGACTTGCATGGCCCGCACCAGTGCGCCCATACATCCACCAGCAACGGCAAATCGCCTTTTATCTGACTGGCGTAATCGCCCTGCGTCAATTCAAAGGGCTTGCTCAGCAGGACTTCGGCTTTGCAGCGCCCACACTTGGGCTTGTCGTTCAGGCGTTCGGCGGGGATGCGGTTGAGGCCGTTGCAGTGAGGGCAGGGGATCAGCAGTGGGTCGGACATGAGCGGGCTCCGGGAGAATAGGCAATGAGGCTTATTTGGAGTCGCAGGCGGAGATTATCAAGACGCAGGCGGCTGTCGCATACGCTCACATATTTGAGGTTGGCCGCTGATGCCTCAGGTCTAGGCTGTGGAACAGCGTTCATTACTTTCAAGTGACCTAGTGAGGATTTCACTTTGCTCCCATTTTTGTGCTACGTTTGTTGCACTTATCGAGGCATCGATATCAACCTTATTTTGTATCGGAGTCCACTCATGTCCGTGACTTCCAAAATCCGCCGACAAGGCGGTGCCGCAGTGATGACCATCCCGCCGACTTTATTGAAACTGCTTCATCTGGAGGTGGGTGCGCAACTGGAGCTGAATGTAGTCGATGGCGAGTTGATCGCTCGGCCGGTCGCACAGCCAGTGCGCAAACGCTATACCTTGGCTCAACTGCTGGAGGGTTCCGACGCAATCGCCGAGTTGAACGCTGAAACGGCTTGGGCCCGTGAAGGCGATCCAGTTGGCCGGGAGTTGGGCTGATGGTTCGTCGACTGGCCCCGCAACGAGGCGATGTTTACTGGATTGATCCGAACCCGGTGGCGGGTCGAGAGATGATGAACCGCCACCGTTTTGTTGTGATAACACCGCGAGAGATCAATGCCTTGGGTGTGAGCATGACCGTCCCGGTGACCAGTGGCGGTAGCTTCAGCCGAAACTCAGGTTTGGCCGTGGTTGTCACCGGGCACGAAACCAATGGTGTCGCTGTGTGTAATCAGGTGCGCAGCTTCGATATCGAGCAACGAGTCCGAGAGGGCTCTGCGAAGTTCATTGAGCGTCTCGACGACGTGACGATGATGGACATCGTTTCACGAGTTGTCAGTGCAATTGACCCTCAAGACTGAACCCATCCTCACGACGAACAACTGATCTCCAGATGCTTGCCCCACTCGGGTGGGCGTTCGGCGTAGTTTTCCATTCCCGGCTGTTCTTCGAACGGATTGCTCAGCACCGCGTGCAGGCAACGAACCTCTGCATAGTCACCGCTTTCAGCCGCGTCGATGGCTTTCTGCGCCAGATAGTTGCGCAGGATATAGAGCGGGTTGACCGCGTGCATGCGGGTGCGGCGCTGCTCTTGATCGTCATTATTTTCGCGGACAACGCGCGCGGTATAAAGCTCGGCCCAGGCATCGAAGCCCTGCAGATCGACGAAGTCGGCGCGCAGACGAACGACCGCCAACTCGGCGGATTCATCGCCCAGTCGACGGAAGAACAGGCTGTAGTCGACGCCGCTGTTTTGCATCAATTGCAGCAGGCGTTCGACGAGTTTCTGGTCGTCGTCTTCGGCGGTGGTCAGGCCGAGGCGGCGACGCATCAGATCAAGGTAGTGAGCCTGGTACAGCGGGAAGTACAGGCCAAGGGTTTCGCGCAGCGCGTCGACGCTGATGAACGGCGTCAGGGCCTGGGCCAGGGCGCTGAGGTTCCACTGGCCGATGGGCACCTGATTGCTGAAGGAGTAGCGGCCCTGGTCATCGGAGTGGTTGCAGATGAAGTTGGCGTCGAAGTCATCGAGAAAAGCGAATGGGCCGAAATCGAAGGTGATGCCGAGGATCGACATGTTGTCGGTGTTCATCACGCCGTGGCAGAAACCATAGGCCTGCCATTTGGCGATCAGCTCGGCGTTGCGCTCGACGATTTCGCGGAACATCGCCAGATACGGTTCGGGTTGCTCCAGACACTCCGGGAAATGCATCGCCAGCACATGCTCGCCGAGCTGCTTCTGTTGCTCGGGTTTTTTGGTGTAGTAGAAATATTCGAAATGCCCGAAGCGCACATGGCTTGGCGCCAGGCGCAGCACCATTGCCCCGCGCTCCTGCTTCTCGCGCCAGACGGCTGTACTCGAACCAATCACACACATTGCACGGGTAGTGGGAATGCCCAGCGCATGCAGCGCTTCAGAGGCGAGAAACTCGCGAATCGATGAGCGCAGCACCGCTCGACCATCGCCCATGCGCGAATAGGGCGTCTGTCCGGCGCCCTTGAGGTGCAGGTCCCAATGTTCGCCAGCTTCGTTGTAGACCTCGCCCAGCAACAGCCCGCGACCGTCCCCCAGTTGTGGGTTGTAGGAGCCGAACTGATGCCCGGAATAGACCATCGCCCGAGGCTCGGCTTGCGCCCAGAGCTTGTGCCCGCTGAACAGTTCGGCGAACACCGGCGTCTCGGCTACCGCCGGGTCCAGATCGAGTAGCGCCATGGCGGCGGGGCTGGCCACCACCAAGCGCGGATCGTTGATGGGTTCGGGCAGCACATCGGTTGAGAACGCGTCGCCCAGGCGGGCGAAGCGATTGTCGAAGGTCAGTTCGTCGAGGGCTTTCAACGGCCATCTCCAGCAGAATGTCCGAGCATTCTGCTAGGGATAGCGTGGTTAGTCGAGTTCGGCCGACGGCGGCTCCGGCGACAGTTTGCCAGTGGGCACTGGAGCGATGGTTTTGGTGGTCGGTTCGATGGGCACCATTTTGTATTCCTGGCCCTGGAGGTTTTTCAGGTAGACCTCCATCTGCCGGAACGAGATGTTGATGTGGTGTTTCTTGAACTCGCGGTTGATAAAGCGGTTGATCTCATCGAGCGCCGGGTTGCGGTCGCCGAGGTCGCGTACGTGAATACGCAGCTCGTGGTCGAGCGTGCTCTCGCCGAAATTCAGGAAGTACACCGACGGCGCTGGTTCCTTGAGCACGCGCGGGTTTTCATTGGCGGCCTTGAGCAGCAGGTCGCGGACCATATCAAGGTCGGAGCCGTAGTCGACGCCGAGCTTGAGGGTGACCCGAGTGATGGTGTCGGTCAGCGACCAGTTGATCAGTTGCCCGGTGATGAACGTCTTGTTCGGGACAATGATGTCCTTGCGGTCGAAGTCGGTGATCGTCGTGGCACGAATGCGGATCTTGCTCACCGTGCCGGACAGGGTGCCGATGGTGATGGTGTCGCCGATCCGTACCGGGCGTTCGAAGAGGATCATGATCCCCGAGATGAAGTTGGCGAAGATCTCCTGCATGCCGAAACCCAGACCCACCGAGAGCGCCGCCACCAGCCATTGCAATTTGTCCCAGCTCACGCCAAGTGCGGACAGCGTGGAAACGAAACCGACCCCGGCGATTGCGTAGGACAGCAATGTGGTGGTGGCGTAGGCGCTGCCTTGGGCCAGGTTGAGCTTGGACAGCACCAACACTTCGAGCAGACCGGGCAGGTTGCGCGCCAGGGCGAAGGTAATGCCGATGATGATGATCGCCCCCAGCACGTCACCAATGCTGATCGGCACCATACTGATGTTGGCACCGGTACCGCTGGTGTATTCGTAGAGGGTGACGTTGTCCAGATAGGAGAAGACCGTGATCAGGTCCGACCAGACCCAATACAGCGCGGCGATGAAACCACCGAGCAGCGCCAGACGGATCAAGCGCATGGACTGTTCGTTGACCTGCTCGATGTCCAGTGTGGGCTCTTCAACCACTGTTTCGCCATCACCGGCTTCCTTGGCCGCCTGGCGTTTGCTCAGCGCACGCTGATAGGCCAGGCGCCGCGCCGCGACCCCCAGGCCACGGGCGAAGGTGGCTTCGATCACCAGCCAGAACATCAGCAGGTAGAGGGTGTTGATCAGTCGGTCGCTGAGTTTCAGCGCGGTGTAGTAGTAGCCGAAGCACACGGCGATGAACAAGGCGATCGGCAGGGCGGTGAATATTACCCCGACGGCTTTGCGGAACAGCGAGGTGTTGTGGTGCGTCGGGCTGCTGATCAGCAGGCGACTGAGTAGCCAGGCCATCGAGGCGTAGCAGGTCAGGACCACGGGCATACCGAGGACGTCTTCGGACAATGTCGCGGGTTGCAGTTCCGCGACGGCGACCACTGCCACCAGCGCCAACACCACTAGCCCGAGTCGGCGGATCCAGCCCTGGAGAAATTCAACCTGACGTTTTTCCCAGCGGAAATGCAGTTCGGCTACACCGCCCGGCGCGAGGATCCGGTAGGCGGTGTAGAACACCAGCCAGGCCTGGGAAATTTGCAATAGCGCGGCGCCCAGGTTGGTGTTCTGTCCGCGGGCATCGATCTGCAAGGCCAGGCCGCACAAGGCCAATGCCAGGGAAACCGGCATCGCCAGCAGGATGTTGATCAGAATCGCCTGCGGCGTATGCCACTGGCTGTCGCGTTTGAAATGGCCGATGTCCTGATGGACCTTGTTCAGCCGGGCATAGAGGTATTTGCGGCGCCACAGCAAGGCGCCGATCAGCAACGCCAGCGGCAGGAATAGCAGCGGGCGCTGGGTCAGGCCGTCGGCCAGCTCGCTCAGGCTTGACGCCCATGGCAGGGTGGTGACCTGTCTTTCCAGCCGATCAGGCACCGCTCGCATCCATTCGAAGTCCAGCGGCTTGTTGCTGGGAATCCAGAACATCTGTTCATCGAGGGTCGCACGCAGGCTTTGCGCAGTGCTGAGCAGCTGTTTCTGATTCAGTTGCAGGGTGATGGACTCGTTGAGTACGGCACTCAGCTCGCGGTTCAGCCGCTCCAGCAGATCGGCGCGGGTGATCGCCAGCTCGAGCAGGGTCTTGCGCAGTTGGGGCGTGACTTGCTCCGGCGGCTGGGTCGCCAGCAGGGTATCGACGTAGCTGCTCGGGTTGCTGAGCAGCTCTCGTTGCTGGCTGACCTCGAATTGGTACAGGCGAATATCGGCGATCTGGTCGGCCAGATCACGGTCGAGCCTCAGGCGCGGCAGGGATAGTTTCTGTTTGTAGAGAATCTTGGAGAGCAGCAGGCTGCCCTTGAGCACACTGATCTGCTCGTCCAGGGCTGCATCGCTTTGGGTCACGCTGTCGAGTTGCTGCTTGGTCTGCAGGTTTTGCTGGGTGACTTCGTTGAGGCGGTCGGTGCTTTTAAGCAGGTAGTCGGACAGTTTCAGATTGGCTGCGCTTTCGGTGGCGAGCAGAGTGCTGCCGCCGGCCTTTTGCGCTTCGATCGACTGTTGGGTCACCGTCTCCTGGGACTGCGCCAGGCGCTTCTGGTTGATCAGGGTTTGCAGGTCCTGGATTTCCTGCTCCATGCGCGCGGTTTTTTCCGTCAGCAAGTCGCGCTGACTGTTGCCCAGGTCCTGCAGTTGGCTGTTGCCGGCCAGTTCCTGACGGCGTAACGGAATCAGCGCGTTGAGCGCGGCCAGTTCGGCATCGAACAGAACGCGCTGTTCGGCGCTCAGTGGCTTGCCGTTGTCCTTGCCGATTTTCAGGAGGTTGTTGATTTGCTGGATGCGTGTCTGGCTGCTGCTGATCTCGGCCTGAGCCCGTTCCGGACGGGTCTGGGCGGTGATGGTCAGGCTGTTGGCCTCGGCCAGGGCTTTCTGCAATTCACCCTGTTGATTGCTGCGCTCGGTCAATAATTGCTCGAGCTGCGGAACTGGCTGGGTGGCATAACGCTGCGCCACAGGTATCACTTTGGTGGCCTTGAGGCGCGCCAGTTCGCGTTGGTTGTCGGTGTTCTGGCGTGGCGCCGTGCTCAGTTGCTGTTTGAGGCTGGCCAGTTTCTGCTCGTAATCCTGCTTGTTCGCTAACTGGGTCAGCGTCTGCTGCAGAATCGCTTGCAGGGCCTTCTGGTCAGCCTCGGGCAGTTTGCGCTCGGCAATTTTGTTCAGGCTCTGCTGGACTGACTCACTGCTGGGCAGATCAGCCGCTTGCAGTACGCCGACGGAAAGACTCAGCCCAAGCAGGACAATGGCAAGATAAGTGCGCAGGGTTGACATAGATACCGATCGAAACAGATGGAAAGTGGGCAGTTTAGAGGAAGAGCCCGGGACCCGGGCGACTTCCTTCGGGGAATCTGACGCCCACTTTACCAATCTTGTTCCCGTCCATCACCGCAACTGTCCAGATGGTGTTGTTCCACTCCACCTGGTCACCGACTACGGGTTCACCGCCCACTTTCTGGGTAATGAAGCGGCTCAGTGGCATGTCCGGATCGAGGCCGTCGAGTTGCAGCCCGTACAGCGCCGAAACCGCGCCCAGCTGGGCGTCTCCTTCGAGTACGAAGTCGCCGAAGAAGCGCAAATCCAGACCCCGTTGTGGCGCTTGGCTGAACAGCTTTCCGAGGGCTGGAAGGTTGTGTTCATGGCCGATTACGCAGAGCAAATCGTCGACTTCGAGCACCGTACTACCCGACGGATGGAGCAGTTGCTGACCCCGAAACAGTGCCGCGATGCGGGTACCTTCGGGCATTTTCAGCTCGCGCAGTGCGGCGCCGATGCACCATTTTTCAGCGCCGAGGCGGTAGACGAACAGCTCCCACTCACTGGTGACATGGACTTCGAGCGCCGCTCGGGAGATCGGTGCAGGCTCTGGCGGGACCGTGACTTTCAGCAGTTTGGCGACCCACGGCAGGCTGGTGCCTTGCACCAGCAGCGAGACCAGCACGATAAAGAACGCGAGATTGAAATAGAGCTGAGCATGGGGCAGCCCGGCCATCAGCGGGAACACCGCGAGAATGATCGGGACTGCGCCGCGCAGCCCGACCCAGGCGATAAAGGCCTTCTCGCGCCCGTGGAAGGCCTTGAATGGCAGCAAGCCGACGATTACCGAAAGTGGCCGGGCAAACAGAATCATCCATAGCGCCAGACCCAGAGCGGGCAGGGCGATCGGCAATAAATCGTGGGGCGTAACCAGCAGGCCCAGCACCAGGAACATGCCGATCTGCGCGAGCCAGGCCATGCCATCAAGCATGTGCAGAATGCCGTGACGACTGCGCACCGGGCGGTTGCCGATCACCAGCCCGCACAGGTACACCGCGAGGAAACCGCTGCCATGCAGGGCGTTGGTCAGGGCGAAGATGACGAGGCCGCCGCTGACCACCAGAATCGGGTAAAGACCGGAGGCCAGCTTGATCCGGTTGACCAATTGCAGCATCAGCCAGCCGCCGCCGAGGCCGATAATGCCACCTATGCCGAACTCGCGGATCAGGTGAGCCAGCAGGCTCCAGTGCAGGCCGGTCTCGCCGCTGGCGAGCATGTCGATCAGGGTCACGGTAAGGAACACCGCCATCGGATCGTTACTGCCGGATTCGATCTCGAGACTGGCACTAACCCGTTCGTTCAGGCCCTTGCCACCCAGCAGCGAGAACACCGCAGCGGCGTCGGTTGAACCGACGATGGCGCCGATCAGCAAGCCTTGAATAAGGTTCAGGTCGAACAACCAGGCAGCCGCCATGCCGGTCAGACCGGTGGTGATCAGCACGCCGATCGTGGCCAGCGAGAGTGCCGGCCATAGCGCCACGCGGAAACTCGCGACCCGGGTGCGCAGGCCACCGTCGAGCAGGATCACCGCAAGGGCGAGGTTGCCGACCAGATACGCGGTGGGGTAGTTGTCGAAGACGATGCCGGCGCCGTCAACGCCGGCAGTCATGCCCACGGCCAGGATAATCACCAGAATCGGGATGCCGAGACGGGACGAAAGAGAACTCACCAGAATGCTCGCACCTACCAGCAACGCGCCGATCAAGAACAGGCTGTTGATGGTGGTCGCATTCAATGGCGGTACTCCAGAAGCAGAAAGGCGGGCACAAACTGACCATGCAGTCTGCGTGCCAGCGATTCTAACCTGTTGAAATGCGGTGCTGTCAAAAAGCTTTTGGAGGCGATCGTTCCCACGCTCCCGCGTGGGAATGCCTCACTGGACGCTCTGCGTCCGCTTTGTGACGCGGAGCGTCACGGGCTGCATTCCCACGCAGAGCGTGGGAACGATCTGACGATCAATCGATTAGAGGCTAAACCGCCCAACCATAGTGTTCAAATCCACCGCCAATCGCGACAGCTCACTACTCGCGGCGCTGGTCTGGTTGGCGCCAGTGGCCGATTGCACCGAAAGATCGCGAATGTTCACCAGATTGCGGTCGACCTCACGGGCGACCTGCGCCTGTTCTTCGGCGGCGCTGGCGATGACCAGGTTGCGTTCATTGATTTCGACGATGGCGCTGTTGATGGTATCCAGCGACAGGCCGGCGCCCCTGGCGATGTTCAGCGTCGACTCGGCGCGCTCGGTGCTGTTGCGCATCGAGTTGACGGCGTGTTCGGTACCGCTCTGGATGCTGCCGATCATGCGTTCGATTTCGCTGGTGGACTGCTGGGTGCGATGCGCCAGGGCACGCACTTCATCCGCTACCACGGCAAAACCGCGACCGGCTTCACCGGCGCGTGCGGCTTCAATCGCTGCGTTCAAGGCCAGCAAGTTGGTCTGGTCGGCCAGCCCGCGAATCACATCCAGCACTTTACCAATGTCCCGCGATTCTTCCGCCAGGTTGCCGATCAGGGTCGCGGTGCTCTGCACGTCGCCGCTCATGCGTTCGATGGCGCTGACCGTTTCCTGCACCAGATCGCGGCCGTCACCGGCAGAGGTGGTGGCGTTTTTCGAGGCTTCGGAGGTGCTCACCGCATTGCGCGCGACTTCTTCCACGGCGCTGGTCATTTCATTGACTGCGGTGGCAGCCTGTTCGATTTCGTTGTTCTGCTGGGTCAGGCCACGGGCGCTTTCGTCGGTGACGCTGTTCAATTCTTCAGCGGCAGAAGCCAGCTGCGTGGCCGAACCGGAAATCCGTTGCAGGGTGTCACGCAGTTTGTCCTGCATCTTCGACATGGCCAGTAACAGGCGCCCGGCTTCGTCGCTGCCGTCGACCTTGATCGGCCGGGTCAGGTTGCCTTCGGCAATCTCTTCGGCGGCGCTCAGGGCGTTGGCGATCGGTTGGGTGATGCTGTTGGTCAACAACCAGGCAAACAGGCAGGTCAGGCCGGTGGCGATGACCAGCAATGTCACTACCAGGTTGAACGCGCAGGCGTACTGATCGGCGGCTCGCTGACTGGTGTCGGTAGTCGCTTGGGTGTTGATTTCCAGCAGGCGGTTCAGCACCGAGTTGATCGCTTCGGAGTTGCTCAGCAATTCGGTGTTCAACAGCGTGCGCAGTTCGTCGATCTGGTTATTGCGCGACAGTGACTTCATCCGGTCTTCAATCGGGCGATATTGACCCAGCAGCTGCACGTACTGGTCGTAGGCTGCGCGTTCCTGCGGGCTGCTGATCAGCTTTTCGTAGACAGATTGGGCGGCACGGATCTGCTGGTTGCGGGTGTCGAACAGCTCCATGGTCTTTTGCTGGACATCCGGCTCGCGGTTGACCAGCAGACGGTAGGACAGTACCCGCAAGCGCAAGGTGAGTTGAGTGAACTCATCGAGACTCTTGATGCTGGGCACGCTGTTCAGGGTGATGTCTTCACCGGCCGCGCGGATCTTGCTCATCTGGTTCAAGGCAAACACACCCAGGATCAGCATCAGACTGCCGATCAAGGCAAAGCCGAGAAACGCCCGTGGTGCGATATTCATATTGCGAAGGGACATGATGTCTACCTGAGAAGAGCGCGTCCGTGCGGGGGGCCTGAGACTGGGTATAGGTGACCTATCGGTCATAAGAGCAAAGTCTTGAGCCCCTGCGCGCTTTTGTCGCAGGCGAGGCAGTGCGACGAAGTGTCTGGAACCTGCTGGATGAATCGCAGTCTTTAAAACTCGCAAGCAAGGTCGTCGCCAGGAAAATCAAGGCTTGGCGCCCGGATAACCCTGGCATCCGTGATGGCTTTTCTTTATCGTACGCGCCCTTTGAAAATGCCTGGAAAATCAAAATGTTGGAAGCATCCCTAAGTCAATTGGAACAGCTGGTCAGCGACCTGGTGCAACAGAACCACGAGCTGCTCGGCACGAACGAAACCCTGAGTGCGGAACTGGCCCAGGCCAAGGATGAAAACGAAAGCCTGCAACTGAGCCTGATGGAGCAGGAAGAAAAGCAGGGCGCCACCGTGGCACGTATTCAAGCCCTGGTTGAGCGTGTCAGCACCGGTCCTGTCAGCGCATGAAAAATGGCGCCGACGGGATAAAAGTCGTCTCGATTCTCGGGGAGGACTATTCGATCAAGGCTCCGGCCGGGGAAGAGCAGACCCTGCTGGACGCCGCGCTAATGTTGAAGGCCGCTTTGGCCGACACCAAGAAGAAATACCCGACCTTGATCGGGGACAGGCTGCTGGTGCTGGCGGCGATGAATCTATGTTCGCAGCAACTCGACATGCAAAAACGCCACAAACAGGAACTCGACCGTTACCAAGAGCAAGTCAGCGCCACGGTTGAAGTGATTTCAAGGACGATCGCTCAGGCCTGATCAAATTGAGCACAACCAAAGAATAGATCGTCGAACAAACTGTTTTTCAGTTTGTATACAATCGGCACGGCTGTTGCAGTGTTTCAGCCTCTTATTCTTTGGGGGTGCTCCATGCAGTTCTGGCGACGTAGTATTCAATGGCAGTTGATCCTGAGTATGGGCACCGCCCTGTTGGTCAGTATTCTGATCGTGGTCGGCATTTATACCCTGGTGGTCAACCGCCTGGCCCAGAGCTATCTGGTGGAGAAGGCACTGCCCTCCAGCATTGAAGCGATGCGCAATGACATCGAACGGATTCTGGTCCAGCCGCTGACCGCCGCCAAAGACATCGCCAGCAACAGCATGGTGCGCGACTGGTTGGCCGGGGGCGAAGACAGTGCCCGGACCAACAGCTTTGTCAGCTATCTGGAAGGCATTCGCGCCGAGCACAACGCCTTTACCGCGGTGATCGCGGGTTCTGCTTCAAGTCACTACTACACCGAAAAAGGCCTTGATCGGACCCTGAGCCGATCCAGTCCAGCCGATGCCTGGTTCTACACCTTCCTCGACAGCAACCAACCACGCACCCTGAATATCGACAAAGACACCAGTACCGGTGAGCTTGCGCTGTTTATCGACTTCAAGGTCTTGCGGGGGGGCAAAGTCGTGGGTGTTGCCGGGTTGGGCCTAAGCATGCGCGAGCTGTCGGAGCTGATTCAAAACTTCAGCTTCGGCGAACGCGGCAAGGTCTATCTGGTGCGTTCCGACGGTTTGATTCAGGTTCATCCGGAGGCTGAATTCAGCGGAAAACGTCAATTGGCCGAGCAGATCGGCGGCCCGGCGGCACAGGCGGTGATGGGGCATCAAGGGCTGATCAGCAGCAGTTTCATCCGTGATGGCGAAGACTTCCTGGCTCTGAGCCTGCCGTTGCGGGATCTGGGCTGGACCTTGGTGGCCGAAGTGCCGCAATCGCAGATCTACGCCGAGGCCCGGCAGGCGATGTGGATGACCAGCGCCATTGGCTTGGGTGTGGCCCTGGTTTGTCTGTTATTGGTGGTATTGCTGGCCCGTGGGTTGGTGCGGCCGATCCGTCAGGTAACAACGGCATTGGTGGCGATTGGTAGCGGTGGTGGCGATTTGACTCACAGGTTAGATTCCAGTCGCGCCGATGAGCTGGGTGATCTGGCCCGCGGTTTCAATCGATTCCTCGACAGCCAGCGCGAGATGATCGGCGAAGTCCTGGCCACCAGCGAGCGTTTACGCACCGCCGTCGGGCAAGTCGCGTTGGTGGTGGACAACACCGCCGAACGTTCCGGTCGTCAGCAGGAAATGACCGACATGGTCGCCACTGCGGTGCATGAGATGGGCCTCACTGTGCAGGAAATCGCGCAGAACGCCGGCAATGCGGCCGTCGCCTCGCAAACCGCTCGCGACGAAGCCTTGCAGGCTCGGGAAGTGGTCGGTGGATCAATCCGGCATATCGAAAGCATGTCCGATGAGATTGGTATTGCCGCCGGTGCGGTGGGCGAACTGGCGAATCAGGTGGCCTCTATCGATCAGGTGTTGGCGGTGATTCGCGGGATTTCCGAGCAGACCAATCTATTGGCGTTGAATGCGGCGATTGAAGCGGCGCGGGCCGGGGATATGGGGCGTGGCTTCGCGGTGGTTGCCGATGAAGTGCGGACCTTGGCGCGGCGGACTCAGTCGTCCACCGACGAGATTCAGCAGATGATCGGCAGCCTCAAGCAGGGCGCGGAGAATGCGGTGTCTTCAATGCATTCCGGGCAAGCGGCGACCGGCACTGGGGTCGAATCCAGCCAACGCACCGGTGCTTCGCTGACGGCGATTACCGGGCAGGTTGAACGTATCAGCGACATGAACCATCAGGTGGCGACCGCTACTGAAGAACAGTCGGCGGTGACTGAAGAGATCAACCGGAATGTGCAGGGGATTTCCGATCTGGCGCGGGCGACGGCTGCAGAAGTGCGGGCGTGTCGCGAAGATTGCCAGACCTTGCAGCGGCTGGCCGATGATTTGGCGCGGCAGATGGGTGGGTTCAGGCTGAGCTGAAATTTATGTTGTTTGTGCTGACGCCTTCGCGGGCAAGCCCGCTCCCACAGTAGTCCGCGATAAACCAGACAACGCGGTCAAATGTGGGAGCGGGCTTGCCCGCGAATGGATTTCAGCAGCGCTACAAAGCTCCGATCAGAACCACTCATCCTGCATCGCCAGGCATGTATCATCCCGCGCCTCAAGAATCGCCAGCTCATGATGACAGCCCGGCACTTCCCAGGTCAGGAAGTACCGGGCGGCCTGCAGTTTGCCTTTATAGAAGCTGAGATCCGCTGCATTCCCCTTGGCCAACCCTTCTTCGGCACGGATCGCCTGCTCCAGCCAACGCCAGCCGATTACCGTGTGGCCGAACACTTTGAGGTACAGCGCCGAGTTGGCCAGGCTGCTGTTGACCTTGCCTTGGCCCAGATCGGTCAGCAGGCCGATGGTCACGCTTTGCAACCGGGCAACCAGCTTCTCGAGGGGCTGGCGCAATGCGTTCAGGGATTCATGAGTGCGGGCGCGTTCGGCAGTGTCGGCAATCAAGCGGATCAATTGCTTGAGCCCGGCGCCGCCGTTCTGCGCGAGTTTTCGCCCCAGCAGGTCCAGCGACTGGATGCCGTGGGTGCCTTCGTGGATCGGGTTCAGGCGGTTGTCACGGTAGTACTGTTCCACCGGGTATTCGCGGGTATAGCCGTGACCGCCGAGGATCTGGATCGCCAGTTCATTGGCCTTCAGGCAAAACTCCGACGGCCAGGATTTGACGATCGGCGTCAGCAGGTCCAGCAGCTCGTGGGCCTGTTTGCGTTCGGCTTCGGTCGCAAGGGTGGTGGTGTCATCGAACACGCGCGCGGCATACAGGCCGAGGTCGAAAGCGCCTTCGACGTAGGCTTTCTGGGTCAGCAACATGCGTTTGACGTCGGCGTGCTGAATGATCGAGACCGGTGCGGTATTCGGGTCCTTGCTGTCCGGCAGGCGACCTTGCGGGCGCTCGCGAGCGTATTCCAGCGAGTAGAGATAACCGGCATAGCCGAGCATCACCGCGCCCATGCCGACGCCGATCCGCGCCTCGTTCATCATCTGGAACATGTAGCTCAGGCCGTGGTGTGGTTTGCCCACCAGATAGCCGACACACTCCCCGTTATCGCCGAAGTTCAGTGCGGTCGAGGTGGTGCCCTTCCAGCCCATCTTATGGAACAGCCCGGCCAGCAGTACGTCGTTGCGTTTACCGAGACTGCCGTCATCCTTGACCAGAAACTTGGGCACGATAAACAGCGAAATGCCCTTCACCCCGGCCGGTGCATCCGGCAGCTTGGCCAGCACCATGTGCACGATGTTTTCCGACAGCGAGTGATCGCCGCCGGAGATGAAGATCTTGTTGCCCTTGAGTCGGTAAGTGCCATCGGCGGCCGGTTCGGCGCGGGTGCGAATGTCCGACAGCGAGGAACCGGCATGGGGCTCGGTCAGGGCCATGGTGCCGAAAAAACGCCCGTCGATCATCGGTTGCAGGAAGCGCTGTTTCTGCTCATCGGTGCCGAAGCTTTCGATCAGGTTCGCCGCGCCCATGGTCAGGAACGGGTACGAGGTCGATGCTGCGTTGGCCGATTGAAAATGCGCGAAGCAGGCTTGCGAGAGCAGGGTCGGCAATTGCATGCCACCGGCTTCGAAACTGCGCGCAGCGTTGAGGAAGCCGGCTTCGAGGAAGGCATCGACCGCCGGTTTCACCTCTGGAATCAGGATCGCCTTGCCGTCCTCGTAGCGCGGCTCGTTCTCGTCGCCCTTGCGGTTGTGTGGGGCAAAGAACTTCTCGGCAATGCTGCGTGCCGTGCCGATGGCGGCATCGAAGGTCTCGCGATTGTGTTCGGCAAACCGCTCACGCTGAGTCAGGCCCTCGGCATCGAGGACTTCGTACAGCTCGAAAGCCAGATTGCGGGAACTGAGCAACGTCTCGGACATGGCGGCTTACCTTTTTTTGGAATAGGCCGAGTCTAGGCGTGGGGAGCGTGTGCTGAACAGGATGATTGATCTGGGTGATGGAGGGGCAAAACACAGAGGAGGCATGCTGCAGACCCTGTGGGAGCTGGCTTGCCTGCGAAGAGGACGACGCGGTGTGTCAGGCATGACGCCTTCGCGGGCAAGCCCGCTCCCACAAAATTGTGGGGGTAAATAACCAGGCGCCCATTGCAGGCGCCTGGCTTTTTCGGTTTAACCGATAGTCATCAAACTGGCGTTACCACCCGCAGCAGCAGTGTTGACGCTCAGTGCTCGCTCGATCACCAGACGTTCCAGCGCAATGCTGGTTTCGCCGTGGGACAGGCCGTGAACCCCGACGATCGCGCCGGCACGTTTGGCCACTTGCTGGCAGACCGCACGCAGCTGGTCGGAATCGCCGTGATGCAGGACCGCGTCGAAGATCACATCGTCCTTGGTCCAGTCGGCCACCAGCTTGATCTTCGCCTGAATTTCCTTCGGCAAACGTGCGAACAAAGCCTTGGTCAACTGCGCTTCCGGCCATACCGCCGAGCTGCCCACCGCTGCTACCGCGGCCAGTTGGCTCAGCAGGTCGGCTTCGACGTCCGCCAGGCACAGCACATGCTCGCGCGGCAGGATCGCGTAGCTGTTGCGCTCGCCGGTCGGGCCGTTCAGCGTGCGGGTGATGCCGCTTTGCGATTGGGCGGCGAACTGCACGCAGAGGGCGCTCAGGTCGCTGAACTTATTGCTGTCGGCCCAGGTTTGCAGGGCCGTCAGCGGCTTGCTCATGGCATCGCGCAGACGCACATCCGGCGCGCTCAGGGCATCGCCGCGCACGAAGGACTGTTCGATCGCATCGACAGGACGCGTCGACAGCAGGCGGTACAAGTACAGCGGACCACCGGCTTTCGGACCGGTACCCGACAGGCCTTCGCCACCGAACGGCTGCACACCGACCACAGCGCCGACGATGTTGCGGTTGACGTAGACGTTACCGGCGTTGACGTTGTCGATCACCTTGGCGATGGTTTCGTCGATGCGGGTGTGTACGCCCAGCGTCAGGCCGTAGCCGGAAGCGTTGATCTGCCCGATCAGCTGATCGATCTCTTTGCGCTGGTAGCGCACCACGTGCAGCACCGGACCGAAGATCTCCCGTTGCAGCTCGTCGAAGCTTTCCAGCTCGATCAGGGTTGGCATGACGAAGGTGCCGCGTTTGACTTCTTCGCTATTGGCGATGGCCACCTGGTACACGTTGCGACCTTTGTCGCGCATGGCCTGGATGTGCTTCTCGATGCCGGCCTTGGCTTCGGCGTCGATCACCGGGCCGATGTCCACGGACAGGCGCTCCGGGTTGCCGAGACGGCATTCCGCCATGGCACCCTTGAGCATTTCGATGACGCGGTCGGCGGAATCTTCCTGCAAGCACAGCACCCGCAGCGCCGAGCAACGTTGACCGGCGCTGTCGAAGGCCGAGGATACGACGTCGATAACCACTTGTTCGGTCAGCGCCGAAGAGTCGACGATCATCGCGTTCTGGCCGCCGGTTTCGGCGATCAGCGGAATCGGACGGCCCTGAGCATCCAGGCGACCGGCGACGTTGCGTTGCAGCAGACGCGCGACTTCAGTGGAACCGGTGAACATCACGCCTTTGACCCGATCGTCGCCGACCAGACGGGCGCCAACGGTTTCGCCACGGCCCGGCAGCAGTTGCAGCACGCCTTGCGGAATCCCGGCTTCGAGCATCAGGCGCACGGCTTGCGCGGCCACCAGCGGGGTTTGTTCGGCCGGTTTGGCCAGTACCGGGTTACCGGCGGCCAGAGCAGCAGCGACCTGACCGCTGAAGATTGCCAGCGGGAAGTTCCACGGGCTGATGCAGACCACCGGGCCCAGCGGGCGGTGGGCGTCGTTGGTGAAATCGTTGCGCGCCTGCACTGCGTAATAACGCAGGAAGTCCACGGCTTCACGCACTTCGGCGATGGCGTTGGCGAAGGTCTTGCCGGCTTCGCGAGCCAGCAGGCCCATCAGCGGCTGGATCTCACCTTCCATCAGGTCGGCAGCGCGTTCGAGGATCGCGGCGCGTTCGGCGGGCGGGGTGGCCTGCCAGATCGGGGCGGCGTTCAGGGCGCACTGGATGGCGTTGTCGACGTCGTCGACGGTGGCTTCTTGCACATGGCCAACCACGTCACGCAGATCCGACGGGTTCAGGACTGGCGCAGGGGTTTCAGTGCTGGACGCGCAGCCGAGCATCGGCGCGGCTTTCCAGTGGTTATGCGCAGTGGCCAGCAGCGCACAGGACAACGACGCCAGACGATGTTCGTTGGCCAGGTCGATGCCGCTGGAGTTGGCGCGCTCGGCACCATAAAGATCGCGCGGCAGCGGGATGCGCGGGTGCGGCAGGCCGAAGCCGCCTTCCAGCGTGGCCATCTGCTCGATGCTGGCCACTGGATCGGCCACCAGCTCCTGAATCGAGATGGACTGGTCGGCGATGCGGTTGACGAACGAGGTGTTCGCACCGTTTTCCAGCAGACGACGGACCAGATAGGCCAGCAGTGTTTCGTGGGTGCCGACCGGCGCATAGACGCGGCACGGACGGTTCAACTTGCCTTCGGCAACTTTACCTACCACCTGTTCGTACAGCGGTTCGCCCATGCCGTGCAGGCACTGGAACTCGTACTGACCGGGGTAATAGTTCTGACCGGCGATGTGGTAGATGGCCGACAGGGTGTGGGCGTTGTGGGTGGCGAACTGCGGGTAGATGACTTCCGGCACCGACAGCAGTTTTCTAGCACACGCGATGTAGGAAACGTCGGTGTACACCTTGCGGGTGTAGACCGGATAGCCTTCCAGGCCTTCGACCTGGGCGCGTTTGATTTCGCTGTCCCAGTACGCGCCCTTCACCAGGCGGATCATCAGGCGATGACGGCTGCGGCGCGCCAGATCGATCACGTAGTCGATCACGTACGGGCAGCGCTTCTGGTACGCCTGGATCACGAAACCGATGCCGTTCCAGCCGGTCAGTTGCGGCTCGAAGCACAGGCGCTCCAGCAGATCCAGCGACAGCTCGAGGCGGTCGGCTTCTTCGGCGTCGATGTTCAGGCCGATGTCGTAGTGCTTGGCCAACAGGGTCAGCGACAGCAGGCGCGGGTACAGCTCGTCCATCACGCGCTCGTACTGGGCCCGGCTGTAACGCGGGTGCAGGGCGGACAGCTTGATGGAAATGCCTGGACCTTCATAAATCCCACGACCGTGAGAGGCTTTGCCGATCGAGTGGATGGCTTGTTCGTACGAGGCCAGGTACTTCTGCGCGTCGTGCTCGGTGAGTGCCGCTTCGCCGAGCATGTCGTAGGAATAACGGAAGCCCTTGGCTTCGAACTTGCTGGCGTTGGCCAGGGCTTCGGCGATGGTTTCGCCGGTGACGAACTGCTCGCCCATCAGGCGCATGGCCATGTCGACGCCCTTGCGGATCATCGGCTCGCCGCTCTTGCCGATAATGCGGCTCAGGGACGACGTCAGGCCGGCTTCATTATGGGTGGCGACCAGTTTGCCGGTCAGCAGCAGGCCCCAGGTGGCGGCGTTGACGAACAGCGACGGGCTGTTGCCCAGGTGCGGCTGCCAGTTACCGGTGCTGATCTTGTCGCGGATCAGCGCGTCACGGGTGCCTTTGTCCGGGATGCGCAGCAGCGCTTCGGCCAGGCACATCAGCGCCACGCCTTCCTGGGACGACAGGGAAAATTCCTGCAACAGGCCTTGAACGATACCGGCACGGCCGCCGGCGCTCTTCTGATTGCGCAGTTTCTCGGCAATCGAGGCAGCCAGCTTGTTGGTGGCGTCGGCCATCGCGGCGGGCAGGCGAGCCTGTTCCATCAGCATCGGCACCACTTCCGGCTCCGGGCGACGGTAGGCGGCAGTGATCGAGGCGCGCAGCACCGATTGCGGCAGGATGCTTTCAGCGAACTCGAGGAAGCACTGGTGCGCGTGATCGACGTGGATCTCGCCCGCTTCGTCAACTTCCTTGCCATTCAAACCGTTCAGCTCGGACAGGGTTGCACCACCCTCGAGTTTCTCCAGGTAATTGAAAATTGCCTGCTTGATCAGCCAGTGCGGCGTGCGATCAATCGAGGTCGCGGCGGCCTTGAGGCGTTCGCGGGTCGGGTCGTCGAGTTTGACCCCAAGGGTGGTGGTAGCCATATTTTTATCCTCATGTTTGCCACGACTGCGTGACATCAGCTGGCGGCAAGATTAGCCGCGAGCAGACAGAGGTGCAACCGGGTGCAACCCTTTTTTTATCGGAAAAACAGGCAACTCGTCAGGAAATAAATTCCGCCATAGAGAAAGCTGCGCTTGCTTGGTGCTTTTACTTATGGGAAAACAGATTCTTGCTCCGAAAAGGAGCAAAAACAGGTTTTTTCACTGAGAATCCGACTAGGTGCAACTTATTCGAGTGAAACAGGTTGCACCTTATTTACTTTGTTGAATAGCATTCGCGCCCAAGGTGCAACCGGTCCAAAAGATCGGTTCATCGGCTGATGGCTTTCCTGGGGAAACATCAGTCATAAATGCGCGGACCCCGGAACCGTCTGACAAACGCAGTCGTTTGCCGACGGTTCAACAGCCGCCGCTACATAAAAACAATGCCAGGGCTTCACACAATGAGCGTAAGTAATCCAACCCTGATCACGTTCGTGATCTACATCGCGGCAATGGTGCTGATCGGCTTCATGGCCTATCGCTCCACCAACAACCTTTCCGACTACATTCTGGGCGGCCGTAGCCTGGGCAGCGTGGTAACCGCGCTTTCCGCTGGTGCTTCGGACATGAGCGGCTGGTTGTTGATGGGCTTGCCGGGCGCTATCTACATGTCCGGTCTGTCGGAAAGCTGGATCGCCATCGGCCTGATCGTCGGCGCCTACCTGAACTGGCTGTTCGTGGCCGGGCGTCTGCGCGTGCAGACCGAGCACAACGGCGACGCACTGACCCTGCCGGATTACTTCTCCAGCCGTTTTGAAGACAAAAGCGGTCTGCTGCGGATCATTTCGGCGATCGTGATTCTGGTGTTCTTCACCATCTACTGCGCTTCCGGCATCGTTGCCGGTGCTCGTCTGTTTGAAAGCACCTTTGGCATGTCCTACGAGACTGCGCTGTGGGCCGGCGCTGCGGCGACCATTGCCTACACCTTCGTCGGTGGTTTCCTGGCTGTGAGCTGGACTGACACCGTGCAAGCCACGCTGATGATCTTCGCGCTGTTGCTGACGCCGATCATCGTGCTGCTGGCTACCGGCGGCGTCGATACCACCTTCCTGGCCATCGAAGCGCAAGATCCAGGCAACTTCGACATGCTGAAAAACACCACCTTCATTGGCATCATCTCGCTGATGGGCTGGGGTCTGGGCTACTTCGGCCAGCCGCACATCCTCGCGCGCTTCATGGCGGCGGATTCGGTCAAGTCGATCGCCAATGCCCGTCGCATCTCCATGGCCTGGATGATTCTGTGCCTGGGCGGCACCGTGGCTGTAGGTTTCTTCGGTATTGCCTACTTCTCGGCGAACCCTGCCGTGGCGATGCCGGTGAGTGACAACAACGAGCGGGTGTTCATCGAACTGGCGAAGATCCTCTTCAATCCATGGATTGCCGGTATCTTGCTGTCGGCCATTCTGGCTGCCGTGATGAGCACCTTGAGCTGCCAGTTGCTGGTGTGCTCCAGCGCCCTGACCGAAGACTTCTACAAGACCTTCCTGCGCAAGAAAGCTTCTCAGGTCGAGCTGGTATGGGTCGGTCGTGCCATGGTGCTGTTGGTTGCGTTGATCGCCATCGCCATGGCTGCCAACCCGGAAAACCGTGTACTGGGTCTGGTCAGCTACGCCTGGGCCGGTTTCGGTGCCGCCTTCGGTCCGGTTGTACTGATCTCGGTCATCTGGAAAGACATGACCCGTAATGGCGCACTGGCCGGTATCCTGGTCGGCGCGATCACCGTGATCGTCTGGAAGCACTTCGAACTGCTGGGTCTGTACGAAATCATCCCGGGCTTCATCTTCGCCAGCCTGGCGATCTTCTTCGTCAGCAAGATGGGTGCTCCGACTGCCGGTATGCTCAAGCGTTTCGCCGCTGCCGAGAAAGACTTCCAGCTGAACAGCTGAGTGAGATGAGCTGATGCTCTGATCATCAGGTGGCATAAAAGCGGCCCGCCTCCTTCTGGAGGCGGGCCGTTTTTTTATGTCTGCCGATTAAACGGCAGGTGCCTTGCTGGCGTCTTCGCGGGCAAGCCACGCTCCCACATTAGATCGCATCACCCTGTGGGAGCCGGGCTTGCCCGCGAAAGCGTCCTGTCAGGCGACAAAGATTCTGGAGGTTTTTGCGACTGCTTCGCCCGGGCGCGGACCAGCCGACGGGGCAAGCCTCCTCGCCACAAGTTGTGCGGCGTCTGTCCGCCCAGCTGTGAACCCCTGACGTTGCGCGCCGTACAAGGTAAACTTCGGCTCCTGCGCAGGAGCAACCATGAACTATCGCCACGCCTTCCACGCCGGCAACCACGCCGACGTCTTCAAACACCTGACCTTGACCCGCCTCATCGCCTTGATGTCGCGCAAGGAGCAGCCGTTTGCCTATCTCGATACTCACGCCGGGATTGGTCTGTATGACCTCAAGGGCGACGAGGCCAGCCGCACTGGCGAGTATCTGGAAGGTATCGCCCGGTTGTGGGGTGAGCCGGATTTGCCATTGCTGACCGCTGATTACATGCAAGTGCTGCATGAGATGAATCCGGATGGCGAGTTGCGTTATTACCCGGGTTCGCCGGAGCTGGCGCGGCGTTTGACTCGTTCGCAGGATCGGCTGTTGCTCAACGAGAAGCATCCGGAAGACGGGCGCTTGCTCAAGGACAACATGAAAGGTGATCGCCGCGTTGCGGTGCACCTGGGTGAAGGTTGGCATGTGCCGCGGGCCTTGCTGCCGGTAGCGGAGAAGCGCGCGTTGATGTTGATCGATCCGCCGTTCGAGCAGCTCGATGAGATGCAGCGCTGTGCGGCATCGTTGAAAGAGGCGATTGGCCGGATGCGCCAGACCGTGGCAGCGATCTGGTATCCGGTGAAGGATCAGCGGATGTTGCGCCGCTTCTATCAGGACCTGGCCGGCACCGGTGCGCCGAAGCTGTTGCGGGTGGAGTTGCTGGTGCATCCGCTGGATACGCCCAATAGCCTGAACGGTTCAGGGCTGGCGATTGCCAATCCGCCGTGGGGGCTGGAGGAGGAGTTGCGTGAGTTGCTGCCGTGGCTGTCGAAGAAACTGGGGCAGACTCAGGGTGGCTGGCAGATGGATTGGTTGATTTCGGAGTAAGTGATCCGTTAATCCGGTTCATGTCAGTGATGTTTGCACCGGCTGGCAGGTCGTCTTCGCGGGCAAGTCGAATCGTCGCACCGCCGCTCCCACAGGGATTTATGTCGATCACATAACCTGTGGGAGCGGGCTTGCTCCGGGCGGCGATCCGACGAAGCTTTTCAGCGTCCGAAAATCAGATCGGGCAAGTCACGCCTGTACCGCCAATCCCGCAATACCCTTCAGGGTTCTTGGCCAGGTACTGTTGGTGATAGGCCTCGGCGAAGAAGAACGTCGGTGCTTCTTCGATTTCGGTGGTGATGGTGCCTTTGCCTGCCTTGGTCAACTCGGCCTGGAATACTTGCTCGCTGTGCTTGGCCGCAGCCAGTTGAGTCGGGTTGGTGGCATAGATCACCGAGCGGTACTGGGTGCCGATGTCGTTGCCCTGGCGCATGCCCTGGGTCGGGTTGTGCAGTTCCCAGAACATCTTCAGCAGCGCTTCGTAGCTGACTTTTTCCGGCTCGTAGACCACCAGTACCACTTCGCTGTGGCCGGTAAGGCCCGAGCAGACTTCTTCATACGTCGGGTTCGGCGTAAAGCCACCGGCGTAACCCACCGCCGTACTGACCACGCCTTCGCGCTGCCAGAACTTGCGCTCCGCGCCCCAGAAGCAGCCCAGGCCGAAGATCGCGAAATCCACGTCGGTGACGAACGGGCCCAGCAGCGGCGCGTCGTGGACGAAGTGTTTTTCCGGCACGGTCATCGGAGTTTCGCGGCCAGGCAGAGCCTGTTCTTTGGTTGGAAGCACGTTTTTGTTCACCAGAATTTCCGAGCGCAAGACCATGATCAGTCCTCTCAGTCAGATTGAGTTAACGGTAAGGAATCAGACTGACAGTTTGCCCGAGTGTTACAGCGCTGTCAGGCGATTGGGCCGCGCGGGTAGCGTTTGAGCTTTTCGATCAGCTCGGAGCCTGGGATTGGCCGGTCGAACAGATAACCCTGGCCGACGTCGCAGCGGTGGCGGCGCAGGAACGCCAGTTGCTCGGCGGTCTCGATACCTTCGGCGACCACTTTGAGCTTCAGGTTGTGGGCCATGGCGATCACCGCGGAGGTGATTTCCATGTCGTCCTGGTTGTCCGGGATTTCGTGGATGAAGCTGCGGTCGATCTTGATGATGTCGATCGGGAATTTCTTCAGGTAACTCAGGGATGAGTAACCGGTGCCGAAGTCGTCCATGGCCAGGGTCAGGCCCAGACGCTTGAGCTGGTCGAGTTGCAAGTGGGTGTCTTCGGTGGCTTCCAGCAGCAAGCCTTCGGTCAGCTCCAGCTCCAGCAGGTTTGCCGGCAGCGCTTCTTCCTTGAGGATGTTGGCGATGGACGCCACCAGGTCCGGGTCGGAAAACTGCTTGGGCGACAGGTTGATCGCCACTTGCAGATTGCCCAGACCGGCGGCGGTCAGGTCTTTGCTCATGCGGCAGGCCTGACGGGCGATCCATTTGCCGATGGGAATGATCAGTCCGGTTTCTTCGGCAACGCTGATGAACTGGTCGGGGCGGATCATGCCTTTTTCCGGGTGATTCCAGCGCAGCAAGGCTTCCATCCCCAGCAGACGACCGCTGCGCAGGCAGAGCTTGGGCTGGTAGAACACGTCCAGTTCGTTCTGGGTCAGGGCGCGACGCAGGTTGTTTTCGACGAACAGTTTGTAGCTGGCTTCGGCGTTCAGCGCTTCGGTGAACACTTGAACCTGATGCTTGCCGTTGGCTTTGGCCTTGTGCAGGGCGAGCCCGGCGTTGCGCATCAGGGTTTGCGGGTCGCGGCCATGCAGCGGCGCACAGGCCAGGCCCACGGAGCCGGTGACGCTGATCAACTGGTTGTCGACGAACATCGGTTTGTCGAGTGTCATCAGCAACTGGTGGGCGACCTGCTGGCCGGTCTCAAGGTCGGTGTCGTCGAGCAGCACGGCGAATTCGTTACTGGCGAAACGCGCCAGGCTGCCGCTCGAGCTGAGGCTGTTGCGCAGACGGCGGGCCAGGCTGATCAGCAGTTTGTCGCCGGTCTGGTGGCCGAGGCTGTCGTTGATCCGCTTGAAGTTGTCGATGTCCACCAGCAGCAGGCTGATCGGCGTGTCGCTGTCGCGGGCAAAGCGTTCGTCGAGGTTGCGGATGAACGCCGGACGGTTGCCCAGGTTGGTCAGATTGTCGGTGTAGGCCAGGCGCTCGATGCGCTGCTGGGCGAGCTTGGTGTGGGTGATATCTTCATAGATGCCGATGTAGTGGGTCAGTTCGCGATTGTCACCGTAGACCTTGGAGATCGACAGCTGACCCCAGTAGGGTTCGAGGTTTTTACGCCGGCTCTTGAACTCGCCCTGCCAGCTGTTGCTCTTGGCCAGGCTCGATGGCGCGTCGAACAGCAATTCGCTGAGGTTTTCCAGCGCCGGCAGTTCCGACAGTTTGTGGCCGTGGACTTCTTCGGTGCTGTATTGGGTGATCGCGGTAAAGCTCGGGTTGACGTACTCCACCACGCCCTCGCAATTGACCAGCAGAAAGGCGTTGGCGCTTTGCTCGACCGCGCGCTGGAACAGGTGCAGGGCGCTGGTGGCGGTACGTCGGTTGTGGTTGTTGATGACCTGAGCGAACTGATCGGCCAGCTCGCCAGCGAAAGCGATTTCATCCGACTGCCAGGCGCGGGTCACGCCGATCTGCTCCAGACACAGCACACCGACCAGCTGGCCGTCGATGCGGATGCTGGCGTCGAGCATGGCGTTGACGTTGTGCGCTCTCAGGTGCTCGGCCATTTCCCGGGTGCGTGGATCGTGTATGGCGTTGTGGGCGTCGATCGCCCGGCTGGTGTGCAGCGCTTCCAGGTAATCGGGGAACACGCTCGCGTCGATGACGTCGGGCATCCAGTATTCCCGGGAGCCACGGTTATACGCGGAGATCGGCACCAGTCGCTGGTCTACGAGATTCCAGATGCTTGCGCAATCGATCTCATAGATGTCGCAGGCGCTGCGGGTGATCAGTTCGGCGGCTTCCAGCAGGGAATTATTGGTGCTGTAGCGCTGACGGGCCAGGAGCAGAATCAGCTCCTGCTGGGCCCGCACCCGTTCAAGGTGCTGGAGTTGTTCCTGCTGCGCCCGCTGGTTGAGTTCCAGGGCGATCTGCAGACGAGTGTTCTGGGTCTCCAGATCCAGTGCCGGCAGTTGCGGGTTGTTGCTGAACGGGCCATCGACCACCATCAGGTAACCGCGTAGCAGGTGCCGATTGTGTTGTTTGTAGGCTTCACCCAGTTCAAGCAGGCTCAAAGGCCCTTGGGCGGTGTGCAGCGTGTAGCGGATCAGGTAATGCGGGCTGGTGGTCAACTGCTGCTGAATCGCGTCATGCAATTGATAGCGCGCTTCAGGCTCCATCAGGCTGGCATAGGGCGAGTCCACCAGTGCACAGAGTTCGACGGCAGCCAGACCGAATTGACGTTCGCAATTGGGATCAAGGAACAGCAGCGCCCAGCTAGCCTCATTCAGCCGTTCGAAACGCAGCATGCCGAGCCGCGAGGGCACAGGCAACTGCGTCACTACCTCGGCCACCATACGGCTGGCGGCATCGGGTTGGCTTTTCATGGGGGAAACTCGCTTCGAAAATGCTGATCGCGCCGGGCTCGCGCCCTCTTTACTGTTGCTTGTGGCAAGGTTGCATCATGCGGCACAGACTGACAAGTAAGGATGAAGGCTAAGTGCTATAAACGTTTGTCGGCAGGGCGAAGGATTTCTGCAGGTGGCAGGGAAACCGATGTCCAGCGGCAGACGCAAGTCCACACCTGCCACATAAGTACAGAGGGCCTTGGGCGTCAGCGCAGCGCAATATTCACTGATTGCACGAGGGTGCCGTGTTTGTCGTAATAATCGACGCCGATGTGCTCGGAATCGATGGTTATGCGCGCAAAGTTGTCCTGGCTGATCACGTTGCTGGTGAGCTTCTGGTTATAGCTGCTGCCGCCAAGGCTGGCGAGCGGCTGGTCGAGGATGAAACTGTCGGCTTTGGCATACGGTATCAGCCTGCTGTTGCACAGCGGTGAGGAGACGATGGTGTGGACCATGAAGTCCGGGTCTTGACTATGGGTCAGCTGGCTGGTCATCGAGCCGTGCACATCACCGGCGATAAAGATTACATTCTGGATCTTGTTGCTGTGGATGGTTTCAAGGATTCGGTCGCGTTGCGCCGGGAAGGACTTCCAGGCATCGCCGCCATCGCTCTTGAGGTCCGGATAGAACATGACGCTGCTGACTACCAGCTTGACCCTCGCACTGCTGGTGACAAGCCAGTCGAGCAGCGCGTGTTCCTGTTCACTGTCGAGAATGCGCCGGTCTTCTTTGGAAAGCGTGCGCCGGGTCCGGGTATCCAGTACGAACCATTCAATGTCTCCATCAGCGAATTGATACCAGTAGTGGGGAATGCTGCGCTCCAGTTGTCCTGAAGGTAAAAGCGCGTGGGCCGGGCTGTGGCTGCACTGATAGAGCTCATAGGCGCGGATGGCATTGTTGAACAGCGATTGGTCACTGCTGCTGGCTTTGGCCGGCCAGTTATCCTCGATTTCATGATCATCCAGAATCATGTACGTCGGCACGCTGGCCATCAGCTGGCGGATATGTGGCTGAGAAAACGCGGTCTGGTATTTGTGCAGAATGTCCTGGTATTCGCGGTCTGGCGCGACAATGTTCAGATCGTCGACATACACTTGGTCCCCCAACATCAGTATCCCGTCAACCGGTGTTTCGCAGTGTTGGATCAGCGTATTGATCGCTGCAAATATACGGTCCCCTCGTTCGGGGAAAAAGGGTATGCCTAACGTCATGTGCAAGTAACGACACGAACCAAGGATATAAGACCGGGGCAGGTGCTTATTGTTCGAGCAGGTTTTAAGCGTATAAACAGGTTCGGGCCATCGCAGTGCAAGTTCATTGACGGTATCGACTGTTTCACACGGGTCAACCGTGGTCAGCCAGCCCGCCTGATACTCGTAGCGGGTATCGGCTTGCAGTCCTTTCAGTACCACGATGCCGGACATATCGTGTTGCTTGTCCAGCAAGACGAAAGCGCCTTGCGACCATGTTTGTTCTCCTGACTTGCGATAGCGAATACCACCAAAAGTAAAAGGGGCCCCGCTATAAATGGCACGCAGAAATATGCGCGAATGGTGGGAGGTGGTATGGCCAATGATCGGGCCAACGCTAGGTTTGATCATCTTCGACTCCTGTCGAGAAAAACTCTTGATAAATAGTTATTGCCAGTGCAGTAAAGGGTTGGGTTTCGTATAGGTAAGGTTAACTACACAAGAGGGATGGATTGTTCATGCGGGGAGTTTTAGCCTGTGGCTTTTGTGGACGTATGAAGTACGTCGCTCGGTAAAAAGCAGTAGGAGAAAAGTGGTCAGGCGCGTCAGAGTTTTCTGATTTTTATCTGGAAGGGGCGGGATATTTATTTCAGGCAAAAAAAGCCCCGCCAAATTGGCGGGGTTGAGGTACGAGCGTGGCGCTCGGAAAACGTGGAACGCGGTAGGCCCTCCCGTGAAGGAGGGCCGGCCGGTGTTACAGCAGGATGGTGCGGATGTCCGCCAGCAGGTCGCTCAGGCGCTTGGTGAAGCGTGCAGCAGCGGCGCCGTTGATCACGCGGTGATCGTAGGACAGCGACAGTGGCAGCATCAGTTTTGGCTGGAAGGCTTTGCCGTCCCAGACTGGCTGGATGGTTGCCTTGGAAACACCGAGGATCGCCACTTCCGGCGCGTTGACGATCGGCGTGAAGCCGGTGCCGCCAATGTGACCGAGGCTGGAAATGGTGAAGCAAGCGCCTTGCATGTCATCAGCGGTGAGCTTTTTGTCGCGGGCTTTGGCTGCCAGCACGGCGGCTTCGGCTGCCAGTTGCAACAGGCTCTTCTGATCGACGTTCTTGATGACCGGTACCAGCAGGCCATCCGGAGTGTCGACCGCGAAGCCGATGTTCACGTACTTCTTACGGATGATCGCTTTGCCGCTTGGTGCCAGCGAACTGTTGAAGTCCGGCAGTTCCTTGAGCAAGTGCGCGCAGGACTTGAGCAGCAGCGGCAGGATGGTCAGCTTGACGCCAGCCTTTTCTGCGACGGCTTTCTGAGCGACACGGAACGCTTCCAGCTCGGTGATATCCGCCTGGTCGAACTGGGTCACGTGCGGAATGTTCAGCCAGCTGCGATGCAGGCTCGACGCGCCGATTTGCATCAGGCGAGTCATCGGCACTTCTTCGATTTCGCCAAAGCGGCTGAAGTCGACGACCGGAATCGGTGGGATGCCCGCGCCGCCGGTTGCGCCGCCAGCAGCGGCCGGTGCTTCCTTGGCCTTCTGCATCATGGCTTTGACGTAAACCTGCACGTCTTCTTTCAGCAGACGACCGTGCGGGCCGCTTGGGCTGACTGCGCTCAGCTCGACGCCGAATTCACGGGCCAGTTGGCGTACAGCCGGGCCAGCGTGAACCTTGGCGCCCGGTTTGGCCGGTGCAGCGGCTGGTGCGGCCGGAGCCGGAGCAGCAGGCGCTGCGGCAGCTGGGGCAGGAGCGCTCGGTGCAGCAGCGGCCGGAGCCGGCGCAGCAGCAGGCGCTACGCCTTTGACTTTCAGCTTGAGGATCAGGTCGCCGGTACCGACTTCGTCGTCCAGCTTGATGGAAACGCTTTCCACCACGCCAGCGGCTGGCGATGGGATTTCCATGCTCGCCTTGTCGGATTCCAGGGTGATCAGCGACTGATCGGCTTCAACGGTGTCGCCGGCCTTGACCAGGACTTCGATGATCTTGGCCTTGCCTGACGAGCCGATGTCCGGGACGTGAATGTCCTGGACGCTGTCAGCTACCGGTGCAGCCGGGGCCGCAGCGGCTGGCGCTGGAGCAACGGCGGGCGCAGCAGCCTGGGCTGGTGCGGCAGCAGCCGGTGCAGCAGCACCCGCCACTTTCAGAGCCAGAATCAGGTCGCCAGTACCGACTTCGTCGTTAAGCTTGACGCTGATGCTTTCGACCACGCCAGCGGCAGGCGAAGGGATTTCCATGCTGGCCTTGTCGGATTCCAGGGTGATCAGCGATTGATCAGCCTCGACGGTGTCGCCGACCTTGACCTGGATCTCGATGATCTGGGCCTTGCCCGCCGAACCGATGTCCGGCACGTGCACTTGCAGAGTGGTAGCAGCCGCTGGAGCAGCCGCTGCAGCCGCTGCAGGAGCAGGGGCGGCAGCCGGTTTTTGTTCGGCCTTGGCAGCCGGCGCGGCAGCCGCTGGCGCCGCAGCAGCGGCACCCTCGACTTCCAGTTCCAGCAACTCGTCGCCTTCTTTCAGGCGATCGCCGAGCTTCACTTTCAGGCTTTTGACGATCCCGGTTTTTGGCGCAGGGATCTCCATGCTTGCCTTGTCCGACTCGAGCGTCAGGATGCTCTGGTCGGCTTCGATGCGATCGCCGACCTTGACCATCAGTTCAATTACTTCACCTTCACCGCTGCCGATGTCAGGTACGCGAATGAGTTCGCTCACAGAAAATCTCCTCAGCAGTCCAGTGGGTTGCGTTTTTCCGGGTTGATACCGAACTTGGCGATGGCTTCAGCCACCACTTTAGGTTCGATGTCACCACGGTCAGCCAAGGCTTCCAAGGCTGCCAACACCACGAAATGACGGTCGACTTCGAAGAAGTGACGCAGCTTCTTGCGGCTGTCACTGCGACCGAAACCGTCGGTGCCCAGGACTTTGAATTCCTTGGACGGGACCCACTGACGAATTTGTTCAGCGAACAGTTTCATGTAGTCGGTAGAGGCGATGACCGGACCTTGACGGCCGTTCAGGCACTCTTCGACGTAGCTCAGCTGAGGCTTCTGACCCGGGTGCAGACGGTTGCTGCGTTCCACGGCCAGGCCATCGCGACGCAGTTCGTTGAAGCTGGTAACGCTCCACACGTCAGCGCCGACGTTGAACTCTTCACGCAGAATCTTCGCCGCTTCACGGACTTCACGCAGGATGGTGCCGGAGCCCATCAGCTGTACGTGGTGCGCCGCTTCGCGGGTGTCTTCCTCGAGCAGGTACATGCCCTTGATGATCCCTTCCTCGACACCGGCCGGCATGGCTGGCTGCTGGTAGGATTCGTTCATCACGGTGATGTAGTAGAAAACGTCCTGTTGCTCTTCGGTCATCTTCTTCATGCCGTCCTGAATGATCACCGCCAGCTCGTAGCCGTAGGTTGGATCAAAGGTGCGGCAATTCGGGATGGTGGCAGCCAGGATGTGGCTGTGACCGTCTTCGTGTTGCAGGCCTTCGCCGTTCAGCGTGGTCCGGCCGGCGGTGCCGCCGATCAGGAAACCACGGGTGCGGCTGTCGCCAGCGGCCCAGGCCAGGTCGCCGATACGCTGGAAGCCAAACATCGAGTAGAAGATGTAGAACGGCAGCATTGGCTGGTTGTGGCTGGAGTACGAAGTACCGGCAGCGATGAAGGAGCTCATGGCACCCGCTTCGTTGATGCCTTCTTCGAGAATCTGGCCTTTCTTGTCTTCGCGGTAGAACATCACCTGGTCTTTATCGACTGGCTCGTAGAGCTGGCCGACGGACGAGTAGATGCCCAACTGACGGAACATGCCTTCCATACCGAAGGTACGGGCTTCGTCCGGGATGATCGGCACGATGCGCGGACCGATTTCCTTGTCCTTGACCAGTTGCGCCAGGATCCGCACGAACGCCATGGTGGTGGAAATTTCACGGTCGCCCGAGCCGTCCAGGATCGCCTTGAGGGTATCCAGTGGCGGGGTCGGAATGTCGAAGCTTTTGGCGCGACGCTGTGGCACGAAACCGCCCAGTGCGGTGCGACGCTCGCTCAGGTAACGGGCTTCGGCGCTGCCTTCTTCCGGTTTGAAGAACGGCAGGTTTTCCAGCTCGGAGTCTTTAACCGGAATGTCGAAACGATCGCGGAACAACTTCAGGCTTTCAACATCAACCTTCTTGGTGTTGTGCGCGGTGTTTTTCGCTTCGCCGGCACCAGTGCCATAACCCTTGATGGTCTTGGCCAGGATGACAGTCGGTTGTTCTTTGTGGTTGACCGCTTCGTGGTACGCCGCGTAGACCTTGTACGGGTCGTGGCCGCCACGGTTGAGTTTCCAGATCTCGTCGTCGGACAGGTCTTCAACCATCGCCTTGAGTTCAGGCGTGTTGAAGAAATGTTCACGTACGAACGCGCCGTCTTTGGCTTTGTAGTTCTGGTACTCGCCGTCGATGACTTCGTCCATGCGACGTTGCAGGATACCGTCGACGTCTTTGGCCAGCAGTGGGTCCCAGAAACGGCCCCAGATGACTTTGGTCACGTTCCACTGAGCACCGCGGAACACGCCTTCGAGTTCCTGGATGATCTTGCCGTTGCCGCGAACCGGGCCATCAAGGCGCTGCAGGTTGCAGTTAATAACGAAGATCAGGTTGTCCAGCTTCTCGCGGCCAGCCAACGAGATGGCGCCCAAGGATTCTGGTTCGTCGCACTCGCCGTCGCCCAGGAAACACCAGACTTTTTGCTTGCCTTCGGGGATAAAGCCACGGGCTTCCAGGTACTTCATGAAGCGTGCCTGGTAGATCGCCTGGATCGGGCCCAGACCCATGGATACAGTCGGGAACTGCCAGAAATCAGGCATCAGCCAAGGGTGCGGGTAGGACGACAGGCCCTGACCGTCGACTTCCTGGCGGAAGTTGTTCATCTGGTCTTCGGTGATGCGGCCTTCCATGAACGCACGGGCGTAAACGCCTGGCGAGGTGTGGCCCTGGAAGTAGATCAGGTCGCCGCCATGTTCGTCGGTCGGGGCCTGGAAGAAGTAGTTGAAGCCGATGTCGTACAGGGTTGCGCTGGAGGCGAAGCTGGAGATGTGACCGCCCAGGTCAGAATCTTTCAGGTTCGTACGCATCACCATGGCCATCGCGTTCCAGCGGACCAACGAGCGAATGCGGCGTTCCATGAACAGGTCGCCAGGCATGCGTGCTTCGTGGGTCACGGGAATGGTGTTGCGGTACGGCGTGGTGATGGCGTAAGGCAATTGCGAGCCGCTGCGGGTCGCGAGTTCGCCCATACGGGTCATCAGATAGTGAGCACGGTCTTCGCCTTCTTTGTCGAGAACCGATTCCAGGGCGTCCAGCCATTCCTGGGTTTCGACGGGATCGAGGTCTTGCATGGCTTGCTCCAGGGCGGAAAGGCTTCCAGAATCGGTTGCCTGAGTTTGCGACTGGCCTTGTGGGCAGACGATATAAATTCTTGGATCGCCAGAGGTTGTTCCGGCGGCGTGTAGTTTTACTACAAATCGTCGGCCATTTCAGCCTTTCGAATGTATATACCAGTAGTAAAACTACAGAAGAACGACCAATAAGCGTCTTCTGGTCGGTGAGAATAATCGTTATTGTTGATCTTTATCGAACAAAAAAAGGGTGGGGTTTGATGTTGACTGCCAAGAAAATTGATTTTTCAGCTATTTCTAACTTTTGTTCGACAGTCCCGCATGTAGCGTGTTTCTTGCAACCACTACAGCCCGCCCCCCATACGCCGACCAAGGATAGACCATGAGCCTGCCCATGCTGGCCGAAGTGCCGACCATTCTCCTGCCACTGGTCAGCCGCGCGGAGCAGTCATTGCGTACTGCGGTTGCCACGCTGGATAACGACCATGGGCTGTCCGCCTGGTCGCCCGAGCGCTGGGCGCAATTTGCCCGCGTCACTGCGGCCAGCGATTTTGTCATTGAACAAAGTGTCCGCGACCCGTTGATGTTGCTCGAACTGGTGCAGTCCGGCGAACTGGACCGCAGCTTTGCCCCCGGCGAGTTGTGTGGCCAGATTGCCGCCGCTGTGCAGCAAGCCGAAAGCGACGATGAACTCGGTCGTGCCCTGCGCCGCCAGCGTGCTCGTCATCAAGTGCGGATCATCTGGCGTGATCTGAGCCGCCAGGCGGATCTGGTGCAAACCTGTCGCGATCTGTCGGACATGGCCGACGCCAGCATCGATCAGGCCTATCAGTGGCTGTATCTGCGCCATTGCCAGCAATTCGGCACGCCGACCGGCCGGCGCAGCGGCGAGCCGCAACAAATGGTCGTCCTCGGAATGGGCAAGCTCGGCGCCGTGGAACTCAACCTTTCTTCTGATATCGATTTGATCTTCGCCTACCCCGAAGGCGGCGAGACCGTGGGCGTGAAACGTCCGCTGGATAATCAGGAGTTCTTCATTCGTCTGGGTCAGCGGCTGATCAAGGCGCTGGACCCGATGACCGTCGATGGTTTCGTGTTCCGTGTCGACATGCGCTTGCGTCCGTACGGTTCGTCCGGCGCCCTGGTGCTGAGCTTCAACGCGCTGGAGCAGTATTACCAGGATCAGGGCCGCGACTGGGAACGCTACGCGATGATCAAGGCGCGGGTGGTGGCCGGAGATCAGGTCGCCGGCGCGCAATTGCTCGATATGCTGCGCCCGTTCGTCTATCGGCGTTACCTGGACTTTTCCGCGATCGAAGCGCTGCGCACCATGAAGCAGCTGATCCAGCAGGAAGTCCGGCGCAAAGGCATGGCCGAAAACATCAAGCTCGGCTCCGGCGGGATCCGCGAAGTCGAGTTTATCGCCCAGGCGTTCCAGCTGATTCACGGTGGTCGCGACCTGAGCCTGCAGCAGCGTTCGCTATTGAAAGTACTGAGCACCCTGGAAGGGCAGGGTTACCTGCCCCCGACGGTAGTCAGTGAATTGCGTGAAGGTTACGAGTTCTTGCGTTACACCGAACACGCGATCCAGGCGATTGCCGACCGGCAGACGCAAATGCTTCCGGACGGTGAGCGGGATCAGGCGCGAATTGCCTTCATGCTCGGCTTTGCCAACTGGACGGCGTTCCATGAGCAGCTTATGTATTGGCGCGGTCGGGTGGATTGGCACTTCCGCCAAGTGATCGCCGACCCTGACGAAGAAGAGGGCGCTGAAAGCGAAGTGATAGTCGGCGGTGAGTGGTTGCCGCTGTGGGAAGAAGCCCAGGATGAAGACGTCGCATGCCGACAATTGGAGGGCGGCGGTTTCGTCGACGCACCGAAAGCCTTGAACGCGCTTGCCGGTCTGCGCAGCAGCCCGCAATTGCGCGCCATGCAGCGCCTCGGTCGTGAACGGCTCGATGCGTTCATTCCGCGCTTGCTGGCTCAGGCGGTGGAGCATGCCAATCCGGATCTGGTGCTGGAACGGGTATTACCCTTGGTTGAAGCGGTGGCGCGGCGTTCCGCTTATCTGGTGTTGCTCACGGAAAACCCGGGAGCCCTGCGCCGCTTGCTGACCTTGTGCGCAGCCAGTCCGTGGATCGCTGAACAGATCACCCGCTTCCCGCTGTTGCTCGACGAGTTGCTCAACGAAGGTCGTTTGTTCAAGCCGCCCCTGGCGCCGGAACTGGCCGCCGAATTGCGCGAACGGCTGACGCGTATTCCCGAGGATGACCTCGAACAGCAGATGGAAGCCTTGCGTCACTTCAAGCTGGCCCACCGTCTGCGGGTGGCTGCGTCGGAAATCGCCGGCAGCTTGCCGCTGATGAAAGTCAGCGACTACCTGACCTGGCTGGCCGAAGCAATTCTCGAACAAGTGCTGGCCCTGGCCTGGCGTCAGACGGTGGCCAAATACGGTTCGCCGCAACGCGCTGATGGTACTTTGTGCGATCCCGGCTTCATTATTGTCGGTTACGGAAAAGTCGGTGGGCTGGAACTCGGGCATGGTTCCGACCTGGATCTGGTCTTTATCCACGATGGCGATCCGCAGGCGGAAACCGACGGCGCCAAACCCATCGATGGCGCGCAGTTCTTCACCCGGCTGGGCCAGCGGATCATCCATTTGCTGACCACCCAGACCAACTCCGGTCAGTTGTATGAAGTGGATATGCGCCTGCGACCGTCCGGGGCTTCGGGTCTGTTGGTCAGTTCGCTCGGTGCTTTCGAGCGTTATCAGCAGAATGAAGCCTGGACCTGGGAGCATCAGGCGCTGGTACGGGCTCGGGTGCTGGTGGGCAGTCAGGATGTCGGCCAGGCCTTCGAGAACGTCCGCGCGGCGGTATTGGGCAAGTCACGGGACCTTGCGACCTTGCGTCAGGAGGTCAGCGAGATGCGCGCCAAGATGCGCGATAACCTCGGCAGCAAGAGCACCGCGGCCGGCACCGGGGCAAATGCCTTCGAAGCCACGGCGCCGTTCGATATCAAGCAAGACGCCGGAGGTATCGTCGATATTGAATTTATGGTGCAATACGCGGCTCTGGCGTGGTCCGAAGAGCACCCGTCGCTGCTGCGCTATACCGACAATATCCGCATTCTGGAAGGGTTGGAGGAGGAAGGGCTGATGCCCGCCGAAGATGCCAGTCTGTTGCGCGAAGCGTATAAAGCCTACCGCTCCGCCGCTCACCGGCAGGCCTTGCAGAAGGACGCCGGGGTGATACCGGGCGACCAGTTCGTGGACGAACGGCGGCAAGTGCTGCGGATCTGGCGTGAACTGGGGTTAAGCTGAAAACGGATTTTTGAAGCACCACAATACCCAATGTGGGACAGTAGATCTGCAGTGTTTTGTAGAATTCTCGAGGCGGGGAGGCGTATGCCTCCCCGGTTCGTTTTTGGAAACCACATGAAAATTCTGATCGTTGGGCCCAGTTGGGTCGGTGACATGGTGATGGCGCAGACACTGTTCCAGTGTCTGAAACAGCGCCATCCGCAGTGCGAGATCGACGTGCTGGCTCCCGAATGGAGCCGGCCGATCCTTGAACGCATGCCCGAAGTGCGGCAGGCCTTGAGCTTTCCGCTCGGCCACGGCGCGCTCGAACTGGCGACTCGCCGACGCATCGGCAAATCGTTGGCCGGTCAGTACGATCAGGCGATCTTGCTGCCTAATTCGCTGAAATCGGCACTGGTGCCGTTTTTTGCCGGCATCCCGAAACGTACCGGCTGGCGTGGCGAGTTCCGCTATGGCCTGCTCAACGATGTGCGCACGCTCGATAAAGAACGTTACCCGCTGATGATCGAGCGCTTCATGGCCCTGGCCTATGAGCCCGGTGCCGAGCTGCCCCAACCGTATCCGCGTCCGTCCCTGCAGATCGACCATGCCACTCGCGACGCCGCGTTGGCCAAGTTCGGCCTGGCGCTGGATCGTCCGGTGCTGGCGTTGTGCCCGGGCGCCGAGTTCGGTGAATCCAAGCGCTGGCCGTCCGAGCATTACGCCAAAGTCGCCGAGTTGAAGATTCGCGAGGGTTGGCAAGTCTGGCTGTTCGGTTCGAAAAACGATCACGCGGTCGGCGAAGACATTCGCGCGCGGCTGATTCCCGGTCTGCGTGAAGAGTCGGTGAACCTCAGTGGCGGCACCTCGCTGGCCGAGGCCATCGACTTGATGTCGTGCGCCGATGCGGTGGTATCCAACGACTCTGGCCTGATGCACGTGGCGGCTGCGTTGAACCGGCCGCTGGTGGCGGTCTATGGTTCGACATCACCGGGTTTCACCCCGCCGTTGGCCGAGAAGGTCGAGATCGTCCGGCTGGGTATCGAATGCAGCCCATGCTTTGATCGCACCTGTCGTTTCGGCCATTACAACTGCTTGCGCCAGCTCCTGCCGCAGTCGGTGGTCGATGCCTTGCAGCGGTTGCAGGGCTCCGTGGTCGAGGTTAAGTAAGTTGCGGGTACTGTTGATCAAGACGTCCTCCCTGGGTGATGTGATTCACGCGCTGCCGGCATTGACCGACGCGGCGCGGGCGATCCCCGGGATCAAATTCGACTGGGTGGTGGAAGAAGGCTTTGCCGAGATTCCGACCTGGCATCCGGCCGTGGGTAAAGTGATTCCGGTGGCGATCCGTCGCTGGCGCCAGAACATCTGGCAGACCATCAAAAGTGGCGAATGGCGGCGCTTCAAGCAAAGCATTCGGGCAACTGAATATGATCTGGTGATCGACGCTCAAGGCTTGCTGAAAAGTGCCTGGCTGACCCGTTACGTCAAGGCGCCGGTGGCCGGACTTGATCGCCAGTCGGCTCGCGAGCCTTTGGCTGCGCGCTTTTATTCACGACGTCTGGCGGTGGCCCGCGGGCAGCACGCGGTAGAGCGTGTGCGTCAGTTGTTCGCGGTGGCGCTGGGTTATGACCTGCCCAAAGGCCTCGGCGACTACGGTCTGAACGTCGAGAAACTGGTGGAATTGCCGCGCAAGAATCCGTTTGTGCTGTTCCTGCATGGCACCACCTGGGACACCAAGCATTGGCCTGAAGCCTATTGGCGTGAACTCGCCGAACGCATGGGCCAGCTGGGCGTCGAGGTGAAATTGCCGTGGGGCAACCCGGCCGAAAAGGCCCGGGCTGAACGTATTGCCAGCGGTCTGAACAACGCACAGGTGCTGCCCAAACTGAATCTGGCTGGTGTGGCCAGGGTTCTGGCCAGCGCCCAGGCCTGTGTCGCGGTGGATACCGGTCTTGGGCATTTGGCGGCGGCGCTGGATGTGCCGACCCTGTCGCTGTTCGGTCCGACCAATCCAGGGCTGACTGGCGCCTATGGCAAGAGCCAGATCCATCTGGCGAGCGACTTCCCAAGCTGTGCGCCTTGCCTGCAGAAGAAATGCACCTATCAACCGACCGCTGAAGACCAGCGGCGGTTTGATCTGAAACGCGAGTGGCCGTTGTGTTTCACTCGCCTGAATCCCGAGCGTGTCGCGAGCCGATTAAGCACGTTGTTACTGGCTGAGGAGCTGCGCTGATGCAACTGGCTTTTGTCCTTTATAAATATTTCCCGTTTGGTGGTTTGCAGCGCGACTTCATGCGCATTGCTCTGGAATGCCAGCAGCGCGGGCATCAGATTCGTGTCTATACGCTGATCTGGGAAGGCGATATCCCGCCGGGTTTCGAAGTGCTGGTGGCGCCGGTCAAGGCGATTTTCAACCATCGACGCAACGAGAAGCTCAGCGCCTGGATGGAAGCTGATCTGGCCAAGCGCCCGGTGGATCGCTTGATCGGTTTCAACAAGATGCCGGGGCTGGACGTGTACTACGCCGCCGACGGCTGTTTCGAGGACAAGGCCCAAACCCTGCGCAACTCGCTCTATCGCCGCTGGGGCCGCTACCGGCACTTCGCCGAGTATGAGCGCGCGGTGTTCGCCAAGGACGCTAAAACCGAAGTGTTGATGATTTCCGAAGTCCAGCAACCGCTGTTCATCAAACATTACGACACGCCGTTGCAGCGCTTCCACCTGCTACCGCCAGGTATCGCTCAGGACCGTCGCGCACCGGCCAACGCAGCCGAAATTCGCGCCGAATTCCGTCGGGAATTCAAACTGGCCGACGATGATCTGCTGCTGGTGCAGATCGGTTCCGGGTTCAAGACCAAAGGCGTCGACCGCAGCCTCAAGGCGCTGGCAGCACTGCCTGCTGAATTGAAGAAACGCACCCGGCTATTTGTAATCGGTCAGGATGACCCCAAAGTATTCCAATTGCAGAGTGCCACGCTTGGACTCGGTGATCAGGTGCAGTTCCTCAAGGGCCGCAGCGATATTCCGCGGTTTCTGCTCGGTGCCGATCTGTTGATCCACCCGGCGTACAACGAAAATACCGGTACGGTCTTGCTCGAAGCGTTGGTCGCAGGGTTGCCGGTGCTGGTCAGTGCGGTGTGCGGTTATGCCCATTACATCGCCGAGTCCGACAGTGGTCTGGTGCTGGACGAGCCGTTCGAACAAGCGCAGCTCACTCAATACCTGAGTACTATGTTGAGCGACGATGCGGCACGCACGGCCTGGAGCCGTAATGGTCTGGCTTTCGCCGAGACGGCCGACCTCTATAGCATGCCGCAGCACGCTGCGGATGTGATTCTGGCGGAGCAACACTGATGAAGTTGATTCTTGCCGAGCCGTTCAAGACTCTGTGGGCCGGGCGCGATGCGTTCGCCGACGTCGAGGAGCTGAGCGGTCAGGTTTACCGTGAGCTGGAAGCGCGTCGTACCTTGCGTACGATCGTCGCCGGTCGCGGTTACTTTGTGAAGATCCATCGCGGTATCGGTTGGGGCGAAATCTTCAAGAATCTGCTCACCGCCAAACTGCCGGTACTCGGTGCCGGTCAGGAATGGCGGGCGCTGGAACGCCTGCACGAAGTCGGCGTGCCGACCATGACTGCCGTCGCCTATGGAGAGCGGGGCAGCAACCCGGCGGATCAGCATTCGTTCATCGTCACCGAAGAACTGGCGCCGACCGTCAGCCTCGAAGACTTCAGCATCGATTGGCTCAAGCAGCCCCCCGAGCCCAGGCTCAAGCGCGCGCTGATCGCTGAAGTGGCGCGCATGACCGGCATGATGCACCGTGCCGGGGTCAACCATCGCGACTGCTATATCTGCCACTTTCTGCTGCACACCGACAAGCCAGTGACTGCCGACGATTTGAAACTCTCGGTGATCGACCTGCACCGCGCCCAGACCCGCCCGGCCATCACCAGGCGCTGGCGCAACAAGGATCTGGCGGCGTTGTATTTCTCGGCGCTGGACATCGGCCTGACCCGCCGCGACAAACTGCGTTTTCTCAAGGGCTACTTTCAGCAGCCGTTGCGAAAGATCCTGCGCGACGAAGCGCCATTGCTCGCGCGTCTGGAAGGCAAGGCCAGCAAGCTCTACGAGCGTAAACAGCGGTACGGAGATGCGCTCTGATGGCGGGTTGGAATCTGGAGCCTGCCTACCACGATCTGGCTGAAGACTTTGGAAGCCTTGAGGCGGTATTTGCCCTGGAGGGCGAGCGCCTGACCCGCGACCCGTTGTCCGAAGTGATCCGCGTCGAGCGTAATGGCGTCAACTATTACGTCAAACGCTACGTTGGCGCAGGCAAAGGCTTGCGCCGCTATCTGGGCAGACCGCGGGTCAAGTCCGAATGGCAGAACCTCAAGCGTTTCGCCAAGTGGGGCATTCCCACCGCCGAGATTGTCGCCTGGGGTCTGGAGCGTCGTGGCGCGACCTATGATCGCGGGGCATTGATTACCCGTGAACTGCCGCATACCGAAGATTTGTCGGCCTTGGCCAAGCGCAATGATTCGCTGTTGGCTGACCGTGCCTGGGTCGATGGCGTCAGTCGCCAACTCGCGACTTATACCCGCACCATGCATGATCAGCGCTTTACCCATAATGATTTGAAGTGGCGCAATCTGCTGATCGATGACCAGGCCAGACTGTTCCTGATCGACTGCCCGAATGGCGACTTCTGGCGCGGTTTCTGGCTGAAGTATCGAATCACCAAGGATCTGGCGTGTCTCGACAAAGTGGCCAAGTATCACTTGTCGGCCACCCAGCGCCTGCGCTTCTATTTGCAGTATTGCCAGCGGACTCGGCTCAACGCCGCCGACAAGCGCCGTATCCGGCATATCCTGAGATTTTTCGAGGGGCGCGAATGACTGATTTTCTGGCCGCTGAAGACCGTGCGCTGCTTGAGCGCCACGGCCTCGGTGACTTCGATGCGCTGTGGGCCAAAGAGCTCGAAGCGGTAGACGAGCCCAATACCAATCACGGTGGTTGGAGCAGTGTTTTTCGACTGGATCTTGAGGGCCGCGGTTACTACCTCAAGCGCCAGAGCAACTACCTGACGCACACCTTGCACCGGCCATTCGGTGAGCCGAGTTTTGCCCGGGAATTTCGCACTATCAGTCGTTACCGACAGTTGGGTATTCCGGCGTTGCAAGCGGTGTTTTTCGGCGAGCGTAAAGTCGCCGGAGAGTCCCGGGCGATTCTGCTGACCCGCGCGCTGGATGGCTGGAACGATCTGGATTCGCTGCTGCAACAATGGCCGCAACTCAGTGCCGCGCAACATACGGCGATCCTGCAGGCTTGTGGTTTGCTGGCGCGACGGTTGCACGCAATGCGCCAGGTGCATGGTTGTTTCTATCCTAAACATATCTTCCTGCAGGCCACCGGCAACGGTTATCAGGCACAGTTGATCGATCTGGAAAAGACCCGGCCATTGCTGTTCGGCCAGCGCGATCGGGTCAAGGATCTTGAGCCTTTACTGCGTCGGGCTTCGGTCTGGGGTGATGATGAGGTGCGAGAGTTGCTTGCCACCTATCTGGATCAGCCTGTCGGCAGTTCGATGGTTGATGCCTGGATTCAGCGTCTGACCGCGCGGCGCAGCCACAAGGAAACCTGCTGATGCGTTTGTCTGAATTGAAGAATGCCGGCCGTACACCAGGTCTGCCGCTGAGCCTTGCGCTGGCGGATGCGGCCGGCCCGGCCCAATTGCAATTGCTCGGTTTACTGCGAGTGTTGCCGGGGCAGCGTTATGTCGGCGCAGGTGTTTGGCGCGGGCGCACGGTATTGGCCAAATTGTTGGTGGGCCGCAAGGCGGCACGGCATTTCCAGCGTGAACTGGACGGCGTGCGCCTGCTCGCCGCCCAAGGCATCACCACGCCGCTGCTGTTGGCCGATGGGTTGAAGGAAGGCGAAGGCGGCTGGTTGCTGTTCGAATTTCTCGACGGCGCTGAAAGTCTGGGCGATGCCTGGAAGCGCGTCGAAGCGTTGCCGATTTTGGCTGACGAGCAACAAGTGATTCTGGCTGAGGCATTGGCGGCCATTGCTCAGCTGCACAGCAAAGGTCTGTGGCAGGAAGACCTGCATCTGGACAACCTGCTGCGTCATCAAGGTCAGTTGCATTGGATCGATGGCGCAGGAATCTGCGTCGAACAAGCGGGTAAGCCGCTGTCTCGGCAAAAAGTGCTGGAAAACCTCGGGGTCTTCTTTGCGCAACTGCCAAAGGCTTTCGAGCCGTTTACCGAAGAACTGTTGGTGCATTACCTGTTGAGCAATAGCGAGCACGCCTTGCCGCTCGAAGCCTTGCAAAAACAGGTGAACAAAGTACGCAGCTGGCGCTTGAAAGACTTCCTCGGCAAGGTTGGCCGTGATTGCACGCTGTTCAGCGTGCAGCGCAGCGCCTTCGTCTTGCGGGCGATCCGGCGCGAGGAAGAGTCGGCGATGCTGCCGGTGCTGGATCAGGCCGATGCCTTGCTCGACCAGGGGTACTTGTACAAGACCGGCGGCGCCGCCAGCGTCGGGCGGGTTGAAGTGGCGGGTCGTACGCTGGTGATCAAGCGCTACAACATCAAGGGTTTGGCCCATTGGCTCAAGCGTTTTTGGCGCCCGAGCCGGGCCTGGCATTCGTGGCGCGAAGGCAATCGCCTGGCGTTCCTCGGGATTGCCACGCCCAAGCCGCTGGCACTGCTGGAACGGCGCTTCTTCTGGCTGCGCAGCCGTGCTTATCTGATCACCGAATACTTGCCGGGGCCGGACATCGTCGAGCGCTTTGCGCCCTTCGTCGAGAGCGGCGACGCGCCGGAGCTGGAGTTGCAGGCGCTGGATTACCTGTTCGCCGAACTGATCGGCGAACGCATCAGCCATGGTGATTTCAAGGGACATAACCTGTTCTGGCATCACGACCGTTGGGCGCTGATCGATCTGGATTCGATGTGTCAGCACCACTCGGCGAGCAGCTTCGCCCCGGCTTACGCCCGGGATCGCGCACGGTTCATGCGCAACTGGCCCGAGAGTAGCGCGTTGTATCAAGTGATCGATCAGCGATTGCCCAAGACCATCGATAGCGCCCCATAAATCGGGCCTGCGGCCCTTCGCGGGCAAGCCCGCTCCCACAGGTACTACGCGGTCCTTGTGGGAGCGTGGCTTGCCCGCGAAGACGGCTGTGCAGTCGATGCAGATTTCAGCTATTACTTCCTTCGCAAGCTGTACTCAGTCCGAATACGAAACCTCCTACAAGTGTTACAGGCCTTGTGACCTGTGATGAAGACTTTCCTGATGCTAGGTTGCCTGACGCTATAGGAGAGCTGGCTGTGGATATTAAAATTGCGGTTTTACTGGGCGCGCTGTCACTGACACTCGTCGGCTGCGGGACGGTCACCACGGTGCTGCGCGACGACGCGGTAGTCAGCACCGACCTCAAGAAACAAAAAACCTATTGTCAGTCCATTCCGCGCGTCTACAGCGGGGTAGCCTATGATTTTTGCGTATTGAACGGGCCGCCCAATTCCATGGGGGCGGTGACAGCATACGGTGTGCCTTGGGTGTACTTTGACTTTTTGGCGTCAGGCGTTTTTGACACCCTTGTACTGCCCTACACGATTTATCGGCAAAGCGCCGATGGCAGTATTGATATCCGCTGAGCCAAACACTTGAAGCTTGCCGCTAGAGGCTTGCCACTGCTTTTAAGCTATAATCCCGCCCTTTAGCTGTTTCTCGCCGCTTTGCGAGGACACATTTTTCTCAGGCGCCCGCCGCCTGCATGCAGACTAATAGAGGCTAGACCCCTGTGGCATTGACGATTCTTGGCCTGTCCGGCGCCCTTAGCCATGATCCTTCCGCAGCCCTGTACATCGATGGCAAGCTGGTTGCAGCGGCTGAAGAAGAGCGCTTCGTGCGCGATAAACATGCAAAGAACCGCATGCCCTACGAATCGGCGAAGTTCTGCCTGGAGCAGGCCGGTATCAAACCTTGCGACGTTGATGTGGTGGCGATTCCATTCGCGCCGATCAGCCTGTTCGGCAAGGCGCGCTGGCACTACGCCAAGCGTTACTGGTACGCCCCGGACCGCGCCCTCGACGCGATCCTGATGGGCAACCGTCGCTACAAGCGCTATCGCAACAAGATTGTCTGGTGCCTCGAGCAACTGGGCTTCGATCCGAAGAAAATCAAGATCGAACCGGTCGAACACCACCTGGCTCACGCCTCCAGCGCTTACCACTGCTCCGGTTTCAAAGAGAAAACCGCGATCCTCGGGATCGACGGCAAGGGTGAGTACGCCACGACGTTCTTCGGTTATGGCGAGAATGGCAAGATCCACAAGATCAAGGAATTCTTCGATCCGGATTCCCTTGGCGGCCTGTACGGCGCGATCACTGAATTCCTCGGCTTCGAAATGCTCGACGGCGAATTCAAGGTCATGGGCATGGCGCCGTACGGCGACGCCAGCAAATACGATTTTTCGCGTCTGGCCAGTTTCGAGAACGGCGAGTTGCTGATCAACACCGAGTACGCCAACGTCATCGGCCTGCGCCGCTATAAAGAGAAGGGCAAAGGTTTCTACTTCACGCCGAAACTGATCGAATGGCTGGGCCCGAAACGCGAAGGCGATATTGCCGACGAACCGTACATCCACTACGCCGCGAGCATGCAAGCGCTGTTCGAAAAGCTGGCGTTGCAGATGATCGACCATTACCTGGGCGACGTGCTCAAGGAAACCGGCAAGCTGGCCTTCGCCGGCGGCTGTGCGCTGAACGTCAAGCTGAACCAGAAGATCATCGCTCGCGATGACGTCAAGGAGCTGTTCGTGCAGCCGGCGTCCGGCGATGCCGGTACTGCGGTCGGCGCGGCAGCCTACGTTTCTCACGCCCGTGGCGTACCGGTAGAGAAGATGGAGCATGTCTATCTCGGCCCGTCCTACAGTAACGAAGACGTGATCGCCGCGTGTGCCCGTCATCCGAGCAAGCCGGCCTGGCGTCAGATCGACAACACGCCAGAGCGTATCGCCAAAATCATGGTCGACGGCAATCCGGTAGCCTGGTTCCAGGGTCGTATGGAGTTCGGTCCGCGTGCGTTGGGTGGTCGTTCGATCATCGGTTGCCCGAGCGCCACTGGCGTGGCTGACCGCATCAACCATCAGATCAAGTTCCGCGAGCGCTGGAGGCCTTTCTGCCCGTCGATGCTCGACACCGTCGCACCGCAGATGATCAAGATCGATCACCCGGCGCCGTTCATGACCTTCACCTTTGAAGTGTCTGAAGAATGGAAGACCCGCGTGCCGGAAGTCGTCCACGAAGACGGCACGTCCCGGGCCCAGGTGCTCAAGCGCGAATACAACCCGCGTTACTACGACATGATGAAAGAGCTGGAAGTGCTGACCGGTAACGGTGTGTCGCTGAACACCTCGCTGAACCGTCGTGGCGAACCGATGATCTGCTCGCCGACCGACGCGCTGAACATGTTCTTCGGCTCCGACCTGCAGTACCTGATCATGGAAGATATTCTGGTGGTCAAGGACGGTGTGGACGCTTATGACACGCTCGGCTGAGCGCCATGTGCTGCAGTTTTGTCACGGCTATGACGGGCCGTTCCTGGACTGTGCCCGGCAATACGCCAGCCTGTTCGCGGGGACCGGCTACCGGGTGACCACGGTGTTTCTGACCGGGGTTGCCGATGCCGAAGTCGCCGCGGGTTGTGCCTCTGACGAAGTACTGTTTCTTGAGTACAGCTCCAAGGCTATTCGCGGTCTGAAACTGGGCGCAATTGGCGATCTGCGCAAAATCGCGGCATCGCGCAACTTCAGTTTCTGCATCGCTCACCGTTTCAAACCGATTTACATCGCTTTGCTGGCCACCGGTTTGCCGGTGATCGGCGTGCATCACGCTTTTGGTGATTACCAGCGGCGTACACGTAAGTTGTTCGCGCACCTGTTCCGTAAACGCCTGAGCCTGCTCGGGGTTTCCGACGCGGTGCGTGACGACATGCGCGACTGCCTGCCGAAATGGCCGGTCGGGCGTATCCAGACGCTTTACAACCGCATCGATGTTGAGGCGTTGCAGACCAGTCAACTGCCTGCCGCGCAAGCACGCGAAACGCTGGGCCTGTCGCCCAATGCCTGGATAGTCGGCAACGTCGGCCGCCTGCATCCGGACAAGGACCAGGCCACGCTGTTGCGGGGTTTTGCAGCGGCGTTACCCGGTTTGCCGGTGAACAGCCAACTGGCGATCCTGGGTACGGGGCGTCTGGAGCAGAACTTGAAGGCGCTGGCCCGCGAACTCGGCATCGCCGACCGCGTGCTGTTTCTCGGTCAGGTACCCGAGGCGCGGCGCTATTTCCGTGCCTTCGATGCGTTTGCCCTGAGCTCCGATCACGAGCCGTTCGGCATGGTGCTGCTGGAGGCCATGGCCGCTGGCGTACCGTTGTTGGCTACTGCTTGCGGTGGTGCGAAGGAAGTGGTCGAAGGCGTCGGTATTCTGTTCCCGCAAGGTGATGCCGAGCATATGGCTCAAGGGTTGCAGCATCTGGCCGGGATGGACGAGCAGCAGCGTCATCAGTGTGTCGAGCTGATGCTCGACAGCTTGCGCGAGCGTTTCTCGGATCGCGCTGTGCGTAATGCGTTCTGGCACTTGCCACAAGTCATCAACCTGACCGCGAGAGTCTGATGCTCAACCGATTTCAAGGCTGGCGCGAGCGCGGCTGGACGGCTGTCGATGCATCGACCTATGCCCAGGCCTGGCAGCGTTTTGGCGGCAGTGTTGCGACCCATCCTCTGGTCGTCGAGCGTCTGGCAAATCTGGCACAGATTCCGGTGCGCTATCTGGCCTGGGAGCAAGACGGTGAACTGAAAGCCTCAATCGCGACCTGGGGGGGCGATCTGGCGCTGTCTAAAGACGTACTCAAACGCCGCGGCAAGAAAGGCCTGTTCGACCTTGGCAATGCCGAGCTGATCCTGCCGGCAGCCGCTGACGCACAAGTCCCGTTGCGCCATCGCGGCCGTTATCTCTCGGCCTTGAACCAAGGCCGTTTCAGCACCCTCAAGCTGCAAACCGAGCAGCTGGCCATGGCCCGCACACCTGAAGAGTGGTCGAAGAAGTTTCGCTACAACCAGCGTCGCGAGTTGCGTTTGCTGGAAGAGGCGGGCGGCGTGGTGCGACCGATCAGCGAGTTCACGAGTAGCGAACTGGCGGCCATCTACTGCGATCTGTTTCAGCGCCGCCATGGTTTCCCGGCAACGGGGGCTGAGCGTATGGCAGAGGTGGTCGAGCTGTTGCGCGAGTTGATGATCGGCTCGGTGATTTTTCTCAACGATGCGCCGATTGCGACTCAGTTGGTCTACCGCGTCGAGGCGCCGGACTGGATCAGCGTCGAGTACATCAACGGTGGTGTCGATCCCCAGACGCGTGAGTTCAGCCCGGGTAGCGTGTTGAGCTTCCTTAACACTCAAAGTGCCTGGGAGCATGCGCGAGCTATTGGCAAGCCGCTGCGTTTTTCGTTCGGCCGCGTCGACCGGGAATACAAGGATCGTTGGTGTAACCCAGTGCCGGTGTTCACGGTATGAGCCAGGTGGTGAACCGCAAGCAACAACTGCTCAAGCGCCATCGGCGCAACAAGCGTATGGGGCTGTTGATCGGTTTGCTGCTGTTGATCGCCGTCGGCGTGCTGGTGGCCTGGTGGCTGCCATTGCTGCTCGGCGTGCTGGGCTGGGTAGCCCACGAAGCGTGGTTCGCTGATCATTTGTTCTATTCGCCACAAGACGACTATCTCTACTCATTCCCGCCAGAAACCGCACAGTCCAGGGTTCGTCTGGAAGGTGGTTGTCTGCTGTTGGATCGGGCGGTCAATCTGGTTGGCGACGAAACCCTGATTCTGGCACTGCAGGTAAAGAGCAATTGGCTGGGACGCTTTCTCGATCCCTCGGTTGAATTGCTGGGCGGCGAAAGCCCTGATCGTCAGACATTCGAGCGCGGTGTGAATGGCCTGCGTTACCTCAACCTCAGCAGTCTGGCCGCTCCCCTGGTTCGTGGAGAGTTGCGCCTGCGCGGGCGCTTCTGCCGGCTGTTCGGTGAGCCGATGCTGTGGGCATTTCAGCAGCCCGACTATCGCCGTCAGCGGATGATGGTCATCGCGCCGCACGCCGATGACGCCGAGTTGGCCGCTTTCGGTTTGTACAGTCAGGCCGATGAAGCCTGGATCGTCACGCTGACCGCCGGCGAGATCGAAGCTGAACACTATCAACAGATGGGTATGAACCGCGCTGACGCTGCACGGATCAAGGGCCGTCTGCGAACCTGGGACAGCATCGCCGTTCCGCGCTGGGCCGGTGTGCCCGAGGCGCATTGCGTGCAGTTGGGGTATTTCTGTCTGCAGCTGCCAGCGATGCAGGCGGCGCCGGATCAACCGGCTGCGTCTCGAGAAGCCGATCTATCTGATATTCGTCTGTTCCGCCAATTGAATCCGTTCCCTTTGCCGGCGGACAACGACGGCTTGCCGACCTGGAACAATCTGTTGGCGGATTTGCGTGAACTGTTGCTTAAAGTGCGCCCCGAAGTGATTGTGCTGCCGCATCCGTCGCTGGATCCGCATCCGGATCATATCTGTGCGCAGCAAGCGGTGCTGCAAGCCTTGAAGGGGCTTGAGTGGCAGCCGACGACGTTGCTCGGCTACGCCAATCACCTGCATGACAATGATCGTTGGCCAATGGGCGATTCAGGAGCCGGTGTTGCGTTGCCACCGGTGTTCGATTCGATGCAGTTGCTGCAACCGTACTGCCTGGAGCTTTCTCTGGACCGGCAGCACGACAAGGCCATGGCTTTGGGGATGATGCATGACTTGCAGCCGCGCGCTCCATTCAAGCGTCGATTGCGTCGCGGGTTGCAGCGTCTGTTGGCGGGGCGTTCGGGTTCGCCTTACGGTGAAAACGAATTTTTTCGCAAGGCCGTGCGTCGGCACGAACTGTTCTGGCGTTTGTAAATGGCTGTCGCATGAAGTCTTTCTGCTTGGGCAGAGGGGTAATTTCAGGTTTTTGTCGGGCTGCTCAGCGCTGCAAGGATGACGATGAAGGTTCTATTTCTGGTGCAGAAAGAACAGCGGGCCATTCTGGACCGTTTGTACGAAGGCGTGGCCGCTCATTGCGAATGTGACCTGCGTTGGCTGAGCAGTGATGAGCAACGCAATTTGCGCGGCTATTTGCGGCGTGAAGTGGATGTCTCGCGTTATGACCGGATTGTGTTCTTCCTGCGTTTCAAACAGGAAGTGCGTCAGGTCGGGTTTATCCGCACGATCCCCAATCTGGTGATTCTTGAGCACGATGCCTACCAGAACTACATTCCCTGCAAGTACACCGGCAAGTTCAGCGCGCATTACCGTCGCCTGCCGTGGGCGCGGGTCATCAGTTCGGGGTTCATGGTCACCGAGCGTTTGCGCGAGGAAGGTTTCGACGCGGTGTTCGTACCCAAGGGTTACGACCAGACGCTGTTGCAGGACCAGGGACGCCAGCGCGATATCGAGTTGGCGTTTGTCGGCAGTACCAATAGCGTTGCCTACAGCGGTCGCAAAGCGCTGCTCGATGAATTGGGGCGCGTCGAACCCTTGGTGGTGACCCGCACCAAATCCGGTGAAGAGTACTGCGACACACTCAACCGTATTCGCTTCTTCGTCAGTGCCGATGTCGGTATGGGCGAATACATGATCAAGAACTTCGAAGCCATGGCGTGTGGCTGTGTGCTGCTGGCCTTTGATCAGGGCGAGGCGGAGAATCGTGCGCTGGGTTTGCAGGACATGCACAACGTGGTGTTCTATCAGGACATCGCGCAGCTCCAGGAAAAGCTTGCCAGGCTACGGGCTGATCCTGAGCTGGCGGCGGCCATCGCCCGTGCCGGACGCGATCTGGCAGTCAGTCAATTCAGCTTCGCCCGGATCGGCCAGCGCATCGTCGAAGAGCTTGAGCCGGCATTACGACCGCGCGCGCCTTTGAATCTGCTGGAAAAACTGCGCCTGAAACTGGGTGTTTGATATGGACTGTGTTGCCACTGATTTCGGCGGCAATCTTGCTTAAATGAGGATCACGTGCAGTTCTCCCAAGAAAGTAATATCACACTGGTAGTGACCAGTTGCGGCCGTCTGGATCTGCTCAAGCACACCCTTGAGAGTTTTGACCGGTTCAATACCGCACCTGTCCGCGAAGTTTTCATTACTGAAGATGCGGGCGATGAGGGCGTGCGTGCAGTGATTCCTGCCCATTGGAAGGAACACTGTACGTTTTTCGTCAATCGACCGAAGCTGGGCCAGTTGGCGTCGATCGATCTCGCTTACGAGCAAGTCAAGACACCCTATATCTTTCATTGTGAAGATGATTGGGAGTTCTATCGTCCGGGCTTTGTGGAGGACTCTAAAACCATTCTTGAATTGCGTCCTGAGATCCTTCAGGTCTGGCTACGCAACTACGTTTATGATTTACATGTTCACAGCCCCTACATCCGTTTGGGAGCGCGTGAAGTGATTGGTGGAGTGCCTTGCTATCCGTTGATCTCCGACAAACCGGAGTGGCAGAGTTTTTCGCTCAACCCAGGTTTGCGCCGCCTCAAAGAGTATCGGCTCTGCGCCCCTTTTGCCGGGTATGGCGGGGAAAAAGCTCTGTCGCAGCGTTACGCAGAGCTGAATCTTACGGCTGTAACGCTTGAAGGAGATGCTGTTCTACATACCGGCTTCGGTCTTCACGTAGAAACCCCTGCTGAACGCCAGCGTAAGGCTCGCCGCAGTCGTCGCGAGCAGATAAAGCTCGGCTTGGCCCTTTTGCTTGGAGTCTGCATTGGCTGGTTCATCAATTAAGTACGCCACAGCTGATATCGTCAGATACGCAAAAGGGTTTCTTGCTCAATGAGTATCCTAAACGTCATGTGGGCGGGCGGCTCCCCGTTTGCCTCGGTTCACAAGGTTCATCAGCAGATACTTTCTCAGGCCGAACCCGCGACGCCGATCAGGACCTGGCTATTGCAGGGGAGTGCGGTCGGGTGCGTGGTCGATGCCGGCGAGACTCGGGAATGGAATCTGTCTTCCGCCCGCTTGAAGGGCCGGCATTTCTGGAGGCTGATGAAGCCCTGGATGCAGGCGCGCTTTCAGAAGGCTCTTGAAGACAGCGATGCTCGTGTGCTGCTGCTCGATGGCCTGGGTGTGGCGCGCACACTATTACCGGTTCTCAAAAAGCTGCCGCAAATCCGCGCGGTGGTGATCTTTCATAGTGCTTCACGGCTTCATGCGGGGGATCGAGAGCTGTTTCGCCAGCTCCCTTCTTCGCAGCTGACACTGGCTGCCGTTTCGCAAACCCTGGCTTCATCGCTTCAGAGTGATCTGCAAATACCGGTCACTGTGCTGCGTAGTGCGTTCGATCCTGGCGCATTCCAGGCCTCGGTTCTACCTCGTGAGCAGGCTCGTACACAGTTGGGTCTGCCCATCGATGCCACGCCGGTGCTGGGTGCGGTAGGGCGGTTGGTGGCCGACAAGGGGTTTGCATGCTTGATTGAGGCCTATGCCCGGGCGCTGACGCATCAGCCTGATTTGCGCCTGGTGATTATTGGCGAAGGGTCTGGACGAGCCGCACTGGAGGCCCTGATCGATCATTTGGGTTTGCAGGGCAAGGTGTCGTTGCCGGGCCATCTACCTGATGTCGCGATGCTTTACCGTGCATTCGACTGGGTTGCGATTCCTTCACTGGACGAAGGTTTGGGGTTGATTCTGCAAGAAGCGGTGATGGCCGGTGTTCCGGTTCTGACCAGCGAACTGGCAGTGTTCCGTGAACAGCTGGCAGAGACCGGATGGTATGCCCCCATCGATGACGTGAGCGCCTGGAGCGACACCATCGTGCGGGCGTTCAGTACTTCCCCTGAAGCTATCGCCGCTGATCAATATCAGGCACTCGCGCCCGACCAGGCCTGGCTGGGTTTCAGTCAGGCAGCCCGGGCGTTGCTGTCATGCAGGTAACAAGGCCTGCTCCAGTGCTTGCATTGGAAAGGTCCCGTTCAGCTTCTCCCGGGCAATGTAACGTGCGAAGTGCTGCAGGTTGCGTCTGACCAGATGTTTGGGCAGCGGCGCGCGCAAGAAACGCATATCAGCCACATCGATCAGGCCGAGCTGGTTGTCTGGTGTGACGACAATGTTGCCCAGATGTAATGAGCGAAAGTAGATTCCCGACGCGTGAAGGCTGCGAATCAGCTCCACCAGTGCCGGGAGGGCCTGCTGCCAGTTGAAGCCGTCTTTACTGGAAATCTGGCGCAGTGTCTCCCCCGGCAAAGGCCGGTAAAGCACCGCCGTCATGCCGGGAGCTTGCAGTTGATAGAACTCCAGGACCTGCAAGGTGGGCACACCGAGCCTTTCCAGTTCAGCGGCATTGTCGATGAAGCGCTTCGAGTAAGGTCGAAACAGCGCCGATGAAAAAAGACGTTTGCGGCGAAACAGTTTGAGGATATTCCCATCCTGCAACAGATAGACTTTCGGGCCGAAGCTGTCAGCCTCTAGTACTCTGGCGCCTTCAATCATTTGATTTAAAGCGGCTTGGGGAAGCCGGGAGCATTGCATCGTAGGAAACCTTGTTGGAATAGCCGGTACTGTGGTGGGCAATGATGCCCAAAAGTTGTTGTTTTAACCATGCCGGGTTGGATGGTGAATCATTCTGGAGCTAATTGATGCAAGCAACTCGTTGGGCGCAAGTATGGATGACGATCGGTTTACTGTGGTTTTTGCTGGCTATTGCATTTGCGCCTACCAACAAAGTCTATCAACAAGGGTTGATCGCGTTTCTCTGGTTACCGGCGATGGTCTTTGCCTGGTCGGCGCGGGATCGGCTTGCTGAAGTCTGGCGCGCGCAACGTCTGGTTTGCCTGGCGTTGCTGGGGTTGGCAGCCTGGGCACTGATCAGCCTGTTATGGGCAAACGTGGAAGAGCCGTTTCGCGAAACCAAGCGCTTGCTGTATATCGCTGTGTTTCTTTTGTTCTTTCCGGTCTTTGCCGATGCCCGACCTGAGCGGGTGATCCGTGTCATGCAATGGGGCGGCCTCGGTCTGGCATTGAGTGCGTTGGTGGCTATCGTCAAATTCTATTGGATCGACGGTAACCTGTGGTCAGCGCGTCTTGAAGGGCTGGGAGAGTTGGCTCACCCGATTCTCGGCGGTTACGTCATTGGGCTGGCCACCATCTGGATGGTGCATTGGGTGCCGCGCACGCGCTGGCTGCAAGTGGTCTGGGCGGTCGCACTGGCTTTGCTCGGCGGGTTTGTCGTGCTTAGCCAGAGTCGTGGCGCGGGGTTGGCCTTGTTCCTGAGTTTGCTCGCCATGCCGATCTGGTGCCGGGATCAACGCAGCCGTATAGTCGCGATTGGCGCGCTGGTAATCGCGATGCTGGCTTTCTGGATTTTTGAGCCACTGGTAATGGCTCGCGGGGTTTCCTACCGCCCACAAATTCTGATGGCCTGCCTGCAAATGATTGCCGAGCACCCTTGGCGTGGCCTTGGTTTGGGAGGCGAGTACAAGGTGTTTGCCGACGGCCATTATTTTGATCATGCCCACAACTTGTTCACCCACATTGCCATCGAACTGGGGCTGCCAGGGCTGTTATTGTGGTGCGCGGTCTGGTTTGCGGTGCTGCGTGAGGCGTGGCGAGCCCGTGAAACGGTGTACGGCCAAGGCATTATCGGAATCTGGTTGTTCTCGTTCCTTGCCATGCAGTTCGATGCCGCCAGTCTGACTGGAACACCACGGGCCGAATGGTTCATCAGCTGGCTACCGATCGGCCTGGCCAGTGTTTTGGCATGGACGCGGGCCAGGTCCGGTGCCTGTGATAAAATTCCGCGTTCTTCCTAACCAGTGAGCTCTACGATGAGTGACGCACCGCCCAAAGCGGAACAGGATTCCAGCCTGAAAATCTATTTTCGGTTGTTGGGGTATGTAAAACCCTACGTTGGCATTTTCCTGCTGAGTATCGTGGGCTTCGTGATATTTGCCTCGACCCAACCGATGTTGGCCGGGATTCTCAAATATTTCGTCGATGGCTTGAGCAACCCTGAAGCGGTGCTCTTTCCCACTGTTCCTTATCTGCGCGACTTGAAGCTGCTGATGGCTGTGCCGTTGCTGATCATTCTGATTGCCGCCTGGCAGGGTCTTGGTTCGTTCCTCGGCAACTACTTCCTGGCAAAGGTCTCACTGGGGCTGGTGCATGACCTGCGGGTAGAGTTGTTCAACAAGCTGCTGGTGTTGCCCAACCGTTATTTCGATACCCACAACTCCGGGCACCTGATTTCCCGTATCACCTTCAACGTGACGATGGTCACCGGAGCCGCTACCGATGCGATCAAGGTAGTGATCCGTGAAGGTCTGACCGTGGTCTTCCTGTTCACTTACCTGCTGTGGATGAACTGGAAACTCACCCTGGTGATGCTGGCGATTCTGCCGGTGATCGCATTCATGGTCGGCAATACCAGCAAGAAATTCCGCAAGCAGAGCAAGAAGATCCAGGTAGCGATGGGCGACGTGACTCACGTGGCGTCCGAGACCATTCAGGGCTATCGCGTCGTGCGCAGCTTCGGCGGCGAAACCTACGAGCAGATGCGTTTTGCCAAGGCCAGCCAGAGCAATACCGACAAGCAGCTACGCATGACCAAGACCGGTGCGGTCTACACGCCGGCGCTGCAACTGGTGATCTACACCGCCATGGCGGCCTTGATGTTCCTGGTGCTGTTCCTGCGCGGGGACGCAACGGCCGGTGATCTGGTGGCCTATATCACCGCAGCCGGTTTGTTGCCGAAGCCGATTCGCCAGTTGTCGGAAGTCAGCTCGACCATTCAGAAAGGCGTGGCCGGTGCGGAAAGCATCTTCGAGCAGCTGGATGTCGAGCCGGAAATCGATACCGGTACCGTCGAGAAAGAACGTGTCAGCGGTCGTCTGGACGTGCGCAATCTGAGCTTCACTTATCCTGGGACCGAGCGTGAAGTGCTGAAGAACATCAGCTTCACGGCGGCGCCGGGGCAGATGATCGCGCTGGTCGGTCGCTCAGGCAGTGGCAAGTCGACGCTGGCGAGCCTGATTCCGCGCTTCTACCATCACGAAACGGGGCAAATAATGCTCGATGACGTGGAGATCGAAGACTACTGCCTGCGCAATCTGCGTCGGCACGTCGCTCAGGTGACACAACACGTCACCCTGTTCAACGACACCGTGGCCAACAACATCGCCTACGGTGATCTGGCCGGGGCTCCTCGTGCCGACATCGAGAAAGCCGCCGAAGACGCTTATGCGATGGACTTCATTGCAGAGTTGCCGCAAGGTCTGGACACCGATGTTGGTGAGAATGGCGTGTTGTTGTCCGGTGGTCAGCGCCAGCGCCTGGCAATTGCTCGGGCCTTGTTGAAAAACGCCCCGTTGCTGATTCTCGATGAGGCGACTTCGGCGCTGGACACCGAGTCCGAACGGCACATTCAGGCAGCGCTGGATAAAGTCATGAAAGGCCGCACCACGCTGGTGATCGCGCACCGCTTGTCGACCATCGAGAAGGCAGACCTGATCCTGGTGATGGATCACGGCGAAATTGTCGAGCGCGGCACCCATGCCGAACTTCTGGCGCAGGGCGGTTACTATTCGCGCCTGCATGCCATGGGCCTGGACGAACCTGTTCCGGCAGGCATTGCCTGACTTCGACTTCAGGGTGGGCGTGCTCACCCTGTCCAGCTCCCGGGCGTGCAATGCGCCCGGCGTGTTGTATCCAGCAGCTTACCCGCTTGACCAAAGCTGAATAATTCTCCGCCTTGCGCTTGCTACCTCCCCTGCGAAGCACTGCAGCAGGCCGACTGCGAGATCAATACTTGGCCGTTTTGTTTAAAAAATGAGCAATGTAAGGGTGTGATACAAGCCGGATGAAGCTCTCGAACTAGGCAGCGTTCACCCTGTGCTAATATCGCGCCCCTGTTCATTTTGTATGTGGGTTGCTCCATGAAGTTGTCCATGCCGCGATTCGATCAAGCCCCTGTCTTGGTGGTCGGCGATGTCATGCTCGACCGTTACTGGCATGGTGGTACCTCACGGATCTCCCCTGAGGCGCCGGTACCGGTGGTCAAGGTCGAGCATATCGAGGACCGCCCGGGCGGTGCCGCCAACGTTGCCTTGAACATTGCCGCTCTCGGTGCGCCCGCTTCACTGGTCGGAGTGACCGGTGATGACGAGGCCGCCGATAGTTTGACCAACAGCTTGCATGGTGCAGGCGTGCGAGCACTGTTCCAGCGTATCGCTCACCAGCCGACCATCGTCAAGCTGCGGGTCATGAGTCGTCACCAGCAGCTGCTGCGGATCGACTTCGAAGAACCCTTTGCCACCGATGCGCTGGCATTGGCTGCCGAGGTCGATGGCCTGCTTGAAGGCATCAAGGTGCTGGTGCTGTCCGACTACGGCAAGGGCGCGCTGAAGAATCATCAGGTGCTGATCCAGGCTGCGCGTGCGCGTGGCATTCCGGTGCTGGCGGACCCGAAAGGCAAAGACTTTTCGATCTATCGCGGTGCGAGCCTGATCACCCCCAATCTCAGTGAATTCGAAACCATCGTCGGTGGTTGCGCCGATGAGCATGAGCTGGTGACCAAGGGCGCCAAACTGATGCACGATCTCGAGCTGGGCGCTTTGCTCGTCACTCGTGGCGAACACGGCATGACGCTGTTGCGTCCCGATCAGCCGGCGTTGCATTTGCCGGCGCGGGCGCGTGAAGTGTTCGATGTGACCGGTGCCGGTGACACAGTGATTTCCACCTTGGCAGCAGCGATTGCCGCCGGTGAGGAATTGCCCCATGCCGTGGCCCTGGCCAATCTGGCCGCGGGTATCGTGGTCGGCAAGCTGGGTACGGCGGCGATCAGCGCGCCTGAACTGCGTCGCGCCATCCAGCGTGAGGAGGGTTCCGAGCGTGGTGTCCTGAGTCTCGATCAACTGCTGCTGGCGATCGACGATGCCCGTGCGCATAACGAGAAGATTGTCTTCACCAATGGCTGCTTCGACATCCTGCATGCCGGACACGTGACCTATCTCGAGCAAGCTCGGGCGCAAGGCGATCGCTTGATCGTTGCGGTCAATGACGATGCGTCGGTCAGCCGCCTGAAAGGGCCGGGTCGACCGATCAACAGCGTCGACCGTCGCATGGCGGTGCTGGCCGGTCTGGGCGCGGTGGACTGGGTGATCAGCTTCCCTGAAGGCACCCCTGAAAACCTGCTGGCTCAGGTGAAGCCGGATGTGCTGGTCAAGGGCGGCGATTATGGTATCGACCAGGTTGTCGGTGCCGATATCGTCAGTGCCTATGGCGGCACGGTGAAGGTGCTGGGGCTGGTCGAGAACAGCTCGACCACAGCGATCGTCGAGAAGATCCGCAACCACGAGTAAGCGCGGTCACCTGTGGCGAGGGAGCTTGCTCCCGCTGGGCTGCGAAGCAGCCCTAAAATCTGCCACCGCGTTGTGTCAGGCATATGGCGTCGGCTGGATTGCGACTGCTTCGCAGCCGAGCGCGAGCAAGCTCGCTCGCCACAGGTCGGTGTCAGCTTGCGTTCAGCGCGCAGCGCTCCTCGGCACGATCCTCTTCAACAACTGCCTGGCCTTGCCGGTCAGGCGTTTGAATCCTGAATCCTTGCCCGGCTGGCTCAAGCCTTGCTGTTTGAGCCAGTCCTTCCAGCGAATTCGCTCATCGCGCACCAGCCAGCCTTCCTGCCGGGCAAAGCTTTCTGCCAGATACAGGCCGCGGGTGCTGGCCGGGTGTAGCTGATCCTTTTTCAAGGTATAGAGCTCGGCCAGGGGCTGGCCATCCTCAAGCGGCATCAGGTACAGGTCGGGCCGTTTACGGTCCAGGCGAGCGACCAGTTGATCACCTTCCAGACGCTCATCGACGTGGAACAGGCTCAGGGACTTCGCCTCTTTCGGCACATCCAGACGCAAATCGTAAATCAGCTGCAGCGAAGCCGTTGGCAAGTGAACGTAGGCTCTTGGCCGTTCGATCAGTTGCATGTTGGCGCACCGCACCGGACGCGCCGAACCGGACAGCGGCGTCAGGCGAAAGGGCAGGGCTTCGCGATAATGCAATGCAGTCGAATAAGGCGCTGGCAGCCAGGTGTCGTTGAAGCGCCCGCTAAGCCAGCCTTCGGGAGTTTCCAGCAGACACTCTTCAGCAATCTCCTGAGTCGCGGTGTGCAGCGGCAGGTTCAATTCGTGGGCCGGCACATAACCGGAGATCAACTTGAGCACCACATCGCCACGGTCCTGACGCCGCTGACGAACCAGGACCCAGTAATCGCGGTTCTGCCAATGCAGGGTCAGGCGGACCGAAACTCCGAGGTTGGCCAGTTCGAGAGAAAAACGCTCGGTGTTCGCAACCGTCACCGGACGACGACGTTGCAAGGTTTGCGAAAAATTGAGCGGCATCCCGACGCTCTGATAGCTCAGGCCTTCGGGAGTCGCTTCGACGTATAACGGCAGGGTTTTGAAGTTGCTGGGGTTCTTTCTAATGAGCGTGCGCGACATCTCAGCTCCTTCTTGCGTCGGGGGGCGACCGCGTCGGCGGCGTCAGTTTCTGTGCAAAACCTGCGCGACAGTCGCCACATTGTGGGCGAGGTGCAGCGGATTAATGGTCCCGACAATAGCACTGCCGACCCCGGGATGCTCAAACAGCAACTCGAAGCTGGCGCGGACCGGATCAACACCCGGGCTCAAGCAGACATGGCCGCTGGCCAGGGCCTTTTTCACCAGAATGCCTTTGCCGTGGGCGGCAGCATAGTCGATCACCGGCCGCTCGGCTTGTTCGTTGAGATTGTAGGTGACCATGGCGCAATCACCTTGTTCCAGAGCCTTCAAACCGCCGTCGACGGTCTTGCCGGAAAAGCCGAAACCGCGAATCTTGCCTTCACGCTTCAGCTCGGCAAGGGTCTGGTAGACCTCGCTGTCGTTGAGGATTGCCAGGTCGTTGCCGTCTGAATGCACCAGCACCAGATCGATAAAATCGGTTTCCAGGCGTTGCAGGCTGCGCTCGACCGAGAAGCGCGTGTGCTGGGCGCTGAAGTCGTGGTGCGACAGACCGTTGAGGAACTCTTCGCCGACCTTGCTGACGATCACCCAGTCCTGGCGCTGGCCACGTAACAACGGACCGAGGCGTTCTTCGCTGCGGCCGTAGGCCGGGGCAGTGTCAATCAGGTTGATGCCCAGGTCGCGAGTCAACTTGAGCAGCCTGCGCGCTTCGTCATCGTCGGGAATCCGGAAGCCATTGGGGTACTTCACCCCTTGGTCGCGGCCGAGTTTGACGGTGCCCAGTCCCAGCGGCGACACCCGCAGGCCGGTGCTGCCGAGGAGGCGATGCAAGTCGTGCAAGGTCGGTTGGCTCATGGCAACAATTGTTCCCAGGCGGGTTGTGCCATCGGCGGCTTCGGCAGTTCGGGCAAGGCCGCCGGGTGACTTGGCTGGATGCCGTCACGGTCCAGCGCGGCCAGCACGCGATCAGCGAAGTCTGGCGCCAGGGCCAGCTTGGTTGGCCAGCCCACCAGCAAACGATCCTGTTCGGCGAGGAAGGCATTATCCGGACGGGTCAGGCCCGATTGCGCGGGTTCTGCCCGATCAACCCGCAAGGTCGCCCATTGCGCCTGGCTCAGATCGACCCAGGGTAGCAAGTTGCCAAGTTCTTTCTGCGCGGCGGCGATTTGCGCGGCCGGTTCACGGGCGACGCCCTCGCCTTCGGCGAGATCACCGCCCAGATACCAGACCCACTGACCGTCGGCCGCCGGGTGCGTGGTGACGGTGACCCGCGGTTTGGGCCCGCCGCCCAGGCAGTGGGCGTACAGCGGTTTCAGGGTCGGTCCTTTGACGATGACCATGTGCAACGGCCGCCGTTGCATCGCCGGCTGGCTCAGGCCCAACGCCTTGAGCAAATCGGCATTGCCGGCGCCGGCGCTGAGGACGATGCGTTGTGCGCGGATTTCCCGCCCATCGACTCGCAGGCCAACCAGTTCGCCGTTTTCCAGCAAGGGTTCGATTGCCTGGCCTGCCAGCAGGCCATCACCCGCCAGTTCGGCCAGGCGCTGGATCAGGCTCGGCACGTCGACCACCAGTTCGCTCAGACGATAGACCTTGCCCTTGAAGCGGGGATCTTGCAGGGCCGGCGGCAATTGATCGCCCTTGACCTGATCGACCCGGCCGCGCACGGCTTTGCTGGCGAAGAAACTGGTGAGGTTGCCGGCAATCGTGCCGGGGGACCAGAGATAGTGGGCTTCGGAGAGCAGGCGTACACCGGACAGGTCCAGTTCGCCGGTTCCGGCCAGGGCTTCGCGCCAGCGGCGCGGCATGTCGGCGATGGCTTCCGAGGCGCCGGTCAGCGCACCGTGCAGCGCGTATTTGGCGCCGCCGTGGATGATCCCCTGGGACTTTACGCTTTGCCCGCCGCCGAGGCTGGCGCTTTCCACCAGCACCGTCGAAAAACCCTGGCGGCGCAGGCGTGCGTTCAGCCAGAGGCCGGCAACCCCGGCGCCGACAATCAGAACGTCGGTGGAAATAACGGATGGCATGCAGCGACCTCAGCGTTCAAGACTAGGGGCGCAGTATACAGACTCGAAGATCGGAGGTTTTGCTGGCGATCAATCTCGAACAATTGATGGGATATCTGAATCGAACACCAAACCTGTGGCGAGGGAGCTTGCTCCCGCTGGAGCGCGAAGCGGTCCTGAAATCGGTTACCACATTTTATCTGGTAGACCGCATTAACCGGATTTACGACTGCTGCGCAGCCGAGCGGGAGCAAGCTCTCATCAAACAAAATATAACCCGTTGTTTTTGAATTGGTTTTTTAATCATTCATGACCAACCTCATCCCCAACTTAACGGCCTTGCGCTGCAAGGCCCTGAGCTGGCGATCACGACTTCTGGCTTCATACGCGTCCATGCCTTGCTCCACATACGGCTGTCCTTGGGTCAGCATGGCGTAGATCAGCCGGGCCAGTTGATGCGCGGTGGCCTTGATCGCGCATGAGGTGTCCATGCGCGCCAGCCGGGCGCGATGGCTGGCGCCGATAAAACTCTGGTCGTTGCGCGCGCTGGACGCCGCCTGCTTCAGGGCTTGCGCCGTTCGATTAAGCACCTTCGGTGCACTGCCGGGCAGTGCTCGGCCGCCGGATATCCGGGTGGCGGGCGCCAGCCCCAGCCAGGAACAGAAATGCTGCTGGGTTGGAAAGCGCGACAGATCGGGTCCGATTTCGCTCGACAGGACCAAGGCGGTTTCCACGCCAATGGTGGGAATCGCGGTCAAATCGACGGCCATTATTTTTCCGAGCGCCCGGTGCAGCTGGGCCTGTTCGGCTGAAGATCGATGCGGACTGCGCAGTGCCTTGACCGGTTGCAGAGGCTCATCGTTCAACACGGGGAGCCGATCAAGGGCCTGAGCGATGGCCTGATCGCATTCGGCAATTTGCCGCTCGAGAAAATCATGGGCCGCCACTTCCTGAGCCAGCGCATGCAGATGCTCGACCCGCCAGTTACCGTGCAAACTCCGGGCAATGGTTTCGTGATCGACCTTGATCCGACCGTCTCGATAGCTGGCCAGAACCTGCGGATCGCGCTCGCCGCCGATGATGGCCTTGAGGATTTTCATGCCGGTCAGACCGGCAATATTGCTGATGACATTGGCCAATTGGAGGTTCATCTGGGTCAGGGCTTTTTGCATGCGATTGATGGTCTTGGCCTGATCGCGAACCTTCAGGGCACGCTGGCGGACCAACGAGCGCATCGAGCAAATGTCGTCGGCCGGCCGAAAAGCGCCCCTGAGCAAGCCGTGGGTCATCAGTTGCCAGATCCATTGGCAATCCAGCACGTCGGATTTGCGGCCGGATATCTGGCGAGTCGCCCGGGAGTTGACCAGATACACCTCGAAACCTCTCGAATCGAGAAGTTCGAATAGCGGTATCCAGTAAACACCGGTGGCCTCCATGGCCACGACATTGATGTTCAATGACTCCAGCCACTCAGCCAACCTGAGCAAATCATCGGTAAAGCTCGAGAAGCCGCGAACCGGTGTGTCGCTTTGCTCAGGATTGACGCCGACCCAGTGCTCCCGACTGCCAACATCGATGCCCGCACACTGCGGGTGAATCACTTCAAATCGTTTCTGCTGGTTCTTGCGCGCCATGACAATTCCTCGCAGGATTGAGGGGCGCGCGGGGAACACGGTGGCGAACGGATTCACTCTCTCATACGTGGTCACAGCTTGCTGTGCCGACAACGACTCCACGCCGATACCGTGCGGACCACTCTCCCTCGCGGGTGCGAACACACCAGTGATTGGCTACGGGTCTCTGTCCCCGCGCGCACTTCAATTTTAGGTCGGACACTTGTTTGCTGCGCGACAGCGCAGCGTCGAAGACGCGGCGGCCACTCCCTCGCCACAAGGACTGGGGTCGACTCAACAGGGTGGTGTGTTGAAACTGGCAATCAATGCCCAGCAGTCTTCGAGAACAGCTGAATCACCACGACACCCAGCACAATCAACGCCATCCCCAGCATCGCCGGCACATCCAGCTTCTGCCCATAGATAAACAGTGCGGCGACACTGACCATCACGATGCCCATGCCGGCCCACACAGCGTAAGCCACGCCCACCGGGACGCTGCGCACCACCAGGGTCAGCATCCAGAAGGCAATGCCATAACCGACGATGACCAGCAGTAGCGGCAGCGGAGTGCTGATGCCCTTGACTGCTTTCATCGAAACGGTTGCGATCACTTCGGCGCAGATGGCAATGGTCAGGAAGTAGTAAGCAGTCATGGGTCAATCCTCGTGTTTAGTGTTGCTCTCTGAGTTCGGCATTCTAGAGATTCTCCAGATGGGGTAAAGTCATTACCTATCTGTTTTGAAGATGGGTTAAGCCATGAATGTGCAGTGGAATCTGGAGCAACTTCGCTTGTTCGTCAGCGTAGCCGAGCAGCGTTCGTTTTCTGCCGTGGCGCGGGACCAGCGCAAGGCGCAGTCGGCGGTCAGCAGTGCCATCGCTTTGCTGGAGGAAGACCTTGGCGTCGGCCTGTTCGACCGCAGCAGCGGTCGTCAGCCGAAATTGACCGAAGCGGGCCATGCCCTGCTCGAAGAGGCCCGGGAAGTCTTGCGTCAGTGCGAGCGCCTCAACGGTCGGGCCCTGGCGTTGATGCGCGGGCAGGAAGCACGCCTGCGGCTGGCTCAGGATGAGGCGATGCCCTATCAACCGGTGATCGACAGCCTCGAAGCATTGGCCGAACAATTTCCCAGTCTTGAAGTGCAACTGACCAGCGCAGCCCAAGGCGATGTGGCGCGCAAGCTGGTGGAGCGTCGAGCCGATCTGGGTTTGCTGTTTTATCACGACCAGATACCTGAAGCCCTCGAGCGGCGGGTTCTGGGCAGTGTCGAGATGGTGACGGTGTGCGGGGTGGGGCATCCACTGGCGGCCGGAGGAAAGGTGGACTGCCAGCAAATGGCGCAGCATCGACAACTGCTGATGGCTACCCAGTCCAGTGTCTATCCCGGCAGCGAGCAAGCCAGCCCGCAGGTCTGGCGCGCCGACAGCTTCTACGTGATGGCCGAGTGGCTTCTGCGTGGCCTCGGTTGGGCCTGGCTGCCGCGGCACGTGGTGCAGTACCCCGCGTATCAGGGGCAAATGGTCGAACTGCTCAGCGAATGGACCCCGCCGGCGCTGGTGGTAGAGCTGGTCTGGCGCCGCGACGAGCCCCTTGGCCCGGCTGCGCGCTGGCTGGCGGAACGTTTTGCCGTGCACTTGCAGGCGATCGGCTAAAAAACCGATAAACTCCGCCGCCATGAATAGATATCTCTACACCTTGCTGTTTTATCTGGGGCTACCCTTGGTGGCGTTGCGTCTGTGGCTGCGGGCGCGCAAGGCGCCGGCCTATGCCAGGCGAGTTGGCGAGCGCTTTTCCGTCGGCCTGCCAACGATGCGGCCCGGCGGGATCTGGGTGCATGCGGTCTCTGTGGGCGAAAGCATCGCCGCCGCACCGATGATCCGTGGCTTGCTCGAACGTTATCCACAACTGCCGATCACCGTGACCTGCATGACCCCGACCGGCTCGGAGCGGATCAAGGCGATGTTCGCCAGTGAACCACGGATTCAACACTGCTATCTGCCGTACGACTTGCCCTGTGCCGCGGCGCGGTTTCTCGAGCGGGTCCAGCCGAAACTGGCGGTGATCATGGAAACCGAGCTCTGGCCGAACCATATTCACCAATGCGCCAAACGCGGGATTCCGGTGGCGCTGGCCAATGCACGGTTGTCGCAACGTTCGGCCAAGGGCTATGGCCGTTTCGCCAAACTGACTCAACCGATGCTTGCTGAAATGAGCTTGTTCGCGGTGCAGACCGAGGCTGAGGCGCAGCGCTTTCGGGGGCTTGGAGCACGGCCTGAAACGGTCGAGGTGACCGGCTCGATCAAGTTCGACCTGAGCATCGATCCGCAGTTGCTGGCGCGTGCCGCCGAGTTGCGTGGCCAATGGCAGGCCGTGGAGCGTCCGGTGTGGATCGCCGCCAGCACCCATGAAGGTGAAGACGAAGTCGTGCTGGCGGCCCATCGACAGTTGCTCGCCAGCCATCCGGATGCCTTGCTGATTCTGGTGCCGCGCCATCCGGAGCGGTTCAATGCGGTCTTCGGGTTGTGTCAGCAGCAGGGTTTCGCCACGGTGCGGCGTTCCACGGCTGAGCCGGTCACCGCGAACACATCGGTGTTGCTCGGTGACACCATGGGCGAATTGCTGTTTCTCTACGCGCTGGCAGACAGCGCTTTTGTCGGCGGTAGTCTGGTGGCAAATGGCGGGCATAACCTGCTGGAGCCGGCCGCTCTGGCCAAGCCGGTGCTGAGCGGACCGCATCTGTTCAACTTCCTTGAAATCGCTGCGCTGTTGCGTGAGGCCGGAGCGTTGCAGGAAGTGGACGATGCGCGAGGTTTGGCCGTGGCGGTGCAGCGATTGTTCGAACTGCCGCGCGATGCGCAGACGATGGCTGAGGCGGGGCTGAAGGTGATGCGCGCCAATCAGGGGGCGCTGAAGCGCTTGCTGGATGGGTTGGGAAGGTTGATTCGGTAGGGGGCGAGCCCCGCAACCTGTGGCGAGGGAGCTTGCTCCCGCTCGGCTGCGCAGCAGTCGTAAATCCTGCGAATGCGGTTTACCTGTTAGACCGCGGTCGCAGGTTTTAGGACCGCTTCGCGATCCAGCGGGAGCAAGCTCCCTCGCCACAAAAAGCCCGCGCGCCGCAGGTCATCAACAACTCAATACCCCGGATTAGCCTTGAGCTGCTCCTGCGCAGCCTTGGCCAGATCCGGCGGCAGGAAGTCCTTGTCCGGGTTGTAATCGGCTTTGAGGTAACGCGACAGCGCCTGCAAATCCCCCGGGTTCAACGTGCCGGCCGCCTGCTTCAGGCGCAGGTTGTCGAGGATGTAGTCGTAGCGCGTGTTGTTGTAGTTGCGCACCGAGGTGTACAGCTGACGTTGAGCGTCCAGCACGTCGACGATATTGCGCGTGCCCACCTGATAGCCTATTTCCGTGGCCTCAACCGCGCTCTGGTTGGAAATGATCGACTGGCGGCGCGCCTGTACTTGCTCGACATCGGTATTCACCGCGCGATGCAGGTTACGGGTGTTTTCCACCACTTGCCGACGCAATGCTTCACGTTGTTGTTCGCTCTGGCTCAGCCGTGAATACGATTCGCGAACCTGGGAGCTGGTCAGGCCGCCGCTGTACAACGGGATATTCAGTTGCAGGCCGACGCTGCGTTGCTCGACATCACTGCCAAAGCGTTGACCCGACGGGTTCGGGTTGTTGAAGCCGAGGGCGTCATTGTCGCCTTTCTTGTATTGCGCGACGGCATCCAGAGTCGGTGCGTGGCCGGCCTTGCGTTGCCTGAGGGTTTCTTCGGCGGCGCTGACCGCGTAGTTGCTCGCCAACAGATTGAGGTTCTGTTTGGCCGCGGTGTCGACCCAGGCCTTGGCGTCGTTCGGTGTTGGCGCCAGCACCGGCAAGGTGTGGACGATGCCCTGGATCGAGTTGTACTGACGGTTGGTCAGTGTGATCAGCGCTTCAAACGCGTCATCCACCAGGCGTTGCGCAAGGATCCGGTTGGCCCGCGCGGTGTCGTAGCTGGCTTGGGATTGCAGTACGTCGGTCTTGTCCGACAGGCCGACATCGAAGCGCTCGTTGGATTGATCGAGCTGGCGTTTGAACGCGGCTTCTTCGGCCTTGGTCGAGGCCAGGTTGTCCTGGGCGCGCAGCACGGTGAAGTAGCTTTCGGCACTTTGCAGGATCAGGTTCTGCTCGGTTGCCGAGAGTTGCAGTGCAGCTTGTTCGTTGACGGCTTCAGCGGCTTGTAGCTGGAACCAGCGATCGGCGCGGAAAATCGGTTGCGCCAGAGTCGCCTGATACACCGTACCGCTGCGGGTGGCGGTCATCGACGGCTGATCGAACCGGGTACGGGTGTTGTTCAGGTCGGCACCCGCCGAGAGGTTCGGCAGCAGGCCGGCACGGGCCTGGGGCACGACTTCCTTGCGCGCATCGTAATCGGCGCGGGCGGCCGCGATGTCGGCGTTGTTGTCCACCGCCTCCTGGTAGACGCTGACCAGATCGGTTTTGGTCGATAAGGGCGCTTCTGCTGCCCAGGCCATTCCATTGGACGCACAAGACACGGCGACGGCCAGTGAGAGTTTGCGCAGCATGAGGCGATCCCTAGAGTTAATATTACGTCGATAATTTAAACGCCAAGGCTACGGCGCGCGGTGCAGAGCGTCAAGGCCGGGCACCGCGTAGCGAGTGTAGTTGCGCTTGCTTGCAGCAACAATCCGGTAATTGCGCCATTCATCACGCTGTTTGCACTGGTGTTGGTGTTCTTTGCCGGATATGTCTAGACTGGCCGGGTTCTTGTCGGGGTGCCTTGCTATGAGGCTGAGATCGAATAATTTCGGATCCCGTTGAACCTGATCAGGTTAGCGCCTGCGTAGGGAACAAGATTTCTCGTCCCCCGGCGAGTCCTCTTGTGCTTCGTCCGGGAAGTTGTTCGACAATCGAACAGCCCTCGAGCATTGAGCACAGCACCCGTACTTTCGTGCGATGAGTGCGTCCATTCGTTACAGGTTCGCTCCGACAAAAAATCCACTGCCTGGATGTGTGTCTGGAGAGCCTGTGATGACCATAAAATCAAAAAACGCTACCAACCTGAGTGACTCGGCCAAGGTCGATCAGCAATCGGTCAAGCCCTTTACCCGCTCGCAAAAAATCTACGTCCAGGGTTCGCGCCCTGACATCCTCGTGCCGATGCGCGAAGTGAGCCTCGACGTCACCCCGACCGAGTTCGGCGGCGAGATCAACGCGCCGGTTGTGGTCTACGACACCTCCGGCCCCTACACCGATCCGAACGTCATCATCGACGTGCGCAAAGGCCTGGCCGATGTGCGTTCGCCCTGGATCAACGCCCGTGGTGATACCGAAGTGCTTGCGGGTTTGAGTTCCCGTTTCGGCCAGGAACGCCTGGACGACCCGGAGCTGGCTTCGCTGCGCTTCGCTCACCTGAAGAATCCGCGCCGGGCCAAGGCCGGTGGCAACGTCAGCCAGATGCATTACGCGCGCAAGGGCATCATCACGCCGGAGATGGAATACGTCGCCATCCGCGAAAACATGAAGCTTGAAGAAGCGCGTGCGGCTGGCCTGCTGACCCAGCAACACGCCGGTCACAGCTTCGGCGCCAGCGTTCCGAAAATCATCACCCCCGAATTCGTCCGCGAAGAAATCGCCCGCGGTCGCGCAATCATTCCGGCCAACATCAACCACGTCGAACTGGAACCGATGATCATCGGCCGTAACTTCCTGGTGAAGATCAACGGCAACATCGGCAACAGTGCGCTGGGTTCTTCCATCGAAGAGGAAGTGGCCAAGCTGACCTGGGGCATTCGTTGGGGGGCGGACAACATCATGGACCTGTCCACCGGCAAACACATTCACGAAACCCGCGAGTGGATCATCCGCAACTCGCCGGTGCCGATCGGTACCGTGCCGATCTATCAAGCGCTGGAAAAAGTCGGCGGCGCTGCCGAAGACCTGACCTGGGAGCTGTTTCGCGACACGCTGATCGAACAGGCCGAGCAGGGCGTCGACTACTTCACCATCCACGCTGGCGTGTTGCTGCGCTACGTGCCGATGACCGCCAAGCGTGTCACCGGGATCGTCAGCCGTGGCGGTTCGATCATGGCCAAGTGGTGCCTGGCGCACCATAAAGAAAACTTCCTCTACACCCATTTCGAAGACATCTGCGAAATCATGAAGGCCTACGACGTCAGCTTCTCGCTGGGCGATGGCCTGCGTCCGGGCTCGATTGCCGACGCCAATGACGAAGCGCAATTCGGCGAGTTGGAAACCCTTGGCGAACTGACCAAGATCGCCTGGAAGCACGACGTGCAAACCATGATCGAAGGCCCGGGCCACGTGCCGATGCAGTTGATCAAAGAGAACATGGACAAGCAGCTGGAGTGCTGCGACGAAGCGCCGTTCTACACCCTCGGCCCGCTGACCACGGACATCGCGCCGGGTTACGACCACATCACCTCGGGCATCGGGGCGGCGATGATCGGCTGGTTCGGTTGCGCCATGCTCTGCTACGTCACGCCGAAGGAGCACTTGGGCCTGCCGAACAAGGATGACGTGAAGACCGGGATCATCACCTACAAGATCGCGGCCCATGCGGCGGACTTGGCCAAGGGCCATCCAGGCGCGCAGATTCGCGACAATGCCTTGAGCAAGGCGCGTTTCGAGTTCCGTTGGGAAGACCAGTTCAACCTCGGTCTGGATCCGGATACTGCGCGTTCGTACCACGATGAAACCCTGCCGAAAGATTCGGCCAAGGTCGCGCATTTCTGCTCCATGTGCGGGCCGAAATTCTGCTCGATGAAGATCACCCAGGAAGTCCGAGAGTATGCGGCCAACCAGCTGATTGAAGCGGTCGATGTAGACGTGGCGCAAGGCATGGCGGAACAGTCCGAGCGGTTCAAGAAGGAAGGCAGTCAGCTGTACCAAAAGGTTTGATCTGACTTGAGATGAAGGTTGCCTGAAAGGGCCTCTTCGCGGGCAAGCCCGCTCCCACAGGATCGGGGCTGGATCACAATCTGTGGTCCAGCCTGAAACCCTTGTGGGAGCGGGCTTGCCCGCGAAGGCTATTAACCAGGCAACAAAAATCTTGATGGCGAATCACCAATACCGCCCCTCTGAGATAACCCCCGTGAACACACCCAGCACCTACTCCCCCGACCACGCCGTGCCTCTGGCCCGGCGTGTATTCGGCGCACGCGATCTGTTTTCCCTGTGGTTCTCCCTCGGCATCGGCCTGATGGTCTTGCAGACCGGCGCTTTACTGGCGCCTGGCCTGGGCTTGGCCGGTTCGTTGCTGGCGATTTTTCTCGGCACGGCAGTCGGTGTTCTGCTGCTGGCCGCTGTCGGCGTGATCGGTAGCGACACCGGTCTGTCGTCCATGGCTGCGCTCAAGCTCAGCCTTGGCACCCGCGGCGCGAGCCTGCCGGCGGTGCTGAACCTGCTGCAACTGATCGGTTGGGGCTCGTTCGAAATCATCGTCATGCGTGACGCCGCGAGCCTGCTCGGCGCCCGTGCTTTCAGTGAAGGCAGCCTGTTGGCCACTCCGTTGCTCTGGACCCTGGCATTTGGCGCTTTGGCGACCTTGCTTGCGGTGAGCGGGCCACTGACCTTTGTGCGGCAGATCCTGCGCAAATGGGGCATCTGGGTACTATTGGCGGCCTGCATCTGGCTGACCTGGAACCTGTTCGCCAAGGCTGATCTGGCCGCGTTGTGGGCACAGGCTGGTGACGGTTCGCTGCCGTTTGCGGTGGGTTTCGACATCGCAATCGCCATGCCGCTGTCCTGGTTGCCGTTGATTGCCGACTATTCGCGCTTCGGCAAGCGTGCCAAAAACGTGTTCGGCGGTACGGCGCTGGGGTTCTTTATCGGTAACTTCTGGTTGATGAGCCTGGGCGTCGCCTACACCCTGGCGTTTGCGCCGAGTGGTGAAGTGAATGCCTTGCTGTTGGCGCTGGCCGGTGCCGGCCTTGGGATTCCGCTGTTGCTGATCCTGCTGGACGAGTCAGAAAATGCCTTCGCCGACATCCACTCGGCAGCAGTCTCCAGCGGGATTCTGTTGCGTTTGAAAGTCGAGCATCTGGCGTTGGCCATCGGCGTCATCTGCACGCTGATCGCTTGTTTTGCACCTTTGGCGCAGTACCAGAACTTCCTGCTGCTGATCGGCTCGGTGTTCGCACCGTTGTTCGGTGTGGTGCTGGTCGATCACTTCATCCTGCGCAAGCGCAGTGCACACCTGGCGTCGTCAGCGTTGCGCCGGCCGGCATTGTTGGCCTGGTTGGGCGGGGTGAGCACCTATCACCTGCTGGCCAATCTCTATCCGGAGATCGGCGCAACCCTGCCATCACTGGTACTGGCAGGGCTGTTGCAGTGGGTGCTGGGCCGGGCTTTCAGCTACGGCCAGGAAACAGCTCAGGCTTGAGAATGCCGTTCAGACGCGGGTAGGGGATCTTCAGTTCGATGTGGCCGAGTGCATAAGGCGCAATGGTGGACACTTCGTACTTGAGGATCACCGCGCCGTAGGTCAGCGCGATATGCGGGGTTTTCTGGAACGGCCAGCTTTTCACGAACTCGGCTTCCCGATCCAGCTTGGTGTTGATCAACCAGCTGTTGTGCGCGACTTGAGCAGCCTTCCAGAACGCCTCTTCCTGACCCGGCAGCAGCATATCCGACAGATTCAGCACCTTGTGCTGCTGCCGCGAATAGTTGATGAAACCACGGCCGGGCTGGCCATGGGCGCCGCCAGTGTCCAGATAGCTGGACAATTCGATGATCACCAAGCCGTCATGCTGCTCACGTACCTTGGACTGCAAGTAGCCGCTGTGGCGGCTGTCGGATTCGCCCAGAAACTGCTCCCGCCAGGCGTTCAGCGACGCCGGGACCGGTGCATCCGGCGAGGTGCGGGTCATTTGCAGCAGGCGCTTTTCAATGATGCCGTCCAGTTGCGGCTCGGCGGGAAATTGCAGCGTATCGATATTCACTAGCGGGCAATCGGGAGTCGTGCAGCCCGGCTTGATCTGCTCCGAGGCGTCGCGTCTGGTTTCCAGTGGTGCCCGGTAGTTGGGCTGGAACAGGCTTTGGCAGGCGCCCAGAGTCAGCGCGATACAGGCCACGGAGGCGATTTTAACAAGCGACATGTGTGTCCTTCATAAACCAGAGAAAGGCAAAAAGTTACCGGCTTCGACTGTCGGCGGGGCAATCAGTTCGCCACTAAGCTAATTAGAGTTGGTTTGCGGGCAGCCGTCTATCCTGCTGACTGGAAAGGGGCTGCATCAACAGGCGAGAGCGCGTTAGGATGGCGCGAAGTCGAGGGGGAGCCTCGGATCGGACCGCAACAACGAGGATTGATATGACTGACTTTGCCAACGCCATTCCGACAGCTGTCGATATCGTTCGGCGCGAAAAATGCTTTCAAGGCTTCTATCAGCTTGATCGCGTTCATCTGCGTCATGAACTGTTTGCCGGCGGCATGGGCCGTGAAATCAGTCGGGAACTCTTTGTTCGCCATGATGCAGTCTGTGTACTGCCTTACGATCCGCAGCGTGATGAAGTGGTGTTGATCGAGCAGTTTCGCGTCGGTGCAATGGGCAAGACTGCCAATCCGTGGCTGATCGAGTTGGTAGCTGGTCTGATCGACAAGGATGAGCAACCGGAAGAGGTTGCTCACCGCGAAGCGCAGGAGGAAGCTGGGCTTGTATTCTCCGCACTCTGGCCGATGACCCAATATTTTCCGTCGCCGGGTGGCAGCACCGAATACGTACACCTGTTTCTGGGGCGTTGTGACAGTACTGGGGCCGGCGGCTTACATGGGCTGGAGGAAGAGGCAGAAGATATCCGGGTGACGGTCTGGGCGTTCGAAGATGCGCTGCAAGCCGTACGCGACGGACTGATTTCCAACGCGGCAAGCATCATTGCCCTGCAATGGCTGGCTTTGAATCGCGTTGAAGTGAGGGGGTTATGGTCGTAAACAAGTTACGCGATCGCTACCGGGTCGATCTGGTGGGGCTGCAAGCCTCCTGCGAGGCGAACTACGCGCGCTTGATGCGTCTGTTGCCCGATATGCGTAACCAGCCTGTCGCGCGGCGGATTGCTGTCACTCAGGGCGACCAGATGCTCGGCGTGCTGGCACTGGAAGTGCTGCAAGCCTGTCCTTACACCACCACCCTGCAAGTGCGCCAGGAACACAGCCTGCCATGGCTGCCGGTGCCACGGCTGGAAGTTCAGGTCTACCACGACGCGCGCATGGCCGAGGTCATCAGTGCCGAACACTCCCGGCGCTTTCGCGGCATTTATCCGTATCCCAATGCGTTCATGCACCAACCAGACGAGAAGGCCCAGCTCAACGTGTTCCTCGGCGAATGGCTGAGCCACTGTCTGGCCTGCGGCCATGAGTTCGAAGCCGTGCGATAGATGTGAACTGCGTCCGCTTCACAGGTTTCCCCTTTTGGCTTTCCCCCAGCATAATTGCGCCATTCATCCAATTTCGTGATCACGCCCTGGGAGAACGCCTTGCCGAGCCAGACCACCGCCGATTCCGTGTTGTTGGTGCAACTCTCCGACAGCCATCTGTTCGCCGAGGCGCAAGGGACATTGTTGGGCATGAATACCCGCGAGAGCCTGCAAAAGGTGATCGAGCTGGTATTGGCGCAGCAACCGCGGGTCGATCTGATGATCGCCAGCGGCGATTTGTCCCAGGACGGCACGCTGGAGTCTTACCAGCAATTTCGTGAGATGACCCGACAGATCGACGCGCCGGCGCGCTGGATTCCCGGCAATCACGATGAACCGCACTTTATGGCCCAGGCGGCCACCCAAAGTCTTCTGCTTGATCCCGTGGTGGATATCGGCAACTGGCGCATCACGCTTCTGGACTCCGCAGTGCCAGGCTCGGTGCCGGGATATTTGCAGGACGAGCAGTTGCAATTGCTCGCCCGAGCCTTGAGCGAAGCCCCGGAACGTCATCATCTGGTGTGCTTTCACCATCATCCGGTGTCCATTGGTTGCGCCTGGATGGAACCGATCGGTCTGCGCAATCCAGAGGCGCTGTTTGCCGTACTGGACCGCTTTCCTCAGGTTCGCGCGGTGCTTTGGGGGCATGTGCACCAGGAAATCGACCAGCTGCGCAATGGTGTGCGTCTTCTGGCTTCGCCGTCGACCTGCATCCAGTTCGAGCCGGGCAGCGAGGATTTCAAGGTCGATAACCTGGCACCGGGCTATCGCTGGCTGCGTTTGTTGCCCGATGGGCGACTGGAAACGGGGGTTAACCGCGTGACTGGCTTCGATTTTCGGGTCGATTACGGCAGCAAGGGTTACTGAAGCGCTTTGTGGCGAGGGAGCTTGCTCCCGCTGGGTTGCGCAGCAGCCCCAAAACATTCAATCGAGTTCAGTCAGGCACAACGCGCCAGCAGGATTTACGGCCGCTACGCGCCCGAGCGGGAGCAAGCTCCCTCGCCACAGGTTTTGTATCTAATCTGAATAATCTGATTCGTTCCAAAGCAAGTCAATCCACGTCAGTCCCTGTAAACTGCCCCATCTTTGGCTGATGCATAGAGGGCGCTCGCATGTCCGGTTCGATCCTGTATATCCACGGTTTCAACAGCGCGCCCGCGTCGAAAAAGGCCTGTCAGTTGATCAGCGTGATGAACAGCCTCGGCTTGAGTGAGCAATTGCAGGTGCCAGCCTTGCATCACCACCCGCGTGAGGCGATTGGCCAACTGGAGCAGGCGATTGCCGAACTTGATCGGCCACTGCTGGTCGGCAGCTCCCTCGGCGGCTACTATGCGACTCACCTTGCCGAGCGCCATGGCCTTAAAGCCTTGTTGATCAATCCCGCCGTCAGCCCCCATCGGATGTTCGACGGATACCTGGGCAGCCAGAAAAACCTGTATACCGATGAAACCTGGGAATTGACCCGCGACCATGTAACGGCCCTGGCCGAACTGGAAGTGCCGGCGCCACAGGACCCGCAGCGGTTTCAGGTATGGTTGCAGACAGGGGACGAGACCCTGGACTATCGCCTCGCCCAGCAGTATTACCGAGCCTGTGCCTTGCGTATCCAGGCCGGCGGCGACCATAGTTTCCAGGGTTTTGCCGGGCAACTGCCGGCGCTGTTGAGTTTTGCCGGCTTCAAAGCAGATCAGTACCAGGCGATCGATTTCACCGCACTGTGAAATCCCTGGCCTCTATTTTCATTGAACGACTAACGACGAGACCCCATGGCCACTCCCAGCGCTAGCTCTTATAACGCAGACGCCATCGAAGTCCTCTCGGGCCTCGACCCGGTGCGCAAACGCCCGGGCATGTACACCGACACCAGCCGGCCGAACCACCTCGCCCAGGAAGTCATCGACAACAGCGTCGATGAAGCCTTGGCCGGGCATGCGAAATCGGTGCAGGTCATTCTCCACGCCGATCACTCCCTGGAAGTCAGCGATGATGGCCGTGGCATGCCGGTGGACATTCACCCGGAGGAGGGTGTGTCGGGTGTCGAGCTGATCCTCACCAAGCTTCATGCTGGTGGCAAGTTTTCCAACAAGAACTACCAGTTCTCCGGCGGTTTGCACGGGGTAGGTATTTCCGTGGTCAACGCCCTGTCGACCCAGGTTCGCGTGCGCGTCAAGCGCGACGGCAATGAGTACCAGATGACCTTCGCCGATGGCTACAAAGCCACCGATCTGGAAGTGGTCGGCACCGTTGGCAAGCGCAACACCGGCACCAGCGTCTACTTTATGCCGGACCCGAAATACTTCGATTCGCCAAAGTTCTCCGTCAGCCGCCTCAAACACGTCCTCAAGGCCAAGGCCGTGCTGTGCCCGGGCTTGCTGGTCAGCTTTGAAGACAAGGCCACCGGCGAGAAAGTCGAGTGGCATTACGAAGACGGCCTGCGCTCCTACCTGGTGGACGCGGTTACCGAGTTCGAACGTCTGCCGGACGAACCGTTCTGCGGCAGCCTCGCCGGTAATAAAGAAGCGGTGGACTGGGCTTTGCTATGGCTGCCGGAAGGCGGCGACAGTGTCCAGGAAAGCTACGTCAACCTGATTCCGACCGCTCAGGGCGGCACCCACGTCAACGGCCTGCGCCAGGGTTTGCTGGACGCGATGCGCGAGTTCTGCGAGTTCCGCAGCCTGTTGCCGCGTGGCGTGAAGCTGGCACCGGAAGACGTCTGGGAGCGGATCGCGTTCGTCCTGTCGATGAAGATGCAGGAGCCGCAGTTCTCCGGTCAGACCAAAGAGCGCCTGTCCTCCCGCGAGGCGGCAGCGTTCGTTTCCGGTGTGGTCAAGGACGCCTTCAGTCTGTGGCTCAACGAACACCCTGAGCTGGGCATGCAACTGGCCGAGCTGGCGATCAACAACGCCGGCCGTCGCCTCAAGGCCAGCAAGAAGGTCGAACGCAAACGCATCACTCAAGGCCCGGCGCTGCCGGGCAAGCTGGCGGATTGCGCCGGGCAGGACCCGATGCGCTCCGAGCTGTTTCTGGTGGAGGGTGATTCCGCCGGCGGTTCGGCCAAGCAGGCGCGAGACAAGGAATTCCAGGCAATCCTGCCGTTGCGCGGGAAGATTTTGAACACCTGGGAAGTCGACGGCAGCGAAGTGCTCGCCAGTCAGGAAGTGCACAACATCGCCGTGGCCATTGGTGTCGACCCGGGCGCTGCGGACATCAGCCAGCTGCGCTACGGCAAGATCTGCATCCTCGCTGACGCCGACTCCGACGGTCTGCACATCGCGACCCTGCTCTGCGCACTGTTCGTCCAGCATTTCCGCCCGTTGGTGGATGCCGGTCACGTCTACGTCGCGATGCCGCCGCTGTACCGGATCGACCTCGGCAAAGAGATTTACTACGCGCTGGATGAAGCCGAGCGCGATGGCATTCTTGATCGCCTGGTGGCCGAGAAGAAACGCGGCAAACCGCAGGTCACCCGATTCAAAGGTCTGGGTGAAATGAATCCGCCACAACTGCGCGAAACCACCATGGACCCGAACACCCGGCGTCTGGTCCAGCTGACGCTGGATGATTTCGAAGCCACGTCGGAAATGATGGACATGCTGCTGGCGAAAAAACGCGCGGGCGATCGCAAATCCTGGCTGGAGTCCAAGGGTAACCTGGCCGAGGTTCTGGCCTGATGCGGAGCGGTTTCGCCCTGGCGCTTGTGTTGTTGGCGACCTCGGTGGCGGCTGCGCCTTTGCCTGAACTGAAGCTGCTCGCCGAGCATCCGGTCGACGGCATGCGCGGCACCAATCTGTCCGGGTTGGCGCAGTGCGGTAATGAGCTGTGGACGGTTTCCGATCGCGATGATGATCAGATTTATCGACTTGATACCCGCGAGACCGTCTGGCAGGCCGAAGCGCTGCATATCAACGTGCCGCCAGTGCCGGACAGCGAGCTGCCCTGGGGGCTGCTCATGCGCACCTGGCTGATCTCTCCCTGGCGTGGCGGCAATCTGGATTTCGAAGGCATCACCTGCGACTCGGCAGGCAATCGTTATGTCGTCAGCGAGGCCCATGCGGCAATTTTGCAAGTGCCGCCAGCGGGGGCTCCCGGCTGGTTGAAGATTTCGCCGTCGATGGTCCGTCAGGCGCGTGCCAGTGGCCTGTTGCTGCATTTCAACTCGGTGTTCGAAGGGATTGCCATCAATCCGGCCGGCAACCTGTTGTGGCTGGCAGCCGAGCGCGAGCGCCGTGGTTTGCTGGTGGTGCACAAGCAGCAGACGGTTTGGGATTGTGACAATAACTGCGTTGTGATGAGCGAAGGCGGGATTGAACAACCGCCACCTCAAATCAAAGTGAAGGGCGGGCAACAAAAAGACTTTTCCGATCTGGTGTTCTACAAAGACCAACTGTTTACCCTCGAGCGCATGGCTTATCGTATTTGCCGCCGCACACCGGCTACCGGCGAGATCGAGCGCTGCTGGTCGTTTGCCAATGAGGCGCTGACCGACGGTCGGCGCTATAAAACCAGATACGGCATGGCAGAAGCCCTGACCATCGACGATGACGGCGCCTGGATCGGCATCGACAATGGTGGTTATACCCGTGCCGATGGCGAGACACGGCCGATTGTCTGGCGCTTTGCCGCGCCGGTCGATGGCTGGAGCGCCAGTTCTTGAGTCAGCAACCGCCCGGCAAAGGTGCCGCACGAGTGCTGCTGGTGCTGGCCTGGGGCGCCGGGCTGTTTTTGGCAACACGGTTTTTCGGGCAGTGGGAACAGCGTCAGGAAAATCCCAATGCTGTCGTTACCTCGCAACAAGGTGATGGTTATATCGAAGTGAAGCTGGTCGGTAACGGCCAGGGGCACTTCGTCGCCAGCGGCCAGATCAACGGCCAGCCGGTGGATTTCATGCTCGATACCGGGGCGACCGATGTGTCGATTCCGTCCGGCCTGGCCGAGCGTCTTGGTCTGGAGAAAGGCGCACCGGTGACCTTGAGCACCGCCAATGGTCGTAGCGAGGGGTATCGAACCCGCATCGACCGCCTGCAATTGGGCGCTATCGTCTTGCGCGATGTCCGCGGGCTGGTGGCGCCAGGCTTGAGCGGCGAGCAAGTGCTGCTGGGCATGAGCGCCCTGAAAAAACTTGAATTTACCCAGCGTGGCGGCACCTTGCTGCTGCGCCAGACAACGAATTGATGAGGCCCGCATGAGTGACATCCTTGCAGACAGCTTAGATGGCGTAGAACGCCGATCGCTGGCTGACTTCACCGAAAATGCCTACCTCAACTACTCCATGTACGTGATCATGGACCGTGCTTTGCCGCATATCGGCGACGGCCTGAAACCGGTACAGCGGCGTATCATCTACGCCATGAGTGAGCTGGGCCTGGACGCAGATTCCAAGCACAAGAAGTCGGCGCGTACCGTCGGTGACGTACTGGGTAAGTTCCACCCCCACGGCGACTCGGCCTGCTACGAAGCCATGGTGCTGATGGCGCAGCCGTTCAGCTACCGTTACACGCTGGTGGACGGCCAGGGCAACTGGGGTGCGCCAGATGATCCCAAGTCCTTCGCGGCCATGCGTTACACCGAGGCGCGGCTGTCGCGTTATTCCGAAGTGCTGCTCAGCGAACTGGGCCAGGGCACGGCGGACTGGGGCCCGAACTTCGATGGCACCCTGGACGAGCCTCTGGTGTTGCCGGCCCGCTTGCCGAACATTCTGCTCAATGGCACCACCGGCATCGCCGTGGGCATGGCCACCGACGTGCCGCCGCATAACCTGCGGGAAGTCGCGACCGCCTGCGTACGTTTGCTCGATGAGCCTAAAGCCACGGTCGAGCAGCTCTGTGAACACATTCAGGGCCCGGATTATCCAACCGAAGCGGAAATCATCACACCGCGCGCCGATCTGCTGAAAATCTACGAAACCGGTCGTGGCTCGGTGCGTATGCGCGCCGTATACCGCATCGAAGACGGCGACATCATCGTCACCGCACTGCCGCATCAAGTCTCGGGCGCCAAGGTGCTGGAGCAGATTGCTGCCCAGATGCAGGCCAAGAAATTACCGATGGTCGCTGACTTGCGTGATGAGTCGGACCACGAGAACCCGTGCCGAATCGTGATCATCCCGCGCTCCAACCGGATCGATCTCGACGAGCTGATGCAGCATCTGTTCGCCACCACCGAGCTGGAATCCAGCTACCGGGTCAACATCAACATCATTGGCCTGGACGGCAAACCGCAGCTGAAAAACCTGCGGGCCTTGCTGGTCGAATGGCTGGAATTCCGCGTCAACACCGTACGCCGCCGCCTGCAGTTCCGTCTGGATAAGGTCGAGCGTCGTCTGCACCTGTTGGACGGTTTGCTGATTGCCTACCTCAACCTGGATGAAGTGATCCACATCATCCGTACCGAGGAGCATCCAAAGGCTGCCCTGATCGAGCGTTTCGCTCTGAGCGAAATCCAGGCTGACTACATTCTCGACACCCGTTTGCGTCAATTGGCGCGACTGGAAGAAATGAAGCTGCGCACCGAGCAGGATGAACTGCGTAAGGAGCAAGCCAAGCTGTTGGCCTTGCTCGGCAGTGAAACCAAGCTGAAAAAACTGGTGCGTACCGAGCTGATCAACGATGCCGAAACCTATGGCGACAACCGCCGGTCGCCGATCGTTTCCCGTACCGAAGCCAAGGCTTTGTCGGAAAACGAGCTGATGCCGACCGAGCCGGTCACCATCGTTCTGTCGGAAAAAGGTTGGGTACGTTGCGCGAAGGGTCATGATATCGACGCCACCGGGCTGTCCTATAAAGCCGGGGATGGCTTCAAAACCTCGGCCGCCGGGCGCTCCAACCAGTTTGCGGTGTTTATCGACTCCACCGGGCGCAGTTATTCGGTGGCGGCCCACACCCTGCCATCGGCGCGAGGCCAGGGCGAACCGCTGACCGGTCGTCTGACGCCACCGCCTGGGGCAAGCTTCGAATGTGTGCTGCTGCCCGAAGACGATGCGCTGTACGTCATCGCTTCCGACGCGGGCTACGGATTTGTGGTCAAGGGTGAAGATTTGCAGGCCAAGAACAAGGCCGGCAAGGCGCTGCTGAGTCTGCCGAACAATGCCAAGGTGATCCTGCCGCGTCCGGTCAGTGATCGCGAACAGAACTGGTTGGCCTCGGTGACGACGGAAGGTCGTCTGCTGATCTTCAAGATCAGCGATTTGCCGCAACTGGGCAAAGGCAAGGGCAACAAAATCATCGGGATCTCCGGCGAACGTGTGGCCAACCGTGAGGAATATGTCACCGATATCGCGGTTCTTCCGGAGGGCGCAACGTTGGTGCTGCAGGCCGGAAAACGCACCTTGTCGCTCAAGGCTGACGACCTGGAGCACTATAAAGGCGAGCGTGGACGCCGTGGTAACAAGCTGCCGCGTGGCTTCCAGCGGGTGGATGCATTGTTGGTAGAAACTCTCAATCAAGCGGGCTAGAGCGTTCGATCTGCGATTTAACCCGTAGATCGACGCAACAACACTGGAGTCGCGGCGCATATTCACGGATGATATGGCCTTTCAAGCGCCTGCGTGGCTGAGCGTTCTTTAGGGTTTTTGAGTATTTACACTGTGGTTCGCCTTGCGGCAGCCCCCTGGATGGGATGATGATTGTTTTACGCCTTCCTTTTATTTTGTTGCTCGCTGGCGTATTTGGCCTGGCGGGTTGCAGCGTACACCAGCCGGTGTCGTTGTATCAGTTGGACAGCGGAAGTCCAACTCAACCAGCACAAAGCTCTGGTATGGCTGTATTGCTGGGTCCGGTGCTGATAGCCGATTATCTGCAACGCGAAACCCTGTTGCAGCGCCAGCCTGACGGCAGCTTGCAAGCGGCGGCCGATGGTCGTTGGGCAGGTAGCCTTTCTTCCGATATCAATCAGCTGTTGTTGCGTCAAGTGGCGGGTCATCTGGACAGTCAGCGCGTAGTGCTGGCCCCGGCAACCCTCGGCTTCGCCCCGGATGTTCAGGTTCTGTTGTCGATTACCCGTCTGGATTCGGGTGCTAAGCAACCGGCGATTCTCGATGCTCAATGGCGCTTGATCGACCGTCGCGGCCAGGTTCGCGACAACCGTATCATTCACTTGCAGGAACAGCATTCCGGCAGCACAGCGTCTCAGGTTCAGGCCCAGGGCGAATTGCTGCAGCGTCTGGCAGAACAACTGTCGGTGGCGCTCAAGCCGCTGGCCAATCAGCCGCCTGTCGCTGAAGCACCGCGCAAGTCGGCGCCTGTGGCAGCCAAACCGGCCGAGAAAGAAAAGCAGCCGAAGATCCCGATGGCTGCGCCGATTCGTACGGATATGGAAGTGTTTCGGTTCTAAGGTTATTTGGCATAAAGCAAAGCCCGCTCAACAGCGGGCTTTGTTGCTTCTGCAGGTTGGAAATCTCGAGCGCCTGTTCCGGCCTCTTCGCGGGCAAGTCGGATCGCCGCACCGCCGCTCCCACAGGTTATCGGCAGTTCACAACATTGTGGCCAGACACATACCTTGTGGGAGCGGGTTTGCCCGCGAATACGGTTGAACATTCAATCTGGATGCCGGGAGGGTGTCGGGAAAGAACTGCGTCGAAGTTATCTCGCTCCCAACAAAAAGCCCGCAGCGATTACTCGTCTCCGGGCTTCATTGTTTCTGTCTGGAAATCTCAAGTGCCTGTTACGGCCCCTTCGCGAGCAAGCTCGCTCCTACAGTTTGGCCCGAGTCTCATGCATCCGCGCCAGCTGCCGTTCGAGCATCGATGGATAAGGCTCCATCAGCCGCTCTACACAGCAAGCGCCTTCAGGGCTGGCGATGGGGCGAATGCGTGCGCGCTGACGAATCAGCGCATCGTCATTGATCTTGCGTTCCACCAGCAGCAGGTTGCGGCTGTGTTGGGACAGGGCGAGGGCGTCCTGGGCGGTTTCGGTCAGTAGCAGATCGATCTGGCTCAGGCCGAAGAGTTCGTCACCCAGGGTCAGTCCAAGCTGCAGTTGCAGGGTAATGCCGCTATCGGCGACTTCGATTTGCAGGGCGTGGCCCAGCGCCCGCAGCAGCTCGCCGCAGCAGATGGCGTTGGTCAGGTAATCGTCACCGCTGTCTTCGCTGTGGAACAGCATCAGCGTACTGCCGTCATTCAGGGTATGCAGTTCGCTCTGGTAGAGGGAAGCCGCCTGATCAAGGCAGTCGCGATAGCGTTCAAGCAGTTCCGTCAGGCGTGCGCGAGGCAGACGACGCAGTTGATCCTGGGCGCCGAGTTGCACGGCCAGGACTGCGCTGTGCTGTGGCTGCGACGAGGCAAGCGGTTTTGGCACCAGTTTAGGCGCGGTAGCTACGGAGTGGTCACGCAGGTCGGCGAACGGATCTTCTTCGTCCTGGTCGTCTTCCTCGGCGCTGACAACATGCCGTCGTGCAGGCTTGAGCCCGGCGACTGGCGCGGTTTCGTCGAAATTCGGGTCGCGCAGGTTACGTACCTCGAACACCGGCTCGGCGTCTTCGGCTTCGACGTAATCGTCGTCTTCGTAGTCGGCTTCAGGCGCAGGTTCCGGCTCGATCTTCTCAGGTGCGAAACTGGCGTGCAGCTGACGGGCCAGATCGCCGATCTCATCCTGACGCTGAGTCGCCGGGGTATGTTCGTCAATATCCCGTAACCAGACACGCAATTGCATCAATGGCGTGGAGATATGTCGACCCAGGCGCAAGCTCAAGGCCAGGGAGAGCGCCAGCAGAATCGCGCTGAGGATGCCCATGCTTTGCAGGCTGATGGTCATCGGCTGCTGGAACTGCTGCATATCAAGGCTGATTCGCAGGTGCCCGGCGGTCACGTCCTGGAAGGTGATTTTGGTCTGATACAGGCCTTCAGCCTCACCCAGCAGACCGTTTTTCGGACGCTGGCCGGCTTCGGCGAGAATCCGGTTGTCTACGCTATAGATTGCAGCGTGGGCCACCAACGGGTTCTTGGTCAGGTTGTTCAGCAGCACGTTGAGACTGAGGATGTCGTTGGACACCAGCAGTTCGGTCGCTGAAGTGGCAGTCTGGGTGGTCAGGCTCTGGCCGAGGGCGTCAGCCTGCTCGTGCATCGCCTGTTTGAACTGCAGACCCATCACGCAGGCATAGATCACCAGGGCCAGGGCGACCAGGATCACGTTATGGCTGGCAATGCGCAATGCGATCGGTACACGGCGATGGCGCAGTGCCCGGAAGATCAGCAGAAAGAAGTTATCGGTTTTAACTGGCGTAGGCCGGTTCACTGAGCTCGGCTCTTTTGTCCGTAAAGTTGAGGCGCAGTATAGCGACAGGCCATAGGCCGTCAAAGCGCTAGCTGTGCCCGATGGTCACTGAATATAGGTAGAATGCGGTTTTTTTCCACCTGCGGGGGTGCGCCTTGCGCGAAATTGTCCTGATAAACATCACGGGTGTCGACCGTCCGGGTCTGACTGCGGCCATTACTGGCGTTCTGGCCCAGGGTGGTGTGAACATTCTCGACATCGGTCAGGCGGTGATCCACGACACCCTGTCGTTCGGCATCCTGGTTGAAATTCCGAGTACCGAGCAGGGTTCTTCCGTACTCAAGGATATCCTGTTCACGGCCTACAAGCTGGATCAGCAAGTGCGGTTCACGCCGGTGTCCGAAGAGGATTACCAGCAATGGGTGGGCGGTCAGGGCAAGAAACGTCACATCGTGACGCTGTTGACCCGCAAAGTGACCGCCGAACAACTGCAGCGAGTCAGTTCGATCACCGCCAAATACGGTTTGAACATCGATCACATCGATCGTCTGTCTGGACGTATGCCGCTGGATACCCCGGCGGACAAGGGCAAGGGCTGCATCGAGTTCTCCGTTCGCGGCGAAGCGGCTGATCCGCAAGCCCTGCGCGCCGAGTTCCTCAGCGTGGCGCAAGAGCTGAATGTCGACATCGCGTTCCAGGAAGACTCGCTGTTTCGTCGCAACCGTCGTTTGGCGGTGTTCGACATGGATTCGACCCTGATCGAAGCAGAAGTCATAGACGAATTGGCCAAGGCCGCTGGCGTCGGTGACCGCGTAGCCGAGATCACCGAGCGGGCGATGGCCGGCGAGCTGGACTTTCGCGCCAGCTTCAAGGAGCGCCTGGCCTTGCTCAAGGGACTGGACGTCAACGTGCTGGATTCGATCGGCGCCTCGCTTCGTTTGACCGAAGGTGCCGAAACACTGTTCGCCGAGCTCAAGCGTCTGGGCTACAAGACGGCCATTCTGTCGGGTGGCTTCACCTACTTTGCCAAGCAGCTGCAAGCCAAACTGGGTATCGACTACGTGTTCGCCAACGAGCTGGAAGTGGTGGACGGCAAGGTCACAGGCGTTGCGGTCGAGCCGATCGTCGATGCTCAGCGCAAGGCCGATTTGCTACGCGAACTGGCCCACAAGGAAGGCTTGCGTCTGGAGCAGACCATCGCTGTCGGTGACGGCGCCAACGACTTGCCGATGCTGGCGATCGCCGGTCTCGGCGTAGCGTTCCGCGCCAAACCGCTGGTCAAGCAATCGGCCAAACAGGCGATCTCGACGTTGGGGCTGGATGGGGTTCTGTATCTGCTGGGGTTCAGGGATCGCGACGGGCAGCTCTGAGAGGTCGAGTGACCCTGTGGCGAGGGAGCTTGCTCCCGCTCGGCTGCGAAGCAGTCGTAAATCCAGCGGACGCGTTTTATCTGGTAAAACGCGGTTGCTGATTTTGGGACCGCTTCGCGCTCCAGCGGGAGCAAGCTCCCTCGCCACAGTTGATCGCCTGACTATCAAAGCGACTTCCACAACGAATCAAAACTATCTTCAGCACCTGCCGCGCTTTCAGGTCCGGGCTGTTCCAGCGTGCGGTACTCAAACCGATTGAAACTACCGGTGCTGGCCAGGCGCTTGTTCAGGCCGGCGCGGTGTTCTTCACCATTGGTGTTGATCATCACCTTGCTGCCTTCCTGGAATGGCAAGCGTGGGGCGAGCAAGGTCGCGGGCAGGTCGATGGCACTGATTTCCGGCAGCAACAATGCCCTGAGGTACTGGCTGTTGCCATCGCTGGCACGGATCAATTGCAGGCCGCAGGGTTGAGCATGGGGTGCGACCAGTTCAACGCCCATCTGCGTGCCGCCATTACGCACCTGGCGGACCCAGCGCACCACTGCGATGCTCCAGCTTTGCGCATTCGTATCCTGAATACCGACCATCTCTCCCGCCTGCAACTCGCCGGGCACCTCTTTTGGCCACGCCAGGCAATAGCCGCCAGGGCTGTAGTTGACGATAGACAGTGCGTAGGTCGGGAAATGCTGATTGCTATTGGACGACGGAGCGCCGCCATCGGCCTCCGTTTGCTGGTACTGGATTTCTTCATAGGGCAGCAGATTGTTCGCACTGCCTTGGCGTTCGGCATCGAAGGCGTGAGCCCAGTCGTCCTGCACACGGTTTTGCGCCAGTGATGATGCACTGAACTGCGCCGCTTTGCTGATGGCCGGGTGTTTGAGTATTTCACTGAACGAACGTTGCCCGCTCAGATAAAAGTGCAGTGCGCTCATACCGATGCACAAGGTCAGCGTGCCTTGGCCAGCGGTGCGCTGGAAGGTCCGCCCGGCGGCTTCGCCCCAGGCGGAGTAAAGGTGCATCAGCGTTTCCCGGCTGACCCCGACGGGCACCGGCAAAGGTGATTGGCTGCGCTGCTCCGCAGGCAGCTCCAGGTAATTGCGGATGGCTTCGGCCAGCGGCAACGGGTTGATTCCCAGCAATGATCCTTGCTGCCCGGAACCGAACAACGCTGTGTAGCGTGGTGGGCCATCGATACCGGGGTTGATGGCAAACAGGCTGGAGTCTTGCGTCGTCGGTTGCAGCTTGACCCATTGGCTCCAGAGCTCGAGCACTTCGGCGAGCCGGGCAATGTGATTCTGGCGCAATTGATTGCAACGTGAACACCCCATCAGCAATGCGATCACGTAGGTCTGCTCGACGCTCAGACGCCGGGTCTGGCTGGCCAGCTCATCCGGGACGGCGCTGTGCTGCAACCCGTGCTGGCTGGCGATTCGATAAAGCTGATGCAGCTCCAGCCATAAACCCTCGGGAACCGGGCAATAGAGCTGGCTGGCGCGAATCAACGAGCCATTGAGGCCATGCATCGCCCGTTGCACGGCGGTGGTCAGCAGCGGCCCGCGCTCCTTGCTGAAGCGTGGCGCAATGCGCATGACGATTTGTTTGTAGCCGATCGCAAGGTGGTTCTGCAGGGCCTGACAGAGGTTGGCGATTTTGCGCGGTCGTTCGTCGAGAACGATCGCCTGGTCGAGAAAGTGCCGCTCCAGGTGCTTGCAGACGTAATACACCTCGGGCCGCAGCAGTTCCAGCAGTTGCAGGCGGTTATCGTCGGGAGTGAGTAACTGGTTGAGTTCGGCGAGCCCTTTGTACAGCTGGTGCGCCATTTCGCCAATGTTGGCTTTCGGCAGGCTGGCAATCCAGCGCTTCAAATCGCGCGGTGTGGCTTCGCAGAATGACAGACGTGATTGCGTGGGTATCGGGGCGCGTAACAACAGAGACGGACTGGGTTCATTCATATCACTGACATACTCCGGCCGGGAACTGGGCAATGCCGATTGGCTGGCCAGGCGTGGAGCAAGACTGGCCAGTGAATGCCCAGACTCTAGCAGCTATATGAGCCGACCGCGTCGGCCTTTTCCGCTCCCGCGCAGGTGCGAAGGAGCGGAAAATCAGGACAAGCGCTTAGGCTTTCGGCAAACCCATGCCCTGGCCCATCTGCACTGGCGAACCGGCAACCAGTTCTTCAGCCCATTTCACCTGCTCTGGCCCGAACAACACGACTGCGGTAGAACCGAGCTTGAAGCGTCCCAGTTCCGCGCCTTTTTCCAGATGAATCGGTGCACGCGCGGCTTCGTCGTAACGCACGGTTTTCAGCTCGCGCTTGGGCGGTGTCACCAGTCCGGCCCAGACTGTTTCGATCGAAGCGACAATCATCGCACCCACCAGCACTACGGCCATCGGCCCGCGCTCGGTGTCGAAAATGCACGCCACGCGCTCGTTGCGGGCGAACAGCTCGGGGACGTTTTCGGCGGTGGTCTGGTTGACCGAGAAAATCCGCCCCGGGATGTAGACCATTTCACGCAGAGTGCCGGCCAATGGCATGTGTACGCGGTGGTAGTCTTTTGGCGACAGGTAAATAGTCGCGAATTCGCCGCCCATGAACGACGCAGCCGCAGCGGCATCACCGCCCAGCAGTTCCAGCACGCTGAAGCTATGGCCTTTGGCCTGGAAGACGCGGCCGTGCTCGATCGGACCGAGCTGGCTGACCGCACCGTCCGCCGGGCTGAGAATCGCGCCCGGCGTTTGATCCAGCGGCCGTGCACCGTCTTTCAGTGCGCGGGTGAAGAAGGCGTTGAAGTGCTCGTAAGCGGTCAGGTCTTCGACCAGCGCTTGCGACATGTCCACCTGATAACGCTTGGCGAACCAAGCGGTGAGGGCATTCTTGAACCAGCGCACGCGGCATTCGGCAATGCAGCCGGCCAGCCGCGAAAGCAGGTGATGGGGTAGCAGGTACTGGCTGAGGATAAACAAACGCTTTTTCATTAACTGTCCTTAAAAACCTTAAATCTCAACAGGCGTGTCGGGGTGGTTGCCCCATTCGCCCCAGGAGCCGGCGTAGCCTTTGACTCGCGGATAACCGAGCGCCTTGGCCACCAGATAGGTGAAGCCAGAGCGATGGTGAGTCTGGCAGTGGGTGATCACTTCTTTGTCTTTGGTGATGCCGAGTTTTTCGAGAATCTGCGGCATGTCAGTGCGGATGCGCAGGTTGCGCGTCCGATCCATGCCCGCCGTCCATTCGAAATTGACCGCGCCGGGGATATGCCCGCCTTTGGCCGCGAGCACTTTTTCGCCGGAATACTCCAGCGGCCCGCGCGCATCCCAGATCGCCAGATCGGCAGCGCCCAAACGGCTTTGCAGGTATTCGCGGGTGGCAGTGGGTTCGTCGTGCAGGGTCAGGGCGACCGGGCCGCCGACCGCTGCCGGGACCTGGATCGACATGGGCAAGCCTTCTGTCAGCCAGGCCTGCAGGCCGCCGTCGACATAGTGGTAGTGGCTGTGGCCGATGACATCCAGCAGCCAGACAAAGCGTCCGGCCCAACCGCCGCCTTCGTCGTCATAGACCACATAGACCGCATCGGGGTTGTGTCCCAGTTCGCCGAACAACGCTTCAAGAGCAGCCTGTGTCGGCAGCAGGCCCGGCGCGGGCGCCTGGCCAAGCTGAGTCCGTTTGGGGTCGACGAAGCGTGCGCCGGGGATGTGTCCCTCGGTGTAGCGGGCGCTGCTGGTCAGGTCGACCAGGATCAGTTCGCGGGAGTCGAGGCGGGCGAGCAGGTCGCCGGGTTCGATCACCAGCGGCAAGCCAGAGAAGTCAGACATGTGAGGTCTCCAGAGCACAAAAGGGGAGGATTGTAGCGCGTCAGTTGCCGCGGTTGGTAAAGCTGTTCAGGGCCTTTTCGATGCACTGCGCGGTTTTTCCGAAGGCCTGCACGGTGATTTCCGAGAACGGGCCGCCGCCCTGGTCGGCGACTACCAGCATCACCACCCGGCCGTTGCTGCTCAGTGAGTGCAACAGTAGATGCTCGCCACCGAATTGACTGCGCAGGCTGTTGGGCAAATGCGCCGAAAATTGTGCGTTATTGGCCGGTGTCAGGCGAAATTGTGCCGGTTTTGCCAGCAAGCGTTGCAGCACGGTGCTTTGATTGATCTGCAGGTTCAGCGTGGCCGATTCCTTGGGCAGGCCGGCAATCTGATGGACCCGCAGACTGCTCTGGCTGCGGTCGACCATCAACAGCATCGTCCGGCGCATCCCGCAGGCCACCAATGCGTCACGGGCAGAGGTGGTCAGGTGCATGGCGTTGGTGAAGCGGCTCGGCTCTACCAGCAACTCTGCGCAGTGTTTGCGCCATGTCACCAGGTCTTCGGCCGAGGGTGGTGCCGCCGGGAGCAGGCCGCTATGGAGGCGGCGTGTGGTCCAGGGCCAGAGCAGCGCTTCGGCCGGGTGCCAGAGGTCGGGCATTGCATGGTTGCGCGCACTCTGCGCGGCTTGCTGGTGAGATTGCTGCTGCAATTCATCCAGCGGCATTTGCAGATAAAGGCTGGTCAGGTACTGCCAGCGCAGACTGTGCGGACTGTCCCAGGCGTGTTGCGCCGACAGTGCCAGACCATTGGCCAGCAGCACGGTGTTGGCCGGCTGATTCAGCCAGCGGCGCAAGGCCGGGTCGGCGTCCAGCCGCTGTTGCTGACGCAAGCGGTGATCGCTGTCACGGGCGATATGCAGAACCTTGACCAGTATCCGTTGCTCGTTGAGGAGCAGCTGGTAACCCTGCCGCACCCAGATCGGCAAGTGCCAGATTTCGACGAGGGCCAGGCACAGCTTCAGCAGGCGCACGCCGAACAGCTCCCGTTCGACCTTGCCCGCCGACTCGCCCTTGTGAATCACCCGCAGCTCCCACTCTGCCAGCAACTGCGGATGCGTCAGCGCCAGCGGCCAGAGCGGCGAAAGAAACAGCAAGCTGCCCCAATGGATGTCTTGCCAGAGTCGCGCCAGGCGGCTGGCGAACAGGCCGTTGGCTTGCTGCGTGGCGTGTTGGCTAATCAGTTGCAACTGCCGTAACGCCACCGGGATTTCTTCCTGAGACAAGGCCGGCAGGCGCGCGAGCAATTCTTCAGTGCGCTTCAAACCGAGGCGATTGATCGCGATCTCAAGGTTCTCGGCTGGCTCGGTCATGCTGCCGTGGGTGTGCCGGTTGGCTTCGCGAATCACGCTGAGGGCCAGCGCGGGACTGTCTTGCATCAACTCGGCGATATCGCGAATCGAGCTGCGGCTGTCGGCGATGGCTTTGCACACCCGGTCATGACTGGTTTGCGGCACCGGCAAAGGAACAGCGTCGAGGAGCTTTATCCAGCCTTCGAGGGTGCCGGGTTTTGGACTTGGGACTGTCGTTTCATTAGCCATGGTTGGGCGCGATCATCATTCACAATTACACGCCCGGAAGGGGGCAAACTGGCTTTTCGCCTTAACGGCCTATAGTCTGGCGCAGTTTTGCCGATAAGTAGAAGAAGAGTTTTTTTATCTTCCGAATATGACCTTGAACCCGACTCAGTAAGTACTCTCTACCTATGGCTAAAATTATCGGCATCATCGTCGTATTCGCGAGCGTGCTCGGCGGATACGTGCTCTCCCACGGCAAGATTGCTGCCCTGATTCAGCCTTTCGAGGTGTTGATCATCGGCGGTGCGGCCCTCGGCGCGTTCCTCCAGGCCAATCCCGGCCACATGACGATGCGTGTCTTCAAGAAATCCTTGGGGATGTTCGGCTCGCGCTTTAATCACACCTACTATCTGGATGTGCTGGGCCTGATCTACGAGATCCTTAACAAGAGCCGTCGCGAAGGCATGATGGCGATTGAAGGCGACATCGAAGACGCCGCCGCCAGCCCGATTTTCGCCAAGTACCCGTCGGTGATCAAAGATGAGCGCATGACCGCGTACATCTGCGATTACCTGCGCATCATGTCCTCCGGCAACATGGCTCCCCATGAGCTGGAAGGTCTGTTCGACATGGAGCTGTTCAGTCTGAAAGAAGATCTGGAACATCCTTCCCATGCGGTCAACGGTATCGCCGACGCCATGCCGGGCTTCGGTATCGTCGCGGCGGTATTGGGTATCGTGGTGACCATGGCCTCCCTTGGTGACGGTGATCAGAAGTCCATCGGCCTGCACGTAGGCGCGGCGCTGGTCGGCACTTTCTTCGGTATTCTCGCGGCCTACGGTTTCTTTGGCCCGTTGGCCCACTCCCTGGCTCACGATGCCAAGGAAGAGCTGAACGTCTACGAGGCTATCAAGGCCTCGCTGGTGGCTTCGGCCTCCGGCATGCCGCCGTCGCTGGCGGTGGAGTTCGGGCGCAAGGTTCTGTACCCGGCGCACCGTCCTAGCTTCGCTGAGCTGGAACAAGCGGTTCGCGGTCGCTAAGTCATGGAAAATAACCAGCCGATAATCATCAAGCGCGTCAAGCGCATCGCCGGCGGGCATCACGGGGGCGCCTGGAAAATCGCCTTCGCCGACTTTGCGACGGCGATGATGGCGTTCTTCCTGGTGCTGTGGCTGTTGTCCACCGCGACTCCGGAACAGAAGATCGCCATCGCCGGTTACTTCAAGGACCCGATCGGCTTCTCCGAAAGCGGCACGCCGTACATCATCGATCTGGGCGGCTCGCCGGAGCTGGCGCCGGAGAAGACCATCAATCCCGAGGTCAAGTCTCAGCCGCAACCCGACAAGATCACCGTCGATACCGATCAGGTCGAAAGCATGGCCGAACAGGTCGAGCAGGAACGTCTCGAATTGCTGCTGCAAGAATTGCAGAACAAGGTCGAAGAAAACCCGCAGCTGCAGAAGTTCAAGGATCAGATCCTGTTCGAAATCACCCCGGACGGTTTGCGCATCCAGATCATGGACGCCGAGAACCGGCCAATGTTCGACTCCGGCAGTGCGCGTCTGAAACCGTATTTCGAAGACATTCTGCTGGCCATGGCGGACACCATCAGAGCGGTGCCGAACAAGATCAGTGTCAGTGGTCATACCGATGCCAAACCGTACACGGGCAGCGGCGACTTCGGTAACTGGGAGTTGTCGGCCAACCGTGCCAATGCCGCGCGCCGCGCGCTGGTTGCCGGTGGTTATCCGGATAAGCAAGTGGCCAGGGTCGTGGGTTTCGCCTCGTCGGCGTTGTTCGACCGTGAGCATCCATTCAATCCGGTCAATCGGCGAATCGATATCGTCGTGCTGACCAAGAAAGCCCAGCGCGCCATCGAAGGTGAGCAAGGGGCCGAGCCTGCTCCAACTCCGGCATCAGGGCAGGGCGTACCGGGTGAAGTACCGGGCGCAGCGATCGACCCGAATGCCTTGCCGGCGGACAAAGAGCCACTGCCGGCTCACGAGGTTCGGCAGAAGTTGAACATCTTCGAGGATGGGGTATTGAAGATGGATGAGACGAAAGCGCAGTAGCTGCTTATAGGCGAATCACTCAAAGGCTGGACAAACAAACGCCCCGATTATCGGGGCGTTTGTTTTTTTAGGGGAAGGGGGGGCGAGGTGGAGCGCTAGCGGGTTAGAAGCCTCGGCGGATTTTATTTTTCAGCTCCGTGTGGAAGTGCTCGGCGTTCTTTCTGTTGGCGCTGCGCATTGACTCATTGGATACCGATCCTAAAGCCATGGTACGTCTGGAAGTTGTTTCACTGTTATACGACTCAATGAAAAGCTCAAGGTCCGTGCTCTTGGTCATCTTTGGCCATTTATCGAGATACAGTGGAAGTTCACTGTCGCCGGTCTTGAAGGAGCAGATGCGCCGGTCGGTGATAGTCGCTTCACCAATTTCAAAAGGTACCCACCAGGACAGCGCAGTTTCTTTCGATACCACTGCCAGCAGGTGAGTGCACTCGATGATGTTGCGGGTAATGACGCCTGTGATGTCCTCCGTCGTCTGCGATTGCGCGTCGAGTACGTCGAGGTATGTAGTGATATTGGCAAGTTTCAAGCGGGCATTGATGGCCATGGCCTGAGCCCGATCCGTATGGCGGTAGCTGATGAAAACCGACATTAGAAGTGTCCTTTGATAGCGAGTTCGCGGTAATAGGCGCCGAGTGCGGTCAGGCGGCAACCGGTGGAGTTCATGGCGGCGTAGTACATGTGCTCGGCATCCACTGGCTCGATCAGGCTGTGGCGATTGCACTTTTGCAGCTGTGCGAAGATTTCGCCGTGATCGGCGTTGAACACGGCGGTCTCCGTTGGTTCGTAACTCGGGTCGAGCGGATAGACGGATTGGGCCTCCGGAAACCAGTCAGGCAGCTTGCGCAGAATCTCTTCCTGGATAAGTGGTGGCACTTCTCGCAAGGCGATGAACTGCGAAACGTTGGTTTTGAAGACGGGACGTTGCTCCCAGGCCCCAAGAGCGTTGTCGACAAATGAGTACAGGCTGCCGGGAGTGATCTCTCCCAACACATTGGCTGCACCACCGTGCAGTGCTTGCAGCAGGAGGCTGGTGAATACGCCATGCCCGGCTTGTTCTTGAGCGGGTTGTTCTTTCTTGCAGGCGGTGAGGATGGTCATGCCTTCGCCAATAACACTTGCGCCACCTCTCAAGTTGCGTATTTCTCCCGCTGCGCCGGCTTGGCAGCAGTCGAGAATAATGACTTTGTTTTTGATCTTGTCAGCATTGTTCGCCCATTGAAGGATGTCGCTGATCCGGATGCCATCGTTACCGGTTCGATAGTCTTGAGGAATCAGCATGCCCTCATCGATGCTGGCCTCGAAGTGGCCGTGTCCGGCGAAATACAGAAGTGCGACATTGCAGTCGCCGGAGAACAATTCCTTGATGTTTTCTTCAAGGGTTTGTCGAGTCAGATTTGCCTCGGCGGAAGTCAGTACTATGTTTTTGAAGTTGGGCTTGCCTGTTGCGTGGCGCTCTAATACTGAGGCCATCGCCATAGCGTCGTTATTGCACCCTGACAGTGTCGAGATGTGCGTGTAGTTATTAATGCCAATGAAGAGAGCCTTGCGCATGTATTAACCCGCTGCATGTAATTTGATGGCATTGACAATGCTGTTGCTGTTCCAGGCGCATTCGGCATGGGCGGCATCCTTGACCACTGTTGACGTGCGTTCGGCAGCAAAAGGCTTGATGGCAATGATGACCTTCCCGAGACGCTGGGCGATCTCGATCTCCTTGTTGATCCACTTGCTGTACGTGGAGTACATGCCAGCCATGATCAGCACGGCCGAGCACGGGCGGATCTTGTTTTCGATGGCCTCCTCCAACTGCTTGTCGGTCTGTGCGCCGATGATTGGATTGTGCGGTGGCACAGAGAAGTTTTTAAAGTCGAAGGTAGGGTGTGCGGTGAGAAGCTTTATCAGATTGTCGTGAGCATCTGAATAGTTCCACGAATGACTGATGAACAAATGAAACGTCTGCATGAGTTAGCCCTCGGTTTCGCACGGTGCGAAATGACGCTTGCGCGGTCTGATTGACGGCGCAAAGAGGGAGTGAATGTATTGGAATAATTCCGGGCTACAAGGCGTCCGGAAACAAACAGAAACTTCCTTCTTCGTAGAATCATTAGTCCTACGGAAAGTTCGTTTGTTTAATTAGCGGGGTATTTTGTAAGGCGAGCAGAACAGCGACTAACCCTGCGTAAGTGCAGGGCTAGTCGCGGTCTGTTTAATAGCTGTTTTCAGGCAGGCTGGCGATGATCGAGCGATAGCTGTTCATCCGTTGCTGCTGCACACGGCCTTCTTCCAGCGCCTTGAGCAACGCGCAACCAGGCTCGCGGTCATGCTTGCAGTCGCGGAAGCGGCAGGTGCCGATCAGATCGTTGAACTCGATGAAACCGGCTTCAACGTCGGCGCGGCTGACATGGCCCAGACCGAATTCGCGAATCCCCGGGGAGTCGATCAGTTCGCCGCCGCCCGGGAAGTGGAACAGCCGCGCCGTGGTGGTGGTGTGCGTGCCCTGGCCGGACAGCTCGGACAGCGGGCCGACGCGGGCTTCGACTTCCGGCAGCAGGGTGTTCACCAGTGAGGACTTGCCGACGCCGGACTGGCCGACGAACACGCTGATGCGCCCGTCCAGTTGCTCCTGCAATTTCTCCATGCCATCGCCGTGATGGGCCGAGACTTCCAGCACCGGGTAACCCAGCGTGCGGTAAACCGCCAGCAAGGCATTCAACGCCGGAGCGTTCTGTTCGTCGATCAGGTCGAACTTGTTCAGCAACAGTAGCGGCTTGATGCCTGCATGCTCAGCGGCGACCAGATAACGGTCGATCAGGTTGGCGTGGGGCTCGGGCAGCGGGGCGAAGACGATCACGATCATGTCGACGTTGGCTGCAACCGGCTTGAGCTGGCCGCGACTGTCCGGGCGACAGAGTTCGGTGTTACGCGGCAACTGCGCAACGATCACGCCGATGCCCTGGTTGCCGGCACGCCAGACCACCTGATCGCCGGTGACCAGCGCGGGCAGGTTGGCGCGCAAGTGACAGCGGAAAACCTGGCCGGCCAGTTCACCGTCGCGGGCTTCGACCTCGACCTGCACACCGAAGTGGGCGATCACCAGGCCGGTTTGCTCGGGGCCAAGATCGCCACCCTCGAGTGCTTCCACGGCAGAGGATTCGCGTTTGGCGGCGCGGGCAGCGCGTTCGCCTTGAATCTTTTCGATGCGCCAGTTTTGGCGACGATTGAGCTGGCGTTTGGCCATTGGTGTTCCGTGTCGATAATGCAGCGGTTAGGTAAAACGGCCGCGAGTTTAGCACGCCCTGCCTGCTGGCTAGGCTAAACTGCGCAACTACGCCGAGGAGCCGACACATGCAAAACCCGCAGAATTTGATTTGGATCGATCTGGAAATGACCGGTCTGAACCCTGACACCGACGTCATCATCGAGATGGCGACCATCGTCACTGACAGCAATCTCAATACCTTGGCTGAAGGCCCGGTCATTGCCATCCACCACAGCGACGAAATCCTCGCCGGCATGGATGAGTGGAATACCCGTCAACACGGCGGTTCCGGCCTGACTCAACGGGTTCGCGACAGCCGTATCAGCATGGCCGAAGCCGAAGCCGAGACCATCGCCTTCCTGGAAAAATGGGTGCCCAAGGGCAAGTCGCCGATCTGCGGCAACAGCATTTGCCAGGATCGCCGCTTCCTCTATACCCACATGAAAGCGCTGGAAGGCTACTTCCACTACCGCAATCTCGATGTGTCGACCTTGAAAGAGCTGGCCGCACGCTGGGCGCCGGATGTGCTCAACAGCTTCAAGAAGGGCAGCACCCACCTTGCGCTGGACGACATCCGCGAGTCGATCGCCGAGTTGCAGCACTACCGCAAGAACTTCATCAAATTTTGATTCGGCGATGTCTGGTCTGACGTCATCGCGAGCAAGCTCGCTCCCACAGTAGACCGCGCTGTACCTGTGGGAGCGAGCTTGCTCGCGAAAGATCTTTCAGACACTGAAGGTGTTCAAGGTCAAAGAACTTTCTCTGGCGCCCTCTTTTGGTGCCTCGGCGATCTGAGTAGACTGCGCGCCTTCTTGCAAGGACTGCCCTCCATGTTGCTCATGCTCTACCTGATTGCCATTACCACTGAAGCCATGACCGGCGCGTTGTCTGCCGGTCGCCGCGGCATGGACTGGTTCGGAGTGGTGCTGGTCGCCTGCGTGACGGCACTCGGTGGTGGTTCGGTGCGCGACGTGCTGCTGGGTCACTACCCGCTGACCTGGGTCAAACACCCGGAGTACCTGGTACTGACCTCGATCGCGGCACTGCTGACGATCTTTATCGCCCGGTGGATGCGCCACTTGCGCTCACTGTTCCTGGTACTCGACGCCGCAGGCCTGGTGGCCTTCACCCTGATCGGCTGCATGATCGCCCTGGAAATGGGCCACGGCATGCTGGTGGCTTCGGTCAGCGGGGTGATCACCGGGGTATTCGGCGGCATTCTGCGGGACATCTTCTGCAACGACATACCGCTGATCTTCCGTCGCGAACTCTATGCCAGCGTCTCGTTCGCTGCCGCGTGGTGTTATCTGCTGTGCGTCTATCTGCAATTGCCGAGCGAGCAGGCGATTCTGATTACCTTGTTTGGCGGCTTCCTGCTGCGCTTGTTGGCGATCCGCTTTCACTGGGAAATGCCGAAGTTCGTCTACAACGACGAACACTAACGGCTGGCGTGTTGTTTCAGCGCCCACTCCACATGCTCCCTCACCAGCTCTGACGGATAGTCCCGTCGCGCTTTCAATGCTTCCAGCACCGGAATCGTTGAAGGCGCATTCCCCAGCCCCACCGCCAGATTGCGCAACCAGCGCTCGTAGCCAGCCCGGCGCAGCGGCGAGCCTTCGGTGCTGCTGAGAAACTTCTCTTCATCCCACATAAACAGCTCGGCCAGTTCAGCATTGTCCAGATTGTGCCGGGGTTTGAAGTCGCCTTCTGCCGAAGGGCGAGCGAAGCGGTTCCACGGGCAGACGATCTGGCAGTCATCGCAGCCGAACACCCGATTGCCGATCAGTGGCCGCAAATCTTCGGGAATGGCGGTTTTCAGTTCGATGGTCAGGTAGGAAATGCAGCGCCGTGCGTCCAGCACATAGGGGCCGACGAACGCATTGGTCGGGCAAATGTCCAGGCAGGCAGTGCAGCGACCGCAGTGCTCGGTGGCGTGGGGCGGGTCCACCGGCAGCGGCAAGTCGACAAACAATTCGCTGAGAAAGAAATAACTGCCGGCCTTGCGGTTGAGCACCAGGGTGTTTTTGCCGATCCAGCCAAGCCCCGCCTGTTCGGCAATGGCCTTTTCCAGCACCGGGGCGCTGTCGACGAAGGCGCGATAACCAAAGGGGCCGATCACCTGCTGGATGCGATCTGCCAGCTGCTGCACGCGTTTGCGAATCAGCTTGTGATAGTCGCGGCCCAGGGCATAGCGCGAAACATAGGCTTTTTCCGGCTGCGCCAGGCGCTGAGCCATCCGGGTATCGCCCGGCAGGTAATCCATGCGCAGTGACACTACTCTCAGCGTGCCGGGTACCAATTCCTCCGGGTGCGAGCGTTTGCTGCCGTGGGCGCCCATGTAGTCCATCTCGCCGTGATAGCCGGCGTCGAGCCAGCGCTGCAGGTGCTGCTCATGCTCGGCCAGGTCCAGGCCGCTGATGCCGACTTGTTGAAAGCCCAACTCGCGGCCCCAATCCTTGATCGATTGGGCGAGGGCGCGAAGGTCTGTGGTAATAGCAGGCATGAGGCGAGAGAAACCGGGGCTGAGGTGCGTATAATTCTGCCAGACATCGGAGCCCGAAGACGCATGCCGCAGACAAAACACGATTTACCCGACGCGCTGTATAGCGCCGCCCAAGTTCGCGACCTTGATGCCAGCCTGATTGCGGCGGGTATACCAGGCTTCGAATTGATGCAGCGTGCCGCGCGGGCAATGTGGCGAGCCATTGTCCGACGGTGGCCGAATGCGGGTGAACTCAGCGTTGTGGCAGGACATGGCAATAATGCGGGCGACGGCTATCTGGTCGCGGCATTGGCCCTGCGTGCCGGTTGGCAGGTACAGGTGCTGGCGGCCGCTGATCCGCAACGGTTGCAGGGAGACGCCGCGCTGGCCCATGCGCAGGCTTTGGCGGCCGGGGTGAATGTCCAGGCCTGGACCGCACCGGCAGCCTTGAGCGGTGTCATGCTGGACGCGCTGCTGGGGACGGGGCTGGCGGGTGAAGTGCGTGAGCCTTACGCCAGCATCATCGCCGCCATCAATGCCAGCGGTCTGCCAGTGGCTGCGGTGGATATTCCTTCGGGTCTTTGTGCCGATACCGGACAGGTCCTGGGCGTGGCCGTGCGGGCTGATCTGACGGTAACCTTCATCGGATTGAAGCTGGGTCTGTTCACCGCACAGGCCGCGGATTGTGTTGGGGAACTGGTATTCAATGATCTGCAAGCACCTCCCGAACTGCTGGCCAGGGTTTGCGCAAGCGCCAAGCGCCTGATACCGGGCAATTTGCCGCGTCTGGCATCACGCCCGCTCACTGCTCATAAAGGTCAAGCCGGCCATATGCTGCTGATCGGCGGTGACCGCGGTTTAGGCGGTGCCATCTTGTTAAGTGCCGAAAGTGCCCTGCGCAGCGGTGCGGGCATGGTGTCCCTGGCGACTCGCAGCGAGCATGTGCCGGCAGCCCTGGCGCGTTTGCCGGAAGTCATGACGGTGGGCACGCATTCGGCGAACCAACTGATGGGGCTGCTTGAGCAGGCTTCGGTATTGGTGGTTGGCCCGGGGCTGGGTCAAGCCGCGTGGGGGCGCAGTCTGTTGTCGGCGGCGGCCAATGCGCCGTTGCCGCAAGTCTGGGATGCCGATGCGCTGAACCTGTTGGCCAAAGGCGGATTGGCCTTGCCGGCAGGTTGCGTGATCACCCCGCATCCGGGCGAGGCGGCGCGTCTGTCGGGTATTTCGACAGCGGCCGTTCAGGCGGATCGCTTTACTGTTGCGCGCGAATTGAGCAAGAAATATTCAGCCGTTGTCGTTCTCAAGGGTGCCGGCAGCCTGATTGCCAGCCCGGACGGTCGCCTGGCGCTGTGTGATCGCGGCCACCCGGCAATGGCGACGGCGGGCCTTGGGGATGTGCTGGCCGGACTGGTCGGCGCGCTGCTGGCTCAGGGCATGGAGGCTTTCGATGCGGCTTGTCTGGCGGTCTGGCTACACGCCAGCGCGGGCGAGCAGCAAGGCAAGTTGGGCCGGGGGCTGGCGGCCAGTGATTTGATTCCAGCCATTCGTCAGTTGCTGGAGGAGCAATCACCGTGTCTGAAGTAACGCTGTATCTGGCCGATGAAGAAGCCATGATCAAGTTGGGGGCGCGTATCGCTCAAGTCACCCGGGGGCTTGGGGTGATCTTCCTGGACGGTGATCTGGGGGCGGGGAAAACCACCTTGTCGCGGGGCATTATCCGTGGCCTGGGGCATGTGGGGGCGGTCAAGAGTCCGACCTTTACCTTGGTCGAGCCCTATGAAGTCGGTGAGGTCAGAGCCTTCCATTTCGACCTTTATCGACTGGTCGATCCAGAAGAGCTGGAATTTCTCGGCATCCGTGATTACTTCGAAGGTGATGCACTGTGTCTGATCGAATGGCCCCAGCGTGGTGCAGGCTTTTTGCCAAAGCCCGACCTGACCATTACCATTAGCCCGCATAACAGCGGACGTTCGCTGAGTTTGTTGCCCCAAGGCTCGCGTGGCGAGTCGTGGTGTGCCGCTTTGGCATTGGAATTCAAATAAATGATGGGGTTAGGTATGCGCTTTCGCGCGTTGGTTGCTGTCGTAGGACTATTGCTTACGGCAGTGGCCGTCGAGGCTGTGGCCGCTACACAGGTGCGCAGCGTACGGCTGTGGCGCGCACCGGATAACACGCGACTGGTATTTGACCTGTCCGGTCCGGTCGAGCACAGCGTCTTCACCCTGTCTTCCCCGGATCGTCTGGTGATCGACATCAATGGCGCCACCCTGGGAGCGCCGCTGAATGTGTCCACCGCCAATACCCCGATCACCGCCATGCGCTCGGCCCAGCGTACGCCGACCGACCTGCGGGTGGTTATCGACCTGAAAAAAGCCGTCACGCCGAAAAGTTTCATCCTGGCGCCGAATGCGCAGTACGGCAACCGGCTGGTGGTCGACTTGTTCGACAACGCCGCCGATGCCGCGCCGATCCCGCCGCCAACCAATGTCGCCACGGTGCCAGTGGTTCCGGTCACACCTGTAGAACCTGCCATCAAGCTTCCACCCGCGCCGGCCGGCAAGCGCGATATCATTGTGGTCATCGACGCCGGTCACGGCGGCGAAGACCCGGGCGCTTCCGGTTCCCGTGGCCAGAAGGAAAAAGACGTGGTGCTGGCGATCGCCAGAGAGTTGCAGCGTCAGGTCAACGGCATGAAGGGCTTCCGCGCCGAGCTGACCCGCACCGGCGACTACTTCATTCCGTTGCGCGGGCGTACCGAGATTGCCCGCAAGAAGGGCGCAGACCTGTTCGTTTCGATCCACGCCGATGCGGCGCCGTCAGCCGCCGCCTTCGGAGCTTCGGTGTTCGCCTTGTCTGATCGCGGCGCCACATCCGAGACCGCTCGTTGGTTGGCCGACAGTGAAAACCGCTCCGACCTGATCGGCGGTGCCGGGAATGTCAGCCTTGACGACAAGGACCGGATGCTCGCCGGGGTATTGCTCGACTTGTCGATGACCGCTTCGCTGACCTCAAGCCTGAACGTCGGCCAGAAGGTTCTGAGCAACATCGGTCGGGTCACGCCATTGCACAAGCAGCGCGTCGAGCAGGCCGGGTTCATGGTATTGAAATCCCCGGATATCCCGTCGATCCTGGTGGAAACCGGGTTTATCTCCAACGCCAACGAAGCGTCGAAACTGACAGCGTCGACCCATCAGCAATCACTGGCCCGCTCCATCAGCAGCGGTGTTCGCCAGTTCTTCCAGCAGAATCCACCGCCGGGCACTTATATCGCCTGGCTGCGCGACGCCGGCAAGATCGCTCAAGGGCCGCGTGATCACCGGGTGAACCCGGGTGAAACACTGGCGATGATTGCCGTGCGCTATCAGGTTTCGGCCTCCACCCTGCGCAGCGCCAATAATCTGAGCAGCGATGAACTGAAAGTCGGTCAGAATCTGACCATTCCGGGCACGGAACTGGCGGCCAAGGAATGAGTGAGATGCTGAGCAATAACGCGCGTATCGAGCTGCTCAGCCCACGGCTGGCGAACCAGATCGCCGCCGGTGAGGTGGTCGAGCGCCCGGCGTCAGTGATCAAGGAATTGCTGGAAAACAGCCTCGACTCTGGTGCCAGGCGCATCGATGTCGATGTCGAGCAAGCCGGGATCAAGCTGTTGCGCGTGCGCGATGACGGCAGCGGCATCTCTTCGGATGACCTGCCGTTGGCCCTGGCGCGCCATGCCACCAGCAAAATCCGCGATCTGGAAGACCTCGAGCGCGTCATGAGCCTGGGATTCCGTGGTGAAGCACTGGCGTCCATCAGCTCGGTGGCGCGCCTGACCCTGACCTCCCGCACCCGCGATGCCGAGCAGGCCTGGCAAGTCGAGACCGAAGGTCGTGACATGGCCCCGCGTGTACAGCCGGCGGCCCATCCGGTCGGGACTTCGGTGGAAGTGCGCGATCTGTTTTTCAATACCCCGGCGCGGCGCAAGTTTCTCAAAGCCGAGAAAACCGAGTTCGATCACTTGCAAGAAGTGATCAAGCGCCTGGCGCTGGCGCGTTTCGACGTGGCGTTCCATTTACGCCATAACGGCAAGACCATCCTCAGTCTGCACGAAGCCCAGGACGATGCCGCTCGCGCCCGGCGTGTGGCGGCGGTTTGCGGTGCGGGGTTCCTCGAACAGGCGCTGCCGATCGAGGTCGAGCGCAACGGTCTGCATCTATGGGGCTGGGTCGGGTTGCCGACGTTCTCCCGCAGTCAGGCGGACTTGCAGTATTTCTACGTCAATGGCCGTGCCGTGCGTGACAAACTGGTGGCTCACGCGGTGCGTCAGGCATACCGGGACGTGCTGTTCAATGGTCGGCATCCGACGTTTGTGCTGTTTTTCGAAGTCGACCCGGCGGTAGTGGACGTCAACGTCCACCCGACCAAACACGAAGTGCGCTTCCGTGACGGGCGCATGGTTCACGACTTCCTTTATGGCACCTTGCACCGCGCCTTGGGCGACGTACGTCCGGAAGATCAGCTGGCCGCGCCAGCCGCTGTCGCTGGCATTGCCCGACCAACCGGCATCGAGGCCGGTGAGTTCGGGCCGCAGGGCGAAATGCGTCTGGCGGCCAATCTGCTGCTGGAACAGCCCCAGCCGCAACCGCCAGTCAATACGCCAGGATCAGGCGCCGGGGCGGGTTATCAATACCAATACACGCCACGGCCGCAGTCGGTGCTTCCGGCCGCCGAAGCCCAGAGTGCCTATCGCGAGTTTTTCGCACCGTTGCCGCAAAGCGGGGCTGTGTCATTGCCCGACGGCCAGGGTGATATTCCACCCTTGGGTTATGCGCTGGCGCAGCTTAAAGGTATCTACATTCTCTCGGAAAACGCCCAGGGCCTGGTGCTGGTGGATATGCACGCGGCCCATGAGCGGATCATGTATGAGCGGCTGAAAGTTGCCATGGCCAGCGAAGGCCTGAGTGGCCAGCCATTGCTGGTGCCTGAGTCGATCGCCGTCAGTCAGCGCGAAGCGGATTGCGCTGAAGAGCACGTCAGCTGGTTCCAGCGTCTGGGCTTCGAGTTGCAGCGGCTGGGCCCTGAAACCCTGGCTATCCGGCAAATTCCGGCGTTGTTGAAGCAGGCCGAGGCCAACCGGCTGGTCCATGACGTGCTGGCGGACTTGATGGAATACGGCACCAGCGACCGGATTCAGGCACATCTGAACGAGTTGCTCGGGACCATGGCCTGCCACGGTGCGATTCGTGCCAATCGACGCCTGGCCTTGCCGGAAATGAACGGTTTGCTGCGCGATATGGAAAACACCGAGCGTAGCGGTCAATGCAACCATGGCCGACCGACCTGGACCCAAATGGGCCTGGACGATCTGGACAAACTATTCTTGCGCGGTCGTTGATGAGCCAGCTCCCTCCAGCCATATTTCTGATGGGCCCGACGGCTGCGGGCAAGACCGATCTGGCCATCGAGCTGACCAAGGTGCTGCCCTGCGAGTTGATCAGCGTCGATTCGGCGCTGGTCTACCGCGGCATGGATATTGGCACCGCCAAGCCTTCAAAAGAGCTGCTGGCGCAATTTCCGCACCGATTGATCGACATTCTCGACCCGGCGCAGAGCTATTCGGCGGCGGATTTCCGCACTGATGCCCTGGCGGCCATGGCCGACATCACCGCGCGCGGTAAAATTCCGCTGCTGGTGGGCGGGACAATGCTCTACTACAAGGCTTTACTCGAAGGTCTGGCGGACATGCCGGCAGCCGATCCGCAGGTACGTGCGCAGATCGAGGAAGAGGCTGCACGCCTTGGCTGGCAAGCCCTGCACGACCAACTGGCGGTGATCGATCCGGAATCGGCGGCGAGAATCCATCCCAATGATCCGCAGCGACTGAGCCGGGCGCTGGAAGTTTATCGCGTCAGCGGCCTGAGCATGACGGCCCATCGGCAGCGACAATCTGCGCAAAGTACTGAAGCAGCCGCTTCGGGACGCGGACAATTGCCCTATACTGTCGCGAACCTGGCTATCGCACCGGCGAACCGTCAGGTACTGCACGAACGAATTGCACAAAGATTCACACAAATGTTGGAACAGGGGTTCATTGACGAGGTCGTAGCTCTGCGTTCCAGAGGTGACCTGCATACCGGGTTGCCGTCTATACGTGCTGTAGGCTACCGACAAGTCTGGGATCATCTGGATGGCAAGCTGACGTCAGCCGAGATGCAGGAGCGCGGCATCATTGCCACGCGCCAATTGGCGAAGCGCCAGTTCACCTGGCTACGCAGCTGGGCTGACCTGCATTGGCTGGACAGCCTGGATTGCGACAATCTGCCGCGCGCCTTGAAATACTTGGGAACGGTCTCCATATTGAGCTGAGTCCTTGCAATTGCCGTCTATCCTTTGGGGGAGTGGCGGCCACAAGCCATCTGTTTTCTAATTTTTTTTATTATTGATCCTTAAAGGAGTGCGGCACATGTCAAAAGGGCATTCGCTACAAGACCCTTACTTGAATACTTTACGTAAAGAGAAAGTGGGGGTTTCCATCTATCTGGTCAACGGGATCAAACTGCAAGGTCAGATCGAGTCCTTCGACCAGTTCGTGATCCTGCTGAAAAACACCGTCAGCCAGATGGTTTACAAGCACGCTATCTCGACAGTGGTGCCGGTTCGTCCAATTCGTTTGCCTAGCGCAACCGAAACCGAACAAGCTGACGCTGAGCCAGGTAACGCCTGATAGGAGTCTCCTTTGTTCTTTGAGCGCCACGGTGGTGGTGAGCGGACAATTCTCGTTCACTTGGATGGTCAGGACCCTGAGGCGCGCGAAGATCCGCAGGAGTTTCAGGAGTTGGCTATATCGGCCGGCGCCGAGACCGTCGCGTTTTTTAACGTGCCGCGTCAGCGGCTAACCGCCAAATACCTGATTGGCAGTGGCAAGGTCGAAGAATTACGCGACCTGGTCAAAGCCGAACAGGTAGATCTGGTGATTTTCAATCACGTCCTCACGCCCAGTCAGGAACGTAACCTCGAACGTGTTTTCGAGTGTCGCGTGATTGACCGTACGGGCCTGATTCTCGATATCTTCGCCCAACGCGCCCGCACCCATGAAGGCAAGCTCCAGGTCGAACTGGCCCAGCTTGATTACATGAGTACGCGACTGGTTCGCGGCTGGACTCACCTTGAGCGGCAGAAAGGCGGTATCGGTCTGCGCGGCCCGGGTGAAACCCAGCTCGAAACCGACCGGCGACTGCTGCGGGTTCGCCTGCGGCAGATCAAGGGGCGTCTGGAGAAGGTTCGCAGCCAGCGCGAGCAATCGCGACGCGGGCGCAAGCGTGCTGACATTCCGACGGTTTCACTGGTGGGTTATACCAACGCCGGCAAATCGACGCTGTTCAACTCGGTGACCGATTCCGACGTCTTCGCGGCCAACCAGCTGTTCGCCACTCTCGACCCGACCCTGCGCCGTATCGAGCTCGACGACCTCGGTCCGATCGTGCTGGCTGATACTGTGGGTTTCATCCGCCACTTGCCGCACAAACTGGTCGAGGCATTTCGGGCTACGCTTGAGGAGTCGAGCAACTCCGACCTGTTGCTGCACGTGATCGACGCCCATGAACCCGAGCGTATGGCCCAGATTGAACAGGTCATGGTGGTGCTCGACGAGATTGGCGCTCAAGACTTGCCGATCCTGGAGGTCTATAACAAACTCGATTTGCTCGAGGGCGTGGAGCCGCAGATCCAGCGTGATGCCGATGGCAAACCGCAGCGGGTCTGGTTGTCGGCGCGGGACGGTACTGGTCTGGATCTGCTAAAACAGGCTGTCGCAGAATTGCTCGGTAACGATTTATTCGTCGGCACCTTGCGCTTGCCGCAGCGTTTTGCTCGACTGCGTGCACAGTTCTTCGCGCTGGGTGCAGTACAGAAAGAAGAGCACGACGAAGACGGCATCAGTTTGCTGGCTGTTCGCTTGCCACGGGTCGAGTTGAATCGGCTGGTGAGTCGCGAAGGCTTGCAGCCGTCGGAATTCATCGAGCAACACACTTTGCAATAAAAGCCTGAAAAAGCGGTTGTGCCGCTGTGACAGGCATTCTGTAGCATTGGTCGGCGCGCCGTGGGTGCGTCTTTGCTTTATCAGATGGAGAGCGCTATGGCTTGGAATGAGCCGGGTGGCAACTCGAATAATCAGGATCCTTGGGGTGGTAAACGCCGCAATAATGGCGACCGCAAGGGGCCACCAGATCTCGACGAGGCCTTCCGAAAGCTACAGGAAAGCCTGAATGGGTTGTTCGGTGGTGGTAAGAAACGTAGTGACGACGGCGGTGGTTCGGGCAAGGGCGGTGGTTACGGCTTGCTCGGCATCGGTCTTGTCGTGCTGGCGGCTGTCTGGCTGTACAGCGCGGTTTACGTGGTAGACGAGCAGGAGCAGGCCGTGGTGCTGCGCTTCGGCAAATACTATGAAACCGTCGGGCCGGGCCTGAACATTTACTTCCCGCCGATCGATCGCAAGTACATGGAAAACGTCACGCGTGAGCGTGCCTATACCAAGCAGGGTCAAATGCTGACTGAAGACGAAAACATCGTCGAAGTGCCGCTGACCGTGCAGTACAAGATCAGCAACCTGCAAGACTTCGTGCTGAACGTCGATCAGCCGGAAATCAGTCTGCAGCACGCGACCGAAAGCGCCCTGCGCCATGTGGTGGGTTCCACCGCGATGGACCAGGTGCTGACCGAGGGTCGTGAATTGATGGCCAGCGAAATCAAGGAGCGTCTGCAACGCTTCATGGATACCTATCGCACCGGTATCACTGTCACTCAGGTCAACGTTCAGAACGCAGCCGCACCGCGTGAAGTCCAGGAAGCCTTCGATGACGTGATCCGCGCTCGTGAAGATGAGCAGCGTTCGCGCAACCAGGCTGAAACCTATGCCAACGGCGTCGTGCCGGAAGCCCGTGGTCAGGCCCAGCGCATCCTCGAGGATGCCAACGGTTACCGCGACGAGACCGTCTCTCGCGCCAAGGGTGAGGCCGATCGCTTTACCAAACTGGTGGCCGAGTACCGCAAAGCCCCTGAAGTCACCCGCCAGCGTCTGTACCTGGACACCATGCAGGAAGTCTTCAGCAACACCAGCAAGGTGCTTGTGACCGGTAACAAGGACGGGCAGAGCAATCTGCTTTACCTGCCGCTGGACAAGATGGTCGACAGTGGCCGTAGCGGCACTACGTCGGTAACCGGCGCGGCAGCGGTTGGCAGCAACGATGTGAGTACGCGCGCAGCGGATTCGCAGCAACAGCAAACGCGTTCCAGGGAGAGTCGCTGATGAGCAATAAATCGCTGATCGCCCTTATTGTCGGCGTCGTCGTGGCGATCGCTGCCTGGAACTGCTTCTACATCGTCGCTCAGACCGAGCGAGCGGTGTTGCTGCAGTTCGGTCGCGTGGTCCAGGCTGACGTTCAGCCGGGCCTGCATGTGAAAGTGCCTTACGTTAACAAGGTGCGTAAGTTCGATGCGCGCCTGATGACGCTCGATGCACCGACACAGCGCTTCCTGACGCTGGAAAAGAAAGCTGTCATGGTCGATGCCTACGCCAAGTGGCGCGTGAAGGATGCCGAGCGCTTCTACACTGCGACATCCGGCCTCAAGCAGATTGCCGATGAACGCCTCTCGCGTCGTCTGGAATCGGGCCTGCGTGACCAGTTCGGCAAGCGCACCCTGCACGAGGTGGTTTCCGGTGAGCGTGACGCGCTGATGGCGGATATCACGGCTTCGCTGAACACGATGGCGGAAAAAGAGTTGGGCATCGAAGTGGTCGATGTTCGGGTCAAAACCATCGATCTACCGAAGGAAGTGAACCGCAGCGTGTTCGAGCGTATGAGCACCGAGCGTGAGCGTGAAGCTCGTGAGCATCGCGCCAAAGGTAACGAGCTGTCAGAAGGCATCCGTGCCGACGCCGATCGTCAGCGTCGCGTGCTGTTGGCTGAGGCTTATCGTGAGTCGGAAGAGGTTCGCGGTGATGGCGACGCTCAGGCCGCCTCGATTTACTCCAAGGCCTACGGTCAGGATCAGGAGTTCTACGCGTTCTACCGCAGCCTGCGCGCTTACCGTGAAAGCTTTGCGAACAAATCCGACGTCATGGTTCTGGACCCAAGCAGCGACTTCTTCCGTTATCTGGAAAAAGCCAAGCCTTGATGGGGCATCCCGCCGAGCGGCTAAAGCGCTTGGCGGGGTGATCCTTTGGGAAAACGAGTGTATGATGCGGCAGCCGGGAAATTCCCGGCTTTTTTGCGTCTGCACGTTTGATTGGCTGGAGTTCGCTTGAGAACCTGGCAAGATTTTTCGAGGAAAGTGCGCTGCACAGCCTTTTCAGGCTGCCTGTCCGGCTGAGTTCGCGCCGGATGCGAGTACTTTCTGCTTCACTCAAGGCTCGCCCAAGGGCTTGCCGCCCGGATCACAGGGGAATGGCGTAATGGCAACGGTAGACCGCTGGCTGCTGCCAGATGGCATCGAAGAAGTACTACCACCAGAAGCTGCGCGCATCGAAGTGGCGCGCCGTCAGGTGTTGGATCTGTTTCAGAGCTGGGGCTATGAGTTCGTCGTCACCCCGCATATCGAATACCTGGAATCGCTGCTGACTGGCGCAGGTCAGGATCTCGATCTGCGGACCTTCAAGGTGATCGACCCGCAGTCGGGTCGGCAGATGGGCTTCCGTGCCGACATCACGCCGCAAGTGGCGCGCATCGATGCGCACACCCTGCGTCGCGAAGGTCCGAGCCGCCTGTGCTATGCCGGTAGCGTTCTGCATGCGCAGCCGCGCGCCTTGTCGTCCTCGCGCAGCCCGATTCAACTGGGCGCCGAGTTGTACGGCGATGCCAGCCCGAGCAGCGACGTTGAGGTCATCAGCCTGATGCTGGCGATGCTGCAACTGGCTGACGTGCCGGATGTGCACATGGATCTCGGTCATGTCGGCATCTATCGCGGCCTGGCCCGTGCCGCCGGTTTGTCCGGTGAAGTGGAACAACAATTGTTCGATGCCCTGCAACGCAAGGCGATCGATGAGGTCATTACCTTGACCGAAGGCCTGCCTGCCGATTTGTCGGGCATGTTGCGGGCATTGGTCGATCTGTGTGGCGGGCGTGAAGTCCTGGCAGCGGCGCGTGAGCGTCTGGCCAATGCGCCGGCTCCCGTTCTGGCGGCGCTGGATGATTTGCTGGCGATTGCCGAGCGATTGTCTGCGCGTTTCCCTGAGTTGCCGCTTTACTTCGATCTGGGCGAGTTGCGCGGTTATCACTACCACACCGGTGTGGTGTTCGCGGTATTCGTGCCGGGCGTAGGCCAGTCCATCGCTCAGGGCGGTCGTTACGACGACATCGGCGCCGACTTCGGTCGTGCCCGTCCGGCGACTGGCTTCTCTACCGATTTGAAAACCCTGGTGACCCTGGGGCGTGCTGAAATCGAGCTACCGTCTGGCGGTATCTGGATGCCTGACAGTACGGACGCAGCACTCTGGCAGCAGGTTTGCCAGTTGCGCAGTGAGGGTCAACGTGTCGTTCAGGCGCTGCCTGGACAGCTTTTGGCCGCCGCCCGTGAAGCGGACTGCGACCGGCAATTGATTCTGCAGAACGGGCTTTGGCAAGTATTGCCGCTGGCTTCTTGAGTTTTCCTGCCGGCGGCTGCCGGCACCAAGTTTGCGCGAATGAGGACAAGTGTTATGGGTAAGAATGTCGTAGTCCTGGGCACCCAATGGGGTGATGAGGGCAAAGGCAAGATCGTTGATCTGCTGACCGAACATGCCGCCGCCGTAGTGCGCTATCAGGGTGGCCACAACGCCGGTCACACTCTGGTGATCGACGGCGAGAAAACCGTCTTGCACCTGATCCCGTCGGGCGTGCTGCGCGAAGGCGTGCAGTGCCTGATCGGCAATGGTGTGGTGGTTGCACCTGACGCCTTGCTGCGTGAAATCATCAAGCTGGAAGAGAAAGGCGTACCGGTGCGCGAGCGCCTGCGTATCAGCCCGTCCTGCCCGCTGATCCTGTCCTTCCACGTTGCGCTGGACCAGGCCCGTGAAAAGGCCCGTGGCGAGCTGAAGATCGGTACCACCGGTCGCGGCATCGGCCCGGCGTACGAAGACAAGGTTGCACGTCGTGGCCTGCGTGTTGGCGACCTGCTCAACATGCCGCGCTTTGAAGACAAGCTGCGTGAACTGGTGGACTACCACAACTTCATGCTGGTGGGTTACTACAAAGAGCCGGCCATCGAATTCGAAAAGACCCTGGCTGAATGCAAAGAATACGCTGAGCTGCTCAAGCCGCTGATGCTGGACGTGACTGCCGAGCTGCACGACCTGCGTCGCGCCGGTAAAGACATCATGTTCGAAGGTGCCCAAGGTTCGTTGCTGGACATCGATCACGGTACCTACCCGTACGTGACCAGCTCCAACACCACCGCTGGTGGCGTTGCTACCGGTTCTGGTGTTGGTCCTATGTTCCTGGACTACATCCTGGGCATCACCAAGGCTTACACCACTCGCGTAGGTTCGGGCCCATTCCCGACTGAGCTGTTCGACGAAGTTGGTGCGCACCTGGCCAAACAAGGTCACGAGTTCGGTGCGACCACCGGCCGTGCTCGTCGTTGCGGCTGGTTCGATGCCGTTATCCTGCGTCGCGCTATCGATGTGAACAGCATCTCGGGCATCTGCCTGACCAAGCTGGACGTACTCGACGGTCTGGAAACCATCAATATCTGCGTCGGCTACAAAGATGCGGAAGGCAAGGACGTTGCCCCGACTGACGCTGACAGCTACGTGGGCCTGCAGCCTGTGTACGAAGAAGTGCCGGGCTGGACCGAGTCGACCGTGGGTGCCAAAACCCTGGAAGAGCTGCCGACCAACGCCCGTGCTTACATCAAGCGCGTTGAAGAGCTGATCGGCGCACCGATTGACATTATTTCGACGGGCCCGGACCGCAACGAAACCATCGTTCTGCGTCATCCGTTCGCTTAATAAGTCGTTGATGTAAAACACAAAGGGCCCTTTATAGGGCCCTTTGTCGTTTCTGCCTGTCGGGCGGCACGACCTTTGCTGTGATTACCCTTTCGAGGATGCCATCAATTTAATGGCGCTCAAGTAGAGGGATTTCCTGTGTCGGCCGTTCTCTCACTGTTACAAAGCCGTTTGCTGCGGCCGGTGTTCGTTACGCTTGGTATCGCCCTTTTGGTGCAAGTGCTGGTGGCTGTTGCTCTGACCCGGAGTACGGTGACCGCATTGGAAGCCGATCTCGGTAATCGCCTGGGTGTCGATAGTCAGAAACTCTCTGGCGAACTCGAACAGGCGGGACGTGAAGTCACGTCGAGTCTCGACAGCCTGTCCGCCAGTACGCGTCAGCGCCTCGCGGCAGGGCTGTCCTCGCGACTGAAGGACGAGCAGGCGCAACTTCGTGCGACGTTGGAGAAGGGCTTGAAGGACTCGGCCAACGACATGGCCCAACTTCTTGCTTCTGTGGCTCCGCGCGCGATGTGGGACAGCGACGTCCCGACCCTTTCCGAATTCGCTCGGCGTGCCCAGCGCAATCCCAACGTGCTGTTCGTGGTGTATGACGACGCCACCGGCCAGCACCTGACTCGCTATATGAATCGGGAAAACCCGATCAACAAGGCCCTCCTGGAAAAAGGCCAGGGCGAGCGCGCGATGGATAAAGTGCTGGATGCGGCGAAAAACGATCCTTCGGTCTACTACCTCGAAGCCTCGATCAATCCCAATGGAGTGGAGATCGGCAAGGTCTTGATGGGCGTCTCCACGGCTTCGGTCGAGGCTGATCTGGCGGCTCTGGATAAGCGCTTCTCTGCCTTGATCGCCAGCGGCGACCAGCTGGTTGGCGATAGCCTCAAGGGTGCGGCGGCTGATAGCGCCACGGCCATGCGTGCGCGCTTGCAGTCGGCGCAAACCACCGCGGCCGAGATGAAGGGCAACACCACCAGTACCGTGCAGGAGGCCGCAGCAACGTTGCGCTGGCGGATCGGCATGGGCTTGGCGCTGGTCGGGTTCGGTGTCTTGCTGTTGCTGGCGGTGGTGCTGGGGCGTCGGGTGGTCAACCGGTTGCATCTGTTGATCGCCGCGCTCAATGACCTGGCGGCCGGCGAGGGCGATTTGACCAAGCGCGTCCAGCTCAACAGCAAGGACGAAATCGGCGAAATGGCCGCGGCGGTCAATCGCTTTGTGGATAAGCTGCAGCCGATTGTGCGCGAAGCGGGCGATGTGGCGCAGCGTACGGGGGTAGAGATCGGTGCCATGACACTGCGCAATGCCGGTGCCGATGCGGCGGCAGCGTCGCAGCGAGACGAGGTGGCAGAGAGCTTGCGCGCGTTGTCGCAGATGGCCGATGAGGCGCAGGCTGAAAGTCATGCCATGCAGGCGGCTTTGAAGCAGGTGGTGGATATCCGTCAGGCGACCGACGAGAACACGCGTACGTCGGCTCAGGTCGGCAGTCTGATCGAAGCGTTAGCCGGGCAAGTGGAGACCGGCGCCAAAGTGATCGAGCGCCTGGCGCAACAAAGCGAGCAGATCGAGGTGGTGCTGACGGTGATTCACGGAATTGCCGAGCAGACCAACCTGCTGGCGCTCAACGCGGCCATCGAAGCGGCGCGTGCTGGTGAAACCGGGCGCGGCTTTGCGGTGGTGGCCGATGAAGTGCGGGCGCTGGCGAGCAAAACCCAAAGCTCCACCGGCGACATCCAGGCGCATATCGGCGCCTTGCAGCAAGGTGCGCGCGAAGCGGTAGCGGCGATTGGCCAGGCGGGGCGCCAGGCCAGTGAGGGGTTGCTGGTGTTGCGTGACAGCGCGCGGCTGCAGCAATCGGTGCAGTCATCGGTTGAGCAGGTGCACGCAGCGATTGGTCTGGCTACCCAGGCGGCAGCTCATCAGGCAAAAGGCGCGCAGGCGGTACGCGGGAGGGTGGAAACCATCCACGCCCAGGCAGAGCGGGCGGCTCAGGCGGTGGTGGAGACAACTGCCAGCGGTAAAGTGCTGGATGGTCTGGCGGCGCAGTTGAAAGCGAGTCTGGGGCAGTTCAGGGCTTAAGCTTTTCGTTGTCTGGTCTGCCGTCTTCGCGGGCAAGTCGAATCGTCGCACCGCCGCTCCCACAGGTATCAGTTGCCTTTGTGGGAGCGGGCTTGCCCGCGAATGCTTTATCAGCGGCTCAAATACATCCGCGTCGTCAGCAAATAGATCGGCAGCCCAAAGCCAGAAACGCAAAAACCCGCTTTCGCGGGTTTTTGTGAAACTCAAGAACGATGCTCTTGAGTTTGAATTGGTGCCCAGAAGAAGACTCGAACTTCCACGACCTTGCGGTCACCAGCACCTGAAGCTGGCGTGTCTACCAATTTCACCATCTGGGCATTTATCTCCAGCGTTGCCGCTGTTGATGTGGCGCACTATACGGAGAGCGTTTTGATCTGTAAACCCCTGATTTGGTTTTAATAAATCAGACGCTTAGAATGCAAAAACCCGCTTTCGCGGGTTTTTGTGAGAGTCTGAAGATTCATGTAATCTCCAACTCTAAATTGGTGCCCAGAAGAAGACTCGAACTTCCACGACCTTGCGGTCACCAGCACCTGAAGCTGGCGTGTCTACCAATTTCACCATCTGGGCAGTATCGGCAACGCGTCTGCGTCGTCGATGGCGCGCACTATACGGAGCGTCTTTTTAACTGTAAACCCCTGTCATGAAAAAAACCTGGAAAATTTCACCAGAGGCATTCAAATCAGCTTTGCGGTGTCGATAAAGGGCTTTAGATGGGCTGTCATAGCCTGAAATTTCCCGTTTCATTACGCCTATGCCAAACTAACCCGCATATAGACAAGGTGAAAACTCTCTAATGGCCGATTGGCAGTCCCTCGATCCCGAGGCCGCTCGTGAAGCGGAAAAATATGAAAACCCTATTCCTAGCCGCGAACTGATCCTCAAGCATCTTGCTGATCGGGGTTCGCCGGCTAACCGCGAGCAGTTGGTGGAGGAGTTTGGTCTGACCACAGAAGACCAGCTCGAAGCCCTGCGTCGCCGCCTGCGCGCCATGGAGCGCGATGCTCAACTCATCTATACCCGTCGCGGCACTTATGCGCCGGTGGACAAACTCGACCTGATCCTTGGTCGCATCAGTGGCCACCGTGACGGTTTCGGCTTCCTGGTTCCGGACGACGGCAGTGACGACCTGTTCATGAGCCCGGCGCAAATGCGTCTGGTGTTCGACGGTGACCGTGCGCTGGCCCGGGTTTCCGGTCTGGATCGTCGCGGTCGCCGCGAAGGCATGATCGTCGAAGTGGTGACCCGTGCTCACGAAAGCATCGTTGGTCGTTACTTCGAAGAGGGCGGCATCGGCTTCGTCGTTGCGGATAACCCGAAGATCCAGCAAGAAGTGCTGGTCACGCCGGGGCGCAATGCCGGCGCCAAAGTCGGTCAGTTCGTCGAAGTGAAGATCACTCACTGGCCGACGCCACGCTTCCAGCCGCAAGGCGACGTGGTCGAGGTCGTGGGTAACTACATGGCGCCGGGCATGGAAATCGATGTCGCCCTGCGTACTTACGACATTCCTCACGTCTGGCCGGAAGCGGTGCTCAAAGAAGCCGCCAAGCTCAAGCCGGAAGTCGAAGAGAAAGACAAAGAGAAGCGCATCGACTTGCGCCATCTGCCGTTCGTCACCATCGACGGTGAAGATGCGCGCGACTTCGACGATGCGGTCTATTGCGAAGTCAAGCCGGGCAAGCTGCGTCTGTTCTCCGGTGGCTGGAAGTTGTACGTGGCCATCGCCGACGTTTCCAGCTACGTGAAAATCGGTTCGGCACTGGATAACGAGTCCCAGGTACGCGGTAACTCGGTGTATTTCCCCGAGCGCGTGGTGCCGATGCTGCCTGAGCAGTTGTCCAACGGCCTGTGCTCGCTGAACCCGAAAGTCGACCGTCTGGCCATGGTGTGCGAGATGACCATCTCGAAAACCGGCGAGATGACCGATTACCAGTTCTACGAAGCGGTGATCCACTCTCAGGCGCGCCTGACCTACAACAAGGTCAGCACGATCCTCGAGCAGCCGAAAACCAGCGAAGCCAAACAGCTGCGTGGCGAATACTCGGATGTCGTGCCGCACCTCAAGCAGTTGTACGCGCTGTACAAAGTGTTGCTGGGTGCGCGGCATGTCCGTGGTGCGATCGACTTTGAAACCCAGGAGACCCGAATCATCTTCGGTTCCGGGCGCAAAATTGCTGAAATCACTCCGACCGTTCGTAACGATGCGCACAAGCTGATCGAGGAGTGCATGCTGGCGGCCAACGTGGCCACTGCTGAATTCCTGAAAAAGCATGAAATCCCTGCGCTGTATCGGGTCCACGATGGTCCGCCGCCGGAGCGTCTGGAAAAGCTTCGCGCGTTCCTGGGTGAGCTCGGTCTGTCGCTGCATAAAGGCAAGGACGGTCCGTCGCCGAAGGATTACCAGGCGCTGCTCGCCGGTATCAAGGATCGTCCGGATTTCCATCTGATCCAGACCGTCATGCTGCGCTCGTTGAGCCAAGCGGTTTATAGCGCCGATAACCAGGGCCACTTCGGTCTGAATTACGAAGCCTATACCCACTTCACTTCGCCGATTCGCCGTTACCCGGATTTGCTTACGCACCGGGCGATTCGCAGTGTCATCCATTCCAAACAGAACACCCCGCACGTCAAGCGTGCCGGTGCGATGACCATCCCGAAAGCGCGTATCTATCCGTACGACGAAGCGGCGCTGGAGCAGCTCGGCGAGCAATGCTCGATGAGCGAGCGACGTGCCGACGAAGCCACTCGTGACGTTGTGAACTGGCTCAAGTGCGAGTTCATGAAAGACCGCGTGGGCGAGTCGTTCCCGGGTGTGATCACCGCCGTGACAGGTTTTGGTCTGTTCGTTGAGCTGACGGACATCTACGTCGAGGGTCTGGTGCACGTCACTGCCTTGCCGGGTGATTACTACCACTTCGATCCTGTGCACCATCGCCTGGCCGGTGAGCGTACCGGTCGCAGCTTCCGCTTGGGTGACACCGTGGAAGTGCGGGTCATGCGGGTTGACCTGGACGAACGCAAGATCGACTTCGAGATGGCCGAAAAAACCATCAGCGCGCCGATCGGTCGCAAGAAGCGTACGTCGGGTGTCGATGTGCCTGCGGCGAAACCTGTTCCTGAGCCGGCAACGGCGAAAACCGGACGGCGGACTGCGGCGGATAAAAAATCCGGCGAAGCTTATCGCCCGAGCGATGCCGCGGCGAAAAACGCCGAGCTGCGCAAAAGTCGTGAAATGAAGCAGGCGTTGCTGAACGAAGCGAAGAGCGGCGGTAAAGCGGCGTCTGAGGGAAAGTCCGGAAGGTCGGGGCCAGCCAGTTCGACGGGCAAGCCAGCCAAGCCGAGTAAACACCGTAAAGGCCCGCCGAAAGCGGGCTCGGCTCCAGCCGCGAAAAGCGGCGGAGTGCGTAAACCTAAGGCCAAGCCATGAGTCAGTTGGAAAAAATCTACGGCGTGCATGCTGTCGAAGCGTTGTTGCGTCATCACCCAAAGCGGGTCAAGCAGATCTGGTTGGCTGAAGGTCGCAGTGATCCGCGGGTTCAGACGCTGATCGAGCTGGCGAACGAAAATCGCGTGGCCGTCGGCAACGCCGAGCGTCGCGAGCTGGATGCCTGGGTCGAAGGCGTGCACCAGGGCGTGGTGGCGGACGTGAGTCCGAGCCAGGTCTGGGGTGAGGCGATGCTCGACGAATTGCTCGATCGCACCGAAGGCGCACCGTTGCTGCTGGTGCTCGATGGCGTGACCGATCCGCACAACCTCGGCGCTTGCCTGCGTTCGGCCGATGCGGCCGGCGCGCTGGCGGTGATCGTGCCAAAGGACAAGTCAGCCACCCTGACCCCGACTGTACGAAAGGTCGCCTGTGGCGCGGCGGAAGTGATTCCGCTGGTCGCCGTAACCAACCTGGCGCGCACCCTGGAAAAGCTCAAGCAGCGTGGCTTGTGGGTCGTCGGTACGGCGGGCGAGGCTGAGCAGGATCTGTATCAGCAGGACCTGACTGGCCCGACCATCCTGATCATGGGCGCGGAGGGTAGCGGGATGCGTCGCCTGACTCGCGATCTTTGCGACTATCTGGTGCGCCTGCCAATGGCCGGTAGCGTCAGCAGTCTCAACGTTTCCGTGGCGACCGGTGTCTGCCTGTTCGAAGCGCTGCGCCAGCGCGGCGTTAAAGCCGCAGCGACCGTCAAGAAGTCTTAAGCCGTACGGCGATCCAAATGTGGGAGCGAGCTTGCTCGCGATAGCGGAGTAACATTCAGCATCAATGTTGAATGTTGCGCCCTCATCGCGAGCAAGCTCGCTCCCACATTGGTTTTTGGTGAAGCAACAAATTGTGGCATGAACGAACTGTTCAAATAATCACCAATTGCCTTGCACCTCTTCTGTCCCTTCTCTACAATTGCGCCCCTTGCTGTGACGGCAGGCACGCATGTGTCTATCGCAAGCAAGTCCACAGTGTCATTCACTCCTTGTCTGACCGCTTTTGAGCGGCAGGCTACAACCCGTAAGGAGCATTCATGCGTCATTACGAAATCATCTTTTTGGTCCACCCGGATCAAAGCGAGCAAGTCGGCGGCATGGTAGAGCGTTACACCAAGCTGATCGAAGAAGACGGCGGCAAAATCCACCGTCTGGAAGATTGGGGCCGTCGTCAACTGGCCTACGCAATCAACAATGTTCACAAGGCTCACTACGTGATGCTGAACGTTGAATGCACCGGCAAGGCCCTGGCCGAGCTGGAAGACAACTTCCGCTACAACGATGCAGTGATCCGTAACCTGGTCATCCGTCGCGAAGAAGCCGTTACCGGCCAATCCGAGATGCTCAAGGCTGAAGAAAACCGCAGTGAGCGCCGTGAGCGTCGCGACCGTCCTGAGCACTCCGACAGCGCCGATGGCGTTGATGGTGATGACAGCGACGCCAGCGATAACGCTGACGAGTAATCCACGGACCTTTTGAGGAGCCAATTACATGGCACGTTTCTTCCGTCGTCGTAAATTCTGCCGCTTCACCGCTGAAGACGTGAAAGAGATCGATTACAAAGATCTCAACACCCTGAAAGCTTATGTATCCGAGACCGGCAAAATCGTTCCAAGCCGCATCACCGGTACCAAAGCTCGTTATCAGCGTCAGCTGGCCACCGCTATCAAGCGCGCCCGCTTCCTGGCCCTGCTGGCCTACACCGACAGCCACGGCCGCTGAGACCGGGCAGTCGACACGTAGTAAGGGATTGAATGCATGCGCGCCTTAGCTGAGTTCATCATGCGCGGTCGTGTGCAGGCCACTCTGGTAGTGGCCGGATGTGCAGCATTGCCGTTGTTGTATTGGTTGGGTGCTGCCGCGGGAAGCTTCGTGCTCCTGCGGCGCGGATTGAAGGACGCCCTTGGCGTTCTTGCTCCGGGATTGCTACTGGCATTGGTCTGGTGGCTTTATTCCGATGATCCACGCGCACTTATGGTGTTGCTCGGCTCGTCGGCCCTTGCGTTGGTTTTGCGCGCAAGTGAGTCCTGGAACCGCGTGCTGCTGGTCAGCATAGCGATGGGGTTGGTGTTTTCAGTGGTGTTGGGTGCGGCTTTCCGCCCTCAGATCGAAAGCCTGGCGCAGGAGTTGGTAAAAATCCTGCCGCTGGCGCTTGGAGATCTCTACCAGCAGTTTTCGGTAGAAGAGCGAGCGCGTCTGACGTCACTGATTGCACCGATCCTGACCGGCCTGATTGCGGCCTTGTTGCAGATCGTCAGTGTGCTGAGCCTGATTCTTGGGCGCTACTGGCAGGCGTTGTTGTACAACCCCGGTGGTTTTGGTCGCGAGTTTCGCGCCATCCGAATCCCGCTGGGGCCGGCGATGTTGCTGCTGGCGTGCATGCTTGTGGGGCCGAATTTCGGTTCTCAGATGGCGATGTTGACGCCGTTGTGCAGCGTACCGCTGGTGTTCGCCGGGCTGGCCCTGATTCACGGGCTGGTGGCTGAAAAGCGACTGGCCCGATTCTGGCTGGTGGGGTTGTACGTAACGCTGTTGCTGTTTATGCAACTGATCTATCCGTTACTCGTGGTGTTGGCCATTGTCGACAGCCTGATTGATTTTCGCGGTCGTTTGGCGCCGAAAGACGCCGATAACGCGAACGGTGAAGGTTAAAAGTTAGAGGATTTTCACATGCAACTGATCCTTCTGGAAAAAATCGCCAACCTGGGCAACCTGGGCGATAAGGTAAATGTTAAGGCCGGTTACGGCCGTAACTACCTGCTGCCTTTCGGCAAAGCTACCGCTGCGACCGCTGCCAACCTGGCTGCGTTCGAAGAGCGTCGTGCTGAGCTGGAAAAACTGGCTGCAGACAAAAAAGCTTCTGCCGAAACTCGCGCTGCCCAACTGGCTGAGCTGGAAGTGACTATCACTGCCACCGCCGGTGACGAAGGCAAGCTGTTCGGTTCGATCGGCACCCACGACATCGCTGATGCACTGACCGCCTCTGGCGTTGAAGTTGCAAAAAGCGAAGTTCGTCTGCCGAACGGCACCATCCGCAACGTAGGCGAATTCGACGTAGCCGTGCACCTGCACGCTGAAGTTGAAGCCACCGTACGCGTTGTCGTGGTAGCAGCTTAAGCAGCACTTGTCGGCTGGCACCCTCGGGTGCTTGCCGGTAACATCGGGCACGATCCTGTTTACAGGTCGTGCCCTTTGTCTTTCTGCTGATCCTGATTTTCTCTGGTTGTAAAACCTTTCCTTATTTCAAGTGGCCATGAACGATATCTCCGCTCCTGAGCAATACGATCTGCAAACCGCTGCCCTGAAGGTGCCGCCGCATTCCATCGAGGCCGAACAGGCCGTGCTCGGTGGTCTGATGCTGGACAACAACGCTTGGGAACGCGTGCTCGATCAAGTCTCCGACGGCGATTTCTATCGACATGACCACCGCCTGATCTTCCGCGCCATCGCCAAACTGGCCGATCAGAACTCGCCGATCGACGTCGTGACCCTGTCCGAGCAACTGGACAAGGAAGGTCAGACTTCGCAAGTCGGCGGTCTCGGTTACCTGGGCGAACTGGCAAAAAACACGCCGTCGGTCGCCAACATCAAGGCCTATGCGCAGATCGTTCGCGAACGGGCGACTTTGCGGCAACTGATCGGCATCAGCACCGAAATCGCCGACAGCGCTTTCAACCCGGAAGGCCGCTCCGCCGCCGAGATCCTCGACGAAGCCGAACGGCAGATCTTCCAGATCGCCGAAGCCCGACCGAAAACCGGCGGTCCGGTCAGTGTTAACGACCTGTTGACCAAGGCCATCGATCGTATCGACACCTTGTTCAACACCGACAACGCCATTACTGGCCTGTCCACCGGTTACACCGACCTCGACGGGATGACCAGCGGTCTGCAACCTTCCGACTTGATCATCGTCGCCGGCCGTCCGTCCATGGGCAAGACCACCTTCGCCATGAACCTGGTGGAGAACGCCGTACTGCGCAGCGAGAAGGCGGTATTGGTCTACTCGCTGGAGATGCCAGGCGAATCGCTGATCATGCGTATGCTTTCGTCTCTGGGCCGGATTGACCAGACCAAGGTCCGCGCCGGTCGCCTGGAAGACGATGACTGGCCGCGTCTGACGTCGGCAGTCAACCTGCTCAACGATCGCAAGCTGTTCATCGATGACACCGCCGGCATCAGCCCCTCGGAGATGCGTGCACGTACGCGTCGACTGGTGCGTGAGCATGGCGAGGTTGGCCTGATCATGATCGACTACCTGCAATTGATGCAGATCCCGGGCTCCGGCGGCGATAACCGGACCAACGAGATTTCCGAGATTTCCCGCTCGTTGAAAGCCCTGGCCAAGGAATTCAACTGCCCGGTGGTGGCGCTGTCGCAGCTCAACCGTTCCCTGGAGCAGCGCCCGAACAAGCGCCCGATCAACTCCGACTTGCGGGAATCCGGAGCGATCGAGCAGGATGCCGACGTCATCATGTTCGTGTACCGGGACGAGGTGTATCACCCGGAAACCGAGCACAAAGGCATCGCCGAGATCATCATCGGCAAACAGCGTAACGGCCCGATCGGTACCACTCGCCTGGCGTTCATCGGTAAGTACACCCGTTTCGAAAACCTCGCGCCGGGTAGTTACAACTTTGACGACGAGTAGTTAATTGCAGTCGCTGCCGACACGCATGTCTTAACCGTCTACTGTTTTAACGCAAGTTTCTGTCCCGCGCCCACCGGCACCACGACCATCTTTGGCATCGCGCTGGTAGTACGGTGCATAATAAGATTTGTGCAAGGTGGTGGTGTATTTTCCATTGATGTCTTGATCATGGGTAATGGATGCCATGCCAACCCCGATATCAGTAGGGGCTTGCTGGCTGTCATTGGCAAAATACATTGCTAGCAATTGACCTTGTGCTGCCGCAAAGCCGGTATAGGTGGCAGGTGTTCCGCTGAGATCAACGCGAAGCTTGAATTGGTAGGCACCAAAGCTTTGGGCGAAATTGCTGGCTTTCTCGTCAAGAGTGAATGTCAGGTCGCCTTCAAAATGGCCTTCATGGCTGTCGTAACCCGTACACTTATAGTTACCCACTATATGCAAAGGGTCGGGTGATTGAGCCATGGCATTGTTGTAGAGTGAAAAAGATACTAAACAAATCGTTAAAAAACTTTTCCTGAACATTTGTTGCTCCTGTGATTAATGCATATAAAACCGAGTCTCGGCCTGTTCTACCTTTTCAAATTGATTTCTTCCTTGCAACCCAGTCATGCCCCAATTAATTAACAACTTATTTCTAAAGCCAACGCTTGATCTTCAACTTGTCGTTCTTTCGTTACCCTGCGCAATCTCCATGGTCAGACTCTGGTCGAGGATGAGCGAGCGAATCCCGGGCGAATCGCAAGTGCCTTCTTGCAAAGGCTGCATTCGATCCCGGGGGCAGGGGGGAGGCAGGGCCAGAATCGTGTCCTGGGTCGGTGTTTTTTCTTGAAGAATCACACTGTGGTGACTTATGGCTGACGAAAATATGACGAGCCGGCCGGGAAAGGCTTGATGGCAAAAGCCGACCACTATCGTCGGAATTGGTCAGTTTTTGTGCTATATTCCGCGACCGCGAAATTCTCAGTGAATAAACGCGTCCTTATCTACACCAACACCGGTCATCGACATGCAAGCAGCCAAGCCGTTATTTGACTATCCCAAGTACTGGGCCGAATGTTTCGGACCGGCGCCGTTCCTGCCGATGAGCAGGGAGGAGATGGATCAGCTTGGCTGGGATTCCTGCGACATTATCATCGTCACCGGTGATGCCTACGTCGATCACCCATCGTTCGGCATGGCGATCATCGGCCGCTTGCTGGAGTCCCAAGGCTTTCGCGTCGGCATCATCGCGCAGCCTGACTGGCAGTCCAAAGACGACTTCATGAAGCTTGGCGAGCCGAACCTGTTCTTCGGCGTCGCGGCCGGCAACATGGACTCGATGATCAACCGTTACACCGCCGACAAGAAAATCCGTTCCGATGACGCCTACACCCCCGGTGGTATGGCTGGCAAACGTCCGGATCGTGCGAGCCTGGTCTACAGCCAGCGCTGTAAGGAAGCCTACAAGAACGTGCCGATCGTTCTCGGTGGCATCGAAGCTTCGCTGCGCCGTATCGCCCACTACGATTACTGGCAGGACCGGGTGCGCAACTCGATCCTGATCGACGCCTGCGCCGACATCCTGCTCTACGGCAACGCCGAGCGAGCGATCGTCGAAGTCGCCCAGCGTCTGTCCTACGGCCACAAGATCGAAGACATCACCGATGTTCGCGGCACCGCGTTCATTCGTCGCGATACGCCGCAGGGCTGGTACGAGGTCGACTCCACGCGAATCGACCGTCCGGGCAAGGTCGACAAGATCATCAACCCGTACGTGAACACCCAAGACACCCAGGCTTGCGCGATCGAGCAGGAAAAGGGCCCGGTTGAAGACCCGAGCGAAGCCAAGGTCGTGCAGATACTGGCCAGCCCTAAGATGACCCGCGACAAGACCGTGATTCGTCTGCCATCGGTAGAGAAAGTCCGTGGCGACGCCGTTCTTTACGCCCACGCCAACCGCGTGCTGCACCTGGAAACCAACCCGGGCAACGCCCGTGCGCTGGTGCAGAAGCATGGCGAGGTGGACGTCTGGTTCAACCCGCCACCGATCCCGATGACTACCGAAGAAATGGACTACGTGTTCGGCATGCCTTACGCACGGGTACCGCACCCGGCGTACGGCAAGGAAAAGATTCCTGCATACGACATGATCCGCTTCTCGGTGAACATCATGCGCGGCTGCTTCGGTGGCTGCACCTTCTGCTCGATCACCGAGCACGAAGGCCGGATCATCCAGAACCGCTCCGAAGAGTCGATCATTCGTGAGATCGAAGAGATTCGCGACAAAGTCCCAGGCTTTACCGGTGTCATTTCCGACCTCGGCGGCCCGACTGCGAACATGTACCGCATCGCCTGCAAAACCCCGGAAATCGAATCCGCGTGCCGCAAGCCTTCGTGCGTGTTCCCCGGCATTTGCCCGAACCTGAACACCGACCACTCGTCGCTGATCCAGCTCTATCGCAGTGCCCGTGCGCTTCCGGGTGTGAAGAAGATCCTGATTGCCTCCGGCCTGCGTTACGACCTCGCGGTCGAGTCGCCGGAGTACGTCAAGGAGCTGGTGACTCACCACGTCGGTGGTTACCTGAAGATCGCCCCGGAACACACCGAGGAAGGTCCGCTCAACCAGATGATGAAACCGGGCATCGGCAGCTATGACAAGTTCAAGCGCATGTTCGAGAAGTACACCAAGGAAGCCGGGAAAGAGCAGTACCTGATTCCGTACTTCATTGCCGCGCACCCGGGCACCACCGACGAAGACATGATGAACCTGGCCCTGTGGCTCAAGGGCAACGGTTTCCGTGCCGATCAGGTGCAGGCGTTCTACCCGTCGCCGATGGCCACCGCCACCGCCATGTACCACTCGGGCAAGAACCCGCTGCGCAAGGTCACCTACAAGAGCGACAGCGTGACCATCGTCAAGAGCGAAGAGCAGCGCCGTCTGCACAAGGCGTTCTTGCGTTACCACGATCCGAAAGGCTGGCCGATGCTGCGTGAAGCCCTGACCCGCATGGGCCGTGCCGATCTGATCGGGCCGGGCAAGAACCAGCTGATCCCGCTGTACCAGCCAGCGACCGACAGCTACCAGAGCGCCCGTCGCAAGAACTCGACGCCGGCCGGCAGCCATAAAGTGGCCAAGGACACGACCACCAAAATCCTCACCCAGCACACCGGTCTGCCACCGCGTGCCAGCGATGGCGGCAACCCGTGGGACAAGCGCGAACAAGCCAAAGCGGCAGCCTTCGCGCGTAACCAGCAGGCGGCCAAGGAGCGCAAGGACGCGGCCAAAGGCAAAGGACCAAAGCCTGCGCGCAAGCCGGTGGTTCCGCGTTAAGCGCAGAGTCAGCCAATAAAACGCCAGCCCTCGGGCTGGCGTTTTGCGTTATAGCGGGTCGACAACCTGTTTGTTAAGAAAGTAACCACCCATCCCGCCCTTGCAGCGACCTGTGTAGATTCACCACCCCAGCCTCCAAAAAACGTTTCGGCAGCCCCTGCCTCAACCTTCTCGTGCATCTGTCCACAGCCCGCCACATTTACGTGCACCCCTTCGCACACTAAAGCGGGCATTGCGTGGTTTTGGTGCTGTACTGCCTCAAGTAACCGAAGAAAGCGCCTGACTTGTCCGGATGGCATAAGTCTTGCGCCACTTTCGATAACGCCCAGGCTCGCAGGAGGCACGCCGTGTCGATCCATGTCGCATTGCACCATGTCACCCATTACCGTTACGACCGTGCGGTCGAACTCGGCCCGCAGATCGTTCGCCTGCGTCCGGCTGCCCACAGTCGTACGCGGATTCTGTCGTATGCGCTGAAGGTTCTGCCCGAGCAGCACTTCATCAACTGGCAACAGGACCCCCAGGGCAATTACCTGGCGCGGCTGGTGTTCCCGGAGAAAACCGACGAGCTGCGGATCGAAGTCGATCTGCTGGCCGAGATGGCGGTGTTCAACCCGTTCGATTTCTTCCTTGAGCCCTACGCGGAAAAGATCCCTTTCGCCTACGCCGCTGACGAACAGCGAGAGCTGGCGCCGTACCTGGAGACGCTGCCGCTGACGCCGAAGTTCAAGGCGTATCTGGACGGCATCGACCGCACGCCGCTGCCCAGCGTCGACTTCCTGGTCGCGCTGAATCAACGCCTGAGCGAAGACATCGGTTACCTGATCCGTATGGAGCCGGGCGTGCAGACGCCCGAGCACACTCTGGAAAACGCCTCGGGCTCGTGTCGCGACTCGGCCTGGCTGCTGGTGCAATTGCTGCGCAACCTTGGCCTTGCCGCTCGGTTTGTCTCCGGTTACCTGATTCAACTGACCGCCGACGTCAAAGCCCTTGACGGTCCGTCCGGCACCGAGGTGGATTTCACCGACCTGCATGCCTGGTGCGAGGTGTACTTGCCCGGTGCCGGCTGGATCGGCCTGGACGCCACCTCAGGGCTGTTTGCCGGTGAAGGGCATATTCCGTTGGCCTGTAGTCCCGATCCGTCCTCTGCCGCGCCGATCAGTGGCTTGGTCGAACCGTGCGAGTGCGAATTTACCCACGAAATGTCGGTGGAAAGGATTTGGGAAGCGCCGCGGGTCACCAAGCCTTACACCGAAGACCAGTGGCTGGCGATTCAGGCGTTGGGCCGACAGATCGATGCGGATCTGCTCGAGGGCGACGTGCGCCTGACCATGGGCGGCGAGCCGACCTTCGTTTCTATCGACGATCCGGATGGTGCCGAGTGGAACACCGCTGCCTTGGGGCCGGCCAAGCGCACATTGTCCGCCGAGCTGTTTCAGCGCATGCGCAAACACTACGCGCCCAAGGGCCTGGTGCATTTCGGCCAGGGCAAGTGGTACCCCGGCGAGCAACTGCCACGCTGGTCGCTGAACTGCTATTGGCGCCGCGATGGCGTGCCGATCTGGCACAACAGCGCGCTGATTGCCGATGAGCAGCAAGACTACGGCGCTGATGGCGAGCTGGCCGGGCGTTTTCTGGCGAGTGTGGCCGAACGTTTGAAATTGCCGACACGCTTTGTGTTTCCGGCCTACGAAGACAATTTCTATTACCTCTGGCGTGAAGGCGCGTTGCCGCTGAACGTCAGTGCCGAAGACTCACGCCTGGGCGACGAACTCGAGCGGGCCCGCCTGCATAAAGTCTTCAGCCAGGGCCTGGACAAGGTCATCGGCCAGGTCCTGCCGCTGGCACGCACCGCCAAAGGCGATCAATGGCAGAGCGGTCGTTGGTACTTGCGTGAAAATCATTGCCGACTGGTGCCGGGCGATTCGCCGCTGGGTTATCGCTTGCCGCTGGCCTCGCAGCCTTGGGTGACGGCGGCGGAATATCCGTTCGTGCATCCGACCGATCCGAATCAGGATTTGCCGCAATTGCCGTCGACTACACAGTTGCAGGTCCATGGCGATCCGGCGGTCACCGTTGAACGTGTGCCAAAACTGGACGAGTCCGCCGACTGGCTGACCCGCACCGCGTTCTGCGCCGAGGCACGGGAAGGGCGGTTGTATCTGTTCATGCCGCCGCTGGAACGGCTGGAAGACTACCTGGAACTGGTCAGTGCCATCGAAGCCACCGCCGAAGAGCTGCATTGCCCGGTATTGCTCGAAGGCTACGAGCCGCCGAGCGATCCGCGGCTGAGCAACTTCCGTATCACCCCGGACCCGGGCGTGATCGAGGTCAACGTGCAGCCGTCCGCCAGTTGGGGCGAATTGGTGGAGCGCACTGAGTTCCTCTACGAAGAGGCGCGGCAGACGCGACTGACCACCGAGAAGTTCATGATCGATGGCCGCCACACCGGTACCGGTGGCGGTAACCATTTCGTACTGGGTGGCGCGACACCGGCCGACTCGCCGTTTCTGCGTCGCCCGGATCTGCTGCGCAGCCTGATCAGCTACTGGCATAACCACCCGTCGCTGTCCTACCTGTTTTCCGGATTGTTCATCGGCCCGACTTCCCAGGCGCCGCGGGTGGACGAGGCGCGGAACGATGCGTTGTATGAACTGGAGATCGCCTTTGCGCAGATGCCTAAACCGGGTGAGGAATGCCCGCCATGGCGGGTGGACCGCTTGCTGCGCAACCTGCTGATCGACGTGACCGGCAATACCCACCGCGCCGAGTTCTGTATCGACAAGCTGTATTCGCCCGATGGCGCGACCGGTCGCCTTGGGCTGCTGGAGCTGCGCGCCTTCGAAATGCCGCCCCATGCGCGCATGAGCCTGGCCCAGCAACTGCTGCTGCGGGCGCTGGTGGCGCGGTTCTGGCGTGAGCCCTATGCGCCGGCCAAGCTGGCCCGTTGGGGTACTGAACTGCACGATCGTTTCCTGTTACCGCACTTTATCGAGCAGGACTTTGCCGACGTTATCGTCGATCTCAATGCCGCCGGCTATGCCGTGCGCGCCGAGTGGTTCGCCGCGCATCTGGAGTTCCGTTTTCCGAAGGTCGGCGATTACGCGGTCAGCGGCATCGAGCTGGAATTGCGTCAGGCCCTTGAACCCTGGCATGTACTGGGTGAAGAGGGCGCGGTCGGGGGCACGGTGCGTTATGTCGATTCGTCGCTGGAGCGCTTGCAGGTCAAGCTAACCGGCCTGCCACCCCAGCGCTATGTGTTGACCTGCAACGGCATCCCGGTGCCGTTGCAACCGACCGGGCGGGTCGGCGAGTTTGTCGCCGGCGTGCGTTTCCGCGCCTGGCAGCCGGCCAATTGCCTGCAACCGACCATCCCGGTGCATGCGCCACTGGTGTTCGATCTGCTCGATAGCTGGATGCAGCGTTCGCTGGGTGGCTGTCAGTATCACGTCGCCCATCCGGGTGGGCGCAACTACGACAGCTTGCCGGTCAATGCCAATGAAGCCGAGAGTCGGCGCATGGCGCGCTTCTTCCGCCTTGGCCACAGTCCTGGCACCTTGCCGGTGCCCACTCTGACGATCAATGACGAGCTGCCGATGACGCTCGATTTGCGACGCTTCTAAAGCAGACGCGACGCCCGGATTTTTCGCGTATCCGGGCGTCATCGGTCTGCGTTAATCTGCCTTTTCCTTGCTGTCTGCCGAGCTTTCCATGCCTGACCTGCTTGACCGCTACCCGCTGACGACGGGCACTTATCACGAATTGCTCGACGACAGCGGCGCGGTCCGCCCGCACTGGCGTCGGCTGTTCGACCAATTGCAACGCAGCACCCCGGCGCAATTGGCTCAGCGTCAGGCGCTGCTGGCCCGGCAGATCCAGGAAAACGGCGTGACCTACAACGTCTACGCCGACCCCAAGGGCGCTGATCGCCCGTGGGAGCTGGATCTGCTGCCCCATGTGATTGCCGCCGATGAGTGGCAGCAACTCGCCGCCGGGATTGCTCAGCGCGCGCGCTTGCTCAATGCGGTGCTGGCGGATCTGTACGGTCCGCAACGGTTGATTGCCGAAGGGCTGCTACCGGCCGAGCTGGTCTTCGGTCACAACAATTTCCTCTGGCCTTGTCAGGGCATTGCGCCGCCTGACGGAGCCTTTCTGCATCTGTACGCCGTGGACCTGGCGCGTACCCCCGATGGTCGTTGGTGGGTGACGGCGGATCGGACTCAAGCCCCATCCGGTGCCGGTTATGCGCTGGAAAACCGCACCATCGTCTCGCGAGCGTTTCCCGAGCTGTACCGCGATCTGAAAGTGCAGCATCTGGCCGGGTTTTTTCGCACCCTGCAAGAAACCCTGGCTCGCCAGGCACCGAGCGGTGATGAAGCGCCGTTGGTGGTGCTGCTCACCCCGGGGCGTTTCAACGAAAGTTATTTCGAACATCTGTATCTGGCCCGCCAGCTCGGCTATCCGCTGGTCGAGGGCGGTGATTTGACCGTGCGCGATGCCACGGTCTACCTGAAGACCCTGAGCGGTCTGCGTCGGGTCCACGCCATCATGCGCCGGCTCGACGATGATTTCTGCGACCCGCTGGAGCTGCGTACCGACTCGGCTCTCGGTGTGCCGGGACTGCTCGATGCGGTGCGTCAGGGTCGGGTGCTGGTGGCCAATGCCTTGGGCAGCGGGGTGCTGGAGTCGCCGGGCTTGCTGGGGTTTCTGCCAAGGATCAATCAGTTTTTGTTCGGCGAAGAACTGATCCTGCCGTCCATTGCCACCTGGTGGTGCGGTGAGCCGCCAGTGCTGGCTCAGGCGCTGGAAAAGCTGCCGGAGCTGTTGATCAAGCCGGCCTTCCCCTCACAAAGTTTTGCGCCAGTGTTCGGTCGCGATCTGAATGACCAGCAGCGCCAAGCCTTGGCCGAGCGCATGCAGGCTCGGCCTTATGCCTATGTCGCCCAGGAGTTGGCGCAGTTGTCCCAGGCACCGATCTGGCAGGCCGAAGACGGCCAATTGCAGCACCGGGCTATCGGCATGCGGGTCTACGCGGTGGCCAGCGCCGACGGTTATCGCGTATTGCCCGGTGGTTTGGCCCGGGTCGCGGCCGAGGCTGACGCCGAGGTGGTGTCGATGCAGCGCGACGGTGCGAGCAAGGACACCTGGGTGCTGGGCGAGCGCGCGCCGAGCGGCGAGCAATGGAAGACTCAACGGACTATCGGCGTGCACGATCTGGTGCGCCGTGATCCTTATCTACCCTCGCGGGTGGTGGAAAATCTGTTCTGGTTTGGCCGTTATTGCGAGCGTTGCGACGACAGCGCCCGACTGCTGCGGATCATGCTGGCGCGGTATGTCGACGGTGATGATCCGCAGGCGTTGCAGGCTGCTGTCGATCTCGGTGAGAGCCTGATGCTGCTGCCGGAGGAGGGCCAATTGCCCGAGCGGCTGCTGGCGGCTTTGCTCGGCGATGACTGGTCGTTCAGCCTGCGCTCCAACTTGCAGCGCTTGCAGTGGGCGGCCTCCCAGGTGCGCGGCAAGCTCTCGCGGGAGAACTGGCAGGCGCTGGTGGAACTGCAACGCGAAGCCCTGGAGCTGGAAACCGAAGAGCCGGATTTTGGCGAGTTGCTGGATTTTCTCAACCGCCTGGTGATGTCGCTGGCGGCACTGTCCGGTTTTGCCCTGGACGATATGACCCGCGACGAAGGCTGGCGTTTCTTGATGATCGGTCGGAGGCTCGAGCGGTTGCAGTTCCTCAGCAGCAGCCTGGCGGCGTTCCTGCGCGGTGCTGCGGCCTTCGATCAAGCCGGACTGGAATGGCTGCTGGAGCTGGGCAACAGCAGCATCACCTACCGCTCGCGCTACCTGGCGGTGGCGCAGTTGATTCCAGTACTCGACTTGTTGCTGCTCGATGAGCAGAACCCTCACGCGGTGTTGTTCCAGTTGAAACTGGTGACACGCACTCTCAAGCGTTTGAACGACGACTTCGGCGTACCGCGAGAAACCGGCCTTGCTCAACTGGTCGAGCGCCTGGCGCGCTTCGACCTGAGCTGCCTGGAAAACTCCCTGTTCGGCGAGGCCAGTGTGCGCGCCGCCCTTGATGGCTTGGCGGACTTGCTACAAGAAGTCGCCGATGCCGGCGGGCAAGTGTCCGATCGCCTGGCATTGCGGCATTTCGCCCACGTCGATGATGTCAGTCAGCAAACGGTGTCCGTCTGATGAGCACCCATTACCAGATCCTCCACGATACCCACTATCACTACGACAGCCCGGTATCGCTGGCCCAGCAGCTTGCTCACTTGTGGCCACGCTCTTGTGCCTGGCAGCGTTGCAGCGAGCGACAACTGCTGATCAGCCCGGAGCCGACCTCACGCCGCGATGAGCTGGATGTGTTCGGTAATCCGCTGACTCGACTGGCCTTCGAACGACCCCACGATGAACTGCTGGTCAATGCCCGGCTGACGGTCGAAGTGCTGGCCAGGCCCGTGCTGGACTTCAATCAGTCGTTGGCCTGGGACGCGACCCGCAGCGCGCTGACTTACAGCAGTCAGCCGATTGGCGCTGATCTGCTGGAAGCCTGCCGCTATCGCTTCGAATCGCCTTACGTGCATTTGAAGAGCAGCTTCGTCGAGTTTTCCGAGAGCTGTTTTCCCGTCGGACGCCCGTTGTTACTGGGGGTTCAGGCATTGATGGAGAAGATCTTCAGCGAATTCACCTTCGATGCCGAGGCGACCCAGGTCGCCACCCCGCTGGTGGAAGTGCTGGAGCGTCGGCGTGGGGTTTGTCAGGACTTCGCGCACTTGATGCTCGCGTGCCTGCGCTCCCGTGGGCTGGCTGCGCGATATATCAGTGGCTACCTGCTGACCCAGCCACCGCCGGGCCAACCGCGGCTGATCGGGGCTGATGCGTCCCATGCCTGGGTCTCGGTGTTTTGCCCGGTGCTGGGCTGGGTCGATTTTGACCCGACCAACAACGTGCAGCCGGCGCTGGAGCACATCACTTTGGCCTGGGGGCGGGATTTTTCCGACGTTTCGCCGTTGCGTGGGGTGATCCTGGGCGGCGGCAGCCATGATCCGGAGGTCCGGGTGACGGTGATGCCGTTGGAGTAACGAAGATCCAATGGGATAGGCTAGTCGTTTCTGGCTGGGGGAATTCAGGATTGGACTGTGAGGGTCAGCAGCGTAACTGCTGACCCTGGACACAGATCCGGTGGGCCTGATCAGATCATTGACCCTGCGGGACTCAGGCGTCAGGCGCCTGATCTTTCGGTGCTTCAACATCATCGGCAGTCACTTCACCTTCTGCATCGGGGTTCAGTGCAGCCGCTTCTTCTTCAGCAGTAGCTTTCTTGCGTTGAAGCTTTTCCTCTTTCTTCTGCTCTTTAGCCAAGTCTCTCTGACGTTTGGCGAACGAGTAATTAGGTTTAGCCATGGGCGATCCTCTGGGGTCGAAGGTGAGGTTGAGCGGCGCGTATTCTGCCTTTAAACAGGGCTCAAGGGTTAGCTGGGTTTTTCCCCGGTCCATTTTGGCGGCACCGAGGGTTGCCAGGCATCCAGCGCGTCCAGCAATTGTCGCGGCGATTCGCTCACTTGCAGCATGGCACGGTGATGGTCGCGAACGAAGCCTTCGCCGACGACATGATCAAGAAAACCGGTAAGTTTCTGGTAAAAACCGTTCACTTCCAGCAAGCCCAGCGGTTTGCCGTGGTAACCCAACTGGCCCCAGGTCCAGACTTCGAACAGCTCTTCCAGGGTGCCCAAACCGCCGGGCAGGGCGATAAAGGCGTCGCTCAACTCAGCCATGCGGGCTTTGCGCGCGTGCATGCCGTCGACCACTTCCAGGCGGGTCAGACCTTCGTGGCCGATTTCCGAGTGCTTCAGGCTTTGCGGGATGATCCCGATGACTTCGCCGCCGGCCGCCAGCGCAGCATCGGCGACGATACCCATCAAGCCGACCGCGCCGCCACCATAGACCAGGGTCAGCTTGCGCTTGGCCAGTTCCTGCCCCAAGGCAATCGCTGCTTCACGGTAAGCCGGATTGGTGCCAGTACTGGCACCACAAAATACACAAACAGACGCTAATGACATGCCTTACTCCGCGGTCAGTGACGACCTCAGAGTAATGGCAGGTTGGCATCTCTCCAAGCGTTAAACCTCGCGTTGCGAATTTTCACAGGTACCGCTGGCACCGCAAGCGTAAGCGGCAAGCAAACTGCGAAACAGACTACTAAGGTGCATGGCAGACACTCCGGATGGTGATGACGACCCGATCATAGGTCCGCGTCTGGCGTTTGGCTGGTTGATTCTTTCGATCAGCGTCATAGCCTGAAAGTTGTATACAATTTCTTGCTTCAGGTCATAGGAACTTGCGCCAATTTCAGGCAGTCTTCATTCCATATGCCTTTTTTTATTAACCCTGCCTTGGAGATTCACCATGTTTGCCAAACTCGTTGCGGTTTCCCTGCTGACACTGGCCAGCAGCCAATTGATGGCTGCAGAGTGCAAGGTCGATGTCGACTCCACCGATCAGATGTCCTTCAACACCAAGGAAATCACCATCGACAAGAGCTGCAAGACCTTCACCGTCAACCTGGCGCATTCCGGCAAACTGCCGAAAAACGTCATGGGGCATAACTGGGTGCTGAGCAAAACCGCAGACATGGCTGGCATCGCTACCGACGGCATGGCGGCCGGTATCGACAAGCACTACCTGAAAGAAGGCGATACCCGCGTCATCGCCCATACCAAAATCATCGGCGGTGGCGAGAAAGACTCGGTGACCTTCGATGTCTCGAAACTGACGGCCGGCGAAAGCTACGAGTTCTTCTGCTCGTTCCCGGGCCACAATTCGATGATGAAAGGCGCTGTTGTCCTGAAGTAAGCAGGCTCATGTGGGAGCGGGCTTGCCCGCGAAGGCGGCCTGATGAGCAACACCATGCTTAACCAGATCGCCATAAACACAGTCAACAAAAAGCCCACTGATGGTCAAACCGTCAGTGGGCTTTTTGTCGTCTGCGTCCAACCGTGGTTTACGGCGCGAACGGCATCACACGCTTATGGTGGGTTTTCTTGTAGGTGTCGCAGATGATCTTGAACGCTTCCTCACGCACCGGTTGGCCGTGCAGGAACGCATCGATCTCTGCGTAGGTGACACCGTGGGAGGCTTCGTCGGGTTTGCCGGGGGACAGGTCTTCAAGATCGGCAGTGGGGATTTTCTCCACCAGCGATTCCGGTGCGCCGAAGTATCGAGCGATGGCGCGAACCTGATTTTTCACCAGCCCGCTCAATGGCGCGAGATCGCAGGCGCCGTCGCCAAACTTGGTGAAGAAGCCCATCACTGCTTCCGCCGCGTGATCAGTCCCGATCACCAGGCCCTGAGCCGCGCCGGCGATGGTGTACTGCGCGACCATGCGCATCCGTGCCTTGGTGTTGCCCAGGACGAAATCCACCCAGACCGCTTGCTTGCCTTCAAAGGCTGCAACTTCGTTGGCCAGCGACTTGACTGACGGGCCGATGTTCACGGTGTGGCGCTCGTCCGGTGCGATGAAGTCCACCGATGCCTGAGCGTCGTGCTCATCGAACTGGGTTTCATAGGGCAGGCGTACGGCGATGAAACGGTACTGTGGGTCTGCGGTTCGTTCGCGCAGTTGTTCCATTGCCCGTTGGGCCAAGAGGCCGGCGGTCAGGGAATCGACACCGCCGCTGATACCCAGTACCAGAGTCTTGAGCCCGGAATTGAGCAGGCAGTCCTGGATAAAGGTAATCCGCCGGGCGACTTCCGCCTCAAGGGCGGCCTGGTCGGTAAATGGCGGTTGGACCTTGAGCTGTTCAGCAATTTCGCGCTGTACGGCTTGCATGATTCACTCCTTGCTTGATGTGCCAGAAAGGGCGGCAGGTACTTTGAAAACGTGGCGCAAATAAGCGACGAAGTTCGGATCCGTGCAATGGGTCTTGCCCGCTTCATCGGAAATCTTGGCGACGGGCTGGCCATTGCAGGCGGCCATTTTAAGCACGATGCTCATCGGCTCGACACCGGGAATATCGCATGTCAGGTTGGTACCGATACCAAAGCTGACATTGATCCGACCCTGCAGCGCACGAAAAATCTCCAGGGATTTGGGCAGTGTCAGGCTGTCGGAGAACACCAGAGTCTTGCTCATCGGCTCGATGCCCAGCTTGTGATAGTGCGCGATGGCCTTTTCGGCCCAGAGAATCGGGTCCCCGGAGTCGTGGCGCAAACCGTCGAACAGCTTGGCGAAGTACAGATCGAAGTCGCCCAGAAAAGCATCCATGGTGATGCAATCGGTCAGCGCGATCCCCAGCAGGCCGCGGTATTCGCGGACCCAACAATCGAGAGCGGCAATCTGGCTGTCGATCAATCGAGGGCCGAGTTGCTGGTGGGCCATGATCCATTCGTGGGCCATGGTACCCAGTGGCTTCATGTCCAGTTCGCGAGACAGGTGCACGTTGCTGGTGCCGACGAATCGTCCGGGGAAGTCGTGCTTGAGCACGTTGACCACTTCTTCCTGAACCCGGTACGAGAAACGCCGACGGGTGCCGAAGTCGGCGACTTGCAGGTGTGCCAGTTCATCGGCGCTAGCGTTGGCCGTCAGCCAGTCAAACTTGCGGTACAGCTGTTCGCGGGCCTGCTCCAGGACGATCTCGCGGTAGCGATAGCGGTTATGCACTTCGCTGACGATCGCCAGCAGCGGCACTTCAAAGAGGATGACATGCAGCCACGGACCGCGCAGGCGGATGAACAACCCGCCGTTTTCGATGCCGGTATGGATGTAGCGCAGATTGAAGCGGAACAGCCCGAGAAAACGCAGAAAGTCCGGCTTCAGAAAACTGATGTGTTCCAGAAAGCTCAATTGATCAGCGCTCAGGCGCAACTCGGCCAGACGCTCGATCTGATAACGAATCTCCGCCAGATACGGGCGCAGATCCTCAGTGTTACGGCAGCGGAACTCCCATTCGACTTCAACGTTGGGGTAGTTGTGCAGCACCGCCTGCATCATGGTCAGTTTGTAGAAATCGGTGTCGAGCAGGTTCTGCACGATGCGATCGGCAAACACACTCTCGCTCATAACGGGAATCTCCAGGCTGGTCGCCGCCTGGGCCGCGACATCTCAGCTGTTTCAATGAATGGGGCTAGTGGCGCATATCGGCGGCCTGCTTTGCCAGTGTTTTTTGCATTCCCATGGATTCACGGCGAGACGTTACGCGGGCATCAAGGTACAGCGGGGCTTTCCACCTGCTCCAACATCCACTTCACAAAATCACGGACCTTGGGCACTTCCGCCGAATGCTCCGGATAGGCCAGGTAATAGGCGTCGTTGCTGGGCATTGCGTGCTGCCATGGAATTATCAGTTTGCCGTCGGCCAGCTCTTCCTCCACCAGAAACCGTGGCAATAGCGCCACGCCGCAGCCCACCTGGGCGGCGCGGATGCACATATAAAAGGTTTCGAAGCGCGGACCGTGATAGCTGTGCTCGGTGTGGTAGCCCTGGCTGCCGAACCAGTCGTGCCAGGCCTGAGGGCGGGAGGCATTTTGCAGCAGCACCAGTTCGCTGAGTTGCGTCGGATCGGTGAAGGGTTTGTCCGGCAGGCTACCCGGCGCACAGACAGGTACCAGCTCTTCGCCGAACAACCTCAGGCTCTCGGTGCCGGGTCGCGAGCCCTGGCCGAAGTAGAAGGCCAGATCGCTGCGGCCCTGCAACAGGTCGTCGGCCTCCTGTTCGTTGCACAGGTCCAGATGGATATGCGGGTGACGCAGGCGCCAGCCCTTGAGTCGTGGCACCAGCCAGCGTGCGCCGAAGGTCGATGGCGTGGAGACTCGCAGGACTTCGGTTTCACCGCCGTAGGAGCGCAGGTAAAGGGTCGACATCTCGACCTGGGTGAGGATTTTTCGCACCTCGACCAGATACAGATCACCGGCCGGGGTCATTTGCAGGCGTCGGCGAACGCGGCGGAACAACAGGTGCTGGAGCAATTCTTCCAGCTGCGCGACCTGTTTGCTGACTGCGCTCTGAGTCAGGTTCAGCTCTTCGGCGGCGCGAGTGAAGCTCAAGTGACGAGTGACCGCCTCGAAGCACTGCAACGCGGTGATCGATGGCAGGTGGCGTTTATTCAGCATGGGTGGGCCCTTGTTCTTGTCTCAGCGCTGCTGTGCCGATGCAGCATGAATAAATGGAATGATATCTCTCCTAAAGGTCGTTTGTTGGCAAGTCTCAGTGCGGCTACAACTAGAAATCTGAATAGTCGCGTTTGCGGGCTACGAAATTTCTGTTTTCCATGTTGAGGAGTGACCCCATGGTTGCCGCATTGCTTGATCGTCTTGGTGTGAACCCGGCGCTGTACCAGAACGGTAAACAGCCTGTGCACTCGCCGATTGACGGCAGTCGTATTGCCGCCGTGAACTGGGAAGGCGCCGCAGAAGTCGAGCAGCAGGTCAGTCGCGCAGAGCATGCGTTCGAACTCTGGCGCAAGGTTCCGGCGCCCCGCCGTGGCGAGTTGGTGCGTCAACTGGGCGATATTCTGCGTGAATACAAGGCCGATCTCGGTGAGCTGGTGTCCTGGGAGGCGGGCAAGATCACTCAGGAAGGTCTGGGTGAAGTGCAGGAAATGATCGACATCTGCGACTTCGCGGTCGGTCTGTCTCGTCAGCTGTACGGTTTGACCATCGCTTCCGAGCGTCCGGGTCACCATATGCGTGAAACCTGGCACCCACTGGGGGTGATCGGGGTGATCAGCGCGTTCAACTTCCCGGTCGCGGTCTGGGCCTGGAACACTACGCTGGCGTTGGTCTGTGGCAACGCAGTGATCTGGAAACCGTCGGAGAAAACCCCGCTGACCGCACTGGCCTGTCAGGCGTTGTTCGAGCGCGTGCTGAAGAACTTCAGCGATGCGCCGCAATACCTCAGTCAAGTCGTCATCGGTGGTCGCGATGCCGGTGAAGCGTTGGTCGACGATCCGCGTGTGGCCTTGATCAGCGCCACCGGCAGCACCCGCATGGGCCGTGAAGTGGCACCGAAAATCGCCGCACGTTTCGCCCGCAGCATTCTTGAACTGGGTGGCAACAACGCAATGATCCTCGGCCCAAGCGCCGACCTCGACATGGCGGTACGGGCGATTCTGTTCAGCGCGGTCGGTACCGCCGGCCAGCGTTGCACCACCTTGCGTCGCTTGATCGCTCACGAATCGGTGAAAGAAGAAATCGTCAGCCGTCTCAAAACTGCTTATTCCAAGGTGCGCATCGGTCACCCGCTGGAAGGCAATCTGGTTGGCCCGCTGATCGACAAGCACAGTTTCGAGAACATGCAGGACGCGCTGGAGCAGGCCTTGAGCGAAGGTGGCCGGGTGTTCGGTGGCAAGCGCCAACTGGAAGACCAATTCCCCAACGCCTACTACGTATCGCCGGCCATCGTCGAAATGCCGGAGCAGAGCGATGTGGTCTGCACTGAAACCTTCGCGCCGATTCTGTACGTGGTGGGTTACAAGGATTTCGCCGATGCATTGCGCTTGAACAACGCCGTGCCACAGGGCCTGTCGTCGTGCATCTTCACCACTGACGTGCGTGAGGCTGAACAATTCATGTCGGCGGTGGGCAGCGACTGCGGCATCGCCAACGTCAACATCGGCCCGAGCGGCGCGGAAATCGGCGGCGCCTTTGGCGGCGAGAAAGAAACCGGCGGCGGCCGTGAGTCCGGCTCCGATGCATGGCGCGGTTATATGCGCCGCCAGACCAACACCGTCAACTACTCGCTGGAGTTGCCGTTGGCGCAGGGCATCACTTTCGACTGAAGACCGCTTTCGCGGGCAAGCCCGCTCCCACAGGTTATATGTAATCCATGTGGGAGCGGGCTTGCCCGCGAAGCTTTTGCTTTTGTTTGTTAGGTTTCATTTTCGGAGTCTGGCAATGCCGTTACGCGAAGAATGTCTATGGGAAGAACTGACGCCGCAAAGGCCTGACAATGCCGCGCTCAAAGGCGAGGTAACGGTGGATGTCTGCGTGATCGGCGCCGGCATAACCGGTCTGTCGGCGGCGATTCATCTGCTTGAGCAAGGCAAGCGGGTGTGCATACTCGAGGCCCATCGCACGGGGCATGGTGGTTCCGGACGTAATGTCGGGCTGGTGAACGCCGGGATGTGGATCCCTCCGGACGAGATCGAAGCCGGTTTCGGTGAAGCGGTCGGCAGCCAGCTCAATCGCATGCTCGGCGCGGCGCCATCACTGGTGTTCAGCCTGATCGACAAATACAACATCGATTGCCAGTTGCGCCGCGAGGGCACGCTGCACATGGCTCACAACGCCCGTGGCGAAGCGGACCTGCGCAGTCGCGAAGAACAATGGAAGCGTCGCGGTGCCCCGGTGGAGTTGTTGACCGGTGCTGCCTGCGAAGCCGCCACCGGCACCAAAAAAATCGCCGCGGCTTTGCTTGACCGGCGTGCTGGCACGCTCAATCCGATGGCCTACACCTGCGGTCTGGCCAAGGCTGCGGTTGGACTGGGCGGTCAATTATTTGACCATTCGCCGGTCACTCAGCTTGAGCGTCAGGGCCAGCGCTGGTCGGTGCAGACAGCTCAGGGGTCAGTGCTGGCCGAGCAAGTGGTGATCGCTTCCAACGCTTACACCGAAGGCGAATGGACCGAACTGCGACGTAACTTCTTCCCCGGTTATTACTATCAGGTGGCCTCAAAACCGCTGACCGAAGCAGCCGCGCAACAGATTTTGCCCGGCGGCCAGGGATCCTGGGATACCCGTCAGGTACTGAGCAGCATTCGTCGGGATGCCGAAGGGCGTCTGCTGCTCGGCAGTCTGGGTAATGGCAATCAGAAACCGGCCTGGTTTCTGAAATCCTGGGCCGATCGGGTTCAGCAGCATTATTTCCCTTACCTCAAGCCGGTGGAGTGGGAGTACACCTGGACCGGTTGCATCGCCTTCACACCCGATCACTTGATGCGTTTGTTCGAGCCGGCGCCCGGTTTGGTGGCAGTCACCGGGTATAACGGTCGCGGCGTGACCACCGGCAGCGTGGTCGGCAAAGCCTTCGCCGATTACCTGTGTAACGGAAATCCTCAAGCCTTGCCGATCCCCTTCGCGCCCATGCAACCATTGGCCGGAGTCGGGTTGCGCAGCTGTTTGTACGAGGCGGGCTTCTCTCTGTATCACGCGGGCCAGTGCTTGCGGATTGTTATCTGATTGTCGAAATGTGTTACAGGATGCGGCGCTTTTTGGCTTTGCGGCTAGCCTGTAGTGGTGCGGGTTGTAGCAGTCTCGCACCGACAGTGTGCACTTCGGTGACGCAGGCTGTTACAGGCTGGTTGCACATCATTAAGTGCGCTGGTTGCAATGATGGCGCTTGCTGGTTGCGCCTTTTGAAAATAAAGGTTTCACCTTCCGCGGTTTAGACGGTTGCACGCCCAATGAAAATGGGCTCAAAACAGTCGATATAACAATAAAAGAGCGACTTTTTTCAGAATAAAAAACCACTGGCACGGCCCTTGCTCTGAGCATTCAGAGAAGTCGCAGTGCCAACTAAAAAAGAACCATGGAGCACCACCTCATGTCCCAGACGTTTTACAAGAAAGGCTTTCTGGCCCTCGCAGTGGCAGCTGCGTTGGGTGTTTCTGCGTTTGCTCAGGCTGACATCAAGATCGGCGTAGCGGGTCCATTGACCGGTGCCAACGCATCGTTCGGCGAGCAGTACATGAGAGGCGCACAGGCTGCGGCTGACGAGATCAACGCCAAGGGCGGCGTCAACGGCGAGAAGATTGTGCTGGTAAAAGGCGATGACGCTTGCGAGCCGAAACAGGCTGTGGCTGTGGCCAACCGTCTGGTCGATCAGGAAAAAGTGGCGGGCGTGGTCGGGCACTTCTGCTCCTCCTCGACCATTCCGGCTTCCGAGGTGTACGACGAAGCTGGCGTGATTGCGATCACTCCTGGCTCCACCAACCCGGCGGTGACCGAGCGTGGCCTGAGTGGCATGTTCCGCATGTGCGGTCGTGACGATCAGCAAGGTATCGTCGCCGGCGACTACATCGTCGACGTGCTCAAAGGCAAGAAAGTCGTGGTACTGCATGACAAGGACACCTACGGCCAAGGCCTGGCGGATGCCACCAAGGCACAGCTGGCCAAGCGCGGCGTAACCCCGGTGTTTTACGAAGGCCTGACCCGTGGCGAGAAAGACTTCAGTGCCGTGGTCACCAAGATCCGCGGTGCCGGTGCTGACGTGGTCTACTTCGGTGGTCTGCACTCGGAAGCCGGCCCGCTGGTTCGCCAGTTGCGTGAGCAAGGTCTCACGGACGTCAAGTTCATGTCCGATGATGGCATCGTCACCGACGAACTGGTGACCACAGCTGGCGGCGCGCAATTCGTCGACGGCGTTTACATGACCTTCGGTGCCGACCCGCGTCTGCTGCCAGACAGCAAGTCGGTCGTGGATACCTTCCGTAAGTCAGGTTATGAGCCAGAGGGCTACACCCTGTATGCCTACGCTTCAGTCCAGGTGCTGGCTGCCGGCTTTAACGGTGCCAAATCCAACAAGGGCGAAGATGCGGCCAAATGGCTGAAAGCCAACCCGGTCAAGACCGTCATGGGCGAGAAGACCTGGGACGCCAAAGGCGACCTGAAAGTCTCCGACTACGTGGTTTATCAGTGGGACAAGGACGGCAAATACCACCAGTTGGAAAAACAGAAGTGACATGAATCTCTGATCTGGCCGGCCCCACCCGGTGCCGGCCAGACCAAAGCGTGTTCGTGCAGTACCTGTCTTTTCTCGTAGAGCTGCACAAGTATGTGTTGCGCAGGTGGTTGAACCCCAAGCCGTCGCAGCAGTGTTTGTGCAGTCTCTCAAGTGTGTGAGATTGCGTTATGGATGGTATTTTCCTGCAGCAACTGATCAATGGGCTGACCCTCGGGTCCGTCTATGGTCTGATCGCCATTGGCTACACAATGGTCTATGGCATCATTGGCATGATCAACTTCGCCCACGGCGAGGTTTACATGATTTCCGCTTACCTCGCGGCAATCAGTCTGGCTCTGCTGGCCTACTTCGGTATTGAATCCTTCCCGCTACTCATCCTCGGAACCCTGATATTCACCGTCATCGTGACGGGGATCTATGGCTGGGTCATCGAGCGCGTGGCCTACAAACCCTTGCGCAACTCCACCCGACTGGCTCCGCTGATCAGCGCCATCGGTATCTCCCTGATCCTGCAGAACTACGCGCAGATCAGTCAGGGTGCGAAACAGCAGGGGGTGCCGACGCTGCTTGCCGGCGCGTTGAAAGTCGATATCGGCAGCGGCTTCGTCCAGCTCACCTACACCAAGATCTTCATTCTGATCGCAGCCTTTGTCGGGATGGCGCTGCTGACCTACATCATCAAGTACACCAAACTCGGCCGCATGTGCCGTGCCACTCAGCAAGACCGCAAGATGGCCTCGATCCTGGGGATCAATACCGACCGGGTGATTTCCTACGTGTTTATCATCGGTGCAGCCATGGCGGCCCTGGCCGGCGTGCTGATCACCATGAACTACGGCACGTTCGACTTCTATGCCGGCTTCATCATCGGTATCAAGGCGTTCACCGCGGCGGTACTGGGCGGGATCGGTTCGCTGCCCGGCGCCATGCTCGGCGGGATCATTCTCGGCATCTCCGAGTCGCTGTTCTCAGGGCTCATCAACTCTGACTACAAAGACGTGTTCAGTTTCTCGCTGCTGGTACTGATCCTGATCTTCCGTCCTCAAGGCCTGCTGGGTCGCCCACTCGTGGCGAAGGTGTAAGTATGTCTGCTGCTCATAACAAACCTATCGATATCAAAAAGAGCGTCATTGACTCCATTCTTGCCGGGCTGATCTCGCTGATCGTGTTCGGGCCGATTGTCGGCGTGGTGCTCGAAGGCTACAGCTTCAACCTGCAACCGGCGCGCGTCGGCTGGCTGGTGGCAATCGTCATGGTCGGGCGTTTCGCGATGAGCCTGTTCCTGCAAACTGCCAAAGGCTTGAAGGTCCTCCAGGGCTTCGAGAGCACCGGCTCCGGGGTGCATGTGCTGGCGCCGGATTACAAGTCGCGGCTGCGCTGGATTATCCCGGCGTTGATCGTGATCGCCATTGTGTTTCCGTTTTTTGCCAACAAATACATTCTGACCGTGGTCATTCTCGGGCTGATCTACGTATTGCTCGGCCTTGGGCTGAACATCGTGGTCGGCCTGGCCGGCCTGCTCGATCTGGGCTACGTGGCGTTCTATGCCATCGGTGCCTATGGCCTGGCGTTGGGTTATCAGTACCTCGGGCTGGGGTTCTGGACGGTGTTGCCATTGTCGGCTCTCGCAGCGGGGCTCGCGGGATGCCTGCTCGGCTTCCCGGTCTTGCGAATGCATGGGGACTACCTGGCCATCGTGACCCTGGGCTTCGGTGAAATCATTCGCCTGATCCTCAACAACTGGTTGTCCTTCACCGGTGGTCCAAACGGCATGCCGGTGCCGTCGCCGACCTTTTTCGGCCTGGAGTTCGGCCGCAGGGCCAAGGAAGGAGGGGTGCCGTTCCATGAGTTCTTTGGCCTGGAATACGACCCGAATATCAAGTTCCTGTTCATCTACATCGTACTGTTTCTGGTGGTATCGCTGGTGCTCTACGTCAAGCATCGCCTGACCCATATGCCTGTCGGTCGGGCCTGGGAAGCGCTGCGCGAGGACGAAATCGCCTGCCGCTCGCTGGGCCTGAACCATGTACTGGTCAAGCTATCGGCCTTCACCATCGGTGCTTCCACCGCGGGTCTGGCAGGGGTGTTTTTCGCCAGCTATCAGGGCTTCGTCAATCCGGCGTCGTTCACCTTCTTCGAGTCGGCGCTGATTCTTGCCATCGTGGTATTGGGCGGCATGGGCTCGACGGTCGGCGTGGTGATCGCGGCGTTCGTGCTCACCGTCGCGCCGGAGCTGTTGCGCACCTTCTCCGAGTACCGCGTGCTGCTGTTCGGTGTGTTGATGGTGTTGATGATGATCTGGCGACCGCGCGGCTTGATCCGTATCAGCCGTACCGGTGTGACCCCGCGTAAAGGAGTGGCGCCATGAACGAAGACATCGTTCTCCAGGTCGACAATCTGATGATGCACTTCGGCGGTATCAAAGCCCTGAGTGACGTCAGCCTGAAGGTCAAACGCAACTCGATTTTTGCCTTGATCGGCCCTAACGGCGCGGGCAAGACCACGGTGTTCAACTGCCTGACCGGTTTCTACAAGGCCTCCGGCGGCAGGATCGAACTCAAGGCCCATGGCGTCCAGACCAATGTCATCAAACTGCTCGGTGAGCCGTTTCGCGTAACCGACTTCTTCTCGCCGAAAGTCTTCGCCAGCCGGTTGTTCTACAAGATGTTCGGCGGCACTCACCTGGTGAACCGTGCAGGACTGGCGCGGACCTTCCAGAACATTCGCCTGTTCAAGGAAATGTCGGTACTGGAAAACCTGCTGGTGGCTCAGCACATGTGGGTCAACCGCAACATACTGTCGGGTGTTCTCAACACCAAGGGCTACCGCAAGGCTGAAAGCGACGCGCTGGACCACGCCTTCTACTGGCTGGAAGTGGTGGACCTGGTGGACTGCGCCAACCGTCTGGCCGGTGAACTGTCCTACGGCCAGCAGCGGCGTCTGGAAATCGCCCGGGCGATGTGTACCCGGCCGCAGATCATCTGCCTCGACGAACCGGCTGCCGGCCTCAACCCTCAAGAAACCGAAGCGCTGAGCAAGATGATCCGGCTGCTGCGCGATGATCATAATCTGACCGTGGTGCTGATCGAACACGACATGGGCATGGTAATGAGCATTTCCGACCACATCGTGGTGCTGGACCACGGCAACGTGATTGCCGAAGGCGGGCCTGAAGCGATCCGCAAGGATCCTAAAGTGATCGCTGCTTACCTGGGTGCTGACGAAGAGGAGCTGGTATGACTGGACCGATCCTCGAGCTCAAAGAGATCGACGTGTTTTACGGGCCGATTCAGGCCCTGAAGAAAGTTTCTCTGCACATCAACGAAGGGGAAACCGTCAGCCTGATCGGCTCCAACGGTGCCGGCAAGTCGACCCTGTTGATGTCGATCTTCGGCCAGCCACGGGCCGCTGACGGGCAGATCATCTATCAGGGCGTGGACATTACCCACAAGTCGTCCCACTACATCGCCTCCAACGGTATCGCTCAATCGCCGGAAGGGCGACGGGTGTTCCCTGACATGACGGTCGAGGAAAACCTGTTGATGGGCACCATCCCGATCGGTGACAAGTACGCCACCGAGGATATGCAGCGCATGTTCGAGCTGTTTCCACGGCTCAAGGAGCGTCGTACCCAGCGGGCCATGACCATGTCCGGTGGCGAGCAGCAGATGCTCGCCATCGCCCGTGCACTCATGAGTCGACCCAAGTTGCTGTTGCTCGATGAACCGAGCCTGGGGCTGGCACCGATTGTGGTGAAACAGATCTTCGCCACCCTGCGTGAACTGGCGGCAACCGGCATGACTATCTTTCTGGTGGAGCAGAACGCCAACCACGCACTCAGGTTGTCGGATCGGGCGTACGTGATGGTCAACGGCCAAATCCGCTTGACCGGCACCGGCAAGGAGCTGTTGGTCAACGAAGAGGTGCGTAACGCCTATCTCGGCGGTCACTAAACAACAGTTGTAGTAAAAACGCCCTGACGGGTTATCCGTCAGGGCGTTTTTTTTGGGACCGCATTTGTGGGAGCCCATTCGCACTAATCCTGAAATTGTGGAAAACAATATTCGCAACCTGTTAAAACGCGACATAAAGCCGCTGCAAATAGTTGTTTTGCCACGGTTTTGACTTGTCCCCGTTTGCTGTGGAGCTGGCTGTGGGTAACGTGGGAGTAGCTGGCTGCAAGCCTTGAATGGCGTGGCTTGTAGCGTTGTGATTGTTTTTTGATCAGGCGTTTTTACCTGGCTTTGAATGGGTGTTGTCAACCTTTTTATTGGCATGGGAAGAAGGCTGGAAAACAGCTGTTCAGCCTGTGGATAAGTCTGTGGTTAAACTCTGGAAAGACTCGGTAAGGCGGCGTCGTTACTGGCGTGGCGCCATCGTCTCGATGACTGAGTAGTCGCGCGATTTCCAGACTGCTACATGTGGCGCTCTGCGGGTCAAGCAAAAAACTTCCAGATTCGCGCTGCAGGCCCTGTGGATAGCGGCCCGGAGCATTTTGCACTTGCCCCCAAAGACTGTGGACGGGGCTGTGGATAAGGTGCGTGCACATGGCTGTAGGCCACGGCGAGCATGGCTTTGGATCGAGTGATCAAATTTCGTACAGTGCTCACGCTCTTCGGCAGCCGCTACGAGGGGCCGTGTCGCATACATATCTTCGCTCTGGTTGCCGCTACGCCGCTGGCCGGGCATGCTGCCGGTTGATTATCTATTCCAATGGCTGCTTGAAGCCCAGCAAGGAGAACACGATGTCCAACACCCTGTTTATTACCGGCGCGACCTCCGGTTTCGGTGAAGCCTGCGCCCGTCGTTTTGCCGAGGCCGGTTGGTCATTGGTGCTGACAGGCCGTCGTGAAGAGCGCCTGAATGCCTTGTGCGCCGAACTCTCCAAGCAGACCGAAGTGCATGGCCTGGTGCTCGATGTACGTGACCGCAAGGCCATGGAGACGGCAATTGCCAACCTGCCGCCGTCCTTCAGCAAGCTGCGCGGGCTGATCAACAACGCCGGGCTGGCCCTGGGTGTCGATCCAGCCCCCAAGTGCGATCTGGACGACTGGGACACCATGGTCGATACCAACATCAAAGGCCTGATGTACAGCACTCGCCTGTTGCTGCCACGGTTGATTGCTCATGGGCGTGGCGCAGGAATCATCAATTTGGGCTCCATCGCCGGTAACTACCCGTACCCGGGCAGTCACGTTTATGGCGCGACCAAGGCCTTCGTCAAACAGTTCTCGCTGAACCTGCGCTGCGACCTGCAAGGCACTGGTGTGCGGGTGACCAACATCGAGCCGGGCCTGTGTGAAAGCGAGTTCTCGCTGGTGCGTTTTGCCGGAGATCAGGCTCGATATGACGCCACCTATGCCGGCGCCGAGCCGATCCAGCCGCAAGACATTGCCGAGACGATTTTCTGGGTCCTCAACACCCCGGCCCACATCAACATCAACAGCCTTGAGCTGATGCCAGTGAGCCAGACCTGGGGTGGCTTTGCCATTGAGCGTGGGGCCAAGGCTTAAGACCGAGTTGCTTCTGTGGCGAGGGAGCTTGCTCCCGCTGGGGCGCGCAGCGGCCCCAAAACCTGCAACCGCGATCCATCAGGAATACTGCGTTCGCTGGCTTTACGACTGCTGCGCAGCCGAGCGGGAGCAAGCTCCCTCGCCACAAGGGTCTGACAGTCAGCCGAAATAGTCGAGGAGACCGCGATAGCAGGTCGCCAGATGATAAGGCGTGGTCGACGGCATATCCCGGCGGCTGACTGTGCCGGCGGCATCCAGGCACTCATACCAGCCATCGGCATGCAAAAACCGCTGTAGCAGCGCGTTCAATTGGCGGTTCAGCAACGGCTGGCTGCCAGGCCGCAAGGTCAGCGCCCGCAAATACTCGGCTTGAGCCCAAATGCGCTGGGTGCCGTCGCGAACCGTGCCATTGATATCCAGCATGCCGCTGACAGTACCGGTTTGCGGATCGACACCGACCTGTTCGGCATAGACGAAGGCGCGCTCCAGGGAGGTATGCAGCAGCGCGCCTTTGAGCCGCGGGGAAGACTCGAGCAGAAAGAACCACTCGAACTGATGCCCCGGTTCGAACCAGTTATCCACAGCTCCCAGCGGTTTCTCCATCATCACACCGCGCTGGCGGTCAATGAAGCGTCGCTGCATGGCATCGCACAGCGTGCCGAGCGCGGTTTGCACGGCAGCGTCTTCGCGAACCGCCAGGGTGGCGAGAAAGGCTTCGGCCAGGTGCATCAACGGGTTCTGCAATGGCCCTGATTTGAGCGATGACCAGTCCCGATCGAGGCTGGCTTCATACAAGCCGTCGTCCGTGGCGAAGCGCTCGGCGACCACTTCCAGAGCAGCATTGAGCACCGATTCCACCAGTGGCTCGCGGACTTTGGCCCAGTAATGGGCGCAGGCAAAAATGATAAAGGCGTGGGTGTAGAGGTCTTTGCGCTTGTCCAGCGGTGTGCCGTGGGCGTCGATGCTATAGAACCAGCCGCCATGCCCGGCATCGTGGAAATGTTGCTGCAAGGAGCGAAACAATGCGGCTGCGCGATCCTGGGCGGTGGGTACAGCGGGTTCGCCGATCAAACTTGAAAACAGGTACAACTGCCGCGCGCAGGCCATGGCCCGGTAGCGTTGAGGCGGCAATGGCCGATGTTCGGCGTCCAGCGCTTCATAGGGCAGCGCCAGTTCAGCATTCCAGCCGGGACCTTGCCAGAGCGGCACGATCACTTCACAAAAATGCTGCTGCACGACAGCGAACAGGGCGGTCAATTCAGGCTGAGAGGCGGAGCTGGAAACATCGGGCATCGGCTGGCGTCGTCACGGCAGAGGTGTTTGCGCGACATGGTAGCAGAGAGGTTGCCTTGAGAGCGGTTGTGTCTTTCGGACCGTCTTCGCGGGCAAGTCGGATCGCCGCACCGCCGCTCCCACAGGATCCGAGTCGAGCACACCATGGTGCTCTGAAGCAGATCTAATAATGTGGGAGCGGCGGTGCGGCGATCCGACTTGCCCGCGAAGAGGCCGGTACAGGCGATAAAGATTCAACCCGCCAACAACCAGACTCCAGTCGCCGCCGACGCCGCACCCGCCAGCCGAACCAGTGGCGCAGCCGCTTGCGGCAATACGCGCACTACGGCGTAACCCGCCGCATGCAAGGCCGCGGTCGCTGCGATAAACCCAATCGCATACGCCCAGGGGCTGGCCATGTCCGGCAGTTCCAGGCCGTGGGCCACGCCGTGAAACAGTGCGAACAGCGCCGTTGCGCCAATCGCCAGGCTCAACGGCGGACGTACCGCCAATGCCACGGCCAGGCCCAACGCCAGCACCGAAGCGGCGATCCCGCTTTCCAGGGCTGGCAGGTTCAGCCCTTCAAAACCGAGCAGGCCGCCGATCAGCAGGGTGCCGACAAAGGTGCACGGCAGCGCCCAGCGTGCCGCGCCTTGTTGTTGCGCGGCCCACAGACCGACCGCGAGCATCGCCAGCAAGTGATCGAGGCCGCCAAGCGGATGACTGATACCCGCGATCAAACCATTGTCACCATGGCCAGGGTGGGCAAACGCCAGGGTAGGGGTAAGCAGCAGCAGGGCGAGGGCGCCGAGAATACGTTTGAGTGTCATGAGTAAGCTTCCTTGTTGATGCTTCGTTAATGCTCTTTGTTAATAAAGGCATCTTCAGGCCGCAGTCAGCAGCCCCTGGCGCTCGATAAAAGCAATAATTGCGTCCAGCCCCAGACCGGTTTTCTGGTTGCTGAAGACGAACGGCTTGTTACCGCGCATGCGCTTGGTGTCGCTGTCCATCAGCTCCAGGGACGCGCCCACCAGTGGCGCCAGGTCGATTTTGTTGATCACCAGCAAGTCGGATTTGCAGATCCCCGGGCCGCCCTTGCGCGGCAGCTTGTCGCCGGCCGAGACGTCGATCACGTAGATCGTCAGGTCGGACAATTCCGGACTGAAGGTCGCAGACAGGTTGTCGCCGCCGGACTCCACCAGAATCAGGTCCAGGCCCGGGAAGCGCCGATTGAGTTGATCGACCGCTTCCAGGTTGATCGAGGCGTCCTCGCGAATCGCCGTGTGCGGGCAGCCGCCGGTTTCCACTCCGATGATCCGCTCCGGCGCCAACGCCTCGTTGCGCACCAGAAAGTCAGCATCTTCGCGGGTGTAGATATCGTTGGTGACCACCGCCAGGTTGTAGCGCTCGCGCAGGGCCAGGCACAGGGCCAGAGTCAGGGCGGTCTTGCCGGAGCCGACCGGGCCGCCGATACCAACGCGCAATGGTTGTGCGTTCATGTGTTTCTCCTAGGAACGGAATAGACGGCTGTACTGGCGCTCATGGGCCATGCACGCCAGGGACAGGCCGAAAGCGGCGCTGCCGTAATGGTGGGGAGCGATGTTCGAAGCGTTTTGCTGAGCCTGTTGCAGCAGCGGCAGCAATTCGCTGGTGAGGCGTTGAGCGGCCTGTTGACCAAGGGGCATGGTCTTCATCAGCACTGCCAATTGGTTTTCCAGCCAACTCCAGAGCCAGGCGGCCAGCGCGTCCTGTGGGCTGATCTGCCAGGCGCGGGCGGCCAGCGCCCAGCCGAGGGCCAGATGCGGTTCGGGACGTTGTGCAAGAAAGCCCCGGGCGCAATCGTCCAGTTCCGGCAAGCCGTTGAGCAGTTGTTGCAGGGAATAGCCCATTTGCCGGCTCTCCTGGTGCAACTCGCGGGTCTCGCGACTGGCGCGGTGTTGTTCGCAGAGTTGCAGCAGTTCTGCCCAGTCCTCGTTCGTCGCGGCGGTGCAATGGGCGAGCAACAGCGGCGCTTCGAAACGCGCGAGATTGAGCAGTAACTGGTCACCGATCCAGCGCCGGGCACTTGGCGGGTCGATCACTCGCGCTTGCTCCACGGCCATTTCCAGACCTTGGGAGTAGCTGTAGCCGCCAATCGGCAGTTGCGGACTGGCCAGGCGCAACAAGGCCCAGGCTGGGTTCATGTACGTACGCCGAACTGGTGCAGGCGCGGCGGGTAGTTGAAATCCTCGTCGCCGTGCCGGGAGTGGTGATGTCCACCGCCATAGGCACCGTGTTCCGGCTGAAACGGCGCTTCGAGGGTTTCGGTATGGGCGCCAAGTTGTTCGAGCATGGCTTTGAGCACGTAGTCATCGAGCAAGCGCAACCAGCCATCGCCGACTTGCAGGGCGACATGCCGATTGCCCAGGTGATAGGCGGCACGTGTCAGTTCAAAGGCATTGGCGCAGGTGACATGCAGCAGTTGTTCGGGACGAGCGCAGACGCGAACGATGCGCCAGTCTTCGGCTTGCAGGAACTCACCGTCATGCAAGGGTGGCTGGCCGCGCTCCAAAAACAGTCCGACGTCTTCACCTTCGGCACTGAAACAGCGCAGACGGCTTTTACTGCGCGCCTCGAAATTCAGGTGCAGTTCGGCGGCCCAGAGGGGTTGAGGGTCGATTCTGCGATGAATCACCAGCATTGGAAGGCTTCCAGCAAAGGACAATGCTCAGGCTAGAGCAAGGGGCTTGCCAATCGGGCTGGATGTAGGAAATTTCCGTCAGGACGTGGCTTGCGCCAGAAAATGGGGCGGGGGATTTGGGGGGTGGCGGATGGGTTTGGTGCGGCGAGAGATTTGGTGCACCATTTTGAAGCGATGTGAGGTCCTGTGGGAGCCGGGCTTGCCCGCGAAGAACGATGACGCGGTCCGTCTGGTACACCGCAGCGCCTGCTTCGCGGGCAAGCCCGGCTCCCACAGGTACCGTGTTGTTAGCTAATACCTACTCTGTACTCCCCAATCCCTGCCAATGCTTCAATCCGATAAAGATAAACCGTAGTTGCTGGGTGATTTTCGCCTGTGGCGTGAGGTGTTCGGGTAGCGCTTCGGCGGGAGGGTCAATGATGTCCGGCAGGGTGGCAAACACGCTTTTGACGATCAAATCGGCCATGACTGTCAGGCCGGCGACGTCGAGGTGTTGCAGTTTGGGCATCAAGGCCAGGTCTGCTGCCAGGTCCGAGCTGATGTTTTCCCGCAGGGCGGCAATCGCCTGACGCACCGGCAGCGAGCCGCCATATTGTTCGCGGGCGAGAAACAGAAATTGCGAGCGATTGGCCGCGACCACGTCGAGAAAAATCCGTACTGACGCATCGATGATGCCGCCCATGACGAACTCGTTGTGCCGCACCAGGCGGATGGTCGCACGGAAGGTCTGGCCGACTTCGCTCACCAGCACAAGGCCAAGTTGATCCATATCGGCAAAGTGCCGGTAGAAACCTGTGGGTACGATCCCGGCGGTTTTCGCCACTTCGCGCAGGCTCAGGCTGCCGAATCCTCGGCCGCATTCCATCAAGTGGCGAGCAGCGTCCATCAGGGCGTTACGGGTCTGTTGTTTCTGTTCGGCGCGGGGCAGCATCGGGTGGCTGATTTTCTGATCAAGGACAGCGACGCACTCTAGCAAATCAACTTTGCCGACGTCGAACTTGAGTGGTGCAAGCAAGAAGAGAATGGGGCGAGAGAGTGCTACTTATACAAAGTCAAAGCCCGATCCAGGGATCGGGCTTTTTTTCAGAGTCACCATGGGCTCAGCTCACAGTGCTGTTGCGTTCGATTACACGATCACCGCCATTTTCGGCAACGGTTTGACCTTGTGGGGTACGCTCGTAGCCGCCTTCGGCAACGGTTTGACCTTGTGGGGTACGCTCGTAGCCGCCTTCGGCAACGGTTTGACCTTGTGGGGTACGCTCGTAGCCGCCTTCGGCAACGGTTTGACCTTGTGGGGTACGCTCGTAGCCGCCTTCGGCAACGGTTTGACCTTGTGGGGTACGCTCGTAGCCGCCTTCGGCAACGGTTTGACCTTGTGGGGTACGCTCGTAGCCACCTTCGGCAACGGTTTGACCTTGAGGGGTGCGCTCGTAGCCACCTTCAGCAACGGTCTGGCTGAAAACCGAATGGCTGGCTTTTACTTGAGGAGTGGCTTGTTCGGCAGCTGGCAAGGCGAAAGCATTGGCGGCCAGTATCGAGAGAGTCAGACTAAGCAGTAATTGGCGTTTCATGATGGGTGCTCCGTAGAAAGGCTATGAAAGTGGGTACGGAGTCAATGGTACTCGCGCTAAATCAAGATAGAAGTTCATAAGGGCAATGGTAATAATCAACAGAATTGATTGTTCTGCTAAAAGGCTCTAGAACGGGCATCTTCGGCGGATATTCTTGCACTGAGGAGGGTGTTTTCGACCCATTTGCGCCTCACAAAAGTGTGGGTAGACAATGTTTGACTGGTCGATCGAAATCAGTCGACGTTTGCGTTAAACCTGCGGGCGATTTTCCAGTCGTAATGTTCATAGCAGGTCGATTCCAGGCCTGCCGCTTCAAACGTGCGTCGCAATTCGGGCGCTCAGCCGTAACCAGGAGTCACGTGCAATGACGCGCACTCGTAAAATTCTCGCCTGGACTGTCGCCAGCCTGGTTTTTCTACTGGCCATACTGGTTCTGATTATCGCGTTCTTTGACTGGAACCGGATCAAACCGCCGCTCAACGCCAAGGTCTCTGAAGAATTGCATCGCCCCTTCGCCATCAACGGCAACCTGGCGGTAATTTGGCAGCGCGAGCCCGATGAGGGCGGCTGGCGGGCCTGGGTGCCGTGGCCGCATGTGGTGGCTGAAGACTTGACCCTGGGCAACCCACAATGGTCGAAAAGCCCACAGATGGCCAACCTCAAGCGGGTCGAATTGCGCGTCTCGCCATTGGCGCTGCTGGCCCGGCGGGTGGTGATCCCGCGTATTGATCTCACAGAGCCCAATGCCGCTCTGGAACGCCTGGCCGATGGTCGCGCGAACTGGACCTTCCAGTTCGACCCGAAAGACCCGGACGCCGAACCCTCCAGCTGGGTGGTGGACATCGGCGCCATCGGTTTCGACAAGGGTCATGTCATCCTCAACGATCAAAGCCTGAAAACCCGGCTCGACCTGCTGATTGATCCGCTGGGCAAGCCGATCCCGTTCAGCGACATCGTCGGCGACAAGACGGCGCAAAAGGCACTCGAGAAGGGCTCCGCGCCACAGGATTATGCGTTTGCCTTAACGGTCAAAGGCCACTATCACGGCCAGCGACTCGCCGGCGCTGGAAAGATTGGTGGCCTGCTGGCATTGCAGGGTGCAGAGCCATTCCCGCTGCAAGCCCAGGTCCAAATCGCGGACACCCGCGTCGAACTGGCTGGCACCCTGACTGACCCGCTTAATCTCGGCGCGCTGGATTTGCATCTGAAACTGGCCGGTACCAGCCTGGGTAACCTCTATCCGCTGACCGGCGTGACACTGCCGGACACATCGGCCTACGCCACCGATGGTCATCTGATCGCCAGCCTGCATGAACCGGATGGTGCTTCGTTTCGTTATGAAGCATTCAACGGCACGATCGGCGGAAGCGACATTCACGGCAATCTGACCTATGTCGCCAGTAAGCCGCGGCCCAAACTCAGTGGGGCGCTGGTCTCCGATCAATTGCTGTTCGCTGACCTGGCGCCATTGATTGGCGCCGACTCCAACGCCAGGCAAAAAGCCCGTGGCGGCGAAGGCAAGCAGCCGGCGACCAAGGTGCTGCCGGTCGAAGAGTTTCGTACCGAGCGCTGGCGCGATATGGATGCGGACGTCGAGTTCACCGGCAAGCGTATCGTCCACAGCGCCGAATTGCCCTTTACTGATCTCTACACCCATCTGATTCTCAATGACGGCCAGTTGAACCTTGAACCGCTGCGATTTGGCGTGGCCGGCGGCAATCTGGATGCGCAGATTCGTCTTGACGGACGCGCGGCACCGCTGGAAGGGCGGGCGAAACTGACGGCACGCAACTTTAAACTCAAGCAGCTGTTCCCGACTTTCGAACCGATGAAAACCAGTTTCGGCGCGCTCAACGGTGATGCTGACATCGCGGGTCGCGGCAACTCGGTGGCAGCGTTGCTGGGGACCGCCAACGGTGGCCTGAAAATGCTGATCAACGACGGCGCTATCAGCCGCAGCCTGATGGAAATCATCGGACTCAACGTCGGTAACTACGTGGTCGGAAAAATCTTTGGCGACAAGGAGGTGAAGATCAACTGTGCAGCGGCGGACTTTGACATCAAGACCGGATTGGCCACGGCCCGCTTGTTTGTCTTCGACACCGAGAATGCGATCGTCTATATCGACGGCACGGCCAATATGGCCAGCGAACAGCTTGATTTGACGATCAGCCCTGAGTCCAAGGGCATGCGCTTGCTCTCGCTGCGCTCGCCGCTGTATGTACGTGGGCCATTCATCAAGCCCGATGCCGGTGTGAAGGCGGTGCCGTTGATGTTGCGCGGTACGGGGATGGTGGCGCTGGGCGTACTTGCCGGGCCTGCGGCCGGCTTGCTGGCGCTGGTGGCACCGAGTGGCGGGGAGCCAAATCAGTGCGCGTCGTTGCTGGAGCAGATGAAGGCCGGCAAGGCGCCCAAGACCGTCAAGGGCTGAAGACGGCGCTCCTATCGCCCTTGAGCGCTAATGGAACATAAGGTGCCATTAGCGCTGTGGGACTATCCAGGCTGCCCCAGGATTTCAGCCTTTCACTCGGTTAGTTTGTGCGTTAGTGTAGGCGAGCCTATTTGAAACAGATGGGTTTTCATTTTGGTGCCAAGCTTTTCAATGATCTGATTTCTTACCGAAGCGTATTTGTCTTCTATCAGGTAGGTCGACCACAAAGTGGTTTCAGGGTCGCCAAGGATATTCTTTTCAGAAAGCACTTGGTCAAGAATCGTGATGTCAACGGCATGGGATGTTTCGAACGACACTTGAAGTGAGATAATGGTTTTGTTTTCGCAGACGATGGTCAAAAGTGTACTGACGGTGAAGGTGGACTTTTCATCTTGCCGATCGTCGCCGATTCCAGCAGTAGAAATGTTTTCCCTTTGGAATTTATTCAGTATCGCTGCAATGACCGGAGAATCGTCTGGTAACTGTTTTATGATGGAAAAAGCATTGGCTAATTGTTGCAGTTGCTCTTTTTGCAACAATCTGGATAAGCCGATTTGGGCGAGGCTTAAAATACTGGATGGTTCGTTTTTAATGCTGATATTGCCAAGATTTTTGAGGTTCCAGAACAAATTGCCGAGTGTTTTTCTGTAAGAAGCGAACCAGGTGTTGGGGTGGGTGTTGTTGGCGGTCGATGTGTTGGCGACTAATTGTCCAAGTAGGCTGGAGTGCAGAATATCCTTCTTGAAGTTTTCGGAGTGTGAACCGCAAAAGAGAGTGATATTTCCGTCGACGATGTAAATATCTGGCGTCAAAGAGTTCATAGAGGATCCGGATAATTAAAGTGAAAGCCGGTAGTCATGACTGGCACTGGGACCATGAGTACTCACTGATCCCGGTACCCATCGATTTCTTGAAAGAAATTATTGGAAGCTTGGGATACCTTCCAGGAAATCTTCGGCAGCTTTTCCGAGCTTATTAAGGACCGAGGAGCGCACCCGATTGTAGACACTCACGTTGAGATAAACCGCCGACGCCGCCGATTTTATATCGGTAGATTGAGTGGTCGATCTCCACCAGAGTATGCCTCGGGTACTTTCCCTGACATTCACGGATGTGCAGTTAAGAATCATCATCGGTGAACCTTCGCGGGTTTGCCAAACCGGAGACATGTCAAACTTGGCCTCATAGCCAGCTTTGGCATTGCGGTTGTAAATGCCGATCAGGCCCTGATCTTTTTTGACACCCTCCACTGCTTTGCCGGTGAGCTGCAGCAATCGAGGCGCGTTAGCACCGACCAGGCCCTGTAATACTTCAAAGGCAACAGCGTCCATTGTCAAACCGGTCCTTTTGATGGTCTGGTTTTTTACCTGGAAGGCCTGAGTGACCCATCCGAGGTTGGCAAGGCCTTCGGTATAGTATTTATACCATTCGTGCAGCTGTTTAATCGGGTCGTACTTCTGGGAGGCGGCGTTCTGCATCAGTAGTTTGCAACAGTCGACATCCTCGCGATTTTGTTCGGATACGCCGGGGAGGTATATGTTCATCATCTCCGGCCCGACAGTGCCGCTTTCTTTGGTTGGGTCGATGGGTGGGGTGAAAGAAGCGATTCGACGTACGCTGCTGGTTGTGGGTGTTGGCAGAGCAGGCAATAAATCAATGAACTCGAGTCGTTGTTCCATATCCATAGTAGTAATCCTTTACTGAATGAGTGTGTGCAGCCATGTGGTTGCGGTCTTAAAGATAAGTTAACCGTTCAGGATGTCCAATGCTGGTTTGTAACTGAATAGTTGTTTTTAGTATGTAATGCTTCAGGTGCTGGTAATGGTAAGTTGTGCGTATTTGCCAATAATTGAAGTGGTCAGTTTTAGTGGTGTATGTGCTTGCGTATGAAAACGTTGGCTGGTCATTGCGCGGATCGATCCATGAACGCCTTACCGTTTCCCAGCCATTACGTCTAGGATGGGAAGTTCAGCTCAGTCAGGGACTCGCCTATGTCGCAAGAATCAGCCATGCGTTATCCATTGGTGTTGGTCCCGGGGATGTTGGGGTATATCCGCTTGCTGTTCTACCCGTACTGGTACGGGATTGTTTCGGCCTTGCGCCGGGGTGGCGCGACGGTGATCGCGGTGCAGGTGTCGCCGCTCAACTCCAGCGAGGTGCGTGGCGAGCAATTGCTGGTGCGCATCGAAGAGATATTGCGCGAGACCGGTGCCGCCAAAGTCAATTTGATCGGCCACAGCCAGGGTTCGCTCACGGCGCGTTACGCTGCCGCCAGACGCCCGGACCGGGTGGCCTCGGTGACCTCGGTTGCGGGCCCGAATCATGGTTCGGAACTGGCGGATTACCTGCACACTCATTACCCGGCCGACAGCCCTCGCGGACGTCTGCTGAGCTTTGCGCTGTGGCTGATTAGCGCCTTGATGAGCCTGCTGGAAACCGGCTATCGCGGGCCGAAATTGCCCGTGGATATCCAGGCTTCGCACCAATCGCTGACCTGCGAAGGCGTGGCGCTGTTCAATCAGCAATACCCGCAAGGTTTGCCCGACACCTGGGGCGGGCAGGGTGCTGAGGTGGTCAATGGCGTGCGCTATTACTCCTGGTCCGGGACCCTGCAGCCGGGCAAGACCGATCGCGGGTGCAACCTGTTCGATGGCACCAACCGCAGCTGCCGGCTGTTTGCCAGAACCTTCGTCCGCGAAGCCGGGCATTGCGACGGGATGGTCGGACGCTATAGCTCCCATCTGGGCACAGTGATCGGCGATGAGTATCCGCTGGATCATTTCGACATCGTCAACCAAGCGCTGGGACTGGTGGGTAAGGGCGCCGAGCCGGTACGGTTGTTTGTCGAGCATGCGCAGCGGTTGAAAGTGGCGGGTTTGTAGTTACATTTCTTCAGTTCGACCGCGTCATCGTTCTTCGCGGGCAAGCCACGCTCCCACAGGAGTACGCAGTCAGCTGTGCGGGCTTGCCTCGCCCCAGATATCCTTCCACTCGCTTCAGCGTCTGAACGCTGGCAGACTGCCAATCCTTTAACGCCGATCGTTTTGAGGCTGTATGCCAACGTTTTCTCAGCGTCATCTGTTGTTCTTCAGTTGGGCGATCATTTTTGGCGGCTTGTTGCTGGTCTTGCCGCTGCGGCTGTTGCCGAGCCTGCTCGCGGGTTTGTTGGTGTTCGAGCTGGTCAACATGCTCACCCCGCAACTGCAACGGTTGATTGAAGGGCGCCGGGCGCGCTGGTTGGCGGTGGCGCTGCTCGGCACTCTGGTGGTCAGCGTACTGACGCTGATTTTTGCCGGGGCCATCAGTTTCCTGCTGCACGAAGCGGAGAACCCTGGCGCTTCCCTGGACAAATTCATGGGTGTGGTGGACAAGGCTCGCGGGCAGTTACCGCCATTTATCGACGCCTATCTGCCAGCCAGTGCCGCGGAATTTCGGGTGGCCATCGGCGACTGGCTGAGCAAGCATCTGAGCGATCTGCAACTGGTCGGCAAGGACGCGGCGCACATGTTCGTGACGTTGCTGATCGGCATGGTGCTCGGCGCGATCATCGCCTTGCAGCGGGTGCCGGATCTCACCCAGCGCAAACCACTGGCCGCGGCGTTGTTTGATCGCTTGACGCTGCTGGTCCGGGCGTTTCGCAATATCGTCTTCGCGCAGATCAAGATTTCCCTGCTCAACACCTTCTTCACCGGGATTTTCCTGGCGGTGGTCCTGCCGATGTTCGGGATCAAATTGCCACTGACCAAAACCCTGATCGTGCTGACCTTCCTGCTCGGCCTGCTACCGGTCATCGGTAACCTGATATCGAACACGCTGATCACCATCGTCGGCTTGTCACTGTCGATCTGGGTGGCGATGGCGGCGCTGGGTTATCTGATCTTTATCCACAAGCTGGAATATTTCCTCAACGCACGAATCGTCGGCGGGCAGATCAGTGCCAAGTCCTGGGAGTTGCTGCTGGCGATGCTGGTGTTCGAAGCCGCCTTCGGCCTGCCGGGAGTGGTGGCAGGGCCGATTTATTACGCGTATCTGAAGAGTGAGTTGAAGCAGGTGGGGTTGGTTTAGAGCAGGGAGTCTGTTGAAGGCTGTGTTGTCTGATCTGGCCCTATCGCGAGCAAGCTCGCTCCCACATTAGATCTCCTGTGCACATCAATATTGTGAACAGTAGAGATTCAATGTGGGAGCGAGCTTGCTCGCGATGGAGTCGCCTCGGTCTGTCAGGCAGTACTCAGCAGCCGTACCGTTTCATGGCTTCGATCGCCAGACCGCTACCGATGCTGCCGAAGATATTCCCTTCCACATGCCGCGCGTTCGGCAGCATTGCCGAAACGCTCTGACGCAGGGCCGGGATGCCGCTCGAACCGCCGGTGAAGAACACCGTATCGACCTGATCGACGCGCACATCGGCATCGTTCAGCAACCGGGTAACGCTGTTGCGGATGCGCTCCAGCTGGTTGTCGATGGCCGACTCGAACAGCACACGGCTCAATTCCACGCTTAACCCCGGTTCGATGCGATCGAGCGGCACATGACGGCTTTCGGCGTGGGTCAGCTGGATCTTGGTCTCTTCCACTTCCATCGCCAGCCAGTGTCCGGCGCGCTGTTCGATCAACTTGAACAGGCGGTCGATGCCGCCGGTGTCTTCGATGTCATAGCGCATGCTGCCCAAGGCCAACTGGGACTTCTGCGAGTACACCGAGTTGATCGTGTGCCAGGTCGCCAGGTTCATGTGGTGGCTGGTGGGCATGTAGGCCTGGCTCTTCATCCGGCTGCCATAACCGAACAGCGGCATCACGCCTTGCAGGCTCAACTGTTTGTCGAAGTCAGTCCCGCCCACATGCACACCGCCGGTGGCGAGGATGTCGTCGTGGCGGTGGTCTATGGCGCGGCGCTCCGGGGACAAACGCACCAGCGAGAAGTCCGAAGTACCACCGCCGATGTCGACGATCAGCACCAGCTCTTCACGCTCGATGGTTGACTCGTAGTCGAAGGCAGCGGCAATCGGTTCGTACTGGAAGGACACGTCCTTGAAGCCGATAGCCCTTGCCACGTCCACCAGGGTGTTTTCCGCTTCCTGGTCGGCCAGCGGATCATCGTCGACAAAAAATACCGGGCGGCCGAGTACCACTTCCTCGAATTCATGACCGGCGGTCGCTTCGGCGCGCTGCTTCAACTGACCGATGAACAGCCCGAGCAGGTCCTTGAACGGCATGGCCGTGCCGAGCACGCTGGTGTCGTGCTTGATCAGCTTGGAACCCAGCAGGCTCTTGAGCGAGCGCATCAGCCGGCCTTCATAGCCTTCCAGATACTCGTGCAGCGCCAGCCGGCCATAGACCGGGCGGCGTTCCTCGATGTTGAAGAAGACCACCGATGGCAGGGTGATCTTGTCGTCCTCCAGCGCGATAAGCGTTTCCATGCCGGGGCGCAGCCAGCCGACAGTGGAGTTGGACGTGCCGAAGTCGATGCCGCAGGCACGAGCTGGAGATGCGTCTTTCATGTCTTTCGAGTTCCGGTTAAAAAACGGCCGCGCAGTGTATGTCAGTGCGGCGAATATTCGTAGGCCGACTATCTGCTAAATCGCAGCGATAAGCGCCTTGAAAGACTATCCTTCGCCCCCAAACTTGCAGGCATGGGCCTGGCAGCCTCGGCACACTCAAAAAAGTGCCGATAAAATTCTGATGTGCCGGTCAGTCACACGATTGAGATCGGTCAATCCAAACGCTGCCAAAGAGAGCATGCTGTGCCTGGCTGCGCGATATCGATAACGGATGGTGATTCCCTCGATGGACTTCAAAGACTATTACAAGATTCTCGGTGTGGAGCCGACGGCGGACGACAAGGCGATCAAGGCCGCGTACCGCAAGCTGGCACGCAAATACCACCCCGATGTCAGCAAGGAAAAGGACGCCGAGAGCAAGTTCAAGGACGCGTCCGAGGCCTATGAAGCGCTGAAAAGTGCCGACAAACGCGCCGAATACGACGACCTGCGCAAATACGGTCAGCATGGCCAGCCGTTCCAGGGCCCTCCGGGCTGGCAGAGGCGTGGCGGAGCGGGTGCAGGTGGTTATGGACAGGATACCGGCGATTTTTCGGACTTCTTCAGTTCGATCTTTGGCTCGCGCGGTGGTGGATTCAGCGGTGGACAATCAGGCCGTAGTACCGGTCGTCGAGGACAAGACGTGGAAATGGAATTACCGGTTTTTCTTGAGGAAACCCTGTCGACCGAGTCGAAGAAGGTCAGTTTCCAGGTGCCGCAGTACAACGCCGCCGGCCAGCACGTCAGCAATACCAGTAAAAGCCTGAACGTGAAGATTCCGGCAGGCGTGGCCGACGGCGAACGCATCCGCCTCAAGGGCCAGGGTGCACCGGGTGTGGGCGGGGGGGCCAATGGCGACCTGTACCTGACCATCCGTTTTGCGCCGCATCCGAAGTTCGATGTCGAAGGTGAAAACCTGATCGTCACCCTACCGCTGGCCCCTTGGGAACTGGCGCTGGGCGCTGAAGTCGCGGTGCCGACCCTGACCGGCAAGATCCATCTGAAAGTTCCGGCCGGCAGCCAGAATGGCCAACGCATGCGCGTCAAAGGCCATGGTCTGCTGCACAAGGCTGGCCACCGTGGTTATCTGTTCGTGCAATTGAAAGCAGTCCTGCCCAAACACAGCAACGATGAGATCAAGGCGTTGTGGCAGGAGCTGGCGGAAAAAGCCGCCTTTAACCCGAGAGAACACTGGAGTTGATCATGAGCGGTACCTTGATGGTTCAGCTACTGGACATGGAAGAATTCTGTGAGGTGACTGACTTGTCGGCTGCCTACGTGATCGAAATCGTCGAACACGGCATCCTCGAACCTCAGGGCAAGGCGCCCAAGGATTGGCGTTTTACCGACTATGAACTGGCGGTGGCCAAGCGCGCGGTCAAGTTGCGTCGGGATCTCGAACTCGAATGGGAAGGGGTCGCCCTGGCCCTGGACCTGCTCGAGGAGGTCCAGCAACTGCGGGCCGAGAACCGGATGCTCAAGCAGCGGTTGGGGCGGTTGGTGGTGGAGTAATCCGGGATTATTGTTGACCTTGAAGCCGCTACATTCCTGCTGATCCATCTGACCCTACAGGGACTACGCAGGCCGCGAATGCTTGGGCAACACCACCGTAAACGTCGTGCCGTCTGCTTCGTTCGAGGTGACCTCGATGCTGCCTTGATGGGCGTTAACCACTTCCTTGACGATAAACAGGCCCAGACCAAGGCTGGTGGAGGGGCCGCCCGGTTCCTCGCTGGAGCTGCGTACCAAGGGGTCGAAAATAGTGCTGAGCGCATCTTCGGGAATCGGTGAGCCATAGTTATGCATGATCAGCGTGACGCTGTCGGCGGTGCCTTTGAGGGTGAGGGTCACCCTGCGACTATTGGTGCCATGTTGCAAGGCGTTGCCGATCAGGTTTTGCAGCAGTTGATCAAGCCGCCCGCGATCCCAGATACCTTGAGTGTCCCCCTCGACATTCAATAGCGCCCGGCAATCGGGCTGTCCGGCGCAGGCTTCATCGATGGCGGCCTGCGCAGCACTGGCCAGGTCCATGAGCGTCGGTTCGATGGGCAGGCCGTTGCCCAGACGGCTGCGCACGAACTCCAGCAAATCGTTGACCATCACGGCCATATGGCGGGCAGCGTTCTTGATCAGTGAAACGTAGGTCAGTGTTTCGGTATCCAGTTTGGCTTTGCGCACCAGCATCTCGGTGGACATGCTCACGGCCTGCAACGGTGCGCGCAGGTCATGGCCGAGAATGGCCAGAAAGATATCCCGCGAACGATTTACCTGTTCGGCATAAGCGGCGGTGGACTCCGCCAGGGCTTCGTCGATGGCCTCGTTGAAGCGAATCATGTCCTGGAAATAAGCCAGATCGGGTGACTCCAGGCTGTTGACCCACAAGCGGATCACGCAGGCGCGCAGATGACGGAATTCGGAAGTCATCTGCACCAGATCAAACCCGACGTTGTGCCTGAGCTCTCCGTGGCTGGCCGCGGCTTGATCCAGGCTCGGGGTTTTTTCCGGGCCTGCGCCCATGGCCTTGGCGGCTTGTTCGCTGACGGTCTGTGCGGTCTTCATGTCGCGTGACGCGGCCAGCAGGATCGACTTTGCATGGTCGCGCAGGATTGCCCGATTCATTGAGTCGACGTCAGGTGCGATGGCTTTGGCGAACTGCTCCCACTCATCGACGATGCGATCCACGTGTTGCACGATGAATTCGGATAGGCGCATGGCCGGTGACCTTGCTGGGCAGTGATTGTCATTAAGTGTGGCGCATCCTGGCGCCTTTGTCGTTCTCCACCTGCAAGCACAGACGAAGGTGTCTGCCTCGATGTGTTAACAAGGTGGTACTTAGTTATTTTTTGCTGCTATTAATTGAATCGTTATGGCGGCTATTGGGCCGTTGTCAGGCATATTTTGATTTTTTGTTTTTGATCCGTAATGAGTAGATTGATTGTTCAATTGAATTGCATACGGATTGTGCGAAATGTCTGAATCGATAAACAACGAAAAAGGTATTCACTTCGACTTAATAAAAAATGTCATTCCCGAGTGTCTCATTCGGACTTCGCCGCAACGGCGTAAGGTACTGAAAGACACAAAACCCACCCTGCCACAGTGGTATGAAAATAGCTCGGCAGAGCAGCAGGTCGTATTAAAGACGTTAATGGAGGCTGATTGTCATGCCCAAAACAAGTGGGACAAGACCATCGAGGCTGTGCAGAACATCACCACTTATGCCAAACCCCTCCTGACCGCGACGTTGGCCGAAGCGGGGGTTGACCTGGATGTCGAGAACACTTGGGTGCGACTTTATTACCCGGTGGAGTTCAGGTTTTTCGGTATCCCGGTGGGCGTCAATACCGGCGACGTGCGTAGCAGAACCTTCTCCTTGCTGCAGGCGGCGTTGCATAACTTTGAGGCCTTCGAGGCCGAGGAGGGCTACTTTGACCAAGACTCCTCATTTATTACTGAGCCCGACGTGCGTGGGCACTTCGATGTTATTCAGCCTGCGCTGAAAATCCAGCAGTTCGTAACGATTTGTCGAAAGCTGGATATCGGTGGCCAGTATGAAAAGTATATGAATGGCTTTCTTTATGAGGGTGGCTCTGCGCACCAGCAGGCACTCAGTCAAGCATTCATCAACCGCAAAAAAACCGCGATGAAGGCCGCGGCCTATGTTGCCCTTCTGAAGGGCGATATCGAGCTCAAGCATTACCAGTTGTTAGTCGAACTGATCAATGAACAGGATATCGTCAAGGACCAAGACAGCCGTCGGAACATCAGCTATAGCCCGATCCGGCTGATGGGTTACGCGATCGCCGAATGTGCACTGTTCTTTCCGACGCACACCAACCGGTTCGACGGCAGTTATGTCATTGCCTACATCCCGGACGATCCCGAGCACCCGATAAAGAAATACCCGTCGTTCGCTGACTTCGAACAGGAACTCACCCGTCAACTGATGTACAGGCCGCAGGGTAGCGGGATCGATAGTGCCAGGGATGTGCTTACCGATTATCAGCGGTTTTTCAGCCGCTTCGTTTCGGAAAAGGACCGGGCTCATTTTTTCCTGCGCTTCACCCAAAAGGTCCTGGATGCGCCGTCCGGAACCTACTGGAAAGACCAGGTGCGCGGCTATCTCAAGTACCTGAGCCCGGTTTCAAGGCTGGTCGGCCCCATAGAAGATCAGCACGGGCGGCGAGATCCGCTTGAAAATATCGATTTACATGTTGAGTTTTCGTCGAATTTCCAATGGGTTGGCATGGCGGGTATCTGGACTGAAATGTTTCGCCAGAAACGTCGGCATATGCGCGAAGACGCCCAGGTCCTGGCGGTTTCCACCGCTGCCGAGGACGACATCACCCGTGAACGCCGACTCTCCAACTACCTGAACATTGGCCTGTTCGTCGTCGGCATCGCCGCGTTCGTTTTGCCTCCGGTAGGTGCGGTCATGTTGCTGGTCACAGCGGACCAGTTGTTGTTCGAGACGATCGAGGGCGTTCGCGAGTTGAGTCAGGGCGACAGGGAGGCGGGTTGGGCGCATATCACCGATGTGCTGGAGAACCTTGCGACGATGGTGGCGTTGGCGCCGGTTTTCCACTACACGGTGTCACCGTTTATCGAGGGTTTGAAACCCGTCACGCTACCCAGTGGCAAGACACGCTTGTGGAAGCCCGACCTCAAGCCCTACGAACTGAACATCAGGTTGCCGGAAAGCTCCAGGCCCAACGAGTTGGGGCTGCATCAACACAGGGGTCAGAATGTGTTACCCCTGGAGGGCAAGCATTACGCATTGAAGAAGGAGCCGTACCCCGGCCAATACAGAATCCAGCACCCCACCCGGCCGGATGCGTATCAACCGCAGCTGAACCATAACGGCAGCGGTGCCTGGAGTCATGAGATGGACCCGCCGCTGCAATGGGCGAAAAGCACCTTGTTGCGCCGCCTGGGACATGCCGTGGACTCCTTCACCGACATCGAACGGGAACACATCCGCACGGTAAGTGGTACGGATGAGAATGCGCTGCGCAGAATGCATGTCGAGGGTGAACCGACGCCGTCGCTGTTGGCCGATACCATCCAACGGTTTGCAGCCTATGCCGATGCCGGCAGCGTGGGGACGCAGATCCGTGTCGGGCAGCTCAGGGATGATCATTGCGGTTATGCGGCGTCGTTGATGGTTGAGTTGCCGAGGTGGCCTCGGATGAAAGCGATAGAGGTTTTCGAGGGCCCCGGTTTGAGCGGCACGTCCATTCAATATGGTGATGTGGCTGCACCGACTGCAGATGTCATCAAGGTCAGCCGGGCCGAGCTCATGGCGGGGCAGTTGCCGGAGCGAATCGTCGGCGCCCTCAGTGAAGAGCAAATCAAGCGTCTGGTCGGTCTGGAGGTCGCGTCGGACCAGAGGATCGAAACCTTGCAAGCACGACTTGCCGATCATGCCGATCACGCCAGGGCGCGGATATTCCAGAGTCTATATAGCGACCGGGAGCCATCGGTAAATCCACGAATCCAATTGATTCAACGCAGTTTTGCCAACATGCCGAGCCGGATCGCCCGCGAGCTATTGGCTGATGCGACACCTGACGAACTGCAGCAGATGAAAACCACCCGGCGCGTACCGCTGCGGCTGGCGCAAAAGGCTCGCCTGGTGCAACAAGAGGTGCGGTTGGCGCGAGCTTATGAAGGACTTTATCTGAACGCTCTGATGAACGCGGATACGGAAAACCTTGCGCTTCACTCACTGGAAAAACTGCCGGGCTGGCAGAGCGATTTGTGTATCGAAGTCCGGGACGGCGCGTTCAGCGGAACGTTACGCGCCAGAGTCGGCCTCGAGAACTCTGCCCGGCGCAAGGTCCTGGTTCGTACAGGAGATGGACAATACTAAGCGCGCGATGCCAGTGACAATCACCTGCACGGCAGGGATGACCTGTATGCGGCCATTCAGCACGCATTACCGGATGAGGCGCGCATGGCGCTGGGTTTGCCCCATGTGGGTCAGGGAGGCGAGTTGGGTATGCTGATCAAGCAAAAGGCTCTCTCGCGCGATGAACTCCGTTCGGCCTTGAAGATACAGCCAGTCCGGCAGCCTTTCTTCAGGCCTTTGACGGTACTGCCTGACGGCAGGCGCGGCTATCCCCTGAGTGGTCGCGGCCAAGGTGTTTGGGACCGGATTATCGAGGAAAGAGTCAGGACGCTGTACCCCGCCTTCACCGTTGAAGAACTCGATACCTTCATCGAGACCCTGAATGCCGCAGAGGACTCGCCAGACCGTCAGCTGAAGGCGCTTGAACGCGAATACAAGAAACTGGATCACACCCTGCAAACATGGCTGAGAGCGCCGAACCAATGGTCTGGCACAAGAGACAGTCCTGAATATATGCGCGAGTGGGGCGCCAGGATCAAGATCATCAAAGTGCTCAAGCAAGCCTGGCAAAAAACGGGTCCGCAGGACTATGACGCCTATGGCAACTATCGCGGCCAGAGCATTGATTTGAACGACACCTCGTTGCAATGGCAACTGCGGAGCTTGCCGGTACTGGAAGCGAACTTCGATCATGTCACCCGGCTGAAATTGAGTCGGACGGGTTTCAGCAATGAGGTGGAGGGCTTTCTTGGGCATTTTCGCCAACTGCGCGCCCTCAATCTGTCCAACAACCAGCTGACTCGTCTCCCTACAGCACTAAGTAATATGCCTCATCTTCTTGAATTGCATCTGGGCACAAACCAGATCGTATTGACCGGGCAAGCCGTCGCAGACCTCAGAAACCTGACCCGGTTGAAAATCCTGGTAATGGATCGCAATCCATTGGCTTTACTGCCCGATGTCAGCCGAATGCCTGACTTGCACATACTGAGCTTGTCGAACACCGGTATCGACACCTGGCCCACCGGTATTTTTTTCCGGTCCCGGCCCCGCCATTTCGAGCTGAGGATGACGGGCAACCCTATCAGCCTGATCCCTGTGGTTGCCCCTGGCTCCTTTCGGGCCGAGATTCTGGCGCGTACGTTGCTCAGTCGCGATCCTCAATGGCTTTCACCCGAGAACCTGCGGACCCTCAAGGTCTACATAGAGTCAGTCGGTCTTGATCCGGATCGACGCTTTCCATCCAGCGTGATATCGGATAGCAGTTTCTGGATTAAAGCCTTGTCGGCCGAAGAACGGGCGACACCGGAACAACGGGCGTTGAAACGCGATACCTGGAGGGCGGTCGCCGATGAGTTCGGCGCCGAAACCTTTTTCAATGAGATCAGAAAGCTTGAACAATCGGCAGATGCTTCTGATGCTTTCAGATCCGACCTCGGCAGTAAGGTCTGGCGAATGCTCGAGGCGGCTGCTGAGGATGCCGGGCTACGGGAAAAACTTTTCAACATGGCAGCGGCGCCCACGACCTGTGTCGATGCTGGAGCCCAGCTCTTCAATGCGATGGGCGTCGAGGTACTTGTTCATGAGGCCTACGCCTTGGTCAGCAAGGATCTGGTCGAGGCTGAGCTGGTGGGCCTGGCACAGGGCAGGTCTCGCCTGAATGAACTGAGCAAGATTGCCCGAGCGAGAATATCGGAGCTGCTGGAGCAAGGCCGACAACATCCTTTATATGATGCTAACGGCGACCTTATTCCTCTCCAGGATGAGGATGGAAACTTTGTCAGGTATATCGATGAAGTAGAAGTCCATATGGCGTACGCAACGGCGCTGGCTGAGCGTCTGGACTTGCCCTGGCAATCGCGACTCATGAGGTTCGAGGAACCTGATGTCACCCTCATGATGATCGAAGCGGCTTACCGACGCGTATTGGCGTTGGAGGAAGGTGATTTACTCAGAGACTCAATCATCGAGCAGGACTTCTGGAGTACCTATATTCAGGGCTCCAACCGCAGGACGTTCAACGGGCTCAGGCGCAGAACCGACGCGGCTCTGGATCTGCAGATTGCACAGGCCGAATGGGCCCGGAGCGCTGATTTATCCGAGCGCCGCCAGTTGCGCGGCAAGATCACAGCGCTCGCGACGGTGCTTGGCAAGCAGCAGGGTGATGTTCTTCCTGGACGTGTGATGACCGACGCCGAGTACAACGCAGAGCTTGTATCGATCGATGCCGAGAAGCAAAGCTTGCTCAAGAAACTGACCGGGGAAGCGATGGGTCGGGCAAAACTTCAACGGGTAGAAATCCCTTTTAAAGTTGAATCGAGCAACTAATCGGATGGCCTTAAATCAAGCCCCTGAGTGCGAAGACACATAATCTTCGTGTTCAGGACTTGATGAGAGACCTGGGCTGATCGAGAAGCCCTGCAGTTTTGCGCTTGCAAGAAGGCGGTAATTAATTGTTTTCGGCATTTCAATATTCAATGTTTTACAGGCGCAGCGCCTTATTTAACAACGAAGATTCAGGCTTTTATTTTGAGCCCTGACGGATAGGCTGATAACTCCTATAGATGCTCAAGGTTTATCGCAATGTCTGACTTACAAGGACGTATAACCGCACCTCAAATTTCCGAAACAAACTTCAATAAGGGCCCTCACTACAATCTCATCACGGGCAAGATCGATCCTGCCTTCAAAACTGCCTCGCTGAAGAGAGTCCAGGAACTGAGCGCTACTGCGCTGGGTCTTCAAGAATGGTACAGCACCGCATCATCTACCCATCACAGCATGTTGCAAGACGCCAACATCAACCTCTGGACCTCACAGAATAAAATAGATCGGCTTCTTGACGAACTGCAAGGCGTCCATGAATTTGCCAAGCCGTTGCTCAGCGCCGCACTGAAAGAGCAGTACGGAGTCGACGATGATGTGACGACTACTTATTTACGCCTGTATATCCCCAAACACCTCCCCTGGTACGCTATCGACCTCACGGGGGGCGTCGCCACCCGGACCGTTTCTTTACTGGACGCCGCACTGCACAACTTCGCAGCGTCTGAAACATGCGCAGCCGGCTCCGACTTCATCAGCAAGCCCGATGAGCGCGGGCTGTTCGATATCAAACCGATCAAAAGCAAAATGACCATCACGCAGTTCCAGACCCTTTGTCGTGAACTGGATATCGGCGCACTTTATACCAAACACCTTGAAAGCATTTTGCTTGCCGGCGATTCGGTAGCGAAGACCTCGTTAAAAAACAAAGTCACTGAAAGCCAGAAAGCCGCCTTTAAAGCCGCCGCACATTTGGCCTTGATGACCAAGGACATCACCCGCGACAGCCAGCGGTTGATTCTGGCCATGCTCGATGGCCAGCGAAACCTCACCCTTAAAGGCAAGGTGGTGCAGTTCGCTGAACTTTCGATATTGGATGCTGCCTTGACCGGCATCGTGCTGATTACCCCAGACCTGGAACAAAGCCGTAACGTCGAAAGGCTGATTGCCTATGTGCCCAATGACCCCGAGCATCCGCTGAAAGAATACGCCTCGGGGACCGATTTCTTGAATGAGCTGACTCGCCAATTACGCGACAACGCCTTCATAGAGTCTGCCCAGATGACCTATCGACAATACTTCAGCCAGTTCGTCGATCAGCAACAGCGAGGGCATTTTTTCGCCGGGCTCCAGCAACGCCTGTTCCAGGTGCAATGGCATCAGAAACAAGCGCTGGATCAACGTCCGACGTGGCGAGAAGAGCCCGTGACCAACCCCAACCTGCAGTTCAGCGTCGCACCGATCACCGGCGATTTCTGGGGGCATCTCTATCAGCAAAAACTCAACAAGATTCTCAATGATGCGCGAGAAATAGCCGTCTCCACCGCCGATACCGATAGCAATGCCCGTTGGGCCTGGTGGGACAACTTCAAAAAAATAGTCTCGGACATCTTCAACGTCGCGCTAATGGTCATAGCCCCCTTCGTTCCAGGTCTTGGCGAACTGATGATGGTCTACACCGCCTATCAAATGACCAGCGACGTCATCGAATCCATCGTGGACCTGGCCGAAGGCCTGTGGATCGAAGCAGCCGAGCATGTCGTGGGGGTGGTGACGGATATCGTTCAGCTGGCGGCCTTTGCCGCAGGCGCCCAGATTGGCCAGATGGCTCGCCTGAAGCTCTCGCCCTTCGTCGACGGCATGAAACCCGTCGTGTTACCCGATGGCCAGACCCGCCTGTGGAATCCCGATCTCAAGCCCTACGAACAGCCGAACCTCACATTGCCGGCCAACTCCAGGCCCAATGAGCTGGGCCTGCATCGCTACGGTGCTCAGGACATTCTCCCGCTGGACGGTCAGCACTATGCGGTGAAGAAGGACTCCGTCACTGGCAAATTCCAGATGGAGCATCCTGCTCGCCCGGATGCGTATAGGCCCGAGTTGAACACTAACGGTGTCGGTGCCTGGCGTCATGAAATGGAGCAACCCCGGACCTGGCATGGACCTACGCTGATGAGGCGCCTGGGCCACTCTGTAAGTGAGTTCAGCGATACCGAGCTTGCGCAGATCCGCAGTATCAGTGACACCTCTGAAAACGTCTTGCGCAAAATGCATGTCGAGAACGAGCCGCCTGCGCCAATGCTGGCTGATACGATCAGTCGATTTGATGCTTACAAGCAGGTCGAGGAGTTTATCGCCGACATGCAGAGCGACAGCTCGACGGTGTCTGCCAAGGATCATTCGATCAATCAGCTGCATGTAATGACACGCTATGGCAAGTGGCCGGACACGGTCTCGATACGGATTATCGATGCACAGGCCAAGACGGTCTGGCGATACCTCAGTCCAAAGAGCGCGCAGGGCGAGATACGTACCGTGCAGATACATGAGGCGCAGCTACGCAACGGGGAATTGCTGAAAACGCTCCTGGAAGCCCTGAATGAGAACGAAACCAATACGATACTGGAGCAAAAGCCTGGAACCCCGCGTGGTTCTCTGGATCAACGCATCGCGAAACTGCGCGGGAATATCGCCAAGGTTGCTGAAAACCGTAAAGCCCTGCTATTCAATGATGTCTACAGGGCCAAGCCCAAGGCCAACAGCAGCGATCCTCGGGCCAACTTGATTAAAGTGCGCTTTCCCCGTGTGCCCATGAACGTTATCGAAGGGCTTCTGGCCGATGCCGGCAGTGCTGAACGGCAACAAATGGCCAAGTGGGACTTCGACGACGGGCTGCAAACCAAGCCTATACCCCCAGGGTTGGCAGAGACCTTGCGTTTGGCTCAGCGCGAAGCGCGCCTGGCGCGTGCCTACGAGGGGCTTTATCTGGACGCGCTGATCAACCCGGACGCAGAGAAGCTCGTGCTTAATACACTGAAGAAGCTACCCGGTTGGTCAAGTGACTTGCGTATTGAAGTTCGAGAGGGGGCGTTCAGTGGAAAACTACGGGCCAGTGCCGGCGCCGAGGGGGCTGATAGTCGCAAGGTCCTTGTGCACAACAAAGACGGCCGGTACGAGACCGGTGGCCAGAATGATCTTGATTTGCACGAAGCCGACGATCTCTTCTTCGCCCTTCAACATGCCTTGTCCGATACCCATCGCACTACGTTGGGTTTGCCTGACGTGGGGCAGGGGCCGGCACTGAAAACGTTGATCAAACAGCATCTGCTCTCACGAGAGGAGCTGCGCTCGGTGTTGAAGATGCAGCCGATCAAACCCTGGTTCAAGGCACCCAGGCGCTGGGTCAATGGGCGTCTGGGTTATCCATTGAGTGGGCGTGGGGCAGGGGTGGACCGACGGCTGGCAACGGACAGGGAAAGGGCATTGAAACTTTTCCCCGATTTTACCGATGCACAAGTTGACAGGTTTCTGGAGCGGCTGGGAACCCGGCGTGAGATGTACCTGGTCAATTTTGAGGCGGAACTTCAAGGCTTGCGCAACGAGGCGCAGCAATGGGCGTCGACGCCTACTACGCGCGTTCTGCCGGATGGAAGTGTTGTAGCTGTCGACCAGTATGAAAAGAAAGTCGTCGCGCAATTGCTCGAGCGTTGCTGGCAAAAAAGGACAATCAGATACTCGGACGACGGCGATAAAATGGGTTATGAACTCGATCTGCGAGGTCGAGTTGTCGGAGAGCTTCCTGCTCTGACGGGGTATTTCCCTCATGTTCGGTTTTTGGACTTGAGTGGCATGGAGCTTGCCGCGACACCCAATGAGTTTATGGATTCATTTCCCAACGTGATGCATCTGCAGCTCCAGAGCAACAGGCTGGGTAATTTCCCGCCGCAGGTGGCGGATATGCCCGCTCTCGTCTATCTGGATGCTTCCAGAAACAACATCAGGCTAACGGACGAAGCTGCCGCCACTCTGGCCAAAATGGATCATCTCGAATATTTGCAACTAAGCCACAATTCGCTGGCGCGACTCCCGGACTTCAGTCAGATGACGGCATTGATCGATGTCCGATTGCAGGCGACCGGTATCACTGAATGGCCGGTCGGGCTCCGTGATCAAGCAGATCTGGTCATGATCGATTTGCGTGATAACCAGCTCACCTCGTTTCCGGAATGGGCGGTGAGCCCGCCGCCGGAACAGGCGGCAGCCATCAACAGGCTATTGGAAATTACCGAGCTGAACGGCAACCCCCTTTCTGATCGAGGCCTGCAGCAGTATGCGGACATCCTGACACGCATCTACCTGGATGACGATCAGGCCGGATTGATGCCAGTTCCACCCGATGGTCCTGATGTGCGGGGTGCTCAAGGGGGCACTTTAGCGCCTTCGGCGCAGCGAGTTGGTCGATGGCTACGAGATATTCCTCAGGCTGAGCTCGGTGCAAGAAAGGCGCAGTGGGAGCTTCTCGATAGAGAAGCCCTCGATAGAGAAGCGTCCGGAGGAGAGGCTGGTAGAGCGGTCAGTGAAAGCGAGGAGTTTTTCAGGTTATTGGAAAAACTGAGTGAAACGGCTGAGTACAAGAAGGCCTACCCGGACCTCAAGGCACGGGTTTGGGCGGTGCTGGATGCAGCTGAAGAAAATGAAGTACTGCGTCGCGAGCTGTTCAAAGCGGCGGGTGAGCCAGAGACTTGTAGTGATCGTGCCGCGTTGGTGTTCAGTCAGCTGGAAATCAAGGTACAGATTCACCAAGCCTTGGCGCGTGTCGGTGACAAGGGGGCAGGTCTCGAATTGCTCAAGTTGGCCAAGGGGCTTTTCCGTCTGGATGAGATTGAAGCGTTCGCGCTGAAAGACATAAAAGAGCGTATTGAATTGATTGTCCGTTCCGACAAATCTGTGCGGGAAAAGGGTAATCAACTGTTGTTGATGGATCAAATCGAAGTTCGGCTGTCTTATCGGGTGAACCTCAGGGACAGGCTTGACTTGCCCGGGCAGCCCACGCAGGCTGAATATACTGGCCTGCAATACGTGCCTCGAGCCAAGCTGCGGGCAGCAGAGGAATATGTGAACAGCCTGCGAGATTCGAAGGCAGAGATTGAGTCGATCGCTCGTCGTGACTTCTGGGGCGAGTACCTGAAAGATAAATACCGCTCCAGGTTCGATTTGGCTTACGAGCCAATCTATGAACGCATGGAGCAGCTAGAGATAACCAAGGGAACAATGACCAGTGCCGAATACAACAGCACGTTCGGGGCGTTGTCCGCGCAGATAAGGTCGGTGGAGCGAATGCTCATTGATCTACTGACTCCGCAAGAAATACTCAACCTGGAAGATGTCGACAGCGCTGTGTGACGACCCATAGTGGATGAATCGAACCCCGAATGTTGTTGAGCGCAGCATTCGGGGTTTTTGCTGTGTCAAAACAGAAAATATCGCTGCGCCATCGGCAGCACTTCAGCCGGCTCGCACCAGAGCAACACACCATCAGCCTTGACCTGATAGGTCTGCGGATCGACCTCGATATTCGGCAGGTAGTCGTTGTGGATCAGGTCGGTTTTCTGCACATCGCGGCAACCCTTGACCACGGCGATTTTCTTCTTCAGCCCCAAAGACTCGGGAATGCCGGCGTCCTGCGCCGCCTGGCTGATAAACGTCAGGCTGGTGGCATGCAGGGATCCGCCATAACTGGCGAACATCGGTCGGTAGTGCACCGGCTGCGGTGTCGGGATCGAAGCATTGGCGTCGCCCATCAGGCTCGCGGCAATCGCCCCGCCCTTTAGGATCAGCGTTGGTTTGACGCCGAAAAATGCCGGGCGCCAGAGCACCAGATCGGCCCATTTACCGACTTCGATCGAGCCCACTTCATGGCTGATGCCGTGGGTGATTGCCGGGTTGATGGTGTACTTGGCGATGTAGCGTTTGGCGCGGAAGTTGTCGTTGCCTTCGCCGTCACCCGGTAGCGGACCGCGCTGTTTTTTCATCTTGTCGGCGGTCTGCCAGGTGCGGGTGATGACCTCGCCGACACGGCCCATGGCCTGGCTGTCGGAGCTGATCATCGAGAACGCGCCGAGGTCGTGCAGGATATCTTCGGCGGCAATCGTCTCGCGGCGGATACGGCTTTCAGCGAAGGCCACATCCTCGGCAATGCTCGGATCGAGGTGATGGCAGACCATCAGCATGTCCAGGTGTTCGTCGATGGTGTTGCGGGTGAACGGCCGGGTCGGGTTGGTCGAGCTCGGCAGCACGTTGGGGAAGCCGCAGGCCTTGATGATGTCCGGGGCGTGACCGCCGCCGGCACCCTCTGTGTGGTAGGTATGGATGGTCCGGCCCTTGAACGCGGCGAGGGTGGTTTCGACGAAGCCTGACTCGTTCAGGGTGTCGGTGTGGATCGCCACCTGTACGTCGTACTGGTCGGCGACGCTCAGGCAGTTGTCGATGGCCGCTGGTGTGGTGCCCCAGTCTTCATGCAGCTTGAGGCCGATCGCCCCGGCCTTGACCTGTTCGATCAACGGTTCCGGCAGGCTGGCGTTGCCCTTGCCGGTGAAGCCGATGTTCATCGGGAAGGCGTCAGCGGCTTGCAGCATGCGCGCCAGATGCCAGGGACCGGAAGTGCAGGTGGTGGCGTTGGTGCCGGTGGCCGGGCCAGTGCCGCCGCCGATCATGGTGGTGACGCCGCTCATTAGTGCTTCTTCGATCTGCTGTGGGCAGATGAAGTGGATGTGGGTGTCGATACCGCCGGCGGTGAGGATCATGCCTTCGCCGGCAATCACTTCGGTGCTGGCGCCGACGGCAATGGTCACGTCGGGCTGAATGTCCGGGTTGCCGGCCTTGCCGATGGCGGCGATGCGCCCGTTCTTGAGGCCGACGTCGGCTTTGACGATGCCCCAGTGGTCGATGATCAAGGCGTTGGTGATCAGAGTGTCGACTACCTCGGCGGCGAGCAACTGGCTCTGGCCCATGCCGTCACGGATTACTTTGCCACCGCCGAATTTCACTTCTTCGCCGTAGGTGGTGAAGTCTTTTTCCACTTCGATCCAGAGTTCGGTGTCGGCCAGACGGACCTTGTCACCGACGGTGGGGCCGAACATGTCGGCGTAGGCTTGTCGGGAGATTTTCATGGGCTTGCCTTGAGATTCAATTGAGTTTGAGACCGCTCGCGTAGCTCGCTTTCGCGGGCAAGCCCGCTCCCACATTTCGATCGCATTCCCTTGTGGGAGCGGGCTTGCCCGCGAAGGGGCCGGTGCAGACACTGCATTACTTACAGATCCCCCATCACCCGCCCGGCAAACCCGAACACCCGGCGCAATCCGGCCAGATCCACCAGTTCGATGTCCCGGGTCTGCCCCGGTTCGAAGCGCACGGCGGTGCCGGCCGGGATGTTCAGGCGCATACCGCGGCTGGCGGCGCGATCAAAGCTCAGGGCGTCATTGGTTTCGAAAAAATGATAGTGGGAACCCACCTGGATCGGCCGGTCGCCGCTGTTGGCGACGCTCAGGCTCAAGGTGCGGCGCCCGGCGTTGAGTTCGATTTCGCCGGGCTGGATCCGGTATTCGCCGGGGATCATAGGTTCGCTCCGCTGAGGATTTTGTAATAGATGGCGGTGGGGTGGTATTGACCGTTCGGTCGGCAGGCATAGTCCGGTATTTCACCGACACGGATGTAATCCAGCGATTGGTACAAGGCTTCGGCCGGCGAGCCGGCTTCGGTGTCGAGATACAGCATGCCGCGTTTGTATTGCACCGCTGTCTGCTCCAGCGCCTGCATCAATTGCAGGCCAAGGCCTCGGCGACGGGTATGGCTGCGCACTTGCAGTTTCTGGACTTCGGCGCGGTTCAGACCATTGGTCTTTTGGCACAGGCTCAGTTGCACACTGGCCAGCACCTGTTCGCCATGGACCACCACCCAGAGCAGGCGACTGCCTGTTTCGAGTTCTGCCTGGACCTCATCGTAATAAGCCTGTGCCTGGCGGGCATCCAGATCTTCCATGAAGCCGATCGATGCGCCGTTACGCACGCAATCGAGCAACAGCTCAATCAAACCCTGGCGGTAGTACGCAAAGCTCTCAGCATGGACACGACGCAGTTGGGCGGTGTTCATCGAGGGTCACTCCGTTTTGGCGTTCGGCGGCTCCGCGCCTGGGTTGAGGGTCAGTTGCATAAAAGTCAAATCGAGCCAGCGGCCGAACTTGGTGCCCACTTGCGGCATCAGCCCGGTGGTGATGAAGCCGGCCCGTTCATGCAGGCGAATCGAAGCCGCGTTGCCGCTCTCGATGGCCGCGACCATCACGTGTTTGCCGCAGCCCCTGGCACGCTCGATCAGCACCTCCATCAGCCGTGGGCCGAGGCCGTTGCCGCGTTGGTCGCTGCGCACATACACCGAGTGCTCGACGGTATGCCGGAAGCCATCGAAGGGCCGCCAGTCACCGAACGAAGCGTAGCCGAGTACGCTGTTGTCGCCGTCGACAATCACCAGAATCGGATAACCCTGAGATTGCCGGGCGTCGAACCAGGCCTGACGGTTGGCAAGATCGACGGCTTGTTCATTCCAGATCGCCGTGGTGTTCAGCACGGCGTCGTTGTAGATGTCGCGGATCGCTGGCAAGTCGGCATGCTGCGCATCGCGAATGATGTAGGTCATGGCGCGGTCTCAGGCGATGGGTTGGTGGACAGTGACCAGTTTGGTACCGTCGGGGAAGGTTGCTTCGACCTGGATCTCCGGGATCATTTCCGGGATGCCCTCCATCACCTGTTCGCGGCTGAGCAGGGTGGTGCCGTAGTGCATCAGCTCGGCTACGGTCTGCCCGTCACGGGCGCCTTCGAGCAGCGCTGCGGAAATGTAGGCCATGGCTTCCGGGTAATTGAGTTTCACGCCGCGGGCCAGCCGCCGCTCAGCCACGAGGCCGGCGGTGAAGATCAGCATCTTGTCTTTTTCGCGTGGGGTCAGGTCCATTGGGGGTCCGTCAGTTGGGCAGTTTTCGTGAGTTGCTTGCAGTAGGTGTGTGTCAGTGACAGCCACCCCTCACCCTAGCCCTCTCCCCAGAGGGGAGAGGGGACTGATCTCGGTTGTTTGTGTGGGCCGGATCCGTCAGTTATATTTTTGTGTCGAAAATATTTTTCCATTTCAACTCGGTCAGGCTCCCTCTCCCCTCTGGGGAGAGGGCGGGGGGTGAGGGGTGGCCCTCAAGTACTCCATATTCTTGGGGGGACAGCTTCACGGCCGAGCAACACCGGCCGCAACAACCGCCACAAATCGATCAGCCAGCCGCGAGCCAATAACGCTTCACTGGCCAGGCAACGGGCGACCAAAAGCCCCGGCAACTGCGTCAGATCCCCACGCACATCATTGGGCAGCGAGCGGCACTTCTCCAGCAATTCGCTATCGACGTCGCCCGTCACCAACATCGTCGCAAACACCGGTTGTCCGTCGAGGCCGATCGGTGAGTCGAGCAAGCCGTCATTGCCGACAATGCGCTGGCGTTCATGCCAGAGCAACTGGCCATCGCGGCGGATATCCAGTTGCGATTGAAAGTGCCCAGCATCAAAGCGCTCGCCACTGGCCGGACGACCCAGCGCCATCACATCCCAGTAGAACAACCGGGCATCGCCTTCCAGTTCGATAGAGGTGCTGAGCTCAGCCTGAGCGGCACTGAAGATGATGGTTTCCTGCGGTAGCCATTCCAGTGTCGCACCCGCAGCCACGTGCAAATCCAGTGTCTGGTAAGCCGGCCCGGCGGCGCGATACCATTTGGCAGCGCCGGGGCTGGTCAATTGCGCCCAGGCATCGGTGCCGACATGGGCGCGGACGTCCAGTCGATCACCGCCGGCAATCCCGCCCGGCGGGTGCACGATGATGTGTTGGCAGACTTGCGGGCCTTCGGCATACAGATGCTTCTGCACCCGCAGCGGGCCTTTGTGCCGGCGCTGGACCGGACGCGTGCTGTCGCCGAATCGGGCGTAGCCGAGTTCCAGCTCGGCGTGCCAGCTTGGGGTGAACAGTGCGGTATGGGCAGGAAGATTCATGATTTCCAGTTATTGTCAGGACGCTACAGATTAGATCGTAACCAGCCCGCGTACACCTTCGGCTTCCATATGTTCACCACGGCCTTGCTGGACGATCTCGCCCCGGGACATCACCAGGTACTGATCGGCCAGTTCGGCGGCGAAATCGTAGAACTGTTCCACCAGCAGAATGGCCATGTCGCCGCGTGCCGCCAGTTTCTTGATCACCGCACCGATCTCCTTGATCACTGACGGCTGAATGCCTTCGGTGGGTTCGTCGAGAATCAGCAGTCGTGGGCGGCTGGCCAGGGCACGGCCGATGGCCAACTGTTGCTGCTGACCGCCGGACAGGTCGCCGCCGCGGCGTTGTTTCATTTGCAACAGCACCGGGAACAATTCATAGATGAACGCCGGGACCTCTTTGGCTTCAGCCCCCGGGAATCGTGACAAGCCCATCAGCAGGTTTTCTTCCACCGTCAGCCGGCCGAAGATTTCCCGGCCTTGCGGCACATAGGCGATCCCGGCGTGAACTCGCTGGTGCGGCTTGTAACCGGTGATGGCCTTGCCTTCCCAATTCACCGCGCCTTCTTTGGCGGGCAGCAGGCCCATCAGGCATTTGAGCAGGGTGGTCTTGCCGACGCCGTTACGCCCGAGCAGGCAGGTGACTTCGCCGACTTTCACGTCGAACGACAGCCCCCGCAGGATATGGCTACCGCCGTAGTACTGGTGCAGCTTGTCGACTTGGAGCATGTTCAAATTCCCCTTGAGATCTTGTGGGAGCGGGCTTGCCCGCGAAGGCGTCCTGTCTGGAAAACCGAGGTGGCCCATTCGCAGGCAAGCCAGCTCCCACAAAGGCAGATTGCGTTCAGCGCCCCAGATAAACCTCGATGACGCGCTCATTCTCCTGCACCTGCTCCAGCGAACCTTCGGCCAGCACACTCCCCTGGTGCAACACCGTGACATGATCGGCAATCGAGCCGACGAAGCCCATGTCATGCTCCACCACCATCAGCGAATGCTTGCCGGCCAGGCTCTTGAACAGTACGGCGGTGAATTCGGTTTCGGCGTCGGTCATGCCCGCTACCGGCTCATCGAGCAGCAGCAGTTGCGGGTCCTGCATCAACAACATGCCGGTCTCCAGAAACTGCTTCTGGCCATGGGACAGCAAACCCGCCGGGCGATGCACCGAGGCGGTGAGGCGAATGGTTTCAAGCACCTCGGCGATGCGATCTTTCTGCTCGCCACTGAGCCTGGCCCGCAGGCTGGCCCATACCGACTTGTCGGTTTTCTGCGCCAGCTCAAGGTTCTCGAACACGCTCAAGGCTTCGAACACCGTCGGTTTCTGGAACTTGCGACCGATCCCGGACTGGGCGATCTGCACTTCACTCATCTGCGTCAAATCGAGGGTTTCGCCGAACCAGGCCTTGCCGTGGCTGGGCCGGGTCTTGCCGGTGATCACGTCCATCAGCGTGGTTTTACCGGCGCCGTTGGGGCCGATGATGCAGCGCAATTCGCCGACGCCGATGTACAGATTCAAATCGTTCAGCGCCTTGAAACCATCGAAGCTGACACTGATGTCTTCCAGGGTCAGGATGGTGCCGTGGCGAGTGTTCAGGCCTTTGCCGGCACTGTGTCCCAGGCCGATGGCATCGCGGCTGCTGCCCCGGTCTTTATTGGGCTCAAGAATAGGTTCGAGCATGAATTCCGCTGTTGGAGTAATTCTCATTGCTCACCCCTTTTCTTCAGCAGGCCGATCACGCCTTTAGGCAGATACAGGGTCACGACGATGAACAGCGCACCGAGGAAGAACAGCCAGTACTCGGGAAAGGCCACGGTGAACCAGCTCTTCATGCCGTTGACTACGCCAGCCCCGAGCAATGGCCCGATCAGCGTGCCGCGCCCGCCAAGGGCGACCCACACGGCGGCTTCAATGGAATTGGTTGGCGACATTTCGCCGGGGTTGATGATCCCCACCTGCGGCACATACAACGCACCCGCCAAGCCGCACAGCACTGCGCTCAACACCCAGACAAACAGCTTGAAACCGCGCGGGTCATAACCGCAGAACATCAGGCGGTTTTCCGCGTCACGCAGGGCGGTCAGCACCCGGCCGAACTTGCTTTGCGCCAGGCGCCAGCCAATGAACAGACTGGCCACCAGCAACAGTACCGTGGCCACGAACAGCACTGCGCGAGTGCCCGGTTCGGTGATGCCGAAACCGAGAATGCTGCGGAAGTTGGTGAAGCCGTTGTTGCCGCCAAACCCGGTTTCGTTGCGGAAGAACAACAGCATCCCGGCGAAGGTCAGGGCCTGGGTCATGATCGAGAAATACACGCCCTTGATCCGCGAGCGGAAGGCGAAGAAGCCGAATACCAGTGCGAGCAAACCCGGCGCCAGTACGACCAGACACATCGCCCAAAGGAAGCTGCTGGTGCCGGTCCAGTACCACGGCAATTCGGTCCATGACAGAAAGGTCATGAACGCAGGTAACTCATCGCCCGCGGCCTGGCGCATCAAATACATGCCCATGGCGTAACCGCCGAGGGCAAAGAACAGGCCGTGACCCAAGGACAGCAATCCGGCATAACCCCAGACCAGACCAGATCCAGCGCCAACGCGACAATCGCGTAGCACAGAATCTTGCCCACCAAGGTCAGGGTATAGGCCGAGACATGTAGCGGGTTGTCCGCTGACAACAGGGAGAACAGCGGCAACGCCAGCAGCAGCGCAAGCACCACACTGCCGACGATCAGGGTGACTTTGGGTCCGGCTTTTTTTGTCGCCGTAAGCATCAGAGGCTGGTTCATCAGTCGATCACCCGTCCTTTCAGTGCGAAGAGTCCTTGCGGGCGTTTCTGGATAAACAGAATGATCAGCGCGAGGATCAGGATCTTGCCGAGCACGGCACCGATCTGTGGTTCGAGAATCTTGTTGGCGATACCCAGACCGAAGGCCGCCAGCACGCTACCGGCCAACTGGCCAACACCGCCGAGCACCACCACCAGGAACGAGTCGATGATGTAGTTCTGACCCAGATCCGGACCGACGTTGCCGACCTGACTCAGCGCCACACCACCAAGCCCGGCGATACCCGAACCGAGGCCGAAGGCGAGCATGTCCACGCGTCCGGTGGGCACGCCGCAGCAGGCGGCCATGTTGCGGTTCTGGGTCACGGCGCGCACGTTCAGCCCGAGGCGGGTCTTGTTCAACAGCAGCCAGGTCAGCACCACGACGAACAAGGCGAACGCGATGATCACGATGCGGTTGTACGGCAGCACCAGGTTCGGCAGCACCTGAATCCCGCCCGAGAGCCAGACCGGATTGGCGACCTCGACGTTCTGCGCACCGAACAGCAGACGCACCAGCTGGATCAACATCAGGCTGATACCCCAGGTCGCCAACAGGGTTTCCAAGGGGCGACCGTAGAGATGGCGAATCACCGTGCGTTCCAGCGCCATGCCTATGCCGGCAGTGACGAAAAACGCCACCGGCAGTGCCACCAGCGGATAGAACTCGATGGCTTGCGGGAGGAAACGCTGGAACAGCAACTGCACCACATAAGTGGAGTAGGCACCCAGCATCAGCATCTCGCCGTGGGCCATGTTGATGACCCCGAGCAGGCCGAAAGTGATCGCAAGTCCCAGTGCCGCAAGCAGCAGAATCGAGCCCAGCGACATGCCGCTGAACGCCTGCCCCAGCATCTCGCCGACCATCAGTTTGCGTTTGACCTGCGCCAGGCTGGTTTCGGCGGCGGTACGAACAGTCGCGTCGACTTCAACGCCGGGTTCGAGCAGGCCTTCGAGGCGGGTGCGGGCCAACGGGTCACCGGTTTCGCCGAGCAGGCGCACGGCTGCCAGACGCACGACTGGATCGCCGTCCACCAGTTGCAGGTTGGCCAGCGCCAGGCTCAGAGCGGCGTGAACAACTGGGTCTTTTTCGCCGGCGAGTTGCTGGTCGAGGAATTTCAGTTGCGCCGGCTTTGCGCTTTTTTGCAGTTGCTGCGCGGCGCTCAGACGCATGTTGACGTCAGCGGCGAGCAGTTGATGACTGGCCAGCGTGGTGTCGATCAGACCCCGCAGGCGGTTGTTCAGGCGCAGGGTTTTGGCTTGGCCATCGACGGTCAACGCACCTTGTTGCAGGGCGTTGATCAGCTCGACTCGGGCCGGATCGGGCTGCGCGGCCCAGGTTTCCAGTAGCTTGGCTTGCTGCACCGGATTGGCTGCGACGAAGTCTTCGGCGTCGCCGGCGTGAGCGGTTATAGGTAATAGCAGCAAGACAGTGAGAAAGACGCGGTAAAGGGCAGTGGGCATATCGTTGGCCTTGCGCGGACATTGTGGGAGCGGCGGTGCGGCGATCCGACTTGCCCGCGAAGGCGTTCGGTCAGAAAGACCGTGTTGGCCCATTCGCAGGCAAGCCAGCTCCCACAGAAGTTGCGTCTGACTCGGGTTCTGCACCCGTGTCAGACATCCAGTGCTTAGTTGCTCTTCACCGCATAATCCGGCTTCTTGTCGTTACCCGGAATGAACGGGCTCCAAGGTTCGGCGCGGATCGGGCCTTCGGTCTGCCAGACCACCGAGAACTGACCGTTGGCCTGGATCTCGCCGATCATCACCGGTTTGTGCAAGTGATGGTTGGTCTTGTCCATGGTCAGGGTGTAGCCCGACGGCGCAGCGAAGGTCTGGCCGGCCAGGGCTTCGCGGACTTTGTTGACGTCGGTGGATTTGGCTTTCTCCACGGCCTGCGCCCACATATGGATGCCGACGTAAGTGGCCTCCATCGGGTCGTTGGTCACGGCTTTATCCGCGCCCGGCAGGTTTTTCTTCCTGGCATAGGCTTTCCAGTCGGCGACGAATTTCTGGTTGACCGGGTTCTCCACCGACTCGAAGTAGTTCCACGCCGCAAGGTTGCCCACCAGCGGTTTGGTGTCGATGCCGCGCAGCTCTTCTTCGCCCACCGAGAACGCCACGACCGGAACGTCGGTAGCTTTCAGACCCTGGTTGGCCAGCTCTTTATAGAACGGCACGTTGGAGTCGCCGTTCACCGTGGAGATCACCGCGGTCTTGCCACCCGCCGAGAACTTTTTGATGTTCGCCACGATGGTCTGGTAATCGCTGTGGCCGAACGGGGTGTAGACCTCTTCAATGTCCTTGTCCGCGACACCTTTGGCGTGCAGGAACGAGCGCAAAATTTTGTTGGTGGTACGCGGGTAAACGTAGTCGGTACCCAGCAGGAAGTAGCGCTTGGCGCTGCCGCCCTCTTCGCTCATCAAGTATTCCACCGCCGGGATCGCCTGCTGGTTCGGCGCCGCACCGGTGTAGAAGACGTTCGGCGACATCTCTTCGCCTTCGTATTGCACCGGGTAGAACAGCAGGCCGTTGAGTTCTTCGAACACCGGCAACACCGATTTACGCGACACCGAGGTCCAGCAGCCAAACACCACCGCGACCTTGTCCTGGGTTAGCAACTGCCGACCTTTCTCGGCGAACAGCGGCCAGTTCGATGCCGGGTCAACGACCACCGGTTCGAGCATCTTGCCGTTGACGCCGCCCTTGGCGTTGATCTCGTCAATGGTCATCAGCGCCATGTCTTTAAGCGAGGTTTCAGAGATCGCCATGGTCCCTGACAATGAGTGCAGGATCCCGACCTTGATGGTCTCGGCGGCCTGGATGCTCCAGGTCATGCCCATTGCGGCAATCGATGCCGACAGTGTGAAAGCCTTGATCAAGCTACGACGCTTCATTGTGCGATCTCCATGTACTTGAGTTTTTTTGATTGGCAGCGCTGAAGGGGTATTAGCAAGGGTTGTGCCTAGTCGGAGAAAGGCAAGGAAATGTCGTATTGGCGGGGGGGAAGAGGGCGAGCGGCGCACCATGAGTGAACAAGCTCGGCAGGACGGTGCGTCTGGGCGCGCCAGATTGGGGCGCAGGGTTGCATCCCTTGTGGGAGCGGCGGTGCGGCGATCCGACTTGCCCGCGAAGCGAACACCGCGGTTTTTCAGGTATTGCGCGTTATCGTTCTTCGCGGGCAAGCCACGCTCCCACAGGATTTCAGCGTCTACGCATCAGGCCGATGAAGAACAGTCCGCCAATCGCCGCCGTAGCGACCCCAATCGGCAAGTCTTCAGGCGCGATCAATGTCCGCGCTGCGACATCGACCCACACCAGAAAAACACTCCCCAGCAACACGCACACCGGCAGCAATCGCCGATGCTCGGCGCCGACCAGGCGGCGGGCGATGTGCGGCACCATCAGCCCGACAAAGCCGATCGAACCGCTGATGGACACCAGTACGCCGGTCATCAGCGAGGCGATCAAAAATACCCGTAAACGCACGGTGCGGGCATTCAGGCCCAGGGTCACGGCGGTTTGTTCACCGGCCATCAAGGCGTTCAGCGGCCTTGCCATGCCCAGCAGTAAAACCAGCCCGAGCAAGACACTGGCGGCGGGAATCGTCAACAGTTCCCAGCGCGCCAGACCGAGGCCACCGAGCATCCAGAACATCACCGCCGAACTCGCGCGGTGATCACCGAGAAACAGCAGCAGGTTGGCGATCGCCATCATCACGAAGGACACCGCGACGCCGCACAGCAGCAGCCGATCACTGTCCAGCCGACCATTGCGATTGGCGATGGCCAGCACCACCAGCATGCTCAGCAAGGCACCGATAAACGCCGCGATGGGCAGGGTCAGCAGGCCGACGATTTCACCGACATGCAACACCACGATCACCGCGCCCAACGTGGCGCCGGAGGTCACGCCCAGCAGGTGCGGATCGGCCAGCGGGTTGCGGGTCACCGCTTGCAGCACCGCGCCAATCAACGCCAACCCGGCGCCCACCAGTGCACCGAGCAACATCCGCGGTACGCGAATCAGCCAGACGATGTGTTCCTGCCCGGCACTCCAGCTCACCTCGCCGAGACCGAATGCCTTGTGCAGCAGAATCCGCCAGACCACGTCCACCGGCACCCGCGCCGAACCAAAACCCAGCGACACCACGCAGGACACCAGCAGCAGCGCGCCGAGACCGATCAGCAGCAAGGCATAACGACGGTTGATCATTCGCCGTGGAAACCCTTGGCCATGGTTTCAATCGCCGCGACGTTATCGATGCCCGGCGTGGCCTGGACGTAGGGAATGACGATGAAACGCTGGTTCTTGATTGCGTCCACCGATTGCAATGCCGGGTTGCTCGACAGGAACTGCTGCTTCTGTCCGGCGCTGACTTCGCCATAGTCGACGATCACGATCACCTGCGGATTGCGCTCGACCACGTTTTCCCAGTTGACCCGGGTCCAGCTGGCCTCGACGTCATCGAGGATATTGCGCCCGCCGGCGGCGTCGATCAGCGCTTGTGGCATGCCCAGGCGTCCGGAGGTCATGGCGCGGTCTTCGCCGCTGTCGTAGAGGAAGACTCGGGGTTTTTCTGCTGGCAGACCCTGCTGAACATCGGCGATCTGTTGCTGCATCTGCGCGATCAACTGGTTGGCGCGATCCTGCACGTCGAAAATCTTCCCGAGGTTGCGCAGGTCGTTGTAAGTATCTTCAAGAGTGGCTGGCGGACGCTTCATCACGAAGGCGCAGGACTCGGTCAGTTCGTAGACGTTGATTCCCAGCGGGCCGAGGGTCTGCGGCGTCAGGTCACCGCCCACGCGCATGCCGTAATCCCAGCCGGCGAAGAGGAAGTCGACGTTGGCATTGAGCAGGGTTTCCACCGACGGGTATTTGGCCGCCAGTTCCGGCAAGCCCTCGAGAATGGTCTGCATTTCAGGCGTCACCGCTTTCCAGCCACTGATGCCGCTGTACCCGACCATGCTCGGTTTGAGGCCGAGGGCGAGCATCATTTGCGTCATGTTGATGTCGTGGCTGAGGGCGTGTTTCGGCGCCTGTTTGAAGGTCACCTGCCGGTTGCAGCTGTGAATCGTCAGCGGGTAATGGGTGGCCTCGGCGAATGCCTGGGCAGCGCCCAAAAGCAGGGCGATGGACAGGCTGGTGCGCAGTAAGGAAGGCAACATCATGGTTGGGTTATCCAGGTAATTCGGGGGTAGCCGGACAGTGGGTGTTGATCGATCAAGGCCTCGACACCGAACACTTCGCGCAATAAAGGGACGGTCAGTACTTCGCTCGGCGTACCGCTGGCGACGATGCGCCCGCCGTCGATGACGTACAGCCGGTCACAAAATGCCGCAGCGAGATTAAGGTCGTGGATGCTCGCGAGGGTACCGATCTGCAAGCGTTTGACCAGTTGCAACAGCTCCAGCTGATAGCGTGGGTCGAGGTGGTTGGTCGGCTCGTCGAGGAGCAGCAGTTGCGGTTGCTGAGCGAGTGCGCGGGCGAGGATTACCCGCTGTTTTTCGCCACCGGACAGGGTGGCGAAAGCGCGGTCCTCGAAGCCCGACAGGCCAACCGATTCCAGTGCTTGCTGGCTGATGCGGCGGTCTTCCCGGCTGTCACCATCGAACAGACCTTTGTGCGGCATGCGGCCCATGGCGACCACTTCATCGACGGTCAGGCCGAAGGCATCGGGGAATTCTTGCAGCACCACCGCGATGCGTTGCGCGCACCAGCGAGGTGACTGTTTCCAGACGTTGTGATGTTCGAGTCTGACCTCGCCGCTTTGCGGTTTGCTGAAGCGCCAGGCACAGCGCAGCAGGCTGGTCTTGCCGCTGCCGTTAGGCCCGATCAAACCCACGAACTCACCCGCCGCTACATGCAGGTTGGCCTCACGCAATTGGAACTGGTGATGACAATGGCCGTGACCCAGAGGGGTCCAGGACAGGTTGGTGAGGTTCAGCGAGGTCATTCGATACTCATTCTAAGGTCGTGCGTAACCCTGTGGCGAGGGAGCTTGCTCCCGCTGGGCTGCGAAGCAGCCGTAAAACCATCGCTCGCGGTCTGCCTGATGGAACCGGGTCGCTGATTTCAGGGCTGCTTCGCAACCCAGCGGGAGCAAGCTCCCTCGCCACAAGAGCTCGTTCGTCGACGATTCGGTGCGGGCTGGCATTGTAGAGCCTGCCAAGCCGTTTTATGTATCTCGCAGTCTTCAGGTTAAAGATGAGGCCGACTCAGCTTTCCCCGTCAAACGCGACAGCAGCACCCGATCAAAGACCCACACCACAATCAACGAAGCCCCCACCAACGGAAATGCCACCGCCAACGCGAACATGATGACCATCGCGGTTTTCCACTTTGGCAGGTCATGGCGTAACGGCGGTACACCGAGTCGACCCTGTGGACGACGCTTCCACCAGATCACCACACCGCTGACCGCGCTGAGCAAAATCATCAGGCACACCAGCAGGACGGCTAGCTGATTGAACGCGCCGAACATCTTGCCTTCATGCAGCATCACGCCGACTTCCGTGGCGCGGGCGACGGTGCTGTAGTGCTGCCAGCGCACATCGGCGAGTACATTGCCGGTGTATTGATCGACGTGCAGGGTGGCATCGTTGCGCGGGTCGTCGGCGAACAGGGCGATGGTGAACACACCGGTGGCGGTGGTCGGGAAGGTGATGCTGTAGCCCGGCTCGACCTGACGCTGGACCGCGATGTTCTGCACGTCTTGTAAGGAAATAGTCGGAGCAGCGGGAGCGGAGGTCGCCGCACCATGAGCCATGTGTTCGGCATGGTCGCCGGAGATCGGCATCGGCGTGTTTTCCATGGCCCACGGCACGGTCTGGCGGGTCGCGGTATTGAGGCTGCGCGCCTCCTGATCGGACTTGGGCACCTCGTTCCACATGGCTGCCGGGAAGCGGTTCCAGAGGTCGGCGTATTGCTTGCCCCAGACACCGGTCCAGGTCATGCCGCTGAGCAGCATCACCAGCAGAAACGCCGCGCCCCAGAAACCGGTCACCGCATGCAGGTCGCGCCAGAACAGGCGCCCGCGATTGCTCAAGCGTGGCCACAGCACACCGGCCGACGACTTGCCTCGTGGCCACCACAGGTACAGGCCGGAAATCACCAGCATGATGCCCCAGCCAGCGGACAGTTCGACCAGTCGATCACCCACGGTACCGATCATCAACTCACCATGAATGGCGCGGGCGATGGCTTGCAGATTGCTCTTGGCGTCCTGGTCGCCGAGGATTTCCCCACGATAAGGATCGATAAACACGTTAAGTTCATGACCGTCGTTTTTCACCACGAACTGCGCGCTGCGCTCAATGTTGACTGGCGGCAGGTATTGCTTGATCTGCCCCTGTGGATAAGCGGCTTGCACGCGCCGCAGTTGTTCATCGGCACTCAGCGTGTGATGACCCGCGGGGACGTTTAGCAGGTTGCCGTACATCAACGGGTCGAGTTGGGGTTTGAACAGGTAGATGATCCCGGTCAGGGCCAGCATCACCATGAACGGCGCGACAAACAGCCCGGCATAGAAATGCCAGCGCCAGGCGAGGTTGTAGAAAGACACTTTGGGTTGACTCATCATGAGTGCTCCGCTTCGACAGTGGATCTTTTAATGTTCGATCGTAAACAGCACGGCCAGCAGCCTGCGGCTGTCTTTTCTACAGTCGGCCGGGCGATGTGAGGTGTGGGTGCTTACGTGACGATGGGCGGGGCGCGGGTGCGGGCACCGGGGAAGACTGCTTGCCGGGCATGACCCAGGTGCGGGGAAGGGCTGCAAAAGCTCGTCGACGGCGGTGTGTCGAATGCCGAGAACGACAGGCTACCGGGCAGCGCCGGGCAGTTGAACAGCAGGCTGCAATACCCGCACTTTTCCCAGAGCATTTGCTGCTTGGCGGGAGCCTTGACGGGTTTGGAATCGTGTTGCGCAGTGTCGTGGCAGCCGGGCTCGTCCATGCGCATGTTCATCGACATGTTCATTGGCATGGCGTGATCCATCGGCATCGCTTGGGAAATCAGCGGACCGATAAAGATCATCAGCATGGCGAACAGGCTGATCCAGCTACCGCGCTTGACCCTCAACAAATCATGACGTGGCGCTGATCGCCTGCCGCTTGGCGAGCGCAGGGCGTTCACAGGTGTTGTGGTCTGTGATTACTGGGCGTGCATGTGCTTTTCAGTGCCTGCTGGCGCTTGCTTCTGCACGGCGACCTCAACTGTTACATCGCCGGACTTCTCGAAATGCAGGGTCAGCGGGAAGCGTTTTCCGTCACTCAGAAGGCTACGGTCTTTGAGTTCCAGCAGCATCACGTGGTACGCCATCGGAGCAAAAGTAATGTCGCCACCGGCAGGAATTTCCACACTGGGTACTTGCTGCATTTTCATCAGATCGCCTTGCCTTACATGCTCGTGCAACTCGGCCTTGCCGGAAATCGGTGAGGCCACGCTGAGCAGGCGGTCGGCGGTTTTGCCGTTGTTGTGAATGACGAAATAGGCCGCGACGGTCGGGGCATTAGGTGGCAGTTCCTGTGACCACGGATGAGCGATGTGTAACTCGCCGGCAGTGTATTCGTGAGCATTGGCAAAGCAGGCAGGCAACAGCAGCGCGGCGAGAAGCAGTGATTGCTTCACTAGGGATTGTTTCAACATGGCAGTTCTCCAGAACGATTGAAAACGCAGATCAGTTGCGAGAAGCAATCAGCTCAGAGGGGAAGCGCGGGGATTGAGGCTCGGCCATTGCTGGCGCGGCGTGGGCTTTTCAAGGGAGTGCGCTGGCAGGCTTTGGGTGGATTCAAAGTGCGCGAAATACAACTGCGGCACATGCCCGGGCAGCGCCACCAATGGTGCAGAACCCGAACAGCACCAGCAATGCTGCATGTTGGAGTGATCGTCGTTTTGCGGAGCTTTTTGCTCAAGCGTGCCCAACGAAGTCGCCATCAGTTTGCTGCCGTTCGAGGAGCAGAAACTGCCCCACAACAACTGCTCGGCAGGCGACTGATTCGCCGCCTGGGCCATCGTCCCGGAAATCGGCATGGCGAGCATGTTGAACAGCACTGCGAAGCAGGCGATCCAGGCAAATGCAAGCCGTTGTCGGGACATCGGTCAGATCCGTTGAGGTGGACGATCAAGCGGGGTATTTAGCCTGATCAAGGGCGATAAGTAAAAAGACCGCGTGCGGTTTGGTGTCGCAGCGCACTTAGGCCGCAGTGGCGTGCAGTTTCAGGCCGAGGGCTTTCATGACCTTCATGATAGTCGCGAACTCAGGATTGCCGTTGCTACCCAGAGCTTTGTACAAGCTTTCACGGCCGAGGCCTGCGTCGCGTGCAACCTGAGTCATGCCTTGAGCTCGGGCTATATCGTTGAGTGCTGCTCGTACAAGTACGCCGTCGCCTGCGTCTTCGTCGAAACAGGCATCAAGGTACGCCGCCATATCTTCGGGTGTCTTGAGATATTCGGCGGCATCGAAGCGGGTAAATTGTTCTGTCATGTTTTTACTCCTCACTTCCGAGGTTTTGCGCCATTTGCTTAGCGCGTTTGATGTCTCGCTGTTGAGTCGATTTATCGCCTCCGGTGAGTAGCAGATAGATCACTGCGCCTTTACGCGTGAAATAGATCCGATACCCGGGACCATAATGAACTCGCATTTCCGAGACCCCTTCTCCCACGGGTTCACAATCACCAAAGTTTCCCAGTTCCGCGGCTCTAAGTCTTGCCAGGACACGGACTTTGCCGATTTTGTCTTTCAAGGCCGTAAGCCAGTTAGCGAACTCAATGGATTGTTCAAAATCGATCATCTTGAAGCGTATTCCTTGGGATACGATTTGGCAAGCTGTCGACGCTGTGCGGAGGAGCGGCGATGTCGGCAGGAGGAGTGGGGCGAGGAAATATAGGGCAGTGGCTTTTGGCTGAGCCAGTCAGGTCTTTCGTATTGTGCTGTGTGTAAAGTCGCCAGCGTACGCAAGGCCGTGAATCAAATCAGCCCTTGTCGCTCCAGAGCTTCCAATACCTCATCCACCGTCCCAAACTCCCGCTCAACCCCCGCCAGCTCCGGCCGCTTCAAGATCAACACCGGGACCCCACGTACCCGCGCCACTTCAAGCTTGGGCTCGGTCGCACTGCTACCACTATTTTTGCTGATCAGCACATCAATCTGCCGCCGCTCGAACAGCTCCCGCTCATCGTCCAGCAGAAACGGCCCACGGGCGCCGATCACTTCGCAACGCGAATTGCCGGGATAGCTGTCGAGCGCGCGCAAGGTCCAGAACTGCCCTTGCGGGATTTCATCCAGATGTTGCAGCGGCTCACGACCAAGGGTGAATAGCGGGCGTTTGAAGGTTTTGAGCGCTTCAACCAGTTCGGCCCAGTCGCTGACTTCCTGCCAGTCATCCCCCGCTTGTGCTTGCCACGCCGGTCGCCGCAGCGCCCAGCAGGGTATGCCGCGCAATTGCGCCGCGGTGGCAGCGTTCTGGCTGATTTGCGCGGCGTAGGGGTGAGTGGCGTCCAGCAGCAAATCGATGCCTTCGTCCTGGATAAACTGCGCCAGGCCTGCCGCGCCGCCATAACCGCCAACCCGGACCTGACAGGACAAGTCCGTTGGCACCCGACCGACACCCGCCAGGCTGTAGATATGTTGCGGGCCGAGGGTGCGGGCAATCGCCAAGGCTTCGGTAACGCCGCCGAGCAGCAGTAAACGTTTCACTGAAAACCTCCGGCATGGCCGACGATGCCACCCTGACGGTCGATGGCGAATACCTCGACCTGAACCTGCGCCGGCACCACGCTGCGGGCGAAGTCCAGGGCGTGTTGGCAGACTGCATCGCCGAGGGCGACTCCGACAGCGCTGGCCATGGCCAAGGCTTGTTGACTGGTATTGGCTCCACGAATGGCTTGCTGCAAAGCGTCATCGGCGCCGGCGTCCGCTGCCCATTGCGCCAGTTGCGGCAGGTCGATGCTCGAATGACGGCTGTGCAGGTCCATATGTCCGGCGGCGAGTTTGCTGATCTTGCCGAAGCCGCCGCAAATGCTGAGTTTATCCACAGGCACTTTGCGCAGGTGCTTGAGCACCGCGCCGACGAAGTCGCCCATTTCGATCAGGGCGATTTCCGGCAGGTCGTAGACGCGGCGCATGGTGTCTTCGCTGGCGTTGCCGGTGCAGGCGGCGATGTGCAGGTAGCCGTTGGTTTTGGCGACATCGATGCCCTGGTGGATCGAGGCGATATAGGCCGCGCAGGAAAACGGCCGGACTATGCCGCTGGTACCCAGAATCGACAAACCACCGAGGATGCCCAGCCGTGGATTCATGGTTTTCAGTGCCAGGGCTTCGCCGCCCTCGACGTTGACCGTGACCTCAAAGCCGCCGTCGTAATTGCGCTCTTGCGCCAGTTGCAGCAGGTGATCGGTGATCATCTTGCGCGGCACCGGGTTGATCGCCGGTTCGCCAACACCCAGCACCAATCCCGGCCGAGTGACCGTGCCGACACCCAAGCCTGCGCTGAAACGTATCCCCGGTTCGGCATTCAGGCGCACATGGGAATACAGCAGCGCGCCGTGGGTGACGTCCGGATCATCGCCGGCATCCTTGATCGTTCCGGCTTCGGCGCCACCCTCGGCCAGACGGCAAAACTCCAGGCGCATCTGCACGTTCTTGCCTTTAGGCAGGACGATGTCCACCGCGTCATGACTCACCCCGCTGAGCAACAAGCGCGCGGCAGCAAGGCTGGTGGCAGTCGCACAGCTACCGGTGGTCAGGCCGCTGCGCAGTGGGGCAGGTTGTTCGGCGGTTTCGTCACGCATCGAAGGGCTTCGTCACTTCTAATAGCGTAATCGGCAACGCCTGGCGCCAGGTATCGAAATCCCCCAAGGGCTGCGCCTGAGCGATATGAATGCGCGTCAGCTCCCCGCCATGCTGTTCGCGCCAGGCCATCAGGGTCATTTCACTTTGCAGCGTGACCGCGTTGGCGATCAATCTGCCGCCGGGCTTGAGTTCGGCCCAGCAAGTGTCGAGTACGCCCAAGCGGGTTACCCCGCCACCGATGAAAATCGCATCCGGGCGTTCGAGTCCGTCCAGGGCTTGCGGCGCACTGCCGCGAATCAGTTGCAGGCCGGGCACACCGAGGGTGTCGCGGTTGTGCTCGATCAACGCCTGCCGCCCTTCATCAGCCTCGATGGCCAGCGCCCTGCAACTCGGATGGGCACGCATCCATTCGATGCTGATCGAACCGCTGCCGGCGCCGACGTCCCACAAGAGTTCGCCGGGGACCGGGGCCAGGCGGGCCAGGGTGATCGCGCGCACGTCGCGTTTGGTCAGTTGGCCGTCGTGCTTGAAGGCCGAGTCCGGCAGGCCGGCCAGTCGCGACAGGCGCGGCGTATCGGGTTCGGCGATGCATTCGATGGCGATCAGGTTCAGATCGGCGATGGTCGGCTCGCTCCAGTCGTTGGCAATGCCTTCGACGCGTCGTTCAGCAGGGCCACCCAAATGCTCCAGCACCGTGATCCGGCTTGGCCCGAAGCCCCGCTCACGCAACAGTGTGGCGATGGTGGCTGGGCTTTGGCCGTCATTACTCAGGACCAGTAAACGAACGCCGCTGAACCATTGCGCGTTAAGAGCGGCAATGGGGCGGGCGACCACCGACAGCGTCACTACGTCCTGCAACGGCCAGCCCATCCGCGCCGCAGCGAGGGAGCAAGAGGAGGGCGCCGGGAGAATCAACATTTCATTGCCAGGAACTTGCCGAGCCAGGCTGGCGCCGACGCCGAACAACATTGGATCGCCACTGGCCAGTACGCAGACTTGCTCTCCGCGTCGATCCAGCACTGGCGTAAGTGAAAATGGGCTGGGCCACAATTGGCGCTCCCCGCGAATGCATACAGGCAGTAAATCCAGCTGGCGCTGACTACCGAAGATGCGTGAAGCGCCCAGCAGAGCGCGTCGGGCGTTCTTGCCCAGGCCTTTGAAGCCGTCTTCACCGATGCCTGTTACTGTCAGCCAGGGCGTCATGCCTGCTCCTCGGAAAAATACTGCACAACTGCGTCGGTTGTTATCAGTTGGAATCAATCAGGGATGATACCTCGCTTGAGGTGTTTTTTCGTGTGCCATGCGTTGGAGAAACAGAATTCCGTCAGCCCGCTTTTTCGCAAGAGGTTTGTTGTGCTTTAAATTTTTACGGCCTGCCGAATGGATCGCTGGTTATTTGACTTGAGCCATAAAATATTCTGTTTTGATTGAATGTGACGGGATTGATCTGATTGCTTGAAATTTCCCTTGTATCCGTTATTTGTATGTTGCTGGGCAAGGGCAGTTGTTTGCTTGTCCGGGTTTTTACTGAGTGTTTATTGTGGGTTGGCCATTTAAAAGGAAGTTGATATGTTTGAAATAACCAAGGATTCTGCGAGTCTTGAAGAGCGATTGGACTTTCTCCAGCTAGAGCGTCCTTCACCGGGACAGCCAGTCTTTCAGACTACACCGAAGCGCTCCCCTGAGATCAGTTCGAACCAGGCCGGCTCTGTTTCCAGTAATGGACGAGCAACGGTCGCGGGAAGTACGCTGGCTACTTTTACCGGGGATGTTTCTGCGCAAGATCAGCAGGCAGTACTGGATTGCACGCTGTACCTGGAGCAATACACCGATACCGTCTACGATCGGAAAACCCAGTGGTATGAGTGGCTGCAGCACTATACGTTGGGGTTATGGCAGCTCGGATGGCGGCATGAACGCCCGGTCATGCTGGAGTCGCTCAAGACAACGCTCTATGAGCCGATCTGCGATGTTGTTCTGGAAAAACTAAAACCCGTCGTCACACCCTCTTTGTATGATGTGACTTCCCGTGCGTTCCTGGCATTGAAAGAGAATCTGGAGGCGTCCCAGACGCTGAGTTTGAAAAGTTCGCGGGAGAAGGGGCGGGACCTTCAAGTTATGCCTTGCAACTATGATCGCCAGGGTAACTTGACGATCGCCTTCCATCATTTGTGGTTTGCCTATGCCAAAACCACAGAACAGTTTCTCTTTTTGCGATGGGAGAATCACGATGTCACGCTGGTCATGCATTACGGTGTGTTTACCCTCGATCGCAAGCGCTTTTGCGAACTCGCTGAGGCGATGCGTAATAAGATCACCGAGCGAAGCATGAGTTATCTGGTGAATATGAAGCTGTGACCCTTCCATAAATATTGTCGAATCAGTGCACACGAGTGCCGGTGCAAAGGTCTCGCGCGGCATTGATCCGGCACCTTGTCAGGCAGCTTTTCATCCCCCGGCTCAAAGCAGGCATAATACGGCGCCTTCCATAGGGAAGTGCTTCACCACGGGCGCATTTTGAAAACACCAGCTGCGGTACATTCTTCCATTTCGACGCTGCGTCCCTCGGCTTGCCCGGGGTTGCTGCGTATCGTCCAGGCCCTGGATGGCGGGATCTGTCGGATCAAATTGAATGGCGGTTCGATCAGTGCGGCTCAGGCCGAAGCGGTGGCCGATGCGGCTGAGCGCTTCGCCGGGGGGGTGATCGAGGCAACCAACCGTGCCAACCTGCAGATACGCGGGATAGGTGATGGGCAACGGGCATTGATCGACAGCCTGCTCGCCGCAGGCCTGGGCCCACGCACTGCGGCGGGCGACGATGTGCGTAACCTGATGCTCAGCCCGACTGCCGGGATTGATCGGCAGATGTTGTTCGACACGCGTCCGTTGGCCGAGCAATTGCTTGTGACTTTGCAAAGTCACCCTCATTTCCACGACCTCAGCCCCAAGTTTGCGGTGCAACTCGATGGTGGCGAGGCGTTGGCGATGCTCGAACATGCTCATGATCTGTGGTTGAGCGCCGTTGAACGAGACGGCGAGGAATGGCTGGCCTTCGGTCTGGCCGGATGCCCGACGCAGGCTCCGGCCGGCGTGGTGCGCCGGGAGGACGGCCACACGTTGGTGGTCGCGGTGCTTGAGTTGTTTCTCGAGCTGGCGCGTCCCGAACAGACGCGTATGCGTCATTTGCTGGCTGAATACCCGGTCGCCGGGTTCCTCGCTCGACTGGCCGAACGCCTGTCATTGAAATCCATCGGTGATTGGCAGCGCTCATCGAGCCCGGACGTTCTGCATATCGGCGCTAATCCGCAGGCGCAAGCCGATCGTTTCTACGTCGGTGCCGTGCCGCCTCTGGGGCGTCTCGATCCCTCCATGCTCAGGGGCGCGGCGCAACTGGCCGTTGAGTTCGGCGACAGCTGCCTGCGGTTCACCCCATGGCAAAGTCTGTTGTTGCCCAATGTTCGCCAAGAGGATGTGCCTGAGGTCATCCAGCGCCTGGAAGAGCTGGGCCTGCTGTGCAAAGCCGATCAGCCGTTATCACGGTTGATCGCCTGCACTGGCTCCAGCGGCTGCGCAAAAGGCCTGGCCGAGACCAAGGGCGATGCCCTGCAACTGGCCGCGCTGCTGCAACGTCATGGTCATGTTCTGAACGTGCATCTATCCGGCTGCCAGCGTTCCTGCGCCGCCGCCCATGTGGCGCCGGTTACTTTGCTGGCAGTCGCCCCCGGTCACTACGACCTCTATTTCTTCGATGCGGGGCAGCCGGGTTTCGGCGCCCTGCACGCACGCAACCTTACTATTGAAGCGGTCGACGCCTTGCTCGACGTCCGCTCACGGAGCCCCCTTGATGCTTGATTACATCCGCGACGGTCAGGAGATCTATCGCAACTCCTTCGCGATCATTCGCGCCGAGGCCAACCTCGAGCGAATCCCGGCCGATCTGGAAAAACTCGCGGTCCGGGTGATTCACGCCTGTGGCATGGTCGATGCGATTGACGGTCTGCAGTTCTCCGAAGGCGCGGGCAAGGCCGGGCGCGATGCGCTGGCTGCTGGTGCGCCGATTCTGTGTGACGCGCGAATGGTTTCCGAAGGCGTGACCCGCGCTCGTTTGCCAGCGAACAACGAGGTCATCTGCACCCTGCGCGATGACAGCGTTCCTGATCTGGCCCGGGAGTTGGGCAACACCCGTTCCGCCGCGGCGCTGGAACTGTGGCGCCCGCATCTGGAAGGCAGCGTGGTGGTGATCGGCAACGCGCCGACCGCGCTGTTTTATCTGCTGGAAATGCTCGACGCCGGCGCCCCGAAACCGGCGCTGATCCTCGGCTTCCCGGTGGGCTTTGTCGGCGCCGCCGAATCCAAGGCGATGCTTGCGGCCGACAGTCGCGGCGTGCCCTTCGTCATCATGCAAGGCCGGCTGGGCGGTAGCGCCATGGCCGCCGCCGCCGTCAATGCCCTCGCCACGGAGATCGAATGATGCAGCAACCTGGACGTTTGATCGGCCTTGGCGTCGGCCCTGGTGATCCGGAACTGATTACCGTCAAGGCCCTGCGCCTGCTACGCGAATCGCCGGTGGTGGCGTACTTCGTCGCCAAGGGCAAAAAGGGCAATGCCTTCGGCATCATCGAGGCGCATTTACAGGATGCCCAAAACCTGCTGCCGCTGGTGTATCCGGTGACTACTGAAGCGTTGCCCGCGCCGTTGTCCTACGAGCAAGTGATCAGCGATTTCTATGACACCGCCAGTGCACAGCTTGCGGCGCATCTGGACGCCGGTCGCGACGTGGCGGTGATCTGCGAAGGCGACCCGTTCTTCTACGGCTCCTACATGTACCTGCATGACCGCCTGGCCGGCCGTTATGAAGCCGAAGTGGTGCCAGGTGTGTGCTCGATGCTCGGTGGTGCTTCGGTACTGGGTGCGCCGCTGGTGTATCGCAATCAGAGCCTGTCGGTGCTGTCTGGTGTGCTGCCTCACGACGACCTCAAGCGCCGTCTGGCCGATGCTGATGCGGCGGTCATCATGAAACTGGGGCGCAACTTCCCCAAGGTCCGGCAAGTGCTGGAAGAGCTCGGTCTGGCTGAGCGTGCGCTGTACGTCGAGCGCGCGACCATGGCCAATCAGAAGATTGTTCCGCTGGGTGAAGTCGAGCCGATGTCGTCGCCGTACTTCTCGCTGATTATCGTCCCCGGCGAACGGTGGCAAGGTTGATGGCCCGTCCTGCTCCGGCCATTGTCGTTCTGGGCAACGGCAGCCTCGCTACGGCGCGCAGGATCCAGCAGCGCTATCCAGAGGCCTTGATTCACGGCCTGGCCGAACGGGTTGAAGGCGCCGACCGCACGTATCACGAGTTCGGTGCGACCCTGCGTGAGTTCTATCAGCAGGACACGCCGATCATTGCTCTGTGTGCGGCCGGTATCGTCATCCGCACCCTGGCGCCGTTGTTGCTGGAGAAAGGCGCCGAGCCGCCGGTATTGGCCGTGGCCGAGGACGGCAGCGCCGTGGTGCCGCTGCTCGGTGGCTTGGGCGGGGTGAATGTTTTAGCGCGGGAAATCGCTGCCGCCCTGGACGTCGCGGCGGCCATCACTACCAGCGGCGAACTGCGTTTCGGCACCTGTCTGCTCAACCCGCCCAGCGGCTATACCCTTGGCGATCTGGAACTGGGCAAACGCTTTGTCAGCGATTTGCTCGCGGGCGAGTCGGTGCGTATCGAAGGTCCGGCGCCCTGGCTGGCCGAGGCGCAATTGCCGGAAGATCGACAGGCGCGATTGACGATTCATGTCGGTCATATCGAGCGCCAGCCAAGTGCCGACGAGCTAATGATTTATCCACGCAACGTCGTGGTGGCCGTGACGGCGGCAACGCCTGATCTGACTAACGCCATTCGCACAGCTCTGCATGAGGCGAACATTGCGCTGCAATCTCTGGCCTGTTTGTTGGCCGGCGAAAGCGACATGGCCAACGGCGCATTGCGCGAAGCCGCGCTTGAACTGGGTGTGCCGCTGCGTTTCAGCGCCCGGCCCGGCAGTGTGCTCGATCACGCACGGAACGCGGCGCCCTCTGCGTTGAAGGTGATCGAGGCCAATAGCGACCTGGTCATCGTGGTCGCCGCCGAGCCTGTCGATCCGCTGCTGGTCGGCCGTCCTCGCGGGCGTCTGGCGGTGATTGGTCTGGGCCCGGGCGCGGCCGAACTGATGGTGCCGGCGGTCAAGGCCGAACTGGCGAGGGCCAATGACGTGCTGGGTTATGAAACCTACGTGCGCATGGCCGGCCCGTTCCGCGCCGATCAGGTGATGCACTGCACCGACAACCGCGAAGAGATGCAGCGTGCCCGCCACGCTTTCGAACTCGCGGCTCAGGGGCGCTCGGTGGTGGTGGTTTCTTCGGGGGATCCGGGTGTGTTCGCCATGGCTGCCGCGGTGCTGGAGGCTTTGCACGAATCGTCCGATTCAAACTGGCACAACGTCGATCTGGAAATTCTCCCCGGCGTTTCTGCGTCCCTGGCCACTGCCGCTCAGGCCGGCGCACCGCTGGGACATGACTTCTGCGTGATGTCGCTGTCGGACAACCTCAAGCCCTGGGCGATCATCGAGAAGCGTCTCGACCTGGCCTCCCAGGCCGATCTGGCCCTGGCCTTCTACAACCCGATCTCCCGTTCGCGTCCGTGGCAGTTGGGCCGGGCACTGGAGATCGTCGCACAGCACCGCACAGCTGAAACACCTGTGGTGTTGGGTCGTGACATTGGCCGCCCGGGCCAAACCTTGCGTGTCACCACCCTGGGCCAATTGACCCCGGACCAGGTGGACATGCGCACCATGGTGCTGATCGGTTCGTCCACTACCTGCGTGTTCCCTCGTGCCGAGGGTGGTGAGTGGGTGTATACGCCGCGCTGGTACGGCGACAAACCCGCCTCTTGAGTGACTGCGGCCCTTCGGGGCCGTTTTTCATTACCGATGTGTAATTGGCGATGTATAAATGCGCTGCTGTGTTCTTGTTGTTAGTGTTTGGAGGACAGTAACGCTTTGAATGATATGGCTGTTAGTTCGCGTTGACTTCTCCTGGATTGACGGTTAGGTTTTAGTTGCTTACAGGGTGTAAGCTTGAATAACTACAGGATGTAATATAAATGACCGAATTTGATGTTGTGGATGAAGCTTTTAATTATTCGGCGCAAGCCAGGTATTTTGCAGGTGTTGATGATTCAGCACATCAGTGGCGTGCTCCACGTGCCCGCCATTTCGCTACAAAAATTGAGGATGAGTCAGGCGCTCTTTTAGGCTCGACAGTAGTTGCTTATGACGAAGGCGTGAGCGAGGCAGATCGCGAGGCGTTCGACGACACTATTCTTTATGCAGAAATTCGTGCAGACAAACTTTTTCAGCGTGAAACCCAGCGTCGCGAATGGTATGGCGAATATAGCAAGGCACTGACGAACTGCGGCTGGCCTACGCTGAATGACCCCTACAAGGAGTACATCAGTCAAGAGCTGAGCTTCACAATGGATGAAGCAGCATTGAAAATTATCGCGGTTGCGGCCGGTGTCGATAAGTTGAAAATCTTGCCATTGATCTCTGGCGCTTTGGATAAACTGGAAAAGGATGATGGCGCAATCAAACTGATGGAGTTGAAAAGCAAAAAGAACAACGCTGCCAACTTTCAGTTAACGCCGTGCATCGTCTCGGGCGGAAGAGCAACCATGACCGTCTGTGCTATGCAAATGGAGAGCAAGGACGTCATCAATAAGGTGCTCTTTTTCAAGTACAAGGCTGAAGACGTGAAACTGTACAATGCTGCCACGCGACGCACCTTGAATCGACGTGCTTTTAACGTTATCAAGGATGTAATTCAAGCAGCGGTTGACAAGCACAGGCTGGAGTATTTCAAAACAGCTCTGTAATACGAGCGAGAACTTCAAGGTTTGGAGTTCTCACTTTTTTAGGTGTCAACAATATTCAGGTTTGCATATGAACAGTTTTTGCCAGGAGTCATATGTCGATTCCGCTGCAATAAGTGTCTTTTCTGACTCGGTCGAAAGCCAACTAAAGCGCGATATTCTGTATTCGTTGATCGCTTCCCGGATCATGGCGTCGAGCCACGTGAGCGAGAGCTCCGAATGGTATAGCGCTTTGGTTTATTCTCTGACGCGCTGCGCCTGGACGCTCAGGCGGGAGACGCAGCAGTTTTACTCGTTTGAAGCTGGATCCTGCGTCAGCCTCAAGGATATGGTCGCCAAGACAATGTTGGATGAAGCCCTCAAGGCGCAGCTTGAGCTAACGGTCGAAACGCTCGACGCGTTGGCCAGCCCGACTGTTGATTCGGCGGTGCTGGAGCGTTTGCGCGAAACCAGTATTGGCAAGCGTGTCGTTAAAACCTCGGGTGCGGTAGACGAGGCAGTCTTTACAGTGCGTCTGCTGCTGGCGGTGAGCAAGGGGGACTCGAAAATGGAGGTGATCTACCTTGACTTTAAAACGACCGAAAGCGTGGGAGAACGATTTCTGGAGCAGGCGTTTTTGACCGATAAGTTTACTTCGCAGGTATGCGTAAGACGTTGTTCGTTCGAGCAGGCAACCAGGGCGTTTGCAATAACCCGACAGCAAATCGAGGCGTTTGTGCAAGGGCACAAAGAAGAATGGATGGTCGTCTTGCCAGGCCCAGGCCGGGGCTGAGCACTCAGACGGTGCTCAGTCGTCGACCGGTCAGGGCACCAGATACCCTCTAACCCCGGTAAAAATAATCTGCGCCGCCAGCGCACACACGAACAACCCCATCAACCGACTGACAATCTGCAAACCCTGATCGCCAAGAATACGTTCGATGCGGTTCGACAAGTAGAGCACTACGCCGACGGTGAAACTGGCCAGGGCAATGCTGAGGATAGCGGTGAGCTTGTCGTCCCAGTGTGGCTGGCCGACGCCCATCACCAGCAGTGCACCGATGGTGCCGGGGCCGACGGTCAGGGGAATGGTCAGCGGGACGATGGTCACGTCCTGTTGCACGTTATCGGTCTGCACCACCGCCTTGCCTTGAGCCATGCCCAGTGCCGAGATGAACAACACACTCCCGGCGCCGATGCGAAAGGCATCCACGGTGATGCCGAACACGCTGAAAATCACCCGTCCGAACAGGTACAGCAGGACGCTGGAGACCAAGGTGGCGAGGGCGACTTTCCAGGCCAGGCGTCGGCGTTCCTTGCTGGAATAGCCGCGCGTCAGACTGATGAAGCAGGACAGAACGAAGAAGGGGCTATAGAGCACCAGCATCTTCAGGTAAACGCTGAACAGCACGTGGAGCATGGTTGGAGCTCGCAGCGAAGGAGGGCGATGGGGAGTCTATCAGGCGTTGCGCAGTCTGTCGGCTCAGTAGGTTTGAGCCGTTGGCTGATTCTGCAAATCGCGTTGGGCAACCCAATGCTCGATCAACTCGCGCAGTTGCGACAGTTCGACCGGTTTGGCCATGTGCCCGTCCATGCCGGCCTGGCGTGCGCGCTCCTTGTGCTCGGTCAGAATGTGCGCGGTCAGGGCCACCACCGGCGTACGCGAGCGCTGATTGCCGACTTCCCAGGCGCGCAGTTGCTGCGTGGCGGAAAAACCGTCGAGGATTGGCATTTCGCAATCCATCAGTACCAGATCGTAACGTTGGGCTTTCATTGCGCGCAGGGCTTCTTCGCCGTTGCTGGCGGTGTCCGGCTGCAGGTTGAGCTTGCCGAGCATGCCGCGAATGACCTTGGTCGAGATGCTGTTGTCTTCTGCAACGAGGATACGGAAATCGCTTGGCACCTTGACCGGTACCGGCACGCCGGATAACGGGTGATAGGGGACAACAAGGCCCTTGTTACGCTGTGTCAGCTCGTCGGCCAGGGTAGTCTTGAGGGTGTAGCCGGCGACCGGTTTGGCCAGGATGCGTTTGACCCCGGAGTTACGCGCGATGATCTTGCTCGGCGCGTTGCTGATACCGGTGAGCATAATCAGCAGGATATCGTGGTTCAGGCTCGGGTCTTCCTTGATTTTCGCCGCCAGCTGCATGCCGGTCATGCCCGGCATGTTCTGGTCGAGCAGGACCACGTCGAAGTAGTCGCGCAGGTGCGCCTTGGTCCGCAACAGGGCCAGCGCCTCCTTGCCGGAAGGGACCGCGCTGACGTTCATGCCCCAGGCGCTGCATTGCTGCACCAGGACTTTGCGGCAGGTGTCGTTGTCATCCACCACCAACACCCGTGCGCCTTGCAGCGGACCATCAAGGTCGGAGGTCGGGTGTTCGAGGCGTTCCGGGTCCAGAGGCAAGGTCAGCCACAGAGTGCTGCCGCTATTGTTGCCGCTTTTGATCCCGAACTCGCCGTGCATCAGCAGGATCAGCTGGCGGGCGATGACCAGTCCCAGGTTGCCACCCAGACGTGTCGCGGAGAGGAAATTCTTGCTGTGCAGCTCGGCATGCAGCAGGGCATCGCGCTCGCCGGCGTCCATCGGTACGCCGCTGTCTTGTACCGCGATGCGTAGCCGGGGTTTGGCGCTGCGTTCGTCGAGGGCAACGACAATCAGGATTTCGCCCTCGTCGGTTTTCTTCAGCGCGTTTTCCAGCAGGCTCAGTAGCGTCTGGCGCAGGCGCGTGGGGTCGCCGCTGATCACCCGCGGTACTTGCGGCTGAATAAAGCTGATCAGCTCGACGTTTTGCTGCTCGGCCTTGGCGCGAAAAATACTCAGGCAGTCTTCGATCAGGGCATTGAGGTCGAACTGTACATCGTCCAGCTCGATTTGCCCGGACTCGAGCTTGGAGATGTCGAGAATCTCGTTGATCAAGGTGAGCAGTTCGTTGCCGGCACTGTGGATGGTCTGCACGTAGTCTCGTTGTTTGACGGACAGCGGTGTGCCCAGCAGCAGCTCGGTCATGCCCAGCACACCATTCATCGGTGTGCGGATCTCGTGACTGATTTTCGCCAGGAATTCGGCCTTGGCGTTGATCTCGGCATTGCTGGCGGCCAGGTCGCGGCTGATGCTGAAACGGTCTTCGGTGATGCTACGCTGTCGCTCGCCCAGAGCGACGCTCATCAGCAGGCCGCTGATGCAGATGAACCCGAGCAGCGTCATGACCAGACCTTGGGGCGCTACCTGGGTCAGCCCCAAAAGCGCTGGCAGAATGATCAGGGTACCGATGTTGAAAATCACCATGGCTACAACGAACAGGCGTGCCGGGCGGTAGCCTTTCTGCCAGTGATAGGCGCCGACGAACAGCATGCTCAAGCCGGCGAGAGCCACCAGCGCGTAGGTAATGATGTTCAGCGGCAGGGTATCGACAAACAGCAGCAACAGGCTGCACAAGGTGATGAACAGGATGTCGCCCAGCAACAGCCGGTTCAGCGGGTGGGGGCCAAGTGGGGCGAAGAATCGGTAGGCGAACATCAGGCCGCAAGGCGCTGTAAACAGTAGGGCCAGATACGCGCCAGGCGTTTGTAGGGCGTGCCAGTCCGGCAGCCAGGGGCCTGCCAGATTCAGCAGCAGGAGCAGACTGAGTAGCAGCAGGCCTTCGCAGGCGGCAAGCCACACACTGCTTCTGGAACGGGTGTAGGCGTAGCGGGTCAGGTTATGCAGGATCAGCATCGCCAAACAGCCGAACAGCAGACCATAGATCAGCGTCTGGCCTTGATCTGCCGCGCTCATGACCGCCGATTGCAAGGTGATGTAAGGGCGTAGCTGGTGCTCGGAAACCAGCCGCAGATACACATCGAGGGTTTTTTCACTTTGCGGCAGCGGCAACATGAAGTCACTGCTGGGCAGCGGCCTCTCGGCCTGTGGCTGGCCGGTGCCGGTGTTCACTTGCTCGATCAGTTTGTCATCGTCGAGCACGTATAAATTGAGGTGGACCAGATCTGGCGCAAAAATGCGCAACAGTTGTTCGTGTTTGCCTGGCTGGAGTTTGAAACGCAGCCACAAGGCGCCATCAGGCTCGGCAGCCGTCAGCTGGTTCAGTTCGGTGGGGCTGAATTGATTGGTATAGCGGGCAGAGCGGATGTCGCTCAGTTGCAGGTCGGCTTGTTCGTCGAGCAATACCGCCCAGCCACTGCCTTGCGCGGCCTGAACCGGTAGCAAACAGAGCAGAGTCAGCAGGCTGACGGTGAAGCCTATGGCAATCCTGAGCCAGCGCACGGCGAAATCCCTTCGTAGGTTGATGCCAGATTACAACTATGCGCGGGGCTGGAATAGTACGGCAAGGGCCAGAGGCCCCTGCCTAGCCGAATGGATAGCTTATTCCTGATTTTCGCCACGCTCACGGGCAATGGCACGGTAGCCAATGTCCTTACGGTAGAAGCAGCCTTGCCAATCGATTTTAGCCGCCAGTTTGTAAGCTTGCTGTTGAGCTGCATCGACGCTTTGGCCCAGGGCGGTGGCGCAGAGCACTCGACCGCCAGCGGTGACGACCTGACCGTCTTTCAGTGCGGTGCCGGCGTGAAAGACTTTGCCTTCCAGTGTGGCCGCTGCATCCAGACCTTCAATGGCCGCGCCTTTGGCGTAATCACCAGGATAGCCGCCGGCTGCCAGAACGACACCCACACTTGGACGTGGATCCCATTGCGCTTCGACCTTGTCCAGTGCCTGGGCCAGAGCGGCCTCGATCAGCAACACCAGGCTCGATTGCAGACGCAGCATCACCGGTTGGGTTTCCGGATCGCCGAAGCGGCAGTTGAACTCGATGACTTTCGGATTGCCAGCCTTGTCGATCATCAGACCGGCATACAGGAAGCCGGTGTAGACGTTACCTTCCTCGGCCATACCGCGCACGGTCGGCCAGATCACCAGATCCATGACGCGCTGATGCACCTGGGCAGTGACCACCGGAGCAGGGGAGTAGGCACCCATGCCGCCAGTGTTCGGGCCGGTGTCACCGTCGCCGACGCGTTTGTGGTCCTGGCTGGTGGCCATTGGCAGAACGTTCTTGCCGTCGACCATGACGATGAAGCTGGCTTCTTCGCCGTCGAGGAATTCCTCGATCACCACACGCGAGCCGGCTTCGCCGAAAGCATTGCCGGCGAGCATGTCGCGTACGGCGTCTTCGGCTTCGGTCAGGGTCATGGCGACGATCACGCCTTTACCGGCGGCCAGGCCGTCGGCCTTGATCACGATCGGTGCGCCTTTTTCACGCAGATAGGCCAGGGCCGGCTCGATCTCGGTGAAGTTCTGGTAATCGGCAGTCGGAATCTTGTGGCGTGCCAGGAAGTCCTTGGTAAATGCCTTGGAACCTTCCAGCTGAGCGGCGCTCGCGGTCGGGCCGAAGCAATCCAGGCCGCGGGAGCGGAACAGATCGACAACGCCGGCCACCAATGGCACTTCCGGGCCGACGATGGTCAGGGAAACATTTTTCTCGGCAAAATCTGCCAGCTGCTCAAGGGCCAGCACGTCGATAGCGACGTTCTCGCACTTGGCTTCAATGGCGGTGCCGGCGTTGCCCGGGGCAACGAAAACTTTCTGCACGCGCGGATCCTGAGCCACTTTCCAGGCCAGGGCGTGTTCACGGCCACCGCTGCCAATGATCAAAACATTCATTTCAAAAACCTCAGATGACGCTAATTCTGTTGAGCACCACAGAGATGCTTTTCTGTGGGAGCGAGCTTGCTCGCGAAAGCGGTTTGTCAGTCACATCTATACTGGATGTGCCGCCGCCTTCGCGGGCAAGCCCGCTCCCACAGGAGTTCGCCCGCAGAGGGCAACGTATCAGTGACGGAAGTGGCGCATGCCGGTGAATACCATGGCGATGCCAGCTTCATCAGCAGCAGCAATCACTTCGTTGTCACGCATCGAGCCACCTGGCTGGATCACTGCAGTGATGCCGACCTTGGCTGCGTTGTCGATGCCGTCGCGGAACGGGAAGAAAGCATCCGAGGCCATGACCGCGCCCTGAACCTGCAGGCCGGCGTGTTCAGCCTTGATCGCGGCGATGCGTGCGGAGTTCACGCGGCTCATCTGGCCAGCGCCGACACCGATGGTCTGACGATTCTTGGCGTAGACGATAGCGTTGGATTTGACGTACTTGGCGACTTTCCAGGCGAAGATCAGGTCGTTGATTTCCTGTTCGGTCGGTGCGCGTTTGGTCACCACTTTCAGGTCTTCGCTGCCGATCATGCCGATGTCGCGGCTTTGAACCAGCAAGCCGCCGTTGACGCGCTTGTAGTCCCAGGCAGGTGCGCGATCAGCCGACCACTGGCCGCAAGCCAGCAGGCGCACGTTGGCTTTGGCTGCAACAATGGCGCGGGCTTCGTCGGTGACGCTTGGGGCGATGATCACTTCGACGAACTGACGCTCGACGATGGCCTTGGCGGTTTCAGCGTCCAGCTCGCGGTTGAAGGCGATGATGCCGCCGAACGCCGACTCGGTGTCGGTCGCGTAAGCCAGTTCGTAAGCCTGACGGATACCGCCTTCGGCGTCCGGGCTGACCGCAACGCCGCACGGGTTGGCGTGCTTGACGATGACGCAGGCAGGCTTGACGAAACTCTTCACGCATTCCAGCGCAGCGTCGGTGTCGGCCACGTTGTTGAACGACAGCTCTTTGCCTTGCAGTTGGGTCGCGGTGGCGATGCCGACTTCGGCAGGTTTGGCTTCAACGTAGAACGCCGCGCTCTGGTGCGGGTTCTCGCCGTAGCGCATTTCCTGGGCCTTGATGAACTGGCTGTTGAAGGTCCGCGGGAATTCGCTGCGACCTTCTGTGCTGAGGGTTTCAGCCGCCTGGTTCACGGTGCCCATGTAGTTGGCGATCATGCCGTCATAGGCGGCAGTGTGTTCGAAGGCCTTGAGCATCAGGTCGAAACGCTGAGCGTAGGTCAGGCCGCCGGCCTTGAGGCTTTCCAGGACGTTGGCGTAATCGCCGGCATTCACCACGATGGCTACGTCTTTGTGGTTCTTGGCTGCCGAGCGGACCATGGTCGGGCCGCCGATGTCGATGTTCTCGATGGCGGTCGGCAGGTCACAGCCTGGCTTGTTGATGGTGGCTTCGAACGGGTAGAGGTTGACGGCCACCAGGTCGATCGGCTTGATGCCGTGCTCGTTCATGATGGCGTCGTCGATACCGCGACGACCGAGGATCCCGCCATGGATTTTCGGGTGCAGGGTTTTCACCCGTCCGTCCATCATTTCTGCGAAACCGGTGTAGTCCGCGACTTCCACTGCGGCCACGCCATTGTCCTGCAGCAGCTTGAACGTACCGCCGGTGGAGAGGATCTCAACGCCCAGCGCTTCCAGCTCACGGGCGAAGTCGAGGATCCCGGTCTTGTCGGAAACGCTGATCAAAGCGCGGCGGATCGGCAGGCGGGTAGTCTGGTCGGTCATCTCAATTTCCATCAAAAGCAAAGGAGTCAGCAAAAAAGGCGACCGGGGTTACACGGGCGCCTTTCTGGTTTGATTGAATGCTTACAGCAGATCGTACTGCTTGAGCTTCTTGCGCAAGGTGCCCCGGTTCAAACCGAGCAGCTCGCTGGCCTTGGTCTGGTTGCCCTTGACGTAGTTCATCACGCTTTCGAGCAGTGGCGCCTCGACTTCGGAGAGCACCAGGTTGTATACGTCCGTGACGGCAGCGCCCTCAAGGTGGGCGAAATAATTGTGCAGCGCCTTCTCGACACTCCCGCGAAGGGTCTGACCCTCTTCGCTCGGTGTATTGAGGTGCTGTTTCAAATTCACATTGTCGCTCACGGGTGTTGTTCCACTCTCTAAAGTCTCACTCATCATCGTCATGCGGCCACCCCTTCTCCGTCCCCTGTCACCAGGCTCTTGTAACGTTCGGCGAAAAACTCACGAACGTTGGCGCACTGTGCTTCCGTATCATCCAAACGATTGAAGTGGGCGCGAAACTCCCTGGCGCCCGGCAGGGTTGCGAGATACCAGCCCACATGCTTGCGGGCAATGCGTACGCCCATGACATCCCCATAGAAGGCATGCAGCGCGGCCAGATGCTCTAGCAGAATACGTTCCACCTCGAACAGCTCCGGTGCCGGGAGTGTTTCGCCGGTACGCAGAAAGTGCTCGATCTCACGAAAAATCCACGGGCGCCCTTGGGCGGCCCGGCCAATCAACAGCCCATCGGCGCCGGTCGCGTGGAGCACGTACCGGGCCTTCTCGGCCGAATCGATATCGCCGTTGGCGAAGACCGGGATCGACACCGCCTGCTTGATCGCGGCAATGGTGTCGTACTCGGCTTCACCGGTGTACAGATCGGCGCGGGTCCGGCCATGGACCGCCAGCGCCGTGATGCCTGCCTGTTCGGCGATCTTCGCCACCGTCAGGCCGTTCTTGTTCGCCCGGTCCCAGCCGGTGCGTATTTTCAAGGTGACCGGCACATCGACTGCCGCCACGACGGCATGCAGGATCTCGCTCACCAACTCTTCGTCTTTCAGCAACGCGGAACCGGCAGCCTTGTTGCAGACCTTCTTCGCCGGACAACCCATGTTGATATCAATAATCTGTGCGCCCAACTCGACGTTGGCGCGGGCGGCATCCGCCAGCATTTGCGCATCACCGCCGGCGATCTGTACCGAGCGTGGCTCGGGATCACCTTCGTGGATCATGCGCAGACGCGATTTGCGGCTGTTCCACAAACTCATGTCGCTGGTGACCATTTCCGAGACTACAAGGCCTGCGCCCAACCGTTTGCACAGCTGACGAAAGGGCTGGTCAGTGACCCCCGCCATCGGGGCGAGAATCAAGCCGTTGGGCAATGTATATGGACCGATGCGTACCGCCGACATAGGACTTCCCTGTTGTGGGGCCGGATCATTAGAGTTCGAAAAAGGGTTGGCATGATACCCGCTCTCGATGACTGGATAAAGGCTGAATTGGATAAAATCTGAACAGTTATTCTGTTATTGCCAGCAGTTTGGTTCGGCGCAGGAAGTCAGAAAACTGTCATCAATGGGAATCAGCGTCGATTGGCTGAGGCGTTTCACTCGGGGGAATGGAAGCTCAGGCTGTAATTGACCGCTTTTGTGCCGGGATCGAGGATGTCCAGGGCGATATGAATGGGCGTCTGTGATGGCATTTCTGTCAGGCCTTCAAGCTCGCCGCTGAGGTATTCGCCTGGTTTGAAACGCCGGCTGGCAATCAGGTGCCCATTGAGGTCGGCAAAGCGTAACTCCAGCAGCGGGAACGGCTGAGAGAAGGGGGCGCGGTTGTAGATGATTGCATCGACCACCAGTGCACCACTGAAATCCGGATGGCTGCGTACCACCAGATTGCTGCTCTTTATGCGGGCGATATCGACCTTGGACGGCACCGTACAGCCGATTTTCGGGCACAGTTGCTGAAACCATGGCCGGTATTGGTCCTGGCGGGCCAGTTCGTCGAAGTGATAGGCAATGTATTGGCCTGCCAATGCGGCGGCGCCGAGCAGAATCAGTAATCCCCAGAAGAAGCGTCTGCCCCAGGGCGAGCGGCGCTTTTGCCAGTCAAGGTGCACGGGTTCGTCGATCAGATCCTGTAGTACCTCGTCGTGCAAGCCAGGTTCACTGCGGACGCGCGTCTTGCGCAGCGGTTCGGTGGGCTCTGGCAGCTCTTCGTCGGCGTCATCCATCGCGGACAGGCGTTCGTGATGTTCTTGCGCTGGCGGCTGCTGATCCGGGCGTACAGGCGGCGCCTTGAGTTCATCGCCAAAATCGTCCAGATCGAAGGACAGTGAGGGTTCGGTGCGGCTGGGCCTGGCCGGTTCGGCGGGGGGATTCGTCGGCCTGGTGTTTGTGCTGGTTTGAGGCTGGGCGGGCTCAATCACTTCTGTGCGTTCGGCAGCCGATCCACTGAACAGGCTGTCGGGCCACTGTTCTTCCTCGCCGCCGGTCGTATCCCGGCGTGCGCTCAGCGAATCTTCCTTGTGCTTGCGCTCTTGCCCGAACTCCATGGTCGGCTCGATTTCCCGCTGTTCGAGCCTGGCGAGTTCTTCGTCGAGGTCAAGGTTGTCCAGATCGAGTTCGGCGGCCGTCCATTGTTTCTGGCTGATGGCCCGTTGCGGCGGTGGTTCGACCGGAGCTGGCACGTTGGGTGCGACAGCGCCCTTGCGTCGCTCGATCAGCTGCTGTGCGGCGTTGAATACCTGCAGGCATGAGCCGCAACGAACCACTCCGCGGGCCACGCTCAATTGGGCGTGGCTGACGCGAAAGCTGGTTTGGCAATGCGGGCACTGAGTGACGAAACTATCGGTCATGCGGCCATCCGGTTTATGCAGGTGCTCATTCTAGCGCCGACGGCCAGTAATGCGCACCCAACCTTCGCGATTGGCAATCGGGTCCAGATCGAAATCCCGGGCATAGGCCGCTGCGACCTCTTCGCCTTGTTCGGCGAGGATGCCCGACAGCGCCAGGCGACCACCGGGCTTGACCAGGCTGGACAGTTGCGGGGCCAGGGAAACCAGCGGGCCGGCGAGGATATTGGCGACCAATACGTCGGCCTGAACCTGCGGCAAATCCTGCGGCAGATATAGCGGGAACAGTTCGTCGGCAATGTTGTTGCGCCCGGCGTTGTCGCGGGACGCTTCCAGGGCCTGAACGTCGATGTCGGTGCCGACGGCCTCTTTGGCGCCCAGCAGCAGCGCGGCAATAGCCAGAATCCCCGAGCCACAGCCAAAGTCCAGCACGTTGCAGCCCTTCAGGTCCTGGCCGTCGAGCCATTCCAGGCACAGTGCGGTCGTCGGGTGGGTGCCGGTGCCGAAGGCCAGGCCCGGGTCGAGCAGCAGGTTGACCGCATCCGGTTCCGGCGCGGCGTGCCAGCTCGGAACGATCCACAGACGCTGGCCGAAGCGCATTGGCTGGAAGTTATCCATCCAGCTGCGTTCCCAGTCCTGGTCTTCGATGATTTCGCTGTGGTACTCAGGCAGCGGGCTGCCGGTCAGCAATTCCATATGGGCCAGGACGCTGGCGGCTTCGGTGCCGTCTTCGAACAGTGCCAACAGATGGGTATGGGACCACAGCGGGGTAGTGTTCAGTTCCGGCTCAAAGATCGGCTGATCTTCGGCGTCCATGAAGGTCACCGAAACGGCGCCGACCTCAAGGAAAGCGTCTTCGTAGGTTTCGGCTTGTTCTGGGCTGATGGCGAGACGGACTTGCAGCCAAGGCATGGCGGGCACCTTTGAAAAATATTGATTGCAGCCTGGCGGGCTGCGAGAAGCCCGCAAGTTTACGCGAGCGCAGAGCTTTTGTGGGAGCGGGCTTGCTCGCGAAGGCGTCGGCACATCCTACATTGATGTGACTGACAGACCGCTTTCGCGAGCAAGCCCGCTCCCACAGGGGATGTGTATTGCTTAATGAAACCTTCAGAAACAACAAAGCCGCTCGAAAGCGGCCTTGTTGGTCTGGGTCAAGCTTAGTGCTGCTTGGCCAGCTTGTGTTCCAGGTAGTGAATGTTCACGCCACCTTCGCAGAAGCCTTCATCGCGGACCAGGTCGCGGTGCAGCGGGATGTTGGTTTTGATCCCGTCGACAACGATTTCATCCAGCGCATTACGCATGCGTGCCATGGCTTCATCGCGCGTCGCCCCCCAGGTGATCAGCTTGCCGATCAGGGAATCGTAGTTCGATGGCACTTTGTAGCCGCTGTAGAGGTGCGAGTCGACCCGTACACCGTTGCCGCCTGGCGCATGGAAATGCTTGACCATGCCCGGGCACGGGATAAAGGTTTTCGGGTCTTCGGCGTTGATCCGGCATTCCAGAGCGTGGCCGTGGATCTTCACATCGTCCTGGGTGTACGAGAGCTTGTTGCCAGCGGCGATGCTGAGCATCTCCTTGACGATGTCGATCCCGGTGACCATTTCCGATACCGGGTGCTCTACCTGGACTCGAGTGTTCATCTCGATGAAGTAGAAGTGGCCATTCTCGTAAAGGAACTCGAATGTGCCGGCGCCACGGTAGCCGATGTCGATACAGGCTTTCACGCAGCGGGCGAGCACTTCCTGGCGAGCCCTCTCGTCGATGCCCGGTGCCGGCGCTTCTTCGAGAACCTTCTGGTGACGACGTTGCAGCGAGCAATCGCGGTCGCCCAGATGGATGGCGTGGCCCTGGCCATCGGAAAGGACCTGGACTTCCACGTGACGTGGGTTGGTCAGGAATTTTTCCAGATAGACCATTGGGTTGCTGAACCAGGCGCCAGCTTCGGCCCGGGTCTGCTTGGCCGCTTCGATCAGGTCTTCTTCGCGGTGCACTTCGCGCATGCCGCGACCACCGCCGCCGCCAGCGGCTTTGATGATCACCGGATAGCCGACTTCGCGACCGATGCCGATAGCGACTTCCGGGTCTTCCGGCAGCGGGCCGTCGGAACCTGGCACGGTCGGTACGCCGGCGCGCTTCATGGCGTCCTTGGCTGAAACCTTGTCGCCCATCAGGCGAATGGTGTCAGCTGTCGGGCCGATGAAGGCGAAGCCGGATTTTTCGACCTGTTCGGCGAAATCGGCGTTTTCCGCGAGGAAGCCGTAGCCAGGGTGAATCGCCGTGGCGCCAGTGACTTCAGCTGCCGCGATGATTGCCGGGATGTGCAGGTAAGACAGGTTCGCGGGTGCTGGACCGATGCAAACGCTTTCGTCGGCCAGGCCCAAATGCATCAGCTCTTTGTCGGCAGTCGAGTAAACCGCGACAGTCTTGATGCCCATTTCCTTGCACGCGCGCAGGATCCGCAGGGCAATTTCACCGCGGTTGGCGATCAGGACTTTTTCCAGCTTCGCAGGTTTCAACATCGTTGGCTCTCCGCGGTTCAAACGATGGTGAACAGCGGTTGGTCGTACTCAACCGGCTGGCCGTTTTCTACCAGGATGGATTCGATCACACCGCTGGATTCAGCCTGGATGTGGTTCATCATTTTCATCGCTTCGACGATGCAGATGGTGTCGCCTTTTTTCACGCTCTGGCCAACTTCAACGAAAGCCGGCGAAGTCGGTGCCGGGGTGCGGTAGAAGGTACCGACCATTGGCGACATAACCACGGTGCCGTTGAGTTTCGGTGCTGCCGGGGCTTCAACTGCGGCCACTGGTGCAGCAGCGACCGGTGCGGCAACCGGAGCCGGCGCGGCCATCTGTGCTGGCGCGTAAAACTGCTGCGCAGGGGTTTTGCTGTGACGGCTGATCCGTACGGACTCTTCGCCTTCCTTGATCTCGAGCTCGTCGATACCGGATTCTTCCAGCAGTTCGATCAGTTTCTTAACTTTACGGATATCCATGAATCATCAACTCCCAAGGGTCGGTCAGGGGCGTTTAGCTTGTTGTTCAAGCTGTTCCAGGGCGGCCTCCAGGGCCAGTCGATAACCGCTGGCGCCAAGGCCGCAGATCACTCCCACCGCAACATCAGAGAAGTAAGAGTGATGGCGGAAAGGTTCGCGTTTGTGCACGTTAGACAAATGCACTTCGATGAATGGGATGCTCACCGCCAGCAGCGCGTCACGTAATGCGACGCTTGTATGCGTAAAAGCTGCCGGATTGATCAAAATGAAGTCCACACCCTCGCCGCGTGCGGCATGGATGCGGTCGATCAATTCGTACTCGGCGTTGCTTTGCAGGTAAAGCAAATGGTGACCGGCATTGCGGGCCCGCTGTTCCAGATCCTGATTGATCTGAGCCAGCGTTACCGCACCGTAGACACCCGGTTCGCGGGTGCCGAGCAAGTTCAGGTTGGGTCCGTGCAGAACCAGTAGGGTCGCCATCTGCTGCTCCTTGTCATCTCTGTGCAGTTGTCAGAACCCGGCGACTATGCCGCAAAGCCTTTGTGACTGTCCAGTTCTCTGCAATAGCCAGCACGATGCCCGATGTTTGCCCGAAATATATGACCGACTGATTAAATCTGGTCATTCGCTTTCGCGACACGTTCGGCGAAGTCCGCGGCATTGATCTCGCCGATCACTCTGACATCACTGCGTTCGACGCCATCCTTGCCGAAAAACATCAGTGCTGGCGGCCCGAACAGCTTGTAACGGTCGAGCAGGGCGCGTTGTTCGCGGTTGCTGGCGGTCATGTCAAAGCGGATCAACCGATAACCCTTGAGCCGTTCGACGACGTTGCTGTCGTTAAGCACCTCACGCTCGATGACTTTGCAGCTGATGCACCAGTCGGCGTACCAATCGAGCAGCAGCGGGGTATTGGCGACTTTGGCCTCGGTGAGGACCCGATCCAGCTCCAGAGGCGTACTGATGGTCTGCCATTCGCTGGCGTTTTGAGCCTGGGCGCCACCGGCCGAATTAACCGCCATTGACTGGCCGATCGGACTCAACGGGTCGGTCTGCCCGCTGAGTGCGCCGTACCAGCAGGCCAGCGCATAAAATAATAGGAACAGCCCCAGTAATTGCGCCAGGCGCGGTTTTGGTGCCTTGTAGATGAACTCCAATGCGCCGAGAAACAGGCCGACTCCGGCAGCCAGCAAGCCGATCAGCAACAAGGTGACCTGGCCTGGCAGCACCCGGCTCAACAAGGCCACCGCCAGCCCCAGCAGCAGAACGCCGATGGCATTTTTTACGTAGATCAACCATGAGCCGCTTTTCGGTAGCCAGGCCGCTCCGCCGGTGGCGACGAGCAACAAGGGTGCGCCCATGCCCAGGCCCAGTACGAAGAGTTTCAGCGCGCCGCCCAGCGCATCGCCGCTGGCGCTTATATAAAGCAGCGCACCGGCCAGCGGAGCCGAGACGCAGGGCGAAACCAACAGGCTGGAAACCACGCCCAGCACGGCTGCCCCCCAGAGGGAGCCGCCTTCGGTGCGGTTTGCCACGCGGTCCAGGCGACTACTGATAGCGTGCGGCAGTTTCAGTTCGAAGATACCGAACATGGCCAGCGCAAACACCACGAAAAACAGTGCGAACGGCACCAGCACCCAGGCTGATTGCAGGCGTGCCTGCAGATTCAGTTGCGCGCCGAACATCCCCATCAGTGCGCCGAGCAAGGCAAAACAGATCGCCATTGGCAGTACGTAAGCCAGCGACAGATTGAAACCACGCCAGCCGCCAACCTGGCCGCGCAGTACGACGCCGGAAAGGATCGGCAGCATGGGCAGCACGCAAGGGGTAAAGGTCAGGCCAAGACCTGCGAGGAAGAACAGCGCCAGTTCGCGCCAGTTCCAGCGCGTCTCGTGGCTGTTCGTCGGAGTATCGGCGCCGAGCACTGAAGAAGGCTTGCCTTCGATGCTCAGTCGCTCTGTCTCTGGCGGATAGCACAGACCTTTATCGGCACAGCCTTGATAAGTCACTGCCAGGGTAAAGGCGCGCTGATCGCCGGCGGTGCGTGGCAGCTCTATATCGAGAATGCCGTGATAGACCTCGACGTCGCCGAAAAACTCATCGTGTTTTTGTTCGCCCTGAGGTAGTTGCGCGGTACCCAGCGTGACGTCGGCGGGTTCGGTACGGAACTGAAAGCGATGGCGGTAGAGGTAATAACCTTCGGTGGCGACGAAGCGTAGTTTGATCGATTGCGGCGTGCTTTCCATCAGACTCAGCCGAAAGGCTTCGCGTACCGGCAGGAAGTCGGCGCTGTTATTGATCGCACCCAGCGTCGAGCTGGGACGACTGTCCAGCAACCCGGCGGCGGTCACCGGCAGGGCGAGCAATAACAGCATCAGGCAGAGCAGGCGGCGCATAGCAATCTCGCGTATCGAACGTGTGCGCATGATAGCGGAGTAGGGCCGCGCGTGCAGGGAGAGGGGTGTACTTGTGGCGACCAGGCTTTTGTGGGTCAGCGCCGAGCTCAGTACCTGTGGGAGCGGGCTTGCCCGCGAAGGGGCCCTGTCAGACCCTGAAGGCTTGAACGGCCGTATGCAACTGCCCGCCCAGCGCCAGTAAATGTTCACCCTGGCTGCGTCCTTCACCAATCCTCAACAAGTTGTCCCCACCCAATTGATGAATCCGCTCACTGTGATCGCGGATTTCGCTGACGGCGCCGCTCTGTTGGGCGGTGACATCGGCGATGCGTACGGCGGTGTCGGAGATGGTTTGTATGGCTCCGACGATTTCATCCAGCGCGCCGTCGGCCGCTTGGGCCTGGTTGGCGGTGGCTTCGGCGTGTTCGACCTGGGCGCGCATACCTTCTACCGATTGCCGGGCGGCCAGTTGCAGGCCGGCGATCAGCGTCTGGATCTCGGCGGTGGCGCCGGCGGTGCGTTGCGCCAAGGTGCGGACTTCTTCGGCGACTACTGCAAACCCTCGGCCCATTTCTCCTGCGCGGGCGGCTTCGATGGCGGCGTTCAAGGCCAGCAGATTGGTCTGGTCGGCGATGGAGCGAATGACTGTGAGTACGCCGCCAATGGTCGCCGACTCTTCGGCCAGATGTTCGATCATCTGTGCGTTGCCCTGCACCTCGCCGACCAAGGCATGCAGCCCCGTCAGGCTCAAGCCGATCACTTTCTGGCCGTGTTCGACCGCAAGCCCGGCGTGACGGCTGGCGTCGGCGGCCTGGCTGGCATCACCGGCGACTTGCACAATGGTGGCTTCCAGTTCGCCCAATGAATCGCGAATTTGTGCGGTATCCCCGGCCTGCCGTTCGGCGCCGCTGTGCAGGCCGCTGCTCAATTCGGCCAGGGCGCGGCTGCTGCCGGCGACCTGTTCGGCGTTTTGCCGGATGGTTCCCACCAGATCAACCAGATACGCCCGCAGCCGATTCAGCGACTCTTCAATGTCGTGCAACTCACGGTTGGTGGCGCCCAGCTGGATATCCCGACTGAAGTCGCCTTCGGCCCAGGTCGACAAGGCTGGCGCCAGGTTGGTCAGTACTCGGGCCAGACGTCGTTGCAAGGTATCGATGAGCAGCGCGATCAACAGGATCAGACCGATCATCAGCCCCTGGATGATTCGCACTTCACTTTGAATCTGCCCGTGCTGGGCGCGCACGGCGGGCTCAAGACCGGCAATAGCCTGCGCAACGGCGGCAATTTTAAGGTGAGTGGCGGCGCTGAGGTCGGCGCGTTTCTGGATCTGCTCGCGAGTGCGGCGCAGCTCGGCCGGGTAACGCGTCAGCAGGCTGTTGAGTTCGCGCTTGAGACCAATGCCAGTATCTTCGGCGACGCTTTTTTCAGTGTTCTCCAGCCCCATCATGGCGGCAAAGTCGTCGGTGTTCGATTCATTGCTGGCAGTGACACCCAATAGCGGCAGGGCTTCCAGCTGCTCAGCCTGGGTGCGGATACTGGTGGCTTCACGCTCGACATCGGCCGCCAGTTCGCTACGACCGCTGCTGACCAGTTTGTCCCGGGCCAGCGATAGTCTGGCCAGATGCTGCGACGCCGCCAGCAATGACGGCAGATAACCGGCGGCGTTCGGGTTATTGGCGCTCGTAGCGTATTGGCTGAGCTGTTCCAGGTTGGCACCCAGTTCGCGCTCGGCCTGAAGCAGCAAAGCTTGCGGGTCACCGGCGAGTTTGCCGGCAGCCAGCAGATCGGTTTTGCTGAAGTCATTCAGGCTCGCCAGGCTTGGCCGCAGGCTTTGCGCCAGATCTGCAGGCAACTCGCCGAGCGCTTGTTGCAGCGTTTCGAGCGATTGGCTGGCAGCACTCAGGCGCAGGGCATCGCCAGTGGCCAGGTAATCGTCAATATTGCGCGCCACCTGATTCTGGAATTGCTGCGACAGGCCCAGATAGCGCTCCATCAGCAAATAAGGTCGCTCCAGAGCCCGTTGCGACCACCAGAGCGTGGCGCCGAGTGCGAGGCAAACGGCGACTAACAGGAGGGTGTTGAGATTGGTCAGCAGCTTCAGGCGCATCGAGGGTCTACCAACGACAGAATGGTAAGCGCCTGAAGTTATTGCGTTTCTGTTACAGCGTTATGACTGACTCGGTGGATTCCGATGAAAAAGTGGCACTTTGCTTTGATCGCAAAGCGGCCTGCACGCGATTGCGTCCGGCGTGCTTGGCGCGGTACAGCGCCTCGTCGGCCTGGCTTGCCATCATCAGGCTGTCGGAATCCTCGCTCATCTCTACGACGCCGGCGCTGAAGGTGCACCAGAGATCCTGAGGTTGCGCTGGATAGTGAATCTCGGCAAAGCGCTGACGGATTTCATTGAGCACTTTGTAGGCCGATTCGACATCGGTGTCGGGCATGACGATAGCGAACTCTTCGCCGCCATAGCGCCCGATGAAGTCGGTCTTGCGCAGGCGTTGCTTGAGGAACAGCGCCAGGCTCTTGATCACGCGGTCGCCCATGGGGTGGCCGTGGCTGTCGTTGACCCGTTTGAAGTGGTCGATGTCGAGCATCGCAAAGCTCAGCGGCTTGCTTTCGCGGCGGGCGCGGAAGCTGCAGTCTTCGAGCAATTGCAGGATATGGGTGTGGTTGTATAGCCCGGTCAGGCTGTCGCGGACCATCCGTGCCTTGAGGTTGCGTGCCCGGGCCGCGCGGTTGCGCACGGTAGTGATCAGGTGGCGCGGCTTGATCGGCTTGGTCAGGAAGTCGTCGCCGCCTTCGCTCATGGCGTCGAGTTGCTTGTCCAGATCGTCTTCGGCCGACAGATAAATGATCGGCACGCTGACATAACGGTCGTTGTGGCGGATCACTTTGGCCAGCTCCGTACCGGTGCAGGCCGGCATGTACATGTCGAGGATGATCAGGTCCGGCTGGAAGTCCGCCAGTTCGGCCATCGCCTGGATCGGCTCGATCAGGGTGCGAGTGACGATCCCGGCGCTGTTGAGCAGGCGTTCGGTGTGCAGTGCCTGAGCGCGTGAATCATCGATGATCAGCACTTTGTACGGCTCGTACTGGGCGACGCAGGTCAGGACCTCGATTTTTTCCAGCAGGCTCGAGGCTTCGAGGGTGCCGGTCAGAAACTCCTGACCGCCGGCACGCACGGCCGCGAGACGGGTCGGGGTGTCGGTTTCATTCAGACTGAAGAACAGTAGCGGCAGTTGCTGTTCGAGACCTTCCTGGGCTTCGGCCGCCAGTTTCAGGCCCATGCCGGCGCCACAGAAGTCGACATCCATGACGATCGCGGCGGGCAGTCGCTCGACCAGAGAAGAGCGAAACGCCGCCACACTGTCCAGCGATTGGGCGCTGAGCCCAAAGAACTCAAGCTGTTTGGCCAGCCGTTCGGCGCGGTCGTGATCTTGCAACATCACGTAGATCGGCTTGCGCAGCGGCGGCAGGAAAGTTTGTTCGAGTTGGTCGCCCTGACGCAGGCCGGTGCGGGACAAGCGTTGCATCAAGCGATTGAGGTCGGTGATCAGCCCGCTGCTCAGACGCCCGCGATTGGCATCCACCGCTTCCAGCGAATGGCCGATGCTGCGCGCCAGCTGACTGTGTTCGGGCTGCTCGAAACGTTCGGCGAACCGCAGCAGGCGCAAGTTCGCCTCGGCCAGTTCCGACATATCGGTGGTTGACCATTCACTTCGCTGCAGGCGTTGCCATATCTCAAGAATCTGACGTGCCTGATGAATTACCCGCTGGGCAAAGTGGTGCTTGAGGCGCTCACGGCTGGGGTCTTCTGGCTCGGTCATATCCTGACTACTGGTTAGGGTGCATGCTGAGATCGACTGGTGGCCCTATGCTAGCACCTCTTTTCGATTGCACGAGTGTCCTGCGTCAATAAACTGCAAAGCGCCGCGATTCATTTCCTGACCGACTGGTCGCACGGCCTGGAGGCTGTGCTTCATTGATAGTAGCTGCTTGATGCGCGACTATTGTGCGGCGTCTTGTTTTGCGGCGGATTTAATCCGCTCGAACCGAGGCACGATGGGGTAGGGTTGTGGTCGAACCGATGAACTCAAGTGATTGAAAGGATATAGCCATGCTGGACTGGAAGAACCGCGCTGGCAGCGCGCCTGATCGTGCCGCTGAACCTCCGTCGGCAACCCGCAGCTATTTCGGTGGTTTGCTGTTCAGCCGAGCCCTGGCCACGGTGGTGGGGCTGTTTCTGCTGGTGGCTTTTGCCTTGGGCTGGTACTGGAGTCAGGAGCCGGCACTGTTTCCGGTTCAGCAGAACGCTCAAGTGGCTGCCGAAAAGGAAGGCAAGCAAATGGTCATCGGTTACACCACGGTGGAAACCCTCAAGACCGTTGCCGGTACGCTGCTGACCAAGCCAGGTGGTTATATTTCCAACGACCGTTTTCCGCCGGGCCTGTGGATGGACAACATGCCCAGCTGGGAGTACGGCGTGCTGGTGCAAGTGCGTGACCTGAGCCGCGCCCTGCGCAAGGATTTCGCCCGTTCCCAGTCGCAGTCCACCGAGGATGCGGATCTGGCCAAGGCCGAACCGCGTTTCAACTTCGACAACAAGAGCTGGGTGCTGCCTTCCAGCGAGTCCGAGTATCAGGAAGGGATCAACTCCCTGAGCCGTTACCAGGCACGGTTGTCCGATCCGAATCAGAAGGGCGCGCTGTTCTATTCCCGTGCCGACAACCTGAACAACTGGCTGGGTGACGTGGGGACCCGCCTGGGTTCGCTGTCGCAACGGCTGTCGGCCAGTGTGGGTCGGGTCAAACTCAACACCGCGCTGAAAACCGAAGCCCCGGCCCCTGGCCAGGTGCTGCAGGTGGACGAAGAGATCGTCGAAACCCCGTGGATGCAGATCGACAACGTGTTCTACGAAGCCCGCGGTCAGGCCTGGGCACTGTCCCACCTGCTGCGTGCCATCGAAGTCGACTTCGCCGATGTGCTGGCCAAGAAAAACGCTACGGTCAGCGTGCGGCAGATCATTCGTGAGCTGGAGGCATCTCAGACCTCGGTGTGGAGCCCGATGATCCTCAACGGCAGCGGCTTCGGTGTGCTGGCCAACCACTCGCTGGTCATGGCCAACTACATCTCGCGGGCCAATGCGGCGGTCATCGATTTGCGTCAACTACTTTCTCAGGGCTGAGTAATGCTCGTGAACTCCGACGAGGCCGCGCATCGCGCAGCCTCGGATGCCGAATACATCGCCTGGGTCGATGAGCAAGACAACTTGCTCGGCGCCCTGGTCCGGTCCGATCTGCGCGAGCGCGGGCTGATCGGGCGCGGTACCTACATCATGCTGTTCAATTCTGCCGGTGAGCTGTGCGTGCATCGGCGCACCCTGAGCAAAGCCATTTATCCGGGGTTCTGGGATGTGGCGGCCGGAGGGATGGTGCTGGCGACCGAGAGCTACGCCGAATCGGCGGCTCGTGAACTGGAGGAAGAGCTTGGGGTGAGCGGCGTGGAATTGACCGCACATGATCACTTTTTCTTTGAAGACACCGGCAATCGGCTGTGGTGTTCGGCGTTCTCGGCGGTCTGGGACGGACCCTTGCGCTTGCAACCGGAAGAAGTGCTGGAAGCGCGTTTCATGCCGATCGATCAGGTAATGCAGGAAATTGCGCAAAAGCCTTATTGCCCGGACTCTCTAGCCGCCTTGAAACGTTATCTGCGCTCCCAGGGCCAACTCGTCGCAAAAGATGCATAAATTGGCGCCGATTGGCTCTTAGCAAGTGCGCTTTTTGCCGTTACACTGCGCGACCTTTTTTAAAGCTGGACCGGCACTCCTTTTTGTAGGGGCGTCCGGTTCAGTAGCGCTGCCCCTGCCTGAGTGGGGCTTCGCGGTCGATGGCACTTGCCAAAGTGCAGCGACCAGTCTTTGTCCTCCCAAGAGGATTGCCGGTGGCCAAAAAAGCCGCATCCTTCGCCGCCCTTGGTGGCCTGGTATTTTCCACCGACGCAGGTCGACATTGTCCGGACTGTAGCCAGCCGGTGGATGCCTGCATCTGCAAACAAACCGTTATCCCTGCCGGCGACGGCATCGCGCGCGTGCGTCGCGAAAGCAAGGGCCGTGGCGGCAAGACGGTGACTACCATCACCGGCGTGCCGTTGGCTATCGAGGCGCTCGGTACGCTTGCCACGACGCTGAAGAAGCGTTGTGGTACCGGCGGCACGTTGAAAGACGGGGTCATCGAGATCCAGGGCGAGCATGTCGAGCTACTCTTGGCAGAGCTGATCAAACTCGGTTTCAAAGCGAAGAAGTCCGGCGGCTAGCAGCCTCTGTGAAGACCACTGCGACTTGATGCAGTCCTGAACCGATTCAGGTTTGCCGTCTCTCCATGGTTTTCACAGAGCCTGTTCAAAACCGGTTTCTAAACTCTGCGCTGTAGGCGAGGTCTATCCCCCTCGAATGCAGGCTAATCGTCATTTTCATTCTTTAGACTGCGCCAGCCCTCAACCCGGGTGGCGCTCTTTGACTTCATTTATAGGGGACTTCGATGTCCGTACGACGCACACGCAAAGACGATGGCAGCCAATGGACAGTTGCGGACAGCCGCAGTGTTTATGGGATTCGCCATTGGGGGGCCGGGTATTTCGCGATCAATGACGCCGGTCGCGTCGAAGTTCGTCCGAACGGCCCGAAAAGCTCGCCTATCGACCTGTTCGAGCAAGTCGAGGAACTGCGTAAAAGCGGCCTGTCGTTGCCGCTGCTGGTGCGCTTCCCGGACATTCTGCAAGACCGCGTACGTCAGTTGACTGGCGCCTTCGACGCTAACATCGAGCGTCTGGAATACCAGAGCAAGTACACCGCGCTGTACCCGATCAAGGTCAACCAGCAGGAAGCGGTGATCGAGAACATTATCGCCACTCAGGACGTTTCCATCGGCCTGGAAGCCGGTTCCAAGCCGGAATTGCTGGCCGTATTGGCGCTGGCACCGAAAGGCGGGACCATCGTCTGCAACGGTTACAAGGACCGCGAATTCATTCGCCTGGCGCTGATGGGCCAGAAGCTTGGTCACAACGTGTTCATCGTGATCGAAAAAGAGTCCGAAGTCGCTCTGGTGATCGAAGAAGCGGCCTCGCTCAAGGTCAAGCCACAGGTTGGTCTGCGGGTGCGTTTGTCTTCCCTGGCCTCGAGCAAGTGGGCAGACACCGGCGGTGAGAAATCCAAATTCGGTCTGTCCGCGGCTCAACTGCTGTCGGTGGTCGAACGTTTCCGCGCGGCCGGTCTGGACCAGGGCATTCGCTTGCTGCACTTCCACATGGGCTCGCAGATCGCCAATCTGGCGGATTACCAGCACGGCTTCAAGGAAGCGATCCGCTATTACGGCGAGTTGCGTAACCTCGGCTTGCCGGTCGATCACATCGACGTCGGCGGTGGCCTGGGCGTTGACTACGACGGTACCCACTCGCGTAATGCCAGTTCGATCAACTACGACATGGACGATTACGCCGGTGTCGTGGTCGGCATGCTCAAGGAGTTCTGCGACGCGCAGAGCCTGCCGCATCCGAACATCTTCTCCGAGAGCGGCCGCTCGCTGACCGCCCACCACGCGATGCTGGTGGTTCAGGTGACCGACGTCGAGAAGCACAACGACGACGTGCCGGTGATCGACAACAAGGAAGAGTTGCCGGAAACCGTGCAATGGCTGGTGGATCTGCTCGGTCCGACCGACATTGAAATGGTCACCGAGACCTACTGGCGCGCCACGCACTACATGAGCGACATCGCCGCCCAGTACGCCGATGGCAAACTGACCCTGGCCGACAAAGCCTTGGGCGAGCAGTGCTACTTCGCTGTCTGCCGTCGCCTGCACAACTCGTTGAAAGCCCGTCAGCGTTCCCACCGTCAGGTGCTCGACGAACTCAACGACAAGCTCGCCGACAAGTACATCTGCAACTTCTCGGTGTTCCAGAGCCTGCCGGACACCTGGGCGATCGGCCAGGTGCTGCCGATTCTGCCGTTGCACCGTCTTGATGAAGAGCCGCTGCGTCGTGCCGTACTGCAGGACCTGACCTGCGACTCCGACGGCAAGATCAAGCAATACGTCGATGAGCAAAGCATCGAAACCAGCCTGCCGGTGCATGCGCTGAACGACGGTGAAGATTACCTGCTGGGGATTTTCCTGGTGGGTGCCTATCAGGAAATTCTCGGGGATATGCACAACCTGTTCGGTGATACCGACTCGGTGAACATCTACCAAAATGCTGACGGCAGCGTGTACCACGCCGGTATCGAAACCCACGACACCATCGAAGACATGCTGCGTTACGTGCACTTGTCCCCGGAAGAGTTGATGACCCACTACCGCGACAAGGTTGCCTGCGCGAAGATCAGCCCGGCCGAACGCACTCAATACCTCGACGCTCTGCGTCTGGGTTTGACTCGCTCGTCTTACCTGTCGTCTTGAGATAAGAAGTAGTTGTTCCAGGCTGTCTGAAAATTCACTGCAATCTGTGTGTTTTTTCAGATGGTCTGGTGCGACCTGTCCTTTTCTTGCAGACGTTTTCGGCTTAAGCCATTGGTTCTCGAAGGATCAAAGAGCATAGGTCTTAATTTCATGTAGGTCGTTTCCTAACTTGTGCTCTGGCTATCTACTCGACCCTGTCTCTCAGCGAGAATCGGCGGTCGCCCTCCTGTAGAGAAACGCCAATGTCTGATCCAGCCAACGAACCGTCATTTCGTCTGGATATAGCGGGCCAGCCCCACCCCTTTAACGTTTTGGCCTTTACCGGGACCGAATCCATCAGCGAACCGTTCGCGTTCCAGTTGCACCTGCTCATCGATGATCCAGACCTGGACCTGGGTGGTCTTATGTATCGCGGCGCGTATCTGCACTTCTTCGATACGTGCGTCGGCATACATGGACAGATTCATGGGGTCATTGAAGTCGCTCATGGCGCCTCATCAAGGCTCTGTCGCGTGCGACTGGGACCGAAGCTGGCGTGTCTGGCGCAACGTTTCAATCAGCGAATCTTTACCGGGCTTACGGTGCCCGAAATTATCAGTCGGGTGCTGCATGAGCACGGTATCCGTGACGCAGACTTCAGCCTTGAACTCGCTGCTGACTATCGGGCGCGGGACTATTGCACCCAGTATCGAGAGTCGGATCTGCAGTTTCTCCAGCGTCTGTGTGCTCAGGAAAAAATTCACTACCACTTCCAGCATCGACAGACTGGCCATTGCGTGGTCTTTGCCGACACTCAGCGAAGATTTCGCCGAAGCGACAGTGCGGTTTTTCAAGCCGAAGGGGAATCTTGCTCCGTCAGACAATTCAGCGTATGCGCGCAGGTCGGTGCGAGTGCGCACAGTGGTCGGGCCGAACAAGTCGCCGAAGGGCAAAGCGATCTCGCTGGCCTGCGTAGCGGTGCATTCATGCCGTTGTCCGGCCATCCCTTTAGCGACTGGAATCACCTCTGGCTGCTGACGAGCGTTCAGCACCAGGGGTGTCAGGCGCAGGCGAAGCCTTTCGGTCTGAGCGAAGCGTTTTCCGATGGGGCGCCATCGGCTATCAGATACCGCAATCACTTTCGTGCCACGCCCTGGGAAGTGGCCTTCGTGCCTGCACGGCAGTTTCCAGCGCCGCGAATGAATTCCGTTCAGCGCGCATGGGTGGTCGACCCCGTCGCCGATCAAACCCACGAAGCGACTCAAGGGTTGATCGCGGTGCAGTTTGAGTGGCTGTATCAGGGACAGGGCTCCAGTCCAAGCCACTGTTGGGTGCCGGTATCGGGCGAGCTCACAGGCGAAACGGCGCAAGGGTTCAAGGCCGGCGTGGAAGTCCTGGTCAGTTTTGCCCAGGGAGACCCTGACCAGCCGCTGATCATCGGCTGTCTGCCGGGTCCATCGTGCGGGACGGAGCGGGTCTCTGTGGATGAGCAACCTCTTGTTGAAGACCCGACGTTGCTCCGTGCAGACATCAGCCCTGCGATGTTTGTCGGGCCAGAGCAAAGTATCCAGCTGTCGGACGGGTTTGAGCTGACGTTCGACACGGGTAGTGAGTTACTCTTCAAGGTCGGCAACAGCGCGGTCAATCTGGACGTCCGAGGTCTGCGGTTGTCCAGTGCGCAGATCGTTCTCGAAGCAAGGCAGCTATCGGCGGCCAGCGCCTCGTCGCCAGCTCCCCCGTCACTGCCTGACCCGGATGGCATGTTGCAGCTGGTGCGGGCCAGCCATCCTCTGGTACTGCTCTGCTTGCTGCCTTCGGGCGGTAGCTTCAAGCACTGCAAAGCTGCGGTATGTACGTGTCGGGCGCTGGCGAAAGTCGCGCGAAGTGGTGCAACATGAGTGCGGCCAGGACACCCGGACATACCGCCCAATGGCTGTTGCTCGACCTTCCGGGATCCCCGCAGGCGGGTCAGGTATTGAACCAGTGTTTTACCGGGATCAGCCGCCATGCGCTGTTCGAGAACACCGACCTGCATTCGCTTGGCGAGCACGGACCGCTATTGCTCGCGCTGGATGAGCACTTGCCTCTGGCTGCGCTCAGTCAGTCTGAACCACTGGCCTGGCCAGGGTTGTTGCTGGTCAGTGCAGCGCCATCGCACGTGTTGTTGGCGCATCTTCGCAGAATGCTCACCGTCACTCTCGGGCTGCACTACAAAGGACTACTGAGCTACTACAACCCACAAACCGCGAGTTATTTTTTCGATGCCTGTGATGCCCGTGAACTGAGTTGCTGGCTGGGGCCGATCAGTCAGATGCATTGGTATGGCGGGACTTGGGCCGACAAGGCGATCGGCAGCCTGGGCTGGCAGCAGCTGGTGAACCCGCAGCTGCCAGGCAGCGAGCTGGCGGTAGAACACAGCCTGAGCAGCAGGCAACAAGACAAGCTGCAAACCTGTTTGCTGGAACGTCATGCCTACCATTGGAGTCGTGCGACGGGGAGTGACTACAGCGTGATCTGGAGCCATTTGCAGGAGGGGCTCAAGCACGGCTTCAGCGGCAACGCCGTGCTGGATGACTGGTTGCGGCTACGTCTGCGTCACCCCACGGCGAGTGTTCCTGAATGGCTGGACGGCAGCACCCCGCATGCGCGCCTTGAGCAACTGCGCCATGCCTGGGAAAGCCATCAGCCTTGAGTAGACTCGGCTGGGGCACTGTTAAACCAGCCATCGCTCTTGCTTATATACCAGGCAAAAGCGCCGAGGGTCAGGCTTCGCAGCAGCATGAACAGCAGAAACGCCAGCCACAGACCATGGTTGCCAAAGCCCTTTAGCGCCCAGGCCAGCGGCAGCACGATGATCACGGTCAGCAGCATGCCGTTGCGCATTTCCCTGGCGCGGGTGGCACCGATGAACAGGCCGTCGAGCAAGTAGCTCCAGACTGCAATCAGCGGCAGCAGGGCGAGGTAAGGCAAATAGATGAAGGCGGTTTCGCGCACGCTCTGAATGTCGGTCTGCATCTCGATGAACAGATGGCCGGCAAACAGAAACAGCACGGCGAAGCCAAGGCTGGTCAGCAACGACCACCCGCAGGCCACCACCAGCGAGCGACGCAAGGCCTGCCGGTCATGGGCGCCGATGGCATGTCCGCACAGCGCTTCCACGGCATGGGCCAGGCCGTCCAGTGCATGGGCCGTCAGCAGCAAGCCGTTGAGCAACAGGGCATTGGCCGCGACCGTCGCATCACCCAGTCGTGCGCCCTGCACGGTGATCAGGAAAAACACCGATTGCAGCGCCAGGCTGCGAATGAAAATGTCCCGATTGACCGCCAGCAGCGGTCGCCAGCTTTGCCATAGCGCCAATGCAGCCCAGGCAATGTGACCGGGGTAAGCGCGCAGGGCTTTGCGGGTCATGGCCAGACCGATCAGGGCGCCGGTCCATTCGGCGATGACCGAGGCCCGTGCCGAACCGACTACACCCCAGTCCAGGCCGAGGACGAACCACAGGTTCAGCGCGATGTTCAGCAGATTGGTGCTGAGCAGAATCGCCAGCGGGGCGTGGGCGTTCTGGGTCCCGAGGAACCAGCCCACCAGGGCAAAACTGGCCAGCGCCGCCGGCAGGCCGAGCAGTCGGGTGTGGAAAAAGTCCCGGGTCATCTGGTCGAGCTCGGCGGAGGGTTGCATCAGGTTCAAGGCGACGCCGCTCAACGGCATGCCGAAAATGGCGAGCAGCAGCGCCAGCCCCATGGCCAACAGCAAGCCTTGCAGCAGGACTTGCCGAAGCGCCGCACCGTCTCCGCGTCCGGCGGCCTGGGCGGCGAATCCGGTGGAACCCATGCGCAGGAAGCCCATTGACCAGGCCAGAAAGATATACAGGTTGGCGCCGATCGCCACAGCACCGAGTTGGTGGGCGTGGGGCAGATGGCCGATCACCGTGCTGTCGACCAGAGCCACCAGTGGAACGGAGATGTTCGACAGAATCATCGGCGCCGCCAGGGCCCAGACGCGGTGGTGGGTCAGGCGATGGCGCCAGTCGGTGATCAGGGTGGACATGCAGGCTCCTTGCGAGAGCGGGCATTGTAGCGGCAGATCCGGGATTGGCGTTGCTCCCTTCGCGGGCAAGCCCGCTCCCACAGGATGTGCGCACATCCTGTGGGAGCGTGGCTTGCCCGCGAAGACGGCAGCACAGGCGCCAGCAGTTTTCAGAACCCACCCACCCTCGGTCAGTCAATGTGACCGGCGCCTCAGCCGTTTTGGCGCCAGTGATATATAGTTCAACCCTTCGATACCCCTGCCAATGAGTGCCCCATGCTTAACAAAGGATTGTTTCTGGCCTGTGCGCTGGTGTTGCTAAGCGCTTGCGATTCGTCAACTTCCGATAAAGCGCCGTCTACCGCCGCGCCCGCAGCGCCGGTTATGGCGCCCAAGGCCAAAGCAGTGCAGGACGTCGCGGCGCTCAAACAGCGCTACGCCGGTCGCGAGTTAAGCGTGGTGGACGTGTCCGAAGTCCAGCTCGATGGCGCCAGCACGCTGTCGGTGAGTTTTTCGGCGCCGCTGGACCCTGAGCAGAAACTCGACGAAAAACTGCATCTGGTGGACAGCAAGAGCGGCAAGGTCGATGGCGCCTGGGAGCTTTCCGACAACCTGATGGAGCTGCGCCTGCGTCACCTCGAGCCGCAGCGCAAGCTGGTGCTGACCGTCGATGCCGGGCTGCGCGGGGTCAACGACGCCAAGCTTGCCGCCGAGTATGTCAGCCGCCTGGAAACCCGCGACCTGCAGCCCACCGTAGGCTTTGCCAGCCGTGGCACCTTGCTGCCGACCCGCTTGGCCGAAGGTCTGCCGGTGATCGCGCTGAACGTCGACAAGATCGACGTCGAATTCTTCCGGATCAAACCCGAAGCCCTGCCGGCATTTCTCAGCCAGTGGGGCCGCAGCACCAGCCTGCAAAGCTATGAATCGCGCGAACTGCTGCCGATGGCCGATCTGGTCTACGGCGGTCGTTTCGACCTGAATCCGGCGCGTAATACCCGGGAAACCCTGTTGCTGCCGATCGCCGGGCTCAAGCAATTGCAGCAGGCGGGCGTGTATCTGGCAGTGATGCGCGCTTCCGGCACCTACAGCTACTCGCAACCGGCGACCCTGTTCACCCTGAGTGATATCGGTCTGTCGGTGCATCGTTACCAGAATCGTCTGGACGTCTTCACTCAAGCGCTGGAAGGCGGCAAAGCCCTGGATGACGTCAATCTCGAACTGCTCGACAGCAATGGTCATGTAGTGGGCCAGGGCAAGACCGAGAAGGGCGGTCATGCCGAGTTGCCGCTGCCGAAAAAAGCCGAAGTGTTGCTGGCTCACCAGGGCGATCAGACCAGCATGTTGCGTCTGAACAGCAGCGCTCTGGATCTGGCTGAATTCGATATCGGCGGGCCGCAAGCTCACCCGCTGCAATTTTTCGTGTTTGGTCCGCGTGATCTGTATCGCCCCGGCGAAACCGTGCTGCTCAACGCCTTACTGCGGGACAAGGACGGCAATGCCGTCAAACCGCAACCGGTCAGCGTCGAAGTGCGTCGCCCGGACGAGCAGGTCAGCCGCAAATTTGTCTGGGACGCTGATGCCTCCGGCCTCTATCAATACCAACTGCAACTGGCCGGTGAAGCGCCGACCGGACGCTGGCAACTGGTGTTCGATCTGGGCGATGGCAAGCCGCAGCTGTATGAATTCCTCGTCGAAGACTTCCTGCCTGAACGTCTGGCCCTTGAGCTGAAAGGCAGCGATGACCCGATCAGTCCGGCCGATACCGCCGAAATCAGTGTCAATGGTCGCTACCTCTACGGCGCCCCGGCCTCGGGCAATCGCCTGAGCGGTCAGGTGTATGTGCGGCCGTTGCGTGAGGCGGTCAAAGCCTTGCCGGGTTATCAGTTCGGCTCGGTCACTGAAAAAGAGTTGAGCCAGGATCTGGAGCTGGAAGAAACCGTGCTGGACGCCGATGGCGAAGCGGTTATTTCCCTGGAAAGCAAATGGGCCGAAGCCCGGTCACCACTGCAGTTGATCGTACAGGCCAGCCTGCAAGAATCCGGCGGTCGCCCGATCACTCGGCGTGTGGTGCAACCGGTGTGGCCGGCGGATCGTTTGCCGGGGCTGCGAGCGTTGTTCGATGGTGAAGAAACCAACGGTGACGGTCCGGTCGAGTTCGAGCTGCTGGTGGCCAACCATGAAGGCCAGAAACTGGCTGCGGAGAATCTCAAGGTGCGGCTGGTGCGCGAGCGCCGTGACTATTACTGGAACTACTCGCAGAGCGATGGCTGGAGCTATCACTTCAACGAGAAATTCCTCAACCTCGACGAAGAGACCGTCACTATCAAGGCCGGCGACACAGCCAAGGTCAGCTTCCCGGTGGAGTGGGGCCCCTACCGCGTCGAAGTCGAAGACCCGCAGACCGGTCTGGTCAGCAGCCTGCGTTTCTGGGCCGGCTACCGTTCCCAGGACAACGCCGAAGGCGGCGCAGTGCGTCCGGACCAGGTCAAATTGGCGCTGGACAAACCCGCCTATGGCGATGGCGACACAGCTAATGTGACGGTCACTCCACCCGCCGCCGGCAAAGGCTATCTGTTGGTGGAATCTGCCGACGGTCCGTTGTGGTGGCAGGAGATCGACGTACCGGCCGAGGGCAAAAGCTTTGCGGTCAAACTCGATCCAAAATGGTCGCGGCATGACCTGTATGTCAGTGCACTGGTGATTCGTCCCGGCGAACGTAAAGCCAGTATCACCCCAAAACGCGCGGTCGGTGTGTTGCACCTGCCGCTGGATCGGACCCAGCGCAAACTGGGCCTGACGCTGAAGGCAGCGGAAAAAATGCGCCCGAAACAGCCGTTGACGGTGAAGATTCAGGCAAAAAATGCCGACGGTAGCGTACCGAAACAGGTGCGTGTACTGCTGTCCGCGGTGGACGTGGGCATCCTTAATATCACCCAATATCCGACCCCGGATCCGTACTCCAGCCTGTTCGGTCGCAAGGCCTATGGCGCCGATCAACTGGATATCTATGGGCAACTGATCGAAGCCGGCCAGGGGCGTTTGGCCAGCCTGGCCTTCGGTGGTGACGCGGCGCTGGCCAAGGGCGGCAAGCGTCCCGATACCAGCGTGACCATCGTTGCCCTGCAGAGCGCGCCGGTGACCTTGAATGAGCAGGGCGAAGGCGAAGTCAGCGTTGATATCCCGGATTTCAACGGCGAACTGCGTTTGATGGCCCAAGCCTGGACCGACGATCGCTATGGCATGGCCGAAGGCAAAACGGTGATCGCCGCGCCGCTGATCGCCGAACTCTCGGCACCGCGCTTCCTTGCCGGTGGCGACCAGACGAAGCTGGCGCTGGACCTGTCGAACCTCTCGGGCAAACCACAGAAATTGATGGTGCAAGTGAACGCCGAGGGCCAACTGAACCTGCTCGGCGAAGCGACCCATAGCGTGCAATTGGCCCAGGGTCAGCGCACGACATTGCAGATTCCGGTGCAGGCGCTGGGCGGTTTCGGCCAGGGCCAAGTCAAGGTGCTGGTCAATGGACTCGACTTGCCGGGCGAGAACCTGCCGCCGTTCACCCGCGAGTGGACCCTGGGCGTGCGTCCGGCCTATCCGGCGATGCTCAAACACTATCGCGCGGTCCTCAAGGATCAGCCGTGGAACTTGCCGCAAGCGGAGCTGGAGGCTTTTGATCCGGCCGGGCGCGAAGCCTTGCTCAGCCTGTCGAGCCGACCACCGTTGAACCTTGGCGAGCAGATCCGTGCGCTCAAGGCTTATCCCTATGGCTGCCTGGAGCAAACCACCAGCGGCTTGTATCCAGCGCTTTATGCCGATGCCGCCAGCCTCAAACGCCTTGGCCTGAAAGGCGATTCGGACGTCGAGCGCAAACGCAAGATCGAACTGGGCATCGAGCGCCTGTTGGGCATGCAGCGCTACAACGGCAGCTTCGGCTTGTGGGGCGCGGACGGTGAAGAGGAATACTGGCTGACCGCTTATGTCAGCGACTTCCTGTCGCGTGCTCGCGAGCAAGGTTTCGCGGTTCCGTCCGAAGCGCTGAAAAAGGCCAATGAACGGCTGCTGCGTTACGTGCAGGAGCGCAACCTGATCGAAGTGAACTACAGCGAAAACGCCGAGCACACGCGCTTCGCGGTACAGGCCTATGCCGGTCTGGTCCTGGCCCGCAGCCAACAAGCACCGCTGGGTGCGCTACGCAGTCTGTTCGAGCGTCGTACCGATGCCCGTTCCGGTTTGCCGCTGGTGCAACTGGCTATTGCCTTGCAGAAAATGGGCGACCAGCCGCGTGCCGATCAGGCCTTGATCGCAGGGTTGGCGGCGTCACGCAGCAGCAAGGACTGGCTCGCCGATTACGGCAGTCCGTTACGCGATCAGGCGCTGATTCTGGCACTGCTGGAAGAGCACGATCTGGCCAAGGGCAAACATGAAGAACGTCTGTTCGAGCTGTCCGATCAACTGGCCGCCAGCCAATATCTGTCGACCCAGGAGCGCAACTCGCTGTTCCTCGCCGGCCGTGGTTTGCTGGGCAAACCTGAAGCCAACTGGAATGCGCAACTGAGCAGCGGCGATGAAATCCGCGAGCTGAACAATAACCAGCCGGGCCTGAAACTCGAGGGTGCGCTGCTGGCTTCGCCGCTGTCCTTGCACAACCAAGGCACGGAGCCGGTGTATCAGCAGCTGACTATTTCGGGTTATCCACAACAGGCGCCAGTAGCCGGTGGCGAGAACCTGAGCATTCGTCGCGAGTACCTGGGCATGAACGGCCAGCCGTTGAACCTCAGGGCCCTGGCCAGTGGTGATCTGGTGTTGGTGCATTTGGCGGTCAGCGCTAAACAGCGAGTGCCGGATGCCCTGGTGGTGGACTTGTTGCCGGCGGGCCTGGAGCTGGAAAACCAGAATCTGGCACAGAGCGCCGCAAGCCTGGAAAACGCCAGCAGCAAGGTCAAGGAGTGGCGCGAATCGATGCAGAACGCCAGCCTCAAGCATCAGGAGTTCCGCGATGACCGCTACGCGGCGGCGATGAACCTCGACGGCTACGGCACCACGCACCTGCTGTATCTGGCGCGTGCTGTAACCCCTGGCACCTACCGCGTACCGCCGCCACAGGTGGAGTCGATGTACCGGCCGAACTGGCAGGCCGTGGGCGAAACACCGCCGGAGATGGTGATCAAGGGAAGGTAGTCAGGACTTCTAGCGCAGAACCTGTGGCGAGGGGGCTTGCCCCCGCTCGGCTGCGCAGCAGTCGTAGAACCTGCAAATGCGGTGTGTCTGACACAATGGAGTTGCAGATTTTAGGGCCGCTTCGCGACCCAGCGGGGGCAAGCCCCCTCGCCACAGGTCAATGAATAATCCAGCTAAACAACCACAGCCCCAACAGCATCCAGATGATCCCCATGATGATCGATTTGCGCATAAAGGCGCGGATCGCCGAGTACAGCAGCATCAGACCGATGATCAGCGCGATGATGCTGATGATTGAGGGATCCATGCCCAGCGTCTCGGAAAGCCCTTCGACAAAATTGCTGCCGGCGCGGGCCAGGATACTGAACAGCCCATTGAGCCCGTCGACGATAAACCGGATGACTGAACCGAGTACCTGGCCGAGCCATTCGAAAAAGCTTTCTACCTGCATGTGTGCGTCCTGATGAAAGGGTTGGCTTGGGTGCCAGACCTGGGCCTTGGGCCATTATTTGCACTGGCGAGTTCCCTTAGAGCATAGAGGTTCGCGGGTTTGAGTTTTAGATTAGTTACTGAACGTCTGCGATCCCTGTGGGAGCTGGCTTGCCTGCGAATGGGGCGGCGCGGTGTGTCAGGTGGGACGCCTTCGCGGGCAAGTCGGATCGCCGCACCGCCGCTCCCACAGGGATCATCATTAACCAGAGTATTGCGGTGGGTTCTCGGGAGTGTGCTGTTTCTGATCGCACTGCTCTGGCTCGTCGACCGCATCTGGCCGTTGCCCTTGCCTGAAGACGATCTGGCGCGTGTGGTGCTGGCCGAGGACGGCACGCCGCTGTGGCGCTTCGCCGATGCCAATGGCGTATGGCGCTACCCGGTGGAGACCCATCAGGTTTCGCCGTATTACCTGGAAGCATTGCTGACATACGAAGATCGCTGGTTTTATCAGCACCCCGGCGTGAACCCCTTGGCGTTGGGCCGTGCCGCATGGCAGAACCTCACCGGTGGGCGCGTGCTGTCGGGTGGCAGCACCTTGTCGATGCAGGTCGCGCGACTGCTTGATCCACACTCGCGCACGCTGTTCGGCAAGCTGCGGCAGCTGTGGCGCACCGCGCAACTGGAATGGCACCTGTCCAAGGATCAGATCCTCAACCTGTACCTCAATCGCGCGCCGTTCGGCGGCACCTTGCAAGGCGTTGCGGCGGCCAGTTGGGCGTATCTGGGCAAGTCACCGCAGCAACTGACCCACGCCGAAGCTGCGCTGCTGGCGGTTCTACCCCAGGCGCCGAGCCGCTTGCGCCCGGACCGCCACCCGGCGCGGGCCCAAGTGGCACGGGACAAAGTCCTGCGACGGTTGGCGCAATTCCAGGTATGGCCGCAATCAGCGGTGAACGAAGCCCTGGAAGAGCCGCTGCTGCTGGCGCCACGCCTGGAGCCAAGCCTTGCGCCGTTACTGGCACGACGGCTGAATCGCCCGGACAGCCCGCCGCTGATTCGCACCACACTGGATGCCACCTTGCAGCGACGTCTCGAAGATTTGCTGCTGGGCTGGCGAGCGCGCTTGCCGGAGCATACCTCCGCAGCGATTCTGGTGGTCGAAGAAGAGACCATGGCGGTCCGCGCCTACCTTGGTTCGGTGGACATCAATGACACTCGGCGCTTTGGTCATGTGGACATGATCAGCGCCATGCGTTCCCCCGGCTCGACCCTCAAACCGTTCTTGTATGGCATGGCCATGGACGCCGGGCTGATCCATTCCGAATCCCTGCTGCAAGACGTACCGCGACGCTACGGCGATTATCGCCCGGGTAATTTTTCCATGGGTTTCAGCGGCGTAGTGTCGGCCAGCAGCGCGCTCGCCACCTCGCTGAATCTTCCGGCGGTGCAACTGCTCGAAGCCTACGGGCCGAAGCGCTTTGCCGCCCAGATGCGCATCGGCGGTGTACCGCTGACATTGCCAGCGCTGGCCGAGCCGAACCTGGCGTTGATCCTCGGCGGGGCCGGCAGTCGCCTGGAGGATCTGGTCAGCGGCTATAGCGCTTTCGCCCGTGGCGGCAAAAGCGCCAACATTCGTTTGCAGCCAGATGATGTGCTGCGTGAGCGGCCCTTGTTATCGCCGGGCTCGGCGTGGATCGTGCGGCGGATTCTCAGCGGTCAGGCGCGCCCGGATCGCGACCCGCGTGCCGAGCTGGTGCAGCGTCCGGTGCTGGCCTGGAAAACCGGCACCAGTTACGGCTTTCGCGATGCCTGGGCGATTGGCGTTGGCCCGCGGTACTTGATCGGCATCTGGATCGGCCGCCCGGACGGCACACCGGTACCTGGCCAGTTTGGCCTGGCCTCGGCAGCACCGTTGATGCTGCAAGTGCACGACGTGCTGATCAACCGGGACAGCCAGCGCGGGATCACCGCACCGGTGCAGCCAGTGCCGATCAACGTCGGGGTGGCGGCGATCTGCTGGCCGTTGGGCCAGCCCATGAGCCGCAACGATCCGAACTGCCGTCGCCAGCGTTTCGCCTGGACCCTGGACGGCACCACGCCACCCACTTTGCAGGCGCTGGATCAACCGTTGGGTGTCGGCTTGCTGGAAAAGGTCTGGGTCAACGCCAACGGCTTGCGGGTCGACGCCAAGTGCCCGGGCGCGATGGCGCGTGATATTGCGTTGTGGCCGGCACCGCTGGAACCGTGGTTGCCGAGGGTGGAACGTCGGGAAGCGCGTCTGCCGGCCAGCGACCCGGAGTGTCCGGGGCCGATGCTGGCGGCCACGTCGCCGTTATCGATTGTCGGCGTGCGCGAAGATGATCAACTGCGTCGCCCGGCCGCCAGCCAGGAACTGCTGCGCTTGCAACTCTCGGCCCTGGGCGGCAACGGTCGGCGCTGGTGGTTCATCAATGGCGCCCCGCTGGGCGACAGTGCCAATCAGGACAGCATCAACGCGACCTTCGATCAGCCTGGTCGCTATCAGCTCAGTGTGCTGGATGAAGGTGGGCAGACGGCACGAGTCGAGTTCAGCGTTGTTGATTAGACCGCTTTCGCGGGCAAGCCCGCTCCCACAAGAGCGCCTCAATACCTGTGGGAGCGGGCTTGCCCGCGAATGATTTAAAGCGCGCCGAGGTTTAACAGACCGTCCACTGTACTTGCTTCCAAGCGCCATCCACCCGAAGCTATACGCCTTCAGGAGAGCCCGATGAACCTTGACGAACTGACCGAACGCCTACACTCCATCCGCGACCGCAACGACTGGCGCCAATTTCACAGCCCGAAAAACCTGGCCATGGCCGCCAGCGTGGAAATGGCTGAGCTGGTGGAAATATTCCAATGGCTCAGCGAGGACCAGTCGCGGCAATTGCCCGCCGACAAACTCGCCCATGCCGGTCAGGAAGTTGGCGACATCGTGCTTTATCTATTGCTGCTGTGCAGTGAACTAGGGCTGGACATGGAACAGGTGGTGCGCAGCAAACTGGCGGACAGTGAACGGAGGTTCAGCTAATGAGTGACCGTCATTTCGATCAGTTGGCGACCCGATTCGCCGAGAAAATCTACGGCGGTGCCAAAGGGGCGATTCGCCTCGCGGTGCTCCAGGCCGATCTGGCCGAGATTTTGCCGGACCGACCGCTGCGGGTGCTGGACATCGGTGCTGGCCTTGGCCACATGTCGCTGTGGCTGGCCCAGCGCGGGCATCAGGTGACACTGGCCGAACCTGCCGAACCGATGCTCGAAGGCGCGCGGCAGCGTTTCGCCGAGGCCGGGCAAACCGCGACCTTCATTCAGGCGCCGTGGCAGGACCTGCTCGGGCAGCTAACCGAACCCTACGACCTGGTGCTGTGCCACGCGGTGCTGGAATGGCTGGCCGAACCCCATGCGATCCTGCCGGTATTGCATCAGCTGACCACCAAGGACGGCTGGCTATCGCTGGCGTTCTACAACCGCGATGCGTTGATCTATCGCAACTTGCTCAAGGGCCACTTCCGCAAGATGCGCAAGAACGACATGGCCGGCGAAAAGCAGAGCCTGACGCCGCAGCGGCCCCTCGATCCGCGTGAGCTGGCCGCGCAACTTGAAGGGTTGTGGACGGTCGAAACCCAGAGCGGGGTGCGGGTTTTTCACGACTACATGCCGGTGGAGTTCCAGGCCCGCGCCGAGTTGCTGGATTTGCTGGAAATGGAACTGACCCATCGTCGTCACCCAAGCTTTATCGGACTTGGGCGTTACTTGCACTGGATCTGCCGTCCGGTTTAAACGGCCCGGTCAGTGGAGAGCGAAATGAAACGCCGCGTTGGATTCGTCATGCTGTGTCTGGGTCTGAGCGCTTGCCAGGGTACCAACCCGTATGTCGCCAGCTCCAACCCAATCCCGCCGGCACCGACGCAAGCGGCCAGCACCTTCGACCGCAGCGCTTACCCGGCGCCGCAACGGGACTACGGTCGCTACCGCAGTTGGGCCTGGCTCAATGGTCGTTTGCCCACCGGCTCAGCCTGGGCCGACTCGGCGCAGATCGCCGAAGCGGTCAGCAATGGTCTCGACCAACGTGGTTTGCGCCCGCTGCATGACCACCGCCCGGCGGACCTGTGGGTCAGCGCCGATGTGCACCTGGAGAAACGCTTGCGTCAGGTACGGGACGATTACGGATACGGCGGCTATGGCGGTTACAACCGTTATGGCAGCGGCTACGGAATGTACAACACAGTGCCAATTGTTCGTATGTACGAGGTCAACGTGGTGGTTGTACGGGTCGATTTGTTCGATGCCAGCAGCGGTCAGCCGGTGTGGAGCGCCAGTGCCGAAACCAGTAGCCAGGGCAGTCTGGGCGAGCGCGCCGATGCGTTACGTGAAGCTGTGGAAAAGGCCCTGTCGGCGTATCCTCCCAGTTAGCAACATCCGCTCAGGTTCATGTCTTCGCCCGGAGAAAAATCATGTTCCGCCGTCTCGCTTTACTGGCTTTGGCTGCGCTGCTCAGCGCTTGCGCTTCCAACCAGGTCAACCACGACTTCGACGCCAGCCGCGACTTCGCCGCCTATCGCAGCTGGAGCTGGAAAGAGCCCGCCCTGCAATATCGCCCCGATGATCCACGGATTAAAAGTGACCTGACCGAACAACGTATTCGCCAGGCGGTCAGCGAACAGCTGGACCAACGCGGTCTGCGTCCGGCAGCCGTCGGTACCAGGGCTGATCTTAATGTGCAGGCTTACCTGATTGTCGAAAACCGTCAGCAACAAGTGACCACCCACTACGGTGGCAGCGCCTGGGGTAGCCCATGGCATGGGTATTGGGGCGGGCCGATGTACAACGAAACCCGCAACATCACCTACAAGGTCGCAACCATTCAGATCGACCTGCTCGATGGCAAGGACGGCAAACTGGTCTGGAGAGGCAGTGACGAGCAACTGCTCGGCAGCACACCGAACCCGGCAGACCGCAGCGCCGCGGTGCACGCGACAGTGGGCAGGATCATGGCGAATTATCCGCCGAGGTAAGGTGGCGGGTAGTCAAGGAAATCCATGCTCGTGCGATCACCTGTGGCGAGGGAGCTTGCTCCCGCTCGGCTGCGAAGCAGTCGTAAAATCGGCTGATGCGTTCTCTCTGATAAAACGTGGTTGCAGATTTTAGGGCCGCTGCGCGCCCCAGCGGGAGCAAGCTCCCTCGCCACAGGTTTTATGCTCGACATTCGAACTCCTCAGTCGCCAGGGTATGCAAATTGCCAGTGCTCTCCCCAGCCCCTGACTACACCCCACGGCGCCTTTTTGCTCTCTGGGGGAGGCCTACTTTCATCAGTGCGTCTACCCTGACAACTACTACGTCATGTCAGCATAGAATCATTCAGCCAAAAGGGACGCTTTTTACCTGATGCAGAGCATTCTTCTATTCATCTGGTTGGCTCTCTGCGCAGCGCAGGATATTCAGCAACGCCAAATTGCCAATGGCCTGACCCTTGGCGCGACAGTCGTGGCCCTGGTGTATTTGCTGTGGAACGACACCACATGGCTAGGCGCCAGCGCGGAGCAGGGTGTCTGGGCGTTCTTGCTGGCGCTGGCCTTCACCTTGCCCGGCTACGCGATGGGGCGCCTGGGGGCTGGCGATGTGAAGCTGATGGCGGCGCTGGGGCTGGCGACCGACAACCTGCACCTGTTGGGGACTTTCATTGGGGCGGGCATCGCCAGTGTGGTCTGGTTGCTGATTGCTCCCAGGCTCTGGCCGCATATAAACAAAAAGCTTAGAGCCCATTTGCTGTACCTCGACCCGAAAGAGTCAAAACAACAACCCTTTGCGCCGTTCATTTTTGTCGGCTTGCTGCTGGCGGTTGCCTGGATTCCCTAAAGATTTCGAGCTATCAGCACTATGTACAGAGTCGCAAATCAGGTCTATTTTCATTCAGTAGCTGTACAGCCAGTGACTGTCGGTACAGGAAAGGTCAGTCTTCGGCCTGTCAGGCAGGGAGTCGCATGTGAACAAGCTTACGTCCCGGATAAAAGTGCTCGTGGTCGACGATCAGCCGCTGATTGTGGAAGAGCTCTGCGAATTTCTTGAAAGCAACGGTTATCGCTGCGTCCACTGTGAATCCAGCAAGCAAGCCATCGAACGGTTCAGCGAAGACGCCGAGATCGGTCTGGTGCTGTGCGATTTGTACATGCCCGAGCTGGATGGCATTCAGATGGTCCAGGAGCTGCAGCGTATCGCTGGCAAACAGCGGGCGTTCGAAGCGATCATGCTGACCGGGCGTGCCGACAAGCAGGATGTGATCAAGGCACTGCGAGTGGGTTTTGCCGACTACTACCAGAAACCTATCGATCTGAATGAGTTGCTCGAAGGACTGCAACGCCAGGAAGTGGTGGTGCAGGATCGCCACAAGACGCTTCAATTGAGCCATTTGAACGAGAAGCTGCAGCATCTTTCGGAGTCCATCAACGATCTTTATCAAGACCTCGACAAGGTTCAGCGAAAGCCGCGGACACACTCTGCGGATTCAACGGGCGAGGAGATCAGCGAAGGGCAAATGCCGGCCATCTTCAATCAGCTGTCACCCAGGCAACTGGACGTCGCCCGCCTGGTGGGCAAAGGCCAGACCAACTACCAGATCGCCTGCGAACTGGGCATCACCGAAAATACCGTGAAACTCTATGTCTCCCAAGTGCTGCGTCTGACTCACATGCATAACCGCACGCAACTGGCGCTAGCGTTGTCGCCGAGTAATTCGGGGCCAAGGCATGGGGTGACGGCGCATTAGCCAGCGCGCAGGTTAAACCGCGTTATCGTTCATCGCGAGCAAGCGAACGTCGCCCGGCTCTTCCCACACTGAATCTGCGTCAGGTCACGATAATGTGATCGGCGCAGAACCAATGTGGGAGCGAGCTTGCTCGCGATAGCGGCCTGTCATTCAACAAAGAACTCTCCCGACCTGCATCAACCCTGAGCCCACTACTCGGTGGTCATATCCCCAGCCACATCCTGGTCATAGAACTCAGGAATTGGATCCCCGATAAAACTGTTCAGCCAGCGCTGCAAGCTCAGATTGCGCTCGGCGGACGTTGCATATTGTGGCGTTGGTGACGCCACTATGTTGCGGTTTTGCAGCATCAACCAGCTTTCGGTTTCTTGTTGATACGGCGAGTTAGGCCCGGAATCGATGGCCATGGCGGTCAATGGCAGGCTCAACAGGCCCGCATAGCAGAGCATATTCAGTTTCATCACGACCTCTCTCCAGGTGCTTACTTGATACTCGGTTGTTGTGGATCGCTGACCGTAGCGACTTGATCGCGTGCGGCCGGTTTGGCTTTGACCTTGGTTTTCAGCTGCTCGGCGCGTGCCTGGGCACTGGCGAATTGTTCAGCGCTCAGGCCGGCGCGGCTGACCACCTCGGAGGCCTGCCTCCAGTTGTCTTGATAGATGAGCAAGGTCACCAGATTCACCGCGGCCAACTGGTCGGTCAGCTTGAGTTCCATGGCAGTGATGAACTCAAAGCGTGCTTCGTTGATCCGCAGCAGGTTGAGGTAAACCACGCCCAGGTCGTTGCGGATTTTCTCGTCGGCGGGTGAGTAGTGCGCGGCACGCTGTAGATGTAACAGGGCCTGGTCGTTGTCACCTTTGGCCGAGGCCAATTGGCCAAGGCCGTGTTCACCTTCGGCTGCCAGGCAGGTGCCGAGCAGGCCGCGATACAAGGGTTCGGCTTCGCTGCGGCCCAGCAAGCGGTAAACTCTGGCTTTGCGAAAACGCACCTGGGTGAGGCTGTCGGGCAGCCTTTGCAGGTTGGCCAGGCCGGCGTGCAGCTTGCCGTCAGTGACCAGGTTGTCGGCCAGGCTCAGCGACAGCTCCTGATCGTCGGTCAATTTGGCACAGGGACCGGGTGCGGACCAGGAGCCTGAGCCATTGGTGGCGCAACCGCCTAACATCAGCAGGCTTAGTACAGCGATCATTGCTTTCATAACGTTCCCTCCAGGAAGCCAATGCACGGACGATGGCGGTAAAACCTGGCCCGGCCAGTACGATCAATAAGGCTGGGAAACAGCATCATCACGACGGACATCTTGACGGACATTTCGAGATGTACCCCCCATTTGCGACCAGGGCGAGCAACTCATCGAGACTCTCGCCTGCAGAACTTAGTACTTGTCCCAGTGGCGCCAGCGCGCCTTGCAGCCATTCAAAGTCAGTACTGTTGCGAGTGATCGCAAGGAACGTCTGACTCAGGCTTTGACTCATTGCGATAGTCCACTTTTCTTGTCGAAGTCGCCGTTTTCCAGGAAGTACATGCGGTAGAAGTTCGGGTCGTAATTACGCAGTTTCTCGCCCGGCAGCGACGGCAGTGTCGCATTGGCCGCCAGTGGCTGGACCAGGTGCGGGGTGACGATCATCAGCAGTTCGCGCTCTTCGCGGTTGATTGTCGAATCGCGGAAAAAAGCCCCGAGGATCGGGATATCGCCCAGGCCGGGAAACTTGTTGACCTGGGAGTTGTTGTGGGTACTGATCAGGCCGCTGATCACGAAGCTTTCACCATCGGCCAGGGAAACGCTGGTGTCGGTGCGCCGCACAGTCAGCGCTGGTACCACGGTTCCCGCGATGCTCACGGCGTTGGTGAAGTCGAGCTCACTGACTTCCGGTGCTACCTTCAGGGCGATGCGGTTGCGGCCGATGACGGTCGGGGTCAGGGTCAGGCGGATGCCGAATTCCTTGTATTCGATGGACACGTTATCGCTGCCGGAGCTGGGCACTGGAATCGGAATCTCGCCGCCGGCCAGGAAGCTTGCGCTCTGGCCACTGAGGGCCACCAGGCTTGGACGCGCCAGGGTGTAGGCAAAGCCGCTGCCCTCAAGAGCGTTGATCATCACCAGGGCCTTGCTGCCGGCCCAGGAGAGGTTGAACTGGCTGTTATCCACCGGTAAAACACCGGGGGTGACGATTCCGCCAATAGTCGGCAGGGTTCTCGGTGAGCCGAACAGCCAGTTGCCGGCGGTACCGAAAATCGAGGTTGCGGCTTCCTTGAGCTTGGTGCGGCTGACTTCGACAAAACGGATGTCGGTCTGCACCTGGCTGGGCAGCGTCGGGTCTTCGGACGGTGCCAACGAGATGCTGGTCAGGCCCGTGTTGGCTTTGCCCTTGACGAACACCATGCTCTGACAAGGTGCGCTGGCGCCGGCGGTCCAGACCATCAGGCTGGTGGCGCCCGGGGCCATGCCCGTCAGCAGAAAGGCGGTTTTGCCATTGAGATGCACGTCGGCGACTTTCGGATCGCCCACCGCCAGACGCGAGATCGCCACGGGCGACTGCAACTCTTGCTGGAGGCCCTCGCCGACTTCAATCACTGGCGGCAATAAGCCTGCGCAGTTGCTGGGGGCGGCTAGTGCAATATCGACAGGTAATCCGGCCACCATCATGGCCCAGATCATACGTTTGAACATTGGAACAGAACGTTGGCGCATGGATAGCATCCTTTGCTCAAGGTGTTTGTTGGGAGGCTTGGTTGCCGCGGATTACCTCGATACCTGGGTGTAGCGTAGCGACGGTATCGTTTCTTGCCAGTCCTCTGGATGCAGAACCGAGGGCCAGTTGGGTAAATTGGAACAAGTGACTATTGGTCGCGAGGAGGTTGGCCGATGAATCGTGTTCTCCTGCCCAATAGCGGGTACCGGCACTCAGGTGTCGCCAAGGGGTGGCCCCCACTGAAAGTAACCCGGCCAGGCCCATGGTGAAGCGGCTGTTCATGACGGCTCCCCCCCTTTCCTGCTGCATTGCCAGCTCGTATCAGCCGAGTCGGTTTCGCAATCAGGCAGCTATGAACATGCAACTGTTTCGCTATTTGATTTGAAAGTAGCGCAGCTCACTCAAAATGCCATTATCCCGAAAGGAAATAACGTCAAATATGTCGAGGATTGTTCAAGGCTATTTAAAAATGTTCTTTTTCCAATGACATATACTTGTTAATACTTTGTGATTAATCAGTTCTTACAGTTGCTGAGGAAGGGTTTGTTAACAATGCTCTGATGGCAAAGACGAGTCTGTTACATCAGCGTCAGAGGCGCAAAGGAGGAAACGGATGTTGCTTCAGTATCTGTTACTCAGGGTTCGCTTTTTTTCAAGCGGACCGACGGAACCTCGACGATTGAGTACGCTGTCATTGTTGCAATGGTTGTCGTGATTGTTATTACCTTCGTCACCCCGCTCGGAGCGGTTGTGAAGAGTACTTTTAATACCGTTATTGTTGCACTGGGTGACACAGCTATTTAGTAATCCGCTCTCTTGCTCCAAGGTGTTTGCTTCCTCAGTCACAGGTATTGCATATGAATCCGCCTTCATCCCCACGGCAACAGCTTCTCTTGGTGGACGACGAAGAGGATGCTCTCCTGGAACTGGCAGAGTTGCTGGAGGGCGAGGGCTTTTGTTGCTTCACTGCGACCTCGGTCAAACTTGCCCTGGATCACCTGACCCGCCACCCGGATATCGCGCTGGTCATCACTGATCTGCGCATGCCTGAAGAAAGCGGCATGTCGCTGATCAAGCGCCTGCGTGAACATACCTCCCGTCAACATCTGCCGGTGATCGTGACCTCTGGCCATGCCGACATGGACGACGTCAGCGACATGCTGCGACTTCAGGTGCTCGACCTGTTCCGCAAACCCATCTATCACGTGCGCTTGCTGGAGACCCTGAACAATCTGTTTGCGCAGCCGAAGGTGTATTCGGTCAATTCTTAAGATTGCTGAAAGATCGCAGCCTTCGGCTGAGTCGCGGTATCAGCTAATCGGTCGCCAACGACCGAGCATGTGCTCCAGATCCCCGGCACCCACCAATCGCAGATCTCCACTCGAGCCCGGTGCGCTGGCCAGCAGCGTCACCTCGCTGGGTAAACGCACCGGCTTCTTGAACTCCACCGCAATGTCTATATTGGCCGCCGGCAGGTGCTCGCTCAGGGCGGCCAGGGTGCGCGCCTTGTTCCACAAACCATGGGCGATGGCCTGGGGGAAACCGAACAGTCTGGCACTGATGGCACTCAGGTGAATCGGGTTGTAGTCGCCGGAGACTTTGGCGTATTGACGGCCGATGTCGGCGGGAGCCCACCAGCGCGTCAGTTCGTTCAGGGCGACGGTCGGGGTTTCCTGTTCGATCATGGGGTCGCCGGGTAACGCCACGCCTTTACAGAGTATGTGGCTCTCGGCTTCCCACAGTGGGCCGAGCGGGTCATTGAGGGTGGTGATCAGGTCGAATACCGCACCTTTGGCGTGAGGTTGCAGGTTCTGCACATGGACCCTGACCTGCACGCTGCCGACGCCGCCCATGGGGCGTAACACGCGGATGCGATTGGCCAGATGAATCAGCCCCAGCAGCGGGAAAGGAAAGTCCCTGGCGGTGAGCAATTGCATCTGCAAGGCGAACGCCAGCACATGGGGATAGGTCGGCGGCAGCAAGCCGTTCTCGATAAAACCGCAGACTTTGCGGTAAGCCGCCAGCCGTGTGGGGTCGACATCGACCTGGCAGCGCAGCCCGTCTGCAGGCAGCGTGGTGCCGGTGATCTTGCGCCGCGTGGCCGCCCGGACATACAGCTCGGTCAGGTGCGGGGTGTTGTTCAGTGCGTGCCAGTCCATGGTTATGCTCCCAGTACGCTTTGCCCGCAGACACGCAATGCTTGCCCGCTGACCGCGCCGCTGCCCGCCTGGCTGAGCCAGGCCACCGCTTCGGCGACGTCCTGCGGCAAACCGCCCTGACCCAGTGAACTCATGCGCCGTCCGGCTTCGCGCAGGGCGAACGGGATGTGCGCAGTCATCCGGGTTTCGATAAAGCCCGGTGCCACCGCATTGATGCTGATCCCGCGCTCATCCAGCTGCGGCGCCCAGGCCTGGGCGAGGCCAATCAACCCGGCCTTGCTCGCCGCGTAGTTGGTTTGCCCGCGGTTGCCGGCGATGCCGCTGATGGAGGCCAGCAGAATCACCCGCCCGTTATCACGTAGGGTGCCGCTGTCCAGCAGCGCCTTGGTCAACACCTGTGGCGCGTTGAGATTGACCGCGAGCACGGCGTCCCAGAATTCCGGGGTCATGTTGGCCAGGGTCTTGTCGCGGGTAATCCCGGCGTTGTGCACCACGATATCGACGCCATCCGGCAGCTGTTCGATCAGTTGCGTCCCGGCATCTTCAGCGCAGATATCCAGCGCGATGCTGCGCCCGCCCAGACGTGCGGCAAGGGCATCGAGATCGGATCTGGCCGGCGGTACGTCGAGCAGAATGACGTCGGCGCCGTCCCGGGCCAGGGTCTCCGCGATCGATGCACCGATGCCGCGCGCAGCGCCGGTAACCAAGGCTTTGCGCCCGGCCAGCGGGCGGCTCCAGTCCTCAACCTGGGTGTCGCAAGCGTTCAAACGCAGCACCTGGCCAGACACATAAGCACTTTTTGGCGAGAGGAAAAACCGTAGCGCACCTTCAAGCTGCTCTTCGGCGCCTTCGCCCACATACAACAGTTGCAGCGTACCGCCGCTGCGCAACTCCTTGGCCAACGAGCGGCTGAAACCTTCCAATGCTCGTTGGGCACTGGCCGCGAACGGGTCGCTGAGGTTTTCCGGTGCCCGCCCGAGAATCACCACGTGAGCACTGTGATCGAGATTTTTCAGCAGGGGCTGGAAGAATTCGCGCAGTTGCTTGAGCTGATCGGTCTGGGCGATGGCGCTGGCATCGAACACCACGGCTTTAAGCTTGGGGCCGTGGCCGGGAATCCAGGCAGGCGCCACCAGCGGTTCAGGGCCGTAGCTGTAAAGCGCATCGGTCAATCTGTTGCCGAACAGGCTGATGTTCTGCGCCAGCGGGCCGCCACCCATCAGCAGCGCGCCTTCGATGGGTCGCAGGCGCCCGGCCGGCCAGCGCTCCAGACGTACCGGAGACGGCAGGCCAAGGGCACCGACCAGGCGGTGGCCGATTGCCGAGTTGGCGAAGTCGATATATCGGTCAGACATGGAGCGCTCTCCCGCTGCTGGAGTTAAAACTGTGGACCACCAAGGGTCTTCAGTCGTTCGAAAGACGAAATACAACCTACGCTTGTACGCGTGTACCACTCACAGAATAGGGAGCTTTCCATGATTCAGCTGCGTCGCGTCGCAATTATCGGCGGTAATCGTATCCCCTTCGCCCGCTCCAACGGCGCTTTTACTACCGCGAGCAACCAGGCGATGCTGACGGCGGCGCTCGAAGGGCTGATTGAACGCTATAACCTGCATGGCCTGCGCATGGGGGAAGTGGTTGCTGGCGCGGTGCTCAAGCATCCGCGGGATTTCACCCTGGCCCGTGAAAGCGTACTCGGCTCGCGGCTGTCACCGACCACCCCGGCCTACGACATTCAGCAAGGCTGTGGCACTGGCCTTGAGGCGGTGCTGCTGGTGGCGAACAAAATTGCTTTGGGGCAGATCGAGTGCGGCATCGCGGGCGGCGTTGATACCGCGTCCGATGTGCCAATAGGGGTGAATGAGGAGTTGCGCAGGATTCTGTTGCAAGCCAATCGCAGCAAAACCACCGGCGAAAAGCTGAAAACCCTGTTGCAGCTGCGACCCCGTCATCTCAAACCCGAACTGCCGCGCATTAATGAATCACGCACCGGTTTGTCCATGGGCGAGCATTGCGAGGCGATGGCGCAGACCTGGAGCATCCCCCGCGCCGAGCAGGATCAACTGACGCTGGAAAGCCACCAGAAAATGGCCGCCGCCTACGCCGAAGGCTGGCAGAACGACTTGATCACGCCGTTCCTTGGCCTGAACCGCGATAACAACCTGCGGCCCGACCTGACTCTGGAAAAGCTCGCATCGCTGAAGCCGGCATTTGAACGCAGCGCAAAGGGCACACTGACCGCGGGCAACTCGACGCCGCTGACCGATGGTGCGTCGCAGGTGTTGCTGGGCAGTGAAGCATGGGCGAAGGAGCGTGGCTTGCCGATCCTTGCTTATCTGCGCGATGGGGAGGCTGCGGCGGTGGATTTCGTCAAAGGTGCCGAAGGTCTGCTGATGGCCCCCGTATACGCGGTGCCGCGCTTGCTGGCGCGCAACGGGATGACGCTGCAGGACTTCGATTACTACGAAATCCACGAAGCCTTCGCCGCGCAGGTGTTATGCACCCTCAAGGCCTGGGAAGATCCGGAGTATTGCAAAACCCGCCTGGGGCTGGACGCGCCGCTGGGCGCCATCGACCGCAGCCGGCTCAACGTCAAAGGCAGCTCATTGGCTGCCGGACATCCATTTGCCGCGACCGGCGGGCGGATCGTCGCCAACCTGGCCAAGCTGCTGGACGCGGCGGGGCAGGGCCGAGGTTTGATCTCGATCTGCGCCGCTGGCGGTCAGGGGGTGACGGCGATTATCGAGCGCTGACCGGGGTTTACCCCGGGGGACACCGCACAACCCTGTGGCGAGGGAGCTTGCTCCCGCTGGGGCGCGAAGCGGCCCTAAAATCTGCAAAACCGTTGTGTCAGGCACACCGCATTGTCAGGTTTTACGACTGCTTCGCAGCCGAGCGGGAGCAAGCTCCCTCGCCACAAAGGATCAGCGGTTGCCTTATGTACGGAACCTTCTCACCAAAACATCCAGCTCATTGGACAACCCCGCCAGGCTCTGGGAGTCCAGCCGCGCCGAGTTGGCCAGTTCAGCCACCAACTGCGCATCACCATGGATCTGGCTAATGTGGCGGTTGATGTCTTCAGCGACCTGATGCTGTTCTTCCGCCGCTGTGGCGATCTGGGTGTTCATGTCACGGATCACGTCCACCGACTCACGGATCTGCCCGAAACTGCTACGCGCCAGGCCTATACGACTGACCGACTGTTGCGACACTTCGAGGCTGGCGTGCATTTGTTGGGTGACTTGACTGGTGCGCTTGGCCAGATTGCCGAGTAGACCGTCGATTTCCGCCGTGGAGTCGGCGGTGCGTTTGGCCAGCGCGCGCACTTCATCGGCAACCACCGCAAAACCGCGACCTTGTTCGCCCGCGCGGGCGGCTTCGATGGCGGCGTTCAAGGCCAGCAGGTTGGTTTGCTCGGCGATGGAGCGAATGGTGCCCAGAATCGACTGGATGTCATTGCTGTCGCGCTCCAGTTGCTGCATCGATTGCGCTGACTGCTCGATCTCCTGGCTCAACTGGTCGACGCTGCTGACCGCCGCATCGATCTGCTGCTGGCCTTCGCGGGCCTGGCGCTGGCCGCTGTCGGCCGACTCGGCGGCCTGGCTGCAGGAACGCGCGACTTCGTTGGCGGTGGCGACCATTTCGTGGAATGCGGTAGACACCATGTCCACCGCTTCGCGCTGGCGTCCGGCGGCTTCGGCCATGTCGCTGGAGACCTTGGTCGAGCTGTGGGACGTCGCGAGAATCCTGGTCGCCGCCAGGCCGATGTTCTGGATCAGGCTGCGGATGGCGGCCAGGAACTGATTGAACCAGTTAGCCAATTGCGCGGTTTCATCATTGCCACGGATCTGCAGGTTCTTCGTCAGATCGCCTTCACCCTGAGCGATCCCTTCCAGGCCGCTGGCAACGCTGCGGATCGGCCGCACTATAAGACTGGCGAAACTGGCACCGACCACGGCGAAAATCACCGCCAGCACGGCGGCGATGATCGCGATCAACCAGGTCAACCGGGTCGCCGAGCTCATCACTTCGGTTTGTTTGATCAGGCCGATAAAGGTCCAGCCCAGCTGCTCCGATGGCCAGACATTGGCCATGTAGCGCTCGCCATTCAGCTCGACTTCCACCAGACCTTTGCCGGCCTTGGCCAGTTGCGCATAACCGTCGCCCAGGCTGCTCAGGGCTTTAAAGTTGTGTTCCGGTTGCTTGGGATCGACCAGCACCGTGCCGGTGTTTTCCAGCAGCATCAGGTAGCCGGTTTCGCCGAGCTTGATCTGTTTGACGATTTCGGTGAGCTGCTTGAGCGTCACGTCGATACTGACCACGCCGCCCGTGGCGCCCAACTTGTTGTCGATGGTGCGCACGGTGCTGACATAGGTCGTGTCGTCGGCGGCATAGTAATAAGCTTCTGTGCGAAACGGTTTGCCCGGATTGGCCATGGCGGCCTTGTACCAGGGGCGCTGGCGGGGGTCGTAGTTGGTCAGCTTCGGATCGTCAGGCCAGGCGACGTAACCGCCGGCATTGGTCCCGATGATTGCATAGGCATAAGCCGGATGGCTGGTGCCCATGCTCTCGAACAGGGTAAAAACCTGTTTGTCCATCTCCCCTTGGGGAGTGTCTGCGGCGTTGGCGCTGATGTAGGTTTTGAGGCTGTCATCAGTATTTTTAATCAGCGGCTGGTTGGCCAGATAGTTGACGTTCTGGCTGATGCCATCGAAGAATATTTGCATGGCGTTGCTGACCTGACGAATCTCACGGCCGCTGCCGTCGATGAACTCGTCTTTCGCATCGCTGCGCAGGTTCAGCACCACCAGGGTGGCGACCAATACGACCGGCAAGCAGGCGATTATTGCAAACGCCCACGTCAGTTTTTGTTTGATGTTCATCCGCGCTCCAGATTTTTCTTATAAGCCCACGAAGTGCAGATGACTCGCGGATTAACGGCAGCCGTAAAGGCTCTGCGGTGTTTTTTGCAGCCCTGCGCCGTGGGCGGTCTCCATCGAGGAGGACCAATGCGGTACGCTGGCTTCTTTATTTGGATTGTCAGACAAAATTTGTTTGTCTCTGATGACTTCGGCTGGCTGCGGGGAAAACTGAGGCTCTTCGAAAAAAATCCTGCGGTCCTGGCGACGTGGTGTCAGCTTCTGTCGCAAATACCTGCGCATCTGGTCGACAACAAAGGTAGAACTCTCAGCTATGATCCTGAGCGGTCGATCGAGGTCGGCGGGTTTGTCTGAATAATCTGGCACATTGAGCGCCTCAGAGGTGTTCATAGGTCGGCAACCTCTCCCCCCAGTGAGAGGATTGCCGTATAACGAGTGACATTCGCGTGTTTGGTAATAAAGGACCCACAATAAAAGCTGATGAAGACTCCAAAACGCATTGAACCCCTGATCGAGGACGGTCTGGTCGACGAGGTGCTGCGCCCACTCATGAGTGGTAAAGAAGCAGCTGTTTATGTGGTGCGCTGCGGTAACGAATTACGTTGCGCCAAGGTTTACAAGGAGGCGAATAAACGAAGTTTTCGTCAGGCAGCCGAGTACCAGGAAGGCCGCAAGGTTCGCAACAGCCGGCAGGCTCGTGCGATGGCCAAGGGCTCCAAGTTCGGCAAGAAAGAAACCGAAGACGCCTGGCAGAATGCCGAAGTGGCGGCGTTGTTCCGTCTGGCCGGTGCTGGCGTACGAGTCCCCAAACCGTACGACTTCCTTGAAGGCGTGCTGCTGATGGAACTGATCGCCGATGAATACGGCGATGCGGCGCCGCGTTTGAACGACGTGGTGCTGGAACCGGATCAGGCGCTCGAGTATCACGCCTTCCTGATCCAGCAGATCGTGCTGATGTTGTGTACCGGTCTGGTGCACGGCGACCTGTCCGAGTTCAACGTACTGCTGACGCCGACCGGTCCGGTGATCATCGATCTTCCGCAAGCGGTGGACGCGGCGGGCAACAACCACGCGTTCAGCATGCTGGAGCGGGATGTCGGCAACATGGCGTCCTACTTCGGGCGTTTCGCCCCGGAGTTGAAGGGCACCAGGTACGCCAAGGAAATGTGGGCCTTGTATGAAGCCGGCACCTTGCATCCAGCCAGCGTATTGACCGGTGAGTTCGACGAGCCGCAAGAGCTGGCGGACGTCGGCGGCATCATGCGTGAGATCGAAGCTGCAAAGTTCGATGAAGAACGTCGGCAAGCGGTGCGCGCCGCTGACGATGCCCCACCGGGCAAAGCCGAAGAGCCGCCTCCGCCCTGGATGCAGTGATCGGGTAAACAAAAATCCGGCCTCGGCCGGATTTTTTGTGGGTGGTGTTTCTCTCAACACCGAGTCGTCTGCATTCGCGGGCAAGCCCGCTCCCACAAGGTTTGCGCATATCCTGTGGGAGCGGGCTTGCCCGCGAAGGGGGCAGTTCAGGCAACACCCTTCTCACAACATCCCCCCGACGCCAGTTCCTTGAGGATCGGGCAGTCGGGTCGATGGTCGCCGTGACAGTGTTCGACCAGGTCTTGCAAGGTGTCGCGTAACTGCCCCAGCTCGAGGATTTTCAGGTTCAGCTCCTCGATATGCTGGCGAGCCAGTGCCTTGACGTCGGCGCTGGCCCGTTGTCGATCCTGCCAGAGGGTCAGCAGTTTGCCGACCTCTTCCAGCGAGAAGCCCAAATCCCGTGAACGTTTGATAAAGGCCAGCGTATGCAGGTCGACGTCACCGTACATGCGATAGCCGCTGTCGGTGCGATGGGCTGCTTTGAGCAGGCCGGTCGACTCGTAATAACGAATCATCTTCGCGCTCAGGCCGCTCTGACGGGCTGCTTGGCCGATGTTCATTGCGCGTCCTCCAGATAGTTGGGTTTCCAGGTTTTCAACAGTAGCGCATTGCTCACCACGCTGAGGCTGGACAATGCCATGGCGGCGCCGGCCAGTACCGGATTGAGCAGACCGAACGCCGCCAGCGGAATCCCGATCAGGTTATAGACGAAGGCCCAGAACAGGTTCTGGCGGATTTTCGCGTAGGTCTTGCGGCTGATCTCCAGCGCCGCCGACACCAGTCGCGGATCGCCGCGCATCAAGGTGATTCCGGCGGCATGCATGGCAACGTCGGTGCCGCCGCCCATGGCGATGCCGATATCGGCCGCCGCGAGGGCCGGGGCGTCGTTGATGCCGTCGCCGACCATCGCCACCACGCCGGTTTTCTTCAACTCGGCGACGGTGGCGGCTTTATCGGCAGGCAGCACTTCGGCGTGTACGTCAGTGATGCCCAATGCCTGGGCGACCACGTGGGCACTGCCACGGTTGTCGCCGGTCAGCAGGTGGCTGCTGATGTTGCGGGCGTTCAGCGCTTGCACGGCTTGCAGGGCACCGGGTTTGAGGGTGTCGCCAAATGCGAACAGACCGAGCACGCGGGGTTGCGGGTTTTGTTCGATCAGCCAGGACAAGGTCCGGCCTTCGGTTTCCCAGTGTTGGGCGGACTCTTTCAGTGTGCCGGCGTTCAAGCCGCTTTCTTCCAGCAGGCGCCGATTGCCCAGAATCAGGTGGCGGCCGTCCAGCGTACCGGCGATGCCACGACCGCTCAGAGACTGGCTGGCGCTGATATCGGCCACGGGCAAGTTGCGCCCGGCGCAGGCGTCCAGCACGGCTTTGGCCAATGGATGTTCGCTGCCACGCTGCAGGGCACCGGCCAGTTGCAGCAGTGCGTTTTCGTCACCGTCGATGGCGCTGAGGTGGGCTATTTGCGGTGTGCCGGAAGTCAGTGTGCCGGTCTTGTCGAAGACCACCGCGCTGACTTCATGGGCGCGTTCCAGTGCTTCGGCGTCCTTGATCAAAATGCCATGGCGGGCCGCAACGCCGGTCCCGGCCATGATGGCGGTCGGAGTGGCCAGGCCCAGCGCGCAAGGGCAGGCGATCACCAACACCGCGACCGCATTGATCACGGCGATTTCCAGCGGCGCGCCGTACAGCCACCAGCCAACCAGTGTCGCCAAGGCCAGCAACAGCACGATGGGCACGAACACCTGACTGACTTTATCCACCAGCTTCTGGATCGGCGCCTTGCCGGCCTGGGCGTCTTCCACCAGGCGAATGATCCGCGCCAGGACGGTTTCCGCGCCGAGCGCCAGGGTGCGCACCAGCAACCGACCTTCGCCATTGATCGCGCCACCGGTGACTTTGTCGCCGGGCTGTTTAGGCACTGGCAGGCTTTCGCCGCTGATCAGCGCTTCATCGGCATGGCTCTGACCTTCGAGCACTTCGCCGTCCACCGGGAAGCGTTCGCCGGGTTTGACCATGACCAGATCGCCTCGACGCAAATCACTGATGGCGACGTCCTGCTCACGGCCGTCGATGACTTGAATGGCCCGCTCCGGACGCAAGGCTTCAAGGGCGCGGATGGCGCTGGCGGTCTGGCGCTTGGCGCGGCTTTCCAGATATTTGCCGAGCAGCACCAGCGCGATCACCACCGCCGAGGCTTCGAAATACAGGTGCGGCATGCTGCCGGCAGTTGCAGTTGCCCACTCGTAAAGACTCAGGCCATACCCGGCGCTGGTGCCCAGCGCCACCAGCAAGTCCATGTTCCCGGCACCGGCCCGAACGGCCTTCCAGGCGGCGACATAAAAGCGCGCCCCGAAGATGAACTGCACGGGCGTCGCCAGGGCAAATTGCGCCCAGGCAGGGAGCATCCAGTGCAGGCCGAAGGGTTGCATTAGCATCGGCAGCACCAGCGGCAGCGCCAAGCTGATCGCCAGCAGCAAGGCCCAGCGCTCGCGACGCAAACGCTGTTGTTGATCGGTGACAGTCGATTGTTCGCTTTGCCACAGGCTGGCCGAGTAGCCGGCCTTGCTGACGGCGCTGATCAGGAGTGCGGGGTCGACCTGACCCAGCAGCTCAAGGTGCGCGCGTTCATTGGCCAGGTTGACGCTGACGCTCTTCACCCCGGCGACTTTGCCCAGCGCTCGCTCGACCCGACTGACGCAGGAGGCACAGGTCATGCTGCCGATGCTTAATTCCAGGGTTTGGGACGGGACGCTGTAACCGGCTTGCTGCACGGCTTCCATCAACTCTGGCAGGCTGTCGCTTGGCGCCTGGACGCGGGCCTGTTCGGTGGCCAGATTGACGCTGATGGCGCTGGCACCGATGACCTTGCTCAAGGCGCGCTCGACCCGCCCGGCACAACTGGCGCAGGTCATGCCGGCAATCGGCAGATCGAAGGTGGTTGATTCGGGCATGGTGTTACTCCCTGTAGACATTTAACTACAGGATCAACCTTGCCATGCTGGTAAGGTCAAGAGGGTTTTTTGTCGACTGAAAAATCATTCGCGGGCAAGCCCGCTCCCACAGGTTATGCGCGATCCTTGTGGGAGCGGCGGTGCGACGATTCGACTTGCCCGCGAAGAGGCCGGCCCATTAAATAGAGAGCTGCAGCCGAACCAATCAATACCCCAGCGCCGCCGGTTTCAGGTACATGCCTTCCTGGGTCATGGCGATGCGATATTTCAGAATATCGCCGGCCTTGAGGGTGATGTTCTGCGACCCCGCAGCCAATATCCCAGGCTGGCAGCCCGACACTTGGCCTGGCAGCAGCTTGAGCCTCAGCGAGACGTTGCCCGGTGGCAAATTGAACGAAGTGCTCTGCTCCTGAAACAGTCGCGCAACCAACCGATCCTGGAGATACACGCCGATCTCGCAAGAGGTCGCGACTTCCAGGCGCTCGCGGGAAATAATCAGCACGCCGTAATCTACCCCTGCGGCATTGGCCGTTTGCGCGGTACCGAAAAGGCTGAGGATGCTGAATAGGCTAAAGGCTGACCAGCGCATGGGCTGAATCTCCTACTGTTGTGTCATTGATAACGCAGCTTGGCCGAGCATGACGCCGATTGCCAGCCCGGCAGATCGAAGCGGAACTTGACCTTGCCATCGTGGCAAGGTCGAGGATGGCCACACCCCTCATTCAAGGAGAAGCTTGATGCAAATATTCAGCGTTCAAGGAATGTCATGCGGCCACTGCGTTCGGGCCATTACTCAAGCGCTGCAAGCCAGGGACCCGGCGGCAAGTGTTCGTGTCGATCTCGCTGCAAAGGAGGTCGGTGTTGAAAGCGCTTTGTCGGCTGATGAGGTGATCAGCCTGATCAGCGAAGAAGGCTACGCGGTGAAGCTCGCCTGAATCTTTTTATTAGTTAGCGACCTATCGGAATGTTCAAGGCATCCAGGCACGGCTAGACTGTCGGGCTGCTGACTGAAGCGTAACCAGGATGCCTTGAATGAACTTGCGCACAATTATGATTCTCGGGGCCTTGAGTGCCTTTGGCCCGCTGGCGATCGACTTCTATCTGCCGGCCTTTCCGGCGATGGCCCTGGCCTTGGGCACTGATGAAAAACATATCCAGCTGACCCTTGCGGCTTACTTTCTCGGTTTGTCTATTGGGCAACTGGCTTACGGTCCGGTGGCTGATCGCTTCGGTCGACGAATTCCGCTGTTGGTTGGTATCGCGCTGTTTACCCTGGCGTCCCTGGCCTGCGCCTTTGCGCCCAACCTCGAGTGGCTGATCGGCGCGCGTTTCGTCCAGGCCTTGGGCGGTTGTGCGGGCATGGTGATTTCCCGGGCGGTGGTCAGTGACAAGTGCGATGCGGTGGGGTCGGCGAAAGTTTTTTCGCAACTGATGCTGGTGATGGGCCTGGCGCCGATCCTCGCGCCGATGCTCGGCGGGCTGATGGTCAATCTTTATGGCTGGCAGTCGATCTTTATTATGCTGACCCTGTTCAGTGCGCTGTCTGCTCTGGCCGTGGCGCTGGGATTGCCGGAAAGCCTGCCGGCCAATCAGCCGCGCCAACCGTTGTCAGGCGCCTTGCGCCAATATGGTCGGCTGCTGTCGGACAAGATCTTTCTCGGTCATGCCTTGACCGGCGGGATTGCGATTGCCGGCATGTTTGCCTATATCGCCGGTTCACCTTTCGTCTTCATCACGCTCTACGGCGTGCCGGCCGAGCACTTCGGCTGGCTGTTCGGCAGCAACGCAGCGGGCTTCATTCTGGTGGCGCAGATCAATGCGCGTCTGCTGTCCAGGCGTGGACCGGGCTTTTTGCTGGCGCGTACGGTATGGATTTATCTGGCGGCCGGTTTGACGCTGCTGGGCGTCAGTGCGTTGCATACCACTGAGCTGTGGCCGCTGCTGGTGCCGTTGTTTATCTGCATAGCGAGTTTGGGTTGCATCATTCCCAATGCCTCGGCCTGCGCCATGAGCGGTCAAGGTGCACGGGCGGGCAGTGCTTCGGCGATGCTCGGATGTTTGCAGTTCAGTGTCGCCGCGGGAGCGGCGTCACTGGTCGGGATTCTGCATGACGGCAGCGCCATGCCGATGGCCATGGTGATCAGTCTGTGCGGAGTTCTTGTAGTGACCGTGGCCATGGTCACCCGTCGACTGCAAAACGCCAGGGCCGCAGCACAAACGGCGGTCTGACTCAGCCAGCAGCGTGCAGTTGTCTGTCGGGAAATCGATGGGGGGCCTGGAGTCGGGTTTCCAGCGTATGGACGAAGGCGCGGGCTTCGGCTTCACTGCGGAATGTCACCGCGTGTTGGTCGAGCCTGACCTGCCACTGAGGGTCTTGAGATTTTGCCAGTTCTTTTATCAGGATCTTCATTGCTGACCTCCTCACGTAAAAGACAACATTGCAAAGGACCCAAGTGTAGACCCCGAATGCGCTCAAAAATATGACTGAGGTCAAGTCTCTGACTGACGGTGTCACCCGCATCCCGCATAGATTGCGGATGGCTGTGTGAGCGGCACCGCTGAATTTGTTGTGCGCCCATCGCGCACAATTAAGTAAGCCGGTTAACTTATTGCGTGAAATGATTAACTCACGCTGTGGGAAGTTATCCAGTCAATGTCCAACATTGTTTGTTTCTGATGATTAGCCGCTGATAAATAGAGACAATTCTTTCAGGAACCGTCCCCTTAAAAGCTTCAGCGAGGCCGGAATCGTTGGTTTTCGCGCTTATACTAGCGTCCGTCTGTGTATGCTCCAGATTAATGGCATGCAAGTCCGTGTTTAAATCGGTTGAAGAGCGAGCGTCAGACGCTAGGCTTTTTCGGTATATCGAAGAAGTTGATCGCTTTAGTTTGCAATATCGCCCGGTTTATGGCGGTTTTCACGTCTTGGCCGGTGATGCATTACTGGTCAATATGTCTCAGCGCAGTAGACGAACGATTCAACAGGGAGTGAAGACATGGAACATGCACCTTGCATCAGTCAGATTGCCACGTTGCTGGCTGACCCGAAGCGCAGCGCAATGATGTGGGCCTTGATGGACGGCACTGCCCGGCAATCCGAAGAGTTGGCATTACTGGCAGGCTTGTCACCGTCCTCGGCCAGTGCACATCTTGCACGCTTGTCGGCAGGCGGGCTGTTGAAAGTCGAAGCGCGTGGGCGAAAGCGCTTTTTTCGGCTCGCCGCTCCCGAAATAGGTGCCGCAGTCGAAGCCTTGGCCAGCGCCTCTATTGCCAGTGCGCCGCTGGCAACGCCAAACGTGTTCAAGCGCAGCATCTTCCCGGCAAAAAGCCAGACACCTGCGTCATCGCTACTCAAAGCGCGGATATGTCATGACCATTTGGGCGGAGAGATCGCCGCTGATCTTTATCAACGACTATTGGATGCCGGCTGGATCGAGCAGTCGCATCAACGCATCGACGTCACCCATAAAGGGGCCAGCCAGCTTGCGACACGGGGCATTTTCATTCAGGCGCTCGCTCAGCGAGATACCCGGATGGCCTGTTCCTGCCCTGACTGGAGCGAACGTCGACCCCATTTGGGCGGAGCGCTGGGGGCGGGGTTGCTGCAGTTATTCATGCAGTCGGGTTGGCTGAACATCCCGAGTGAATCACGCGCCCTGCAGATCACCGCGGCCGGGCAGCGTGAAATTGCCGGATTCGCCAAGGTGACCGAGCTGGAAGTGGCCAACTGACGCCAGTCCGCAACGACGTCTGTGCCCTTGGGGTGCAAGCGTCGTTCACAGATGCAGGAAGGTCGTATCCAGCAATAACTCCGGTAAGCGATCCCGCACACTCGATTCGAAGACTATCGAAATCGGGGAAAAGGATATGGGGATTCAAGGATATAGCGCTGCCGAGCGTCTGGAGCGGTTACCCATCAGTGGTTACCACCGAATCATTTTCATCATCATTGCCCTGGCGTTTTTCTTCGACTCCATGGACCTGGCAATGATGACCTTCCTGCTCGGCTCGATCAAAGCCGAGTTTGGACTGAGCACGGCACAGGCAGGGTTGCTGGCCAGTTCGAGCTTCTTCGGCATGGTTCTGGGGGCGTCCTTGTCCGGCATGCTGGCCGATCGTTTCGGTCGCAAGCCGGTGTTTCAGTGGAGCATCGTGTTGTGGGGGGTGGCGAGCTACCTGTGTTCCACGGCACAGACTGTCGAGACGCTTACGCTGTTTAGAATTCTGTTGGGGATCGGCATGGGCATGGAGTTTCCGATTGCCCAATCGATGCTCTCCGAGTTGATTCCAGCCAAGAGGCGGGGACGTTACATCGCGTTGATGGACGGCTTTTGGCCCCTCGGGTTCGTAGCGGCCGGGATCCTTTCCTACTTCCTGTTACCCATTATTGGCTGGCGCGACATTTTCCTGGTGTTGGCGGTGCCGGCGGTATTCGTGCTGGCCATCCGCTTCTTCATTCCGGAGTCACCGCGCTGGCTGGAACAGGCCGGGCATCACGATGCTGCGGACAAGGTATTGCTGGGCATCGAAGATCGGGTTCGCACCTCGTTGAAACGGTCCGACTTGCCTGAGCCGATTCGCTTGCCGCGCATCGCCATCCACCCCTTGACCTTCTTTTCGGCATTCCGCGAGCTGTGGTCGCCACTCTATCGTCAGCGCACGATGATGATCTGGAGTGTCTGGTTCTTTGCCCTGCTCGGGTTTTACGGCCTCACTTCCTGGCTCAGTGCGTTGCTGCAACAGTCGGGTTTTGCCGTGACGCAGTCGGTGTATTACACCGTGCTGATCTCCCTTGGCGGGATCCCTGGCTTTTTGATGGCGGCGTGGCTGGTGGAGCGTTGGGGACGTAAGCCCGTGTGCATCGTGACCATGCTCGGTGGCGGAATCATGGCGTTCTTTTACGGGCAGAGTGCGGTGTTTGGCGGCAATGTCAGCTTGCTGGTCGGTTCGGGTTTGTTGATGCAGTTCTTTTTGTTCGGAATGTGGGCGGTGCTTTATACCTACACCCCTGAGCTGTATCCCACCTCGGCGCGGGCTACCGGATCGGGCTTCGCCTCGGCGATCGGTCGGATCGGTTCTTTGCTCGGGCCGGTGGTGACCGGGATGGTGTTCCCGATCACCGGGCAGGGCGGAGTGTTCGCCTTGGGCGCGATGTGTTTTGCAATCGCCGCAGCGGTGGTCTGGCTGTTCGGGATGGAGACCCAAGGCAAGACGCTGGAGGAGTTGAGTGGAGCGGTGACAGTCCGTTGAACACCGACCCTGTGGGAGCGAGCTTGCTCGCGATAGCAGTCTGACAGGCAACATATTTGTTGAATGTGTAGCCGTCATCGCGAGCAAGCTCGCTCCCACATTGGATCTGCGGCGAACCTTACGGTTTAACCAACCGTGCATCCAGGCTGTTCTGGGCCAGGCGCTTGGCCTGGTCCTTCGTCATACCGAGATGGGTATACAAGGCATGGAAGTTCTCGGTGACGTAACCGCCGAAGTACGCCGGGTCATCCGAGTTCACCGTAACCTTCACACCACGCTCGAGCATGTCGAGGATGTTGTGCTGTGACATGTCGTCGAATACGCAAAGCTTGGTGTTGGACAACGGGCAGACGGTCAGTGGAATCTGCTCGTCGATGATCCGCTGCATCAGCCGCTCATCTTCGATGGCGCGCACACCATGGTCGATACGCTGGATCTTCAGCAGGTCGATGGCTTCCCAGATGTACTCGGGCGGGCCTTCTTCACCGGCGTGGGCGACAGTCAGAAAGCCCTCGTTGCGGGCGCGATCGAACACGCGCTGGAACTTGCTCGGCGGGTGGCCCATCTCCGAGCTGTCGAGACCGACGGCAACAAACGCATCGCGAAATGGCAGCGCCTGATCGAGGGTTTTCTCGGCTTCTTCTTCGCTCAAATGCCGCAGGAAACTGAGGATCAGACCGCTGGTGATGCCCAGTTGCTGCTCGCCGTCTTTCAGCGCGCTGGCGATACCGTTGAGCACCACTTCAAACGGCACACCACGATCGGTGTGGGTCTGCGGGTCGAAGAACGGTTCGGTGTGAATCACGTTCTGCGCCTTGCAGCGCAACAGATAAGCCCACGTCAGGTCGTAGAAGTCCTGAGAGGTGCGCAGCACATCCGCGCCCTGATAATACAGGTCGAGAAATTCTTGCAGGTTATTGAAGGCGTAGGCCTTGCGCAGGGTTTCTACGTCGTCCCACGGCAGGGAAATTTTGTTGCGTTCGGCCAGGGCGAACAGCAGCTCAGGCTCCAGCGAGCCTTCCAGGTGCAGGTGCAGTTCGGCCTTGGGCAGGGCGTTCAGCCAGTCGTACATTATTGAATTCTCATCGGGTGCAATGACGGCATTCTACAGTCGACACTGAAAAAATTGGCAAAACCTGACCAGCCGGTTCATTACATTGTCGCTGCTCGGACTTAGCCTCACACAAAACCACTGTGGGAGCAGCCGGTCGCTGCTCCCACATTTGGTTGGTGTCGTGTCAGCTGCCGGCGATTAACTGCCTCGCCGCCTGACTGTGATCGGCAATCAACCCCTTCAGATCCAGCCCTTCAACCTGGCCATCGATTACCCGCCATTTGCCGCCAATCATCACCCGGTCCGCCCGATCCGCGCCGCACAGCAATAGCGCCGACAGCGGATCATGACTGCCGGAAAAACGCAGCTCATCGAGTTTGAACAGCGCCAGGTCCGCCTGCTTGCCCACTGCCAGTTCGCCGATATCGGTGCGCCCGAGCAGTTGCGCCGACCCTTTGGTGGCCCAACCCAGAACCCGTTCCGGAGTGATTTTTTCCGCGCCATAGCGCAGGCGTTGCAGGTACAGCGCCTGGCGGGTTTCAAGGATCATGTTCGACGCATCGTTGGAGGCCGAGCCGTCCACACCCAAGCCCAACGGCGCGCCTGCTGCGACCAGGTCCAGGGTTGGGCAAATGCCTGAAGCCAGCCGCATATTCGAGCTCGGGCAATGGCAGATGCCGGTGCCGGCCGCGCCTAGACGGGCGATTTCATCAGGATTGAAATGAATTCCGTGGGCCAGCCAGGTGCGCGGTCCGAGCCAACCGACGCTGTCCAGATAATCCACGGTGCGCAGGCCGAAACGTTGCAGGCAGAAGTCTTCTTCGTCGAGGGTTTCGGCCAGGTGGGTATGCAGGCGTACATCGAGTTTGTTGGCCAGCTCGGCACTGGCCGACATGATTTGCGGTGTGACGGAAAACGGTGAGCAAGGCGCCAGGGCGATCTGGATTTGCGCGCCGTCGCCACGTTCGTGGTACTCGGCGATCAGGCGCTGGCTGTCGGCGAGAATCACTTCACCTTGCTGCACGGTCTGTTGCGGCGGCAGCCCGCCATCGGCTTCGCCCAGACTCATCGAGCCACGGGTGAGCATCGCGCGCATGCCCAGTTCGCGGACGCTTTCGACCTGCACATCAATGGCGTTTTCCAGCCCCTCGGGAAACAGGTAATGGTGATCGGCCGCTGTCGTGCAGCCAGACAGCAGCAACTCGGCCAAAGCGACTTTGGTCGCCAATGCCAGCTTCTCCGGGGTCAGCCTGGCCCAGACTGGATAGAGGGTTTTCAACCAGGGGAACAGCGGTTGATTGACCACCGGCGCCCAGGCGCGGGTCAGGGTTTGATAGAAGTGGTGATGGGTATTGATCAACCCCGGCAGGATTACATGCTCGCGGGCATCGAAGACTTGTGCACAGGGCGCGGAAGGTTGCTGGCCGACGCCAAGCACTTCGACGATCAAACCATCTTGCAGCACCAGGCCGCCACGGGCATCGAGCGCGTTGGCAGTGAAAATGGCCAGGGGATTTTTTAACCAGATACGGGTCGCAGGCATTGGCCGGCTCCTCTGAAAATTGGGTTCAGGTTCGCCAGCTCAGTGTTGCCCTGTCTGCTGATCCAGGGTCGCCGGGGAGGGCGAGGTTCGGAGTTTAACGCCATGACCGCTGCGCGGTCTATGGCGTCCTTCAAGCGACACTCACCAAGGAATCGTCTCCCCCCTGTAGTTCACAAAATGATGCCCACCCTTGCCCGCATAAGCATTCACCTGCTCGATCAACCCACGGGTACTGGTCTCGACATCGATGTCCGCACCTTCACCGCCCATATCGGTCTTCACCCAACCCGGATGCAGCGACAGCACGGTCAGTTTCTGCTCGCCCAGTTGCGTGACGAAGCTGTTGGTCATGGAGTTCAGCGCCGCCTTGCTGGCCTTGTACAGCGCCAGTTCCGGGGCGTCGGGCATGGTCACGCTGCCGAGCACCGAACTCATGAACGCCACTACACCGCTGTCCGGGCGGATTTGTCCGACGAAGCGCTGGGCCAGATTGATCGGGGCCACCGCATTGGTGAAGAACAACTGGCCGACCTCGGCGAGGGTGGCGTTACCTGGCGTCTGATCCTCCGGGCCTTTGACCCCGGCATTGACGAACAGCAGGTCGAACACCTGGTCTTTCAGCCGCTGGCTCAGGGCGATGACGGCGTGCTGATCATCCATGTCCAGTTGCTCGATCCGGACTTTATCCAGTGCCTGCAAGGCTTCGGCTTTTTGCGGATTGCGCACGGTAGCGGTGACTTGCCAGCCGTCAGCCAGCAAACGTTTCACCAGCCCGAGGCCCAAACCTCGGGAGGCGCCGATGATAAGTGCGTTTTTCGCAGTGTTCATAAACGGGTTCCTTGGGAAAAGAGGGTCAGGGTCTTAATGGACAACTCTGCGTGAGCCGCAGTTGCAATTCCTGGCGCAGCTCACCGAGTTCGGCAATGCGGGTTTCGATCAGGCTCAGTTTATCTTGCAGTAGCTGGGTGACGGCGCTGTCCGGGTCGGTGGCTTTCCACAGCGCGGCCACGTTGCTGCCGATTTCGCCGAGGCTGAAACCCAGACGTTGAGCAGTCTTGATGTAGAGCACCAGTTGCACCATCTCGGCCGGATAGTCGCGATAACCGTTGGCGCTGCGTTGGGCAGCGATCAGTCCGCGCTGCTCGTAAAAACGCAGAGTGTCGCGGCTGACGGCGCTGGCTTGGGCTAATTCACCGATACGCATCTTGAAGACTCTGAAGGGCTTGACCCTGGAGCATACTCCAGGCTTTAGCCTGTGTGCTCCTTGAATAAATGGAGACGCCGCAATGTGGACTGCAAGCCAATACCGTCAACTGGTCCGCGCGAGCGGCTGGTACGACTTGATCGTGACCGTCGCTTTCGTCACGCCCTGGAGTTTTGCCCTGTTGCACGGGCTGCTGTTGAACCTGACTCACACATTCAATCTGCCTGGCGAACTGCCGCCATTCGAGCCGACGCACATGCTGATGGCCAATCTGTTGGGCTCGATCGTTTGCGTCTGGTCGGTGCTGCGGATTCGTGATCCGCAGCAAGTGTTCGGCCGCTATGACGCGGCCGGGCGGTTTTTGTTCGCGACGTGGCAGATCTATGCACTGGCCCACGGCGCCAGTTCGTTGCTGGCGGTTATCCTGTTCTTCGAATTGGCGTGGGGCGTTGCTCAGTTGTTGCCTGTTCGTCAGCCATCGCGAGCAAGCTCGCTCCCACAGGAGTTTGCGCAGTCCTTGTAGGAGCGAGCTTGCTCGCGATGGCGTCAGTTCAGACAGAACCTAATCCCCGCCTGCCACAGCTGCCTCAACGAAACCGGTGCGTACGAGCGTGTCCGCACTGCGTCTCGCGACTTTGACCTCACCCCGGCACCACTTCAGGGCATGCCCGTTGAGAAGGCTTCGGTCTTGCCCATCGCGATCTGGTTAAAAAACGAACAGTCGGCGCAAAGCATTGCTGCCTATGCAGCTGAGCCAGCCTTGCACGGGTTATCCACAGGTTGTTCCACAGTATTTGTGCGCAAGCCGAATGCCTGGGTATAAGCACTGAGAGGCTTTCTTCTAAAGGCGATAAACCGCTCTAACTGATTGTTTTACGGTTAAATTAATCGTGTTGGTGGGTAATTGGGTGAAAAATGAGCAACGCCCGCAAAGCCACGTTGCAAAAGGGTTTCAGGGGAATGTGCTCAGGTTATCCACAGTCGGGTGCACAGCAGATGTGGGCAAGTTCGACGTCTGGGTAAAATGACCCTGAACCTTGTTGGTGCATTCAACGCTGCAACAGAATGCGTCCACGACTCAAGTCGGCCAGTTGCATTTGCAGGGTGTTGATCTGTGTTTCACCAACAGCCAATTGCAGCTCCACGCCATTGGCGGTGAAGCTTTCCTCCAGCACCAGGCCACCGAGTTCGGCCACCCGCAGTTTGACCAGCGCCAGTTCGCTGAAACCACAGGCGCAGCGCAGTTGCACCCGGCTGATCAGCGCAATGCGTTCGGCGCCTTGCAAACACTTGTTGGCACTGCCGCCGTAGGCTCGGGCGAGACCGCCGGTGCCTAACTGGATGCCGCCGTACCAGCGAATCACCACGACCGCGACTTGATCACAATCCTGGGCTTCGATGGCCGCCAGAATCGGTCGGCCGGCAGTGCCGCCCGGCTCGCCGTCGTCGCTGCTGCGGTATTGATCGGCGAGCTTCCAGGCCCAGCAATTGTGCGAGGCATTCAAGTCGCTGTGCTGCTCGATGAACGCTTGAGCCTCGACGGCGCTGGCGATCGGTGCGGCGAAGGCAATGAAGCGGCTTTTGCGAATTTCTTCACGATATTCACAAAGGCCGGCGAGGGTAAAAGGCATGCGCGAGGATCTTTTAAAAGGTGGGCTTGAGGCCGCAGCCTTTGAGAATGATTCGGATCAGGTTGTTGCCGGCGTCTTCCATGTCCTGTTTGGTCAGTTTGCTGCGACCGGTCACGCGGCAGATTTGCGTGGCGAAGTCAGCGTAGTGCTGGGTGCTGCCCCACAACAGGAAGATCAGGTGCACCGGGTCGACCGGGTCTATTTTGCCGGCATCGATCCAGGCCTGGAACACGTTCGCCCGGCCCTGGAACCAGGTGCGATAGTCCTGGCTGAAATGTTCGTTCAGGCATTCGCCACCGCTGATGATCTCCATGGCGAAGATTCGCGAAGCTTGCGGCTGGCGGCGGGAAAACTCCATTTTGGCGCGGATGTAGCGCGTGAGCGCTTCGGCCGGATCGTCTTCGGCGGTCAAGGTGTTGAAGGTGCTGTCCCACAACTCGATGATGTTGCTCAGCACCGCAACATAGAGCCCTAGCTTATTGGTGAAGTAGTAATGCAGGTTAGCCTTGGGCAGCCCGGCATTCTGCGCAATGGTGTTCATGCTGGTGCCTTTGAACCCGTGACGAGCGAACTCGTCTTCGGCGGACTTGATGATCGCCTCTTCGTTCTTTTGACGAATTCGGCTGGCAGGCTTGCCGGTGTGAGCTCCGGCGTGGGCTGGGACTTCAAGGGTCATGGACGTTTCCGAAAAGTTCTGTGGGTGCAAGCAATGCGTTGATAGCGCACCCACAAGAATCAGACAAGCCTTGTCACCATAAAAGATCGGGTTTACCGCGTGGCCGCCAGGCTCTCCAGAAAGCTTTCCAGAACCAAATGAGGGCGACGTCCCTTGCGGGTGACCGACGCCAGGCTCAGGTCATAAAAACGTACCTTGGGTTTCAGCGCGCGTAACCGCCCTTGCTGTACCCAGAGGGCGGCGTAATGATCCGGCAGATAACCGATGTAGCGCCCGGTCAAAATCAGAAACGCCATGCCTTCGCGGTCCGACGCGCTGGCGGTGCAATTGAGCGCCTGATAGTGGGCCTGGATCTCGGAAGGTAAACGGAAAGTCGGTGCGATGGCGTCCTGACTGTTGAGGCGCTCATCGTCCAGTTGCTTGTCATCGACATAAAACAGCGGATGTCCGACCGCGCAGTAGAGCAGCGAACGTTCGCTGTACAGTGGCTGGTATTCCAGGCCCGAGAGTGCGCTGGCTTGTGGCACCACACCGACATGCAGGCGGCCATCGAGTACGCCTTGTTCCACTTCGTTGGGAGCGATCATGCGGATCTGGATTTGCACGTCGGGCCCGCGTTCCTTCAATTGCGCAAGAGCGTGGGTGATGCGCATGTGGGGGAGGGTGACCAGGTTGTCGGTCAGGCCGATGGTCAACTCGCCACGCAGATGTTGGTGCAGGCCGTTGACCTCGGTGCGGAAACTTTCCAGCGCACTTAATAGCTGCAAAGCCGATTGATAGACCTCGCGTCCTTCCTCGGTCAGGGAAAAACCTGCGCGACCGCGTTGGCACAAACGCAGGCCGAGGCGTTGTTCAAGGTCGCTCATCTGCTGGCTGATGGCTGAGCGGCCGATCCCCAGCACGGTTTCCGCTGCGGAGAAGCCGCCGCATTCGACCACGCTGCGAAATATGCGCAACAGGCGGATATCAAAGTCACTGACTTGCGCCAGCGGATCGGGGCGACGGCTGCTCATAGTTTAGTGAGAACCTGACTGAAGGTTAGAAGAGTTGGATTTCACCGACTTTATCCCCGTGGCAATTTAGCTGCAAGAACGCTTTTGATCCCTATGCAGCTTTTTGCCTTGTGAGGTTTTGCTCATGAACTTGCCTGAAAACGATCCGGTCTCCCTGGCCAGCCAGCTCAAGCTCGATGCCCACTGGATGCCTTACACCGCCAACCGCAATTTCCACCGCGATCCGCGCCTGATCGTCGCCGCAGAAGGCAGCTACCTGATCGACGACAAAGGTCGCAAGATCTATGACTCGCTGTCCGGGCTGTGGACTTGCGGCGCCGGGCATACCCGCAAGGAAATCCAGGAGGCCGTGTCGAAGCAGTTGGGCACCCTCGATTACTCGCCGGGCTTTCAGTACGGTCACCCTCTGTCGTTCCAGCTGGCAGAGAAAATCACCGAGCTGACTCCGGGCAATCTGAATCACGTGTTCTTCACCGACTCCGGTTCCGAGTGTGCGGATACCGCGGTGAAGATGGTTCGCGCCTACTGGCGTCTGAAAGGTCAGGCGACCAAGACCAAAATGATCGGCCGTGCCCGTGGTTATCACGGCGTGAACATCGCCGGCACCAGCCTGGGCGGCGTCAACGGTAACCGTAAAATGTTCGGTCAGGCGATGATGGACGTCGACCATCTGCCGCACACTTTGCTGGCGAGCAATGCCTACTCCCGTGGCATGCCGGAGCAGGGCGGTATTGCTCTGGCCGATGAATTGCTCAAGCTGATCGAATTGCACGATGCGTCGAACATCGCCGCCGTGTTCGTCGAGCCGATGGCCGGTTCCGCCGGCGTGCTGGTTCCGCCTCAGGGTTACCTCAAGCGTCTGCGCGAGATCTGTGATCAGCACAGCATCCTGCTGGTCTTCGATGAAGTGATCACCGGCTTCGGCCGTACCGGTTCGATGTTCGGTGCCGACAGCTTCGGCGTAACCCCGGATCTGATGTGCATTGCCAAGCAAGTCACCAACGGCGCGATTCCGATGGGCGCGGTGATTGCCAGCTCCGAGATCTATCAGACCTTCATGAATCAACCGACGCCGGAATACGCGGTGGAATTCCCCCACGGCTACACCTACTCGGCGCATCCGGTGGCTTGCGCGGCCGGTTTGGCGGCACTGGATCTGCTGCAAAAAGAAAACCTGGTGCAGAGCGTGGCTGAAGTCGCGCCGCATTTCGAGAATGCCTTGCACGGCTTGAAGGGCACCAGGAACGTTATCGACATCCGCAACTACGGCCTGGCCGGCGCGATCCAGATCGCCCCGCGTGACGGCGACGCCATCGTGCGTCCTTTCGAAGCCGGGATGGCGTTGTGGAAAGCCGGTTTCTACGTGCGCTTCGGCGGCGACACCCTGCAGTTCGGCCCAACCTTCAACAGCAAGCCGCAGGATCTTGATCGCCTGTTCGACGCGGTCGGCGAAGTGCTGAACAAGATCGACTGATTTCTCCTTCTATATAGAACACACATCAGGCGCGGCGAGAGTCGCGCCTGTGGACAACTTTTCAGGATGCCCTGC
>NZ_CM174502.1:707500-1000000 GCF_057839965.1 Pseudomonas sp. KH_024_B2
AGCTATTTAGGTAGCGCCTCATGTATCACTGTAGGGGGTAGAGCACTGTTTCGGCTAGGGGGTCATCCCGACTTACCAAACCGATGCAAACTCCGAATACCTACAAGTGCCGAGCATGGGAGACACACGGCGGGTGCTAACGTCCGTCGTGAAAAGGGAAACAACCCAGACCGTCAGCTAAGGTCCCAAAGTTATGGTTAAGTGGGAAACGATGTGGGAAGGCTTAGACAGCTAGGAGGTTGGCTTAGAAGCAGCCACCCTTTAAAGAAAGCGTAATAGCTCACTAGTCGAGTCGGCCTGCGCGGAAGATGTAACGGGGCTCAAACCATACACCGAAGCTACGGGTATCACTTAGGTGATGCGGTAGAGGAGCGTTCTGTAAGCCTGTGAAGGTGAGTTGAGAAGCTTGCTGGAGGTATCAGAAGTGCGAATGCTGACATGAGTAACGATAATGGGTGTGAAAAACACCCACGCCGAAAGACCAAGGTTTCCTGCGCAACGTTAATCGACGCAGGGTTAGTCGGTCCCTAAGGCGAGGCTGAAAAGCGTAGTCGATGGAAAACAGGTTAATATTCCTGTACTTCTGGTTATTGCGATGGAGGGACGGAGAAGGCTAGGCCAGCTTGGCGTTGGTTGTCCAAGTTTAAGGTGGTAGGCTGAGATCTTAGGTAAATCCGGGATCTTAAGGCCGAGAGCTGATGACGAGTGTACCTTTGGTACACGAAGTGGTTGATGCCATGCTTCCAAGAAAAGCTTCTAAGCTTCAGGTAACCAGGAACCGTACCCCAAACCGACACAGGTGGTTGGGTAGAGAATACCAAGGCGCTTGAGAGAACTCGGGTGAAGGAACTAGGCAAAATGGCACCGTAACTTCGGGAGAAGGTGCGCCGGTGAGGGTGAAGGACTTGCTCCGTAAGCTCATGCCGGTCGAAGATACCAGGCCGCTGCGACTGTTTATTAAAAACACAGCACTCTGCAAACACGAAAGTGGACGTATAGGGTGTGACGCCTGCCCGGTGCCGGAAGGTTAATTGATGGGGTTAGCTAACGCGAAGCTCTTGATCGAAGCCCCGGTAAACGGCGGCCGTAACTATAACGGTCCTAAGGTAGCGAAATTCCTTGTCGGGTAAGTTCCGACCTGCACGAATGGCGTAACGATGGCGGCGCTGTCTCCACCCGAGACTCAGTGAAATTGAAATCGCTGTGAAGATGCAGTGTATCCGCGGCTAGACGGAAAGACCCCGTGAACCTTTACTATAGCTTTGCACTGGACTTTGAATTTGCTTGTGTAGGATAGGTGGGAGGCTTTGAAGCGTGGACGCCAGTTCGCGTGGAGCCAACCTTGAAATACCACCCTGGCAACTTTGAGGTTCTAACTCAGGTCCGTTATCCGGATCGAGGACAGTGTATGGTGGGTAGTTTGACTGGGGCGGTCTCCTCCTAAAGAGTAACGGAGGAGTACGAAGGTGCGCTCAGACCGGTCGGAAATCGGTCGTAGAGTATAAAGGCAAAAGCGCGCTTGACTGCGAGACAGACACGTCGAGCAGGTACGAAAGTAGGTCTTAGTGATCCGGTGGTTCTGTATGGAAGGGCCATCGCTCAACGGATAAAAGGTACTCCGGGGATAACAGGCTGATACCGCCCAAGAGTTCATATCGACGGCGGTGTTTGGCACCTCGATGTCGGCTCATCACATCCTGGGGCTGAAGCCGGTCCCAAGGGTATGGCTGTTCGCCATTTAAAGTGGTACGCGAGCTGGGTTTAGAACGTCGTGAGACAGTTCGGTCCCTATCTGCCGTGGACGTTTGAGATTTGAGAGGGGCTGCTCCTAGTACGAGAGGACCGGAGTGGACGAACCTCTGGTGTTCCGGTTGTCACGCCAGTGGCATTGCCGGGTAGCTATGTTCGGAATAGATAACCGCTGAAAGCATCTAAGCGGGAAACTAGCCTCAAGATGAGATCTCACTGGGACCTTGAGTCCCCTGAAGGGCCGTCGAAGACTACGACGTTGATAGGTTGGGTGTGTAAGCGCTGTGAGGCGTTGAGCTAACCAATACTAATTGCCCGTGAGGCTTGACCATATAACACCCAAGCAATTTGCTGATCCGAAAGGGCGCCAGATTGCGGTGTGTGAAGACGCAACAGTCGAAAGTTCGCAACACACAAATCTATCGCATACCCATTCGCTGGAGCGTGAACTCAACTGAGTAAACGAGCCGGCTACCGAATTTCTTGACGACCATAGAGCATTGGAACCACCTGATCCCATCCCGAACTCAGCAGTGAAACGATGCATCGCCGATGGTAGTGTGGGGTTTCCCCATGTGAGAGTAGGTCATCGTCAAGATTAACTTCCGAAACCCCTATCTGCGTATGCAGGTAGGGGTTTTGTTTTTGCGCGCGATTTTGTAAGGGCAGCCTGTCGACGCTCCTACAGCCGTCCGACAATGCTAAGGTTCGGCCCTAGCTTTTGCATTTTCCAAGGAAGCCTTTATGCCGGACGCGACGTCCCTCAGTGCTGGTTTTATGGTGGTTCACGGTAACCGTCTGGACGAGTTGCGTAGTCTTGTAGTCAGCTGGATGCGGCGCTATCCACTTGCCCCCCTGGAAAATGAAATCGCCCTGGTGCAGAGCAACGGTATTGCCCAATGGCTGAAGCTCGCATTGGCTGAAGACCCGGAAGATGACGATATGGGCGGCTGCGGAATAGCCGCCGCCATCGATGTGCAGTTGCCCGGCAGCTTTATGTGGCAGCTCTATCGTATGGTTTTGGGTCGTGATGAAATCCCGGCCAAATCCCTGCTGGATAAAGCCCCGCTGACCTGGCGCTTGATGCGCTTGTTGCCCGAGCTGATTGATCAGCCGCACTTCGAACCGCTGCAACGCTTCCTCACCCATGACACTGATCTGCGTAAACGCTATCAATTGGCCGAGCGCCTGGCGGATCTGTTCGACCAATATCAGGTCTATCGAGCTGACTGGCTGGAAGACTGGGCGGCAGCTCGTCATCAACTGCGCAATGGCCGAGGCGAAGCCAAGGCGCTGACGTCCGCAAATTGCTGGCAGGCGGAGTTGTGGCGCGCGTTGCTGCTGGATGTGGGTGAGCAAGGCATGGCGCAAAGTCGTGCCGGAGTTCATCAACGTTTCATTGAGCGAATCAACAGCCTGGAGACGGCTCCAAAAGGATTACCCTCCCGAGTGATCGTTTTCGGCATTTCTTCGTTGCCGGCCCAGGCCCTGGAAGCGCTCGCCGGATTGGCGCGTTTCAGTCAGGTTCTGCTCTGCGTGCACAACCCATGTCGTCACCATTGGGCGGACATCGTCGCCGATAAAGACCTGTTACGGCACCAATACAAGCGTCAGGCGCGCAAGGCCGGAATGCCCGTGGCGCTCGATCCGCAAACCCTGCATCAACACGCGCATCCGTTGCTGGCGGCCTGGGGCAAACAGGGTCGTGACTACATCAATCTGCTCGACAGCTATGACGATCCCAACAGCTACCGCTCGGCCTTTCGTGATGGGCGGATCGATCTGTTCAGCGAAAGCCAGCCGCAGAATATGCTCAACCAGTTGCAGGACGACATTCTCGAGCTGCGTCCCCTGAATGAAACCCGCGAACTCTGGCCCGCCGTTGATCTTGCCCAAGACCCGTCGATCCGTTTTCACATCGCCCACAGCGCTCAGCGTGAGGTAGAAATCCTTCACGACCAATTGCTCTCGCGCTTCAGCGCCGATCCACAATTACGCCCTCGCGATGTGATTGTGATGGTCCCTGATATCGACAGTTATGCACCGCATATCCGTGCCGTATTCGGTCAACTAGAGCGAGATGACCGGCGCTTCGTTCCCTTCACGCTGGCTGACCAGGGTCAGCGTGGCCGCGATCCACTGCTGATCGCCGTGGAACATCTGCTCAAACTGCCTGACAGTCGTTTCCCGGTCAGCGAGATTCTCGATCTGCTGGATGTTCCGGCCTTGCGTGCTCGATTCGGCGTGGAAGAACGCGACCTGCCAACCTTGCATCGCTGGATTGAAGGCGCCGGTATTCGCTGGGGCATGAACGCTGAGCAGCGGGCCGGACTGGGTCTGCCGGATGCTTTGGAGCAGAACAGTTGGCGTTTCGGCCTACGGCGGATGCTGCTCGGTTATGCCGTAGGCAGTGGCGCTGCCTGTGACGGCATTGAACCCTATGATGAAATCGGTGGTCTGGACGCGGCGTTGATCGGTCCATTGGTGGCATTGCTCGATGCATTGCAGATCGCCCACCGAGAGCTCACACAGCCCGCATCGCCGAAAAACTGGGGTGAACGCTTGCAAGCATTGGTGCAGCTGTTCTTCCTGGCCAGTAATGAGCATGACGACTACCTCCTGGCCCAGCTCGAAGAGTTGCGCGAGAGCTGGCTGGAAACCTGCGAGTCGGTAGGCTTGCAGGATGAATTACCGCTGACCGTAGTCCGCGAGGCTTGGCTGGCGGGTCTCGATCAGGGCCGCTTGTCGCAACGCTTTCTGGCTGGTGCGGTGAACTTCTGCACCTTGATGCCGATGCGCGCCATTCCTTTCAAACTGGTCTGCCTGCTTGGCATGAATGACGGTGACTATCCGCGCGCGCAACCGCCGCTGGACTTCGACCTGATGGGCAGTGATTACCGTCCCGGCGACCGTTCGCGACGTGAGGACGACCGTTATCTGCTGCTCGAAGCCTTGCTCTCGGCACGCGATCAGCTCTACATCAGTTGGGTCGGCCGCAGCATTCGCGACAACAGCGAGCGTCCGGCGTCGGTATTGATCGGCCAGTTGCGCGATCATCTGGCCAGCGGTTGGCGACTGGCGAATGACGATGAATCGCTTCTTGAGGCAATGACCCAGGAGCATCCACTGCAACCCTTCAGCGCACGCTATTTCCATGAAGGCGACGAGTTGTTCAGTTATGCCCGTGAGTGGCAGTTGCTGCACCAGACTCACGAAAAAGCCGCCGAGCTTGCAGCGCTAGCGCCCTACATTCAGGAAGAGCCGCTGAGCCTGAGTCAGTTGCAGGACTTTCTGCGAAACCCGGTGCGACATTTCTTCAGTCAACGGCTCAAAGTGTTTTTCGAGGCCGCCGAGGCACCTTTGGCGGATGAGGAGCCCTTTGTCCTCGATGCGCTACAGCGCTACAGCCTGAGCGACAGTCTGCTCGAAGCGGCCCTTGTCCATCCGGATCAAGCCGACCAGGCCCTGGCGGCTCAAGCTAAACGCCTGCAGGGCAGCGGTCTATTGCCCATGGCCGGTTTTGGTGAGCGCTTGCAGCAGGAGTTGATCGAGCCGCTGCCGGACTTGCTCCTGCGTTATCAGCAGTTGTTGGCTCTATGGCCAACACCACTCAACAGCGCCTTGCCGGTGAGTCTTGAGCAGCACGGTATCAGCCTCGAAGGCTGGCTCAGTGGTCTGCATCAGCGCAGCGATGGTGGATTGTTGTCCGTGACTACGATTCCCAACAGCATTGGTTCGATCAAGACCCGCAAATGGCATCGACTGACCCGGCCGTGGGTCAATCATCTGGCGGCTTGCGGGAGCGGGTTATCGATGACCACGGCGCTGGTGGCCAGTGACGACACTTTGCTGCTGGCTCCCATAACGCAGAGCGCAGCTCTTCAAGCCTTGGGCGATCTGTTGCAGGCCCGGCAAACCGGCATGCGTCAGCCATTGCCGGTTGCGGTGAAGACCGCCTTCGCCTGGCTGGGTCAGAACGATATGGTCAAAGCCGAAGCGGCCGCGCGTAAAGCCTATGAAGGCGACGGTCAGACCAGCGACGGTGAACGTCGCGAGAGTCCGGCATTGGCCCGGCAATTCCCTGATTACAACGCACTCGTCGCCGACGAAACCTTCGCCGATTGGTGCGACGCTCTTTATCGCCCACTGCTTGAGGCTCCGTGGCGATCATTGGCCAACGAGGAGGCTCGCCCATGACGACGAAGACACCTCTGGCGCTGGCTTTCCCCCTGCGCGGCAGCCAACTGATCGAAGCCAGCGCCGGGACCGGCAAGACCTTCACCATCTCGGCACTCTACCTACGGTTGGTGCTCGGTCACGGCGGCGAGGCCAGCGGTTTTGGCCGCGAGTTGCTGCCGCCGCAGATTCTGGTGGTGACCTTTACCGACGCGGCGACCAAAGAACTGCGTGAGCGTATCCGCACCCGTCTAGCCGAAGCTGCGCGGTTCTTCCGTGACGAAACGCCGGCACCGGATGACCTGATCGCCGAGTTGCGCGAGCAGTACAGCCCTGAGCAATGGTCGGCTTGCGCCAATCGGCTGGATATCGCCGCGCAATGGATGGACGAAGCGGCCGTTTCGACGATCCACAGTTGGTGTCAGCGGATGTTGCGCGAGCACGCCTTCGACAGCGGCAGCCTGTTTACCCAGACCCTTGAAACCGACCACAGCGATTTGCTCGGTGAAGTGCTGCGCGATTACTGGCGGCTGTTTTGCTACCCGATGCAGGGCGATGCGCTGAGCTGGGTTCGGACTAATTGGGGTGGCCCGGCCGCCTTGTTGCCGCGAGTGCGAGCCTTGTTCGCCAGTGAACGAGGCCTTGATGATGGAAAAGAGCCGGCCGAACTGATCGACGCCTGCCTGCAAGAGCGGCGCAAGGCGCTGCTGCAACTGAAGACGCCATGGCTGCGATGGGCGGCCGAGTTGCGGGATATCTGCCTGCAAGCGGTCGCTGACAAAACCGTCGATGGACGCAAGATGCAGGCGCGTTACTTCGAGCCCTGGTTCGAAAAAATCAGCGCCTGGGCCGAAGACGATTCTCAGGAGCAGCTGGATATCGGTACTGGCTTCAGTCGTCTGACACCGGACGGCATGGCCGAAGCCTGGAAAGGCCAGGCACCGAGCCATCCGGGACTGGACGCCATGCCCGGCCTGAAAGCCAGTCTGGATGCCTTGCCAACCCCGGATGCCGCGGTCCTGCAACATGCTGCCCGGTGGGTGGGGACGCGCTTCGAAGAAGAAAAGCGTCGCCGCGCCGAGATGGGTTTCGACGACATGCTGCTGCGGCTCGACGCGGCGCTGCAAGCTGACGGTGGCGAGCGTCTGGCGACCTTGATTCGCGAGCAATTCCCGGTCGCGTTGATTGACGAATTCCAGGACACCGACCCGGTGCAGTACCGGATCTTCGAAAGTATTTACTGCATCGAAGACAACAATCCCGAAAGCGGTCTGTTCCTGATCGGCGACCCTAAGCAGGCGATCTACGCCTTCCGTGGTGCCGATATTTACACCTATTTGCGCGCGCGTCAGGCCACCAGTGGACGACTGCATACCCTGGGCACCAACTTCCGTTCCAGCCATGGAATGGTCAGCGCGGTGAACCACGTGTTCGAGCGCGCCGAGTCCCGTGAGCTTGGGCGTGGTGCGTTTCTGTTCCGGGAAAAGACTGGCGAGAACCCGGTACCCTTTCTGCCCGTAGCTTCTTCGGGCCGCAAAGAAGTTTTGCAGGTCGATGGTCGGTCGGTGCCTGCGCTGAATATCTGGCAGTTGTCCACTGAGCAGCCGCTGTCCGGCGTGGTTTACCGGCAACAACTGGCCGCCGCCTGCGCCAGTGAAATCGTCGCGCTGCTCAATGGCGGTCAGCAGGGCCGCGCAGGATTCGTTCGAGGCGACAAGGATTTGCGTGGCCTGCTGCCGGCCGATATCGCGATTCTGGTGCGCGACGGCAAAGAGGCCCAGGCGGTGCGCGGTGAGCTGTCCGCCCGAGGGGTGCGCAGCGTTTACCTGTCGGACAAGGATTCGGTGTTCGCCGCTCAAGAAGCCCATGACCTGTTGGCCTGGCTGAAGGCTTGTGCCGAACCGGATGTCGAGCGGCCGTTACGTGCCGCGCTGGCCTGTATCACGCTGAACCTGCCGCTGGCTGAACTGGAACGCTTGAATCAGGACGAACTGGCCTGGGAGGCGCGGGTCATGCAGTTCCGCGGTTATCGGCTGATCTGGCGCAGCCAGGGTGTGTTGCCGATGCTGCGCCGTCTGCTGCATGACTTCCAGTTGCCTCAGGCGTTGATTGCTCGCAGCGATGGCGAGCGGGTGTTGACCAATCTGCTGCACCTGTCCGAGTTGTTGCAACAAGCCGCCGCCGAACTGGATGGCGAGCAAGCCTTGATCCGGCATTTGGCCGAGCATCTGGCGTTGTCCGGTCAGGCCGGTGAAGAACAGATTCTGCGGCTGGAAAGTGATGAGCAACTGGTCAAAGTGGTGACCATCCACAAGTCCAAAGGCCTGGAATACCCGCTGGTGTTCCTGCCGTTCATCTGCTCGGCAAAACCGGTGGATGGCAGTCGCCTGCCGCTGCATTACCACGACGCAGCGGGCAAGGCGCAAGTATCGTTGAAGCCCACTGCCGAGCTGATCGCCCAGGCCGATGACGAGCGTCTGGCGGAAGACCTGCGGTTGCTCTACGTGGCGCTGACCCGCGCGCAACATGCCTGCTGGTTGGGTGTCACCGATCTCAAGCGCGGCAATAACAACGGTTCGGTCCTGCACCTCTCGGCGTTGGGTTATCTGCTGGGTGGCGGCCTGCCTTTGACTGAGTCGGCCGGTCTGAGCCGCTGGCTGGAAGATCTGCAGCACGGCTGCGAGGCGCTGAACTGCAGCGAAATGCCCGAAGCCTGCGAGACCCGATTCAACCCGCCGCGCAACGAAGCGATCCTGCTCGCGCCGCTGCTTCCCAAGCGCAAGGCGGCCGAGAACTGGTGGATTGCCTCTTACAGCGCCTTGCGCATCGGCGAGAGCATGAGCGCCGGCAGCGACGAAGCGCCGGAAAGCCCGCAGGCGCAAAAGCTTTTTGACGATGAGCGACTCGACCCTGACGCACCTCGAGAAATGCTCGCCAGCGGTGGCGATATCCACCGTTTCCCCCGTGGACCGAACCCGGGGACCTTTCTCCACGGCCTGCTGGAGTGGGCCGGTAACGAAGGTTTTACTGCCGATCGGCAAAGCGTCGAAGACGCCATCGCCAGGCGCTGCAACCGTCGTGGCTGGGAAGGCTGGATCGGCACGTTGAGCGACTGGTTGCTGCATCTGCTGCAAGCACCACTGCGTATCGGCGCAGGGCAGCCGCCGGTGGTATTCGAGCAGCTGAGCCAGCACCGGGTCGAGATGGAATTCTGGTTCGCCAGCCATAAAGTCGATGTGCTGAAACTCGATGAACTGGTGCGCCAACATACCCACAACGGTGTTGCCCGGGTGGCGGCTGAGCCGGTGTTGCTCAATGGCATGTTCAAGGGCTTTATCGACCTGACGTTCGAACACCAGGGGCGCTATTACGTCGCTGACTACAAATCCAACTGGCTGGGCGTCGATGACCTTGCCTACACCGAGCAGGCGATGGAACAGTCGATTCTCGACAACCGCTATGACCTGCAATACGTGTTGTACCTGCTAGCCCTGCATCGCCAACTCAAGGCACGGCTCGCCGATTACGATTACGACCGGCACATGGGCGGGGCGCTGTATCTGTTTTTACGCGGTACTCAGGCAGCGAGCCAAGGTGTGTATTTCACCCGTCCGCCGCGGGAGTTGATCGAGCGTCTGGATCGGCTGTTCCAGGGCAAAGCGGAACAACCCAAGGCCGAGCCTGCCTGGGAACAGGGAGTATTGCTATGAATCGTTCCTTTGCCGACCTGTTGCCGAGGTCTTTGGCCGCTGAAAGCCTGGCCGATCTGGCACCGCTGAGTCGAGCCGAAGACCTGCTGCTGTTGCTGGAACGCTGGGTTGAACGCAGTTGGCTGAGGGCGCTGGACAAGGCCTTTGTCGCCTTCCTTCACGAACTGGAACCCCAGGGCGACCCGCTGGTGTTGCTGGCGGCGGCGTTGACCAGTCATCAACTGGGTCACGGCCACGTTTGCCTGGATCTGTTCGAGACCCTCAAGGAGCCGGACTTCGCGTTGTCGCTGCCGCCGGAAGGGGATGTGCAGAGCGGTTCCATGCTGTTGCCTTCGCAACTGCTCGAAGCGCTGGACGGCGCGCACTGGTGCAAAGTGCTGGCGTCCAGCCGATTGGTGGCGCTGGCCGTCGATGACAGTCACGACGCGCTGCAGCGGCCGTTGGTGTTGTCCGGCAAGCGTTTGTACTTGCGGCGTTACTGGACTTACGAACGGCGCATCGATAACGCACTGCGCCAGCGGCTCGCGGCCCACGAAGTAACGCCCGATGATCTGTCCGAACGCTTGAGTGGTTTGTTCGGTGTGGCGAAGAGCGGGGCGCCGATCGATTGGCAGAAGCTCGCCTGCGCGCTGGCTACTCGCGGTGCCTTCAGCATCGTCACCGGCGGACCGGGTACCGGCAAGACCACCACCGTGGTGCGTCTGCTGGCGCTGTTGCAGGCGCCGGCCGTGGAGTCCGGCAAACCATTGAGAATCCGTCTCGCGGCACCGACCGGCAAGGCCGCCGCACGACTGACCGAATCCATCAGCCAACAGGTCCGAACGCTGGCAGTGGCTGACAACGTGCGGGACAAGATCCCCTCCGAAGTCACCACCGTGCACCGCTTGCTTGGCAGCCGACCGGGCACCCGTCACTTCCGTCACCACGCGGGTAATCGTTTGCCGCTGGATGTGTTGGTGGTCGACGAAGCCTCGATGATCGACCTGGAGATGATGGCCAACCTGCTCGATGCCTTGCCGGTCCATGCCCGGCTGGTATTGCTTGGCGACAAGGACCAGCTGGCCTCGGTGGAGGCCGGTGCGGTACTCGGTGATTTGTGCCGCGATGCCGAGGCCGGTTGGTACAGCCCGCAGACTCGTGACTGGCTGGAGGCGATCAGCGGTGAACAGCTGAGTGCCAGTGGCTTGCATGAAGACACCGAGGGCGTTCACCCCTTGGCCCAGCAAGTGGTGATGTTGCGCCACTCGCGGCGCTTCGGTGAGGGCAGCGGTATCGGCCAGCTGGCTCGTTGGGTCAATCAGCAGCAGGCCGACGAGGCGCGCAAACTGCTGGCCGTTCGCACCCATGCCGATTTGTTTTCGCTGGCGCTCAAGGGGGAGCAGGACCACGCTCTGGAGCGACTATTGCTGGAAGGGCACGGCGACGGCCCGCTGGGTTATCGGCATTATTTGAGCCTTCTGCGCCGTCAGCGCCCGGCAGTCGACACCGCGCTCGAGGATCCACGCTGGACCGAATGGGCGCGCGACGTATTGCAAGCTTTCGATGCGTTCCAGTTGCTCTGTGCGGTGCGCAAGGGCCCTTGGGGTGTCGAGGGCTTGAATCTACGCATCACCAGCGCGCTGCTCAAGGCCCGGCTGATCGACAGCGATCAGCAATGGTACGAAGGTCGTCCGGTGCTGATGACCCGCAACGATTACGGCCTGGGCTTGATGAACGGCGACATCGGCATCGCCCTGAAACTGCCGGAACGCGACGACCCGCAGGCTCGCCAGGTACTGCGCGTGGCGTTCCCGCGCAACGATGGTCAGGGCGGGGTGCGCTTTGTGTTGCCCAGCCGGCTCAATGACGTGGAAACCGTGTACGCCATGACCGTGCACAAATCCCAGGGTTCTGAATTCGCCCATACCGCATTGATCCTTCCGGATGCCCTGAACCCGGTGCTGACCAAGGAGCTGATCTACACCGGGATTACCCGGGCCAAGGACTGGTTCAGCCTGATCGAACCAAGGCCCGGCGTGTTCGAAGAGGCGGTGCGGCGCAAGGTCAAACGCTTGAGCGGGTTGATGCTGGAACTGGGGTGATATTGGGGGCGGGCGCATTACCTTGTGGCGAGGGAGCTTGCTCCCGCTGGGGCGCGCAGCGGCCCTAAAATCAGTCACCGCGAGTACTCAGATAGAACGCAGGTGCCGGTTTTACGACTGCTGCGCAGCCGAGCGGGAGCAAGCTCCCTCGCCACAAGGTGGGTCTTCGACTCTATCTTCTACACCACCGCCGCCATTGGTCTTTCGGCGTGAGAGGGCAGACCCATAAAGCGTCGGACCCGCTCCCCGGCCCGCTCATTGCGTATGGCGTGCGGGCTTGCATCCAGTTGAATATGCCCGCCTTCCATGAAAATGACCCGATCGGAAATCGACATCGCGAAGTCCATCTCGTGGGTCACGATCAGCATGGTCATGCCTTCCTTCGCCAAATCGCGGATCACGTTCAATACGTCGCCTACCAGCTCCGGATCGAGGGCTGAAGTCGGTTCGTCGAACAGCATGATCTGTGGCTCCATGGCCAAGGCTCGGGCAATCGCTACCCGTTGCTGCTGGCCGCCGGAAAGCTGATGCGGGTATTTGTGCGCGTGGGCCAGCAAGCCGACTTTATCCAGCAGCGCATAGGCGCGTTGTTCACTCAAGGGTTTGGCGCGGCCGTGGAAGCGTGGTGCCAGGGTGATGTTGTCGAGAATGCAGCGATGGGGAAACAGGTTGAAGCTCTGGAAGACCATTCCGATGTGCCGGACACCTTGACGGATCTTCGCGCTGTTGAGGTTGTTGCTGGCGTTGATGAAGCTTTCGCCGAACAGCATGATCTCGCCTTGATCAATGCTCTCAAGACCGTTGATGGTCCGAATCAACGACGTCTTGCCCGACCCGGAAGGACCGATGATGGAAACCACCTGGCCGCTGTTGATCTTCAGGTCGATGCCCTTGAGCACCTCATGGTCGCCGTAACTTTTATGAATGTCCTGCAAGTGCAGGATCGAGTCCGCTGCGGAGTTGGTTTGCGTGCGAGTCTGAGTGACCTGCGACGAGATGAGCGACTTGAGTTCAGCCACGGCGTTGTCGTCGAGGGTTTTCGGCTTGCGCTGGTTCAAGTCCAGCGAGTGTTCCAGGCGCTGCAACAGCCAGCCGAACACGCTGACGATCAGCACGTAATACACCGCCACCGCGGCCAGGGTTTCCATCACCAGGAAGTTCTGGGCGTAGAGACGCTGGCCCTCGGTGAGCAGTTCGGTCAGGGAAATCACCGAGATCAGCGACGTCAGTTTCACCACGGTGATGTATTCGTTGATCAGCGTTGGCAAAGAAATACGAAAGGCCTGGGGAATCACGATCAGCCGTTGCAATCCGAGTAGCCCGATACCCAAGGCACGTCCGGCTTCTTTCTGACCCTTGGCGACCGAGATCAGGCCGCCGCGATGGATTTCCGCCATGTACGCCGCTTCAGTCACCACCAAAGCGAACAGCCCGGAATAGAACGGGTTGGAAAGCACGGAGCCGGTGACCGGGAAGAGCTGTGGCAGGTTGTAGACGAAGACCACCAGCACCAGCAGCGGAATGCTGCGGAAAAACCAGATATAAACCGCCGCCGGTGTCCTGATCCAGGCGGCGCTGGACAGTTTGGCCGACGCCAGCAAGAAGCCCAGCAGCATGCCGATGAACCAGGCCAGCGCGCTGAGTTCAATCACCGTGACGCAGGCATGCCAGAAGCTCGGAACCGAGAACAGGGAAAAGAAGTAGGACCAATCGAATTGCATAAATACCTCGAACCGCTTTATGTCGCTGAAATCATGATGAGCGCTGCATCCATACGCGACCCGACTCGATCGCGGGCAAACCGTACTCCCACAGGCTGTGGGGACGGGATTGCCCGCGAGGCTCTTCAGTCAGCCACTGGTTCCAGGTTGTACTTGCTCAGGATCGCCGCGTATTCACCGCTCTTCTTGCTTTGCGCGAAGGCTTCCAGCAGTGCCTGATAGGTGGCGTCGTTGCCTTTCTTGACGAAGATGCCGAGGGTCTGCTGATAGATCAGGTGTTTGGTCGTCACCACCACACGACCATTGGTGCGTTCGGCGATCAGCTTCGCCGCGCCGGCGATTTCCACCTGGGCCTGGATGTTTTTCGAGAGCAATGCCTGGGTCACTTCCGGAGCTGACGGGTATTCGCTGACACTGATCGCACCCTTGTTGTTCGGCACGCAGTATTCGCTCGAGAGCTTTTGCAACTGGCTGACCCAGGTGGTGCCCTGTTCCAGTCCGACTTTCAGGCCGCAGAGGTCTTCCGGGGTTTGCGGATTCAGACCGCTGTCTTTCGGTGTCATGATCGCTGCGCCGGTTTTCGCGTAGGCAATGGTCATGGCCTGAGTCTGGCGCTCCGGGGTGATGTACATGCCGGAGATGATTGCGTCATAACGCCCGGCATTCAGGCCGAGGATCAGACTGGGGAATTTGGTGTCGACGAACTCTGCCTTCGCTTGCAGGTGTTTGGCCAGGGCATGACCGAGCTCCGGGTCGGAGCCGACGACGTTTTTCTCGGCATCGTAGGACTCGAAGGGCGGGTAGGTGATTTCCATGCCGATCTTCAACTGGCCCGGTGTGGCGGTGTTGGCCAGGCTGGCGGTGGCGCAGAGCAGGCCGGCGGCGAGCAGGGTCAGGCGCGATGCGGTGTTGTTAGTGAGCATGTTCAAAGACTCCAAGGTAGGAACGTAGTGGCCGACGACAGGGTTTCAGGAAGGCTGCGCCTGGTTTTTCAAATGTCCGAAGCTCGATGGCTTGCGGGCCTTTTCTGGAAGCCGGATTTCGCCGGTTTCGACCCGCTTGCGCAGGTATTGGTAAGTCTGCAAAGCCTGGCCATACATGTGTTCACCGATGGCGATTTGTTCATATTCGTGCCCGGCTTTGGCAAAGCTCGGTAGTGGCTTGATCTGGGTGTGGAAGTCGCAGGCGTAGAACAACGGGAAGGAGTAGCGCTCTTCACTCACTGCGCGCACACGGTGAGCGGTAGCCACGAACGTGCCCGCGGTCATGACTTCGAGCATGTCGCCGATGTTCACCACGAAAGCGTCCGGAATGGGCGGCGCATCGATCCATTGGCCGAGGTTGTTCATCACCTCCAGACCCGGTTTGTCTGCCAGCAAAATGGTGAAGCACTCATAGTCGGTGTGCGCACCGATGCCGGGTGCATCCTGGACCCTGTCGTCGAAGGGGTAGTGGATCAGCCGCAGCTTCGAGGGCGGTCGGGTGACCATGCTGTCGAAATAGTCTTCCTCCAGGCCCAATGCCAGGGCGAAGCCACCGAACAGTCGTCGACCGAGGGCGAAGATCGCCGCGTAGTAGGCCTGTACCGCTTCCTTGAACCCTGGCAGCACTGGCCATTCGTTCGGCCCGAGCAGCGGGGTGTTGGCCAGTACCAGCGGGTCGTTTGCCGGAACTTCGAAGCCGATATCGAAGGCTTCCTTGTGATCCGGTTTGCCCTTGGCGTAAACCTCTTCGCCTTCCGGGACAAAACCTTTATGGGTCTTCGAGGTGCCGATGTAGTGCTGCATCTTGGTGTCGAAGGGCTGTGCGAAATAATCCTTTGCCGCCTGGCGCAAATTGGCGATCAGCTGCGGCTCGATGCCGTGGCTGGTGATGTAGAGAAAGCCGACGTCACTGGCGGCCGCGCCCAACTGCTCGGCGACGGCCAGGCGATGCTCCCGTTCGATGCTGAACAGACCGGCGATATCCACCACCGGAATGCTGTTGAAGTTGGCTTGGGCCGCGCTGTTATTGATCTGCTCGGGCATAACGCAAAAACCTCACTGGAAGGTTGAGTGGTTGAAGCGATCGAAGTGTTCGCGCTCGGTCCTGGCCATCCAGATATTCAGCGACCACAAATCGGCGACCGGCACATTGGTGAAGGGCAGGTGATGCAAATAGCCGTCGGCGCCGAACTCTGGCGTCAGGGTGCTGACCTGATAGCCGCGAGCTTGTTGGGAGCGCCAAATGGCTTCCCAGTGCTGTTGATGGAAGGCCAGTTCCCGGGCGTATTCCGGCGCGGCGGGATGGGGAACCTGCGGGCCCTGGTCATAACCGACCCGGGCCTGGATATGGTGCACGCGCTCGACGAAGGCGCTGAGGTCATCCGCCGGGTCATTCAACAAGCGCTCGCAAGTGACGACCCAATGGCTGATATCGCTGGTGAACAGCAAGTCGGGCAGTTGCCGGATCAGCTCAAGGGTCAGCCAGGGATTGAACAGTGAGCGCGAACGGTGGGTTTCGAAGCTGCAGACTTGCCCGTGTTTGCGTGCCAGCGTCATGGCCTGGCCGAAGAACTCTACCTGCTGCGCCATTGGCCAGCGGTCATTGCCGGCCAGAACATTGACGAAGCGAGGATTGAGCTCGGCGGCCCAGGCGAGTTTTTTGTCCAGGTCAAGGAGGTGTTCGGCGGGCGGCGCGGATTGGTCCGGCAACACGTCATAGGCGGTAAAAACCGTGCTGATGTACCCCAGTCGATTGGCCCGTAGAAAGGCGCCGAACTCGGCTCGCTCGCGGGCTTGCAGCGGCAGGCGGGCCTCCATGCCGTCGAAGCCGGCTTGCAGTAACTCATCGAGTGCCTGAGCCTTGCTCGCGGTATAGCCCCAGAGGGTACGGAATATTTCCAGTTTCATCGGTGAACCTCCACGATTCCTTCAACTACTCAAGGCTCGACGGCGGTACATGACCGAGTCGGGCTGTTATGGCAGTAGTAAAAGGTTTTCATGAGCCGGATCTCTGGGGATCCGTTCTCACTGCATCGTTGTCAATTTTTATTGTTATTAGGGCCGCTTGGGCCACAGGTCACGCTGGCACCGATGGTAGGCAGGAAGCGACGCAGGGAAGAATAGGAAAGCTCAAATCGTTACTTCATGTTTCTCTAAACAATTAGGCACCTATCGATGAGCGCTGTTTCGTGAAGGTTTCACCGGCTGTGCTACCGTTTCCGCACCGCCCTGACGATTGAAGAGAATCCCTGCATGGACGTGGCCGTCTCGACGACAAAGCGCATTTTTGGCTGGAAGCAATTACTGCTGTCCACCATCCTCTGTCTGTTGACCTCTCTCCCTTTCGCCCAACCGGAAGCGCCGGTCCCATGAAGCTCTTGCGCCAGCACAGTCATCCCACACTGCACTCGGTCATCGGCCGCGGGCATTGGATCGTCGCGTTGGTAGTGGTGGCCCTGGCCAGCATTTCCTTGACCCTGCTCGGTGCCCTGGCCTTGCGCGTCTATGCCGATCACAACCTGCATCTGATTGCCCGCTCGATCAACTACACCGTGGAAGCAGCAGTGGTGTTTGACGACAAGGTCGCGGCGACTGAAGCTCTGGCGTTGATCGCCTCCATGGAAGAGGTGGCAGACGCCCAGGTTTTCGGCGCGAACGGGCGGATGCTGGCGCGTTGGCAGCGACCGGAAACCGGGTTGCTCTCCGAGTTGGAAATGCAGATTGCCCGGGTCTTTCTGGAAAAACCGATCACCCTGCCGATCCTCCATCAAGGTCAGGAAGTCGGCAGCATTCTGCTCACTGGTCACGGCGGTAGCCTGTTGCGTTTTCTGCTCCGTGGTCTGGCCGGCATTGTGTTGTGCACGGCTGTGAGTGCCTGGGTTGCCCTGTCTCTGGCACGACGTCAGCTTCGAGGAATCACTGGCCCGCTGCGCAGTCTGGCCAGCGTGGCCCACGCCGCGCGTAGCGAGCGAGCCTTCGATCGGCGTGTGCCGCCGGCCGAGATTGCCGAGCTGGACAATCTGGGTAACGACTTCAATGCCTTGCTCGATGAAATGGAAGCCTGGCAGACGCACCTGCAAAGCGAAAACGAGACGTTGGTCCACCAGGCCAGTCATGACAGCCTCACCGGCCTGCCAAACCGGGCGTTTTTCGAAGGCCGGCTGATCCGCGCGTTGCGCAGTGCGACCAAACTCGATGAGCGGGTCGCGGTGTTGTTTCTCGACAGTGACCGGTTCAAGGGCATCAACGATAGTTTTGGCCACGCGGCCGGTGATGCGGTTCTGGTTGCCGTCGCGACCCGGGTCAGAGCGCAGTTGCGCGAAGATGACCTGGTCGCGCGTCTGGGCGGTGACAAGTTCGCCATCCTGCTGACGCCCCTGCACGAGCACGAGGATGCCGAGCGCATTGCCGAGAAGATCATTGCCAGCATGGACCTGCCGATCCAGTTGCCGGGCAGTACCTCGGTCCTGACTTCACTCAGTATCGGGATTGCCATCTATCCCGATCATGGCACTACCCCAGGCGCCCTGCTCGATGCCGCCGATGCGGCGATGTACCAGGCCAAACGCTTTTCCAAAGGCGGGCAGTACACCGCGGGGTCGGAGCACCCTGTGGCCCATGTTCAAACCAGGAGCTGAATCCACACCGAAAACCGCCGAGTGTCGATTGTGGTGAGCGCGGGCTAGTCCGCGAACAGCATCGAGCGGGTTTCCCCCATCAATAAACGCTGATTCTGCTCGGTCACACTGCGGATGTAATCCCACAACAGAGTGATCCGCTTGAGCTTGCGCAGATCCTCCCGGCAGTACATCCAGAATTGCCGGGTGATGTTGATTTCTTCCGGCAGCACTGGCAGCAGGCGCGGATCCTGTGCGGCAAGAAAGCACGGCAGGATCGCCAGCGAGCGCCCCTGCTGCGCGGCGACGTACTGGGCGATCACGCTGGTGCTGCGCAGATTGGCGCTGGCGCCGGGCAACACGTTGGCCAGGTAAAGCAGCTCCGAGCTGAATGCCAGATCGTCGACATAACTGATGAACTGGTGTTTGCCCAAGTCTGCCGGGCGGTGGATCGGTGGGTGTTGGTCGAGATAATCCTGGGTCGCGTACAGCTGCAAACGGTAGTCGCAGAGTTTGCAGCACACGTACGGGCCGTGTTCCGGGCGTTCCAGAGCGATGACGATGTCCGCCTCGCGCTTGGACAGGCTGATGAAGTGCGGCAGCGGCAGGATATCCACCGAGATCGCCGGGTAGGTGTCGACGAAGTGGCTCAGCTGCGGGGTGATAAAGAAACTGCCGAACCCTTCGGTGCAGCCCATGCGCACATGACCCGACAGCGCCACGCCGGAGCCCGAAACCTGCTCACAGGCCATGTGCAGGGTGCTTTCGATCGACTCGGCATAGCCCAGCAAGCGCTGACCTTCGGCGGTCAGAACGAAGCCGTTGGTCCGCGATTTTTCAAACAGCAGAGTCCCCAGCGCACCTTCCAGCGAACTGATGCGCCGCGACACGGTGGTGTAGTCCACTGCCAGGCGCTTGGCGGCGGTGCTGGCCTTGCGTGTACGGGCGACCTCGAGGAAAAACTTGAGGTCGTCCCAGTTCAATGAGCTTAAAGACGTGATGTTTTTTTGCATGTTGGACCGGCTTTTATGTGCGTTTTTATTAGAAGTTTGCACATCTATACTCCAAAAACAGTCCGACAACCAAACACGCTTCATCTCAAGGCGACATCACGCCTTGGCTCTCTGCATCACCACTCTCTTCAATAACAAGAAGCCCGGAGACCATCATGAACGTATCGCTTACGCCGACCGACACCACGCTGCAACGGGTCAAATTGCTGATCGACGGCGAATGGGTCGAGTCGCAGACCACCGAGTGGCACGACATCGTCAACCCGGCCACCCAGCAAGTGCTGGCCAAGGTCCCGTTCGCTACCGCCGCTGAAGTCGATGCCGCCATCAGCGCCGCCCATCGCGCCTTCCAGACCTGGAAGCTGACGCCGATTGGCGCGCGGATGCGCATCATGCTCAAGCTTCAGGCGTTGATTCGTGAACACTCCAAACGTATTGCGGTAGTCCTTAGCGCCGAGCAGGGCAAGACCATCGCCGATGCCGAAGGTGACATTTTCCGCGGTCTGGAAGTGGTCGAGCACGCGTGCTCCATCGGCAGCCTGCAGATGGGCGAGTTCGCCGAGAACGTCGCCGGTGGCGTCGACACCTACACCCTGCGTCAGCCAATCGGTGTGTGTGCCGGGATTACCCCGTTCAACTTCCCGGCGATGATTCCGCTGTGGATGTTCCCGATGGCTATCGCCTGCGGCAACACCTTCGTCCTCAAGCCTTCCGAGCAGGACCCGATGTCGACCATGCTGCTGGTGGAACTGGCAATCGAGGCCGGGGTTCCACCGGGCGTGCTCAACGTGGTGCACGGCGGCAAGGAGGTGGTAGATGCACTGTGCACCCACAAGGACATCAAAGCCGTGTCGTTCGTCGGTTCGACGGCGGTCGGTACTCATGTCTACGATCTGGCCGGCAAACACGGCAAGCGCGTGCAATCGATGATGGGCGCGAAGAACCACGCGGTGGTGCTGCCCGATGCCAACCGCGAACAAGCCCTCAACGCCTTGGTCGGTGCCGGTTTCGGTGCGGCGGGTCAGCGTTGCATGGCCACCTCGGTGGTGGTGATGGTGGGCGCGGCCAAGCAATGGCTGCCGGACCTCAAGGCGCTGGCGCAGAAACTCAAAGTGAATGCCGGCAGCGAGCCGGGCACCGATGTCGGCCCGGTGATTTCCAAAAAGGCCAAGGAGCGCGTTCTGGGCCTGATCGAAAGCGGCATCAAGGAAGGCGCGAAGCTGGAACTCGATGGCCGCGATATCAAGGTTCCGGGTTTCGAGCAGGGCAACTTCATTGGCCCGACCCTGTTCTCCGGCGTGACCCCCGAGATGCAGATCTACACCCAGGAAATCTTCGGCCCGGTGCTGGTGGTAATGGAAGTCGATACCCTTGATCAGGCCATCGCTCTGGTCAACAGCAACCCGTTCGGCAACGGCACCGGTCTGTTCACCCAGAGCGGCGCTGCCGCACGTAAATTCCAGAACGAGATCGATGTCGGCCAGGTCGGGATCAACATCCCGATTCCAGTGCCGGTTCCGTTCTTCAGCTTTACCGGTTCGCGTGGTTCCAAGCTCGGTGACCTCGGCCCGTACGGCAAACAAGTGGTTCAGTTCTACACTCAGACCAAGACGGTCACCAGTCGCTGGTTCGACGATGACAGCGTGAACGATGGCGTGAACACCACCATTCACTTGCGCTGATCGAGGAGAAGAACATGAAAATCGCATTTATCGGTCTGGGCAACATGGGCGCCCCGATGGCGCGCAACCTGCTCAAGGCCGGCCACGCTCTGAATCTGTTTGACCTGAATCAGACCGTGCTCGCCGAACTGGCTCTGCTTGGTGGCACCATCAGCACTTCACCTCGTGAAGCAGCCCAAGGCAGTGAACTGGTCATTACCATGTTGCCGGCCGCCGCCCATGTGCGCAGTGTCTGGCTGGGTGAAGACGGTGTGCTGGCCGGGATCGCCAAGGGTGTGCCAGCAGTGGATTGCAGCACCATCGACCCGCAGACCGCCCGTGATGTTGCGGCGGCGGCGGCCAAGCAAGGCGTGGCGATGGCTGATGCCCCGGTCTCCGGTGGCACCGGTGGCGCCCAGGCAGGCACCCTGACCTTCATGGTCGGGGCGACGCCAGAGCTGTTCGCCACCCTGCAACCAGTGCTGGCGCAAATGGGCCGCAATATCGTTAATTGCGGTGAAGTCGGCACCGGGCAAATCGCCAAGATCTGTAACAACCTGCTGCTGGGGATTTCCATGGTCGGCGTCAGCGAAGCCATGGCCCTTGGCGACGCACTGGGGATCGACACCCAGGTGCTCGCCGGCGTCATCAACAGCTCGACCGGGCGTTGCTGGAGTTCGGAGATGTACAACCCATGGCCAGGCATCGTCGAAACGGCGCCGGCTTCACGCGGTTATACCGGCGGTTTCCATGCCGAGCTGATGCTCAAGGATCTGGGCCTGGCCACTGAAGCGGCGCGTCAGGCGCACCAACCGGTACTGCTTGGCGCAATGGCCCAGCAGTTGTATCAGGCGATGAGTCAGCGTGGGGAAGGTGACATGGACTTCTCGGCGATCATCAACAGCTATCGCAAACCCCAATAAGGGGTATGTGTAGGAGCAGCCGGTCGACGCTCGATTGCTCGCGATGGACTCAAGGGCGACGCGTTTATCCAGCAAACACGCGTCATCGTTAACGTCCATCGCGAGCAATCGAGCGTCGACCGGCTGCTCCTACAATAGGCTGCGCCAAGCCCGCTTTTCACAAATGTCCGCCAGAGAGTCAGGCGAAGACGAAATACTTGCGCACGGTCTCGACCACTTCCCAGGTGCCAGTCATCCCCGGCTCGATAACGAAAATATCACCCGCCCGCAGATGGATCGGCGCCATGCCGTCCGGGGTGATCACGCAGTAGCCTTCCTGGAAATGGCAGTATTCCCACTTCACATATTCCACACGCCATTTGCCCGGCGTGCAGATCCAGGTGCCCATGATCTTGCTGCCGTCTTCGCTGGTGTAGGCGTTGAGGTTGACGGTGTGCGGGTCGCCTTCGAGCTTTTCCCATTTGCAGGCATCGAGCACGGGCAATGGGTGGGTATCGCGAAGAACGGTAATCGGTGCGGACATGATGACTCCGAGCGTTAGGGTGAACTGAAGTCGCACCCTATAGGGCTTGGCCAGGCATCAGTTGTCTGTGCTCGACACTGAGCTATCCAGAAACGCAGCGGCCGGCATGCATTCACGCAATGCCTGGCGGATGAAAACAGGCTGTTGAGCTGCCTGCTTTTCCCGTTGAAATTTCCATCCGGTAAATTCGTGGTTTTTAGAATTTTGTGCGAAACACTTGGGCGTTCCCGAAGGTTTTCGCAAGAATATTCACAGGTATCACTCGTATCATTCACTTCGGAACAGGCCGAGAGCTTTGCAATGAAAAAAACAATATCGTGGTGGGATATCAGCCCGCCCTTGAGCACCGCAACACCTACCTGGCCGGGTGATACACCTTTTCAGGAAGAGCGCGTGTGGAAGTTCGGTCCAGAGTGTCCGGTGAATGTCGGGCGCATCACCCTGTCGCCTCACACCGGTGCCCATGTCGACGCGCCGCTGCATTACAGCGCTGATGGCGCGGCCATTGGCGACGTGTCGCTCGATGTCTATATGGGGCCTTGCCGCGTGTTGCATTGCCTGGACAGCGGCCACTTGGTGCACCCTGAGCAGCTTGAAGGTCGCTTGCAAGACCTGCCTGAACGGGTTCTGCTGCGCACCTGGCGACAAGCGCCATTGAGCTCCTGGGATCCGGATTTCACCGCAGTCGCCAAAGAAACCGTCGACCTGCTGGCGAGCCTCGGTGTGCGCTTGATCGGTATCGATACGCCGTCGCTGGACCCTCAGCAATCCAAAACCATGGATTCGCACAATGCGGTGGCCCGCCATGGCATGGCCATCCTCGAGGGCATCGTGCTCGATGACGTCCCGGAAGGGGACTATGAATTGATCGCGCTGCCGCTGCGTTTTGCCCATCTGGACGCCAGTCCGGTAAGGGCAATTTTACGTCCACTGAATAAACCGCAACTTGAGGAGCCGACTCAATGAGCCAATGCCCCTATTCACCTGCAAACCAGACGGAAGAATGGCATAACGCCGAGCTGAATTTTTCCGACTCCATGAGCTACGGCGATTACCTGGATCTGGGGCGTATTCTCAGCGCTCAGCATCCCTTGTCTCCGGACCATAACGAGATGCTGTTTATCATCCAGCATCAGACGTCAGAGCTGTGGATGAAGCTGATGCTGCACGAGCTCAAAGCTGCCCGTGAACACGTTCGGCTGGGAGAGTTGCCGCCGGCCTTCAAGATGCTGGCGCGGGTCTCGCGGATCTTTGATCAGTTGGTGCATGCCTGGACGGTGCTGGCCACCATGACCCCCACCGAGTACCACGCGATACGGCCCTTTCTGGGGCAGTCATCGGGCTTCCAGTCGTTCCAGTACCGCGAGATCGAATTCATTCTGGGCAACAAAAGCGCGACCCTGTTGCGCCCCCATGCGCATCGGCCGGAGCTGTTGCAGGAGCTTGAAAAGGCGATCGCCACTCCTTCGCTGTATGACGAGGCGATTCGCTTGATGGTCAGCGCTGGCTTGTCCATCGACCCGCAGCGTTTCGAGCGCGATCCGACCAGTCCGACGGTGCATGACGCGTCGGTCGAAGCGGCCTGGCGCGAGGTCTACACTGACCCTTCGCGTTATTGGGATCTCTATCAACTGGCGGAGAAACTCATCGACCTTGAAGACTCGTTCCGGCAATGGCGCTTCCGGCATGTCACCACGGTTGAGCGGATCATCGGCTTTCAACCAGGGACCGGTGGCACCGAAGGTGTCGGTTATCTGCGCAAGATGCTCGATACCGTGCTGTTTCCGGAATTGTGGCGAGTGCGTTCGACTCTCTGACCCGGATAAAAAAACGGCCCGGCATTCATCGAATGCCGGGCCGTTTTTGCTTGTAGCGGCTGCCGCGCTATTGAGTCACTGGCAATACCCGACCCTTGGCCACACGCATCCGGTAGAAAACGAAGATGATCAACACCCACACCGGCATGGCGAACACCGAAGCGCGTATCCCCGGAATCATCAACATCACGCAGACGATCATGGCCATGAACGCAAGGCACAGGTAGTTGCTGAAGGGAAACCAGAATGACTTGAAGCTTGGCACGATGCCTTGTTGACCCATGACTTTGCGAAACTTCAGGTGCGTCAGGCTGATCATCGCCCAGTTGATCATCAGCGAGGCGACCACCAGTGCGAACAGCAACTCCAGCGCTTCATGCGGGGCGAGGTAGTTGACCAGCACGGACAACATCGTGATCAACGCCGATACGCCCAGCGCCAGTAAAGGCACGCCCTGTTTGTTCAGTTTCATCAGCGCCTTGGGAGCGTCGCCCTGTTCGGCCAGGCCATACAGCATGCGGCTGTTGCAGTAGACGCCGCTGTTGTAGACCGAAAGCGCTGCGGTGAGCACCACGAAATTGAGGATGTGCGCTGCGGTATCGCTGCCGATCAAGGAGAAGATCTGCACGAACGGGCTGCCGCTATAGGCATCGCCGGACGCGCCCAGTGTTTGCAGCAGTTGATCCCACGGATACAGCGAAAGCAGCACGGTGAGTGCGCCGACATAGAAGATCAACACGCGATAAACCACCTGGTTGATCGCCTTGGGAATCACCTTCCGCGGTTCACTGGCTTCAGCAGCGGTGATGCCGACCAGCTCCAGGCCGCCGAAGGAGAACATGATGAACGCCATGGACATCAGCAAACCCGTGGTGCCGTTGGGGAAGAAACCGCCGTGACTCCACAGGTTACTGACCGAGGCTTGCGGGCCGCCGGTGCCGCTGAACAGCATGTAGCAGCCCAGGGCGATCATGCCGATGATCGCGACGACCTTGATGATCGCGAACCAGAACTCCATTTCGCCGAAGACTTTGACGTTCGTCATGTTGATCAGGTTGACCAGAACGAAGAACACCGCCGCGCTGACCCAGGAGGGGACTTCCGGATACCAGAACTGCACGTATTTGCCGACGGCGGTCAGCTCGGCCATGCCCACCAGCACATACAGCACCCAGTAGTTCCAGCCGGACAGAAAACCGGCATAACCGCCCCAGTACTTGTGGGCAAAGTGACTGAATGAACCCGCCACCGGCTCCTCGACGATCATCTCGCCCAGCTGACGCATGATCAGAAAGGCGATGAACCCGGCAATCGCATAGCCGAGGATCATCGACGGTCCGGCCGATTTGAGCACGCCGGCGGAGCCTAGAAATAGCCCGGTACCAATCGCTCCGCCCAATGCGATCAGCTGAATATGACGATTTTTCAGCCCCCGCTTGAGCTCGCCTTGTTGCAAGAATTCATCTGCCATCTGATTCCCTTTCTAATTGTTATGGTCAGGTTTGGTTTGAATGCGTCAGTTTATTCAATTGCCATTCGTTTTTGTACGGCTGTACTCATTAGAGAGAGTGGGGCGCACAGGGGTCTATCCGGTTTGTCGGCGAAGGCAGTCCATAAAGTTTGTTGACGGGTCAGTCAGAGAAGACAGGCCGAGCGCAACCCCTGTGGCGAGGGAGCTTGCTCCCGCTGGGCTGCGAAGCAGCCCTAAAATCTGCAACCGGGGTTTGTCAGGTAAAACATATCTGCCGGTTTTACGGCCGCTTCGCGCCCGAGCGGGAGCAAGCTCCCTCGCCACAAAGGCTCACCATTGCGATTTAACTCGGGGTAACACCCGGGCATTGCTCTGGGCAGCTACTACTCAAACTCCTGCACCCTCCGATGAACGGCTGCACCCATGTGCAGCAATCAGGTACTGTTTTGCGGGGTGTCAGTGCTGTTCGCTGGCCTCAAACCGGCTGCTTTATCCGCTGGGTAGATGATTGCTATCCACTGGGTTGGTACAGCCGTTTTGTGGCTTGGAACTTGCTCTTTTCAAGCCTGATACGCGCCGTCAGAGCGCGCTGAAAAATATTGCCGTGGGTGCGCCGTGATGAGTAGCAACGCTGATCCGCAGTTTCGCGACATTCGTATCGATCGTTATGACCTCGAGGGTGCGAGGAACTGGATGTCCGGTATCTGCGGGCCGCACCGACTGCAAACCTCGACGCCCGAGCGGATCCGCTTTCATCACAGCGCCAATGTGTTCAAGTCGATGGCCACGACCCTGGGGACTATCGAATACGGCACCGATGTCACCATCGATATCGAAGACGCCGAACACTTCAGCAGTTACAGCCTGAGTTTACCTTTGGTGGGCGAGCAGGAACTGAGCAAGAACGGCACCCTGTTGAAGTCCAACCGCGACCAAGGGGTGATCATTTCCCCGCATGAAAGCCAGATGCTGGCGATCTCCGGCGACTGTCGCAAAGTCCAGGTGGTGATCACCCGCGCCGCCATGAGCGAGTCGCTGGAAGGCATGCTGCAGCGACCGCTGGAGGCGCCGCTGCGCTTCGAGCCGGTGATGGATGCCGTCGACGGCGCGTCAGCCTCGTGGTGGCGCATGGCGCGTTATTTCATCGCGGAGCTGGAACGCAGCAATGAACTGTACGAACAGGTGGCCTTCACTCGGGACATCGAAAGCTCATTGATCAAAGGTTTGATCCTCGCCCAGCCGAACAACTACTCCGAAGCATTGCGCAACGTGCTCGGTGTGAAACTGCCGCACTATCTGATCCGGGCCAGACAATGCATTCACGACAATGCTCGCGAAGCGTTGCACCTGGAGGACATCGAAGCCGCGGCCGGGGTCTCGCGTTTCAAGCTGTTCGAGGCGTTCAAGAAGTACTTCGCCCTGTCGCCGATGGTCTACCTGAAAAAGTACCGGTTGAACGCTGTGCGTCAGGAAATCCTCGAACACGGCTCGGCGCGCAATATTTCCGCGATCGCCATGGGCTGGGGCTTTACGCATCTCGGGCGTTTTTCCGCCGAGTACCGCAAGTTGTTTGACGAGTCCCCGAGCATGACCTTGCAGCGTAACGAAGCCCGGCGCATGCGCGGGCTCTGAATATCCCGGCGTCTAGGATTGAATCAGCAACTCCTCGATCAGTTGCAGGCAGTGATTGAGGCCTGGCGACTGGTCGGCAACGCGCCGACTGAGAATGATCGGCGAGGTGGCCGTGGCCTCGAGCAGCGGGGTGTAACCGATGTCGGCGCGGTGCAACACTTGTACCGACGCCGGCACCAGCGTCGTGCCCATGCCAGCCGCGACCAGACCGATGGCGGTCTGCAGTTCATTGGTCCACTGGGACACCTTGATACTCAATCCATGGGCATCGAAGAGCGCGATCACATGGTCGGCGTAACTCGGCCTGGGGTTGCCCGGATACAGCACGAAAGGCTCCCTGGCCAACTCGGCAAGGGTCGTCGGCCCGGCCAGCAACGGATGACCGGCAGGCAGGACGGCGACCAGCCGATCCTCGATCAGCACCCGTTGCGCAATCGCCGGATCATCAATCCGGATGCGGCCGAAACCGACATCGATCCTGCCGGCCTTGAGCGCCTGGACCTGTTGCAGGGTGGTCATCTCCGACAAGCCCAGCTCCAGTTCCAGAGCGTCGTTGTTGCGCAGGCGCCGAATCAGCTCCGGCAGCATGCCGTACAAGGTCGAAGGCGCAAAACCGATGCCCAGCCAGGTCTTCTCACCCAGCCCGATGCGCCGGGTGTTGTCGCAGACTTTGCCCAGTTGTTCGAGCAAGACATTGGAGTGTTCGTAAAAATACCGTCCGGCTTCGGTCAGTCGCAGCGGGCGGCCGCGCTCCAGCAGCACCACGCCCAACTCGTCTTCCAGTTGCTGAATCTGTCGGCTGAGGGGCGGTTGGGCGATATGCAGACGCTCGGCGGCGCGGGTGAAGTTGAGGGTTTCCCCCAGGACCTGGAAATAACGCAGATGGCGAAGCTCCATGGGGACTCCTCGAAGAGAATGTGTTGCATACCCTGAGGGTATGGATCGAGACAAATTCTATATTGGAACAGCTAAACAATGGGGGGCAAAATCGGGGAAAACAAGCAAAGAACCTGACGGGTATCGACATGCACGCTAGCGCCATTGAATCGATCGAGACGATCATCGTCGATCTTCCGACCATCCGCCCGCACAAGCTGGCGATGCACACGATGCAGAACCAGACCCTCGTAGTCATCCGTCTGCGTTGCGCCGACGGTATCGAAGGCATCGGTGAGTCCACCACCATCGGCGGCCTGAGTTATGGCAATGAAAGCCCGGACAGCATCAAGACCAACATCGACCGCCACTTCGCACCGCTGTTGATCGGTCAGGATGCCTGCAACATCAACGCGGCCATGCTCCGGCTCGATCGCAGCATTCGCGGCAATACATTCGCCAAGTCGGGGATCGAAACCGCGCTGCTCGATGCCCAGGGCAAACGCCTTGGTCTGCCGGTCAGCGAGTTGCTGGGTGGGCGCGTGCGGGATGCCTTGCCGGTGGCCTGGACCCTGGCCAGCGGCAACACTGAAAAAGACATCGCCGAAGCCGAGCAGATGCTCGATCTGCGTCGTCACCGGATCTTCAAACTGAAGATCGGCGCTGGCGAAGTGAATCAGGATCTGGCCCATGTCATCGCCATCAAAAAAGCCCTGGGTGATCGCGCCAGTGTCCGGGTTGACGTCAACCAGGCCTGGGATGAAGCCGTCGCCCTGCGGGCCTGCCAGGTGCTGGGCGACAACGGCATCGATCTGATCGAGCAGCCGATCTCGCGCAATAACCGTGGCGGGATGGCCCGGCTCAACCTGTCCAGCCCGGCGCCGATCATGGCCGACGAGTCCATCGAATGTGTCGAGGACGCTTTCAATCTGGCCCGTGAAGGCGCGGCCTCGGTGTTTGCCCTGAAGATCGCCAAGAACGGCGGCCCGCGTGCCGTGTTGCGCACCGCGGCAATTGCCGAAGCAGCGGGGATCGGCCTGTACGGTGGCACCATGCTCGAAGGCGGGATTGGCACGCTGGCGTCGGCCCATGCCTTTCTGACCCTGGGCAAACTGGCGTGGGATACCGAGCTGTTCGGTCCGCTGTTGCTGACCGCAGACATCCTGACCACACCGCTGGTGTACCGCGATTTCCAACTGCACGTGTCGAACGAGCCGGGCCTGGGCCTGAGCATTGACGAGGAGCGCCTGGCGTTCTTCCGACGCGACAAGTCGTCCCCAATTACTTCACACGCCTGAGGACATCCTGCCATGTTGTTCCACGTAAAAATGACCGTGAACCTGCCGGTCGACATGAATCCAGAGCGCGCCGCGCAGCTCAAGGCTGACGAAAAAGCCTTGGCCCAGCGCCTGCAACAGCAAGGCAAGTGGCGGCACCTGTGGCGGATTGCCGGTCTCTACGCCAACTACAGCGTGTTCGACGTCGACAGCGTGCAGGAGCTTCATGACCTGCTGATGCAACTGCCGCTTTATCCGTACATGGCCATCGAAGTGAATGCACTGTGCCGGCATCCTTCGTCGATTCACGAAGACGATCGCTGAGCCCTGTGACCTTTGTGCTCTAACCTAATAAATACAAGATGAGGAATGAATCATGTCAGTCAGAATTTCCCACACTGCCAGCGCCCAGAAGTTTCTTGAAGAAGTCAGCGGCAACCTGAATGACGGCGGTAACCCACGGGCCAAAGCGCTGATTTACCGGATCCTGCGTGACTCGGTAAACATCATCGAAGACCTGGAAGTGACCCCGGAAGAGTTCTGGAAAGCGGTCAACTACCTCAACGAACTGGGCAAGAACCAGGAAGCCGGTTTGCTCGTGGCAGGTTTAGGCCTTGAGCATTATCTGGACCTGCTGATGGATGCCGAGGACGAGCAGGCCGGCAAGTCGGGCGGTACGCCACGGACCATCGAAGGGCCGCTGTATGTGGCCGGTGCGCCGCTGTCGAAATACGAAGCGCGCCTCGATGACGGTCTGGATCCGGGCGTCCCGTTGTTCATGCAGGGCCAGGTCCGCGACACCGACGGCAAACCGTTGGCCGGCGCTATCGTCGATGTCTGGCAGGCCAACACCGGCGGCACCTATTCCTACTTCGATGGCACGCAGTCGGAGTTCAACCTGCGTCGGCGTATCGAGACCGATGCCCAGGGGAATTATCGTTTCCGCAGTATCGTGCCGTCCGGCTATGGCTGCCCGCCGACCGGTCCGACCCAGCAGTTGCTCGATCAATTGGGCCGCCACGGCCAGCGTCCAGCGCATATCCACTTCTTCATTTCGGCGCCCGGCCATCGGCACCTGACTACGCAGATCAACCTGTCCGGTGATCCATACCTGCACGACGATTTCGCCTATGCGACCCGTGATGAACTGATCGCCGAGATTCGTTTCAGCGAGGAACAGCAAATGGCCCGCGAGCTGGGTGTCGAAGGGCGTTTCGCACAGATCGACTTTGACTTCACCTTGCAGGCCGCCGCCGAGCCGGTTGAACAGAAGCGTATGGAGCGGGTCCGCGCCCTGGAGGACTGACAGCTCATCGCTGCGCAGCCGCGAGATGACCGTTTATCTCGCGGCGTTTTTTGCAGCGTCGGCTGGCATAGAATCACGGCTGAAGAACAATAAGAGTGACCGGTTATGGAAAGTCTGCTGAGCGAGCGCAGTATGGTGTTTGAGCGTGCCGACCCCTATGCGGTGTCCGGTTACGTCAATCAGCATGTTGGCGTGCATTGCATTCATCTGCCCAGGGCCTCCAGCCCGCAGGCCAGCCTCAATCACCGCAAGTTTGCCAGCCTCGACCTGTGCCGCATCAGCTATGGCGGCAGCGTTCACGTCACCTCACCGGCACTGGAAACCATCTATCACCTGCAAGTGCTGCTCAGGGGCAATTGCCTGTGGCGCGGGCATAATCAGGAACACTATCTGGCGCCGGGAGAATTATTGCTGATCAATCCTGATGACCCGGTGGATCTGACCTATTCCGCCGACTGCGAAAAATTCATTCTGAAAATACCAACCAGCCTGTTGGAGTCGGTTTGTCTGGAGCAGCGCTGGTTACACCCGGCGCAGGGCGTGCGCTTTTTGCAGAATCGCTACACTCTGGGAGAGCTGGAAGGCTTCGTCAACTTGCTGGCAATGGTCTGCATGGAGGCTGAGGCAGCCGAACCCATGTTCCAGGTCCAGGAGCATTACGCCCAGATCGTCGCCAGCAAGATGCTGAGCCTGATGAAAACCAACGTCAGTCGCGCCCATCTGAGTTCCCGTGGTGCCACCTTCGAGCACATCGTCGACTATATCGAGCAACACCTGAAACAGGACATCGGCAGCGAAGAACTGGCGCTTCAGGCGCGGATGAGCCTGCGTTCGCTGTACTCGTTGTTCGAGCGCCATGCCCGAACCACGCCGAACAACTACATTCGCCTGAAGAAGCTGGAGCGGGTGCATGCCTGTCTCAGCGATGAGACGTGCAACGTGCGCAACGTCACGGAGCTGGCCATGGACTATGGTTTCCTGCATCTGGGGCGGTTCTCGCAAAGCTATCGCCAGCAGTTCGGCGAACTGCCGTCGGACACCCTCAAGCGTCGTCACTGAATCCGCGCTCCACTCCCCTCAATCCCCAGTGCAGAAAACGGATAGCGATCTGCACTCAACGGATATTGCCGCCTGCACCATCTCCCTAGCATGAGCCTTGCCTGAATAAAAACAACGGAGGGCTGTGGCCATGTCTTTGCGACCTGAATACCTTCATTCACTGCTGGAAGAAGACCCGGAACAAGGCGTCTACCGCTGCAAGCGCGAGATGTTCACCGACCCGCGGTTGTTCGACCTGGAAATGGAACACATCTTCGAAGGGAATTGGCTGTACCTGGCCCATGAGAGCCAGATCCCCAACAAGAACGACTTCTACACCACCACCATGGGCCGCCAGTCGATCTTTATCGCGCGCAACAAGGACGGCGTGCTCAACGCGTTCATCAACGCCTGCAGTCATCGCGGCGCGATGTTGTGCCGGCACAAGACCGGCAACAAGGCGTCCTATACCTGCCCGTTCCATGGCTGGACCTTCAACAACTCCGGCAAGCTGCTCAAGGTCAAGGACCCGGCCGAAGCGGGCTATCCGTCGAGTTTCAACTGCGAAGGCTCCCACGACCTGACCAAGGTCGCGCGGTTCGAGTCCTATCGCGGTTTTCTGTTCGGCAGCCTGAACGCCGACGTGCCGCCGCTGGCCGAGCATCTCGGTGAATCGGCGAAGATCATCGACATGATCGTCGATCAATCCGCCGACGGCCTTGAAGTGCTGCGCGGTTCGTCCAGCTACATCTACGAAGGCAACTGGAAACTCACCGCCGAGAACGGTGCCGACGGCTATCACGTCAGCTCCGTGCACTGGAACTATGCAGCCACCCAGAACCAGCGTAAACAGCGCGAAGCCGGTGACTGCAATCCGACCATGAGCGCCGGCAGCTGGGCCAAGCAGGGTGGCGGTTTCTACTCCTTCGACAAGGGCCACATGCTGCTCTGGACCCGTTGGGCCAACCCTGAAGACCGTCCTCTGTACGAACGCCGCGATGAGTTGGCCAAGGACTTCGGTCAGGCCCGCGCCGACTGGATGATCGAGAACTCGCGCAACCTGTGCCTGTACCCCAACGTCTACCTGATGGACCAGTTCAGCTCGCAGATCCGCATCGCCCGGCCGATTTCGGTGAATCGCACCGAGATCACCATCTACTGCATCGCACCGAAAGGCGAGAGCGACGAGGCCCGCTCCAAACGCATTCGCCAGTACGAGGATTTCTTCAACGTCAGTGGCATGGCCACTCCCGATGACCTGGAAGAGTTCCGCTCCTGCCAGGTCGGTTATCAGGGCAGCGCTGGCTGGAACGACATGTCGCGCGGCGCCATGCATTGGGTCGAAGGGGCCGATCCGGCCGCTCAGGAAATCGATCTGCACCCGCTGCTCAGCGGCGTGCGCACCGAAGACGAAGGTCTGTTCGTGCTCCAGCACAAGTACTGGCAGGAGACCATGCTCAAGGCTCTGGCCGCCGAACAGTCGAAAGCCATTCCTGTGGAGGCCGTGTAATGACCATCTCCCATGACGCGGTGCGTGATTTTCTCTACCGCGAAGCGCGTTACCTGGACGACAAGGACTGGGACAACTGGCTGGAACTCTATGCCGCTGATGCGAGTTTCTGGATGCCGTCCTGGGACGACAACGACGAGCTCACCGAAGATCCGCAGAAAGAAATTTCGCTGATCTGGTACGGCAACCGTGGAGGTCTGGAAGACCGGGTCTTCCGGATCAAGACCGAGCGCTCCAGCGCCAGCGTGCCGGACACCCGGACCTCCCACAACATCAGCAATATCGAACTGCTGGAAGTCGCCGATGGCCAGTGCAAGGTGCGTTTCAACTGGCACACCCTGAGCTTTCGCTACAAGACTGTGGACAGCTATTTCGGGAGCAGTTTCTACACCCTCGACGTGCGTGGCGAGACCCCACTGATCAAGGCCAAGAAAGTCATCCTGAAGAACGATTACGTCCGTCAGGTCATCGACATCTACCATCTGTGAGGCCGGCGCCATGAGCCATCAAATCGCATTGAATTTCGAAGACGGGGTGACCCGTTTCATCGCTGCCGATGTCGGCGAAACCGTTGCCGACGCAGCTTATCGCCAAGGCATCAACATTCCGCTGGACTGCCGCGACGGTGCTTGCGGGACCTGCAAATGCTTCGCCGAAGCCGGTCGCTATGATCTGGGCAATGAGTACATCGAAGACGCCCTCAGCGAGGATGAAGCGGCGCAAGGTTACGTGCTGACCTGCCAGATGCGCGCGCAAAGCGATTGCGTGGTGCGGGTCCCGGTGTCCTCGGACATTTGTCGCACCCAGCAGAGCAGTTACAACGCCGCCATCAGCCAGATTCGCCAGCTCTCCGACAGCACCCTGTCGCTGTCGATCAAGGGCGAGGCACTGAGCAAACTGGCGTTCCTGCCGGGGCAATACGTCAACCTGCAAGTGCCCGGCAGCGAACAGACTCGCGCCTATTCCTTCAGCTCGCTGCAGCGCGACGGCGAGGTCAGTTTCCTGATCCGCAATGTGCCGGGCGGGTTGATGAGCAGTTTCCTTACGGGATTGGCCAAGGCTGGCGATTCGATCAACCTTGCCGGTCCATTGGGCTCCTTTTACCTGCGGGAAATCCGTCGGCCGTTGCTGTTGCTGGCGGGCGGAACCGGCTTGGCGCCCTTTACCGCGATGCTTGAGCGTATCGCCGAACAGGGCAGTGAGTATCCGTTGCACCTGATCTACGGCGTGACCAACGACCACGATCTGGTAGAGCTGGAGCGGCTGCAAGGGTTCGCGGCGAGCATTCCAAACTTCAGCTTCAGCGCGTGCGTCGCCAATCCGGACAGCGGCCATCCGCTCAAGGGCTACGTCACCCAACATATCGAACCGCGGCATCTCAACGCCGGAGACGTCGACGTCTACCTCTGCGGGCCACCGCCGATGGTCGATGGGGTCAGCCGCTTTCTGGCCGAACAGGGCATTGCGCCAGCGAACTTCTACTACGAGAAATTCGCCGCCAGCGCGGCCTGAATCCAATCCCATGGTTGAGGAGATGACATGAGCGTTTCACGTTTCAGCGGCAAGGTCGCATTGATCACCGGCGCTGCCCAGGGCATTGGCCGACGGGTTGCCGAGCGCATGGCGGCCGAAGGTGCGCGGTTGGTGGTGGTCGATCGTTCGGAACTGGTTTTCGAGTTGCGCGATGAGCTGGCGGCCTGCAGCGAAGTGCTGGCGCTGACCGCCGATCTTGAGCAATACACAGAGTGCAATCGGGTCATGGCTCAGGCCATCGAGCGCTTCGGCCGCCTGGATATTCTGGTCAACAACGTCGGCGGGACGATCTGGGCCAAGCCGTTCGAGCATTACCAGCCGGACGAGATCATGAGCGAGGTGCAGCGCTCGCTGTTCCCGACACTCTGGTGCTGTCATGCCGCGTTGCCGTACATGCTGGAGCAGGGCAGCGGGGCTATCGTCAACGTCTCGTCAATTGCCACCCGCAGCATCAACCGTGTGCCTTATGGCGCGGCCAAAGGCGGGGTGAATGCGCTGACGGCATGCCTGGCATTCGAGACCGCCGAGCGCGGAATCCGGGTCAATGCCACGGCCCCCGGCGGCACCGAAGCACCGCCCCGGCGCATCCCACGCAACAGCGCTGAGCAAACGCCTCAAGAGAAAATCTGGTACCAGCAGATCGTTGACCAGACCTGCGACAGCAGCCTGATGAAGCGCTATGGCACGATCGATGAACAGGCCGCGGCAATATTGTTTCTGGCTTCGGACGAGGCCTCTTACATCACCGGCATGACACTGCCGGTGGGTGGCGGTGATCAGGGGTGATCACCTGCGAGCACGGTCTTGAGGCAAAGAAAATCTAATGTGGATCTGTGGAGTTTTGTAGATCGCATCTACATCGCCGCCCTCACTTGCGCACAACAAGATCAAGCAACGCCTCCCGCTCCTTGATTTTCTGCAACACAATTTCCGAGCGGATATCAGTCACCCCCGCCGTGCGGTTCAGCTGGTTGACGATGAAATCGGAGAAGTGTTTGAGGTTGCGCGCCTGGACCCGCAGCACATAGTTGCTCGCCCCGGTAATCACGTAGGCGGTGACCACTTCCGGCCACAACTGGACCTTCTTGATGAAGGTCTCGTGCCAGTCCTCGACGTCCTGTCGCAATGACACATGGACGATGGCTTCCAGTTCGATTCCGAGCTTTTCTGCGTTCAGCACCGCTCGATAGCCGGTGATGATTCCCTCACTTTCCAGCAGGCGCAATCGGCGCAAACAGGCCGACGGCGACAGTGCGACCTTCTCTGCCAATTCCTGATTGCTGATACGGCCGTCCTGTTGCAAGTGATGCAGGATCCGCAGGTCTGTCGAGTCGAGAGTCATGGCTAGAATAAATCCTCGATATTTGGAGTTGGATTCGAATTTTATTCGAGATAACTACTATATGGCCGCTTACTTTGCACGAAAATTCTCTAAAACTTCGTTCATTATCTCATCACCGTGAAGGCGCAAATAACGCCTGAAATACGACACTCACGCCCATGCTCGGCCCGACTATCGCGATCTGCCCGGACGGCACTTCTTTCAAAAAAACAGGACACTCAATGACTACAAGAAACGATTGCCTGGCGCTTGATGCGCAGGACGTTCTGGCGCCTCTGCGTCAGCAGTTTGCGCTCCCCGAAGGGGTGATTTATCTCGACGGCAACTCCCTCGGTGCGCGCCCGGTCGCAGCGCTGGCGCGTGCTCAGGCGGTGATCGCCGAGGAATGGGGCAATGGCCTGATCCGCAGCTGGAACAGCGCCGGCTGGCGCGACCTGCCTGAACGTCTGGGCAATCGATTGGCGGGGCTGATTGGCGCCGGTGACGGTGAAGTGGTGGTGACCGACACTACCTCGATCAACCTGTTCAAGGTGCTCAGCGCTGCGCTGCGGGTGCAGGCCACGCGGGCGCCGACGCGGCGGGTGATCGTCACCGAGACCAGCAACTTCCCGACCGACCTGTATATTGCCGAAGGTCTGGCGGACATGCTGCAGCAGGGTTATACCTTGCGTCTGGTCGACAGCCCTGAAGAGCTGCCGCAAGCAATTGACCAGGACACCGCGGTGGTCATGCTCACCCACGTCAACTACAAGACCGGCTACATGCACGACATGCAGGCCCTGACCGCGCTGACCCACGAATGTGGCGCGCTGGCCATCTGGGACCTGGCGCATTCCGCTGGTGCGGTGCCGGTCGATCTGCATCAGGCGCGCGCCGACTACGCCATCGGTTGCACCTACAAGTACCTCAATGGCGGTCCGGGTTCGCAAGCTTTCGTCTGGGTTTCTCCTGATCTGTGCGATCTGGTGGCGCAACCGCTGTCCGGCTGGTTCGGTCATTCACGGCAGTTCGCCATGGAGTCGCGTTACCAGCCGAGCAGCGGAATCGCCCGCTACTTGTGCGGCACCCAGCCCATCACTTCATTGGCGATGGTCGAGTGCGGTCTGGATATTTTCGCCCAGACCGACATGGCCAGCCTGCGCAGCAAGTCTTTGGCCCTGACGGACCTGTTCATCCAGTTGGTCGAGCAGCGCTGCGCCGCTCACGAGCTGACCCTGATCACCCCGCGCGAACACGCCAAACGTGGCAGCCATGTCAGCTTCGAACACCCCCAAGGTTATGCGGTGATCCAGGCCTTGATCGCCCGTGGCGTGATCGGCGATTACCGCGAGCCGCGGATCATGCGGTTCGGCTTCACCCCGCTGTACACCAGCTTCACCGAGGTCTGGGATGCGGTGCAGATACTCGGCGAGATTCTCGATCAGAAAACCTGGTCGCAAGAGCAATTCCAGGTCCGCCACAGCGTCACCTGATACATCCGGCGCCCTTGTCTTGCTGCCACGAATTTCCCGGCAGCAGGGCTTCGGTCGCCTCCAATAAAGAGTTCTGTGAAAACACAATAATAAGGAGCACGCAGAATGAAACTGTCCCTCTGGCCCGCCTTGCCGCTCGCCATTACCAGCTGTCTCGGCCAAGTGGCCTATGCCGCACCCGACAATGGATTTGTTGAAGACAGCAGCCTGACCCTAACCAACCGCAACTTCTATTTCTACCGCAACAACCTCAACAACCCGGGTGGTCAGAACTATCGGGAGGAATGGGCCCACGGGATCATGCTCGATTATCGTTCCGGCTATACCCAGGGCACCGTGGGCTTCGGGGTCGATGCCTATGCGCAGTTGGGCCTTAAACTCGACAGCGGCAGGGGTCGTACCGGCACCGGTTTATTGCCGGTCGATTCCGATGGTCGCGCCGAGGATGAGTATTCCGAAGCGGGCGGCGCGCTCAAGGCGCGGATCTCGAAGACCGAACTCAAATACGGCAACCTGACACCGCTCAACCCGGTGTTCGGCACCGGCTCGGCGCGCCTGTTCACCACCTACGCCAACGGCTTTCAGCTGACCAGCAGCGAGTTGAAAGGACTGCAACTCGATGTCGGACACTTCACCTCGGGCAATGACAGTGCCTCGACCAACGACGATGGCGCCCTCAAGGCGCTGTATGCCGGGGTCGAGACCCGCAGCGTCGATTATCTGGGCGGCAGCTATGCCCTGAACGATCAATTGAGCGTCAGCCTGTACGGTTCGCAGTTCACCGATATCTGGCGGCAGTACTACGCCAACGCCAACTACAGCTATGCCCTGAGCGAAAATCAGTCGCTGAATCTGGACTTTAACCTCTATCGCACCAACGACTCTGGCCAGAGCCTGGCCGGAACAATCGACAACACCACCTGGTCGCTGGCCGCCGCTTACAAGGTCGGTGCACACCGGTTGACCCTGGCCTACCAACGGGTCGATGGCGATGAGCCGTTCGATTATCTGGGTTTCGATCAACAACCGGGCACCTCGATCTTCCTCGCCAACTCGATACAGATCCTCGATTTCAACGCGCCCAATGAACGTTCCTGGCAGCTGCGTTATGACCTGGATATGGCGCCTTTCGGCGTGCCGGGCCTGAGCTTCATGTCGCGCTATGTGAGCGGTGACCATATCGACGACAGCCACTATGACGGTGGTGCCAATGGCGCCTATGGACGTTACGGCAGCGACGGCAAGCGCTGGGAGCGCGACCTTGAAGCGCGCTACGTGGTGCAGGAGGGCAAGGCCAGGGATCTGTCGATACGTGTGCGTCAGGCCAGTGTGCGTTCCACCGGCCAGGTGGCCCGGGCAGACACCACCGACAACAATGAAGTCCGGGTGATCGTCGAGTATCCGCTGAGTATTTTCTGATCCGTGTCCTGCTGTGCGTGGCTGATCCCCACCGGTAACCCCAACGACTTGCTCTCTTCAAGAAAGACAATATTCAGAGGACAGAAAAATGACCGATAACACCGGTTTTGAAAGCATCTCCAAGCGTGAACAGGGCCTCAGGCGCCAGCTCACCTCGGGTCAGATGAGCATGATCGCCATTGGCGGCGCGATTGGCACCGGGCTGTTCATGGGCAGTGCCTACGCCATTGGTTATGCCGGGCCGAGCGTGCTGCTCAGCTACGCGATTGGCGCGATCATCACGCTGCTGTTGATGGGTTGTCTGGCGGAAATGACCGTGGCCCATTCGACCTCCGGCTCGTTCGGCGCCTATGCCGAATTCTATATCAGCCCATTGGCCGGGTTTCTGGTGCGCTATGCCTATTGGGCGGCGATTGTGCTGGCGGTGGGCACGGAAGTGACGGCAGTGGCGATGTACATGAAGTACTGGTTCGCCAACGTCCCGGAGTGGATCTGGATCGTCTCGTTCTCGAGCATCCTGATCGTGCTCAACGCCATCAGCGTGAAGACTTTCGGCACCTTCGAGTACTGGTTCTCGACCATCAAGATCGGTGCGATTGTCGGCTTCATCATCCTCGCGGTGTATGTGGTGTACGGTTCCGGCAACCCGGATTACGGCGTGCACAACTACACGGCTCATGGCGGCTTCTTTCCCAATGGTCTGCAAGGGATGTGGATCGCGGTGATCGTCTCGATCTTCAGCTACCTGAGCGTGGAAATGATCGCGGTGGCGGCCGGTGAAGCGCAGGATCCAGAGCGAGCGGTGAAGAAGGCCTTTCGCGCGACCATCGTGCGGCTGGTGGTGTTCTACCTGCTGACCCTGGCCCTGATGCTGGCCATTGTGCCGTGGGTCCAGGCCGGTCATGCCCAGAGCCCGTTTGTCACCGTCATGCAGACCATCGGTATTCCCGGTGCCACCGGGGTGATGAACTTCGTGATCCTGATTGCGGCGTTGTCGGCGATGAACAGTCAGCTCTACATCACCACACGCATGATGTTCAGCCTGTCCCGCGGCGGTTATGCACCCAAGTCCATGGGGGTGTTGAGCAAGACCGGGATCCCGCTGAATGCTTTGTTGCTGTCGAGCTCGGGCATTGCTCTGGCGACGTTGCTCAACGTGTTGTACCCGCAAAGCTCCTTCACCTTGATGATGGCGATCTCGATGTTCGGCGCGATCTTCACCTGGTTCATGATCTTCCTGACCCACTACTGTTTCCGTCGCTACCACGAGCGCAACGGCGAGCGGAAACTGTCCTTCCGCATGCGCCTGTTTCCCTACACCACGCTGTTGGGGCTGGTGCTGATGGGCGCGGTGATGATCACCACCTACTTCACCGAGGCCTTCAAAATGACCCTGGTCTTCGGTGTGCCTTTCCTGCTGATCCTTACGGTTGTCTACTGGATCTTCTTCAGAAAACCCAAGGCAGCCGTGGCGTTGAATCCGCTGCCGAAGGTTTAGCAGGGGGAAGCAGGCAATGCCGGCCGGCAGTTTTCATAGACTGCCGAGCCGGCATTGATCCTGGGCCGTTTCGAGGCTGGCTTCGAACGCGACCAGCCCGGCATGCTGTTGTTGCAGTGCGTCGATTTTGTCCATCAGTTCGCGCTTCTTGTCCGCGATGGCGGCTTGAGCAAGATCCCAGGGCAGTGCCTCGCCCCGGTGTTGCTCAAACATCATCTGCATTTCCTTGAGCTTGAAACCCAGTTGCTGGGCGCACTTGATGAACATCAGCAGCTCGACGCTTTGCTGGGTGTAGATCCGGTATTTGCCCTGACGCGGTGCCTGCGGCAACAAACCGATGTCTTCGTAGTGACGGATGCTCTTGACCGTGGTTCCCGACAGCTGTGCAGCTTTGCCGATGTACATGACAAATCCCTTTTATGAATGTCCCTGAGTGCGCCAGACAGGCTGGCGCATTATCCGGGACATTCAACCGCTGGCGATAGCCTGCGCTTGCTTGATCCACGTCTGCCGTTGCGCTGCTTTCGAACCGAGAATCGGCCCGAAGGTGAGGGTCCTGGTTGGCTTGATACCGCAGAACGCCAGCGTGGTCTTGCGCATCTGGTGCAGCCCGGGCATGCGGTAGATCCACTGGTAATACCAGGGCGGGGTGTCCATGGTCACCAGCAAGTGGGCGGTGCGGCCTTGCAGGAGCTTGTCCGGAAAGGCTTTGCCTGCGCGGTATTGGAAGGCGAAACCCGGCAGGAAAACCCGCTCGAAAAAACCTTTCAACAGCGCCGGAGTTCCGCCCCACCAGATCGGATAAACAAACGCCAAATGCTCGGCCCATGCGATATCCGTCCGGGCTTGCAGCAAATCGGCTTCCAGAGGCTGGATCTGGTTGTAGCCTTCGCGCAAAACCGGGTCGAAACTCAGTTTGCCCAGGCGCAACTGACGTACCTCGTGCCCGGCACTTTGCGCGGCCTGCACGTAGCTGTCGGTGAGCGCGCCACAGAAGCTGTCGCTGGAAGGGTGGCCGAGAATCACCAGTACTCGCTTGCTCATCGGACCTGCTCCTGAAAATAGTGCCTTCAGGGTAGAGTCTGCCCCTGACGGGAGAGTCAAGGCTGCTCTTGCTCGGCGGCCATTTGCTGATCAGCGGCTAGCGGATGACGGGCTGAGCATGTCGATGGGGCGGACATCGAAATCGCGCTCCAGGTAATCCATGCGTTGCTCGAAGAACTGCTTCATGTGCGGCAGGTTTGAATGCACCTCCAGATGCGCCCGGGATTGCCAGATTTCGTAGAAGATAAACAGCGTCGGGTCCTGCTGGTCGCGCAGCATGTGGTACTCGATGCAACCGGGCTCGGCGCGGCTCGGTTCGACATAGGCGCGAAACAGCGCTTCGAACGCTTCGGCTTTTTCCAGTCTGGTTTTGGCGTGCAAGATAAAACCGTGCAAGTCGCTCATGTAGATCTCCTCAAGTCTGGGGTTCGAAAAGTCTACGGCAACAATTCGTCAATGATTCGTGCGTATGGGTCAAATGTATTTTGACTGCTTCGGGCTTATTCCCTCAGCGCTGCATCGATAACCTGCCGTCATCAACTTTCAACCTTCTCAATCCAGCGACTTATCCACAGCGCTGCGGATTGGACCCTGATGAGGCTCCTCATGAAAAAAGTACTGTTGCTCAACGGTGGCAAAAAATTCGCCCACTCCGATGGTCGCTACAATTCGACGCTGCATGACGCCGCGCTGAGCGTGCTGGATCGCGGCGGCCTCGACGTGAAAGTCACCCACATCGACGAGGGCTACGACCTCGCTGAGGAAGTGGCGAAGTTTGTCTGGGCCGACGTAATCATTTATCAGATGCCGGGCTGGTGGATGGGCGCGCCGTGGATCGTCAAGAAGTACATCGACGAAGTCTTCACCGAAGGCCACGGCAGCCTTTATGCCAGTGACGGTCGCACCCGTTCCGATGCTTCGCAAAAATACGGCAGCGGCGGCCTGTTGCAGGGCAAGCAATACATGCTTTCGCTGACCTGGAACGCGCCGCAGCAAGCCTTCGACGACCCGACCGACTTCTTTGGAGCCAAAGGCGTGGACGCGGTGTATTTCCCGTTCCACAAGGCCAACACCTTCCTCGGCATGAGCGGTCTGCCGACCTTCCTGTGCGTCGACGTGATGAAGCGTCCAGACATCGAAGCCGACGTCGTCCGCTACGAGCAGCACCTGACCGAGGTTTTCAACCTGCCGGCGTAAGCGTTCCTTTTGCCCCGCTTCGGACTACTATCGACACGTCAGTAGCAATAAGCATCGAACCTGTGGCGAGGGAGCTTGCTCCCGCTCGGCTGCGCAGCAGTCGTAAACCGGCGCATGCGTTCCACCAGAAGCAGCGCGGTGACTGGTTTTAGGACCGCTTCGCAGTCCAGCGGGAGCAAGCTCCCTCGCCACAATTAAGCGCTCGCCGGGACGACTCGATAAAGAGGACATACGTGAAAGCCAGATCCGATGAGTTGCAGATTTTCGTCTGCGTGATCGAGTGCGGTTCGATTTCCGCTGCGGCCGAACAGGTCGGGCAAACACCCTCGGCAGTCAGCCGCACGCTGTCGCGGCTCGAGGCCAAGCTCGACACTACGCTGATCAATCGCACCACGCGGCGCATGGACCTGACCGAAGAGGGCAAGTATTTCTTCGAGCACGCCAAGCTGATTCTCGAGCAAATGGACGACCTCGAAGAGCGTTTGTCCTCACGCCAGCAAACGCCGTCCGGGCGCCTGCGAATCAACGCCGCTTCGCCGTTCATGCTCCACGCTATCGTGCCGTACATCAGCGAATTTCGCAGTCTGTACCCGGACATCCAACTGGAACTCAACAGCAACGATCTGATCATCGATTTGCTGGAGCAAAGCACCGATATCGCCATTCGTATCGGGCCGTTGGTGGATTCCACGCTCCATGCGCGCTCATTGGGTTGCAGCCCGTTGCACATCCTTGCCAGTCCTGAATACCTGGAAAAACACGGCACGCCGGCTACCGTGGCGGAACTGGCCGGGCATCTTCTACTGGGCTTCACCCAGACCGAAAGCCTCAATCATTGGCCATTGCGGCACGCCCAGGGTGACCGCTGGCAAATTCAGCCGGGCATATCGGCGTCCAGTGGTGAAACCTTGCGCCATCTGGCGCTGGAGGGGCAGGGCATTGCGTGCTTGTCGCATTTCATGACCATCGATGACATCAAGGCCGGCCGCTTGAAAGTGCTATTGGCCGAAGCCAATAGCGGCTATCGCCAACCGATCAACGCGGTGTACTACCGAAACTCGCAGCTGGCGTTGCGCATTCAATGCTTCCTCGACTTTATTCAGAGCAAGCTGGCGGCCTACGCCATGACGGTGTTCGAAGGCTGATTCGCAACGAGATGTGTGAGGTGTCTACGCAAGACCGCATAACGGCCTTCGCGGGCAAGCCACGCTCCCACAGGTATTGCGCCGTCTTTGTGGGAGCGGGCTTGCCCGCGAAGGCGGTGGTACATTCAGCGTGGATCCCGTGCTAGGATAAATCAATGATTTCATTGATTGCATAGGGGGCGCTTCCATGGCCAGCATCACCATTCGTCATCTGGACGACCAGATCAAAGAGCAACTGCGCATCGAGGCGGCTCACAATGGCCACTCGATGGAAGAGGAGGCACGACTGATCCTCGGACGGGCATTGGCCCAGGTCAATCGCGCCGGAGGCCTTGGCAGTCGGATTCGCGCTCGATTCAGCGCAAGCGGAGGGGTTGAACTCGACTTGCCTGCTCGGCATGAGAAAGCCACTGCGGTAGATCTCACTGAATGATTGTGCTCGATACCAATGTTCTATCGGAGTTCATGCGCGCTGAACCGGCTAATCAGGTACTGGCTTGGGTCGATGGGCAACCGGCGATGGATCTGGCCATCAGCGCCATCACTGTGGCAGAAATTCTCCACGGCATTGCCCGACTCCCCGCCGGCAAGCGCAAACAAGGGTTGGAGGCTCACGCCTTGGCGATGTTCGAGGAGGATTTTGCCGGCAAGATCCTGCCCTTCGATGCTTATGCGGCCGTCGAGTATGCTGCGTTGGTGGCAGGTAGCGAGGCCAACGGTCGGGCGGTCTCCATGGCGGACGCTCAGATCGCAGCGATCTGTCGGGTGCACGGAGCAGCGATTGCTACGCGCAATGTGCGCGATTTCGAGTTTTCCGGTTTGCCTGTCATCAATCCGTGGGGCATTTGATGATAATTCCGGAACATGGGGCGCCGATTAAATAGTCATCGCGAGCAAGCTCGCTCCCACAGGTACAGCGTCGATCCCAATCATGGTGATCGTTCCCACGCGGGAGTGGGAACGATCGACTGTCGGAAATTTCCCTTAATGCAGCTTCAACCGCGGCTCAGTCCCGCGTCCGATTTTGCTGCCGAGCATCAGCATCGCCGTGCGGAAAGCGCCGTACAGCGCCATCTGGTGCATACGATACAGCGACACATAAAACATCCGCGCCAACCAGCCCTCCAGCATCACGCTGCCGGTCAGGTTGCCCATCAAGTTACCCACAGCCGAAAAACGCGATAGCGAGATCAGCGAGCCGTAATCCGTGTAGCGGTACTCGGGCAGGGTCTTGCCTTCGATGCGCAGTTTCAGCGATTTGGCCAGCAGTGACGCCTGCTGATGCGCGGCTTGTGCCCGTGGCGGCACGTTGCGATCGGTTCCCTGCTGCGGGCAGGCGGCGCAATCACCAAAGGCGAAGATATTTTCGTCACGGGTGGTTTGCAGGGTCGGGAGCACTTGTAACTGATTGATCCGGTTGGTTTCCAGACCGGCTATGTCCTTGAGGAATCCCGGCGCACGAATCCCCGCGGCCCAGACTTTCAGGCTGGCCGCGATCACCTGACCGCTGCTGGTGATCAGGCTATCAGCGGTGACTTCACTGACCGCAGCATTGGTCAGCACTGTGACCCCGAGTTTTTCCAGGGTTTTATGCACCGGGCCGCCGATGCGCTCCGGCAAGGCTGGCAGCACCCGTGGTCCGGCTTCGATCAAGGTGATGTGCATGTTTTCCGGCTTGATCCGGCCCAGGCCGTAAGCCGCCAGTTCATGGGCGGCGTTATGCAGCTCGGCCGCCAGTTCGACGCCTGTGGCGCCGGCGCCGACGATGGCCACGCTGATTTTTTCGACCGCATCGGTTTGCCCGGCATGGGCGCGCAGATAGTGGTTGAGCAATTGCTGATGGAAGCGCTCGGCCTGTTTACGGGTGTCGAGGAACAGGCAGTGCTCTGCCGCGCCTTGGGTGCCGAAATCGTTGGTGGTGCTGCCGACGGCAATCACCAGCGAGTCGTAGGCCAGTTCACGGGCCGGGACCAGTTCGTTGCCTTTTTCGTCCAGGGTGGCTGCGAGCTGGATTTTCTTCTGTTCGCGATCGAGCCCGCTCATGCTACCTAGCTGGAACTCGAAATGGTTCCATTTTGCCTGGGCAACATAATTGAGTTCGTCTTCGGAAGAGTTCAGCGAACCGGCCGCGACTTCGTGCAACAGCGGTTTCCAGATGTGGGTCAGGTTCGCGTCGACCAGTACCACACTGGCCGTACCACGCTTGCCCAGAGTCTTACCCAGGCGGGTAGCCAACTCCAGACCGCCGGCGCCGCCGCCAACGATGATAATACGATGGGTCATGGGGATATCTCGCAAGGCTAAAAGAAATCGGTGCAGTTATCCGAGCGAGCGCCACGCAGCTCATAGCGTCAGATAACTCAAAAGTCGGGCCAGCAGGCCCAAGGTAATCGTCACTGCCACTACCACCACGAGGAGCATCCAGGGCCGGAATGGCCGGCGCTCGACTCGGTGCGGGGACAGTTGCAGGTACTCTTCGACATGCTTTTGGTCGTCGGGGTTCAGGCGGCTGGTCATAAAGGCCTCGTCAGGTAGACGTTGCGAAATGTATAGAAGCTACAGTGCGGACTCATCCGGCGTCGAAGGAGCATAGCCGCTCGCTGGCTCACAGGCTGATACCGACGTCGAAGACGATGCTGCGTCCCAGGTTGTTGCGCAGGAAGTCGGGGGCGTCCGGGTGGGCGAACAGCACGCGGGCGAAGGTCGGACCGACCAGCGACAGCGAACGCCAGCCCTGGCGCAGGTATTCGGTCGGCGGCGGGAAGTGGCTGTTGAGGTCGAGCACTTCACGCTTGAGGCTGGCGAAGGCAATGATGTCCAGTTCGCCCAGGTCCATGCCGCGCTCTTTGTAGTTATGCGCTTTTTTGCGCAAGGTCGGCGCCAATCGCAGCAAGAACTCGTTGGCGGGAATGCGTCTGGGTTTGGCTTGGCGACGCACCAGCTGGCTCAGCGAGAAGGCGCTGCGCCGGCGTTGAAGCTCGTCGCGCCATTCGTCGTTCAGGCGGCGCCCCTCATCGAGCACGAAAAACACCTCGAAACTCGCATCGCGAAACAACACGTCCGGCGGTTCCCCGGCAGGAGCGAATTCGTCGACGCGATAGGGAATGTTCAAGCCTTGTAGCAGGCGCTGGCAGACCCAACGCTCACGCTCCCATTTGCGGGCATTGGACAGGAACGCGTTGGCTTGCTCGGCCGCGATAGTCAGCAGGCGCAAATAATCTGAATCATCCATAGCCCTAGCTTAGCGTCCAAATGTGATCGAAAAGAAGAACTTCTGTCGGGGAAGCATAAAAGCTGTCATGCCTTTGACGCGAGCTTCTCGACCTTGGGGGCATGAAGCCAGCTCTGCACAAAACGGATAGCGATCTGCACTGGGCGGATATTGCGTTTTGTTTTGCCTCCATAACCTCGCATGGCCTGCACCAAAAAACGCTGGAGTTCTCGTCCACCGTTCTAAAAACAACAACAAGAGACAGATGCCATGCGCAATATCGACGTACATGAGGTTATCGACAACGCCCGCTTCAACCGCTTCCACTGGATGGTGTTGTTCTGGTGTGCCCTGATCATCATCTTCGATGGCTATGACCTGGTGATCTACGGCGTGGTATTGCCGATGCTGATGAAGGAGTGGGGGTTGAGTCCCCTTGAAGCCGGGGCATTGGGCAGTTATGCGCTGTTCGGCATGATGTTCGGGGCGCTGTTTTTCGGCCCGCTCTCGGACAAGATCGGCCGAAAAAAAGCCATCACCATCTGCGTCATCCTCTTCAGCGGTTTCACCGTGCTCAATGGCTTTGCCAGGAGCCCCACGGAATTTGGTATTTGCCGTTTCATTGCCGGGCTCGGCATTGGTGGCGTGATGCCCAATGTGGTGGCGCTGATGAACGAGTACGCGCCGAAAAAAATCCGCAGCACACTGGTTGCCATTATGTTCAGCGGGTACTCGGTGGGCGGCATGCTCTCCGCCGGGCTGGGCATTGTGCTGATTCCCAGCTTCGGTTGGCAGGCGGTGTTTTATGTGGCGGCCCTGCCGTTGCTGTTGTTGCCACTGATCATGTACTTCCTGCCCGAGTCGGTGGGTTTCATGCTGCGCCAGGGGCGCAATGAGGAAGCACGCAAAGTCCTCGAACGAATCGACCCGGGCTATGTGGCGCAGGCCACCGATCAGCTGCACATGGCGGAAGTGAAAGGCACCGGCACTCCGGTTCTGCAACTGTTCCGTGAAGGTCGTGCCCTGCGCACACTGATGCTCTGGGCGGCATTTTTCTGCTGCTTGCTGATGGTCTACGCCTTGAGCTCCTGGCTGCCGAAGCTGATGGCCAATGCCGGTTACAGTCTGGGTTCGAGTCTGTCTTTCTTGCTGGTACTCAACTTCGGCGCAATCTTCGGTGCGGTAGGCGGCGGGGTATTGGGCGACAAACATAATCTGCCGCGGGTGCTGGGGGTGTTCTTCACCATTGCCGCCGTGTCGATCACCTTGCTCGGTTTCAAGAGCCCGACGCCCTTGCTTTATCTGCTGATCGCCATCGCCGGCGCCACCACCATCGGTTCGCAAATTCTGCTGTATGCCTGTGCCGCGCAGTTTTACTCCATGACCATTCGCTCCACTGGCCTTGGCTGGGCTTCGGGTATCGGTCGCAACGGTGCCATCGTCGGCCCGTTGCTGGGCGGTGCTCTGCTGGGTATCAGCCTGCCGTTGCAGCTCAACTTCATGGCCTTCGCTGTTCCGGGCGCCATCGCTGCCATCGCCATGACCGTGTTCGCCATCAGTAGTCGGCGCAGCGCCAACGGGGTTGCGTCGGTGCTGTCGACGTCCAGGGCCTGAGGACGGAGGGGCGCGGCGTTCTGCCGTGCCTGCGCTTACCTGAATCAGTCGATTTCCCCTGACAAGCACATCCGGGCCGCGTGCCATGGATGGCCAGATGCGCCTTGCGACGAGGTCCCATGAAAGCGTTATTCCACGACTTTTCCCTGTCCGCCGCGGTCGCCGGGTTTATCGCTACGGTGATTTCCTATGCCGGTCCCTTGGTGATCATTTTCCAGGCAGCCGAAACAGCCCATCTATCCCATGAGGTGCTGTCGTCCTGGGTGTGGGCTATTTCCATTGGCAGCGCATTGCTTGGCATAGGGCTGAGCCTGCGTTACCGGGTACCGGTGATCATCGCCTGGTCGGCACCCGGGTCGGCATTGTTGGTGGCACTGCTGCCGGATGTTTCCATGCACGAGGCGGTGGGCGCCTATCTGATCAGCAGCCTGATCATCTTTCTGATCGGGGTGTCAGGGGCCTTCGATCGCGTCATCAGCAAGCTGCCAGCGGCGATCGCGGCGGCGATGCTGGCAGGCATTCTGTTCAGTTTCGGGACTGGCTTGTTCGTTTCCTTGCAGGGCAAGCCATTGCTGGTGCTGGCGATGTTCGCCACCTATCTGGTGTGCAAGCGTGTGATGCCGCGTTATGCGGTGTTGATGGTGCTGCTGGTGGGTTGCTCCATCGCCTTTATCGCCGGGGATCTGCACCGCGAGGCGCTGGTGATTGGCCTGGCAACGCCGGTGTGGATCACGCCGCAGTTCAGTCTGAGTGCAACCCTGAACATCGCCTTGCCACTGGTGATGGTGGCACTGACTGGCCAGTTCGTCCCGGGCATGGCGGTGCTGCGTGCCAGCGGTTATGCCACTCCGGCCAGCCCGATCATCGCCAGCAGCGCGTTGGGCACTGCGCTATTGGCACCCTTCGGCTGCCATGGTCTGAATCTGGCAGCTATTACCGCCGCCATCTGCACCGGGCGTGAAGCCCATGAAGATTCGGGCAAACGTTATGTCGCCGGGGTGGTGGGTGGCCTCTGCTACCTGCTACTGGGCATCTTCGGCGCCACCTTGGTTTCGCTGTTTTCCGCCTTTCCCAAAGAGCTGATCGCGGCCTTGGCCGGGCTGGCACTGTTCGCCGCGATTGCGGGCGCTCTGGCTGGTGCCATGGCGGTGCCGAATGACCGCGAGGCGGCGCTGGTGACCTTTCTCACCACGGCATCGGGTATGTCCCTGTTCGGATTGTCCGCTGCGTTCTGGGGGCTGATTTTCGGCATGGCTGCGCACTTGTTGCTGAGTGTGCGGCGACCTGACCCCGTTATTCAGGCAACCAGCGGCCAGGAGGTGGCGCGCTGACTTCTACAACCACCCGAATCTCCATCTGTGCGGGTGGAGTACTGCAACCTGTCGATTAATAACAATAAGAGCAAAACGATGAAACAGACTTTCCCAGCAACTCGTTCAGTGTTGTCCCTTTCGCTCGCCTTGAGTTTTTCCAGTGGCCTGATGGCCGCCGAGGGAGGCTTTATCGAGGATGCCAGCGCCACCTTGCAGGCACGTAATTACTACTTCAGCCGTGACTTCTCCGACATCGTCGGGGCCAACCGGCAATCGAAGGCCGAGGAGTGGGCGCAAGGTTTTATCCTTAACGTCAAATCGGGTTATACCCAGGGGCCGATCGGCGTCGGTGTGGATGTCATCGGCTTGCTGGGGATCAAGCTCGACAGCAGCCCGGACCGGGTTAACACCGGGCTATTGCCGGTGCACGGCGATGGTCGTGCAGCGGATGATTACAGCCGTCTGGAGGGCGCTTTGAAGCTGCGCTACTCGAAGACCGAACTGCGGGTCGGTGAGCTGCAGCCCAATCTCCCGGTATTGGCCTTCAGTGATATCCGACTGCTGCCTCCCAGCTACCAAGGGGCGAGCATCACCTCCAGCGAGATCAATGGCCTGACCCTGCAAGGCGGTCATCTGAATTCAACCAGCCTGCGCAACGAGGCGGGTGACGAAAAAATGCAGGCCATGCTCGGCCATGTGCCGCAACGCCAGGTCAGCAGTGATGGCTTCAATTATGCCGGCGCGGATTACGCCTTCAATGACAAGCGCACCTCGGTCAGTGCCTGGTATGGACAACTGGAAGATATCTACAACCAGCGCTTCCTGGGCCTCAAGCACAGCGAGCCGTTCGGTGGCTGGACCCTCGGCGCCAATCTGGGTTACTACGACTCCAAAGAGGACGGAAAAAAGCTGCTGGGCACGATCGATAATCAGGCGTTCTTCTCCTTGCTGTCAGCCAAGCGCGGCGGCCATACCTTCTACCTCGGTTATCAGGGAATCTATGGCGATAGCGCCTTCCCGCGGGTATTCGCCAACGTCTCGCCGCTGGGCAACGAGGTGCCGACCTACGAGTTCGCCTTCACCGATGAGCGTTCCTGGCAGGTGCGTTACGACTACGACTATGCGGCCCTGGGGTTGCCCGGTCTGACGAGCACGGTGCGTTACATCACGGGCAATAACGTCGACACCGGCAAGGGCTTCGAAGGCAAGGATCGCGAGCGCGACCTCGATCTCGGTTACGTGGTGCAGAGCGGAACCCTGAAGGGGCTCGGGGTGCGGGTGCGCAACGTCATGGCGCGTTCCAACTACCGCAGCGATATCGACGAGAACCGGCTGATCCTCAGTTACACCTGGACGCTGCTTTGATTGGCATGGAGAAAAGAGTGGTAAGAGCTGCTGCCCGGTCTTCGACACTGCCTGTCACGTATGGAGCAACCTGTAGGAGCACGGCTTGCCAGCGATGGCGTCCTTGAGATCACCATCGTCGGAACGCCGCCCGGACCAAGCTCGGCTCCTACAAAAAGCCATCATGGAAAGGGCGGTGTAGACTGACGGCCTGTTACATCGAGCCCTATCGCGCAAGGAGTCTGGGGTGAAGTTCAGGTCAGTGGTGTTACTGAGTCTTGCGCCGATGTGGGCCCCGGAGAGGCTCCAGCCATGATTGGCGCCGAGCTGCTGTCGCCCCAAACCCTGACGGTCGGCTGGCTGATCTATGTGCCGGTGCTGGTCTGGGCGATTGCGCGCTCGCCCTGGGTCGAGCTGTTCACCGACAGTCGGCGTCAGCACCTGCTGTTTGGTACGGTGTTCGCCTTGTTTGTATTGTGGCTGGTGCGACGGGACTTCGATACCGGCGTGTCCTACCACTTTATCGGCATGACCGCGGTGACCTTGCTGCTGGACTGGCCATTGGCGATCGTCGGCGGCCTGGTTGCGCAACTCGGGCTGGTGGCGTTGGGTCGTCAGGATCTGGTGGCGGTGGGGGTCAACGGTGCCTTGCTGATCCTGCTGCCCGTGCTGATCACTGAATGCTGCGCGATACTGGTAGAGCGGGCGCAGCCGCGTAATCCCTTTGTGTATATCTTTTGTTCCGGCTTTTTGGCGGCGGCGCTTTCGGCGTTGTCGTGTCTATTGCTGGCGCTCGGCTTGCTGTGGTTCGACGAGCGTTTCGCCATGCCGGAATGGCTGGAAGATTTTGTCGGTTATCTGTGGCTGATCATTTTTCCCGAAGCCTTTATCAACGGCATGATCGTCAGTGCGTTGGTGGTGTTCTGCCCCGAGTGGCTGGAGACCTTCAATCGCACCCGCTACCTGTCGGCGCCGTGGAAGGATGACGAGCCGCGATCTTGATCCGCGATCTTGATCCACGATCTTGATCCACATCAAAGACTGAAATCGTGACGCCCTACATGCTCTGAAAAATCTTCAGGAGCATCGGCATGAGTGTCTACGAGTGGGCAAGACAGGAGCTGCGTCAGAGTCTGGATGCAGCGCAAGAAGTGGGTTTTGACCCGGGTTTGAGTCTGCGCGCCTTGCTCAGTGCGGTGGTGCAGCAGAGCAAGGGCGTACGCAGCCTCGAGGATCTGGCGGATGAGTTGCAGTTTCTGGCCGAGAACCTCGAGGAGGGGCAGGATTACGGTTTTATGCGGCCGTGATTTTCTGATTAGTGCGTACGAGGATCGAAGTCTTCGGAGAACATCTCGTCTTCGGCATCCGGGCTGACCGGAATTTTGTGCTCTTCAGACGCCCAGGCGCCCAGGTCGATCAGTTTGCAACGCTCCGAGCAGAACGGCCGGTTGGGGTAGGCTGCGCTCCATTCCACAGGGGCACCGCAGGTTGGGCATTCGATGGTTTTGGGTTGGCTCATGACTGGCCTCCACGCAAGGTAAGATAAAAGTGATGCAGGCGTTCGACCTCGCTATGCAGCCAGTTTAGATCGCGGTCATTGACCAGTACATCGTTGGCATGGCGCAAGCGTTCTTCACGGCTGGCCTGAGCCTTGAGAATCGCCTGGACCTGTTGCTCGCTGGTCTGGTCGCGCAACAGGGTTCGCTCGATTTGCAGTTGCTCTGGCGCATCGATCACCAGGACACGTTGCGTCAGCTTGTACTGCCCCGACTCGATCAGCAGCGGCGAGACCAGAATCGCGTAAGGCGACCGGGCCTGGGCCAAATGACTGGCGATTTCCTGAGCGATCAACGGATGCAACAAGGATTCCAGCCAACGCCGTTCTTCCGGGACTTCGAAGATCAGCTTGCGCAGCGCCGCGCGGTCCAGTTGACCGTCCGCTTGCAGCACGCCCGCACCGAAGTGTCCGGCGATCTTCGCCAGTGCCGGACGACCCGGTTCGACCACCCAGCGGGCGGCATGATCGGCATCCACCAGATGCACACCGAGGTCGATGAAGTGCTGGGCAGCGGCACTTTTGCCGCTACCGATTCCACCGGTCAGACCAAGAATCCAGGGTTTGAGATCAGGGGTATTCATTTGAAACCGACAGACTGCAAATAGGAGTCGGTTATTTGACCACCCCAGAGCAATGCAATCCAGCCGGCAATCGCCAGATAAGGGCCGAAAGGGATGGGTGTCGAAGTCTCCACGTTACGCACGCGCAGAAAAATCAGCCCCAGCACGGCGCCGAGCAAGGATGACAGCAAAATCGTCAGGGGCAGAATTTGCCAGCCGCCCCAGGCACCGAGCATCGCCAGGAGCTTGAAGTCACCAAAGCCCATGCCGTCCTTGCCAGTGAGCAGCTTGAACAGCCAATACACCGACCACAGGCTCATGTAACCGGCCACCGCGCCCCACAAGGCGTCATGCAAGGACACGAACAGACCGAAGCTGTTGACGATCAAGCCCAGCCAAAGCAAGGGCAGCACCAATACATCCGGCAAGAGTTGATGATCGGCATCGATCAGGCTCATCGCCAGCAAACCCCAGCTCAGGATCAATACCAGCCCCGCCTGCCAGCCAAAGCCGAAATGCCAGGCGACGAAGGCCGTCAGCAGGCCGCAGGCCAGTTCGGTGATCGGGTAGCGTTTGCTGATCGGTGTCTTGCACTTCGCGCAGCGGCCCCGGAGCAGCAGATAACTGATGAGCGGGATATTTTCCCAGGCGCGGATCGGCTGGGCGCAGTGCGGGCATTGGGAATGTGGCCGCAGCAGATTGTAGGTCGGGCCTGGCGACTCTGGCGGTAAACCCAACACATCGTTGGCTTGTTCCCGCCACTCGCGTTCGAGCATCTTTGGCAGGCGCCAGACCAGCACATTGAGGAAGCTGCCGACGATCAGACCGAGGACCAGCGCCGATAAAACCAGGGCCAGCGCAGAGCTGGCCAGAAAATCGCTCAAGGGCATGTTCAAATCGCAGAGCCAAGTTGGAAGATAGGCAGGTACATGGCAACTACCAGACCGCCGACGATGATGCCAAGAACCACCATGATGAACGGCTCCATCAGGCTGGTCAGGTTATCGACCATATTGTCGACTTCACCCTCATAGTAGGTCGCGACTTTTTCCAGCATGTCGTCCAGTGTGCCGGACTCTTCGCCGATGGCAGTCATCTGGATCGCCATGTTCGGGAAGATGCCGGAGGTGCGCATGGAAAAATTCAACTGCATACCGGTCGAGACATCCTGCCTGATGCGGTTGACCGCATTCTTGAACACGATATTGCCGGTAGCGCCGGCCACCGAGTCCAGGGCTTCGACCAAGGGTACGCCAGCGGCGAAGGTGGTGGAAAGCGTACGGGCATAACGGGCCACGGCTGATTTATACATCAGCGGGCCCACCAGCGGCAGTTTCAACAAGCTGATGTCCAGCCAGTCGCGAAAGCCTTGCGAGCGTTTGCGCGCATAGCGGAAACCGAACACGGCGGCGGCGATCCCGCCCAGTACCAACATCCACCACTGCTGCAAGAATTCGGAGATGGCGATGATCATCAGGGTAAACGCCGGAAGCTCTGCGCCAAAACCGGAAAAAACCGTCTTGAATTGCGGGACCACCTTGATCAGCAGAATGCCGGTCACAATGATCGCGACGACGATCACGGCCAGGGGATAGGTCATGGCTTTCTTGATCTTGGCTTTGAGCAATTCGCTCTTTTCCTTGTAGGTGGCCACCCGCTCCAGCAAGGTTTCCAGGGCACCGGCCTGTTCACCGGCGTCCACCAGGTTGCAGTACAGGTCATCGAAATACTGCGGCTTTTTACGCAGCGCAGCGGCAAAGCTGTTGCCGGCCGCGACTTCCTGTTTCACCTCGTCCACCAGCTTGCGCATGTTAGGATTATCGAAACCCTCACCGATGATGTCGAAGGACTGCAGCAGCGGTACCCCGGCTTTCATCATGGTCGCCATCTGACGGGTGAACAGGGCGATATCCAGAGGCTTTATGCGTTTACCGGCGCCAAAGATCGAGCTGTTTTTCTTTCGTACCTTGCCCGGGGTAATGCCTTGCTTGCGCAACTGCGCCTTGATCAGCGCCGGGTTATGACCGCTCAGTTCGCCGGTCATTCTGGCGCCTTTCTTGTCTGTGCCTTCCCAGGCGTAAACACTGACTTTTACTGCTTTGACCGCCATCGATTAGTCCTTGGTGACCCGATTGATTTCTTCAAGGCTGGTAATGCCCTGCATGGCCTTGAGCAGGCCGGAGGTGCGCAAGTCGTTGAAACCGTCCTTGCGCATCTGCGCATCGATCTCCAGTGAATTGCCTTCAGCCATGATCAGGTGTTGCAGGTCCGGCGTGTTTTTCACCACTTCATAGATCCCGACTCGCCCCTTGTAACCGCCATTGCAATGATCACAACCCACCGGCTCATAGATTTTGAAGCTGCCGATATGTTCCTCGGCGAAGCCTTCCTTGCGCTGTGTTTCGTGGGGTACATCGATTTCTTTTTTGCAGTGGCTGCACAACTTGCGGGCCAGACGCTGGGCGATGATCAGGTTTACCGAGGTGGCGATGTTGAACCCGGGGATGCCCATGTTCTGCAGGCGGGTCAGGGTTTCTGCGGCGCTGTTGGTGTGCAGGGTCGAAAGCACCATATGGCCGGTCTGTGCGGCCTTGATGGCGATCTCGGCGGTCTCCAGGTCGCGAATTTCGCCGACCATGATGACGTCCGGGTCCTGACGCAGGAACGAGCGCAGGGCCTGGGCAAAATCCAGACCTTGCCTGGGATTGACGTTGACCTGGTTGACGCCCTCCATGTTGATTTCCACCGGATCTTCGACGGTGGAGATATTGATGTCCACGGTATTGAGGATATTCAGACCGGTATACAGCGAAATGGTTTTGCCTGAGCCGGTCGGCCCGGTCACCAGAATCATTCCCTGGGGCTGCTTGAGCGCCGTCATGTACAGGGCTTTCTGCTCGGGTTCATAGCCCAGGGCATCGATGCCCATTTGTGCGCTGGACGGGTCGAGAATTCGCATCACGACCTTTTCGCCCCACAGTGTCGGCAAGGTGTTGACCCTGAAATCGATGGATGTGCTCTTCGAAATGCGCATCTTGATCCGCCCGTCTTGCGGCTTGCGGCGTTCGGAAATATCCAGGCTGGCCATAACCTTCAGGCGCGCGGCGATCCTGCTGGCGAGATGGATGGGAGGCCTGGCGACCTCGCGAAGAATGCCATCGGTGCGCAGACGGACCCGATAGATCTTTTCATAAGGTTCGAAATGCAGGTCCGAAGAGCCGCCCTTGATCGCGTCCAGCAGCATCTTGTGGACGAAGCGCACCACGGGTGCATCGTCGGTGTCTTGACCGGCAATGGCGTCGTGTTTTTTGTCATCGATCGACTCGATGTCCAGGCCGTCCAGATCGACATCGGCGAGGTCTTCCAGGCCATTGGATTGTGTGTCGAAGAACTTGTCGATGGCGTCGCTGAGCTTGTCGTCTTCCACCAGGATGGCTTCGGTGGTCAGCCCGGTGCTGAACTGAATATCGTTGATGGCTTGATGATTGGTCGGGTCGGAAACACCGACAAACAATTTGTTGCCGCGACGCCACAGGGGCAGCACGTGGTGTTGCCGGATCAGGTTTTCGCTGACCAGGCCGCGAGGCTGAGAATCCTTATCGAGACAACTCAGATCGAGCAGGGCTACACCAAAGTGTTCAGAGGCGACTTGTGCCAGCTGCCGGCTTTTGACCAGCTTGTTCTGCACCAGGTAGGTCACCAGGGACATTCGATTGCGTTGAGCTTGCTCAGACGCCTGTAGCGCGCTTTTGTCCGTGAGCAGCTCGGCCAGAACCAATTGCCTGGCCAGACCGGAGAGGGCGATGTCATTCATTCGAGTACCAGCGGCAAACAGTTGGAGACTTATAGCGTAGTCGGTCGCAGGAGCCTAATCAGGGACGCTCGGGTGACGAAAAATGTCAGAATGTGCAACTTTTGAGGATAAGGGCACTGCACCGGCACCGGCGCGGGCCTGCTGGCAAGGGTCCAAAGGGTTTGGCACGTGCTGTGCTTTGACCTGTTAAGGTCATGAAACTTCACCTAATGCTTGGAGCTTTTCTATGAATAGTCAAAAAGGTTTTACCTTGATCGAACTGTTGATTGTGGTCGCGATCATCGGCATTTTGGCAACGTTCGCGCTGCCGGCTTACTCGAAGTACCAGGCCAGAGCGAAGGTCACAGCCGGTCTGGCCGAGATCACCGCGCTGAAAGTTCCTTTTGAAGACGTCATCAATCAGGGCACCGATCCGACATTGGCCCTGGTGGGCGGCACCGCTACTACGGGTAACTGCACGACTACCGCATCAGGTACCGCCACGACGGGTGCCGGGACAATCGTTTGCACGATCCTGAATGCTCCGGGTCCTGTGCTTAGCAAAACCATCACGCTTACCCGCTCGGCCACCGGTTGGGCCTGCACTAGCACCGCTTTGCAGGAATACGTGCCAATAAGTTGCGACGGAGCCTGATCCTCAACCGTCTGGTTGTTTCTATCCAATGCCTCGCGTTAAGCGGGGCATTTTTTTGGCCGTGACTTTCTGGCGTTGAGCGGTTTAACAGTCCCGTCAATGCATGGCATCAGGGTATCGCTGAAAAACCGCAACTTGCATGCGACTTCTGCATTGGTCATGCAATTTGCACGATTTCAAATTGTTGATTTATTAGTAACTTATTGATTTATAGATATTTATTTTCTGATTGTGAGTTGGCACAACGCCTGCACTTATCCAGTAACCCTGCCCCAATGACACGGCGCAGACTTTTTGGCAGAACAGGAGTTACTCGTATGAAGAAGTTCGCAATCGCTGCCGCAACTGCTACCGCTCTGACCCTGACCCTGGGCAACATTGCATTTGCCCAGACCACTCAGTCGCCTATGGTGTTGGCGGCAGGTGAAATAACCGAAGTTAAGGAAGATGTTTCCGACACCTGGATCACCACCAAAGTGAAGACTGATCTGGTCACCGAAAAAGGCGTTCCCGGCACCGACATCGAAGTCGAAACCAAGAAAGGTGTCGTGGCCCTGTCCTCGAAAGTGGCGTTGACTGACTCACAGAAAGAAATGGCAGTCGCCATCACCAAGAAAATCAAAGGTGTCAAAGGCGTAATGGCTGACGGCCTGAAAACCGAATAAGGTTCAAGCGTCTCGCCTGGACGGAGAAGGGGGCGACAGGCGATCCAGTAATACGCCTGTCTTTCCTTCAAGGTTCATGCGAAGACCATAGGGATGTGGTCATTGCAGGCTCCGGCACTGTGTGTCGGAGCCTGTTCTACGTGGAGTGGGAAATTTACTGGCGAATGGGGAGGGTTGTCAGTTGCCGCGCTTGCTGTCGATGCTCACCAGGCGATTGCCTTCAAAACGCAGGTATTGATACATGCCGCTGTTGGGCCCGTACACCCACTCCTCGACTTGAAACTCTTCGCGTTTGTTGGCGCTACGCTTGTAGCCCAGAAAGTCGCGGGAAGCAGGTTCTCCGCATTTCTGCAAAACTTCGCCGGACCTGTCCCCCAGACTGATCAATTGACTGCCACAGCGCAGCGTATTGGCGGCTTGAGCCTGGCTGGCAACAATGGCCAATGCCAGGCTGAGCAACAAAGGTGTTCGCCTGTTCATTCGCTATCCAGATGAAGTGGCGTGATCACCCGACCATCGTTTTGCGCCTGCCCGATATTAGCGTCGATGAAGTAAACCCGATCGTCAGCCAACTGCCCTTTGTCCACCAGGAAGTCCTTGATGCTGCTGGCCCGATCTTGTCCCAATTGACGCAGGAGCACGTCGCTTTCGCTCCAGAACTTGATCACCCCTTCACGCAGTTTTGCCGTGCGTTCGTCACGGCTCAGTTGTGCCCACTCGGCCGGTGGCTGCGTTTTCAGGCGGGTGCGGTAGATACCTTCGAGCAGTGGCGCTTTCTCGCTGTCCGGAACCTCTAGCAGGGACGCTTGGGCAGGGACCTTATCGCCGCGACGCTGGAGTATTTTGTAGTAGTTGTATTGATATTCACGCTCGAGCCGCTGTTCGGCGATCGGCGGGCCGTCGCTGCTTTGCGCGCTGGTGCCTTCAATTTCCAGTCGCAGGGCCGGACGTTCCTTGAGGGCATTGGCCAGTTTGGTCAACGACGATTCGGAGTCTTTACTCAGGTCACTGGAGCCTGGCGCGAACGACACGCTGCCGAGATCTTCCGAGCCACCACCACTGACCAGACCGCCAATGAGCTTGAACGGTGCTTGAGCGGCACGCAGTACCAGATTGCGCAAGGACTGCCAGATGATTGGCATGACGCTGAACTGTGGGTTGTTCAAGTCACCGCTTACCGGGAGTTCGATAGAGATTTTCCCGTCAGTGTCTTTAAGCAGCGCGATCGCCAGGCGAATCGGCAGGTCCACGGCATCCGGGCTGTCGACTTTTTCGCCCAGTTGCAGTTGCTCGACCACCACTTTGTTCTCGGCGGTCAACTGGCCGTTGGTGATCTTGTAATGCAGGTCGAGATTGAGCCGGCCCTTGCGAATGCGGAAACCGGCGAACTTGCCGGAGTAGGGCGTCAAGGTGGTCAGTTCGACGCGCTTGAAGCTGGTGGCGATGTCCAGCGCCGCCATCGGGTCGAACGGGTTCACGCTGCCTTTGATGGTGACCGGTGCGTAACGGTCGACCTTGCCTTTGATATCAACGTTGGCCGGTTTTGTCTGACGGCTGTCGATGGTGCCGATCTGACCATTGAGTTGTTGAACGGCGGTGGCGAAGTTTGGCGTCAGGCTGAAGTCGGCGAAGTTGGCCGAGCCGTCATTGATAGCGATTGCGCCGATATGAATACCCAGCGGATTTTCCTGGCTGGCGGCGGGTTTTGCCGCGCTTTTGGCGTCGGCATCCGCCGGTTGCGGGATCAGCAGGTCATCGATGTTGGTGGTGCGGTCCTCGTTGATCATGAAGCGCGCGTATGGCTGCAACAGGTTGACCTTAGTGATCGACAGGCTGTCGCCATGTTGATAGTTCAACCCTTCGAGCACCAATTGCTGCCACTTGAGGAAGTCGCGGGTCTTCAAGGTGTCCAGGGTGTGCAGTTGATCGACCTGGGCCCGACCGGTGACGTTGAACGCCAGCGGCTCGGTACTTTTCAGATCGACTGCCAGATCACTGCCGAGCATGCCGCTGCGCAGCTCCAGGCGCATGAACGGGCTGATATAGGACTGGGCGACGCGCAAGTCGATGTCTTTGGTCTGCACCTGCAATTTGGCGCTGATTGGCTTCAGATTGACTTCGCCGCTCGCCTGGATACTGCCTTGCTTGCCCAGCCCGCTATCGAGTTTGAGGGTAAAAGGCGACTGATTGAGGCTGTCGAAGTTTTGCAGGTCCAGATTCAGCGGGCCGAGTTCCAGCGCCACTGGAGGCTGGGCCTGACGGTCTGCCAGATGTACCTGATAGTTGCGCAGTTGCACGTCCTTGAGCAGCACCTGCCACGGCTTGCCCGGCGCCGTCGGCTCAGGTTTGGGCGAGCCGGCGGCGGGAGCGGTTTCCGTTGCCGGTTTGGCCGGTTGGCTGGCGAACAGCTTCTGCCAGTCGAGCTGACCATCGGCTTCGCGAGCGGCCCAGGTTTCCAGTTTCTGACTGCGGATCTTGCCGACCACCACTTGCTGTTTGGCCAGATCGACCGTGGTCTCGCTGACGTCCAGCCGTTCGAGACGCGCCAGCGGCCGACCATCCGGCGTCTTGATGGCGAACGGCGCGACGCTCAGCGAGGCGTTGCTCAGGAGCAGTTCGGTTGCTTTGGAGAGATTGAATTTGTAATCGGTACTCAGGTTCAGAACGCCGTTTTCCAGCACCAGCGGCACGGCATCACGCACATAGGGCCAAAAGGCCTTCATCTGGCCGTCGGTGACTTTGAGCCTGCCTTCGGAGGCAATCGGCACCAGACTGAAGTTACCGGTCCAGTCAAGCTGCCCACCGTTGGGGCCGACGGCGACCAGCGTCATGTCGGCGTTATCGTCGGGCAAGGTACTGAGGTTTTTCAGCTCGAAGTCGAGCTTGTCGTAAAGGAATTCGATCGGCTCGCCGGGACGTACATCCTCAAAGTGCACATAGCCGCCGGCCAGCTTGATCCGTTCGATGCGCAGTGGAAATGGCTTGCTGTCCGGATCGGCCGGGGTCGGCTCGCTGGCTGGCAGCTTGAACAGCTGTAGCAGATTGAGCTTGCCGTCTTTGGCGAAGAGGATTTCGCTCTTGGGGTTGATCAATTCGATATCGGTCAGATGCAGGACGCGGGTCCACAGGCTGTCGAGGCTCAGGTTGGCGTAAAGGCGCTCGAAGGCCACTTGCTCCTTGCCCGGCTCACCGATTTTCAGACCCCACAGGCTCAGCTCAAGGCTGAAGGGGTTGAGCTCGATCCGCTCGATTCGCGCCGGAACCGTTGCGTAGTTGGCCAATTGTTGATTGGCGACCCGCAAGGCAATGCCCGGCAAAATCAGAAACCCCAGCAAGCTATAAAGGGCGATAGCGGTCAACAAGGCGCCAATAGCGCGGATCAATCCTTTGGGCATGTGAGGCGTCATCTATCTGATATCGGAAGTGCCTTGGAGTATGGCATGCGTTTACGGTTCCGAAGCAATCGCCTTTATTCGCGTAAGACTTGTCTGAATCAGAGTTGCAGGATCAGGGTTTTCAACGGTGGCTGCTGATCCAGGGACGGGAAATCGCTGCCCGGCGTCAATACCTGCCAGTCGCGCACCGGGCGTCCGGCCTTTTCGGCACAGCGCAAAACCTGTTCACGCCAGTCGTCCATGCTGACCTTTGCCAGATTGTTACAGCAGATCAGTACGCCATTTTCGGCGGTGGTCAGCAGGGCCGGTTTGAGCAGGCTTTGATAGTCGCGCAGCAGGTCAACGGTGCCGAAAGCACTCTTGGCCCAGGCGGGAGGGTCAAGCAGGACCAGGTCGTACTGGCGCTGCTCCAGACGTGGGTAGCTCGGCAATTTGTGCCGACGTTGAATGATCGGCAAGCCGGCCAGTTGACGAATCGCCGCAAAATAATCGGACTGGATGAACTGCATCTTCGGCAACTGCGGATTGAGCAGGCCGTTCTCACGGCCGACCGCCAGATTGCCCTCGGCAAAATCCAGATTGCACACCTCGCGGGCAGCCCCGGCTGCTGCGCACAAGCCAACGCCACAGGTGTAGGCGAACAGGTTCAGTACGCTTTTACCGGCGCTGTGGTCTTTGACCCAGCCGCGAGCGTTGCGCAGGTCGAGAAACAGCAGTGGGTCCTGCCCGGCGTGGCGGCCGCGGACCCGGTAGTTCAGGCCCCATTCGTGGCCGATCAGATCTTCCAGAGCAGCGTCTTCGGCACGGTAGACCGAGTCTTCCCGGTCAATTCGCGAATTGCCCCGGGAGCGGTCGTTGTAGACCAGCGGGGTGTTCAGGTCGAGGTGCTGATTGATGGTTTCGTGCAGTTGCAGCAGTGCGTCGCGTTCCAGCGACTCATGGAAGCTTTGCACCAGCAGTTGCGGACCGTAACGGTCGATGGTCAAGCCGCCGGCGCCTTCCTGGCTGCCATGGAACAACCGATAGCAGTCGGTGCCTTGCTGATGCAGCTCGGCGAGCAGGTCCTGGCGATGATCGAGGGCGGCGCGCAGCGCCTGATTCAAGGAAGACATGCTGGGCGCCTTGCGAATGATTGGGCGCGGCAGTCTACCAGTTTCACTGTAGGAGCAGCCGGTCGACGCTCGATTGCTCGCGATGAACTCAAGGGCGACGCGTTTATTCAGAAAACACGCGTTATCGTTAACGTCCATCGCGAGCAAGCTCGCTCCTACAAGTTATGAGTCGCTCACAGAACCGGTCTCAGCTCAGCAAACCCATGCGCCGCCGCGCACGCTGCACCGAGCCGTTGCGCACTGCCCAGCGCAGCATCGGAGCGCTGCGTTTGACACTGGCGCGGATCAGCTTGCGTTGCAGCGGGCTCTGGCTGACACCCAGCATGTCGCTGGCCCAATCCGGCAGCAGGTCGATGCCGGCCTGCATCATCAAACCGCCGAAAGGCTTGGCCAGACGGCTGGGGGCAGGTGCGTTCATCAACAGTCGCAGCACTTCGCGGCTGCGCTCGTCACACAACAGCTGCGGGCGGATTCTTTCAAGGTAGTCGGCAATTTGCTGGCGTGAGCGCGGCACATCCCGCGCACCCAGTCGTTCGGCTACCAGGGCGATTTCCGCGTAGTAGCGATCCTGATCGGCTGGCGACAGATTCGGATTGCGGTAACGCAGGTGCGCAGCGAGGAAGTTGCTGACTTCGGCCACATGCACCCAGGTCAGCAGATCCGGGTCGCTGGCGGCATAAGGCTGGCCGTCGGGCGCGGTGCCGGTCACTTGCAGGTGAATGGTACGGACCTTGTCGATCAGCCATTCGGCGTCCTGTCGCGAGCCAAAGGTGGTGCCGGAGATGAACTGCCCGGTGCGGCGCAGTCGGCCGAGCATGTCCTCACGAAAGTTCGAGTGATCCCAGACCCCGGCCAGCACCAGCGGATGCAGGGCTTGCAGCATCAGCGCGCTGATACCGCCGATCAGCATGCTGCTGAAGTCGCCATGCACTTGCCAGCTGACCGAGTCCGGCCCGAACAGGCCGGGATCGCCCTTGGGGTTCTCCAGATCCAGCTTGCCGAGGGACAAGCCGCTCAGGCTCATGATCTGGGTTTCGATACGACTACGAATGAATTCCATGACTGCTCGGTTGTTACCGCAAGGCGCGGCAATGGCCGCGCAGGTTTATTGGTTCAGGCGTTTGTCGATCAGACCCTCGACCACGCTCGGATCGGCCAGGGTCGAGGTATCACCCAGACTGTCCAGTTCATTGCAGGCGATCTTGCGCAGAATCCGCCGCATGATCTTGCCCGAACGGGTTTTCGGCAAGGCTGGCGCCCATTGAATCAGCTCCGGCTTGGCGAAGCTGCCAATTTCCTTGCTGACCAGGCTCAGCAGTTCTTTCTTCAGTTCGTCGCTGGGTTCTATGCCATTCATCGGCGTGACAAAGGCGTAGATCCCCTGGCCCTTGAGGTCGTGGGGGTAACCGACCACCGCGGCTTCGGCGATGCTGTCGTGGAGCACCAGCGCGCTTTCTACTTCAGCCGTACCGATGCGGTGCCCGGACACGTTGATCACGTCATCGATACGCCCGGTGATCCAGTAATCGCCGTCTTCATCGCGTCGGGCGCCGTCGCCGGTGAAGTAGTAGCCGGGGTAGGGTTTGAAGTAGGTTTCGAGCATGCGTTTCGGGTCGCCGTAGACGCTACGGATCTGCGCCGGCCAGCTGGCCTTGAGCGCCAGAATGCCGCTACCGGCGCCGCGGATTTCCTTGCCTTGTTCGTCCAGCAACACCGGTTGCACGCCGAACATGGGCTGGGTGGCGCAGCCGGGCTTGGTTCGGTTGGCGCTGACCAGCGGGCTGAGCATGATGCCGCCGGTTTCGGTCTGCCACCAGGTGTCGACGATCGGGCAACGTTGCTCGCCGACCGCATTGAAATACCATTCCCAGGCTTCCGGGTTGATGGGTTCACCGACGGTGCCCAACAGCCGCAGGCTGCTGCGCGATGTTTCTTGCAACGGCTCCGGGCCTTCGCGCATCAGCGCACGTATTGCGGTGGGCGCGGTGTAGAAAATGTTCACCTGATGTTTGTCGATCACCTGCCAGAACCGCGAGCTGCTCGGATAGCTCGGCACGCCCTCGAAGATCAGTGTGGTCGCGCCGTTGGCCAGCGGGCCGTAGACGATGTAACTGTGGCCGGTGACCCAGCCGACATCGGCGGTGCACCAGAAGACTTCGCCGTCACGGTAGTCGAATACGTACTTGAAGGTCATCGCCGCCTGCAGCAGGTAGCCGCCAGTGGTGTGCAACACACCTTTGGGTTTGCCGGTGCTGCCGGAGGTGTAAAGGATGAACAGCGGGTCTTCAGCGTCCATCGGCTCGGGCAGGCAGTCGTCGCTCACGCTGCGCAGAGCCTGGTGATACCAGAGGTCACGGCCTTCGACCCAGTTGACGTCACCTTGGGTGCGTTCGATCACCAGCACTGTGCTGACGTCCGGGCAACTGAGCAGGGCCTTGTCGACGTTCTGCTTGAGCGGTACGAATTTGCCACCGCGAACGCCCTCATCGGCAGTGATCACGGTGCGGCAGTCGGCGTCGAGAATCCGGTCGCGCAGGGCGTCCGGGGAGAAACCACCGAAGACCACCGAGTGCACCGCGCCTATCCGCGCGCAGGCCAGCATGGCGTAGGCCGCTTCGGGGATCATCGGCATGTAGATGCAGACCCGATCGCCTTTTTTAACGCCACGACTTTTCAGCACGTTGGCCAGGCGGCAGACGTTGTGATGAAGTTTTTTGTAGGTGATCTGTGCCGATTCGGCGGGGTCGTCGCCTTCCCAGATGATCGCGATCTGGTCGCCGCGTTGTTCGAGATGACGGTCGATGCAGTTGTAGCTGACGTTCAACTGACCGCCGGCAAACCAGCTGGCGGCACCGGTTTTCAGGTCATAGCGCTGGACGGTTTGCCACGGCGCACTCCAGTCGAGAAAACGCGTGGCCTGTTCGGCCCAAAAGGTGCTGGGGTGCTCGATGGATTGGCGGTAAAGGCGCTGGTAGTCGTCCTGACTCAATTGTGCAGCCCGGCGGACGGCATCGGCTTTGGGGAAAGTGCTGATATCGAACATGACGGTTCCTTATTCTTGTTTTTGCGACAAGTGATAAAGATGCGCCGAGTGGCAAATGGGTTCAAGTCGTACACTGAGCGGGGAAGGGCTGGTGTTGTGGGAGCGGGCTTGCCCGCGAAGCGAGCACCGCGTTTTTCAGGCATTGCGCGTTATCGTTCTTCGCGGGCAAGCCCGCTCCCACACAAGCCCGCTCCCACAGGTTCGGCGATAACCTGTGGGAGCGAAGATCACATCAGCCGCGGTGACGACCGCGGAAGTAGTTGATCAGACCTTGGGTCGAGGCATCGTCGGCCGGCTCTTCGTCGCTGCCGGTCAGGCGGTTGTAGACGCCTTTGCCGAGCTCTTTACCCAGCTCCACACCCCACTGGTCAAAGGCATTGATGCCCCAGATCACGCTCTGCACGAAGACTTTGTGTTCGTACATCGCCACCAGTGCGCCGAGGCGACGTGGGCTGATACGTTCGACGACCAGGGTGTTGCTCGGACGGTTGCCCGGGATCACCTTGTGCGGCGCAAGCTTCTGCACTTCGTCCTCGCTCATGCCGTTGTCACGCAGCTCGGCTTCGGCCTCGACACGAGTCTTGCCGAGCATCAGCGCCTGGCTTTGCGACAGGCAGTTGGCGTAGAGCCATTGGTGATGGTCGGCTACCGGGTTGAAGCTGACGATCGGCACGATGAAATCGGCCGGAATCAGTTGGGTGCCCTGGTGCAGCAACTGGTGGTAGGCATGCTGACCGTTGCAACCCACGCCGCCCCAGATGACCGGACCGGTGTCGGTGGACACCGGTGTACCGTCCTGGCGCACGCTCTTGCCGTTGGATTCCATGTCCAGCTGCTGCAAGTGCTTGGTGATGTTGCGCAGGTAGTGGTCGTACGGCAGGATCGCGTGGCTTTGCGCGCCCCAGAAATTGCCGTACCAGACACCCAGCAACGCCAGCAGCACCGGCATGTTCTGTTCGAATGGCGCGCTCTGGAAGTGCTGGTCCATGGTGTAGGCACCGGACAGCAGTTCCTTGAAGTTGGACATGCCGATGGCCAGGGCGATCGGCAAACCGATGGCCGACCACAGCGAATAACGTCCGCCAACCCAGTCCCACATCGGGAAAATGTTTTCTTCACGGATACCGAATGCCACAGCGGCGGCATTGTTGCTCGAGACCGCGATGAAGTGACGATACAGCTCGGCTTCAGAGCCACCCTGGGCCAGGTACCAGGCACGAGCCGCCTGAGCGTTTTTCAGGGTTTCCAGGGTGTTGAAGGACTTCGACGAGACGATGAACAACGTGGTCTCGGCGCGAATCTTCATCGACAGTTCGTGGAACTCACTGCCGTCGATGTTCGCCAGGTAATGGCAGCGCACGCCTTTCTGGGCGTAGGACAGCAGCGCTTCGGAGACCAGCTCCGGGCCGAGGAACGAGCCGCCGATGCCGATGTTCACCACGTCGGTGATCGGCTTCTCGGTATAGCCGCGCCACAGACCGTCGTGGATCCGGCCGACCAGCTCGGTGATCTGGTTCAGCACCTTGTGCACTTCCGGCATCACGTTGACGCCGTTCACCGACAGCTTGTCGCCCACCGGGCGGCGCAGAGCGGTGTGCAGGGCAGGGCGGCCTTCCGAGGAATTGACCAGCTCGCCGGCGAACAGCGCTTTGATCGCGTCCTGCAGGCCGGCTTCATTGCCCAGACCGACCAGCAGGTCGCGGGTTTCTTTGGTGATCAGGTTTTTCGAATAATCGAGAAAAAGCCCACAGCTGCTCAAGGTAAATTCATTGAAGCGCTGAGGGTTGGCATTGAACGCTTCGCGCATGCTGAAATCCTGCATGGCTTCGCGGTGTTGATTCAACGCCTGCCAGGCGGGCAGAGCGGTAACATCGTGAGGAGTGCGGTAGTACGCCATCGCTGCGGGTTTCCTTTTACTTGAACTGCCTTTTGGACACTAAAAAGCCCGGAACGTCCTGTTCGGTCACAAAACGATATCCAGGTAACCTGTGCTGAACCGATTCATCAACGCAGGGCGAGTACAGTAAACCTCACGTCTTGATCTGTCTTGGCTTTGTCTGACCAGCGGCCGGTACTTTTTTATACCGGCGCATCAGCCGAGAGCGACAGGCGGGCTTTCAAGTGCAGAGAAATGCGCGGTCGATCAGGCGACCTGGACCGGGATGGCATTGCTGGTGTGACTCAGCTCATTGCCCGGCGCCATGTAGAGCATGCGCGGTTTGAAGTCGAGCAGTTCGGCTTCGCTGTAATGAGCATAGGCGCAGATGATTACCCGATCGCCGACCTTGGCCTTGTGCGCAGCGGCACCGTTGACCGAAATCATCCGCGAGCCCTCTTCGCCACGGATCGCATAGGTGGTGAAGCGCTCGCCGTTGTCGATGTTGTAAATCTGGATCTGTTCGTACTCACGGATCCCGGACAAGTCCAGCCATTCGCCATCGATGGCGCAAGAGCCTTCGTAGTCGAGTACAGCGTGGGTGACTTCGGCGCGATGCAGCTTGGCTTTGAGCATGATGGCGTGCATGAATGTTTCCTTGGTCAGATCCGGACGGCGGGCAGTTTGCCCGAAGCTTTGAGGCCGGGCAATACGATATATGCGCCTGCGTGGGAGTGGGCTTGTGTGGGAGCGGGCTTGCCCGCGAAGACATCATCTCAGGCGACAACTGTATCGGGGCCGCTGACGCTTTCGCGGGCAAGCCCGCTCCCACAGGGGCCGCTTTGTATTACGTGTCGAGGTTCAAATGCAGGTTGTCGATCAGCCGTGTGGTGCCCAGGAAGGCCGCGGCGAGGATCACCAGGTCGCGGTCATCCGGGGTGGCCGGGCGCAGGTTGAGTGCATGGCGGATTTCCAGATAGTCGGGGCGAAAACCGGCGGCTTCGAGCAGCTGGTTATGCGCGGACAACAGTTTGGGGTAATCGCGCTCACCCTGTTCGATGGCTTCGGCAATCTGGCTCAGGCTGCGATACAAGGCCGGTGCGATGGCGCGTTGTTCTTCACTGAGGAATCCATTGCGCGAGGACAGCGCGAGGCCGTCAGCGGCACGTACGGTTGGCTCGCCAATGATCTGGATCGGCAAATTCAGGTCGTGGACCAAGGCGCGAATGACCGCCAGTTGCTGGAAGTCCTTCTGGCCGAAGATCGCAAGGTCGGGCTGGACCATGTTGAACAACTTGCTGACCACCGTCGCTACGCCTTCGAAATGACCGGGACGGCTGGCGCCGCACAGTCCTTCGGACAATTGCGGAACGCTGACGCGAGTCTGGCCGGCCATGCCGTCCGGGTACATTTCTTCAACACTGGGGGCGAACAGCAGATGGCAGCCGGCCTGGAGCAGTTTCTCCTGGTCGGCGGCCAGGGTCCGCGGATACTTGTCGAGGTCTTCGCCAGCACCGAATTGCAGCGGGTTGACGAAAATGCTCGCGACCACGAAGTCCACTCGCTGGGCGGCCTTGGTCACCAGCGCCACATGGCCGCTGTGCAGATTGCCCATGGTCGGCACGAAGCCGATACGTTTGCCTTCGCTGCGGGCGCGGGCTACAGCGGCGCGCAGTTCGCGCACGGTCTTGACAGTGTTCATGCAGAGAATCCGTGTTCAACGCCTGGGAAGGTTACCGCTTTGACTTCAGTGACGTATGCACTCAAGGCTGCCTGAATGCTGTCCTGACCGGCCATGAAGTTCTTCACGAACTTCGGTGCACGGCCCGTGAGGGACAGGCCGAGCATGTCGTGCACCACCAGTACCTGACCGTCGGTGGCGCTACCGGCACCGATCCCGATCACCGGAATCTTCACTGCCTGGGTGATTTCATCTGCCAGTTCGCTCGGTACGCACTCGAGCAGCAACATGGCGGCGCCGGCCTGCTCCAGGGCAATGGCGTCGGCGCGCATCTGCCGGGCCTGGTTTTCATTGCGGCCCTGGACTTTGTAGCCGCCGAGAATGTTCACCGACTGCGGCGTCAGCCCCATGTGCGCGCACACCGGTATACCGCGTTCGGCCAGCAGACGGATCGAGTCCGCCAGCCACAGCGCACCCTCGACTTTGACCATGTGCGCCCCGGCCTGCATCAGCATGGCGCTGTTGTTCATCGCCTGTTCGGTGGTCGCGTAGGCCATGAACGGCAGATCGGCGAGGATCAGCGCACCGGCGTTGCCGCGTTTGACGGCTGCAACGTGGTAAGCCATCTCGGCGGTAGTGACTGGCAGTGTGCTGTCATGCCCTTGCAGCACCATGCCGAGGGAGTCGCCGACCAGCAGCACTTCGACACCAGCCTCACAGCTGGCATGGGCGAAGGTCGCGTCATAGCAGGTCAGCATGGTGATTTTTTCACCTTTGTGCTTGAGGCTCTGCAGGGTGGTCAGGGTGATATCTGGCATGAAAAAAGTCCTCGTTCAGGCGCTGTGGAAACTACTGCGAGTAACGCGCGTGATTCATCATTTATACAGGCGCACGTTCTTTTGTCGTGCTTATAAGGCCTGGATTGCGCCCTTTGGTGCCGGGTTGGCGGCAGCGGGACGCCTATAGTCGTGAGGAGAACTCTGGAAGTCAATTGTGTGTGTTACCGCATTGTTACGTAGGTGGTGTTACCCATGTTACTGATGCGATTCAGCAAAATCCCGGTGTTGCTGCATTCCTGTGGGGGGCGACAGTTAAACCTACGCCAGACGTTCCAGCCCGACAAATGGACAGTCGGCGAGCAATTCATCGAGAAGGCGGCCGTCCGCCAGTTGCAGGCCCGATGGCGCCAGTTCGGCCAGGGGATAGAGCACGAAGGCTCGAGCCTGCATATGGTAGTGGGGGACCGTGAGGCGCGGTTCATCGATCAGTCGGTCACCGAACAGCAGGATGTCCAGGTCCAGCGTGCGTGGACCCCAACGCTCATTGCGCTCGCGGCCTTGATCGTTTTCGATGGCTTGCAGCGCATCCAGCAGTTTCAGCGGCGCGAGGCTACTGTCCAGCGCGGCCACGGCGTTGGTGTAACGCGGTTGACCGGGCAGCAGAGAGTCGCTTTGGTAGAAGGCTGATACGCCGACCAGCTCGGTCTGCGGCAACTGCGCCAACGCCTCGACGGCGTTGCGCAATTGTTCCGATGGGGCCGCCAGATTGCTGCCCATACCGATGTAGATGCGTTCCATGAACTTACTCGCCCGACGCGCTCGGTGCAGCGGCGCTGCGTTTGCGTTTGCTGCCACCGGTGCGGCGACGTTTGCGCGGAGCACCGCTGGCGCTGTCGTCCTTGCCATTGAGGTCGCGGATCATATCGCGGCGCTCGCTGTCGTTACCGTCCTGATAGTCGGTCCACCATTCACCCAGACCATCGGTCTGTTCGCCGGCGCTTTCGCGCAACAGCAGGAAATCGTAACCGGCACGGAAACGCGGGTTGTCCAGCAGCAGATCGGCACGTTTGCCGCTGCGCCGAGGCAAGCGTTCCTGCATGTCCCAGATCTCGCGAATCGGCAGGGTGAAGCGTTTCGGAATCGCGATGCGCTGGCACTGCTCGCTGATCAGTTCATGAGCGGCTTCCTGCATGGCCGGAATCGGTGGCATGCCACGGTCTTGCAGACGCAGCACCCGAGCCGGCAGAGCAGGCCAGAGCAGGGCGGCAAACAGGAAGGCCGGGGTGACCGGCTTGTTCTGCTTGATGCGCAGGTCAGTGTTGAACAAGGCTTCGCTGATCAGGGTGTGGGTGTACGTCGGGTTGTGCTCCAGTGCTTCGGCGCTGGCCGGGAACAATGGATCGAACAACTGCAGGTCCACGAGCATTTCGAAAGTGTCTACCGCATGCCCGGAGAGGAACAGCTTGAGCACTTCTTCGAACAGCCGGGCCGAGGGGATTTCCCGCAACATCGGTGCCAGCTCGCGAATCGGCGCGGCGCTGTGTTTCTCGATACCGAAGTCCAGCTTGGCGGCGAAACGCACGGCCCGCAACATCCGCACCGGGTCTTCCTGGTAACGCTGCCGTGGATCGCCGATCAGGCGGATCAGATGATTGCGGATGTCGTGTACGCCGTTGGCGTAGTCGAGGATGCGTTCGCTGACCGGATCGTAATACAGGGCATTGATGGTGAAGTCGCGACGTTGCGCGTCTTCTTCCAGCGTGCCGTAGACGTTGTCCCGCAAAATGCGCCCGCTTTCGTTACGTGAGGATTGGTTGCTGTCTTCCTCTTCGTCGTTTTGCGGGTGATTGGCGCGGAAGGTCGCGACTTCGATGATTTCGCGGCCAAAGTGGATGTGCACCAGCTTGAAGCGACGGCCGATGATCCGCGCATTGCGAAATTCGGCGCGCACCTGTTCCGGTGTGGCGCTGGTGGCGACGTCGAAGTCTTTGGGTGTGATGTTGAGCAGCATGTCGCGCACACAGCCACCGACCAGATAAGCCTGGTAGCCGGCGTTCTGCAAGCGTTCGACGATATTCACCGCATAACGGCTGAACTGAGCGCGTTGCAGCGAATGCTGGCTGCTGTTGAGCACTTCAGGCGTGCTGCGAATGTGTTGCGTACGACGCAAGGGAGAACGGAATGACTGGAACAACTTCTTCAGCATGGGATGCACTGTTTGAAGGAATGTTCGGCCATAACGAAGAATGACCGCATGATGGGCGGGGATTCTAGCATTTAGTCGGGGGATGGTGTAGGAAGCGTGCGCAAGGGTGTGAAGTCGATCCAAACGCCAGAAACCACAAGGGGAGCCGAAGCTCCCCAAGAAGTAGTTGCATGCTCTATTTTTATTATGGATGTTGGGCTTCTTGTTTTTGTTGAGTGCCCTTGTCACGAGCTGTTGCCTTCGTGACCCTCCCAATCGGGAGCCAAGAGCAAACGGATTGCTTTGGTCGCTGTGTTGCATGATCCAGTGATCCAACCAGTTCAGGCTCTGTCTTAGGACAGTTTTTTGTTGTTCTCGGCCTGGTTGCGGGGCAAGCCCCAAATACAACGCCTCTCCAAAAGAATCAGTTAGCTGCGCCTCCGCCGTGTTGTTTTTATTGTGCGTGAGCCGATTCGTCTTATTTTTATTGTCTTTTGCATTGCTTGTTATTGTTTTTGTACTAAGCATATAGCAGGGGTCGTGCCAACTTTTGCGAAGGCCAGCAAAACAAGGGGTTAGCGCGTGATTCAGGTTTTCTGAGGGCCAAAAAAAGCCGGGGCTTCGTTACCGTAAGCCCCGGCTTTTGTTACGTGAAAAATCTGGGGTAACAGTTTTTTTCACAAAGTCGAGTGTTACCCCCCACTCTAGACAGGTGGCGTTCAGCTTTCGCTGGCCACTCCGGTCTTGCGCCGTGGAATACCCAGACGCTGGCGCCGCTCCCACAAGCACTTGCGGCTCACCCCGAGTTTGCGGGCCAGCTCGGTCTCGGTCATGTGGTCCTGATGCTCGAGGACGAAGTGCTGGAAGTAGTCTTCCAGCGACAAGTCTTCGGTAGGTTCGTGGCTGGTGTTGTTGGCTCCACCCTGCTGCGGCGCCAGACCGATGAAATCGTCATCGTCCAGATCGCTCAGTTCGATATCGATCCCCAGTAGCTCGGCGGAAATCTCCGGGCTCTCGCACAGGATCACTGCACGTTCGACCGCGTTTTCCAGTTCGCGAACGTTACCCGGCCAGGAGTAATGACGGATAGCCTGCTCGGCGTCCGGGGCGAACTTCAGGTCGGTGCGGTTGACCCTGGCACTCTGCCGGGCGAGGAAGGCGGTGGCGATTTCGTTGACGTCGGCACCCCGCTCGCGCAGGGCCGGCAGTTTCAGGGCTATCACGTGAAGACGGTAATACAGGTCTTCACGGAACTGACCGATCTTGGCCAGGCTCTTGAGGTCGCGGTGAGTCGCAGCGATCAGGCGTACATCGACCTTCTGCGATTGCACCGAACCGACGCGACGGATTTCGCCTTCCTGCAACACGCGCAGCAAGCGGGCCTGAGCTTCCAATGGCAGTTCGCCGATTTCATCGAGGAACAAGGTGCCGCCGTCAGCGGCTTCGACCAGGCCGGCGCGACCGGCGCTGGCACCGGTGAAGGCACCTTTTTCATGGCCGAACAGCTCGGATTCGATCAGGCTTTCCGGGATGGCCGCACAGTTCACCGAAATCATCGGTGCCTTGGCGCGCCGGGACAGGTTGTGCAGGGCGCGGGCGACCAGTTCTTTACCGGTACCGGACTCCCCCTGGATCAGCACATTGGAGTCAGTCGGGGCGACTTTGCGGATCTTGCTGTACATATCCAGCATCGGCGGGCAGGAGCCAATGATGCCGATTTCGCCGTTGCTGTTATCGACACCCGCCTTCTCTGCGCCATTGGCCGCTTTGCCGGCAGGACGTTCGCCCGCAGTTGCCTGAGCCGATTGCCGGTCCCGCAGGATGCGTGCGACGGCCTGCAGCATTTCGTCGTGATCGAAAGGCTTGGCGATGTAATCCACCGCGCCCATCTTCATCGAGTCGACTGCCGAGCGCAGGCTGGCGTAGCTGGTCATGATCAGCACCGGAGTGCCTTGACCAAGTTTGATTAACTCGGTGCCAGGTGCGCCAGGCAGGCGCAGGTCACTGACAATCAGGTCGAACGTGGGGATGCTGAAACGCTCTTGTGCTTCCTGCACGGAACCGGCTTCGCTGACCTGGTACTGGTTGCGTTCCAGCAGGCGGCGCAAGGCGGAGCGGATAATTGTTTCGTCTTCGACGATCAAAATGTGCGGCATTGATTCGATTCTCTCGACGGTCTCAGTTCACAGCGGACGTCGCTTCGACATGACGCGGTAAGGTCACCCGGATACGGGTGCCGCGTTGGCTTTCGGTGTCAGCCGGGCTGTCGATGGTGATTTGTCCATAATGCTCTTCAACGATGGAATAGACTAGTGCGAGGCCCAGACCGGTGCCTTCGCCAGGATCCTTGGTGGTGAAGAAGGGTTCGAACAGTCTGTCCATGATGCTCGATGGGATACCGCTGCCTTCGTCTTCGACGATCAGATCGACCGTGTGTTCGCCGGCTTCGCTTTTGACCCTGACTGCACTGCCGGCCGGTGAGGCGTCGCGGGCATTGGACAGCAGGTTGATCAGTACCTGGGCGAGCCGCTGCGGGTCGCCGTCGACCCAGTGTTCGGGGTCGCACAGGTTGTAGAATTGCACTTCGAAGTTGCGTCGGTTCAGCGCCAGCAAACCAATGGCATCCTGCGCCACTTCGGCCAGACATACCGGCTCGTCACTGTGTTGATGGCCGCCGGCATGGGCGAAGCTCATCAGCGACTGGACGATGCGCGATACACGCTTGGTCTGCTCGAGGATCTGGCCGCTGATTTCGGTCAGCTCGCTGTCTTCTTCGCGTTCTTCACGCAGGTTTTGCGCGAGGCAGGCGATACCGGTGATCGGGTTGCCGATTTCATGGGCCACGCCGGCAGCCAGTCGGCCAATACTGGCCAGCCGCTCGGAGTGCACCAGTTTGTCCTCGAGCATCTGGGTTTCGGTCAGGTCTTCCACCAGCAGCACCAGGCCGCTGTTACCGGGCGCCAACGGCTCGTCGATGGCCGCTTTGTGCAGATTCAGCCAGCGGGTCTGGCCGTCGAGGGCCAGGTGTTGTTTATGCAAGTGTTCGTCCGGCAGGTTGATGAAACCTTGTAGCAGCTCTTTCCACGGATCGGCAATGGTACTCAAGCGCGAACCCACCACGCGCTGGGCGGCAATACCGGTCAGCTCCTCCATGGCTTTGTTCCACATGAGGATTTCCTGGTCCTTGGCCAGCGAGCAGACGCCCATCGGCAGCTCTTGCAAGGTTTGCCGGTGATAGCGACGCAGGGCATCGAGCTCGGCGGCCAGGCCGGTCAGTCGCGAATGATAGTCCTCGAGGCGGCTTTCGATGAAGTGGATATCTTCAGTGACGTAGTTCTCGCCACCGGCCTTGTACGGCAGGAAGGTTTCGACCATGTCTTGAGCCACGCTCGGCCCCATCAAGCCGGAGAGGTTGGCCTCGATGCGGTCGCGCAGCCGGCGCAAGGCGTAAGGGCGGCGCTCATCGAACGGCAGATAAAGATCGCGCAACGCCTGTTCGACTTCTTTCTGTGCGGCTTTGGCCCCCAATGGTTTTGCAAGCTGCGTGGCGAACTCCTGGGGCGAGGCGGCGTGCAGTTCCCGGCGTTGCGGGCGACGGACGTTATCCACCGCGCAGGCTTCGGCGGCGCTGGCTTCTTCGCTGCTGGCATTGGTGAACAGCGAGATCAGGGTGAACATCAGCACGTTGGCGGCCAGCGAGGCGATCGCCGCCATGTGCCAACTGGTGTCATCCAGCACGTAGATCATGTTCAGCAGCGGAATATAAAAACCCTGCAGATTGCCGACCAGCGGCAACAGCATGGTCACCAGCCACACCAGAATCCCCGCCAGCAACCCGGCGATAAAGCCGCGACGGTTGGCGGTCGGCCAATACAGCACCGACAGTACGCCCGGCAAGAATTGCAACGTGGCGACGAAGGCGACGATGCCAAGGTTGGCCAGATCCTGCCCGGCTCCCAGCAACAGATAGAACCCGTAGCCGGCCATGATGATCGCGACGATCAGGGCGCGGCGGGTCCACTTCAGCCAACGATAGATATTGCCTTCGGCCGGCGGCTGGTAGAGCGGCAGCACCAGGTGATTCAAGGCCATCCCGGACAGTGCCAGGGTGGTGACGATGATCAACCCGCTGGCGGCCGACAGCCCGCCGACATAGGCCAATAGCGCCAGTGCCTTGCTGTTGGCGGCGATGCCGATGCCGAGGGTGAAGTACTCCGGGTTGGTGGTGGCGCCCAGTTTCAGGCCGGCCCAGAGGATCAGCGGCACCGCCAGGCTCATCAACAGCAGAAATAGCGGCAGACCCCAGCTTGCACTTACTAAAGAGCGCGGGTTGAGGTTTTCAGTGAAGGTCATGTGGTACATGTGCGGCATGACGATCGCCGAAGCGAAGAACACCAGCAACAGCGTGCGCCATGGACCTTCCTGCAGTGGTGTGTGCAAGGCGGCTAGGGCGGTCTGGTTCTGTAGCAGCCACAGTTCAAGCTGTTGCGGGCCATCGAATACGCCGTACAAGGCATACAGGCCGACGCCGCCGAGAGCGATCAGTTTGATCACGGACTCAAAGGCGATTGCGAATACCAGACCTTCGTGCTTTTCCCGGGTCGCGATATGCCGTGAGCCGAAGAAGATCGTGAACAGGGTGATCAGCGCGCAAAAGCTCAGGGCCACGCGATGCTGTACCGGCTCGCGGGTGAGGATGCCAATGGAGTCGGCGACCGCCTGAATCTGCAGCGCCAGCAGCGGCAAGACCCCGATCAGCATGAAAATCGTCGTCAACGCACCGGCCCAGGTACTGCGGAAGCGGAACGCGAAGAGGTCGGCCAGGGACGATAGCTGGTAGGTGCGGGTGATTTTCAGAATCGGATACAGCAGCACCGGCGCCAGTAGGAAGGCCCCGGAAACCCCGAGGTAACTGGACAGAAAGCCGTAACCGTACTGATAGGCCAGGCCGACCGTGCCGTAAAACGCCCAGGCGCTGGCATACACACCCAGAGACAGGGTGTAGGTCAGCGGGTGGCGAATGATCGAGCGCGGGATCATCCCGCGTTCGCTGATCCAGGCCACTCCGAACAGCACCGCCAGGTAGGCGGCGCTGATCAGGATCATCTGGGTCAGGCTAAAGCTCATCGGCATCTTTTTGGCTCTGCAGGATGAAGGTCACAACGATCAGAATCAGCCAGAGCAGATAAGGGCGATACCAGGCGCCAGTGGCGTCGATCCACCAATCCATGATGGCCGGGGAGAACAGATAGATCCCGACTACCAGGAGCAGGACCAAACGATAGATGTACATCCTGGCCTCTCTTTATTGTGCGCGTGCCCGAAAACGTGCGGCGATGGTAACGGATGGGCGCCAAGCTGCAAGCGTCGTCAGCGTATTTGCGCTTCGGGCAATGTCAGTGTGCGCGGGATTAGCGCTGCATCCCAGTGCTGGATACCCCAGTTCAGTACTTCCCGGGGGCTGGCATAGCCGAGTTCGCTGCCGGGTTTCTGACCCAGTGCACGCAGCGCGCGAAGTAACAGCGGCGTGGCCTGATCGTCAGCCAGCGGCGGCGAGCGGTAGGATTTGCCCAGTTTGTGGCCGTTCGGTTGGGTGATCAGCGGCACATGCAGGTAGCGCGGTTGCGGCAGCCCAAGCAATTCTTGCAGGTACAGCTGACGCGGTGTGGAGTCCAGCAGGTCGGCGCCGCGGACAATATCGGTCACGCCTTGCCAGGCGTCATCGAGCACGACCGCCAGTTGATAGGCGTACAGCCCGTCGCGGCGGCGAATGACGAAATCACCGACCTCACGGCCCAGATGCTGACGAAACTCGCCCTGCACCCGGTCCTCGAAGTGATATTCCAGCTCAGGCACCCGCAGGCGGATTGCGGCATTTTCAACGCCGTGGCCAGCATTGCGACACAACCCGGGATAGATCCCGTGCCAGGGCTCCAGCTGTTTGCGCGAGCAGGTGCAGGCGTAGGCCAAACCTTGGTTGAACAGGCGATTGAGCACTTCGGCGTAGGCATCGTGACGGTCGCTCTGTCGGACCATTTCACCGTCCCATTCGAAACCGTAGTGCTCCAGAGCCGCAAGGATTGCAGCCTGGGCGCCGGGCTCCTCCCGTGGCGGGTCAAGGTCTTCCATGCGCATCAGCCAGCGCCCGCCTGCCGAGCGGGCGTCGAGGTACGAGGCCAGGGCAGCGACCAGCGAGCCGAAGTGCAGATGTCCACTGGGAGTGGGGGCGAAGCGCCCGATATACGAGGAGGTGATGGCAGTCATGGGTGCGATGTTACTTTGTCTGGGCTTGCGCCAGCCACCCACAGAAACAAAAACGGAGCGTTCGCACGCTCCGTTCTTCGTTCAAACCGGCGGTTACTTGCCGACCTGCTTTTCCTTGATTTCCGCCAGGGTTTTGCAATCGACGCACATGTCGGCGGTAGGGCGGGCTTCCAGTCGCTTGACGCCGATTTCGACGCCACAGGACTCGCACCAGCCGTATTCTTCGTCTTCGATCAGTTGCAGGGTCTTGTCGATTTTCTTGATCAGCTTGCGCTCGCGGTCGCGGGCGCGCAATTCGAGGCTGAATTCTTCTTCCTGGCTGGCACGGTCTGCCGGGTCCGGGAAGTTGGCCGCTTCGTCTTTCATGTGATCAACAGTGCGGTCGACTTCCCGCATCAAATCCTGTTTCCACTTGTTCAGGATCTTGGTGAAGTGCTTGCGCATGGGCTCGCCCATGTACTCCTCACCCTTGGTCTGAACGTAGGGTTCGAAGCCGCTGATCGACTGGCTCTGCTTTTGCTTTGCTTGGGTGGGCATGAATGGACCGCCTCTACTCTTGTAATCCATTGCGCAGGAATGTTCCATACCGACACCTGCCGGCCCTGCGGCTGCAAGCGGGCGAACTTACCAGATCAAATCGGGCCGCGCTACTCCCGGATGTCGTGCCTGCGGTCTGCCAGGCTTGCAAAAGGTTGCAAAGCCTTACCGGGTGGGTCTGGAGAGCTGCTCAATTATTGATTTTAGTCAAACTTGAGCCAAACGCTTGAGTTCCGGTGAACTGAAGATTCAGAGCGCTTAAAGCTCTCCCTCATTCCCGTCGTTGGGTAGAATCGGGTTTTCGCTCCCCCCATTGAAGGAAGGCTAATGGCTCAGCCCTACAGTGCGCGTAGCCGCGCTATCGAACCTTTCCATGTCATGGCGTTGCTGGCGCGCGCCAACGAACTGCAAGCGGCCGGCCACGACGTGATCCATCTGGAAATCGGCGAGCCGGACTTCACCACGGCTGAACCGATCATCAAAGCCGGTCAGGCCGCGCTGACAGCGGGGAAAACCCGTTACACCGCCGCTCGCGGAATCCCGGAGTTGCGCACGGCTATCTCCGGTTTTTACCAAACGCGTTACGGTCTGGACATCGATCCGGAGCGGATTCTGATTACCCCCGGCGGCTCGGGTGCGCTGTTGCTGGCGAGCAGTTTGCTGGTCGACCCGGGCAAGCACTGGCTGTTGGCGGACCCGGGTTACCCGTGCAACCGGCACTTTCTGCGGCTGGTGGAGGGTGCTGCGCAGCTTGTTCCTGTAGGTCCGGAGGTGCGTTATCAGCTCACCCCGGAGCTGGTCGAGCGGCATTGGGATCCGGACAGCGTCGGTGCGCTGGTGGCTTCGCCGGCGAATCCGACCGGGACGATTTTGAGCCATGACGAACTGGCGGGGCTGTCTGCCGCGATCAAGGCGCGCAACGGTCATCTGGTGGTGGACGAGATCTATCACGGCCTGACCTACGGCACGGATGCCTCCAGCGTGCTGGAGGTCGATAACGACGCGTTTGTCCTGAACAGTTTCTCAAAATATTTCGGCATGACCGGTTGGCGGCTGGGATGGTTGGTGGCGCCACCCGCCGCTGTCGGCGAACTGGAAAAGCTCGCGCAGAATCTCTATATCAGCGCACCGAGCATGGCCCAGCACGCCGCATTGGCCTGCTTTGAGCCCGCCACGCTGAGCATTCTCGAAGAACGGCGTGCCGAGTTTGGTCGTCGTCGGGACTTTCTGTTGCCAGCCTTGCGGGAACTGGGCTTCGGTATCGCGGTGGAGCCGGAAGGCGCGTTTTATCTATACGCGAACATCAGCGCGTTCGGTGGCGATGCCTTTGCTTTTTGCCGGCACTTCCTTGAAACCGAGCACGTGGCGATTACACCGGGGCTGGACTTCGGCCGTCATCAGGCCGGTCATCACGTGCGTTTTGCCTACACCCAGAACCTGGATCGTTTGCAGGAAGCCGTCGAGCGGATTGCTCGCGGTTTGCGGAGCTGGCAAGGCTGATGCGTTTTCATCCGCCACTCGAAGAAGGCCGATTGCTCCGTCGCTATAAGCGCTTTTTGGCGGATATCGAAACCGTTAGCGGTGAGTTGTTGACCATTCACTGCCCTAATACCGGTTCGATGTTCAACTGCATGGTGGAAGGCGGGCAGGTCTGGTTCAGTCGATCCAATGACCCCAAACGCAAATTGCCCGGCACCTGGGAAATCAGCGAAACCCCGCAGGGTCGCCTGGCTTGCGTTAACACGGGGCGGGCCAATGGCTTGATCGAGGAGGCTCTGCACGCCGGGTTGATCACTGAGCTTAATGGCTTCACCGGGTTGAAGCGCGAAGTGGCTTACGGCCAGGAAAACAGTCGAATCGATTTTCGCCTGGATTATCCAGGTGGTCCGGCGTTTGTCGAAGTCAAAAGTGTCACGCTGGGCTTTGATGGTTTGGCGATAGCGGCGTTTCCTGACGCTGTGACGCAGCGCGGCGCCAAACATCTGCGGGAGTTGGCCTGCCTGGCGCGGGACGGTATTCGCGCGGTGCAGCTGTATTGCGTCAACCTGACGGGTATCGAGGCAGTGCGTCCGGCCGAGGAAATCGACCCGCTATACGCCGCAGCACTGCGTGAAGCGGTTGCGTGCGGAGTCGAGGTGTTGGCTTACGGCGTACGGCTGACCGCTGAAGAGGTCTGTATCGACCGACGTCTGGATGTCATCCTGAACGGCTAGAGTTGTACCCAGATTCCTTGATCGTCGTCCTTGCAGTCAATGGCGGTCAAGGATTGCCCGGCGCAGGGGCCGGCAACGCACTCGCCACTTTCAATCAGGAACAGTGCGCCGTGGGTGGCGCACTGAATCATGCTGGCGCTCTGGTCGAGAAACTGGTCAGGCTGCCATTCCAGCGCAACGCCCCGATGCGGGCAGCGGTTTACATAGACGTAGACCTCGCCTTCCCGGCGCACGGCAAACAGCTTCTGGCCGTCGATATCAAAACCGCGGCTGCTGGCATCGCCCAGTTCGGCGTGGGTACAAAGAAACTTCATGTCTATCCTCAAGTGCATTCTCGGCCATTCAAGCCTTGATCACAGCCATATTTGTCCGTTGACCAAGACACTTTACGACGTCGTGCCTACGAGCTGGCATTGTAGATACTAAGTGTATACATGGTGCTTGCATTAATTGATGTAAGTATCTACAATGTTTATACATTTCGGAGGTGTTTATGCAAGTCAAAATTCAGCAGTGGGGCAATAGCGCGGCGATCCGCCTGCCATCTACCGTACTCAAGCAGATGAGTCTGGTCAGCGGTGATGTGCTGATGCTCGACGTATCCGCCGAAGCTATGACGCTCAAGCCCGCGAAAGCCAAGCCACATTACCGGCTGGCCGATCTGATGGCTCAGTGCGATTTGAGTGCACCTGAGCCTGCGGAACTGGCCGGGTGGAACGCCATGCATCCAGTGGGGCGTGAAGCGTGAAGCGTCCGAAATTCAATCGGGCTGACATTGTACGCCTGAACCTGAATCCCACGGCAGGTCGCGAGCAACAGGGTGATTTTCGTCCTGCTCTGATCCTCACTCCAGCCGCTTATAACGCATCGGGACTCGCCGTTATTGCACCTGTCACCCAAGGCGGCGACTTTGCCCGCTATGCAGGCTTCGCGGTGCCTTTGAGTGGTTCCGGCACCGAAACGCAGGGGGTTGTTCTGTGTAACCAGATCCGCACCGTCGATCTTGAAGCCCGTGGCGCCAAACGCATTGAGTCGGTTGCCGATATGGTGATTGACGACGTTTTGGCCCGCGTTCAAGCACTCTTTGAGTAATAGGGAGGTGCTGGTGCAACAACATCCGGAGCGCGGGCACCCGTTGATCATCGCCCGTTAAGACCCATCCTGGAATGAAAGCATGCGCGCGATTCTGCTACTGACTCTGATGCTGCTCGGCGCCTGTCAAAATGTATCGATGCCGCCGGGCGCGCCTGTTTCAAACGGCTTGAAAGAGCGCGCCGGCATGATCCGTGACCTCAATAGCGGTCAAGTGCTGACTGTCGACGAGCTGGTCGGGCGTCTGGCCAAGGCGTCACGGGTCATCGTCGGCGAGCGGCACGACAACCCCGATCACCACGCGCTGCAACTGCGGTTGTTGCGGGCGTTGGCCGATCGTCGTGCTCAAGGCAGCCTTCTTTTGGAGATGTTGACGCCGGATCAACAGCCTCGCGTCAATAAGGTCCACACCGAGTTGAAAACGACTGGCTGGCCTGACGATTTGCCTAAAGCGCTGGCATGGCAATCCGGCTGGGACTGGACGCTGTACGGCCCTGTCGTGCGTTTTGTCCTGGCTCAACCTTATCCGTTGCTGGCGGCTAACCTGGACACCGGTGAAATACGGAAGATTTATGCCCGGGCACCTGCGTTGAGTGGCGCTCGTTCAAACTCGGCTTCGGTAAAGGACGAACTGCTGGCGCAAGTCCGCGAATCCCATTGTGGTCTGCTGCCGGAAACGCAAATGCCCGCCATGCTGGCTGTCCAGCAGCAACGTGATCGGCGAATGGCCAAGCGCTTGCTGGCGGCCCCCATACCTTCGCTGTTGTTTGCCGGCGCTTACCACGCACGCAAGGATGTCGGAGTGCCGGTCCATCTGCTTGACCTTGGGGCGCCGGATGGGACGGCTGTGTTGATATTGGCAGAGGAGGGCGCTGAGGTTGCGCCCGGCATGGCGGACTATGTCTGGTACACCGCTGCTATGCCCGAGCAGGACTATTGCGCTCAACTGCGTCAGTAAAAATCAGGCAAAAAAAGACCCGGCAAGAGCCGGGTCAAATAACCGTGATTAGCCTGATGAGGAGATAATCTGAGAGTCCGAACCACTGGTCTTCCAAATCATCGACTGATCTCGCGACCAGTTGTGATAATCATAACGATTCTCATTTCTATGTCAACAGCTGTTTTCTCATTTCTGTGAATCGCACCAGGTACTCTGTCTGATCACCCGCAAACAGGGGGGTGTAGGAGCGAGCTTGCTCGCGATGGACGTTAACGATAACGCGTATTTTCTGAATAAACGCGCCGTCCTTGAGTCCATCGCGAGCAAGCTCGCTCCTACAGGGGGGGGCGGGCGGATGATTTCCCCGAGTAAATACATGGAAGTCCTGCTCGCTCAGTTCTTGTGGCGTGACGATATGGCTTCCAGTTGTTTATTCAATGCCTCTTTGCGCTCTGCCGGGATGTCGTTCCAATGCACGTCCATCAAGGCGCCTTCAATTGCATACAGCAACACTTTCGATGCACGAAACCCTCGGGTCCGTACGGCTCGATAAGCATCCACCGCTCCCAGACGGCGCAAGTCAGAAGCGCTATGGATGCCCACGGCATGCAGCCATTGTGCCGACGTCTTGCCAAGGTTTTTCAGGTGTTGCAGTTCATCATTCATCAAGCCTCCTTGCGACGGCCGAACGGTGCGTGGGCGAGCTTCAAAGGAGTGTAGCGGTCAGTAGGAAAAGCGTAGTTGTTTGATCGGATTTGACGAAAAAGCTTCTAAGGCGCGAGGCCCGAGAGCTCTAGAAAGGGCTGTAGGCGCAGTGGGAAGGGATTGAGAGGCAGGCAAGCTGGTTGACCGCTGCAAACGCAACGCACAGTCCAGCGCGTAGCGAGGGGCGCCGGACTTCAGAGCAGCAAGTGTATTACCTGGTGCGGTAACGCAAACGCGTGCCGAAATTGACCGACATGAGAATTTCATCGGCTGTCAGCTCTGGCGGGAAGTAAGCGCCAGAGATTTGCGCATGTGCCAGGCTTGCACCTTCCAGGGAAGAACTACGCAAATCCAGGCCACGCAAATCTGCCGAGCGGAAATAGGCGTCAGTGAAATCGATGCCTTCGGCGTTCAACTCACGGAGGTCGAGCGCACGGAAATCACCGCCACGCATGTCGATAGGCCCGTTTTCAGGTCGTTCTCGATTGAAACCTTCGATGTCGTCTTTGTGCAACAACGCGTAAAGCGGGGTGTCGAGAAATTTCGGCTGGCTCATGGGACGTCACCTGTTGGATTTATGACGCCAGTATAGTGCCACTATTTTACAGCCGTGAAGCCGTTGCCGACTTCACCGCTGAAATAGTTGCTTACAGGCCCGGCAGACGTTGGCGAATTTGCGCAACGACGGTATCAAGCGTGCCGCTTTCATTGGTCTGGATGCGCTTGCTGAAGAGGATTTCTGCTGGCGTCAGTGCCTCACGACTGGCTTGCTGAGCTTCGATAACCGCCATGGTGGCGTCGGACGGATCGCTCTTGTCTGCCTGACGCTGCGCCAGCCAGCTCTCGATGACTGCTTGCGGAGCGTTGCAATCAAGGATCAGGAAGGGTGCGCCGGTCGCTTCGGCTACTTTCGCGGCGCTCTCGCGTTGTTCATGCTTGAGGTAGGTGGCGTCGATCACCACCGGGAAGCCGGCGTGTAGAATGACAGCGGCAATCTGGTGCAAGTGGGCATAGGTAGCAACACATGATTCGGCACTATAAATGCCGGCCTCAACCTTGTTTTGCACCTGTTGTTCACCGAACAGTCGTTTGCGCTCGACATCGGAGCGCAGACGGATAGCGCCCAGCGCTTCTACCAGCCGCATGGCCACATGGCTCTTGCCCACGGCCGAAACACCGTGGGTGATCGCCAGAAAGTGCGATGGAATGGTGCTGTAGCTTTCTGCCAGATTGGCGTAATTACGGTATTGCCGCAGCGTAGTCGCACGCTGCACCGGGTCGGCTTCGGCCGGCATGCTGAACAGGCTGACCTTGGCGCGAACCAGTGCGCGATAGGCCTTGTAGAAGTTCAGCAGTTCAAGTCCTTGATAATCGCCGGTCAGCTCCAGGTATTGGCTGATGAAACGTCGCGCCAGGGATTTAAGGCCACGATCTTCCAGGTCCATCGCGAGGAAAGCGCTGTCGGCATAAACGTCGGTGAAGCGGAACGGTTCGTTGAACTCGATGCAGTCGAAGATCACGACCTCGCCGTCGATCACGGTAGCGTTGCCCAAATGGATGTCACCGTGGCACTCACGGATGAATCCCTCGGCCTTGCGCTGAACGAGCAGCGGCTTCAGGCGCTCGAAGCTGCTTTCGGCCCAGGCTTGCAGGGCATCGAGTTGCAGCAGGTCGGCCTTGTCGCTGAGGAACGGGCGAATTTGTTCGAAGTTCTGTCGTACCGGTGCCATGACGCTTTCCGGAGTGCCAGCTTCATGGGCTGCCGGGACCACCGGCGCACCGAGGTGAAACCGCGCGATCTGTTTGGCCATCTCATCGATGTGCGCGGCGGTCAGTTCGCCATTGGCTTGCAGGGTGCTGAGCAACCCGCTTTGCGAGAACTGGCGCATTTTCAGCGCGTATTCGATCACCGGGCCACTGCCGCCCAATTGCGGAGCTTCGGCGCTGCCGGTAATCGGCAACACTTCCAGGTACACGTCATGGGTCAGGCGCTGGTTCAGGCGCAACTCTTCGCCGCAGAAGTGTTCACGCGCTTGCAGGCCGGTGAAGTCCAGGAAGCCGAAGTTGACTGGCTTCTTCACTTTATAAGCATAGGGGCCGGTGAGCAGCACCCAGGAGATATGCGTCTCGATGACCTGAAACCCTTCTACGGGATGAGGATAGAGGGCCGGGTTTTGCAGGGCGGCGATCAGGGACTGGCTCACAGGCGATCCTTCGGATTCGTGGAAAATTCAAGGGCGTCATTATGGCCGCAAGCGACGGTAGTGCAAACCTCGGAGGGCTTCTGTTGATCGGGAATAAAGTGCGTATAATCCGCCGCCATGACTCGTACTCGATCCCCCCGTTCCGCTAAAAAACGTCCCTCTGGTGGCCTGCGCCCCTGGTTAGGCTGGGCTTTGAAGCTCAGTCTGGTCGGCCTGGTTGTGCTCGCAGGCTTTGCGGTGTATCTCGATGCAGTGGTCCAGGAGAAGTTCTCCGGCAAGCGCTGGACCATCCCGGCGAAGGTTTATGCCCGGCCATTGGAGCTGTTCGTCGGACAAAAGCTCAGCAAGGAAGATTTCCTGACTGAACTCGATGCTCTGGGTTACCGGCGTGAAAGCGTCGCCAACGGTCCCGGAGCGGCATCGGTCAGCGGCAACACGGTCGATTTGAATACCCGCGGCTTCCAGTTCTATGAAGGGATGGAGCAGGCTCAGCCGGTGCGGGTACGTTTTTCCGGTGATTTCGTGGCCGAACTCTCGGCGACCAACGGCTCGAAAGTCGCGGTCGTGCGTCTGGAGCCGCTATTGATCGGCGGTCTTTACCCGAAAAATCTCGAAGATCGCATCCTGATCAAGATCGATCAGGTGCCACCGTACCTGCTCGAAACCCTGGTGGCGGTGGAAGATCGGGACTTCTATCACCACTTTGGCGTTTCTCCCAAGTCGATTGCCCGGGCCGTTTGGGTTAACACCTCGGCAGGGCAAATGCGTCAGGGCGGTAGTACGTTGACCCAGCAACTGGTCAAGAACTTCTACCTGACCAACGAGCGCAGTCTGTCCCGCAAGTTGACCGAAGCGATGATGGCCTTGCTGCTTGAGTTGCATTACGACAAGAGCGAGATTCTTGAGGCCTACCTCAACGAAGTGTTCGTCGGTCAGGATGGTCAGCGTGCGGTGCACGGCTTTGGTCTGGCCAGTCAGTTTTTCTTCAGCCAGCCGCTGGCGGAACTCAAGTTGCATCAGGTGGCATTGCTGGTGGGTATGGTCAAAGGGCCATCCTCCTACAACCCCCGTCGTAACCCTGAGCGCGCGCTCGAGCGGCGTAATCTGGTGCTCGATCTGCTGGAGCAACAAGGTGTCGCGACTGCCGAGCAGGTCGCAGCAGCCAAGAAGATGCCGCTGGGCGTGACCAAGCGCGGCAGTCTGGCTGACAGTTCGTTCCCGGGCTTCCTGGATCTGGTCAAGCGTCAGTTGCGTGAAGACTACCGCGACGAAGACTTGACCGAAGAAGGGTTACGGATTTTCACCAGTTTCGATCCGATCCTGCAGATGAAGGCAGAGGCCTCGGTCAACGACACCTTCAAGCGTCTTGCTGGCCGCAAGGGCTCGGATGAGGTCGAAGCGGCGATGGTGGTGACCAATCCGGAAACCGGGGAAGTCCAGGCCATGATCGGCAGCCGCCAGGCAGGTTTTGCCGGTTTCAACCGGGCGCTGGATGCCGTGCGCCCAATCGGTTCCCTGATCAAGCCGGCGGTTTACCTGACTGCGCTGGAGAAACCGAGCCAGTACACCCTGACCAGCTGGCTTTCCGATGACTTTTTCTCGGTGAAAGGCGCTGACGGTCAGGTCTGGAAGCCGCAGAACTATGATCGCCGGTCCCATGGTACGGTCTTCCTGTATCAGGGGTTGGCGCATTCCTACAACCTGTCGACCGCACGTCTGGGCCTGGAAGTCGGTGTGCCGAATGTCCTCAAGACACTGGCGCGGCTGGGCGTTACCCGTGAGTTTCCGGCGTTCCCGTCGATGTTGCTGGGAGCCGGTGGCTTGACCCCGATAGAAGTGGCGACCATGTATCAGACCCTGGCCAACGGTGGTTTCAATACCCCGATGCGTGGGATTCGTAGCGTGCTGACCGCTGAAGGCGAACCGCTCAAGCGTTATCCATTCCAGATTCAGCAGCGCTTCGATCCGGGGTCGATCTACTTGATCCAGAGCGCCATGCAGCGGGTGATGCGCGAAGGCACCGCCAGTTCGGTCTACAACGTTTTGCCGAAAACCCTGGCATTGGCGGGCAAGACCGGCACCAGTAACGACTCGCGGGACAGCTGGTTCGCCGGTTTCAGCCAGGATTTGCTGGCGGTGGTCTGGCTCGGTCGCGATGACAACGGCAAAACACCGTTCACCGGCGCCACCGGCGCGCTGCAGGTCTGGACCAGTTTCATGCGCAAGGCTGATCCGTTGCCGCTGGATATGCCGCAGCCGGATAATGTGGTTCAAGCCTGGGTCGACGCCCGTACCGGACAGGGTTCCGAAGCGAGTTGTCCAGGCGCGGTGCAGATGCCGTATATTCGCGGCAGTGAACCGCCTCCCGGCGCCGCGTGTGCTGGCGAAATCCCGGCGCCCGTAGAAGAGGTGATGGATTGGGTCAAGGGCTGGTTGAATTAAGCGAAGAGGATTTGATGTGAACAAGTGGTGGATTCCAGCTATTACAGCTCTGGCTTTGCTCAATGGTTGTGCCAGCGTGCAGCGCGGTTCGATTCCGGTGGTGGATTCCGGCAGCGCGGTTTCCAACAGTGAGCGGATCCAGTCCAGTGGTGGCTATCGTCAGACGACGGTCAAGCGCCCGGTGCAGGCTCAGACTCAAGCCATTCCGCAGGGCGAGGGCGTGGTGGTGATGATCCCGGGCGGTGGCGCGACCGCTTCGGCACCGATCAGCAGTGCGCCAATTACGCCAGGCCCGATCACTCCAGGGCCGTTCGATACGGCGCCTGTTCAGTCGGCGCCGATCAATCAGGGCAGCTACAGCATGCCGTCGACGCCGAGCGGGATTCCTTCCGTCAGCAGCGGCGGTTTGTCTGCCGACGAAAATCTGGACGGCCCGGTGCTGGCGTTGCTGACCACCGCTCAGCAGCAACAGGCGAACGGTGATCTGAACGGTGCATCCTCCAGTCTGGAGCGTGCGCAGCGGGTTGCTCCGCGTGAGCCGCAAGTGCTTTATCGCCTGGCGCAGGTGCGTATGGCCCAGGGTGATGCGGCGCAAGCCGAACAGTTCGCTCGTCGGGGGCTGAGCTTTGCCAATGGTCGTCCGGCTCTTCAGGCAAGCTTGTGGGGCCAGATCGCTCAGGCGCGTGAGAAGCAGGGTGATCCAGCGGGCGCGGCACTGGCCCGGCAGAAGGCCAAGGTTTCGCTCTGATGGATACACGTTTTCCGAAAGTTGCCGAGCAGCTGCTGTTGATCGAGCGTGAACTGCGGGTTCAGGGGTGGTGGGGCGAAGTCTCGCCATCGGTAGCAGCGCTGGCCAGTGTCGAACCGTTCTCGATCGATACCCTGGACTTCGAGCAATGGCTGCAATGGATCTTCTTGCCGCGGATGAAAGCGATTCTGGAAAACGATCTACCGTTGCCCAATGTCTCGGGTATTCAGGAAATGGCCGAAATGGTCTTCGCTGCCCGGAATGTCCAGGGCAAGGATCGGCAGCTGCAGGTCCTGCTTAAAGAATTCGATCTGCTGATCACCGCCTCCCGCTGAATTGGAGACTGCCAGTACCTACTGGCAGTTATCCGCAATCTGCTTTTGTGCTTCGATGATACGTTCCTGGCGTTGTTGGTCGGTCAGGCGGCGCATCCCGCCTTCCGTCTCCTCCCGTAATCGCGGATTGTTCTGCAGTTGGGCCAGATTGGTTCGGGCTTGTTCGCAGAACACCTTTAGCTGGGCTTGCTGCTCGGCAACCTGCTTTTTCACGTTGTTGTCGATGGCCTGTTGATCGCCGATGGCGCTGCTGCGTGCCGGTGCGCTCGGTTGGCTCGCGGGCGAGGAGGGCGGCACCACCAGGGTGGCTTCCCGGCCTTGGGGTGGTTGTGCATCGAAGTGGGTAACGCCTTGGGCGTCGACCCATTTGTAGATCTGAGCGGCCATGCACAAAGGGCTCAGGCCAATCAGCAGGCTCGCCGTGAAGAAGAACGTTCGCATGCCATTTCCTTGTCATGGGTTGCGCAATTGAAGCTAACACAGATGCTGTTTAGAGGTTTTTTCTTGCTTTCTCATGCGCTTAGTTCGAATAAAGCACATAGACGGCTTGACTTGGAGAGGGCGAAACAGAAGAATCCAAAGTCCGCTGTAGAGGGACTGCCAGAAGCAGACCCGCTCAGTAGATCATGAGGCGCACATCCGCGCCGACCTGTTACACCCGCAACGCGTTACCTCGCGCTGGGTGGGAGACCCCCGCAACACTTGGGGAGCTCCCAATACTTGCTCAGTCAGTGCTGACGTAGTCGGCGACCACCGTCGCTCATGCTCTGCTAGGCAGTAAACCTATTAAGACCCGTTCCCTTTGTTAGTGAACGGTATTCTGGCGTTTTAGAGGTGAACAACGTGGAGCTTTTATCTGGCGGTGAGATGCTCGTCCGCTTTTTGCGTGACGAAGGCGTCAAATACATCTACGGGTACCCGGGTGGTGCTCTTCTTCATGTCTATGATGCGCTGTTCAAAGAACCGGAAGTGACCCACATCCTGGTTCGTCACGAACAGGCTGCGACCCATATGGCTGACGGCTACGCTCGTGCCACCGGTAAAGCCGGTGTGGTACTGGTGACCTCAGGTCCGGGCGCAACCAACGCCATCACCGGTATTGCCACGGCCTACATGGACTCCATTCCGATGGTGATCATTTCCGGTCAGGTGCCTAGCACCATGGTGGGTACCGATGCTTTCCAGGAAACCGACATGATCGGTATTTCCCGGCCGATCGTGAAGCACAGCTTCATGATCAAGCATGCGTCGGAAATCCCGGAAGTCATGAAGAAAGCGTTCTACCTGGCGCAATCCGGTCGTCCTGGTCCGGTCGTGGTCGATATCCCGAAAGACATGACCAACCCGGCCGAGAAGTTCGAATACATCTTCCCGAAAAAAGCCAAGCTGCGTTCCTACAGTCCGGCTGTTCGCGGCCACTCCGGTCAAATCCGCAAAGCGGCGGAAATGCTGCTGGCAGCCAAGCGTCCTGTGCTTTATGCAGGCGGCGGCGTGATCCTCGGTGGCGGTTCCGCACCGCTGACCGAACTGGCGCAAATGCTCAATCTGCCAGTGACCAATACGTTGATGGGCCTGGGTGCATACCCGGGCACGGATCGTCAGTTCATCGGCATGCTCGGCATGCACGGTAGCTACACCGCCAACCTGGCGATGCACCACGCGGACGTGATCCTCGCCGTCGGCGCACGTTTCGACGATCGTGTGATCAACGGCCCGGCCAAGTTCTGCCCGAATGCCAAGATCATTCACATCGATATCGACCCGGCTTCGATTTCCAAGACCATCAAGGCAGACGTGCCTATCGTTGGTCCGGTCGAGAGCGTGTTGACCGAAATGGTTGCGACCCTCAAGGAGATCGGCGAGACCCCGAACAAGGAGTCCGTTGCCAGTTGGTGGAAGCAAGTCGACGAGTGGCGCGGTGATCGTGGCCTGTTCCCTTACGATAAGGGCGACGGCAGCGTCATCAAGCCGCAGACCGTGATCGAAACCCTCAGCGAAGTGACCAAAGGCGATGCCTATATCACTTCCGATGTGGGTCAGCACCAGATGTTCGCGGCGCAGTACTACCGGTTCAACAAGCCTAATCGCTGGATCAACTCCGGTGGTCTGGGCACGATGGGCTTCGGTTTCCCTGCGGCCATGGGCGTCAAGCTGAGCTTCCCGGATAATGACGTTGCCTGTGTTACAGGTGAAGGCAGTATCCAGATGAACATTCAGGAGCTGTCGACTTGCCTGCAATACGGTCTGCCGGTGAAGATCATCAACCTGAACAACGGCGTGCTGGGTATGGTTCGTCAGTGGCAGGACATGAGCTACGGCAGTCGTCACTCGCACTCTTATATGGAATCGCTGCCTGACTTCGTCAAGCTGGCCGAGGCCTATGGTCACGTGGGCATGCGCATCACTGATCTGAAGGATCTGAAGCCGATGATGGAAGAAGCCTTCGCCATGAAGGATCGCCTGGTGTTCCTCGATATCAAGGTCGATACCAGCGAGCACGTCTACCCGATGCAGATCAAAGACGGCTCCATGCGCGATATGTGGCTGAGCAAGACGGAGCGTACTTAATCATGCGGCACATTATCTCCTTGCTTCTGGAAAACGAACCGGGCGCCTTGTCTCGCGTTGTCGGCCTGTTTTCCCAGCGTAACTACAACATCGAAAGCCTGACCGTGGCACCGACCGAAGACCCGACCCTGTCGCGTCTGACGCTGACCACTGTTGGCCATGATGAAGTGATCGAACAAATCACCAAGAACCTCAACAAGCTGATCGAAGTGGTCAAACTGGTCGACCTGTCGGAAAGTGCTCACATCGAGCGTGAACTGATGCTGGTCAAGGTCAAAGCCACTGGCGCCCAGCGCGCCGAGATCAAGCGTACTACCGATATTTATCGTGGGCAGATAGTCGATGTCAGCGCTAGCGTGTATACCGTGCAATTGACCGGTACCAGCGACAAGCTCGACAGCTTCATTCAGTCGATCGGCACTGCCGCGATTCTGGAAACCGTACGCAGTGGCGTCACCGGGATTGCCCGTGGCGACAAAGTGCTGAGCATCTAAACCAAATTAGCGAATGGCCTCAAAGGCCTGGATATATAGGGGAAATTCATGAAAGTTTATTACGAAAAAGACTGTGACCTGTCGATCATCCAGGGCAAGAAAGTCGCCATCATCGGTTACGGCTCCCAAGGCCACGCTCAAGCCTGCAACCTGAAAGACTCCGGCGTTGACGTTACTGTTGGTCTGCGTAAAGGTTCGGCAACCGTTGCCAAAGCTGAAGCTCACGGCCTGAAAGTGACTGACGTTGCCAGCGCTGTTGCCGCTGCCGACCTGGTCATGATCCTGACCCCGGACGAGTTCCAGTCCGCGCTGTACAAGAACGAAATCGAGCCGAACATCAAGCAGGGCGCAACTCTGGCCTTCTCCCACGGCTTCGCGATCCACTACAACCAGGTTGTGCCACGCGCTGACCTCGACGTGATCATGATCGCGCCGAAAGCTCCGGGCCACACCGTGCGTTCCGAGTTCGTCAAAGGCGGCGGTATCCCTGACCTGATCGCTATCTATCAGGATGCTTCCGGCAACGCCAAAAACGTTGCTCTGTCCTACGCTGCTGGCGTTGGCGGCGGTCGTACCGGCATCATCGAAACCACCTTCAAAGACGAAACCGAAACCGACCTGTTCGGCGAACAGGCCGTTCTGTGCGGCGGTACCGTTGAACTGGTAAAAGCCGGTTTCGAAACTCTGGTTGAAGCTGGCTACGCGCCAGAAATGGCCTACTTCGAATGCCTGCACGAACTGAAGCTGATCGTTGACCTCATGTACGAAGGCGGTATCGCCAACATGAACTACTCGATCTCCAACAACGCTGAATACGGCGAGTACGTGACAGGTCCGGAAGTGATCAACGCCGAATCCCGTCAGGCCATGCGCAACGCCCTGAAACGCATTCAGGATGGTGAGTACGCCAAGATGTTCATCAGCGAAGGTGCTACCGGCTACCCATCGATGACCGCCAAGCGTCGTAACAACGCCGCTCACGGTATCGAAATCATCGGCGAGCAACTGCGTTCGATGATGCCGTGGATCGGTGCCAACAAGATCGTCGACAAAGCCAAGAACTAAGTTCTAGCCTTGAACGGAAAACGCGGCCTCGGCCGCGTTTTTTCGTTCGGGCAGACAGGTTCTGGTATAAAGCTGGATCGTTTGCGTACAAACCGTTGTCGCAGACACCTGTCGAAACTTTCCACACCGTTGCAAGGTAATGTCCATGAGCGAACGTCCCGAAGAGCCAAAACAGGCCTCTGACGCCGAAAGCCTGCTACCGATCGATGAGCATGTCGAAGAAGGACATGACGCTGAAGGCCGTAAAGTCCGGCATCGTGGTATCTATCTTCTGCCGAATCTGTTTACCACCGCGAACCTGTTTGCCGGGTTCTACTCCATCATCAGCTCCATGAGCGCTCAAAGTGCCTTGAGTGCCGGTGATGCGGTCAGCGCGAGCAAGTATTTTGCGCTTGCCGCGATCGCGATCTTCGTCGCCATGGTGCTCGACGGGCTGGATGGTCGCGTTGCCCGGATGACCAACACCCAGAGTGCCTTCGGCGCTGAATATGACTCGTTGTCCGATATGGTCGCCTTTGGCGTCGCACCCGCGTTGCTGGCATTCGGCTGGGCCTTGGGTGATATGGGCAAAGTAGGCTGGATGGTCGCTTTCGTCTATGTCGCGGGCGCGGCGTTGCGTCTGGCGCGTTTCAATACTCAGGTGGGCACCGCAGACAAACGTTACTTCATCGGTCTGGCCAGTCCGGCCGCGGCAGGTGTGGTAGCCGGGATTGTCTGGGCGTTCAGCGATTACGGCATCCAGGGTTCCAAGATGTCTTTCCTCGTTGCTCTGATGGTTGCTGCTGCCGGCATGCTGATGGTCAGCAACATCAAGTACAACAGCTTCAAGGAGCTGGATCTGAAAGGGCGGGTTCCTTTTGTCGCGATTCTGGCGGTGGTGCTGGTGTTCGCTGTGGTCTTCAGTGATCCGCCGCGCATTCTGCTGCTGGTTTTCCTCGCCTATGCGGCCTCCGGCCCGGTGCAGTACTTGTTGCGTCTTCGTCGTCACAAAAACGTCGAGTGATGTAATTTCCCCCATACTCCGCAGTCTATTGGTGCATCGGTCCTCCAATGCTGCGGAGTTGTCATGCTAATCAAGTTGCCCAAGTCGTCCGACTGCCAAGAGTCGGATGTCACCCCGCAATCCCTCTACTTCTCTCGTCGCAGTCTGTTGGGCGGCGCTATCGCCGGGCTGGCCGTCAGCAGTCTGCCGCGCTGGGCGAGTGCCGATACGGCCGCACGATATGCGGATGTCGAGCCGGGCAGGGCGCCGGCCTGGTTTGCCGAGAAGCTGCCGACAACCCAATGGCAGGCTGTCACGGTCAAGGGGGAGGCGATCACCCCATTCAAGGACGCAACCCACTACAACAACTTCTATGAGTTCGGCACTGGTAAGGGTGACCCGGCACAAAACGCCGGTACGCTGAAAACCGAGCCGTGGAGCGTGGTGGTAGATGGTGAGGTCGGCAAGCCCGGGCGTTATGCCCTGGAAGACTTCATGAAGCCTTATCAGTTGGAGGAGCGAATTTACCGTCTGCGCTGCGTCGAGGCCTGGTCGATGGTGATCCCCTGGATCGGCTTTCCCATCTCGGCGTTGCTCAAGCAGGTCGAGCCGACTTCCAAGGCCAGATTCATCCGTTTCGAAACTCTGGAGGATCCCAAGAGCATGCCCGGTCAGCGTTCCGGTTTTGCCCTGATCGACTGGCCCTATGTAGAAGGGCTTCGTCTGGATGAGGCGATGAACCCTTTGGCGATTCTTGCCGTGGGTATGTACGGACGTGAGCTGCCTAATCAGAACGGCGCGCCGTTGCGTCTGGTGGTGCCGTGGAAGTACGGTTTCAAGAGCGTCAAATCCATCGTGCGCATCAGCCTGGTCAGCGAACAGCCGAAAACCACCTGGCAGAGCATTGCTGCGGATGAGTATGGGTTCTACGCCAACGTCAATCCTGAGGTGGACCACCCGCGCTGGACTCAGGCGCGTGAGCGGCGTCTACCGAGTGGGCTGTTCAGTCCCAATGTGCGCGAGACGCAGATGTTCAACGGCTACTCCGATGAAGTCGCTTCTTTATATGCCGGCCTCGATCTGCGGAAGAATTACTGATGCGTTATCCGTTATGGCGCATTGGCGTCTTTATAGTAGCGGCGGTCTGGCCGCTGCTTTGGTTGTATCAAGCCTGGACCTTCGCCCTCGGGCCGGATCCGGGAAAGGTGCTGGTCGACAGGCTGGGGTTGGGCACGCTGATCCTGTTGTTGATCACTCTGAGCATGACGCCTTTGCAGAGGCTGACCGGTTGGGCTGGGTGGATTGCCGTGCGACGGCAGTTGGGGTTGTGGTGCTTTGCTTATGTCGTCATGCATCTGAGTGCCTATCTGGTGTTTATCCTTGGTCTTGATTGGTCGCAACTGGGAGTGGAGTTGCGCAAGCGGCCTTACATTATCGTCGGCAGCATTGGGTTCCTTGGTTTGCTGGCGTTGTCGGTCACTTCCAATCGTTACAGTCAGCGACGCCTCGGTGCCGGCTGGAAGAAGTTGCATCGCCTGGCCTATGTGATCCTCGGGCTTGGGTTGTTGCATATGCTTTGGATCGTTCGAGCGGATCTGAGGGAGTGGGCGATCTATGCTTCTATAGGAGCGCTGCTATTGGTGTTGCGTATTCCATCTGTGATGCGCCGAATCCCCCGGTTAACAGCTAAAAAGACATCTTCTGCAACAAAGGCGTAATTAGTCCTTGACGGCAGATTCTGGAAGTCTATAATTCGCCCCACTTCCGGCGCAGTCGAAACGGAAAACTCCTTGGTAAACAAAGAGTTACGCAGTTTTCGACAGCGAGTTGCTTCGGTTCATCGAAGCCCCGAAGGAGTTGCTGGAGTCGTGTTGTTTGGCTCTATCAACGGTTCGATCCACTCGGTCGAAAGCGGTGTAAAAGAGGTGTTGACAGCGGCGAGTAACGCTGTAGAATTCGCCTCCCGCTAACGAGTGATCGGAAGCGCCAAGTGGTTGAAGTTGTTAGAGATTTCCAAGCGAAACTTTGAAAACTTCTGAAAATAACCGCTTGACAGTAGCAGGGGAAAGCGTAGAATGCGCGCCTCGGTTGAGACGAAAGATCTTAACCAACCGCTCTTTAACAACTGAATCAAGCAATTCGTGTGGGTGCTTGTGGAGTCTGACTGATAGTCAACAAGATTATCAGCATCACAAGTTACTCCGCGAGAAATCAAAGATGTAACCAACGATTGCTGAGCCAAGTTTAGGGTTTTCTCAAAACCCAAAGATGTTTGAACTGAAGAGTTTGATCATGGCTCAGATTGAACGCTGGCGGCAGGCCTAACACATGCAAGTCGAGCGGCAGCACGGGTACTTGTACCTGGTGGCGAGCGGCGGACGGGTGAGTAATACCTAGGAATCTGCCTGGTAGTGGGGGATAACGTCCGGAAACGGACGCTAATACCGCATACGTCCTACGGGAGAAAGCAGGGGACCTTCGGGCCTTGCGCTATCAGATGAGCCTAGGTCGGATTAGCTAGTTGGTGAGGTAATGGCTCACCAAGGCTACGATCCGTAACTGGTCTGAGAGGATGATCAGTCACACTGGAACTGAGACACGGTCCAGACTCCTACGGGAGGCAGCAGTGGGGAATATTGGACAATGGGCGAAAGCCTGATCCAGCCATGCCGCGTGTGTGAAGAAGGTCTTCGGATTGTAAAGCACTTTAAGTTGGGAGGAAGGGCCATTACCTAATACGTGATGGTTTTGACGTTACCGACAGAATAAGCACCGGCTAACTCTGTGCCAGCAGCCGCGGTAATACAGAGGGTGCAAGCGTTAATCGGAATTACTGGGCGTAAAGCGCGCGTAGGTGGTTCGTTAAGTTGGATGTGAAATCCCCGGGCTCAACCTGGGAACTGCATTCAAAACTGTCGAGCTAGAGTATGGTAGAGGGTGGTGGAATTTCCTGTGTAGCGGTGAAATGCGTAGATATAGGAAGGAACACCAGTGGCGAAGGCGACCACCTGGACTGATACTGACACTGAGGTGCGAAAGCGTGGGGAGCAAACAGGATTAGATACCCTGGTAGTCCACGCCGTAAACGATGTCAACTAGCCGTTGGGAGCCTTGAGCTCTTAGTGGCGCAGCTAACGCATTAAGTTGACCGCCTGGGGAGTACGGCCGCAAGGTTAAAACTCAAATGAATTGACGGGGGCCCGCACAAGCGGTGGAGCATGTGGTTTAATTCGAAGCAACGCGAAGAACCTTACCAGGCCTTGACATCCAATGAACTTTCCAGAGATGGATTGGTGCCTTCGGGAACATTGAGACAGGTGCTGCATGGCTGTCGTCAGCTCGTGTCGTGAGATGTTGGGTTAAGTCCCGTAACGAGCGCAACCCTTGTCCTTAGTTACCAGCACGTCATGGTGGGCACTCTAAGGAGACTGCCGGTGACAAACCGGAGGAAGGTGGGGATGACGTCAAGTCATCATGGCCCTTACGGCCTGGGCTACACACGTGCTACAATGGTCGGTACAGAGGGTTGCCAAGCCGCGAGGTGGAGCTAATCCCAGAAAACCGATCGTAGTCCGGATCGCAGTCTGCAACTCGACTGCGTGAAGTCGGAATCGCTAGTAATCGCGAATCAGAATGTCGCGGTGAATACGTTCCCGGGCCTTGTACACACCGCCCGTCACACCATGGGAGTGGGTTGCACCAGAAGTAGCTAGTCTAACCTTCGGGAGGACGGTTACCACGGTGTGATTCATGACTGGGGTGAAGTCGTAACAAGGTAGCCGTAGGGGAACCTGCGGCTGGATCACCTCCTTAATCGACGACATCAGCTGCTCCATAAGTTCCCACACGAATTGCTTGATTCATTGAAGAAGACGATAAGAAGCAGCCCTAAAAGGTTGTAGCTTAGTTGGTTAGAGCGCACCCCATGCTTTGCGGTAAAGAGCAGGGTGAGGTCGGCCTTATAGCTCGAAATTGGGTCTGTAGCTCAGTTGGTTAGAGCGCACCCCTGATAAGGGTGAGGTCGGCAGTTCGAATCTGCCCAGACCCACCAATTTTGTGTGGGAAACGCCTGTAGAAATACGGGGCCATAGCTCAGCTGGGAGAGCGCCTGCCTTGCACGCAGGAGGTCAACGGTTCGATCCCGTTTGGCTCCACCACTAACTGCTTCTGAATTGTAAAGCTTAGAAATGAGCATTCCATCAAGGTGATGGTGAATGTTGATTTCTGATCTTTTTGATTAGATCGTTCTTTAAAAATTTGGGTATGTGATAGAAAGATAGACTGAACACTACTTTCACTGGTAGTGGATCAGGCTAAGGTAAAATTTGTGAGTTAAATTGCGAATTTTCGGCGAATGTCGTCTTCACAGTATAACCAGATTGCTTGGGGTTATATGGTCAAGTGAAGAAGCGCATACGGTGGATGCCTTGGCAGTCAGAGGCGATGAAAGACGTGGTAGCCTGCGAAAAGCTTCGGGGAGTCGGCAAACAGACTTTGATCCGGAGATGTCTGAATGGGGGAACCCAGCCATCATAAGATGGTTATCTTACGCTGAATACATAGGCGTAAGAGGCGAACCAGGGGAACTGAAACATCTAAGTACCCTGAGGAAAAGAAATCAACCGAGATTCCCTTAGTAGTGGCGAGCGAACGGGGACTAGCCCTTAAGTGGCTTTGAGATTAGCGGAACGCTCTGGAAAGTGCGGCCATAGTGGGTGATAGCCCTGTACGCGAAAATCTCTTGGTCATGAAATCGAGTAGGACGGGGCACGAGAAACCTTGTCTGAATATGGGGGGACCATCCTCCAAGGCTAAATACTACTGACTGACCGATAGTGAACTAGTACCGTGAGGGAAAGGCGAAAAGAACCCCGGAGAGGGGAGTGAAATAGATCCTGAAACCGTATGCGTACAAGCAGTGGGAGCCCACTTTGTTGGGTGACTGCGTACCTTTTGTATAATGGGTCAGCGACTTATTTTCAGTGGCGAGCTTAACCGAATAGGGGAGGCGTAGCGAAAGCGAGTCTTAATAGGGCGTCTAGTCGCTGGGAATAGACCCGAAACCGGGCGATCTATCCATGGGCAGGTTGAAGGTTGGGTAACACTAACTGGAGGACCGAACCGACTACCGTTGAAAAGTTAGCGGATGACCTGTGGATCGGAGTGAAAGGCTAATCAAGCTCGGAGATAGCTGGTTCTCCTCGAAAGCTATTTAGGTAGCGCCTCATGTATCACTGTAGGGGGTAGAGCACTGTTTCGGCTAGGGGGTCATCCCGACTTACCAAACCGATGCAAACTCCGAATACCTACAAGTGCCGAGCATGGGAGACACACGGCGGGTGCTAACGTCCGTCGTGAAAAGGGAAACAACCCAGACCGTCAGCTAAGGTCCCAAAGTTATGGTTAAGTGGGAAACGATGTGGGAAGGCTTAGACAGCTAGGAGGTTGGCTTAGAAGCAGCCACCCTTTAAAGAAAGCGTAATAGCTCACTAGTCGAGTCGGCCTGCGCGGAAGATGTAACGGGGCTCAAACCATACACCGAAGCTACGGGTATCACTTAGGTGATGCGGTAGAGGAGCGTTCTGTAAGCCTGTGAAGGTGAGTTGAGAAGCTTGCTGGAGGTATCAGAAGTGCGAATGCTGACATGAGTAACGATAATGGGTGTGAAAAACACCCACGCCGAAAGACCAAGGTTTCCTGCGCAACGTTAATCGACGCAGGGTTAGTCGGTCCCTAAGGCGAGGCTGAAAAGCGTAGTCGATGGAAAACAGGTTAATATTCCTGTACTTCTGGTTATTGCGATGGAGGGACGGAGAAGGCTAGGCCAGCTTGGCGTTGGTTGTCCAAGTTTAAGGTGGTAGGCTGGAATCTTAGGTAAATCCGGGATTCTAAGGCCGAGAGCTGATGACGAGTGTACCTTTGGTACACGAAGTGGTTGATGCCATGCTTCCAAGAAAAGCTTCTAAGCTTCAGGTAACCAGGAACCGTACCCCAAACCGACACAGGTGGTTGGGTAGAGAATACCAAGGCGCTTGAGAGAACTCGGGTGAAGGAACTAGGCAAAATGGCACCGTAACTTCGGGAGAAGGTGCGCCGGTGAGGGTGAAGGACTTGCTCCGTAAGCTCATGCCGGTCGAAGATACCAGGCCGCTGCGACTGTTTATTAAAAACACAGCACTCTGCAAACACGAAAGTGGACGTATAGGGTGTGACGCCTGCCCGGTGCCGGAAGGTTAATTGATGGGGTTAGCTAACGCGAAGCTCTTGATCGAAGCCCCGGTAAACGGCGGCCGTAACTATAACGGTCCTAAGGTAGCGAAATTCCTTGTCGGGTAAGTTCCGACCTGCACGAATGGCGTAACGATGGCGGCGCTGTCTCCACCCGAGACTCAGTGAAATTGAAATCGCTGTGAAGATGCAGTGTATCCGCGGCTAGACGGAAAGACCCCGTGAACCTTTACTATAGCTTTGCACTGGACTTTGAATTTGCTTGTGTAGGATAGGTGGGAGGCTTTGAAGCGTGGACGCCAGTCTGCGTGGAGCCAACCTTGAAATACCACCCTGGCAACTTTGAGGTTCTAACTCAGGTCCGTTATCCGGATCGAGGACAGTGTATGGTGGGTAGTTTGACTGGGGCGGTCTCCTCCTAAAGAGTAACGGAGGAGTACGAAGGTGCGCTCAGACCGGTCGGAAATCGGTCGTAGAGTATAAAGGCAAAAGCGCGCTTGACTGCGAGACAGACACGTCGAGCAGGTACGAAAGTAGGTCTTAGTGATCCGGTGGTTCTGTATGGAAGGGCCATCGCTCAACGGATAAAAGGTACTCCGGGGATAACAGGCTGATACCGCCCAAGAGTTCATATCGACGGCGGTGTTTGGCACCTCGATGTCGGCTCATCACATCCTGGGGCTGAAGCCGGTCCCAAGGGTATGGCTGTTCGCCATTTAAAGTGGTACGCGAGCTGGGTTTAGAACGTCGTGAGACAGTTCGGTCCCTATCTGCCGTGGACGTTTGAGATTTGAGAGGGGCTGCTCCTAGTACGAGAGGACCGGAGTGGACGAACCTCTGGTGTTCCGGTTGTCACGCCAGTGGCATTGCCGGGTAGCTATGTTCGGAATAGATAACCGCTGAAAGCATCTAAGCGGGAAACTAGCCTCAAGATGAGATCTCACTGGGACCTTGAGTCCCCTGAAGGGCCGTCGAAGACTACGACGTTGATAGGTTGGGTGTGTAAGCGCTGTGAGGCGTTGAGCTAACCAATACTAATTGCCCGTGAGGCTTGACCATATAACACCCAAGCAATTTGCGTCGAAAGGCCAGATTGCGGTGTGTGTGAAGACGCAACAGTCGAAAATTCAAAAGCAACACACAAATCTATTACATACCCATTCGCTGGAGCGTGAACTCAACTGAGTAAACGACCTGGCTACCGAATTTCTTGACGACCATAGAGCATTGGAACCACCTGATCCCATCCCGAACTCAGCAGTGAAACGATGCATCGCCGATGGTAGTGTGGGGTTTCCCCATGTGAGAGTAGGTCATCGTCAAGATTAAATTCCGAAACCCCTATCTGCGTATGCAGGTAGGGGTTTTGTTTTTGCGCGAAATTTGTAGGAGCAGCTGGCTCCTACAGAATAGACTCAATCTTTTTCCGAGCCAGAGCCTTTTATGCCTGATCCGGTTGACACCTCAGGGGTGTCAGATTTACCGCTGGACGATTTGGTGGCGTGTCATGAGTGTGATTTGCTGATGCGCAAGCCACAGCTCACACGCGGCGAGAAAGCCGAATGTCCGCGCTGTGGTTATGAGTTGTACGCCAATCGACATAATGTCGTGGAGCGCAGCCTGGCCTTGGTCGTCGCCGCACTGCTGTTGTATGTCCCGGCGAACTTTTTACCCATCATGCAGCTCAATCTCCTGGGGCAGTCGTCGCAAGACACCGTCTGGAGCGGCGTTGTCGGTTTGTTCAACACCGGCATGCAAGGCGTGGCTGTAGTGGTATTTCTTTGCAGTATGGCGATTCCGCTGCTCAAACTGATCTGTCAGCTAGTCGTGTTGCTGAGTATTCGCTGGAATATCGGCCGCAGCTATGGCTTGTTGCTCTATCGCATTTATCACCATCTACGCGATTGGGGGATGCTCGAGGTCTACTTGATGGGCGTATTGGTGGCCATCGTCAAATTGGCAGACATGGCTGCGGTCACCGTCGGCCTGGGCTTGGTGTGTTTTATCAGTTTGCTGTTGGTTCAGGTCTGGCTGGAGGTGGTGATGTCGCCTCATCAAATCTGGCAAGCATTATCAGGAGAGGATGCTCATGCGGGCGATTGATGCAGGCATTCTGATTTGTATCGAATGCCACGAGTTGAACAGGCAGGAACCGGATAGCGACGAGCAGGTCTGTACTCGCTGTGGTGCGCTGGTTCATGCACGTCGCCCCAATAGCGTGATGCGTACCTGGGCGTTGCTGATTACCGCCGCAATTCTCTATATCCCGGCGAACGTATTGCCGATCATGACCGTCAGCTCTTTAGGTCAGGGCGATCCCAGCACCATCATGTCGGGGGTGATCCAACTGGTTCAGCATGGGATGTTTCCGATCGCCGCAGTGGTGTTCATTGCCAGCATTCTGGTCCCCACTTTCAAGTTGGTAGGCATCGGTTTGCTATTGTTCTCGGTGCAACGCCACCAGCCACTCTCGGCCCGCCAGCGCATCATCATGTATCGGTTTATCGAGTTCATTGGCCGTTGGTCAATGTTGGATATTTTCGTGATCGCCATTCTGGTGGCGGTGGTGAATTTTGGTCGGCTTGCCAGCATCGAGGCTAATCTCGGCGCGGTGGCTTTTTCCAGTGTGGTGATTTTGACAATGCTTGCAGCAGTAACTTTCGATCCCCGACTGATTTGGGATAACACGGAGTCGGACGACGACCATGACTGATTTGCCTACAGCTAAAACCCGACCGGCTTCCAATTGGTCGGCCATCTGGGTCCTGCCCCTGATCGCCCTGGTAATCGGTGGTTGGTTGGGCTGGCGTGCCTACAATGAGACCGGCATAGAAATCCAGGTCCGCTTTGAAAGCGGCGAAGGCATTCAGGCAAACAAGACCGAGGTGGTCTACAAAGGCATGTCGGTGGGCAAGGTCAAAGCCCTGGCCCTCGATGGTGAGGGCAACAATAAGGGGGTGATCGCCACCGTCGAGATGAACAAGGATTTCGAGCAATACCTGAGGACCAGCACTCGTTTCTGGCTGGTCAAACCGAGTGTGAGCCTGGCCGGCATTACCGGGCTCGAAACGCTGGTGTCAGGTAATTACATTGCCGTCAGCCCAGGTGAGGGCGAGCCGGACCGCAAGTTCAAGGCCCTGGCGAAAGAGCCGCCGTTATCGGATTCGCTGCCTGGCCTGCACCTGACCATCAAGGCTGAACGCCTGGGCTCGCTGAATCGCGGCAGCCCGGTGTTCTACAAGCAGATCCAGGTCGGTCAGGTTAAGAGCTATCTGTTGTCTGAAGACCAGAACACTGTCGAGCTAAAAGTCTTTATCGAACCGACCTACGCCAACCTGGTGCGCAAACACACGCGCTTCTGGAATGCCAGCGGGATCAGCATTGATGCCAACCTGTCTGGAGTGAAAGTGCGCAGTGAGTCTCTGGCCAGCATCGTGGCGGGTGGTATCGCGTTCGCCACTCCGGAAAATCGCCAAGACAGTCCGCCCACTGATCCGCGCCTGCCGTTTCGTCTCTATGAAGACTTCGAAGCGGCTCAGGCCGGTATCCGGGTCAAGGTGAAACTCAGTGACTTCGAAGGATTGCAGGCCGGTCGCACACCGGTCATGTACAAGGGGATTCAGGTCGGTAGCTTGAAAGCCTTGAAAGTAGATCCCGATCTGTCCAGCGCGAGCGCCGAATTGATCCTCGATCCGCTGGCCGAGGATTACCTGGTAGAAGGCACCCAGTTCTGGGTGGTCAAGCCGTCGATCTCGCTGGCCGGTATCACCGGTCTGGAAGCCTTGGTCAAAGGTAATTACATTGCGATCCGACCCGGTGACAAGGGTGGCGCACCGCAACGCGAGTTCGAGGCGCGAGCCAAGGCACCGCCGCTGGACTTGCGCTCCCCGGGCCTGCACATGGTGCTGCTTACCGACAACCTGGGTTCACTGGAGGTCGGCAGCCCGATTCTCTACAAGCAGGTCAAAGTCGGTTCGGTACAGAGTTATCAGTTCTCGCGCAAGCGCAAGCAATTGGTCATTGGCGTCCATATCGAGAAAGAATACGAAGGGCTGGTCAACGGTTCGACGCGATTCTGGAATGCCAGCGGTATCACGTTGTCAGGTGGTTTGACGGGCGGTATTCAGGTCAAGAGCGAATCGCTGCAAAGTCTGATGGCTGGCGGTATCGCCTTTGAAACGCCTGAGGCGAACGTCCCTCTGAGCAGGCGTATTCCGCGTTTCCGTCTGTTCGCCAACCATGAAGAGGCAATGCAGAAGGGCGCCGTCGTGACGATCAAGGTCGATCGGGCTGACGGTTTGCGCATCGGCACGCCGATCCGCTTCAAGGGATTGGATGTCGGCAAGGTTGAAGACGTCGATCTCAGTGATGACTTGCAATCGGTACTGTTGACCGCGCGTATTACCGAGGTGCCGGAGCGCATTGCCCGGATTGGGAGCCAGTTCTGGGTGGTCAAACCGGAGTTGGGGCTGATCAAAACTTCCAATCTTGAAACACTGGTCACCGGGCAATACCTGGAAGTTCAACCAGCCGCGAAAAATCTTGGCCCGCAAAAGAGTTTTACAGCTTTGAACCTGCCACCGGAATCGGCCGTGTCTGAAGCCGGGTTGAGTCTGGTGCTGAGCGCCGCTCGCCGTGGTTCACTGAAGGCCGGTGTGCCGGTGACTTACCGAGAAGTGACCGTGGGCAAAGTTACCGGTTATGAGCTGGGTCAGACTGCGGACCGGGTGCTGATCCGTATCCTGATCGAGCCGAAGTACGCGCCATTGGTGCGCAGCGGCAGCCGATTCTGGAACACCAGCGGTTTCGGGATGGACATTGGCCTGTTCAAGGGCGCGACGGTACGTACCGAATCTCTGGAGACGTTGATTCAGGGTGGTGTTGCCTTTGCCACGCCGGATGGTGAGCGCATGGGCAATCCGGCAAGACCGGAGCAAACCTTCCCGCTGTTCGACAAGTACGAAGATGAATGGCTGATCTGGGCGCCGAAGATCTCGATCGGCAAGTAGCCGGGAGCTCTGCGGTGCTGCCTTCGCGAGCAAGCTCGCTCCCACATTGGATCTATGTCGGTCATAGCATTTGTGTACGACACCGATTAAATGTGGGAGCGAGCTTGCTCGCGAAGAGGCCCGTAAGGCCGTTGAAAACCTGATAAATGCACACAAAAAAGGCCGCGATCCATTGGATCGCGGCCTTTTTTATTGGCTTCGATTTAAGCGTCAGACCGCATCCAGCTCCGGTTCGTCCGCCTGGACATTGACGATTGTTTTCACCTCGTCATGCCGACGAATATACTTCCAGTCCGCCTCATCGATGTAGATCCCGTTCGGTCCGCTGCCGCCTTCCAGGTCGATGGCGACATGGGCGCAAACCTGTGGCTTCACACTGGCCAGAATCGGCACGAAGCCCAGTTGCAAGCTGGTTTCCAGCAACGCAGCCTGGTTCTTCTCGTCGATGTCTGCTGCCTCGTCGAGGTAGTACGGCAGGCGTATGCGCCCGGCCTGATCGCGATCCATCAAGTGCAGCAACAAGTACATGTTGGTCAGCGCCTTGATGGTCATGGTCGTACCGTTGGACGCCGCACCATCGATGTCGGTGTGAATGACCGGCTGACCGTTGACCTTGGTGATCTCGAACGCCAGTTCGAACAGGTCCTTGAGACCCAACTGGTTATGGTTCGCCGCCACCAGACGCGCCAGGTACTCCTTGGCTTCTTCGTTCTTGTTGTCTTGATCGGCGCTTTGGCTCAGGTCGAATACCGAGAGGGTTTCGCCTTCTTCATATTGACCGGCGCTGTGGATGATCTGGTCGATATGCTTGAGGGCTTCCTTGTTCGGCGCCAGAACGATGCGGAAGCTTTGCAGGTTGGACACCTGACGCTTGTTGATCTCGCGGTTGAACAAGGCCAGCTGATGTTCGAGGCTGTCATAGTCGCTGCGGATGTTGCGCAGCGTCCGGGCGATATCGGTGACAGCGGCGCGGCGAGCCTTGCCCAGGGTCAGCGCTTCGTCGGTACGGTGCGCGTATGCGTTGATCAGCAGTTGCAGGCGACGCTCCATATCGTCTTCGCTGTCGAACTTGGCCACGCCCTTGAGGCGCACCTGAGCGTACAGCGCTTCAATCTGCCCGTCGCTGCGCAGCAAGCCTTGCCAGCTGTCCTGATAGTCATTGAGCAGCGGCAGCAGGTTGTCCATGGAATCGTCTACCGGGTCCATGAACGGCGTACCGAACGGCAGGTCGGCCGGCAACAGCTGACGGCGACGCAGGGCATCGTCGAGGGTGCGTTGCTTGGCTTCCATGTCGCCGATCTGCCGACCGACCAATTGCAGTTTGGCCGACAGCTGCTGGACGCGTTCGGTGAAGGCGTCGCTTGAGCGTTTCAGCTCATCCTGAGCGCCTTCCATCTGCGCCAGATTCTCCAGCTTCTCGCCTTCCTCTGCGCTCAGGGTTTGCGCGCGACGGAAATCTTCCAGGGCTTTCTGCGCGTCCAGCACTTGCTGATACAGCGCTTCGGTCTGGGTCTTGCTGGCTGCACGGTCCGCCGCAACGGCCGCTTGAGTTTTCAGTTGCTTGAGTTCTTTTTCCAGACGCTCTTTCTGATCGCGCAACGCAGCACGGTCGGCCAAGGCTTGCAGCGCCGGCGGCTCGATATGCGACAGATCGATAGACAGACCCGGCACTTCGAAGCGCTCGCCCTTGAAGCCATCCAGGATCAGCTCCATGGATTTGACCCACTCGCCGTTCTCGTCCAGCGCGATACCGTGCTCGCCTAGCGGCAAGCTGAACAGCGCACTGTTGAACAGGCGCATCAGGCGTTCGACGTCCTGTTGCGAGAACTCCTCGCGCAGGCGGGCATAGCTGTTGTTGTCGGCGTGATCGAGTTGCTGCTTGACTGATTTCAGGCGTTTTTCCAGATCCCGCAGACGCTCTTCCAGGTCTTCGGCGCTGAACTGTCGGGACTGCGCGAGGGCACCGGCCAGTTCATCGTGAGCGTCCTTGGCGGCCAGCAGCTGCTGTTCCAGCACCTTCACGTCATCGACCAGGGCGAAGCGATGCTTGAGCACCGACAGTTCGCCGAGCCAGCGCTGGATACCGCTGATTTCCCGCTCCAGACGCATCAGTTCCTGAGTGCTGCTGCGTTGGTCGTTTTGCAGGGCGTCCTGCTCATTGCGGTAATGCTCGGATTGAATCAGCAGCTCTTCCTTGCGCGCACTGGCGTAGTCCGACCAGGTGCCGAGCAAAGAGTCGAGCAGTGGTGATAACCGGTGCAACTTGCCGCGCAGGATATTGCGCTGCGTGACCCCGGCAGCCAGGGCTTCGACCAGGGGACCGGCGATGACCAGCGAGTTGTAGTCCTGCTCCATCCGCCGCACGTCACGGAAGGCTTCTTCGCAGGCGGCAATGTAGTCGACACTGCCGGAGCGCAGGCTGTGCTCGAAGGCGTCGAGAAACAGTTGCTTGAGCTTGGCCGCGGTGATTTCGCGCATGTGCAGCAGGTTGATGAACAGCGCGCGGAAGGTCTTGAGGCTTTGCTCACTGGTGGAGCGCAGCGGGATGAGCGTCAGGTCCAGCGGAATCGAGGTGTGACCGCCTACCAGCAATCGACGCAACTCTTCGGGCTTGAGCTCGTAGGCTTTCAGGCCCTGGCGCTCGAGATTGCTGAACAGCTCTTTCTGCCGCAGGCAGGTGTCGTCTTTCTGGTAGTGCGCCAGGTCCAGTTTGCCGGCATAGGCGAAGAACTGGTGACCGAATCCGCCGCCCGGGCCGCGACCGACCACACCGATCACGTGTGGGCCGTGGGGCAGGGCGACTTCGACGAGGATGTAGCTGGTGTCCGAGGCAAAGTAGAAACGCCGGGATTGTTCCAGGCTGTACTTGCCGAAACTCATGTCGGACATGCGCGCCAGAATCGGGAACTGCAGGGCGTTGATCGAGGCGGATTTACCGAGGTTGTTCGCGCCGTACACCGACAGCGGCTCTTCCAGCGGGAACAGGCCGAGGCTGTAACCGGCGGTGTTCAAAAGGGCAAAGCGGCGAATGCCGTAGCGTTCCTTGCTCATGCGTCGGTCTCCTGTTCTTCGGCAATGGCGCGGGCCAGGGCGTCTTCTTCGCTCTCTGCCTTGAATTCGCCCAGATCCAGTGGGTCATCAGTTTCCAGGAGCTTCTCGTCACTGTCGTCATCGATCAGCACTGGTGCCGGCAACGGCAGAACACTGTGCAGACTGGCGGCCAAATCGCGGTCCTGCTGCACCGACAGGCAAACATCGAGGAAGCGGTGCATCGGCGGCAGGAAGCGGTAGATACCGTTTTCTTCGCTGGCGAAACCGAGCTGGGTCATGCGGCGCATGATCTTTTCTTCCAGCTCTTCCTGGGTCTGCACTTCGGCCTGAATGAACAGGTCGCGGTATTTTTCCAGCAACGACGGCAATTCATCACGGCCAAGGCTGCCGCCATCGAGGACCGCAACCGGGTCGCGGCCCTGATCCGCCAGATGCTCGACGATGATGAAGGTGAACAGCGCCAGACGTTGCGCAGTCTTGTTCACCGCCGCGGCGGCCAGGTCCGGTACGAAGTAGTAGAAGCCGCGAGTGTCGCAGACCAACTCGAAGCCCAGCGCCTTGAACAGCGTGCGGTATTGATCCTGGAAGTTCGACAGTTGCGCGTACAGCTCGGGATCGCGGCGGCTGACGTGGTAACCCTTGAACAGCTCGCGAAAAATCGGCGCCAGCTGGGACAGTTCGGATAGATCAAGATGCATGGGGAGTGCTCGCAGAATTCTCGGGCGCGTCAATGCGGGCCGGGAGCAGGGCGAAGGAGCGCAGGCTGACCTGGTGCTCGTGAGTGTGGTAGTCGCGACGTTCGAGACGCTCGCGTTTGAAGCGTTTCTCCCGCGAGAGGCGCGAGAACCAATACAGCAATTCGTCGGTGGCGCCGTCCGGTTCCTGCTCCAGCAGCCAGGTCATCAGGTCCGGCATCGGCAGGGCGTCTTCGCAACGCTCGAGCATTTCGCGAACGGTGCGTGGCGCACGCGGGGGCTCGCCTTTTTGAGTCTTGTGCGCCTTGGGGAAGCGCGCTGGTTTGGGCTCGAAACGCGCCAGGGCGTAAACATAGGCTTCGACCTGGCTGGCGCTGCCGAGGAAGGTGCTTTGCGGCCGGGTGAACATCGGCATCGCCGCTTGCGGCACCGCATCGATACCTTTGCGGCGAATGGCCGACAGCGCGAGTGCCGCGCCACGGGTCACGGCGTTGTGCCGGCGAGCTTCTTCGCGCAACGGCAGCAGCAGTTCCCGGGCGTGACGCAGGGTCAATTGGGCGCTGGTCTGCATTTCGAGAATGCGCGCGTGGGTGCGCAGCAGCATGTCGTCATCGACCAGATGGCCGAGGCGCTGCTGTTCGCTGAGCATGCGCAGCAGTACATTCTCGACCTTGCGCACGCCCTGTTCGAAGGCGCCGTCGGCGTTCACCAGCTGGATCATCGGCTCGACGTACTCGTCCCAGGTCGCCAGGACTTCGGCGTAGCGCTGACGCAGCGGGATCTGCCGGTCGCTGGTCTTGGCCCGCTCCGCGACCGCCACCAGGGCCTGTTCGTCGTTGGCGAGTTTTTTCAGGACATCCCGGACACGCATGTCCAGCAAACGCAACTGGCGCGCCAGGTCACTGCCGTCGCGGATGTCGAAGGCGTCCTGGATGTAACCGGCCAACCGCTCCAGATGGCGCAGATAGGCTTCGATTTCCAGGCACAGGCCCAGACGGTGTTCCCGCCGCAGGTAGGCGAGGAAGTCGTGGATCTGCGCGTTCAGCTCGAAACGGTTCGGGCTTTTCGCCACGGGAACCAGAATATCCAGGCGGATCCACACGTCCAGCAGGCTGGTGATGTCCTGTGGGGTGCTGTCCAATTGCTGAGCGGCCAGCTGTGAACGCAGTTCGTTGAGGCTCAAAGTGCCTTGGTCGAAGTGCTCGCACAGTGGCTCCAGGAGTGCCCAGTGTTCGGCGAGGGCGCGCAAGACGCGCTTGGGTTCGATCATCGGAATGGCCGGCTGGTTGGCGATTAAAAGCGGCGATTGTACTGCATCACGCCCGTTGCGATTCACTCTCGGGACGGGCCGTCGGCTTTCTATCGATCAAGCGTGGGCGATCTTGAGCGAAGGGCGGTAGAATCACCGCACTTTAGTTATCCACAAGTGGCCGAACTTTGCTTATCGAGTCCCGTCGCCGCGCTTATTTGACCGCCATGCAGGTGGTCAACTGGCTGCCGCGCACCGAGTTGCCCTTTGCTGCGCCCTCGCGCCCCGAGCTGCTGGAAATGCCCGAGCCGCTGGTCGTCGCCCCGGTTGCGCCGGCTCCAGTAGCTGATGCGCCGGTGGAGCCCGTGGTCAAACCGGCCGAACGGGTGAAAATCGAGGTGCCGCGTCCATCGTTGGCCAGCACGCGCACGAACGCCAAGGTCGAAGAAGAGGCGACCCCAGCCGCGGTCAAGGCAGCACAAGTGCCGCCGCCACGTTTCGCCTTGCAGCTGCTGCGGGCCGGTGCTTGCCTGCTGCTGGTGGAGTTACCCACAGGTGAAGCCTTCCAGACCCGCGATCCTGCCTATTTGCTGCTCAAAGACATGCTGCGCGCCGCCGGTCTGCCGGACAGCCCGCAAATCGTTGGCGAGCCGGTGCGCTGGCCATTGCTGGTGCGAGGCACGATGGATCAAGGTCCAGAAGCTGCGCGCGACTTTGTGCAAGGTTTTGTTTCGGCGCGCCTTGAAGATGCGCCGTGCGTCTGTCTGTGGCTGATCGGCCTGCCGGCAGTGCGTTTTGCCGGTGAGGCGGATGCGCAATCCTACACTCGAGAACTTCAGGTCGAAGGTCTGGGCTCGGTCTGGGCGCTACCCGGCCTGGAATTATTAATGGAAGAGCCACAGCGTAAGGCTGATGTCTGGCAAGCCATGCGTCGGCTGATGGCGCGCTGGAAAGAATCGAATGAGTGATGCTGTATCATTCCGCCCAATGACCGAGGCGGATCTCGACGCTGTACTGAAAGTTGAATACGCGGCGTACAGCCATCCCTGGACCCGTGGCATTTTTCTTGATGGCCTGGGCAAATACCAGATATGGCTGATGTTCGAAGGCCAGCAGCAGGTCGGGCACGGGGTGGTGCAGATCATTCTCGATGAAGCCCATCTGCTGAACATCACCGTCAAACCGGAGAGCCAGGGCCGTGGCCTGGGTTTGACGTTGCTTGAGCAGTTGATGTCCATTGCCTACAAGGCAGAGGCGCGGGAATGTTTCCTGGAGGTGCGTGACAGCAACCGGGCGGCCTTTCGGTTATACGAGCGCTACGGCTTCAATGAAATCGGCCGTCGGCGCGACTACTACCCGGCAGTGGGCGGGCGTGAAGACGCAGTGGTCATGGCGTGCACGTTGGTCGACTGAAAGGTTTGAAAGCTTCGCGGGCAAGTCGGATCGCCGCACCGCCGCTCCCACAGATTATGGGGTCAATCCCAAAATCTGCTGCTGGCACGAACCAATGTGGGAGCGGGCTTGCCCGCGAAGGCGTCATTTCAGCCAACATTGAATGTCCGGTTCCGCGCTACCGATTACCATCCACAGGGTCCTGTTCGGCCATTTCGGCCTCATCCAGACCATTGCCGCCGCCGATGTCGTCTTCATCGACGATGCTCAGATCCCAGTCGGCTGGTTCGTCTTCGCCGGCTTCATTGCCATCGCGCGCTCCGTCTTCAAGGATCATTGTTTCGGCGCTGAGGTCGTCATCGGTTGATTCATGGTCCGGCGTCGTTGCACCAGTCATGCCTGCTTCATGGCCGCGCTTGGGCGGTGGTTCCTGCTGGCGTTCGCTCTCAGGCGTCAGCTCGGCAATGCGGTCGCTGGACTCGTCTTCATCGAAGTGCAGCTCGTCCATCGACCCCATGCGATCTTCGTCGTCATCAATCGGCTGAGGTTGCGGCGCGCCGTAGGGACGTCGTGATTCGGTCATGGTAATTATCCATAATGTGGGGGCCTATTAGGTGGGACAGGCGTTACCCTTTAAGATTCCACCGTATTTCCCCGTTTGGCTATCTGTCATTGAGCGTGACCCAGACCGGCGGTCGTCTGTCAAAGCAGTGCATCAACTCTTGAGGCTTCACAGCATGAACGAACTACAAGATCTGATTGATAACAACGAGCGCTGGGCCGATGCGATCACCCAGGAAGATCCTGACTTCTTCGCCAAACTGGCTCGCCAGCAAACCCCTGAATACCTATGGATCGGCTGTTCGGACGCCCGCGTGCCGGCCAACGAGATCGTCGGCATGCTGCCCGGTGACCTGTTTGTACACCGCAACGTGGCCAATGTGGTGCTGCACACCGACCTCAACTGTCTGTCGGTGATTCAGTACGCCGTGGACGTGCTCAAGGTCAAACATATTCTGGTGACCGGTCACTACGGCTGCGGCGGTGTGCGCGCCTCGATGCAGGATCGTCAGTTGGGTCTGATCGACGGCTGGCTGCGTTCGATTCGCGACCTTTACTACGAAAACCGTGAACCGCTGGCCCTGCTGGCTACGGAAGAAGAGCGGGTCGACCGCCTCTGCGAGCTGAACGTGATCCAGCAAGTGGCCAACGTCGGCCACACCAGCATCGTGCAAAACGCCTGGCATCGCGGGCAGAGCCTGTCGGTCCATGGTTGTATCTATGGCATCAAGGACGGCCGCTGGAAAAGCCTGAACACAACCATCAGTGGCTTTGAGCAACTGCCACCGCAGTACCGATTGCGTCCGGTCGGAGCGGTTTAACCTCTGCCGGTCACCGTCTCAGCCTGCGTCAGCAAAGGCTGACGCAGGCTTGGGGGCGCTGGTTTTACAGCTGCGACGTGGCCATCGAAGGCTTCGGAGCGGGTGATTTCAGGCTGTTCAGCTGAGCCTTGATTGGCGCTGTCGAACATTTGGCCTGAGCTTGCTCGGGTGTAAGACTGCGGATCGAGGTGTAGAACAGCTCACAGGTTTGCGCTTTCTGGGTCACTTGCCAGGTTTGCGTACAACTTTTCAACTGCACACCTGGATCGCTTCCAGGCTTGCTGCCCATCCCGGCCTGCCAGCACGCGGCACTCAAATCCTGACCCATGACTTTCAAACCGGCGGCATCGGCCTTGGCTTCATCGCCGTCATAGGTCTCAGGGTCTGCCGCGTACCAGATATAACTTGGGTGATTGGAGCCCAAAACCGGCACCTTCACGCCCTCGGTCGGGCTGATCTCTGCCAGGCCCAGCACACTCACGGTCGCTCCATATTGTTGCTTGATCCAGTTACGTACCGGAGCGCCGAAGGCAACCATTGGCAAGGCTGCACCGCTGGCGTTCTGGCTGACTTCCTTGACCATGGTGGTCTGGTAGTCCGTGAAGTAGCCGTAGACGCCTTCCAGATCCTTGCCCGCGTTGGACGGCGCGGCAATCGGAGCGATGTCGATAATGGTCTGATAGCCTGGTGTCTGTTCGACGGGAATACCGTTGACCGTCAACAACGTGGCCCAGCGGTCGGTGGTCTTCGATTCCAGATAGTCCTGCGCCTGGGTCAGTGAGTAATCCGGCGGGAAGTGCAGCAACTCGACACTCTTGCGGTTCTCCAGGGCCATTCCCAGCGGCAGGAACAGATACCAGCTATAAGCCCACTTGCCGTCGGCGTTCAGTTTGCTCGCGCCGTTGTAGGCCAGATCCCCGGCGTCCAGCAGGGCTGTCAGTGGTTTCGCGTAGCTGTTCGGTACGCCGCTGATGCTCGCGTAAAGCTGATCGTTGTCGGTTTTGACGCTGACCTTCGCCGCGCTGTAGCCATCGCGTTGCACGCTTTGGGTCAAGTAGTGCTCGACAGTCTGCTCCAGCGTCCAGTTACGGTAACAAATCACATCGCAGTTGTTGGGGTAGGCGAACAATCGGGTAACACGCTCGGTGCTGCCCAGCTTCAGGTCGGCATCGGCGTGTGCGGTAGCACTCAGGGTGAGGGCGGCGACAGTCAGGGCTAATCCTGTAAGTTTCAACATGCTTGGCTCCTTGTCAGCAGAGGCCCCGTTTGTACGGGGTGAATGTCCATACTGGAGCAGTAATGGGTGACAAAGAAGTGGGTGAGGAGAATCTTTCCGGTTATTGGTTTCGCCCGGTTTAATTCAAGGCACAGAAAACCGCTAAAAACCAACACAGAGACCTGATCGGGTTGTTCCTCCGGGCATTTGCGTAGACCATTGGCGCCGTGGTTTTGCCTATTCAGAGTTTGTTTATGACTGCCATTACCGATTCGCGACCGGCGCCATTTTCCCGGTCGGACTACAAGACGCTGGGGCTGGCGGCCCTCGGTGGTGCGCTGGAAATTTACGATTTCATCATCTTCGTATTTTTCGCGCTGACCCTCAGCCAGCTGTTCTTTCCGCCGCAAATGCCCGAATGGCTGCGCTTGCTGCAAAGCTTCGGGATTTTTGTCACCGGCTACCTGGCGCGGCCACTGGGCGGAATCTTGATGGCGCATTTCGCCGATCAGCTGGGGCGAAAAAAAGTTTTCAGCCTGAGCATCTTGATGATGGCATTGCCGTGTCTGCTGATCGGGATCATGCCGACCTACGCTCAAATCGGCTATTTCGCGCCGTTGCTGTTGCTGGCGCTGCGGGTGCTGCAAGGCGCGGCGGTGGGCGGCGAAGTGCCGAGCGCCTGGGTGTTCGTCGCCGAGCATGCTCCGGCAGGCCATCGCGGCTATGCCTTGGGGTTTTTGCAGGCCGGGCTGACCTTCGGCTACCTGATCGGCGCACTGACTGCGACATTGCTGGCGCAGGTTTATACCCCGACAGAAATCCTCGATTACGCCTGGCGTTATCCGTTTCTGCTGGGCGGAGTGTTTGGTGTGATTGGCGTCTGGCTGCGTCGCTGGTTGAACGAGACGCCAGTGTTCATGGCGATGCAGGCCCGTCGTGAAGCCGATGTCGAACTGCCGCTGCGCACCGTGCTGCGTGACCATCGTCGGGCCATGCTGCCAGCGATGATCCTGACCTGCGTGCTGACTTCAGCCGTGGTGGTGTTTGTGGTGATCACCCCGACCATGATGCAAAAAACCTTCGGTATGACCGCCAGCCATACCTTTGCCCTGAGCAGCCTGGGCATCGTGTTCCTGAACATCGGCTGCGTACTGGCCGGGCTGATCGTCGACCGCATCGGCGCCTGGCGCACGGTCATGCTCTACAGCCTGCTGCTGCCGTTGGGTATAGGCGTGCTCTACTCCTGCCTGATCGCTGGCGGCAATTGGATTGGTCTCGCTTACGCGGTGGCCGGCCTGAGCTGTGGCGTGGTCGGTGCGGTGCCTTCGGTGATGGTCAGCCTGTTTCCTGCGCGGATCCGCGTCTCCGGAATCTCCTTCACCTACAACATCGCTTATGCACTCTGGGCGAGCATTACGCCGTTGTTGCTGATCGGTTTGATGCCCTGGAGCCCGTGGGTGTGCGTGATCTACTGCGCGGTAATGGGGGCGATTGGAGTCGGCAGCGCGGCGTATTTTGGTTCGCGTGTGGCTGGGGTTGGGAGTCGTGTGGACGAGTCCTTGCGGATGCAACGTCCGGCTTGAAACCAATCGCGGGCAAGCTTCGTTCCTACAGGAATTATGCAATCTTTGTAGGAGCGAGGCTTGCCCGCGAGGCGATATTAAGGACAAATCAACTTACGCATTTAAACGTCGGGAATTTCCCGCCACTTGTGTTTGTCGAGATTGTGGCACTTATGGGCTATCAATTGACGACCTGTGCAGCCACTCCTATAGTCACGCCCAACCAATTACAGCTTTTCGGCCACGGATTATGGCGATGAACAGAGCGATGGGGCCTGGTTTTTGGACTCATGCAAAACGCTCTATCAACGTTCCGAGATGGATTACGGATATCAACGAAATGACCCTTTTCTCTTCCAGTCTTACGCGCGCCCCTTTATGAACCAGTCCGCCTTCATCAACCCCGCCATCCTGTCTTGGTCTCGACTGCGGGCAGGTCTGTCTGAGGTTCAGGTAGCCAAAGGGTTTCCTGTCAAGCCGGAAAAGATCAAAGAGTGGGAAGCAGGTAAGAGCTTGCCGACTTTCAATCAAGCGCAAAAGTGGGCTTCCATCGCCCATGTACCCTTTGGCTTCCTCTTTCTGAAGGAGCCTCCAGCCGAACGTTTGCCGTTACCTGATCTGCGCACTGTAGGAGGTGTTTCTCCCTCTCAGCCCAGCCTGAACCTGATGGATACCGTCAAGGACGTCCTGCGTAAGCAAGATTGGTATCTGGAGTATTTACAGGATCATGAGCGAGAACCTTTACCTTTTGTCGGTAGCTTCACTAGCCGTTCGCCTCTCAAAGAGGTGGTCGCCGATATCCGTCGGGTACTGCGTGTAGGCGACGAGGCCGCGCGCTTAAGTTATGAAGATTACATGCGGGCTCTAATTGGAGCTGCAGAGACGGTTGGTATTCTGGTCATGCGCAGTGGCGTTGCACTGGGCAATACCCACCGAAAACTGGATGTCAGTGAGTTTCGTGGTTTTGCGATAAGCAACCCCTTGGCCCCCGTGGTGTTCATCAACAGTGCAGATGCACCCACCGCCAGATTGTTCACGCTTTTGCATGAGCTGGCGCATATCTGGATTGGAAGTAGCGGTATTTCCGATGGCAGCAGTCACAGTGATCGACATGAAGAAGCGTTCTGCAATGCGGTCGCCGGGGAGTTCCTTGCCCCGGAAGAAGCTTTCCGAGCTGAATGGGTCTCCGGAATCGGCTGGGAAGAAAACCTTGCTCCGTTAGCCACTCATTTTCGCGTGAGTACATTGGTTATCGCACGCCGTGCGCGGGATTTAGACTACATAACCACCGAACAGTACGGCGCTTATTACCGGAAAATACTGCAAGCGTATCGAGATAAAGAGGGCAGTGGTGGTGATTACTATCGGACTGCCGCGACCAGAAACAGCACTCGCTTGAGTAAGGTCGTATTGGCCGAGGCGCAGAGTGGCCGCATTCTGCTGCGTGATGCCGGCAAATTGCTGGGGGTACAGCCTGCGAAATTGAAGTCCTATGCCAGTAAGTTACCGGCATGAAGCATCTATTGGATTCCAATACCCTTATTGAAGCCAAAAACCGCTATTACGGCATGTCTATCTGCCCAGGCTATTGGTCGTGGTTGCTTCATCAGCATCAAGCCCTGGAGATTGCCAGCATCGTTCCCGTTCGGGATGAACTAGCCAAGGGCAATGATGAGCTGACCAAATGGGTCAAGGAAAATTCGATCATTTTTCAAGAGGCGAGCGACGCAGATACTCAGGTCGCCTTTGCGAATATTGTTACGAGAATTGCTGAACAGGCCGCTGTAATGAAAGCCGGGGCTCTGGACGAATTTCTCAGCGGCGCAGACCCATGGCTAATTGCGAAGGCGATGACCACAGGTGCGGTGGTGGTTACACATGAGGTCTACAACCCGGATATCAAACGCAAATACACGATTCCGAATGTGTGCAAGCTGTTCGGCATTCCTTATATGAACACCTTCGAACTGCTGAGTAAGCTTGATGCGCGATTTGTTATGCACATCTAGTAATGTTCCGTCCGCCTCAAACTCAATCGTTAGCACCATCATCCCCACGCTTCTGATTAAACGCCCCCGTGACCCAGAGATTACATGTCTGAGACACTCCCCTCTGCCGAGCTGCCCAATCGAACCATCATCAGCCACTACGACTCATGACGAAGAGGGCGACGCTGAGCTCAAGCCTTGCTTCCCGCTCAACAGATGCCGCTGGGTAAATCAGTCTTCTGCTTCCTCATGAGGAGCCTCAGCAGGCTCGAGCGCCACAATCATGTCGACTTCAACGGAAGCATTTTTGGGCAGTTGATAAACGCCCACTGAAGTTCGGGTGTGGACGCCGGCTTCGGCAAAAATCGAGTAGAGAACTTCAGACGCACCGTCCGCCACTTCGCTTTGCTGGGTGAAGTCCGCCGCACTTTGGACATAGACATTGATACGCAAAACCTTCTTGATCCGGTCCAGATCACCGAGCAACTGACCCAGGACGGCCAGCGCGCGCATGGTGCAGATTCTTGCGGCATGCCGACCCAGCTCCAGAGAGACTTCTGCGCCCACACGGCCGACCACCATGACAGTGTTGTCGATACGCGGGATCTGGCCGCTGACGTACACCTCATCGCCGTTTTGCACTGCAGGCACATAGTTGCCACCGATGCGCATTTCACCGTCGAAACTATGGCCGAGCTCTTTGGCGATACCGTCGAATAGCGCTTTGCGTGAACGTTCCATTGCGGGGCTCCCGGATAGCCGCGGATTGTTTGTCAGCCCCACTATAGCGCGTTGGGTCCGTAAGGATATTCGGGTTTTCCAGCCTGAAAAGGCAAATAGCCATTATTTTTGCAGGGCAAACTTGAGTCGCTCTTCAGAAAAGTTTTTCGTGGCCGATGGCTAGAGTTACGCAGCTCTCAATTTTGCCCATCGGTGCATTCCCCATGTTCAACAAACGCTTGAAGCAGGAGCTGTCGGCTCTTCGCGAAGAACTCTCCAGCCTTGTGCAAGTGAAAGAAAGTCTGGAAAGCGAGATGCTGGTCATCACCCTTGATCCCGATGGACGCATTCAATCGGTGAATCAGAATTTCATCGCAGAGATGTTCTACAAGAGCAGCGAAGTACTCGGGCGGCATATTGAAGATATCGTTCCGGCCCATGTGAAGTCGGATGAGTTTCACCATCGTTTCAAGACCGCACTAACCCGTGGCGAGCACTTTGCCGGTACGGTTCGTTTGCTCAGAGGTAACGGCAACGAAGCCTGGCTGCGCTCGATCGTGCAACCGGTTCGATCCTCGGACGGGCGGATCAAAAATTTTTCGATTTACGCCAGTGACCTGACCCGCACCATTGAAGCTTCCCGTGAACATGAAAACCTGATCGGTGCATTGGTGCGCTCAACGGCGGTGATCGAGTTCGATATGAGCGGCATCGTGCTGACGGCCAATGACCGGTTTCTCAACGGCATGGGTTACAGCCTGGCGCAGATCAAAGGTAAACATCACCGCACGTTCTGCGCGCCGGAGGAGTACAACAGCGCGGAGTATCAGGCGTTCTGGAAGCGCTTGAACGCCGGCGAGTTCGTTGCCGAGCGTTTCAAACGCATCGACAGCCATGGTCGCGTGGTCTGGCTGGAGGCCTCTTATAACCCGGTGACCGACGCCAATGACAAGCTCTACAAAGTGGTCAAGTTCGCCACGGTGATCACCGATCAGGTGAATCAGGAACAAGCCGTCTGCGAAGCCGCGAATATCGCCTACAGCACTTCGTTGCAGACTGACAGCAGCGCCCAGCGCGGTACCACAGTGGTGACTCAGGCGGTGAATGTGATGCGCGATCTGGCCAGGCACATGCAACAGGCCGGCGAAGGTATCGAAGCGCTGAACGAGCAATCGCTGGTGATCGGCACCATCGTCAAAACCATCAGCGGCATCGCCGAACAGACCAACCTGCTGGCGCTCAACGCCGCGATCGAGGCGGCCCGTGCCGGCGAGCAAGGTCGGGGCTTCGCGGTGGTCGCCGATGAGGTCCGGCAACTGGCTTCGCGCACCAGCAAGGCTACCGACGAAATCGTCGGTGTAGTGCGCCAGAACCAGGACATGGCGCGCGACGCAGTGGCCTTGATGAGCGACGGCAAACTCCAGGCTGAACAAGGCCTGGCATTGGCCGCCGAAGCAGGCACGGTGATTGTCGAGATTCAGGACGGCGCGCAGAAAGTGGTCAGCGCGGTGGGGCAGTTTGCCAATCAGTTGGCGACGTAAATGCGGTTGGCGGGGGCATAGCCGCATGACCCCCTGTGGACTTCAAATCCACAGATCATTCACCGCAGTCCGCTCTCCACCCTCATGCCCGGTGTTCAAGACGCCTTTGGGCTCGATCAGCAGCAGTTTGACCTCATGCTCGGCATAGGGTTTGTGCTCGACGCCCTTGGGCACGACAAACATTTCGCCCTGGGACACAGACACCTGGCCATCGCGAAAGTCGATGCGCAGCTGACCTTCAAGCACGATGAAGGTCTCGTCTGTGTCGGCATGCTCATGCCAGATGAAATCCCCTTGCAACTTCACGACCTTGAACTGGTAGTCGTTCATTTCGGCGATGACCCTGGGCGTCCACTGCTCGTTGAACAGGCTGAGTTTTTGCGCAAAGTTCAGGCTTTGATAGTGTTCCATGAGGTTCATCCGCTGGTTGATCTTGAGCCGACGATAACCAGGGCAGCCGTGTGTTTCTTGTACGATTGTGTAGTCTTCAGCGCCCGTGCATTTTCAACCAGCGCGCGGGCGACAGGCCGTAGGTTTTGCTGAACTGTCGGGTCATGTGGCTTTGATCGGTGAAACCGGCGATCAGCGCGGCGTTGACCAGCGGCTGGCCCTGTATCAGCAATGAGCGGACCAGATCGAGGCGGCGCATGGTCAGATATCTATAGGGGCTGGTGCCGAACAGTAAGCGGAAGTCTCTCGACAAGCCCCAGCGATCCCGACCGCTGTGCTCGGCCAATTCATCCAGCGTCACCGTACGCTCCAGCGCACTGTGCATGAATTCCCGCGCCCGTTCCGCCGCCAGGTAATCGAAGCTCTGGCGAGTCGTTGGCACACCGGACACGGCACTCAGGGCATTCGCCAGGTCGAACAGCGCGTCCTGCTCTTCCAGCGGATCAAGGGGGCAATCCAGGCTCTGCAGCAACACATTCGTCGCTGCGTACAGCCGTGGATCGTCAGACAGGCCGGTCTTGATAAAGGGCAAAGGCTTGCCACCGAGCATCTGCTGAATCAGCGCCGGCTCGATATACATCATTCGGTATTTGAAGCCGTCCTCGGTGCCAGCCTCGCCGTCGTGGACTTCATCCGGGTGCAGCACCATGGTTGCGCCCGGCAGGCTATGTCGCCACTCGCCGCGATACTGAAAGCTTTGCACGCCAGCAAGCGTGCGGCCTATTGCATAGGTATCGTGTCGGTGAAGGTCATAAGCGTGACCGGAGAAGTACGCTTCGATGCGCTCCAGGCTGCTGGTGTGGGACGCGCGGTGGAGCCAGTCGGTGCGGTTGTTTTGCTTGCCCATCGGGGGCTGTCCTTGCTGTGTGCGCAATGACAAGTACGGTAACGTACAGCGACCCGGCTGTCTTCATCGGGTCAAAGGCGTCTTGGGGGGCGCCCCCCACTCCTTGCACCGTTATCGGAGGAGGGAGGGGCCTTCTCGGTGTTCTTACCGACCGTTCCAAACTCGATCGGGGTTTTGATGTAGAACAAGAAAATATCCTCGCTCTCCAGGCGCTCAAACAGGCGCACGGACTCTTCTTCGGTAATCGCCAGACGAATCTCGAGGGGCTGATCGGCAAGCTCGAAAAAATGTGCAGAGTGCATTCGACCCGTATGCCCAAAACCCTCGATAGCGGTTGCCAGAGTGGCTCCGCGCAGCCCCATCTCTTTCGCTAGATCGACGATCCAGTCACCCAGCATTTTTCCGTGATGGCGACGATTTTGCTGAGTAAAGAAAATCACCAGGAAACCGTTCATGACCAATCTCCCTTAGCGTGCGCTAATCAGTTGAAATGAAAGAGAACGATGACCAGCCAATGATTTCAGCATAGCTGTTTGCTCCCCGGCGCGGTTACCCTTGCGCCATGACTTCACGGCAACAACACAAGGATGGTTAGTCCAATGGAGCTACAACACCAGATGTACGCCGGCCCGTTGTTGTCGCTGGCGTTGCTGTGGACTGTCGCGGTGGTTACGCCGGGGCCGAACTTCTTCACCACGGCGCAACTGGCAGCCAGTTGCTCCCGTCGTCATGGGGTGTTTGCCGCGTTGGGCGTGGCGACTGGCACCGTGTTGTGGGGCCTGGCCGGAGGTTTAGGCATCAAGACGCTGTTTGCCGCCGCGCCGACGCTGTACCTGGCCTTCAAAATTGCCGGCGGCTGTTACCTGATCTACCTGGGTTTAAAGCTGTTCAAGCGCAAACCGCTGGCGGCAAGCAGCGACAATCGTCTGTTGGATGAGCCAAAACGCACACTGTTCTCGGCCTGGCGTTTGGGTTTTCTGGGCAATATGACCAACCCAAAATCAGCGCTGTTCGTCGCCACCATTTTCGCCACTGCCATGCCCGCTTCGCCACCGCCTCTGCTACTGACACTGGCGGTCATCACCATGTCGACGTTGTCGTTCTGCTGGTATTGCAGCGTGGCCATGCTTTTTGCCAGTAACCGTGTTGCGGGCGTGTATAGCCGCTCTCGCAAATGGCTGGATCGGTTCGCAGGCAGTTGCTACGTGCTGTTTGGCGGGCATTTGCTGGCCAATCACTGAGAGCGGTTCGCAGTGAAGAACAACGACGATACGGTCTAGGAGACTGAAAAATGAATCTTGGCTACCGACCGGTAGAAGAACAGGACATTCCACGGATCTGCAGTTTTCCCCGGAACGAGGAGGAATTATTTTTCTTCTTCCCGGCGGCCACCTGGCCGTTGACCCATGAGCAACTGCGTAATTCGATCGCCCAGCGATCAGATTCGACTGTCATCGAGCTAGGCGGGCAAGTGGTTGGTTTCGCCAACTTTTACCGGTGGGAAACCGAGGGGGTCTGCACCATTGGCAACGTCATCATCGATCCGCAAATGCGCGCGGGCGGAATCGGCGGTCATCTGATCAAGCACATGATCGAGATCGCCCTGAGTAAACACCGGGCTGCCGAGGTGACGTTGTCTTGTTTCAACACGAACGTGGCGGGGCTGCTGTTTTATCCAAAACTCGGGTTTACGCCTTACTCGATCGAGGAGCGCAAAAACAAACAGGGCGAGCGAGTGGCGTTGATCCATATGCGCTTTGCTGAGCGTTGAGCCGCGGTATCGAGGGTTTTAGCGCACCGATCAAGCCATTTTTACCGGCTTGATCAGGCTTTCTGCGGGGATACCGAACAGCTCATGCAGCTTCCAGATCATGGGTAGCGTTAACGCGCGTTTACCATTGAGCACCTCATAGACCCGGTTGGTCCGGCCAATGGCGGGTACCAGATCAGCCGCGGATAAACCGGACTGTTCCATGCGAAATTTTATCGCATCGATAGGGTTGGGCAGGTCGACGGGGAATTGCTTCGACTCATAGGCTTCGATAAGGGTGATCATGATGTCGAAGTAGTCACCTTCAGGGGTGCCTGGCTCTGGTTCGTTGTCGAACAACGCAGACACATCCTTGAGTGCTGCACGGTAGTCTTGATCTGTGTGAATCGGGCGAATATTCATAGTGGTTACTCCATTTCAACGGTGTCGGCGTCGATAGCGTCGTACTGCTTGTGGGTGCCGACAAACTTTATGTAAATGGCGCCGAAACGGTAGGCGACAGCAGCGACGAGCCGATAGTCATTACCTTTGATGTTGAATACGACTCTGCGGCTTTTGAGAATACTGGCATTGCGAAAGTGCTCCTTTATATCCGCAGGGCTCGACCACTTCGCGCTCTTGGCTTCGTCAATCCAGGCCAGAAAAGCTTGTTCCGAGTCAGGATATTTTTCCCAGAACCCTTTCAGGTGGCTGATGGCGATAATTCTCATGTCATGATCCTAGTCCCATCTTGGGACTGTGGCAAGTCTGCTTGAGGGAGAGCCCGCGGTATGGACAGATCAATGCACGTCATCCTTAAGTGCTTTCCCCATCTCACCTCAATAGTGAGATGCCCAAGCATAGCGGCCGGCATCCGGTTCTATCGCCGCATCCAATGTGAGTTTCTTTGCAAGCTGTAGCAGCTTGGAGGCGTGTTCCGGAGCGGCGCTAATGGGGATGTTGGCCCTCAATCCCCCAGCGCTTCCCCCTCACGTCGCGGATCAGCGCCACCGGCCCATGAAGCGTTACCTTGAGCATCACGGACGCGGACGATGGCTTGGGTGCCGCTGGTCATGTCGATCTGGTTTACGGCATGCCCTTTGTCTTTGAGTGCCTGCACCAGCGCCGGTGTGAATTGCCCTTGCTCGAGTTCGGTCGGGCCGTTGCGACTGCCGAAGTTGGGCAGGCTGATGGCGGCTTGCGGGGCCATGTTCCAGTCGAGCATGGCCACCACTGACTTGGCCACGTATTCGATGATTTGCGAGCCGCCCGGTGAGCCGACAGTGGCTACCAGTTCGCCGCTCTGGCGGTCGAAAATCAACGTCGGGGCCATGGAGGAGCGAGGGCGTTTTCCGGGTTCGACGCGGTTGGCGACGGGTTGGCCATTTTCCTCCGGGATGAACGAGAAGTCGGTCATCTGGTTGTTGAGCATGAAGCCCTGAACCATGAGGTGGGAACCGAAGGCCGCTTCGACGGTGGTGGTCATCGACACGGCGCCACCCAGGTCGTCTACCGCGACCACCTGCGAGGTGGAAATGCGCATTGGCGAGCGGTCTGGAGCATAGGCCACCTGGACACCCGCGGGGTTTCCGGGCTTGGCCGTGCCCATGCTGCGCTCACCCATCAAGGCTGCCCGATTTGCCAGATAGCCGGGGGCGACCAAGCCTGCAATCGGGACGGCGACGAAGTCTGAATCAGCCACATAAAGCCCGCGATCGGCATAGGCCAGGCGCTCGGCTTCGGCAATCAGGTGCACGGCTTGCGGTGCAGGTTCCATCCCGGCCGGGGTGGTGGTTTTGACGGGTTTGAGTGGCGCCAGGGCGAAGCGGCTGTCCCGTGTTTCCAGTGCCTGCAAGGTGCCAAGGATCTGCGCGACAGCTATCCCGCCCGAGGACGGCGGCGGCATACCGCAGACTTGCCAGCGTTTGTAGTCGGTACACAGCGGCGTGCGCTCTTTGGCGGAGTAGCCTTGCAGATCGGTTATCGACAGGCTGCCAGGGTTGGCGTGGCCCTGAACCTTGGTGGTGATCTCCTGGGCGATCGAGCCTCGATAAAGCGCATCGGGACCTTCTTTGGCGATCCGTTTCAGTACAGCCGCCAATGGCGGATTTTTCAGCAGGGTGCCGACGGCTTTCGGGCTGCCATCGGCATTCAGGAAATAACTGACCATGTCAGGCGAGCGGGGCAGGAACGGGTCGGACGCGATCATCGTGTGCAGTCGCGGCGAGATCGGGAAGCCTTGTTCGGCCAGGCGAATGGCCGGTTCGAACAATTGCGCCCACGGCAGACGTCCCTGTTTTTTATGGGCCAGTTCCAGCGCGCGCAATACGCCTGGCGTACCTACCGAGCGACCGCCAATTTGCGCCTGGGTGAATGGCATCGGCTTGCCGTCAGGTTGCAGGAAGAGCTTTTCGGTCGCTCCAGCCGGCGCGGTTTCGCGTCCGTCATAGGCATGCACTGCTTTGCCGTCCCAGAGCATGATCAGCGCACCGCCGCCAATGCCTGAAGATTGCGGCTCCACCAAGGTCAGCACCGCTTGCATCGCAATCGCGGCATCGATCGCCGAGCCGCCCTGACGCAGCATCTCACGCCCGGCCTCGGCTGCGAGCGGGTTGGCGGCCGCGGCCATATGGCGGGAGGCGTTCTGCGTACGCATATCGGTGCGGTAGCCCGAAGCGATTTCCGGGGCGACCGGTAGCGCAGTGACGGAGGGCGCAGAAGGCGGGGCGTTGCAAGCGGCGAGGGTTAAAGCGGCAGCTATCAGCGACAGGGCAGACAGGCGGTAGTGGCTCAAGTTGAAGGCTGAGAACACGCGGGGCACTCCATCCGTGGGAAAAAGAAGTATCGAGCGCAGCCGACAGGATGCGGCCGCGTGAAGGGGAATGTATCGGTCGAGAGTGGCAGACGCAACGCGTTGGGGGGCTGGTTCAACTGACGGGATCTGATCTGCGTGTTTAAATCGGGCAGGTAGCATCAACCCACTTTTTTTTTCGATAAACCGGAGCTACCTACATGGAAGTGATTAATCAAATGCGCCCCGACGAGTGCAAAGGAATGGAAGACATCCGGCGCGAAATCGATCTTCTTGATCGGGCCGTGATCCAGCTGCTGGGCGCGCGCTTCAAATACGTGCTGGCCGCGTCGAAATTCAAAACCTCTGAAACTTCTGTGCGTGCCCCGGAGCGCTTCAGCGCGATGCTGGCCAAGCGTCGTGAATGGGCAGAAATCGAGGGGCTGAGTCCCGAGGCGATCGAAAAGCTCTACACCGACCTGGTCAATCACTTCATTGAAGAAGAGATGAAACACTGGAAGGGCGAGCATTGATGGAAAACCAATACGACGTTGGCCTGGGCGCCATGGGCCCTGTCGGAAAACTAACTGTCTGAGCAACGGGCATCAGACCGGAGCTTGCGATACGATCACTTAGAGGCTGAGCGCCAAGCAAAGCCGCTGGAATGGAATCTGATCTTCATGAAATTTGGATACACGATCATCTACGTACCTGATGTGGCTTCATCCCTGGCTTTTTTCGAAACGGCCTTTGGTTTTTCTCGTCGCTTCCTGCATGAGTCTGGAACCTACGGTGAGCTCGAAACGGGCGAAACGACTCTCTCCTTTGCCGCGCATGAACTGGGTGCAGATAACTTCTCCACCGGTCATGTCGCAGCTCACGACTCTGTTAAACCCCTCGGCATCGAGATTGCCTTTATAACCGCTGATGTAGCGGCTGCTCACAAAGTTGCCGTGCAGGCGGGTGCGACAGAGCTATCACCGCCGAAATCAAAACCGTGGGGGCAGATTGTCTCTTATGTTCGTTGCCCGGATGGCACGCTGGTCGAGTTATGCACTGCCGTTGGCGGTTGATCACGCAGTGCCCGGCAGGCTGCATGCCGGGCCAGATTTTTAACGGCGAGGCTCGCTCCGTTGCTTCCAGCGGGCGGCTCAATAGCTCAATGTCCACAAACTCGGCATTTCCTACCTGAACATGCGAGGGTCATACATGAAGTCGAACACATCGATCACCTTGATCTCATTCACAGCCGGATGATTGGGATTGATCACCACGTTGCGTTCCAGAGATAACACGGCAGAAGGCACGATCAATCCCAGGTGAGTGTTCGTCTTCAGCCAGGCTGTACCGAAATCCATGCTTGGGCGGTCAGCTGGGAGGCTCGCCCAACCGACCGGTAACGTCTTCGGATCAGGCTCCAAAAAAAGTGTCATATCGGCGGGCAGTTCGAAGCAGGTGATCTTCATCGCAAACGCTGGTTCGCCACCCGCGTGCACAAAGGTTTCCAAACAACAGATTGCCGGAGTTAGCCCCATATACACTGCTGGCACATCCTGATCATTCCAACGCCCGCCCTCGAAAGCTGCACCCATGCCCGAAAGATCGGTCGCACGTTTCGCCTTCGCGATTCGCCAAGCCTGCATCAGGCTGCGCCTCCCCATTCCAGTGCTTGAAGGACACGGCGAACCTGCTTGGCTCCGATCTCGGTTTCGCAGAGCATAATCGGTGCACTCCCGCCGAGAGCTTTGTTCGGCTTCGACATCCAGTGCGTGGCATCCTCTTTGCTCTCAAAGACCTCTTCGGCCAAGTGACAGACTGTGGCAATTCGATCCAGACGTTCCGAAGCGACAGGATCAAGGTTCTTTTGCTCCCGCCGACGCCTTTCGAGCGTGGAGATCGACGCATTAAGCAGCGTTTCCACGCTGCGCTCCTGAAGGTCGAAGGTCAGGCGGATTGCTTGGGCAAGGTGGGCAGGAAACCCTACCTTGATCTGGTGAAGCCGTTCCGAGTCCTTGAGCAAATCTCGATTGAAACTGAAACGCCAAAAGGCGGCGATCCCGATTTCACGAGGGTCATCTTTCTTTCTGGCCGGACGCCGAGCGGCTGTTGATGTGTTCATTACCACTCCATTCAAATGAATTAATTTTTTCGTCAAATGAAGTATGGGCCGACTATCTGCTCAGCGGTACTGCCATTCAGCAGCGATTTACCGCTTTGGCTACAGTCCGTTGGCGATAACGCTCATATTTCTTCCACTGGCTTTGGCGACATAGAGTGCCTTGTCGGAGGCATCGATCAAGTCGTCGGGTGATTCCGGCGAGGTCGGGGTGCGTCCGCTAACGCCAAGGCTGACCGTGACGGTGCCTTCAGGGCTTTCGTTGTGCTCGATTCCTGCTTGCTGAACTGCCCGGCGGATTTTCTCTGCAACCAGAAATGCCCCCACATAGTCAGTGCCCGGCAACACCACGGCAAACTCCTCGCCGCCATAACGCGCAGCGAGATCGCCGGGCCGTTTGATGTTCTCTCTTATGATCGCGCTGATGGTGCGTAAACACTCGTCCCCGGCCAAATGACCGTATTGATCGTTGAAGCGCTTGAAGTGATCGACATCGATCATCAGTAAGGCAAGACTTCCTTGGCTGCGCTTGGCACGCCCCATTTCCGCATGAATGAAAAGGTCGAACTGACGCCGGTTCGCCAGTCCTGTCAGTGCATCCTCCAGTGCCAACAACTCGAGCGTTCGATTGACCTCGATCAATTTGTCCTGAACGCTCAACAATTCGTTTTGAATATGATTCTGCTGCCTCATCAGCCTGATAAGCCGATAGCCGAGCAGGCCCAGAACTCCCAGCAGCACTGAAACTATTGCCGCGCTTAGCCACGACTGCTGTCGCCAGCCCGCCAGGACTTCGTCCTTGTTGAGTGCTGAAAATATGATGAGCGGATACTCATCGACTCGCCGAAATCCCACCACGCGCTCCACGCCATCCACATAGGATTTAACGGTTGCGGTACCTGAACTCCCCTTGGGCAGGAGTTGTGTGAAGAGCGGGGCATTGGCGAGACTGGTGCCGATTTCAGCATCTTTGAAGGGGCGGCGAACCACGATCCTGGCGTCGGCGGAGATCAGATTGATAACGCCGTTACCGCCGATATCGATACTGTTGTACAGCCGAAGAAAATGATCGAGGTAGAGGGTTGCCACCACCACACCGGCAAAACTGCCATCAGGATGATTGATCCTGCGCGACACCGGCATGACCCAGTCGCCCGTAGTGCGACTTTTTATCGAAGGCCCGATATGCGGACCGCGCTCTGGATGGTCGCGATGATAGATAAAATATTCGCGGTCGGAGTTGTTGGTGTTTGCCGGGATGACCCCGCTCGAACTCGCGACCCACTCGCCTTTTTCATCATGGATGAACAGGCCGTGTAGTTGAGCCAACTCGTTGCGCTGAGCACTGAGCAAACTCCGCAGTCGGGGTAACTGGTCGCGGCCCATACCATCGATTTCGAGGCGGTCTACCAGACTGAACAAGACGGTGTCGGCTTGCTTGATCGACGCCTGCGCTTGCGATGACAGGGTCTGCGCAAGGTTCGACATCGCTGTTTCTTTGTCATGCAAATGGTACTGGCGCGAGCTCCAGCCTTCCCAGATGGCCACTGCCACCAGCGACAGGCATACGGCCATCAAAAAAAGGACTGCAGATCGAACCTTGAGTTTAGCCTCAAGCTTTTCGGCAAGAGCGACGGACCTGGCGATATGATTTTTGAAAGGCTGTTGCGGCATGACGCTCCCTGAACCTGATGAAATGGCGATTCATTCCTTTGGCCATTTTTTAACCATTTACCGCGCCCATTTGTTGCGTCTGGGCAGCGTGCAACTATGCATCATCAACGATGAGATAGGGTGATTACACGAGTGAACAGATAAACATTCTATGGGGCCACTCGCCGATACCGCGCACTCGGAGTTGAGCGTTGTCTTGAGCGTAGTATGCCTTCCAGGCCAAGGGCTTATTGCTTTCAGGTCGACCGGCTGAAAGCTGTACTTTTATCGAGGCATAAAAAAACGGCCTACCTTTCGGTAAGCCGTTTTTAGTACTTGGTGGCTACACAGGGACTTGAACCCCGGACCCCAGCATTATGAATGCTATGCTCTAACCAACTGAGCTATGTAGCCAAGTGGCGCGCATTATTCACCTGGAACGAAGATGCGTCAAGCGCAAATCTAAAATATTTCTCCACGCTTTCAACCGCTTATCCCTCTGACCCGAAAGATCGGGCCTGGGGAGGGTGTCAACCGAGCTGAAACCTCCCGGTATTCTCGCTCAACGCCTTACTGCCCTGGCTCAAGGTGTCCGCCGCGCGGTTCACCGCGCGCGCGCCTTCGAGCAGGCGCACGGCCGCTTGATCGACCTGTTGAATATTGCCGCTGACTTCATCGGCAGTGCTGGCCTGTTCGTCGACGGCGGTGGCGATCTGCGCCAGGGTATCGGTGACGCTTTGTACCGCGCTGGCAATTTCCCCCAGGCGTTCGCCAAGCCCTGTCACGGCCTGGGCATCGGTTTGTGCCTGGCCACAGGCGGCTTCCATCAAGGTCACGGCTTCGTTCACGGTGGCCCGCAGGCTGTCGACGGTGCCGGCAATTTGCGCAGTGGAGGATTGGGTGCGTTGTGACAGGCTGCGCACTTCATCGGCCACCACCGCAAACCCGCGACCTTGCTCGCCAGCCCGAGCCGCTTCGATGGCGGCGTTCAGCGCCAGCAGGTTGGTTTGCTCGGCGACGCCACGAATGGTGTCGACCACCAACTGAATCTGCTGCCCTTGCTCGCTGACCCGGCCGAGGGCGGCAGCGGTGTCGTTCAGGCGCTGGTTGAGTTGCTGGATGCTGGCGGTGGTCCGCTGGCTGTCACGGCTGCTGTCGGCGGCGATGCGTTGGGTGTGCTGGGCACTTCCGGAGGCCTGTTCGCAACTCTGCGCAACGCCCTGTGAGGTGGCGGCCAATTGGGTCGCCGCCGCGGCGATCTGGCTGATCTGCAATTGCTGTGCTTCGACTTCGTCCAGCGCGCCGCTGGAGTGCTCGTTGAGGGCTCGTACCGCGTTGCTCAGTTGCAGGGTTTCGTGATCGACCCCGAGCAAACTGGTACGCAATTGCACCACGGCAACGTTGAGTGCGGTGCTGATGGCGGCCAGCTCGTCGCGGCCGTGAACCGGCACTTGCAGGGACAGGTTGCCGTCACGCAGGGCTTCGGCCAGCAGGGTGATGCCGCTGGCACTTCGACGGATCGATGCCTGCAAGCAGATGAACAGGTACAGCGCTGCCAGTAGCAGGCAACCGAAGATCGTCGCCACCAGGATCAACTGGCGGATGGCGGAGCTGTGGTAGTAATCCAGGCGGCTGTCCAGTGACACCAGAGACTGCTGGCGCAACGACGCGAGGTCCGTGAGAAGGGCATCGAGGCTGCGCTCGAAGTCTTCCGGCTTGAGGTTGATGCTGCCGCCGAACACGCCGTCATCCAGCACTTTGAGGCCGTTATCCAGATGCTTCAGGCTGTCGTGGTATTGCCCGGCCCAGGATTGCAAAGCGTCGGGCAGTCGGGCTTCGAGCAGGCCACCGGTTTTTACCAGCTGCTCACGGGCATCGCCGATGCGGCTGCGCAGATCCCGCAGTTGCAAGCGGCTTTGCAGGGTGAATTGCCCGGACACGACCGAGGCCTGACCGACGCTGGCGAGGCGACCAATCCGTTCGATCAGGTCTGGAGCGTGTTGAGTGGAGATCTGCGTCAGCAGGTAGGTTTCCAGCCACGGAGCGAGGATCAGCCGGTTGTCCATGGCGATCTGCTCGCGCAGGGCTTGCAGCGCACTCAGCGCGGCGGTGAAGCGTTCGTAACCGTCCGGCCACCAGCCGACGCTGCTCAGGCTTTTTGAGTCCAGGCCATTGAGGGCCGTCTGTAGCGCTTGAAAGCGAGTCAAGGTGTCGCCGCCAGCACCTTCGGTTTGCAGGGCCGCACCGAGGTCGGCGGTGGCCTGATTGACGGCAGGCTGAACCGCGTCGAACGCAGCCATGGCGGCGAGGGTCGCGGGCGTTGGTTGACGATTGGTTTCCGTTGCTCGCCAGCGGGCGGCGCGATCACGCTGAGCGGCAAGCAGGTTGTCCAGGGCATCGAGGGCTTGCAACTGGCGAACCCCGGCACGCTCGCCGGAAATCAGGCTCAGCTTGTCGCGATAGTCCTGGCCGATCATCCACAGGCTGCCCATCAGCGGCAGGATGAACAGCAGAAACAGCAGCTGAAACTTGCGGGCAAAACCGAAGTGCCCCAGCAGTCCAATTCCCGGTGATAGAAAAGCCTGCATGCCCGACTACTCCTGTGGGCACCACGCACTAATGGCGTGCAGTCTCGGCGGTGCGGCCTGGACTTGTGCCCTTGTTAAAGGCCTCGGAAGTACACCCGCGCGGTCGCTGTAGGGCCTGCGCTGTAGCGAAACTTCCCATTCTCGGTCCCCTTTGTAAGGGGCCGCGTTGAAGCGGATAAGGAAGGCAAGATTCAGACCATGGCTTTGAGCTATCACTTAATGAGTTGTATATCTTGAAGTCGTTAGCAGGCTAAGGGGATGGCTTTGCTGCACTGAAAAATGGCACATTGGCGCACCTGCAAGTGTGCACCCATCTGTTGTATGGAAACTCTCATGGCTATCAGTAACCTTCAGACCCCCTTGAGCCCGGCTTCTGCCACCTCGCAAACTAGCCCATTGGTCATGCGCATCATCGGCGCCGTGGCCTTGGCGCATTTGATCAATGACCTGATTCAGGCAGTGCTGCCGTCGATCTATCCGATGCTCAAGGCCAACTATGGGCTGACCTTCACTCAGGTCGGTCTGATCACATTGACCTTTCAGCTCACCGCTTCCCTGTTGCAGCCGTGGGTCGGGTATTACACCGATCGCCATCCCAAACCGTTTCTGCTGCCAGCCGGCATGATCTGCACGCTGATCGGGATTCTGATGATGTCTCAGGTGGGCAGTTTTCCGTTGATTCTGGTGGCAGCGGGGCTGATCGGCATCGGTTCGTCGACCTTTCACCCGGAAGCTTCCCGGGTCGCGCGACTGGCATCGGGCGGTCGCTATGGCCTGGCGCAGTCGACGTTCCAGGTCGGCGGCAATGTCGGCTCGGCGTTCGGGCCGTTGTTGGCGGCAGCGATCATCATTCCGTTCGGCCAGGGCAATGTTGCCTGGTTCGGGTTGTTCGCGGTGTTCGCCCTGGGCGTGCTGTATGCGATCAGCCGCTGGTACGCCAATCACCTGAACCTGTTCAAGCTCAAGCAGGGTCAGGCTGCGACCCATGGCTTGTCGAAAGGACGGGTGTTGAGTGCATTGGTCGTACTTGGGCTGCTGGTGTTCTCCAAGTACTTCTACATGGCCAGCTTAACCAGCTATTTCACTTTTTACCTGATCGAGAAATTCGACCTGTCGGTGGCCAGTTCGCAGCTGCATTTGTTCCTGTTTCTGGGCGCGGTAGCAGCGGGGACCTTCTTCGGCGGCCCGATCGGCGACAAGATCGGCCGTAAGGCAGTGATCTGGTTCTCGATCCTCGGCGTGGCGCCGTTCACGCTGCTGCTGCCGCATGTGGACCTGTTCTGGACCAGTGTGCTGAGCGTGGTGATCGGTTTCATCCTGGCCTCGGCGTTCTCGGCCATTGTGGTCTACGCGCAGGAACTGGTGCCGGGTAACGTCGGGATGATTGCCGGGGTGTTCTTCGGTCTGATGTTTGGCTTTGGCGGGATTGGTGCGGCGTTGCTCGGGTATCTGGCGGACATTCACGGGATCGAGTACGTGTATAGGTTGTGCTCGTTTCTGCCGTTGTTCGGGCTCTTGGCGATCTTTCTGCCACGGACCAGGAAGGCATAAGACAGGTATCTTGTAGGGGCGAGCGGTGCGGCGATCCGACTTGCCCGCGAAGACGCCGGGGTCGCGCTCGACTGACGCGGTGTACCTGGCAGAGCGCGTCGTCTGTTTCGCGGGCAAGCCACGCTCCCACAATAGAAGTGTGTTATTCAGGAGGATTGACCATGCGATTGCGAAGATCAATCAAACTCGTCCCTGGAGTCCCGCAGCTTACAATCCTCTACAAAAGTCAGCCGTTTCGATAGATATAGCTATACGCGTTAATCGCCGGTACACCACCGAGATGTGCATAGAGCACCTTCGACCCATCCGGGAAAAAACCCTGGCGGACGAGATCAATGAGGCCTTGCATGGATTTTCCCTCATAGACCGGGTCCGTCATCATGCCTTCCATGCGAGCGCACAACCGAATGGCTGCATTGGTCTCTTCTGATGGAATGCCATAGGCCGGATAGGCATATTCTTCTTTAAGGACAACATCGTCAGCTGTGATTTCCTGGCCAAGTCCAATAAGCTTCGCCGTATGCTGAGCGATTGCCAACACTTGTGCCCTGGTTTGTTCAGGTGTGGCGGAGGCGTCGATACCAATCACATTGCGCGCACGACCATCTTTGGCGAATCCCACCAACATGCCCGCATGCGTGGAGCCGGTCACAGTGCAGACGATGATGTAATCAAATCTGATCCCCATTCTGGCCTCTTGCTCGCGTACTTCTTCGGCGAAGCCGACATAGCCGAGACCTCCATATTTGTGCATGGAAGCGCCGGCGGGAATAGCATAGGGTTTGCCTCCTTTCGCCTTAACGTCTTCTAGCGCCCGCTCCCAGCTCTCGCGGATACCGATATCGAAACCTTCGTCGACGAATTCAATCTCCGCTCCCAACACGCGGCTCATCAGGATATTCCCGACCCGGTCGTAGACCGCATCCGGGAATGGAACCCAGCTTTCTTGAACGAGACGGCACTTCATGCCGAGTTTGGCAGCGACAGCTGCGACCTGGCGCGTGTGGTTTGACTGGACACCACCGATGGACACCAGCGTGTCCGCCTGCGAGGCAATGGCATCGGGAATGATGTATTCCAGCTTGCGGATCTTGTTGCCGCCAAACGCAAGTCCGCAGTTGCAATCCTCTCGTTTGGCATAGAGCTCGATATTGCCACCGAGACATGCCGATAGGCGATTCAGTTTCTCGATCGGCGTTGGGCCGAACATGAGTGGATAGCGTTCAAATTTCTCCAGCATGACGGTTCTCCAGATCACGAATGAGCCGTTTTTAGTCTAGCAGAGCGCCTGTGAGGGCGTTGCGCGTCAGGCACTGCTTGAGCGGAGCGAAACAGTCGTGATATCCGGTTACCCAAAAGAAAAATCCTCGTATCAGCGAGTGATTACGGGGATTTTTCGTCTATCGAGATCCGTGTAAATCCACGGTCACCGTTACACGTTAAACCAGAAGTCATGGGGGATAGGCCTTATAAAGTCATATTTCAGTAAGGTTCAACATGCTTCATACCCGGTTTGGCACCCGGTTTGGATGCGGTGTATGACTTTACTTTCACGGTAGCTGCGTTGCTCTTGGTACGTTGTGCGGCCTATGGGTGGACACCTACCAAGTATCTTCAACAGTCTGGACGAAATTGAAAAAAGCCCTATCAACTGCGCGGGCGATTGTGCTGGATCATAGTGGCGAACTGGCGGTGCACAGGCTTGACGGCGGTGGATTGGAGGCGTGGGTGATGGCCGATGCAGAGCGTGTAACACCACGCACATTGAAGGCCCTAAGGGGCTTCACGCAGATACTGCAAGGCCTTTCAGGGCTGACTCAAACGAGTCAGGCTATGGGGTTACTTACAGGCTCAGGCACTGCTGTTGCGGAAACTGCCAGGTGTGATGCCGACTACTTTTTTGAAGGCTCGGGTCATGTGGCTTTGATCGAAGAAGCCGCAAGTGAATGACGCTTCTGCGAGACTGGACCCGGTGCGCAGCAGTTTTTGGACCTGGGCGATTCTTTTCTGGATTTGATAGCTGTGGGGGGAGACGCCAACGCTTTTTTTGAACACCCGGATCAGGTAAAGAGGGTCAAGGTTCACCAGTTGCGCCAGTTCTTCCAGAGACAGATGTTTGTCGAACTCGTCTTCGAGCTTCCTCTTGATTTTTTGCACTGCGTGCTGCTCAGCCGCACTGACTGGTTCGATGGGCGCTCCGCTGCGCTCGAAGAGCTGCGTCACCAGATCCAGCAGGATAGTTTCCCGTTCAAGGCTGAAGGGGGATTTTTCAATGATTTGATGTTGATGCAAAAAGGTCCGGGCGAAGTCGGGGGCCTGGCTCAGAGCTGTTTGAAAAAGATGAATATGATCGTCTGAAAAACGCCCTTGAAACACCATCCGATTGACCCATTCGGGGTCGATATAGAGCATTCGATACATCCAGCCCTCATCATGGCCTGGCAAGCCGTCGTGGATCTCCCCGGGGGTAATGGTGACCACACTGCCAGCGACCCCCATGTAGTAACTGCCCCGATAAAAAAGTTTTTCAACACCGCTACTTATAACGCCGATAGCGTACCGGTCATGTGAATGTCGGCCGAAAGATTGAGTGCTGTAACGCGCAGATAGCAACTCACAGTCGCCTTCAGGTATACGCCAGAATTGAACAAAGTCCTTGTCTTTTTGAGGGGCTTTGTTACGGCGATTCTCGTCCATGAATTGTCCAGTTTTGTGCAATACGTATGAAAAAAAGGTCGCTAAATTTAGCACCTATTTCATAACACAAGCTAGGGGATGCGATGTCTACAAAACTGGTAGTTGGGGATTTTAATAAGTCTTCATGGTCATTTCGTGCGTGGCTGGTTCTTGTGACAGCGGATGTTGCATTTGAAACCCTTCAGATCAAACTGGAACAAAGCGACACCCGCCAGCGCATTCTGGAGCACTCGCCTTCCGGCAAGGTACCGGCGCTGCTGCTTGATGATATTGTTATCAACGACAGCCTGGCCATCAGCGAATACATTGCCGGCACATATCCGGCCGCCAACCTTTGGCCCCAAGATTCACGGGTCAAGGCCCTGGCACGAGCTGCTGCGGCAGAGATGCACTCCGGTTTCACCCACCTGCGCACGCAGATGTCGTTTGGCCTGAACACCGGTGACATCCCAGAAAGCCTAACCGCCGAGACCCGAGAGGAAATCATGCGGATATTCGCTATCTGGAGCCAGCTCCGTGAGGTGAGTGGTTCAACACAGTTCCTCTGCGGTGACTTCGGCATTGTTGATGCGATGTTTGTTCCGGTGGTGTTCCGCTTCCGTCGTTATGGTATTGCCATCCCTACGCAACTGCAGGGCTATGTCGAAAACATCCTGGGTTATGCGCCGGTACAACAATGGTTGAAGTTGGCCTCGCAAGAAGTTTAAAGAGTTGTGTTGCTGCTAACTATTAAAGTCAACTAAAACTTAGTTGTTCTTTGGCTCGTGGCAGAAAAGACCTTTGGGGCTTTTCTGCTTTGTCGAATCTGATATTTGTTGCCCGGGGGGAGAAGTCGGGAGTGTTCATAAAGTTAATACCGGTCTTTATCAATGAGGTTTCTCATGTCGACTAATAACAATCGGGCAATCATTGAATTGACCATCGGTGGACTGATGCTCAGTCTGTCTGCTCTAGCCGTCGCTTTCGCCCATATCGGCGCGGGTGGCGCAGGGTTCTATCGGATGGTGTTCGCCTCGATCCTGTTCTTCCTGCTGCTCAAGGTGCGCAAAACCCCGGTGCTGCTCAAAAGCGCCAAGGCGCAGCTGTACACCGCGTTGGCTGGGGTGTTTTTGGCCATTGATCTGGTGCTTTGGCACCAGAGCATCTATATCGTCGGCCCGGGCATCGGGTCGATCCTGACCAACTGTCAGGTGTTCTTCATGACCCTACTGGGGTTGTACCTGTTGAAGGAAAAACCTTCGTTCTACTTCCTGGTATCCATTACCTTGGCATTTGTTGGGCTCTATCTGTTGTTGCTACCCGAGATGACCAGTGTGGTAGGGATCAAGGGCGTGGTGTATGGCGTTCTGTCGGGGCTGGCGTATGCCATCTGTGTGTACTTCCTGAAGATCAACACCCAGTTGCCTGACGGCGGGGGTGACAAGATCGCACAGATGCTCAATTTGAGTCTTTGGGCGGCACTGGTTCTGCTGACATACGCGCTGGCAACTGGGGAAAGCTTGGCCATCGTGGATGGGCAAACCTTGCTGATGCTGATCATATACGGGGTACTGGTGCAGTTTGTCGGCTGGTTGCTGGTCAACCGTTCGATCGGAGCCATCAGCCTGGGGTTGGCCGGACTGATCCTGTTACTGGAGCCGGTGATCACGTATTTCATTGATGTCACCTTTCTCGGCAAGGCCAGCTCCACGCTGCAGATTTGCGGCGCGCTGGTGACTATCGTTGCGGTTTACATCGGCTCAATCAAACCGCCTGAGAAAGCGCACCCTTTACCCGAAGCGACCTGACAGAAGTTGTATCACGGCGGTATCGTGGTCTGCGTGTACTCGTTTCTATCCGTTGCGGCCAACTTCCCGGACCTGGCAGCTTCAGGCGTCATAGCCGGTCGCGTACCCATCAACAACCCAGATCATAATGGAGGATGGTGATCCCAAGACGCAAAAAATCCCCATATCAGCGAGTGATTACGGGGATTTTGCGTCTATCGAGATCCGTGTAAATCCACGGTCACTGTCACACGTTGAAACGGAAGTGCATCACGTCGCCGTCTTTGACGATGTATTCCTTGCCTTCCAGGCGCCATTTACCGGCTTCTTTGGTGCCGGCTTCGCCTTTGTACTGAATGAAGTCGTTGTAGGCGATGACTTCGGCGCGGATGAAGCCTTTTTCGAAGTCGGTGTGGATCACGCCGGCTGCTTGTGGTGCGGTAGCGCCGACTTTTACGGTCCAGGCGCGGACTTCTTCGACACCGGCGGTGAAGTAGGTCTGCAGGTGCAGCATCTCGTAGCCGGCGCGGATCACGCGGTTCAGGCCAGGTTCGTCGAGGCCCAGGGCTTCGAGGAACATGTCTTTTTCTTCGCCGTCTTCGAGCTCGGCGATTTCCGCTTCGATCTTGTTGCAGACCGGCACCACGACCGCGCCTTCTTCTTCGGCGATAGCCTTGACCACGTCCAGCAGCGGATTGTTTTCGAAGCCGTCTTCAGCGACGTTGGCGATGTACATGACCGGTTTGGTGGTCAGCAGGTGGAAGCCGCGGATCACGGCCTTCTCGTCGGCGCCCATGTTCTTCATCAGGCTGCGCGCAGGCTTGCCTTCGGTGAAGTGAGAGATCAACTGCTCGAGCAGGGCCTTCTGGACCACTGCGTCCTTGTCACCACCCTTGGCGTTGCGCGTGACTTTCTGCAGCTGCTTTTCGCAGCTGTCGAGGTCGGCGAAGATCAGCTCGAGTTCAATGATTTCGATGTCGCGTTTCGGGTCGACGCTGTTGGAGACGTGGATTACGTTCTCGTCTTCGAAGCAGCGGACCACGTGAGCGATGGCATCGGTTTCGCGGATGTTGGCCAGGAACTTGTTGCCCAGACCTTCACCTTTCGAGGCGCCGGCAACCAGGCCGGCGATGTCGACGAATTCCATGGTGGTCGGCAGGATGCGCTTGGGATTGACGATGGCCGCCAACGCGTCCAGACGCTTGTCCGGCATCGGCACGATACCGGTGTTCGGTTCGATGGTGCAGAAGGGGAAGTTTTCGGCCGCGATACCGGACTTGGTCAGGGCGTTGAACAGGGTGGACTTGCCGACGTTAGGCAGGCCGACGATGCCGCAGTTGAATCCCATGGTGTTTCCCCGAGGAGTTAGAGTCAGGCCTTCTGGCTGTGCAGGTTTTTCATCGCGCGGTTCCATTCACCGGCGAGGATATCCGGCAGCACGCCGAGGGCAAAGTCGATGCTGGCATCGAGTTTTTCCTGTTCGGCGCGTGGCGCGCGACTCAGGACAAAACCGGAAACCATGCTGGCGACGCCTGGGTGGCCGATGCCAAGCCGCAAGCGGTGAAAAGTATTCTGATTGCCGAGCTGCGCGATGATGTCGCGCAGGCCGTTATGACCGCCATGCCCGCCGCCCTGCTTGAGCTTGGCTACGCCGGGTGGCAAGTCGAGTTCGTCGTGCGCCACCAGGATGGCTTCCGGCGCGATTCGGTAAAAACCGGCAAGCGCCGCTACGGCCTGGCCACTTCGGTTCATGAACGTGGTGGGAATCAGCAGACGAACATCCTGACCCTGATGCGTGAAGCGTCCGGTCAGGCCAAAAAATTTGCGCTCGGGCACCAGATTGACGCGTTGGGCCGAGGCGATGCGCTCAACAAAAAAGGCCCCTGCGTTATGCCGGGTCTGTTCGTATTCGGTGCCTGGATTTCCCAGGCCAACGATCAGTTGTATGGCAGTCACGTCAGGGGCCCTTCCTTGGAATTGTGGATAACATCGCCGCGTTGAGGTTGCGCGGCGAAAGTGGACGAAAAATGCTCATTTACCATTATGTAAACTCCGCGTTCTCGCCCGCTTTCTCGCTACGCTCTAGTCCGCGATGTTTCCAACAAACTCCGGCGTGCAGAGTGAATTACTCTGCAGTGCCTTCTGCAGCTGGAGCAACACGTGGAGCGTGAACGTTGGCAACAGCCAGGTCGTTACCGTGTGCCAGAGCCACGAACTCAACGCCGTTAGGGGCTTTGAGGTCAGACAGGTGAATGATCGAGCCGACTTCGGCGTTAGCCAGGTCGACTTCGATGAATTCAGGCAGGTCTTTTGGCAGGCAGGAAACTTCGACTTCAGCAACAACGTGCGAAATTTCGCCGCCTTTCTTGATCGGAGTTTCTTCGCCAACGAAGTGTACTGGTACGTGAGCGGTCAGTTTCTGACCCGCGACAACGCGTACGAAGTCAGCGTGCAACACGTGGCCTTTGGCCGGGTGACGTTGCAGAGCTTTGATGATTACGTTTTGCTTGGTGCCGCCAACGTTCAGCTCGATGATGTGGCTGTAAGCCGCTTCGTTTTCGAGCAGTTTGGCAACTTCTTTGGCCAGCATGCTGATGGATTCAGGGGCTTTTTCGCCACCGTAAACTACAGCTGGAACCAGGCTTGCGAGACGACGCAGGCGGCGGCTCGCACCTTTCCCCAGGTCGGAACGCACTTCAGCATTCAGAGTAAATTCGTTCATGTTGTATCTCCAAAATAACCACATTCGCCCCAGCGTTTGCGACCAGCGCTAAAGGCGATATGGGCAAAAAAGCCCCGCCCCGGCAAGAATACCGGGGCGGGGCGCTTTTCGTCATTGCGATTGCGAAGGGCAGGGCCCTTAGCGGAACATCGCGCTGATCGATTCTTCGTTGCTGATGCGGCGAACCGCTTCGGCAACTACCGGTGCGATATCCAGTTGACGGATACGCGAACAGGCTTGAGCTGCAGCGGACAGCGGGATGGTGTTAGTCACCACCAGCTCGTCCAGCATGGAATTTTCAATGTTTTCGATCGCTCGACCCGACAGCACAGGGTGTGTGCAGTAGGCAAAGACCTTGGCAGCGCCATGCTCTTTCAAGGCTTTAGCCGCGTGGCACAGGGTGCCGGCGGTATCGACCATGTCATCGACCAGAATACAGGTACGCCCTTCGACATCACCGATGATATGCATCACTTCAGAGTGATTGGCTTTCTCACGGCGCTTGTCGATGATCCCGAGATCCACGCCCAGGGATTTGGCAACAGCACGTGCACGCACGACGCCACCAATGTCCGGGGACACGATCATCAGGTTTTCGAAGCGTTGGTCTTCGATGTCATCCACCAATACCGGGGAGCCGTAGATGTTATCTACCGGAATATCGAAGAAGCCCTGGATCTGGTCAGCATGCAAATCAACCGTGAGAACACGATCGATGCCGACTACGGTAAGCATGTCAGCGACGACTTTCGCGCTGATAGCCACACGTGCGGAACGCGGACGGCGATCCTGACGGGCATAACCAAAGTAGGGGATCACCGCAGTGATTCGAGTTGCTGAGGAGCGGCGGAAGGCATCAGCCATCACGACGAGTTCCATCAGGTTATCGTTGGTCGGAGCGCAAGTCGGCTGAATAATGAAGACATCTTTACCGCGGACGTTTTCATTGATCTCGGCTGTAATTTCGCCGTCGGAAAATTTACCGACAGAGATGTCACCGAGAGGGATATGCAGCTGACGTACAACACGCCGAGCCAGATCGGGGTTGGCATTCCCCGTAAAGACCATCATCTTGGACACGCGCAGTACCTGAAGGCTGAGGGTAACCTGGATGAGTATTAGAAAATGGCAGGGGCGGCTGGATTCGAACCAACGCATGGCAGGATCAAAACCTGCTGCCTTACCGCTTGGCGACGCCCCTGTATCTGTTGCAACGAGTACCCAGTACCCGGTTCCTTTAGAGCAGACTTTGAAGCTTGCGATGCAACATCGAAATGTTGCTTCCCTTTGCTACAAACCCTGTAAGGGTCTCTGTAAGAAGGGCCGAGACTTTATCAGCTTCAGCTTTGTTTGGGAAGCCCCCAAACACACAACTTCCAGTTCCGGTGAGTTTTGCTTCGGTATATTTACCTAACAAATTCAATGCGTTACGTACATCTGGATAACGCCTTGCTACCACCGGTAAGCAGTCATTTCGACTGTTTCCCTTGGGAACGGGGCGCACTTTAATGGGAGGAGAGTTACGTGTCAACAGTGGATCTGAAAAAATTTCTGCTGTACTTACAGATACTTGCGGCACCAGCACGAGATACCACGGCTCTTCGGGGTCTACAGGGGTGAGTTTTTCTCCGACGCCTTCAGCAAAAGCCGCGTGTCCGCGGACGAAAACCGGGACGTCCGCCCCCAGTGTCAGGCCCAAGGCAGCTAGTCGATCTTCATCCCAAGCCAATTGCCAGAGGTGATTGAGACCGAGCAGGGTGGTCGCCGCATTTGAACTGCCACCACCGATGCCGCCACCCATGGGCAGGATTTTTTCGATCCAGATATCAATGCCCAGCGTCGAGCCGGATTGCTCCTGAAGTTTTTTCGCGGCCTTGACGATCAGATTGCTGTCGTGAGGGACACCGGGAAATTCGGTATGCAATCGAATGACGCCGTCATCGCGGACGGCAAAAGTCAGTTCGTCGGCGTAATCGAGAAACTGAAACAGCGTCTGCAATTCGTGGTAGCCGTCTTCACGGCGGCCGAGGATATGCAGCATCAGGTTGAGTTTCGCCGGAGCCGGCAGGGTCAAGCGTTGAGCCGTCATGTCAGAGCCCCAGCTTGCGCGGTTGCCAGTCCTTGATCACCAGCGTGACGTCGAGGTCGCGGCCGTGCAGCTTGATCCGTTCTGGCAGCCAGAAGCCGCTCTGTAAGGCATAGCTCAAATATTCGACCTGCCAGCCATCCTGTTCGAGGTTCGCCAGGCGGCTGTCGGCATCCAGGTTCAGGCGACTTTTGCTGTCGGGCGCAGGAAGGCCGCGGACCCACCAGACCAGATGCGAGACCGGCAGCTTCCAGCCCAGCTGTTCTTCGAGCAGCGCTTCTGGCGTACGGGCTTCATAGCGTCCCTGGTTGGCGACTTCCAGCGAGACCTTGCCCGGGCGACCGGTCAGGCGTGCCGCACCGCGACCCAGCGGACCGGACAGGCGGATGTCGTAGTAATCCTGGCGCTGCAGCCAGAACAAGGTGCCGCTGCCCGAGTCTTTCGGGGCGCGAATACCGACCTTGCCGCTGATCTGCCAGCCATCGAGGCTGCTCAGTTGCAGTTTGTGCTCGCGCCATTGCGCGGAATTGCCGCGACCCCCGACGGATTCACGGGCGCCGAAGCCCGCGCAACCGGCGAGCAGGGCGATAAAGCTGAAAACGATAACGTGGCGCAAAAACATAATCTTAAAGGGTCTCGGATCCGGTCAGGCGCTTGATAGTGCTGCGCAGGATAGGGCTGTCGGGCTGTTCCTTGAGGAACTTGCTCCAGATTTGTTTGGCTTCGCGTTGTTTGCCGTTGACCCACAGGACTTCGCCCAGGTGAGCGGCGACTTCCTGGTCGGGGAAGCGCTCGAGGGCCTGACGCAGCAGGCGTTCTGCTTCATCGAGGTTGCCCAGGCGGAAGTTCACCCAGCCGAGGCTGTCGAGTACCGCCGGATCTTCCGGATTGAGCTGATGCGCCTGTTCGATCAGTGCTTTGGCTTCGGCGTAGCGTGTGGTGCGGTCGGACAGAGTGTAGCCGAGGGCGTTCAATGCCATGGCATTGTCCGGGTCGCGCTTGATGATCAGGCGCAGGTCTTTTTCCATCTGCGCCAGGTCATTGCGCTTTTCCGCCTGCATGGCGCGGGTATACAGCAGGTTCAGATCATCCGGGTACTGCTGCAAGGCTTGCTGCAGTACCTTCCAGGCGCGATCGCCCTGCTTGTTGGCAGACAAGGTCTCGACCTCGATCAGGTAGAGCTGGATCGCGTAGTCGGGTTGCGCTTCGCGGGCGTTGGCCAAACGGTTTTCGGCTTCGCTGGTGCGACCGTTGCTGATCAGAATATCGGCCTGGCGCAGCTGTGCCGGGAGGTAGTCATTGCCCGGGCCGACCTGGGCGTACTCGATCAGTGCGCCTTGCGGGTCGTTGCGTTCTTCGGCGATGCGGCCCAGGTTCAGGTGCGCCGAATCGACGTGGCTTTCCCGGGCGATGAGGTCTTCCAGATAGCCTTTGGCCTCTTCCCAGGCCTTGGCTTCCAGGCAGACCAGTGCCAGGGAGTAACGTAAATCGTCATCTTCCGGATATTGCTGAACCAGGCTGGAGAACTCGACTTTGGCGTCGTCCATGCGGTCCTGTTCGACCAGCATGCGTGCGTAAGTCAGGCGCAGGCGTTTGTCGTCCGGGTATTTGCGGATGCTTTTTTCCAGCAGCGGCAAGGCTTCCTTGCTGCGATTCAAGCTTTGCAGCAAGCGGGCGCGGAGCAACAGCGGGGCTATTTCGCCTTCTTCCGGTGGATTTTGCTCGAGGAGGGTCAGTGCGGCCTCGGCGTCACCGTTTTGTTGCATCAACAACGCTTTGCCGAAGATCAACTGGCCGTTGTGCGGGTGTTTGTGCAACAAACGGTCAAAACTTTGCATCAGGCCGTTGCGGGTGTCTTGATCGGTATCGGCGGCAGACAGGGCCAGAAAATCGAAATGGGTGTCGCCTTTGCCTTGCAGGACCTTCTCCATATAGACCATGGAGTCGTCATAGCGCCCGCTGCGCGCCAATTGAACGGCCGCGGCACGTTGTGCCTCCAGATCGTCCGGGGCGTTTTTCGCCCAGATCAGCGAGGTGTCCAGCGCTGCCTGATCGGCGCCCAGGTATTCGGCGATGCGGAAGGCCCGTTCGGAGATCCCCGGATCCTGAGTATTGATGGCCTGGGTCACGTAGTTGTCCAGGGCAATGTCGTAACGATTGCGCTGGCCAGCCAGTTCCGCGCTCAACAGGCTGAAGACCGTGTCTTCGCTGAACGAGCTGTAAACCTTGGGCTTTTCAGGGGCCGCAGTGCTGCCTTCGACCGGCGGCGTACCGTCCGGTGATACGGGGGCCAAGGCCTGACAGCCGCTCAGGAAGACAAAAGCGAGGAACAACGCGGAGGATCTATTCATATAGGAAGAAGACGACTAACCTGCGGTCGGATCATCATGACACAAGCCTTCGGCCAAACATAACCGGGCCAGGCAATTCATGTTTCAGCGTTTTCAGGAACCTGATCGCGCTGCGCGCGAATCGCAGCCTCCGGCAGCGGCTACGGGGATTAAAGACAGGCAATGGTTGTTCTGGATCTGGCGAAGTAGGACAATTGTCGGCTTCTCGACATCATCAGCGACCTTGAATGGCCTTCCTTGCACTCGGTATTAACCACAAGACTGCTTCAGTAGACGTCCGCGAGCGCGTGGCCTTTACCCCTGAGCAGTTGGTTGAGGCCTTGCAGCAGCTCTGCCGCCTCACCGACAGCCGCGAAGCTGCGATCCTCTCCACCTGCAATCGCAGTGAACTGTATATAGAGCAGGATCACCTTTCGTCCGAGACTGTGCTGCGTTGGCTGGCCGATTATCATCATTTGAGCCTCGATGAGCTGCGTGCCAGTGCTTATGTGCATGAAGACGATGCGGCCGTTCGTCACATGATGCGTGTCGCTTCCGGGCTGGATTCACTGGTGCTGGGCGAGCCGCAGATTCTCGGTCAGATGAAGTCGGCCTATGCCGTGGCTCGCGAGGCCGGCACCATCGGGCCGCTGCTCGGGCGTTTGTTCCAGGCCACGTTCAATGCCGCCAAACAGGTGCGTACCGACACCGCCATCGGCGAAAACCCGGTATCGGTGGCTTTCGCCGCCGTTAGCCTGGCGAAACAGATTTTCAGCGACTTGCAACGCAGCCAGGCCCTGTTGATCGGCGCCGGTGAAACCATCACGCTGGTTGCCCGACATCTGCATGAGCTTGGCGTCAAGCGTATCGTGGTCGCCAACCGTACCCTGGAACGCGCGAGTATTCTGGCCGAACAGTTTGGCGCCCACGCGGTACTGCTCTCGGACATCCCGGCAGAACTGGTTCGCAGCGATATCGTCATCAGTTCCACCGCCAGCCAGTTGCCGATTCTTGGCAAGGGCGCGGTCGAGAGCGCATTGAAGCTGCGCAAGCATAAACCGATTTTCATGGTCGACATCGCTGTACCGCGCGATATCGAGCCGGAAGTAGGTGAGTTGGACGACGTTTACCTCTATAGCGTCGACGATCTCCACGAAGTGGTCGCCGAAAATCTCAAAAGTCGTCAGGGCGCCGCACAAGCGGCCGAAGAGATGGTGTCCATCGGCGCCGACGATTTCATGGTGCGTTTGCGTGAACTGGCGGCAGTGGATGTGCTCAAGGCCTACCGTCAGCAAAGCGAACGCCTGCGCGATGAAGAGCTGCTCAAGGCCCAGCGCATGCTCGCCAATGGCAGCAGCGCCGAAGATGTGCTGGTGCAACTGGCCCGCGGCCTGACCAACAAATTGTTGCATGCACCGAGCGTACAGTTGAAAAAGCTGTCCGCCGAAGGTCGCCTCGATGCGCTGGCCATGGCCCAGGAACTTTTTGCCCTCGGTGAGGGCTCATCGGATAGCTTTTCGGATAAAAAACCGTAATGAAAGCGTCACTTCTCAATAAGCTGGACATCCTCCAGGACCGTTTCGAGGAACTGACCGCCTTGCTTGGCGATGGTGAAGTCATTTCCGATCAGAACAAGTTCCGCACCTATTCCAAGGAATACGCGGAAGTTGAACCGATTGTCACCACCTATAAACAGCTGCTCAAGGTTCAGGGCGACCTGGAAGGTGCCCAGGCGCTGCTCAAGGACAGCGATCCGGACATGCGCGAAATGGCCGTAGAGGAAGTCCGCGAAGCCAAAGAGCGGCTGATCGAGCTCGAAGGCGATCTGCAACGCATGTTGCTGCCCAAGGATCCCAACGACGGGCGCAACGTGTTCCTTGAGATTCGTGCCGGCACCGGTGGTGACGAAGCGGCAATTTTCTCCGGCGACCTGTTCCGTATGTATTCGCGCTACGCCGAGCGACGCGGCTGGCGGGTGGAAATTCTCTCGGAGAACGAGGGCGAGCACGGCGGCTATAAAGAAGTCATCGCCCGGGTCGAAGGCGACAACGTCTATGGCAAGCTGAAATTCGAATCCGGCGCTCACCGCGTACAGCGCGTCCCGGCGACTGAATCCCAGGGCCGTATCCACACTTCCGCTTGTACCGTCGCAGTGTTGCCTGAGCCGGATGAACAGGAAGCCATCGAGATCAACCCGGCGGATCTGCGGGTCGACACCTATCGCTCCTCCGGTGCCGGGGGTCAGCACGTCAACAAGACCGACTCGGCGATCCGCATCACTCACCTTCCTTCGGGGATTGTGGTCGAGTGTCAGGAAGAACGTTCCCAGCACAAGAACCGCGCGCGGGCCATGTCCTGGCTGTCGGCCAAGTTGAACGACCAGCAGACCAGCGCCGCGGCCAATGCCATCGCCAGCGAGCGTAAGTTGCTGGTGGGTTCGGGTGATCGCTCCGAGCGGATCCGCACCTACAACTTCGCCCAGGGTCGGGTTACCGATCATCGGGTCAACCTGACCCTGTATTCCCTCGATGAAATCCTCGCGGGCGGCGTCGATGCGGTGATCGAGCCGTTGCTGGCCGAATATCAGGCCGATCAACTGGCAGCGATAGGTGAGTAAATGACGATTATTGCCAGCTTGTTGCGCGCTGCCGAACTGCCTGACTCGCCCACGGCGCGTCTGGATGCCGAGTTGTTGCTGGCGGCTGCGCTGGGCAAGTCCCGCAGTTTTCTGCACACCTGGCCAGAACGGATTGTCAGCAGCGAAGCCGCGCTGACCTTTGCCGGGTATTTGCAGCGCCGTCGCTGCGGCGAGCCGGTGGCTTACATCCTCGGTCAACAGGGGTTCTGGAAGCTGGACCTGGAAGTCGCACCGCATACGCTGATTCCGCGTCCGGACACTGAACTGCTGGTCGAAGCCGCTCTGGAACTGTTGCCGGCCACACCGGCCTTGGTGCTCGATCTGGGCACCGGCAGCGGCGCGATTGCCCTGGCCCTGGCCAGCGAGCGTCCGGCCTGGCACGTCACGGCGGTAGACCGGGTGCTGGAAGCCGTCGCTCTGGCCGAGCGCAACCGTCAGCGTCTGCACCTGAACAACGCGACGGTCATGAGCAGCCATTGGTTCAGCGCGCTGGAAGATCATCGTTTTCAGCTGATTATCAGTAACCCGCCGTACATTGCCGATGCCGATCCGCATCTGGTGGCCGGCGATGTGCGTTTCGAGCCGGCCAGTGCGCTGGTGGCGGGCGTGGACGGGCTCGACGATCTGCGTCTGATCATCGCCCAGGCCCCCAGGCACCTTGAGGCGGGCGGCTGGTTGATGCTTGAACATGGTTACGATCAGGCGCTGGCAGTGCGTGATTTGCTGCTGACTCAGGGCTTTGAAGAAGTGCACAGTCGTAAAGACCTGGGCGGTCACGAACGTATCAGTCTGGGGCGTCTACCGTGCTGAATGATCAGGAGCTGTTGCGCTATAGCCGGCAGATTCTGTTGCAGCACGTCGACATCGACGGCCAGCTGCGCCTGAAAAACAGCCGCATATTGATCGTCGGCCTTGGCGGTCTCGGTGCGCCGGTGGCCTTGTACCTGGCGGCGGCGGGAGTGGGTGAGCTGCATCTGGCGGACTTCGACACGGTCGATCTGACCAATCTGCAACGGCAAATCATTCATGACACCGACAGCGTTGGCCTGAGCAAGGTCGACTCGGCGATTCGTCGTCTGACGGCAATCAATCCCGAGATCCAGCTGATGGCCCATCGCGCAGCCCTGGACGAAGACTCACTGGCGGACGCCGTCGCTGCGGTCGATCTGGTGCTCGATTGCTCCGATAATTTCTCGACCCGCGAGGCCGTCAATGCGGCCTGCGTGGCGGCGGGCAAACCCTTGGTCAGCGGTGCGGCGATTCGTCTTGAAGGGCAACTTTCGGTGTTTGATCCGCGTCGGCCCGAGAGCCCTTGCTACCACTGCTTATATGGGCACGGCAGCGAAGCCGAACTGACCTGCAGCGAAGCCGGCGTGCTCGGTCCGCTGGTGGGGCTGGTTGGTAGCCTGCAAGCCCTCGAGGCGTTGAAATTGCTGGTTGGCTTTGGTGAACCGCTGGTGGGTCGCTTGCTGTTGATCGATGCCTTGGGTACGCGCTTTCGCGAACTTCGGGTCAAACGTGATCCGGGGTGCAGTGTCTGTGGGCCAAAACATGCGTGAAGCGCCGATTGGCGTGTTTGACTCCGGTGTCGGCGGTCTGTCGGTGTTGGGTGAAATCCAGCGCCTGCTGCCCAATGAGTCGCTGCTGTACGTCGGCGATTGCGGCAATATTCCCTACGGCGAGAAAACCCCGGAGTTCATTCGCCAGCGCTGCAGCGTGATGGCTGAATTCTTCGCGCAACAGGGCGCCAAAGCGTTGGTGCTGGCTTGCAACACGGCAACGGTCGCCGGTGTTGCGGACTTGCGTCGCGATTACCCGGACTGGCCCATCGTCGGCATGGAGCCAGCGGTCAAGCCGGCGGCGGCAGCGACCCGCAGTGGTGTGGTCGGTGTGCTGGCAACCACCGGCACTTTGCAGAGCGCCAAGTTCGCCGCGTTGCTCGATCGTTTCGCCGCTGATGTGCGGGTTATTACTCAACCTTGCCCCGGGCTGGTGGAGCGGATTGAAGCGGGTGATCTGCACAGTCCTGCGCTGCGCCAGTTGCTGCACGGCTACCTTGAGCCCTTGTTGGCGGCGGGTTGCGACACGATTATCCTCGGCTGCACCCACTATCCCTTTCTCAAGCCATTGCTCAAGCAGATGCTCGCGGACGATATCAGCCTGATCGATACCGGCGCCGCCGTGGCCCGGCAACTTCAGCGCCTGCTCGCCGAGCGTGAATTACTCACGCAAGGCCCGGCCCGCGAAGCGCAATTCTGGACCAGTGCCAGTCCTGAGCACCTCAGAGATATTCTGCCGCTGCTATGGAATGAGTCAGGCGTTGTGCGAAGCTTCCCCAAGTAAAAAAACCAATAAAGACCGAAGTTTTTACGTCTGCGCCCAGTTCTATAGCTAGTCTGTTGAGTAATACAAAACAATACGAAAACGTTCGAAAAAGGATGTTTCTAATGAAACGACTGTTCTGTTTGGCTGCGATTGCGGCTGCAATGTTGGGGCAAAGTTTTTCGGCACAGGCTGCCGGAGTGGAGTTCGCGGTCGGCCAGACCGGCGAATCGACCATGACCTACCGTCTGGGTATGCAATTCGATTGGGACAAGAGCTGGCTACAGAGTGATATAGGTCGCCTGACCGGCTATTGGAGCGGGGCCTACACCTACTGGGAAGGAGACAAGACTTCCGCCAACCACAGCCTGTCGTTCTCGCCGGTGCTGGTTTATGAGTTTTCCGGTGAAACGGTCAAGCCTTATGTCGAGCTTGGGGTAGGTTTGGCGGTGTTTGCCAACACCGAAGTCGAAAACAATAACCTGGGATCGGCGTTCCAGTTCGAAGACCGCGTTGGTTTAGGCCTGCGCTTTGCCGGTGGGCATGAGGTCGGTATTCGCGCGACTCATTATTCCAACGCCGGTCTCACCAATCCCAATGACGGGGTAGAGAGCTACGCGCTGCATTACACGATGCCGTTGTAGATTTTGCAGGATTGGCTAGGAGCTTTCTGTGGCGAGGGAGCTTGCTCCCGCTGGGTCGCGAAGCGGCCCCAAAATCGGTAATCGCTTTGTGTCAGGGAGAACGCAGGTACCGGTTTTACGACTGCTTCGCAGCCGAGCGGGAGCAAGCTCCCTCGCCACAATGAACTGCGCCAGCCTTGTGCTGGCGTTCAACGATACGCCGTAGCAATCCCTTGGCGTTCGTTGATGCAATCCGCTTCACCCATCTCGAACTCCCGACAGATCAGTGGGCGTTTCTCGTAGATGGTGCACATCATGCTGTTGCGATCCAGCGCGGCGCACCAGCCGTCATCCAGACGCAGCATGACTTCCCCACCCCAATCGTCAGTGTCGATAAAACGTTCAGGCACGCCAGTGTCAGTGATCAGCATGACTTCCAATTGGCAGCAGCAGGCCGCGCACGTGGAGCAGGTGATCGCCGGTTCGGCAATTTCGATGAGGGGAATGTTGGTCATAGACGCGCAGTGTAAGGCAGCGCGCCGGTATTTGTGCGAAATGCCGAGCAGCGGTCGAGCCCCCATTGCCGATAATGGCGATATTCACGGCTCGCTCTTGGTTGGCGGTCCGTTTCGGAGCGTGGGCTCATCGATCGCGGCTGTCGTCTGGTGGGGAAGCGTCGAAAGTGGCCAGAACTCGGCCATGAACAAGGCTGGAAAAGCGACTTCCGGAGGGCGATCCTGGATGTTCGCCAGGATATGCCGTGCGGCTTTGTCCGCCGGCCAGGTCGCCGGTATGGGGAAGCGGCTTTTTTCGGTCAGTGGGGTGTCGACGAAGCCAGGGCTGACCACTGTGACGTCGATGCCTTCGGGTGCCAAATCGATGCGCTGGGACTCGAACAGATAGCGCAAGCCGGCTTTGGAAGTGCCACAGGCTTCGGCTCGCGGCAGCGCCAGATAGGTCACCGAGCTGGCGATGCCCACCAGATGCGGTTGGTTTCCGGCGCGCAGCAGGGGGAGTGCGGCTTCGATGCAGTAATGGCTGGCGAGCAGATTGGTGCGTATTACATGTTCGATGATCGACGCGTCGAACTGCCTGGCATCGACATACTCACAGGTGCCGGCGTTGAGGATCACGCTGTCGAGCGAGCCCCATTGCTCTGTGATGCGTTCGCCGATCTCCCGCACTTGCTGGCTGTTGGTGAGATCGGCGGGCACCAGCAACACTTGCCCTGGATAGCGGGCGGACAGCTCTTCCAACGGTGCGACCGCCCGTGCGCTAAGGGCAAGCTGTACACCGGACTTGAGCAGCTCTTCGGCCAGCGCGGTACCGATTCCGCTACTGGCTCCGGTTAGCCAGATACGACGTGGAGGTGTACGACTCATCCCCTGCTCCTTTTAACATCACTCATACCCACCTCCGACATCTTGTCGCAAGCGTAGGCTCTTGAACGCAGCCAGTGCCCGTTCACGAGACAGACTAAGATTCACCATCGGCTGTGGATAGCCGGTCACGTCGAACAACCCGCCCATGCTAGCCGGGTTGTGCAGGGCTTTTTTGTTCAAAGTAGCCAGTTCCGGGAGCCAGTGCTTGATGAATAGCCCTTCAGCGTCGAACTTCTGCGACTGACTCAGCGGATTGAAGATGCGGAAATAGGGGGCCGAATCGGTGCCGGTGGACGAGCTCCATTGCCAACCGCCGTTGTTCGCTGCAAGGTCGCCATCGATCAAGTGGCGCATGAAGAAGCGCTCGCCTTCACGCCAGTCGATCAGCAGGTTCTTGGTCAGGAACATCGCCACGACCATCCGCAGGCGATTGTGCATCCAGCCGGTTTCCAACAATTGGCGCATGGCCGCGTCGATGATCGGCAAGCCGGTCCGGGCCTGCTGCCAGGCCGCGAGCTCTTCGGGGGCATTGCGCCAGGCCAGGGCTTCGGTTTCCGGGCGAAAGGCGCGGTGCCGGGAAACCCTTGGGTAGCCCACCAGAATATGTTTGTAGAACTCGCGCCACAGCAGCTCGTTGATCCAGGTGATGGCGCCGACGTTGCCGCTTTCAAATTCACCCTGATTGCATTGCAAGGCTGCGTGCAAGCACTGTCGTGGCGAAATCACCCCCGCCGTCAGGTACGCGGACAATTGACTGGTGCCAGGCCGGGCCGGAAAGTCCCGTTGGTTTTTGTAGTCGTCGATCCGCTGGTCGACAAAGCTCTCCAGACGGCGCCGTGCTTCGGACTCACCGGCGGGCCAGAACCCGCGCAACGTCTCGCTGGGTGTTGTGAAACCATTGACCTGCGACGGCACCGGGTCGCTGATGATGCTCATTGGCAACTGGGTTTTGGGCGCTGCGATCAGTCGCGGCAAGGCGCCGTGGAGGCGGGCGTAGCACACTTTTCGAAACTGGCTGAAGACCTGGAACCAGGTGCCGGTTTTGCTCAGCACGCTGCCGGGCTTGAACAGCAATTGATCGAGGTAGCTGTGAAAGGTGATGCCATGGGCGGCTACCGCACGAGCCACTGCGGCATCACGACGGGTTTCATGGATGCCGTATTCCTCGTTCACATGCAGCGCCTGGACGTGCAATTGCTGGCATAACTCGAGCAATACCTGCGGCGCCTGTTCCCAGGTGGCGGCGTGGCGGATCAGCAAGGGGATATTCAGGTCGCCCAAGGCTTTGCTCAGCTCGCGCAGATTGCGCAGCCAGAAGTCCACCTTGCAGGCTGCATCGTCGTGGGCCAGCCATTGCTCCGGGCTCAGCACGTACACGGCCACCATCGGGCCGCGCTCTGCGGCGGCTGAGAGGGCGGTGTTGTCATGTAGGCGCAGGTCGCTGCGCAGCCAGATCAATTGCATGGTTGTCCCGGGAAGAGCATTAAATAAGTCCACGCTGAACCAGTCCCTGGTGAGCCGACAAAGGATCTTCGGCCAGGGATAAATCAGCCATTTGCGACGTTCTGACCGACAACTCGGCGTGGTGGATGCACACCGTTGGTCCGGCAATTATTTTTGGGCAACTGACGCCGTTAAGAAGTTTCGTCAGTTGGCTCAAATTTATCGTGTTGCTCGAATACAGCAATACGCCACGGGCTTGCAGATGATCGACTGCCAGGGCCAGTTCACCGGCGGGCAGCGGCCCGTCGAAGACTTCCACGGGACAATCGGTGCTGCTCACCAACCAGGCGGTGAGCCACAGATGGGGCTCCAGCGGCAGGTTCGAGTGGTTGATCAGCAGCAGTGGCGCGCCACGCAATTGGCGGTTGTTGTGGTAGATCCTCGCGCCGAACTTGCTGCGCAGCCAGGAATAGAAAAATACCCGCTCCATCTGTGTACCGAATTGTCCCTGCCAACGCTGTTCAAGTTCAGCCAACAACGGCATCAAGAGTCGTTCGCACAAGGTTCGCGGCGGATAGAGCGACATGGCCTGGTTGAAGGTGTCGTCGACCTGGCGTTCGGCCAACTGGCTAATGGCGTGCATCAGACGCTGACGCAGGGCGTGCCAGTCGTTTTCGGCGGGCTGGGCGAAGGCCTGTGGGGTGTCGAGCAGTTGCTTGATCTGGCTGACGGCAACCCCGCGGTTGAGCCAGGTCAGAATCGTCAGAATGCGCTGTACATGCTCGGCCGAGAACAGCCGATGACCCTTGGGCGTGCGCTGGGGCACGATCAAGCCATAACGACGCTCCCAGGCCCGCAAGGTGACCGCGTTGACACCGGTCTGGCGGGCGACTTCGCGAATCGGCAGCCAGCCTTCTTCCAGCGCCTGTTGGTAGTCGGCGCCAGGATCGACGTTGGCTGTTGTGTCGGGTTTGGTCATGGTTTAAATCGCATTGCGCAGGCTGAGATTTTCCGGGTGCGGTTGCAGATAGACCTGCTGCGCAAGATACGGATCGGGATGTTGGCGCAGGTGGTGCTTGAGCAGCGTCAAGGGCACCACCAGCGGCACGATGCCGTGGAGGTACTGGCTAATGATCTGCTGCATTTCCCGCTTGTCTTCAGCACTGATGGCTTGTTTGAAGTATCCGCTGAGGTGCTGCAGAACATTGGTGTGGGTGCGACGGGTGGCGCATTTTTTCAGCGCCGCCATCAGCTCGCTGAAATAGCGCGGACCGAGCTGATTGGGGTCGGATTTGCCCATGCTGCCAAGCAGGCTGCCCAGGGTTTGGTATTGCACCGGGTTATGGGCCATGAGCAGATACTTATGGCGCGAGTGAAACCCGGTCAGGCCACGGCGGCTCAAGCCTTCTTGCAGTAGTTGCTGCCAGGCAGCATAGGTAAAAACCCGGGTCAGAAAATTTTCCCGCAGAACCGGGTCGTTGAGCCGACCGTCTTCCTCCACGGGTAAATCAGGATGCAAGGCGCAGAACGCCTGGGCGTAAATGCCGCGACCACCACCATTGATCGGCATGCCGTTGTCCTGATAGACCTTGACCCGTTCCAGGCCGCAGGAGGGTGATCTCTGCATGAAGATGTAGCCACAGATGTCATTCAGCTCGGCCGCCATTTTCTGACCGTAATCAGCCAGTGGTTGGGTGACATCGATGTCGCGATGAACCGTGCCGACGGCGTGGGGTTGCCGAGGATCACCTGTCAGGTGGATGGGCTCACGTGGAATACCCAAACCGATGGCGACTTCCGGGCAAACCGGGATGAAGTCGAAATAATCCGCGAGGGTATGGCTGCACAGGTGAGATTGTTTATGCCCGCCGTTGTAACGGACTTCGGCGCCCATCAGGCACGCGCTGACAGCGATTTTCGGTCTGGTCGCAGCAACGTCGCCGGGCATCGGGGTAACCTCTGATCTATACCTCTACAGGTTTTTTATTCGGTACGGCTGGAATTGATCATAGAGCCAAGGGTGTACAAGTCAATTTTTTTGTATAGGTATTTGTGAGGGTTTGGTGGAGGCAGTCGCGGCGGGCTGCTGTCCATCTCGACAGCAGCAACTCGATACGGCTCATTGCAGGTGTTGGTGCAAGCGGCGGGCAGCTTCCTGACCGCTGAGCCAGGCCCCTTCGACACGCCCGGAAAGGCACCAGTCACCACACACATACAGACCCAGATCGGCATCGGCCAGCACGCCCCACTCATGAGCGCTGGCTGGACGAGCATAGAGCCAGCGGTGGGCAAGGCTGAAGGTCGGTGCAGGCATGGCGCTGTGCAGTAGCTCGGCGAAAGCGCCGTGCAGTTGTTCGATCACCTGTTCCTTGGACAGGTCGATATGTTGCCTGCTCCAGGTGCTGGTAGCGTGCAATACCCAAGTGTCCAGCGCAGTGTCGCGCCCCGGCTTGCTGCGGTTGCGAGCCAGCCAGTCGAGCGGGCTGTCCTGCACGAAACAGCCTTCCATCGGGGTATCCAGCGGTGTTTCGAATGCCAGGGCGACAGCCCAGGTCGGCTCCATCTTCACTCCGGCAGCGGCACCGGCGAGTTTCGGCGCGGCAGCCAGCAGGGCGGTGGCCTGAGGGGCTGGAGTGGCAATCACCACATGACTGAAAGGGCCGTGGGTGAACCCTTCGGCATCCTGCAGGTGCCAATGCTGCTCGCCGCGGTAGACCTCGGTGATACGGCAGGCGAAATGCACTTCCATATCGCCGATCAGCGCGCGGGTGATCGCGCTCATGCGCGGCGTACCCACCCAGCGGGTCTGTTCATCGGGCGAAAGGGTGAGCTGGCCGCCGTGGAAGTTATAGAGTTGCGGCGTCCATTCGGCGACCCAGCCCTTGGCTTGCCAGCGCTGGACTTCGGTGACGAAACGGCGGTCGCGGGCAGTGAAATACTGCGCACCCATGTCCAGCGCGCCAGCGTCACTGCGCTTGCTCGACATTCGTCCGCCGCTGCCACGGCTTTTATCGAAAAGCTGCACTTCATACCCGGTATCGCGAAGTGCCTGGGCAGCTGAGAGTCCGGCGATGCCGGTGCCGATGATTGCGATAGGTACAGTCATAGGGGCCTCGTTTTACCTTTCTGTACAGACTACGCCGTCGTTCAAACCTGTACAATCTTGTTTTTTGGTATAACTTTTAGCATTCTCGATCTGACAGGTTGGCCTATTGTTAATCACAGAGCCTGCCTGATTCAAAAGTTCCCTGCTTATAAAAATAGACTAGTGATCCGGGTAAAACGCCACGCGAGGATGAAGTCATGCACATATTGCTGACCGGCGGTACTGGTTTGATAGGACGTCAACTCTGCCGACACTGGTTGACCCAAGGCCATCGCTTGACCGTGTGGAGTCGTCGACCCGACAAGGTGGCCAAACTCTGCGGTGCCCAGGTGCGTGGAGTCAGTCGGCTCGAGGAGATTGGTCCGGAGCCGGTCGACGCGGTGATCAACCTTGCCGGCGCACCGATTGTCGATCGGCTCTGGACCCACAAGCGCAAGGCGTTGCTCTGGAGTAGCCGGATCAACCTGACCGAAACCTTGCTCGCGTGGCTGGAAAGCCGCGAGCAGAAGCCTCGAGTGCTGATTTCCGGTTCGGCAGTGGGCTGGTACGGCGATGGTGGTGAGCGCGAGTTGACCGAGGATTCACCTCCGGTCAGTGAAGACTTCGCCAGCCAGTTGTGCATTGCCTGGGAAGAGACCGCGCAACGGGCCGGGGTCATGGGCATTCGGGTGGTACTGATCCGCACCGGGTTGGTGTTGTCTGCCGACGGCGGCTTTTTGTCGCGCCTGTTATTGCCATTCAAGCTCGGGCTGGGCGGGCCGATCGGCAGTGGTCGGCAGTGGATGCCGTGGGTTCATATCAACGATCAAATCGCCCTGATTGATTTTCTTCTGAATCAGAATGACGCAAGCGGTCCTTATAATGCCTGTGCGCCGAAGCCGGTGCGCAATCGCGAGTTCGTCAAGACCCTTGGCAGTGTATTGCAGCGACCGGCGATACTGCCGGTGCCGACCCTCGTTTTACGGGTAGGCCTTGGCGAGTTGTCATTGTTGCTGCTGGGCGGGCAGCGGGCCACGCCGGCGCGTTTGCTGGCGGCAGGTTTCACTTTTCAGTTCACGGATTTGCGCGCGGCTCTGGACGATTTATCCAGCCGCCTTTGAAATAGGACGTTGCATGACCGATCACGCGTTGCTTCTGGTCAACCTGGGCTCGCCAGCTTCCACTTCGGTGGCGGATGTGCGCAGCTACCTCAATCAGTTTCTGATGGACCCTTACGTCATTGACCTGCCATGGCCGGTACGGCGTTTGCTGGTCTCGCTGATTCTTATCAAGCGCCCTGAGCAGTCTGCCCATGCCTACGCCTCGATCTGGTGGGAGGAGGGCTCGCCGCTGGTGGTGCTCAGTCGCCGCCTGCAACAGGCGATGACCAGGCAGTGGAAACAGGGCGCGGTGGAATTGGCGATGCGTTACGGCGAGCCGTCGATTGAAACGGTGTTGACCCGCATGGCGGCCCAAGGCGTGAAGAACGTGACCCTCGCGCCGCTTTATCCGCAGTTCGCCGACAGCACCGTGACCACGGTGATCGAGGAAGCCAAACGGGTGGTGCGGGAAAAGAAGCTGGACGTGCAGTTCTCGATCTTGCAGCCGTTCTACGACCAGCCGGAATACCTCGATGCGCTGGTGGCCAGTGCCAAACCGCATTTAGAGCAGGATTTCGATCACCTGCTGCTGAGTTTTCATGGCTTGCCAGAGCGGCATTTGAAGAAGCTCAATCCCGGCCATAGCTTCGAAGGCGAAGGTGATTGCTGCCGTGACGCGCCACCGCAAGTCGTCGCGACCTGTTATCGCGGCCAGTGCTTGCGCACAGCGGCTGCCTTTGCAGAGCGCATGGGGTTACCGGAGGGTAAGTGGTCGGTGTCGTTCCAGTCGCGACTGGGACGGGCCAAATGGATCGAACCCTATACCGAAGCGCGTCTTGAGGCGCTGGCGCAGCAGGGCGTGAAGAAGATTCTGGTGATGTGCCCGGCGTTTGTTGCCGACTGCATTGAAACGCTGGAAGAGATTGGTGATCGTGGGCGTGAACAGTTCCGCGAGGCGGGCGGGGAGGAACTGGTGCTGGTGCCGTGCCTGAATGACAACGCTGAGTGGGCGCATGCGTTGAGTGCGCTTTGTGAGCGGGCGCCGATAGCGTTGTAGGATTCAAGAACCAATCGCGAGCAAGCTCGCTCCCACATTAGATCTGGTTGAAACACACAGTGTGTGCACAAGGATCCAGTGTGGGAGCGAGCTTGCTCGCGAAAGCAATTTAACTGGCGACAAAGACCTCCAAGTCTTCATCCCGTCAAAGCAACGACTCATCCGCCTTCTTGTGCTTCCAGCTGTCGTTACCCGGCAGGATCAGGTTCAGCGCAATCGCCACCACGGCGCACAAGGCGATGCCTTTGAGGCCGAAGTCATCCGGGCCTGTCCCGGTGCCGATCAGCATACCGCCAATCCCGAATACCAGCGTCACCGACACAATCACCAGATTGCGCGCTTCGCTCAGATCGATTTTGTGGCGAATCATCGTGTTCATCCCCACCGCGGCGATCGAGCCGAACAGCAGGCAGAGAATCCCGCCCATCACTGGCACTGGAATGCTCTGCAACAGCGCGCCGAACTTGCCGATAAACGCCAGGCTGATAGCGAAGATCGATGCCCAGGTCATGATTTTCGGGTTGTAGTTCTTGGTTAGCATCACAGCACCAGTGACTTCGGCATAGGTGGTGTTGGGCGGGCCGCCGAGCAGTCCGGCAGCGGTGGTAGCGATGCCATCACCGAACAGGGTGCGGTGCAGGCCGGGCTTCTTCAGGTAATCACGACCCGTGACGCTGCCGACCGCGATAACCCCGCCGATATGCTCGATGGCCGGTGCCAGCGCAACCGGAACGATAAACAGAATCGCCTGCCAGTTGAACTCGGGAGCGGTGAACAGCGGCAGCGCGAACCAGGGTGCTGCGGCAATCTTCGCGGTATCGACCACGCCGAAGAAGAATGCCATGGCGAACCCCACCAGCACCCCGGAAATGATCGGCACCAGACGGAAAATCCCTTTGCCGAACACCGCCACGATCAAGGTGGTCAGCAGCGCCGGCATCGAAATCATCATTGCCGTCTGGTAGTGGATCAGCTCAGTGCCGTCGCCAGCCTTGCCCATCGCCATGTTGGCGGCAATTGGCGCCATGGCCAGGCCGATGGAAATGATCACCGGACCGATTACCACGGGTGGCAGCAGCCGATCAATGAACCCGGTGCCCTTGATCTTCACCGCCACACCCAGAAAGGTATAAACGAAACCGGCCGCCATCACGCCGCCCATGGTTGCGGCGAGACCGAACTGACCTTTGGCGAGAATGATCGGGGTGATGAAGGCAAAGCTCGAAGCCAGGAACACCGGTACCTGACGCCCGGTGACCAGTTGAAACAGCAAAGTCCCCAAGCCCGCCGTGAACAGCGCAACGTTGGGGTCGAGGCCGGTAATCAGCGGCATCAGCACCAATGCGCCAAACGCCACGAACAGCATCTGTGCACCCGACAGAATCTGGCGCCAGAGCGGGTCGTTGAACTCGTCCTGCATGCTCAAGCGTCCTTCTGCTTGGTGCCGAAAATCTTGTCGCCGGCGTCACCCAGGCCCGGAATGATGTAGCCGTGCTCGTTGAGTTTTTGATCAATGGACGCTGTATAGATGATCACGTCAGGGTGAGCCTTCTCCACGGCGGCAATGCCTTCAGGGGCGGCGACCAGCACCATGGCGCGGATATCCTTGCAGCCGGCCTTCTTCAGCAAATCAATGGTCGCGACCATCGAGCCACCGGTGGCGAGCATCGGGTCGATGATCATGGCCAGGCGCTCGTCGATTTCCGGAACCAGTTTTTCCAGGTAGGTATGGGCTTCGAGGGTTTTCTCGTTGCGAGCCACGCCCACGGCGCTGACCTTGGCGCCCGGGATCAGGCTGAGGACACCTTCGAGCATGCCGATACCGGCGCGCAGGATCGGCACCACGGTAATCTTCTTGCCAGCGATTTTTTCGACTTCAACGGTGCCGCACCAGCCTTCGATTTCGTAGCTTTCGAGCGGCAGGTCTTTGGTGGCCTCGTAGGTGAGCAGCGCACCGACTTCCTGAGCGAGCTCACGGAAGTTCTTCGTGCTAATGTCTGCGCGGCGCATAAGGCCAAGTTTGTGTCGGATCAGCGGATGGCGGATCTCACGGATGGGCATAGGGAAAGGCTCCGGCGGCGGGCAAAAAAACCGGCCTAGATTAATCTATCCGAGGGTGTTGTCCTATAGACATGCTGTACGTTAGTCCAGAAACGCTTGATCTGACTTCGCCGGATGCGTACCTTTGCCCGCTTTTCCGAAACAGCCACCCCCTTGGAGAGCACCATGTCCGCTGATCTCGAGCATATCCGTCAAATCATGCGAGAGGCTGACTGCCTGTACAGCGAAGCTGAAGTCGAGGCGGCCATCGCCCGTGTCGGTGCGCAAATCAACATCGAGCTGGCTGAGCGTAATCCAGTGGTTTTCTGTGTGATGAACGGCGGTCTGATTTTCTCCGGCAAACTGCTGACTTATCTGAACTTCCCGCTGGAAGCGTCCTACCTGCACGCGACCCGCTATCGCAACGAAACCAGCGGCGGCGATCTGTTCTGGAAAGCCAAGCCGGAAGTTTCGTTCATCGACCGTGACGTACTGATCATCGACGACATCCTCGACGAAGGTCATACCCTGGGCGCGATCATCGATTTCTGTAAACACGCCGGCGCCCGTGCGGTGCACACCGCCGTGCTGATCGACAAGGACCACGACCGCAAGGCCCGTCCCGATCTGAAAGCAGATTACGTCGGCCTGCCGTGTATCGACCGTTACATTTTCGGTTATGGCATGGATTACAAAGGCTACTGGCGCAACGCCGCGGGCATCTACGCAGTCAAAGGAATGTAAGCCGTGAATACGCCGGGCTTTCTCGATCAATCACTGTTCGCCGAGCTGGTCGAGAAAGCTGCGGCGAATCCCCGTGGCCGGCAACATCACAACTTCCACCAGATGGAAGAGCCGTGCCACCGCATGGCGGTGGGCCTGCAGCCCAGCACCTATATCCCGCCCCATCGACACTTGGGTGACGACAAGGCCGAAACCTTGCTGGTACTCAAAGGCCGCCTCGGTCTGCTGATTTTCGACGAGTCGGGCCAGGTACTGACCAAACGCGTGTTACAGCCCGGCGGCGATTGCCTGGGCGTGGATCTGCCGCCGGGAGTGTTTCATGGGCTGGTGGTGCTGGAAGCCGACAGTCTGATGTTCGAATGCAAGGCCGGGCCTTACCGGCCAGTGGGTGAAGGCGAGCTGGCTCATTGGGCGCCCCGTGAGGGCGAGGCGGGAGTGGCTGAGTATCAGGCCTGGATGCGCGCGCAGTTTGATTGACCGCCGTGGCGGCTTGGCCCTGAAACCCATGCTAGAGTGCCCTGCCACGTGTCTGGAGCCCGTCATGAGCCTTTTGATTCGCAGTTGCGCTGCTTTGTTACTGACACTCAGTCTGCCGCTGGCGGCTGCGCCAGCTGCGATGCACGCGCAGTTTCTGCCTCCAGACGACCTGACCCTGCGTGACGCTGCGCCTGAGCAACAGCAACTGTTGCAGGTCACCGAGTACTCGGTGGTAGTCGGCAGTCAGCGCCAGTCCACTCAGCAACCGATCCCGGTGACTTCGCCGATGTTGATCCGCCTCAAGGGCAAACCGCTGAACAAGGGCGCAACCATCAATCAGGTACTGGTCAATTTCGATGGCGAAAGCAAAAGCCTGAAAAAGCCGATATACGACGACAAGACCCGGACCCTCACCCTGTTTTACCCGCTGGCCCAATACCGGGTGATGATCGATCTGCTGCGTAACGACACGGTCTATTGCCAGTTCCTGAGCTATGCCAACGGGCATGTCTGGGCCGACTTGCACACTGGGGCCGTACGCGCGCGTTGAGCGCGGGGGCTGGCGGGGGGTAAACTGCCCGCCCCGTGAAATGTCTGCGAGCTGGAGTCGGCAATGCGTAAAGATAAGAAGCAAGTGATTGGTGACGAGATCGGCGATGCGCAGATCAAATTGTTCCTCGATTTCGAACCGGTCGACGCTACCTCTGCGTCCCTGCACAAACTGATCAAGGCCTACCGTGGCCTGCGTATCGACGATTTCGAGCGTTTTCTGGCGTTCTTCGTCGAAGCCGGTTACGACCTGGATGGCAAGGACGAGCACGGCAAGGATTTCGTCGCCCTGATCGAAGATCAGCGCAATGCTGGCGACTACATCGAGTTGATCAACAAAGCTCGCGGTTAACGTCAGGCACGCCGGCATTTGTGGCGAGGGAGCAAGCTCCCTCGCCACAAAGATTATTTCGCCGCACATGACAAACGCCCCGCTCTCAAGGAGAACGGGGCGTTTTTCATGGAGCAAGACCTCAAGCGTAGCTTTCGGTCTCGCTGCTTTCCTCAACCAGTTCCAGAGCGACGTTGTTCTGCGTGTTGATCTTGCGATACAGCGTAGCGTCGGTTTCCAGAACCTTTTCCCGAGCCGGGAAAATTTCCTTGAGTTTGCTTGCCCAAACGCCTTTGGTTTTCTCCGGGAAGCAACGTTCGATCAGCTCAAGCATGATCGAAACGGTGACCGATGCACCAGGCGAAGCGCCGAGCAGGGCGGCCAGCGAACCGTCCTTGGCTGCGACCAGTTCGGTACCGAACTGCAGAACGCCGCCTTTCTTCGGGTCTTTCTTGATGATCTGCACGCGCTGACCGGCCACTTCCAGGCGCCAGTCTTCAGCCTTGGCTTCAGGGTAGAAGCGACGCAGCGATTCCAGACGTTGTTCCATCGACTGCATCACTTCGCTGACCAGGTACTTGGTCAGGTCCATGTTGTTTTTGGCCACAGCCAGCATCGGGCCGATGTTGCCGGCGCGAACCGACATCGGCAGGTCCATGAACGAACCGTGCTTGAGGAACTTGGTGGTGAACCCGGCGTAAGGTCCGAACAGCAGGGACTTCTTGCCATCGACAACACGGGTATCCAGGTGCGGCACCGACATCGGTGGCGAACCCACCGCCGCCTGGCTGTAAACCTTGGCCTGGTGGTGTTTGACCACTTCCGGGTTGTCGCAACGCAGCCATTGGCCACTGATCGGGAAACCGCCGAAACCTTTGCTTTCTTCGATACCCGAAGCCTGCAACAACGGCAATGCCGCGCCGCCAGCACCGAGGAAGACGAATTTGGCGTCGACATCACGGGAGTTGCCGGTATTCACGTCCTTGATGCTGACGGTCCAGGCGCCGTTGTTACGCTTGAGGCCGGTGACACGCTTGCAGTACTTGACCTGGGCATCGGGTGCGCTGGCCAGGTGTGTGAGCAGCTGGTTGGTCAGGGCGCCGAAGTTGACGTCGGTGCCATTCATCACGCGGGTTGCGGCAACGACTTCGTCAGCCGGACGACCAGGCATCATCAATGGCATCCACTCAGCCATTTTCGCCTTGTCTTCGGTGTATTCCATGTCCGCGAAGGCGTGATGCTTGTGCAGCTTTCCGAAGCGTTTTTTCAGGAACGAAACGCCGCTGTCACCCTGCACGAAGCTCAGGTGCGGCACCGGGCTGATGAAGGTTTTTGACGAGCCGAACGTGCTTTTTCTGGTCAGATAAGACCAAAATTGCTTCGACACCTCGAACTGGGTGTTGATGTGCACGGCTTTCTTGATGTCGACAGTACCGTCGGCGGCCTGTGGCGTGTAGTTCAGCTCACATAGCCCGGCGTGACCGGTACCGGCGTTGTTCCACGGGTTGGAACTCTCCGCGGCACCCGAATCCATCAGCTCGACGACTTCCAGCTTGATCGCGGGGTCGAGCTCTTTGAGCAGTACGGCGAGGGTGGCACTCATGATGCCCGCCCCAACCAATACCACGTCGACTGCTTCGTTATGCGCCATTTAACGCGTCTCCAAAATCTGCAGCACCAAATTGACGGCATAGCTGCCAGGAGTTACGGGGCATGCTTCAAATAGCGCCCCAGGTCACTCATGGCCAGGATCGCCATGTCCGAATCTTCGCAATTTTTCGCAACTTCGACGGACGCTACCAACCGGGCCTGAAGTTCGTATGAACTCATTTCAGCGCGCGGGAGGCAATTCGACTTATGGTCAAGTCGTCCGTTCGTGCAACCAAATCCGTAGCGGACAGGCTTCAGGCTCCAGTTCTTGAGGAGTGCTCGGTCCTGTGTAATTGGGCTGTTGTAGACGCTAATAGTGCATTTTCAGACGCAAAACTATTCATTTGCTCGCCACACTCTTGTGAAGTTGTGAAAACCCGTTTTTTCACGCTCTTTTGAAGACGTGAACCTCAAAAAAGGGCTGCCTTAGCCTGGCACCGGGCCCGAGGATCAATGCCGACATGGGATTCATGGCGGCAAAACGGGCAAACAGCTCAGTGACCGAGCGCAATGGCAGCTCTGGCAGATTCGCGAAAAGTGGTGGTTTGCAGAAAAAACAGCAAGCACACCGGCTTCACTCGATCTGTGTGGGCGGCTCTCTGTGGGCGGTGCGGGGGAGCTAATACAAGCGTATTAGCGATGCTGCGAGGCCCGATCAGGAGACGTCCTTATAATCGGGGGGAGATTGTAGCGAAGAAACGCGCAGAAATGGTCCTGTTAAATGACTTTTATTAGCCGTTTGGTCAGGTGCTCAACGCTTGTTGCAGCCGTGAGCGGGGAATGCGCGGGCTGATGCGAGCATTGGCGGGCAATGGTTGCTGCAGCCAGTTGAGGCGAATTTCTTCGATTTCGACCCAGCCAGCGCCCATTGGCGGCAGGCGGCAGTGCTTGAAAGCCTGGCAGCACTCATTGGCATCGAGCAAAGCGAAGTAGCGGTATTTGCGTTGAGGCGTGAACAGTGACCATAGAAATTGCATGGCAACGTACCTGATGTCTGACTGCCTTGAAGAGTGCCAGTCTGGCATGACATTAAGGTTACGCAGGGCTGCCAGGCATTACTTTGCACAACTCTTCAGCAAGTATTCAGGCTCGCTGGTTTGCTACGCGTGCCCACCGCTATACTGGCATTCTGTTTGTGCCTGATTCTGGAGAAATGAGTATGTTGCAACGCCTGTTGTTCGGTTTGATCACTGTGTCCAGTTTGACCCTGGTTGGCTGCGCCCACAGCCCGCAACAACTCAGCCCGCAACCGAAACTCACGGCCCAGCTCGCACCTGTGGGCCAGGGGCAGCCGGTCGTGGTGAGAGTGGTCGACGGTCGTCCGTCGCCAACCTTGGGGACCCGTGGCGGTCTGTACCCTGAAACCAGCGCCATCAGCGTCGCCAGCGCCGACATCGTGCCCAAACTGCAAGCCCAGGCTGAAGCCGCCGTGCGCCTGCTGGGTTTCACCCCGAGTCCGAATGCCCTGAATGCCCCGCAAGTGACCGTGACCCTGGTCGAGCTGAAGTATCAGTCGCCCAAGGAAGGCATGTACGTGACTGAAGCGACTATCGGCGCGACTTTCCGCTCCGATGTGTCGAACGCCAACCGTCGCTACAGCGGCCGTTACGGCGCATCGCTGGATCAGCGTTTCGGCATGGCACCGAACCAGGAAACCAACACCAAGCTGGTCAGCGACGTGTTGAGCGATGCCTTGACCCGGCTGTTCAAGGATCCGACCATCGGCCAGATCCTGAGCCAATAAGATTCATCCAGGCGATTGGCCCGCTACGAAAAAGCCCGACTTCATCACTGAAGCCGGGCTTTTTCATTTCAGGATTTTGATCGTTCCCACGCTCCGCGTGGGAATGCCGCCATGGACGCTCCGCGTCCGCTTCTGAATGTGACGCAGAGCGTCACGGGATGCATTCCCACGCAGAGCGTGGGAACGATCTGAATTCAGGCCGCTTCGACATAAAAGTCGAGCATGCTCACTCCGGTCAGCAAGTCGGTCTCCGGCAGATCGGCATGTTGATGGCCGCCGAGGGCGCAATACACCAGCCAATGACGGTCCTGGACATTGAAGGCCAGACTGCCGACCAGCGCTTGCTGCTCATCGCTGGGGGAGATCAGATAAAGGCGGTCCTGGTTCTCTGCATGCAACATGACAAGCTCCGTGTCGGTATCGAGGGGCAACAGACTGGCTTGTTTAGATGACGAAAGCGTGACCGCATAAATTAATCGGCGGACGGCGGGCTTTTGGTCGAAAAGGGCGGGCATGTGCCAGCGCTTTCGGTAGAATCCGCGCCGCGGGTGCTTGTCCGAGGGCCCCAATGGCATGTTTTACTCGAGGTTCATGATGTCGCTGCAACTGATCTGGTCCATGTTCAACGCCCACCCCGCCAAACTGATCAATCTCCTCGCCTTGCTGTTTGCCTGCCCGGGCGGCTGGCTGCTGCATGCGACCCGTCGTCGCGAACAACGCGCCCTGGCCAGCCTGTCGGCGCAAAGCCAAAGCCGCAATGTCAACCAGCCGGAAATGCTGCTGGACGTTGCAACCTTGCGCAGGAACCGGTTTTTCTACTGCTTTGGCTTCGCCTGTCTGGCGTTGGCGTTGCTGGTGTCGTGGGTCAGTACTCAGGTCTGAATTCGGTGCAAGAGTGGGCGCCGGCCAGTCAGCGCAAATTTCTGTCTGGTGGGCAATTGTGGCGAGGGAGCTTGCTCCCGCTCGGCTGCGAAGCAGTCGCAAAACCTGAGAATGTGGTGTGTCTGACACAACGGGGTTGCAGATTTTAGGGCCGCTTCGCGGCCCAGTGGGAGCAAGCTCCCTCGCCACAGGTTTTGTACTCGCCCCAACGCATTGTCCGCTCCAGAAAAAACAACGGCGCCCAAGGGCGCCGTTGTCGTTTTCACCCATCGCCTTACAGCAGCAAACCAGCCTTGACCCGATACTGATTGCGCACCGGCGTTGCGTATTGCTGCACCAGAAACGGACGGTGCTCTGCCGGGCAGGCGTCCAGGCGACGTTGCCATTCTTCCTGGGCCTTGACCAATTCCTCGGCCGGGAACAGGTCGGCGGCGGGCGGCACCTGCAATTGCGGGTCGGCATCGCTCCATTGTGCGTAAGCGAGGTAGTGCACCGGGAATAACCGGTAGCCACCGAGAATCTGCCGGTCCATTTCGATCGCCAGTTGCTTGGTGTCCTCGAAGAGCTCGGTGATCGGCGCGGCGAAGTTCACATGCACGCGACCTTTGTAGCCGGTGATTCCTTTGGCGATGCTGACGTCGTCTTCGCCCGCAACCTTGGTGTAGGAACCGGTAGTGGCGCGGATGTACAGTTCGCGGGCCTTGGCCTGATCGCACGGGTCGTATTCGTAGCTGATCGACACCGGGGTCAGGTTCAGCGAGCGAATGACTTCGCCGAACGGCTCGTCCTTGCGGCTCATGTGGAACATCTTGAGGATCGCCGACTCGGTGCGGTCATCCCCGTCCTTGGCGCGGCCTTCGGCCTGAGCGATCCAGATCGACTGGCAATCGTTGCGGATCGAATGGCTGATGTAGGCCGAAAGCAGCTGATAGGCAGCCATCTTCTCGCGTCGGCCGCTGATGGAACGGTGCACGATAAAGCTCTTGTTCAGGCGCATCAGGTCGCTGACAAAAGGTTTTTGCAGCAGGTTGTCACCAATGGCGATGCGTGGCGTCGGCAGGCCGGCGTGGTAGATCGCGTAGTTGACGAAGGCCGGGTCCATGACGATGTCCCGGTGGTTGGCCAGGAACAGGTAAGCGCTGCCGGACTTGAACTGCTCGACGCCGGTGTAGGTCACGCCGTCAGTGGCACGCTCGATTGTGTGGTCGACGTAAAACTCGACCTTGTCCTGCAAGGTGGCCACCGAAGTGATGCCGGCGAACTCACGGCGCAGCCGATGAGCTATAAGTGGTTTGAGCATCCAGCCGAGGGCGCCGGCATAGCGCGGGAAGCGGAAGTGGGTGAGGATATCTAGAAACGCCTTGTCGCCAAGCAGCCGTGCCAGTACCGCTGGGACTTCGCTGTCGTCGTAAGGTCGGATGGCATCGAATTCGCCCATCATGCTCTCTTGTTGGAAACGGCTAGGGTAAGTAAAGGTTTGGATCAAAAAGTAACCGGGCACGGTCTGAAAAGTTAGCTCAAACAAAAATAGCCCCGCAAATAGACCGGCGATTATACGCACAAGTCACTTGGGAGACCGCGATGCTGGAAACTGCACACTACGACTGCCCTTATTGCGGAGAAACGGTTGAGGCCGTACTCGACCTTTCCGGGGGCGATCAGCAGTACATTGAGGATTGTCCGGTGTGCTGCCGGCCGATTGTGTTCACGCTGCAAACCGACGGCCATGAATGGATGCTCGACGTTCGCAGCGAAAACGAGTGACGGGGGCGCTTTTATGCAGCGAGTCTACGAACCGGAAAACCTGATGGAAGGTGAGTTGCTTCAGAGCATGCTGGCCAGTGAAGGCGTGGAAGCGCATCTGGTGGGGCGCGATCTGCTGGGCGCTGCCGGTGAGTTGCCGGTGTCCGGGCTGCTCGGCCTGGCGGTGGATAACGACCAGGCGCAATACGCACGAGAGCTGATCGCCGCGTACAATGCCGCGCTGCCGCTGCCCTGCGATGAACCGGACAGCTTTCCCGGCACGCTGGTCTGTTAGGCTGACGTTCGTTTTATCCAGAGTCGTGTTGCCCCATGTGTGGACGTTATGCCCTGTTTCGCTGGAACCCCGCCTTCGCGGCCCTGCCTGGCTTCCCCGCCGATCAGCAGGCCCAGTGGAACATTTCCCCCAATGATTCGGTGTTGATGCTGCGTGCCGGCAGTGATGGCCAGCGCGAATTGGCCCGTGCCCGTTGGGGCCTGACGCCGCCATGGTTGACCGATATGTCGCGAACGCCGGCCCATGCCCGGGCGGAAACCCTGGCCGAGCAGCCGATGTTTCGCGAAGCTTTTCGTTTACGCCGCTGTCTGTTGCCGGCCAATGGTTTCTACGAATGGCGTGGGACCACCCGCAAGCGTCCGTACTGGCTGACGCCGGGGGAGGGCTCGGCGCTGTTCTTTGCAGCAATCTGGGAAGCGTATCCGGTGCAGGAACAGGTCTGGTTGAGCACCGCGGTGATCACTCAAGCCGCTTCGAGTCAGCGCCGCCCGTTGATTCTCGATGCCGCCGGGCAAGAAGCCTGGCTGAACCCCGAAACTCCACTGCACACCTTGCAGGCGCTGTTGGCCAGCGAGCCGACGGCGTTGCGCGAGCGGGTATTGGCCAATCTGGTGAATGATCCGAAGCTCAATGCGCCGGAGTGTCTTACCCCGGGTTGAAATGGATCACGATCTTTGCAGTGTCTGTTCCGACGCCTTCGCGGGCAAGCCCGCTCCCACAGGGGATTGCGGAGTTCTTGTGGGAGCGAGCTTGCTCGCGAGGGCCGCGCTCGTGGTGAATTTGAAATGTCCGTGCTACACGTCCGTTGTATCTGGCGCCGGTACAAATCACCGCCTAGGATACGCGCCATGTTTTCAGGGAGTGTGTTGATGAATAAGTCATTGGTTTTGTGTGCACTGAGCGCAGGTTTGCTGCTCAGCGGTTGCGAGTCCGTCAACACCACCAGCGGCGGCGCGGTGGGTGTGGAGCGCCAGCAGTACATGTTCAGCATGCTGTCGACCGATCAGGTCAACCAGATGTATGCGCAGTCCTACCAGCAGAAAGTGGGGGAGGCGAGCAGTAAAGGTGTGCTGGACAAGAGCAGTGCCGACGCCCGACGGGTCGAGGCGATTGCCAATCGGTTGATCGCCCAGGCGCCGATTTTTCGTCCGGATTCGGCCCGATGGCAGTGGGAAGTCAACCTGATCAAGAGTGACGAGCTCAACGCCAGTTGCGGTCCTGGCGGCAAGATCTTTTTCTACTCCGGGTTGATCGACAAGCTGAAACTCACCGACGCTGAAATCGCTGCGATCATTGGTCATGAAATTGCCCACGCGCTGCGCGAGCACGGTCGTGAAGCGATGTCCAAGGCCTATGGTATTGAAATGGCGAAGCAGGGCGCCGGGGCGCTGTTGGGTCTGGGGCAAGATACCCTGGCCTTGGCTGACACCGTGGCCAATTACGGCATGACCTTGCCTAATAGCCGCGGCAATGAAAACGAAGCGGACCTGATTGGCCTGGAATTGGCCGCCCGCGCCGGTTTTGATCCGAATGCTGCGATCACCCTGTGGAACAAGATGAGCAAGGCGTCGCAAGGCTCGCCGCCTGAATTCATGAGTACCCACCCGTCATCCGGCAGCCGGATCGCCTCGTTGCAAGCGGCGATTCCGAAGGTGATGCCGCTTTATCAGCAGGCCAAAAAGCCCTGATGGTTGTGCATTGCCCGTAAGGACGCCATCGCGGGCAAGCCATGCTCCTACAGATTTTGAGTCGATCATTGGGTGGGCGGTCGACTCGCGCTAATGTGGGAGCTGGCTTGCCTGCGAAGGGCGCACTGCGGTTTTTCAGGTACACCATGTCATCGTTCTTCGCGGGCAAGCCCGGCTCCCACAGGGGGTGAGTCAATCACATCGTTAGTGGCCGACTTGCCCTCTTGCTTACACCCACCCACTCATCTGCATCGCCTTGTACACCGCAACAACAGCGAGGATGAAGAACGCCGACGCCGCCAGGCGACGGATCAGGGTCAGGGGTAGTTTGTCTGCTGCGAAGTTACCCGCCAGCACCACCGGTACGTTGGCAATCAACATGCCGAGCGTGGTGCCGATGATCACCAGCCACAGTTCAGGGTATTGCGCGGCCAGCATCACGGTGGCGATTTGCGTCTTGTCGCCGATTTCCGCGAGGAAGAACGCAATCAGCGTGGTCAGGAACGGTCCGAATTTGCGCGCGGTACTGGCTTCGTCGTCATCCATTTTGTCTGGCACTAAAGTCCACAGCGCCGTCGCGGCAAAGCTCGCGGCGAGGATCCAGTGCAGGGTGGCGTCCGAGAAGAAGCTGCCGAACCAGGCGCCGACCGCACCTGCAGCCGCATGGTTGGCCAGGGTTGCAGCAACGATCCCGGCGATGATCGGCCAGGGTTTGCGAAAGCGCGCGGCGAGAATCAGGGCAAGCAGCTGCGTCTTGTCGCCGATTTCGGCCAAGGCAACGATCGCGGTAGGAACGAGTAGGGAATCCAGCATCAGGTATTTTTCCAAGGGGCGGGTCGACACGGCTATGACACGTACAGCCTTCCCGCCCCGGGTAAGGTGTTCGTGTCATAGGTCTTGTCAAACCCTGCGGTCCGTCTGTGCGGACTTTGGGTCGCATACGCCATGGTCTGAGGACCAAGTATGTTGACGTATGCCGGACGAGCATGGCGCTCGTGGGAGACTACTCCCCTAGGACGGAGCGGATTCTGCCTAGGCAAATCCGATTGGGCAAGCCCTCTTTTGTTAAAGCGGTTTACCCGCGCTTGGCCCGGTAGATTCTGAAACCTTGCCCCTCAGCCTTGATCGCACAGGCCCCAAGGTGCTCTTCGATCAGCGGTTGATACTTCAGGAAGCTGTTGGCTACCAAGCGCAGTTCGCCACCGTTTTTCAGATGTTTGGCTGCTTTTCGCAGCAAGTTTTCCGTCGCGTGATAATCGGTATGAACCCCGACATGGAACGGCGGGTTACTCAGAATCGCGCTTAAACCCATGGGCGCTGCGTCGATGCCATCGCCGGTCAGAACCTCGGCTTCCAGACCATTGGCGGCCAGGGTCAGGCGACTGCTGGCAGCCGCAAACGCATCGACGTCCAGCAGCGTGACGGTGTTGTGCGGATAACGACGTTTGACCACCGCCCCCAACACGCCCGCGCCGCAGCCGAAGTCCAGCAAGTGACCGCTGGGCAGTTTGTCCAGATGTTCGAGCAGCAGAGCGCTGCCGCGATCCAGACGACCATGGCTGAACACACCGGGCAGGCTGATGACTTTCAGCGGCCCCTCGGCCAGCGGCAATTCGTACTCTTGCGCGAGGCTTTCCAGCGTCACGGCTTGCGGCGCATTGGCCACGGTGACTTGCCAGAGCTGGCAGTGCCGTGCGCTGTCGAGCTTGCGTGGTTTGCCGAAGGGGTTCAGTTGCTTGGCCGCGCCTTCGATACCGCTGCGTTTCTCACCGACCAGGTACAACTCGCGACCGGCCAGGCGCGAGGCCAGGGCGTTCAGCACGTAGTCGGTCAGGTCTTTGGATTTGGGCAGGAATAGCACCGCCGTCTCGAAGTCTTGAGCCGGTGCATTCACGCCAAAATGGCTGCGCTCGGCAAAGCGTGCATCCAGCGCGGCCTGATCGCCGGCATGCCAGCACCAGCCATGGGCGTTGGGCAATTTGCCCAGCAAGTCGTCGGCGGGCAAACCGGCCAGCAGCAGCGAGCCCTGGAATAACTCGGCCTGACGAAGCAGTACTTCACTGCGCGGATCCATGGTCTGCTCCCTGAAAAAATGGCGCGCAGTTTATCAACTGACAACTCGTAGCGCTGCACCGTTGAAGAAGCCCTGGGCGTTTTCCGTCAACTGACCGACGATCCGTTGCCGTGCCTCGCGACTGCCCCAGGCGTTGTGTGGGGTGACGATCAACCGAGGAATGTCGCCAGCCAGCAGAGGATTGCCGGCAGTCGGCGGCTCGACGCTCAGCACATCGGTGGCCGCGCCACCAAGGTGACCATTGCGCAGAGCGTCGGCCAGCGCCTGTTCATCGATCAAACCGCCGCGTGCGGTGTTGACCACAAAGGCGCCGGGTTTCATCAGCGCCAGTTCGCGGGTGCCGATGAAGTTGCGGGTGTGTTCGTTGAGCGGGCAGTGCAGGGTCAGCGCGTCGATTTGTGGCAGCAGCTCATCCAGCGGCAAGCGATCGGCGCGGGCAGGGCGCCCCGGCAGTTGACCGAGCAGCACGCGCATGCCGAAGGCTTCGGCCAGTCGCGCTACGGCACCGCCCAGTTCGCCGTGACCGAGCAATCCGAGGGTCTTGCCTTCCAGTTCAACGATGGGGAAATCCAGCAGGCAAAACTGTTTGGCCTGCTGCCAGCGGCCTTCACCGACCGCTTTCTGGTAGTCGCTCAGGCGTGTGGCCAGAGCGAGCAGCAGCATGATCGTGTGCTGGGCGACGGAAGGCGTGCCGTAACCCTGGCAATTGCTGACGGTAATGCCATGGGCGCGGGCGGCGTCGAGGTCGACGTTATTGGTGCCGGTGGCGGCAATCAGGATCAGCTTGAGTTCGGGGCAGGCCGCCAACGTCTCGGCATTGAGCATGATCTTGTTGCTGATGGCGACGCTTGCGCCTTGCAGGTGTTCGATGACCTGATCCGGGGTGGTTTGTGCGCATAGCTGCAAATCGCTGAAGCTGTTTCGCAGCGCACTGAGGTCAAGGTCACCCAGGTCCAGGGAAGTGTGGTCAAGGAACACGGCGCGGCGATTGTTACTCATCAACTGTACCTTTTGTGCGGTTAACTGAAGGCGTAATGTGGCGAGCCTAACAGCTCGATACTCCCAGCCCAAAACCCCAAAGGAGCCCCCATGTACTGGACAGAGTTCTTGACCGTTGCCCTTATTCACCTGCTCGCTGTTGCCAGCCCGGGCCCGGACTTTGCCGTCGTGGTGCGCGAAAGCGTGACTCACGGTCGCCGCGCGGGTACCTGGACGGCCTTGGGTGTCGGCACGGCAATCTTCCTGCACGTGGGTTATTCGTTGCTGGGTATCGGCCTGATAGTGTCGCAGTCGATCGTGCTGTTCAACGCCTTGAAATGGCTGGCGGCCGCCTATCTGCTGTACATCGGCTTCAAGGCCCTGCGCGCCCGGCCAGCGAAACCGGCCACAGAAGACCTGCACAAGGAAGCCGGCGATCGCACGGCGCGCGGCGCCTTCACTTCCGGTTTCGTGACCAATGGCCTGAACCCCAAGGCGACGTTGTTCTTCCTGTCGTTGTTCACCGTGGTAATCAACCCGCACACGCCGCTGGCGATTCAGGCGGGTTACGGAGTTTATCTGGCAGCGGCGACCGGTTTTTGGTTCTGCCTGGTGGCCATGTTGTTCAGTCAGCAGCGGGTGCGCGCCGGTTTTGCAAGGATGGGCCACTGGTTCGACCGGACCATGGGCGCGGTGCTGATCGCCATTGGCGTGAAGCTGGCGTTCACTGAAATGCATTGATGCTGCCGAGCTTGCGGTTGGCAAGGAGCTGCTGCCGGTACGGGAGGTTTAATCGTACAATTGCCGACTCATGTGACTCATCCAACCTGGTTGAGCGCCAAAAGTATCCAGGCATTGGCTCAAACGTGGACAGTGGATGACGATTAAGAAAGTACCTGCGCAGCTGCTCTATCTGGTTTATGGCGGCAAGGACGTTTACCGTCGAGAAGCAAAATTCAGCATTTTGACCGCGCGCGCTCGCTGCAAGAATCCTGATGATCTGATCATTCGGGTATTCACCGACAAACCTGAGGATTTTGACGGTTGGCCGGTCGAGGTGCTGCCGCTCAGCGAGGCGACGCTCACCCAATGGCAAGGGGATAACGGCTATTACCATCGCCGCAAGGCTTGCGCCATTGCCGCAGGACTCGAATTGGCCGAGAAGACGCTGTTTGTCGATACCGACACCTTGTTCGAATCGGACCCTCAGCGATTGTTCGAGCGTGTCTCACCGCACCATTATCTGGTCGATGAAATCGAGTTCCTCTGGTCTGATGTGCGATCACGTCCGGAGTTCGTCAAGCTCGACACTTATCTGCGCTCCACCGGGCAATCGGTGCCCGGCGACCAACATCTGTTCAATAGTGGGGTGTGCGGTCTGATGGCGTGCGACGGGGCTTTGATGAAGGCGTCCATTGCGCTGATCGATGAGTGGACGGCACATATTTCGGATCTGCATACGCTCGAGCAGATTGCTCTGTCATTTGCACTGCGGGACAGCAAAGTCGCCGAGACCAGGCGCAGCATCTATCACTACTTCTCCGACAAAGACTTCTTCCATGCCATGCAGGCAGTGTTTTTCGAACGCCATGGTGAGTCCTACCGGCCCGAGCTGCTGACGCTGCAGCGTGAAGTTCCGAGACGTAAACCCATTCCATCACTGCTGCAACGGTTGCGAATCAAGTTGTACTTGGGTCGCCAGGACAAGGATCTGCAAAAGGTCGGGCGCGATCTTTTATATGGCGCCAGTACAGTCGATACCGCATACGTCAAAGCCTGTCGACAGGTCTGGTGGGAGCAGGGCCTGCGCCAGATCCAGCGTAGAGGGTTGACCGCTCGACCTGACATAAAGGCTTTGGCGCGCGGTAAGTGGCCGACCAGTTTACCCAAGCCCGGCAACTCTGAAGTAGAGAAGTCTTTGCGCGCATACCTCCAGCGGCGACTCCATGAAGCCCCGTACATCTGAGGTTGTTCCGAGTGCTGGCGTAAAGCCAGCATTTATATGGCACTGCAAATCATCCCTTTGGCTGATTAAGCTGTCATCAAGGAGTTCTAGAGTGCATATTTTCAACGCCATGACCGTGCAGTCAGAAAAGGGACTCTTATGTTGCAGACTCGTGTTATCCCGCCAGCCGAAGGCGCTTATCAATACCCGCTGCTGATCAAGCGGCTGCTGATGTCTGGTAGCCGTTACGAGAAAACCCGTGAGATCGTCTATCGCGATCAACTGCGCTATAGCTACCCGACCCTCATCGAGCGTGTCGCGCGGCTGGCCAACGTACTGACGGCAGCCGGGGTCAAGGCCGGTGACACCGTGGCGGTGATGGACTGGGACAGCCATCGCTACCTGGAGTGCATGTTCGCCATTCCAATGATCGGCGCGGTGGTCCACACCATCAACGTGCGTTTGTCGCCTGAGCAGATTCTCTACACCATGAACCACGCCGAGGACCGCTTCGTGCTGGTCAACAGTGAGTTCGTCGGGCTCTACCAGGCGATTGCCGGGAACCTGACCACGGTCGAGAAAACCCTGCTGCTGACCGACGCGGCGGAAAAAACCGCTGATCTGCCGAACCTGGTTGGCGAGTATGAGCAACTGCTGGCCGCTGCCAGCCCGCAGTACGACTTCGAAGACTTCGACGAGAACTCGGTCGCGACCACCTTCTATACCACCGGCACCACGGGTAATCCAAAAGGGGTGTATTTCACCCATCGGCAACTGGTGCTGCACACCATGGGCGTGTCGACGATCATGGGCAGCATCGACAGTGTGCGGCTGTTGGGCACCAGCGATGTGTACATGCCGATCACGCCGATGTTCCACGTGCATGCCTGGGGCTTGCCGTATGTAGCGACCATGCTCGGGCTCAAGCAGGTCTATCCCGGTCGCTACGACCCGGAGTATCTGGTGGAGTTGTGGCGCAAGGAGAAGGTCACCTTCTCCCACTGCGTGCCGACCATCCTGCAGATGCTGCTCAATTCCAAAGCGGCTCAGAGCACGGACTTCGGCGGCTGGAAAATAGTCATCGGTGGCAGCGCCCTCAACCGCACGCTGTACGAAGCGTCCAAGGCCAAAGGCATTCAACTGACCGCCGCTTACGGCATGTCGGAGACCGGCCCGCTGGTCTCCTGCGCTCACCTCAATGATGAGCTGATGGCCGGTACTGAAGACGAACGCACCACTTATCGAATCAAGGCCGGTGTGCCCGGGCCATTGGTAGAGGCGGCGATTGTCGACGATAACGGCAACTTCCTGCCGGCTGACGGCGAGTCTCAGGGCGAGTTGGTATTGCGTGCGCCGTGGCTGACCGAGGGGTATTTCCGTGAGCCGCAGAAGGGCGCGGAGCTCTGGGCCGGCGGCTGGTTGCACACCGGTGACGTGGCCACCCTGGACAGCATGGGCGTGATCGATATCCGTGACCGGATCAAGGACGTGATCAAGACCGGTGGTGAATGGATTTCGTCGCTGGCGCTGGAAGATCTGATCAGCCGCCATCCGGCGGTACGCGAAGTAGCAGTGGTCGGTATCCCGGATCCGCAATGGGGCGAGCGGCCGTTTGCGCTGTTGGTAGTGCGCGAAGGGCAGGTGATCGGGGCCAGGGAGCTCAAGGAGCATCTCAAGCCATTCGTTGAACTGGGGCACCTGAGCAAGTGGGCGATCCCCAGTCAGATCGCGCTTGTTACTGAAATTCCCAAGACCAGTGTCGGCAAGCTCGACAAGAAACGCATCCGCGTCGACGTCACCGAATGGCAGGCCAACAACAGCACCTTCCTTTCGACGCTTTAAGCGTCCTTTGCCGTGTCCGAAAGGGCACGGCAAGCCCACCAAGCAAGCGCTTGGCTTGTCAAATCGAAATTTTCAGCCATCCTTGCCGTGCCGGCATCTGCCGATCTGGCGAAAGGACTGTTCCAGAGTGGTCGGGGTTGCAAATCACACTTTAGAGGGATCAAGCAGTACTACCTGCTGGCTATAGTCCGCTCAAGGATTTTTAAGAACGGGGCAAACGCATAGAACACGGCGATGCAACTCTGACTGGCCTTGGGACAACCTGGCTCCCTGTCACTCAGAGCGTTTTTAGAAGTGCTCACTGCCATAACAATAAAGCACATGGAGTAGCGTCGATGACATCAGTAAACCAGTTCTGGCGCCGGGCGAAACTGCCCCTGGCGGTCAGTCTCGCCTCTACGCTCGCCGGGCCCGCATTCGGCGTCAGTTTCAACATCGGTGAAATCGAAGGTCAGTTCGACTCGTCCCTGTCGGTGGGTGCCAGTTGGTCTACTCAGAGCCCCAACAAGAACCTGATCGGTGTCAACAACGGCGGCCACGGCCTGTCCCAGACCTCCGACGATGGCCACGCGAACTTCAAAAGCGGCGAAACCTTTTCGAAGATCTTCAAGGGCATCCATGACCTTGAATTGAAATACGGCGATACCGGTGTCTTCGTCCGGGGCAAGTACTGGTACGACTTCGAACTCAAAGACGAACATCGTCTATTCAAGGACATCAGTGACGAAAACCGCAAAGAGGGCGCCAAGTCCTCCGGCGGGCAGATTCTCGATGCGTTCGTCTACCACAACTACTCGATTGGCGATGAGCCGGGCTCGGTCCGTCTGGGCAAGCAGGTAGTGAGCTGGGGTGAAAGTACTTTCATCGGCGGCGGCATCAACTCGATCAACCCGATCGACGCTTCCGCATTCCGTCGTCCAGGCGCCGAGGTCAAGGAGGGCCTGATTCCGGTCAACATGTTCTACGTCTCGCAAAGCCTGACCGAGAACCTGTCGACCGAAGCCTTCTACCAGTTGGAATGGGACCAGACGGTCGTCGATAACTGCGGCACCTTCTTCTCTCAGCCGGACATCATTGCCGATGGTTGCACCGACAACCTGCGGGTACTGAACAAGCGTTCCACCATTCCTGCGGCGGCATTGCCAGCACTGGCGGCTAACGGTGTAGACATCAATAACGAAGGTGTCCTGGTACGCCGTGGCCCTGATCGGGATGCGCGTGATAGCGGGCAGTGGGGCGTGTCTTTCAAATACAACTATGAACCGCTGGACACCGAGTTCGGCGCGTATTTCATGAATTACCACAGCCGTGCGCCGATCTTCAGTGCCACAGGTGCGCCAGCATCGGCTTATGCCCGAGCGGCCAGGCTGCCGGCTGCGCTCCGTTCCCTGGCACCATTGATTGTCGCAGGTAGCTCCGAGTACTTTGTCGAGTATCCGGAAGACATTCGTCTCTATGGTCTGAGCTTCTCCACCACCTTGCCTACCGGTACCGCGTGGCAAGGCGAGATCAGCTATCGTCCGAATGCGCCGGTTCAGCTCAACTCCACCGATATCCTGTTTTCCGGTGTGCGCCCACTGGGCGGGGCCTTGACCAACGCTTCGCTACTCACTGGCGTACCAGGGCAGGACCTGCATGGCTATCGTCGCAAGGAAATCACCCAACTGCAGACCACCTTCACGCACTTCTTCGACCAGGTCATGGGCGCCAGCCGTCTGACCCTGGTAGGCGAAGTAGGTCTGACCTATGTCGGTGGCCTGGAAAGCACTTCCGACGTGCGTTATGGCCGTGATCCGGTCTACGGTCCGGGCGAGTTGCCCGCCACAGGCACCCTCAATACTTGCTCGCAGATCCTCAACACCAGCACCATCAACGGTGCCGGGGCGGGTACAGCCACCAACAACCGCAGCCGCAATTGCAACGATGACGGTTTCACCACCTCGGCCTCTTGGGGTTATCGCGGTCGTGCGATCTGGGAATACAACGACGTATTCGCCGGTGTGAATCTGAAGCCGAACGTGGCCTGGTCCCATGACGTCAGTGGTTATTCCCCTGGTCCTGGCGGCAACTTCGAAGAAGGTCGCAAAGCGGTGAGCCTGGGTGTCGATGCCGAATACCAGAACACCTATACCACAAGCCTGGCTTACACCAACTTCTTTGACGGCAAGTACACCACCGTAGATGACCGCGACTTCGTTGCGCTCAGTTTCGGCGTGAACTTCTAAGCACTGCATTTTCAGGACGAACAAGAATATGAAAATAACCAAGAGTCTGTTGCACGTCGGAGTCCTTGGGCTGTCGATGCTGGCGAGCAGCGTCATGGCAGCAGTTCCTGCGGCTGAAGCGGACAAGCTGGGCAAAAGCCTGACGCCTATGGGCGCAGAAATGGCAGGCAATGCCGACGGCTCGATTCCGGCCTGGAAACCAGTGGCCACGAATGCCGGCAACGTCGACGGCAAAGGCTTCCTGTCCGACCCTTATGCCAGTGAAAAACCGCTGTTCACCATCACGGCGCAGAACGTCGATCAGTACAAGGAGAAGCTGGCTCCAGGGCAGTACGCGATGTTCAAGCGCTACCCGGAAACCTTCAAGATGCCGGTTTACCCGTCCCATCGCGGTGCCACCGTGCCGGATGCGGTGTTCACCTCCATCAAGAAGAACGCCACCACTACCAATCTGGTCTCCGGCGGCAACGGTCTGGAAAACTTCGAGACTGCAGTGCCTTTCCCGATTCCAAAAACCGGCGTCGAGGTTATCTGGAACCACATCACCCGCTATCGCGGCGGCAGCGTGACCCGTCTGGTGACCCAGGCCACGCCACAGCCAAACGGCTCGTACAGCCTGGTGTACTTCCAGGATCAGTTCGTGTTCCGCGACAAGATGAAGGACTACGATCCGGCGAACCCGGGCAACATCCTGTTCTACTTCAAGCAGAAAGTGACCGCGCCGGCACGTCTGGCCGGTGGTGTGCTACTGGTGCACGAAACCCTCGATCAGGTGAAGGAACCGCGTTCGGCGTGGGTCTACAACGCCGGTCAGCGTCGCGTTCGTCGGGCTCCGCAAGTCTCTTATGACGGTCCGGGTACTGCGGCTGACGGCCTGCGCACCTCCGACAACCTCGACATGTACAACGGCGCTCCGGATCGTTACGACTGGAAACTTGAAGGCAAGAAGGAGATGTACATCGCCTCCGACAGCTACAAGCTCGACTCGCCGCAGCTCAAGTACGCCGACATCATCAAGGCCGGTCACATCAACCAGGACCTGGCTCGTTACGAGTTGCGTCGGGTCTGGCATGTGGTGGCTACCTTGAAGGAAGGTCAGCGTCACATCTACGCCAAGCGTGACTTCTACATCGACGAAGACACCTGGCAAGCAGCGGTGATCGATCACTACGACGGTCGCAATCAACTCTGGCGTGTGGCTGAAGCTCACGCCCAGAACTACTACAACGTTCAGGTGCCGTGGTACACCCTGGAAACCCTCTACGACCTGCAGTCCGGCCGCTACCTGGCACTGGGCATGAAGAACGAAGAGAAACAGGCGTATGACTTCGGCTTCACCTCGACCACCAGTGATTTCACCCCTGCTGCACTGCGTCAGGAAGGTGTTCGCTAAAAAGTTGTAAAACAGAGGCCGCACCCTCTGAACGCCCCGACTGGTTCGGGGCGTTTTCTTTTGGGCAGAGAAAGGCAGGAGACGTCAAACCGACGCTGACAATTCTGGTTGTATTCTTTTTGTATCGAATTGTAGTAATAACCTTCAACACAAGGCCTTTTACCGCTAGTCTGCGGACATCTGCAATGCCGACAACAGCACTTCAACAAGAGTTGGCTATGACTGACCTGTCCCGTACACAAGGGCCTTCCGACGTTGCTGTTCCAGCACTGGAAGGGCGTTTTTATCGTCCACCCTTGCCCGACGGCTATGTGCTGCGGCCTCGCTTGTGCGAGCGCTTGAGTGCCGGCTTGAGCGGGCGCTTGCTGTTGGTCAGCGCTCCGGCAGGTTTCGGTAAAAGCTCTTTGGCGGTGGAGTTTTGTCAGAGTCTGCCTGCTCACTGGCACAGCCTCTGGTTGGGCTTGAGTCCTCGCGATAATGACCCCGGTCGCTTCCTCGAGCGCCTGCTCGATGGTCTACAACAATATTTCCCGAAAATTGGCCGGCAGGCCCTCGGCTTGTTGAAAATGCGTCAGCGGCATCAACCGTTCGCTTTCGAAGAATGGCTGGATGGTTTGCTGGATGAGCTGGCCGACCACCTTTCACCAGGCAATCCGTTATTGCTGGTGCTGGATGACTACCATCTGGCCCAGGGGCCGGTGCTCGATCGCTGCCTGCAATTTTTCCTCAATCACCTGCCCGATGGCTTGCTGGTGCTGGTCACCAGTCGTCAGCGTCCCGACTGGCACCTGGCGCGTTTGCGGCTGTCCCGACAATTGCTTGAATTGAATGAGCAGGACCTGCGCCTGACCCATGACGAATCGCTGGCCTTGCTCGACCGGCACAGCAGTTCGTTGCGCGGTGAAGCCTTGGAAAGCCTGATCCAGCGCAGTGAAGGCTGGGTCGCCGGGCTGCGTTTCTGGCTGCTTGCGACTTGCGAAGCGGGCCATGACGGTGCACTGCCTCAGGCGTTGCATGGCGGCGAAGGATTGATTCGCGACTACCTGCTCGAAGAAGTCATCGATTGCCTGCCCGCCGAGGTGCAGTCATTCCTGTATGACACCGCGCCCCAGGAGCGCTTTTGCAGCGAGTTGTGCGACGCCGTGCGCGAAGCCCATGACAGCGCTGAAATTCTCCGGTATTTGCAGGCCCATCAGGTTTTTCTCGTGCCCCTGGATGAACAGGGTCATTGGTATCGTTATCACCACCTGTTTTCCGACCTGCTACGCACCCGCCCTACGGCCAATGCGGTGTTGCCGGCGGCCAGCCTGCACCTGCGGGCCTGCCGCTGGTTCAACGCTCAGGGTTTGCTCGATGAAGCGGTGGAGCAGGCATTGCGTGCCGGACACCTGGATGTTGCGGCGAATCTGGTACAGAACCTTTCTGAAGAGCAACTGCTGGCCGAACAAAACGTCGGCATGCTGCTGCGCTGGAAAATGGACCTGCCCGACAGCCTGCTGATCAGCACGCCGCGGTTGATCGTGCTCTACAGCTGGGCGCTGGGGCTGGCTTGTCAGCTGGATGCGGCCGAAGAGCTGGCCAGTCATTTGAGTCGCTTCCTGCCAGCACCCTCGGCGACCGCGCAGAAATCCATGCTGGCGCAATGGCTGGCATTGAGCGGGATCATTGCCCGTGGTCGTGGCAATCGCGAGTTGACCCGGTTGTATTGCACCGAAGCCTTGGAGAGCCTGCCGCACAAGCGTTACGGGCAACGCTTGATGTGTCTGTCGACCCTCTCCAATCTGGCGATTGCCGATGCGGACCTGTGGCGCGCCCGAGGCTTGAATCGTGAGTCGCTGGAGCTGGCGCAGCGGGTCGGCAACCCATTGTTCGAAGCTTTGGCCCATTACGATCGGGCGCGGGTGCTGCAAGCCCGGGGAGAAATCCTCCGCGCGCTCGATGAGGTGCGCCAGGGGCTGCAACGTTTGCAGGGTTTGTCTGTCCTGCGGCTGTACGCGATTCGCGCGCGCTTGACCCTATATGAAGGTTTTTTACTGACGCTGCGCCTGCAGCCCGAAGCCGGGCTCGCTCGATTGCAGGCGGGATTGGGCGAAGCGCGCGCCTGTCGGGATATCAGTGTGCTGATCGGCCATTGCTCGATCGCGAGGCTTGAGGGGGACGGCGGCCAATTTGCCAAAGCCTTTGCCGAACTGGCCGAGGCCGAGCGGCTGATGCATATCTGGGACGTACCGCCGATCTACTACCTGGCGATGATTACGCTGGTCAAATGCGAACTGTGGCTGGCTCAGGGCCGTACCGATCTGGCTGAAGCCTGGCTGGCGCGGTTAGGACAGACCTATAACGGCAAACAGGCGGCAGCACCTCCGGAGTTCCATCCGCAACTGCCGTTGCATATCGAACTGCAGCAGGCGTTGCTGGACGTGATCCAGGGGCAGCCCGCGGTTGCCGAGCAACGGTTGAATAAACTGATCGAGCATGGGCAGCAAACCGGTCGGCAGATGCTCTGCGTGATGGCGTTGAATCAGAAGGTCGCCTTGCTACTTGGTAACGGGCGCGAACCTGAGGCGCGACAAGCCTTGGCCCAAGCGTTTGAAGCGGCAGGGGGAGGCGTACTGCAACCTTTCGAGTGGATGCTTGGCAACCATCCCGACTGGCTGCGAGAGCAACTTCAGTCCTGTTCGCAGCCCGAGCTGCGCCAGAGCCTGCTTGAGCGTTTACCAGCAGCCGTAGCCCCGGTCCGGGAGTCGGTCGAACCGCAGCATCACACCGAAAACCTCAGCGCCCGCGAATTGGCGGTCCTGCAATTGATCGCTCAAGGCTGCTCGAACCAGGAAATCAGCGATCAGCTGTTCATCTCCCTGCACACCGTAAAAACCCACGCCAGCCATATCAACAGCAAACTCGGCGTCGAGCGCCGGACCCAGGCGGTGGCGCGGGCGAAGGAGTTGGGGGTGCTGGGCTGAAATCGCCCCATCACTGATTTCAAGCCCCTCGCCGGTGTCTGATAACCATCAAAAATTCAAACGCAAGAAACGTGGTTTTTGCGTTTGAATTCGGATCTACAGTGCAGGCGCCCCTAACCAAGCGACGTCTAAAGCCCTGGCGGATCAAGGAGTCAGCACATGCCATATGCATACAAAATGATGAACTCACCGGTCGGTAAATTAACCCTTGTCGCCAAGGCATCAAGGCTCACCGCCATTTTGTGGGAGAACGATAAACCCGATCGAGTACGGCTTGGCCCGATGCAGGAGGAAAACAATTGTCCTGTTCTGGTCGAAACAGAACGGCAACTGAATGAGTACTTCGCGGGAGAAAGAAACGGTTTCGAACTTGAACTCGACTTTGTCGGGACCGGGTTTCAACGAAAAGTCTGGGCGGCGCTGCTGACTATCCCGTTCGGAGAAACCCGCAGTTACAGCGATATTGCGGTGCAAATCGGCAACCCAAAGGCCGTTCGAGCAGTTGGCGCTGCCAATGGAAAGAACCCGATCTCGATTATCGCGCCTTGCCATCGTGTCATCGGTGCATCGGGTGCTCTCACAGGATTTGCAGGTGGGCTTGAAGCCAAAAAATACCTGCTGACATTGGAAGACGATGGCAGGTTGGAACTCGCACGCTGACTGCTCGGCCGTCTTCGCGGGCAAGCCACGCTCCCACGGTTTTGCGGTGGGGCACATAACCTTGCCCGCGAAGACTCTGGATCAGACAACTCAGCTTTTGTGCCAGAATCGCCCCATCACTGATTTCCGAGCACGCTCCCGATGTCCCAGCACCCCGCCCTTATCCGCGAAACCTTCCCTGTCGGCCCTTTGCAGTGCAACTGCACGATCATCGGCGATCCGATCACTAAAAAGGCCATCGTCGTCGATCCGGGTGGCAATCATGAGTTGATCCTGGCGCGGCTCGAGGCGTTGGGTTTGAAGGTGGTGAGCATCATCCACACCCATGCTCATCTCGATCACTTTCTCGCGTCCGGCCAATTGAAGGAAAAAACCGGCGCAACGCTGCATCTGCATAAAGAGGATCAATTCCTCTGGGACAATCTGGAGATGCAATGCAGCATGTTCGGCGTGCCTTACACGCCTGTTCCGTCGCCGGATCGCTGGTTGGCGGATGATGAAGAGCTGGCCTGTGGTTGCGGCGTTGCGCTGCACACACCCGGTCACACACCAGGCTCCATGAGCTTTTGGTTTTCTGAGGCTAAGCTGCTGATAGCCGGTGACACGCTATTTCGTCGCGGGGTGGGGCGTACGGATTTATGGGGCGGTGATCAGGCAACCATCGTGCGCTCGATCAAGCAGCGTCTGTATACCCTCGACGAAGATGCAACCGTGGTCACCGGGCATGGTCCCGATACCCGGCTGGGCGATGAGATGCGTGAAAACCCTTTTGTGCGAGCCTGATTTTCTGGCGTAGACGGACTCACGGAATTTTTGCCGTTTGTCGTGTTCAAACGCCAGCAAAGGTCTATTGCCAACGTCCGCTGCACCACAGAATGCAAAAAACCAGGAGCTCTCCATGTTCACCTCGCGTCGTTTGATTATTGTCGCTACTGCTGTGGCTATGTTGTCCGGCTGTGCTTCGCCCAGCCCGTATGACAACCAGGGGCAGGCCGACAGCTCCACGGGCTCCACGGGCATGAGCAAGACCGCTAAATATGGTGGTCTGGGGGCCCTGGCCGGTGCGCTGGCCGGTGCTGCCATCAGCCACGACAACCGTGGCAAGGGCGCGCTGATAGGCGCCGCAGTGGTCGGTGCTTCTGCCGCCGGTTATGGTTACTACGCAGATCAGCAGGAAAAGAAACTGCGTGCGAGCATGGCCAATACCGGAGTCGAAGTGCAGCGCCAGGGCGATCAGATCAAACTGATCATGCCGGGTAACATCACCTTCGCAACGGATTCGGCGAATATCGCTCCGGGCTTCTATCAACCGCTGAACAACCTGGCGGGCTCCCTCAAGGAGTTCAACCAGAACCAGATTGAAATCGTCGGCTACACCGACAGCACCGGCGGCCGTCAGCACAACATGGACCTGTCCCAGCGTCGCGCCCAAAGCGTAGCGACCTACCTGACCTCCCAGGGCGTCAGCGGTGCCAACCTGTCGGCTCGCGGTGCCGGCCCGGATAATCCGATCGCCAGCAACGCCGACGTTAACGGCCGCGCGCAGAACCGGCGGGTAGAGGTCAACCTCAAGCCGATTCCTGGTCAGCAGTATCAGGAGCAAGGCCAGCAATACCAGCAATAAGCCCGGCCAGGTACAAAAAAGCCCGCCCGATCTTCAGCAGATCGGGCGGGCTTTTTTACGCTTGAATCCTGATTATTTCTTCAGGCCGTAATGCTCATCGAGCATGCCGGGAGCATTCGGCATTTTTGGTGCGTAATCTTTCGGCGCTTCCTGACTGCGCGGTGGCGTCAGGCGTTCCCGTGGTGCTTGTGCCGAGTCGGCGTGCAGAGCGGCCAGCAGGCGTTGGCGAGTCAGTTCGTCCAGGGCCAGACGATTGGCGCCCTCGGCGAGATGATCTTGCACATCCTGATAGCTCTGAGTGAGTTTCTGTACCAAAGCTGCGGTGCTGTTGAAGTGGGTGACCACTTCGTTCTGATAACTGTCAAAACGTTCCTGAATATCATCCAGCTGACGTTGCGTGCGGTTAGGCGCGGCATTCGGCAGCAGGCGAGCGACCAGGAATCCAATAGCGACACCGGCAACCAGGGCAAGAGTCGGCAACAACCAAACTAAGAGCGAGTGTTCCACGAGTCCTTCCTCTATAAACGGCTTTGCTTTACGTTAACGGCTCGAACCTGCGCTGTATACCGCGATTCACTCGCAATAGATTGGCACAGACAATTGGCTAGACGAGTCGACCCGATTCGAGGTCACGGAGTTCCTTCCTTGCTTATGCGCGAAACCCCTGTAGTGATTGATGGCCCGGTTGGTCAACTGGAAGCCCTGTATCTGGATAACAAGGGGCTGGACAACGACCAGCCCCGCGGCCTGGCGCTGATCTGCCATCCGAACCCGGTGCAGGGCGGCACCATGCTCAACAAGGTCGTCTCGACCTTGCAGCGCACCGCGCGGGATGCCGGTTTTATTACCTTGCGTTTCAACTACCGTGGCGTCGGCGCCAGTGAAGGCACGCACGACATGGGCACCGGCGAAGTCGACGATGCCCAGGCGGTGGCCGAGTGGCTGCGGGCCAAACATCCTGAAATACCTTTGACCCTGTTCGGTTTCTCCTTCGGCGGTTTTGTTGCAGCAAGTCTCGGCGGACGTCTGGAGGCCCAGGGCGAACAGCTCAAGCATCTGTTCATGGTCGCGCCTGCCGTCATGCGCTTGGGCGATCAGGATCAACTGCCGCAACAAGGCACATTGACCCTGATCCAGCCGGAAACCGACGAAGTCATCGATCCGCAGCTCGTTTACGATTGGTCCGACGCCCTCGATCGCCCCCATGAGCTGCTGAAAGTGGCAGAATGCGGACACTTTTTTCATGGCAAGCTGACGGACCTCAAAGATCTGATACTGCCGCGCCTTTCGAATTGATTGCAGTCTGACAAGCGATTACCCATGACTACTCGTACGCGTATCCTTACCGGCATCACCACCACCGGCACGCCGCACCTGGGCAACTATGCCGGGGCCATCCGTCCGGCGATCGTCGCCAGCCGTGACAGCAATGCCGATTCGTTCTATTTCCTGGCCGACTACCACGCCCTGATCAAATGCGATGACCCGCTGCGCATTCAGCGCTCGCGTCTGGAAATCGCCGCGACCTGGCTGGCCGGTGGTCTGGATGTGGATCGGGTGACCTTCTATCGTCAGTCCGACATCCCGGAAATCCCTGAGCTGACCTGGCTGCTGACCTGCGTTGCGGCCAAGGGCTTGCTCAACCGCGCCCACGCCTACAAGGCCTCGGTGGACAAGAACGTCGAAACCGGCGAAGACCCGGATGCCGGCATCACCATGGGCTTGTACAGCTACCCGGTGCTGATGGCCGCGGACATTCTGATGTTCAACGCCCACAAGGTGCCGGTGGGTCGCGATCAGATCCAGCACGTGGAAATGGCCCGCGACATCGGCCAGCGCTTCAACCACCTGTTCGGCCAGGGCAAAGAATTCTTCACCATGCCCGAAGCAGTGATTGAAGAGGGCGTGGCCACGCTGCCAGGTCTCGACGGCCGGAAGATGTCCAAAAGCTACGACAACACCATCCCGTTGTTCAGCAGCGCCAAGGAAATGAAAGACGCCATCTCGCGGATCGTCACCGATTCCCGCGCCCCCGGCGAAGCCAAAGACCCGGACAACTCGCACCTGTTCACCCTGTTCCAGGCCTTCGCCACACCGGCTCAGGCCGACGAATTCCGTAGCGAGTTGTTGCAGGGCCTGGGTTGGGGTGAAGCCAAAAATCGTCTGTTCCAGCTGCTGGACAACGAGCTTGGCGAATCCCGCGAGCGTTATTACCAGCTGATTGAACGTCCGGCGGATCTGGAAGACATCCTCCAGATCGGTGCGAAAAAAGCCCGCGCCATCGCATCACCCTTCCTCCACGAGTTGCGTGAAGCGGTCGGCCTGCGGTCTTTCGTCAGTCAGACGCAAGTCGCTACGAGCATCAAGAAGAAAGCTGCGAAAGCTGCACGTTTCGTCAGCTTCCGTGAAGACGACGGCAGCTTCCGCTTCCGTCTGCTGGCGGCTGACGGCGAGCAATTGCTGCTGTCGCGCAACTTTGCCGACGGTAAAACCGCTGGCGCGGTGACCAAGCAACTGCAAGCGGGTCAGGAACTGGACCTGCGCAGCGAGGACCTGAGCTTCAGTGTCTGGCTGGAAGGCGAGTGCGTGGCAGACAGTCCGGCCTTCGCTGACAGCGCTGCGCGTGATGCCGCCATCGACGCCTTGCGGGTTGCTCTGACACCTGCGCAGGACTAATCGCGCATCTGCCCCGACCAAGGGTTGATTGCCATTCCCAAGGGCCGTCGCTACAGTGACGGCCCGTTTTTGTTGCCTTGCTAACGAATTATGACGCCCCTAGAACGATATCAAGCTGATCTGAAACGCCCGGAATTCTTTCATGACGCCGCCCAGGAAACTGCGGTGCGTCATTTGCAGCGCCTGTACGACGATCTGGTCGCGGCCTCTCGCAGCAAGCCGGGCCTGTTCGGCAAACTGTTTGGCCAGAAAGATCAGGCGCCGGTCAAGGGCCTGTACTTCTGGGGTGGCGTTGGCCGCGGCAAGACCTATCTGGTCGATACCTTCTTCGAAGCGCTGCCGTTCAAGGAAAAGGTCCGGACTCACTTCCACCGCTTCATGAAGCGTGTGCACGAAGAGATGAAGACCCTGCCCGGCGAGAAAAACCCGCTGACCATCATCGCCAAACGCTTCTCCGACGAAGCGCGGGTGATCTGTTTCGATGAATTCTTCGTTTCCGACATCACCGACGCGATGATCCTCGGCACGCTGATGGAAGAACTGTTCAAGAATGGCGTGACTCTGGTCGCGACCTCGAACATCGTTCCAGACGGCCTGTACAAAGACGGTCTGCAACGTGCGCGCTTCCTGCCGGCGATCGCCCTGATCAAGCAGAACACCGACATCGTCAACGTCGACAGCGGCGTCGATTATCGTCTGCGGCACCTCGAGCAGGCCGAACTGTTCCACTTCCCACTGGACGCCGCGGCCAACGAAAGCCTGCGCAAGAGCTTCCAGGCGCTGACACCGGACTGCACTCTGGCTGTCGAAAACGATGTGCTGATGATCGAAAACCGCGAAATCCGTGCCTTGCGCACCTGCGAAGACGTGGCCTGGTTCGACTTCCGCGAACTCTGCGACGGCCCACGCAGCCAGAACGATTACATCGAGCTGGGCAAGATCTTCCACGCCGTGTTGCTCAGCGACGTCGAGCAAATGACCGTCACCACCGACGACATTGCCCGCCGTTTCATCAACATGGTCGACGAGTTCTACGACCGTAACGTCAAGCTGATCATTTCCGCTGAAGTCGAACTCAAAGACCTCTACACCGGCGGTCGCCTGAACTTCGAGTTCCAGCGCACCCTCAGCCGTTTGCTGGAAATGCAGTCCCACGAATTCCTGTCGCGGGCGCACAAGCCGTAGGATATTTCGGAAAATAAAAAAGGGTCTGCAAATGCAGGCCCTTTTTTGTATGTCAATTTCGATACCTGCTGTCATCTTTGAGATAGCACGCTAGCTCATTTTGTCGCTGGCAGCCGATGAGCATCCAGAGCAGGATTCTGGCTTTGCGCGGACAGAGAAATCCCGCCATCGATGCACCTTTGCGGATCAGATCCATCTCGCTGCCAATAAAACCATAGGAGGACTGAGCGGTGGAGCCTGAACCGGTCCGGGTCGCAATGATGACCGGGATTTTTCCTGCGATTTTTTCGACAGCGTCAGCCCAGCTTTCTGATACGTGTCCTGCGCCGAAACCAGCGATCACCAGTCCGTCGTATCCCAGCTTGAGGATGTTCTCCAATAACAAGGTGTCCGCAGAAAGAGACGCTTCCAGCAGGGCAATCTTCTGGGTTGTCTGGTGTGGTAAGGGTAAAAGCATTCGGTGGGCCGGCTGGCGTAGATAGCGGACGGTTCCTTCCACGAGCAGGCCCGCGGGACCAAAAACCGGGGAGGAAAACGCCTGCAACGCCAATGAGTCGGTTTTACGGACGCTGCACGCGGGGTGAATCTGGCGGTTCATTACCACCTGAACGCCTCGCTGACAGCTGTTTTCAGACAGAGCGACTCGGCAGGCATCCAGCAGATTCGCCGGGCCATCGGCCCCCACTTCAGCTGCCGAACGCATAGCGCCGGTCAGGACCAGAGGTTCGTCGTGGTTCCACAAGTAATCGAAAAATATTGCTGTTTCTTCGAGGGTGTCGGTGCCCTGGGTGATGACAACACCAATAGCGCCTTGCTCAACCTGATATTTCGCCCAGGAAAGGACACTCAACAAAAACTCGAAATCCAGTGAGGCACTTGGGAGTAGCCCGAGTGTTTCAACGGTCACACGGGCCAGTGTCGTCAGTTCCGGTACCGAGGCCAGCAGGGTTTCGCCGCTGACTGTCGGGATAACGCCTTCACCGGCATTCCTGGCTTGCATGCTCACGGTGCCGCCGAGAGCCGCGATGGCCAGTTTGGGCAGGTTCATGTCATACCTCGCTCGATTCATTGCGATAAAAAAGTGGCTGTACCCGGTCTTCGGTGGCGGGACCTTGATACAGCCGAATGGGAGAAGTGCGGCTTATGAATCAGTTGGTTATCAGGAGTCCGATAAGCGGAACAATCAGCAAGGTGCTGATGGCCATGGACAGGACATTCCCGATGTAGGAATGCATGTCGGCCGGCAACCTTTTGGCAATCGCACACGCCAAGGGTGGCGCCATAAGTGCGCCTAGCAGTGCGCTTGAGCCTATGACCTGCCAACTGCCGCCATACGTCAGAATCGCTGCTGGCACGACTGACACGAGCGGAATGTAGGTGGGATACCAGCCGCGCAACATCCATTGTCGACGCCAGATCACCACCCCTAAAGCTGAGGTCAAAGCCTGTGCGCCGATCAGTTGTGGCAGCAAACCCGAGCCGTATACCGGACTCATGGGGTTCAAGGTGTAGGCCAACACCGCCCCCAGTAACAGGCCAAGGCTGGCCAGTTCATTGCCAAAGAACGGCGCTTCCGAAAAGTCTGCCAAAACTCGGCGCAGGCTCCAGAAAACTCCGTAGTCAGGTGTCTTTGTTACGGCAGCTGCGGCCGAAGAGTCGGATGGCTTCTCGGATAGGTCGGATAGGTCGGGCTTCACCAGGCTCGGCAGGTAACGACAGAGCAGAAAGGCAATGACGCTGGCGACAGCCATGCCCGAGACATTGCCGATCACGGCAGGCAAGCCTAGTGGATTGCATACGTAGTTGACGATCAGCAAACACATCGGGGTGACGAGCACGGCGCCCATGATTGCTCCGTTGATCGTGACCTTCCAGCCACCTCCAAACATCAGCACCATCGCCGCCGGCAATGAAACAAATGCCGCAAACGTGGGTTGCCAACTTGTGGCCGTGACCGTCCAGCCCCACAGCAGGTTACTCAGCAACAGCCCAAGCAACGAGCTGGTAACCAGCCACGGCCATAATCCAGTGCCGTAGGAAATGGCAAAACCTTGCCAGGACTTCCCCGTTCGATTCGCCCAGTAGGCCAGATAGGCCCCAGCCAGCAGCCCGATAGAGGCGAACTCGTGTTTGTAGAAGGCAACCTCGCTGATGTCTCCCAGCACCCAACGCAGCCAGGCACTCGGCTCGGAAAGGTTCGACACCATGTCACTGTAGCTTGGCCAATGTGCTGACCAGGAAGAGCGGTTGGTGAATGAAAGCCAGATAATCAGCAGTGTCGTGCCGATCACCAGCAGGATGATCGCGGTATCGAGCGGCGATCTACTGGCAAGTCGGTTCGACCGGTGTTTTTCGGTTGTGGTTTCCATGCGTCATGCCCCTGTTATCAGCGCGGGAGGCAAGGGTGTTGGGTATAACCGAGCATCTGATCGTAGAGATCGGCTCGACGATCGCGATGCAGATCGTTCAAATTGTTCCAGATGGGCGCACTTCGGGAGCTGGTCAGGTCAATATCGGCAAACAGAATTTCCTGCTGATCCGCAGAAGCCACTGCGCCGATCGGCCAGCCATTGGTTCCGGCAATCAGCGAGCAGCCCAGGTAGCGAGCACCTCGCTCTTCGCCGATCCGGCTGGCGGCCGCAATAAACACATTGTTGACGTGAGCTGCCGTCATCGTCAGATACGAAGCCATGCATTTGCCGGCGTCATCGAACAGGGGCGGAGGCGTCCAGACCCAGTTATTCAAGCTGCAAATGATGTCCGCGCCTTGCTGACTCAGGATTCGCGGCACTTCCGGGAACCAGATATCCCAGCAGATCAACAACCCGATGCGGCCTATTGGCGTATCAAAAACAGGGAAGCCGAGATCACCCGGTGTGAACCATAATTTTTCCAGGTTCCACAAATGGGCTTTTCGATACTTGCCAATAAAACCGTCAGGCCCTACAAGAACGCCGGTGTTGAAGAGTCGCATGCCGTCGCGTTCGGTCAAGCCGGCCACCAGGTAGACCTTGTGTTTGCAGGCGAAATCCATCCAGATTTGCACGCTCGGCCCACTGGGAATCGTTTCCGAATGTTCAAACGCATCCTGGCGATTGCTGAAGAAATAACCGGTATTTGAAAGCTCAGGCAGAACGATGAGGTTTGCACCTCCGTTTACCGCCTCCAGGGCCAGCTCCAGGCCATAACGCAGATTGCGCTCATGATTCTCCATGCCGACTTGTGGGTCGAATTGCACGACTGCTACACGAACAGGGCTTGTTGGCTCGCTCATTTCGGATGACCTCTTTTTATTGTTTTGCAACCTGTGTGGTTGTCTTTTTTATAAGAGTCGAACCGGCTGAGGGCGTAAGTCAGTCGTTTCCTTTTAGGTTGTAGTTTTTATCCCTAAGTTTTATTGGAGGCAGTTCGATTCACGCGATCTGGGGTGAAATGCCCGATAGTCGGTGGTCGCCTGAACTTCGAGTTCCAGAGCACCCTCAGCCGTTTGCTGGAACTGCAGTCCCACGAATTCCTGTCGCGGGCGCACAAGCCGTAGGATATTTCGGAAAATAAAAAAGGGTCTGCAAATGCAGGCCCTTTTTTGTATGTCTTGCAGAACCCCTGTGGGAGCGAGCCTGCTCGCGATGATGGCGGTGTGTCAGTCACATCAATATTGGATGTGCCGCCGCAATCGCGAGCAGGCTCGCTCCCACATTGGATTTGTGTCTAGCCCTTAAGCCGCTTGCTGAAACTGCTGCCGATACTGATTCGGTGACAACTCCGTGTGCTGGCGGAACAGTCGTGCGAAGAAGCTGGCATCGTCATAACCGACTTCATAGCTGATGGTTTTGATGCTTTTGCGGCTGGCGGAAAGCAGGCCCTTGGCAGTTTCGATGCGCAGGCGCTGCAGATAATGCAGCGGCTTGTCGCCGGTGGCGGTCTGGAAGCGGCGCATGAAGTTGCGGATGCTCATGCCGTGTTCGCGGGCAACGTCCTCGAAGCGGAATTTGTCGGCAAAGTGTTCTTCGAGCCAGTGCTGGATCTGCAGGATGATCACGTCCTGGTGCAGTTTCTGCCCGCCGAAACCGATTCGGCCGGGGGCGTAGCTGCGTTGCACTTCGTAGAGAATATCGCGGGCCACGGCCTGGGCGACGTTGGCGCCGCAGAACCGCTCGATCAGGTAGATATAAAGGTCGCAGGCCGAGGTGGTGCCGCCGGCGCAATAGAGGTTGTCGGCGTCGGTCAGGTGCTTGTCCTGATTGAGTTGCACCTTGGGGAAGCGTTCGCTGAAGGCATTGAAGAAGCGCCAGTAGGTGGTCGCTTCCTTGCCGTCGAGCAGGCCGGCTTCGGCGAGCCAGAACACTCCGGTGGCTTCGCCGCAGAGCACGGCGCCGCGGGCGTGTTGTGCGCGCAGCCATGGCAGCACTTGCGGATAACGTTGGCAGAGCGTTTCGAAGTCGTCCCAGAAGGCCGGGAGGATGATCACATCGGTATCTTCCAGGCCGCCGTCTACTGGCAGGATCACATCGCTGAAGCTGCATACCGACTGTCCGTCGGGGCTGACCAGACGGGTTTCGAATGCCGGGGTCAGGCCGTGGCCGAGCTGTTTGCCATAACGCAGGCTGGCCAGATGGAAGAAATCCTTGGCTTGCATGAGGGTTGAAGCAAAAACCCGGTCGATAGCCAGGATGCTGACGCGCCGCAAGGGCGTGGAGACTTGGTTAGACATAATTCAACTTTATTCTTATAGGGGAAAGTGGTCACCAGACGGCTGGATCGTCTTATTTTTTGTCGGATGTGTCCAGTGTCCTGTGGCGAACGGTGGGCATAGGCTCTATGGGCCAATCCCGGCTGACAACAATTACAGGTGTGCCCATGATCCCCAGAACCTTGTTCAGTTCCGAGCACGAACTCTTTCGCGACAGCGTGCGTACCTTTCTCGAAAAAGAGGCCGTGCCGTTTCATGGGGAATGGGAAAAGCAGGGATACATCGACCGCAAGCTGTGGAACAAGGCGGGGGAGGCGGGGATGCTCTGCTCGCATTTGCCAGAAGAGTACGGCGGGCTGGGGGCGGACTTTCTCTACAGCGCGGTGGTGATCGAAGAGGTTGGCCGTCTCGGATTGACCGGTATCGGTTTTTCGCTGCACTCGGACATCGTCGCGCCCTACATCCTGCATTACGGCAGTGAAGCCCTGAAGCACAAATACCTGCCGAAACTGATCTCCGGCGAGATGGTCACGGCCATTGCCATGACCGAGCCGGGTGCCGGTTCCGACCTGCAAGGGGTGAAAACCACCGCGGTGCTGGACGGTGACGAGTACGTGATCAATGGTTCGAAAACGTTTATCACCAACGGTTTCCTGGCCGATCTGGTGATAGTCGTGGCCAAGACCGATCCCAAAGCGGGTGCGAAGGGCACCAGTCTGTTTCTGGTGGAGGCGGACACGCCGGGCTTTGCCAAGGGCAAACGGCTGGAAAAGGTCGGCATGAAGGCCCAGGACACCTCGGAGCTGTTCTTTCAGGACGTCCGTGTGCCCAAGGAGAACCTGCTGGGGCAAGCCGGAATGGGCTTCGCCTATCTGATGCAGGAGTTGCCGCAAGAGCGCCTGACGGTCGCGATAGGTGGCCTGGCGTCGGCCGAGGCGGCGTTGCAGTGGACGCTGGAGTACACCCGCGAGCGCAAGGCGTTTGGCAAGGCTATCGCCGATTTCCAGAACACCCGCTTCAAGCTGGCTGAAATGGCCACTGAAATACAGATCGGCCGGGTCTTCGTCGACCGCTGCCTGGAGTTGCATCTGCAAGGCAAGCTGGATGTGCCGACGGCGGCGATGGCCAAGTACTGGGGCACTGACCTGCAATGCAAGGTGCTCGACGAATGCGTGCAGTTGCATGGCGGCTACGGCTTCATGTGGGAATACCCGATCGCCCGCGCCTGGGCGGATGCGCGGGTGCAGCGGATCTATGCGGGGACTAACGAGATCATGAAGGAGATTATTGCGCGGTCGCTTTGATGATGAGGTGAACTCGAGATCGCTTTCGCGAGCAAGCTCGCTCCCACAGGGGGTCTATGTCGATCACAAAGTGTGGTCAAGCACAAGTACCCTGTGGGAGCGGGCTTGCCCGCGAATGGGTCAATGGATCAATCAAGGTGCCGGGTTCGGGTGATCCTGGTGAATCGCCTCGATCCCCGCCAGCACTTCATCGGTCAGCTGCAAATCGACGCTGGCGAGGTTGCTGTCCAGCTGTTCGAGGGTGGTGGCACCAATGATGTTGCTGGTCACGAACGGTTGCCGGGTCACGTAGGCCAGAGCCATTTGCGCCGCGTCCAGGCCGTGTTCGCGGGCCAGGGCGACGTAACGGCTGCACGCCGCTTCCGACTGCGGGTTGAAATAGCGGCTGAAGCGGCTGTACAGGCTCAGGCGGCCTTTGGCCGGGCGTGCCCCACCTTCGTACTTGCCTGACAGAAAACCGAACGCCAGCGGCGAATAAGCCAGCAGCCCGCACTGTTCGCGGATGGCGATTTCCGCCAGGCCGACTTCGAAACTGCGGTTGAGCAGGTTGTACGGGTTCTGGATCGACACCGCGCGGGGCCAGCCACGGGCTTCGGCGAGAGCGAGGAAACGCATGGTGCCCCACGGGGTTTCGTTGGACAGGCCGATATGGCGGATCTTGCCGGCCTTGACCTGTTCATCCAGCGCTTCGAGGGTTTCTTCCAGCGGGGTGAAGTCTTCATCGGCCTTGTGCTTGTAGCCCAGTTGTCCAAAGAAATTGGTGCTGCGCTCAGGCCAGTGCAGCTGGTAGAGGTCGATCCAGTCGGTCTGCAGGCGCTTGAGGCTGGCGTCCAGCGCTTCGACGATGTGCTTGCGGTTGTGCTTGAGCTGGCCGTCACGCACATAGTCGATGCCGTTGCCGGGGCCGGCGATCTTGCTGGCGAGCACCCAGTCGGCGCGATCACCGCGACTTTTGAAGTAGTTGCCGATATAGCGCTCGGTGCTGGCATAGGTTTCGGCTTTTGGCGGCACCGGATACATTTCGGCGGTGTCGATGAAATTGACCCCGGCGTTCTTGGCTCGCTCGATCTGGGCCAAGGCCTCTGGCTCGCTGTTTTGCTCGCCCCAGGTCATGGTCCCGAGGCAAAGGGCGCTCACGTTCAGGTCGGTTCGGCCTAGCTTGCGGTAATCCATCAAGAGCTCCTTGGGCAAAACAATCATAAAAGCAGGTTGAAAATTTTTTCGCAATCTGCATAATTGCGCACCTCTTTCTGCAGTGGAAGTGATGCGCCGCCTGCCGAAGAATCTTGCCGTTGAACGGACGCGCTGACCCGAGCCCCCGATAGCGTCTGTATCCGGCTGCCTTTGACTTGTCAAAGTACGCACTATTCAGTAAGATCCGCCGTCTAATTTATCAGGGCGGCCCCTGAGGCTATAAAGAATGAAAACTTTTACTGCTAAACCGGAAACAGTAAAGCGCGACTGGTTCATCGTCGACGCTGCTGGTCAGACCCTGGGTCGTCTGGCCACCGAAATCGCGAGCCGCCTGCGTGGCAAGCACAAGCCTGAGTACACTCCGCACGTTGACACCGGTGACTACATCGTCGTGATCAACGCTGAGCAAGTACGTGTCACTGGCGCCAAGTTCACTGACAAAATGTACTACTCTCACTCCGGTTTCCCGGGCGGGATTAAGTCGATCAACTTCGAAAAGCTGATCGCCAAAGCTCCTGAACGCGTGATCGAGACCGCGGTAAAAGGCATGCTGCCTAAGAACCCGCTGGGTCGCGACATGTACCGTAAGCTGAAAGTCTATGCGGGCGCTGTACACCCTCATACTGCTCAGCAGCCCCAAGAACTGAAGTTTTAACGGAATAGTTCATTATGTCGGCGACTCAAAATTACGGCACTGGCCGTCGCAAGACTGCAACCGCACGCGTTTTCCTGCGTCCGGGCACTGGTAACATCTCCATCAACAACCGCTCCCTGGATAATTTCTTCGGTCGCGAAACTGCCCGCATGGTAGTTCGTCAGCCGCTGGAATTGACTGAGACTGTCGAGAAGTTCGACATCTACGTCACCGTGATCGGTGGTGGTGTAAGTGGTCAAGCTGGCGCAATCCGCCACGGTATCACTCGCGCACTGATGCAGTACGACGAAACTCTGCGCGGTGCACTGCGCAAAGCTGGCTTCGTTACTCGTGATGCACGTGAAGTTGAACGTAAGAAAGTGGGTCTGCGTAAAGCGCGTAAGCGTCCGCAGTACTCGAAGCGTTAATTCGCTTTTACGTTCAAAAGCGCCCAGTTTCCTCACGGAGCTGGGCGTTTTTTATGGGCGATGTTTTTTTGCTGTGACAACTTGCCACATCCGCAGAGCCCCTATACTACAAGGCTTGCCGCTGGGGCAGGATGGTAATTACCTTGTCAGAGTAGGGGCTTTTCATTACCATTCGGCAAAATTTTTATAAGTTCAGATTTTTACTTAGTAGATGCCTGATTTAACAGGCCACAAAGCTGATGGGAGAGGACTGAATGAGCAATGACGGCGTGAATGCAGGCCGGCGTCGCTTCTTGGTAGCAGCCACGTCCGTGGTGGGTGCTGCAGGAGCGGTGGGGGCTGCGGTCCCGTTCGTGGGGTCATGGTTTCCCAGTGCCAAGGCGAAAGCCGCAGGTGCACCGGTGAAAGTGAATATCAGCAAGATCGATCCAGGTCAGCAGATGATTGCTGAGTGGCGCGGTCAGCCGGTATTCATCGTCCGCCGTACTGAGGAAATCCTGGGGAATCTGAAGAAGATCGAGGGCCAGCTGGCTGACCCGACCTCCAAGAACTCGACACAACCGACCTATGTCGACCCGCTAACGCGGTCGATCAAGCCAGAAGTTCTGCTGCTGATCGGCATTTGCACCCACTTGGGCTGCTCGCCGACCTTCCGCCCGGAAGTGGCACCTGCCGATCTGGGCAAGGATTGGGTTGGTGGCTATTTCTGCCCTTGCCACGGTTCTCACTACGATCTGGCCGGCCGCGTCTACAAGTCGCAACCTGCGCCGCTGAATCTGCCAGTGCCACCGCATTCCTATGAGTCGGACAGCGTCATTGTCATTGGCGTCGATACGGAGAAAGCGTGATGAGCAAGTTCATGGATTGGGTTGATGCACGCTTTCCCGCAACCAAAATGTGGGAAGACCATCTCAGCAAGTACTACGCCCCGAAGAACTTCAACTTCTTCTATTTCTTTGGCTCCCTGGCACTGCTGGTGCTGGTTAACCAGATCGTTACCGGTGTCTGGCTGACCATGAGCTACACCCCGTCGGCAGAAGAGGCATTCGCTTCCGTCGAATACATCATGCGCGACGTCGAGTACGGCTCGATCCTGCGTCTGCTGCACTCCACCGGCGCTTCGGCGTTCTTCATCGTGGTCTATCTGCACATGTTCCGTGGTTTGCTCTACGGTTCGTACCAGAAGCCGCGTGAACTGGTGTGGGTGTTCGGCATGCTGATCTACCTGGCACTGATGGCTGAGGCCTTCATGGGCTACCTGCTGCCATGGGGCCAGATGTCGTACTGGGGCGCTCAGGTGATCATCTCGCTGTTCGGTGCGATCCCGGTCATCGGCAACGACCTGACCCAGTGGATTCGTGGCGACTACCTGATTTCGGGGATTACCCTGAACCGCTTCTTCGCCCTGCACGTCGTGGCCTTGCCGATCGTGATTCTCGGTCTGGTGGTGCTGCACGTTCTGGCGCTGCATGAAGTCGGTTCGAACAACCCCGACGGCGTGGACATCAAGAAATACAAAGACGAAAACGGCGTACCGCTGGACGGCATTGCCTTCCACCCGTACTACACCGTGAAAGATATCGTCGGCGTGGTGGTGTTCCTGTTCATCTTCTGCTCGATCGTGTTCTTCTTCCCGGAAATGGGCGGTTATTTCCTCGAGAAGCCGAACTTTGAAGTGGCGAACGCCTTCAAGACCCCGGAACACATTGCACCGGTTTGGTACTTCACGCCGTTCTACGCGATCCTGCGTGCGATTCCCGACAAGCTCCTGGGTGTTATCGCCATGGGTGCCGCGATCGCTGTGCTGTTCGTCCTGCCGTGGCTTGACCGTAGTCCGGTCAAATCCATGCGCTACAAGGGCTGGTTGAGCAAGATCTGGCTCTGGGTGTTCTGCATCTCGTTCGTGATTCTGGGTGTGCTGGGTGTTCTGGCTCCAACCCCTGGGCGTACGTTGCTGTCGCAGGTATGTACCTTCCTGTATTTCGCCTACTTCATTCTGATGCCGTTCTATACCCGGCTCGAGAAGACCAAACCGGTTCCGGAAAGGGTGACTGGCTGATGAAAAAGCTATTTGCTGTACTGATTCTTGCTGCTATGCCTGCGTTCTCGTTCGCGTCGACAGCTGGCGCTCCTGAGTTGGAAAAGGTCGATATCGACGTTTCCGACAAAGCGGCCATGCAAGACGGCGCGCGGACATTCGCCAACTACTGCATGGGCTGCCACAGCGCCAAGTTCCAGCGCTATGAGCGCGTCGCCGACGATCTGGGCATTCCCCATGATCTGATGCTCAAGAACCTGGTGTTCACCGGCGCCAAGATCGGCGACCACATGAACATCGGCATGCAATCGGCCGACGCCAAGAACTGGTTCGGTGCGGCTCCACCCGACCTGACCCTGGTGGCGCGTGTTCGTGGTACTGACTGGCTGTACGGCTACCTGCGGTCTTTCTACGAAGATCCGTCTCGTCCTTATGGTGTGAACAACAAGGTATTCCCGAATGTCGGTATGCCTAACGTTCTGGTGGGTCTGCAAGGCCGTCAGGTGGTAGGCTGCAAACAAGTTCAAGTCGTCGAACACGGCAAGAAGCAATACGACCCGCTGACCGGCACCGCTTTGACTCATGAAGCGTGCGATCAGCTGACGGTATTGCCGAAAACCGGCACGCTGAACGAAGAGCAGTTCGACGAGAAGGTCAAGAATCTGGTGACTTTCCTGGCATACTCGGCCAACCCGGTGAAGCTGCAGCATCAGCGCATCGGTACCTACGTGTTGCTGTACCTGGCCTTCTTCTTCGTATTCGCTTATCTGCTCAAGCGCGAATACTGGAAGGACGTTCATTGATAGAGTTGTAAGTAATTGCTGTTAATCGTGCGCGCCCAAGGGCGTCTCTGAAGGTGTAACGAGTCTGGATCATCCAGGCGTTACGGGAGGCGCCCTCTGGGCGCGCTCGTTTTCTGCTCCCGATAATTTTTACAAGCGAGGAGGACCGCCATGGGCGTGACCAATCGGTTGGCCTGTTACTCCGACCCCGCCGACCACTATTCCCACCGAGTACGCATCGTGCTCGCAGAGAAGGGTGTCAGCGCCGAGATCATTACTGTGGAGGTGGGCCGTCATCCACCCAAACTGATCGAAGTGAACCCTTACGGCAGCTTGCCCACCCTGGTCGATCGTGACCTGGCGTTGTGGGAGTCGACCGTGGTGATGGAATATCTGGATGAGCGTTACCCGCATCCGCCTTTGCTGCCGGTTTATCCGGTGGCGCGTGCCAATAGCCGTCTGCTGATTCACCGCATTCAGCGTGACTGGTGTGGGCTGGTGGATCTGATTCTGGATCCGCGCAGCAAGGAAGCCGCTCGCGTGCAGGCTCGTAAAGAACTGCGTGAAAGCCTCACCGGCGTTTCGCCGCTGTTCGCCGACAAGCCATTTTTCCTCAGTGAGGAACAAAGTCTGGTCGATTGCTGCCTATTGCCAATACTCTGGCGTTTGCCGATTCTGGGTATTGAGTTGCCGCGGCCGGCGAAGCCGCTGCTTGATTATATGGAGCGTCAGTTTGCGCGTGAGGCTTTCCAGGCGAGTCTGTCTGGTGTCGAACGCGATATGCGCTAAGGCTTAAGGAGCCGCTATGAACTCCAGTCGACCTTATCTGGTCCGCGCGCTCTATGAGTGGATTGTGGACAACGATTGCACCCCGCACATGCTGGTCAATTCCGAGTACCCGTCGGTGCAGGTGCCCCAAGGCTTTGCCAGTGACGGACAGATCGTCCTGAACGTATCGCCAAGTGCCGTGCGGCATTTGCACATGGATAACGATGCGGTCAGCTTCGAAGGGCGTTTCGGCGGTGTGCCGCATACGCTGTACGTGCCTGTAGCTGCCATCCTGGGTATTTATGCCCGGGAGAACGGTCAGGGCATGGTCTTCGATCTGGAATCGTCTATGGAGGACGATGACGAGGTTGAGCCGGATGAAGACGGTCCGCCACCTGATACCGAGCCACCGCGTCCAAGCGGCCGGCCTAGTCTGAAAGTGGTCAAGTAATAAAAAAGGCGATCCAGATGGATCGCCTTTTTTGTGGGCGGGATTTGAGCTTTGAACTCGATCTCCCTGCAAACCATAACCCCCTGTGGGAGCGAGCTTGCTCGCGATGAGGGCCTCACATTCAACATTGATGCCGCCTGATAGTCCGCTATCGTCGGAACGCCGCCCGGAGCAAGCTCGCTCCCACAGTGGATCTGGGTACATCCGCGAGAGGCACATGCCCATAAAAAAAGCACCCCGCGGGATGCTTTTTTATTGCCAGTCTTGCTGCGTCAGTCGATGTATTCGAACAGCTTCACGATCTTCTGCACGCCGGAAACACCCTGCACCAGGCTGGTGGCCCGGGCGGCTTCCTGTTTGGTCAACAAGCCCAGCAGGTAGACGATGCCATTCTCGGTCACGACTTTGATGCGTGAGCCGGGGATGCTGGGGTCGGTGAGCATCTGGGTCTTGATCTTGGCGGTCAGCCAGGTGTCGTTCTGGCGCGCCAGCAGCGAGGAGGGCTGCAAAACTTGCAGCTCGTTGTGCACTGTCTTCACGCGCTGGACAGCGCCGGCGACTTGTCCGGCCTGAGCCTTGAGGTCGGCGCGCGGAGTCTGTCCGGCCAGCAATACGACGCCGTTGAAGCTGGTGACGACGATGTGCGAGCTGTGGTCGAGGTCCGGATTGGCCTTGGCGATGTTCACGCCGGCCTTGGTTTCGATCAGGGAGTCGTCGATCTTGCTGCCGAAGGTGCGAGTGCCGCGGTCATCATCGATGGGCGCTTCACGGCTGGCGTTAACTACCGAGGTGCAGCCGCTGATGCCGAGACACAGGGTCAAGGCCAGTAGGCCTAGGCGATTAGGGGTCATTCTTCACTCCCGAACAATTGGCTGTCGATCAAGTCGCAAAGGCAGTGGATCGCCAGCAGGTGGACTTCCTGAATACGTGCAGTGACATTGGCCGGTACGCGAATCTCGACGTCTTCCGGCAAAAGCAGCGAAGCCATGCCGCCGCCATCGCGTCCCGTCAATGCTACGACAATCATTTCGCGATCATGTGCGGCCTGGATCGCTTGAATAATGTTCGCCGAGTTGCCGCTGGTGGAAATCGCCAGCAAAACATCGCCAGGTTGGCCGAGGGCGCGGATCTGTTTTGAGAAGATTTCGTTGTAACTGTAGTCGTTGGCAATCGAGGTGATCGTCGAGCTGTCGGTGGTCAGTGCGATGGCTGGCAGGCTCGGACGCTCGCGCTCGAAGCGGTTGAGCAGCTCGGACGAGAAATGCTGCGCGTCACCCGCAGAGCCGCCGTTGCCGCAGGAAAGCATTTTGCCCTCGTTGAGCAGGGCGTTGACCATCACCTGGCTGGCTTGCTCGATGTGCGGTGCAAGTACGTCCATCGCCTGTTGCTTGGTATCGATACTGGCCTGAAAAAGCTGGCGAATTCGGGATTGCATGTCCATCTGTGTGACCTTAAGTAGCGCGGCTTTCCGGCACATGAATGTGCAGCCCGCAAAGCAAAGAGCAAAATTGTTAAGTGAAAATGTCCGGCTCGGCTGGAGCGCTTCGATCAGCTGTCAAAGGCATTCCGTAGCCAGTTCAAAAGAGGTGCTGTGCCAGTGGCGCCGTCTATGGCGACCACATCGAAACGGCAGGGGTGGTTGGCCCAGCGTGACTCGCGCTGCAGAAAATACTGCGCGGCGAGTATCAGCTTCTGGCGTTTGCGTGCATCGATGCTGCCGAGTGCGCCACCCCATTGCGTGTGTTGTCTGTAGCGGACTTCAACGAATACTACTGTATCGCCATCAAGCATGACCAGATCAAGCTCGCCGCGTTTACACAACCAGTTCTGCGCCAGCAGGCGCAGACCTTGTTGCTGGAGATGCTTGAGCGCCTGGCTTTCGGCATCCTTTCCGCTTTGTTGGCGTGACCTGTCAGGCATCAGCGCGGGGTATCCGGCAGGCGTTGAACCTGGCCGCTGACGAACTCGGCCCAAGGCAGCTGGCGCTGAACGCGTTGCGTCTGGCTCATGCTCAAGCTTCCCGACAGCCCTTCGATGCGGCTGTCTGGCAGTGTCTTGAGTTGACCCAGACGTGGTGCCAGGCGATAGGCATCGACGCCCATTGCGTACAGGCGACCCAGGCTGCCGCCAGCTTGTGGCCATTGTGCAGTCACTTGCTTGCGCAGCGGATCATTGGCATCCAGCAGCCACGGCGTTTCGCAGAAGCGTACACCGCTCATGTCGTTGTACTGGTTTTGATCGCCGCTGGCGCTGAATACGTGGGAAGTGGCGTAAACCGGCACATCGCCTGCGTATTGAAAGTTCAGCGTTGGCTTGATCTGCTGGGCTTGCTGTGGCGTGGCAGCGAGGAAGATGAACTCGATGTCCTGACGGCGCGAAGGCTGGGCAGCTACCTGCGCGCCAACGGTGCTTTGCAGGCTCTTGGCGCGGCCTTCGCTCTGGCGCAGCTGGAACATGTCGGCAATCTGCTGGGCCAGTTGCACCGGCTGGTCGACGCGTTCCATGGCAACGATGCTGCCACCGTTGGCTTGCCAATCCTGGCTGAACGCCCTGAGTACACGATCGCCCCATTCGCCTTTCGGCACCATGATGGCAGCGCGATGCAGGCCATCGGCGCGGGCGCGGCGAGACACTTCGCGGGCTTCGTCTTCGGCGGCCAGGCCGAACTGGAACAGCTGCGGGGGCCCTTGTTCGCCTTCGCTGTAGTTCAGCGCCAACGTGGTGACAGGCAATTGCGCACGCGCGCTGAGTTGTTTGACCAGTGGTTTTTCCAGCGGGCCGATCACCAGTTGCACGCCGGACGCCTGGGCTTTGCGATAGAAATCGTCCAGCGAGGTCAGGCGTGAGCTGTCATAAAATTCGATGCTGGGTGGCTTCTGCCCGGCTTGTTGAGCCTGGTAGTGAGCCGCCATGAAACCTTCGCGCAGGGCTTTGCCGACCGAGGCCAGCGGGCCGTCCTGTGGCAGCAGCAAAGCGATCCTGGTCAGCGGTTGGCTGGCCAGTTCCTTGAGTTTGATCAACGGCAGCGGCAGTTGAGCGGCTGCCGGATGTTTGGGGTTTTGCGCGCGCCAGTTATCGATGGCGGTCTGTTGCTGCTCCAGGGTGCCGGCGGTTTTCACTGCCAGGGCCAGGTTCAGCCAGCCACCGAGATCGTCGGTACTGGTGGGGCGCAATTGATCGACAGGCAGGGCGGAAATCAGAGCCCAGATCGCTTCGTGGTTTTTGCTGGCGGCATCGCCGCTGAGCAGCGGGGCAATGAAAATGCGTTCCCGTGCGGCGGCCAGGGTCTGGCCATCTGCCTCAAGTGCGAGGGCGTGTACGCTGCCCGTGCGGATCTGTTGCTCTACCGGCAATTCGCCAAGACGCTGCAGGCTTGGGTGGCTCAAAGCAGTCAGCGCCGCTTTGGGCTGGTTGCGGGCCATGGCCAGTTCCGCCGCCAGAGTGCTGGCGAAGACCTGTTGACCGGGCTTGAGTTGTTCCAGCGGGACTAGCGCAAGAATCTGCGCGGCCTGGCCGGCCTTGTTCTGGTGGTAGGCCAGATCCGCCGCGCTCAAGCGCAGCAATGCTGCTTTTTCGGGCGTTTTGCTGGTAGCGGCCTGTTCGAGCAGCTGCTCGATACTGGCATCCGGAGTCCGTGGAAGTTCGCCAAGGCTGGACGAGGGCGTGCTGGTGCAAGCCGCCAACAGGGCAGCAAGGCAGAGGGCAGAGAACAGCCGCAGGCAAGCGATCATGTAATGTTCCTGATACTCGATCAAATTAGCGGGGAATTGTACCCAAGCACTGGCCGGGGCGCGATGTTACTGGCGTTAAACCGTCAATTTAGGTGGTGCAAATGTTGCCGGGCGTTGGAAAAGACTGAAAAGCGCAGCGCCTCAAGGTATCTGTAGGGCGCATTACGAAGGTCTCTACAGGCTACAATGGCGCTTTTACCGATCATGAGGTGTGCGCTTTGACTGCTCCAGGTGCTTTGAATTCCGCTGCTGGCTCGCTTTATGTGGTGGCGACGCCCATCGGCAACCTGGACGACATCAGTGCGCGGGCGCTGAAAATATTGCGCGAGGTGGCGTTGATCGCCGCCGAAGACACGCGTCATTCCCTGCGGCTGATGCAGCACTTCGGTATTTCCACGCCGCTGGCGGCGTGCCATGAGCACAATGAGCGCGATGAAGGCAGCCGTTTCATCACTCGATTGCTGGCCGGTGACAATGTCGCGCTGATTTCCGACGCCGGCACGCCATTGATTTCCGATCCTGGCTACCACCTGGTTCGTCAGGCTCGTGCGGCGGGTATCAATGTCGTGCCGGTGCCAGGTGCCTGTGCGCTGATCGCCGCTTTGTCCGCGGCAGGCTTGCCGTCCGATCGCTTTATCTTCGAAGGTTTTCTGCCGGCCAAGGCGGTGGGGCGTCGTGCTCGCCTGGAGCTGTTAAAGGAAGAGCCGCGCACGCTGATTTTTTACGAAGCGCCACACCGGATTCTTGAATGCCTGCAGGATCTGGAATTGGTATTCGGCGCTGAGCGGCCCGCTTTGCTTGCCCGTGAGTTGACCAAAACCTTCGAAACACTCAAGGGGTTGCCGCTGGCGGACCTGCGGGCTTTTGTCGAAGGCGACAGCAATCAGCAGCGCGGCGAGTGCGTCGTGCTGGTGGCGGGATGGTCCGCACCCGTCAGCGATGAGGCGGTCAGTAGCGAGGCGATGCGCATTCTCGACTTGTTGCTCAAGGAAATGCCGCTCAAACGAGCCGCGGCACTGGCGGCGGAAATTACCGGCGAGCGCAAAAATGTCCTGTATCAGGTCGCTCTGGATAAGCAGAAAGCCGAGTAGGGCGCAGGTTGTAGAGTGGCAAAAGGCTTTTAACGCTTGTTCTTCGGCCTCTCTGCCGTTAACCTTCGCGGCGGAGAGTCGATTGGACAGTCGCTGCCTTCTATGAAAATTAGAGGGGGGAGGAAAGTCCGGGCTCCATAGGGCGGAGTGCCAGGTAACGCCTGGGAGGCGTGAGCCTACGGAAAGTGCCACAGAAAATAACCGCCTAAGCACTTCGGTGCCGGTAAGGGTGAAAAGGTGCGGTAAGAGCGCACCGCACGACTGGCAACAGTTCGTGGCTAGGTAAACCCCACTCGGAGCAAGACCAAATAGGGTTCCAAGGCGTGGCCCGCGCTGGAACCGGGTAGGTTGCTAAAGATGTCCAGTGATGGCCATCGTAGACGAATGACTGTCCTCGACAGAACCCGGCTTACAGATCGACTCTCCACCTTTTTCCCTCCCTGCTTAATCAATAGCAGAAGCGCTTTTGTAATACCGAAAAAATCTTACTCTTAATAAATTACTTTAACTTCTGATCGTAGGCTCTTGAGCTGATTGAGGTTAACGAGTCAAAACATCCGCCAGATTCTTGCTACCTCTCCTTTAAGTCTCCTAAATCTCCGATCTGTAAGGCTTTTCCGTGAAACCGCGCCTTGACGGTGCGGTAGGCGCATTCCTATAGTGTGCACAAGTGGCGAAAAGTGGCATGAAGTGGGTTTTTTGAGCGCAAAACGCTAATATTTGGGGGGGACGCAGACGTGTTTCGCGGAGCTAACGCTATCAGTCTCGATGCAAAAGGCCGTCTCGCCATGCCGAGCCGGTATCGTGACGAGCTGGTTTCGCGAAGTTCCGGGCAGTTAATCGTCACGATCGATGCCGTTGATCCGTGTTTGTGTGTTTATCCCCTCGATGAGTGGGAAATTATCGAAACCAAACTGCGCGCACTGCCTTCGCTACGTGAAGAAAACCGTCGTTTGCAACGTCTACTGATTGGTAATGCCGTCGACCTCGAGCTCGATGGCAGCGGTCGTTTTCTGGTTCCGCCTCGTTTGCGCGAGTACGCAAAGCTCGATAAGCGCGCAATGCTGGTGGGCCAACTGAACAAGTTCCAATTGTGGGACGAGGATGCCTGGGATGCAGTTTCTGCTGCGGACCTGGCTGCTATTCAACAACCGGGCGCCATGCCTGATGAACTGCGTGATTTAATCCTGTGACTATTGATAGCGGCTTTAACCACATCACCGTACTGCTTGACGAAGCCGTCGAGGCTCTCGCCGTACGCCCTGATGGCTGCTATCTGGACGGCACGTTCGGACGCGGCGGGCATAGTCGCCTGATACTCAGCCAGCTCGGTCCTGACGGTCGTCTGCTGGGGTTCGACAAAGATCCTCAAGCGATTGCCACCGGGCAAACGCTAGCGGCCGAAGACGGCCGCTTTGTCATTGTGCAGCGCAGCTTTGCCGAGCTGGGCTCGGAAGTCGCCGAACGCGGTCTGGCCGGCAAGGTCAACGGCGTTCTGCTCGACCTGGGCGTGTCCTCGCCACAACTCGATGATCCGGAGCGCGGCTTCAGTTTCATGAATGATGGCCCGCTGGACATGCGCATGGACCCGAGCCGCGGTGTCAGCGCCGCCGAGTTCATCGCCACGGCTCCTGCGGAAGAAATCGCCCGGGTGTTCAAGGAATACGGCGAAGAACGTTTCTCCGGGCGCATGGCTCGTGCAGTCGTCGAGCGCCGTGTCATCAAGCCGTTCGAGCGTACCGGCGATCTGGCCGAAGTCCTGAAAGTCGCCAACCCGGCCTGGGAAAAGGGCAAGCACCCGGCTACCCGGGCTTTCCAGGGTTTGCGCATTCACGTCAACAACGAATTGGGCGATCTCGAAACCGGCCTCGAAGCCGCGCTGGAGGCCCTTGAGGTGGGCGGTCGCCTGGTCGTCATCAGCTTCCACTCGCTGGAAGACCGCATCGTCAAACTGTTCATGCGTCGTCTGGTGAAGGGCGAAACCGATAACCTGCCGCGCAACCTGCCGGTGCGTTTCGAAGCCTTCGTGCCGAAAATCAAAGTCCATGGCAAAGCGCAGTTCGCTTCCGAAGCCGAACTCAAGGCCAACCCACGTGCCCGTAGCGCTGTCATGCGTGTCGCGGAGAAGTTGCGGTGAGCAAGCTTTTCGCCAAGCCACTTCCAGGCGGAAGCTTTTTCATGCTGCTGCTGTTTATAGGTGTGCTGGTTTCCGCGATTGCGGTGTCTTACAGCGCCCACTGGAACCGTCAGCTGCTCAACACTCTCTACGGCGAATTGAGCGTACGCGACAAGGCGCAAGCCGAGTGGGGCCGGTTGATCCTTGAGCAGAGCACCTGGACCGCCCACAGCCGGATCGAAGTGCTGGCTACCGAACAGCTGAAGATGCGAATTCCTGGCGCGGCAGAAGTGCAGATGGTGGCGCCATGATGAAACTCGAAGGCGCCCTTTATCCGTGGCGTTTTCGCCTGGTGCTGGGTTTGCTGGCACTGATGGTGGGCGCCATCGCCTGGCGCATCATCGACCTGCAGGTTGTCGATCGTGCCTTTCTCAAAGGCCAGGGTGATGCTCGCAGTGTTCGTCATATCCCTATCCCTGCGCACCGCGGCTTGATTACCGACCGCAACGGCGAGCCGTTGGCCGTCAGTACGCCAGTGACGACCTTGTGGGGCAATGCCAAGGAAATGCAGCTGGCCAAAGACAAGTGGCCAACATTGGCGGCTGCGCTGGGACAAGATCCCAAAGCGCTGGCCGAACGCCTCGAGGCGCAGGCCAATAAAGAATTCATCTATCTGGTGCGGGGTTTGACCCCCGAGCAGGGGCAGGCCGTACTTGATCTGAAAGTGCCCGGCGTCTACGGCATCGAAGAGTTTCGGCGTTTCTACCCGGCCGGTGAAGTCACCGCGCACATGGTCGGCTTTACCGACATCGATGATCACGGCCGCGAAGGTGTCGAACTGGCCTATGACGAATGGCTGGCAGGGGTCGCGGGCAAGCGCCAGGTCATCAAGGATCGGCGCGGCAGACTGATCAAGGATGTCCAGGTCACCAAAAACGCCAAGGCCGGAAAGCCCTTGGCGTTGTCTATTGACCTGCGCCTGCAATACCTGGCCAACCGCGAATTGCGCAATGCTATCGTCGAGAACGGTGCCAAGGCTGGCAGTCTGGTGATCATGGACGTGAAGACCGGCGAGATCCTCGCCATGGTCAACCAGCCGACCTACAACCCGAACAACCGTCGCAACCTGCAGCCGGCGATGATGCGTAACCGCGCCATGATCGACGTGTTCGAGCCGGGTTCGACCATGAAGGCGATCTCCATGAGCGCCGCCCTGGAAACCGGGCGCTGGAAACCCAGCGATACGGTCGAGGTCTACCCTGGCACGTTGCAGATTGGCAAATACACCATTCGCGACGTTTCCAAGAGCGAAGGGCCGGTACTCGATCTGACCGGCATTCTGATCAACTCCAGTAACGTCGGTATGAGCAAGATCGCCTTCGATGTCGGCGGCGAGAACATTTATCACCTTATGCAGAGAGTCGGCCTCGGCCAGGACACCGGTCTGGGTTTCCCCGGCGAACGTGTCGGCAACCTGCCGAATTATCGTGAATGGCGCAAGGCCGAGACGGCCACGCTGTCCTACGGCTACGGCCTCTCCGTGACCGCGATTCAATTGGTCCACGCCTTCTCGGCGCTGGCCAACAACGGCCGTATCGCGCCGCTGACCCTGATCAAGACCGACAAGGCGCCAGAGACCACTCAGGTGGTTACCGAGAGCGTCGCCAAAACCATGCAAGTCATGTTGCAGCAAGTGATCGAAGCGCCACGTGGCGTGTTCCGCGCACAAGTGCCGGCTTATCACGTGGCTGGCAAGAGTGGTACCGCACGCAAGACGTCGGTGGGCACCAAGGGGTATGCCGAGAACTCATACCGTTCGCTGTTCGCCGGTTTCGGTCCGATGAGCGATCCGCGTTACGCGATCGTGGTGGTCATCGACGAGCCAAGCAAGGCGGGTTACTACGGTGGCCTGGTCTCGGCACCGGTGTTCAGCAAAGTGATGTCCGGCACCCTGCGCCTGATGAATATCTCGCCGGATAACCTGCCACCTGTGCAACAAGCGAATGCCACACCCGGCAATGTAGTCAAAGCTAATGGAGGGCGCGGCTGATGTCTCTTAGCCTGAACAAGATTTTTGCCCACGCCGGTCGTGATCTGTTGATTCGCGAGCTGACCCTGGACAGCCGCAATGTCCGTGCGGGCGACCTGTTTCTCGCGGTCCCTGGCGGCAAGGTGGATGGCCGTACTCACATTGCCGATGCTTTGCAGCGCGGCGCGGCGGCGGTGGCCTACGAAGTCGAAGGCGCTACCATTTTGCCCATCACCGATGTCCCGTTGATTCCGGTCAAGGGCCTGGCGGCGCAGCTGTCGGATATCGCCGGGCGCTTCTATGGCGAGCCGAGCCGTAACCTGAATCTGATAGGTGTGACCGGTACCAACGGTAAAACCAGCGTGACCCAATTGGTTGCGCAGGCATTGGACTTGCTCGGTCAGCATTGCGGCATCGTCGGCACGCTGGGCACCGGTTTCTACGGCGCGCTGCAAAGCGGCCTGCACACCACGCCCAATCCGATTGCCGTGCAAGCGACCCTGGCTGACCTGAAAAAGGCCGGTGCGAAAGCCGTCGCAATGGAAGTTTCTTCCCATGGCCTGGATCAAGGTCGCGTCACTGCGCTGGCCTTCGATGTGGCGGTAATGACCAACCTGTCCCGGGATCATCTGGATTATCACGGGACCATGCAGGCTTACGCCGACGCCAAGGCCAGGCTATTCGGCTGGGCTGATCTGAGCTGCCGGGTGATCAACCTCGACGACGACTTTGGTCGGCAACTGGCCGCCGAAAAGCATGAATCACGCCTGATCAGTTACAGCCTGGAAGATTCCAGCGCGTACCTGTATTGCCGTGAAGCGCAATTCGATGACGAGGGCGTGCGCGCCACACTGGTCACGCCTCAGGGCGAACACCATGTGCGCAGCACCTTGCTTGGCCGTTTCAACCTGAGCAACGTGCTGGCGGCTATCGGCGCCTTGCTCGGTCTGGACTATGCGCTGGACGAAATCCTGCAAGTACTGCCCAAGCTCGAAGGCCCTGCCGGTCGTATGCAGCGCCTGGGCGGCGGTACTCAGCCATTGATTGTGGTCGATTACGCACACACCCCGGATGCGCTGGAAAAAGTGCTGACGGCGCTGCGTCCCCACGCCAAGGGCCGGCTGTTGTGCCTGTTCGGTTGTGGTGGCGATCGCGATCGCGGCAAGCGTCCGCTGATGGCTGAAGTGGTCGAGCGTCTGGCGGACGGTGTATTGGTCACCGACGACAACCCTCGTACCGAAGCGCCTTCGCAGATTTTCGAGGATGTCCGCGCCGGTTTCAGCGCTGCGGATAAGGTCAGCTTCGTGGCCGGTCGCGGCCAGGCGATTGCCCAGCTGATTGCCAGTGCTTGCGCTGACGATGTGATCGTTCTGGCCGGCAAAGGTCATGAGGACTATCAGGAAATCAACGGCGAGCGCCACGACTTCTCCGATCTGGTCGAGGCCGACAGGGCTTTGACCGCATGGGAGGTGGCTCATGCTTGAAACCCTTAAACTGAGCGAGTTGGCCAGCGCTTTGAACGGTCGCCTGGTGGCTGGCGATTGCAGCTTCGATGGCGTCAGCATCGACAGTCGTGCGATCAAGCCGGGGCAACTCTTTGTCGCCTTGGCCGGTCCGCGTTTCGATGGTCATGACTATTTGAATGACGTGGCCGCCAAAGGCGCAGTCGGCGCACTGGTCGAGCGCGAAGTGCCAAACACCGCGCTGCCGCAACTGCTGGTCAAAGACACCCGTCACGCGTTGGGTGAACTGGGCGCACTGAATCGTGCGGCCTACACCTACCCGGTCGCGGCCATCACCGGTTCCAGCGGCAAAACCACCGTCAAGGAAATGCTCGCGAGCATTCTGCGCACGCGCGGGCCGGTTCTGGCGACCCGCGGCAACCTGAATAACGATCTCGGCGTCCCGCTGACCTTGCTCGAACTGGCCCCGGAACACACGGCGGCGGTGATCGAACTCGGTGCTTCGCGGATCGGCGAGATTGCCTACACCGTTGGCATGACCAAACCCCATGTGGCGCTGATCAACAACGCCGGGACCGCCCATGTCGGTGAGTTCGGCGGGCCCGAGAAAATTGTCGAAGCCAAGGGCGAGATTCTTGAAGGGCTGGATGCCGACGGCATCGCCGTGCTCAATCTCGACGACAAGGCATTCACCATCTGGAAAACCCGCGCCGCCGGTCGTCAGGTGTTGAGCTTCTCTCAACTGGATGCCGGCGCAGATTTTTATGCCAGCTTCATCGTTACCGATGCTCGCGGATGCCCGGCATTTGAACTGCATACGCCGCAAGGCATTGCGCGGATTCAGTTGAACCTGCTCGGCGGTCACAATGTTACGAATGCGCTAGCTGCCGCAGCTGCCGCTCATGCCTTGGGCGTGTCGTTGTCCCATATCGTCTCCGGGCTCAATGCGGTGCAGCCGGTCAAGGGTCGTACCGTCGCGCAACTGGCGAAAAACGGCATGCGCGTGATTGATGATACGTACAACGCAAACCCCACCTCTATGTGCGCCGCGGTTGATATACTCGCCGGCTTTTCCGGACGCACCGTTCTGGTGCTCGGGGATATCGGCGAGTTGGGCGAGTGGGCGGAGCAGGGGCACCGTGATGTGGGTGCTTATGCTGCCGGCAAGGTTTGCGCGCTCTATGCGGTCGGTCCGATGATGGCGCATGCCGTCGCGGCCTTCGGCGAACACGCACGTCACTTCGCGACTCAGGCTGATCTGATCGCGGCGCTTGGCGCTGAACAAGACACAAACACCACTATTTTGATCAAGGGATCGCGAAGCGCTGCGATGGAAAACATCGTCGCGGCTTTGTGCGGTTCCAGCGGGGAGAAACATTAATGCTGCTGCTGCTAGCGGAGTATCTGCAACAGTTCTACAAAGGCTTCGCGGTCTTCCAGTACCTGACCCTGCGCGGGATCCTTGGTGTACTGACCGCGCTGTCGTTGTCGCTGTGCCTGGGGCCGTGGATGATCCGCACCTTGCAGCACCGGCAGATCGGTCAGTCGGTACGTAACGACGGGCCGCAATCGCATTTGTCCAAATCCGGTACACCGACCATGGGCGGCGCGCTGATTCTGTCGGCCATCGGCATCAGCACGCTGCTGTGGGCAGATCTGACCAACCGCTACGTCTGGGTCGTCTTGCTGGTAACCCTGCTGTTCGGCGCGATCGGCTGGGTCGATGACTACCGCAAGGTGATCGAGAAGAATTCCCGTGGCCTGCCAAGCCGCTGGAAGTATTTCTGGCAATCGGTGTTTGGCCTGGGCGCGGCGATCTTCCTTTATATGACTGCGCCAAGCGCGGTGGAAACCACCCTGATCCTGCCGATGCTCAAGGACTACAGCATTGCGCTGGGCGCGGGTTTCATCGTCCTGACCTATTTCGTGATTGTCGGTTCGAGCAACGCGGTCAACCTGACCGATGGCCTCGATGGTCTGGCGATCATGCCCACCGTCATGGTCGGCGGCGCATTGGGGATCTTCTGCTACCTGTCCGGTAACGTGAAGTTTGCCGAATACCTGCTGATCCCTTATGTACCGGGCGCGGGTGAACTGATTGTGTTCTGCGGCGCGTTGATTGGTGCCGGCCTGGGCTTTCTCTGGTTCAACACCTACCCGGCGCAAGTCTTCATGGGCGACGTCGGCGCGCTGGCGCTGGGCGCGGCGCTGGGTACCATTGCAGTCATCGTCCGTCAGGAAATCGTCCTGTTCATCATGGGCGGTGTGTTCGTGATGGAAACCCTGTCGGTCGTCATCCAGGTTGCGTCTTTCAAGCTGACCGGTCGCCGCGTATTCCGCATGGCACCGATTCACCACCACTTTGAACTCAAGGGCTGGCCCGAGCCACGCGTGATCGTCCGTTTCTGGATCATCACCGTGATTCTGGTGCTGGTCGGCCTTGCCACCCTGAAGCTGAGGTAGAACGAGTGTCTCTGATCGCTTCTGACCACTTCCGCATCGTTGTCGGCCTCGGCAAGAGCGGCATGTCCCTGGTTCGCTTCCTGGCGAACCGCGGCGTGTCGTTTGCCGTGGCCGATACGCGGGAAAATCCACCGGAACTGGCCACGCTCAAGCGTGACTATCCGCACGTGGAAGTGCGTTGTGGCGAGCTGGATGTCGAGTTCCTGTGCCGTGCCGACGAGCTCTATGTGAGCCCCGGTCTGGCGCTGGCGACACCGGCACTGCAAGCCGCAGCGGCCCGTGGCGTGAAATTGTCCGGGGATATCGAACTGTTCGCGCGTAACGCCAAGGCACCGATTGTCGCCATCACTGGTTCCAACGCGAAAAGCACCGTCACCACGCTGGTCGGCGAAATGGCCGAAGCTGCCGGCAAACGCGTGGCGGTCGGCGGTAACCTCGGTACACCGGCGCTGGACCTGCTCAGCGACGATGTCGAGCTGTACGTGATGGAACTGTCGAGTTTCCAGCTGGAAACCACCGATCACCTCGGTGCTGAAGTCGCCACCGTATTGAACGTCAGCGAAGACCACATGGACCGCTACAGCGGTCTGCCGGCGTATCACCTGGCCAAGCACCGGGTCTTCCGTGGCGCCCGGCAGGTAGTCGTCAATCGCCAGGATGCCTTGAGCCGTCCACTGATAGGCGAAGGCCTGCCGTGCTGGACCTTCGGTTTGAGCAAGCCCGACTTCAAGGCTTTCGGTCTGCGTGAAGAGAATGGCGAGAAGTATCTGGCCTTTGAATTCCAGAACCTGATGCCGGTTCGCGAGCTGAAAATTCGCGGTGCCCACAATCAGTCCAATGCGCTGGCGGCCCTGGCCCTCGGTCATGCTGTCGGTCTGCCATTCGACGCCATGCTGTCCACCCTGCGCACTTTCGCCGGACTCGAACATCGCTGCCAATGGGTCCGCGAGCTGAATGGCGTGAGCTACTACAACGACTCCAAAGCCACCAACGTCGGCGCCGCTCTGGCCGCCATTGAAGGTCTGGGCGCAGACATCGCCGGCAAGCTGGTGCTGATCGCCGGTGGCGACGGCAAAGGTGCGGACTTCAAGGACCTGCGTGGCCCGGTCGCGGCCAACTGCCGTGCCGTGGTGCTGATGGGGCGTGATGCGCAGTTGATTGCCGAGGCGATCGGCGATGCGGTGCCACTGATTCGCGTCAATTCGTTGATTGAGGCCGTCGAGCGCAGCCAGGCACTCGCCGAGGCAGGCGATGCGGTGCTGCTGTCGCCGGCCTGTGCCAGTTTCGACATGTTCAAGAACTACGAAGAGCGTGGGCAGTTGTTCGCCCAGGCCGTGGAGGGCTTGAAATGATCTTCGAAAATATCATCAAGCCGTATCCATCACCGCTCATCACCGGTCGCGGTATCGACCTCGACTTCCCGATGCTTGCCGGTTGCCTGGCCTTGCTCGGTCTTGGCCTGGTCATGATTACCTCGGCGTCGTCGGAAGTCGCTGCAGTGCAGTCCGGCAACACGCTCTACCACATGATTCGGCACCTTATTTACCTGCTCATCGGCCTCGCTGCCTGCATCGTCACCATGATGATCCCGATCGCCACCTGGCAGCGTCTGGGCTGGCTGATGCTGATCGGCGCCTTCGGTTTGCTGGTGATGGTGTTGCTGCCGGGGATCGGTCGTGAAGTTAACGGCTCGATGCGCTGGATTGGTTTCAGCTTCTTCAACGTCCAGCCTTCCGAGATTGCCAAGGTATTCGTGGTGATCTACCTCGCCGGGTATCTGGTGCGCCGTCAGAAGGAAGTCCGCGAAAGCTGGATGGGCTTCTTCAAGCCGTTCATCGTGTTGCTGCCGATGGCCGGTCTGTTGCTGATGGAGCCGGACTTCGGGGCCACTGTCGTGATGATGGGCGCCGCCGCGGCGATGCTGTTCCTCGGCGGTGTCGGGCTGTTCCGCTTCACCTTGATGGTGGCGCTGGCGGTTGGCGCGGTGACCGTTCTGGTTCAGGCCCAGCCCTACCGTATGGCGCGTCTGATTACCTTTACCGACCCATGGGCCGACCAGTTCGGCTCTGGTTACCAGTTGACCCAGGCACTGATCGCCTTCGGGCGCGGCGAGTGGCTGGGCGTTGGCTTGGGCAACAGTGTGCAGAAGCAGTTCTACCTGCCGGAAGCCCACACTGACTTCGTGTTCTCGGTATTGGCTGAAGAGCTCGGCATGCTCGGTTCATTGCTCACCCTCGGGCTGTTCGCCTTCGTTTGCGTGCGGGCGATGTACATCGGTTTGTGGGCCGAGAAGGCCAAGCAATTCTTTGCCGCCTATGTGGCTTATGGGTTGGCGTTCCTGTGGATCGGCCAGTTCCTGATCAATATCGGCGTGAACGTCGGGCTGCTGCCGACCAAAGGTCTGACCTTGCCGTTCCTCAGTTATGGCGGCAGTTCCCTGGTCATCTGCTGCGCCTGTCTCGGCTTGTTGCTGCGTATCGAATGGGAGAGTCGAACCCACTTGGGCAGTGAGGAGATGGAGTTCAAAGAGAGCGACTTCGCCGAGGAGCCGACCCATGGGCGCTAACGTGCTGATCATGGCTGGCGGTACCGGCGGGCACGTGTTCCCGGCGCTGGCCTGTGCCCGTGAGTTCCAGGCGCGCGGCTATACCGTGCATTGGCTGGGGACGCCACGCGGAATCGAGAATGAACTGGTGCCGAATGCCGGCCTGCCACTGCATCTGATCCAGGTCAGCGGGCTGCGCGGCAAGAGCAAATTGTCTCTGCTCAAGGCGCCGTTCGTGCTGCTCAAGGCTATCTGGCAGGCGCGCAAGATCATTCGTCAGCTGCAACCGGTCTGCGCCCTGGGCTTTGGCGGTTATGTGACCGGTCCCGGTGGTGTTGCGGCCAGACTGGCCGGCGTGCCGGTGATCGTTCACGAACAGAACGCCGTGGCCGGTACCGCCAATCGGCTGCTGGTGCCGTTGGCCGCCCGAGTCTGCGAAGCTTTCCCGGATACCTTCGGGGCATCGAACAGCCGCCGGACCACCGGTAACCCGGTGCGTACCGAGCTGTTCCTCGAAACACCGCGTCAGGCCCTGGCCGGACGCAAAGCTCGTTTGCTGATCCTCGGCGGAAGCCTGGGCGCAGAACCGTTGAACAAATTGCTGCCTGAAGCCCTGTCGCAGGTTCCTGTCGAACTGCGTCCGGAAGTGTTCCATCAGGCTGGCAAAAAACACGATGAAGTGACTGCCGAGCGCTATCGCGCCGTTGGCGTCGAGGCGCAGGTGCAACCCTTCATCAAAGACATGGCCCAGGCCTATGGCTGGGCCGACCTGGTGGTTTGTCGCGCAGGCGCGCTGACCGTCAGTGAACTGGCTGCTGCCGGTCTGCCCTCGTTGCTGGTGCCTTTGCCCCATGCAATCGACGATCACCAGACCCGCAATGCCGATTATTTGGCTCGTGAAGGCGCTGCTTTCCTGATGCCGCAAAGAACGACTGGCGCAGCGGATCTCGCTGCACGCCTGACAGAGGTCTTGATGCAACCGGAACGACTGAACGACATGGCCACTGCGGCTCGCCGCCTGGCCAAACCCGATGCCACGCGTAACGTGGTCGATATCTGCCTGGAGGTGGCTCATGGTTGAGAATAAGAAAGCCATGCCGCAACCGGAAATGCGCCGCATCCGTCGTATCCATTTCGTCGGCATCGGCGGTGTTGGAATGTGCGGGATTGCCGAAGTGTTGTTGAACCTGGGCTATGACGTCTCCGGTTCCGACCTGAAAGCGTCGCCGGTGACCGAGCGTCTCGAGTCCTTTGGCGCACAGATCTTTATCGGCCACCGCGCCGAGAACGCGATGACTGCCGATGTGCTGGTGGTTTCCAGCGCCGTGAACACCTCCAACCCGGAAGTCGCCACCGCGCTGGAGCGCCGGATTCCGGTGGTGCCGCGTGCCGAAATGCTCGCCGAGCTGATGCGCTATCGCCACGGTATCGCCGTGGCCGGTACCCACGGCAAGACCACCACCACCAGCCTGATCGCCTCGGTGTTCGCGGCCGGTGGCCTGGATCCTACCTTCGTCATCGGTGGCCGGCTGAATGCAGCGGGCACCAACGCACAGCTGGGCACCAGTCGTTACCTGATCGCCGAAGCTGACGAAAGCGATGCCAGCTTCCTGCACTTGCAGCCGCTGGTAGCGGTCGTCACCAACATCGACGCCGACCACATGGCGACCTACGACGGTGACTTCAACAAACTGAAGAAAACCTTCGTCGAGTTCCTGCACAACCTGCCGTTCTACGGTTTGGCGGTGGTCTGCCTGGACGATCCGGTGGTGCGTGAAATCCTCCCGCAGGTGAAACGCCCGACGGTCACCTACGGCTTCGGCGAAGAAGCCGACGTACGCGCGATCAACGTTCGCCAGCAGGGCATGCAGACGTTCTTCACCGTGCTGCGTCGTGACCGCGAACCGCTGGATGTCTCGGTAAACATGCCGGGCAACCACAACGTACTGAACTCGCTGGCGACCATCGCCATCGCCACCGACGAGGGCGTCAGCGATGAAGCCATCGTTCAGGGGCTGTCGGGTTTCGAGGGCGTGGGTCGACGTTTCCAGGTCTACGGCGAATTGCCGGTCGACGGTGGCAGCGTGATGCTGGTCGATGACTACGGTCACCATCCGACCGAAGTTGCAGCCGTTATCAAAGCCGTGCGCGGTGGCTGGCCGGATCGCCGTCTGGTGATGGTCTACCAGCCGCACCGTTTCAGTCGCACCCGTGACCTGTACGACGATTTCGTCCAGGTGCTGGCCGACGCCAACGTATTGCTGTTGATGGAAGTCTACCCGGCCGGCGAAGAGCCGATCCCGGGCGCGGACAGCCGTCAGCTGTGCCACAGCATCCGTCAGCGCGGCCAGCTCGACCCGATCTACATCGAGCGTGGCGTTGAACTGGCGCCGCTGGTCAAACCACTGCTGCGTGCCGGCGACATCCTGCTGTGTCAGGGCGCCGGTGATATCGGCGGTCTTGCGCCAAAACTATTGAATAGTCCGTTGTTCGCTGGTGCCGTTGCTGCCGGTCAGGAGAAATCGAAATGACTGCTGCCTACGCCAACCTGTTCTCGACTATCGATCCGAAAGACTTCGGCCGCGTCGCCGTGCTGTTCGGTGGCAAAAGCGCCGAGCGTGAGGTTTCGCTGAAATCCGGCAACGCCGTACTTGAAGCCCTGCAAAGCGCCGGTGTGAACGCCTTCGGCATTGATGTCGGCGATGACTTCCTGCAGCGTCTGCTGAACGAAAAGATCGATCGCGCCTTCATCATTCTCCACGGTCGTGGCGGTGAAGACGGCAGCATGCAGGGCCTGCTCGAATGCATGGGCATTCCTTACACCGGCAGCGGCATCCTCGCCTCGGCGCTGGCCATGGACAAGCTGCGGACCAAACAGGTCTGGCACAGTCTGGGGATTCCAACGCCGCGTCATGCCGTGCTGAGCAGCGAAGCCGATTGTATTTCTGCGGCGATGGAACTGGGCATGCCTTTGATCGTCAAACCGGCCCATGAAGGTTCAAGTATCGGTATGGCCAAAGTGACTTCCGCTCCTGAGTTGATCGAGGCATGGAAAGCGGCCAGTACCTACGATTCGCAAGTGTTGGTCGAGCAATGGATTCAAGGTCCGGAGTTCACCATCGCCACCCTGCGTGACCAGGTGTTGCCACCGATCGCGCTGGGCACTCCACACACTTTCTACGACTACGACGCCAAGTATCTGGCTTCCGATACCCAGTACCGGATCCCGTGTGGCCTCGATAGCACCAAAGAACAAGAGCTCATGGACCTCACGGCAAAAGCCTGTGAGGCGCTGGGTATTGCCGGTTGGGGACGGGCTGACGTGATGCAGGACGCCGACGGGCAGTTCTGGTTTCTGGAAGTCAACACCACACCGGGTATGACCGATCACAGTCTGGTCCCAATGGCAGCCCGTGCTGCCGGCCTGGATTTCCAGCAGTTGGTGTTGGCGATTCTGGCTGCAAGTGTTGCCAGTAATGCTGCCGGTAACAAAGAGCCGCGAGGTTAAGACCATGCAAGGCGCCCAGCTACGCCATCCGCAACCCGCTCCCGGCCGCAAGCCGGTGCCGCGTGGTGCCAGTCGTATGGTGGCTAAAGAGCCGATGTCGGCGCGCCTGCCGAAAGCCAATTTTGGTTTCCTCAAGGCCGTGTTCTGGCCGGTTCTGCTGGTCGCATTGGGCTTCGGCACCTACGAAGGCGCGCAGCGTTTGCTGCCTTATGCAGACCGGCCGATCAGCAACGTCAACGTGCAGGGCGATTTGAGTTACATCAGCCAGCAAGCGGTGCAGCAGCGAATCGCCCCTTACGTGGCCTCGAGCTTCTTCACCGTCGACCTGGCAAGCATGCGTACCGAGCTTGAAACGATGCCATGGATCGCCCATGCCGAAGTGCGTCGCGTCTGGCCTGATCAAGTGGTGATTCGCCTGGAAGAGCAACTGCCCGTGGCCCGCTGGGGCGACGAAGCACTGTTGAACAACCAGGGTGAAGCGTTCACCCCGCGAGAGCTGGCGAACTACGAACATTTGCCTCAGTTGTTCGGCCCACAGCGGGCCCAGCAACGAGTGATGCAGCAGTATCAGGTGTTGAGTCAGATGCTCAGGCCCATGGGTTTTTCGATTGCGCGGCTGGAGTTGCGTGAACGTGGGAGCTGGTTTCTGACTACGGGTGCAGGCAGCGCCGGCCCGGGGATCGAGCTGTTGCTGGGACGCGGTTACCTGGTGGAAAAGATGCGCCGCTTCATTGCCATCTATGACAAGACGCTGAAAGAACAGATTACGAACATTGCGCGCATCGATCTGCGCTATGCCAACGGCCTCGCCGTCGGCTGGCGGGAACCTGTAGCGCCCGAGGCGGCCCAACCCGCCGTCGCGAAGAATTGAGAAGAGGCAGGACCATGGCAAACGTGCAAAGCGGCAAAATGATCGTCGGTCTGGATATCGGCACCTCCAAGGTGGTGGCGCTGGTGGGCGAGGTCGCGGCCGATGGCACGCTGGAAATCGTCGGTATCGGCACCCATCCGTCCCGCGGCCTGAAAAAGGGCGTGGTGGTGAATATCGAATCCACCGTGCAGTCGATCCAGCGCGCTATCGAAGAAGCGCAACTGATGGCCGGTTGCCGCATTCACTCGGCGTTCGTCGGCGTGGCGGGCAATCACATTCGCAGCCTGAATTCCCACGGCATCGTGGCGATTCGTGATCGCGAAGTCAGCTCTGCGGATCTGGAGCGGGTTCTCGACGCGGCCCAGGCCGTGGCGATTCCGGCGGACCAGCGTGTCTTGCACACCCTGCCGCAGGATTACGTGATCGATAACCAGGAAGGCGTGCGTGAGCCGCTGGGCATGTCCGGCGTGCGTCTGGAAGCCAAGGTGCATGTGGTGACCTGCGCCGTGAATGCCGCACAGAACATTGAAAAATGCGTGCGCCGCTGCGGTCTGGAAATCGACGACATCATCCTCGAGCAACTGGCCTCCGCTTATTCGGTCCTGACCGATGACGAGAAAGAACTGGGCGTGTGCCTGGTGGACATCGGTGGCGGCACCACTGACATCGCGATCTTCACCGAAGGCGCGATTCGTCACACCGCGGTGATCCCGATTGCCGGTGATCAAGTGACCAACGACATCGCCATGGCGCTGCGCACTCCGACCCAGTACGCCGAAGAAATCAAGATTCGCTATGCCTGCGCCCTGGCCAAACTGGCCGGTGCCGGTGAAACCATCAAGGTCCCGAGTGTCGGCGATCGTCCGCCACGCGAGCTGTCCCGTCAGGCCCTGGCCGAAGTGGTCGAGCCGCGTTACGACGAACTGTTCACGCTGATCCAGGCCGAGCTGCGTCGCAGCGGCTACGAAGACCTGATTCCGGCCGGCATCGTGCTGACTGGCGGTACGTCGAAGATGGAAGGCGCGGTTGAACTGGCCGAAGAGATTTTCCACATGCCGGTCCGCCTTGGCGTGCCCCATGGCGTCAAAGGCCTCGACGATGTCGTGCGCAACCCGATTTATTCCACCGGTGTGGGCTTGCTGATGTACGGGCTGCAAAAGCAGTCCGACGGCGTGTCCTTCTCCGGGATCAGCAGCAACCGAGACAGCTACAGCAGCGACGAGGCCAAGACGCCTCTGTTCGATCGTCTCAGAAGCTGGGTTCAGGGCAACTTCTAAAGATTTACAGCAAGACAGTTTCAAAGCAGCAGCAGTAGGCGAAAAAACTAGAGAACGTAAGGAGAGGGAAAATGTTCGAACTCGTAGACAACATCCCGCAAAGCCCGGTAATTAAAGTTATCGGTGTCGGCGGTGGCGGCGGCAACGCTGTCAACCATATGGTTAAAAGCAACATCGAAGGCGTGGAATTCATCTGCGCCAACACCGACGCGCAAGCGCTGAAAAGCATCGGCGCACGGACCATCCTGCAATTGGGCACTGGCGTGACCAAGGGCCTGGGTGCCGGCGCGAATCCGGAAGTGGGTCGTCAGGCCGCTCTGGAAGACCGTGAGCGCATTGCCGAAGTGCTGCAGGGCACCAACATGGTGTTCATCACCACGGGCATGGGCGGCGGTACAGGTACCGGTGCTGCGCCGATCATCGCCGAAGTGGCCAAGGAAATGGGCATCCTCACCGTTGCGGTGGTGACTCGTCCGTTCCCGTTCGAAGGTCGCAAGCGCATGCAGATCGCAGACGAAGGCATCCGCCTGCTGTCTGAAAGCGTCGACTCGTTGATCACCATTCCCAACGAGAAACTGCTGACCATCCTGGGTAAAGACGCGAGCCTTCTGTCGGCTTTCGCCAAGGCTGACGATGTACTGGCCGGTGCCGTTCGCGGTATCTCCGACATCATCAAGCGTCCGGGCATGATCAACGTCGACTTCGCTGACGTGCGTACCGTGATGAGCGAAATGGGCATGGCGATGATGGGCACTGGCTGCGCCAGCGGTCCGAACCGTGCACGTGAAGCGACTGAAGCGGCCATCCGCAACCCGTTGCTCGAAGACGTGAACCTGCAAGGTGCACGCGGCATCCTGGTGAACATCACCGCCGGTCCTGACCTGTCCCTGGGTGAGTACTCCGACGTGGGTAGCATCATCGAAGCCTTCGCTTCCGAGCACGCAATGGTCAAGGTCGGTACTGTTATCGATCCGGACATGCGCGACGAACTGCACGTGACCGTGGTTGCCACCGGTCTGGGCGCGAAAATCGAGAAGCCTGTGAAGGTCATCGACAATACCGTTCATACCTCCATGGCCGCTCAATCGCCAGCACCTTCGCGCCAGGAGATGCCGTCGGTGAACTACCGCGATCTGGACCGTCCAACCGTGATGCGCAATCAGGCTCAGGCCAGTGCTGCGACCGCGGCGAAGCTGAATCCGCAAGATGATCTGGACTATCTGGACATCCCGGCATTTCTGCGTCGCCAGGCCGATTGATGGAATGTATCAGGGGTATTAGGGTGATTGGTGTTCAGCAAAGGTCTGGTCTGCTATCATCGCCAGCCTTTGTTGATACCAGTTCGCAATTTGCGCTGAAGCGGCCCAAGCCATGATTAAACAACGCACTCTGAAAAATATTATCCGTGCCACAGGTGTAGGTCTGCACTCCGGGGAGAAGGTATATCTGACTCTCAAGCCTGCGCCTGTAGACACCGGCATTGTGTTTTGTCGTGCCGACCTGGACCCTGTGGTGCAGATTCCTGCTCGCGCGGAAAACGTTGGTGAAACCACTATGTCGACCACACTGGTCAGCGGTGACACCAAAGTGGACACGGTGGAGCACTTGCTCTCGGCCATGGCAGGCCTGGGCATCGATAACGCCTACGTCGAGCTCTCCGCGTCCGAAGTCCCGATCATGGATGGTAGTGCCGGACCCTTCGTATTCCTGATTCAATCTGCCGGCCTGGAAGAACAGGACGCAGCCAAGAAGTTCATCCGCATCCTGCGTGAAGTGACTGTGGAAGACGGCGACAAGCGCGCCACTTTCCTTCCTTTCGAAGGCTTCAAAGTGAGCTTTGAGATCGATTTCGATCACCCGGTGTTCCGTGACCGCACTCAAAGTGCCAGCGTGGATTTTTCCAGCACTTCGTTTGTAAAAGAAGTCAGCCGCGCCCGGACCTTTGGTTTCATGAGTGATATCGAGTACCTGCGCAAGCACAACCTCGCACTCGGCGGTAGCGTTGAAAACGCCATCGTGGTCGACGCGGATGGTGTACTGAACGAAGACGGCCTTCGCTATGAAGACGAATTCGTGAAGCACAAGATCCTCGATGCAATTGGTGACCTCTACCTGCTGGGCAATAGCCTGATAGGTGAGTTCCGCGGCTTCAAGTCGGGGCATGCACTGAACAACCAGCTTCTGCGCAAATTGATTGAGCAGAAAGATGCGTGGGAAGTCGTGACCTTCGAAGATGCCAGCACTGCACCGATCTCTTACATGCGTCCGGTTGCGGCGGTGTAAGCAAAAAACCTCTCTAGTTTTTTAAAGGCTGCCTTCGGGTGGCCTTTTTTTATGGCAGCAGGAAAATGGGTGTTCGTCATGACGCCATCGCGAGCAGGCTCGCTCCCACATTGATCGATGTGAACACAGATTTTGTGTACACCAAAAATCCACTGTGGGAGCGAGCCTGCTCGCGATGGGGCCGGTACTCACAACGTGGATTTCAACCTGCCACCACCCGATTCCGTCCACTGTTTTTGGCCTGATAAAGCGCTTTGTCGGCGGCGAAGAGCAGCGTTTCCGGGCTTTCCTCAAACGCGCCTGACCAGCTGCTGAGTCCGATGCTGACGGTGATGGGCGAGTCGTCAGCGCTCACGGGCTCACCCTGTTCAACGGCAGCGCGGATACTCTCGGCAATGCGCGATGCGCCATTGCTGTCGGTTTCCGGCAGCACCACGGCAAACTCTTCTCCACCATAACGAGCCGCCAGATCGCCGGGGCGGCGTATGTTGTTTTTGATCACCCTGGCCACGGTGGACAGGGCTTCGTCGCCAAGTTGATGGCCGTGTTTATCGTTGAAGGCCTTGAAGTGGTCGACGTCGATCATGAGCACCGAAAGCGCGTGGCCCGAACGTTGCGCTCGGGCCCATTCAATATCCAGCGTCTGATCCAGGGATCTACGGTTGGCCAGCCCCGTCAAACCGTCGGTTGCGGCCAGTTGCGCGAGTTCCAGCTCGGCACTGTGTCGGCGTCGCAATTCGCGGCACAGCAGCCAGGTCAGCCAGAGCAGGCCAATGCACAACACACCCGTGGCACCGCTTACCAACACCGCTGTGCGTTTCCAGGAAGCAAATACTTCATCGATCGAGAGCGCTACCACGACGATCAACGGCAGATTGCCGACCCTGGAAAAGGTGTAAAGCCGCTGTTTGCCATCGCGGCTCGATACACTGGTGAAGCTGCCATTGCCCTCACGCAGAATACGCATGAAGTTGGGCCGGTTACTGAAATCCTTGCCGATCAAGTCATCGGCCAGGGGCGGTTGCTGGGCGAGCAGGAACCCACCGGTGCTGATCAGATTGACCGAGCTGTCTCGGTCGATACTCAAACTGCTGAACAGCTGATTGAAGTAGCTCAGGCGCATGGCCGCTTCGGCGACACCGAGAAATTCGCCCTGTTGCGACGAGAGGCGGCGGCTGAAGCTGATACGCCAGTCGTGATCGCCGCGTCTGGCCCTGAATGGCCGGCTGATAGACATTGCGCTATCAAGATTTTGTACATGGGACCGGAAGTACTCGCGGTCGGCGAAGTTACCCGGCTGCGGTTCGACTGATGCCGAGTCGGCGAGCACGTTACCGTGTTTATCGAGTAACAGAATCTCGCCCATATGGGGGGCGGCGATTGCTCGATCGAACAACAGCAGATGGCGTATTTGTGGGGAAACCAGCGTGAGGTCGGTGCGCTGCGAAGCGGCGATCAATCCCTGCAGGGACAGGTCATAAAGCTCGACATTGCGCAGCACGTCAGCGTCGATCAACTGCACAATGTTGGAGGCTGCACGCGTTGCGGACAGTTGGGCAGTGCCATGTTCGCGGATCAGCAGAAAGGTCACGATACTCAGAATGGCAATCACCGTCAGCGAACTGCCAAGAATCAGGATCCACTCCGACCGGCTGACGGGGGGCGGGGGACGGGATGTCGCACTGCTCACACTCATGGTTCTGACTTCTGCTGTCTGGACGGTATTAAATTGTTGCGAGGGAAGCGGGCAGACTGACAGAGACCGGTTGCACCTATGGCGCATGTATAAATCCCGCGCATGAAAAAGGCCAGCAAAACGTGCTGGCCTTTTGCTGCGACTGCGGCAAACAGGGCGAACTAAACCGGCAGATAGATACCAAATGTATTCATCCCGCCGTCACTGCGCACAAACACATCGCCGCCATGCATCAAGGCGATGGCTTTGACGATGGCCAGCCCCAGGCCATGGTTGGCGCCGCTGTTGCTGCGTGAGGCGTCGACCCGATAGAAGCGTTCGAACAATCGCGACAGGTGTTCGCTGGCGATGGCCTCGCCGGGGTTGGCGACGCCGATGGCGACCTGATGTTCCTGCGCGTCGATCTGCACGCGAATGACCTGCCCGGGCGCGGTGTATTGCACCGCATTGTTCAGCAAATTGATCAGCGCCCGACGCAGATGAGCTTTCTCGATTTGCACATTGGCGTCGCCGCTGACTTCGACTTTCACCTGAGCGTCTTCAAGGATGAAGTCCAGGTAATCCAGGGTCGTTGCGACTTCATCGGCCAGCGACGTCGTGGTCAGTTGGGTGGCTTTGCTGCCCTGATCGGCACTGGCCAGAAACAGCATGTCATTGATGATCGACCTCAGTCGCTCAAGCTCTTCGAGGTTCGATTGCAGGACTTCGAAGTAGTGTTCGGCCGAACGCCCGCGCGTCAGCGCGACCTGGGTCTGGCCGATCAGGTTGGTCAACGGCGAGCGCAATTCATGGGCCACATCGGCATTGAACGACTCAAAGCGTGAATAGGCTTGCTCCACCCGTTCCAGGGTCGAGTTGAAGGCGCTGACGAATTGATTGAGTTCCGGCGGCAACGGTGACAGCTGCAGGCGCCCGGAGAGCCGCGGCGGGGTCAGTCGTTGCGCCTCCTGGGAGAGTTTGATCAACGGTTTCAGACCGATCCGTGCCACCCAGTAACCCAGGGCCGAGGACAGTAATACACCGATAATGGCCAGGCTGATCAGGGCGACCAGCAGGTGATGCTGGGTCTGGAAGAAGGTCTCGGTGTCGATGCCGATCAGAAAGCGTAGTGGCGGTCGCTGGTCCTTGGCCGGCAGTTGGCTGACCAGCACTTTCAACGGGTACTTGTGGTCTGGCAGGGTCAAGTCACGCATGCCCAGCGGTCCTTGGGCGAAGGCGCGAATCTGCGCATCCGGGGCGCCATATTCATAACCGGCGTCACCACTGACGACCCAGAAACGGATGCGTTTGTCTTCTTCGCTGAGCAGATTGAGCTTGGCGTTGATCTTCGCCCAATGCTCGGGTGTGCCGTAACGGTTGAGGGCTGATTCCAGCACGCTGTAACGCGCATCCAGCTCGGCTTCGGGCAGCAGGCCCAAACCCTTGTCGACCTGTTGATAGAGCGCACCACCGATCAACAGAAACACCAGCAGTGCCACCAGCGTAAACATGCCGCTCAGGCGTAACGCAATGGAGTTAGACACCACGGCTCTCCAGCACATACCCCATGCCGCGAATGGTGTGCAGCAGTTTCTCTTCAAACGGCCCGTCGAGCTTGGCCCGCAGGCGTTTGATCGCGACTTCGACGACATTCGCGTCGCTGTCGAAATTGATGTCCCAGACCATCTCGGCAATGGCGGTTTTCGAGAGGATTTCGCCTTGGCGCCGGGCCAGCACGCTGAGCAGCGAAAACTCCTTGGCGGTCAGGTCCAGTCGTGTGCCGGCCCGGCTGGCCTTGCGGCTGATCAAATCTATCCACAGGTCGGCGATGCTGATCTGCACGGGTTCATGACCGCCGCTGCGGCGAGTCAACGCTTGCAGGCGTGCGACCAGTTCAAGGAAGGAAAAGGGTTTACCCAGATAATCATCGGCACCGTCGCGCAGGCCTTTGATCCGGTCTTCGACGCGCTCGCGGGCGGTGAGCATGATCACCGGGGTTTGCTTGCGCGCACGCAAGGCGCGCAGCACGCCAAAGCCATCGAGGCCTGGCAGCATTACATCAAGCACGATCACCGCGTAGTCGCTTTCCAGCGCCAGGTGCAAACCTTCGACGCCATCCCGGGCCAGGTCCACGGTGTAGCCCTGTTCGGTCAAACCACGGTGCAGGTAATCCGCGGTTTTTTCTTCGTCTTCGATAATCAGAACGCGCATGACCCCGCCTCAGTAAGTGCTCGCCAGCGTCGGGGCTGGTCTGGGCCGATGGAATAGCCGCTCAAGCCACAAGTATATGACCGGCGTGGTGAACAGGGTCAGCGCCTGGCTGACCAGCAGCCCGCCAACCACCGCGATCCCCAGTGGCTGGCGCAGTTCGGCGCCGGTGCCATAACCGAGCATCAGCGGCAGGGCGCCGAGCAGCGCGGCGAGGGTGGTCATCATGATGGGCCTGAACCGGGTGAGACAGGCCTGGTAGATGGCGTCTTCCGGTGTCAGCCCACCTTTGCGCTGGGCGTCGAGGGCGAAGTCGATCATCAGGATGCCGTTCTTCTTGACGATCCCGATCAGCAGCACCAGACCGATCAATGCCATGACCGAGAAGTCCTGGCCCCAGATCCACAGCATCAGCAGGGCGCCAAGACCGGCCGAGGGCAGGGTCGAGATGATTGTCAACGGATGCACGAAGCTCTCATAGAGCACCCCGAGAATGATGTAGACCGCCAACAGCGCCGCCAGAATCAGCCATGGCTGGCTGGCCAGCGAACTCTGGAACGCCTGGGCTGCGCCCTGGAAGTTGCCGATGATCGAGGCCGGCACGCCGATCTCGTTCTTCGCCTGGTTGAGCATGATCACCGCATCGCCCAACGCCACGCCGGGCGCAAGGTTGAACGACAGGTTGGCGGCCGGGAACATTCCGTCATGAGCAATGGACAGCGGCCCGACTGTGGGTGGATCGACCTTGGCCAATGCCGACAACGGCACCATCTCGCCACTGAGGGGCGAGCGCAGGTAGAAGTAATTCAGGCTTTCGGCCTTGCCGCGCTGCTTGGCGTCGAGTTCGAGGATCACATTGTATTGATTGGTCTCGGTCTGGAATTCGTTGACCTGACGCTGGCCAAACGCATCGTAAAGCGCTTGGTCGACATCGGTGGCGTTCAGGCCGAAACGCGCTGCCGCGCTGCGATCGATGCTGATATGGGTAATGCTGCCGCCCAGTTGCAAGTCGTTGGAAATATCACGGAACGCCGGGTTGGCCCGCAGTTTTTCCGTCAGGCGCTGGGTCCAGGTATTCAGGGTCGGTCCGTCGTTACTCTTGAGCACGTATTGGTATTGGCTGCGACTCGGCCCGGAGCTGAGGTTGATGTCCTGGCCGGCCCGCAGGTAGAGGACGATCCCCGGAATCCTCGCCAGTTGCGGACGGATCCGGTCGATGAACTGGCTGGCGCTGACATCGCGTTGGTTGCGGTCTTTCAAGGCGATCCAGAAGCGGCCGTTGGCGATGGTCTGGTTGCTGCCGCTCACGCCCACGGAATGGGAGAAGGTCTGCACCGCCGGATCGGCGCTGACGATTTTCGCCAGCGCCAGGTGTTTGGCCACCATGTCCGGGTAGGACACGTCGGCCGCCGCCTCACTGGTCCCGAGCACGAAACCGGTGTCCTGCACCGGAAAGAAACCTTTGGGAATGATCACGTAGCCGACAATCGCCATGGTCAACGTCAGGCCGAAAATCCCGAGCGTCAGCCGCTGGTGGGCGAGGGCGCGACGCAGGCCTTTTTCGTAGCGCGCCAGCAGTCGTTCGCCGAAGCCGGGTTTGGCGTGGGCATCGTGTGCCGGGGCTCGCATGAACAGCGCGGCCAGGGTTGGCGCCAGGGTCAACGACACCACCACCGAAATCAAAATGGTTGAGGTCGCGGTCAGGGCGAATTCCTTGAACAGCCGTCCGACCACGCCGCCCATGAACAGCAACGGGATAAACGCGGCTACCAGCGAGAAGCTGATGGACACCACCGTAAAGCCGATCTCGCCGGCACCCTTGATTGCCGCCTCGCGCATGCCGTCGCCGGCCTCGAGGTGCCGGTGAATGTTCTCTACGACGACTATCGCATCGTCCACCACAAAACCCACGGAGATCACGATCGCCACCAGGGTCAGGTTGTTCAGGCTGAAACCCATCACGTACATCAGCGCGAAACTGGCGATCAGCGACACGCCGAGCACGCTGGAAACAATCAGCGTCGCCGACCACTGGCGCAGGAACAGCGCCATTACCGCGATCACCAGCAACACGGCGATCAGCAGGGTGATTTCCACTTCTTGCAACGAGGCGCGGATGGTCTTGGTCCGGTCTGACAGCACAGTCACTTGCACCGTGGCCGGGAGCATCGCTTGCAGACGCGGCAGTTCAGCCTGGATGCGGTCGACAGTCGCGACGATGTTGGCGCCGGGTTGACGGAAGATCACCAGGTTCAACCCCGGTTGATCACCGGACCAGGCCTGAACGTAGGCGTTTTCCGAGCCGTTGATCACTCGCGCGACATCTTTGAGGTGGACTGGTGCACCGTCCTTGTAGGAGACGATCAACTGCCTGTATTCCTCGGGGTGAAACAGCTGGTCGTTGGTCGACAGCGTGGAAATGCTCGACGGGCCGTACAGCGCGCCCTTGGCCAGGTTCAGGCTAGCCTGCTGCAGGGCTATCCGGATGTCGGCCAGGGTCAGACCGATGGCCGCCAGTTTGTCTGGCGCGACCTGGACGCGGATGGCCGGGCGTTGCTGGCCAGTGATGTAGATCTGACCGACCCCGCCGATCTGGCTGAGCTGCCGCGCCAGCAGGGTTTCCACATAGTCGCTGAGTTCGGTACCGGGCATCTGCGTCGAGCTGATGGCGAGGATCAGCACCGGGCTGTCGGCCGGGTTGACCTTCCTCCAGGTCGGCAGGCTCGGCATGTCATTGGGCAGCTTGCCGGAGGCGGTGTTGATCGCCGCTTGAACTTCCTGGGCGGCGGTGTCGATGCTTTTTTCGAGGGTGAATTGCAGCGTCAGGTTGGTCGAGCCCAGGGCGCTGCTGGAAGTCATTTGGGTCATGCCGGGGATGGCACTGAACTGCACTTCCAGCGGCGTGGCCACCGAGGAGGCCATGGTCTGCGGACTGGCGCCGGGCAACTGCGCAGCGACCTGGATGGTCGGGAACTCCGCCTCCGGCAACGGTGCGATGGGCAGTCGCGGGAAGGCGATCAGCCCCAGCAGCACCAGAGCGAAGGTCAGCAGAAAGGTCGAGACCGGGTGGTCGATGCACCAGACCGAAACCGAGCCATGGCCTTTCATGGTTGCGGCTCCGTGTTCGCTGTTTGAGTAGCCTGCGGTGGCTCGCTGAGCACTTCGATCCTGGCACCTGCCTTGAGCCGCGATTGGCCGTCGCTCACCAGCACATCACCGGCGTTCACGCCTTTGATGATGTTCTGAGCAGTGTCCTGGTAGACCATTTGCACTGGCACCACTTCGACCTTGTCGGCGTTGACCCGGTAGACGAAATGCTGATCGAGTCCGCGTAGCACCACGGTGGGCGGCACTACCAGGGCATCTTTGTCGAGGGCGGTCTGGATCTTGATGGTCACCAATTGCCCCGGCCAGAGCTTTTGCCCGGCGTTGCTGAATTCGGCCTTGGCGCGGATGGTCCCGGTGTTGGCGTTGATCTGGTTGTCGATCAGGCTCAGGCGCCCTTCGCCGAGCAGGTCGCCGGTTTCACCATCGGTGTCGGCACCCATATAGGCGTTGACCTGGGCCTGGGTCTGGGCGCTGATCAATCTTTGCAGGGTTGGCAGCATGTGTTGCGGCAGAGAAAACTCGACGGCGATCGGGTCGATCTGGGTCACCGAGAACAAGCCTTGGGTATCGCTCATGCGCAGGAAGTTGCCTTCATCCACCGTGCGAATACCCACCCGGCCGGTGACTGGCGAGCGAATCTGCGTGTAAGACAGCTGAACTTGCGCGGCGTCGATGGCAGCCTGGTTGCCCTGTGCGGTGGCTTTCAACTGATTGACCAGTGCCTGTTGCTGATCATAGGTCTGCTTTGAGACGCCATCATCGACACTCAGCAACTTGTAGCGCTTGAGATTGACCTCGGCCACTTGCAGTTGCGCCTGGCTTTGCCCCAGCTGAGCGCGGGCCTGATCGAGGCTGGCGCGGATCGAGCGATCGTCGAGGGTGGCCAGCAGATCAGCGCTTTTTACCAGTTGTCCTTCTTTGACCCACAGTTTGGTCAGAATGCCGTCGACCTGCGGCCGGATGATGACGCTATGCAACGACAGCACCGAGCCGATGCCGCTGACATAGCGCGGCACGTCCTTTTGCTCGACGCTGATCACCCGCACAGGAATCGCGGTTGGCGCCGCCAGTCTGGTCGCTGCGGGCCTGGTCAAAAACACGGCAACCACTGCGGCCAAAGCGATCAGCAACCCTGCGATCAACACCGTTTTTTTCTGAATACGCATGCTTTCAGGACGCCAGAGCAAGTGTTCGAGGGATTTGGCCAGTATCAATGACTTACTTATAGTCCTCCAATCCGGTCAGCAAAGTGACTGCTAACTGACAGCGCTGTCAGCAATGGCTGACCATTCGTGCGCTGTGCAGGTTAAAGATCGCAGGCGCACAGGTATACTGCCGGCTTCTACGGCCTGTCACCCTGGCCGGAGCCATTTTTTGTACCCTTGGAGCTTTCATGACTTCCCGTAAACAACCGCCTGCTGCTGACGTCCAGAGCGACGAACAGGCTGACCTGCAAAACAGCGTCGACTCCAGCGCAGACACCGAAGACAAAGCCGCGATTCCCGCGTTCAAGTTCCCGTTCAAACCGGGCGAGCTTGCCGCGGCGAAGAACGCCAATCAGCCGTGGTACAAAAACGGCGCGAAGAACGGCCACACCAAAACCCCTGGCGCAGCGCCTCCCGGCACCCGTCGCTCGATGGGCAAGCGCTGATCCGCGCGGTTTTACCTGACCTTCCCCTTCGGGACAGTAACAAATCTGTCCCACTCCAGGCTTGCTCCTACAACAAATCCAGACTCTTCTCGTAGAGGACTCTACGGCTATTCGTTAAAAGTTCGTTGTCCGCTAAATGCCACTCATCAACGATGCATTTTGATATCCACTCATCATTTGCAGAGTGTCTCTAAAACCCTCTAAGGGTAGAGAAGGGCGTTGCGGGCTCCATTGATCTTTCTCGAAGGACGCCGCGATGAAGTTTGGAAAAACCTTAACAACCCTGCTTTTATCCATGACGGTGGGCGCCTTTGCGGCCCTTGCGGGAGAAAAAAAGCGGACCGAAATCCGCTTTGCAGTCGAGGCGTTAGTCCCGCCCTTCGAAAGCCGCAATGCTCAGGGTGAACTGGTCGGACTGAATATCGAGTTGGGTAATGCCCTGTGCGCCGAACTCGATGCTCGCTGTGTCTGGATCGATCAGGATTATGCCACCAACATTGCAGCGCTCGAGGCCGGGCGTTTCGACGCGATCATGCCGATGTCGGCCACGCCACTGCGTCGGCAGATAATCGACTTTACCGAGAATCTGTACCCGCTCAGCAATCGTCTGGTTACGCTCAAAGACGCAGGTTTACTGCCGGACGCGCAATCGCTCAAAGGCAAACGTGTCGGTGTATTGGCCGGTACGAGCCGGGAAGCTTATGCACAAGCCAGATGGGCACCTGCCGGGGTAATCATTCAGAGTTTCAAGTTCAATACCGAGTTGATCGACAGTCTTCTGGCTGGCGATATCGATGCGACGCTGCAAGACGCCATTGAAATCTCCGCTGCCTTACTGGATACGCCCCAAGGCCGTGCTTTCGGTTTTTCCGGGCCGGTGATTACCGACGAACTTCTGGGTAGCGGCGTGGCGATGGGTGTACGCAAGACCGATCCTGATCTGCGTGATGCCTTGAATAAAGCCCTTGCGGGTCTTAAACAAAACGGTAAGTACGATCCCATCATCAAACGTTATTTGTCTGAGCCCTCAGGTTCATCGACGGTTGTCGGGAGCGGTGCTGAGCCGGTCGCGGCAAACTCACTACAGTACAGTCCCGGGGGAAAAGATCAGCCTTTCTCGCAAGCCGTGCGGGTCGGCGAGATGCTGTACCTCTCCGGGGTTCTTGGTGTCGGTGCCAACGACAAACTGGTGACAGGAGGAATTCGCGCAGAAATGACCCAGACCATGAACACCCTGCGTGAGGTGCTGGAGCGTAATGGCTCTTCCCTTGATCAAGTGGCGAAGTGCACGGTCATACTTGCCGATATCAATGACTTCTCCGCAATGAATGACGTGTACGTCAGATATTTTCCTGCCGATCGACTTCCCGCCCGTACCACGTTCTCTACCCGGAAGCTGGTGCTGAACGCACGTGTCGAAGTTGAATGCCTGGCCGTTATCAAAGGCTAGGTTCACGCTCTCCAAATCGGTGGAACTACGATGAAGATACTAACGATGCTGGCGCTGACGGTCGTGCTCAACGTCATCAGCCTCGCTGCCCACGCCGCCAATGTGCTGGTGGTGTTATCCGATGCCGCACAACTTGACTTGAAGGACGGCAAGGTCACCCCAACCGGCTTTTTTTTCAACGAGTTGATGCAGCCGGTGAAACTGCTTCTCGATGCGGGTCATACGGTGACGTTCGCGACACCCCACGGCAAAGCGCCCAGCCTGGATCAAGGCTCTGTCAACAAGTCCTACTTCAACAACGATATTGACGCCTTTAATGCGCACAAGGCATTGCTGGACCGGCTCAAGATCACTTCACCGGGCGAGTCTCCAGTGATCAGCCTGTCCCGCGTAGAGCAGATGGGTTACGAGCGCTTTGATGCACTGTATATCCCCGGCGGCCGTGCGCCGATGCAGGACCTTACTCACAGCCCGCTATTGGGCAAGTTGCTGGCGAGCTTCCATACCCAGGGCAAACCTACCGCGCTGGTGTGCCATGGGCCTGCCGCGTTGCTCTCGGCGTTGCCTGATGCTGCAGGGTTTGTCGGTCAACTGGAGTTGGCAGGACACGTACAGGCGCGCCCTGACTGGATTTATGCAGGGTACAAGATGACTGTCATGAGTAATGTGGAAGAACGAATGGCTGAAGGTCGCCTCGGCGGAGGACAAATGAAGTTTTTCCCGCAGACGGCCCTGGAGCAGGCGGGTGGGCTATACAGCAGCAATATCGTGCCCTGGACGGCCAATATGGTGGTCGATCGCGAATTGATTACCGGTCAGAACCCCGCTTCGACGCTAGAGGTAGGGAATGAACTGTTGAAGCGCCTGAAATAATCGGGGTCAGTGCAGTCAGTGAAAGCACTGAGGCGAACCCTAGGCCGCCCGCAACGAAATAAACGCATAATTCACCGCTGCCACCGTCACCACCTGCGCTCCGGCTGCCAGCACCTGTTCGGCGATATCTTCCCCGGAAACATGGAACAGCCACTCGCTGGCCGAACTCACCGAGGGTTGCGCTTCAGCCTGCTCAATGGCAGTGGCAAAGGCCGTCATGTCCGGCAGGTAAGCGGTGAAGCCGTCGCCCTTGAGCGCGGTAGTGCGAATGCCCAACCGTTCGCAGATGGCTTCCTTGGTCTGGATGTCGTCCCGGTCAGCCTGACGTGAACGCTGGATCAGGTCGGCCAGTTCCTGGTCGACCAACTCACCACCGACAATCAGGTCCGGTCCTGTCTCCCAGGATTCTGGCGGGCATTCCTTGGCGGCTGGTTTGAGCGCAATGTGCGGATTGATTTCCATGGGGTAGATGCGACACACCAAAGGCCGGCGCTCATAGATCCGGCAGAGCTGATCTTCGTCAAGATTCCGGCAGGGGCCGACGTTGTACGCGGCGAAGGTGATCGCCACATAGGCTTCGATAGTTCCGCTGGGCACTACACAGGAACGTCGCTCGGCATGCTCACGTTGTTGCAACGGCAGACCGAGACCATTACCGAGAAAGCCTTCCACCAGCACGATCACATTGCCGCCGTCAGCCGCCCACTGCCGGGCTTCGGCGAGAGTCAGGGGTACGTGGTGGTCGGTGCAGCACTTGCCGCAACCTACACAGGAAAACGTTGTATTCATTGAACGGCCAGCCGCAATTGATAGGCGAGAGCGGTGACGGGAAATATCACAGGGTCACTGCAAAGGCCTGTCTGAAAGCAAGTTATGCGCCAGTGACAATCAGGGCGCAATTATGGCTTGGGAGCAGGGTTGATTTTGAGGACGCCTCGCGAGCAAGCTCGCTCCCACACTGGATCGAGCTCAACCAATTACTTTGTGTTCGCTGAGATCTAATGTGGGAGCGAGCTTGCTCGCGATAGCGGCATTACGCTGGAATGAGTTCTCTGAGTACCACGCGCATCCCTGCGCTTTCATACAAGCGCCGTGCCCGCTGGTTATCTTCCAGCACTTTCAGATCGACGAAACCTTCCCGACGCTGCTGAAACACGCTGAACGCATGCATCAGCAGCGCCCGCCCAAGCCCTTGGCCCTGAGCCCGCGGATGCACCACCAGATTTTTGATGTAGGCGCTGGTCCAGCAGTGGGCGACGCCGACAATCCCTTGTTCATCCATGGCGATAAAACACAGCGCCGGGTCATATTCGGCATCGATCTCGAAGCGTTCGCGCCAGATATCGAGTGCAGGTACGCGACCGCCGCCCTGTTGATTACCCAACTCCATCAACTCATGAACCGCCTCGGCAAGCTGCGGACGGTAATCGGTCAGGCGGATGCCGGTCGGCCAGGCGACGGGCGACAAAATCTCAATGAGATCGCGCCGCAGCAGTAGGCAGTAGTCCTCGGCCAAGACTCAAATACCCTGAGCCGCGACGGCTTTGGCGGCCTCGATCAGGCACCTGGTCAGTTCCGGCGAGGAGAACTTGGTCAGCACCGCGTTGGCTCCGGCCAGGCGGGCTTTTTCGCTGTTCATCGCACTGTCCAGCGAGGTATGCAGCAGTACGTAGAGGTGGGCGAAGTCCGGGGTTTCGCGCAGGGTTCGGGTGAAGGCATAGCCGTCCATCTCCGACATCTCGATGTCCGAGACGATCAGGTTGATCTGCTGATCGGTGCCCTGCAGGTCCAGCAGGCAGTCGATGGCTTCCTTGGCGCTGCGTGCGGTGTGGCATTGCAGACCGAGGTTGCGCAGGGTGTGCACCGATTGTTGCAGTGCCACCTGGCTGTCATCGACCACCAGGATTTTCGCGTTACCCAGCACTTCGGCGTCTTCCATGCTCAGCTCGGTCGGCGCCATTTCGATCTGCGCCGGGGCGATGCCGTGGATGACTTTCTCGATATCCAATACCTGCACCAGGGTGCCGTCGACCGAGGTCACGCCGGTGATGTACGACCTGACGCCGCCGGAGCCAAAGGGCGGTGGGCGGATGTCGGTGGTCAGGCAATGCACGATCTTGCTCACGGCCTGAACGTGCAGACCCTGCTTGGAGCGGCTGACGTCGGTGACGATCAGGCAGCCACCGTCCGGGTCGACCAGCGGCTTTTCACCAATCGCCCGGCTCAGATCGATCACCGACAACGAGGCGCCGCGCAGGGTGGCGATGCCTTTGACGTGCGGGTGCGACTCCGGCAGCCTGGTCAGTGGCGGGCAGGGGATGATTTCACTGACTTTCAGCAGGTTGATCGCCATCAGCTTGCCGCTGCGCAAGGTAAACAGCAGAAGCGAAAGTGAATCTGCGCGGGCTTTGGTGGAGGACATAAAAACCTTCTGTGGATAAGGTGGTTCACGGTAACGGGGCCGTGAACAGCTGTCGATGACGGGTTATCGACTTGTTGGGGGCTGGCTTTAGGGGTTAATACCAGTCAGTTGAGTATCTAGTGAATGTGAGACCGTCTTCGCGGGCAAGTCGGATCGCCGCACCGCCGCTCCCACAGGATGTCCGCGTTGCTTTGTGGGAGTCGGGCTTGCCCGCGAAGGGCACGGTGCCAAGCGTGTCACTTCATCCCCAACCTTTTCGCCATCCTTCCAAGATTCGCCCTGTCCAGGCCTAGCTCACGGGCGGCACTCGCCCAGTTGTTCCGGTGTCGCTCAAGGCTGGCGCTGATCAGCTGGCGCTGGTAGTTCTCGGTCGCCAGGCGCAGATCCCCGGCCGCGTCAGGCAAAACCATGGGGGTGGCGGCAGGCTCTGGCGGGGAAGCTTGTTCCTCGACATTCGGTAAATCCAGATCCGCCGCGCTGAGGCTAAGGATTTTCGGTCGCTCACGGCAATTGCCCAGCGCTTTCAGTGCGCTGCGGCCAATCAAATGTTCGAGTTCACGGACATTGCCCGGCCAGGCATAGGCCAGCAGCGCTGCTTGAGCATCGCTGGTCAGGCGCAGGCTGTTGAGGCCCATGCGCGAGCGGTTCTGCTCGAGGAAAAAGCCGCTGAGCAGCAGCACATCGCGGCCGCGATCCCGCAGCGCCGGCACCAGCAACGGATAAACGCTGAGGCGATGATAGAAGTCAGCCCGGTAGCGGCCGCTGCGCACTTCTTCGGCCAGATCGCGATTGGTCGCCGCGATCAGCCGCACATCCACTTGATGCTCCTTGTCCGAACCCAAGCGTTGCAGTTGACCGCTTTGCAGCACCCGCAGCAACTTGGCCTGCACCGCCAACGACAACTCGCCGACTTCATCGAGAAACAGCGTGCCGCCGTTGGCCAGTTCGAACTTGCCGAGACGGTCGTTCATTGCGCCGGTGAACGCACCGCGCACATGGCCGAACAGCTCGCTTTCCACCAGGGTGTCCGGCAGGGCGGCGCAGTTCAGACTGATGATCGGTTTGTCGGCCCGCGGTGAAGCTGCGTGAATAGCCTGGGCCACCAGTTCCTTGCCGACTCCGGTTTCACCGGTGATCAGCACTGTCAGGTCACTGCCGCCCACCAGGCTGATTTCTTCCATCAGGCGTTTGTGGGTTTTGCTTTGGCCGATCATTTCGCGGTTTTGCTGGCCGCTGGCCTGACGGTAAACCTCGGCGCGCTGATGTTCGTCTTCGACGCGCAGGGCCAGGCGTTCGATGCGTTCAGCAGCGTTGACCGTCGCGGCGGCGAGGCTGGCGAAGGCTTCCAGCGCGTCCAGTTCGACGGATTCGAAACGTTGCGGGTCCAGTGAATCGAGGGTCAGCAAACCCCAGGGGCGTTCGTCGATAAACAGCGGGCAGCCCATGCAGTCGTGGACTTCCAGGTGTTCGTCGAGACCGTCCACCAAACCGTCGTAAGGGTCCGGCAACTCGCTGTCGCTGGCGAAACGGGTCGGTCCGGGACTGCTGAGCAAAGCCTCAAAACGCGGATGTTCGCTGACCTTGAAGCGTCGGCCCAGGGTGTCCGGGCTCAGACCATCTACCGCCAAGGGCACCAGCCATTCGCCGTCGAGGCGCAAAAGGGCGGCGGCATCACAGGGCAACAGTGCGCGCATGGCTTCGAGCAGGCGCCGATAGCGCTCGCCCTCCGGCAATTCGCGGGACAGATCCGAGACCAGGGGGAGCAGGGCAGTGAGCAGCGGCTTTGCAGTCATATTGACTCCATGTAGTCTCAATGACTATAAAACAGTCATTGTCGATATGACTACTTGTTTCTCAACTAGTTGATTTATATGGTTTTAATTGTTGGCATGGAAACTGATAGGTAAAGGGTAATCAGCTAGAAACCAAAAAGCTCAGGAGTTGCCCTTATGCTTAGCGTTCAAGACCGTGCCATCGTCAAATCGACCGTCCCGCTGCTGGAAAGCGGTGGCGAAGCGTTGATCACTCATTTCTATCGCATGATGCTCTCCGAATACCCGGAAGTCCGTCCGATGTTCAACCAGGCCCACCAGAGCAGCGGCGATCAGCCTCGTGCGCTGGCTAACGGTGTGTTGATGTATGCGCGGCATATCGACCAGTTGGACCAGTTGGGCGATCTGGTGGCGAAGATCATCAACAAGCACGTTGCCCTGCAAATCCTCCCTGAGCATTACCCGATCGTCGGCAGCTGCCTGCTGCGGGCCATCAGCGAAGTGCTCGGCAGTGAGATTGCCACCCCTGAAGTCATGAGCGCCTGGGGCGCGGCCTATAACCAGTTGGCCGATATCCTGATCGGTGCCGAAACCGCTATCTACGACCAGAAGGCCGAAGCACCGGGCGGCTGGCGCGGGGAGCGGGAGTTCAAACTGGTGGCGCGGGTCGAGGAAAGCTCGGAAATCACTTCGTTCTACTTCGAACCTGCGGACAAAGGCGCGATCCTCGCGGCAGAGCCTGGCCAGTACATCGGCATGAAGCTGATCCTCGATGGCGAAGAGATTCGTCGCAACTATTCGCTGTCGGCCCTGGCTGATGCCGGTCAGTACCGCATCAGCGTCAAGCGCGAAGGTGGCGGTCGTGCCTCGAACTTCCTGCATGACCAGTTCCATGTAGGCGCGAGCATCATGCTGTTTCCGCCGGCTGGCGAGTTCACCCTGACTGCCAGCGACAAACCGCTGGTGCTGATCAGCGGTGGTGTCGGGATCACACCGACCTTGCCGATGCTTGAAGCAGCGCTGGCGACCAAACGCCCGGTGCACTTCATTCACTGCGCGCGTAATGGCGGCGTTCACGCCTTCCGTGATTGGGTCGATGCGCTGGCCGAGCGTCATCCGCAACTCAAGCGCTTTTACTGCTATGCCGAAGATGATGGCGTCAGCCCGGCGGCAGATCAGGTCGGGCTGTTGAGTCAGGAGCAATTGGCGCAGTGGTTGCCTGAGCAGCGCGATCTGGATGCTTACTTCCTCGGGCCAAAAGGCTTTATGGGCGCGATCAAGCGTCACCTCAAAGCCTTGGGTGTTCCGGAGAAGCAAAGCCGTTACGAGTTCTTCGGCCCGGCTGCGGTGCTGGAATAGCGCTCAAGCGCGGTGAGTCAGACTCACCGCGTCGTCCCTTTCGCGAGCAAGCTCGCTCCCACATTAGAACGGTGTCGTACACAGATTTTGTGTCCAGACACGGTCCAGTGTGGGAGCGAGCTTGCTCGCGATGACGTCATCAGCTTCAACACAAACCTCCTGCTTAATCCCCCGTTAATTCCCTCCCGTTAAACCACCACGCTGCCGCCGCGCGGTAAACTAGCTTATCGATGACTTACATCACTTCAGCAAAGGGATACCGGGATGAGTGACGAAATAATGCGTTTGGGGCGTGAGCGACGGTTTCTGGTCTTGCTTGGCGTGATCTGTCTGGCGCTGATCGGCGGTGCGCTGTACATGCAAGTGGCGCTGGGCGAAGCGCCATGCCCGCTGTGCATCCTGCAACGCTATGCCTTGTTGCTGATCGCGATCTTCGCCTTCGTCGGCGCGGCGATGCGCACCCGACGCAGCATTACCCTGCTCGAAGTGCTGGTGGTGCTCAGCGCCATTGCTGGCGCCGCAGTCGCCGGGCATCACGTGTACATCCAGTTCTATCCGACGGTCAGTTGCGGGATCGACGTCCTGCAGCCAATTGTCGATGGCTTGCCGCTGGCGTCGATTTTCCCGCTGGGCTTTCGGGTCGACGGTTTCTGCGCGACGCCTTACCCGCCGGTGCTGGGTTTGTCCCTGGCGCAGTGGGCGCTGGTGGCCTTTGTATTGACCATTGTGCTGGTACCGCTGGGCATTTCCCGCAACCGCAAGAACATCCGCTAAGGTCACTCGCCGCAGCACCCGACGACACAAAAAAACGCCTCGTTTCCTCCTTGAGAGGGCCGGGGCGTTTTGCGTTCCAGGGGTTCGGAAAAAGAACATGATTTCACTCAAGAAAATGTGCGGCACATGTGCGACACGTTGTCACACGCGGGGTGTGGCAAGACATTTCAAGTGGCGATGCCGGAGCTGCGCGAACCCCCGAATTCATCCCCTCTGAGCGATTGAATTGCCAAAGACCGCAAAGCTCATCAGGCAGATTTAACAGGCTCCAGCGAAATACTGGAGGCCTTGTTTAGAGAGGCCTCGGGGCTGATTACGGCACCAATCCGAGCAGCGAAGCTGTCTGAAATGAGGACATTAAGCCTACATTTTTTGGGGTTCTTGTTGAGAATGAAACGCGATACGATTATTGACTGACGCAATAATCGTTAATGATTGTTGCTGGTTTCGATAAGAATTATTTCGAGATGAGACATGGTTTATAGAACGTTACATATCTACAATCGCCCGCACTGAAATTCCGGCGCTGCCCATCTTTGGGCATACGAGGGCGGTCGAGGGGCGGTTTGAATACTCCATGCGACTCCAGGTGCCGGCAACCTTCCAACTATCCGCACCAAATGGAATTGGTCTGTAACAAGGCCTTTGACCACGAATTCGAATAAGAACCCAGTGCTAGCCCAGGATGTGTCGATCAGCGTTTAGCGCGACGGGGCAGGCCCTTATTCAATCGAAGAAAAAATGCCAACCCTTGGCAGGGTGAAGTGTTGGCGATCAAAACCCAACTGCATTGCGCAAGCTGCTTTAGAGGTCGTGAGATGAGTAAAAACAGGTACCCCAGATTCTTAGGCTTCTTGCCTCTGCTCGGCACGTTGTTGCTGAGTGGCTGCAACATGACTTTGCTCGATCCCAAGGGCCAGGTCGGCCTGGACGAGCGAAACCTGATCATCACCGCAACGCTGCTGATGCTGTTGGTCGTGGTTCCGGTCATCGTCATGACCTTCCTGTTCGCCTGGAAATACCGCGCGTCCAACACCGATGCCGTGTACACGCCTAAATGGAACCACTCCACCAAGATCGAAATCGCGGTGTGGACTGTTCCGGTACTGATCATCATTGCTCTGGGTTACATCACCTACAAGTCGACCTACGCGCTGGACCCTTATCGTCCGCTGGAGTCCGACGTCAAGCCGATCACCATCGAAGTGGTCGCGCTGGACTGGAAGTGGCTGTTCATCTACCCGGAACAAGGCATTGCCACGGTCAACAAGATCGTGTTCCCGGCGCACACCCCGATCAACTTCAAGGTCACTTCGGACGCCGTGATGAACTCATTCTTCATCCCTGCTCTGGGCGGTCAGATCTACGCGATGGCGGGCATGCAGACCAAACTGCACCTGATCGCCAACCAGAACGCTGAAATGGACGGTATTTCCGCCAACTACAGCGGCGCAGGTTTCACCGGTATGAAATTCAAAGCGATCGCAACTTCCCAGGAAGATTTCGACGCCTGGGTAAGTGAAGTCAAAAAGGCACCTAAACAGCTTGAACAAGCTGAATACGCAGCCCTTGCCAAGCAGAGCCAGAACAACCCAGTCGAACTCTACTCCTCGGTCACGCCGAACCTGTTCCAGATCATCGTCGACAAGTACGAAGGCATGAAACCGGGCAAGCCGATGCACCACGAGCAGAAAGAGAAAGAAGTGGCCCATATGGAAGGGATGGACATGAGTTCGCATTCAGCTGCCGGGGCAGAGGAGTAAACGATGTTTGGTAAATTAAGTTGGGAAGCGGTCCCGTTCCACGAGCCGATCGTGATGATAACCATCGCCATGATCGCGCTTGGCGGTCTGGGACTGTTCGCTGCAATCACTTACTTCAAGAAGTGGACCTACCTGTGGTCCGAGTGGCTGACGTCGGTCGACCACAAGAAAATCGGCGTGATGTACATCATCGTCGCCATGGTCATGCTGCTGCGTGGTTTTGCCGACGCCATCATGATGCGTACCCAGTTGGCCATGGCCACCGAGGGTTCGCCTGGCTACCTGCCGCCTGAACACTATGACCAGATCTTCACCGCCCACGGTGTGATCATGATCATCTTCATGGCGATGCCTTTCTTCACCGGCCTGATGAACCTTGCAGTGCCGCTGCAGATCGGCGCGCGTGACGTTGCCTACCCGTTCCTGAACTCCTTGAGCTTCTGGCTGCTGGTTTCCGGCGTGGTGCTGATCAACCTGTCCCTGGGCGTTGGCGAATTCGCCAAGACCGGCTGGGTTGCCTATCCGCCGCTGTCGGGCCTGCAATACAGTCCGGGCGTGGGGATGGATTACTACATCTGGGCGCTACAGCTATCGGGGCTCGGGACGACGCTGACGGGGGTCAACTTCCTGGCCACCGTACTGAAAATGCGTACCCCGGGCATGAAGTTGATGGATATGCCGATCTTCACCTGGACCTGCACCTGGGCCAACGTTCTGATCGTCGCTTCGTTCCCGATCCTGACCGCTACTCTGGCTTTGCTGACGCTTGACCGTTACATGGATTTCCACATTTTCACCAATGAACTTGGTGGCAATCCGATGATGTACGTCAACCTGTTCTGGGCCTGGGGTCACCCTGAGGTTTACATCCTGATTCTGCCGGCGTTCGGGATCTTCTCCGAAGTCATCTCGACCTTCTCCGGCAAGAAACTGTTCGGCCACCACTCGATGATCTACGCCAGTGGCGCGATCTCGATCCTCGGCTTCATGGTCTGGCTGCACCACTTCTTCACCATGGGTTCGGGTGCCAGCGTCAACGCCTTCTTCGGTCTGGCGACGATGCTGATTTCGATCCCGACGGGGGTGAAGCTATTCAACTGGCTGTTCACTATCTACCAGGGCCGTCTGCGTTTCACCAGCCAGGTGCTCTGGACCCTGGGCTTCATGGTGACCTTCGCCATCGGCGGCATGACCGGCGTACTGCTGGCCATTCCGGGTGCTGACTTCGTTCTGCACAACAGCCTGTTCGTGATCGCGCACTTCCACAACGTGATCATCGGCGGCGCGGTATTCGGTTACATCGCCGGTTTCGCCTTCTACTTCCCGAAAGCGTTCGGCTTCAAGCTGCACGAAGGCTGGGGCAAGGCAGCGTTCTGGTTCTGGATCACCGGCTTCTTCGTCGCGTTCATGCCGCTCTATGTACTGGGCTTCATGGGCATGACCCGTCGTCTGAACGCCACCACCAACCCTGAGTGGGTGCCGTACCTGTACGTTGCCATGTTCGGTGCGGTGATGATTGCCGTCGGTATCGCCTGCCAGCTGATCCAGCTGTACGTCAGCGTGCGTGATCGCAACAAGCCAGAGAACATGTGCGAACACGGCGACCCGTGGAATGCCCACACGCTGGAATGGTCGACCTCGTCGCCACCACCGTTCTACAACTTTGCCGTGCTGCCGAAAGCCGACTGCATCGACCCGTTCACCGAGGCCAAGGAAAACGGTACTGCGTACAAGGCTCCACGCCGCTATGAACCGATTCACATGCCAAACAACACCGCCACCGGTGTGGTCATGGGGGCTCTGTTGACCGTGTTCGGTTTCGCGATGATCTGGCACATCTGGTGGTTGGCCATCGCAGGCCTTGTCGGCACTGTTGTGTACTTCGTGATCCACGCTGCTCGTGATGACCAGGGCTATATGGTGCCGGTCGACGTGATCGAGCGCATCGAAGCCGAGCAGCACAAGCGTCTGGTAGCGGCCGGAAAAGTTCCAGCCACCACCACCCGTGTTGAAACCTCGTTGGAACAGGCTTAAACCATGTCGAACTTAGTGACCAATGCTGGACACACCCATGTCGATGGACATGGGCACGATGACCATCACCACGACTCGGGCGAGATGACCGTATTCGGTTTCTGGCTCTACCTGATGACCGACTGCATTCTGTTTGCGTCGATCTTCGCGGTGTACGCGGTACTGGTAAACAACGTCGCCGGTGGCCCGTCGGGCCACGACATCTTCGAACTGCCTTACGTACTGGGCGAAACCGCTCTGCTGCTGTTCAGTTCGATCACCTACGGCTTCGCCATGCTGGCGCTGTTCAAGGGCAAGAAGAACCAGGTGCTGGTCTGGCTGGGCATGACCTTTCTGCTCGGTGCCGGCTTCATCGGCATGGAGATCAACGAGTTCCACGTACTGATCGCCGAAGGCTTCGGCCCGAGCCGTAGCGGCTTCCTGTCCGGGTTCTTCACCCTGGTCGGGACCCACGGTCTGCACGTGACCAGCGGTCTGATCTGGATGGCGATCATGATGTATCAGGTGCAGAAAAACGGCCTGACGGCGACCAACAAGACCCGTCTGAGCTGCCTGAGCCTGTTCTGGCACTTCCTGGACGTTGTGTGGATCTGCGTATTCACGGTTGTTTATCTGATGGGGACTATGTAAATGGCTAACGCAGCTCATTCCCACAATGGCCATGATGCCCACGATGCCAACCACGGCAGCGTAAAGTCCTATGCCATCGGCTTCATCCTGTCGGTGATCCTGACCGTCATTCCGTTCGGCCTGGTGATGTACCCATCCCTGCCGAAAGACGTGACCCTGTGGATCGTGCTGGCCTTCGCCGTGATCCAGGTGCTCGTTCACCTGGTTTACTTCCTCCACCTGGACCGCTCCGCCGCCCAGCGTAACAACGTGATCGCGTTCGTCTTCGCTGCCCTGGTGATCGTCCTGTTGGTCGGCCTGTCGTTGTGGATCATGTTCAGCATCCACTCCAACATGATGGCGCACTGAGGAACTCCGGATGTCCTTTAAGCACTTTATCCAAATCACCAAACCGGGGATCATTTTCGGTAACGTGCTTTCTGTGGCAGGCGGGTTTTTCCTGGCCTCGAAAGGGCATGTCGACATCGCCCTGTTCCTGGCTGCAATGATTGGCACATCCTTGGTGGTAGCGTCCGGTTGCGTGTTCAACAACTGCATCGACCGTGACATCGACCTGAAGATGGAACGCACCAAAAACCGTGTGCTGGTCCAGGGCCTGATCTCCCTGAAACTGGCACTGGTTTACGCGACCCTCCTCGGGATCGTCGGCGTGGTCCTGCTGTACCGCGTGGCCAACCCGTTGGCGGCGCTGTTCGCAGTGATCGGTTTCGTTATCTACGTCGGTTTCTACAGCCTGTACCTCAAGCGCAAGTCGGTTCACGGCACGCTGGTGGGCAGTCTGTCGGGGGCCATGCCACCGGTGATCGGCTACGTGGCCGTGAGCAACAGCTTCGACATGGCTGCGCTGACGCTGCTGGTGATGTTCAGCCTGTGGCAGATGCCGCATTCCTACGCCATCGCAATCTTCCGCTTCAACGATTACCTGGCCGCGTCGATTCCGGTGTTGCCAGTGAAGCGCGGAATTGAAGTGGCCAAGCGGCACATCCTGCTCTACATCCTGGCCTTCCTCGTGGCGACCTTGATGCTGACCTTCAGCGGCTACGCCGGCATGAGCTACCTCGCCGTCGCCACTGCCATGGGCATGTACTGGCTGTACATGGCCTGGACCGGCTACAAGGCCGTGGATGATCAAGTCTGGGCGCGCAAGCTGTTCGTCTTCTCGATCTTCACCATCACCGCGCTGAGCGTGATGATGTCCCTGGACTTCAAAGTGCCGAGCGAGCTGCTGCTGACTTACGCGCCTTGAGCTAGAACATGGCTACAAAAAAAGCCCCGCCTTCGATGTGAAGAGCGGGGCTTTTTTTTCTCGACAGACTGATGGAAAGCAGAAGATCTTCCGGCGTTACTGCTGAGCGATGCTGTAACCGTCGAATGCGGTCTGCTGCTGCAAGGCAGTGATGATGCTTTTGCGGGTAGCAGGTTGCTCGGCACCTTCGTTATCCATGAAAGTCTCGCCTTCCAGTTCCGCTTGATCGCCTTCACCGACGAACGCAAAGCCGAGGAATTCGAAGGCTTCACGGTCCACGTTCGGTTTGGAGCGGGGCGTGCGCAGGGGCAGGGTGACGCTTACGCCATCCTTGCTGATGGAGAACACTTCGATCTCTTTCTTGGCGCGTGCCGCTTTGGTCTTGCCGCTGCCGGGATTGCTGATCGCTTGGTGGGTCTGGTTCAATACTTTCAGGGCCAGGTTGTAGACCAGTTCCTGAAAGGCCGGGTCGTCCTTGAAGCTCGACAGAATCCGGCCTATCGGGAATTTGCTGCTCAAGTCTTCCAGAGCGGCGATGTCGGCGGCCTCTGCGTCTTTAAGCTGTTTCAACTCGCCCATCAGTTCGTAGGCTTTGTCGTCGTCAAACTGGTCATGTGCCTGGCGAATCGCAATGCGTAAGTCACGAATCTGGTCGCTTTCCTTCGAGGTGTGAAAAGCATCGAGCACCATTTCACTGATGGTCTTGGCCTGCGGCACATGCTGCGAAAGATTGATGGCGTTTTCGTATTCCACTTTGGACGACAAGGTGATTACGGATTCATCGGTGTTGGAATCAGGCATTGAAATTTCACTACTTCGTTTAACAGGGTTTGAGACGGGAACAGCGCCGGGCATTTTCAGGGCGGCTGTGCAGCGACGTCAAGGAAGCATGCTTTAACAGCTGTGCTGCCAGGTTCGTGTTTGTGAAAGGTGATGCGTTGGTTCAGTAGTGATATCGGCACATCAGAATCTGCACCTCATCGTTTTCTATCCCATAGACCAAGCGATGTTCGGCTGTTATCCGGCGCGACCAAAATCCACTGAGGTTATGTTTTAGGGGCTCGGGTTTGCCAAGTCCGTCGAAGGGATCACGCTGGATCGCTTTGATCAAAAGGTTGATGCGCTTGAGTCCGGCCTTGTCGTTCTGCTGGAACCAGAGGTAGTCATCCCAGCCTTCAGGGGTAAAGAGAATCTTCATTCTTCAATCAATTGCCTGGCTTTGGCTTTTCCGGCGCGAAGGCTGTTGATCGATTTGATCAAGCGCTCGGCATTGGCGGGGGAGCGGAGCAGGTAAGCGGTTTCTTCGAGGGCGTTGTATTCGGCCAGAGAAATCATGACGACCGGTTCGCCTTTTTGGCGTGTCACCAGGAATGGGGCCCGGTCTTCATTGACCCGATCCATGGTCTCTGCCAAGTGTGCGCGGGCATGGGTGTAGTTGATGGTTTGCATGATGATGTCCTCACTGATAGACAAGAACGTACAGAAATAAGTACATATTGGCAAGGTCGGTCTTACCGATGGTCATCTTCCCGGCGAATTCAAATTCATCGACCGAATTGCCAACTGACTGGCCATTTCTTCATCCACCGGCAGCGAGAAGCGAAACGTCGCTCCCCGCCCGGGAACATCGATCAGCCGGATCTCGCGACCATGCAGTTGCAGGATCCGGTGCACGATGCGTAAGCCCAGGCCTCCGTCACGCCGGGCACCACCGATATTGAACGGGCGCAGGAACAGTCCTTCTAGCAGTTCCGGGGCGATGCCCGGACCGCTGTCGTTGATCGTTACATCCACGAATGGCCCTTGGGGCACCAGGCTGACTTCGACTTCTCCATCGATCGGCGTATGCCGCAGCGCGTTGTCCAGCAGGTTGGTCAATACCCGTTCGATCAGCCCGAGGTCCGCACACACCGCTAACCCGCTGGGAGCGAAGTTGGCTTTCAGCGTTATCTGTCGCGCCTCGGCGGTGAGTTCGAATTTCTGGAAGACGTCCTGCACCAGATCCGTCAGCGAAAACCGCTCCAGCACCGGCTGCACGAAGCCATGTTCCAGGCGCACCAGATCCAGCAGCGATTGCGCCAGACCACCGACCTTGCGGCTTTGATCGAGCGCGATGCCCAGGTAGCGGCGCCGTTCGTCCGGGGTCAGCGTGGCGTCCTTGAGTGACAGGGTTTCAAGATAACCATGCAACGACGCCAGCGGTGTGCGCAGGTCGTGGGAGATATTCGCCACCAGCTCCCGACGTTCCTGATCCTGGCGCGTCAGTGAGCGCCATTGTTCACCGAGGCGGGTTTGCATTTGCCGGAACGCCGCGTCGAGCACGGCGATTTCGTCATGGCTAGTGGCTTTTTCCGCTGGGTCTATTGCGGGCGAAGAGGGTGGGACAACGGGTGCGCCGTCAATGTCGAAATGCGCGACGGTCTCGGTCAATCGGCGTAACGGCCGGGTGATCAGGGCAAACGCCGTGAGGCCGGCGATCAGGCACAGCAGCGCCACCAGACCAATCGACCAGAGTGCGGTGTTGAGGGCCACGCTGGTGGCGCCGCGCTCGGCAAAGCGGTCGTGTTCCTCGCTGAGCAGCACCACATAGAGGTAGCCGGCCGGCTGGCCGTTGACCCGCAACGGCGCGGCACTGAACACCTTGCGCCCGTCGATACTGCGCGGGTCGTCACCGAGAATCGGCAAGGCCTCGCCGTTGAGCAAGCGCTGCACCGGCGCCAGATCGACCTGTTCGCGGCGCAAGCGGCCCTCGGGCGCGGCATTGCCGACGATGCGGCCGTTGGGGTCGAGCAGATAGACCTCGACGCTGGGATTGACCAGCATCAATTGGCTGAACAACTGGCGCACGGCGTTCGGCATCAAGCCATTGGCGTCCATCAGTTGAGTGTCGTGGGCAATGTGCCGGGCCAGATCGCGGGACAGCCCTTGCACCACTTCAAGTTCGTGCATCTTGTTCGAGCGCACCTGCATCCACACCGAGGTGCCGCAGCACACCAGCAACAGCACCGCGAACACCGCTGACAGGCGCTGCGTGAGGGTCAGTCTCACGGCTGATCCTCCGTCGCGGCGAATTTATAGCCACGGCCCCACACCGTGAGGATCCGCACCGGTTGTGCCGGATCAGCCTCGATCTTCGCCCGCAGACGGTTGATATGAGTGTTGACCGTGTGCTCGTAACCTTCGTGGCTGTAACCCCACACGGCGTTGAGCAGGTCCATGCGCGAAAACACTTTGCCCGGCTGCCGGGCGAAGAAATACAGCAGGTCGAATTCCCGCGGCGTGAGGTCCAGACGTCGACCGTCGAGTGCTACATCGCGGGTCAACGGATCGATAAACAGCCCGTCGACCATCAGGCTGCCAGCGTCCATTTTCAGGTTGCGCGCCATCGCATCGACCCGTCGCAGCAGCGCCTTGACCCGCGCCACCAGTTCCAGCATCGAAAAGGGTTTGGCCAGATAGTCGTCGGCACCGAGCTCAAGACCGAGAATGCGGTGCAGTTCGCTCGAACGCGCACTGGTGATGATGATCGGCGTGTAGCGGGTCATGGCGCGGGCGCGGCGGCAGATCTCCAGGCCATCGACACCGGGCAGCATCAAGTCGAGGATCAGCGCGTCCCAGCCGCCTTGCTCCAGCAGGCGCAGGCCTTCATTGCCATCGGCGCTGTGCACGACCTCGAACTGCTCATCGCGCAGATGCAGCGAGATCAGGTCGGCGATGTGCATATCGTCCTCGACCACCAGGACACGTTTGGGCTGATCCATCGGAACTACATCCTGCACCAGGCGATGATGGGCATTGTGCGGCTTTTCCGTGAGCCGAGTTATCACGAATTGTTTAACTCTGCGTGAGGATTTAGCGATCACCTCAAGCCTAGGCTGTCTAAAACATAAAACACTGCGTTTTTTTGGAGAGAGCCATGTTTTCTCGGCGACAGTTTCTTATAGCGGGTGGCGGCCTGGGCGTTGCAGCGCTGGCTATCGGCATCTTGCCAAGGTTCAGCGCAAGCTCGGCGATGGTCAGTTCTGCCAGCGCCGGTGAAACCTTTGAGGTGACCCACACGGATGCCGAATGGCGCGCCATGCTCAGTGCCGGGCAGTACGACATCCTGCGCAAGGAGGGCACCGAGCGCGCCTACTCCAGCCCACTGAACAACGAACATCGCGAAGGCATCTTCGCCTGCGCCGGTTGCGCCCTGCCGCTGTTTTCATCCAGCACCAAGTTCGACAGCCGCACCGGTTGGCCGAGCTTCTGGGCGCCGCTGGACAACGCAGTGGTGACTCGTCAGGACCGTTCGTTCGGCATCCTGCGCGAAGAAGTCCACTGCCGGCGTTGCGGTGGTCATTTGGGGCATGTCTTCGACGATGGGCCAAAACCGACCGGTCTGCGCTACTGCATGAACGGTCTTGCACTGACCTTCGAGCCGTTGTCGGCATAAGCCATGCAAATGCCCTTTCTTTCACTTCATGCAGGTCGACGCTATGTGGCTTCTGGTTCTCTCCTATCTCGGTGGCGTGCTGACGATTATCAGCCCGTGCATTCTGCCGGTATTGCCCTTTGTCTTCGCTCGCACCGGCCAGCCGTTTATGCGCAGTGGCTTGCCGCTGCTGGCGGGGATGGCCCTGACCTTCGCACTGGTCGCCTCACTGGCGGCGGTCGGCGGCGGCTGGGTGGTGCAAGTCAATCAGTACGGTCGCTGGCTCGCGTTGCTGTTCGTTGCGCTATTCGGGCTGACGCTGTTGCTGCCGCGCCTGGCCGAACGGCTGACCCGGCCACTGGTGGCGGCCGGCGGTCGTCTGTCCGAAGCGGCGGGCGCCGATACCCGGCCACGTCCCGGCGCCTCGTTGTTGATCGGCGTCGCCACGGGGCTGCTGTGGGCGCCGTGCGCAGGGCCGATCCTCGGTCTGGTGCTGACCGGCGCGGCGCTGCAAGGGGCCAGCATCGGCACTACCTTGCTGTTACTGGCCTACGCCGCGGGTGCCGCGACTTCGCTCGCCGGTGCACTGTTGCTGGGCGGTAAGGTTTTTGCTGCGATGAAGCGTTCCATCGGTGCCGGTGAATGGCTGCGCCGTGGTTTGGGCGCGGCGATGCTGGTGGGTGTTGTGGCCATCGCCCTGGGCCTGGATACCGGCATTCTGGCGCGGATTTCGACCGCTTCCACCGGCGAGATCGAACAGGCGCTGGTCGGTCGGCTGGCCGGGAAATTACCGGCCAACAGCGGGGCGATGATGGCGCAGATTCCTCAGACCCAGGACAGCCAGCCGGGCTCGAGCATGATGGCCGCTGGCGGCGCGATGACGATGACTGCGAAAGAGGCTGCGGCGTTGCCGATCGAAGGCAATCTGCCGTCGTTCGACGGTGCCGTGCAATGGCTCAACTCGCCGCCACTGACCACCCAGGCCCTGAAAGGCAAAGTGGTGCTGGTGGATTTCTGGACCTACTCCTGCATCAACTGCTTGCGCACCTTGCCATACATCAAAGCCTGGGCCGAGAAATACCGTGATCAGGGTCTGGTAGTGATCGGTGTGCACACCCCGGAATTCGCCTTCGAGCGTGACGTGGGCAACGTCACCAAAGCCATGAAGGATCTGGGCATCAATTACCCGGTGGCCATCGACAATGACTACAAGATCTGGCGCGCCTTCAACAACCAATACTGGCCGGCGCACTACTTCGCCGATGCTCAGGGGCGTATCCGTTACCACCATTTTGGCGAGGGTAATTACGCCGAGTCGGAGCGGGTGATTCAGCAATTGCTGCGCGAGGCCGGGGCCGCGAAAGTTGCCGATGGCCTGATCAATGTCAGCGCCCAAGGCGTGCAGCTGGCCGCGGACATGAAAGAAGTGCAATCGCCGGAGACCTACCTTGGCTACCAGCGCTCCGAACATTTCGTACCGGCCGACAGCCTGGCGCCCGACAAGGTCGCGGCCTACAGCCCGCCCTCCAAACCATCGCTCAACGAGTGGGGCCTGGAGGGCAAATGGAATGTCGGCTCCGAGCGGGCCACGCTGGCAGCCCCGACCGGTCGAATCGTCTACCGCTTCCATGCCCGGGATTTGCATCTGGTATTGGGCCCCGGCGTTGACGGCAAACCGGTGCGCTTCAAAGTCACCCTTGACGGCCAGATGCCCGGCGATGCCCACGGCACCGACGTAGCGCCCGATGGCAGCGGAGTCGTGACCGAGCAGCGGCTTTATCAGCTGGTCCGCCAACCGGGTGATGTTGCGGATCGCACGTTCAGCATTGAGTTTCTCGATCCGGGTGTGTCGGCGTATGCGTTTACCTTTGGTTGATCGCGAGCGCAAAGGGACAGAGTCAGTTAAAACATCTGGAGTCGAGCACTGTACCTGTGGGAGCGGGCTTGCCCGCGAAGGCGGCCCGACATGCGATGAAGAATTTTCGTCGGACTTACTTATTAAGGAGTCACCGCCATGAAAACCCTGTCCCACTCAACCTGGCGCCGCACACTGTCAGGCCTGGTCGCCGCCACCTTCATCGGCCAATGCTCCGCCTTTTCCTTCGGCGCGACAGAAAACGCCGTCCTCATCCCCCCGCCGACCCTCGACGAAACGGTCAAGGGAGACACCGAAACCGCTGTCTTCGCCGGCGGCTGCTTCTGGGGCGTACAAGGCGTGTTCCAGCACGTAAAAGGCGTCAAACGAGCTGTCTCCGGTTACGCCGGCGGCGCCGCCAACAGCGCACAATACGAGCTGGTCAGCGACGGCAATACCGGTCACGCGGAATCCGTCGAGGTCACCTTCAATCCTGCCCAAGTCACCTACGGGACCTTGCTGCAGATCTACTTCTCGGTCGCCCACAACCCCACCGAACTCAACCGCCAGGGCCCCGACACCGGCACCCAATACCGCTCGGCGCTCTTCCCGGTAAACGCCGAGCAGCAGCGGGTCGCCCAGGCTTATATCGCCCAACTCGACGCAGCGCGTTCGTTCAACAAACCGATCGTCACCAGGCTCGAGACCTACAACGGTTTCTACCCGGCCGAGGACTACCATCAGGACTTCCTGACCGAGCACCCGACTCACCCCTACATCGTGATCAATGATCTGCCAAAGGTCGCGCAGCTGAAACAGCTGTATCCAGAGCGCTATCAGGAGAAACCGGTGTTGGTGAAGGCAGGGAGGTGAGGAGGGTGACCTTGAGTGCTCAAAGGCGAAATCAATCAGCTCTTCGCTCCGGATACGGCGCAGCGCTGTGTCGAACTCGCGTCTTCAAATATTCAAACGCCAAGCTGAGGGCTTCTTCTGGCGACCGTGGTCGATAGCCCAACTCCGATTCGGCCTTGGTGATGTCGTACTCCTGCTTGATGCCATAGAACATGCGAACCTGGCTCACCAGCAGGTCGGCGGGTTTTCCGGTTATTGCGGCCAGTCGTTGCTTCAACCACGCCACGCTCAGCAGTAACCCTTTAGGCGCGCGCGGTGGCATGCGATAGCCTGGCGTGACCCGATTGGCCGCGCTAATGATCTCGGCAAGCGAGGATGAGCGCTTGTTGGCCAGGATATAGCGATTGCCCGGTCGGCCTTTCTCGGCAGCCAATATCAGACCTTGCGCCACGTCGCGCACATCCACGAAGTTGAAATGGAAGTTGAGGTCGAGCGGGATTTTGCGCTGCTCGATCGAGGCCAAAAATCCCATGGTCTCGGTCAAGCGAGAGGCGTGCGGACCAATCATGGCCGAGGGCAGCACCGAAACCATCCACAAGCCGTGGGCTTGAGCCGTTTGCCAGGCAGCTCGCTCGGACAGAATCTTCGACTGGTAGTAAGGGTTTTGAACGTCGTCATTCCAGTGCTCTTCAGACAGCGGCTGCCCGTCATGACCGACAGCCGCAACGGAACTGACATACACCACCCGTTCGACCCCGGCCTCTGCCGCCGCTTCCAGCACCGTGCGGGTGCCCTGGACATTCACCTCGACTATTTCAGCCTGGGGATCTTTTGCCCAGTGTTTGAACACCGCCGCCACCTGATACAGGACGTCGACACCTTCCAGTGCTTTAAGCATCGCTGCCTTGTCCTGGAGTTCGGTGTAGACGAGTTCACAGTCAAGGCCTTCGAAAGGCGTTGTGTTGCTGATATCCCGCACCCCAGCGCGGACCCTGTCGCCGCGCGCGATCAGCGCCCTGACCAGCGTATTGCCCAGATGCCCATTGGCGCCGGTCACCAAACACAGATTGCCCATCGGTATTTCCTCGTCGTTCAAGCGTTAGCCATAGGTGACGAGAACCATAGGGTGTGTCCCTAGGGGCAGAGTCAAGGTGTCGGTGCCCCAGAGTCCTTGCTCGGAATTAGTTGCTCTGGTGAAACAACTGTATTTATTTACCTTTGTTTGATAAATACCCGTTAGAGCACTTCATTTGATCCATGGTGTTATCAATCATGAAGCGACAGTTCGACGATATTCTGCTGGGCAGCATCGAGTTGTTTTGCCTGGCGGCTGAATCAGGAAGTTTCACCACCGCGGCAGCGGTAGCCGGGGTAACGCCAGCGGCGGTCAGCCGCTCGGTGTCGCGCATGGAGGAGCGCATGGGCGTGCGCCTTTTCACCCGTACCACCCGCAGCGTAAAACTGACGGACAGTGGTCGAGCGTATTTCGAACAGTGCCGCCAGGCCTTGGCCCAGTTGGTTGAAGCCCAGCGCGAAGTCATGGGCAAGCAGCAAACGCCCTCCGGGACCTTGCGCATCAGCGTGCCCACCACCTACGGCCATCACCGCATCCTGCCGTTGTTGCCCGCCTTTCGAGCGCGCTTCCCGGCGGTAAAGGTCGACGTGCATATCAGCAACCGCAACGTCGACTTCATTGATGAAGGCTACGACATGGCGATCAGGGTCCGGGTCCTGCCCGACTCAGGCTTGATCGCCCGGCATCTGGAAGATGCGCAACTGGTCACGGTGGCGAGTCCTGACTACCTGCAGCGCGCAGGGCGGCCGCAAACCCTGGATGACTTGCACAACCATGACTGCATTCAATTCGAACTGCCCAGCAGCGGTAGGCGTATCGCCTGGTTGTTCAAGGAAAACGCCAAGGACAAAGAGCTCCTGACTGAAGGCGGCTATAGCTGTTCGGACGATGTGCTGGGCGGCGTCACGCTGGCCAAACATGGTGCCGGCCTCTTCCAAACCTACAAATTCATCGTTGAAAAAGAGTTGGCGGAAGGCTCGTTGGTGGAAGTCCTTGAAGCGTTCAACGGACGATCCCGGCCATTTACACTGCTCTACCCTGGCGGACGCCATACGCCTTTGCGGCTCAGAGCCTTTGTCGATTTTTTGATGGAATACCGAGCGCAGTGGAATGTCCACGAGGGTGATCTGCGGAACTGACAGTGCGGCCTCGCCCCGCCTGCGGATTACCCCCGGCTCCTGTGGGAGCGGGCTTGCCCGCGAAGGGTCGGCGCGGCGTGCATCCATCTCGATGGTGTACACATCCGTTCTGCAGTAACTGCTTTTGGATCACACGCCCTAACAGTCTTGTACCCGACATGGGCGAGCGCCCATGCGGGGATGCTTAGTTCTTTTGCTCGATCCGGAAGGCTAGATAGTTTGAGGCGAAGATAATCAGTGCGCCGACTAATACCCGGATTTCAAGGTTCTCGCCGTAGAGAAAAAATCCAGCCACGGCAATGAGCGGCACCCTGAAAAAATCAATCGGTATGGCAATGGACGCGTCCATGATGCTCAGTGCTTTAGCCATCGCGAAGTGCGCGCTTAAACCCGTTACACCTAACAGCAGAATCCATGGGATGCATTCGAGCGTAGGTGTTCGCCATTGTGCAAGGGACAGACCAAAACCCAAGGGTAGTTGTAGAAGTACCATCCAGATCACGATGATGGCGGGGCTGCTGGTCAACGTCAGTTTTTTAACCATGATGATGGACGTTGCATAACCCACGGCGGCCAGCAGAACGATAAGCGCGGCGGGTTCAATGCTGTCAAAGCCGGGCCTTAGAACGACCAGGACACCAATAAAACCGCCGATGGCGGCGAGCACCCTGGCGGTGGAGAGTCTTTCTTTCAAGAATAAAAACGCTAGCAGGGAAACCCATATCGGGGTGGTGAACTCCAGAGCAAAGACCTTGACCAACGGAAGCGACGCCACGCCAACGGTCCAGGCATATTGTCCGGCGAAATGAACCGCATTCCTGCCGACCTGCAAGCCTAGGTCTACTGCCTGTTTGAGTTGGGCGCGCTGTTTGTAAATAACCGGAAAAATAATGAACAGCCCGACAAAAGACCTGAAAAACAGGATCTCGAAGATCGACATGAACTTGGAAAGCTCTCTGGACGCGACAGCCATGCCAATGAATGAGAGCAGGCTCGCTACCATCCATAATGCTCCACTTAACGGCAGTTTTACTTGATGCATTTATGATCCTTTTTACTCAAATTGTTCTCTGCCGATTAAATTTATACCCGGGGAGCTCAAGCTCTTTGATATGGATACTAACCATGCTGGTACTAATGTTGAGCTGTGCCGCTGCACGGGAAAACGACCGGAAACTTTTAGGTGAGCAAGAAGCCAGTTGTGGTTAAAGTCCATTGTCGTTCCAGCCCCTGGATCGTTGAGCTTGAACAGTTAGCCAGTGCTCGATGCGATGTGCCGTACGATACATAGCGATAATAGGTATGGCAATAACATCAACGATTCTGCCCGGAGGGCAGTGTTGGACTATCAGATGTATCTGACAGATATAGACGGTTACTTCTGACGGATAAGTACTACATGGAACTGCTCAGGTATATACAGGGTGAGAAAGTTCGGAGCTGACTATGTGTTTGTCCGAAATGTCACTGGGGTAGCGGCCTGTTAATATCGGTGGCGTGAATAGCTAGGGTTAATGCTGACGGGGATTACGATCTATCTACCTCGCATCGTTGTACCTGGCCCCACCTATGAAAATAGGGGGCCTGCGACCTGGTATTAGCCTGCCAATCGCCGCTTGATGCACCACGGCTCATTGCGGCTCATCAGGCCCAACCAGCCGTGTAGGCGCAGAGCCATCGGCATTGTGCTGATAAATATCCTGCGGCTGACCTTTTTCATTGAAAAACACCTGACCGATCCCCGCCGAATTCCACAGCCGCTCACCCGCTTCAGCGTGCTCGGGGATGTGCGGAATCACCTGCATGCGCCGGCGTTTGGTCAACCAGTTGAGTGGCGAGCGCGGTGAGTAAAGCCAGCGATTGAGGCGGTCGAACCATTCCAGCAGTTTCGGCGGGAATTCATTCTTGATGCCGCTACTGGTGATCTGCCAGATTCTCGGGCCGGCCTTGCGGTGGCGAATCAGCACTTCATAGACAAACGAGTAATGCACATCCCCGGATAGAATCACGTAGTTCCCGGGCGTGCGTGAGTGCCGGAAGATATTCAGGATCACCTGCGCCGCGCCGCGATGGGCCATCCAGTTTTCCGCGTCGACCAACAGCGGGAAACCGCACCAACTGAATACCCGCTGCACCGTCTCGATAAGTTTGACGCCGAAGATCGGCGCGGGCGAAACGATGATCGCCGAGGGATGATCCAGCAATTCCTGCTGCAGTTCGCTGAGGGCTTCCCAGTCGAGCAAACCCGATGGCTGCTTGAGGTTGAACTCGCTACGCCAGCGCCGAGTGCGGGTATCGAGCACCACCAGTGCCGGGCTGGTCGGCAAGACGTACTGCCAGTTCTGAAAGCGCAGCAGATCATCGATCAAGCTGTCTTGAGCGGTGCTGCCCAAGTGACGGTCCTGGCCGATGGCATCGGCACTCAGCGCGCGGGTTTTCTCCAGCACATCACCGAACACATCAGGGTTGTTGCCCCAGCCCTGGCAGAGCATGTAGGCCATCAGTGCGTTGCCGATGATGCGTTTGGAAAACGGATGACCGTAAGCCGTCTCTTCCCACTGGGCGCTGAGGTTCCAGTCATCGGTAATATCGTGGTCGTCAAAAATCATCAGGCATGACAGGTGCGCGAACACCCGCGAGACACCGCCCAGACCGGCCTTGAAGCCTTCGATCTGCGTGTGTTCACGGGCATAACGTGCACGTTCTTCGGGTTTGAGCTCAGGCGGCTGCGGTTCTATCAGCGTCCAGGGCACCGGTGACCAGACCAGCAGATACATCGCCATGACTTCGGCGAAGGTCACTAAATGGTTGTCGGCGGTACTGCTGGTGAAAATCGGCTTCTTCACTCCGCCGAAAAACCGCTCGCGCAGGGTTTCATTACTTTCCAGCGCCGGCAGCAGATCGGCGCGATGGTAATAACTGGCTGGGTGCCCATAGAGCCTGGCGCTGTCCTCGACCACCGCGCCGTCCAGATACTCGCCGAACAACCCGAGACGCTCGATCAAGGCATGAGTCGCCCGCAACATCGGGCCCGCCACATCGTCCGCGTACACCTGATCCCCACTCATCATCAACAAGGCCGGACGCTGTTCGGCGTCAGGCGCCTCAGCCAGCAACCGATCGACGCAGAGCAGGCCTTCGTCGGCGTAATGATGGGGTTTACGGCAGGAGCCATGCACCAACTGGGTGATGCGGGTGCGCAGAACGAAATCGGGACAGCGCGCCTCCCCATAAAGCAGGTGCGGCGCCCACTCGGCAATGCCCGATTGCCGGCCATCCGCCTCGGCGATCAACAGGTCGTACTCAATCGACTGGTCGCAGGGCAGGGCAGCGTCGAGGCGCAGATCGATCAGATGGACAAACCCACGCTCTCCGATCGGCACCACCTGACACTGCCGGGCATCGAGGGGGAAATCGAGGGTTGTCTCGCCACCCGTGCCCTCGACGAACCTCAGGCGCAGCGTCAGTTCCAGCGCCCTCGAGCCCACCAGCCATAGCACCAGCCGCGTCGGCTCAAGGCGTCGCAACAACGGGCCGGCCAGGACGGCAGGCAATGGGTCGCAATACTCAGGTAGCGGGGAGGTGACGGACATCCAGGTTCAAGACTCTTGGTGTAAAGCAGAGTTGGGGATCATACCGCAGGTGAGGTTGGTGGTTTGTTATGCAGCGTTTAAGCGCCCTGCCAAATGATGCAGGGTGTGTATCAAGGTTGACAGGAGCGTCCACCTTGAATAGAGTTTGCCTCAACAACTAACCCATATTTCCGGCGTGGCTTGACCATCTGGAGAGTGGGGGGAAAAGCCGGCGAAAGCCGGTTTTTTCGTATCTGGAGTGTCGATATGCAGGGAAAGCAAGACCTGGAGCCTCTGCGCACTCGAGTCTATATTGATGGCTACAACCTTTACTACGGCTGTCTACGGCGGACACCCTTTAAGTGGTTGGACATCATGGCGTTGTTCGAGAGTCATGTCCTTCCCTCCGTCCTGGTCAGGGATGATGAAGGAAATATTAGGCATTCGCTCCTGATCGCTTCACCCTCGATAAAGTATTTCACAGCCCAAATTGTTGAAAGTGTTGCGCGAGGGGAAGACTCTGTCTCATCTCAAGCGCGTTACCACACCGCATTAAGAAAGTTGTACGACGGTAGCATTCAGCTCGTTGAAGGGTATTACGCGGTCAACAAGATGACGGTAAAAATCGTTGACGCTGATGATCCCGGTCGTGCACCTCGGGATTGCCAAGGCATCCTTGCCTGGAAGGTTGAAGAAAAGCAAAGCGATGTGAATATCTCTCTGCAGGCCTATCACGATGCGCTAACCGGCGCGGTTGACCAGGTTGTGATAGTCACAAATGACACCGATATTGCTCCCGCCTTGCAAATGATCCGCACCCATACGTCGGTGAGGATCGGCCTCGTTGTTCCAACAACTGATCATGAGCGAATCCCCAACACTGAGTTGGCAAGGTTGGCTCATTGGGTTCGGACTCATATCACCAGCGAAGAACTAGCTGCATGTCAGTTGCCACGCGTCATTCCGGGACGAAAGCCGACGATTAAGCCGGAGTCGTGGTATGCGTGGCCAGATCTTCTGGCTCAGGTTCTAGATCTTGCTATCCCAATTCGGGGTGATCGTGGAAAGGCATTTAAGTGGATGGGGCAGCCTAATCCCTACCTGGATAATCAGTGCCCCATTGATATGGTTGAGACAGAGGATGGGGCTCAGCAGGTACTTTCCTACATGCGTCAATGGATTGCAGATCAAACGAACAGCAAGCAAATAGATTGAAGGTTATCGCGGCTTCCAAACCATTATTGAGCGCAACACACGCTCACTATTTTCCCTTTGCTGTTGCACCCGGAGGAGCGAATCCAGGCGGCACCTTGAGCCATGGGAAGCCCTGCAACGCCATGTCATAACCGGTGTCGTAGAGTTTGCGCATGTACGCGTTGTCGAACTCTTCCTTGTGGGGGAAGTTGAAGCTCGACGGTATGAACCCGAGGTTGAAGTCCACGCCGTCGCGCTGGGTGGTGGCATAGATCCGGTAGAGGTCGCCGATGCCCTGGCTGTGGATCAACGAGGCGACTGCGCGCCCGGCGATGCTCATGGTGCTGCGCTCGACCTGCGCCCAGTCCGGATCGAGTCGCGCGTTGCGTATCACGTAGAGCTTGCGCTCGCGGGTGACTCCTGCTTTTGCCGCCTCCTCATTGATACGGATCCCGGCCGGATAAGCGAATACCTGCGCCATGATGCCGCCGTCCACGTGCATTTCCTGATAGGGTTTACCGTCGACTTCCACATCGATCATCATTGGCGGAAATCCTCCCGGAATCGAGGCGGATGCGATCATGATTCTCACGAAAAGGTCCAATGCCTCAGGACCCCCATAGGTCGCGATTTTTCCCATGTCCCAGATAATGGGGCGTCGCGCATCGAGGTCTGCGGTGGCGATCAACAGAAAGCGGCCTTTCGCGTACTCGGCGGCGATCTCCTTGAGCATGTCCTCGGTCACCGATTTGCGGGTCAGCTTCAACAGCGGTGCGTTGTCCGACATTGCGTCGCTCAAAACGCCTGAGATAAAGCTGCGCGGTGCAATGACGTCTTTGGGCGATAAGGTGGTATAGACCCGCTTCAGCGTCGCGTCGTACTTCGGCCCAAGAAAGGCGAAAGGCGCAATCAGCGCGCCGGTGCTGATGCCGGTAACGAGTTTGAATTCGGGGCGCTTCCCTGTAGCCGTCCAGCCATTCAACAATCCCGCGGTAAACGCGCCATTGTCACCACCGCCCGAGATTGCCAGAAATACCGCTGGCGGTAGGGGGCCCTTGTGCCCCTGTTTCACGAGGTAAGCCTGTTCGCGCTGCAGCGCTCCAAGCGCGACTCGGGTCAGCTCTGTCATGTCTCCGCCAGCGACATAACGTACGCCGGTCATTCCCGGGATCTGCGCTCTCGCCGTCAACTCGGACGGCACCGCGGATAGGCGAGGCGGCGCCCAGGCGCAGCCTTGCATCAGTACCAACAGCGCCACAATCAGGCTGGTGATTTTCATAGTCATCATCTCCCGCTGTTCGATTCAACGATCGTGTACAGCCGCCTGTTATCACCTTGAGTGTCCTGATTGGCTATTGGGCTCACCAAGGGCTCTGACTGGTTTATTGCCATGAGCTTAGGTCATGTGGGTGCGAATGCAGGCATCTGGTGCATGAGACCGTGCAGCTGCCCATCCGAATAATTCGCTACGCCCCCCTTATCCCCCAGCTATGATTTACAAGATCCCGCTCCACCGACGGCAGTCGCTACGACCCTGCGTCCATTCCCGCTTTTTCTTCCCCCGGGAGAAGCGTTATGCGTGTTTGCTATTGCTTCAGCGCAATCCTGCTCGCCGTGCTGTCTCTGTCCGGCTGTTCAGACGAGGACCAGTTCCCCACCACGAAGGCGTTGGTCGCCGCCCCCGAGGCGGGTGTAGCGGGCGCTGCGCCCGCACCCGAACCGACTGCACCGGCCGAGGCTGTCTTTGCGCCGGAGGAACTCGACCAGATGCTGGCGCCGCTGGCCCTGTATCCGGATTCGTTACTGGCCCAGGTACTGATGGCGGCGACCTATCCGGGCGATGTCGCCGACGCCGTGGCTTGGTCCAAGGCGCATCCGGACAGCAGCGGCGACGCCGCCGTGCGTCAAGTCGCGAACGAGCCCTGGGATCCGAGCGTGCAATCGCTGGTCGCCTTCCCGGCGGCGCTGGCGACCTTGGGTCAGGATCCGGCCTGGGTGCAGCGTCTGGGCGACGCCTTCCTCGCGCAGCCCAACGCTGTGATGGATTCGGTGCAACGCCTGCGCCGGCAGGCGAAAGCCGCCGGCCACCTCGAATCCAACGAGCAACAGAAAATCATCGTGCAGCCGGCTGCGCCGGCACCGGCCAGTTCGACCGTGGTGGTGCAGCAGCCTGCCGCCACGCAGACCATCATCATCGAGCCGGCGCAGCCGCAGACCGTCTACGTACCGAGCTACAACCCGAGCGTAGTCTATGGCACCTGGGCCTACCCGTCCTACCCGCCGGCGTACTACCCGCCGCCGCCGGGCTACTACTTCGGCTCCGCGCTCGCCACCGGCCTGGCCTTCGGCGCGGGCGTGGCAATCGTCAATTCGCTCTGGGGCGACTGCGACTGGGGCCACGGCGATATCGACATCGACGTCGACCGCTACAACAACATCAACACCAACCGCCAGATCAACGCCAACCAGAACAATTGGAGCCACAACTCGATCAACCGCGACGGCGTGCCCTACCGCGACCGCGCCAACCGCGAACAGAGCGGCCGGCGTTTGGCCGGCAGCGAACAGCGTGACGCTTTCCGCGGCCGCGATCCGGCGCGGGCCTCCCAGCGCGAGCGCGCCAGCCAGTCACTGACGCAGCGCGGCATCGAAGCTCCTGCCACCAGCAACCGCCAGGCGCGCGAGCGGGCCGAGACTGCGAGCCGCGATCTGCGCAAAGAACCGCAGGTGCGCGAGCGCGAGCGCGCGCAAGCCAGTGCACAGACGCGCCAGACTACCCAGGCCGGTGCGCAGAAGCGCGAACGCGAGCAAGCCAGTGCACAGACGCGCCAGAATACCCAGGCTAGTACGCAGAAGCGCCAGAGCGCGCAAGACAATACAAAGGCCCGCCAGCAAGCGCGTCAGCAGCAGGCCAGCACACAGGGGCCGCGCAACAATGCCTTTGCCGGCGCCAGCAACCCCTCGCAGTCGCGAACGCAAGCCAGCCGCGGCCAAGCCAGTCACGTCGCCGCCAGTCGGCCGAGCGCGGCGCGCAGCGGCGGCCAGACTGTGCAACGCCCCTCCCGAGCACCGTCTCGGGGCGGCGGCCAACGGCGCTGACAGGAGACTCGCCATGAATGCTGCATTCCGTATTTTCCCCGTTGCGCTGCTGGCAGTTCTGGCCCTGGACGTGCGCGCGCAGCAGGCCTTCCCCAGTCCGGATGCCGCCGCCGAGGCCCTGGTCGCCGCGCTCGGCACCAAACAGGCCGATCCCGCGCGCCTCGCGGCCTTGCTCGGCGCCGACTGGCGCACGTATATCCCGCTCAAGGGCGTCGACCGCGGCGACGTCGATGCCTTCCTCGCCCGCTACCGGGAAAAGCACAGCACCCAGCCCGACGCGAAAGGCCAAGTGCATCTGGTGGTCGGCACCGACCCCTGGACGTTGCCGCTGCCGATCATGCAGCGCAAGGACGGCTGGGCCTTCAACGCCAAGGCCGGTGGCGAGGAGATCCGTGAGCGCCGCATCGGTCGTAACGAACTGGCCACCGTGCAGTCGGCGCGGGCCTACTACGATGCCCAGGTGGACTACGCCGAGGTCGACCGCGACGGCGACGGTGTGCTTGAGTACGCGCAGAAGTTCATCAGCAGCAACAGCAAGTACGATGGTCTGTACTGGGCCGAAGAGCCCGGTATAGAGGAGAGTCCGCTCGGCCCGTTATTCGGCGACGCCAAGCCCGGCGACGACTGGTATGGCTACCAGTACCGTATCCTCGACGCCCAGGGTCCATCGGCGCCGGGCGGCGCTTACAGCTATAAGCTCGGCGACAACATGAGCCGTGGCTTCGCCCTGATCGCCTGGCCGGCGAAGTATGGCGACAGCGGCGTGATGAGCTTCATGATCAGCCACGAGGGCCAGGTGTTCGAGAAAGACCAGGGCCCGGACAGCGCGAAACTGGCGAAGGCCATGCTCCGCTTCGATCCGGATAGCAGTTGGAGCGATGTCGAAGAGCAGCTGGCGCCTTGACAGCTCAGATGAGTGCCTAAGTCGATCTGGTTGGTCAGGATTTGTAGGCAATGGCGCAAGGTGGTGTAGTCAGTGACAGGAGCCTGGAAAGTCGTTGCATCATGTTGCTATCGGCTGGTGCTGCGATGCAGAGCTCTCAGGGTGCGCCAGGCCCTAATGCTGTTTTTAGATCTTGACGCCGCCTACCCTGCATGCTAGTGGGTGCTATACTTCTCTCGGATTGCATGAAGTGTGCAACGTTCTCCACAGGTACAGATACCGACTGCAAATCTCGGTTAACGGCTGCAGGACAGAAGAGGTCTACAGCAAACACGAGATGGGAGGTGTGGCATGAATCGACACTATTACATCAGTGACAATCTCGACGATCTTGAAACCGTTGAAAATGAATTGGAAGCCAGCGGCATCAATAGCGAACAAATTCATGTGCTCAGTGAAGAAGTTGCTGATGTTGAACAACATCACCTTCACGAGGTTAACTCGTTAATGAAGCAAGATGCTGTTCACTCTGGCGAGATTGGTGCGGTGATCGGTGTGCCACTCGCAGCGCTGGTCCTTGCTGGCGCCTGGTGGATGGGCTGGACCGAATCTGCCGCAGGCTGGGTGCCTTTTATCTTCCTTGCCGTTGTTATATTCGGCTTCTGCATCTGGGAAGGCGGTTTTTTTGGGTTCCAGGTGCCGAACGCTCACTTCCGCAGTTTTAAACAGGTGGTAGACGAGGGCAAACATATCTTCTTTGTGGATGTCGAGCCGGATCAGGAATCGGTATTGGACCGGGTCATCGAACATCATCCAATGCTGAAGATCGCCGGCACGGGAGCGGCAGCCCCCCACTGGACAGTAGCCTGGCAGCACAAATGGCATCAGTTCAAGCGAGTGATATCGGGTTAGCCCCTGCAGGCTTAAGGCCATCCGGAAGTTGCTTATTGGCCGAAGAAAATGACCCGGCTGAGGAAAACATAGTCCGCCTCGGAGGCCATCAGTCCGACGAGCACCAGTAAACATAAAGGTGGCACCAATATGGCGTAGACCATGGCCAACCGTTCCCAGGCCATATGCATGAAGATGGAGACAATCAAACCTGCCTTCAACAACATGAAAGTGATAATCAGGGACCACCTGAGGTAGCCTTGGAAGTGAAAATAGTCGACAAGATACGACAGCGTGCTGAGGACGAATAACAGCCCCCAGATTTTAAGGTACAAACTGATTGGATGTTGCTGACCCTGAGCATGCGCCATCATCAGTGCTCCTCTTCAGAACCTGTTCACGATCTACCATAAATAGAAGAAAGCAAAAATAAACACCCACACCAAGTCCACGAAGTGCCAGTAAAGCCCGGCTATCTCGACGATCTGATAGTTTCCGGAGCGCTCATAATCTCCCCGCAGTACTTTCAGCGCGACAATGCTGAGGTAGATGACGCCGATTGACACATGCAGTCCGTGGAAACCGGTAATCATGAAAAAGCTCGCACCAAATTGCGCCGCCCCCATGGGGTTCCCCCAGGGACGCACCCCTTCTGAGATGAGCTTGCTCCATTCAAATGCCTGCATGCCGACGAAGGTCGCACCCAGGGCTGCGGTCGCCAGCATCAGGGCAGTGGTTTTCGCGCGATCACGGCGATAAGCGAAATTAACGGCCATGGCCATGGTGCCGCTGCTACTGATCAGCACAAAGGTCATGATGGCGATCAGAATAAGTGGGATTTCTCTACCAGCGATCGTTAATGCGAACACTTCACTGGGGTTCGGCCAAGGGACGGTGATGGTCATGCGTACCGACATGTAGCCGATTAAAAAACAGGTGAATATAAACGTATCGCTGAGCAGGAATATCCACATCATCGCCTTGCCCCAAGGCACCTGCTTGAAAGCCTCTCTATCCGAGGACCAGTCGCTGGCGATGCCCTGCCATCCCGGTGCAGGCAGCAAGCTTGGTGGATTGGATGAATCGGACTCGCCTGGGGCTGGTGGGGGCGATGCCATGGCTTTTCACCTCAGGCCGCAGAATCTGGCGATGGCTTCATAGGTTTCGGGCGTGCTGGTCAGCAGAGCGAATAGCACGAACCAAAGACCCAGTAAGTAATGCCAATAGATGGCACAGAGCTCTACGCTGGCGCGCAGTTGCGGCAACGGCACGCGACGCAGGAATTTAGCGACGGTTCTGCTCCAGGCTATCAGCCCGCCCAGCAGGTGGAGCCCATGCAGGCCGGTCAATAGATAGAAGAAACTGTTGGCCGGATTGCTGGCGACAAAGTAGCCCCAGGCGACAAACTGCTGCCAGACCCAGAGTTGCCCCACCAGAAAGACAATTGCAAATACGCCCCCCAATGCAAAGCCAATGACAGTTGCGCCCACTCGAGCCTTTCGGGCAGCCATACGCGACCACTGCAGTGCGATGCAACCGAATACCAGAAAAGCCGAATTCAGCCATAGCTGCCATGGATTGGCTAACGGCGCCAAGGGCTCTGTCAGGGGTAGCCAGTCGGCCATTTGTGAGCGGGCGATAAAGGCGATCAGGAAGAGAAAGAACAACGAGCTCACCACCACCAGAAACAAGCGCAGGCCTATTCTTGCGGTTCTATCGGCACCCTCGGCGGCCTGAATACCCTCAGGATCGCGACTCCAGCTGCCGCCGGGGTCAGCGCCGTCGGCGTTTCTCAATAGCAGTCTGTTCATGTTTTAACGTCCGCTATCCTGGTTCCGGCACTGAGTTGCCGCATATGCTCCAGCTCCTCGGCGGAGACCGTTTGCGGAACGAAATCCTGCTCTATCCCCGGCACACTGTAGTCATAGGCCCAGCGATGCACGACTGGCAGTTTCGCTCCCCAGTTGCCGTGTATCGGCGGGGTGTTCGGCGTTTGCCATTCCAGACTGGCCGCGCCCCAGGGATTACTGCCTGCGGGCTTGCCTTTAAATACACTCCAGGCCAGGTTGAACACGAACAGCAGTTGGGAAACGCCGACGGTCAATGCCACCACCGTAATGAAGGCATTCAAATCTTGCGCCGACTGCGGGATGAACGCGTAGTTTTCAAAGGCGTAGTAGCGGCGTGGCATGCCCTGGAAACCCAGGTAGTGCATGGGGAAGAAGATGGCGTAGGTGCCCAGAAAGGTAATCCAGAAATGCAGCTTGCCCAGGGTGTCGTTTAACATGCGCCCGGTTACTTTCGGGAACCAATGATAAATGCCGCCGAACACCACCAGTACCGGTGCGACACCCATGACCATATGAAAATGGGCTACGACGAAATAGGTGTCCGAGAGCGGAATATCCACGATCACATTGCCGAGAAACAACCCGGTCAGACCGCCGACCAGGAAGGTGACGATAAAGGCCAGGGCAAACAGCATCGGCACGGTCAGATGGATGTCGCCCCGCCACAGGGTCAGCACCCAGTTGTAGACTTTCAGTGCGGTCGGCACCGCGATGATCAAGGTGGTGATGGCGAAGAAAAAGCCAAAGTAGGGATTCATTCCGCTGACATACATATGGTGCGCCCAGACTACAAAGCTGAGTACGCCAATCGCAATAATGGCCCACACCATCATTCGGTAGCCGAAGATATTTTTACGTGCATGCGTGCTGATCAAGTCGGAGACCAGGCCAAACGCGGGGAGGGCAACGATGTAGACTTCCGGGTGGCCGAAGAACCAGAACAGATGCTGGAATAATATCGGGCTGCCACCTTGGTGATCGAGCTGCTGCCCCAGCGAGATGATCGCCGGCATAAAGAAGCTGGTGCCCAACAGTTTGTCAAACAGCATCATGACCGCACTGACAAACAACGCCGGAAAGGCCAGCAAGGCCATGATCGAGGCCATGAAGATGCCCCATACGGAGAGCGGCATGCGAAACAATGTCATGCCGTGCGTGCGCGCCTGCAACACCGTGGTTACGTAGTTCAACCCGCCCATGGTGGTTGCGACGATAAAAATCGCCAGTGAGACGAGCATCAGGACGATGCCCCACTCGGTCCCCGGTGTCCCCTGAGTAATGGCCTGTGGCGGATAGAGCGTCCAGCCCGCACCGGTGGTGCCGCCAGGGACAAAGAAACTGGCGAGCAACACCAGTACCGCCAGCAGGTAGGACCAGTAACTCAGCATGTTGACGTAGGGGAAGACCATGTCGCGGGCGCCCACCATCAACGGGATCAGATAGTTGCCGAAGCCCCCCAGAAACAAGGCCGTCAGCAGATAAATGACCATGATCATGCCGTGCATGGTCATCGCCTGATAGTAAGTACTGGCGTCCATGAACTCCAAACTACCGGGGAAGCCTATCTGCATGCGCATCAAGCCGGACAACACCACGGCTATCAGACCCACGAATATAGCCGTCAGGGAATATTGAATGGCTATGACCTTGTGGTCCTGACTCCAGATGTATTTGGTCAGGAAACTTTTAGGTTCGTGCAGTGCTTCTGTTTCGGCTTGCTCCGCATAGGCCATCACGTCATCCTCCTGCCGAAGTTTCGGTGTGTTTTTGGCTCCTTTACGGCTCCTTTCCTGGCTCCGCCTTGCTCGCATCAGCGTCGGCATTCGCTTTGGATCTGATAAAAGCGATCAGTGCGTTCAACTCCTCATCGCTCGGAGCAAAGGCCGGCATGACGGCTGCATAGCCCTTGACGATCTTGGCACCGGGATTAAGAACCGAATCCTTTATATAGCCCTCATCGGCCTTTATCGTCGTGCCGTCGGCAAGGGTTACTGTCTTGCCATACAGGTCCTGCCAGCTGGGGCCGACGCCCTTGCTGCCATCGACACTGTGGCAGGCCAGACAGCCGAGCGACTCGGCCAGCCGCTGTCCCTGCGCCGCCAAGTCTTCACCTGGGCCCGACGCTTCACTGGCAGAAGGTTCATCGTCTTGCCGCGCAGCACCCAGTGATTTGATCAGGGCGACGAGAGCACCCAGTTCATCGTCATTGAGAGTATAGGCCACCATGACCGGCGGGTAGCCCTGTACCAGTCGGGCCTTAGGATCGAGGATCGACTCTTTCAGGTAGGCCTCATCGACCAGCACACTGGTGCCATCGGCAAGCTGTTCAGTGCGGCCGTACAGACCCTTCCATCCCGGGCCGAGACTGGCGCTGCCATCCTGGCTATGGCAGGCACTGCAGCCGAGGTTTTCGGCCAGCAGGCGGCCTTTTTCCAGCACGCTGTCCCGACCGGGCTTGGCAGCTGTCGTCAATGTCTGCGCAAAAGTCGGTTGGCTGTTCAGCCATTGATCGAAGGCGTTCTGTTCTTCCACAATCATATGGCCGCGCATGTTGTAATGACCCACACCACAATACTCAGCGCAAAGGACTTCATATTTCCCGGTTTTAGTCGGCGTAAACCAAAAGTGCGACACCATCCCTGGCACCATATCCATCTTGCTGCGAATTTGCGGTACATAGAAATTGTGCAACACATCTTTAGCGCGCAGTAAAACTTTCACCGGTTGATCGATTGGAAGGCGAACTTCATTGTTTTTTATAAGCACATCGTCCTGCCCGGCAGGATCCTTGGGGTCAAGGCCGAGGGGATTGGCGGAATCGACAAACTTGATATCCGATTTACCCAGCTTCCCGTCCTGGCCGGGAAAACGAAAGGCCCACTGCCACTGCTGGGCGATCACTTCAAGTTCATAAGCATTTTTTGGCACCTGGATGAAATCATTGTAAACAACCAGGCCTGGCGCCAACATCGCGGCAATACCTATCGAGGTAACGATAATTAACCATAATTCCAGTTTTTTATTTTCTGGCTGGTAGTGCGCCCTGGCCCCCTCCTTGTGACGATAACGCATCACGGCTACCGCCATAAATACCGTGATGGCGATGAAAAATATTCCGCTAATGATCAGGGTGATGAACAGGGTGGTGTCTATTGACCCCCAGTTGGACGCTGCCGGTGTCGCATGCCACGGCGCTAGTAGGTGAAACAGCACTGATGCAACAACGATTAGAATCAAGATAATTGCTGTTGCCATTTTCTCTTCATCCTATTCCTGTTGCTCATTGGTTATGCCAAAGCATCACCACTAAACAGCATCGTCAAATTAACATTAATCTGACGCCCAAGCAGGGTAGGCAAGTACCACCCCTTCGGGTGGCGCAGTCTGCAAGAAGTATAGTGCATGGATGGAGCAAGCGCTTTTTCTGAAAAAAAACTGATGCCCGGATATTCCAGTTCCAACATTAAGTTAATCGTTTAAAGAGAAAAGGGACAACGAGAAAAGAGGGCCGATTTATTTAGTCCGCCAGGCTACTCACTGGACCTTAGAAGCAGGGTGACTTTCCCCTTTTCGTAGTCGCTTCTAAAGCAGCTGATCAATCAAAACCGCGTTGCTATAGATCAAGCTACCATCGCTCGCTCGATGTCCGACCAAATGGAACTGACCGCGCTCGTTGTGTATATAGACGCGCATTTGGCAGTCGGACAAGGGGCCATATTCCTCCGGCATGATCAAATCCAGTGAGCTCATGTCGACATCGACCATGGCTTCACGCTCATGGGTCTTCTGTAGGCGTTCTTCAGCTTCCTCCAGACGCAGATGAAGGGGGCCATCGACGTAAAAATGGATCTCCCCCATCGGGGTGGACTTTTGGGCGCCGCTGGCTTTGCACCAGCCTTCGATCGTCAGGGTGCTCATGACGAAACCTCCATTGTGGACTGCTGGACTCTGTAGATTTTTTACTCTTCTCAATGCCATCACTTATCTGACCACTACGCATGGGCAGGGTTCTTCTTTTGCAGATTAGTGGGGAAAGGGAAAAGCGGGAGAAAAGCGGTTCCCTTTTTTATGGCGCATTTGCTCAAACTATATCGTCGATCAGGATGTGGCACTGCCCGCGGCTGCATTTTTCGATCCTTGCCTCAACCTCGTAGACATCGCGCAACATCTGAACGGTGATCACTTCATCGCTGGGGCCGCTGCCCTGGGTGGTACCCTTGGCGATGACCAATACCTGATCGGCAAAACGTAGCGCCTGATTCAGGTCGTGGATCGCGATGAACACAATGACCTCGCGTTTGCGGGCCAGTGCGCGCATGAAGTTCAGCACTTGCACCTGCCGATGCATGTCCAGCGCGCTGGTCGGTTCGTCCATGAGCAGGATTTCTGGCTCGCGCACCAGGGTTTGTGCAATCGACACCAGTTGTTGCTGGCCGCCGCTCAGTTCCCCAAGGTTGCGAAAGGATAGTTCAGTGATCCCCAGGGCGCCGAGAATCTGGTCCACCAGCTTCAACTCATCGTCGTGGACGACCCAGCCCGGCGTCAGTTGTTTGCGCGCCAGCAACACCGATTCGTAGACCGTCAACCGGGCGCTGGCATTCAAGCCCTGAGGCATGTAGCTGATGCCTTGAGGGCCTTTTTTCGAGTCCTGCAGGATGACCTGACCCGGCCCGTCGATCAGCCCGGCCATGCGTTTGAACAGCGTCGACTTACCCGCCGCGTTGGGCCCGACCACAGCGACCACTTGGCCGCCGGTAAACGTCGCCGTGGTCACTCCGGAAATGATCTCGCGTTGGCCGTAACGGGCGCCGAGGTTCTCCAGTTTGATCTTCACCATGAGTTTTTCTTCCCGCTGAGGATCAGAGATATGAAGAACGGCACGCCGATCAGCGAGGTGACCACGCCGATGGGAAATATCGCACCCGGAATCAGCGTTTTACTGACCACGGAACTGGCCGACAGAATCAGCGAACCGGTCAGCAGCGAGGCCGGTAAAAAAAAACGTTGATCTTCTCCAATCAACATCCGGGCGATGTGCGGCCCCACCAATCCAATAAAGCCGATGGTGCCGACAAAGGCCACCGGAAACGACGCGAGCAGGCTGACCATGATCAGCGTCTGAAAGCGCAGACGCCGCACGTTGATCCCGAAACTCGCGGCCTTGTCATCGCCCAGGCGCAGGGCGGTCAGGGCCCAGGCGCGTTTGGCGAAGATCGGCAAGGTGATCAGGATCACCAGACAGATCACGCCGAGTTTCGGCCAGGTGGCTTTGGTCAGGCTGCCCATGGTCCAGAACACCACCGCAGCCACGGCTTGCTCGGTGGCGAAAAACTGCACCAGCGCCAGCAGAGCATTGAAGGTGAACACCAGCGCAATGCCGAGCAGCACGATGGTTTCGGCTGTCACGCCGCGACGCATGCTCAGGAAGTGGATCAGCAGCGCGGAAAGCATCGCCATGATGAACGCGTTCACCGGCACCATGTACTGCGCCGCCAACGGGAACAGCGCTACACCAAAGGCCAGGCCCATGGCCGCGCCAAAACTGGCAGCGGCGGAAATGCCGAGGGTGAAGGGGCTGGCGAGCGGGTTGTTGAGGATCGTCTGCATCTGCGCGCCGGCCAGCGACAACGCCGCGCCGACCGCCACAGCCATCAGCGCCACTGGCAGCCGGATTTCCCACATCACCACCCGCACTTGCGCGGACGCGGTGTCCGGTGAAAACACCGCTCCGAGCACTTCACTCAGGCTGTAGCGGGCTGGCCCCAAGGCCAGATCGAGCAGTACGCTGAACATCAGCAACACCACGAGCGCCGCGAGAACCAGCCGTTTGCGAAGCACCAGTTGGCGGTAGGCGTCACGCTGCACGATCTGTACGTCGCCGAGAGAACTCATGGCTTGGCCTCCGTTTTCTTCAGGCTGACGAAGTAACCCGGCTCGTACGGCACCGGCAGGAACCGCTCATGGAGTTCGCGAAATGAGGCATCGGGATCGAGGTCGGCAAACAGCGTCGGGTGAAACCATTTGGCGAGTTGCTGTATTGCCACGAACTGATAAGGGCTGTTGTAGAACTGATGCCAGATGGCATGAAAGGCCTGACTGTCCTGAGCCTTGATGCCGGCATAAGCCGGGCGCTGAGTGTACCAGGCCAGTTTGTGTCGGGCTTGTGTCAGGTCCGCGCCCGGTCCGACGCCGACCCAGCGACCACTCGGAGCAAAGGCTTCCCAATTGGCGCTGGTGACAACCACCTGATCCGGGTTGGCGACAATCACCTGTTCCGGGTTCAACTGGCCAAAGGTGCTCGGAATGATGCCTTTGGCGATGTTGTTACCACCGGCCATCTCGACGAAACGACCGAAGTTTTCGTTACCGAAACTCAGGCAGCAATCGTCGGTGTAACCGCCGATGCGCTCGATGAACACGTTCGGGCGTGGCGGCTTGCTGGCTTTGATGACGTCCGTCACGCGACGGATCTGTTGGTTGCGAAAATCGATGAAGGCCCCGGCGCGCTCTTCCTTGCCAAACAGCTGGCCGAACAGGCGCATGGTCGGCTCGGTGTTTTGCATCGGGTTGTTGCGAAAGTCGACGTAGACCACTGGGATCCCTAGCGCATCGAGCTTCTCGATGTAGCGCGCGTCTTCGGTGGCGTGCTGCGCTTCGATGTTGAGGATGATCACGTCCGGCTGTTGGGAGATTGCTTGCTCGATGTCGAACGTGCCGTCTTCAAAGCCTCCAAAGGTTGGAATCTTCGCGATAGCCGGGAATTTTCGCAGGTAGGCGCCGTAGGTGTCCGGGTCGGACTGAATCAAGTCCTTGCGCCAACCGACGATGCGTTCGATGGGATTTTGCGTATCCAGTGCGGCGACCAGGTACAACTGACGGCCTTCACCCAGAATCACGCGTCTGACCGGGACATGGACTTTGACCTTGCGTCCCAGCAGGTCGGTCACCATAACCGCCGCGGGATCCTGATCGGCGGCAAGCGCATTGCGCGGCGTCAGAGAAAACAACGCCACGCCCAGCAGGCCTGCCAAAAGCAGGGCAGCGAAAGCGTGGTTGCGTCGATGAACAGATGCCATGTTTGAAGCCTTTGCAAAAAGCCAGACCGGGCAACGGCTCAGGCCGCTACCCGGGGCTGAACGTTTCAGAAGTCGACGGTGGCCGACAGTTGCAGGGTGCGCGGTGAGCCTTGGGAGAAGGCACCGTAGGACGCGACCCCGGACCAGTACTCACGATCGAATACGTTCTGCACCGTGGCACGGAAGGTGGTCGGACGATCCGCGATACGGGTGGCGTAACGCGCGCCGACATCGAAACGCGTCCACGGATCGAGTTCCTGGGTATTGGCCTGGTTCACATACTGGCTGCCGGTGTAGATCGCGCCACTGGTCAGGGTCAAACCTTCGACCCACGGGGTATCCCACTCGGCCCAGAGGTTGGCCTGAACTTCAGGTACGCCGACCGGTTTATTGCCACGGTTGGCGGCAACGCCGGTCTTGCTCAGCTCAGCGTCGAGCAGGGTGACGCCACCGAGCAGGCGCGTGCCTTGCGCGATCTCGCCAAACACGTTCAGCTCTATGCCACGGTTGCGTTGTTCGCCTTGTACCGAGAACACGCCGGCGGTCAGTTCGCCGCTGGGCTTTTTGATCTGGAACAGGGCGAGCGTGGAGGTGAAGGTGCCGTAGTCGACTTTGACCCCGACTTCCTGTTGCCGGGAAATGTAGGGCGCAAAGATTTCGCCCGTGTTCGAGGCGGTGGCCGGAGCGATGTCGCCTTTGCTCAAGCCTTCGATGTAGTTGTAGTAGAACGAAACATGATCCCAGGGTTTGACGACGACCCCGAACAGCGGCGTTGTCTCGCTCTCATCGTAAGAGGTGGTGACCACGCCGGCGGCGTTGAAGTTGTCGGATTCGATGTTCTGCTTGCGCAAGCCGAGGGTAACTTGCAAGCGTTCGTCCAGTACCGAAAGGGTGTCGGCCAGGGCCACGCCGGACAATTCGGTCTCGGACACTTTCAGCGCATTCGGCGTGGCAATGGACGGTTTCGCACGGTCGATCGGGTGGTAAATGTTCGACAGTACGGCCGGGCCGGAGTTGATGCCGCGCGACAGTTCATCACGGTACCGGGTGACTTGCAGCGTGGTGCTGTGGCTGATCGGGCCCGTGTCGAAGCGCAGGCGGGCGCCAGCGTCGACGGTGTAGCGCTCGACTTCGAATTTGTAATAGCCGGGGATCGACCGCGTATCGCCAGCGCTGTTGAGGATAGTCGGGGTCTGGTCGGACATCCGCGCTACATCCGACTTGCCGCCGCCTGCGTGGGCGAACACGGTCAGGGCGTCGTTGAGGTCGTACTCGGCACCGAGCAAGGCCGATTTGTCACGGGTTTCGGACCAACCCCAGTCCTGGCTCACGTTGGTACGGCCGTTGGCGGCGGAGGGAATCTCCACGCCTGAAGCAATGAGGAACGGTCGGGATGCCGCGTCGAACTCCTCTTTCTGGCTGATCAAGTCCAGCGTGGTTCGCAGGCGGTCACCCTGGTAGTCCAGCGAAATGGCGCCGATGTCGACGTCCCGGGATTGATCGTCGATGGCCGTGTCACCTTGCTGGGTGCTGCCGTTGATGCGCACGCCGAACCGGCGTTCCTCACCGAAGCGCCGACTGACGTCGATGTGTCCACCGATCTGCGAATCCATGGCGTAACTGGCGGTGAACCGGGTCAAGTCCTCGTCGAGGGAACGCTTGGGCACCACGTTGATCACGCCACCCACGCCGCTGTTCGGCGACATGCCGTAGAGCAGGGCGCCGGGGCCTTTGATCACTTCGATGCGCTCGGCGTATTCGGTGAACACCCGATAGTTGGGCGCCACACCGTACACACCGTCGAACGCCAGTTCACCGAGGTTGCCTTCACCGACCGGGAAGCCGCGGATGAAGAAGGAGTCGACAATGCCACCGGTCTGGCCCGTGGAGCGGACCGAGGAGTCACGCTCCAGCACGTCGGCCACGGTGACCGCTTGCTGATCCTTCATCAGCGCCGAGGTGTAGTTGCTGACGCTGAACGGCGCGTCCATGACATCCTTGTTTCCCAGCATGCCGAGGCGCCCGCCACGGGCAACCTGGCCGCCCGGGTACACTGGCGGCAAGCCGTCGGTGCGTCCGTCGATGCCGTTGACCGTGGTTTCGGAAAGGGTCAGACCACCGGCACTGTCGGCCGGGCGCGGTGCCAGGGTGTAGCTGCCGTCACTGCGCGAAACCATTTCCAGGCCACTGCCGGCCAGCAGACGGCTGATCGCTTCCTGCGTGGAGTAGGTGCCTGACAAGCCCGGACTTGTCAGGCCTTCGGTCATCGACGGCTGAAACGAAAGAGCAATACCGGCATCGACGGCAAATCTCGACAGCGTCGCACCCAAAGGGCCAGGGGCAATGTTGTAGGCACGGGTAGCGGTGGCATCCAGTTGTGTTGGTGCGGCGGCGATGGCAAACGGGCTGGCGACGCCGGTCAAGGCAAGGCTTAGCAGCGCGCTGCGGATAGCCAGCTTGAGTGAGCGATCCGAGCGCAGAGGTCGTGCAACGAGCATGGAGTGATGACCCTTTCGACGAGGTTGAGAAGTTCTTCCTTTCCTTGCCAGTCGAGATCAAAAAAAGTATCACCCGCGCAGCAACTATTTTTTGTGCATGGCTCAAGCGGGGGAGAGTGTCACCCAATAACCGCTCAAATGTCCGGTGGCGATCACCGGGTAGGTCTGCACCAGCATGTTGAGGGTGCGTTGGCTATCGCTGATGGGGAAAGCCCCGGAAATGCGCAGTTCGGCAATCGCCGGATCGCAGCGCACGAAACCTTGGCGATATCGGGCGAGTTCGGCGACGAAGTCGGCCAGGCGCAGGTTGTCAGCCATCAGCATGCCTTGGGTCCAGGCACTGACGGAGCGGTCCACCGGGTTCAATTGGCCAAAGGCTTGCGATGAAAAGTCGGTGCGCTGCCCGGCGTTGACGATCAATGACGCCACGCCGCTGCTATCGGGCAATTGGACCCTGACCGCGCCGTCCAGGACCGCCAGATGAGTGCGGGTCTGCAGTTCGCGAACGGTAAACCGCGTGCCCAGTGCCTGCATTCGGCCTTGGCGGGTGCTGACCAGAAAGGGTCGGGCATACGGTGAAACATCTGGCGCGGTCTGCACCAGAATTTCACCCTCGCGCAAGTTGATCAGCCGCTGGTTGGCGTCAAACAGCACATCGATGGCCGTGTCGGTGTTCAGAGTGATCTGCGAGCCGTCGGCCAGGGTCAGCTCGCGGCGCTGGCCGACGGCGGTTCGGTAGTCGGCCGACCATTGCTGCGATTCCACCAGTTTCCAGCTGCCCCAACTGGCGGGCAGCAAGGCCAGGATCGCCGCCAGTTTGCCCAGGGCGACGCGGCGCTCAGGATTGCTCGGGCGGTCCAGCGCCGACATCGCCAATGACGGTGGCAGCCCGCCAAGTTTGCTTTGCAGCAACTGCGCGCGAGCCCAGGCGAGATGACGTTCGGGAGTGCTGACACGCCAGCATTCCCATTCGGCACGCTCGGTGTCGCTGAGGTCGCTTTCGCCCAGGCGCATCAGCCACTCGGCGGCTTCTTCGAGAACCTTGGGATCGAGCTGCGGGTCGCTGCGGCGAGTGATCATTCATTCCACCAGCATCAGGCACTGCACGAAGGCCTGCTTCATGTAGCGCTTGACGGTGATCAGCGATACGCCCAGTTGCACGGCGATGTCCTCGTATTTCAGCCCGCCGATCTGCGACAGCAGAAATGTGCGTTTGACCAGCGCGGGCAGGGAGTCGAGCATTGCGTCGATTTCGTGCAGGGTTTCCAGCACCATGAAACGCAATTCGGGCGAAGGCACTTCGGGGGCGGGCAGCAGCGCGAGGGCATCGAGGTAGGCGCGTTCGAGCGCCTTGCGCTGATACCAATTGACGAGAATGCCCTTGGCTACGCAGCTCAGGTAAGCCCGAGGCTGTTCGATAACCGCGACCTGCGAGGCGAGTATGCGGGTGAAGGTATCCTGCGCCAGGTCCGCCGCATCCATGGCGTTACCCAGTTTTTTCCGCAGCGTGGCGTACAGCCAGCCGTGATGGCCGCTGTAAAGGGCCTCGATCGCGCGCAGATGATTGGAGTGAGTCGCGGGCAGGGTATCGCTCATGGCGGGTATTTTTTTGCGATTGAGAAGTATTCCCGATCCTAGTTGACGGAGGGCCTGTGACGCAAGGGGGAATCGGCAACCTCATCCTCGCGGCATGCGCATCAGTGCTTCGATCATTGCGTCGATTTCGGCTTCGGTGTTGTAGGCATGGACCGAGGCGCGGCTGACTTCCTGTAAACCCCGTTGCTGCATGTCGAGCATGGTCGAGCGGAACGTCGAGGTCGTGACGTTGATACGTTTCTCTTGCCCCGCAAGCCATTGCTGTACCTGAGCAGCGCTGCTGCCCTGGCGAGTGAATGTAACGATGCCTGACTTGATGGTGCCTATGTCTTGAGGCGTGACGCCAGGCACGTCGGCCAGTCGATGACGCAAGTGGCCCGCTAACTGTTGAATGCGCTGCCACATCGGCTCGATGCCTTGCGCAAGCGCGTAGTCCACCGCTGCACCGAGGCCCAGTTTCGCAGCCACGTTGCACTCCCAGTTTTCGAAACGCCGCGCATCTTCACGAATCTTGAAGGTGTCAGGCGTCAGCAAAGACGCGGCATGCAGGTCGAGAAACGCCGGTTCCAGACTTTGGCACAGGGACTTTTCGACGTAGAGAAACCTCATGCCCCTTGGTCCGCGAAGGTATTTTCGACTGGTCGCGGCAAGCAGGTGACAGCCGATTTTCTGCACATCAATCGGCATTTGCCCGACGCCCTGGCAGGCATCGAGTAAAAACAGTACGCCGGCGGCCCGGGCGAGCGCACCGATCTGCTCGATGGGCTGAACTGGTCCACCGTTGGTGGCAATCACCGGCAACGACACCAACGCAACGCGATCATCGCCGAGCATGTCCTGAAGGGCTGAAAGCGAGACTTGGCCCTGTTCGTCGTTGGGGATGACCCGGATTTCGATACCTCGCTGCTTTTTCAGTTGAAGGTAGGGAATGTAGTTGCCGGCGTATTCGGTGGTTGACGTCAGCACCACGTCACCTGGTCGAAGCGGTAATGAGTAGAAGGCCATGTCCCAGGCGCGGGTAGCGTTTTCGATCACCGCGATTTCGTCGGGGCGAGCGTTGATCAGGCGGCCGATGGCGCCATAGACATTCTCCAGCTCAAGCGAATGTTGCCCGGCCGCCTCGTAACCACCGAGTCGGGCTTCAAGTTGCAGGTGGCGAGTCATGACCTCGAACACCGGATTGGGCATTAATGCCGCTCCGGCGTTATTGAAGTGAATCAGCTGCTCGACACCCGGAGTGTCGGCACGCAATTGCTCAATGTTCAAAAGCAAAACTCCTTGAGTCAGTCGCCGGGTGGGGCCTGGCTCGGCTGCATGACCACCGGCCAGTAACGCAGCGCGACAATGGGAATCAGCGCAACCACGTAGGCCAGGCAAACAAACAGATAGGTGTACTGCAAGCCATAGACCTGGCTGAGTAAACCACCGGCCGAGATGCCTACGATGGAGGCAAATTGCGCGGTGCTTTGCGCAATCCCCAACACGTAGCCCTGTTGTGAGCTGTCGGCGGTTTTCGAGATCAGGGCCATCAGCACCGGTGTGGTGGCGCCCAGCAGCACGCCCCATATGAAGTAGGCAATGACAAACACTGCCGGGTTCCGTGTGACACCGGCCACGGCGGTCAGGGCAACACAGCCGACCACGATGTAGGTGATGCGGTGCAGGGTTTCCTGCTGGGTGCGGTGCTCGAAGTACCTCGACCACGCCGTTGCCGAGAGGATGAAACCCAATGCCAGCAAGCCGTAGCACAGGCCGACGACCGAGTTGCTGACCTCGAACACTGAGCTGACATACAGCGAGAAGGATGTCTGCGGAAGCATCCGGGCCAACAGCAAAATGCCCATGACGCCCAGCAGCGACAACAGCGGAGAACCTTGCCAGACGCTGCCTGAACGGCGAACCGGAGTCGCTGTATCCACGACCGGTGTTTTCTTCACTGGCGGCACATCCGGCAATGTTACGGCCGCCACCACGGTGCAAATAGCGCACAGTGCGGAGGCGATGATGTTGATCCAGAAGAAGGTCGCATAATCGAGGATCAGTCCGCCGACTACTGCACCGAGCAATGAGCCGACGTTGGTCGATATCTGCAAGATCGCGAACAGCCGCGCCCGTCGCGAAGGTGCTTCGATACTGACGCCGTAAGCCTGAGCCGGGGCGATGTACCCGGCGAAAGCACCCTGCAAAAAGCGCAGGATCAGGATCACCCAGATGTCGCTGAACAGTGCCAGCCCAAGCTGGGTCAACGACAAACCAGCGAGGGCGCGGATCATCATCAACTTGTGGCCGTAGCGGTCGCCGATACGGCCCCAGAATGCGCTGGTCAGAATAATGCCGAGCATCGGGCCTACGTAGACGGCGATGCTGGCGAAGCTGAAAAACGACTCCGAAGAGGTCAGCCCACGCAGGTGGACGGGCCAGAACGGCCCGCTCATTTCCATCGCGCCCATGGAGATGAGCTGGATCGCGAACAGAAGATAAATCAGGATTCTTACGCTCGAACCCTGGATGGCACCTGCATGGGACATGAGTCAGCCTCGGTGGTTAAACGGCATCAAGCGGGTTGGTCAACGTGTGCTGCAACCGATAGTTGGAGTACTGCATCAAGTGCATGCGCAACAACGACCGGGTTGGCCACGGGTCTTGGACGAACGCTTTGCGCTCGACTTTCCATAACGCTGGCGAGACACGATCGCGCACGGCCGCGAATGCGTTCTCGGTTTCCTCACGCAACACCTCCCACATCCGTGTGTTGTCCAACGCGTACTCTTTCGTCAGCCACAGGGCCATTTCGTGCAGGTGAGTGAGGAACGCCGCGTCCAGCACGAACATGCGCACCGGTTCGATATCCTCTACGAAAACCGTCGGCAGGATGCCAGGCTGCACGTGCGGTTGTAAGGCGTAACCGCGTTCTTCCAATAGCGGAGCGTAGGTCCTGCCGTCGCCAAAATCGCGGATCAGCAGACTACGTGCTTTGCCATCGGGGGAAAACAGCACCATGGTGTTTTGCTGATGAGCTTCGAGCCCGATGCCGTACAACAGATAGATCGCCACCACCGGGCGGGTGACCACTTTGGCGTACTGGCGGAACCAACTCTCGACGCTGTCGGCACTGGCCCGAACTCCGTCACGCTCAATCAGGTCGGTGAACAACGGCCGGCCGCTGCCGGGCAATCGGGTGAACAGCGACGCCACGGTAATCGGCAGGCAATCGTCGCTGCGCTCGAACGCTTGCTGACTGGCGCGATAGACCACCGATAGATGCCGCCCAGGCGCGTCGTCCTGGGTGATGGCGTTTTTGTAACGCACACCGATTTCTTCCGGGAAGATCTCCAGTTGCTGGTCGAAGCCGTTTTCGGCGGCGAGAATCTTTGTGATCACCGTGCTGATGCGTGGCCCCATGTGAATCGACTTGGCTTGCAGGCTTCGCAATTCGCTGGTCATCCACAGCGCGATCGGCAACTTGATCAGCGGCGCCGTCTCGTTCAGCACTGGCATCATTGTTCGGTACGACATGGTAGGCAGCGTCTGAATGTCCGGACCCTCAGTGATCAGGATGCCTTCTTCGATTTCTGCGGCGAAGGTTTTGAGCACGTAGGCCTGCAAATGCCAGGCGTGAATTGGTAGCGGTAGCCACTGGGTTTCATCCAGGCCCTTGCTGTTGAGCGAAACCTTCCATTGTTCCCATTGCACCGGAAAGTGGGTGGCGAACCAGGTGTGGTAGCTGGTCACGTGCGGCATGCTTTCGCTTTTGGCCATGTCAGCTCGCAACGCCGCAATACGCAGCGGCACCTGAGCGTTGAATTCGGGCGACAATTGCTCGACTTCAGCATCGCTCAGGCCTGGCCGGGATTTCCACGTCGGGTAATACGGGTGACCTTCCAGCGAACCCCACTGGTCCAGCAGGATGGCCGCGTCCTTGGTGCTGGCGTGTTGGCGGAGGTAGTCGGTGAGGCTGTCGAGCCCGTGGCTTTTGGTGGCGTCGGCCAGCCGCGCGTTCCAATCCTGACGATATTGGCGAGCATGCGCATCGTTCATCAGGCTGTTTTCCATATCCGACTTGAGCCCTGTCATACCTTCGTCGCTGGGTTCGAAGTCGAAGCTGTCGCGCAGCACATCCAGCAAGTCCTGATGACTGTGAATCACCTGGCGTACGCCTTCGTCCGTCAACAGCACCACGTCACCGTCGTTGACCAGGGTGTCTGCCGGTCCCATTGCGATATCAGTGAAAAACACGTGCGCACGGGCATTCTTCAGTGGATACGTGGCCTGGTTTCCATTGGCGGAAAAACTCAGGGCCGAATGATCCAGAATGTTTTCGGCAAACAGGCAACGAATCAACCGTCGCATGGCGTTTTTGCGGGAGTAGGTGATCAGTGTCTTGAGGTCATCCATATCAGCTATCTGCTCGTCGAGAAGTAAATGAAGAGGTAAAGCAGCGACTCATGCCGTGCGCGGCCATTGGCTCGGGAAGTAATCCAGCGCCGAGTCGCGCAAGCCCTGCATGTAGGAAACACTCCACTGCAGGACTTCTTCTATGTAGGGGACTTTCAGCTCGAAACGTCTGGCCATTTCCACCAACAGCACCAGGCCGTAGGCGACGTCTTCGTTGAAGGCACGGCTCTCGCGCTCGATCACATAACCTGCGCGGTTGTCATCGGCTGGCACCATCGGCGCGAGGATGTCGTTGTAGGCCTGATTAGTGCGCAGAATCGACAGCATGCTGCTCTGGTCACGAATCTGCTCGCCGTAAGCCTCGACAATTTCTTGCTTCAACGATTTGACCGAAGACAGGTCGACGCCCATTCGCTGGCTGATGACTGCGCACAGGTCCTGACTTTCCTGATCCATGCGCTCAAGGAAATAGGCGCCCAATTCGGGACACTCGGTCCACCAGCACATACGCTGGGGGAATATCTTGCGATGCCATTGGCCGTAGGGTCCGATCAGCCCGTAAATCACTGAGCTGTGCATGATCGGATTGCCAGGTGTGAGGGTGATTTCGAGATAGTTGTCCAGCATCGTCACACAGGGACCGTACAACACGGTGAGCAGTTCTTGCAGGTGTTGACGCGACGCTTGCGATTCTCGGGCGTGAGTCGCCACATACAGCTGGCTTTTGCCTCCGCCCATTTTGATCGATAGTCCGGGCTTCAGATCGAACGCGGTATGCGGGACATCCTTCATTCCCCAGATCACCAGATTCGGCCGCTCGGCCAGCGTGGCTTCGGCCAGCCAATCGAAACCGCAGAAGCCCGGAATGGCGCCGATGTACACCGGTTTACTCGAACTCAAATGCGCAGCGATGGCTTGCAAGGTTTGTGGTCGGGCATGGGCCGGCACCGTGATGATCACAATGTCGGCGTCCTCGACGGCGGCTTTCGCGTCGGTGGTCACCCGATCAAGCCGGGCGCTCAGCGTCGAGCCATCTGGCATCAATGCGTGCATCGGTGTGTGACGGGCGTGTTGGTCGACGATCTCCAGATTGCTGGTGAGCATCGAGACCTGAACATTGGGCAGCTGTTTGAACAGGATGGCGTTGAGGTGACCGGTCCTGCCACCGCCACAGATGGCGACTTTCAGCAGTTTCATTGAGGGGCGTTCCTGTGTGGGAGAAGTGTCATGCGACGCTCAGTTGCAGCGGGGTAGAGATGGACTCCAGCCATTGGGTCTTGCCCAGCCAGATATCCAGTTGCGGCCCGACGTCCGGGTCCAGCAGGTCGCGCTCTTCCAGCCATTTGTCGTCGAATACTGTGTGCAGGTACTTTTCGCCACCATCGGCAATCGGCACCACGACGTTGCCGGTGAGCACACCTTTGTGAATCAGTTCCAGCGCCTTGAAGATCGCGCCACCGGTTGACCCGCCGACCAGCAGTGCCAGGTGGCGAGCGATATAACGAGCGGTTTCGAAGGCTTGAGAGTCGGTGACTTGCACGCCCAGGTCGATGCAGCTGTAGTCGAGCACCAATCCCACGGTGTCGCCAGCGGGTGTGCCGGTACCTGACTGATAGTACGGATAGCCGGGATGGCCAAAGACGATAGAGCCTGCAGGTTCCACGGCCACGGTGACGGTGTCGGGGTTGTGCAGTTTCAGCCCGCGAGCGATCCCTGTCATCGAGCCGCCGGTGCCGACGCAACCGACATAGGCACCGACATGACCCTCGGCCTGGGCAATGGTTTCGCGCACGAAATCGCTATACCCGCCCGCGTTGGCGGCATTGTCGGATTGGTTCATGAACACGGCGCCCGGGATTTGAGACGCGAGTTCGGCAGCTAGCCGTTGGCGCTCGACCACTGCGACTTCATCTTCGCGATAGGTACCCGCGACAAATCGGACTTCAGCGCCAAGTGCCTTCATCACCGCGATCTTGTCCTGGGCAGCGTGGTGGTCGACCACGGCGATGAAATGCAGGCCGAACTCGACGGCCGCCATGGCCAGGCCGATGCCGGTGTTGCCGGAAGACGATTCGACGACCACGCCACCGGGCTTTAGCCGTCCGGACTTGAGCGCAGCCAGAACCATGTTTCGTGCCATGCGGTCTTTTATGCTGCCGCCGGGGTTATTCTTCTCAATCTTGAGCAACAGTCTGGCGTTTGTATCTGGAACATCAATACCCAACATTGGCGTATTGCCAATAAGGTCCGAGACTTTATTCAGTACCATTTGAAGTATTCCCTTTAGTAGTCAGGTGAAAACGCGTAGTTACCTTCCGTACAACAGGTCGCCATCATTCGCCGGGGCAGGGGATGGCGATGAAACTCGTTCTCCAGCAAGTCCATCTGATAACCGGCAGTATTAACGTAAATCAATAAATCGCCCGCTTGCGGTGAAGTGCTGAAATTGATTAAGCGGTTGGTGATGACATCGTCGTCCAGGCAACTGTGTCCTGCGATGTAGGCCTGGATGGGGGTGTTCGTTGATTCTTTCGTGCTGATCAGAATCGGATCGACAAGGTATTCGGACGAGAACCATGTTTCGCAAGCACTGAAACTACTGCCTTCGACAAATATGACGGTTTTGTTGTCGGCCAACTGTTTGGTGCGTGTAATGCGAAACAGCGATATGGCCGCTTGATCCACCAGACTTCGGCCCGGCTCCAATGCCAGCGTAATATTCTGTGCTTTTAAATAGTTCGCGATGGATTGACCTGGCGAATGATCGGCTTCAAGAAATAATGCCAACCACTGGCAGGCTGTCAGGCTGCTGCCGTAAGGATAAAAGGAGTCGGGAACTGAGTGGTTGTAATAATGGCAGGGTTTATTGTCGTTCTGTAAAAAATTGCTATAGGCCTGAGGTTCGACATAACGCATCGGCAAGCCTCCGCCGATGTCGATCATGACCGGGTTCAATCCCATTTCTCGCGCCGCAACGACGAAACCGGTCACCTCACGAAAGGCCTGTGCCCGGGTTTCGAATCCATATCCGCCGAGATGGAAATGGAAACCTTCAAAGTGAAAAGTATCGCGTTCTTCCACCAGGAGCTGCAGACACTGCAACAAGTCATCCGCGCCCATGCCGAATCGGCTCGTCGGGCAGCTCTGTGGCCTGTAACGCAGCAAAACCCGGGCTTTGGTGGGGATCGGTAGGGATTCGATCAGCGTTTTCAGGTGGCCAAACTCTTCCAGCGAGTCTACGCAAATGAGGGAGCCGGTACGCACCAACGCCTGGTGGAACACCGTTGTTTTGGCCGGTCCAGTTGCGCACAAACGTTCCGGTGGCGTACCGGCTTGGAGCGCCGCGTCCAATTCGTGGATGCTCGAAACATCGACACCAATGCCCGAGGTTGATGCCGCGCCAAGCAAGCACTGAGATTTGTTGGCTTTGGCACCATAGAAAATAGCGTGATGTACGTTGTACTGGTTCAACACCGATTGCAGGGCAGCTGCGTTGATTTCAAAGGCATGGGGCCACACCAGATTCAATGGTGATCCGTATTGAGACGTTAGTTCCAAAAGTGTATGCGGATGGTTGTGGATCAGTCGCGCTACAACAGGGTCAAGCAGCGGCTTCAGCAATTCGGGCTGATGAACTTTAATTCGTTCGTCAAGTGGCGGAGTAATTGTATTAGGCATAGTTAACCCTTGGCGTCGAAAACGTCGCCATTCATGTTTCGATAACTAAGCATTATCGGCAGATGTGATGTTGCTTCTCGTTAGGGTGCGAGAGGTTAAAAATACGGAGGAGGGCGCCACGCGGCACTTGAACCGATCTTGGAGGTGCTGACGGTAATAATTGATTCACTAAACAATTGCATGAGACCCCATTCCATGTGGTTTATGCGGATTTGGCTGACGGCCATTTGTTAATGGCCCAACCCATAGTTTTAAAGTGCCAGCAGCTGACATTTAAATGACATCACTGCGCTGACTCCTTCGTGAACATGGTTACTTACGTGAAATAGGGCTAAACCCTACGAAGCAATGAGAACGATATTGCTAATGCAAATGATTATCAAGTAAGATTTTCAAATATTTTGAATGAGATCACGCGCCATGAGCGTGCAGAACCCGTTTATTTGCACAGGGAAGTCAGTGAATCAAGACTACTTAAAAAACGCTTAACGCCTTGATGTACTTGGCGTTGAAGGTAGAAGCAACAACGAGGCCACAGGGATCGGAATTCACCCAAGACTCAGGTTCCCGAAATGCTCGAACACCTACGACTGATGCATACCAAGGAGAGAGATTCCATGACCACTGATCGTCTCAGCACCACAGACAAGCTTCCCATCAGCTACCTGTTTGTTCCGGGCAATCGCCCCGAACGTTTCTCCAAAGCGGTCGATGCCGCCCCGGATGCGATCATTCTGGACCTGGAGGACGCCGTTCACCCCAACAGCAAAGCTGCCGCCCGGGCCGCGATCTGGGCCTGGCAGGAGAGCACACCGACCACCCATTGCCAGCGTTACATTCGCTTGAACAACGTCAGCAGCACACTCTTTCGCCAGGACCTGACGTGGCTGAGCGACATGCGTTATCCGCAGCGCTGCGCGGGCATTTTCCTGCCGAAGGCCGAATGCCCTGAGACCTTGTCCCGAGTGGTCGAGCGATTGTTGGCGTGGAATGGCGAGCTACACATCGTCGCCATCATCGAGACTGCCAAAGGCTTGCAGCAGGTTGAGGCAATCGCCGGGATACCCGGGCTGGCGCGTCTGGCATTTGGCTCGCTGGATTTTTCCCTGGACATCAATTGTAGCCAGATACCCGAGGCGTTTCTCTTCGCCCGCAATCGAATTGTGCTGGCCTCGCGCACGGCTGATCTGCCGGCACCGATCGATGGGGTGACGCCCACGATCAGCGACATGACTGTGGTTACGCAGGAGTCGCACTACGCCCGGTCCCTGGGGTTTGGCGCGAAGTTATGCATTCACCCCTCGCAGTTGACCACCGTTCAACGCGCCTTCTTGCCCGATGCACGGCAATTGGCCTGGGCGGATCGAGTTCTGAGCGCCGTGGCGGGGGGCAGTCATGCGGTGCAAGTGGATGGAGAGATGGTCGATCTGCCCCTCATCGAACACGCGCAGCGCCTGCGTGACGTGGCGAGCCAGTACGCATTGATCGCCAAAGCCGATGCCTGCTGAGCCCAATCGTTGAATCAGGAGATGAACCATGGGACACCCGCAAGCTTCTTTTGCCGGACAGCTGGAATTGTTCAACAGTTATCAGATTGTCCTGCGGCCATTGTGTGATGTTTTGCAGTCAGAGCAGGTCGACCCTGCCAACGTGAAAATGCTCAGTGAGGCAATCATCCGCGCCGGCTATTGGCTGGAGCCGATCATCGTGGAACGCTCGAAAGGTATCGTGATGGACGGCAATCATCGGCTCAATGTAGCGTTGCAATTGGGTCTGAAACGTGCCGTGCATTCAGCTCGATTACGCAGACCCGCGGGTGCGCGTGCGGCATTGGCAGACGGGGCTGGCGTTTGAGGTGACGCGGATTTTCACGACGATCGCACGGGGGGAGATTTTTCCCTATAAGACCACGCGGCATGCGTTCGATCCTCCGCTGCCGCTTATCGCCATTCCTCTA
>NZ_CM174502.1:1005000-3550000 GCF_057839965.1 Pseudomonas sp. KH_024_B2
GCGAATGCTGACATGAGTAACGATAATGGGTGTGAAAAACACCCACGCCGAAAGACCAAGGTTTCCTGCGCAACGTTAATCGACGCAGGGTTAGTCGGTCCCTAAGGCGAGGCTGAAAAGCGTAGTCGATGGAAAACAGGTTAATATTCCTGTACTTCTGGTTATTGCGATGGAGGGACGGAGAAGGCTAGGCCAGCTTGGCGTTGGTTGTCCAAGTTTAAGGTGGTAGGCTGAGATCTTAGGTAAATCCGGGATCTTAAGGCCGAGAGCTGATGACGAGTGTACCTTTGGTACACGAAGTGGTTGATGCCATGCTTCCAAGAAAAGCTTCTAAGCTTCAGGTAACCAGGAACCGTACCCCAAACCGACACAGGTGGTTGGGTAGAGAATACCAAGGCGCTTGAGAGAACTCGGGTGAAGGAACTAGGCAAAATGGCACCGTAACTTCGGGAGAAGGTGCGCCGGTGAGGGTGAAGGACTTGCTCCGTAAGCTCATGCCGGTCGAAGATACCAGGCCGCTGCGACTGTTTATTAAAAACACAGCACTCTGCAAACACGAAAGTGGACGTATAGGGTGTGACGCCTGCCCGGTGCCGGAAGGTTAATTGATGGGGTTAGCTAACGCGAAGCTCTTGATCGAAGCCCCGGTAAACGGCGGCCGTAACTATAACGGTCCTAAGGTAGCGAAATTCCTTGTCGGGTAAGTTCCGACCTGCACGAATGGCGTAACGATGGCGGCGCTGTCTCCACCCGAGACTCAGTGAAATTGAAATCGCTGTGAAGATGCAGTGTATCCGCGGCTAGACGGAAAGACCCCGTGAACCTTTACTATAGCTTTGCACTGGACTTTGAATTTGCTTGTGTAGGATAGGTGGGAGGCTTTGAAGCGTGGACGCCAGTTCGCGTGGAGCCAACCTTGAAATACCACCCTGGCAACTTTGAGGTTCTAACTCAGGTCCGTTATCCGGATCGAGGACAGTGTATGGTGGGTAGTTTGACTGGGGCGGTCTCCTCCTAAAGAGTAACGGAGGAGTACGAAGGTGCGCTCAGACCGGTCGGAAATCGGTCGTAGAGTATAAAGGCAAAAGCGCGCTTGACTGCGAGACAGACACGTCGAGCAGGTACGAAAGTAGGTCTTAGTGATCCGGTGGTTCTGTATGGAAGGGCCATCGCTCAACGGATAAAAGGTACTCCGGGGATAACAGGCTGATACCGCCCAAGAGTTCATATCGACGGCGGTGTTTGGCACCTCGATGTCGGCTCATCACATCCTGGGGCTGAAGCCGGTCCCAAGGGTATGGCTGTTCGCCATTTAAAGTGGTACGCGAGCTGGGTTTAGAACGTCGTGAGACAGTTCGGTCCCTATCTGCCGTGGACGTTTGAGATTTGAGAGGGGCTGCTCCTAGTACGAGAGGACCGGAGTGGACGAACCTCTGGTGTTCCGGTTGTCACGCCAGTGGCATTGCCGGGTAGCTATGTTCGGAATAGATAACCGCTGAAAGCATCTAAGCGGGAAACTAGCCTCAAGATGAGATCTCACTGGGACCTTGAGTCCCCTGAAGGGCCGTCGAAGACTACGACGTTGATAGGTTGGGTGTGTAAGCGCTGTGAGGCGTTGAGCTAACCAATACTAATTGCCCGTGAGGCTTGACCATATAACACCCAAGCAATTTGCTTGTCCGAAAGGGCGCCAGATTGCGGTGTGTGTGAAGACGCAACAGTCGAAAATTCAAAAGCAACACACAAATCTATTACATACCCATTCGCTGGAGCGTGAACTCAACTGAGTAAACGAGCCGGCTACCGAATTTCTTGACGACCATAGAGCATTGGAACCACCTGATCCCATCCCGAACTCAGCAGTGAAACGATGCATCGCCGATGGTAGTGTGGGGTTTCCCCATGTGAGAGTAGGTCATCGTCAAGATTAAATTCCAAAACCCCTATCTGCGTATGCAGGTAGGGGTTTTGTTTTTTGGGTGAGCGTAAACGCGCAGATTGAGCTTCCTTGAGTGTAAGGGTTGCATGTCAGTTCTGCCGATCCCCTGATCAGCTCGCCGCTCATCACCGACTTTAGCACTCTGTGCATTCCAAATTTTTTTTCGATGACCCCTCTCCGCCAGAGCCGGCTCTGCCAGAATTTAGCCAGTGGGTGATTATATGGAATGATCGTTGTCGGTACTTAATCGTGATGCGGTTATGTACGTGACTCCGGTTATTACACCTACTATCTGGATTTGGCATACTCGCAATCCCAACACAAGACGCGCTGGCGAGTTTGTATCTGTCACGACTGACCGGAAATGGCCGATTGCTGTCTGCCGCCAAGGGCAGCTATCAACCCAGAGTGTGTAAAAATGCCTCCGTGAACCCTTGCTATGATTTCTGAGGATTTCATCGCAAGGATCGCCCATGAAGCGCTTTATTCAAGGTGAACATCGAGGTCAAAGCACCTTACTGCCTGAAAGCCTCGACGATTACGTAACGGATACTAATCCGGTGCGCGTAGTCGATGTCTTTGTCGACGAACTCGACCTGGTCAAGCTGGGTTTTGAAGGCATCATTCCAGCCGATACTGGCCGGCCTGCTTATCATCCCGCGACCCTGCTGAAGATCTACATCTACGGCTATCTCAACCGTATTCAGTCGAGTCGGCGCCTGGAGCGAGAAGCCCAGCGCAATGTCGAGCTGATGTCGCTGACCGGGCGTTTGATGCCTGATTTCAAGACCATCGCCAACTTTCGAAGTTTCTGACGCCATCGCCTCGCGGGCCTGCTTGGCCATTGAGCTGAGTAGATCGCGGTCGGAACCGACGTTAGTCATCTCGTGCGCAACGTCAAATGGTGCTGAGTGTCGACCGCTGTCTGCACGTTATAGCCGACGATTCCCGTGCTGCGAGTCATCATGGATCGGGCGTCTGGATCGGTCAGTGAGACCTGTTTATCCGGCGATTCGTTGAGCTGGATTTCAATCGCTTGAAGCTACTTCATTTGCGTCTTCAGCTTCTCCTCGCCCTGAATAAAGGTATCGCCATGCTTATCCCCGCCATCCAGTGCGCCAACAGTAGCTCCATCAGTCCTCCCACGGGGCACTATGCTCACCTCTGTATCGTCGGCGGGTTTGTGATGATTTCGGGACAGTTGCCTGTCAATGCCCAAGGGCAGGCGTTGGCAGACAGGAGTTTCGAGGAACAGACCCGCCAAGTCCTGGCCAATCTTGAGCATTGTCTGACTCGGGCGGGTGTGGGCAAAGACAGCCTGGTGCAAGTACGCGTCTATGTCACCGACATTGATCAATGGCCAGCTTTCAATCGTCTCTACGAGCAATGGTTAGGTGATCACCGGCCCGCCCGAGCCGTTGCAGGAGTGTCTCAATTGCATTTTGGCTCAGTCGTCGAGGTGGAAGCCATGGCACTTGCTGCGACTGCCTGAGCGTATTAACTGCGCACACCTCTGAAAATTTTCATATCAAAAGCGAGGACCCTATGACCACGACGCAACTGACGCTTCCTACCTATCAAGACGTCCTTGACGCCGCCGAACGTATCCAGGGCCACGCTCATCGCACCCCGGTGCTGACCTCACGTACGTTGAACGGACAACTGGGTGCCGAGGTGTTCTTCAAGTGCGAGAACTATCAGCGCATGGGCGCTTTCAAATTCCGCGGTGCTTTTAATGCATTGGCCCGTTTCGACGAGCGCCAGCGTAAAGCCGGCGTGGTGGCGTTTTCTTCCGGCAATCACGCCCAGGGCATCGCCTTGTCTGCACGTATCCTGGGTATTCCCGCGACCATCGTGATGCCCCATGACGCTCCGGCCTCGAAAATGGCAGCGACACGCGAATACGGAGCCAGTGTGGTGCTCTATGATCGTTACAGCGAGGACCGCGAAGCCATTGGTCGAAAACTGGCTGATGAGCATGGTTACACCTTGATTCCATCCTATGACCACCCGGATGTCATCGCTGGACAAGGGACGGCGACCATGGAGTTATTGCAAGAGACCGGCCCGCTGGACGCACTATTCGTTTGCCTCGGTGGCGGCGGACTGTTGGCGGGCGGTGCCTTGGCAACCCGTGCACTGTCGCCTGACTGCAAACTTTACGGTGTAGAGCCGCAGGCGGGGAATGACGGTCAACAGTCGTTTCGCAGGGGAGAAATTGTACATATCGACACACCAGATACCTTGGCCGACGGCGCCCAGACCCAGCATCTGGGGCACTATACATTCCCAATCATTCGCCGCGACGTTGATGACATCCTGACTGTCACAGACGTACAGCTGGTCGAGGGGATGCGTTTTTTTGCCGAGCGCATGAAGATGGTAGTGGAGCCTACCGGATGCTTGGGGTTGGCCGCTGTACGTGAGATGGGCAAGGTGCTGAAGGGTAAACGCGTCGGTGTGATCGTGAGCGGAGGTAATATTGACTTAGATCGGTATGCCCGGTTGCTGGCGTAGCTTTTAACTCTGACGCAAGTCGATCTCTTCGGGGCGGACCCGAAGAGATCCTGTGCTATCTGTGGCTTCTTTTAGCGACCGCTGCAATTGATGCGCATAGGTTTGAGTGACCGTTTCTGGACCCAATACGGACGCTCAGAGCATGTCTACTCATTCAGCACGCGGTGCTAGACTTTCTGGTTGATCAGCCCTGAGAGCCCGGTATGGACGATGAAAAAAACTACGAGATTCAAAGGGCGAAACCTGACAGCGGAACTCGTCGCTTGTGTTGAGCGGTTTGAGCCCGATCCTGGACCCGAACCGGGCTCGACCGAACACACCAAAGCAGAGTTTGATGCGATGGTGGAGGCACTTTTACGTGAATACAAACCGGAAGATCTTTGGATCTTTGCTTATGGCTCTCTGATATGGAATCCGGAGTTCGAATTTGTGGAGAGCCGTAGCGCCACCGCCTATGGGTGGCATCGGTCGTTCTGCCTGAAACTTACTCGTTGGCGCGGCACACGCGAGTTGCCAGCCCTGATGTTGGCCCTCGACCGCGGCGGAAGCTGCAACGGGTTAGCATACCGGCTTCCAGCGCAAGATCACTTCAAACAACTGGGACTGTTAATGTTCCGGGAAATTGACGCAAACCCACCGACCAATGTTCCGCGCTGGATTTCGGTTAAAACCGAGACTGGGATATTGCGTGCATTAGCCTTTGTCGCAGCACGCGACGGAATGGCCTATGCAGGCAAGTTGCCCATGGAAAAGGTTGCACATGTATTGGCTCGCGCAGCCGGGCACTGGGGCTCGGCAGCCCAATATCTATTCCGGACCGTGACAATGCTGAAAGAGCATGGCATTCGTGACCGTAATATGTGGCGCATACAAAGCCTGGTCGCACAGGAAATAGAAGAGTTCTTGTTCGCTGCGAAGAAGTCCTAGAATTGCTTCAGGGTGAAGGGCAAGTATGGGGTGGAAGTATTCATTTAGAAGTGCAATCAGAGCATCTAAGTTTCTACTTGGATCTGGTGCTGTCCTGAATGACCGCTGTTGGCTGTTTTCTGACCTTCGCTTAGGGGTTGAACTGCCAGGATTTTCCTAGGCGATGAGTGAGTAATTGTATGGTTAGCAAATAGTAATAGCGCGTCGATTCAGTGTGCTGGTTTAGGTGGCGATTCAAAAACCACGCAAGGTGTTTTCTCTGCCAAGTCCATGGATTGTCGCGTTGCCAGCGCTCAGCGATTGCTATTTGGATAGCCTTCGCCTGACGAAGGTGGCGTTGGCGTGTGGTATGCGACCCGGTCAGGATGCTTGCCAGGAACAGCTCCATATCGAATGCCGTGTTCATGCTCGACCACCAATGTAAGCCGAAACCACGTCGATACGGCCGTGTCCTCATAGCGTTCGCACGCATAGGCCACCCGCAATTCGTGGAAGCCTTTGAGGTTGTGCATATGGAGGATGTCCCGTGCGGGACGGACGATTCCTTGTTGGAAATCGAGGTAGCTTTCGTTCGGTGCAAGCAGGTTGCGGCTACCGTCGGGCGAGACCTGTTTGGCAAACCTCAGTGCGTCACGAATATGATCATCTACCGTAATCCAGCGAGGTGCTGACGCGCCTGAACGGCCACCTTTGGTGCCGTCCTGGATGTTGATCCTCCCGAGTTGCTCGGCTTCCCGTTGACATGTAGGGACGTACCCTGTTTTCGGGCGGCCCCATCATTCACTGAATATCTTTCAAGTAACCCTTGAGCGCAAGGAGCGGGGTATCAAGCTGCTCCATCGTCTGCGCAGCGCCAAAATCTGCTGCCAACCGATGCAGCTCGCGGCCCAAGGTTGTATCAACACCGCCTACAGCTTCCAGCGCCAGACCCAGGCATTCATCCACTTTGATCTGGATAGCCTCGACATCACCTCTACGCACCAGCAAGCCAAATACGTCCCGCTGATAGTCGCTCATCATCAGATCGTCGCGCAAAATCGGACTTTGATCTTCCGTCTCGTAAGCCAGCTTGAGGGAGAAAAGGGCGACTGTTTCCAGCGGCAATTCCATAGGGGCAATCCTTGTGATGTCGGCCAGGACGAGGCGAACGTCTGCCATGAGCACTTTCCTGCAGGCATAAAAAAAGGCCTTGCAAAGCAAGGCCTTTCTTAATTTTGGTGCCCCCGAGGGAGACTCGAAACTAACATTAATGACTTGATTGGTATAGATTAAATTGGATGTACATCTTTTTGTGTACATGAATTTATACTTGGCATGTATTTTGACGCGAGCAGGTGGGCGGGGAAAATTTATGTTTCCGTCTTTTGAGTTTCCGACGAGATGCATGTTGTGTGAGTCAATGTTGTTAACAAAGCAATCAGGTTGGCGGAGTCTGGCCTGCCGCTATAGGCAACTGTCGACCCATTGCTGCCGGTGGCGATAGTCAAAAACGGCCAACAGCTGCCTGTCAATTTCGTCTGAGGAAACCCAGACGATCTGTCTCTTGCCGCGCCTTGTTATAAGACTTCGAGTTGTCCACGAAACCAGGTGAGGGCAAACTCATCCAATGAGCGTATGCCCAAGAACTGATTGGCCAGGAGTATCCGATCAAACAGTAAGCGCGGCCACACGGTGCTGGTGGCAGCTGTAAGTGCCAAACGAATGTAGATGCGCTACAACAATACATAGAACTCTGGGGGCCTGACAGGAAGCGAGCGAATGTGGATGAAACCCAAACTCTGCGTCGTCAGGCTGGTTCGGTTCGCATCCGCTTCGCTCATCATCGTAACTCCCGGTGCAGGCGCAGAGGATCTCGAACCTAGGTCCTACGCCAATACGCCGGTCGGTATCAATTTCTTGCTCATGGGCTACAGCGATCTCCATGGCAACGTGACGGCCAACCCCTCTGTCCCGCTCCAAGATGCCAAACTCAACATCAAGACTGTCGTGTTTGCCTTTGCCAGATCCCTGGACGTCTGGGGCCGCTCCGGGAAGTTCGATATCATCGCGCCTGAGGCAAGATTGACTGGCTCTGCCCTATTCGCCGGTGAACCCAAGGAGCGTAATGTTACGGGGTTGATCGATCCAAGATTCCGGTTCTCGGTCAACTTATATGGCGCCCCGGCGCTGTCCCTGGCTGAATTCCCCAGCTATCAACAGGATGTGATTATCGGCGCCAGCCTGGCGATCACGGCGCCACTCGGCCAATACGATGCGAGCAAGCTGATAAACCTCGGCAACAACCGCTGGTCATTCAAGCCTGAACTAGGGATTTCCAAGCGTCTGGGGCCAGTGACCGTGGAGTTATCCGGCGCGGGAACCTTTTACACCGACAATGACGAGTTCCTCGGCGGCCACACATTTTCCCAGAACCCGATTTACCAGGTACAGGGGCATCTTATCTATGCCTTTAGCAACGGTGTTTGGGCTGCGCTGGATGCGACCTACTTCGCTGGCGGGAGTACTTCAATCGATGGCGTCGGTAACCACGATTTTCAGGAAAACACACGCTACGGATGCACCCTCACGCTGCCGTTGAACCGGAACCATTCGGTGAAGCTGAATGCGAGTAATGGCGGACATACTCGCACGGGCAGCGAATACGATGTCATTGGCATCGTCTGGCAGTATCGCTTCGGCGGAGGGCTTTGAAAAACTTAGGGCTTACGCTACATTCCATTCATGCATTAGTGAGACATTTGTCTGATGCTGGTTGTTTACTAATGCCCGGTGGTGGCTCAGGAAAATCGAGAGTCACCTGGTCTGATTCGATGGATAAAGACCGGCAAGCCGCGCTATCACAGGATGGTAGGCCGGACGCCCCGTTGCAGCAGGATCAACACCTTCAAACCCAAGTACACCCAGGTCGAGTTCATCGACGAAAACGTCGACCACTCGGACTGGATTTTCTTTGGCTACGTAATCGTCCAGGCACTCCGGCAGAAGCGTCACTTGCGTCCGAGTCTCACCTTCGATGAATCGCTTCATGATCGCGGCATCGAGCAGGATTTCGCCCAGCCGCACATTGGGGCGCGTCGGTTCTGTACGTAATACCTGGACTTCGTTGGGCAGGGTCGGTGCGGGATGCTCGACCCCGACATAAGCGGTCGTCTGCGCCAGAAATCAACTGCGGATAAACGCCCGGAGATCAGCATTCAATTTATCGATCGCGGCTTTGAAATCCTTCGTGGTGATTTTCTGGCTCTCGTTCGAAAGCTGGCTGCCAAAGACCTTGCGTACTACTTTGGCCACGGTCTGATTGGTTTTCGCGTCGATGAACTCGGCTTCGATGAACAGGTTAGTGTCCTGATCACGATGACCAGTGGCAGCTTGGGTCGCCCCGACTACGGCCGCAACCGGCACCACTTCATACCATTTCATGCCTTCATTCGAGGCGCTCACCCCGGTGATCGCTGCGCGAAGGATCAGAGGGGTTGACCCGACGGGTGCTGCGCTCTCGTTCGATACCACTCGGTATTTCTGGCCCAGCACGCCTTTGGCCTTGTTGGTCATGTAGTTCTGCAATTCGTCGAGTGTCTGCTGGTTGACCCGCTCGTTGGGTTTGGGCGCCGGATAGAGTTCTAGTTTGTTGAACACTACTGTGTCATACGCATTAGGGTTCCATGACGGACTCACCCAACGCATGGCTTTCTCGCCAGTGGTAGTCGTTACTTCTTCCAGGTTGTTGTAGTTGGGGAGGAAACCGGAGTATTGATCTTGTTCGGTGACTTGCGAGGTGCAACCGCCAAGCAACAGACCGGCCAGTGCGGCACCGACGAGCAGGTTTAGGGACAGGTTCATAGTGGTAAGTGCTCCATGGATAAAGTCGTTTTTTTCGTTAGCAACGCTTCAGAATCGCCAGGTCATGTTGCCGGTCAGCGCTTGAATCCAGGCATTGTCGAACTGACCGGAGATTTGATTGCCCGAGATCGACTTGGTCTGGTCCACCGGCATGTCGCCGAGCCAGACCATGGCCCAGCTGACATTGACATCGGTGTCCCTGTTCAGAGCATAGGTGGCTCCTGTGGCAATCCGCCAAGATTCGCCCATGGGCACGATTACGCTGCGTTTGCTGTCTGAGACTGCGCTACTGTCGTAGGCCACACCAACATTCCACAGCCATTGCTCGGTGGCTTGGTACTGCGCGCCAAGTGACAAGTGCCAAGTGTCCTTGAAACCGGCATCGACCGATTTCGATTGCGCCCCGAGCGCGGTGGTGTCGACCTGTACGCCGATATCGCCGAACTCCGACCAGTCCTGCCAGTTGACTGAGGCCAGCAACGCCCATTGCCGGTCCAGTTGCTGGAAAAGGCTCAGGGTCACGGTCTGCGGCACTGTCGTGTCGAGTTTGGTGTTGGTGTTGTTGACGCGCTCCAGCAGACGGCCGTCGCCTTTCACATCCAGCCGGTCTTCGAAGTTCAGGTCGACTTTGCTGGTATAGGTCAGGCCGATGCGCGTGCCGGCTTGCGGGGCGTAGATCACCCCAACGTTGGCGCCATAGCCCCAGGTGCCATCCTCGTATTTGTACTGACCGTCCGTACGGTCGGTGAAACCGAAGGGGGAGCGGTCGATAGCCGTTTGCGCCTGCAACATGCCGTACATGGCCTTGATGCCCACGCCCACCGACCATTGTTCGTTGAAGCGGTACGCCACGCTGGGCACCAGGGACAAACCGAGCAGGCTGGAGTTTTGCGCGAAGTAACGCCCGGACCAGTCGTTGTCATAATTGACCGCCAGACCGAAATCGCCGTACTGGCCGAAACCGACACTCCAGTGATCGTCAATCTCATGCGTGATAAAGAAGCTGCCGCCGGGAATTGGATCGAGGGCGTTGCCACTTCCGCTGCCGGGGCCATTGGTGCCGGAATCTCGATCGAAGGTCAGGTCACCGTAAAGCACTTGCAAACCGCCGGTGATCTGCGTGCCCGGCAGGTAGCTCATGCCCGCGGGGTTACTGGCGATTGTCGAAGGGCCCTGGGCGCGAGCGGCTGCACCGGCGTTGGCGAGGCCGGCGTTATCGGTGCCGATTTCGTAGAGCATGATGCCGCCAGCCCACGCTTGCTGACAGCAAAACGCAAGGAGCGTAAGGGCGGGCAAGGCGGTTGTTCTGGTTTGCATAACTACCTCGGCAAATCCATTTTTGAATGAGCGTAGCTGATGTCCACCTGTCGATGGTCTCATCAATAGTTGCCCCCACGCACCCTCTTGATCAGTCATTCCGCGTCAATCTGCCAGCACCGATGGATGCAGAACATCGGTGCTGGCCTCGGCGCTACTTGACCTCCTCAACCTCATAATTCACGTAGCCGAACTCGTTGCTGCGAGCCGCCATGTATTTGCCGTTTTGCTCGAATACCGTGACCTCGAAGGGTGTGCCGCCGAGTGTTGTCATTAGATGCCCATCCTTGATTTCATATTTGGCCGGCACGCCAAACTGTCCGTCATGCAGCATGTTCAGGTATTCCCCTTGCGCAGGCGGCTTGCCATCGACACTGGTGATCAGGCGTTGTCCGTCGGAGCCATAAACGATTTCAAACGTCTGGTCGGTGACCGTGTTGCGCACCTTCAAGGTTTTGCCCTCCACGTAGGCTTGCAACTGCTCGTTAGTGAGCGCTTTGCCACCTTCGGTTTTCAGCTGATCGATGGTTTTGCCACCAGTGACAAGCTTGCTGTCCTCAGCATTCGGCGTGTACCAGATCGGCGAAGTCCACGCGCGTTCCTGGACGGTGGCCGAAACGTCGGCCGGCGGCGGTACTTGCAGCTTGGCCGCGTCATAGGTACTCCAACGCGGTGTCGGGATCTGTAGCACTCGGGCGTAGTAGAACGCGTGCTGGGCCGGATCGAAATCCGGATCGACCCAAACTTTTTTCAGCTCGGTGGCACCGATATTATTGGTGTAAGTCGCCTTGGAAACATCGACCGTGGAACCCACCGGTGGGACCTTGCCAGTGTCTTGGTCCAGTTGGCGATCACCAGACCAGGCGACGTCGTAGATCCTCTCGAAGGTCTGGCCGTTTTTGGTCCAGCCCTTGATGATCTGGATTCGGTCGAGGTTGCCATCGTCGACATCCTTGACCGCCCACACCACGAAGGACGGAGTCTGTTTACCCTGTTTTGCTGGCAAGTCGCCGCCCATGGGAACGCCCTTGGCGTAGGCGGCGTGCACCCAGTCTTTTTCGTTCCACACACTGCTGTCGAAGCCCCAGCCACCAAACATACGCACGGGAATGCGTACGCCGCTGGTGCCATAGACTTCTTTACGCTTCATGGCATCGAAGATCGATTCACGGGTGTTTTCTTCGGCCCAGACACCGGCCAAACCGGACGTGCTGGTTTGCAAGGCCAACAAGCCCGAGTTCTGTTTGCCGGAAAGACGCGCCGCCGGGGTGCTGTCGGTAAAACCGTGGGAGCCGAAGTTGTTGCTCTGCGAATAAGGAATCACCCCATTGTGCGAGTCGCTGGCGCCAACCACGCCCATTTTGTACGGGTTGTATCCACGGGCTTGTTGCAAAGCCATGCCGTTTTGCCAGGCTTGCCTGATGTAACTGCCATTGAGTTTCGACGTGCTGTTGTCGATGCCAAGCAGGAAATTCATGATTTCATAATTGGCAAATTCGTCGGTCGGCGACAGTTCGGGGTGGGTTTCTGAGGTGCCCTTTACCTGGTGAATTTCGGTGAGGGATTCATTACGCATCCGCGTCTCGGCCCAGGCGGCATCAATGGGGCGGCCGCGGTCATCTACGTCCACCGGAAACATAAGGCCATTGCTGAGGTTGGCATTGTGGGAGATCGCCAGCACCTCGTTGCCTTTTTTGCGTTGATCGTCCATCCAGCCCCACAAATCCTCGGGTTTGTCCGAATCGATGGCCGTGAAGGGCAGGTCCGGCACCTTCTTCGAGTCGCGGAAAAACACATTGCGGTGCATGTTTTGATTGTTGGGGGCTGAGGTCCATTCATAGGCGACAAACGTGGTGAACTTGCCGGGCTTGTAGTACTTGTCGGCAATGGTGATGCTCTGCTGCCAGATGTTGCCGGCAACCTTCGGATCAATCAGCTCCTTGATCGGGTGGCTCAAGCTGCCGACGATCCATTTGAACACCCGATTGAAATCTTCCGGGGTTTTGACAATCAGCTTTTGTGCGATGGGCAGCTTGCTGAAGTCTGACTTCGGATCGTTGGCCAGGGCGATCACGCCCACGTATTCCGAATGATCGGTCACGCCATGGAAATCCAGAGGTCGGCCTTTGAGCTGCACTTCAAACCCCATCGGATGCTTGACCGGCATCCCAAGTGAGTATTGGTAAGCCTGCTCGGGATCGACCTGATGGTTGCCGATCAGGTAGGCATCAATCGACCAGGAGGTGTGCGAGTGCGTCTGGCCAAAGTAAACCTCACGATCCGGGTTGCCCTCTGCCATTGCCAGCGTGTTGACAGCAAGCACGGCGCAACTGAACAGTGACGCGGTGAAGTGTGTAGGGGTTTTCATATTCCACATCTCCGGAATACGGCAGTGACAGGGTGCAACTCAGCTCCAGAAACTCGAGACTCTCTCGAAAAACCAGAAAGCAGCCAGCGTTCCCAACCCGTAAGACGCAACCGGTCGGGCATAAAGGAGCGTGGACCGTGCCAGTCGAAAACGCAGCAACAGTGCGCGAAGGCTCAGCACAGCGGCGACGAACATCAACTGGCCGATTTCCACGCCGACATTGAAGGTGAACAGCGCCAGGGGCAGGTCACGTTGCGACAAGCCAATTTCCGTCAGCGCACCAGCAAAACCAAAGCCGTGCAACAAGCCAAAACAGAAAGCCACCACCCATGGCCATTGGATGGTGAAACTGGTTTCGTCACGGTTCTTGCGGGCGATTTCCACTGCCAGCAACAGAATGCTCAGCGCAATCGTCGCTTCAACAGGAGGGCCGGGCAGCCGCACCGCACCCAGTGTCGCGAGTGCCAGAGTGATGGAATGGGCGAGGGTGAATGCGGTGATGGTCTTCACCAGCATCCAGCCATTACTCACCAGCAGCAGGAGACCGAAGACGAACAGCAGGTGGTCGAAGCCCCCCAGGATGTGTTGGATGCCATGAAGCAGAAATGCACCGGCCACCGAGAACGCTCCCGGCGTGGCAGCAATCTCTATCCAGGGTTGCGCAGGGTGGACGAGGGTGGTCGTCAGGCTGCCGTCTAGGCGCGAGACACGCACCAGCACATCGGTGATGCTCGCTTGCAGGCCGATGAATTCAATACGTTGCCCGACCAGTCCTGCGGGACCGGCTTCAATGACCCGACGCTCGATCAATGAGTCGTTCAGTTCGCTTTCCACGGGTTCAACGACAGTGCGCACACCTTCGGCAAACCGGAGCGCGATCGGCAATCGCATGCCTGAAAGCACCGGCGTGCGCCACAGTACGTTATAGCTTCCGGCGGCCGTTTCGTTGATTTCCAGGTAAGCGGGGCGGGACTCATGGGCCATGGTCGCCTGCCCCATGAACAAAAGCACCAACAGCAGCCAGACCGTACACCTCATCACGGCCGCCCCGTTTGAGTGGAGGCAATCCCGCTGGTCGACGTCGGCATCATCACCACGATCTCATAGCGTGCTTTCAGGGCATCGAAATTGGCGCGTTTCGATTCGCTGCGTTGCTTGGACAACCAATCGGACTTGACCTGCTGGGCCAAGGTTTCGAAGGGCGGTGCCGATGGTTTGGCCAGCGTATCAATCCACACCAGATGCCAACCAAAACCTGACTCCACAGGTCCCACCCAACTACCCGGCGTTTGCTTGAACAATGAAATGGCGAACTTTGAACCAAAGACCCGCACCACCTGATCCTGGGATTGTTCTGTGTAGGCGCTTTTAAACATGAAGGCATCGCCTTCACCACTGTTTTTGTCTGTCAGGCCACTTAATGCAGCCTGAGCCTGCACTTGCGCATCCGAGCCGCGTTTGTCCATAGCGAAGAACAAATGACGGAAGGTCGCAAGTGGCGGTGGGGCATATTGGTCCTGATGCTGGTTGTACCAAGCCTCAAGTGCGCCGGGTGCAGGTTCGCGAAGCGACGCTACATCCTCTGCGAGGAAATCCATTTTTTGCGCCAGTCGGCGGCGAATGATGGTGTCGTCTTTATCCAGGCCAAGTTTCAGTGCTTCGCGAAAAAGGATTTCCTCTTTCACATATTCATCAATCATGCCCTGCAACTGTTGCTCCGATGCGGGTCGTTGCCATCGTGCCAGCCAGGAAATCGCGATCCGCTGAACAACTTCAGGGGTAATTTCGATGCGTTGCGGATCTTGATTTAGGGGTGAACGGTGCAAACCTCCGTACAGCACAAAGAGTGCAAAACCGGCGATTAGAAAGTGCAATAACGGCTGGCGAAGGCATCGCTTGATTAACGAAAGACGAGATTCTTTCACTTCGCAGACGCTTAAGCTCATGACTTATTACCCCACGCTATACTCGAATGGTTTTCGAGCACAGTGGAGTATTGCTGCTGGATTGGAACTTTCCACCAAGACTAATCACGATAAGCACTAAGGCTTAGTCGCAATCGGATTAACCAATTCCTCAGGGCTGTGCAGTCTTGCACCCATGCAGCCGGGATGGAGCGCCCATATGATGAAAGGACTGCTTGTTTTCGCCGCGATCATCGAGGCAGCCACTGGCGTGGCGCTGATACTTGTCCCGTCGCTGGTAGGGCAACTTTTGCTTGGCATCGAACTAACGGGCGTCATCGTCCGCGTTGCCGGTATCGCCCTCATCGCATTGGCCGTCGCCTGCTGGCCCGGCTCACCCTTGTTCGGCATGTTGATCTATAACGCAGCCGTGACGGTGTATCTCACCTACGTTGGCATCTCGGGCAATTCGAGTGGGGTTCTCTTGTGGCCCGTGGTCATCCTGCACGGAGTCATGACGGTACTTTTGATGCGAGCAATGACCAGGGAGACTTCACATTGAGCCAATTCTGTTGAAAAAGTCGACTTCGGTTGTCATGGCTGAAAAGTACGCGTTTGAGATTAAAGTCCGAGACTTGCGCAGAAGATTCAGGACCAGATTTGATGTAGCCGCGTGCAAAAAAAAGATGCTTTCACCGTTCAATGCATTGCTAGCCAGGCCCGGCCGACTTTTTCGTCACAATCGGCCGATTGCAGTCTGTCACGAAGGGTTGTAATGAACCTATAGCGGACTATCAGAGATGCCCCCGAAGTCAGGGGAAATTCGTCGCGTCTGGGGGCAGTGCCTCGGGGGCTCCGGACTTAGCACCAAGAATTTGAATCGGTCAAAGGTGTTCATCCGCCGCACTGACACTGATTTTAGCTTCCTGGGCGAAGCGAAACAGACCCACACCGAGGAAGAATGTGGCAACTACAAAAAGAAGGCCGGCACCATAGGCGTACTTGAAGCCCATGAACTCAGTTAGAAAGATGACAGCGAGCAGCAGGGTGGCGCAAAGTCCGCCGCGCAAAGAAGACAGGATACCAGCGTTTAATAATTCAGCCCGCCGCCTCAATCGCTCCAGATCGGCCCTGAGGTGCGCACGCCTCTGGTCGTCTTCGGGGATCGCATTGAGTACCCGTGTACGGTCGATGACAACTGATAACCTCGAAGTCATTAACGAAACGAACGCAGCTATTGCACCGAGGAAAAACGTCGGGGCTGTTGCTTGTGAAAAGATTTGCGACAACCGCACAGCGTCAGGAATGAATTCGTTCAATTTAGGGACCACCTATAGGCCGAATATTTGCAATTCTCCATTTGACATAATTCGCGGTGAAAAGGCAGGGCGCACCCCTGTTATCAGCTGAGGGCCTCAGTACAGTCTTGGGGCTGAGTATTACTGACAACAGGGCACCAACGTCAGGCCAGGCCTGCGAGTTGGTCGGGACGTCCTGTCGTGGAGCGTAGAGCAGTCCAGGAGACTTTCAACAGTGAGCAAACGTTTTTATACCGTGTAGTGGGGCATCCTGACACTAATGAATATAAGTACAGGTCCCTCGAATCTTGTTGCTGGACACTTGCGACTGGCTCCTATTAGCCGTTTTCTGCCTCATGCGATGGGCAGCTATGGGGCGGTTGCTGCCTGTCTCCACCGGCCGCAATGTGCAGTTCTCTGTCGATCATGGTTACGAAGCGTGCTGGTCAAATCCGATGCAATCGGTGGTCAGATGCAATGCAAATGACTGGTCAGGTCGAATGCAAACGGGTGATCAAGTGGAGTGCAATTTCGCACGCCAGCACTGCGAACCAGAAGTGCGAACTTGGCTGCGAACTCGTGGCCGGTACGCATTGGCGAGTGCGTACCAATGGTGCGTACCTGGCTGCGTACCAATGCCGGACAATTCTGTCTCAGAGACAGTTTCGCGCATTCCACCTGCGTGAAAAGTCTGCGTGAAACACTGCTTGAAAACACGCCGTTAGGCACTTGACGCGGCTCATTCATGAGGTTTTTTCCCCAAATGGGGGAGAATGAACACTTTGGCTCTGAGTAGAGCAGGTTTTGATTCACTCCAGTGCCCCGCAGACGAGATGCGCCCGACACATGGGATGCTTCGGAGGCGATGGCAACGCCCTTCCTAAAATCGAGCACATTGGTCCTTCAGTACATGCGTAAATCAGATCGGCTATTCCAGGTAGTAAACCTGATCCGGGTACATCAGCCGATTACAGCGGAAGACTTGGCAGGGCGTATCGGGGTCTCAGTCCGCACGATTTATCGGTATGTCGACGACCTGTCTGTGAGCGGTATTCCTCTCTATGGCGTCGCTGGCGTTGGGTATGCTCTGCACGAAGGGTTTGAGCTGCCGCCTCTGACACTCACCCAGGATGAACTCGACGCGCTGATGTTGGGCGTTGAGATGCTTTCAAATTCCGCAGGCGCTGAACTCGCTTCTTCTGCAAGGACGCTGTTGAGCAAAGTTGCTGCCGTATTACCGTTCCGCAATACAGAACCATCACTCTCCAATATCCGCGCGTTGAGGGCTAAGCCCGTCACTCCAGACCAACGATATTTGGACGATCTCCACCGCGCTATTCAACAGGCGAGAGCCGTCCGCTTTTCATATTTCAGCTTGAGTGAAGAGATCTCGGACAGGATGGTGTTCCCCTTGGGCCTTTTCTACTGGGGAGGAAAGTGGACTGTCGGAACATGGTGTACGTCCAGAAAGGCATACAGAGACTTTCGAGTTGACCGGATACGAAGCCTGCAGATCATGACGGATGGTCAGAAGCTTGAGGCGGAATGGAACCTGCGGTCATACATGCAGTTTCAGTCTGATCAATGGGCGGCCCAACAACCTCTCAAGCACTGACAGTACGGTGTCAGTACGACCCCAGGATACTGGTCGCTCCTCACCACACAATTGAAGTGACATATGATGCAGAACAGCCATGTACTCGAGCTAGCAATTTTTACAGTCAAGGAAGGCTTCGAAAGCCAAATGCCTGAGTTGCGGTTGATGCTTCGGGAAACCCTCAAAGGGTTTGATGGGTTGATTGAGTTCTCAGGTTATTGTCCCGAACCACAAGGCCGTGTTTTCGCTGACCTGGCTAAATGGGACAGCCTTGAAAATGCTCAGAAAGTCGCACAGGCATTCGAGGGTGGAGATCCGAGGTTTGCCCCTTACGCCCGGGCGATTGAAGCACTTACGTTCATGGGACATTTTTACCCTGAGTAGAAACTCAGCGCCCTACTCTTAGGCTCCTTTCGCGCACGAGAGTTGTTGTCCTATGTGACCAGCAAAAAGTGGTCACTGGTGGTGGTCACCACCCAGGGTATCCGCGCCGGATCAGCTCCAAACCGTGGATACCGACCGCTTTCGACTGAGGCTGTAAAAACGGTTTAGAGCAGGTTTGACAGTCAGAACCAGAACGAAAATCGCGTTCCTACGCAAATTTCAGGTCCGCTGATACACCAATCATTGGCAAATTTTACGTAGCGACGCAGGCTTCAAAACAGTGTCTGCGTTTTTACACAGCCTGGGCCCACAGCGGCCGGTCATTCGTCTACGAAAGTGGGGTCGTTGATATGTCAACTGTCAACCACGTTAGAGTAGGTCCATGGTGGCCATGGAATCAGCCATACGGTAGCCCATCGCTTTGTAACCCGCCTGGCGCTTATCCCACATCCTCAGCAGCGCGACATTACCCTCGTCAACGAAGTCGATCACTCGCACGTCGGCCTTATCGGCATGCGATCGATGCAACCGCCCCGCATATTGCTGAAGGATTCCCTTCCATGAGATGGGCATCGCCAGTACCAGCGTGTCCAACGGCGGGTGATCGAAGCCTTCACCTACTAGTTTTCCTGTTGCCAACAGCACCCGTGGAGCATCAGGGGGAAGGGACTCAAGCTCATGCATACAGGAAATCCGCTGTTTCTTAGGCACTCGCCCATGAAGCGTGAAAAGGTTATGCACGCGCGGCTTCAATTCTAATTCAAGGGCATCCACATGTTCCGTCCGCTCCGTTAGCACTAGAATTTTTCTACCCTCGTTGTACGCCAGCTCAATCTCCGAGACGATTTTGGCTGTCCGCTCAGAGTCGTCGGCTAGACGCCGAAAAACGTCCTGAATCCCAAAGCCGTCGGGGACCACTATTGGTTTGGGCAGTAATCGAGGCACGACAGATAGGTCATGGGGCGCACTCGCTGGTCGAGCAGCAGAATGTCGGATCGGTCCGCACTGCATGAAAATAATGGGCTGCTGCCCATCTCGGCGCACTGGGGTTGCTGTGAGTCCCAGTACGTACCGCGCGGTCGCGCTCCTCAGTAGTGCCTCGAATGACACTGCTGATAGGTGATGACACTCATCAACGATGATCTGGCCGTAGTTTTTTACCTGATCGCTGATCTCGCCTTTTCGCGATAACGACTGCATTACGGCAATGTCGATGATGCCGGTAAGCTTCGCTTTTCCGCCCCCAAGAGTACCAACGACACCATTCCCGACTCCCAAGAACGCCTGCAAGCGTTCTTGCCACTGCCTTAACAGTTCCGTCCGATGCACAAGCACCAACGTGTTAATGCCACGTGCGGCAATCAACGCAGCAGCACTCACCGTTTTACCGAAAGCTGTCGGTGCGCAGAGGATACCGGTGTCATGACTTAGCATTGCGCTGACAGCAGCCTCTTGGTCAGAACGCAGGGTCCCGAGAAAGCTCACGTCGATGGGGTCGCCCGCGAAGCGTTCGTCTTTAAGAATAGGGGTAACCCCGTTTTCCTCTAAAAGCTCCAGCGCAGCATCCAAACAGCCACGTGGTAACGCAATATGTTTGGGGAAGTTCTGGGCACAGCCGATAATCCTTGGCTTGTTCCACACTGACATGCGCATGGCCTGAGCTTTGTAGAACTCAGGATTTTGAAAGGCAGCGAGCCGGACAAGCTGGTTTGCCAATGGCTGTGGCAATTCCGACTTTTCAAAGTAAATTAAGTTAGCCAGCGTGATGTTCACAGCAGCAGGCAACGGGCATGTCAATTTACGTGATCTCGATTCACGATCTTTCCAAGGTTCTGCATCACCTTCGTCATCGACATAGGCGACCCCTAAAGGGTCCCGATTACCCATCGCCTGGTTAATAACGGGCTGGATATCTTCTGGACTCATGCGCTGAATCGATGCCAGGAAGGCCCATTGATCAGGATGAGGCTCAAGCGAGTCGTCTACAAAAACGCTATTGTTTTGGGCCCTGGCCCGCTTTTGTAAAGGGAGCGCGATGAGATTTCCAAAGCCGCCTTTGGGCATATAGTCCTGGTTTGGAAACAGTCGATCATAGGAGCTGAGCGCCAACTGCCGGGTGCGCTCACAGGCATGACTGATGATTGCGGCACCGAGGCGGCGCGCATCGCAGGCAGGAACATTACGCTCAAAGAAAATCCAGCCATGAGCCCCTTGGCCTGAGCGCGATATTTCCAGCGCCACCGGGACGTTCAGCTCATGGCATGACTGCACAAAAGCTTTGGAATCATCACGCCATTCGGCCTCATCGAAGTCGACCGCCAAAAAATAACAAGTGTCATCAGAGAGTAGGGGGTAGATACCGACGACCACTTCGCCCGCCAGATGGCGATAGACCACCTCATCGGTCAGCGGAAGCAGCTGGCGGTTACCGCAGTCGCCACATTTAATTCGGGGCTTCTCACAAACGCCAGGCCTCCATTCGTTTGCGCAAGCGGGTGCGTATCCTGATTTGCCTGCCTTGCTTTCCCAGCGGATGGGATAAACGTCCGTCCTACCACGAAACAAGCTTCGGAATAGGGCAAGCTTTCCATCAGTATCGAGTTGCTGTGATTGTTCTGCTTGGACAATCGCTATCTTGCCTGGCTTAGCAGGCGGGCGCCATTCGATGCCATGAGCATCCAGCAAGGCAACTAATCTTGCATTCTCAGCCCTTAGCTTCGCCACCAGACTAGTGTCTATCACCGCCTTCAGCCTCTACGTCTCAAGTGAAGCCTGTAGCCTCGAGCTACAACCCTCAGTCCATCAGTAAAACATAGAGGTTATCAAACAACAGAGGTTAGGTTCAGGGGCTCAAGAGGCCCGCCCTAATCCCAATCAAATCGTTGGCTGGCTCAATCTGCCAGTTAGGGATACAGAGCGCGCAGTTGCTGGCATTCGGCTAACGTTGAAAATTCCAGGATTTTCCTAGGCGCAGAGTGATCAGGTTTGTGGTCAGCAGGTAGTAGTAGCGCGTCGATTTCGAGTTTGAGTTCATGTGGCTGTTCAAAAACCAAACGAGATGTTTTCTTTGCCATGTCCATGGATTATCTCGGTTCCAGCGTTCAGAAATCGCTGCTTGAATAGTCTTGGCATGGCGGATGTGACGTTCGCGTGTGGCATGTGCTCCAGTCAGCACCCCAGCCAAGAAGATCTCCATATCGAATGGTTTATTCATACCCGACCACCGATGTACGCCGATACCACGTCGATTCGACCGTGTCCCAGCTCATAGCTGATTTGTAAGCGTGCCTCTCGATCAAGGCGTGGATCGAGGCGCCTACACCTGCCACCGTTGATGGGCGCTAGGTGATGGGTGATCTGCTCATAGCGTTCGCACGCATAAGCCGCGCGCAGTTCGTGGAAACCTTTGAGATTGTGCTGATGGAGGATGTGTCGGGCGGGGCGGACGATTTCCCGTTGGAAATCGAGGTAGCTCTCGTTCGGTGCCAGCAGGTTGCGGCTACCGTCGGGAGAGACCTGTTCGGCGTACCTGAGCGCTTCGCGAATATGGTCATCCACCCTGATCCAACGAGGCGCGGTTGCGCCGCCGCGGCCACCTTTGGTGCCGTCCTGGATGTTGATCTTGTCGTAGTGTTCGGCTTCACGCTTGAGTCGCGGTAGGTCGGCCAGAATCGCCTCACGCAAACGCATGCCGGTGGCACGTGCCAATTGTGCGATGGCAGCGGCACGCGGATGCTGTTCGCGGAGCGCATCGACAGTGAGTATCACTTGCTCGTGATCTTGGCCTTGAGGATTTGTCGTGCGCACGGTGATGCGCTGCGTTCCCAAAGCCTTGCTCGGACTTGGCACTTTCACATATTGATCACCGCGAAGCGCAGCCATGGTCCGATTCACACTGGACAACCGGTTTTGCGCAGTTGCGATGGCCAGCTCACCTCGTTCAACTTGTTGGCGTAGATGTCCGGCGTAGTCCATCAAGGTCTGCCGATCAATCTGCCGCGCATTGTTAAACCCCGGGCCATCCTCCGACCGACACCAGCGCACAAACGCCTGCCAACGATCGCTGTGCGCCTTAACCGTGCCGTAGTGCCCGCTGCCGAATAGGTCTTTCAAGGCCTGCGGACCGGCATAGCTCAGCTGCCGACCATAGCCAAAATTGCGCCCATCCCGTCTACCGACCAACGCCATGATCAAACTCCTCTCGAAGCCAAACCGTTTGAAGTCTTTCCCCACGTCATCCCGCCAAGAATGCTGAGTGTTATCAGGGATCAAGGCCCCTGCGACCTGTGAGGGTTGTCCACTAACGCGGGACTGGCGGCTCTTTACGACCGGGAGCTTGGGCATCTCATGATCTGACCTCCTGAGCACTTCCAAAGGAGTGGGCGGGTGGAGGTTGCGCTGGCTGACGAGACCAGCGCCGCGAGATACGGAGTCAGGTGAAGGCAGTGATGCGGTGACCGGGGCATGCCTGACTGTCAGTCAGGTGCAGTCCATTCCGTGGGCTGCGGCACCATCATTTGCATCGCTGTGGCTGGTGACTTCGGTGTTTGTCACGCCGATTGTCACGAGGGGGAATGCCGCAAAGCCTTGTACGAGTTGGGCTGCAGCAGCGGTTGGAGCGCCCGTCTCTTTCCGGGAGAAAGAGACGGGCGCAGGTTGGCGCAAGGAAATGGCCAAGCGGATAGGTTGCTGCAGAGCAGCTATGAAAGGGGATGAGTTGCCGCAGTGGGCAACTGGTAAAAGTAGGCATCCATCACATCGCTGTGACCGTGCGAGCCGCCGGACGCTAATCGCACTTTGGGAGAACCACCACGGTGTGGCGTAGCCTTAAAGGTTCTGGCTACCTGGGTTGCTGTCAACGACAGCGTTTGCACGATCTTTTCTACGCTCTCCGATAGACAGGGTCAAGGCTCGATTTTTCGAGAATTCTGCGGCTGCGAATGGCATAAGCCGTCTATGGAAATCCGTGGTTTCTAGAAGACGGTTATGCTGATTTTTAGATTTTTCAAGTGAGGCCCTTCCAAGCAGGGCGGCTTTGCAGCCCTGCTTGGAAGGGCCCGCGTGGAAGGCAAAGCTGTGGAGATTTCACTGACGTGTTAGCGCTGGAATGCGCCACGCTCATCTTCCAAGGCGCTGATGCCACCACCGGCCGAGTTAACTCCGAGAAGCTCCGAAGACTTACGCGACAGAAACTGATTAACCCGCGTATCAAACTGATCCCGCAGACTCGCCGTAATCCCAGCCCTGAGCGCATCGAGATAATCGGCATACCACTGCATCATGATCCGCCGTTGCGTCAGGTACAGCGCCTGGTTGTACTCCCCAGCAATGCCACCCTCGACATGAGCCAGTTGACTTTCAACATGATCCTTCAGCCACCCATGTTCGCGCAGCAGCGTGCTCGCGGTGTGGCGAACGCCATGGCTCACCATCCGCCCTTTATAGCCAATCTTGGCAAACACCAGATTGATCGTGTTCTCGCTGATGACGGGCCGTTTCTCACCACTACCCGGAAACAGGTAGCGGCTGCGTCCAGTGCATTGGTGCAGCTTGATCAGCATCTCGATCAGTTGATGGGGCAGGGGACTGACATAGTCCCGGCGCATCTTCATGCGTTCAGCCGGTATGGTCCACGTCCCTTCTTCAAAATCTATTTCATCCCACGTCGCATACCGAACCATGCCGGGTCGGCTCGCCGTCAGTATTGCCATCCACGAAGCAATCCTCGACGGCAACCGGCTGGTGGTCTTGCTCAGTGCCTGAAGAAATTCCGGCAGCTCGCTTTCACGCAAATGCGGATAGTGCTCAGGGGAAGGCGGCGCCAACGCGATGGCATGAAGTTCTGAAGCCGGATTGTGTTCGCACAACCCCCGCGCAATCGCCTGACTGAAAATCTGCTTGAGCCAGGTCCGAGCCTTGTCTGCCACATTGAACGCCCCGCGCTTTTCGATGCTGGCCTGCAACTTCGCGCAGTCGGCGCGAGTAATGTGCTCCAGCTGCATCTCGCCGAGTGCCGGTAGCAGATCCTTGTCGAGGTAGTCGCGAATCTTCTTTAGCGTCGCATGGCTGCGGCCGGAGTCGGCCTTGAACTGATACCAGTACTCCGTAGCTCGCCTGAAGGTGTTGAGGCCAGCCTCCCGTTGCTGCTGCTTGTCATCCCGGCGTTTGGCTCCAGGATTGGTTCCTTCCTTGAGCAGCTTGCGGCATTCGGCAGCCCGTTCGCGAGCTTCCTGCAAGGAGATGCTCGGGTAGACGCCCAATGACATGCGCGCCGGGCGACCATGATACGAATAGCGGAAATGCCAGTACTTGTGGCCGTTCGGCTGGACTAGAAGGGCAAGACCCGAACTATCACTCAGCGTGTATTGCTTGTCGGCAGGCTTGGACGCTTTGACTTGCAAGGCAGTGAGGGGCATGGCTGTACACCTCCGGTTCTCGAACTGGAATCTGTACAGAAAATGTACCAAAAAGAGGCTGGCTTGCAAGGGACGGGGATGGAACCCCAGAGACCAAAAAGCCCGCAGTTAGCGGGCTCTAGGGGTGTTGCGTAGACGCTGGTAGTCGTCTATGTACTGCAAATGGTGCCCCGAGGGAGACTCGAACTCCCACTCCTTTCGAAAACGGATTTTGAATCCGCCGCGTCTACCAATTCCGCCATCAGGGCTCAATGGCGGCGAAGTATAGAGATGAGATTACCGTTGGTCAATCACGTTTCGTGGAGAATTTTTACTATTTCCGCTAAACTTTCCGGCCCTGCTAGACGAACCCCATCATGCGCGTTGCTGACTTTACCTTCGAGCTCCCTGATTCCTTGATCGCTCGCCATCCTTTGGCTGAGCGTCGTGGTAGTCGCCTGTTGACCCTGGATGGGGTCAGCGGCGCCCTGGCACACCGTCAATTCACTGATTTGCTCGAGCATTTGTGCCCGGGCGATTTGATGGTGTTCAACAATACCCGGGTGATTCCGGCGCGGCTGTTTGGCCAGAAGGCTTCCGGCGGCAAGCTGGAAATTCTGGTCGAGCGGGTGCTCGACAGTCATCGCGTGCTGGCCCATGTGCGTTCCAGCAAGTCGCCCAAGCCAGGTTCGAAGATCCTGATCGACGGCGGCGGCGAAGCCGAGATGCTGGCGCGTCATGACGCGTTGTTCGAGCTGGGCTTTGCCGAGGAAGTGCTGCCGTTGCTCGATCGCGTCGGGCACATGCCGTTGCCTCCTTATATAGACCGCCCGGATGAAGGCTCGGACCGCGAGCGTTATCAGACGGTCTACGCCGAGCGCCTGGGCGCGGTGGCGGCGCCGACGGCGGGGCTGCATTTCGATCAGCCGCTGCTGGAGGCGATTGCCGCCAAGGGCGTCGAGACCGCGTTCGTGACCCTGCACGTCGGTGCCGGGACGTTTCAGCCGGTGCGCGTGGAGCGTATCGAAGATCACCACATGCACAATGAATGGCTGGAAGTCGGTCAGGATGTGGTGGATGCGGTCGCCGCTTGCCGTGCCCGTGGCGGGCGGGTGATTGCGGTAGGGACCACCAGTGTGCGCTCGCTGGAAAGCGCGGCCCGCGACGGTGTGCTCAAGCCGTTCAGTGGTGACACCGATATCTTTATCTACCCGGGTCGGCCGTTCCATGTGGTCGATGCCCTGGTGACCAACTTCCATTTGCCCGAATCCACATTGTTGATGCTGGTTTCGGCGTTCGCCGGTTATCCCGAGACCATGGCTGCCTATGCAGCGGCCGTCGAGCATGGGTACCGCTTTTTCAGCTACGGTGATGCGATGTTCATCACCCGTAACCCTGCGCCAACTGCCCCCAAGGGTTTGGCCCCTGAGGATCAAGCATGAGTCGTATGTCTTTTGAGTTGCTCGCCACTGATGGCAAGGCTCGTCGCGGTCGTCTGACCTTTCCCCGCGGTACCGTCGAAACTCCGGCGTTCATGCCGGTCGGCACCTACGGCACGGTCAAGGGCATGCTGCCGCGGGATATCACCGCCACCGGCGCTGAAATCATCCTGGGCAACACCTTTCACCTGTGGCTGCGTCCTGGCACTGAGGTGATCAAGAAGCACGGCGACCTGCATGATTTCATGCAGTGGAAAGGCCCGATTCTGACCGACTCCGGTGGTTTCCAGGTGTTCAGCCTGGGCGCCATGCGCAAGATCAAGGAGGAGGGCGTGACCTTCGCCTCGCCGGTCGATGGCGCGAAAGTGTTCATGGGCCCGGAAGAGTCGATGCAGGTTCAGCGCGACCTGGGCTCGGACATCGTGATGATTTTCGACGAATGCACGCCGTACCCGGCCGATGAAGACGTCGCGCGGGTGTCCATGGAGCTGTCGTTGCGCTGGGCTCAGCGTTCGAAGAATGCCCATGCCGACAACACCGCTGCACTGTTCGGTATCGTTCAGGGTGGTATGCACCAGGATCTGCGCATGCGCTCCCTGGAAGGTCTGGACAAGATCGGCTTCGACGGCCTGGCCATCGGCGGTTTGTCGGTGGGCGAGCCCAAGCACGAGATGATAAAGGTGCTGGATTACCTGCCGGGCCAGATGCCGGCTGACAAACCTCGTTACCTTATGGGCGTTGGCAAACCGGAAGATCTGGTTGAGGGTGTGCGCCGCGGTGTGGACATGTTCGATTGCGTGATGCCAACCCGCAATGCTCGCAATGGGCATCTGTTCATTGACACCGGCGTGCTGAAGATCCGCAACGCGTTCCATCGCCATGATGATTCGCCGCTGGATCCGACTTGCGATTGCTATACCTGCCAGAACTTCTCCCGCGCTTATCTGCACCATCTGGACAAATGCGGCGAAATGCTGGGTAGCATGTTGAATACCATCCATAATTTGCGCCATTACCAGGTGCTTATGGCTGGTTTGCGCGAGTCTATTCAACAGGGTACATTGGCCGCCTTTGTTGAGGCCTTCTATGCCAAACGCGGGTTGCCTGTACCGCCTTTGGACTGAGTTTTCCGACCCTAAGATTCAATATTGCAACTGGAGTGCTAAATGAGCTTTTTTATCTCTAATGCCATGGCTGATGCTGCTGCACCTGCTGCCGGCCCAATGGGTGGCGGTTTTGAATGGATTTTCCTGGTCGGCTTCCTGGTCATCTTCTACCTGATGATCTGGCGTCCACAGGCCAAGCGCGCCAAAGACCAGAAGAACCTGCTGGGCAACTTGCAAAAAGGTGACGAAGTTGTGACCACCGGCGGTATCGCCGGCAAGATCACTAAAGTGGCTGACGATTTCGTGGTTCTCGAAGTTTCCGACACGGTAGAGCTGAAGTTCCAGAAAGGCGCCATTGCCGCCACGCTGCCAAAAGGCACGCTGAAAGCGATCTAGGTTTCAACTTTTACCAATCGACGGGGCGCGCAAGGCGCCCCGCGTCATAAGCGGGCGGCGTGATGCTGAACAAATACCCTCTGTGGAAATACGTACTGATCCTGGCGGTGCTGGTGATCGGTTTTATTTATTCCGCTCCCAATTTATACCCTGACGATCCGGCCATTCAGATCAGCGGTGCAAGCACTGCGCTGCAGGTCACTCAGGCTGATCTGGACCGCACGAGCAAAGCGCTCACCGACGCCGGGATCGCTGTAAAGGCCTCCTCTCTGGCTGAGAGCGGCAAGGGCGGTTTGTTGCGTCTGACCAGGCAGGAAGATCAACTTCCAGCCAAAGATGTCGTGCGCAAGGCCCTGGGTGATGACTACGTTGTCGCACTGAACCTGGCACAGACCACTCCACAATGGCTGCGCAGCCTTGGCGCGCATCCGATGAAGCTGGGTCTGGACTTGTCCGGTGGTGTGCACTTCCTGCTGGAAGTGGACATGGATAAAGCCCTCGATGCACGCCTGAAAGTCTACGAAGGCGACGTCAAGAGCCTGTTGCGTAAAGAGCGTGTGCGCTATCGCAGCCTGCCGCAACTGGACGGTGCCATTCAGCTGGGCTTCAGTGATGAGGCTTCCCGCGAACAGGCCCGTGTGCTGATCCGCAAGAATTTCAACGATTTCGAATTGACCCCGGCCGACCTCAATGGTCAGGCGGTGCTGCGTCTGGCGATGACCCCGGCCAAGCTGGCGGAAATCCGTGAATACTCCATCAAGCAGAACTTGACCACGGTACGTAACCGCGTCAACGAGCTGGGTGTTGCCGAACCTATCGTTCAGCGTCAGGGTGCCAACCGTATCGTGGTTGAGCTGCCGGGCGTGCAGGACACCGCTGAAGCCAAGCGGATCCTCGGCAAGACTGCCAACCTTGAATTCCGTCTGGCCGCCGAGCCGGGTGCTTCGAAAGCCACTTCCGAGTCTTTCGAGTTCCGTGAAGGTGGCCGTCCGGCTGCGCAGATCGAACGTGGCCTGATCATCACCGGTGATCAGGTGACTGACGCTCAGGCCGGTTTCGACGAGCAAGGCCGTCCGCAGGTGAATATCAAGCTTGATGGCCACGGCGGCGAGCTGATGAGTCGTGCGACTCGCAGCAACGTCGGCCGCAGCATGGCGGTGATCTTCATCGAGCAGAAGCCGATCACCACCTACGTCAAGCAAGTGGTCAACGGTGTCGAGAAAGACGTGCCGGTCCAGGCCTTCAAGGAAGAGAAGAAGATCATCAGCCTGGCGACCATCCAGTCGCCACTGGGCAGTCAGTTCCGTATCACTGGCCTGACCGGTCAGGGCGAGTCTTCCGAGCTGGCGCTGCTGCTGCGTGCCGGTGGTCTGGCGGCGCCGATGTACTTCGCTGAAGAGCGCACCATTGGCCCGAGCCTGGGTGCTGACAACATCGTCAAGGGTATCGACGCTTCCTTGTGGGGCATGCTGTTCGTGTCGCTGTTCATCATGGCTATCTACCGCTTCTTCGGTCTGATCGCCACGGTTGCGCTGGCGGTGAACATGGTGATGCTGCTGGCCTTGATGTCCTTGCTGGGTGCGACGCTGACCCTGCCGGGTATCGCCGGTATCGTATTGACCATGGGTATGGCGGTCGACGCCAACGTACTGATCTTCTCGCGGATACGTGAAGAGATCGCTGCCGGCATGTCCGTGCAGCGGGCAATCAACGAAGGCTTCGGCCGGGCATTTACCGCGATTCTCGACGCCAACCTGACCACACTGCTGGTCGGCGGGATTCTCTTTGCCATGGGCACAGGTCCAGTCAAAGGCTTTGCGGTGACCATGTCCCTCGGGATCTTTACCTCGATGTTCACGGCCATCATGGTGACCCGCGCGATGGTCAACCTGATCTTCGGCGGTCGTGACTTCAAGAAGTTGTGGATTTAAGGGGCTGCCATGTTAGGTACACGTACAATCAACTTCATGGGCGTTCGCAACATTGCGTTCGGCGTCACATTGCTCCTCACTCTTCTGGCTCTGTTCAGTTGGGCTCAAAAGGGCCTCAACTACGGTCTGGACTTCACCGGCGGTACGCTCATCGAGCTGACCTACGAGCGTCCGGCGGATGTAATGAAGGTTCGTAGCCAGCTGACGGAGGCGGGTTACAACGATGCCATCGTTCAGAGCTTCGGTGCGACCACCGACCTGTTGGTGCGTATGCCAGGTGAAGACCCGCAACTGGGTCATCAAGTCGCTGAAGCGCTGCAGAAGGTCGGCGGGGACAACCCGGCGGTGGTCAAGCGCGTGGAGTACGTCGGCCCGCAAGTGGGTGAAGAGCTGCGCGATCAGGGCGGCCTTGGCATGCTGATGGCGCTGGGCGGCATCCTGATCTACCTGGCTTTCCGCTTTCAGTGGAAGTTCGCGGTCGGTGCCATCGTCTCGCTGATCCACGACGTGGTCGTGACCCTGGGTATCCTGTCGTTCTTCCAGATCACCTTCGACCTGACGGTGCTGGCGGCGGTACTGGCGATCATTGGTTACTCGCTGAACGATACCATTGTGGTATTCGACCGGGTTCGTGAGAACTTCCGGGTCTTGCGCAAGGCGACGCTGATCGAGAACATCAACATCTCGACCACGCAAACCCTGCTGCGGACCATGGCCACGTCGATCTCCACCTTGCTGGCGATCGCCGCTCTGCTGTTCTTCGGTGGCGACAACCTGTTCGGCTTCTCCATCGCGCTGTTTGTCGGTGTTCTGGCGGGTACTTACTCGTCGATCTACATCGCCAACGTGGTGCTGATCTGGCTGAGCCTGACGACCGAGGACTTGATTCCTTCGGTCAGCACTGAACAGGAAGTCGACGACCGCCCATAACGGCAATCGACTCTTCAGGCTTCACCCCAAAAGGCGCGAGTGTTGAACTCGCGCCTTTTTTTGTGCTCCAAGGCTAGGAGAAGCGCGGGTATGTCCCGCTTGTGATGGTCAGGAGGTTCATGATGAACAAGTCGATGCTGGTAGGAGCGGTATTGGGTGCTGTCGGTGTGACTGCCGGGGGTGCTATTGCTACCTATAAGCTGGTGAATAAAGGCCCTGAGTATGCGCAAGTGCTGGCTGTCGAACCGGTCAAGACACAGATCAAGACACCGCGAGAGGTCTGCAAGGACGTTGCCGTGACCCGGCAGGCGCCGGTGAAGGATCAACACCAGATTGCCGGTACGGTGCTCGGTGCAGTGGCTGGCGGCCTTCTGGGTAATCAGGTCGGCGGCGGCTCTGGCAAGAAGATAGCCACCGTTGCGGGCGCGGTTGGCGGCGGTTACGCCGGCAACAAGGTCCAGGAAAACATGCAGAACAAGGACACTTACACCACCACTCAGACGCGCTGTAACACCGTGAATGACATCAGCGAGAAGGTCGTGGGTTATGACGTGAGGTATTCGCTGGATGGCAAGGAAGGCAAGGTCCGTATGGATCGTGATCCGGGCAACCAGATTCCGGTCAACAAGGACGGCCAGCTGATTCTGGGGCAGGGTGAGCCTGCTCAATAAGTGAGCGCACTGAAATCTAATGTGGGAGCGAGCTTGCTCGCGATGAGGGCCTGACTTTCAACATTGATGCCGCCTGACAGTCCGCTATCGCGAGCAAGCTCGCTCCCACAGGGATTGTGGTTTGCAAGTTTAACGCTCAAATCCCGCCCATAAAAAAAGCACCCCGCAAGGTGCTTTTTTTGTGCCTGACGCTTAGCGCTTCAGCGAAGCTGGCAGGTGCGGCTGGATGGCCGTCAGTACTGCCTTGAAGCATTTGGTGTTACCGGCAACGACGTGGCCTTTTTCAAGGAAGTCGTGACCGCCGGTGAAGTCGCTCACCAAACCACCAGCTTCCTGGATCAGCAGGGCACCTGCAGCCATGTCCCACTCGGACAGGCCCGACTCCCAGAACGCGTCGTAGCGACCGGCGGCAACATAGGCCAGGTCGAGGCTGGCGGCACCGGCGCGGCGGATGCCGGCGGTCTGGCCAACCAGGCTGCGGAACATGCCCAGGTAGTTGTCGAGGTTGTCCATCTGCTCATCACGGAACGGGAAACCGGTACCCAGCAGGGCGCCTTCAAGGCTGGTGCGACCGCTGACGCGCAGACGACGACCGTTGAGCTGAGCGCCGCGACCACGGCTGGCGGTGAATTCTTCCTGGCGAACCGGGTCCAGAACCACTGCGTGTTCCAGGCGGCCGCGGTATTTGCAGGCGATGCTGACAGCGAAGTGTGGAACGCCGCGCAGGAAGTTGGTGGTGCCGTCCAGTGGGTCGATGATCCACAGGTAGTCTTCGCCTTCGCCGCTGCCGGGGTGCATGCCGGTTTCTTCGCCAAGGATGCCGTGAGTCGGGTAAGCCTTGCGCAGCGCGTCGATGATTTTCTGCTCGGCAGCACGATCAATTTCGGACACGTAGTCCTTGGCGTCTTTTTCGTCGACCTTGATGGTATCCAGGCGCTCGATGGAGCGGAAAATCAATTCACTGGCGCTGCGGGCGGCGCGCAGCGCGATATTCAGCATGGGCTGCATGGATGTGTCACCTAAGGTTGTTAAAGAAAGCCGAGCATTCTATCAGAAACTTTCTACAGATGAAGGTCGACGTTCGCTTTCATAGCTTAACGGTAGGATGCTCTGTAAGATTCTGCTCCCAATTAATGTGTTCGAGAGCGCCTCCCTTGCTGCAAAACATTCGTGTCGTCCTGGTCAATACCAGCCACCCCGGGAATATCGGCGGGGCTGCGCGTGCCATGAAGAACATGGGGCTGTCGCGGCTGGTGCTGGTCGAGCCGCGGTTGTTCCCGCACCACGAGGCCGATGCCCGAGCCTCCGGCGCCGGGGACATCCTTGAAAACGCGCAAGTCGTCGCCACCTTGGAAGAGGCCTTGGTCGGCTGCAATCTGGTGCTCGGCACCAGCGCCCGTGATCGGCGCATTCCCTGGCCGTTGCTCGATCCCCGCGAATGCGGGGTGAAGGTGGTCGAGGAAGCCGCGCAGGACGCCGAGATTGCTCTGGTGTTCGGCCGTGAAGATTCCGGCCTGACCAATGAAGAGCTGCAGCGATGTCATTATCACGTGCACATCCCATCAGACCCTGAGTTCAGCTCGCTGAACCTGGGGGCGGCGGTGCAGGTGTTGAGCTATGAAGTGCGTATGTCCTGGTTGGCGGCTCAAGGCCAGCCGAGCAAGGTCGAGAAGGATGAAGTGGCGTCCACTAAAAGTGGCGAGTTGGCGACCATGGATGAACTGGAGCGATTCTATGAGCACCTGGAGCAGACCCTGGTGGCCATCGAGTTCCTCGACCCGGAAAAACCACGGCACTTGATGGCGCGCCTGCGCCGGTTGTACGGACGCAGCTCGGTCAGCCGGGCGGAAATGAATATTTTGCGTGGCATCCTCACGGAAACCCAGAAAGCGGCCCGTGGCGAGCTTCTTAAACGGAAGGATTAATGATGTTCGAGCGTTTGCGTGAAGATATCCAGAGTGTTTTCCACCGTGATCCGGCGGCGCGTAACGCTTTTGAGGTGCTGACCTGCTATCCCGGCCTGCATGCGATCTGGATCCATCGCCTGGCTTCGGCTTTGTGGGGCATGGGTTGGAAGTGGCTGGCGCGGGTGGTGTCGAACTTCGGTCGTTGGCTGACCGGGATCGAGATCCACCCGGGTGCCAAGGTCGGTCGGCGGTTTTTCATCGATCACGGCATGGGCATTGTGATCGGCGAAACCGCCGAGATCGGCGATGACGTGACGCTTTACCAGGGCGTGACCCTGGGTGGCACCAGCTGGAACAAAGGCAAGCGCCACCCGACGCTGGAAGACGGCGTAGTGGTGGGCGCGGGCGCCAAGGTGCTGGGGCCGTTCACGGTCGGTGCCGGGGCCAAGGTCGGCTCCAATGCGGTGGTGACCAAGGCGGTGCCAGCCGGTGCGACGGTGGTCGGCATTCCCGGGCGGATCATCATGAAGTCCGATGACGAGCTCGAAGCCAGGCGCAAGGCGATGGCGGAAAAAATCGGCTTCGATGCCTACGGTGTCGGCGAGGACATGCCGGACCCGATCGCGCGGGCCATTGGTCAATTGCTCGATCATTTGCAGGCGGTGGACGGTCGTCTCGAAGGCATGTGCGGTGCGCTCAAGGATTTGGGCAGTAACTACTGCGCCAAGGACTTGCCCGAACTGCGCGAAGAAGACTTCGCCTGTGTGAAAGGCAAGGATGAGAGTCAGGCCAGCTAAACCGCGGCGACCCTATCGCGAGCAAGCTCGCTCCCACACTTGATCGCGTGTGGACATGGATTTTGTGTCCGGTGCCAATCTAATGTGGGAGCGAGCTTGCTCGCGATGAACGATAACGCGGTATTGCTGGTCGATCCTCGCCCGGCTTTGCTATCATTCGCGCGCTCTTTTTGCTGGTAAACCCGAGTAAAACGCTAGGTCTTATAGTTGACTTAAATACTCGGGAATTGCATACTCGCCCCCATTCCGAAACTCCGTGGTACCTGTCCATGAGACTGACTACAAAAGGCCGATACGCCGTAACCGCCATGCTTGACCTGGCGTTGCACGCGCAGAACGGGCCGGTGTCCCTGGCCGATATCTCCGAGCGCCAAGGCATCTCCCTGTCCTACCTCGAGCAGCTTTTCGCCAAATTGCGCCGCAGCAATCTGGTGTCCAGCGTCCGTGGTCCGGGTGGTGGCTACCAGCTATCGCGCGATATGCAGGGGATCCAGGTCGCTCAGGTGATCGATGCGGTGAACGAGTCGGTCGATGCAACCCGTTGCCAGGGCCTTGGCGACTGCCATGCCGGTGACACTTGCCTGACCCACCACTTGTGGTGCGATCTGAGCCTGCAGATCCATGAATTTCTGAGCGGTATCAGCTTGGCTGACCTTGTGACTCGCCGTGAGGTGCAGGAAGTAGCCCAGCGTCAGGACCTGCGCCGCAGTAATAGCAAGGCGCCGCGTCTGGAAAAGATTGAAGCGTCCGCCGTCGAATGACAGCCATAGAGCTAGCGGCACGCCAGCCAGCCTGATTTAGGAGATAGTCCATGAAATTGCCGATTTACCTTGATTACTCTGCGACCACCCCGGTTGATCCGCGTGTCGCGCAAAAGATGAGTGAATGCCTGCTGGTCGACGGAAACTTCGGTAACCCGGCGTCCCGTTCCCACGTGTTTGGCTGGAAAGCCGAAGAATCCGTGGAAAACGCCCGTCGTCAGGTCGCTGACCTGGTCAACGCCGATCCGCGTGAAATCGTCTGGACCTCCGGTGCCACCGAGTCCGACAACCTGGCAATCAAGGGTGTCGCGCATTTCTATGCCACCAAAGGCAAGCACCTGATCACCTCCAAGATCGAACACAAGGCGGTTCTCGACACCATGCGCCAACTGGAGCGCGAAGGTTTCGAAATCACCTACCTCGATCCGACTGAAGACGGTCTGATCACTCCGGCCATGATTGAAGCCGCACTGCGTGAGGACACCATTCTGGTGTCGGTCATGCACGTAAACAACGAAATCGGCACCATCAACGACATCGCAGCTATCGGCGAACTGACCCGTTCCAAAGGGATCCTGTTCCACGTCGACGCCGCGCAGTCCACCGGCAAGGTCGAGATCGACCTGTCGAAGCTGAAGGTCGACCTGATGTCCTTCTCGGCCCACAAAACCTACGGCCCTAAAGGCATTGGCGCACTGTACGTGAGCCGCAAGCCGCGTGTTCGCATCGAAGCGACCATGCACGGCGGCGGTCACGAACGTGGCATGCGCTCCGGCACCCTGGCGACTCACCAGATCGTCGGCATGGGCGAGGCGTTCCGTGTGGCCAAGGAAGACATGGCTAGCGAAAACGTGCGAATCAAAGCCCTGAGCGACCGTTTCTTCAAGCAGGTCGAAGGCCTGGAAGAGCTGTACATCAACGGCAGCATGACTTCCCGTGTACCGCACAACCTGAACCTGAGCTTCAACTACGTTGAAGGCGAGTCGCTGATCATGGCGCTCAAGGATCTGGCGGTTTCCTCGGGTTCTGCCTGCACCTCGGCATCGCTTGAGCCTTCGTACGTTCTGCGCGCCCTGGGCCGCAACGACGAACTGGCGCACAGCTCGATCCGTTTCACCTTCGGCCGTTTCTCTACCGAAGAAGAAATCGACTACGCCGCGCAGAAAGTCTGCGAGGCTGTTACCAAGCTGCGCACTCTGTCGCCGCTGTGGGACATGTACAAAGATGGCGTCGACATCTCGAAAATCGAGTGGGCGGCACACTGATATATAAGTCGCCGCCAACGGGTTCTGCAGAACGCATCGACTACGGCGATTTGCGGAATCCCAAGAGCGACTCTCTGATGAGTGAGGATTAAGAACCATGGCTTACAGCGAAAAGGTCATCGACCACTACGAGAACCCGCGCAACGTCGGCAAGATGGACGCAGAAGATCCTGATGTCGGCACCGGCATGGTCGGCGCTCCAGCCTGCGGCGACGTGATGCGCCTGCAGATCAAGGTCAACGAACAAGGCATCATCGAAGACGCCAAGTTCAAGACCTATGGTTGCGGTTCGGCTATCGCCTCCAGCTCGCTTGCGACCGAGTGGATGAAAGGCAAGACTCTGGATGAAGCAGAGACCATCAAGAACACTCAGCTGGCTGAAGAACTGGCCTTGCCGCCGGTAAAAATTCACTGCTCGGTACTCGCTGAAGACGCTATCAAAGCGGCCGTTCGCGATTACAAGCAGAAGAAAGGCTTGATCTGACTTTCAAGATTTGGCGACGAGTAAGGAGTCACCGATGGCTATCAGCATGACAGAAGCGGCTGCTCAACACGTGCGACGCTCCCTCAATGGGCGCGGCAAAGGTGAGGGGATTCGTCTGGGTGTTCGCACCACAGGCTGTTCCGGCCTTGCCTACGTGCTGGAGTTTGTCGACGAGGTGGTTGCAGAGGATCAGGTGTTCGTAAGTCACGGCGAGAAAGTGATCATCGACCCGAAAAGCCTGGCGTACCTGGACGGCACCGAACTCGATTTCGTCAAGGAAGGGTTGAACGAAGGCTTCAAGTTCAACAACCCCAACGTGCGCGGTGAATGTGGCTGCGGCGAAAGCTTCAACATCTGAGGCTGCTCGTGGGTACTCCTTGTCATTTCGCTTTATTTGAACTGAAACCGAGTTTCCGTCTGGATCTCGAGCAGTTGGCCACGCGCTACCGTGAGTTGGCGCGCGGTGTTCATCCGGACCGCTTTGCAGACGCTTCCGAGCGCGAGCAGCGGCTGGCGCTAGAGCACTCCGCGAGCCTCAACGAGGCCTATCAGACGCTCAAGAATCCCCCGAAGCGCGCACGTTATTTGCTCGCCTTGGGCGGTCATGAGCTGCCGCTGGAGGTCACGGTGCATGATCCGGAGTTTCTTCTGCAGCAGATGGAGTTGCGTGAAGAGCTCGAAGACCTGCAAGACAGCGCCGACCTGGCCGGCATTGCCGTGTTCAAGTGCCGCCTGAAGATCGCTCAGGATGAGCTGAACGAAAGCTTCGCAGCCTGTTGGGATGATGCAGCGCAACGCGAACAGGCCGAACGCCTGATGCGACGCATGCAGTTCCTCGACAAGCTCACCTACGAAGTGCGCCAGTTAGAAGAGCGCCTCGACGATTAACCCAGTGCCGCTCCGGTCGCACGCCTGATATACAGATAAGTCCTGATAACGATGGCCCTACTGCAGATCGCCGAACCCGGCCAAAGTCCTCAACCGCACCAGCGTCGTCTGGCTGTCGGTATCGACTTGGGCACTACCAATTCGCTGGTCGCTGCATTGCGCAGTGGTCTTTCCGAGCCTCTGGCCGACGCTGACGGGCAGGTCATTCTGCCGTCTGCCGTGCGCTATCACGCTGGCCACCGTATAGAAGTGGGCACGGCGGCCAAACTGGCTGCCGCAAGCGACCCCTTCAACACCGTATTGTCGGTCAAGCGCTTGATGGGTCGTGGTCTGTCCGACGTCAAGCAGCTGGGCGAGCAACTGCCGTATCGCTTTGTTGACGGCGAATCGCACATGCCGTTCATCGACACCGTGCAAGGGCCGAAAAGTCCGGTCGAAGTCTCCGCCGATATCCTCAAAGTGCTGCGTCAGCGCGCTGAAGAGACCTTGGGCGGTGAGCTGGTGGGCGCGGTAATCACCGTTCCGGCCTATTTCGATGACGCTCAGCGTCAGGCCACCAAGGATGCGGCCAAACTGGCCGGTCTGAATGTCCTGCGCCTGCTCAACGAGCCGACCGCTGCGGCGGTGGCTTATGGCCTGGATCAACACGCCGAAGGCGTCGTGGCGATCTATGACCTGGGCGGCGGCACCTTCGATATTTCGATTTTGCGTCTGACGGGCGGTGTTTTCGAAGTGCTGGCCACCGGCGGCGACAGCGCCCTGGGTGGCGATGACTTCGATCACGCGATCGCTGGCTGGATTATCGAACAGGCGGGCTTGTCCGCCGATCTCGATCCGGGCGCGCAGCGCAACCTGTTGCAAACCGCTTGTGTGGCCAAGGAAGCGCTGACCTATGCCGATTCGGTCGAGGTCGTCTACGGCGACTGGCGTGCCGAACTGGGCCGTCTGGCATTCGATGCGCTGATCGAGCCGATGGTTGCGCAGAGCCTGAAAGCGTGTCGACGCGCCGTTCGCGATTCGGCTATCGAGCTGGAAGATGTTCAGGCGGTGGTCATGGTCGGCGGTTCGACCCGCGTTCCACGCGTGCGTGAAGCCGTGGCCGAGATGTTCGGTCGTCAGCCGTTGACCGAGATCGATCCGGATCAGGTGGTGGCCATTGGCGCCGCGATCCAGGCCGATACGCTGGCCGGCAACAAGCGTGACGGCGACGAGCTGTTGCTGCTCGACGTGATTCCGCTGTCCCTGGGGCTGGAAACCATGGGCGGGTTGATGGAGAAGGTGATTCCGCGCAACACCACCATCCCGGTCGCGCGGGCTCAGGACTTCACCACGTACAAAGATGGCCAGTCGGCCATGATGATTCATGTGCTGCAGGGTGAGCGCGAGCTGATCAGCGATTGCCGCTCTCTGGCGCGTTTTGAATTGCGCGGTATCCCGGCCATGGTCGCCGGTGCGGCGAAAATTCGTGTGACCTTCCAGGTCGATGCCGATGGCCTGCTCAGCGTCGCGGCCCGTGAACTGGGTTCGGGCGTTGAAGCCAGCATCCAGGTCAAGCCGTCCTACGGTCTGACCGACGGCGAAATCGCCCGGATGCTCAAGGATTCGTTCCAGCACGCCAACGACGACAAGGTCGCCCGGGTACTGCGTGAGCAGCAGGTCGATGCCCAGCGCCTGATCGAAGCGGTGCAGGGCGCCCTCGACGTCGACGGCGAGCGTTTGCTCGATGCCGAAGAGCGCATGGTCATCGAATTGCAGATGAAGGAATTGAGTGAATTGATGCAGGGCACCGATGGGTATGCCATCGAGCAGCAGACCAAGCGTCTGTCGCAAGTGACCGATGCCTTTGCAGCCCGCCGCCTGGACTCGACGGTGAAAGCCGCTCTGGCGGGGCGCAACCTGAATGAAATCGAGGAATAACTGATGCCGCAGATCATTTTTCTGCCACACGCCGAGCATTGCCCGGACGGTATGGTTGTCGAGGCTGAGACTGGTAAGTCCATTCTCGAAGTGGCCCATGACAACCATATCGAGCTCGAGAGCGCCTGCGGCGGCGTCTGTGCCTGCACTACGTGTCACTGCGTCATTCGCGAAGGCTTTGAGTCGCTGAATGAGGCCGACGAGCTGGAAGAGGACTATCTTGATCGGGCCTGGGGTCTGGAAGCGCAGTCGCGCCTGACCTGCCAGGCAATCGTCGGGACCGAAGACCTGACCGTCGAAATTCCGAAATACTCACTCAACCATGCCGCCGAAGCGCCGCACTGATTCAAGGAGCTGTCATGAGTCTTAAATGGGTTGATGTGCTGGAAATCGCGATCCAGCTGGCTGAAAGCAAGCCGGATGTGGATCCGCGTTACGTGAATTTTGTCGATCTGCACCAATGGGTTCTGGCTTTGCCGCAATTCAGTGACGATCCCAAGCATGGCGGCGAGAAAGTGCTCGAGGCCATTCAGGCTGCCTGGATCGAAGAAGCAGACTGAGCGCACCCTACGCAGTTAGGCAATCCCCCTAAACCCGCGTATAATTCGCGGGTTTAATTTTTCGCATTAATCATCGTTTCTGGAGTTACACCATGGCTGTTCAACGTACTTTCTCCATCATCAAGCCTGACGCCGTTGCTAAAAACGTTATCGGCGAGATCACCACTCGTTTCGAAAAAGCTGGCCTGCGCGTTGTAGCTTCGAAACTGAAGCAACTGTCCAAGGCTGAAGCTGAAGGCTTCTACGCTGAGCACAGCGCTCGTGGTTTCTTCAACGACCTGGTTGCTTTCATGATCTCCGGTCCGGTTGTCGTTCAGGTTCTGGAAGGCGAAAACGCTATCGCTCTGAACCGTGAGCTGATGGGCGCTACCAACCCTAAAGAAGCTGCTGCCGGCACCATCCGCGCTGACTTCGCTGACTCCATCGACGCCAACGCTGTACACGGTTCGGACTCCGAAGCCGCTGCTGCTCGCGAAATCTCGTACTTCTTCGCAGCTACTGAAGTAACCACTCGCTAAGCATTGGCTTATGAGTGAAGGTGAATCCATGACTACATCGACTGCAAAAATTAACCTGCTGGGTCTGACTCAGCTGGAAATGGAAAAATTCTTCGACTCAATCGGGGAGAAGCGTTTCCGTGCCGGTCAGGTAATGAAGTGGATTCACCACCTTGGCGTCGATGATTTCGATGCCATGACGAACGTCAGCAAGGCCTTGCGCGACAAGCTCAAGGTCATTGCTGAAGTTCGCGGTCCGGAAGTGGTCAGCGAGGACATCTCCACCGACGGCACCCGTAAGTGGGTGGTGCGTGTGGCGTCCGGCAGCTGCGTCGAGACCGTTTACATTCCCCAGGGCAAACGTGGCACCTTGTGCGTTTCGTCCCAGGCAGGCTGTGCCCTGGATTGCAGTTTCTGCTCCACCGGCAAGCAAGGCTTCAATAGCAACCTCACCGCCGCCGAAGTCATCGGTCAGGTGTGGATTGCCAACAAATCGTTTGGCAGCATCCCGGCAACCGCCGACCGTGCCATCACCAACGTGGTGATGATGGGCATGGGTGAGCCGCTGCTGAACTTCGACAACGTCGTCGCCGCCATGCATCTGATGATGGATGATCTGGGCTACGGCATCTCCAAGCGCCGGGTGACTCTGTCCACCTCGGGCGTGGTGCCGATGATCGATGAGCTGTCCAAGCACATCGACGTCTCCCTGGCGTTATCGTTGCACGCACCGAATGACGCATTGCGTAACCAATTGGTGCCGATCAACAAGAAGTATCCGCTTAAGATGCTCCTCGAGTCCTGCCAGCGCTACATGTCGTCCCTGGGCGAAAAGCGCGTGCTGACCATCGAGTACACCTTGCTCAAAGACATCAATGACAAGGTCGAGCACGCTGTGGAAATGATCGAGTTGCTCAAGAACATTCCGTGCAAGATCAACCTGATCCCGTTCAACCCGTTCCCCCATTCCGGTTACGAGCGCCCGAGCAACAACGCCATTCGCCGTTTCCAGGATCAACTGCATCATGCCGGCTTCAATGTCACCGTGCGCACCACTCGCGGTGAAGACATCGATGCCGCATGTGGCCAATTAGTAGGACAGGTGCTGGATCGCACCCGTCGTAGCGAACGTTATATCGCCGTGCGCGAGTTGAGCGCCGAGTCCGATATGCCGCAAAGCGCTGCGAATCGTACTTAAGAGAGGATCTCCATGCCCCTGCGCATCGCGCTGCTTGTGCTTTTCGCCAGCCTGTTGGCTGGTTGTGTTTTATCGGGTGATTTCAACCCGATGAAAACGGGCAAGGGGCGAGACGAGGCGCGTACGGCCTACGTTCAGCTGGGGCTGGGTTATCTGCAACAGGGCATGACCGAGCGGGCGAAAGTCCCGTTGAAGAAAGCCCTCGAGCTGGATGACTCGGACGCCGATGCCAACGCAGCCCTGGGGCTGGTGTTTCAGGCCGAGATGGAGCCGGAGCTCGCTGACAAGCATTTTCGCAAGGCATTGTCCTCGCGGCCCGGCGATGCACGTATCCTGAACAACTACGGCAGCTTTCTCTTTGAAGAAAAACGTTACAAAGAAGCTTACGAGCGCTTTGAACAGGCGGCTGCCGATACGCTTTATCCTGAACGCTCGCGGGTTTTCGAGAATCTGGGGATGACCGCTTCGATGCTCGGCCAGCGCGATCTGGCCCGCCAGCAACTGGAAAAAGCCCTGCGATTGAACCGCCAACAACCCCGCGCATTGCTGGAAATGGCTGAGTTGTCATTCGAAGACAGGCATTATGTGCCCGCGCGTGACTATTACGATCGTTTTAGCCAGCTGACCGAGCAAAATGCACGTAGTCTATTGCTCGGCATTCGGTTGGCCAAAGTGTTCGAAGATCGCGACAAGGCCGCAAGTGCAGGCCTGCAATTAAAACGACTCTATCCCGGTACGCCGGAATATCAGCAATACCTGTCGGAGCAATGATGAAAGCGGCGCATCCCGAAGTTGTAGCAGCGACTCGCGTAAACCCTGGTGAGACCTTGCGTCAGGCCCGCGAAAGCAATGGTTGGTCGCTGGCGGAAGTGGCTCTGAAGCTCAACCTCACTGTGGGTTCATTGGGCAACCTGGAAACCGGCGCTTTCGACAAGCTGCCAGGGCACACCTTTGCCCGTGGCTATATTCGTGCCTATGCCAAATTGCTCGGCATGGACCAGACCAGATTGGTCCAGCAATTCGACCAGTACTCCGGTACCGATTCCCAGGGCAGCAGCGTGCATAGCCTGGGTCGTATCGAAGAACCTGTACGGGTTTCCCACACCATTTTGCGTATCGTCAGCCTGCTGTTGCTGATTGCAGTGCTCGGCGGTGGCTTTATCTGGTGGCAGGATCAGACGTCCTTACGCGCCAAGGACCTGATCGGCATCAACCCGGAGCACGTCGAAGTCGAAGGGGCTGATGGCACCACACAGATTCACCCGCTCGACGAGCCGGAAGATCAAGCGGTGGTTGAAGGTCAGGCTGAAGCGGGGACCGTTCTGGCACTGCCTGTGGGTCAGCCACCGGCCGAGATCCCGGCCAATGAAGCTGCACCGACGCCAGGCGCGCCAGTCCCGGTCGTGCCAGTCGTAGCGCCAATCGCTCCTGTTGCTGTGACTCGCACCGCTCCGGCTCCGATTGTGGCGACGCCAGTTCCCGTCGTAGCTGTTGCTGCACCGGTAGCAGCGGTAGCACCAGTTGCACCGGTAGCGCCTACTGCTGCCGCAACGATGCCAGTCGCCGGTACCGGTCAGGTTCGGCTGCAATTCGTCGCCAATTGCTGGACACAAGTGACCGATGGCAACGGCAAAGTGCTGTTGAGCGGTCTCAAGCACAAAGGCGAGACCGCCGAAGTCAGCGGTAAGCCACCGTTCTCCGTGCGTCTGGGCTATGCCCGTGGCGCGCAGGTCAGCTACAACGGCCAGGCGGTCGATCTCGCTCCGTTCACCAGTGGCGAGACTGCTCGCCTGAAGTTAGGTCAATAAGTCATGCACGGCGAATCTCCAATCAAACGTCGCGAGTCCCGCAAGATCTGGGTCGGCTCGGTACCCGTGGGTGGTGATGCGCCCATTGCGGTGCAGAGCATGACCAACAGTGACACCAATGATGTGGCCGCGACCGTAGCCCAAATCAACCGCCTGGAAGCCGCCGGCGTCGATATCGTGCGCATCTCTGTGCCGGATATGGACGCTGCCGAAGCCTTCGGCCGGATCAAGCAACTGGTCAAAGTGCCCTTGGTCGCCGACATTCACTTCGACTACAAGATCGCCCTGCGCGTGGCCGAACTGGGTGTCGATTGCCTGCGGATCAATCCGGGCAACATCGGTCGCGAAGACCGGGTGCGTGCCGTGGTCGATGCCGCCCGTGATCGCGGGATTCCGATCCGTATCGGCGTCAACGCCGGTTCCCTGGAAAAAGACCTGCAAAAGAAATACGGCGAGCCGACCCCAGCCGCGCTGGTCGAGTCTGCATTGCGCCATGTCGAGCACCTTGAACGGCTGAATTTCAAGGACTTCAAAGTCAGCGTGAAAGCTTCGGACGTGTTCATGGCCGTCGAAGCCTATCGCCTGCTGGCCAAGGAAATCATTCAACCCCTGCACCTGGGCATCACCGAAGCCGGTGGTTTGCGTTCAGGCACAGTGAAATCTGCCGTGGGCCTCGGTATGCTGCTGGCCGACGGGATTGGCGATACTATTCGCATCTCGTTGGCGGCCGACCCGGTCGAGGAAGTGAAAGTCGGCTACGACATTCTCAAATCCCTGCATCTGCGGTCCCGTGGGATCAACTTCATCGCCTGCCCAAGCTGTTCGCGGCAGAACTTCGATGTGGTTAAAACCATGAATGAACTGGAAGTTCGCCTTGAAGATCTGCTGGTACCGCTGGATGTTGCGGTCATCGGTTGTGTAGTGAACGGTCCGGGTGAAGCCAAAGAGGCCCATATCGGCCTGACCGGTGGTACGCCGAACCTGATCTATATCGACGGCAAGCCGGCGCAGAAACTGACGAATGACAACCTGGTGGATGAGCTCGAAAGGCTGATCCGGCAGAAGGCGGCCGAAAAGGTCGAAGCCGACGCGGCGCTGATCGCCCGCGGCTGATCGAACGAATTTAAGGATTTATAGTGAGCAAGTCTCTGCAAGCCATTCGTGGCATGAACGACATCCTGCCCGAGCAGACTCCCCTGTGGCGTCATTTCGAAGGTACCGTTTCGCGTCTGCTGGATAACTACGGTTACAAGCAGATCCGCATGCCGATCGTTGAATTCACCGAGCTGTTCAAGCGCTCCATCGGTGAAGTGACCGACATCGTCGAAAAAGAGATGTACACCTTCGACGACCGCAACGGCGACTCCCTGACATTGCGTCCGGAAGGCACCGCGGCCTGCGTGCGCGCAGTGCTCGAGCACGGCATCACTGGCGGTGGCCAGGTGCAGAAACTCTGGTACATCGGCCCGATGTTCCGCCACGAGCGTCCACAGAAAGGCCGTTATCGCCAATTCCACCAGATCGGTTGCGAAGTCTTCAACCTCGACGGTCCGGACATCGATGCCGAGCTGATCGTGCTGACCTGGCGCCTTTGGGGCGAGCTGGGCATTCGCGGTGCGGTGAAGCTCGAACTCAATAGCCTGGGTACCAGCGAATCCCGTGGTCGCTATCGCGAAGCTCTGGTCGACTACCTGTCCGCTCGCCTGGATCAACTGGACGAAGACAGCCAGCGCCGTCTGAAAACCAACCCGTTGCGGGTGCTCGATACCAAGAACCCGGAAACCCAGGCGGTGCTGATGGATGCACCGAAAATGGCCGACTACCTCGACGAAGAGTCCCGCGTTCACTTCGAGGGCCTCAAGGCGCGTCTGGATGCCGCCGGGATTCCTTATGTGATCAACCCCAAGCTGGTGCGCGGGCTGGATTACTACAGCAAGACCGTTTTCGAATGGGTCACCGATCAGCTGGGCGCTCAAGGCACCGTGTGTGCCGGTGGCCGTTACGACGGTCTGGTGGAGCAGATGGGCGGCAAGCCGACCACGGGCGTTGGTTTCGCCATGGGGATCGAGCGTTTGATTCTGCTGCTGGAAACCCTGGAACAGATCCCGGAAGAAATCTCCCGTCAGGTCGATGTCTACCTCTGCGCCTTCGGTGAAGCTGCCGAACTCGCAGCCCTGACCCTGAGCGAGCGGGTGCGCGATCAATTGCCAAACCTGCGCCTGCAGATCAACGCCGGCGCCGGTAGCTTCAAAAGCCAGTTCAAGAAAGCCGACAAGAGCGGTGCGCTGTATGCTCTGATCCTCGGCGACGACGAATTGGCCCAACAAGTGGTAGGTTTCAAACCCCTGCGTGGCCAGGGCGAACAACAAAGCATTGCCTGGGATGCGCTTGCTGCGCACTTGGCCACCTGCGTCGTGCAGGGTTGAAGCTGTCAAACAGCCGATTTAGCGAATAAGGAGTATTGGGGTGTCGAGTAGCGAAGATGAACATCTGGCAGAGTTGAAAGACTGGTGGCAGCGTAACGGCAAACCCTTGGTCACTGGCGCCTTGCTGGCGCTGGTCATCGTGTTCGGCTGGCAGGCCTGGCAAAAGTATCAGAGCAACCAGTCGCAAGGCGCCTCGATGCTCTATCAGCAATTGCTGGAAACCACGCTGACCCCTGATGGCAAACCGGATGCGGCGCGCGTTGCAGATCTGGCCGGCAAGCTCAACAAAGAGTTCGGCGGCAGTGCCTACGCGCAATACGGCAGCCTGTTCGTGGCCAAAGTAGCCGTCGATACCGGCAAGCTGGACGACGCGGCGAGCGAGCTCAAAGCGGTTGCCGACAAACCGGCCAACCCGACCCTGGGCGAAGTCGCGCGTCAGCGTCTGGCTCAGGTGCTGGCAGCACAGAACAAGGCCGACGAAGCGCTGAAGCTGCTCGAAGGCGATGCTGACAAGGCATTCCTGGCCACTCGTGAAGAGCTCAAAGGCGACCTTCTGGTCCAATTGGGTCGTACCGACGAAGCCTATGCTGCGTATCAAAAGGCCAAGGCTGCGCTGTCTGATGAAGCAGCGGTCGGTGGCTTACAAATCAAGCTGGACGACCTGGCCAAAGGGGATGCGTGACGTGATCCGTTGGAAGCATGCAGCATTGCTGGCTCTGGCCATTCTGGCCGCGGGTTGCAGCAGCAACAGCAAAAAAGAACTGCCACCGGCTGAGCTGGTCGACTTCAAGGAAGAAGTGGTCCTGCAGAAGCAGTGGAGCCGTTCGATTGGCGATGGCCAGGGCAAAACCTACAACATGCTGGTGCCGGCCATCGATGGCGACACCATCTACGCAGGCGATGTAACCGGCGTGGTGATGGCGCTGGAGCGCAGCAACGGCGACGTCAAATGGAAGAAAGATCTTGAACTGCCTGTTTCCGGCGCCGTTGGCGTGGGTTACGGTCTGGTCATGATCGGTACGCTGAAAGGCGAAGTGGTGGCGCTGGATTCCAGCACCGGTGAAGAGAAATGGCGCGCTCGCGTGACCAGTGAAGTCCTCGCGCCGCCTGCCACCAACGGTGATGTGGTGGTGGTCCAGACTCAGGATGACCGTCTGATTGGCCTCGACGCCGCTACCGGTAATCAACGCTGGCTGTACGACAGCACCCCTGCGGTCCTGACGCTGCGCGGCACCAGTGCGCCGATCGTTACCAACCGTTTGGTGGTTGCTGGTTTGTCGACGGGTAAAGTCGTCGCTCTTGATACTCAGAACGGCGTACCGGTCTGGGAACAACGGGTGGCTATCCCGCAAGGTCGTTCGGAACTCGATCGCGTGGTCGACATCGACGGTGGCCTGCTGTTGTCCGGCGGTACCCTGTATGTGGCCAGCTATCAAGGTCGTGTTGCGGCCCTGGACCTGGAAAGCGGTCGTCCGCTCTGGCAGCGTGATGCTTCCAGCAACGCCGGCGTGGCACAGGGCTTTGGCAGCGTTTACGTGAGCCTGGCTTCGGGCACCGTTGAAGGCGTCGACGAGCGTTCCACCACAGCATTGTGGAGCAACGATTCGCTGGCTCGCCGTCAACTGTCGGCACCGGAAGTGTTTTCCAGCTACGTTGCAATCGGTGATATGGAAGGTTACCTGCACCTGCTGAGTCAGGTGGATGGCCGCTTCGTCGCTCGTGAACGCATCGACAGCGATGGCCTGCGTGCCCGTCCGCTGGTGATGGGTGACACGATTTATGTGTATGGCAACAGTGGCAAGCTGGAAGCCCTGACCATCAAGTAATGGTTTGACTATGCTTGGGGTTAACCCCCAAGCGGCCCCGTTCTGCGGGCCTCGCAGCGCCTTCAAGCGTTGCCCCGAGCACCAGCCGCTGCCTAGCAGCGGCTTTTGTATTTTCTGAAATAACGAAGTGGAGAGCCGCATGGTTCCCGTAATCGCCCTGGTGGGCCGACCGAACGTCGGCAAGTCCACCTTGTTCAACCGCCTGACCAGGACCCGTGACGCCATTGTCGGCGACCTGTCCGGTCTGACCCGTGATCGCCAATACGGTGAGGCAAAGTGGCAAGGGCGCTCCTACATTCTGGTCGACACCGGTGGTATTTCCGGTGACGAGCATGGCATGGACGAAAAGATGGCCGAGCAGTCGCTGCTGGCCATCGAAGAAGCCGATGTCGTCCTGTTCCTGGTAGACGCCCGCGCAGGTTTCACTGCCGCTGACCAAATGATTGGCGAGCACCTGCGCAAGCGCAACAAGCGTTCCTACGTGGTCGCCAACAAGGTCGACAACATCGACCCTGAACTGGCTCGCGCCGAGTTCAGCCCGTTGGGCATGGGCGACGCGATCCCGATCGCCGGTGCTCACGGCCGCGGCATCACTCAGATGCTGGAAATCTGCCTGCGCGATTTCCCGAAAGACGAGGAAGAGCCGGCAGAAGGTGAAGAAGCTGAAATCGTTGCCGAAGGTCAGGAAGCCAAGCGCATTCCAGGCCCGAGCGAAAAAGACGGTATCAAGATCGCCATCATTGGTCGCCCGAACGTCGGCAAGTCGACCCTGGTCAACCGTATGCTCGGTGAAGACCGGGTTATCGTGTATGACGAGCCCGGCACCACGCGTGACAGCATCTACATTCCCTTCGAGCGTAACGAAGAGAAGTACACGCTGATCGACACCGCCGGTGTGCGCAAGCGCGGCAAGATCCACGAGGAAGTCGAAAAGTTCTCCGTGGTGAAAACCCTGCAGGCGATCAAAGACGCCAACGTGGTGGTCTTCGTCATGGACGCCCGCGAAGGTGTGGTCGATCACGACCTCAACCTGCTGGGCTTTGTCCTGGAAGCCGGTCGCGCGCTGGTTATCGCACTGAACAAGTGGGATGGCATGACGCCTGGCGAACGCGAGTTCGTGAAAATTGAGCTGCAACGTCGGCTGTTCTTCGTCGACTTCGCCGACATTCACTTCATCTCGGCCTTGCACGGCACGGGTGTGGGCAACCTGTACCAATCGGTGCAGAACTCGTTCAAGTCGGCGGTTACCCGCTGGCCGACCAACCGCCTGACTCAGATTCTTGAAGATGCGGTCGGCGAGCACGCGCCACCGATGGTCAACAACCGCCGGATCAAACTGCGTTATGCCCACTTGGGTGGCGCCAACCCGCCGATCATCGTGATCCACGGTAACCAGGTCGAGCGCGTTCCGAAGTCCTACGTCCGTTATCTGGAAAACACTTACCGCCGTGTCTTGAAACTGGTCGGTACACCGATCCGGATCGAGTTCAAAGGTGGCGAGAACCCGTACGAAGGCCTCAAGAACACGCTCACCGACCGTCAGGTCAACAAGAAGCGTCGTTTGATGACCCACCACAAGAAAGCCGAGAAGAAGCGTAAAGACAAACGCTGATTGGGCTATGTGAAATTAGCCTATGTGGGAGCGGGCTTGCCCGCGAAGAACGATGACGCGGTGTACCTGATAAACCGCAGCACCTTTTTCGCGGGCAAGCCAGCTCCCACAGGTTGATATCAGGAAGAGGGCGCCCATGGCGCCCTTTTTCACGCCTGCCGTTTGGGCTATCCTCGGGCTCTCCCGTGCCGCCGTAGAGCCGGGTGTTCAGCAGGGAATCACCGATGATCACCAGTAAGCTGCCGAATGTCGGCACCACCATCTTCACTCGTATGTCGCAGCTCGCGGTGGAAACCGGCGCGCTCAATCTGTCCCAGGGTTTTCCTGATTTCGATGGCCCGCAGGCCTTGCGGGATGCCGTTGGCCGGCATATCGCCAGTGGCCATAACCAGTATTCACCCATGACCGGTCTGCCGGCGCTGCGCCAGCAAGTCGCCGCCAAGATCGCCCGCAGCTATGGCTGCACGGTGGACGCCGACAGCGAAGTGACCATTACCCCCGGCGCGACTCAGGCGATTTTCTGCGCCATTCAAGCGGTGATCCACAGTGGCGACGAAGTCATCGTTTTCGATCCGTGCTACGACAGCTATGAACCGTCGGTGGAACTGGCCGGCGGTCGCTGCGTGCATGTGCAACTGGGCCTGAATGACTTCGCCATCGACTGGCAAAAACTCGGCGAAGCGCTGAGCCCGCGTACGAAGATGATCATCCTCAATTCTCCGCACAACCCCAGTGGCGCACTGATATCGCGTGCCGAGCTGGATCAATTGGCGGCGCTGATCCGCGATCGCGATATTTACCTGGTCAGCGACGAGGTCTACGAGCACCTGGTGTTCGACGGCGTGCCTCACGTCAGCGTGCTGGCCCATGAAGAACTTTATCAGCGGGCCTTTGTGGTCAGTTCGTTCGGCAAGACTTACCACGTCACGGGCTGGAAAACCGGCTACGTGGTCGCACCGCCGGCCCTGACCGCCGAGTTGCGCAAGGTCCACCAGTACGTCAGTTTCTGCGGTGTCACGCCGCTGCAATATGCCTTGGCCGACTTCATGGCCGAGCACCCTGAACATGTCGAAGAACTGCCGGATTTCTATCAGGCCAAGCGCGATCTGTTCTGCGATTTGCTGATGCCTTCGCGGTTCAGTTTCACTCGCGCCGCCGGTACCTATTTCCAGTTGGTGGACTATTCGCAGATTCGCCCGGACCTTAATGATGTCGACATGGCGCTATGGATGACCCGTGAGCACGGTGTGGCGAGCATCCCGATCTCGGTGTTCTACCAGAACCCACCGCAAGAGCAGCGCCTGGTCCGTCTGTGTTTTGCCAAACGCGAGGAGACGTTGCGTCAGGCAGCGGAAAAACTATGCGTGATCTGAGTGCCTTACCGAATCTGAACGTTGCGTTGATTCAGACGACACTGGCCTGGCATGACCGTCAGGCCAACCTCGAGCATTTCGAGCAACTGCTCGAACAAGCCCGAGGCGCGGACCTGATCATCCTGCCGGAGATGTTCACCAGCGGTTTTTCCATGGAGTCCGAAGCCCTGGCCGAGCCGGAAAACGGTCCCACCAGTAAATGGTTGCGGGTTCAGGCTGCGAAACTGGACGCGGTGATTACCGGCAGCATAATCGTCCAGGCCGCCGATGGCAGCCATCGCAACCGCCTGTTGTGGGCACGTCCCGACGGTGAAGTCTGGCATTACGACAAGCGCCACTTGTTCCGTATGGCCGGTGAGCACAACCACTACACGCCGGGCGAGCGTCAGGTGCAGTTCGAGCTCAAAGGCTGGCGGATTCGTCCGCTGATTTGCTATGACCTGCGCTTTCCGGTGTGGAGCCGCGATGCTCAGGACACCGACTTGCTGCTGTACACCGCCAACTGGCCCGGCGCCCGGCGTCAGCACTGGAACCGCCTGCTGCCGGCGCGCGCCATCGAAAACCTCTGCTATGTGGCAGCGGTGAACAGGGTGGGAACCGATGGCAAAGGCTTTGCTTATACCGGTGACAGCCAGGTGCTGGATTTCCAGGGCGAAACCCTGCTCAGCGCGGGCGAGGCGGATGGGGTGTTTCAGGTATGCCTGAACGCTGCCGAGCTGGCGGCTTACCGGACGCGGTTCCCGGCCAATCTGGATGCCGATACCTTTCAGTTCACCTGAAAACATCACCGCCAGTCAGGGCCTCTTCGCGGGCAAGCCCGCTCCCACATTTGACCGATGTGAACACAGATCTTGTGTACCCAACAATCCTCTGTGGGAGCGAGCTTGCTCGCGAAGAGGCCCGGACAGGCAACACAAAAACTGCAGGCAAGCAAAAGGCCCCGAGGTATTCACCCCGGGGCCTTTTGTATTTCAACGACTGGTTATGCCGCTTCTTGGGCTTGTGTCTGGCTCAGGGAGCGGTTCAGCGCGCTGAACAGGGCCTTGAAGCTGGCGGTGGTGATGTTTTCATCGATGCCTACGCCGTGCACCGCACGTTCGCCGTTCACGCGCAGTTCAATGTAGGCCGCAGCCTTGGCATTGGTGCCCGCGCCGATGGCGTGTTCGTTGTAGTCCATGATCTCCACGGCGATCGGCAGACCGGCCACCAATGCTTCCAGGGCGCCATTGCCCTTGCCGCGCCAGTGCTGGGTTTCGCCGTCGCAGTGAACCTCGACATCGACCGCGCTGTGGCCGTTCTCTTCCTGCAAGCGATGGCTGACCAGCGCGTAAGGCAGGTTGGCCTGCAAGTACTCGGTGTGGAGCAAGGCGTGGATCTGCTGGGCAGTCATTTCCAGGCCCAGACGGTCGGTTTCACGCTGTACCACCTGGCTGAACTCGATCTGCATGCGACGTGGCAAGTTGATGCCGTATTCCTGTTCCAGCAGGTAAGCGATACCGCCCTTGCCCGACTGGCTGTTGACGCGGATCACCGCCTCGTAGCTGCGACCGATGTCGGCCGGGTCGATCGGCAAGTACGGCACTTCCCAGAGGGTGTCGGGTTTTTGCTGGGTGAAGCCTTTGCGGATGGCGTCCTGGTGCGAGCCGGAGAACGCGGTGTGAACCAGATCGCCGACATACGGGTGACGTGGGTGCACCGCAATCTGGTTGCACTCCTCAACGACCTTGCGCACGCCGTCGATATCGGAGAAGTCCAGCTCAGGATCGACGCCCTGGGTGTAGAGGTTCAACGCCACGGTAACCAGATCGACGTTACCGGTACGCTCACCGTTGCCGAACAGGCAGCCTTCGACGCGATCGGCACCGGCCATCAGGCCCAGTTCGGTGGCGGCAACGCCGGTGCCACGGTCGTTGTGGGTGTGCAGGCTGATCAACACGCTGTCACGACGATTGATGTGACGACCGAACCATTCGATCTGGTCGGCATAGATATTCGGCGTTGCGCATTCGACGGTGGCCGGCAGGTTGAGGATCACCTTGTTTTCAGGCGTCGGGTTCCAGACCTCGATCACTGCGTCGCAGACTTCCTTGGAGAATTCCAGCTCGGTGGCGCTGAAAGTCTCAGGGGAGTATTCGAAGGTCCACTGGGTTTCCGGCTGCCGGGCTGCGTATTTGACGAACAGCTTGGCGGCGTTCACGGCAATCGCCTTGATCCCGTCCTTGTCCTGATTGAAGACAATCTTGCGGAAGGATGGGCTGGTGGCGTTGTACAAGTGAACGATGGCTTTTTTCGCACCGCGCAGGGATTCGAAAGTGCGCTCGATCAAGTCTTCACGACCCTGGGTCAACACCTGGATGGTGGTGTCGTCCGGGATGTGGCCGCCTTCGATCAGGGTACGCACGAAGTCGAAGTCGGTTTGCGAAGCGGCAGGGAAGGAGGCTTCGATTTCCTTCACGCCAACGGCGACCAGGGTTTTCCAGAAACGCAGCTTCTTGACCGCATCCATCGGCTCGATCAGCGACTGGTTACCGTCGCGCAAGTCCGAGCTGCACCAGATCGGCGCGGCGGTGATGGTTTTCGACGGCCAGGTGCGATCCGGCAAGTTGATGGTCGGGAACGCGCGGTACTTGGAAGACGGGTCTTTGAGCATGGTCATCAGGAAATCCCTATGGTGTTGGCCGAAAAGAGGCGGCCTGCCGTTGAATCAAATGTTCTATCGATGAAGCTGGGGGCGAGGCACCGCGATTCACCCTGGCAGTCGTGCACTGACTAGGCAGAGGCTGCGGTGTTGGCGACGCTGAATGAGGGTGTGAGAGGTTTTCATGCCTTCAACCCTAACCATTGGGGGGAAAGATGGCAAGCAGGTGAAAAAAATTGAGAGGATTTCTGATTTTTGAGGATCTATCGAGATTTTGTAGCTGTGGATTGAGTTTGTCGTTGGTTAAATTGCGCTGATGTTTGAAGGTCAGCAATTGAGTTTTGAAGAGTTTGCCTGGCTTTGTTGCGATGTGACCTTGCAACCGCTTTCGCGGGCAAGCCCGCTCCCACAGGTGAATGCGGTGTCCTTGTGGGAGCGGGCTTGCCCGCGAAGAGGCCGGGTGTCGCGCCAATGATTCAGGGCTGGAATGCACCGATAAAAATCGCCGGATCAACCCGAGCATCATTCAAGCTGACATTCCAATGCATATGCGGCCCGGTCGCCCGGCCGGTGGAGCCGACTTTGCCGACCACACCTCCGCGGGCCAGTTGCTGGCCAACCTTCACGTCGATTTTCGACATATGGCAGAACATGCTGATAAAGCCCTGGCCGTGATCGACGAACACCGTGTTGCCATTAAAGAAGTAATTGCCGATCAGGATCACCTTGCCGGCGGCCGGGGTCTTGATTGGAGTGCCGGCGGGCACGGCGAAGTCCAGCCCGGCGTGGGGATTGCGCTCTTCGCCGTTGAAGAAACGGCGCACGCCAAACTTGCTGGAAAGCGGGCCGTTGACCGGTTTGTCCAGCAGCAGGTTGCTCGGTGTGTTCGGGCTGAAGCTGCGGTAGGCGCGAATCTGGTCCGCCAACTCGGCGTCGATGCGTTTCAGATCCGCCGGGTCCGGATTGACCTGACGCTGGTTTTTCAGGGTGATGCGCTGTTCCGGGTATTTTTTGTCGCCGACGGTAAAGTTCAGGCTGCGGCCGCCCGCACTGATCTGCTGGCTGCCCGGTTTGACCGTCAACGGCACGCCGACAATCGCCAGCCAGTTGTTCTGTTCCTTGACCACCAGCACCGGTCTGCCCTGATAACTGGCCTTGGGTGCTTGCGCCGAAGCGCCAAGGTCGACGACCGCGACGCCTCCGGGCACCGGTTTGTTCAGCAGGCGAGTGATGTAACTGTCAGCGTGGGCGCTGAACGTCAGGCAAAGCAACAGCAGGGAGCCAAGAAAACGCGACATGAATCAATCCAGTAAAGAAAGGGTGACAGGCGTCAGGTGGTTGTCTTCGACGCGCACCTGCAATTCGCCTTCGCCGAGTTTGGCCTTCAGACGCTGACCGGTGTAGGTCTGTGCAGCGCTGCGAATGGCCTGGCCGCGCTCGTCCAGCAAAATGCTGTAACCACGGCTGAGGGTCGCCAGCGGGCTGACCACGTGCAGCGTTTGCATCTGGCTTTGCAGTTGCATGCGGCGCGCCTTCAAACCTTCGCGCATTGCACGCGGCAAGCGTTCGGCGAGGCTGTCGAGGCGTTGCCTCAGAAGAGCAAGCTGGCGACCGGGATGTTGCCCGGCGAGCCGGGTTTCCAGGCGAATCAGCCGCTCGCGCCGAGTATTGAGGCTGCGCTCGAAAGCGCGGCGCATGCGCATGTCCAGGTCGTCCAGGCGTTGCGCTTGCTGGCGCAGGCGTTCCCCAGGATGGCGCAAGCGACGAGCCATGCCTTCCAGGCGCAAGCGGTCGCGCATCAGTCGATCACGGATACGCATCACCAAACGGCGATGCAGACTTTCGACCCGGCGTTGCAGATCGCTGGAGTCCGGGGCCAGCAATTCGGCGGCAGCGGAAGGCGTCGGTGCGCGAACGTCGGCGACGAAGTCGCTGATCGACACATCGGTTTCATGGCCCACGGCGCTGACAATCGGCGTCACGCACGCCTCCACCGCACGGGCGACGGCTTCTTCGTTGAAGCACCAGAGGTCTTCCAGTGAACCGCCGCCGCGCGCCAGAATCAACGCATCGAAGCCGCGGGCGTCGGCCAGCTTCAGTGCGCGGACGATCTGCGCGGTGGCTTCACGGCCCTGTACGGCAGTCGGAATCAGGGTCAGTCGGACGTGCGGCGCACGGCGGCGGAAGACGCTGATGATGTCGCGTATCACCGCGCCGGTCGGCGAGCTGATGATGCCGATGCGCTGCGGATGGGCGGGCAGGGGTACTTTGCGTTCGGCACTGAACAGGCCTTCGGCGCTGAGCTTTTCCTTCAGCGCATCGAAGGCCAGGCGTAGCGCACCGTCACCGGCAGGCTCCACCGTGTCGAGAATCAGTTGGTAGTCGCCACGGCCTTCGAACAGTGAGACTTTGCCGCGTACTTTCACCGCCAGACCGTCTTTCAACACCTGACGCACCCGCGCGGCGTTCTGCCGAAACAGCGCGCAACGCACCTGGGCACCGCTGTCCTTGAGGGTGAAATACACATGGCCGGACGCCGGGCGGGAGAGGTTGGAGATTTCGCCTTCCACCCAGATATTGCTGAACACATCTTCCAGCAACACCCGTGCACGGCCGTTGAGCTGGCTGACAGTCAGGACTTCGCGGTCGAGGCCGAGTCTTGCAAAGGGATCTTTAATCATGGGGCGCAGTTTAAAGGCATTCGGCAATCAATCTCCATGAGTCAGCACAAATCCCTTGGGGGTGGGCTTATGTGGGAGCGAGCTTGCTCGCGATTGCGGTGTGACATTCAATATTTATGCTGGATTTTAAACCGTCATCGCGAGCAAGCTCGCTCCTACAAGGGACTGTTGGCAGGCCCGGTAATAAAAGGAATGTGTGTTGCTGGAGTTCTGGGTGTCGCCCTGGCCTATATCGTGTTCGGCATCGCCGGCTTCGGTACGGCGCTGGTGGCCTGGCTGGTACTGGCCAGTGGCATTGCCTTGATTAGCCGTTATTTGAGTACTTGACCTGGTTTTGTCAGGGATTAAGCTGCTGACTTCCAGATCGCTTTCGCGGGCAAGCCCGCTCCCACAAGGTCAGCACAGTACCTGTGGGAGCGGCGGTGCGGCGATCCGACTTGCCCGCGAAGACGGCTGACGGTGCAACGCAAATATCCCCTTTAGACGCTTCAGGCCCCACCATGAACTCCCAAAGCATCATCGTCCCGAAAATTTCCACACTGCCGGTGCACGAACCCCGGGCGCGGGCGATCGTGCGTTGGCTGGTGCGCAAGAACATTATCGAAGAACAGCTGACCACCTGCGGCCGCACGGGCAACCGCATGGCCCATGCCATTGCAGCGGGAGCCCGCAGCGTGGTGCTGCACCCTGAGGCATTGCCGTTCGGTGAAGCGGTGAACGGCCTGGAGATCATCACCAAGCGTTGCATCTATACGCCGGCCAAGGGCTTTCTCGAAGAAGCCGGCTGCGCCGAATGCCGAAAAGAAGTGGGCGAAGCCTTGTTCGATAGCCTGGAAGACTGGATGCCCGGGCGCACGGACAACTTCATCTGCCCGGAATGCGGTCATGAGGACGACATCAACGGCTTTCTGTTTTTGCAGGAATGCGGCTTTTCCAATCTGGGCTTCATCTTTAATAACTGGGCCGAGGCCGGGTTCAAACAGAGCTTTATCGACGAGTTTGCCGACTGGCTCGATCAGCCGGTGACCTGGGTGAAGGTCGAGCTTTAAATAACCCCGATTACCGCGTTATCGTTTATCGCGAGCAAGCTCGCTCCTACAGAATACGCGCGGTCCTTGTAGGAGCAGCCGGTCGACGCTCGATTGCTCGCGATGCAGGCGCTGCGGTCCTGAAATCCCCCTCCTATCGCTCTGTCAATAATAGGCCAAGGTTTACATTGAGCTCAGGGGGGTGTCTGAGTATAATGGCGCGCTTCCATTTTCCCGCTCGGGAGCCCCCGCGATGCTGCGTATCAGCCAAGAAGCTCTGACCTTCGACGACATTCTCTTAGTGCCCGGTTATTCCGAGGTGCTTCCTAACGAAGTCAGTCTCAAAACCCGTTTGACCCGTGGCATCGAACTGAATATTCCTCTGGTTTCTGCCGCCATGGACACCGTCACTGAAGCCCGTTTGGCAATTGCCATGGCTCAGGAAGGCGGCATCGGCATTATCCACAAGAACATGACCATCGAGCAGCAAGCTGCCGAAGTGCGCAAGGTCAAGAAGTTCGAAGCCGGCGTTGTCAAGGATCCGATCACCATCGAGGCTGACGCCACGGTTCGTGATCTGTTCGAACTGACCCGCATGCACAACATTTCCGGCGTTCCGGTACTGCACAATGGCGACCTGGTCGGCATCGTCACTTCCCGTGACGTGCGCTTCGAGAACCGTCTGGATGCCACCGTCCGCGAAGTGATGACGCCTAAAGAGCGTCTGGTCACGGTCAAGGAAGGCGCCAACAAGAATGAAGCACGCGAGCTGTTGCACAAACACCGCATCGAACGCGTACTGATCGTCGACGACAAATTTGCTCTCAAAGGCATGATGACCGTCAACGACATCGAAAAAGCCAAAGCCTACCCATTGGCCAGCAAGGACGACCAGGGTCGTCTGCGCGTTGGCGCTGCGGTCGGCACCGGTAAAGACACCGGTGAGCGCGTAGCTGCCCTGGTCCATGCCGGCGTTGACGTGGTGGTGGTCGACACCGCTCACGGTCACTCCAAAGGCGTGATCGACCGCGTTCGCTGGGTCAAACAGAATTTCCCTGAAGTGCAGGTCATCGGCGGCAACATCGCCACCGGCGCTGCCGCCAAGGCCCTGGCCGAAGCGGGCGCTGATGCGGTCAAGGTCGGTATCGGCCCTGGCTCGATCTGCACCACCCGTATCGTTGCCGGTGTCGGCGTGCCGCAAATCAGCGCCATCGCCAACGTCGCGGCTGCCCTTGAAGGCACTGGCGTTCCGTTGATCGCCGACGGCGGCATCCGTTTCTCCGGTGACCTGTCCAAGGCCATCGTAGCCGGTGCTTCCTGCGTGATGATGGGCTCGATGTTCGCCGGTACTGAAGAAGCGCCAGGCGAGATCGAACTGTTCCAGGGCCGTTCGTACAAGGCATACCGTGGCATGGGTTCGCTGGGTGCTATGTCCCAGGCTCAAGGTTCTTCCGACCGTTACTTCCAGGACTCCTCCGCGGGTGCCGAGAAGCTGGTACCGGAAGGTATCGAAGGTCGCGTTCCTTACAAGGGCAGCCTGAGCGCCATCATCCACCAGTTGATGGGTGGCTTGCGTTCTTCGATGGGTTACACCGGCAGTGCCGACATCGAAGAAATGCGCACCAAGCCTGAATTCGTGCGCATCACCGGCGCCGGCATGGCTGAATCCCACGTCCACGACGTGCAGATCACCAAAGAAGCTCCAAACTATCGCGTAGGTTGATAGTGATCGCCTTCAGGTTCAGGCCTGAAGGTGATTGATGACTTTAGTAACCGGGGCTGTTTTCTTCAGCCCCGTGTCGTTTCTGAAATTAGACGAGAATGACCATGGCCCTCGACATTCACGCCCACCGCATCCTGATCCTCGATTTCGGTTCCCAGTACACCCAGCTGATCGCCCGCCGCGTGCGTGAAATCGGCGTGTACTGCGAACTGCATCCGTTCGACATGGACGACGCAGCGATTCGCGAATTCGCACCGAAGGGGATCATCCTCGCCGGCGGCCCCGAGTCCGTACACATCGCCGATAGCCCGCGCGCACCGCAAGCGGTCTGGGACCTGGGCGTACCGGTCTTCGGTATCTGCTACGGCATGCAGACCATGGCTGAACAGCTGGGTGGCAAGGTTGAAGGTTCCGAGCTGCGTGAGTTCGGTTACGCCCGTGTCGACGTGGTCGGCAAGAGCCGTCTGCTCGACGGCATCGAAGACCATATCGACGCTGACGGCCTGTTCGGCCTCGACGTGTGGATGAGCCATGGTGACAAGGTCACCAAGATGCCGGAAGACTTCCACATCCTGGCCAGCACCCCGAGCTGCCCGATAGCCGGCATGTTCAACGATGCCCTCGGCTACTACGGCGTGCAGTTCCACCCGGAAGTGACCCACACCAAACAGGGCGGTCGCATCCTGTCGCGTTTCATCCTCGACATCTGCGGCTGCGAAGCCCTGTGGACACCTTCGAAGATTGCTGAGGACGCCATCGCTCAGGTCCGTGCTCAGGTTGGCACCGACAACGTATTGCTTGGCTTGTCCGGCGGTGTCGACTCCTCGGTCGTTGCCGCGCTTCTGCACAAGGCCATCGGCGACCAACTGACTTGCGTCTTCGTCGACAACGGTCTGCTGCGTCTGCACGAAGGCGAGCAAGTGATGGCCATGTTCGCCGAGAACATGGGCGTCAAAGTGATTCGCGCCAATGCTGCCGACCAGTTCCTCGATAACCTGGCAGGCGAGTCGGATCCCGAGAAGAAGCGCAAGATCATCGGTCGCACCTTCATCGACGTATTCGATGCCGAGTCCTGCAAGCTCGACAACATCAAGTACCTGGCCCAAGGCACTATCTACCCGGACGTGATCGAGTCGGCTGGCGCCAAAAGCGGCAAGGCGCACGTGATCAAGTCGCACCACAACGTGGGTGGCTTGCCGGAAGAAATGAACCTCAAGCTGGTTGAACCCCTGCGTGAGCTGTTCAAGGACGAAGTCCGTCGTCTGGGCCTGGAACTCGGCCTGCCGTACGACATGGTCTACCGTCACCCGTTCCCGGGCCCGGGCCTGGGCGTGCGGATCCTCGGTGAAGTGAAGAAGGAATACGCCGACCTGCTGCGTCGTGCCGACCACATCTTCATCGAAGAACTGCGCAAGGCCGACTGGTACCACAAGGTCAGCCAGGCGTTCGTGGTGTTCCAGCCAGTGAAATCGGTCGGTGTGGTCGGCGACGGCCGTCGTTACGCTTGGGTCGTGGCCCTGCGTGCGGTGGAAACCATCGACTTCATGACCGCACGTTGGGCACACCTGCCGTACGAGCTGCTGGAAACCGTCAGCGGCCGGATCATCAATGAAATCGAAGGCATCTCCCGCGTCACCTACGACGTGTCGAGCAAGCCGCCAGCGACCATTGAGTGGGAGTGATCCAGACCGGCTCGCCGGCCTGTGATCTGCGCGTGTAAACAGTGGCGATCGACACCCCGGTGTCGATCGCCACTGGCGTTTCAGCGGCTGTAAAAACCCTTCGCAATACCCTGAAAGACATGGGCCAAGCCCATTGTCGGTCTCGTCTGTACTCTCTCCAGATAATCTTCCGACGCGCTCTGCGAGAGGCCTTGGCAGCTCAAGCGCCGGGATGTGTGTCGACGGATTTGTGGTTGTCAGTTGACAACTTATCGATTCTTGACGAGACTGGAGGCTATGGATGGCTCGTGCATCTCATCCTAAAAAAAGAAATCGAAATGGCCCTGCGTCACGCCGAAGAACGAGGCTGGCGGATAGAAGTCGGCGGCAGCCATGCTTGGGGAAAGATCTACTGCCCTTTCAGAAATGATCTCTGTCGCTGTGGTGAGTTCTGTATTACCAGCGTGTGCAGCACGCGGAGGAACCCTTTCAATCACGCGAGGGCGCTACGGCGAGTGGTTGATAACTGTACGACGCAGCAGGTGATTGATGGGAAGTCAGCACCTCGACTCAAGGAGTAAATCAATGGACTACATTTTCACCCTCAAGTATCAGCTCGCGCAGTGCGATTGCGATCCCGACGAGTTGGTCGAACGTCTATACGCGGCAGGCTGCGATGACGCGTTGGTCGGTGTCGGATTACCGGGCCGGTTGGCGTTGGAGTTCACCCGTGAGGCAGCGACTGCGGAAACGGCGCTGTTGAGCGCACTGATGGACGTCAAGCGCATCATTCCCGACGCTCGTTTGGTGGAGGTGGCACCGGACTTCGTCGGTCTGACGGATATTGCCGACATCGCCGGCGTTTCGCGGCAGAACATGCGCAAACTGATGCTGACCCATTCCCACAGCTTCCCGTTGGCCGTTCATGAGGGCAAGACATCGCTCTGGCACCTGGCTGAGGTATTGAGCTGGCTGGATGCAAAGGGCGGCTACAGCCTCGAACAACCGGTGATCGACGTCGCCCGGATCGCGCAAAGCGTCAATCTCGTCAAGGAGTCACGCCGGGTGGTGGCCCTCAGCGCCGAGTGGCAGGCGCTGGTTTGACACACCCCTCTCAGCGCCGCGCCACATCCGAGAAATAGAACTTGTCCAGCGTATGCCGCGACTCGGTGTACTCGAACTGGCGGCCGTCCTGCAGGAAGGTCTGGTTACTGACCACGATTACATGGCTCTGGCCGTCGAGGTCCAGATGCTGCCGGTCATCCTTGCTGCACGGCACTGCTTCGATGGTCCGCTGCGCATAGCTGATCTGCAGTTGCAGGGTTTGCTCGATGAAGGCGTAGATCGAGTGTTCGGCGATCTTGCGATCCAGACCCGGAATCAGCTCGGCGACGAAGTGGTTGATGTCGAGGATCACCCGCTTGCCGTCGATTCGCCGTACGCGCTTGATGCGGGTGATGAGGCTGCCTTTCTCCGCCTGGATATGTTCGAGCAGGGCGCCTTCGAGGGGGAACTGGCTGAACTCGACCACCTCGGTGCTGACGTTGTTGCCCAGCCGTGGGTAGGTTTCCTGGAAACTGACGATCCCGCCCAACTGGAACTCGATCGGGTTGGGCGACAACACAAAGGTGCCTTTGCCGTGGACTTTCTGGGCGAAGCCGCGTTCCTGAAGTTGCTCGATGGCCCTGCGCACGGTGCCGCGGCTGGCCTGGTAGCTGTCCATCAATTCGGTTTCGGAAGGTAGCCGGGCGCCACGCTCCAGACGTTCGGTAGTGATGCTGGCAAGCAGATCAGTGTAGATCTGGTTGTATTTACTCATGGGGATGGCTGCGCCGCTGTGCTCAAGGTCTGGAACCTTAAGGGCAGAGGTGGGGTTTGTCCATGATCGTTCCCACGCTCTGCGTGGGAATGCCTCACTGGACGCTCTGCGTCCGCTCTTGTGACGCAGAGCGTCACGGGCTGCATTCCCACGCGGGAGCGTGGGAACGATCAGAAGAAATCGTGTAGGAAAAATCACCGCTGGTCGGGTTCAGGATAAATAATTGCAACTCGTCTGTACGAGTTGTTGCTTTAACTCGTACAGACGAGTACTTTTCGCTTCGGCGTGCTGCCAATAACGCTCTCCAATAACAAGAATCCAAGTGGAAGAAAAAGCATGAGCCACGATTATCCGAATATCGCCAGCGAGATTCTTCAGAGCCTCGGTGGTGCAGACAACCTCGAACAAGCTGCGCACTGTGTCACCCGACTGCGCCTGGCGCTCAAAGACCCAAGCCTGGTCAATAGTGCAGTGCTGAACCAGATCGATCTGGTCAAAGGCTCGTTCTTCACCGGCGGCCTGTTTCAGATCGTCATCGGCCCCGGCGAAGTGGAGAAGGTCTACGCCGCCTTGCGGCAACTGACAGGCCTGGCCGTTGCGACCATTGCCGACGTGAAAAAGAAAGGTGCTGACAAAACCAACGCCATGCAGCAGCTGGTGCGGGTGTTTTCCGATGTGTTCATGCCGATCCTGCCGGCGCTGATCATTGCCGGCCTGCTGATGGGCATCAACAACCTGATCGGCGCCAAGGGCATGTTCATCGAAGGCAAAACGCTGCTGGAGGCCTACCCGACGCTAGACGGTGTGTGGAGCCTGATCAACCTGATGGCCAATACCTCGTTCGTGTTCCTCCCGGCACTGGTGGGCTGGTCGGCAGCCAAGCGTTTTGGCGGCAGCGAAATTCTCGGCATCGTCCTCGGGCTGATGCTGGTTCACCCTGATCTGCTCAACGCCTGGAACTACGGCAAGGCGGTCGCCGGCCTCGATGGCCAAAGCCTGCCGTACTTCGACATCCTCGGTTTGTTCCAGATCGAGAAGGTCGGTTATCAGGGGCAGATCCTGCCGATCCTGCTGGCGGCCTGGGTCATGAGCACCCTCGAAAAGTGGCTGCGGGTGCGAGTGCCGAATGCCATTCAACTGCTGGTAGTGCCGATCACCACCATCGTCGTCACGGGTGTGCTGGCATTGGCAGTCATCGGGCCGGTGACGCGGCACCTGGGGATTCTCATCACCGAAGGCGTGGTTACCTTGTTCGATCTGGCGCCGATGGTCGGCGGAGCGATTTTCGGTCTGCTCTACGCGCCGCTGGTAATCACCGGCATGCACCACATGTTCCTCGCCGTTGACCTGCAGCTGATCTCGACTCAGGGCGGCACTTTTATCTGGCCGATGATCGTCATGTCCAACATCGCTCAAGGCAGCGCGGCGCTGGCGGTGTTCACCATGAGCCGCAATGCCCGGGACCGCAGCATGGCCTCGACCTCGGCGATTTCCGCTTATTTCGGCATCACCGAGCCGGCGATGTTCGGCGTCAATCTGCGCTACAAATTTCCGTTCTACGCCGCGCTGATCGGTTCGGCGCTGGGCGGCATTTTCCTCTCGCTGAACAAGGTCCAGGCCTCGGCGATTGGCGTCGGCGGGTTACCGGGTTTCATCTCGATCATTCCGCAGTACATCCCGGTGTTCGTGGTCGGGATGGTCATCGCGATGGTGGTGCCGTTCGTGCTGACCTGTGGGTTGAGCATGAAGATTGTCCGGCCTGGATATCGCGTCGCCTGATAGATCGATTCGCGGGCAAGCCCGCTCCCACAAGAGCACCGCGAACCACTGTGGGAGCGGCGGTGCGGCGATCCGACTTGCCCGCGAAGACGCCAGACCAGACACAGCAAAACTTATTAAAGGATTACGCCATGCAAAACTGGCAACGTTCGGTGATCTATCAGATCTACCCGAAGAGTTTTCACAGCCACGCAGGCAAAGCCACGGGTGACTTGCTCGGAGTCGTGGCCAAACTCGATTACCTGCACTGGCTGGGCGTCGACTGCCTGTGGATCACGCCGTTCCTGCGCTCACCGCAGCGCGACAACGGTTACGACATCAGCGACTACTACGCCATCGACCCGAGCTACGGGACCATGGCCGACTGTGAGCTGCTGATCGCCGAGGCTGACAAACGCGGTATCAAGTTGATGCTCGATATCGTGGTCAACCACACCTCCATCGAACACCAGTGGTTCCAGCAGGCTCGCAGCAGTCTCGATAACCCGTACCGCGACTTCTATATCTGGCGCGATCAGCCGAACAACTGGGAATCCAAGTTCGGTGGTTCGGCCTGGGAATACGAGGCGCAAACCGGTCAGTACTACCTGCACCTGTTCGACCACACCCAGGCCGACCTGAACTGGGATAACCCGCAGGTGCGCGCCGAAGTCTTCAAGATGATGCGCTTCTGGCGTGACAAGGGCGTCGGCGGGTTCCGTCTGGACGTGATCAACCTGATCTCGAAACCGGCGGACTTCCCCGAGGACAACAGCGACGGTCGGCGCTTCTACACCGACGGCCCGAACGTCCACGACTACTTGCAGGAAATGCATCGCGAAGTCTTCGAAGGTACTGACCTGATCAATGTCGGCGAGATGTCCTCCACCAGTCTCGAGCACTGCATTCGTTACTCGTGTCCTGAATCGAAAGAACTGTCGATGACCTTCAACTTTCATCACCTGAAAGTCGATTACCCAAATCTGCAGAAATGGATCCGCGCCGACTTCGACTTCCTCGACCTCAAGCGCATCCTCTCGGATTGGCAGACTGGCATGCAGGCTGGCGGTGGCTGGAATGCGCTGTTCTGGTGTAACCACGATCAGCCGCGGGTGGTCTCGCGTTTTGGAGATGACGGCGAACACCGGGTGGTCTCGGCGAAGATGCTCGGCACTGCGCTGCACTTCCTTCAGGGCACACCTTTCGTGTACCAGGGCGAAGAACTGGGCATGACCAATCCGGGCTTCGATCACATCGACCAGTACCGCGATGTCGAGACGCTGAACATCTATCGCCTCAAGCGTGAGACCGGTGAGTCCGAGACTGAAAACATGGCGGCGATCATGCAGAAGTCCCGGGATAACAGCCGCACGCCGATGCACTGGAATGCCCAAGCCAATGCCGGTTTCAGCAGCAGCGAACCCTGGATCGGCATTCCGCAAAACGCGGCGCAGATCAACGTCGAACAGCAGTTCGAGGACCCGCACTCGGTGCTGCATCACTATCGCCGGTTGATCGCCTTGCGTCGCAGCGAGCCGCTGATCCAGGACGGCATCTATCGCCAGCTGTTGCCCGAACACATGCAAGTCTGGGCTTACCTACGCGAGGGTGATGGTGAGCGTTTGCTGGTGGTGAACAACTTCTACGCCGCGGCCTGCGAAGTTGAATTGCCGAATGGCGTGATCAACGGCGCGACAGAGCAGCGGCTGGTAATCAGCAACTATGGCGACTGCCCGACGCGCAGCCGGCAGCTCTTCCTGCGGCCTTACGAGTCGTTCGTTCTACACCTGACCGACCACTAAAAAGCACTGTTTGAAAACAACTCGCAGAGCGCTGCGCGGGGGAGTTTTGCGCGCCGCTTTTGCCGGTTTTACACAATAAAAATAATGGGGTGCCTCTTGAAAACAACAATAAATCGCAGTCTTGCAGCATCGTGCGTGTGCCTGGCATTGCCGTTCTCGGCCCAGGCACTGGAGTTCGCCGGTTACCTGCGCAGCGGCGTGGGAACCTCGGTCAACAGCAGTTCGCAGTCATGTTTTCAATTGCCCGGGGCGCAGTCGAAATACCGCTTGGGCAACGAATGCGAGCAGTATGCAGAGCTGGAGTTGCGTCAGGACCTGTTCACCCTCGACGACGGTTCGGTGCTCAGCGTCGACGGCATGGCGTCGTTGTATAACCAATACGACCGCAGCCTGACGTTCGAAGGCGATAACGGCTCGGTGCGCATGCCGCAGCTGTACGCGCAGTGGTCGAAAATGCCCAGCCTCAATGGCGGTTCGTTGTGGGCCGGTCGGCGCTACTACAAGCGGAACGACATCCATATTTCCGACTTCTACTACTGGAACCAGAGCGCCACCGGCGGCGGTGTCGAGGACGTGCTGATCGGCGATCTGAAATACAGCTACGCCTTCTCGCGCAAGGACAACCTGTACCAGAAGGACTACATCAACCGTCACGACTTCAACGTTGCCGGGTTCAAGACCAACCCCGGTGGTGAGCTGGAGTTCGGCCTGAGCTACATCGACAAACCGGACAGTCGCGACGCGCATCGTGGCTGGGCGATTACCACCCAGCATGTGCAGAAAGACTTTTTCGGCGGCAAGAATAAACTGGCCTTTCAATACGGCGAAGGCCCCGGCACCGGGTTGGGTTATACCGGCAATGTCGGCCTCGACGACAGCAACAAGAGCTACCGTCTGGTGGAGTTCTTCGACTGGCAAGTGACGCCGCGCTTCGGTGGTCAGGTCGAGGCGGTCTATCAGAAAGACATTCGCCCGGACGGCAACGATCAGAACTGGATTTCCCTCGGCATTCGTCCGGCCTACGCCATCACTGAACAGTTCAAGCTGGTCACCGAACTGGGCCACGATCAGGTCGAAGCCCCCGGCGGCACACGCAAGCTGAGCAAATTCACTTTCGCCCCGACCTGGTCGCCCAAGGGCCCGGATTTCTGGGCGCGTCCGGAAGTGCGTCTGTACTACACCTATGCCACCTGGAACGAGGCCGCCAAGCGTGCGGCCAATGAGCTGGCGGCGGGCTCGGCGTTGTCCGACACCGGGGCATTCGGTACGGCGCGGCATGGGTCGAACGTCGGATTGCAGGTCGAGTACTGGTGGAAATAAGCGATGCTGTCGGGGCTCGCGCTCCATCGGCACTTCAAAGAACAAAAAACAGCAGGTGAAGTCATGGCCACAACCCAACATTTGCAACTGCTAGCGCCCCTGTCCGGGGTGCTGATGCCGCTTGATCAAGTGCCGGATCCGGTGTTTTCCAGCCGTCTGATTGGTGATGGCTTGTGCATCGACCCGACGTCGCAAACCCTCTGCGCGCCGCTCGCCGGGTTGATCAGCAATGTGCAGCGCAGTGGTCATGCGATCAGCATTACCGACGACAGCGGCGTGCAGGTGTTGATGCACATCGGTCTGGACACGGTGAACCTCGACGGCCAGGGTTTCAAACGGCTGGTGGAGGAGGGGCAGCGGGTCGAGGCCGGCCAGGCGCTGATCGAGTTCGACGCCGATTACATCGCCTTGCATGCCCGCAGCCTGCTGACTCTGGTGCTGGTGGTCAGTGCTGAGCCCTTCACCTTGCTGACGTCCGACAGCGGTCTGGTGGAGAGCGGCCAGCCGTTGTTGCGTTTGAATCTGGGCAGTCAGGTCTCAAGTGCTGCGGTGGAAGAAGGAGAGGCTCTGTTCTCGAAGCCGCTGACCTTGCCCAATCCGAACGGTTTGCATGCACGTCCTGCGGCGGTGTTCGCTCAGGCGGCGAAGGGGTTTGCGGCGAGCATTTGCCTGCATAAACAACAGGCCAGCGCCAACGCCAAATCCCTGGTGGCGATCATGGCGTTGCAGACCGCGCAGGGTGATGCCTTGCAGATCAGCGCGGCGGGCGAGGATGCCGAGCTGGCGATCAAGACCCTGACCGAATTGTTGGCGGCGGGTTGTGGTGAAGCAGTCGCTGCGGTGATGGTGGTGAGTGAGCCGGTTGCGCGGGTCGAAGCGTCTTCGGCGAAGCTGTTGCGTGGTGTTTGTGCCTCGCCGGGTTCGGCGTTCGGGCAGGTAGTGCAGGTGGCGGAACAGACCCTTGAAGTGGCTGAGTTCGGCTCGGACCCAGTGGTTGAGCGCGGGCATCTGGAGCGTGCGCTGGTTCAGGCCGCGCAAGCACTGCAAAGCTTGCGTGACAATGCGACAAGTAACGCGCAGGCGGAAATTTTCAAGGCGCATCAGGAGTTGCTGGAAGACCCAAGCTTGCTGGAACAGGCTCAGGTCCTGATCGCTGAAGGCAAAAGCGCCGCGTTCGCCTGGTGCAGTTCGACCGAGGCGACTTCGGATCTGTTCAAGAACCTCGGCAGCGCCTTGCTGGCTGAACGTGCGCTGGACCTGGCGGATGTCGGTCAGCGGGTGCTCAAGCTGATTCTCGGCGTACAGGACAGCGTCTGGGTCTTGCCGGAACAGGCGATCCTGATTGCCGAACAACTGACGCCGTCGCAGACCGCCGGGCTGGACACCAGCAAGGTGCTGGGCTTTGCCACCGTGGGCGGCGGCGCCACCAGCCATGTGGCGATTCTCGCTCGGGCCCTGGGCTTGCCGGCGTTGTGCGGGCTGCCAACCCAGGTGCTGGCGCTGGTCAGCGGGACTCAAGTGCTGCTCGATGCCGACAAGGGGGAACTGCAACTGGACCCTGACCTGGCAGAGATCGAACGGCTACAGGCCAAACGTCAGCAGCAACGACTGCGGCAGCAGCGCGAACTCGAGCATGCTTCGCTGGCTGCCTGTACCCGCGACGGTCATCACTTCGAGGTGACAGCCAACATCGCCTCGCTGCTAGAAGCTGCGCAGGCGATGACATTGGGCGGTGAGGGCGTCGGTCTGCTGCGTTCGGAGTTTCTTTATCTGGAGCGCAATAGCGCACCGAGCCATGACGAGCAAGCGGCCACCTACATCGCCATCGCCCAGGCCCTTGGGCCGGAGCGCAATCTGGTGGTGCGCACGCTGGATGTCGGCGGCGACAAACCGCTGGCCTACGTGCCGATGGACAGCGAGGCCAATCCGTTCCTGGGCATGCGCGGGATTCGTCTGTGCCTGGAGCGCCCTGAATTGCTGCGTGAGCAGTTCCGGGCGATTCTGGCCTGCGCCGGGCTGGCCCGTTTGCACATCATGCTGCCGATGGTCACGCAGTTGTCCGAATTGCGCGAAGCGCGGCAGATGCTCGAAGAGCAAGCGCTGATACTGGGACTCAGGGAGTTGCCGAAGCTCGGCATCATGATCGAGGTTCCAGCGGCGGCATTGATGGCTGATCTGTTCGCCCCGGAGGTGGACTTCTTCTCCATCGGCACCAACGACCTGACCCAATACACCCTGGCCATGGACCGTGATCATCCGCGTTTGGCCAGTCAGGCCGACAGCTTCCACCCGGCAGTGCTGCGCCTGATCGCCAGCACCGTGAAAGCCGCTCATGCCCATGGCAAGTGGGTGGGCGTGTGCGGCGCGCTGGCCTCCGAAACCCTGGCGGTGCCGCTGTTGCTGGGATTGGGGGTGGATGAACTGTCGGTCAGCGTGCCATTGATTCCGGCGATCAAAGCGACGATCCGCGAGGTGGATCTGCAGGATTGCCAGCTCATCGCGCAACAGATTCTGAGCCTGGAAAGCGCCGAGCAAGTGCGTGATGCCTTGCACCGGCATCAACAGACAGCGGTCGTCACCTCATTGGTTTTGGAGAACTGAACATGTTCGAGAAATTGCAGCGGGCGTTCTGGAAGGCCCTGACACCGGATCTGGTGGTGGATCAGGCTAAAGTGCTTGTTCAGCCTGGGGAGGTGACCCTGGAACCGAGCGTTCTGGCCGCGCTGGGCGGGTCGAATAACCTCAAATCCCAACAACACATCGCCCTGACGCGGGTGCGGGTGGAACTGCACGATGACGCGCAACTGGACCCGGTAGCTTTGCGCGCGGCCGGTGTGCCGGGGGTGATGGTGTTGGCGGGTGGGGTGGTGCATTTGATCGTAGGATTGGAAGCGTAACCGGACCTTGTGGGAGCGGGCTTGCCCGCGAAGCGAGCTCCGCGGTTTTTCAGGCTGTGCGCGTCATCGTTCTTCGCGGGCAAGCCCGCTCCCAGGTTTTGCGCACAACCCACCTCGCCACATTCGCCGCGCTGCCCTTACTGTTTCTCAACTGCGGGTGTATCGTATTCGCTTTTTTGCGGGTCCAGGCCCGCTGCGGATACGTGAGGTAGTTGAGTTCATGTCCTTTTCCCGTCGACAAATACTCGGTGGTCTGGCCGGTCTTGTAGTAGTTGGCGTCGGGGCGGGTGGCGCGTCGCGCTATTGGCTGGGAAAGATGGCCGATGCCGATGCCGGCCACGACTACGAGCTGATCGCCGCCCCCCTGGACGTCGAACTGGTCGCCGGGCATAAAACCGAGGCCTGGGCTTTTGGTCCTTCGGCGCCGGGTACCGAGTTGCGGGTACGCCAGGGCGAGTGGCTGCGGGTGCGCTTCATCAATCATCTACCGGTTGCCACCACCATCCACTGGCACGGCATTCGTCTGCCGCTGGAGATGGACGGCGTACCCTACGTCTCGCAATTGCCGGTCTTGCCCGGCGAATATTTCGACTACAAATTCCGCGTGCCGGATGCCGGCAGCTACTGGTATCACCCTCACGTCAACAGCAGCGAGGAGCTGGGCCGCGGGCTGGTCGGGCCGCTGATCATCGAAGAGCGCGAGCCTAGCGGTTTCAAGTATGAGCGAACCCTGAGCCTGAAAAGCTGGCACGTCGATGAAGAAGGCGCCTTCGTGCCGTTCAGCATTCCTCGTGAAGCGGCTCGCGGTGGCACGGCCGGGCGATTGTCGACCATCAACGGTGTATCGCAGGCAGTGGTCGACCTTCCGGCCGGGCAGATCACCCGGGTGCGTTTGCTCAATCTCGACAACACCCTGACTTATCGGATCAACATCCCCGGAGTCGAAGCGCAGATCTACGCGCTGGATGGCAACCCGATCGAGCCGCGGCCGCTGGGCAAGGAATACTGGTTGGGGCCTGGCATGCGCATCTGCCTGGCGATCAAGGCGCCGCCAGCGGGGGAGGAGCTTTCGTTGCGCAACGGTCCGGTACGTCTCGGAACCTTCCGTTCGGTGGCCAACAGCGATGCGCCGACCCAGTGGCCACCGGCGCTGCCGGCCAATCCGATCGCCGAACCGGACATCGCCAACGCCGAGAAACTCAACTTCAACTTCGAGTGGGTTGGCTCGGTCTCGGTGAACGTGGACAATGGCCAACCGCCGAGCCTGTGGCAGATCAACGGCAAGGCCTGGGACATCACCGACAAGACCTGCGCCGACCGCCCGATTGCCACGCTCAAGAAGGGCAAAAGCTACATTTTCGAATTGAAGAACATGACTCAGTATCAGCACCCGATCCACTTGCACGGCATGAGCTTCAAAGTCATCGCCTCGAACCGCAAGAAGATCACCCCGTACTTCACCGACACCTACCTGCTGGGTAAAAACGAGCGCGCTCGCGTCGCATTGGTGGCGGATAATCCGGGGGTATGGATGTTCCATTGCCATGTGATCGACCATATGGAAACCGGCCTGATGGCCGCCATCGAGGTCTCCTGATGCGTCAGATGCGTCAACCGCAAATCATCGACCGTAGCCGCGACCAGGACTTCATGCGCGAAGCCCTGGTGCTGGCTGCTCAGGGCGCCGCGCTGGGCGAAGTGCCGGTGGGCGCGGTGCTGGTGCAGGACGGGGAAATCATTGGCCGCGGCTTCAACTGCCCGATCAGCGGCAGCGACCCCAGCGCCCATGCCGAGATGGTCGCGATCCGTGCCGCGGCGCAGGCTGCAAGCAACTACCGTCTACCCGGCAGCACGCTCTACGTCACGCTGGAGCCGTGCAGCATGTGCGCCGGGTTGATCGTGCATTCGCGGATTGCGCGGGTGGTGTATGGCGCGCTGGAGCCCAAGGCCGGGATTGTGCAAAGCCAGGGTCAGTTCTTCAGCCAGGGCTTTCTCAACCATCGGGTGTTGTTCGAAGGCGGTGTCCTGGCCGAAGAGTGCGGCGCGGTGTTGAGCGAGTTTTTCAAGGCGCGTAGAGCCAAGTCATCCGATTAAACACCCAACCATTGTGGGAGCGAGCTTGCTCGCGATGAGGGCCTTACAGTCAACAATGATGTTGAATGACAGTCCGCTATCGCGAGCAATCGAGCGTCGACCGGCTGCTCCCACATTTGGATTTTCATCGATGCGAAGATTGGTGTTTTTACTTACGAGCCACAATCACCGCACGCATCGGCGCCGGTAAGCCTTCGATGGTCTTGCTGTGATCGTCCGGATCGAGGAAATCGCTCAGCGACTGAAACTTCATCCACTCAGTTGCGCGTTGTTCTTCGACGCTGGTCACGCTGACATCCACACACCGCACATCGCTGAACCCGGCGCGGCGCAGCCATAGCATCAGTGCCGGCACCGACGGCAGGAACCAGACGTTGCGCATCTGTGCGTAGCGGTCTTCCGGTACCAGCACTTGATGCACGTCGCCTTCGACCACCAATGTTTCCAGCACCAGTTCACCGCCTTTCACCAGGCAATCTTTCAGCGCCAGCAAATGCTCGATCGGCGAGCGGCGATGGTAGAACACACCCATGGAAAATACTGTGTCGAAGCCTTCCAGGTTCGGCGGCAGGTCCTCGAAAGGAAACGGTAGATGCCACGCGGCCGGCTCCGACAGATAACGCTGTACGGCCTGGAACTGACAGAAGAACAGCCAGTTCGGATCGACGCCGATCACGCTGTTGGCACCGGCGCCGAGCATGCGCCACATGTAGTAGCCGTTGCCGCAGCCGACATCGAGAACGCGTTTGCCCTTGAGGTCCAGGTGCGGGGCGACCCGTGACCATTTCCAGTCCGAGCGCCATTCGGTGTCGACGTGCACCCCGAACAGATCGAACGGCCCTTTGCGCCATGGCGACAGGCCCATCAGTGCGGTGCGCATCTGTGCTCGGGTTTGATCGTCGCAGTCGGTGTCGAGGGTCAAGCCGTCCAGTAGATCAATGCGGCTTGGCATGATCTTCGGCAGGGCATCCAGCGCACTCTGCCAGCGCTCCAGATCGCCGTGGCCCTTTTCCATTTTGGTGTCGAGTTGCGCTTGCAGGCCGTTGGCCCATTCAGCCAACGGTGTGCCGGCCAGACGACGGGCGAGGGGGGACAGATCAATCATGGCAAGGCAATCAACGAGGCAAAGTTAAGACACTGGAACCACGGCACGACTTTCGAAAACCCGGCGGCCAGCAGGCGTTCGCGGTGTTCTTCGAGGCTATCGGGTTTCATCACATTTTCGATGGCGCTGCGCTTCTGGGCAATTTCCAGTTCGCTGTAGCCGTTGGCGCGTTTGAAGGCGATATGCAGGTCGGTGAGCAGCGCATGCTCCTCGAGGTCATTGAAGCGCAATTTCTCCGAGAGAATCAGCGCACCACCCGGCAACAAGGACTGACGAATACGGCTCAGCAGCGCCAGACGCTGGTCCGGGTCGATGAATTGCAGAGTGAAGTTCAGCGCCACCACCGAGGCCGGCTGGAACTCCAGCGCGAGGATATCGCCTTCGATCACTTCTACCGGCAGCAGCTCCTGGAACATCGAGTCCTGGCCGTTGAGGTATTCGCGGCAGCGCTCGACCATCGCCGCCGAGTTATCCACCGCGATCACCCGGCAACCGTCGGTGCGCACATGACGGCGCAAGGCCTGAGTCACGGCGCCGAGAGAAGAACCCAGGTCGTACAGCACGCTATTGGGTTGGGCGAACTGCGCCGCCAGCACTCCGAGGTTCTCGACAATGGTCGGATAACCCGGCACCGAACGCTTGATCATGTCCGGGAACACCCGCACCACGTCCTCATTGAAGGCGAAGTCCGGCACCTGAGGCAGGGGCTGGGCGAAAAGGCGATCGGGTTCTTTGCTCACGGCGGTTCCAGCGGCGTAGGTGGAAAAGGCTGGCATTTTAGCCAACTTGGCTGAGGGATGCGCGATCTGTCTGATAAAGCGCTGTAGTGGAATCCGGAGTCTGGGTTGTCATTGATATTGCTTTCGCGGGCAAGCCCGCTCCCACAAGAGCGCCGCTGTACCTGTGGGAGCGGGCTTGCCCGCGAAGAATTCAACTCGGTTTCTGCGTAAACGCCGACGCCGCAATCCCCCATTGTCCCAGCCAGTAACTGAGGATGATCAGGTAAGGCGCCGCCTCAAAAGCCACCACAAAACGGCTGATGCCAATCACGCTGTCAGAAAACACAAACGCCACCGCACCCGCCGCCGCTAGCAACGCCGAGCGTTTGGGCACATCGCTGCCCAATCGGGCCAGCGCCCGCCAGAGCATCGCGCTGATGGCCAGACCGTAAACAATCACCGGAATCAGCAACGGGCCAAGGTCATGGGAGATCAGGATTCCCAGCAATACTGCGCCGACACCGAGCGCCAATAACAGCGGCAACAGCGCCAGCCGACGGCAATCACCTACATAGGCTTTCAGATAGGCCAAGTGGGCGACCAGAAACGCCCCGAGACCAAACACGAACAAATCCCCCGGCCAGGCCAGCAGCACATCACCAAACAGGGAAAACATCAGGCCGAGGCTGATCCAGCGCCGATAGTCGCCGGGTGGTGCATCGTGCAACCAGCCGAGCAATGCCAGAACCGGCAATGGCTTGACCACCAGGCACAGCAGATCGGCATGAATGCTCAGCCCGTAGATGAAGGTCACCGCGCCCATCAGCGCGAGAATCAGCCAGCCCACGATCAGTTGACCGAAATCACGCAATCGAAGGTCTTCACCGCCGGCACTTCCGGCGCCCATGGCTGTGAATACGTCAGACGCAAGCGCCCGTTACCGGCGGCGAAGGTCTGAAAACGCCAGGTCGACTGCCCGGCACTGCCCACCAGCCCGGCGTCTTCCGGATTGCTGTAGACCTCAGGGCTGAGGCTGCGCAGCACGCCCCCGGCCGAATCCTGAATCGCCCAGCGATAACCCGTGGTCGGATTGCTTGGCAGGGTCAGGATCAGGTTCTGCCCGGTCTTCAATTGCACCGGGCATTCGCTCTGTTTATCCACAGTGACATTCTGCCTGGATTGGCTGGCGCAGGCGGCAAGCAGGGCGAGGCTGAGGGGGAGAAGCAGGCGGGTGGGGGACATGGGTCAGAAGCTCCGGTCATACACGACGAACGGCGAGCATAACCGAAGATGAGACAAAGTGTGACGAGCGGCGGCCTGTGGCTGGCGATGGTTTGATCGTTCCCACGCGCGTGGGAACGATCAAACAGGCTTTAGCCACCCTGCGCCTTGCAGTTAGTTATTCAGAGAAAAAGCAAACTCGCCTTTGGATACAAATTCGCCGCCCTGTTTGTCCTTGAACTTGACGTCGATTTTGCCGAAGTATTCTTGCTGATCAGCCTGCACGGTCAGGTCCATGACACCTTCGAATGCCCAGTAGCTGAGGTAGGCAGGGAAATTCTCTGTAAAAGCGATTTCTACCAATTGGTCTGGGGAATTTAATGTGTAGACACCCGTTACGATGTTTTTAGGCATGTAAATATCGAAGGCGCGATCGAGAGGGGTGTTTTTTTCGCCAGCTTTGAAAATAGCTAATATTTCTCGGGAACCGACGCTAGTGTAAAACTCTTCGGAGTTGAAGTCTTCGCGTCCCTGAACGATGGCGTTCAAGTAGTTTTTTTCGCAACAGTGGCGGAATTTTATTTCGTCATTAATGCGGTTGTCGACAAGGCTTCTTCGTTGCTTGATATCCATAAGGTTTATATCCTTTATTCACGGTGTACGAATGAATGGAGCTTGGAGTGTACGCCGACGATTAGCCAAAGATACTGTTAGAACTAACAGGTTTTTAGCAGAATGGATGACAATATATATCATGTCCGATTGTTGTTCTGCCCAGAATTAAAATGGCCAGGCGACACGTCCGGCCATTTGTGTGTTGCACTTTAAATTGTTTAGAACAACACCTTCGCCACATCCGCAAAACGCCTGGCAAAATGCACGGTAATCCCTTCCTTCAGATACTCCGGCAATTCCTCGAAGTTGCCGCGGTTAGGTTCCGGCAGGATCAGTTCGTAGATCTTCTGCCGCCGGGCCGCGATGACTTTTTCGCGCACGCCGCCAATGGGCAGCACATGGCCGGTCAGGGTCAGTTCGCCGGTCATGGCTACGCCTTTTTTCGGCGGCTGATTGCGCGCCAGGGACAGCAGCGCACTGGCCATGGTCACCCCGGCGCTCGGGCCGTCTTTCGGTGTCGCGCCTTCAGGTACATGCAGGTGAACGAAGGCTTCGTCGAAGAACTTGGGATCGCCGCCGAATTGTTTCAGGTGCGAGCTGACGTAGCTGTAGGCGATTTCGGCGGATTCCTTCATCACGTCGCCCAGTTGCCCGGTGAGTTTGAAGCCGCGATTGAGCGTGTGTATCCGCGTCGCTTCGATCGGCAGGGTGGCGCCGCCCATGCTGGTCCAGGCCAGACCGGTGATCACTCCGGTGCCGGACAGCACCTGTTCATTGCGAAACACCGGCATGCCAAGGGAAGCTTCCAGGTCCTTGTTGCCGATCTTGATCACCGCGTTCGGTTCGTCGATCAGCTTCATCACCGATTTGCGCACCAGTTTACCCAGCTGCTTTTCCAGTTGCCGCACTCCGGCCTCGCGGGCATAACCGTCGATCACCGCGCGCAGAGCGCCGTCGCTGATGGACAGGCTGGCTTTGGAAACACCGGCCTTTTCCAGCTGTTTGGGCCACAAGTGACGCTTGGCGATGGCCATTTTTTCTTCAGTGATATAACCCGACAGGCGAATCACTTCCATCCGGTCCAGCAGCGGGCCGGGAATCGAATCCAGGGTGTTGGCGGTGCAGACGAACAGCACTTTCGACAGGTCCAGACGCAAGTCCAGGTAATGGTCGAGGAATTCGACGTTCTGTTCCGGGTCGAGGGTCTCCAGCAGCGCCGAGGCCGGGTCGCCGTGGTAGCTCTGGCCCATCTTGTCGATCTCGTCGAGCATGATCACCGGGTTCATCACTTCGACGTCTTTGAGTGCCTGCACCAGCTTGCCCGGCAGGGCGCCGATGTAGGTCCGGCGGTGGCCCTTGATCTCTGCTTCATCGCGCATGCCGCCGACGCTGAAGCGATAGAACGGCCGCCCGAGGGATTCGGCGATGGATTTGCCGACGCTGGTCTTGCCCACGCCCGGCGGGCCCACCAGCAGCACGATGGAACCGCTGATCTCGCCTTTATAGGCACCCACCGCGAGGAATTCGAGAATCCGGGTCTTGATGTCGCCGAGCCCGGCGTGGTGTTGATCGAGCACTTTGCGCGCGTGTTTGAGGTCGAGATTGTCCTCGCCATAGACGCCCCACGGCACCGCCGTTGCCCACTCCAGATAATTGCGGGTCACCGCGTATTCCGGCGAGCCGGTTTCGAGGATCGACAGCTTGTTCATTTCCTCTTCGACGCGCTTTTGCGCCTGCGGCGGCAGGACTTTGCCCATCAGACGCTGTTCGAACTGTTCGATGTCGGCGCTGCGGTCGTCCTTGGTGAGACCCAGCTCTTGCTGGATGACCTTGAGCTGTTCCTTGAGGAAGAATTCACGCTGGTGCTCACCGATCTTGCGGTTCACTTCGGCGGAGATTTCTTTCTGCAAACGCGCGACTTCGACCTCCTTGCGCAGCATCGGCAGGACTTTCTCCATGCGCTTGAGCATCGGTACGCAATCGAGCACTTCTTGCAGCTCATTACCGGTCGCCGAGGTGAGGGCGGCGGCGAAGTCAGTCAGCGGCGACGGATCGTTGGGGCTGAAGCGGTTGAGGTAATTCTTCAGCTCTTCGCTGTACAGCGGGTTGAGCGGCAGCAGTTCCTTGATCGCGTTGATCAGCGCCATGCCGTAAGCCTTGACCTCGTCGGTCGGCTCGCTCGGCTGGTGCGGGTATTCGACTTCCACCAGATACGGCGGGCGATGGTGCTTGAGCCAGGTGCGAATGCGCACGCGGGTCAGGCCCTGGGCGACGAATTGCAGTTTGCCGCCTTCGCGGCTGGCGTGGTGGACCTTCACCAGCGTGCCATAGAGCGGCAGGCTTGAAGTGTCGAAATGTCGTGGGTCTTCCTGCGGCATGTCCATGTAGAACAGCGCCAGGGTGTGATGATCGGATTTGCTCACCAGCTCCAGCGTCTCGGCCCAGGGCTCTTCGTTGACGATCACCGGCAGCACTTGCGCCGGGAAGAACGGCCGATTGTGGATCGGAATGATGTAAACCTTGTCCGGCAGATTCTGCCCGGGAAGGGCCAGGCCGGTGCCCGAGGTCTGGTGTTCGGCGTTTTCCGGGTCGGCGTAGTCGTTGGGATCTTCCGGGAATTCTTGCTGGTCGCTCATGGGGCACCTGCGCATAGGGTATGGAGGTTAGATGGGGCAGGTCGGTGGTGGTTTCAATGGTGAGAGGTTGTTAACGGTTATTTCATGAACAGCATTCAGTGGGCAGACAGGTTTCACACTGATCGTTCCCACTCCCGCATGGGAACGATCAAAACGATCAAAATAAGTAGGGTGACTGATAAGCTCTCGCAGAACCGCTCTGCGCTTTTCCAGTCTTATGGATAAGGTCCTGAACCGCAGTGAGGAACAGCATGAAGTCGTCCATCTGGCGTTTGGCAGGTGTTGGATTGCTTTGCATGAGTGTCAGCGCGCAATCGCTGGCCGAGCAGCAGGATGATCAGCAACGTCCTCGACAAGGTCAAAAGGGCGAGGGGCAGCGTGAGCATGGTCCCGACGGGCGTCAGGGAAACAATCGACAGCGCCCTGAGAATAATCAGCCACGTCCGCAAAACAACCAGCCGCAGGCGCGTCCAGAGAGCAATCAGCCGCGACAGCAAAACAATCAGGCGCGTCCAGAGAACAATCAACCGCGTATGCAAAATAATCAGCCGCGTGCGCAGAGCGAGATTATTCGCGGCGACAACAGTCGGCAGTTCGAACGCAGCGGCCAGAATCAGGGCGGCCAGTGGCAAAACCGTCCGCTGTATGATCCCAATGTGCAGAGCCGGCCGGTGCAGCAGCCAGTGCAGCAACAGCCGAGCAACAATCTGCCGATTCAAAGCCGCCCGGATACCGTCCGCCAGACCCAAGAGCCGCTGCGTGGCTACTATGAGGACATTCCTCGGCGCAACGACCGCGATCAGCGCTGGCAGACCGGTGGCGGTGGTTCGCGTTCGGGTGATTATCGTCGTCCCAATGATTATCGCTGGCCGGGTCGTCCGGGTGGACACGGCACCGGCTGGGGGCCTGGCCCGCAATATCGACCGGGTTATGTGATCACTAGGTTCCCGGATCGAAATTATCGCGTGCCGTATCACGGTCGGGATTATTTCTTCTCCGGTGGTTACTGGTATCGCCCACATGGCCCGCGGTATGTGGTGGTCTTGCCGCCTCGTGGTATCCGTATCAGTTACCTGCCGGACTACGCTCGGGAGATCTGGATCGGCAGCGCGCTGTTCTTCCTCGCGGCCGGCGTTTACTACATGTACGAAGCGAGCACCCAGCAGTACGTAGTGGTCGACCCTCCGCAGCCAGTCAGCTATGGCTATGACGTGATCGCTTACCCGGCCAGCGGGCAAACGCCTGAGCAGATTAATCAGGATCGCTATGACTGCTACCGCTGGGCGGTCGAGCAAAGCGGCTTCGATCCGGCGGCCGTCACCTACCAACCGGCACCTGCGGTGGTACAAACCTACCGTCAGGCCCAAGGCAACTGCCTGAGCAGTCGCGGTTATCAGGTGACCTACTAAGGTGGCCTGCTAAGTAGACACCTTAGTGGCGGTCACCACTTCTTGCGGATCGGCGTGCACCAGCACCTCGGCTCGCGGGTAAGCGGCGCTGATCGCCTCGGCGGCACGATCACTGATGCCGTGGGCGACGGACAGGGTCAGCTCCCCCGGCAACTCCAGGTGCAATTGCACGAACCAATGGCTGCCGGAGATCCGTGTGCGCAGGTCATGGGCGCCGAGTACGCCGGGTACGCTGCAGGCCAGTTCGAGCATGTGCTGGCTGACATCCGGCGGCAGTTCCTCATCCATCAATACCGCAACGCTTTCCCGGGCGATTTGCACGGCACTCCAGAGGATGTACACCGCGATCGCCAGACCAAACCAGGCATCCAGTTGCTGCCAGCCGAAACTGGCCAGCATCAGCGCCAACAGGATGCTGCCATTGAGCAACAGATCGGAACGGTAATGCAGCGAGTCAGCGCGTACCGCGGTCGAGCCGGTTTCGCGGATCACCCGATGTTGCAGCATCAGCAGCGCGACCGTCAGCGCCAGTGACAAGAGCATCACGCCAATACCGATCCATGGCGCGCCCAGCGGTTCCGGGTTTTTCAGGCGTTCGATCGCTTGCACGGCAATCAACACCGCACTCACCGCGATAAACAACGCCTGGGCCATGCCCGACAGCGACTCGGCCTTGCCGTGCCCGTAACGATGGTCATCGTCCGCCGGGCGCAGCGCGTAATGCACCGCCAGCAGATTGAGAAACGACGCGGCGCCGTCGAGCAGGGAGTCGGTCAGGCCGGCCAGCAGGCTGATCGAACCGCTCAACCACCAGGCGATGGCCTTGGCCACAATCAGAATGCTCGCCACCGCCAGCGAGGCGCCTGTCGCCAGACGCAACAGGCGAGCGTGTTCCTGGCTATTGGTCATAGGCGTTTACGTTCCTTCGAGTGCGCGATATCAGGCGGCGGGCTGCAGACCGTACATGGCCAATTGCTGGACGCTGCCTTTGTGCTGGATCAGACGCGGATCATCCAGCGGAAAACTGCGGCCCAGTTCGCTTTCGAGAATAGCCTGCAACTTACCGTTATCGACCTTGCCGTCCACATCGATGGCCTGCTGGAGTTTTTCCGGGGCGACCTGCACGGTCTTGCCGGGTGGCAGGTAGATGGCGCCAGTGGCGAAGTCCACGCCGAAAGCGATCAGCCCCGGAATGACATAGAACAAGATGCCCACGGCGTCGAGGACCACCACCACCGGGTCGATCTTGCCCTCGATCTGGCCACGGCGGTCCGGGAAGAAGATCGTGCCGCAAGCGGTCATTTGGGTCAGCAGGGTAGCGAGCAGCACGCCACCAATAACACGGGAGGGAATACGCATGTGGATCTCCTGAGCACACTCGAAACGAAACAGTGAAAGAGCGTTGTCGGTATTAATTCAGACCGTGATTAACGCCAAGCAGTTCGCCGTTATACTCGCCGCTCTGTTTTGGAGCCAGCATGATTTCTTTGCCGATTGATGAAGTTTTACCCGCACTGCGTGAAGCTCTGGCGACACGCCACGAAGCCGTGCTCGAAGCACCGCCCGGCGCCGGTAAAACCACCCGCGTGCCGTTGGCGTTGTTGAATGAGCCATGGCTGGCGGGGCAAACCATTCTGATGCTCGAACCGCGTCGCCTCGCTGCACGGGCTGCGGCCGAACGGCTGGCCAGTGAGTTGGGAGAAAAAGTCGGCGAAACCGTGGGCTATCGCATTCGCCTGGACAGCAAAGTGGGGCCGAACACTCGCATCGAGGTCGTTACCGAAGGGATTCTGACCCGACGTCTGCAAGACGACCCGGCGCTGGAAGGCGTCGGTTTGCTGATCTTCGACGAATTCCACGAGCGTAGTCTCGATGCTGATCTGGCGCTGGCCTTGAGTCTCAATGGCCGCGATTTGTTTCGTGACGATCAACCGCTGAAAATTCTCTTGATGTCGGCAACCCTGGAAGGCGAGCGCCTCGCGGGTCTGTTGGATGACGCGCCGATTTTGCGTAGCGAAGGACGCATGTACCCGGTAACGATGCGCTGGGGCCGGGCGTTTCAGCCGGGGGAATTCATCGAGCCGCGCCTGGTGCAGACCATCCTCGACGCGCTGCACGACGAACGCGGCAGCCTGCTGGTGTTTCTGCCGGGGCAAGCGGAAATCCGCCGCGTGCATCAACAATTGGCCGATGCGCTGGGCGAACGGACTGAAGTGTTGCTTTGCCCGCTGCATGGCGAACTGGATCTGGCCGCGCAACGCGCGGCCATCGAGCCGGCAGCGCCCGGCAAGCGCAAAGTAGTGTTGGCCACCAACATCGCCGAAACCAGCCTGACCATCGATGGTGTGCGGGTGGTGATCGATGCCGGGTTGGCGCGGGTGCCGCGTTTCGACCCGGGCAGCGGCATGACTCGCCTCGACACTCAGCGGATTTCCCGCGCCAGTGCCACTCAGCGTGCGGGGCGGGCGGGGCGTCTGGAGCCGGGCGTGTGTTATCGCCTGTGGTCGCAGGACCAGCACGAGCAATTGGCGGCCTACGCCCGTGCGGAAATGCTCTCGGCCGACCTCGCCGGCCTGGCTTTGCAGCTGGGGCGTTGGGGCGTTCTGCCTGGGCAACTGGTCTGGCTCGATGTGCCACCGGCGGCGGCTTATGCACAGGCTCAGGATTTGCTCGAACGTTTGGGCGCGCTGGAGGGCAAGACCGCTGAGGACTGGAAGCTGACCCGCCATGGTCAGGCGATGGCCGAGCTGCCGGCCCATCCACGTATCGCGCATTTGTTGTTGCGTGGGCAGGCGCTGGGACTGGCGGACATGGCCTGCGACGTCGCCGCATTGCTGGGCGAGCGGGACATTCTGCGCGGTGCCGGTGCGGATCTGCACAGCCGGTTGGTGCTGTTGTCCGGCGAAGAGCGAGCGGCTCGCGGCGCTCAAGGTGGCGTTCAGCGGGCCCGGCAACTGGCTCGGCAATACCGTGGTTACCTGCGGGGCAAAGCGCTGGAGCCGGTCAGCGATCCTGATCATCCGCGTTGGCTCGGTGCGCTGCTGGCCCTGGCCTACCCGGATCGCGTTGCGCAACAACGACGGGCCGGCGGGGCCGAGTATCGTTTGGCCAACGGTCGCGCCGCGCTGTTCGCCGAGGCCGATAGCCTGATGAAACAGCCTTGGTTGGTGATTGCCGATCTGGGCAGTCGTCAGGGGCAGCGCGAAGAACGGATTTATCTGGCGGCGGATTTTGATCCGGCGCTGTTCGACTCGGTACTGGCTGAGCAGGTGCGCAATGTCGATCAGCTCGACTGGGACGAGCGCGAAGGCGTGCTGCGGGCCGAGCGGCAGCGCAAGGTCGGCGAACTGATACTCAGCCGCGAGCCGCTGACCGGGCTGGATGAAGCGGCACGCAGCCAGGCACTGGTGAATCTGGTACGGCGCAAAGGCTTGGAGTTGCTGCCGTGGACGCCGGAGTTGCGCCAGTGGCAGGCGCGAGTGGCGTTGTTGCGCCAGCTGGATATGGAGGCGAAAGGGCAGAGCGAATGGCCGGATGTCAGCGATGCGGTGCTGCTGGCTAATCTGGAACACTGGTTGCGGCCCTATCTGAACAAGGTCTCGCGGCTTAGCCACTTTGCCAATCTGGAACTGGCCAGCATTGTCCATAATCTGCTGCCATGGCCATTGCCGCAGCGCCTGGATGAGCTGGCACCCCATCATCTGACAGTGCCGTCCGGGTCGTCGATTCGCCTGGACTACAGCGAGCAACCGCCGATTCTGGCGGTGCGTTTGCAGGAGTTGTTCGGCCTGGCCGAAACCCCGCGCATTGCCGGTGGCCGGCAAGTGGTCAAGCTGCACCTGCTATCACCGGCCCGCCGGCCGGTGCAGGTGACGCAGGATCTGGCGAACTTCTGGCGCAGTACTTACGCCGAGGTGAAGAAGGATCTGAAGGGGCGTTATCCGAAGCACTACTGGCCCGATGACCCGCTGGTGGCTGAGGCGACAGCGCGGATCAAGCCGCGTAAGTAGTCAGATAGACCGAATTCGCGGGCAAGTCGGATCGCCGCACCGCCGCTCCCACAGGATTTGCGCGGTCCTTGTGGGAGCGGGCTTGCCCGCGAAGCTTTTGATTTAATGCACCGCAGGCAACAGGATCCGCGCAATCACCGGCAGATGATCGGAGATCCGCAGCGTGTCGTCCAGCCTTACCCGGGCCTCAACCCGTTTGATTCGCGGGCTGTAAAACAGGTAGTCAAGGGTCCGGTCCGGGCCGCTGAGGGTCGGGTCATTGGGGTAGTGGGTCAGCCAGTGCGCGCGGTCGATGCCACTGGCTTCGTTGTTGGTGGGAATCATCGGGTACTTGTCCCAGAGCACATGCAGCGCGCTATCGGCGGAGTACGGGGTTCGCTGCTCCGGGGCGAGCCGTTGATACTGGCCCAACGGCAACAGGTTGAAATCGCCGCCGATCAACCACGGCGTACCGCGACTTTCGAATGTGTCGAGCACCTTGGCGGTCGCCGTCACTTGCCGTTGCAGCCTGTCGTCAGGCTGAGTCGTTCTGTCCAGATGGGTGTTGATTAGCGCTATTTGCCCACCGTCGCGAAAGGGCAGATAACTCACCAGCAGCGCGTTTTTCGGCTGGAATTGACGGCTGATGAGATTGGCGGGCGCCTGGGGTAATTGCAGGCGTTCGGCGTGCTCGATCCGGTAGCGGCTCAATGTCGCCAGTTGCCGGCCGACGCTACCGAAAATGTGCGGGTCAGGCACGAAGTCGGCTTTCCAGTCGAAGGCATGGGTGCTGCACGGATAGAGGTCGGTCAGACGCTCTTGCAGAAGCTTCAGCTGGTTTTGATAGCCGCTGGCCTTGGCCCCATCATCGAGCTCTTGCAACAGGACGATATCCGGTTGCTCATCGCGAATCACCCGTGCCACTTCATCGAGGCTGAAGGCCATGTCTTCGGCGGTGGGGCGTTCGTCGTCGCCGTTGGCCAGATCATTCCAGAACACATAGCGTTTGCCCGCCAGGTACTGGACGTTCCAGGTCATTACCTTCAGCGCCTGACCGGGCACCAGCGTCGGTGCCTGGACGCTGCAACTGACCGGCACCCGCTCTTTGGTTCCCGGGCGCCAGGTCAGGCTGTAGATCATGGCTGACAACAGGCCGACAATTATCAACAGGCCCAGCAGGGTGTAGCGCACTAGACGGGTCATCGGCTCGGCTTATGGCGTTGCAGGATTGAGCCCGAGCATACCCGAGAGCCGGCTTGGATCCCAAGACCAGCGCTACCTGACCCTTCGATTAATTTTTCTCGGGCGCTTCACTGATCAACATGAACAGGCGAAACAGCACCACGCTGGTAAAGAGTTGCAGAAAACTGTGGGCGCTTTCGATCAGCAATGACAGCGCAGGGTTCTGCGGCTCGGGGTACACCGCAAAACTCGCGCCCTTGAGAATCCACAGCGGTCCCATCACACACAGAATGCAGACCAGGATGCGCAGGAAGTGTCCACGGCTCAGGCGAAAGCTTTCCTTGATGGCCGCCAGCGGTTGCAGACCACGCAGGACCAGCAGGTACTCGGCAAAGGCCAGCGTCACCATCAGCCAGATACCCGGCAGGAAATACAGGGACAGACCCACCAGAATCAGCAGGGTATTAATCGCCGTCAGCAGTGCGAACTTGGGCCACAGGCTGACAGACATCGCCAGCAGATCACTGACTCGCGGCGATTCGCTACGGCTGCGAGCATCCAGAAAAAGAATCAGCGCAGCGGTGTACAGCGGATAAATCAACAGCCCGACGATCACGCTGTAACCGGGAAAAGCATCCGGGCCCTGTGAACTATCGACCAGTTGCTGAAGCAGGGCCTCGACCACCACCAATGGCAGGCAAAGCAGCACAATCTGGCGCAGATTGCGCTTGAAGAAGTACAAGGAGTCGCGGAGCACATCTAACGGATTCATGGGTCGGTATCGCAGGTCAAAAGCAGTCCGACACTTTAACCGATGCAGCTCCCGGGCGAGCAAACGTAAACGTTAGGTAAAGGCGATTGAATCGTCCCACAACAACCCCATTACTGGTGGGCGCCTTTTCACCAGGAAAGGTTTCAGGATTTTTATCGGCAATCTAACGAGGTCGCCATGAACAGCGAAGAACAAACCCTGATCGATGGACTGTTTTCACGGCTGCAGCAAGCCGAAACGGACTCAGCCCCGCGCGATACTTTGGCCGAGGCGCGGATCAAGGAGCACCTGGCTCGCCAGCCTGTGGCGGGGTACTTCATGACCCAGGCGATTCTGGTACAAGAGGCGGCGATCAAGAGCCTCGACGAACAGAACAAACAACTCGCTCAGCACAACCAGCAACTGCAAGCCGAACTGCAGCAAGCCAAGGTCCAGGCGACACCGGCACCGAGCAGCGGTGGCGGCGGTTTCCTGTCGAGCATCTTCGGTGGTGGTTCCCGTGACTCGCAAGCGGCTTCGGCCCCCAGTGCCCCAGCCTCGACCGGCGGCTGGCGTGAGCCGGCGCGGTCTTCGTTCAATACCCAACCGGGCGTGGCGCCCCAACAAAATTTTGGAACTGCGCAGCAGAATTACGCGGCGCCACAGCAACAGGCTCCAGCAGGCGGCAGCTTTCTCGGCGGTGCTTTGAAAACCGCGGCCGGCGTGGCCGGTGGTGTGATGTTGGCGCAAGGCATCAGCAGCCTGTTCCACAGTAGTCAGCAACCGCAGGAAGTGGTCGAAGTCATCAAGGAAGAGCCGGCACAAGTCAGTGACAGCGGCAACGATTTGGCTGATAACGATCAGCGTACGGTCAGTAACGATTCCTACGGCGATGACCAAGGCGGGCTTACCGACGCCGACTACAGCGATGACAGCTCATCCTTCTTCGGCGACGACGATTCCTTCATCTGATGCACCATTCGTCCGGAGCGCCATGGCGCTTCGGACCGATTGTTCGCGGAAATTTCCTTCTGGCTGGCATACTGGGCGACTTTTCGGGTCTTGCGCCTGATCAATTGCCTGCGCGCGTCTGCGCCATGAGGATTTGCGGTGAAAAAAATCGCTGTGTTCGCCGATGTCCAGAACCTCTACTACACCGTGCGTCAGGCTTATGGCTGTCACTTCAACTATGCCGCCCTGTGGGCTGACATCAGCCAGCGCGGGCAGATCGTCGAGGCCTACGCCTACGCCATCGATCGCGGTGACAGCAAGCAGCAGCAATTCCAGCAGATCCTGCGCAACCTCGGCTTCATCGTAAAACTCAAACCCTACATCCAGCGCAGCGACGGCTCGGCCAAGGGCGATTGGGACGTGGGTATCACCATCGATATCATGGACGCCGCCGCGAACGTCGACGAAGTGGTGCTGGCCTCCGGCGACGGTGATTTCGACCTGCTGCTCGAACGCATCATCAACAAACACGGGGTTGAAGCAGTCGCCTACGGCGTGCCGGGGCTGACCGCCAACTCGTTGATACGCGCCGCCAGCCGCTACGTGCCGATCGAAGGCGCGTTGCTGCTTAAAAACTGAAACTTTTTTGACGGAATGGGAACAGGTTTGGAACGGATAGCGGTCATCGACTTTGAAACCACCGGGATCTCCCCGAGCAGCAGCTGCCGGGCCACGGAAATTGCCGTGGTGATCCTTGAACAGGGGCGCATCGTCGAGCGTTACCAGAGCCTGATGAACGCCGGTGTGCGCGTCCCGGCCTTCATCGAGGGCCTGACCGGTATCAGCAACGCCATGCTGCGCACCGCGCCGTCTGCCGAACAGGTGATGAACGAAGTCAACGAATTCGTCGGCATCACACCGCTGTTGGCCCACAACGCCGCGTTCGACCAGAAATTCTGGGACTACGAAATGGGGCGAATCAAACGTACACGGTTGCAGAACTTCGCCTGCTCCCTGTTACTCGCCCGCCGCCTGATGCCGGCCGCGCCGAACCACAAACTCGGCACCCTCACCACTTTCGCCAAACTGCCCCACACCGGCCAGGCTCACCGGGCCATGGCCGACGCCGAAATGGCCGCCAACCTCACCGCGTACCTGGCCCAGGAACTGCGCCAGCGCCATGGTCTGCGGGAGTTGTCCCATGATCTGTTGTGCAGCTTGCAGAAAGTGCCGGCGGCGAAGATCAATGAGCATCTCAAGCGCCATCGTGGATTCTGACGTTCAGCATTGAGCCTGCTGGCCTCTTCGCGGGCAAGCCCGCTCCCACATTGTCAGAGGCGAACCGCACCTTTGCGATCGGCTTAGAACCTGTGGGAGCGGGCTTGCCCGCGAAGACGGTAGAGCAGTCGCTACATGCCTCGGTCAGGTCAACACTCACCCACCATTCCTGCCATTCCCCTCCAACTGCCCCAACGGCACACGCTTTTCTATGGCGCTGGAAAGCACGATCGAGGTCTTGCTGAACCCGAACTGGGCGATGCGGTTGATCAACTCCTCCAGCTCCGGCATTGAGCCGACGGCGGCTTGCATGATGACGCAGGGGTCGCCGGTGACCCGGTGGCATTCGGTCAGTTGCGGGATTTTGATCAGTTCGTCGTAGGTTTTCTGGCTGCCGTGCTGGTTCAGGCGCAGTTCGATGACGCACTGGATCGGCAGGCCGACCTTGGTCATATCGACCTTGGCCTGGTAGCCGGTAATCACCCCGCTGGTTTCCAGTTTGGCCACGCGCTCGGCCACAGCCGGGGCCGACAGGTTGACCTTGCGCGCCAGTTCCGCATACGAGGCCCGGCCGTTTTCCAGCAGGGCACTGAGGAGCATGCGGTCGTATTTATCCATGATCAGGCTCCTGAAATACTCGACTTTCGAAAACATGGTTTATAGCCATAATCTCCATGCTTTGAAAAGTGTACGGGCGCTATAAACAGGTTTTGTAACTTAAATTCCGCCCTGGAGCTTTCTAAAATAGCGCTTTGTTTATCCTGCCATCGAGTGTGTTCCATGTCTGCCATCGAGCTCTCCGTGCCTGGCCCACGCCGTTTTCCGTTGCAGCTGATCGGTGCCTTTTTTGCGTTGTATGTGATTTGGGGTTCCACCTATCTGGTCATTCGAATCGGTGTGCAATATTGGCCTCCGCTGATGCTCGGCGGGATTCGTTTCATCATCGCTGGAGCCTTGATGTACGGCTTTCTGCGCTGGCGCGGGGTGCCTGCGCCGACCTGGCCGCAATGGCGGGCGGCGGGGATGATCGGGATCTTGCTGCTGAGTTGCGGGAACGGCGCGGTGACGGTGGCGGAGCACATCGGCGTGGCTTCCGGGGTCGCGGCGCTGGCGGTGGCGACGGTGCCGCTGTTCACTTTGCTCTGCGGTTATTTCTGGGGAGCGCGCAATACTCGTCTGGAGTGGGCCGGGATCGTGCTCGGGCTGATCGGCATCGCCATGCTCAACCTTGGCTCCAACTTGCAGTCGAGCCCTTTGGGCGCGGTGTTGCTGATATTCGCGGCGGCGACCTGGGCGTTCGGGTCGGTCTGGAGCAAGCACTTGTCGTTGCCTCAGGGGGCGATGGCCAGCGCAGCGGAAATGCTGGTGGGCGGCGTGGTGCTGTTGATCGCCAGCGCGCTCAATGGCGAACATCTGGACAGCTTGCCGCCGGTAGAGGGTTGGGTCGCCTTGGCTTATTTGATCGGCTTTGGCTCGATCATCGCTTTCAACGCCTATATGTACCTGCTGAATAATGTCCGCCCGGCGGCCGCGACCAGCTATGCCTACGTCAATCCGGCGGTGGCGGTGCTGCTGGGGATTGTCTTTGCCGGCGAAAGCATCGGGATCGAAGAGGCTCTGGCGATGGCGGTGATCATCAGCGCTGTGGTGTTGATCAGCTTGCCGCAGTGGCGCAGGCAGAATCCGGCTTGATTTAGGGTAAACTGCGGCGCATTGCACACCTGCGCTGACATTTCCCTACGGTACCCCCATGACTTTCGCCACTCTTGGCCTGATCGAACCCTTGCTGCGCGCCCTTGAGACGCTCGGTTACCAGACCCCGACGCCGGTGCAGACGCAAGCCATCCCTGCGGTGCTGGCCGGTCGCGACCTGATGGCTGCGGCCCAGACCGGCACCGGCAAGACCGCCGGCTTCGCCGTGCCGTTGCTGCAGTTGCTGGCCATGGAAGGGCCGAAGGTCACCAGTAACTCGGTGCGCGCACTGATTCTGGTGCCGACCCGCGAATTGGCCGAGCAGGTTCACGAAAGCGTTCGCCAATACGCCGAACACCTGCCACTGAGCACTTACGCGGTGTACGGCGGCGTCAGCATCAATCCGCAGATGATGAAGCTGCGCAAGGGCGTTGACCTGTTGGTCGCCACACCGGGCCGCTTGCTTGACCTGTTTCGGCAGAACGCGCTCAAGTTCAACCAACTGCAAACCCTGGTCCTCGACGAAGCTGACCGTATGCTCGACCTCGGTTTTTCCGAAGAGCTGGGGAACATTTACCGGGTCCTGCCGAAAAAACGTCAGACGCTGTTGTTCTCCGCGACCTTCTCCGACGCGATCCGCCTGCTGGCCGGGCAAATGCTCAATGATCCGCTGAGCATCGAAGTCAGCCCGCGCAACGTCGCGGCCAACACCGTCAAGCAATGGGTAGTGACGGTGGACAAGAAGCGCAAGCCGGAGCTGTTCAGCCATTTGATGCGCAAAAATCGCTGGAAGCAGGTGCTGGTGTTCGCCAAGACCCGTAACGGTGTCGATCAATTGGTGGAAAAACTTCAGGGTCTGGGGGTGAATGCCGACGGTATCCATGGCGACAAACCTCAAGCGACCCGTCAGCGTGCGCTGGACCGGTTCAAGGCCAGCGAAATTCAGATTCTGGTGGCGACCGACGTCGCGGCCCGTGGTCTGGATATCGAAGACTTGCCGTTGGTGGTGAACTTCGACTTGCCGATCGTGGCTGAGGACTACATCCACCGTATCGGTCGTACCGGTCGTGCGGGCGCTACCGGCGAAGCGATTTCGCTGGTCTGTGCCGATGAGGTGAATCTGCTGTCGGCCATCGAGACCTTGACCCGTCAGACACTGACCCGTCATGAAGAGCAGGATTTCGAGCCCGAGCACCGTGTGCCGGATACCGATGCCAGTGGTCAGGTGATCAAGAAGCCGAAAAAGCCGAAGAAACCAAAAGTATCGGGTGGCGGCAAGCGCAACCTGGGCAAGTGGGTGGACAGCGGCGAAGTGACGGCTGACGTGCCGGCGATCAAGCCTGTGCGCAAGGTGCCGGTGTTTAACACCGGGCCGCGTAAGCGTAAGCCTTGAGCTCGACAGCATTGATTCGTCGTGGGGCCTGAGATTGCATCGGGTCGAGAGTTGTATTGACTGTCATGCCGTCTTCGCGGGCAAGCCCGCTCCCACAGGGAATATGCGGTCCTTGTGGGAGCGGGCTTGCCCGCGAAGGGGGCACCCCCGGTATTAAGCCTTTCGCTTCAACCACTCCACCATCCCCAACCCCGCCGCTCGGCCACTGGCAAAGCACGCGGTGAGCAGATAGCCGCCAGTTGGCGCTTCCCAGTCGAGCATCTCGCCAGCGCAAAACACCCCGGGCAGTTGTTTGAGCATCAGGTTTTCATTCATCGCTTCGAACGGCACGCCGCCAGCGCTGCTGATGGCTTCGTCCAGTGGACGGGTTTTCACCAGGGTCAGGGGCAAGGCCTTTATCGCTTTGGCCAGCAGTGACGGATCTGCAAAACACTCAGTCGGGGTCAGTTCGCGCAGCAAGGCGGCTTTCACGCCGTCGATGCCGAGCTGGCTGTGCAGGTGTTTGGCCATCGAGCGTGAACCGCGAGGTTTGGCCAGCGCAGCCTGAATCTTGTCCAGGGTTTTGCCCGGCAGCAGGTCGAGGTGGATCGTCGCCGAGCCGCTTTGATTGATGGTGTCGCGGATCGGCGCAGACAGCGCGTAAATCAGGCTGCCTTCGATCCCGGTCGCGGTGATGACGCATTCGCCCAGTCGCGGGGCATCGTCATTCAGGCCGATGGCGATGTTTTTCAGCGGCGCTCCGGCGAACTTGCCGATCAACAGATCGCTCCAGGCCGTCACTTCGAAACCGCAGTTGCTCGGTTGCAGGGGCGCCAGTGAGATTCCGCGCTGTTCCAGTGGCAGCATCCAGGCGCCATCCGAGCCCAGACGTGACCAACTGCCGCCGCCAAGCGCCAGCAGCAGCGCATCGGTTTGCAGGGCTTTTTCGCCTTCCGGGCTGTCGACTCGCAGGCTGGCGTCGGTGTTCCAGCCGAGCCAGCGATGGCGGGTGTGGATAACTACGCCAGCGTCGCGCAGGCGTTTCAGCCAGGCGCGCAGTAGGGGCGCGGCTTTCATGTCGGTAGGAAACACCCGGCCGGAGCTGCCGACAAAGGTTTCGATCCCCAATCCATGAATCCATTCACACAGCGCCTCGGCGCCGAACTCGCGCAGCAGCGGGGCGATGTGTGGCGCCCGTTCGGCATAGCGCGAGAGAAACGCCGGCCTGGCTTCGGAATGGGTGATGTTCATGCCGCCAACACCGGCCAGCAGGAATTTGCGCCCTACCGACGGCATGCCGTCGTATAGCTCGACCTTGATCCCGGCCTGGCTCAGGACCTCGGCCGCCATCAAACCGGCGGGGCCGCCGCCGATAATGGTGACGTGGTGGGGAAGGGGCGGGCTGGATTGAGTCATGGCGAGCTGCGGATTCGGCGAAATAAGTGCGGCATTCTACCAGCACAATCGAAGTGCACCCGTCTGCTTCTGCTGTGACGCAGAGCGTCAGGGGATGCATTCCCACGCGGGAGCGTGGGAACGATCAACCTTCGTTTACGGCCGAATTTCGATCATCGTGCCGTCCGGGACCAGCTGCCAGACTTCGCGCATGTCGATGTTGCGCATGGCGATACAGCCGTCGGTCCAGTCCAGGGTATGGAAAAGCTGCTCCGGATAATCCAGGGTATCCGGGGTGCCGTGGATCATGATCATGCCGCCGGGCGCTACCCCTTCACGCATCGAGCGCACGGAGTCGGCGACGTTCGGGTAGGAGATGTGCATGGCCAAGTTGAAGCGGTCACTGATCTTGCGCCAGTCCACCCAATAAATACCTTCCGGCGTGCGTTTGTCGCCCTCCATGAGCTTCGCGCCTCTGGGTTGCTTGCCCAGGGAGATGCGATAGGTCCTGAGCGGCATGCCGCCGTTGAGCAATTGCAGTTGGTGGGCGGATTTGAGCACCAGTACTTTTTCGATGACTTTGCCGTTCAGGGTAACCACCGTGGAGGCGGTGCCCTGGGAGACAGTAACGAACGATAGACAGAAGAGGGCGAGCAACCAGCGCATTGAAACGATATCCCTGTGAGTACGGCGTACTTTCTATTGTTCAAGTGTAATCGCAGGTTGCGCGAGTGGTGGAATCGATTCGGACCGGACCGGGAAAACCTGTGTCTGCCGGTCAGCGAAGAAACATTCTAAAGTACGCCCGACTGTGCGGAAAGCCAGCTCGGACCAGGGAATGTCGGCTTCTTCGAAAAGCCGGACTTCCAGGCTCTCCTCGCCGGCGGAAAAATCGAGGTCCTCCAGCTCCGCGCGAAAGAACACATGCACCTGGCTGATGTGTGGCACATCGATCAAGGTGTAGATGCTCAGGTTGCGTACCCGCGCGCGGGCCTCCTCTGCCGTTTCGCGAACAGCCGCCTGCTCCACGGTTTCGCCGTTCTCCATGAAGCCTGCCGGCAAGGTCCAGTACCCGCGTCGTGGTTCGATGGCGCGGCGGCAGAGCAGCACCTGAGTGCCCCAGGTCGGCAAGCAACCGGCGACGATATTCGGGTTCTGATAATGAATAGTCTGGCAGTGGTCACAGACAAAACGCAGGCGACAATCGCCTTCGGGAATGCGCTGGGTGACCGGCTGGCCGCAGTTGCTGCAGAATTTCATGCTGGGTTTCCCTGAATGCTGCGCCTATCTTGGCGTGGGAGGCCCGTTGTCGGCAAGTTGTCGTTAAAGCGACATGCCGTGGATCGGGGGTTGGGCAGGGGATTTCTTTGGTGCATGATGCAAGGTAGCCAACAGATCGAGATGACTCATGCTGGACGAGCTACTTCATCGCGTAAGCAACCATACCCCGCGTACGCTGGAGACCGACCGACGTTTCCCCGAAGCCGCAGTGCTGGTGCCAATCACCCGTAGTGACGAGCCGGAGCTGGTCCTGACCCTGCGCGCCAGCGGGCTCTCGACTCACGGCGGTGAAGTGGCTTTCCCCGGTGGACGGCGTGACCCGGAAGACCCCGACCTGATCTTCACCGCACTGCGCGAAGCCGAAGAGGAAATCGGTCTGCCGCCGGGGCTGGTGGAAGTGATCGGCCCGCTGAGTCCGCTGATCTCCCTGCACGGTATCAAGGTCACCCCTTACGTCGGGGTGATTCCGGATTTTGTCGAGTACCGCGCCAACGATGCCGAGATTGCCGCAGTGTTCAGCGTGCCGCTGGAGTTCTTCCGCGAGGACCCGCGCGAACACACCCACCGCATCGACTATCAGGGCCGCAGTTGGTATGTGCCCAGCTATCGTTACGGCGAGTACAAGATTTGGGGACTGACGGCGATTATGATCGTCGAGTTGATCAACCTGCTCTATGACGCGAAAATCAGCCTGCACCACCCGCCCAAAAGCTTTATCAATATTTGAAGCCATCGCTCGGCTGCCTGCCTGGAGATTACTCGATGAAATACCGCCTGGGCGACGCCCGAGTCGACACCCATCCGCAGAGCTGGGTCGCCCCCAACGCCACGCTGGTGGGCAAGGTCAAACTGGAAGAAGGCGCCAACGTCTGGTTCAACGCGGTATTGCGCGGTGACAACGAGCTGATTCTGATTGGCAAGAACAGCAACGTGCAGGATGGCACCGTCATGCATACCGACATGGGCTACCCGCTGACCATCGGCACCGGCGTGACCATCGGCCATAACGCCATGCTGCACGGCTGCACCGTTGGCGATTACAGCCTGATCGGCATCAATGCGGTGATCCTCAACGGGGCGAAAATCGGCAAGAACTGCATCATCGGCGCCAATTCGCTGATTGGCGAAGGCAAGGAAATTCCCGATGGTTCGCTGGTGATGGGCTCGCCGGGCAAGGTGGTACGCGAGTTGACCGAGCCACAGAAAAAAATGCTCGAAGCGAGCGCCGCGCACTATGTGCACAACTCCCAGCGTTACGCCCGGGATCTGGCCGAGCAAGAGCCATGAGCACGACCGAACGACCAGTCGCCTCGCCCTGCGTGAACATTTGCGCACTCGATGAGGACGACATCTGCACCGGCTGCCAACGCACCGTCGATGAAATTACCCGCTGGAGCCGGATGGACAACACCGAGCGCCGCGAGGTGTTGGGGTTGTGTCATGAAAGGGCGAAGTCGAGTGGGTTGGTGTGGATGATTGGGGCCAAGCCGAACCATTGAACTGAGCTTTTTTGCGAGTGCTTCGCACTCGATCGCGAGCAGGCTCGCTCCCACATTAGATCGCGGTCTCAAAGGAGAATGCGGTCAAGTGTGGGAGCGAGCCTGCTCGCGATGACGGCCTCAAAGTCGACATCGCTTTCCTGGTCCACTCCGCCAACCCGCCCGGTTCATGTAAAATGCCGCGCTTTCTCCCCATGGGAAGCCCGCTCAGCGCGCGACCCTCGATGATCCGCTCCTTTGAGGACCTGAGATGACCCGTATCGGAACTCCATTGTCGCCCACCGCGACCCGCGTTTTGCTGTGTGGCTGCGGTGAGCTGGGCAAGGAAGTGGTAATCGAGCTGCAACGCCTGGGCGTTGAGGTGATTGCCGTGGATCGCTACGCCAATGCACCGGCCATGCAAGTGGCCCACCGCAGCCATGTGATCAACATGCTCGACGGCGCCGCGCTGCGTGCAGTGATCGAAGCTGAGAAGCCGCACTTCATCGTGCCGGAAATCGAAGCCATCGCTACCGCTACGCTGGTGGAGCTGGAGTCCGAAGGCTTCACCGTGATTCCGACCGCTCGCGCCGCTGCGCTGACCATGAACCGCGAAGGTATCCGTCGTCTGGCCGCTGAAGAGCTGGACCTGCCGACCTCGCCGTATCACTTCGCCGACACCGTCGAAGACTACCGCAAGGCAGTCGAAGACCTCGGCTTCCCGTGCGTGGTCAAGCCGGTGATGAGTTCGTCGGGCAAAGGCCAAAGCCTGCTGCGTAGCGTCGATGACGTGCAGAAAGCCTGGGATTACGCGCAGGAAGGCGGCCGTGCCGGCAAAGGCCGGGTGATCATCGAAGGCTTTATCGACTTCGATTACGAAATCACTCTGCTGACTGTACGGCATATCGGTGGCACCACCTTCTGCGCGCCAGTCGGCCATCGTCAGGAGAAGGGCGATTACCAGGAGTCCTGGCAGCCGCAGGCCATGAGCCCGGTGGCGTTGGCGGAATCCGAGCGTGTCGCCAAAGCGGTGACCGAGGCGCTGGGTGGTCGTGGTCTGTTCGGAGTCGAGCTGTTCATCAAGGGTGATCAGGTCTGGTTCAGCGAAGTCTCGCCGCGCCCGCATGACACCGGTCTGGTGACCCTGATTTCTCAGGACTTGTCGCAGTTTGCCCTGCATGCGCGGGCGATTCTCGGCTTGCCGATTCCGTTGATCCGTCAGTTCGGCCCGTCGGCCTCGGCGGTGATTCTGGTGGAAGGGCAGTCGACCCAGACCGCATTCGCCAATCTGGGCGCCGCATTGAGCGAGCCGGATACTGCACTGCGTTTGTTCGGCAAACCAGAAGTGAATGGCCAGCGCCGCATGGGTGTTGCCCTGGCGCGTGACGAGTCGATCGAAGCTGCTCGCGCCAAAGCGACCCGTGCTTCCCAGGCAGTTGTAGTAGAGCTGTAACCGAGTCGCAGCCATCGCGAGCAGGCTCGCTCCCACAGTGGATTTCTGTCGTACACAAAATCTGTGTCCACTGAAGATCTAATGTGGGAGCGACGGTGCGGCGTTCCGGCAAGCCCCCTCGCCACAGGGGTTTGCGCCAAAACCACAAGCGGTGTTTATAAAACTACTGGTGCCGAGCTGGTGTGCCAGATCAGCACGCGGCTTACCCGGTTGTCCTCGGTTTCGAGGATTTCCAGGCGGTAGCGGCCGATCTTCAGGCAGACGGCGCTTTCAGGAATGGTTTCCAGTGCTTCGGTGACCAGTCCGTTGAGGGTTTTCGGACCGTCGCTGGGCAGGTGCCAGCCCAGGCTCTTGTTCAGCTCGCGGATCGATGCCGCGCCGTCGATCAGCAGTCGGCCGTCGGCCTGAGGATGGATGTGCGGATTATCGAGGCTTTGCTCGCTTTCGAACTCGCCGACGATTTCTTCGAGAATGTCTTCCAGGGTGACGATACCGAGCACTTCGCCGTATTCATCAACCACCATGCCCAGGCGTCGCTGTTGTTTGTGGAAGTTCAGCAATTGCAGCTGCAGCGGGGTGCTTTCCGGAACGAAATAAGGTTCGTGGCAGGCCGCCAGCAAGGCCTCCTTGGTCAGGCTCGCGTCGGGCAGCAAATGCTGGATCTGGCGGGTATTGAGCACTGCCTCGACCTGGTTGATGTCGCTGTAGAACACCGGCAGCCGGGTGCGCTTGGAGATTCGCAGCTGTTCGATGATCTCCTCGACCGGATCGTCCAGATTGATCCCGTCGACTTCGCTGCGCGGTACCAGGATGTCGTTGACCGTGATGTTGTCCAGCGCATGAATGCCTTGCAGCAGGTGCGGACGGCAGGCGGGGTGTTCGTGGTCAGGTTCGTCGTCCTGAGCGGGCGGGAGATCCTCGTCACTCTGTTTGACGGCGCCGGGCCTTCTGCCGAACGGGCGCAGCAACAGCAGGGAAATACGGTTGAGTAGCCAGGCGGCGGGATAGAGGATCTTCAGCGGCACGCCAAGCAGGGTATTACCGAAACCAACGATAGCTTCGGGGTAGCGTGTGGCGAGGATTCGCGGCAGGTAATCGGCGAACACCAGCAGCGCGCAGGTGGTGCTGAGGAAGGCCAGTAACGGCCCGTTTTCCTGCCAGTAATCCAGGGCCAGCAGCGTCCCGATGATGACCGCCAGCACCCGGCTCAGGGTGTTGCACAGAATCAGGCTTTCACGGGGAAAGCTCAGTCTGGCGAGCGGCTTGTCGCCCGAGCGCGAAGCCTGGCGCTGAGTGAGCAGCTGCTGTTGAGCGATTTCAATGGCGGTAAACAGCCCCGACCATAAAATCAGCAGGACCAATACCGCGAGCATCGGCCCTGTGGGCAAGTTGTCCATGTTCACTGCCCGTCAGATATGCAGGATGTATTCGCGGACCAGCTTGCTGCCGAAGTACGCCAGCATCAGCAGGCAGAAACCGGCAAGGGTCCAGCGAATGGCCTTGTGCCCGCGCCAGCCGAGGCGGTTGCGGCCCCATAGCAGCACGCTGAAGACGATCCAGGCGAGACACGCCAGCAGGGTCTTGTGCACCAGGTGTTGGGCGAACAGATTTTCGACGAACAAACAGCCGGAGATCAGCGACAGCGACAACAGCGTCCAGCCGGCCCAGAGGAAGCCGAACAGCAGGCTTTCCATGGTTTGCAGCGGCGGGAAGTTCTTGATCAGCCCGGACGGATGCTTGTGCTTGAGCTGGTGATCCTGAAGCAGCAACAGCAAAGCCTGGAACACCGCAATAGTGAACATGCCGTAGGCCAGGATCGATAGCAGAATGTGCGCGAGAATCCCCGGTTCTTCATCGATCACCTGCACAGTGCCTGATGGTGCGAACTGCGCCATTAGCACCGTGGCCAGCCCTAGCGGGAAGAGCAACAACAGAAGGTTCTCCACCGGGATCCGCGAGCAGGCCAGCAGGGTCAGAGCGATGACCGCTACGGCAATCAAACTGGCGGCGCTGAAGAAGTCCAGGCCCAGTCCGGCCGGGGTCATCAGGTGAGTGAAGAGGCTGGCGCTGTGGGTCAGTACGGCGAAGATGCCGAGCGTAACCAGCAGGCGCTTGTTCGCCTTGGCGCCCTTGGCCAGAAGAGTGCCTTGATAGAGAGTCGCAGCGGCATATAAGCAGGCGGCGGCGAGGGTGGTTAGCAAGCTGGGTGACAAGGGGAGCATAAATCCTGTTAAGCAAGCCCGGAAGGCGCTGAGTTTGGCATAGAACCCTCATGACACGAAAGACCACAGAACCAGACGGCGAGGTGTGCGCCAGCCTCAGTCTTCGCTATAATCCGCCACCTGCCCACGCCGCAGGCTCGCGAAGCGACACTTTTTTTAACCAAGTCATCACGGGCCGGGCTGCAATTACCTCGGTCTACATAGGGCCTGAAAGGATCGCGCATGTTTGAAAACCTGACTGACCGTCTCTCGCAGACGCTGCGCCATGTCACCGGCAAGGCCAAGCTGACCGAGGACAACATCAAAGACACCCTGCGCGAAGTGCGCATGGCGTTGCTCGAAGCTGACGTCGCCTTGCCGGTGGTCAAAGACTTCGTCCATGCGGTCAAGGAGCGCGCTGTCGGCACCGAGGTGTCGCGCAGCCTGACGCCAGGCCAGGCCTTTGTGAAGATCGTTCAGGCCGAACTCGAAAGCCTGATGGGCGCGGCCAACGAAGACCTGAATCTGAGCGCTGTACCGCCGGCCGTGGTGCTGATGGCCGGCCTGCAAGGTGCGGGTAAAACCACTACCGCCGGTAAACTTGCGCGCTTCCTTAAAGAGCGCAAGAAGAAAAGCGTCATGGTGGTGTCGGCGGACGTTTACCGTCCGGCGGCGATCAAACAGCTGGAAATGCTCGCCGGTGAAGTCGGCGTAACCTTCTTCCCGTCCGATCTCAGCCAGAAGCCTGTGGCGATTGCTGAAGCGGCAATCAAGGAAGCCAGGCTCAAATTCATCGACGTGGTCATCGTCGATACCGCCGGTCGTCTGCACATCGACGAAGAGATGATGGGCGAGATCAAAGCCCTGCACGCGGCGATCAACCCGGTCGAAACGCTGTTCGTGGTCGACGCCATGACTGGCCAGGACGCCGCCAACACCGCCAAGGCCTTTGGCGACGCGCTGCCGCTGACCGGTGTGATCCTGACCAAGGTCGACGGTGATGCTCGTGGTGGTGCCGCGCTGTCGGTACGTGCGATTACCGGCAAACCGATCAAGTTTATCGGGATGGGCGAGAAGAGCGACGCGCTCGAGCCGTTCCACCCTGAGCGGATCGCTTCGCGTATCCTCGGCATGGGCGACGTGCTCAGCCTGATCGAGCAGGCCGAACAGACCCTCGATAAAGACAAAGCCGACAAACTGGCGAAAAAGCTCAAGAAAGGCAAAGGCTTCGATCTCGAAGACTTCCGCGATCAGCTGCAACAGATGAAAAACATGGGCGGTCTCGGCGGCCTCATGGACAAACTGCCGAACATGGGTGGTATGAACCTGGCGCAGATGGGCAATGCCCAGGGCGCGGCAGAGAAGCAGTTCAAGCAGATGGAAGCCATCATCAACTCCATGACCCCGGCCGAGCGCCGCGACCCTGACATCATCAGCGGTTCGCGCAAACGTCGGATCTCTCTGGGTTCCGGCACTCAGGTGCAGGACATCGGTCGCTTGATCAAGCAGCACAAGCAGATGCAGAAGATGATGAAAAAATTCTCTGCCAAAGGCGGAATGGCGAAAATGATGCGCGGCATGGGCGGAATGTTGCCCGGCGGCGGTATGCCGAGGATCTAAAAAATTCGCGTCGGCAGTCATGTCGGCGCCTCCCACACGGACGTGGGATCTCCAGCAAACCCGCGCTTGGCGGGAGCTGACCTGCCGTCGTTCGCGACGGCTCTATAGCAAATCTTGATGGCATGCCGATAGGCGCCGGAAAAAGACATTTGCAAAAGTCCGGATATTCCTTAGAATATGCGGCCTTTCGGGCACCTATGCCCGCTGTGCATTTAGATTTGCAGCACCGACTACAGGAACGATGTTCACATGCTAACAATCCGTCTTGCCCTTGGCGGCTCCAAAAAGCGCCCGTTTTACCACTTGACCGTGACCGACAGCCGCAACCCACGCGACGGTTCGCACAAAGAACAAGTTGGTTTCTTCAACCCGATCGCTCGTGGTCAAGAAGTCCGCCTGTCCGTGAACCAAGAGCGCGTAGCCTACTGGCTGAGCGTTGGTGCACAACCTTCTGAGCGTGTTGCTCAGTTGTTGAAGGACGCTGCTAAGGCTGCGGCCTGAGCAATATGAACGCGACGCCTGCCATTGCTGATGATTTGATCGTTATCGGCAAGATTTATTCCATCCATGGCGTTCGCGGCGAAGTGAAGGTCTTTTCCTTTACTGATCCGATTGGAAACCTGTTGGACTACAAAGCCTGGACGCTCAAGCGCGAAGGTGTTGTGCAACAGGTAGAGCTGGTCAGCGGCCGTGTACATAACGGCAAGTTTCTGGTCACAAAGCTCAAGGGTCTCGATGACCGTGAAGAAGCTCGTCTTCTGGCCGGTTTTGAAATCTGCGTGCCGCGTAACCTGTTTCCTGATCTGACCGACGGCGAGTACTACTGGTACCAGCTGGAAGGCCTCAAGGTCATTGACCAACTCGGGCAATTGCTCGGGAAGATCGATCACCTGCTGGAGACCGGCTCGAATGATGTAATGGTGGTCAAGCCTTGCGCTGGCAGCCTGGATGATCGCGAACGCCTGTTGCCCTATACCGAGCAATGCGTGTTGGCCGTCGACCTGGCAGCAGGCGAGATGAAGGTGGAATGGGATGCGGACTTCTAAACGTGGCTAACCTGCGCGTAGAAGTGATCAGTTTGTTTCCCGAGATGTTTTCCGCCATCAGCGAGTACGGCATCACCAGTCGTGCGGTGAAACAGGGGCTCTTGCAGCTCACCTGTTGGAATCCGCGAGACTACACGACGGATCGACATCACACTGTGGATGATCGCCCATTTGGCGGTGGTCCGGGCATGGTGATGAAGATCAAGCCCCTGGAAGATGCGCTGGTTCAGGCCAGGCAGGCAGCCGGGGAGGCGGCGAAGGTAATTTACCTGTCGCCCCAAGGCCGACGACTGACTCAGTCGGCGGTACGCGAGTTGGCGAATGAGGAAGCATTAATCCTGATTGCCGGCCGCTATGAAGGCATTGACGAGCGATTTATTGAAGCTCATGTCGATGAAGAGTGGTCGATTGGCGACTATGTACTTTCCGGTGGCGAGCTGCCGGCGATGGTCCTGATAGATGCGGTTACACGACTGCTGCCTGGAGCTTTAGGGCATGCAGACTCCGCCGAGGAAGATTCCTTTACGGATGGTTTGCTGGATTGCCCGCATTACACCCGACCGGAGGTGTATGTGGATCAGCGTGTTCCCGACGTGTTGCTAAGTGGCAACCACGCACACATCCGGCGTTGGCGTTTACAGCAGTCCCTTGGGCGGACCTATGAACGACGCGCCGATCTTCTGGAAAGCCGCTCGCTTTCTGGAGAAGAGAAGAAGCTGCTCGAGGAATACATCCGCGAGCGGGACGATAGTTAACAACGTATCGATGGTAAATCCGACGATTTACCTTAGGAGCACAGCATGACTAACAAAATCATCCTTGCACTCGAAGCAGAGCAGATGACCAAAGAGATCCCTACCTTTGCCCCGGGCGACACCGTTGTCGTTCAGGTGAAAGTGAAGGAAGGCGACCGTTCGCGTCTGCAAGCGTTCGAAGGTGTTGTTATCGCCAAGCGTAACCGCGGCGTAAACAGTGCTTTCACCGTTCGTAAAATCTCCAACGGTGTTGGCGTAGAGCGTACTTTCCAGACCTACAGCCCGCAAATCGACAGCATGGCCGTTAAACGTCGCGGTGACGTACGTAAAGCCAAGCTGTACTACCTGCGTGACCTGTCCGGTAAAGCAGCTCGCATCAAGGAAAAACTGGTTTAAGTCCAGCTTCTCCGATGCAAAAAAAAAGCAGCCTGCGGGCTGCTTTTTTGTTGCCTGTGATTTAAAGACTGGTGACGTGTTCACTATTTATTCAAGCGCGGCCTTGAGCCTGCGAATCCTGAGTGCTCATGCCTGCCATCGACCATCCTCTGATAGACCGGTTTCTCGATGCCTTATGGCTGGAAAAGGGTCTTGCCGAAAATACCCGTGACGCTTATCGCAGTGACCTGGTGCTGTTCAACGGTTGGCTGCAAGAGCAAAACCTGGAACTGATCAATGCCGGTCGCGAGCTGATTCTCGATCACCTGGCCTGGCGTCTGGAGCAGGCCTACAAACCGCGTTCCACTGCACGTTTCCTCTCGGGTGTACGTGGCTTTTATCGTTACTTGCTGCGGGAAAAGCTGATTGCGGTCGACCCGACGTTGCAGATCGATATGCCGCAGCTGGGCAGGCCCTTGCCAAAATCCTTGTCGGAAGCCGATGTCGAAGCTTTGCTGACCGCACCGGACTTGAGTGAGGCCATCGGTCAGCGTGATCGTGCCATGCTCGAAGTGCTGTACGCCTGCGGCTTGCGTGTGACCGAACTGATCAGTCTGACCCTGGAGCAGGTCAATCTGCGTCAGGGCGTGCTGCGGGTGATGGGCAAGGGCAGCAAGGAGCGGCTGGTGCCGATGGGTGAGGAGGCGATCGTCTGGGTCGAGCGCTACATGCGCGATGCTCGCGCCGAGCTGCTGGGCGGGCGCCCCAGCGATGTGCTGTTTCCCAGCCTGCGCGGGGAACAGATGACCCGGCAAACGTTCTGGCACCGGATCAAGCATCAGGCAAAAGTTGCCGGGATCGGCAAATCCTTGTCCCCCCATACCTTGCGCCATGCCTTTGCGACTCATCTGCTCAATCACGGTGCCGATTTACGCGTGGTGCAAATGTTGCTCGGTCACAGCGATTTGTCGACCACACAGATCTACACTCATGTGGCACGAGCGCGGTTACAAGACCTGCACGCCAAACACCATCCCAGAGGATGATTGCCGGCTGCTCCTACAGAGGGCGCGGCGACAGTCGGCCCCGCAAGGCTTATGTGGTAGGCTTTGCCGGTTTACACAGTGGGCGGCTAAAACCCGATGTTTCAGTATCGGCGTTCCATCCGTGCCATTTGTCCGCCTTCAGGAGTTCCCATGCGCGTGACCCAGATTTTCGCCGCCGCAGCCATTGCGTTGGTCAGCACCTTTGCCGTAGCCGATGACGCCGCCGAGCAAGCGATTCGCAAGAGCCTCGAAAACCTGCAACTCGAAGTGCCGGTCGACACCATCACTGCCAGTCCGTTGCCCGGCCTTTATGAAGTGAAGCTCAAAGGCAGCCGGGTGCTGTATGCCAGCGCCGATGGTCAGTTCGTCATGCAGGGCTACCTGTATCAACTCAAGGACGGTAAACCGGTCAACCTGACTGAAAAAACCGAGCGTCTGGGCATTTCCAGGTTGATCAACGGCATCCCGGTCGCGGAAACTGTGGTTTATCCGGCCATCGGGGAAACCAAATCGCACATCACCGTGTTCACCGACACCACATGCCCGTATTGCCACAAGCTGCACGCCGAAGTGCCTGCGCTGAACAAAATGGGCATCGAGGTGCGTTACGTTGCCTTCCCGCGCCAGGGCCTCGGTTCGCCGGGTGACGCGCAACTGCAAGCGGTCTGGTGCTCGAAAGACAAAAAAGCGGCCATGGACAAAATGGTCGACGGCAAGGAAATCAAGGCCGCCAAGTGCGATAACCCGGTTTCCAAACAGTTCGCCATCGGTCAGTCGATCGGTATGAACGGTACACCGGCCATCGTTTTGGCCGACGGCCAAGTGATTCCGGGCTACCAGCCTGCGCCACAAGTCGCCAAACTGGCGCTGGGCGCGAAATAAATTCGCATCGTCATGGTCAGCCTTTGACGATCATGGTCCGGCGGCAACGTTTGCCGGGCCATTAATAGAGAACCGCGAGCATGCGGTTGTTTTCACGGCCGGCCTTGAGTCGGCCGTTTTATGGGGAGTTCACAGTGAAACCGGTCAAAGTAGGCATCTGTGGGTTAGGGACCGTCGGTGGCGGTACCTTCAACGTACTTCAGCGCAACGCCGAGGAAATTGCTCGTCGTGCCGGGCGTGGAATCGAAGTGGCACAAATTGCCATGCGCACGCCAAAGCCTCAGTTCCAGACGACCGGTATTGCGATTACCAACGATGTCTTCGAAGTGGCCACGAACCCTGAGATCGACATCGTCATAGAGCTGATGGGCGGCTACACCGTTGCCCGTGAGCTGGTACTCAAGGCCATCGAGAATGGCAAGCATGTGGTCACCGCGAACAAGGCACTGATCGCCGTTCACGGTAATGAAATTTTCGCCAAGGCCCGCGAGAAGGGCGTGATTGTGGCGTTCGAAGCGGCCGTGGCCGGTGGCATTCCGGTAATCAAGGCGATCCGTGAAGGCCTGTCCGCCAACCGCATCAACTGGGTCGCCGGGATCATCAACGGCACCGGCAACTTCATTCTCACCGAGATGCGTGAAAAAGGCCGGACCTTCGAAGACGTGCTGGCCGAGGCGCAAGCCCTGGGTTACGCCGAAGCCGATCCGACCTTCGACGTTGAAGGCATCGACGCCGCGCACAAGCTGACGATCCTGGCGTCCATTGCCTTCGGCATCCCGCTGCAATTCGACAAGGCCTACACCGAAGGCATCACCAAGCTGACCACTGCTGACGTGAACTACGCCGAAGCCCTGGGCTATCGCATCAAGCACCTGGGTGTAGCCCGCAGTACACCAAGCGGTATCGAGCTGCGCGTACACCCGACGCTGATCCCGGCTGATCGACTGATCGCCAACGTCAATGGCGTGATGAACGCCGTCATGGTCAATGGCGACGCCGCAGGCTCGACGCTGTACTACGGCGCCGGTGCCGGCATGGAACCGACGGCTTCGTCGGTGATCGCCGACCTGGTGGATGTGGTTCGCGCCATGACCTCGGACCCGGAAAACCGCGTACCGCACCTGGCCTTCCAGCCGGACTCGCTGTCGGCGCATCCGATCCTGCCGATCGAGGCCTGCGAAAGTGCCTACTACCTGCGCATCCAGGCCAAAGACCATCCGGGCGTGCTGGCTCAGGTCGCGAGCATCCTGTCGGAGCGTGGTATCAACATCGAATCGATCATGCAGAAAGAAGTCGAAGAACACGACGGTCTGGTGCCAATGATCCTGCTGACCCACCGTGTGCTGGAGCAGCGCATGAATGACGCGATCACCGCTCTGGAAGCGTTGCAGGATGTGGTCGGTCCTGTCGTGCGGATCCGCGTCGAGCACTTGAACTAAGCCGTTATTGTTCCGAGGGCTTTTTTGCCAAGGCCCTCGTTTGAGAACTCTTTTTAGAGGAGCCAGTCATGCGTTATATCAGTACCCGCGGCCAGGCACCGGCCCTGAATTTCGAAGATGTGCTGCTGACCGGTCTGGCCAGCGATGGCGGCCTGTATGTGCCAGAAAACCTGCCACGCTTCACTCAGGAAGAAATCGCTTCCTGGGCCGGCCTGCCGTATCACGAGCTGGCTTTCCGGGTGATGCGCCCGTTTGTTACCGGCAGTATTCCGGATGCCGATTTCAAGAAGATCCTTGAAGAAACCTATTCTTCATCAGATCCGGCTGTGTTCTCCCACGGCGCCGTTGCGCCGCTGCGTCAGCTGAACGGTAACGAATGGGTGCTCGAGCTGTTCCACGGCCCGACCCTGGCGTTCAAGGACTTCGCTCTGCAACTGCTCGGTCGCCTGCTTGATTACGTGCTGGAAAAGCGCGGCGAGCGCGTGGTGATCCTCGGTGCCACCTCCGGTGATACCGGTTCGGCGGCGATCGAAGGCTGCAAGCACTGCGAAAACGTCGACATCTTCATCCTGCATCCGCACAACCGCGTTTCCGAAGTCCAGCGTCGGCAGATGACGACCATCTTCGGCGAGAACATCCACAACATCGCCGTTGAAGGCAACTTCGACGATTGCCAGGAAATGGTCAAGGCCAGCTTCGCCGACCAGAGCTTCCTCAAGGGCACTCGCCTGGTGGCGGTGAACTCGATCAACTGGGCGCGGATCATGGCCCAGATCGTGTACTACTTCCACGCGTCCCTGCAGTTGGGCGGCCCGGCCCGTTCGGTATCGTTCTCGGTGCCAACCGGTAACTTCGGCGATATCTTCGCCGGCTACCTGGCGCGCAACATGGGCCTGCCGATCAATCAACTGATCGTCGCCACCAACCGCAACGACATCCTGCACCGCTTCATGAGCGGCAACCAGTACGTCAAGGAAACCCTGCACGCGACCTTGTCGCCGTCGATGGACATCATGGTCTCGTCGAACTTCGAACGCCTGCTGTTCGATATGCACGGTCGCAATGGCGCAGCACTGGCCGGCTTGATGGACACCTTCAAGCAGGGCGGTGGTTTCAGCGTCGATCAGGAGCGCTGGACCGAAACGCGCAAATTGTTCGACTCGCTGGCGGTCGATGATGCGCAAACCTGCGAAACCATCGCTGAAGTCTTCGCACAATGCGGCGAGTTGCTGGATCCGCATACGGCCATCGGCGTCAAGGCCGCTCGTGAGTGCCGTCGCAGCCTGGATATTCCGATGGTGATTCTGGGAACGGCCCACCCGGTCAAATTCCCGGAAGCTGTGGAAAAAGCCGGCGTAGGAAAAGCGCTTGAACTGCCAGCCCATCTTTCTGATTTGTTTGAGCGAGATGAACGCTGCACCGTCTTGGCAAATGACCTGAAAGCCGTGCAGGCCTTTGTCAGTCAGCATGGTAACCGCGGCAAGCCACTTTGATCGAGTGAATCTGTCGCACATGAAAAAGCCCGTCTCCTGACGGGCTTTTTCATTACTGCCATACCAGGATCACTGGAAGGCTGACGGTTCAACCTGGCTGTTTTCTCTCTGTCATATTTCCCATGCATGCTCCATGTACTCAGCTTGAACATCTGTAGGAGCACGGCTTGCCTGCGATGGTGTCCTTGAGATCGCCATCGCGAGCAAGCTCGCTCCTACAGACACGCCCTTTAGGCACTTTGTTTTCGGACTATTGAGTGGTGATCGAGATGGAAAGTATCAGCCTATTGCTGGGTGAGGCTTTAAGCCCGTATCAGGTCGCTCTGACCCCATCGGGTGCCCATGGCGAATGCCTGGTGAGGTTGAAGAATGAAACCGGGGCCATTGTGGTCGAGCGGGAGTTCAATCAGGCCCAGCTGACCGATAAACGTTTGCTGACCGACGTCGTCGACGGCCTGCACCGGGATTTACTGATTGCTGAAGGCCGTCTCGAACCCTGCGTAATCGCTGCCCTGCGCAACGCCGCGCAAGACAAAGCCTTCGCCAACAGGAATTGATTTCATTTTTTTTGGAACCTTAAGGGCATAGGCCAGTCAGATTTTGTACAGCAGGATCAGGCATTGTGCTCCGGTGCTTGTAGCCTGTTGTACTGGTCTTTGTTGACCACGTTTAACCCCGAGTCGTCTCCCCACTTCTCGGGGTTTCTTTTTGCCTGGCGTTTGTCATTGCGCTTGCGAGCTCGACAAGCGTTTCAGCTCAGATAGCCCCGACTTCACGCAGGCGCGTGATCTGCGCGGCGTCGTAGCCAAGATCGTTCAGTACCTGCACGTTATGTTCACCCAGCGCTGGCCCGACCCATTCGGATGTGCCCGGCGTATCCGAGAGTTTCGGCACGATCCCCGGCATCTTGAAGTTTTTGCCATCGGGCAGCTTGGCCTGCAGAAACATTTCCCGGGCGAGAAACTGCGGGTCGCTGAACATGTCTTCGGCGCTGAAAATCCGGCTGGCCGGTACTTCGGCCAGGTTCAATCGCTCGATCACGGCATCCAGCGGCAGTGAGCTGACCCAGCGATCGATTACGCCATAGAGTTCATCGCGACGGCCGTCGCGACCATCGTTGCTGCTCAAGGCCGGATCGTTAGCCAGATCGTCGCGACCGATCGCCTGCATGAAACGTTTGAAGATCGCATCGCCGTTGGCGCCGATCTGCACGTGTTTGCCGTCGGCGCTGGTATGGATGGAGGAGGGCGTGATGCCAGGCATGATGTTGCCGGTGCGCTCACGGATAAAACCGAAGACGTCGAACTCCGGGACCATGCTTTCCATCATGGCGAAGATCGCTTCATACAGTGCGACGTCCACCACTTGCCCCTGACCGCCATTGACCTCGCGATGACGCAAGGCCATCAAGGCACCGATCACGCCCCAGAGCGCAGCAATCGAATCACCGATGGAAATACCGGTGCGCACCGGTGGCCGGTCCTCGAAGCCGGTGATGTAGCGCAAGCCGCCCATGGACTCGCCGACCGCACCAAAACCCGGTTGATCCTTCATCGGCCCGGTCTGGCCGAAACCGGAAAGACGCACCATCACCAGTTTCGGGTTCAGCGCGTGCAAAACCTCCCAGCCCAGGCCGAGTTTTTCCAGCACGCCCGGGCGGAAGTTTTCGATCAGGATGTCCGCTTCACTGAGCAACTGTTTGAGAATCGCCAGACCGTCCGGGTGTTTCAGGTTCAAGGTCAGGGATTTCTTGTTGCGCGCCTGGACGAACCACCATAGCGATGTCCCTTCATAGAGCTTGCGCCATTTGCGCAGCGGATCTCCGCCATCCGGGGATTCGACCTTGATCACGTCGGCACCGAATTCACCGCAGATGCGCGATGCGAACGGCCCGGCGATCAAAGTGCCGAGTTCGATGACTTTTACCCCGGCAAGCGGTTTGGCGGTGAGCGGCATGGGAAATCCTGTAGGACAAACGGTTGAGTGCAGAGAGCGTTTTAACATAGCCCGCCTATCTCGCTAAAGGATGATGATTCGTTGATTAGCCTGCGCATCGGTTAGACTTGCCGCCTTTCCCCGTATCAAGAAGCCCGTTCATGGCCCAGCCGTCCACGACCTACAAGTTTGAACTGAACCTTACTGACCTCGATCGTGGGGTGTATGAAAGCGTTAAACAGACCATCGCCCGCCATCCTTCGGAAACCGAAGAACGGATGACTGTGCGATTGTTGTCCTACGCCTTTTGGTACAACGAGCAGCTGTCTTTCGGACGTGGTCTGTCAGAAGTAGACGAACCGGCCTTGTGGGAAAAAAGCCTGGATGACCGTGTCCTGCACTGGATCGAAGTCGGCCAGCCGGACGCCGATCGCCTGACCTGGTGCTCGCGTCGCACTGAACGCACCAGTTTGCTGGCTTATGGCAGCCTGCGGGTCTGGGAAAACAAAGTTATCCCCGCCGTGAAAAACCTGAAAAACGTCAACATCGCCGCCGTGCCGCAAGAGATTCTGGAAGTGCTGGCCAAAGACATGCCGCGCGTTATCAAGTGGGACGTGATGATCAGCGAAGGCACGATTTTCGTGACCGACGATCGCGGTCAGCACGAAGTCCAGCTGCAGTGGCTGACAGGCGAGCGCGGCTGATTCTTCGCCGCGGGTCTGCAACACCTGTGTTTCATCCCTTTTTAGAATGGAAGCATCCGCCGCCCCATGCGTATCGAACCCCGCCTGCTGCCCGCTACCCTGCCGTTTCTCGGCGATCTGCCACCGCTGCTGACCCGTCTTTACGCGGCCCGTGGCGTGCAGTCCGAGGCTGAACTGGACAAGAGCCTGGCGCGCTTGATCCCGTATCAGCAGCTCAAGGGCATCGATGCGGCGGTGGATCTGCTGGTAGTGGCACTGGAACAGCGTCAGCGCATTCTCATTGTCGGGGACTTCGATGCGGATGGCGCCACCGCCAGCACCGTAGGCATGCTCGGTTTGCGCCTGCTGGGCGCCGCTCATGTCGACTATCTGGTGCCCAATCGTTTCGAATACGGTTACGGCCTGACTCCGGAAATTGTCGCGGTGGCCTTGCAGCGCGAGCCGCAATTGCTGATCACTGTCGATAACGGCATCTCCAGCGTCGAAGGCGTGGCGGCGGCGAAGGCCGCGGGGCTGACCGTACTGGTCACCGACCACCACTTGCCGGGCCACGAGTTGCCAGCGGCGGACGCCATCGTCAATCCGAATCAACCGGGTTGCGAGTTCCCGAGCAAGGCATTGGCCGGCGTTGGGGTGATCTTCTACGTGTTGATGGCGTTGCGCGCGCGTCTGCGCAGCCTGGGCTGGTATGAGCGCAAACCGCAGCCGAACATTGGTGAGTTGCTGGATCTGGTGGCGCTGGGCAGTGTGGCCGACGTGGTGCCGCTGGATGCCAACAACCGGATTCTGGTTCACCAAGGGCTTGAGCGGATTCGCGCCGGGCGTGCACGGCCGGGCCTTAAAGCGATCCTTGAAGTTGCCAGACGCGATCACTCACGAATCACTTCCACGGACCTGGGTTTTATTATCGGCCCGCGTCTGAACGCGGCGGGGCGACTGGATGACATGAGCCTGGGCATCGAATGCCTGCTCAGCGAAGACATCGCCTCAGCGCGCGAAATGGCGACTCAACTCGATGAACTGAACCAGGATCGCAAATCCATCGAGCAAGGCATGCAGCGCGAAGCCCTGGCCCAGCTCAAGGATTTGCCGCTGGAATCAATGCCGTTTGGGCTGTGCCTGTTCGACGCCGATTGGCACCAAGGTGTCATTGGTATCCTCGCTTCGCGTATGAAAGAGCGCTACCACCGTCCAACCATCGCGTTTGCCGACGCCGGTGAAGGCATGCTCAAAGGCTCGGCGCGTTCGGTGCCGGGGTTTCATATCCGCGATGCACTGGATGCGGTGGCGGCGAAACACCCTGAATTGATCAGCAAGTTTGGCGGCCACGCCATGGCGGCCGGGCTGTCGCTGCCGGAGCAGAATTTCCCGGCGTTTGCCGAAGCGTTCGACGTTGAGGTCCGACGGCAACTGCGCGAGGAAGACCTGACCGGTCGGCTGCTCTCGGACGGCACGCTGGCGGTCGAGGAGTTCCACCTGGAACTGGCCCGCGCCTTGCGTCATGCCGGTCCCTGGGGGCAGCATTTCCCGGAGCCACTGTTCCATGGCGTGTTTCAGTTGGTGGAGCAGCGGATTGTCGGTGAGCGGCACCTGAAAGTGGTGCTCAAAAGTGAATGCGGTTCGCTGAAACTCGACGGCATCGCGTTCGGCATCGACCGCGAGATCTGGCCGAATCCGACTATCCGTTGGGTCGAACTGGCGTACAAACTCGATCTCAACGAGTTCCGCGGCCAGGAAACCGTGCAATTGATGATTGCCCATATCGAACCGAGATAGATCGACGGCTTTGTGGCGAGGGGCTTAGAAGTCGAACACCGACTCTGTGGCGAGGGAGCTTGCTCCCGCTGGGGCGCGTAGCGGCCCTAAAACCAGCAATCGCGGTTTTTTTCAGCTAGAACACCTCAGCCGGTTTTACGGCTGCTGCGCAGCCGAACGGGAGCAAGCTCCCTCGCCACAGGTGTGTGCATCCCTCCAAATTGGGTTCTTTCGTTTTCTGATCCCCCCCTCATCCTTCGTTGTCGACTAGGCTCTAACCACTGCTTGATTGGCCTTGTGACGTCTTGTCCATTTTTTGCCCGCGGGGGCGGGTGCTGCATCCCTTCTTGTCACTCGTCGACTTTTCAAACAGAACCCTGGAGCCTGACCACTGATTGAGAGGTGCCCCATGAGTCTGCTGCTTGAACCCTACACCATTCGTCAATTGACACTGCCCAACCGCATCGCGGTCTCGCCGATGTGCCAATACTCCTGCGTCGATGGGCTGGCCAATGACTGGCATCTTGTTCACCTTGGCTGTCGTGCGGTGGGCGGTGCCGGCCTGGTCTTTACCGAGGCCACGGCGGTGACCGCCGACGGCCGGATCACCGCTCAGGATCTTGGTCTGTGGAATGATGAGCAGATCGAACCCCTGCAACGCATTACCCGCTTCATTACCGCACAAGGCGCTGTCGCCGGTATCCAGTTGGCTCACGCCGGGCGCAAGGCCAGTACTCATCGTCCGTGGCTGGGCAAGCACGGTAGCGTCAAACCGGCCGACGGCGGCTGGATCCCGGTCGGTCCATCGCCGATTGCCTACGACCCCGAACACACCGCACCGACACAACTGGATGAAGGGCAGATCGCCGAAGTCATTCAAGCCTTCGTCGATGCCGCCAAACGCGCCCTGGTCGCCGGTTTCAAAGTAGTCGAGGTGCATGCTGCCCATGGTTACCTGTTGCATCAGTTTCTGTCGCCATTGAGCAACCAGCGCCGCGATCAATACGGTGGCTCTTTCGAGAACCGCATTCGGCTGGTGCTGCAAGTGACCGAAGCGGTGCGCACGGTCTGGCCTGAAGAGCTGCCGCTGTTCGTACGGGTGTCGGCGACCGATTGGGTCGAAGATGGCTGGAACCCGGATGAAACCGTGGAGATGGCGCGGCGCCTGAAAGCCTTGGGTGTAGACCTGATCGATGTGTCCTCGGGCGGTACCGCGGTGAATGCCGAGATTCCCACCGGGCCGGGTTACCAGACACGCTTCGCCGAGCGCGTGCGCAAGGAGTCGGGCATCGCCACCGGCACCGTCGGTTTGATCACCGAACCGGCTCAGGCCGAACACATTCTGCGTACCTGTCAGGCCGACATCATCCTGCTGGCTCGCGAGCTGTTGCGTGATCCGTACTGGCCGCTGCATGCCGATGATGACCTGGGCGGACACAAAGCCATTTGGCCGGCGCAATACCAACGGGCGACTCACCGCGATCAGCCGGTTCATGAGTCGGATTTGCGTGAGTAAACGCACCTGCAAAAAACCAAAGCCCCGGTCGTGAGACTGGGGCTTTTGTGTTTTTGGCAGAGATTTTTGTTGGCTGTGCGGCCGTCATCGCGAGCAAGCTCGCTCCCACACTGGACCGCGTCCAGACACAAATCATGTGTACTACGCAGTTCTAATGTGGGAGCGAGCTTGCTCGCGATGGGGCCAGGTCAGACACCGATTATCTAAAGGTTTAGCCCATCAAGGGTATTTACGCTTATCCGGCGCTGGCGGGAAGTACTGATACAGCCACGTCTCGCTCAACGTCCGGTCATTGGTGCGAATGAACAGCCGCAACTCGACCGGGGCAACGCTGTCATCGGTGGGGTACCAGTCGAAGGTCACGCGATAGCCTTTGATGTCCTCAAGCAGCAGGACGTTGAAGTCTTTCACCTGGCCGTTCGACGCGGTGACGATCGGCTCGATGCCCGTGCCCTCTGGCAGACGGTCCAGGCCGCCGCCGGTAAAGTCCACGGCAAAACGTCGAGCCCAGACTTCTGGATAGTGCTCGCCCGGTGCCCAGCCTTCGATAAACCCCCCCATGCCCGAGCGCGTTGCATTCACCCGTGCCAGCGGCGTGCTGACGGGGGGCAGGGCGCTCCAGTAGAGTTTGTAGCCGTAATTCAGCGAGTCGCCCGCGGCTACCGGTTTCTTGGGTGTCCAGAAGGCCACGATGTTGTCGAGGGTTTCGCCCGTGGTCGGGATTTCCAGCAGATCGATGGAGCCCTCGCCCCAAGCGGTAGTCGGCTCGACCCAAAGGCTCGGACGGCGGCTGTACCAGTCCACGGTGTCCTGGTAGCTGGCGAACTCGTGATCGGTCTGGACCAGGCCGAAACCTTTCGGGTCTTTATCGGCGAAGGCATTGAACTGCAATTTCGCCGGATTGTTCAGCGGTCGACAGATCCACTCGCCGTTGCCGCGCCACATGGCCAGGCGATCCGAGTCATGGATTTGCGGGTGAATGGTGTCGCACATGCGCCGTTCGTGGGTGCCGCAGCTGAACATGCTGGTCATCGGCGCGATACCCAGCTGCTCGATGGCGGTCCGCGCGTTGATATGTGCGTCGATGGCCATGACCACCTGACTGGCCTGGCAGTCGATGTCGAAGCGATAGGCCCCGGTGGCGCTGGGCGAGTCGAGCAGGGCGTACACCACGAAGCGCGTGCTGTCCTTGTCCGGGGTCTCGAACCAGAACCTGGTAAAGTCAGGAAATTCTTCTTTGCGCTTGGCGTAGGTGTCGATCGCCAAGCCGCGTGCAGACAAACCGTACTGGCCGCTGGCATCCACCGCGCGGAAATAGCTGGCGCCAAGGAAGGACAGCACATCGTGCTTGTCCAGTTCCGGGGCCTTGAACAGCTGGAACCCGGCGAAACCCAGGTCACCCTTGAGCTGCGAAGTATCGACCGTGGTTTTCTGGTAGTTGTACAGCGATGGCCGGAAGTGCACTTCCCGTGCCTCGCGGGTCTTGGGATCGACGCTGTACATGCGTACCGGTTGCTTGAAGCCCATGCCGACATGGAAAAAACGCACGTCCAGCTGACCGTTCAGTTCTTTCCACAGCGAATGATTGCCGTCGTACCGGATCGCGTTGAATTGCTGCGGGGACATGTTGGCGAGGGTCGGCGGCAATACCTGTTTGGTATCCAGATAGCGGTTGCCCGCCAGCTGTTTGGCTTGAGCCTTCAAGGCCTCGAAGTCGAACGTCCGGGCCTCGCCATCGGCGGCGCTGGTGCCGGCCCAGGCGTTGGCAGCCAACAGCCCGCTGGCTGATAAGCCGGTATAGGCGGCGATGGCCATGGAGGCTTTCAGGAGATTCCTGCGGTGCATAAATAAAACCTGTCTTGGAAGATCCCGCGCCGTTCCTGGCTGCGTGATGGATCAGAAATTGAGGTTCGGACATGCCTTCGGCCAAACGCAACGGACTAATAACAGATGCCAAATAGCTTAAACCGTTCGGTTGTAGAGACAAATGAATGGTGGCACAGCAGTGGCGTGGCAAATGAAACAAAAAATGTCGGTTAAGTTTTCCGACAGTACTTTCTGTTTTACAGAGCATTTCTGTGTTTTTTGACTAATTACTCTAAAAACGCCTGTTCACCCGGCAGAACCTTTCTATTCTTGTACTCATAACCGGTTTTGGCCCTTCAGGCCGGTGGGTTTCAGCAGGGGGGTGCGTTGCGCCACTACTGAAAAAAACGTTAGGGCGATGAGGTGCCTGGAGTTTTTCTTTGACGTGCAGAGGACATCGTCCATGTCGAAAGTACAGGGTATTGCCGGTTTTTTTGGTCTTGTTTGTGGTTTGAACATCTCGCGAAAGTCGCGTCGACTCAGTTCGGAGGAGGTGAAGCTGGTCGAGCGATATCGCGAGCTGTCGGAGAGCGATCGCATCGCCATGCGTTATCTGGTGGATGCGATGCGTAGTATTTCGCGGTTTTAGGGAGGGAGCGGCCTCAATGGCTGAGGGGGGCTGGATCATGCCCCCTTGTACTCCGCAGGGAGTGAGCACCTGTTCAATGGTTTTTTCCCAATAGTTGAGGTGAAGCGTCTGACGATAAGCGGCGGTTGCACTCTCGTCAGTGCGGTATTACTTTTGTTTTTCTGGTAATACCTAAGGAGGGACTTATGTCGACCACTATGACCAGCAAGGGCCAGGTAACTATTCCCAAGCCAATTCGTGATGCTTTGCATCTCATTCCTGGCTCGGCGATTGAGTTTAGCGTCAATGCCCAAGGAGAAGTGGTCCTGCACCGTGGCGAGCCTAAACCGGGCAAGCCGGTTCAGCAGGATAGATTTGAAGCCGTACGCGGCAAAGCGGATATCAAATGGCGAACCGACGAATTGATGTCGTTGTTACGTGGTGACGACTGATGCTGTTGGTCGACACAAACGTACTGATCGATGTACTTGAAGATGACCCGACCTGGGCTGATTGGTCTATTCAACAGCTTCGCGCGCAGTCTCAGGTTCATGATTTGGTCATTAATCCGATTATCTATGCCGAGCTGTCGCAGGCGTTCTCTACGTTTGAAGCGCTGGATGCAGTCGTAGCGAAGCTGGGACTGTCGATACAGGAGATTCCCCGGCCTGCGTTGTTTTTGGCGGGTAAAGCCTTCGTTCGCTATCGGAAGGTGGGTGGCAGTAAAGGCAATGTTTTGGCCGACTTTTTTATTGGCGCTCATGCAGTGGTAGGGGGGCTGACATTGCTGACTCGAGATGCCAAACGTTACCGCAGCTACTTTCCGACCGTTGAGTTGATCGTTCCTGACGCTATCGCGAGCAAGCCCGCTCCCACATGAACTGCGGTGGACCTGTGGGAGCGGGCTTGCCCGCGAAGCTTTTAGTGCTTGAACATCACATGCCTTACGGTGGTGTAATCCTCCAGCCCGTACGCGGACATGTCCTTGCCATAACCGGACAGTTTCTGACCGCCGTGAGGCATTTCGCTGACCAGCATGAAGTGCGTGTTGACCCAGGTGCAGCCGTACTGCAAACGCGCCGCGAGGCGGTGGGCGCGGCCGAGATCGTTGGTCCAGACCGACGACGCCAGGCCGTAGTCCGAATCGTTGGCCCAGGTCAGGGCCTGTGCTTCGTCGGTGAACTTGGTCACTGACACCACCGGCCCGAACACTTCGCGACGGACGATCTCATCGTCCTGTTGCGCGTCGGCCAATACCGTCGGTTCGAAGAAGAAACCATTGCCTTCCACGGCCTTGCCACCAGTGATCAAGCGAATGTGCGGTTGTGCCAACGCACGTTCGACAAACCCGGCCACGCGGTCGCGATGCTGCGCAGTGATCAATGGGCCGAGCTCGGTGGCCGGATCATCCTGCAAGCCGTACTTGATGGTGCTGACCGCCGCGCCGAGCTTCTCGACGAATGTGTCGTAGATGCCTTGCTGCGCGTAGATGCGGCAGGCGGCGGTGCAGTCTTGCCCTGCATTGTAGAAGCCGAAGGTACGAATACCTTCCACGGCGGCATCGATGTCGGCGTCGTCGAAGATGATTACCGGGGCTTTGCCACCCAGCTCCATGTGCATGCGTTTGACGCTGTCGGCGGTGCTGGAAATGATGTTCGTGCCGGTGGCAATCGAGCCGGTCAACGAGACCATGCGCACTTTCGGATGGGTCACCAGCGGACTGCCGACACTCGGACCACGGCCGAACACCAGATTGAGTACGCCGGCCGGGAAGATTTCCGACGCCAGTTCAGCCAGGCGCAACGCGGTCAGCGGGGTTTGTTCCGACGGCTTGAGCACCACGGTATTACCGGCGGCAAGGGCCGGGGCGATTTTCCAGGCGACCATCATCAGTGGGTAGTTCCACGGCGCGATGGAGGCAACCACGCCCACCGGATCGCGGCGGATCATCGACGTGTGGCCGGGCAGGTATTCGCCCCCGGCCGTGCCGCTCATGCAACGGCTGGCGCCGGCGAAGAAGCGGAACACGTCGGCAATTGCCGGGATTTCGTCGTTCAGCACCGCGCTATAGGGTTTGCCGCAGTTGTCCGATTCCAGCTTGGCTAGTTCTTCGCCGTGGGCCTGGATAACGTCGGCGAGTTTGAGCAACAGCAGCGAGCGCTCTCTGGGCGGTGTCTGCGACCAGCCTTCGAATGCGGCATCGGCGGCGCGTACTGCGGCATCGACCTGGGTTTCGCTGGCTTCGTTGATTTCCACCAGTACGCGGCCCAACGCCGGGTTGAACACAGGTTGGCTGGCGCCTTCACCTTCGACCAGTTGGCCGTTGATCAGCAGTTTGGTTTGCATATCGATGTCCTCTTGTGTGCTCTGTGGGAGCGGGCTTGCCCGCGAATCAGGCGGCGCGGTCCATGGCCCCTTCGCGGGCAAGCCCGCTCCCACAGTTGGTTTATGTTCAGGGGTTATTTACCGCCACTCCCGGCCACGCTCTCACCGCCGCGGGTCAGGTAGTAGGCGCCGAGGATCGGAAACATGGTCACGAGCATCACCAGCATCGCCACCACGTTGGTCACCGGCACATCCCGCGGGCGGCCGAGTTGGTTGAGCAGCCACAGCGGCAGCGTGCGTTCATGGCCGGCGGTAAAAGTGGTGACGATGATTTCGTCGAACGACAGGGCGAACGCCAGCATACCGCCGGCCAGCAGCGCCGAGCCGAGGTTCGGCAGGACGATGTAGCGAAAGGTCTGCCAGCCGTCGGCGCCGAGGTCCATCGAGGCTTCGATCAGGCTGTAGGACGTGCGACGCAAGCGGGCGATGACGTTGTTGTAGACGATCACCACGCAGAAGGTCGCATGGCCGACGATGATGGTGAACATGCCCGGCTCGATGCCCAGGGTCTTGAAGGTCGCGAGCAGGGCGATACCAGTGATGATCCCCGGCAAGGCGATCGGCAGGATCAGCATCAGCGAGATGCCTTGCTTGCCGAAGAATTCACGCCGGTACAACGCGGCCGATGCCAGGGTGCCGAGGACCAGGGCGATCAGCGTGGCGACAGCGGCGATCTGCAGCGACAACTTGATCGCCTCCAGTACGTCCGGCCGGGAGAAGGCCACACTTAACCACTTCAGGGTGAAGCCCTGGGGCGGAAAGCTGAAGGCCGCGTCTTCGGTGTTGAAGGCGTACAGGAAGATGATCAGGATCGGGAAGTGCAAAAATACCAACCCGCCCCAAGCGGCCAGTCGCAGGCCCAGGGAGGATTGTTCTCCCTGTTTTGAAGAATCAGAGCGCATCGAAGGCTCCCAGACGTTTGACGATGGACAGGTAAATGGCGATCAGCACGATGGGCACCAGGGTGAAGGCCGCGGCCATCGGCATGTTGCCGATGGCACCCTGTTGGGCGTAAACCATGCTGCCGACGAAGTAGCCCGGCGGCCCCACCAGTTGCGGCACGATGAAGTCACCGAGGGTCAGCGAGAAGGTGAAGATCGACCCGGCAGCAATGCCCGGGATCGACAACGGCAGAGTGACTTGCATGAAGGTCTGGCGCGGCTTGGCGCCGAGGTCGGCGGAGGCTTGCAGCAGCGATGGTGGCAGACGTTCCAGCGAGGCCTGGATCGGCAGAATCATGAATGGCAGCCAGATGTAGACGAACACCATGAAACGCCCCAGATGCGAGGTGGACAAGGTGCTGCCGCCGACGCCGGGAATCCCCAGGATGAACTGCAATACCGGCTCCAGCCCAAGATGCTGAACGAACCACTGGGCGACGCCGCCCTTGGCCAGCAGCAAGGTCCAGGCGTAAGCCTTGACGATGTAGCTGGCCCACATCGGCATCATCACTGCGATGTAGAAAAACGCTTTGGTCTTGCCCGTGGTGTAGCGCGCCATGTAGTAAGCAATGGGGAACGCGACGCAGGCGCTGGCAATCGACACCGCCACGGCCATGCCCAGCGTGCGCAGGATGATGTCGAAGTTCGACGGCTGGAACAGCGCCGAAAAGTTCGCCAGGGTCAGGTCGGGCGTGACCGTCATGGTGAAGTCGTCGAAGGTGTAGAAACCCTGCCAGAGCAGGATCAGCAATGAGCCGAGATAGATCGCGCCGAACCAGATCAGCGGCGGTACCAGCAACATTGCCAGGTACAGATTGGGCCGGCGATACAGCAGGTCGGAAAACCGTCGCAGCGGCGAGCCGCTGGTGGGCGTTTGAGTCATGGCCAGGCTCATGTCACACCTCGCTCGCAACGGTGTCGGTCAGCTGGATCATGGCTTCGCGGGCCCAGCGTGCGCTGATCCGTTGCCCGGTCTGGTGTTGGGCGCTGCTGTCCAGCCATTGAGTGTTGGCCTGGCTGATGTTCAGGGTCTGGCCGTTTTCCAGTTTGAGTTCGTAACGGGTGGCGCTGCCTTGATACTGAATGTCGTGGAGCAGACCGCTGACTTCGATCTCGTGGCTGGCCACCGGACCCTCGGCGAAGCGCACATGTTCCGGACGAATCGAGAACGGCTGGTCGCTGCCGTTCAATTGTCTGGCCAGATCGCCGCGAATTACGTTGGAGGTACCGACGAACTCGGCGACAAAGGTGGTCGCCGGTTTCATGTAGAGGTTGCGCGGGGTGTCGACTTGCTCGATGCGACCCTTGTTGAACACCGCCACGCGGTCGGACATCGACAGTGCTTCAGTCTGGTCATGGGTGACGAAGATAAAAGTGATGCCGAGCTGGCGTTGCAGCTTCTTCAACTCGCCCTGCATTTGTTCGCGCAGCTTCAAGTCGAGGGCGCCCAGGGGTTCGTCCAGCAGCAACACCCGAGGACGATTGACCAGTGCGCGGGCCAGGGCCACACGCTGGCGTTGACCGCCGGACAGTTGCGCCGGTTTGCGCTCGCCGTAACCACCGAGGGCGACCATGTCGAGGGCTTCTTCGGCGCGTTTGAGGCGTTCGCCTTTGCCGACGCCTTTGACTTTCAAGCCGTAGGCGACGTTGTCGCGAACGTTCATGTGCGGGAACAGCGCGTAATCCTGGAACACGGTGTTCACGTCACGTTGATACGGCGGCAACCCGGCGGCTTCTTCGCCATGAATACGAATGGAACCCGCGCTCGGCTGTTCAAAACCGGCGATCAGGCGCAAACAGGTGGTTTTGCCCGAGCCGGAAGGCCCCAGCAGGGAGAAAAACTCGCCGTCCTGGATGTCGATGGAAACCCGGTCAACGGCATTCACTTCGCCGAACTGCCGGGAAACGTTGGTGAACTGGACTGCAAGCGTCATGGTGCGGTGCTCCAAAAAGGCGAAGGCTGTCGCAGCGGCCCCTGCCTGGACTTCTGAAAAATCTGAAACTTTTTATAGAAGCTTCGCGGGCAAGCCCGCTCCCACAAGGACAGCGCAAACCTGTGGGAGCGGGCTTGCCCGCGAAGGTCCGAAGGACCAGAGGGCCTATCTGCCGCCCATGATCGCGATGTAGTCCTGGGTCCAGCGGCTGTACGGCACGAACTTGCCGCCTTCGGCCTGCGGGGTTTTCCAGAAGGCGATCTTGTCGAACTGGTCGAAACCGTTGGTTTTGCACCCTTGAGCACCGAGCAATTCGCTCTCTTTGCAGGCCGCCGGAACCGCCGGCAGCGAGCCGAACCAGGCGGCTACGTCACCCTGGACCTTGGGCGTTAGCGACCAGTCCATCCACTTGTAGGCACAGTTCGGATGCTTGGCCTCGGCGTGCATCATGGTGGTGTCGGCCCATCCGGTGGCGCCTTCCTTGGGGATGGTCGAAGCGATCGGCTGTTTCTCGGTCATCAGACCGTTGACCTGATACGGCCAGGAGCTGGAGGCCACCACGCCTTCGTTTTTGAAGTCACTCATCTGCACAGTGGTGTCATGCCAGTAGCGGTGGATCAACGGTTGCTGGGCACGCAACAGATCGAGCACGGCTTTGTATTGGGTTTCAGTCAGTTCATAGGGGTTCTTGATGCCCAGTTCCGGTTTGCTCGACTTGAGGTACAGCGCCGCGTCGGCGATGTAGATCGGGCCGTCATAGGCCTGCACGCGACCCTTGTTGGTCTTGCCGTCCGGCAGGACCTGCGCATCGAACACCACGCTCCAGCTGACAGGCGCTTGCTTGAATATCTTGGTGTTGTACATCAACACGTTCGGACCCCACTGATAAGGCGCGCCATAGGTCTGCTTGTCGACCACGTACCAAGGCGCGTCCTTGAGGCGTGGATCGATGTTCTTCCAGTTCGGGATCAGCGCGGTGTTGATCGGTTGTACCCGCTTGCCGGCGATCAAGCGCAGGGAGGCATCGCCGGAGGCGGTAACCAGGTCGTAGCCACCCTTGGCCATCAGGCTGACCATCTCATCGGAGGTACCGGCGGTTTTGACGTTGACCTTGCAGCCGGTCTCTTTCTCGAAACCGGTCACCCAGTCATAGTTCTTGTCGCTCTCACCACGTTCGATGTAGCCCGGCCAGGCGACGATATCCAATTGGCCTTCGCCGGCACCGACGGTTTTCAGCGGTTCGGCGGCCTGGATGCTGGCGCTGGCTAGCAGTGCTGTGGTGATTGCACTGAGCAGTGCGGTCTTGTGCACGAACATGGGGTTTCCCTCTTCTTTAAATTATGGTCGGGGCAGTTTTGAACGTGGTGAAACCATGCTTGTTGAGGCTAATTATTAGAGTAGTGCAACATCTGGAAGCACTCTCAAAAGCTGGAGGCGGGCACTTCGATCTACGCTGGTGGCCTAAATGATCCGGTTAAGCCCAATTCGTGGAGGCAGCAAGTGAATACACGTGGATTGCTCGATCAGTTACTCAAGTCCGGTCAGGACATGTTGCAGAACAAGGCGGGTGGCACTCAGAACAAACCGGCAGGTTCGGATAAAGGCGCGCTGGGCAACTTGCTTGGCGGCGGTTCTGGCGGGCTCGGCAGTCTGCTTTCAGGGGCCGGCGGCGGTGCGCTGGCGGCGGGCGCCATGGGCCTGTTGCTGGGGAACAAAAAAGCCCGTAACTTTGGCGGCAAGGCCCTGACCTACGGCGGCCTGGCCGCGCTGGGCGTGTTGGCCTACAAGGCTTATGGCAACTGGCAGGCGCAACAGGCCGGTGCACCACAGGCTGAACCGCAAACCCTCGACCGTTTACCGACAGCGCAAGTTGAATTGCACAGCCAGGCGATCCTCAAGGCGCTGGTCGCCGCCGCCAAGGCCGATGGACATGTCGATGAGCGCGAGCGTGCGTTGATCGAGGGCGAGTTCACCAAGCTGGACAACGATCAGGAACTGCAACACTGGCTGCACGCCGAACTCAACAAACCTCTGGACCCGGCCGACGTCGCCCGCTCCGCCAGCACCCCGGAAATGGCCGCCGAGATGTACATCGCCAGCGTGATGCTGGTGGACGAAGAGAGCTTCATGGAGAAGTCCTATCTGGATGAGTTGGCTCGTCAGCTCAAGCTCGAGCCAGGGTTGAAGGCTGAGCTGGAGAAGCAGGCTCGCCAGGCTTCGATCTAAACAGGTGCCCCCCCTGTGGCGAGGGAGCTTGCTCCCGCTCGGATGCGCAGCAGCCGCAAGACCTGTGAATGCGGTGTGCCTGACGAAATGTGATTGCAGGTTTCAGGACCGCTTCGCGCTCCAGCGGGAGCAAGCTCCCTCGCCACAAGTTGTTCTATTCAGGACTCCCTAATCTCCCTCAATGACCAATCCACGGTCTGTTACTACTGAATCATCACTGGCGGCGTTCGCCGCATCTGCCCCAAAGTAGCCATCCAGAGCGGATGCCGACTTTCTCCTCTCATCATGTGATGTGGTGCGCAAGCTGTTGATAAACGATGGCGCACCCTCGGCTATACTCCCTCCGATTTCCATGGCCTCGAGGACTGACTGTGAACAACTGGACGTTGCGCCAACGCATTTTGACGAGCTTTGCGGTCGTTATCGCCATCATGATGCTGATGGTGGTCGTCTCGTACTCCCGGTTACTGTCGATTGAATCCAGTGAGAAGTCCGTGCGCTCGGACAGCCTTCCCGGGATTTACTACAGCTCCCTGATTCGCGATGTCTGGGTTGATGATTACGTGCTGACCCAGCAACTGATCGGACAGGCCAGCGGTCGAGACATGACCCAGGTTGACAAGGAGTTCCAGCGTTTTGAGGAAGGATTGCAACATGCAATGGCCAGCTACCGAACGACCATCTTCGAGAAAGACGATCAGGAAATTTTCGACGAGTTTGAACGGCTGCATGACAATTACGACAAGCTGCTTGAAGAGGTTCGCAATGCCTACCAGCATAAGGACATCGAACAGGCCCGTCGCATCTTCGCCGAACAACTGACCCCGGCCTGGATGGACGGCCGCAAACAACTGGACAGGTTGATTCAGCGCAACAGGAATGTGGCAGAGTCGGCTACTGACTCGATCGTTTCAGCGGTAGTAGAGGCAAAGCTGATCATGGGCATTTCGCTCCTGATCGCGGTCATTATTGCCGGGGTGTGTGGTCTGTTGTTGATGCGGGCGATCACGGCGCCGATGCGGGGTATCGTGCAGATCCTGGAATTGATGCGTAACGGCGATCTGAGCAGTCGCCTGAATCTGGCGCGCAAGGATGAGTTCGGCGCGGTCGAAACCGGCTTCAACGACATGATGAGCGAGCTCACCTCGCTGGTGTCCCAAGCCCAGCGTTCCTCGGTACAGGTCACCACCTCGGTCACGGAAATTGCCGCCACCTCCAAGCAACAACAGGCTACCGCGACTGAAACCGCCGCCACCACCACGGAAATCGGCGCCACTTCACGGGAAATCGCGGCGACCTCCCGGGATCTGGTGCGCACCATGACGGAAGTCTCCACTGCCGCCGATCAGGCTTCGGTGCTGGCCGGCTCCGGCCAGCAGGGGCTGGCCCGCATGGAAGACACCATGCAATCGGTGATGGGCGCAGCCGATCTGGTCAACGCCAAGCTGGCGATCCTCAATGAGAAGGCCGGCAACATCAACCAGGTGGTGGTGACCATCGTCAAGGTCGCCGACCAGACCAACCTGTTGTCCCTCAATGCTGCGATCGAAGCCGAGAAGGCCGGTGAATATGGTCGCGGTTTCTCTGTGGTCGCGACCGAAGTACGGCGCCTGGCGGACCAGACCGCCGTAGCCACCTACGATATCGAGCAGATGGTCCGTGAGATCCAGTCGGCGGTGTCGGCGGGGGTCATGGGCATGGACAAATTCTCCGAAGAAGTGCGCCGCGGCATGTCCGAGGTGCAGCAGGTCGGCGAGCAGTTGTCGCAGATCATTCATCAGGTGCAGGCTCTGGCGCCGCGCGTGCTGATGGTCAACGAAGGCATGCAGGCCCAGGCGACCGGCGCCGAGCAGATCAATCACGCGCTGGTGCAGTTGGGCGATGCCAGCAGCCAGACGGTGGATTCCCTGCGTCAGGCCAGCTTCGCCATCGATGAACTGAGTCAGGTGGCGGTGGGGCTGCGTGGCGGCGTCTCGCGATTCAAAGTCTGATGAGCGAGCTCGCGGCGAAACGCGGTGCGGGGATGGCGCCGAAACAATCGTTGTTTTTGCTGTTTCGCATTGGCAACGAACGCTATGCCCTGCAGGCCATCGAGGTGGCCGAAGTGCTGCCGCGCCTGCCACTCAAGCCGATCGCGAAGGCGCCGTCCTGGGTTGCCGGGGTGTTTGCCTACCGTGGCGCGGTGGTGCCGGTGATCGACCTCAGTGCGCTGACATTCGGCCAGCCGGCCGAGGTACGCACCAGTACCCGACTGGTGCTGGTGCACTATCGGCCGCAAGCGTCCGTCCCTGAGCAGTTGCTCGGGCTGATTCTTGAGCAGGCGACCGATACCCTGCGCTGCAATCCGGCGGACTTTCAAGCCTATGGTCTGGATAATCGCCAGGCGCCTTATCTGGGGCCGGTGCGCGAAGATCAGCAGGGCTTGCTGCAATGGATTCGGGTCGCTGATTTACTCGATGCCGAGGTCCGCGCGCTGTTATTTCCGTCGCCACCGCTGGATCTCGCTCTGATCGAGGAGCGTCCATGAGCAACGACCAGCGTTTTTTCGACTTCCTCAAAGAACGTATCGGCCTGGACGTGGCGTCCGTGGGGCCGGCGATCATCGAAAGGGCGGTGCGCCAGCGCATGACGGCGCAGCAGGCGCTTAGCGCTGACGAGTACTGGCACACATTGCAGGGATCACTGGATGAGCAGCAGGCGCTGATCGAAGCCGTGATCGTGCCGGAAACCTGGTTTTTCCGTTATCCGGAATCCTTCGCCACCCTGGCCAGACTGGCGGTAACACGTTTGGCCGAGATCAAGGGCATGCGTGCCTTGCGGATTCTCAGCCTGCCGTGTTCTACCGGCGAAGAGCCTTATTCGATTGCCATGGCCTTGTTCGATGCCGGGTTTGCGCCCCATCAGTTCAAGGTCGAAGGGCTGGATGTCAGCCCTTTGTCGGTCGAACGCGCCAAGCGTGCGGTGTATGGCAAGAACTCCTTTCGTGGGCAATTGAGCGATTTTCGCGAGCGCCATTTCAGTACCGAAGGCGAGCTCTATCGTCTCAGCGCGCGAGTGTGCGAACAAGTGCGCTTGCAGGTCGGCAACCTGCTCGATCCCGGGTTGCTGGCCAATGAACCGCCTTATGACTTTGTGTTCTGCCGCAATCTGCTGATTTATTTCGACCAACCGACCCAGCAACAGGTGCTTGAAGTGCTCAAGCGCCTGACCCATGTCGACGGCGTGCTGTTTATCGGCCCGGCCGAGGGCAGTCTGCTGGGGCGTTTGGGCATGCGTTCGATCGGCATTCCCCAGTCTTTTGCATTCAGTCGTCACAGCGACCCTGAACCCGCGTCGCAGCCGACTTTTATCCCGACGCCATTACCCGTGCGTCAGCCGATCCGCAGCGTGGCGCAACCGCCGATGCGCAGCCGACCCTTTACCAGCCTTGCGCCAGCAACAGGTTCCAGTAAACCTGCTGCTGCGCTGAGTGATGCAGGCGCCTTGCTCGCCAGCATCGCCGCGCTGGCCGATGAGGGCAAAAGCGCCGAGGCACGTGCCGCCTGCGAGCAGTACCTGCGCAGCCATGAACCGGTGGCTCAAGTGTTTTATTGGCTGGGATTGCTCAGCGATGTCGCCGGCAGCGCGCTGGAGGCCCAGGGTTTCTATCGCAAGGCACTCTATCTGGAGCCGCAGCACCCTGAAGCCCTGGTGCATCTGGCCGCATTGCTGGCTTCCAAAGGGGACGCGGCGGGCGCCCGTCGATTGCAGGAGCGCGCTGCCCGTAGCGAACGCACCGCTGACAGTGAGCGTAAACGATGAGCGGATCTGTTTCGTTGAGCGTGACCCATGAGGATGCGCAGGCCATCGATGATTGCTGGAACCGGATCGGTGTCCACGGTGACAAATCCTGCCCGCTATTGCCCGAGCATATTCATTGCCGCAACTGCGCGGTGTACTCCACTGCCGCGACCCGCTTGCTCGACCGTTATGCGTTGCAACAGGAAGACCATCGGCAGTCGCTGGCAGTCGAGACCGATGTCGTCACCCGCTCACTGTTGATGTTCCGCCTTGGCGAAGAGTGGTTGGGCCTGGTGACTCGCTGCCTGGTGGAGGTTGCGACGTTGCAACCGATACATTCCTTGCCGCACCAGCGTTCGCGGGCATTATTGGGTGTGGCGAATGTGCGTGGCGCGCTGGTCGCCTGCCTGTCGCTGGTGGAACTGCTGGGGCTGGACGCGACCACTGGCGTTGCCTCGGGTACGCGGGTCATGCCGCGCATGTTGATCATCGCTGCCCACGGCGGCCCGGTGGTGGTGCCGGTGGACGAAGTCGACGGGATTCACGCTATCGATGAGCGCACCTTGAACGCCGCCTCAGGTGCAGGCCCGCAAGCCAGCGCCAGATACACCCGTGGCGTGTTGCAATTCAAGGGCCGCAGCTTGCGCTGGCTGGATGAAGAACAGTTGCTGTCCGCCGTGACCCGGAGCCTCACATGACCCCCGAGCAAATGCGCGATGCATCGCTGCTGGAACTGTTCAGCCTGGAGGCCGAAGCGCAGACTCAGGTGCTCAGCACCGGCCTGCTGGCACTGGAACGCAATCCGACCCAGGCCGATCAACTGGAAGCCTGCATGCGCGCGGCTCACTCACTCAAGGGCGCCGCACGCATTGTCGGAGTGGATGCCGGGGTCAGCGTGGCGCATGTCATGGAGGATTGCCTGGTCAGCGCCCAGGAAGGTCGCCTGTACCTGCAACCCGAACATATCGATGCCTTGCTGCAAGGCACGGATTTTCTGACGCGCATCGCCACACCGGGCAGCGACGTCAGTTCCGGCGATATCGAGGCCTATGTCGCCTTGATGGGCTTGTTGCTGGATCCCGCTGCGTTGACCGCCAACGTTGCGGCGCCCGCTGCGCCAGCCGTTGAGCCAGCCGTTAAGCCAGCCACGCCACCGATGGCTGAACTGCTGCTCGATGCGCTGGCTGTCAGGCGTGAGTCCGAGGCGCCGCGGCTGGAGCCCGAACCGCTGCCCGCTGCTCCCATCGCGATGCCGCGTCAAGCCACGCGCGTTACCGAAGGCGGCGAACGGGTGCTGCGGGTTACCGCCGAACGGCTGAACAGCTTGCTCGATCTGTCGAGCAAGTCCCTGGTGGAAACCCAGCGTCTCAAGCCCTGGCTGGCGACTATGCAACGCCTCAAGCGTATGCAGAACAACAGTCTGCGGGCTCTGGAAAGCCTCAACGTTCACCTCAAAGAACACGAGCTGAGCCTGCAAGCCCGGGAAGTGCTGACCGATGCCCGGCGCATGCTCGCCGAGTCCCAGCAACTGCTGGCCGAGAAAACCGCCGAGCTGGATGAGTTTGGCTGGCACGCCAGCCAGCGTGCCCAGGTGCTGTATGACACGGCGCTGGCCTGCCGGATGCGGCCGTTTGCGGATGTGCTGGCCGGGCAGGAGCGGATGGTTCGTGATCTGGGCCGCAGCTTGGGTAAACAAGTGCGGTTGGAGATCGAGGGCGAGAAAACCCAGGTCGACCGCGATGTGCTGGAAAAACTCGAAGCACCACTGACCCATTTACTGCGTAACGCCGTGGATCACGGCATCGAAATGCCTGAGCAGCGCGTATTGGCCGGTAAGCCCGGCGAAGGCCTGATTCGTCTGCGCGCCTCCCATCAGGCCGGATTGTTGGTGCTGGAATTGAGCGATGACGGAGGCGGGGTCGACCTCGAACACGTGCGCCGCAGCATCGTCGAGCGTCAGTTGTCGCCGGCCGAGACGGCTGCGCAGTTAAGCGAAGAGGAGCTGCTGACCTTCCTGTTTCTGCCGGGCTTCAGTCTGCGGGACAAGGTCACTGAAGTCTCCGGGCGCGGCGTTGGCCTGGACGCGGTTCAGCATATGGCCCGGCAGTTGCGCGGGGCGGTGGTTCTGGAGCAGACAGCGGGAGAGGGCAGTCGCTTCCACCTTGAAGTCCCGCTGACTCTGTCGGTGGTGCGCAGTCTGGTGGTCGAAGTCGGCGAGGAGGCTTATGCCTTTCCGCTGGCGCATATCGAGCGTATGTGCGACCTGGAACCGGATGACATCGTGCAGGTGGAGGGGCGTCAGCATTTCTGGCACGAAGGCCGGCATGTCGGTCTGGTCGCGGCCAGCCAGTTGTTGCAGCGCCCGGCGGCGCAGACCAACGAGCAAACCCTCAAAGTTGTGGTCATTCGCGAGCGCGATGCCGTGTACGGGGTGGCTGTCGAGCGCTTTATCGGCGAGCGCACGCTGGTGGTGTTGCCGCTGGATGAGCGCTTGGGCAAGGTTCAGGACATTTCCGCCGGGGCGCTGCTGGACGACGGCTCGGTGGTGCTGATCGTCGACGTCGAAGACCTGCTGCGTTCGGTGGACAAACTGCTCAACACCGGCCGCCTGGAGCGCATCGCCCGGCACAGCGAGGCCGCGCAAGTCGCGCGCAAACGCATTCTGGTGGTCGACGACTCGCTGACCGTGCGCGAATTGCAACGCAAGCTGCTACTCAATCGCGGCTATGACGTCGCCGTGGCGGTAGACGGGATGGACGGCTGGAACGCCTTGCGTGCCGAAGATTTCGATCTGCTGATCACCGACATCGATATGCCCCGAATGGATGGCATTGAATTGGTCACCCTGTTGCGTCGCGACAACCGCTTGCAGTCGCTGCCGGTCATGGTGGTTTCCTACAAGGATCGCGAAGAAGACCGCCGTCGTGGACTGGACGCCGGAGCCGACTATTATCTAGCCAAAGCCAGTTTTCATGACGACGCTTTGCTTGATGCAGTCGTGGAACTCATCGGAGGAGCCCGGGCATGAAGATCGCTATCGTCAATGACATGCCCATGGCGGTAGAGGCCTTGCGTAGAGCCCTGGCTTTCGAGCCGGCCCACGAAGTGGCCTGGGTCGCGAGCAATGGCCTTGATGCGGTGAAGTACTGCGCCGAACTGACGCCGGACCTGATCCTGATGGATTTGATCATGCCGGTGATGGATGGCGTGGAAGCGACCCGGCGGATCATGGCCGAGAGCCCGTGTGCCATCGTGATTGTCACCGTCGATCGCGAGCAGAACGTCCGTAAGGTGTTCGAAGCCATGGGCCATGGCGCGCTGGATGTGGTCGATACCCCGGCCGTCGGTGCCGGCAATGCGCAAGAAGCCGCAGCGCCATTGCTGCGCAAGATCCTCAATATTGGCTGGTTGATCGGCCAGAGCGCTAGCCGGGTGCGTTCGGCTGCGCCGCATTTACGCACGACGGGGCAGCGCGAGAGCCTGGTGGCCATCGGTTCTTCCGCTGGCGGGCCGGCGGCGCTGGAAGCCTTGCTCAAAGGCCTGCCAGCCGATTTCACGGCGGCCATTGTGCTGGTTCAGCACGTTGACCAGGTGTTCGCCTCCGGCATGGCCGAATGGCTGAGCAGTGCTTCTGGGCTGACGGTGCGGCTGGCGCAACAGGGTGAGCGACCGCAAAGCGGTACGGTGCTGCTGGCCGGCACCAACCATCATATCCGGCTGTTGAAGAACGGCACGCTGGCCTACACAGCCGAGCCGGTCAATGAGATCTATCGACCCTCGATCGACGTGTTTTTCGAGAGCGTGGCCCGCCACTGGAACGGCGACGCTGTCGGTGTATTGCTGACCGGCATGGGCCGTGACGGCGCTCAGGGGCTTAAATTGATGCGCGAGCAAGGCTTCCTGACCATCGCCCAGGACCAGCACAGCAGTGCGGTGTACGGGATGCCGAAAGCGGCCGCCGCCATTGACGCCGCCGTGGAAATTCGCCCACTGGACAAGATTGCACCACGACTACTGGAAGTATTTGCCAAATGACCGACAACAGCCGCTGTCCTGGCCAGGTAGCAATTCAGGTGACCGTACATGAATGATTTACAGCTCGACGATTTCAAAACCGATGAAAATGCCGCGATGGTGCTGTTGGTCGACGACCAGGCAATGATCGGTGAGGCTGTGCGGCGCGGGTTGGCCAATGAAGAGAATATCGACTTCCACTTCTGCGCCGACCCGCATCAGGCCATCGCCCAGGCGATCCGCATCAAGCCGACGGTGATCCTTCAGGACCTGGTCATGCCCGGTCTGGACGGGTTGACGCTGGTGCGCGAGTACCGCAACCATCCGGCAACCAAGGATATTCCGATCATCGTGCTGTCGACCAAGGAAGACCCCCTGATCAAAAGCGCGGCGTTTGCCGCAGGTGCCAACGATTACCTGGTCAAGCTGCCGGATAACATCGAACTGGTTGCGCGCATCCGCTATCACTCGCGTTCCTACATGACCCTGCTGCAACGCGATGCGGCGTATCGCGCGTTGCGGGTCAGTCAGCAGCAGTTGCTTGATACCAATCTGGTGCTGCAGCGCTTGATGAACTCCGACGGCCTGACCGGGCTGTCCAATCGCCGGCACTTCGATGAATACCTCGAGCTGGAATGGCGACGAGCCATGCGCGACCAGGCGCAACTGTCGCTGTTGATGATCGATGTCGACTACTTCAAGTCCTACAACGACAGCTTCGGCCATCTGGAGGGCGATGAAGCCCTGCGCAAAGTCGCCACGGCCATTCGCGAAGCCAGCAACCGACCCTCGGACCTGCCGGCCCGTTATGGCGGTGAAGAGTTCGTGCTGGTACTGCCCAACACCTCACCGGGCGGCGCGCGGCTGCTGGCCGAAAAACTGCGCCAGACCGTGGACGCAATGAAAATTCCGCATGTTTTCCCGGCCGAAGGCGCGAATCTGACCATCAGCATCGGCCTGTCGGCCATGACCCCGCAGTCAGGCAGTAATTGCCGACAACTGATCTCGGCCGCCGACAAAGGTTTGTACCTGGCGAAAAACAATGGGCGCAATCAGGTGGGGATTGAGTAGGGGGATGCGCATCGATGGTTGAATAGAGATAGCTGACAAGCTTATTTTTGATGGAATAAAAATAAACCTGTCAGCTATTCGTACGGTTTACGAAATCTGCGTCTGCAATCGCCGCCCAATTACTTCCATCAAATCGCAGCCGTCTCGTAGCGGGATGGCAAGGACGCGAGCGAAGTGGTGCTCTGGCGAGCAGCTTCATAATAGGAGTACTTACTCAAAATCACCCTTAGGCATCTGACAATCCGGACATAGCCAATCGTCGTGGATGTCTTCCCAAGACGTACCTGGTGGTATTCCATTTTCAGGATCACCTGCCGCAGGGCAGTATTCATAGCCACAGACAGTGCAGCTCATTACCTTTTCTTTGGTTAGCATAATTTAACTCCGATTATTTTTTTAAAGTGCTACTGCAGCAATTAGTCCAGCCGCCCCTAGAAAAAAACCTATTACTGCACCTCTTTCAGGTAGCTCCTTCAGCATTGCATATATCACAATAGGTTCTAGAATAAGCAGAAGCGTTAAAGAAACGACCGTCACCACCCAAATATTTCCGGTACCTTGATATCCAAGCCAATATGCAAAAACCAGACTGGTACCGGCAATGCTAATGAGTATCATGGGTTTAAGGAACATCAACGGGGTTTCCATTGGTCGTCCAGGAAGTTTTGATGCATACACTTCGCTGTAGATCGTTAGTATTTCGCCGAAGATCATAAGTATCAGGGCCGCTATCATGTAATAGTGGTTTTTCATTTTCGACCTTTAGCTAATGCTGATAAAATCTCCTCTATTACAACGTCCCCGAGTTCATTGCCATCAAGCAGAAAATGAGGACCATCGTGATCGAATAGGAAGGTATTTTGGTATGCGTTTCCTTCGAATTTAACTATGCTGCGAAGTACGTTTTCAGCCTTGCTCAATTCCGATGCATGAGTGTTCTTAAGTATTTTTATCGCATTTCCGAAATGAATTGCTTCATCCGCTATTAGATTTTTAATCCATCTGTTGAAAGCGGGATGCCCAAACTCGCTATAAAACGTATCTTTTTTGTACGTCTTGACAGATACGTACTCATCATAAGCGAACATGAGTAGTAGATTGAATTCGCTGGCAAGTATTTCTTCCAGGTCTTCGAAGTTTCCAGTCCTCACCTTTAATTGGTTAATCAGTTCCTCTTCACTTGAGCCGAATAAGAGGCGATTAAGCTCAAAGAAACCATCGGCATGATTTCTCTCATCTGCAAACCAAAAATCTAAATATTGAACGAAGTATGGCGAAAACTTCCCTCTTTGCGGGTGTAGGTGATGGTAAAGATTCACGGAGTCATATTCTGAGACCAAGTCCGCCATGAAAAAATCTTGATACTTAAGATCAACTCCTGGGTTTGCCCATTCGCTGCCAGAGATCTCATTGAAAAGAGCCCGGGAACTCCAATGCCTTTTGGCTAAAAACGGCCGCTTCATTTGATTTTATTCCTTATAGGCCAAATTCTCATTCGTTAAATTTTTTTACAATAGCAGGAATGATCATGCTTTTAATTTCTTGCTTGGATATAGGGAAGTCGGGCGTGTTATGATCCAAGACGAATGTTCCGCTATAGCTTTCTTTTTCAAAGTCTATATCGAAGATCTCTTCAAGTATTGAAGGGACCTCGTTTGTCCGATTGGGGAATAACTCCTTGGCTTTCTGCATAAATGAGAAAAAATGTGTGATTTCATCTTTCTTTGTCTTTCTGATCCAGGTTGATAATTGTTGGGAGTCGAACTGATCGTACTTGGCTATGCTGCGATGATAAACATGTGTAGTAATTATTTCGTCATAGGCCAGCATGATGAGTAGCTTGAATGCATCGTTAGCGATTGGACTAATTATGCTGAAGTCAGGTTTTCTGATTTCAGCTTCCAGTACAACTTGATCAAGTGGTATGCCTGTGTAAGATGAGTAGATCAGAGTAAAGCCATAAGCGTGGTCAATTTCGTCCCTGAGCCATGGATTTAATACCTCTACCAGTGCCGGGAAGTAGTCTGTGTATTTGGTTTCTAGATGCCAGTACAGACGCCGAGCATCGTACTCTGTAATTATTGAGTCAAACAATATCTCCTTCCATTCGGTGCGCTCGATATCATTGAGCTCAACAAGAGGGAATTTGAAGTTTGCCAGAACTACTGCGGCATCTGGGGTCGAGCGAGTTCCGAATCTACTGTTGGTGCTTGTTGTGTTGTTCATGATATTTTGGCACTCCATTGTCTTTTAGTTTAACTCTGAGGAAGTACTCGAAAATTCTGAAAGGATAAGGTGTCGCCAGGTGAACCTGGCCGCCAATCAGTTTCCTGCGTAACTATTGGCTGCCAATACCGCTCCGCGAAATCGAAAATGTACTGCCAGTCGAGACTTTCGGATTCTAGCACTCCAGACTCGGGGTGCTGCTCAGCCCACTTCATTCCAGCAACTATACTTGAGACAACTTGCAAGCTTGTGGCGCTATTGTGCTTCGCCATTTTTCTCGCCTTACCTATTGAAAGATTAGATCCGAGCCAAAATGATTTGTATTTTTTGCTGATCAAAAAAATACCAAGCTCATCGATACCTGAGGCTATATCGTCTTTCAATACTTCCTTGGAGGCGATTCGGTTTTCACTTCCGTCATTAAGCAGTTGCATTGATTCTACCGCTTGATCGCAAGGGTGATAAGCGTAATAAACAGTCGGCCGATATTGGGGGTTGACAGGATCGCCTAAAGTTAAGTATTCCGCAATTGAGAGCGATTCATTATGCGTCAACAAATACGCGGAAAACTCTAAATAGTTAGGGGACCAACTTTTCACTATGACCTCTCGCCCCTGCTCGATCAGTTCCAGTGAATAGCCGTTAACTTTAGCTCCATGAGGCGTTGCCTCTTCGTGGGATCCCCATCCTATTTCCGCTGGCTGCAAACACTCGGTGATAAGCCCATCCACAGACCAAGTACACATAAAATTATAGGCTTCGCGAGTTCTTGAAGTGACTTGAGTGTCTCGCTCTGATATCTGTATAACTTGCAATCCAAGCTTCTCGGCTAACTCAGCCCACTCGACTTGTACCGTTGGTCGATCGTGTATTTCGTTAATGATTGCCATTTCAAGCAATGCTTTCTTGAGCAGTATGGAGATGAAGCCGGGATTTGCTCCATGTGCAACGAGTGCCGTTGTTGTCCCCGCCTGAGCTTGCGCGTATTCTTTCAATTCCTCCCGTAGACAATGATTGCTAGTAAGTCCATGACCTTTCTGGGTGTCATACTCCCAAGGCTCTATGCAGGTATCTAGATAAAGTGCCTTGAATCGTTGAGCAAGATCTATCAAAGCTATACTTGAAACGGATACCGCCAAATTCAATAGAAAGCTACTGCCACTTAGTAGTGGGGACAAAACTTCGCAAAAATTATCATCAGTTATTAGTTTTTTCTTTAAGATGGCCGAAAACTCTTTCGCAATGTCCTGTCGAACCTCATCCGTTTCTTTGTCGAAGATAATAATCTTTGCGTTGTAGTTTTCGACTAATAACGGAAGTAGTGCTTGGCCAATGCTGCCAAAGCCTACAATTATTATGTTGTTGATGAGTTTCATTATAGTCCTTTAGTTTTGTTCGTGATAATGGCATCTCTACCCAAGCCGCACAGGTGAGGCAGGTTATAGGTTAGGGATAACGCTGCATTTAATGCAGCTGAGGAAGGTTGTCGCGATGCAATATATTCAGATATACCCAACATCGACGACTTGTAGTGGGGTGTGGCAATGCAAAAATTATTACCCTGTGCGATGTTGGACATGTCAGCCACCGGGAGAACGATCAAAGGACAGTGTCATAGAGGCTCAATAATAAGATCGAGCTTTCGCTAGTTTTTTTCGCAATTGCGGTTTTAGACAGCGCAACAGTTGGCCTAAGCTTTAGCTTAAGGTGATAGTGCGATTGTTAAGTAGTCAGGCGCTATTCAGTTGCTCTGACTTACTTTGTATCGTTTATTTATAGATAAAAACAAAGCATTGAGCAATTGCTAACTTTGTAGTCTTTGTCCGTTTCTATTGAGGTTGTTTCCTACAGAATTTTCGACGTTTTCATCGCGCCGTGGATAAGCTATCTGAGGAGATCGTAGGTGTGTCCGGTCGAGATTCCTGAGTGGCCCCTCGCTGAAAGCTCCCAGCCCACATCAGGCGCTCTTGGCCATGACCCGTCTGAACCCAGTGATTTCGATGCTTTGCCGCTCGACGGGCTGCCGTGACAGCCTGATTACGTTATACTCGTCGGCTTTCAAAAGTTCGCCAACGAGTGCTGCCCGCCATGGAAATCAACCCGATCCTTAACAGTATCAAGGACCTGTCCGAGCGCTCCGAAACTATTCGGGGGTATCTTTGACTACGATCAAAAGCATGAGCGTCTGACCGAAGTCAATCGCGAGCTTGAAGATCCGAGTGTCTGGAACAACCCTGAATACGCCCAGAATCTAGGCCGCGAGCGTTCCTTGCTGGCCCAGATCGTCGATACCCTCGATGAAATGTCCAGCGGTCTGGCCGATGCCAAAGACCTGCTGCTGATGTCTGCCGAGGAAGAAGACCAGGCTGCTGTCGACGACGTCGCCGCTGAAGTCGAGCGTCTGCGCGAGTCCCTCGAGAAGCTTGAATTCCGCCGGATGTTCAGCGGCGAGATGGACCCCAACAACGCTTATCTGGACATCCAGTCCGGTTCCGGCGGCACCGAAGCCCAGGACTGGGCCAACATCCTGCTGCGCATGTACCTGCGCTGGGCGGATAAACGCGGTTTCGACGCAACCATCATGGAACTGTCTGCCGGCGAAGTCGCCGGGATCAAGGGCGCGACCGTGCACATCAAGGGCGAATACGCCTTTGGCTGGCTGCGGACCGAGATCGGCGTGCACCGTCTGGTGCGCAAGAGCCCGTACGACTCCGGCAACCGTCGTCACACCTCGTTCTCGGCGGTTTTCGTCTCGCCGGAAATCGATGACAACATCGAAATCGACATCAACCCCTCGGACCTGCGGATCGATACCTATCGTTCCTCCGGTGCCGGTGGTCAGCACGTAAACACCACCGACTCGGCGGTACGGATCACTCACGTACCGACCAACACCGTGGTCTGCTGCCAGAACGAACGCTCCCAGCACGCAAACAAAGACACCGCGATGAAAATGTTGCGGGCGCGCTTGTACGAGCAGGAAGTGCAGAAACGCAACGCCGCCTCCCAGGCGCTGGAAGACACCAAGTCGGATATCGGCTGGGGTCATCAGATCCGCTCGTATGTACTCGACCAGTCGCGGATCAAGGATCTGCGTACCAGCATCGAGCGCAGCGACTGCACCAACGTGCTTGACGGCGATATCGACGAATACCTGGTGGCAAGCCTGAAACAAGGGCTTTAAGGCCCGCGCTACAGGGTCACCGCGACCCTGTAGTAGCGAGCGGTGCGGCGACCCGACTTGCCCGCGATCCCCAGCCGAAGGCTGGGGGCAACGAACCTGTGATGGAAAATTCAAAGACATGAGCGACCTACAACTCGATCCGCAAGCCCTGCAACAGGAAGAAAACACCCTGATCGCCCTGCGCAAGGAAAAGCTTGCTGCCGAGCGCGCCAAGGGTCAGGCCTTCCCCAACGACTTCCGCCGCGACAGCTACTGCGAAGACTTGCAGAAGCAGTACGTGGACAAGACCAAGGAAGATCTGGCCGAGGCGGCGATCCCGGTCAAGGTTGCCGGTCGTCTCATGCTCAACCGCGGTTCCTTCATGGTGATCCAGGACATGTCCGGGCGCATCCAGGTTTACGTCAACCGTAAAACCCTGTCTGAAGAAACCCTGGCCGCAGTGAAAACCTGGGACCTGGGCGACATCATCGCCGCCGAAGGTACCCTGGCCCGTTCCGGCAAAGGCGACCTGTACGTTGAAATGACCAACGTGCGCCTGTTGACCAAGTCCCTGCGCCCGCTGCCAGACAAGCACCACGGTCTGACCGATACCGAAACCCGCTATCGCCAGCGCTACGTCGACCTGATCGTCAACGAAGAAGTCCGTCAGACGTTCCGCATCCGTTCGCAAGTGATCGCGCACATCCGCAGCTTCCTGATGAAGCGCGACTTCCTCGAAGTCGAAACGCCGATGCTGCAAACCATCCCTGGCGGCGCCGCGGCCAAGCCGTTCGAGACTCATCACAACGCCCTGGACCTGGACATGTTCCTGCGCATCGCGCCGGAGCTGTACCTCAAGCGTCTGGTGGTCGGTGGTTTCGAGCGTGTGTTCGAGATCAACCGCAACTTCCGTAACGAAGGCGTTTCGACCCGGCACAACCCCGAGTTCACCATGCTCGAGTTCTACCAGGCCTACGCTGACTACGAAGACAACATGGACCTGACCGAAGAACTGTTCCGCGAGCTCGCGCAACTGGTTCTGGGTTCCACCGACGTGCCGTATCAGGGCAAGGTGTTCCACTTTGGCCAGCCGTTCCAGCGCATCTCGGTGTTCGCTTCGATCCTCAAGTACAACCCCGAGATCACCGAAGCCGATCTGCAAGACATCGACAAGGCTCGGGCTATCGCCAAGAAGTCCGGTGCCGACGTCAAAGGCTTCGAAGGTCTGGGCAAGCTGCAAACCATGATTTTCGAAGAGCTGGTCGAGCACAAACTGGAACAGCCGACCTTCATCACCGAATACCCGTTCGAAGTGTCGCCGCTGGCCCGTCGCAACAACACCAATCCGAACGTCACCGACCGCTTCGAGCTGTTCATCGGTGGCCGTGAAATCGCCAACGCCTACTCCGAGTTGAACGACGCGGAAGACCAGGCCGAACGCTTCCAGGCGCAGGTGCGCGATAAGGATTCCGGTGACGACGAAGCCATGCATTACGATGCCGACTTCGTCCGTGCCCTGGAGTACGGCATGCCGCCGACGGCCGGTGAAGGTATCGGTATCGACCGTCTGGTGATGCTGCTCACCGACGCTCCGTCGATCCGCGACGTGATCCTGTTCCCGCACATGCGGCCGCAAGCGTAAGTGTTCTGAATAAAAAGCCGCCTACATCAGGCGGCTTTTTATTGCCTGTCTGGTACAAACGTATCAATTTGTTGCTTTCATTTGAGAGGAAATACCTGTCGTGAATCATGCAATTGCTCTAGAAGGTGCAGCTGGGATCGCCACTGCGGTCGCTGAAAGCGTTCAGTACCAGGGTCGCAAGGCCAGCCGACAGGGCAGCGAGCAGCGCCGACAGGTCATTCTCGATGCCGCGATGCGCATTGTCGTACGTGACGGTGTGCGGGCGGTGCGTCACCGTGCAGTGGCGGCCGAGGCTGGCGTGCCGCTGTCGGCGACCACTTACTATTTCAAGGATATCGATGACTTGCTCACCGATACCTTCGCGCAATACGTGGAGCGCAGCGCGGCCTTCATGGCCAAACTCTGGGCCAGCAACGAAGGCCTGCTGCGCGAGATGGTCGCTTATGGCGACGGCAGCCCGCAGTCCCGTTCGCAACTGGCTGACGACATTGCCCGGTTGACCGGCGACTATGTCCAGCGTCAATTGCACAACCGTCGTGAGCACCTGATGGCCGAACAGGCGTTCCGCCAGGAAGCGTTGCTTAACCCGCGTCTGGCGCTGTTGGTGCGCTCGCACCAGCAAATTCTCCTACAAGGTACTTGCCAGTTTTTCCAGGTATTGGGTTCCCGTGAGCCACAACAAGATGCCAAAGTGTTGACGGCTATTATCGGACGGATGGAATATCAAGGTCTGCTCAATGACCCGGAGCCTGAGTCCGAGGAAGAAATGCTCGGAATTCTCAAGCGTTACATGCATTTGGTGTTGGCGTCGGTGTAACCCTGTGGGAGCGGTCGGCGTTGTGTTCATAGGGAGTATTGAATGAAGTCCTGGCGTGTCGTAATCGCCTTGTCGTTTCTGCTGCTCAGTGGCTGTCTGGTGAGTTTCAAGGAGCCGCTGCCAGCCGATCAGGCGGCGCCTGCCGCGCTGCTCGGCAAATGGACCAGCAAGAACGCCTGGGGCGAGGCACTCAGTCTTCAGCTGACCCGCGTTGCCGCCAATCGCTACAGGGCCGTCAGCTACCCCCAAGGCAAGCCGAAACAGCGCGACGGCTATGATTTCACCGTTTCGCGCCATGGCAGTCGCTGGTACCTGTCTGCGGCTGTGCCGGATAAATTTGGTGGTCATTTCACTATCGCCGGTTTCGAGTTGACCGATAACCATGAACTGGTGGTCTACAACCTGGACCTTGAGCAGATCCATCAGGCGCTGGGGCAAGAGGCCCTGAGTGGTGAACCCTTTGACACCCAGGACGGCGAGGGCGTGCTGATCAGCAACCCGCTGGAACAGGTGTTCGCCTGGCTGGATGATCCCGCCAACTCTGACGTGTTCGTCGAAGCGGCGCGCTTTCAGCGTTCGGGCAAGTAAACGCGGCACAAAACGTTATCAATAGGAGCTTCGGGTGGACGATTACCAGCAGACGATACGCCTCTTGTCCGATCGCATAGTGCTGGCGCAAACGCCGATCCGCGTACTCGATGCGGTCAAATGGGACGACAACATCCGCAATGGTTTCCTCAAGGCCAATGGCAAGGAAATGCCCGCCGTCGACCGCGACTACTACCTCAATCGCCCGCTGTCGTTCGACTCCAGTGCGGTGAAGCTGGAATTCCAGAACATCGAGCGTGATATCACCCGTCAACTGGGCCAGTTCAATCCGGTCGGGCAGATCATGCGGCGCATGTGCAAGGAATACCGCCAGGTAGTGCGCATGCTCGAAGCGCGCGGCACCGAAGATTTCGGTCTGATCTCCCAGGAGCTTTACGGCGCCGCCTCCGATGCCTTCCATGCCGGTGACCCGACGCTGGCCGACCTGGGCCTGATGCTCTCCGACTACCTGAACAACATCGACGGCCGCGGCGACCTCAAGGACGAACCCAAGACCCTGACCGCCAAGGAAGCCGTCCACCTGCTGCAAACCCGTCTGAACAAGGTCTTCGGCGAGGCCGAGGAAACCATTCGGGTGTTCGAGTCCGACGGGATCGTCGCCGATGCGGCGGCCGGTGCCGACTACATCAAGATCCGCGCCGATGCGATGTTCAACGACCGTGACGTGCGCGCCCTGGAAGTCCATGAAGGGCTGGTGCATGTGGGCACTACCCTCAATGGTCTGAACCAGCCGATCTGCACCTTCCTGTCCAAGGGCCCGCCGTCTTCGACCGTGACCCAGGAAGGCCTGGCGATCCTGATGGAAATCATCACCTTCGCCTCCTATCCCAGCCGCCTGCGCAAACTGACCAACCGCACCCGCGCCATTCACATGGTGGAAGAGGGCGCGGACTTCATGCAGATCTTCGAATTCTTCCGCGAACATGGCTTCGATATGGCGCAAAGCTACGGCAACGCCAGCCGGGTGTTCCGCGGCTCGGTGCCTAACGGTCTGCCATTTACCAAAGACTTGTCCTACCTCAAGGGCTTTATCATGGTTTACAACTACATTCAGTTGGCCGTGCGTAAAGGCAAGCTTGAGCAGATACCCTTGCTGTTTTGTGGCAAGACCACCCTGGAGGACATGCGCACCTTACGTCAGTTGGTGGACGAAGGCCTGATCATACCGCCCAAGTATTTGCCGGATCAGTTCCGCGATCTGAATGCCTTGTCGGCCTGGATGTGCTTCTCCAACTTCCTCAATCATCTGAGCCTGGACCGGATCGAGGCGGATTACTCGAATATCCTGTAACAGTTACGTCTGCCGGTGGACAGGCTTTTGTGGCGAGGGAGCTTGCTCCCGCTCGGTTGCGCAGCAGCCGCAAAACCTGTGAATACGGTGAGTCAGATAAAACGCGATTGCAGATTTTGGGACTGCTTCGCAGTCCAGCGGGAGCAAGCTCCCTCGCCACAAGTCTGCATAAGGCCAAAGAATTTCAACATTCAACGCGAGGTTTCAATCGGATGAGAATCCTCGGCATCATCAGTCTGTTACTGGCCTTGAGCGGTTGCAGCTCCTTGCTGTTCTATCCTGAACCCGGCCAGCCATTCACTCCGCAAAAGGCCAGGCTGCAATACCGTGACGTCACGCTGATCACTGCCGACGGCCTCAAGCTGCACGGTTGGTGGCTGCCGGCCAAGGCTGGCGTGGCGGTCAAGGGCACCGTGCTGCATCTGCACGGCAATGGTGGCAACCTGGCCTGGCATCTGGGCGCCAGTTGGTGGCTGCCGGAGCAGGGCTATCAGGTGTTGCTGGTGGACTATCGGGGGTATGGCCTCTCTGAAGGGAAACCGCAATTACCGGAGATTTATCAGGACATTGACGCGGCGTTCAAATGGCTGGACAGCGCCCCCGAGGTGCAAGGAAAACCGCTGGTGGTCCTTGGCCAGAGCCTCGGCGGTGCGCTGGCCGTGCACTATCTGGTCAAACATCCCGAGCGCCAACGCCAGCTCAAAGCGATCGTTCTCGACGGCGTGCCCGCCAGTTACCGTGATGTCGGACGCTACGGCTTGAGTACCTACTGGCTGACCTGGCTGTTCCAGGTGCCGTTGTCCTGGCTGGTGCCGGACGACGACAGCGCAATCAGCGCCATGGCGCAGCTCAACGCTGTGCCGAAACTGATCTACCACAGCATCGATGATCCGCTGGTGCCTCTTTCCAACGGCATCCGTCTGTATCAAGCTGCGCCCCCACCGCGGGTGCTGCAACTGACCCGTGGCGGCCATGTACAGACCTTGGCCGACCCGGTCTGGCGCAAAGTCATGCTGCGCTATCTTGATGATCCGCAGCATTTCAACGGCCTGCGCCGGCTGGGCGAAATCCCGAATTACCCGCAACCCCCGAATTCAGAAGTTGAACCTCCAGAGAGTCCGCAATGAGTGAAGAACGCAACGCCATCCCCCTGATCATCACCGGTATCTGCAGCATCCTCGGCACCGTCGGGGCCTTGTGGTTCTACGGTTACCTGCACTTCGCCAAACCGGAAGATGCGCTGCTGCTGAGCGACTTCACCATGGTCAAGACCCAGCCGGGCGAGGATTACAAAGTATCGCTGGAACCCGCTGCACAAGTGGCACAGTGCATTGATGGCGTGCTGGTGCTGTTCGACACCGGGCAGAAGGGTTTGACCGGCGTACTGGTCAATAGCAAGAAGAAAGCGGTGCGCTGCATGGGCCAGGAAACGCCACAAAAACTGGAGCAGTAACTCAATCTCCCGCACCAAATTAACGTCGTGCACAAGTACTGTGGGAGCGAGCTTGCTCGCGATGGCGTCATCTGGCGCGACATCGACTGCGCGCCTTACACCGCTATCGCGAGCAATCGAGCGTCGACCGGCTGCTCCCACACTCAGGCGGTTTTCCAGGTGATCTCTTCTTCACCATCGGCGCTGATCCGAATCCAGCGATCCGCCGACTCCTCACCTTCTTCTTCGACCCAGCTACCCGGTGCGCAGCGCACTTCCACGTTCAGCGCGGCGAACGCGGCGCGGGCGCAGGCGATGTCGTCGTCCCAAGGGGTCTGGTCGCTGTCCAGGTGCAGGCTGTTCCACTTGCCGACGGCCTTGGGCAGCCAGGTCACCGGCACATTGCCGGCCTTGCATTTGTAGGTCTGGCCTTTCTGTACCCAGTCGGTGCAAGGGCCCAGAGCCGTGCCGAGCCAGGCCGCGATGGCCTTGTAGTCGACGTCGGCGTCTTTCAGGTAAATCTCGATATCGGGTTGGCGCATGGATGTCCTCACTGCGGGTCTGAAAAATCCATTCGCGGATTTAGTCGGCCTCAAACTATGCTCAAGGCCATGAATTAAGGGGTTATTGAAGCACGAAGTAATCGTAGCGCATCGACACGCTGACCTCGAACGGCTCGACCTGTTCGATGACATTCGCCCGGCGTTCGGCACTGGCGCGCCAGCCGTGGGGGGTCATGGCCAACAGGTTGGCGCGGTCCTGACCACTGGCCAGGCTCAGCTTGAAGTCCAGGGTTTCGCTGTGTTGCAGCTGCATGCCTTCGGGCACCAGCGCCAGATGCTTGTCGTCGGTGTACTCGCGGACCTCGTCATACAGGCGCTCGCGCAATTCCATCAGATGGCCGCTGGTCGGCCCGACTTTCATCAAGCCGCCACCAGGGCTGAGCAGGCGCTTGGCTTCCTGCCAGTCCAAGGGGCTGAAAACGCTGGCGAGGAACTGGCAGCTGGCATCGGCCAGCGGCACACGGGCCATGCTGGCGATCAACCAGGTCAGCTGCGGATTGCGCCGGCAGGCGCGCTTCACTGCTTCGCGGGAGATGTCCAGCGCGTAGCCCTCGGCGTTCGGCAGGGCTTCGGCGATTTGCGCGGTGTAGTAACCCTCGCCACAGCCGATATCCAGCCAGCGCTGGGGCGCACGTTCGGCGGCCAGTTCGGCAAGGCGTCTGGCGACTGGCGCGTAATGGCCGGCGTTGAGGAAATCACGCCGGGCTTCGACCATCGCCTGGTTGTCGCCGGGATCACGGCTGTTCTTGTGCTGCACCGGCAGCAGGTTCAGATACCCCTGACGCGCGCGGTCGAAGCGGTGCCCGACCGGGCAGGCCACGCCATTGTCGACCGCGCTCAGCGGCGCGGTGCAGATAGGGCAGGTGAGCATCAGGCGAGCAACTTGATCAGGGTCTGGTAGTAGATTTCGGTCAGCACATCGAGGTCGCTGGCAAGCACACGCTCATTGACCTGGTGAATCGTTGCGTTGACCGGGCCCAGTTCGACCACTTGGGTGCCCATGGTCGCAATGAAGCGCCCGTCGGACGTGCCGCCACTGGTGGACGCCTTGGTTTCACGGCCGGTAATGGCCTTGATGCTGTCCGCGACGGCATCGAGTAGCGCACCCGGTTCGGTGAGGAACGGCAGGCCGGACAGCGCCCACTCCACATGCCAGTCCAGGCCATGCTTGTCGAGGATATCGGCAACCCGCTGTTGCAGGCCTTCGACGGTCGACTCAGTGGAGAACCGGAAGTTGAACACGGCGACCAGATCACCGGGGATCACGTTGGTCGCGCCGGTGCCGGAATTCAGGTTGGAAATCTGGAAACTGGTCGGCGGGAAGAAGCTGTTGCCGTGGTCCCAATGTTCGGCGGCAAGTTCCGCCAGTGCCGGGGCGGCGAGGTGGATCGGGTTCTTCGCCAGGTGCGGATAGGCCACGTGGCCTTGCACACCGCGCACGGTGAGCTTGGCGCCGAGGGAGCCGCGACGACCGTTTTTCACCACGTCACCGACCAGCGTGGTACTCGACGGCTCGCCGACGATGCACCAGTCCAGGCGCTCCTTGCGGGCAACCAGACGCTCGATCACGGCTTTGGTGCCGTGATGGGCCGGGCCTTCTTCGTCACTGGTGATCAGGAAGGCGACCTTGCCTTTGTGATCCGGATAGTCGGCGACGAAACGCTCGGCCGCCACGGTCATGGCCGCGAGGCTGCCTTTCATGTCCGCCGCGCCACGGCCGCAAAGCATGCCGTGTTCGTCGATCAGCGCATCGAACGGATCGGTCTGCCAGGCTTGCACCGGGCCGGTCGGGACCACGTCGGTGTGGCCGGCGAAGCACAGCACCGGGCCTTCGTGTTTGCCATGGGTCGCCCAGAAGTTATCCACATCCTCAATGCGCATTGGCTCCAGCTTGAAGCCGGCATCGCCCAGGCGCTGCATCATCAGCTTCTGGCAATCGGCATCGATCGGCGTCACCGACGGACGGCGAATCAGATCACAGGCGAGTTGAAGGGTCGGCGAAAGGTCGGCGTGGGCCGTCATGGAAAGCTCCGAAAACTGTAAATGTGGGAGCGAGCTTGCTCGCGAAGACGGACTGACAGTCAACATAGATGTTGAATGTGACGGACTCATCGCGAGCAGGCTCGCTCCCACAGGTATTGGGTCAGGCCATTGAGCTCAAGGCCTACAAAATGGCGGATATCTTAAAGCAAAACGGCGGCCATTGGCCGCCGATTAGTGCTTCTGTATTGATTTAGACGGCCGGTGCGTGCTCAGTCTCGGTCGAAGGTTTCGGCAGCGACGACAGGAACGCCATGATCAGCGCCGCCAGATACGGCAGCGACTGCACCAGCAACATGGTCACCCAGAAGCGTATGTCGTTGCTCGGCAGACCCTGCACCAGGCAGATGCCCAGCGCCGCGCCCCACAACAGCAGCATGATGAACATCTCTTCGCGGGCTTCCGAGATCGCCACCCAAAAGCCGTGATTGTCGGCATTTTTCGGAGTGCGGAAGAACGGAATGCTGCTGGTGAAGAAGCCGTACAACACCGCTTTGGCGATGGTGTGAGACAACGCCAGACCGGCCAGTGCCGCCGCGAATGCATCCTTCATGTCGACCCCGACCGCACGACGGTAGAGGAAGATGATCTTGCCGACCTTGAACACGAACAACGCCAATGGCGGGATCGCGAAGATCAACAGTGGCGGGTCGACCCGTTGCGGCACGATGATCATCGCCGCCGACCACAGCAGGGCGCCGACAGTGAAGAAGATGTTCATGCCATCTGCAACCCACGGCAACCAGCCCGCAAGGAAGTGATAGCGTTGGCCACGGGTCAGCTCGGTGTCTTTACCGCGCAACAGGCTGGCAGTGTGACGCTTGATGATCTGAATCGCTCCGTAGGCCCAGCGGAAGCGCTGTTTCTTGAAGTCGATAAAGGTATCGGGCATCAAACCTTTGCCATAGCTGTCGTGGTAATACGCAGCCGACAGGCCTTTTTCGAAGATCCGCAGACCCAATTCGGCGTCTTCACAGATGCACCAGTCGGCCCAGCCCAGCTCTTCGAGCACCGAACGACGGGTCATGGTCATGGTGCCGTGCTGGATGATCGCGTCGCGGTCGTTGCGGGTGACCATGCCGATGTGGAAGAAGCCTTTGTATTCCGAGTAGCAGAGCTTCTTGAAGGTGCTTTCGTTCTGGTCGCGATAATCCTGCGGTGACTGCACCACGGCGATTTTCGGGTCGGCGAAGTGCGGCACCATGTGTTTGAGCCAGTTCGGCTCGACGCAGTAATCGGAGTCGATCACCGCGATGACTTCGGCGTCCGGTGCAGTGTGCGGAATCAGGTAATTCAGCGCACCGCCCTTGAAGCCGGCCAGTGGCGCGACGTGGAAGAACTTGAAGCGCGGGCCGAGGGTTTCGCAGTAGGCCTGCACCGGTTCCCAGACGGCCGGGTCCTTGGTGTTGTTGTCGATGATCAGGACTTCGAAGTCCGGATAGTCGAGGTTGGCCAGCGCATCGAGGGTCTGTTTGACCATCTCTGGCGGCTCGTTGTAGCAGGGCACATGAATCGAGACTTTTGGACGGTAGTCGGAATCGCCCACCACCGGCAGGAATTCGCGCCGGCGTTTGTGGGTCCAGACCGCCTCGGCCAGTTCGTGGGCCTCGGTCAGCAACACGATAAACACCCCGAGCGCCCCGAGGGCGAGCAAGAAGCCCACCGTCAGGCTGAACCAGGTGCTGTATTGCTGGCTGTAGTCATAGCCGATCCACACCAGCACCGAACCGCAAAGGAATGCGATAAAGGTCAGGAAGGTACGACCGCGCTGACGCAGCGCCGAGCCGTCGATCAACAGCAGGGCCAGCGAGAGCATCGCCAGAACCGCCGAGCCGATGGCCAGTACGCGCCACTGCGGGATCGCGACGACAGGGCCTTCGAAGTTGAATTTCTGCTGGCGTGCGGCGTTGAAAACGCCCCAGTAGGCGCCGACCGAGCCTTCGTCACTGGCCTTCCACGGTTGGTCGAAGGCTTCGATCACGAAGTAGTTGAAGCCCTGGCGGTTGAGCTTGTTGACCAGCGTGCGCAGGTAGATCGCCTGATCGGCCGGGCTGGCATCGGTACCGCCACGCATGCGGCCGTTACTCGGCCAGCCCACCTCGGACAGCAGCAGCGGCTTTTTCGGGAACATCTTTTTCAGGTCCCGTGCACGGTCGAGAACGAACTGACCGGCTTTGTCTACCGGGACGTATTCCCAATAGGGCAGGACGTGGGCCGCGATCAGATCGACGTGCTTGGCCAGCTCAGGATGTTCTTGCCAGACGTGCCACTGCTCGGACGTGGTGACCGGAACCTTGACGGCGGCGCGTACGCGATCAAGCAGAACGCTCAGTTCCTTGGCGGTGATTTCCTTACGGAAAATCGCTTCGTTGCCCACGACAACCCGCACAACACTGCGCGAGCTATTGGCAATTTCGATGGCCCGGGTGATTTCGCGCTCGTTACGCTCTTGATCCGGGCTGATCCAGATCCCCAGAGTGACCCGCAGGCCGAACTCTTCAGCCAGCTTGGGGATGTTCTCAAGGGGGCCGTCGACCGAGTAGGTACGGATGTTGTCGGTCAGCTTGCTCATGATCTCCAGATCACGACGCATTTCATCGTCGGATGGATACTGCTCTTTTTGTGGGTACTGCCCTTGCTGGAACGGCGAGTACGAAAAGCCGGAGATCTGTTCAGGCCAGTTGGGGGCCGAGACCGGGCGATTGACCAGCGCCCAGAAGCCGGTGAACAGCGCGGCGATTGCCAGAACCACCACCAGGTTGAGTCCAAATTTACGCGATGACATAGCTATTTCGGGTTCCAAAAGGTGTGGAACGAGGGAACGGTTGGCGTGCGCCAAGGGGCGCGCATCCTACACTGGCCTTCAGCTGATCGTACAGCGGACAGCAGAATGGCCGGACATTGGGCAACCCAAGTCCGATTAAGTTCTTTACCGGCTGCGTTGTAGCTTAAATCGCAGTGATATGTAGTCTATTTAAGCAGGCTTGGCCGCCGTTCATAGCGCAAAGATGCTCTTCGCCGACGCCGGCCCTATAATGCGCGCCGGTTTTTAGGGTAATGGTCATGAGTTCAGAAGATCCGCGGTTTGCTGGCGTCGCCCGTTTGTATGGCATCGAAGGTCTTGCGCGCTTGCGTGCGGCCCATGTGGCGATCGTCGGGGTCGGCGGAGTCGGCTCCTGGGCGGCGGAAGCCGTTGCCCGTTGCGGGGTCGGCGAAATCTCGTTGTTCGACCTGGACGATGTCTGCGTCAGCAACAGCAATCGTCAGTTGCATGCATTGGACAGCACCGTCGGCCAGGCCAAGGTCGAGGTGATGGCTGAGCGCTTGCGTGGGATCAACCCTGATTGCACGGTGCATCCGGTGGCCGACTTCGTCACTCGCGAGACCATGGCCGAATACATCACGCCAGACATCGATTGCGTGATCGACTGCATCGACAGCGTCAACGCCAAGGCCGCGCTGATCGCCTGGTGCAAACGCCGCAAGATCCAGATCATCACCACTGGCGGTGCTGGCGGGCAGATCGACCCGACGCTGATTCAGGTCTGTGACCTCAATCGGACTTTCAATGATCCGCTGGCCTCGAAAGTGCGCTCGACCTTGCGTCGTGACTATGGCTTCTCCCGCACCGTGACCCGCCATTACAGCGTGCCTTGCGTATTCTCCACCGAGCAGCTGCGCTACCCGAAACCGGACGGCAGCATTTGCCTGCAGAAGAGTTTTGTCGGCGACGGCGTGAAGCTCGATTGCGCCGGCGGCTTTGGCGCAGTGATGATGGTCACGGCGACCTTCGGCATGGTCGCCGCGACCAAGGCTGTGGACAAGATCGTAGCCGGCGTGCGGCGGCCGGCGGATCGGGTCAAGCCTGTGGTTTAAGGGTTGCTGCTGATGGCCCCTTCGCGAGCAAGCTCGCTCCCACACTTGATCTCCATTGGCTGCAGAATTTGCATCCAACACAAATCCCTGTGGGAGCGAGCTTGCTCGCGATGAGGCCCTGACTGACACCGCAGATCTAGTACCCTGCCAACTCCCGCATGCGCTGCAAGACGGCATTCAACCCATTGCTGCGCGACGGCGACAGCTGGCGGCTCAGCCCAAGTTGATTGAACCAGTCCGGCAAATCCACCTGTTGCAGCTCCGCAGCAGACAACCCATTGACCCGCGCCAGCAGCAGCGCCACCAAGCCACGAATCAACCGCGCATCGCTGCTGGCGGCGAATTGCCAGTGGCCATCCTGCAATGTACCGATCAACCAGACCTGGCTTTCACAGCCATGCACCCGGTTGGCATCGATCTTGTCCACGTCGCTCAAGGCTGGCAAGCGATCGCCCCACTGCATCAGCAGGCGTGCTCGCTGTTCCCATCCGGCGGCGGCCTGGAAGGTTTCCAGCGCCGTCAGCGCTTCGGCGGGCAGATTCATCGCAGCAGCTCCAGGGCTTGATCGAGGGCTTCGAAGAAGCGTTCGAGGTCTTCGGAGTCGTTGTACAGCGCCAGAGACACCCGAATCGCTCCCGGCAGGGCGAAGCTTTTCAGCAGCGGCATTGCACAATGATGGCCAGCACGCACGGCAATGCCCTGCTCGGTCAGCAAGTGCGCAAGGTCCGAGTTGTGTACGCCCTCGACGACAAAACTGGCCAGCGCCACCTGCGGTTTACCCAGCAAGCGAATGCCTTTGCGCGCGAGCAGGCCGTGCAGCAGATAGGCATGCAATGCGGCCTCATGGGCATTCACCGCTTGCTGATCGAGTCCGTTTAGGTAATCGAGGGTCGCGCCAAGACCGATCACACTGGCAATCGGCGGTGTTCCTGCTTCGAAGCCGAGCGGGGCGGGGCGGAAGGAGGCATGTTGATAGTCCGCGTTCTGCACCATTTCACCACCGAACTGCCAGTGGCGCAGTTGGCGCAGCGCCTCATTGCGGCCATAAAGCACGCCGAGGCCGTCCGGCCCGTAGAGCTTGTGGCTGGAAAAGACATAGAAATCGCAGCCCAACGCCTGCACATCGTGGCGCCCGTGAACGACGCCTTGAGCGCCATCGACCACGGTCAAGGCCTCATGGGCCTTGGCCATCGCCAACAGCGCCGACAACGGCTGCCAGGCGCCGAGTACGTTGGACAACTGGCTGACCGCCAGCAGTCGTGTACGCGGGCCGATCAGGCTGGCCGCGGCGTCGAGATCGATCAGGCCATCGGCATCCAGTGGCAAGACTATCAGCTCAAGGTCGCGACGCAGGGCCAGCTGTTGCCAGGGCAGCAGGTTGGCATGGTGTTCCAGGGCGCTGATGACAATCTCATCGCCCGGATTGAATTGGTGTTCCAGGCCATAGGCCAGGAGATTCAGCGCGGAAGTCGCGCCGTGGGTAAAAATGATCTGCCCGCTGTCGCCGGCATTCAACCACTGGGCAACCTTGCTGCGACTGTCTTCGAACGCCTGGGTGGCGTGCGCACCGGGCAGGTGTTGGGCCCGATGTACATTGGCTGCGCCGTTGGCGTAGTAGTGCGTCAGGGCGTCCAGCAACGCTTGGGGTTTCTGAGTGGTGGCGGCGTTGTCCAGATAGGTCTGGTCTTGCCGTTGCAGAGCGGCGATGGCCGGAAAATCGGCGCGCCAGGGAGAGGGCACAAGCATGGTGGTCAAGACTCGTTTGAGCAGGCCGGGCGCTGATGATACGCGCCCGGCCGCTCTACTAACATCGAGTCGCTGCTTAGTTGTGAGCGTGCAGCGCTTCGTTCAGTTCGATGGCCGATTTGTGGGTTTTGCACTCCACGGCACCGGTCTGCGAATTGCGGCGGAACAACAGGTCAGGCTGACCGGCCAGTTCACGGGCCTTGACGACTTTGACCAGCTCGTTGTTCTCGTCGAGCAACGCCACTTTGGTCCCGGCAGTCACGTACAGGCCGGACTCAACGGTGTTGCGGTCGCCCAACGGAATGCCGATACCGGCGTTGGCGCCGATCAGGCAGCCTTCGCCAACCTTGATGATGATGTTGCCGCCACCGGACAGGGTGCCCATGGTCGAGCAGCCGCCGCCCAGGTCCGAACCCTTGCCGACGAAGACGCCTGCCGAGACACGGCCTTCGATCATGCCCGGGCCTTCGGTGCCGGCGTTGAAGTTGACGAAACCTTCATGCATCACGGTAGTGCCTTCGCCCACGTAGGCGCCCAGACGGATACGTGCCGCGTCAGCGATACGCACGCCGGCCGGAACCACGTAGTCGGTCATTTTCGGGAATTTGTCCACCGAGAACACTTCCAGCAGCTCGCCGCGCAGACGGGCTTCGAGTTGATGCTCGGCCAGTTCGGCGAGGTCGATCGCGCCCTGGCTGGTCCAGGCCACGTTCGGCAGCAGCGGGAAAATGCCGGCCAGGCTCAGGCCGTGAGGCTTGACCAAACGATGGGACAGCAGGTGCAGCTTGAGGTAGGCCTCAGGCGTGGAGCTCAGTTGTGTGTCTTCTGCCAGCAAGGTGGCGACCAGCGGCTTGTGGCTCTCGGCCAGACGGGTCAGCAACGCAGCTTGAGCGGCATCGATGCTTTTCAGGGCTTCGGCCAGTTGCGCTGCTTGAGCGGTACTGAAGGCGATGGCCTGATTGCCTTCGGTGTAACCCAAAACAGGCGCAATGGCAGCCACCAGTTCGGCCGATGGATTGAGCAACGGCTGGGCGTAGAACACTTCCAGCCAGGTGCCTTGACGATTCTGGGTGCCGACACCGAATGCCAGGCTGAATAGAGTAGTGGACATGCAGTTACCTCTTACAAAAATGAACGGGCAGACTTAATTGAATGCCGCCGCGTAGATATCTGGCTTGAAGCCAATCAGGGTTCTGCTACCGAGATCGAGCACCGGGCGCTTGATCATCGAAGGTTGTGCGAGCATCAGTTCGATGGCTTTCGCTTGATCGAGATCGGCTTTGCGTTCGTCGTCGAGTTTGCGAAAGGTCGTGCCTGCACGGTTCAACACCACTTGCCAGCCGTGCTCGTTGCACCACTGGATCAGATGCTCACGGTCGATTCCGACCGTTTTGTAATCATGAAAGTCATAGCTGACAGCGTTTTCATCGAGCCAGGTGCGCGCCTTTTTCATGGTGTCGCAGGCTTTGATGCCGAAAAGGTGCAACGTTTTGCTTGAAGCGGTCAAGGAATTGCCTCCTTTGCAGGTGCTGGAAACGAAAGGTGACGGATTATGCCATGACCGGGCGGTTTAGGCGCCGGCTGCGGCCGGGCTTTGTTGCACTGTGTTACCGCTACCGGGCCAGCTGCGACTTTCGTGCAGTGCTCGGGCGGCAGCTTAAGCGACTAATATGGCACTTCAATGGCGATTGTTGCCTGATGTGTGCCATTAGCAGTCGATTGATGACGCGGTCGACCTGATGGACCGCAGCGTCTGCTTTGCGGGCAAGCCCGGCTCCCACAGGGATAGGCGATCTAATGTGGGAGCGTGGCTTGCCCGCGAAGAACGATGACGCGGTTGGCCTGGTGGACCGCAGCGTCTGCTTCGCGGGCAAGCCGGATCGCCGCACCGCCGCTCCCACAGGGATGAGATTACTGGCGGGCTCGAATGAAATTGCGAATCCGCGTTGCCGCTTCAACACATTCCGCTAATGGCGCTACAAGTGCCAGCCGTACACGTCCGGCCCCCGGATTAAAGCCATCGACTTCACGGGACAGATAGGAGCCCGGCACCACGGTCACGTGTTCTTCAGCGAACAGTTCGCGGCAGAACGCGGCATCATCACCTTCAACATTCGGCCACAGATAGAAGCCACCATCCGGGCGTTGCACGTCGAGTACCGGGCTCAGAATATCCAGTACTGCATCGAACTTTTCCCGATACAGCGTGCGGTTGGCGCGCACATGTTCTTCGTCGTTCCAGGCTGCAATGCTGGCCAGCTGGGTCTGAACCGGCATGGCGCAACCGTGGTAGGTGCGATAGAGCAGAAACGCCTTGAGGATCTCGGCGTCACCGGCGACAAAACCAGAGCGCAGGCCCGGCAGGTTGGAGCGCTTGGAGAGACTGTGGAACACCACGCAGCGCTTGAAATCCTTGCGACCCAATTCGACACAGGCGCTGAGCAGGCCTGGGGGAGGCGTTTGTTCGTCGAAGTACAGCTCGCTGTAGCACTCGTCGGCAGCGATCACGAAGTCGTATTCGTCGGCCAGGGCGATCAGTTTTTTCAGGGTATCGACCGGGATCAGTGCGCCGGTCGGGTTGCCCGGCGAGCACAGGAACAGGATCTGGCAGCGCTTCCAGATGTCCGGCGAAACAGCGTCGAAATCCGGGTTGAAGCCGTTTTCATCCAGGCATGGCAAGTAGTGCGGCTTGGCCCCGGCGAGGAACGCCGCACCTTCGTAGATTTGATAGAACGGGTTCGGGCTGATCACCAGTGCTTCATCGCTGCGGTTGACCACGGTCTGGGTGAACGCGAACAGCGCCTCGCGCGTACCGTTGACCGGCAGAATGTTGCGCGCCGGATCGAGCCAGCCGTTGGGAACGCTGAAACGGCGTTCGCACCAATGAGCAATCGCTTCGCGCAGAGCCGGGATGCCCAGAGTGGTCGGGTAAACCGCCATCTTATCCAGGTTGCTGGCCAGGGCTTGCGCCACAAAGTCTGGCGAGCGGTGTTTCGGTTCACCGATGGACAGGGCGATCGGGCGCTTGTCGGCGTCCGGCTGGACGCTGCCAAGCAGGGCGCGGAGTTTCTCGAACGGGTAGGGTTGCAACTGGTCAAGAGCGTTGTTCATGGGGGCCTCTTTTAATGTGGGAGCGAGCCTGCTCGCGAAAGCGGTGTTTCAGTCAACATTGATGTTGAAGCTGACGGCCTCTTCGCGAGCAGGCTCGCTCCCACAGGGAAAGTTGGTTAATTCAGATACTTAGGCGCGTCAGTTCGATAGGGGGTTCGTGGCTGTCGCTCAGTTGCTCGACGATGGCGTCCTGCAAGCGGCTGCACAGCTGTGGGTCGGACAGCGGCTGGTTGTTTGCGTCGGTGATGAAAAATACGTCTTCCACTCGTTCGCCGAGGGTGGCGATCTTGGCGTTCTGCAGCGACAGGTCGAACTCGAGGAAGATCGTTCCGATCCGTGCCAGCAGGCCCGGCCGGTCCGGTGCGCTCAGTTCGAGAACGGTGACCGGACGCTGGGCGTCGTTGTGGATGGTGACCTGTGGCGGGAAAGCGAAGTGCTTGAGCTGGCGTGGCACCCGACGCTGGATGATGGTCGGGTAGTCCGCTGGATTGCGCAGGGCTTCGGTCAGCCCGTCGCGGATCTGCTTGACGCGCAGCGGGTTGTCGCCGATCGAGTCGCCATCGGTGTCGAGCACGATATAGGTGTCGAGGGTGAACTGGCTGCTGGAGGTGATAACCCGGGCGTCGTGAATGTTCAGGTTGAGCTGGTCCATCGCCGCCACGGTCACCGCGAAGAAGTCGTGCTGGTCCGGCGCGTAAATGAAAATCTGCGTACCGCCCTCGAATTCCCGTTGGGTAGTTTCCTTGATCAGCACCAAAGGGCCGCCGTCGGCCGGCTGTTGCAGGATCGCATCGCTGTGCCAGGCCACGTCGCCAGCGGTATGACGCAGGAAATAGTCATCGCCCAGTTGCGCCCAGAGCTGTTCGACATCGTCCGGATCGGTGCCGCTGCGCACCAGGATGTCCAGGGCTGCGCTCTGGGTCTGGCGGATTTGCTCTTCGCGGTCCACCGGGTTTTCCAGGCCGCGACGCAAGGCGCGTTTGGTCTCGGTGTAGAGCTGGCGCAGCAGGCTGGCCCGCCAGGAGTTCCACAGGGTCGGGTTGGTCGCATTGATGTCGGCGACGGTCAGCACGTACAGGTAGTCGAGCCGGGTCTGATCGACGACGATTTGCGCAAAATCGTGGATGACCTGTGGATCGGAAAGATCCTTGCGTTGGGCAGTGGTCGACATCACCAGGTGATTTTGCACCAGCCAGACAATCAGTCGAGTGTCCCACTGCGGCAGATGATGGCGCGCGCAAAACGCCTCGGCATCCACTGCGCCAATGTCCGAGTGATCGCCATGCCGACCCTTGCCGATGTCGTGATACAGGCCAGCCAGGTAGATCAGCTCGGGTTTGGGCAGCTTGCCCATGAGTTTGCTGGCCAGCGGGAATTTCTCGGAAACCTGGGTGTACTGCAGTTTGCGCAGGTGTTTGATCAGGTTCAGGGTGTGGGCGTCGACGGTGTAGATATGGAACAGGTCATGCTGCATCTGGCCGACGATAAAGCCGAACTCCGGCAGATAACGCCCGAGTATGCCGTACCGGTTCATCCGTCGCAGATTGCGGTGGATGCCGATCTCGCACTTGAACAATTCGATGAACAGGCTGGTATTGCGCAGGTCATTGCGGAAATCGTCGTCGATCAAATGCCGGTTTTCCCGCAGCAAACGCACGGTATCGGCGCGAACCCCTTTGATCTCCGGGTGCTGAGCCATCAGCAGGAAGATCTCCAGCATGGCGAAAGGCGTGCGCTTGAAGACGTTGACGTGGGTGACTTCGATGTAGCCGTCATGCAGCTGGAAGCGCGAGTTGAGCGGTTGCGGTGGCGCATCATCTTCCGGCGCGAGAATGATTTCCTCGAAGTGCTGGATGATCAGGTCGCTGAGTTGGGCAATGCTCATGACCACTCGGTAATACTGCTGCATGAAGCTTTCGATGGCTTGCTTGGCGTCCTCGCCCCCGAAGCCCAGTAGCCCGGCGATAGAGCGTTGGTGATCGAACAGCAGACGGTCTTCGGAACGGCCGGCCAGCATGTGCAAGGCGTAACGGACCTTCCACAAAAACTCCTGGGAAGACGCCAGCAGCTCGTTCTCGCTCTCTACCAGGAAGCCTTCGCCAGCCAGCGCGCGCAGATTCAGCGTGCCGTATTGGCGGCGGGCTACCCAGAGCAGGGTCTGAATATCCCGCAGGCCACCAGGCGAGCCTTTGACGTTGGGTTCAAGGTTGTATTCGGTGTCGTTGTACTTGTGGTGGCGAGCCTTTTGCTCGGCGCGCTTGGCCAGGAAGAAATCCTTGCTCGGCCACATGTGAGCGGTGCTGGTGACCTCCAGCATGCGCTGGCGCAACCGCTCGGGGCCGGTAATGGTGCGGCTTTCCATCAGGTTGGTAACGACCGTCAGGTCGGCGCGGGCTTCTTCGGCACATTCGTCCACCGAACGCACGCTTTGCCCGACTTCCAGGCCGATGTCCCACAGCAGCGTCAGAAACCGCTCGATGGAATCGCGGAAAATCTCGTGATCGGCGCTGTCGAGCAGGATCAGCAGATCAATGTCGGAGTAGGGGTGCAGCTCACCGCGACCGTAACCGCCGACCGCGACCAGCGCGATATCGGCCTCGAAGCTCCAGTTGAACTGCTCCCAGGCCTTTTGCAGGATGTTATCGACGAACCAGGCGCGATCCTCGATCAGTCGGCGGATATCCCGCCCGCTGCGAAAGCGTTCGTCAAGCACCTCGCGGGCCTGGCGGATAGCCTTCTTGAAGGCCGCAATAGGGCTTGCCTTCAAGGCCAGTTCCGCCTGGAACTGGCCGCGGTCGAAGAGTTCGGGATCCACCTGCGGCATCGATTGGCTTTCCTTTCTTTCTATAGGTACGAACAGAACAGGGCGGATCAGGCCGAAACGCGAGGGATGGTGTCATCGCGGCGCAATGTGAAGATCTCGTAGCCAGTAGCGGTCACCAACAGGGTGTGTTCCCACTGGGCGGAAAGCTTGCGGTCCTTGGTGATCGCGGTCCAGCCGTCGCCGAGAACCTTGGTGTCGGCTTTGCCCTGGTTGATCATCGGCTCGATGGTGAAGGTCATGCCTTCTTTCAGTTCCATCCCGGTGCCGGCACGACCGTAGTGCAGGATTTGCGGCTCTTCGTGGAACACTTTGCCGATACCGTGACCACAGAACTCGCGAACCACTGAGAAACCGTTCTTCTCGGCGTGTTTCTGGATGACTTCACCAATGTCGCCGAGGCGGCAGCCCGGTTTGACCAGTTCGATGGCCTTGTACATGCATTCCTGGGTGACTTGCGACAGGCGCTCGGCCCAGACAGGTACGGTGCCGACATGGAACATCCGGCTGGTGTCGCCGTGATAGCCGTCTTTGATGACGGTGACATCGATGTTCAGGGTGTCGCCATCCTTGAGCGGCTTCTCGTTCGGGATGCCGTGGCAGACCACGTGGTTGATCGAGGTGCAGATCGACTTCGGGAAGCCCTTGTAGTTGAGGGGGGCAGGGATAGCCTTCTGTTCATTGACGATATAGTCGTGGCAGATGCGGTCCAGCTCGTCAGTGGTGACGCCGGGTTTGACGTAGTCGGCGATCATTTCCAGCACATCGGCGGCCAGTTTGCCGGCGACACGCATTTTTGCGATGTCCTCTGGGGTCTTGAGGGTGACGGTCATACAGGCTCTCTAGGCGCACAATGGCGCTATGAATACGGAAGATGGATTGCGTGACTGAATGTTGCGTCTTCGCAGCCCTAAAAAGACGATTCTAACAGACGATCGGTGCAAATCATGAGCCTCTCGCCTTCGCTTCTCTCTTATAGTAGTGGGGCATTCTGACCCGATTCCAAGGTCAGGGCAAAAGCGGGTGTCGGGAGGTGTTAATCCAGGTTTCGTTTTTCCCTTTCTTATGGTATAAAATGCGCCGCTTTCCGGGGATACCCTGAAAAGCTTAAACCCACACACGTGTCGACACGATGACCTGGGTGCCTTCAGCTCGACGCTGCTGGTTGGTCATTGGGATGCGTGGAGGCCTAACCCGACTTATCAAGGAACTATCATGTCCCAAGTCAACATGCGCGATATGCTGAAAGCCGGTGTCCACTTCGGTCACCAAACCCGTTACTGGAACCCGAAAATGGGTAAATACATTTTCGGCGCACGTAACAAGATCCACATCATCAACCTTGAAAAAACCCTGCCAATGTTCAACGAAGCGCTGACTTTCGTAGAGCGTCTGGCCCAGGGCAAAAACAAGATTCTGTTCGTTGGCACCAAGCGTTCCGCTGGCAAGATCGTTGCTGAAGAAGCAGCACGTTGCGGTTCGCCGTACGTCGATCACCGCTGGTTGGGCGGCATGCTGACCAACTTCAAAACCATCCGTGCCTCCATCAAGCGTCTGCGTGACCTTGAAGTCCAGGCTGAAGACGGTACTTTCGCCAAGCTGACCAAGAAAGAAGCGCTGATGCGCACTCGCGATCTTCAGAAGCTGGATCGTAGCCTGGGTGGTATCAAGGACATGGGCGGTCTGCCTGACGCACTGTTCGTTATCGACGTTGATCACGAGCGCATCGCGATCACCGAAGCCAACAAGCTGGGTATCCCGGTTATCGGCGTTGTCGATACCAACAGCAGCCCGGAAGGCGTTGACTACATCATCCCAGGCAACGATGACGCAATCCGCGCCATCCAGTTGTACATGGGTGCGATGGCTGATGCTGTGATCAAAGGTCGCAACCACGTTGCTGGCGGCACCGAAGTGTTCGTCGAAGACGCTCCAGCAGCAGTAGTTGAAGGCTGAGTAACTAGCGCTTAGCGTTTACTCAGTACGCAAAAAGGGGGCTTGGCCCCCTTTTTGCCACCTCGAAAATCATTTGCTGGACATGCCCTCTGCAGTTTTTGTCATGAGCGGCGGTTACTGATGTTTTCGGGGCAAGAATTGAACGCCCGTTCGATCGGGTGGAATGGTTGAAAACCTATCCAAGAGGAATTTTGAAATGGCAGAGATTACTGCAGCGTTGGTCAAAGAACTGCGCGAGCGTACCGGCGAAGGCATGATGGATTGCAAGAAAGCCTTGACCAAGGCTGGCGGCGACATCGAAAAAGCCATTGATGACATGCGTGCTTCCGGCGCGATCAAGGCTGCCAAGAAAGCAGGCAACGTTGCTGCTGAAGGTGCTATCGCTATCAAGGAAGACGGTAAATCCGCCGTTCTCCTGGAAGTGAACTCGCAGACCGACTTCCTGGCCCTGCAAGACGACTTCAAGAACTTCGTCGCTGCCAGCGTTGAAAAAGCATTCGCTGACAAGCTGACTGATGTTGCTCCGCTGATCGAAGCTCAAGAAGCTGCGCGTCTGGTCCTGGTGGGTAAAGTTGGCGAAAACGTCAACATCCGTCGTCTGACTCGCATCGAAGGTGATGTTGTAGGTGCTTACCTGCACGGCAACAAGATCGGTGTTGTGGTTGCCCTCAAAGGCGGCAACGTTGAACTGGCCAAAGACATCGCTATGCACGTAGCGGCCAGCAACCCTGAATTCCTGCTGCCATCGGAAGTTTCCGCTGAAGCGATCGAGCGCGAAAAAGCCGTGTTCCTGAGCCTCAACGAAGAAAAAATCAAAGGCAAGCCTGAAAACATCGTTGAAAACATGGTTAAAGGCCGTATCAGCAAGTTCCTGGCTGAAGCCAGCCTGGTTGAGCAGGCGTTCGTCAAGAACCCTGAAATCAAGGTCGGTGAACTGGCCAAGAAAGCTGGTGCTGAAATCGTTTCCTTCACCTACTTCAAAGTGGGCGAAGGCATCGAGAAGCCAGTAGACAACTTCGCTGAAGAAGTTGCTGCCCAGCTGGCTGCTGCCAAGCAGTAAGACGGTTTTTTAACTGTCGCCCTGAAGAGGCTGCCCGCTCACGCGCGCAGCCTCTTTTCAAATGGGGTGATCAATTTATTTGGTTTCCCTTCGGAACTGGCTTACAAAGCCGTGTTCCGATGGCGCTGTGATAGCGTCAAGCTAGAGTGAACGCAGGCTGCAAACAGCTTGCAAAGAATTTTTAAAATACGCCGCAGGAGAGATTCGCAATGGCTCAGCAGGGCAGTGGTTATCAGGCTCGCTATAAACGCATTCTACTCAAGCTTAGCGGCGAGGCCCTGATGGGCTCGGAAGAGTTCGGGATCGACCCCAAGGTGCTCGATCGCATGGCGCTGGAAGTCGGCCAACTGGTCGGTATCGGCGTTCAGGTCGGTCTGGTGATTGGCGGTGGTAACCTGTTCCGTGGTGCAGCGCTGAGCGCCGCCGGGATGGATCGGGTTACCGGTGATCACATGGGCATGCTGGCCACTGTGATGAACGCCCTGGCCATGCGCGATGCGCTGGAACGTGCGAATATCCCGGCGATCGTGATGTCGGCTATTTCCATGGTTGGCGTGACCGATCACTATGATCGCCGCAAAGCCATGCGTCACCTGAACGCCAAGGAAGTCGTGATCTTCGCGGCCGGTACCGGCAACCCGTTCTTCACCACGGATTCGGCAGCCTGTCTGCGAGCGATCGAGATCGATGCTGATGTCGTGCTGAAAGCGACCAAGGTTGATGGTGTCTACACTGCTGACCCATTCAAAGACCCGCATGCCGAGAAGTTCGATCATCTGACTTATGATGAAGTGCTGGATCGCAAGCTGGGTGTAATGGATCTGACAGCCATCTGTCTGTGCCGCGACCACAAGATGCCGTTGCGCGTATTTAACATGAACAAGCCCGGCGCCCTGCTGAATATCGTACATGGCGGCGCTGAAGGGACTCTGATCGAGGAAGGCCAGCAATGATCAACGAAATCAAGAAAGACGCTCAAGAGCGCATGACCAAATCCCTGGAATCGCTGGCGCACGCGTTCAGCCGAATCCGTACCGGCCAGGCTCACCCGAGCATCCTGGGTGGCGTGATGGTGCCTTACTACGGCGCTGATACCCCGCTGAACCAGGTGGCGAACGTGACCGTCAAGGATTCGCGCACCCTGCAAGTCGTGGCTTTCGAGCGCAACATGCTGCAAGCGGTCGATAAGGCGATCCAGAGCTCCGGTCTGGGCTTCAACCCGACGAACCTGGGTGAGTTGCTGCTGATCTCCATGCCTGCCTTGACTGAAGAAACCCGCAAGGGCTTCACCAAGCAGGCGCGTGAAGCAGCGGAAGACGGCCGTGTAGCGGTGCGCAACATTCGTCGCGATGCCCTGAGCCAGTTGAAAGACCTGGTCAAGGAAAAAGAGATCAGCGAAGACGAAGAGCGCCGCGCGGCAGACGATATCCAGAAGCTGACTGACAAGTTCGTGGCGGAGATCGAAACGGCCGTGAAGCAAAAAGAAGCGGACCTGATGGCCGTATAAGGGTCTCGTTTTCATGGAAAAGACCAAGCAGGATGTTCCGTCTTCGGTGCCGCGCCATGTCGCGATCATCATGGATGGTAATAATCGCTGGGCAAAAAAACGCTTTATGCCGGGTGTTGCCGGGCATAAAGCGGGTGTCGACGCTGTTCGTGCGGTGATCGAGGTGTGTGCCGAGGCCAAAGTCGAAGTGCTGACGTTGTTTGCCTTCTCCAGCGAGAACTGGCAGCGCCCGGCTGACGAAGTCAGTGCCTTGATGGAGCTGTTCTTCAAGGCGTTGCGTCGTGAGGCCAAGCGCCTCAACGACAACAACATCAGCCTGCGCATCATTGGTGATCGCTCGCGCTTCCATCCGGAGCTGCAGGCGGCCATGCGTGAGGCTGAAGCACTGACGGCCGGCAGTAATCGCTTTATCCTGCAAATCGCGGCCAATTATGGCGGTCAGTGGGATATTGCCCAGGCTGCCCAGCGCCTGGCGCGTGAGGTTCAGGCCGGGCATCTGCGACCTGAAGACATTACGCCCGAGTTGTTGCAAACCTGTCTGGTGACGGGCGACCTGCCTTTGCCGGACTTGTGCATCCGTACCGGCGGGGAACACCGCATCAGTAACTTCCTGTTGTGGCAGTTGGCGTACGCCGAACTGTATTTCTCCGACCTGTTCTGGCCGGACTTCAAACACGATGCCATGCGTGCTGCGCTGGCCGATTACGCTTCCCGCCAGCGCCGCTTCGGTAAAACGAGCGAGCAGGTCGAAGCTGGAGCCCGGGTTTAATGCTTAAACAACGAGTCATTACAGCGCTGATCCTGCTGCCGATCGCCTTGTGCGGGTTTTTCCTGCTTGAAGGGTCCGGTTTTGCGCTGTTCATCGGGCTGGTGGTGACGCTTGGGGCGTGGGAGTGGGCACGTTTGGCGGGCTTCGATGCTCAGTCAATGCGCGTCACCTACGCTGCTGTCGTTGCTTTGATGCTGTTTGTCATGCATGTCCTGCCCGGTCTTGCGCCTTGGGTGTTGGGGGCGTCGGTGCTCTGGTGGGGGGTTGCGAGCTATCTGGTACTGACGTATCCACGCTCCAGCGAGCTCTGGGCCAGTGCGGCCTGCAAGCTGGTGATCGGCCTGCTGATTCTGTTGCCGGCCTGGCAGGGCCTGGTAGAGATAAAGAAGTATCCGCTGGGTAACTGGCTGATCATGGCGGTGATGGTGCTGGTCTGGGGGGCTGATATCGGTGCGTACTTTTCCGGTCGGGCCTTCGGCAAACGTAAGTTGGCGCCACAGGTCAGCCCAGGCAAGAGCTGGGAAGGCGTTTACGGCGGCTTGCTGGTGAGTCTGGTGATTACCGCAATCGTCGGTTTTGTGCGGGACTGGAGTTTCGTTCAGATGCTGATGGGCCTGTTCGGTGCCGCAGTCATCGTGTTCATTTCAGTGGTGGGCGACCTGACCGAAAGCATGTTCAAGCGTCAGTCAGGGATCAAGGACAGCAGCAATCTGTTGCCAGGTCATGGCGGTGTGCTGGATCGAATCGACAGTCTGACGGCGGCCATTCCAGTATTTGCTGTCCTCTTGTGGATGGCTGCGCCATGAATCGCCCACAACAGATCACAGTGCTGGGAGCCACGGGTTCGATTGGCCTGAGCACCCTTGATGTCATTGCTCGCCATCCTGAACGCTACCAGGTCTTTGCCTTGAGTGGGTTCAGTCGCCTGAGCGAGTTGCTCGCGTTGTGCGTTCGCCATACGCCGCGCTTCGCGGTTGTTCCTGAGGCTGCCACTGCCCGTGGTCTTCAGGACGATTTGCGCGCTGCTGGTCTGCAAACCCGCGTCCTGGTGGGGGAGGCGGGGTTGTGCCAGGTCGCAGCCGATCCTCAAGTCGATGCGGTGATGGCGGCCATTGTCGGGGCTGCGGGGCTGCGTCCGACCCTGGCGGCGGTAGAAGCCGGCAAAAAAATCCTCCTGGCTAATAAAGAAGCGCTGGTGATGTCCGGTGCCTTGTTTATGCAGGCTGTGCGCAAGAGCGGCTCGATCCTGTTGCCGATCGATAGCGAGCACAACGCAATTTTTCAGTGCATGCCTAACGACTTTGCTCGTGGACTAGCAGCTGTCGGGGTTCGGCGGATTCTGCTGACCGCCTCCGGTGGCCCGTTCCGGCAAACGCCGTTGTCCGAGCTTGAGCATGTTTCGCCCGAGCAGGCTTGCGCGCATCCCAATTGGTCGATGGGCCGCAAGATCTCGGTGGATTCGGCCAGCATGATGAACAAGGGGCTCGAACTGATCGAGGCTTGCTGGTTGTTCGATGCCAGGCCTGCTCAGGTCGAAGTGGTGATTCACCCGCAGAGCGTGATTCATTCGCTGGTCGACTACGTCGATGGCTCGGTGTTGGCGCAATTGGGTAACCCTGACATGCGTACGCCGATCGCCAACGCCCTGGCCTGGCCGGAGCGAATCGACTCCGGCGTTGCACCTCTTGACCTGTTTTCAATTGCGCGTCTGGACTTTCAGGCGCCCGATGAGCAGCGTTTCCCGTGCTTGCGACTTGCGCGCCAGGCGGCGGAGGCGGGCAACAGTGCCCCCGCTATGTTGAATGCTGCAAATGAAGTGGCTGTGGCAGCCTTTCTTGAACGGCGCATCCGCTACCCGGAGATCGCGAGTATCATTGAGGAGGTTTTGAACCTCGAGCCAGTGGTTGCCGTCGACGAACTCGACGCGGTGTTCTCGGCGGACGCCAAGGCCCGTACCCTGACCGAGCAATGGTTAAGTCGCCACGGGCGATAGATATTGCGCGGTTTGAGCGTAGCGGTACTGGACAGGAATGCGGAGAAAGTAGATGAACGCGCTCTATATGATTGTCGGCACCCTGGTTACCCTGGGCGTGCTGGTCACCTTCCATGAATTCGGCCACTTTTGGGTGGCGCGCCGCTGCGGCGTCAAGGTGCTGCGTTTCTCCGTGGGCTTCGGTATGCCCCTGCTGCGCTGGCATGATCGTCGCGGCACGGAGTTCGTGATCGCTGCCATCCCGTTGGGCGGCTATGTGAAGATGCTCGATGAGCGCGAAGGCGAAGTGCCGGCTGACGAGCTCGATCAATCCTTCAATCGCAAGACCGTTCGCCAGCGTATCGCTATTGTCGCGGCCGGTCCGGTTGCCAACTTTCTGCTGGCCCTGGTGTTTTTCTGGGTATTGGCGATGCTCGGCAGCGAGCAGGTGCGTCCGGTCATCGGCGCGGTTGAAATCGGTAGCATTGCCGCCAGGGCCGGTTTGAGCCCGGGTCAGGAAATCGTTGCGATCGATGGTGAGCCGACTTCTGGTTGGGCGAACGTCAATCTGCAACTGGTGCGCCGTTTGGGTGAAAGCGGCTCCTTGCAGGTGCTGACGCGCGAGGAGGGCTCGACTACCGATTCACCTCACGAGCTGATTCTGGATCGTTGGCTTAAAGGTGCCAATGAGCCCGATCCGATTGGCTCGCTGGGGATTCGTCCCTGGCGTCCAGCCTTGCCGCCGGTGTTGGCTGAGCTCGATCCAAAAGGGCCTGCGCAGGCTGCCGGCCTGAAAACCGGTGACCGTCTGCTGGCGCTGGATGGTCAGGCCTTGAGCGATTGGCAGCAAGTCGTCGACTCGGTCCGTGTGCGGCCTGATACCAAAATTGTGCTGCATGTCGAACGTGATGGTGCTCAAATCGACGTCCCGGTGACCTTGGGTACCCGCGGCAAGGACAAAATCGCGAGTGGTTATCTGGGCGCAGGGGTAAAAGCTGTCGATTGGCCGCCAACGATGATTCGCGAGGTCAGCTTCGGTCCGTTGGAGGCGATTGGCGAGGGTGCTCGACGCACCTGGACCATGAGTGTGTTGACCCTTGATTCATTAAAGAAAATGTTGTTCGGCGAGCTCTCGGTAAAAAACTTGAGTGGACCGATAACCATTGCTAAAGTGGCGGGCGCTTCTGCCCAGTCGGGTGTCGCTGATTTCCTGAATTTCCTGGCTTATCTGAGTATTAGCCTGGGAGTTCTCAATTTGTTGCCCATTCCTGTACTGGATGGGGGGCATTTGTTGTTTTATCTGATCGAGTGGGCGCGTGGTCGTCCCTTGTCAGATCGGGTGCAGGGTTGGGGGATACAGATCGGTATCAGTTTGGTGGTCGGGGTGATGTTGCTTGCTCTGGTCAACGATCTGGGTCGTCTGTAACACTTCGCTGAATTGCGAATCTGCCGCATTTTGCGGCAGTTTGTTTATTGCCAGTTGGAATAAGAAAGGACTTCATGAAACGTCTGCTGCTAACTGCGGTTCTCACCGTATTGATGATCGCCGAAGTTCACGCCGAGTCCTTCACTATCTCCGATATTCGCGTCAATGGCCTCCAGCGGGTCTCCGCGGGTAGCGTCTTTGGTGCCTTACCGTTGAACGTCGGTGAGCAGGCGGACGATCGTCGCCTGGTGGAATCCACTCGTGCGCTGTTCAAAACCGGTTTCTTTCAAGATATCCAGCTGGGCCGCGATGGCAATGTTCTGGTCATCACGGTAGTCGAGCGTCCATCTGTCGCCAGTATCGAGATCGACGGGAACAAGGCAATTTCCACTGAAGATCTGATGAAGGGTCTCAAACAATCCGGCCTGGCCGAAGGCGAGATCTTCCAGCGTGCGACCCTTGAGGGCGTGCGTAACGAGCTGCAACGTCAATATGTTGCCCAGGGCCGCTACTCGGCGACCGTCGACACCGAAGTGGTGCCGCAGCCGCGCAACCGCGTTGCCTTGAAGGTCAATATCAACGAAGGCACTGTCGCCGCTATCCAGCACATCAACGTGGTGGGTAACTCGGTCTTCCCTGATGAAGATCTCATCGACCTGTTCGAGCTGAAAACTTCCAACTGGTTGTCGTTCTTCAAGAACGATGACAAGTACGCTCGTGAAAAACTGTCCGGTGACCTGGAGCGTCTGCGTTCCTACTACCTGGACCGTGGCTATATCAACATGGATATCGCTTCGACCCAGGTTTCGATCACCCCGGACAAAAAACACGTCTACATCACGGTCAACGTCAATGAAGGCGAGAAGTACAGCGTTCGTGACGTCAAGCTGAGCGGTGACTTGAAAGTGCCTGAAGACCAGGTCAAGGCATTGCTGCTGGTTCAGAAGGGTCAGGTGTTCTCGCGCAAGCTGATGACCACCACTTCCGAATTGATCACCCGTCGTCTGGGTAACGAAGGCTATACCTTCGCCAACGTCAACGGCGTGCCGCAGCCCAATGATGAAGACCACACCGTCGATATCACTTTCGTGGTCGATCCCGGCAAGCGTGCTTATGTAAACCGTATCAACTTCCGTGGCAACACCAAGACCGAAGACGAAGTGCTGCGTCGTGAAATGCGTCAGATGGAAGGTGGCTGGGCTTCGACCTACCTGATCGATCAGTCCAAGACTCGTCTGGAGCGTCTGGGCTTCTTCAAGGAAGTCAACGTCGAGACACCGGCCGTGCCGGGTGTCGATGACCAGGTTGACGTGAACTACAGCGTTGAAGAGCAGGCTTCCGGTTCGATCACCGCCAGCGTCGGTTTCGCTCAGAGCGCCGGTTTGATCCTCGGTGGTTCGATCACCCAGAACAACTTCCTGGGTACCGGTAACAAGGTCAGCATCGGCTTGACCCGTAGCGAATACCAGAGCCGCTATAACTTCAGTTATGTCGACCCCTACTGGACGGCGGACGGTGTCAGCCTGGGTTACAACGCGTTCTATCGCACCACCGACTACGACGAGCTCGATGTCGACGTAGCCAGCTATGCGGTGGACAGCTATGGTGCGGGCGTCAGCGTCGGTTACCCGATCAGCGAGACCTCGCGTCTGACCTTCGGCCTGAATGCGCAACAAGACACGATCAAGACCGGTCGTTATACCGTTGACGAGATTTTCGACTTCGTTGAAAAGGAAGGCGATAAATACCTGAACTTCAAGGCTTCGGCCGGTTGGTCCGAATCGACCCTGAACAAGGGTGTGCTGGCAACTCGTGGCCATTCCCAAAGCCTGGTGCTGGAAACCACGACGCCTGGCAGCGACCTGTCGTTCTTCAAGCTCGATTATCGCGGCCAGTTGTTCCAGCCTTTGACTGATAACTACACCATGCGCCTGCACACAGAGCTGGGTTATGGCGATGGTTACGGTTCCACCGATGGTCTGCCGTTCTACGAGAACTACTACGCCGGTGGTTTCAACTCGGTGCGTGGCTTCAAGGACAGTACGCTAGGCCCGCGTAGTACGCCGAGTCAGGGTACGAACCCGGGTACCAGCCTAAACCCGGATCAGGACCCACTGCCGTTCGGTGGTAACGTGTTGATTCAAGGTGGTGTAGAACTCCTGTTCCCTCTGCCATTCGTCAAGGATCAACGCTCGTTGCGGACCTCGGTGTTCTGGGACGTGGGTAACGTGTTCAACAGCAATTGCAGCTCGAGCAAGGTATCCGCTACCGGCGAAAAAGTTACATGCAACGATATCGGCCTTGACGGTCTGGCCAGCTCCGTCGGTCTCGGCGTGACCTGGATCACCGCTTTGGGCCCGTTGAGCTTCAGCCTGGCAATGCCGATCAAAGAGCCGGATGACGCTGAGACCCAGGTATTCCAATTCTCCCTCGGCCAGACTTTCTAATAGTCTGACCCAAGATAACGACAATGGATTTTGTAGGAGTGCATCGTGCGTAAGTTGACTCAATTGGTTCTCCTGGCAACTGTCCTGGTAGCGACCCCGGCATTTGCCGAAATGAAAATTGCAGTACTGAACTACCAAATGGCTCTGCTGGAGTCCGACGCGGCGAAGAAATACGCCGTGGATGCCGAGAAGAAGTTCGGCCCGCAACTGACCAAGCTGAAAAGCCTGGAAAGCAGTGCCAAAGGCATCCAGGACCGTCTGGTCAGTGGTGGCGACAAGATGGCCCAAGGCGAGCGTGAGCGTCTTGAGCTCGAGTTCAAGCAAAAGGCCCGTGACTTCCAGTTCCAGTCCAAGGAGCTGAACGAAGCCAAAGCCGTTGCCGACCGTGAAATGCTGAAACAGCTCAAGCCGAAACTGGATAGCGCTGTGGAAGAAGTCATCAAGAAAGGTGCTTTTGACCTGGTCTTCGAGCGTGGCGCAGTGATTGATGTCAAACCTCAGTACGACATCACTCGCCAGGTTATCGAGCGCATGAATCAGCTGAAGTAAGCCATGAGCGCGACTATAAAGCTCGGCCAGTTGGCCGAGTTCCTCGGCGCCACCCTGCGTGGTGCCCCGGAGAAAGTAATTACCGGGCTGGCCACCTTGCAGGAGGCTGGCCCAACTCAGTTGAGCTTTCTGGCAAATCCCCAATACCGTAAATATCTGGCAGCCAGCCAGGCCGCAGCCGTATTGCTGAAGGCTGCTGACGCCGACGGTTTTACCGGTGATGCGCTGATCATCGCTGACCCGTATCTTGCGTACGCGCGAATCTCCCATCTGTTCGATCCCAAGCCAAAAGCCAGCGTCGGTATTCATCCGACTGCGGTTGTGGCTGAGGATGCGGTGGTCGATCCGGCTGCGAGCATCGGTGCATTTGCCGTGATCGAAAGCGCTGCGCGCATTGCCGCTGGTGTCACGGTCGGTGCTCACTGCTTTGTCGGTGCTCGCTCTGAAGTCGGTGAAGACGGCTGGCTGGCTCCCCGAGTGACGCTGTACCACGACGTGCGGATCGGCAAGCGTGTGGTGATTCAGTCTGGCGCTGTCATTGGCGGTGAAGGCTTTGGCTTCGCCAATGAAAAGGGTGTCTGGCAGAAGATTGCCCAGATCGGTGGCGTGTTGGTCGGTGACGATGTGGAAATCGGCGTGAACACGGCTATAGACCGCGGTGCGTTGGCCGATACAGTGATCGGCAACGGCGTGAAGCTGGACAACCAGATTCAGATCGCCCACAACGTGCAGGTCGGTGATCACACCGCCATGGCCGCCTGCGTGGGGATCTCCGGCAGCACCAAAATCGGCAAGCATTGCATGCTCGCCGGCGGTGTCGGTCTGGTTGGGCACATCGATATTTGCGACAACGTTTTCCTGACCGGGATGACCATGGTGACCCACTCCATTACAGAGCCGGGCTCCTATTCATCCGGTACGGCTATGCAGCCTGCTGCCGAGTGGCGCAAAAGCGCGGCACGCATTCGTCAGCTCGATGACATCGCGCGACGCCTGCGGCAATTGGAAAAGCGTGTAGGGGACGTGACCCCTGGCGGTAATGCTTCATCAGATGGCTGATACCATTTCCATATCAAGTGTGCTCAGCCATTAGACTGCCTCCTTGATTTGCTAGAGGAGTGCGCGTCAGTCGCGCGCTCCCAATCTTTACTACAGGCTTCCCCCCCAAATGATGGACATCAACGAGATTCGCGAATACCTGCCTCACCGTTACCCGTTCCTGTTGGTGGATCGTGTAGCGGAGCTGAACGTTGAGGGCAAGTACATTCGTGCCTACAAGAATGTCAGCATCAACGAACCTTTCTTCAATGGTCACTTCCCGGCTCATCCGATCATGCCGGGCGTACTGATCATCGAAGCGATGGCTCAGGCTGCCGGTATCCTTGGTTTCAAAATGCTCGATGTGAAGCCTGCCGACGGTACGCTTTATTACTTCGTCGGTTCCGACAAGCTGCGCTTTCGCCAGCCCGTCACCCCTGGCGATCAGTTGATCCTCGAAGCCCGTTTCATCAGCTGCAAGCGTCAGATCTGGAAATTCGCATGCCAGGCTTCGGTCGATGGCAAGCCGGTCTGCTCCGCTGAAATCATCTGCGCGGAACGCAAACTATGAGTTTGATTGACCCTCGCGCAATCATCGATCCGACGGCCATTCTGGCCGACGACGTCGAGGTCGGCCCTTGGTCGATCGTCGGCGCTGGTGTGGAAATCGGCGAGGGTACAGTGATCGGGCCGCATGTGATTCTCAAAGGCCCGACCCGAATCGGTAGGCATAACCGCATCTACCAGTTTTCTTCGGTGGGTGAGGACACGCCCGATCTCAAATACAAAGGCGAAGAAACACGTCTGGTGATCGGCGATCACAACGTTATCCGTGAAGGCGTAACCATTCACCGCGGGACCATTCAGGATCGTGCCGAAACGACCCTGGGCGATCACAATCTGATCATGGCCTATGCACACATTGGCCACGACAGCGTCATCGGCAACCATTGCATTCTGGTCAACAACACCGCGTTGGCCGGCCATGTACACGTTGAAGACTGGGCGATCCTCTCCGGTTTTACTCTGGTTCATCAGTACTGCCATATAGGCGCCCACAGCTTTTCCGGCATGGGGACCGCCATCGGCAAGGATGTTCCGGCCTACGTCACGGTGTTCGGCAACCCTGCCGAGGCGCGCAGCATGAACTTCGAAGGCATGCGTCGTCGTGGTTTCAGCGAAGACGCGATCCACGCTCTGCGTCGCGCCTACAAGGTGGTTTATCGTCAGGGACTGACTGTCGATCAGGCACTCGCCGAACTGGCCGAGCCCTCTGCGCAGTTTCCGGAAGTCGCGGTATTTCGTGATTCGATCCAGTCGTCGACTCGCGGCATTACTCGTTAATCATGGCCACTTTGCGTATTGCACTGGTGGCAGGCGAGGCCTCCGGCGACATTCTGGGCGCTGGCTTGATGCGGGCCCTCAGGGCACAACATCCATCGGTTGAGTTTATCGGTGTCGGCGGTCCGCTGATGCAGGCCGAAGGCTTGACCTCATATTTTCCGATGGAACGTCTCTCGGTCATGGGCCTGGTGGAAGTGCTGGGTCGGCTGCGCGAGTTGCTCAAACGCCGCAAGAAGCTGGTCGCGGACCTGATCGCCGAGAAACCGGACGTGTTCATCGGGATCGATGCGCCGGACTTCACGCTGAATATCGAACTCAAGTTGCGGCAAGCCGGGATCAAGACGGTGCATTACGTCAGTCCGTCGGTCTGGGCCTGGCGTCAGAAGCGCGTACTGAAGATTCGTGAAGGCTGCGATCTGATGCTGACGCTGTTTCCGTTTGAGGCGAAGTTCTACGAAGAGAAGGGCGTGCCGGTGCGTTTTGTCGGTCACACGCTGGCCGATGCGATCCCCCTTGAGGCTGATCGCGCCGCTGCTCGCGCGCAGCTGGGACTGCCCGATGGACCGCTGGTCGCCTTGATGCCGGGTAGTCGTGGCGGTGAAGTCGGTCGCCTGGGTGGTCTGTTTCTCGATGCCGCCGAACGCCTGCGGGCCTTGCGTCCGGGTGTGCGTTTTGTCATGCCATGCGCCAATCCCGAGCGCCGGGTACAGCTTGAAGAATTGCTGGCTGGCCGCGACTTGCCGCTGACCCTGCTTGACGGTCGTTCCCACCAGGCACTTGCCGCCTGCGATGCCGTGTTGATTGCCTCCGGCACTGCGACCCTGGAGGCCTTGCTGTACAAGCGGCCGATGGTGGTCGCTTATCGCCTGGCGCCGCTGACGTTCTGGATTCTCAAGCGCATGGTGAAAAGCCCCTACATCTCCTTGCCCAACCTGCTGGCGCAGCGTTTGCTGGTGCCCGAGTTGTTGCAGGACGATGCGACTGCCGAAGCGCTGGCGCAGACGTTGTCGCCATTGATCGAAGGCGGCGTAGAGCAGACCAGAGGCTTCGACGAGATTCATCGGACCTTGCGTCGCGATGCCTCGAATCAGGCCGCCACGGCCGTACTGAACCTGATCGGCACACTACAATGAGTAACATAAAGATGCAGATGGGGTTGGATTTCACCTTGGTCGCCGACGTTGAAGATCTGGTTGCCGGCGTTGATGAAGTCGGTCGCGGCCCGTTGTGCGGTGCCGTGGTGACGGCAGCGGTGATTCTCGATCCGAACCGCCCGATTCTCGGCCTCAACGACTCGAAAAAACTCACCGAAGCCCGCCGCGAAAAGCTCTACGACGAAATCTGCGAAAAAGCCCTGAGCTGGTGTATCGCTCGCGCCGAAGTCGAGGAAATCGACGAGCTGAACATTCTGCATGCCACGATGCTGGCCATGCAGCGCGCGGTGGAAGGGTTGAGCATCACGCCGAAACTGGCAATGATCGATGGCAATCGTTGCCCGAAACTCTCGATGCGTGCCGAAGCGGTTATCCAGGGCGATGGCAAGGTTCCGGCGATCGCCGCTGCCTCAATCCTGGCCAAGGTCAGCCGTGACCGTGAAATGGCTGCTTTCGAATTGATTTACCCCGGTTATGGCATTGGCGGGCACAAAGGCTACCCGACGCCTGTGCACCTGGAGGCTCTGGCCCGCTTGGGGCCGACGCCGATTCACCGGCGTTCGTTCGCGCCCGTGCGGCTGGCCTATGAGGCGCGGGAAGGTTTGACCGAGATTTAGTCAACAGGCTGATGTTTTGCTCAGGGCCCGGTACAATCCGGGCCTTGTCGTTTTCGAGTTATACACAGGATCACTATGCCGGCTTCATTCGTTCACCTGCGCCTGCACACTGAATATTCCCTGGTCGACGGTCTGGTGCGGATCAAGCCGCTGGTCAAGACCCTGGTTGGCATGAACATGCCTGCCGTGGCGGTTACTGACCAGAACAACATGTGTTCCCTGGTCAAGTTCTACAAGGCCGCCATGGGCGCCGGGATCAAGCCGATCTGTGGCGCGGACCTGTGGCTGTCGAACAAGGATCCCGAGAACTCGCTGAGCCGAATCAGTCTGCTGGCAATGAACGGTGTCGGCTATCGCAACCTCACCGAACTGATCTCCCGTGGCTTCATCGACGGCCAGCGCAATGGCTCGATCATCATCGAGCGCGAGTGGGTTGCTGAAGCCAGCGAAGGCTTGATCATGCTGTCGGCGGCGAAGGAGGGCGAAATCGGTATCGCCCTGCTTGGCGGTAATCCGCAGGAAGCCGAGACCTTGGCTCGTGAGTGGATGGCGGTGTTCCCGGATCGTTTCTATCTGGAAGTACAGCGCACCAACCGCCCGAATGACGAAGAACAACTGCACGGTGCGGTGGCGCTGGCCGAGAAGATCGGCGCGCCATTGGTGGCAACCAACGACGTGCGCTTCATCAAGCGGGAAGACTTCGAAGCCCACGAAACCCGCGTCTGCATCGGCGAAGGCCGGGCCCTCGACGATCCGCGCCGTTCGAAGAACTACAGCGATCAGCAATACCTCAAAAGTGCCGAGGAAATGGCCGAGCTGTTCAGCGACTTGCCTGAAGCGCTGGAAAACTCGGTCGAGATCGCCAAGCGCTGCAACATCGAAGTGAAGCTCGGCAAGCACTTCCTGCCCAACTTCCCGATTCCCGATGGCATGACCATCGACGAATATTTCCGCAAAGTGTCGTTCGACGGTCTCGAGGATCGCCTGAGCGTCCTGCTGCCCAAGGACACTACCGAAGACTACGAAGCCAAGCGCCAGGTCTACGTCGACCGGTTGAATTTCGAGCTGGATATCATCATCCAGATGGGCTTTCCCGGTTACTTCCTGATCGTTATGGACTTTATCCAGTGGGCCAAGAGTAACGGCGTACCGGTCGGTCCGGGCCGTGGCTCGGGTGCCGGGTCGCTGGTGGCCTATGTGCAAAAGATCACCGATCTCGACCCGCTGGAATATGACCTGCTGTTCGAACGTTTCCTTAACCCGGAACGGGTTTCCATGCCCGACTTCGACGTCGACTTCTGCATGGACGGTCGTGATCGGGTGATCGAATATGTGGCCGAGAAATACGGTCGCAATGCGGTAAGCCAGATCATCACCTTCGGCTCCATGGCGGCGAAAGCGGTAATCCGCGACGTGGCGCGGGTGCAGGGCAAGTCCTACGGCCTGGCGGATCGACTGTCGAAGATGATTCCCTTCGAAGTCGGCATGACCCTGGAAAAAGCCTACGAGCAGGAAGAAATCCTCCGGGACTTCATCAAGATCGATGAAGAGGCCGCGGAAATCTGGGAGATGGCGCGCAAGCTCGAAGGTGTCGTGCGTAACGTTGGTAAGCACGCGGGTGGCGTGGTTATCGCACCGACCAAACTCACCGATTTCTCGCCGATCTATTGCGACGAAGCCGGTGATGGCCTTGTAACCCAGTTCGACAAGGATGACGTTGAGGCTGCGGGTCTGGTGAAGTTCGACTTCCTCGGTCTGCGGACCCTGACGGTCATCGACTGGGCGCTGAAAACGATCAACCGCGAGCGCGCCAAGGTCGATGAGCCGCCGCTGGATATCGCGTTCATCCCGCTGGATGACAAGCCGACTTACCAGTTGCTGCAAAAAGCCGAAACCACCGCGGTGTTCCAGCTTGAGTCGCGCGGCATGAAAGAGCTGATCAAAAAGCTCAAGCCCGACTGCCTGGAAGACTTGATCGCATTGGTGGCCCTGTTCCGCCCGGGCCCGTTGCAATCGGGCATGGTGGACGACTTCATCAACCGTAAGCACGGTCGCGCCGAACTCGCGTACCCGCACTCGGACTACCAGTACGAAGGCCTCAAGCCGGTTCTGGCACCGACTTACGGCATCATCCTGTATCAGGAACAGGTGATGCAGATTGCCCAGGTCATGGCCGGTTACACCCTCGGCGGCGCGGACATGCTGCGTCGAGCCATGGGTAAGAAAAAACCCGAAGAAATGGCCAAGCAGCGCGGCGGTTTCATTGACGGTTGCAAGACCAACAATATCGACGCTGACCTGGCCGGTAACATTTTCGACCTGGTAGAGAAATTCGCCGGTTACGGCTTCAACAAATCCCACTCCGCCGCTTATGGCCTGGTGTCATACCAGACCGCTTGGCTGAAAACGCACTACCCGGCGCCATTCATGGCTGCGGTACTGTCGGCGGATATGCACAACACCGACAAGGTTGTGACCTTGATCGAAGAAATTCGCACCATGAAGCTGCGTCTCGACGCGCCGGATGTGAATACTTCGGAGTTCAAGTTCACGGTGAACGACGAAGGCCGCATCATTTACGGGCTGGGCGCGATCAAGGGTGTGGGCGAAGGTCCGGTGGAAGCGATCACCGAGGCGCGTCAGGACGGTCCGTTCAAGGACCTGTTCGATTTCTGCGCCCGTGTCGATCTCAAACGCATCAACAAACGCACCCTGGACGGTTTGATCCGCAGCGGTGCGCTGGATCGTCTTGGCCCTTACTTCCATGACGAGCCGAAAGCCTATCAGGCCAATATCGACCGCAACCGGGCGGTCTTGTTGACCGCGATGGAAGGGGCGATCAAGGCAGCCGAACAAACTGCACGCACCCACGACAGTGGTCACGCGGACCTGTTTGGCGGGCTGTTTGTCGAGGAAGACGCCGATGTCTACGCCAATCAACGAAATGCGAAGGAACTGACTCTCAAGGAACGCCTGAAAGGGGAGAAAGATACCCTGGGCCTGTACCTGACCGGTCACCCGATCGACGAATACGAAGGCGAGATCCGCCGCTTCGCCCGTCAGCGCATCATCGACCTGAAACCGGCCCGTGATACCCAGACGGTGGCGGGCATGATCATCGCCCTGCGAGTCATGAAGAACAAAAAGGGCGACAAGATGGGCTTCATCACCCTCGACGACCGCTCCGGGCGGATCGAAGCCTCGCTGTTCGCCGAAGCATTCCATTCGGCGCAGTCGCTGTTGCAGACCGACGCGATGGTGGTGGTCGAAGGTGAAGTCAGTAACGACGATTTCTCCGGTGGTTTGCGCCTGCGGGTCAAGCGGGTGATGAGCATGGAAGATGCGCGCACCAATCTGGCCGAAAGCCTGCGCTTGAAGCTGCAGACCAAGGACCTCAAGGGCGATCAGCTACGCTGGCTGGGTGAGTTGTTCAAGCGTCACCGCGGTGCGTGCCCGATCACCATGGAATACACGAGTCCCGATGCGAAGGCCTTGCTGCAGTTTGGCGAGACCTGGCGAATCGACCCGGCAGACAGCTTGATTCAAGCCCTGCGTGACCAGTTCGGGCGAGACAACGTCTTCCTCCAATACCGTTGACGGTCAGCGCTAGCAACATGCCCTGGTCTCGACCTGAATTTTTAATCTCGACCTGAACGCGCCTCTCCCTTATGGTAGGGCGCGAATAGACAACCGGCCGGCCCAAGCTCTCTTGGATGTCGACCCAAGCGGACGCCTATGAACCCGAACTTTCTTGATTTCGAACAGCCGATCGCCGACCTGCAAGCCAAGATCGAAGAATTGCGCTTGGTCGGTAATGACAATTCGCTGAATATCGGCGATGAGATCTCTCGTCTGCAAGACAAGAGCAGCACGCTCACCGAAGACATCTTCGGCAAGTTGACCAGCTGGCAGATCGCTCGCCTGGCGCGTCACCCGCGTCGCCCGTACACCCTCGACTACATCGAGCACATCTTCACCGAGTTCGATGAGCTGCATGGCGATCGGCACTTTTCCGACGATGCCGCGATTGTCGGTGGTGTGGCCCGCCTGGAAGACCAGCCGGTGATGATCATCGGTCATCAGAAAGGCCGTGAAGTGCGCGAGAAAGTTCGCCGCAACTTCGGCATGCCGCGTCCGGAAGGCTATCGCAAGGCCTGCCGTCTGATGGAAATGGCCGAGCGCTTCAAGATGCCGATCCTGACCTTCATCGACACCCCGGGTGCCTACCCTGGTATCGACGCTGAAGAGCGCAACCAGAGCGAAGCGATTGCCTGGAACCTGCGTGTCATGGCGCGCCTGAAAACCCCAATCATCGCCACCGTGATCGGTGAGGGTGGTTCCGGTGGTGCACTGGCCATTGGTGTCTGCGATCAGCTGAACATGCTGCAGTATTCGACTTATGCAGTTATCTCTCCGGAAGGTTGCGCCTCGATTCTGTGGAAGACTTCCGAGAAAGCGCCGGATGCCGCTGAAGCCATGGGCATCACCGCTGAGCGACTGAAAGGTCTGGGTATCGTCGACAAGGTCATCGGTGAGCCACTGGGTGGCGCGCACCGTGATCCGGCAGCCGCTGCTGCATCGATCCGTGCCGAGCTCAGCTCGCAACTGGTGATGCTGAAGAAATTCGACAACGACGCACTGCTGGCCCGTCGTTACGAGCGCCTGATGAGCTACGGTCTTTGATCTGCTGATCAGCCCTCGTTTCGGCATACGACACAAAACCAATGTGGGAGCGAGCTTGCTCGCGATAGCGGTATAACAGTCAACAAATTTTTTGAATGTTAAGCAGCCTTCGCGAGCAAGCTCGCTCCCACATTGGGTCTATGTGAAGCGACCGACGTCCATGAATCCTTCAAAGAATGATCTGCCATCCAGGCTGCTTCAGAGCCTGGCGCCTTGGCGCAACGCCTCGACCTGGCGCATCGCCTTCTCCGGTGGCCTCGACTCCACCGTTCTGCTGCATCTGCTCGCGCAACTCGCTAAAACCGAACCCCTGCCGACACTCTCTGCCATCCATGTCCATCACGGCCTTCAGGCTGTGGCCGATGCGTGGCCGGATCATTGTCAGTCGGTCTGTGCTGCCCTGGGCGTGCCGCTGCAGGTGGTTCGCGTCGAAGTCCGGCCCGGCGCCAGTCTTGAACGTGCCGCCCGGGATGCGCGTTATGGCGCCTTCATCGCGGCGACCGGGCCCAATGAGTTACTGCTGACCGCCCAGCACCGAGATGATCAAGCGGAAACGTTGCTTTTCCGTTTGTTGCGCGGGGCAGGGGTGAGAGGGTTGTCGGCGATACCTGAGCAGCGTGCGCTAGGGCGCGGGCATTTGCTGCGGCCGCTGCTCGATGTGTCACGAGCCGAGTTGCAAGCCTATGCCGCCGAGCAGCAGTTGAGCTGGGTCGAAGATCCCTCGAATGACGATCGGCGGTTTTCCCGTAATTACTTGCGCCATCAGGTATTCCCGGTGCTGACCGAGCGTTGGCCGCAGGCGTTGGCGACCATCGCCCGTAGCGCCGCACATTTGAGTGAGGCCCAGGGCCTGCTCGACGAACTGGCTGATATGGATCTCGCCAATGCCTGTACTCCTTGCGAGTTCGATTGGCTGGGATTGCCTTCGCTGGCCTTGGCGCCTCTGGAAAAACTGTCGATGGCGCGCCAGCGCAATGCCTTGAGTCACTGGCTGGCTGCGCGGACTCCTTTGCCCGATAGTGACCATTGGTCGGGTTGGCAAGCCCTGCGGGACGCATCGGTCGATGCACGACCCGTCTGGCGTCTGGCCAACGGCGAACTGCATCGGGCCGGCGGGCGAGTCTGGTGGCTGTCCGGCAGTTGGTTGCGAGCCACAGAGCCGGCTCCGGTCTGGACGGATCCGGCCTCGGCGTTGCTGTTGCCGGATAACGGCTGCCTGAGTCTTAGTGGTCAAATTCCTGAAGGGCCATTGCACGTTCGCTACCGTCAGGGCGGCGAATTCATGCACCTGCCGGGGCGTGGTCATCGGGATCTGAAGCGTCTGCTTAACGAAAACGCTGTGCCGCTGTTTGCCCGTGGCAGATTGCCGCTGGTGTACCGTGACGAGCAATTACTGGCGGTTGCGAACCTCCCCGGACTGGACGCAAGTGCCCATGAATGCTGGAAATTGCATTGGCAGCCTGCGACCCGCGATCAAGGTTTGAGCTGAAAGGGGCTTTCCGGTAGACTACGCTCCCTTCTTGATACAACTTCTGTGGATTCGACTGAATTGCAGGAGTTGCCGATTACCAAGCAGTCTTTGCTGGGCGATTCCAAAAAATGTGTAGCGAGCAACGTACCGGTATTGTCACTTCCGGTCTGTCCCAACGCGGCGGTTTTTTTGAAAGATGCACTGTGACTAATGCAGGTGATCGGGGGCTTCGGCCTTCCTTCGCTTTCCCCGGCGGCTCGGACCGCTTTAACGCAGACTTCTAGGGTTTTTCATGACGCGCTACATATTCGTCACGGGCGGTGTTGTTTCTTCATTGGGGAAAGGCATCGCATCGGCTTCATTGGCGGCCATCCTGGAGGCGCGGGGACTTAAGGTCACCATGCTCAAGCTGGACCCCTACATCAACGTTGATCCGGGCACCATGAGTCCGTTCCAGCACGGTGAAGTGTTCGTCACTCACGACGGCGCCGAAACCGACCTGGACCTGGGCCACTACGAGCGGTTCATCCGCACGACCATGACCCAGAACAACAACTTCACCACTGGCCGTGTCTACGAACACGTCCTGCGCAAGGAGCGCCGTGGTGATTATCTGGGCGCAACGATCCAGGTGATTCCGCACATCACCGACGAGATCAAGCGCCGGATCATCAAGGGCGCCGGCGATGCCGACGTGGCCATGGTCGAGATCGGTGGCACCGTGGGTGACATCGAGTCCCAACCGTTCCTTGAAGCCATCCGTCAGTTGCGCTTCGAAGTCGGCGCCAAGCGCGCGATGCTGATGCACCTGACCCTGGTACCGTACATCGCCACTGCTGGCGAAACGAAAACCAAGCCTACCCAGCACTCGGTCAAGGAACTGCGTTCCATCGGCCTGCAGCCGGACGTGCTGGTGTGCCGTTCCGACCACCCGATCGACATCGCCTCGCGGCGCAAGATCGCCCAGTTCACCAACGTTGAAGAACGTGCGGTGATCGCCCTGGAAGACGCCGATACCATCTACAAGATTCCGGGCATCCTGCATTCCCAGGGCCTGGATGATTTCGTCGTCGAGCGTTTCGGCCTGGAATGCAACGGTGCCGATCTGTCCGAGTGGGAAGCCGTGGTCGACGCCAAGCTCAACCCCGAGCATGAAGTCACCATCGCCATGGTCGGCAAATACATGGAGCTGCTGGACGCCTACAAATCGCTGATCGAAGCGATGAGTCACGCCGGCATCACCAACCGCACCAAGGTCAACCTGCGCTATATCGATTCCGAAGACATCGAGAACCAGGGCACTGCGCTGCTGGAAGGCGTCGATGCGATCCTGGTGCCGGGCGGCTTCGGTCTGCGTGGCGTGGAAGGCAAGATCACCACCGTGCAATACGCTCGCGAAAACAAGGTGCCGTACCTGGGTATCTGCCTGGGCATGCAAGTGGCGGTCATCGAGTTTGCCCGTAACGTGTTGGGCTGGAAAGACGCCAACTCCACCGAGTTCGATCGCACCAGCGCTCATCCTGTGGTTGGTTTGATCACCGAGTGGGAAGACGCCACCGGTGCAGTCGAAACCCGTACCGAAGCTTCCGATCTGGGCGGCACCATGCGCCTTGGCGCTCAGGATTGTCTGCTGGAAGCGGGCTCCCTGGTTCACGATTGCTACGCCAAAGACGTCATCGTCGAGCGTCATCGTCATCGTTATGAAGTGAACAACAATCTGCTGCCGGGCCTGATCGAAGCCGGTCTGAAAATCTCCGGTCGCTCCGGGGATGGCGCACTGGTCGAAGTGGTTGAAGCTCCGGATCATCCATGGTTCGTCGCTTGCCAGTTCCACCCTGAGTTCACCTCGACACCGCGCGATGGTCACCCGTTGTTCAGCGGTTTCGTTAAAGCAGCTTTGACTCAACACCAGAAAAAGGCTTGAGGAAAAACATGGCACAGAAAATCATCCGCGTAGGCAACATCGAGATCGCCAACGATAAGCCGATGGTGCTGTTCGGTGGCATGAATGTGCTGGAAAGCCGCGACATGGCGATGCAGGTCTGCGAAGAATACGTAAAGGTCACCGAGAAACTCGGTATCCCTTACGTGTTCAAGGCCAGTTTCGACAAGGCCAACCGTTCTTCTGTGACCTCCTACCGTGGCCCTGGCCTGGAAGAAGGCATGCGGATTTTCCAGGACATCAAGCAAGCGTTCGGCGTGCCGGTCATCACCGACGTCCACGAGCCTGAGCAGGCCGCGGTCGTCGCTGAAGTCTGTGACATCATCCAGCTGCCGGCCTTCCTGTCGCGCCAGACCGACCTCGTGGTCGCGATGGCCAGGACCGGTGCGGTGATCAACATCAAGAAAGCCCAGTTCCTCGCCCCTCAGGAAATGAAACACATCCTGAGCAAGTGCGTGGAAGCGGGTAACGATCAGTTGATCCTCTGCGAGCGTGGTTCGAGCTTCGGCTACAACAACCTGGTCGTCGACATGCTCGGCTTCGGCATCATGAAGCAGTTCGAATACCCGGTATTTTTCGACGTGACCCACGCGCTGCAAATGCCGGGTGGTCGCTCCGACTCCGCCGGCGGTCGTCGGGCCCAGGTCACTGACCTGGCCAAGGCAGGCATGAGCCAGTCGCTGGCTGGTTTGTTCCTCGAAGCGCATCCGGACCCGGACAACGCCAAATGCGACGGCCCTTGTGCCTTGCGTCTGGACAAGCTGGAGCCATTCCTGGCTCAGCTCAAGGCTCTGGATGAACTGGTGAAGAGTTTTCCGACGGTAGAAACCGCGTAAGGCTGATTTCTCCGGTAAAGTACCGCTCGATTTATCGCTCTGGCCTACGGGCCGCACTGCTCTTGTAGGTGCGCGGCTTGCCGGCGATGGCGTCCTTGTGGGCCCTGTCGTTGGCAAGCCATGCTCCTGCGCCGTTCTAGTCAACTTTGGAGTGTTTACAACAATGGCAAAAATCGTCGACATCAAAGGTCGTGAAGTTCTCGACTCCCGTGGCAATCCCACCGTCGAAGCGGACGTGCTTCTCGATAACGGCATCATCGGCAGCGCTTGCGCGCCGTCCGGTGCTTCCACTGGCTCGCGTGAAGCACTCGAGCTGCGTGATGGCGACAAGAGCCGTTACATGGGCAAGGGCGTACTCAAGGCTGTAGCCAACATCAACGGTCCGATCCGTGACCTGTTGCTGGGTAAAGACCCGGTTGACCAGCAGGCACTGGACCGCGCGATGATCGCGCTGGACGGCACCGAAAACAAGGCAACCCTGGGCGCCAACGCGATCCTCGCCGTTTCCCTGGCCGCGGCCAAGGCAGCAGCACATGACCAGGACTTGCCGCTGTACGCGCACATCGCCAACCTCAACGGTACACCGGGTGTCTACTCGATGCCGGTTCCGATGATGAACATCATCAACGGTGGCGAGCACGCCGATAACAACGTCGACATCCAGGAATTCATGGTTCAGCCGGTTGGCGCCAAGACGTTCTCGGAAGGTCTGCGCATGGGCACCGAGATTTTCCACCATCTCAAAGCCGTGCTGAAGGCTCGTGGCCTGAGCACTGCGGTCGGTGACGAAGGTGGTTTCGCGCCTAACCTGGCTTCCAACGAAGACGCTTTGAAAGTGATCTCCGAAGCGGTGGCCAATGCTGGCTACAAGCTGGGCACCGACGTGACCCTGGCTCTGGACTGCGCAGCCAGCGAATTCTACGAAGACGGTAAATACAACCTGTCCGGCGAAGGCCAGGTGTTCACCGCTGAAGGTTTTGCCGACTACCTCAAAGGCCTGACCGAGCGCTACCCGATCATCTCCATTGAAGACGGTCTGGACGAGTCCGACTGGGCTGGCTGGAAAATCCTCACCGACAAGATCGGCGAGAAGGTCCAGTTGGTAGGCGACGACCTGTTCGTGACCAACACCAAGATCCTGAAAGAAGGCATCGATAAAAAGATCGCCAACTCGATCCTGATCAAGTTCAACCAGATCGGCACCCTGACCGAAACCCTGGAAGCTATCCAGATGGCCAAGGCCGCTGGTTACACCGCAGTGATCTCGCACCGCTCCGGCGAAACCGAAGATTCGACCATTGCCGACCTGGCCGTGGGCACCGCTGCGGGCCAGATCAAAACCGGTTCGCTGTGCCGTTCCGACCGTGTTTCCAAGTACAACCAATTGCTGCGCATCGAAGAGCAATTGAATGGCAAAGCCAAGTACAACGGCCGCAGCGAGTTTCGCGGCTAAGCTGTAGATGATAAAAAGACACCGGATTGTGTCGGAAAAAACGCTACAGCCGCTTTTTTGCCACTAATCTGACGTCTTACAGTACGAGCCTGGTTCTTCCAGGCTTCGTGCTATTAGTCGTTTCAAAATTGTTGGCATGGCTGTCTTTTTTCACTGGAAACCCGATATTCGATGCGCAGTCCCAATTGGTTATTCCTCATCTTGCTCTTGCTGCTGGCTGGCCTGCAGTACCGCCTGTGGGTGGGGAATGGCAGTCTGGCGCAGGTAGCCGACTTGACTCGGCAAATTGCTGATCAGCACGCCGAAAACGAAGGCCTGCTGGAGCGCAACCGCGTTATGGATGCGGAAGTCCTCGAGTTGAAAAAAGGCATGGAGACCGTTGAAGAACGGGCTCGCCATGAGTTGGGTATGGTCAAGGAGGGTGAAACCCTCTACCAGTTGGCCCAATGATTCAGACATTACCGGCCTTCTGGGCCGTAATTCCTGCCGCGGGCATCGGTGCCCGTATGGCCGCGGACCGTCCCAAGCAATATCTGCAACTGGGCGCACGCACAATTCTCGAACACAGCCTCGGCTGTTTCCTCGATCATCCGGCCTTGAAGGGGTTGGTGGTCAGTCTTGCTATTGATGATCCCTATTGGCCAACCCTGGCTTGCGCTGCCGATCCGCGTATTCAGCGGGTGGATGGCGGCGATGAGCGCTCGGGTTCGGTGCTTAACGCGTTGCTGCATTTGCATGCTCAAGGCGCTGCCGATGAGGACTGGGTGTTGGTCCACGATGCTGCACGGCCGAACCTTTCCCGCGATGATCTGGACAAGCTACTGATTGAGCTGGCGGATGATCCTGTCGGCGGGCTATTGGCTGTGCCGGCGCGCGACACCCTGAAACGTGCCGGCAAGAATGGGCGGGTGGTCGAAACCGTTGATCGCAGTCTGATTTGGCAAGCCTATACACCACAGATGTTCCGTCTCGGCGCGTTGCATCGGGCTTTGGCTGACAGTCTGGTGGCGGATGCGGTCATCACCGACGAAGCTTCGGCCATGGAGTGGGCAGGCCTGGCACCGCGCCTGATCGAAGGGCGCGCGGACAACATCAAAGTCACCCGCCCTGAAGACCTAGAATGGCTGCGCCAACGCTGGGCCAACCGCCGCTGAGTTGCTCGTTGATCGTTCCCACGCTCTGCGTGGGAATGCCTCACTGGACGCTCCGCGTCCGCTTCGGCAGGTGACGCGGAGCGTCACTGGCTGCATTCCCACGCGGGAGCGTGGGAACGATCAACGGATGGAGCCGCAGCTACTCCAGATATTCCGGCCTCCTGGCCAACCCTTCCTTCAAGTAATCCACCAGCTTGCGCACTTTGGGCGACAAATGCCGTTGCTGCGGATAAAGCGCCCACACAGCGGTATTCGGCGGCTGATGAGCCTCGAGCAGGGAAATCAACCTGCCGCTATTCAGATGCTCCAGCACGTAATAATCCGGCAACTGACACAATCCAACCCCTTGTAACGCCGCATCCAGCACCGCCTGCCCGCTGTTGCAGCGCCAGTTTCCCTGCACGCGTTGCGAAAACTCCCGCCCGTTCTGTTCCAGTTGCCAGATATCCGAACTGCCGATCAGGCAGTTATGCCGACTCAGTTCGGACAAGCTGTGGGGGCGGCCATAACGTTCCAGGTAGGACGGCGAGGCGCACAGGTACATACGCCGCGGTGCCAGGCGGGTGGCGACCAGCCGCGAGTCTTGCAGGCGGCCCAGGCGGATCGCCAGGTCCAGGCCTTCATGCACCAGATCGAGCGGGCGGTTGCTCAACTCGATATCCACCCGTAATTGCGGGTAAAGCCCCATGAAGCGGGTCACCAGCGGCACGATAAAGCGCTCACCGTAAGCCACGGCACAGGTCATGCGCAGCATGCCTTTGGGTTCGCTGGTCAGGTCACCTACGGCGCGCAAGGCTTCTTCGCGACCATCCTGCAAACGTTGGCAGTGCTGCAGAAAGGTCTGCCCGGCTTCGGTCAACGTGACCCGGCGGGTACTGCGGTAGAGCAGGCGAGTTTGCAGGCGCTCCTCGAGTCGGACGATCTGCCGACTGATGTGCGAAGACGAAACCCCGAGGCGTTCGGCGGCGGCGGTGAATTGACTGCACTCGGCGACCGCGACGAACTCGTCGATGCCTTCCCAGCCCCAGCGGTTCTCGTTCATAAAGAGGCATTCATAAAGAGACATGCATAAAAGGATTATCCCCGCACAGCAATAATGTTTTGCTTTTGGTTCGATTATTCATCGTCAGGCAATGTTTTACACTCACTGTCTCGTTTTTTATTCACTGGAGAAGCAGGATGATCAAGTCGCGCGCTGCCGTTGCCTTCGAGGCCAGGAAACCCCTTGAGATCGTTGAAGTCGATGTCGCCATGCCCAAGGCGGGTGAAGTCCTGCTGCGGGTCGTCGCTTCCGGCGTCTGCCATACCGATGCCTATACCCTGTCGGGCGCGGATCCGGAAGGTATCTTCCCATCGATCCTCGGTCACGAAGGTGGTGCAGTGGTCGAGGCGATCGGCGAGGGCGTGACCTCGGTTGCGGTCGGCGATCACGTGATCCCGCTTTACACCCCTGAGTGCGGCAAGTGCAAATTCTGCTTGTCGGGTAAAACCAACCTGTGTCAGGCGATTCGTGCGACCCAGGGCAAAGGCTTGATGCCCGACGGCACTTCGCGTTTCTCCTACAAAGGCCAGCCGATTTTCCACTACATGGGCACCTCGACCTTCTCCGAATACACCGTATTGCCAGAAATCTCGGTGGCGAAGATTCCCAAGGAAGCGCCGCTGGAAAAGGTCTGCCTGCTGGGTTGTGGCGTCACCACCGGGATCGGTGCGGTGATCAACACGGCCAAGGTCAAGCCGGGCGACACCGTCGCGATCTTCGGTCTGGGCGGTATCGGCCTGTCGGCGGTGATCGGTGCGGTCAAGGCCAAGGCCGGGCGCATCATTGCCATCGATATCAATCCGGCCAAATTCGAAATCGCCAAGCAGTTGGGCGCTACCGATTGTGTGAATCCGAAAGACTTCGATCGTCCGATTCAGGACGTTATCGTCGACATGACTGACGGCGGCGTGGACTTTTCCTTCGAGTGCATCGGCAACGTACAACTGATGCGCGCGGCACTTGAGTGCTGTCACAAAGGCTGGGGCGAGTCGGTGATCATCGGCGTGGCCGGTGCCGGTCAGGAAATCTCTACCCGTCCGTTCCAGTTGGTGACTGGCCGGGTCTGGCGCGGTTCCGCCTTCGGTGGCGTTCGCGGTCGTAGCGAGTTGCCAAGCTACGTTGAAATGGCGCAGACCGGTGAGATTCCGCTGGATACGTTCATCACTCACACCATGGGTCTGGAAGACATCAACAAGGCTTTCGATCTGATGCATGAAGGTAAAAGCATCCGTAGCGTCATCCATTTCTGAGGTCGGTCATGAGTCTGGAAAACCTGTCCTGCCAGAAAAGCTTCGGCGGCTGGCACAAACGCTACAAGCACCACTCCGAAGTCCTCGGCTGCGACATGGTGTTTGCCGTCTACCTGCCGCCGCAAGCGGAGCAGGGCGGCAAGCTGCCGGTGCTGTACTGGCTGTCCGGTCTGACCTGCACCGATGAAAACTTCATGCACAAGGCCGGCGCCCTGCGGATGGCCGCCGAGCTCGGTCTGATCATCGTCGCTCCGGACACCAGTCCACGCGGCGCTGATGTACCGGGTGATCCGGACGGTGCCTGGGATTTTGGACTGGGAGCGGGTTTTTATCTGAATGCCACGCAGGAACCCTGGGCCCGGCATTATCGGATGCATGACTACGTAGTGCAGGAACTGCCGGCACTGGTCGAGGCGCATTTCCCTGCGTCCGACAAGCGTGGGATCAGTGGCCACTCCATGGGTGGTCACGGTGCGTTGGTGTGTGCCTTGCGCAACCCGGGGCGTTATCAATCGGTATCGGCTTTCTCGCCGATCAACAACCCGATGGATTGCCCATGGGGCCAGAAAGCGTTCTCGCGTTATCTGGGCGAGGATCGCTCGAAATGGCGCGAGTGGGATGCCTGTGCGTTGATCGCCGAGGCGAGCGAGAAGTTGCCGTTGCTGGTGGATCAGGGCGATCGCGATGATTTCCTGGCCACTCAGCTCAAGCCCGAAGCGCTGCAACAAGCGGCCAAACTCGCAGGCCATCCGCTGACCTTGCGCCTGCAGCCGGGCTACGACCATAGCTACTTCTTTATTGCCAGCTTCATCGACGATCACTTGCAGCATCATGGGCGTGCTCTAAACGCCTAATGTCTGACAAAGCAGGTAGAATCACGCCCTGACTAAATCGGGGCGTTTTTTTATGCGTATTGGCCACGGCTATGATGTGCACCGTTTCGCCGAAGGCGATTTCATCACTCTGGGCGGGGTGCGGATTGCACACAGCTTCGGGCTGCTCGCCCACTCCGACGGTGACGTCCTGCTGCACGCCTTGAGCGATGCATTGCTCGGTGCTGCCGCGTTGGGTGACATCGGCAAACACTTTCCGGACACTGACCCGCAATTCAAGGGCGCTGACAGTCGCGTCCTGTTGCGTCACGTCGTCGCATTGGTCCAGGCCAAAGGCTGGAAAGTCGCCAATGTCGATAACACCATCATTGCCCAGGCGCCAAAAATGGCCCCGTATATCGAATCGATGCGCGCGCTGATTGCCGCGGATCTTCAAGTTGAGTTGGATCAAGTGAACGTGAAAGCTACCACCACCGAAAAGCTCGGCTTTGTCGGTCGCGAAGAAGGCATTGCCGTGCACTCCGTTGCCTTGTTGCTGCGCGCATGAATGAACTGCAATTGCTCGGCCCGCGGGCCTATGGCGAACCTCTGGGAACGGCGGTACTGAAAGCGACGGCTGAAGATTTTCAGGTCGATGAAGTCCTTGATATTCCCCTGAGCGGCGACGGTGAACACCTGTGGTTGTGGGTGGAAAAACGCGGCCTGAATACCGAAGACGCAGCCCGGCGTATCGCCAAGGCTGCGGGTGTGCCGCTGCGTACCGTGAGTTACGCGGGGTTGAAGGATCGTCAGGCGCTGACCCGGCAATGGTTCAGCCTGCAACTGCCTGGCAAGGCCGACCCCGATCTGTCGGCGGCGGAAAACGACACGCTGAAAATTCTGAAAAGCGCTCGGCATAAACGCAAGCTGCAACGCGGTGCCCACGCGGCCAACGGTTTTACCCTGCGGTTGACTCAGTTCGCGGGGGACAAGGCGGCTATCGAAGCGCGTTTGCAACTGATCGCCAAACAGGGCATTCCCAACTATTTTGGCGCTCAGCGCTTCGGCCATCAGGGCGGTAATCTGGTCGATGCCCGCGACTGGGCCGCTCGTAAAGCACTGCCGGAACAGCGCAATGTGCGTTCCCGTCTGCTCTCCACTGCGCGCAGTTACCTGTTCAATCAGGTGCTGGCTGCTCGTGTCGCCGATGGCAGTTGGCAGCGAGCGCAGGTTGGCGATTTGCTCGCGTTCACCGATAGCCGCAGCTTTTTCCCGGCCGGTGAAGCGGAATGCAGCGACCCGCGTCTGGCCATTCTTGATCTGCACCCGACCGGGCCGCAGTGGGGCGAGGGTGAGTCACCGGCGACCGGCGCCACGCATGCGCTGGAGCAGGAAGTCGCTGCCCGCGAAGCCGATTTGTGCGATTGGTTGATTAGAGCCGGAATGAGCCATGAACGTCGCATCTTGCGGCTGCCCATTGGCGGGTTGACGTGGCATTATCCCGAGCTGGACATTCTGCAACTGGAATTCGTCCTGCCGGCCGGATGCTTCGCCACTGTATTGGTGCGCGAACTTGTCGATCTGGTGCCGGTGGGGCAGACGGACAGCCCATGCGTATTCTGATATCTAACGACGATGGGGTAACAGCACCCGGTCTCGCCGCGCTTTATGCTGCGCTGGCGGATTACACCGAGTGCGTGGTTATCGCCCCGGATCAAGACAAAAGCGGCGCCAGCAGCTCGCTGACGCTCGACCGTCCGTTGCACCCGCACATCCTCGAAAACGGCTTTATCAGCATCAACGGGACACCCACCGATTGTGTTCATCTGGGCCTCAATGGCCTGTTGGAGCGCGAGCCGGACATGGTGGTTTCCGGGATCAACCTGGGCGCCAATCTGGGTGACGATGTGCTGTATTCCGGTACCGTCGCGGCGGCACTCGAGGGGCGCTTTCTTGAGCATCCGTCCTTCGCCTTTTCACTGGTGTCGCGTCAGGTCGAGAACCTGTCGACCGCTGCGCACTTCGCGCGCAAACTGGTAGAGGCTCATGCCCAGCTGGATTTGCCGCCGCGTACCGTGCTGAATGTGAATATCCCCAATCTGCCGCTCGAGCACATTCGTGGCATCCAGCTGACCCGCCTGGGCCATCGCGCCCGTGCTGCGGCGCCGATAAAAGTGGTCGACCCGCGAGGCAAGGCCGGTTACTGGATCGCGGCGGCAGGCGATGCCGAAGACGGCGGCCCGGGCACTGACTTTCATGCGGTGATGCAAGGTTATGTTTCGATCACCCCGTTGCAGCTCGATCGCACCTTCAATGATGCCTTCAGAAGTCTTGATGACTGGCTGGAGGGGCTGCGCTGATGGGGCGTGAACAAGACGACCTGTTGCGTCGAGGTATCGGTATGACCTCTCAACGAACTCGCGAGCGCCTGATTCAGCGCTTGTACGAGGAGGGACTGTCCAACGCCCAGGTGCTGGAAGTGATTCGCCGTACCCCGCGTCATCTGTTCGTCGATGAAGCGCTGGCACACCGTGCCTATGAAGACACCGCGTTGCCGATCGGTCATAACCAGACGATTTCCCAGCCCTATATGGTGGCTCGCATGAGCGAGCTGTTGTTGGCCGCTGGCCCGTTGGACAAGGTGCTGGAAATTGGCACCGGCTCCGGCTATCAGACGGCAGTCCTCGCGCAACTGGTCGAGCGGGTGTTTTCGGTTGAACGGATAAAGGTTTTGCAGGACCGCGCCAAGGAACGCCTGGTCGAGTTGAACCTGCGTAACGTGGTGTTCCGTTGGGGCGATGGTTGGGAAGGTTGGCCGGCGTTGGCGCCATACAATGGCATCATCGTTACCGCTGGTGCCACCGATGTCCCTCAGGCTTTGCTCGATCAACTGGCCCCCGGCGGGCGCCTGGTGATTCCGGTGGGTGCAGGTGAAGTACAACAATTGATGTTGATCATCCGTGAAGAGCAGGGTTTCTCTCGGCAAGTTCTGGGTGCTGTACGCTTTGTGCCATTGCTTAACGGGCCAGTGGCCTGAGCATTTTGTTTAAACGCGATGAATTCTGCTTGATGGCGTTTGTCTTACAGCGGGACTGTTCAGATAAACGCGATTGAACGTCGTCAAGCAATCGTTTGCTGTTTTCGATTTGGCTTTGACGGCGGTAAAGCATGAGCGGCCGGTTATACTGGCGACATTCCATGCCTGAACAGGCAACCTTTAATATCAGCCACCACATAGGGAGCGGCGGGTGAGTCTCACAGTCATTGCGCAGCGTATGGATATAACAAGCTTTCAGCGACTGGTGATTGGCCTTGCCTTGAGTTCCATGTTGGTTGCGTGTTCCAGCACCCCTTCAGGCAGCGCACGGGTGGTCGATCGCAATAACGCGGCAGCCCAGCGGCCAGCCGTGACCACCGGCCAATATGTTGTTCGCCGTGGCGATACATTGTTCTCGATCGCCTTTCGCTACGGCTGGGACTACAAAGCCCTGGCGGCACGCAACAATATTCCTGTGCCTTATACGATTCACCCGGGTCAGACGATTCGCTTCGACGGCCGCTCAGGTTCAACGCCGACAGCCGTCGTTGCAACATCGGACTCGACACCTTCCTCCTCCAGTAAAACCACGGTAATTCGTCGTCCGGTCGGCACCGCTGCCGGTACTGCAGCCAGTGTCGCAAGCAAGCCGGCGGCTGCTCCGCTTCCTCCGGCAGGGCCTGCACCGACCGGTTGGGGATGGCCTTCCAGCGGTATCCTGATTGGTAAATTCTCTTCAAACGGCAGTTTGAATAAAGGCATTGATATCGCCGGAGATTTGGGACAGCCTGTTTTAGCTGCGTCTGATGGGACCATTGTTTATGCCGGGAGTGGCTTGCGGGGCTACGGCGAGTTAGTCATCATCAAACACAGCGATACCTACGTAAGTGCTTACGGCCATAACCGTAGGCTGTTGGTTCGGGAGGGGCAGCAGGTCAAAGTCGGACAGGCAATTGCCGAAATGGGGTCAACTGGTACAGACCGGGTGAAACTGCACTTTGAGATTCGCCGTCAGGGTAAACCTGTAGATCCGTTGCAATTTTTGCCACGTCGTTGATCCGTTACCAGTCTGTTCCTTCGCGTAGCAGGAACAGGCTCCAGCGTTGCCAGGGATAAAGGCGCCGCTTGAGCTTGAGGTCGAACTCACCAAAGGACTATAACAATGGCTCTCAGTAAAGAAGTGCCGGAGTTTGACATCGACGATGAGGTTCTCCTGATGGAGGCCGGCGTCGCTACGGATTCGATGTCGAATGATGAAGGGGATGCTCCACCTTCCGTTCGTGCCAAATCCAAACACTCCGCAACACTCAAACAACACAAGTACATTGATTACACCCGGGCTCTCGATGCGACCCAGTTGTATCTCAATGAAATCGGCTTTTCCCCGTTGCTGTCTCCGGAAGAAGAGGTTCATTTTGCGCGTTTGTCGCAGAGTGGCGATCCGGCCGGGCGCAAACGCATGATTGAAAGCAACCTGCGGCTGGTGGTGAAAATCGCCCGACGCTATGTCAATCGTGGGTTGTCGCTGCTCGATCTGATCGAAGAGGGCAACCTCGGCTTGATCCGTGCGGTGGAGAAGTTCGATCCGGAACGCGGCTTCCGCTTTTCGACCTACGCAACCTGGTGGATTCGTCAGACCATCGAGCGTGCAATCATGAATCAGACCCGGACCATCCGGTTGCCGATCCATGTGGTCAAAGAGCTCAACGTCTACCTGCGGGCAGCACGTGAGCTGACTCAAAAGCTCGATCATGAACCTTCCCCTGAAGAAATCGCCAACCTGCTGGAAAAACCGGTAGGTGAGGTCAAGCGCATGTTGGGCCTCAATGAACGGGTTTCTTCGGTCGACGTCTCGCTGGGTCCGGATTCGGATAAAACCCTGCTGGACACCCTGACAGATGACCGTCCAACCGATCCTTGCGAGTTACTTCAGGACGATGATCTGTCGCAAAGCATCGATCAGTGGCTCTCGGAACTGACCGACAAGCAGCGAGAAGTGGTGATCCGCCGCTTCGGGCTGCGCGGCCACGAGAGCAGCACGCTGGAGGACGTAGGCCTGGAGATTGGCCTGACCCGTGAGCGGGTCAGACAGATTCAGGTTGAAGGTCTCAAGCGCCTTCGAGAAATCCTTGAGAAAAACGGCTTGTCGAGTGAGTCGCTGTTCCAGTAGCTGGATGCGTTAGCCCGGCAATAAAAAACCCCGACTGCCGCGGGGTTTTTTATTGCGCTCAAAAAAGCCGACGGGCTGGGCAGCACTCTGTCGTCATTGCAGTGTTAGTCTTTTGCTCGTGTAAGCCCTGGACTACTTTTTCGTAAGCGTTCGGTTTTTTTGCCTTGGGGTAGACGTCCATTGGCATTCTTGATTTTTTTTACCTGTTTGATTCAAAAGAGTTTTCAAGACGCTCCCGGCAGCAGGTTGATCACTGTTTCGCCAGGTCTGTGGGATTGCTCTTGCTGGGGAACGTTCTACTATCAGTTCTGTGTCAACGGATAGACACAGCCACCAAGGAAGGTGGTCAAGGACATCGCAGGGACGCGATTCATCAGGACGATGAAAAGGAACACAGGGATCAGGGAAAAATGTGGGCGGGTCATACCGCCCCTTTTTTTGCCTGTCTGTAAGAGCTGACATCAGGCAAACCCTGAACAGCAAAAAGGCCCGCAAGGGGCCTTTTCGGGGACGCGGTGGTTATCAGCGTTCGAGGTCTTTGATCTTGCCCTTCACGCCATCCCACTCTTCTGCATCCGGCAGCGATTCTTTCTTTTCAGTGATGTTGGGCCAGATTTCGGCCAGCTCAACGTTCAACTGAATGAATTCTTGCATCTCTTCCGGGACTTCATCTTCGGAGAAGATGGCCACAGCAGGGCATTCTGGCTCACAAAGCGCGCAGTCAATGCACTCATCCGGGTGAATCACCAGGAAGTTCGGGCCTTCGTAAAAGCAGTCCACCGGACAGACTTCTACGCAGTCGGTGTACTTGCACTTGATGCAGTTGTCGGTGACGACGAAGGTCATTTCTAATTCTCTCCTCAGGCGGCGGCAGCGGAGCCCCTTCAGGACGGGGTCGCCAGGTTCGGGAGCGATAGTCTGCAGGCAGGCTAAGCCTGCAGCATCCCAAACCGCGCGAGATTCTAACAGCTTGCAGGCAACTGCGTTAGATCCGTGTCTTCAATGTATAGAGCATTTCCAGCGCTCTGCGCGGGGTCAAGTCATCCAGATCGAGCTTGGCCAGCTCTTCCAGCACCGGATGGGGCAGGCTGGCGAACATATCGCTTTGCTGTGGGACGGACGCCTTGCTCTTTGTAGGACTTGGAACTTCATGCGGCAGACTGGTGGTTTCCAGGCGGCTCAGATGCTCGCGAGCCCGCACGATCACGTCCGTCGGCACGCCGGCCAGTTGCGCGACCGCCAAGCCGTAACTCTGACTGGCCGGGCCCGGCAGGACGTGGTGCAGGAAGACGATCCGTTCGTTGTGCTCGGTGGCGTTGAGGTGAACGTTGGCTACCAGCGGCTCGTTTTCCGGCAGAACCGTCAGCTCGAAGTAGTGAGTGGCGAACAGCGTGTAGGCCCGCAGCTGCGCGAGGCGTTCGGCCGCAGCCCAGGCCAGGGACAGACCGTCAAAGGTGCTGGTGCCGCGACCGACTTCGTCCATCAACACCAGGCTGCGTTCGGTGGCGTTGTGCAGGATGTTCGCGGTTTCGCTCATTTCGACCATGAAGGTCGAACGTCCGCCGGCCAGGTCATCGCTGGAGCCGATACGGGTGAAGATGCGGTCAACCAGCGACAGCTCGCAACTGGCGGCCGGTACGAAGCTGCCGATATGCGCCAGCAGTACGATCAGCGCGGTTTGCCGCATGTAAGTGGATTTACCGCCCATGTTCGGACCGGTGATCACCAGCATCCGGGTGTTGTCATCCAGGCTGAGGTCGTTGGCCACGAACGGTGTGCTCAGCACCTGCTCGACCACCGGGTGACGACCCTGGGTGATGCGCATGCACGGCTCGCTGACGAAGCGCGGGCAGTTCAGGTCCAGGTTCAGTGCACGCTCAGCCAGGTTGCTCAACACATCCAGCTCGGCCAGTGCCGCAGCGGTGTCTTGCAGCGGCGGCAGATGACCGATCAGGTTCTCGAGCAGGGCTTCATAGAGCATCTTCTCGCGAGCCAGGGCGCGGCTCTTGGCGGACAAGGCTTTATCTTCGAAAGCCTTGAGCTCCGGGGTAATAAAACGCTCGGCACCTTTGAGGGTCTGGCGGCGAATGTAGTCGGCAGGTGCCTGTTCGGCCTGCTTGCTCGGCAATTCGATGAAATAGCCGTGAATCCGGTTGTAGCCGACCTTAAGGTTGGCCAGCCCGGTGCGGGCTTTTTCCCGTGCTTCGAGGTCGATCAGGAACTGTCCGGCGTTTTCGCTCAGCGATTGCAGTTCATCCAGCTCGGCGTCGTAACCGGTTTTCAACACGCCGCCGTCACGGATCACCGCCGGTGGGTTGTCGATGATGGCTTTCGCCAGCAGGGCCGCGAGCTCGGGATAAGTACTGGTGGTCACGGCCAGTTGGTTGAGGTGAGAAGCCTCGAGATCGATCATGGCCACTTGCAGTTCCGGCAAGGCCGCCAGCGCATCACGCAGACGCGCCAGGTCCCGTGGACGGGCGTTGCGCAGGCCGATACGGGCGAGGATCCGCTCGATATCGCCGATGTCTTTCAGCTGTGGCTGCAGTTTTTCAAAGCGATAGCCATCCAGCAGGCAGGTGATCGAGGTCTGCCGCGCCTGCAATACCTGCAAGTCACGCAGCGGACGGTTCAACCAGCGCGTCAACAGGCGGCTACCCATGGCGGTCTGGCAACGGTCGACCACCGACTGCAGGGTATTTTCGCGTCCGCCAGCGAGATTGGTGTCCAGTTCCAGATTGCGCCGGCTCGCGCCGTCCAGCACCACGGTGTCGTCGAGGCGTTCATGGCGCAGGCTGCGCAAGTGCGGCAGGGCAGTGCGCTGGGTTTCCTTGGCGTAGCTGAGCAGGCAACCCGCGGCGCCGATGGCCAGGCTCAGGTTCTCGCAGCCAAAGCCTTTCAAGTCCTGGGTGGAGAATTGTTGGCAAAGGCTTTTGAGCGCCGAGTCTCTTTCGAAATCCCACGGCGCACGGCGACGTACGCCACGGCGCTTCTCGGCCGGCAGGTCCTTTGGCCAATCATCCGGAATCATCAGTTCGACTGGATTGACGCGCTCCAGCTCCGCCAGCAGGTTTTCCCAGCCTTTGATTTCCAGAACCGTGAAGTTGCCGCTGGTGATGTCCAGTACGGCCAAACCGAACAGACGCTCGTCGCCCAGTACCGCCGCGATCAGGTTGTCCCGACGCTCGTCGAGCAGCGCTTCATCACTGACCGTGCCCGGAGTGATGATGCGCACCACCTGCCGGTCAACGGGGCCTTTGCTGGTCGCCGGATCGCCGACTTGCTCGCAGATCACCACCGATTCGCCGAGCTTCACCAGTTTCGCCAGATAACCTTCGGCGGCGTGGTAAGGGATCCCACACATCGGAATCGCCTGTCCGGCTGACTGCCCGCGCGCGGTCAACGTGATGTCCAGCAACCTGGCAGCCTTCTTCGCGTCTTCATAGAAGATCTCGTAGAAGTCGCCCATGCGGTAGAACATCAACTGATCAGGGTGCTGGTTCTTCAGGCGCCAATACTGCTGCATCATTGGCGTGTGGCTGGATAAGTCGGAAATTGCTTTATTCATCAGTGGTTTAGAACGATTCGTTAAAAGTGGGGGGCAAAATTGGGACCCTTTAGGCCCGGCTTTTTCGCGATGGGCGCAAGGTTACCATGGGCGGTCTGACCTTCGCAGGCATGAAGGCTCAGGTCATTTGATGGAAACTATGCATAAGTTATGCAATTCGGCATTTGTCATGGGCGCAAAGAACCTTCAATATGCGCGTTATGCAAAAACGCAATGTTTCTACCGTCTTAAGAGCGCTGCTCGATCAGCACGGGATCTCCCCCACGGAGCTTCACCGTCGAACCGGCGTGCCTCAATCCACCCTCTCGCGCATTCTCAGCGGCAAGATCGTCGATCCTTCGGATAAGCACATCTCGCGGATCGCCGAGTACTTCCGTGTGAGCACCGATCAATTGCGTGGGCGCGTGAATGTTGCGCCGGCCAAAGGCGCGGCGCGTGATGAGTTGCAGGACATAAGCTTGTGGGATGACGATACCCCCATCGATGACGATGAGGTGTCGATCCCCTTTCTTCGCGAGGTTGAATTGGCAGCTGGATCAGGAAGATTCGTCATCGAAGAAAGTGAAAAGGCCAGCCTGCGCTTCGGCAAGCGCAGCCTGCGGCATAACGGCGTGCAGTTCGACCAGGCCAAATGCGTGACCGTTCGTGGCAACAGTATGCTGCCGGTGCTGCGCGACGGTGCCACGGTCGGGGTCAATGCCGGCAAGTGCGGGATCGGCGATATCGTCGACGGCGACCTTTATGCGATCAACCATAACGGCCAGCTGCGGGTGAAGCAGCTCTACCGCCTGCCGAGCGGGATTCGTCTGCGCAGCTTCAACCGCGACGAGCACCCGGACGAGGACTACAGCTTCCAGGAAATCCAGGAAGGGCAGATCACCATCCTCGGTCACGTCTTCTGGTGGGGCATGTACGCCCGATAGCTTCATCTCTGTCAGACAAAACCCGCAACCAATGCGGGTTTTTTTCGACCATAGAAAACAGCCTGAGCCTTTGCCTGTGAGGCTTCGATGCTCTGGCGCATTTTATGCGCACAAATAAATGCATTAATGCATTGACTGTATATGCATACATGCATATTCTTTGTTTCAAGTCGCCCGGGAACGACTTGAAATGCCCACCTGTCGTGGGTCGACAAGAGACCTGCATGACTTGATGCACAGGCCAGGCCGATTTATCACCCAGCCAACCCGTTGGCTCCATTCGATTCAGGAGGCGTGACATGACAAACGAGCAGGCGTTGCTGGACATGCCGATCTGGCTGGTCATCGCCCTGGCGCTGATCGGCGGGGTAGCCGGCGAAATGTGGCGGGCGGACAAGGAGGGCGCCCGCGGCTGGTCACTGATCCGGCGTCTGGCCCTGCGCTCCGGAGCCTGCATGGTCTGCGGCGTCTCGGCGATCATGCTGTTGTACGCCGCCGGGATGTCGATCTGGACGGCCTGCGCCTTCGGTTGCCTGACCGCGATGGCCGGGGCTGATGTGGCCATCGGGCTGTATGAACGGTGGGCCGCGAGGAAGCTCGGTGTGTGTGAAGTGCCACAGCGTGATTCCAGTCAGGATCGCTAGACTGCTTGCAGAAGACCAATGGATTGGCGTCCTGGGGCAATGACTACGGCCCCGGCCCGCAGGGATGCGCAGCGTTAACATTTTGACCACCCAAGTGTCTTGCAAGCGCGATACGCTCGTGTACGGTAGGCCTCACGCCAGCCTGATCAGGAGAGGTCCGTGAACGAAATCACCCAGCTTGCCGCTGAACTCGGCAGACGCTTGCAGGTTCTCAATGCCCACGTCACCACGGCCGAATCCTGCACCGGTGGCGGGATTGCCGAGGCGATTACCCGGATTTCCGGCAGTTCGGCCTGGTTCGAGGCCGGTTATGTCACCTATTCCAATCGCCAGAAAACCCAGCAACTGGAAGTCCCCGCCGCGCTGTTCGATCAGGTCGGGGCGGTCAGTCGCGAGGTGGTCGAGGCCATGGTCCGGGGCGCCCAGGCCAAGAGCCGTGCGCGTTTTGCCGTGGCCGTCAGCGGTGTGGCCGGGCCGGATGGCGGTTCTCCGAGCAAGCCGGTGGGCACGGTATGGCTGGCCTGGGGCGTTGGCGAGCAGGTGTTCAGCGAGGTCCAGCACTTTGCCGGTAACCGCGATGAAGTCCGCCGACAAACGGTGAAGGCCGCGCTAGAGGGGCTGCTGCAGCATGCGGCGGGAGAAATCTCAAAACAGGGGTAGGCGATCCTCGAACGCTGTGGAATAATACTGGCTACTTATACAGGTGTTGGCCGTCAGGCCTTATTGATTACGTGAGGACTTTAATGGACGACAACAAGAAGAAAGCCTTGGCTGCGGCCCTGGGTCAGATCGAACGTCAATTCGGCAAGGGTGCCGTAATGCGTATGGGCGATCACGACCGTCAGGCGATCCCGGCTATTTCTACTGGCTCTCTGGGTCTGGACATCGCACTTGGCATCGGCGGCCTGCCCAAAGGTCGTATCGTTGAAATCTACGGTCCGGAGTCGTCCGGTAAAACCACACTGACCCTTTCCGTGATTGCTCAGGCACAGAAGATGGGCGCCACTTGCGCCTTCGTCGACGCCGAGCACGCACTGGATCCGGAGTACGCCGGCAAACTGGGCGTCAACGTCGACGACCTGCTGGTTTCCCAACCGGATACCGGCGAGCAAGCGCTGGAAATCACCGACATGCTGGTGCGCTCCAACGCCATCGACGTGATCGTCATCGACTCCGTGGCGGCTTTGGTGCCAAAAGCCGAGATCGAAGGCGAAATGGGCGACATGCACGTGGGCCTGCAAGCCCGTCTGATGTCCCAGGCGCTGCGTAAAATCACCGGTAACATCAAGAATGCCAACTGCCTGGTTATCTTCATCAACCAGATCCGGATGAAAATCGGCGTGATGTTCGGCAGCCCGGAAACCACCACCGGTGGTAACGCGCTGAAGTTCTACGCTTCGGTTCGTCTGGATATCCGTCGTACTGGCGCGGTGAAAGAAGGTGACGAAGTCGTTGGTAGTGAAACCCGCGTCAAAGTCGTCAAGAACAAAGTGGCTCCGCCGTTCCGTCAGGCCGAGTTCCAGATTCTCTACGGCAAGGGTATCTACCTGAACGGCGAGATGATCGACCTCGGCGTACTGCATGGTTTCGTGGAAAAATCCGGCGCCTGGTATGCCTATAATGGCAGCAAGATCGGTCAGGGCAAGGCCAACTCGGCCAAGTTCCTGCAGGACAACCCGGATATCGCTACAGCCCTTGAGAAGCAGATTCGCGACAAGCTGCTGACCCCGACGCCGGACGTGAAAGCCAATGCGACCCGCGAGACGGTTGACGATCTGGCCGACGCGGATATCTGATTGATCCGATGACCGCCGTACTCGATACACTCGTCGCGGTGCGGCGAACCGCAATGGACCTGCTCGCGCGACGCGAGCACGGTCGAGTCGAGCTGACGCGTAAACTGCGTCAGCGCGGCGCCTCTCCTGAAATGATCGACACTGCACTTGACCGTCTGACGGAAGAGGGCCTGCTGTCCGAATCCCGTTACCTCGAAAGCTTCGTTTCCTACCGTGCCCGTTCCGGCTATGGCCCTTTACGCATTCGCGAAGAGTTGAGCCAGCGCGGCCTGCAGCGTGCCGATATCGAGCTCGCCTTGCGCGAGTGTGGCATCAGTTGGCAAGAGCAACTGGAGGACACCTGGCGTCGCAAGTTTGCCGGGCATTTGCCGATAGACGCCCGCGAGCGTGCCAGGCAAGGCCGCTTTCTGAGTTATCGGGGGTATTCAATGGAAATGATCGGCCGCTTGTTGAGCGGCCGTGGGATGGATGACTGACTGTTGTGGCTCGCCCCGCTGTTTTTATGTAGAGCGTGCGGACCACTGAGTTGCTTGTCGATCAAGTGACCTTGATCGGCTCACGCGCGCGCTGCTGAGTCTTGGCCTGGGCTTTGGCCCAGTTTTCCGGCAGGTTGATGAAATCGACCAGCTCGCGCAGACGGCCGTGATCACGGGCATTGAAGGTGAACGCCAGTCGCGTCAGGTGGCTGAACTGCGCTTCGTCGTGCTCCTCTCCACTGTAAGCATGTTGATGAAAGTGATCGCTCAGGCACAGGTCGGCAAAGGCCTTTTGCATGTGTTCGAGCGCCTGCTCGCTGAGTTTGTGATTCATGCGAATCACAAACTGATGCTTCAGCCAGCGGCTGGAATGGAAGTTACGGTAGAACTGGTTGATTTCCTCCACCGCCTCCTCGGCGCTGTACACCAGGCGGAGCAGCTTCATGTCGCTGGGCAGAATGTAGCGATTGGCCTCCAGTTGATTGTGGATAAAGTCCAGGGCGCCTTGCCAGAAACTGCCGCCCGGAGCATCCAGCAGCACCACGGGTACCAGCGGGCTTTTGCCGGTCTGGATCAGTGTCAGTACTTCCAGTGCTTCATCCAGCGTGCCGAAGCCGCCCGGGCAGAGCACCAGAGCATCGGCCTCTTTGACGAAAAACAGTTTGCGGGTAAAGAAAAAGTGGAAAGGCAGCAGGTTGTCTGTGCCTTCGACGGTTGGATTCGCATGCTGCTCAAATGGCAGGGTGATATTGAATCCAAGGCTGTGTTCGAGGCCGGCGCCTTCATGGGCGGCAGCCATGATGCCTCCGCCGGCACCGGTGATGACCATCAGGTTCGAGCGCGCCAGTGTCGCACCGAGTTCCCGGGCCAGACCGTAGAGGGGATGTTCGATCGGCGTACGTGCCGAGCCAAAGACAGTGACTTTGCGCCGACCTTTGAACTTCTCCAGTACCCGGAAGGAGTGCTCCAGTTCGCGCAGGGCTTGCAGGGTGATCTTGGCGTTCCAGCGATTGTGGTCTTCTTGGGCCATGCGCAGGACAGTCAACATCATGTCGCGATAAATCGGGATATTCGGGCTATTGGGTGCAACCAGGTTGAGTTGTTCTTCGACCTTGCTGGTGAGGTCGCTACCGTTGCTTTGAAAATGACGGCTTAGGAGGTCATTCGGTTGATAAGGCATTCAACTTCTCCTTTTGCACAGAATCCTTGGCACAGGCGAGATATTCGCCAGCACCACGACACTGCATGTGTCGCTGTCAGCCCAGACTGACGACTGGGCACTACACCTGACTCGACAGGGCCGTGAAGCACTGATGTGGCGATCGAGTCATCCATACGGATTCTGTTTTTCCTTGAATGAAAGAAACATTCGCACTGCAAGACGTTATGGGGCAACCCCCTTTTCGACCCCGGAAAATGAACAGCAACACTCTGAATCTAGACCCTCTCGGCGATTTTTGCTGACTTGATCATGAGCCTGGAAAGTCTTGCCTGGCAATAGCTTATTGCCGATTCACAACGGAGTTTCACCGCTCGTCAGAACCCGTGCGGGACCGCTCTGGCTCTGATTTACTAAGTTACAGCCAGCTTTGTGTCGGGTAGGGCGCAAGGCATTAAGGCTGAGGGTTTGATTGCGCAATTAATGGCGAGTCAGCGGATGCAAGGAGGCTTGAAATGATCAAGGTGATTCTGGAGATCGATCCGCAGTTGTATCGGTTGTTGCAATCAGCGGCCAAGACTAACCATCTGAGCTTTGACGAGGAGTGCCGTCGACGTCTGGAAGGTGCCGAGCGGCACTCGCGTTATTTGCAGGCGTTGGTGGCAGAACTGCGCGCCGATGATGAACAGCGACGCACAGATTCGCGATAGTTGTTATTTATATAGCTACTTTTTATATAGCTACTTTTTATATAGTTACTTTTTCTTCGGGGTTGCCCTAGGGCAATCCGACTCCTGGAAGCGTTCGCTGGCCACCGGACGGTTGGTCTTCACCTCGGTGAACTCGTAACGCATGATCGCGCCCTTGGCCATCAGCTTGCGGAAGCCCGGGTTGTTGCAAACGGTGGAGCCCAGCTGGAAGTAAACCGCTTTAGGGTCGGCACGCATCTTGTTGGCATGGCTTGATTGCACACTGAGATGATTGATCAGCTCTTTGCCTTCAACGGTATAGCCCTGATCGAGAATGTCTTCGTTGATGGCCCGCGGAGTGCCAACGCTGCTCTGAGTGGCAACGTTTTGCAGCATTTTGCTCAGTTCCATGTCTTTCAAGGAAGCAGCCTGGGCGCTGAAGGACGACGCCAGCAAAATGGCGGCGGTAGGAACGATAAAGCGCAGCATGAAACTCTCCTGGTTCAGCGACTGGTGATTTTGACCCGTCACGTGACTGTGCGTTCAGTGGCGGCGAATTATAGGGGAGGTGGCCTGGACGGTACAGGCTTGCGCCGGCCGGTCTGATAAACTGCCGATACTTTCTGCCCTGCCGAGTGTTTTTTCGTGTCGATTTTCCTTCCCCGCCGGCATTGCCTGCGATGAGCCATGCCCCCACGCCTTTTGCGTTGAACGCTGTAGCCCGCCTGCGCGACGAGCGCGAAGAGGAGGGCATCAAGCCGATTCAAGCCCGTGGCTGGAGGGCGCCGCGTTGCCGTGCCTGCCGTGTGATCGAGAGCCACTGCCTGTGCGCCTGGCGCCCACAGGTCGAGACCCGCTCCGGGGTGTGCCTGATCATGACCAACAAAGAAGTGTTCAAACCGAGTAATACCGGCTGGCTGATCGCCGATGTGGTGCGTGACAACCATGCGTTCATCTGGTCGCGAACCGAAGTCGACCCGCAACTTTTGCAACTGCTATCCGACCCGCAATGGCAGCCTTACCTGGTATTTCCGGGCGAGTATGTCGAACCCGAGCGAGTGACCCACACCGTCGAGGCCGATAGCACCAAACGACCGCTGTTCATTCTGCTGGACGCTACCTGGACTGAAGCCAGAAAGATTTTTCGCAAAAGTCCCTATTTCGACGGCTTTCCCATCCTCAGCCTGCTCCCCGAGAAACTCTCGCGTTACCGTTTGCGAAGGTCTACCCGTAGCGAACACCTGTGCACGGCAGAGGTGGCGGCGCTGTGCCTCGATCTGGCGGGAGATCTGGAGGCGGCATCGGCGCTGGACGCTTATTTTGACGTGTTCAGCCAGCACTACCTCGATGCGAAAAACCAGCTGCAATTGAATGTTTCAACACCGGCCCACGCAGAACTGATGCCCTTCGTTCAGTGCCCGGCGCCTGTCATGTGTTGAGAGTCGCCCATACTGGGAAAGAACGGCGGCGCGTGTAACTTGACCACCCCGGCTTCGCTGGGCATGCTTGGCGCCGATTAGGGCGCGGCCAAAGTTTGAAACGCCGTTTTATCCAGTGTATTGGCGTTGAACGTGCCCTGTTGGTTGCCGCACTCTGGCTGCAATCTTGAGTTGCTTTGGTGAGGGCTGGTCGCATCGGACCTCCCATATAAAAACAGGATCATTTGAACAATGGCCACATACGAAATCCTGATTGCCGATGACCACCCGTTGTTCCGCAGCGCACTTCATCAGGCCGTGACCCTGGGCCTGGGTCCCGAGGTTCGTCTGGTGGAGGTGGCGAGCATTGCCGAACTGGAAACCCGTCTGACCGAAAAGGCTGACTGGGATCTGGTGCTGCTGGATCTGAACATGCCGGGTGCCTACGGTTTTTCCGGGCTGGTGTTGTTGCGCGGCCAATATCCGCAGATTCCCGTGGTGATGGTTTCGGCGCAGGAAGAGGCATCGATCATGGTGCGCTCCCGTGAATTCGGTGCGAGCGGTTTCATTCCCAAATCCAGTTCACTGGAAGTGATTCAGACTGCGGTACGTAGCGTTCTGGACGGCGATGTCTGGTGGCCGCCGCAAGCGTTCGAAGCGGTGAGTGTCTCGGACGAGGCCAAAGCGGCCAGCGCCGGGCTGGCCAGTCTGACTCCCCAGCAGTTCCGCGTATTGACCATGGTCTGTGAGGGTTTGCTGAACAAGCAGATTGCCTACGAGCTGAGCGTTTCGGAAGCGACGATCAAGGCCCACGTCACGGCGATTTTCCGCAAGTTGGGTGTGCGCACCCGAACTCAGGCTGCTTTGCTCTTGCAACAACTTGAGTCAATTTCCAGTAACTAATGGCATGTTCCTTCACGCTTTTTTGACTTTCGTTAAATTAGTTTCCCCCACTCCTTTTTTCAGTTGCCCATTTTATGTCGCCTTTCAAAGGTCAAACCGGTCTTAAACGCATCCTCAACGCCTCGGGCTACTCTTTCGACGGCTTGCGCGCGGCCTTCACGGGGGAAGCGGCCTTCCGTCAACTGGTGCTGCTCAATGCCATCCTGATTCCGTTGAGTTTCCTGTTCAGCGTCAGCCGCGTCGAGCGTGCGTTGCTGATCGCCGTGTGTCTGCTGGCGTTGATTGTCGAACTGCTGAATTCGGCAGTGGAAGCGGCAATCGACCGGATCTCCCTCGACCTGCATCCCCTGTCGAAAAATGCCAAGGACATGGGCAGCGCCGCTCAGCTCGTCGCCTTGAGCATGATCGCAGTGGTGTGGGCGGTGATTCTGATTTAACGGTCGCTCAGGCGATCGTCGGCAGGACTATTTCATCACTGCGCTGCACCCCGGCAGTGAAAGCGCGGCAAAGCTCGAGAAACTCGCGCATGGCCGAGGTCTGATACTTCTGTTTGTGCCAGATGAAATAGAACTGCCGCGCCAGGTCCAGATCCGGTGTTTCTACCGCCACCAGGCTGCCGCGACGGAAGGCATCACGTAGCGCCAGTCGGGATATGCAACCAATTCCCAAGCCTGATTCCACTGCGCGTTTGATGGCCTCGGTGTGTTCGAGTTCGAGGCGGATGTTCAGCGTGCTGCGGTGATGACGCATGGCCTGATCGAAGGTCAGCCGGGTTCCCGAGCCTTGTTCGCGCAGAATCCAGGCCTCGTGTGTCAGCTCCTCCATGCTCGCCTGGCCACGCTTGGCCAAGGGATGCTGGGGGGCGCAAAACACCACCAGTTCATCTTCGACCCAGCTTTGCACCTCGATATCCGGGTGGCTGCAATCGCCTTCGATCAGACCCAGATCAATTTCATAATGGGCAACCTGTTGCACAATATTCACAGTGTTTTGCACATGGAGCTTCACCTGGCTTTCCGGATGGCGCTGCATGAAACTGCCGATCAGCAAGGTTGCCAGGTAATTACCGATGGTCAGCGTGGCACCGACCGCCAATGAGCCGAAGCCAGACTTGCCATTGAGCAGGTCCTCGATCTCCTTGGCCTGATCCAGCAGCGCTACGGCCTGCGGCAGCAGTTGTCGCCCGAGCGCGTTGAGGCTCAGGCGTTTGCCGGCGCGATCAAATAACTGGCAGCTGGATTGGCGCTCAAGCTCGGTGATTGAGGTGCTGGCGGCCGATTGAGAAAGCGCCAGCAAACCCGCAGCGCGAGACACGCTCTCCTGCTGGGCGACGGCGACGAATACTTGAAGTTGACGGAGAGTAAATCGCATATCTATATAACCGATAACCCTTATCTTAATAATCCATTTAACAGATATTGTCGCCGCCATTAGAATGCTATGCAATTGCGCGCAGCAGCTCCTTTTTCGCAGAGCAGGCGCAGAGTATGCGCAGACAAATTCCCAGGAGTCCCCGTACATGAGCAACATGAACCACGAGCGTGTCCTCAGTGTTCATCACTGGAACGACACTCTGTTCAGCTTCAAGTGCACCCGCGATCCGGGCCTGCGCTTCGAGAACGGTCAGTTCGTGATGATCGGCCTGCAACAGCCCAATGGCCGCCCGCTTATGCGCGCTTACTCGATTGCCAGCCCGAACTGGGAAGAGCATCTCGAGTTCTTCAGCATCAAGGTTCCCGATGGTCCGCTGACTTCCCAGCTGCAGCATTTGAAGGAAGGCGACGAGATCATCATCAGCAAAAAACCGACTGGCACCCTGGTGCTGGACGATTTGAAGCCTGGCAAGCATTTGTACCTGCTCAGCACCGGTACCGGTCTGGCGCCATTCATGAGCGTTATCCAGGATCCGGAAACCTACGAGCGTTTCGAGAAAGTGATCCTGTGCCACGGCGTGCGTTACGTCAACGAAGTCGCTTACCGCGAGTTCATTACCGAGCACTTGCCGCAGAACGAATTCTTCGGCGAAGCGCTGCGTGACAAGTTGATCTACTACCCAACCGTGACCCGCGAACCATTCGAGAACGAAGGCCGTCTGACCGACCTGATGCGCAGCGGCAAGCTGTTCAGCGACATCGGTCTGCCGCCGATCAACCCGCAGGACGACCGTGCCATGCTGTGCGGCAGCCCGAGCATGCTCGACGAAACCAGCGAAGTGCTCAACAGCTTCGGTCTGAAGGTTTCTCCGCGGATGCGTGAGCCGGGTGACTATCTGATCGAGCGCGCCTTCGTCGAGAAGTAAGCTGTAGGAGAGGGTTTGCCCTGATACCAGTGGGTTAAGGTGCAGAACCTGTGGGAGCGGGCTTGCCCGCGAAGCGAACACCGCGGTTTTTCAGGCATTACGCGTTATCGTTCTTCGCGGGCAAGCCCGCTCCCACAAACGCTTGCTCCCGCTAAGCCCGCGTTGCCTGAGAAGGCAGCGCGGGCTTTTTCGATTCTGGCAATTTATTTGGCTGGGATGACTTCCAGCACGCGGATTACACCCGGCTCGGGGTAATGCCAGCGCACGTCCAGATCCCAAAACTGTGCGCCGTATTCGCGTTCCGCTGCAGGAATCTGGTAAGCCGGACGTGGGTCTTGTGCCAGGCACTGCTCGATCAGCTCCACTAATGGCTCTTGCAGGCGCTGAGCGTGCTCGTGAGCCTGTTGCAGCGCGGTGTCCGTCCACTGCACCGGAATCAACTCCGGCGCGGCGCTGGCGATGTTGTTGGAGGCTGCATCGACAATGTCCGCATAAGGCACATAGGGCTTGATGTCGAGAATGGGGGTGCCGTCCAGCAAGTCGATGCCAGAGATCCACAGGCGACTGGCTTCGACTTTGTCGAGCTTGACCACTGATTGGCCAATGCCGTTCGGGCGATGGGTGGCGCGGGTGGCGAATACGCCCATGGACTTATTGCCGCCCAGGCGGGGCGGGCGGACCTTGAGCCGTGGTTTGTCTTCCAGAGCCTGATGAAACAGGAACAGCAACCAGACATGACTGACCTGCTCAAGCCCTTGCACGGCATCGCCTTGATCAAACGGCGCGACCAGTTCCAGAACGCCACGGGCGGCCGGTGCCAGTTGCGGTTGACGCGGAATGGCGAATTTCTCCTTGAAGCAGGAGCGCACAAAGCCGATAGGGGAAACGCTGTAGGTCATGGTCTGGGGTCGAGGCGGGGTGAGGGCGAGCATGATAACCCGAGCAGCAGTGGCTTGCGCCGATCCCTGTGGCGAGGGAGCTTGCTCCCGCTGGGGTGCGAAGCGCCCCCAAAACCTACGACCGAGCTCTGTCAGGTAGAACTGGGCCTATCAGGTTTTGCGGCTGCTTCGCAACCGAGCGGGAGCAAGCTCCCTCGCCACAAAAGCCCCTCAGAGACTGAACCCACCATCCAGCGCAATAATATTCCCGGTCATATAAGCCCCGGCAGTGCTCGCCAGGCTGATGGCCAGCGCGGCCATTTCTTCCTCGCGACCCCAGCGCTTCATCGGGATCAGTGCAGTGTCTTCGGCCAGTGCCTGTTCATCGTTACCGATGTGCTGGGTCATTTTGCTCGGGAAGCGTCCGGGGGCGATGACATTGACGTTGATGTGCTGGCTGACCAGTTCACGGGCGAGAATCCGCGACAGTTGATGCAGGGCCGCCTTGCTCGGGCCGTAGGCGTAGGCCTGTTCGCCAAAGGAGGAGATACCGGCCACCGAACCGATATTGATGATTCGCGCCGGGTTCGCCGCTGAACCGGCCTTGCGCAACAATGGCAAGAACTGCTGGATGCAGTTGAACACCGAGGTCACGTTGAGTTGCATGACCTTTTCCCAGCCCTTGACCGGATAACTCTCCAGCGGTGCACCCCACGTAGTGCCGGCATTGTTCACCAGAATATCCAGGTGACTGATCTGTTCGCCCAGGCGCATGGCCAATTGCTGCACATCTTCTTCGTTGGCGAGATTGGCGGCGATGGCCTGACAGCGGCCCAAGGCACTCAATTCTTCAGCGGTCTGCTGACAGGCTTCGGCATCGCGGGCGCAGACATACACCGTCGCCCCGGCCTCGACGAAAGCCTTGGCGATCATTTTGCCGATACCACGGGTGCCGCCGGTCACCAGAGCGGTGCGGCCTTGCAGGGAAAAGTAAGGGTGCATGGCAAGTCCTGAGGGCTGAGGGTAAGTGCATACCCTAGTCGTCAGGCGCGAAAAGCGGAGCCATTATTGTGCAGCGCAATGGGCAACCATAAGGTTTCAGGTGGCTGAGAGTCGCCACCTGAAACCAGGGCAATCAGCCGCGAACGCGCAGGGTCAGGCCCTTGAGGAAATTGCGCAGCAGTTGATCACCGCAGGTGCGGTAGTTGGTGTGGCCGAACTTGCGGAACAGCGCGCTCAGCTCAGGCTTGGACACAGGGAACTCGGCGGCCTTGAGGATCGCGTGCATGTCGTCTTCCTTCAGTTCGAAGGCAACCCGCAGTTTCTTCAGGATGATGTTGTTGGTCACCGGAAGCTCGATCGGCTGCGGCGGACGGCTTTCGTCCTTGCCGCGCTTGTAGATCACCAGACCGTCGAGGAAATGCGCCATGACGTCGTCCGGGCAGCGTACGAAGCCTTCCTCGTCTTCCTCTTTCTTATCGAGGTACGTCAGCAGATCTTCCATGGACACGTCCATGCCGCCGAGCTTGATGATCTCGATGACTTTCTTGTCGCTGATGTCGAGCATGTAGCGCACGCTGCGCAGTACGTCGTTATGAATCATGGTGTGCAATCCTGATATTCAGCAGTGGGCGCCGCATAAGCAGCGGCGCCGAAATGTGTGGCGGCGGGAAAAGTCTTAGAACTTCTCTTTGCCGGACAGGTAGCGCCATTGCCCCAACGGCACTTTGCCGATGGACACGCCGCCGATGCGGATGCGGCGGATGGCGACGACCTTCAGGCCTACGGCCTGGCAGAACAGGGCGATCACGCCCGGTTGTGGGTTCTTCATCGCAAAACGCAGGCGGTTTTCGTTCTGCCAGCTGGCTTTGACCGGCGGCAGTTCCTTGCCCTTGTAGGTCAGGCCGTGATTCAGGCGGTTGAGGCCGTGAGCCACCATGTCGCCTTCAACCTCGACCACATACTCTTGCTCGATCTTGGCGGAGTCTGCGGTGAGTTTGCGCAGGATCTTCCAGTCCTGGGTGAACACCAGCAGACCGCTGGCGTTGGCCTGCAGGTCGGTGCTGGCGGTCAAGCGCAGGAAGTGGCCCTTGAGCGGACGTTTGCTGAAGCGGTGTTCTTCGCTCAGGGTTTCGGCGCTGATGGTCGCCATGGCCGTTTCCGCGTCCATGCCCGCCGGAACGTTGAACAGGATGGTCACCGGCTCCGGCGCAGTGGCCTTGGCTTCAGGATCCAGCTCGACTTTTTGCGTGCCGACCTTGAACTGCGGCTCATCGATGACTTCGCCGTCCACGGTGACCCAGCCGCCCTCGATGAACAGCTCAGCCTCCCGACGGGAACAGCCGACGAGTTCGATGAGGCGCTTGGAGAGACGAATCGGGTCAGTCATGACAGGGGCCGTAACAAAAGAGGGCGCCCATTGTACCTGCCTGGCGCCGGTTAATCGCGGGTCCATTTGAAGAGTGTGGCTTTTAGTGTGGGAGCGGGCTTGCCCGCGAAGAACGATGACGCGTAATTCCTGAAAAACCGCGGTGTTTTCTTCGCGGGCAAGTCGGATCGCCGCACCGCCGCTCCCACACTGATCCTTGTTATGTTCAGCTATGGCATTTTTAGCTGCGATGAGCTCTTTGCTGCGCCTGTTTGAAGCGCATATGCAGCAGCGGATAGGGCTGGCCCATACCATCGTGCTCCGAGCGGCCGATCACCTCGAAGCCCTGTTTGAAATAAAAGCCCAAGGCTTGCGGGTTTTGTTCATTGACGTCCAGCTCATCGGCATTGAAGTGCTCGATGGCGTACTTGAGCAATTGTTTACCCAGACCTTGGCCACGGTGGTCGGGGTCGATAAAGAGCATTTCGATCTTGCCCGCCGCGATACCGGCAAAACCGGTAATGCGTTGGCGATGATCCCGGGTGCAGATCAGCATGACCGCATCCAGGTAACGGGTCAGCACCTGCTTCTTCAGCAGTTCGATGTAGCTGTCCGGGAGGAAGTCGTGGGTGGCGCGCACCGAAGCTTCCCAGATCCGGGTCAGTTCCTGATAGTCGCTCTGTTTCGGTGTATGGATGACCGAGTGATGGCGCATGCCACCTGCTCCTTTTACGGGTTTTGGCGTAATTGCCTTGGGCACGGAATCCTTTTATTGACTGAACGATAGCCGTAAAAAAGCCCCGCATCTCGTCAAGAGAGCAGGGCTTTTCAATTTTTCACACCTTAGCGCTTTTCAGCCCAAAGGTCGTACTCGTCGGCGTCGGTCACTCGGCACCAGACCTTGTCGCCTGGTTTCAGGTCGCCGGCGTCGTCGATAAAGACGTTACCGTCGATTTCCGGAGCATCGAAGAAGCAGCGGCCAACGGCGCCTTGCTCGTCGACTTCGTCGATCAGCACTTCGATTTCCTTGCCGATGCGCAGTTGCAGGCGAGCCGAGCTGATGGCCTGTTGATGGGCCATGAAGCGCTCCCAGCGGTCCTGTTTGACGTCGTCCGGCACCACTTCCAGATCCAGGTCATTGGCCGGTGCGCCTTCGACTGGCGAGTACTGGAAGCAGCCGACGCGGTCGAGCTGGGCTTCGGTCAGCCACTTCAGCAGATACTGGAAGTCTTCTTCGGTTTCGCCGGGGAAGCCGACGATGAAGGTCGAACGGATGATCAGCTCCGGGCAGATGACGCGCCAGTTCTTGATCCGTGCCAGGGTCTTGTCTTCGAAGGCCGGACGTTTCATCGCCTTGAGCACTTTCGGGCTGGCGTGCTGGAACGGGATGTCCAGGTACGGCAGGATTTTCCCGGCGGCCATCAGCGGGATCAGCTCATCGACGTGCGGGTACGGGTAAACGTAGTGCAGACGAACCCAGACACCGAGGCTGCTCAGTGCTTCGCAGAGTTCGGTCATGCGGGTTTTCACCGGCGCGCCGTTCCAGAAGCCGGTGCGGTATTTGACGTCGACGCCGTAGGCGCTGGTGTCCTGGGAAATCACCAGCAGCTCTTTGACACCGGATTTGACCAGGCGCTGGGCTTCGTCGAGCACATCACCGACCGGGCGGCTGACCAGCTTGCCGCGCATCGAGGGGATGATGCAGAAGCTGCAGCTGTGGTTGCAGCCTTCGGAAATCTTCAGGTAAGCGTAGTGGCGCGGGGTCAGCTTGATGCCTTGCGGCGGCACCAGGTCGATCAGCGGGTTGTGATCCTGACGCGGCGGGACCACGTCGTGGACGGCGTTGACCACTTGCTCGTATTGCTGCGGGCCAGTCACCGAGAGCACACTTGGGTGAATCTTGCGGATATTGCCTTCTTCGACACCCATGCATCCGGTGACGATGACCTTGCCATTTTCCTTGATGGCTTCACCGATCACTTCCAGGGACTCGGCCTTGGCGCTGTCGATAAAACCACAGGTATTGACCACCACGACGTCGGCGTCCTGATAGGTGGACACGACTTCGTAACCTTCCATACGCAGTTGCGTCAGGATGCGCTCGGAGTCGACCAGTGCTTTCGGGCAACCCAGAGATACGAAGCCGACCTTTGGGGCGGCCGGCGTGGTGACGGTGGACATAGCTAACCTCGGTGTTTTGTGCGCCTGGAGCCGCGAGTGGCAAGGCGACGAACGGGCGCTTGGCGCGCCTCTGATCAAAAAGTGCGCAATTCTAGCGACGGGCAGCGCACTTGACCAGCTTTATGCAGGGAAATACGACGGGTGCTGCGTTATGCTTCGCAGCATTGCGCGGTAATGAATTGTTACGGTCCTGTCACCGCAAGAAAAACAGCGCATGCTGCACGGCAAAGCATAGTGCTTCTTTCAAAGAAGCCGGGTCTGAGTAACAGGAGTGGTTGATGGGTCAGGTAAGTAGTCAGGCGGCGGATGCCGAGCATTCCGTGGCGAAACCGCTGAGCATGCTGGTAGCGGCAGTCGGGGTGGTTTACGGCGATATCGGCACAAGTCCCTTGTACACCCTCAAGGAGGTGTTCTCCGGCCACTATGGGGTACAAGTCAACCAGGACGGTGTGTTCGGGATTCTGGCGCTGATTTTCTGGTCGCTGATCTGGGTGGTATCGATCAAATACGTGTTGTTCGTTTTGCGCGCCGACAACCAGGGGGAAGGCGGCATCATGGCGTTGACCGCGCTCGCCCGGCGGGCGTCGGCGAACCACCCGCGTCTGCGCACGATGCTGGTGGTCTGTGGCTTGTGCGGTGCGGCGCTGTTCTACGGCGACAGCATGATCACCCCGGCGATCTCGGTGTTGTCGGCGATCGAGGGACTGGGGCTGGCATTCGAGGGCATTGATCACTGGGTGGTGCCGCTGTCGCTGATCGTGCTGGTGGCGCTGTTTCTGATTCAGCGTCATGGCACGGCACGCATCGGCATTCTGTTCGGCCCGGTGATGGTGACCTGGTTTCTGGTACTGGGTGCGCTGGGGGTCTATGGCATCGTCCAGCACCCGCAAGTGCTCAATGCGATGAATCCGGCCTGGGGCGTGCGGTTTTTTATCGTTCATCCAGGCCTGGGTGTGGCGGTGCTCGGCGCGGTGGTGCTGGCATTGACGGGTGCCGAGGCGCTGTACGCCGACATGGGCCACTTCGGTCGCAAGCCGATTGCCCGAGCCTGGTTCATCCTGGTGCTGCCGGCGCTGGTGCTCAACTACTTCGGCCAGGGCGCGCTGTTGTTGGGCGACCCGGAAGCGGCACGTAACCCGTTTTACCTGCTGGCGCCGAGTTGGGCGCTGATCCCGCTGGTGGGGCTGTCGACCCTGGCGACGGTGATTGCTTCCCAGGCGGTGATCTCCGGTGCGTTCTCCCTGACCCTTCAGGCGATCCAGCTGGGTTATATACCGCGCATGTACATCCAGCACACCTCCAGTGCTGAAAAAGGCCAGATTTACATCGGTGCGGTGAACTGGGGGCTGATGGTCGGAGTGATTCTGCTGGTGCTTGGTTTCGGGTCTTCGGGCGCGCTGGCTTCGGCCTACGGTGTGGCGGTGACTGGCACCATGCTGATGACCACGATTCTGGTATCGGCGGTGATGTTGTTGCTGTGGAAATGGCCGCCGATCTTGACGGTGCCGATCCTGATCGGCTTCCTGCTGGTGGACGGGCTGTTCTTCGCCGCCAACGTGCCGAAAATAGTTCAGGGCGGGGCCTTTCCGATAGTGGCGGGCATCGTGTTGTTCGCGCTCATGACCACCTGGAAACGCGGTAAGCAATTGCTGGTCGAGCGTCTCGACGAAGGCGGGCTGCCGCTGCCGATTTTCATCAGCAGTATCAGTGTGCAGCCACCCCATCGAGTCCAGGGCACGGCGGTGTTCCTCACCGCGCGGCCGGATGCTGTGCCTCACGCCTTGTTGCACAACCTGCTGCATAACCAGGTGCTGCACGAGCAAGTGGTGTTGCTGACGGTGGTCTACGAAGACATCCCGCGAGTACCGGCGCAGCGGCGTTTCGAGGTGGACTCTTATGGCGAAGGTTTCTTCCGGGTGATCCTGCATTTCGGCTTTGTCGATGAACCGGATGTGCCGCAAGCACTGAAGCTCTGCCATCTGCCTGAGCTGGATTTCAGCCCGATGCGCACCACCTACTTTCTCAGCCGCGAGACGGTGATCGCCTCCAAGCTGGAAGGCATGGCGCGCTGGCGTGAGGTGCTATTCGCCTTCATGCTGAAGAACGCCAACGGCAACCTGCGGTTCTTCAACCTGCCAGTGAATCGCGTGATCGAATTGGGTACTCAAGTAGAAATGTAAGCGCTATGAAAAAGCCTGTGGGAGCGGGCTTGCCCGCGAAGACGTCATCTCAGGCGATACTTGTGTAGCGGCAAACATCGCTTTCGCGGGCAAGTCGGATCGCCGCACCGCCGCTCCCACAAGGGTGGTGCGGCGACACTGGATAGTAAAAAGCCCCCGTTGCCTTGCGGCAGCGGGGGCTTTTTTGTGGGCGATGCTCAGATCACTCTTCAGCGACCCTGGTCTTGCCCTGGCGTTTCTCTATCGCATCGACCAGGCGTTGAGCCAGGGCCGGGTAGTTCTCGTCGAAGTGGTGACCACCGGGTAGCTTCATGGCTTCACCGACTGCGGTCTTGTCGGTGCAACCGCTTTCGTCGACTTCTTCTTCGCCGTAGATGCACAGCACTTTGTCTGCTGGCAGCCTGGCCATTTCCGGGCCGGTGGCGGCTTCCTTGCCGGCGTTGCCGAGCCAGCCTTCAACTTCGATTTCGAAACTGCCAGTGCGGGCGAAGGCCAACAGGATAATGGCGTCGACCCGTTGCTGTTCGGCTTCTGGCAGGCGGTTGTAGATGGCTGGCAGTACGTCGGCGCCGAAGGAGTAACCGGTCAGCACGAAGCGCTTGGTGCCCCATTTCTGCCGGTAGTGCTGCATCAGTTCAGCGAGGTCAGTGGCGCTTTGCTCCGGGCTCTTGTGCTGCCAGTAGTAGCGCAGGGTGTCGATACCGACCACTGGATAGCCGATCTTGGCCATTTCGCCGGCCACGTCACGGTCCAGATCGCGCCAACCGCCATCGCCGGACAGGAACAGGGTCACGGTGTCCTTGGCCTGGCCGGCAGGTACTTCGACCACCGGGATGTTCAGGCCGCCATTGCCCTTGTCTGAACCCATGAGCGTCTTGCGCAGTTCATTGTTCAGGACTTGCGGCAAGTTGATGTCGTAGTCGCTGATGCTGGTTTCGGCATTGGGTTGATCGCGGACGAAACCGGCGCTGGTGTCGTCGGGGTTGTCGTTCCAGGCCACCAGCCAGTGACCGTGAGCGGCAGTCTTGGGCAGCAGGTGAGTGCAGCCGGGTTTTTCCAGTGCCAGATCCACCGAAATGGCCAGCGCCTTGTCATTGGTTTGCTCGGCCAGCCAGCGCCAGGCCAGCACGGCTCCAGGGCCGATGCCGCTGACCAGGGTCGCGGGGCCGTTGAGTTGTTTCAGGGCCGCTTGCAATGCACGCCCCTGCAGCATGCAATCCTTGGGCAGGATCACCTGAACGATCTGCGCCGCGCCGCCACGGCTCAGGGTCAGCAGTTGTTTGTCGTTGAGCTTTTGTTCGTCGGTAACGGCCACCACCACCTGGGCGTGCGGCGCGGTGCCAGGAATGACCCGGGTGGTTGTCGAACCGTCGGCCTGTATCAAGTGTTCAAGTGTCGGTTCCGGCGCTGGGCGGTTCCAGAACCAATAGCCGCCACCGAGGATCAGGGCAAGCACCACCAGAGTGGCCAGTAAATACCGCCAGGCGCGTTGAATCATCAGCGTTTCACCAATCCAGTCAAGCCGCCCGCAATCAGGGCGGCGGTATCGGCCAGTGCCACCAGCGGATCGAGTCCGGCGGGCACGGCCATGTAACGGGGTTCCCAGTCAGGCTGGAACTTGTCTTTGAAGCGACGCAACCCCTGGAAGTTATAGAGTTGCTCGCCGCGGCGGAACACCATCGAGCCGAGGCGCTGGGTCAAGGGAGCGCCGCGACGGGGTTGTAGACCCGACAACGGCACCATGCCCAGACTGAAACGTGCATATCCATGATTTTTATAATGCTGAATCAGGCCGACCATCATGAACTCCATGGTCAGTTTGGGTGCTTCAGGGTGGGCGCGCATCAGGTCGAGGCTGGCCAGTTCATGGCCATAAGTCTCGAGCAGGTTGGCGAACGCCACCGGGCGCCCTTCAAAACGGATGATCGCAACGCGGAAATGCTTGAGGTAGTCCTCGCTGAATCGACCGAGGGAGAAGCCTTTCTCGCGCACGTTCTTGCCGGTCAGCCAGGCATCGGAAATGACTTTCAGTTCATCCATTGGCGCATGGCCGGGCTCATGGATTTCCAGCGACAGGCCATCCCGGGTGCCACGGTTCCAGGTGTAACGCAAGTCCTTCATCTCTTTGCCTTTGGCCTCGAGATCGAAGCACTGCAAATCGACCCGGGCTTCTTCACCGAGTTTGATCGCGGTCAGGCCGATGTCCATGTAGTACGGCAGGTTTTCGGCGCGCACCTGATAGAACACCGGGCGGGCGTGATGAATGTCGCAAAGGTCGCGGAATTGCCAGATCATCTCGGCCCGCTGCTGGGCCGGACCGATCGGGTCGTAGAGTGCAACCAGGCTGCGGCCACGGCGGGCGTACATCAGGAACGCGTCGTCGTTGGGATGAAACAGCAACGCCTTGTCGCCGGTCAGGGCCAGGCCGCCGTCCGGCTGGGCCGAGGCCATGAGAATCTTTACCGCCCGATCCAGTTCTTCGGCGGTCGGCAGGTGGATCACCGGGCGCGCGGTGCGCAGCAGCCAGGTCAATGACACCACCACCAGCAGCACCGCGGCGCCGAGCAGCGAACGCAAGCTGCGCGGAGCATCAGCGTCGAGGGCGAACTGCCACCAGAGTTGATGGCTGTAGGGCACATCCTGGTAAGCGAACAGCAGCAGCCAGATCGAAGCGCCCAGCACGCAAACACTGGACACCAGATACAGCGGCGAGAATGGCACTTCGGTCAGTCGGCTCGGGCGATAGAACGAACGGCGGAATACCGCCAACAGGGTGGCAGTCAGGGTCATCAGGCTGGCTTCTTCCCAGTCGAACCCTTTGAGCAAAGAGAGCAGGGCGCCCACCAGCAGCAGAATGGTGGTGAGCATCCAGGCTGCCGATAGTCGACGGCGCAGGCCTTGAGCGAGCAACAGGCAGAGCACGCCGATCAGGCTGGCACCAAAGTGCGAGGCGTCGACCAGGCGGTGGGGGATCAGAAAGCCGATGTGTTCCAGGCGCGTGTCGATTTCGGGTGTGACACCGGAAAACAGCAACACCACGCCGGACAGGAACACCAGTACCGCGAGGATTGGCGCGGCCAGGCCCGAGGCTACCCGCAGTGATTGGCGAGATTGAAACAGCCGTTGCGCTTCGCTGATCAGCAACAGCAGGCAAGCCACCAGCAGCGGCAGGATTACGTAGATCAGGCGATACAGCAGCAAGGCTGCCGCCAGTGGCGCGGCACCGAGTTTGTCGGCAAAGGCCGCCAGCAGAATCGCTTCGAACACCCCGACGCCGCCGGGCACATGGCTGAGTACACCGCCAGCCAGTGCCAGCAGGTAGACCAGCATGAATGCACCGAACGGCGGCGCTTCTGGCAGCAATAGATAGAGCACGATGGCGGCAGCGGCCACGTCCAGCGCCGTAATCACTAGCTGCAGGAAGGTCAGGCGGCGGCCTGGCAGGCGCAGGGTGCGACGTCCGATCCGGACCAGCAGATTGTCCGGGAGCGGTTGTTCCGGCAGGCGACGGCGGTAGATGCCAATCGCCAGTACCGTGCCAAGGAGCAGAACTGCAATTGCAATCGCGCCCAGCAGCGGCTCCGACAGGCGTAACGCGGCAGAGGCGGCTGGCAGGTTGCTGAGGGTGGCCAGGGCTGCCAGCGGCGGCAAGGCGCAGCCCAGCGACAGGCTGGCAAACAACGTCATGCGCGCGACTTCAGACGCCCCCAGACCAAAGCGTGCATATAAGCGGTAACGCACCGAACCGCCGGACAGCAGCGAAAGGCCAATGGCGTTGCCGATGGCGAATGCGGTGAATCCCCCCAGGGCGAGCGCGCGCGGCGGCAACTTCACGCCGGCATAACGGCTGGCTGACCACTCGTACCCCAGCAGAATGATGAAGCCAGCGATGGTCGCCCCCACTGCGCCGAGCAAGGCCGGCTTTGGCACTTCCAGGATTGAGTCGTGCAGGGCATTCAGATCGAGTTCGCTCAGCAGCTGGCGACAGGCAACCAGCGCGATAGCGAACAACAACAGAGTAACGGCCAGACCGATGGGGTGACGGTATTTGCTCAACCGGTCCAGCCAGCGCAGGCGAGTAATTGTGATCGGTTGGTTCGCTGTGACAGTGTCCTGTGAATCAGACGAGTTGGTGCGCATCAATCACCTCTTGGATTGTGCGCGACAGGATGGGGGTATCCAGCCAAGTTACCAATCCCTATGGAAAAATATTTTCAAATGTTTGTGGCGAGGGGTGGTCATTGTTACTGAGGGGTTTTTCGACAGATACAAAAAAGGCCACTCTTTCGAGTAGCCTTTTTTGATGTTTGGTTGCGGGAGCCGGATTTGAACCGACGACCTTCGGGTTATGAGCCCGACGAGCTACCAGACTGCTCCATCCCGCGTCTGTGTGGCGGCATTCTACAGGCGATCGCCTGAGTGTCAACCGTTAATACTCTAAAGGGTTAAATAAGCGTAAATAAGCGGCGGACGGTCGGCAGGGCGGGATAAGTGCCAGAAACACAAAGGATTTTCCTTTTGCCCCGTTCGGTCGCTGGTGTCGCTGGAGGGGATAAAATTCGACACGCACAAAAAAGGCCACTCTTTCGAGTAGCCTTTTTTGATGTTTGGTTGCGGGAGCCGGATTTGAACCGACGACCTTCGGGTTATGAGCCCGACGAGCTACCAGACTGCTCCATCCCGCGTCTGTGTGTCGGCATTCTACAGAGGATCGCCGGGGTGTCAACCTGTAATTATAAAAAACTTCTTCCTGTTCAATCGCTTAGCTTGGCAGAGGGAAGGCAGATTAGCCTTCAGGGCAGGCTGTGTAAGGCTCTCAGCTCTATCGGTGGGTTTGTTCTGATTGAAAAAATACATTCATCGAAGGTTTTTCCTACGTGCGCCGGCGAAGATTCAAAGTACTGGTGCTATGTACAGGTGTCGGTGAGATACTGCCCATCTGTTCCATCTTTATCTCTTTTGTCCTCAACGAACACTGTCTTTATATGACGCAGCGCAAAATTATCCACGTCGACTGTGATTGTTTTTATGCCGCTATCGAGATGCGCGACGACCCGCGTCTGGCCAGTAAACCACTGGCTGTCGGTGGTTCGGCGCAGCAGCGTGGGGTGATTGCCACCTGTAACTATGAAGCGCGGGCCTATGGGGTGCGCTCGGCCATGTCTTCCCGGCATGCCTTGAAACTCTGTCCGGACCTGGTGATCGTCAAGCCGCGTATGGATGCTTATAAAGAAGCATCGAAAGAGATTCAGACGATCTTTCGCGAGTACACCGACCTGATCGAGCCGCTATCCCTGGATGAGGCTTATCTCGACGTTTCCGATTGCCCACATTTTGCCGGCAGCGCCACGCGCATCGCGCAAGATATCCGCCGGCGCGTCTCCAATCAGTTGCACATCACGGTCTCGGCGGGCGTGGCGCCGAACAAGTTCCTCGCCAAGATCGCCAGCGACTGGAAAAAACCTAACGGTTTGTTCGTGATCACCCCGGATCAGGTCGAGGATTTTGTTTCCGCTTTGCCGGTCAGCAAGCTGCACGGGGTGGGGAAGGTCACGGCGGACAAGCTGGGAAGGCTCGGTATCGTCAATTGCCTGGAGCTGCGGGACTGGAGCAAGTTGGCGCTGGTGCGCGAATTCGGCAGTTTTGGCGAGAGGCTGTGGGGGCTGGCCCGCGGGATTGATGATCGTCCGGTGCAGAATGACAGTCGACGTCAGTCTGTCAGCGTCGAAAATACCTACGATGTGGACTTGCCCGATCTGACCAGCTGCCTGGAAAAATTACCGGAGTTGCTGGAAACCCTGACCGCCCGCATGGCGAGGATCGACAGCAGTTATCGGCCGGGTAAGCCTTTCGTCAAAGTGAAGTTCCATGATTTCACCCAGACCACTCTGGAGCAGGCCGGAGCAGGGCGGGATCTGGAGGGGTATCGGCAATTGCTGACCCAGGCTTTCAATCGGGGCGGCAAGCCGGTGCGGCTATTGGGGATAGGCGTGCGTTTGCAGGATCTGCGCGGTGGGCATGAGCAGTTGGAGTTGTTTAGCCGTTAGTGTTGGATATTCGGTTCTGTGACTTCGAGCGCAGACCTGTGGCGAGGGAGCTTGCTCCCGCTCGGCTGCGCAGCAGATGCGGTTTACCTGAAGCGCCGCGGCGCCTGGTTTTGGGGGCGCTTCGCGACCCAGCGGGAGCAAGCTCCCTCGCCACAAATGCCCGCGAAGCTTTTCAGGTCAATCAAGCCCCAGGATCTGCCACCAATCGTCCGGCATCCTTGGTCAGTGACTTGAGGAATTCACGCTGCAATTCAGGATCATTGCGAGTCAATTCGATCAGGCTCTGTTCCAGCTCGCTGGCTTCTTCTTCCAGACCCAGTTCCGACAGACGTTTTACCCGGTGTACCCACTGGCTGACTTCGTCATCTTCGAGGTCATCGTAAATCAGGCCGTGGGCTTCCAGCATCTTGCCGCGCAAGGTGCTGCTGATCGCCAGGGATGAGTCGGTATGCACGTCATCCTGAGCGTCTTTGACGCTGATCTGCAGCTTGTCGATGTGGTTCAGGTCCTGTTCGGCAAACGGGCTGTCCAGCAGATTCAAGCGCAGGATGCCATTACGATCAGTGCTCAGATCAAAGGTTTGCTTGCCGGCCTTGACCTGCACCGGACGCTCGCTCCACGGCAGGCTCGAATATTCCAGGCGTTTGTCACGCTGGGTTTCGTCGATTCCGGCCAGGTTCTGCTGTGCGCGACCATGAGACTGCACGTTCATGGCCGGGTTGAGCCCGGCAAAACCGTAGCTGATCCAGTCTCTGGTTATGCTGTCTGGCAGGCTGCCGAAGGCGAACACGTTGACAATGTTCGCGCCCACACCTGCGACCACCGCCACCGCGCCCAGCGGAATCTCGTAAATCTCCCGCCAGGGTTGATAAGGCGTGTAACGGTCATAGTTACGGGTGACTTCGAACTCGGTGACTTCGAAGGTCTTCTGCTCGTGGATTCGCACTCGGCGTTGCGGCAGCTCAAGCACCTTAGGCTCGCCGACATCGATCTGCAGGCTGTGCTCGAGCAATTTGCGCTCGATACGCTCCTCGTGCTCGCTGCGTTGCGACATCTGATTGGCACAGCCGCTGACCAGCAGGGTGCCGCACAGGGCGGCACCACCGAGGCTTAAGGTGTTTCGCTTGAACATGACTTCTCTTGATCTGGTTTCAGCGGCGGATACGGGCTTGGAGGAAGGACAGCACGTCGGCGACCGGCAGCGCTTGCGCCTCGGCCTCGGTGCGGCTCTTGTATTCCAGGTTGCCTTCGGCGAGGCCGCGGTCACTGACCACGATCCGGTGTGGAATGCCGATCAGCTCCATGTCCGCGAACTTGATGCCCGGGCTGGTTTTCTTGTCGCGGTCGTCCAGCAGCACTTCGAAACCGGCAGCCGTCAATTCGGCATACAGTTTGTCGGTGGCTTCGCGAACCAGTTCTGTTTCATAGCGCAGCGGTACCAGGGCGATCTGGAACGGCGCGAGGCTGTCGCCCCAGATGATGCCGTTCTCGTCGTTGTTCTGTTCGATGGCAGCCGCAACAACACGCGAAACGCCGATGCCGTAGCAACCCATGGCCAGGGTGACAGGCTTGCCGTTTTCACCGAGGACCTGGCACTTCATCGCTTCGCTGTACTTGGTGCCCAGCTGGAAGATGTGCCCGACTTCGATGCCGCGTTTGATTTCCAGGGTGCCTTTGCCGTCCGGGCTTGGATCGCCGCTCACGACATTGCGCAGGTCCGCGACGGTCGGAACCGGCAGATCGCGCTCCCAGTTGACGCCGAAGTAGTGCTTGTCGTCGATGTTGGCGCCGATGCCGAAGTCGCTCATCAGCTCGACCGAGCGGTCGATGATGATCGGCAATGGCAGGTTCAACGGGCCGAGGGAGCCGGCGCCGGCGCCAATGGCGTCACGCAGTTCGGCTTCAGAGGCCATGACCAGCGGGCTGGCAACGCCTGGCTGGTTGGCGGCCTTGATTTCGTTCAGATCGTGGTCGCCGCGAATGATCAGCGCGATCAGCTTGCCTTTTTCTTCGGCATGAACCACCAGGGTCTTGATGGTCTTTTCAATCGGCAGATTGAAGCCTTCGACCAGTTGCGCGATGGTTTTGGCGTTTGGCGTATCGACCAGACGCAGCTCTTCGGCAGGCAGCACGCGCGAGGTTTCCCGAGGAACGGCCTCGGCCTTCTCGATGTTCGCCGCGTAGTCGGAGCCGTTGCTGAAGACGATATCGTCTTCGCCGGATTCGGCCAATACGTGGAACTCGTGGGAGCCAGCACCACCAATGGAGCCGTTGTCGGCTTCAACCGGGCGGAACTTCAGGCCCAGTCGGGTGAATACGTTGCAGTACGCCTGGTGCATGCGGTCGTAGGTGACCTGCAGCGATGGCTGGTCTGCGTGGAAGGAGTAAGCGTCCTTCATGATGAACTCGCGACCGCGCATCAAACCAAAGCGTGGACGGATTTCATCGCGGAATTTGGTCTGGATCTGGTACAGGTTGATCGGCAGCTGTTTGTAGCTGCTCAACTCGTTGCGCATCAGATCGGTGATCACTTCTTCGTGGGTCGGGCCGGCGCAGAAGTCGCGGCCATGGCGATCCTTGAAGCGCAGCAGTTCAGGGCCGTACTCTTCCCAGCGACCGGATTCCTGCCACAGCTCAGCCGGTTGGGTGCTGGGCATCAACACTTCAAGAGCGCCAGCGGCGTTCATTTCTTCGCGAACGATGGCTTCAACCTTGCGCATTACCCGCAGGCCCATGGGCAGCCAGGTGTACAGGCCAGAGGCCAGTTTGCGGATCATACCGGCGCGCAGCATCAGCTGATGGCTGATCACGACCGCATCGGAAGGCGTTTCTTTCTGTGTGGCGAGCAAATATTGACTGGTGCGCATGGTTGGCCGTTGTCGGTTGCTGATGACTAGAAATGACGGAGCATTGTACGGGCGAGATCTGTTTGCGTACAGGATTGCAGCCGGGCGAACCGGGGAGCCAGACGAAAGCCGACAGTCCCCGGAGGTTTGCTAAAGTTCTTCGCGGACTTTGGTTGCTTCGTTGACTTCCTTGATCTCGTTGACTTCGCCGGCCGCGGCGGCATTCGCGCGGGCGCGGCGGGTTTCCTGATACCAGTGCAGGGCGATCAACAGCAGGGTCGGAATGCCGAGCAGGGCGGTGATCAGGAAAAAGTCGTGATAGCCGAACTTCTCCACCATCACTCCAGAATAGCCACCAATCAGGCGTGGCAGCAAGAGCATGATCGAGCTGAGCAGGGCGTATTGAGTGGCGGAAAACTTCAGGTTGGTCAGGCTCGACAGGTAAGCGACAAAGGCTGAGGTGGCCAGTCCTGAGCTGAAGTTGTCCAGCGAGATGGTGCCAATCAGCATATTCAGGTTGGCGCCCATGCCGGCGAGCATCAGGAACAGCAGGTTGGTGCCTGCCGAGGCTGCGCCGCCAATGAGCAGGATCGGCAGGATCCCGAAGCGCACGATCAGCAAACCGCCCATCCCGGCGCCGACCAGGGTCATGATCAGGCCGAAAATCTTGCTGACACTGGCGATCTGATCCTTGGTGAATCCCTGGTCGATATAGAACACGTTGGCCATCACGCCCATGACCGTGTCGGACATCCGATAGGTGGCGATCAGTCCCAGCAGCAGGAGAGCCTGCCAGCGGTAGCGCAGGATAAAATCGTTGATCGGTGTCAGCACCGGCGCCAGGCCGCGGCGACCCATGCTCGAGAGGCACAAGGCCGTCAGAGTGGTGTAGAGGATGGCTCGCAGGAACGCGCGGTCCTCCAATAGCAGGTCCAGCAGGCTGACACTGTCAAACAGCACGCTGGCGAAGTCGGTGTTGTAGAACTGGGTGAACATCGCCGGAACTGAAACCAGCAGCACGATCAGTACGAATACCGATGCCAATTGATGCACGAAGCTGTAGCGGCCGGCCGATAGCTGGGTGCGTAGCGGCACCGGCGGTTCGCGCATGAGAAAGGTGGTGAGCAGTGCCGGGACCATCAATGCACCGAACAGAATGTAGGTGCCGGCCCACGCCGAATGTTTGTAGTTGAAGCCGGTGGAGCCGAAGCCTTCGGCGAAGAACAGCGCACCGGCAGTTGCCAGCAGTGCCGCGACCCGATAGCCGGACATATAAGCGGCGGCCAGTGCGGCCTGGCGGCTGTCTTCGGCAATCTCCAGGCGATAGGCGTCAATCGCAATATCCTGGGTGGCCGAGGCGAAAGCGACGACCACCGCAATGGCGATCAGCCAGGACAGATGTTTTTGCGGGTCGCAGAAGCCCATGCCGATCAGTCCGAGGATGACCAGCGATTGAGCAAGTACCAACCAGGATCGACGACGCCCGAGTTTGCTGAGCAGTGGCAGGCGCCACTGGTCGAGCAACGGTGACCATACCCATTTAAAGGCATAGGCCAGACCGATCAGGCTCGCGTAGCCAATGGTTTCACGGGCCACACCGGCTTCGCGCAACCAGACCGAAAGCGTCGAAAACACCAGCATATAGGGCAGGCCGGCGGCAAAACCAAGCAGCAACAACACAAGCGTCGAAGGGCTGGCATAGGCGGCGAGCGCGGCGCGCCAGGTATTAGGGGGCATGGGCTGGAGTCTGCCTCAGATTACGTAAACAAAGCGCGCACTCTAACCGCTGTGCTCTACCGGGCGCCAGCCATGGCGCTGAATATCAACACGATTGTTCAGGATACTGATGCCCTCCATACGTAAACGCGCGCGCTGCTCGTCACCCGAAGCACTACCGGCCGGCAAGCTGAGACGCCCGTCGGCCCCGAGAACGCGATGCCAGGGCAATTTGGTATCGCCGGGCAATTGGCTGAGTGTACGGCCGACCCAGCGTGCCGCGCGACCCAGCCCGGCCAGCTCAGCCAGCTGACCATAACTCACCACTTTACCTGCGGGCACTTGGGCGAGTGTGAGGTAGAGCGCCGTGCGTCGGATTTGCGCCGGGTTTTCGGTTTCAGCAGGTATTTCAGTCACGTTCAGGGTTCCTGAAGGAGTTCGGATTACCGTCTGTAGAGTAAGTCCTGAATGGCTGGATGAGAAATGAACTCAATGCCAATGGTCAGGTCAGTCTTTGTTCGGGCTTTCTCTATGGGGATAATGCCGCCTTTTTTCGCAAGCTTGAGTCCTGTATTTACTTATGTTGTCCAGAACCCTGTTGTGCCTCGCTGTCGTCAGTGCCTCCACGCCCTTGCTCGCCGATACCGTCTGGTTGAAGAACGGTGACCGTTTGAGCGGCAAGATCAATGTCTTCGATGGCGGAAAACTGCTGATCCAGACCGAATATGGCGGTGCTATCCCGATTGACTGGAAGCAGGTCAAAACCCTGGAGAGCGATCAGCAGCTGCTGGTCAAGCAGGATGCCTACACCGGTGAGGTGGCCAAGTCCCTGCATGCGGCAGAGGATGGCAAGGTAACCCTGGCCAACGGTGATACACCGAAAACCGTTGAGCTGGCCAGTATTCAGCAGATCCTCAAACCCAAACCGGTCGTCGAAGATCTGGTGTGGAAGGGCAACGTTGATGTGGCACTGGACTATCAGCGTGCCGAAAAAGACAGCGACCGTTATGACGCTGATTTCAAGACTGTTGCGCGTCACGGCAGGTGGCGGCATACGGCCGAAGGCGAATACAACCGCGAGTTCCAGGAAGATGTGGTAACCACTGATAACTGGAAGGCCGAATATGCGCTTGACCGCTTCATTACCGAAAAGTGGTTCTGGCAGGGGCGCCTGAGCTATAAGCGCGACAAAGTCGAAGAGCTGGCCCGCCAGCGTACCGTCGGTACCGGTCCGGGTTATCAATTCTGGGATAACGAGCTGGGGGCGTTTTCCCTCGGTTCATTGCTGAACCGGACCGACTACGAGTATTCGAACGGCGGCAAGGACAACTTCTATTCCCTGGCGATGAAGTGGGGCTACAACCGTTACCTGGTGGGCAAGAAAGTCGAGTTCTTCACTAACGGCGAGGTTGGAAAACCACTGGGTGGCGTGGCCAATTATGCGCTCGACGCCGAGCTCGGCTTGCGCTATCGGGTTACTGACTGGGCGTCGCTCAACCTCAAGGCGGAGAAGGACATCATCAGCGGCACCGACAAGGCGGATTTGGACAAGACCCGCTATACCGCCGGCTTTGGCGTTACCTGGTAACTGACGCAATATCGTTCTGAGGCAGGGTTGAGCGGCTCAACCTGTTTCAGGGCGTCGTTCAGAACAAAACAGACAGGCACAAAAAAGCCCCGCTTTTGAGGGCGGGGCTTTTGCTGTATCAGTACAAGTTAGATAACTTGAACTTCTTCAGCTTGCATGCCTTTCTGACCGCGGGTAGCGATGAAAGAAACCTGTTGGCCTTCTTTCAGGCTTTTGAAGCCGTCGGATTGGATAGCTTTGAAGTGAACGAACAGGTCGTCACCGGATTGTGGAGTGATGAAGCCGAAGCCTTTTTCATCGTTGAACCACTTAACGGTACCAGTTTGGCGATTAGACATGGTGTATCTCCTTGGACAAAGTTAACTGCGACTCAGGAAAAGCCCTGGCCGAGACTGAGTGCAAAGAGCAGGAAAAATTCTTGGAGATGGTTGGATCGAAATTCAACATATCGTGTAGAGATTCTCAGTGACACAAGCAGCACAGTGGCGCCACCTTAACCCTTTTTCCGGAACGTGCCAATGGTCTTTGCGAAGGTTTCTCTATTTTCATGACTGACGGTGCATGCATGAGGCGCCAAGCCTTAACTATTGCGGGGATCGGCGAGAAAAGCGCCCCAGACTTTGAACCCGGCGGCGCGCCCCGGTAAGATGCCGGACAGAATTTTTCCACCTCGCTATTCAGGACACCCGCCATGAGCATCAAATCGGACAAGTGGATTCGCCGCATGGCGCAAGAGCACGGCATGATCGAGCCCTTCGTAGAGCGTCAGGTGCGCGGCGAAGGCGCTGACCGGGTGATTTCCTTCGGCGTTTCGAGCTACGGCTACGACGTGCGTTGCGCGGATGAATTCAAGGTATTCACCAATATCAACTCGGCGACCGTCGATCCGAAAAACTTCGATGAGAAGAGTTTCGTCGACGTCAAAAGCGATGTGTGCATTATCCCGCCGAACTCCTTCGCCCTGGCCCGGACCGTGGAGTTTTTCCGCATTCCGCGCAACGTACTGACGATCTGCCTGGGTAAAAGCACCTATGCCCGTTGCGGCATCATCGTCAACGTCACCCCGCTCGAGCCAGAGTGGGAAGGCCATGTGACCCTGGAATTCTCCAACACTACCACGCTGCCGGCGAAGATCTACGCCAATGAAGGTGTCGCACAGATGCTGTTCTTCGAATCCGACGAAGCCTGTGAAGTCTCTTATAAAGACCGTGGCGGCAAGTATCAGGGCCAGCTGGGCGTCACCCTGCCGCGTACCTGATTCAGGCATCTGACGAACAGTTGGAATTCTTGAGTGAGCAGATACTCTATTGAGAGTACTGCTCCGGTTCGCGCAATGTGAGCCGGGCTATCTCAGGGAGTGCCCTATGAAAATCGATCCGCGAATAAGTGCTGAACTGGCGAGGCTTGAACCCAATCAGGTCGGCCTGCTTGCCTGGTCATTGCTGGCGCATCCGTCGGTCAACATGGCAGGTGGCATTCCTGGCCAACCTGACCCGGACACCCCGAATGAACAGCCTACCGAACCCGGCGAGCCAACCCTGCCGGATGAGCCGCCTCCCGCACCTGTTGTTTGATCAGACGCTCCTGTAGGAGCGTGGCTTGCCCGCGATGGGGACGCTTGGGTCAATATGACTGACCGCGTTATCGTTCATCGCGAGCAAGCTCGGCTCCTACAGTAGGGTTATTTCAGGTTTCCACTCAAAAACTGCTTCAACCGCTCGCTCTTCGGATTGCCCAGCACCTCCTCCGGCGTACCTTCTTCTTCCACCAGTCCCTGATGCAGAAACAGCACCTGGCTGGATACCTTGCGGGCAAAGCTCATTTCGTGAGTCACCATGATCATGGTCCGGCCTTCTTCCGCCAGGCCCTGGATGACCTTGAGCACTTCGCCCACCAGTTCCGGGTCGAGCGCCGAGGTCGGTTCGTCGAACAGCATGACTTCCGGTTCCATCGCCAATGCCCTGGCGATGGCCACGCGCTGTTGCTGGCCGCCTGAGAGGAACGCCGGGTATTGATCGGCAACCCGGGCGGCGAGGCCGACTTTATCCAGATAGCGACGGGCGCGGTCTTCGGCGTCTTTCTTGCTGACACCCAGCACCCGGCGCGGCGCCATGCTGATGTTTTCCAGCACCGTCATGTGACTCCACAGGTTGAAGTGCTGGAACACCATCGCCAGACGTGTGCGGATCCGTTGCAATTCGGCTTCATCGGCCACCCGTATGCCATGCCGGTCCTTGATCATGCGGATCGGCTGGTCGTCCAGGCTCATGGCGCAGTCGTTGGGCTGTTCGAGAAAGTTGATGCAGCGCAAAAAGGTACTTTTGCCCGAGCCGCTGGCGCCGATCAGGCTGATCACGTCACCGGTTTTGGCCTTGAGCGAAACGCCTTTGAGCACTTCATTGTCGCCGTAGCATTTATGCAGGCCTTCAACGGTCAGTTTGTACATGGGGCAATGCATCCTCAAGGCGAAAGTAGGTAGCCGCTGCGATAGGCTTCGCGGCCGGCGACATGGGCGATCACCATGCCGGCAGTGGCCATGCGCCGTAGCGAGCGGGCGTAAAGCAGCCCGGCGTTGTTGCAATGAATGGGCGTGACGCGATCGTTGATCGGGTCGATGACCTCGGCGACCAGTTGCCCTGCCTCAAGGTATTCACCCGGTAGCGCGGCAAATACCAGCAGGCCACCGACGGGCGTTGCTACCGGCTCGACGCCCGCCAGCGGGGTGGCCGGGTAGGGCAGCTCCGGCAGGGGTGCTGGTTCGCCGGCGATGGCGCCGAATTGCCTCAGGTAGTCGATAAGTGCCTGGCAATCCAGGCTCGCCAGTCCGTGATTGACATCACCCTGACCGCGCAGCTCGACGGTGACCGAAAAGCTGCCCAGCGGAATCTCGAACTGCTCACCGAAGCGCTGTTGCAATTGCCACCAGAGCAGGGTGAAGCATTCATCGAAGGACTGCCCGCCCGAATCAGTGGCGAGCAGGCTGGCTTGGGCGCCGATATAGCGCGCCAAAGGTTCGACCTGCGGCCAGGCGTCAGGGGCGGTGTACAGGTGCGCGACGGCTTCGAAATCGCAATGCAGGTCCAGCACCATGTCCGCATCGCAAGCCAGTCGTTGCAGGGTCAGGCGCTGGGATTGCAGTTGAGTGCTGGCAGTTTGTCGAGCCAAGGCCTTGCGCAGGCTGGTGCGAATCAGTCTGAGGTTGTGTTGAGGATCTTCGCTGAGCTGACCTTCGATCTCATTCCCGACTTCTTCACTCAGGTCGACGAACCAGCGGTTGAAGTTCTGCCCGCTTTCCAGCTCGTAACGGCCCAACGGCACGTCCATCAGCACTTGTTCCAGACCGACCGGGTTGGCCACCGGCACCAGCACGATCTCACTGCGCAGGCGGCCTTGAGCTTCCAGCTCGGCCAGACGCAGCTTGAGGTGCCAGGCCACCAGCATGCCAGGCAGTTCGTCCGCGTGCAGGGACGACTGGATGTAGATCTTGCCTTCAGCCTGCTGCGGGCCGAAGTGGAAGCTGTGAATCTGTCGTGTAGTGCCCGGCAGCGGGGCAAGCAAGTCGTGAATCTGGTGGCGCATGGGCTCTTGTTTCCTGAAGCTTCTAGTGGGTCGGCCCGAGGAAGGCCAGCCATCGGCGTTCGGCGAGGCGGAACAAGCCGACCAGTGCAAAGGTGACCGTCAGGTAAATCAGCGCGGCAATGCCGAACGATTGGAAGGTCAAAAAGGTCGCCGAGTTGGCGTCGCGGGCAACTTTCAACACATCCGGGATGGTCGCGGTAAAGGCTACGGTGGTCGAGTGCAGCATCAGGATCACTTCGTTGCTGTAGTACGGCAACGAGCGACGCAGGGCCGACGGCATGATCACATAGGCGTATAGCTTCCAGCCGCTCAAGCCATAGGCTTTCGCCGCTTCGACTTCACCGTGGGCCAGGCTGCGGATCGCCCCGGAAAAAATCTCCGTGGTATAGGCGCAAGTGTTCAGGGCGAAGGCGAGGATGGTGCAGTTCATCGCATCGCGAAAGAACGCATCGAGCACCGGCTGCGCGCGCACTGCGGCGAGGCTGTAGATCCCGGTGTAGCAGATCAGCAGCTGGATATAGAGCGGCGTACCGCGGAACAGGTAGGTGAAGAACTCTACCGGCCAGCGTATGTAAAACCTCGGTGATACCCGGGCGATTGACAGCGGGATCGACACCACAAAGCCGATGAAGATCGAGGCGCTGAGCAACCACATGGTCATGGCCAGGCCGGTCATGTGGTAGCCGTCGCTATAGAGGAAAGGCCTCCAGTAATCCTGTAGAAGTTCGATCATCGTACGGCCTCCCGGGCACCGGCCGCGTAACGGCGTTCGAGCCAGCGCAGGACGACGTTCGACGCACTGGTAATCAGCAAATAAATCAGTGCCGCGATGACCAGGAAGTAGAACAGTTGATAGGTGCTTTTGCCGGCATCCTGAGCGGCCTTGACCAGATCGGCGAGGCCGATGATCGACACCAGCGCGGTGGCCTTGAGCATCACCATCCAGTTATTGCCGATGCCCGGCAGGGCGAAGCGCATCATTTGCGGGAACACCACGAAGCGAAAGCGCTGGCCGCGTTTCAGGCCATAAGCGGTGGCGGCTTCGACTTGGCCGCGCGGCACGGCGAGGATCGCGCCGCGAAAGGTCTCGGTGAAATAGGCGCCGTAAATAAAGCCCAGGGTGATGACCCCGGCGCTGAATGGGTCGATCTCGATGTATTCCCATTCCATGAAGTCGGTAAACGTCGTCAGCCAGGTTTGCAGGCTGTAGAAAATCAGCAGCATCAGCACCAGGTCCGGCACCCCGCGAATCAGCGTGGTGTAGAGCTGCGCCGGAACGCGCAGCAGCCTGGTGCTGGAAAGTTTGGCACTGGCGCCGAGCAGGCCGAGCAGAACGCTCAGCAACAGCGACAATACCGCTAATTTGATGGTCATCCAGGTGCCTTCCATCAGCAGCGGGCCGAAGCCCTTCAAGCTGAATGCGGAAAGCCCCAAGGTTTGTAAGAGGTCTTCGAACATGGGTCGTGCCTTTGACAATCGAAAAAAGCGCCCACCCTTTGCGGTGGGCGCTCAGGGATTACTTCCCGCTGTAGAGATTCAGATCGCCAAAGTGTTTCTTTTGAATGGTGGCGTAGGTGCCATCGTCGTGTAACGCTTTGATACCTTTATCGAGAAGCGCTTTGAGCTCTTTGTTACCTTTAGAGATACCGATAGCCGTTTTGGATGGCAGCAGTTCGCTGTCGACCGGCTCGCTGACTTCGTAGTCAGCACCTTTTGGCGACTTCAGGAAACCCAGTTCGGCTTGCAACATGTCCTGGATCGAAGCGTCGAGGCGGCCGGAAGTCAGGTCGGCGTAGACCTGGTCCTGATTCTGATAGGCCTGGGTTTTCACCCCCGCCTTGTCCAGCACGGCTTTGGCGTAGGCTTCCTGAATGGTGCCCTGCTCGTAACCGACGGTTTTGCCTTTGAGCGAGGCAAGGTCGGTGCTCAGGCCAGAACCCTTTTTGAAAACAAAGGAAGTCGGACCGGAGAACAGCTCATTGGAGAAGTCGATGACTTTTTCGCGGGCCGGGGTAACGGTCATGGAGGAGATGACACCGTCGAATTTATTGGCTTTGAGGCCAGGAATCATGCCGTCGAAGTCGCTCTCGACCCATTTGCACTTGACCTTCAGTTCGGCGCAGATCGCATTGCCCAGGTCGATGTCGAAACCCACCAGGCTACCGTCAGGCGCTTTGGACTCGAACGGTGCGTAGGAAGGGTCAACGCCAAAACGCAGCTCTTTATATTCCTTGGCCAACGCGGAGCCAGCGGCCGCCATGCACAACGCCAGTGCAGAAAGGGTCAGCAATGCTTTTTTCATTATTCAATCCCTAAAAACCAATATGAGCGCTTGTGGCGCAGAATTATTGTTACTGGAAAGCGTAAGACCTATTAAAAGTAGCAATTTCCGAACCATAGTCCCGAACAAGTGTTTTAAAAGGTAGTTTTCGAGAGAAATATTTCTGTGGCATGCCCGAAAACGGGCGCTGGGTATTTTATGCACTGCAGTGAGGCGTGAGTGCTTTGGCTTCAGTTACATCCACCCCTCACCCCAACCCTCTCCCCAGAGGGGCGAGGGGGCTGACCGAGGTATTTTTTGATCTGCTGCGACCTGAAACACCGTATCGAATATGGATTCAATGCAGAGCTCTCAGGTCGCAGTAGATCTTCAATCTCCCACGGTCAGTCCCCTCTCCCCTCTGGGGAGAGGGCCAGGGTGAGGGGTGGATCTTGTACGCCCAAAATCCTTATTTGCCAGGCACCAGCGTCAACCGCGTCTTGCCATAGACCTTGTCGAAGTTCTGCGGCTGCATCGGGAAGCTCATGTATTGACCTTTGAGCCACGGATCGATGCTGTCGATGTAGTGTGGGCTGGCCGGGTTGCCGGATTGGCCGGTGCTGCTGAGGCCCATCATCGGTTCGGCCTGGCCGAAGTCGACGATAAAACGCATGGCCGGTATCAACGTGGTGTTGAAGTCCTGCCCCCAACTGTAAGCAGCGGCGTTCAGCGTGGTGTGATCGCCACCTGCGGGAATCGGACCGCGCACGGTCTGGCCGCGGGTGTTTTTCCACTCGTAGCGGTGCAGTTTGCCCCACTGCCAGGCTTTGTGATCGGTGCCCATCTGGCTGTCACCGGCGGTAATCGCCGCCGCGAGGCTGCGGGCGAGGATCGTCGGTTTGTCTTCCTTCTGCGCGGTGCGGGTGTCGTCCCAGAATGGGCTGTCCTCGCGGCCGAGCAGATGATCGGCCTGAGCCGAGTAGGACAGATTGCCGTTGGCGACCAAGGCTTGCCAGGCCGGGCTGGATTCCGGACCCAGTTCGTCGAGGAAGATCTGCCGGGTGCTTTCCTGCAGGAACAGCTCGTAGATTGCCGCGTCAGTCGAGGTCGGGGCGAGTTTTCCGTCGAACGCCATCAAGCGGCTGTAGGCCTCGCGAGCCTTGCTACGTTCAACTTCAGGCAGGGCGTCGATGGCGTGTTTGAGCGGCTGGGACATGCCCGGCGTCTCGAGCATTTTCTTCAGCTTGGCGGCGAAAGTGGTGGTCTGGTCGTACTGCATGGCGATCATGCTGCGAGTGTCGTGTTTGCCGACACCGGCCAGTTCGGCGATGCGTTCGCCACGTTCCGGGTAATACCAGGAGTTGGACAGCTGCATGCCATAACCGTGGGGAATGATCCGTTGGTTGGCGGTGCCGAGCCAGCCTTGGGCCGGATCCTGATCATAGGGGTGCAGCATCGGATCGGCATAACCGTCCCAGTCGTAGCGACTTTCCCAGCCCGGCGATGGCAGCAAGCCTTCACCTTCGCGACGGTTCGGGAAGCGACCGGTGACTTGCCAGCCGATATTGTTCGCGTCGGCGAATACCATGTTCAGCGCGATGGCGCGGATTTCACGGCTGGCGTCGGAGGCTTTTTCGACGTTCTGCGCACGGGACAGGTCGAAGAACGCATCCAGGCTCTTGTCGTCCTTGAGGTCCGGCATTTGCAATGCCAGGCCATAACCACTGGTCATCGTTGCAGCGCTGTTGAGCAGTGGTCCGTGGCGGGTTTCATACAGGGTTTCGCGAATGGATCGCTGACCTTTGACGAAGAAGGTTTCATTGCGAACGATCGCCGGCTGCCACTTGCCGTCGACTTCGTAGTAGAGCGCGTTGCCCTGGCGTTTGAGTTTCTCGAGGAAAAGGTCCTGATTGTCGCCCATGACCATCGCCATGCTCCATGCGATCTTGCCGTTGAAGCCGGCAACGATGGCCGGGATCCCGGCGACTGATACACCCGCGGCCTGGTATTTGGGTGCGCGTAATTGCACGTAGCTCCACAGCGACGGCACGCCGATCGGCAGATGGCTGTCGCTGGCGAGCAGGCTTTTGCCGCTGCGACTGCGCTGAGGCGCGATGGCCCAGTTGTTCGAAGCCGCGACGCTCAGCAGGTTCAGGTCGGAAAGTTGACGGGTGACTGTGGTGATCTCGGCCAGCCCCGGGATCTGTCCGTTGAGGTTCAGCCCCTGGAGTTTTTGCGCTTCGGCGAAGGGCAGCGGTTCATCCGGGTAGGACGGTGTCAGCCAGGCGAGCTTGTCGGCACCGACTTTCTGCGCCAGTACCAGCGAGGAGATTTCCTCCTGCAGGTTCGCCGACTGGCTGAAGTTCAGCAGGCAAAAGATCAGCGCCGAATCTTCCGGTTTCCAGTATTCGGGCTTGTAGCCTGAAGCGGCCAGTTCCGTCGGCAGCTTGTCGCGATAACGGAACAGGTAGGCGTTGACGCCGCGCGCATAGACTTCAAAGAAACGCTTGAGGCGCGGCGAAGCGGCTTTATAGAGCTCGCCGGCGCTTTTTTTCAGATTGACCGCCCGCATCAAACGGTCGGCTTCCAGCACGTCAGGGCCGGACATTTCGGCCAGACGACCCTGAGCCAGCAGGCGCATGGTGACCATCTGGGTGATGCGATCACTGGCGTGCACGTAACCCAGGGTGAACAGCGCGTCGTGGAAGCTGTTGCTCTCGATCAGCGGCATGCCCATGGCATTGCGGCGCACCGATACGTTCTGCGCCAGCCCTTTGAGCGGCTGCACGCCGGTAGTAGATGGCAGGGTGTCTTGAGTGTTCCAGGTCTGGCAACCGGCCAGGCTGAGAACACCGGTCATTGCAGCGGCAACGCCGAACCGGGGAAGAAAATGTGTGAAGGCTGGCGAGGCCATGGCAAAGCTCCTGCGGGGGGTAGTGCTGATAAAGGCGCTACGTTAGTGAGCAGGAGGATGCCGCGCAAGCGGGAGGCGAGGGTTATTTCTTCTTTGTCAGTTAAACCGCTTTCGCGGGCAAGTCGGATCGCCGCACCGCCGCTCCCACAGGTATTGCGGTGTTTTTGTTGTTGCCTGATAAGAAGAGGTGATATTGAAGTGCAGTAAATTCAATGACCCGGCAAGAGAACAGTCAGCATGGAGCTCAAGACGAACGCGGCACTGATTCTGATCGATCAGCAGAAAGGCATTCATCACCCCAAACTCGGACGGCGCAACAACCCCCACGCCGAGGAGCGAATCGCCGAATTGCTGGCCCATTGGCGCGGGACTGCGCGGCCGGTGATCCATGTGCAGCATTTGTCCCGTTCGCCTGACTCGGTGTTTTGGCCGGAGCAGTCAGGTGTCGAGTTTCAGGAGCGATTCATGCCATTGCACGGCGAGCGGTTGATCCAGAAACAGGTGCCGGATGCGTTTTGCGGGACGACGCTGGAGCCAGGTTTGCGGGAGGCGGGGATAGAACAATTGATCATCGTCGGCGTGGCGACCCACAACTCGGTCGAATCCACCGCGCGCACGGCGGGCAATCTGGGGTTTGATACCTGGGTCGCGGAAGATGCCTGTTACACCTTCGACAAAGTCGATTTCTTCGGTAAGCCGCACTCCGCTGAAGAAGTGCACGCTATGTCTCTGGGTAATCTGGATGGGGAATATGCGACGGTGGTGGCGGTAGCCGAAATACTGCGCGGCCTGGCTTTTGTGGGAGCGGGCTTGCCCGCGAAGCAGGCGACGCGGTGAGTCAGATTCACAGAGTTATCGTTCTTCGCGGGCAAGCCCGCTCCCACAGGGGGAGGTGCAAGTCCGGGGGAGGGAAATTGCCCGCGAGGCTTTAGTACATCAAGCGCCGTGGCACTTCTTGAATTTCTTGCTGCTGCCGCATGGGCAAGGATCGTTGCGGCCGACGTCTTTCAACGCATTGCGCACCGGCTCCTGGTGAGCGTGACCGCAATTGGGGCCGTGAACATGGCCATGGTCGTGATCATGGTGCTCGTGATGACCATGATCGTGGTTGCAGTCAGGGCCATGGACATGAGGTTCTTGGGTCATCGAGGTCACTCCGGAATAAAATCGGCGGGGATTATCTCGCCATTGCGCGCCAGGTGCACGTCATGACCGATGAATAATCCGGTTTCCAGCACACCCTCCAGCCGATAAGGAATGGGTTTCGTCGGTTTTCGCAAGAGCTTCACCACTTCGCGCACCTTTGGCCAAAGATTGGTACGGATCGGGACCTTGAAATAGCCGCTGCTTTTCGGCTCCACGGTGAACCACTTTCCGTACTCGCCTTCGGTCAGCAGCATGTCACCCAAATGAATCCGGTATTCCAGGCCTCGGACCCTCAGGTCACTGTCGTTGGGATTGTCGACGCGAAAATGCAGAACGAACCGCTGCTCCAGGAGCTTGGCCCTGACCACTTCAACCTTGATCAGGTGAACCTGGGGATCGAGTGTGTCGTCGGCAAACCAGGACGCGCAGCCGCCAAGCGTCAGCATCATAAGCAGGCTGATTGTTGTTAATGCCCGAAAATCAGAGACCATGCCGTTACCCCCTGATACCTCAGTCTAGCAATAGGGCGTCGGGGGTAGTCTGTGTTGAAACTCAGCTGAGGAAATAGCTTGCACAACACTTCTTGAATTTCTGACCGCTGGCGCAGGGGCAGGTGTCGTTGCGCCCGGCCTTGAGCTGCACGGTGGGGTCGATGAAGTACCAGTGGTCATTGTTCTGCACGAACGACGAGCGCTCGCGGTGGCTGTGTTCGCCGGTGCTGTCATGCCAGCGCGCAGTGAAGGTCACGAAGGCATGTTCGGGCTGACCGCCAAACACCTCGGAGCTTTCCACTTCCAGGCCCAGCCAGGTGCTTTGGGCGCTCCAGTCGCTGATCGATTGACGGTCCAGGCCGGCCTGCTGCGCGGGCAGGGTGGTCGCCACCAGATAGTCCACCAGACCCAGTACATAAGCGCTGTAGCGCGAGCGCATCAAGGCCTCGGCGCACGGCGCGGGGTGGCCTGCATGGTAATGACCGCAGCAGGCATCCAGCAGGGTGCCGCTACCGCAGGGACAAATCGACGTACTCATCGTATTACCACCAATACTTGCCGAAGTTTTCCGGGTTGGCCCAGAACTGAAAGGGGGGCTGATGGCAGGCCAAGCGTAGCGGGCTTCATAGCGGACCTCAAGGGTTTTGGTGACAGAGCTGGTGACACGATGGTGACAGCGTTGGTGACAGTTGGCGAGCCTCTCAAGGGGTCCTTATGGCGCTGAGCGAGGCCGCACGGGGGAACCTTGGCGAGTAGAAGCAATGAGATGGGGGAACAGAAATTTCTGTCAGATTCCCGTTAAGGGGGCCTACGCGACCACAGCCAGAAACCCAACTGAACGACGACACAGGCCCAGTAGATAGCCTGTAGCGTGTCCATGGTGGTTTCTCCTAAGGGTGAAGGTGATGGAGGGTCTTATGCCATCTCACCTCGGTGACCCCGCTTTGCTCCGCGTACTCAACCATAGATGAGTACGTTCCGCCGCTTGACCATTCTTTTCGGAAAGCACATCCAGAATGAAGCAAGGAACAATACATAGCGTCGTACTGAGTAAGGATATCGACTGCATGATTGAAAACCACTCTCTTGCCTTGGAAGCTGTAGCAAATCGTAAACCCCATGACTCCTCCCTGAACATAAAAGGCAATTGGCCAGCAATAAGGATAGTCCTTCTGCAAGCCCTTCAGAAGGTAATTAAGTAGCCAGTTTTCGGGACACCACCTTTAGACCAAGCTCAGCAGCCCATGCTGGGGTGATGGTGCCCCTTGCCACAGCAGCGCGTAGACCCTGCTGGGTGTTCCTGTGAGGACGCTTGATGTTCCAGTCACACTTGTCATTGAAGGTGGAATAACGCTCAAGGATGGCGGCGCTATGGCTATTGCCCATGCTGCGCATCTTGTCGGCCACCAGTAAGGCAACCTCAGGCATCTCAAGGATCGCCTCGAAGGCGTCATAGACCATGTCCTTGAATTCATCGGAGACCCAGCCAGCGTACTCAATGGTCGCTCGTTTGGTCGCAAGGGTCTGGGCAGCACGACCTTGGATGACCTGCAAATTTTGCATGTCTATCAATCGCTGAGCTTGCTTGGTTCGCCACTGTGCTGGTGCTTTACCCTTGGGCAGCTTGAGCGCCTTCCAGATGTCAGTCAGGTCCCACATGCCGGAGTCGTTAGCCTTGAAGGCTTGACCCTCGATGATGGTGACGTGGGAGGCGTGCTTGTGTTTGATGTCGATTGTCATGTTCATAGTGTCGATTTCCTTTTGTTCGCCCTCTGAGTCGCACCCACGGACCAGCCCACAGACCCCGACAAGGGTGCTGGCGTGGTCTCAAAGGGCGAACAGAAGAACTGTGGATTGAATGCCCGTGCGTGGGCGAAGGGAGCTATGCAAATTTGCACAGGTGAATCGAGGCCCCTGCCGTTCCCTCTCGGGTCGGCCTTACGGGGCTCTCATGGTCAGACGGTCAGCGTGATACGGGTGATCATCGGGAACGCCACAGCCTCGGTCTGGAGACCATCAGCGGTCAGCTTCACCCGGACCTTGCCGTTAGCGACCACATCCACGACAGCCATGATCTCGATGTCCCAGCACTGGTGGGCACCGTTGCGGGTCGCTTCGATTCTCCATACGTCACCGTTGCGACCTTCTCGGTAGCTCAGCGAGGTGAACAGCTTAGGCAGCAGGAACAGGCCATGGTCAGTACCAGCGTATGGCTGCACAGAGGTGCCGATGAGGCTCTCAATGTCCTCTACGCCAGCTCGTTGAGCAGCACGCTCCAGAACCGCCACCAGCGACACAGGCAGCAGGACCACGAAGTCACCCAGCGAGGTGCCCACGGTTTGGTTGATGTTCATCGTCAAGATGTCGATGAGGTCCTCTGCGATCTCTACAGGCTTGCCGGTTGGCTTGGTCGCGGAGACGATCTCAGTGGACGGAGCGGTAGACAGGATTCCAGCGATCTTGCCAGCGGCAATGAACTCGATGTCCCGCAACAGCTTCTCAGCGGTCTGGTTCATAGAGCCCTCGGTGAAGCCTGCTAACAGGGTGTGGTCGAAGATGGTGAAGCGGTGGCTGATGACCAAAGCGGTATCGGTGGGCTCGGTAAAGATCACAGACCCAGCCAGGACTTCGCCCTTCTCGATGATCTGGTTGTCCCAGTTCTTGCGAGGGTCGAAGGTGACCGAGCGATCAGCCATCGTAATGATTTGTTGGCCAGTGGCATCTGAGCCAGCCGGACGGAACTCACAAGGAGTCCGCTCAGCGGCCTCTTGGCGCCACTCGTCACCATTGAGGTACTCATCGAGGCCCTCGGTCAGGACTTCCACGTAGACGGACACATCGGTTGCCGCTTCGTTCTCGGCGCGGATGTCAGCAGTGTTGAAGCGGATCGACCCGTTCTGATCATCGGTGATGGCGGTGTAGTAGGTCGAAGGTTTCACGTATTGGTTAGGCAGTTTCATGGGAATGGTTCTCCTGAATTAGATGAAGGGAATGAGGTGTGGGTGTCGAGGTGTTGTTAGTAGCCAGAGTTACGAGAGGCCGCACGGACGCGCATACCTTGCTCTTTAATGGCAGCCGCTCGGGCTGCACGGTCGGCCTTAAGTTGCGCCAGTTCCCTTGGGGTCGGCTCATAGAAGCGCTCAGCATGAGCATTGGCCTCAGCTTGTTGACGGAGCCGCTCACGAGCCTTCTCAGCCTTGTCTATGGCGTACTCACGGGCGACCTCGGGAATCGCTGAGAGCGACAGACCGGCCTCCTCGAACGACTTAACGATCTCGAACTTACGACCCTTCACGGTGGCGCATTGAGCGACCAGCATGGGCAGCATGATGCTCTCGACGTACTCACGGCTCATGGTCTGGCCGGAGACGGTCACTTCGTTCTTCAGGACATTGGTGATGTTAATTTGCATGGTGTTGGATCTCCTTTGAGGTGACCCTTTGATTCGAACTTGGCGCCATTGAGGCACACGACCAGACGGCCATAGGAGTAGCCACATGGGCCTCATCCAAGGTCGATCAAAAGGTTCTGGGGTTTAGTTGGTTTATTTACTGCTGATGCTGGTTCAGGACATGGCAGGCCTGAGGGCATCTTTGAGGCGTAGCGTTAGCTCGCTACTGGGACAACCGTGGCGACGGTCGGGTGTTACTGTTCATCAGGGAGAAATATTTATTTTTGTTGGTGTGTCTCCCTGTAGCCATAGTGAGGGTTTTTAACGACACCTTGACGGACTTCTTAAAGCCTGAGCGAGATTGGCTCAGTTCCCGCCATGGGGATCTTCAAGGGCGTCGTAGCGACAGCTTGGAGACAGACACCCCGATCAAGCAGAAGGGACATACGATCAGCAGTCCTCGGGGAGCACTTAAAGGCTACCTCCTTGAGCATGGCGTCCTTGGCGATGGAGACCAAACCACGAGCGTAGGTTCTCCAAGGTGCCTTTTGGTCGTTGAGGACATTGCGTAGGGCGACCAGTTGAGGTCGGGTTGATCTGGGGAAGGTGATCGAGAGGAACTCAAGATCCTCTTGGGTGAGCTTGGAGATGGCTGGACAGGACAAGATACTGGTCATGATTGATGATCCTCCTTTGCGTTGTTCTTTAAGGTTCCTCTTCGAGGAGGGGTGATTATTATCACTACCCCTCTCCCTCTGGGTCTGGTCGATGAGCTGGACGATCTGGTGTCGATGAGCTGAAAGGTGGTCTTGAGATGTTTTTATTAACATACGACGTTAAGTCGGAGAGGCCCGGCATAGAGCCTCTACAGCCAGCTCAGCCTCCAGTTCAGCCTTGATTTTCGGGTGTCTCTCCACATACGAAGCGATCCCATGGGCAGCATGTCGGGCAGCCTTGGCGGTGCGCTGGGCGGTGCGTAGGGTGTACTCACCTGACTGGCAGGACTCCGCTGAGATCTCCGAGAGGAACAAAGCGGCGACCACGGAGCGAGACTTAACATTCACCTTGCCGCTGGTGGTGTTGGTCCCCGCGCTTGTGTAGATCGACCCGGTGATGATGTCGTCTGCCCAGTTCGGTAGTTGCGGCGTTGCAAGGAAAGGCATGAAGGCAGCCGCTGGGTTTGTGTATACGGTCTTCGGTCGGCCACGCTTGATAGGCTCAGCCTCGACAACTGGGACAACAGGCTCAGCCTTCGCAATGGCGGCTTGGATGGTGGCGTAGTCGGCGCTCAGGTCTTCGCTTCGGCGCTGGGCAGCCCATGCTTCAAACTCGGCTCTTGGGTCCTTGCGCCGGATCATGTCCTTACGAGCGATGATCTCGCCTGTGATCGGATCGACGTGGAGAATGTGCCCGGTCTCGTGATCGACGTGGCGGTGTGGCAGGTTGGCTGGAATGCTGGTCATTAAATTGGTCCTCGTGTGGTGGGTTAGCCATAGCGAGGGTTTTTAACGACAGCGGACTTTCGACCAGCAAACACGGGCCTTCAGGGGATCTTGAGGTTTTCTACGAGCACGCGCCTACGCTCAAGCAACAAGGCCAGGACCCAGCGAGTCGATTAGATTTCACGTAGAAGCGCGGTAGAGATGGAGCCGGTCTTGCGGATGGTCGGAAGGACCTCCTCAATGACCCACTTGCGGAAGGGCTCGGTGGCCGGGGCCTTGGATCGCAGCAGCATCTGGTAGACGTGGCTCTCAGACATTAGGGAGGTTGTGTGCGGCATGGGTTGTACTGGACCCTCCCCCCGACTCAAACGTAGGGAGATTCCAACATCAGACAGTGTCAGCCACTTCATACCCTCGTGGATCTTGAGCTTGCGATAGTTGGCCCCAGCCACATAGAAGTTCTTGATCCCGGCTGCCTTAGCCACTTGCGAGACCACAAACAGCAGGTCGTGTTCAGGGTGGCCGGTCAGTACGTCCAGCTCGATACCCATGAAATTGCGCTTATTCTTAATTCGACCTTACAGACCTCAAAGCGTAACAGCAGCCGGTAACTGTCAGCGCCAAAAGCCCCGGAAGCATCGCTATGGCACCAAAGCCCAGCCCTGACTCGATGGTGGAAATAAGATACGAGCCTATCCGTTCAGAACGACCAGACCAATGGATGAAACAAAAGATGACAGCCTCACCAAAATAAACCAGCAGGCTGCCAGTAAAGCCCACCATCAGCAGAGCAAGTGATGCAGCCATAGCTTTTCGAAGTGTCATTGTCACTGCCGTAACTCCATGTTTTAAAACAGGATCATATCACTGAGTGACCAATGAGAACGCCTTCACGAGCGCCTCATGGACCACCTCAACGGGCAGCCTCTGGGTCCTCGCATAGAGGTCGTTGGTGATGTTCCCTGCGCTATGCCCAGTGACGGCCTGCATGATTGCATCTGGAGTCACAGCGGCCTTCATGAGCCCGGAGATGGAGTGTCGAAGGGAATGGAATGACTGGTCACCGCCAGCCTTCAGCTCCAGAGGTTCACGAAGGGCATCATTCAGCGGCTTGTCGAAGTAGTGCTTTTTCTGAGTGAACAGCCTGCCTTGGCTCCCTTCGACCCACTCACGGAACGCCTCAAGGGAGAACCCGTAGGCTCCATCGACTAACGGAACCTGCCTCACGGAGAAGTCATTCTTCAGGGTCTTGCCGCCGTTCTCATCCTTGTTGATGTCGATAACGGTGATGCCATTCACCTGCTTCACATCCTCCTTGGTGAGCTGGTAAAGCTCCCCGATACGAGCCCCTGTGATTACCCCCAGAGACAATGCCCAACGCTTCCAATCGTCCACAGCCAGGCCATTGGCGTGTTCCATGATGATTGCCACTTGCTCCCGAGTCATTGGCTTACGGGTGCTCTCAGCGCCTCTCTCGATCTTCAGGCGATTGGCAAGAGAGTAGGGGATATAAGCATTGTCTTTTGCCCAGTCCATGACAGTCGTGAGCTGACCCAATAACTTGTTACTCGTCAGCGGCTTGCGGCCATCAAGAACCTTTGCCTTAAGCGTCGTCATGTCCTCCCGTGTGTGGGTTCTGATGTCCAAGTCCCCAAGGAGGCCGCTGAGGGTCCGGCAGTTGGACGTAACGGAATTGAGAGTGGAAGCGGTCACGTTGCCTTTGCGTTCAGCCAAAAAGAGCCCTGAGAGGGTCTCGAAGGTAATTGGTTCTTGAGTAGCCGAAGGCGGTAAAACAGATAGGGACTGGGAAGGGGCTACAGACGTGCCACAAGAAAGCTCCCCGACGATCCCCATCAGCCCCTCGGGGCGCCCCTCAAGTCGATCCTGAGCAGCCCTCAGCATCCTTCCCGCCATGCTCACGGCTCGTTGCTGGCTCACATTGAAGGCTCCAGTTGAGCCAGCCTCAGCGAGGTGATTGCACATCTCCTCATAGACCTCCATGTAGAGGCTCCGTGTGTCTTCGCTATGGCCCATCGTCAAGGCTTCCTCAGCGATGTCCTTGATGCGCTCCTTGAGGTCCTCCCACGTCGCCTCAGGGCGGTCGAGGTGGAACTTAGCCAGTGTCAGGAGGATGTCCTTGGAGAACTGCATTGCGGTCGGCCTATCGGTGGAGCGAAGGGAGAGGGTGAGGCTACGGGCAGAGCAGCCCCTTGGACGGACTCTGAGGTAGTAGATGCCTGAGCGTCGATAATGCCAGACCGAGAGGTCCTGCAAAGGCTTCTGGTGACAAGGCTGGTGACAGGCTGGTGACACTTGGCCCTGCTCGGGCATAGCGGTGATGGCGTTCATTGTGAGGTAAGCCATTGATATTCATGGGTTTACCACCAGTACTTGCCGAACATTTCCGGGTTGGCCCAGAACCGGGCATTCAGCCAGTCGGGCACTTGTTTGTATTCAAGCAGATCGTAGGTGAACAGGGTCAGCACCTGTTCGTCACGCTGGAAGCGTTCACTGGCTTGCAGCGCCAGGGAGAAAAAATCGGTTTCCTGCCAGCCACAAGCCGAAAGATCCGCCAGCACTGCAATGCGACTGGCATTGAGGTTGCGAATCCCGCCAAGCAGGTTCAGGCCATCGCGTTTGGGCAGATGCTCAAGGCAATCGACCGCCAGTGCCAGATCGAAGCGGCAAGCGGCCAGCTCTGCCGGCAGAGGACCGGGTGCGGCTTGCGCGACACAGGTGTCCGGGTGCGCCTGCCTGAATGCTTCGAGGGCCGGAAAGTCACTGGCACCGATCAGCAGCAGACGCTGCGGTGCATAGCGATCGAGCAAAGCGGCGAGCGCTTGCTGAGGTGTGCGTGGAGAAATACCTACGGTCATCAAGGATCCTCAATCAGAGCCGCAAAGACTAGCGCGCCCGAACGTTCGAGCCTAGAGCGGTTTTTGGTCAAATGAATTCATTTGTCGTGAATATCGGACAAAACCTCAGATGGCCTATTGCTGGCAGAGATTAAAACTTCAGTCTTTACTCCTTGGATCGGTTCCAGGCCGATTTCCCCTGAGGAGAGAAACTAGATGAGCATAATTCGGACAGCATTACCCTTGGTTCTGTTAACCAGTGTGTTGACTGGTTGTGCAGGTTTGCAGAAAACCGACTGGCCGACCTGTGCCGCTGTTGGGGGAGTCGTCGGTGCCGGGCTGGGCGCGATCGAGAGTTCGGCGTGGGCCGGCGGTGGCGCATTGTTCGTTGGCAGTATGGCTGCAGCCTATTGCTGGGTGCATGGCGACGGCGACGAAGACGGTGATGGCGTGCCGGACAGTCGCGACAAGTGCCCGGGTACACCGAAGGGCGTACAGGTCGATGCCAACGGTTGCCCTCCACCGCCGCCACCGGTGGCCGTCGTCGAAGAGGTGGTGGTCGTCAAAGAGGAAACCATCGTTATCCGCGATGTGAACTTCGAGTTCGACTCGGCGAAATTGACCGCCACGGATAAAACCAAACTCGACACGATCGTTACGCGGCTGAAGAACGAAGCACCGAGCGCTCAGTTGCGTGTCACCGGGCACACCGACAGTGTCGGCAGTGATACCTACAACAAGAAGCTTTCGGATAGACGTGCCCATTCGGTGGTGGAGTATCTGATCGGCAATGGAATCCCGCGCAGCAGTTTCGTTTCAGTCTCGGGTGCCGGCGAGAGCCAACCGGTAGCGGATAACAAAACCGCTGACGGCCGCGCTATGAACCGCCGCGTGGAAATTCAAATCAACCGCTAAAGCCCTTGCAGCCCGCGGCTTGTGCAGTCGCGGATGCAGGTCTTTACTCCTGTGTGACCGGTATGGGCCGGTAACACAGGAGCATTCACAATGAGAGTTCTCTCACGGATCGTCTTGCCGGCACTACTGCTCGGCGGCCTGCTTTCAGGCTGCGCCACTCACAGCGATGGCAGCGCCCCGCTCAATCAACGTACCTGGCCGATCTGTAGCGTGATCGGCGGTCTGGTCGGCGGCGGTCTGGGCGCGATAGAAAGTAGTAGTTGGGCGGCAGGCGGTGCGGCACTCGGTCTGTTGACCGGTGGCTTGATCTGTTACGCACAGGATGGCGACGACGACAGTGACGGCGTATTCGACCGCCGTGACCATTGCCCTGATACCCCGGCCAATACGCCGGTCGATAACCGGGGCTGCCCGGTGCCGCAATACCCTGCCACCGTCAAGGCGCCGGAGCCGCAAGCCCCGCAAAGTGAAGTCATCACCCTGCGCGGTGTGCTGTTCGCCTATAACTCCTCGCAATTGACCCCGGCGGCTGAAAGCCAGTTACTGGAGTTGATGGCCAAGCTGAAAAATACCGATGTGACGAGCATCAAGGTGATAGGTCATACCGATAGCAACGGGTCGGATGCCTACAACCAGAAACTCTCCGAACGCCGTGCCAGCAGTGTGGCGGCTTTCCTGATGAGCCAGGGCCTGGCCCCGGATAAACTCACCAGCCAGGGCATGGGCGAAAGCCAGCCGGTCGCCGATAACGCCACCGAAGAAGGCCGGGCGCAAAACCGCCGTGTCGAGCTGGTTATCGGCCACTGATCGATAGCCGCCGGACTTTGAGCCTCGTTGATCCGGCGGCATCAAGAAGAATTTTCATCGCCCTCTGGCTTATCCCTCGTGGAAGTCGGTACTGTGCGTGCAAAGAATAATTCTCAACGGGGGAGCGTATGAAGGTGTTATGGGGGCTGGGGAAGTTTTTGACCTTGCTGTTCTGGTTAGTCGTAGTGGTCAATCTGCTCAACCCGTTGATCCATCCGCTCCACCTATTGGTCAAGCTCGCTGGCAACCTGTTGCTGCTGACGCATCTTCTGGAACTGATACTGTTCAATCGCAGCCTGAAGGGGCGTGCCCATCGGCGGCGTGATCGTTTACAGATTCTGCTGTTCGGCGTTTTTCATCTGCAAACCATCCCGGCGCAGGCCATCCCGGAGGCCAATCATGCGTAAACTCTTTCTGCTAGCCGCTTTGTGCAGCCCTTTGGCCTATGCCCAAGTGGTAACGGTCGACACCAACTCCTTGGTGCGTTTGCCGAACACCACCAGCGTTCTGCAACTGGAGCGGCTGGACGTCGCCGATTACGGCACGCTGCTGATTCCTTCAAACGTGACTGAAGTGACTGTCGGCGAACTGCATCTGGGACGCGAAGCGCGGATCGCCATCGCACCCGGCGAGCAAAGCCTGCAATTGAAAATCAACCATGCCCAATTGGACAATGGTAGCCAGATTACCTCCCGCGGAGCGTCGGGTACTTACCTCAAGGTTGCCAAACCCGGGCGTAACCTCAACCTGCGAATTGACTCGCTGAACGCTCAAGAGTTGTCGGTGGATGCCCGCGGCGGTGCCGGTGCCCCGGGTTACGTTGGCCTGGATGGCGCCAACGGTCAGGCGCCGGGTTGTGCCTGGGGCCAGGCCGGTCGTGGCGCCGATGGCGATAACGGCGGCGATGGCCGTCCCGGTGCTGCCGGTGCGCAAGTAAGAGTCGAATTGCCGCGAGCTTATCCCGCCGGGCAGATCAAGGTCCGGGTCGACGGCGGCGCAGGCGGATTGGCCGGAGCCGCTGGCAAACCGGGTGCGGGCGGCAAGTCCAAAGGCTGTTTCGTTTACCGCGCCGATGGTGGCAAGAGCGGGCGTCCTGGCGTTGAAGGCCAGCCAGGGCCTGCCGGTGATTCGGGTTCGGTGACGGTGCAGCGGTTGTAAGCAGTTTCCGAAATGTGTGGTGTCTGACATGCCGTCTTCGCGGGCAAGTCGGATCGCCGCACCGCCGCTCTCACAGGATGTGCGCGAACCATGTGGGAGCGGGCTTGCCCGCGAAGCTTTTAAGATCTAAATCAAAACATCGGCCTTGCAGACGCCACCGCCACCAGCAACAACCCGATAATCAGATTAATCCCCACCAAACGCCGAATATTCCCCAGCGTTGCCGCGCCGCTCGGCCAGTCCTCAGCCAACACCGCTTTACGCAGTTCGGGCAGTTGCAATGCCTGAATGCGGATAAACAGCGCCGTCATCACCAGGTACAGCCCCATCATCACCTGCACATAACGCGGTGCGGTTTCAAAGCCGTTGAAGCGCAACTGGATCAGGCCGACTCCGCTGATCGGCAAAAGCACCACGGCGACCCAAACCCATACAAAAAAACGTTGAAACACTTCTACCCACAACTTCAGCCTCGCCGGGCCTTCAAGTGCCGCCATTGCTGCGGGGCGCAGCACCAGCCAGGCGAAAAACATGCCGCCGACCCAGACCAGGGCCGCCAATACATGCAGGGTGTAGACAAGGGCAAAGGGTGTCATTCGGGTACTCCGTTCTGCGCGGGATGAATTAGCGGGTTATGATAGCGGCCGATTCGAACCACTGAAAATTTATCCAGCATTTCACGCGCCCGAAGACCATGATCAGCAACGAACTCAAATCCCAGATCCAGGGCGCTTACTCGCGTTTTCTCGAAGCCAAGAGCCTCAAGCCGCGTTACGGCCAGCGTTTGATGATCGCCGAAGTGGCCAAAGTCCTCGGCGACATCGCTACCGATGACGAAGGTCGGCGCAGTGGCGACCCCGCGGTAGTGGCGGTGGAAGCCGGCACCGGTACCGGGAAAACCGTGGCCTACAGCTTGGCGGCGATTCCCACCGCCAAGGCCGCCGGCAAACGCCTGGTGATTGCCACCGCGACCGTCGCGTTGCAGGAGCAGATCGTCTACAAGGATTTGCCGGACCTGATGCGCAACAGCGGGCTGAACTTTACCTTTGCTCTGGCCAAGGGCCGGGGCCGCTACATGTGCCTGTCCAAGCTCGACATGTTGCTGCAGGAAGGTCACGCGCAAACCGCCACGGCGCAGCTTTTCGAAGAAGAAGGCTTCAAGATCGAGGTCGATGAGGCCAGTCAGAAGCTCTTTACCAGCATGATCGAGAAGCTTGCCGGGAATAAATGGGACGGCGATCGCGACAGCTGGTCCACCGCCCTGGAAGACCAGGACTGGGCACGGCTGACCACCGATCACAGCCAGTGCACCAACCGTCATTGCCCGAACTTCGGCCAGTGCGCCTTTTACAAGGCCCGCGAAGGCATGGGCAAGGTCGATGTGATCGTCACCAACCACGACATGGTGCTGGCTGACCTGGCGCTGGGCGGCGGCGCGGTGTTGCCGGACCCGCGAGACACGCTCTACGTGTTCGACGAAGGGCACCACCTGCCAGACAAGGCCATCGGCCACTTCGCCCATTACACCCGTCTGCGCTCCACGGCCGACTGGCTGGAGCAGACCGCCAAGAATCTCGCCAAACTGCTGGCTCAGCATCCGCTGCCCGGCGACCTGGGCAAGTTGATCGAGCAAGTGCCGGAGTTGGCACGCGAGATCAAGACTCAACAACAGTTCATGTTCACCGCCTGCGAGCAAGTGGCCGACTTCAAGCCCGGCGAAGACGTGGAAGGCCGCGAACGGCCGCGCCATCGTTTTGTCGGCGGGGTGATTCCCGAGCACATGCGCGAAATGGGCGTCGAGCTGAAGAAGGGCTTTTCGCGCCTGACCGACGTCTTCACCCGGCTCACCGAGTTGCTCAAGGAAGGCATGGATGGCGAGGTCAACATTGGCATTGCCAGCAACCAGGCGGAAGAGTGGTACCCGTTGTTCGGTAGTTTGCTGTCCCGCTCCCAAGGCAATTGGGAGTTGTGGACCGCATTCACTGCCGAAGACCCGGAAGACAACCCGCCGATGGCCCGCTGGCTGACCCTGGCCGAAAGCGGTTCACTGTTCGACATCGAGGTCAACGCCAGCCCCATCCTTGCGGCAGAAATGCTCCGGCGCAACCTGTGGAACATTGCCTATGGCGCGCTGGTGACCTCGGCTACCTTGACTGCATTGGGTACTTTCGATCGCTTCCGCATGCGCGCCGGCTTGCCGAAAAAAGCCGTGACGGCGGTGGTACCAAGCCCCTTCCATCACGCCGACGCCGGTGTGCTGCGGGTTCCGGACCTGCGCGCCGACCCTCGGGATGCTCCCGCACACACGGCGGCGATCATCCGTGATCTGCCGTCATTGGTCGAAGGCTCGCGCGGGACTCTGGTGCTGTTCTCGTCGCGCAAACAGATGCAGGACGTGTTCGATGGCCTGGACCGCGACTGGCGCAAACAAGTGTTCATTCAAGGCAACCTGTCGAAACAGGAAACCCTGAACAAGCACAAGGCGCGGGTCGATGGCGGCGACTCCAGCGTGCTGTTCGGCCTGGCGAGTTTCGCCGAGGGTGTGGATTTGCCCGGTGCCTATTGCGAGCACGTGGTGATCGCCAAGATCCCGTTTTCGGTCCCGGATGACCCGGTCGAAGCGGCGCTGGCCGAATGGATCGAGGCTCGGGGCGGCAATCCATTCATGGAAATCTCCGTGCCGGACGCCTCGCTGAAGCTGGTCCAGGCCTGCGGCCGGCTGCTGCGTACCGAGGAAGATCGCGGCACCATCACCTTGCTCGACCGCCGACTGGTCACGCAACGCTACGGCAAAGCTATTCTCAATGCTTTACCGCCGTTTCGCCGGGAAATTTCTTGAGATGCGGTGGGCAAATACGCCCACCGCGTTGTCTATCTCAAGTCATTAAATTCCACACAGACCGTTCACTGGTCGTTAGGGAGAACCTCGTTCCCATGATTCGCCGTTCGCTGCCCGCTGTTTTTGCTCTGTTGTTCGCCGCGCCGCTGCTGGCTGCGCCTGCCGGACAGCAGACGCTGTTCAACTTTGTCCGCCCCGCAGACGTGGTCCAGGTGGCGACTGAAGATGCCAGCCTACCGCAATCCAACGCGGAGCAAACGGCTGAGGGCGAAGTCCTGCGCCGGGTAACTTTCAACCCGGCGAACCAGCCGAGCCTGCGCCTGACGCCGCAGACCGGTGCCTGGGACTGGTCGCAGTCGGGCGCCATGAGCTTGCGGATCCAGAGCGCCATGAACTGGCCGTTGACCCTCTACGTGAAAATCCAGAGCAATGATGGCAAGACCCTGACCAGTCGCATCGACCTGCCGGCCGGCCCCGCGCAAACCCTGTTGGTACCCTTGCAGGCCAGCTCGCCGCTGGGCCAGGGCATGAAAGCCGGGCCACCCATGCCGATGACGGTCGACGGTCAGCGGGTGTTCCTCGCCAGCAGCGAAGGTGAGCTGGATCGCAACCAGGTGGTGTCGGTCACGCTGTCGATGGACCAGCCGAAAGTGGCGCAGAGCATCATGCTCGAGCGCTTCGGTGTGCAGGACGCTGATGCGGTGGTGAAGGCGGCCTATGGCTCGCTGGTCGATGCCTACGGTCAGTCCACTCGGGCGAAATGGCCGGAAAAGGTCAGTAGCGATGAGCAGTTGAAAGCCGCTGCCGGCAAAGAGCAACAGCAGCTGAAAACCTTGCTCGCCGAGCGCGAACGTTCGTCCCTGGATAAATTCGGTGGCTGGAACAAAGGCCCGGACTTCAAGGCCAGTGGTTTTTTCCGCACTGAAAAGCGTGACGGACGCTGGTATCTGGTGACCCCTGAAGGTCATCCGTTCTATTCCCTGGGGGTCAACGCCGTCACTGCCGATACCAGCCAGACCTATGTCGCCGGACGTGAATGGATGTTCGGCGCGCTGCCCAAGGCCGATGAACCGTTGGCCAGCTATTACGGCGAAGGCGACAACCGTGGGGGTAACGGTTCTGACAAGGGCCGTGGTTTCAATGCCGGTCGCTGGTATGACTTCTATGGCGCCAATCTCCAGCGCACCTACGGTCAACCTTGTGCAATAACCAAGGCTGGCGTCGAAGCCGTCGCCAAGGCAGACACCGTAGAGAACACCGCAGAGAAACCGGCTGTCGTGCCGTGCGCGCCCGAAGCCTTCGATGAAAAGCGCTGGGCGAGTCATACCCTCGACCGTCTGCAGGCCTGGGGTTTCAACACCATCGGCAACTGGAGCGCCCCGGCATTGGGTCTCGCTGATCGTGTGCCCTACACCTTGGCGCTGTCGATTGTTGGCGATTACGCCAGTATCAGTACCGGCAGCGACTGGTGGGGCGGCATGCCCGATCCGTTCGACCCGCGCTTCGCCATGGCCACCGAACGCGCCGTGGCCATCGCAGCCCGCGATCACCGGGATGATCCGTGGCTGATGGGCTACTTCGCCGATAACGAGCTGGCTTGGGCCGGCCCTGGCGCTGATCCTAAATCCCGTTACGCGCTGGCTTACGGCACTTTGCGCATGACCACCGATGTTCCGGCAAAACGCGCGTTCCTCAAACAGTTACGTGACAAATACCGCAACCAGGCGGGTTTGTCGAAAGCCTGGGGCATCGATCTGCCGGCCTGGGAGTTGATGGAAGACCCGGGCTTCGAGCCACCGTTGCCAAGCCTGGAATACCCGGAAATCGAAGCGGACTTCAAATATTTCCAGAAGGTCTTCGCCGACACCTACTTCAAAACCATTTCCGATTCGCTGAAGTGGCACGCGCCGAACCACCTGTTGCTGGGCGGTCGGTTTGCCATCAACACACCCGAAGCGGTCGAGTCCTGCGCGCAGTATTGCGATGTATTGAGCTTCAACATGTACACCCTGAAACCGCAGGACGGCTATGACTTCGCCAAATTGCGTGCGTTGGACAAACCCGTACTGATCACCGAGTTCAACTTCGGGTCGCGGGATCGTGGTCCATTCTGGGGCGGTGTGACCGAGCTTTCGAAGGAAGAAGACCGTGGTCCGGCCTATGCCAACTTCCTTAAACAGGCAGTGACAGAGCCATCGATCGTCGGTGTGCACTGGTTCCAGTATCTCGATCAGCCGGTGACCGGTCGTCTGCTGGATGGCGAAAACGGCCACTTCGGGCTGGTGGGGATTACCGATGTGCCGTTCCAGGGTTTTGTCGACAACGTGCGCAAGAGCAACGTGCAGGCGGTCGATCAACTGGGCAAAGAGGCCGGGAAGGCTAAAGCCGATGCCGATAAAGCGGCGGCCCATGAAGGCGAAGGCAGCAAGACAGACAGCCAGGGCAAGGACGCGGGGCAGGGCGGACACTCGGGTGGGCATTCCGGGACTGGCCAGTAAAGGCTGAGGCCTGCCTGCAAGATCGCGTCATCGTTCTTCGCGGGCAAGCCCGCTCCCACAGGTATTGGTGCTTTTGTGGGAGCGGGCTTGCCCGCGAAGGCGTCCTGACTGGCGCTGCAGATTTCGAATCCAGCCCGAATACGGGCGACCGCCCAGCCCAAGCCGATTCCCAAATCCCTCAAGGGCTGGAACAATGTGTAACTTTGTAAAACGTTTGTCCGGGAGAGGTGCGGGTGCAGATTCAGGGTCATTACGAGCTTAAGTTCGAAGCGGTGCGCGAAGCGTTTGCAGCACTCTTCGATGATCCTCAGGAACGTGGCGCCGCGCTGTGCATTCAGATCGGCGGGGAAACAGTAGTCGACCTCTGGGCCGGTACGGCAGACAAGGACGGCACCGAGGCCTGGCACAGCGACACCATTGCCAACCTGTTTTCCTGCACCAAGACCTTTACCGCAGTCACCGCGTTGCAACTGGTTGCCGAAGGTAAATTGCAACTGGATGCACCCGTCGCCAGGTACTGGCCCGAGTTCGCTGCCGCCGGCAAGGAATCGGTCACCCTGCGCCACTTGCTCTCTCATCAGGCTGGCTTGCCGGCGTTGCGCGAGTTACTGGCGCCCGAGGCCCTTTACGACTGGCCAACCATGGTCGATGCCCTGGCCGCCGAAGCCCCTTGGTGGACGCCCGGCGAAGGCCATGGTTATGCGGCGATCACCTATGGCTGGCTGGTCGGTGAACTGTTGCGTCGCGCTGACGGGCGGGGGCCGGGAGAGTCTATCGTGGCGCGGGTTGCGCGGCCGTTGGGGCTGGATTTTCACGTGGGCCTGGCAGACGAAGAGTTCCATCGCGTCGCGCATATCGCTCGCGGCAAAGGCAATGTCGGCGACGCTGCCGCTCAGCGCTTGCTGCAAGTAACGATGCGTGAGCCAACGGCCATGACCACCCGGGCCTTCACCAACCCGCCGTCGATCATGACCAGCACCAACAAGCCGGAATGGCGGCGTATGCAGCAACCTGCGGCCAATGGGCACGGCAATGCCCGCAGCCTGGCGGGGTTCTACAGCGGTTTGCTCGACGGCAGCCTGCTGGAAGCCGAAATGCTCAACGAACTGACCCGTGAGCACAGCATCGGGCCGGACAAAACGTTATTGACCCAGACCCGCTTCGGTCTGGGCTGCATGCTCGATCAACCGGATGTACCCAATGCGACCTACGGCCTCGGCCGACGGGCGTTTGGCCATCCAGGCGCCGGCGGCTCCATCGGTTTTGCAGATCCTGAGCACGATGTGGCCTTCGGCTTTGTGACCAACACTCTGGGCCCGTACGTCCTGATGGACCCGCGGGCGCAAAAGCTGGTGCGAGTGTTGGCCGGCTGCCTGTAAAGGGCCGTTGATCGACAAGGATTCGCAAATATCACAGAAAAATCCCCGGGTCGGAACCCGGTGGCTTTTCTGCTTTCAAAGCGTCGGTTTATGCGGGGGCTTAGGTGGATCGTAGCGCCCGATTGTCCTTCATCTCATTTTTGTGGATTACCCAATGTCATCGAATAAAACTCTCGCTCTGGCGCTTTGCTTGGCAATCACCGGTTGCGCACAAACTCCGCAGAAAGGTGCTGAAGGCGGTCACTGGTGGCAGTTCGGCTCATCCGACAAGGTTGCCAGCAAGGCGTCGACCCCGACGCCAGTCAAGCCGGTAACTCCAGCCCCTGTAGCCAAAGCCGCCGCACCTGCGACAGTCGCTAAAGCCGATACCGGGACCCATTGGTGGTGGCCGTTCGGCGGTAAGGAGCAGGACACCGCGAAGACGAAGGTTGTGCCAATGCCGGACCCGAAAGTCACTCAAGCCTGGCTGGATGACTACGAACCGCGCCTGCGCACCGCGATCAAGGACAGCAACCTGACACTCGAGCGTCAAGAAAACCTGTTGGTGGTGACGGCACCGGCCGACAGTTCGTTCAATCCGGATCGTCCGGCCATGTTGCTCCCTGCCACACTGGGTCCATTCACCCGGATCGCAAAGATTCTTGAAGCAGACCCAAAAACCGCCGTACTGATACTCGGCCACGCCGATAGCGCGGGTGCTGCTTCTGCGAACGTGAAACTGAGCCAGGAACGCGCGCAGTCGATCGCCGCGATCTTCCGTCTCAGCGGCTTGCAGCGCGACCGCCTGATGCTGCGTGGCATGGGCTCGGATGCGCCGCGCGCGGCCAACGACAGCGTTGAAGGTCGTAAGTTGAACCGTCGGGTGGAACTCCTGCTGACCCCGCGAGACACCCTGGTTGCCCTGCTGAGCAAGTACAACATGCCAGCGCCGGCACCGGTGACCAAGGCCGTCGCCCAGGACATCAAACCACTGGTCAAGCCTGTAGTGGCTCCTGCGAAGAAAGCCGCTCCCGCGAAAAAGGCCGCCTCGACCAAGAAAGCTGCTGCCAAAACCGCGGCCAAGAAAACCCCCGCCAAGGCCACGGCGAAAAAGCCAGCCCCGGCCGTAGCTCCAGAAAAGAAAGTCGAAGCGACCGAACCAGCCAAAAACTGATTATCCACGCAGAAGGAAAGCGCCATGACCCAAAGTCTGGCTGATATGCGCCGCGACTACACGCGCGATGGACTGACCGAGGCCCAGGCTCCGGCTGAGCCTTTCGCGCTGTTCCATCAGTGGTTTGCCGAGGCGGTGAAAACCGAACAGCCGCCGGTCGAAGCGAATGCGATGACCCTGGCCACCGTCGATCAGGACGGTCGCCCGCATTGCCGCATTCTGCTGCTCAAGGGGCTGGACGAGCAGGGCTTCACCTTCTTCACCAACTACGAGAGTGCGAAGGGGCAGCAATTGTCGGTTCGCCCGTTCGCCGCCATGACCTTTTTCTGGCCGACGCTGGAACGCCAGGTACGCATCGAAGGGCGGGTGGTCAAGGTTACGCCGCAGGAATCCGATGCGTATTACCAAGTGCGTCCGCTGGGCAGTCGCATCGGCGCCTGGGCTTCACCGCAGAGCCAGGTGATTGCCGGTCGCGAGGAGCTGGAAGGGTTGCTCAAGACCACCGAACAACGCTTCAGCGACACTCAACCCCATTGCCCGGAGCATTGGGGCGGTTATCGCTTGTTGCCGGAACGTATCGAGTTCTGGCAAGGCCGCCCGAGTCGTCTGCATGATCGGCTCAACTATCGTTTGCAAGGCAGCGACTGGGCACTGGAACGTCTGGCACCTTAAATAGTCTACTGATCAGGATAAGTGGCCGCGGCGGCTTCGAGCCAACGCGGCAGATCCCTGCGTTTGACTTTCTGCTCCTGAGCGCTCGCCAGTTGCCGCAACATGAAGGCTTTTTTCTGCTCGTCGCCATTGGCCAAAGCCAGCGCCAGGTCGCGATCCATCCAGCGTTTGATCCGCACGTACAGCCACCAGTGGAAGTACAGCCCGGCGACGGTGGTGACGACAATGATGAAGTAATCCATGGAAATCCTTTGGCCGGCGGCGCAGGTTTTGATAAGTGCTACTGTGTGATGGGGCTCGGACGCTCCTGTACTGCGCCTGAATGAAACCAGTTTTATCCGGGCGATACCGTGACAGGCGTCAAGCTGCGGAGTTTAATGAATACCTGTCCTTTGGAGTTGATGCTATGCGTAAGTCTGTTCTGCTGGTTGCTTCTTTCACCACGATGGCGGTGTTGCTCAGTGGCTGCCAGTCCAGCCTGACCGGCGACTCTTACTCCCGTGACGAAGCGCGTCGTGTACAGACGATTCGCATGGGGACCATCGAAGCCTTGCGTCCGGTGAAAATCGAAGGTACCAAGACCCCGATCGGCAGTGCCGCCGGTGCGGTCGTTGGTGGTGTTGGCGGTAGCGCCATCGGTGGCGGGCGCGGCAGCATCGTTGCGGCCGTGATCGGTGCGGTGGCGGGTGGCCTGATCGGCTCGGCCACCGAAGAAGGATTCACCCGTACTCAGGGTGTGGAAATCACCGTTCGCGAAGACGACGGCAGCATGCGTGCCTATGTGCAGCAGGTTCAGGAAAACGAAGTTTTCCGTGTCGGCGAACGCGTTCGTATCGCGACGGTTGACGGTACCAGCCGCGTTGCCCACTAAGCGAAAGCGCTGCAAACAAAGCGCTTAAAACAAAACCCCGGCCAGGCAACTGGTCGGGGTTTTGTGTTTTCAGCCTTTGACGCCGTCGGCGCTCACGATTGAAGCGACGGAGGCCTTGCGACTGGCCGCCGCCGTCACGGCATAACCGATCAGCGCTGCGAGTATGGAGCCTGTGAGAATGCCCATGCGGTCCATCCCGGCGTAGTCGCTACTGCCCGGAACGAATGCCAGGGATCCTACAAAGAGACTCATGGTGAAGCCGATCCCGCAGAGAATCGCCACGCCGAGCACCTGACCCCAGTTCGCACCGGTCGGCAGCGCCGCAATGCCGATCCTGACCGCCAGCCAGGTCAGGCCGAAGACGCCGATGGTCTTGCCCAGCAGCAGGCCGGCGGCGATGCCCATCGGCACATGGTGGGTGAAGCTTTCGAGGTTGACACCGACCAGCGATACCCCGGCATTGGCGAAGGCGAACAGCGGCAGAATGCCGAAGGCAACCCATGGGTGCAGCGCGTGTTCCAGGCTCAGCAACGGCGAAGGCTCGGCGTTTTTGGTACGCAGTGGAATGCAGAACGCCAGCGTCACACCGGCCAGGGTCGCATGGACGCCGCTCTTGAGCACACAGACCCAGAGGATCAGACCGATGATCATGTACGGCCCGAGCTTCACCACCCCTAGCCGGTTCATCGCCACCAGTGCCACCAGACAAGCCGCGGCCAGTATCAGCGACAGGGTGGACAGTGCGCCCGAGTAGAAGATCGCGATGACGATGATTGCCCCAAGGTCGTCGATGATCGCCAGGGTCATCAGGAACAGTTTCAACGAGACCGGCACGCGTTTGCCCAACAGGGCCAGTACGCCAAGGGCGAAGGCGATGTCGGTGGCCATCGGAATGGCCCAGCCACCCAATGCCGTCGGGTCGTCCTTGTTGAGGAACCAGTAGATCAGCGCCGGCACGACCATGCCACCGATAGCCGCGGCGCCCGGCAAGACGATCTGCGAGGGCTTCGACAGATGACCTTCGAGGAGTTCGCGTTTGACCTCCAGGCCGATCAGCAGGAAGAACATCGCCATCAGGCCGTCGTTGATCCACAACAGCAGAGGCTTGGCGATCTTCAAGGCGCCGATCTGGGCGACTACTGGAGTGTCCAGCAGGCCGTTATACAACCAGGACAACGGTGAGTTGTTGATGATCAGAGCCAGGGCTGCAGCGGCAATCAATAACAGACCGCTGGCTGCCTCCAACTGGAAGAAACGCGTGAAAGTGCTAGGCAGAGGCAAGGTCGCTCTCCATAAAATGTTCAAAAGGTGGGACACCCTAACCCGTACGGTTAGTTGTTAAAACAAAAGTTATATTCTTTTTTGTTATATGCGTCGGGCAAGTGCTTTGTTGGCGAGGAGCCTAGCAGTTGTGTGTCTAATTGAGTCCCAGCTGTATCTTTGCGTTGTGTAGGAAATTTCCTAAGCTTGGGCTGTCTTGCGGCCGTGCCCGCAAATTCCCTTATCCCGGTATGGCCCAGCCAAATCGTCAGCGCCCTTTGAGCGTGCCCGCTTCACAGAGAAATCAATCATGAGCGACAACCGACAGTGGGCCCGCGAAGCCATCCGGATCATCGAAGCGGATTTTCAACGCAGTGCCGATACACACCTGATCCCCTTGCCGCTACCGGGCCTGCCGGGCATCGAGTTGTACTTCAAGGATGAGTCCAGCCACCCCACCGGCAGCCTGAAACATCGCCTGGCGCGGTCGCTGTTCCTGTATGCGTTGTGTAACGGCTGGCTCAAGCCAGGGGCGCCGGTGATTGAGGCGTCCAGCGGTTCGACGGCGATTTCCGAGGCGTATTTCGCACGTCTGCTGGGTCTGCCGTTCATTGCCGTGATGCCGGCCAGCACGTCCCAGGAAAAGATCGCGCAAATCGCCTTTTATGGCGGCAAAAGCCATCTGGTGCAGGATCCGACGCAGATCTATTCCGAGTCCGAACGCCTGGCGATGGAGAGCGGTGGCCACTTCATCGATCAGTTCACCTATGCCGAGCGCGCCACTGACTGGCGGGCGAACAACAACATTGCCGAATCGATCTTCCAGCAACTGCGTTTCGAGCGTTATCCGGAGCCGAGCTGGCTGATTTCAAGCCCTGGCACCGGTGGCACGACGGCGACTCTCGGGCGTTATGTACGTTATCGCCAGCACACCACCCGCGTGTTGTGCGCCGATGCCGAGCGTTCGGTGTTCTTCGATTACTACCAGACCGGCGATGCGAGCCTGCGTCTGGACTGCGGTTCGCGGATCGAAGGCATCGGTCGGCCACGGGTCGAGGCGTCGTTTCTGCCCAAGGTGATCGATGCGATGGTCAAAGTGCCGGACGCCTTGTCCCTGGCGGCCATGCATTATCTGGCACAGCGTCTGGGACGACATGTCGGCGGTTCCAGCGGTACCAATCTGATTGGCGCCTTGATGGCTGCACAACAAATGGTCGCGGCGGGGGAGTCGGGGTCGATCGTGGCGATTCTGTGTGATGGCGGCGAGCGCTATGCGACCACCTATTACGATCAGGATTGGCTGAAGGCCCAGGGGTATGAATTGAGTGGTTTGATCGAGGCGGTCGCAGCGAGTGCCGAGCGCGGCGAGCCATTGCCGGCCAGCGTATTGCGCGCTGGGATCTGAGGTCGTGCAAGTGACGCAGATCTAGTGGGAGCGTGGCTTGCCCGCGAAGCAGACGCTGCGGTCTAACAGGTAAACCGCGTATTCGTTCTTCGCGGGCAAGCCCGCTCCCACAGGGATAACGCTTAGGCCTCGATCCCGAGAATATTCCGCGCCACCGCTTCGGCGATGCGGATCCCGTCGACACCCGCCGACAGAATCCCACCGGCATAGCCTGCACCTTCGCCGGCCGGGAACAGACCTTTGACGTTCAGGCTCTGCATCGACTCGTTACGGGTGATCCGCAGCGGCGATGACGTGCGGGTCTCGATCCCGGTCAGCACGGCATCATGCAGGGAGTAACCCTTGATCTGCTTATCGAATGCCGACAAGGCTTCGCGAATGGCTTCGATGGCGTAGTCCGGCAAGGCCAGCGCCAGATCGCCCAGGGCCACGCCTGGCTTGTAGGATGGCTCGACGCTACCCAGCGCGGTGGACGGCTTGCCTGCGATGAAGTCTCCAACCAGTTGCGCCGGGGCTTCGTAGTTGCTGCCGCCGAGGATGAACGCGTGGGACTCCAGACGCTCCTGCAACTCGATACCAGCCAGCGGCCCACCCGGATAATCCACTTCGGGGGTGATGCCGACCACGATTCCCGAGTTGGCGTTGCGCTCGTTGCGCGAGTACTGGCTCATGCCATTGGTGACCACCCGGTTCGGTTCGGATGTTGCTGCCACCACCGTGCCGCCGGGGCACATGCAGAAGCTGTAGACCGAGCGCCCGTTACTGGCGTGGTGCACCAGTTTGTAGTCGGCGGCACCGAGTTTCGGGTGGCCGGCGTATTTACCCAGGCGCGCACTGTCGATCAGCGATTGCGGGTGTTCAATGCGAAAACCCACCGAGAACGGCTTGGCTTCCATGTAGACGCCACGGCCGTGAAGCATGCGGAACGTGTCCCGGGCGCTGTGGCCAAGGGCGAGAATCACGTGCCGGGAGCGGATCTGTTCGCCACTCGCCAGTTCTACACCGGTGAGCTGGCCGTCTTCGATCAGCACATCGGTCACCCGCTGCTGAAAACGAATTTCGCCGCCCATGGCTTCGATCTGGTGACGCATGTTTTCGACCACGCCGGTCAGACGGAAGGTACCGATATGCGGTTTGCTGACGTAGAGGATTTCTTCCGGCGCGCCGGCCTTGACGAACTCGTGCAGAACCTTGCGGCCGTGGTGTTTCGGATCCTTGATCTGGCTGTAAAGCTTGCCGTCGGAGAAGGTGCCCGCGCCGCCTTCACCGAATTGCACGTTGGACTCGGGGTTGAGGACGTTTTTGCGCCACAGGCCCCAGGTGTCCTTGGTGCGCTGGCGAACTTCGGTGCCGCGCTCGAGGATGATCGGCTTGAAGCCCATCTGCGCCAACAGCAGTCCGGCGAAAATTCCGCACGGGCCGAAGCCGACCACGATCGGCCGCTCGCTCAGGTCCTGCGGGGCCTGGCCGACGACTTTGTAGCTGACATCCGGCGCCGGGTTGACGTTACGGTCATCGGCGAACTTGAGCAGCAGCTTCGCCTCATCGCGCACGCTGAGGTCGATGGTGTAGATGAAGCACAGTTCGGAAGACTTCTTGCGCGCGTCGTAGCTGCGCTTGAACAAGGTGAAATCGAGCAGGTCATCACTGGCGATGCCCAGGCGCTGCACGATGGCAGGCCGCAGGTCTTCTTCGGGATGGTCGATGGGCAGCTTGAGTTCGGTGATTCGTAACATGACGGGATCCGGTTCGCGGGGCGCACAACTGCGCCAGGGCGGAAGGTGTTCAGACAAGAGCACAAACGGGCGATTATAAGCCCCAACGCCCATTTTTCGTGAGGTTAAAACAACAGCTCGTCGAATCAGTCGTCGCGCGAGCCGCCAAAATACGCGCAACCGCGCTGTACCTGACCATTGACCCGCAGCTCGGCGCTCATGTGCTGCACGCTGCCGCTGACGCTATCCACACAGTGCTGTGGCGCGACCCAGAGTTCGATGTGCTGATTGTTGGCTTCGCTGCTCAGGTTGAAACGGCCTTCGCCCAATTGTTCTTCCAGATAAGGCAGTGCCAGCGGCGGTTGGCCGGCACGATCGATGACCATGCCTTTGCCGGTGACGTTGACGCTCCACTGCGGCGCGTTACCGCTGGCGCGCAGGATCAGCCGTTTGAAGTCGGGGTTATCGCAGGCGCTACCCAAGCGTTCGACGCGGTAGAGCTTCTCCAGATCAAGCTGACTATCGGCGCCCGCGGTTTTGCTCGCAGAGATACTGCCGCGCAGGTCGGCGAAAAGCTTGCCTTGAGTGTCGGACAGAGCTGCAGCTTCCTGCAGGACACCGGTACCGCCGGCATCATTGACGACAAAACGACGTTGCTCCTGGCACGGCTGAAACAGCAACTGACCATCAGCGACCGTGAGTTCACCCTGCATGCGGGTCAGCCCTGCTTTGGAGGCGATTTGCGGTTGACTGGCAAACATCTGGCAACCGGCGAACAGAGGCAGCAGGGCAAGAATCGCTATGGAACGGGCAGCACGCATCGAGTGTTCTCCTGACAAGTGCTGCCACGGTACGCAGGCTGGCGGAGCATCACAAGACCGGCGTTGAACCGGAGCTGACGGGTAAAAATTTTTCAGCAACATTCTGAACATTAACAAAGGCGCTTCTGCGTGGTGCAGAAGCTAAGCTTCGAAAGCTGTTAAAAACTGCGAGGGCAAAAAATGCCAAGAGGCTGGAAATGGGTTGTGTTGTCACTGGTCATCATGGGTGCGATGCCCAGTCAGGCTGCCGAGATCGATTTTTCGTCAGCCTCGGACTTCATCAAGATGGAGTTGCTGTTAAAGGATATCGACAGTCCCAATCCCGATACGGTGGAGTTGAGCGTCACACTCAGCCCGCAAGCGGCCGAGCGAATGCGCAAGATCAGCCGTGACTCGATGAAGCAACCATTGACCTTGCTGATCAATGGCCAGCGGATTAGTACGGCGACCGTGCAATCGGAGCTGGGCGCGCAGTTCAGGGTTGCGATGCCACGGGCGATTGCCCGCGACCTTTTGCCCACGCTGATCGAATGATCAGACTCCAGCGCGCCCGATGCTCGAAAGCATCAGCCGACGTGAAACGTCTGCCCCGTCTGCAGGCCTTCGACACTTTTCGCATAGGCCAGCGCCACGTCAGCGCCCGGAACCGGTTTGAACCCTCGGAAGTACGGCGCATAGCTGTCCATGGCTTCGACCAGCACGTTCGGGCTCACCGAGTTGACGCGAAGACCGCGTGGCAATTCGATTGCAGCGGCGCGGACGAAGCTGTCGAGGGCTCCATTGACCAGCGCGGCAGAGCTGCCGGTACGAATCGGATCGTGGCTGAGGATGCCGGTGGTGAAGGTGAAGGACGCACCGTCATTGGCGAACTCGCGGCCGATCAGCAGCAGATTGACCTGGCCCATCAGCTTGTCCTGCAGGCCCAGGGCAAAGTCCTTCTCGGTCATGTCGGCCAAAGGGACGAAGTTGACGTTGCCGGCGGCGCAGATCAGCGCATCGAATTTTCCGGTCTGTTCGAACAAGCTGCGGATCGAAGCGCTGTCGCTGATATCAACATGGAAGTCACCGCTTTTACGGCCGATACGGGTGATTTCATGGCGCGGTGACAGTTCGCGATCAATGGCCGAACCAATGGTGCCGTTGGCGCCAATCAAAAGAATTTTCATCGTGCTGTTCCTGATGTGGAGGATCGAGGCTTCAGTTTAGAGTGGTTTTTTCCATTGATAAGCGCGCTAATAGGCAACCTTTGGTTTTCAAATGGAAACAATCCATGAGCGAAATGGATGATCTGGCGGCGTTCGCAGTGCTGATCGAGGCGGGCAGTTTTACCCTGGCGGCACAGCAGCTGGGTTGCAGCAAGGGGCAGTTGTCCAAGCGCATCAGCCAGTTGGAGACCACATTTTCGGTGGTGTTGCTACAACGCACTACCCGGCGTTTGAGTCTGACGGCGGCGGGCGCGGCGCTGTTGCCGCAAGCCCAGGCGTTGGTGATTCAGGTCGAGCGAGCGCGTCAGGCCCTGGCCCGCTTGAAGGACGACATGGCAGGTCCCGTGCGCATGACCGTTCCGGTTTCTTTGGGCGAGACTTTCTTCGATGGTTTGTTGCTGGAATTTTCCCGAAAGTATCCCGACGTGCAGATCGAGCTGGAGCTGAACAACAGCTACCGCGATTTGTCCCGGGACGGTTTTGATCTGGCGATTCGCTCGGAAGTGGCCAACGACGAGCGATTGGTGGCCAAACCGCTACTGGCCTGGCACGAGATGACCTGCGCCAGCCCGGCCTATCTTGAGCAGTACGGCGAACCGCAAACGCCTGCGGATCTGGCCGAGCACCGCTGCCTGCTCAACAGCCATTACAGCGGCCGTGAAGAATGGCTCTACCACCAGCAACACGAATTGCTCCGGGTCCGCGTCTCGGGGCCGTTTTCCAGCAATCACTACAGCTTGCTGAAAAAGGCCGCGCTGGCCAACGCCGGTATCGCGCGCCTGCCGTCTTATTTGCTGCATACCGAGTTGGCCGACGGCCGTCTGCGCTGGCTGCTACGCGACTATCAGACCCGCAGCATGCCGATGTACCTGGTGCACCCGTATCAGGGTGGCCTGCCCAAGCGTACGCAGGTGCTGGCCGATCACCTGGTCGGTTGGTTCAAGCGTAGCGGCGAGGCGCTGGATCGGTTGTAGCGTCTAAGCGTAACGCCTGGCGATCAGGTGATCGATCGACAGCACGCCCGGGCCTCTGGCCATCAAATACAACAGGATCGCCGCCCAGGTGCCGTGAGTCGGGTAGGCATCCGGGTAAACGAAGGTCTGAATGGTCAGCGTCATGCCCAGCAGTGCCAAGGCTGAGAAGCGGGTGGCGAAGCCGAGCAGAATCAGGATCGGGAAGAAGTGCTCGGCAAAGGCCGCCATGTGCGCGGCCAGCTCCGGGGATAGCAGCGGAACCTGGTATTCGCTCTGGAACAATGGAATGGTGGAATCGGCGAGGCGCGGTACCCCCAGTTCGAACGTGCCGTCGATGAGGTCGATGGCAAAGCCCTCGATTTTGGTCTGTCCGGACTTCCAGAACACCGCGGCAATGGAGAAGCGCGCGACAAAAGCGATCAGGCTGTGGGGGACTATCCCGAACAGCTCAATGACACGTTCAATCAAGCGCGCGAGGGGATTTTGCTGCTCTTGGCGGACGTTCATGGCGATACCTGGTCTTGTCGTTGTAAGTGGGTGATGGCGTTGTGGCTGATCAGCAGTGCCAGGCATTGGCTCAGGTCGAACTCCGGCGTGGCGTCCAGGCCATAGGCCACGGCTTGTTCCAGAGGCCAGCCGTTTTGCAGGCTGCGAATGAACATCACCGAACCGGTGTCGACGGCAAAGACCTCGACCTCCAGACCATTGCGCAGAATCAGCGCGTTTTGCCCATGCAATGGGTCGACCTTGGCCAGCGTTTCGTCTTGCTGATGCGCCGCCCATAGTGCAACCACGGCATAGGCCGAGTTCAGGGTGCTGACCGAGGGGTGAAGCTGGACGTGCAGCTCGCCAAGGGTTTGCGGGTCCGAAAGGACTGTGGCGATCTGCTCATGGCTCAAGGCCTGTGCATCGGCTGCGTGATAGGCCCGCACGCGTAGCCTTTCCAGTCGGGCGACGTCCGCCAGATAGGGCACGCTGGCGGCTGGCGCAAAACCCTCGATGAAGTCGGCGAAATTGTTGCCGTAGTCATTGAGCAACGGGCCTTGCGGCGCAAACTGTTGGATGTAGAGCCGGGCCATGGCGCGGAAGAACTCGTCCCCGACCAATTGCAAGACCACCGGGTAGCTGTCGGCCAATGCGTTGATCAGCGAGCTCTGCACGTTATTGCGATAGACCGCGAAGCGGCTGGCCGGGTCGGCACCGTTGGCGCTGCACAAACCTGACGGGCAAGCCCGTTGCGGGTCGAGCAGGGCGGCGGCGAAAGCTGCTTGAGTGCTCATGGCCGCACCTGCGCACAACGCAACAGCTCATCCGCCTGAAGCGCTTCGGCGTACAGCACGGAAAATGCCGGTAGACGATTATCTCGTTCGATCAGGGTAGCGATCGGCCCCGTGCGTTCCAGAACCCGCCGATACAGTGCCCACACCGCGTTATCGACCGGTGCGCCGTGGTCGTCGATCAGCAGCCGGTCGCCGAGGCTGTCGTTGTCTTCGGCAAAGCCCGCAAGATGGATTTCGCCAACCGCGTGCAACGGCAAGGCATCGATATAGGCCAGCGGATCGCGCTGATGATTGATGCCTGACACATAGGCGTTATTCACGTCGAGCAGCAGACCGCAGTCGGTACGGCGGATCACTTCGCGGATGAATGTCGCTTCATCCATGCTCGAGCGCTGGAATTCCAGGTAAGTCGCCGGATTCTCCAGCAGCATGGGGCGTTTCAGGGTGTTCTGCACCTGATCGATATGCTCGCAGACACGATTCAACGTTGGCTCGTCATAGGCCAGGGGTAATAGGTCATTGAGGAATACCGGGCCATGGCTGGACCAGGCCAGGTGTTCGGAAAAGGACTGAGGTTGATAACGCTCGATCAACTGCGCGAGTCGTGCAAGGTGCCCGCAATCCAGCGGACCTTCAGCGCCTATCGACAGGCCGACGCCATGCAGCGATAGCGGATACTGCTCGCGGATCAATCCCAGATAGTGATGAAACGGGCCGCCGGCGACCATGTAGTTTTCGGCATGAACTTCGAAGAAACCGAGGTCGGGTCGGGTACCGAGCACTTCACGAAAGTGCTCGGTCTTGAGCCCCAGCCCGGCGCGGCGCGGCAGCCCGCACGCCGAAGCCTGAGTGTGGGGATGTACGCTGTGCAGCGATGAAGTGGTCATCATCAACACTCAGGTAGACGGGTGATTACGACTTGGCCTTGTAGGCGGCCAGTTGACCGAAGCCGGTCGGCGAGGTCGGGCTGGCAGTCTTTTCGCAAGTGCCTTTCGGGACCAGTTTCCAGGAGTTCGCCTGGTAGTCCATCTTCGAGGTACCGGCGCAGGTGGTGCCAGCACCTGCGGCACAGTCGTTTTTACCTTTCATGGCGACGCCAAAGCATTTTTCCATTTTGTCGTCGGCGGCCTGAGCAGTGGTCGGCAGAGCGGCGATGCTCAAGGCAGAACCGAGAGCCAGAGCGAGGGCAGCGGCGGACAGGGTGCGAGTGGTAGCAGTCATGATGTTTCTCCATAGTAGACGTGGGTAAGTAAGCGTTTGTGCTTGCTTACCCTAGTAGAGAAACGCCAATGCCGTCTGTTACAGCCCACCCCAGAATTTTTTCAGAAATAGGTGAATGCGATCTACAAGACACCGTAAACCTAATGTGGGAGCGAGCTTGCTCGCGATAGCGGTCTAACAGTCGACATCAATGTTGAATGTTAGTCAGTCATCGCGAGCAAGCTCGCTCCCACATTTTTAGATCTCCATTGCTTAGAGTCCGTGTCCATTTATGGCAAGCCAAAAAAAAACGGCCCGCAGGCCGTTTTCTATTTTCTGATGCGAGTGCTTAGCCGCCCAGATAGGCTTCGCGCACTTTTGGATCGGTCAGCAGGGCTTCACCGGTGCCTTGCATCACCACCCGGCCGTTTTCCAGCACATAGGCGCGGTCGGCGATCTTCAACGCCTGGTTGGCGTTCTGTTCCACCAGGAACACCGTCACGCCATCGCGGCGCAGCTGTTCGATGATGTCGAAGATCTGTTGAATGATGATCGGCGCCAGACCCAGCGACGGCTCATCGAGCAGCAACAGCTTGGGCTTGCTCATCAGCGCACGGCCGATGGCGAGCATCTGCTGTTCGCCGCCGGACATGGTGCCGCCACGTTGGTTGAAGCGTTCCTTGAGTCGCGGGAACAACCCCAGAACCTTGTCCATTTGCTCCTGGTAATCGCCCTTGTCGGTGAAAAAACCGCCCATGGAGAGGTTTTCTTCCACGGTCAGGCGAGCGAACACCCGGCGGCCTTCCGGCACCACGGCGATGCTCTTGCGCATGATCGATGAGGAGTCCTGGCCGACCAGCTCTTCGCCCATGTAGCGGATGCTGCCGCTATGGGCCTGCGGCGAACCGCAGAGGGTCATCAGCAGGGTCGACTTGCCCGCGCCGTTGGCACCGATCAGCGTGACGATCTCGCCCTGACGGACTTCGACGTTGACGCTGTGCAGGGCCTGGATCTTGCCGTAGAAGGTGGAAACGTTTTCGAACTGCAGCATTTACGCTTCCCCCAGGTAGGCTTTGATCACTTCAGGATTATCGCGGATCTGCTCCGGCGTGCCGTTGGCCAGAGGCGTGCCCTGGTTGATCACGAAGATGTGGTCGGAGATGCTCATGACCAGTTTCATGTCGTGTTCGATCAGCAGCACGGTCACGTCATGCTCTTCACGCAAGGTGCCGATCAGCGCCTTGAGGTCATCGGTTTCCCGCGGGTTGAGGCCGGCGGCCGGTTCGTCGAGCATGAGGATGCTTGGACGGGTCATCATGCAGCGGGCGATTTCCAGGCGGCGCTGCTGACCATAGGCCAGGGTGCCGGCGGGACGGTTGGCGAACTCCTTGAGATTGACCTTGTCCAGCCAGAACTCGGCGTGCTCCATCGCCTCGCGTTCGCTGCGGCGAAACGCCGGGGTCTTGAACAGACCGGCCAGGAAGTTGGTGTTCAGGTGCCGGTGCTGAGCAATCAGCAGGTTTTCCACGGCGGTCATATCCTTGAACAACCGCACGTTCTGGAAGGTCCGCACCACGCCTTTGCCAGCGATCTTGTGGCCGGGCAGGCCTTCGATCGCTTCACCGTTGAGCTGGATGGTGCCGGCGCTGGGTTTGTAGAAGCCGGTCAGGCAGTTGAACACGGTGGTCTTGCCGGCGCCGTTAGGGCCGATCATCGACACCACCTGTTTCTCTTTCACGCTCAGGGCAACGTTATTGACCGCCAGCAAGCCGCCAAAGCGCATGCTCAGGCCATCTACTTTCAGGATCTCTCTGCTCATTTACGCAGCTCCATATGAGGACGTTGCATGGGCAGCAGACCTTGAGGACGCCAGATCATCATCAGCACCATCAAGGCACCGAACATCAACATGCGGTATTCGCTGAAGTCACGCATCAGCTCGGGCAACAGAATCATCACGACGGCCGCGAGAACCACGCCCAATTGCGAGCCCATGCCGCCCAGCACCACGATGGCGAGGATAGTGGCCGACTCGATGAAGGTGAACGACTCCGGCGTCACCAGACCCTGACGTGCGGCGAAGAAGCTACCGGCAAAACCGGCGAAGCAGGCACCCAGGGTGAAGGCCGACAGCTTGATCACGGTCGGGTTCAGGCCCAGGGCACGGCAGGCGATTTCGTCTTCACGCAAGGCTTCCCAGGCACGGCCGATCGGCATGCGCAGCAGACGGTTGATCACGAACAGCGCGAACAGCGCCAGCAACAGCGCCACCAGGTAGAGGAATACCACCTTGCTGATCGGGTTGTAAGCCAGGCCGAAGTACTCGTGGAAGGTCTGCATGCCTTCGGCGGCCGTTCTATCGAAGCTCAGGCCGAACAGCGTCGGTTTGGGGATGTTGCTGATGCCGTTCGGTCCGCCCGTGAGGTCCGTCAGGTTACGCAGGAACAGACGGATGATCTCACCGAAGCCCAGGGTCACGATCGCCAGGTAGTCACCGCGCAGACGCAGCACCGGGAAGCCCAGCAGGAAGCCGAAGGTTGCCGCCATCAGGCCGGCGATTGGCAGGCAGATCCAGAAGCTCAGGCCGTAGTAGTGCGACAGCAGCGCATAGCTGTAGGCGCCCACCGCGTAGAAACCGACGTAGCCCAGGTCGAGCAGCCCCGCCAGACCGACCACGATGTTCAGGCCCAGACCGAGCAGCACATAGATCAGAATCAGCGTGGCGATATCCACCGCACCGCGCGAGCCGAAGAACGGCCAGACCAGAGCGACGACGATCAATCCCATGATGACCCAGCGTTGGGTGCTGGGCAGGGTCATGAAGTGGCTGACCTTCGGCGAAACCAGCGGGCCTTTCGGCGCTGACTTCATCATGGTGTTCCACTGCTTGTCGAACAGCACGCGCAGGAACATCAGCACCGAGCTGGCGGTAATGATGAACAGCGTGGAGGTACTGGCACCCAGTACTTCGAGGTTGATGCCGGCGATGGACAGTTTCAGACCGAGTACCGGATAGGCCACGGCCCATACCAGCAGGGCGCTGAACAGCGCCTGTTTAAGATTCCTAGTCATACTTTCTCAATCTCCGGACGGCCCAGCAGGCCGGTTGGCCGGAATAACAAGACCAGAACAAGAAGGCCGAAAGCCACCACGTCCTTGTACTGGTCACCGAATATATCGGCGCCGAATGCTTCGGCCACCCCTAGCACCAGACCACCGAGCATGGCGCCCGGAATGCTGCCGATGCCACCCAGAACCGCCGCGGTAAAGGCCTTGAGGCCCACCAGGAATCCGGCATTCGGGTTGATCACGCCGTACTGCATGCTCAGCAGCACAGCCGCCACTGCCGCCAGGGCGGCACCGATGACGAAGGTCAGGGCGATGATGTTGTTGGTATTGATGCCCAACAGGTTGGCCATCTTGATGTCTTCGGCACAGGCCCGACAGGCACGTCCCAGGCGTGAGCGCGAGATGAACAGGGTGAGGCCGAGCATCACCACCAGGGTCACCACGAACACCAGGATCTGCATGTAGGAGATCAGCACTTCGTGTGCACCGCCCGGACCGAAGCTGAAGCTGCCCGGAATCAGGTTGGGGATCGATTTGTCCTTGGAGTCCTGCGAGAGCAGTACGGAGTTTTGCAGGAAGATCGACATGCCGATGGCCGAGATCAGCGGGATCAGGCGGTTACTGCCCCGCAGAGGGCGGTAGGCGATCCGTTCGATACTGTAGCCGTAGGCACTGGTTACAACGATGGTCGCCAGGAATGCGGCGGTCATCAACAGTGGCAGAGAATGGATGCCCAGCATGGCCAGTCCGGCAAGGACGATGAAGGCCACATAGGAACCAATCATGTAGACCTCGCCATGGGCGAAGTTAATCATTCCAATAATGCCGTAAACCATTGTGTAGCCAATGGCAATCAGGGCATAGGTGCTGCCAATGGTCAGACCATTAACCAGCTGTTGGAAGAAGTGATAGATGTCAGGCATTACAACGCTCCTAAAAACCTGATACGCATTTCACTGGTGGAGTCATTTTCCCGCTCAGGCCCCGTGGATCTGCATCCACTTCGAACGTGAGGTTTGCCAGCGAACCGCTGATGACGGTTTTGAGATTTTCAGGTGGGAAGGCTTCCGGATCACGGAGGCACGGCCCATTACCTCGTAAAACAAAGCCCACTGCTTGCGCAGTGGGCTCTATTACTTATGGAGCCAGCTTACTGAGGCGAAACTTCGGTCTTTGGTTTACCGAAGTGCCACTGATAGACCACGAACTTGAAGTCTTTCAGATCGCCCTTGTCGTCGAACGACAGGTCGCCGGTCGGAGTCTTGAAGGTACCTTTGTGGATGGCTTCAGCCACCTTGGTGGTGTCTTCGCTCTTCGCGGCCTTGATGCCTTCGGCGATGACTTCAACTGCCGAGTAGGCCGGGAACACGAACGGACCGGTCGGGTCCTGCTTCTTGGCGGCGAACGCCTCAACCAGCGCCTTGTTGGACGGGTCCTGGTCGAAAGACTTCGGCAGGGTCACCAACAGGCCTTCGGAAGCGTTCTGGGCGATCTGCGAGATGGAGTCGTTGCCCACACCTTCAGGCCCCATGAACTTGGCGTTCAGGCCCTTTTCCTTGGATTGACGCAGGATCAGGCCCAGTTCCGGGTGGTAGCCGCCGTAGTAGACGAAGTCGACGTTGGCTTGCTTGAGCTTCTGGATGATCGAGGAGAAGTCCTTGTCACCCGCGTTGAGACCTTCGAACACGGCAACCTTGACGCCTTTGCCTTCGAGGGTTTTCTTCACGGAAGTGGCGATGCCTTCACCGTATTGCTGTTTGTCGTGCAGCACAGCAACGATTTTCGGTTTTACGTGCTCGGCGATGTAGTTACCGGCGGCAGGGCCCTGGGCGCTGTCCAGACCGATGGTGCGGAACACCATTTTGTAACCCCGGGTGGTGATGTCCGGGCTGGTGGCAGCCGGGGTGATCATGATCACGCCTTCGTCTTCGTAGATGTCCGAAGCCGGTTGGGTGGAGCTGGAGCACAGGTGACCGACAACGAATTTCACACCATCGTTGACCACTTTGTTGGCGACGGCCACGGCTTGTTTAGGGTCGCACGCGTCGTCGTATTCCTTGGCTTCGAGCATCTTGCCGTCGACACCACCCTTGGCGTTGATCTGCTCGATGGCCATTTTGGCACCGATGAACTGCATGTCGCCGTATTGAGTGACCGGGCCGGTTTTAGGGCCGGCAATACCAATCTTGATGGTGTCAGCTGCGAACGAATGGCTGGCAACCCCGGCCAGAACCATAGCGGCAAACAGTTTGGAAATCTGCTTAGTAGCCTTATTCATAGTGCTCCACTCTTGCTGTTGTAGTTTTTATAGTCCTGGCGGCCAAAGCTGCAGAACCGGCTTAGATAGTTTGGTTATCTTCCCGGAAATGCCCCTGGCAACTGTACCGGTACAGTGTAGAGCGCCGGTCAATCGCTTGAAAAGCTGGCTGCTGGGGGCAAAACCCGTTCATGTCGCTTAATTGACAGAAAAAGACAGAATTGCGGCGCGGGTTTTGCCTGAACTGAGTGGCAATCCTTGGCTTTCCTGAACTTTTCGATCAGTTACTCATTTGCAACTGGGTTTTTCTGCCAGGTCACCGGCGTTATCATTGCGCCGATTTTTTTTCCTGGTGAGACCCATGACTCAAGAACCTAGCACCCTCTATGCCAAACTGCTTGGAGAAACTGCATCGATTACCTGGAAGGAGCTTGAGCCATTCTTTGCCAAGGGTGCCCTATTGTGGGTCGAAACCTCTCTGGATTTGATCGCAGTCGCTGAGGCTGTGGCCGAGAACCAGGCCGGGAAAGTGGCTGCCTGGTTGACCGCTGATGTGCTTGCCAAGGTGTCTGCGTCGCGGGCGCAGGATCTTCTGGAACGCGATCCACAGTTGTGGGCAGTGGTTGTTTCGCCGTGGATTTTGATTCAGGAAAGGGCGCAGGCCTGAATGATCGCACCAGATGGGTGCCGATATTCACTGGGTAAAAGTGTGTAGGCGAGTAACCGTGATCAGAGTGATGGCACGTTGCCGTAGAGAAACGCCCCATTGGGGGGTAACTGGCGATAAATATGCTCAGGGGCGGAACAGTTGGCCCGGTGTGACGAGGGTCACTTAATTGTTTCTGAGTGTAAGCAGCCGACAAGGCAAATCGGTCGCAGACAGCGGGCGTCAGATGGCCGTTAAAGGTCGCATCGCGCTCCTGATCAATGTATGTAAGTGCAGTCAAATAGCCGCGCATTGCCAGAATCCCTCAGTCTTTATCTTTGTTTTTATTTGGGTCGGACTGTAGAAGAAAGCCGGCAAATACTGGCTCTGGGCGGCGAATGGGGCAATGGTCAAAGCCCTCAATCTGATTGACTGGTTTGGCCAAAAGGGTGAGCGAGTTGCTTTCCGTCATGCTGGCGAGGGAGTTTTGAATCGAGCACGTACCTGTGGCGAGGGAGCTTGCTCCCGCTCGGCTGCGAAGCAGTCGTAAAATAGGTACCTGTGTTCTATCTGAGTACTCGCGGTGACTGATTTTAGGGCCGCTACGCGACCCAGCGGGAGCAAGCTCCCTCGCCACAGGTAATGTGCCCGGCGCCTCTTCCTTCACTGACTGGCATTGGGGCTTGCCCTGGATTGGTTTAGCCCGGCGCGGCTTTAGTTAGCCGTCTTGCCCGTATGGTTATTCAGCGAAATAACCTTGGTCTTGCCGATGCGATGGCGATAGATCTCGCGCAGGTACTTGATGGCCTTTTTCACGCAATCGCGAGACAAACGGATATCGTTGATCGAAACGAACTTGTCCTTGTCGTTGATCAGTTCGCGATACTTCTTCTCGTACATCGGCTTGATCGCGTACCAGTTGGTGTCGAGGATCTTCGCCGGGTTTTCGAACTCGTTGAGCAAATCGTCGATGAGGTCTTCGTCGAACTCTTCATTGATGATGAAGTCCAGGATCGAGTTGTCCAGCGTCTCATCGAAGCGGTATGGATTACGCGCAAAGCAGCGCTTGATAAAGGCCACGATCAACGTCAGGAAATCGTCGGACAGGCACGGGCTCTTGGCAATCAAGGTGGTCAGCGACAAGTTGGCAGAGGCACCGATTACCAGGGCATAACGTTTGAGTGTGGTGTTGGGGAACAGGCTGTTGAGGTGGGTCTTCAGCCGGTTCAGATCCATGTACGACAACTTGTAGTCCTTGGGCAAGGACACGATCGATACCACCGACGAACAGTTTTTGAAGAAGTGCAGGTCGTGCAGCGCCGCAGCGTCGTAACCCGAATTCTTGTACTGCTCCAGCGATGCGCGATAGCGCTTGGACTCGATCGGCAGCAGGCTGATGCCTTCGATGGCCTGGGTCACTTTGTTGAAGTGCGGCAGGTCGATGGAGCGAAAGAACAGGTCGTCGATGTTCAGGCGTTGCGGCTCTTTCTCGAAGACTTTGAACTTGTCATTCGATGGCGTCGGGGTTTCCGGTACCACGGATTCCGCGTAGGCAATGGCCACTGGACCGGCCAGACTCATGAACAGGTCATTGGCGTCCAGGCGAATGGTTTCGCCGATATCGATACCGGCCCGACGGAAATAGTTCTGGTCGTAGTCGGTGGTCACGGCCTGCGCGGTGAGAATGTTGAAAATCTGCTGAGAGATGTACTGGTTGGCGTGCTTTTCCATGGCATTGACATCAATGTTCTGGATGTTGCCATCATCGCTCTCTTCGGCGTAACGCATGATGTCGTTGGAGATCAGCATCATTGCGTTCCACGGGCGGATCCGGCCCATGACACTGGCTTCGCTGCTGTCTTCGTTGTCGAAGTTGTAGGAGAAGTCCCATTCTTCCGACAGGTATTTGCAGAGTAACCGACCAGCGTTGATATGCAGCGCTTCGGACATTTCGCTGCGGTGGTCGGAAATGTTTGGCAGCACGCAAATGCCGCTGGTGAAGATCGGCTCGAAAACGAAAGAGTGGCCGCTCTTGCTGTCATGCTCGTCCACCGGTTTGGTGTCGAACGTCTTGTTCATGTACGAGTATTGCTGGGCCAGGCCGAACTCCGAGGCCATACCCGAACCCGTACCGCCGCCGGCGCTGAAGATCGAGAAGTACAGACGCGACTGGTTGGCCTTGATCCCGCAGGAATCGATCAGGTACGAGTGGATCATCTTCCAGTCCGGGCTGGAAAAACGCTGGGTGTCCTTGTTGAGGATGATCTTTGCCAGGTACTGACCGAGGATCGGCGCGTTACCGGCACCGCCGGCGTGGACTTCCGAGAGGTCCATGATCTTCATTTTGCTGTAGTCACGCAGGAAGCCGCTTTTTTCGCCTTTGCGGGAAAAACGGATGCGACCGGCGATGTCTTTATCCAGGTCGCCCAACATGACCAATGGCTCGACCAGGAATACCGGTTTGGTGGTCTTGTTCGGGCCCAGGCGCAGGTTGTTGCGAATCCACTGCGCAGGACTGTAGCCCTTGTCGGCGTAAGGCTTGTCTTCGTTGTTGAATTCGTTCAGATAGAACTTGCGGGCGTTGTACACCAGTTCCGCAACGTCCAGCGCAATGTTCGATCCGCAGCGACCCAGGCCAATCAGGCAGACAGAAGGAAACTCCTGTTCGCGCCGCAGTTCGCTGTCGCCTTCGAGATGCGGTGCGCTCGGGAACACCATGTCGCGCAGGCCATCGAGGTTATCGAGGATGCGATCGGTATTGGTCTCGGTGAAGTACAGATACTGTTGGCTCGCAAGCGGGCGCGGGTTGGTCGATGGCTTCGACCCTGAGGGTTTATCCGGGGATGTCAGCGTCAGTTCGGATATCGCGTTGGCAGGGTTATTTTTAGAAGTCATTGAGCGCCACGTACTTGGACTGGTCGGCTGGGTGACGAGATATCATCGAGCCATCACGGAATGGGATCTCGCGACTTTACAGTGCGATATTGTCCCGAGCGATAGGGTTTAACCTTAGATGCGCTAGGGGGAATCCTTTCCTGAATCATGATGAATCGGCCAATAATCGGTGTTCTTTAATCCGGAAGGAGTGATTTATGTGTACTGCGTTACCTTCTTTGGCGTTTGCCGGTATCGGTTTGATGGGCTTGCCGATGTGCCGACGCCTGCTGGCTGCGGGTTATCCGCTGACGGTGTGGAACCGCAATCCGCAAAAATGTGCGCCGCTGGTCGAGGCCGGAGCGCAGCAAGTGGCTACTCCCGCTGAGCTGTGCCAGCACGCCGATGTGGTGATGCTGTGCCTGGCCGATACGGCCGTGGTGCAAGAGGTGGTATTCGGTACGGCTGGCGTGGCGCAGGGGGCAAGGGCCGGGAAACTGCTGGTGGACTTCTCCAGTCTTGAGCCGACTGCCACCCGGGAAATGGCCGCGCAGTTGCTGAGCTCGACAGGCATGAACTGGCTGGATGCGCCGGTCTCGGGCGGTACCTCGGGGGCTGAGTCAGGCAGCCTGGCGATCATGGTCGGTGGGCAAGCGACGGATGTCGAGCGTGTCCGGCCAATGCTCTTGAACCTGGGCCAGCGGGTCACTCATATGGGCGCTGTTGGCGCGGGCCAGGTGACCAAGGCCTGTAATCAGATGATCGTCGCCTGCAATGCGCTGGTGATCGCAGAGGTAGTGGCCCTGGCGGAGCGCTCAGGTGTCGATGCAGGATTGATTGCCGAGGCTTTGGCCGGTGGTTTTGCTGACTCTAAACCGTTGCAGATTCTCGCTCCGCAAATGGCTGAAAGCCGTTTCGAACCGGTGAAGTGGCATGTGCGCACGCTGCTCAAGGACCTGGATACAGCCGTGAAGTTTTCCCGCGAGCAAGGCTCGGCAACGCCCATCAGCGGATTGGCTGCACAACTGATGCGCCTGCATAGTGGTCAGGGCTATCAGGAAAAAGATCCCGCAACGTTAGTCCATCTATATCGTGAGCAACGTTCAGAAGATTGAGGGCGTCCAGGCTGTGATGTTTGCGCTGGTTGATTTCGTTCAGTACCGGACGTAATTCCCACAGGGGGACCGGGCGGCTGAGCAGGTAACCTTGAACGTAATCACAACCGTAATGGTTGAGTAATTCGTATTGCTGCTCGGTTACGACGCCTTCGGTGACCACCTGCAGGTGCAGGGTATGGGCCATGACGATAATGGCCTGGACGATCTCCATATCCTGAGTCGAGTTGGGGATGTCCTGGATAAATGATCGGTCGATTTTCAAGGTGTCCAGCGGCAGGCGTTTGAGATAGGCCAGGGACGAATAACCGGTGCCAAAATCGTCGATCGACAGCGAAACACCGAGCGCGCGAATCTGCCGCAGCAGTCCCAGCGTGTCGGCGATATTGCCCATCAGGGCGTTTTCGGTGACTTCCAGTTCCAGCCGTTGCGGAGCAACGCCTGCGGCTCGCAGCGCACTCTCGATTTCATCGACGAGTTCTTCGCGTCCCAGGTTCAGGGCCGAACAGTTCACGGCGATTTTCAGTTCTTCACATCCATGCCCGGAAAGCTCGCTCAAATCTTCGCAGGCTTTGCGCAGCACCCAATTATCCAGCTCGGCGATCAGCCCGTTGGCCTCGGCAATACCGATGAACCGGTCGGGCAGCAGCAAACCATGTACTGGATGTTGCCAGCGAACCAGAGCTTCAAGTTTGGTGACCCGACCGCTTTTCAAGTCAAGGATCGGTTGATAATAGAGCATCAACCCGACCTCATCACGCAGCGCGTTGCGCAGTTCCTCTTCGAGTTGCAGCTCGAGAGTGGCTCTGGTTTTCAGGTTGGGACTGAAGAAATGCAGCCCGTTACGACCGCTGCCTTTGGATTGATACAGCGCCAAATCAGCGTTTTTCAGCAGTTCTTCGCAGGTCCTGCCGTCGTCGGGAAACACGCTGATGCCGATGCTGGTGGTCATGACCATGCGTCGTCCGGACAGTTCGATGGGCTCCTTCATTTTCAGCATGATCCGTTGCGCTATGTTTCGTGCTTCATCGCGATGATAGAGGCTGATCAGAATGCAGAATTCATCACCGCCAAAGCGTGCCACCACATCGTCATGGTTGCGGGTCGCGCCTTTGATATGGTTGGCGAGGACTTTCAGCAATTCGTCGCCGGCGTCATGGCCGAGGCTGTCGTTGATACGCTTGAAGTGATCGATATCCAGAAATAACACCGCCAGCATGCCGTCGTGGGCGCTTTTCTCGATGAGTTTCTCGGCGAAGATCTGGTTGAAGCCGCGGCGATTGAGCAGGTTGGTCAAGGCGTCGTAGTGGGCCACTTGCTGCAGTGATACGCGAGCTTGATCCAGTTGGCTGAGCAACTCGTTGACCCGGCGCAGGTCGTGTTCCTTGTTTTGCAGTTTCTTGTCGGCCAGTGCGGCGCTGATGCTGCTGCCAATGATCAACAAGGTGATGACGGCGAGGGTCAGCGCCAGCTGCATATGATTGTTATCGGCGGGGAGTTGCACAAGGTTGCCGGCGGGTAGAACCAGGGTCAGAGCCCACATGCCGGTAAAGTGCATGCTGACGATCCCGCCTCCAAGCACCAGGCTGGCTGAGTACTTGAGTAGTTGATGGAATATGCCGCGGCCATTACGCAGATACCGCGACAGCAACAAGGCTGTGAGGCTGGCGCCAATGGCGATCGCGATGGATAAGCCAAACAGCGTGGGGTGGTAGTAGGCAGTGGCATTCGAGCGCATGGCGGCCATGCCGACGTAATGCATGGCGGCAATTCCCAGGCCCATCCACACCGATGCTTTCAGGTACTGCCGCAGATGCAGGTGTGCGTGACTGAGGGTGTTCATCGCCAGCAATGATGCAATAAAGGCGATCAACAGCGACAAGAGGGTAATTGGCAGCTCGTAACGGATTTCAATCGGCGCCTGGAACGCCAGCATGCTGATGAAGTGCATGGCCCAGATACCGCCAGCCAGACAACAGGCACCAACCAGGCACCAGATCCGCCGGGATTCGGGTTTTTCCACATGGCCGACCCGTTCGGCCATGTCCAGAACGGCGAAACCGGCCGCGCAGGCGACCACGTAAGCCAAGAGCACCAGAAAGTGGTTATGACTGCAATCAAGTACGACCTGTCCACTCTCCGGGAGCTCGGTAATAAAATGCAAACCAAGCCAATCCATAGCATGCCCCATTACTGAATCATGTCGCACCAGCGCCATACGCGCTGGCGAATCCCTGGAGTATAGAGGTCGTGCACAGACAGCAAACGGTAGTGGCACCTTGCTGCCAATGATTTCGCAATGAGCTCAAGAACCTTTCGAAATAAGCGGTTATCCATTCTGTCGCGATTCCCATGAGGGGATATCAGCTTTACGAATCATTACAGACAGCCAGGGCAGGGCTGTCTAGATTGCTGATTCCGGGCTCGGATGCCTCTGGCGATCAAGCCCCAATAACAATAAAAGAGACGGACCCCATGCAGAACTCGAACCAAGCGTCGAATGCCTGGCGCATTCTGTTCCTGCTGTTTCTGGCCAATCTGTTCAACTTCTTCGATCGCACCATCCCGGCCATCATCATCGAGCCAATCCGCATGGAGTGGCAGCTGAGCGACTTTCAGATCGGGATCATCGGCACCGCCTTCACCATCGTCTATGCCATTGCCGGCCTGCCTTTAGGGCGGATGGCCGACACCGGTTCGCGCAGCAAATTGATGGGCTGGGGCCTGGCGGCGTGGAGTGGGTTGACCGCGGTCAATGGCCTGGTCGGTAGTTTCTGGGGGTTCCTGCTGGTGCGCATGGGGGTAGGTATCGGTGAAGCAAGTTATGCGCCGGCCGCCAATTCGTTGATCGGCGATCTGTTTCCTGCCCATCGGCGGGCGCGGGCCATGGGGATCTTCATGCTCGGGTTGCCGCTGGGCCTGTTGCTGGCGTTTTTCACCATCGGCGCGATGGTCAAGGCGTTCGACAGCTGGCGTGCGCCATTCTTCATCGCTGCGGTACCGGGGTTGCTGTTGGCGGTGTTCATGTTCTTCATCAAGGAACCGCAACGCGGCGCGGCGGAAACCGTCCAGGTCTCTCAGGAGCGGGTCGATCGGCCGATTCGCCGGGTGCTGGCTATCCCTACCTTCCTGTGGCTGGTGCTGGCGGGCCTGACCTTCAACTTCGCCACCTATGCCTGTAACGCCTTTTTGGTGCCGATGCTGCAGCGTTATTTCCTGATGCCGTTGCAGGACGCCGCCGTGGCGACCGGGGTGATTGTCGGCGTGACCGGACTCGTCGGTTTGACCCTCGGTGGCTGGGTCGCCGACAAGATTCACCAGCGAGTGGCTAACGGTCGACTGCTGTTTGCAGCCTGCAGCCTGATCATCTCGACCCTGGCCACCGCTTGGGCGCTGCATGCCGGACGGATCGAGATCGGGGTGTTTGTCGCGGTGTTCAGCGTCGGCTGGTTGTTCGCTTACAACTTCTATACCTGTGTCTACACGGCGATTCAGGACGTGGTCGAGCCACGTTTGCGGGCCACGGCCATGGCGTTGTTTTTTGCCGGGTTATATCTGTTGGGCGGCGGTTTGGGGCCGGTGGTGGTCGGCGGGCTCTCCGATCACTTTGCTTATGCGGCGATGCTTTCGGCCGGTGCCGGGCAGATGACCGAGGCGTTCAAAGCCGTTGGCCTGCATGACGCGATGTACCTGATTCCGGTGGCGCTGTTTTTGACCATGCTGTTCCTGTTTCAGGCCTCGCGTTGTTTCGTCCGGGATGCGCAGCGAATGAAGGAAGGTCTGGTGCCGGTTGAACCGCAGATTCCGGCGGTGACTGCGTAGAGAGACCGCGGCGCCTTCATCGCGAGCAAGCTCGCTCCCACATTTGTTCTGTGTGAACCGCGAGATTGCGAGCGACCGAGATCCAGTGTGGGAGCGAGCTTGCTCGCGATGAGGCCATCGGCAACACCACAACAATCAAGCAGACAAAAAAAGGCCCGCATCGCTGCGGGCCTTTTGTTTTAGCGGGGCAGGGCAGGTATTAACCCGCCACCAACACCCGAATCGCTTCCAGACGCAAAGCCGCTTTGTCGAGCATGGCCAGGCCTTGCTCGCGTTGCTGGCGCAGGGCGATCAGTTCGCTGTCACGCACGGTCGGGTTGACCGCTTGCAGGGCGGTCAGGCGCGCCAGTTCTTCATCGGTGTCGGCGGCCAGACGACGTTGCGCTTCGGCCACACGTTCGGCGTGGCGTGGGGTGATCTTCTCTTCACCGGCGTTGATCCTTGGCGTCAGCTGATCGCGCTGGGCCTGGACAAACTTGTTGGCGCTGGCCCGTGGCACGCTTTCCAGCTGGTCGTTCAAGGTCTCGAAGGAAACCCGGGTCGACAAGTCGTTGCCATTGGCATCGAGCAGGCAGCGCAGGGCGGCCGGCGGCAGGTAACGGCCCAGTTGCAGCGAGCGCGGGGCAACCACTTCACTGACGTAGAGCAGTTCCAGCAACACGGTGCCGGGCTTGAGCGCCTTGTTCTTGATCAGCGCGACGGCGGTGTTGCCCATCGAGCCGGACAGCACCAGATCCATGCCGCCCTGGACCATCGGGTGCTCCCAGGTGATGAACTGCATGTCTTCGCGAGACAGCGCCTGGTTGCGGTCATAGGTGATGGTCACGCCTTCGTCGTCGCCCAGCGGAAAGCTGGCGTCGAGCATTTTTTCGCTCGGCTTGAGGATCAGGGCGTTTTCCGAATGGTCTTCGCTGTCGATACCAAAGGCGTCGAACAGGGTTTCCATATAGATCGGCAGGGCGAACTGATCGTCCTGTTCGAAGATCGCCTCGACCAGCGCATCGCCTTCGCCCGAGCCGCCGGAGTTGAGCTCCAGCAAACGGTCGCGACCGGTGTGCAGCTCGCTTTCCAGGTGCTCACGCGCTGCGCGTGCTTCGTCGATCAGGGCTTGCCATTCGCCGTCGTCGGCGCTTTCCAGCAGCGGCAGCAGGCGTGGGCCGAACTGATGTTGCAGGGCGTTACCGGTTGGGCAGGTGTTGAGGAAGGCATTCAGCGCTTCGTGATACCACTGGAACAAGCGCTCTTGCGGGCTGGTTTCCAGGTACGGCACGTGCAGTTCGATGACGTGCTTCTGGCCGATCCGGTCCAGACGACCGATCCGCTGTTCCAGCAGGTCCGGGTGCGACGGCAGATCGAACAGCACCAGATGGTGCGAGAACTGGAAGTTGCGGCCTTCACTGCCAATTTCCGAGCAAATCAGCACTTGGGCGCCGAACTCTTCATCGGCGAAGTAGGCGGCAGCGCGGTCTCGTTCGAGGATGTTCATGCCTTCGTGGAAGACCGTGGCCGGGATGCCGGAACGCACGCGCAGGGCGTCTTCCAGGTCCATTGCGGTTTCGGCGTGGGCACAGATCACCAGCACTTTGGTGCGCTTGAGCATCTTCAGCGTATCGATCAGCCACTCGACCCGTGGGTCGAACTTCCACCAGCGCTCTTCTTCGTTGGCGTCCGGCTGGGCCTGGAAGCTGACTTCCGGGTATAGCTCGGCGTGATCGCCCAGCGGCAGCTCGAGGTATTCGTCCGGGCACGGCAGCGGGTACGGATGCAGCTTGCGCTCCGGGAAACCTTGCACGGCAGCGCGAGTGTTGCGGAACAGCACACGGCCGGTGCCGTGGCGGTCCAGCAGTTCACGGACCAGGCGAGCGCTGGCTTCAGCATCGCCATCATTGACGGCGATGAGCAGGGCTTCACCTTCGTCGCCGAGGAAGCCTTGAATGGTTTTGTGTGCGGCCGGGGACAAACGGCCCTGATCCAGCAGCTCCTGAACGGCTTCGGCCACCGGGCGATAGTTTTCGCTTTCGGCGCGGAACGCGTGCAGGTCATGGAAACGGTTTGGATCGAGCAGGCGCAGACGGGCGAAGTGACTGTCCTGGCCCAGCTGTTCCGGGGTCGCGGTCAGCAGCAAGATGCCTGGGATCGTTTCCGCAAGCTGCTCGACCAGTGCGTATTCCGGGCTGACCTGATCTTCATGCCAGACCAGGTGGTGAGCTTCGTCGACCACCATCAGGTCCCAACCGGCAGCGAACAGCGCGTCCTGAGCCTTCTCGTCTTCGACCAGCCACTCCAATGCAACGAGGGCAAGCTGAGTGTCTTCGAAGGGGTTGGCCGCATCGCTTTCGATAAAGCGTTCAGCGTCGAACAGCGCAACCTGCAGGTTGAAGCGCCGACGCATCTCCACCAGCCACTGGTGCTGGAGGTTTTCCGGAACCAGGATCAACACCCGATTGGCACGGCCCGAGAGCAGTTGGCGATGGATCACCAGACCGGCTTCGATGGTCTTGCCCAGACCCACTTCGTCGGCCAGCAGAACCCGCGGGGCGATACGGTCGGCAACTTCGCGGGCAATGTGCAGTTGGTGTGCGATAGGTTGTGCACGTACGCCACCCAAGCCCCAGAGCGACGATTGCAACTGGCGGCTGGTGTGTTCGAGGGTGTGGTAACGCAGCGAGAACCATGCCAGCGGGTCGATTTGCCCGGCGAACAGCCGGTCGCTGGCCAGACGGAACTGGATGAAGTTCGACAGTTGGGTTTCCGGCAGCGTGACCACTTCGTTCTGCCCGTTGAGCCCGTGGTAGACCAGCAGGCCGTCGACATCGTCGACTTCGCGCACGGTCAGCTTCCAGCCTTCGAAGTGAGTGATCGAGTCACCTGGCGAAAACCGCACGCGGGTGAGGGGCGCATTCCGTAGCGCGTACTGGCGAGTGTCGCCAGTGGCCGGATAGAGCACGGTCAGCAAGCGACCGTCCTGTGCCAGAACGGTGCCTAAACCCAGCTCGGCTTCGCTGTCACTAATCCAGCGTTGCCCCGGTTGATACTGCTGCGCCATGCTGCCTGACTCCCGCCTTGAAAAAGCCGACTATCTTAACGGAATGAGACCTTCAGACCAAAGGGTTACGTGTGTAGAAACTGCCGAAGGGCACAGAAGTACTGCGTTGTCCGCCTGAAAGGGTCGCAGCCTGCGGCAACTCCGGTGACGAGCGGCTCACAAGTTTTCGACCGATGGCTCAAGTCGTTACCACGACAGCCGACAGCCTGCTGACAGGAGACTACTAATTATGCTGCCACCGATGCTCCCCTTGAGTGCCGTGCCGATCACTTCTCAGCAGGATCCGGTCCGGCCCAGGCCGGATATCCCGCCTGTCGTGCCGGTGGAACCGAGCTCCAATGAAAGCACCATCGACCTGCAAAAGCGCGATGCCGAGCATTCGGCTTTGTTGTTGCGTGAAGAGCAGCAGCGCCAGCAAGAGCGAAACAAGCGCCGCCGTGAAGCCGAAGAAGACCCGGAAGAGCATTTGGCCATTCCCGGCGACGAGCTGAACGCGGACAACACCGTCCCCGTGGTGCCGCTGATGGAAGATCAACCGCGTCAGGGCTTGTGGGTGGATGTCGAGGTTTAGCGTCGAGACATCATTGCTATTGAATACTCGACTAGTCAGCGCCCGCATCACACCGCATTATTGGCAGACCCTCGGCGTGCAGAGCGGTTGCTACACAACTGCTGCGCCTGAATTCGACCGACAGCCAGACGATGCTATCAACGCCATGAGCCAAGACGACAAGCTGATAGACCTGAATTCCGAACGTGCCAAGCGCGTGCATGACCTCAATGAAAAGCGCCTGAACGAAGTGCGCCAGGCATTCGAGCAGGCCATGCCGTTGGGGAAATCCAGGAAAAAATCGAAAAACAAACCGAAGAAGCGTTGAAACACCTTGTATCCGTTGATGCAGGTCAGTTATTTCCCTCCTTTACGCCTTGTTTCGGGTGCTATTGATCCCGGTCAATTTTTATCGACGCCTGATTGGTTAACTTAGCCCTATCGCAACAGGGCAAGTGCAGGAAGGTCGGTCATGTATTTCGATAACGTGGTGATCGCCGGAGTGCTGACAGTCAGCCTCATGGTTCTGTTTTTCGCAGGTTTTGGGTTTTTTATCTGGAGAGACGCACATAAGCGCAAAAGGCCTTAGGTCTTTCCGGTACATGAGCACGCAAGGCATTTTGGGCGACTTCGGTCGCCCTTTTTTTTTGCGTGCGTGAAGGCAGCCGGTCTCTCACGGATGTACACCGATTTATGTGGGAGCCGAGCTTGCTCGCGATGGCGGCCTGACAGCCGACCAATCTCTTGCTGGTGTACATATCCATTCCTGCGGTAACGGCCACTTAGGGTTCCGCCCTGACGGCGGGTCACTTGGAAAAGCCCCAAGTAACCAAGGGCTTTTGCCCCTTTCGTTCGGTGCCTCGCCTAGGCTCGGCATGCCCTCGCTCCGGTCCTGCTCCGTGGGCCCGCCGCGATCGGCCATCCATGGCCGTGCGCGGCTAACCCGGCATCCATGCCGGGTTGCCCACTGCGCAGAACCTGTGCTCGGCCTCTCGAGGGGGCGGTGCATCAAGATCAAAAGCTGCAGGCGAGCTAACGCTCGGCCTGTTGAGTGGTGAAAAGCGAGTGGTACGCCGAGCCATTAATGTGGGAGCGAGCTTGCTCGCGAAGCTGTTGATCTTGCCGTTGCCGTTGCCGTTGCCGTTGCCGTTGCCGTTGCCGTTGCCGTTGCCGTTGCCGTTGCTTCTGCTGTTGCTTCTGCTGTTGCTTCTGCTGTTGCTTCTGCTGTTGCTTCTGCTGTTGCTCTGCTTCGGCTTTGGATCTGCCTGCCCCTTTCCCAGAGGCCGATCGCGGCGGGCCCCCGGAGCAATGCCGGAGTGAGGGCATGCCGAGCCTTAGCGAGGCACCGAATGGAGGGGCAGAAGCGCTTTGGTTACTTTCGCGCTTTTCGAAAGTGACACGCCGTAAGGGCGTAACCCTAAGTGGCCGTTACCGCAGGAATGGATATGTCCCCCGACCCCAAGCAGCCGTTACCGCAGAAACGGATATGTCCCCCGACCCCAGGCAGCCGTTACCGCAGAAACGGATATGTACCCCGACCCAAGTGGCCGTTACCGCAGCAACGGATATACACCCAAAAATCCAATCAAAAGATCGCAGCCTGTGGCAGGTTTTGTGTACATCTGAAGCTACTTCGTCTTCTTTGGAATCCGCACCAGCTGGCTGTTTGAGTAGATGTCGTGCCAGCTGCGTTTCTGTTTGTCGAACAGGGACCAGATGAACCCCAAGCCTACACAAAGCAGCGAAGCAATCGCCACGACGAAGCGCAGCAAGGCCTGCCACAGGCTGATCGCTGTACCATCGGGATTCTGCACCCGGATGCACCAGACTTGCATGCCAAGGGTCTGACCGGACCAGGTCCAGAACTTGGCGAAGAAGCCAAACAGGACGAACAGCAAAATCGTTGAAAGCAGCGGATCACCGTCCAGGGCGCCGGAGTCGGTCAGGGCGCGCATTTTTTCTTCGCCGATGATTGCCATCTGGACCATTTTATAAATGCCCCCGGTGACGATCAACAGGGCAGTGCACAACAGGAAGTCATAGAACATCGCTGCCAGGCGACGGCCCAGGCCGGCGGCGGGAAAGTCGCCTTGTGGGCTTAGCAGGTGTTTCGACATGACAGAGTTCTCGGCTGAAAAAAAGCCATTTTACGGAATTACGCGCACAAAAAAGCCCCTGATGTCAGCATCAGGGGCTTTTTCGTTGGGGAAGATCAGGCTTCTGCTTGTACTTCGTCAGCCTGCATGCCTTTCTGGCCTTGCACAGCAATGAAAGTCACTTTCTGGCCTTCTTTCAGGCTCTTGAAGCCGTTGCCCTGAATAGCGCGGAAATGGACGAACAGATCCGGACCGCTTTCTGGAGTGATAAAACCAAAACCTTTTTCGTCGTTAAACCACTTGACGGTACCGCTCTGACGTTGGGACATTTCTTATTTCCTTTGACGCTAAAAATTAATGGCAGCCTCTTTCACCTGAAAGAGTGCTGGGGCTGGTTGCAGGAAATCAAGACACGTAGAACGGGTGTAGCAAACTTATGGCTACTGCCCAGGTCACGGTTCCAAGCGACCCATGCAAACACAGTGAAGAAACTCTACGCCAACTAAGGGAGAAAAGACAACCCCCTTCGAAGCCGCGGTTTTGCTCAGTGTGATGGGGGTTTTCAGAGTAACGAGGGGGCTTATCCGATAGGGCAGTTCAATTGTTTTCGACTGATATAAAAAAGTTCACTATCGAAACTCATAGTCAAAAGCATGCACTGCTTTATGGCGGTTGCGTTACAGATTAGTGCACTGTTAACGCAACCGCGTTACTGATGGAAACAGTCAATCAACCGCGATAGTAGCGTTGTGGCACAAATGGCATTTTGCTTACACTCATAGGCACCTTTTTCCCACGTACGATCGCCCATACGGGTGTGTCGATTGCCATGTAATGACTGTCAAGGTAACCCATGGCCAATGGGCCGCCCAACGTTGGTCCAAAGCCGCCGCTGCATACGGTACCGATCACAGCGCCTGCTTCGTTGACGATTTCCGCCCCTTCACGTACTGGAGTGCGTTCCTGAGGTAACAGACCGACCCGCTTGCGGCTCACACCGGCTTGTTGCTGAGCGAACACGGTTTCTGCGCCAGGGAAGCCACCGGCACGCAGGCCATCGGCGCGACGAGTCTTGGAGATCGCCCAGAGCAGGCTGGCCTCGATAGGGGTGGTCTCGGTGTTCATGTCGTGGCCGTAGAGGCACAGACCGGCTTCCAGGCGCAATGAATCGCGGGCACCGAGGCCGATCGCTGCCACTTCTGGTTCAGCCAATAGTGCGCGAGCCAGGGCTTCTGCGTTGGCGGCCGGAACGGAAATTTCGAAACCGTCTTCACCGGTGTAACCGGAACGGCTGACGTAGCAGTCCACGCCCAGCAACTTCACGCTGGCGAACTGCATGAAGGTCATCTTCGATACTTCTGGAGCCAGGCGCGCCAGTACCGTTACCGCCGCCGGGCCTTGCAGGGCGAGCAGGGCGCGTTCTTCGAACAGTGGCTGAATCTGGCACTGGTCGCCGAGGTGTTTGCGCAGGTGCGCCAGATCCTGATCCTTGCAGGCGGCATTGACCACCAGGAACAGTTCGTCGTTGCCGAGATTGGCGACCATCAGGTCATCGAGAATGCCGCCGGTTTCATTGGTGAACATCGCATAACGTTGCATGCCCACCGGCAGGTCGATGATGTCCACCGGCACCAGGGTTTCCAGCGCCTTGGCGGCATTGGCGCCGGTCAGGCGAATCTGGCCCATGTGCGAAACATCGAACAACCCGGCCTGATCACGGGTGTGCTGGTGTTCCTTCATCACGCCCAGCGGGTATTGCACCGGCATGTCGTAGCCGGCGAATGGCACCATGCGCGCGCCGAGTTCCAGATGCAGGGCGTGCAGTGGGGTTTTCAACAGTTGTTCGGTGGACATGTTCAGCTCCTGAAAAGTTGTGCAGATGCCAATGCGTGCGCATCAGCACTCGATAATGTTGACCGCCAAACCGCCACGGGCGGTTTCCTTGTACTTGCTTTTCATATCAGCGCCGGTCTGGCGCATGGTGCGGATGACCTTGTCGAGGGAGACGTAGTGTTGACCGTCGCCGCGCAGGGCTATGCGCACCGCGTTGATGGCTTTCACCGAGCCCATGGCGTTGCGTTCGATGCACGGCACCTGGACCAGGCCGCCAATCGGGTCGCAGGTCAGCCCGAGGTTGTGTTCCATGCCGATCTCGGCGGCGTTTTCGACCTGTTGCACAGTGCCGCCCAGCACTTCGCAGAGCGCTCCGGCAGCCATCGAGCAGGCGACGCCAACCTCGCCCTGGCAGCCGACTTCGGCACCGGAGATCGAGGCGTTTTCCTTGTACAGAATGCCGATCGCCGCCGCAGTGAGCAGAAAACGCACCACGCCGTCTTCGTTGGCGCCCGGGATGAAGCGCATGTAGTAATGCAAAACCGCAGGAACAATCCCTGCCGCACCATTGGTCGGTGCCGTGACCACGCGCCCGCCGTTGGCGTTTTCTTCGTTGACCGCGAGGGCGTACAGATTGACCCAGTCGAGCACCGAGAGTGGATCGCGCAGGGCCGCTTCAGGGCTCTTGCACAATTGCTGATACAGCGCCGCCGCACGACGTTTGACCTTCAAACCGCCGGGCAGAATCCCTTCATTGCGGCAACCGGCGGCGACGCAGTCCTGCATCACTTGCCAGATCTTCAGCAGGCCGGCACGGGTTTCCGCTTCCGGGCGCCAGGCGCTTTCATTGGTCATCATCACCTGGCTGATGGACAGGCCGTAGGTGGTGCAATGGCCAAGCAAGTCCTTGGCACTCTTGAACGGGAAGGTCAGCGGCGTGGCGTCTTCGACGATGCGATCAGCGCCTGCTGCATCTTCATCGACGACGAAGCCGCCGCCTACCGAGTAGTACTCGCGGCTGCGGACCTGTATACCGGCGGCATCGAAGGCACGAAAAATCATGCCGTTGGGGTGATAGGCCAGCGGTTTGCGAATCATCGCCAGGTGTTCTTTCTCGTTGAACGCAATGCTGTGTTCGCCGAGCAGGTTCAAACGTGCGCTGCCGCGAATGTCCTGCAGGCGGGCGGCGACGGTTTCGGTGTCCACGGTGTCCGGATGTTCACCTTCCAGGCCCAGTAACACAGCCTTGTCGCTGCCATGGCCCTTGCCGGTGGCGCCGAGTGAGCCGTACAGCTCGACTTTGACGCAGGTGGTTGCGGCCAGTAGCCCTTCACGGCGCAGACCTTCGGCGAAGCGCGCAGCGGCGCGCATCGGGCCGACGGTGTGGGAGCTGGAGGGGCCGATGCCAATCTTGAACAGGTCGAACACGCTTAACGACATGGTTGTTCTCCGGTTTCTTGTTATGAGGACCGACATAGATCTTATGGGGGCTGCGGTCCTGTGGGAGCGAGCTTGCTCGCGAAAGCGGCGTGACAGACAACATTGATGTCAACTGACACACCGTCTTCGCGAGCAAGCTCGCTCCCACAAGGGATATGCGGTGTTCTTGTGTGGGGCGAGTGACCTCGCCCCACACAGTTTTAAGCGTAGCTTTCGATCGACGGGCAGGCGCAGATCAGGTTGCGATCGCCGAACACGTTGTCGACCCGGCCGACCGGTGGCCAGTACTTGCCTTCGATCAACGAGGCAACCGGGTACACCGCTTGCTCACGGCTGTACGGATGCGTCCACTCGCCAACGATTTCCTGTGCGGTGTGCGGCGCGTTTTTCAGCGGGTTGTCGTCCTTGTCCAGCGTGCCGTTTTCCACCGCGCGGATTTCTTCGCGGATGCGGATCATGGCGTCGCAGAAGCGGTCCAGTTCTTCTTTGGATTCGCTTTCGGTCGGTTCGATCATCAACGTGCCGGCCACCGGGAAGGACATGGTCGGGGCGTGGAAGCCGAAGTCGATCAGGCGTTTGGCGACGTCATCGACGCTGATGCCGCTGCTGTCTTTCAACGGGCGCAGGTCGAGGATGCATTCGTGGGCCACCAGGCCGTTGCTGCCGGTGTACAGCACCGGGTAGTGCTCTTCGAGGCGCCGGGAAATGTAGTTGGCATTGAGGATCGCCAGCTGCGAAGCACGCTTGAGGCCGGCGCCGCCCATCATCCGAATGTACATCCAGGTGATCGGCAGAATGCTCGCGCTGCCGAACGGTGCGGCGCAGACCGCGCCTTCCTTGCGCTCCATCGTGCCATGCCCCGGCAGGAACGGCGTCAGGTGCGACTTGACGCCAATCGGGCCGACGCCCGGGCCGCCACCGCCGTGGGGGATGCAGAAGGTTTTGTGCAGGTTCAGGTGCGACACGTCGCCGCCGAACTTGCCCGGTGCGCAGAGGCCGACCATGGCGTTCATGTTGGCGCCGTCGATGTACACCTGGCCGCCGTGGTCGTGAATGATCCCGCAGATTTCGCGGATGCCTTCTTCGAACACGCCGTGGGTCGAGGGGTAGGTAATCATCAACGCGGCGAGGTGTTCGCGGTGCTCGATGGCCTTGGCGCGCAGGTCTTCGATGTCGACGTTGCCCCGGGCATCGCAGGCGGTGACCACCACGCGCATGCCGGCCATGTTGGCGGTGGCCGGGTTGGTGCCGTGGGCGGACGACGGGATCAGGCAGATGTCGCGACGGTCTTCGCCACGGCTCTGGTGGTAGGCGCGGATCGCCAGCAGACCAGCGTATTCGCCTTGCGAGCCGGCGTTCGGTTGCAGGGAAATCGCGTCGTAACCGGTGGCGGCGCAGAGCATCGCTTCCAGTTCGTCGGTCAGTTGCTGGTAGCCGGCGCTCTGCTCGGCCGGGGCGAACGGGTGCAGGGCACCGAACTCGGCCCAGGTCACCGGGATCATTTCGCTGGCGGCGTTGAGTTTCATGGTGCAGGAACCCAGCGGGATCATGGTGCGATCCAGCGCCAGGTCCTTGTCGGCCAGCTTGCGCAGGTAGCGCATCAGCTCGGTTTCCGAGTGGTAACGGTTGAACACCGGGTGGCTGAGGATCGGCGATTGGCGCACCAGAGTAGCCGGGATGCGGCTTTCGACCGCGGCGGCGAGGGCGGCGAAGTCCGGCAGTGCTTTGCCGTCGGCCAGTAGGCTCCACAGGGTTTCGATGTCGGTCTGGCTGGTGGTTTCGTCGAGGGACAGACCGAGACGCTCAGCATCGACCACACGCAGGTTGATGCGCTGGGCGCGGGCCTTGTCGTGCAGGGCGGCAGTTTGCGCGTCGGTTTTAACCGTCAGGGTGTCGAAGAAGGTTTCTTGCTCGACGTTCAGGCCGAGTGCGCTCAAGCCTTTGGCGAGGATCGCAGTCAGGTGATGAATGCGATTAGCGATCTGCGTCAGGCCTTTCGGGCCATGATAGACGGCGTACATGCTGGCGATGTTGGCCAGCAGCACCTGGGCGGTGCAGATGTTGCTGGTGGCTTTCTCGCGGCGGATATGTTGCTCGCGGGTCTGCATGGCCAGGCGCAGGGCCGGCTTGCCGAAACGGTCCACGGACACACCGACCAGACGGCCGGGCATGTCGCGCTTGAACGCGTCGCGGGTGGAGAAGTAGGCCGCGTGCGGGCCACCGAAGCCCAGCGGCACGCCGAAGCGTTGCGCACTGCCGATGGCTACGTCGGCGCCGAATTCGCCCGGCGGGGTCAGTACGGTCAGGGCCAGCAGGTCAGCGGCCACCGCGACCAGCGCATTGGCGGCGTGGAACCGTTCGGTCAGTTCGCGGTAGTCGAACAGGTCGCCGTTGCTCGCCGGGTATTGCAGCAGGGCGCCGAAGAACGCGCTGACCTCCGTCAGTTCGCGCTCGTCACCGACCACCACGTCGATGCCCAACGGCTCGGCACGGGTGCGCAAGACGTCGAGGGTCTGCGGGTGGCAGTGCACCGACGCGAAGAACGCGTGGCTGCCCTTGTTCTTGCTCAGGCGTTTGCAGAAGGTCATGGCTTCGGCAGCGGCGGTGGCTTCATCGAGCAGCGAGGCGTTGGCGATCGGCAGGCCGGTCAGGTCGCTGATCAGGGTCTGGAAATTCAGCAGCGCTTCCAGACGGCCCTGGGAGATTTCCGGCTGATACGGGGTGTAGGCGGTGTACCAAGCCGGGTTTTCCAGCAGGTTGCGCAGGATCGGCGACGGCGTGTGGGTGCCGTAGTAACCCTGGCCGATGTAGGTCTTGAACAGCTGGTTTTTCGCGGCGATGGCTTTGATCGAGGCCAGGGCATCGGCTTCGCTCAGGCCGTCTTCCAGGCCGAGCACGCTGGTGCCCTTGATGCTGTCCGGGATGACGCTGGCGCTCAGGGCTTCCAGGGAATCGAAGCCGAGGCTGTTGAGCATGGCTTGCTCATCGCCCGAACGCGGGCCGATGTGGCGCGCGATGAATTCGTTGGCGGTGCTCAGGTTGATAGTCATGTCGGCGCTCCTCAGGCTTCGGCGTTGGCTTTGATCAGACGGTCGTAGGCGTCTTGATCCAGCAATTTGCCGACAGCGCTGGCGTCTGCCGGGACGAAGCGGAAGAACCAGCCTTCGCCCAGGGGATCTTCGTTGACCAGTTCAGGGCTGCTCTCGAGGGCCGGGTTGGTTTCAACCACTTCACCGTCCAAAGGCATGTAAACGCCGCTGGCGGCTTTTACTGATTCAACGGTCGCCGCTTCTGCGCCTTTGTCGTAGGACTGCAGGTCCGGCAGTTGCACGAAAACCACATCGCCCAGCGCGTTCTGCGCGAAAGCGGTGATGCCGACGGTTACGCTGCCGTCAGCTTCGGCGCGCAGCCATTCGTGATCTTCAGTAAAACGCAACTCGCTCATGGAAACTCCTCAGGGGCCAGACTCGTCTGGTGGACGCGATTGAATGCTCGTGCAGGGCAGAGCTGAATGGGGAGTTATTAAGCAAAATCGCGGCCAATGTTATTTATTGTTTATAAATCAATGGTTTGGGTGTTTTTGAGTGGATGTGGAAATCCATGGTTGTAGCGAAATCGCTACAGCCTGAGGCGAAGAAAAAAGCCTATGAGGATCAAAGCCTTGCGCAGCGGCGATTATCGAAGTGTGTAGCGATATCGTTCCACTGTAGCGCTTTCAGTACAGATGAAGGTCGTTTTTGAACCCTGTTTTGAAGGCAATGCAGTACCTGTGGGAGCGAGCTTGCTCGCGATAGCGGAGTGTCAGTCGCCATCATTATCGACTGACACTCCGCTATCGCGAGCAAGCTCGCTCCCACAGTGGTTCTATGTTGGTAATGGGATTGTGTTCCTGCAGAAGTCAAAGCTTGTTCGGAATGCCATACTTGCGCAGCCGATGAGCAATCGCGGTATGAGATGTTTGCAGGCGGCTGGCCAGTTGCCGGGTCGAGGGGTAATTGACGTAGAGTTTTTCCAGCAGGGTCTTCTCGAACTCTTCCATCGCCTGTTCCAGACTGTCGACTTCGGTGTCGCTCTGACGCGCCACGGAGGTGCCGGCGATGTCCAGATCTCCGATGTCCACCAAGGTGCTTTCGCATATTGCAGCGGCGCGGAAGATCACGTTCTGCAACTGTCTGACATTGCCTGGCCAGCGGTTGCCGAGCAGCGCCGGGTAAGTACCGGGGGCCAGGCGACAGACCGGGCGCTGGATCTGCGCACAGGCCTGCTGCATGAAGTAGCGCGCCAGCAGCAGGATGTCCTGACCGCGTTCACGCAGCGGCGGGACTTCGACGTTCAGCACGTTCAAGCGATAGAACAGGTCTTCACGAAAGCTGCCTTCGTTGACCATCTTTTCCAGGTCGCGGTGGGTCGCACTGAGGATCCGCACGTTGACCTTGACCTCGCGATCACCACCCACGCGCCTGAAGCTGCCGTCGTTGAGAAAACGCAGCAGTTTGGCTTGCAGGTACGGTGACATCTCACCGATCTCGTCAAGGAACACCGTGCCTTGGTTCGCCAGTTCCATCAGCCCCGGCTTGCCACCGCGTTGAGCGCCAGTGAAGGCGCCGGGGGCGTAGCCAAACAGTTCACTTTCGGCGAGGTTTTCCGGCAGCGCCGCGCAGTTCAGCGCCAGGAACGGCGAACTGTGGCGTGCGCTGATTGCATGACAAGCGCGAGCCACCAGCTCTTTGCCGGTGCCGGTTTCGCCCTGGATCAACAAGGGTGCATCGAGGGCCGCGACACGCTGGGCGCGAGCCTTGAGGGTACGGATCGCCGGGGACTCGCCAAGCAGTGCATCAAAGCCTTCGGCATGGTCGTGGTGCAGCGCGGACAGACGCTCACCGATGCGATTGGGCTGGTACAGCGTCAGCAGGGCTCCGGCGTCGGTGATCGGTGTGGCGTCGAGTAGCAAGGTCTGGCCGTTGACGGTGATTTCACGCAACGGCAGGCGGAAGCCATGTTCGAGCAACGCCTCCAGCAGCGCCGGATCGGCAAACAGTTCGGCGATGCTTTCCCCGGCGGGTTCGCGGCCGTACAGGGCAATCAACGCCGGGTTGGCCAATAGCACTTTGCCAGCGCTGTCGAGGGCCAGCACCGGATCGGTCATCGCCGCGAGCAAGGCATCGAGTTGCAGATGACGACGCTGGCCGGGAAGGATGTCGACCACGGTTACCGCTTGTACGCCGCGCACGCTGAAAAGGGCATCGCGCAGCTCTTCCAGCACCTGTGGGCTCAAGGTCGGGGCGTCGATGTAGACGTTGGGCGGAACCATCTCCACCGCATCCAGATTGAGATTGCGCCCACCCAGCAGGGCCAGGACTTCCTGGGTAATGCCGACGCGGTCGATGAAACTGACGTGGATACGCATGGGGCGGCTGACGGTTCTGGAATGCGGAGGGTGGCAAGTATGCCTTGGAGGAGGGGGTTAGGTGAAATCCGGCGCAGGGCTTCAGGTAACGATGATCTCCTGTGGGAGCGAGCTTGCTCGCGAAGGCGGATTAACATTCAACAGAGATGTCGACTGTCCGACCGCTATCGCGAGCAAGCTCGCTCCCACAGGGATAGGGGGTTATTCCAGATGTTCGGGCTTCACCGGGTCGCCGGACTTGATATCGAGTTGCTTGCGTACGTCCTCGAACATCTCGTCGTAGTATTTGTGCATCGAGACAAAGCTGGCAGTCTTGGGCATGCCGTATTTCTGTGCAATATGGGTGGCGTGGCGAGCAAAGTCGAAGGCCTGGTCCTTGGGCAGGAAGAATGCTTCCTTCAGGTCCTTGCCCTCGATCGTGCCGTGCAGCGTGAAGCACATGCCTTGGCCTTCCTTCGGATCCTGAGCGACTTCATAGTCAAGATGGAGGTTGTAGCTGTAGTCGTCCTTGTTGAGCGCATAGCGCTCGAAATGCAGGTGACCGGGCTCGAACGTGGCCATAGGCGTCTCTCCTCAAGGGCTGAAGAAGGGCAGACCATGGGCCTGCCCAGAGGTTATTACAGATAGGTAATGCCGGTGCCGGCCTTGCCCTGGACGATCGCTTCGATGTCCGAGAGTGAACCGATCACCGCGACTTTGCCAGTGCATTGGTGCATTCCCTTTTTGCCGGTCACCACCATTGAGCCCGGTGCGAACCCAACTCCCCGGCCGGGATCGTCCATTGCAGTGGCGTGCCGGTCATTTTCAGTGGCACCTGTAGACGATGCGCCGGGCCCCAGGTCGTTTGCTCGAGCAGCATGCGATGGCTTCAGGGGGTTGCGGCAAGCCGAGTGCGGCTTGAATGGATGTCAGAAAACCAGTCATCGAAGGCCTCCGGAGGAGAGGACAGCATAGATCAAAGGGGATCTGGGTGTTTCAGGATGGTTGGGTTAGCGACTCCGGCCTTGACCAGATCCACAGATTGCCCAGGCTCATGCCGGCAATGGCCAGGTAGATCGGCCAGCTGTGTTCGAGGATTGCCAGCATTAATCCGGCACACAACAACATGCTCAGGGTGGCGCTGACCTTGGCCCGGCGGGCGATGATTTTGCCGTTACGCCAGTTGCTCAGAATCGGCCCGAACAACCGGTGGTTCTCCAGCCAGGCACTCAGGCGCGGCGAGCTTTTGGTCGCGGCCCAGGCGGCCAGCAGGATGAATTCGGTGGTCGGCAGGCCAGGCACGACAATGGCGATGAGGCCAATGCCGAGGCTGACGTAGGCCAGCAGGCCGAAAAGCAGTTGGGTGAGTTTTGAGGTGGCTGGGTGAGGCATGGGGCTCAAGGTGTATCGTAAGGCTTGCGGTTATACACATACCCTGTGGGAGCGAGCTGTCAGTCACCTAGAGGGTGAATGTTAGTCCGCTATCGCGAGCAGGCTCGCTCCCACAAGGGGTTGCATTCAGTCAGGCGAGTTCGGGGGTGGTGGCGTAAGCCTGTTCGAGGAGAACGGTAAAGCGGTTGAACGCATCAATCGCCCCCTTTTCGACATCAGCCTCTTCCTCAACGCTGAACTCCAGCCCATCGAGGGTTTTGATGAAGCTTTTCCAGCCTTCGGCACGACCGCCGGCCGGCTCACCGAGATGACGGGCACCGAAGGTGTCGCTCAGGCCCAGGGCGACGGCGCGCTTGATCAAAAACGCCGCGCCAAGTTTCGAGCCCTCGGAAACGAAGATCCAGCCCAGGGCTTGGGCTTTGCTCGGGTTTTTAACCGCACCGGTGACCGCCGCCGGCACCTCTGTCTCGAGATCGGCGAGGTCAGCCTTCGCCTGTTCGGCGCGGCAACGAACGGGCAGGTCCGGGACGATGGCGATCAGTTCGGCATAGTTGTACAGCGTCACCAGCTCCGACTGAAACAAATACTGGGCAACCACGAAACGCGCGAAGCTGGCCCGGGTTTCGAACGGTGCATGGGCTTTGACCAGAGCATCGAGTTTGGTATGTGGCGAGTGGGTGATCTGGTTCAAACGTTGCGAACGCAGAGTCGGGCGTTGAACAGTGTCCTGAGTGGTCATGAGAAGTCCTTGAGAAAAAGAGGCGCTAGATAACGAGACGAACGGGACGGCGCCGGACAGTAAAAAAAACTCCCCGCGCTCATGTAAAAAGAGCGCGGGGAGGACACCGGGTCAGATATCCCAGACCAGATTGACCGCGAAGTTGCGACCCGGTTGGGTCAGGCGATCGAGGTTGGCCGGTTGCGTCACCGAGGCTTCGCCGACGCTGTCGTAACCGCGCACGTCATTCCACAACCAGTACTTCTTGTCGGTCAGGTTATAGAGGCCGGCGCTGACGGTGACGTCGTCGGTAACCTTGTAGAAACCGCTGAGGTCGAGAATGCCGAAGCCTGGCGTTTTGAACTGGCTGCTGACACCGTCCGGCGATTTGAAGTTGCTGTCGTCGACGCGATCTTTCTTCTTGACCAGGGTCCAGCTGAGCAAGGCGCCATAGTTGTCCTGATCGTAGCCCAGGCCAAACACGCCGGTCAGCGGGTTGACGCTGTTGATCGGCTCGCCGGTGTCGTTGTTGCGACCGTAGGCATAGGCCACCGAACCCTGGGTGTAGAGACCTTGTGGTGCGCCGAGGCGGTCCAGTTGCAGGCGACCTTTGACTTCCACACCCTTGATGGTGGCGTGCTTGATGTTGTTGCTCTGGAACGTGGTCTCGGTGTAGCCGGGTTTGATCGCGTCTTCGTTGATGAAGTCGCGGTATTTGTTATAGAACACCGCCACATCGAACGAGCCAGACTCGAAATTACCGCGCAGACCGCTCTCGTAGCTTTTACTTTTTTCCGGTTCCAGGTCCGGGTTGGGCGCCACGCTGTAGCCGGTGGTGGTGTTCTCGAAGCGGCCGTACAGCGCCTTGGCGGTCGGAGTGCGGAAACCTTCAGCGTATTGACCGTACCAGGTGTACTGATCGGTCAGCGCATAGGTCAGACCGAACTTGGGCGACACACGCTCCCAGATCTTGTTCTTGTCGCTGACCGTGCCTTTGCCATCGGCGGCGACGGTGTTGAGGAATTCCTCGGTGATGTGCGGCTTGAGCTGGGTGTAGTCGTAGCGCAGGCCCGGCAGGTAGGTCCACTGGTTCCAGCTGATTTGATCCTGGGCGAACAGGCTGTAGGTGTTGATGGTCGGGTCCGGGAAGTCGCTGGACTTCTTCAGCACATCGGCCGGGCTGATGGCGCCGATGGCCGTGCAACCACGACCGACCGCCAGACAAGTGCCGTTACCGCTGCGCGAACCAGTGACTTTCTGTTGCTTGAGGGTGGTGCCGTAGGTCAGCAGGTGATCGGTCTCACCGATGCTGAAAGCCTTGTCCAACTGAGCATCGAGTACCCATTGGCGGTCTTGGTAAAGCGTGTCGCGGCTGCGCATGACGTTGCGGGTAAACGGAAAGTAGTTTTCCAGGGTGCGTTGGTCGGTCTTGGCGATCTGGTAGTTCAGGCTCCATTTGAGGTGATCGGCCACTGCGGTATCGAGGGCGAAGCTGTTTTCCAGGCCGAAACGCTCGCGGGTAATGGTGTCGTTACCGGTACGCGAACGGTACATGCCTTGGCCCTGGCCCTTGTCGAACGGGCCACCTACCGCGCTTTTCTGATTGGTGTCGCGATCATCCTTGTATTTTTCGTAGGTCAGGCCCAGACGCGAATCTTCGTTGTAGTTCCAGCCCAGTTTGGCCAGCACATTGCTGGTGCGCACGTCTTCCGGGTTGGCAGCGGTGCGGTCCAGACCGGTGCCGTTGTTGCTGCCGAAGGAGTCGGTTTCGTGACCGTCGCGCTGGCTGAAATGCAGCAGGCCGTCGAACTGCTCGACGCGGCCGGCGACGGTGCCAGATTTCAGCCAGCTCTCGTCGGCAGAGCTGTAGCCGGTCTTCAGGCGTGCGCCGAAATCCTCGCCGGGTTTGATGATGTCGTCCGGGTCGAGAGTGAAATAGCTCACTGCCCCGCCAATCGCGTTGCTGCCGTAGAGCACCGACGCCGGGCCGCGCAGGATCTCCACGCGTTTGACGATTTCCGGATCAACGTAATTGCGCTGGGTCTTGGCGTACGGGCCGTTGAAGAAGCCGTTGGGAATCGCTACGCCATCGACCTGAGTCAGAATCCGGTCGCCATCGATGCCGCGGATGTTGTAGCCGCTGATGCCGCCACGGGTGCCTGCACCACCCACCGAAACACCCGGCTCGTAGCGCACCAGTTCCTTGATGCTGTTGACGTTCTGTCGGTCCAGTTCTTCACGGGTGTGAACCGTGACAGTGCTCGGCACCGTGGTCACGTCCTGTTCCTGACGGGTGGCGCTGATGGTCACCTGTTGCAGATTGAGGGCACCGCTGTTGCTGCGTTTTTCCAGCACGATGTTGTTATTGCCCAGTTTGCGATAGCTCAGGTTGGTCCCCACCAACAGGCTATCCAGGGCTTTTTCCGGCGGCAACGAACCCCGCACACCCGGCGAGGCCACGCCTTCAGCCAGTTCGGCCGACAAGCCGACTTGCCAGCCCGTGACGGCGGTAAACGCATTGAGCGCCGACACCAGTGGCTGCTGTGCAATGGCGAACGAATAATCGCCCATGTTGCGGCTCGGTTGCTCGGCGGCGGCGGCGGCCATGAGCGGTGCGCTGCCTGCTATCAGGATGGCGGCAGTCAACAGGGACAATACGCGTGAAGGTGAAGAGGACTGGCGGGTAAGGCGAGAGGACATCGATAGCGCTCCGTGTCGCACGAATCTTTATAGGTGCTGATCGGCATCTCGAGATGCGAATCAATTGCATTGGCTATAACGAGACGAATGAGCTTCAGCTATCGAGTAAAAATAATTCTCATTTAGTTCAAGATCACCAGCGCGGGGAATTCCTGAAGCCTGGCGGAAGTGATGTGGGCGAGGGAACGGACCACGTCCAGTGGCTGGTCGAGGCGGTAATTGCCGGTGACGGCGACGTCGGCCAACTGCTCGTTGGTGTTGATGATCCAGCCCGGATAGTAGCGACGCAGTTCCGCCAGCACCTGGCTCAGCGGGCAGTTCTCGAACACCAGTCGGCCCTGGACCCAGGCCAGATCGGTGGCGGCATCGAGCCTGGCCGGCCGATCAAAACCATTCGGGCCGATGCGGATACTTTCCCCGGCGGACAGCCGTACTTGTGCAGCGTCATGGGTTGCCTGCAGATCGACGTCACCGCGCTGAACCCTGACCTGAGCCACGCCATCCAGATAACGCACGGCGAATGCGCTATCGCGCGCGCTGGCCCGGACCGGGCCGGCAGCGATTTCCAGCGGCTGACCACGATTGGCCGGCACGTCGAAAAACGCCTCGCCCTGATACAGACGGGCAAGGCGCTGCTGGTCGTTGATGGTGCTGGAGAAGGCCGAACGGGTGTTGAGCAGCACTTGGGAGCCATCCTCCAGTTGCAGACGCTGGCGCTCACCGACCACGGTCAGATGATCGGCCTGCAAGCGCAGCGGCAGGTCGCTGAAACTGAACAGACCGAGCATCAACACGGCCGCTGTGGCCAGCGGCTTCCAGTTCGGGCGCAGGCGGGTGAGGATGGATGTTTTGCGTTTCGCCCTGAGGTTTTGCGCGCACTGCGCCACCTGCGGGCCGTTCCAGATGGCCTGGGCTTTGGTAAAAGCCTCGGCGTGCAATGGCGAGGCCGCCAACCAGTCATGGAATTGCCGGGTTTGCTCTTCGCTTGGACTTTCCAGCACGATCAGCCAATCCAGCGCCTGGTCCATGGCATTGTCGCTGGAAGTGTCCGGCGCCATGACTGGCGGGCGGAATCGGTTAGTGTCCGTCACGGGTGTTCCTCGGCGGTGTCTGCGCACGGCTGTTTTTTGAAGAGAGATCTGGAAAGAGGGCTAAGGGTAGCAAACAGTCCTACAGACTGATCAGCTGTTTAGACGTTCAGCAACGCCGATGCAGATCGCCATGATCAGCTTCAACTCCTTTTGCACGGTACTCAACGACACGCCGAGCTTCTCGGCAATCTCCAGATAGCTGTGCCCGTGCAGGCGGCTGAGAATGAAAATCTGCTGTTGGCGGGGGCTGAGTTGGCTGAGGCTGATGTTCAGGCGTTCGAGCAACTGTTCGGCATGGGCGGCATCTTCAGCACTGCTCAGGGGCGCGGCGACGCTCTGAACCACGTCCAGCGGGACGTCTTCGAGCAGGGTTCGGGCCTGGATACGCCGCGAGCGCAGATGATCCAGAGCAAGGTTGCGGGCGGTCTGAAAAACGAAGGGCTCCAGATGATCGATGGCCCGTTCGCTCAAGGCTCGGGTCACTCGCAGGTAGGTTTCCTGCAAGAGGTCCTCGGCGGTGCTGTGGTTGTTGACCATCCGCTCCAGCGTGCGCAGCAGAGAAACTCGCTGAGCGAGGAAGACGTGATTGAAGCGCGATTGACTCACAGTAGGACCTGATCCATTTTTCAGCAAATGATAATGCTTATCATCTGCGCGAATGGTCAAGTACTACTTTGTGAGAGAATTATTTACGGCTCTGCAGGTAAGCCTCGTAATCGGGAATCCGGTACGAATGCGGTTGATCCATCAGCGGGCTGCTGAGTAGATAATCGGCACTGCATTCATTGCAGGCCACCGGGATGTTCCAGACCGCCGCGACCCGCAGCAATGCCTTGATATCCGGGTCGTGGGGCTGTGGCTCGAAGGGGTCCCAGAAAAACACCAGCATGTCCACCCGCTGCTCGGCGATCCGCGCACCGAGCTGCTGATCGCCGCCCAGTGGACCGCTGATCATGCTTTCCACGGGCAGCTCAAGCCTTTTGCTCAGCAACAGGCCGGTGGTGCCGGTAGCGACCAGGTCATGCTGGGCCAGATTGTCCCTTTGCCGTTCGGCCCAGTCGAGCAGGAACACCTTGCAGTGGTCATGGGCAACCAGGGCGATACGCTTGCGCGCCGCCATGGTTTTCCGGGTAAAGCTGATACCGATCATCGGTTGTTGTTCCACAGGTGATCCGCCTTATTCTGCGTTACAGAGCGCCAGGCAGTTATCGAGCATGCGGTTGGAGAAACCCCATTCGTTGTCATACCAGGCCAGCACCTTGAGCAGCTTGCCGCTGACCTTGGTGTGGTTGGCATCGAAAATCGACGACAGCGGGTTGTGGTTGAAGTCGCTGGAGACCAGCGGCAGGGTGTTGTAGCCAAGGATTTTCGAGTGCTGACTGGCTTCCTTGAGCAGGGCGTTGACCTCATCGGCCGTCGCTTCGCGCTTGAGCTGCACGGTCAGGTCCACCAGCGACACATTGATCACCGGCACCCGCACCGACATGCCGGTCAGTTTGCCCGCCAGTTCCGGCAGCACCAGGCCTACCGCTTCTGCGGCGCCGGTCTTGCTCGGGATCATGTTCTGGGTGGCCGAACGCGCACGATACGGGTCGACGTGATAGACGTCGGTCAGATGCTGGTCGTTGGTGAAGGCGTGGATGGTGGTCATCAAACCGCTTTCGATGCCCAGTTCGCGGTGCAGCACCTGGGCCACGGGAGCCAGGCAGTTGGTGGTGCACGACGCGTTGGAAATGATCTGGTGCGATTGGCGCAGAATGTCGTGGTTGACCCCGTAGACCACGGTGGCATCGGCGCCTTTGGCCGGTGCCGAGATAATCACTTTGCGTGCGCCGGCAGTAATATGTGCGGCGGCTTTGGCACGGTCGGTGAACAGACCGGTGCATTCGAAGACCACGTCGATCTTCTCGGCAGACCATGGCAGCTCGGCCGGGTTGCGGATGGCGCTGACCGCGATACGATCACCATTGACGGTCAGGCTTTCCCGATCGTGCTGCACATCGGCATCGAAGGTGCCGTGGACAGTGTCGTACTTGAGCAGGTGCGCATTCATCGCGCTGTCCCCCAGATCGTTGATGGCGACGATCTGCAGATCCTGACGGTAACCTTGGGTATAGAGTGCTCGCAGGACGTTACGGCCGATACGGCCAAAGCCATTGATTGCAATTCGTAGAGTCATTTGAAAAGGCGCCTGTCGTCGTTTTGTTGTTGGAATAACAAGATTATTCGTAAAAAAATAGAAAACAAGCCTTTTTAGTGGCAATATTTTGTTTTATCTACAACGAGTGACCTGAATCAACTGGTCCGGATGATCGAAAAAACTCTGCCAACCTCTCGTGCGGGCGGCTTCGATCAGCATAGACAATCAGGTCGCCACATCCGTTAGCCTGGAGTTCTACACATGCATCCCCGCGTCCTTGAGGTCACCGAACGGCTTATTGCCCGCAGTCGCGCTACTCGTGAGGCTTACCTCGCACTGATTCGCGGTGCCGCCAGCGATGGCCCGCAACGCGCCAGGCTGCAATGCGCCAACTTCGCTCACGGCGTGGCGGGTTGTGGCGCTGAAGACAAAAAAACCCTGCGGATGATGAATGCCGCCAACGTGGCAATAGTTTCGTCATATAACGACATGCTCTCGGCGCATCAGCCGTACGAGCACTACCCGGAACAAATCAAACAGGCACTGCGCGAGATCGGTTCGGTCGGCCAGTTCGCCGGTGGCGTGCCGGCCATGTGTGACGGCGTGACCCAAGGCGAGCCGGGCATGGAACTGGGTATTGCCAGCCGCGAAGTGATCGCGCTGTCGACGGCCGTGGCGCTGTCCCACAACATGTTCGATGCGGCGATCATGCTCGGTATCTGCGACAAGATCGTGCCGGGCCTGCTGATGGGCGCACTGCGCTTCGGTCACTTGCCGACGATTTTTATCCCGGGCGGGCCGATGGTCTCGGGGATTTCCAACAAGGAAAAAGCCGACGTCCGCCAGCGCTATGCCGAAGGCAAGTGCAGCCGCGAAGAGCTGCTGGAATCGGAGATGAAGTCCTACCACAGCCCCGGCACCTGCACCTTCTACGGCACCGCCAACACCAATCAGTTGCTGATGGAAGTCATGGGCCTGCACTTGCCGGGCGCTTCGTTCGTCAACCCGAACACCCCGCTGCGCGATGCCCTGACCCGCGAAGCCGCGCACCAGATCACCCGCCTGACCAAACAAAACGGCAATTTCACGCCGCTGGGCGAGATCGTCGATGAGCGTTCACTGGTCAACTCCATCGTTGCCCTGCACGCCACTGGCGGCTCGACCAACCACACCCTGCACATGCCGGCCATCGCCATGGCGGCGGGGATTCAACTGACCTGGCAGGACATGGCCGACCTCTCCGAGGTGGTGCCGACCCTGTCCCACGTCTACCCGAACGGCAAAGCCGACATCAACCACTTCCAGGCCGCGGGCGGCATGTCGTTCCTGATCCGCGAACTGCTCGAAGCCGGTCTGCTCCACGAAAACGTCAACACCGTGGCCGGCCATGGCCTGAGCCGCTACACCCAGGAGCCGTTCCTCGAGAACGGTGAACTGGTCTGGCGTGAAGGCCCGATCGAAAGCCTCGATGAAAACATCTTGCGGCCGGTGGCTCGGGCGTTCTCGCCAGAGGGCGGCCTGCGGGTGATGGAAGGCAACCTCGGTCGCGGCGTGATGAAGGTCTCGGCGGTTGCACCAGAGCATCAGATCGTCGAAGCACCGGCGATGGTGTTCCAGGATCAGCAGGACCTGGCCGATGCGTTCAAGGCGGGTCTGCTGGAGAAGGATTTTGTCGCGGTGATGCGCTTCCAGGGGCCGCGTTCCAACGGCATGCCGGAGCTGCACAAGATGACCCCGTTCCTCGGCGTGTTGCAGGACCGTGGCTTCAAGGTCGCGCTGGTCACCGACGGGCGTATGTCCGGTGCTTCCGGGAAGATCCCGGCGGCGATCCACGTCAGTCCCGAAGCCTTTGTCGGCGGCGCACTGGCGCGGGTGCTCGATGGCGATATCATCCGTGTCGATGGCGTCAAAGGCACCTTGCAGCTTATGGTGGACGCCGATGAATTTGCAGCGCGCGAGCCGGCCAAAGGTCTGCTGGACAACGGCATTGGCTGCGGTCGTGAATTGTTCGGTTTCATGCGCATGGCCTTCAGCTCGGCAGAGCAGGGCGCCAGCGCCTTTACCTCTGCCCTGGAGACCCTTAAGTGAAGCTAGCGCTGGTCGGTGACATTGGTGGAACCAATGCGCGTTTTGCGTTGTGGAAAGACCAGCAGCTGGAGTCGGTCCAGGTGCTGGCGACGGCAGACCACGCCAGCCCGGAAGAGGCCATTGGTGTCTATCTGAGCGGGCTGGGCTTGCCCCTCGGTTCGATCGGATCGGTATGCCTGTCGGTGGCCGGTCCCGTGGGGGGGGACGAATTTCGCTTCACCAACAATCACTGGCGGCTGAGTCGCAAAGCCTTCTGCCAGACCCTGCAGGTCGACCAGCTGCTGTTGGTCAACGATTTCTCGGCCATGGCGCTGGGCATGACGCGCTTGCAGCCGGGTGAGTATCGCGTGGTCTGCGAAGGGACTGCCGAGCCGTTGCGCCCGGCGGTGGTGATTGGTCCCGGGACTGGTTTGGGTGTCGGCACTTTGCTGGATCTGGGCGAAGGTCGCTGGATGGCGCTACCGGGTGAAGGCGGGCACGTCGACTTGCCGTCGAGTAGCCTGCGGGAAACCCAGTTGTGGCAACACATCTACAGTGAGATCGGCCATGTCAGCGCGGAAACTGCGCTCAGCGGCAGCGGCTTGCCACGGGTCTATCGAGCGATTTGCGCGGTGGACGGGCATGAGCCGGTCCTCGATACCCCGGAAGCGATCACCGCTGCCGGGTTGGCGGGTGATCCGATTGCGCTGGAAGTGCTGGAGCAGTTCTGCTGCTGGCTCGGCCGCGTCGCCGGCAACAACGTGCTGACCACCGGCGCGCGTGGCGGGGTGTATATCGTCGGTGGCGTGATCCCGCGGTTTGCCGACTTCTTTCTTGAGAGTGGTTTTGCTCGTTGCTTTGCCGACAAGGGCTGCATGAGCGATTACTTCAAAGGCATTCCGGTGTGGCTGGTGACCGCGCCGTATTCCGGCCTGACCGGCGCGGGCGTGGCGCTGGAGCAGGCGGTTGCCTAGCTGAAACCGAGTCGCCTCATTCGCGGGCAAGCCCGCTCCCACAGGTACAATGCAAACCTTGTGGGAGCGGGCTTGCCCGCGAAGAGGCCCTCACAGACAAAAAATATTTTTGATCCATAAGGCATAATCCGCTTCATCCATAACAACAAGGACGACCCCCGTGAGCTCAGTCAACAAGTCGATTTTGTTGGTCGATGACGATCAAGAGATACGCGAGTTGCTCGACACCTACCTCAGCCGTGCCGGCTTTCAGGTGCGGACCACGCCCGACGGTGCGGGGTTTCGCCAGGCCTTGAACGAGGCACCGAGCGATCTGGTGATTCTCGATGTGATGCTGCCGGACGAAGACGGCTTCAGTCTGTGTCGCTGGATTCGCCAGCACCCGCGTCAGGCTCATGTGCCGATCATCATGCTCACTGCCAGTTCCGACGAAGCTGACCGGGTCATCGGTCTGGAGCTGGGGGCCGACGACTACCTTGGCAAACCCTTCAGCCCTCGTGAATTACAGGCGCGGATCAAGGCCTTGCTGCGTCGGGCCCAGTTCGGCCAGGAACGCTCCGGCGGCGAAGTGTTGTCCTTTGATGAATGGCGACTGGATATGGTCAGCCATCGTTTGTTTCATACTGACGGCGAAGAAGTGATTTTGTCCGGCGCCGATTTCGCCTTGCTGAAACTGTTCCTCGATCACCCCCAGGAAATCCTCGACCGCGACACCATCGGCAACGCCACCCGCGGCCGCGATCTGATGCCGCTGGACCGTATCGTCGACATGGCGGTCAGCCGCTTGCGCCAGCGTTTGCGCGATACCGACAAACCGCCACGCCTGATCCGCACGGTACGCGGCAGCGGTTATCAATTGGCGGCGAATGTGGTTGTCGGCAATGGTCACTGAGTTTTTCACCAGGATCGCCCGGCGCGTGCCCGTGCCGCGTTCGTTGCTTGGGCGAATGCTGCTGCTGACGTTGCTGGCTGTGCTGTTCGCGCAGGCGCTGTCGAGTGTGATCTGGGTGTCGCAATTGCGTGCTACCCAGCTTGAAGGACTGGTCACCAGCGCCCGCAGCCTGGCCCATTCGATGACTGCCAGCGTCAGTTACTTCCGGTCCTTGCCGGTGGCTTACCGGCCGTTGGTCCTCGACCAGTTGCGCAGCATGGGCGGCACACGTTTCGTCGTGACCCTCAACGACAAACCGTTGGGGATGGAAGTGCTGCCACCGACACCCCGCAAGCAAGCGGTGCTCAAGGCGGTGGAGGAGGTGCTGCGCCAGTCCCTGGGCAATGATGCCGATATCTCGGTGCAGTTCGTCAGCGCCGATGACCTGCGGATCTTCAATGGTGGTTTGAAGCTCGATGAGTTGCCGCGCTCCTGGGCCCATTACGCGTTGACGCTGGAGCCGGTCAATCCGCCGGTGCTGGTCACCCAGATCCAGCTGGCCCCGGGCGAATGGCTGTACATCGCCTCGCTGCTGCCCGAACCCTACACCAGCCTCGAAGAGCAAGGACTGCCCTCGCAGCAGGTCTGGTTCATTCTGCTGACCAGCGGCTTTTTGCTGCTGTTCATCGGCCTGCTGGTGCACTGGCAAAGCCGGCCGCTCAAACGCCTGGCGCGGGCTGCGCGGGACATGTCGTTGGGCGCCGAAGTCGAGCCGGTGGCGGAGGGTGGTGGCAGCGAAGTGGTCGAGGTGGGTCGTGCTTTCAACGCCATGCGTGAGCGCATCAGCCGCTACCTGACCGAGCGCAGCCAGTTGTTCAGCGCCATTTCCCATGACTTGCGCACGCCGATTACCCGCCTGCGACTGCGGGTCGAACTGCTGGAAGACGAACAGCTGCAAACCAAGTTCGGCCGCGATCTCGATGAACTGGAGTTGCTGGTCAAAGGCGCGCTGCAATGCGTCAAAGACACCGATATTCACGAAAACATCGAGCCGGTGGACCTCAACCATGTGCTCGATTGCCTGGTCGAGCCCTATCTGAGCCCGAACGGCAATGGTCGAGTGACCCAGCAGGGCCGGGCACTGGCGACCTATCCCGGCAAGCCGCTGGCGCTCAAGCGTTGCATCGGCAACCTGATCGACAATGCCTTGAAGTACGGAAAGCGGGCCCATCTGCACATCGACGACGATGACAGCGCGTTCATCCTGCATGTCGACGATGAAGGGCCGGGGGTGCCTGAACAGCGGCTGGAACAGTGCTTCGAACCGCACTTTCGGCTGGCCGGTCAGCAGCAGGGGTACGGCCTGGGACTGGGCATCGCCCGCAATATCGCCCATAGCCATGGCGGGGAAGTGAGTTTGCAGAACCTGCGTGAGGGTGGGTTGCGGGTGACCTTGCATTTGCCGCGTTCGGTGGATTGACTTAGCGGTTCGTCAGGTCCACCGCGTTATCGTTCATCGCGAGCAAGCTCGCTCCCACATTAGATCTTCAGTGGACACAGCATTTGTGTTCAAAGCAGATCCACTGTGGGAGCGAGCTTGCTCGCGATGGCGGCAGGGCATTCACCACAACTATGAAGTCTGGCCTTATGTCACTGATCGGTGACATACCTCCGGTCCTTCGTTACCTGCACCACTCCTCCTGTTGTTTAGACTCAACTCAGTCATAACAACAAAAAAAGGTTCCCCATGGACACCACCCCGCAAGCCTTCAGCAGCTGGCTGAACGCACCTGCCCACCACGCCTGGCTCGCCGCCGAAGGCCAGCGCCTGCTGGCATTTGCCAAGGCTTCGAAGGTCGCCGAAGGTTTCGGCAATCTCGACTATCTGGGCTGCCTGCCGGCCGATGCCCAAGCCGACACCATAAATACCGCGCGCATGACCCACAGCTTTGCCATGGCACACATCCAGGGCATTCCCGGGTTTTCAGGGTTGATCGACCACGGCATCGCCGCCCTGAGCGGACCGCTGCGTGACAGCGAACACGGTGGCTGGTTTGCTGCGCCGTTCCACCGCGACGGCAACACGGACAAAGCCGCCTACCTGCATGCCTTTGTTGCGCTGGCTGCCAGCTCTGCGGTGGTCGCCGGGCGCCCGGGTGCACAGGCCTTGCTGGCGGATGCGATCAAAGTGATCGACGAGCATTTCTGGAGCGAGGAGGAGGGTGCCATGGGCGAGTCCTTCAATCGCGACTGGAGCTTCACTGAAGCCTATCGCGGCGCCAACAGCAATATGCACGCGACCGAAGCCTTCCTGGCCCTGGCGGATGTCACCCGGGACAACCGCTGGCTGGACCGCGCCTTGCGCATCGTCGAGCGAGTGATCCATACCCATGCTGCAGCCAACGAGTTCATGGTCATCGAGCATTTCGACCGTCACTGGCAGCCGCTGCGCGAGTACAACCAGAACAACCCGGGCGACGGTTTTCGGCCCTATGGCACGACGCCGGGCCATGGTTTTGAATGGTCACGCCTGCTCTTGCACCTCGAGGCGGCACGGGCGCAGGCCGGCATGCTGACGCCCGGCTGGTTGCTGATCGACGCGCAAAAACTGTTCGAGAACAATTGCCTTCATGGCTGGGAGGTCGATGGCGCACCGGGCATCGTCTACACCCTGGACTGGGACAAACGCCCGGTGGTTCGCCAGCGCTTGCACTGGACCCATTGCGAAGCCAGCGCCGCCGCCAGTGCCTTGCTCAAGCGCACCGGGGAGCAGCGTTACGAAACCTGGTATCGGTGCTTCTGGGAGTTCAGCGAAAGCCGCTTGATCGACCGGGTCAACGGCAGCTGGCATCACGAACTGGACCCGCAGAACCGGCCCAGTGCCGATATTTGGGCCGGCAAACCCGATCTCTATCACGCCTGGCAAGCCGTCCTGCTGCCGCGCTTGCCGCTGGCGCCGAGCATGGCCACGGCCTTGGCGCAGTTATCCGGGAACGCGGCTGTGTAACCATATCGTGACATTTGCGCGTCCCTTCGTTACCTGCGAAGGCTCAAGCTCTGGTTAAAATCCTATGCAGCGCAAGCACCAGACTTGCATGCATAACAACAAGAAAGGTACTTCAGATGAATGCGATCACTCGCCTCGCCACTGTCATTTCTCTCGCCTCATTGTTTCCCCTCAGTGCCCTTGCTGCCGATGCCAAAGGTACGGTGGAAGTTGTGCACTGGTGGACCTCGGGCGGCGAAGCCAAAGCTGTCAAAGTCCTGAAAGATCTCGTTGAAAAAGACGGCTATGAATGGAAGGACAGCGCTGTCGCCGGTGGTGGCGGTGCCGCGGCCATGACCGTGCTGAAAACCCGCGCGGTCTCTGGCAACCCGCCTTCTGCCGCACAGATCAAAGGCCCTGACCTGCAAGAGTGGGGCGCTCTGGGGCTGCTGACCAACCTCGATGAAGTCTCCAGCCAGAACAACTGGGACAAGCTGCTCTCCAAGACCGTTTCCGACACCATGAAGTACGACGGTCACTACGTGGCTGTGCCGGTGAACATCCACCGGGTCAACTGGTTGTGGATCAACCCTGAAGTCTTCAAAAAGGCCGGCATCGAAAAAGCCCCGACCACTCTCGAAGAATTCTATGCCGCTGGCGACAAGCTCAGGGCCGCCGGTTTCATCCCGCTGGCCCACGGCGGTCAGCCTTGGCAGGACAGCACTATTTTTGAAGGCCTGGTGCTGAGCATCATGGGCGCTGATGGCTACAAGAAAGCGCTGATCGACCTCGACGAGAAAACCCTGACCGGCGAGAAAATGGTCGAAGTCTTCACCGCGCTGAAAAAACTCGGCCTTTACATGGACGAAAACCGCGCCGGGCGTGACTGGAATATCGCCGCTGCCGAAGTCATCAACGGCAAGGCCGGCATGCAGATCATGGGCGACTGGGCGAAGAGCGAATGGACTGCTGCCGGCAAGGTCGCCGGCAAGGATTACCAGTGCGTTCCGTTCCCGGGCACTCAAGGCAGCTACACCTACAACATCGACTCTCTGGCGATGTTCAAGCTGTCCGCGAAGAACAACACCCCAGGCAATATCGCTGCACAAAACGATGTGGCCAAGATCGCTCTGGAGCCTGAGTTCCAGTACGTGTTCAACCAGAACAAAGGTTCGATCCCGGTGCGCAATGACCTGGACATGAGCAAGTTCGACGCCTGTGGCCAGGCTTCGGCGAAGGACTTCGCCGAAGCGGACAAGAACGGCAAGCTTGAGCCGAGCATGGCCCACAACATGGCCACGAGCCTGGCAGTACAAGGCGCGATCTTTGATGTGGTGACCAACTTCATGAGCGACAAAAATGCTGATCCGGCCAAGGCCGGCAAGCAAATGTCCTCAGCGATCAAGGCCGCCATGTAACACCTGCACCCGCCGCAGGCAAGCCTGCGGCAAACCCCTCACCGTTGCCTGTACTGCATGAGCCCTGGCCCATGCTGTTGGAGGCGCTCGGTCTGGATTTCACTTCCTTCAACAGGACTTTCCCGATGAGCTCTGTGGCGGTATTGCGCAAAACCTCACCGTTCGATGCGCTGCAGCGTTGGCTACCCAAGTTGGTGCTGGCGCCAAGCATGCTGATCGTGCTGGTCGGTTTCTACGGTTACATAATCTGGACATTCGTTCTGTCCTTCACCAATTCCAGCTTTATGCCGAGCTACAAGTGGGTCGGTCTGCAGCAATATGTGCGCCTGCTGGATAACGATCGCTGGTGGGTCGCGAGCAAAAACCTCGCTGTATTCGGTGGCATGTTCATCGGTATCAGCCTGGTGCTCGGGGTGTTTCTCGCGGTGTTGCTGGACCAGCGCATTCGCAAGGAAGGCTTCATCCGCACCATCTACCTGTACCCGATGGCGCTGTCGATGATCGTCACCGGTACCGCCTGGAAGTGGCTGCTCAACCCGGGCCTGGGCCTGGACAAGATGCTGCGCGACTGGGGCTGGGAAGGCTTTCGCATGGACTGGCTGGTGGATCAGGATCGCGTCGTCTACTGCCTGGTGATCGCCGCGGTCTGGCAAGCCTCGGGCTTTGTCATGGCGATGTTTCTGGCCGGTCTGCGCGGAGTCGATCAGTCGATCATTCGTGCCGCGCAAGTCGACGGTGCGAGCCTGCCGACCATCTATCTGCGCATCGTATTGCCAAGCCTGCGTCCGGTGTTTTTCAGCGCCTTCATGATCCTCGCGCACATCGCGATCAAGAGCTTCGACCTGGTGGCGGCGATGACCGCCGGTGGCCCGGGTTACTCCTCCGACCTGCCGGCGATGTTCATGTATTCCTTCACCTTCAGCCGCGGCCAGATGGGCATCGGTTCGGCCAGCGCAATGATGATGCTCGGCGCGATCCTGGCGATTCTGGTGCCGTACCTGTACTCCGAACTGAGGGGCAAACGCCATGAATAACCTGCCCGGCAAACCGGCCCTGAGTCTCAGCCGCGTGGCGGTCTACGCCACCTTGCTGCTGGCGGCGGCGGTGTACCTGATTCCGTTGGTAGTGATGCTGCTGACCAGCTTCAAGAGCCCCGATGACATCCGCACCGGCAACCTCCTGAGCTGGCCGCAAGTGATCGACGGCATCGGCTGGCTCAAGGCCTGGGACACGGTCGGCGGCTACTTCTGGAACTCGGTGAAAATCACCGTTCCGGCGGTACTGATCTCCACGTTCATTGGCGCGATGAACGGCTACGTACTGTCGATGTGGCGCTTCCGCGGTTCGCAGCTGTTCTTCGGTCTGCTGTTGTTCGGCTGCTTCCTGCCGTTCCAGACCGTGCTGCTGCCGGCCTCGTTCACCGTCGGCAAACTCGGCCTGGCTAACACCACCACGGGCCTGGTGCTGGTGCACGTGGTCTACGGGCTGGCGTTCACCACGCTGTTCTTCCGCAACTACTACGTGAGCATTCCGGATGCGCTGGTCAAGGCTGCGCGGCTGGACGGGGCAGGGTTCTTCACCATCTTCGGGCGGATCCTGCTGCCGATGTCGGTGCCGATCATCATGGTCTGCCTGATCTGGCAGTTCACCCAAATCTGGAACGACTTCCTGTTCGGCGTGGTGTTCGCCAGTGGCGATGCCCAGCCGATTACCGTGGCCCTGAACAACCTGGTCAACACCAGCACCGGGGCCAAGGAATACAACGTTGATATGGCAGCGGCGATGATCGCCGGGCTGCCGACACTGCTGGTCTACATATTCGCTGGCAAGTATTTCCTGCGTGGTCTGACGTCCGGCGCGGTCAAGGGGTAAAACATGGCAACTCTCGAATTACGCAACGTCAACAAAACCTACGGCAGCGGCTTGCCGGACACCCTGAAAAACATCGAACTGAAAATCGATGACGGTGAGTTCCTGATCCTCGTCGGCCCGTCCGGTTGCGGCAAGTCGACCTTGATGAACTGCATCGCGGGGCTTGAAAACATCAGCGGCGGGTCGATCCTGGTGGACGACTCCGACATCAGCGGCATGAGCCCGAAAGACCGCGACATCGCCATGGTGTTCCAGTCCTACGCGCTGTACCCGACCATGAGCGTGCGCGACAACATCGCCTTCGGTTTGAAGATCCGCAAAATGCCCGCGGCCGAGATCGACGAAGAAGTCGCTCGCGTCGCCAAGCTTCTGCAAATCGAACACCTGCTCAACCGCAAACCCGGCCAGCTTTCCGGTGGTCAGCAACAGCGTGTGGCCATGGGCCGCGCACTGGCCCGGCGGCCGAAGATTTATCTGTTCGACGAACCGCTGTCCAACCTCGACGCCAAGCTGCGGGTCGAGATGCGCACCGAAATGAAACTGATGCACCAGCGCCTGAAAACCACCACGGTCTACGTCACCCACGACCAGATCGAAGCCATGACCCTGGGCGACAAGGTGGCGGTGATGAAGGACGGGATCATTCAGCAATTCGGTACACCGAAGCAGATCTACAACGACCCGGCCAATTTGTTCGTCGCCAGCTTCATTGGCTCGCCGCCGATGAACTTCATCCCGCTGCGTTTGCAACGCAAGGAAGGCCGTCTGGTGGCGCTGCTCGACAGTGGGCAGGCGCGTTGCGAGCTGCCATTGGGCATGCAGGACGCGGGTCTTGAAGACCGTGAAGTGATCCTCGGCATGCGCCCGGAACAGATCGTCCTGGCGCCGAGCGAGCCTAACGGTTTGCCGATTATTCGTGCCGAAGTCCAGGTCACCGAACCGACCGGTCCGGACACCCTGGTATTCGTCAATCTCAACGAAACCAAAGTCTGCTGCCGCCTGGCGCCGGACGTCGCGCCGCAGGTGGGCGAGACCCTGACCCTGCAATTCGATCCAGCCAAAGTACTGTTGTTCGACGCCAAGACCGGTGAACGCCTGGGGGCTGCCGGTCTGCCGAAAACCGAAGCTCACAGCGCCAACGTCGCGCAATTCATAGGCCGCTGAAGATCAAAAAATGTGGGAGCGAGCTTGCTCGCGAATGCGGACTGACATTCAACACTAATGTCGACTGATACACCGCCTTCGCGAGCAAGCTCGCTCCCACAGGGGGATACGCGGCGCGCGACCTGTCGCTCGCCGCAACCGATGTAAACCGCGTTAGATAAAAACAGTTAATAACAATAAAGACGAGGATGTAGGGATGAGAAAGAAGAACACCAACGCCCGGATTATCTGCCAATTCTCAGCGATTGCGCTGATGAGTCTGGCCGGTAGCGTGCATGCTGCCGAGGCGTTCAGCTCCGAGTCGAAGTGGATGACCGGGGATTGGGGGGGAGAGCGGACCAGGCTGATCGAGGCCGGTTACGACTTCACGCTGGAATACGTGGGCGAAGTCGGTTCCAACCTCAAGGGCGGTTATAACGACGACACCACGGCGCGCTACAGCGACCAGTTCGCCATTGGTGCGAAGCTGGACCTGGAAAAAATCTTCGGCTGGAACGATGCCGAGTTCAAACTGGCGATCACCGAGCGTAGCGGCAAAAACATCTCCAACGACCGCATCGGCGATCCGCGTGCCGGCACCCTCAGTTCCTCGCAGGAAGTCTGGGGCCGTGGCCAGACCTGGCGTCTGACCCAGTTGTGGGTCAAGCAGAAGTATTTTGATGGCAAGCTCGACATCAAGGCCGGTTATTTCGGTGAAGGCGAAGACTTCAACAGCTTCCCGTGCGAGTTCCAGAACCTGGCGTTCTGCGGTTCTCAGGTGGGCAACTGGGTCGGCGGCATCTGGTACAACTGGCCCGTCAGTCAGGCGGCTGTCCGTGTGAAGTACAACATCACCCCTGAGCTCTACGCGCAGATCGGTGCCTACAACCAGAACCCGTCGCAGCTGGAAACCGGCAACGGCTTCAAACTCAGCACCAGCGGCACCGAGGGCACCATCATTCCGGTCGAACTGGTCTGGTCACCTGAGGTCAACAGCCTGCCCGGCGAGTACCGCGTCGGTTACTACAAAAGCACTGCCAAGGCCGATGACGTCCGCGAGGATGCCAATGGTCAGGATGCAGCAGTGAGCGGTGCCGCCTACCGCAGCCACAGCAGCAAGTCTGGCTACTGGTTCGTGGCGCAGCAGCAACTCACCGACCACAACGGTGACAAGAGCCGCGGCCTGCATATTGCCGCCAACGCGACCTTCCATGACAAAGAAACTAACTACGTCGATAACTATCAGCAGCTCATGCTGACCTACAAAGGCCCGTTCAACGCCCGTCCGAAAGACGACGTGGGTATCGGTATCGCCCGCATCCACGTCAACGAGGATGCGCAGAAAAACCGGCAGTTGATCAACGCCGTCAACGGTGTCGACGACTACGACAACCCGACCTTCCTGCCGATCCAGGACACCGAATACAACGCCGAGATCAACTACGGTTTCCACGTCACCAACTGGCTGACCGTGCGTCCGAACCTGCAATACGTGAAGCACCCCGGTGGTGTTAATCAAGTCGACGACGCGATCGTCGCCGGTTTGAAAATTCAGTCGGTGTTCTAACACTCTTGCGATAAGCTCCCTCTCTATGTGCGCATTTTGCGGATGGCCCAGGCTGTCCGCTTTTTTTTGGGGATTGTGCGGTCACCGTGGAAACACGAGTGGAGCACAATACCTGTGGCGAGGGAGCTTGCTCCCGCTCGGCTGCGCAGCAGTCGTAAATTCGGCGAATGCGGTCCAACTGATGAACCGCAGAGTCTGGTTTTGGGAGCGCTCCGCGCTCCAGCGGGAGCAAGCTCCCTCGCCACAAATGATTTCAACTGGTAGGGCAAATGATTTTCAGGACCGCGGCACATGCTTGAGCATCCGCTACAACGCTTTTTCAAATCCTTGCGCGAGCGCCCGACGTTTGCGTGGGAGCGCTATCAGTTGCGTGATGTGCTGGTGATCGATCATCCGCTGTGTCAGGCGGTGTTCAGTCGTCAGGGCGCGCAGTTGTTGCACTTCCAGCCACAGGGGCAAAAACCCTGGCTCTGGTGTGCGGCGAAGTGGCCGCAGGTCGGGGCGATTCGTGGTGGTGTTCCGGTGTGCTGGCCGTGGTATGGCCGTCATCCCAGCGAAAACGCCTGGCCTTCCCATGGTTGGGCACGGTTGATCGACTGGAAGTTGCTCGACAGCCGCAGTGACGACGACGGCGTGCGCCTGCACTGGCAATTGCAGCTGTGCGACTGGCAAGTGGATCTGCATGCGCACCTGGGCGAAAACATGGACTTGCGCCTGAGCACTGAACATCAGGACAGCCTGCCGTGCCAGTTGAGCCATGCTTTGCACGCTTACTGGCGTATTGGCGACGTTGGCGAGGTAGCGCTGTCTGGGCTCGACGGAGCGCAGGGTTTTGACCAATTGAGTCGTCAGGCTTGCCAGCAAGAAGGCGAGTTACGGGTAGAGGGCGGTTGCCAGCGGGTGTTCCGGCATGAGGGCGAATTGCAGCTGAAAGATCACGCCTGGCAGCGCGAGTTATGCATCGATACCGGGGACAGCGCCGACACCGTGGTCTGGCATCCCGGGGCGCGGCCGCTGCTGGGGGTGAGCTGGAGTGAGGTCTCGGGGTTTGTCTGCGTCGAAGCGGCCAGCGGCGGGACCGACAGCCTCAGCCTGGCGCCGGGGGAGAGGGCGCATTTGAGTTTGCAGGCGCGGGTTGGGGTTGATCGTTCCCACGCTCCGCGTGGGAATGCCTCTAGGGACGCTCCGCGTCCAGTGACGCGGAGCGTCACGGGCTGAATTCCCACGCGGGAGCGTGGGAACGATCGGCGCTCAGTTAACTAAACTCATCCCCAATCGGATACCGACTGGCATTCAAACTTTCCTTGATCTTACGCAGGTGCGGCTGGAAGTCCACGCCACGGCGCAGGGTCATGCCGGTGGCCAGCACGTCGAGCACCGTGAGCTGGATGATCCGCGAGGTCATCGGCATATAAATGTCGGTGTCTTCCGGCAGCGGAATGTTCAGGCTCAGGGTGCTGGCCTTGGCCAAGGGCGAGCCAGCGGCGGTCAGGCCGAGTACCGAAGCACCGTTCTCCCGGGCGATGCGCGCCACTTCCACCAGTTCGCGGGTGCGGCCGGTGTAGGAAATGATCACGAACAACTCGCCGGTGTGAGCGACCGAAGCAATCATCCGCTGCATCAGCACGTCGGCATGGGCGGTGACGGCCAGGTTGAAGCGAAAGAACTTGTGCTGTGCATCCAGCGCCACGGGCGCCGAAGCACCGAGGCCGAAAAAGTGGATCTGCCGGGCCTGAATCAACAGATCGACGGCGCGGCTGATCAGGTTCGGGTCCAGCGCCTGGCAAGCGCTGTCCAGCGACGCGATGGCGCTGCCGAAGATCTTCTGGGTGTAGGCTTCAGGATTGTCGTCAGCCTCCACCGCACGGCTGACATACGCCGCGCCGCTGGCCAGGCTCTGGGCCAGCTGCAGTTTGAGTTCCGGGTAGCCGCTGACGCCGAACGAGCGGCAGAAACGGTTGACCGTCGGTTCGCTGACCGAAGCGGCCTGAGCGAGTGCGGCAATGCTGAAGCGAGTCGCTTGCTGCGGGTTGAGCAGGATGACTTCGGCGACTTTGCGCTCAGCCTTGTTCAATTCTTCGAGGCGTTTCTGGATCGTTTCCAGAAGATTTCGCACGCGGTCCATTCGGATTTCCTTGGTCGGCTATGCAAATTGGGCCTTTGAAGCGGCCCTTGGCGGTGGCCTATCCTACTGATGGCCTCGACCTACCACCACTCGGAATCTATATTTTGAGTAAATGTTGTGTTTATTACTACATTTTCCCTTGAATGATGCCTGAGAAAAAGGTATTTCTAGCTTAACTTGATAAAAGAACAAACATCATGCCCTCGATTACGGTTGAACCGTGCACCTTTGCCTTGTTCGGCGCCCTTGGCGATCTGGCGCTTCGCAAGTTGTTTCCGGCCTTGTATCAACTTGATGGCGCTGGCCTGCTGCACGCCGACACGCGGATTATCGCGCTGGCTCGTGAGTCTGGCAGCGAGCAGCAGCATCTGGCATTCATCGAGGCCGAACTGCGCCGTTATGTGGATGCCAAGGAATTCGATGAAACGGTGGCCGAACGCTTTCTGGCGCGCCTGAGTTACCTGCATGTCGACTTCCTCAAGGTTGACGACTATGTCGCCCTGGCCGAGCAGGCCGGAACCGCTCAGCGGGTGATTGCTTACTTCGCCACCCCGGCGGCGGTCTACGGCGCGATCTGCGAGAACCTGTCGAAGGTCGGCCTGACCGAGAACACCCGCGTGGTGCTGGAAAAACCCATCGGTTCGGACCTCGAGTCGTCGCGCAAGGTCAACGATGCGGTGGCGCAGTTCTTCCCGGAAAACCGCACCTACCGGATCGACCACTATCTGGGCAAAGAGACGGTGCAGAACCTCATCGCCCTGCGTTTCGCCAACAGCCTGTTCGAAACCCAGTGGAACCAGAATTACATCTCCCACGTGGAAATCACCGTGGCCGAGAAGGTCGGTATCGAAGGCCGTTGGGGCTATTTCGACAAGGCCGGCCAACTGCGGGACATGATCCAGAATCACCTGCTGCAACTGCTCTGCCTGATCGCCATGGACCCGCCGGCCGACCTGTCTGCCGACAGCATCCGTGACGAAAAAGTCAAAGTCCTCAAGGCGCTGGCGCCGATCAGCCCGGAAGGCCTGACCACGCAAGTGGTGCGCGGCCAGTACATCGCCGGCCACAGCGAAGGCAAATCGGTGCCCGGGTATCTGGAGGAACCTAACTCCAACACCCAGAGCGACACCGAAACCTTCGTTGCCCTGCGCGCCGATATTCGCAACTGGCGTTGGGCCGGGGTGCCGTTTTACCTGCGCACCGGCAAGCGCATGCCGCAGAAGCTGTCGCAGATCGTCATCCACTTCAAGGAGCCGTCGCACTACATCTTCGCTCCCGAGCAGCGCCTGCAGATCAGCAACAAACTGATCATCCGCCTGCAGCCGGACGAAGGTATTTCCTTGCGCGTGATGACCAAGGAGCAAGGCCTGGACAAGGGCATGCAACTGCGCAGCGGTCCGTTGCAGTTGAATTTTTCCGACACCTGGCGCAGCGCACGGATTCCCGATGCCTACGAACGGTTGTTGCTGGAAGTCATGCGCGGCAATCAGAACCTGTTTGTCCGTAAAGATGAAATCGAAGCCGCGTGGAAGTGGTGTGACCAGTTGATCGCCGGATGGAAAAAATCCGGTGATGCGCCCAAGCCGTACGCGGCCGGGTCCTGGGGGCCAATGAGCTCAATTGCACTGATTACGCGGGATGGGAGGTCATGGTATGGCGATATCTGAATTGAAACTGCCTCAGGGTGTCCGCGCCCATGAGTTCCGCAGCCCGGTGCTGCTGGCCGAGGGCCTGGCCCTGAACGTGGCCAAGCAGTTAAGCGACGCTATCAGCGAGCGCGGCACAGCGGTGCTGGTGGTGTCCGGTGGGCGCAGTCCGGTGGCGTTTTTCCAGCACCTGGCCAAGCAGACGCTGGATTGGGCGAATGTGGTGGTCAGTCTGGCGGATGAGCGCTGGGTCCCGGTGGAGCATCCCGACAGCAATGCCGGCCTGCTCAAGCGCTACCTGTTCCAGGGCCCTGCGGCCAAAGCGCAGTTTCTCAGCCTTTACAGCGCAGCGGCCAATCTTGAACGGGCTGCCGAGAACGCCGATCGGCTGCTGGCTGAGTTGCCTTCGATCGATGCATTGGTCTTGGGCATGGGCGACGATGGGCATACCGCCTCGCTGTTCCCTAATAGCCCGAACCTTGAAGAAGCGCTCAAACCCGACGGCTCGCGCCGTTGCTGGCCAATGCTGGCGCCGAGCGTGCCCCATCAGCGCCTGAGCATGAGCCGTGCGCTACTGGCGTCGGCGAAGTTCAAGGTCCTGTCGATTTCCGGTCAGTCCAAATTGACCACCCTCAGTGCCGCACTGGCCGGTGACGAAGTCGCCGACATGCCGATTCGCGCGTTTTTGCAACCTACGTTAGAGATTTACTGGTGCCCATGAGCCAAGGATCAGCCGCTATGACAAACACACGCCCGACCGTTTCCATGGCGGACAAAGTTGCCCTGATCGACAGCCTCTGCGTCAAGGCGCGGATTCTGCCGGTGATCACCATCGTCCGCGAGCAAGACATTCTGCCGCTGGCCGATGCGCTGGCGGCCGGTGGTTTGACTGCCCTGGAAGTGACCCTGCGTTCGCAGTTCGGCCTCAAGGCGATTCAGCTGTTGCGCGAGCAGCGTCCGGAGTTGGTTACCGGTGCCGGCACCGTGCTTGATCGCACCATGCTTGCCGCGGCCGAAGCGGCCGGCTCGCAATTCATCGTCACCCCCGGGATTACCCGCGATCTGCTCGAAGCCAGCGTCGACAGCCCGATTCCGCTGTTGCCCGGCATCAGCAACGCTTCCGGAATCATGGAGGGCTACGCACTGGGTTATCGCCGCTTCAAGCTGTTCCCGGCGGAAGTCAGCGGTGGCGTCGCCGCGATCAAGGCCCTTGGCGGTCCGTTCGGCGAAGTGCGCTTCTGCCCGACCGGTGGCGTCAGCCCGGCCAATATCAAGAGCTACATGGCGCTGAAGAATGTGATGTGCGTTGGCGGTAGCTGGATGCTGGATCCCGAGTGGATCAAAAACGGCGACTGGGCCCGGATCCAGGAATGCACTGCAGAGGCGTTGGCTCTGCTGGACTGATTGGTTTTACCAAATCGTTGTTGTTCTACGGCTTTACGGTGCACTTGGTCAGTGCACCGTTTTTTTTTGCCGGTAAGAAAGGACTATGCCTGATATACCGCGGCGCCTGTTTCGCGGGCAAGCCCGCTCCCACAGGTTTTGTGGCGGCCCCCAATCATGTGATCAATACAAATCCCATGTGGGAGCGGGCTTGCCCGCGAAGGCGATGGTGCTGGCAACGAAGATCTAACTGCTCAACTCAATCAATGCCCGCGTCAACAACCGCATGTCCGCCGCCGTCGTGGTAAACCCCGGTGTAATCCGTATGCACCCATAGATTACGCAGGTAATTCAGTCGCGCCCCTTTGGCGGCCGTGGCTCAATGTCGAAGCGGTCGGCGAATGTCAGCCAGAAATCTTCGTCGTGGGCGCGGTGGTTATTCTCGGGCATGGTTCGACTCGGTCAGTGGCGAGGTTTGGGTTTACCGTGCTTGGCGCGTAATGGATCGAGCAGATCGGATAAGCCGTTGTGATCGATTTCCTGCATCAAGGCCAACAAACCGCCCAGTTCGCCGTGAGGGAAACCTTCGCGGGCGAACCAGTTCAGGTATTGGCCGGGCAGGTCGGCAATGATGCGACCCTTGTATTTGCCGAAGGGCATTTCGCGAGTGACCAGCAGTTCAAGCTTTTCGGGATTCATGGGACAGCCGTGTTGATTCAATGTCTTCGAAAATACAGGCATCCTGCATGCAGGCCAATTGATAGATCATGCAAATAACGCGGATACAGATGGACTTATAATAGTTAGCTAGCTAATAATTTGTATATCCTGTCTCCACACTATCCCGACTATCGTTAGTTTGTCGTATCAAGGGTTCACTTCGTGCGTATGACCTTACAGGCCCTGCTTGCACCCAACCTTCCTGCGCTGCAATTTGCGATCAAGACCGTACTCGGTGGTGGCCTGGCGCTGTGGCTGGCGTTGCGCTGGGGTCTTGAACAACCGGCCTGGGCCTTGATGACGGCGTTTATCGTCGCGCAGCCGTTGTCCGGGATGGTGGTTCAGAAGGGGCTGGCACGACTGTTGGGCACCCTGGTGGGAACCGTCATGTCGGTGGTGTTCATGGGGCTGTTTGCCCAGACACCCTGGCTATTTCTGTTGGCATTGGCGTTGTGGCTGGGACTGTGCACGGCCAGCTCGACCTTGCTGCGTAGCGCCTGGTCCTATTCCTTTGTGCTGGCCGGTTACACCGTGGCGATCATTGCCTTGCCGGCGCTGACCCATCCGTTGACGGTGTTCGATCAAGCGGTAGCACGCTGTACTGAAATCAGCCTTGGCATCCTCTGCGCCACCGCCAGCAGCGCCTTGCTCTGGCCGATGCGGGTCGAGCGGCAATTGGCCGGGCAGGCGCGCACCGCCTGGCAGAGCGGGCTGCAAACTGCCCGTGCAACCCTGGCCGGCGATGCTCAGGCACGTAAAGGCTTGTTGGACATTCTCGGGCGAATCGTCGCGGTGGATGCCCAGCGCGAGCACGCCTGGTTCGAGGGCGTCCAGGGCCGCCAGCGCGCCCGGGCGGTCAGCGGCTTGAGTCAAAAACTGTTGATGCTGCTGCGGATCGCCCGTTCGGTGCGTCGGCAATGGCGGCAACTGGACGAGCGCGAAGCGCTGCAGTTGGCGCCTTGGCTGAGTGAGGTGCAGCAGGCGCTGGGTGCATCGGACACGCAGGCGTTGCAAGCCTTGCGGCCCCAGGTGCAGGACGCCGCCCACGACCCGCAGTTCAGCTCGGCACAAAGTTATTGCCTGGCGCGTTTGGCCTTGCTGCTGGATACCGCGTTGATGGCAGGGCTGGCATTGCGCTCGGTGGAGGAGGGCGGCAAGCCAAGCGAGCAACCCAACAGCCTGACACCTCACCGCGACCTCGCACTGGCGCTGGTGTTCGGTGCTCGCAGTGCGCTGGCTTTTTTGACGGTCGCGTGTTTCTGGCTGGCGACTGCCTGGCCCGCTGCATCGGGGGCGATGTTGCTGACGTGTGTGGTCTGCAGCCTGTTTGCCAGCCGTGAAAACGGTGCGCAGATCGGCATGAGTTTTTTGCGCGGGATCTTGCTGGCGATTCCCGTGGCCTTCGTCGTTGGCGAAATCCTGCTGCCGCAATGGAGCGGCTTCCCGATGCTCTGCATGGCCATGGGCGTACCCTTGTTCTTCGGCGCGCTGGGCATGGCCAAACCACAGATCGGCGCGACCGCCACCTCTTTTTGCCTGCACTTCGTGGTGCTGGTGTCGCCATTGAACGCGATGAAGTTTGATGTCGCGACGTTCTTTAACAGCGCACAGGCGATATTGCTCGGCGTGGGCGCTGCGGTGTTGGCCTTCCATCTGCTGATATTGCGAGATCCGGCGTGGCACAGTCGCCGTTTGCTGGCCGCGACCCTCGATGATCTGGTGCGTCTGACCCGGCGCAATTTGCGCGGTGCGGAAAGCTGGTTCGGTGGGCGCATGGCTGATCGTCTGCTGCAACTGGCGCGGCATTATCCGGAGTTGCCACAGCAGGCCCGCAGTCGCTGGGATGACGGGCTGCTCGGCTTGGACATCGGCGATGAACTGCTGCATTTGCGCTTGAGCCTGGCCGTGGCGCAGGTCCCGGTCAGCAGGCCACAGCGCAGCTATCTTCAGCAGCTGGAACAGGTGTTGGCGCAAGGTCCGGCTGGCAGTCACGCCGATGCACTTGCCGAACCCAGTGCGGCGTTGTTGCAAACCCTGCAAGCGTTGCCGCCCAGCGATGCACTGAAACTGGCACAAGGCGCGGTGCTGCAATTGCAAAACAGCTGGCGCAGCTGGTGTCGCCAACAGGAGGAAAGCCATGGGGCTGCGTGAGTGGTCAATGGGCGGGATTTTGCTCAGTCCGTTTCTGATTTATGTCGTGCTGGCGCTGCTGCTGACGGGAGCGTTGCGCATGTTGCTGCGCATTACGCCGTTGGGACGCTGGATCTGGCACGAAGCACTATTCGATTGTGCCTTGTACGTTTGTGTATTGACCCTGATCACCGTCGGCCTCGGACCCTTATAAGGAGTTGACCATGCGTGCACCGGTACGTGTCGCTATTACCCTGTGCCTGGTGGCTGTGGCGGTGTTCGCCGGCTTCCACCTGTGGCAGTACTACATGCTCACGCCCTGGACCCGGGATGCGCGGATCCGTGCCGACGTGGTCATCGTCGCGCCGGATGTTTCGGGTTGGGTGCGCCATCTCAAGGCCTACGATAACCAGCAGGTGAAGGCCGGTGATGTGCTGCTGAGCATCGATCGTGACCGTTTCGAAGCAGCGCTGGAGAAAGCCCGGGCGGTGGTGCAGACCCGTCAACAGCAACTCAGCTTGCGCGAGCATGAAGCCAGTCGCCGCGCCAGCCTGGGGCCGCAGGCGATCAGTGCCGAACTGCGGGAGAATGCGCAGATCAACGCCGGCATTGCCCGAGGTGAACTGCGTCAGGCCCAGGCTGAAGCCAAGGTCGCCGAACTCAATCTGGCCCGCAGCGAGGTGCATGCGCCGCGCAGTGGGCACATCACAAACCTGCGTCTGGCTGAAGGCAACTACGTGAATGCCGGGCAACCGGTGATGGCCTTGATCGATGATTCGACCTTCTATGTGCAAGCCTACTTCGAAGAGACCAAACTGCCGCGGATCCGGGTCGGTGACCCGGTCAAGGTCTGGTTGATGAGCGCCGGTGAAGCGCTGCAAGGACATGTCGAAAGCGTCAGCCGCGGCATCACCGACCGCAACGCCACGCCGGACACACAACTGCTGGCAGAGGTGGAGCCGACCTTCAACTGGGTACGCCTGGCCCAGCGAATTCCGGTGCGGATCAAGCTCGACAAACTGCCCGAAGGCATCAACCTGAGCGCGGGAATGACCGCGAGTGTGCAGGTGGAAGAGGGGAATCGATGATCGTTCCCACGCTCCGCGTGGGAATGCCGCCATGGACGCTCCGCGTCCGCTCCGGATGTGACGCGGAGCGTCACGGGATGCATTCCCACGCGGAGCGTGGGAACGATCGGGTGCGGTCAATCAGCCAATACTGATCGCCGGCAACGTCGGCAGTGTCACGGTCTGCTGTTTACGCGGTGCCAGGATCTCGGCCTCGCCATCGACCACCAACTCATCACGCTGGTTAAACACCCGAGTGGCGATGCGCACGCGAAATTTCGGCAGCTTCTCGAGGATTTCCAGACGCACGGTCAGGGTGTCGCCGATTTTCACCGGCTTCTGGAAGCTCATTTGCTGACCGATATAGATAGTGCCCGGCCCAGGCAACTCGCACGCCACCGCGGCGCTGATCAGGGCACCGCTGAACATGCCATGAGCGATGCGCTCCTTGAACATGGTCGCTGCGGCGAACTCGGCGTCCAGGTGCACCGGGTTGTGGTCGCCCGACATCGCGGCGAAGAGCTGAATATCGCGCTCTTCAACGGTTTTGCTGTAGCTGGCGGTCTGGCCGATTTCGAGGGCTTCGTATGGGGTGTTGGTAACCTGGGTCATCTATCTCAAGTCCTGTGACGAAATAAGTAAATTAACTAGCTTGGTTTTAAGAAAAATTATTCTGTTTTGGGCGGCCGACGATTGTTCAGGGCCTGCTCCAGCCACGCCAGCACATCCCTCATCACTTCATCGCGATTGCTTTCGTTGAACAGTTCGTGCCGGGCCTGGGGGTAGATATTCAGTTGCAGGCACTGGCTCCCGGCATCGCGTAACGCGTTGGCGAGGTTCTTGAGACGTATGCCGTTGCTCACCGGATCACATTCACCGCCAATCACCAACAGCGGCAGGCCCGGATCGATCTGAGCGAGATTGGACGCTTTGCTGATCTGCTGCAACCCGCCCAGCATGTCGATCCATAACTGGTTGGTACAGCGGAAGCCGCAGAGCGGGTCGTTGGCGTACTTGTCGACTTCGTCGGGATCCCGGCTGAGCCAGTCAAAGGGTGTGCGATTGGGTTTGAAGGCTTTGTTGAACGATCCAAACGACAACCACTCGATCAGCGCACTGCGACCGGTGGCACCCTGGCGCAAGCGTTCGAAACGGGCGATCAGCCGGGCGATGCGGTAGAGCGCAATGGGTTGAAAATTCGAACCGCTGAGAATCGCCCCGTGCAGGCTGGCGCTGTGGTGCAGCAGATAACCTTGGGCGATGTAGCTGCCCATGCTGTGGCCGAGCAGCACGATAGGTGTTCCCGGATGTTGCAGGCCGATGTGCTGGTTAAGGCACGCCAGGTCACCGACCACTTTGCGCCAGCCGTCCTGGTCCGCGTAATGCCCCAGCACCCCGTGCTCGGCGGTTTTGCCGTGACCGCGCTGGTCCAGGGCGTACAGCCCATAGCCTTGGGCGCAGAGCACTTCGGCCAGGCGAGCGTAGCGACCACTGTGTTCGGCCATGCCGTGGGCCAACAGGATCACCGCTTTGAGCGGGCCTTCGGGCAGCCACTGGTTGACGTAAAGGCGGCTGCGGTCACTCGCGGTCAGCCAGAAAGTATCGTGGATCATGGCGATTCCTTTGCACGGGGTCGTTGCATTGTATAGCTCATCAGACGATTGCCGTCTGATCAGGGCATGCCTCAGGAACAAGATTCACGCTATCAATGACGCTCGTGCGCATATTTGCCTGAATCGCCATAGCTGCTAACGTCCGCAGAGCCCCGCCTTTCAAAGAAGCAGAGATGCGGCCCGGATATGCCCAGGTAAAGAGGACAAGAACAATGCAACCTGATTTCTGGAATGACAAACGCCCGGCCGGCGTTCCGCTGGATATCGATCCGGGTGCCTACACCTCGGTGATCGAGGTTTTCGAGCGTTCCTGCAAGAAATTCGCTGATCGTCCTGCGTTCAGCAATATGGGCGTGACCCTGACGTATGCCGAGCTGGAACGCTACAGCGCAGCATTCGCTGGTTACCTGCAAGCGCACACGGATCTGGTGCCTGGCGATCGTATTGCGATGCAGATGCCCAATGTCCTGAACTACCCGATTGCCGTATTCGGCGCATTGCGTGCCGGGTTGATCGTGGTCAACACCAATCCTCTGTATACCCCGCGTGAGATGCGTCACCAGTTCAAGGATTCCGGCGTCCGGGCGCTGGTCTACCTGAATATGTTCGGCCAGAAAGTCCAGGAAGTGCTGCCGGATACCGACATCCAGTACCTGATCGAAGCGAAGATGGGCGATCTGATGCCTGCCGCCAAGGGCTGGCTGGTCAACACCGTGGTCGACAAAGTGAAGAAGATGGTGCCGGCGTACCAGCTGCCCCAGGCCATTTCGTTCAAAAGTGCACTACGTCAGGGCCGTGGTCATGGCATCAAACCGTTGAAGGTCGGCCTCAACGATGTCGCAGTGCTGCAATACACCGGAGGCACCACGGGCCTGGCCAAGGGCGCGATGCTCACCCATGGCAACCTGGTTGCCAACATGCAACAGGTGCGTGCTTGTCTGTCCCAGCTCGGTGCCGATGGCCAGCCGCTGCTCAAGGAAGGCCAGGAGGTAATGATTGCGCCACTGCCGCTGTATCACATCTATGCCTTCACCGCGAACTGCATGGGCATGATGGTCACCGGCAACCACAACGTGCTGATCACCAATCCGCGGGACATTGCCGGCTTTATCAAAGAGCTGAAAAACTGGCGTTTCTCGGCATTGCTCGGGCTCAACACCTTGTTCGTCGCGCTGATGGATCACCCGGATTTCAAGACCCTGGACTTCTCCAGCCTGAAACTCACCAACTCCGGCGGTACCGCGCTGGTCAAGGCCACTGCCGAGCGCTGGGCGCAGCTGACGGGTTGCCGGATTACCGAAGGTTACGGCCTGACCGAAACCTCGCCGGTCGCATGCGCCAACCCTTACGGCGACAAATCCCGGCTGGGCACGGTGGGGCTGCCGGTGCCGGGTACTACCCTGAAGGTCATTGACGACGAAGGCGTCGAGCAGCCGTTGGGCGAGCGCGGCGAACTCTGTATCAAAGGCCCGCAAATCATGAAGGGCTACTGGCAGCAACCGGAAGCCACAGCGCAGGTTCTGGATGCCGAAGGCTGGTTCAAGTCCGGCGACATCGCGGTGATCGATCCGGACGGTTTCGTCCGGATTGTCGATCGCAAGAAAGACATGATCATCGTCTCGGGCTTCAACGTGTACCCGAATGAAATCGAAGACGTGGTCATGGCTCACCCGAAAGTCGCCAATTGCGCGGTGATCGGTGTGCCGGACGATCGTTCGGGAGAGGCGGTGAAGTTGTTTGTGGTCGCTCGCGAGTCAGGCGTCAGCCTTGAAGAGCTGAAGGCTTACTGCAAGGAAAACTTCACCGGCTACAAAGTGCCGAAACACATCGTGCTGCGTGATTCGCTGCCGATGACGCCGGTGGGCAAGATCTTACGGCGGGAACTGCGCGATATCGCGTGATTGGTTTGTAGATCGTCATTCGCGGGCAAGCCCGCTCCCACATTAATGGATCGCCGTGTCCTTGTGGGAGCGGCGGTGCGGCGATCCGACTTGCCCGCGAAGCTTTTGGGGCAGGCGCAAGGGCTATTTCAGAGCGCTCAAAGGCTCAATGGAATCTTTACTCTAAAAGTGACTACCTAGCATTCGTAAGTCACAAATGTGACTGTGCGGGTCTTCTTTGGCTCTAGTAGGTCCTTGGCAAAGCTGCTACTCTCGGCCCGCTTTGTGACTTCTCGGCCTAAGTAAACAGCCAGACTCACCAACAAAGAGACACCAATAAAAAACACACACCAATAATAATCGCATCAAATGCGGTGATGAATTCGCGTTGCTGAGGAGTGGGCTTCCATGATCGAAAACTTTTGGAAGGATAAGTACCCTGCCGGGATTGCTGCCGATATCAATCCGGACGAGTATCCGAATATTCAGGCGGTGTTGAAGCAATCCTGCCAACGCTTTGCCAACAAACCGGCTTTTAGCAACCTCGGCAAGACGCTCACTTATGGTGAGCTGTACGAATTGTCGGGCGCTTTTGCCGCTTACCTGCAACAGCATACCGACTTGCAACCGGGCGATCGAATCGCCGTGCAGTTGCCGAACCTGTTGCAATACCCGATCGCCGTGTTTGGTGCCATCCGCGCCGGTTTGATCGTGGTCAACACCAACCCGCTGTACACCGCGCGGGAAATGGAACACCAATTCAATGACTCCGGTGCCAAGGCACTGGTCTGCCTGGCCAACATGGCGCACCTGGCGCAAGCCGTGGTGCCCAAGACCTCGGTCAAGCATGTGATCGTCACCGAAGTGGGTGACCTGCTGCCGCCGCTCAAACGCCTGCTGGTCAATAGCGTCATCAAGTATGTGAAGAAGATGGTCCCGGCCTGGCATTTGCCCAAGGCCATCAAGTTCAACGACGTGTTGAGCAAAGGTCGCGGCCAACCGGTTTGCGATGCCAATCCGGCCAGCAGCGATGTCGCAGTGCTGCAATACACCGGCGGCACCACGGGTGTGGCCAAGGGCGCGATGCTCACTCATCGCAACCTCGTGGCGAACATGCTGCAGTGCAAGGCGCTGATGGGTTCCAACCTCAATGAAGGCTGCGAGATCCTGATCACGCCGCTGCCGCTGTACCACATCTATGCCTTCACCTTTCACTGCATGGCGATGATGCTGATCGGCAACCACAATATCCTGATCAGCAATCCGCGCGATCTGACGGCGATGGTCAAGGAACTGTCGAAGTGGAAGTTCAGCGGTTTTGTCGGTTTGAACACGCTGTTCGTGGCGCTGTGCAACAACGAGGCATTCCGCAAGCTGGACTTCTCGGCGCTGAAAATCACCCTGTCAGGTGGCATGGCCCTGCAACTGGCCGCCGCCGAGCGCTGGAAAGCAGTGACCGGCTGTTCCATTTGCGAAGGTTACGGCATGACCGAAACCAGCCCGGTGGCGACGGTCAATCCGAACCAGAACATCCAGATTGGCACCATCGGTATTCCGGTTCCGTCCACGCTGTGCAAAGTCATTGATGACGCTGGCGTCGAACAGCCACTGGGCGAAATTGGCGAGCTGTGCGTCAAGGGCCCGCAAGTCATGAAGGGTTACTGGCAGCGTCAGGACGCCACCGACGAAATCCTCGACAGCGAAGGCTGGTTGAAGACCGGCGATATCGCGCTTATCCAGCCAGATGGCTACATGCGCATCGTCGATCGCAAAAAGGACATGATTCTGGTCTCCGGTTTCAACGTCTATCCGAACGAACTGGAAGACGTGCTGGCGACGTTGCCAGGCGTGTTGCAGTGCGCTGCCATTGGTGTCCCGGACGAAAAATCGGGTGAAGCGATCAAGATTTTCCTCGTGGCCAAACCGGGCGTGACCTTGACCAAAGAGCAGGTGATGGCGCACATGCGCGCCAACGTCACCGGCTACAAGGTGCCGAAAGCCGTTGAGTTCCGCGATGCCCTGCCGACCACCAACGTGGGCAAGATTCTGCGTCGTGAGTTGCGCGACGAAGAACTGAAGAAGCTGCGTGTGAAGGCGTAAACAGGCTGTAAAACACCAAGCCCGCCAAGTGCGGGCTTTTTGCTGTCTAGCCTTTACCTTTTACACAACCTTTCTCATCGAACACGATTTGCGCGCTGCGACCTTTCCTTGCGTCGTAGCGATAGCTCGTGGTCGCATTTCGAATGCTGATTTTGTCTGGCTTGCCGAGTGCGCTTTCGACTTCCTGCTGGCTCATGCCGGGCATGATTCGTTGATTGATGATCGCCTGGCGGCGTTCTTTGGCACTGAGCATATTTCCACAGCGGTCATCGGACTGGCCGACGATGACCGGCTGGTCTTTTGCGAATTTCGTACTGAATGTTTCCTGGGATCTGCTCTTCGGGGAGAGCGTCTTGACACCTCCCGGTGCAAAATTGTCCGCATTCTGAATCAGCCATGTCTCATGGGGCGCACAACCCAGGGAGGTGAAGGTGACATGGCCATAGGCATTTTCACATCGGTGCACGGCGCTGGCGTTTGCTTGCAGCGGTAGCCAGGGCAGGGCGAAAAACAACAGCGAGGTCTTTTTCAGTGACATGCGACGTCCTCCATGACGGTCCCGAAAAAGGATAGACGGGACTTTTTTGAGCCCGTGTGTGTTTTCTTTTCTGAATGAGTCGTCGCAGCTCTATAGATTCGGACAGCGCTCAAGTTTGCGTCGCAAGCGCTTGTTCTTCGCCAGATTTTTTCGCGTTAAAAGGCATCAAGCGGTGTATCATTGCGCCCGTCAGCCCCGCCGGGGCTTGTGGAATACCTCCATGGACTTACCCAGTAGTTACTCAGTACCTCGTTTTTACAATCATGAATTGACTGATTGATCCTTCCGGCGCGCCCCGCTGCTGGGAGTGGAGTTCGCCTATGTCTGAAGTTGAAGTAAAGAAAACGCAAGAAAGCCTGCAAGACCGCCTCGCTCAAGTCGTTGAGCTGCTGCATCGCCAGCGGGTGGTCGAAGACCTGACTCATCGCCAGGAAGGTGCTCATCACGACCGGGTCGAGAACCTGGTTCACCGGCAAAACCTCGTCGAGTTGCAGCGCAAACTCGATGACCTGCACTCCGCCGACGTTGCCTACATCCTTGAAGCCTTGCCGCTCGAAGAGCGTCTGATGGTCTGGCAACTGGTCAAGGCCGAGCGCGACGGCGACATCCTTCTTGAAGTATCGGATTCCGTTCGGGAAACGCTGATCGCCGACATGGACGATCACGAACTCCTGGCGGCCGCCAAGGAAATGGATGCCGACGAACTGGCTGACCTGGCGCCTGAACTGCCGCGAGACGTCGTCCACGAGCTGATGGAAACCCTCGATAGCCAGCAGCGTGAGCGTGTCCGCTCCGCGTTGTCCTATGACGAGGATCAGGTCGGTGCCCTGATGGACTTCGAGATGGTGACTATCCGTGAGGATGTCAGTCTCGAAGTGGTGTTGCGTTACCTGCGTCGGCTCAAGGAGCTGCCGAGCCATACCGACAAACTGTTCGTGGTCGACTACGACGGCGTGCTCAAGGGCGTGCTGCCGATCAAGCGGTTGTTGGTCAACGATCCGGACAAGCAAGTATCGGATGTCATGGCCAGCGATACGGTGAGTTTTCACCCGGATGAAGATGTCTACGATGCCGCTCAGGCATTCGAGCGTTATGACTTGATTTCGGCTCCGGTGGTCGACAAGAACGGCAAGTTGATCGGCCGTCTGACCATCGACGAAATGGTCGACCTGATTCGTGAAGAGAGCGAAAACGAAGTTCTCAACATGGCGGGTCTGCGTGAAGAGGAAGATATTTTTGCCTCAGTCTGGAAGTCCCTGCGCAACCGCTGGGCCTGGCTGGCAATCAACCTGATTACTGCTTTTGTCGCCTCTCGAGTGATCGGTCTGTTCGAAGGCTCCATCGAGAAACTGGTGGCCCTGGCCGCTTTGATGCCGATTGTTGCCGGTATTGGCGGCAACTCGGGGAACCAGACAATCACCATGATCGTGCGCGCCATGGCGCTGGATCAGGTCAGTACCGGCAATACTTCCCGCCTGATGCGCAAGGAACTGGCCGTCGGCTTGATCAATGGCCTGGTCTGGGGCGGAGTGATCGGCGTGGTCGCCTTTTTGCTGTATGGCAGTTGGTCACTGGGTGTGGTGATGACCGCGGCGATGACCCTCAATCTGTTACTCGCGGCACTGATGGGAGTCCTGATTCCCATGACCCTGTCGAGTGTCGGGCGCGACCCTGCAATGGGGGCGAGCGTGATGATCACTGCGGTGACCGACAGTGGCGGGTTCTTCATCTTCCTCGGGCTGGCGACGATTTTCCTGCTCTGAGTCTTCTCTGCGCAGCCCGCTAATTGGCGGGCTGCGCGATCCCTTGTATCCACTCTTTATGGGGCCTTGGCGCAGCAGCGCTTCGTCGGCCATGCCGAATTTCGGCCAAAAAAAAGCCAGCATCAAGGCTGGCTGAGCTTTCGGGATGGAATCAGGAGGCGTCTGTTGCCATTTCAGCGTCATGGGCGATCAGGGAAACCAGTGCGTTTTGCTGACGATGTGAGAGTTGGCGGAAACGTTGAAGCAGTTCGCGTTCATGCAGTGACAGCTCCGGGCTGTCCAGTCGCATGCTCAACTCTTCCCCCAGCGCGCCTTCCTGAATAAGACTTTGCTCCATGCGCGCGATGATTTCGGAGTTCATGCTGCGATGATGATTGCGAGCCACCTCGGCGATGCGTTCACGCATTCCATCGGGCAGACGCACGACGAACTTGTCAGCCGTACGGCTGGAATAAACTGCCTGTTTCAATGGGCGCATATATTTAACCGGTTAGTTCAGGGGAGCGGTTTTCGGAATTGGCCGCAGGATGTCAGTTGGACAAGCTTCGCAACCAAATGTTCAACCTGAATTGTTAAGAGGCCCGCATCATGCCTCTAAAATGCCAGATCGTTGGCGTCAATTCTGTGACAAATATTGAACTGGGTAAAGGCGCAATGCCAGTACCCATTATCAGAAATGCGGACTGGTTTGAAAAGAATTACCCCAGCCGCACCTCTGGCCGCGTCCTCTTGCCCGACAGGAGTGTTAAGCCTCCGGTGCGCGCATTTTATGCGGATACGATCATTTATCCTTCTCGTATAGGATAGTGGCAAATGGCCGATTTACTAGGTTGGCGAGCGATAAGAGACGTTACCGAGATGCCGGGCAGACTGATTTATTTGATGGGGCCGTCTGGGGTAGGTAAAGACAGCCTTATAGATGCATCCCGTGAACCTTTGCGCAGGCTCGGCTGTGAGGTGGTGCGACGAGTCATCACGCGCTCGGCCGAATCGTTAGGGGAAGATGCCCTGGGTGTCTCTCAAGCGGAATTCGAGCGACTTGGACAGCTGGAAGGCTTTGCCTTGCATTGGCGGGCCAACGGTCTGGATTACGGGATTCCGGTCCAGATCGATGAGTGGCTGAGCCTGGGGCGCAATGTGCTGGTCAACGGCTCCAGAGAGCATCTGGTTGAAGCACGCAGGCGCTATCCGACGTTGCTACCCATTTTGCTAACGGTGAATAGCGAGGTTTTACGTCATCGGCTTGTGCGGCGCGGGCGTGAAAATGCCGAGGAAATTGAAGCGAGACTGCGGCGCAATGACTTGTTTCTCGCCAGTGCTTCAAGTGACGCGACCCCAGTCATGCACCTGGATAATTCGGGCGAGTTGGCCGTCACTGTCGAGCATTTCCTCGGGCTGCTGGAGCAGGAGGGTGTCAGCGCAAAACCCGATCAAAGCTGATTTTGCGTCCGGTGTCCCGCGTTGGCTCTGGCCTACACTTAAAAAGCCTACGGACGACATGACAAAAGCAGGCCTGCCCGTTAACATGCACGCCGTCCTTCGCACCGCGCATTTCTTTGCGGTCACCGATATGTCTCAGTAGCTCAATTGGATAGAGCATCCCCCTCCTAAGGGGAAGGTTGGCAGTTCGAACCTGCCCTGGGACACCAATATAATCAGGTAGTCAGCGCAATTGCGCACTGGCTTTCTCGATCTTGCCTCCTGTCTGGTCCCCACTTCTCTAAATACTCAAGCCGTGGGCTATCAACGTTCTGACGGTGGATCAAGCCACGATCCGGCGAGCATTTGAAATGGCTCTCTAATGTGCCATATGCCTTGCATAGGTATGGTGCTGCCGCTATATTGCATATGCAAGACATATGTAGGAGCGACGTTATGCGAACTGTCTCAATTTTCAAGAACGGCAAGAATCAAGCGATTCGCTTGCCCGCTGACATGGCTTATGAGGGTGTCGGGGAGCTGGAGATTACGCGCAGCGGCGACACTATCACCCTGCGCCCCGTGCGCCCGAGCTGGCTGTCGCTGGCTGAGCTGCCCAAGGCTGATGCGGATTTTCTGCAAGAGCGCCCGAGCATTGTCGGTGATGAAGGCAGATTCAATCTGTGACCACGTACATGCTGGATACCTGCATTTGCTCGTTCATTATGCGCGAACGCCCTGAGTCTGTTTTGCAGCGGTTGGCCGCAGAGGTCGCGCGAAATAATCGGATCGTGATTTCTGCGATTACCTACGCCGAAATGCGTTACGGGCAGATTGGCAAGAAAGCATCGCCCAAGCACAAAACACTGGTCGACGAGTTTGTGAAGCGTCTGGATGAGGTCTTGCCGTGGGATCACAGCGCCATAGACGCGACGGTCGAGGTGAAGCGCAAACTCACCGAAGCAGGCTTGATCATTGGCGATAATGACACCGCTATTGCCGGTCACGCGATGGCCTCGGGCTGTATGTTGGTCACTAACAACGTGCGTGAATTCAGTCGCGTTCCAGGGCTGGATTACGAAGACTGGGTGCACTGAGGAGGCAGCCCGGGAGGCACATGCTTGCCCTCCCGGGTAGCTCCAGTCTGTCAGGCCGTCAGCGTATGGTCGGTATCCCCGAACCAGGTACGCACCAGATCGGCGCCGGTCGTGCCAGCGTTGGCAAGGACCGCCACATCGGCGAAGTTCGTACCATTGGCTGTGCCATCGGTATCCACCTGCACGGTGACGTCGCTGCCGGACTGCACCAGTTGGACGAAGTCGGACGCCTGGCTGCTGCCGCTGACGAAGTTGGCGTTGAGCAGGGCGGAGAGGTCGAGCGCGTCACCTTCGGCGAAGTTGTAGTCGAGGATGCTGTCCCCGCCTTCGTTCACGTTGAGGTAGGCGAACACATCGGCTCCCGCGCCACCGCTGAGGGTGTCCTCCCCACCACGACCCGCGAGGATGTCGTTGCCATCGCCGCCACTGAGCACGTCTGCCGCCATGCTGCCCACCAGTGTGCCGCTGGACGCACCGCTGTAACTGACCAGGGTGCCGGCCTCGCCGCCGTCGGTGACCTGGAAGTCGTCCACCGAGTAGTGCCCCAGCAGGTTTACCTCGGCCCGCTGCACGCCGTCGTCCACCGTCAGCAGGCCGCCGGCGCCATTGGCGTTGACGCTGTAGCTGAGCTGGGTGTTGGCGCCGAAGGCGAGATCGCCGAACGTCAGCAAGTCATCGCTCTCAAGGCCCAGGATGCCGACCAGCGAGCCCGCCGCTTCGGCCTGTGCGATCACCAGCGTGCCCGCACCGTCGCCGTGGAAGGCGACTGAGGCATGGGCGGCGCCGGCGAAGCTCAGCGTCGCGTCGCCGTCGATGGTGGCGCTGCCGTTGCCCGTGACGTCGGCCAGCAGGCGCACATCGCCACCATTGGCCCACAGGTGACCGGAGTTGTCGACCGCACTAGCCACAGTCATGCCGCCTGCGCCGGTGGACTCCAGCACGCCGCTGTTGGTTATGGTGTTGGTGCCGGTGTCGAGCACCAGGCTGTTCAGCCCGCTGGCCAGGATCAACCCCGCATTGACCAGCACCATCTGCCCGGCGCCCAACTGGCCGGCGCCGGAAATGCGGTTGTCGGCATTGGTCAACACGGTGTCGGCGCTGCCACCGAAAATCACGTTTTGCGCGCTGTCGGATAGCAGCACCTGGCCGCCACCGGTCAAGGTCGCGCCACGGAACAGAATCTCAAGATCGGTCTCGCTGCCGGTGGAGCCGAGTTCGATGGTGCCGCTGTTATGGATGCTGCCACCGAACGGCATGATCGCGCCGTCGGCAATGGTCAGGGTACCGGTATTGGTTGTGACCGGGTCCACATCGAACTGGAAGTTCGCTTCGCTCAAGTTAGCCGCATCCACTCCTTTGAGGGTGACCGTCTGGCCGGAGCCGATGCTGACCAGTGCATTGCCGTTTGCGTCGTTAGTGATACTCAAGTCAGCAAAGCTGTCGACGCCGGCGAAGCCAATCAGGTCGATCTTGTCCGCCGTGGTATCGAAATTGTAGATCTGGTTGTTGCCGATCGGCTGGGCGAAGACGAACAGGTCGGCGCCGGACGAGCCGGTCAGGTTGTCGTCGGTGGACAAGGCGAAGATCGGCGAGCCGGGGGCGTAGGCTTCTACGTTGTTGGAAACGATATAACTGCTTGTGCTGCCGTCCGCATTGGTCCATCCGTAGGTTACTGTGAGCTCCATCGCACCGGCATAGGTGGATGGCGTCATGACCGTCAGTGCGGAAGGGTCGCTGGTCTGTATCGTCCAACTGCCGTCACCGTTGTTGGTTCCGGCACTCAGCACCCAATCTATCGGAACCCCGCTCACCGTGTAGGTAATGGCGTCGGAGGTGTCGGGCGTGGGATCGGTCAGTGCCAGGTTGATAGCCTCGCCGGCTACGCCAGCCGGAGCTGTATGCGTCGAGGTCGCAGTATTACCCGCAGCATCCCACGCGGTTACCGTCACATTATCGTTTTTTATGTTCCCTGGCGGTGTTAGTTTCCAGATTCCCCCACCCTGGTTTGTCGCATCGGCAAGAGCCATGTTCGTAGTGTTATCGTAGACCGAAACTCTGACGACACCGGAGGCCTCAGTCGTAGCCGTCAAAGTCTTTGGGTTACTTGTCGTATAGACCCACGATAGAGTATCGACTGTGTTTGTCACGGTCACCGCGATCGCCTGGTCGTCGAACAGCGTGCCGTCCGACGCCCGCACAATCACGTCATAGACGTTGTTCGTTCCCGAATCAGTCGGCGCCTCAAAGTTGGGCGCAGAGATAAAGCTCAGCGCACCCGTGCCTGAAACGATCGCAAACTTCGCAGCATCCGCACCGCCGACGATGCTGTAGCTCAGTGTTTGTGCCGGCAGATCAGCATCGGTTGCCACCACCGTCGTGACTGCCGTGGTGTTCTCCGCCACGCTGACCGAAGCCGTCGCACCACTGCCGTTGGAGGTGATAACCGGGCTGTTGTCGTTGACTCCCGTCACGCTCACCGCGATCGCCTGGTCGTCAAACAGCGTGCCGTCCGACGCCCGAACAATCACGTCATAGACGTTGTTCGTTCCCGAATCAGTCGGCACCTCAAAGTTAGGCGCAGAGATAAAGCTCAGTGCGCCCGTGCCTGAAACGATCGCGAACTTCGCGGCATCCGCTCCGCCGACGATGCTGTAGCTCAGCGTTTGCGCTGGCAGATCAGCATCGGTCGCCACCACTGTCGTGATCACCGTGGTGTTTTCCGCAACACTGACCGAGGCCGTCGCACCACCACCGTTGGAGGTGATAACCGGGCTGTTGTCGTTGACTCCCGTCACGCTCACCGCGATCGCCTGGTCGTCAAACAGCGTGCCGTCCGACGCCCGAACAATCACGTCATAGACGTTGTTCGTTCCCGAATCAGTCGGCACCTCAAAGTTAGGCGCAGAGATAAAGCTCAGTGCGCCCGTGCCTGAAACGATCGCGAACTTCGCGGCATCCGCTCCGCCGACGATGCTGTAGCTCAGCGTTTGCGCTGGCAGATCAGCATCGGTCGCCACCACTGTCGTAACCACCGTGCTGTTCTCCGCCACGCTGACCGAGGCTGTCGCACCACTGCCGTTGGAGGTGATCGTTGGCGAGTCGTTGTCGCCGGTAATCGTGATGCTCACGGTCTGCACCGCGCCGTCGCCGATCGCCACGTTATAGGTCTGGGTGCGGATCTGGCCTTCGCCGAGGAACTGCAGGGCGGCGTTGTCTACCGCGAAGTTCCAGCCCAGCGAACCGCTGCCGGTGCCGGTGCTGTCGCTCAGTGCATTGGTGGTGAAGCTGCCAAGGTAGCCGGAAGCAGCGCCCGGTGTGACGGTGACGCTGTGGGTGTCGATCAGGTCGACGTCGGTGAAGGTGATGCTGCCGCTGGCCGCGTAGTCGCCGCTGTCTTCCTCGGCATTGCCGGCCTGCACGTCGCTGGTGATGTGCAGCTGGTCGTTGTCGCCGGTAATCGTGATGCTCACGGTCTGCACCACGCCGTCGCCGATCGCCACGTTATAGGTCTGGGTGCGGATCTGGCCTTCGCCGAGGAACTGCAGGGCGGCGTTGTCTACCGCGAAGTTCCAGCCCAGCGAACCACTGCCGGTGCCGGTGCTGTCGCTCAGTGGATTGGTGGTGAAGCTGCCGAGGTAGCCGGAAGTAGCGCCCGGTGTGACGGTGACGCTGTGGGTGTCGATCAGGTCGACGTCGGTGAAGGTGATGTTGCCGCTGGCCGCGTAGTCGCCGCTGTCTTCCTCGGCATTGCCGGCCTGCACGTCGCTGGTGATTTGCAGCTGGTCGTTGTCGCCGGTAATCGTGATGCTCACGGTCTGCACCGCGCCGTCGCCGATCGCCACGTTATAGGTCTGGGTGCGGATCTGGCCTTCGCCGAGGAACTGCAGGGCGGCGTTGTCTACCGCGAAGTTCCAGCCCAGCGAACCGCTGCCGGTGCCGGTGCTGTCGCTCAGTGGAGTGGTGGTGAAGCTGCCGAGGTAGCCGGAAGCCGCGCCCGGTGTGACGGTGACGCTGTGGGTGTCGATCAGGTCGACGTCGGTGAAGGTGATGCTGCCGCTGGCCGCGTAGTCGCCGCTGTCTTCCTCGGCATTGCCGGCCTGCACGTCGCTGGTGATGTGCAGCTGGTCGTTGTCGCCGGTAATCGTGATGCTCACGGTCTGCACCGCGCCGTCGCCGATCGCCACGTTATAGGTCTGGGTGCGGATCTGGCCTTCGCCGAGGAACTGCAGGGCGGCGTTGTCTACCGCGAAGTTCCAGCCCAGCGAACCACTGCCGGTGCCGGTGCTGTCGCTCAGTGGAGTGGTGGTGAAGCTGCCGAGGTAGCCGGAAGCCGCGCCCGGTGTGACGGTGACGCTGTGGGTGTCGATCAGGTCGACGTCGGTGAAGGTGATGCTGCCGCTGGCCGCGTAGTCGCCGCTGTCTTCCTCGGCATTGCCGGCCTGCACGTCGCTGGTGATGTGCAGCTGGTCGTTGTCGCCGGTAATCGTGATGCTCACGGTCTGCACCGCGCCGTCGCCGATTGCCACGTTATAGGTCTGGGTGCGGATCTGGCCTTCGCCGAGGAACTGCAGGGCGGCGTTGTCTACCGCGAAGTTCCAGCCCAGCGAACCACTGCCGGTGCCGGTGCTGTCGCTCAGTGGAGTGGTGGTGAAGCTGCCGAGGTAGCCGGAAGTAGCGCCCGGTGTGACGGTGACGCTGTGGGTGTCGATCAGGTCGACGTCGGTGAAGGTGATGTTGCCGCTGGCCGCGTAGTCGCCGCTGTCTTCCTCGGCATTGCCGGCCTGCACGTCGCTGGTGATTTGCAGCTGGTCGTTGTCGCCGGTAATCGTGATGCTCACGGTCTGCACCGCGCCGTCGCCGATCGCCACGTTATAGGTCTGGGTGCGGATCTGGCCTTCGCCGAGGAACTGCAGGGCGGCGTTGTCTACCGCGAAGTTCCAGCCCAGCGAACCACTGCCGGTGCCGGTGCTGTCGCTCAGTGGATTGGTGGTGAAGCTGCCAAGGTAGCCGGAAGCAGCGCCCGGTGTGACGGTGACGCTGTGGGTGTCGATCAGGTCGACGTCGGTGAAGGTGATGCTGCCGCTGGCCGCGTAGTCGCCGCTGTCTTCCTCGGCATTGCCGGCCTGCACGTCGCTGGTGATGTGCAGCTGGTCGTTGTCGCCGGTAATCGTGATGCTCACGGTCTGCACCACGCCGTCGCCGATCGCCACGTTATAGGTCTGGGTGCGGATCTGGCCTTCGCCGAGGAACTGCAGGGCGGCGTTGTCTACCGCGAAGTTCCAGCCCAGCGAACCACTGCCGGTGCCGGTGCTGTCGCTCAGTGGAGTGGTGGTGAAGCTGCCGAGGTAGCCGGAAGCCGCGCCCGGTGTGACGGTGACGCTGTGGGTGTCGATCAGGTCGACGTCGGTGAAGGTGATGCTGCCGCTGGCCGCGTAGTCGCCGCTGTCTTCCTCGGCATTGCCAGCCTGCACGTTGCTGGTGATTTGCAGCTGGTCGTTGGTGCCGGTGATGGTGACGCTGACGGTGCGCTCCACGCTGCCGCCGTTGCCATCCAGCACATTGAAGGTGAAAGTCTCGACCTTGGTCTGGTCCTTGGCCAGGTATTCGACGGCGCTGGCCGCAACGCTGTAGTTCCAGGTGATCACGCCACCGGCGCCGTCCACATCCGAGGCCTGCGTGGTTACGCTGGCCGTCAGGCTGCCGAGTGCGCCACCAGAAGACGTGACCGCGCTGATGCTGTGCGCATCCATGAGGTCCGCGTCGGTGAACGCAATGGTGCCGCTGTCGGTGAGATTGCCGACAGGCGCGACCAACTCGGTTACGCCACCGGTGACATCCGCTGCGGCTACCACCGGCCCGTCGTTGGTGCCGGTAATCACCCATGACACCCACTCGGGAGTCGTGGCGATGCCGTCGGTAACATCAAAGCTCACCGTCACCGTCATCGGCACGCCTGCTGCGAGGTGTTGGTAGGCAGCGTTCGACGGGTCAAGCGTGAAAGAATGCGTTTCCGAGTTATAGCTCACGCCGGCAGGCAGAGAGTCCGGGACGTTAATGACAGAAAGTGTCGTGCCTTGATCAACGTCTGAGGCGTGTGCTAGCGCGTTCAACGTGACGGCTTGCCCGTCCTCGGTGGCGTTGCCGGTTACTGTGCCTGTCACCACCGGCGCATCGTTGGTTCCGGTGATTTGTATCTGCACCGTGGCCCAGCTCAAGGCACCATTGGACATGCGGATGGCGTAGGTAAAACTATCCGTGGCGGTCTTACCGGCAGCAAGAGACTGGAAGTGTGCCCGGCTCGTATCGGTCATCGTATAGGCGACCTTTCCATCGTCCGTGAACTCGATCAGAGCGCCGAACTTGCTGGTGTTGTCTGCGTCGACGATGTCCTTGGTCAGCAGGTCCGCCGAGCTGGCAGAGCCTTCGTTCTCGCACCCGTCGTCCAGCGAGTAGAGGGTTTTCGCCTTGCCTCCAAGGTCGTTCGCCATCACGTTCAGGATGAATGTCGTGCCATTCTCCGAGTCCTCGGTAAGCCCCCCTTGCAAGTCAAGGGTCGCAACGGTGTACAGGTCATCCTGGGCTTGTGGGGTGTTGGAAAACGAAGTGATCAAGCCGCTTGTGGTAATTGTGCTGTCAGCCATGTCTTTTCTCCCGAAAATGCCAGTTCTTATAAGAATCGTTACGGACTGCTAACAGCCACAAAACGGACTCTTCCTTATCCGATGTCTGTGAGGCGATTGGGGCGAAGCCCCGTTTGTGTACCGCTCAGGGTCGTTCAGGAGCGGTGCGAGGCGGCCGCCGGACATCGTCGGCCAGCTGGGCAGTTGACTGCCGGGCCTGACGGGATGGGCGCTGCCGGGAGAGGGGCGGCGGTATCACGGGGGTGGAGAAGTTCGCCGCGCTTGAGCAGCGGATCGCAGGACAGATTGGGCGAACGTGGGACCGAGCCTGTGGCTGCGCTGGGCATGGCACGCATTAAACTGAGAGCACCCATGTGAAAGGGACTCCTGAAATAATGGCTGGGTGGGGCCGTGTCTTGGTGTGACCCTGATTCAGGGATACGGCCTTTCCTGATATCAGTTTGATGTTTGTTTAGCTGTCGGGTCAGGCTTTGTAAAGGCGTTACCCCAAGGGAAAGGTGCAAGGTGCCAATATTCCGACGGTAGGTGTAATTGTGTCGATACAGTGTCAATAGTTTGTCGATTTATTCTTGGCGAAGGGGCCGGGAAGGCCATGGACACTCAACACTGGCGTGCCCCCTCTGGCACTTTGCCGATGCCGAGGGTGTTTGGCGCGGAGGAAGTCTCACCTGATTATCTGGAGGCGCTGGTGACCTATGAGGACCGCTGGTTTCGGCACTCAGGGGTCAATCCGTTGGCGTTGGCGTTGGTTGTGGTTTGGTAGAACCTCGGCGGCGGGGGCGTGTTGTCGGGCGGCAGCAAAGATTTCAGCGACGATTCGACCCTGATTGAGTATGAGGTTACTCAGGCGGAACTCGAGTTTTGGCAATCTCTTAGCAGAACGCAACCGCTCTGTTCGAGCCCAAAAAAACCGCTTCAGGGACTAAAGTGGGACTTGACGACAAGCAAATATGGCGCATTATTGTCGTATTTATGTTGCATCTATGGAGCAAAGATTATGTCTGCCGCATCTGCTAAACAGCATTTGGCCGACGAAAATAAGGTCGCCAAACTGCCGCCAAACTTTTCTGAATTTATGAAAGCGCTGCAAATACCAGGAACGTTGAGCCTGTCCAGCCAGGTTTTCACCAGTGTCCTGCGAATCAGCATGCAGCAGCTGGCCCATTTTGCCGGCGTGCATCGTTCAACCCTGCAACGCGCTCCGGACAATGAGCAAGCTCAGACATTCATGCGTGAATGCTTGCAGGTGATCCGAGCAGCAGAGGACGTCACCGGCAATCTGCCAAAGGCGGTCTATTGGTTCAAAAACGAGCCGTTGCGCGCTTTCCGCTACCATACCGCTGAACAGGTGGTGGCAGAGGGTAAAACCTCGAATCTGCTGGCTTACCTCGAATCGATTGAGGCTGGTTCCCAAGGATGAAGGAAACTTCGCTGGTATCGATTCCCTTTTTCCGTATGCACTCTCCCAGGTGGGCTTACATGCCCACCTCTGGAAGTGGTGCAGCCAAGCAAGGCGGCCGCGCAAACCGCAAGGATCTTCCGGCGCTTTACCTCGCCGCGGATACCGCTACCGCCATCGCCGAGTATCAGCAAACAGCATCGATTCTACCGCCAGGATTGATGGTCTCGTACCAAGTGAGTCTAGCCCGCGTGGCTGACTTCTCGGCCGGGTTTGAAGATGGCTGGGACATGCTCTGGCAGGAGTTCTACTGCGACTGGCGCGCGCTGCGATTTGACCAGGGTATTGAGCCGCCAAGTTGGACTCTCGGAGACTGGGTGCTGGAGACGGGGTGTGCCGGACTGCTTTTCCCATCACAGGCCAGTCCTGATGGGGTAAATCTAGTCATCTACACAGAAGCGCTTGGCGCCAATGACAGCATTACCGTTTACGACCCGAACGGGGATCTGCCGACCTCGCAGGCATCCTGGCGCTAAAAGTTTGTGGCCAAAGCGCTCCGCCAGATAAATAAGCATTACTTACCCAACACCTATAAGGGAACACCACAACCGGCCGATAACCCGATGGGCAGCCGTTCTCTCCTGCTGTCCGAATGCCAGGGAAACCCGTAGATCGAGCCCAAAGCGTGCGGCAGGCAAGAGGAATGGCAGGGTTGTGAGAAATTGCTTGATAGCTCATAGCTACTGGCTATCATCTGCGCGCCAAAATGGGCAGCGAAGCTGAGCTCGTCCTTGCATCTTCCTTTGGGTTCATCTTCTTACTTGGCTGGAATCTTCGATGCTGGCGTACCAACAAAAAAGCTTTTTGATCGTCGATGATTTCTCTGATTTCCGCACTTCAGTCAGGTCCATGTTGCGCGAGTTGGGCGTCAAGGACGTAGACACTGCCGACACGGGTGAGCAGGCGCTGCGCATGTGTGCGCAGAAGCGCTACGACTTCGTCCTGCAGGATTACCATCTTGGGGACGGGAGGAAGAACGGTCAGCAGGTGCTCGAAGACCTGATGGTCGACAAGCTGATCAGCCATGAAAGCGTGTTCGTCATGGTCACTGCCGAGACCAGCCAGGCCATGGTGCTCAGTGCCCTTGAGCATGAGCCGGACGCTTATCTGACCAAACCCTTCAATCGCGCGGGTCTGGCTCAGCGGTTGGAGAAGCTGGTGCAACGCAAGAATTTGCTCAAGCCGATTCTGCAAGCCCTCGACCGGGGCAAGCCCACTGAAGTCCTGGCAGCCTGTGCGGCTCTGTGCAAGCAAGAGCCACGGTTTGCGCCGTTGTGCCTGCGTTTCAGGGCTGATGCTTTGCGCGACCTTAATCAGCATGAGGCGCTGGAGCGCTTTCTCAATACCATTCTGGCGGACCGCCCTTTGCCCTGGGCCTATGCCGGGTTGGGTTGGTCGCTGTTCAAGCGAGGCCAGGTCAGCCAGGCACAGACCCTGTACGAAACGGCGCTGAAGACTTTTCCGATGATGCCGGCGCTCTACGACGGAATGGCCGATGTGCTGGTCGCCCAAGGGGACACCAAACGCGCACAGAGCGTGCTGGAGGAAGCCGTTCGTTTGTCGCCTCTGGCGGTGCGCCGACAATCGCTGCTCGGCAAGCTGGCGTTGGCCAACGAAGATTTTGAAAGTGCATCGAAAGCCTATCGCCAGGCCGTAGCCCAAGGGCAGCAGTCGCGTTTCAAGGACCCGGAGAGCAATCTCGGTCTGGCCCAGGCGTTGATCAGTAAAGGCAGTGAGAAAGGCCTGGATACCCGGACCCGGCTGGAAATCAATCAGACCCTGAGCGCGGTTGCCAAGGATAACGTCAACGATCCGGGGCTGCAGGTGCGTGCACGGCTGATGAAAGCCACCAGCTTGTTGCTCAACGATGCCGAAACCGCCGAGAAACTGACGGAGCAGGCGATGGCCCGCCTTGAGGGCATGGAGCAATTCATGAGCGCCGAAGCGGCGCTGTTGGTCGCCAAACAACTCCAGCAGTTGGGTCAGGCAGAGGCCGGTGCATCCATGCTGAAAAACTGTGCGGAAATCTACGGTGACGACCCGGTGGTGATGCAAGGCATCGCCAAGCTGACCGACGACCCGGCGATTCTCAATGCCGGTAACGCCGCCGCCGACCTGAACCGTCAAGGCGTGCGCAGTTACAAGGCGGGCACTCTGACCGAAGCCCGGGCGCTGTTCCGCGGCGCGCTGTTGTTGCAGCCGAAGAACATCAGTATTGCCTTGAATATGGCGCAATCGCTGTTGCACGGGGCCGATGCCAGTTCCGACACGGCCTTGCTCGAAGAGTGTCGGGCCTGCTTGAAAATGGTTGGCATGATTCCCGAGAGCGACACGCGCTATCCGCGTTACCAGAAGCTGCGAAGCAAGGCCTTTGGCGAATGAACGACAGTGACCAGGGGCTCGATTTTTCTACGGTGATTGCCTCCACCGTACACGACATGAAGAATTCCCTGGCCATGCTCATGCAGGCTCACGCTCAATGGCTCGCACGTCTGCCAGACGCCCAGCGGCAAACCGCCGAGCAGGGCGTTATCGAGTACGAGTTCGCGCACCTCAATGGCATGCTGGTGCAGTTGCTGGGGCTGTACAAACTGGGGGTCAATCAGCTGCCATTGCAGCCTGATTACCATGAGCTGGATGACTTCATCGAAGCGCAGCTGGCCTGTCACCAGGAGGTGTTCAAAAGCCGCGGCATCGTCGTGACCTGTGAGGTCGATCCCTTGAGCCCCCTCGGTTTCTTCGATCGGGAGCTGATCGCCACCGTATTGGCCAACAGCATCAATAATGCTATCCGCTATGCCCGCCATGCTCTGTTGATCAGCGTGCAGGATGAGGCCGGGCAACTGGTGGTGAGCATCAACGACGATGGGGACGGTTACCCGCCGCAGATGATCGAGCGTCAGGCGGATTACCTGCAAGGCATCAACCAGAGCAGCGGCAGCACCGGCCTGGGCCTGTACTTCGCCGCGCGTATTGCTGAACTGCATCAGCGCAACGGTGTGCGTGGGCGTACCGCGATCAGCAATGGCGGCCCCTTGGGCGGCGGGTTGTTCAGCCTCTATCTACCTTGAATGGCGTGCCTTGAATGGCGCCGCTGACGGCAAAACCTGCCCTGCGAAATCCTGAATTATCGTTTCAGCCTTCACTTCATGGCTGACCTGCGTCATATATCGCTGCTTTTCGCCTGTGCCTGCTTGAAATCCTGAACGGGTGGTGCGTATTTTGTACGGGTCGCCGTTCGCGGCTTGCACAACACAGGATTGAGTCATGACGACCGATGGCCACAAGTCACTCGCGCAGCGATTGACGGGCATTGATGAGATTGAATGTGTCACTCCGGATCTTAATGGTGTGCCACGTGGCAAGGTAATGACCTGCGAGGGTTTCCTCGAGGGGCGGCGGTTGCAGATGGCGCGGGGTGTGCTGCTGCAATGCATCATGGGCGGTTATCCGCCGGCGCGTTTTTACGGCAGCGATGACGGCGATCTGGCGCTTGTTGCTGATCCCAAACATATTCATCGTTTGCCCTGGAGCAAGCAGCCGCGGGCGTTGGCGATTTGCGATGCGGACGAGTTGACCGGTGAAAGCTCCCGTCTCTCGACTCGCGGCCAGCTTAAAGCGGTTATCGCCCGTTACGCGGCGCGGGGCCTGGCGCCCGTGGTGGCGACCGAGCTGGAGTTTTTCGTATTCGCCCCGAACACCGACCCGACCCAGCCATTCCTGCCGCCTGTGGGTCTGGACGGACGCCGCGAGTCAGGACATTCGGCCTTTAGTATCAGCTCCAATAACGGCTTGCGGCCGTTCTTCAGTGAAGTCTACGAATGTATGGCGGCGCTGGGCTTGCCGCGCGATACGTTCATGCATGAGATGGGCATCAGCCAGTTCGAAATCAATCTGTTGCACGGCGATCCGTTGCTGCTGGCTGACCAGACGTTCCTGTTCAAGCACTTGCTCAAGGAAGTCGCGCTCAAGCATGGTCTGACAGTGGTCTGTATGGCCAAGCCGCTGGCGCACACGCCGGGAAGCTCGATGCATATTCACCAAAGCATTGTGGAGCTGGGTACCGGGCGCAACGTGTTCAGCGACAAGGCCGGAGAGCCAACCGCGACCTTCCGCCATTTCATCGGCGGGCAGCAAGCGGCGCTGGCGGATTTCACCGCGCTGTTTGCGCCGAACGTGAACTCTTATCAGCGCTTGTGCCATCCTTACGCGTCGCCGAACAATGCCTGCTGGTCCCACGACAATCGGGCCGCGGGCTTGCGGATTCCCGCGAGTTCGCCGGTGGCGCGACGGGTCGAGAATCGGTTGCCGGGTGCTGATGCCAACCCTTATCTGGCGCTTGCCGCGAGCCTCGCTGCCGGGCTTCACGGCATAGAAAACGAGCTGGAGCCGACCCCGGCGATCCAGGGCGAATTCGAAGTGCCGGAAAGTTTGTCGTTACCTTGTACCTTGCATGCGGCGCTTGAGCGTCTGAAACGTAGCCAGTTGGCGAAGGAACTGTTCGGCAAAGAGTTCATCGAAGGCTACATTGCTTCGAAGACCATGGAACTGAGCAGTTTCTACGATGAAATCACTCCCTGGGAGCGGCGTGTTTTAGCTGCCCAGGCATAACCGACCCGTCGCCGTCGGGCTATCTTTGCTGATAGCCCGATACCCAATTCAAGGAGCCGCTCGGAACGCCGATGCGCCAAATCTGGAAATCCTTTCGAGCGCTTTATTTCGCCTCGCTGATGATGCTTATCGGCTCGGGCTTGCTCAGTACTTACCTGGCGTTGCGCCTGGCCGCCGACCATGTCGACAGTCTGTGGGTCGGTGCGTTGATGGCAGCCAACTATTTCGGCCTGGTGCTGGGCGGGAAAATCGGCCACCGGCTGATTGCCCGGGTCGGGCATATCCGGGCTTATGCGACCTGCGCCGGGATTGTCGGTGCGGCGGTGCTGGGCCATGGGCTGGTGGATTGGTTACCGGCCTGGCTGTTTCTGCGGGTGATCGTCGGCCTGGGCATGATGTGTCAGTACATGGTCATCGAGAGCTGGCTGAATGAGCAGGCCGACGCCAAACAGCGCGGCGTGGTGTTCAGCGGCTACATGATTGCGTCCTACCTGGGGCTGGTTCTGGGTCAGCTGATTCTGGTCATGCACCCGGAGCTGGGACTGGAATTGCTGATGCTGGTGGCCCTGTGTTTTGCCTTGTGTCTGGTGCCCGTGGCCATGACCCGGCGCATTCACCCGGCGCCATTGCATCCGGCACCGATGGAGCCGCGGTTCTTTATCAAGCGTGTCCCGCAGTCCTTGAGTACCGTGCTCGGGTCGGGGTTGATCGTCGGTTCGTTCTACGGCCTGGCACCGCTGTATGCCTCCCAGCAGGGGCTTTCCACGGAGCAGGTCGGCCTGTTCATGGGTAGCTGCATCTTTGCCGGATTAGTGGTGCAGTGGCCGCTGGGCTGGTTGTCGGATCGCTATGATCGGGCGCTGCTGATCCGTTGTTTTGCGACTTTTCTGGCGCTGGCCGCGTTGCCTCTGGCGGTCATGCCTCAGGTGACGCTTGAAGTGCTGTTTATCGCCGGTTTCCTCTGCTCATTGGTGCAGTTCTGCCTGTATCCCTTGGCGGTGGCGTTTTCCAATGACCATGTCGAAGGCGATCGACGGGTGTCGCTGACGGCGATGCTGTTGGTGACTTATGGTGTCGGCGCAAGCATCGGGCCGCTGGCGGCGGGTGTGCTGATGAAGCTGTTCGGCAGCCAGATGCTCTATGCGTTCTTCAGCTTTTTCGCCCTGGTGCTGGTGTGGCGTATTCGGCCGAAGGCTGTGACCAACCTGCATCAGGTCGAGGATGCGCCTCTGCATCACGTGGCCATGCCAGACAGTATGTCGAGTTCGCCATTGGTGGCTTGCCTTGACCCGCGGGTCGACGAGCAGGTTGTACATGATCAGATGCAGAACCATGTAAGCCCTGAGCCTGAGCCGGAAGTGGAGTCCGAAGTGGAGGTAACGCCCGAGGAGCCGGATCCGGAGCAGCCACAAAGTTTCACTGAGGCCAGGCCTTAGACCCTGGAAACGAAAAACGGGCAGTCACCGAAAGGGACTGCCCGTTTTTTATTGACGGGTCAGGATCAGAGATCGTCTTTATCGAAGCGCCGTGCTTCACGCTGAAGCTGATAGACAAAACGCTCGACCTGCCGTTGCACCAGGCCGCTCATGTTGTGGAAGCGCACCCCGGCGAAGGTGGTGTCGATTCGCTCTTCGTGATGCAGATAGCGTAATTCGACCGGTGCGGTCATGTTGCCGAAGGGCAGGGCGGCAATGAAGCGGTCGTAGACCTCGCCCAGTTGCAGGCGGTCGGAGATATCGCCATCAAAGCGCAACTTGCAACCGGTGGCCGAAATGTCCAGCAGCTTGCCGTTGACCGGGGCTTTGAGTTTTTCGCCGCCGAGTTCGATGTTGACCAGTTGAGCCAGTTTCAGCGCTGCACGAAAGGCATTGCGCCGCTGGTGATAGACCACTTCGACAGGCATTGCGCCGCGATAGCAGCGACCGCCATTGGATTCGTCGATCGTCAGCGAGCCATTGCCGTCCCACGCGATCCGCACGCCGTCGTGGAAGCCCTCGACGCGATACGCTTCGCCATTGAGCAAAAAGCGCTCGCCGTCGCGAGGAATCATTTCGTCCAGGGCGATCATGCTGCTGTCTCGATCGACTTCGACCAGATAGCTCTGAAAGCGCTGAGTGCGCTCATGGAAAGTGATGATCAGTGGATCATGGCTCTCTTGCAGCAGCCGCAGGTTGGCGGCGATTTCCAAAGGGGTAGTGAGCACCTTCGGTGGCTGCGGAGCATCTTCCGCGTTTTGGGCATTGAACACGGTTCATCAATCTCCAGGCAAAATACGACACGCAATAGCCGGCATTTTGCCAGCATGTTTCGCGCCTTGATAGAGCGCATTTATCTCTGATTTCAAGCCTGACTGAGTGGGCGCGGCTTCGCCAGCCTGGAGGTTGATCCGCGGGCATCATAAAGGGCAGGAGGTTCGCCGCCGGTGAGGATCTTCAACTGATTGGCGGTGGTGGCTTGCTGAACCTGGATCGAGCGACCGTTGAGTTCGTTGGCTGCCTGGCATTTGGCCAGAAGCTGGTTGAGCTCATCGCTCTGAGTCAGCAGCTGGTTGCCAATGGACGATTGCCCGGCAAGCTGTTCCAGGCCGCTGCGATTGGCCGGCAGGTTGAGGCTGACGAGAATCTGGCTGCGTAAACGGCCATGCTGTTCAAGCAGAATGATCAGGGCCTGTTTCTGCGCGAGAATATCTTCGAGCAGTGGCATGTCGCGACCGTGCAACGCCAGGGATTCGGCTTGCAGCAACTCCAGCAGGTGCTCCGCAGGAGCAAAGTCGTCAGTGATCAGTTGCAGTAAATGAGTGTCGTGCATGGCTGGCCTTGGGTTTTAAGCGTCCAAAAGCCTGGCGCAGGCCATTGGCTAGCGCTGGGCTTCGAAGTTGAGCAGTTTGCTGGCTACACGGTTGCTGTCGACTTTATAGCTGCCATCGGCAATCGCTTGCTTCAACTCGGCCACACGGGCGTTGTCGACAGCGGGTTGATCGCGCAGCTTGTCAGTGACCTTCTGCAACTGTTGAGCCTCATCGCTGAGGTGGACCGATTCCCCGCTTTGGCTGGTACTGACCTGTTCGGTCGGGGTATTCACCGGCGCGGATTTGCCGGCGTCGCCGGTTTCCTTGCTGCCGCTGGTACGCGTACTGCCTGTGAGTGTGGGGGAGCTGTTTAATCGATTGAAATCGATGATCATGATGGAGAACCTCTGGGTATTTGGACGCTTGCCATGTTTTCGGCCATACCCGGAAAAACTTTAGGCTCAATTATCAATGAGCCGGCGCGCGTCGGCACCTGCCTTGCTTGAGGCACAGTTTAGGGAACACCCGAGCATAGCGCCAGTTTCCTACAAGGCGACTTCCACCTGGCCTGGCGCGGTCACACGCGCTTTGATCACCCGTTGAGAGTTCAGATTCTTGACCTTGATTTGTTCGCTCATGCCTCCATTGGACAGGGCTTCGCCGGGCATTCGCACATTGAGCGTACCGCTGCGGGCGGAGATCACCACTTGATCACCTTTGCGCACGACCTCCGCTTGTTCCAGGTGGACAAGGGTAATGACTTGATCGCTGACCATGGGTCGGACGAGTTTCTGCCCGATGGCTTGATCGACAGACGTCAGATAGCCCTGGTTGATCTGGCTGATGTCCCGCTCGCGCAGGGTGACGTCCTCGGGATTGATGATCCCCGTGCGTTTAAGGGGGCGAGTGGTGGTCACGATCTCTCGGAACAGGCGCACTTGAGCGGGCACGAAGACCGTCCAGGGAGACGCTCCGTCGCAGCGCACCCGTACGGTGACGCGACCCAAAGGTTGAGCCGGGCTCTCCAGCGTCGCTGTCAATTCCTTGTCGCATACCGGCAGGCGCAAGCGAGGGTCGAGCTGGTTGACCTGGATTTCGTAGCGTCCTTGCGTCTGGCTGGTTGCCAAATAATCTTCAACGGTGAACTCAAGAAAGCCTTGAGTGACGCCGATAAGCAGATCAGGCAAGGTAACCGAATCAGCAAGGGCAGGGCTGCCAGCGTTGAACAGGCAGACGGCCGACAGCGCGCAGAGTAATTTGCGGTAGTTTGCGGTCAGGCGTCGGAAAAATGTCGTTTTGGCGTTCATAACGGTTAAAAAGCAAGCCCCGTGCCGTTTAGTGATGAATGTGCGTCGGATCTTAAGCATTGGTGTAGGAGTCTGGGCATGGCTGGTGTAATGGATTCGGTTAACCAGCGCACGCAACTGGTAGGGCAGAATCGCCTTGAGCTGTTGTTGTTCCGTCTTGACGGCCAGCAGCTGTATGGGATCAACGTGTTCAAGGTTCGGGAGGTGCTGCAATGCCCCAAGCTGACCCTGTTGCCCAAGTCCAGTCCTGTTGTGTGCGGTGTCGCAAATATTCGGGGGGCGACCATTCCGATCCTTGATCTGGCAATGGCGACCGGCTCGGGCGGGTTGAAAGATCAAAGCAATCCCTTCGTGATCATCACGGAGTACAACACCAAGACCCAGGGCTTTTTGGTCCGGTCGGTCGAGCGCATCGTCAACATGAACTGGGAGGAGATCCATCCGCCGCCCAAGGGCACGGGTCGCGATCATTACTTGACGGCGGTGACCCGGGTCGACAATCAGTTGGTCGAAATCATCGATGTCGAGAAGGTTCTGGCTGAAGTGTCGCCAACCCCGGAAACCATTTCAGTGGGTGTGGTGGACGTTGAAACCCGGCACAAGGCGGTTTCCCTGCGGGTGCTGACGGTTGACGATTCGTCGGTGGCGCGCAAGCAAATCACCCGTTGCCTGCAGACGATCGGCGTCGAGGTCGTCGCGTTGAATGACGGCCGACAGGCGCTGGATTACCTGCGCAAGCTGGTCGACGAGGGCAAGAAGCCGGAAGAAGAATTCGTGATGATGATTTCCGACATCGAGATGCCTGAAATGGACGGCTACACCCTCACGGCCGAGATCCGCAATGACCCTCGCATGCAAAAGCTGCATATCATCCTGCATACTTCGTTGTCAGGCGTGTTCAATCAGGCGATGGTGAAGAAAGTCGGTGCCGATGACTTCCTTGCCAAATTCCGTCCTGATGACCTGGCATCCCGGGTAGTCGACCGGATCAAGGCAGCAGATATCAGCCAGGAGCGTTTGCTCCTGGCGGTCAATACGATTTAAGAGGCGGCATCATTGTCTACGGGTAATTTGGATTTCGAACAGTTCCGGGTCTTCCTGGAAAAAGCCTGTGGCATTTTGCTCGGTGAGAACAAGCAATATCTGGTGTCGAGCCGTCTCAATAAACTGATGGAACAGCAGGGTATCAAATCCTTGGGTGAGCTGGTTCAGCGCATTCAGACCCAGCCGCGCAGCGGTTTGCGCGAGATGGTGGTGGACGCCATGACCACCAACGAAACCCTCTGGTTTCGTGACACCTACCCGTTTGAAGTCTTGAAGAACAAGGCGCTGCCCGAGTCGATCAAGGCTAGCCCTGGCCAGCGCCTGCGAATCTGGTCGGCGGCGTGCTCGTCGGGGCAGGAACCTTACTCGTTGTCCATGTCGATCGATGAGTTCGAGCGGACCAACATGGGTCAGCTGAAAATGGGGGTGCAGATCGTTGCCACCGATTTGTCCGGCACCATGCTGAACAACTGCAAGACCGGCGAATACGACAGCCTGGCTCTAGGTCGTGGCCTCTCTCCAGAGCGGCTGCAGCGCTACTTCGACCCCAAAGGGGCGGGCCGTTGGGCGATCAAGGCGCCGATCAAGAGTCGGGTGGAGTTTCGTTCGTTCAACCTGCTGGACAGCTATGCGAGCCTCGGCAAGTTCGACATCGTGTTCTGCCGCAACGTGCTGATCTACTTCTCCGCCGAGGTGAAGAAGGACATCCTGCTGCGGATTCACAGCACCTTGAAGCCGGGCGGCTATCTGTTCCTCGGCGCCTCCGAAGCGCTGAACGGTTTGCCGGATCACTACCAGATGGTCCAGTGCAGCCCGGGGATTATTTACCAGGCGAAGTGATTTGGCCGGCTACACCAAAACGGGAGTCCTCAGGGGGCTCCCGTTTTTTTATGTCTGCCAATTTCCCTCGGGACCACACCTATCCAATGTGGGAGCGAGCTTGCTCGCGAATGCGGTATGCCAGTCAAAGCAGATGTCGACTGACACGACGCCTTCGCGAGCAAGCTCGCTCCCACAGGGTCAGGTGTTGTTCTCCCGACTGTGAGCAGCGGCAGAAAAGCGGCAGGCGGCGGAAATCAGTTGCCGCTTTTCTGGCATTGCCGCCTTGCCGATGCCCGCAAAGCCCCGGTTTATGGCCTTTGGTAAATTGGCACGACGCTTGCTATGTTCCTCGTACGAAAAAACCGGTCACCCAAAGGTCACCCGACATGAGCATCAGCTTCGATAAAGCGCTCGGTATCCATGAACAGGCTCTGGGCTTTCGCGCTCAGCGTGCCGAAGTTCTGGCCAACAACATTGCCAACGCCGACACCCCGAACTACAAGGCTCGGGATCTGGACTTCTCTGCCGTGCTTGCCGCGCAGAATGAAAAGACCAAGAGCGGCACTTTCGCGTTGAACATGACCAATAACCGTCATATCGAAGCCGAAGGTCTGGGCAATGGCGACGAGTCGTTGCTGTATCGCACGCCGATGCAACCGTCGATTGACCAAAACACCGTGGACGCCCAGCTTGAACAATCAGCGTACGCGGAAAACGCGGTCAACTTCCAGGCCAGCTTCACGCTGCTCAACAGCAAATTCAAAGGGCTGGTGTCAGCCCTGCGCGGAGAGTAATCCATGTCGCTAGCCAGTGTTTTCAATATTGCCGGTAGCGGCATGAGTGCTCAAACCACTCGCTTGAACACCGTCGCCAGTAACATCGCCAACGCCGAAACGGTCTCTTCGAGCATCGACCAGACCTATCGCGCCCGTCATCCAGTGTTCGCCACCATGTTCCAGGGCGGCCAGAGCGGTGGCAGCGATTCGCTGTTCCAGAACCAGGATGCCGCCGGCCAGGGCGTGCAGGTGCTGGGAGTGGTCGAAGACCAGAGCAACCTCGAAGCGCGTTACGAGCCGAGCCACCCATCTGCTGACGCCAAGGGTTATGTCTACTACCCAAACGTCAACGTGGTTGAGGAAATGGCTGACATGATTTCCGCCAGTCGTTCGTTCCAGACCAACGCAGAAATGATGAATACCGCCAAAACCATGATGCAGAAGGTCCTGACCCTCGGTCAGTGATAAGGGGCGACTCAGATGGCTGTTACCGATTCCACCAGTAGCCTGACTCTCAACCAGATTCTCGCCAACTCCTCCAAGACCGCAACCAGTACCACCACTGATGGTTTGGCGGCTGCGACCAGCAGTACAACCGGTGATAAGGCATTAGGTAAAGACGCTTTCCTGCAATTGCTGGTGACCCAGCTGAAAAACCAGAACCCGCTCGATCCGCAGGACAACAGCGCGTTCGTGGCTCAGCTGGCACAGTTCAGCAGCCTTGAGGGCATCACCACCCTGAACGACTCGGTCACCGCGATTTCCAGCAGCTTCAAGTCGTCGCAGGCCTTGCAGGCGTCTTCGTTGGTGGGGCGTTCGGTGGTTGTACAAACCGGATCGACCTATGTCGACACGACCAAGAGCCTGACGGGCACGGCGGTGATCCCGGCGTCGGTTGCCGGCGCTACCGTGACCATCACCGATAAAGATGGCAATGCGGTGAAGACCATCGATCTGGGCAGTCAGGCCGCGGGCAATGCCACCTTCGTCTGGGACGGCACCAACACGGCGGGCACGAAGGTCGATCCGGGTACTTACACCTTCAAGGCCAGTGCTTCCATCGATGACACCGCGACCGACCTGGTCACCTATCTGCCTGCGACCGTCAACAGCGTGACCTTGAGTCAGACCGGCGGCGAGATGATGCTCAACCTCGCAGGCCTGGGCGCTGTTGCCCTGTCCAAAGTACAAACTATTGGCCTATAGAGCCGACTAACGCGGCACAAGGAGTGGAATATGTCTTTCAATATCGGCCTTAGCGGTCTCTATGCAGCCAACAAACAACTGGACGTTACCGGCAACAACATTGCCAACGTCGCGACCACCGGCTTCAAATCGTCCCGTGCGGAATTCGCCGACGTCTACTCGGCCACCAAGCTGGGCTCGGGCAGCAAGACCATCGGTAACGGCGTAACCCTGGCCAACGTTTCCCAGCAGTTCGGCCAGGGTGATGTGAACAACACTGGCAATGTCCTGGACATGGGCATCCAGGGTTCCGGTTTCTTCGTCCTGAGCGATAGCGGCTCGCTGACTTACACCCGCGCCGGTACTTTCAAGACCGATAAGGACGGCTACGTCACCAACTCCAGCGGCACCGCTCGCCTGCAAGGTTATGCTGCGGATGCCAATGGCAAGATCATCAACGGCGTGTTGACTGACCTGCGGATCGATACTTCCAATCTGGCACCCAAGACCACCAGCACCGTTTCGTCGACCATCAACCTGAACTCGACTGCGGCTGTTATCAATCAGGTGACGCTGCCCTTCGATCCGACCGACACCGATACCTATACCAAGTCATTCAGTACCCCGATCTTTGACAGTCAGGGTAACCAGCACACCATGGATCAATACATGGTGAAGACGGCGGCTAATACCTGGAAGACCTACACCTTGGTCGACGGTCGCAATCCGGATGCGACAGGCAGTAACCCAACGGCTGTCGCTCCAGTGGCTTCGACCATAAACTTCGACTCTGCGGGTCAGTTTGTCTCGGTCATTACGCCGCCTTCTCTAGTCCCTAACACCGGGAATAATCTGGTACTGAGCAACTGGGTTCCCGGCACAGTGACCAACGGCGTATGGACGGCCAACGGCGCGAACGCCAACGCGGCTGGCGTCACGATTTCCATGACCAACACCACCCAGTTCAACGCCGATACCGCTCGTTCGATTCCTGCTCAGGATGGTTATGCCACTGGCCAGATCACCAACCTGACCATCGACGGCAGTGGTGTTCTGCTCGCCAACTTCAGCAACAACCAGACCAAGGCGATCGGTCAGATTTCGTTGGCCAGTTTCACCAACGAACAAGGTCTGCAGGCGGTTGGCGGCAGCGGTTGGAAAGAAACATTCGCCTCGGGTATCCCGGGCTACGATGCACCGGAAGTTGGCACTTTGGGTTCAGTGGTTTCCAACTCTCTGGAAGAGTCCAACGTCAACCTGACCAACGAGCTGGTGGACCTGATCAAGGCGCAAAGTAACTATCAGGCCAACGCCAAGACCATCTCGACCCAAAGCACCATCATGCAGACCATCATCCAGATGACCTGATGCCGGTTGGTTGATAGCGCTTCACAAAAAGCCCCTCGATGCAGGGGTTTTTTGTGGGCGTTGCTAAACAAGTTCTACAAGCGGTATCACTCCAGCATCTTCCCCAACAACCAACTCCCCGCCGGTCCCGGCGGATGCAGACGCGACCACAGCGCATCCACCGCCACCGGTCGCGGCCAGCCGCGCACCTTGAGTTCCTGAAGCGAACCGGCGCCAAAGCGGCCCACCAGCCAGCGTGGCAGGGGTGCCCAGCCGAACCCGCCTTGAGCCATTTCCAGCAGCATCAAATAACTCGGTGCCGACCAGACCCGGCCCTGAGCGCGGTTCTCATAAGGGTTGATGATGGTCGCCAGACGCAACTCACGATGTTGTTGCAAGGTGTCTTTGTCGACCTTCTTCAGCGCCGCCAGTGGGTGATCGCGAGACACAAACAGAGCAATTTCCGTGCGTTCGTCGACTGTCGAACTGGCAAGGTCTGCCGGGTAGTTCGGTTGCATCTCGGCGAAGGCAATCTGCGCCCGGCCACGCTGGACCAGCGCGATCAGATCGTCGCATTCGGCGATCAGGCATTCGAGTTCCAGGTCCGGGTAACGCTGCTCGAACGCGCTCAAGCTCGCCTCGAAACGGTCGGACTGATAAGTGTCGGAAATGGCCACGGTCAGCTTCGGTTCGAAGCCTTGTGACAGCTGGCTCGCGGTTATTTCCAGCCGGCTGGTGGCGGCAAGGATGTCTTCGGCGCGCTGCAGCATCACGTGCCCGGCGGGGGTGAGGCCCGGTTTACGGCTGCTGCGATCGAACAGCATCACGTCCAGATCGATTTCCAGGCTGGCGATGGCCGCGCTGATGGTCGACTGGCTCTTGCCCAGTTTGCGTGCGGCCGCGGAGAACGAGCCTTGGGTCGCGGCTTGGACAAAGGCCAGTAACACTTCGTGAGAGGCCATGAACTATCGCCTTGATCGATGGTTATTGGTTATGAAGTATCGATCTCGAAGGTGATGATGGCAACCATCGTCACTTAGGGAGCCCAGCCATGAGCACCAATAAATCCATCACTGAACGTATTTTCCAGGCCACCGGTTTCGAACTGCTCGCTGTCCTGTTGTGTACCCCGCTGCTCGCCTGGGTGATGGACAAGCCAGTCGTCGACATGGGTGTCGCGACCATCGCCATCGGCCTGATTGCCCTGGGCTGGAACGTATTGTTCAACGGCCTGTTCGACCGCTTGCTCAAGCACCTCGGCATGACTCAGAGCAGTTGGACTCGCGTGCTGCACGCGTTGTTGTTCGAGGGCGGTCTGGTGGCGGTCAGCGTGCCGCTGATAGCCTGGTGGCTGAACATCAGCCTGTTGCAGGCACTGATTCTGGACCTCGGCGTGTTGCTGTTTTTCCTGCCGTATACCTACGTCTACCACTGGGCGTATGACGTGGTGCGGGAGAGGGTGATGCTGCGTCGAGAGTTATGTCGCGAATAACATAAATCTCTAGTCTGGCGGACAGGTTTTGTGTTCGACGTTCTGTTGGCATTAGAGCGATGGATTTGCTCATTGACCGGTGATCGGATCGATTCAAGAACGCCTCTGCGGCGCCGATAGCGCTTACATTGAGTTCCTCGTTTTTGGTCGTGAGCCAAAGGCGCTGACAGGGATGTTCGTACGTCATACATGCCCCCTTTGTGGCGTGCTCCATCCCTGTCATGAGATCCCACTTGATGTTTCTGCACAAATCCCTGAGAGCTCAAATCCTGGCACTGCTGAGCGGCAGCCTGTTCGCGATGCTGTTGATCGCCCTGGCCTGCTTTCACTTTCTTTCCAGCGGTGTTCAGAACTATCGCAACCTGATCGAGGGCCCGCTGCACACCTCGCAACTGATCGACGAAGCCAACCTGCAATTCAAGGCGCAGGTTCAGGAGTGGAAGAACGTCCTGCTACGTGGCAAGCAACCGCAAGACTTGAGTAAATACTGGACTCAATTCGAAGACCGTCAACGGGACGTCCAGGGCATTCTTGGCCAGTTGGCGAACCAGTCAGGGATCGACGGGCAACTCAAGACTCGCATCGAACGCTTGCGCGAAGAACACCGTGCACTGGGCACGGCCTACCAGAAGGGCCGTGACGCGTACGTTGCCGCCGGTGCGGACCCGACTGCGGGTGACCACGCGGTCAAAGGCGTGGACCGCGCTACCAGCGAGCAAATGAGTGAACTGGTCAGCGAACTGCGCAAGCAGGGTACCGAGCAATCGATCCTGATCAGTGCCGATGCCGATCGCACCGTGCTGCTGGGGATTGTGGTGATGCTGGCCTCGGGTCTGTTGATCGGTCTGCTCAGCCTGTGGCTGGTCAACCGCAATCTGGTGGAGCCGATCCGCAAGTTGATCGAATACGTTGCGCAGCTCAGCCAGGGTCGGTTTGCCGAGCGCGTGGCGAGCGACCGTCAGGATGAACTGGGCAAGTTGGCTGTTGCGGCCAATACGTTGCGTGATTTTCTCGCCGAAACGTTCAACCGCTTGCAGCGCAGCGCGTCGGATCTGGACAGTGCCAGTGGTGAGCTGAATTCGATTGCCGGCCTGATGACTCACGGCACCAACGAGCAATTCAACCGCACCGATCAAGTCGCCACGGCGATGAATGAAATGTCCGCCACTGCCCAGGAAGTCGCCCGCCATGCCGCCGATGCCGCGCGTGCCGCCGACGATGCCGATCACTCTGCTCAGCAGGGTGAAAAGGTCATGCAGGGAACCATTCACACCATCACCCGGATGCGCGGCGAAATCGCCAATACCGCCACGGTCATCCGTCGTCTGGAAACCGACAGCGGGCGGATCGGCAAGGTGCTGGAAGTGATTCGCGGGATCGCCGAGCAGACCAACCTGCTGGCGCTCAACGCCGCCATCGAAGCAGCCCGGGCCGGTGAGGCCGGACGCGGATTTGCCGTGGTCGCCGACGAAGTGCGCAGCCTGGCTCAGCGCACCGCGGCATCGATCATCGAGATCAATCAGATCATCCAGACGGTGCAGACCGGTGCGGTGGATGCGGCCCAGGCCATCGAAAGTGGCCAGTCATGCAGTGAAGAAAGCGTCGAGCAAGTGACTCAGGCCGGCGCCATGCTGGAGCGGATTACCGCTGCAGTGGAAGCGATTCGCGACATGAACCGACAAATCGCCACCGCCGCCGAAGAGCAGACTTCGGTGGCTGAAGACATCTCACGCAACCTCACCGAGATCACCACTATCGCCAGTAGCAATCTGGACAACGTGCAACGTACCGAAGCGGCGAGCCGGAATTTGCACGGGTTGTCGGGGCAGTTGAATGAAGTGACCGCACGTCTCAGCGCATAGCGCTGTTGCAAGCCTTGCAGGAGTCGGACAGCAGCACGTCGGGCTCGTTGGTCAGCACCTCGGCGTAATGCTGAAAGTAGGGTCAACGCAGCTTAAAACGCAAAAAAGCCGCGCGACCCTAAGGTTGCGCGGCTTTTTGTCGTGATTCACTTACTTGTCTTGTTTACTGCTCAGCACCTGAGCGGTTTTGGCGTCGAGGTCCACGTCCCACTCAACACCTTTGGCGTCGCGTATGTCGACCTGATAGACGTAACCCCCGGCGGCGGTATGTTCCAGTTCGGTGTCGATGATACTGGCTGCAGTGCTGCCTGGATGCTGGGCGAGAGCGGCCTGGTTGAGCTTTTCCAGATCCATGACGGTGCCGGCTTTGAGCAGGCCCGGTATTAGATCGGGGCGCACGTCAGCCTGGGCCAGGCCGGTGGTCAGGGTCAAGGCAGCAGCGGCAAACAGGGCAGTCAACGTATTCATGAGTTCATTCCTTGGGGGTGAGCTGTTCAAGTGGGATCAGGTTAACCAGCCGAACTTAATTCACCCTTAATTCCACCTCTACGCTTTGCGCCGTTTTTCACTCAATAGCCGTTCTTCTCAAGCAACTGCGCGACGCTGGCCGCAGCCGGGCGTTTGAAGTACTTGAGCAGCTCGGAGGCGCGGTTGGTGAAGATGCCATCGACACCGGCGTCCATCACCTTGCGGTAATCCACCGGTTCGTCGATGGTGTAGACATGCACCAACAGGCCCTTGTCGTGAGTGAAGGTGTTCATCCACGGCTGCACCAGGTCCGAATAGCTTTGATCGCCACCCTCGCTCAGGACTGCCGACGGCCCGGTACCAATGGCGCCTTGAGCCTTGGCATAGTCGACCCATTTTTCGAATTCGGCTTTGTCCCTGGGCTCCTGTTTGGCGTAGTACGCCGCCTTATCCTTTTCACCACTGGCGGCGAAAGTGACGTTGGACTTGGGTTCGATACTGCCTTCGCCGACCCACAACAGAAGGATTTTCGGTACCTGCGGCATTTCTTTTTGCAGCAGTTCCAGGCTGCTCTTCTCGAAGGTTTGCAGCACGACCTTGCCTTTGCCCTGGCCGACCGCGATAGCGCTTTTCGCCAGTTTCGAACCCACCGGACTCAGCCAGCCGCGGTCCTGCAATTTATCTTTCAGGTCGCGTTCCAGACCCGGAAACTGTTTTGGTTCTTTGGTTTCGATGTACAACCCGGGTTTGTGCTGCGGGTTGCCTTGAGCGATATCGATGATTTCATCGAGGGTCAGGATTTTCAGGCCGACATAGGCCGCACGAGCGCGATCCGGGTACGCCTGGTTGAACCAGCTGCCGGCATCCAGGGTTTTCAGTTCGGCCAGCGTGAACTCGTTGGCAGGACTGTCCTTGCGCTCGGGAAATTTGCTCGCGACGTCGGTGGTGCGCTGCAGGTTGTTGTCGTGCAGGGCGAACAGTACGCCGTCCTTGCTGCGTTGCAGGTCCAGTTCCAGGTAATCGGCACCCAGATCACGCGCCAGTTTGTAAGCGGCGGCGGTAGATTCCGGCGCATCGAAGGACGCGCCACGGTGGGCAATCACTGCCGGATGCGGGATGCCCGTTGCAGTGGCCAGAGCGGTCGGGCTCGGCTGGCTGGTGGCCTGTGCCTGGGCCAGGCCGAGCATCAGGCTCAGCAGCAGGGCGCTTTTGCGGAAGGTGGCAGGCATATTCGAAGTCCTTTCGTAGAGAGCGATTTCAAAGAAGTATGTTTTAGCAACTGAGTGGCGCTTGTGCTATCGCCAAACCGACATAAACCTGTGTCCGGGGGATTTTTTCAGCGCTTTTGTGCAGTCCTTTGCAGTACTCTTTGGCTCGGCAGTTTCCCCGTCAAGAGGGAAACCCGTTCTCTTGCCCTGCGTGTAAACCATCGATCACCCGTCCTTAGGGACCTGCAGTGAGGTTTACCATGCGCATCACTTCCGAGCTTATCTGTCAGGCCGCCGACCAACTCAAAGGGTTCGTCGGTTTCAATCGCAAGACCGCTCAGCACATCGTTCGCTTCAGCGAAGACTCTTTCGGCATGGACGTCGCCGATGACGCGATCATCCCTACCAGCGAGTTCGTCTGGCAACCTGCCGACGGTCAGACCATGACCCTCAAACGGGAGCTGATCCAGTTGCTGCTGGATCAGAACATCGACGATCGGATCAATATCACCGAGCCGCTGCGGGTGTATATGCGCCGCGAGGATGTGCCGGAAATTTCCGCGTTGCGCAGTCTGGTGCAGCCGGTGACGGGTTGAGGGGGTGCTTGCTTCGAGGAAAAGGTTGACTGGTCTGGCCTCTTCGCGAGCAAGCTCGCTCCCACACTTGACCTGTGTCGTTCACAAAATTGTGCTGCGACGCAGATCCAATGTGGGAGCGAGCTTGCTCGCGAAGCGATTTGAAGAACACCGCAGCGCTCGACTATTTTTCGAATAAGTAAGCCCGCTCAACCTTGCACACTCGGGTATGACAAGCCTCATACCAGGTCGAGCGTCCCTGTTCGCGAACCTCGGTGTGCTCGGCGTGCTGTTTCCAGGCGAGGATCGCGGCTTCACTGGCCCAGTAGGACACAGTGATGCCGAGCCCGTCTTCACCTCGTGCCGACTCTACCCCGAGAAACCCCGGTTGTTCGCGAGCCAGCTCGACCATGCGTTCGGCGGCTCGCCCGTAACCTTGATCCCCCTCTGTACGCAGCGAGGTGAAAATCACTGCGAAGTAGGGCGTCGCTGGCGTCTTGGCGATCATCCCGGGTACCCCGCGCAGGCCGTGAGAAATGCGCTGACCAGCGGCGGGATCGTACCGGCCAATGCGGCACGTTCAGGCTGGAACAAGGTGGCGACAAAGAACGGATGACCACGCAGCTCGACGGCCCTCAGGTCACCCGCCGAGTCGTGTCCGGTGGCGTGCAGATTTTGCGTCAGTAGCTGCGCTTCAAACTCGGGATTGATGCCATAGTGGCAGTGATAGCCCTCGCGGATGTCCAGTGCGCCATAGGCGTCGGCAATCAGCGAACCTTCAACCAGACGGATGCTGTCAACGACCTCGACCAATGAGCAGCTCAACGGCGTGAGCAAGGCGCGTTCGGCGTCTGGTGAGGTCTCGCCATGCTCGGCATCGGCCCAGCCGAGCACATTGCGTGCGTACTCGAGTAGCGCATGTTGAAAGCCGCCGCAGGTCCCCAGAAACGGTCGTTGCTGTTCACGGGCATAACGGATCGCCAAGAGTGCGCCATCCCTGTTGCGGTACGGGCTGGCGGGCACACACCAGAAACCGTCGAAGCCGTTCAACGGACTGACCGATGTGATGCTATCGGTAGGCAACCACTCAAACCTCACCTTCAGACCGGCGCTCTCGGTCGCCATGCTCAGCGCCCGCGGGATGGCCTGGTGGGCGATGACTTCGGGGTTGTAGTCACCGATCAGCGCGATCTGGATAGGGGGTGTTTGTGAAGTGGTTTCCATGGGGTTCTCCCGGTGCGAACGAGGCTTGTTGATTCCTGGAGCCCACTATAGATTGGCGTTCACGCAATCAATATTGGCGTTTTCCCAAGTGTTCAATGCATCGACGCACTATCAGCTCGATTATCCAGACCTGTCGCTGATCCTGGCGCTGGTGCGTGGAGGTTCTCTGGCTCGCGCTGCCGCGCTGTTGAGGGTCGATGTGTCGACGGTGTTCCGTGCGGTGCGCAGACTGGAAGCCGCCCTGGGTCAGGAATTGTTCGAAAAAAGCCGTGCGGGCTATCTGCCGACCACCATGGCGCAAGCCTTGGCCGAACAGGCTGAACGTGCCGAGCAAGCGTTGGAAGCGGCGCGCATTGGCGTGGAGCAGGGTGGGGAAGTCATCAGCGGCACGGTCCGCCTGACCTGCACCGATTCGGTCCTGCAAGGTTTGCTCTTGCCGGCGCTGGCGCAGTTCATGCCGGCCTATCCGGCCTTGGTCATCGAGTTGAGCACCTCCAACGATTTTGCCAACCTCAGCCGTCGCGATGCCGATATCGCCCTGCGCTTGACCAGTACGCCGCCAGAGCATCTGGTCGGGCGGCGTCTGGGCCTGGTGTCATATCGGGTTTGCGCCAGTGCGGCCTATCTGCAATCAGTCGATCCCGGTGATCTGTCCCGACTGGTCTGGATCGCTCCGGATGACTTCCTGCCCGATCACCCGACCGTCGCGTGGCGTCGTCAGCAGTTGCCCGGCGTGCTGCCAGGTTATCGCTGCAATAGCATGCTTTCGGTCACCGAACTGGTGCGTGCCGGGTTGGGGGTTGCGGCGCTCCCCGATTTCCTGATCGGCGAATCGGGGCTGCACCCCTTGAGTGAACCCCTGCTTGGTTACGACACCAGCCTGTGGCTGCTGACCCGTCCGGATTGCCGTGCCTTGCGCTCGGTGGTGACGCTGTTCGATGAGCTGGCGCGTACGGTGCGCTTGCCTTAGTGCTGTCGCTCCAGGGGGGATGCTTCAAGCTCTGCACTTCAGAAACACTTTGTTGTGTTTTTTTTGGCGTCGCTGCGTGTCGGATAAACCGCATGAATATTGTCATTTATTCCAAGCGGATTAATCAGCGTTCTTTCGCAGATCCGATGGATTCTGGTAATTCTCAACGACTGGGCAGGGCTACAGCTGATAGCACGCCAGGAACATGTCCAGCGCCGACGCCACGACGGTAGTCTGCATTTCTGCAGACAACGCTGGCTGGCCCATGGAGATTTGCGGCCAGAAGGCGAAAGCCTTGATCAGCCCGTGTACCTGCTGTGCGGCGAAACACGGGTCGACGGCTTTCAATCTGCCGTCGGCCTGGGCTTCGCGAATCCATGCAGTGAGGCCTTCCTCACGCTCACCCAGCCGCGCGACCATGTCCTGCGCGCGCTCGGGAGAATGGATGGTAGCAGCGATCGCCACGCGCGCGAGGTCGAGGAAGTGGTTGTCCGCCAGCAGCTGCAGTTTGGCCCGTAACAACTCCTCCAGTTGCTCGCGCAGCGGCAGATCGTGGCGGTAGACCGTATCCTGTTGCGCGCTGATGCTGGTCCACAATTTATGCAGAATTTCGGCGAACAACTCTTCCTTGCTGGGGAAGTGGTTGTACACCGTGCGCTTCGAAACTCCGGCCGTGGCGGCAATCTTGTCCATGCTGGTGATGTCGAAACCGCTGGCACGGAATTCGACAATGGCCGCCTGGATGATGGCTTCGCGTTTACGGTCGGTGAGGCGCAATGGAGCTGTCATAAATAGGCTTCGGTGGCGAAAATGGAAATTACACTCTGCAGTTTACTTGCTCTCCGGTTTGTTGCAATCTTGAAACTACACCGTGCAGTGTAATTGCGCGGTAAAAATAGAGTTTGCGGCCCAAGCGTGCATGCATTGGCCAGTTATCGCCTCACCGATTTTCCTGGAGTCCTATCAATCATGGCCACTTTCTCATCTCGCACCGACAGCGCCCCCAATCTCAAAGCGTCTTTGCAGGACGAAGGTCATTATCGCAACCACGCGACAGTGCCGCGCGAAGGCTTGCGCAAAACCTTGCGGATATTCTGGAACATGCTGTTCCACAAACCGCGCAATACCCGCCCGGTCGGCGTTATCCCGGTTCAAACCTTGACCCGCGAAGCGCTTTTCGCCGCGCCGAATCACAGCGTGTATCGTCTCGGCCATTCGACCGTGCTGCTCAAGCTGCACGACAAGTTCTGGCTGACCGATCCGGTCTTCGCCGAGCGTGCATCGCCGGTGCAATGGGCCGGCCCACGGCGCTTTCATCAGCCGCCCATCAGCCTGGAAGAGCTGCCACCTATCGAGGCGGTGATCCTTTCCCACGATCACTACGACCACCTCGACCATCAATCCATTCTCAAGCTGGCCGACAAAACCAGGTATTTCCTTGCGCCACTGGGCGTGGGCGACACCCTGATCAAATGGGGCATCGACGCCAGCAAGGTGCGTCAACTGGATTGGTGGCAGGGCACCGAGGTGGATGGCATTCGCTTCATCGCCACGCCATCGCAGCATTTTTCCGGCCGCGGCCTGTTCGATGGCAACAGCACCTTATGGGCCTCCTGGGTCATGATCGATGGCGACACCCGGATCTTCTTCAGCGGTGATACCGGCTATTTCGATGGCTTTAAACGCATCGGCGAGCGGTACGGCCCGTTTAACCTGACGCTGATGGAAACCGGTGCCTACAACGTCGATTGGCCGCATATCCATATGCAGCCGGAGCAAACCCTCCAGGCACATATCGACCTCAAAGGCCGCTGGTTGCTGCCGATTCACAACGGCACCTTCGATCTGTCGATGCACGCCTGGCACGAACCCTTCGACCGTATCCTGGCCCTGGCCTGGGAGCGCAATGTGTCCATCACCACGCCGCAAATGGGTGAAGCTTTTACGCTGTCGCAGCCAAACCGTGGCCGGGCGTGGTGGTTAGAGGTGGAGACGTCGACTGAGTACAGCGCCCTGACCTGAGGAGCTACGAGTCGGGTTGAACATTCGTACAGACGAGAGTGGTGTCCGTTAGACGACCATCCTCGGAGTCAGTCCTAGGCTGATGGGCGGAGTGGAAATCAATCACTCATCATTCAGCTTTGACAGGACGTCTACACATGAAGGGATTCTTGAAAAATGGTTTGGCGGCAGCCATACAGATTGCCGTGTTCAGTACGTTTCTGGGCGCTTGGGGCGTGAGTCATGCCCAAAAATCCGATACCAACCGTCCTTTGCTGGAAGGCATTGAATACGCCAGCGTCAGCGAAATCAGTGAAAAAATGACCCGCAACGGACTGACGTCCGTTGCGTTGGTCGAGCACCTGCTGGATCGAATCAGTGCCCTGGATAAACGAGGGCCGATGATCAACGCCATCATCGAGCTCAACCCGGATGCGCTCCTGATTGCCGCCGTATTGGATCGTGAGCGTCAGCAGGGGAAAATTCGTGGCCCTCTGCATGGCATCCCTGTGTTGCTCAAGGACAACATCGATACCGGTGACCGGATGCAGACGACCGCTGGGTCGCTGGCAATGGTGGGGCAACCGGCGGCGCAAGACGCTTTTATCGTTCGCAAGCTGCGAGACGCAGGGGCGATCATTCTGGGGAAGACCAACCTGAGTGAATGGGCGAACTTCCGCGGGAACGGTTTACCCGATGGTTGGAGCGGGCGGGGCGGGCAAACGAAGAATCCCCATCTACTCGATGGTTTTGCCTGTGGCTCCAGTACCGGTTCTGCCGCTGGCGTTGCCGCAGGATTTGCCCCGTTGGCGGTGGGGACGGAAACCTCTGGCTCGATTGTTTGCCCGGCCTTTGCCAATGGAGTCGTCGGGTTTAAGCCAACGGTGGGGCTGCTGGGCCGAACTGGCATTATTCCGGTGACGCGCAAACTGGATACCCCCGGCCCCATGACACGCACGGTGTTTGATGCCGCACTGTTGTTGAATGCGATGCAAGGCTTTGATCCTGCTGATTCGGCCAGTGCCAGTGTTCCAGATGGCGAAAAGGACTACACCGCAACCCTGACTTCAGGCGCCCTGAAAGGGCGACGCATCGGTTATCCAAATAAATTCGAGCCAGGTAGCGATGCTTCGAAAAAGGATCCGCAATTTGCCCTGGCGCTGGACACCATGCGTGCGGCAGGCGCCATTTTGATTCCGACAGAAATACACGAACCCGATAATGGCGCGCGTGTCGAGCAGGCGATGTTTATGGGATTCAAACGCGAACTTCCTGCTTACCTGTCGAGTCGTACCGGTCTTGCCATTCAATCTGTGCAGGACCTTATCGATTTCAATCGGAACAATCCGGGGCCTGAGGGCTATGGGCAAGAGGTGATCGAAGGATTAAGCAGTATCGCTTTCGACGAGGCGCTCTATAACGATCTTTGGCTGTCAATCAACAGCGAAAATGGAAAGGTCATCGATGACTTAATGGCAAAGCATAACCTGGAGGCATTGATGGCAGATATTGAATCGCCTGCGATGAACGTCGTCCCCTTGGCCGGTTACCCAGGCATCATGGTGCCCTCGGGTATAGACGCTGAAGGTTTACCGGCCTCGGTTTTCTTTTACGGGGAGCGCTGGAGCGATGCCAGGCTCCTGGCATTTGCCTATAGCTATGAGCAAGCCTCATTAGCGTGGCGAGCCCCGACCTTCAGGTCGCAATAGCGGGTTGGCCGAAGCCTGCTGCCAACGAAGGAGCCGGGGGAGTTACCATGGTTCATCCAAACTGGAAGCAACCTCGTCAGGAACGGACCATGGCATACAGAATCCACCTTTTCGGTGCCTCCGGCTCCGGCACTACTACGTTGGGTCTGGCACTGGCCAAGCGATTGGGTATTGATACGCTGGATAGACATAGCTGTCAGTGCACCAGGAAACAGGGTCAAATCCATTCTGTCTGAGGTAACTGGTGACTCAAGCGAAAACTACCTCAATCCGACCTTCGCGCCTTGATCCTGGGGCCGATTTGACGATGATCTGCACATCGCGTCCCAATCGGGAAAGGCACTCCATCATCTTCGCTTCGCTGATACCGCGAAACTTGCCTCGAAGCATCTCGGAGAGTTTCGGTTGTGACAGCCCCAGGATTTCTGACGCCTGAACCTGAGTGAGATGTCGTGCCTTGATGATTTCGCCGATCTTCGCGGCAAGTTGGGCTTTGACCCGCATCTCATTGGCGTCGGCATGCCCCAGGTCTTCGTAGACGTTACCGGTGCTTTCTTCGATTTCAATCATGTTCTGATCCTTTTGCATGATCTTGAGCCGCCCGAAGTCTTTTCTTGATCAGATCTATATCGCAGTGTGCGGTTTCGATGCCCTTGGTCGACTTTTTCTGGAAACAGTGAAGTACATAAATGGCCGTACCGAACCGGACGGAAAATATACCTAAATAGGTATAACTGTCAACGAAGGAAAGGTGTTCACTCAATCATCGCATAATCAGCCCGCCCAACCGGATCAGGCGTGGAGCCTTTGACGTTCATCCCTCTGCCCGGCGCAAAGCCCGGGAAAAACACCAGGCCTTCTGCTTCGAGTCGAAACGCCAGGGCCAGCCGAGTGACGTCCAGCAACTCGCCGTGAGCCTCGAACCGCTGGATGGCGGCTACTGAAACCCCGGACTCCTGAGAAAGCTGCTCCAGGCTCCAGCCCAATACCTCGCGGGCTTGTGCGCAGTGTTCGGGGGTGAATTGATAAAGGGCGATACGTTCCAGGGTGATTTTCATCGCAAGAGAGGCCATGGTTTTCTCCGGGGCTCGAAAGTGGCGATTCAACAAAATACTGTGTTTTTGTACAGTTGTTTTATGCCCGGATCAAACTCATTTTTTTGATCGATTCGATTTTTTCGCTCAGGCAGGAGCCTTGGACCGACTACGCTATTCCTATGCGGGATCGGAAAGCTCAATGGGCTTTCAACACCCGTCAGCAGCAATGATTGAACGTCAGCTTTCTGATTTTCAATACAAGGAAGGTGGCGTTTCAAAGGCAAGCAGGTGGTATGCGCCACAGGGAAGGCAATCATGAAAAGATTACGTCTGCTGTGTGCCCTGATCGGTTTTACAAGTCTGCCGGTCCTGGCCGATATGGCATCGTCAAACAAAGATGCCTTTGTGACCAACCTGATAGATCAGATGACCCTGGAGGAAAAAATCGGGCAACTACGACTGATCGCTATCGATGAGAACATGACTCCCGAAAAGATACGCCAAGAGATTACCGCCGGGCGAATCGGTGCTACGTACGGCTCTGTGAGCCGTTACGTAAACCGACCCATGCAGGACGCGGCTCAACAAAGCCGCCTGAAAATACCGATGTTTTTCGGCTGGGACGTGATACACGGCCATCGAACCATTTTTCCCATTGGCCTGGCATTGGCCTCCAGCTGGGATATGGACGCTATCGAGTTGAGCGGTCGAACGGCGGCGAAAGAAGCCAGTGCGGACGGTATCGATATGACCTTTGCACCGATGATAGATATCGCTCGTGATCCTCGTTGGGGACGCACTTCCGAAGGCTTCGGTGAAGACACCTATCTGGTTTCGCGCATTGCCAAAGCGATGGTTCAGGCCTACCAGGGCGAAAACCTGAATGCACCGGACAGCATCATGGCCAGCGCCAAACACTTCGCGTTGTATGGTGCTGTCGAGGGTGGACGCGACTACAACAGCGTCGACATGGGCCTGGCGAGGATGTACCAGGACTACCTGCCACCTTATCGTTCGGCGGTCGATGGTGGCGCGGGAGCGGTGATGGTGGCGCTTAACTCGATAAATGGTGTGCCAGCCGCTTCCAATTCATGGTTGATGCAAGACCTGCTTCGCAAAGCATGGGGCTTCAAGGGGCTGGTCATCAGCGACCATAATGGGATAACCGATCTGGTTCAGCATGGTGTTGCGAAGAATCACCGCGAAGCTGCCAGGCTCGCCATCAGGGCCGGTGTTGATATGAGCATGAACGACGCCTCCTATGGTCCGGAGCTACCCGGGCTGCTTGCGTCCGGCGCTATTTCCCAGAGCAATATCGATAACGCGGTGCGCGAAGTCCTGGGTGCCAAGTACGACCTGGGGCTGTTCGAAGACCCTTACCGGCGCATCGGCGTTGCCAGTGAAGACCCCGTTGATAGCAACGCCGAAAACCGTCTGCACAGAGCGCAGGCCCGTGAGGTGGCACGCAAGACGTTGGTGCTGCTGAAGAATGAAAATGGGCTCTTGCCGCTGAAAAAAGAGGCTGCGATCGCGCTCATAGGCCCGTTGGCAAAAAGTACCGTCGACATCATGGGCAGTTGGTCTGCAAGCGGCGTGGCCTCGCAATCGGTGACGATCTACGACGGGCTGAAAAACGCGATGAACCAGGGCGCGCTGATCTATGCCCGAGGCGCCAATCTCGAGGAGGATCAGGAGGTTGTTAAATACCTGGAATACCAGGGAGTGTCCGAAATCGCGAACGACGCTCGCCCGGCAGCAGAAATGATTGACGAAGCGGTCAAGGCTGCACAGCAAGCCGATGTGGTGATTGCCGTGGTGGGTGAGCCCCGCAGTATGTCCCATGAAGCGGCCAGTCGAACCAGCCTCGATCTGCCAGGGCGCCAGAGTGAATTGATCTCCGCCCTGAAAGCCACCGGCAAACCGCTGGTACTGGTATTGATGAACGGCCGGCCACTGTCCATCGGCAAGGAGCAGAAACAGGCTGATGCGATTCTGGAAACCTGGTATAGCGGCTCCGAGGGAGGCAACGCCGTTGCCGATGTATTGTTCGGTGACTACAACCCGTCCGGCAAATTACCCATCACCTTTCCACGCTCCGTGGGGCAGATCCCGAATTACTACAGTCACTTGAACACCGGTCGCCCCTACATAGCGGGTGGGCTTCGCAACTACACGTCGCAATATTTCGATCAATCCCATGGTCCGCTTTACCCCTTCGGCTATGGGCTGAGTTATACCGATTTCAGCCTGTCTGAAGTCACCCTGTCGTCTCAAACACTGCAGAGCAACGACAACGGCAACGTCAATGCCAGCGTCACCGTGCGAAACATCGGCCAGCGCGACGGCGAAACAGTGGTTCAGCTGTACATCCGCGATGTCGTTGCATCCGTCAGCCGTCCGGTCAAAGAACTGAAGAACTTTCAAAAAATCATGCTCAAGGCCGGAGAGGAGAAAGCGGTCCACTTCAGCATTGATGAGAACGACTTGAAGTTCTTCAACGCCCAGTTGGAATACGCCGCCGAGCCGGGCGAGTTCCGGGTGCAGATCGGTCTGGATTCCCAGAATGTGAAGGAGCAGAGTTTTGAGTTGTTGTAAGTGGCTAATGCCAGTCAGTTAAAGCGAGACGGCTTAACTGACTGGCATTAGCGGCTATTCAGACTTTTCACAGGAGATTGCCATGCCGATCATTGAAAGTGACTGGAGGAAGTTCAAGGAATTGCGCAAACTTGCGCTCGATCGTTTCTGCCTGGGTGTTCTCGCCGATGCCGAAACTATCGCCCAACACAGCGCGCTGCCGCCTCACGCCCGATACGGAATGCTCTACCGTCTCACCCGTGATCGGGACAAAGACATCGTTCAGACCTTCGACCTGTATAGCCGCTCCAGTGCGCTCATGGCGTTGAGAATGATGGTCATGCATGACCTATTGACCGACGCGGAGCTTTCGGATCTCAGCGAAGAAGCCCATGAGGAAATTGCTGATGTTGTTCGTCAGCCCTACGAACTTGAGTGGGTTGAAGAGATCGTGCGACCGGACTGATACCTACTTCGCCGCCAACCCCGGGGCTTCACGAATAATAAAGTGATCCAGGTTCTCAATATTGGCACTGAACACCCCGAACGTCTGCTCGGGGTTTTTCTTGCTCGGCACCTGCTTCAACGCAGGCTGAACCCCATAAAAGAAGCAATACAACTCCTGCTCGCTGTCGATGGCGTGCTTGATCTCTTCCAGGAACGCTTTGCGCTTGCGGTAGGTGTCGATCAGCTTCTTGCTCAAGTAAACGTTGACCGAGTAAGGCTTCTTCTTCACCTCGTCCGGTTGTTTGAACCAGACCTTTTGTTCGAAATCGATGCGAAAGCTCTGCGTGTAATCCTTGATCTCCTTGATCTTGCCCCAGTAAATCAGCCTCTTGTTGTCCTGCAGATACTCGATCTTCTTGAAGAACGACCCATAAGACGCCGTATGCTCGCCAATCTTCAGCGGCATGCGTTTGAGGGTGTCCTTGTCATCGAAATTCGACACAAAGCATTCCACCGGATGGGCGAAGACGCTGGTCTTGTCCGGGGTGTTGTCCTTCGAAGCCTGGGGCGTGGCGCTGCTTGTAGACGACGGCTGGGGAATGTCACGGGGTGCATCGGCATTCGTCTCTGGGCTGGATGGCTTGCGCACATACTGACGACGGGTCAGCAACAGTTCTGACGGGAAATGCTCCTCCCGCTCGTCATCCATTTCCGCATCTTCGGCATCCACTCCAGAGGCCAACGCCTTGCCATTAGGACAACCCTCGACATGCCGGGTGCTGGGCGCATTCTTGAAGTGCGGCGTGCGGATGTAATTGACGTTCTTGGCGTTGAACGTCCCCAGTACGTTTTCGGCATCAAACGCCGCCCGACAGGCGTCATTGGGGCACTGAAAGCGCTCCTTGGCCGAGTCGAACGCCATAGTCTCGTCGAAATTCAGATCGCGTACGTCATAGATCGATAGCTTGTCGTCGAGGCTGAGGCAGTAGGCAACGTCGAATTTCATGGGCGCTCGGGTCCTTGAGAAGTGGTCTATTAATAGCGGGTGCAAGAGTGGGGCGCATCAACTGTTTTACATTCGTCACCCATGCTCGGTTCAACGCTGCGGCGAATGGACAACACCTCATCGCTTAACTAAATCCCAGCTCTCCCAACTCGCTGAGGGTGCATGGCGTGGTGACAAGGTTGTGATCGCCAAGGCCGGCAAGCCTTATCTGGACTTGCTGCCTCATATCGATACACCTCGGGTGCGCGAGCCTGGGCGGTTGAAGGGGAAGATTCGTATATCTGCGGATTTTGACAATACTGCTTGAGCGACATTTCTCATTTACTGATCGAGAGCCGTAGAATTCTTTCGCTGATCGTGTAGGAGTTTTCTCTTTATTTGGTAGGCTTCATCCTCTGCTAAGAGGATGAATGGATGCCAGCTGTCATTGTCGAAAATGATGAATCGAAGTGGGCCGATCAAACAGGGGACCGTTACCACTTCCCGAAGCAGTACAGAGCGATTCTTACCGAAGGAACCGCGGTGCTGTATTACAAAGGTAAAATGACAAACAAGGCTTTTTCGGATCAGCGTCTGAGCGCCAACCCTCATTATTTTGGTGTTGCTCGAATAGGGAGGGTGCATGCAGACAAGAACAGCACAAAAGGTGACTTGTTTGCAGTCATTGAGGGCTTTAAACCCTTTGAATCTGCAGTTCCGAACAAAGTTGATGGAGAGTACCTTGAGCCGATTCCTCCAAAGCTCAAGGATAATTACTGGCGTAACGGTGTCCGGGCAATTGATCAAGCCGTATTTGACAGCATCTACGGCCATGCGGTGCTGAAGTCGGATCAGGTCGACGACTCCAGCCTAACCGATGGTGCGCAGGACTTTGAGACTAGGGCCACCGGTACCGAAGGGAAAAAAATCACATATTTCGGTGTGAAGTATGAGCGCTGTCGAAAGCTTCGGCGTCAGGCAATAGCTATTCATGGGCTCAGCTGCAAAGCTTGTGGTTTTGATTTCGAGAAGGTGTATGGCGAGCATGCAAAAGGCTTTATCCATGTGCACCATGTGAAGCCCATTTCCGAATATGAGGAGGATCAGCCAGTCGATCCAGCGACCGACCTGATTACACTCTGCGCAAACTGCCACGCGGTTGTTCATAAGAAGCCGGATACGCTGCTGAGCGTCGAGCAACTGAAAAGCATACTCCATGGTCGGTGGGTTTTCGACGATTTGACCTAAGGAAGTTAGGTGGTGTGAGGAAAATCTTGCTGGATACCTGCCTCACACTTCAAGCAAGCATCTCAGGCCAGAATCAATCCCGGCTCAAAGCCCCACCAGTCTGATACTCAATAACCCGCGTCTCGAAGAAATTCTTCTCTTTCTTCAAGTCCATAATCTCGCTCACCCAAGGGAGCGGGTTAGTGGTGCCTGGGTATTCTTCTTTCAAACCGATCTGCGACAGGCGACGGTTGGCGATGAATTTGAGGTAGTCCTCCATCCTAGCGGCGTTCATGCCCAGTACGCCGCGCGGCGTGGTGTCTCGAGCGTATTCGATTTCCAGTTGATTGCCTTGAACCGTCGTTTTTGACGGGCGGTTACCTCTGGGGCTTGTCTGCCAAGAGTCTTCGTCTTAGGCTTACTTAGCTAACCAGTCGAGGTGCATTATGAGTGAATTAGTCCAAGTAAACATGCACGAAGCAAAATCCCAACTCTCCCAGCTTGCTGAACGTGTATGGCATGGCGACAAGGTCGTGATCGCCAAAGCCGGCAAGCCTTATCTGGATTTGCTGCCTCATGTCGATACACCTCGGGTGCGCAAGCCTGGGCGGTTGAAGGGGAAGATTCGGATGTCTGCGGATTTTGATAAGACGCCGCAAGACATCATCGATGGATTCGAGGGCAGTCTATGAGGCGCTTGTTGTTGGACACCCATGCGTTTCTTTGGTGGCTGTCTGATGATCCTGCGTTGGGTGCCATTGCTCGACAGATGATTGGTGAGCCACGTAATCAGGTGCTGGTAAGCGCAGCTTCGATCTGGGAGATATCAATCAAGCAGGCGAAAGGGATGCTGGAGGCTCCAGAGGATCTGGAGGTGTTGGTTGAAGATGAGGGTTTTACCAAGCTGCCGATTTCGCTTTTCCATGGGCAGCAGGCGGGGAAGTTGCCGGAGATTCATCGCGATCCGTTTGATCGGATGTTGATTGCCCAAGCTCAGGCGGAAGGGCTGGAGTTGGTGACGGCGGATGGGATTATTCCGCAGTATGGGGTGCGGGTGGTTTTGGCGCGGTTGTGATGGGTGGAGGTGGGTTTTACCGGGGGATATGGGATTCAGGTTTTGCGAGGGCTTCGCCCTCTGACGTAGCCTTCGGCAACTGCTACGGGGTCGTGCGTTCTTCTCCCAAACTAAAAAGCCCTGAACACGTTCAGGGCTTTTTAGTTTTTCCAATCCACCGATTCAAATCACGACCGGCAAATCGTGGCTAGCTCCAGGAATCAATCCCAGCTCAACGCCCCACCGGTCTGATACTCAATAACCCGAGTCTCGAAGAAATTCTTCTCTTTCTTCAAGTCCATAATCTCGCTCATCCATGGGAACGGGTTGGTGGTGCCTGGATATTCCTCTTTCAAACCGATCTGCGACAAACGACGGTTGGCGATGAATTTGAGGTAGTCCTCCATCATCGCGGCGTTCATGCCCAGTACGCCGCGCGGCATGGTGTCGCGGGCGTATTCGATTTCGAGTTGAGTGCCTTGCAGGATCATCTGCGAAGCTTCTTCCTTCATTTCGGCGTCCCACAGGTGTGGGTTTTCGATTTTGATCTGGTTGATCACGTCGATGCCGAAGTTCAGGTGCATGGATTCGTCGCGCAGGATGTACTGGAACTGCTCGGCGACGCCGGTCATTTTGTTGCGGCGGCCCATGGAGAGGATCTGGGTGAAGCCGCAGTAGAAGAAGATGCCTTCCAGAACGCAGTAGTAGGCGATCAGGTTGCGCAGCAGTTCTTTGTCGGTTTCGACGGTGCCGGTTTCGAACTTCGGATCGGAGATCGAACGGGTGTATTTCAGGCCCCAGGTGGCTTTTTTCGCGACCGATGGGATCTCGTGGTACATGTTGAAGATCTCGCCTTCATCCATGGCCAACGATTCGATGCAGTACTGGTAGGCGTGGGTGTGGATCGCTTCTTCGAAAGCCTGGCGCAGGATGTACTGGCGGCATTCCGGGTTGGTGATCAGGCGGTATACGGCCAGGACCAGGTTGTTGGCAACCAGGGAGTCGGCGGTGGAGAAGAAGCCGAGGTTGCGCATCACGATGCGGCGCTCGTCGTCGGTCAGGCCTTCCGGGTCTTTCCAGAGGGCGATGTCGGCGGTCATGTTGACTTCTTGCGGCATCCAGTGGTTTGCGCAGCCGTCCAGGTATTTCTGCCAGGCCCAGTCGTATTTGAACGGGACGAGTTGGTTGAGGTCGGCGCGGCAGTTGATCATGCGCTTTTCGTCGACGGCAACACGGGCGGAAGCGCCTTCGAGCTCGGCCAGGCCTTCGGCGATGTCAAGGTTATCGAGCGCGGCCTTGGCACGGATGATCGCGGCGGAGTCGCTGGCGGTTACGGCGCGGGCTTCTTGAGCTGCGGCACCGCCGGCGCTGTCGAGGCGGTCCATGTTGGCTTCAGAAGCGTGGCCGGCGTTGGCGCCTTTTACGGCGACTTCGCCGTCATCTTCTTTGTCGAATTCGTCCCAGCTCAGCATGACGTGTCGTCTCCTGCGTGAGGGCCAGATGGCCGTGTGAAAAACACTTATGGTGGGTTGTCACACGGCTATTGGCCGCTTTGGATCTAAAGGATTGTTGAGTGCAGTGGCGGTGAACGCACGCAAAAAACATAAATTTGGTTGGGGTTGACCCCGAAGTCGCTGATGGGAGGCGGGCGCTGGGCCTTTCCCTATGGCCTTTGAAGGCTGAATCAGCGTGGGTTTATAGCCCGACTAGGGGATATTTCAAGCCCTTTTGACTGCTCCAGTATAAGGGTTTTTATCAGGGTATTTCAGCCAGTTTTTTCAGGGCAGGCGTGGTCGATTGTCTCGGCGGGAGGGGTGGGTTGGGCTTTGTTGAGGTAGGGCAAGGGTTTGCGGGGTGTTGGGATGGGGGAAGTTTTTTTGTTGGCGTGGGCGTTGTGCAAGGGCGGGAAATTTGGGTGGCTTTTAGCATGACCGCTGCGCGGTCTTCGCGAGCAAGCTCGCTCCCACAGGTTGTGCGGTGTTGTGGGTTTTTTTGGACATTCAGAAACAACTAAGCCCGGCCGAGGCCGGGCTGTGACGTCGCGGTCAGCTATTAGCTGAGGCGGTTGGCGCCAGTGCGGTCGGAGCCATCGGCAGCGAGAGTGGCAGCGCCAGTGCGGTCGAAGCCATCGGCAGCGATGGTGCGGTCATAACCGTCGGCGGCGAAGGTGTTGGCAGCCAGTACGGAGAGGGTCAGGGCGATGATCAGTTTGGTTTTCATGAGGGTAGCTCCGGGTGGTGTTCGTTTTGTTCAGTGGGTGTGAAGCTCATACTACTCGTACTGTTTCGATTAAAAAGCGCAAATAAATGCTTAAAATAATCGAATATATCGATGCTTTGTGTTCAACGCTCTATGCCTCTGTAGTCAGGGCGCGGTGGATCGAACGGTGAAGAATCAGCTGAGTGCGAGTACCGTGGTCGGCCGTGGTAAGAGAGTCTGGGTCTAACCGGGTTGATTAACCGTTAAGGCAACCATTACCCATTACGCTGTATTGCAGAATATGCCGTTGACCTTTGGAGTCTTCATATTCCATGCGGGCCGGGACAATTTCACAGACATTCGGAACTTCGCTCATCGAGACAACTTTGGCGATGTCCAGGTCGGAGGAGTAGGTGTATTCCTCTATAGGTGCCTGCTGGCTGGCGACGTTTGTCGGGATCTGATCAGCCATGGCGGTGGCGCAGAGGCTGCTGAGGGCCAGAACTAATAAAGTTTTCATTTCAATTTACCTTTCTCGGGTCGTGAGGGCGCGCGCAACCCTTTTGAGGCTGCGTGTGGAACTTGAGAAGCGAATCTGGATTAACGGGCCTTCGTGGGGGCTGCAACTGGGTTAATCACGTTGCCGTTGTTGGCGAGGTTGATTTTAGGCCGGTGGTGGTCATTCATATAGCCGTGCTTTTGATAAAGACTATTGGCAAATTCTGTAACAATCCCCCTGAAAATCGACCTTGCAGCCATTGAAACGAGCCTTTTTTAGCAGGGTGAAAACCGCTGCGAGTTCCGGGCTTGAGCCGCTCGAGGGGGGAAATACGACATTTTGTAGGGGCTTGTTACTACCATCGTCGAATGGTTCTATAGGCCCGCCCCGGCTACAACTGGAGCCATAAAACAACAACTATCCACCGAGGTAAGAAAGATGAGTGCGGCTTCTCTGTATCCCGTTCGTCCCGAGGTTGCGGCCAACACGCTGACTGATGAGGCGACCTACAAGGCCATGTACCAGCAGTCGGTGGTCAACCCTGACGGCTTCTGGCGCGAGCAGGCCAAGCGCCTCGACTGGATCAAACCTTTCACCACGGTGAAGCAGACTTCCTTCGACGACCACCATGTCGACATCAAATGGTTCGCCGACGGCACCCTGAACGTCTCCTATAACTGCCTGGACCGCCACCTCGCCGAGCGCGGCGATCAGGTCGCGATCATCTGGGAGGGCGATGACCCTGCCGAGAGCCGCAAGATCACCTATCGCGAGCTGCACGAACAAGTCTGCAAGTTCGCCAACGCCCTGCGTGGCCAGGATGTGCACCGCGGCGACGTGGTGACTATCTATATGCCGATGATTCCCGAAGCCGTGGTCGCCATGCTGGCGTGCACCCGGATCGGCGCGATTCATTCGGTAGTGTTCGGTGGTTTCTCGCCGGAAGCCCTGGCCGGTCGGATCATCGACTGCAAATCCAAAGTGGTGATCACCGCTGACGAAGGTCTTCGTGCCGGGAAGAAAATCCCGCTCAAGGCCAACGTCGACGATGCGCTGACCAATCCGGAAACCAGCAGCATTCAGAAGGTCATCGTGTGCAAGCGCACCGGCGGCAACATCAAGTGGAACCAGCATCGCGACATCTGGTACGAAGACTTGATGAAAGTGGCGGGCACTGTGTGCGCGCCGAAAGAGATGGGCGCTGAAGAAGCGCTGTTCATCCTTTATACCTCAGGTTCCACCGGCAAGCCCAAGGGTGTGCAACACACCACTGGCGGCTATCTGCTGTACGCCGCGATGACCCATGAGCGGGTGTTCGACTATCGTCCGGGCGAAGTCTACTGGTGCACCGCCGACGTCGGCTGGGTCACCGGCCACACCTATATTGTCTATGGCCCGCTGGCCAATGGCGCGACCACTTTGCTGTTCGAAGGCGTGCCGAACTACCCGGATATCACCCGGGTGGCGAAGGTCGTCGACAAGCACCAGGTCAATATCCTCTACACCGCGCCGACCGCGATCCGCGCGATGATGGCTTCGGGTAAAGCCGCTGTTGAAGGCGCCGATGGCAGCAGCTTGCGTCTGCTGGGTTCGGTCGGTGAGCCGATCAACCCGGAGGCCTGGGACTGGTACTACAAGAACGTCGGTCAGTCGCGTTGCCCGATCGTCGATACCTGGTGGCAGACCGAGACCGGCGCCACGCTGATGAGCCCGCTGCCGGGTGCTCACGCGCTCAAGCCGGGTTCGGCGGCACGTCCGTTCTTTGGTGTGGTGCCGGCGCTGGTGGACAACCTGGGCAACATCATCGAAGGCGTCGCCGAGGGCAACCTGGTGATCCTCGATTCGTGGCCGGGCCAGGCGCGCACGCTGTACGGCGACCATGACCGCTTCGTCGACACCTACTTCAAGACCTTCCGCGGCATGTACTTCACGGGCGACGGCGCTCGCCGCGATGAGGACGGCTACTACTGGATCACCGGTCGTGTGGATGACGTGTTGAACGTCTCCGGTCACCGCATGGGCACCGCCGAGATCGAAAGCGCGATGGTCGCTCACCCGAAAGTCGCCGAAGCGGCGGTGGTCGGTGTGCCCCATGACATCAAAGGGCAGGGCATCTATGTCTACGTCACCCTCAACGGTGGCGAAGAGCCGAGCGAAGCGCTGCGTCTGGAGTTGAAGAACTGGGTGCGCAAAGAGATCGGTCCGATTGCCTCGCCGGATGTGATCCAGTGGGCGCCGGGCCTGCCGAAAACCCGTTCGGGGAAAATCATGCGCCGAATCCTGCGCAAGATTGCTACCGCGGAATATGACGGTCTGGGCGATATCTCCACCCTGGCTGATCCGGGTGTGGTGCAGCATTTGATCGATACTCACAGGACTATGAACGTCGCGTAAGCGAGAGTTCTGAGTCATCGAGCCCCATCCGGTGTTGAGCCGGGTGGGGCTTTTTTGTGGGTTGGGATTTTTGATCGGCTTGAGGTTTGGGGTGGCTGGTCTATTGCTATCGCGAGCAAGCTCGCTCCCACATTAGTTCTGCGTTGATCGCACCATAGTGGTCTAGCGCAGATCGAGTGTGGGAGTGAGCTTGCTCGCGATAGCGGTTGGTCAGGCGCCGGTGGAGCAGGGGCTCCGAACCAATAATTATCGGTTTTCCCGGTAGGAACCTTCCTGTTGTTACTCAAGTAACCAAATGTGTAACCCCGCGACCGATTTCGGGGCGAAGCGAAACGTAAAGCCCCGCTTTCGGGCCTCTTAACCCACATGAAAAATAAGACAGCACGCTACGCTTGCCGGAATAGAAGGGTTTGCGAATAATGGGCCCGCTATTTGCATTATAGATCGGTTGTCTGTCTTTTGCTCTCGCATAACCTTGCGAGGCTGTCAATGTGCTCGACCGGGTTTTTCAGTGCTTCTGTAAATTGTTGTCGCATTGAAGAAATATCGGCTTCGGGCCTGTCGTTAGAATGCCAATCACTCGCTCGTCGTTGCTCGCGTTGAATTTAAAGTTGAATTCAATGTTGAATTCAGCACGAGATTCCGAAGACGCAGCAGCGCTTTGCGTTTCCACCCATTTGCATATTGGGCTGTTGCTCACTCTGCCGTTTTCGCCCTTTACCGATGGAGTCCTACGATGAAGAAACTCGTGCTTCTTGGCGCCCTGGCACTGTCCGTGCTGTCCTTGCCGACATTCGCCGATGAAAAGCCTCTGAAAATTGGCATCGAGGCGGCTTACCCTCCATTCGCATCGAAAGCGCCGGACGGCAGCATCGTTGGTTTCGACTACGACATCGGCAACGCGCTGTGCGAAGAGATGAAGGTCAAGTGCGTGTGGGTCGAGCAAGAGTTCGACGGTCTGATCCCGGCACTCAAAGTGCGCAAGATCGACGCGATCCTGTCGTCCATGTCGATCACTGAAGATCGCAAGAAGTCCGTGGACTTCACCAACAAGTACTACAACACCCCGGCTCGTCTGGTGATGAAGGCCGGTACTGCGGTCAGCGATAGCTTGGCCGAGCTCAAAGGCAAGAACATCGGCGTGCAGCGCGGTTCGATCCACGAGCGTTTCGCTCGCGAAGTCCTGGCTCCGCTGGGTGCTGAAATCAAGCCTTACGGTTCGCAGAACGAAATCTACCTGGACGTAGCGGCCGGTCGCCTCGACGGCACCGTGGCAGACGCTACGCTGTTGGATGACGGCTTCCTGAAAACCGATGCCGGCAAAGGCTTCGCGTTCGTTGGCCCGGCGTTCACCGACGAGAAGTACTTCGGCGACGGCATCGGCATCGCAGTACGCAAAGGCGACGCGTTGAAAGACAAGATCAACACCGCGATCACGGCCATTCGTGAAAACGGCAAGTACAAGCAAATCCAGGACAAGTATTTCGCCTTCGATATTTACGGCAAGTAAATACCTCGCAGGTAAGTCCGAAATGGCGCAAGCAGCAGGATCTCTGAGGTTTGCGCCATTTTTTCATCCCAACTTTCGAGGACCTGAATCATGTTGAAAGGCTACGGGGCTGTCATCCTCGATGGCGCATGGCTGACGCTTCAGCTCGCCTTGTCGTCCATGGCCCTGGCCATTGTTCTGGGTCTGATCGGGGTCGCATTGCGCCTGTCGCCGGTACGCTGGCTGGCCTGGCTGGGCGATCTGTATTCCACGGTGATCCGCGGGATTCCCGATCTGGTGCTGATCCTGCTGATTTTCTACGGCGGTCAGGACTTGCTCAACCGCGTCGCGCCGATGTTTGGTTTTGACGATTACATCGACTTGAATCCGTTGGCCGCCGGTATCGGCACCCTGGGTTTCATCTTCGGTGCGTACCTGTCGGAAACCTTCCGCGGGGCCTTCATGGCGATCCCCAAGGGCCAGGCCGAAGCCGGCATGGCGTACGGCATGAACAGTTTCCAGGTGTTTTTCCGGGTATTGGTGCCACAGATGATTCGCCTGGCGATTCCGGGCTTCACCAATAACTGGCTGGTACTTACCAAGGCTACCGCGCTGATTTCGGTGGTCGGTCTGCAAGACATGATGTTCAAGGCCAAGCAGGCGGCAGATGCCACTCGCGAGCCTTTCACCTTCTTCCTCGCAGTGGCGGCGATGTACCTGGTGATCACCAGTGTCTCGTTGCTGGCATTGCGTCACCTTGAGAAGCGCTACTCGGTAGGCGTAAGGGCGGCTGATCTATGATCTTCGACTACAACGTCATTTGGGAGGCTCTGCCGCTGTACTTCGGCGGCTTGCTGACCACCCTGAAACTGCTCGCACTGTCACTGTTGTTCGGTCTGCTGGCGGCCTTGCCGCTGGCGCTGATGCGCGTGTCCAAACAGCCGGTCGTGAACATGAGCGCCTGGCTCTTCACCTACGTGATCCGTGGCACACCGATGCTGGTGCAGCTGTTTTTGATCTACTACGGGCTGGCGCAATTCGAAGCGGTACGGGAAAGCTTCCTGTGGCCCTGGCTGTCGAGTGCGACGTTCTGCGCTTGCCTGGCATTTGCCATCAATACCAGCGCTTACACCGCCGAAATCATCGCCGGTAGCCTGCGTGCTACCCCCAATGGCGAGATCGAAGCGGCCAAGGCCATGGGCATGTCGCGCTACAAGTTGTATCGCCGCATCCTGCTGCCGTCGGCCCTGCGCCGGGCGCTGCCGCAGTACAGCAACGAAGTGATCATGATGCTGCAGACCACCAGTCTGGCCTCCATCGTGACTCTGATCGACATCACCGGTGCCGCGCGCACGGTGAACGCTCAGTACTACTTGCCGTTCGAAGCCTATATCACCGCAGGCGCGTTCTACCTGTGCCTGACGTTCATTCTGGTGCGCCTGTTCAAGATGGCTGAGCATCGCTGGCTGGGCTACATGGCCCCGCGCAAGGCCTGATCATGGAACGTATCGATCATTCATTGCCGTGGAGCCATCTGGGCAGCGAACGCCATATCTCGGTGTTCCGCTTCGGCAGCGGCGAGCGCAAGGCCTATATCCAGGCCAGCCTCCACGCTGATGAACTGCCGGGGATGCGCACAGCCTGGGAGCTGAAAAAGCGCCTGGCCGAGCTGGAAGCGCAGGGCGCCTTGAACGGTGTGATCGAACTGGTGCCGGTGGCGAACCCGCTGGGCCTCGGTCAGCTGCTGCAAGGCAGCCACCAAGGGCGTTTCGAGTTTGGCAGTGGCAAGAATTTCAACCGGGACTTCTTTGAGTTGAGCGAGCCGGTGGCCGCGCAACTGCAAGGGCGCCTGGGTGACGATCCGCATGCCAATATCGAGCTGATCCGCCTGGCCATGAGCGATGTCCTGGCGGCACTGCCACCGGCTTCCAGTCAGTTGCAAGGCATGCAGCGAGTCCTGCTGAGCCATGCGTGCACCGCGGATGTGGTGCTCGATCTGCATTGCGATGCCGAGGCCGCGCTGCACATGTACGCCTTGCCGCAACACTGGCCGCAATGGCGTTCGCTGGCTGCGCATTTGAATGTGCGGGTCGGGCTGTTGACGGAAGATTCCGGCGGCAACTCCTTTGACGAAGCCTGTTCGCTGCCGTGGCTGCACTTGTCGCGGATGTTCCCGCAGGCGCAGATTCCCCTGGCCTGCCTGGCGACTACCCTTGAGTTGGGTGGTCAGGCCGATACCGGTCGTCCGCAAGCCGAGGCTCACGCCGAAGGCATTCTGGCGTTCCTCGCCGAGCAAGGTTTGATCGCCGGTGAGTGGCCGGCCGCGCAGCAGGAAGCGTGCGAAGCGATGCCGTTCGAAGGGACTGAGTTGCTGTTTGCGCCGCATCCCGGCGTGGTGAGCTTTCTGCGTCCGGCCGGTAGCTGGGTCGAAGCGGGCGAGCCGATTTTTGAAGTGATTGATCCATTATCCGATCAGGTCAGCATCGTCTGTGCTGGCACGTCCGGCGTGTTGTTTGCCGTAGAACGGCTACGTTACGCCCAACCTGGTTTCTGGCTGGCCAAGGTGGCGGGGCGCGAAGCGCTGCGTCACGGGCGCTTGCTCAACGACTGACTGACTGTTTTTGTGAGAACCGACCGCATGTACAAACTTGAAGTCCAAGACCTGCATAAACGCTATGGCAGTCACGAAGTGCTCAAGGGCGTGTCCCTGGCAGCTCAAGCTGGCGATGTGATCAGCATCATCGGCTCCAGTGGCTCCGGCAAAAGTACTTTCCTGCGCTGCATCAACCTGCTCGAGCAGCCCCACGCGGGCAAGATTCTGCTCAACAACGAAGAGTTGAAGCTGGTACCGAACAAGGACGGCGCGCTGAAGGCCGCCGATCCAAAACAACTGCAGCGTATGCGTTCGCGGCTGTCGATGGTGTTCCAGCATTTCAATCTGTGGTCGCACATGACCGCGCTGGAAAACATCATGGAAGCGCCGGTGCACGTGCTCGGCATGTCCAAGGTAGAAGCCCGGGAAAAGGCCGAACATTATCTGGCCAAAGTGGGTGTGTCCCATCGTAAGGACGCGTACCCGGGTCACATGTCCGGCGGCGAGCAGCAGCGCGTAGCGATTGCCCGTGCGCTGGCGATGGAACCGGAAGTGATGCTGTTCGACGAACCGACTTCGGCGCTCGACCCGGAACTGGTCGGCGACGTGCTCAAGGTGATGCAGGCCTTGGCTCAGGAAGGCCGGACCATGGTCGTGGTCACCCACGAAATGGGCTTCGCTCGCGAAGTGTCGAACCAGCTGGTGTTCCTGCACAAAGGTGTCGTGGAAGAATGCGGCAACCCGCGTGAAGTGCTGGTCAACCCGCAATCCGAACGTCTGCAACAGTTCCTGTCGGGCAGCTTGAAGTAATACCCTTTAATGCTCCCGTTACGCACCCAATTAGGTCATGCTGCGCACCGCGCGCCAGATGGTCTAATTTGGTTGCTGCCGCCTTCGGCTTTTAACACTGTTTTCGCTTCGGATTGCACGCCATGACTGCCCATCGAATTGGTTTCCTGATTTGGCCCAGCACTAAAGCCTTGACGCTGGCGCTGGCTGAGGAGGCCTTGCGTGTTGCTCAGCGCGTGCATCCGGAGGTTGTTTACGAACTCTCGTTTCTGCAGGCCGAACTGCCAGCCGTTGGGGCCTGGCAATTGCCGGGCGAACCTTGGGCCGGAAAGCTCGAAGGTTTTCAGAAGCTGTTTCTGCTGGCGGACGAACCGCCGACCGGCATTGCGCCGGCGCTCAGCAGTGCGCTCAAGCAGCAAGTGCGCGCCGGGTGTGTGATCGGCGGTTTGTCCGCCGGTGTCTACCCGCTGGCGCAACTGGGCTTGCTCGATGGTTATCGCGCTGCGGTGCATTGGCGCTGGCAGGATGATTTCGCCGAGCGCTACCCGAAAGTCATCGCCACCAGCCATCTGTTCGATTGGGATCGCGATCGCCTGACCGCTTGCGGCGGGATGTCGGTACTCGATCTGTTACTGGCGGTGCTGGCCCGTGATCACGGCGCCGAACTGGCGGGTGCAGTGTCCGAAGAATTGGTGGTGGAGCGGATTCGCGAGGGCGGCGAGCGTCAGCGCATTCCGCTGCAGAATCGTTTGGGCTCCAGCCATCCCAAGCTCACGCAAGCCGTGTTGCTGATGGAAGCGAATATCGAAGAGCCGCTGACCACCGACGAAATTGCCCAGCATGTGTGCGTGTCCCGTCGACAACTGGAGCGGATCTTCAAGCAGTACCTCAACCGCGTGCCGAGCCAGTACTACCTGGAACTGCGCCTGAACAAGGCCCGGCAGATGTTGATGCAGACCAGCAAGTCGATCATCCAGATCGGTTTGTCCTGCGGCTTCTCCTCGGGGCCGCATTTCTCCAGCGCCTATCGCAACTTCTTCGGCGCCACCCCGCGGGAAGATCGCAACCAGCGACGCAGCAGCAGCCCGTTTGAATTGTCGTCGGCGCCTTCAGAGCGCGGTTAGTTTCAAGATTTGTTGTGTCGTTGCTATAGCCTTCGCGAGCAAGCTCGCTCCCACACTTGATCTCCTGTGTATTGCAGATAGTGCACACGCCGAAGATCTAATGTGGGAGCGAGCTTGCTCGCGAAGAGGCCGTCACAGGCACCACACCTCCCAACCCTGCGCAAATCAAATTCCCCAACCCTGCCGCTAATCCCCGCCAGCAGTTTAAACTGCGCCTTTGCGACGCTATTTGTCGCATTGCCATAAACCCGGGCAAAACCGGGTTTGGCGCTATAAGAAGTTGTCGCTTGGCGGCAAGGCCAAGCTGAAAACTGTCCTTACAATCCCCCCATCGCTCGCCAGTTTCAGGCGGGCGTTCCTCTTCAGGAGACTCCGATGTCCGTTGAGCATGCTCCGGTGCAACGCGCCGATTTCGACCAGGTAATGGTTCCCAACTACGCGCCTGCTGCTTTCATTCCTGTGCGCGGCGCCGGCTCCCGAGTCTGGGATCAGTCGGGTCGTGAGCTGATCGATTTCGGCGGCGGGATCGCAGTTAACGTATTGGGCCATGCGCATCCGGCGCTGGTCGGTGCCTTGACCGAACAAGCGAACAAGCTGTGGCACGTGTCCAACGTGTTCACCAATGAGCCGGCCCTGCGCCTGGCCCATAAGCTGATCGACGCCACCTTTGCCGATCGTGTGTTCCTCTGCAACTCCGGCGCCGAAGCCAACGAAGCCGCCTTCAAGCTGGCTCGTCGTGTTGCTCATGACCGCTTCGGCGCTGAAAAATACGAAATCATCGCCGCACTGAACAGCTTCCACGGTCGCACGCTGTTCACCGTGAACGTGGGCGGGCAGTCCAAGTACTCCGACGGCTTCGGCCCGAAGATCGTTGGCATCACTCACGTGCCGTTCAACGATCTGGCAGCGCTGAAAGCCGCTATCTCCGACAAGACCTGCGCCGTGGTGCTGGAACCGATCCAGGGCGAGGGCGGTGTATTGCCGGCCGAGCTGGCTTATCTGCAAGGCGCCCGCGAGCTGTGCAATGAGCACAACGCGCTGTTGGTGTTCGACGAAGTGCAAACCGGCATGGGCCGCAGCGGCGAACTGTTTGCCTACATGCATTACGGCGTGACGCCGGACATCCTGACCAGCGCCAAGAGCCTGGGCGGCGGTTTCCCGATCGCGGCCATGCTGACCACCGAAGCGCTGGCCAAACACCTGGTAGTCGGTACTCACGGCACCACTTACGGCGGCAACCCATTGGCGTGCGCCGTGGCGGAAGCAGTGATCGATGTGGTCAACACGCCAGAAGTGCTGAACGGCGTCAAAGCCAAGCACGACAAGTTCAAGACCCGTCTGCAGCAGATCGGCAAGCAATACGGCCTGTTCACTGAAGTTCGTGGTCTCGGTCTGTTGATCGGCTGCGTGCTCAGCGATGCCTGGAAAGGCAAGGCCAAAGACGTGTTCAACGCGTGTGAGCGTGAAGGCTTGATGATCCTGCAGGCCGGCCCGGACGTCATTCGTTTCGCGCCAAGCCTGGTGGTTGAAGACGCTGATATCGAGCAGGGCCTGGAGCGTTTCGAACGCGCCGTGGCGAAACTGACTCAAGCCTGATCCCCCTGTGGGAGCGAGCTTGCTCGCGATAGCGGACCGACATTCAACATTGATGTCGACTGTTATCCCCCCATCGCGAGCAAGCTCGCTCCTACAAGGATCGGATACAGGCCGTAGTACCTCTCGGCGCCTATTCTTGTAATAGGCGTTGAGCCAAATTCCTGTGCCGGGCCTGCCCGGCATTTTTTTCCCCGAGTCGGCATTTTTACCGACCTGTTTTTCAGTAAGGAGTGACACCATGCTGGTGATGCGCCCCGCGCAAATGGCTGATCTGGGCGAGGTACAGCGTCTGGCTGCGGACAGCCCGATTGGTGTCACGTCCTTGCCGGACGATGTCGAACGCCTGAGCGACAAGATCGCAGCAAGCGAAGCCTCGTTTGCCGCCGAAGTCAGCTTCAACGGTGAAGAAAGCTATTTCTTCGTCCTTGAAGACACGGCCAGCGGAAAGCTGGTTGGCTGCTCGGCAATCGTGGCCTCGGCCGGTTACTCCGAGCCGTTCTACAGCTTCCGTAATGAAACCTTCGTTCACGCCTCCCGTGAGCTGAAGATTCATAACAAGATCCATGTGCTCTCCCAGTGCCATGACCTGACCGGCAACAGCCTGCTGACCAGCTTCTATGTGGTCCCGGAGCTGGTGGGGTCGGCGTGGTCGGAACTCAACTCCCGTGGCCGTCTGCTGTTTGTCGCCAGCCACCCGGAGCGTTTCGCTGATTCGGTCGTGACCGAGATCGTCGGTTACAGCGACGAGAATGGCGATTCGCCGTTCTGGGATGCCATCGGCCGTAACTTCTTCGACCTTAACTATGCTGCCGCCGAGCGTCTGTGTGGGCTGAAAAGCCGGACCTTCCTCGCCGAACTGATGCCGCATTACCCGATCTACGTGCCGCTGTTGCCCGACTCCGCCCAAGAGGCGATGGGTCAGGTGCATCCACGGGCACAGATCACCTTCGACATCCTGATGCGCGAAGGCTTCGAGACCGATCATTACATCGACATCTTCGATGGCGGTCCGACCCTGCACGCCCGCGTTTCCGGGATCCGTTCGATCGCCCAGAGCCGTGTGGTCCCGGTTAAAATCGGCGAACCGGTCAAAGGCGCCGGTCGTCAATACCTGGTGGCCAACGCCCAGTTGCAGGATTACCGCGCGGTATTGCTGGAGCTGGACTACGCGCCGGGCAAGCCCGTGACCCTGGATCTTGAAGCGGCCGAAGCCCTTGGCGTCGGCGAAGGTGCCAGCGTGCGCCTGGTGGCGGTTTAACGCCTGCTGCCATGTCTGGAAAGAGTGCCTGGAAAGAGTGCCTGGAAAGAATCCTGGAAAGCAGCGAGTTTCACGGGTGGCGCAAGCGGCCCGTTTGAGGAGATAGCATGATCGTTCGTCCCGTACGCAGCAGCGATTTACCCGCTCTGATTGACCTGGCCCGCAGCACTGGCACCGGTCTGACCACCTTGCCGGCCAACGAAGAGCGCCTGGCGCATCGGGTCGGTTGGGCGGAAAAGACTTTTCGCGGCGAAGCCGAGCGCGGTGATGCGGACTATTTGTTCGTACTCGAAGACGACAACGGTCGTGTCGTCGGCATTTCGGCGATTGCCGGCGCGGTTGGCCTGCGTGAGCCCTGGTACAACTTTCGGGTCGGTCTGACCGTCAGCGCTTCCCAGGAGCTGAATATCTACCGCGAGGTCCCGACGCTGTTTCTGGCCAACGACCTGACCGGCAATTCCGAGTTGTGCTCGTTGTTCCTGCATGCCGATTACCGCAGTGGTCTCAACGGCCGCATGCTGGCCAAGGCGCGGATGTTGTTCATCGCTGAATTCCCGCAACTGTTCGGCAACAAGATCATCGCCGAAATGCGCGGCGTGTCCGATGAAGCCGGACGCTCGCCATTCTGGGAAAGCCTGGGTCGGCACTTCTTCAAAATGGAATTCAGCCAGGCCGATTACCTGACCGGTGTCGGCAACAAAGCCTTCATCGCCGAGTTGATGCCCAAGTTCCCGCTGTACACCTGCTTCCTCTCCGAGGATGCGCGCAAGGTGATCGGCAAGGTTCACCCCGACACCGAGCCGGCGTTGGCCATGCTCAAGAGTGAAGGCTTCAGTTATCAAGGCTACGTCGACATCTTCGACGCCGGCCCGGCCGTGGAATGCGAAACCAGCAAGATTCGCGCAGTGCGCGACAGTCAGGCACTGGTGCTGGCCATCGGTACCCCGGGTGACGACGCCACGCCATTTTTGATTCACAACCGCAAGCGCGAAGACTGCCGGATCACTGCCGCTCCAGCACGCTTCGCCGCGGGCACCCTGGTGGTCGATCAGTTGACGGCCAAACGTCTTAAACTCACTGCGGGCGATCAGGTACGTGCCGTGCCGTTGTCAGCCCAGCCAGTTTCTCGGGAGTCGAAGTAATGAGCACGCTTTATATCGCAGGTGAATGGCTGGAAGGCCAGGGCGAAGCTTTCGAATCGCTGAACCCGGTGACCCAGCAGGTCTTGTGGTCCGGCAACGGCGCTAACGCGGCACAAGTCGAATCTGCGGTGCAGGCTGCCCGCCAGGCTTTTCCGGGCTGGGGCAGACGTTCGCTGGAAGATCGCATCGGCGTGCTGGAAGCCTTTGCCGCCAGTCTGAAAAACCACGCCGACGAACTGGCTCGCTGCATCGGTGAAGAGACCGGTAAACCGCTGTGGGAGTCGGCCACCGAAGTCACCAGCATGATCAACAAGATCGCCATCTCGGTGCAAAGCTACCGCGAGCGTACCGGCGAGAAGAGCGGCCCATTGGGCGACGCCACCGCGGTATTGCGCCACAAGCCCCACGGTGTGGTCGCGGTGTTCGGCCCGTACAACTTCCCGGGTCACTTGCCGAACGGGCATATCGTTCCGGCGTTGCTGGCCGGTAACAGCGTGCTGTTCAAACCGAGTGAGCTGACCCCGAAAGTCGCCGAGCTGACGGTCAAGTGCTGGATCGAAGCGGGTTTGCCGGCTGGCGTGCTGAACCTGCTGCAAGGCGCTCGCGAAACCGGGATCGCCCTGGCGGCCAATCCGGGCATCGACGGTTTGTTCTTCACCGGTTCCAGCCGCACCGGCAACCATTTGCATCATCAGTTCTCCGGTCGCCCGGACAAGATCCTCGCGCTGGAAATGGGTGGCAACAACCCGCTGGTGGTCGATCAGGTCGCGGACCTCGACGCCGCGGTCTACACCATTATTCAGTCGGCGTTCATTTCTGCCGGTCAGCGTTGCACCTGTGCTCGCCGCTTGCTGGTGCCGCAAGGCGCCTGGGGCGACACGCTGCTGGCGCGTCTGGTGGCGGTCAGCTCGACCATCGAAGTCGGCGCGTTCGATCAGCAACCGGCGCCATTCATGGGCTCGGTGATTTCCCTCGGCGCCGCCCGTGCGTTGATGGATGCTCAGGAGCACTTGCTCGGCAACGGCGCTGTGGCGCTGTTGGAAATGACTCAGCCACAGGCTCAGGCCGCGTTGCTGACACCAGGCATTCTCGACGTCACCGCAGTCAGCGATCGCCCGGACGAAGAACTGTTCGGTCCGTTGCTGCAAGTGATCCGCTACGCCGATTTTGAAGCGGCGATCGCTGAAGCCAACGATACTCAATATGGCCTGGCGGCCGGTTTGCTGTCGGATTCCGAGGCGCGTTATCAGCAGTTCTGGCTGGAAAGCCGCGCCGGTATCGTCAACTGGAACAAGCAGCTGACCGGGGCTGCGAGCAGCGCACCGTTCGGCGGCGTGGGCGCCTCGGGCAACCATCGCGCCAGTGCCTATTACGCAGCGGATTACTGCGCGTACCCGGTGGCCTCGCTGGAAACACCGAGCCTGACGTTGCCGACGGCGCTGACACCCGGTGTACGGCTTTCGTAAGCGCTGACCTTTTCGCGGGCAAGCCCGCTCCCACAAGAGCTGCACTGTACCTGTGGGAATGGCAAACCTGCTCCCACAAGGATGATGCAAAACCCCTGTGGGAATGGCAAACCTGCTCCCACAAGGATGATGCAAAACCCCTGTGGGAATAGCAAACCTGCTCCTACAAGGACGATGCAAAAACCCCTGTGGGAGCTGGCTTGCCCGCGAAGGCCGCGACGCGGTGTTAATGAATAGATACTGATGCCTATAACAACAGATTCGTGGAGCCTCGCTGATGAAATCCTATGAAGTCAATTTCGACGGTCTAGTGGGGCCGACCCATAACTATGGCGGTCTGTCCTACGGCAACGTCGCGTCCCAGAGCAACAGCCAGCAATCTTCGAACCCGAAGGAAGCGGCGCTGCAAGGCCTGGCGAAAATGAAAGCGCTGATGGAAATGGGCTTTCAACAAGGCGTGCTCGCTCCGCAAGAGCGCCCGGATGTGGCAGGACTGCGTAAGCTGGGCTTCAGCGGTACTGACGCGCAAGTGATCGAACAGGCTGCTAAAGAGGCGATGCCGTTGCTGGTCGCCAGCTGCTCGGCCTCGAGCATGTGGGTGGCCAACGCCGCCACGGTCAGCCCGGGCGCGGACACCGCTGACGGTCGCGTGCATTTCACCGCCGCCAACCTCAACTGCAAATACCACCGCAGCATCGAACACCCGACCACCAGCCGCGTACTGGGGGCGATGTTCGCTGACCAGAAGCACTTCGCCCACCACGCGGCGTTGCCGGCAGTGGCGCAGTTCGGTGATGAAGGCGCGGCCAACCACACGCGCTTCTGCCGTGAATACGGCGAGGCCGGCGTCGAGTTCTTCGTGTTCGGTCGCAGTGCGTTCGACACCCGTTACCCGGCCCCGCAAAAATACCCGGCGCGCCAGACTCTGGAAGCTTCGCAAGCGGTCGCCCGCCTGCACGGCTTGAGCGATGACGGTGTGGTCTACGCCCAGCAAAACCCGTCGGTCATCGATCAGGGTGTGTTCCATAACGACGTGATCGCCGTGGGCAACGGCGAGGCACTGTTCTATCACGAGGATGCGTTCCTCGACACCGAGCAAATGCTGGCTGAATTGCACGGCAAGCTGGCCAAACGCGGCGCTAACTTCAAGGCGATCTGCGTGCCGCGCTCCCAGGTGTCGGTAGAAGACGCGGTGCGTTCCTACCTGTTCAACAGCCAGCTGCTGTCGCGTGCCGACGGTTCGATGCTGTTGATCGTGCCGCAAGAGTGCCAGAACAACGACCGCGTCTGGCAGTACCTGCAAGGGCTGACCAGCTCCGGTGGGCTGATCCGCGAAGTGAAAGTCTTCGATCTCAAGCAAAGCATGCAGAACGGCGGTGGCCCGGCGTGCCTGCGTCTTCGTGTCGCGCTGAATGAAACCGAGCTGGCGGCGGTCAACCCAGGGGTTATCATGACCGCGCCGTTGTACGACACGCTGACCCAATGGGTCGACAAGCACTACCGCGACCGCTTGAGCGAAACCGATCTGGCGGACCCGCAATTGTTGCTTGAGTGCCGGACGGCACTGGATGAACTGACGCAAATCCTTAAACTGGGCGCGGTTTATCCATTCCAGATCAATTGAAAGCCCCGCGTGCGGTTCAAACAGAGCCGCACGCGCAGCTTCATTCCCAGATGAGAGCGTAATAATGAGCGATACCCTGCAGCTGATCCTTGAAGACACCGACGGCACTCAGCTGGAAACTTCCTGCACCCGCGTTGCGGTGATGTGGCAAGGCAAGGAATTGTGGATCCAGCACGACGGCCGCGGCCAGTTGCTGATCGGCGTGGACGTTGAAGAAGGCGACGCTGAATACGCCAACATACTGTTGCGCCCATTGGCGACTAATCTGGTAAGTCTGCAACTGGAAATGGAACCGGCTGAAGTCGGTGACGAAGACCACGTGCACGGCCCTGATTGCGCGCACGACCACTAAGGAAATCGTTCTATGCTCGCCCTCGGCAAACTGCTTGAACTGACCCTCGCCGGCCGCGAACCGGCGGAGAAGACTCAACTGACTGTCGAAGGCGTGCGAATGCGCTGGCTGAGCGAAGGAGCGCTGGAAGTCCGGCCCCCCGAGGCTCGCGACAATGGCATGGACCTGCTGCTGTCGGCCGGCATCCACGGCAACGAGACAGCTCCTATCGAGTTGCTCGACCGTCTGTTGCATGACATCGCCCGTGGTGAGTTGAAGCCACGCGCACGTATTCTGTTCCTGTTCGGCAACCCCGAGGCCATGCGCCTCGGCGAGCGTTATATCGAGCAGGACGTCAACCGGCTGTTCAATGGCCGTCACGAACTGACGAGTGGTTCGGAAGCCTTGCGCGCTTGCGAACTGGAACGCCTGGCGACGAGCTTCTTCAGCGTGCCGGATCGCAGTCGCTTGCACTACGACCTGCACACCGCGATTCGCGGCTCGAAGATCGAGCAGTTCGCGCTGTATCCCTGGAAAGAAGGTCGCCAGCATTCACGCCAGGAACTGGTTCGCTTGCGCGCCGCCGGTATGGAAGCGGTGCTGTTGCAGAACAAACCCTCCATCGTTTTCAGCTCTTATACCTACGACAAGCTTGGCGCCGAGTCCTTCACCCTTGAGTTGGGTAAAGCCCGGCCATTCGGGCAGAACGAAGGGGTTAACGTCGAACGTCTGGAAATTCGTCTGAAGCAGATCATCGAAGGCAGCGAGCCATCGTTTTCCGACGAAGGGCTGGACGGCTTGCAGTTGTTCAGCGTGGCGCGAGAAATCATCAAGCACAGCGATACCTTTCACCTGCATCTGCCGGCGGATGTCGAGAACTTCTCGGAGCTGGAAGTGGGTTATCTGCTGGCCGAAGATATCGCGCAGACACGCTGGATCGTCGAAGAAGAGGGCGCGCGAATCATTTTCCCTAACCCGAAGGTGAAGAATGGGTTGCGGGCGGGGATTCTGATAGTGCCGACCACCGGCGAAAACCTGGCCTGACCCAAATCTCAATCCCAACACAAAACTAATGTGGGAGCGAGCTTGCTCGCGATAGCGGACTGACAGTCAACATCATTGTTGAATGCTAAACCGCTATCGCGAGCAAGCTCGCTCCCACAGGTGTTGTGTCATTCTGTGAGAGCGAGGTTGAGCCTTAAACCGCTACCGCCCGCGGCTCAGTGCGACGCAACGCACGCATCTTGTGCAGCGTATCCGCACAGGTCTTCGCCGCTTCCTGACCCTTATGCACAAAATGCTCGAAGAAGAACTTCTGATGTTCTTCGCCCGCATGGAAGTGGTGTGGGGTCAGTACGACCGAGAACACCGGCACTTCGGTTTCCAGCTGAACCTGCATCAGGCCGCTGATCACCGACTGGGCGACGAACTCGTGGCGGTAGATCCCGCCATCCACCACCAGCCCGGCAGCGACGATGCCGGCGTAACGGCCGGATTTGGCCAACAGCTTGGCGTGCAGCGGAATCTCAAAGGCGCCGCCGACTTCAAAGAAATCGATATCACTTTCCTGATAGCCCTGGACGAGCATTTCGGCGACGAAGCCTTTACGGCTCTGATCGACAATGTCCTTGTGCCAGCAGGCCTGAATAAACGCGACGCGCTCGCCGTGGTGGCTTTTGCTTTTGCTATCGATTGCGGTGGGTTGCATCTGTTCTGACTCCTGTTTGTGTGAAAAACAGGGCGTTATGAATCGAAGGGGATTTAAGGGTACGTTCAGATCGATCGTGCAGTGACACGCACGAATACCTTGAGACGGCCCTTTGGCGCCAATCCCGTTCTCTCTTCATCCGGACTATGACCGTCGGCCCCGGGATCACACCGGGTCTGCTGACCTTGCCGACGCACACTGCCGAAGCTGTTCGTGTCACCAAGCGCTCGCGGGCTATGCGCATTGCGCGCAATTACCGCCGGTGGGGAGTTGCACCCCGCCCTGAGAACGTTGCCACCAGGATTTCTGGCGGCGGTGAGTTTTTAACATATATTTCTGAACAGCGCATCGTTGCATTCTGATGATATGAATCGAATTTTCCGTTGGCTTGAACAGGCTTTTCTTGCCTGGATCCTTGACTATCGAGTGCGATGACCTCAGTAATCGAGTTCGAAAGGGATTTTCCCGTTTAGTTAGCGGCGACGTTCGCGTCCCATTGCCGAGGCCCGTTCCATGAGCGTTATCGATCTTCGTAGCGACACAGTGACCCAACCGACTGCCGGGATGCTCCACGCAATGGCAACGGCCGCCACCGGTGATGACGTGTATGGCGAAGATCCCACGGTGAACCGGCTTGAAGCCGAACTGGCCCAGCGCCTGGGCTTTGCTCAAGCGCTGTTTGTGCCCACTGGCACCATGAGCAACCTGCTGGCGTTGATGGCCCATTGTGAGCGCGGCGACGAATACATCGTCGGCCAGCAGGCACACACCTACAAATACGAAGGCGGCGGCGCAGCAGTGCTCGGGTCGATCCAGCCGCAGCCGCTGGAGGTCCAGGCCGACGGTTCGCTGGACCTGGCGCAGGTGGCCGCCGCGATCAAGCCGGACGACTTCCATTTCGCCCGCACGCGCTTGCTGGCGCTGGAAAATACTATGCAAGGCAAGGTCCTGCCACTGGAGTATCTGGCCCGGGCGCGCAGCGTTACCCATGAGCATGGCCTCGCTCTGCACCTGGATGGCGCGCGGTTGTACAACGCGGCGGTCAAGCTGGGTGTCGATGCACGGGAAATCACCCGGCATTTCGATTCGGTGTCGGTCTGCCTGTCCAAAGGTCTCGGTGCGCCGATTGGTTCGGTGTTGTGCGGCACGGCCGGGTTGATCGGCAAGGCGCGGCGGTTGCGCAAGATGGTCGGTGGCGGCATGCGTCAGGCCGGTATTCTCGCGGCGGCGGGACTGTACGCGCTGGATCATCAGGTGCAGCGTCTGGCCGATGACCATGCCAATGCCCGGTTGCTGGCTGAAGGCTTGCGCGAGGCGGGTTACAGGGTTGAACCGGTGCAGACCAATATGGTTTATGTTCAGGTCGACGACAAAGCCGAAGCATTAAAGGCTTTTGCCGGTGAGCGCGGGATCAAACTCAGTGCCGCCCCGCGGTTGCGGATGGTCACCCATCTGGACGTCAGCCGGGCGCAGATCGAGCAGGTCGTCGCCACATTTGCCGAGTTTTCCCGGAAATGGTAATGCTAGCGGTCCAATTGGCCGTTTCTATCGTATAAACACGCTGTACCCAAAGCGCAGGGCCGATATAATGCGGCCCTTTGCCGTCGCTCCGTCTTTTGACGTTTTGCACTGGCCTTTGGCCGCAGTCTCCGTGGAAGAACCTAATGAAAAGCGCAGAAATCCGTGAAGCCTTCCTTCGCTTCTTCGAAGAGCAAGGCCACACCCGTGTAGCCTCAAGCTCTTTGATTCCGGGCAACGACCCAACCCTGCTGTTCACTAACGCGGGGATGAACCAGTTCAAGGACTGCTTTCTGGGCCAGGAAAAGCGCGCCTACACCCGCGCCGTCAGCAGCCAGAAGTGCGTACGCGCAGGCGGCAAGCACAACGACCTGGAAAACGTCGGTTATACCGCTCGTCACCACACCTTCTTTGAAATGCTGGGTAACTTCAGCTTCGGCGATTACTTCAAGCGTGATGCCATCACCTACGCCTGGAACTTTCTGACCTCCGAGAAGTGGCTGAACCTGCCGAAAGAAAAGCTCTGGGTCACCGTCTACGCCAGCGATGACGAGGCATACGACATCTGGACCAAGGACATTGGGGTTCCGGCCGAGCGTATGGTCCGTATCGGCGACAACAAAGGCGCGCCGTACGCGTCCGACAACTTCTGGACCATGGGCGACACCGGCCCGTGCGGCCCTTGCACCGAGATTTTCTACGATCACGGCGCCGACATCTGGGGCGGCCCGCCGGGCTCACCGGAAGAAGACGGCGACCGTTACATCGAAATCTGGAACAACGTGTTCATGCAGTTCAACCGTACGGCTGATGGCGTGCTGCATCCGCTGCCAGCGCCGTCGGTGGATACCGGCATGGGCCTGGAGCGGATCAGTGCCGTTCTGCAGCACGTTCACTCGAACTATGAAGTCGACCTGTTCCAAAGCCTGCTGAGCGCTTCGGCCAAGGCCATCGGTTGCACCAACGACAACCAGGCGTCGTTGAAAGTGGTCGCCGACCACATTCGTTCCTGCGGTTTCCTGATCGCTGACGGCGTGCTGCCGTCCAACGAAGGTCGCGGCTACGTGCTGCGCCGGATCATCCGTCGCGCTTGCCGTCACGGCAACAAGCTGGGCGCCAAGGGCAGCTTCTTCTATCAGATCGTTGCGGCGCTGGTCGCCGAGATGGGTGAGGCTTTCCCTGAGCTGACACAGGGCCAGGCGCACATCGAGCGCGTCCTGAAAGCCGAAGAAGAGCAGTTTGCCAAGACCCTGGAGCAGGGCCTGAAGATTCTCGAACAGGATCTGGCCGAGCTCAAAGGCAACGTGGTTCCGGGCGACGTGGTGTTCAAGCTGTATGACACCTATGGCTTCCCGATGGACCTGACCGGCGACATCGCCCGTGAACGCAGCCTGACCATCGACGAAGCAGGTTTCGAGCGCGAGATGGAAGCCCAGCGCGTGCGCGCGCGTTCCGCCAGTTCGTTCGGTATGGACTACAACAGCCTGGTCAAGGTCGATGTGGCCACCGAGTTCACCGGCTACGAAGCCACCAGCGGTTCGGCCAAAGTGGTTGCGCTCTATAAAGACGGGCAATCGGTCGACGTGCTGAGCGAAGGTGAAGAGGGCGTGGTGGTGCTTGACCAGACCCCGTTCTATGCTGAGTCGGGCGGCCAGATTGGCGATTGCGGCTTCCTGCAGGCCGGCGTTGCACGCTTCGACGTGCGCGACACGACCAAGACCGGTGGCGCGTTCCTGCACCACGGTGTGTTGGTTTCGGGCAGCTTGATCGTCGGTACGCCGGTTGAGACTCAGGTCGAAGCCGACGTGCGTCATGCCACCTCGCTGAACCACTCCGCGACTCACTTGCTTCACGCCGCGCTGCGCCAGGTTCTGGGCGAGCACGTGCAGCAGAAAGGTTCGTTGGTCGACAGTCAGCGCCTGCGCTTTGACTTCAGCCACTTCGAAGCGATCAAGCCAGAGCAGTTGAAGGCCCTGGAAGACATCGTCAACCGCGAAGTGCGTAACAACACCGCGGTCGAAACCGAAGAAACCGATATCGAAACCGCCAAGCAAAAAGGCGCCATGGCGCTGTTTGGCGAGAAGTACGGCGACAGCGTGCGGGTGCTGAGCATGGGTGGCGATTTCTCCGTCGAACTGTGTGGCGGTATTCATGCCAATCGCACCGGCGACATCGGCCTGCTGAAAATCATCAGCGAAGGCGGTGTGGCTTCGGGCGTTCGTCGTATTGAAGCGGTCACCGGTGCTGCGGCGCTGGCGTATCTGAACGCCGCTGATGAGCAACTCAAGGAAGCCGCGAGCCTGGTCAAAGGCAGTCGCGACAACCTGATCGACAAACTGTTGGCGGTGCTTGAGCGCAACCGTCTGCTGGAGAAACAACTCGAGCAGGCGCAAGCCAAGGCCGCCAGCGCAGCCGGTGACGATCTGTCGGCGCAGGCATTGGATGTCAAAGGTGTGAAAGTGCTGGCCGTGCGTCTGGACGGTCAGGACGGCAAGGCGCTGTTGGCCTTGGTCGATCAATTGAAGAACAAACTCGGCCGCGCAGTGATCCTGCTCGGCAGTGTCCATGAGGAAAAGGTCGTTCTGGTTGCAGGCGTGACCAAAGACCTGACTGGCCAACTCAAAGCCGGTGATTTGATGACGCAAGCCGCTGCGGCAGTGGGCGGGAAGGGCGGTGGTCGTCCGGACATGGCGCAAGGCGGCGGTATCGACGCTGGCGCGCTGGATGCAGCACTGGCTCTGACCGTGCCGTTTGTAGAGCAGGGTATCTAAGGCTCCATGCCGGGCCCGTCGTCTAGTGGCGGGCTCCGGAGCTGCAGTTTGAATGATTAATGGGGGCCCTTCATGGGCTGAGGCGGCTTTGAAATGGCTTTGATCGTACAGAAGTTTGGAGGCACCTCGGTTGGCACTGTCGAGAGAATCGAGCAGGTCGCTGACAAGGTTAAGAAGTTCCGCGAAGCCGGTGATGACCTGGTGGTTGTGCTGTCCGCGATGAGTGGCGAAACCAACCGCCTGATCGATCTGGCCAGGCAAATCAGTGGCGACAATCAACCGGTTCCCCGTGAACTGGATGTGATCGTCTCTACCGGTGAGCAAGTGACGATCGCACTGTTGGCCATGGCGCTGATCAAGCGCGGTGTGCCGGCGGTTTCGTACACCGGTAATCAGGTGCGGATTCTGACCGATAGCGCGCACAATAAAGCGCGTATCTTGCAAATTGATGACCAGAAGATTCGTGGTGATCTGAAAGCCGGTCGTGTGGTGGTGGTCGCCGGTTTCCAGGGCGTCGACGAGCACGGCAACATCACGACCCTCGGTCGTGGCGGTTCCGATACCACGGGTGTGGCGCTGGCCGCTGCCCTGAAGGCTGACGAGTGCCAGATCTACACCGATGTGGACGGCGTCTACACCACTGACCCGCGTGTCGTGTCTGCGGCTCAGCGCCTGGACAAGATCACCTTCGAAGAGATGCTGGAAATGGCCAGCCTCGGTTCCAAGGTGTTGCAGATCCGTGCGGTCGAGTTTGCCGGCAAGTACAACGTTCCGCTGCGCGTCCTGCACAGCTTTAAGGAGGGTCCGGGTACCCTCATTACTATTGATGAAGAGGAATCCATGGAACAGCCGATCATTTCCGGCATCGCCTTCAACCGCGATGAAGCCAAGCTGACCATCCGTGGTGTGCCAGACACCCCGGGCGTGGCCTTCAAGATTCTTGGGCCGATCAGCGCCGCGAACATCGAAGTCGACATGATCGTGCAGAACGTGGCGCACGATAACACCACCGACTTCACCTTCACGGTTCACCGCAATGATTACCAGGCGGCTCAGTCGGTCCTGGAAAATACCGCGCGTGAAATCGGTGCGCGTGAAGTCGTGGGCGATACCAAGATTGCCAAGGTGTCGATTGTCGGCGTGGGCATGCGTTCTCACGCAGGCGTCGCCAGCCGCATGTTCGAAGCGCTGGCTAAAGAAAGCATCAACATCCAGATGATCTCGACCTCGGAAATCAAGGTTTCGGTGGTCATCGAAGAGAAGTACCTGGAACTGGCTGTGCGCGCTCTGCACACGGCTTTCGAACTGGACGCACCGGCCCGACAGGGCGAGTGATGCGTTACCCGAAGGGCGCGGCTATCCGCGCCCTTCGTTTTTTTGATCGGTGCGACGGAAAACTGTTCTTTTGCTCGTGCTAGTCAATACTTAGGCATGCAGGCTGCGACCGCTTTGGTTGTAGGTCGAATGCCTTTTTTTTGCAGACTGTTGTCCCTGAAATGAAATGCGTGAGGAGAAAGGTATGCTGATTCTGACTCGTCGGTGCGCAGAAAGCCTGATTATTGGTGATGGCGAAATCACTGTGACCGTGCTCGGCGTCAAAGGAAATCAAGTGCGCATTGGTGTCAACGCCCCCAAAGAGGTGGCTGTTCACCGTGAAGAAATTTACCTGCGTATCAAGAAAGAGAAGGACGAAGAACCAAGCCATTAATTTTTATCGTTTTTTATGTTTGCAAACGGGGAAAAGGTTGGTTAAGATACGCCCCGTGTTGCGGAGAGGTGGCCGAGTGGCCGAAGGCGCTCCCCTGCTAAGGGAGTACACCTCAAAAGGGTGTCGGGGGTTCGAATCCCCCCTTCTCCGCCATTATTTATTTAGTACGTTGTAATCTGGCTTCTTCGGTAAGTTGTTGAAATTACTAGAAAAAAGCGCTTTACAAAAAGATTCAACGGCCTATAATGCGCGGCAACAAATGCACTCGTAGCTCAGCTGGATAGAGTACTCGGCTACGAACCGAGCGGTCACAGGTTCGAATCCTGTCGAGTGCACCATTTAAGAGTTGTTTGCAGTAATGTGAGCAGCTTGCTTCAACCAGGGTGGTCTGGTCTATCAAACACAAAATGCACTCGTAGCTCAGCTGGATAGAGTACTCGGCTACGAACCGAGCGGTCACAGGTTCGAATCCTGTCGAGTGCACCAAACATGAAAAACGCCCCAAGCTTAACGGCTCGGGGCGTTTTTTTTTGTGCAGTTTTTATGGAAGGGTTTGGTGTCGATGCGGGATACCGGTAGACGCTCCTGTGTGGCGTGACAGGCAGGCGCCACAGGTTCGGCAATGGAATGCTCGTCAATGACCCCAAACATGCTGTGAGTGCTTGTCCGGGCGCCGTAGCAGCTGCCGAGCCTGCGAGGCTGCGTTCGAGGACGTAGTCCTCGCAAATCCTGTGCATGCGGTTTACCTGAAAGAGCGTGTTGTCTGATTTACGACCGCTTCGCAGCCTCGTCAGCTGCTACGAGAGTTAGCGCTCGAACTCTGTGGAGCAAGCAGAACAGCTTCAGCTTCGGTGCTCCTTCAACAAGCCCTTCAGGTGGAGCAAGACGGGTGAATCAATCATCTCTGTAAAAAAAGCAGAGCTGAGGGCCAGGCGTAATCGCTAGCCAAGGCTATGATGATCAGTGATGACGCAATCGCAGCATCGAAAATGTCAGTGGATTAGGGGTGCACAAACCAGGGCGCCTCAACACGGATTTTGGTTACTTTCCAGGCGGGAGTGTGTGGCATGAGTTCATTGTCTGCAGTACTGCAGTCGAAACGGCTCGGATTTTATAGCGGAGTTGTCCTGGCGGGGATATGGAGTGTTTTTGCTTATGCTCATTTTGCTCAATTTCTGGAAACGTATAGGTGGGTGCTACTTTTGTTCTGTCTCTCCGAAACGCTGACAGCAGTTCTGTACATTTTTCGAAGCGATCCAAAGACCGTTTCGGTCATTCCTGTCGACTGGTTTGTAGCGGTGGGTGGGACTTTTTTTCCGTTTTTTTTTCGCCCGGGGGATTGGGGGGTACTCCCTTTGGCAAGTTATCTGATAGTTGTGGGGGTGACAATTCAGATGCTGGGCATAATGTCTCTAAATCGCAGCTTTGCACTCGTTGCAGCAAAGCGGGTTATCAAAACTGCGTGGATGTATCGCGTGGTGCGTCACCCGATCTATGCCAGTTACTGTCTGACGTTTACGGGCTATGTATTGACAAATACATCGCTAGCGAATGTAGCTATTTATGCAGCAACTATCGGTTTTCTGATCGTGCGAATATTTCGAGAGGAAGCGCATCTTTCTCTTGATCCCTTGTATCGAGAATATATGCAGGGTGTTCGTTATCGGCTTGTTCCATTCATATTTTAGTCTCAAAGTGTTGGCTAATACGATTACATGACCATCTGGTCAGGAGCAACCGCAGAGGTGAAATCGTGTGCCGAACAAGATACAGCGAGCCCGTGAGGCGATGACCTCACAGGCTGGTGGGTAAGTTATTTCTAAAACAGCAAACTGTGGAAGTAATGGCCATTCACTTTTTCTGGCTCTCCCTAAAGGAAAGTATGAAAAATAGGGGCTCGCAAAACATCTATATTTTGTTTTTTATGTCCGCGGCAGCCTCTTGATAATGTGCAGAGCCCAAGCAGTTAGAAGGGCAAGCGCGATGCTGGAAAGTGCATAGGAGGGGCCAATGGATGTTACTTCAAAATCCACACCTTTCTTTTCTGCAAGCCAGGTTTCCAGAAACCCCCACCCGCAGGAAATCCAAGACAATGAAAGCAAGGAAAATATCTCAAAAGGCTTTGCTCGGGCTGCGATGTCAGGCAGGAGCGCGGCAGCAGCAATCCCTAGTAACGTCAAGTCATAGTCATAATTATATGGACTTACAAATAGTGAGGCGATAGCGGTTATCCCAATCAGGTTTTTTTGGGATTTTACTTTTGAACAGGCTATAACTATTGCCGAGCACGCTATGATGGCTACGACTATTTGAATGGCAAGCGCTGTGGCGGACGGAACTCCGAATTTGTGCAGCGTGGCATATATCGATGTCATCCTGAACAACGGGAAAGCCCCCAGCTCTAAGAAGTAGCTCGTGGTCTTTGCACTTTCAGCAAACGCAACCCATATATTTGAGCCTAAAACAAGGGTGGCCACTATAGTGGTAATTACTACTGTCAGGATCGCACCTCCAACAACAGACCATCTTTTTCTAGCCAAGGTAAGCACCGTCATGCCAATAGCGAGGTGCGGCTTTATAATCATCATGCCGAGAGGTATTCCTGCCACTGCTCTTTGCTTCATGAATGCCAAAAAAAACAGCCCTGCAATTGCCCCTGTAAGGAAACCATTCTGGCCTGATCTTATATTTACGATGACGGCAGGAAAAATCACCAGAAGGACACTGCCAAGATAGCCTGGGGATATTAATCTAATGACGAAAGCGTAAAGCGCCAGCGTGATTCCGGAAAACATTAAATATGCCAATCCGGCCGGAAGTGTAGATAGCATTGCAGTAATCAAATTAAACTGAGGTGGATATAACCACAGCATGGAGCCATTTGTTCCATACAGTGATTTCTGCGCCTCAAGAAACGCCTGATAATTATATGCCATTATCAATGGTGCCATCCAAAAACATTCTCCCTGAAGCATAGAATGCATCAAAGTCCGTCAAAATCTTTTCCTTTTTAAACAGGGTGGGATTTTGGAAGTCGAACGCCATAAACACCAAAAAAGCCACGCATGTAAAAATAATCAATCTGGTCAGCTCGGGGCTTACTTTGCATGTAGTAGTTGTCATTTTGTCTTTCATTCGCCCCTTGCTCCATAGACTTTATGAGCCCCTTTATCAGCCCACATAGAACCTTAGCAGCGCTTTTCAAGATAGCAACCGCTACGCGAATAACCGTTAGCTCAAATTAACCATTTGCCCCGCTAGTTTACTGTTTTAGAAATAACTTACCCGCCAGCCTTGAGGTCATTGCCTCACGGGCTCGCCGTATCTTGTTCAAGGTATCTTCTCCCTTTGCATTCCAAGTCACCTGTTCAAGGACCTGGCGGCTGTTCGTTCACGTCCAGAACCGTTTCCATATCCTGTGCAACAGGCAAAAAAAATCCGGAATCTTTATCAGATTCCGGATTTTTTGTTGGTTGGGGATTGGTCAACAATCCCTAAGTGAACTGTCAAAACAGCTTCAACTTCGGTGCTTCTTCAACAACCGGCTCGTTCTTCGCGGTCTGTTCGTGCCAGCCGCCACCGAGGGCCTTGTACAGATTGACCTCGCTGGTCAGCTGCGCAAGACGATCGGTGATCAATGCTTGCTGCGCGCTGAACAACTGGCGCTGGGCATCGAGGAAGGTCAGGTTGCTGTCGACACCGATCCGGTAGCGACGCTCGGCCAGACGGTAGTAGTCCTGGTTGGCGCTGACAAAGTCACGCTGGGCCTGCAACTGCTGGTTGAAGGTCTGGCGTGCGGCCAGGCCATCGGAGACTTCCTGGAAGGCGGTCTGGATGGACATTTCGTACTGCGCCACGGTTATGTCTTTCTGGATTTTCGAGTAATCCAGGCTCGCTCTCAGGCTGCCGGCATTGAAGATCGGCAGATTGATTTGCGGCTGGAACAACCAGGTCCCCGAACCCCCTTTGAACAGACCGGACAGGTCCGGGCTCGCCGTGCCGGCGTTGGCCGTCAGGCTGATGCTCGGGAAAAACGCTGCCCGTGCCGCGCCGATGTTGGCGTTGGCAGCCTTGAGCTTGTGTTCGGCCTCGAGGATGTCCGGACGACGTTGCAGCAGGTCCGAAGGCAAGCCGGCCGGCACTTCGCTCAGCAGATCGTCGGCCAGCGGCTGGCTGCCCTGCAGGTTGGCCGGCACCCCGGTGCCCAGCAACAGCGTGAGACTGTTTTCGTCCTGTGCTACCTGACGGGTATAACGCGCCAGCTGCACTCGTGCGTTCTCCACGGAGGTCCGCGACTGGCTCAGGTCAAGGGCCGAGGCCACACCGACTTCGTTGCTGCGCGAGGTGAGTTTGTAGCTCTGCTCGTAGGCACTCAGGGTTTCCTGGGTCAGTTTCAGCAGTTCCTTGTCGGCCTGCCAGGTCAGGTAGGCATTGGCCACGCTGGCCACCAGGCTGATCTGAGTGCTGCGACGCGCTTCTTCAGTGGCGAAGTAGGTCTGCAGCGCTTGCTCGCTGAGGCTACGAACCCGACCAAACAGATCCAGCTCATAGGCGCTGATACCCAGAGTCGCTGAATACTGACTGGTGATGCCCGCTTCACCGCTTTGCGACAGGCTCGCCGGCACACGCTGACGGCTGCCGCTACCGGTCGCCGAGACTGCCGGGAACAGATCGGCACGCTGAATGCGGTACTGAGCCGCATAGGCGTCGATGTTCAGGGCCGCGACACGCAGGTCGCGGTTGTTCAGCAGTGCGGTCTGAATCAACTGTTGCAGTGCCGGGTCGTGAAAAAACTGCTTCCAGCCCTGTTCAGTGGCCGCCATGTTGGCGGCCTCCGCTGGCGAGTACGCGGGACCTTGCGGGTACTGCGCCGCCACTGGCGCTTCTGGCTGCTGATAATCAGGTATCAGCGAGCAACCACCGAGTACAAATGCGGTAATTGCTAAGGAGAGTAGCGACTTGCTCATTGGCCAGCCTCGTTTGCAGTTGAAGGGGTGTCAGGTTCGTCCGCGACTTTTCTTTTGCCCATGGCGGACACAGTGACAAAGAACAGCGGCACCCAGAAGATCGCCAGAACAGTCGCGGTGATCATACCGCCGATTACCCCGGTACCGATCGCATGCTGGCTGCCGGAACCCGCGCCCGTGGAGATTGCCAGTGGCACCACGCCGAGCACGAAGGCCAGCGAGGTCATGATGATCGGTCGCAGACGCATCCGACAGGCTTCAATGGCCGCCTCGGTCAGGGTGCGTCCCTGTTCATGCAGCTCCTTGGCGAACTCGACGATCAGAATGGCGTTTTTCGATGCCAGACCGATGGTCGTCAGCAAGCCCACCTGGAAGTACACGTCGTTGGACAGGCCGCGCAGGCTGGTAGCGAGCAGGGCACCGATAATCCCCAATGGCACCACCAGCATGACCGCGATCGGAATCGACCAGCTCTCGTACAGTGCGGCCAGGCAGAGGAAAACCATCAGCAACGACAGTGCGTACAGCGCCGGCGCTTGTGAGCCGGACAGGCGCTCCTCGTACGACAGGCCAGTCCAGGAAATACCGACACCGGCCGGCAGTTTGGCGGCCAGAGCCTCGACTTCGGCCATGGCTTCACCGGTACTGTAACCGGGCGCCGGGGCACCGAGGATTTCCATGGCTTCCACACCGTTGTAGCGTGACAGCTTGGGCGCACCGTAAATCCACTCGCCCTTGGCAAAAGCGGTGAAGGGCACCATGGTTCCGCTGGCGTTGCGCACGTACCATTTCTTGATGTCTTCGGGGCTCATACGGGAGCCGGGCTGGCCTTGTACGTAGACCTTCTTCACACGACCGCGGTCGATGAAGTCGTTGACATAACTACTGCCCAGGCCGATCGACAGGGTGGTGTTGATGTCCGACATGGTCAGGCCCAAGGCGCTGGCACGTTCGTCGTCGATGGTCAGTTGGTATTGCGGCTCGTCGTTCAGGCCGTTCGGGCGCACCTGCGACAGCACCTTGCTTTGCGCTGCCATGCCGAGGAACTGGTTACGTGCCGCCATCAGCTTGTCGTGACCGATACCGGCGCGGTCCTGCAGGAACACGTCGAAACCGGTGGCGTTACCCAATTCCAGTACCGCCGGTGGCGCGAAGGCGAACACCATGGCGTCGCGGAAGGTGAAGAAGTGCTGTTGGGCACGGGCTGCGAGCTTGAACACGCTGTTTTCCGCGGAGCGTTCATCCCATGGCTTGAGCATGATGAACGCCATACCCGAACTCTGACCACGACCGGCGAAGTTGAAACCGGTCACGGTAAACACCGAGCTGACCGCATCGCCTTCACCGCCTTCGGCGCTTGGGCGCAGCAGGAACTCGCGCATCTCGTCGACCACCACCTGAGTCCGTTCGGCGCTGGAGCCGGCCGGGGTCTGCACCTGGGCGAACAGTACGCCCTGGTCTTCTTCCGGCAGAAACGCGGTAGGGATGCGGGTGAACAGCCAGATCATGCCGACCACGATGATCAGGTAGGCCAGCAGGTACGGCGCCTTGTACTTGAGCATGTTGCCGACACCGCGCTCGTAGCTTCTCACGCCACGGTCGAAGTTGCGGTTGAACCAGCCGAAGAAGCCGCGTTTCGGTACGCCGTGCTCGCCTTTCGGAATCGCCTTGAGCATGGTGGCGCAGAGCGCCGGAGTGAAGATCAGCGCGACCAATACCGACAGCGCCATGGCCGAAACGATGGTGATCGAGAACTGTTTGTAGATCACCCCGGTCGAGCCGCTGAAGAACGCCATTGGCAGCAGTACCGCCGACAGCACCAGGGCAATACCGACCAGTGCGCCCTGGATCTGCCCCATGGACTTCTTGGTGGCTTCCTTGGGCGACAGGCCTTCCTCGCTCATGACCCGTTCGACGTTTTCCACCACGACAATGGCATCGTCCACCAGCAAGCCGATGGCCAACACCATACCGAACATGGTCAGGGTGTTGATGCTGAAGCCAAAGGCCGCGAGGATCCCGAAAGTACCGAGCAATACCACCGGCACCGTCATCGTGGTGATAACGGTAGCGCGGAAGTTTTGCAGGAACAGGAACATCACCAGGAACACCAGCACGATCGCTTCGACCAGGGTTTCAACGACACCCTTGATCGACTCGGTCACCACCGGAGTGGTGTCGTACGGGAACACCACTTTCATCCCTTCAGGGAAGAACGGTTCCAGGTCGCTGATGGTTTTGCGCAAGGCCTTTGCGGTGTCGAGGGCGTTGGCACCGTTGGCCAGTTTGACCGCCAGACCGGAAGCCGGGGCGCCGTTGAACTGGGCGCTGATGCTGGAGTTCTCGCCACCGAGACCGACATCGGCGACGTCACCCAGACGCACTTGCGAGCCGTCTTTGTTGACTTTCAGCAGAATGGCCTTGAACTGATCGGCGGTCTGCAAGCGAGTCTTGCCGATGATGGTGGCGTTCAGTTGTTGGCCAGGGAGCGCCGGCAAGCCACCGAGTTGCCCGGACGACACCTGGACGTTCTGCGCGGCGATGGCGGTTTTCACGTCCACCGGCGTCAGGTTGAAGTTGTTCAGCTTGGCCGGGTCGAGCCAGATACGCATGGCGTACTGGGCACCAAACACCTGGAAGTCACCGACCCCTGCGGTCCGCGAGATCGGGTCCTGCATGTTGGAAACGATGTAGTTGGACAGGTCGTCCTTGGTCATGCTGCCGTCTTGCGAGACCACACCGATGACCAGCAGGAAGTTTTTCACTGCCTTGGTCACGCGGATGCCCTGCTGCTGAACTTCTTGCGGCAGCAGCGGGGTGGCCAGGTTCAGCTTGTTCTGGACCTGAACCTGCGCGGTATCGGAATTGGTGCCTTGTTCAAAGGTCGCGGTAATGGTCATGCTGCCGTCGGAGTTACTTTCCGACGCCACATAACGCAGGTTGTCGATACCGTTGAGCTGCTGCTCGATGACCTGAACCACGGTGTCCTGCACGGTCTGTGCGGACGCGCCTGGGTAGCTCACGGAAATGGCGATAGCCGGCGGCGCGATGCTCGGGTACTGGTTGATCGGCAATTTGAGGATCGATAAAGCCCCGACCAGCATGATCACCAGGGCAATTACCCAGGCGAAAATCGGACGGTCGATAAAAAATTTCGACATGGTTTACTCCCCTTTGCCGCCTGCAACTTTGACTGTTGCCTGCGCAGTGGCCGGTTTTTTCGTCGCAACGTTGGTCGCTTCGCTGGCCTTGACTTCAACACCCGGTTTGACGAATTGCAGGCCTTCGGTAATCAGGCGGTCACCGGCCTTCAAGCCGTCTTCGATCAGCCATTGGTTACCGACGGTGCGGCTGGCCTTGAGCTGACGCAGTTCGACCTTGTTGTCCGGGCCAACCACCAGAGCGGTTGGGCTGCCTTTCAGGTCACGGGTCACGCCTTGTTGCGGGGCGAGAATCGCTGCGGCGTTCACGCCTGACTGCAACTGTGCGTGGACGAACATGCCCGGCAGCAGGGTGTGATCGGGGTTCGGGAACACCGCGCGCAGGGTCACGGAGCCGGTGGTTTCGTCGACCGAGACTTCGGAGAACTCCAGTTTGCCGTTCTGTTCGTATTGGCTACCGTCTTCCAGGGTCAGCTTGACCATGGCCGCATTCTCGCCGGCCTTTTGCAGGCGCCCGCTTTCCAGTTCGCGGCGCAGTTCGAGCAATTCTACCGACGACTGAGTGACGTCGACGTAGATCGGGTCGAGTTGCTGAATCACCGCCATGGCGTCGGTCTGGCCATTGTTGACCAATGCACCTTCGGTGACCGAAGAACGACCAATACGCCCGGACAGCGGCGCCAGCACCTTGGTGTAGCGCAGGTTGATCTGTGCGCTTTGCAGGCTGGCTTCCGATTGCAAACGATTGGCGACGGCGGTGTCGTATTCCTGACGACTGACGGCTTGCTCGTTGACCAGCTGTTTATAACGATCGGAAATCGATCGGGTCGACTGCAGGTTCGCTTCGGCGCTTTTCAAGGTGGCTTCATAGACCGACGGATCGATCTGGTACAGCTGTTGGCCGGCTTTGACTTCGCCGCCCTCCTTGAACAGACGCTTGAGAATAATGCCGTTGACCTGAGGGCGGACTTCCGCCATGCGGTACGCCGTTGTGCGCCCAGGAAGCTCGGACGTCAGGGTAAAGGCTTGTGGTTGAAGGGTGACTACGCCGACCTGAGGGGCTTGTGGGGCAGGTGCTGCCTCTTCCTTTTTACATCCGCTGAGCAGCGATGCCAGGGCGACGGCAGTAACCAGAGCGGTAACAGCTGGCTTGAATTGCATGGAGAACCTCGGGTCAGGCGCGCAAAAAGCGCACAAGAAAGGTGGAAGGGTAAAAAAAGTGCGCTGAGTGGATAAGTAGCTTGCTAAGGAATATACTTACGTTCATGGTTGTTTGTAAATACCTTGGCTGAGTATCGATCCCGCTACAAAAGTCGTTAAAGGTGGAATTGAGGCCGGGGACGAGACCCAATAGACTTCGCCCCATTTTTTTTTCAGATGATCTTCAAGCATCGTTGAAGCACCCTGATCGAGGTTGTACTGCTATGGTCCGTCGTACCAAAGAGGAAGCTCAAGAAACCCGTAGCCAGATACTCGAAGCGGCAGAGAAAGCCTTTTATGAGCGGGGTGTAGCGCGTACCACGCTGGCGGATATCGCGGCGCTGGCCGGTGTCACGCGTGGGGCTATCTACTGGCATTTCAGCAATAAGGCGGATCTGGTTCGGGCCATGCTCGACACCTTGCATGAGCCGCTGGATGAGATGGCCAGGGCCAGCGAAAATGAAGCGGAGCTCGACCCGTTGGGCTGCATGCGCAAGCTGCTGATTCATTTGTTTCATCAAGTTGCCCTGGACCCGAAGACCCGACGCATTAATGAGATTCTGTTTCATAAGTGCGAATTCACCGATGAAATGTGCGATCTGCGTCAGCAGCGCCGCACTGTCAGCCTGGATTGCAATGTGCGTATCGGGCTGGCGTTGCGTAATGCGGTGAATCGCGGGCAGCTTCCCGAGAATCTGGATACCGCACGAGCTGCAATCAGCATTCATGCGTTCGTCGACGGCATCCTGTACCAATGGCTCCTGGCGCCTGACAGTTTTCAACTGCATACGGACGCGGAACGCTGGGTCGATACCGGGTTGGATATGCTGCGCTTTAGTCCGGCACTGCGCAATTAAGACAAAATGCGTAATCGGATCCAGTTATGTCAATGCTAAAGGCGAGCGAAGATGCCTTGTTTTGATGGGGTGCCTTTATATACGGGCTAGCGCTGTCTTGATAGGTAGCGAGCTATGTATTTTGTAGGGAAATTGTTGCGAGTGTGTAAATGAGTGTGAAAGCCCCCGTTGTTCAAGGGAACTGAGCAGCCGGTCAAAGGCATCGCACTGATTTGCCTCGCGGTTCTGCTGTTCGCAAGTCACGACGCGTTGTCCAGGTATCTGTCGGTGTTTTATCCCATCGTCATGGTGGTGTGGGCGCGAGGCAGCGCAAGGGCTAAGCTGACGATGTCTTGGTGAATTCGAGGAATAATAAGTGAACAAAATTTACTCGAGTGCTGAATCCGCTCTGCAGGGTCTCGTCGAAGACGGCATGACCCTCGCGGTGGGTGGATTTGGGTTGTGCGGTATCCCTGAAGCCTTGATCGCCGCCCTGCGCGATACCGGCAAGCGCGAACTGACGGTGATCAGTAACAATGCCGGCGTCGATGGCTTTGGCCTGGGTCAGCTGCTGACCACCCGGCAGATCCGCAAGATGATCTCCTCGTATGTTGGCGAGAACAAAGAATTCGAACGTCAGTATCTGGCCGGTGAGCTGGAACTGGAGTTCACTCCGCAGGGCACCCTGGCGGAAAAACTTCGCGCCGGTGGTGCGGGCATTCCGGCGTTTTTTACCAAAACCGGTTACGGCACTTTAGTGGCCGAAGGCAAGGAAACCCGCGAGTTCGATGGCGAGTGGTACGTGATGGAACGCTCGCTGCGCGCCGACGTAGCGCTGGTCAAAGCCTGGAAAGCCGACAAGTCCGGCAATCTGCTGTTCAACAAGACTGCCCGCAACTTCAACCCGCTGGCTGCCATGGCGGCGAAAGTCTGTGTGGTCGAGGTGGAGGAGATCGTTGAGACCGGCGAGCTGGACCCCGATCAGATCCACTTGCCGGGAATCTATGTGCAGCGTCTGGTGCTCAACGCCAGCCCGGAAAAACGCATCGAACAACGCACTGTGCGGAGCGCCTGATCATGGCCTGGACTCGTGAAGAAATGGCGCAGCGCGCCGCCCGGGAATTGCAGGACGGTTTCTACGTCAACCTCGGTATTGGTTTGCCTACATTGGTGGCCAGCTACATCCCTGAAGGCATGGACGTCTGGTTGCAGAGCGAGAACGGCCTGCTCGGTATCGGCCCGTTCCCGCTGGACAATGAGGTTGATCCGGACCTGATCAACGCTGGCAAGCAGACCATCACCACCTTGCCTGGCAGCAGCTTTTTCAACAGCGCCGATTCCTTTGCCATGATCCGGGGCGGCCACATCAATCTGTCGATTCTCGGTGCCATGCAGGTATCGGAGAAGGGCGATCTGGCTAACTGGATGATCCCCGGCAAGATGGTCAAGGGCATGGGCGGGGCGATGGATCTGGTGGCTGGCGTCAAACGCGTGGTGGTGTTGATGGAACACACCGCCAAGGGCGGTAGTCACAAGTTGCTCAAGCACTGCGATTTGCCGCTGACCGGAGTCGCAGTCGTCGACCGGATCATTACTGATCTGGCGGTGCTGGACGTGACGGAGCAAGGCCTGAAGCTGGTCGAGCTGGCGGCAGGTGTGAGTATGGAAGAGCTGCAGGCGGCGACCGGGTGTCCGCTCAATGCCTGAGCACTTGTGGCGAGGGAGCTTGCTCCCGCCGGCCGGTCCGCGCTCGGGCGCAGCAGTCGTAAAGCCTGTACATGCGGTGTGTCTGGCAGAGCCGGCTTGCAGGTTTAGGGCCGCTGCGCAGCCCAGCGGGAGCAAGCTCCCTCGCCACAGTTGATCGTCCGACCATAGATTTCTGTTAACTGAACAACCTTAAACCTGCTGCCTTACAAATCGCTCCGTCAAAAAAGCCCCGCCTCTGTACAAGAGCGCGGGGCTTTTCAATTCAGCTCGCGATGAATCAGAAGCGGTAGGTCGCGCCCAAGCCCAGGCCGTGAGCCGAGTTGGAGTACGTGGACTTGTAGGACTGGCCGCGGTCGTTGCTGTTGTTGATCTTGGCGTCGTCTTCCTTGAGGTAGGAATAGGCGACGTCGATGGTCAGGTCGTCAGTTGGGCTCCAGCCGGCACCGACGCTGAAGATCGTCCGATCGCCAGTCGGGATGCGCGGGGAGCGGTCGACGTTGTTGGTGGGCGCCTGGTCAACCGACAGGCCGGTACGCAGCACCCATTGTTTGTTCAGCTTGTAGGAAGCGCCGATGGCGTGAGCCCAGGTGTCGTGCCAGTTTTGTTCTTCTGTGATGGTCTCGAATTGACCGGCCAGAATCGTTGGCACACCGGTATTTTCGACGGTGATTTCTTTCAGGCGACTCCAGCGCGTCCAGGTGCTACCTGCGTAGAGGGTCCACTGGTCGTTCAGCTCGTGAGTAACCGAGAAGTCCACCGATTCGGGGGTGGTGACATCCAGCGAGGCATCATACTTCTGGCTGGTGCTCTGGCCAAACCGGCTCAGCAGGCCGTAATTGACCTTGGTGTCGCCTTCAAGCTTGTACTTCACTTTCGAGTGATAGGTCAGGCCCACGCGAGTGCTGTCAGTAGCTTGCACCAGGACGCCGATGTTGTAGCCCAGCGCGGTGTCGTCACCCTTGATCTTGACCTCGCCGTCCGGTTGGGTCTGGGTGAGCGACAAATTGGATTCCAGGGTGCCTTCAATACGGTTGATGGTCGGACCGAAACCGATGGAAACCTTGTCGTTGAATGCATAGCTGACGGTCGGCTGGAGGGTCATCACCTTGACCTCGCTATTGCTGCCGAAATAACGGCCGGCAAAACCCTTCTCGTAGTCCGTTATCAGGCCGAACGGTGCGTACATGCCGATACCGAAAGCCCAATGCTCATCGATTGGCTTGACGTAGTAGCCCATAGGGACCGCAATGAACGGCACCATGTCGCCGTCGTTGCTGCCGCTGTTAGGGCTGGAGCTGGCATTGCTGATGTCGGTGTGAGCATCGAGCAGGGCGACACCGCCGGTGACTTGTTCGCGCTTGAGGCGCGACATGCCGGCAGGGTTGCCAAAAATGGTGCTTGCATCATCGGCAGAAGAAGAACGCCCGGCGAAACCAGTACCCATCCCGCTGATGCTTTGTTCGTTGATGGCAAAGCCAGCTGCGAAAATCTGGGTGGATGCCAACGCAACGGCAAGACTAAGGGTGGTTTTGAGCATTACTTTTTTCATTATTAGAGTTCCTGATGATCACCGGCGCGAAAATTACCAACATTTTCGCTCCAGCGCCATAGGCTGTATCGCTTGAGATAGAGCGGTTTTGTAGGACAATCAGACCATATTCGAAGGAAATCGCGAAATCTCGCGATTTCCGCTCAGCAGGCGATTTGGTTCAGGGGGGATACACAGGTTTGCCAGGCGCAAGTGAAGTCTCTCAGGCGGCCTTGAGGGTGAAATGTCTGGCGCCAGATCCTGGCCATCCCAAGCAGGTCATCAGCTTGAGGCAGGGGCGTGTTCTGTTCCTCTACCAGCAGCCAGGCAATGGCGGTGGCGTAACGCAGGTTAACGGTCAGTTCGAGGTGCGGTCCGCTAAGAAAGGCATGTTGGCTGGCCAGTCCGCGAACCAGGCTGGCACGCTCGGGGTCGAGGGCCAGGTAATCGTCCCAGAGTGCCTTGTGGCGCGGTTCGGCGATACGGTACAGGCCATGTCCACGGCGGTCGTGAAGGGCGGAGCCGAGTGCGGATTGGCTGGCGGCGATACCCAGCAGCAATGATTCGGCGGTCGGACTGTGGCACCCGAGGTAGATCAACGTCGGGCGGATTACGTAACGACACAGTTCGCTGGCGGCGATACCCATGAAGCCCTCCAAACGCGTAATGAGTCGGCGAGATCTGAGGGCTTGGCAGCAGTGGATCGGTTTCAGACTCGCCGGAAGCGGACCAGGCCGCTTGAGTTGAAGTGTAGTGTCATATTCTTGCTGTAAAGGACTGTTTTTAAAATATTTCTGGCTTCGAGTTATAAGCGTTATACCCGTTGGTGCTTAGGCCGGTTCGGGTGAAACAGAAACTTTGGGCAATAAAAAACCCTGCTTTTCAGGCAGGGTTCCGGGTTTTCAGCGTTCTGGCGTATCAGGCAACCAGTGCCTGACGGGTACGCTCGATCACGGCCTGCAGCGGCTCGGCGCTGGAGTATTGATCGGGGTACAGGCGTTCGCTGTGACGAGCGATGCCGTGTTCGTTGACCAGAGTGAAGCTGAAGCAGCCTTTGCGAGCGGCCATGATCAGGCAATTCATTGGTGCAAAAGCGTTGGTGAGGGTGCGAATGGCATCCTGAGTATGGATTTGAGTAGACATATGGGTGTTCCTGCAAATGTACACGGATAAGAACCGTGCAACGTTAAAACGTTCCAGTAACGTCGACCACCATTGGTCTGACGAAGAACCTGACTGGAACAAAGCAGCCAGTTAGAAGCGCTTTGATTGATGCGCGCTTGGGCTGGCAGGTAGGTACTTAGGAGGGCAGGCAACACATCAAGGGCAAAGGTTCTGGGCCCGGGGTGAAGATCCTGATCAATCTGCAGGTTGGTTCGGTCAGAGTATGAGCACTTCGCAACACCCTTTGCATTCAATTCAAAGGCAGTGTCGTCGCAAGTTTTACCTGGAAACCATCGAGGTGGTCGATCCCGTGTTGTCGGTAGTGGCTTCTCTTTAGGGAAGGTATACCGGGGGACTTGTTCGACCGTAATTGACTTTCAGCTTGGTACTAACGCCGCGGATACTAACGCATTGAATTCTGGATTGGAAGTGTGTTAGGCAAAAAAATCAACAATCGCCTAAAAGCCGACAAGGAACGGAGGGGTTCGGTGCTGACTCGGTTTTGGGGTGTTTGCCACTGAGTTTTTCCTACACAGTGTGCCAAAAAAGCGCATTGATATAACTGCTTCGAGGGGACTTGTGCACATTTGTTGTGCGGCCTGTCACAGTGCTGTCACCTAGGGTTCTTGATCCGTCGCTGCCTGTAGCAGAAATTTAAGTCAATGAAAAACATCGGTTTTTTTTACTGGTGAAAAAATCGTCAGTTTGACTGCGGGCCCCATTCCATACGGGTTTGAGGGAGTTGCGGAAGGGTTGTCCACTGAGTTATCCACAGCTTCTGTGGATTGTCCCAAGCGCTTGCTCTAGCACGGGCGTGCAGGGTTTTTTTCGACTTTACCCGTACGAAAAAAGGAGTAGAGTGGCGCGCCTTCCGATCTGCCCCGCAGTGCTTTATGAAGTTTCGCTCAGTATCACTCTCTGTTACCTCCGCACCCCAAGAGGTTACCCAACCCAAGCGCTTGGCGTTGCGTGTTGCCATGTGGCTGCTCGACAGTCCGCGTCTGGGCGATAACCCCAACGTCAAACACTTTGCCGGACGTTTGCTCAAGCAGCCGGCGCGAGAAGGCGTGGTGGCCGCGCAAAGCCGCCTGGGGCAGTTGATGTGCCGCGAATGCGGCAATGCCCGGGATCGGCGGATCGGCCATGAGCTGCTGCGCCAGGCGGCCCGCGCAGGCGATCGGCTCGCCCAGCGGGAACTCGGTCAGATCGAAGACTGAGCTGTCCCTGGCCCGGTGCCTTGGTTAACCTTCGTGCTTTATTCCATCGGCAGGAGTGGTTATGGCTATGGATTTGACCAGTGTATTGCTGGGGCTGGCGGGGGCTGCGCTGCCGCTATTGATGCTGGCCTGGCAGTTACAGCGACGCCTGAGTGCCCGGCAATCCGAGCTGTCGCTGCTCGAGGAGCGCCTGAGTACGGCTCAACTCGCGCAAGAGGGGCTGAATGCCCAGCTCGATGCCAGTCGTGATGAAATCAGCGACCTGAGCCAGGCCAATGCCACCAAACAGGCCGATCTGGCCGCAGTTCGCCGTGAAGTCGAGCTGTTGCAGATCGAGCGCGACAACGCTCGCGATGCGGCTCATGCCTGGAGCCTTGAACGCGCCAGTAAGGAAAGCGAATTGCGTCGGTTGGACGCCCAGGCGGCGTCACTCAACGCCGAGCTGCGTGAACAACAGGAAAGCCATCAACAACGTCTGAGTGATCTGCAAGGTTCGCGGGATGAGTTGCGTGCGCAGTTTGCGGAATTGGCCGGGAAGATTTTCGATGAGCGTGAGCAGCGCTTTGCCGAGACCAGTCAGCAGCGCCTGGGTCAGTTGCTCGATCCGCTGAAAGAGCGCATCCAGTCGTTCGAAAAGCGTGTTGAAGAAAGCTATCAAGCCGAAGCCCGCGAGCGTTTCTCCCTGGCCAAGGAGCTGGAGCGTCTGCAGCAACTGAACCTGCGCCTGAGCGACGAGGCGACCAACCTCACTCGGGCGCTCAAGGGCCAGAAAACCCAGGGCAACTGGGGCGAGTTGATCCTCGAGCGAGTGCTTGAACATGCAGGTCTGGAGAAGGGCCGCGAATACCAGACACAGGTCAGTCTGAAAGGCCCGGATGGCGAACGCTTTCAGCCCGATGTACTGATCATGTTGCCAGGTGACAAGCAGGTGGTGGTGGACTCCAAGGTCAGCCTCACGGCTTATCAGCAGTACGTGGTCGCCGATGACGAAGTGATAGGTCAAACGGCGCTCAAACAGCATGTGCTGTCCTTGCGTAACCACGTCAAAGGCTTGGCCGGTAAGGACTACAAGCGTCTGGAAGGTTTGCACAGCCTGGATTTCGTTCTGCTTTTCGTGCCGATCGAAGCGGCGTTTTCCGCGGCCTTGCAGGCGGAGCCGAATCTGTTTCAGGAAGCCTTCGACCGCAATATCGTGATCGTCAGCCCGACTACTTTGCTCGCGACGTTACGGGTGATCGACAGCCTGTGGAAGCAGGAGCGACAAAGCCAGAACGCACGGGAGATCGCCGAACGCGCCGGCTGGCTGTACGACAAATTCGTGCTGTTCATTCAGGACCTGGACGAGGTAGGCAATCGCCTGCAACAACTGGACAAGGCCTACAGCGCTGCACGCAACAAGCTGACCGAAGGCCGTGGCAATCTGGTCAGCCGCAGCGAGCAGCTCAAGCTGCTGGGGGCACGGGCCAGCAAGAGCCTGCCGACGGACCTGCTGGAGCGGGCGATGACTGATGCGGACGGGTTGGTGGCGTTGCCGGAGTAGCGGGCAGGCCCTAAAGCCATTCGCGGGCAAGCCCGCTCCCAGTGTGCCCGGCATGGGCCAAAGCCAGTCACCTGAAAAGTGGTGACCAGAATGAGTGACGAGAACTGTAGCGAAACGCAAGGGGGAAGCCGCGAGGCCAGCCTGAAAGAAGCGTGTAGCAAAGGCGCGACCGCAGGAACACGAACAAGCAGCGAGGCCGGATGCGGGCGATAAGTGTGCTGGGAGCCACGAAATCCAACCGTCACCGAAAGACGCATCAGGTAGAGCTTGGCGGCCCGAGCCGAAGGTTTTGGCACCTTACCCGGGGAGATCTCGCGGGCGTAGCCCGCGAGAAGTCAGCAGATGCCGTAGTAGTGAAGAAGGGTCGTAATGGATCTGGAGCGAAGGGCTGAAGAACAGAAACACTCACCATAGACTACTGCCTACAAAGCGAGAGCCCTTTGAAACCGCACCCGGAAATGCCATGTGGCACGTAGCGGGAAGGCCGTGCGTGGGAAAGTCGGGTGGACCTCGACCAATGCGCGCAAGGAAGGGGCGAGTCAGCAGGCAGACGGAACGGGAATAGAGACGTGTTGAGCGAAACCTGCATGGAAACGATTGTCGAAAAGGAGAATATGCACCGAGCGCTCAAGAAGGTCCGGTCGAACAAAGGGGCGCCAGGGGTCGACGGAATCACTACCGACGAACTCACCGCACACCTTCAAACGCATTGGCCGGCCATCAAGAGCAAGCTTCTGGACGGGACCTATAAACCGGGTCCTGTCAAAGGTCTCAGGATCCCCAAGCCGCAAGGCGGGGAGCGGCTGTTGGGCATTCCGAATACGCAGGATCGCTTGATCCAGCAATCGGTCCAGCAGCACCTGACGCAGCTGTGGGATGCCAAATTTAGCGAACACAGCTACGGTTTCCGGCCAGGCAGGAGCAATCTCGATGCCATACGAGCCGCCAAGGCCTTTGTCCTGGAAGGCAAGACCTGGGTCGTGGATATCGACATCGAAGCCTTCTTCGATCAGGTCAATCACGACAGGTTGATGAGCCTCATATCCAGGGATATCCGTGACAAGCGGCTGATGAGTTACATCGGTCAGACGCTTCGAGCGGATATGCTGTTGGACGGTCAGCGGGTCAAAAGGACGGCCGGAACTCCGCAAGGAGGCCCGCTAAGCCCGCTGCTTGCCAACCTCTATCTGGATGCACTGGACAAAGAGCTGGAAGCCCGAGGGCTGAGCTTTTGTCGCTACGCCGACGACCTGGTGATTTATGTCACCAGCGAACGCAGTGCGGATCGCGTGCTGGGCAGTGTGACGGCTTGGATAGAGAAACACCTCAAGCTCAAAGTGAGTGCCAGCAAGAGTGGAACGGGACGGCCTTGGGATCGCGACTTCCTTGGTTACAACATCGACGAACAAGGGAATGGCCAACTGTCCGGCAAGACCGTGAAGAAATACCGCAAGAAAGTTCGCGAGCTGTGGTCGGCCAGGCAAAGTCTGACGAGCACCGAACTCGTGGCTCAATGGGGACGTTACATCCGGGGGTGGTACGAATACTTCCGCTGGGTGAAGGACGACTTCAAGCGGTTATCGCAATGGACTCGCCGACATATGCGCAAATGTTTCTGGCAGCGCTGGCACAGTCGTGAGGGACGAATGCGCAAACTGCGCGGGCTTGGTATCGCAAGCCGGCAACTCGCGCGAGTAAGCTTCCACGACGGTGCCTGGCGAGCGGCGCGCCACCCGGTGATGCAGCAGGCGATGAGTCTGAACATGATGCGTCGCTGGGGACTGTGGACGCCGCAGGACTTCGCCTCAGCACCTTGCTGAGCTGTTCAACCGCCGGATGCGGAAAACCGCACGTCCGGTGGTGTGGGAGGGGTAACGGGCACAAGCCCGTTGCCTCCACCCAATCAAGAGCACCGAAATCCCTGTGGGAGCGGCGGTGCGGCGATCCGACTTGCCCGCGAAGGCGTCAGAACAGGCGCCATTGGAACTTGATTTGAATCGCTACAACGGCAAATGCCGACTCAACAACGCTCTCAGCGCCGCCGGTTTCACTGGTTTGGCCAGATAATCCAACCCCGCTGCATGCACCTCGGCGACCATTTCCGGTCGGCCGTCGGCGCTGATCACCACGCCGGGCACCGGTTCTCCGAGCTGGGTGCGCAGCCAGGCCATCAAGCCGGTACCGGTCTCGCCGTCGTCCAGGTGGTAATCCACCAACGCCAACTGCGGACGAATGCCTTCGCTGAGCAACGCGACGCACTCTTCTCGATTACGAGCGGTCCAGACCTGACAGCCCCAGCGCGTCAGCAGGCTGTTCATGCCAATCAGGATGCTGTCTTCATTGTCGATGCACAGCACTTGCGCGCCGCTCGGCAGTTTGCCGTTCAGCTCGGCGACTTTGGCCGGGGCGCTGATTTGCGCGCGAGCCAGCGGCACACTCACGCTGAACACGCTGCCCTTGCCTGGCCAGGAGCGCACTTGCAGCTGATGCCCGAGTACCCGGCAAAGCCCGTCGGCAATCGCCAGCCCCAGTCCCAGGCCTTTCTCGGCGCGGGTCTGGTGGCTGTCGAGGCGTTTGAATTCCTCGAAGATCACCTGGAGTTTGTCTTGTGCAATACCCGGCCCGCGATCCCAGACCTCCAGGCAGAGTTTTCCGTCTCTGCGTCGAACGCCCAGCAATACCGGACCTTTGGCGTAGCGAAAGGCATTGGTCAGGAAGTTCTGCAGAATCCGCCGTAGCAGTTTGATATCGCTGTCGACCCGCAAATGGCTGCCGCGCAGGCGAAACTTCAGACCTTGTTCCTGTGCCAGGGCCTTGAATTCGGCACCCAGGGCATCGAACAACTCGTTGAGTACAAACGGCTGGCGATCCGGATTGATCTTGCGGTTTTCCAGGCGCGAAATGTCCAGCAAATCACTGATCAGGTCTTCGGCCGAACGCAGTGAGCTGTCCAGGTGTCGCACCAACTGCTGAGCCTCGGTGGATAGCCCGTCGTCCTGATGGGAGAGGGCGGCAGAGAACAGTCGCGCGGCGTTCAGCGGTTGCATCAAGTCATGGCTGACGGCGGTGAGGAAGCGGGTTTTCGACTGGTTGGCCGACTCTGCCGTGCCCTTGGCTTCGGTCAGCGCGACGTTCAGTTGCGATAGCTCATGGGTGCGCGCCGTGACCCGTTGTTCGAGGCCTTCGTTGGCCTCGGTCAGCGCTTTTTCAGCTTCGCGGAATGCGCTGATGTCAGTGAAACTCATGACAAAACCGCCGCCTGGCATGGGGTTGCCGATCAGCTCGATCACTCGACCGTTGGGAAATAGACGCTCGGAGGTATGCGCCCGGCCCTGGCGCATCCAGTGCAGGCGGCGAGCCACGTGCACCTCGGCTTCACCGGGGCCGCACAGACCCCGCTCGGCGTTGTAGCGGATGATGTCGGCAATCGGCCGACCGACGCTGATCAGCCCATCCGGGTAGTTGAACAGCTCCAGATAGCGCCGGTTCCAGGCCACCAGCCTGAGCGATTGGTCGACCACGCTGATGCCCTGGGTGATGTTCTCGATCGCGCCTTGCAGCAGGGCGCGGTTGAATTGCAGCACCTCCGAGGTTTCGTCGGCGATGCGCACTACGTCTTCGAGTTGCATCTCCCGGCCTTCGATGGCGGCTTTTACCACGGCACGCGTCGACGATGCGCCGAGCACGCCGGCCAGCAGGCGCTCGGTGTGAGCAATCCATTCGTCGTCGGCATTCCGGTTCGGATTGAAGCCTTTGCCCTGGCGGTAGGCAAAGCGGATAAAGCTCTGCCGTGCCCGTTCTTCGCCGACAAAACGCGCCGCCAGACTGAGCAGGTCGTTGATCTGCACGGCCAGCATCGAGCGGGCGCGGGGACGGGCGCTGATTTCCTGACCGATAAAGCGTCCGGCCTGCCAGTGCTCGGAAACCCGGGTGCGCGACAGCACCGAGACCCAGGCGAACAACGTGAAGTTACCCGCCAACGACAGGACTACACCTTGGGTCAGCGGGGTGATTGGCAGGTTCAGCGGATTGCCGTGCAGCCACGCCAGCCCGGGGAAACTGTTCAGCGACCAGCCGAGGCTGTTGGCGGCAATCGGCAGGACCAGGGTGTAGAACCAAATGAAGGTCCCGGTGGCCAGCCCGGCAAACACGCCACGACGGTTGGCCTGCTTCCAGTACAGCGCGCCGAGCATCGCCGGCGCCAGTTGGGTAACGGCAGCAAAGGCGATCTGGCCGATGGTCGCCAGGCTCGCCGTCGAACCGAGCAGCCGATAGCTGACGTACGCCAGCAACAGAATCACCACGATGCTCACCCGGCGTACCGAAAGCATCCAGTAACGGAACACTTCGAACGGTCGCTCGGCGTTTTTCCGGCGCAGCAGCCACGGCAGTAGCATGTCATTGGAAACCATGGTCGACAGTGCGACGCTGGCGACGATCACCATCCCGGTGGCCGCCGACGCTCCGCCGATAAACGCCAGCAACGCCAGCGCCGGATGGGCCTGGGCCAGTGGCAGGCTGATCACGAAAGAGTCGGGCAGCACCGAGCTGGGCAACAGCATTTGCCCGGCCAGCGCGATCGGCACCACAAACAGCGCAGCCAGTGCGAGATAGGCCGGGAACACCCACTTGGCCAGTTGCAGGTCCTGCGGCTCGATATTCTCCACCACAGTCACATGGAACTGCCGCGGCAGGCAGATGATCGCCATCATCGCGACGCCGGTCTGCACCACCATGGACGGCCAGTTGATGGTTTCTTTCCAGTACTGTTCCAGGCGCGGTGCGAGCATGGCCTGATCGAACAGGTCATCGAAGCCATCATACAAGCCGTAAGTGACGAAGGCGCCGACCGCGAGAAAGGCAAACAGCTTGACCAGCGATTCGAAGGCAATCGCCATGACCATGCCGCGGTGGTGTTCCGTGGCGTCGAGGTTGCGTGTGCCGAAAACGATGGTGAACAACGCCAGAATCAGCGAGACAACCAGCGCCGTATCCTGAGCGCGGGTGCCCATGGCGTCGGCGCCGGCACCGATCAACAGGTTCACGCCGAGCACGATGCCTTTGAGTTGCAAGGCGATGTACGGCAGCACGCCGACCATGCAGATCAGGGCGACCACCACCGCCAATGACTGTGACTTGCCGTAGCGCGCGGCGATGAAGTCGGCGATGGAGGTGATGTTCTCCTGCTTGCTGATGATCACCATTTTCTGCAGGACCCACGGCGCCAGCACCAGCAGCAGAATCGGCCCCAGATAGATCGGCAGAAATGACCAGAGTTGTTCGGCGGCCTGGCCCACCGCACCGAAGAAGGTCCAGCTGGTGCAGTAGACGGCCAGCGACAGGCTATACACCCAGGCACGCAGCCGCGGCGGCAACGGCGCACTGCGCCGGTCACCGTAAAAGGCGATGGCGAACAAGACGGCCATATAGGCCAGGGCAACGGCGGCGATCAGCCCGCTGGACAGCGTCATGGGAACTCCAGGCAAAAGACACCCCGGGCGCTTCAGCCCGATCAGACAGTCTCGCATGATGTTCAGGGTTAGTCAGTGTCGACCAAGGTCTCAGGGCGATCTGGTGTCGCGGGGGAGGGTGTCAGTTGAATCTTTGTGGCCTGTGCCGGCCTCATCGCGAGCAAGCTCGCTCCCACATTTGATTTGCGGTGTGCCCACCATGTGTGGCTAACGCAGGTCCTGTGTGGGAGCGAGCTTGCTCGCGATTGGAACAGGCGCTATCGGGTTATCGGCCCAGCGCAAACATATATCTATTAAGTAGATAACAGTTAGAGATATTACCCGTTATATAGATATTCGAATCGGTTCCATCATGGACTCCACCTCACGAGAGGACAGGAGTTCACCATGACATGCCCCAACAGCATCAACAGCGGTTTGCGCCCATTGAGCCATTTGCAGCATCCGCGTGAAGCCATCCGCCAGTTCACCCCCACCTGGTTCGCCGCGACCATGGGCACCGGTGTGCTGGCGTTGGCGTTGGCCCAATTGCCGGTGAAAGTTCCCGGTTTGTATGCTTTTGCCGAAGGTTTGTGGCTGTTTAATATCGTGCTGTTTGTGTTGTTCAGCGGTCTCTACGCCGCGCGTTGGGCATTGTTCTTCGATGAGGCGCGGCGGATTTTCGGGCATTCCACGGTGTCGATGTTTTTCGGCACCATCCCCATGGGGCTCGCGACCATCATCAACGGCTTTCTGCTGTTTGGCGTACCGCGTTGGGGCGAGGGCGTAGTGCAACTGGCCGAAGCGCTCTGGTGGCTGGACGTGGCCATGTCGCTGGCCTGCGGTGTGTTGATTCCGTACATGATGTTCACCCGCCAGGAACACAGCATCGACCAGATGACCGCGGTCTGGCTGCTGCCGGTGGTGGCGGCGGAAGTCGCAGCGGCCAGCGGCGGTTTGCTGGCACCGCATCTGCTCGATGCTCATTCGCAGTTCGTGGTGCTCATCACCAGCTATGTGTTGTGGGCGTTTTCGCTGCCGGTGGCCTTCAGCATCCTGACTATTCTGTTGCTGCGTATGGCCTTGCATAAACTGCCCCACGAAAATATGGCCGCCTCGAGCTGGCTGGCGCTTGGACCGATTGGTACCGGGGTGCTGGGCATGTTGCTGTTGGGCGCCGATGCACCGGCAATCTTCGCCGCCAACGGTTTGCCGGGCATCGGCGAAATCGCCGCCGGGCTGGGGCTGGTGGCCGGGATTACGCTGTGGGGCCTGGGGCTGTGGTGGATGCTGATCGCGGTACTGATCACCCTTCGTTATATGCGTGCAGGGATCCCGTTCAACCTTGGCTGGTGGGGTTTTACTTTCCCGCTGGGCGTCTATGCTCTGGCTACTTTGAAACTGGCCAGCACCTTGAACCTGACGTTCTTCAGTGTATTTGGCAGTGTTTTGGTGGTCGCATTGGCGATCATGTGGCTGATCGTGTCGAAACGAACCGTACAAGGCGCCTATAAAGGTGAGTTGTTTGTTTCACCGTGCATTGCAGGATTAACGAAATAACTTGCAAAGATTAGGTAAGGTTGTGGCCTGGATCGAAGATCGATATTCCAATAACAGCATCCAAGCCACTCAGGGACATGGAAGATGAGTCACCCGTCGCAGTTCACCTTGCTTCGCAAACGGCGTTTCCTGCCGTTTTTTGTTACGCAATCCCTTGGGGCGTTCAACGACAACCTCTTCAAACAGTCGCTGATCCTCGCCATTCTGTACAAGCTGACGATCGAGGGTGACCGCTCGATCTGGGTCAACCTCTGTGCGTTGCTGTTCATCCTGCCGTTCTTTCTGTTTTCGGCCCTGGCCGGGCAATTTGGCGAAAAATTCGCCAAGGACGCGTTGATCCGTCTGATCAAACTCGGTGAAATCGCGATCATGGCGGTCGGCGCGGTGGGCTTCATGTTCGATAACCTGTCGCTGATGCTGGTAGCGCTGTTCGCCATGGGCACTCACTCGGCGCTGTTCGGTCCGGTGAAGTATTCGATCCTGCCCCAGGCGTTGCACGAAGAAGAGCTGGTGGGCGGTAACGGCCTGGTGGAAATGGGCACCTTCCTGGCGATTCTGGCCGGGACCATCGGTGCCGGGATCATGATGTCTTCCAGTCATTACGCACCGATCGTGTCCACGGCGATTGTCGGTGTTGCGGTACTGGGATATCTGGCCAGTCGCAGTATTCCTCGCGCTGCAGCCGCTACCCCGCAGATGCGCCTGAACTGGAATATTTTCAGCCAATCCTGGGCCACCTTGCGTCTGGGGCTGGGACAAACACCCGCGGTGTCTCGTTCGATTGTCGGTAACTCGTGGTTCTGGTTTGTCGGGGCGATTTATCTGACACAGATTCCGGCCTACGCCAAAGAATGGCTGTACGGCGACGAAACCGTGGTGACGCTGATTCTCACGGTGTTCTCGGTGGGCATCGCGACCGGTTCGATGCTCTGCGAAAAGCTCTCCGGACGCAAAGTGGAGATTGGCCTGGTGCCGTTCGGCTCGTTCGGTCTGACGGTGTTTGGCCTGCTGCTGTGGTGGCACTCCGGCGGCATCGCGCAAAACGTCCAGACCAATGACTGGATCGCAGTGCTCAGCTCCGGCCCCGCCTGGTGGGTGTTGATCGATATTCTTGGCCTGGGCATCTTCGGCGGCTTCTATATCGTGCCGCTGTACGCGCTGATTCAGTCGCGCACCGCCGAGAACGAGCGGGCGCGGGTGATCGCGGCGAACAACATTCTCAATGCCTTGTTCATGGTGGTCTCGGCGATTGTCTCGATCCTGTTGCTGAGCATCGCCAAGCTGTCGATCCCGCAGCTGTTCCTGGTGGTGTCGCTGCTGAACATCGGCGTCAACGCTTACATCTTCAAAATCGTCCCCGAATTCAGCATGCGGTTCATGATCTGGCTGCTCAGCCACTCCATGTACCGCGTCGAGCACCGCAACCTCGACCTGATCCCCGACGAAGGCCCGGCGCTGCTGGTCTGCAACCATGTGTCGTTTGTCGACGCCTTGCTGATTGGCGGCGCGGTGCGTCGGCCGATTCGTTTTGTGATGTATTACAAAATCTACAACCTGCCGGTGCTGAACTTTATCTTCCGCACCGCCGGGACTATTCCGATTGCCGGGCGCCAGGAAGATATTCTGATCTACGAAAGAGCCTTCAAGAGGATCGCCCAGTACCTGAAAGACGGCGAACTGGTGTGCATTTTTCCGGAAGGCAAGTTGACCGCCGATGGCGAGATCAATGAGTTCAAGGGCGGATTGACCCGGATACTGGAAGAGACGCCAGTGCCAGTGATTCCGTTGGCCTTGCAGGGGTTGTGGGGGAGTTTCTTCAGTCGCGATCCGGACAAGGGCTTGTTCCGTCGACTGTGGTCGCGGGTGACGCTGGTGGCGGGGCCTGCGGTAGCGGTTGAAGTCGCAGAGCCGGCGCATTTGCAGGGGGTGGTTGGGCAATTGCGTGGGGCCGTTAGATAGATAGTGTTTATGCGGGCCTCATCGCGAGCAAGCTCGCTCCCACATTAGATCTTCGGCGTGTTCGCAATTTTGTGATCAGCACAGGTCCAGTGTGGGAGCGGGCTTGCCCGCGAAGGGGTCGGATGCCTAAGCGCTGACCTTGAGCCCAACCAACCCGGTAATGATCAACGCCACACTGGCCAGCCTAAACAGCGCCATCGACTCACCAAACAGAATGATCCCGGCGATCACCGTACCGACCGCGCCAACACCCGTCCAGATCGCGTAAGCGGTGCCCAGCGGCAGCTCTTTCATGGCCAGGCCAAGCAAACCAAGGCTGACAGCCATGGCGGCAACGGTCAGGGCGGTGGGAAGAGGGCGGCTGAAGCCGTCGGTGTATTTCAGGCCGACGGCCCAGCCCACTTCGAACAGGCCGGCAAAAAACAGAATGATCCAGGACATTGAAGACCTCCATCGAATGACGGGGTCGTCCCCAGATTAATGACTCGATTGAGCCGCGAGGTCGTCCTCGCGATGCGCAGTATAATGCCCATTATAAACCTGAGGATCAAGTTTCCCTGGCTTGCTCAATACCCTGTGGCGAGGGAGCTTGCTCCCGCTGGGCCGCGAAGCGGCCCTAAAACCTGCGATCGCATTTTGGCAGGCACACCGCATCCACAGGTTTTGCGGCTGCTGCGCACCCGAGCGGGAGCAAGCTCCCTCGCCACAGGTTCTGCGCTTACCTTAGATCCCCTGCGGAAGCTCTTCGCCGCCCAGGGCTTCGAACAGTTGCGGGAGGAACTCGCCGAAGGTCAGCATCATCAGGGTGAAACTGGCGTCCTGTTGGCCGAGGGCATCGTCGCCGCCGTCTTGTTCCGCTTGATCCTGCAGCAGATCCTCGAACTTCAGGCGCTTGACCACCATCTTGTCGTCGAGCACGAAAGACAATTTGTCCTGCCAGGCCAGGGATAGCTGAGTCACCACTTTGCCGGTGCTCAGGTGCAGCTGGATTTCATCGCTGGTCAGGTCCTGACGCTTGCAGCGCACGATGCCGCCGTCTTCGTGGGTATCGCGCAGTTCGCATTCGTCGAGCACGAAGAAGCCATCCGCAGCCTTTTGGGTTTTTACCCAGTCGGTCATGGTCGCGCTTGGGGCGATTTTCACGGTCAGCGGGCGAACCGGCAGCGAGCCTATCACTTCACGCAGGGTCGACAGCAGGTCTTCGGCACGTTTCGGGCTGGAAGCGTTGACCAGGATCAGGCCCTGTTTTGGCGCGATGGCTGCGAAGGTGGCCGAGCGACGGATAAAAGCGCGGGGCAGGAAGGCCTGGATGATTTCATCCTTGAGCTGATCGCGCTCCTTCTTGTAGACCTTGCGCATTTGCTCGGCTTCGATCTCTTCGACCTTTTCCTTCAGGGCGTCACGTACGACGCTGCCTGGCAAAATACGTTCTTCCTTGCGCGCGGCGATCAGCAGGAAGTCCTGGCTGACATGCACCAGAGGTGCATCTTCGCCCTTGCCGAATGGCGCGACGAAACCGTAGGTGGTCAACTCCTGGCTTGCACATGGACGGGCCAGTTTGGTGGCCAGTGCGGTTTCCAGCACCTGCGCATCAAAAGGCAGATCTTGGGTCAGGCGATAGATAAGCAGGTTTTTGAACCACATGGGGTGAATCTCTCCTTCTATACAAAAGGAGGGCATTATTCTCTTCGCAGCGTGATAGGCCAACCCTCAGCTAAGCCTTTGGAAGGCCTGAAAAAACTATTTAAAAAAGTGCTTGCCAGAGTAGGGGGCGCTACGTAGAATGCGCGCCACACCGAAAGTGAAGGGTGATTAGCTCAGCTGGGAGAGCATCTGCCTTACAAGCAGAGGGTCGGCGGTTCGATCCCGTCATCACCCACCATTCGCTTCAAGTGTTACGCGCAGCGGTAGTTCAGTCGGTTAGAATACCGGCCTGTCACGCCGGGGGTCGCGGGTTCGAGTCCCGTCCGCTGCGCCATATTCGGTAATCTGGAACGCTGAACGCCAGGTCACCACGGAAAGCCCGCCTTGTGCGGGCTTTTTGCTGTCTGCCTTTCATGAAAAACTTTCGGTTTTTTTGAATATTTTTTTATTTAAATCAGCACGTTATGATTTTTTGTGAGAGAATGCGCCCACACCGAAAGTGAAGGGTGATTAGCTCAGCTGGGAGAGCATCTGCCTTACAAGCAGAGGGTCGGCGGTTCGATCCCGTCATCACCCACCATTCGCTTCAAGTGTTACGCGCAGCGGTAGTTCAGTCGGTTAGAATACCGGCCTGTCACGCCGGGGGTCGCGGGTTCGAGTCCCGTCCGCTGCGCCATATTCGGTCACCTGGAACGCTGAACGCCAGGTCACCACAGAAAGCCCGCCTTGCGCGGGCTTTTTGCCGTCTGGGGTTTGGCTTTTTTGTGCCGCGGATGATTCCGGGGGTTGACTCGGTTCTATATCGGACGCGTCAGGCCTCGTTGCTGCGTAACAGCAGGCTGTCGATCACCTCTGACGGTATAGCCTCCACTACCGGCCTTGGTTTTACCGGTAAAGGTATAGGCGTTCCGGCGCGGCGCGCCAGGCGGTATTCGCTGGGCGTACAGCCGGCGAATTGCTTGAAGGCACGGGCGAAGTAGGACGGGTCCTTGAAGCCGACCTCATAGCCGATGCTGGTGATGGGCATCTGGCTGTTGTCGAGCAGCTCCTTGGCGTAGTCCATGCGCTTGTTCAGGATGTAGTCCATGAAGCCAAGGCCTTTCACTTCCTTGAACAGACGGCTGAAGCGAAATGTGGTCATGCCGCAGCGCTTTGCCAGCTCTTTCTGGTCGACGTTGTCGCGAAAATGCTGCTCGATGTACAGCAGCACCTTATTGAGTGCCTGGTGCTTCTGATGTTCTGCGGTCAGCCGGATACTGTCCGGCAGGGACGGGCCATGCTCGATCACGGTCTTCTTGATCTGGGAACCAGAGTTACGGCGCAACTCGCAGAGCTGCTCCAGGGCGTGCAGAAAACGGCTGATCTCGGCGTCCGAGAGGGGCAGCACCATGTACTCCCAGACCCGCGAACGCATGGCCCAGACAGCCAGCTCTTCCGAGTGCTGCACGGTGAACATGGCGATAGGCACAGAGGGCAGGGTGTGTTTGATCTCCAGCAACAGGCTGAGGCCGGGCATGTCGGGGCGATCATAATGCATGCAGATCATGTCCGGTGGTTGGGCATAATCCTGCTCGGAAAAGCTGGAGTCTTTTGCCAGCCGACAAACGCAGGCTGAGCGAAATTGCGCGATCAGTTCTTCAGCCGATCGATCTCGAGTGAGATCGAACCATAAAAGGAAGGGTTTTTTGCCCGAGTCAGGCTTCATTTCCTTGATCCTTATTCCTGTGCCTCGTTTTCTCTTCTTATTTGTTCTTCTTCGTTCAGCAGTATCATCACTGTGCCATGACTCGTAGGATCAAATCCTGATAAAAAACTAAAAATATAGTTCGTTACGCTCTATACCTTGCTGAGGGGGCCAGAATCCAGCGCACCCTTTCCTTTTTCGATGGGCCCGGGATTGACCGCTCGTCGCTTGCGAATCAGTTGCAGATTCATTCGTAAGTTATTCCTTTTCTTACGCTTTCCGTTGCCGTCAAAAACGGTGCCTTTACTATTTTTGTTGTCTTGGCAATGACAGCAAAAAACTCCTGATGATCGACAAAAAACTCCTAACCCTTCTATTGCCCTCCCAACTAAGGTTTCAACCAGGCAGTGCATTCAGCACCGTCTTTGAGAAGACCAACACTCAACTGATTACAAATGAGGTGGGCGAAATGAATCTGCAAACTATCAAGACTTCGGTGCTGAAATTCATCAACGACGAAGATGGTCTGACCATTGTGGAATATGCGGTGGCGGGCGGGTTGATTACGGTAGCTGTTGCCGCAGCGTTCGTGACTCTTGGAACAGAAGTGAAACTCAACATCGAGGATCTGTGTAAAGCCGTCAATGCTAACGTTGCGTGTACAACTGCTGCGTAATAGTTCTTGGTCGGGAGATACGGCGATGTCCATCGAGCAGCTGGTTACCACCGTTTTGCTGCCGGGGCTGCTGGGCATGGCGGTGGTGAGCGATCTTCGTCACCACCGTATTCCCAACCTCTTGATATTGCTGGGGCTGGGTTTGGGGGTGGCCGGTCAGGCTTATACCTCTGGAGTAACCGGGCTGGGTTATGGATTGCTGGGCATGCTGATCGGTTTTGCCATATTTCTCCCGATGTACGCCCTGGGGGGGATGGCTGCCGGCGACGTCAAGCTGATGGCCATGGTCGGCTCCTTTCTCACTCCGCACGACGCACTCTGGGCTGCGCTTTTCAGCCTGATGGCAGGTGGTTTGTGCGGGCTCCTGATTGTGCTCGTGCGCGGTCAGATACAGCAGACCTTCGGGCGCTACTGGCTGATGTTGAGGGCCCGGGCTTATTTTGCGCCGCAAGCCGATGAAGTAGCAGGCAAGCCTTTTCCTTATTCGCTCGCGATTCTGCTCGGCACTTTAACCAGCGTCTTCTGGCTGCCCTTCGGCCAGTAGTTCGGGAGAACACTATGATGTACGCCATCAGCGACAACAACGTCTACCCCGACGAGCGGGAAGCGGTGCAGCAGTTGGCTCCGCAGCCGCGCACTATCCGTGAGACCGGCCTGGCGGACAACTTTCTCGGTGATCTGGTCTGCAAGCATCTGCACGATGCCGGCGTGCTGGACCTGTCGCGACTGGTGGAGCGCCTGGCGCTGACCGGCGCGGTACTGGAAGAGATTCTGGCCTTTCTGCGCAAGGATGGCCGCGTCGAGATCCTCGGCCAGAGCGGTGGCCAGGCATTGCGCTACAGCCTGACGGAGCGCGGCCGCTGTGCCGCCCGCGATGCCCTGGCGCGCAGCGGCTATATTGGCGCGGCGCCCTATCCAGTGAGTGCCTATCGCTCGCTGATCAAAATGCAGACCATCCACCATGGTCGCATCAGCTCGGAGGACATGCATGGCGCTTTCGGCGCAGTGGTGCTCGCCGACAGCATGCTCGATCAACTGGGGGTGGCGATGAACTCAGGGCGCGCCATCATGATTTACGGGCCGGCAGGTACCGGCAAGACCTATATCAGCAGCCGGTTGATCCGTCTGTTTGACGAAGCCATCTGGGTACCCCATGCGATCGCGATCAATGAAGCGGTGATCGAGATCTTCGATCCTCAGGTCCACCAGCGCCTGGATAATGACGAACCGCAGAAGAGTCTGCTGCTCAGTGAAGGGATCGATCGTCGACTACTCTGCTGTAAGCGACCGATCATCATCACCGGCGGTGAATTGAGCATGGAACAGCTGGATGTCCGCTACGACCCCTCTACTCGCCAGTACCAGGCCCCCTTGCAGCTCAAGGCCAGTAATGGCCTGTTCATCATCGACGACATGGGCCGCCAGCGCATGGCCCCGGCCGCGTTGTTTAATCGCTGGATCGTGCCGATGGAGGAAAAACGTGACTTCCTCAACCTTGGCGGAGGGCGGCACTGCGAACTGCCGTTCGACCTGATCCTGGTGTTCTCCACCAACCTCAACCCGTTGGAGCTGGCCGATGAGGCGTTCCTGCGGCGAATTGGCTACAAGCTGCAATTCGGCTACCTGGAACCCGTTGATTACGAACGAATCTGGCGTCAGGAAACCGAACGGCTGGGCGTTCCCTATGACCCTCTGCTGTTGAACTATGTGCTGCGGGAACTCTACGAATCCGAAAACATGCCCCTGGTGCCTTGCCACCCCCGCGACCTGTTGAGCATGGCGCTCGACCGCCAGCGTTACCTGGGGGGCTCCGGGCCGCTGTCGCCGCAGGAGCTGGAATGGGCCTGGCGCAACTACTTCGTTCAGCTCGACTTTCTTGGATAAGGAGATACCGACATGAGTTCTCGTACTCTCACCCTGATTGCCTTGTCCCTGGTCCTTGGCCTGGGCGCCGCATGGATGGCCAACACCTGGCTAAGCGCACGGCTCAATGCCAGCCCGGACGATAACCTGCAGAGCGTGGTGGTGGCCACGGTGGAGATTTCGTTCGGGCAGATGGTCGAGGCCCAGCAGGTCACGCTGGTGCGTATGCCCAAGGATACGGTGCCGGAGGATGCCTTCGATTCCACCGACAAGGTGGTGGGCAAGATCGCCACGTTCTCCATGCTGCGCGGTGACATTCTGCGTGGCGCGCGCCTGGCCGAGCACCTCGGTGGCAGCACCCTGGCCTCGCTGATCGAACCCACCAAGCGTGCCATATCGTTGCGCGTGGATGATGTGGTCGGGGTGAGTGGGTTCCTCTTGCCGGGTAATCGGGTCGACGTGCTGGCGACCAAACAGGGTAACGGCAATAACAATAATGCCGAGGCCAAAACCATTCTCGAGGATCTGCGCGTGCTGGCGGTTGACCAGACTGCCAGCACCGACAAGACCCAGCCGGTGGTGGTGCGCGCGGTAACCCTGGAGATGAGCCCGGAACAGACGGAAATTCTGGTGAAAGGGATGACCGAAGGGAAGCTGCAACTGGCCCTGCGCAATCCGCTGGATAACCTGAAAAAACCGGCGATCGTTCAGCCGGTTGCACTGGCCCAGATTCCGGCTCCAGCTCCAGCTCCAGCGCCAAAACCGGTAGTACGCGTTAAACGTGTCGGCGGCGGTGAAAGTAGCGGTATCACTGTGATTCGCGGCATCGAGGTCACTGAAGTGAGAACCAAGCTGTAAGTCCCTTGGCGCAATCCTTGTAGGCATTGCGCCAGGAGACACCCCCGCGAAATATCGGAAAGTTTGGCACTGCTCTGGCAGGCGTACGTACCCTGCAGGTCACGGCCGGCCAGCCGATTCAGATCAATCTCGGTAGAGCATGAGGGCTTGATGATGAGACCCCGTATCCAACGGCCGTTCACCGCATTTCCGAAAGGTCAGCGCGGGGCGGTGATAGTGCTGGTCGTGATTGCCTTGGCTTCCATCCTGCTGATGGGTGCTTTGGCGCTGGACGGCGGCCATATGCTGGTGAACAAGACACGCCTGCAAAATGCGGTGGATGCGGCGGCGCTGAGCGGGGCCAAGACGCTCATGATGGTGTACGGCGCAACCGGTGCAGCCACCAAGGTGCAAAGCGATGCGCGCGCTACGCTGACACGTAATGCCAATGCCATGGGCAACCAGGAGTTGGCCACCGCCATTGCCAATAGTGTCGCCGACTTCGCCACAGTGGAGCTGGCCTCGAGCGTCTATGGGCCTTTCGATTTTCCTGGGCCGGCTGATGCGAAATATGTGCGAGTAACGGTATCGAACTACCCCTTGTCCAAGTTTTTCTGGGGTGTTTTTCAAGCAGCAGGCGGTTCCCCGAACAAGGCCGTAGCGGCCATCGCCACCGCCGGACCTAGCCCGACCAGCCCCTGTGATGTCTCGCCGCTGATGGTCTGCGGTGATCCCGCTCAGTACAACCCGAGTACCGGTAATATCTGGGGTTATCACTTCGGTGATCTGCAGTTGTTGAAAACCGGGGCAGACGATAGCTCGCCGATCGGCCCTGGCAATTTCCAACTGCTCGATTTTGGTTCCGGTGGCAATACCATCAGAGACGGGCTGGCGGGCGGGATCATGCAGTGCAACACCATCGGCGAGCAAGTCAAGACCAAGCCGGGCAATACCGTGGGGCCTGCCGTTCAGGGCATGAATACGCGCTTCGGCGAGTATACAGGTGGCCTCAACGCCACGGACTATCCGCCGGACCTGGTGACGAGCTACAACTCGCCAGAGCTGAAATACGACGATAGTGAAGCGCCGCCCCGGATCGAGCATGACAATCTGCCGATCACCTCCACTGACGGCAATCTGTCCACCGCCAGCCGCCCATTGCTCGATTACAACGACTGGGTGCAGAGCTCTGCGGCCTGTGCCGCGGGTGCGGTCAGCGGCTGCGAGTCCAGTGGAGCGTTCGAGCGGCGCATGCTGAAGATCGTGGTCGGTCAGTGCAGTGGCACGGACGGCGGGACGGCTTCGGTACCGGTGCTCGGCTTCGCCTGCTTTTTCGTGCTGCAGCCGATGAGTCAAAAGGGCAACGAGTCGCAGCTCTTCGGTCAGTTCATCAAACAGTGCGAAGGCGACAACGTGTCCGGTCCCAACCCCTGGACTGACACCGGTCCGCAGGTCATTCAGCTCTATAAGACCTATATCAATGGCATCGCGACGCCGAGCACTGACTCGTAGGAGGTTTTATGGGACATCGTGCATTCAAGCGGCCACAGGCCCAGCGTGGGGTCGCGATGGTGGAGCTGACTATTACTCTGCCGCTGTTGCTGTTGCTGCTGTTCGCGATCGGCGAGTTCGGCCGCTTGCTGTTTCAATACAACAGCCTGCTGCAGGCCAGCCGTGATGCCGGGCGTTTTGTCGCCGGCCAGGCCTGGAACGCTACCCTTGGCACGGTCGTTCTGGACTCCACTCTGCGGTCCCGGACCCAGAGCGTCGCCGTCTTTGGCACGCCTACCAACCCGAATGGCAACCTCCCGGCCGTGCCGGGGCTGACCACCAACGAAGTTTCGGTCACTGATGTAACAACTGTCCCTGAGAAAAATGCAGGTATCGGCTATGTACAGGTGAGCATCACCTACACCTTCCAGCCGGTGATCGGCAATGCATTGCCAGGCTTTTTTGGCAATGCAGTGCCGCTCGGCATTGCGTTGACCTCGACTGTCGTGATGAGGGCCTTGTGATGAACATCAAGCGTATGCGTGGGGTGTATGTGGTCGAGTTCGCCATCATCGGCCTGCTGCTGTTCACGTTGCTGTTCGGCGTGCTGGAAATGGGTCGGTTGTATTTCACCGTCAATGCGCTGAATGAAACCGTACGCCGTGGCGCTCGCCTGGCGGCAGTGTGTGATATCAGCGACCCGATCATTCTGCGCCGGGCGATCTTCAATGCGGCCACCGACAGTGGCGCCAGCAGCCTGATCGGTAACCTGGCTACGGCCGATCTGAGCCTGACTTACCTGGACGTGAACGGCGCTACGGTGGCCAGTCCCAACGATCTCACCGGCGTCAACGGGTTTCGCGCCATCCGATATGTCCAGTTACGGGTGGCGAACTTCAGCTTCAACCTGCTTATACCCGGGTTCGGTGGGGTGTTCACCTTGCCAGCATTCAGATCGACCATGCCTCGCGAAAGCCTCGGCCGTCATGCCGAGGCGGGGGATATCACGCCATGTTAAGTACCAGAGAAGTTCCCGTTACCACTTCTGCCCATAAGCAAGGCCCGCGCCTGCTGATCAGTAGCCGCGATGCCGAGGCCTTGCAACAGCTGAAAACCTTGAGCCAGCGCCTGCCAAATCTGCAGGTGAGTACGCGGCTGGTGAGCAACGGCCATACCGATCCGTTGTATGGGCTGGAGCAGATGCCTGATTTCCTCTTGCTGCGCGTCAGCCACTTGTGGCGCGATGAGCTGGCGGCCCTGTTGCAGCGTCCTGCTCAGGAGCGTCCACCGTTGCTGGTGTGTGGGCCTCTGGATGAGCTCGAGGGCATGCGCCTGGCGATGCAGGCCGGCGCCCGGGACTTTCTGCCCGAGCCGGTGGCGCCAGAGGAGTTGCTGGCGGCACTCGGCCGGATGCTGATAGAGGTCCAGGCGGGGCAGGTGACGGACGGAAAACTGATTGCGGTGATGAATGCCAAGGGTGGCTCTGGCGCCACCATGCTGGCCTGTAATCTGGCCCACCAGCTCAGTATTCGTGGCGGCAGAACCCTGCTGCTGGATATGGACCTGCAGTTCGGCAGCGTAGCCCACTGCCTGGATGTGCAGCCGACGCACTGCCACGTGGAGGTTCTGCGGCAGGTCGAGGGCTTGGACAGTGTCGCCTTGCGCGGCTTTTGCAGCCATTTCAGTCCGACCCTGCATGTGCTCGGCGGGCGTGCCGGAGAGCTGTTCCTGGCGCAGGACGTGCGCCTGGAACAGTTGGAAACCCTGCTGCGCCTGGCACGCAGCACCTATGACTGGGTGGTGGTGGATTTGCCGCGGCAGATCGACCACCTCACCGGCGTCACCCTGGAGCAGGCCGACCAGATCTACATCGTGGTGCAGCAGAGTCTCAGCCATTTGAAGGACGGCACCCGCCTGACGCGCATCCTGCGTGACGACCTGGGAGTGCAGGGTAGTCGCCTGCAGGTGGTGGTCAACCGCTACAACAAGACCTCGCCGGTCAGCCTCAAGGATATTGCCGAGGCCCTGCGCTGCACGGATCCGCAGAAACTGCCCAATGACTATGCGGTGGTCAGCGAAAGCCAGAACACCGGGGTGCCACTGGCGGTCCATACGCCGCGTTCCCCTGTCACTGTCGCCCTGCGCGAGCTGAGCCAGAATCTGATCGGGATCGAGGCCAACGAGCAGAGTTTACTTAAACGCACCTTTAGCCGTCTGTTCGGAGGGTAAGTCATGCTCAGCGAATTTCGTAATCGCCTGCGTCAGTCCGGCAAGAATGTTCCCGCAGACGGGCAGGAAGCACCCGTCAACGGTGAGGCATGCGTAAGTGAGCTAATGGCCTGGGAGGCCAGTGTGCCGGACGTACTCTATGAGACCAAAACCAAGCTCAACCCGATGGAAATCGAGTGGCGGGAGAAGACCTACCAGCAGTTGCTCAAGGTCATGGACCTGTCATTGCTCGATTCCCTGGAACCGGCTGAGGCCGGGCGGCAGATCCGCGAGATCAGCCAGCGCTTGCTCGATGAGTCTTCGGCGCCGGTGAGTGCCGTCAGCCGCCAGTTGATCATCAAACAGATCACCGACGAGGTGCTTGGCCTCGGGCCACTGGAGCCGCTGCTGGCCGACCACAGTGTGTCCGATATTCTGGTCAACGGGCATGCCTCAGTGTATGTCGAACGCTTCGGCAAGCTGCAGAGAACCGATGTGCGCTTTCGCGACGATCAGCATCTGCTGAATATTATCGACCGTATCGTTTCCAGCCTGGGGCGGCGCATCGATGAATCTTCGCCGCTGGTGGACGCACGTCTGAAGGACGGCTCGCGGGTCAACGCCATTATCCCGCCCCTGGCCATCGACGGGCCGAGTATGTCGATCCGGCGTTTCGCGGTGGATTTGCTCAACACCGAGAGTCTGGTGAAGATGGGCACCCTGACGCCGGCCATCGCGCTGATGCTCAAGGCCATCGTCCGGGGGCGGCTGAACGTGCTGATTTCCGGTGGTACCGGCAGCGGCAAGACCACCATGCTCAACGTGCTGTCCAGCTTCATTCCGCATAACGAGCGGATCGTCACCATCGAAGACTCGGCCGAGTTGCAGCTGCAGCAGCCCCATGTGGTGCGCCTGGAAACCCGTCCGTCGAATATCGAAGGCCGTGGCGAGGTCGGCCAGCGCGAACTGGTGCGCAACAGCTTGCGTATGCGCCCGGACCGCATCGTGATCGGTGAGGTGCGCGGTGCCGAGGCGCTGGATATGTTGACGGCGATGAACACCGGCCACGATGGCTCGCTGACCACTATCCACGCCAATACCGCGCGCGATGCCCTGGGGCGGATCGAGAACATGGTATCGATGACCGGTGCGACCTTTCCGATCAAGGCCATGCGCCAGCAGATCGCCTCGGCCCTCAGTGTGGTGATCCAGCTGGAGCGTCAGGAGGATGGCACGCGGCGGCTGATCAGCGTGCAGGAGATCAATGGCATGGAGGGTGAAATCATCACCATGACCGAGATCTTCGCTTTTGTCCGCTCTGGCATAGGCGAACACGGTGAGGTACTGGGCGAGTTCCGCCCCACCGGCATGGTGCCGGCCTTTCGCGATGTGCTGGCCAAACGGGGTATCGAGCTACCGCTCAACCTGTTCCGGCCGGAATGGATGGAGGGGCAGTCATGAGTCAGATCCCCGGTGAATTTATCCTGGCGTTCCTTGGCATGGTGTTCACCGCCATATTCCTCCTCAGCCAGGGGCTGGTGGTGCCGGTGTTCGGTGAGGCCAGCCAGGTGCGTAAACGGATCCGCAGCCGCCTTGAGCTGCTGGAACGGGCCAGCAACCTGCCGAATATGCAGACGGTGCTGCGGCAGAAATACCTGCGGCGGCTGTCGCCGCTGGAAGCCTGGCTGGAGCAGTTGCCGGCGATGGAGGCGCTGGAGCAGATGATCGAGCAAGCCGGGCATGAGTATCGTGCCTATCGGGTGCTGTTACTCGGGCTGATCCTGGCGACAGCGGCGGGTCTTGGGCTTTGGTTGTTTACGCACTTCTGGTGGGTGGCTGTTCCGGCGGCCGCGGTCGTGTTCTGGCTGCCGGTGCTGAAGATCTCCCGCGACCGCGGTAAGCGCTTTGCGCAGTTCGAGGAGGGACTGCCGGATGCACTGGATGCCATGTGCCGGGCCTTGCGTGCCGGGCACCCGTTCAACGAGACCCTGCAACTGGTGGCCGAGGAGCATCAGGGGCCGGTGGCCCATGAGTTCGGCCTGACCTTCGCCGATATCAACTACGGCAATGATGTGCGCCGAGCCATGTTGGGCCTGCTGGAACGCATGCCGAGCATGACCGTGATGATGCTGGTGACCTCGGTGCTGATCCACCGCGAAACGGGTGGCAACCTGACAGAGGTGCTGGAGCGTTTGAGCAGCCTGATTCGTGGGCGCTTCCGTTTTCAGCGCAAGGTCAAGACCCTCTCGGCCGAGGGACGTATGTCGGGCTGGGTACTGGTGTCCGTGCCCTTTGTATTGGCGGCGGCAATTGTGCTCTCGAGCCCGACCTATTTGCCCATGCTTATCAAGGAACCCATAGGCCAGAAACTGATCGTGGGGGCTTTTGTTGCCATGCTGATCGGGATTTTCTGGATACGCAAAATCATCCGGATTCAGGTTTAGTCGTAAACAGCCGTAGGGTGAGATCATGGAATATCTGCTAAGTCTACTCAATCGTGTGGCGGGCAACGAACAACTGGCGCGCCTGTTGTTCGTTGGGGCTGTCGGCCTGTGCGTGGTGCTCGCTGCGGCTACCCTGGCATTGCTGGCGTTGGGGTTGCAAGATCCGGTGCAGCGCCGTCTTGCGCTGATCAAACGCGGTCATGGCGGGGAGAACCTCGGGCAGAATGCGCCGAGTAACCTGCAATTGCTGCTGGAACAGGTGGGCCAGCGCTTTGCCTCCGGTGAGCAGGGGAAGGCCTCGCCCACCCGAATGTTGCTGACGCACGCGGGTTATCGCTCGCCCGCGGCAGTACAGATGTACTGGGCGATTCGTCTGCTGTCGCCATTGATACTGCTGGGTCTTACGCTTCTGGCTTTGCCATTTATCCCGAAGCTGTCGATGATCATGGGTATCTGTCTGGTGATTGCGGCACTGGGTGTGGGTTGGCTGGTGCCGGCAATCTATGTCGACAAGCGCAAGCAGGCACGGATGACTCGGCTGCTCGTGGCCTTCCCGGATGCCCTGGACCTGATGGTGGTCTGCGTGGAGTCGGGCCTGGCCTTGCCCCAGGCCATCGAACGGGTGGCTGATGAGATGTCGGTCAGCCAGCCCGAACTGGCCCTGGAACTGGCGCTGGTCAACTCTGAAATCCGCGCCGGCATTCCTAGTACGGAAGCGCTGAAACACCTGGCCGAACGCACCGGGCTTGAGGACATTCGTGGGCTGGTCAGCTTGCTGGCGCAGAGCATCCGCTTTGGCACCAGTGTTGGCGCTACCCTGCGTGTTTATGCCGAAGAGTTTCGCGACCGACGTACCCAGCTTGCCGAAGAGAAGGCAGCGAAAATCGGCACCAAACTGGTATTCCCACTGATTTTCTGTCTGTGGCCGAGCTTCTTCCTGGTGGCCATCGGTCCTGCACTCATCGGGGTGCTTAAAGTCTTCGGGAAGATATAAGGCTTGGTTTCCGATTTATTGCTCCGCGTTGCGGGTGTGCCGGTAATCGCTGACGGCCTCGTACACCGCCTTGCGTAGGCGATTGATCCCGCCAATCGGCCGATGGGCTTCCAGGCCGAACCAGGGGTTGAAGGATTGGTTGTCGCATTGCAGGTTCAGCGCGGGGTGTCGAAGTCCTGTGCCGGGATCTTGATCCGCGCGACGCCCTCGAAGGGCGCGTCTTTTTCACGCCATTCAATACTGGTGTCTTCGATGGGCATGTATTTGGCCGGATCCTGACGCTGGATCTGCAAGACGAAACACGCCGAAAGACACTACTTTTAGAGGATCGGGTCATAATGGACATTAAAGCCGCCTTACTCGGTACCATCCCGCTGTTGGCCATCATCGTGATCGCCCTTCTCATCGAGCGCATCAATCCAGCCCAGGTGCAACCATTAAAGTCGGTTGGCTTTAATCTGGTCTACACGCTGTTGTACGCCTTGGCGCAGGCCGCAATTATTCCGCTCGTCTCCGTTGCCACCGTTGTCGCCGTCAATGCTGCAGGCGGAGGCTGGATCGATCTGCCGAACACTGGATGGGGGCTACTGTTCGGCTTTCTGCTTTATGCTTTCACGCTCGACTTCATGGAGTACCTGTTCCATCGTGCGCAGCATCGCTTTCCGGTGATGTGGGCCATGCATTCGTTCCACCACAGCGATACGGCGCTAAACGCAACCACAACCAGCCGGCATCATTGGGCTGAACACGGGATTAAGATGCTGACGATCTTCATGCTGGCCGGAGTGATCTTCAAAGCAAATTCCGCCATCTTCGGCCTATACGCGGCCATCAGTTTCTACAATGTGTTTTCCCATATGAATATCCGAATTGGCTTCGGCCGCATGTCGTTCGCTCTGAACTCGCCGCAATATCATCGCATTCACCACTCGGCGCTGCCTGAGCACTGCAACTGCAATTTCGCAGGGCTGTTTCCGATCTTCGACGTGCTGTTCGGCACCTACCGCCAGCCGCGCGCGGGGGAGTTTCCACCCTCCGGCCTCGACGACAAGAAACCGCCGTCCGGCCTGATCGATGCGATTATCTGGCCCGTCCGGGCGAAGTAGCACGGATCAGGTGCAGGCGAACATGACTATGCGTATCCAAGCGCTCTCAAAAAGCTCACCTCGTTCGAGCTGGCTACCGGCCGGCACGCTTCTGCTCGTCGGTGCGGTAATTGCGTCAATGGCAGGTTTCGATATTGTCTTCAACGCCGTCACCGGCGATATGCCGTGGATTCGCGTCGCGCTGTTTCTTGCACTCACTACCTCGGGGATTTTTTTTGCGCAGCGCACCGGCCTTCGACTGGCGTCCCATGATCTTGGTCATCCTATTGCTGTCGCTTTTGGTATTGGGCTGCTCGTCACAATATACATCGCGACCATCGACGTCGTAGTATTCAGGCACCTGCTACCGCCGCCTTACGTTGCTTATTTTTCCGAGTTCACCCTATCCGAGCGCATGATTTACTTCATGCTGCGCGCGTTCAACGAAACCATTCTTTACCAACTATTTTTCATGTCTGCTGTGGTATGGGGCATAGGGCTTGCTTGGCGAGACTCGCAAGGACTACCCCCCAAAACCGCTTACTGGATCGCCATTATTCTCGCCCAGACCATCCCCATGCTGCTCAACGCAGCAGGTTTTTATCCGCCGCACATAACGCCAATTTTTTTACTCTACGTCGCCGTGCGATTCATACTGGTAGGCATTCTTTGGGGCTTCCTCTACTGGCGGTATGGCTTTGTAACGGCAGAAACAGCCCACGTTAGCACGCATATTTTTCTGCAGCCGATCCTGGGGTATTCATTGGGGCCAGGTTGACACAAAAACCTGCGGCCTTTGCGAAGTGACCGTAGTGCCCGCCTGTGAGGAGGTGGAGGAACTCGATTGGCTTCCGGAAAATTAACCAAATAACTTCAAAGTTCGATGTTCGCCCTTGACGGTCTCGTGTCGATTACTCGGCATTGCGCGTGTGCCGATAATCGCTGACAGCTTCATACACCGCCTTACGTAGACGATTGATACCACCAATCGGCCGATGTGCTTCCAGGCCGAACCAGGGGTTGAAGGACTGGTTGTCGCATTGCAGGTTCAGCGCCGGGGTGTCGAAGTCCTGGGCCGGGATCTTGATCCGTGCCACGGTCTCGAAGGGCGCGTCTTTTTCACGCCATTCAACGCTGGTGTCTTCGCTGGGCATGTAGTTGGCCGGATCCTGACGCTGAATCTGCAGGACGAAACACGCCGGGACCCGATCGGTCGACAATTGCAGAGAAAAAAGCCCCGCTCTTCACATCGAAGGCGGGGCTTTTTTTGTAGCGTCTGATTCAACAATGATGGCCAGGCTTTTACACAGCGCCTAACCGATCAACCATGTCAGGGAATTTTTCCACCAGTTTGATCAACAGAGCGGCCTGGGCATTGGGTTTTGATTTGTCTTGCTCCCAGTTCCGCAAAGTGCCTGGGCTGGTGCGTATGCGCCTGGCAAAGACTGTTTGGGACATGTGCAGCTTCCCGCGTAGCGCCACAATCTCTTGTGCGGACACCTCGGGAGCAGGCTTGTCCTCCACGGTATTCTGGCGAAGAGTGATCTTGCCTTCGCGCTGCGCTGCCATTTCGCTGACGCCCTGCATCATTTCTGCAAACAGATCGCGCTTTTTCATTGGGTACCTCGTGTTTTCAACTCTGCGTCTTATGCCGGGTTTCTACCCAGCACTTTAAAACGGTGTAGCAGTGAAAGCGCTGTGGGCCAGAAGAGAGTGTTCACAACGTCATGAAGGCTGGCCTGCCAACGCCAGTATCCCAGGCCGGTGATATCGTCACGCATGTCAAATAGCTCGTTAGTGCATGCGAAGATCAAGACTATCAGCCAGCAGGCAACCGAGCTCAACGGCTTTCTAAACAATCCACAGGCGCCTAGCAGCAGGGCCAGGCCTGCGTAGATATGCAGGGCATCCTTTGATAGGCCCGTGGCAGAGATAATTGTCAGTTTGATTGACTGTACTGTCGATGTTTCCATTTTTTATGTTCACCGTTGACGGTCTCGTGTCGATTACTCCGCATTGCGAGTATGCCGATAATCGCTGACAGCTTCATACACCGCCTTGCGCAGACGATTGATACCGCCAATCGGCCGGTGTGCTTCCAGGCCGAACCATGGGTTGAAGGACTGGTTGTCGCATTGCAGGTTCAGCACCGGGGTGTCGAAGTCCTGGGCCGGGATCTTGATCCGTGCCACGGTCTCGAAGGGCGCGTCTTTTTCACGCCAATCGACGCTGGTGTCTTCGATGGGCATGTAGTTGGCCGGATCCTGGCGCTGGATCTGCAGGACGAAACACGCCGGGACCCGATCGGTCGACAATTGCTGATTCAGTGCGCTGCGCAGGAAATTCGGCAGTGCCTGATTCTGCGTTGGCAGGTTATAGATCGGGCAGCTTTCGGGATCCGGCGCGACGCGGAACTTGGCATTGGCGCTGCCGAACTTGTAGGGCGACACCGAGAAGTAGGTGGTCTGGGTCGGACTGGCAGGCGCTGGCGCCAGCGTTGCCAGCGCGATAAACAGATGGCGAACCTGCCAGCCACGCGGGTCCCAGCTCGGGAAGAACGCCATGGCTTTCTTGCCATCGGCCTGCGCGGCGACGTTCTGACGGTACTCGGCGACATCGCTGACGAAGAAGTTCGGATGATTGAACATCACGAAGTCCTGCTCGCCACGGCTCTGCTGTTCTTTCAACAGCTGCTTACCGGGAACATCCAACAATTTGATCGCCATGCCCCGGGCATCCCGGATGCTGTCGAACTGCGGATAAGCGTTGCCGTTGGACAGGCGCAGGGTTGCCTGCCAGGTCTTGCCGGCTTCGGCGAATACGCCCTGACGCAGCGGCGCTGGCAGATCGGGCAGCACCTGAACTTCGGCTTTGACGCAACCATGAGCCTTGGCATGGGCGTCACGCAGATAGCGCGTGTTTTCACGGTGCTGGTCAACGATGCGCACGGCGGTCTGGATGATGTCCTGGGTCATCGCCGCTTCGCCCGGCGGGATTTGCTCTTCGGTCGAGACCGCGCCGCTGTGATGCCAAGCGAACCAGGCGCTGGCCAGCGCCCAGCAAAGCAGGCCGAACCACAGCAGCAACAGCAGGATTTTGCCCAACAGAGCGCCGATACGCAGCCAGAGGGTGGTCAACATGGGAAAGTCCTTTTTACGCAAGCGATAGTCATGGCAATTGCGATTCCAGCGGGCCGCCGAGCACCTTCAGATACTCAAGCAAGGCCCAGCGCTCTTCGGGTTGCAGCAAGCGTCCGATGACCCCGTTACCACGCTCACCGGCACGGAACTCGTGACCGCTGTTGTGGTTGCCGGTGATCCGCGTGTCGAACACGAAACCATTGGTAAAGGCTTCGGTGCGATAGCCCAGATGGCGTGGATCGTATTCGAACGTGCCTTTATAGAAGCTGGTCGCCCGTTCATCCTGCGGCGAAAGCAGTTGATAGATGCTCGGGACCGAACCGTTGTGCAGGAACGGCGCAGTGGCCCAGACGCCCGCCAGCGGTCGAGCCTTGTAAGCGCGCAATTCACGAACCCCGATCGGCAGGCCGAATCCATCCAGAGCCGGGCGTTGCGCAGGTGTGACATTCGCATCGCGGTAAGCGCGGTTCTCGACGAAGGCGGTGACGTAGGCCAGGCCTTTGGCCACTGAGAGTTGGCTCAGGTCCAGAGGCTCGGTGGGGGTTGGATGCAGTTTGACATCCAGACTCGCCAGCTCCGCCGGATCCCATTGCAGGGCTGTCAGATCGAAGCGGTGGTCGGCGATGTTGTTGGCGGCGCCTGGATCGGTGCCAATCACGTTCACTGGCAACATTTTCAAGGTTTGCAGGGGACGGCCATTGCTTTGCGTCACAGAGGGTACGTGGCAGCCAGCACAGTTTTCAGTGAACAGCGTCCGGCCTTGGGCGGCCAAAGGCTTGTCGATGCTGCCGAGCAGCGCTTCGGGCCAGGCCGGCGGCTTGAGCCGTTGCAGGGTTTCTTCGATCAGGTGCAGGTCGCGCACGCGCACGCTTGAGGGGTAACGAGCGTCGCCTTTGAGAGGCTGGCCTGCGGCATCGAAGAAATTCAGCGTAGCGCCGACCCCAAGGGCTTCGCCGATATTGCGTGCCATCGGCTGTTGAGCCGAGCCGTTCCACTGTACCCAGTCGAAGGTCCACATCTCCCACAGCTGTGGATAATCCACCGGGGCGTTGGCGACCCGATAGTTATCCACAGAAATGGCATCGCCGAAGCTGGCGTTGGCGATGCGCCCGAACGCATCGGTGCGACCGGGGCCTTCTTCGGTCGGGTAGAGGCCGCGATGGGTGTCGTTCCAGGCAACGCTCAGGAAGGTATCCAGCGACTCTTTGAACGCTGTGCGCAGTTGCGGGTGTTGCGCATCGTAGTCCTCACCCAGGACATTGCGTGCAAACCGTTCGAACTTCCATGGGTTGTAATAGGTAGAAGCGAGGCTGGCCACCAGGGCCTGGCCGAAGCTTCCGCCGCGTAGCGTGGGAACGCTGGACGGTAGAACATGCTGGGCCGAACCACCGTCGATCCGCACAGCCTGGCCGTTATAGCGCAGCTCACCGGTGTGGCAGGCGGCGCAGGTAATATCCAGAAACTCTTCTTTGCTGCCAGGATTCTGATGGCGGGCGAAGCCGACCGGCAGGTTGCCGGGATTGTTCGGGTTGGCTTTCTGCGCCGGGTCGACGAGAAAGCCGAAACGGGCGAGGTACTCCGGGGCGGCGAAACGCTGTTCGGAGAACGGCAGTTCGAGCGCGCTGAACCAGTCGTAGCGCAGGCCTTTGACCTGAGTGCCCTGGGGCGTGAAGTAATAGGTCTGGCGGTCGGCGGCGTTCCACTGTTCAAGGTAATGCACCTGTTTGACGGGTACATAACCGGGCAGTTTCGGGTTGGCGACGTAATACAGCACGATGACCAGGCCGAGGCAGAGCAGGGCGACGATCAGCAGTAACACGCGGGATAGCTGGCGCAAGATAAACATCCTTGTCGGTTTATGGTCCCCTTATGCCTTAGCTCAAGGCGTGCGGCAAGTGGCCATTACCGCGAATGCTGTGCGAAGCGACCTGTCTGGTTGTGCGTTCGGGCCGACGGTCAAAGTTGGCCAATGCGGCAAAATGCGTTTAAAGACCTGAACTTATCGGAAATCTCCGGCTCTCATGCCGGTAGCCATTGGTCGTGGCCGCCTGATAAGCTCGCGACTTTACTCTCGATTGCCCTTTAGGCGCATGAACAAGGAAATAGCATGAAACAGCATCGGTTGGCGGCGGCGGTGGCCCTGGTTGGCCTGGTACTCGCGGGTTGTGACTCGCAGACCAGCGTAGAGCTGAAAACCCCGGCGCAAAAAGCTTCCTACGGTATCGGCCTGAACATGGGCAAAAGCCTTGCTCAGGAAGGCATGGATGATCTGGACTCCAAAGCTGTAGCCCAGGGCATTGAAGATGCCATCGGCAAGAAAGAACAGAAGCTCAAAGACGACGAACTGGTCGAAGCCTTCGCTGCACTGCAGAAGCGTGCTGAAGAGCGCATGGTCAAGATGAGTGAAGAGTCGGCAGCCGCCGGCAAGAAATTCCTCGAAGATAACGCCAAGAAGCCGGGTGTCACTACCACCGCTTCCGGTCTGCAATACGAAGTGGTGCAGAAAGCCGATGGCGCTCAGCCCAAGTCGACTGACGTAGTGACTGTTCACTACACCGGCAAGCTGACCAACGGCACCGTTTTCGACAGCTCCGTCGAGCGCGGCAGCCCGATCGACTTGCCAGTGAGCGGTGTGATCCCGGGTTGGGTCGAAGGCCTGCAATTGATGCACGTTGGCGAGAAGTACAAGTTGTACATCCCTAGCGAACTGGCTTACGGCGCGCAAAGCCCAAGCCCGACGATTCCGGCCAACTCGGTGCTGGTATTCGATCTGGAGCTGATCGCGATCAAGGATCCGGCCAAAGAAGGCGCCGCCAAGTAACTGGCGTCTGCTATAAAACAACGCCCCGTCCATACGGGGCGTTGTTGCATCTGGCGATTGGAGGCGGGCAAGAAAGCGAACGGACTCCACAGGCTAGAGTCATACATTGAGGTTGCCGGTGTTAGACTCAGTCGGGTAGCCAAGTCAATGAAATAATGGGGTTTTTTTATGTGAGTAAAAAACGCCCGATCTGAGTTCAGCCCTTATGCAATGGGCCTTTCAGGCGTTAAAAGCGGCTCTGTTCACAAGGTTATCCACAATTTGTGTGGATAACATTTCAGTGGGAGGGATGATGAAAGCACCCTGGAATTTCGCTCGTTTCCTGCCAATGGCGGGAAGACTGCTCAGCCGAGGACGTTTGCCGACCTTGCTCTTTGCCGTGGCGAGCAAAGGCGCGAGTCAAGGCAACCGTCTGGGCAAGCTCAAGGATGACCTGCGATTGTTACAGGCGCTGTGTCTGGCCTATTGGCGTGGCGAGTACCGGGCCATCAGCCCGAAGGCGCTGCTGTCGGTCGTCGCGGGCCTGATGTATTTCCTCAGCCCGCTGGATGCCATCCCGGATTTCATTCCGCTGTTCGGCATGCTCGACGACATTGCCGTGCTGGCCTGGCTGATGAAAGTCCTCGACGATGAACTGAACGCCTTCCGTACCTGGCGCGCCCGTCAGGCGCCGGAAAAGCTGGCAGTGGTTGAGCGGTTGCCGGACACACCGGAGCAACTCCAACTGCAAGGTCCGAAAAAAAACGAGCCGATTCAGGCTCATCCGCAGATTGATACCCCATCGCGACCTTGGCGGCTGTTAGGATTACACTTCAAAGGAAAAGTGCCGACTTGCTAAGTGTTGTTGTCCTACGGGGTAGTAATGGATATTCAGATAATTGCACGCGATGGGGAGCCCGAGTATGCGGTTCTGCCATGGGCTCAATATCAAGCTTTGTTAAAAGCTGCAGGCGTCACCGAACAATCGCCGCGAGAAGCAACAGTCCGTCCCGCGGCAGCACCCGACCAGATTCTTCCAGGTCTGGATCAACTACGCAGTTTGCGCGAAGGGAAGGGCATCGCCATTGAGGCGCTGGCCCGCACGGTAGGCATCAGCCCGTCTTATCTGGCCTTGATTGAAAGCGGTGAGCGTCAACCCGACGCCGCGATTCGCCGCAGCCTGGCCTGGGAGTTGGCGGTGCCGGGATGGAGGGACGAAACGTGAGCGTACGCATCAGTCGACAACATTGGGACGGGTTGCTGGGGGAGCTCGATCAAGCTCGCCGCCAGCGTCATCTACTGACTTACAGGGCCTTGCTTGAGCGATTGCAGTTACCCAGTCCGGCCATGCAAACCCTGACCGCCGCTCTGGAACATCTGGCAGCGCTGGATGCCCGGGCAGAACAGCCGTTGCGCAGCTCGCTGGTGATCAGCCAGGGTGCCAGCCGCTTGCCGCGCACTGGCTTCTTCGAGTGTGTCGAGCGCCTCGGGCGTTTTTCCGGTCCTTCCGACGGGGTTGCTGCGGCTTCCTGGCATGCATCCGAAGTGGTGCGGGTTTTCGAATACGAGTATCCCGAATCCGCGGAGGCCTGAGTGCTTTGGCGACTTAAAGCGCGCGCCAGTTACTGGTTGGCGCGCAGGCTGTTTCATTGGTCGTGGTTCGTGCGACAGCCGCGTGGCTGGCACTGGCTCGAAGGTCAGTTCGCGCGCATGGCGAATCTGGGGGATGTCGGTGCCCAGAGCTTTTACGGTCATATCCTGACCTTCCGTGGCCAAGGCCTTGGTGCTCGCGAAGAGGGCGTGCGTTTGCTGCGCCTGGCGGCGCTGGCTGGGGATGGCAAGGCGGCGTATCAAGTGGGCGTGATCAGCCTGGCCGGAACACCCGGCAAGGCCCCTGACGCGGCTGAGGCGGCCCGTTGGTGGACGATGGCGGCCAAGGCTGGGCATCCGTTGGCTGAGATCAAGCTCAAGGAGCTGGAGTCGAACGGTGGTTCTGGGGCCGAGGACAATCATTCAATCTGATGTGACCTTGCTTCCTGCATTCGCGGGCAAGCCCGCTCCCACAGGGGATCTCCGGTGTGAACACTATTGGGTGATCACTTCAGAGCAAATGTGGGAGCGGCGGTGCGGCGATCCGACTTGCCCGCGAAGACGTCAGATCAATCACCGCCAATCTCGCCAGATAACTTAAAACCCCTCCACCACCGGCAACCCTATTTCCAGACTGTCGATCACATAAATACTGTGCCCCGGCACATTCTTGGCGTGATGCTTGGCTTGTGAAGCCAGCTCCGCCAGTTGGCTGGAGTCGAGTTGTCCACAGGCCTGTGGATACAAATGCACGACGCCGATGGACAGCGACAGCAGCGGGAATTCCTGACGGATCCCCTGGCGGTTAGGCGCGATAAAGCAGCCTGCTTCCAGGTGTTCACTGCGATAGAAGCGCCGGCATTGGCTGTGGAAATCGTCCAATAACTGGTTGAGACGTTTGCGCCAATCGTCAGGGCCCAGCACCAGCAGAAAATCATCACCGCCGATATGCCCGACAAAGTCGCGGCTCGGGTCGACGCGATCATTCAGACACTGCGCCAGGCACAGCAGGACTTCGTCGCCACGGCCATAGCCGTAGATATCGTTGAAGGGTTTGAAGCTGTCGATGTCCACATAGCAGATCACCGACTCACGAGCCTGTTGCAGCAGCCGCGCCAGGCACTGCTGGATCGGCACGTTACCCGGCAACAGGGTCAGTGGATTGGCGTAGCGGGCCTGCTGGATCTTCAACTCGGTAATCAGCTTGAGGACGTCGATCACTCGTCCCAGCCCCAGGTAGCCGCCGCCCTCGGTGATGATGAAGTCCTCTTCGATCCGTTGCCGGGCGCGGCTGGTGATCAGTCGGCTGACCTGCTGCAGTGACTGGCTCAGCTCGACGGCGAGGAAGTCATCGTTCATCAACCGGCTGATGGGCTTGCGCGCGAACAGGTCGGTGGCAAAAGGCTTGAGCAACGCATCCGACAGCGAATGGCGATGGACGATCCCGCAGGGGTGCCCCTGATCATCCAGCACCGCCAGGGAGTTGAGGTTGGCTTGGCGCCGGAAGGCTTCCAGCACCGTAGCGGTCGGCGTGTCCCGGGCCACGGCCGGTTGCTCGTTGAGCAGGGCACTGAGGTCGCTGGCTTCATCGTTCAGGGCCACCACCGTGCTGGCGTGTTTGGGCATCAGGGTTCGCGCATCCTGCGGTGGATGTTCCTGCGGACGACAGAGCAGGTAGCCCTGGACCAGATCCACGCCCATTTCGATCAGCACCGCGAGCTCTTCCGACAGTTCGATACCTTCAGCGATCACTTGCGCCCGTGAGGCCTTGGCGATTTGCAGGATCGAGCCGACGAACTCGCGCTTGAGCGCGTCCTGATGGATGCCGTCGATGAAATGCCGGTCGATCTTCACGTAGTCCGGGCGCAGCTCGGACCACAACCGCAAGCTGGAATACCCCGCACCAAGATCGTCCAGGGCAATCGAAAAGCCCATGGCCCGATAGTGATGCAGGGCGCTTTGCAGCAGTTGGAAATCGTCGGTCGGGGTTTGTTCGGTGAGTTCGATGACGACCTGGCTCGGCTCGATACCGAAGTCTTGCAGCAGTTGCAGCGTGCGGCCTGGCTGGTGAGCCGCTTCGAGCAGGGATTCGGGGGAGACGTTGAGGAACAGTTTGCCCGGCAGTTTCTGTTCGTTGAAACGTCGGCAGGCGCTGTGACGGCAGGCCAATTCCAGCTCACTGAGGCGGCCGGCCTGGCGGGCCACGGCGAACAGCGGGACGGGCGAGTGCAGCGGACTATTGGAAGGCCCGCGACTGAGGGCTTCGTAACCGAGAATGCGTCTTTCGGAGAGACAAATGATTGGCTGGAACAGGCTGTGTAAACCGCTTTGAGCCAGGATTGAACTCAAGGCGCTCAGCTGTTCGGTGGTGGTCATGGCGTTCTCTGTCGATAAAAAAGGACCGGCGCCGCTCTCCTTTGTAGAAGCGCGGCCCGGTCCTGTATTTCACGACAGAATGATGACTATTTGATGACGCTCCGGGGAGCATTCACATTAAATTGCCATCATGGTCAGTGTTTTGCTACCGCAGTGTTGAGCTTCAAGTAATCCAGCAGAATTCGCCCGGTTTCGCTCAGGTAAGCGTCGTCTTCCGGCTTGGTCTTGTCTGGTTCGGCCGCAAGCGCGTCTTCGTCTTCTTTCTTCAGCTCTTTGAGCGGCTCCTCACCTTTGGCCTTGCGCCGGATATTCTCCATGACAAGTTGCTTGGCTTCGATATCGGAGTGCTGTGCGCGACGCTCGACTTCGTTGAGGCTGACGGTTTTTTCGGTCATCAGCTTCTGGGCCAGGGCCAGTTTGTCGCGAATGAACACGAACTCCGCATCCTTGGCCGTGCGTACGTCATGCTCGGATTTCAACTGCGCCAGGTACGGTTTGAACGGATCGAGCGCTGGCTTGATCGCCGGACGGATGGTATCCCACGGCATCGCTTCAGGCAGGGCGCTCTCGCCGATTTCCTTGGTGTCGATGATCGACGGGTAATCGATATCCGGCAGCACGCCCTGATGCTGGGTGCTCTGCCCGGAAACCCGGTAGAACTTGGCGAGAGTCAGTTTCAGCTCACCGTGATTCAACGGCTGGATAGTCTGCACGGTGCCTTTACCGAAGGTCTGGCCGCCGACGATCAACGCACGGTGGTAGTCCTGCATGGCGCCGGCAAAAATCTCCGAGGCCGAAGCCGATAGACGGTTGACCAGCACTGCCATCGGGCCTTTATAGAACGCGCCCTGGTTTTCGTCTTCAAGCACGTCGACCCGACCATCGGCGTTACGCACCAGCACGGTAGGGCCTTTGTCGATGAACAGGCTGGTCAGCTCGGTGGCTTCCTGCAACGAGCCGCCGCCGTTGTTGCGCAGGTCGATGACCACGCCGTCGACTTTGTCTTTTTGCAGTTCGGTCAGCAGCTTCTTCACATCGCGGGTGGTGCTCTTGTAATCCGGATCACCTGCACGGAAGGCTTTGAAATCGAGGTAGAAGGCCGGAATTTCAATAATCCCGAGCTTGTAGTCCTTGCCGTCCTGTTTCAGGTTGAGGATCGACTTTTTCGCCGCCTGCTCTTCCAGTTTCACCGCTTCGCGAGTGATGGCAACGATCTTGCTGGTCTGATCGTTCGGCGCATTGCTGGCCGGAATCACTTCCAGACGCACCACTGAGCCTTTAGGCCCGCGGATCAGTTTGACCACTTCGTCCAGGCGCCAGCCGACCACGTCGACCATTTCCTTGTCGCCTTGGGCGACGCCGATGATCTTGTCCGCCGGTGCGACTTGCTTGGTTTTGTCCGCCGGGCCTGCCGGCACCAGACGCACGACTTTCACCTGGTCGTTGTCGCTCTGCAACACGGCGCCGATGCCTTCCAGCGACAGGCTCATGTTGATGTCGAAGTTTTCCGCGTTATCCGGTGACAGATAGTTGGTGTGCGGATCGTAGGACATGGCGAAGGTGTTGATGTAAGCCTGGAAGATGTCTTCGCCACGGGTTTGATTCAGACGCGCCAGCTGATTCTTGTAGCGCTTGGTCAGCAGCTCTTGAATGGCCTTGGGTTCTTTGCCGCCGATCTTCATGCGCAGCACTTCGTCCTTGACGCGCTTGCGCCACAGGTCGTCGAGTTCCGCGGTGGACTTGAGCCAAGGCGCATCCTTGCGATCGATCAGCAAGGACTCCCTGGCGGTGAAGTCGATTTTGTCGACGCCTTTGTTCAGTTCGACCAAGGCGAAGTCCAGACGCGCTTTGACGCGGTCCAGGTAACGCTTGTAGATGGTGAACCCGGCATTCAGGTCGCCGCTCTTGAGGAAGTCGTCAAATTGGCTTTTCCATTTGTCGAATTCGGCAATATCGCTGGCGAGAAAGTAGCTGCGCGACGGATCCAGCAGCTTCAGGTAGCTGTCATAGATGATCACGGAGCGCGCGTCATCGAGCGGCGGCTTGCTGTAATGATGACGTTTGAGCAACTCGACGACGTTAAGGCTGGCAATCACCTCATCACGCTCAGGCTGAAGCTTGTCCCAGCTATTGGCTGCGAACGAATGGGTCGACAGCGGCAAAAGACCGAGACCGATGACAAGAGCAAGGGCGGTGCTGGGGAACAAATGCTTCATGCTGATTCGACGCGGGGGCAATTGATAACGCATATTAGGCCGTCTTTGAAGTCGCCGGTTCCATAGGGGCCGGTCGCATAATGCAATAAAGCCCGACGCTACAGCAGCGGGCTCAGTCCAGACTCACTATGGAGGCACTGTGAAGGCATTGCAAGGCGTTGACGGTCAAGTGGAGTGGGTTGAAGAGCCGAGTCCTGCATGCGATGTAGGGCAAGTTCGCATTCGAGTCGCGGCGGCGGGCTTGAACCGGGCCGATCTGTTACAGCGAGCGGGGCTCTATCCAGCGCCGCCTGGCGCCAGCCAGGTACTGGGGCTGGAATGTTCGGGGGTGATCAGCGAAGTGGGAGCGGGTTCGTCCTGGCAAGTGGGTGACCGCGTCTGCGCGCTATTGGCCGGTGGCGGGATGGCCGAAGAAGTGGTGGTCGACGGGCGGCATGTGTTGCCGGTGCCGGAGGGCTTGTCACTGACTGAAGCGGCGGCACTGCCCGAGGTTTACAGCACCGCGTGGTTGAATCTGTTCCAGCTGGCGGCGCTCAAGCCCGGTGAAAAAGTGCTGTTGCATGCAGGCGCCAGCGGTGTTGGGTCGGCTGCTATCCAGCTGTGCAAAGCCTTTGGTAACCCGTGCTGGGTCAGTGTGGGTTCGGCGCAGCGTCTGGCCTATTGCCAGGCGTTGGGCGCACAGGGCGGGGTGGTCCGTACCGATGGTCTGGAAAGTTTGAATGACGTGGGGCCGTTTGACGTCATCCTCGATCCGGTAGGTGCCAACTATGCCGCGCAGAACCTGAAACTGCTGGCGCGCGATGGTCGTTGGGTGCTTATCGGTCTGATGGGTGGCCGTGAAGCGCAGTTGGATCTGGCGCAGATATTGGCCAAACGGGTGCAGCTACTGGGGTCGACCCTGCGCAACCGCGACGGGCAATTCAAGGCGGACCTGTTCAGCGACCTCAATCAGCACGTTTGGCCACTGTTCGCCGAAGGGCGGTTGAGCCCGCAACTGGCCAAAACTTTCCCAATCAAGGACGCTGAAGCGGCGTTTGCGGAATTGGCGAGCAACAAGGTGTCGGGCAAGTTGGTGTTGGTGATTGACGAAAGCCTGGTCTGATCCCAAAAGCTTCGCGGGCAAGCCCGCTCCCACAAGGACAACACAATACCTGTGGGAGCGGGCTTGCCCGCGAATGAAGTCGACTCGGTGCTGCTACTTCCACTGATGAATCGGCCACCCGGCTTTTTCGGCATGTTCCTGCAACACCGGATCCGGGTTGACCACATGCGGGAAGTCGACTTTCAGTAACAACGGCAGGTCATTACGTGAGTCGGAATAGAAACTCGCGCCTTCGAGGTTTTCCTCTTCGGTGTCCAGCCACTCCAGCAAACGGCTGATTTTGCCTTCGCGGTAGGTCAGGGTGCCGAGGGTCTTGCCGCTGTAAACCCCATGGGTTACTTCCAGTTCGATCGCCAGGATCTCGTCAATGCCCAGACGCTCGGCAATCGGTTTGACCAGGTGCGTGCCAGAGGCCGAGATCACCAGGATCCGGTCGCCGGCCTTGCGGTGAGCTGCGATGGCTTTGGTGGCGTCACTGAAGATGATCGGCTCGATAAAATCTTCCACCCAAGGCCCCACCAAATGCTCGAGTTCTTCCGGTGTTCGGCCGATCATCGGTTCCAGGCTGAAGGTCATGTATTCCTCCATCCGCAACTTGCCGTGGCTGTAGGCGTCCATCAGCTCGTTGTTGCGACGCATGAAGGACTCGCCGTCGACCCAGCCGAGGCGGCCCATCTGTTCGCTCCACAAAGTGGCGCAGTCGCCATGGATCAGGGTTTCGTCCAGATCAAAAATTGCCAAAGCCATCAGGGCCGCTCTCTCTTCAAACTCTTCAAATTAATCGGGCGCAACAAAAGCATCAGGCTACCTCACACAGGGCCGTCGGATCGATGGAAAGCGCCAGGCGTTGACCATCGGCATGCAAATCAGCCGCTGAACGGTTCAGCACATCGACCACCAATTCCACGCCACGCGCTTCGACGCGGTAACGAATCACGTTGCCCAACAAGCTATGGCTGCGGATCTGTGCATCGAGCTCACCGTTCAGGCTCAACTCGATGGCTTCCGGACGAATGGCGATGCGACTGCTGATCGGGCGTTGCAGCAACTTGCTGGCGCTGGCGGCGTCGAGCAGGTTGTAGTTGCCGATAAACCCAGCGGCGAACACGTCCACCGGTGCGGTGTAGAGGGTTTCAGCGTCACCGCTCTGAACGATCTTGCCCTGGTTCATCAGGAAGATCCGGTCGGACATGATCAGGGCTTCTTCCTGATCGTGAGTGACGAAAATCGTGGTCAGACCGAGCTCACGCTGGATCTGCCGGATCTGTTCGCGCAGGTGTTTGCGAATCCGCGCATCCAGCGCCGACAACGGTTCATCCAGTAGCAATAGACGCGGCCGGGTGACCAGTGAGCGGGCCAGAGCCACCCGTTGGCATTGGCCGCCGGAAAGCTGATGCGGATAGCGTGCGGCGAAGTCGGTCAACTCCACCAGTTGCAGCACCTCGTGCACACGCTTGCGGCTGTCATCGGCGTTGACCTTTTGCATGCGCAGGCCGAAGGCGACGTTCTGTTCCACAGTCATGTTGGGGAACAGCGCATAGCTCTGGAACACCATGCCGATGCCGCGTTTTTGCGGGCTCAGCGGGACGAGGTCCTGGCCTTCGAGGAGAATTTTTCCGCCATCCACCGCGGTCAGCCCGGCGATGCAGCGCAGCAGGGTGGACTTGCCGCAGCCGGACGGGCCGAGCAGGGTGACGAACTCGCCCTTCTGGATTTCGCAGTTGATGTCGCTGAATACCGGGGTGCCGGCAGAGCCCATTTGTGAATAGCTTTTTTGCAGGTGTTGGACGCTGACGAAGCTCATTGGCTTTTGTCCTTGTTCAAGATATTGGCAGCCCAGGTCAGAACCAGCACAAAGAAAAAGTAGGAAATCACCAGCGCACTGGTGAAATGGCCGCTGCTGTTACGCATGTTGTTCAGGTAGACCTGCAGGGTTTCGTAGCGGGTGCCGACGAGGATGTTGGCGAACACGAACTCACCGAACAGGAACGAGAAGGACAGCAGCAACGCCACCATCAAGCCCTTGCGCAGGTTCGGCAACACCACCAGAAATGCAGCCTGCCAGGTACTGGCGCCGAGCAGTTGAGCGGCGTCCATCAGGTCGCGCAGGTTGATCGCTTGCAGGTTGTTGGTGATCGCCCGGTACATGAACGGCAGCGCCACGGTGAAGTAGCAACCGACCAGAATCCATGGCGTACCGACCATTGCGAACGGCCCGGAACCATAGAGCTGCAACAACCCCACCGAGGACACTACTGGCGGTACGGCGAAGGGCAGCAGGATCAGGATGTTCATCAGCGCGTCGAGCTTGGGGAAGTGGTAATGCACCACGAACAGCAACGGCAGAATCAGCACCACCGACAATATCAGGGCGCCGACGCAGACCAGCAACGACTGGCCGAAGGCTCCGAGAAAACGCGGGTCGCTCCACAGCTGGACATACCATTTGACGGTAAAGCCACTGGGCAGAATGGTCGCCGACCAACTGCTGGCGATCGAGTAGATCAGTGTTCCGGCCAGCGGCAGCAACAGAATGGCGAACAGCAGATAAACCACTACCCGGTGGTAAATGACCACGGAGCCGGTTTCAGCGCGAGACATGGTAGCTCCTCTTCAACAGCAACTGGTGCACGATGGTGACCAGCGTCATCAGGGTCACCAGCACCACAGCCAGGGCGCTGGCCATGTTCGGGTCCAGGGAGATGTCGCCGGAAACCATCGCGGCAATCCGGATGGTCAGCACGTTGAAGTTGCCGGTGGTCAACGCGTATACCGTAGCGTAGGCGCCAAGGGCGTTGGCCAGCAGGATCACGAAGGTTCCGAGCAATGCCGGGGTCAGCACCGGTAAACCGATGTGCCGCCAGAACTGCCAGCCACTGGCCCCGAGCAGGGCAGCGGATTCACGCCAGTCTTCGCGCAGGGCGTCGAAAGCCGGGTAAAGCAGCAACACGCCGAGGGGGATCTGGAAGTAGGTGTAAAGAATGATCAGCCCGGTCTTGGAGTACAGGTTGAAGTCCTGAATGATCCCGGCCTGCTTGAGCATGATGGTGAACGTGCCGTTGAAGCCCAGCAGGATGATGAAGGCGAAGGCCAGCGGGACACCGGCAAAGTTGCTGGTCATGTTGGCGAAGGCGTTGACGAAGTTGCGCAGTCGCGAGTCGACCCGGCGCAGCGAATAACTGCCCAGCACGGCGATGATGATCCCGAACACGCTGGACCAGAAACTGATCTCCAGGCTGTATTGAATCGCCTGCAAATAGAACTTCGAGCTGAAGATTTTAGTGAAGTTGGCCAGACCCCAGCCGAACTCTTCCGATTGCACGCTGTGGATCATCACCCAGAACAGCGGAGCAATCTGGAACACGATGAAGAACAGCGCGAAGGGCACCAGGCAGAGTACCGCCAGCCATTTGCCGCGGGTGATCGAGTTCACTTCAACAGCTCCCGGCAGACAGCTTTGTCATGGGCAACGCCCAGCAATTCGCAGATCGTGCCGCAGAGTTCGGTCTGTTTCGGCGCGGCATCGGGATCAAGGCTGAACGCCTCGCCGAGGACAAACAGCGGCACTTCCCGTTCTTCGGCGAGCAGGCCGTTGTGCGAGCGGTCGTTGTTCATGCCGTGGTCGGCGGTGACCAGTACCTGATAACCGGCGTCGAGCCAGCCTTGCAGGTAGTCGGCGAGAATGATGTCGGCCGAGCGTGCGCTGTTGCGGTATTGCGGGGTATCGAGGCCGTGCTTGTGCCCGGCGTCGTCGATGTTCATGGGGTGTACCAGAAGAAAATTCGGCGAGTGTCGCAGGCGCAGGTTTTCCGCGTCGGCGAACAGATGTGAATCCGGGTAGTGATCGGACCAGTAGAAGTGCCCGTGCTGGATCGGTAGTCCGGCGTTCTCGGTGTGGCGATCGCGCGCCGCGTTGAAGGGCGAACGGTTATACAGCTCGCTGACCCAGTGATAGGCCGCCGCCGCGGTGCCGAGCCCGGCGTCGGTGGCGTAGTGGAACACGCTGCGCTGGTTGGATAGACGCGAAACGTTGTTGTGCACGATGCCGCTTTCGATCGGTGTCACACCGGTAAGAATGCATTCATAGAGCGGCCGGGACAGTGCCGGCAGCTCGCATTCGAGTTTGTAGAGTGCCGCGCGTCCTGCGCCAGCGTAGGCCTGAAGGTGCCCCATGGCATGCCGGGCGACCTCGTAATTCAGACCGTCGAGCACGACAAGGATGACGTTGTGTGGCATAGGGACTGGGACTCCGCAAAACAGGAATACAGAAAACCTGGATTCAACTTGGTCCACTGTGGGAGCGAGCTTGCTCGCGATGAGGGACTGTCAGTCAACATCAATGTTGAATATCAGACCGCTATCGCGAGCAAGCTCGCTCCCACAGGGATCTCCATCAACCCGCCAAAAAATGGCGGGCTACCGGGTTATTGCATATTGATAATGACTTCTTCCTGCCACATCTGTGGAAGCGCTTTGGAGGTCTTTTCCCAGGCGTCGGCGTCCTTGATTGGCGTGACCTTTTTGTACTGCTCGTTCGGCAACAGTTGGGCCTGAACGTCAGCCGGCAGGGTCAGGTGCTCGGCACGGATCGGCCGGGCGTTGCCACGGGCCAGATTGGTCTGACCGGCATCGCTGAAGATGTACTCGCGAGTCAGCTTGGCGGCGTTCGGGTGTTTGGCGTATTTGTTGATGATGGTGGTGTAACCGGAAATCACCGAGCCGTCAGACGGGATCAGCACGATGTAGTCGTCCTTGTTGACCATCTTGTTGCGGTAGCTCAGGCCGTTGAAGTCCCAGACCACACCCACTTCGACTTCACCCTTTTCCATGGTGGCAATCGTCGGGTTGGCCAGCGACAAGCGACCTTGCTTGGCGATCTCGGCGAACATCAACAGGGCTGGTTGAATGTTTTTCTCGTCGCCACCGTTGGCAATGGCCGCCGCCAATACACCGTTGGAGGCTTGTGCGGCGGTGCTCACGTCACCGATGGAGACCTTGTATTTGCCGGTCTTGAGGTCGGCCCATTTGGTCGGCGCTTCGGAACCGTGCAGCAGCTTCTTGTTGACGATGAACGCGATGGTGCCGGTATAGGCCAGTGCCCAGTTACCGTCCTTGTCTTTTGCCCAATCCGGAATCTGCGCCCAGGTGCTCGGTTTGTAAGGCTGAACCACGCCCTGTTTGACCGCGATCGGGCCGAAGGCTGCCCCCACATCGCCGATATCGGCGCTGGCGTTGTCTTTTTCCGCGGCGAACTTGGCGATTTCCTGAGCCGAACTCATATCGGTGTCGATGTGCTTGAGGCCGTACTTCTTGGCCAGGTCTTCCCAGGTGCCTTTCCAGTTGGCCCAGTCATCGGGCATGCCGACGCTATTGACCGCGCCTTCCGCTTTCGCGGCGGCTTCCAGGGCTTTTAAATCGGTATCAGCTGCCATGGCCGCGGTGCACATGGCAATGGTCGAGCCTAACAGTGATGCCAGGAAAAGCTGTTTCATCCGAAGCTCCTTTGGGCGTTTTCAACGCTGCGTTTTAGCTACAGTCTTGGGGTTGGTTGGTCTAGGTCAGCAATACCTGAGCCAATTTAGGCGGGCCGGATGACATTTTGATGTCGCTGTCACGCCAGCCAGTATTTATCGAGCTCGGGTACGGACGCTGCGAGATAAGCGTAGACCATGACTAAAAGGCTGATATGAAAGGACTTGGCTATTAAATTGCAGGGTGTCTGGGATGACCGTCTGGCGGCTTTGTCATCTGACAGTCATCTGCATTGCCTAGGCTTGCAGAGCGTTGAACGAGCCGATTTGCAGCGCGGTTCTGCCCAGAAACAGTGCTGGCCTAGTCCAGATAGGTAACATTGATGCGTGAAGAGGCAATCAAGGCGGTGACAGCCATTGGGCAGGTGTTGCAGGAGCAGATCGACCACGGCCTGTTACCCCCCGCTAGCAAGCTGCCGGCCGAGCGCAAGCTCAGTGAGTTATTCGGCACTACGCGAATCACTGTGCGTGAGGCGTTATTGCAGCTGGAAGCTCAAGGGCAGATTTACCGGGAAGAACGCCGCGGCTGGTTTGTCTCGCCGCCACGTCTGGCCTACAACCTGATGCAGCGCAGCCACTTTCATGCGATGGTCAGCGCCCAGGGCAGGGTGCCATCCACCGAGGTGATTTCGGCGCGGCTACAACCGGCATCGGCGGCGGTCTGTGCCTGGTTGCAATTGCCGGCCCTGTCGAGCGTGATCCAGATCTGCCGCACACGACGCATTGATGGGCGACTGGTGCTGTACGTCGAGCACTACCTCAATCCGCAGTATTTTCCGGGGATTCTCGAGTTCGATCTGAACCAGTCGATTACCGAGCTTTATGCGCGGCACTATGACTTGCATTACGGGCGGGTGCGTTTTGAGATCGTTCCGACTTCGTTGCAGGTAGAGGCTGCGGCGGCTTTGAAGGTGTCTGTAGGGAGCCCCGGGTTGCGGATTGCCCGGGTCAATTATGATCAGCACGGAAGGCTGATCGATTGCGATCTGGAGTTTTGGCGACATGATGCGATTCATGTCGGGGTGGATGTGGTGTGAATCGGTCTGCCGGGGCACGGATCCCCCTGTAGGAGCCGAGCTTGCTCGCGATGGGGCCAGGCAGTCGGGCTGGCTCCGTCGGATGTACATAGATCAAAGTGGGAGCCGAGCTTGCTCGCGATGGCGGCCTGACAGCCGACCAATCTCTTGCGGATGTACATATCCATTTCTGCGGTAACGGCCGCTTAGGGTTTCGCTTTTACAGCGACTCACTTTTCCAGACGCCGAAAAGTAAGCAAAAGGCTTTGCCCCGAGCGTACGGCACCTCGCTAGGGCTCGGCGTTCCCTCGCTGCGGTGTCCATCAGGGGGCATCGCCCTCCGGTCTGCTTCGCGACGACCTCCATGCGATGTCCTCGGCTTCGCCGAGGGGCGCTGCGCGCCAGTCCCCTGATGAACACCTCCGCTCGGCCTTCCGAAGGGGCGGGTAGATCAAGATCAAAAGCCAAAGCCAAAGCCAAAGCCAAAGCCAAAGCAAACTGAACGGGAACGATGGGACGCAGCATAAACAGACAGATGAAGTGACAAGAGGGCAGGGCGAAAAGACGAGCGTACGAGTGAACTAAAACCCATGCGAGAGCAACGAGCGCTTTTATTCGGCGAGTTTGGCGAGGATTTTGTAAATCACGGTGGCGAGGATCAGGAGCATGCCGATCCACATACTGAAGATGCCGGCGTTTTTATCGCGGAAGTTGAAACCGATGGCCAGCAGGATCATGCCTGCCAGGATCGGAATGAGCATGCTGTGGAACGCGGACATCGAAATCATGACGACAGCCTTGTCGAAGAGGATAGAGCTGAGTCTAGGTGGCTTTACGGGCGTGAGCCTTTTTGTTGCCTGCCAGACCACCTGTGGGAGCGTGGCTTGCCCGCGAAGAACGATAACGCGTAATGCCTGAAAAAACGCAGTGTTCGCTTCGCGGGCAAGCCAGCTCCCACAGGCCCGCGAAGGGTATTGAGGCTTATGGCAAATCGCGGCTGGCGTAAAACGCGCTGAGCACTTTCACCAGGTGCGCCAGGTCATGGCTGCCGCACAGTTCACGGATCGAGTGCATGGCGAAGGTCGGCAGACCGATGTCTACGGTGCGCACCCCGAGGTGGCTGGCGGTGATCGGGCCGATGGTCGAGCCACAGCCCATGTCGCTGCGCACCACGAAGCTTTGTACCGGCACTTCTTCGGCCATGCACAGATGGCGGAAGAAGCCCGCGGTTTCGCTGTTGGTGGCGTAGCGCTGGTTGCTGTTGACCTTGATCACCGGGCCGGCATTGAGTTTCGGGCCATGGTTGGCGTCGTGTTTGTCGGCGTAGTTGGGGTGCACGCCGTGGGCGTTGTCGGCCGAGACCAGCAGCGACTTCTGAATGGTCCGTACGAATTCGTCACCTTCGGGCAGCAGGCGGCGCAGGGTTTGCTCGAGCATCGGGCCATCGGCACCGCAGGCGGAACAGGAGCCGACTTCTTCGTGATCGTTGCACACCAGTACGCAGGTTTCATCGGTCTCGGCGCTGAGCAAGGCTTGCAGGCCGGCGTAGCAGGACAGCAGATTGTCCAGGCGCGCGCCGGCGATGAAGTCGCCATGCAGGCCGATGATCGCAGCGCTTTGGGTATCGTAGAAACTCAGCTCGTAATCGAGCACCACATCGGCGTTCAGGCCATGCTCTCGAGCAAGCTGGTCGGTCAATACGGCGCGGAAGTCCACGCGCTCGTCTCCGGCAAATTGCGCGAGGATCGGCGGCAGTTCGGTTTGGGCGTTGATTGCCCAGCCCATATTGGCTTCGCGATTGAGGTGAATGGCCAGGTTGGGAATGGTGGCAATCGGCAGTTTGAAGTCGATCAACTGACTCTCGACCTTGCCATCACGGCGGAAGGTTACGCGGCCGGCAAGGGACAGATCACGGTCGAACCAGGGCGCGAGCAGCGCGCCACCGTAGACTTCGACGCCTAGCTGCCAGAAGCCCTGGCGCTGCAGCTCAGGTTGCGGTTTGACTCGCAGGCATGGGCTGTCGGTGTGCGCGCCGACCAGACGGATACCGCCGTGCAACGGCGAGTGTCGGCCGAGCTTGAAGGCGATGATAGAGGAATCATTACGGGTGACGTAATAGCGACCATTGGCTTCAGTGGTCCAGGGCTCGCGCTCATCAAGGCGCTGATAACCCGCCGCTTCCAGGCGCTGAACAAGGCTGGCGGTGGCATGAAAGGGGGTAGGGGAGGCCTTGAGAAAGTCGATCAGGCCTTGGTTCAACTCTTCGCGCATAAATAACTCCAGACAGCAGTGGCGCGAGTTTAACGTATTGGCTCATGGCGTTGGGGCTGGATATCCGCTCAGCCGGTAATCAGGTTGCCACTCAAGAACACTTCGCGGCGCTGTTTGCGACCTACATATTCATGCTTGCTGGCGTGGTAGACGGCGTTGAATTTTTCCAGGGAAATGTTCGGTTGTTGCTTGAGGTATTCGTCTACCAGCGCGTCGTACTGAGCTTCGGTGACGAGTTTGTAGATGTCGCGCCGATAGAAAAAACCGAGCTGAAAACCCAGCGTTTCGCTGTGATGAACCGTGGGTTTGGCGAAGCAGTTCTCGAAATCGATGGCGATGAGCGGTGTTTCGGACTTTTGCGGGATCATGATGTTGCCCGCCCAGAAATCCATATGGTTGATGTTCTTTTGCGCCAGCGAACTCAACAGCTCGAAGGCATCACGAATGAAGGGTTCGACCTTGTTCGGGTTGTGCCTGAGCCATTGTGCCCCGTCGATGTGATCATCGAGCAGGTGCGTGATGATGAAAAACTCCTGGATAAGCCCAGCCCGGTTTTTGGTGTAGCCAAATCCCTTGAGTTCGGACATTCGGACGCCACGCCGCTGGGCTTCGATCGTGTTGATCAGCTCTTCGAGCGGCCAGTCGAATCGGCCGTTGCGCTGTGATTTGCCGAGTGTCACACGGACCTTGGCTTTGAAGGTGTCCAGCGGCTGGGCTTTGGCAAAGAGCAGGGAATTACCTGCCAAAGGTGCACTGGCTCTGGAGAGCTTGCGTTCTCGGCGTTTTTCGATGAGTCGTTCGAGGGCTTGCGTGGTCTCGGTCGAAGGCATCTTCACGAAGATGCAGGGTGGTGTTCAGGAAGCAGAAATTGAAAGGGTAATCGGGGTGGAGAGTCTTGTTGCTGAGCACGAGGGCTTCCTGCCAACCTATAAAAGTGACGGCAGTTTAAATTTGTTTACAAATTTATGACAATATTTTCACATCATCTAAATGCGAGGCCGTCACAAAAACGCCCCTCACTTGAGGAGCGCTTTGATCGATGCCTGGATGCAAATCAAAACGGTGCCGGACATTCGAAACGCAAACGCTCACCACTTTGTGGGTGAGTGAAGCTGAGCATGCTCGCGTGCAGGCACAGGCGTGGCCAGGCGGCCAGGGCTTGCGGATGGGCATAGAGCCCGTCGCCCAGCAGCGGGTGGCCGATGGAGAGCATATGCACGCGCAACTGGTGCGAACGGCCGGTGATCGGCGTCAGTTCTACCCGACACCAGTCACCGCAGCGTTCCAGCACACGCCAGAAGGTCAGGGCGTTTTTGCCGAACTCATGGTCCACCACATGCCGGGGTTTGGTCGGCGGATCGTAGCGCAGCGGCAAGTCGATGCTGCTGCTGTCCAGTTCCGGCTGGCCCCAGCAGAGTGCGGTGTAGGCTTTTTCGGTTTCGCGGTCGTGAAACTGCCGGGACAACTCGCGATGAGTGTCCGGGTCACGGGCCAACAGGATGATGCCGGAGGTTTCCCAGTCCAGTCGATGGACAATTCGCGCTTCCGGGTAGCCGTTTTCTTGCAGGCGGGTGATCAGGCAGTCCTTGTTGTCTTCAGCCCGGCCGGGCACTGAAAGCAGCAGGGTAGGCTTGTCCACCACCAGAACGGCGGCGTCCTGATGGATGATGCGGATATTCGACAGCGGCATTAAAACAGCCTCGTAACAAACGCCAACGGCGACTCAGTCACCCCTGCCCCCTGTAGGAGCGAGCTTGCTCGCGATGACGGACTGACATTCAACATTTCTGTTGACTGTTATACCGCTATCGCGAGCAAGCTCGCTCCCACAGAAAGCCTCCTGGGGACCGAGCCGCCGTGGCTCCAGCCGGATCGATCAGCGATCAGGTAGGGTGATATTGAGTTCCAGAATCGAGCAGCTGCCCTGGTTTTCCAGTGCGACATGCACGTCATCGGACCCGATATTGACGTACTTGCGAATCACCTCGACCAATTCCTTCTGCAAGGCTGGCAGGTAATCCGGGGTAGTGCGTTGGCCGCGTTCGTGCGCCACGATGATCTGTAGACGCTCTTTCGCTACCGACGCGGTGCTTACCTTTTTGCTGGCACGAAAGAAGTCAAAAAGATTCATTATCTACCTCCAAACAGGCGCTCGAAGAATCCCTTCTTCGTCACATCGAGAAAACGATGCTCCACGGTCTTGCCCAGCAGACGATCGACAGCATCGCTGTACGCCTGGCCGGCGTCGCTCTGGTCGTCGAGAATGACTGGCACGCCCTGGTTCGAAGCCTTGAGTACCGCTTGGGATTCCGGGATGACGCCCAGCAAGGCCACCGCGAGAATATCCTTGACGTCTTCAACGCCGAGCATTTCGCCGTTGCTGACGCGCTCGGGGTTGTAGCGGGTCAGCAGCAGGTGCTCCTTGATCGGCTCCTCGCCTTTTTCGGCGCGGCGCGATTTGCTGGCCAGCAGGCCCAGCATGCGGTCGGAGTCACGTACCGAGGACACTTCCGGGTTGGTCACGATGATCGCTTCATCAGCGAAGTACATGGCCAGGTGGGCGCCTTTCTCGATGCCCGCCGGGGAGTCGCAGACCACGAATTCGAAGTCTTCCTTGAGTGCCATAAGCACTTTTTCCACGCCTTCCTGGGTCAGCGCGTCTTTATCGCGCGTCTGACTGGCGGCCAGCACGTAGAGGTTTTCCAGACGTTTGTCTTTGATCAAGGCTTGCTGCAGGTTCGCTTCGCCGTTGACCACGTTGACGAAGTCGTACACCACACGGCGTTCGCAGCCCATGATCAGGTCGAGGTTACGCAAACCAACGTCGAAGTCGACGATGACTGTTTTGTGACCGCGCAGAGCGAGGCCGGTACCGATAGCGGCGCTGGTGGTGGTCTTACCCACACCACCCTTGCCGGATGTAACCACGAGAATCTTGGCCAAGGTGTTTCACCCCTAAGGAAAAAGGACATTTAGCCCCTGAAAAACATCTCTTGAAAAACTACTGCAGTCGGACAGCCTTGGCTGGGATTCGGTTATCAAGCGGGGTCTACTTGCGGTAAACACTGCTTTTCGCCAATTCCTACTTCGTTTGAGCTGTTTTCGCTACGTTTTAGAGATGCTTGGAAAATGCGGCAGTATCCGTTAAAGACGAGTGATGTTCAACACGTCACCCGACAGGCTGATCTGAACGCCGGCGCCCCACAGTGGATCGCGGCGCAAGTCTTCGGAAACCTTGTATTGGCCGGCGATCGACACCAGTTCGGCGCTCAATTGCTGACAAAAAATCCTCGCCCGGGTGTCGCCCTTGACTCCAGCCAGGGCTCGACCGCGCATGGCGCCGTATACATGGATGTTGCCATCGGCGAGAAGTTCCGCGCCGGGGCTGACCGAGGAGACCACGACCAGATCGCCACCCTGGGCGTAAATCTGCTGCCCACCGCGTACGGGCGAAGTGATGATTCTGGTCGGCTTGATGGTCGGTTCCGGCGGTTTCTCCGGTTTTTTCTTTTCGCCTTCTTGCGGATCGAGCGCACGCTCCCGTGCGCCGGAGGGCGGCAATACAGGAAGATCCACCGCGATGGCGGCAGCGATGTCTTCGATTCGGCTGGCGCGGATCGCCAGCGTGCGCAGGCCATGCTGACGGCAAATGCGCATCAGGCCTGGCAGGTCGACGGCGCCTTCGCCGGCCGGCAGTTTGTCCAGGGCCAGCACCAGCGGGGCATTGCTGAAGAAGTTCGGCGCCTGGGCGACCTTCGCGGCCAACTGGCGGTCGAGGCCTTCGAGATCATTGCGGGCCAGTTCCAGCACCGTAATGGCGAGCATGCTGCCCTTCAACTGGAACACAGGATCTTGGTCTAGCGGGTCGGTTTGGCTCATGGTCGGCATAAAACGGCTTGTCACTAAAAGTGCCGAGACTTATAACGAGAACGCCCGCGAGCCGCAACCCGGTTGAACCGTTGTAGAATGCGCGGCCTTGTTGTCTGTCCGGAATCTGTAATGGATCGCCCGCATTTTCGAGCTGCATTTTTTCTTCCGCATTTTTGGCCGCTGTGGTTTGGCCTCGGCCTGCTATGGCTGATCGTTCAATTGCCGTACCCCGCGCTGCTGCAAATCGGCCGTGCTCTGGGGGCATTGATGTATCGGGTGGCCGGCGACAGACGGCGCATTGCCAAGCGCAATCTGGAGCTGTGTTTCCCGGAAAAGTCCGACGCTGCGCGTAAACGCCTGCTCAAGGATAATTTCGCCTCCACCGGCATCGCCTTTTTCGAAATGGCCATGAGTTGGTGGTGGTCCAAACCGCGTCTGGCGCGTCTGGCCCATGTCGAAGGGCTGGAGCATCTCCAGCAGGCCCAGCGCGAGGGCAAGGGCGTGATCCTGATGGCCCTGCACTTCACCACCCTGGAAATCGGCGCGGCGTTGCTCGGTCAGCAGCACACCATCGACGGTATGTATCGCGAGCATAAGAACCCGCTGTTCGACTTTATCCAGCGTCGCGGTCGCGAGCGGCATAACCTCGATTCTCTGGCGGTGGAGCGCGAAGACGTGCGCGGCATGCTCAAACTGCTGCGTGCCGGCCGCGCGATCTGGTATGCGCCGGATCAGGACTATGGCGCGAAACAGAGCCTGTTCGTGCCGCTGTTCGGTATTCAAGCGGCGACGGTCACGGCCACCAGCAAGTTCGCCCGGCTGGGTAAGGCCGTGGTGGTGCCCTTTACCCAGCAACGCCTGGCCGATGGCAGCGGTTACCGCCTGGTCATTCATCCTCCTATGACGCAGTTCCCCGGTGAGAGCGAAGAGGCGGATTGCTTGCGGATCAATCAGTGGGTCGAAGGTGCGCTGCGCGAATGTCCGGAGCAATATCTCTGGGCCCATCGGCGCTTCAAGAGCCGGCCACCGGGTGAGCCGAAGCTGTATGCGAAGCGTGGCTGACGCAATACCCTTAGATTGATCAAGCACCATGGAGTGTTGCGATGAGTTCGGCTGAACCGGTCACAGGTTTGATTCTTTCCGGCGGCGGGGCTCGGGCGGCGTATCAGGTCGGGGTGCTGGCGGCGATTGCCGAGTTGTTGCCAGTGGGTGCATCGAACCCTTTTCCGGTGATTGTCGGCACGTCCGCTGGAGCGATCAACGCAGTCAGTCTGGCTGCCGGGGCGATGGACTTCAGTGGCGCAATCCGGCGGCTGACGGCGTTCTGGCAGTGCATTCGCAGCCATCAGGTGATGCGCAGCGATTGGCCGGGGGTGATCAGCCAGGCCACTCGATTTGTCGGGCATAGCCTGCTGGGGCTGGGCGCTTCAGTGCCGGTGGCGATGATCGACAGTTCACCCTTGAGGGATTTGCTGAACGATCAGCTTCAGCTGTCGGGCATCGACGAAGCCATCCGGCAAAAGCAGTTGCTGGCAGTCGCCGTCACGGCCTTCGGCTATGAATCCGGCCAGGCGGTAACCTTCTATCAGGGCAGCGGTACCATTGATGCCTGGTTACGCCATCGACGCATTGGCGTGCCGATTCAACTGACGGTCGAACACTTGCTGGCCAGTTCGGCGATCCCGTTGTTGTTTGCCCCGGTCAAACTCGCTCAGGAATATTTCGGCGACGGTGCGGTGCGTCAGTCCGCGCCGATCAGCCCGGCGTTGCACCTGGGGGCAAGCCGCGTGCTGGTGGTCGGGGTCAGTGGTAACCCTCGAGGGGTCGACCCGCAGAATCCGTTGCAGCGTGCCTATACGGGTCAACAACCGACGCTGGCGCAGATTGGCGGGCACATGCTCAACAGTACTTTCATTGACAGCCTGGAAGGTGACATCGAGTTGCTCAAACGTCTGAATCAGTTCAGCCATCTGTTACCGGAGGGAGTGCCACCCCGCAGCCTTGGCGCGGCACCGGTTGATGTATTGGTGATTGCCCCGAGCCAGCCGATCGACGAAATAGCTGCTCGCCATCGGCAAGAGTTGCCAGCGGCCTTGCGCTTGTTCCTGCGCGGGCCGGGTGCGACCAAGACCAGCGGTGCCGGCGTTCTCAGCTATTTGCTGTTCGAGGCGGGGTATTGCAGCGAACTGATCGAACTTGGCCGCCACGATGCCTTGGCCAAGCGCGAGGAGTTGTGCCGGTTTTTGGGGTTGCCGGTGGTTGCCGCTTTGTCGTGAGATTTGTAGTGCTGCCATCGCGAGCAAGCTCGCTCCCACATTAAATCTTCGGTGTGCACGCAATCTGTGCCCAAAGCAGATCTACTGTGGGAGCGAGCTTGCTCGCGATGAGGCCATGACTGGCGATCAATCAACCCAGGTAGCTATCAATCAGAAATGGAGCTTCACCAACAAGCTCGCCGTGTTCTGATCGGTGTCGAAGTACTGGGTGTCCTTGATCCCGTACTTGTTTTTCCAGTAGTCGTATTCGATACCGACATACAACTGCTTCTCACCAAAGTTGAGCGCTTTACCCAGGTCGTATTTGATCTGCGGGTTGATGTGCAGGTTGGCGTGGGAGGTGCCTTTGGAGTTCTTGTCGTTGTCGACCACCCAGTCGATGAAACCGTCGATCAGGATGTTCGATTTGCCCACCGGGAGGGTGTAGGCCCAGGCCGGGGTGATCTGCCAGACATTGTCGCCAGCGCGCGGGCCTTCGGTCTGACGGTTGTAGAAGTTCAACTGGAAGTAGTCGAAACCCGGAATGGCCAGGTCGAAACCCGGGCCGATCAGGTAGGACTCGGTATCGCCTTCGCCAAACTCGTAGGTCATGGCCAGCAGCACGTCCTTGATCGGGCCGAACTCCAGTTTCTGGTCGAAAATCTTGCCGAATGACAGACGTGGGCTGAACTCACCGTAATAGGTGTTCGGGCCTGCGTTGAAGTCCTTCTCGCCGTTGTAGAAAATCTTGTCGACGAACAGGAAGTTATCCCCATATTTCCAGGCATCGGCGTGTTCGAAGGTCACGGTCTGTTGAATTTGCGGATTGACCGTGAAGTCTTTGCCATACAAGTAGCTCAGGCTGTTGTTCTGCCAGAACAGCAGATCGCCGGCCATGGCCTGGCCCCCCGCCAGCAAGGATCCGGCAAGCATCAGGCGTGTGCACGTACGTTTCATTCGGTTGCTCCCAAAGTATTGTTATTGTTAAGGCGCAGGCAGCCGCCGACCGCAGACCTGGCTTGAGGCCGGGTCTGTGGTCATGGGTGTGTTTCTGGTGTTGAGTGGAACGGTTAATACAGGGGCGGCATGCGTGCCGCCCCGTCAGGTTCAGTGGGTCAGACCAAGCACTGACCATGTGGCGAGGGAGCTTGCTCCCGCTCGACTGCGCAGCAGTCGTAAAACCGGCTGGCTGGGTCTACCTGACAAACCATGGCAGCCGATCTTGGGTCCGCTTCGCGGCCCAGCGGGAGCAAGCTCCCTCGCCACAAAGGCCCGATATCACAGGGCTTGGCATCCGCTCAGTTAGTCCGCGCTCCCTGGGCAATCCAGGCACCGATCAGGTCGCGTTCCTGCTGGGTCATCTGTGTGATGTTGCCCAGCGGCATGATCTGCGTGGCGACGGCCTGGGCCTGAATCCGCGCGGCCTGCTGCTGGATCTGCTGCGGCGTATCGAACATCACCCCGCCAGGTGCTGCGCTGAACAGCGGGCTGGTCGGCTTGGCCGAATGGCACACCGAGCAGCGTTCCTGAATCACGCTATGAACCTTGTCGAAGGTCGGACCGTCAGCCTTGGCGGTGGTCGCTTGCGCCGGTGCGGCAGCAGGTGCTGGCGGTGCCGCAGCTTGCACTGCTTCAGGCTTGGCGCCACTGATGGCTGTTTCAGGAATCGGCTGGTACTCGATCTTCGCCGGTGCCTCGGCAACTGGTGCGCTGGGCATCTGTGCCGGGCCGGTCACGTAGGCCAGGCAGATCATGCCCAGTGCCGCAACCGGCAAGGTCCAGGCGAACTTGTGGCTGTCGTGACGGGTGTTGAAGTAGTGACGCACCAACACCGCCAGCACCGCGATCCCGGCCAGGATCAGCCAGTTGTATTGGCTGCCGTAGGTGCTCGGGAAGTGGTTGCTGATCATGATGAACAGCACCGGCAAGGTGAAGTAGTTGTTATGCCGCGAACGCAACAGGCCTTTGGCCGGCAATGCCGGATCGGGCGTGCGGTTTTCGGCGATAGCGGCGACCAGTGCACGCTGTGCCGGCATGATGATGCGGAACACGTTACCGACCATGATGGTGCCGATGATGGCGCCGACATGCAGGTACGCACCGCGGCCGCTGAACACTGTGCTGAAGCCGTACGCAGCGGCGACCAACAGCACGAACAGGATCAGGCCGAGCAGGCCAGGGCGTTTGCCCAGCGCCGAGTCGCACAGGAAGGAGTAGACGAACCAGCCGACGAACAACGAGCCGATGCCGAGGGCGACACCTTCAGGTCCGCTCAAGCTGCCGCCAGGCGCCAGCAGGTACAGGGTCGGGTTGTAGTAGAACACCAGGCACAGCAGGGCGATCCCCGACAGCCAGGTGAAGTAGGCTTCCCATTTGAACCAGTGCAGGTTGTCCGGCATGGTCGGTGGGGCCAGTTTGTATTTTTCCAGGTGGTAGATACCGCCACCGTGGATCGCCCACAAGTCGCCGGCCAGACCTGCTTTCGGGTTGACCCGATTGAGGTTGTTTTCCAGCCAGACAAAATAGAACGAAGCGCCGATCCAGGCGACGCCAGTGATCATATGAACCCAGCGCACGCCCAGGTTCAGCCATTCCAACAGATGTGCTTCCACAGTCTTTACCTCTCGCCTGTCACTCTGTAGTCGAGTGATCAGACCTTCTCTTATTGGTGGGGGGCGAGGATCAACCGCTCATCCTCTTTGAAAAAATGCTCATCGCAGTTATTGCCTGTGCCACTGCGATCAACCACCAGGAAGTCATCCCGCTTTTCGATCGTCAGCACCGGATGGTGCCAAACGCCGCGATGGTAATTAATGCCCTGCCTGCCGTTGGTGACGAAGGCGCGGACCAAACCTGATACAGGTACATCGCCAAGTGGCGCGACCACGATCAGAAAGGGGTTGCCGAGCAGCGGTATGAACGCCTGACTGCCCAGCGGATGGCGCTCCAGCATGCAGACGGTCAGCGGCATGTCCTGCGCGTCGGCGCGGAAGATGCTGATGATCGCCTTGTCCTCTGGCGTGGCGGTTTCTACCGTCGCCAGTTTGTGGAAGCGCATGGTCGAACCGTTGTTGATCATGAAGTGATCGCTGCCATCGGTTTCGATCACGTCACCGAAAGGGGCGAAGGCTTCTTTGGTCAAAGGTTCAATCATCAATGTGCGCATGCTGGTCTTCTTTTCGTTGAGTTCTGTGTTGTCTGTTCTATCGCCTTCGCGGGCAAGCCCGCTCCCACAGGATACGGTGGTGCCCTTGTGGGAGCGGGCTTGCCCGCGAATGGGTCGACGCTATTTAGCGACCTTGCCCAATACGCGCAGGCGACTCACACCACCATCCGGGAACACGTTCAGGCGGATGTGGGTGATCGGGCCGAGGGCTTTGATCTGCTCGGCGAAGGTGTGTTCGGCGTGCATTTCCAGTTTCTGGGCTGGCAACAGTTCACGCCAGAACAGGCTTTGGGTTTCGATCTGGCTGTCGGTCCCGCCCTTGACGAACGCGCCCTGGATCGAGCAGGTGTCCGGGTAGTTGCCCTTGAAGTGCAGGGTGTCGACTATGACTTTCTCGATCTCGCCCGCGTGACCCAGCGCGACGATCACCCAGTCATTGCCTGGCGTACGACGACGGGCAGTTTCCCAGCCGTCGCCCATGTTGATACCACGACCCGGGTTGAGGATGTTGCTCATGCGACCGAAGTGTTCATCGGAGCAGGCGAGGGCACGACCGCCGTTCAGGGCTGCGGCCAGGTCGACCTGTTCATTGTCAGCGACGGCCGACCAGTCGCGGAATGGAATGCCGTACACCCGCAGACGCGCTACGCCGCCATCCGGGTAGATGTTGAAACGCAGATGGCTGAAGGCCTGATCGTTGTTGATCGCGTGGTAGTGATGGCTGTTGCCTTGCAGCTCGACAGCCGACAGCACTTCGACCCACTGGGTGTTTTCAGTCGGTTCGCCTTGTGCCAGGAAGCAGGCTTCCAGGGAGGCAGACGGCGGGAAGTTGCCGGTGAAGAATGAAGTGTCGATGTCCACGCCTTTGATCGAGCCAGGCACGCCCAGGCGGATCACCGCGCTGTCGTAGCCTTCGAAGCGCTTGCGGCGCGACTCCCAGCCATCCATCCACTTGCCATTGTCATCGAACACGCCCTCCTTCCACACAGCCGGGGTTGGCTGGAACAGGCGGTTGGCGTCTGCGAACCAGTCATCGGTGACCGAGATGATTTTGGTGCCCAGGCGGGCGTCGGCCAGGTTGACGAACTTCTCGAAAGGTACGGCGTAAGCTTTCATTCTTCTAGTCTGCCTTGAAATAAGTGGCTAGGGGTGCTCACAGGACTGTCGGGCTATAGGGTCAGTAATCGGAACAGGGCGATCTTGTTGATCTCCACCAGCGCGCACTTGAACTCGGTGTCGACCGGGTTGTGGATGCGCGTTTCGAACGCTGCGAGGATCTGATGCCGATCGCTGCCCTTTACCGCCATGATGAAGGGAAACTTGAACTTGGCTTGATAGGCGTCGTTCAGCTCGGTGAAGCGAGAAAACTCTTCGACCGTGCATTGGTGAATACCCGCGCCAGACTGTTCTTGAGTGCTGGCTGCGGTAAGCTGGCCCTGGACGGCAGCTTTGCCGGCCAGGTCCGGGTGAGCGTTGATCAGTGCCAGCTGACTGGCGTGATCGGCACTCAACAGGATGTCGCTCATGCGCTGGTGCAGGGTTTCGATCTGGTCGATCGATGCGTCCTGGCCCAGGTCGAAAGCCTTTTCGGCCACCCATGGCGAATGTTCGTAGATGTCGGCAAAGGCTTCGACGAAGGCCTCACGGCTAAGGGTCGATGGCTTCAGGGTCTGGAAGGTACTCATTTTGAAGCCCCTTGGTACGGATGGGTTTCGTGCCAGTGACGGGCGATGTCGACCCGACGGCTGAACCAGACCTGGTCGTGGCTTTTGGCGTATTCGATAAAGCGCTTCAGAGCGGCCAGGCGCGCCGGACGACCGATCAATCGGCAGTGCAGACCGATGGAGAGCATTTTCGGCGCCTCGGCACCTTCGGCGTAAAGCACGTCGAATGCGTCCTTGAGGTACTGGTAAAAATCGTCGCCCTTGTTGAAACCCTGCACCTGGGTGAAACGCATGTCGTTGGTGTCGAGGGTGTACGGAATCACCAGGTGCGGCTTGCCGGTCGGGTTGTTCGGTTCCCAGTACGGCAGGTCGTCGTCGTAGGTGTCGCAGTCATAAAGGAAACCGCCTTCTTCCATCACCAGCCGCCGGGTGTTCGGCCCGGTACGGCCGGTGTACCAGCCCAGCGGGCGCTGGCCGCTGATTTCGGTGAGGATGCGGATGGCTTCGAGCATGTGCTCGCGTTCCTGCGTCTCGTCCATGTGCTGGTGGTCGATCCAGCGGTAACCGTGGCTGCAGATCTCGTGACCGGCTTCAACCATGGCGCGGATCACGTCCGGATGACGTTGGGCAGCCATGGCCACAGCGAAGATGGTCAGCGGGATGTCGAATTCCTGGAACAGCTTGAGGATCCGCCATACGCCGGCACGGCTGCCATACTCGTAAAGGGATTCCATGCTCATGTTGCGTTCGCCCTGCAGCGGCTGCGCCGAGACCATTTCCGAGAGGAAGGCTTCCGACTCTTTATCGCCGTGCAGGATGTTGCGTTCGCCGCCTTCTTCGTAATTGAGCACGAAGGACAAGGCAATGCGGGCATTGCCCGGCCAGTGTGGGTGAGGAGGGTTACTGCCGTAACCGATCAGGTCGCGTGGGTAGTCAGCGCTCACTGCAGTCTTCCTTCTTGTTCATGGTGTCTTGTTCGTGACAAGGCTTGCGTGACGGCCTGAAGGTGATGATGCAGGCTTGCGTCACGGCGATGGGGTGATTGTATACAACTTTATCATCACTTTGTAAGCCTGAATTTTTGCAATTTTCATTGTTTGTCATCTTTGGAGAGTATTGCAAGAAACCTGCCTGATTGGTCAGGTAATTGATAGAAGGCCGCCTGATCTCAAGGCGTGGCTGTCAATTCACTGGCAACCCAGGGTCGACCGGGGTGAAGGTAAATATGTGTTTTTTATTGTGTACAATTTTCCGTAAAAATGTCTTAATCAGTCGCTCGCCGCGCTTTTTCGTGCTCCGAAACAGTGCGGTCTCCTTTTAACTGACTCCGGGAGGCGCGAGGCCTTACTGCTCGATTGCAGGCAGGCGCGCAGAATCAATGGGACGTTTGACTACACACGTTTTGGATGCCGCACACGGTTGCCCTGGCAGCTCGATCAAAGTTGAGTTGTATAGGGTTGAAGGCACGCAGCTGGAATTGGTCGCCAGCGCGCTGACCAACAGCGATGGCCGTTGCGACGCACCGCTGCTGCAAGGTGATGACTACCGTTCCGGGGTCTATCAGCTGCAGTTCCATGCCGGTGATTACTACCGCGCCAAGGGCGTTCAACTGCCTGAGCCGGCGTTTCTGGACGTGGTGGTACTGCGCTTCGGGATTTCGGCGGAGCAGGATCACTATCACGTGCCCCTGCTGATTTCGCCTTACAGCTATTCGACCTACAGAGGAAGCTAGGACTCCCCCACGAATCTGCGCAAATAGCTTCTTTGGTCTTTTGCCCGCTCACACTGCGGGCTTTTTTTCGTCTGTAGAAAGGTAATATTTCAGAGAAGTTGATGTTGTTTGTGCCGACGCCTTCGCGGGCAAGCCCGCTCCCACATTGGATCTTTGTTGCACTGAAGATCCCCTGTGGGAGCGGGCTTGCCCGCGAAGCTTTTGATCTTAACGGCTCAGCAGCGACACAGCACCCGCGCCACTGAACAACCCGGCGCTGATCCGGTTGAACCAGCTCTGGCCCTTGCCACTGCGCAGATACCGCGCCGTGCCGTGGGCACCGAGGCCGTAGGCCAGCTTGCAGAGCAGATCAAGCACAGTCCAGGTGGCGATCATGATCAGCAACTGTGACAGAAACGGCTGCTCGGCACTGAGGAACTGCGGTAGAAATGCGGCAAAAAACAGAATGTCTTTCGGATTGCTCGCGCCCAGTACAAAAGCGCGCCCAAACAGTGCGCGAAAGCGCGGAACCGCTGCGGCCTGCGGAACTTCAGGGGCGTGAGCCGGTTGCCGCGATTGCTGCCAGCTCTGCCAGGCGAGATAGAACAGGTACAACGCCCCGACAATTTTCAGCGCGCTGAACAGCTGTTCCGAGGCCAGCAGCAAGGCGCCCAGGCCCAATGCCGAAGCGCTCAGCAGGCAGATCGAGGCAATCACCCCGCCAAGAAATGCCGGGTAAGAACGGCGCAGGCCGTAGTTCAAGCTGTTGCTGATCATCAACAAAGACAATGGCCCCGGGATCAGGATCACCACCAGCGCCGCGCCGCTGAACAGCAGCCAGGTTTCCAGACTCATCACTTTCCTCCTAATGTGCAAAAGCCCCACCCGACGGGGTGAGGCTGGGTGAAGCTTGTGCCCTTTACAAGAACACGAACTTGGCGATAAAGATTGCGCACAGCACCCACAGGCTGATGGAAATTTCCTTGTGTTTGCCGGTACCGGCCTTCAGTGCCACATAAGTGATAAAGCCCAGCGCGATGCCGTCGGCAACCGAGAAGGTCAGCGGCATCATGATCGCCGTGACAATTGCCGGAATGCTGTCAGTGGCGTCATCCCATTCAATATGCTTCATGCCGCCCATCATCAGCATCGCCACATAAATCAGCGCGCCGGCCGTTGCATAAGCGGGAATCATGCCAGCCAGTGGCGCGAAAAACATCGCGGCAATGAACAGTACGCCGACAGTGACCGCCGTCAGACCGGTTCGGCCACCGGCGGCGACACCGGCGGCACTTTCTACATAGCTGGTGACTGGCGGTACACCAACCACGGCGCCGAAGACGCTGGAAGCGCTGTCGGCTTTCAATGCGCGGGACAGGTTTTCGATCTTGCCGTCTGCGTTTACCAGGCCAGCCCGTTGCGCGACGCCCATCAGGGTGCCGGCGGTATCAAACATGTGGACAAAGAGGAACGCCAGCACCACGCTGATCATGCTGACGTTGAACACCCCGGCGACGTCCATGGCCATCCAGGTCGGTGCCAGGCTAGGCGGTGCCGACATAAGGCCGCTGTAGTGCACCAGGCCCAGGCCCCAGCCTGCCAGTGTCACGGCGATGATGCTGATCAGGATCGCACCGAACACCCGGTGATAGCTGAGCACGGCAATCATCAGGAAGCAGATGGCCGCCAGCAGCGGGCCAGGCTCGCGCAGGGAGCCGAGTTTGATCAGGGTGGCCGGGCTGTCGACAACGATTCCGGCGGTTTTCAGGCCGATGAGTCCGAGGAACAAGCCGACCCCAGCGCCCATGGCGTAACGCAAGCTCACCGGAATGCTGTTGAGCAGCCACTCGCGAATCCGTGAGAAAGTCAGGAACATGAACAGCACGCCGGAAATGAACACCGCACCCAGCGCGGTTTCCCAGTTGTAACCCATGGTGCCGACCACGGTGTAGGTGAAGAAGGCGTTCAAGCCCATGCCCGGTGCCAGGCCAACCGGCCAGTTGGCATACAGGCCCATCAGCAGGCAGCCGAGCGCGGCGGCGATGCAGGTGGCGACGAAGGCGGCGCCGTGGTCGATCCCGGCGTCAGCCATGATGTTCGGGTTGACGAAGATGATGTAGGCCATGGTGATGAAGGTTGTCAGGCCGGCAATCAGCTCGGTCTTCACCGTGGTGCCATGCAAGCTGAGTTTGAACAGACGTTCCAGCCAGCCGTTGTTCAACGACGGTGAAAGGTCCAGCGTAGGGGCTTCGGATTTGCGGCTTTCCACAGCGAGTACTCCTCAAGAGTTTTATTGTTTTTTCCAGAACCGGGCAGCGGCTCTTTGAGGCATGTAAGGCTTGCGGGCTTTTGTTGACCATAAGGTCAGGAACTCGCACGAAGCGAATTATGCTTTTGTATACAAAAAAAGCAAATAATGTTTTTGATGTTGTGTGCGAAAAGGACGAAAGGAAGGATATATGGGGAGGGAAGGGTGGGTAGAAATTGCTTTTTGTGGCGAGGGAGCTTGCTCCCGCTCGGGTGCGAAGCAGTCGTAAATCGGCTGGCGCATTTTTCAGTTGGAAGGGAGGTGCCGGTTTTGGGGCGGCTTCGCCACCCAGCGGGAGCAAGCTCCCTCGCCACAGTCAGCGCTCAGGCTTGTCAGATTTGCTGACTTCCCCCAACGCCTGATTCACCGCCAGCCAGCCATTCACCGCTGTCTCGCCAGCCTCGGCAAACACCCGTTGCAGCAACTTCACCTGCTCACGCCGCAGCGACTGTTCGAAACGCGCGCCTTCAGCGGTCAGCTCCAGCAGACGCTTACGCTTGTCCGTATCCGGCGCAACGCTGTTCACCAGGTGCATTTCCACCAACTGACGCAGTGGAATGTTCAGCGCCTGCTTGCTGACCCCGAGCACCGTCAGCAGTTCTTTCACGCTGAGGCCAGGATAGCGGGCGATGAAAAACACGATGCGCTGATGCACCCGGCTCAAGCCCCGACGCGCGAGCATTTCGTCGGCTTTGGCAGTGAACGCCTGGTAACCGAAGAAAAAGGCTTCCATTGCGGCTTGTTGCGTTATTTGATTTTTAAGGTCAAGCATATTGACGTATCTGCATCTGTCGTCGTAATTTCGGTCAACCAGTTTGACTTGTTTTCCTTGGCCTTTGCTACCGGTGACCACCATGGCTTTTTCCGAACGTGTCTCGCGCCTTAAAAGTTCTTTGATTCGTGAAATCCTCGCCGCAGCCCAGCGTCCGGAAGTGATGTCGTTTGCCGGTGGCCTGCCGGCCGAAGCCATGCTACCCAGAATCGAATGGGCCGGCATGCCCGCGTCCATGGGCCAATATGGCATGAGCGAAGGCGAGCCGGCGCTGCGCGAAGCACTCGCCGCCGAGGCCCGGGCCCTGGGTGTGCCGTGCGAGGCCAGCCAGGTATTGGTGGTCAGCGGATCCCAGCAGACCCTCGATCTGGCCGCCAAGCTGTACATCGACAAAGGCACCGAGATCATGCTCGAAGCGCCGACCTATCTGGCGGCACTGCAAATCTTCCAGCTGTTTGGTGCTGACTGCATTACGGTCCCGCTGGAAGTCGACGGCCCGGATCTGGCGCAATTGCGCGCCCGTCTGGAAAAACACCACCCGGCGTTCATCTACCTGATTCCGACCTTCCAGAACCCGTCGGCGGTGCGCTACAGCGAAGCCAAGCGTGATGCGGTGGCGGCGTTGCTGGACGAGTTCGGCGTGACCTTGATCGAAGACGAGCCGTATCGCGAACTGACGTTCGATGGCGGCAGCGCTACGCCAATCGTCAGTCGCTTGAAAAAGGCCAGCTGGATCTATACCGGTACTGTGTCCAAGACCTTGCTGCCCGGTCTGCGGGTCGGTTACCTGATCGCCAGTCCCGACCTGTTCGCGCATCTGCTTCGCTTGAAACAGTCGGCCGACCTGCACACCAATCGTGTCGGTCAGTGGCAAGCGATGCAGTGGATTGGCACCGAGAAATTTCACAACCACCTGGCCGAGCTGCGGGACTTCTACCGGATTCGCCGTGATGCCTTTCAAGCGGCGCTTGAAGAACATTTCGCCGATCTGGCCGATTGGCAGGTGCCCCAGGGCGGGCTGTTTTTCTGGCTGCCCTTGAAACACCCGCTGGACACCCGCACCTTGCTCAAGCCGGCGCTTGCACAGGATGTGGCGTTCATGCCGGGTGAACCGTTCTTTGCCGATCCGGATGGCAATCCAGGTCACTTGCGGCTGAACTTCAGCCACATCGATTCAGCGCGTCTGGACGAAGGTCTCAAGCGGCTGGCCGCCGTCGTACGTCAGGCACAAGCTGCACAGGCAGCTTAAGGGGAGGGGCTATGTACACCGTTTATGGCGATTACCGTTCGGGCAACTGCTACAAGATCAAGCTGATGCTCAATCTGCTGGGCATCGAGTACCAGTGGCAGGCGGTGGATATTTTGAAGGGCGATACCCAGACCGCCGGGTTTCTGGAGAAAAATCCCAACGGCAAGATTCCGGTACTGGAGTTGGAGGACGGCACCTGTTTGTGGGAGTCGAACGCGATCCTCAACTTCCTCGCCGACGGCAGCGAGTTCCTGCCGAGCGAACCACGGTTGCGCACGCAAGTCCTGCAATGGCAGTTCTTCGAGCAGTACAGCCACGAACCGTACATCGCGGTGGCGCGGTTTATCCAGCTCTATCTGGGCCTGCCGGAAGACCGTCGCCATGAGTATGAGAAGCTGCAAAAGCGCGGTTACAAGGCGCTGGACGTGATGGAACATCAGCTCACCCGTACGCCATATCTGGTGGGCGAGCAGTATTCGATCGCCGATATCGCGTTGTATGCCTACACCCATGTCGCCCATGAAGGTGGTTTTGATCTGAGTCGTTATCCGGGGATTCAGGCCTGGTTGCAGCGGGTGGCGGGCCATCCGCGGCATGTCGGGATGCTTGATTGAGCTGACTGCAAAAACAACTAAACCGGCCAATGAGCCGGTTTATTTTTGCTTGAGATCTGTGTTGTCTGTGCCGGCCTCTTCGCGGGCAAGCCCGCTCCCACAGGTATTATGTTGCTCTTGTGGGAGCGGGCTTGCCCGCGAAGGCGTCAGCCGGATCTACCAATAAACATCAGACCGCAGCAAACCGCTTATCCAGATAATCGATGATCACCTTGGACTCATACATCCAGGTAGTCTGGCCGTTCTCTTCGATGCGCAGGCACGGCACTTTGATCTTGCCACCTTGTTCCAGCAGGGTCTGGCGATCCTGCTCGTTGTTTTTCGCATCGCGCAGGGCCACCGGCACATTCAGGCGACGCAGGGTACGGCGGGTCTTCACGCAGAACGGGCAGGCGTGGAATTGATACAGGGTCAGGCCCTTGGCGGCCTGCTCGACCTGAGCCTGAGCGGCGCCAGGGCGTTGCTGCTTGCGCGGACGGGTGATGAAGTCGATGAAGATAATGAGTTGGCCCAGGCCGACTCGAAGCGCTTTGATCAACACGGCAGAAAGCCTCATAGGCGAGAAGAAGGGGCGGCAGCTTACCTGATTTTTACAGGACGAAAAAAAACCGGCGATAAACGCCGGTTTTCTTCAGGTACGGTCTTACTTGATCAAGCTGAGAAACTCGCTGCGGGTCGCCGCATTTTCGCGGAACTCACCGAGCATCACCGAAGTGATCATCGACGAATTCTGTTTCTCCACACCGCGCATCATCATGCACATGTGTTTGGCTTCGATGACCACCGCAACGCCCAGCGCACCGGTGACTTCCTGGACCGCCTCGGCGATCTGCCGGCTGAGGTTTTCCTGGATCTGCAGGCGGCGGGCGTACATATCGACGATCCGCGCGACTTTCGACAGGCCAAGCACCTTGCCGCTAGGAATATACGCGACATGCGCCTTGCCGATGAACGGCAGCAAGTGGTGTTCGCACAGCGAGTAGAGCTCGATGTCCTTGACCAGCACCATTTCACTGTTATCGGAGCTGAACAAGGCACCGTTGGTGACGTCTTCGAGCGTTTGTTCATAACCGCGGCAAAGGTACTGCATGGCTTTGGCGGCACGTTTTGGCGTGTCGAGCAGGCCTTCGCGGAAGGGATCTTCGCCAAGCTGGCCAAGAATCGCGGTGTAATTCTGTTCCAGGGACATGAAACTACCTGTGGGATTTAACGCAAAGGACAAGGGTACGGCGACGGACACGGCGCTGCAAGTCTGGCGAGACGGGTTACTCGTCGCGACCTTCCATCATGGTGCGTTTGAGCATCACATACACCGCACCGGCACCGCCATGTTTAGCCTGGCACGAGGTGAAACCAAGCACCTGCGGATGCTGGCGCAACCAGGTGTTGACGTGACTCTTGATCATTGGCCGCTTGCCGTCGAGCCGCACAGCCTTGCCATGGGTGATGCGTACGCAGCGGATTTCGAATTTGGTCGCTTCAGCGAGAAAGGCCCAGAGGGTTTCGCGGGCTTTTTCCACGCTCATGCCGTGCAGGTCAAGGCTGCCTTCAAAAGGAATCTGGCCGACCTTCAGCTTGCGCATCTGGCTTTCCTGGACACCGTCACGGGCCCACATCAACTCGTCTTCCGGGCCGACATCGATGACAAACTGATCGGACAGGCCGTCAACGGTAGTCGCATCGGTGCGCACGGTAGCGGCCTGGCGCAGCTTGGCGATCTGTGCGCGGTCGGCTTTGGGTTTGCCCGTCTCGGCGCGATCATGTTTGATCGGCTTGACGCCGCGGATCTCGCTTTTGAACAGGGAAAAATCGTCGTCTTGCATGTCAGCCTCCGCGAAGGGCGGCTAGTTTACCCAAGTCGAGACGGATCGGGCATGACAAAACACTGCCTTCCTGCACTCAGTCATTCTTTTTCATCAGATGCGGTGCGATGTTCAGCCCAACGGACTGGTGTCTGCGGCGTCGGCAGCGGCGCCATAACCGGACACCGACGTACAACAGCAACAGACCCATCACCAGAATCACCGCCGAACCGATCGGACTGGCATTCAGCTCGCCGAGCGCGGGCGAGTGGCCCAACAGGCTGGCGGCACCGGCCATCGCCAACAGCACACCGAACATCGCCAGCACTGCCGAAAAAGCCGCGCCCAGGCGAAAACGCCAGTTACTTGGGCCCTTGGGGCGCAAGCGGCGTGCGTCAAATCCATCGGATATTTTCATTCCGACCTTCCTCAATGGGTATCGGCCCTTCGACCGGAAGATGTCCGGGTTGTTCCTGAGGCTAAGACAATTGCAAAGAATGAGAGGCTTTTACGGATGAGCGGCTGGATTGGCCGCTCATCGAGAGTCGATCAGATCAGATCGTTGGTCATCGCCAGGGTGGCAAAATTGTCGGCCATGATGGCCATTTCGGTCTGCTGTACATGTTCTGCACTGAGGATGCCGCCTTTGTATGGCAGATCGCGGGTCGCGCAGGCATCTTCGACCAAGGTGCAGCGAAAGCCCAGGTTCTTGGCCGCGCGTACCGTGGTGCTGACACTCGAATGACTCATGAAACCGCAGACGATCAAGTCCAGTGAGCCGAGGTCCTGCAGGCGCTTTTCCAGTTCCGTGCCATGGAATGCGCTCGGTAGCAGCTTGCCGATGATGGTCTCGTCACCTTGTGGTTCCAGCCCCGGGATGAACTCACCGCGCTCGCCCTGAGGATCGAACATGCCACCCACAGTACCGAGGTGACGCACATGCACGATCGGCCGGCCGGCCGCGCGGGCTGCGGCGACCAGCTGTTTGATGTTTTCGACGGCAGCCTCCATGCCGGTCAGGGCCAAGGGGCCACTGAGATACTCTTTCTGGGCATCGATGATGACCAGGCTGGCATGGTTCAAATTGGCCGGTGCATAACCACGGCCGCTGAGTTGAAACATCGTCTTTGGAACGGACATCCTGGGGCTCCTTTGAGTAGGGCTTTTGCGACATTGTCCTCTGGCTGAGCGCTTCTGTGAATCGCTACCAACGTAGACTATGTGGTTGCTGGCCTACAGCCTTGTCAATAGGGCGGCTCTGTTCAAGCAAAAGGTTAAAAATCGGATAGTTCCTACGTAGGACCGGTGTTTTTCCTGCGTCGTCGGGGGACGTTTTGGCTGTTAGAATCCCCAGTCGCTTTTTTCAGGAGTTTGCCCCGTGATCACTTCCCGCCTGCGCACCTTGCGCGACCACATCCGTTGGGCCGTCAGCCATTTTCATGGGGAGGATCTGTTTTTCGGCCATGGGACTGACAATGCCTGGGACGAAGCCCGCCAATTGGTGCTCGGCGCGTTGCACCTGCCTTGGGAGATTGCCGACAGCTACCTCGACTGCCGCCTGGAAGAAGACGAACTGGTCAACCTGCAACGCCTGCTCAAGCGCCGTATCGAGGAGCGAATCCCGACGGCTTACTTGTTGGGTGAAGCGTGGTTTTGCGGCATGTCGTTCATCGTCGACGAGCGCGTGCTGATCCCGCGTTCACCGATCGGCGAGCTGATCGAAAAACGTTTCGAACCGTGGCTGGGCGCCGAACCTGCACGCATTCTTGACCTGTGCACTGGCTCCGGTTGCATCGGCATCGCCTGCGCTTACGAGTTCCAGAACGCCGAAGTGGTGCTGGCCGACCTGTCGTTCGAAGCCCTGGAAGTGGCGAATCAGAACATCGAGCGTCACGGTGTCGACGAGCGCGTGTACACCGTTCAGGGTGATGGCTTCGATGGCCTGCCGGGCCAGCGCTTCGACTTGATCGTCTCTAACCCGCCGTACGTCGATGCTGAAGATTTCGCCGACATGCCGGACGAATATCAGCATGAGCCGGAGTTAGGCCTGGCCTGCGGTGAGGACGGTTTGAATCTGGTGCGACGCATGCTCAGCGAAGCGGCGGATCATCTGACTGAAAAAGGCTTGCTGATCGTCGAAGTTGGCAACAGCCAGGTGCACGTCGAGGCGTTGTACCCGGAAGTCGATTTCGCCTGGCTGGACTTCGAGCGCGGCGGCCATGGTGTGTTCATGCTGACCGCCGAGCAGTGCCGTCAGCATCAGGCGTTGTTTGCTTCACGGGTTTGAGAAAGTAGCGAGCCTTTTCGCGGATAGAATGCAGTACCTGTGGCGAGGGAGCTTGCTCCCGCTGGGGCGCGCAGCGGCCCTAAAATCTGAGAACTCCGGTGTGTCAGGCAAACCGAATTCTCAGTTTTTACGACTGCTGCGCAGCCGAGCGGGAGCAAGCTCCCTCGCCACAGGTCCACTGTTTATCTCAACTACCTGGCATCAGGGCATCATTCACCCCTGCTTCCCAGCCTCCAGCATATTCTCCGGCCTGACCCAGGTATCGAACTCTTCATCCGTCAGATACCCCAGTTGCAGCGCGGCCTCGCGCAGGGTCAGCCCCTCGCCATAGGCTTTCTTGGCGATTTCGGCCGACTTGTCGTAGCCGATGTGCGGGTTCAGTGCCGTCACCAGCATCAAGCCGCGCTCCAGGTGCGCCGCCATCTGCACCGGGTCAGGCTCCAGCCCGGCGATGCAATGCTGCTGAAAGTTGCTGCACCCATCGCCCAGCAGGCGGATCGATTGCAGCAGGTTATGGATGATCACCGGTTTGAACACATTCAGCTGCAGGTGACCCTGGCTGGCGGCGAAGCCAATGGTCACATCGTTGCCCAGCACTTGGCAGGCGAGCATCGACAGTGCTTCGCATTGAGTCGGATTGACCTTGCCGGGCATGATCGAACTGCCGGGTTCGTTGGCCGGCATTTTCACCTCTGCAAAACCGCCTCGTGGGCCAGAGCCCAGCAAGCGCAGGTCATTGGCGATCTTCATCAAGGTCACGGCGAGGGTCTTCAGCGCGCCGGACAAGGTGGTCAGCGGCTCATGGCCGGCCAATGCAGCGAATTTATTCGGTGCGGTGACGAACGGCAGGCCGGAGAGGGCGGCCAGTTCGGCGGCGATCGCTTCGCCAAAACCGTGCGGCGAGTTGAGCCCGGTCCCCACGGCGGTGCCGCCCTGGGCCAGTTCGCAGACCGCCGGCAGGGCGTTTCGAACCGCTCGTTCGGCGTAACCGAGTTGCGCTATGAACGCCGAAAGTTCCTGGCCAAAAGTGATCGGCGTCGCATCCATCATGTGCGTACGGCCGGTCTTGACCAGCGTCATGTGCCGCGCAGACAGCTCTTCCAAACCGTCGGACAGTTCGTTGATCGCCGGCAGCAGATGGTGCTGCACCGCTTGCGCGGCGGCGATGTGCATGGCTGTGGGGAAGCAGTCGTTGGAGCTCTGCGAGCGGTTGACGTGATCGTTGGGATGCACCGGGATTTTCCCGCCGCGGGGATTGCCAGCCAGTTCGTTGGCGCGCCCGGCGAGCACCTCGTTGACGTTCATGTTGCTCTGAGTGCCACTGCCGGTCTGCCAGACCACCAGCGGGAATTGGCTGTCGTGCTGGCCATCGAGCACTTCGTCGGCGGCCTGTTCGATCAGACGGGCGATGTCGGCGGGCAGGTCACCGTTGCGGTCATTGACCCGCGCGGCGGCTTTCTTGATCAGCGCCAGTGCGTGCAGCACCGCGATCGGCATGCGCTCGTTGCCGATGGCAAAGTTGATCAGCGAGCGTTGCGTCTGAGCGCCCCAGTAGGCTTCATCAGGGACTTCAACCTGGCCAAGGCTGTCGGTTTCGATACGGCTCATCGGTCACACTCCTGTGGGTTTCATTGCGCAGTTTAGGCCCTGATCCGCCACAAGGGTTCCATCAGTCGCTTTTTTGACCGTTCGACCCTTGCAAATCAAGCGTGGCAAGGCTTGGGGTTGAGTGACAGAGTTTTTTAGGTGCAGAATGGTCGCCCTTGGGGTTTTACCTCGCCAGCTAGAAAAGGAAACTTGATGACTCGTCTTCGTGCCATCTGTACCGCGGTTGTTCTGGTTTGCGCCAGCGGCCAGGTTCTCGCCGATACCGCCAGCCACAATGCCAGTGCCGAAGCCTTCCTGACCCTGGCACACGCCGACAAGCTCGGTACCCCGGTGTACATGCAAGTGCAGCAAATGTTTGCCCAGCGCTTTGAACAAACCAAGGCCCCCGAGTCGAAAAAAGCCCTGCTGGAAACCTACCAGGCCAAGGCCAACGCCGCTCTGGACCAGGCCATTGGCTGGAATAAACTCAAGCCGGACATGGTCAAGCTCTACACCACCAACTTCAGCGAATCCGAACTCAAGGACCTGGTAGCCTTCTATAAGTCGCCGCTGGGCAAAAAAGTTCTGGAAAAAATGCCGCAGCTGACTCAGCAATCGGCCCAGATGACTCAGGCCAAGCTGGAAAGCGCAGTACCTGTAGTCAACAAGCTGCTGGCCGACATGACCGCCGAGCTTGAGCCAAAAGCCGCAGCACCGGCCAAGAAAAAGCCTTGAGCGACGCCCGGGATATGAACATGCAACAACGTATCGAATCGGCGCTGAGCGCATTGCAGCCCGAGCATCTGCAAGTACTGGATGAAAGCCATATGCACAGTCGTGGGCTGCAAAGCCACTTCAAGGCGGTGCTGGTCAGTGAACAGTTTGCCGGGCTGAACAGCGTCAAGCGTCACCAGAAGGTCTACGCCACTCTTGGCGAACTGATGGGCGAGTTCCATGCGTTGGCGCTGCATACCTATACGCCTGAAGAATGGGCGAAGATCGGCGCGGCTCCGGCATCGCCGACCTGCGCCGGCGGGAGCAAGCACTAAGGGTTGATGGCCGCTTTTTGTGGCGAGGGAGCTTGCTCCCGCTCGGCTGCGCAGCAGTCGTAAAATCGGTGAGCGCGGTGTGCCAGATACAACGCGTTTGCAGGTTTTAGGGTCGCTGCGCGCCCCAGCGCGAGCAAGCTCGCTCGCCACACAGATATCTGGCAGCCCATTAATCGCTTCGTTTTTGCTAGAATCCGCAACGCGCCGCTAATGTCATTAGTCGGCGCGTTTTTTTTGCATCCGGTTCACCCTTTACGAGGGTAGCCACCTGGAGATTACCCATGGCACAAAACATTGTCGTGGCGGCACTGTATAAGTTCGTCACCCTTGAAGATTACGTCGCCCTGCGCGAGCCACTGCTGCAGGCGATGGTCGATAACGGCATCAAAGGCACCTTGCTGATCGCCGAAGAAGGCATCAACGGCACCGTTTCCGGTAGCCGTGAAGGTATCGACGGGCTGATGGCCTGGTTGAAGAACGATCCGCGCATGGACGACATCGATCACAAAGAGTCGTACTGCGAAGATCAGCCGTTCTATCGGACCAAGGTCAAGCTCAAGAAAGAGATCGTCACCCTCGGCGTTGACGGCGTTGATCCGAACAAACAGGTCGGCACTTATGTCGATCCGCAGAACTGGAACGCCCTGATCAACGATCCAGAAGTGCTGCTGATCGATACCCGTAACGACTACGAAGTCTCGATCGGCACCTTCGAAGGCGCCATCGATCCGAAAACCACCAGTTTTCGCGAATTCCCTGACTACATCAAAGCCAACTTCGACCCTGCCGTGCACAAGAAAGTCGCGATGTTCTGCACCGGCGGCATTCGTTGCGAGAAGGCTTCGAGCTTCATGCTCAGCCAGGGCTTCGACGAGGTGTATCACCTCAAGGGCGGTATTCTGAAGTACCTCGAAGAGGTGCCGCAGGAAGAAACCAAATGGCAGGGCGACTGCTTCGTCTTCGATAACCGCGTGACCGTGCGTCACGACCTTAGCGAAGGAGACTACGATCAGTGTCATGCCTGTCGGACACCGGTCAGCGTCGAAGACCGCACCTCCGAGCACTACGTGGCCGGCATCAGTTGCCCGCATTGCTGGGATAAACTGAGCGAGAAAACCCGGCGCAGTGCCATCGACCGGCAGAAGCAGATCGAACTGGCCAAGGCGCGCAATATGCCGCACCCGATCGGTTACAACTACAAGCAATCACCTTCCGAGGCTTGAACCATGTCTGCGCGCCTGCTCTATGTGATGGACCCGATGTGTTCCTGGTGCTGGGGCTTCGCTCCGGTGGCCGAGGCCCTGATAGAGCAGGCGCAGGCCGCAGGTGTCGAGTTGCATCTGGTGGTCGGCGGCTTGCGCACCGGCAGTGGTGCGGCGCTGGAACCGACCACGCGGCGTTACATTCTTGAGCACTGGCAGGCGGTCACCGAGGCCACTGGTCAGCCGTTCAAACTCGAGGGCGCCTTGCCCGAAGGTTTCGTCTATGACACCGAGCCGGCCTGCCGGGCGGTGGTGACCGCGCGCAGCCTGGCACCGGACTGTGCCTGGAAACTGCTCAAGCTGATTCAGCAGGCCTTTTATGTCGAAGGTCGCGACGTCACCCACGCGAGCGTATTGGTGGAACTGGCTGAAACAGCGGGTTTACCACGTATCGAGTTTGCCGCAGCCTTCGATCGCGCTGATCAGCACGCGGCGACGGCGGCGGACTTCACTTGGGTACAGGACCTGGGTATTGCCGGTTTCCCGACCTTGCTCGCCGAGCGCAATGGTCAACTGGCGCTGCTGACCAATGGCTATCAGCCGCTTGACGTTCTGTCCCCATTGCTCGGTCGTTGGCTGGAGCGTGCCGCCTGTGCATGATCAACCCAAACGTATCGATCGGCTGAGCTGGGCGGAAATCCGTCGTTTGGCGTTACATCACAAGAAATCCCTGTGGATCGCCAACGGCGTAGCGGTGTTGGCGACGCTCTGCAGCGTACCTATCCCTTTGCTGTTGCCGTTGCTGGTGGACGAAGTGTTGCTGGGGCATGGCGACGCCGCGCTGAAGGTCATGAATCACGCGCTACCGACAGGCTGGCAAAGCGCCGCTGGCTACATCGGGTTGATGCTGCTGATCACCCTGACACTGCGTTGTGGTGCATTGCTGTTCAACGTGGTGCAGGCGCGATTGTTCGCAGGCCTGGCCAAAGACATCGTCTACCGCATTCGCGTCAGGCTGATCGAGCGACTCAAACGCATCTCCCTCGGCGAATACGAAAGCCTGGGCAGTGGCACGGTGGCTACTCATTTGGTCACCGATCTGGATACCGTCGATAAATTCGTCGGTGAAACCCTCAGTCGTTTTCTGGTGGCCATGCTCACGCTGGTCGGGACTGCGGGCATTCTGGTCTGGATGCACTGGCAGCTGGCGTTGTTGATTTTGCTGTTCAATCCGCTGATGATTTACGCCACGGTGCAACTGGGCAAACGGGTCAAACACCTGAAAAAACTGGAGAACGACAGCACTTCACGGTTTACCCAGGCGCTCACCGAAACCCTTGAGGCGATCCAGGAAGTTCGCGCCGGTAACCGCCAGGGCTTTTTCCTCGGCCGTTTAGGCCAGCGGGCGCAGGAAGTGCGCGATTATGCGGTGAACTCGCAATGGAAGACCGACGCCTCCAGTCGGGCCAGCGGTTTGCTGTTCCAGTTCGGTATCGACATCTTCCGCGCGGCGGCCATGCTCACCGTGCTGTTTTCCGACCTGTCCATCGGCCAGATGCTGGCGGTGTTCAGCTATCTCTGGTTCATGATCGGGCCGGTCGAGCAATTGCTCAATTTGCAGTACGCCTACTACGCGGCGGGAGGGGCGTTGACGCGGATCAATGAGTTGCTGTCCCGTGCCGATGAGCCACAGTACCCCGGCGGTATTAACCCTTTTCTGGGGCGTGAGACGGTGGGGATCGAAGTTCGTGGTTTGAGCTTCGGCTATGGCGAAGAATTGGTGCTCAATCAGATGGACCTGTCCATCGCGCCCGGCGAAAAGGTCGCGATCGTCGGCGCCAGCGGCGGTGGCAAAAGTACCTTGGTGCAATTGCTTTTGGGGCTCTACACGCCGCAGGCGGGCAGCATCCGTTTCGGCGGTTCGACCCAGCAGGAAATCGGCCTGGAAACCGTGCGCGAGCATGTTGCCGTGGTGTTGCAGCACCCGGCGCTGTTCAACGATACGGTACGGGCCAACCTGACCATGGGCCGTTCACGCAGTGATGAAGCCTGCTGGCAGGCGCTGGAAATTGCTCAACTGGATGCCACGATCAGAGCCTTGCCCCAAGGGCTGGAAAGCGTCGTCGGGCGTTCCGGGGTGCGCCTGTCTGGCGGTCAGCGTCAGCGTCTGGCCATTGCGCGGATGGTCCTGGCCGAACCCAAGGTGGTGATACTCGACGAGGCGACCTCGGCGCTGGACGCTGCGACCGAGTACAACCTGCACCAGGCACTGGCGCGCTTTCTGAACGGTCGGACAACCTTGATCATCGCCCACCGTCTGTCTGCGGTAAAACAGGCTGATCGAGTGCTGGTGTTTGATGGCGGGCAGATCGCCGAGGATGGCGACCACCAGCAATTGATTGCTGATGGTGGTTTGTATGCCAAGCTTTATGGGCATTTGCAGCAGGTGCAGCGACCTTGAGTCTTGTCCGGCCCTCTGTGAATGTTTGAATTCACTGGGGGCAATGGCGCTTTTGTGGCGATTGACGTTTTCGTTGGATCCAGCGAAGCATCCAGCCGTCCGAATCGTCGAAAACTAGCCTAGTCTGTGCTGTTAGGAGCAAAACTCCACTCGTGCTTATGCAAGGGACGACATGAAGCAAAAGCGGACTCTCGGAACGCCACGGTTGTTGGGTATCGTCTGGCCATTCATTGCCGTCGTGTTGTTTCAGGCATTGCTGGGTGGCGTCAGCCTGTACGTTCTGTCGGCGGTGCGCGGTTATGTTGCAGGTGAGAGTCTGTGGTCCAAGGGCCAGAAAGACGCTATCTATTACCTCAACCTGTATGCCGACAGTCGCGACGAAAGCATTTTCCTCAAATACCAGGATGCCATCGCCGTGCCGCAGGGCGGGCATCAGCTGCGTCTTGCCCTGGATTCCAGGCCCCCGGACCTTGAGGCTGCCCGTCTGGGTATCCTCAAGGGCGGCAACCATCCGGATGACGTCTCCAGTCTGATCTGGTTGTACCTGAACTTTCGTCACTTCAGTTACCTGGAAAAAGCCATCGATCTGTGGATCGTGGGCGATAGCTATCTGGTGCAACTGGACACTGTCGCTCTAGAAATGCACCAGGGCATGGCCAGTAATCTGGCGACTGCTGGCGATGTTCAACGCTGGAAAGCCCGGATATTTGCGATTAACGAGAGGGTGACACCTGCTGCCAAAGCCTTCAGTGATGCATTGGGCGAGGGGTCGCGGTTCATTCTGAGGCTGTTGCTGATTACCAATCTGGTCACCGCGCTCGGCCTGATCGCTATGGCGCTGCTGCGTACCCACAAGCTGCTGAAACAACGTCATGCATTTGCCAATGCCTTGCAGCTGGAAAAAGAGCGGGCGCAAATCACCCTGCAATCCATTGGTGATGGCGTTATCACCACGGATGTCGGGGGGGCGATCGCTTATATGAACCCGGCGGCTGAAGTGCTGACTCATTGGAAAGCCGAGCAGGCCGTTGGTCTGCCGCTGGCGGCGTTATTCAATGTGCTGGATGAAGACGCCCAGGCTGATGGTTTTACCCTGATCGAGCACATTCTCAGCGGTCAACTCAGTGGCGGCAGTGAGCACGCCAAACTGATTCAGCGCCTGGACGGCAGCACGGTGTCGGTGAACCTGGTCGGTACGCCGATCCGCAATGCCGGTAAAGTCAGTGGCACGGTGCTGGTGCTGCACGACATGACTCAGGAGCGGCAGTACATCGCCAATCTTTCATGGCAGGCGACTCATGATGCGCTGACGGGCCTGGCTAACCGCCGCGAATTCGAGTATCGCCTCGAACAAGCCCTGCACAATCTGACACATCAGCCGGGCCGGCACACTGTCATGTTCCTCGACCTCGATCAGTTCAAGGTGGTCAATGACACGTGCGGTCATGCGGCGGGCGACGAACTGCTGCGGCATATCTGTGCCTTGTTGCAATCGGGCTTGCGCGAAGGCGATACCCTGGCCCGGTTGGGTGGAGACGAATTCGGCATCCTGCTTGAATACTGCCCGCCGGACGCTGCGGAGAAGATCGCCGAGGGGCTGCGTCAGACCGTGCAGAACCTCCATTTCGTGTGGAAAGGCCGGCCCTTTGTGACCACGGTCAGTATCGGCCTGGTGCATGTCTCCCAGGCGCCTGCCACCCTTGAAACATCATTACGTGCCGCCGACATGGCCTGTTATATGGCCAAGGAGAAAGGGCGAAATCGGGTACAGGTCTACCATGCCGACGATTCGGAGTTGTCCTTGCGCTTTGGTGAGATGGCGTGGGTGCAGCGACTGCATTTGGCGCTGGAAGAAAACCGCTTCGTTTTATATTCCCAGGAAATCGCCGCGTTGGGTCATACAGAACGTGGGAACGGGCATATAGAAATATTGCTGCGGTTACATGATGAAGCAGGGCGGATGATTCTGCCCGACAGCTTTATTCCTGCGGCCGAGCGTTATGGATTAATGACATCGCTGGATCGTTGGGTAGTGCAGAACGTATTCAAGGTTATTGCCCAGTGCATTGCGCAAGAGCGAGAAGGGCCAATGGCAATGTGTGCGATTAATCTGTCAGGTATTACTATAGGAGATGATGACTTTCTGGACTTCCTGCGGGAGCAGTTCATTTCCTACGCTATCCCTCCTGAAATGATTTGTTTTGAAATCACAGAAACCAGTGCAATTTCAAACTTGGGGAGCGCAATAAAATTTATCAATGAACTCAAAGGCTTAGGGTGTTATTTCTCGCTGGATGACTTTTGTGCCGGTATGTCCTCATTCGCATATCTGAAACATTTACCTGTAGACTTCTTGAAGATCGATGGGAGTTTCGTAAAGGATATGCTGGACGACCCGATTAATCGCGCTATGGTCGAAGTGATCAATCATATCGGTCATGTCATGGGTAAACGCACAATTGCCGAGTTTGTTGAAACACCTCAGATTGAGCAGGCCTTGCTGGAGATCGGAGTGGATTACGCTCAAGGGTATATTATTCAACGCCCGCAATTGTTTACCGGTGACAGTCTGCAGTGTCGACCCACCCGACCACAGCCTTTGTTATTCAAGGCGCCTGGCACGTTCCGTTGAAACCTCCTGTTGATCAGTACCATCACAATCAAAAGGAGCTCGACAATGATCGACACATTCAACAGAACTGGCCCACTTATGGAAGCCGCAAGTTACCCGTTATGGGCTCAAAAGCTGATCCGCGATTGCAGCGAGAGCAAGCGCCGGGTGGTTGAGCACGAACTGTATCAGCGCATGCGCGATAACAAGCTCAGCACAAAAACCATGCGTCAGTACCTTATCGGTGGCTGGCCTGTCGTTGAGCAGTTCGCTTTGTATATGTCGCAAAATCTGGCCAAAACCCGCTTTGCACGCCACCCCGGCGAAGACATGGCGCGTCGCTGGCTGATGCGTAACATTCGGGTAGAACTCAATCACGCCGATTATTGGGTGCACTGGAGTCGTGCGCATGGCGTCAGCCTGGAAGATTTGCAGGCGCAGGAGGTAGCCCCGGAGCTTCATGCCCTGAGTCACTGGTGCTGGCACACCAGTTCGGCTGATTCGCTGATCGTGGCGATCGCCGCGACCAACTATGCCATCGAGGGAGCCACTGGCGAGTGGTCGGCGCTGGTTTGCTCCAATGGCATCTATGCGGCGGCGTTCCCGGAGGAAGACCGCAAGCGAGCGATGAAGTGGTTGAAAATGCATGCCCAGTACGATGATGCCCATCCATGGGAAGCGCTGGAAATCATCTGCACGCTGGCGGGTATGAACCCGACCCAATCGCTGCAAGCCGAATTGCGCCAGGCCGTTTGTAAGAGCTATGACTACATGTACCTGTTCCTGGAACGCTGCATGCAGTTGGAGCAGTCGCAACGGGCAGCGGTAACTCGTGAGCGCAAGGTGCTGGTCGAGAGCTAATCCGAAGGCAACACAAATCAAATGTGGGAGCGAGCTTGCTCGCGAAGGCGGACTGACATTCAGCACTGATGTCGCCTGTTATACCGCTTTCGCGAGCAAGCTCGCTCCCACATTAGTCCTCCCACATTAGTCCTGCGTTCTCAACCCGCCATCGCCAGTCGGTTACGGCCTTCGCGTTTTGCCACATACAAGGCACTGTCTGCCCGGCGCAACAGGCTTTCGACTGACTCACCGGGTAACAGGGTGGAGCAGCCCAGGCTCACCGTCAGTTCGATAAGCGTGTCATCCGCCCAATAATCCTGAGCCAGTACCGCTTGACGTAGCCGCTCGCCAACCATGGCGGCGGCCTCTCGGCCGGTGCTGGAGAGCAGGATCAGAAACTCCTCGCCACCATATCGAAACACCATATCGACATTGCGCAACTGGTCCTTGATCGAGGCCGCTACAGCCTTGAGCACCTTGTCGCCGGCACTGTGACCGTGGTTGTCGTTGATTCTCTTGAAATGGTCGATATCCAGCATCAATAGCGATAACGGCTGCAGATGCCGGCGGGACAGTTCAATTTCGCGCTGCAGCGTCTGATCCATGGCGATGCGGTTGCCGGTGTCCGTCAACGGGTCACGCAGCGCACTACGGGTGGCCGCCCGGTACAGCAGGGCGTTGCGCATTGGAAAGAGCAGGGAGGACAGCAGGGATTCCAGATTACCCAGTTCCTGTTCGCTAAAGCGTTGATTGCGTCGAAACACCAGTTCGCCCAGGTGCTCGCCTTCATGGCTGAGGCTATAGCTCACGGAGTGGTGCCCGCGCTGACCGAACTCCAGGCGCAAATCGCTGGCCTGGTGCTGGTAGTTCAAGGCATCCAGCGGAACGAGTCGCTGAATTTCGCGGAAGAACACTCCCAGGATGGGCTGTAGCTCAAGACTGGTTTGCAACTGCAGAGCGAGTTGCTGGCGCAGTTGAGCAAGGCTGACGGGGCGATGCAGAAGTGGTGACTGCTGACCAAAGCCCAGGCGTTGCAATTTGGCGCTATCAAAGTCAATTGCGTTGGTCTGGGTAGGTGATTTCATATGGCGTGAGCCCCTAAGCGCGTAATGCTGTCTTACAGGCTGGGTGAGAGCGGCTTTGGGCTGCGCGTCATACTGGTCCATCAGTCCCGTAGGACAATTGGTTACAGTCTAGTCTGCTTTACCGGTCGTTATAAACCCCGGCTCAAGCGACGCCCGCTTCGCTAACACACTGCGTGTCTGAGTAGTGTTAGAGCGAAAGTCGTGCCAGTCGGTTCAGTTAAATAAAAATCGTTTTAATTCAGGTCATTGGGCGTAATGCCCATGGGGATATCGGCATTTATTTGGCTTCGGCAGCCGATCTGCTGAGCGTATGACATGCGCCGTGACAGAATTCCGTCACGGCGATGGGGGGAGGTTTATTGCGCGTCGAAGGCCTGGCCGTTGATGCCGCTGCTGTCCGGGCCCATCAAGTACAGATAGACCGGCATGATTGCTTCAGGCGTCGGGTTGTTGCCCGGGTTTTCGCCCGGATAAGCCTGAGCTCGCATGCTGGTGCGGGTGGCGCCAGGGTTGATGCTGTTGGCGCGGACCGGTGCGACAGTGTCCAGTTCATCGGCCAGGGTTTGCATCAGGCCTTCGGTCGCAAACTTCGAGACACCGTAGGCGCCCCAGTAGGCGCGACCTTTGCGTCCGACGCTGCTTGAGGTGAACACCACCGACGCGTCCTTGGACAGTTTGAGCAGCGGCAGCAGGGTGCTGGTCAGCATGAACATGGCGTTGACGTTGACGTGCATCACACGCATGAAGTTTTCGCCGGACAACTGCTCCAGCGGGGTGCGCGGGCCAATGATCGAGGCGTTGTGCAGCAAACCGTCGAGGTGCCCGAACTCGGTTTCGATCATGGCTGCCAGTTCGTCGTACTGATGCGGCAGCGCGGTTTCCAGATTGAATGGAATGACGGCCGGTTGTGGATAACCGGCCGCTTCGATTTCGTCATAAACCTGGGTCAGATTGGCTTCGGTCTTGCCGAGCAGCAGCACCGTGGCGCCATGAGCTGCAAAGGTTTTTGCAGCGGCAGCACCAATGCCACGACCGGCGCCGGTGACCAGAATGACCCGGTCTTTGAGCAATTCAGGGCGGGCGGAGTAATCAAACATAAAAAACCTCAACAAAACAGAAAACAGAGCGACCGCTTCGCGGTCATTCGCGAGCAAGCTCGCTCCCACAGGGATCGCATGCACCGATAAAGGTGCGTCAGGCCGAGATCATGTGGGAGCGGCGGTGCGGCGATCCGACTTGCCCGCGAAGGCGTCCGAACAGGCGGCACCGTCCAATGATCCGGGAGCGCGTCTCAGCAGCCACACAGCGCGCTATCCAGCACCTTACGCAACTCCAGCGGATGATCGACCACCACATCCGCCCCCCAATGACCGGGGTTGTCGTCCGGATGAATATAGCCATAGGTCACCGCGGCAGTTCTGGTGCCTGCGTCGCGACCCGACTCGATATCGCGCAGGTCATCGCCAACGAACAGCACGCTGGCCGGATCGAGGTCGAGCATCTTGCAGGCGAGGATCAACGGTTCGGGATCAGGCTTGCTGTTCTTCACATGATCCGGGCAAATCAGTACCGCCGAACGCTCGGCCAGCCCCAGTTGCTGCATGATCGGTTCGGCAAAGCGCAGCGGCTTGTTGGTGACGACACCCCAGATCAGGTTGGCTTTTTCGATGTCTGCCAGGAGTTCGGCCATCCCGTCGAAAAGCTTGCTGTGGACCGCGCAGTCTTTTAGGTAGCGCTCCAGAAACTCCAGGCGCAGTTCCTCGAAGCCCGGTGATTCCGGGTCCATCGAAAACGTCACGGCAACCATCGCCCGCGCACCGCCGGAGATCTCGTCGCGGATGTGCTTGTCTGAAATCGGCGCCAGGCCGCGATCGGCGCGCATGCTCTGGCAGATGGCGATAAAGTCCGGTGCGGTGTCGAGCAGCGTGCCGTCCATGTCGAAAAGAACCGCTCTGATACGCATGGGCTTATTCCTCCCGCAGGGTCTGGATCATGTAGTTGACGTCAACGTCCGTCGCCAGCTTGTAGTGCTTGGTCAGCGGGTTGTAGGTCAGGCCGATGATGTCCTTGACGCTCAGCCCGGCCGACCGGCTCCAGGCGCCGAGCTCGGAAGGACGGATGAATTTCTTGAAATCGTGGGTGCCGCGCGGCAGCAGTTTCATGATGTATTCGGCGCCGACAATCGCGAACAGGAACGCCTTGGGATTGCGGTTGATGGTGGAGAAGAACACCTGGCCGCCGGGCTTGACCATGCGGAAGCAAGCGCGGATCACCGAAGACGGGTCTGGCACGTGTTCGAGCATTTCCAGACAGGTGATCACGTCGAATTGCTCCGGCATTTCTTCGGCCAGGTCTTCGGCGGTGATCTGCCGGTACTCGACGCTGACGCCGGACTCCAGTTGATGTAACTGAGCCACGGCCAGCGGTGCTTCGCCCATGTCGATGCCCATCACCGTTGCGCCGCGCTGAGCCATGGCTTCGCTGAGGATGCCGCCGCCGCAGCCGACGTCGAGGACTTTTTTACCGGCCAGTTTTACCCGCTCGTCGATCCAGTTGACCCGCAGCGGGTTGATGTCGTGCAGCGGTTTGAATTCGCTTTCACGGTCCCACCAGCGATGGGCCAGGGCTTCGAATTTGGCGATTTCAGCGTGGTCGACGTTGCTCATGGGATCATCCTCTAAATCTGATAAATTCTGTGCCTGGCCTTGAACGTCAGCTCAAGGTTTTTCTATCTATTCACAAAGACTATTCACAATGACCGCTGATGCGTTTGCCCCAGGCTACGGCTGTGGCGCAGAGCTGTTGCTCATCCAGACGGGTCAGGCGCCGGTCGTCGAGTAATTGCTTGCCGGCGACCCAAAGGTGTTTCACGCAGTCCCGGCCGGTAGCATAGATAAGCTGCGAGACGGGGTCGTAAATCGGTTGCTGCGCCAGGCCAGAGAGGTCGAAGGCCACCAGGTCGGCAGCCTTGCCGACTTCCAGTGAGCCGACTTCGGCCTCCAGTCCCAACGCTCGGGCTCCATTGAGCGTGGCCATGCGCAAGGCGCGATGGGCATCCAGAGCGGTCGCCGAGCCGGCGACGGCCTTGGCCAGCAGTGCCGCGGTACGGGTTTCACCCAGCAGATCGAGGTCATTGTTGCTGGCCGCACCGTCGGTGCCGACCGCCACGTTGACGCCGGCCAGCCACAAACGCTCGACCGGGCAGAAGCCGCTGGCCAGTTTCAGGTTCGATTCCGGGCAATGAATCACGCTGCTGTTACTTTCTACCAGTAAAGTCAGGTCGTCGTCGCTGATTTGCGTCATGTGTACGGCCTGGAAGCGCGGCCCGAGCAAGCCCAGGCGCCCCAGGCGGGCCAGCGGCCGCTCGCCGCGCTGCTCGACGGATTGCTGCACTTCAAAGGCAGTTTCATGGACGTGCATATGAATCGAGGCGTCCAGCTCCTCGGCGATGACCCGGATTTTCTCGAGGTTCTCGTCGCCGACGGTGTAGGGTGCATGAGGGCCGAAGGCGATTTTGATGCGCGGATGGTGCTTGAGATCGTTGAACAGCTCGACGCCCTGACGGATGGCCTCGTCGGCATCGCTGGCGCCGGGAATCGGGAAGTCGAGGATCGGGATCGCAATCTGCGCGCGAATACCGCTGTTATGCACGCGTTCGCTGGCGACTTTCGGGAAGAAATACATGTCCGAGAAACAGGTGATGCCGCTTTTAAGTTGTTCGGCGATGGCCAGATCGGTGCCATCGCGAACAAAACCCTCATCGACCCACTTGGCTTCGGCGGGCCAGATGTGCTGTTCCAGCCAGGTCATCAGCGGCAGGTCATCGGCCAGGCCGCGAAACAGGGTCATCGCGGCATGCCCATGAGCATTGATCAGCCCGGGGCTGAGCAGCATGCCCGGCAGTTCGCGGACTTCAGTGGCCTTGAGTTTCAAGGCGTCGGCGCGTGGGCCGATGAATACAATGCGACCGTCACGGATGCCCAGACCATGCTCTTTGAGGACCACGCCGGCGGGTTCGACAGGTACCAACCAGGTCGGCAACAATAATAAGTCGAGCGCAGCGGCAGGATTCGGCATCGAGGGTGGGTTCCAGTACTTTATAAAGGATGGCGAAGTATACCCGAGCGTCTTCGCCGGGGGATCGCTATAATCGACGGCTTTGTTTCTGAGTACGGGGTAAGGCATGCGCGATCGACTGTTGGCTGCGGAGAAGGTGAAGGCCATCGATTGGCGGGATGACGCCCTGTATCTGCTCGATCAGCGTATTTTGCCGTTCGAGGAAAACTGGATCGCCTACACCAGCGCTGCGGGCGTGGCCGAAGCCATTCGCTCGATGGTGGTGCGTGGCGCCCCGGCCATTGGCATCAGTGCGGCCTATGGTGTGGTGCTGGCAGCGCGCACGCGGTTTGCCGCTGGCGGTGACTGGCAGGCCGCCCTGGAAGAGGATTTTGCCTTGCTCGCGGACTCGCGGCCGACCGCGGTCAATCTGTTCTGGGCGCTGAATCGCATGCGCGAGCGTCTTGAGCGGCTAAAAGGGCACGCTGATCCACTGGCGCTCCTTGAAGCAGAGGCGTTGGCCATCCATGAAAGCGATCGCGAAGCCAATCTGACCATGGCGCAATTGGGGGTCGATCTGATCCGCAAGCATCAGGGCAATGCCCAGGCGATCCTGACTCATTGCAATACCGGCGCCTTGGCCACCGGCGGCTTCGGTACAGCGCTGGGGGTGATTCGTGGCGCCTGGCTGGAAGGCATGGTGGAGCGGGTTTACGCCGATGAAACCCGGCCCTGGCTGCAAGGCTCGCGGCTCACGGCCTGGGAGCTGGCCAATGAAGGTATTCCGGTCACGTTGAACGCCGACTCGGCCGCGGCACATATCATGAAAACCAAGGGTGTGACCTGGGTGATCGTCGGTGCCGACCGGATTACCGCCAATGGCGATGTGGCGAACAAGATTGGTACTTACCAATTGGCAGTTTGCGCGATGCACCATGGGGTGCGCTTCATGGTGGTGGCGCCGAGTTCGACCATCGACATGACGCTGGCCAGTGGTGATGATATTCCTATCGAAGAGCGCGAAGGCAGCGAACTGCTGGCCGTCGGCGGCAAACGCGTCGGTGCTGATGTAGACGCCTTCAACCCGGTTTTCGACGTCACCCCGGCGGACCTGATCGACGTCATCGTCACCGAAAAAGGCATAGTCGAGCGGCCCGATACCGCGAAACTGGCTCAGTTGATGTGTCGCAAGCGGCTGCATTGAAGGTATTTGGCGTCTGTTGAATCGCTTTCGCGGGCAAGCCCGCTCCCACTTTTGGCCAAGTGCTTCAGTTAGCCACGGTCGAGTGTGGGAGCGGGCTTGCCCGCGAATGGGCCCTCACAGACAACAAATAACCCCCATCCATCCCCCGAATCTTCATTCAAAACGCCTCTAAGCCTCTCTCGTCCCCTATCAGCCTGTCACCGGTCAACTAACTATGCTCCATGCGCGTCTGGGGGATAGGTGCGTGGCGGCGATTGTGATAACATCCGGCGGTTTCCAAGGTAGTCCGATGTGGCTGCCTTTACTGCGCAGATCCATGGCATAACTCGTTGATTTGTCGTAAGCCGATGCATGGCACCAAGCCTGCATCGACGAGCTTCGTTCGTCCCATATGGATGTGACGAGGTTTCACCAGAAAAAGGAATCAGGCTTCTCATGGGCGAACTGGCCAAAGAAATCATCCCGGTCAATATCGAAGACGAGATGAGGCAGTCCTACCTCGATTACGCAATGAGCGTAATTGTCGGGCGGGCACTGCCTGATGCGCGCGATGGCTTGAAGCCCGTGCACCGGCGCGTACTGTTCGCGATGAGCGAGCTGAGTAACGACTGGAACAAGCCGTACAAGAAATCCGCCCGTGTTGTCGGTGACGTGATCGGTAAGTATCACCCCCACGGTGACACTGCGGTGTACGACACCATCGTTCGTATGGCCCAGCCTTTTTCCCTGCGCTACCTGCTGGTAGACGGTCAGGGTAACTTCGGTTCGGTCGATGGCGACAACGCCGCGGCCATGCGATACACCGAAGTGCGCATGACCAAGCTGGCGCACGAGCTGCTGGCTGACCTGCACAAGGAAACCGTGGACTGGGTGCCGAACTACGACGGCACCGAAATGATCCCGGCGGTCATGCCGACCAAGATCCCCAACCTGCTGGTCAACGGCTCCAGCGGTATCGCCGTGGGCATGGCGACCAACATTCCGCCGCACAACCTCGGTGAAGTCATCGACGGTTGCCTGGCACTCATCGACAACCCTGAGTTGACCATCGATGAGCTGATGCAATTCATCCCCGGTCCGGACTTCCCGACGGCCGCGATCATCAACGGTCGCGCCGGTATCATCGAAGCCTACCGTACCGGTCGCGGGCGCATTTACATGCGTGCCCGTTCGATCATCGAAGACATCGACAAGGTCGGTGGTCGTCAGCAGATCGTCATCACCGAGCTCCCTTACCAGCTGAACAAGGCGCGTCTGATCGAGAAGATCGCCGAGCTGGTCAAAGAGAAGAAGCTTGAAGGCATCACCGAGCTGCGCGACGAGTCCGACAAGGACGGTATGCGCGTCGTGATCGAGCTGCGTCGTGGCGAAGTGCCTGAGGTGATCCTCAACAACCTCTACGCCCAGACCCAGCTGCAAAGCGTGTTCGGTATCAACATCGTTGCGTTGATCGACGGTCGTCCGCGGATCCTCAACCTGAAGGATCTGCTGGAAGCCTTCGTCCGTCACCGTCGCGAAGTCGTGACCCGTCGTACCGTGTTCGAACTGCGTAAAGCCCGCGAACGTGGCCACATTCTGGAAGGTCAAGCGGTTGCCCTGTCGAACATCGACCCGGTCATCGCCCTGATCAAGGCCTCGCCAACGCCGTCGGAAGCCAAGGAAGCGCTGATCAGCACGCCTTGGGAATCCAGCGCAGTGGTCGCGATGGTCGAACGTGCCGGTGCTGATTCCTGCCGTCCGGACAACCTCGATCCGCAATACGGTCTGCGCGAAGGCAAGTACTTCCTCTCGCCAGAACAGGCGCAAGCCATTCTGGAGCTGCGTCTGCACCGTCTGACCGGCCTGGAACACGAGAAGCTGCTGGCCGAATACCAGGAAATCCTCAACCAGATCGGTGAGCTGATCCGCATCCTCAACAGCGCTGTGCGCCTGATGGAAGTGATCCGCGAGGAACTGGAAACCATTCGTGCCGAGTACGGCGATGTGCGTCGCACCGAGATCCTCGATGCCCGTCTCGACCTGACTCTGGGTGACATGATCCCGGAAGAAGAGCGCGTCGTGACCATCTCCCACGGTGGCTATGCCAAGACCCAGCCATTGGCTGCGTACCAGGCCCAGCGTCGTGGCGGTAAAGGCAAGTCGGCTACTGGCGTCAAGGATGAGGACTACATCGCTCACCTGCTGGTCGCCAACAGCCACACCACGCTGTTGCTGTTCTCCAGCAAGGGCAAGGTCTACTGGCTGAAAACCTACGAAATTCCGGAAGCATCCCGCGCTGCCCGTGGTCGTCCGTTGGTCAACCTGCTGCCGCTGGGTGACGGTGAATACATCACCACCATGCTGCCGGTCGACGAATACACCGAAGGTCACTACATCTTCATGGCCACCGCTGACGGTACCGTGAAGAAGACCCCGCTGGAGCAATTCAGCCGTCAACGCAGCGTCGGCTTGATCGCGCTGGAGCTGGACGAAGGCGACGTATTGATCAGCGCCGCGATCACCGATGGCGAGCGCGAAGTCATGCTGTTCTCCGATGGCGGCAAGGTTACCCGCTTCAAAGAGTCCGACGTTCGCGCCATGGGGCGTACCGCTCGCGGTGTGCGTGGCATGCGTCTGCCGGAAGGCCAGAAGCTGATTTCCATGCTGATCCCGGAAGAAGGCAGCCAGATCCTCACCGCTTCGGCGCGTGGTTACGGCAAGCGTACGGCCATCAGCGAGTTCCCTGAGTACAAACGTGGCGGTCAGGGCGTTATCGCCATGGTCAGCAACGATCGTAACGGCCGTCTGGTCGGTGCGGTCCAGGTGCTCGACGGTGAGGAGATCATGCTGATTTCCGACCAGGGCACACTGGTTCGTACCCGCGTCGACGAAGTGTCCAGCCTCGGCCGCAACACTCAGGGCGTGACCCTGATCAAGCTGGCCAGCGACGAAACACTGGTCGGCCTGGAGCGCGTTCAGGAACCATCCGAAGTCGAAGGCGAAGAGCTGGAAGGTGAGGAAGGCGAGGAAGGCGCTGAGTTCGAGGGCGGTGTAGTCATCGATGATGTTGTTGAAGATCAGCAACTCGATGCCGCGGCTGACGACGCCGAACCGCAGGAATAAACGGACACACAGGGGGGAAGGATGAAAATTCTCCCCCTTGTTGTTTGTCCCGAGTGACTATTTAGGCACCCATGGAGATCAAAATGTGGGAGCGAGCTTGCTCGCGATGGACTTGAAGCTGACGCGTTTCGTCAGGAAGCACGCGTTATCGTTAGCGACCATCGCGAGCAAGCTCGCTCCCACAGTGATTGGGTCCCATGTTGATGATTGGCCCCTGTGTCGATCGATGATTTAATCAGAGCGAGATTGGATGTGAGCAAGAGAGCCTATAACTTCTGTGCCGGTCCCGCGGCGCTTCCCGAAGCTGTCCTGCAGCGTGCGCAGGGTGAACTCCTTGACTGGCACGGCAAGGGCCTGTCGGTCATGGAAATGAGCCATCGCAGTGATGAGTTCGTGTCCATCGCGACCAAGGCCGAGCAGGATCTGCGTGATCTGCTGGATATCCCCTCGAACTATAAAGTGCTGTTTCTGCAAGGCGGCGCCAGCCAGCAATTTGCTCAGATTCCTCTGAACCTGTTGCCGGAAACCGGCAAGGCCGACTATATCGACACCGGTATCTGGTCGCAGAAAGCCATCGAGGAAGCTTCGCGCTTCGGCACCGTCAATGTGGCAGCGACGGCCAAGCCTTACGATTATTTCGCAATTCCCGGTCAGAACGAATGGAAGCTGTCGCCAGACGCGGCCTACGTGCACTACGCGCCGAACGAAACCATCGGCGGCCTGGAATTCCAGTGGATCCCGGAAACCGGTGATGTGCCGCTGGTCGCAGACATGTCTTCGGACATCCTCTCGCGCCCGGTGGATGTCTCGCGTTTCGGCATGATCTACGCCGGCGCCCAGAAAAACATCGGCCCAAGCGGCATCGTCGTCAACATTGTTCGCGAAGACCTGCTGGGTCGCGCCCGTTCAATCTGCCCGACCATGCTCGACTACAAGGTCGCGGCCGACAACGGCTCCATGTACAACACCCCGCCAACCCTGGCCTGGTACCTGTCCGGCCTGGTCTTCGAATGGCTGAAAGAGCAGGGCGGCGTAGCAGCCATCGGCAAGCTCAATGACATCAAACAGCGCACGCTGTATGGCTTCATCGACGCCAGCGGCCTCTACAGCAACCCGATCAACAAGTCCGACCGCTCGTGGATGAACGTGCCATTCCGTCTGGCTGACGATCGCCTCGACAAGCCGTTCCTGGCGGGTGCCGAGGAACGCGGCCTGTTGAATCTCAAGGGTCACCGTTCGGTGGGTGGCATGCGCGCCTCTATCTACAACGCCGTCGACATCAACGCGGTCAACGCGCTGGTGGCGTACATGGCGGAGTTCGAGAAGGAACACGGCTAATGTCCGAGCAAGAACTCAAGGCACTGCGCCTGCGCATTGACAGTCTGGACGATAAAATCCTCGAGCTGATCAGTGAGCGTGCGCGCTGCGCCCAGGAAGTCGCACGAGTCAAGATGGCTTCACTGGCCGAAGGCGAAGTGCCGGTGTTCTATCGTCCCGAGCGCGAAGCTCAGGTGCTCAAGAAAGTCATGGAGCGCAATAAAGGTCCGTTGGGCAACGAAGAAATGGCGCGTCTGTTTCGCGAAATCATGTCTTCGTGCCTGGCGCTGGAGCAGCCGCTGAAAGTGGCTTATCTGGGCCCTGAGGGCACCTTCACCCAAGCCGCGGCCCTGAAACACTTCGGTCATGCAGTGATCAGCAAGCCTATGGCGGCGATCGATGAAGTGTTCCGTGAAGTGGCGGCCGGTGCGGTGAATTTTGGCGTGGTCCCGGTGGAAAACTCCACCGAGGGCGCGGTCAACCACACCCTCGACAGCTTCCTCGAGCATGACATGGTGATCTGTGGCGAAGTCGAGCTGCGGATCCACCATCACCTGTTGGTCGGGGAAAACACCAAGACCGACAGCATCAGCCGCATCTATTCCCACGCCCAGTCCCTGGCCCAGTGCCGCAAGTGGCTGGACGCCCATTACCCGAATGTCGAGCGCGTGGCGGTTTCCAGCAACGCCGAAGCGGCCAAGCGGGTCAAGGGTGAGTGGAACTCGGCGGCGATTGCCGGCGACATGGCGGCCGAACTCTACGGCTTGACTCGTCTGGCCGAGAAAATCGAGGACCGCCCGGACAACTCCACGCGTTTCTTGATGATTGGCAGCCAGGAAGTGCCGCCGACCGGCGACGACAAGACTTCGATCATCGTCTCCATGAGCAACAAGCCCGGCGCGCTCCACGAGTTGCTGGTGCCGTTCCACGACAATGGCATCGACCTGACGCGGATCGAAACCCGGCCTTCGCGCAGCGGCAAATGGACCTATGTGTTCTTCATCGACTTCGTCGGCCATCACCGTGATCCGCTGATCAAGGCTGTGCTGGAGAAGATCAGTCAGGAAGCAGTAGCACTCAAGGTGCTGGGTTCCTACCCGAAAGCGGTTCTCTGAGGCTTTAATAATGAGTGGCGACTTCCTCGCTCTGGCACAGCCGGGCGTGCAACAACTTTCGCCTTACGTCCCGGGCAAACCCGTGGACGAACTGGCGCGTGAGCTGGGTATCGATCCGGCAAAAATCGTCAAGCTGGCGAGCAATGAAAACCCGTTGGGTGCCAGCCCTAAAGCCTTGGCAGCGATTCGCGAAGAGCTGGCCGAGCTGACCCGTTATCCGGATGGCAACGGCTTTGCCTTGAAAAGTCTGCTGGCCGAACAGTGCCGGGTGCAGCTCGACCAGGTGACCCTGGGTAACGGTTCCAACGACATTCTGGAGCTGGTGGCCCGTGCTTATCTGGCGCCGGGTCTGAATGCGGTGTTCAGCGAACATGCGTTCGCGGTCTATCCGATCGTCACTCAGGCGGTGGGTGCTGGGGCGCGGGTGATTCCGGCCAAAGACTGGGGTCACGATTTGCCGGCGATGCTCGAAGCCATCGACAGCAATACCCGCGTGGTCTTCATCGCCAATCCGAACAATCCGACCGGTACCTGGTTCGGTGCCGAGGCGCTGGACGAGTTCCTTCAGGACGTGCCTGAGCATGTGCTGGTGGTGCTCGACGAAGCCTATATCGAATATGCCGAAGGCAGCGATCTGCCGGATGGTCTGGACTTCCTCGCGGCTTACCCGAATCTGCTGGTCTCGCGGACGTTCTCCAAGGCTTATGGCCTGGCGGCGTTGCGTGTCGGTTATGGCCTGTCCACGGCGGTCGTCGCCGATGTGCTGAACCGCGTGCGTCAGCCGTTCAACGTCAACAGCCTGGCCCTGGCCGCGGCCTGTGCTGCCCTGCAGGACGCCGAATATCTGGCCGAAAGCCGCCGGTTGAACGAGTCCGGCATGCAGCAGCTGGAAGCGGGCTTTCGCGAATTGGGCCTGAGCTGGATTCCATCCAAAGGCAACTTCATTGCAGTCGATCTGGGGCGCGTCGCGGCACCGGTGTTCCAGGGCTTGCTGCATGAAGGTGTGATCGTCCGTCCGGTGGCCAACTACGGCATGCCGAATCACCTGCGCATCACTATTGGCTTGCCGGCTGAAAACAGCCGTTTCCTCGAGGCGTTGGCCAGGGTTCTGGCCCGTGGTTGATGTCATTGCAACGCAACCTGCCGTACCTATGATCGGTCGCCTGGTGGTGATCGGTCTGGGTCTGATCGGTGGCTCCTTCGCCAAGGGCCTGCGCGAAAGCGGGCTGTGCCGTGAAGTGGTGGGTGTCGATCTTGATCCGCAATCGCGCAAGCTGGCGGTTGAGCTGGGTGTGGTGGATCGCTGCGAAGAAAACCTCGCTCTCGCCTGTAGCGGTGCCGATGTCATTCAGTTGGCGGTACCGATTCTGGCGATGGAGAAATTGCTTGTCGTTTTGGCGGGCATGGACCTGGGGCAGGCGATTCTGACGGATGTCGGCAGCGCCAAAGGCAATGTGGTGCGTGCTGCGAGCGAAGCGTTCGGCGGCATGCCGGCGCGTTTTGTGCCGGGGCATCCGATTGCCGGTTCCGAGCAGAGCGGGGTGGAAGCCTCCAATGCGCAGTTGTTCCGTCGACACAAAGTGATTCTGACTCCACTGGACCAGACCGATCCGGCCGCACTGGCGATCGTCGACCGGCTGTGGCGCGAGTTGGGTGCGGATGTCGAGCACATGCAGGTCGAGCGTCATGATGAAGTGCTGGCGGCCACGAGCCACTTGCCGCACTTGCTGGCATTCGGTTTGGTCGATTCGTTGGCCAAGCGCAGTGAAAATCTTGAAATCTTCCGTTACGCTGCGGGCGGTTTCCGCGATTTCACGAGAATCGCCGGTAGCGACCCGGTCATGTGGCACGACATCTTCCTCGCCAATCGCGAAGCTGTCCTGCGCACACTCGATACATTTCGCAGCGACCTCGACGCCTTGCGCGACGCGGTCGATGCAGGGGACGGGCACCAACTGTTGGGCGTTTTTACACGCGCCCGGGTTGCCCGCGAGCATTTCAGTAAAATCCTGGCCCGCCGGGCCTATGTGGACGCTATGAACTCCAACGACCTGATTTTCCTGGCTAATCCTGGTGGCCGCCTGACTGGGCGGATTCGTGTACCAGGCGACAAATCGATTTCCCACCGTTCGATCATGCTCGGCTCCTTAGCCGAAGGCACCACCGAAGTCGAAGGTTTCCTCGAGGGCGAAGACGCCTTGGCGACGCTGCAGGCTTTCCGTGACATGGGTGTTGTGATCGAAGGTCCGCACCATGGCCGCGTAACCATTCACGGCGTCGGCCTGCACGGCTTGAAGCCCGCTCCGGGGCCGATCTATCTGGGTAACTCCGGTACATCGATGCGCCTGTTGTCGGGTTTGCTGGCGGCGCAGAGCTTCGACAGCACCTTGACCGGTGACGCTTCGCTGTCCAAGCGGCCGATGAATCGTGTGGCCAATCCGCTGCGCGAAATGGGCGCGGTCATCGAGACGGCTGAAGACGGTCGTCCACCGATGACCATTCGTGGTGGCAACAAGCTCAAAGGCCTGACCTACAGCATGCCGATGGCCAGTGCCCAGGTTAAATCCTGCCTGCTGTTGGCCGGTCTGTATGCCGATGGCAAAACCACCGTCACCGAGCCGGCGCCGACTCGCGACCATACCGAGCGTATGTTGCGTGGTTTCGGCTATCCGGTAACCGTGAATGGCGCTACGGCTTCGGTCGAGTCCGGGCACAAACTCACAGCGACCCATATTGAAGTCCCGGGGGATATTTCCTCGTCGGCATTCTTCCTGGTCGCGGCGTCGATTGCCGAAGGCTCCGAGCTGGTGCTTGAGCACGTCGGTATCAACCCGACTCGTACCGGCGTTATCGACATCCTGCGGCTGATGGGCGCTGACATCACTCTGGAAAACCAGCGTGAAGTCGGCGGCGAGCCAGTGGCTGATCTGCGGGTGCGTGCGGCTAAGCTGAAGGGTATCGAGATCCCGGAAGAGCTGGTGCCGTTGGCCATCGATGAATTCCCGGTGCTGTTCGTGGCTGCCGCCTGTGCCCACGGACGCACGGTGCTGCGTGGCGCAGAAGAGCTGCGAGTCAAAGAGTCGGATCGCATTCAAGTGATGGCCGATGGTTTGCTGGCGCTGGGCGTCAAATGCGAGCCAACCCCGGACGGCATCATCATCGATGGTGGCCAGATTGGTGGCGGTGAAGTGCATGGTCACGGCGATCACCGGATTGCCATGGCCTTCAGTGTTGCGTCGTTGCGGGCAAATGCTCCAATCCGTATCCATGACTGCGCCAACGTCGCGACTTCCTTCCCCAACTTCCTCGCGTTGTGCGCGCAAGTCGGTATCCGCGTTGCGCAAGAGGCTCAGTCGTGATCAGCATCGCACCGGTCATCACTATTGATGGGCCAAGCGGCTCTGGCAAAGGCACTGTCGCCGGGATGCTGGCCAAGCGCCTGGGCTGGAACCTGCTGGATTCCGGTGCGCTTTATCGATTGCTGGCTTTTGCGGCGCATAACCATGGCGTCGACCTGACGAATGAGGAATTGCTCAAGAAGCTCGCCGCTCACCTGGATGTGCAATTCATCGCGGCGACCGACGGTCAGCTGCAGCGCATTATTCTGGAAGGTGATGAAGTCAGCGATGTCATCCGCACCGAAAGTATCGGCTCGGGTGCCTCGCAGGTCGCTGCGCTGCCGGCAGTTCGTGACGCATTGCTGCAGCGCCAGCGGGCTTTTCAGGAGCCGCCGGGTCTGGTGGCCGATGGTCGGGACATGGGTACGGTGGTATTCCCCGATGCGCCGTTGAAGATATTTCTGACCGCCAGCGCCGAGGAACGTGCACGTCGCCGTTACTTGCAGTTGAAGGCCAAAGGCGATGATGTTAGTCTGTCGAGTCTGCTAGATGAGATACGTGCGCGCGATGAGCGTGACACCCAGCGAGCGGTAGCCCCGCTCAAACCGGCGGCTGACGCCATACAGCTGGATTCCACGGAATTGTCCATCGAGCAGGTGTTGGAACGCATCATGAGCGAGATCGCCATTCGCGATATCGCCGGGTGACCAGGAAACTCCGCAGGGAACACCAGGCATAGTCCTGCGGTTTTTCTTTTATATGAACGTAACCCACATCGTCTGGGATGTGGCAGATGGGCGTATTCTTCGCCCTTATCAACAGGAATTAAAATGAGCGAAAGCTTTGCAGAACTCTTTGAAGAAAGCCTAAAAACCCTGAATCTTCAGGCAGGCTCCATCATCACCGCAGTCATCGTTGATATCGATTACCAGGCTGGTTGGGTAACCGTTCACGCTGGTTTGAAGTCTGAAGGCCTCATTCCGCTGGAACAGTTCCACAACGACGCTGGCGAACTGAACATCAACATCGGTGATGAAGTTCACGTTGCGCTGGACGCGGTAGAAGACGGCTTTGGCGAAACCAAACTGTCCCGTGAAAAAGCCAAGCGCGCTGAATGCTGGATCGTTCTGGAAGCAGCCTTCGCAGCCGAAGAAGTGGTCAAGGGCGTTATCAACGGTAAGGTTAAAGGCGGCTTCACTGTCGACGTTAACGGCATCCGTGCGTTCCTGCCAGGTTCTCTGGTTGACGTCCGTCCAGTGCGCGACACCACGCACCTGGAAGGCAAAGAGCTCGAATTCAAGGTCATCAAACTCGACCAGAAACGCAACAACGTTGTCGTTTCCCGTCGTAGCGTCCTCGAAGCCGAGAACTCCGCCGAGCGCGAAGCTCTGCTGGAATCCTTGCAAGAAGGCCAACAAGTCAAAGGTATCGTCAAAAACCTCACCGATTACGGCGCATTCGTCGATCTGGGTGGCGTCGATGGCCTGCTGCACATTACCGACATGGCCTGGAAGCGTATCAAGCATCCTTCTGAAATCGTCAACGTTGGCGACGAGATCGATGTCAAGGTTCTGAAGTACGATCGCGAGCGCAATCGTGTTTCCCTGGGCTTGAAGCAGCTGGGCGAAGATCCATGGGTCGCTATCAAAGCTCGTTACCCGGAAAGCACTCGCGTTACCGCGCGTGTAACCAACCTGACCGACTACGGCTGCTTCGCTGAGCTGGAAGAAGGCGTGGAAGGCCTGGTACACGTTTCCGAAATGGACTGGACCAACAAGAACATCCACCCTTCGAAAGTCGTACAAGTCGGCGACGAAGTGGAAGTTATGGTTCTGGACATCGACGAAGAGCGTCGTCGTATCTCCCTCGGCATCAAGCAGTGCAAATCTAACCCATGGGAAGATTTCTCTGGCCAGTTCAACAAGGGCGATAAAATCTCCGGCACCATCAAGTCGATCACCGATTTCGGTATCTTCATTGGTCTGGACGGCGGCATCGACGGCCTGGTTCACCTGTCCGACATCTCCTGGAACGAAGTGGGCGAAGAAGCCGTACGTCGCTTCAAGAAGGGCGACGAGCTCGACACCGTCATCCTGTCTGTTGATCCAGAGCGTGAGCGTATCTCCCTGGGTATCAAGCAGCTGGAAAGCGATCCGTTCTCCGAGTACGTTCAAGAGAACGACAAAGGCGCAATCGTTAAGGGTATCGTGAAAGAAGTTGACGCCAAAGGCGCCATCATCACCCTCGCTACCGATATCGAAGCTACTCTGAAAGCCTCCGAAATCAGCCGTGACCGCATCGAAGATGCACGTAACGTTCTGAAAGAAGGCGAAGAAGTCGAAGCCAAGATCATCAGCGTTGACCGCAAGAGCCGTGTAATCCAGTTGTCCATCAAGTCGAAAGACGTTGAAGACGAGAAAGAAGCTATCCAGAGCTTGAAAGACAAGCCGGCTACTTCCGATATCGCTACTGGTCCTACCACTCTGGGCGACCTGTTGCGTGCACAAATGGAAAAACAGAACTAAGTTCTGTCAGACCATAAAAAAAGGGCGACTTCGGTCGCCCTTTTTTGTGGCTGCGATTTGACCCCCATGAACCATCAGATGCATCCCGAGCCGGCGGGTTATGTGCCAATCACACCCCTGGTGGTCTGACGCCGATCTAATGTGGGAGCGAGCCTGCTCGCGATCGGCCGGTGGCGCGCTCGCTTGCGCAGCAGTCGTAAACCGGTACATACGTTCTATCTGGACGAACTCGGTGAGGGTCTTACGCTTGCGTTGCCTGAGAAATCGCCTTCGCGGGCAAGCCCGCTCTCACAGGTCATGTGTTGATCACACCCCGGTGGTTTGACCGCTCCTGCGGATCATGTGTCGATCACCCCTCAGTGATTTGGCGCCGATCTAATGTGGGAGCGTGGCTTGCCCGCGATCGGCTGCGCAGCAGTCGTAAACCGGTACATACGTTCTATCTGGAAGAACTCGGTGAGGGCCTTACGCTTGCGTTGTCTGAGAAATCGCCTTCGCGGGCAAGCCCGCTCCCACAGGTTATTGTTTGATCACACCCCGGTGGTTTGACCGCTCCTACGGATCATGTGTCGATCACGCCTCAGTGATTTGGCGCCGATCTAATGTGGGAGCGTGGCTTGCCCGCGATCGGCTGCGCAGCAGTCGTAAACCGGTACATGCGTTCTATCTGGACGAACTCGGTGAGGGTCTTACGCTTGCGTTGCCTGAGAAATCGCCTTCGCGGGCAAGCCCTGCTCCCACGGGTTATGTGTTGATCACACCCCGGTGGTTTGACCGCTCCTACGGATCATGTGTCGATCACGCCTCAGTGATTTGGCGCCGATCTAATGTGGGAGCGAGCTTGCTCGCGATCGATTGCGCAGCAGTCGTAAACCGGTACATACGTTCTATCTGGACGAACTCGGTGGCAGCATTTCCAAAGCGTCTCGCCCCCCAAAAAATCATCCAAACGATATCTTTCCTCAAGCAGATCAATCATCTATTCAGAGTTAGGCTAGGCTTTGACTTGAAGCAACCGACTGTAGGGTGGGGTACCCCGCATAAGGAAAAGAATGAACAAACTCATTTTCGTAATGGCAGTGCTGGTTCTAACAGGATGTACAACCACCACCAAAACCCATGTAGTGCATGGTGTCAGTGGTATAGAGATCGACTGTTCCGGGCTTGGCTCAGGCTGGGAGAAATGCTACAAGCGCGCCGACCGCGAGTGTAAGGCGCAAGGTTACAAAGTTGTCACCAGGTCCAGCGACGTCAAGGAGAGCGCCGAGGACTATCCCTTCGGCTGGAATCCAGCCGGCTACCTTTCGCGCTCCATGCTGGTTATCTGTCGATGAGCAGCGCAGGCATCGCGCTACCTGAATGCAAAACCAAAACTTTTGGTCTCGGCAAATGTCGCGACTCTCGGCCTGTGCGGGCTACCTCAAACGCCGTGCAGATAAGTCAATACATGGGCTGTTCAAAATCCTCCGAGCATGCTAAAACCTTTGAAGCGCTGATCTAGCTGCTTGAAAAAGAAGGGAAAAATATGACGAAGTCGGAGTTGATCGAACGAATTGTCACCCATCAAGGGCTACTCTCATCCAAGGATGTCGAGCTGGCCATCAAGACCATGCTTGAACAAATGTCCCAGTGCCTGGCTACCGGTGATCGTATCGAAATCCGTGGCTTTGGTAGCTTCTCCTTGCACTACCGCGCACCGCGTGTAGGTCGCAACCCAAAAACCGGTCAGTCCGTTAGCCTGGACGGCAAATTCGTTCCCCACTTCAAGCCGGGCAAAGAGCTCCGGGATCGGGTGAATGAGGACGAGGAGGAGGGGATTTGATAGCGTCGGCTCAAGGAGCAATTAATGCGTAATCTGAAGCGCGTACTCCTCGTGGTAGCTGTTCTCTTGCTAGTGTTGGCGATTCTGGCTTTTGTGCTTGAGAATCAGCAATCGGTTTCCTTGCTGTTCCTTGGTTGGGCCGGGCCGCAGTTGCCTGTATCAGTTGTCGCCGTAGCTGCGTTGTTGATAGGGATGCTGATTGGCCCCTTGATCGGCTGGTTTATCAGTCGCACTGCACGAGTGCGACGCAAGCGCTTGGTCTGATTACGATAAGGGCAGGGCCCACATCGAACTTTTCACGCGTTGTTTGTCCATATCCGTTAGTAAATCCTTCTTTAAACTGTAAAATGCTGCGCCTGTCTGAAAGTCGGAGATGCCATAAGGTGTCTCGATACTGACACGGACGGGACACTCGTCAGAGGCTACGGCTAATACGATAGCTTTTGCATTCATGGATAGACAGAGCTCGGTATGCAGCCTTGCCAGCAACTCAAGGGTATGGTCATCGCGTGAAAATTCTAGTAACCGGCGGCGCTGGATTTATTGGTTCTGCAGTCATTCGCCACATCATCTCCAATACTGCAGATTCCGTAATCAACCTGGATAAGCTTACTTACGCCGGTAACCTTGAGTCATTGGCTGACGTGGATCAGAGCGATCGTTATATTTTCGAGCGCGTGGATATCTGCGACCGGGACCAGGTTGACCGTGTGCTCCGTGAGCATCAGCCGGACGCCATCATGCATCTGGCGGCCGAGTCTCACGTAGATCGCTCGATCTCCGGCCCTTCCGAATTCATCCAGACCAACATCATCGGGACTTACACGCTGCTGGAGGCTGCTCGCCACTACTGGAGCGCCCTGGATGATGAGCGAAAAGCCAATTTCCGCTTCCACCATATTTCGACCGACGAAGTCTACGGCGACCTGGAGGGGCCGGAAGACCTCTTCACCGAAACCACGCCTTACCAGCCAAGCTCGCCGTATTCGGCCAGTAAAGCCAGTTCTGATCACCTGGTTCGCGCCTGGAGCCGTACGTATGGCTTGCCAACCCTGGTCACCAATTGCTCGAACAACTACGGCCCATGCCATTTCCCTGAGAAGCTGATCCCGCTGATCATTCTCAATGCGCTGGAAGGCAAGCCGCTGCCGGTTTACGGCAAGGGTAATCAGGTGCGTGATTGGCTCTATGTCGAAGACCATGCCCGTGCGCTCTATCAGGTCGTGACCAAAGGCGTGATCGGCGAGACCTACAATATTGGCGGTCACAACGAAAAGCAGAATATTGAAGTGGTGAACGCCCTTTGCGTCCTGCTTGATGAGCTGCGTCCGGACTCCATGCATTGCCCGCATGCAAGTTTGATCACCTATGTTCAAGATCGCCCAGGCCACGACCAGCGTTACGCAATTGATGCCAGCAAAATCCAGCGCGAGTTGGGTTGGGTGCCTGAAGAGACATTCGAGACCGGGATACGCAAAACCGTCGAGTGGTACCTCGAGAACACTGAATGGGTTGCTCACGTGAAAAGCGGCAGCTATCAACAGTGGATTGATAAAAACTACGCCAACCGCTCAAGCAAAGTATGAAGATCCTTCTGCTTGGAAAGAACGGCCAGGTCGGTTGGGAGCTACAGCGTTCCCTTGCTCCACTCGGAGAGGTCATTGCTCTTGACCGTCAAACGGTCGATGGGCTGTGTGGCGACTTGTCTGACCTTGACTCACTGCGAGCAACGATTCGCAAGGTCAATCCAGACGTCATCGTCAACGCTGCAGCTTACACCGCAGTGGATAAAGCTGAATCAGAGCCTGAACTTGCAACCCGCGTAAATGCACTGGCGAGCCAGGTTATGGCCGAGGAAGCATTGTCCGTTGATGCCTGGCTGATTCACTACTCGACGGACTACGTGTTCGACGGCAGTGGGCAAGCGCCATGGAAAGAAGATGACGCAGTCGCACCAGTGAATCATTACGGTGCGAGCAAGCTCGCGGGTGAGCAGGCCATTGTCCGCTCCGGCTGTAAACACCTGATCTTTCGCACCAGTTGGGTCTACGGCGCTCGGGGCAATAATTTTGCCAAGACCATGCTGCGTCTTGCCAGGGACCGGGAAACTTTGAGCATCATTGCCGATCAGATGGGTGCACCCACTGGTGCAGACCTGATCGCAGACGTAACAGCCTTGGCTATTCAGCAGGTCGTTAAACGCCCTGAGCTGGGGGGCGTGTATCACTTGGCGGCCGGCGGCGAAGTCTCATGGCACGGCTATGCTAGTCATGTAATAGATTTTGCGCGGGCCAAGGGTGAGAAGTTAGCCGTGGTTGAGATTACTCCCATAGAAACGGTGGCTTATCCGACACCCGCCCGCCGACCTCTGAATTCAAGATTGGATACTCAGAAGCTGCGTGACAATTTTGCTCTGCACTTGCCAGATTGGAAAAGTGGCGTAACCCGAATGCTTATGGAAGTTCTAAATAAATGATCAACACGACAAATCGCAAAGGCATCATCCTCGCGGGCGGTTCGGGTACGCGCTTGCACCCGTTGACCCTTGGTGTTTCGAAGCAGATGCTGCCGATCTACGACAAACCGATGATCTTTTATCCGCTGTCGGTGCTGATGCTTGCGGGCATACGTGAGATTTTGATCATTTCTACCCCAGAAGACCTGCCGAGCTTTCGCAAGCTGCTGGGGGATGGGAGCCTCTATGGCATCCAGCTGACCTACGCCGAGCAACCTAGCCCTGATGGCCTGGCACAGGCGTTCATCATTGGCGAAGAGTTTATAGGCAAGGACCCTTGCTGCTTGATCCTCGGCGACAACATTTTCTACGGTCAGCATTTCTCGGATAAGCTTAGTTCCGCCAGCACTCAAGAGCACGGCGCGACGGTATTCGGCTATCACGTGTCCGACCCCGAACGTTTTGGTGTGGTTGAGTTTGACGCATCGGGTCGAGCGCTGAGCATTGAGGAAAAACCTCTCAAGCCAAAATCAAACTACGCGATCACCGGTCTGTATTTTTACGACAACCAGGTTGTCGAAATCGCCAAGAGCATCAAGCCTTCTGAGCGTGGCGAGCTTGAAATCACCGACATCAATCGCGCTTACCTTGAGCAAAATACTCTCAACGTCGAGATACTTGGTCGTGGTTTCGCCTGGCTGGACACAGGTACCCACGAATCGTTGCTGGAGGCCAGCCATTTCGTGCATACCATCGAGCAGCGCCAAGGTTTGAAGGTGGCGTGCCTTGAAGAGATTGCTTACAACAGTGGCAGGATTACCGCCGAGCAATTGGGTGCCCAAGCTGATGCTCTGAAGAAGACCGGTTACGGTCAGTACCTGCAGAAGCTGCTGGACTCGAGCTCCCGCTGAATTGAGCGTTTTATCCTTTCGAACAGTAGTGTTCAGTTGGTGCAAGCAGGAATGGCATGCCAGTAAAACATCCCAAGATTGCGGTTTTGCTGGCTGCCTATAATGGCATGCAGTGGATCGAGGAGCGGTTGACCTCGATTCTCTGCCAGTTGGCTATGGCGGCAAACCCTCAAGCGGCGCAGCCAGCGGGTAATTTCCCCGTTTTCAGTGCCCACCAGAAGTAGAGATCAAGCCGCGAGGGCTAACTTCTGTTTTGTGGAGATGCCACCGCGCCTCTTCTCTCGATCCGCCCGACACCGCACAACTGCGCAGCTTTGAGCGTCTCGATAAAGAGGTGCTGCACCACAAAACCCGCAACCATCAGCTCGCCCACGAAATCGCCCTGCTCGAACGCCACCACTTCGCCAAGCGCGCGGAGTCGTTTTGTCTCGGCCAAGCTAGTTTGCTGGACGACCTGCTTGAGACTGATCTCGCCGCCATCGAGGCTGAGCTTGAAACCTTGGCCCCAATCTGCGCCGTCTCCAACGCGCCAGCAACCCAAGCGAGCCACGCTGCCCGCCGAGTTTCCCCGCACGCTGATCCATCACGAACTTGAAAATATCCAGTGCGCCTGCGATTGCGCCCTCAAGCGTATCGGCGAAGACGTCAGCGAAAAGCTCGACTACACGCCCGGCGTGTTCATCGTCGAGCGCCATATCCGTGGCAAGTGGGTGTGCAATCACTGCGAAACCCTGATCCAGGCACCGGTTTCTGCCCACGTCATCGACAAGGACATCCTAACTGCCGGGCTGCTGGCTCAGGTGGTGATCGCCAAGTGCGCCGACCATTTTCCGCTGTATCGTCAGGAAAAAATCTTCGCCCGTGCCGGCCTTGCGATCCTGCGCTCAACCTTGGCGCACTGGATTGGTGCCTTGCGCGAGGTGGTGCTCGGACACAATGTGGTTCATGTCGACGAAACGTCAGTGCAGATGCTCGCGCCAGGCTCAAAGAAAACCCATCGAGCTTACATCTGGGTCTACGCGACCACTTCGTTCGTCGACATCAGTACCGTAGTTTACGACTTCAGTCCCGGCCGTGCCGGCGAGCAAGCCTAGGCCTTTTTACAGGACTGGAAAGGTAAACTGGTGTGCGATGACTTCGGCGGCTACAAGGCCAGTTTTGAAGGCGGCGTAACCGAACTCGGCTGCATGGCCCATGCCCGCCGCAAGTTCTACGATCTACACGCCACTAAGGATTCTCCAAACAAGTCAGCGCCGCGTCGGCATCTGTGCTGAAATAGCATTCCGTCCAGTCACAAGCCTCAAGTTGCAAGTCCCATGAGCCAAATGAGCTTTTCCGATTTCGAATACGCCGGAAAACACAAGCAAGCCCGCGGTGAGCGCTTCTTGGTTGAGATGGATCGAGTGGTACCCTAGAGTGGGTTGCTGGCCCTGATCGAACCGCATTACCCTAAGCTAGGAGGTGGACGTAAGCCCTACCCGCTGTAAACGATACTGCGCATTCACCTGTTGCAGAACTGGTTTTCGCTGAGCGACCCGGCGATGGAAGAGGTACTGGACGAAATCACCTTGATGCGCCAGTTCGTCCGGCTGACGCTAAGTGCTTCGGTCCCTGAAGGCACCACGATCATGAATTTCTGCCGCTTGCTGGGGAAGCATCAACTGGCAGCGGGAATTCTGGATGTCATCAATGGCTACCTGTGTGACAAGGGCCTGTCGTTGCGCCAAGGTACCATCGCCGATGCCACGATCATCCATGCGCCCAGTTCGACAAAGAACGAGGACGGCAAGCGCGATCCTGAGATGCACCAGACGAATGTATGGTCAGTCCACCTCCTGCAACCCGGCGTGATGAACGGTAAAACATGCTTGCGCTAATGTATTCGGGCTCATGGTGAGCACGGTTATTAGCGCTCGGCCCCTGATGAGAAGTCGCTCCCAACTGTCCTTGATAAAGGGATCAGCCGTTAAAAAGACTGTCTTCGTCTTCAGGTTTTCAGTCGGGATGTCTGCCGTTTATCGTCATCATCACTGTCGTCGCAAAAGCCGGTAGTAACTCAATTAGGTCAAACCATTTGTTGCACCTTGTAGCTACCGCCTCGGGCTAATACAGCCCAGACGATTCTTGCCAATTTGTTGGCTAGCGCACAGGCGACCTTGTTCGGGGGGGGGGCTAGCCAAAAGCTTTTTACCCAGGCTCCGAGGGCATCGTTTCGCTTGTCGATTCGTATCATCAGTGCGTGAGCGCCTTGCACCAGTAGGCAGCGCAGATACTTGTCGCCGCGCTTGCTGATGCCGAGCAAGCTCGTCTTACCCCCAGTTGAATACTGTCGAGGCACCAACCCGAGTGAGGCGGCAAAGTCGCGTGAGCTTTTGTAAGTAGAAGCGTTGCCGACGTCGGCCACTATCGCGCTAGCGATGAGAGGGCCGATGCCAGGGATGCTCAACAAGCGCATGCCGGCTGCGTCCTCAGACAATTGCTGTTTGATCTCGACATCAATCGCTTTGATATCTCGAGTCAGGCGTTGAATATCGAGCAGCATTCGCTCAACTGCATTACGCAGTCGAATCGGCAGTTCGTGGTTTTCCATTAACGCGGGTGTCTGCTCCAGAGCAGCATATCCAACGGGAAAAATGATGCCGAACTGCAGCAGAAAGCCGTGCACCTGGTTGATGATTCCAGTGCGATTATCCACCCAAGACTTCCGCAGCTTGTGCTCGGTCGACAGGATTTGCTGCTCAAGTGTCTTTACCGGAACCGAGCGGGTTCTGGGTCGCGACGCTGCTTCGCAGATGGCCTCTGCATCGATAAAGTCATTCTTGTTGTCGGTGACATAGGCCTTCACATGTTGCGCCGCGATTAATTGCACTCGGTGGCCTAAGCCCTCAATCTGCCTAGCCAGCCATTGCGAACCACCGCAGGACTCCATGGCAATTTTGCAGTTTGGCAACTGCGCCAGATACGGCAGTAATTGGCTACGATTGAGCTTCTTGCGCAAGAGCTGATTTCCTCTGGCGTCCTGGCCATGCAAGTGGAAGGTGTTCTTGCCGATATCGATACCCAAAAGCGTCACGGTGTTCATGAGAGATCCTCCTTCGGTAAAGAGAGAAACCCGATAAGTCTAGACTCGCCGGGCTTCTCGAGCCGGGCTGACCATCTCATTAAGGGAAACCAATACTTCTTCGGGATGAAGGTGCACATCGGCGCGGACGTGGAATCGGGTCTGGTGCATCACGTGCACGGCGCGGCGGCCAACGTTGCGGACGTCACGCAAGTGGCCGAGTTGCTGCGCGGCGAGGAAAACGCGGTCTATGCCGATGCTGGCGATACGGGCGTGGAAAAGCGCGAAGAGCATGCTGAGCGGCAGGTTATCTGGCAGATCGCCGCACGGCGCAGCACTTACGGGACGCAGAGCAAGCGCGGCTCGATCGGCAAAGCCAAACGCCGTATCGAGCGCGCTAAAGCGCAAGCGCGGACCAAGGTCGGGCACCCGTTCCGGGTGATCAAGCGGGAGTTTGGTTGCGTGAAAACCCGGTTCCGCAGGTTGATGAAAAACACTATTCAATTGACCGCCTTGTTCGCCCTGTCGAATTTGTGGATGGTGCGAAAACAGCTGATGGGTATGGGTGAGGTGCGCCCGTAGCTAGGGAAGCCGGGCTGAAAAGCCCGATGGCGCGGTGCTGGCTGTCATTTCGACTGGCGGCGTATTCACTGTAAGTTGTTCGGAGTTTCCTGAGATGGTAGAGTGACTGATTTACGCCCTCGCTGGCGGGCTCTCAGTTGGATGGGTAAGTGAATTATGGGAAAAATATTGCTCACGGGTGGGGCTGGATATATTGGATCACATACCTGTGTGGAGTTGCTGGAAGCAGGTTATGAGGTTGTAATTTATGATAATCTTTCAAATAGTAGTCGTAATGTTGTTAGGCGTATAGAAGATATAGTGGGTAAGGAAGTTATTTTTGAGGAGGGAGATGTTCGAGATGGTGAACGGCTCCGCTCTGTTATAAGGAAATACGGTTGTTCAGTAGTGATGCACTTCGCAGGCCTGAAGGCAGTTGGAGAATCTACTCAGGTTCCTCTAGTTTACTATGATAATAATGTATTAGGTACGATTCGTCTTCTGGAGGCAATGCAGGATGCCGGGGTAAAACGTATAGTATTCAGTTCTTCAGCGACTGTCTATGGCGAGCCAAAGTACCTGCCTTTGGATGAAGGGCATCCCTTGGGGGCTACCAATCCATATGGAAGAAGTAAGCTGATTGTTGAAGATATTCTGCAGGATCTATTTTCCTCGGATCCTGATTGGCATATAACCATTCTTCGGTATTTCAATCCAGTAGGGGCTCATAAGAGTGGGCTTATTGGAGAGGATCCTCAGGGGGTCCCCAATAATCTCATGCCTTTCGTGGCCCAGGTTGCTGTAGGGTGTCGTGATAAGCTGAATGTCTGGGGGGGGGATTATGGCACGACGGATGGAACCGGGGTTCGTGATTATATCCATGTTGTCGACTTGGCTATCGGCCATCTGAAAGCCCTACAGAGATTAAATCAGGCACAGTGCAAGATTATCAATCTTGGTACGGGGCGAGGTTATAGTGTGCTTGATGTGGTGAGTTCTTTCCAGCGGGCCTGTGGAAGAGATATCCCATACGAAATATGTTCTCGGCGCCCCGGAGATGTTCCAGAGTGTTATGCGGATCCGTCTGTAGCAGAGCTTGAGTTGGGCTGGAAAGCTGTTTTGGGCTTGGATGACATGTGTAAAGACTCTTGGTCTTGGCAAAGTAAGAACCCGAACGGATATTTGTAGTCTTGTCTTTTGGTAAGGTTTGATAGTGGAGTTTCTATGGGCGTTGTTTCTAAGTTCGGGACGCTGTGGTATAGGCGTAGATTGATATTTACATTGGGTGTCAGGGAGATTACCCAGCGGTTCAGAAGCTCAAGTCTTGGGTTGCTCTGGACAGTAATTCAGCCATTAGCTGTCGTGACGATATTTTACTTCGTTTTTTCTGTGGTCTTTCAGAGTCGCTGGGGAGCTGCTGATGAGTCGAAAGGTGACTTCATTATAGCTCTGTTCTCTGGCTTTCTGGTTTACAATCTGTTCTTCGATACGGTTAGTCGCGCCCCCTCAATGGTAGTTGGGAATATAAACTATGTTAAGAAGCTGGTTTTCCCCATACATCTCATACCCTTCATCAGTTCTATAGGGTCCCTGGTTTCTTTTTTCTGCACTTTTGCCGTTCTTATTCTGATGTATATTCTTGTTCATCATAGTGCTCCGCATCTTGCAGTGATTACCGTTTTTCTCTCCGTCTTGCCCGTCTACATACTCTCTGTCGGAGTCTCATGGATAATTGCAGGTGCCAGCGTCTTTTATAGAGATATAACCCATGCGGTTCCTTTGGTTCTTCAAGCTCTAGTGTTTGTATCGCCAGTTCTCTACCCAATGTCTAGAGTTCCTGATGGACTGGTCCGCAATCTGATGCAGATGAACCCCCTCGCCATGCCCATTGAGCAAGCCAGGGCAGCAATAATGTACGGTGTTCTTCCAGACTGGATGGGTATCTTGCAAAGCTTAGCAATTTCGATACTAGTCTGTCTTGTTGGCATACTTTTCTTTCAACGCCTACGGCCCGGTTTTGCGGATGTGCTATGACTGAAAGCATTATTTCTCTGAAGGGCGTCAGCAAGTCTTACGCTATTCAGAATGAGGCTAGTAAAAAGTTCTGGGATCTTCTTTTGGGAAGAAAGAGCCAGGGAGAGCTTCATTGGGCATTACGTGATATAGATATCGAGATCCCCAAAGGGGCCTCTGTTGGGTTGGTTGGCCGAAATGGTGCGGGAAAAAGTACCTTGCTTCAGCTAATTGCCGGTACTGCGCAGCCGTCATGTGGCGAAATCGCGGTAAAAGGGCGTGTTGCTCCATTGCTTGAGTTAGGGGCGGGCTTTAATCCTGACTTCACTGGCCGAGAGAACGTTCGAGTTGCTGCCTCACTGGTCGGTATCTCGACAGAGAAGCAAAAAGCAGCGTTCGCTGCAATCGAAAAATTTGCAGACATTGGTGAGTTCATTGATCGCCCCGTTAGAACATATTCTTCTGGTATGTTCGCTAGGCTGGCGTTCTCTGTTGCTGTGCATGTAGAACCTGAGATATTGCTTGTAGATGAAATTCTGTCAGTTGGCGATATGGGGTTTCAGCAGAGGTGCATATCTCGTTTGCGTGAGTTGCGAGAACGTGGTGTGACTCTAATCTTTGTAAGTCACGGGCCAGATGCAATCAAAAGTGTCTGTGAAAGGGCCATATTCATAAATAATGGTCGTGTTGTGTATGCTGGTACAGCAGATGAAACGGTAGACCGGTATCTCTCATTTGTAAGGGAGGAGACCAATAAAGAACAACTTCTTCTAGAGCAGGGATGGGCCGATGCAAGCGTTCGTAAACATGAGCTAAAGGCGAATCTCCGCTATGGTACAGGTCATGTTCAGTTTGTCAGAGTTGAGTTGAAGGGAGGGGATGGGCAACCACGCCGCTCTTTCAAGTTTGCCGATGATATCTCTCTGGAGTTGACGCTGGAGTCAAGTATCGAGATCCAGGATCTTTCAGTGTCATTTCTTGTAAGGGATAGCACCGGTATCGATATCACAGGAGCGACCACCTTTGACCAAAAGTATGCACTGCCGTCAATGGGGGAAGGTGAAAGAGTGACAGTTTGTTTCTCTTTCAAGAATATATTTAGACCAGGGAACTATGGAATAAGTGTTGCCCTTAATAGGGTGTCAAGGAGAGACTATACGGACAATATCCTTCTTGATCAGTTGGATGGTGCGATTGCATTCTCGATAGTGGAAGATCCGGATAATCCAGTTCATTATAAAGTTTGGCATGATATAGAATTCTCGATCTTGGATCATAATAATTCGACAGATGATGAGGTGATGTATGGTTCATGAGAATTATGAATACTGGCAGACGGAGGGGGCTGGCTGGTATGAGGAGTATGTTAACAGGAAAAAATATATTCCATATTTTCATTTTCAAGAGGTATTTATCTCTGAAATAGTATCGAGAAATGCGCCTGCTAGAGTCCTGGAGTATGGCTGTGGCGTTGGAAGGCATTTGAAAAACCTGGTAGATATTCAAGGGGCATCCGTCCATGGATATGATCAAAGCCCTACCATGGTTTCTGAGATGCTCAATTGGACAACCCAGGAGTGGGTTGACGAGCGCGTGCGTATCGGGGGGGCGGTATCGAAGCTTCCATATGAAGATGGATTCTTTGATATCGTATATACCTCAGAAGTTTTGGTTCATGTTTGTCCTGAAGATGTTCCGCATATATTAAAGGAACTACTTCGAGTTTCTCGGGGAGTGGTTTTTCACTTTGAACCAGGTCCTGAAGTCGAATTGGATCGTGAGGCGCATGGTGGTTGTTGGGGGCATGACATACAGCGGATGTATGAAGATATGGGGGGGTCGTGTAGGAAACTCCCCAAACTTTTCAAACAACAAGACATCCTCTTTGTGGAGGTCAATAAGGAAAGAGGCATCGTTGAGCCTTTTTCCGCAACAACGGCCTTGCTATTCAGAAAGATGGAGCAGGAGTTTGAACCGCTATTGCTGAAGGGGATTGACAATACTTGCAAGGATAGGCTGCAGGAGGCTTTGAGAAAGGAAAGTTATCTGACGTCAGCTATTGAATTCAACGAGTGGCTGCTGCAGGGAGCGCTGAATGGTAACTATCCGTCTATTGCTAAGCTGGAGGTTCTGCCTGATGAAGAGCGGAACGAGGTCTGGATCCGGTATATAAAACCGTCCGAGTCAGGGCCGATGATGCCTTGGGATAGATTAGGCGTTCTTCCGGAAAACTGGTCTTTAGTTCCTGCTGTAGGCTGCATGTATGATAATGCGTTGTATGGGCGGTCGGGTTCCCATATAGAACTGCCGGTAGGAGATCTGCCATTTCTGAGCGTTATGGGGCATCCTTGGAGTTCAAAGCTACAAGTTACTGTAGGCGAGAAAGAATTTGTTCTCGATCTGAGGCGAGATGAACCGGAGGTTGTGTCCTTTCAGACCCCCGCGGAAAGTAAAGGGGTAGAGTGATTTTATGAAAAAGGAAACGATTCTATTCGTCTACCCTGAGCCATACTTCTGTAATGGTGGTGGGATTAGTACTTACTTGAAGTACGCTGTTCAGGCGCATATAGATGCTGGGCGTGCTGTGAAGCTGTTGACTTGGGTTACCGGTACAGATGGCTGGTATGCTGACACCTTTTCCGAAAATGACTATCTTCCTCTCTCGAAGGAAGATGTGATAATTGTAAGGATTTCAGAGGAGCAGATCTGGCAGCATAACCCTATTGGTCTTCGTGCGAAGAATATTTCTGATATTCTTTATTCACACATTGTTTCCGCTGAGAAGAAATTCTCTCCAACCCTTATAGAGTCCAGTGACTATGCAGTAGCCCTGCATAGTTATCTTGAACATCGTCGCTCCGCACTCTACTCGTCCTCAGTTCCTGTGGCAATATTCAATCATGGAATGCTAACGGATATATGGCCTGCCAGTGCGCTCATGATGTCAGACTACACTATGCGCGAACTTGTTCTTGAGGAGCAGGTCCTCAAGTGGGCAGACCATGTGATTTGTCCGTCAGAGTGGGCGGCAAGCAATATAAAGAATAAGTATGGGCTTGATACGGTAGTGGTAATACGAGAGCCCTTCCTCTGGGTGGAGAAAACTGTCCAGAAGAAATTTAATAAGAGCAAGTTTGTCTATCTTGGACGAGTATCCTTTGCAAAGGGTATAGATGTCTTTTCAGCCATGTTGAGTGCTGTCTCCCAAGACTGGCTAGTCGATGAGGTGTGTTTCATTGGTAGACAAGTAGACACCTCCTTTCGCCAGGGAAGTGCAGAACGCTTGATCAAGTCGCGATTGTCTCCAAAGCTAAGAGAAAAACTCAGGCTACAGGACCAAATGCGAAAAGATGAAGTGGGTAAGGCAATTTCATCGTACGGATTCTTTGGTAATTTCTCTCGCTCTGAAACTTTTTCCTATACTACATTGGAGGCACTGTCTAAAGGTTTAGTGCCTCTGGTTAGAAAAGACTCCCCTATGGCGGAGTTTATTCCCGAGAATTTAAGAGATACTCTTACCTTCAAAGATGTTCCTCATCGTCGTGAAGTTGTTGCCGAAATTCTTGAGCGATGGAGTAGCGACTATGATGATCTAATGCCTGCGATTCAGTCATATGCTGAGAATATGACTTCGCTTGAGCAATATGCTAAAGCTTATGAAGATCTCTTGAAGGGGAGGAGCGGTTCGGAAAAAACTGCTCCCAGGTACTCTAGCACCGATATTACCTTCTTGATATCGACTTACAATGACTCCGATCTATTGAAGAGTGCGCTAGAGTGTATCTATGCGCAGACTCAGGCTATCAGAGAGATTCTTGTTCTAGATGATGGGACATCTGATCCTTCTAAACTAGAGATTCTAGATAAGATATCCTTGATGGATCGCGTTCGCTTGCTGCGTGTTCCGAATATGGGGTTGGTAGCTGGACGGAACTATCTTATCGAGAATTGCCATACCGATCTGGCAATCTTTATGGATTCTGACGATCTTATTCTGGAAACCTATGTAGAGAAAACGCTCAATGCACTGAATAGCGATCCTCATAAATGGGATGCTGTTTTGACCAGGAGAAAAAACTTCGGTCTTAATGATCATGAGCAGAGTGGCTTCCTTCTGGGTAGTAACACCCATTGGGTGCTGAACGACTTTCGTATGACCGCCCTTATCAAGACGAGCGTGCTGAGGAGTATAAAGTTCAAGCCGGAAATGAGAAGTGGAGAAGCTGATGACTGGTGGTGGTGGCTGAACTTTACTATTCATGGTCACCAAGCGAACTTCGTTCCAGAGGCGCTTTTCCATTACAGGACAGAGCAGGGATCTATGTCTATTCCTTGGTCGGAGGGGCAGGCTGCTCTGACTGGCGAATTGATCGGTGACCTGGCAGTAGGCGCTTTCTATAAAGGATATGATGTGGCGGGAGCGTTGAGTACCGCGCTAAGGACAACTTATAGGCTCCGTCGTGAAAATGACATTTTGATGTGCTCGCAGTCCGAGCAAGTAAGTACTGTAACTGCCACGTCAACGAGTCAGAACATGATTAGTTGGCAGTTCGTTGTCAGAGAACTATCGGGAGTACTTGGCGATGAGATGGCAAATAAAATTGCAGTCTCAATAGAGAGAGCTGCGGGTAAGAGACCTATAGTTCGTAAGCTCGGGAGGATGGTGCTGAAAGGCGTTTCTAGCCTCCGTTAACAGTGAGGGCGAGGGCTCGAGCGTCCTCGCTATCTTCTACCTTTTATAGAGCAGAAATGACAGATATCTTATCAGGTATTTGAATGTAACCGTTTCTTTGCGAAGTGCCGAGAAGTAGACAGCCCGTATAAGTATTTCCTTGTATTCCTGAGTGCCCTGTCGGCTTTCCGGTGTATGTGTCTTAAGGAATATATCCAGCTCCTTCGAAGTTTCCTCTCTGTCTGGGCGCCTGCCGGAGTACAAGATACTTCTATAGTATGATCTTTCGCATCGGGGTATCAGGTCCTTGTCTATTTTTTTCACGCACTCTAATAGCTTAGAGAGGTTGAGCGCTTGAGTATTTCCGAGACTCACTATTTCTGAGTCCGTCCCTTTCAATTTTCTCAGAATTGAGCATGCCAAGGCGAATGCCGTTGACAACGCCTGGGCCTCAAGGTGCTTTGAAGTAACGCTATTGTTATGGACTCTATATAGAAGGAGTGGGGTCCTTAGGTTGTCGACCTCTCCCATTTCCTGCAGTCGTAGCCATAAGTCATAGTCTTCTGCAGATTTGAAAGCATCCCTGTAGCCGCCGGCCTTCAGGACGGCCGACTTTCTGAACATGGCTGTTGGATGATATATGCATGAAGAGGTAAGGAGGCTCTTCGAGACATTTTCACTACCTACTTTCGCCTTGCTTGTTCTCAAGGGGCGTCCCGTCTCATCAATAATGATGGTAGAGCTGCCGAGCAGCACTAAACGGGGGCGCTTCACTATGGCATCACGCTGCTTTTCTATCCTGTCCGGCAAGGATATGTCGTCAGCATCCATACGAGCAATCAGCTCATTTCGGCAAAGAGAAAGTCCATAATTCAGTGTGTCAACCAGTCCCGTAGGGCTTTTCTTGTATGGACGGATTCGAGGGTCTTCTAGGGCGTATTTTAGAATTATGTTCCAGCTGGAGTCGGTTGATCCATCATCCAGAATAACAAATTCAATGTTTGACCAAGTCTGTTTAAGAATGCTCTCTATGGCAGGAGCTAAAAAATTTTCTGCATTGTATACAGGTAATAATATGGATACTTGGCTGTTGTTCATGATTTTGAGTCAGGGGATTCCCAGTAGTAACCTTCCGGAAAGTCGCGAAATGAACTTCTTGGGTGAGTTGTAGAAGGATGAAGCTAAGGATGGCAGTGATTTAAGGTAATCCCCGCTTCTAAGTAGAGTACTGGCTTTTTCATATAAAAGTGCATGTAGGAAAAGCTTTTCTTCAGCTGGGCTCATCATGGGTTTATATGAGTCTTCCAGCATGATTAGCGCTCTTGTTCTGGCTATTTTGTCAGCTCTTCTTGTGGAGCTGGATATTATGGATACTTGCGATCCGCAGTGGCCTACGGATCCTGTTTCTATTGCGCGCAGTAGCAAGTCCCAGTCTTCATAAACCCGGAGGAGTGTATTGTAACCTCCGAGCTTTAAGAAGTCGCTCTTCCTGAACATCAAGGTGCTGCCGGCAGCGTATATTCTTCCGCTAATCAATTCGCTTCGAATGTTAAATGGGGGGGAGGGCTTGTCTGTCGCTATCCGGTGTGGTTGGTCTTTTCTTAGGTATATATACCCACCTACGCAAGCTATCCATTCTTGATTGTTCTTCAGAGCTGCCGCCTGGCTAGAGAAGCGCTCCGGCAGAACAATGTCATCTGCATCCATAAAAGCAACAAGCTCGTTGCTTGACTCTGCTACGCCTCTATTTCTTGCTGCGGAAGGCCCTTGGTTTTCTCTAAGTCTTATATATTTTATGTAGGGTCTTTGGTTGGAATTGATTTCTAGTGCGCATGAGCTTGCATCATCTACTATTATTATCTCATCGCCCTCTGAGATCGCGTTTTCTAGAGAGTCTAGGCATTTCGATATTTGTTCTGGTTGATTGTAGTAGGGTATAACGACGCTGATCGAAGGGCGCGATACGGAATGTTTGCAGATGCTGTCCATGATTTCTCAGGTTCGCGTGATTTCATATACGGCGAGTGTGCGCTCGTTTATGGTTTCTTCGCTATACTTTTCTTCAATTTCACGTCTCATGGCGCTCGCTAGTCTCTCCCTTAAATCCGGTGCTTCCAGCAGGGCTTCAACGGCTCTTGCCAGAGCGAGGGGGTCCCGAGGAGGGACAAGCAAGCCTGTACGCATATGTTTTACAACCTGGCGGCAACCCGGAACATCTGTGGTAATAATTGAGCAGCCAGATGCACCGGCTTCTAGCAGGCTCTTGGGTAGCCCCTCTCTGTATGAGGGAAGGCAGAATATGTCTGCTTCCAATATGGTTTTTTGCATTTCCGCGGAGTGCCCCATCCAAGTGACTCCACTCTTTTTACACCAATCTTCGATTTCATCTGGAGGAATTGAACCTGGATTGCCGAAGTCGGTACCTCCTACCAGGACAAAATCGCAGCGCTTCCCCTCTCTATTGACAAGACTTGCTGCTTCCGTAAATTCCTGAATGCCTTTTTCCTTTAGCATTCGCGCTGCAAGCATGACTTTCGGTCTTGGGTTGTTTCTCGGGATAAACTTATAGTCAGTCAGTGATACCCCGGCGCCCTCTATCAGGATGGCTTTATTGGGAGAAAGCAGTCCGAGCTTTATAAGCTCATTTCGATCGTCGTTGTTTTCTAAGATGCAATGGTTATTCTTTAGAGCATATTTTAGCGAGAGGGAAATTATAGGTCTGAGGTATCTGGCTTTTATTGACTTTGACGTGAATACGTAACCCATCCCTACCGGTGCGTTAATAATGTTTTTTATCTTGCTTATATAGGCACATATGCTTCCAATTACTATTGGGCGTAAAGCAATGTGATGAACTATGTCTGGGCGGTAGTCTTTATAGACTCGCAGAATGGATTTCAGCTCTTTTATTATGGATAGGGGGTTAATTGTCGAACGCTGGAGTTCAACCGGTATTAGCGTGAGTCCTGCCTCTCTGATCTTGTTCCCGTGCTCGCCCTCTCTGGCAGCAACAAAAACTTTATACCCTGCGTCTTTGGCAGCTTTTGCTCTTGCCAAGAAGTGGGAGCAGAAAAACCAGTCCTCAGTGATCAGATAAAGAAGCTTAGGTTGAGCCAAACTATAGGCCTCTATATAGAAAATTCATATAAAAGCTATTTTATCTTGGGGCCTATGCCTTGTCACGACTTTATCTTGGGGCCTACGGCGTTTTTCAAGGTATTCAGGTAGTTGTCGTGTCAACCGCTTCACTATGCCGCTCTTTTCTCGGCCTGCTGCTCCCGGTCCGGGTTCAGCATCGCCGTTCCCACCGGCTCCCAGTTGCGCATCTGACCTGACCAGCGTTCCGGTTCTTTCTCCTTGGCTTGTTCGTACACCTCATGTCGCCGGGCCAAGAGCTGATGGTCCAATCCTCGATGCCGCTCAGCCGGTGTGACGAACCGGATACGGCTATGCCTGTGCTCGTTATTGTACCAATGCATGAAATCCCTCACCCAAGCTCGTGCGGCGTCCAAACTGGCAAAACCATCCTGCGACCCTGCGGCCGTTGTGGGCAGTATTTCAGTGTTCTAAACAGCGACTCCGAGTAGGGATTGTCGTTGCTGACCCGCGGTCGGCCCCGCGAGGGAGTGATGCCCAGTTCGCACATCTTGCTCAACAGCGTCACCGATTTCATCGGCGCTCCGTTGTCCGAGTGCAGCACCAGCGGTTTGTGTAAATACTGCTTGCCGATCACGCTGCGTTGCAGCAGCGCGGCGGCTTTCTCGCCGCTTTCCGCGTCGTAGACCTCCCAGCCCACGGCCTTGCGGCTGTAAAAATCCTCGATCAGATAGAGGTAGTAATACTTGCCGTGTATCGGCGCCGGTAGATACATGATGTCCCACGACCACACCTGATGGGCGCTTTGGCCGCATGAGGCGTCGGTGCTGCGTGCCGCCTGGGGCGCTGACTACGACCTCGATATTGCTTGACCCGCCGCACGCAAGACGCGATAGAACGTCGCCTCCGACGCCAGATAACGCCCTTGATCGGCTAGGCGCGGCACGATCTGGCTCGGCGGCAGATGGGTATACGCAGGGCTGTTGCACAGCGTCACAATCGCCTGTCGCTCGACCTCGTTCAACATATTACGCGGCGTTGGTCGCACTGTGGTCGTTCGAGCATCGGCCTGAACGATCTGGGCCTCGGTCCAGCGTTGCAAGGTTCTGAGCGACATACCCACTTCCTGGCACGCCCCGATTTTTCGGGTCCCGAACACGATAGCTTCGATCAGCCAGGCCACCAGCAACTGCCGTTCAGGCAAAGAGGTCAGATGTCCTCTTTGTCGATCCCCCAGTAATCGTTGAGCTTTTTTCGCAGCACCAGCAGCGCCGCTGTTTCGGCCAGCGCCTTGTCTTTGCGCAGCAGTTCGCGTTCAAGCTGCTGGATTCGTTTCTTGTCTTTGCGAGATTGTTCGCAGTTGACCTTCTGTTGCCCCGTGATACAGGCTTGGCGCCAAGCGCCGACGTGTTCGGGGTACAGACCTTTTCGCCTGCAATATTCGTCCAGCTCAAGCTGCGATAAGCCGGCCGTTTTGAGGGCGACCGCGAACCGGGCTTCAGCAGACCAGCTATCCGGGAGTGGTTTGTCTTCGGGCACGGCGCTTCCTTCAGAACTGACCTTCTTGCGCCAGTTGGACAAAGACATTTCGCTGACCCCTTCGCGCCGTGAAACTTCGGTCATTGATAGGTTCAGCGGGGGAAGCAGCATCTTGAGTAATGCGGTTTTACGCTCAGGTAAATAGTACAACATGAGTAGTCTCTTCCCCCCCGATATGCTTTTTCAAGAAAACTCGGAGAGGCGACAACTATCCTGACACCGGGCGGCATCAGCACCAAGCTGAGGCTGTGGGCTGAAAAGCAGGGGATTAGCTTGAAGTACATTCAGCCTGGCGACCCGCAGCAGAATGCTTACGTCGAGCGCTACAACTGGACAGTGCGGTATGACTGGCTGGGGCATTACTTGTTTGAATCGATAGCTGAGGTTCAGGACTACGGCACGGACTGGATTTGGACGTACAATCACGAATGCCCGAATATGGCACTCGGTGGCATCACCCCAAAACAGAAGTTAGCCCTCGCGGCTTGATCTCTACTTCTGGTGGGTACTGAAAATGGGGATTACCGTCTATGGTATCTGAAACATTCCTGATTACCGGCGGTAGCGGTTTTCTGGGGCGCGCGTTAATCAACCGGCTGATACGGATACCAGAGTATTCTGTTGTCGCACCGGTCAGGGATACAGGAACGACTTTCCCTCCCCGTGTTCGCTCGGCTGCATTTGATAGTCTTAATGCTGGCAACGATTGGCAGGACGTCATTAAAGGTGTCGATATCGTTGTTCATTGCGCCGCTCGTGTTCACGTCATGAATGATACGACGGCTGACCCGCTGGCGGCGTTTCGGGAAGTCAATGTTGACGCTACGTTGAATCTTGCTCGTCAGTCCGCCGACGCTGGGGTCAGGCGTTTCATCTTCATCAGTTCGATCAAGGTCAACGGAGAGAGCTCCCGGCCAGGTGTTCCGTACACTGCGGATGATGTTCCTGCTCCAGCCGATCCATACGGCCTCTCCAAATTTGAGGCGGAGCAAGGGTTGCAGGCGCTGGCGAAAGCTACCGGCATGGAGTTGGTTGTTATCCGCCCTGTGCTGGTTTATGGGCCCGGTGTGAAAGCCAATTTCCACAGTATGATGCGATGGCTTTATCGCGGAGTGCCGTTACCTTTTGGCGCGATACGCAATCGTCGTAGCTTGATTGCCGTAGATAATCTTGTCGATTTGATCGTGACGTGTCTTGATCATCCGGCTGCGGCCAATCAAACCTTTCTGGCAAGTGACGGCGAGGATGTCTCCACGACAGATCTTTTGCACAAGCTTGCAAAGGCCTTGGGCAAATCCGCTCGGCTACTGCCAGTCCCCGTCGGACTAATGAGCAATGTCGCTGCGTTACTCGGTAGGCGCCCGCTTTCTCAGCGTCTTTTCGGCTCCTTGCAGGTCGATATCAGCAAAAACCGACAACTACTGGGCTGGACTCCTCCAGTCACCCTCGATAAGGCCTTGAGCCTGACGGCGCAGCACTTTCTGGATTCTCGCAAATCATGAGTTACGGGTGGTTCATTCCGGTGATTGCCGGTGTTTCTTTCTTACTTACTGCTGCATTGCGCAAATATGCTCTGTCTCGAAGCCTGATCGACATTCCCAATGAGCGGAGCTCTCACTCGGTTTCCACCCCTCGCGGTGGAGGGGTCGCGATTGTCCTGGCATTTGTCTTGGCGCTGGGACTTTTGTTTTCTGTGGGGCTGATATCTTCGTCGGCGTTCCTGGCCATTGCCGGGGCTGGAGCCGTAGTTGCGGTTATCGGGTTTATGGATGACCACGGGCATATTGCCGCCCGGTGGCGCCTGTTGGGGCATTTCGCCGCATCAGGGTGGCTGTTGTTCTGGCTAGGCGGCCTGCCTGCCGTCCAGTTGTGGGGTGTCTCTGTTGACCTGGGATGGTTAGGTCATGTTCTGGCGATGTTTTACCTGGTGTGGTTGCTTAATCTTTATAACTTCATGGACGGGATTGACGGCATTGCCAGTGTAGAAGCGATCTGCGTTTGCCTTGGCGCCTGCATTTTGTATTGGATTGCCGGCGTGGAAAATTTTATATGGGGCCCGTTATTGCTCGCTGCTTCGGTTGTGGGCTTTCTTTATTGGAATTTTCCACCTGCCAGGATTTTTATGGGTGATGCCGGGAGCGGATTTCTCGGCATCGTGCTAGGAGGGCTGTCTCTTCAGGCGGCTTGGGTATCTGCGCACTTGTTTTGGGCTTGGTTGATTTTGCTCGGCGTGTTTGTTGTCGATGCGACCTTTACCTTGCTTCGCCGATTGTTCAGAGGAGATAAGGTCTATGAGGCGCATCGTAGCCATGCTTATCAATTCGCCTCTCGCCGGTTCGGCAAACATCTGCCGGTCACGGCGGCTGTTGGTGCGATCAATCTATTCTGGCTGTTGCCAATTGCTGTATGCGTGACACGCTTTGGTCTGGACGGTGGCTTGGGCGTGTTTCTGGCCTATGCGCCGCTGCTCGTGCTGGCGGTTAAGTTTCGCGCTGGAGACCTCGAAGGCCCGTCGGCGAAGAACTGAGCAACAGTTCTGTCATTTAGGTTTAAAGTAAGTGCGTTGCGCCTTTAAGGTTTCACTACGGTGATGCGGTAGTTGATGGGAGGAGACGGAGGTGTTCGAAGGGTTTATGGATAAAGTTAGAGCGTATTTGCTAGGACTTCCTAGGCGGCGAAAACGACTGATACAGGTCGCCACAGACATTTTTCTGGTCTGGGTTGCTCTGTGGCTAGCGTTCGTCGTCCGCCTTGGCATCGACATGTACAACCCTCTCAAGGTCCATTTCTGGCTTTTTGCCTGCGCGCCAGTGGTCGCTATCCCGCTCTTCATCCGCTTCGGTATGTACCGTGCGGTGATGCGCTACTTCGGCAACGACGCCCTCATAGCCATCGTCAAGGCTGTCAGCCTGTCATCGCTGATTCTGGCGGTCGTTGTCTCTTGGTACAGCAACCACGAAGCCATAGTGCCACGTTCCATCATCTTCAACTATTGGTGGTTGAGCCTCGTCATCATCGGCGGGCTACGGTTGTGTATGCGCCAGTACTTCATGGGCGACTGGTTCACCGCCGCCCAGCATGTACCGTTCACCAACCGTGATGACGGTCTGACCAAGGTGGCTATCTACGGTGCCGGTGTGGCGGGCAATCAGTTGGTTGCCGCTCTACGTATGGGCCGAGTGATGCGACCTGTAGCCTTTATCGATGATGACGAAAGCATCGCAGATCGTTCGATTGCCGGGTTGCAGGTTTATAAGCCCAAGCATATTCAGCAGATGATTGATGTGACGGGGGCTCAGGAGATTCTCTTGGCGCTTCCGTCCTCTACCCGAGCGCGACGTCGGGAAATTCTTAATTTTTTGGAGCCTTTCCCGCTTCACATTCGCAGCGTGCCGAATTTCACTGATCTGGCCAGTGGCCGGGTGAAGGTCGATGATATCCAGGAGGTCGATATCGCTGATTTGCTGGGGCGAGACTCAGTTCCGGCGCAGCCCGACCTGTTGGCGCGTTGTATCAAGGGCAAAACGGTGATGGTGACGGGGGCCGGTGGTTCGATTGGTTCGGAGTTGTGCCGGCAGATTTTTTCCTTGGGACCGACCACGCTTTTGCTGTTTGATCACAGTGAGTTCAATCTTTACAGCATTTTGTCCGAGCTCGAACAGCGTACTACCCGTGAGTCTTTGTCTGTCCGGCTACTGCCCATCCTGGGGTCCATTCGTCATCCCCATAAGCTCCTTGATGTGATGAAGACCTGGAACGTAGACACCGTCTATCACGCCGCTGCGTACAAACACGTTCCCATGGTCGAGCACAACATCGCCGAAGGTGTTTTGAACAACGTGATCGGCACGCTCAATACCGCTCAGGCGGCGTTGCAGGCAGGTGTTGCGAACTTTGTTTTGATCTCCACGGACAAGGCTGTACGCCCGACTAATGTGATGGGCAGCACCAAACGTCTTGCCGAATTGACCCTTCAGGCGCTGAGCCGGGAGATTGCGCCGGTGTTGTTCGGCGATAAGGCCAAGGTCTCTCGAGTCAACAAAACCCGTTTCACGATGGTCCGGTTTGGCAATGTGCTGGGTTCTTCTGGCTCTGTGATTCCACTGTTCCACAGTCAGATCAAGTCGGGCGGACCATTAACCGTCACCCATCCGAAGATCACCCGTTATTTCATGACCATCCCCGAGGCGGCGCAGCTAGTGATTCAGGCCGGCTCCATGGGGCAGGGTGGTGAAGTGTTCGTACTGGACATGGGCGAGCCGGTGAAAATCGTTGAACTGGCGGAGAAGATGATTCACCTGTCCGGCTTGAGTATTCGTTCGGACAAGAACTTGCACGGTGACATTTCTATCGAGTTCACCGGTCTTCGCCCGGGCGAAAAGCTTTACGAAGAGTTGCTGATTGGTGACAACGTCGCTGCAACCCGGCATCCGATGATCATGAGTGCCAATGAAGATCATCTGGCATGGGATGTGCTCAAGGCCAGGCTGACAGAACTGCTTGCAGCCGTTGAGCTGGATGACTATTCCCGGGTTCGTCAGTTGCTACGCGATACCGTCAGTGGCTACACGCCGGATGGCGATATCGTCGACTGGATTCACCAGCAACGCCGCCTCGAACCCTGATCCCCACATATGCTGTAACTCAGCTATTTTTGACAAGTACATGACATCGCCTAGGTTTGGGTAGCAGCTTCGGAAAAGCTGCTTCTCCCTTATCGATGTCATGGAGCGTCAATTATGCGTACAGCCTACTTCTCGTCCCTGGTCTTTGCTCTGCTGGCCAGCGCTTCTATTGCGGTCAACGCCGCACCTGCCAAACCGGAGGCCCCGGCGCCTGTCGTTGCCCAGATAGCGCCTGCTGCGCAATCTTCCAGGGTGAATCTCAATACGGCCGATGCCGCGACCTTGCAGCGCGATCTCTCCGGGATCGGCGAGGCCAAGGCGAAAGCGATTGTGGCTTACCGTGAAAGCAATGGACCCTACACTTCGGTGGACGAGTTGCTGGAGGTCAAGGGGATTGGCAAGGCGATTCTGGACAAGAACCGCGAGCAGCTTGAGCTCAACTGAAAACCCATACGTTAGCGCCTGAGGCTGGTCATTGACCGGCCTTTTTTGTAGTGCGCGTCGCCTTTTGTCAGAAGTAAAAAATTACGACTATCATATTTTGTTTAAATTATGTCTATAATAAAAACCTCCCCTATTGAAGAGTCCTGAATCCAGGCGCTCAATAACCCCTCAACGCTTCTCCCAGGAGTGCAGCTATGAATCCGGTCCAATCCAAAGGTACAGCCCTCATCACCGGCGCATCGTCCGGTATCGGTGCGATCTACGCTGAGCGGTTGGCGGCGCGTGGTTATGATTTGTTGCTGGTCGCTCGCGATGAGCAGCGGCTGGAAGCGGCCGCGACCAGGTTGCGTGTCGAGCACGGTGTGCAGGTTGAAGTGTTGAAAGCGGATCTGACGCTCAAGGCGGATCTGCTGAACGTCGAGCAGCGCCTGCGCAGCGATTCAAGCATCAGTCTGTTGTTGAACAATGCCGGTATCGCCGCCGACGGACCCTTGGCCAGTGCGGATCTGGATCATATGGAGCAGATGATCCAGCTCAATGTGGTGGCGGTCACGCGGTTGGCTTCGGCTGCCGCGCAGAATTTTTCGGCTGCCGGGCGCGGTTCGATTATCAATCTGGCGTCGGTGGTGGCGTTGTTTTCGGAGGGTTTCAATGCGACTTACAGCGCGACCAAGGCTTACGTCTTGAGTTTGACCCAGTCCCTGAACGCCGAGTTGAGTGAGTCGGGTGTGCAGGTTCAGGCGGTGTTGCCGGGTGCGACCCGTACGGAAATCTTTCAGCGCTCGGGGATCGATGCCAATGCTATCCCGGCAGAGATGGTGATGGACGCAGGGGAGATGGTCGACGCGGCATTGGCCGGTTTCGATCAAGGGGAGTTGATTACGATTCCTTCGTTGCCTGATGCCGCGGACTGGCACGCCGTTGTTGCAGCGCGCCATGCGTTGGCGCCGAATTTGTCGAAGAGCAGTGCGGCCGCCCGCTATAAATGATGGGCGGGTCCATGAAGCGATTTGAGGTGTTTAGCGTATGAACGGTCGTCGGGTTGTGGTGACGGGCATGGGCCTGGTTTCCCCATTGGGTTGCGGTGTCGAGCGAGTCTGGGAGCGGTTGCTGGCCGGCCGCTCGGGGTTGCGACGTCTGCCGGAAACGGTGGTTGCCGATCTGGCGGCCAAGGTCGGCGGGGTTGTGCCGAATCTGGCCGAAGATGCGCAGGGCGGTTTTGATCCCGATTGGGCGACGTCGCCCAAAGAGCAGAAGAAAATGGATCGTTTCATTATGTTCGCCATGGCGGCAGCGAAAGAGGCCCTGGAGCAGGCGAACTGGTCCGCCACTGATTCTTGGGCCCAGGAGCGCACGGCGACGATTATCGGCTCGGGTGTCGGTGGTTTTGGCGCGATCGCCGATGCGGTGAGGACAACTGACAGCCGTGGTCCGCGGCGTTTGTCGCCGTTTACCATTCCGTCGTTCCTGGTCAACCTGGCGGCGGGTCATGTGTCGATCGAGCACGGTTTCAAAGGCCCGCTGGGTGCGCCGGTAACTGCCTGTGCCGCTGGGGTACAAGCCATTGGCGATGCCGCGCGATTGATTCGTAGCGGCGAAGCCGATATTGCGCTGTGTGGCGGTGCGGAGGCGGCGATTGATCGCGTCAGTCTTGCCGGGTTCGCGGCAGCCAGGGCCTTGTCCAGTGGTTATAACGATACCCCCGAGCGCGCTTCGCGACCGTTCGACAGTGGCCGTGATGGCTTTGTCATGGGTGAGGGCGCGGGGATTCTGGTGATTGAGGAACTGCAACACGCATTGGCCCGCGGCGCTCAGCCGTTGGTTGAGCTGGTCGGCTATGGCACCAGTGCCGACGCTTATCATCTGACCGCCGGCCCGGAAGATGGCAGCGGCGCGCGGCGTGCCATGGCGCTGGCCTTGGCCCAGGCCGGAATCAGCGCGGCGCAGGTGCAGCACCTTAATGCTCACGCGACTTCTACGCCGGTGGGCGATTTGGGCGAGATCGCCGCTATCAAGTCGTTGTTCGGTGAGCACCCGGCGGTCGCGGTCACTTCGACCAAGTCTGCTACCGGGCATTTGTTGGGGGCTGCGGGCGGAATTGAGGCGATCTTCACGATTCTGGCGATCCGCGATCAAATCGCTCCGGCCACTCTCAACCTTGATAACCCGGATGCTGCGGCGCAGGGGCTGGACATCGTGCATGGCCAGGCGCGGTCGATGGCGATCGAGTATGCGTTGTCCAATGGCTTCGGCTTTGGCGGGGTCAATGCCAGCGTGTTGTTCAAGCGTTGGCAAGGTGTGTGATGCACTTCGTACACTTATCACATGGGAGACGCCGGGATGGCTACTTCAATTCGATTGGCCCCGGAGATCGAGCAGCGGCTCGACTTCCTGGCGACCAGCACCGGACGGACCAAGGCGTACTACCTGCGCGAAATCATTGACCGCGGACTGACCGAGATGGAGGACTACTACCTCGCGGCTGAAGTCTTGGAGCGGGTTCGTAACGGTCAGGAATCCGTGCATTCGGCCGCCGACGTAAGGAAAGATCTTGGTCTGGACGATTGATTACACCGACACGGCCAAAACGAAGCAACGGACTTTCCCGATGAGTCTTTACCTTGACGACTCCGAACAGCTGTTACTCGACATCCTGAATACGGCGTAGAGCTGCTACGAGAGCCAGGACATACCCCACGGATCGAGGATTTTCTCCATGTACAAAGACTATCCCGCGGCTTACCAGGTCAGCAAAGGTTCGGCCCTGCAAGTGGACAAGGTTTTTTATGAGCGGATCCGCGATACAAAGGACGGTCGCACGCTGATCGAGCAGTTCGAAGTGCCGATCCGCACTGGCCGTGCATGGCACGTCCCGGCCGGGCATGTGTTTCGCGTGACCACCCCGGTCGGGCCGCAAGTGGGGGATTTCAATGTCTGGAATGCCAATGATCCGCGCGAACGTTTGTGGGCCGCGCGTACTCGTCAATTGCAGGGCGCCCATGTCACTACCCATGACCGGCTCTGGTCGAACCTGCCGTTTTTGCGGCCCTTGGTGACCATCACCGATGACAGCCTGGCGAGTTACGGGATCGATGAACATGGCGGTCGATTGCACGACCTGCTGGGTACCCGCTGCGATCCCTATGTGAACAAAATGCTCACCGGTGAAGACTTTCATCATCATTGCCATTCGAACCTGACCCGCGCCGTATTGCCCCATGGCCTGACCGAGTTCGACGTGCACGATGTGCTGAATATCTTCCAGTGCACCGGTCTCAACCACGATGACATGTACTTCATGAAAGCCTGCCCGGCGCAGAAGGGCGACTATCTGGAGTTTTTTGCCGAAATCGATCTGCTCTGTGCCTTGTCCACATGCCCCGGAGGCGATTTGTCGCTGGCGATGTGGGGGCCGGATGCGCAGGATCCGCTGAGCGTTTGCCGTCCGTTGGGCGTGGAGATCTATCGGCTTGAGGATTCATTGCTCGAAGGCTGGAGCCAGCCTGAGCGTGCGGCCTACAAGGGGCTGCACGGGTTGCAGATTGCCAAGGCGGAATGGGAGAAGTAGAAGCGCCCTCGCCACAGGTATTGTGCATGGCGATAGATAAGAAAAACCCCGTCATTGGTTCTCAATGACGGGGTATTGATGTCAGCGATCCTGCGCATCCTTGGCGTCCGCTTCCGCGTTGCGTTCAGCCACTCGTTTACGTTGTTCTTCGGTCAGCTCGACCTTGTTGGCGGTGTCGCGCAGCATCATCAAACCGCCGACGATCGAGCCGATTGCAACTATCAGAATCAACCAGGCATACCAGGGCATAGGGCTCTCCTTCAGGGCAGGCCATTGGGCGACGGGTTTCGCGCAATGGTCATGCACCGTCCATCTTTGATTGGTTCCATTGTAGGCCTGATCCGTCTGGATAGCGCTTTATCAGTGTTTACAGCCCGGTCAGCATCGCATCGGCCGGTGCATCGGCGCGCAGTTGTGCGGTCATCTGGAAATACCCGAAACCGACCGCCATGAAGCCGAGAAAGATCATCCCGATCAACGTATTGAACCAGGCCATCGCCAGCAGACACACCACCGCCAGAAACAGCGCAATGGCCGGCACCAGCGGATAGCCCGGCGCGCGGAAAGTGCGCTCCAGCAGCGGCTCGGTTTTGCGCAGTTTGAACAGGCTGAGCATGCTCATGATGTACATCACAATGGCGCCAAACACCGCCATGGTGATCATCGCCGCGGTGAGGGTCATGCCGCCGAGGTTGATCAGGCCATCGCTGTAAATGGCCGCGATGCCGATCAAGCCACCGACGATAATCGCCCGGTGCGGAGTCTGGAAGCGCGACAGTTTGGCCAGCGACGCAGGCAGATAACCGGCGCGGGCGAGGGCGAAGAACTGCCGCGAATAGCCGAGGATGATCCCGTGGAAACTCGCCACCAGGCCGAACAGGCCAATCCATACCAACATGTGCAGCCAGCCAGAACTTTCGCCGACCACGGCTTTCATCGCTTGCGGCAGCGGGTCGTTGATGTTCGACAGCGTGCGCCAGTCGCCCACGCCGCCGGCGAAGAACATCACGCCCATGGCCAGCAACACCAGGGTCAGGATGCCGCTGATGTAGGCCTTGGGAATCGTACGTTTCGGGTCTTTGGCTTCTTCGGCCGCCATGGCCGCGCCTTCGATGGCGAGGAAGAACCAGATGGCAAACGGAATAGCCGCAAACATCCCGGCAATCGCCGGTGCGCCGAAGGTATCGGAACCGGCCCAGCCGTTGAGGGCAAAATTGCTGAAGCTGAAGGCCGGTGCCACCACGCCCATGAACACCAACAGTTCGGCGACGGCCAGCACGCAGACCACCAGTTCGAAAGTCGCGGCCAGTTTGACCCCGAGAATGTTCAGGCCCATGAACAGGATGTAGGCGCCGACCGCTGCGTGTTTCGGGTCGAGGGCGGGGAATTGCACATTCAGATAGGCACCGATGGCCAGGGCAATCGCTGGCGGGGCGAAGACGAATTCGATCAGCGTCGCCAGCCCGGCGATCAGCCCGCCTTTTTCGCCGAACGCCCGACGGCTGTAGGCGAACGGACCGCCCGCGTGAGGGATGGCGGTCGTCAGTTCGGTGAAGCTGAAGATGAAGCAGGTGTACATAGTCGCAACCAACAGCGAGGTCACCAGAAAGCCCAGCGTCCCGGCCACGCCCCAGCCATAACTCCAGCCGAAGTACTCACCGGAAATCACCAGTCCGACCGCGATACCCCATAAATGCAGCGTGCCCAAAGTGGGCTTGAGTTGTGTGTTCATGCGTTGCTCCCTGAACGGTTTGGAATTGCTCGGGGAGGCGATGTGCAGCGGGCATGCCATTTCGCGAAAGCACGTCGTAAAGGCTGGAAAGCTGTCGTATCGAGGATGTTCGCTGCTGAATGCCTCCAGTTTGTGCGCCAGATGAGGGCGTGGGTGCATGGACTGGCGCCTTCGCGGGCAAGCCCGCTCCCACAAGAGCACAGCAATACCCTGTGGGAGGTTGCCTTTAAGGCGCCTTCGCGGGCAAGCCCGCTCCCACAGGAGCACAGCAATACCCTGTGGGAGCGGGCTTGCCCGCGAAAGCGATTGGCCAGACACATCTGGTGTCATTGCCGAACGAGCCAGCTACTGATCCCTCACTATATTTTTGAGAGATCAACCGCTCAGGAGGCAAAGGAATGCCTGTGTACAGTTCACATTGTCTGCGAAAAGGACGTTATTCAGAGTCTGGCCAAATCTATCTTCTTACTGCCGTGGTACGGGGGCGTGAACCAATATTTAGCGATTTCTACGTCGGCCGTTTGCTGGTCAATGAATTCAAACAGGCTGAGCGGGAACGGTCCGCTCAATCGCTGGCCTGGGTGGTGATGCCCGATCATTTCCACTGGTTGATCGAGTTGCAGAACGCCAGCTTGGGCGAACTGATGCGCCGGACAAAATCGAACGCTGCGAGAGCAGTTAACCGCAGCCGGCAGCGCAATGGCCCGATTTGGCAGACTGGTTACCATGATCGGGCTATTCGTAGTGAAGAGGATTTGCCCGAGGTGGCCCGTTACATCGTCGCAAACCCGTTGCGGGCGGGACTGGTAAAGCGAGTAGGAGACTATCCGCTTTGGGATGCTGTCTGGTTGTAATGAGGTTGCCCTTTAAGGCCTCTTCGCGGGCAAGCCCGCTCCCACAGGGTATTGCTGTGCTCTTGTGGGAGCGGGCTTGCCCGCGAAAGGGCCTGACCAAGCATCACAAACCCCCACCTTTTACGCTTTCTTTATGCCGCGCCTCACCCCTCGATCTCGTTCCTTTACAGCCTCCCTGCAGACAATGGCTCCACACGCGGCAATCGCCGTACGACGGAGAAATTCCATGAGCGTTCTGGACGGAGTTTCACTGCTGCTGGCAGTGGGGCTGTTCATTTATCTACTGGTTGCGCTGTTGCGCGCGGATCGGAATTAGGAGCGGCTATGCACAGTTATGACTATTGGCTGATCCTCGCCTTCTTCGCCTTGGTGCTGATACCGGCGCCATTTCTGGGACGGTTCTATTACAAGGTGATGGAAGGCCAGCGCACCTGGCTGACGCCGATCCTCGGACCGCTGGAGCGCGGCTGCTATCGCGTGGCCGGAGTCGATTCGCAAACCGAACAGAGCTGGCAGAAATACACCCTGGCCTTGCTCGCCTTCAACCTCGCGGGCTTTTTGCTGTTGTTCGCCATCCTGTTGTTTCAGGACTACTTGCCACTCAACCCGCAGAACCTGCCGGGGCAGGAGTGGACACAGGCGTTCAACACCGCCGTCAGTTTCATGACCAACACCAATTGGCAGTCCTACAGCGGTGAAGCCACCCTGAGCTACCTCAGTCAGATGATTGGCCTGACCGTGCAGAACTTCGTCAGCGCCGCCACCGGCCTCGCTGTGCTGGTCGCTTTGTGTCGCGGTATCGGTCGTCGTTCGGCGCAAACCCTGGGCAACTTCTGGGTCGACATGACCCGCGCCACCCTCTACGGCCTGTTGCCGTTGTGCTTGCTGCTGGCGCTGTTCCTGGTCTGGCAGGGTGTGCCACAAACCTTCGCCCACTATGTGAATGCGCTGACCATGCAAGGCGTGGATCAGGTAATTCCACTGGGTCCTGCGGCCAGCCAGATTGCGATCAAGCAGCTGGGTACCAACGGCGGTGGCTTCTTCGGCGTCAACTCGGCCCATCCGTTCGAGAACCCGACGGCCTGGAGCAACCTGTTCGAAGTCGCGTCGATCATTCTGATCCCGGTCGCGCTGGTGTTCACCTTTGGCCATTACGTGAAAGACCTGCGCCAGAGCCGGGCGATCATCGCTTGCATGCTGGCGCTGTTCCTGATAGGCGGCGCCACTTCGCTGTGGGCCGAGTACCAGCCGAACCCGACCCTGAACAACGTAGCCGTCGAACAAACCGCGCCACTGGAAGGCAAGGAAGCACGCTTCGGCACCACCGCCACGGTGCTCTGGTCGGTGACTACTACCGCCGCGTCCAACGGTTCGGTCAACGGCATGCATGACAGCCTCAATCCGCTGAGCGGCATGGTCGCGCTGGTCAACATGATGGTCGGCGAAGTGATCTTCGGCGGCGTCGGTGCCGGTCTCTATGGCATGTTGCTCAACGTGCTGATCGCGGTGTTCCTCGCCGGCTTGATGATCGGCCGCACCCCGGAATACCTCGGCAAGAAACTCCAGGCCAGGGAAGTCCAGCTGCTGGTGGTGACCCTGTTGGTGATGCCGGTGGGCGTACTGGTGCTCGGTGCGATCGCGGCAAGTCTGCCTGGCCCGGCGTCGGCCATCAGTAACCCTGGCCCCCACGGTTTCAGTCAGCTGCTCTATGCCTACACCTCCGCCAGCGCCAACAACGGTTCGGCGTTTGCCGGTCTGGGGGCGAACACTGCATTCCATAACCTGATGCTCGGGCTTGGCATGTTGATCGGCCGCTTCGGTTACATCCTCCCGGTGCTGGCATTGGCCGGCAGCCTGGCGATGAAGAAAACCGCGCCAATCGGCCAGAACAGCTTTCCGACCCATGGCCCGCTGTTCGTGACCTTGTTGACCGTGACCATTCTGCTGGTGGGCGGCCTGACCTTCCTGCCGAGCCTGGCGCTGGGTCCTATTGCTGAACACCTGAGCTTAGGCTTCTGAGGGATCTGATGATGAATATGCCAGCAACTAAAGCCGCCGTCGTCAAGGCGCCGGAACAACCGAAAACCGCGATCTCGGCCCTGTGGCGTCCGGCGCTGGTGCAAGCCTTCGTCAAGCTCGATCCGCGGCAACTGCAACGCGCGCCAGTGATGCTGGTCGTCGAACTGACGGCGATCCTCACCACCGTCCTGTGCTTTGTGCCGGACCCAGCGGTGCCGACTTTCGTCGCCGCGCAAATCGCCCTGTGGCTGTGGTTTACCGTGTTGTTCGCCAACTTCGCTGAAGCCCTGGCCGAGGGTCGTGGCAAGGCTCGCGCCGATAGCCTCAAGGCTGGCAGCGAAGGTCTGAGCGCCCGACGTAAAAAGACTGATGGGGCCTTTCAAGTGGTGCCCGCCACCAGCCTGCGCAAAGGCGATATCGTCCGCGTCGAAGCCGGGGAGATGATCCCGGGTGACGGCGAAGTGATCGAAGGCATCGCGGCGGTCAACGAGGCGGCGATTACCGGTGAATCCGCACCGGTGATCCGCGAGTCCGGTGGCGACCGCTCGGCTGTTACCGGCAACACCCGGCTGGTCTCCGACTGGCTGTTGGTGCGCATTACCGCCAACCCCGGTGAGTCGACACTCGATCGCATGATCGCTTTGGTGGAAGGCGCCAAACGGCAGAAAACCCCGAATGAAGTGGCGCTGGATATTCTGCTGATCGGCCTGACCCTGATCTTCCTGTTGGTGGTGGTGACTCTGCAGCCGTTCGCCCACTTCGCCAATGGCAGCCTGCCGCTGGTGTTTCTGGTGGCGTTATTGGTGACCCTGATTCCGACCACTATCGGCGGCCTGCTGTCGGCCATCGGGATCGCCGGGATGGACCGTCTGGTGCGCCTCAACGTGATCGCCAAGTCCGGTCGCGCCGTGGAAGCGGCGGGTGATGTGCATGTGTTGCTGCTGGACAAGACCGGCACCATCACTTTCGGTAACCGTCGTTGCACCGCGATTTATGCAGCGCCTGGTGTCAGTGCCAAGGAGCTGGCTGAAGGCGCATTGTTTGCGTCGCTGGCCGACGATACCGCGGAAGGCAAGTCCATTGTCGAATACCTGCGCGGACTTTATCCACAGCCTGAACCGGCCGCCGAGGTGCTGACTGCAGTGCCATTCAGCGCCGAGACCCGGTTGTCCGGTGTCGACTATCAAGGGCGGGTTTACCGTAAGGGTGCAGTGGACTCGCTGCTGACCTTCGTCGGTCTGCAACGCCGCGATTTGCCGTCGGCACTGTCCCGGGAAATCGACAAGATCGCCCAGAGCGGCGGTACGCCATTGCTGGTCTGCGTCGAGGGCAAATTGCTTGGGGCGATCCATCTCAAGGACGTGGTTAAACCCGGCATTCGCGAGCGTTTCGCCGAACTGCGCAAGCTGGGTATTCGCACCGTGATGGTGACCGGTGACAACCCGCTGACCGCCGCCGCCATTGCCGCTGAAGCGGGCGTCGATGACGTGCTGGCCGAAGCGACTCCCGAGAAGAAGCTGGCGCGAATCCGTCATGAACAGAATGACGGTCGCCTGGTAGCGATGTGCGGCGACGGTGCCAACGACGCTCCGGCGCTGGCCCAGGCTGACGTCGGCATGGCGATGAACGATGGCACCCAGGCTGCGCGCGAAGCGGCGAATATGGTCGACCTCGACAGCGACCCGACCAAGCTGCTGGACGTGGTGCAGATCGGCAAAGAGCTGCTGGTGACCCGTGGCGCGTTGACCACCTTTTCCATCGCCAACGACGTGGCCAAGTACTTCGCGATCCTGCCGGCGCTGTTCGCTTCGATTTATCCACAGCTCGGCGTGCTCAACGTGATGCACCTGAGCAGCCCGCAGAGCGCGATCCTCTCGGCAATCGTGTTCAACGCCTTGATCATCGTGGTGCTGATCCCGCTGGCTCTGCGCGGTGTACGAGTGCAGGCGGCGAGCGCAGCGGCGTTGTTGCGACGCAATCTGCTGATCTACGGCGTCGGCGGGATTCTGGTGCCGTTTGTGGGGATCAAGGCGATCGACATGGTGTTGACGGCGTTGCATCTGGTTTGACCGCTGAACGGGCGGGAAGGGCTTTTTGTGGCGAGGGAGCTTGCTCCCGCTCGGTTGCGCAGCAGCCGTAAACCCGGTGCATGCGGTATGCCTGAAGGAATGAGCTTGCAGGTTTTGGGGCTGCTTCGCAGCCCAGCGGGAGCGAGCTCCCTCGCCACAGGGTTATGTATTTCCAATTTGAGGATTCGATGATGTTCACTATGTTTCGTCCGGCCTTGAGCCTGATTGTTCTGATGACCCTGATTACCGGCGTGGCCTATCCGCTGGTGGTGACCGGTGTGGCCCAGGTGGCGTTCCCGGATCAGGCCAATGGCAGCCTGGTGCGCGATGCCGACGGCAAGGTTCGCGGCTCGGCGCTGATCGCCCAGGATTTCACCGGTGACGGCTGGTTCCATCCGCGCCCATCGGCCGGCGCCTTCGCCACGGTATCGAGCAGTGCCAGCAACCTGGCGCCGAGCAACCCGGCGCTGGCCACTCGGGTGATCGGCGATGCCAACACGCTGTTGGTGCCGGGGCAGGGGGCTGTTCCTTTGGCGTTGCTCACTACCTCTGGCAGTGGCCTTGATCCACACTTGCCACCCGCGGCGATTGCCTATCAACTGGCGCGAGTCGCGGCGGCCCGCAACCTGCCGGTGTCGACCGTGCAGCAATTGGTCGATGCGCATATCGAGCAGCCGTTGGTTGGCCCGCCGGTGGTGAATGTGCTGGCCTTGAATACAGCACTGGAAAAGTTGTAGATCTGCGTCGTAGCCATTCGCGGGCAAGCCCGCTCCCACAGGATCTGCGCCATGTGGGAGCGGGCTTGCCCGCGAAGACGGCCAAATAATCACCACATCAACACCTGAAAAAGAGATGCCCCAGCATGAGTGACTCCGGCCGCGCCGACGCGCTGTTAGCAGATTTACCCCGCGACGGTCGTGGTCGGCTCAAGGTCTTCCTCGGCGCCGCTCCCGGTGTCGGCAAGACCTACGCCATGCTTCAAGCGGCCCACACCCAGCTGCGTCAGGGTGTGAAAGTCCTCGCCGGCGTGGTGCAAACCCATGGCCGCGCGGAAACCGAAGCGTTGCTCGGTGTTTTGCCGCAGCAGCCGTTGGTCCGTTCCGAATACCGCGGCGTGATGCTCGAAGAAATGGACCTCGACGGCCTGCTCAAGGCCAGACCCAAGCTGGTACTGGTCGATGAACTGGCCCACACCAATGCACCGGGCAGTCGGCATGCCAAGCGCTGGCAGGACATTCAGGAACTGCTGGCAGCCGGCATCGATGTGTTCACCACGGTCAACGTTCAGCATCTGGAAAGCCTCAACGATCAGGTGCGCGGCATCACCGGTGTGCAGGTTCGCGAAACCTTGCCCGACTGGGTGTTGCAGGAAGCCTACGAACTGCTGCTGATCGACCTGCCGCCCCGGGAACTGCTGGAGCGTCTGCGCGATGGCAAGGTCTACGTGCCCGAGCAGGCGCGGGCGGCCATCGATGCGTTCTTCACCCAAACCAACCTCACGGCCTTGCGCGAACTGGCGATGCAGACCGCTGCGGCTCAGGTCGATAATGACTTGGCGCAAGGCTACCGGCAGCTGGGCCAGGCCGCTCCGACGGTACGCGGGCGACTCTTGGTGGGGGTCGATGGCGACGCGCAGGCCGAGCGTCTGGTGCGCCACGCCAGCCGGGTCGCCCAGCGTCGGCATCTGCCCTGGAGCCTGGTGCATGTGGATAACGGCAGTGTGCGCGACGAGCAGTCGCGTTTGCGCCTGCAAAGTGCCCAGCAACTGGCCGAACGTCTGGGCGGTGAGGTGGTATTGCTACGTGCCGGCGAGGTCGCGAAAACCTTGATTCAGCACGCCGCCGAACGCCGCGCCAGCCTGGTGCTGGTCGGTCAGTCGAGGCCGCGTTGGCGTCGTCGGCTGTTCGGCGGCGGCCTGGCCTCGCGGTTGTTGCGTGATGCCCGCGGGCTGGAAATCAACGTCCTCGACAGTGACGCAGATCAGCCGGCACCGCGCATGCGTGCGGCGCATTCGCTGGTCTGGTTCGATTATGCGTTGGCGCTGCTGGCGACGGTATTGGCCAGCGCCCTGGCCTGGGGAGTGGCCAGCGTGTTGGCGCTGCCGAATATCTCGCTGGTGTTCCTCGCCGCCGTGCTGCTGGTGGCGGTGCGCAGCAGCCTTGGCCCGGCATTGGCCTGTGCGGCACTGTCGTTCCTGACCTATGACTTTCTGTTCATTCCGCCGACTTTCTCCTTCCGCATCCAGCGCGAAGAAGACGTGCTGACGCTGTTGTTTTTCCTGTTGATGGCGGCGTTGACCGGTAACCTTGCGGCGCGGCAACGGCGGCAGTTGCAGGCATTGCGCGACACCCAGGAAGAGACCAGCGAACTGCTCGACCTGTCGCGCAAACTCACCGCGGCCACTGATCGTCAGGCGGTGATCAGTGCTGCTGCGCAGCATTTGAACGGCTGGAACGATCTGCAATTGTGCTTGCTCAACCGCGATGGTCAGGCTGGCTGGAAGGTTGAAACCGGTGGCCCACTGCAGTTTTCCGAAGCGGAGCGCGCTGCCGCCGACTGGGCCTGGCAACACGATCAACCGGCGGGCATGGGCACCGGGACCTTGCCATTCGGGCGTTGGTGGTGGTGGCCATTGTCGGTGGAAGAGGGGCCGCTGGGGCTACTCGGCGTGAGCACCAAAGACGGTCAGCCACTCAGCGGTCAGCGCCGCCGTTTGTTGACCGCGTTGAGCCAGCCGTTGGCTCAGGCGCTGGCCCGGGCGCAATTGGCCGAGGATCTGGAGGCAGCCCGCCTGCATGGCGAAACCGAGCAATTGCGCAGTGCTTTGCTGGCGTCGGTGTCCCACGATTTGCGCACCCCGCTGACCTCTATGCGCGGCAGCATCGACAGCTTGCTGGCCCTGGGCGAAGCGATCCCGCTGGAGGACCGTCGGGAATTGCTCGAAGGCACCCGCGATGAAGCCGAACGGCTGGATCGCTACATTCAGAACCTGCTGGACATGACCCGCCTCGGTCACGGCGCGCTGAAGCTGGCGCGGGACTGGGTGTCGCCGGCCGATATCGTCGGCAGTGCGCTGAATCGGCTGCGTGCGGTGCTGGCACCCTTGCAGGTCAGCACCGAGGTGCCGGGCGAATTACCGTTGCTCTACGTGCATGCCGCGTTGATCGAACAGGCGCTGGTCAATGTGCTGGAAAACGCCGCGCGTTTTTCGCCGCCTCAGGGGCGTCTGCAACTGTGCGCCGGCTCGACCGACAGCGAGCTGTTTTTTTCCGTAACTGATGAAGGGCCGGGGATTCCGGAAGCGGAGCGCGCAAAGATTTTCGACATGTTCTACACCGCCGCGCGGGGTGACCGGGGAGGGCAAGGCACCGGGCTCGGTCTGGCAATCTGTCAGGGTATGGTCGGCGCCCATGGCGGGCGTATCAGCGTGGCTGACGGTCTCGACGGTCTCGACGGTCGCGGCACCTGCATCACGATCCATCTGCCGTTGCAGGAGCAGCCCGGACTTGAAAGTGAAGCCTGACGTTCCATGCGCTACTCTTGCGCCACTTCTTTGTATTGATCGGAAACCATGAGCCAGACTGCGACCATTTTGGTCATCGATGACGAACCGCAGATCCGCAAATTTCTGCGCATCAGCCTGGCAACTCAGGGCTATAAGGTGCTGGAAGCCGGTACCGGCAGTGAGGGGCTGTCTCAGGCTGCATTGAACAAGCCCGACCTGCTGGTACTCGACCTCGGTTTGCCGGACATGGACGGCCAACAGGTGTTGCGCGAATTTCGCGAATGGTCGACGGTGCCGGTGCTGGTGTTGTCGGTGCGCGCCAGCGAAGGGCAGAAAGTCCAGGCCCTCGACGGTGGCGCCAATGACTACGTGACCAAGCCTTTCGGCATTCAGGAGTTCCTCGCCCGGGTGCGCGCCTTGCTGCGTCAGGCGCCGACGGGCGAAGCGCAGGAAGCGGCGCTCAAGTTCGGTCCGCTGACGGTGGACCTGGCTTATCGCCGGGTGCTGCTGGACGATATCGAAGTGGGGTTGACCCGCAAGGAATACGCGGTGCTGGCGCAACTGGCGCGGCACCCCGGGCGGGTCATCACTCAGCAGCAATTACTCAAGGATATCTGGGGCCCGACCCATACCGAAGACAGCCATTACCTGCGGATTGTGGTCGGCCATCTGCGGCAGAAACTGGCGGACGATCCGACTCGGCCGAGGTTTATCGTGACCGAGGCGGGGGTGGGGTATCGGTTGTTGAGTAGCGACAGTTTTTAAGGTTGTGTTGTCTGGTAAATCGCTATCGCGAGCAAGTCGGATCGCCGCACCGTCGCTCCCACAGTGGATTTTTTGTGTACACAAAATCTGTGTTCATGTAGGTCAAATGTGGGAGCGAGCTTGCTCGCGATGACGATAGCGCAATCACCACTGCACTAAAGGCATGACTCAATTCTGCTCATTCTCATACCGATCCAGCGTATCCCTGGCGATCTCCCGGCCCAAGGCGATCAGCTCCGGCGCTTTGTAAAACTCGAAGAACCGGCACACCCGCTTCGGCACGTTGATCAGGATATCCGGCGGGTAGCCGGCGATTTTGTATTGCGCCAGCGAAGTCTGCATGACCTCGAAACTCTGGTTGATTAAATCCAGTAAAGACGCCGGACCGACGTTGTCGATGATGAACGAACCGGTGGCTGACTTCGGTGCGCCCGGAGCGGCGGCCGGTTGCTGGGCTTGGGGCTCAGCCGATTCGAGCCACGGGTTGATGATCTCGCCGGCCTCCGCGCGCAAGGCCTCCTGCTCGAGCAGTAACAATTGTTCAGCCTGTTTGCGGCGAAACGGCAAACGCGAGCCGAGGGAGTCGATCAGGCTGTCGAACCGGACCTTGAACGCGGCGGGGCGCTGGATCACCGGCAATTGATAGTGCCCTTGGTTGGTCGAGTTGAGGTTGACCGCGATGATCAGATCACAGTGGCTCGACACCACCGGCACGATCGGCAGCGGGTTCAGCAGACCGCCGTCCACCAGCATTCGGTTGCCCTGCATCACCGGGGTGAACAGGCTGGGAATCGCCGCCGAGGCGCGCATTGCCTGGTGCAGGCAACCTTCCTGGAACCAGATTTCCTGCTGGTTGGTCAGGTCCGTGGCGACTGCCGTATAGGGGATACGCAGGTCTTCGATATTGATTTCGCCGACGATCTTGCGGATCTGCCCGAAGACCTTTTCCCCGCGAATCGCCCCGAGACGGAAACTGACGTCCACCAGGCGCAATACGTCGAGGTAGTCCAGGCTTTCAATCCAGTCCCGGTAATCGTTGAGTTTGCCAGCGGCGTAGATCCCGCCGACCACGGCACCCATGGAGCAACCGGCGATGCAGGCGATGTCATAACCGCGTCTTTCGATCTCTTCGATCACGCCGATATGGGCATAGCCCCTGGCCCCACCTGAGCCCAGCACCAATGCGACACGCTTTTTCATGACTCGCCCCTTCTCACAGCATGCGTCAACAATGCACCCATCGAGGGGCTCGCTTCAATCGCTGTGGTTGGATGGTGTAGGGGCAAGGTCGTTTTTCCGACAATCAACGACGGCAGGCGAGTATTCTCGCCCCAGCTATTCTTCAGGGGGGGCTAAGGCACTTTTTGCGGTGCTGGTCGTCATACCGTGCACGATTGTTTTTCTTTATTGAGGTGTCATCGATGAAAGCCTGGATCTGTCTGCCTTTGATTGCGTTGGTTCTGGCCGGTTGTGCCGGGAAATCGGCGTACCGTGAGAGTTGCGGTAGCCAGCTTGACGCGGCCTGGCATGAGCTGGACCTGGCCAAGGTTGAAGGTTTCGCGGGCACCGTCAGTTACTCCAAGGCGCTGTCCTTGTTGACCGGGGCCAAGACTCAGCAGCAGTTCGAAGCCTATGAAGGCTGTACGAAAAAAGCCGAGAAGGCCCGTTTCTATATCCGCGAGTCCCGCGCCGGTCGTTGACCGAAAAGCTTGATGATGTAGCGCAATGCTTACGGGCGTGTTTGCCCGCAAGCATTGCTGCGGTTTAAGGTCATTGTGTCTCCACCTCGATTGTTCGTTCGGGAGTAAACCTATGTCTGCCCTGGTTGATCGGTTGGTGGTTCAGGTGTTGAACCTGGACGTTCGCTTGCTGGCCTGCCAGGCGCGGTTGAGGGCGACGACCGATGATGAGGCGCTGCACGATTTGCGCACCACGGTTCGCCGTTTGCGCAGTCTGCTGCGACCTTTACGCGGTTTGCCCGGTGTCGAGCAATTGGAAGCCGCGGCGGCCGGGGTCGGGAACCTGACCACACCCTTGCGCGACCGGGAAGTCCTGGCCGCCTGGTTGCACAGTCACGGTCAGCATGAAGCGGCGCAGCGGCGCACGGTGCAAATGGCCAAGGCGTATCCTGCTGTGGCAGCCGGCCCGGAGCTGGCACGACTGTTTCTCATACTCGACGCCTTTCCGCGCTTTCTGCGAGCTTCCCAGCGTCAGGGATTTCTCAAAGGTTTACGTCGGCGTATCGAAAAGCGTCTGGCCAAACAGTGGAACGCGCTGGATAAAGCGCTGCACGATCCCGCACATGACCGGCATCGCTTGCGTCTGCTGATCAAGCGCGTGCGTTACGCAATCGAAGCCTATCCCGAACTGGATCGCTTGCCCGAACAGGCCTTGCCTCGGCTGAAAGCCGCTCAAGAGGCACTCGGTGCCTGGCATGATTGCTGGCAATGGCTGGCCAAGGCCGAACAAGAGCCTGATTTGCTGCCCTGTGTGGCAGTTTGGCGAGTGACCATGGCTGAGGCTGAAGGCAGCGCAGATCGCGTGCTGGATAAGTTGAGCAAGGCTTGCTTCAAATCCTGAACACACAGCAGGTCGCCCGTTGCATCGTCCGGCTACGAGAGTGCGGGTAGTCGGTAGCGTTCGGCTTATCTGTCCGGGTTTTTGGCTGGAATAGGTGCTGTGTAGTCATCGTCTGCTGGTTAAGATCCTTGGGTCTTTTTCCTGGCTTGAGGTTCTCATGCGCTTTTCTGATTTGGTCGATGCCGTTCGCAGCTATCCGTTGGAACTGTCTATCCCGGCGGAGTGGGCTCAGGGGCGTGCCAGTTTTGGTGGACTGGTGGCGGCTTTGCAGTACGAAGCCATGCGCGCAAAAGTCCCGGCGGATCGCCCGGTGCGTTCGCTGGCGATCACCTTTGTCGGGCCGGCCGAACCTGATGTGCCTATCAGCTTTGAAGTGGATGTACTGCGCGAAGGCAAGGCCGTCAGCCAGGTACTGGGCCGGGCCATGCAGAAGGGGCAAGTGGTGACTTTGGTCCAGGGCAGCTTTGGTGCCTCTCGTCCCTCGCAAGTCGACGTCGCGGCTGAACCGGCACCGGAAATGAAACACTGGGATGAGTGCCAGGAACTGCCTTACATCAAAGGCGTGACCCCGGAATTCATGCGCCACCTGGCGATGCGCTGGAGTGTCGGCGGTTTGCCGTTCACTGGTAACAAGTCGCGGGAGATGGGCGGTTGGGTACGTTTGCGTGGAGATGTGAAGGAAGAGCCACTGACCGAGGCGCATATTCTGGCGCTGGTGGATGCCTGGCCTCCGGCCCTGTTGCCGCACCTGAGCAAACCGGCGGCGGGCAGCACCCTGACCTGGACCATCGAATTCGTCCAGCCATTGCTGGCGCTGAACACGCTGGACTGGTGCAAATACCACGTAGTGATCGAGCATGCCCGCGACGGATACGGTCACGCGGCCGCGGCGTTGTGGAGCCCTGAAGGGCAGTTGATCGCCATGAGTCGGCAGACCGTTACCATCTTTGGTTAATCCCGATTAATGTGGCGAGGGGCTCTGTGTGGGAGCGAGCTTGCTCGCGATGGACTCAAGGGCGACGCGTTCATTCAGAAAACACGCGTAATCGTTAACGTCCTTCGCGAGCAAGCTCGCTCCCACAGTTGATCGCGCATCCCTGTAGGAGAAGGGGGGACGCCTAGCCCTTGCCCCCGAGGGGCCTTACAACTTGAGCTGCCCGATCGCCCTGCTCAATTCGCCCGCCAACATTGCCAGTTCGTGACTGGTGGTGGCCGAGTCGATGGTCTGTTGCACGGTATTCTCGGTCACGTCGCGAATGCTCACCACCGCGCGATTCATCTCTTCGGCCACCTGACTCTGCTGCTCGGCCGCCACGGCGATTTGGGTATTGCTTTCGCGCATCTGCGCCACCGCGCCGGTGATCTCTGCCAGTGCTGCGCTGGCTTCCTGAGCCTGCTGCACGCAATCGTCAGCCTTGAACGAACTTTCCTGCATAAAGTCCACGGCATCCCGGGTCCCGGCTTGCAGAGCGCAGACCATAAGGGTGATCTCGTCGGTGGAGGTTTGCACCCGTTTGGCCAGGTTGCGGACTTCATCGGCGACTACCGCAAAACCACGGCCCATTTCACCGGCTCGAGCGGCTTCGATTGCGGCGTTAAGTGCCAGCAGATTGGTTTGCTCGGCAATGCTGTGAATCACGCTGACCACACTGTTGATCTTCTGGCTGTCTTCGGCCAATCGCTGAATCATCTCGGCGGTCTGTTGTACGCCGCTGGAAAGCCCGGCAATTGATTTCTGCACACGACTGACCACCTCCTGCCCGCTGCCGGCCAGGGCGTCGGCGGTCTGCGACAAGTCGCGGGTCGCTCCAGCATGCTGGGCGATGTGGTAAACCGTGGCGGACATCTCGTTGATCGCAGTCGCGGCCTGATCGGTTTCGCTTTGCTGACCCAGCATGCCGTGGCGCACGTCGCTCATGCTTGATGCCAGCCGCGCAGCACCGACATCCAGTTGTCTGGCGGTGTGCGCCACGGTGTTGACCACCCGCTGATAACCGGCCTGCATGGCGTTGAAGGCGCTGGCCATCTGCCCGACTTCATCCTTGCACGCCAATGGCACGCGGGCTGACAAGTCGCCGGTCTTTTCCACGTGCAACATCACGTCTTTCAAGGTGTTGAGCTGGCTGAGCAAAAAGCGGATCAGCAACTGTGAGGCGCCAAGCATTGCCAGCATCAGGATGAATACCGCCGCCGCGTAGTTGGCCAGGCGCTCACCGAACACCTGGCTCAGGCTCGGGCCATAGGCGAGCACGGCGAGCTGTTGGCCGTCCGCACGGGACACCACCTCGGCACCCATCAGCGGGTTGTCGCCGAACAACGGCATAGGATTGAGCTCGACCCAACCGCTGGCGCTGGTCAGTTCGGGCAACGGTTGTTCGTGCAGGGATGGAACCTGGCCACGGTTGAAGCTCAGCACGTGGTCCGCCTTGGGCAAGGCAAGCCCTGCCGGCCAGGCATTGAGCAACCGCGCCTGGGTCTGGGCCGAGACTTGTGCGGCCTGGCTGCGGGCCTGCTGCTCGAGCTGTACGGCATACAGCACCAACAGCAGGGTCGTGATGAAGGCAACCGCGTTGACGGCCCAGAATTTGTATTTCAGCGAGATGTTGCTAAGCCAGGCACCCATGGAAGGTCTTCTCTGATAGCGGAAACAGTTTTGGCAAGGTGCCATTATTGTGCCGCTACTCAGGAGGAGGGTTGTTGATGTGGGTCAATGGCCGGGGGATGGGGCTGCAGATTTGTGTTGATTGTCAGGGCCTCTTCGCGGGCAAGCCCGCTCCCACAGGAGATCACCTGACCCTTGTGGGAAGGGCCGGGCGACGTTCGCTTGCCCGCGAAAGCAATGGTGCAGTCACCAAATAATCTGGCTGATTCACTCTATCGACGGCAGCCCATAAAACGCCCTCGCGCACGCCGTACTATGAGCCGCCACATCTTCCAGGCTCTCACCACGATGCAAGGCCACTTCGCGCAACACTTCCGTCAGGTACGCCGGTTCGTTGCGGCCGTTTTTCGGTTTCGGTCGCAGACTGCGCGGTAACAGGTACGGCGCATCGCTTTCCAGCATCAAGCGAGCACCGGGAATCTCGCGGACCAGCGGGTGCAGGTGAGTGCCGCGGCGCTCGTCGCAGATCCAGCCGGTGATGCCGATATGCAAATCAAGGTCGAGGTAGCTGAACAACGCGCGCTTCTCACCGGTAAAACAATGCACCACGGCGGCGGGCAAGCGGTCACGGAAGTCGCGCAGGATTTCCAGCAGTCGCTGGCTGGCGTCGCGCTCGTGGAGGAACACCGGCATTTGCAGCTCGACGGCCATCGCCAACTGTTCTTCGAGGACCTTTTCCTGTTGCGGGCGTGGCGAGAAGTCGCGATTGAAATCCAGTCCGCATTCACCCACGGCGCGCACGCGCGATTCTTTCAGCAGTCCGCGCAAGCGTTGCGCGCTGTCGGCGTTCCAGTCACTGGCCGAGTGGGGGTGAATCCCCGCAGTGGAGAACAAACGTTGCCCGGTTTCGTCCAGTTGTTGGCACAGTTCGAGCGCCTGTTCACTGCCCTCGACACTGGTACCGGTGAGGACCAGTTGGCAGACTCCGGCAGCATAGGCGCGGTCGAGTACTGCCTGGTGTTTGTCGGCGAAACTGGGGTTGGTCAGGTTGACGCCGATATCGATGAGTTGCATGGTGCTACCTCAGGCCAAGGCCGGAAAGCATATCAGAGCTCTAGATTTATAAGAAAAACCAAGAACTACAACGAGTTGAGGCTGTCTCTTGAGGCCGGAAGAACGCTTGGGTTGGTAATCCAGCAGTCTTTCGCACGTTGCCAGCGCTCCAGGCGCTCTGTTTCTGTTGGCCAACTTCCCGAACTCCTTCGTGAGGCTGGACAGTATTCTTTTCCGGAGAGCGGATGACGCGCCCCCAGGTTTTGCTTCTGCTGTGCTTGTCGTTGCTGCTGCCCATGCCGGCGGTTGCGCGTCTGGCCGGCCCTCTGGTCGCTCCTCAGGCGGGCCAGGTTCGCGACCTGGCGGAAATCCGCAGCAGCCGCGTCCTGCGGGTACTGGTCAACCAGAGTCGTAACAGTTCCGGCGAAGTCCAGGGCCAGACCATTGGCGTCGAATACCATCGCCTGCGAGCCTTCGAACAATACCTCAACGGCAACGCCCGTGACGGTCAGGAAATCAGCCTCAAGATCATCCCCAAAGCCAAGGACCAACTGCTCGGCGCCCTTCAGCGCGGAGACGGTGACCTGGTGGCGCCTGGTGAGTTACTCGACCCGCAGTCAGGTCATGCCATCAGCACCAGCGAGCCGATTGCCAGTAACGTGCCGTTGCTGTTGGTGGGGATCAAAGGCGAGAAGCGGTTTACCCGCCTGGAGCAACTGTCCGGGCGCACGGTGGCGCTGACCACGGGAAGCGCGGCGGGCGAGGCGATCAATCAGATCAATCAGAAACTGGCGTTACACAAGTTGCCGCCGGTCAAGGTCGAGTGGGTCGATCCGAGCCTTGCCGTCGAAGATGTGCTGGAGATGGTTCAGGCCGGGATATTTCATCTGACCATCGTCGAGCAACCGATTGCCGAGCGTTGGGGCAAGATTCTGCCCAGGCTGCGCTTCGATCGACAGGTGATCATCAGCGAGCCGGGCGAAGAGTATTGGTTTGTGCGGCGCGACGCGTCGATGCTGCGGGCGAGCATTGATCGCTTCCTGAAAACCTATAAAACACCGGCGGATCAGGACGTCGCGTTTCTGCGCATCTACCGGCGCTTGTACCAGGTCCACTATCCCTTGGCCCGTGCTGACCGCCAGCGTCTGGAAAAGCTGCGCCCGGTCTTGCACAAGCATGCGCGCGAACAGGGCATGGACTGGCTGAACCTGGCTGCCCTGGCGTTCAAGGAATCAGCGCTGCAACCGAACGCGAAGAGCGGCAGCGGCCCCACGGGCTTGATGCAAATTACCCCGTCTGCGGCCCAGCGGGTGGGGGTCAATGATATTCAGTCCCTCGACAGCAATGTGCAGGCCGGGGCCAAGTACCTGGCGCTGATCCGCCGCAAGTTCTTCGCAAGTCCCAAGCTCAACGAGCGCGAGCGCATGGCCTTTGTTCTGGCCGCCTACAACATGGGCCCGGAGCGGGTACAAGGCATGCGCACGGAAGCGAAGCGCCGTGGTTTGAATCCTGACCAGTGGTTTTTCCAGGTGGAGCGCATTGCCATGGAACAGGTGGGAATGAACGCCGTCAGCTATGTGAACAGTGTCAACAAGTACTACCTGGCATTCGATCGGGAACGGGATTCGCTGGAGCCCCAGACGCATGAGGTCGTCTCAAGGAAGTAATCGATAAATTTGATTGTTATGACGGGTTTTTTGCGCTTTTAACATGATATTTACTGATTAATATAGCGGTCAACCAACCCCTGTATCGAAAGGACGACACACCATGAGCACACTGATCAAAACCGCATTGTCTACCCGCGCTGGCTACGGCATGGCTGTTCTGCGGATCTTCGTCGGCATCATCTTCGCCGCCCACGGTGCGCAAAAGCTTTTTGGTCTGTTTGGCGGTTACGGTCTGGCCGGTACAGCGCAGTGGATGGAAAGCATCGGTCTGGCGCCGGGGCAGTTGATGGCCTTGCTCGCGGGCGGAACCGAGTTCTTTGGCGGCCTGGCACTGATCATCGGTCTGCTGACTCGCCCTGCGGCACTGGGTCTGACGTTCACGCTGCTGGTGGCGATCTTCTCGGTGCATATCAGCAACGGTCTGTTCATGGCCAACAACGGTTACGAGTTCGCGTTGGCCTTGCTGGGCGGCACAGTTGCTGTTCTGCTCGAAGGCGCTGGCAAGCTGTCGGTGGATCGCATCATCGCCAGGTAACAGGACTCACTGATTTTCTACCCGTAAAAAATCCGGCATCTGAAAAGATGCCGGATTTTTTGTGCCTATTGCTTAACCCTGCTGCTTGAACATCTCTGCGGCACGTTTGGCGATTTCTGCTTGCGACAGGTCCTCTTTGCGGGAGGAGATAAACCACAAATGACCGTACGGGTCTTTCAGCGTCCCTGAACGGTCGCCGTAAAACTGGTCTTTCACTTCCGAGACAACTACGCCTCCAGCGGCAACCGCCTGGGCGTATTGCTTGTCGACATCGTTCACATATAAATGCAGCCCCACCGAGATGCCGGCCTGTTCCGGGCTGCTCAGGGACGCGGCGTCGCAAGGGGTGGCAAGCATGATGGCCGAATCACCGATGCGCAGTTCAGCGTGGCCAATGTCGCCGTTGGGCATATCCAGGCGCATGACTTCAGTGGCACCGAAGGCTTTCTTGTAGAACTCGATCGCCTCGGCTGCTTTTTTGATGCCAAGGTAGGGCGTGATGCTGTGGTAACCCTCGGGTATCGGTTTAACGCTCATGTCGATTCTCCTTTTCTTGGGGAATGAATGTGATCCATCACCGTTTCCGGTCGATTCACTATAGGCCACGATAGGGCGGACAACCGAGGGGCCGACGGGCAGCACTGAGCGGACTGTACTGCTCGAAGTTTTACGCAACTGTCCATGGGTTTCGCTGAGTCCGTGGGATAGGGTCAATGCCTGACTGACCTTGATGGATTGCCCCATGACTCTTTCGCTGGATTTGCTGCTGGCCTTTGCCCTGTTTGCGCTGGTTACTTCCATAACTCCCGGACCGAACAACACCATGCTGTTGGCATCGGGTGTCAATTTCGGGTTCAACCGTTCCATTCCCCATATGCTCGGCATCAGCTGCGGCTTCTTCATTCTTGTGCTCGCCGTCGGGTTTGGCCTGGGTGCGGTGTTTCAAACCTGGCCGCTGCTTTATACGGTGCTGCGTTATGTCGGCGCGGCCTATCTGCTGTACCTGGCGTGGAAAATCGCGCATAGCGGTCCAGTCTCCGAGACCGGACAAGGTCACGCCAAACCCATAAGTTACTGGGGGGCGGCGGCATTTCAATGGGTCAATCCCAAGGCCTGGATCATGGCGATCGGTGCCATCAGCACCTACACGCCGTTGCAGGGTTATTTCACCAATGTGATTGTCATTGCCGCGGTCTTCGCCGTGATCAACCTGCCAAGCGTCAGCCTCTGGGCGGCCTGCGGCGGCCTGCGGCAGCCTGTTGCGCAATGTCCTGCGTGATCGGCGCTGGTTGCGCGTGTTCAATTGGGGCATGGCTCTGCTGTTGGTGGCCTCCCTGTACCCGATGCTGCACGAAAGCTTTAGCTGACTTGGGCTTCAACGGGGCGTGCGATGCCTGTTAAGCTCAACTTCAGGAGCGTTCCTACGCACTTTTAAGAGAAGTTGTCCTTCTTTAACTGCATCCGATCAGGTATTGCTAACGTTTGCCGTTTTGCGTCGCTCCCGGGGTGGCGCCGGTCAACGTTTCCACCACCGAGCACAGCTGATCCCGGAACACGCTCTGCGAGTCTTTGTTATGAATAAACGTCCTTTGTATTTCGACTATGCCGCCACCACGCCGGTGGATGAGCGGGTGATCCAGGTGATGGTCGACTGTCTGGGGTTCTGCGGTAACTTCGGTAACCCGGCCTCCAGCTCCCATGCCTATGGCCAGCAGGCCCGGCAAACGGTTGAGCACGCTCGCCGGCAGGTGGCCGAGCTGGTCGGCGCCGAACCTGCGCAGATCGTCTGGACCTCCGGTGCCACGGAATCCAACAACCTCGCGCTCAAGGGCGTCGCCCAGGCCCGCGGTGTAGCGGGTGGGCACATCATCACCAGTCAAATCGAACACAAGGCGATTCTCGATACGGCCAGGCAGTTGCAGGATGCCGGCGTCGCCGTGACTTATCTGGTGCCGGATGCCGAAGGTCTGATCAGCGCGCAGGCGGTCAGTGAAGCGCTGCGCGAGGACACCTTTCTGGTGTCGCTGATGCTGGTCAATAACGAACTCGGCACCCTCAACGACATCCAGGCCATCGGCCAGGTCGTGCGTGAACGAGGCGCGTTGTTTCACGTCGATGCCGCCCAGGGCGCTGGCAAAGTGGCGATCGATCTGGCCGAGTGGCCGGTGGATCTGATGTCGTTTTCCGCACACAAAATCTATGGACCCAAGGGCATCGGTGCGTTGTATGTCGGCCCGCGGGCGCAGCAGCGTTTGCAGGCGCAGATCCATGGTGGCGGGCACGAAGGCGGTTTGCGTTCCGGGACCCTCGCGACTCATCAGATCGCGGCCATGGGCGCGGCATTTGCCCTGGCGGCGGAGTTCTTTGACGAAGAGGCTGCAACCATCGTGCGTTTGCGTGAGCGGTTGCTGGAGCAACTCGGCAGTCTTCCTGGTGTCCGATTGAACGGCAGCGCAACCCAACGCATTCCCCATACCTTGAGCCTGACGTTCAACGAGGGCGAGTTCAACCCGGCGGCGTTGAGTGCTTCGATCGCTTTTTCGGCGACCTCGGCCTGCAACTCGGCGAGCAACGCGCCGTCCCATGTATTGCTTGCGTTGGGACATGACGCGCGGGCAGCGAGTCGTACGATCCGTCTGAGCCTGGGGCGCTTCACCACCGAGCAGGATGTCGATCAAGCGGCACAATTGATTAAAGCTTCATCCGCCAGTGCACCGGCGTTCTGGGCCGTTGCCCAGCCATAAGGGCTGATCCGCATCAGCACCCAATAAAAATGATCAGTGATTAGCAGGAGACACAATGAGCACGCAGCCTTTGACCAACGGAGTGGTTTCCCGGCGCCTGGCGCAAACCCGCGAGCTGATGAGCCGGGAGGGCATTCACGCCCTGCTGGTGCCGTCGGCCGATCCGCATCTGTCGGAATACCTTCCCGGTTACTGGCAGGGACGGCAATGGCTGTCGGGCTTTCATGGCTCGGTCGGCACGCTGATCGTGACTGGGGACTTCGCCGGCGTCTGGGCTGACAGCCGTTATTGGGAGCAGGCGACCAAGGAACTCAAGGGCAGCGGCATCGAGTTGGTGAAACTCCAGCCTGGGCAGCCAGGCCCGCTGGATTGGCTGGCTGAGCAAACGCCCGAAGGCGGCGTGGTTGCCGTCGATGGCGCGGTCATGGCAGTGGCTTCGGCGCGAACTCTGGGTGCCAAACTGCAGGAGCGTGGCGCCCGGCTGCGTACTGATATCGATGTGTTGAATGAAGTCTGGCAAGACCGTCCAGCACTGCCGAATCAGCCGATCTACCAACATCTGCCGCCTCAGGCCACTGTCAGCCGTGGCGAGAAACTCGCCAAACTGCGCCAGAGCCTGAAAGACCGCGGCGCCGATTGGCACTTTATCGCGACCCTCGATGACATCGCCTGGTTGTTCAACCTGCGTGGCGCTGACGTGTCGTTCAACCCGGTGTTCGTGTCTTTCGCCTTGATCGGGCAGCAGCAGGCGACGCTGTTTGTGGCGCTGAGCAAAGTCGATGGGCAACTGCGCGCGATCCTCGAACAGGATGGGGTGACCCTGCGCGATTACAGCGAAGTGGCCGCGGCATTGAACGCAGTACCGAGCGGCGCGAGCCTGCAGGTCGATCCGGCGCGGGTGACGGCGGGTCTGCTGGATAACCTGGGCAGTGGCGTAAAACTGATCGAAGGGCTGAACCCGACCACCTTGGCCAAATCGCAAAAAAGCCTCGCCGATGCCGAGCATATTCGTCAGGCCATGGAGCAGGACGGCGCGGCGCTGTGCGAGTTTTTCGCCTGGCTGGAAACCGCGTTGGGTCGCGAGCGGATTACCGAACTGACCATCGATGAGCACCTGACGGCGGCGCGTATCCGTCGGCCCGGCTATGTTTCGCTGAGCTTCAACACCATTGCGGCGTTCAATGCCAACGGCGCGATGCCGCACTATCACGCTACCTTCGATGAGCATGCGCTGATCGAAGGCGATGGCCTGTTGCTGATCGACTCCGGCGGTCAGTACCTGGGCGGCACCACCGACATTACCCGCATGGTGCCAGTCGGCACGCCGACTCAGGAGCAGAAGCGTGATTGCACACGGGTACTCAAAGGCGTGATCGCGCTGTCCCGGGCGCAGTTCCCACGGGGCATTCTGTCGCCGTTGCTGGATTCGATTGCCCGTGCGCCGATCTGGGCCGAAGGTGTCGATTACGGTCACGGCACCGGTCATGGCGTCGGTTACTTCCTCAATGTTCATGAAGGTCCGCAGGTGATTGCCTATCAGGCCGCGCCGGCGCCACAAACGGCGATGCAGCCGGGGATGATCACCTCCATCGAACCGGGTACTTATCGTCCCGGCCGCTGGGGTGTGCGGATCGAGAACCTGGTGTTGAATCGCGAAGCGGGCAGCACCGAGTTCGGCGAGTTCCTCAAGTTCGAAACCCTGACCCTGTGCCCGATCGACACCCGCTGCCTGGAGCCGGCATTGCTGACTCAAGACGAAAAAGAGTGGTTCAACGGCTATCACGCGCAAGTCCGTGAGCGTTTGAGTCCGCTGCTTGACGGTGCCGCTCTGGAGTGGTTGAACAGCCGAACGGCGGCTATTTAAATCGCTTCTGCACCGTCAGCTCAAGGCTGGCGGCGCAAGCTTTGCAAACCGCCAAAGACACCTATGACCCGGCAAGGGGAGGGGCGGCTGGTTATCGAGATTTAGCTCAAGGCTTCGAGGACAAAGTCCAGACGGTCCTGGCCGAAGAACAACCGGTTATCGACAAACATGCTCGGCGCGCCGAACACCCCGCGTTGCAAGGCCTGTTCGGTTTTGTCCTTAAGGGCTGCCTTGACCTCTTCATCATTGCTCAGAGCCAGGATTTCGGTCGGGTCAAAGCCGTTATCCGTCAATACCGCAGCGACTATCGCAGGGTCATTGAGGTTGCGCTTATCAACCCACAAGGCGCGGAAAAGACAGTCGATAAAATCGAGGAAACATTCCGGGTGACGCAGCTGCATGCCGGTGACAGCGCGCATCAGTAAAAGGGTGTTGACCGGAAAATGCGGATTGAAATTGAGTGGGACGTCGTAGCGTTTGGCATAGCGCTCAAGATCGTGAAGCATGTAGCGCCCCTTCGCCGGGATGCTGATGGGCGAGGCATTGCCGGTGGCTTTGAATACACCACCCAGTAGCATGGGTTGATAGATAAGCTGGCTGTCGGTTTGGGCACAGATCTTTGGTAATTGGGTATAGGCCAGGTAAGTGCTGGGGCTGCCAAGGTCGAAGAAAAACTCTACGATTTTGCTCATGGTGGGTTGTGCTCTCTGATTATTGTTAGGGGGGAGGGCTTACCAGCGTTCGCTCCATGGCCGTAGATCCAGCTCGAAGGTCCAGGCATCTCGCGGCTGACTGTGCAGGTACCAGTAGTTTTCGGCGATGTGTTCCGGGTTGAGGATGCCGTCTTGATCCTTGAGTGCGTATTTCTCCGGAAAGCTGTCGCGGATAAAGTCCGTATCGATAGCGCCGTCGACGACGATATGGGCGACATGGATGTTCATTGGGCCCAGTTCGCGGGCCATGCTTTGGGCCAATGCCCGAATCCCGTGCTTGGCGCCGGCAAAGGCGGCGAACCCGGCAGCTCCACGTATTCCTGCTGTTGCACCGGTGAACAGGATAGTGCCCCGTTGGCGGGTGGCCATACGTTTGGCGACTTCACGAGCGTTGAGGAATCCCGAGAAACAGGCCATTTCCCAGATCTTGAAATACTTGCGTGCAGTTTCTTCAAGAATGCTGCACGGCACATTGGCGCCGATGTTGAAGACGAAGGCTTCGATCGGGCCGATCTGGCTCTCGATCTGTTCGACCAGCGCAATCACCTCATCTTCTTTGCGTGCATCGCAGGCGAAGCCATGGGCGTCACCTCCCGCAGCCTGGATTGCATCGACCAGGGGCTGTAACTTGTCAGCGCTGCGCCGAGTAACGCAGGCGACAAAACCTTCCTTGGCGAAGCGTTTGGCTATTGCTCCGCCGGTGGCATCGCCTGCACCGACGACCAATACGACTTTTTTGTTATTAATGGCTGTAGTCATGGGTATCGCCTGTTTTGGTAAATGATCGTTAACTAAACGAACGTTATGCTATGATCCTGAATGCGTCAAGGCGATATATCCATAGGGGGGAGCGATGCGTTATTCAGCCAGCCACAAGCAGGAAACCAGAGAGCGATTGCTGGAAAGCAGTGCTGTGTCGGCCAAGAAAGAAGGTTTTTCCACGGTTGGCGTCGACGGGTTTATGAAGGCGATAGGGCTCAGTGGCGGGGCTTTCTATAGCCACTTTTCTTCAAAAGACGAGCTGTTCAGTTCGATCGTCGAGCGTGAGCTGAGTCAGAGCCTTGAGCGGTTAAGCGGGGATGGTGAGCAGAGCCGGAAAAGGCTTGAGCGCTGTCTCAAGCACTATTTGAGTATGGCGCATGTTGAGCAGCCCGAGACAGGTTGTGCCCTGCCAGCGTTGGGCGCTGAAATCGCTCGCTCCGACATCGCTGTTCGACAGCAGGCGGAACAATGGATTTGTCGATTGCAGGAAAGCTGGGCTCGCACTTTAGGCAGCGAAAGCCTGGCGTGGGCGATTCTGTCGCAATGCGTTGGCGCTCTGGTCGTGGCGCGGATGCTGGCAAGTCCGCAGATTCAACGCAAAGTCCTGGAGTCGAGTTACTTCGAGATGGGTCGTCAGATCGAGGGGCAGAGCGTTGAATGACACTCTGCCCGTTTACTTGCAGATGACGATCATGCTGCGACTCGTATAACCGGCGGGATTGAGGCCGAAGGGGTAATCACCGGGCTCCTCGACAGCATCACCTGATTTGGCGATCACTTTGTAGCCTTTGGGGGCGCATGAATTGGTAGCACTGGTGTAGCACTTGTCCCAGGAAGAGGACAGGCCGGAGCAGTTGATATGCAATCCCTTCTTCCCGCGCTTTACCTCGGTTTTTGAGGTCGCAGCACAGCCTGCAATGGCAAGTACGACTAGCAATATCAAAACTCGTTTCATTCCTTTCCTTATAGCTGACTTCGGGTCTGGCCCCAAAGTCGGGCTTTATCCGCTCTTGCGCGTCGCGTTGACGATGTCCCTATCGAAAAGTCCATGGCTTACACAGAGTTAGAACCTAAACATGGCCTAATTGAGCGGCAAATACCAGAGCTTCGTCAAATCCACTTTCAGTCGGCAGCGAGCACGGGGCTGGATTCGCGGCGCATGGTCATGGTGGCGCCAACGGAGGCGAGGATGATGCAAGCAATGGCCAGCCACTGGGCCAGGGACAGATACTCGTGAAGGAACAACAACCCTGACAAGGCACCGAAAGCGGGTTCGATGCTCATGAGCGTGCCGAAGGTCCGGGCTGGCATTCTGGTGAGGGCGACCATCTCAAGGGTGTAGGGCAGGGCGGTAGAGAGAATGGCGACACCAATGGCTATTGGAATCAAGGATGGAGTCAATAACGCCGCTCCCGCATGGACGATGCCGATAGGCGCTACGAACAAAGCGGCAATCATTACACCCAGCGCGGCGGTTTGAACGCCGTTGTCTGCCCCGGCCTTTTGCCCGAACAGGATATACAGCGCCCAGCAGACGCCGGCACCCAGCGCATAGCCAGCACCTATAAGATCGATTTTGGCACTGGTGTCACCCGTGGGGATCAGCAGTAGCAGACCTATGACCGCCAGACCGATCCACAGAAAGTCGATTGCCCGGCGTGAAGCATATATAGCAACCGCCAGCGGGCCGGTGAACTCAAGGGCAACCGCAATCCCCAACGGGACGGTCTTGAGTGACATATAGAAGAGGAAGTTCATCCCGCCAAGTGCCATACCGTAGACGATGACCGTGCGCAGGGAGCTGGCGGTGAGTTTCGCGCGCCAGGGGCGTAGCAGCAGCAACATGATGATGCTGGCAAACATCAGCCGTAACGTCGTGGTGCCTTGGGCGCCCACAATGGGGAACATACTTTTGGCGAGAGAGGCTCCGGACTGGATTGAAGCCATGGCGATAAGCAGCAGCCCGACCGGGAACAGGATCGAAGCAAGGCTGCGGGGGTGGTCATTCATTAAGAGGCATCATCCGGAGTAGTGGAGGCGTAAAGGTATACGCGCGGTACATGATGCTCAACCTCTACGAATTGAGCAATATACTGCGCAGATTGTTTGTGTATCTCTCTATATAAGCAGGGTTTTAGCGGTTTTCGATGATTCTTGATAGCTAACCTGAATTAAGGGTTGACGGCAGATTCTGAAAGCCTATAATTCGCCCCACTTCCGGCGCAGTCGAAACGGAAAACTCCTTGGTAAACAAAGAGTTACGCAGTTTTCGACAGCGAGTTGCTTCAGTTCATCGAGGTTCAGAAGGAGTTGGTAAAGTCGGTTTGTTTGACTCTATTAACGGTTCGATCCACTCGGTCGAAAGCGGTGTAAAAGAGGTGTTGACAGCAGCGTGTAACGCTGTAGAATTCGCCTCCCGCTAACGAGTGATCGGAAGCGCCAAGTGGTTGAAGTTACAAAGGAAACTTTGAAAGCTTCTGAAAATAACCGCTTGACAGCAGCAGGGGAAAGCGTAGAATTCGCGCCTCGGTTGAGACGAAAGATCTTAACCAACCGCTCTTTAACAACTGAATCAAGCAATTCGTGTGGGTGCTTGTGGAGTCAGACTGATAGTCAACAAGATTATCAGCATCACAAGTTACTCCGCGAGAAATCAAAGATGTAACCAACGATTGCTGAGCCAAGTTTAGGGTTTCTTAAAAACCCAAAGATGTTTGAACTGAAGAGTTTGATCATGGCTCAGATTGAACGCTGGCGGCAGGCCTAACACATGCAAGTCGAGCGGCAGCACGGGTACTTGTACCTGGTGGCGAGCGGCGGACGGGTGAGTAATACCTAGGAATCTGCCTGGTAGTGGGGGATAACGTTCGGAAACGGACGCTAATACCGCATACGTCCTACGGGAGAAAGCAGGGGACCTTCGGGCCTTGCGCTATCAGATGAGCCTAGGTCGGATTAGCTAGTTGGTGAGGTAATGGCTCACCAAGGCTACGATCCGTAACTGGTCTGAGAGGATGATCAGTCACACTGGAACTGAGACACGGTCCAGACTCCTACGGGAGGCAGCAGTGGGGAATATTGGACAATGGGCGAAAGCCTGATCCAGCCATGCCGCGTGTGTGAAGAAGGTCTTCGGATTGTAAAGCACTTTAAGTTGGGAGGAAGGGCCATTACCTAATACGTGATGGTTTTGACGTTACCGACAGAATAAGCACCGGCTAACTCTGTGCCAGCAGCCGCGGTAATACAGAGGGTGCAAGCGTTAATCGGAATTACTGGGCGTAAAGCGCGCGTAGGTGGTTCGTTAAGTTGGATGTGAAATCCCCGGGCTCAACCTGGGAACTGCATTCAAAACTGTCGAGCTAGAGTATGGTAGAGGGTGGTGGAATTTCCTGTGTAGCGGTGAAATGCGTAGATATAGGAAGGAACACCAGTGGCGAAGGCGACCACCTGGACTGATACTGACACTGAGGTGCGAAAGCGTGGGGAGCAAACAGGATTAGATACCCTGGTAGTCCACGCCGTAAACGATGTCAACTAGCCGTTGGGAGCCTTGAGCTCTTAGTGGCGCAGCTAACGCATTAAGTTGACCGCCTGGGGAGTACGGCCGCAAGGTTAAAACTCAAATGAATTGACGGGGGCCCGCACAAGCGGTGGAGCATGTGGTTTAATTCGAAGCAACGCGAAGAACCTTACCAGGCCTTGACATCCAATGAATCTGCTAGAGATAGCGGAGTGCCTTCGGGAACATTGAGACAGGTGCTGCATGGCTGTCGTCAGCTCGTGTCGTGAGATGTTGGGTTAAGTCCCGTAACGAGCGCAACCCTTGTCCTTAGTTACCAGCACGTCATGGTGGGCACTCTAAGGAGACTGCCGGTGACAAACCGGAGGAAGGTGGGGATGACGTCAAGTCATCATGGCCCTTACGGCCTGGGCTACACACGTGCTACAATGGTCGGTACAGAGGGTTGCCAAGCCGCGAGGTGGAGCTAATCCCAGAAAACCGATCGTAGTCCGGATCGCAGTCTGCAACTCGACTGCGTGAAGTCGGAATCGCTAGTAATCGCGAATCAGAATGTCGCGGTGAATACGTTCCCGGGCCTTGTACACACCGCCCGTCACACCATGGGAGTGGGTTGCACCAGAAGTAGCTAGTCTAACCTTCGGGAGGACGGTTACCACGGTGTGATTCATGACTGGGGTGAAGTCGTAACAAGGTAGCCGTAGGGGAACCTGCGGCTGGATCACCTCCTTAATCGACGACATCAGCTGCTCCATAAGTTCCCACACGAATTGCTTGATTCATTGAAGAAGACGATAGAAGCAGCTTTAAGCTCCAGGCTGATAGCTCACGCTAACAGTTACAAGCTCGAAATTGGGTCTGTAGCTCAGTTGGTTAGAGCGCACCCCTGATAAGGGTGAGGTCGGCAGTTCGAATCTGCCCAGACCCACCAATTTTGTATGGGGCCATAGCTCAGCTGGGAGAGCGCCTGCCTTGCACGCAGGAGGTCAACGGTTCGATCCCGTTTGGCTCCACCATAAACTTGCTTCTGTGTCGTAAAGCTTAGAAATGAGCATTCCATCAAACGATGGTGAATGTTGATTTCTGATCTTTGTTGATTAGATCGTTCTTTAAAAATTTGGGTATGTGATAGAAAGATAGACTGAACGTTACTTTCACTGGTAACGGATCAGGCTAAGGTAAAATTTGTGAGTTAAATTGCGAATTTTCGGCGAATGTCGTCTTCACAGTATAACCAGATTGCTTGGGGTTATATGGTCAAGTGAAGAAGCGCATACGGTGGATGCCTTGGCAGTCAGAGGCGATGAAAGACGTGGTAGCCTGCGAAAAGCTTCGGGGAGTCGGCAAACAGACTTTGATCCGGAGATGTCTGAATGGGGGAACCCAGCCATCATAAGATGGTTATCTTACGCTGAATACATAGGCGTAAGAGGCGAACCAGGGGAACTGAAACATCTAAGTACCCTGAGGAAAAGAAATCAACCGAGATTCCCTTAGTAGTGGCGAGCGAACGGGGACTAGCCCTTAAGTGGCTTTGAGATTAGCGGAACGCTCTGGAAAGTGCGGCCATAGTGGGTGATAGCCCTGTACGCGAAAATCTCTTGGTCATGAAATCGAGTAGGACGGGGCACGAGAAACCTTGTCTGAATATGGGGGGACCATCCTCCAAGGCTAAATACTACTGACTGACCGATAGTGAACTAGTACCGTGAGGGAAAGGCGAAAAGAACCCCGGAGAGGGGAGTGAAATAGATCCTGAAACCGTATGCGTACAAGCAGTGGGAGCCCACTTTGTTGGGTGACTGCGTACCTTTTGTATAATGGGTCAGCGACTTATTTTCAGTGGCGAGCTTAACCGAATAGGGGAGGCGTAGCGAAAGCGAGTCTTAATAGGGCGTCTAGTCGCTGGGAATAGACCCGAAACCGGGCGATCTATCCATGGGCAGGTTGAAGGTTGGGTAACACTAACTGGAGGACCGAACCGACTACCGTTGAAAAGTTAGCGGATGACCTGTGGATCGGAGTGAAAGGCTAATCAAGCTCGGAGATAGCTGGTTCTCCTCGAAAGCTATTTAGGTAGCGCCTCATGTATCACTGTAGGGGGTAGAGCACTGTTTCGGCTAGGGGGTCATCCCGACTTACCAAACCGATGCAAACTCCGAATACCTACAAGTGCCGAGCATGGGAGACACACGGCGGGTGCTAACGTCCGTCGTGAAAAGGGAAACAACCCAGACCGTCAGCTAAGGTCCCAAAGTTATGGTTAAGTGGGAAACGATGTGGGAAGGCTTAGACAGCTAGGAGGTTGGCTTAGAAGCAGCCACCCTTTAAAGAAAGCGTAATAGCTCACTAGTCGAGTCGGCCTGCGCGGAAGATGTAACGGGGCTCAAACCATACACCGAAGCTACGGGTATCACTTAGGTGATGCGGTAGAGGAGCGTTCTGTAAGCCTGTGAAGGTGAGTTGAGAAGCTTGCTGGAGGTATCAGAAGTGCGAATGCTGACATGAGTAACGATAATGGGTGTGAAAAACACCCACGCCGAAAGACCAAGGTTTCCTGCGCAACGTTAATCGACGCAGGGTTAGTCGGTCCCTAAGGCGAGGCTGAAAAGCGTAGTCGATGGAAAACAGGTTAATATTCCTGTACTTCTGGTTATTGCGATGGAGGGACGGAGAAGGCTAGGCCAGCTTGGCGTTGGTTGTCCAAGTTTAAGGTGGTAGGCTGAGATCTTAGGTAAATCCGGGATCTTAAGGCCGAGAGCTGATGACGAGTGTACTTTGGTACACGAAGTGGTTGATGCCATGCTTCCAAGAAAAGCTTCTAAGCTTCAGGTAACCAGGAACCGTACCCCAAACCGACACAGGTGGTTGGGTAGAGAATACCAAGGCGCTTGAGAGAACTCGGGTGAAGGAACTAGGCAAAATGGCACCGTAACTTCGGGAGAAGGTGCGCCGGTGAGGGTGAAGGACTTGCTCCGTAAGCTCATGCCGGTCGAAGATACCAGGCCGCTGCGACTGTTTATTAAAAACACAGCACTCTGCAAACACGAAAGTGGACGTATAGGGTGTGACGCCTGCCCGGTGCCGGAAGGTTAATTGATGGGGTTAGCTAACGCGAAGCTCTTGATCGAAGCCCCGGTAAACGGCGGCCGTAACTATAACGGTCCTAAGGTAGCGAAATTCCTTGTCGGGTAAGTTCCGACCTGCACGAATGGCGTAACGATGGCGGCGCTGTCTCCACCCGAGACTCAGTGAAATTGAAATCGCTGTGAAGATGCAGTGTATCCGCGGCTAGACGGAAAGACCCCGTGAACCTTTACTATAGCTTTGCACTGGACTTTGAATTTGCTTGTGTAGGATAGGTGGGAGGCTTTGAAGCGTGGACGCCAGTTCGCGTGGAGCCAACCTTGAAATACCACCCTGGCAACTTTGAGGTTCTAACTCAGGTCCGTTATCCGGATCGAGGACAGTGTATGGTGGGTAGTTTGACTGGGGCGGTCTCCTCCTAAAGAGTAACGGAGGAGTACGAAGGTGCGCTCAGACCGGTCGGAAATCGGTCGTAGAGTATAAAGGCAAAAGCGCGCTTGACTGCGAGACAGACACGTCGAGCAGGTACGAAAGTAGGTCTTAGTGATCCGGTGGTTCTGTATGGAAGGGCCATCGCTCAACGGATAAAAGGTACTCCGGGGATAACAGGCTGATACCGCCCAAGAGTTCATATCGACGGCGGTGTTTGGCACCTCGATGTCGGCTCATCACATCCTGGGGCTGAAGCCGGTCCCAAGGGTATGGCTGTTCGCCATTTAAAGTGGTACGCGAGCTGGGTTTAGAACGTCGTGAGACAGTTCGGTCCCTATCTGCCGTGGACGTTTGAGATTTGAGAGGGGCTGCTCCTAGTACGAGAGGACCGGAGTGGACGAACCTCTGGTGTTCCGGTTGTCACGCCAGTGGCATTGCCGGGTAGCTATGTTCGGAATAGATAACCGCTGAAAGCATCTAAGCGGGAAACTAGCCTCAAGATGAGATCTCACTGGGACCTTGAGTCCCCTGAAGGGCCGTCGAAGACTACGACGTTGATAGGTTGGGTGTGTAAGCGCTGTGAGGCGTTGAGCTAACCAATACTAATTGCCCGTGAGGCTTGACCATATAACACCCAAGCAATTTGTTGATCCGAAAGGACACCAGATTGCGGTGTGTGAAGACGCAACAGTCGAAAGTTCGCAACACACAAATCTATCGCATACCCATTCGCTGGAGCGTGAACTCAACTGAGTAAACGAGCCGGCTACCGAATTTCTTGACGACCATAGAGCATTGGAACCACCTGATCCCATCCCGAACTCAGCAGTGAAACGATGCATCGCCGATGGTAGTGTGGGGTTTCCCCATGTGAGAGTAGGTCATCGTCAAGATTAAATTCCAAAACCCCTATCTGCGTATGCAGGTAGGGGTTTTGTTTTTGTGCTGCCGAAAACCAGAGATACATGATGTCTTGGGGTTGGACCGCAATGGTTGCAACACGGACCATCAAAGGCATCTCCCAGCAAACCAACCTTCTGGCGCTCAACGCTGCCATCGAAGCGGCGCATGCCGGTGAAGCCGGTCGTGGTTTTGCGGTGGTGGCGGATGAGGTGCGCAAAATTGGTCGATAGCTTCAAGATTTGATTGAGGTCTGTCTGCCGGACCGCGTTATCGTTCATCGCGAGCAAGCTCGCTCCCACACTGGATCGAAGTCGTACACAAACTCTGTGTTCGCTGAAGATCAAATGTGGGAGCGAGCTTGCTCGCGATTGCGGTGTGTCTATCACCGATGAGCTTGTGCCTTACGCAAACAGTTTGAGCGCATTACGAGCCTTAACGCCTTGTTCGTCGGCTTTGCCGGCGGAACATCCGAAGATCGTCATCTCGGTGATGATTGAAAACGGCGAGGCGGGTGGTCGCGTCGCAGGTCCCGTGGTGCGGCAGATCATGGACGCCTGGCTGCTGGATCAGTATGGTCACCTGAAGCCGCAATACGCCGCTCCGAGCAAAAAGCCCGGGATCCCACGTCTGAGGCTACAGCACATGCTCACGAATGCTCAGCATGTGCTGGAAGCTCTCCAGAAACACGCTCTCGGCCTGGCTCATTCGCTGCTCGCGATTCCACAGAAGCTGAATATCGAAATCCACCACCCCGTCCTCAGGCGGTAGACGCCAGAGCAGGCCCTGTTCGACATCTTGCCGCACCAGATGAACAGGCAAACAGCCGATGCCGAATCCTGCGCAGATCAGGCGGTGAATCTCTTCGAAACTGGTGGAAGACGCGACGATCTTGCCGGTAAAACCTTGCTGGTCGCGAAACAGCGTCAGGGGTGAAAGATTGCCGCCCAGTTGATCGCTGGTGAAGCTGACGAAGTTCTCCGCGGCAAGTTGTTGCAGTGTCAGATTCTGCTGTCCGAACAGCCGATGGCGTTGCCCGCAAAAATACGCATAACGCTCGCGAAACAGTACGCGCTGTTCCAGCCGTGGCTGTGCCAGCCGGCACAAGCCTACGCCCACGGTCGCGGTCTTTTGCAGCAGTGAACTGATGATGTTCGAGCTGCCCATCACTTCGACTTCCAGCTCGACGTTCGGGTGGCTTACATGGAAGTCCGCCAGAAACTCATCGTAGTGCGACGCCTGCACACCGCTGACAGTGAGCAGGCGAATCTTGCCCACCAGGTCGTCATGCCGACTCTCCACCACCGTCCCCAACCGCGAAATATCTCCGTAAATATCCGCAGCAATGCGCAGCACTTCTTCCCCGGTTTCGGTCAGGTCGAAGCGCCTTCCGCTACGTGCAATCAACACACAATCGAGCTGTTCTTCGAGACGTTTAAGCGCCTGACTCACGGCTGACTGGGTGATGTGCAAGCGCGCTGCGGCGCGGCTCATGCTGCCTTCCTGACCGATTACCAGATAGGTGCGCAAGAGGTTCCAGTCGAGTCGGTCATTGAGAAAGCGTCGGCCGACCCATGGATTGGAGGTGGAGGCGGGTGAGGGCATGATTTTCCCATGTAGTAGCAGTGCTAATAGTAAAGATAAGAATTTGAAAATTGACTAATCCTAGCCCGAAGGCGATAAAGCTCACAAGCGCCATAGAGTGCAACCGGATTCAGCCTTCAGTACCTGCCCAAAAATAAATACACAGGGTCCTTGCATGCATACCACCCCTCAGCCGCGACGAGCGGCGGCGGCCGCCTTTATTGGCACCACCATCGAGTTTTACGATTTCTATATCTACGCGACGGCCGCGGCGTTGGTGCTTGGGCAGGTATTTTTCCCTAGCAGCGACCCGGTGATGAGCACCCTCGCAGCGTTCGGCAGTTTCGCCGTTGGCTTCATTGCCCGCCCTATGGCCGGCATGGTGTTTGGCCATTTGGGTGACCGTCTCGGGCGCAAGAAAATGCTGCTGGTGACCATGGCGCTGATGGGCCTGGCCACCACCGGCATTGGCCTGTTGCCCAGCTACGCCAGTGCCGGAATCTGGGCGCCGATCAGCCTGATCGTGCTGCGGTTGATCCAGGGCATTTCGGTCGGCGGCGAATGGGGCGGGGCGGTGCTGATGGCCAGCGAGCACGCACCGGCCAACCGCAAGACGTTCTACGCGTCCTTCGCTCAACTCGGCAGCCCGGCTGGTTTGCTGCTGGCATTGATCGCTTTTCGTCTGGTGACCTCCCTCGATCAGCAGGACTTCCTCGACTGGGGCTGGCGCCTGCCATTTCTCGCCAGCGGCGTGCTGATGATGGTCGGTCTGATGATCCGCTCCGGGGTCCACGAGTCGCCGGAATTTGCTGCAGCGCGGGACAACAACGAGACCGCCAAATACCCGGTAATGGAAGTGATCCGCACCTGCTGGCGGCAGATCCTGTTTGCCGCCGCGGCAGTGACCATCGGTTCGGCCGGGTTCTTCTTCACCAACACCTTCATGATCACTTACGTCACTCAGTATCAAGGCATCGCTCGCTCGACGATTCTCGACTGCCTGTTTCTGGTGACCATCATCCAGCTGCTGTCCCAACCGCTTTCCGCGCTGTTGGCCGAGCGCATCGGCGAAGGCCGCTTTCTCAAGCTCGTCGCCTTGCTGTGCATGGTCACGCCGTACCCGATGTTCCTGTTGGTCGGTACGCAAAACATCTTCCTGATGATCATCGGCATCGCGTTGGCGGTAGTGATCCTCTCGGCCTTGTACGCGGTGATCGCCGGTTACATGACCCAGGCCTTCCCGGTGCACCTGCGCTATTCGGGCATTTCTATCGCCTACCAATTGAGCTGCGCCCTGGCCGGCGGCAGCACGCCGCTGATCGGCACGCTGCTGGCAAGCAAGTTTTCCGGACAATGGTTACCGCTGGCGGTGTTCTTCTCGCTGCTGGCGGCCCTGTCCTTGATCGGCGTTTGCGGCCTGGCCCGGTTGCGGGCCAACCCGGTCGTCTCCCACGCTCCTAAAGAGGTGTATTCGTGAGCAAACCTGAACACATTGGCCCGGTTGAATGGCGGGCCCGTTGCGAGTTGGCGGCGCTGTATCGGATGGTCGCGCACTTTCGCATGACCGACCTGATCGATACCCATATCACCCTGCGCATTCCGGGGCCTGAACATCACTTTCTGATCAACCGCTACGGAGTGATTTTCGACCGGATGCGCGCGTCCGATCTGGTGCGTATCGACCAGCAGGGACGGATCGTCGACCCGACCTACGCTGACCATCGGGTCAACGCGGCAGGTTTCGTCATCCACTCGGCGATTCACATGGCTCGCCCGGACCTCAACTGCGTGATCCATACCCATACCGCCGCCGGCATGGCGGTCGCGGCCCAACAGCACGGTTTGTTGCCGATCAGCCAGCACGCGCTGAAGTTCTACGGCAAGCTGGCCTATCACACCTATGAAGGCATCGCCTTGTCGCTGGATGAGCGCGAACGCTTGATTGCCGACCTGGGGCCGCACCGGGCGATGATCCTGCGCAATCACGGGCTATTGGTCGGCGGTATCAGCGTGGCTCAAGCCTTCCAGGAAATTCATTTTCTGGAGCGTGCCTGCCAGGCACAGGTCCAGGCATTGGCCGGTGGTACGGCGTTGCATTTCCCTTCCCCGGAAGTTTGCGTGCACACGGCCGCGCAGTTCGATCGGGATGAGTCCGACAACATCACCGATCTGGCCTGGGAGGCCGCCCTGACCCTGATTGAGTCCCAGCGCGAGTCTTACTGCTCATGAACACCGTCGTCCTGCTGTCACGCGACAGTCTTTTGCTCGAGCAACTGCAAGCCGCATTTGCCCGTTCTGCACCGCAGTTGAACGCGGTGCTCATGGATGATCCGTTGGCAGCAGAGGCTCAGGTGGCCGCGTGCTGGTTTCCGTTGCCCGGGAGTCTGGGGGCGTTGAGCAATCTGCAGGTGATCCACTCCGTGGCTGCGGGGGTCGATCATCTTGAGCACGACCCCTCGTGCCCCGATTTGCCGGTGTGCCGGGTGGTCGACCCTGGCCATCGCCAAGGGATGACCGAGTACGTGCGTTGGGCGGTGATTCACTATCACCGTGGCTTCGATCAAGTGCTGCAACAGCAGCGCGAGCAGATCTGGCAACGTCCACAGCAGCGTTCGGCCAGGCAGTTCCAGGTCGGGGTCATGGGCCTTGGCTCGCTGGGCAGTGCCATCGCCAGTGATCTGGCCGCCGCCGGTTATGCGGTGCGCGGTTGGGCCCGTGGTACCAAGGACTTGCCGGGAGTGCAGACATTCGCCGGGACTGCAGGCTTTGAACCCTTTCTCGATGGCGTGGAGTTGTTGATCAACTTGCTGCCATTGACCCCTGAAACCCGCGGCATTCTCGGCAGCAGCACGTTCGATCGACTCGCCCACGGCGCGGCGCTGGTCAACGTTGGTCGGGGTGCTCATCTGCGGATCGATGATCTTGAACAGGCGCTGGCCAGTGGTCAGTTGCGTGGGGCAATGCTTGATGTGTTCGAGCGCGAACCGTTGCCGCTGGAGCATAAGCTTTGGAACATGCCGGGTGTGACCATTACTCCGCACATGGCTTCGGCGGCGTCCCATGACTGTATCGCCGAGCAAGTGGCGGAAAACGTTCGACGTTTGAATGCAGGTGAACCGTTATTGAACTGCGTGGACATGACGTTGGGTTATTAATTGACTTCGTTAACAGGGAAAAGTTGGTGATAGAGAAGTAATGCCTTGCGAACCGGTTCACGTTGATGGGCCGGTTATAAAAACAATCCTCGCTTTAGACGTTTTACTGCCAGTTAGAACAATTAAATAACGAGTTCTGAAGGAACTCTCTGGAGATAGTTATGAGCGAAGTATCGTCTGTAGAAAAGTCATCCGCGCCACCCGAAGTTGAAGTAAACATGAAGAAAGTGGCGGTCGCCAGTGTGATCGGCACCACGGTGGAGTGGTATGACCTGTTTGTATTCGCCACGGCGTCGGCCCTGGTATTCAACAAAGTGTTCTTCCCGGATTTTGACCCGCTGATCGGCACCTTGCTGGCGTTTGGCACCTTCGCTTCGGCGTATCTGGCACGGATCGTCGGGGCGGCACTGTTCGGGCATTACGGCGACCGTCTCGGGCGCAAGTCGATGCTGTTGATTTCGCTGCTGACCATGGGCGCGGCGACCTTTGCCATTGGCCTGTTACCCAACTACGCAGCCATCGGCATCTGGGCGCCCATTCTCTTGCTGCTATTACGGGTGATTCAGGGCCTGGCGCTGGGCGGTGAGTGGGGTGGCGCAGTATTGATGGCGGTGGAACATGCACCGGCCAACAAACGCGGACTCTATGGTTCGTGGGTACAGATCGGGGTTCCGGCCGGGACCATGATCGCCAACCTGGCATTCCTGGTGATTGCCGCCTGGTTGTCGCCTGAAGACCTGCTGGCCTGGGGTTGGAGGATTCCGTTCCTGGGTAGCGTGGTGTTGATCGCTGTAGGCCTGTATATCCGCCTGAACATCTCCGAAACCCCGGCCTTCAACAAGGTCAAGGAAGCTGAGGTTCAGGTCAAAATGCCGGTGGCCGAAGTCTTCCGCAAATACTGGAAGCAAGTGCTGCTGGGCGGTATTGCCACCATGTCGACTGGCGCTTCCTTCAACATCATCGTCGCTTTCGGTCTGACTTACGGCACGCAGAACCTCGGTTTCAGCCGCAGTGTGATGCTCGGCGTGGTGCTGCTGTCCTGTGCCTGGTGCATCGTCATGCTGCCGGTGTTCGGGGCGCTGTCGGATCGTTACGGACGCAAGCCGATCATCGTTGCCGGGATCGTCGCTGAAGCGCTGGTGGCGTTCCCGATGTTCTGGTTGATGGACACCAAGGAACTGCCGATGGTGATCTTCGGCTACCTGCTGTTGATGACCGCGTTCGCCGCCAACTACGGGCCGATTGCGACCTTCCTCGCCGAGCTGTTCGGTACCCGGGTTCGTTATTCGGGGTTGTCCATCAGCTACATGCTGTCCGGCCTGCTGGGCAGCGCGGCGACCCCGATTGTCACCACCGCCTTGCTTGCGGCCACCGGTAAAGGTTCGTCCGTGGCCTGGTACATGATCGGCGCGGCGCTGATCTCGTTGGTGGCGCTGTTGTTGCTGACCGAAACCTTCAAGAAAGACATCAGCGAAGTCACGGCTTTGGCCGGTGACCAGCCCGCTGCCACCCCCCTGAAATCGGCTGCGGCCTGATCCCTACGGAGTTTACACAGCATGCGCAGAATCCAGTCAGCACCCGGTTTCATCGGGCCGGTGGGGCCTTATTCACAAGCGGTGGTCAGCGGTCATCTGGTGTTTACCGCCGGGCAGATTCCGGCTCAGAGCGGGCTCGACGACCAGCCTGCGAGCTTTGCCGAACAGGTGCGCCAGACCTTGCGCAACCTTGAGGCGATCCTGATCGAGGCGGGCTCCGACTTCAGTCATCTGGTCAAGGTCAACGCCTACCTGACCGACCCTGCACAGCTGGAGCCCTTCAACGAGGTCTACCGCGAGTTGCTCGGTCATGCGCCACCGGCACGCACCACGGTGTGTGTCGCGCTGTGGGGCGTATCACTGGAAATCGACTGCGTGGCCGAGCTGATCAAAGGAGCTGCGGAGCATGGATAAGTCGCAACAGGCGCATTTGATCGAGCAACTCAACGCGGTGAGTTTCCCCACGCTCGGGCACTTTCTCGAAGACGGCTTTGCCGACTCCCAGCTGCGCGCCATGGTGCCGGGCGTCAAGCTGGTCGGTCGCGCCGTGACCTTGAGTCTGCGCGGTGCCGATGCCATCGCGGTGAACCAGGCACTGGCGCTGTTACAGCCCGGGGATGTGCTGGTCATCGATACCGGCGGCGACCTGCGGCATGCGCCGGTCGGCGCGGTCACCAGTTGCGCGGCTCGCTGCGCCGGCGCCGTAGGCATTGTGGTGGACGGTGTGGTGACTGACCTGCTGGAACTGCGCGAGGCCGGGTTGCCGGTGTTTGCCCGCGGCACCAGCCTGTTGACCACCAAGCTCCATGGCCGTGGCGACAGCCCGATCAATCAGCCGATTCACTGCGCCGGGGTCGTGGTGCACCCCGGCGATCTGGTGTTGGCCGACGATAACGGCGTGCTGTTTCTCGACTTGGAAACAGCGGCGGGAGTTATCGAGCAAGCGCTGGCTTCTGATCGCGTCGAGCCGCAGTTGCTGGAGCGGTTGTGCGCCGGTGAACCGCTGGCGCAAGTGCTGAGTGTCGTAACTAATCAATAGTAGAAAGTTGCCCGCCAAGGGCAACTGCTACTTTATGGAATTCCATTTAATGAACAAACAACCCTTGGCTCTGGCCATGATCGGTAGTGCACTTTTCAGTCCGTTGAGCATGGCGGATTTTGTTAAAGACAGCCACGCGACACTGGCTGTTCGAAACTTCTATTACAATAACGATAATCGCGACGGGAGCGCTGCTCCGTCGAAAACCGAAGAGTGGGCACAGGGCTTCATGCTCAATTATCAGTCGGGCTTTACCGACGGTACTGTGGGTTTCGGGGTTGATGCGTTGGGACTGCTGGGCATTCGTCTCGACAGCGGCGACGGTCGCCATGTGGGTAGCTCGATGATCCCGAACGACGGCAACGGTGCCGCTGAGCAATGGGCACGCCTGGGCGCCACGGCGAAGATGCGTTTTGCCAAGACAGAGATGCGTTACGGCACCTTGACGCCCAAGCTGCCGATTCTGGTGGCCAACGATGGTCGCCTGTTGCCGCAGACCTTCGAAGGCGGGCAGATCGTCTCCAACGACTTCGAACATTTGACGCTGACCGGCGGCCATATCGAACACGCGACCGGCCGGGGCTCCAGTGACCGCACCGGATTGGCGGTGGCGGGCGGGACCCAGGAAAGCAACTCGTTCAATTTCGCCGGGGCCGATTACAAGGTCACCGATGCGCTGCTCGCGCAGTATTACTACGCCAACCTCGAGGACTATTACCAGCAGCACTTTGGTGGTCTGGTGCATAACCTGAAACTGGGTGACTTTGGCTCGCTGAAATCCGACCTGCGCTACTTCAAGACCACCAGCGAGGGGGCCAACGCATCCGCTGCCGGGCGTGGCGAAGGCTACCGGGTCAGCGGCTTCACCCAGGATGGCAATGGCAAGATCGACAACGATACCTGGAGCCTGGCTTTCACCTGGAGCATTGGCGCCCATGCGCTGATGGCGGGTTATCAACAGGTGTCCAAAGACAGCAATTTCGTCCAGCTCAATCAGGGCGGTTTGCCGGACAAAGGCGCTGCGGGCTCCAGTGTGTATTTGCTGACCGATCGCTATATCCAGAACTTCACCCGCGCCGGCGAGCGTACCGGTTTCGCTCAATACACCTACGACTTTGCAGCCCTCGGCGTACCGGGGCTCAAAGCCTCGGCGATGTACTTGTCTGGCACGGGGATTCAGACCGCATCGGGTCAGGATCAAAAGGAATGGGAGCGCGACTTCAGCCTCGATTACGTGATCCAGAGCGGTCCGCTCAAAGGCGTGGCCATGGGGTGGCGCAATGCTGCGTCGCGCAGCGAAGCCTCTCGTGATCAGGACCAGAATCGCCTGGTGGTGAGTTACAGCTTGCCGTTGTTCTGATCATCGCCTGGAAATGCCCTTTGGCGCTGGAGCGCCGCCTGTTTTTGGAGAATGACTGATGTTGAAAATCAATGGCGAACGTCTGTGGGCCAGCTTGATGGCCATGGCTGAAATCGGCGTAACGGCGCGCGGTGGTAGCTGCCGTCTGGCTCTGAGCGAAGAAGACAAGGCCGGGCGCGAATTGTTTGCCCAGTGGTGTCGCGAGGCCGGGATGACCTTGAGCGTGGACCCGATCGGCAACCTGTTTGCCCGCCGCGCCGGGACCGATCCGGATGCCGCTCCGGTGATGATGGGCAGCCACCTCGACACCCAGCCCGAAGGCGGGCGTTTCGACGGTGTGTATGGCGTGCTCGCTGGCCTGGAAGTGGTGCGACGGCTGAATGACCTCGACATCAAAACCCGCAAGCCGCTGGAAGTGGCGGTGTGGACCAACGAAGAAGGCGCGCGCTTCACCCCGGCAATGTTCGGTTCGGCGGTGTTCACCGGCATCATGGATCTGAACGCCGCGCTGGCCGTGCGTGACGTCGATGGCATCAGTGTGGCCGAGGCGCTGCAACGCACCGGTTATGCCGGCGAACGGCCGTTGGGCGGTGCGGTCGATGCGTATTTCGAAGCCCATATCGAACAAGGGCCGATCCTTGAAGACAACGCCAAGAGCATTGGTGTGGTCAGCGGCGGTCAGGCGATTCGCTGGCTCGACGTGCGGGTCGATGGCATGGCCGCCCACGCCGGCACCACGCCGATGCCGTTGCGCAAGGATGCGCTGTATGGCGCCGCGCAGATGATTCTGGCAGTGGAAGCGCTGGCCACCGATTTTGTTCCCGAAGGCCTGACCACCGTTGGCGAACTGAGCATCGCCAAGTCCTCGCGCAACACCATTCCCGGACTGGTGAACTTCACCGTAGACTTGCGTCATCACCGCGACGAAGCCATCGAGGCCATGGAGCAACAGGTCCGCGAGCGCTTGCAAGCGATCGCCGAGGGCCGTGGGTTGAAGGTGACCATCAGCCCGCACTGGATCAGCCCGGCGACACCGTTCGATGCCGAGTGTGTGGCGGCGGTGCAGCACGCGGTGGATGGTCTGGGCTATGCTCAGCAATCGATTGTCAGCGGCGCCGGGCATGATGCGATTCACCTGGCGCGGTTCTGCCCGACGGCCATGGTGTTCATTCCCTGCGTCGGCGGCTTGAGTCATAACGAAGCTGAAGACGTGTTGCCCGAAGACGTGCGCCAAGGCACTGATGTGCTGCTCAACGCCGTGCTGGCTCGTGCAGGTCAGGCTGAATAAGGAGAAGCGGATGCGCGGTTTTTTCCACCCCGAACAATTGCTTCATCACCCGCGCAGCTACTACTCACGGGGCCAGATGCGCACGCCACAGGAAGTCCCCGAGCGAGCTCAGCGGCTGGTACATGCGGCGCACGCTCTGGGTTTCGAGGTACTGCAACCTGCGGATGCAGGCATGCAACCTTTGCTGGCGGTGCATGGTGCGGCCTATCTGGAATTCCTGCGGGAGGCCCATGAGCGCTGGAAGGAAATTCCCGAAGACTGGGGCGAGGAGGTGATGTCGAACATCTTCGTCCGCGAGCCTAATGCGTTGCGCGGAATTCTCGCTCAGGCTGCGCGGTATCTGGCCGATGGCAGTTGCCCGGTGGGTGAGCTGACCTGGCGTTCGGCCTATTGGTCGGCGCAAAGCGCTATCGCCGGGGCCCAGGCGTTGCTCGATGGCGAACCGGCGGCTTACGCGTTGTGCCGGCCACCGGGGCACCATGCACGGGCCGAAGCGGCGGGTGGTTTTTGCTACCTGAACAATGCGGCGATTGCCGCCCAGGTGCTGCGCAGCGGTTTCGAACGGGTCGCGGTGCTGGATACCGACATGCACCACGGTCAGGGCATTCAGGAGATTTTCTATGACCGCGATGATGTGCTGTATGTCTCGGTTCATGGCGATCCGACCAACTTCTATCCTGGGGTTGCCGGTTTTGCCGACGAGCGCGGCGTGGGTGCAGGGGAGGGCTTCAACCTGAACCTGCCAATGGCTCACGGTGCCAGCGAGGCGGACTTTCTGGCTCAGCTCGAGTTGGCGCTGGCGGCGGTGAAGAACTTCCGGGCGGATGTGCTGGTGCTGTCGCTGGGCTTCGACATTTATGAGCTGGACCCGCAGAGCAAAGTGGCGGTGACCCGCGAGGGTTTCGCTAAACTGGGCGAGCGGATTCGCAGCCTTGGCTTGCCGTGTCTGATCGTGCAGGAGGGCGGCTATCATCTGGAGAGTCTTGAGGACAATGCGCAGGCGTTTTTTCAGGGGCCGGGTGTCTGGGAGCTCTAAAGACTGAGCGCCGACTTTGAATTGAGCGCTCTATTGTGGCAGGGGGCTTGCCCCCGTCGGCCGGTCCGCGCTCGGGCGAAGCAGTCGTAAAACCGGCAAATGCGTTCTCCCTGACACAATGCGATTGCCGATTTTAGGGCCGCTGCGCGCCCCAGCGCGGGCAAGCCCGCTCGCCACAGGACATCACCAGGCTTAAGGTTGTGGTGAATCGCCATACGGCACTTGCCATTGCCTTGACGTTAACGTAAAGATTGCATCAGGCGCTGACGTATCCAGGCGCAGGTTTTACTGGGCGGACCGATCCGGAGCGCTTGATGACGCTTATAAAAACAATAAACAGCGAACTGCAACACGAAGCCCGGCTGGCCCGGGAGAAATTTCACCTTGAAGGCGAAGTCCCCGATGGGGTGTTGCGGGCCGAAATCGATGCGTCATGGCGGCGCAGCCTCAGCCATGGTGTGCACTTCAATGGCAAGCATGAACTGGCCCTGGAGTCGAGCGCCAGCCTTGAGGTGTTGTTGGCCAGCAATCGGCTGTTGATCGATGCCGCGATGCCGGCGATCGATTATCTGGCCGCTCGTCAGGGCAAGGAAGGGCTGATCATTCTGGCCAATTCCGATGCGACGATTCTGGCCGTCGAAGGCCGTGCCGACAGCCTCAAGGGCAGTGGGCTGCAAGACATCACCCTAGGTGCCTGCTGGAGCGAAGCTGTTCGTGGCACCAATGCCCTCGGTACCGCGCTGGTGGAAGCCCGGCCGACCCTGATCGACTGCGGCGAGCATTACCTCGATCGCTTGAGCGATTTCTCCTGCACCTCGGTGCCGATTCATTGCCCCCAAGGCGACATCCTCGGTGTACTCGATCTGACCCGCGAAGGTCCGCTTGGGCGAGCCCATGACAGCACCGCGTTGCTGGCCATGGCGGTCAGCCAGATTGAAAGCCGGGTGTTCAACGCCAGCTATCCCGAAGAAATCGTTCTGGCCTTTCACAGCCGTCGGCAGTACCTCGAATCTCCATGGCAGGGCCTGCTGGCGGTCAGTCTGGGCGGGCAGATTCTGGCGGTCAGCGCCCAGACCTGTCAGTTGCTCAACGCCGAGCGCTCGGCCTTGGTGGGCCGTCGCTGCGAAGAGTTTCTTGGGGTGGATGGTCTGCAACTGCTGGCTCGTCTGCAACAGGGCGGCGTCGGTAGTCTGCAAACCGCCAAGGGCGAATTCTTCTACAAAACCCTGCGCGCGCCACAGCGCTCGATCAACGTCTCCAGCACGGCACGCAGCGTCAGCAAACCCGCAAGAAACCAAGCGGATCTGGAGACGCTGGCCGGCAATAACGTCCGTTATTCACGGGCTCTGCGCATGGCCCGTCAAGGCTTGGCCAATGAGCTGCCGGTGTTGCTGTTGGGCGAGACCGGCACCGGTAAAGAAGTCATTGCACGGGCGCTGCACCTGGCCGGCAGCCGCTGCGACAAACCCTTTATCGCAGTGAACTGCGCGGCGATTCCGGAAGGCCTGATCGAGTCGGAACTGTTCGGCTATCGCGAAGGTGCCTTCACCGGTTCCCGTCGCGGCGGGATGATCGGACGCCTGCAACAGGCCCATGGCGGCACGCTGTTTCTCGATGAAATCGGCGACATGCCGTCGGCATTGCAAGCCCGTTTGTTGCGCGTCTTGCAGGACCGTAAAGTCGCGCCGCTGGGTGCTGGCGAAGAGCAGGACATCGACGTGGCGCTGATCTGCGCCACCCACCGCGACCTCAAGCGTCTGGTGGAGGACAAGCATTTTCGCGAGGACCTGTTCTACCGCGTCAATGGCATCAGCGTGATGTTGCCGGCCCTGCGCGAGCGCGAGGATTTCAGCACCTTGGTGAACAGCCTGCTGGGCAAATTGGGCGCACCGGCGGTCAAGCTCCGCGAGGACTTGAACAGCTTGTTGGCCGGCTACCATTGGCCGGGCAATATCCGTCAACTGGAGATGGTCCTGCGCACCGCACTGGCCATGCGCGAAGAAGGCGAGATTGAGTTGAGCCTGGAGCATCTGCCCGACAGCATGCTCGATGAGCTCAACACCAGCGACCGGCCGCAGACCGGCCGCATTCGCGAGAACGAACTGGAGCTGATCCGCCAATCGCTGGACAGCCATCAAGGCAACGTGTCGGCCGCCGCCGACGCGCTCGGTATCAGTCGCGCGACGCTGTATCGCAAGCTCAAACAGTTGCGCAGCTGATGCAACGCTTGATCGTCAGGCTGATCGATAGCCAGGACCCAGAAGCGCTGCAAGCGGCGTTGAAGTGGCTGTACGGTTTCGTCCGGCCCCATCGTCTGGCTATCGGCGGACTGCTCGGGTTGTCAGTCTGCGCCTCCTTGCTGGTGCTGGTGCAACCCTGGTTGACCAAGTTGCTGATCGACGACGGCCTGCTGGCGCGCAACTTTCCCATGCTGGTGCTGATCGCTGGATTGATGGTCGCCGCCGGGCTGTTGGGCACGGCGCTGTCGGGGATCAATCGATACCTGCACACGCGGCTGTCCGGGCGAATTCTGTTTGCCTTGCGTGATGACCTGTATCGGCACCTGCAGACGCTGTCGCCAGGCTTTTACGGGCAACGGCGAATCGGCGACCTGATGTCGCGCCTCGACGGCGACGTCGCGGAGATCCAGCGCTTTGCCGTCGACTCGCTGTTCTCGGCGGTCTCCAGCGTCATCGGGCTGGTCTGTGCGGTGGCGATGTTGCTGACCTTGTCCTGGAAGCTCTCGCTGCTGGCGTTGGTGCTGATCCCGCTGGACGTGCTCTGGTTGCGCTGGATGCGGCGCAAGGTCGAGCGCGATGTGCGGCAGTTGCGCGAGCGCTCGGCGGACATGTCGTCGTTCATGGTCGAGACGTTGCCGGTGATGAAATTCATCCAGTCTGCCGGCCAGCAGCAACGCGAGGCGCGTCGGCTGGAGACGCTGGGGCAGGGTTACATGAGTCAGTTGCTGCGCCTGCAAGTGACCGAGTTTTTCACCCAGTCGGTCCCCGGGACCTTGACCTCGTTGTCCCGTGCCTGCGCTTTTTTGATTGGTGGCTATTGGGTGGTGCAGGGTACCTGGCAGCTCGGTGCGTTGATCGCGTTTTCCACGTATCTGGGAATGGCGGTGGGGCCGGTGCAGAGTTTGCTCGGCTTGTACGTGGCCATCCAGCGCATGACTGTCAGCCTTGGTCGGGTCATGGAGTTGCGCGGTGAAGAACCGAGCGTCATCACGCCGGTCGATCCGCAGCCAATGCCGACGTCTGGCGAGCTGTGCTTCCAGTCAGTTCACTTCAGCCATCCAGGGCGCCCGATGACCTTGCGCGGCATCGATGCGCGTATCCCTTACGGTCTGAAAGTCGCCCTGAGCGGCGGCTCCGGCGTCGGCAAGACGACGCTGATCGATCTGCTGCAGCGCCACCATGATCCACAGTCCGGCCAGGTATTGCTCGATGGCATCGACTTGCGCGATCTGGACCTGTTCGAGCTGCGGCGGCGGATCGCGGTGGTCAGTCAGGACATCGTGCTGTTTCGCGGCAGCCTGGCGGACAACCTGTCTTACAGCGTGCCCTCGGCCTGCCGTGAAGCGATTGCCGAAGTGGCGCGTCTGGCGCAACTCGACAGTCTGATCGAATCCTTGCCCGAAGGTCTCGACAGCCCGTTGGGTGAGCGCGGCCAACAGTTGTCGGGTGGGCAGAAACAGCGGATCGCCATCGCTCGCGCCCTGTTGCAGGATCCGCTGATTCTGGTGCTCGATGAAGCCACTTCGGCGGTCGACGAGGCCACGGAGCGTGAGGTGATCGAGGCCATCGACCGACTGTTTGCCGGGCGTACGCGGATCCTGATCAGCCATCGACCGTCGACCCTGGCGGACGCCGACCTGCGCTTTGAGTTGGTGGACGGAGTGCTCACATCATCGAAGGTGTTGCATGAGGCCTGAGCTACGGATCGGTGTTGTCGACAGCGGGCATTCGTTGGCGCAGCGATCGCGGGTGGTCGCCGGGAGACGCTTCTATTTGTTGGACGAGGGGCTGGCTGAGGAGCCATTGCGCGATGACCCTCTGGGCCATGGCAGTGCGGTAATTGATGCCATCAGCCTGCGAGCCCCCTCGGCGTTGTTTTGCGTCGCGCAGGTGTTCGACCAGCGCGGGGTGACCAGCGCCCTGCAGATCGCCACGGCCATTGATTGGTTGGTTGAGCAGGAGGTACGGCTGATCAACCTGAGTCTGGGGTTGCGTCAGGACCGCAGCCTGCTGCGCGAAGCCTGTGCGGTGGCGCTGGAACGTGGGGTGCTGCTTTGTGCGTCCAGTCCGGCCCAGGGCGCGGCGGTGTTTCCGGCGAATTACCCGGGAGTGCTGCGGGTCACCGGTGATGCACGCTGTGGCGAGGAGCAATGGTCATGGCTCAACAGCCAGCAGGCGGATTTTGCGGCCTGTGTTCGCGGTACTCATCCGGGGCAATCCGGCGCGAGTCTGGGCTGTGGCGCATTGAGCGGGCATATCGCCCAATACCTGGCCGAACACGAGGACGCGAGCAATCCGCAGATCATCCAATGGCTGCGCGAAAATGCCCGTTATCGCGGCCCTGAGCGGCGCGTCTGGACATGAGCGCGATCCTGATTCTGGGAGCTGGGCCTGCGGGAGCGGCGGTGGCTCTGGGGTTGCGACGGCTTGGCTACGACGTGACGCTGGTCAGTGACTGGCGACGATTCGCGGCGCTGGAAGGCGTATCGGTGCGGGTTCTCGACGCCCTGCGTGGCGTGGGCCTTACCCATGCATTGGAAGATGCGACGCTGCCTTCCCAGCGTCAGGTGTCCTGGAATGCTCAGCAGCATGCGCAAAACATCGAGTTCCTGCTGGACCGTCCGCGCTTTGATCGAGGCCTGCGCGAGGATCTGCGGCTGGCCGGTGTCGAGCTGATCGAAGGGCGGGTGCTGGCAGTGCATTCAGAGGCTGCGGGCCATCGAGTGGAAGTCGAAGGGCGCGAGCAGATAACGGCAGATTTTCTGGTGGAGTCGCGGGGGCGTCAGGCCCCGGCGTTCGGCAAAGGCCTGCGTGGGCCGCAAACCCTCAGCCTGCTCAACCGCTGGCAGGGTGCGTCGGGCACCACGGCGAGCGCGGTCGAAAGTCTCGAAGACGGCTGGGCCTGGATGGCGCGGCAGGCCGATGGCCAGTGTTATTGGCAACTGACGGTGGATGTGGCCAGCGCCGAGTTGCCGGGTAAAGCGCAGTTGCTTGATTACTGTCGGGGGCGGCGCTATGCATCGGCGTTGGCGATGGCGCTTTTTGGCGATGTGCCTGAAATTGATCTGCAATTGCATGCTCGCAGCAGCACGGCGATTCTTTGCCCACAGGCCTGTGGCGATAACTGGATCCGGGTGGGCGATGCGGCGATGGCAGTTGATCCGCTGTCGGGTAACGGGATCTTCCAGTCCTTGTCTTCGGCGTTGCAGGCGCCGGCGGTGATCAATACCTTAATCCGGGCACCTGAGCGTGCAGCGCTGGCCCAGCAGTTTCATCAGCAGCGGGTCGAGCAGCTGTTTCTGCGTTTCGCCCGAATCGGTCGCGATTTTTATGCCGATGAACAGCGCTGGCAGGAACAGCCGTTCTGGCGCGCTCGGCGGCAGTGGCCGGACGCAGAGTTGGCGCACACAGCGCCGGACTTCGCCTCCCTGCGGATACAGCGCGCGCCAGTGTTGCGCGACGGTTTGGTGGATGAGGTCGAGGTGGTGATCACGGCGGATCAGCCACTGGGAATCTGGCATTTGCAGGGCGTTGAACTGGCGCCGTTGCTGCGACGTTTGCAAACCCAGCCAGCGGAACAGGCGCTGGCGGATTTGACGGTGGAGCAGGGGAAGATGGTTCGAGGGTGGTTGTTGGGGCAGGGGTATAGGCCTTAGTCGTACAGTTGCCGGAATGTGTATCGACTGTTCCGACGTCTTCGCGGGCAAGCCCGCTCCCACAAGGGTACTGCAATATCCTGTGGGAGCGGGCTTGCCCGCGAATGCAATTGCCCACTCAACCAAACCCTGACGGATACACATAGGTGAAATGTGCGACACAGGCACTCACAGCTTGATCAAAACCGACTTCAACTCGGTGTAATGCTCAATCGCCGCATAGCCCATTTCCCTGCCCACACCCGACATCTTGTAGCCGCCAAACGGTAGCGCCGGATCCAGGGCGCTGTGGCAGTTGACCCATACCGAGCCAGACTTGATCCGCGGGATCATCCGGTGCACCGCCGCCAGGTCGTTGGACCAGATACTCGCGCCCAAACCATAGGGGCTGTCATTGGCCATGCGCAGGGCATCGGCTTCGTCGTCGAACGGAATCGCCACCAGCACCGGGCCGAAGATTTCCTCTTGCACCAGCGAGTGCTTCTGATCGACGTCGACGATCACCGTCGGTTCGACAAAGAACCCCGGCCCGAACTGCTTGCCACCACAGGCAATGGTTGCGCCGCTTTCACGGCCCATGTCGATATATCGCGAAACCCGTTCCTGCTGGCGGGCCGAGATCAATGGCCCCATCTGCACACTCGGGTCCAGGCCATTGCCGAGCTTCATAGCGCTGGCAATACCGGCGATATCGGCCACGACATTGTCGAAGTGCTTGCGCTGCACATACAGCCTGGAACCGGCGCAGCAGACCTGACCCTGATTGAAGAATATTGCGCTGGCGGCGCCTGCTGCGGCACTGTTCAAATCGGCGTCGGCCATGACGATGGTCGGTGATTTTCCGCCCAGTTCCAGGGTGACCCGGGTCATGGAATCCATGGCGATCTTGCCTATTTCCTTGCCCACGGCGGTGGAACCGGTGAAGGTCAGTTTGTCCACCAACGGGTTGTGGGTCAGGGCCGAGCCTGCGGTGATGCCGGTGCCGGTTACCACGTTGAACACGCCAGTCGGGTAGCCAGCTTCCAGCACCAATTCGGCCAGTTTCAGCGCGGTCAGCGGCGTCTCGTCCGCCGGTTTGAGTACCACTGTGCAGCCGGTGGCCAGCGCCGGGCCGAGTTTCCAGCAAGCCAGCAGCAGCGGGAAATTCCAGGCGACGATGGCGCCGACCACACCCACCGCTTCACGGCGGATAAAGCTGTGGAACTGATCATCCGGCATCAGCGGCAATGAAACCTCGACGCTCGAACCTTCAATCTTGGTTGCCCAACCTGCCATGTAGCGCAGGAAGTCGATGGACAGTTGCACATCCATGACTTGCGCCACCGCCGCGCTTTTACCGTTGTTCAGGCATTCCAGCTGCGCCAGCACTTCGGCGTCGCGCTGCATCAGGTCGGCGAGTTTCCACAACAGATTCTGCCGCTCCCGAGGCCGGGTACGGGTCCAGGCTGAATCATCGAATGCCTGACGGGCTGCGAGCACCGCGCGATCAACGTCGTCCGGGGTTGCTCGCGGCACCACGCACAGCACTTCACCGCTGGCCGGATTGTGCAATGGCATGGTCTGACCGTCGGCGGCCTCGACCCATTGCGCACCGATCAGCATGCGCGGCGCGCGTTGGATAAAAGCAGTGGTTGCGGGGAGCAGGGAAGGGAGTGGCATGGCGAGACCTCTTATTATTCGTGAGACGAGGTCTTTCGCAATGGCTGTGCCAGTTTGGTATGGAGCGGTAATTGTTTGATTTAGCTGTGGTTTATCAGCGAGTTTGTCAGCCGTAATGGCGGTGGGTGTCGCATATTGCGACGTGCTGAGACAGCCGTAATCGGGATGCGGCGCAGTTTGTGGGAGCGAGATTGCCAGTCAGTTAAGGCGACGACGCGATCCTACGAGATCTATCGCCTATGCTCGTCTCAGAGTGGAGCACTTGTCGCGAAATTAGACGCCTGCAACCGACGACCCAATCGCTCTGGAGTCCTATATTTCAGTCAACACATTGATTAAAAACACTATTTATAAGCTGGCACGCTCCGTGTATTGCTCATCTCAGACGTTTCTCTTGCCTCCGTCTGCGGCCTGCCCGCTGACGGTAGAAACCATAAAAACAATGTTCAAAAAAATAAGAAAGCACCGTGGGAGGTTCGACGTTGATGAAGAGAAAACTCCGATCAGGCATGAGCGGCGGTCTGCTGGCGATAGCCGTTTGCGTAGCCCTGCATTCTCCCCCAAGCATGGCGGCGCGTGACGCCCAAACCATCCTAAAGGAAACCTGCCAGGGCTGTCATACCCCCGAGGCTGACAACGGCCTGAGCCGCATCAGCCACCAGCGTAAAACCCCGGAAGGCTGGCTGATGAGCATCGCCCGCATGCAGATCATGCATGGCCTGCAGATCAGCGATGAAGACCGCCGTACACTGGTCAAATACCTGGCTGACACTCAAGGTCTGGCGCCGAGCGAGACCGATGGCGTGCGTTATGCGCTGGAGCGTCGACTCAATACCATCGAGCACTTCGATGACCAGACCAGCCAGATGTGCGGTCGCTGCCACTCCGGTGCGCGGGTCGCCTTGCAACGGCGGCCGGCCCAGGAATGGGAACGCCTGGTGAACTTCCACCTGGGGCAATGGCCGTCGCTGGAGTACCAGGCTTTGGCCCGCGACCGCGACTGGTTCGATATCGCTCGCAAGGACATGGTGCCGCTGCTGGCCAAACGTTATCCGCTGGACAACCCGGCCTGGAAAAAATGGCTGAGCACCGCGCCGAAAGCCGAAACGCTGGTGGGCGACTGGAGCTTCAGCGGTCACTTGCCGGGTAAAGGCGAACTGGCCGGCGTGATGAGCGTCAGTGCTGATGGCCGCGACACGTTCAAGGTCAGCGTCAAAGGCCAATACGCCGACGGCAGCCCGTTCAACGGTGACGGCAGTGCGATTCTCTACACCGGCTACGAATGGCGCGGCAACGTGACAATTGATGGCGTGGTCATGCGTCAGGTTTTCGCCGCCAAGGGCAGCGAACTGCAAGGCCGGATGTTCGAGGCCGAGCATGACGAGCACGGTCTGGATTTCGTCGCCGCCAAGCAGGGCAGCAGTCGTTTGCTGGCGGTGCAGCCGGGTTACCTGAAGGCTGGCGCCGAAACTGAAGTCACCCTTGTCGGCAGCGGTCTCACCGGCAAGCCGAACTTCGGCAAAGGCGTGGAAGTGGTCGAAGTACTGGAGCAAAGCCCAGAGCGCATGCGGGTCAAACTCAAGGCCGCTGCCAATGCCCAACCGGGTCTGCGCGCTGTTACCGTCGGTACGCTGAAAGGCCCGACCCTGTCGCTCTACAGCAAGATCGCCAAAGTCAAAGTCGTGCCCGAGTTCTCGGTGGCGCGGATCGGCGAGGGCGGTGGTTCGACGCCGAAAGTCCAGGGCCGTTTCGATGCGGAAGCCTGGGGCAAGGGCACCGACGGCAAGCTGTATCGGATCGGCGTGTTCCCGGCGCAATGGTCGGTCGAAGCCTTCGACGACCGTGCCAAGGAAGACGAAGACGTCAAGTTCGCCGGCACTATGCAGGCTGACAGCGGCGTGTTCACCCCTGGCGATGCCGGGCCGAACCCGCAACGCAAAAAGTCCACCAACAATGCCGGCAACCTCAAGGTGATCGCGGCCGTCGACGACGCAGGGAAATCCCTGACCGGCGAAGGCCACATGATCGTCACCGTGCAACGCTGGAACAATCCACCCATTCCATGAGTTGGCTGATCTTTAACGGTTTCAGACATCTTTTTGGAATGACCGCAGGCCCCGCCAGGCGGGGTTTGCACAGGAGGTTGCGATGGGCGCTATTTTGAATCTGGTCGAGCGGAATTTGCACGAAGTGCATGTCGATGCCGACCGCATGTTGTTCCACATTCCGAGCAGTTCGCTGTTTGCCAGCGATGAACTGACCGGCACTATTATCGATACCTTGCGCGGTCCGGGTTGCTCCTCGGACGACCTGATCGAGCGCCTGGCCGCCCGCTACAACGGCGAGGAAATCACCGAGACTGTGCGCGAGCTGATCGCTCTGGAACTGGTCAGCGATGGCTCGCCACTGACCCCGGACATCGGCGTCAAACGGGTCGAACGCACGGCAATCAATACTGTGGTGCTGAACGTCAACACCGGCTGCAATCTGAGTTGTACCTACTGCTACAAGGAAGACCTCGACAAGCCATCGGCGGGCAAGAAGATGGACGTCGAAACGGCGATCGCCTCGGTGGAAATGCTGCTCAGGGAATCCCCGGATGAAGAGCGTTTCACCGTGGTGTTCTTCGGCGGCGAGCCGTTGAGCAATCGCAAGCTGATCGAATACATGGTCGACTACTGCGAGAAGCGTTTTTCCGAGGCCGGGAAGTTCGTTGAGTTCGTGATGACCACCAACGCCACGCTGCTCACCGAAGAGACCGTCGACTACCTGAATGCCCACCGCTTCGGTCTGTCAGTGAGCATCGACGGCCCGAAAACCGTGCACGACCGCAACCGCATCACGGTGGGCGGGCAGGGCACTTACGACGTGGTCCGGCGCAAGGCCGAGATGCTGTTGTCACGCTACAACAGCCGTCCGGTGGGCGCGCGGGTGACGCTGACCAAGGGCATCACCGACGTCGAAACCATCTGGGATCACCTGTTCAATGAACTGGGTTTTGCCGAAGTAGGCTTTGCCCCGGTGACCTCCGGCGACATCAGCACCTTCAACCTGTCCAGCGAGGAACTGATCGAAGTCTTCGCCAACATGAAAGCCCTCGGTCGGCGCTACCTGGAGGCTGCGCTGGAGCACCGCAATATCGGTTTTTCCAACCTGCATCAGTTGATCACCGACATCCACGAAGGCCACAAAAAGGCCCTGCCGTGCGGCGCCGGCCTGAAGATGCTGGCGGTGGATCACAAGGGTGAGCTGAACCTTTGCCATCGATTCACGGGTTCGTCGCTACCGACCTTCGGCAACGTCCACAGCGGGGTGAAACAGGTGGAGTTGAACGACTTCCTGTCCCAGCGCCTGGACCGCACCAACACCGGTTGCGAAGACTGCCACATCCGCAACCTGTGCTCCGGCGGCTGCTACCACGAGAGCTACGCCCGTTATGGCGACCCGACGCACCCGACCTATCACTACTGCGAACTGATGCGTGATTGGGTCGACTTTGGCATCGAGGTCTACAGCCGGATCATGGCCCACAACCCTGCGTTTATCAGCAGCTACATCACCCCGCGCAAGGCTCACTGATATGAAACATCTCAAGGCAATCAACAACAAAGCCCGGAAGCTCGATCAGGCCGCGGCCGAAAACCGTATCGAAGAAGTGGTGGCGATGACCTCCGTCGCCGGCTGCGCCTCGACCACCGACCCCGGTTGGGAGATCGACGCCTTTGGCGGTGTGTCGTCGCTGTGCCAGCCGATGGAAGCCGACCTCTACGGCTGCTCAGACCCTTGCTGGTGGCCGGCCCAGGTGCCAGACATGATGAGCACCTACCCGGACTGGAACAAGGATGCACAGGCCTCCAACGAGAACTGGCGCAACTTGGGAACCGTGTTCCCTAAAGACAAATAATCGGACAGAAGGATTCCAGCATGCTTCGCACCAATGCCTGCGGCCTTGCCGCTTCCGCCATTCTGTCTGTGTGTTCATTCACAGCCCTGGCCGATGAAAACCCGACGCTCGAAACCGGTCACGAGTACATGGTGACCACCAACTACCCGAACAACCTGCATGTCATCAACCTGGCGACCGACAGCCTGTACAAGACCTGCAAACTGCCGGACGCCTTCGGTCCGGGCACCATCCAGTTGTCGCCGGACCGCAAGATTGCTTATGTGCTGAATAACCACTATGCGGATGTCTACGGCGTCGAACTGGACAGCTGCAAGCAGGTATTCCACGCCAGCATCACCCAGCAGCCTGGCGAGAAGGCGCGTTCGATGTTCGCTTTCACCGTCAGTCATGACGGCAAGGAGCTTTACACCGTCGCCAACCCCACGCGGATGCTCAATGACCGCTACGAAGTGCAGGCGCCACGGCTGGACGTCTACGCCACCGACGCCGGCATGAGCGCCAAACCGGTCCGCAGCTTCCCGGCGCCGCGTCAGCTCACCATCATGCAAAGCGGCGATGACGGCACGCTCTACGTGGCGGGCGCGGACGTCTACAAGGTCAACGTGAAAACCGGCAAGTTCGACGTGCTGATCCCCAGCCGCCACTGGAAACGCCCATTGTACAGTCCGCCGGATGTGCTCTACGTGTGGAACCAGCAGACCTGGCGGCATGATTTCTCGCTGCTCTACACCACGGCGAAATTCAAGGACAAAAAGCAAGACCTGGCGACTGCCGAATACCTGTACGGCCTGTTCAGCATCGACCTGAAAACCGGCAAAACCGAAACCACCGACTTCGGCCCGTTGACCGAAATCTACTTCAGCGGCATGCGCTCACCGAAAGACCCGAACCTGATGTTCGGCGTCCTCAACCGCCTGGCCAAATACGACATCAAACAGAAGAAATTGCTGCAGTCGGCAACCCTGGATCACTCCTACTACTGTATTTCCTTCAACAAGGACGGCAGCAAAATCTACCTGGCAGGGACCTTCAATGATGTGGCGATTTTTGATGCCGACAGCTTGAAGCAGGTGGGCACCATCAAATTGCCGGGCGGGGATATGGCGATTACCACGGCGCAGATTTTTGTGCGCTGACAGGCGGTAGATCGTTCCCACGCGGGAGCGTGGGAACGATCTCATTTCTCAGCTGCCGGTGAGAAGGAGCATGGATTCATCCTGGTATCTGCTGTAATGGGAATAGAACGTGGGAACGATCACACTGTCTGAGTAGACTAATTCAACTTAAGGGTTGGTCTTCTGCGCGCACAAGCCTACTGTTCATCCAGGAGGATTCCTTATGAACACATCATCAGATCACATTGAAAGAAAGGTCCTGCTCGACGTGCCACGCTCACGGGTCTGGGCTGCACTTGTGGATGCTGAAGCCTTTGGTGACTGGTTCGGCGTGGCGCTCAAAGGGCAGCGCTTCGTCGCGGGCCAGCGTACCCAAGGGAAAATCACCTATCCCGGGTACGAACACCTCGTCTGGGATGTTCTGGTCGAGCGTATCGAGCCGGAGCTGCTTTTTTCCTTCCGTTGGCATCCCTATGCCGTGGATCCCGATGTCGACTATTCGAAGGAGCCCACCACGCTGGTGCGGTTCGAGTTGGAAGACCTGGGGGACTCGGAGGACCCGGAGGACCCGAACGCCGGCACCTTGCTGCGGGTCGTGGAGTCCGGTTTCGACGACATCCCGGCGGAGCGTCGTCTGAAAGCCTTCCGCATGAACAGCAGGGGCTGGGATGAGCAGATGAGCAACATCGAGACTTATCTTGCGACGCATTGAAGTTATCTGAAACGCTGCGCCGATCGTCATTCACTGCACGAGGGTGTGGTTATAGCGAAAGGCTTACACGCAGTCGATGGAATGTCGTCTGTTGACGCTTGGGCATTGAGCCTAATCTACATCCATCAACTGAAGCGCAGGACGCGCCTCAGGGTCATGGATGACCGACCATTTGCATGGAATGCAGCCGACAGGGAGTCGTAATGGTCTTGAGAAACCCGCTTCGGCGGGTTTTTTTTCGGCTATTGAAAAGTCCGCAAGCTTTACCGGTTTTGACTCAGTTGGTGCGCAACCCGATCGACAATCTCTCCCCGCAGCTTGCGCGATTGCGCCGAGCGCCGATTGGCTTCCTCCAGCACCGCGCGCGGTGCAGTTTGCGGGCTGCCGGAGTCGAACGGTGGGGCCGGGGCATATTCAAGCTGCAACTGCACCAGTTGCGCTGCGTCTTCGCCGAACAATTCGCTGGCCAGGGTCAGGGCGAAATCAATCCCTGCGGTAATGCCGCCGCCGGTGAGCAAATTGCCATCGCGCACTACACGATCATGCACCGCGATGGCGCCCAACGGGCCAAGCAGTTCGTGATAAGCCCAATGGGTGGTTGCGCGTTTGCCGCGTAGCAGTCCGGCGGCGCCCAGCACCAGGGAACCGGTGCAAACCGAAGTGATATAGCGCGCCGTGGCGGCCTGACGTTTGATGAAGTCGAGGGTTTCGGTGTCTTCCATCAACGCTCCGACGCCGCCACCACCGGGAATGCAGATCACATCCAGCGCTGGGCAGTCGTCGAAGCTGGTGGTCGGGATCAACGTCAGGCCGGTGCTCGACATCACCGGTTCGCGGTCCTTCCAGATCAAATGCACGGTGACGTCCGGCAGCGAGGCCAGCACGTCATAAGGCCCGGTCAGGTCGAGTTGCTGAACCTGTGGAAACAACAGAAAACCGATCTGCAGCGTCATTGCGCAATCCTCTTGGTCGATCCAGTGCACTCACCCGGCATGGGTGGACGGCTTCACTCTATCCACGTAGGATTTGGCGCATACGCCAATAAGCCCACGATTTACGCCAACCATGTCGACCTCACCGAAAACCGTTTATGTGCTGGCCTTTACCAACGTGCAACTGCTCGATGTGACCGGGCCGTTGCAGGTCTTCGCGTCGGCCAATGATCTGGCGCGTCAGCAAGGTTTGCCGTCGCCCTATGCGCCGACGGTGATTGCCGCTTCGATCGGGCCGGTGATGTCTTCTGCGGGGCTGGCGTTGGTAGCCGACCCGCTGCCGGCGAAGGGCGCGCCGTCCGACACGCTGATCATCGCTGGAGGCTGGGGCGTTTACGCGGCGGCCGAAGACCCCGGCCTGATTGAGTGGGTACGCCAACAGGCGGCGGTATCGCGGCGCGTTGCGTCGGTCTGCACCGGCGCTTTTCTGTTGGCCGCCAGCGGTTGGCTCGATGGTCGCCGGGTGGTCACCCACTGGAGCCGTTGTGAACAGCTGGCACAGCAGCATCCGCAACTGCGGGTCGAGCCCAATCCGATCTTCATCAACGACGGCCCGGTCTGGACTTCGGCCGGGGTGACCGCCGGCATCGACCTGGCACTTGCCCTGGTCGAGGAAGACCTCGGCCGTGCCATGGCCCTGGAGGTCGCGCGGCAACTGGTGGTGTTCCTCAAGCGTCCGGGTGGGCAATCGCAGTTCAGCGTGACCTTGTCCCTGCAAAAACATGGCAACCGTTTCGACGAACTCCATGCCTGGATCGCCGAAAACCTGGCCAGGGAACTCAACATCCCGACCCTGGCGCTGCAAGCCGGGATGAGCGACCGCAGCTTTGTCCGGCATTACCGGGCCGAAACGGGCCAGACCCCGGCCCGCGCGATTGAGTTGATTCGAGTGGAGACCGCGCGGCGCTTGCTGTGCGATACCGGCGTGCCGATCAAGCGGGTGGCGGTGCAATGCGGGTTTGGCAGTGAGGAAACACTGCGGCGCAGTTTCGTCAGGGCCATGGGCGTGACACCGCAGGCTTATCGGGAGCGGTTTTCAGCGGAGGATCTTGGTGTGGAAGGCTGATTCAGCTTTCTTCGAGATTCTTGACACTGCACCATCGGCTTCTCTAGGATGCTGTCCATGCGCCGATTTAAACAGCTACTTGCGGGGCGCCAGGTGACTCAACAGTCACCGATAGAAGCTTGAAACAGGCTTCGAAATACCGCTAAAGCGCTGGTTCGGTGTTGCCTCTCACCTGCCATGCAGACTTTTGAGGCAGAGACACGACACGATGAATGCACTACGCCCCCTTATACGTCTGGCGCCGATCACGGCGGACCTCATCCAGCGCAATCCAAAAATCCTTCTCGGCGGTAAACACCAGCCAACCTTGCTGCGCTATCTCGATGGCTGGCCGCGACGCACAGGTGGTCCTTCGGCCTTTCTGATTCAGTTTGTCGAAGACGGTGAGTCGCTGGCGCGCTTTGCCAGCGACAGTTTCGATCTGGCGGTGATTCAGTCGCCCAGCGCCGAGAACGCAGCAGAAGTCATCAAGCAATTGACGCGAATCACTCGCCAAGGGCTGATTACCCGTCGCTGAGATAGGGGGCTGGCCCTAAATGCCGGTCAGTTAAGCGAACGCAGCCTTTGTAGGAGCGAGCTTGCTCGCGATGGACGTTAACGATGACGCGTGTTTGCTGGATAAACGCGTCGCCCTCAGATTCATCGCGAGCAAGCTCGCTCCTACACATACCCTTAACTGACCGGCATTAGGGTCAGCCCTTTGCGCTACTGCGTTGCAGCATGGCGTTCAGCGCAGTCTTGGCTTCGGTGCTGTTCAGGCGCTCGATAAACAGCAGGTTTTCCCTGCGGATGCTTTCCTCCAATTCCTTTAGCACTGGCTGTTTAAGCAGCCGTTTGGTGTGCAACAGGGAATCGCGAGGCAGGGCCAGCAGTCGAGTGGCCATCCGTTGTGCTGCGGCCAGACATTGCTCGCCGTCTTCCAGCACCTCATTAGCCAGCCCCCAGGCCACCGCCTGAGTGCCGTCCAGGCCGTCACCCCACAGCAACAGTCGGGCCGCTCTGGCATGGCCGAGCATACGCGGCAATAGCAGGCTTGCACCGAACTCGGGACACAAGCCAAGGTTCACGAAGGGCATGCGCAGCTTGGCGTTGCGAGTGACCAGCACCTGATCGCAATGCAGCAAAAGGGTGGTGCCAATACCGATGGCAGCGCCACAGACCGCCGCAATCAACGGCTTGTCCAGATGGATGACCGCGTCCATGAGGCGGAACGCCGGGCTGTTCAGATGGGTCGGTGGATCCTGGAGAAAGTCCTGCAGGTCGTTGCCACTGGTGAAGCACTGCTCGCCCCCGGTGATGATGACCACGGTGGTCTCGGGGTCTTCGGCAGCTGCAAACAGCAGGTCGGCCAGGCGGGTATACATGCTGTTGCTCAGGGCATTGAGCTTGTCCGGACGGTTGATGGTCAGGGTCAACAGTCCGCCGCTTTGGTGGCACTTGATCAAATCGTTCATGGGGTCGCCTTTGCTGGATTTCACTGTCCGGAACGCCACGGGTTTCGGCAGCTTTCTTGTTGTTTATGGCGCTTCAAAAGGTCGGTGGGGTGATCACCCAGATCACCACCGCATCGACCTCGCCGGGGTTGCCATATCGATGGGGCTCCTGGCTGGAAAAACTGAAACTGTCGCCTTCATTGAGCTGGAAATGACGGTCGCCGACCCACAGTTCAAAACTGCCGGAGAGCAGATATCCGGCTTCCTCGCCTTCATGACTGTAACTCTGCTGACTGTAGGTGCCTGGCGGAAAGCGCGAGTGGAGGATCTCCAACTGACGATTGGGCTGTGGGGTCAGTAACTGGTCAACGATGCCGTCTTCGTAATGCACGCTCATTCGGCTGTGCTTGCGGACAACATAACCGTTGTCTTCAGGGGCCGTGCTGGCTTCGCTGGCGAAGAACCATTGAATGGTGACGCCCAGACTGCGGGCGATGTTGAACAGCGCCGGAATCGACGGATAAGCCAAATTGCGCTCAAGCTGGCTGATATAGCCCGCCGTCAGTTCGCTCATTTCTGCCAGGGCCGCCAGGGTCATGCCCCGGCGTTTGCGCAGACCGCGAATCCGCGTACCGAGGAAGTGCGGCTCTGTTGCGCCGCTCTGTTTGGCAGGCGCGGCGCTGGCAGGCGGCAGGGTGCTGTTGCTCATTGCGTGCTCCGAACCGGGTTTAGGCCGAGCGCATTGCCTGCGATGGCCAGTCAGCGATGGGCGCCGACAAGGGCTCGGAGTATAAAGCAGCCTCAAAGCTCCCAGGCAACCTTCAACCCTTCATAAATCGCTTCTTCTGCCGTGCGCGGTGCCAGACAGTCGCCGATCCGCCGGAACTCCACCAGTCCTTCCAGGTCCGCACCCAGCGTATCCACTGGCTGATGGCCCTGGCACAACACCAGTGTATCGATGTCTTCGAACATGATCGGTTCACCGCTGGCGGTGTGTTGCATGTAGACGGTGCTGTCATCGCAGCCGTAAAGACGGGCGTAGGGCGTGATCGGAATGCCTAGCTTATGCAGTTCGCCGGCCAGTTGATCGCGCACGTACAGCGGCAGGTTTTCTCCGCAATGGGTGCCGTTGACTGCCAGTTGCATCTGATGGCCGGCACGCACCAGCCGTTCGGCGATACCGGGTCCAATCCAGTCGCAACGCCAGTCGACCACCAGCACCGAACGCCCGGGTTTGGCCTCGTCGCGCAGTACTTGCCAGGCATCCAGCACTTGCAGTTCGCCGCCACGTTCGAAGGCCGGCCAGTAAGGTTCGGCACCGGTTGCCACGATCACCAGATCCGGCCGTTCGCGCTCGACCAGTGCCCGGTCGACGCGGGTGTTGCGTACCACGCGCACACCGGCCAGTTGCATTTCCCGCTGGAGGTTGGTGCTGGCGCCGCCGAATTCGCTGCGCCGAGGCAGCAGTTGTGCCAGCAGAACCTGGCCGCCGAGCTGCGAACCGGCTTCGTAGAGCGTGACCTCATGCCCTCGCTCGGCGGCCACGGCAGCCGCCTTCATCCCGGCCGGGCCGCCACCGGCGATCATGATGCGCTTGCGTTTGAGCGCCGGTTGCTGCTTGCCGAAAATCAGTTCACGGCCAGTTTCCGGGTGTTGAATACAGGATATCGGCAAGCCTTTGTGGAAGTGCCCGATGCACGCCTGATTGCAGGCAATACAAGCCCGTACATCCTCGCTGCGCCCGGCATCGGTCTTGTTCGGCATTTGCGGGTCGCAGATCAGTGCGCGGGTCATGCCGCACACATCGGCCTGACCACGGGCAATGATCAGTTCGGCTTCCTGCGGCTGATTGATGCGGCCAGTGACGAACAGTGGAATCGACAGGCTGGCCTTGAACGTCCCGGCTTCCTTGGCCAGATAGGCCGCTTCGATGGCCATCGGCGGCACGATATGCACCGCACCGCCCAGTGACGCCGAAGTGCCGGCGACGATGTGCACGTAATCCAGCTGCGCTTGCAATGAGCGGACCGCCGCCAGCGATTCGTCTTCGGTCAGGCCCTCAGGGTCGCGCTCATCGGCGCTGATGCGCAAGCCGATGATGAACTGCTCGTCAGTGTTGGCGCGCACCACCGCAATGACCTCGCGCAGAAACCGCAGCCGCTGTTGCAGGTCGCCGTTGTAACCGTCGGTGCGTCGATTGACACGCGGATTGATGAATTGCGCCGGCAGGTAACCATGGCTGGCGACCACTTCCACGCCGTCCAGCCCGGCTTGATGCAAGCGCCGGGCCGCGGCGCCATAACCGGCGACGATGTCGTCGATCATGGCTTGATCCAGCGCGCGCGGCATGACCCGAAAGCGTTCGTTGGGCACCGCCGAAGGCGAGTAGGCGACCGCCAGCAGGCCATCGCTGGATTCCATTATTTCCCGCCCCGGATGGAAGATCTGCGAGAGCACCACGGTGCCATGGGCGTGGCAGGTTTCGGCGAGTTTTCGGTAGCCGTCGATGCAGGCGTCGTCAGTGGCCATCAGCACATGGGAGGTGTAGCGCGCACTGTCATGCACTCCGGCAACCTGCAGCACGATCAGCCCGACGCCGCCCTCGGCACGCGCCCGGTGATAGGCGATCAATTGCTCATTGACCAGATTGTCGGTTGGCATCGAGGTGTCGTGACCGCTGGACATGATGCGATTCTTGAGGCGCTTGCCACGGATCTGCAGCGGTTCGAAGAGGTGCGCGAACGCTTGGTTTGAAGTCGACATGGTGCGGGTACTCCAGGCTAGCCGGAGCCGAAAAACAGGGTTTCGGCGTTGTTATTATTTTTCTATAAAAATTTACCTGTAGTAAAAAATAAACTTATTTTTTTAATGTTGGTTGAGTGGACATAAGCGGCTGGATGTTTCCTGTGGCGAGGGGACTTGTCGGAACGCCACTCGCCACAGAAATCCCCCTCGCCACAATCTGCGCTCCTGTTGTACAGTCGTTCAGCTCAGCGGCTGCAAAAGACCAGCCCAACGACCGATCCAAGGAGATTGACCACGATGTCTCAGGAAGCCCGCTTTTCCCGAATGGAGCCGGAGTTGCGCAAGGCTAACCTGATCGAGGCGACGCTGGTATGCCTCAAGCGTCACGGCTTCCAGGGCGCTTCGATTCGCAAGATATCGGCACAGGCGGGGGTTTCGGTCGGGTTGATCAGCCATCACTACTCCGGCAAGGATGAACTGGTGGCCGAAGCCTATATGGCGATCACTGGCCGGGTCATGAGCCTGTTACGCGAAGCCATGGAGCACGCTGCACCCAATGCCCGTGAGCGGTTGTCGGCGTTTTTCCGCGCATCATTCTCGGCCGAGATGCTGGATCCGCAATTACTGGATGCCTGGCTGGCGTTCTGGGGCGCGGTAAAGACCGCCGAAGCGATCAACCTCGCCCATGAGCATTCCTATGGCGAATACCGCGCCGAATTGCGCAAGATACTGAACGATCTGGCGCAGGAAGAGGGCTGGGACGACTTCGATGGCGACCTTGCCGCCATCGGCTTGAGCGCACTGCTCGACGGCTTGTGGCTGGAGTCGGGACTCAACCCCGGCACCTTCACCCCGAATCAGGGCATCCAGATTTGCGAAGCCTGGGTCGACGGTTTGCAGACGGGCGGTAGCCAGCGTTTCCGACGGCAGACGGAGGGCCGTTGATCGATCGTTCAGCAATGGATACTCTCTGTCGCTGATGCCGGAAAAACTCTAATAAGAAACGCGCCCTTTGGGCACAGGACACCAAGCGATGACTCCTCGGGTACTGATCGTCGATGACGATCCGCTGATTCGCGAACTCCTCCACGCTTACCTCTCGCAGGAAGGTTACGAGGTGCATTGCGCTGCAACGGCGGAGCTGGCCGAAACCTTTCTGGCGACCCATGCTGTCGACCTGGTAATGCTCGACATCCGCCTTCCAGGCAAGGATGGCCTGACCCTTACCCGCGAGCTGCGCGTGCGCTCTGAAGTCGGGATCATTCTGATTACCGGACGCAACGATGAAATCGACCGCATCGTCGGCCTTGAATGTGGCGCCGATGACTACGTGATCAAACCCCTCAATCCGCGTGAACTGGTGTCCCGGGCGAAAAATCTGGTGCGCCGGGTTCGTCATGCGCAACTGCACAAGCCGGCGACGGCGCTGCCTCGCCAGCAGGTCAAACAGTTCGCGGCCTGGGCGCTGGACACCGATCGTCGGCGCTTGATCGATCATGCCGGTGGTGAAACCCTGCTGACCCATGGTGAATACCAGTTGCTCAGTGTGTTTTTGCGCAACAGCGGGCATACCTTGAGTCGCGACCAGTTGATGGATCAGATCCGCAACCGTGAATGGGTACCCAATGATCGCTCCATCGATGTCCTGGTCGGGCGCTTGCGGCGAAAGCTGCATGACGATCCCGCCGAACCGCAATTGATCATTACCATCCATGGCGCCGGCTATTTGTTCACCGCCAGCGTGGCTGCTTGAACGGTATGTTGCGATTGTTCTGGCTGTTGTTGGCGCTGGCGGGCACAACGGCGACGGCGGCCGAGCGAATTCGTTATTGCGATTATCCGGTCTACCCGCCGATTTCCTGGAGCGACGGCAAACAGGTGCGCGGCCTTGCGCCCAGCGTGGTCAAAAGCCTGTTTGGTCAGCTGGGTTACGAGGTCGAGATCGTCGTGCTGGGCAACTGGAAACGCTGCTTGCTGGACGCCGCCGAAGGCCGCGTCGACGTGGTCCTGGCCTACAGCACGGCGCAGCGCGAGCAGAGCATGCGCTTCTCGACGGTGCCGGTGTTGCGCGAAGAAGTCGCGGTGTTCGTCAATCGCAAGCATCCGGTGAAGTTCGAACAGCTTGAAGACCTTGGCAACTATCGCGGCGGCCTGTTGTTCGGTGAGAGCTATGGGCTGGACTTCGATCGCTTCGTCGCCCGGCACGGCAATATCGAATGGGTGTCCGACAGTCGACAGAACTTCGGCAAACTGATTCGCGGCAGGATCGACTTCATTACCCATGAGCGACGCACCGGGCAGCTGTTCGTTGAGCACTTGCCGGGCGCCGCCGACATCGAGCCATTGCCCAATTCATTGAGCGTGGACTATTTGCGGATCGCCGTGTCACGCCGTTCTGCGCTGGCCGAACGCATGCCCGATATCGACGCCGAACTGCAACGGATGGTCGAAGCGGGCGAGATCGAACGCTGGCTGAACGAAAGCGAAACCACCTACCGGGACATGATCAGCCTGCCGGCGGACGCGCAATGACACGCGCCAGCCCCAAGGGTCTGTTGCGGCGTTTGCTGCTGTTCATCCTGCTGTTCAGCCTGTGCTTCACGGTACTGGCCAGCAGCGTGCAGCTGTATTTCGAGTACCGCCGTGAAATGCGTGATATCGATTCGCGCATGGAGTTGATCCGTGCCGGCTACCTGGCCAGCCTGGAGCGCAGCCTCTGGGATCTGAACCAGGAGCAGTTGAATGTGCAACTGCGCGGGTTGGTGGATTTTTCCGATGTGGCTCGCGTGCGCTTGAACAGTCCTGACTTCGATCTGCTGCAAGGTAATGCATCGCTGGTCGGACCGTTGCGCATTGAGCGTTTCGAGCTGATGTATCAACCACCGGACGGCTCGCAGCGACATCTGGGCGAGCTGGAAATCAGTATCGATCTGGGTGCGGTGTATCGCCGCTTGTACGCCACCGGCTTGACCAGCCTGTTGTGGATGAGCGTGTTCCTCTGTGGTTTGGCGGTGGCACTTTCGGGGTTGTTCTATCGTCTGGTGACTCGACATTTGCTGGTCATGGCCGATTTTGCCCGGCGCATTGCCGCCGGTGACTGGCACGAACCTTTGCGGCTGGACAAAAGCCGCACCGGCATCGAGGACGAAATCGACACCGTGGCCCACGCACTGGATGACATGCGCCGGGCGATCCTCAGTGACATCGACCGGCGCGAAGTCGACCGTCTGGCACTGCAAGACAAACGCGACGAACTGCAGAAAATGGTCGAGCGTCGCACCGCCAGTCTGCTGCGGGCCAAGGACGATGCCGAAGCAGCCAACCTCGCCAAGTCGCGCTTCCTTGCGACCATGAGCCATGAACTGCGCACACCGCTCAACGGCATTCTGGGCATGGCCGAACTGTTGCGCGGCGCCAGCCTCGACGAGCGCGACAGTAAACGCCTGGAGGCTTTGTACAAAGCCGGCGAAGGCTTGCTGACGATTCTCAACGAGGTGCTGTATTTCGCCCGACTGGAAGAAGGTGAAAGCCATCCGGAGCGGGTCGACTTCTCCATCAGGCAACTGCTCGATGAGGTGCTGACGCTGCTTGAACCGCGAGGGCAGAGCAATGGCACGCAACTGCATTGCCGGGTCGATCCACAGGTCGTCGATCGTTGCCATGGCGCCGAGCAGTTTTTGCGTCAGGTGTTGAGCAATCTGTTGGCCAATGCCATCAAGTTCACCGAGGCCGGGCAGATCACCGTTGAAGTCGCGCTGCTGGCTGCCGATGATCTGCCAGGTCAGCGCCTGCGTTTCAGCGTGACCGACAACGGCATCGGTATCGCGGCAGCGGTGCAGGAAAAGATCTTCGAGCGCTTCACTCAAGCCAGCGAAGACGTGGCTCAGCGTTATGGCGGCACCGGGCTGGGACTGGCCATCAGTAAACATCTGGTGGAATTGCTCGGCGGGCGCATCGGCGTCGACAGCCAGGAGGGGCAGGGCAGTTGCTTCTGGTTCGAGCTGAGCCTGCAATCGGCCACTGGCATGGCCAATATCGCGGTCACCCGTGCGCCGGGTCAGGCGCTGAGCATTCTGGTGGTCGAAGATGTGGCGCTGAACCGCGAGGTGGTCAGCGGCTTGCTGGAGCGCGACGGGCATCAGGTCAGCCTCGCTGAAGACGCCGAGCAAGCGCTGGTGTTATGTCGCCGGCAGGCCTTCGAGTTGATTCTGCTCGATGTGCATTTGCCGGGAATGAGCGGCGTCGAGCTGTGCACGTTGATCCGCAGCACACCGGGGCTCAACCAACATAGCCGCATCTTTGCCCTGACCGCCAGCGTGCAGCCGGCCTTGGTCCGCAGTTATCTGGATGCCGGTATGCAGGGCATTCTCGCCAAACCGCTGAAGCTCGAAAATCTGCGCCAGGCCTTGGCCGGTGAATCGCCCCTTTCTGAACCGGAGCCGGAAAACCAGTTGATGGATTGGCAGTTGCTGCACACCCATCGCACCTTGCTCGGCGAGCAGAAACTTCATGGTCTGTTGGGTGTATTGCGCGACTCGATTGACCAGCACCGTGTGGCACTGACGGAAGCGATCGAGGCGGGTGACTGCACGGAAGTCGCGCATCTGGCCCACCGCTTGGCCGGGAGCAGCGATTCACTGGGGTTCCGCGCCTTGGCCGAGGTCTTGCGAGCGCTGGAAGAGGCGGCACTGATCAACGACACCGTGTCTGTGCAAGCGTTGGTGCCGCAATTCCATGGAGTGTTGCAGCGTTCGCAAGGGGTGTTGGCGGACGTGTTGAACGCCTGACGCACAAATTCGTTACGACTTTTTACATCTTTGATCTTTACGTTCAACGCGAACTTACATGGCTTTCCAATAATCGGCACAACCGCGCCGTACGCGGTCTTCGAAGCTTATTGGAGATAATAATAATGAACTGCCGTAAAGCTGATCTTTCCCCGCGCGATGACCTCCTGTCATCCGCCGCGCACCTCACCCAGTGTTAAGAGGTGCTGTCATGAGCGAATCTATCGAACGTAAAGGTATACACCTGACCCGCGCCTTGAAAAGCCGGCACATTTTCATGCTGTCGCTGGGCGGGGTCATCGGCACCGGGCTGTTCATGGGCTCGGGTGTCATCATCAACCAGGGTGGGCCGGTGGGCGCGATTCTGGCGTACCTGGTGGCCGGTTTCCTGATGTATCTGGTGATGGTCTGCCTCGGCGAATTGTCAGTGGAAATGCCGGTTTCCGGCTCCTTCCAGACCCACGCCACCAAATACATCGGACCTGCCACCGGTTTCATGATCGGCTGGGTTTACTGGATGAGCTGGGCGACCACGGTTGGTCTGGAATTCACCGCAGCGGGCATGTTGATGGAGCGCTGGTTCCCGGACATTCCGATCTGGTATTGGTCGGCGCTGTTCGTGGTGGTGTTGTTTGGGTTGAACGCCCTGGCGACTCGTGCCTTCGGTGAAGCGGAATACTGGTTCTCCGGAATCAAGGTGGCGGCGATCCTCGGCTTTATCATCGTTGGCGTGCTGGTGATTTTCGGCGCGATACCACTGACCAGTGGCGCCCCGGCACCGATGATGAGCAACCTGATCGGCGACTCGCTGTTCCCCAACGGTCTGTCGGCAGTGTTCGCGGTGATGATGACCGTGGTCTACGCCTTCCAGGGTTGCGAAATCATGGGGGTTGCTGCTGGCGAAACCGACCAGCCGGAGAAGAGCATTCCCAAGGCGGTGCGCAACGTGGTGTTCCGGGTGCTGATCTTCTATGTGCTAGCCATCGTGGTGCTGTCGGCCATCGTGCCGTGGCAGCAGGCCGGCTTGATGGAAAGCCCGTTCGTGCAGGTGTTCGACATGGTCGGCATTCCTTACGCCGCGGACCTGATGAACTTCGTGATCCTCACCGCGATTCTGTCGGTGGGTAACTCTGGCCTGTACGCCTCGACGCGGATCCTTTGGGCCATGTCGAAAACCGGCATGGCACCGAAAAGCCTCTCGCCCTTGAGTTCGCGCGGCGTGCCGTTGCGTGCCCTGAGCATCACCTTGTGCTTTGCCCTGGTGTCGCTGCTGACCAGCTTCATTGCCGCCGACACCCTGTTCATGGTGCTGATGGCCGTCAGCGGCATGGCCGGTACCGTGACCTGGATCGTGATCGCCCTGGCGCAATACAAATTCCGTCGTGCCTACATCAGGGAAGGCGGCAAGCTCAGCGATCTGAAATACCGTGCACCCTGGTTCCCGTTCCTGCCGCTGCTGTGCATCGCCTTGTGCTGCTCGCTGTTCGTGTTCCTGGCGCTGGACGAGACACAACGTCCGTCGCTGTATTGGGGCTTTGGCTTTATCGCCATTTGCTACGGCGCTTACTTCATGACCAACCGCAAGCGTCAGGAGGCATTGGCGCAGGCGACGGTTTAAGCCCACAAACAAAGGACTAAATGTGGGAGCGAGCTTGCTCGCGATGAGGGCATAACATTCAACAGTGATGTTGACTGTCAGTCCGCTATCGCGAGCAAGCTCGCTCCCACATTAGATCTCCTCGACCTCAAGATCTCGCAAGCCGCCGCCGTAGTCAGTTGTTCAAAGATGTAACAACTTTTTCGGCGGTTATCCGAGCTCTCTAATTTTTCTCTTTTAAAACAAGTAGTTATTTAATTTTTAGGGCTGTTACAGGCCCTCCGGCCGCAGGATTGCCGCCTTACTGAACAGTCGTTTAGTATTGGTGCCATGTCGTCAAACACAACAATTCGAGGACTCGTATGACTACTCAATCTTCTCTGCTCAGTCAGGTTGAAGCCGGCGTTGCCTGGATCACCCTCAACCGTGCACCGCAACGCAATGCGCTGGACATCCCGACGCTGAAAAGCCTTCACGCCTTGCTCGACCAATTCAACGTCGATCCGGCGGTGCGGGTCATCGTATTGACCGGCACTGGCCGCAGTTTCTGCGCCGGCGCCGACCTGGCCGAATGGGCTGAAGCCGAGTCTCGCGGTGCGCTGGAAAGCTACGGCTGGACAGAAACCGCCCACGCGATGATGAGCCGGCTGTACAGCCTCGATAAACCGACTATCGCTGCGATCAATGGCACCGCCGTCGGCGCCGGGATGGATTTGACGTTGTGCTGCGACCTGCGCCTCGCCGCGCAGTCCGCCCGGTTCAAGGCCGGTTACACCAGCATGGCCTACTCGCCGGATGCCGGTGCCAGCTGGCACTTGCCGCGTCTGATCGGCACCGAGCAGGCCAAGCGCCTGTTGTTCCTCGATGAACTGTGGAGTGCCGATCGCGCCTTGGCGGCAGGCCTGGTCAGCGAAATCTGTGCCGATGAGCAACTGCTGAGCGTGGCGGCCGAACTGGCCGCACGACTGGCCAGCGGCCCGACCTTCGCCTTCGCCCAGACCAAGAAACTGATGCGCGAAGGCGCCCAGCGCAGCCTGCCGGAACAACTGAGCGCGGAACTCGCCGCCGGTTTGCTCTGTGGTCGCAGTGAAGACGGCGCCGAAGCCTTGCGCGCGGCGATGGAAAAACGCCCGCCGGTTTTTATTGGCCAATAAATGCGACATCGCAGCCCACGAATAAAACGATTATCGAAGAGCAGGTAGCACCATGAATTTCCAGCTGACCCAAGAACAAGAAATGTTGGTGGACGCGGTTCGCAGTTTCGTCGCCAAGGAACTGTTGCCCCATGAAGAAGCTGTCGATCGTGCCGATGAAGTTTCCCCGGAGCTCGCCGCACAGATTCGCGGCAAGGCGCTGGCGGCAGGTTTCTATGCCTTCAACATGCCGGAAGAAGTCGGCGGCGGCGGTCTTGATTACTTGTCCCAGGCACTGATCGAGCGCGAGCTGTCCAGGGTGTCGTGGGCGCTGCATGTGTTCGTCGCGCGCCCGTCGAAAATCCTCATGGCCTGTACCGGCCAGCAGATTCAGGACTACCTGCTGCCGTGCATCCAGGGTGAAAAAATCGACTGCTTCGCACTCACCGAACCGGGCGCCGGCTCCGACGCCAATGCGATCAGGACCCGCGCCATCCGCGAGGGTGACGATTTTGTGTTGAACGGTAGCAAACACTTCATCAGCCATGCCGGGCACGCCGATTTCGCCATTGTCTTCGCCGTGACCGATACCTACGAACACAACGGTCGCCAACGCAACGCCGTGACCTCATTCCTGGTCGATCGCGACACGCCGGGCATGACGATTCGCCGGGGGCCCAAATGCGTCAGCAACCGTGGTTACCACACCTATGAAATGTTCTTCGACGACTGCCGCGTACCCGCCTCCAAAGTGCTCGGCGAAGTTGGCAAGGGTTGGGAAGTGGCCAACGCCTGGCTGACCGCCGGACGGGTGATGGTCGCCGCCAACTGCGTCGGCCAGGCTCAGCGTGCGCTGGATGTTTCGCTGCAATGGGCGGCGGATCGCAAGCAGTTCGGCCAACCCATCGGTACCTATCAGGGTGTCTCGTTCAAGCTGGCCGACATGGCCACGCAAATCCGCGCAGCCGAACTCTTGACCCTGCACACCGCCTGGAAAATGGACCAGGGCAGCATGACCGATGGCGAAGCCGGGATGGCCAAGTTGTTCGCCAGTGAAGTGCTCGGTCGCGTGGCTGATGAAGCAGTGCAGATTTTCGGCGGCATGGGCTTGATGGACGAAGGTCCGGTGGAGCGCATCTGGCGCAACGCCCGGATCGAACGGATCTGGGAAGGCACCTCGGAGATCCAGCGCCACATCATTTCCCGCGAGCTGCTGCGGCCGCTGCTGCGCTGATCGGGTCGGAGAACGGATATGTCCCAACAGATTCGCGACAACCTCAAACGCCTGCTCGCGCCGCGCCACCTGGCGTTTATCGGCGGCCGGAGCATGGCCCGTGCGCTCAAGCGCTGTGCTGAAGGTGGATATCAGGGCCAGATGTGGCTGGTCAACCCACAGCACGACAGCCTCGAAGGCGTGCCCTGTGTGCGCAGCGTGGCAGAACTGCCATGTGGCCCGGACGCGGTATTCATCGCCACCAACCGCGAACTGACCTTGACCTGCGTCGCCGAGCTGGCGGCCAAGGGCGCAGGCGGCGCGATCTGCTACGCCTCGGGTTTTGCCGAGACCGGCGCTGAAGGCCAGGCCATGCAAGATCAGCTACTCGAGGCGGCTGGCGACATGGCCTTGCTCGGCCCCAACTGCTACGGCTTGCTCGACTACCTGCACAGCTCGGCGCTGTGGCCAGTCGCCCACGGCGGCAAGACCGTCGAGAAGGGCGTTGCGGTGCTGACGCAGAGCGGCAACTTTGCCTACAACCTGTCCATGAGTGACCGCTCATTGCCCGTGGCCTACATGGCTTCAGTCGGCAACCAGGCGCAATTAGGCATCGCCGAACTGATGGATGTGCTGCTCGACGAGCCGCGCGTCACGGCAATCGGCTTGCATCTGGAAGGGCTGAAGAACGTCCCCTGTTTTGCCAAGGCGGCGCACAAGGCGCTGGAGAAGGGCATTCCAATCATCGCGCTGAAAACCGGTGTGTCGCAGATTGGCGCAGAGTTGGCACTCAGCCACACCAGTTCGTTGGCCGGTTCCGATGCGCTGTACGACAGCCTGTTCGAGCGCCTCGGGGTGATTCGCGTCAGCGGTCCGGTGAGTTTTGTCGAAACCCTGAAAGCCGCTGCTTGCGGCAATTTACCGGCAGGCAAGAGCCTGATTGCGCTGGCCTGTTCCGGTGGTGATGCCGGGCTGATTGCCGACTACGCCGAACGCAACGATTTGAGCTTGCCCAAACTCGATGAAAGCCAGCAGGGCGAGCTGGATCAAGTGCTGCCGAGCTACGCCAATCTGGTCAATCCTCTGGACTTCACCACGGCGATCTGGGGCGACCGCGAAGCGCTGGACCAGATGCTCGACAGCGCCCTGCGCACTGAAGCCGCCGCCGCCGTGTTGGTGCTCGATTACCCCTCTGAAGCGACCGGCGAACGCAAGGAATGTGATCTGCTGTTGGAGCTGTATTGCGCGGCGTTGAGCCGTCACGGCAAGACCGGTTTCGTCACCTCGGCCTTTCCCGAACTGCTGCCGGCCAGCGCCCGCGAGCGTCTGCACGGCTGTGGTGTGGCGGCGCTGCAAGGGGTGGAAGATGGTTTGGCGGCGTGGGGCCGGATCGCCGGTTATCAACAGAGACGTCAGGCCTTGCTCGCACTCGGTGAGGCGGCGCTGGTGCCGATTTGTCCACAGGCGCTGGAAGGCGAGGGGCAGTTGCTGGATGAATGGCAGTCCAAACAGGCGTTGCGCGCCTTCGGTCTGCCGATACCGCAAGGCGTGTTGAGCACTCCGGGCGAGGCGTTGAACGCAGCGAATTCGCTGGGTTATCCACTGGTGCTCAAGGCGGTCAGCGCCGAGCTGCCGCACAAGACCGAAGCCGGAGCCGTGGCGCTGAACCTGCGCGATGAGAAGGCACTGAGCGACGCGCTGGAACAGATGCGCGGACGAATCGCCGAGTACGCACCGGAGGTACCGTTCGATCAAATACTGCTGGAGCGCATGGCGACGCCGCCGTTGGCCGAATTGATCGTGGGTATCAAGCGTGAAACCGGGTTCGGGCTGGCGCTGGTCATTGGTGCTGGCGGGATTCTGGTGGAGCTGCTCAAGGACAGTCGCAGCCTGCTGTTGCCGACCAATGACGGCGCCATTCGTGCCGCGTTACTGAGCCTGCGCAGCGCACCCTTGCTGCAAGGTTTTCGAGGTCGCGAAGCAGCGGATCTGGACGCGTTGGTCGCAGCGATCCGTGCCGTGGCGGACTACGCCTGTGAAAACGCCGGGCAATTGCTCGAACTCGATGTGAACCCATTGTTGGTCGGAGCCGATGGCACGACTGCGGTCGATGCGTTGATTCGCCTCGGCCAAGCTTGAGGATATGAGCATGCAAAGCAAAACCTTGACCGGCGGCCAGACCCTGGTGCGCCTGTTGGCCAATTATGGCGTCGACACCGTGTTCGGCATTCCCGGTGTGCATACGCTGGAGCTGTATCGCGGCTTGCCCGGCAGCGGCATTCGTCATGTGTTGACCCGGCACGAACAGGGGGCCGGTTTCATGGCCGACGGCTATGCGCGGGTCAGCGGCAAACCGGGTGTGTGCTTCATCATTACCGGCCCCGGCGTGACCAACGCCGCGACTGCTATCGGTCAGGCTTATGCCGACTCGATCCCGATGCTGGTGATTTCCAGCGTCAACCACACGGCCAGTCTCGGCAAAGGCTGGGGCTGCCTGCATGAAACCCAGGACCAGCGCGCCATGACTGCGCCAATCACCGCGTTCTCGGCGGTGGCCTTGAGTGCCGAGGATTTGCCCGAACTGATCGCCCGCGCTTACGCAGTATTCGACAGCGAGCGCCCGCGTCCGGTGCATATTTCGGTGCCGCTGGATGTGCTGTCCGCGCCGGTGGCGCGCGACTGGAGCCATGAAGTGGTGCGCCGTCCGGGACGCGGCGTACCGGCTGCCGAGGCGCTGGATCAGGCGGCGGCAAAACTGCAAGCGGCACGCCGGCCGATGATCATCGCCGGCGGCGGTGCGCTGAACGCCGCACAGGCGCTTGAGGCGTTGAGCACACGGCTGGCAGCGCCGTTTTTCAGCAGCGTCGCCGGCAAGGGTTTGTTGCCACCGGATGCACCACTGAATGCCGGTTCGACCTTGTGCGTGGAACCTGGCTGGAAGCTGATCGCCGAAGCCGATGTAGTGCTCGCGGTCGGCACCGAGATGGCCGACACCGATTACTGGCGTGAACGTCTGCCGCTGAATGCCGAACTGCTGCGGGTGGATATCGACTCGCGCAAGTTCAATGATTTCTATCCGTGTGCGGTGGCCTTGCAGGGTGATGCGCAGCAAACCGTTGCCGCCTTGCTGGCGCGTCTGCCCGAACCCGCACGCGATGCGAGTGCTGCCATTCAAGCCGTCGACACGTTGCGTACAGCGGTCAAGGCCGGTCACGGAGCCTTGCAGTCGATCCATCAGGCGATCCTCGACCGCGTCTCGGCCGAATTGCCGGACAACGCCTTTATCAGCAGCGACATGACCCAACTGGCCTACACCGGCAACTACGCCTTCAGCAGCCATGCGCCACGCAGCTGGCTGCACCCGACCGGCTACGGCACCTTGGGTTATGGCTTGCCGGCTGGTATCGGAGCCAAGTTCGGTGCGCCGAACCGGCCGGGGTTGGTGCTGGTCGGCGACGGCGGTTTTCTCTACACCGCGCAAGAACTGGCGACCGCCGTGGAAGAGCTGGACAGCCCGCTGGTGGTGCTGCTGTGGAACAACGACGCCCTGGGGCAGATTCGCGACGACATGCTCGGGCTGGATATCGAGCCGATTGGCGTGCTGCCGCGCAACCCGGATTTCGCCGCATTGGGCCGCGCCTTCGGTTGCACCGTGACGCAACCGCAGAGCCTGGATCAATTGCAAACCGAGCTGCGTGCCGGATTCAGCCGAAACGGCGTGACCCTGATCGAACTCAAGCACGCCTGCGCGCTGATCGGTTAAACCATCAACAAGGAACGAGCCATCATGCGTTTTTCCAATCTGACCCAACGTATCGCCGGTGACGGTGCTGCCGCCTGGGAGATTCACTACCGCGCCCTGGCGCTTCAGGAACAGGGCAAAGACATTCTGCTGCTGTCGGTGGGCGATCCGGATTTCGATACCCCGGTGCCGATCGTGCAGGCGGCCATCGATAGCCTGCTGACGGGCAATACCCATTACGCCGAGGTGCGCGGCAAGCGGGCCTTGCGTGAAAGCATCGCCAAACGTCATCGCCAACGCAGCGGCCAACCGGTCGATGCCGATCAGGTCGTGGTGCTGGCCGGTGCGCAATGTGCGTTGTTCAGCGTCGCCCAGTGCGTGCTCAATCCCGGCGATGAAGTGTTAGTCGCCGAGCCGATGTACGTCACGTATGAAGCGGTGTTCGGTGCCTGCGGTGCGGTGGTGATTCCGGTGCCGGTGCGTTCCGAGAACGGCTTTCGGGTGTTGCCTGAAGACGTCGCTGCGCGCATTACGCCGCGCACTCGGGCGCTAGCGCTCAACAGTCCGCACAACCCGTCCGGCGCCAGCTTGCCGCGCAACACCTGGCAGGCGCTGGCCGAGCTGTGCATCGCTCATGATCTGTGGCTGATTTCCGATGAGGTCTACAGCGAGCTGTTGTTCGAGGGTGAACACATCAGCCCGGCCAGTTTGCCGGGCATGGCCGAGCGCACCGCAACGCTTAACAGCCTGTCGAAATCCCACGCCATGACCGGCTGGCGCGTCGGCTGGGTGGTCGCGCCGCCGTCACTCGCCGGACATCTGGAAAACCTCGCGCTGTGCATGCTCTACGGCTCCCCGGATTTTATTCAGGACGCCGCGGTGGTCGCCCTGGAAACCCAGCTGCCGGAGCTGGAAGCCATGCGCCTGGCCTATCGCCAGCGCCGCGATCTGGTCTGCGAATGCCTGGCAAATTGCCCGGGCTTGCGTGCGCTGAAACCCGATGGCGGCATGTTCGTGATGGTCGACATCCGCGAAACCGGGCTCAGCGCCCAGGCGTTCGCCGACCGCCTGCTGGATCGGCACGGTGTCTCGGTACTGGCCGGTGAAGCGTTCGGCCCCAGTGCCGCCGGGCATATCCGCCTGGGTCTGGTACTCGGTGCCGCACCACTGCGTGATGCCTGCCAGCGGATCGCCCGCTGTGCCCATGAATTGATGGAGACACTGGTTGATGCGTAATTACAGGACACTATTTATCGACGGCGCCTGGCAGACACCTTCTGGTCAGGGCCTGGCCGAGGTGATCAATCCGGCCACTGAACACGTCGCGGGCTCAGTGCCGTTGGGTGACGAGCGTGACGTTGAACGCGCCGTGGCCGCGGCGCGACGGGCCTTTGGTCCATGGTCGCGGACTTCTTCCAGTGTGCGCGCGGCTTACATCCGTGCATTGGTCGAGCAGCTGCGAGCGCGGGCAGACGAGATGGCGCAGGTGATTACCGCTGAACTCGGCATGCCGGTGCAATGGTGCCGCTCGGTGCAGGTCGAAGGGCCGATTGCCGGTTTGGAGCAGTACATCGAGATCGCCGGGCTGATGGATGAGGTGCGCGAAGTCGGTAACTCGTTGGTGATCCGCGAGCCGGTCGGTGTCTGCGCGTTCATCAATCCGTGGAATTACCCGCTGCATCAGTTGATCGGCAAACTCGCGCCGGCGCTGGCGGCCGGTTGCACGGTGGTGGTCAAACCGAGTCAGGAAACCCCGTTGCATGCTTTCTTGCTGGCCGAAATGATCGAGGCCATTGGCCTGCCGGCCGGGGTGTTCAACCTGGTCAGCGGACCGGGCTCCAAGGTCGGTGAAGCCTTGGCCAAACACCCGGACGTGGACATGGTGTCGTTCACCGGCTCTACTGGCGCGGGTATTCGCGTGGCGCAGGCGGCAGCGCCTTCGGTCAAGCGAGTCTGTCTTGAGCTGGGCGGCAAGTCGCCATTGCTGATCGCAGAAGATGCTGATCTGGCAGCGGCTGTGCGTTATGGCGTGCAGGACGTGATGATCAACTCGGGACAGACCTGCACCGCCTTGACCCGCATGCTGCTGCCCGCCAGTCGCTACGCCGAGGCGTTGGAACTGGCCCTGGCCGAGACCCAAAGCCTGCGCATGGGCGATCCGCTCGACCCGCAAAGCTTTCTCGGTCCGATGTGCTCGGCAGCGCAACGGCGGACCGTGCGCGACTACATTCAAGTCGGTCAGCAAGAGGGCGCGCGGCTGCTATGTGGCGGTGAAACGGCTGACGAGCTCGAGCGCGGTTTCTATGTCAAGCCAACGCTGTTTGCCGACGTCGACAATCGGATGCGTATCGCCCAGGAAGAAATTTTCGGTCCGGTGCTGTGCCTGATTCCCTACACGGATGAAGCACAGGCCATACAAATCGCCAATGACTCGCCGTTCGGCCTGTCCAGCGGCGTATGGGCCGGTAGCACTGAGCGCGGACTCGGACTGGCGCGACAGATGCGCGCCGGGCAGTGCTTTATCAACGGCGCGGCGTTCAACTATCAGGCACCGTTTGGTGGCTACAAACAGTCGGGCAATGGCCGCGAATGGGGTGAAGAAGGGCTGGCCGAGTTTGTCGAAGTGAAGGCGATGCAGCTGTGATCTCGCCATGACCGTTGCCCAACCTTCGCCTTCCAAGCTTGAAAACGTCCAGGAAATTCCCATGAAAGTATTGATCGTCCACGCCCATCCCGAGCCAAACTCTTTTACCGCCGCCTTGCGCGATCAAGCGGTAGAAACCTTGAAAGCCCAAGGGCATCAGGTGCAGGTCAGTGACCTGTATGCGATGAACTGGAACCCGGTGGCCAGCGCCGATGATTTCTCCTCGCGGGAGAATCCGGACTATCTGGTCTATGCGCTGGAGCAGCGTCTGGGGGTAAAGAGCCAATCGCTGGCGGCGGATATCCAGCAAGAACTGGACAAGCTGCTGTGGGCCGATCTGCTGATCCTGAACTTCCCGATCTTCTGGTTCTCCACGCCGGCGATACTCAAGGGCTGGATCGACCGGGTATTGGTATCGGGAGTCTGCTACGGCGGGAAACGCTTCTACGATCAGGGCGGACTCAGCGGCAAGAAAGCACTGGTGACAGTGACGCTGGGCGGCCGTGAGCACATGTTTGGCGAAGGCGCGATTCATGGCCCGCTGCAAGACATGCTGCGACCGATCCTGCGCGGCACGCTCGCCTACGTCGGCTTCGATGTGCTGGAGCCGTTCGTGGCCTGGCATGTGCCGTACATCAGCGATGAGGCGCGCAAGGACTTCCTGCAAAGCTATCAGCAGCGCCTGGAAAACATCGCCGACGACCAACCCATCGAGTTCCCGCGCCTGTCGCAGTTCGATGAGGCGCTTTATCCACGGGTCGAGAAAGCTTGAGCGGGTAATCAGGACGAAGAAATTGCTGCGAACCCCGGGTTTGCAGCGAACTGCTGAGTGGTAAGCTGGCCTGCGCACCAGGAACAGCGAGCAATCCATTGAGCACGAAGATAATCACGAAGGATGGTCATGAGGCCCTGAAAAATGAGCTGGATTTCCTTTGGCGAGAGAAGCGCCCTGACACCACCCGAAAAGTCACCTGGGCGGCTTCCTTGGGCGATAGAAGCGAGAACGCGGACTATCAATACAACAAGAAGCTGCTGAGGGAGATAGACCGCCGAGTCCGTTACATCCGCAAGCGCCTGGAAGATATGCGGGTTGTGGAGTACTCCCCCGAGCAGGAAGGGCGGGTTTTCTTCGGTGCCTGGGTCGAGATTGAAAATGAAGCCGGTGAAACCAAGCGTTTTCGAATCGTCGGCTACGACGAGATTTACGAACGCATGGATTACATCTCCATCGATTCGCCCATGGCCCGTGCGTTGTTGAAGAAAGAGGTCGGAGACGACTTCGTCGTTCCCACACCCCATGGCGACATGGAGTGGTGGGTGAACAAAATCGAATACATCAAATAGATTGCCGCTCGGGCCGGTGCTCATGGCGCCCGGCCCGAACCAGTCAACCCTCGCGCAGGACGGTCAGCGGGCTGGCGTTCAAGGCACGACGTGTGCCGAACACTCCGGCGCCACCCACCAGCAGCGCGCCGATCACCGGCACCAGCAGCAGCCACGGATGTGGGTGCCAGGCCAGGTCGAACGCATAACGGTAAAGCACCAGGCTCACCAGCTCCGCACCCAATGCCGCCAACAAACCGCTGACTGCACCCAGCAAGCCGAACTCGATACGCCGCGCCTTGACCAGCAGTTGCCGCTCCGCGCCCAAGGCTCGCAGCAGTGCGCCCTGGCGAATGCGTTCATCCAGCGTCGCTTGTAAACCGGAAAACAGCACCGCCATCCCCGCAGCGAGAACGAATAGCAGCACGTACTCCACCGCCAGCGTGACCTGGGCGAGGATGCTGCGCAGCTGCGCGAGCAACGCTTCGACCTGAAGAATGGTCACTGCCGGGAAGGCCCGTGAGAGGTCGATGAGCTGCTGGTCGTGGCCGGCGGCCAGATAGAAGCTGGTCAGGTAAGTGGCAGGCAGATCCTTCAAGGTTCCCGGCTGGAAGATCATGAAGAAGTTCGGCTGGAAGTTATCCCAGTTGACCGTGCGCAGGCTGGTGACCACGGCTTCGCGATTGACCCCGCCGACGGTGAAGATCATGTGATCGCCCAGTTTGAGTTTGAGGCTTTCGGCCACTTGGGTTTCGACCGAAACTCCCGGCATCTCGCCCGAAGGCTGTTGCGACCACCAGGCGCCTTCGGTGATGGCATTGCCCGCTGGCAGCTCGGCGGCCCAGGTCAGGCTCAGATCGCGCTGGATGGCGCGGTCGCCACTGGATTCCTTGCTGACGATTTGCTGCACCGGTTCACCATTGACACTGATCAGCCGCCCCGGCACCACCGGATACAGCGGTGCCGATTGCGCGGAGAGCTCGATCAACCGGTTGTTAAAGGCTTCTTTATCGGCGGGCAGGATATTCAGCGCGAAATAGTTGGGCGCGTCTTTGGGCAGCTGATTCTGCCAGGTGTCCAGCAACTCGCCGCGCAGCAGTGCGATCAGCGCCATCGACAGCAGAATCAAGCCGAAGGCCAGGGATTGACCCGCGGCGGCCAGCGGATGGCGCAGCAACTGGCCCAGTCCCAGGCGCCATGGCAGCGGTGCGCCCGCGAGCAATCGGCGCAGGCTTTGCAGTAACAGCAACAACAGGCCGCCGAGCACCAGCGCGGCAACCACTCCGCCGCCGAGCAGGGCGAAGGTCAGGAGCAGGTCCAGGCTCAGGCGCCACATGATCAGAGCAAGGGCTGCCAATGCCGCGCCATAGACCATCCAGCTGCTTGAGGGAATTGGCAACATGTCCCGGCGCAGCACCCGCAGCGGTGGAACACGTCCCAGGGCGGCCAATGGCGGCAGGGCGAAGCCGGCCAAGGCCACCAATCCGGTGCCGATCCCGGCGATCGCCGGCAGCAGACCGCCCGGCGGTACATCGGTCGGCAACAGGTCATGCAACAGATAGAACAAACCGAGCTGGGCAAACCAGCCGAGCAGGGCCCCGCTGAGGCTGGCCAGCAGACCGAGCACGGTCAGCTGCACACTGAACAACAGCAGGGTTTCCCGACGTGACAAGCCAAGGCAGCGCAGCAAGGCGCTGGCGTCGAAGCGCCGGGTGGCGAAGCGGTTGGCCGAAAGCGCGACCGCTACACCGGAAAGCAACACCGCCACCAGGCTGGCCATGTTCAAGTAACGTTCGGCCTTGCCCAGCGCGCCGCCGATTTGCCGGTTGCCGTCGCGCGCGTCCTGCAAACGCTGGTTGGCGGCCAGGCCGGGTTTGATCAACTGTCGATAGGTTTCCAGGGCAGGCGCCGCGCCGCGCCAGAGCTCGCGATAGCTGACCCGGCTACCGGGCTGGACCACGCCAGTGGCTTCCAGGTCTGCGAGGTTGATCATTACCCTGGGCGTCAGGCTGTAGAAGTTGCCGGCGCGATCTGGTTCGTAGGTCAGCACCCGGGTCAGACGCAGGGTTTTCATGCCGACATCGATACTGTCGCCGATCTTCAGATTCAGTGCCGGCAACAGCCGGGCCTCGGCCCAGGCTTCGCCGGGTTTCGGGCCGCCGCCGACTTCTTCCGGGGCGTAAGGGGCGAGGGCGCTTTTCAGTTCGCCGCGCAACGGATAAGCATCGTCGGCAGCTTTGACGCTGGAAAGCTGAATGCCGTTATCCGTGGCGATGACGCTGGAAAATTCGACCACCCGGGCATGTTCCAGGCCCAGCTCGATGCCGCTTTGAATCTGTTCCGGCCGCGCTGGCGAGCTGCCCTCGAGCAGCAGGTCGGCACCGAGAAACTCGGTCGCGCGCAACAGCATGGCGCTGTTCAGGCGAGCGCCGAAGTAACCGATGGCGGTACTCGCCGCCACGGCGACCAGCAAGGCGAAAAACAGCACCCGCAGTTCGCCTGCGCGGGCATCGCGCAACAATTGGCGGATGGCGAGGCTGAACAGGCGCAACAGCGACAAGCGTGCCATCAAGGCTCCAGTGGGGCGACCAGCAGGCCGGCTTCAAGGCGGATCAGGCGCCGGCAGCGATGTGCCAGGCGTTCGTCGTGCGTCACCAGCACCAGGGTCGTGCCGCTCTCTTTATTGAGTTCGAAGAGCAGGTCGCTGATGCGCTCGCCGGTATGGCTGTCGAGGTTGCCGGTAGGTTCATCGGCGAACAGCACAGTGGGCTGCGCAGCAAACGCGCGGGCAATCGCTACCCGTTGCTGTTCGCCACCGGAGAGCTGGCGTGGCGAGTGGCTCAGGCGCTGGCCCAGACCAACCCGCTCGAGCAATTCCCTGGCGCGCTCGCGGGCGTCCTTGCGGCCGTCCAGTTCCAGCGGCAGCATGACGTTTTCCAGAGCGTTGAGGCTGTCGAGCAGTTGAAAGGACTGGAAGACAAAGCCGACATGCTCGGCCCTGATCCGCGCACGTTGATCTTCGTCGAGGGTGCTCAGGGCTCGACCGGCGAGCACGACTTCACCGCTGCTGGGCAGATCGAGACCGGCCAGCAGCCCGAGCAGGGTGGATTTACCTGAACCGGAGGCGCCGACGATGGCCAGGCTGTCGCCCTGGTTCAGTTCCAGGCTGAGTTCGTGCAGGATGGTCAGTTCACCTTCCGCGCTGGGAACCACTTTGCTAAGGTTGCGCGCTGTGAGAATGCTTGCGCCCATGGAGAGTCCGATGCGTGTGTGGTTTTTGAGTGCTGGCCTGGCCTTGATGTGCATGGCCCAGAACGCAGCGGCGGGTACAGTCCTTGTCGTTGGCGATAGTATCAGCGCGGCTTTCGGCCTGGATACCCGCCTGGGCTGGGTGTCCCTGCTGGAGCAGAGGCTCAGGAGTGAAGGTTTCACCGATAAAGTGGTCAACGCTTCCATCAGCGGTGACACCAGTGCCGGCGGCCAGGCGCGCCTGCCGGCGCTGCTTGCAGAGCATAAGCCTGAGTTGGTAATCCTCGAGCTGGGTGGCAATGACGGCCTGCGCGGTCAGCTGCCAGCTCAATTGCAACAAAATCTTGCATCGATGATCGACAGCTCCCGGGCCAGCGGTGCCAAAGTGCTCTTGCTGGGCATGCAGTTGCCACCCAACTATGGCGTGCGTTACACCCAAGCCTTCGCCGAGGTATACAGCAACCTCGCCGAGGAGAAAAACATCCCGCTGGTACCGTTTTTTCTCGAGGGAGTGGGCGGGAATCCCGAGCTGATGCAGGCCGATGGCATTCACCCGGCGGCGGTAGCTCAGGGCAAGTTGCTGGAAAATGTCTGGCCGACGCTAAAACCGCTGCTTTGACACTTTTCTACCGGCAGTCTTTCGGCTAAGGTGGCGCCCCGATTTGGAGCCCCCGATGCCGCGTCCCGCCTGGTCCCTGTTTGCCTATCAACTGATCGAGCCCGATGAACAGCTGGATCTGTTCGCCTGTCAGGAAGTCCGGGTGCATCTGGTGACGCGGCAATTGGAGCTGGGCGGCTCGGTCGACCGCACGCTGTGCGGCACCTTGTTGCCGGCTCAACCGCGCTGGTCGAGCGTCGACCGGACGATTTTCCAGGACCAGCGTCTGTGTTCGTTGTGTCGGGCAATTCTCGAATCACAGAAACGCGGTACGTCGCCGATCTGGCCGGAATTGCGCTTCGAACTGTAAAAAAGCGAAATGATTGCAACCGGCGGAGCTCGTCGCCCAGCCTCCCGCAGCCGTGGCCGGCGGTGTACAATATTTTCTTTTACCCGTTGATCATGCGAAGGATTTTCCGGATGTTGCCGCGTTTTCCCGCCGTCACCCGCTGCCTGTCTCTTGCCGCCTTGTGCGTTGCTGGTCCCGTTGCAGCGTTGGAGTTGCCTTTACCGCCGCCGGGCGAAGATATCGTCGGCCAGGTTCAGGTGATCCAGGCCAAGTATGAAGATACCTTCGCCGACCTGGGCACGGCCTATGATCTGGGTTATCTGGAGATGATTGCGGCCAACCCGGGTGTCGACCCATGGTTGCCGGGCGCGGGGACCGAAGTCGTGCTGCCGACTCGCTTCATTCTGCCACCAGGCCCGCGTGAAGGCATCGTGATCAACCTGGCTGAATATCGCCTGTACTACTTCCCCAAAGGCCGGGATGTGGTTTACACCTTCCCGCTGGGTATCGGTCGTGAAGGCTGGGGCTCGCCGATTGCCCATACCAGCATTATCGCGAAAACCCCGAACCCGAGCTGGACGCCTCCAGCCTCGATCAAGGCCGAGCACGCCGCTGATGGCGACCCGTTGCCGAACGTGGTGCCAGCAGGCCCGGATAACCCGCTGGGGCCGTTCAAGTTCACTCTGGGGACTCCGGGTTACCTGATCCACGGCTCGAACAAGAAGTTCGGCATCGGCATGCGCACCAGCCACGGCTGCTTCCGGATGTTCAACAACAACGTTCTGGAGATGGCCGGCATGGTGCCGGTGGGCACGTCGGTGCGAATTATCAACGATCCGTACAAGTTCGGGATCAGTGGCGGCAAGATCTATCTGGAGGCGCATACGCCGCTGGATGACACTGGCAAACCGTCGGTCGTGGACAAGCACACGGCGGTGATCAATGCCTTGCTCAAGCGTCAGGACCTGGCCAATAACATGCGCACGAACTGGGATGTAGTACGCGACGTGATAGCCGCTGAAGATGGGCTTCCGGTCGAAATCGCCATACCGGGTAACAATGATGCGCCGATGGTGTCCAGCACGCCGATCGATCTGCAATAGTTGCTCATGAAATGACCCGTCGAGGCTTCACGGCTTCGGCGGGTTTTTTATTGCCGTCAGGAAAACCGGGCAATAAAAAAGCCGATCCAAGAATGGATCGGCTTGATAACAACCCCGAAGGATTATTACTTGCGGCTAGCTTTGTCCAGCATGCGCAGAGCACGCTCGTTAGCTTCGTCAGCAGTCTGTTGTGCTTTTTGAGCAGCAGCCAGAGCTTCATCAGCTTTACGATACGCTTCGTCTGCACGAGCTTGGGCGCGAGCCGAAGCATCTTCAGTAGCGGTCAGACGTGCTTCGGTTTCTTTGGAGACGCTGCTGCAACCGGTAGCCAGAACTGCGGCCAAGGCCAGAGCAGAGAATTTCAGAACGTTATTCATCGTGTTCCCCTTCAAGGACTTTCTATTAATAGCTATCTCCTCAGAGTGAGGGGAATAGCCGGCGTACATACTACCCATTACTTGTAGTAAGTAAACTGACGTAGCGCAAGAAGCAAAAAAAATTCTAGGCGTTGATTCTTTTTCAAGCAACTTTTCATGAGATTGTATAAAAAGTATGCAGCTGTGAGGCCCGGCCCGGGCGAGCCGCTTCATAGCGAGTCATGAGCGCACGCTGCTGCCCGGGGCTGTTTTGGAGTGTAGGTGAAAGTCGGTCTAGATTGATCGGTCTACACTTTTTGTTCGGAATTTGCGGATCGGCTCACGCATCTTTGTCCATGTTGAGGTGACTTTAAGAAAGGGCGTTCGTCTTAAGTCTCAACATCCGGCAATGCACAGGCTATCGACCCGATATCGGGTCGGGCCACCTCTACGTGACACCGAGCAATGCCTGCGTGAACTACGCAATGACGAGCGCGCCTTGAGCATTTACGGCAATGGTGCCTACTATTTGAAACGTGCTCGGCTGTGCGAGATCGGTAAGCTCTTCTCGGTGTCCAGACAGGCACGGGGTGGCGTAGATGTTCCTTCGCCGGAAAAACATCGGTAAGGTAGGGGTCGGAATTCCAGACCCGCGAGGAGTAGTGATGAGCGAGGCGTTGTCCATCCACCATGACCAGGCTGGTCATCAGTTCGAGACCAGTGTGGACGGTCATCGTGCCTACCTGACCTATATGGACCTGGGTAAACAGACCCTGGATATCTATCGGACATTCGTGCCCAACGCACTGCGTGGTCGCGGTATAGCGGCCGCGCTGACCGAACAGGCGCTCGAGTACGCAGAGCAAATGGGCTACACGGTGATTCCATCGTGTTCCTATGTGGAGCGTTACATGGAGCGTCACCAGCGGCACGCTGCGAAACTCTGATCAGGTACGCCGGTAAAAGTCCTGCCATGCCGTACTCAAGCATGTAATCCACAGGATGACCTTTCAAGCGCCTCGGGCCTCACTGGCCCGGGGCGTTTTGTTATGGAGCTCGCGACAACTGCTCAGCCAGTCCAGCATCATCTACCGGATCGACCTTGAGCATCCTGAAAGCGACCTTGACGTAGCTTTTTGCCATTATTCAGACGCCAGAGACTTGTGCTGAAGGGCAACCCATTGCGAATCTGCATGCATAGACAATGGCCTTTATGCCATTCGGTACGGGAAGGGGATAAAGCGCAATGATTACGGCCGTTCAAGGACGTTTTGCCAACCTCGGTATGGCGAATAAACTGGGTGTCGGATTTGTTCTGGTATTACTCCTGACGGCATTGGTGGCGGCCATTGGCGTGTGGTCCCTACAGGCGATCAGTCAGCGTTTCGATGGCCTGAAGCAGATGTCATCGCTCAATAGCAGTCTGCTTAAAGTGCGCTTGCTGGAGCAGAACTATGCCCTGAGTGGCGACTCGAAAACCGCCGATGCCTTGCGTGAAGGTGTTGACGGCCTGATCGTGCTGGCGACGCAACTCAAGGCGCAGTCGGCGACCAATGTCCCGGTAATGAATGACGTTGAACAGGCGCTTGGGGATTATCGCAAAGCCTTCGATGAGTTCGTCGACCTGACCCAGTCCAAGGATCTGGCATTGGAAATGGCCAGTTGGTCGGTTTCCAGCGTTGCCAATAACCTCGATGTACTCCAGTCGGGTCTTGCCGATGATGGCGCCTACACACTGAAGGAGTCCCAGGGCAAGGAGGGCGCAGAGTTTATCGAGCAAGCCAATCAGGTCAGTCAGGTATCCAGGCTGATGCTGCAGGCGATGAACGAAGCTCGTGTACGTCTGGATCAGAGCCGCAAGGGCGATGAGAGCGCAGAGCAGGGCAAGATCAAGCAAGCCGATGAGGCGCTGAGCCAGGCCGAGCAACTCAAGACAACGGTCAAGGACCCGGGGTACCAGACAGTCCTCAACGAAGTGGCCGGGCATATCGCCAGTTTCAGCGAAAAACTTACCGAATACACCGGTTTGCTGGCGCAGGAAAAAAAGGTCTACCAGCAACTGCATGAGCGTGCCGCGCAAGTCGTCGAGCGGGTTGATCAGGCTTATGCGGCCGAGGATCAGTCGATGCAGGTGGAGCTTAAAAAAAACTCGGTGCTGATCATCGGCTCCTCGGCATTGGCGCTGTTGGTCGGGTTGATCGCTGCGTGGGTGATTACCCGTCTGATCGTTGCGCCACTGCGTAGCGTGATTCGTGTCGCTCAACAAATAGCGGCGGGGGATCTCAGTGCGACAGTGGAAGTCACGCGTCGTGACGAAATTGGCCAGTTGATGCTCGCGATGCAGCAGATGGGCGCTGGACTCAGCAGTATCGTCAGTGGTTTGCAGGCGGGTATCGAGCAGTTGGCGAGCTCGGCTCAGTCGCTGTCGGCGGTGACCGAGCAGACCAATCTCGAAGTCAGCAGCCAAAAGGAAGAAACCGAGCAGGTCGCTACGGCGATGAACCAGATGACTGCCACTGTGCACGACGTGGCGCGCAACGCCGAAGAAGCCGCGCAAGCTGCACAGACGGCCGACGACAAGGTTGAGAGCGGTCAGCAGGTGGTTCGCCAGAGCATGCAGCGCATCGAGCAGCTCGCCGACTCGGCGACCTCCGCCAGTTCCAGTATCGAAAGCCTCAGTGCGGAAATACAAAACATCGGTACGGTGCTCGGCGTGATCAAGAGTGTGGCCGAGCAAACCAACCTGCTGGCACTCAATGCGGCCATCGAAGCCGCGCGTGCCGGAGAGCAGGGCAGGGGCTTTGCGGTGGTTGCTGATGAAGTGCGGGCGTTGGCCAAACGAACCCAGCAATCCACTGAGGAGATCGAGCGGCTGGTGAGTGCCTTGCGTTCGGCCGCGCAGGCTTCGGTGCAGCAAATACAGAGCAGTGGCGAGCTGGTCAAAATGGCCGTCAGCGATGCGTTGCAGACCGAAAGCGCTCTGGGCAGCATTGCTGCAGCGGTGTCATTGATTCAGCAGATGAACCAGCAAATCGCCGCTGCTGCCGAACAGCAAAGCTCGGTGGCCGAAGAGATCAACCGCAGTGTCACCAGCATCCGCGCCAGTGCCGATCAATCGTCTTTGGCGATGCAGGGCAATGCCGCGTCCAGCATCGAGCTGGCGCAGTTGGGGGCGGAGCTGAAGGGGATGGTCGGGCATTTCCGGTTGTAAGGCGCAGGCTTCGGGTTACGTAGGTCTTGAGATGAGATGCAGGGCTGGTGAGGGTGGGCTTACCCTAATGCCAGTAAGTCAAGCCGCAAAACCTGTGGGAGCGTGGCTTGCCCGCGAAGAACGATGACGCGTAATACCTGAAAAGCCGCGGTGTTTTCTTCGCGGGCAAGCCCGCTCCCACAGGGCTTGCGCTCGACGCCACATAATCCTTGTAGCGAATATCAGTCGTAAATCGCTTTCTTCTTCCAGTCAGCCTCGGCTTCCACCGTCTTCAGGCCTTCGGTCAACTCATTGACTTCACCTTCTACCGGCGCAATGTTGGTCAATACCATCGAGTTGGCGCGCGCCAGGAGTTTTTCCAGGTACTTGAGCTGCTCGGTATAAACCACCGGCTCCGGTTGCTTGCGCAGGTACTGCACGCCACGTTCGAACGCCAGGCGCGCCTGACCAGGCTGGTTCTGTTGCAGGGCATGCTGCCCGAGGTTGTTGAAGAACTCGATATGCAGCAGTACCAGGATATGACGAACCTCCCTGATCCAGTGTTTGGCCTCATTGGCCGGTAGAAAACCATCCTGTGCCGCCCGTGTTATCTGGCCGTGCAAGGCTTCCAATAGAAAGCGTACATCCTTGGCTTTGGTTTCGGTCTGAATCGGTGCTGGCGGGTTGTTGACCGGAATCGACTCACCTTGGGCGACCAGTGCGTCGAGTTCAGCTATCCGCGCCTTTGCGCAGGCGTCGGATTTGTTCAGGCTCAGCAGGCGTTGAGTGACATTGAGCTCCAGCCGGGTCAACAGCAGCTTGAGTGCCGGTGTCATCAATTGGCCGGGGAAGGTCTCGGTGATTTCGCCGCAGCGGCGCAGGCGATCGTTGAGCTCGACCTTGGTGCGCGCCTTTTCCAGCTTATTGTTCTCCACCACATGGTTCATGTAGCCAATGGCGATCAGTATTGCGATCCCGGCTATTACTAGCAGGGTGATCATGAGTGGTGTCACCGTTAAGACCTCTTTATGGGGTTCGCGTGTGAGTGTAGTGGCTTGGCATATAGGCGCATAGGACTGAACGACGAGTTGAAAGGTGGCGTCGCGCGGTAGGGGTGCAGATTGCCATCATTCATTGCGCTGGACTATAACGCCTTGTCGGGTGCCAGAATATAGGCGCCAAACCCTGGGCGGGCGAAATGCCGAAACAGCCCCGGAAACCGTGGCGAAGTCATTGATTTAAATAAATTTATATCTGGGGGTTGACGACCTCCCAATCCATCCATAGAATGCGCGCCACTTACAGCGTAAAGCACACAGCAAAGCGCAGTTGAGTAGTGAATGTTGTACGTGTGTCCCCTTCGTCTAGTGGCCTAGGACACCGCCCTTTCACGGCGGTAACAGGGGTTCGAGTCCCCTAGGGGACGCCATTGCGGGAATAGCTCAGTTGGTAGAGCACGACCTTGCCAAGGTCGGGGTCGCGAGTTCGAGTCTCGTTTCCCGCTCCAATTTTTAAGCAGTGTTGCTTTCGGGCAGCACTGAGTGAAACCAGGACCAAGTCTTCGGATTAGGGTCTGGGCACTGGAATGCACACCATGTGTTTCAGTAGCGTGTCCCCTTCGTCTAGTGGCCTAGGACACCGCCCTTTCACGGCGGTAACAGGGGTTCGAGTCCCCTAGGGGACGCCATTTGCGGGAATAGCTCAGTTGGTAGAGCACGACCTTGCCAAGGTCGGGGTCGCGAGTTCGAGTCTCGTTTCCCGCTCCATTTTTACAAAAACGCCGCTCTCTGAGCGGCGTTTTTGTGTGTGCGTTATTTGGTCTCGATGTCAGATGCTGAAGCCAGCCTTGACCTGCTCGTGCAGGTGCAGAGCCGGATGGTTGCTACTGTCCGAAAGCAGATAGAGATGGTGAACCGGAAGGTCGGGTAACGCCGCCCCGGGAATTACCCGCGTCAATTCCGCGGTCATCCTGCTCTCTTCAATCATCCCCACCGCCAGCCCGCCCAGGACACAGGCCTCGACAGCGGGCGAGCTGGCGCTTTCCAGCATGATCCGATAATAGACGCCGTGCTCCTTCAATGCGTGTATAGCGGACTCGCGATAGGGGCAGCCGGTCAGTTGTACGGCAATCGGCAGAGGTGATTGCTCGGGTGCCTTGAAGTGTTCGGCGACTACCCAGACCGGTTGGATATCACACAATCGTTCGCCTTGCTCCAAGGGGTGTGCACTTACCACCAAAGCGAGATCCACTTGCTTGCGGCTGAACATGGCAAAGAGTTCGCCGCTGGATCTGGCGTCGACCTCAAGCTCCAGCATTGGATTGTCAGCGATCAGCATGGGCAGGAAATCGCGCATGAATGCTGGCGCATAGGAGTCGGGCAAGCCAAGACGAATCCTGCCCTGCATGGGTTGGGGCGTTAGCGAAGCCAGCAGCCGGTCGTGACTCTTCAGGAATTCAGTCGTTTCCGACAGTAGCTTTTTCCCGTACATCGTCAGTTCGACGCCCTGGTTATTGCGATTGAACAGCTTTTGCCCAACCAACTCCTCGAGCTTGTGAATCTGCGTCGTGACGGTTGAAGCGCTGCGATGAACATGGTTCGCAGCCTCTTTGAAACTCCTGAAACGCGCCACCGCGTGAAAGGTGCGCAGTGAATCGATATTCAATCGTTGGTTGGTAGTTCTCATTTTTTGAATTACTTATGCTGATTATTCAAATTTACAAAACAATGCCCTCAAACTAATCTTCGGTCAAGCAAGAGGGAACTTGCTCATCCAATAAGAAAGGGGGCGGTATGAAAATCAACGATCTGGTTGTTGAGTCTTTGAAAAGTGCACACGGTCTGTCTGGCCGCATATGGACGATTGAAAACGCTGAAAAATATTCGACCTTGTCTTCGCAGGCATCAGATCCCCATCAGTGGATCAGCGAAGAAATTTTTTCTCTGATGACCTCGCTCAACACCGAAGGCATGACTCGTGCCGATTTGTGTGCCGCCCCCAATGGCTACGGATCGTTGGACCAGACACTGCGGGCTGTTGCCGATGACCTGGTCGTTCTGCTGGGGCAGGACAGATTGCATTATGTGGAGTTGGGGCCGGAGCCGGTAAAGACATCGGCGCTCATCGGGTATCTGCTCGAGCATGGGGTGGAGCCTCAGGATTACACGGCCATTGATATCAACCGTGCTTCGCAAATGGCAATGCGTGATGCGGTCGAGCCGTTACTTCCTGCAGCGCAAGGATTCAACTACCTGGCGAAGAACTTCCGTGATCTGGAGCGCCACCATATTGAGCGCGGGCAGGACGTAACCCTGATCACGATGCTGGGGTTTCAGGAAGGTAATGAGTTGCCGGGCACCATCGGCGACATTATTCGAAGCGTGGGTGGCAAGCAGACCTATGTGTTGTCCGAGATGCAGCTATCAACGCCTGAGGGCGACGATCATATCCACCGCTTCTATGGGCATGCCTGCATGAGCCGGTTTTCCGATTTGATCGGTTTGAAAATGGGCCTCGAAAAACGCGGCACCCATCAGATTGTCGTTTCTGAAATTGAACATGAGGATGATCGGTACCGGGTAGCAGCAACTCTTCTGCCGGTCAGCGATGGTTGTGAAGAAGGTTACCTGCTGACCAATGTTTGCCTCAAATACACCCGCGAACAATTCATGCGAATCAGGCAGGAGTACGGCGGCTACAAGGTGATCGGCGAGTATTGCAGTGGGGATGGGAGCGTGATTTACCAGCTATCGAAATGCTGCCTGGGTTGATGCAATCCGTATAAAAAAGGGACTAAGACATGGCTAGAGAGGGCGATCTTCCTGTATTCGCGCAAGGCTTGGAGCGTATCAAACTGGCATTGCGAGCATCCTGTTTGCCTGCGTCCAGGCGCAAGCGGCCAGAGGCGTTCCTCGACACCCTTATCGAGTGGAATGACAGCTACCTGAGCAGCGCTTCACCGGTGGCAGGCTATGCCAGGAGCCTTGCCGAATTCGGCTATACGACTTCGCCCATTCAGGTTGCTACCCCTGACCAATTGACGGCGGTCGCGGAGGTCGGTGGGTTGTTTTCCGAGCAAGGAATAGTGGAGTTACGGCGTGCCTGCTACCAACTGGAGGCCGCTTCCACCACCAGCAACTGGATCATCTCCAACCGAGCGCGGGCAGCGACGCAATCCTCAACATTGATCCGGGGAATGATGAACAGTCGCGCGTTCTTGCTGGCGGTCTCCAGAATTGCAGGTGTGCCATTGGTGCCGCATCCGTTGCTGAATGCTCGCTCGCAGGTTAACTACTTCTATCCGCCAGAGACTCCAGACGACAAAGCCCAGATCGGCATGTGGCACACCGACGGCACGAGCTTTGTGTTGAACATTTTGTTGTCTGACCCCGGTGAGTACGAAGGTGGGGAGTTTGTCTACTTCGAAGGGCCTGCAGAACAATTCGATGTCCACGACTTCAGCGGGCGGTTGCGCAAGAGCAAGGTCAAAGTGTGCGGTGATGCTGTGTACATTTATGGAAGCCGGGTGTTCCACGGCGTGCGGCCGGTGACATCGGGTCGGCGCATGTCTTTGGTGCTGTCGTTCCACTGCCCTTACACCGCCGAAGACGTGAACAAGTTCTGGCATCTGGCATCCGATGATGGAGTTCTGGCCACACTCAGGCCGTGGATGAGACTTAAGCGGGATCTGTTTGTGCCGGCCTCTGAGCAGTATCGTCAGTTGGGAGCCGAGCCGATTACTTTTGCCGAGGTTGCAGCAGGCCGGGAGCACCATGGCGCCAAGGGATATGAATGAACAGTAAAAGTTCGAGCGCCAGCCCCGTGAAGCTGCTGCTGTTGCAGGCCGTGTTTGTTCTGTCGTGGAGTTCGGGATTTATCGGCGCCAAGCTGGGGGCACAGGCTGCCGGAGCGTTCAATTTGCTGTTCTGGCGCTTTTTGCTGGTGTCTGTCTGTTTGGCGTTGTTCCTGAACGTCAGGCTGATGAAGATCACCTGGTCTGAAATCAGGCATCACGCTGTGATCGGCTTTCTTTCGCAATTTCTGTATCTGAGCTGTGTCTATGTGGCCATTCAGAACGGTTTGCCGCCGGGAATCGCCGCGATCATTGCCGCCTTGCAGCCGTTGATGACGGCAGCTCTGACTTCGGCCAGTGTCACAGAGAGAAGTGGTGGGTGGCAGTGGTTGGGATTGATGATCGGTTTTGTCGGGGTGTCGATCGTCATCTCCGGGCAGTACGTGAATACCGGCGCCGATGTAGGCCTGATCATGTATCTACTGCCTTTGGTGTCGGCATTGGGCCTGACGATGGCCACCTTGTATGAGCGCCGGTCCACATTATCCCAATCCGGGCGCAGCGATCTGAGCGTATCGCTGTTTATCCAGTCGCTTTTCACGTTGTTGGGCTTCGGTGTGGCGGTGCTCTATACCGACTCCTTGCGCATACCCAGTGAGCCTGACGTCCTGATCTCGGTAGTGTGGTTGACAGTGTTTTCCACCTTTGTGGCTTACCTGAGTCTGTGGATGTTGCTGCGTGAGATGACTGCTACCCATGTTGCGGTGCTGGTCTATCTGGAGCCACCGGTGACTCTGGTCTGGGCGGCCCTGGTATTTGGCGATGTTATTTACGGCACCACGTATGTGGGGATTGCGGTGGTGGTAGCTGGATTGATTATGGTGCGGCTCAAACAGCCAGCCATTGCAAAAGACACGCAGCAGCTCTTGAGCAAATAAAAAAGGCCCGTCGGTTTAACCGAACGGGCCTTTTGCGTTACCGATCGTGGATCAGTGCTTGCTGTCCTGATTCGACATCGACAGCAGCTGTTTTTCCTGGTTCCAGTCGAAGGGTTCGTCGTTCTGCTCAGCTTCGTAACGACGATCTTCGAGAGCCTGATACAGGTCGATCTCGTCGTCGGGCATGAAGTGCAGGCAGTCGCCGGCGAAGTACCACAGCAGGTCGCGCGGTACCAGGTGGGCAATCTGTGGATAACGCGCGATGACCTGGCAGAGAATGTCCTGACCCAGGTATTGGCTTTCGATCGGGTCCACCGGCAGCTGCAGCATCAGCTCATCGAAGCGCTCGAGGAAAAGCTCGTGGCTTTCTTCCGGCACCTGTTCGGCTTCACCCAAGGCGACCAGGATGCTGCGCAGGTGTGCGAGCAGGGCGAGAGTGTGGTCGAGCATAACGGGAGTCCTCTAGAACTAAAGCAAAACGGGCGCGGAAGTATATAACTCCGGCGCCCGCTTTTCATAATTGAACAGCTATACGGATTGTCTTAGCGGGTTTTGCCCTCGCTGAGCGTCAGTTCAGCCTGGGAGAAATCATCGACGTCGATGACCTTGCGTCGTGCCGCTTCTGCCTCGCGCAAGGTCTGCGCCTCAACCGGTTGCAAGACGCCAGCCTCCAGCGCGGCATCGATGGCAGATTCCCCAACGGTGGGCTTGACCTGGCCACTTCTCAGTGCGGTATTGAGTTTTTTCTGTAGCGCCTTGGCGGCGTTCAGCAAGTTGCAGGCGTGCTGCAGGGCGCCAACCGGATCCTCTGTCGATTGTGGGCGATAGCAGCCCGCCAGCAACTCCTCCAGGGTTGGATCGCCTTTGGCGCGGCCGATGACTGCTGCGACTTTGGCGCCCAGTTTGTCTGACGGTCCTTTGTGCCGACGCCCGAACGGGAACACCATCACCCGCAGCAGACAGCCAAGTATCTTGTTCGGGAAGTTGCGCAGCAGTTCGTCCAGCGCACGTTCGGACTGGCCGAGGCTCTCCTCCATGGCCCAGACGAACAGCGGATGCATATGCTCCGGCGAGTCGAGATCGTGATAACGCTTGAGAGCGGCAGAGGCCAGGTACAGGTGACTGAGCACATCGCCGAGACGTGCGGACAGCCGTTCGCGGCGTTTCAGTTCGCCGCCCAGCAGCATCATGCTGAGGTCGGCAAGCAAGGCAAAGGCCGCGGCCTGACGGTTGAGGGCGCGGAAGTAGCCCTGGCTGAGCTTGTCCCCCGGCGCGTGTTCGAAATGTCCAAGACCAAGGTTCAGCACCAGGGTGCTGGCGGCGTTGCTCACGGCAAAGCCGATGTGTTTGAGCAGCAGTCCGTCGAATTCGATCAGGGCCTGTTGTTTGTCTTCGCGGCCGGCGAGGGTCATTTCCTCGAGTACGAACGGATGGCAGCGAATAGCGCCCTGGCCGAAGATCATCAAGTTACGTGTAAGGATGTTCGCACCTTCGACCGTGACGGAAATGGGCGCTCCTTGCCAGGCACGCGCCAGGTAGTTGTTCGGCCCCATGATGATGGCCTTGCCGCCGTGGACATCCATGGCGTGGCTGACGCACTCGCGGCCGCGTTCGGTGAGGTGGTATTTGAGAATGGCCGAGGGTACCGACGGTTTTTCGCCGAGGTCTACTGCGTTGGCGGTGAGCATCCGCGCGCTGTCCATCAGCCAGGTATTACCGCCGATCCGTGCCAGTACTTCCTGAATCCCTTCGAAGGCGGACAGCGGAGCGTTGAACTGTTCGCGAACTTGCGCATATTGGCCCGCCACCAGGCTGCTGAACTTGCCCGCAGCGGTACCGATGGCAGGCAGCGAAATGGAGCGCCCGACCGACAGGCAGTTCATCAGCATCATCCAGCCCTGGCCGAGCATCTCCTGACCGCCGATGATGAATTCCAGCGGCACGAACACATCCTTGCCGCAGGTCGGGCCGTTCATGAATGAGGCGCCCAGTGGCAGGTGACGGCGGCCGATTTCTACACCGGGGGTCCGGGTTGGTATCAATGCGAGGCTGATTCCCAGGTCGACTTTGTCGCCCAGTAAATGGTCCGGGTCATAGGCCTTGAAGGCCAGGCCGATCAAGGTGGCAACCGGGCCGAGGGTGATGTAACGCTTTTCCCAGTTCAGGCGCAGGCCAAGGGTTTCCTTGCCTTCCCATTCACCTTTGCAAATCACCCCGGTGTCCGTCATCCCGCCGACGTTGGAGCCGGCTATCGGGCCAGTCAGGGCAAAGCAGGGGATATCGTCGCCGCGGGCCAGCCGTGGCAGGTAATGATTGCGTTGTTCTTCGGTGCCGTAATGCAGCAGCAGTTCTGCCGGGCCGAGGGAGTTGGGCACCATGACGGTGGATGCCAGGTCGCCGCTGCGGGTCGCCAGTTTCATCGCTATCTGGGAGTGGGCATAAGCCGAGAAGCCTTTGCCACCGTATTCTCTGGGAATGATCAGGGCAAAAAAGCCGTGCTGTTTGATGTGATCCCAGGCTTGGGGCGGCAGATCCATCAATTGGCTGATCTGCCAGTCGCTGACCATGGCGCAGAGCTCTTCGGTCGGGCCATCGATGAACGCTTGTTCCTCTTCGCTCAGTTGCGCTTTCGGATAGGCCAGCAGCTTGTTCCAGTTCGGGCGCCCGCTGAACAGTTCGCCGTCCCACCAGACCGTGCCGGCTTCAATGGCCTCGCGCTCGGTTTGCGACATCGGCGGCAGGTTTTTTTGAAACCAGCTGAACAGCGGCGCGGTGAAGAGTTTGCGTCGCAGGTCCGGCAGCAACAGGGGTGCGGCCACGGCCGCGAGCATCACCCAGAAAATCAGTAGCAGCCAGACGGGTGCATGGCTGAAGAGGCCCATCGCCAGCAGGTAGGCAGCGATTACGCCCAAAGCGGGCAGAGGCGCAGTGCGGCGATGTGCCAGGTAGGCAATCCCGACCACCAGAACCAGTATCCACAACAGCAGCATATTCAATCCTCCGTGAAACCAGGGGCAAAAACCACTCTCAGAGCTTAGACGGCATCCATAAAAGTGGGGGCGCAACGATGGGTTTGAATGTGTAGGAAGCATCGGTGAAATTCGTGAGTTATCTCGATGCAGACCGCAAACTTGGCCGAAACATCGTTATCTCTGGGCCTGGGCTGTCGCTAGACTCGTGGCTTCCCCAGGAGATTGTTCTCATGCACGAGTATCTGAGTCCCGGCCGCTTCATCGACAGTGACCACCCATCGGTGGTGGCGTTCGCCGAAACCCATCGCGGCAGCAGTCGTGATCCGCTCGAACAGGCGATCAATCTCTATTCCGCGGTGCGCGAGGCCGTGCGCTACAACCCGTACACCTTCAGTCGTGACCCTGAGACCTTGCGCGGCAGTTACGCGCTGGCGACCGGTGAAAGCTACTGCGTGCCCAAGGCCACCTTGCTCGCCGGATGCGCCCGGCATTGCGGGATCGCCGCGCGGATCGGTCTGGCGGATGTGCGTAATCACCTGTCGACGCCGCGCTTGCTTGAGCTGCTCCGAAGCGATGTGTTCGCCATGCACGGCTACACCGAGCTGTATTTGCAGGGGCGTTGGGTCAAGGCCACGCCGGCGTTCAACCAGCAATTGTGCGAGCTGTTCAACGTGGCGCCGCTTGCGTTCGACGGAGTCAACGACAGCGTGTTTCATCCGTTCAATCGACAGGGCGAGCAGTTGATGGAGTACCTGGTGGATCACGGGACGTTCGCGGATGTACCTGAAGACTTCTTCTTCGAGCACCTGGAAAAGTGCTATCCGCATTTGTTCAGCGATCAGCTGCCAGCCCTGCTGGGTGATATGCAGACCGATTTGAGTCGTGCCTGATCCGGCGTAGACTGCCCCGGCATTCATCCATCAAGGAGCGGTCATGCTGAAGATCTGGGGTCGGAAAAATTCGTCGAATGTCAGAAAGCCGTTGTGGGCCGCCGAAGAGCTGGGCCTGGCCTGCGAAGCCATCGACGCCGGCGGTGCCTTTGGCGTGGTCGACACGCCTGAGTACCGCGCGATGAATCCCAACGGCCGCGTGCCGGTGATCGAAGACGACGGTTTTGTGCTGTGGGAATCCAACACCATCGTCCGTTACCTGATGGCCCGCCATGCCAGTGGTACTGCCTGGTATCCGATGGACCTGCAGGCCCGTGCCTCTGCCGAAAAGTGGATGGACTGGACCACCTCAAGTTTTGCCGCCCCGTTCCGCACAGTATTCTGGGGCGTGTTGCGTACCCCCCAGGACCAGCAGGACTGGTCGGCCATCAGAGCCGCGATCCAGGAGTGCGACGGCTTGCTGTCGATGGCTGATCAAGCGCTGGCGGCTAAACCGTACCTGTCCGGCGACGAGATCGGCATGGGCGACATTCCCTTGGGCAGTTTCATTTATGCCTGGTTCGAGATGCCGATCGAGCGCGCGCCGCAGCCTCATCTCGAAGCCTGGTACGCGCGGTTGAAACAGCGTCCGGCCTATCAGAAGGCGGTCATGACCGCGTTGACTTAATACTCACTATCGACACGCTTGACTGTACTTGTGGGGCGTCGACAAGCACCATTGGTCTTGTTCGTCGCCGTTGTATTCCGCGCGATCCGCCCTTATTTGTAACTTTCTTCCCTTCCTGGTGCATAAATCCGATATGAGTTCCGCTCTGTCCATCCGGCAGCTAACCAAAACCTACGGCAACGGTTTCCAGGCCCTGAGTGGTATCGATCTGGAAGTCGCCGAAGGTGACTTTTTCGCCTTGCTCGGCCCCAACGGCGCCGGCAAATCCACCACCATCGGCATTCTCTCGACCCTGGTGAACAAGACCAGCGGCACGGTGAACATCTTCGGTCACGACCTGGATCGTGAACCGGCGGCGCTCAAGCGCTGTATCGGTGTGGTGCCGCAAGAATTCAACTTCAACCAGTTCGAAAAAACCTTCGACATTGTCGTGACTCAAGCTGGCTATTACGGCATCCCGCCGAAAATCGCCAAGGAGCGGGCCGAGCAATACCTGACCCAGCTCGGCCTGTGGGACAAGCGTGATGTCCCGTCGCGTTCGCTGTCCGGCGGCATGAAACGCCGACTGATGATCGCTCGCGCGCTGGTGCATGAACCGCGCCTGCTGATCCTCGACGAACCGACTGCCGGGGTGGATATCGAGTTGCGTCGTTCGATGTGGACCTTCCTCACCGAGCTGAATCAGAAAGGCATCACCATCATCCTCACCACCCATTACCTGGAAGAGGCTGAGCAGTTGTGCCGCAACATCGGCATCATCGACCATGGGACCATTGTCGAGAACACCAGCATGCGGCAGTTGCTTGGCCAGCTGCATGTCGAGACCTTTCTGCTCGATTTGAAAAGCGACATGAAGGTTGCGCCGCAGTTGATCGGCTATCCGAACCGTCTGGTCGACGGCCACACTCTGGAAGTCCAGGTCGATAAAGCGGTTGGCATCACCGCGCTGTTTGGTCAATTGGCCGCGCAAAACATCGAAGTGTTGAGCTTGCGTAATAAAACCAATCGCCTCGAGGAGTTGTTCGTGTCCCTGGTGGAGAAAAATCTGTCGAAGGTGGCGGTATGAGTTCCGAGCTGCAACCCAACCTCGTTGCACTCAATACCATCGTCTACCGTGAAGTCCGGCGCTTTACCCGGATCTGGCCGCAAACCCTGCTGCCGCCGGCGATCACCATGGTTTTGTACTTCGTGATCTTCGGCAACCTGATCGGCCGGCAGATCGGCGATATGGGTGGTTTCACCTATATGGAATACATCGTGCCCGGGTTGATCATGATGTCCGTGATCACCAACTCCTACGGTAACGTGGTCTCGAGTTTCTTCGGTAGCAAGTTCCAGCGTTCCATCGAAGAACTGATGGTTTCGCCGGTTTCGCCGCACACCATTCTGATTGGCTACACCCTGGGCGGCGTGTTGCGCGGGTTGATGGTCGGGCTGATTGTGACGCTGCTGTCGCTGTTCTTCACCGATCTGCAGGTCCATCACTTGGGCGTGACCATTCTGGTGGTGGTGCTGACGGCGACGATCTTCTCGCTGCTGGGGTTCATCAACGCTGTGTTTGCCCGTAACTTCGACGATATCTCGATTATCCCGACCTTCGTGCTGACGCCACTGACCTATCTGGGTGGAGTGTTCTACTCGATTACCTTGTTGCCGCCGTTCTGGCAGGTCGTGTCGCTGGCCAACCCGGTGCTGCATATGGTCAACGCCTTCCGCTACGGCATCCTCGGGGTGTCGGATATCAGGATCAGTGTGGCCATCACCTTCATGCTGGTCGCGACGGTGGTGCTGTATATCGGTTGCGCCCGTCTGCTGGTCAGCGGGCGGGGTATGCGCACGTAGGATCAAAACTGCACCTGTAGGAGCGAGCTTGCTCGCGATGGACGTTAACGATAACGCGTGTTTTCTGAATAAACGCGTCGCCCTTGAGTCCATCGCGAGCAAGCTCGCTCCCACAGGGGGGCAGCGTTCGCTTAAGTGATAGGCATTAACCTCAAGGGCGTTGTTACAGGCGACTTTTCTTGCGCCGCTTCCATTGTCGTCCGACCCACCAGCGCCAGTAGGTCATGGTCAGGCAATAGGCGAGGGCGCCGAGGGCCAGTCCGGTGACCACCGAGCCCAGCAGGAAAGGTTGCCACAGTGTCGACAACTCGCCGCTGATCCATTCCCAGGTCAGCTCGTCCGGCAAGCTTCGGGCCGGCACGTCCATCAGCCAGGCGCCCGTCTGGTACGTGCAGAAAAACACCGCAGGCATGGTAATCGGGTTGGTCAACCAGACCAGGCTGACGGCAATCGGCAGGTTGCCGCGCACCGTTATCGCCAGAACCGCTGCCAGCAGCATCTGCAATGGAATGGGCAGAAACGCCGCGAACAAACCCACCGCCATGGCGCGTGCTACCGAGTGGCGATTGAGGTGCCAAAGGTTCGGGTCATGCAGCAGCGTGCCGAGAAAGCGTAAGGATTTGTGTTCCCGGATGCTGGTCGGATCGGGCATGTAACGTTTGAATAAGCGCCGGGGCATAGGGCTTCTCGGTCGGTTCAAGCGGCAAGTATGCCCGGATTCTACGGATGACAAATTCAGACTTTGTGACAATTAATAAAGTTGTGCCCGCGCGACTCGGCTATTCCGTGAGAAACGACTCTCAAGGACGGGCTTATGCGCACAGGGATGTTTGCGCTCGCGTTGGGTCTGTTGACTCTGCGCTTCTTGCCGGCGCTGCCGCCGATCTGGCTATTGCTGCTGTTGCCAATATCGGGATTGATGCTTCTACCCTTTCGGACTTATCCACTGGCGTTTTTTCTGTTCGGCTTCAGTTGGGCGTGTGCGAGTGCGCAATGGGCGTTGAACGATCGCCTGGCGCCCAGTCTCGACGGGCAAACCCTTTGGGTCGAAGGGCGCGTGACGGGCTTGCCGCAGAACGCTGATGGCATGGTGCGTTTCGAGCTTGAGGAGGGGCGATCGCGGCGCAGCCAATTGCCCCGGCGGATGCGGCTGGCCTGGTATGGCGGGCCGCCGGTCAACAGTGGCGAGCGCTGGCGACTGGCGGTCAAGCTCAAGCGTCCGCATGGCCTGGTCAATCCCCATGCCCCTGATTACGAGGCCGGTTTGCTGGCCAGGCGAATCGGTGCCACTGGAACGATCAAGGACGGTCAGTTGCTGGCCCCGGCGCAGTGGGCATGGCGTGATCGAATCCGCCAGCGCTTGCTGAGTGTCGATGCCAACGGCCGCGCCAATGCCCTGGCCGCGCTGGTGCTGGGCGATGGTTCCGGTCTGACGGCGCAGGACTGGCAGGTGCTCCAGGACACCGGTACGGTGCACTTGCTGGTGATTTCCGGTCAGCACATCGGTTTGCTGGCCGGGTTGATCTACGCCTTGATCGCCGGGCTGGCACGTTATGGCTGTTGGTCGCGTGATTGGCCCTGGCTACCCTGGGCGTGCGGCCTGGCATTTGCCACGGCGCTCGGCTATGGCGTACTGGCCGGTTTTCAGGTTCCGGTGCAACGGGCTTGTGTGATGCTTGGCCTGGTATTGCTCTGGCGGTTGCGCTTTCGTCATCTGGGGGCCTGGTGGCCACTGATGCTGGCGCTGAACGCGGTGTTGATCCTGGAACCCCTGGCCAGCTTGCAGCCGGGGTTCTGGCTGTCCTTCGTCGCGGTGGCGGTGCTGATTTTTACCTTCAGTGCTCGACTGGGAGCCTGGCAGTGGTGGCAGGCCTGGACCCGTGCCCAGTGGCTGATCGCTATAGGCTTGTTGCCGATGCTGCTGGTTCTCGGTCTGCCCATCAGCATCAGCGGACCGCTGGTCAATCTGGTAGCGGTGCCCTGGATCAGTCTCGCGATATTGCCGCTGGCCTTGCTTGGCACAGCCCTGCTGGCAGTGCCGTATCTCGGGGAGGGGTTACTGTGGCTAGCCGGTGGTCTGCTCGATGGCTTGTTCCGGTTTTTGCGGCTGGTGGCCGCCGGTCTCCCGGCCTGGATGCCGCAGGCGCTGCCGGTCTGGGCCTGGGGGTTGAGTGGTCTGGGAGCCGTGATGCTGTTGTTGCCCACGGGCATACCCCTGCGACTGCTGGGTTGGCCGATGCTGTTGATGGCAGTGTTCGCTCCAGGAAAAAAGGTGCCTGTGGGCGAGGTGGAAGTCTGGCAACTGGATGTTGGCCAGGGCCTGGCCTACATCCTGCGAACTCACCAGCACGCGATGCTCTACGACGCTGGTCCGCGTTTCGCCGGGCTGGACCAGGGCGCACGCGTGGTGTTGCCGACCTTGCGCAAGCTGGGTATTCGCGAGCTGGATTTGATGCTGATCAGCCATGCCCATGCCGACCATGCCGGTGGCGCCATTGCGGTGCAGCGTGGACTGCCGGTCAAGCGGCTGCTCAGTGGCGAGCCGGGTGATCTGCCCGGGGCGCTGAAGGCTCAGCCTTGTATTACCGGCGAGAACTGGGAATGGGATGGAGTGAAGTTTTCCCTGTGGCAGTGGTCGGCCGCCGGTGACAGCAATCAGCATTCCTGCGTGTTATGGGTTCAAGCCAAGGGTGAACGCCTGTTGTTGGCAGGAGACATCGACGCCCGCGCCGAGCGCGCCCTGCTCAAGAGTCCCATGGCACAGCCTGTGGACTGGTTGCAGGCGCCTCATCATGGCAGCCGCAGTTCGTCGTCGCGGGAATTTCTTGAGGCGTTACGGCCCAGGGCTTCGTTGATTTCCCGTGGGCACGGCAACAGTTTCGGTCATCCTCATCCCGAGGTGCTGCAGCGTTACCGGGAGTTGGGCATTCAGGCTTATGACAGCGTTGAACAAGGTGCGCTGCGTTTGCAGCTCGGGACTTTCGAGGGACCTCGGGGATTACGCGACCAGCGGCGCTTTTGGCACGAGATACCGCCGCAGAGCAGGTAAAGGGGGCAAGCGACATACCGCACTTCGGTGCGTCGACCCCCTATGTTAGAGTGACGCACTTTTTCGAGGGGGCTGTCACTGTGTGGGAATTGGTCAAATCCGGCGGTTGGATGATGTTGCCGATCATACTGAGTTCCATCGCTGCGCTGGCCATTGTCGCCGAGCGTCTGTGGACCCTGCGAGCCAGCCGCGTCACTCCCGAGCATCTGCTCGGGCAGGTCTGGCGCTGGATCAAGGACAAGCAACTCAATAAAGAAAAACTCAGGGAACTGCGCGCCAACTCCCCATTGGGCGAGATTCTGGCTGCGGGCCTGGCCAACTCGAAACATGGTCGCGAGGTCATGAAAGAGTGCATCGAAGAAGCCGCCGCGCGGGTGATTCATGAGCTCGAACGCTACCTCAACACACTAGGCACCATCGCCGCCATGGCGCCATTGTTGGGGCTGTTGGGTACGGTATTGGGCATGATCGATATTTTCAGCGCATTCATGGGCTCGGGCATGACTTCTAATGCCGCGGTGCTCGCCGGTGGTATCTCCAAGGCATTGATCACGACGGCCGCAGGCTTGATGGTGGGTATTCCGGCGGTGTTCTTCCACCGTTTCCTGCTGCGTCAGGTCGATGAGCTGGTGGTGGGCATGGAGCAGGAAGCGATCAAACTGGTCGAGGTGGTACAGGGCGACCGTGATGTCGATCTGGTCGAGGGCAAAGCGTGAAATTTCGCCGCAAACAGCGGGAAAACGTCGATATCAATCTCGCGTCGTTGATCGACGTGGTGTTTATCCTGTTGCTGTTTTTCGTCACCACCACCACCTTCACCCGTGAAACCCAGTTGCGCGTCGAACTGCCGGAAGCCGTCAGCGGCTCGCCGGCCGAGGACCAGCAGGTCAAGCAACTGGACATCGCTATCAGCGCCAACGGTGTGTTCAGCCTGAACAACCAGGTGCTGGCAAAAAACGATCTGGTCAGTCTGATGGATGCCTTGCAGAAAGAGTCCGCGGGTGACACCAACCTGCCATTGTCGATCAGCGCTGACGGCAAAACCCAGCACCAGGCCGTGATCACGGCGATGGACGCTGCCGGCAAGCTCGGTTTCAGCCATTTGCGCATGACCACCGTTGAGGCGGCGCCGGTTCCCTGATGGCACTTTCCGATCGTTTGCTCGCCGCCTGGTATACCGGTCACCCCGCGTTGAAGGTGTTGCAGCCGCTGGAATGGCTCTATCGGCGAGTGGTGCTGCGCAAGCGTGAACGCTTTCTGGCCGGTGAGGGTGATATCTATCAACCGCCGGTGCCGTTGGTGGTGGTCGGCAATATCACGGTAGGCGGCACTGGAAAGACGCCGCTGATCCTCTGGTTGATCCAGCATTGCCAGCGCAGCGGCCTGCGGGTGGGCGTGGTCAGCCGTGGTTATGGCGCCAGGCCACCGCAACTGCCATGGCGGGTCGAGGCCGGGCACAGTGCTGAAGTGGCCGGCGACGAACCACTGCTGATCGTTCAGCGCAGCGGCGTGCCGTTGATGATCGACCCGGATCGCAGTCGCGCCGTGCAGGCATTACTGGCTAGCGAGACGCTCGATCTGATCCTTTCCGATGATGGTTTGCAGCACTACCGCCTGGCCCGGGATCTCGAACTGGTGCTGATCGATGCTGCACGCGGTCTGGGCAATGGTCGCTGTCTGCCCGCCGGTCCGTTGCGCGAGCCGGTCGAGCGTCTGCACAGCGTCGATGCGCTGCTCTACAACGGTGCGACGGCCGATCGCGACGATGGTTTCGCTTTTCGACTTGAACCCACCGCACTGGTCAATCTGCTGACCGGCGAGCGACGCTCGCCGGACCACTTCCCGAAAGGGCAGGCCGTGCACGCAGTGGCCGGCATCGGCAATCCGCAACGTTTCTTCAACACTCTTGAAACGCTACACTGGCAGCCAGTCCCGCATGCTTTTGCCGACCATGCAGAGTACAGCGCTGCGGCCTTGAATTTCATGCCGTCATTGCCGCTGGTCATGACCGAGAAAGATGCGGTCAAATGCCGTGCATTCGCGGCAGCCGACTGGTGGTATCTGGCGGTCGATGCAGTGCCGTCACCGGCCTTCGTGGCCTGGTTCGATACGCAGTTGATGCGCTTGTTGCCTGATCGTCTTTTGCCTTAACGCTTTTATCCGGGGAATTCTCATGGACACCAAATTGCTCGACATCCTTGCCTGCCCGATCTGCAAAGGTCCGCTAAAGCTCAGTGCCGATAAAACCGAGCTGATCAGCAAAGGCGCCGGCCTGGCTTACCCGATTCGTGATGGCATTCCAGTCATGCTCGAAAGCGAAGCCCGTACCCTGACTGTCGACGAGCGACTGGATAAATGACCACAGCGTTCACTGTCGTCATCCCGTCCCGTTACGCCTCCACCCGTCTGCCCGGCAAGCCGCTGCAAATGATTGCCGGCAAGCCGATGATCCAGCATGTCTGGGAACAGGCCTGCAAGAGCAGCGCCCAACGGGTGGTAGTGGCCACGGATGATGCGCGCATCGTCGAAGCCTGCAAGGCGTTCGGTGCCGAAGTGCTGTTGACCCGCGAGGATCACAACTCCGGCACCGATCGCCTGGCTGAAGTCGCCACGCAATTGGGCCTGGCCGCAGATGCCATAGTGGTCAACGTGCAGGGTGACGAGCCGATGATTCCGCCGGTGGTGATCGATCAGGTTGCAGCCAACCTGGCAGCCCATCCCGAAGCGCGCATGTCGACGCTGGCCGAACCGATCGAAGACGTTGAAACCCTGTTCAACCCCAACGTGGTCAAAGTCGTCAGCGACCTCAATGGCCTGGCGCTGACGTTCAGTCGCGCCACTTTGCCCTGGGCGCGGGATGATTTCGCCAGGAGCCGCGAGCAACTGCCGGCCGGCGTGCCCTACCGCCGGCATATCGGGATCTACGCCTATCGCGCCGGTTTCCTCCATGACTTCGTCAGTTGGGGCCCGTGCTGGCTGGAAAATACCGAGTCTCTGGAGCAGTTGCGTGCGCTCTGGCACGGCGTGCGGATTCACGTCGCCGATGCTCTGGAGGCACCACCGACGGGTGTCGATACCACAGAAGACCTCGAGCGCGTTCGGCGCCTGCTGGAGGCTTGATGCGAGTTCTGTTTGTCTGCCTGGGCAACATTTGTCGTTCGCCCACGGCCGAAGGCGTGCTGCGCCACAAATTGCGTGAGGCCGGGCTGACGGATCAGGTGGAAGTCGCCTCCGCCGGTACCGGCGAATGGCATATCGGCAAGGCGCCGGACAAGCGCAGCCAGGCCGCGGCGAAATTGCGCGGCTATGACTTGTCCGCTCAGCGTGCCCGGCAAGTGACCCGTGCCGACTTCGCTACCTATGACCTGATTCTGGCGATGGACCAGAGCAATCTGCGCAACCTCAAAGCCATGCAACCGGCCAAGGGCAAGGCTGAGCTGGACCTGTTTCTGCGTCGCTATGACGCTCCCGTGGATGAAGTCCCGGATCCCTACTACGACGGCGATCAAGGTTTCGAGCAGGTGCTGGACTTGATCGAACGCGCCAGCGATTTGTTGGTGATCGAATTGAAGGGGCGGGTATGACCTTGCAACTGCAAGCACAGGTATCGCTCAAGCCATTCAACACCTTTGGCGTTGATGTCCGGGCGCAGGTGTTTGCCCAGGCTCATAGCGATGCCGATGTGCGTGAAGCGCTGGCTTATGCGGCTGAACGGGCATTGCCTCTACTGGTGATCGGCGGTGGCAGCAATTTGTTGCTCACGGCTGATATTCCGGCGTTGGTGTTGCGTATGGTCACGCGTGGTATTCGCCTGTTGAGTGATGACGGCAGCAAGGTTGTCATCGAGGCCGAGGCCGGCGAAACCTGGCACCCGTTCGTGCAATGGACGCTGGAGCAGGGGCTCTGCGGTCTGGAGAATCTCAGTTTGATCCCCGGCACGGTCGGTGCCGCACCCATGCAGAACATTGGTGCCTACGGTGTCGAGATCAAGGACGTGTTCGCCGGTTTGACCGCGCTGGACCGCCAGACGGGCGAGCTGCGGGATTTCACGCTGGCTGAGTGCAACTTCGCCTACCGCGACAGCCTGTTCAAGCATGAGGTCGGGCGCTGGTTGATTCTACGGGTGCGCTTCGCCTTGAGTCGCGCCGGGCATCTGCATCTGGAATACGGCCCGGTTCGCCAACGTTTGACCGAACAAGGCATCGACCATCCGACTGCCAGCGATGTCAGCCAGGCCATTTGCAGTATTCGCAATGAAAAACTGCCAGATCCGGCAGTGCTCGGCAATGCCGGCAGCTTTTTCAAGAACCCGTTGGTGGCGGCGGATCTGGTCGCCGAGCTTAAACGCGAGTACCCCGATCTGGTGGCTTATCCACAGGCTGACGGGCAAATGAAGCTGGCGGCCGGTTGGCTGATCGAACGAGCTGGCTGGAAAGGTTTTCGAGACGGGGATGCCGGTGTGCATCGGTTGCAGGCTCTGGTGCTGGTCAACTATGGTGCGGCGACCGGTCTGGAACTGTTGAACCTGGCGCAACGAATCCAGAAAGACATTGCCGAACGTTTTAAGGTCCAGCTGGAAATGGAGCCCAATCAGTATTGAGCTACGCTTGAAGACTGAATCCAGAGCCCTGCAAACATTTCGTGTGTGCAGGGCTTTTTTGTTAAGTGCTGCATGAAGCGGCAGATTGCTCGACCCCATAACCAGGAATATAGGCGGAGCCTGATGGATAGCGTCGATCTGAATGTCTTGCGCAGCGTTCTGGAATGGCGCCGGGCCGGTCAGCGAGTGGTGTTGTACAGCGTGGTCCAGACCTGGGGCAGTGCACCCCGGCCACCTGGCGCCATGCTGGCCTTGCGTGAAGACGGCATGGTGATCGGCTCGGTCTCGGGTGGTTGTATCGAGGACGATCTGATTGCCCGTTTGCATGACGGCCGCTTGTCGGCGGACGGACCGCCAGTGCAGCTGGTGACCTACGGCGTCACCCGCGAGGAGGCCGCGCGTTTTGGTTTGCCCTGCGGTGGCACTTTGCGCCTGACCGAAGAGCGGGTCGGCGATCCGGCCTGGGTGGCGGAGTTGCTGGCGCGTTGCGAGGCCCATGAGATTGTCGCGCGGGAGCTGAATCTGAGTACCGGCGAAGTGATCTTGCAGGCGGCGAGCAAGGCCGATGTGCTGAGTTTTGACGGCGCGACCTTGCATGCGATTTACGGTCCGCGTTGGCGGCTGCTGTTGATCGGTGCCGGTCAGCTATCCCGTTATGTCGCGCAGATGGCGCGATTGCTGGATTTCGAGGTGCTGATCTGCGATCCGCGCAAGGAGTTCGTCTATGGCTGGGAAGAGCAGCATGGCCGCTTCGTGCCGGGTATGCCGGATGAAGCGGTGCTGAGCATCGAAACCGACGAACGCACGGCCATCGTCGCCTTGACCCACGATCCCCGTCTGGATGACATGGCGCTGCTCACGGCGCTGGACTCCAAGGCGTTTTATGTCGGCGCGCTGGGGTCGCGGATCAACAGTCAGAAGCGCCGCGACAATCTGGTTCAGCTAGGCTTGTCGGAACAGGCCGTCGAGCGTTTGCACGGCCCGATCGGTCTGCATATCGGCAGCCACACACCGGCAGAAATTGCCATGTCGCTGCTGGCAGAGATCGTTGCGATCAAGAATGGCGTTTAGTGGCGCGGGCGAAGGAGGGCGTATGAACGAACCGATTGGCGTGATCGTGCTCGCCGCCGGGCAGGGCAGTCGCTTTCGGCAGGTCGCTGGCGCGCAGAGGGACAAACTATTGACCGACTGTATCGGTCGCGATGGCACCGTACGGTCGATGATCGAGCAGGTGTTGGTCAATCTGCCGGCCAGCCTCGAGAAGCGCCTGTTGGTCACCACCGTGGATCGCCCGCAGGTTATTCGCATGGCCAAGGCGTATGGCTGCGAGATCGTGCTGCTGGAGTCGACCGGCCTGGGTGACAGCATTGCCGCCGCGGTGGCCGCTTGTCCGCAGCTCAGTGGCTGGCTGGTGGTGCTGGGGGATATGCCGTTTATCCTGCCATCGACCATCGAGCAGGTACTGGCGCGGATCGAGGGCGATTGCATCAGCGTGCCGGTGTACGAGGGGGAGTACGGGCATCCGGTAGGGTTCGGGCGTTCGTTTGGCCCGGCGTTGCTGGCGTTGTCTGGCGATCGTGGAGCGAAGCCGCTGTTTGCCTCGGCCAGGGTGGTGGAAGTACCGGTGGATGATCCGGGGGTGTTGTGGGATGTCGATGTGCCAGAGAGGTTGGCTTTCCAGGGCTGAAATTTTAGTTGTCCTGGAGGACGCCTTCGCGGGCAAGCCCGCTCCCACAAGGTCAGCGCAATACCTGTGGGAGCCGGGCTTGCCCGCGAAGAACGATGACACGGAATGCCTGAAACACCGCGTCAGTGAACAAAAAAAGCCCCGCCTGCATCAGCAGGCGGGGCTTTTTAACAGCCGTTGGAATCAGGCGAGGGGTTTAGGCTCGTGCTCTTCTTCCAGGGCTTTAGGGTTCTGCTGTACCACTTCTTCGACGGAACGCAGGTTTTCGTCGATGGTCGGGGCAGTTTCAGCAGCAACTTGCTCTGGCGCGCTTTCAGCGACTGGAGCAGGTTCAGCTTGCTCAGCTACTTCAGCCACAACCGGAGCCGGCTCAGCCGCTTCAACTGGAGCTGCAGCAGCGGCCAGTTCAGCTTCTTTCTGCAGACGCTCTTCTTCACGCTTGCGACGACGCACTTCACGTGGATCGTTCGGCGCACGACCGCTTGCGGTCAGGGCGCTTGCCGGTGGGGCTTCGACAACCGGCTCGGCCACTTCGGCAACCACTGGAGCTTCAACCGGAGCAGCAACCACTGGCTCGGCGACGACCACTTCAGCCACTGGGGCTGGAGCTTCGACGACTACCGATTCAGCGATGCGATCGAACGCGGTTGGAGCGTCATAAGTTGGCTCAAAGGCTTTTTCAGTGACCGGAGCTTCAAACGCAGGTACTGCTTCGACTACTGGTTGTTCAGCTGGTTGTTCAGCCTGTTGTTCAGAAAGCACGGCAGCAGCTTCAACTTCAGGCTGCACTTCACGAACCGGAGCAACTTCAATGGCAGGGGCGACAGGCACTTCAACCGCAGTTGTCGCTTCAACCACTGGTGCTTCAACCGAAGCCGTTTCCAGCGTGGCGGCAGTCGCGCGTTCTGCTTGCTGATTAGCCTGAGCTTCGGCAGGAGCGCTGATCACCGAGCTGGCAACAGCTGCGGTAACGGCCAGACCGGCAGCCAGGTCGGCGCTGCTCGCTTCTTCAGCCGATTCGGATTCTTCCGAACCTTCGATCACATTGCCGTTGGCATCACGTTGACGCTCGCGACGGTTGCTGCGACGACGCTGGCCACGGGAGCGGCGGCGTGGACGATCGCCTTCGGCGTTGTCCTGACCCTCTTCCTGCAGTTGCTCTTCGTTCGGCAGCAGTTCTTCTTCGCTAACGGCAGCAACAGCCTGTTCGACGCGTGGTTGACGCTCTTCACGCGGTGGACGCGGTTGACGCTCTTCACGTGGCGCACGGGCAGGGCGCTCTTCGCCAGCAGCGGCTGGAGCGGCATCCAGAGGCTCGCGCAGTTCACGAACCGGACGCTCTTCACGAGCTTCGCGCGGTTTGCGGTCTTCACGCGGAGCACGTGGGGCACGTTCTTCACGCGGAGCACGCGGTGCGCGTTCTTCGCGAGGGGCTACGGCTGCTACTTCTTCGCGGACTTCGCGCGGTGCACGTTCTTCACGAGGCGCACGCTCTTCACGAGGTGCACGTTCTTCGCGCGGCTTGCGCTCTTCATCGCGGCGACCGTTACGGCTGCGGCTCTGTTGACGACCGGTGCGGCGCTCTTCGTTGCGCGGTGGGCGCTCGGTGGCTGGTTTTTCAACCACGACCGGTGCGGCAGGCTCTTCTTTAGTAGCGAACAGGCTGACCAGCGACTTCACCAGGCCTTTGAACAGGCTTGGCTCGGGCACGTGGACGGGAGCCGCAACAGGTGCTGCGACTTCAACCGGAACCGGAGCATTGGCGCGTGCCGGAGCGGTTTTAACTGCGGCTTCCTGGCGAACCAGAGTGCGGGTCGCGGCGGCTGGCTGGACTTCTTCTACTTCGGCAGCAGCAGCGGTAATTTCGTAGCTGGATTGGCTGATGCTGGCTTCCGGGCTGTCATCGCGCAGACGCTGAACTTCGAAGTGCGGCGTTTCGAGGTGATCGTTCGGCAGGATGACGATGCGCGCACGGGTGCGCAGTTCGATCTTGGTGATCGAGTTGCGTTTTTCGTTGAGCAGGAACGCCGCCACCGGGATCGGCACTTGTGCGCGAACTTCGGCGGTGCGGTCTTTCAGGGCTTCTTCTTCGATCAGGCGCAGGATCGCCAGCGACAGCGATTCAACATCACGGATGATGCCAGTGCCGGTGCAGCGCGGGCAGACGATGCCGCTGCTTTCGCCCAGCGATGGACGCAGGCGCTGACGGGACATTTCCAGCAGACCGAAGCGCGAGATACGGCCGACTTGTACGCGAGCGCGGTCGGCTTCCAGGCATTCGCGGACTTTCTCTTCCACGGCGCGCTGGTTCTTGGCGGGAGTCATGTCGATGAAGTCGATGACGATCAGGCCGCCGATGTCACGCAGGCGCAACTGACGGGCGATTTCTTCGGCTGCTTCGAGGTTGGTCTGCAGGGCGGTTTCTTCGATGTCGCTGCCTTTGGTGGCGCGCGCCGAGTTGATGTCGATGGACACCAGGGCTTCGGTCGGATCGATGACGATGGAGCCGCCGGAAGGCAGTTCGACGACACGCTGGAAAGCGGTCTCGATCTGGCTTTCGATCTGGAAACGGTTGAACAGCGGAACGCTGTCTTCGTACAGCTTGATCTTGCTGGCGTACTGCGGCATCACCTGGCGAATGAAGGTCAGGGCTTCGTCCTGGGCTTCAACGCTGTCGATCAGCACTTCGCCGATGTCCTGGCGCAGGTAATCGCGGATGGCGCGGATGATCACGTTGCTTTCCTGGTAGATCAGGAACGGCGCGGAACGGTCCAGCGAAGCTTCTTTGATGGCGGTCCAGAGTTGCAGCAGGTAATCGAGGTCCCACTGCATTTCTTCGCTGCTGCGGCCAAGGCCGGCAGTGCGCACGATCAGACCCATGTCGGCTGGAGCAACCAGACCGTTCAGGGCTTCACGCAGTTCGTTGCGCTCTTCACCTTCGATGCGACGGGAGATACCGCCGGCACGCGGGTTGTTCGGCATCAGAACCAGATAACGACCGGCCAGGCTGATGAAGGTGGTCAGGGCTGCGCCCTTGTTGCCACGTTCTTCTTTTTCGACCTGAACGATGACTTCCTGGCCTTCGCTCAGGACGTCCTTGATGTTGACGCGGCCTTCAGGGGCTTTCTTGAAGTATTCGCGGGAGATTTCTTTGAGGGGCAGGAAGCCGTGGCGCTCGGAGCCGAAATCGACAAAGGCAGCCTCAAGGCTTGGTTCGATGCGAGTAATCCGGCCTTTATAGATGTTGGCCTTCTTCTGCTCGCGTGCACCGGATTCGATGTCCAGGTCGTAGAGGCGCTGGCCATCTACCAGTGCAACACGCAACTCTTCGGGTTGGGTTGCGTTAATCAGCATTCTTTTCATGTAGTACCGTCGGTTTCCGGGCTGCCGGAAACGGCGTTCGGCACACACGACTTCTCATGGTCGGTGTCAGGTGCGTCAGGAGTGGTTGGCCACTCCAGTGTCTAGCGAGTTCGACCAATGGGGGCGAAGTCGCGACGTACGCGTCCTGCTTGCTGTGGCTACTAAGCACTCAGTCAGGAGGAGGAATCAGCCGGCGACTGTGGACGAGATGAAGCGTCTAAATATAAGCCTAGTGCTACACAGTCCGACGGTTGTGCATCTCCACCCTACACGTATCCCTGATAATTCGGGTGCTGCCGCGCGCAGAATCCGCAGCGGGTTGGCATTTACCGTGAGCTCCGAAAGGGGAGGTCACGCATCATGGCTAATTAGGCGTTGTTTCCGAAACCTTCGCTCAGGCTCATTCGAGATCGACTGCACTTTGTGAACTGGCCGTGAATATCGGCGTAAAAGGCGAGTAATCACTCTGCTTTTTGCGCTCGCTTCAGGCCTCATGTCACCTGCGCTTGTTACAATCGCGAACCTTCCATAATTGTAGCGAAAGCCCCGTAGGACGGCCTCGCGTCCTGATGAATTGCGTTGGTCAGGGTCGGTCGACGACCGTTGGTCCGCTGTCCAGCCGCTTTTGGCGGCGTTCGCGACTATAGCAGCAATCATTAAGTGCTTCAATTCCATAAAAAATTGTTATCATTCGCGGCATGACGACTACTGCCCCCCCGACCCCCAGCGTCCAGCTGCTTGAGGTCTCGCCGGAATATGCCGGCCAACGAATCGATAACTTCCTGCTTGCCCGGTTAAAAGGCGTGCCCAAGACATTGATTTACCGCATTTTGCGTAAAGGCGAAGTGCGCGTGAACAAGGGTCGGATCAAGCCCGAGTACAAGCTGCAGGCGGGCGATATTGTCCGTGTGCCGCCTGTGCGCGTGCCTGAGCGCGATGAACCGGTGCCTTTGGCTCAGGGTTTGTTGCAGCGCCTCGAGGCGTCGATTGTCTTCGAAGACAAGGCGCTGATCGTGATCAACAAGCCTTGCGGCATCGCGGTTCATGGCGGCAGCGGCCTGACTTACGGGGTGATCGAAGCCTTTCGTCAGTTGCGGCCCGATTGCAAGGAGCTCGAACTGGTTCATCGTCTCGACCGTGATACGTCCGGCCTGTTGATGATCGCCAAGAAGCGCAGCATGTTGCGCCACTTGCACACGGCATTGCGCGGCGATGGCGTCGATAAGCGCTATATGGCGCTGGTCCGCGGTAACTGGGCGGCCTCGATCAAGCAAGTCCGTGCGTCGCTGGGCAAGAGCAATCTGCGCTCCGGCGAGCGCATGGTCGAGGTCGACGAGGAGGAGGGGAAGGAGTCCGTGACCGTGTTCAAGGTCCTGCGCCGCTTCGGCGACTTTGCCACCCTGATCGAAGCCAAGCCGATCACCGGCCGGACTCACCAGATCCGTGTCCATACCTTGCACGCCGGGCATTGCATCGCTGGCGACACCAAGTATGGCGATGAAGATTTCAGCAAGGAAATTCGCGACCTGGGCGGCAAGCGCCTGTTCCTCCACGCCTACATGCTGACCGTGCCGCTGCCTGATGGTGGTGAGCTGAAGCTGCAGGCACCGGTGGACGATATGTGGGCCAAGACCGTGGAGCGCCTGAGTGCACCCCTCTGATTACAAACTGCTGATTTTCGATTGGGATGGCACCCTGGCCGACTCCATTGGTCGGATTGTCGAGGCGATGCAGGTCGCGGCTGAGCGCTCGGATTTGCTGGCGCGAGACGATTTTGCCGTCAAGGGCATTATCGGTCTGGGTTTGCCCGAGGCGATTCGCACCCTGTATCCGGAAATCGGCGACGCTGAGCTGGTGGCGTTCCGTCAGCGCTATGCTGATCACTACATTGCGCTCGAGGCTGAGCCTTCGCCGCTATTTGCCGGCGTGGTCGAGTCGCTCGAGGCCTTTCGTGCCGAGGGCTATCATCTGGCGGTGGCCACCGGCAAGGCCCGTCGTGGGCTGGACCGAGTATTGAAATCCCATGGCTGGGAGGATTACTTTGATATCACCCGCGCCGCCGACGAAACCGCCAGCAAGCCGCATCCGTTGATGCTCGAGCAGATTCTCGCCCATTGCGAGGTCCGGCCCGAGCAGGCGTTGATGGTGGGCGATTCTTCGTTCGATCTGTTGATGGCACGCAATGCAGGGATGGAGTCGGTTGCTGTCAGCTATGGTGCTCAATCAATGGAGGCTTTGCGTGCATTCGAGCCGCGCCTGGCCATTGATCATTTTTCTGAATTGCACGCCTGGCTGAGCCGGCGAGCCCATTAAGTTTTTGCTGGGGTATATGGCATGACCGATGAATGGAAAGCGCCGAGCAAGGCTGGCGCTGACGGCGGTGACGATAAAAGCTGGAAGCTTCTGGAAAAGACTCTGCTGGCTGGCGTGCAAGAGCAGCGGCGTTCGCGGCGCTGGGGGATTTTCTTCAAGCTGCTGACGTTCGTTTATCTATTCGGGATGTTGCTGCTGTTTACGCCGCTGATGGACATGGAAAAAAGCGCGGCGCGCGGTCCTGGCTACACGGCTGTGGTTGAGGTGAACGGCGTGATCGCCGACAAGGAGTCTGCCAGTGCCGACAATATTGTCGGCGGCTTGCGGGCCGCTTTCGAAGACTCGAAGGTCAAGGGCGTGGTGCTGCGGATCAATAGCCCTGGCGGCAGTCCGGTGCAGTCGGGTTATGTCTATGACGAGATTCGTCGTTTGCGCGGCCTGCATCCGAATATCAAGGTGTATGCGGTGATTACGGATATCGGTGCTTCTGGTGCCTATTACATTGCCAGCGCTGCGGATCAGATCTACGCCGACAAGGCCAGTCTGGTTGGCTCCATTGGTGTGACGGCGGCGGGTTATGGCTTTGTCGGCACCATGGAGAAGCTCGGTGTCGAGCGGCGGACCTATAACTCGGGCGAACACAAATCGTTCCTCGATCCGTTCCAGCCGCAAAAGACTGAAGAAACCCGTTTCTGGCAGAGTGTGCTGGATACCACTCATCGTCAGTTCATCGCCAGCGTCAAGCAGGGACGTGGCGAGCGGCTCAAGGATAAAGAACATCCCGAGCTGTTCTCTGGTCTGGTGTGGTCGGGTGAGCAGGCGCTGCAACTGGGCTTGATCGATGGTCTGGGCAGTGCGAGTTCGGTGGCGCGGGATGTGATCGGCGAGAAAGAACTGGTCGACTTCACGGTTCAAGAGTCGCCATTCGATCGCTTCTCGAAAAAAATCGGGGCCAGTATTGCCCAGCAAATGGCCATGTGGATGGGCTTTCAAGGGCCGGCGTTGCGCTGAGATCTGCAGAGCGAAGCAAATCTAATGTGGGAGCGAGCTTGCTCGCGATAGCGGTAGGGCAGTCGGCATTGTAGTCGTCTGACACTCCGTCATCGCGAGCAAGCTCGCTCCCACATTGGTTTTTGGGTGTTTTTTAGATCAGGGGATCTGCACGCCCTTGGCCAGCAGCATGTCCACCAGGCGAATCAGCGGCAGGCCGACCAGGCTGGTGGCATCCGGGCCTTCGGTGCTTTGAAACAGGCTTACCCCCAAACCTTCGGCCTTGAAGCTGCCAGCGCAGTCGTAGGGCTGTTCTGCGCGCAGGTAACGTTCGATCCGGGCTTGATCGAGGGTTCGCATGTGCACGGTGAAGGGAATGCAGTCGACCTGGCAGTGGCCGGTCTGGCTGTTGAGCAATGCCAGGCCAGTCAGAAAGGTCACGCTGGCGCCGCTGGCGGCCAGCAGTTGCTCGCGGGCCTTTTCAAAGGTGTGGGGTTTGCCGATAATCCGGTCGTCGAGCACCGCAACCTGGTCGGAGCCGATGATCAGGTGTGCCGGGTGACTGCTGGTCAGGGCCCGGGCTTTCTCTGTGGCCAGGCGTTTGACCAGGTCGATCGCGAGCTCTCCAGGGCGGTGACTCTCGTCGATATCCGGCGAGCTGCAGGTAAATGCAAGCTGCAAGCGAGCCAGCAATTCACGGCGATAGACCGAGCTTGAAGCAAGTAATAAAGGCAGCATGCGGTTCTCCTGAGGATGGCCGCGAATTCTAGCGAGGCTTGCAAGTGACGGACAGGGCTGAATTTCCTTTGACATGGCTGGGGGCATCCCTATAATGCTGCGCCTATGTTGAATGACCCGATTCCACCTCACGTTGACCCGCGCAAATTGGCTGATCGTGGCACCACCCTTCAAGGTGAAATGCTGCTGGCCGATTTGGAGAGACTCTGCGACCCGCTTTCCGATACTGTCGGTACGGTGCAGGCTAAATTCGTTTTTGAGCGAGATGAACGTAAATCTGTGGTTATCCACAGCTTTATCGACACCGAGGTCAAAATGGTTTGCCAGCGTTGTCTTGAGCTGGTCACCCTGCCGATCCACAGCGAATGCAGTTATGCTGTGGTGAAAGAGGGTGCGAATACCCAGTCGTTGCCGAAAGGTTATGACGTGCTGGAACTGGGCGAAGATCCTTTGGATCTGCAGTCACTGATCGAGGAGGAGCTTTTGCTCGCCTTGCCCATTGTGCCTGCTCATCATCCGGAAGAATGCCAGCAGCCGGCGGGTCTCGATGAGCCCGAACCGAGCGAGGACGAGGTAACGCGGTCCAACCCGTTCAGTGTATTGGCGCAGTTAAAGCGTGACCCAAACGTTTAGGAGTTAATCAATTATGGCTGTTCAGCAGAACAAAAAATCCCGCTCTGCCCGTGACATGCGTCGTTCGCACGACGCTCTCGAGGCTAGCACCCTGTCTGTAGAAAAAACCACCGGTGAAGTTCACCTGCGTCACCACGTATCGCCAGAAGGCGTATACCGTGGCCGTAAAGTGATCGACAAGGGCGCTGACGAGTAATCACTTGTCCGCTCAAGTCATCGCGATTGACGCAATGGGCGGGGACTTCGGTCCCCGCAGCATTGTTCAGGCCAGCCTCGCTTGTCTGTCTGCTACGCCCTCGTTGCACCTGACCCTTGTCGGTCAATCCTCCCTTTTAGAAGAGCTGATTGCCAGCCAGCCGGCTGTGGATCGCGCACGTCTGAGTATCGTGGCGGCTGCGCAAGTGATTGCCATGGACGAAAAACCAGCGCAAGCCCTGCGCGGCAAGCCGGACTCCTCGATGCGTGTGGCGCTTGAATTGCTGCGAGATGGCAAGGTTCAGGCGTGCGTCAGTTCCGGCAATACCGGTGCGCTGATGGCGTTGTCACGTTATGTGCTGAAAACCCTGCCGGGTATTGACCGGCCGGCGATGATTGCGGCCATTCCGACTCAGCGCGGCTTTTGTCAGTTGCTCGATCTGGGTGCGAACGTCGATTGCAGTGCCGAGCATCTTCTGCAATTTGCCGTCATGGGCTCGGTCGCGGCCGAGACCCTGGGTGTTGTCCGCCCGCGGGTGGCGTTGCTGAACATCGGCACCGAAGACATCAAGGGTAATCAGCAGGTCAAACTGGCGGCCACTCTGCTGCAAAATGCGCGAGGTCTTAACTACATCGGCTTTATCGAAGGCGATGGGTTGTACCGTGGTGAGGCGGACGTCGTGGTGTGCGATGGTTTTGTCGGCAATATCCTGCTCAAGTCCAGCGAAGGTCTGGCGACCATGATTGCGGCACGACTCGAGGCGTTGTTCAAGCAAAACCTGGCGTCGCGAATGGTCGGAGCCCTGGCGCTGCCGTTGATGCGTCGCTTGCAGGGCGAGCTGACGCCCGCGCGGTACAACGGCGCGAGCTTTCTCGGATTGCAGGGTATCGTCGTGAAAAGCCATGGCTCGGCCGGGGTTCAGGGGTTCCAGAGTGCGATCCAGCGAGCCTTGATCGAGATCCAGGAAAACCTGCCGGAACGCTTGCACGGTCGTCTTGAGGATCTATTGCTTTAGGCGTTTTCGTTCGGGAATGCTTAAATGTGACCGCTCAGTTCAATCAGTCATCCAAATGTCAGTTTCTTGTGTCCCTGATAAGGGACGTCAATTCTCCGACGACAAGATCATTAGGGGCTTGTTAAATGTCTGCATCCCTCGCATTCGTCTTTCCAGGGCAGGGCTCGCAGTCCCTCGGCATGTTGGCCGAGTTGGGCGCGCAGTACCCGTTGATCCTTGAAACATTCAAAGAAGCTTCCGATGCTCTGGGTTATGACCTGTGGGCACTGACCCAGCAAGGTCCGGAAGAGCAACTCAATCAAACCGATAAAACCCAACCGGCCATTCTCACTGCGTCCGTCGCATTGTGGCGCTTGTGGCTGGCTGAGGGCGGCGCACGCCCGGCTTACGTTGCAGGCCATAGCCTGGGCGAATACAGCGCGCTGGTCGCGGCTGGCAGCCTGAGCCTGGGCGATGCCGTGAAGCTGGTGGAGCGTCGTGGTCAGTTGATGCAAGAGGCCGTACCGGCCGGGCAGGGCGGCATGGCCGCGATTCTCGGCCTGGAAGATGCCGATGTGCTGGCAGCCTGTGCAGAGGCTGCGCAAGGCGAAGTGGTCAGCGCGGTCAACTTCAACTCGCCGGGTCAGGTGGTGATTGCCGGAGCCAAGGCCGCTGTCGAGCGCGCCATCGAAGGTTGCAAGGCGCGCGGCGCCAAGCGTGCGATGCCGTTGCCGGTCAGCGTGCCGTCCCACTGCGAATTGATGCGTCCGGCTGCCGAGCGTTTCGCCGAATCGATCGCTGCGATCGACTGGCAGGCTCCGCAAATCCCGTTGGTGCAGAACGTCAGCGCCAGTGTTGCGACGGATCTTGAGACCCTCACTCGTGATCTGCTCGAGCAGCTCTACAAGCCGGTACGCTGGGTCGAGTCTGTCCAGTGCCTGGCAGCCAATGGCGCTGTCCAGCTGGTCGAGTGCGGCCCTGGCAAAGTGCTGGCTGGCCTGAACAAGCGCTGCGCCGAAGGCGTGTCGACCTCCAACCTGAATACCCCGGATGCCTTCGTTGCCGCTCGCGCGGCACTGGCCTGAATCTAAGGAGAAGCCTGCATGAGTCTGCAAGGTAAAGTTGCACTGGTTACTGGCGCCAGCCGTGGTATCGGCCAAGCCATCGCTCTTGAATTGGGTCGTTTGGGTGCTATCGTCATCGGCACGGCGACTTCCGCTTCGGGTGCCGAGCGTATCGCTGCGACCCTGAAAGAAAATGGTATTCAAGGCACTGGCCTGGAACTCAATGTCACCAGCGACGAGTCTGTAGCGGCTGTGTTGGCGAGCATTCAGGCACAGTTCGGTGCGCCGGCGATTCTGGTCAATAACGCGGGTATCACCCGCGATAACCTGATGATGCGCATGAAGGATGACGAGTGGCATGATGTCGTCGATACCAACCTGAACAGTCTGTTTCGCCTGTCCAAGGGGGTTCTGCGTGGCATGACCAAGGCTCGCTGGGGTCGAATTATCAGTATTGGTTCGGTTGTGGGTGCCATGGGCAACGCAGGCCAAGTAAACTACGCAGCCGCCAAGGCCGGTCTGGAAGGTTTCAGTCGTGCACTGGCGCGTGAAGTCGGTTCGCGTTCGATTACGGTAAACTCGGTGGCCCCAGGGTTCATCGACACCGATATGACCCGTGAACTGCCCGAGGCACAGCGTGAAGCCTTGCAGGCACAAATTCCGCTGGGCCGTCTGGGGCAAGCTCAAGAGATCGCGTCTGTGGTCGCTTTTCTTGCGTCGGACGGTGCGGCTTACGTGACTGGGGCTACAATCCCGGTGAACGGCGGGATGTACATGAGTTAAATTGTGACGGATCGCTTCAAAAAAATGTCATACGAGCTGTCTAAAATCCGTTATAAAGCAGCAATCTATTTATAGGCAGAGGGTCGATAGGGTTCGAGGAGTGAAGCTTTCAGTTGAAAAACTGAAAAGCCTTTCTATACACTTACCCACTGGCCAGCTGCCTGAATTTGTCCATTAGGAGTGAAAACAAGGTATGAGCACCATCGAAGAGCGCGTCAAGAAAATCGTTGCTGAGCAACTGGGCGTTAAAGAAGAAGAAGTGACCAACAGCGCTTCCTTCGTTGAAGACCTGGGTGCCGACTCCCTTGACACCGTTGAGCTGGTGATGGCTCTGGAAGAGGAATTCGAGACCGAAATCCCTGACGAAGAAGCTGAAAAAATCACTACTGTTCAAGCTGCTATCGACTACGTTACCAGCCACCAGGCGTAATAGTTTTTAGTCGTCGCTTGCTGTCATGGAAAAACCGCACTGCCTTCATGGCGTGCGGTTTTTTCTTTAGGCCTGATACAAAGTGTCGTCATTAGAAAAAGGAGAGTGCTGTGTCGCGTAGACGCGTCGTAGTCACCGGTATGGGTATGTTGTCGCCATTGGGCACGGATGTACCGAGCAGCTGGCAGGGCATTCTGGCTGGCCGCAGTGGCATTGGTCTGATCGAGCACACCGACCTTTCTGCCTATTCCACCCGTTTTGGCGGCTCGGTAAAGGGCTTCAATGTCGAGGAATATCTGTCGGTCAAAGAAGCTCGCAAACTTGACCTGTTCATTCAATACGGTCTGGCGGCCGGATTTCAGGCGGTGCGTAACGCCGGCCTGGAAGTGACCGATGCCAACCGTGAACGCATCGGCGTGGCCATGGGTTCGGGTATTGGCGGTCTGACCAATATCGAAGAAACCAGCCGCACGCTGCATGAGCAAGGCCCGCGGCGGATTTCGCCGTTCTTCGTGCCTGGCTCGATCATCAATATGATTTCCGGCTTCCTGTCTATCCATCTGGGTACCCAGGGGCCTAACTACGCCATTGCGACAGCCTGTACCACGGGTACGCACTGCATCGGCATGGCGGCGCGCAACATTGCCTACGGCGAAGCCGATGTGATGATTGCCGGCGGTGCCGAGATGGCTGCTTGCGGCCTCGGCATGGGCGGCTTCGGTGCCGCCCGCGCGCTGTCGACCCGTAACGACGAGCCGACTCGCGCCAGCCGTCCATGGGACAAGGGTCGCGACGGCTTTGTACTCTCCGACGGTGCCGGTGCCCTGGTGCTCGAAGAGCTGGAGCACGCCAAGGCTCGCGGTGCGACCATTTATGCCGAGTTGATCGGCTTTGGCATGAGCGGCGACGCTTATCACATGACGTCGCCACCAGCCGATGGCGCGGGTGCCGCCCGTTGCATCACCAATGCCTTGCGTGATGCCCAGCTGAATGTCGAGCAAGTGCAGTACGTCAACGCTCACGGCACGTCGACCTCGGCCGGTGACCTGGCGGAGGTCCAGGCGATCAAGACCGTTTTCGGTGATCACGCCTACAAACTGGCGGTCAGTTCGACCAAGTCCATGACCGGGCATCTGCTGGGCGCGGCCGGCGCCGTCGAGGCGATCTTCAGCGTGCTGGCGATCAACGGCCAGGTGGCTCCGCCGACCATCAACCTGGATGAGCCGGATGAAGGTTGCGACCTTGATTTCGTGCCGCACACCGCACGTGACATGAATATCGATGTGGTGCTGTCCAACTCGTTCGGGTTTGGTGGTACCAACGGTTCTCTGGTGTTCCGCCGGTTCGCCGGTTGATGCAAAGCTGGGTCGACGGTCTGCCGGCTGACGCTCTGTCGCTAAAAGATCGCGGCCTGGCCTACGGTGACGGTCTGTTCGAGACGATTGCCGTCAAGGCCGGGCAGCCGCTGCTGCTGGATCGGCATCTGCAGCGTCTGGCCGACGGTTGTTCGCGCCTGGCCATCGCTGCGGATCAATCATTGGTTCGCAGCGAGCTGTTGGCTTATGCCGCCGCCATGGGCGATGGCGTGCTCAAGCTGATCCTCACCCGTGGTGACAGCCTGCGCGGCTACGCTGCCGACCCGGCCGCTCAAGCGCGGCGGATTCTGCAAGGCAATCCGCCAGCTGCTTACCCGTCTGCCTACGGGCAACAAGGTATTCGCCTTTTCCCCTGCGCTACGCGACTGAGCGAGCAACCCTTGCTCGCGGGACTCAAGCACCTGAATCGACTGGAGCAGGTTATCGCCCGCTCCGAGTGGCAGGATGCCGGGCATGCCGAAGGCTTGATGCTGGACATCTCTGGGCGCGTGATCGAAGGGGTATTCAGTAATCTGTTTCTGGTACGTGACGGTGTCTTGCGCACGGCCGACTTGAGTCGCTGCGGCGTCGCCGGGGTGATGCGCGCCGAATTATTGTTTCAAGCCAGGTCGCTGGGCATCCCCACGGAAGTTGCCGAGATCAGTCTCGATCAGCTGCAACAGGCCGACGAGGTGTTCGTCTGCAACAGTGTGTACGGCGTCTGGCCGGTACGCACTTATGCTGAGCTGAGCTGGCCGGTTGGGCCACTCACCCGTAAACTGCAGGGCATTGCCCGCGCGCTACTGGATGTTTGATTTGTGAGACGTAAATTCTTGCTGCTGCTGGAAACCGGACTGGTTCTGGCAGGTCTGCTGCTGGGCGCTTCGGCCTGGAAGCTGAACTCGGCACTGGAGCAGCCGCTCAACCTGACCCAGGAACAACTGCTTGAAGTACCACTCGGTTCGACACCGGGCGGTACCTTCGCTCGCCTGCAGGCCGACGGTGTCCTGCGGGACGCCTTTTGGCTGCGTCTGTACTGGCGCTTCAACCTCGACGGACAACCGTTGCACGGTGGTGAGTACCGCATGACGCCGGGCATGACTGCCCAGGGTCTGATCGGTCTATGGCAGCGTGGCGAAGTGGTGCAGTACAGCCTGACCCTGGTCGAAGGCTGGAATTTCCGTCAGGTGCGCGCAGCCCTGGCCAAAACTGAAAAACTTGAACAGACCCTCACTGGCTTGAGCGATAGCGAAGTGATGGACAAGCTCGGTCATACCGGCGTGTTTCCGGAAGGGCGGTTCTTTCCGGATACCTACCGTTTTGTGCGAGGCATGACCGATGCGGATCTGCTGGAAAAAGCCTACCAGCGTCTGGATGAAGTTCTCGCCAAAGAATGGAGCAAGCGCTCGGCTGACGCACCCTACACCGAGCCCTATCAGGCGCTGATCATGGCTTCGCTGGTGGAGAAGGAAACCGGTGTGCCACAGGAGCGTGGGCAGATTGCCGGGGTCTTTGTGCGACGCATGCAGATCGGCATGTTGCTGCAAACCGATCCTACCGTGATCTATGGTCTGGGCGAGCGCTACAACGGTAAGTTGACCCGCGCAGATTTACGCGAAGCGACGCCTTACAACACCTACACGAACGCCGGGTTGCCACCGACGCCGATTGCAATGGTAGGGCGCGAAGCGATTCATGCGGCGCTGAATCCGGTGCCGGGCAACAGTTTGTATTTCGTCGCCCGTGGTGACGGCAGCCATGTGTTCTCCAATGACCTGGATGCGCACAATACTGCGGTGCGCGAGTTCCAGCTCAAGCGGCGCGCGGATTATCGATCCAGCCCGGCACCGATAACGGCGCCGATGACGCCGCAGGCTTCGAGTCCGGTACCCGAAGCGCCTCTCGATAGCGCTCCAGAGACGGCTCCCGAAACGACGCCGGAGCAGCCGATCCCCGCACCCGACGCGACCGAGCCGCAAAGCCCGCAATGACTCTGATTAAGGACTGCCTGTGACTGGTCTGTTTATTACCCTGGAAGGCCCGGAAGGTGCCGGCAAAAGCACCAATCGCGAGTACCTGGCCGAGCGTCTGCGCGCCGAAGGTATCGAGGTGTTGCTGACCCGCGAACCGGGTGGCACGCCATTGGCCGAGCGGATTCGTGAGGTGTTGTTGACGCCTGGCGATGAAGTGATGAACGCCGACACCGAGCTGTTGCTGGTTTTCGCCGCGCGTGCCCAGCATCTGGCCGAGGTGATACGCCCGGCGCTGGCCAAGGGTGTGGTGGTGTTGTGTGATCGCTTTACCGACTCCACCTACGCCTACCAGGGGGGCGGCCGCGGTTTGTCGCTAGAGCGCATCGCCACGCTGGAGACCTTCGTTCAGGGTGATCTGCGTCCGGACCTGACCCTGGTGTTCGATCTGCCGGTCGAAGTCGGTCTGGCGCGCGCGAGTGCTCGTGGTCGTCTCGACCGTTTCGAGCTTGAAGGTCGCGTGTTCTTCGATGCGGTCCGCAGTGCCTACCTGAAACGCGCCGAGGCTGATCCCAAGCGTTATCGCCTGATAGATGCGGCGCAGCCGTTGGCTCAGGTTCAGCAGTCGCTGGATGCCTTGTTGCCGCAATTGCTGGGGCTTTACCGTGGCTGAGGCCTTTCCTTGGCAGGACAGCCTCTGGCAGCAACTGGCCGGTCGCGCACAGCACGCCCACGCCTACTTGCTGCACGGCCCGGTGGGCATCGGCAAGCGAGCGCTGGCTGAACGCCTGATGGCCCGTTTGCTCTGTCAGAAACCGCAAGGGCTGGACGCGTGCGGGCAATGCAAATCCTGCATGCTGCTCAAGGCTGGCAGCCATCCGGATAACTACGTGCTGGAGCCGGAAGAGGCGGACAAGGCGATCAAGGTCGACCAGGTCCGCGAGCTGGTCGGCTTCGTAGTGCAGACCGCCCAAATGGGCGGGCGCAAAGTGGTGCTGATCGAGCCGGCCGAGGCGATGAACAACAACGCCGCCAACGCCTTGCTGAAAAGCCTCGAAGAGCCTTCCGGCGATACCGTCCTGCTCTTGGTCAGTCATCAGCCAAGCCGGTTGTTGCCGACGGTCAAAAGTCGTTGTGTGCAGCAGGCTTGTCCGCTGCCGAGCGAAGCGATGAGCCTTGCGTGGTTGGCCAAGGCTTTGCCCGATTGTGCTGAAGAAGAGCGTGTCGAGCTGCTGACGCTGGCCGCCGGTTCGCCGTTGGCCGCGGTCACCTTGCAGGCGCAGGGTGTGCGTGAGCAGCGGGCACTGGTAGTCGATGGGGTGAAGAAGCTGCTCAAACAGCAGCAATCGCCAACCCAGTTGGCTGAGGGCTGGAATGCCATTCCGCTGTTATTGCTGTTCGACTGGTTCTGTGACTGGTCGAGCCTGATTCTGCGTTACCAGCTCACTCAGGACGAGGCGGGCCTGGGTTTGGCCGATATGCGCAAAGTCGTGCAGTATCTGGCGCAAAAATCCACGCAGGAAAAAGTCCTGGACATCCAGGACTGGATTCTCGCCCAGCGCCAGAAAGTGCTGAGCAAAGCCAACCTCAATCGCGTGTTGTTGCTCGAGGCGTTACTGGTGCAGTGGGCAGGTTTGCCTGCCCGGGCCTAGAATCATGCATTCAGCAGCGGAGGTCAGCATGAACGAACTCGTCAATCCGGGGCCGCGCAACGGCATCCTGTCCCTGACCATCAAGGACAAGTCGGTGTTGTATGCCGCTTACATGCCCTTCATCAAGAATGGCGGCCTGTTTATTCCGACCCACAAAAGCTACAAGTTGGGCGATGAGGTTTTCATGCTGCTGAGCCTGATGGATGAGCTGGAAAAGATTCCGGTTGCCGGCAAAGTCACCTGGATCACCCCCAAGGGTGCCCAAGGCAACCGTGAGGCGGGCGTCGGCGTACAGTTCAATGACGACGACAATGCCGCTCGCAACAGAATTGAAACCCATCTGGCCGGAGCCCTGAAGTCCGACCGTCCCACTCATACGATGTAGTTGCAGTCTTTTATGCTCGTAGATTCCCATTGTCACCTTGATCGCCTCGATCTCGCCGAACACAACGGCTCCCTTGATGCCGCCCTCGATGCGGCCCGTCAGCGCGGGGTAGGGCATTTTCTGTGTATCGGTGTCAGCGTCGAGAACGCGGCGGATGTCAAAGCGCTTGCCGAGCGCTATGCCGATGTCGACTGCTCGGTCGGCGTGCATCCGCTGGACGTGCAGCCGGGCGCGGCGCCTGCATTGGATTGGCTGTTGCAGGAGCTCAACCATCCGCGGGTGGTGGCCATTGGTGAAACCGGTCTGGATTATCACTACGAGCCGCAAGCGGCTGAACTGCAGCAGGAATCCTTTCGCCTGCATCTGCACGCTGCGCAGCAGACCGGCAAGCCGGTTATCGTCCACACCCGTGGCGCGCGAGCGGATACCTTGACGCTGTTGCGCGAGGCGGCGCTGCCCCAGGCGGGTGTGCTGCACTGCTTCACCGAAGACTGGGAAATGGCCAGGGCCGCACTGGATCTGGGTTTCTATATTTCCCTGTCCGGTATCGTCACGTTCCGCAATGCCGATGCCTTGCGTGATGTCGCCAGGCAAGTGCCGGCCGACCGGTTGCTGGTGGAAACCGACTCGCCGTATCTGGCGCCGATCCCCCATCGGGGCAAACCGAATCTGCCGCAGTACGTACGGGATGTCGCGGAGTTTCTGGCGATGTTGCGCGGTGAGTCGTACGAGCGTTTTGCCGAGCAGACCACCGAGAATTTCAAGCGGCTGTTTCCGTTGGCGCATGTCGGCTCCCTGTAGGAGCGAGCTTGCTCGCGATGGACTCAAGGGCGATGCGTTTATTCAGAAAATACGCGTTATCGTTAACGTCCATCGCGAGCAATCGAGCGTCGACCGGCTGCTCCTACACAAATCGCAGGCAAAAAAAACCCGGGTTCTGGGGGGTGAATCCGGGTTAAGACCATTAGGAGTAAAACAAAGGCACACATTCCCTTGGTACCTTCATCGACGCGCCACTTGGGGGAGATGTCGCGTCGACAGTTCAAGTATTGATCACTATTGCGTTCAGTCCAGTCTGCCCCCTCTATTTCTTAAACAGATTTGGAATACGCGCGCTTCGGTTGAGTTCTCATTGCTTGGCAATGGTCGCCACAATTGCCAGAGTTTCGTCGATCACGCGCTTTTCTGTATAGAAATGCGGGGACAAGCGAATGCCAGGGCCGCGAGGAATACACACAACCTGTTGCAGTTTGAGTTGCTCGTAAAGCCACTGATTATCGATGCCATCGATACTGAAAGAGAAAATCCCTCCGCGCCGGGCGGGATTCAACGGGCTATGCAGTTGCACGCCGGGAATGGCGTTCAAGCCGTCCTGTAGCCATTGCACGCGCTCGGCGATCAATTCTGCTACTTGATCCATGCCGACTTCCTCCAGCAGCGACAAACTGGCCTCCAGCGCCATGGCGCCGAGCATGTTCGGGCTGCCACATTCGAAGCGCCGTGCGCTTTTCGCAGGCTCCCAACCGGTACGAGTGTAATCACCCATGTGTTCGAGCATGTGCCAGCCGAACTCATGGAGCTTTAGCTGCTCGCGCAACTCACTGCGGCAATAGAACACGCCCAGACCTTCTGGCCCCAGGAGCCATTTGTGACCATCAGCCATGGCGAAGTCGCATTGATAAGCCAGGACATCGAAGGGCAGGGCGCCCAGTTGCTGGATGGCGTCGATGCAGAACAGCACGTTCTGTTGTTTACAGCCGGCGCCGAGGCGCTGCAGGTCCAGGCGCAGGCCGCTGGCGAACTGCACGGCACTCACTGACATCAGCCGGGTGCGCGGACCGCAAGCGCTCAGCAGGGCGCCTTCGGGGTCATCGCCCTTGAGGCTGACCTGAATCACTTCGACGCCTTGGGGTGCCAGGGCCTCCCAGACGATACGGTTGGAAGGGAATTCTTCGTCACTGATGACAATCTGATCGCCGCTTTCCCATTGCAGGCCAAAGGCGACATAAGACAATGCTTGCGAAGTATTTTTGACCAGCGCCACGTCATCCGTCGACGGTGCGTTAAGCAGGCGCATCAGGCGTTCGCGCAGGCGTTGCTCGAGGGCCATCCAGTCCGGATAGTCCCGCGCGCCCAGTAAAACGTTCTCCTGAGCGAAGCGGGCGACCGCCACGGCGGCGCGATTTGGCCAGGGTGCGACGGCCGCATGATTCAAATAACGCAGGCCTGGAGCCTGTACAAATTCATCAAGAAACGCAGACATGGTTGGATGATCCGTGCAATTTGGCGCAAGTTAGGCATAATACGCGGCTTCGATTTGACCCCTACAGACCTTTTCTTATGCAGAAAGAACCTCGTAAGGTCCGTGAGTTTCGTCGCCGCGAGCAAGAAATTCTCGATACCGCGCTAAAGCTGTTCCTCGAACAAGGTGAAGACAGCGTCACCGTCGAGATGATCGCTGATGCCGTAGGTATCGGCAAAGGGACCATCTATAAGCACTTCAAGTCCAAGGCGGAGATCTATCTGCGCTTGATGCTCGATTATGAGCGTGACCTGAACGAGCTGTTGCACTCTGCCGATGTCGACAAGGATAAGGAAGCCCTGTCCCGGGCCTACTTCGAATTTCGCATGCGCGATCCGCAGCGTTACCGGTTGTTCGACCGCCTGGAAGAGAAGGTGGTCAAGGGCAATCAGGTGCCGGAGATGGTCGAGGAGCTGCACAAGATCCGCGCCTCCAACTTCGAACGCCTGACCCTGTTGATCAAGGGCCGCATCAGCGAAGGCAAGCTTGAAGACGTGCCGCCTTACTTCCACTATTGCGCAGCCTGGGCGCTGGTGCACGGCGCTGTGGCGCTGTATCACTCGCCGTTCTGGAGCAATGTGCTGGAAGATCAGGAAGGTTTCTTCCAGTTCCTGATGGACATCGGCGTACGCATGGGCAACAAGCGCAAGCGCGATACCGATACCCCCGGCAGTTGAGTCATTCACATGCTTTATTGCGCCATGTTTCCCAATGTGGCGCGGTGTCTCCAGGAATACAGGAATATACTCAGGCATAGGGCTTGCTAAAACTTGATTTCTGAGTCAAGTTTTAGCGGTCCGAATCTTCTTCCGCCGGAGTGATCCATGATCGTTGACCGTCAAGGCAGGCGTTTTCGCAATTTGCGGATCAGCCTGACTTCAGCCTGCAACTACGCGTGTACCTACTGCGTGCCGAACGGCAAGCGACTGGTCGCTGCGCAGGATGAATTGTCGGCCGAGGCCATGGCTCGCGGCGTGGCTTATCTGATTGAAGCAGCCGGTATAGAACGCTTGCGCATTACCGGCGGCGAACCCTTGGTCAGCCCTAAACTTGAAGCCTTCATGAGTGCGGTGGGGCAGATGGGCCTGGCGGATATCAGCCTGACCACCAATGGCCAGCTCCTGGCGCGCAAACTGCCGTTGCTGGTGAATGCCGGCATCCGCCGGATCAACGTTTCCCTCGATACTCTGGACCCCGGTGCCTTTCGCAGCATCGCTCGCGGCGGCGATCTGGCGACCGTGCTCGATGGCATGGATCAGGCCAAGGCCGCGGGCATGAAGATCAAGGTCAATATGGTGCCGTTGCGCGGGCAGAACCTGGATCAGGTGATGCCGCTGCTCGATTACTGTCTTGAACGCGGTTATGAACTGCGCTTTATCGAGCTGATGCGCATGGGCCACCTGGCCAGCGATTCGAATGCTTTCCTGCAGCAGTTCGTCAGCCTCCAGCAGCTGCTGAGCCTGATCGGCGATCGCTACGAATACCTCCAGGCCGATGCGCCGGTGGATGCTACGGCGGTGCGTTATGAAATTCCGGGTCAGGGATTCTTTGGGGTGATCGCCAATGAAAGTGTGCCGTTCTGCCGGACCTGTTCACGGCTGCGACTGTCGTCCACGGGTTGGCTGCATGGCTGCCTGTCATCGAGCAATCGGCACTACGTCGGCGACCTGCTGGACAAGCCGCGCCACGAGGCCTTGCCGGCTTTGCAGCGCCTGCTGGTGAAAGCCTTGGGTGACAAGCAGGAAGTGGCGTTTTCCGGTGGCGCGACCATCATGAAAATCATCGGCGGCTGAATAACCCTCATCGCGAGCAGGCTCGCTCCCAGTGTGCCCGGCATGGGCCAAAGCCAGTCACCTGAAAAGTGGTGACCAGAATGAGTGACGAGAACTGTAGCGAAACGCAAGGGGGAAGCCGCGAGGCCAGCCTGAAAGAAGCGTGTAGCAAAGGCGCGACCGCAGGAACACGAACAAGCAGCGAGGCCGGATGCGGGCGATAAGTGTGCTGGGAGCCACGAAATCCAACCGTCACCGAAAGACGCATCAGGTAGAGCTTGGCGGCCCGAGCCGAAGGTTTTGGCACCTTACCCGGGGAGATCTCGCGGGCGTAGCCCGCGAGAAGTCAGCAGATGCCGTAGTAGTGAAGAAGGGTCGTAATGGATCTGGAGCGAAGGGCTGAAGAACAGAAACACTCACCATAGACTACTGCCTACAAAGCGAGAGCCCTTTGAAACCGCACCCGGAAATGCCATGTGGCACGTAGCGGGAAGGCCGTGCGTGGGAAAGTCGGGTGGACCTCGACCAATGCGCGCAAGGAAGGGGCGAGTCAGCAGGCAGACGGAACGGGAATAGAGACGTGTTGAGCGAAACCTGCATGGAAACGATTGTCGAAAAGGAGAATATGCACCGAGCGCTCAAGAAGGTCCGGTCGAACAAAGGGGCGCCAGGGGTCGACGGAATCACTACCGACGAACTCACCGCACACCTTCAAACGCATTGGCCGGCCATCAAGAGCAAGCTTCTGGACGGGACCTATAAACCGGGTCCTGTCAAAGGTCTCAGGATCCCCAAGCCGCAAGGCGGGGAGCGGCTGTTGGGCATTCCGAATACGCAGGATCGCTTGATCCAGCAATCGGTCCAGCAGCACCTGACGCAGCTGTGGGATGCCAAATTTAGCGAACACAGCTACGGTTTCCGGCCAGGCAGGAGCAATCTCGATGCCATACGAGCCGCCAAGGCCTTTGTCCTGGAAGGCAAGACCTGGGTCGTGGATATCGACATCGAAGCCTTCTTCGATCAGGTCAATCACGACAGGTTGATGAGCCTCATATCCAGGGATATCCGTGACAAGCGGCTGATGAGTTACATCGGTCAGACGCTTCGAGCGGATATGCTGTTGGACGGTCAGCGGGTCAAAAGGACGGCCGGAACTCCGCAAGGAGGCCCGCTAAGCCCGCTGCTTGCCAACCTCTATCTGGATGCACTGGACAAAGAGCTGGAAGCCCGAGGGCTGAGCTTTTGTCGCTACGCCGACGACCTGGTGATTTATGTCACCAGCGAACGCAGTGCGGATCGCGTGCTGGGCAGTGTGACGGCTTGGATAGAGAAACACCTCAAGCTCAAAGTGAGTGCCAGCAAGAGTGGAACGGGACGGCCTTGGGATCGCGACTTCCTTGGTTACAACATCGACGAACAAGGGAATGGCCAACTGTCCGGCAAGACCGTGAAGAAATACCGCAAGAAAGTTCGCGAGCTGTGGTCGGCCAGGCAAAGTCTGACGAGCACCGAACTCGTGGCTCAATGGGGACGTTACATCCGGGGGTGGTACGAATACTTCCGCTGGGTGAAGGACGACTTCAAGCGGTTATCGCAATGGACTCGCCGACATATGCGCAAATGTTTCTGGCAGCGCTGGCACAGTCGTGAGGGACGAATGCGCAAACTGCGCGGGCTTGGTATCGCAAGCCGGCAACTCGCGCGAGTAAGCTTCCACGACGGTGCCTGGCGAGCGGCGCGCCACCCGGTGATGCAGCAGGCGATGAGTCTGAACATGATGCGTCGCTGGGGACTGTGGACGCCGCAGGACTTCGCCTCAGCACCTTGCTGAGCTGTTCAACCGCCGGATGCGGAAAACCGCACGTCCGGTGGTGTGGGAGGGGTAACGGGCACAAGCCCGTTGCCTCCACCCAATCACTTGATCTGCGTCAGCTCACGATTGTGTGATCAGCGCAGAACTAATGTGGGAGCGAGCTTGCTCGCGATGACGGAGTAATAGTCGATGAAGAAATGTCTGACACCTGCAAATCTATCCACCACTCCCAAACCCCTTTGAGCTGGCGCGGAAGCTGCATCCTGCGGACATTCGCCGGTTTTCCGTCACCGGCCTCTGGAGGGTAGGATGCGTAGCCTGGTTTTGCTGCTGGCCTTTTTGGCGCTTGGTGGCTGCATGAATGTCAGCGATCTGGGCGAAGGCGCTCGCTATCACATGAGCGATGCGGGCTTGCTCGATCACAGCGATACCCGCCGCTCGAACTCGTTCCGCGTACAACCCGACTCCTTTATCTACATCGCCCAAGGGGCTTTTGCGCCGCCAGGCAGCGCCTATCCGCGACCTAACGTAGTCGCCGAAGAAGCGTTCAATGGTTTTGTCGAATACTTCCCCATGGTCCGTCGTGCCCGTGCCCCAGAAGGGCTGGACGACGCGATGAGCGAGGCTCGCGCCGCCGGTGCGCATTACTTGCTCTATACCCGTTTCGCCAAGGCTGACGACCGGATCGGTAACTCGGATGAATGGGCCGATCAGGAAGCCGTGGATCGCCTGGGGATCGACAGCGGCGTGATTCAGCTCATGCTGATCGAGACCAGCACCCAGTATTTGATTGATACTGCACGTATTCGCAGTCGTGGCGGTTTACTGACGTTCCACGACAACAAGCCAGAAGATTTGCTGGGTCCGCCGCTGGAGCAATACGCTCGCAGCCTGTTGGGCTTGAGCGACTAAGCAATACACGAGGAAAACACCATGAGCGGTCCGCAAAAAGCTATTGATCTGCTGGGACAAATCCCCAAATCCAAAGGCTTGCCGCCGGTCCACTTGTGGAATCCCGACTTCTGCGGCGATATCGACATGCGGATCGCCCGTGACGGGACCTGGTACTACCTCGGCACACCCATCGGGCGTAAACCGATGGTGAAACTGTTCTCCACCATCATGCGCCGCGATGGCGATGATTATTTCCTGATCACCCCGGTGGAAAAGGTTGGCATCAAAGTCGACGACGCGCCTTTTGTCGCCGTCAGCCTCGAGGTCGAAGGTGAGGGTGAAGCTCAGCTGCTGCGTTTCACCACCAACGTTGAAGAACAGACCCAAGCCGGTCCTGAGCACGCTTTGCGGGTGGTGATCGATCCCGATACCCAGGAACCTGCGCCCTACGTGCATGTGCGAACCAATCTCGAAGCCTTGATCCATCGCAATGTGTTCTACCAACTGGTGGAGCTGGCGGTGACACGGGAAATCGACGGCCAGGGCTGGTTGGGCGTGTGGAGTGGCGGTGAGTTTTTCCCTATCGGGCTTGAGCCTTAAGTCGACTGTAAGACCGTTTTCAGGCCCTGAGCCTCTCCGTCAACACGATTCTGCTGTATCCGGCACCGTGATCAAAGCCGAGCCGTGCCGGGCGACGTTCGTTTGCCCGCGAAGGGATCCTGATATTTGTCCTGTGCCGTTTTCGATTGGTGCCTGAAGATCGACGAATGGTCCAGGCGTTCTGCAGTTCTGTTCGCAGATGCTTTAAAGGCCGATCTCCTCCATGAACTCCTCCATGAAGCGCTTCAACCGTGCATGGCGAATCTGCGCCAGCCGGCTGCCAGTCCGGGTCTGGAAGCCTGCGGCCAGATGCAGCAACTTGGTCTGGAAGTGATCGAGCGTGAAACGCTTGTCGTCGTAATCGCGGGCCTTCGCCTCGGGATCCAGTGGGTGGTAAAGCGCGCTGCCCATCCGCCCGGAGACATAGAACGTGCGCGCCACACCGAGCATGCCGAGGGAGTCGAGGCGATCGGCGTCCTGCAGGATTTTTGCTTCCAGGGTCGCAGGCGTAATACCCGCCGAGAAGCTGTGGGTCTCGATGGCATGGGCGACTGCGGCGACTTTATCCACAGGCCAATTCAAGCCAGTCAACACCTGTGAGGCTTTCTCCGCAGCCAGGCGTGAGGCCTGGGACCTCAACGGCGAATTTTTTTCTACCGCCACGCAATCATGCAATAGCACCGCCGCCAGCAGCACCTCGAGATCGCCGCTTTCCTCTTTATGGATGACACGAGCGTTATTCCAGACCCGATGCAGGTGCGACAGATCGTGGGCGCCATCCTCGGACGGCTCAAGCGCGTGGGGCAGGAGTGTTGCGGCGAGGGTTTGAAGTGGCGCGAAAGCGGCGATGGTCATTGGAATCCTCATTGTGAAAGGGGTAAGACAATCATGCGTCGAGCACAAGACCTGTGGCGAGGGAGCTTGCTCCCGCTGGACCGCGAAGCGGTCCCAAAACCAGCCAACCCGTAGTGTCAGGTAAAACACGTTTGCAGGATTTACGACGGCTTCGCCGCCGAGCGGGAGCAAGCTCCCTCGCCACAGGTAATCTGATAACCATAAACCAGGTTTTGCTTAGAAATGTGACGAGTGCTCAGGGTCGACTTAGTATGGCTTTTTCACTTCCTTACAAGGCCCGTCCATGTCCATTGAAATCCGCCCAGCCGTGCCAAGCGATGCCCCGCAGATCCTCGCGTTCATCACCGAACTGGCGGATTACGAGCGCGCCAGGCACGAAGTCATCGCCAGCGTCGCCGACATCGAACGCAGCCTGTTCAGCGAAGGTGCCACCGCCCATGGCCTGATCTGCCTGCGGGACGGGCAGCCGATCGGCTTCGCGGTGTTCTTCTTTAGCTACTCGACCTGGCTGGGAAGCAATTGCCTCTACCTTGAAGACCTCTACATCAACCCCGAACAACGCGGCGGCGGCGCCGGGAAAAAACTCCTGCGCCACCTCGCGCAAATCGCCTGCGCCAACGACTGCGGACGCTTCGAATGGAGCGTACTGGACTGGAACGAGCCGGCGATTCAGTTTTACAAGTCGATCGGCGCACAGCCGCAGGATGAGTGGGTGCGCTATCGCATGGAAGGGCAGGTGTTGCGGGAGTTTGCCCAGGGGTGAGCCCTGTGGGAGCGTGGCTTGCCCGCGAAGAACGATGACGCGTAATGCCTGAAAAACCGCGGTGTTTTCTTCGCGAGCAAGCTCGCTCCCACATTGACCTTCGCTGTGTTGAGACTTGTGTTCGCTTAACTGACTGGCATTGTGACCGAGGTCATCCTTTTTTGTGCGTGTCGATCAGCCTTTGCGAACCCGCAAGCTGCGCCACAACGCAGCGACCATCAACGCGCTGACCAGCGCCCAACCCCAGGCCTGCTGGTTTTCCAGGCCCTCGCGATACAGCTGCGGGGCGATGCCGACGCCGATGATAAAGGTCAGCAAGGCGATTTCCCGACGCGGCACACAGACCGGGCGGCACAGGTAGACCAGCGCTGGCAGCAGCAAGGCTGCGCTCGGGAAGCTGCGATAGCGCGGGTCGAACACCAACTCGAGCATCATCACCGCGCCAGCGAAGCCTGCGGCTGCCAGCAGCCAGCCAGCGCGTTGTTCCAGCCAGTTGAAGGCACGCTCGCGCCAGGCGGTTTTGCTGCTCAGTGCCAGCGCCGCGTGGGCCAGCACCAACAGATTCAAACCGAGTAGCAACCCGGCCCAGAGCCATTCGCCGGTAAAGCGGCTGGTGACCCGCGCCAGTTCACCCCAGACGCCGATCGAGCAGGCACCCAATGCGCCGAGCAGCGGCAGGATCAGCGCAGCGCGAGTGCCACGCACGCGACCACCGAGGATCAGTGTGCCGAGGAAGATCAAGCCACCGATGCCCAGCCACTGTGGCCAGAAAGGCAGGTTCGACACCGGCCCGGCCAACACCCCCTTGTCCTGACGATCTGCATCGAACAGCCCCCAGTAACCGCCAACGGCGCCTTCGCTGGCGCGTTTCCAGGGCTGGTCGAAGGCTTCGATCAGGTTGTAATGCCAGCCGTTGTGTTCAGCCAGGGCGACAAAACCACGAATGAACCTGGCTTCGTTGACCCGGCTCGGCAGCGCGGTTTCGCGCTGGCGGCCTTCGCTGGGCCAGCCGGTTTCACCAATCATCACGTCTTTGGGGGCGAAGCGGTTGCCGAACACCTGACGGACTTGCGCGACGTGATCAAGAGCCGCGTCGATGTTGGACGGATCATCTTCCCAATAGGGCAGCAAATGGATGGTCAGGAAGTCCACTGCCGGGGCGATTTCCGGGTGCTTGAGCCAGAATTCCCAGACGTCGGCGTAGGTCACCGGTTGTTTGACCTGGCTTTTCACCTGAACAATCAGCTTGGCCAACTGGGCGCCAGTGACTTCCTTGCGCAGCAGGGTTTCGTTACCTACGATCACCGAGGTCACGACATCCGCGTTGGCGTTGGCCGAGGCAATCAACAAGTCGACTTCCTTGGCAGTATCAACCGGGTTGCTGTTGACCCAAGCGCCGATCATCAGCTTCAAATCGTGCTTGCGCGCAAGGTCGGGGAGCGCTTCGAGGCCGGTCATGGAGTAGGTGCGAATGCATTGGAAGCGGGTCGCCAGCAGTGCGAGGTCGGCGTCCATGCGCTCGGGACGCAACTTGAACGGCTGATCGAAGGGCGATTGGTCTTTATCGAACGGGGTGTAGGAGGCGCATTGCAGCTTGTGCGTGGCGCTGGCGACATCCGGCAGCGGCACCGGTTGGCCGAGGCCGTACCAGAAGCCGCAGAGGGCAAACAGGCCAAGAAGACAGGCGAACAGGTACGGTAAAAAAGGGAAGCGGGCAGTCGCGGGCATGGTCAGGCCGTATGGGAGCAAAGCCGCGCATCTTACCTGCATTTGCCGTGCGCTTGGGGGTCTGCATAATTTTGACATGCAATGGGATCCGGCGAGGTATTTCCCGTTGTCACGGTTAATGGCGTTCTGATGTCGTTTCTCGATGCCTTGAGGTCGCTGGCAGAGCAGGTCGCTGTTGGCGTCAGGTTGATTATCGAGGCGTCAGTACTCCGCTGATGTTCGGACGAGTTTGCGGTGAGGCGTGATGGGGGCGCTGTGCATCATAAAAATACGTTAGCGCGACTCGGCATCCGTCGAGCGCAGCACTTTCGGGGAAGTAACGATGAAGATGCGACGACTTTTAGGCGCAAGTGCCGCTCTGGCGCTTGCGATTGGCTCGACATTCGCCAATGCCGAGAGCAAAGCCCTGACCATCGGTTACGTTGACGGTTGGTCCGACAGCGTCGCGACCACCCACGTGGCGGCCGAAGTGATCAAGCAGAAGCTGGGTCATGACGTGAAGCTGCAAGCGGTCGCCACCGGGATCATGTGGCAGGGTGTAGCCACTGGCAAACTCGATGCCATGATGTCTGCTTGGTTGCCCGTGACTCACGGCGAATACTGGAGCAAAAACAAGGATCAGGTCGTCGATTACGGTCCGAACTTCAAGGACGCGAAAATCGGTTTGATCGTGCCGGAGTACGTCAAAGCCCAGACTCTTGCCGATCTTAAAACCGACGACAGCTTCAAGGGTCGTATCGTCGGCATCGACGCAGGTTCAGGCGTGATGCTCAAAACCGAGCAGGCGATCAAGGATTATGGCCTGGACAACTACACCCTCAAGGCCAGTTCCGGCGCCGGCATGATTGCCGAGCTGACCCGCGCCGAGAAGAAGAACGAATCCATTGCCGTCACCGGTTGGGTGCCGCACTGGATGTTCGCCAAGTGGAAACTGCGCTTCCTGGAAGATCCGAAAGGCGTTTACGGCGCGGCTGAAACCGTGAACAGCATCGGTAGCAAAGGCCTGGAAGCCAAAGCGCCGGATGTGGCGAAGTTCCTGAAGAACTTCCAGTGGGCGTCGAAAGACGAAATCGGCGAAGTCATGTTGGCGATTCAGGATGGTGCCAAGCCTGAAGCCGCTGCCAAGGATTGGGTAGCCAAACACCCGGAACGTGTTGCCGACTGGACCAAGTAATACCTCCAAGCCTCTAGATCGCAACTCTCAAGACCGTCTGGCGTTCGCGCCAGGCGGTCTTTTGTTTTTCCGGGTTAGTGTCGTTCTAATACTAAGGTCGTCTGGAATCAGTTCTACAGCCGCATAGAGTGGAATACGTTGCAATTCAATCTGTGCTGCGAGGACAAAAACAATGAACGACAGCATTTACCTCTCGATTCAAAACAGCCCGAGATTCAAGGAGCTGGTCAGCAAAAGAGAGCGGTTCGCCTGGATTCTCTCGGCGATCATGCTTGGGCTTTACTCGGGCTTCATCCTTTTGATTGCTTATGGGCCACATGTACTGGGGGCGAAGATCAGCCCTGAGTCATCGATTACCTGGGGGATACCGATAGGTGTCGGGCTGATTGTTTCGGCCTTTATTCTCACTGGCATCTACGTTCGACGCGCCAATGGCGAATTCGACGACTTGAACAATGCGATTCTCAAGGAGGCTCAGCAATGATCCGGCGTCTATTTGCAGCGTTAGGCATTGCTGCCTTCGCCCCAGCGGTCTGGGCAGCTGAAGCCCTGACCGGCGCAGTACAAAAACAACCCCTCAATGTGTCGGCGATCCTGATGTTCGTGGCCTTCGTCGGCGCCACCCTGTGCATTACTTATTGGGCTTCCAAGCGCAACAAGTCGGCGGCCGATTACTACGCGGCGGGCGGCAAGATCACCGGTTTCCAGAACGGTCTGGCGATTGCCGGTGACTACATGTCGGCGGCGTCCTTCCTGGGTATTTCCGCGCTGGTGTATACCTCGGGTTACGACGGTCTGATCTACTCGATCGGCTTCCTGGTGGGCTGGCCGATCATTCTGTTCCTGATCGCCGAGCGTCTGCGTAACCTGGGTAAATACACCTTTGCCGATGTGGCGTCGTATCGCCTCGGGCAAACCCAGATCCGCTCGCTGTCGGCCTGCGGTTCGCTGGTGGTGGTAGCGTTCTACCTGATCGCGCAGATGGTCGGCGCCGGCAAGCTGATCCAGCTGCTGTTCGGTCTGGACTATCACGTCGCGGTTATTCTGGTCGGTGTCCTGATGTGCATGTACGTGCTGTTCGGCGGCATGCTGGCGACCACCTGGGTGCAAATCATCAAGGCGGTGCTGTTGCTCTCCGGTGCGTCGTTCATGGCGCTGATGGTGATGAAGCACGTCAACTTTGACTTCAATGCGCTGTTCTCCGAAGCGGTCAAGGTTCACGCCAAGGGTGAAGCGATCATGAGCCCGGGCGGCCTGGTGAAAGATCCGGTCTCGGCATTCTCCCTCGGCCTGGCGCTGATGTTCGGTACCGCCGGCCTGCCGCACATCCTGATGCGCTTCTTCACGGTGAGTGACGCTAAAGAAGCTCGCAAGAGCGTGCTGTATGCCACTGGCTTCATCGGCTACTTCTATATCCTGACCTTCATCATCGGCTTCGGTGCGATTCTGCTGGTCAACACCAACCCTGCTTTCAAGGATGCGGCCGGCGCTCTGCTGGGCGGTAACAACATGGCGGCGGTGCACCTGGCCAACGCGGTGGGTGGCAGTATTTTCCTTGGTTTCATCTCGGCAGTGGCCTTCGCTACCATCCTGGCAGTAGTCGCCGGTCTGACCCTGGCCGGTGCTTCGGCGGTGTCTCATGACCTGTATGCCAGTGTGATCAAGAAGGGCAAGACCAACGACAAGGACGAGATCCGGGTTTCGAAGATCACCACTATCGCTCTGGCCGTACTGGCGATCTGTCTGGGTATCCTGTTCGAAAGCCAGAACATCGCGTTTATGGTCGGTCTGGCGTTCTCTATCGCGGCGAGCTGTAATTTCCCGGTGCTGCTGCTTTCCATGTACTGGAAGAAGTTGACTACTCGTGGTGCGATGATTGGTGGCTGGCTGGGGCTGGTCAGTGCCGTTGGTTTGATGGTGCTTGGGCCGACCATTTGGGTGCAGATCCTGCATCACGAGAAGGCGATCTTCCCGTATGAGTACCCGGCGCTGTTCTCGATGGCTATTGCGTTTATCGGGATCTGGTTCTTCTCCATTACCGACAAGTCGACCGCGGCTGACAATGAGCGGGCGCTGTTCTTCCCGCAATTCGTTCGTTCGCAGACGGGTCTGGGGGCGAGTGGGGCGGTCGCGCACTAAGGCTTCGAGCTTCCATATATAAACTGCGTTAAACACAAATGCCCCGGTCGAGAGATCGGGGCATTTTTGTTTGTGTGTACGCAAACTCCCCTGTGGGAGCGAGCTTGCTCGCGATGGCGGCCTGACAGCCGGCCTGTCTCTTACTGGTGTACATATCCGTTCCTGCGGTAACGGCCACTTAGGGTTCCGTCCTTACGCCGGGTCACTTTGGAAAAGCCCCAAAGTAACCAAAGGGCTCTTGCCCCTTTCGTTCGGTGCCTCGCCTAGGCTCGGCATGCCCTCGCTCCGGTCCTGCTCCGTGGGCCCGCCGCGATCGGCCATCCATGGCCGTGCGCGGCTAACCCGGCATCCATGCCGGGTTGCCCACTGCGCAGAACCTGCGCTCGGCCTCTCGAGGGGGCGGTGCATCAAGATCAAAAGCTGCAGGCGAGCTAACGCTCGGCCTGTTGAGTGGTGAAAAGCGAAGTTGTACGCCGATCACATTGTGGGAGCGAGCCTGCTCGCGAAGCTGTTGATCTTGCCGTTGCCGTTGCCGTCCCCCGGTGTCAGGGTAGTTGTCGTTGCTTCGGCTTTTGATCTTGATTTTGATCTGCCTGCCCCTTTCCCAGAGGCCGAACGCAGGCGTTGCGCAGGGGGCACCTCGGCATGGATGCCGAGGTAGCCGCCCCCGGCCATGGATGGCCGATGGCGGCGGGCCCCCGGAGCAATGCCGGAGTGAGGGCATGCCGAGCCTAGGCGAGGCACCGAATGGTGGGGCAGAAGCCCTTTGGTTACTTTGGGGCTTTTCCAAAGTGACACGCCGTCAGGGCGTAACCCTAAGTGGCCGTTACCGCAGGAATGGATATGTACCCAATCCCAGACAGCCAGCCGTTACCGCAGAAACGGATATGTACCCAATTCCATACCCCACAAACAAACACGGCCTCTATTAAAGAGGCCGTACTCGCTGCAGCATAAGACTTTATCGCAAGACTAATCTTATTAGCGGTCTTCCAGCTTGGTGATGTCACGCGACTCGTAGCCGGTGTACAACTGGCGCGGACGGCCAATCTTGTACGGGCTGGAGAGCATTTCTTTCCAGTGGGAGATCCAGCCGACGGTCCGCGCCAGGGCGAAGATCACGGTGAACATGCTGGTTGGAATGCCGATCGCCTTGAGGATGATCCCCGAGTAGAAGTCGACGTTCGGGTACAGCGAGCGCGAGATGAAGTACGGATCGGTCAGCGCGATCTCTTCCAGGCGCATGGCCAGTTCGAGTTGCGGATCGTTGGTGATGCCCAGCTCTTTGAGTACTTCGTCGCAGGTCTGCTTCATCACGGTTGCGCGTGGGTCGCGGTTTTTGTAAACCCGGTGACCGAAGCCCATCAACTTGAACGGATCGTCCTTGTCTTTGGCCTTGGCGATGTACTTGTCGATGTTCGAGACATCGCCAATTTCGTCGAGCATGCTCAACACCGCTTCGTTGGCGCCGCCGTGAGCCGGGCCCCAGAGTGCAGCGATACCGGCAGCGATACAGGCGAACGGGTTGGCACCCGACGAACCTGCAAGGCGCACGGTCGAAGTCGATGCGTTCTGCTCGTGGTCGGCATGGAGGATGAAGATCCGGTCCATGGCCTTGGCGAGTACCGGGCTGATCGGTTTGATCTCGCACGGGGTGTTGAACATCATGTGCAGGAAGTTTTCCGCGTACGACAGGTCGTTGCGCGGGTACATCATGGGTTGGCCCATGGAGTACTTGTAAACCATCGCTGCCAGGGTTGGCATCTTGGCAACCAGGCGGATCGCGGAGATTTCGCGATGCTGCGGGTTCTTGATGTCCAGGGAGTCGTGGTAGAAGGCCGAGAGAGCACCGACTACGCCGCACATGACCGCCATCGGGTGGGCGTCACGGCGGAAACCGTTGAAGAAGGTCTTCAGCTGTTCGTGAACCATGGTGTGGTTCTTCACGGTGCTGACGAACTGGGCCTTCTGCTCGAAGGTCGGCAGTTCGCCGTTGAGCAGCAGGTAGCAGGTCTCCAGGTAGTCCGACTTCTCGGCCAGCTGTTCGATCGGGTAGCCGCGGTGCAACAAAATGCCGTTGTCGCCGTCAATATAGGTGATCTTCGACTCGCACGAGGCGGTCGACATGAAACCCGGGTCAAAGGTGAAACGGCCCGTGGCCGTCAGGCCCCGAACGTCGATTACATCGGGACCAACGGTGCCGGTTAAAATGGGCAGCTCGACGGGGGCTGCGCCCTCGATGATCAACTGCGCTTTTTTGTCAGCCATGTGGCCTCCTATTTATGCTTGAAATCATCAGACAGACCCCCCACGCAGGGCCCGCACCACTATAGTGAGATAAATTTGAATGTCAATTTGCCTAAAGTCTTGCCCCAGAAGGCTTTAACCGGACTTTTTCCTCGAAATTCCCCGCCATTTACGCCTTTTATTCCACTTGTGCAATCAGCTATTCGGGGTAGGTGATTGCGTTGTCATTAGTAACCTAACTGTCTATACTCGGCCTCCGACCGCCAAGGGCTTTTGGGCCTGCTTTTATTGGGGGTCGCACTCCCTGGGTGGTGGGTACCTGACCAGTGCACTCCCCAACAACTTTGCCCTGATTGTTAGGGGCTCTTCAGTGTGAAAAAAAAGCCGTGAAAAGCCAACGACCTGTAAACCTAGACCTAAGGACCATCAAACTCCCAGTCACTGCTTACACGTCCATTCTTCACCGAATCTCCGGTGTCATCCTCTTTGTCAGCCTGGCCATCATGCTTTATGCATTGGACAAATCGCTGAGCTCAGAAGAAGGCTTCGGTCAGGTGAAGGCGTGTCTGACCAGTCCGCTAGCCAAGCTAGTGACGTGGGGCATCCTGTCCGCCTTGCTGTATCACCTGGTTGCCGGTGTGCGCCACTTGATCATGGACATGGGCATCGGTGAGACGCTGGAAGGCGGCCAACGAGGCTCGAAAATCGTTATCGCCGTTTCCGTGGTGGTAATCGTTCTGGCAGGAGTTTGGATATGGTAACTAACGTTACGAACCTTTCGCGTTCGGGCCTCTATGACTGGATGGCACAACGCGTGTCTGCGGTCGTTCTCGCGGCTTACTTCATTTTCCTGATCGGATACCTCATTGCGAACCCGGGCCTTGGCTATGACCAATGGCATGCGCTGTTCGCAAACAACTGGATGCGTATTTTCAGCCTGCTGTCCATGGTTGCTCTGGGCGCTCACGCCTGGGTCGGCATGTGGACCATCGCGACCGACTACCTGACGCCAATGGCGTTCGGCAAGTCCGCGACCACAATACGTTTCCTCTTCCAGGCAGTATGCGGCGTTGCGATGTTCGCTTACTTCGTCTGGGGTGTGCAGATTCTTTGGGGTATCTGATTCATGGCTAACACAGTTAATACGCTTTCGTTCGACGCCATTATCATTGGCGGCGGCGGTGCTGGCATGCGCGCTGCGCTGCAGCTGGCACAAGGTGGTCACAAGACTGCCGTTGTCACCAAGGTTTTCCCGACTCGTTCGCACACCGTATCCGCTCAGGGTGGCATCACCTGTGCCATCGCTTCGGCCGATCCGAATGATGACTGGCGCTGGCACATGTACGATACCGTCAAGGGTTCCGACTACATCGGTGACCAGGACGCTATCGAATACATGTGTTCCGTAGGTCCGGAAGCGGTCTTCGAGCTCGAGCACATGGGCTTGCCGTTCTCCCGTACCGAACAGGGCCGCATCTACCAGCGTCCGTTCGGCGGTCAGTCGAAAGACTTCGGTAAAGGCGGCCAGGCCGCTCGTACCTGCGCCGCTGCCGACCGTACCGGTCACGCGCTGCTGCACACCCTTTATCAGGCGAACCTGAAAGCCGGCACCGTATTCCTCAACGAATACTACGGCGTCGACCTGGTGAAGAACGAAGACGGTGCCTTTGTCGGCATGATCGTCATCTGCATCGAAACCGGCGAAACGTCCTACGTGCGGGCTAACGCCACCGTATTGGCGACCGGCGGTGCAGGTCGTATCTACTCGTCTACTACCAACGCCCTGATCAACACCGGTGACGGTATCGGCATGGCCCTGCGTGCAGGCGTTCCGGTACAAGACATCGAAATGTGGCAGTTCCACCCAACCGGCATCGCCGGCGCCGGTGTACTGGTTACCGAAGGCTGCCGCGGTGAAGGCGGTTACCTGATCAACAAGCACGGCGAGCGTTTCATGGAGCGTTATGCTCCGAACGCCAAAGACCTTGCCGGTCGTGACGTGGTAGCTCGCTCCATGGTTAAAGAGATCATCGCCGGTAACGGTTGTGGTCCGGATGGCGACCACGTTCTGCTGAAACTCGATCACCTCGGTGAAGAAGTCCTGCACAGCCGTCTGCCAGGTATCTGCGAACTGTCCAAGACATTCGCCCACGTCGACCCGGTCGTTGCTCCGGTTCCAGTGGTTCCAACCTGCCACTACATGATGGGCGGCGTTGCCACCAACATTCATGGTCAGGCGATCACTCAGGATGCCGACGGCGTCGATACCATCATCCCTGGCCTGTTCGCGGTCGGTGAAGTGGCGTGCGTATCGGTTCACGGTGCCAACCGTCTGGGCGGCAACTCGCTGCTCGACCTCGTGGTATTCGGCCGTGCTGCCGGCCTGTTCCTTGAGCAGACCCTGAAAGAAGGCGTTGATTACACTCGCGCTCGCCAGTCCGACATCGACGCTGCCCTGGCGCGTCTCGATGGCCTGAACTCGCGTACCGAAGGCGAAGACGTAGCGACCCTGCGTAAAGAGCTGCAAAGCTGCATGCAGAACTACTTCGGTGTATTCCGTACCGGCGAATACATGCAGAAGGGTATTGCTCAGCTGGCGGATCTGCGTGGCCGTATCGCCAACGTCAAGATCAACGACAAGAGCCAGGCGTTCAACACCGCTCGTATCGAAGCCCTGGAACTGCAAAACCTGCTGGAAGTGGCCGAAGCTACCGCCATCGCCGCAGAGATCCGTAAAGAGTCCCGCGGCGCTCACGCCCGTGAAGACTTCGAAGATCGTGACGACGTCAACTGGCTGTGCCACACCCTGTACTTCCCTGGTGAGAAGCGCGTTGCCAAGCGTGCCGTTAACTTCTCGCCAAAAACAGTCCCGACCTTTGAACCAATGATTCGGACTTATTAAGGGTGGCCGCCATGTTGCAAGTCAGTGTTTATCGCTACAACCCTGATCAGGACGCTGCGCCGTTCATGCAGGAATTTTCGGTCGATACCAACGGTAAAGACCTGATGGTGCTGGATGTGCTGGCCCTGATCAAAGAGCAGGACGAAGGTTTCTCCTATCGTCGCTCTTGCCGTGAAGGTGTTTGCGGTTCCGACGGCATGAACATCAACGGCAAAAACGCTCTGGCGTGCGTCACGCCGCTGTCTGCCGTAGTAAAAGGCAACAAGTTGATCGTCCGTCCGCTGCCAGGTTTGCCGGTTATCCGTGACCTGGTCGTCGATATGAGCATCTTCTACAAGCAATATGAAAAAGTGAAGCCATACCTGCAGAACGACACGCCGGCTCCGGCCATCGAGCGTCTGCAGTCCCCGGAAGAGCGTGAAAAGCTCGACGGTCTGTACGAGTGCATCCTGTGCGCTTGCTGCTCGACCTCTTGCCCGTCCTTCTGGTGGAACCCGGACAAGTTCCTGGGCCCGGCTGCGCTGCTGCAAGCTTATCGCTTCCTGGCAGACAGCCGTGACACCAAGACTGCCGAGCGTCTGGCTGCGCTGGATGACCCGTTCAGCGTATTCCGCTGCCGCGGGATCATGAACTGCGTCAGCGTATGTCCGAAAGGCCTGAACCCGACCAAGGCCATCGGTCACGTGCGTCACATGCTGCTGCAAAGCGGCGTTTGATTCAGTAGCTGTACCGTAGAACCGTTGTACCCGTAGATGCTGCGGCGCAGGCTTCAACCGGCGCCGTAGTTTTAACCAGAACAGCAGCTCACAAAGCTGCGGTTCTTATTTTGAAGAAATGAGACAAGCAGGGGCATCCGGGCTGGTACCCGGACTATCAGCGTGATCCTAAGTGGCTTGTTTTGGTCGCTGCATTCGGACTTCTGCAAGTTTGCTCGGTGTCTTCGCCGGTGGTGTCCCCTAACCGAGGGTGACCAAGCATGCAAGAAAGCGTGATGCAGCGCATGTGGAACAGTGCCCACCTTTCAGGTGGAAACGCTGCCTATGTGGAAGAGCTTTATGAGCTCTACCTGCACGACCCTAACGCTGTGCCAGAAGAGTGGCGCACCTACTTTCAGAAGTTGCCTGCCGACGGCAACTCTGCCACTGATGTTTCGCACTCGACAATTCGCGATCATTTCGTCTTGCTGGCAAAGAACCAGCGCCGCGCTCAACCGGTTTCCGCCGGCAGCGTGAGCAGTGAGCACGAGAAGAAGCAAGTTGAAGTGCTGCGATTGATCCAGGCCTACCGTATGCGTGGCCACCAGGCAGCCCAGCTTGACCCGCTGGGGCTGTGGCAGCGTCCTGCACCTGCAGACCTGTCGATCAATCATTACGGCTTGACCAATGCCGATCTTGATACGACCTTCCGTGCCGGCGACCTGTTCATCGGCAAAGAGGAAGCGAGCCTACGCGAAATTCACGAAGCGTTGCAGCAGACATATTGCCGCACCATCGGCGCCGAGTTTACGCACATCGTCGATACCGAGCAGCGTCACTGGTTCCAGCAGCGTCTGGAAAGCGTGCGTGGCCGTCCAACGTATTCCGCGGACATCAAGAGCCACTTGCTCGAGCGTGTCACCGCAGCCGAAGGTCTGGAAAAATACCTGGGTACCAAATACCCGGGCACCAAGCGTTTCGGTCTCGAAGGTGGCGAGAGCCTGATTCCGTTGCTCGACGAGCTGATCCAGCGTTCCGGTTCCTACGGCACCAAGGAAATCGTTATCGGCATGGCCCACCGTGGTCGTCTGAACGTGCTGGTCAACACCTTCGGCAAGAATCCGCGCGAGCTGTTCGACGAGTTCGAAGGCAAGAAAAAGGTTGAGCTGGGTTCCGGTGACGTTAAATACCACCAGGGCTTCTCTTCCAACGTCATGACCTCCGGCGGTGAAGTTCACCTGGCCATGGCCTTCAACCCTTCCCACCTGGAAATCGTTTCGCCAGTGGTCGAGGGTTCGGTGCGTGCCCGTCAGGATCGTCGTAACGATGCTACCGGTGAAAAGGTTCTGCCGATTTCCATCCACGGTGACGCTGCTTTCGCAGGTCAGGGCGTGGTCATGGAAACCTTCCAGATGTCGCAGACTCGCGGCTTCAAGACGGGCGGCACGATCCATCTGGTGATCAACAACCAGGTCGGTTTCACCATCAGCAATCCGGAAGACTCGCGTTCCACCGAGTACTGCACCGACGTTGCGAAAATGATCCAGGCGCCGATCCTCCATGTGAATGGTGATGATCCGGAAGCCGTCTTGTTCGTGACCCAGCTCGCCATCGATTACCGCATGCAGTACAAGCGCGACATCGTGATCGATCTGGTCTGCTACCGCCGTCGCGGCCACAACGAAGCTGATGAACCTAGCGGCACTCAGCCGCTGATGTATCAGCAGATCGCCAAGCAGCGCACTACCCGTGAGTTGTACGCAGAGCGTCTGACCCAGTCCGGTGTGGTTGATGTCGAGCGTGTTCAGGCCAAGATGGATGAATACCGCAACGCGCTGGACAACGGTCTGCACGTGGTAAAAAGCCTGGTCAAAGAGCCGAACAAGGAATTGTTCGTGGACTGGCGTCCGTATCTGGGCCACGCCTGGACCGCGCGTCACGACACTCGCTTCGATCTGAAAACCTTGCAGGATCTGTCCGCCAAGCTGCTGGAAATTCCGGAAGGCTTCGTGGTTCAGCGTCAGGTTTCGAAAATCTACGAAGACCGTCAGAAGATGCAAGCCGGCGGCCTGCCGATCAACTGGGGTTACGCCGAAACCATGGCGTACGCGACCCTGGCGTTCGAAGGTCACCCGATTCGCATGACCGGTCAGGACATCGGCCGCGGTACGTTCTCGCACCGTCATGCTGTCTTGCACAACCAGAAAGACGCGGGCACCTACATCCCGTTGCAGCATCTGTACGAAGGTCAGCCGCGCTTCGACCTGTACGACTCGCTGCTGTCCGAAGAAGCGGTTCTGGCGTTCGAATACGGCTATTCGACCACCGAGCCAAACGCTTTGGTTCTCTGGGAAGCCCAGTTCGGCGACTTTGCCAACGGTGCCCAGGTGGTTATCGACCAGTTCATCACCAGCGGCGAGCACAAGTGGGGCCGTCTCTGCGGTCTGACCATGCTGCTGCCACACGGTTATGAAGGGCAGGGGCCGGAGCACTCCTCGGCTCGTCTGGAGCGTTACCTGCAATTGTGCGCCGAGCACAACATTCAGGTGTGCGTACCGACTACGCCGGCTCAGATCTACCACTTGCTGCGTCGTCAGGTGATTCGTCCACTGCGCAAACCGCTGGTGGTTCTGACTCCGAAGTCGTTGCTGCGTCATAAACTGGCCATCTCGACCCTGGAAGATCTGGCCGAAGGTTCGTTCCAGACCGTTATCCCGGAAATCGATGCCCAGGACCCGAAAAAGGTCGAGCGCATTGTTCTGTGTAGCGGCAAGGTCTATTACGACCTGCTGGAAAAACGCCGTGCCGAAGGTCGTGACGACATCGCTATCGTGCGTATTGAGCAGCTGTACCCATTCCCTGAGGACGACTTGAACGAAGTCCTGGCTCCGTACACCAACCTCAAACATATCGTTTGGTGTCAGGAAGAGCCGATGAACCAGGGTGCCTGGTACTGCAGCCAGCATCACATGCGTCGCATCGTTGGCAATCACGACAAGTCTCTCGTACTCGAGTACGCGGGCCGTGAAGCTTCTGCTGCACCTGCTTGTGGTTATGCATCGATGCACGCCGAGCAGCAGGAACAACTGCTGCAAGATGCCTTTACCGTTTAATGCCTTCGCGCACCTGAAACCGAATTTAAGGACCCACAGATAATGGCTATCGAAATCAAAGCCCCCACCTTCCCGGAATCGGTTGCCGATGGCACCGTTGCCACCTGGCACAAAAAACCGGGCGACGCCGTCAAGCGTGATGACCTGATCGTCGACATCGAGACCGATAAAGTCGTACTGGAAGTGTTGGCTACCGCTGATGGCGTGCTGGGCGCTATCGTCAAGAACGAAGGTGACACCGTTCTGTCCGACGAAGTTCTGGGCTCCATCGGTGAGGGCGGCGCTGCTGCCGCTGCTCCAGCTGCCGCTCCGGCCGCTGCACAGGCTGCTGCTCCAGCCGCCGAAGGCGAAGAGGATTCTGTTGCTGCACCGGCTGCTCGCAAGCTGGCTGAAGAAAACAGCATCAACATCGCTTCCGTTGCCGGTACTGGCAAAGGCGGTCGTGTCACCAAGGAAGACGTGGTTGCAGCTGTTGCCGCCAAGAAAGCCGCTCCGGCTGCCGCGCCAGCCAAGGCTGCTGCTCCTGCTGCTGCCGCTCCGGTGTTCGCGGCTGGTGATCGCGTCGAGAAGCGCGTACCGATGACCCGTGTTCGCGCTACCGTGGCCAAGCGTCTGGTTGAAGCCCAGTCGAACATGGCGATGCTGACTACGTTCAACGAAGTCGACATGACCGAAGTCATGGCGCTGCGTTCGAAGTACAAGGACCTGTTCGAGAAGTCCCACAACGGCGTACGCCTGGGCTTCATGTCGTTCTTCGTGAAAGCGGCCACCGAAGCACTGAAACGCTTCCCGGCTGTCAACGCCTCGATCGACGGTTCCGACATCGTTTACCACGGCTACGCCGACGTCGGTGTTGCCGTGTCCAGCGACCGTGGTCTGGTAGTACCGGTTCTGCGTAACGCCGAACTGATGAGCCTGGCTGAAATCGAAGGCGGCATCGCCACCTTCGGCAAGAAGGCTCGCGACGGCAAGCTGTCCATGGACGAGATGACCGGTGGTACGTTCACCATCACCAACGGCGGTACCTTCGGTTCGATGATGTCGACCCCGATCGTCAACCCGCCGCAAGCGGCTATTCTGGGCATGCACAACATTCTGCAGCGTCCTATGGCGATCAACGGTCAGGTGGTTATCCGTCCGATGATGTACCTGGCGCTGTCCTACGATCACCGTTTGATCGACGGTAAAGAAGCTGTGACTTTCCTGGTTACCATCAAAAACCTGCTGGAAGATCCGGCTCGTCTGCTGCTGGATATCTGATTTCGTTGCACGGGCCGTTCAGTGATGAGCGGCCCTTCTGTAATGAATAGCTTCGTCCCACGACGGTCTCCACAAGGGGTCGTCCGGTTTGATTCGAGAAGGAATGACACATGACTCAGAAATTCGACGTGGTAGTGATTGGCGCGGGCCCTGGTGGCTACGTAGCTGCCATTAAAGCTGCGCAACTTGGCCTCAAGACTGCCTGCATCGAGAAATATACCGACAAGGAGGGCAAACTGGCCCTTGGCGGTACTTGCCTGAACGTCGGCTGCATCCCTTCCAAGGCGCTGCTCGACAGCTCCTGGAAATTCCACGAAGCACAAGATGGCTTCGCGATCCACGGTATCAACCACGCTGGCGTGACCATGGACGTGCCAGCAATGGTCGGCCGCAAGGCCAACATCGTCAAAGGCCTGACCTCCGGTGTTGCTACCCTGTTCAAAGCCAACGGCGTGACCTCCCTGCAGGGCCACGGCAAACTGCTGGCCGGCAAGAAAGTCGAGCTGACCAAGCCTGACGGCACTATTGAAGTGATCGAAGCCGAAAACGTGATTCTCGCCTCGGGCTCGCGTCCGATTGACATCCCACCGGCTCCGGTTGACCAGAACGTCATCGTCGATTCGACCGGTGCTCTGGAGTTCCAGTCGGTTCCAAAACGTCTGGGCGTGATCGGCGCTGGCGTGATCGGTCTGGAACTGGGTTCGGTATGGTCCCGTCTGGGCGCTGAAGTGACTGTCCTGGAAGCCCTGGACACGTTCCTGATGGCTGCCGACACCGCCGTGTCCAAAGAAGCCTACAAAACCCTGACCAAACAAGGTCTGGACATCAAACTGGGCGCTCGCGTGACCGGTTCGAAAGTCACTGGCGAAGAAGTCGTGGTGAACTACACCGACTCCAATGGCGAACAAACCATCACCTTCGACAAGCTGATCGTAGCCGTTGGTCGCCGTCCGGTGACCACTGATCTGCTGGCTGCCGACAGCGGCGTGACCATCGACGAGCGTGGTTTCATCTTCGTCAACGATCAGTGCGAGACCAGCGTACCGGGCGTTTTCGCCATCGGTGACGTGGTTCGCGGCATGATGCTGGCGCACAAGGCCTCGGAAGAGGGCATCATGGTTGTCGAGCGCATCAAGGGCCACAAAGCCCAGATGAACTATGACCTGATCCCTTCGGTTATTTATACTCACCCGGAAATCGCGTGGGTCGGTAAAACCGAGCAGGCCTTGAAAGCTGAAGGCGTTGAAGTTAACGTCGGCACCTTCCCGTTCGCAGCCAGTGGCCGTGCCATGGCAGCCAACGATACCGGCGGTTTTGTAAAAGTCATCGCTGATGCCAAGACTGACCGCGTATTGGGCGTCCACGTGATTGGCCCGAGCGCTGCAGAACTGGTTCAGCAAGGTGCGATCGGTATGGAATTCGGCACCAGTGCCGAAGACCTGGGCATGATGGTCTTCTCCCATCCGACCCTGTCCGAAGCGTTGCACGAAGCAGCGCTGGCAGTGAATGGCGGCGCCATTCACATCGCCAACCGCAAAAAGCGTTAAGACAATAAGAAACCACGGCGGTTGGCCCGTCGTGAGCCTTGCGAGCAAGACTCACCGCGGAATATCCGCTGGACGCAGTCTTGCGTAGTTTCACCGGGTAACCGGACGACTGCGCAAGCAGCAGTCACAGGTGGTGCGGCACTTGAACGAGTGCAGCACCGAATGCGCAGTACCTAACGAAGACGGTAATAAGCATGAATCTTCATGAGTATCAGGGTAAGCAGCTGTTCGCTGAATACGGCCTGCCAGTATCCCAGGGTTTCGCAGTAGACACTCCGGAAGCGGCAGCAGAAGCTTGCGACAAAATCGGCGGCACCGAGTGGGTTGTCAAAGCCCAGGTTCACGCTGGTGGTCGCGGTAAAGCGGGCGGCGTAAAGCTGGTTCGCAGCAAAGAAGACGCCAAAGCATTCGCTCAACAGTGGTTGGGCAAGCGTCTGGTGACTTACCAGACTGATGCCAATGGTCAGCCAGTCACCAAGATCCTGGTTGAATCGTGCACTGATATCGCTAAAGAGCTGTACCTGGGCGCTGTCGTTGACCGTTCGAGCCGTCGCATCGTGTTCATGGCTTCCACCGAAGGTGGCGTGGACATCGAGAAAATCGCTCACGACACCCCTGAGAAAATTCTCAAGGCCACTATCGATCCACTGGTTGGCGCTCAGCCATTCCAGGGTCGCGAGCTGGCTTTCCAGCTGGGTCTGGAAGGCAAGCAAGTTGCTCAGTTCGCCAAGATCTTCGTGGGTCTGGCCAAGCTGTTCAAGGATCACGACCTGGCCCTGCTGGAAGTGAACCCGCTGGTGATCAAGGCTGACGGCGATCTGCACTGCCTCGATGCCAAGATCAACATCGACGCCAACGCCATGTACCGTCAGCCTAAGCTGAAGACTTTCCACGATCCGTCGCAAGACGATCCGCGCGAAGCGCACGCTGCCAAGTTCGAACTGAACTACGTAGCACTGGAAGGCAACATCGGTTGCATGGTCAACGGTGCTGGCCTGGCCATGGGTACCATGGACATCGTCAACCTGCATGGCGGCAAACCAGCCAACTTCCTCGACGTGGGCGGCGGTGCTACCAAAGAACGCGTTACCGAAGCGTTCAAGATCATCCTGTCCGACACTAACGTCGCTGCAGTACTGGTCAACATCTTCGGCGGCATCGTTCGTTGCGACATGATTGCCGAAGGCATCATCGGCGCAGTGAAAGAAGTCGGCGTGAAAATCCCGGTTGTTGTTCGCCTTGAAGGCAACAACGCTGAGCTGGGCGCTAAAGTACTGGCAGAAAGCGGTTTGAACATCATCGCTGCTACCAGCCTGACCGACGCTGCTCAACAAGTTGTCAAAGCTGCGGAGGGCAAGTAATGAGCGTCCTGATCAATAAAGACACCAAAGTTATCTGCCAGGGTATTACCGGTTCCCAAGGTAGTTTCCACACCCAGCAAGCTCTCGAGTACGGCACCCAGATGGTTGGCGGCGTAACTCCAGGCAAAGGCGGCACCACTCACCTGGACCTGCCTGTTTTCAACACTGTGAAAGAAGCTGTAGCAGCCACTGGCGCCACCGCCAGCGTGATCTACGTTCCAGCACCTTTCTGCAAGGACTCCATCCTTGAAGCAGCGTTCGGCGGCATCAAGCTGATCGTTTGCATCACCGAAGGCATTCCTACCCTGGATATGCTGGATGCCAAGGTCAAGTGCGACGAGCTGGGTGTTACCCTGATCGGCCCTAACTGCCCAGGCGTGATCACTCCAGGCGAATGCAAGATCGGCATCATGCCAGGTCACATTCACTTGCCAGGCAAGGTCGGTATCGTTTCCCGTTCCGGCACCCTGACCTACGAAGCTGTGAAGCAGACTACTGACGCCGGTTTCGGTCAGTCGACTTGCGTCGGCATCGGTGGTGACCCGATCCCGGGCTCGAACTTCATCGACATCCTGAAGCTGTTCCAGGAAGACCCGAAGACCGAAGCGATCGTCATGATCGGTGAGATCGGCGGTTCGGCTGAAGAAGAAGCGGCTGCCTACATCAAGGCACACGTGACCAAGCCGGTTGTTTCCTACATCGCTGGTGTGACTGCTCCTGCGGGCAAGCGCATGGGCCATGCTGGCGCAATCATCTCTGGCGGCAAAGGCACTGCGGACGAGAAGTTCGCTGCCCTGGAAGACGCAGGCGTGAAAACCGTGCGTTCGCTGGCAGATATCGGCAAGGCTCTGTCCGAGCTGACTGGCTGGGCGATGAAGTAAGCCTCGCGCTTACCTGACGCTCCACCAAACAAAGGCCACCTTAGGGTGGCCTTTGTGCTTTCTGTGATTTGTGTGTTGTCGGTCAGGGCCTCTTCGCGGGCAAGTCGGATCGCCGCACCGCCGCTCCCACATTTAATCTCGGCTGTTCACAGATAATGTGTCCACAGAAGATCCCTGTGGGAGCGAGCTTGCTCGCGAAGACGGACTTACAGGCGACCACCATTTACATGCAAAAACGCGACGCACAAATGTCGCTTATCGGACGGTTCGCCCTCTAACAGTGCGTTTGTCGCACAAATTCGTTAGGCTAGCAGCCATTTTTGCGTCTGCGTCCCATAAGGGGGCTGCGCGCTTAACGGGTCAGTCTCATACAGACCGACAGCATTTCCCTCATCCACAGGGAAATCCCTCTCTAAATTCCGATTCAGTAGTGTGGTATTTCCTTAATGAAAGTGTTGAAAGGCCAGGACATCCTGGCACTTGGTTTTATGACGTTTGCCCTGTTCGTCGGGGCCGGCAACATCATCTTCCCGCCTATCGTCGGTTTGCAGTCCGGGCCTCATGTCTGGATGGCGGCGCTGGGCTTTCTGATCACCGCGGTCGGTTTGCCGGTGATCACCGTGGTTGCCCTGGCCAAGGTGGGCGGTGCGATGGACGCCTTGAGCAGCCCGATCGGTAAAGTCGCCGGTGGGCTGTTGGCTGCCGTGTGCTATCTGGCAGTCGGCCCATTGTTCGCTACACCGCGCACTGCAACCGTGTCCTTCGAAGTGGGCCTGGCGCCGCTGACCGGCGAGAGCCCGCTGGCGTTGTTCCTCTACAGCTCGGTGTATTTCCTGGTGGTGTTCTTCATTTCGCTGTACCCGGGCCGTTTGCTGGATACCGTGGGACGCTTCCTGGCGCCGTTGAAAATCATCGCACTGGCCGCGCTGGGCATTGCAGCCTTTGCCTTGCCAGCGGGTGATATCGGTACCGCAACCCCGGAATACATCGCTGCACCGTTCTCCCAGGGCTTCATCAATGGTTACCTGACCATGGATACCCTGGGCGCGCTGGTGTTCGGTATCGTTATCGTCAACGCCATTCGCTCCCGCGGCGTCGAGTCGCCGGCGCTGATCACCCGTTACGCGATCATTGCCGGTCTGATTGCCGGTGTGGGCCTGGCGCTGGTGTATATCAGCCTGTTCCGTCTGGGGGCGGGCAGTCACGAAGTTGCCGCTGGCGCAACCAATGGCGCGGCGGTATTGCATGCTTATGTGCAACACACCTTCGGCTCCCTGGGCAGCGGCTTTCTCGCGGTGCTGATCTCCCTGGCGTGCCTGGTAACGGCGGTCGGTCTGACCTGCGCCTGTGCCGAGTACTTCAGCCGGGTACTGCCACTGTCCTACAAGACTCTGGTGATTATCCTGGCGGTGTTCTCGTTGCTGGTGTCCAACCTGGGCCTGACCAAGCTGATTGCGTTCTCGATCCCGGTACTGACGGCGATCTACCCGCCATGCATCGCCCTGGTGGCTCTGAGCTTCTGCAAGGACTTCTGGCAGGAGCAGGGGCGCATCGTTGGCCCGGTGATGCTGGTGTCGTTCCTGTTCGGTCTGATCGACGCCTTGAAAGGCGCCGGTCTGGCCGAGTGGATGCCGTCTCAGCTGTCGCACTTGCCGTTGAGTGAGCAAGGTCTGGCGTGGCTGGTGCCTTCAGTGTTCACGCTGGGGGTTGCGGTGGTCTGCGACCGTCTGCTGGGCAAGCGCAGCGAAGCCTTGGCTTAAGTTTCACGGCCCGCCACAAGCGGGCCATGAGCAACAACAGAAATGCCCCGTATCAATCGATATGGGGCATTTTTTATGGGCGTGCGAAAATCAAATGTGGGAGCGAGCTTGCTCGCGAAGAGGGCATAACATTCAATAGTGATGTTGACTGATATACCGCTTTCGCGAGCAAGCTCGCTCCCACAAGGTTTTCGGTGTTCCGCTCATACTTCACAAGGACCTGCATGTCGTTCATCCAAGCCAACCTGATCCACATCCTCGCCGCGCTCTGGTTCGCCATTTGCTGGGGCGGTTACACCCGTTACGCGACCTGGAAGGGCCGTGATACTGCGTGTCTGGCCAGCGTGTTGCACCTATACCGCGAAGACTGGATGCGCCGCATGTTATTGCGCGACAACCGCATCGCCGACGCCAGCGTGATCGGTAATCTGGAGCGCAACGCGTCGTTCTTTGCCTCAAGCACACTGATTATCCTGGCCGGTATTCTCACCGTGCTGGGCGCTTCCGAGCGTGCGGTGTCGTTGTTGGCGGATATTCCAATGGTGCAACAAGCCTCTCAGGGTATGTCGGAGATCAAGCTGCTGTGCCTGGCGTTAGTCTTTGTCTACGCCTTCTTTACCTTCAGCTGGTGCATGCGCCAGTACAACTTCGCGGCGATTCTGGTGGGTTCGGCGCCGATGATTGGCGAGCGACACGTCTCGGAGCAAGAGCGCAACGCTTTTGCCATGCGTGCGGCGCGGGTGATCTCGCTGGCGGCCAACCAGTTCAACTTCGGCCTGCGCTCGTATTATTTCGGGATGACCATGCTGGCCTGGTTCGTCAGTCCCTGGCTGTTCATGTTGATGAGTACCGGCGTAGTGCTGGTGTTGTATCGCCGGGAATTTCATTCCGATGTATTGGACGTCATGGTATATACCCCCACAGAGGCGCCATTGCCCGAGTTGACCAAGGAGAAGAGTCAATGAGTATTGCGTTCTGGTGTGTGTTTCGCACTGTATGGGTCTGAGCATTTTTCGGACAAAGTAAAGCCCGCACTTGGCGGGCTTTCTTTTTGAAGCGCGTTAAAACCGGATCAGTTTTTCGGTGCTTCTACTGGAGCGGTTGCTTCGGTCTGAACTTTGGCAGCTTCGACGTTTTCTTTCGCGGCCTCGTTCACTTTATCCTGAGCTTCGGTCATTTTCTGTTGGGCTTGCTCAGCAGGTTGGTTAGTAGCTTGAGCTTTGTCCTCGGCTTTTTTATCGCAGGCAGCGAGACCGAGGGTAGCGGTCAACATCAAGGCAATAGCAAAAGTCTTACGCATGGGGTGTTTCTCCTAGTGAAGATATCTTCTGCCCTTTCGAGCACAGCCCAGTGGGTTAAGTTCCTTGAATTCGACAGATATATTAAGTTCTTTGGATGTGGAACTTTTATGCGGTTTATTAACTGCACCGCGGCGAGACTAACAAGAGAGTAAATCGAATGGTGCAAAACCCCATTTTTGAGCGTGCGACGCGTTTTCTGTCAGCCCTGCGCCATTGCCAGGTGCTGGGACTAAGCGTTCACAGCGCCTCGACGGACGGCATTACGCTGATCTTGCCCTACAGCCCGCAAATAGTCGGAAACCCGCAAACCGGAGTGATTCACGGCGGAGCGTTGACGTCGTTGATGGACACCGCCTGCGGCATGGCGACCTTATGTGTGTTGCCGGAATTCGAAGTCTGTCCGACCCTGGACCTGCGCATCGACTACATGCATCCCGCCGAACCGCACAAGGCTGTCTATGGTTTTGCCCAGTGCTATCGAGTGACTACCGACGTGATATTCGCTCGCGGTTTTGCCTGGCAGGATGACCCTGAACATCCGATCGCCCATGTGGTGGGGACCTTTATGCGCATGGGCAAGGGCATCAAAGGAACAAAAGGCTTTGGCGGATCAATCAGTGGCGGTGCGGTATGACTGACAACTTCAAGGAACAACTGCAGCAGGCTCATGCGCAGGGTGATTACGCCGCGCTGCTGGAGCTGATCCCCTACGCGAAACTGATCGGCGTCGAGTGCTCACGCTTGGGTGATGAGTTGCTGTTTCGCCTGCCGGCCAACAAAGACAACATCGGTAACCCGTTATTGCCAGCCATTCACGGCGGGGTCATCGCCGGGTTCATGGAGTTGGCTGCGGCGTTGCATTTGCTGGTGTTCACCGGGTCTCCCGGTGTGCCGAAGATCATCGACTTCTCCCTCGACTACCTGCGCGCCGGGCAGTTTCGCGATACCTATGCCAAATGCCAGGTCTGCCGTCAGGGACGGCGGGTGGCGAACGTTGCGATCACCGCGTGGCAGAGCACTCAGGCCGAACCAATTGCCACGGCGCGCGCGCATTTCAAGATTGAAGAAACCGATGTCGCGCCCACGCCCTTGAAATCCGCTTCTTAGCCCCCAACTTTGATGACATCCCGCCGCCAACCCTTCAGGGCGCGGCCAATGCCATCCAATTGGAGTTTGATGACGATGACCATGAGCGTGGAAACTCAAAAGGAAACCCTGGGCTTCCAGACCGAGGTAAAGCAACTGCTGCACCTCATGATCCATTCGCTGTATTCCAACAAGGAAATTTTCCTTCGCGAATTGATTTCGAACGCCTCTGACGCTGTCGACAAATTACGTTTCGAAGCGCTGTCCAAGCCTGACTTGCTGGAAGGTGGCGCCGAGCTGAAAATCCGTGTGAGCTTCGACAAAGACGCGAAAACCGTCACCCTCGAAGACAACGGCATCGGCATGAGCCGCGAAGATGTGATCACCCACCTGGGGACCATCGCCAAGTCCGGCACCGCCGATTTCATGAAACACCTCTCGGGCGATCAGAAAAAAGATTCGCACCTGATTGGTCAGTTCGGTGTTGGTTTCTACTCCGCGTTCATCGTTGCCGATAAAGTCGATGTGTTCAGCCGTCGTGCCGGCCTCGCTGCCAGCGAAGGTGTGCATTGGTCGTCCAGGGGCGAAGGCGAGTTCGAAGTCGCTACCCTGGAGAAAGCCGATCGCGGTACCCGTATCGTGCTGCACCTGAAGTCCGCTGAAGGTGAATTCGCCGATGGCTGGCGTCTGCGCAACATCGTCAAGAAGTACTCCGACCATATCGCCTTGCCGATCGAGCTGCCGAAAGAACAGGCTGCTGCCGAAGGCGAAGAGGCGCCAAAGCTTGAATGGGAAACCGTCAACCGCGCCAGCGCGCTGTGGACTCGTCCGCGCACTGAAGTTTCGGAGGCGGAATACCAGGAGTTTTACAAGCACGTTGCCCACGACTTCGAGAATCCGCTGAGCTGGAGCCACAACAAGGTTGAAGGCAAGCTGGAATACAACTCGCTGCTTTACGTACCGGCGCGCGCTCCGTTCGACCTGCATCAACGTGAAGCACCGCGCGGCTTGAAGCTGTATGTGCAGCGCGTGTTTGTCATGGACCACACTGAGTCGTTCCTGCCGCTGTACCTGCGTTTCATCAAAGGCGTGGTCGACTCCAACGACCTGTCGCTGAACGTGTCGCGGGAAATCCTGCAGAAAGACCCGATCATCGACTCGATGAAGTCGGCGCTGACCAAGCGTGTTCTGGACATGCTGGATAAGTTGGCAAAGAACGAGCCTGAGCAATACAAGGGCTTCTGGAAGAATTTCGGTCAGGTCTTGAAAGAAGGTCCGGCTGAAGATTTCGCCAACAAAGAGAAAATTGCCGGTCTGCTGCGTTTCGCCTCGACGAGTGACGAGAGCGGCGAGCAAGTGGTGTCCCTGGCCGAATACCTGGCTCGCGCCAAGGAAGGCCAGGACAAGATTTACTACCTGACGGGCGAGAAGTACGAAGCCGTCAAGAGCAGCCCGCACCTGGAAGTCTTCCGCAAGAAAGGCATCGAAGTGCTGCTGCTGACCGACCGTATCGACGAGTGGCTGATGAGCTACCTCAGCGACTTCGACGGCAAGAGCTTTGTCGACGTGGCGCGCGGTGATCTGGACCTGGGCAACCTGGACTCGGAAGAGGACAAGAAGGCTGCCGAAGAGGTCGCCAAGACCAAAGAAGGTCTGGTCGGGCGCATCAAAACCGCGTTGGGCGAGGCGGTCAGCGAAGTGCGGGTTTCCCACCGTCTGACCGATTCTCCGGCGATCCTGGCCATCGGTGAGCAGGACCTGGGCATGCAGATGCGGCAGATCCTCGAAGCCAGCGGGCAGAAAGTCCCGGATTCGAAGCCAATCTTCGAATTCAACCCGGCCCACCCGCTGATCGATAAACTCGACAACGAGCAGAGCGAAGAGCGCTTCGGCGACCTGTCGCACATCCTCTTCGATCAGGCTGCCCTGGCAGCCGGTGACAGCTTGAAAGACCCGGCCGCCTATGTGCGCCGGTTGAACAAGCTGCTGGTTGAACTGTCGGCTTAAAATGGTTGTAAAAAAACCCGCTTCGGCGGGTTTTTTTGTGCGCGCAATTTCATTGGCGCCGATGTCACAGTCGACATTGATGTTGAATGTTAGTCAGTCATCGCGAGCAAGCTCGCTCCCAGTGTGCCCGGCATGGGCCAAAGCCAGTCACCTGAAAAGTGGTGACCAGAATGAGTGACGAGAACTGTAGCGAAACGCAAGGGGGAAGCCGCGAGGCCAGCCTGAAAGAAGCGTGTAGCAAAGGCGCGACCGCAGGAACACGAACAAGCAGCGAGGCCGGATGCGGGCGATAAGTGTGCTGGGAGCCACGAAATCCAACCGTCACCGAAAGACGCATCAGGTAGAGCTTGGCGGCCCGAGCCGAAGGTTTTGGCACCTTACCCGGGGAGATCTCGCGGGCGTAGCCCGCGAGAAGTCAGCAGATGCCGTAGTAGTGAAGAAGGGTCGTAATGGATCTGGAGCGAAGGGCTGAAGAACAGAAACACTCACCATAGACTACTGCCTACAAAGCGAGAGCCCTTTGAAACCGCACCCGGAAATGCCATGTGGCACGTAGCGGGAAGGCCGTGCGTGGGAAAGTCGGGTGGACCTCGACCAATGCGCGCAAGGAAGGGGCGAGTCAGCAGGCAGACGGAACGGGAATAGAGACGTGTTGAGCGAAACCTGCATGGAAACGATTGTCGAAAAGGAGAATATGCACCGAGCGCTCAAGAAGGTCCGGTCGAACAAAGGGGCGCCAGGGGTCGACGGAATCACTACCGACGAACTCACCGCACACCTTCAAACGCATTGGCCGGCCATCAAGAGCAAGCTTCTGGACGGGACCTATAAACCGGGTCCTGTCAAAGGTCTCAGGATCCCCAAGCCGCAAGGCGGGGAGCGGCTGTTGGGCATTCCGAATACGCAGGATCGCTTGATCCAGCAATCGGTCCAGCAGCACCTGACGCAGCTGTGGGATGCCAAATTTAGCGAACACAGCTACGGTTTCCGGCCAGGCAGGAGCAATCTCGATGCCATACGAGCCGCCAAGGCCTTTGTCCTGGAAGGCAAGACCTGGGTCGTGGATATCGACATCGAAGCCTTCTTCGATCAGGTCAATCACGACAGGTTGATGAGCCTCATATCCAGGGATATCCGTGACAAGCGGCTGATGAGTTACATCGGTCAGACGCTTCGAGCGGATATGCTGTTGGACGGTCAGCGGGTCAAAAGGACGGCCGGAACTCCGCAAGGAGGCCCGCTAAGCCCGCTGCTTGCCAACCTCTATCTGGATGCACTGGACAAAGAGCTGGAAGCCCGAGGGCTGAGCTTTTGTCGCTACGCCGACGACCTGGTGATTTATGTCACCAGCGAACGCAGTGCGGATCGCGTGCTGGGCAGTGTGACGGCTTGGATAGAGAAACACCTCAAGCTCAAAGTGAGTGCCAGCAAGAGTGGAACGGGACGGCCTTGGGATCGCGACTTCCTTGGTTACAACATCGACGAACAAGGGAATGGCCAACTGTCCGGCAAGACCGTGAAGAAATACCGCAAGAAAGTTCGCGAGCTGTGGTCGGCCAGGCAAAGTCTGACGAGCACCGAACTCGTGGCTCAATGGGGACGTTACATCCGGGGGTGGTACGAATACTTCCGCTGGGTGAAGGACGACTTCAAGCGGTTATCGCAATGGACTCGCCGACATATGCGCAAATGTTTCTGGCAGCGCTGGCACAGTCGTGAGGGACGAATGCGCAAACTGCGCGGGCTTGGTATCGCAAGCCGGCAACTCGCGCGAGTAAGCTTCCACGACGGTGCCTGGCGAGCGGCGCGCCACCCGGTGATGCAGCAGGCGATGAGTCTGAACATGATGCGTCGCTGGGGACTGTGGACGCCGCAGGACTTCGCCTCAGCACCTTGCTGAGCTGTTCAACCGCCGGATGCGGAAAACCGCACGTCCGGTGGTGTGGGAGGGGTAACGGGCACAAGCCCGTTGCCTCCACCCAATCAGTGGATTGATGGTGTGCCGCCAATTTAGGGTACAACACAGATCAAATGTGGGAGCGAGCTTGCTCGCGATGGCGATGTAGCTGGCACCAGAGAATAACGGGAACGATCTTCAGCGCTAGAGCAGCGTCGGCTCGCTTCGACCTGCGGGCAGCTCAATCCGCTCACTCTCACCCGGCACCTTCGGCCAATCCCCGGCCGCCCAGCGCTTGCGGGCCTGGTCGATCAATGCCGGGTCGCTGGCGACGAAGTTCCAGTTGATCCGGCGCGGCCCGTCCATTGGGGTGCCGCCAAACAGCACCGCATGACAATCGCTCTCAGCGAACAGGGTCATGACTTTCCCGGCAGGCAAAACCACCAGCGAGTGTGCTTCAACAGGCTCGTCGTCCAGTTGTGCGTCACCGTCGAGCACATACAGCGCACGTTCTTCATGTTCATCGGGAATCAGCAAGGTCGTTGCCGTTTGCAGGTGCAGTTCGGCGTACAGCGTAGGGGAGAGCACCGGCACCGGTGATTCCAGGCAAAAGCCTGAACCGGCAATCATCCGGATCTTCACCCCGAGGTTATCGCTGACGGGCAGGGTCTCGGCCGGGTAGTGGCTGTAATGGCCGGGGCCTTGTTCGTGTTCTTTCGGCGAGGCCAGCCAGATTTGCAAGCCGTGCATGCGAAAGCCGCTGGCCTTGAGTGATTCGGGGGTACGTTCGACATGGGCGATGGCGCTGCCGGCCGTCATCCAGCTGACGTCACCCGGTTTCACCAATTGATCCGAGCCGAGGCTGTCCTTGTGCTGGATTTCTCCTTCGAACAGGTAGGTCAGCGTAGACAGACCGATATGCGGGTGCTGACGGATGTTCATGCCTTTGCCTGCCGGATAACGGGTTTCCAGCATGTGGTCGAAAAACACGAAAGGTCCAACGCTGCGGCACTTGGCCGATGGCAGCGGACGCAGGATTGGCTGTCCTTCGACATCCTCGGCACGCGGGCGGATCACGGTCGGTGTGGTCATGGGGTATTCCAGGCTCAGCGGGTGATACCACAGAGCATAACCCGCTGAGACGGCAGCTGCCGCTACTGGCTGAAAGCGCCTTGCGACAGCAGGGTTTCAATGGTGACTTCAGAGGTCCTGGCATCGCCCACAAGAGCGTCGGCACGAAAGACTGTCATCAGCCTGTCACGCCCGCGTCATAGGCTCGCGTTCATCTCAATCAAGGAGCGCGATATGCACCTCACCCGTTTAACCGCGCTGGCGGCACTGATGATGATCAGTGGCCTGGCCAGTGCCGAAGTCCGCGTCGAAGGCCCGGTCGAATATGGCGTTTTCGAAGGTCCGAAAGCCGAGTTGCAATCGGGTGAGCGGATTTTGCGGCTCAGCAAGGAAAAGATCGAACAAACCGAGGTGGTGCCAGCCAGACTCGGCACCAAGTTCGGCTTGCGTTATCAGTTGGCCGGCAAAGTCGCCGAAGACCAACCGCTGACCTTGCTTTACTTCACTCCGGGAATCCGCACGCCGGACGGCCAGCGCCACGACAAATTCGAAGTCATCCAGAAACTGGTGCCTGGCGCCCCGCAGGATGTGATGGCCTACGAGTTCACTGAAAGCCATGAAGTGGTGCCGGGCGAATGGCGTTTCATGGTGTTCCAGGGCGATCGGCTTCTGACGCAGCAGCGTTTTACCGTGCGCTGAGTCATTAATGCCCGGGTGGACGCATAAAAAACGCGGCAAAAAAAAACGGCACCCGCAGGTGCCGTTTTTTCATGGGCAGATTACTTGCCCTGCCAGCGCTTCAGTACCAGCGTGGCGTTGGTGCCACCGAAGCCGAAGCTGTTGCTCATCACGGTGTTGATAGTGGCGTTTTCGCGAGTCTTGGTCAGGATCGGCATGTCTGCCACTTCCGGGTCCAGTTCCTCGATGTTGGCGGAACCGGCCATGAAGTTGCCTTCCATCATCAGCAGGCAGTAGATCGCTTCGTGAACGCCGGCGGCGCCCAGGGAGTGACCCGACAGGCTCTTGGTGGAGCTGATGGCCGGTGCCTTGTCGCCGAACACTGCACGCACGCCTTCCATTTCCTTGGAGTCGCCGACCGGAGTCGAGGTGCCGTGGGTGTTCAGGTAGTCGATCGGAGTGTCGACGGTGGACATGGCCATCTGCATGCAGCGGATGGCGCCTTCGCCGCTTGGAGCGACCATGTCGTAGCCGTCGGAGGTCGCGCCGTAGCCAACGATTTCCGCGTAGATCTTCGCGCCACGGGCCAGAGCGTGTTCCAGCTCTTCGACCACGACCATGCCGCCGCCGCCGGCGATGACGAAACCATCACGGTTTTTGTCATAGGCACGCGAGGCTTTTTCCGGCGTGTCGTTGTACTGGCTGGACAGGGCGCCCATGGCGTCGAACAGGAACGATTGGCTCCAATGCTCTTCTTCACCGCCGCCGGCGAACACGATGTCCTGCTTGCCCAACTGGATCTGCTCGACCGCGGTACCGATGCAGTGAGCACTGGTGGCGCAAGCGGAGGAGATCGAGTAGTTCACACCCTTGATCTTGAACGGCGTGGCCAGGCAGGCCGAAACGGTGCTGCCCATGGTCCGCGTGACGCGGTACGGGCCTACGCGCTTGACGCCTTTCTCGCGCAGGATGTCCAGCGCTTCCATCTGGTTCAAGGTCGACGCGCCACCGGAACCGGCGATCAGGCCGGTGCGCGGGTTGGACACTTGCTCATCGGTCAGGCCGGAGTCAGCAATGGCGTCTTTCATGGCCAGGTAGGCGTAAGCCGCCGCGTGGCCGACGAAGCGATAAATCTTGCGATCGATCAGCTCTTCGAGGGGAAGGTCAATGGAGCCGGAAACCTGGCTACGCAGACCCATTTCGGCATATTCCGGGTTGAACCGGATGCCAGGGCGGCTTGCACGCAGGTTAGCGGAGACGGTCTCTTTGTCATTGCCCAGGCACGAAACGATGCCCAGACCAGTGATAACGACGCGGCGCATGCGGATAACCCTTAGAAGTTGTCAGTGGAGGTGAAAACGCCGACCCGAAGGCCTTCGGCGGTGTAGATTTCGCGGCCGTCGACGGTCACGGAACCATCGGCGATGGCCAGGTTCAGCTTGCCTTTCAGAACGCGTTTGATATGGATGTTATAGGTGACTTTCTTGGCGGTCGGCAGTACCTGGCCAAAGAATTTTACCTCTCCCGAACCTAATGCGCGACCACGGCCCGGCAGACCTTGCCAGCCGAGGAAGAAGCCGACCAGTTGCCACATGGCATCGAGGCCCAGGCAGCCTGGCATCACCGGATCACCTTCGAAGTGGCAGGCGAAGAACCACAGGTCCGGAGTAATATCCAGCTCGGCGACCAATTCACCTTTGCCGTACTTGCCACCCTCTTCGCTGATCAGGGTGATGCGATCGACCATCAGCATGTTCGGGGCGGGCAGTTGCGCGTTACCCGGGCCGAACAGCTCACCGCGACTGCAGCGCAGCAGGTCTTCCCGAGTAAAGGCGTTTTGTTTGGTCATGCGAGCTCCTCAATAGTCCCATGCGGCAGGGTGGGGCAAATCTTCCCGACCGATCGAAGCGTTCATGCCTCGAATCGACAGCCTACTCATAGACTATTGCGTTGTAGTGAAAGTCACAGCACCAAGGACATGAATGTACACTTGTGCACTGAAATTATTATTCAGGCTCGTTCAAGAGCCTGTTCGGGTGCCTAAGACTGCCGCACTTTCGCATTTCACGCCAGTCGCAGATCGTCGAAAGCTCTCTACTACTGCACCCAGCGCTGCAGAATTTGCTGCAGATCAACGCGTTTGAAAGGCTTGGCCAGATAATCGTTCATTCCGGCCGCAAGGCAGGCTTCACGGTCTCCCTGCAAGGCGTTGGCTGTCAGGGCGATGATTGGCAGTTCGGCGCAGCCGGGCAGTTGGCGAATCTGTCGGGTGGCTTCGTAGCCGTCGACAAGCGGCAGCCGGCAGTCCATCAGAATCGCATCGAATATCAGGCTCTCGGCGCTGCGAATGGCTTGCGCGCCATCGGTGGCGACGCTGACAGTAAAGCCCAGACTGCGCAGCATCGCCTCTACCACTGTGCGGTTGACCGGATTGTCTTCCACCAGCAACACGTTGCGCCCTTCGCCATGAGCGTTTCCTGAAGGCACCCGTGGTGCAGGCACCGGCAGGTTTTGCTGATACAGCGCCAGCGGTATCTCCAGGGTAAAGACCGAACCGTGGCCCTCTTCACTGCGGGCGCGCAGGGTGCCGCCCATCCGTTCGGCGAGGGTGCGGGCGATCGGCAGGCCAAGCCCGGTGCCGCCATAACGTCGGGAAATCGAGCTGTCGGCTTGCTGGAACGCATTGAACATCAGCTCCAGGCTTTGCGCCGGGATACCGATCCCGCTGTCGCGCACACTGCAGGTGAACCACAGCAGGTCGTGATCCAGGGCTTGCCATTGCGGCTCAATCGCCACGCTGCCTTGATCGGTGAATTTCAGCGCATTGCCAATCAGGTTGACCAGGATCTGCCGGATCCGCGTCGGATCGCCCTGAACCTGCAGCGACTCCATGTCGGTCGGGATTTGCAGGTCCAGGCTAAGGCCGCGCTGCACCGCGCTGTGCTGGAACGCCTGGGCGCAGCTGGTGATCAGGTCGGCGAGGTTGAACGGGATATGTTCCAGTTCCAGCGCCGCGCGCTCTATCCGCGAGAAGTCGAGGATGTCGTTGATTACCTTGAGCAGGTGTTCCGTGGACTCCGAGGCAAGCGCCGCGTATTCGAGCTGTTCTTCGGTCATCTCGGTGGTTTCGAGTAGTTGCAGCATACCCAGCACGCCATTCATCGGCGTGCGCAACTCGTGGCTCATCATCGCCAGGAAGTCGGATTTGGCGTTGTTGGCTTTTTCCGCCTCTTCGCGGGTCTGGATCAGTTGGGCCATCGCCTGATGCTGTTCGCGGCTGGCTTGCTCGAGACCGTCGGCGAGGTTGTTGATGTGCCGCGACAGGTTGCCAAGCTCGGCATCGTCGACGATCGGCAGCGCAGTGCCGTAGTCGCCCTGTTGAATGGCCTTGACCGCATTCCCCATGGCACTGATCGGCTGCGACAGGCTGGCGGCCAGGCGGCGGGCCAGCAGGAAGGTGAACAGCAGGGCAAACAGCGCAAGAACCCCGGCCTTGAGCAGGATTTCCTGCTGGCGCTGACTGAAGGCGTCATTGGACATGCCGACAATCACCCGGCCCAGGTAATCTTCTTTCGGCGCGATAACCCGCGAACTCCCGTCCTGAAAGAAGTCATTGTTGAGCTGGATCCGTTGCAAACGCACCGGTGCCTGAAACACTTCAACCTGTCGCGACAGGTTATGGGTTTGCGAGGGCTGCTCGACGTACACCAGAATGTTGTTGGCGCTGTCCTGAACCTCCAGAAAACGCACGTGTGGCGTCGCCAGGGTGGCTGTCAACAAACTTTCGAGCACTTCGTTGTTGCCGGAGATCACCCCGTATTCGGTCGCCGGCGCCAGTTGGTTGGCGATCAGTTGACCGGTGTGGTTGAGCTCCTGGCGCAGATCCTGAATCCGCACGAAGGTAAAGAAGCTGATCAGCAACACTGTCAGCAACAAGGCCGGGCCGAGGCTGATGATTTGGGTGCGGGTATTGATATCCCAACGGCGACGGAAGGTCATGGGCGGTTTTCTCCTTCGGCCAGCCGTTTCGCGACAGATTGTTCGTCAATCTGTTCGATACCCAGCGAGCGCGCCACTTGCGGGTTGCTCAGCACTTTGAATTGTTGCGGGTACAGCGCACGCGGCCAGCTGGCCGGCGGGCGATCGAGCAAGGCGTCGAGAATGGCCAGCCAGTCGTTCTGGTCACTGTAGGTGCTGGCCAGGCCGCCGGCCTTGACGAAACCGGCATTGGGACCGATCAGCGCCAGTTGCCGGGCATAGCTGCTGAGCAGCAGGTTTTTCGCGGTTTTCGGGTTGTACAGAGCGTTATCGTCGAGCCCCAGAAGCACGTCGCTGTTTTTCAGCAGTGTCTGCAGCGGGCGGTTGTCGCTGGTGTTGTCCCAGCGCTCGGCGACGATTTCCAGCCCCAGCGGTTGCGCGGCTTGACGCAGTTCTTGCAGGAGAAACTTGCTGTGGCTGTCATAGAGCACGCCAACCCGCCGGGCTTGCGGCAGGATGCTCTGGATCAGGCGCAATTGTCGGTCCAGTGGCGGGTCGCTCCACAACAGGCTGAGTCTGGCGGGCAGGGTGTTGCCCAGATGTTGCCGGGCTTGCAGCCGACTGATGCGCAGCACCAGGGTTGCCGGTCCTTGGGCGTCTTGCAGGCGCCAGTCCAGGCTCGGCAGGTCGAGCAGGATCAGTTGCGTGCCTGAGGGTAGTTTGCTTGGCACAGGCAGGTTGGCCAGCGAGCTGAAACGCACTGTGTCTTCGGGTCGCAATTGGCGCAAGGCCTGGGTGAAGGACTGCACGCCGGGGCTGTCGTCGGCGCCGGTCAGCAAAATCTCGGCAGCCTGGACCGCAAGGCTGGCGAACAGGCACATAACGGCCAGGCACACTGACCTGAGCCGCTGGCCAAGGGTTGGCGTCATCCGTGACAGAGGTTCATCCATGTTAGAACTCTAACTCCGCACTGAAATAGACAACGTCGCGCTGATCATAAGTGTTATCGACAAAGGTGGTCGGCTGGTCGTCGAGCCGTTGCTGGAGTATCCCGGCCAGCTCCAGACTGGCCTTGCCCAAGGCGATGCGCCTGGCGATCCGCGTGTCGACCCGTTCAAAGCGGTAGCCGTTGAGAGCATCGTCGCCATAGTAGAAGAGGGCGCTGGACCAACCCTGACCCCAATCGCGCAGCCAGCCTGCCGAGCCGCTGTGGCGTGCGGTCAGTTGCTGGTCGAGGGGATTGCTCGCCTTGGCATCGACGTAGGCATAGGTCAGGCGCAGGCGGTCTGCGGCGCTCATGCGCCAGTCGAGCTGGGTTTCGGCGCCGCTGAAACGTGAGGCGTTCGAGTTGCTGGCGATGTACTGATTGTTACGCAGCGGTTCGCTGATCATTGCGCTGATTTCATCGTAAAACAGTTTCACATCGACGGTCAGCCCGATATCGGCAAAAAAGCCGTTGTAGCCCAGTTCCCGCGAGCGCATCTGTTCTTGCTCGAGATTGCCCGGGCCGCGAGTCCTGACGAAGTACCGGGCGCTGGACTGTCCATAGGCTCTGGGTGTCAGGTTGGTGACCTGATAGCTCCAGTTGACGTTATTCTCGAACATGTCGGGCGAACGGATAGCCTCGGAATACACCGCGCGCAAGCCGTGGCGCGGGGTGATCAGGTAGTTGACCGCCACCCGCGGGGTCAACGAGTTGCCGGTCAATCGGCTGTCTTCGAACATGGCGCCACCCTGGAGCAGCCAGTGTTCGCTCGCTCTCCACTCAAGATGGCCGAACAAGCGCCAGGTGGTGTCGTCTAGGGTGCCATTGAAATACGTCTCGGAGTCTGCCCGGTCGTAACGATAGTTCATCCCGCTGACCAGTCGCAGGCTATCGGACAGGCTCAGGGTGTCCTGCAGTTCGAGGTCGTAGCGTGATTCGCGGGCGCTTTGGTCGATATCGCCGCACAGGGTTTGACTGGCCCCGCCTTTCCACTGCTCAAGAACCTGATTGGCCAGAGCCTGTTTCTCGGGCGTTCCGGGTGGTGCTCCGGTGGCGGTGAAACTCTCCATGTTTCGGGCGAGTCGTTCGGTGTAGTTCGGGTCGAGTTGCCAGAGGCGGGTCAGTTCCGGACTGAATGAGATCTGCGCATCGCAGGCCCGCCAGTTCTGCTGGCGATCCCAGTGTTGCGCCGAGCCCTGGATATAGAGGCTGTGGTCCGGGTTGATGTCCAGGTTCCAGCGCAACGAGCCGGCATAGTCCTTGGCGATGACGTCGGAATTATCACCGGCAGCAGTGATCCCGGAGAACACTGGACGGTAGGTATAAGGCCGCTGGTTGCTGCCGTCCTTGGCATTCAATTGCCAATCGATACTTTGCTGTTCGTCGAGTATCTGGCTGACGGCCAGGCTTGCGCGGTTCAAGCGGCGACTGTCGCGATAGTCCGCGCCATTGCGATTGGAATCGAAGCCGTCATCTTCCTGACCGGAAAGCGACAAGCGCAGATCGCCGGTGTCCCAGCCGCTACCCTGACTGGCGTACCAGTCATTGATGCCGCGCTGGCCACGGCTGATCTTCAGCCGCGTGCCGTGGCTGTCGGCCGGCGAGCGGGTGATGATATTGACCACCGCCATCAGCGCGTTGGCGCCATAGCTCACGGTATTGGGGCCGCGGAAGATTTCGATGCGCTGGATATCCTCCATGGCCACCGGAATATCGCTCCAGTCCACGGTCGCGAGGCCGGCGCGATACACCGAGCGGCCGTCGATCAGCACTTGCATGCGCCGTGCTTCGCTGGCGCTGGTGCCGTGATAGTTCACCGCCGCTTGATTGCCGCTGATATTGCCGACCATCATCCCTGGCACCAGGCGCAGCAGTTCACTGAGATCCCGTGCGCCGCTGGCCTTGATCAGTTCGCTGTCGAGCACCGTCATGCTCCCGGGAACTGCCGCCGGCGACTGTTTCAGGCGGGTAGCGGTCAGCACCTGGGGCAGCGGCTGACTGTCGAGAAACAGGTCGTCGGCCAGTACCGGGCTGCTGACAATCAGCACCAGGACCAGTGATGAGCGTGGGTTGGGAGGGCCAAAATACACAGGCACAGCCTTGATACCGGATAATTGCCGCGCATGTTAACCGAGCTGATCGGGTTTTCCAGTGACGATGCTGGGATTTTCCATGGCAAAAATGGTCTGTTGTCTACATTTACCCGTATTCATCGGTGGGGCTGGCCGCCAGTGGACTGCCCCGTATAATGCCGTCATCGCCACTGGTATGGATTAAACGGATTGCATATGACTGAACAGCGCCCTATTGCGGTCCTGGGAGGCGGAAGTTTTGGTACCGCCGTGGCCAACTTACTGGCCGAGAACGGCCACCGGGTGCGGCATTGGATGCGAGATCCCGAACAGGCCGAGGCCATTCGGGTGAATCGCGAGAATCCGCGCTACCTCAAAGGCATCAAGATTCATCCGGCGGTGGAACCGGTGACTGACCTGCTGGCAACCTTGACCGACTGCGACCTGTGTTTCGTCGCGTTGCCGTCCAGCGCCTTGCGTTCGGTACTGGCTCCCCATGCCGAGCGCCTGAGCGGCAAACTGCTGGTCAGCCTGACCAAAGGCATCGAGGCGCAGACCTTCAAGCTGATGAGCGAAATTCTCCAAGAGATCGCTCCGCAAGCACGTATCGGCGTGTTGTCCGGGCCCAATCTTGCGCTGGAAGTGGCCGAACACGCATTGACTGCTACTGTGGTCGCCAGTGAAGACGAAGAACTCTGCCAACGCGTCCAGGAGGCGCTGCATGGCCGTACCTTCCGCGTTTACGCCAGCGCCGACCGCTTTGGTGTGGAATTGGGCGGGGCGCTGAAAAACGTCTACGCGATCATCGCCGGCATGGCCGTGGCAATGGGCATGGGGGAAAACACCAAGAGCATGCTGATCACTCGGGCATTGGCGGAGATGACCCGCTTTGCGGTCAGTCAGGGGGCCAATCCCATGACCTTTCTGGGGTTGGCCGGAGTCGGTGATTTGATCGTCACCTGTTCGTCGCCCAAGAGCCGCAACTATCAAGTCGGGTTTGCCCTAGGCCAGGGATTGAGTCTGGAGGATGCGGTGACTCGTCTTGGCGAAGTCGCCGAGGGAGTGAACACTCTGAAGGTGCTGAAGGTCAAAGCTCAGGAGATGGGTGTCTACATGCCGCTGGTCGCCGGGTTACATGCGATTCTGTTCGAGGGTCGCACGCTCGACCAGGTGATCGAGTTGTTGATGCGTGCTGAGCCGAAAACCGATGTCGACTTTATCTCCACCAGTGGTTTCAACTGATACGACAAGGAGCGGGACATGAACGATCCGAAGAACGAAGCCAGATACGAGTCCATTTTGCTGCGCGTTTTGTGGATGCTGGTGTACGTGCTGGTCTGGCAAGTGGCGCAATTTATCCTCGGCGCAGTGGTGCTGGTGCAACTCATCTACCGGCTGATCTATGGTGCGCCGAGTGCCAGCCTGATGAATTTCGGCGACAGCCTGAGCCAGTTCCTGGCGCAGATCGGTCGCTTCGGCAGTTTCCACAGTGACCAGAAACCCTGGCCATTCGCCGACTGGCCGACTCCGCGTACGCCCGAAGGCGAAGCGCCGCATGCCGTACCACCGGCACCGCACCCGGTACGGGACGAGGAGCCAAAACTATGAAGCTCTGGGTGCTGCGTCACGGTGAAGCCGAGCCCCACGCCCGCAGCGATGCCGAGCGGGAGCTGACCGAGAATGGCCGCAAGGAAGTGCTGAGCAGCGCTGCGCAGCTGATCGGCCAACCGCTCAGCGCCATCTACGCCAGCCCTTACACTCGGGCACAGCAGACCGCGCAACTGGTGCGCGAAGCCCTGGGCTTCGAACCTGAGGTCCGCACCGTGAAGTGGCTGGCTCCCGACAACGATCCGCCGGCGGTGGTGGATGAACTCGACTCGTTGGACAACGTGCTGCTGGTCAGCCATAACCCGCTGGTCAGCAACCTGATTGCCTATCTGCAACAGGGTCACTGGCGCGAACCGCAGCGGGTGGGCACCGCCGGCCTGGCCGAACTCGAAGGTGACTGGCCGCTGGCGGGGTTGATGACCCTCAATAGCGTCAAACACCCGTAAACACGCTCGCGGTGAATCGCCGAGCGCATACATGTGGCGAGGGAGCTTGCTCCCGCTCGGCTGCGAAGCAGTCGTAAAACCAGTAAGTGCGGTGTGCCTGGCGAAATGAAGTTGCAGGTTTTGGGGCCGCTTCGCAGCCCAGCGGGAGCAAGCTCCCTCGCCACAGGGCGAAGCGGTGCTGTGGCAGGATTGACTCGATATAAAACCTCTAAAGGATGTAGCGATGAGTCTATGGCGTACCACTCCCAACGTTGAGCAACTGAACGCGACCCAGAAAAACACCATCGGCGAAGTGCTGGATATCCGCTTTGAATCCTTTGATGACGAGTCGCTGACCGCAAGCATGGTCATCGACCATCGCACCCATCAGCCCTATGGCCTGCTGCATGGCGGGGCCTCGGTGGTGCTGGCCGAAACGGTCGGCTCCATGGCCAGTTTCCTGTGTATCGATGCCAGCAAGTTCTATTGCGTGGGGCTTGAGATCAACGCCAACCACTTGCGCGGGTTGCGTAGCGGGCGGGTGACTGCGGTAGCACGAGCGATTCATATCGGCCGCACCACCCATGTCTGGGACATCCGCCTGAGTAGCGATGAAGGTAAGGCCAGCTGCGTGTCGCGATTGACCATGGCGGTGGTGCCGCTGGGAGAAACGCCGCCGACTCGCTAAGCTGATCGACAGAATACCTGTGGCGAGGAGGTCTCTGTGGGAGCGAGCTTGCTCGCGATGGACGTTAACGATAACGCGTGTTTTCTGAATAAACGCGCCGCCCTTGAGTCTATCGCGAGCAAGCTCGCTCCCACAGGGGGCAGCGTTCGCTTGACTGACGAGCAAGCCCCCTCGCCACAAGCCCATAGCTTTGACCAGACTGTCATCATTCCTGGCAGTTACGGTCATTGCTGTTGACAGGCGTCTTACGGACAATCAACCACTGATTTTTCGTTTATGGATTCGCCGGTATGCCGCAGCAGATATTTTTCGCCCACGCCAATGGCTTCCCCTCGGCTACCTACGGCAAGTTGTTCGCCGCGTTGGCGCCGGAGTATGAGGTTGCCCATCTGCAGCAACATGCCCATGACCCGCGTTTCCCGGTGGACGACAACTGGCTGAACCTGGTGGATGAGCTGATTCATCACCTTGAGCAACAGCCTGCACCCGTGTGGGGCGTCGGACATTCTTTCGGTGGGGTGCTGCATTTGCACGCGGCATTGCGTTGCCCGCAACTCTATCGTGGCGTGGTGATGCTCGATTCGCCGGTGCTGACCCGGGCTGATCAGTGGGTGATACGCGCAGCCAAACGCTTGGGTTTTATCGACCGTCTGACCCCGGCCGGGCGTACTCTGGGGCGGCGCGAAGAGTTCGCCGATCTGGAAGCCGCGCGTCACTATTTCTCCGGCAAGACCCTGTTTCGTGGCTTCGACCCGGAATGCTTCGACGCTTATTTGCAACATGGCCTGCATCAGGTCGGTGATCGGCTGCGCTTGAGTTTCGATCCCGCGACGGAAATCAGCATTTACCGCGGCGTCCCGCACACCAGCCCCGGTCGCGCACGGCAGTTGAAAGTGCCGCTGGCAGTGGTTCGTGGACGTCAGAGCCGGGTAGTGATGCGTCATCACGCAAACTCGGTCGGGCGTTTGCCCCACGGCGAGTCGCTGACCATGCCCGGCGGGCATATGTTTCCCCTTGAACGTCCACAGGACACCGCCACGCTGCTGAAGAACCTGTTCAGCCGCTGGGAAAGTCGCAGCGAGCGCAATTGCGCATGAAAACTCCGGTTGAAGAAGTCCGTCTGAGCTTGCCGCATATCGAACTGGCCGCGCATTTGTTCGGTCCCGAGGACGGCTTGCCGGTGATTGCCCTGCATGGCTGGCTGGACAACGCCAACAGCTTCGCGCTCCTGGCGCCCAAGCTCAGGGGCTTGCGCATCGTGGCGCTGGACATGGCCGGGCACGGTCATTCCGGGCATCGACCGCCGGGTGCCGGTTATGCGTTGTGGGACTACGCCTACGACGTGCTGCAAGTCGCCGAGCAGCTTGGCTGGAAGCGCTTTGCCTTGCTCGGGCACTCGTTGGGGGCGATCGTTTCACTGGTACTGGCGGGCGCGCTGCCGGAACGTGTGACGCATTTGGCGTTGATCGACGGGGTCATTCCTCCTACCGCAAAAGGCGACAACGCTGCCGAACGCATGGGCATGGCCCTGCAAGCGCAGCTGAATCTGCAAGACAAGCGCAAACCGGTGTACAGCACGCTGGATCGCGCCATCGAAGCGCGAATGAAAGGCCTGGTGGCGGTCAGCCGTGAAGCCGCCGAGCTGCTGGCCCAGCGCGGGTTGATGCCGGTGCCGGGCGGCTATACCTGGCGCAGCGACAGTCGTCTGACCCTGGCATCGCCCCTGCGTCTGACAGAAGAGCAGGCGATGGCCTTCGTCCAGCGCATCGATTGCCCGACCCAACTGGTGGTCGCCGAGGACGGCATGCTCGCGCAACATCCAGAATTGCTGGAGCGTCTACCCTTTAGCCGTGAACAGTTGCCTGGCGGCCATCATCTGCACCTGAATGACGAACCCGGTGCGGCCCTTGTTGCAGACTGTTTCAATCGGTTCTTCGCCGTTCCTTGACTTGCAGCGGGCAACTGTCGAGGCTGGGCGGGTTGAAATGGGAGACAACCATGATAGATCTCTACACCGCTGCGACCCCGAATGGCCACAAGGTCTCTATCGTGCTCGAGGAACTCGGCCTGCCCTACAGGGTGCATGCCTTGAGTTTCGACAAAAAGGAGCAGAAGGCTGCGGATTTTCTCAAGATCAATCCCAATGGGCGGATTCCGGCGATTGTCGACCGCGCCAATGGCGATTTTGCCGTATTTGAATCCGGCGCAATTCTCATCTATCTGGCCGAACAGACCGGGCAACTCATGCCCAAAGACCCCAAGGGGCGTTCGGTGGTCATGCAGTGGCTGATGTTCCAGATGGGGGGCATCGGCCCGATGCAAGGTCAGGCCAATGTGTTTTTCCGCTATTTCCCGGAAAAACTCCAGGGCGCCATCGACCGCTATCAGCATGAAACCCGCCGTTTGTATGAAGTGCTGAACACCCGCCTGGAAGCTGTCGAGTTTCTGGCAGGCGATTACAGCATTGCCGATATCGCGACTTATCCGTGGGTCCGTGGGTACGAATGGTCTGGCGTTTCCATAGACGGCTTGCCGGCCCTGCAGCGCTGGATGGCAACCATGGAGGCCCGTCCTGCGGTGCAGCGCGGCTTACTGGTCCCGCCGCGCATCGACGATGCCGATGTCGTCAAAGGCGCCCAGGCCATGTTGATCCGATGAGAGTACCCATGCGTTCAATCAGTATTCTCGGCCTGTGCTGTTTAAGTCCGTTGTTGTTTGCCGCCGATGTGCCCGGCAGTCACGATTTGCCGCTGGTGCCGCGTCTGCCTGATGCAAAGATCGTCGACTACCGGCCGGTGGCAGAACTGGAGCGCATTTATCCCCTGGGGTCGATCCGCAAAATCAGTGGCCAGCTGCGTTTCGACGGTCAGGTCAGCGCCCGCGGGCAAGCGACCTCGGTGACCTACGAGTTGCCGCCCGAGCATTCGTCCACCGAAGCCTTCACCATCGCGCGCGAAGCCTTGCAGAAGCAGGGCGCCGAATTGTTGTTCTGGTGCCAGGCCCGCAATTGCGGGGAAAGCAGCCTGTGGGCCAACGAGGTCTTCGGCAATGCCAAGCTCTACGGTTCCGACGAGCAGCAGGCTTATCTGCTGTTGCGCCTGGCGGCACCGCAGGACAACTCGCTGGTGGCGCTGTACAGCATCACTCGCGGCAATCGCCGGGCTTACCTGCATGTCGAGCAGTTTGACGCCAGCACACCCCTTGGCGAGTTGATACCGACTTCCGCGACCTTGTTGCGTCAACTCAAGGACACCGGCGAGCTGGACTTTCCGAAGCTCAATGGTGAACCGATACCGACCTGGCTGACCTTGTTGTCACGCGCACTGAACCTCGATACGACGATGCGGGTCAGTGTTTCCGGTCCCCATGCCGAGACCTGGCGCCAGGCGCTGATCGGGCAGGGCGTGCTGGCGGCGCGGATGGAGACAGGCAGCGCGCAAGCGCCGGGCCTGCACATCGAGTTGTTGCGATAAGTTCCCTCAAGGCGAACGAGCCCCAAGCCGTTCGCCTACTCTTTGTTCGTTCACGTTCACGAGATCTTTCATGGTCAATAACGATCGGCTGTTGGTGCAGATACTGCTCCTGGTGCTGTTCGGTGCCAGCTTCTGGGTGATGGCGCCGTTCTGGTCGGCACTGTTCTGGGGCGCGGTACTGGCGTTCGCCAGTTGGCCGCTGATGCGCCTGCTAACCCGTTGGCTCAATGGTCGCGAGTCCCAGGCCGCTGCTCTGTTGACCCTGGGCTGGATGTTGCTGGTGGCGGTTCCGCTGGTCTGGCTCGGCTTCAATCTGGCCGATCATGTGCGCGACGCCGTGGCGTTTATCAAGGATGTGCAGGTCGATGGTCTTCCTGAAGCGCCGACCTGGCTGGCGGCGGTGCCCTTTGTCGGCGCGCGGCTGGTCGTGATCTGGAACAGCATCGACCAACAGGGCGCGGCCATGATGCTTGCGATCAAACCCTATCTGGGACAGGTCGGTAACTGGTTGCTGGCGCGCAGTGCGCAGATCGGCGGCGGGATTCTCGAGCTGACCTTGAGCATCGTCTTCGTGTTTTTCTTCTACCGCGACGGGCCGCGACTCGCGGTATTTGTCCATGGCTTGCTGGAACGGCTGATCGGTGATCGTGCCGGTTACTACATCGAACTGGTGGCTGGCACGGTACAACGGGTGGTCAACGGAGTGATTGGCACGGCCGCGGCACAGGCCATCCTGGCGTTGATCGGCTTCCTGATTGCCGGTGTCCCGGGCGCGCTGGTGCTGGGCATCGTCACCTTCATGCTCAGCCTGATCCCCATGGGACCGCCGCTGGTATGGATTCCCGCGACCGCGTGGCTGGCCTGGAAAGGCGAGTACGGCATGGCGGTATTCCTCGGCATCTGGGGCACGCTGATCATCAGTGGCGTAGACAACGTACTCAAGCCCTACCTGATCAGCCGCGGCGGCACCTTGCCGCTGATCATCGTGTTGCTCGGGGTGTTTGGTGGGTTGCTTGCGTTTGGTTTTATCGGCCTGTTCATCGGCCCGACCTTGCTGGCTGTGGCCTATAGCCTGTTGACCGATTGGAGTGCGAGTCAGGGACGGGTGGACGAGAAGCGCTGATTGGAGAGACCAGTTAGCGCAAATTTTCAGCCTGGTGGTTACTTGTGGCGAGGGGGCTTGCCCCCGCTGGGGCGCGCAGCGGCCCTAAAACCTGAAAACGCGTTGTATCAGGCACACCGCGTTCACTAACTTTACGATTGCTTCGCGGCTGTCCTGCAGGGTGATTGCCGCGTGCCCGGCGTAGCGCAGGGCGTTGTCCAAAAGGTTGTTCAAGCATTAGCGCAGGGCCATCGGCTGTACTTGCAGCGGCGCGCAATGGCCATGAGCCTGGACGTCGGCACCCTGGTCCTGAGCGTTTTCGCTGAGGGATTCGACCAGTGCCTGCACATCCATCCATTGCGCGGCTTCGCTGGTGCGTTGCTCGTGCAGGTAGCCGAGAGTGGCGTCGAGCATGCTGATCATGTCATCGAGATCCTGACGCATCTGCCCTTGCAACTTGCTGTCGTCGATCTGTTCCAGACGCAGCTTGAGGCGCGACAGAGGCGTGCGCAGATCGTGGGATACCGCGCCGAGCATCCGGCCTCGTTGCTGCACCTGCTCACGAATGCGCTTTTGCATCAGATTGAAGGTGTAGGCCGCCTGACGAGCTTCCTTGGGTCCGGATTCATCCAGCGGAGGGCTGTCGAGGTCTTCGCTCAGTTGCTCCGCCGCGGGCGGTCAGCATCAGAATCGGAATGTCCGACTCGGCCCGCAGCCAGCGGCACAGCGACAGGCCGTCCTCGCCAGGCAGCATCAGATCGAGCACCACCACGTCGAAATGCTCTGCCTGGAGCGCCAGGCGCATCGCGGCGCCATCGGTGACACCGCTGGCGTGAATATTGAAACGTGCCAGGTAGTCGATCATCAAGGGAAGTTGCGGCTGAGGGTAGCGTCGGCGATTGTTGCAGGGATGTCGGGAATGTATTTTTCTCGACACAATTGCCGCAGGGTATGGAATTCTCATGAAGACAGCGTCATCGTGGAAGAGGAATTACCGATCATCGGGTCCCGCAGCGGCGCTGGTTCCGCTACAATGCGCGCCGATTTCGACTTGCCTGAGAGCACACTCATGTCCGCCTGCCAGACTCCTATCATCGTCGCCCTGGATTTCCCCACTCGTGACGCCGCACTGAAGCTGGCCGATCAACTGGACCCGAAACTGTGCCGGGTCAAAGTCGGCAAGGAACTGTTCACCAGCTGTGCTTCGGAGATCGTTGGAACCCTGCGTGACAAGGGTTTCGAAGTGTTCCTGGACTTGAAATTCCATGACATCCCGAACACCACCGCCATGGCCGTCAAGGCTGCCGCGGATATGGGCGTATGGATGGTCAACGTCCATTGCTCCGGTGGTTTGCGCATGATGGCGGCTTGTCGTGAAGTGCTCGATCAGCGTACCGGGCCCAAACCGCTGTTGATCGGCGTGACCGTGCTGACCAGCATGGAGCGTGAGGATCTGGCGGGGATCGGCCTGGATATCGAGCCTCAGGAGCAAGTGCTGCGTCTGGCGGCCCTGGCGGAAAAAGCCGGGATGGACGGTCTGGTCTGCTCGGCACTGGAAGCCAGGGCCTTGAAAGCCGCTCATCCGTCCCTGCAGTTGGTGACCCCGGGGATTCGTCCGGCGGGCAGTGCCCAGGATGATCAGCGGCGTATCCTCACGCCGCGTCAGGCGCTGGATGCCGGTTCCGACTATCTGGTGATCGGCCGTCCGATCAGCCAGGCGGCCGATCCGGCAAAAGCCTTGGCAGCAGTAGTGGCTGAGCTGGCTTAAGCGGCGCCTGTACGATCATTCGCGGGCAAGCCCGCTCCCACAGGTTCTGCGATGACCTTGTGGGAGCGGGCTTGCCCGCGAAGACGGTGTTTCAGGTCGCACTCAGGCTCAAGACACCTTCAACACCAGCTTCCCAAAGTTCTCGCCGCTGAACAGTTTCATCAGCGTTTCCGGGAATGTCTCCAGTCCTTCGACGATATCTTCCTTGCTCTTGAGCTGCCCCTTGGCCATCCAGCCGGCCATTTCCTGCCCGGCTTCGGCGAACCGAGCGGCATAGTCCATCACCACAAAGCCTTCCATTCGCGCGCGATTCACCAGCAACGACAGGTAGTTGGCCGGACCTTTCACCGCTTCCTTGTTGTTGTACTGACTGATGGCACCGCAGATCACTACGCGCGCTTTCATGTTCAGGCGGCTGAGCACCGCATCGAGAATATCGCCGCCAACGTTATCGAAATACACATCGACGCCCTTCGGACATTCGCGCTTGAGACCGGCAACGACATCCTCGCTTTTGTAATCGATGGCGCCATCGAAGCCCAGTTCGTCGATCAGGAATTTGCACTTGTCCTGGCCACCGGCGATGCCGACTACGCGACAGCCTTTGATCTTGGCAATCTGCCCGGCGATGCTGCCCACTGCACCCGCCGCGCCCGAAAGCACCACGGTGTCGCCGGCCTTGGGTGCGCCAACGTCCAGCAGGGCGAAGTACGCGGTCATCCCGGTCATGCCCAGCGCTGACAAATAGCGTGGCAGCGGAGCCAGTTTTGGATCGACTTTGTAGAAACCGCGCGGCTCGCCAAGGAAATAATCCTGCACCCCCAAGGCACCGTTGACGTAGTCGCCGACGGCAAAACCAGGGTTGTTCGAGGCCACGACCTTGCCAACGCCCAGCGCGCGCATCACTTCGCCAATGCCCACTGGCGGAATATAGGACTTGCCTTCGTTCATCCAGCCACGCATCGCCGGGTCCAGAGACAGGTATTCGTTCTTGACCAGGATCTGACCTGCCGCCGGTTCGCCGACCGGAACTTGCTGATAGGTGAAGGTTTCGCGGGTCGCCGGGCCCACCGGACGTTTGGCGAGCAGGAATTGGCGATTGGTCTGGGCAGTCATGACAGGCACTCAATGATGAATTGAAGCCTGATTGATAGACCCTCGCGGCTGATGTCGCAAGGTTTGCTGATGCAGCGAATAGGCTTCAATCCAATCGGGTGATAGTCGGGCGGGTATGGATATCACTGCAACTCATAAGTGCTCAACCGGGCTTCTGATAGTGCTGCCGCGTCCCGGGGCGCTGTGGCTAGACTGCGATCACCCGAATTCATCGAGGACATAACAATGAGCATGACGTTTTCCGGCCAGGTAGCTTTGGTCACTGGCGCGGCGGCCGGTATTGGTCGCGCAACGGCCCTGGCGTTTGCCGCTGAGGGCTTGAAAGTGGTGGTCGCGGACCTGGATGTGGCGGGAGGCGAGGGCACGGTGGAGCTGATTTGTGCGGCCGGCGGCGACGCAGTTTTCGTCCGTTGCAATGTCACGCTGGAGGCTGATGTGCGCCAGCTGATGGAGCAAGCGGTCAGCACCTACGGTCGTGTCGACTACGCCTTCAACAATGCCGGGATCGAGATCGAAAAGGGCAAGCTTGCCGACGGAACCCTCGATGAGTTCGACGCCATCATGGGAGTCAACGTCAAGGGTGTCTGGCTGTGCATGAAATACCAATTGCCGCTGATGCTCGCTCAGGGCGCTGGCGCCATCGTCAATACCGCTTCGGTAGCGGGCCTGGGAGCGGCGCCGAAAATGAGCATCTACGCCGCGTCGAAGCACGCAGTGATCGGCCTGACCAAATCGGCGGCCGTCGAGTATGCGAAGAAGAAAATCCGCGTGAATGCCGTTTGCCCGGCAGTGATCGACACCGACATGTTTCGTCGTGCCTATGAGGCGGATCCAAAGAAAGCCGAATTCGCCGCCGCCATGCACCCGGTCGGTCGTATCGGCACCGTCGAAGAAATCGCCAGCGCGGTGCTCTATCTGTGCAGCGACGGTGCGGCTTTCACCACCGGTCACGCCCTGGCGGTGGATGGTGGGGCAACGGCTATCTGACGGTCTGGTTCATCAGGCATAAAAAAATCCGGAATCCTTTAACAGGTTCCGGATTTTTTTTGATCACGCAAATTGTGCAGCGAACATCAAACCTTGTGGGAGCGTGGCTTGCCCGCGAAGAGAACACCACGGTTTTTCAGGCATTGTGCGTTATCGTTCTTCGCGGGCAAGTCGGATCGCCGCACCGCCGCTCCCACAAGGTTTTGCGTCTGAGCTGACAGGCATTGGAGCCTGCTTTGCCAACATTGCCCGTCAGATTACTTAGCCGCGATCGCGTTTCGGCAGTACATCCTTGAGCTTGGCATGCATGCTGCGCAAGGTTTTTTCGGTGCTGGCCCAGTCGATGCAGGCGTCGGTAACGGAGACACCGTATTGCAGCTCGGCCAGGTCTTTCGGAATCGCCTGGCAGCCCCAGTTCAGGTGGCTTTCGACCATCAAACCGATGATCGACTGGTTGCCTTCGAGGATCTGGTTGGCAACGTTCTCCATCACCAACGGTTGCAGTGCCGGATCCTTGTTGGAGTTGGCGTGGCTGCAATCGACCATGATGTTCGGCTTGATTTTCGCCTTGTTCAACGCTTGCTCGCAGAGCGCTACGCTGACCGAATCGTAATTCGGCTTGCCGTTGCCACCACGCAGCACCACGTGACCGTAGGCGTTGCCCTTGGTGGTGACGATCGACACGCCGCCTTCCTGGTTGATGCCAAGGAAGCGGTGAGGGCTGGAAACCGACTGCAAGGCGTTGATCGCCACAGTCAGGCCACCGTCGGTGCCGTTCTTGAAGCCGACCGCCGAAGACAGGCCGGAAGCCATTTCACGGTGAGTCTGGGATTCGGTGGTCCGCGCGCCGATGGCCGACCAGCTGATCAGATCCTGCAGATACTGCGGCGAAATCGGATCGAGCGCTTCGGTAGCCGTTGGCAGGCCCATTTCAGCCAGATCCAGCAGCAACTGACGACCGATGTGCAGACCGTCCTGAATCTTGAACGAGTCATCCAGGTACGGATCGTTGATCAAGCCTTTCCAGCCGACAGTGGTACGCGGCTTCTCGAAATAGACCCGCATTACCAGATAGAGCGTGTCGGACACTTCGGCGGCGAGCACCTTGAGGCGCTCGGCATATTCGTGCGCAGCCTTGATGTCGTGAATCGAGCAAGGCCCGATAACCACGAACAGGCGGTGATCTGTGCCATCGAGAATGTTGCGAATCACCTCGCGGCCTTTGGTCACGGTGCGCAGGGCAGCGTCACTCAAAGGAATATCACGCTTGAGCTGATCGGGAGTGATCAGGGTCTCGTTGGAGGCGACGTTAAGGTCATTGATCGGTAAATCAGCCATCGTGTTACTCGTCAGGTCACGGGTGCCGGCCGCCAGCGATCCCCGCGCGGCGGAGCACAGCAGATTTTAGCGCGTCGGGGAGCCGAACCTTAGCGCGTTAGGCGGTTGCTCGACAATGGGCAGACGCGGGTTTAATCCAGTGTCTGCTGTATAAATGCCTGACGAACGGTGTCATGGGAGAATTCGTCGGCATGCTGCTCGACCCATTCAAGGGCCAGCACTTCAATGCTCTGCTGCTCAGGCTGTGGTTCGTGCAAGCGGCAGTAACGCTCCATCTGGCAGACCTGCTCGCCCATACGCGCGCAGAACAACGTTTGTTCGTCGACAAACGCAATCCCGACCAAATACCCGTGCTTGCGTCTCAGGCACCAGGCGACATAGCCAAGATAGCGGGCATTTTCGCCAAGGGTGGGCATGCGTATTTCCAGCTCCGTTCCGCGGCGCCAGGCGCGGTGGTAATTGCAAGCCACGCCGCCGAGGCTGATAGTGTGCAGCCGTTGGCAAGAAATACATTCGTGCTTGCGCAAGGTTAACTCGACCGGAACATCATCAGGATGAGGTAAAAAACGTCTCATGAACGCGGACTCCGAGTCTCGGTTATTTGACATTGTTTCAACCAGTATAGTGGTCCAATCGGAGCTGACCGATTTCGACGCCGATCAGCGATTGTTGGCGATGAGCGGTGTGTCGCTGGTGGTGTTCACCAGTGTTGGCTGCGCCAGTTGCCGCTGGGCTCGCCAGCAATTGCCTGGTTTGGATCTGGCGGTTGATCGGCTGTGCTGGATCGATGCAGGAAACAATGGCGGGGTGGTCGAGCGATATCAGGTTTTTCATTTGCCGGCGCTGTTCGTGGTGCGCGACGGTGAATTCCATGGGGCCTTACAGTCGCGGTTGACGCGCAATGAGCTCAATGCCGGTTTGCGTCAGGCGCTGAGTCGAATGCCAGAGGAGTTGCCATGATGGGGGCAGTTGTCCAGACGCCGCGAATCGGCATTATCGGTACCGGGGCGATCGGCGGTTTTTACGGGGTGATGCTGGCGCGCGCCGGGTTTGATGTGCATTTTCTGTTGCGCAGCGAATTCACTGCAGTCGTCGAGCGTGGTCTGCAACTCAACAGCGCCGAGCAGGGTGCGCTGACGTTGAATCCGGTCCAGGGCTATTCCTCGGCAGCCGACATGCCGCCCTGCGACTGGTTGCTGGTGGGCGCAAAGACCACCAGCAACGCCGAACTCGCGCCGGCGATCATCAAGTCTGCGGCCGCTGGCGCCAAAGTCCTGTTGCTGCAGAACGGTCTGGACGTCGAAGACAGCTTGCGCGAACTGCTGCCTGATTCGCTGCACCTGCTGGGCGGCCTGTGCTTTATCTGCGTTCATCGCACAGCCCCGGGGGTGATCGAGCATCAGGCTCTGGGCAGGGTGAACATCGGTTATCACAGCGGGCCTGCACTGACGGAAGAGCAGACTGACGAACAGGCGCGCCAGGCGATCGTCGAGGAGGGCGCCGGGCTGTTCCGCAAGGCCGGCATCGACTCTCAGGCCATGGCCAATCTGCAACAGGCGCGCTGGCAAAAACTGGTCTGGAATATACCGTACAACGGTTTGTCGGTGCTGCTGGGCGCAAGCACAACGCCGCTGATGGCCGATGCCAGCAGTCGCGAATTGATTCAGGCGCTGATGGCTGAAGTGGTGCAGGGCGCTCTGGCTTGCGGTCATGACATGCCACCCGGTTATGCCGAACAACTGTTCAAAATGACCGAAAAAATGCCGGATTACTGGCCGAGCATGTACCACGACTATCTGCATAAACGCCCGCTGGAATTGGCGGCGATCTATGCCAGACCGTTGGCCGCTGCCAGAGCCGCGGGTTGTGAACTGCCGAAAATCGAGGCCATGTACCAGGCATTGAGTTTTGTCGATCGGCGTAATGGCTGAGTCAGGGGAAGCACTATGGTGAAGGGAATGAGCGACAAACTGGTGGTGGCAATTTCCTCACGGGCGCTGTTCGATTTAAGTGAGAGCCACAAGGTCTACCTGGCGCATGGCGTCGAAGCCTATCGGCAGTATCAGATCGAGCACGAGGAAGAGTTCCTCGAGCCCGGCGATGCGTTTCCACTGGTTAAAAAACTCCTGAGCCTCAATGCCAGCCTCGGTCGGGCCCGGGTCGAGGTGGTGCTGGTTTCGCGCAACAGCGCAGACACCGGTTTACGGGTGTTCAACTCGATTCAGCATTACGGCCTGGATATTTCCCGCGCGGCCTTTGTCGGTGGGCGTAGTCCGTATCCCTATCTGGCAGCGTTCGGCTGTGATCTGTTTCTGTCGACCCATGCCGAGGATGTCCGCAGTGCACTGGACGCCGGTTTCGCCGCGGCGACCATTCTCTCCGGTGGTGCCCGGCGAGCGGCCAGTGCCGAATTGCGTATTGCGTTCGATGGCGACGCGGTGCTGTTCTCCGACGAGTCCGAACGCGTGTATCAGTCTGGCGGCCTGGAAGCGTTTCAGGCCAGCGAGCGCGAGTCGGCCCGTGAGCCATTGCGGGGCGGTCCCTTCAAAGGCTTCCTGGCCGCTCTCAATCTGTTACAGCGAGAGTTTTCCGACGACGCCTGCCCGATTCGCACGGCGTTGGTGACGGCGCGATCGGCACCGGCCCATGAGCGAGTGATCCGCACGTTGCGCGAGTGGGACATCCGCCTGGATGAATCGCTGTTTCTCGGCGGGCTGGCGAAATCCGCGTTTCTCGAGGCCTTCGCCGCCGATGTGTTTTTCGACGATCAGGCCGGTCATTGCGAGTTGGCCCGGGAGGTTGTCGCCACCGGTCACGTTCCTCACGGCATCAGCAATGAGCAGAAGGTTTAACAGGGCTTTGCCCAGAATGTCGTACTCGCCAAGGCACTGCTAAGCTGAATCAATCTGCGCCATATTTGGCATTCGAGGAGGTCATATGATCCATTCGATGCTGTATGCCACTGACCTCGGTGTGTACGCCCCCTATGTGATGCAACATGCTCTGGCACTGGCTAGAACCTTCAATGCCGACCTGTATGTCGTTCACGCGGTTGAACCCATGGGGCTGTTCGCCGAATCGGTGCTACAGAGTTATCTCGATGAGCAAGCCCTGAGCGAGTGGCACAGCCAGGGCTTGAACACGGTGATGGCTAACATCGAGCAACGCGTGCTCGACAGCTTTCGAGAAGAGTTGGGGGAGGGGCAGCAAGACCTGGCGCTGATTCAGTCGGTCAGAGTGTTCCAGGGCGATCCGTCACAGGTCATTCTCGACCAGGCTTCGAAACTCTCGGTGGATCTGTTGATCGTAGGTAGTCACAGCCATGGCGCTGGTGCGGAAACGCCTTTGGGCAGGACTGCGGCACGGGTTCTGCAGCTGTCTCAGGTACCGGTGTATATGGTGCCCTTGTTGCAGCGTCGGCGGCGTGGGGACGTTTGAGGCTGGGATCGCAGTTTTTATAAAAAGTTCTAGATTTATTCTTCAAACCATTAATATAGTTATATACCGTCGCTGATGCCCGTGGCGTCTATCTGCTTTGAGGGATACATATGAAGCTTCAACAATTGCGCTACATCTGGGAAGTGGCGCACCACGACCTCAACGTTTCCGCTACGGCTCAAAGCCTTTACACCTCGCAACCGGGTATCAGTAAACAGATCCGCCTGCTCGAGGACGAGTTGGGTGTCGAGGTTTTCGCGCGCAGCGGCAAGCACCTGACGCGAGTCACTCCGGCCGGTGAGCGCATCATCACCACGGCTGGCGAGATCCTGCGCAAGGTCGAGAGCATCAAGCAGATCGCCCAGGAATTCTCCAACGAGAAAAAAGGCACACTGTCGATTGCCACCACGCACACCCAGGCACGTTATGCGTTGCCGCCGGTCATCAGCAGCTTCATCAAGCAATACCCGGACGTCGCCTTGCACATGCATCAGGGCTCGCCGATGCAGATCGCCGAAATGGCCGCCGACGGCACCGTGGATTTTGCCATCGCCACCGAAGCGCTGGAGCTGTTCGGTGACCTGGTGATGATGCCGTGCTATCGCTGGAACCGTTGCGTGGTCGTTCCTCAGGGGCACCCGCTGACCAAGCTGCCGAGGCTGACCCTGGAAGCTCTGGCTGAGTACCCGATCGTCACCTACGTGTTCGGTTTCACCGGTCGCTCGAAGCTCGACGAAGCCTTCAGCCATCGCGGCCTGACCCCGAAAGTGGTGTTTACCGCCGCCGACGCCGACGTGATCAAGACCTATGTACGTCTCGGTCTGGGCGTGGGCATCGTCGCCAAAATGGCAGTCGACACCAAGCTCGACAGCGACCTGGTGGTGCTCGATGCCAGCGAACTGTTCGAGTCCAGCGTGACCAAGATCGGTTTCCGCCGTGGCACGTTCCTGCGTGGTTTCATGTGCGACTTCATCGAAAAGTTCGCCCCGCATCTGACCCGCGAAATCATGGCCAAAGCCATCCAGTGCCACAACAAGCAGGAACTGGAAGAGCTGTTCGACGGCGTCGAGTTACCGGTTCACTAAGACCCGAACCGACTCACTTCACCTCGGTGACAGCAAACTGTTGCCGGGTTCCCGCCACATTGATTTCGACCTCATCACCCTCGAACTTGCCCAACAGGCTTTTGCCCAGCGGTGAGCGAGGGGTGATGACGGTGATCAGTTGTCCCACCAGATAAACCTTCAGTCCGGCCGCATCCGGCCCCAAAAACAGCCATTGCTGATGGCCGTTGTCGTCTTCAAGACCCAGCAGCGTGCCGATCTGGATGCCTTGCTGCTCGTCATATGGGCGCAGAATCAGGTTTTGGCAAAGTACCAGTGCCTGGCGGATTTCTTCCACGCGCCTGGCCTGTCCAGCCGCCAGATAGGAGGCCTCAAGGCCCAGGGTGTCGTATTTGTTCTCGGCGATGTTTTCTTCGTGGGTCGCGGTTTCGTAGGCGGTTTGCGCGGCACGTTGGGCGATATCGAGATCGACCTTGAGCTTTTCGAGGATCAGCTGGTGGACGGCGTGTTTATTCATGGTCAATCGCAAAATTGCAGGACATTGGCCCGGCTCTTGTCACTGGGGGCTGTCTGGTCTTGTTGCAGCCAGAACTGGCATTTGGGGTTGGACTGATTACGCAGATTGCTGCGGGCATTGTCCAGGCTTTGCTGCTGCTCATTCTTGCGCAGGTTTTCCTGGTATTGCTCGAACATACGGTTGGGTGCGCCCGGTTCGGCAGCGTGTGGTTTCGCGAGGTACTGAACCGCCTCGGTCACCGGCAGCTGCGGGCCCAACAGAAAGCGTGAAGCCAGCCACCAGGTCAATGCGATCGCCATGAAGCCCAGCCACAGACCCAGAGCGATACTGCCAGTCAGCTGCAACGGATTAATACTGATGAGCATTGAACGGCGCGGGCGTGGACGATAGGGCATGGCGGCTTCCTGGCAGGCGGTGTCGATCGGGCAGGAGGCGATTGTCGCATACAGATTAATCGGCTTCGCCCTCTTCTGTGCGGGAGCATTTATGCGGACAATCGGCGCTTTTGCCAAACGGAGCCCGGAATGAAAGTCAGCTGGGATATTTTTTGCACGGTCGTCGATAACTACGGCGACATCGGCGTGACGTGGCGCCTGGCCCGGCAATTGGTGGCCGAGCATCAGTGCGTGGTGCGGTTATGGGTCGATGACCTGCGGGCCTTTGAACGCCTGTGTCCGGAAATCGACGTCAATGCCGCTCAGCAGTGGCAGCAGGGGGTCGAGGTGTGCCACTGGTCCGCGCAATGGCCAGCGACGGCCGCCGCCGATGTAGTGATCGCAGCGTTTGCCTGCCAGTTACCGACCGCCTACATGGACGCAATGGTTGCGCGCGAGCAAACCCCGTTGTGGATCAACCTCGACTACTTGAGCGCCGAGGACTGGATTATCGGTTGTCATGGCCTGCCGTCGGTGAAGTACAAGCATGTGCAGAAGTACTTCTTCTTTCCGGGGTTTCGGCCTGGTACGGGCGGCTTGCTGCGTGAGGCCGGGTTGCTGGAACGGCGCCGCCGGTTTCAGCAAGACCCGCAGGCCCGGCGGGACTTCTTGCAGAACCTCGGCGTCGCTCCGGCAACGGGTGCGCGGTTGATTTCGTTGTTCGCCTATGAAAATGCGGGGCTGGCCAGTTGGCTCGATGTCATGGCCGCTGACTCGACACCCAGCCATTTACTGGTGCCCGAGGGGCGGATCCTCGGCGACGTGGGGCGCTGGCTGGGTGTCGAGGGATTGTCGGCGGGTGCGGTTCAGGTACGCGATGCCTTGACGGTGCAGGTGCTGCCGTTCGTCCGACAGGACGATTACGATCGTCTGCTGTGGTGCTGCGATTTCAATGCGGTCCGTGGCGAAGACTCTTTCGTACGCGCGCAATGGGCGGGGCGGCCACTGCTTTGGCATATTTATCAGCAGGAAGAAGATATTCACCTGGACAAGCTCGACGCGTTTCTGGCGCTGTACACCGAGGGCTTGTCACCGCCTGCCAAAGAGGCGGTCAACGGTCTGTGGCAGGCCTGGAATGCCGGGGATAAAATGCCCGATCATTGGCTCGCGGTACAGAAACACTGGCCTGAACTCACCGAACACGCCGAGGCGTGGTGTCTGGAACAAGCCTTGCAGCCGGATCTTGCTGTGACGCTGGTGCAGTTTTACCTAAATTGGATATGATACGCGGCCTAGATTTTTGTAAATCCCATCCAAATTCGGATATTCGTAATGAAAACTGGTAAAGAGCTGAAACCCGGTACTGTCATCAAGCTCGAAAACGACCCTTGGTTGGTTCAGAAAGCTGAATTCACCAAGTCCGGTCGTAACAGCGCAATCATGAAGACCAAGCTGAAAAACCTGCTGACCGGTTACAAGACCGAAATCGTTTACAGCGCCGATGACAAACTGGACGACGTAATCCTCGACCGCAAAGAAGCGACCCTGTCCTTCATCAGCGGCGACACCTACACGTTCATGGACACCACTGACTACACCATGTACGAGCTGAACGCCGAAGACATCGAAGCTGTTCTGCCATTCGTCGAAGAAGGCATGACCGATGTTTGCGAAGCGATCTTCTTCGAAGAGCGTCTGGTTTCCGTTGAACTGCCGACCACTATCGTGCGTCAGGTCGACTACACCGAAGGTTCCGCTCGCGGCGACACTTCGGGCAAGGTGATGAAGCCTGCCAAACTGAAAAACGGTACCGAGCTGAGCGTTGCAGATTTCGTTGAAATCGGCGACTGGATCGAGATCGACACCCGTGAAGGTGGCTCCTACAAGGGCCGCGCAAAGGTTTAAGCCAGGCTTAAACTGCGTGTGTAAACCGACCACGGCAGATTGCCGGGCGGTTAAAAAAATGCCCATATCGCAAGATATGGGCATTTTTTATGCGAGTGACGGGCAAAAAAAATCCGGAGTCCTTAGCGGATTCCGGATTTTTCAGCTTCCTGAGCAGCGAGGTATTGAGGCCAGGAAGCTGGCCTCTTTACGCGACCCGCAGCCGAGTCAGACCAGCTTTTCAAACTCGGGGATAGCTTCGAACAAGTCCGCCACCAGGCCGTAATCAGCCACCTGGAAGATCGGCGCTTCTTCGTCCTTGTTGATCGCAACGATCACCTTGGAGTCTTTCATACCGGCCAGATGCTGGATCGCGCCGGAGATACCGACGGCGATGTACAGCTGTGGCGCGACGATCTTGCCGGTCTGACCGACCTGCATGTCGTTCGGTACGAAGCCTGCGTCGACCGCGGCGCGGGAAGCGCCGACAGCAGCGCCCAGCTTGTCGGCCAGGGCGTACAGGTGTTTGAAGTTGTCGCCGTTCTGCATGCCACGGCCGCCGGAAATGACGATCTTGGCAGCGGTCAGTTCCGGACGATCGGACTTGGCCAGTTCTTCGCCGACGAAGCTGGAAGTGCCCGCGTCGTGAGCAGCAGCGACGGCTTCAACAGCCGCCGAACCGCCAACAGCTGCAACCGGGTCGAAACCGGTAGCACGCACGGTGATCACTTTCACGGCCGCCGAAGATTGCACGGTAGCGATAGCGTTACCGGCATAGATCGGACGCTTGAAGGTGTCAGCGCTTTGAACCGAGATGATCTCGGAGATCTGGTCAACGTCCAGCGCAGCAGCAACGCGCGGCAGGATGTTTTTGCCGTTGGAGGTCGCGGCAGCCAGGATGTGGCTGTAGCCCTTACCCAACTCGGCAACCAGAGGAGCAACGTTTTCCGGCAGTTGATGCGCGTAAGCAGCATTGTCAGCAGACAGTACTTTACTCACGCCAGCGATTTTCGCAGCGGCTTCAGCCACAGCGCCAACGCCTTGACCGGCAACCAGAACGTGGATGTCACCACCGATTTTGGCGGCAGCAGCCACAGTGTTCAGCGTGGCCGGGGCCAGCACTTTGTTGTCGTGTTCAGCGATTACCAAGATAGTCATGATTAGATTACCTTCGCTTCGTTTTTCAGTTTCTCGACCAGTTCAGCCACCGACTTGACCTTGATACCCGCGCTGCGTGCAGCCGGCGCTTCGACTTTCAGGGTCTTGGTGGTGGAGGCGGTGGAAACGCCCAAAGCGTCCGGAGTCAGCACTTCGAGAGGCTTCTTCTTGGCTTTCATGATGTTTGGCAGGGACGCATAACGCGGCTCGTTCAAACGCAGGTCGGTGGTGACGATGGCCGGCAGTTTCAGGGAAACAGTCTGCGCGCCGCCGTCGATTTCGCGGGTCACGGCAACCTTGTCGCCACTGACTTCGACTTTCGAAGCGAAGGTGCCCTGACCGTAGCCGGTCAGTGCAGCCAGCATCTGGCCAGTCTGGTTGTTGTCGCTGTCGATGGCCTGTTTGCCAAGGATCACCAGCTGTGGCTGTTCCTTGTCGACCACCGCCTTGAGCAGCTTGGCCACGGCCAGGGAGTTCAATTCATCAGCAGATTCGACGAGGATGGCCCGATCGGCACCCAGCGCCAGGGCGGTACGCAGCTGCTCTTGAGCAGTGGTCGGACCGATGGAGACGACGACGATTTCAGTCGCAACACCTTTCTCTTTCAGGCGTACGGCTTCTTCCACTGCGATTTCGCAGAAAGGGTTCATCGACATCTTGACGTTAGCGAGGTCGACGCCGGAGTTGTCCGCTTTGACGCGAACCTTGACGTTATAGTCGACCACTCGTTTGACAGCTACAAGAACCTTCATGGATTCCTCGTTACTCTCCGGTGAAAAGAAAGTCGCCCAGGCGAACCTGGCGATTGATGCTCATGGGCGCAAGGGCACCTCTAAAAACGCCGGCGCTTACTACAAAGGAATAACAGATGACCGTTCGTCAGTGATGACCGACAAGTCATTCTTTATCGCGGCGTGTAAACTTTGCGCCAAACCTGCGCAACGCGTCACCTTGTACTGCCTTCGCCCTGTCTTTAGAGGTGCTCTTGAAACCAACAGTCAGCCTACGGCGAGCGCAAAACCGCCCGTATATTGACCGGAACGCCTATTCCGGTCAATACGGCAAAATGGTCAGTTATAAGCCGCGCTGCTTTGATTTATCTGGCTTCCAGCAAATTCAAACAAACGTTTGTATTGGACGCTGAGAGTGGTGTAGATATAATGCGCCGCCTAGAGAGAAAGGTGGATCACCCATTGTCTCCTCCGCGCATGCGCGAAGGAAATAACGGATGCGACATAAAACCTCCAATTAGAAAAAACTGTTGAGCCCTGAGTAGGAGATAGCCTGTGGAACGCGAATACATGGAATTCGACGTGGTCATCGTCGGTGCCGGCCCCGCTGGCCTGTCTGCCGCCTGCCGACTGAAGCAAAAGGCCGCCGAAGCCGGTAAGGAAATCAGCGTCTGCGTGGTCGAAAAAGGCTCCGAAGTCGGTGCTCACATCCTCTCCGGTGCCGTGTTCGAACCACGCGCCCTGAACGAATTGTTCCCGGACTGGAAAGAACTCGGCGCGCCGCTGAACACGCCGGTCACTCGCGATGACATTTTCGTTCTCAAGAACGCCGACAGCGCGCAGAAGATTCCTGACCTCTTTGTGCCCAAGACCATGCACAACGAAGGCAACTACATCATCTCCCTGGGCAACCTGTGCCGCTGGCTGGCCCAGCAGGCCGAGAACCTGGGCGTGGAAATCTACCCGGGCTTCGCGGCTCAAGAGGCGCTGTTCGACGAGAACGGCGTGGTCCGCGGGATCATCACCGGTGATCTGGGCGTCGACCGCGAAGGCAAACCGAAAGAAGGCCTGTACACCCCCGGCATGGAACTGCGTGGCAAATACACGTTGTTCGCCGAAGGTTGCCGTGGCCACATCGGCAAGCAACTGATCAAGCGCTTCAACCTCGACAGCGACGCCGACGCTCAGCACTACGGCATCGGCCTGAAAGAAATCTGGGAAATCGACCCGGCCAAACATCAACCAGGTCTGGTGGTCCACACCGCCGGCTGGCCGCTGGATATCATGGGTACCGAGAACACCGGTGGTTCTTTCCTCTATCACCTGGAAAACAACCAGGTGGTCGTCGGTTTGATCGTCGACCTGTCCTACAGCAACACTTACCTGTCGCCGTTCGACGAATTCCAGCGCCTCAAGCACCACCCGGTGCTCAAGCAATACCTGGAAGGCGGCAAGCGCATCAGCTACGGCGCCCGCGCCATCAGCAAAGGCGGTTTGAACTCACTGCCGAAAATGGTCTTCAAGGGCGGCGCGCTGATCGGTTGCGATCTCGGCACCCTGAACTTCGCCAAGATCAAAGGCAGCCACACCGCCATGAAGTCCGGCATGCTCGCCGCCGATGCCGTGGCTGACGCGCTGTTCGCCGGCTCCGAAGGCGCTGATGAACTGAACACCTATGTTGATTCGTTCAAAGCCAGCTGGCTCTACGAAGAACTGTTCGCCAGCCGTAACTTCGGCCCGGCGATCCACAAGTTCGGCGCTATCGTTGGCGGCGGTTTCAACTGGCTCGATCAGAATATCTTCGGCGGCAAGCTGCCGTTTACCCTGCACGACACCAAGCCGGATTACGCCTGCCTGAAGCTGGCGGCCGACTGCAAGAAGATCGACTACCCGAAACCCGACGGCAAAATCAGCTTCGACAAACTCAGCTCGGTGTTCATCTCGGGTACCAACCATGAAGAAGAACAGCCGTGCCACCTGAAGCTGACCGACGCGGGCATCCCGATCGGCAAAAACCTGCCGCTGTACGATGAGCCTGCTCAGCGCTACTGCCCGGCTGGCGTGTATGAAGTGATCACCAAGGAAGACGGCGAGAAGCGCTTCCAGATCAACGCCCAGAACTGCGTGCACTGCAAGACCTGTGACATCAAGGACCCTGCGCAGAACATCACCTGGGTTGCGCCGGAAGGCGCTGGCGGTCCGACCTATCCAAACATGTAAGTCGGGTAGTCCGATATCGAGCCTCCCTGACGGGGGGCTTTTTTATGGGAACTCACCAAGTACCGGGAATTGGGCGGGATATAAATCTCGTCTTCTCTCGATCCTGGGTGAAACTCTTTCGTTAATGGATGTCCAACCCTTACAGCCAGCAGGCTTAGCAGATCCCAAGGCTTGACGTGCTCTCATCCAAATACGTTACCTCCCGATATTCAGCATTTTGAGGACTACATCATGCGTTTAACATTGCCCGCTTTGTTTGTTGGGCTTTTGGTCGCACAAGGCGCGATGGCCGCCGGTGATGGCACCGCTGCGGTGGGTGGCGGTCTTGGTGGTGCGCTAGGGAATGTGATCGGCGGACAAATGGGCGGCAGCACCGGTGCGGCAGTTGGCGCGGGTGTTGGTGGTGCTGCGGGCAGTGCTGTCGGAGCTCGCAAGGGCAGCAGGACTGAAGCTGCCATTGGTGGTGGTATCGGCTCGGCGGCAGGTTCGGTCGTGGGTAACAAACTGGGTGGTTCGACCGGTTCTACCATCGGCGCCGGTCTTGGCGGCGCAGCGGGTGGTGCCGTGGGTAGCAACCTGGCCAACGATGGCCGCGATAGTCATTCAGGTGGCAAGCGGCACGGGCACAAGCACAAGAACAAATACAAACACGACTGATTTTTTATCGGTTGGCGTGAAAAAGCCCGGCTCAGTGCCGGGCTTTTTCGTGTCGAAAGTAAAGCAAGCGTCGATGCCTCGATCAGGATTTCGGGTTGTTCATGCAGACGTCTTCGCGGGCAAGCCCGCTCCTACAAGGGTTGCTCGGGACACCTGATCAATGCTTTCACCTCAACCCGGCTTTGTGGCAAGTTGCAGGCCCTGATGAGGCTGGAACCCGATGGCAAACCCCTATCGCGAATTATTCAACGCCCCCGGCGCCAGAGCCTTTGTGCTGGCGGGGATGATTGCGCGGATGCCGATCTCGATGACCGGTATCGGCCTGATCACCATGCTCGCGCAGTTGCAAGGCGGCTACAGCCTGGCGGGTGCGGTGGCGGCGACGTTTGCCTTGGCCACGGCAATCTGCGCGCCGCAGGTTTCGCGGATGGTCGATCGCTATGGCCAGGGGCGGGTGCTGCCGATTTCTGCGTTGATTGGTGGCGGGGCGTTGTTGATGGTGTTGCTCTGCACTCGGCTGCAAGCGCCGCATTGGACGTTGTTTGTATTCGCCGCGCTGGCCGGTTGCATGCCGAGCATGTCGGCGATGACCCGGGCACGCTGGACCGAGTTGTATCGCGGCGAGCCGCAGCTGCAAACGGCGTATGCGCTGGAGTCGGTGCTCGATGAAGTGTGTTTCATCATTGGCCCGCCGTTGTCGGTGGGCTTGTGCGTCGTCGCGTTTCCCGAGGCCGGCCCGCTGGCGGCGTTGCTGATGCTGGCGGTCGGCGTGACGGCGTTTGTCTTGCAGCGTGGGACCGAGCCGCCGGTGCATCCCCATGAGCATCATGAGCGTGGCTCGATCATTCGCTCGGGGGCGATTCGTCTGCTGATGGTGCTGATGGTTGCCCTGGGCACGATTGTCGGTGTGGTCGATGTGGTCAGCGTGGCCTTTGCTCAGCAAGAGGGTCACCCCGCGGCGGCGAGCATTGTGCTGTCGATGTATGCCATCGGTTCGTGTCTGGCGGGGCTGGCCTTTGGTGCGTTGAAACTGGATATCCCGCTGCCGCGACTGTTTCTGTATGGCGGGGTGGCGACAGCGGTGACCACGCTGCCGCTGCTGCTGGCCGGTGACATCTTCGGCCTGTCGATGGCGGTGTTTGTGGCGGGATTGTTCTTTTCCCCGACCTTGATCGTGGCCATGGCGTTGGTAGAGAACCTTGTGCCGCCGGCCAGGCTCACCGAAGGCCTGACCTGGCTGGTCACCGGGTTGAGCATCGGCGTGGCGATCGGCGCGGCCAGTTCGGGCTGGCTGGTGGATGCCTTCGACGCCCGCAGCGGGTTCTGGGTTGCGCTGGCGGCGGGTGTCGTGGTGTTGGGGGCGGCAATACAGAGCTTTCAACGCCTGGATTGACTATTGACACTTGTACCCCTGGCCAAGGGCGCGGTGTTTCTGTTGCGCGCCATCCCGTTCGATAACGTCGATGAGGACATGCTGAAAAAACCACAACGCTGGCAGCCGGGTGATGTCGGGCGCTTCATGCTGTTCTTCGGATCGATCAGCTCGATCTTCGACATCCTGACCTTCGCCTTGATGTGGTACGTCTTCGATGCAACTACGCCGGATCATCAAACCTTGTTCCAGTCCGGCGGGTTCGTGGTTTTGGCTGGCAATAAAAAAGGTGCGCCTGATGATCCGGACTCTCTGGTCGAGTGTAAGGAAATGGTGGGTTTTTTACAGAAAAGTCCTACATGAAAACGGCGGTGTCTCGCATAGCCTGCTGCCCTTACGAAAGCCGGCAGGCGCAAGCCTGTTGGAACGTCATTGTCAGGGTTGCCAAAGATGTCGAATAAAGCGTTACGCATTTTGATTGCCGACGAGCAGCATTTCCATCGAATGAAAATCGAGCGGATGTTGAATCAGTTGGGGTATTTCCGCATCGCCCCGGTGCATTCCATTGAAGAGCTTTTAACCCTGGTGGAGTACGACAGCGAGCCGTTCGATCTGGTGATGATCAGTACGTCACTGACTGTCGGAGTCGACCTCGAGTAGTTCCCCCGCACCTGGATTTGCAGGTTTCAAGGTTACCGTTCGTCTGAACTGTCATTTCTGACAGGTAGCTGAGCCCGCGTTAGCGTGCGAGAGTATTCGCGCAAGCGCAGCGGCGATGCGCTCCCTCGCAGTTGCGCCGCAGATACCGGGCGGTGGGCTGTTTTTGTAGGAATTCTCATGAATAGAGTTCTGGTTGTGGATGATCATCCGGTCATTCGAGCCGCGGTCAGGATGGTGCTGCAGAAGGAAAAATTCCACACGATTCTGGAGGCCTGCAATGGCGTTGAGGCTGTGCAGATGGCCCGCGCACATCAACCCGAGCTCATCGTGCTGGATATCGACATGCCCGGACTGGATGGACTGGAAGTCTTGAACCGGCTCAAGGACCTGGAGTCGCCATGCCGGATACTGGTGTACACGTCGTACGAAGCGGTTTTCTATTGCACCCGTTGCATGAGAAGCGGCGCCTCGGGTTACGTTTCAAAAGCCAATGATCTGGAGGAGTTGAGCAAAGCGATCAGTGCGCTGAGGTCCGGTTATACCTATTTCCCCCGTTTGCCTTCCAGTTCGGTGAATCCGGACCATCTCCAGTACACGGAAATGCAGCTGATCGAGAAATTGTCCGACCGGGAACTGACGATTTTTCAAGCACTCGCCCAAGGTTGGACTAACAAGGAAATTGCCAAATCGATGATCTTGAGCCACAAAACCGTCAGCACCTATAAAACCCGCTTGATCGAAAAGCTCAAGGTGACGTCGGCGGTCCATTTGAGGGATTTGGCCATTCGTAATCGTGTGATCTGAATGAACACATCGCTGCGCAAAGGCCTGACAGCCTTGATGCTTTTCGGCTCGCTGTTTCTTTCGACGGGTGCTGGCGCCGAGCCACAAGCCTTGCATCTGCTGGGCCGCTCTACGGTTCAGGATTATCGCGTCAAGCTGGATGAGGCGCACTGGCGCTGGCTGCGGGAGAGGGGCACTTTACGGCTGGGCACCTCGGCGCCGGACTATGCGCCGTTCGATCTGACCCTCAATGACCACGATTTCGAAGGGATTACCGCGGACTACGCGGATTTGCTCGCTCAGTTGCTGAACATCAGGATCGAGGTGCGGCGCTATGAGTCTCGTGAGGCGGTGATTGGCGCACTGAAACGCGGGGAGCTGGATCTGTTAGGTACGGCCAACGGTTTTGAAGCCGCCGACCCTGAGTTAGCCATGTCCGGGGCTTACGCCGACGACTTGCCGACCCTGGTCACCCGTACTGGCGCCAGCAGCGACTTGCCGACCGACCTTGCAGACAAGCGCGTGGCCATGCTCAATCACTACCTACCGCCTCAGGCGGTTCGCGACTTCTATCCTCACGCGAGTCTGCAACTTTATCCGTCGACATTGAGCGCCATCGGTGCGGTGGCGTTTGGTCAGGCGGATGTGTACCTCGGTGACTCCATCAGCGCCAATTATCTGATCAACAACAACTACCTGAACAATGTCCAGCTGGCGGACTTCTCCCGAATGGAGATGAACCCGTTTGCCTTCGCCATGGATCGCGACAACCTGCGCTTGCGGCGGGTTGTCGACGCGGCCCTGGAGGCGATCCCGGTCGGCGAACGCATGACCATCCTGCGTCGCTGGAGCTCCGGTAGCGCGAGCTTCGCCAGTCAGCAAGGGTTGCACTTCAGCGTCAGCGAACAACGCTGGCTGGAGCAAAATCCGCGGCTGAAAGTAGCGATGATCGATGACTTTGTACCGCTTTCATTTTTCGATGAAAAGGGTGAGTTTCGCGGGCTCAGCGCGCAAGTTCTGGCCCGGATCAGCCTGCGTACCGGGTTGAAGTTCGACGTGCTGCGAGGCAGCTCGTTGAACCGGCAAATCGAGAAAGTGAAAGACGGCACGGCTGACCTGCTGGCGGTTATTACGCCTAGCACCGAGCGCGAGGCCGAGTTGCGTTTCACTCGTCCCTATCTGCTTAGCCCGTTTGTGTTGGTCACGAGCACGCGCGCCGCAAGTCCCAATACACTGGATGATATGGCTGGCAAGCGCCTGGCGCTTGTTCGCGGCAAAGGCTTGCGTGAATTTGTTTTTGCAGCGGCTCCCGACATCCGCTTCATTGATGTGGATAACCAGGCTCAGGCGATGGAAATGCTCGCCGATGGACAGGCCGATGCTGCACTGGTCTCATTGATCAGTGCGCGTTACATGATTTCCCGGCGATACCGCGACCGTTTACATATCACCAGTACCGTGGGCCCGGAACCGGCGCGTATTACCTTCGCCACCAACCGCGGTTCCCTCGAGTTGTATTCGATTTTGAACAAAGCCTTGTTGAGCATCCCGCCGGAAGAACTGGATGAGTTGACCAACCGCTGGCGCAATGAGCCGGCGGTGGAGGACAGCTACTGGCTACGCTATCGTGCAGTGATCATCAAGGGTTTTGCGTCCGCTGCGGGATTGCTATTGCTGGCGTTGGGCTGGATCGCTTATCAGCGAAGTCTGATCCGCAAGCGTCAGCAACTGCTACTGCAACTGCAGCAAGCCAAGGATGCCGCTGACGACGCCAATCGGGCCAAGACCACCTTTCTGGCGACCATGAGCCATGAAATCCGTACGCCGATGAGCGCGCTGATCGGCATGCTCGAACTGGCGATGAAAAAAGCCGAGCAGGGTGTCGCCGACCGTTTTGCGATTGAGGTCGCGTCTACCGCGGCGGGTGATTTGCTGGGCTTGATCGGCGACATTCTGGACATCGCCCGGATTGAGTCGGGGCATCTTTCCTTGACCCCCGAGCGGACCCCTATACGAGCGCTGGTTGAGTCTGTCGCGAGGGTCTTCGAAGGCCTGGCGCGAGACAAGCACTTGCGATTGGTGCTGGATCTGGACCTCAAGAGTGACCCTGAGGTACTGATCGATCCGCTGCGCTTCAAGCAGATCATTTCCAACCTGCTGAGCAATGCCATCAAGTTCACCCGCGAAGGTGAAGTGCGCTTGACGATGCAGGCCGAACCTGGCACTCACCAAGGGCATTTGGCTATTCGCCTGCGGGTCGAGGACACCGGCATCGGTATCAGCGTCCAGGATCAGCAGCGCTTGTTCAGCCCGTTCACTCAGGCGGGTAACTGCGCTCAGTCAGCGCATAGCGGATCGGGTCTGGGGTTGGTCATCAGCCGTTCGCTGTGTGAAATGATGGGTGGCCAATTGCGGCTGAGCAGTGTTCCGGGCCAGGGGACGCAGATCGAGGTCACGTTGCAGGTGCTGGTTTTGCAGGCGGTGGCTGAACCGACACCAGCTGCCACCGCCGAGCAGTTGCCCACTGAATCGCTGAATATTTTGGTGGTTGACGACTACCCGGCCAATCGTCTGTTGCTGTCCCGGCAATTGAGCTATTTGGGCCACTGCACACTGGAGGCCAAGGACGGTGAACAGGGCCTTGAGTTGTGGCGCAATCGTCCGTTCGACGTGGTCATCACCGATTGCAATATGCCGATCATGAACGGTTACGAATTGGCCGGCGCCATTCGCGATGAAGAGCAGGCCAAGGGCCTTGAGGCCTGCTTGATCCTCGGTTTTACCGCTAATGCCCAGCGCGAGGAGCAGGTTCGTTGCAGGGCGGCGGGGATGGATGACTGTCTGTTCAAACCTATCAGTCTGCGTGACCTGAGCGCCCGACTGGCATCCAGGACTCCAGGCGCGACGTCGATAGTGCTTGAAGAGAACACGGAGCCAACCTGCGCTGAGATTGACCTGAGCGGTCTGGAGCAATGGGTCGGCGCAGACCGGACGCTGATCAACGATTTGTTGCGTGAACTGGCCTCCAGCAATGAAAAAGACCTGGCCCGGTTGCAGGATTTTGACATTGACCGCGACCATGATGGCCTCATGGAACTGGCGCACCGGATCAAGGGCGGCGCCCGGATCGTCAAGGCGCACCGCTTGATCCTGTGTTGCGAACGTCTGGAGGCGGCCCTTGGTGCGAGCGATGCCGCCGCACTGACGCACGCGGTCGCGGCCCTACAACAGGCCATGGAGCGCCTGACCCGGTATCTGGGTCAGCACTGAGTGAGCGATTCACCGATTTCGCGGGCAAGCCTCAGGACTCAGGACATATCGCTCTGGCTGAACTCTTCACCCAGGAAATCGATCAAGGTTCGCACCGACGGCAACAGCCCGCGACGGGACGGGAAGATCGCGTGAACAATGCCGGATTTTGGCGCCCATCCCGGTACCAGTTGAACCAGTCGACCGGCGGCCAGATCCTCGCGCACCACCACGCTGGGCAGGTGGGCGATGCCGATTCCGGCCAGCACCGCATGGCGCAGGGCGATCAGATCGTCAGTGACCATCCGCGGATGATGGCGGATCACCGCGCTGGCGGCATTCGGGCCGAACAGTTCCCAGTGATATTCACGCTGCGCCGCGCCCCAGTGCAGGCTCGGCAGGCCGCTGAGATCAGCGGGCGTGGCCGGTGACGACAGACGCGGCAGAAAGTCCGGACTGCCCACCAGGCATTGGGTGCTGTTACCCAGCACTTTCATCACCATATCGCTGCTTCCCAGCGGCGGAAATCGCACCCGCAGGGCGATATCGAATCCTTCGTGGATCAGGTCGACCCGGCGGTTGGTGCTTTCGATAAACAGTTCCACCAGCGGGTATTTGAGCATGTAGCGGGTCAGCATTGGCCCGACCCATGAATTGAGCAGTGCCGTCGGGCAACTGATACGCACCAGTCCTTGAGGCTCGGAACGGTTGCGCTCGATGACTTCTGCCGCGCTTTCCGCTTCCACCCGCATGGCCAGACAACGCTGGTAATACGCCTGGCCGATCTCGGTCAGCGAACAATGCCGACTGGTGCGGTGAATCAGCCGTACGCCGAGGCGTTCTTCCAGCTGCGAAATACGTCGGCTGAGTTTCGACTTGGGCATGTCCAGGGCACGCCCGGCAGCGGCGAAACCACGGTGCTCCACCACCTGAGTGAAGTAGTAAAGGGTGTTCAGGTCTTCCACTATCGTTCTCCAAATAGAACGCTATGGGTGATTTTTGCAGTCTAGCGCAGCAAAGGTGTCGGATTTAAGGTGTGTCCATGGTTTCACTCAGCCACTTTTGGAGGCACACCATGAAAAACATCATCGGTATCTACACCAGCCCAAGAGCGCATTGGGTGGGCGACGGTTTCCCGGTTCGCACGCTGTTTTCCTACGACAATCTGGGCAAACACATCAGCCCGTTCCTGCTGCTCGATCACGCCGGCCCTGCCGAATTCACCCCGACCACGCAACGACGTGGCGTGGGGCAGCATCCTCATCGCGGTTTTGAAACTGTGACCATCGTCTACAAGGGCGAACTGGAACACCGCGACTCTACCGGCAGCGGCGGCAAGATCGGCCCGGGTGACGTGCAATGGATGACCGCCGCTTCAGGGATCCTGCACGAGGAATTCCACTCCGAGGATTTCGCCCGCAGCGGCGGCACCCTGGAAATGGTCCAGTTGTGGGTCAACCTGCCGGCCAAAGACAAAATGGCTGACGCCGGCTACCAGACCATCCTCGATGGCGATATTCCGAACCTGCCGCTCAGGGACGAGGCCGGCAACCTGAGACTGATCGCCGGTGAATTCGACGGTCACAAAGGACCGGCGCGGACCTTCACCCCGATCGATGTCTGGGACATTCGCTTGAACGCCGGCAAGGCGCTGACGCTGGACCTGCACGAAGGCCGCAACACGGCATTGGTGGTGTTGCGCGGCACGGTTCAGGTCAACGCTCAGGAGCTGGTTCGGGAAGGGCAGCTGGCCTTGTTCGAACGCAACGGTGATCAGTTGATGCTCCAAGCCAATAACGATGCCGTAGTGCTGCTGCTCAGCGGCGAACCGATCGACGAACCCATCGTCGGCCACGGCCCGTTCGTGATGAACACCGAGCAGGAAATCCATCAGGCGTTTGCCGACTTCCAGTCCGGACAGTTCGGCCAGATGAATGGCTGAGCAGATTGCTGTTTCGCTGTGGCGTGTCGAGCGGATGTGACTACGCTTGCTTGGCCGCGATTTAACGAAATCCCAGTGCCGCAGCTGTGGCACGAACTCCGGTTTCACCTACGCCGGCCTGTTCGGCATCGATAAAAAGCGAGGAATAACCCAATGACTACCTCTTATAAGCGTCTGGACAAGGATAATGCCGCCGTTCTGTTGGTCGATCATCAGGCTGGCCTGCTGTCGCTGGTTCGCGATATCGAACCGGACCGGTTCAAGAACAATGTGCTGGCACTGGCCGACCTGGCCAAGTACTTCAAGCTGCCGACGATTCTCACCACCAGTTTCGAAAGCGGCCCCAACGGACCGCTGGTGCCTGAGTTGAAAGCGCTGTTCCCGGACGCGCCGTACATTGCTCGTCCGGGGCAGATCAATGCCTGGGACAACGAAGACTTCGTCAAGGCGATCAAGGCCACCGGCAAGAAGCAACTGATCATCGCCGGTGTGGTGACCGAGGTTTGCGTGGCATTTCCGGCGCTCTCGGCCCTGGCTGAAGGTTTCGACGTGTTCGTGGTGACCGATGCTTCCGGCACCTTCAACGAGCTGACCCGACAATCGGCCTGGGATCGTATGTCGGCATCCGGTGCGCAACTGATGACCTGGTTCGGCCTGGCGTGCGAGTTGCACCGCGACTGGCGCAACGATGTGGAAGGGTTGGCCACCTTGTTCTCCAACCACATCCCCGACTACCGCAACCTGATGACCAGCTACAACAGCCTCTCTAACGGCAAATAAACCTCGTTGTAGGAGCAGCCGGTCGACGCTCGATTGCTCGCGATGGACGTTAACGATAACGCGTGTTTCTGAGTAAACGCGTCGCCCTTGAGTCCATCGCGAGCAGGCTCGCTCCCACATTGGATTTGTACAGGTCCATAAGTCAGCACATAACCCTGTGGGAGCGAGCCTGCTCGCGATGGCGTCCAAACAGCCACCGAAAATCCAGGCTCCAACCCGATTGGCATCCTCAACTTCCCAACAATTGGCTATTTGTGCAGACCACAGACGGAGCTAACGTAACCGCACCCCACTTGTTATGGAGCACACCATGCAACCTCGTATCGATTTCTACACGGCTTCGCCGGACGCCTTCAAAGCCATGCTGGCGCTGGAAAATGCGGTATCGAAACTGCCGCTGGAAAACAAGCTGATTGAACTGGTCAAGCTGCGCGCTTCGCAGATCAACGGCTGCGCATTCTGCGTCGACATGCACACCGCTGATGCCCGCAAGCAGGGTGAAACCGAACGTCGTCTCTATGCCGTTTCGGTCTGGCGTGAAACTCCCTTCTTCACTCCGCGCGAACGTGCGGCACTGGCCTGGACCGAGGCCTTGACCCGTCTGAGCGAAACCCACGCCCCGGATGAGGACTACGCACTGCTGAGCGCCGAATTCAGTGCCAGCGAAATGGTCGACCTGACCATGGCGATTTCCACTATCAATAGCTGGAACCGTTTGGCGGTAGGCTTTCGCAAGTTCCCGCAGGAATAAACCGGATCCGTCACTTGGCCTCAATGAGCATCGGCAGACGGCGCCACCGGTGGTTTTGACCTTGCGCATCCAGGGCCACCGGTTTTCCCTCATTCGTGGTCGATCAAATGCCCAGGCGTTCAGGGCATCAGTACGATCGCCCCCTTGACCTGTCCTTGTCGCAGGCAGGCGAGTGCGGCATTGGCGTCTTCCAGAGCAAAGCGGGTGACCTGGGAACGAACGGGGGTGTGACGAATTTCGGCGAAGAACGCCTTGCCGTCCTCACGGGTCAGATTGGCCACCGATCGCAGCATTCGTTCACCCCATAACAGTTGATAGGGAAAGCCCGGAATATCGCTCATATGGATGCCGGCGCAAATCACACAGCCACCCTTGATCGTTGCCGCAAGGGCCAGAGGTATCAAGGCTCCGACGGGGGCGAAGATCAGCGCGGCGTCCAGGAGCTGCGGCGGCGACTCTTCTGACGACCCGGCCCAGACGGCGCCCAGTTCTCTGGCGTAATCCTGGCCTTGGGTGTCGCCAGGGCGAGTGAACGCATAGACCTGCTGGCCACGCCCCAGCGCGATCTGGATGACCAGATGGGCGGCAGCGCCAAAACCATAGAGACCCAGGCGCCGCGCTGTTCCCGCCAGGCGCAAGGCTCGAAAACCAATCAGCCCGGCACACAGCAACGGCGCGGCCTCGACAGGCGATAGTACGGCTGGAATGGTCAGGCAAAAGCGCGCATCGGCGCAGGCGTAGTCGGCATAACCTCCATCGAGCTGACATCCAGTGAACAGTGCCTGGTTACACAGGTTCTCCCGTCCTGACAGGCAGAAAGCGCAGGTTCCGCACGCCCAACCCAGCCAGGGAACGCCCACCCGTCGGCCTATCCAGTAAGGTGCCACTTGCGAGCCGACGGCCACGACCCGGCCGACAATTTCATGGCCGGGCACCCTGGGCAACACGGCTTGCGCGAGCTCGCCGTCGAACAGGTGCAGATCGGTACGGCAGACACCGCAAGCCAGCACCTTGATCAGCAATTGATGGGCATCGGGTGTCGGGACCGGACGCTCTTCCAGCTGCAAAGGCTGGCCAGGGGAATGCAAGACCATGGCGCGCATGACCATCCTCCAGAGAAAGTGACCCCCCAATCACCCATAGTATTAATACTGTAGTTCGTAGCGGCTTTATTGATGGGCGAATGCTCGCGCAGCCGGGGAACATAGGCTTCGATGCGTCAGTCAAATGTTATGTAGGTATGTATGAAGCCGACGCCATGGATACGACGAACAACTCGATCCTGGAGGCAGACCATGAGCCAGTATCAACGGCTGTTACTGATTATCAACCCGGCGTTGCGCCGCTCCCCGGCGATACACCGTGCTGCTGCCCTGGCCAAAGCCAGCGGGGCAAGTTTGCATATCGCGGCGTTGATAAGACCTATGGATATCCTTTCACTGCTCGAAAAAAGCATTCAGAACAAAACCCGCGAGACTTACCTGCAGGACCATAGCGTCTGGCTCAAGGGTGAAGTGGCAAGAATGCGCAGCAGGGACATCGACGTCACCTTCGAGGTGACCTGGGCCGACGACCTGCAGCAGGAAATCCTCCAGCACGTCATGGAAATGCAGCCTGACGTGTTGATCAAGGAAGTGCAGCATGAGCCGGTGATCAAACGTGCCTTCATCACGCCGATGGACTGGCACCTGCTGCGAGAGTGTCCGGTTCCGGTTTACCTGGTCGGTGCGAGCGGCCATACGCTACCGCACAAGGTCGTTGCGGCAGTTGATCCTTCGCGGCCGTCGTCGCAAAACAGCGAGCTCAATGACCGGATCATCGAGCAAGCGACCAGCCTGGCGCTGCAATGTGATGCCGAGCTACATCTGGTGCACGCTTATGACGTGTCATCGGTTTACCTGGGCGATGCGGGAGGCGGCGGCCTGGTGCTGTCGGACCTGACCCGGGAGCTGCGCCACTCGCTGGAAAAATCCTTTCTCACGCTGGCCGAACACTATGGCGTGCCGTCCGAGCGCCGGCATTTCATTCTGGGCCAACCGGTCTCGGTACTGGCCGAATTCGTCAGCGAGCATCAGGTGGATGTCATTGTGATGGGCAGAGTGCACCGCCGCGGCGTGGGAAGGCTGATCGGTAGCACGACTGAACATATCCTGTATCAGGTGCCCTGCAGCATTCTTGCGGTCTAGGGTCGGTACGAGTCGGCGGGGCTTACCATCTGGAGGAGGTTGTTAAATGAATCATTATCCCTCTCAGCAAACTGTCTTGCGTGACAGGACTGCCGCCGGCAAAAGTCTGGTGGAGCCGCTGCTCAAATACGCTGGAAAAGCCGATGTGATTGTCCTTGCCTTGCCTCGGGGCGGCGTTCCGGTCGCCTATGAAGTCGCCACGGCCCTGGAGGTGCGCCTGGACCTGATGCTGGTCCGCAAGCTCGGCGTTCCGTCCCACCAGGAGTTCGCCATGGGTGCCATTGCCAGCGGCGGCATACAAATAGTCAATGAGGATGCATTACGGGCTAACTACATTGATCAACAGACGCTTGAGGCCGTGGTCGCACGAGAAGGCCAGGAGTTGCAGCGTCGCGAGCGCGCCTATCGGGCCACGCGTGCGCCCATCAAGTTGCAAGACCAGGTGGTGATTCTGGTCGATGACGGGCTGGCCACAGGGGCTTCGATGATGGCGGCGGTTCACGCCGTGCGCCTGCAAAAACCGGCACGCATCGTCGTCGCCGTACCGGTGGCGCCGGTCGAGACCGCAGAGGCGCTGCGCAGCGAAGTGGATGAGCTGGTTTGCCCGCTCACCCTCGAATGGATGATGTCGATTGGCAATTGGTACATGAACTTTTCCCAGACCTCGGACGAAGAGGTCATTGATCTGTTGCAACGCGCCTGGCAACGCGAATCGGAGCCGGGACGGGGCGCGTCCTAAGGTAATTCCAATGCTGAAACTAGAACATCGAAAGCTGGATCTGGCGGACGTCGAGTTAGCCGCTGATTTGCGTTTGCCCGCACTCGCAGACGGCGTGGTGGTATTCGTCCATGGCAGCGGCAGCACTCGTTCGAGCCCGCGTAACCTGCAGGTTGCACAGTCTCTGGCCGAGCGAGGGCTGGGCACGCTGCTGTTCGATCTGCTCACCGAACCGGAACAACGCGTGGACAACCTGACCGGGGAGTTGCGCTTTGATATCGCGCTGCTCTCCAGACGGCTGGTGGGGGTGATCGACTGGATAGGGCGCAGTGCGCAGTTGCAATCGTTGCGCATCGGACTGTTCGGCGCGAGCACCGGGGCCGCCGCGGCGTTGTTGGCAGCGGCGCTGCGCCCGGAGGTGGTGCACGCCGTGGTCAGCCGAGGAGGGCGGACCGACCTGGCCGGGTCAGCGCTGGCGCTGGTGAAGGCTCCAACCTTGCAAATCGTCGGAGGTCAGGACCCGACGGTGCTCAACCTGAACCGCCAAAGCGCCCAGGCCCTGCAGTGTGAACAACGGCTGGAGGTCATAGCCGGTGCCACCCATCTTTTCGAAGAGCCTGGAACCCTGGAGGAAGTCGCCAGACTGGCTGGCGACTGGTTTGCGGTGCATCTGCACAAAAGATCGTCCGAACGCGACCCGAACCCGTAGGAGCCGAGCTTGCTCGCGATGGCGGCCTGACAGCCGGCCTGGCTCTTGCGGATGTACACCGATCCAATGTGGGAGCCGAGCTTGCTCGCGAAGGCGGCCTGACAGCCGGCCTGGCTCTTGCGGATGTACACCGATCCAATGTGGGAGCTGGCTTGCCTGCGAAGGCGGCCTTCCGGCCGGCCTGGCTCTTGATGGTGTACATATCCATTCCTGCGGTAACGGCCACTTAGGGTTTCGCCCTTACGGCGCCTCCCTTTGGCAAACGCCCCAAAGGAAGCAAAGGTCTTCGCCCCGAGCGTCCGGCACCTCGCTAAGGCTCGGTGTTCCCTCGCTCCGGCATTCATCAGGGGGCATCGCCCTCCGGTCTGCTTCGCGACGACCTCCATGCGATGTCCTCGGCTTCGCCGAGGGGCGCTGCGCGCCAGTCCCCTGATGAACACCTCCGTTCGGCCTGCCGAAGGGGCGGGTAGATCAAAAGCCAGATCAAAAGCCAAAGCGAGGCGGCCTACCGGCCGGCCTGTTTGGTTGGTCGGGTGTACGCCGATCTAATGTGGAAGCGAGCCTGCTCGCGATGGCGATCTCAAGGCCGCCATCGCCGGCAAGCCGTGCTCCTACGGGGATTGGGTACACCTGATAATTTGCGGGTGCGCAGGGTTGGCGGAGCTGCCGCAGGTTCGGGCCACCAATCTTTTTGGTGCTCTGCGATGTTGGACATCACACACCAAACGGAAAGGTTTCGTCTTCCGGTTCCAGTTCCTGGCTTTTCGGCAGGTGCAGTGCCGTCACCGGTTGCGTCTGTTCTATCCACACCAAGGCGTCGAATTGGTCGGCCAGCACCGCCTGGAAATAGTGGCTGCGCAGCTCGCTTTCAGGTCGATAGATCACCCCGATGGCCCGCTCCAGCAGCGTCTCTGACAGGGCCCGGCGCAAGGTTTCTCGCTCCGGATCGCGCCAGTCGGTCAAGGACGCGGCGATACCCGCCTCAAGGAACTGATGCTCCCAACTGTCCGCCCGAGATGGCCGGATGTCCTTGATGTGCATGTCGCCATCCCAGTCATCGGCCGCCGCCACCTGGCCGCGGTCGGTGCTCATGCCGATCAGCACGACGTCGCGCCCGTAGGCGCTACGGCACAGCTGGCCGATATTGAACTGGCCCTTCCAGCCCATTTCCGTGGCGTCGGCATTGCCGATATGGGAGTTGTGCGCCCACACCACCGCCCTGGCTTGAGGGCCTCGATGCTCGAGCAGCGCCCGCAAGGTGTCGAACATATGCTGGTCACGCAGGTTCCAGGAGGTGGTCGAGCCTTGATAAATGGCTCGGTAGTATTGCTCGGCGGCCCGAACGACCTGGGCGTTTTGCGTGGCGTTGAAGAACGCTTCTTCGTCCTGGGCAAGCCCGGCCAGTTGTTCGGCCAGTATGGCATTGAGCTGGTCGACCACTGCCTGCTCACATGGCATCACGCCACCGCGTTCGACAAAGTGGCCGTATAACGCAGGATCATCCTGCCAGGGTGTCAGACAGCCATAACGCTGCCGTGCTTCGTGCGCAAGCCGAGGGTCGATCTGGTCGAGGTAGTTCAAGACCTCGTGAATGGAATTACGCAAACTGTAAACGTCCAGACCGCGAAACTCGACACGCAGTTCGGGCGCTTTCTGCTGGTTATAGTGATGAAGCCAGTGGGCGAAAGCTCTCACATCGGTATTGCGCCACATCCAGGTCGGGAATCGGCTGAAGATGTGCCGTTTCCAGGCCGAAGGCGCCAGCCCGCGGACATAACGGTCAACGTGGCCCGCATCCGGCCAGTCCGCTTCGACGGCAACGACAGTGAATCCATGCTGCTCGATCAGCCGTTGGGTGATGGCCGCCCGGGCTCGGTAGAAGTCGCTGGTGCCATGGCTGGCCTCACCGATCATCACCACGCGAGCATCGGCGTAACGGTCGAACATTTCGCCAAAGGCCTCTGAGTTCAATTCCGGCAGTGGCTCAGCGTATTGGCGTAACAACGGCACAATAGAGGCCGCTGCACCGTTGACATTGGACCCGGAAAGTTTCTTCAAGAAGTTCATGAGCGTCATTCCGGTGAGGGTGGATTGCCTGACGTCGAGTGCTCTGGCGTGAGGGGCATTAACGCGGGGAACTCCTCAGGCGTCAGGGTTTCCTTTTCCAGCAGCAGTCTGGCGCCGGCATCCAGGTCGGCCCGGCGGCTGGCAAGCAATGCCTTGGCGCGACTGTAGGCTTCATCGAGCAGGTCTCTGATGCCGAGGTCGATTTCTCGTGCGGTTTGTTCCGAGTAATCCTTCTCCCCCCGGTTCAACATCTGGTCGCCCAGGTATGTGGGGGTCTGGCGCTCCAGTACCGACTGTCCGAGCTCTGTGCTCATGCCGAAGCGGGTAATCAGTTGCCGGGCGATATCGGTGGCCCGGACCAAGTCGTCCGCTGCTCCCGTGGAAATCTGGCCATAGACGATGTGCTCGGCGGCCCGCCCGGCCATCAACACCACGATCCGATCCTTGAGCGTCTGGTAACTGATCAGAAAGTGATCCTCGGTCGGGCGTTGCAGCGTATAGCCCAGCGACCCGATGGAACGGGGAATGATCGAGACCTTGTGCACCGGGTCCATTCCCGGCAAGGTGCCGGCCGCCAGGGCATGGCCCATTTCGTGATAGGCGACCACCAGGCGTTCTTCGGGCTGCAGCAGGCTGCTCTTGCGTTCAACGCCGGCGATGATGCGCTCTACCGCCGCCGTGAAGTCGTCGAGGCTGACCGCCGGGGCACCGCGACGGGTCGCGACGATCGCGGCTTCGTTGACCAGATTCGCCAGGTCCGCGCCAGTGAAGCCGGTGGTGATCTGGGCAATACGCTCGCAGTCGATGCTGGGCTCAGCGGCGATGTGCTTGATATGCACCTTGAGAATCTCCCATCGACCCTTGCGGTCCGGGCGATCGATGACGATCTGACGATCGAAACGGCCGGCCCGCAGCAGCGCCGGGTCGAGGACTTCCGGGCGATTGGTGGAGGCCAGCAGCACCACGCCTTCGCGAGGGTCGAAGCCGTCCAGCTCCGCCAGCAGTTGGTTGAGTGTCTGTTCTTTTTCGTCGTTGCCACCGAGCCCACCGATACCGCGCATCTTTCCCAGGGCATCCAGTTCGTCAATGAAAATGATGCAGGGTGACGCCTGGCGAGCCTGCAAGAACAGGTCGCGAACCCTGGCGGCACCGACGCCGACGAACATTTCGACGAACTCGGAACCGGAAATGGAGAAAAACGGCACCCCGGCTTCACCGGCGATGGCCTTGGCGACCAGGGTTTTACCGGTTCCGGGAGGGCCCACCAGCAAAGTCCCCTTGGGAATATGGGCACCCAGGCGGGTGTACCTGGCCTTGTCTTTCAGAAACGAGACGATTTCCACCAGTTCGGCCTTGGCTTCGTCAATGCCGGCTACATCGGCGAAGGTCACCCCCGTATCGCGCTCGACGAATACTTTGGCCCGTGATTTGCCGACATTCATCAGGCCGCCAATGCCCTGTTTCTCGGCAAGGCCGCGGAACACAAACATCCAGACCGCCATGATTATGACAAAGGGCAGGAACCAACCGAGCAGATTGCCCAGAAAGGTGTTTTCGTTGACTCCGGAAAAGCTGACCTCTGATTGAGCCAGTTCTGTCGCCAGGGTGGGGTCGACCCGCACCGTGGTGAACAGGGTATGACCGTTGATCGGCTCTTGCAGTTTGCCCTTGATCTGGTCTTTGGTGACGCTCAAGTCGCTGACTTTTTGCTCGTTCAACAACTGCAGGAACTGACTGTAAGGGATCGACTCGACGGTGCCGCGTTCGACAAAGAAGAACTGCGCCAGTGTCAACGCGACGAAGGCGGCGAGAAAGTATGAAGTGTTCCACTGATCGGTCTTCTTCATGGTCTGGGCTCACGAGTGAACGATGAATCTGAACAACGCCCCGTCGCAGTACTACGCAGTGTCGTTCTGCGCCCTATACCTGAGTATTGGTTAAAATTTTAGACCTGCTGTCAGTCGATCAGTTTTATATATATCGGTACGTGTCAAGGTACCTGTCGCCTTGGTACTGCTGCGGCTAACCCATTGCGCCCTTAACTTCAGGGCGTTCGGGGTTCAAATACACCGCATCTGCCAATTTCCAGTTGCGTGTCCTGGTACTCCAGCGGCTCGGATTGACCTCCCTGGCATCTTCATAAAGCGCTGCTCTGGCCTGTAATAGAGCTGTTGCTTTGCCTTCGTGGCGCTCGTTCGGCGTCACGTATTTCAAGGCACTATGACGATGATCTTCGTTGTACCACTCGATAAATTTTTGCACCCAAAGCCTTGCTTGCGTGACCGTATCAAACGGCTGGTCCGGCCAGAGTGGGCAGTACTTTGCGGTACGAAAAAGTGCTTCGGCGTACGCATTGTCATTGCTCACGCGCGGTCGGCTAAATGACGGCTCTACGCCTAGCGAAACCATGCTTTCACGCAGAAGAGAGCCTCTCATGACGTGGCCATTGTCCGAGTGCAGCACCAATGGACGACCGGCCGTGTGTTCGCGCAAACATCCCTTTTCGAGTAGTTCGCACGCATGCTCAGCGCACTCCACCTCATGCACTTCATTGGCTACTAGCTTGCGGCTGTAGATGTCCTTGACCATGTACCAGTAGAAAAAACGGCCTTTGACGGTGCTAGGCAACCAGGTGATATCCCAGCACCACACCTGATTGGGACCGTCAGCACGATGTGTCGTCAGTACCCTGCGTTTGGGCGCTTTGGCCCTACCACGGCGAACGTTTTGATTCGCAGCTTTTAACACGCGATAGAACGTCGACTCCGACGCCAGATAGATGCCCTCATCTGCCAGCTTGGGAACAATTTGGTGTGGCGTGAGGCTGGCATAGCCAGCCTGATTGGCGGCATCGAGCACCGCCTGGCGCTCCGCCTCACTGAGCTTGTTCGACGGAGCTGCCCGCTGAGCCAGCAGACGCCTGTCGCAGTCGGTGTGTTGCCAACGTTGAACCGTGCGCAGGCTCAGCCCCAGTTCATTGCACGCCCGATATCGACGAGCCCCACTCAGCACCGCTTCAGCAATCAACTTCATGGCTTGCATACGATCGGGGGCGCTGATCAATCTTCCTTGTCCTTGCCCCAAATCGCATTGGCTTTTTTTCTGAGTTCCAGCAAAGCCTCCGCTTCGGCACGTCCAGCATCGGATTGGATCAACTGACGCTCCAGCTCTTTGATCCGTCGCTGCTCGGCAGTTTTCTCTGCGCTGGGCTTCAGATCAGCGAGGGTATTGGCGTTTTGGCAGGCCTCGCGCCACTGCTGGATTTGCTCAGGATAAATGCCCTTGATTCGGCAATATTGAGAAATCTCCACCTCGCTCAGCGGTGCGGTTTCCATGACGGCATTGAATTTATCGGCGCTGGACCATTGATCACTGGTCTTCCCGTTTCCGGGCACGATCAAACCGTTATCTCTAGCCATTTGCCTCCAATTACGCAGTGCCTGTGGCGTGACATTGAGTGCAACAGCGAGGTCCGCCACTGAACGATTGAGGGGCGGCATCATTTGCTGTACGGCCCAGTCTTTGAAGTCGTCGGTGTAACGTTTAGACATTGCTATGCACCTTCGCCCCCTTGAATGAATGAGTCAATCAACAAGGGCGACAGGTAGCCTGACACGGAGGGATATGGAACAAAGGGGATCCACAAAAAGCCCCTTGCCAGGTTTTCCCGGCAAGGGGCCAATAGGCACAGGGTCTAGTCGGCTTTGATTTTCACGACCTTTTCCGGTTTTATGGCCTCGGCTTTTTTCGGCAGAGAGACCGTCAGCACACCTTTACTGAAATGCGCGTCGATCTTGTCGGCATCGACCTCTTTGGGCAGGTTGAAGACCCGCTCGAATGAGCCGTAGCTGCGTTCAGTGAGGTGGTAGCCCTTTCTCTGTTCTTCTCTGTCTGATTTCTTTTCCCCTCGGATGATCAGGCTGTCGTTGGACAGTTTGATCTCAATGTCTTTGTCATCCATACCGGGAAGTTCGGCGGTGATTTCGTAGCTTCTAGCCTGTTCGGAAATATCCACGGCGGGCATGCCGCGACCGCTCAGCTCCCGACCCCAGAGTGGTTCGACATCGAAGAGGTTACGGCTCAGTGGCTCGACATCGAAGAGGCTGCGGCTGAATGGCGAAAGTGCCGACCCTCGACCAAAGTCTTCGAACAGACGGTCGATCTGTTGGCGCAACGATTCAAAGGGGCGCAAGAGGCCAGTACTCACTGCGGTCTGACGGGGCTTCTGTTCCGTGCTGACCGGCATTTTTTTTACGCTAGACATGTCATTTCCTCCTCTGGATTCGAGGTGGCTGCCTATATTCGTGTGGTCTGTCACCTCGAGGTGGATCTATCAGGGAGTCACAGGCGTTTTGCAGCGTCCGTGAACTCGATGTCTGCCTAATAAGAATAGACCCTATTTGGCCTGGATCAGCGGCGCGTCGACCAGCGGAATAGGGGATGGCTGGCTCGAATCAGCGGGAAATCAACCCGTGCTCAATCGCGTAGTTGAGCAGGGCGGCGGGCTTGTCGATGTTCAATTTGCGGCGGATGCTCAGACGGTGGGTTTCTACGGTGCGCACGCTGATGTCGAGTTCGCGGGCCATTTCCTTGTTGTTCAGTCCCTGGACCATCTTGCAAAGCACCTGGCTTTCACGTGGGGTCAGTTCGCTATCGGTGTGCCTGTCTGCGGCCAGTATCGAAGCGATTTCCGCGCTGTAGAAGGTTCCGCCGCTGGCAATCGCTTCGATAGCCGCGATGATTTCACGCGAAGGGGCATTCTTCAGCACGTAGCCGCTGGCACCTGAGCGTACCGACTCACTCACGTACTCGTAGTTGTCGTACATACTGAGTATCAGGATTTTGATCGACGGGTATTCGCGCCGCAGTGCGCGGGTCAATTCAAGGCCGTTCATGTCTTTAAGGCTGATGTCGACCAGCAGCAAATCGGGTTTCGTCCGACTGACCATGTCGATCGCATCGGCGCCACTTTCGGCCTCACCCACGACTTCCAAAGGCGCCATCACCGCCAGTAAAGCCCGGATACCTTCGCGAACAAGTGAATGGTCGTCGACCAAGGCAATACGTATCGGGGAAGACAGGCTCATCAGGGCATTTCTCTTATTGTTTTCTGACAATGATCCGCATCAGTTGTCGGTTACGCTCATGGGTAGGAGCACGTTCAGTTCGCTCCTGCCAGGCACTGAGTGGAGATCGAGTCGGCCGCCAAAATGCTCGACTCTTTCACGGATGTTGCGCAATCCTATACCGCTGTGCAGGCGCTCGATTCGAGTGACGTTAAAGCCGATGCCGTCATCGACGACGATCAGGCGCAAGGCCTCGGCAGAACCTTGCAGGGTGATCGATACGTTGTGGGCCTGAGCATGCCGCTCAATGTTGGTCAGCCCTTCTTGAGCTATACGGAACAAGGCAACTGCCGCACCGTCGATCAGCGGAAAGTCGAACAGGTTGCTTTCATAGTGCACCGGCAAGCCGCTGCGTTTTTCAAATTCAGCTGCTAACTGTCCGATGGCCGCGGGCAGGCCCAAAGTGTCGAGCAACGATGAACGCAGGTCGTGGGAAATGCTGCGGACTTCTCCGATAGCTCCGCCCAAACGCTCCGTAGCTTCTCGTAAAATACTCAAGGCATTGTCCCGACCCGTTTCGAGCATATGGGTGGCCAGTTCGAACTGAAACTTTATCGACACCAGCAACTGACTTATACCGTCATGCAGTTCGCGGGATACGCGCGACCGTTCTTCTTCCTGCAAGCTGACGATTCGCTGATTGAGTCGCTGAAGTTTTTTGTCGGCCAAACGGTGCTCACTGACGTTCAAGGTCATGCCGCTGGCGAAGACCAGCAGTACGGCGACCAGCGCTACTACTGCGATCGCCAACATGGTGGCACGGATGCCTTGCGCGACTTCATCGCGGGCTTGCGCAGTGGCCTGTTCGACGTCTTCGAGGTAGATGCCGGTACCGAGCATCCAGCCCCAATGGTCAAGCATCACGACATAAGCCAGTTTATCCGTGACCTCTGCGGTCGAGGGTTTTTTCCAGGCATAACGCTGGAAACCTGCTCCGGATTCCGCGCTTTTGAGTAACGCCTGAATGACTGGCAAACCGTGGGGGTCGGTCATCTCCCAGAGGTATTTTCCAACCAGCTCGGATTGTCGGGCATGCATCAGGTTACGGCCCTGACGATCGTAAACGAAGAAGTAGCCATCGATACCAAAGCTGAGTTTCCTCAACTCTTCGAGTACTCGCTGTTGCGCCTGTTGGTCGTTCTGGCCATCGGCATACAGGGGCTCGATCAAGCTTTTAGCCATTGCTACATAGTTTTTCAGTTCCGCGCGTTTGCTCGCCAGAATGCTGTCTTCGATCAACTGCGCCTGCTGCTCACCTAATTGCCGATTCTGGAAAATCACCAGCGCACAGATGACCGCAACCGCCAGGATCAGCGGTAAAACGCCTAGGGCAACAATCTTGTGTTTGAGCTGCATCTCTACTCCTGTCCAGACCGGGCGGCGGTGCAGCAGGGCTGTTGGCGGGTGTCGTGGAGTGGGCATGATATGCCAAAAAGACTTCAACCTTACAAGCGCAGAGAGCGGTCGGACTAACGGGAAGAACCGCAGTATGGCGGGGTCTCAGTAGTACTACGTAGAAGGGGCTTACGTAGTACTGCGGATTTCGCCAATGGCGACATGCGCGGATATTAGGCGAGCTCCGCATAACGGGGCGCCATTATAATAATTACCGCCGCAGTCCATCGGCTGTCGGCAGGAGACACGCAATGACCCGTCTGGTTAAACACCTCGCCTGGTTTGTCGTGGCTGTCATTGGTGCGGTCGCGCTGAGTGTCGTGGCCTTGCGCCGCGGCGAAGCCATCAACGCCCTTTGGATCGTAGTCGCCGCAGTCGCTATCTACCTCGTTGCATACCGCTACTACAGCCTGTTTATCGCTAAACATGTGATGCAGATCGATCCACTTCGGGCTACTCCCGCAGTGCTCAACAACGATGGTCTGGACTATGTGCCGACCAACAAACATGTGCTTTTCGGTCACCACTTCGCGGCCATCGCTGGCGCGGGGCCGTTGGTCGGTCCGGTGCTGGCAGCGCAGATGGGCTACCTGCCCGGCACGCTCTGGCTGATTGCCGGTGTGGTGCTGGCCGGTGCCGTGCAGGACTTCATGGTCCTGTTCCTGTCGACCCGCCGCAACGGCCGTTCGCTGGGCGATATGGTCCGTGAAGAAATGGGCCGTATCCCCGGCACCATCGCGTTGTTTGGCTGCTTCCTGATCATGATCATCATCCTCGCGGTGCTGGCGCTGATCGTAGTCAAGGCCCTGGCCGAGAGCCCATGGGGCATTTTCACGGTGATGGCGACCATCCCGATCGCGATGTTCATGGGCATTTACATGCGCTACATCCGCCCGGGTCGCATCGGTGAAATCTCGGTGATCGGCGTGGCGTTGCTGCTGGGTTCGATCTGGCTGGGCGGGCAGATTGCCGCTGACCCGGTTTGGGCCAAAGCCTTTACCTTCACCGGCATCCAGATTACCTGGATGCTGATCGGCTACGGCTTCGTTGCCGCAGTGTTGCCAGTCTGGCTGATTCTGGCGCCGCGCGACTACCTGTCGACCTTCCTCAAAATCGGCACCATCCTCGCCCTGGCGATCGGCATCCTGATCACCATGCCCGAGCTGAAAATGCCGGCGCTGACCCAGTTCACCGACGGTACCGGTCCGGTATGGAAGGGCGGTTTGTTCCCGTTCCTGTTCATCACCATCGCCTGTGGTGCGGTGTCCGGTTTCCACGCGCTGATCGCTTCCGGCACCACGCCGAAGTTGCTGGCCAACGAAGGCCATGCCCGTTACATCGGTTACGGCGGCATGCTGATGGAATCCTTCGTGGCCATCATGGCCATGGTCGCTGCTTCGGTGATCGAGCCGGGTGTCTACTTTGCGATGAACAGCCCGGCGGCCCTTGTCGGCGGCGATGTTGTGTCGGTTGCGCAGACGGTCAGCAGCTGGGGTTTCGCCATTACCCCGGAGGCCCTGCAAGCGGTGGCCAAGGACATCGGTGAAACTACCATCCTGGCCCGTGCCGGCGGTGCGCCGACCCTGGCGGTGGGGATCGCGCAGATCCTGCACACGCTGCTGCCGGGTGAAAACACCATGGCGTTCTGGTACCACTTCGCGATTCTGTTCGAGGCGCTGTTCATCCTGACCGCTGTCGACGCCGGTACCCGTGCCGGACGTTTCATGCTGCAGGACTTGCTCGGTTCCTTCGTTCCGGCACTGAAACGTACCGAATCCTGGACCGCCAACCTGATCGCGACGGCAGGTTGCGTGGCAATGTGGGGTTACCTGCTGTATCAAGGCGTGATCGACCCGCTGGGTGGCATCAACACCTTGTGGCCGCTGTTCGGTATCTCCAACCAGATGCTGGCTGGCATCGCGCTGATGCTGGCGACCGTCGTGCTGATCAAAATGAAGCGTCAGCGCTACGTCTGGGTCACCATGCTGCCCGCCGTCTGGTTGCTGATCTGCACCACCACCGCCGGCTTCATCAAGCTGTTCGACGCCAACCCGGCGATCGGTTTCCTGGCGCTGGCCAAAAAGTACGGTGATGCATTGGCCAACGGTCAGGTCCTGGCGCCGGCCAAGAGCATCGAGCAGATGCAGCACGTGATCTACAACGCCTACACCAACGCGACGCTGACCGTGCTGTTCCTGCTGGTGGTATTCAGCATCCTGTTCTTTGCACTCAAGGTCGGTATTGCCGCCTGGGGCAGCAAAGAGCGCACGGATAAAGAAGCGCCCTTCCAGGCGCTGCCGGACGCGTAATCGAGGATTGCCGACATGTTCAATGACCTCAGTCGCCTCGGTAAATACCTCGGTCAGGCCGCCCGCCTGATGGTCGGCATGCCCGACTACGACAACTACGTCGAGCATATGCAAAGCAAACACCCGGACAAGCCGGTGATGGCCTACGAGGCGTTCTTTCGGGAACGCCAGGAGGCGCGTTACGGTAGCAAGTCTGGTCCCAAGTGCTGTTGACCCGCTAATTGTGGTCATCTGATGTGATGTGGGAGGGGGCTTGTGTGGGAGCGGGCTTGCCCGCGAAGCGAACACCGCGGTTTTTCAGGCATTACGCGTCATCGTTCTTCGCGGGCGAGCCCGGCTCCCACACAAGTCGCGCTCCTACAGTTTTTCAGCGTATGGAAGATCTTCCGTGACTGGAATCAATTGCCGGGCTTAATAGGAAGCATTACTATTCGCGCCCCGCCTCCATAGCGCACCGCAATGACCCCCAAGCTGCCCCGCAGACCAGGCTTTTTCGAGCACTACGAAGAGTTGATCGGCACCTGGACGCGTCGGCTGAAAAATCGGCAGCAGGCCGAGGATCTGGCCCACGACACCTTCGTGCGGGTGCTCGAATCCGATTCGGCGGCGGTCGAGCAGCCGCGGGCATATTTGCATCAGACTGCGCGCAATATCGCGGTGGACGCCTATCGGCGCGAAGATCGCCGCGCAGCCATGGAGCAGGAAGCAGTTCATCACGGCTTGCCAGCCACCGGCGACCCCGAGCATTTCATGCAGGCGATCCAGCTTGCTGACTCCATCGAGCAGGCGCTTGGCGAATTGCCCGTCAACTGCCGCAAGGTGTTTGTCTGGCAGAAGATCGAAGGCCTGACCCAGGCGGAAATCGCCGAACGCCTGGGGCTGTCTAAAAACATGGTGGAAAAGTATATGATCCGCACCCTGCGGCATCTACGCGACCGCCTGGACGGGCTGAACCAATGATCTGCCGTGACTTTTCTCCCACCGCCAGGACAGGACATTCCATGATGGATACTCGTGATTGCGCGTGCGGGCAGGCGACGGTTCGCGATGAGGCTGCGCTGTGGTTCGTGCGCCTCCAGGACCAGGCCGTCAGTGCCGAAGATCAGCGGCGTTTCGAGGCCTGGCTGGAGGAGCACAGCCTGCATCGGGATGAATTTCAACTGCTGCAAGGTCTCTGGACAGCCGCTGATCTGGTGCCCAGGGCGCGTCTACAAGCGCTGTGTGAAACGCCTGTTGGCGAAAAGACCTGGGAGCGCTCCAGACGCCGGCCGTTCATGGGCTATGCGGTGGCGGCGAGTGTGCTCGCGGTGTCCCTTGGTCTGGGCTTGTTCAGCGGTTTGCACCCTGCGGCCTACACCGCCGAGTTCTCCACGGCCCCCGGCGAGCGCCGCCAGGTGGCGTTGCCCGACGGTTCGCGGATCGACCTGAACAGCCGCAGCCGGGTTGAAGTGCATTATGAAAAGGACCGGCGTGGCATCGAACTCAAGCAGGGCGAGGCGATGTTCAGCGTCGAGCACGACAGCAGTCGGCCGTTCGTCGTCGCCGCCGGGGCCGGCAAGGTCACGGTAACCGGAACCCGCTTCGACGTGCGTCGCGATGAAGCCGAAACGCGGGTGGTGGTGGAGGCGGGAGCGGTCAAGGTGCAGGGCCGTGAGGCGGCTGACGGCGAGTTCGTCAGTCTGACCGCCGGCCTGGGCACGCGTATCGATGCTCAAGGCAAAGTGGCCGCGGCTTACGCGGTCAATCCTCAGGAACTCATGGCCTGGCGCAGCGGCAAGCTGGTGTTCAACAACGCCAGCCTGGCTGAAGTGGCCCACGAAGTGTCGCGCTACCGGGACAAACCCCTGCGTGTGGCGAATCCCGCAGTGGGTAATTTGCGCCTGAGCAGCGTGTTCAAATCCACCGACACCGAGGCGCTGCTCAAGGCCTTGCCGAGCATCCTGCCGGTAGCTTTGCGGACCCTGGACGACGGCAGTCAGGAAATAATTGCGCGATAGATTCAGGTTTTTTTCGAGTTCTTCGTCTTCTTGTCCAACTGCAACTGGTTTGCATTAACAGACGCACACATCTTTAACAGGACAAAGCTCGACGTGAAGAACCTCGACGTTAAAAACAACAATCCCTCTTCTCGCTGGCTGCCCTTGGCGCTCGCCTTGGCAGTCAACGCCGCCATGCCACTGGCGTATGCCGAGCAGGCGCCCGCCAGCATTCACATCCAGGCCCAGCCGTTGGGCGAAGCCTTGAGCCAGTTGGCTCAGCAAACGTCGCTGCAAGTGTTCTTCAACCCGCAACTGGTGGCCGGCAAGCAGGCGCCAGCGGTGGACGGCAACCTGTCACCGGAACAGGCGCTGCGCCAATTGCTTCAGGGCAGTGGCCTGGACTATCGGATCGATGCCGGTTCGGTGACCTTGAGCCCGGCGCCATCCGACGCTTCCACAGCGCCAAACGGCCCGCTCGAATTGGGTGTGACCGATATCAAGGTGGTCGGTGACTGGCTCGCAGACGCCGATCAAGCCGTGGTGCAAAACCACCCCGGCGCGCGGACGGTGATTCGTCGTGAGGCGATGGTCGAGCAGGGTGCAATGAACGTCGGCGATGTGCTGCGTCGGGTACCCGGTGTGCAAGTACAGGAAGCCAACGGCACCGGCGGCAGTGATATTTCGCTGAACGTCGGTGTGCGCGGCCTGACTTCACGCCTGTCACCACGCTCCACGGTGCTGATCGACGGTGTGCCGGCTGCGGTTGCCCCTTACGGTCAACCGCAGCTGTCCATGGCACCGATTTCTTCCGGCAACCTCGACAGCATCGACGTGGTGCGCGGCGCCGGTTCCGTGCGTTACGGGCCGCAGAACGTCGGTGGGGTGATCAATTTCGTGACCCGGGCGATCCCCGAGAAGTTCTCCGGTGAAGTCGGCAGCACTCTGGAAACCTCTCAGCGCGGTGGCTGGAAGCACATCGACACGGCCTTCCTCGGCGGCACCGCGGACAACGGCATGGGCGTCGCCTTGCTGTATTCGGGCGTCAATGGCGACGGCTATCGCAAAAGCAATAACGACAACGACATCGACGACGTGATCCTCAAGACCCATTGGGCGCCGACCGATCAGGACGATTTTTCGCTGAACTTCCACTACTACGACGCCAGTGCCGAGATGCCCGGCGGCCTGACCCAGAAGCAGTACGATGCCGACCCGTTTCAGTCTGACCGCGACTGGGACAACTTCAGCGGCCGGCGCAAGGACGTGTCCTTCAAGTACCTGCGCCAGGTCGACGACCGTACTCAGGTCGAAGTGCTGACCTATTACTCCGACAGCTTCCGTGGCAGCAACATTGCAGCCCGCGACCAGAAGACCATCAGTGCCTATCCGCGCACCTATTACACCTATGGCATCGAGCCGCGGGTGTCCCATGTGTTCGATCTGGGGTCAACGACTCAGGAAGCCAGCGTCGGTTATCGCTACTTGAAAGAAGGCATGCACGAAGAAGCCAGCCGCCTGGCACTGGTGAACAATCAGCCAGTGGTCACACCGGCTTCGGACGGGCATGTCTATCAGGACCGTACCGGTAGCACTGAGGCCAATGCGTTCTACATCGACGACAAGATCGATATCGGTAAATGGACCATCACCCCGGGCATCCGTTTCGAAAGCATCAAGACCCAATGGCATGATCGGCCGGTGGTGGGCCTCAATGGCAAACCGGTCCAGGAAAAGCGCCGCGACATCGAAAGCAACGAGCCGCTGCCGGCCCTGAGCGTGATGTATCACCTGTCCGATGCCTGGAAGCTGTTCGCCAACTACGAGACCTCGTTCGGCAGTCTGCAGTACTTCCAGCTCGGTCAGGGCGGCGTGGGGAATCAGACCGCCAACGGCCTTAACCCGGAAAAAGCCAAGACCTACGAGATCGGTACGCGCTACAACGATGACGTGTGGGGCGGTGAAGTGACTTTGTTCTACATCGACTTCGATGAAGAGTTGCAATACGTCAGCAACGATGTTGGCTGGACCAACCTGGGCGCCACCAAACACCAGGGCCTTGAGGCGTCGGTGCACTATGACCTGGCGGCCCTCGACCCACGGCTCGACGGCTTGACCGCCAACGCCGGTTTCACCTACACCCGCGCCACCAACGAAGGTGACATTCCCGGCTTCAAGGGCCGTGATCTGCCGTTCTATTCCCGGCAAGTCGCGACACTGGGGCTGCGTTACGACATCAACCGCTGGACTTACAACCTCGATGCGTTCGCCCAATCCAGACAGCATGCACCGGGTACCGGCATCAATGTCGATGGCAGCTTCAGCGGCAACTACATCACTGAGGGCACCGCTGATGGTCAGTTCGGTGACATGCCGGGTTACGTGACCTGGAATGTTCGCGGCGGCTATGACTTCGGCTCGCAGCTATCGAACCTGAAAGTCGGCGCGGGGGTGAAGAACCTCTTCGATCGCCAGTACTTCACCCGCTCGAGCGACAACAACTCGGGGATCTACGTCGGCGCACCGCGTACGTTCTTTGTGCAGGCCAGCGTGGGGTTCTGATAGACCGAGTCGCCCCATTCGCGGGCAAGCCCGCTCCCACAAGGTCCACGCATATCCTGTGGGAGCGGGCTTGCCCGCGAAGCTTTTAAACCTTCAACACCTTCCCACTGGCTGCAACGGCCAGCAACAGCAGCGCAATCAAGCCAAAGGCAATGCTCAAACTGCTGCCATGGGCAATAAAACCGATCAATGCAGGCCCGGCGAGGATGCCGGCATAGCCCAGGGTGGTAATGGCCGGCACGGCGATGCTTTCGGGCATGACTTTCTGTTTGCCGACGGCGGTGTACAGCACCGGCACGATGTTCGAACAGCCCGCGCCCACCAACGCATAACCCACCAACGCCGCTTCCCAGGCTGGAGCCAGGGTCGCGAGCAGCAGGCCGGCAGCTGCGGTGAGCCCGCCGACAACGATCACCCGTTTGGCACCGAGCCGGTGCACGATGGCGTCGCCGGTCAGGCGGCCGGCGGTCATGGTCAGGGCGAACGCGGCGTAACCCAAACCCGCGTAGGCGGCATCGAGACTGCGCTCGGACGTCAGGAACACCGCGCTCCAGTCGAGCACCGCGCCTTCTGCAAGAAACACAATAAAACACAGGCTGCCGATAAACAGCACCACGCCATGGGGCACGGCGAAGGCCGGGCCTGCGCTTTCGCTGCCATAGGGCAACATATGCGGCGCGGCCTTGAGCAACGCGAGCAGCAGAAACACGACCACCACCAGCATCGCGCCCAACGGTGACATTCCCAGACCCAGCAGCGCGCTGACCCCGGCCGCGCCGACGATCCCGCCGAGGCTGAACAAGCCGTGAAAGCCCGACATCATGGTCTTGCCACTGGCTCGCTCGACGATCACTGCTTGCAGGTTCACCGTGGAGTCCACACCGCCGAGCCCGGCGCCGAACATGAACAACGCCGCGACCAACAACGGCGTCGAGGACACCGTTGCCAGCAGCGGCAGCGCCAGGCAGATCAGCAGCGTCCCGCCGGCCATCACCCGACGGCAACCGAAGCGCGAGGCCAGGATCCCGGCCAGCGGCATGGCAATGATCGAACCAACCCCCAGACACAGCAGCAATAAACCGAGTGTGCCTTCATCGAGTCCGGCCCGAGCCTTGGCATAAGGCACCAGCGGCGCCCAGGCGGCGATGCCGAAACCGGCGATGAAGAAGCCGATGCGCGTGGACATTTGCTCCAGGTGCCCGGGGACCACGGGCGCTGGGGTACTGATGGAGGTCATGAAAAATCCTTGGTAATGCGGTCGATAACAATGTGCAGCGCAACATCCTTGCACATCAGCCCGCATCGGGCGAGGCCAGGGTTTCCTTTCTGAGGCAATGCGGTGCTTCACTGACGTGTCGCGCTGGGAACCCGGACAGTGGATTTGCCGACTGAATAAGTGGAAAGTTGCAACCCCGTTCACTCATCAATTGGCGGCTGTCACGGTATGACGCAATTCTACGATGCCCGCGGCAATATCTACGCCGTTGTCTCACCCGATGCGCTGCGACAAAGCGCAATCGAGTTGCCTGCGCAGGCCAGTCGGGCCGCTCAAACCCGCGATACCTGGGCGCTGCAGGCGGTGGCAGCCTTTTGCGGCTGGGCACCGCAAGACCGACCGTCAGGTGCCAAGGCCCATCGTTCGGATGGGTTGCTCATCGGCCCGTTTCAGTCAGCGCCGCCTTATGACCTGCTGATCGTCAACACGGACGGTACGCTGGCCGAACGCAGTGGCAACGGTTTGAGCATCTTTGCTCAGGCGTTGACTGATCAGGGTTTGATGCCGGGGCAGGGGCCTTGTGTGCTCAAGGTTCATCACGATAAGCGCGATGCGGTATCGCCGGTGCAAACCTCGGTAGAGCCGGCCGAGGTGGGAGGTGTCCACGGGTTTTGGCTGGACTTGGGAAAACCTGCATTTGGGCCACAGGCCGTGGGTGCGTTGGGTGTTGAGGTCGCCGAGTTGAACGGTCACAGCCTGAATGAGGTGCCGCAGCTTTCCAGGCTGAACCCGGCGTGGGCTCACAGTCGGTTCGTGCGCATTGGCAATCCCCATTGCGTGACGCTGGTGGCGCGAGTGGATGCGCTGCCGGGCAATGAGCAGATGCGCGAGCGCGAATTGTCTTCAGGTCTGACCCGGATTGCGTTCGCCATGCCGGCCGGCGCGGGCGAGCCTTGCCCGGCCGGGGTCAATCTGCAATGGGCGATGCTGGAGTCTGAGGGGCGGATAGTCGCCCGGGTGTTCGAACGCGGTGAAGGTCCGACTGCGTCTTCCGGTACCAGTGCCAGTGCGGTGGCCTGTGCGGCCTGGAGTGTTGGTTGGGTTGTGGCGGGTAGGGTGGAAGTTGTCATGCCCGGGGGGACGGCGCCGATTTTTCTGGAAGAACAGGATGGTGAGTTGAGTAGCGTCAGGTTGTTCGGGACGGCGCGGTTGATCCCTTAGATTTGCGGTGATTGTCAGAATGCTTTCGCGGGCAAGCCCGTTCCCACAGTTGATCGCGTATCTCCTGTGGGAGCGGGCTTGCCCGCGAAGAGGCCAGTCCGGCCAGCGAGTCTCTAAAGGCAATCAGCTGTCGCCCGAATCCCCAACCCATTCCACCTGCGGCATCTGCCGCTTCATCAACACTTCGCCACCGCGAATCGAATACAACGCCAGCCCCTGGCTGCGGATCATTTCGTAGTCGCTGTCGGCCGACAGAATCAGCAGGTTGGCCGGGCGACCCGGTTCCAGTCCATAGCGATCGCCCAGGGCCATGGCCTTGGCGCTGTTGTCGGTGACCAGGTCCAGCGCGCTTTGCAGGTTGCGATAGCCGAGCATGTGGCAGATGTGCAGACCGGCTTCGAGCACTCGCAGGATGTTGCCATTACCCAGCGGATACCAGGGATCGACGATGGAGTCCTGACCAAAACAGACATTCATTCCGGCTTCGAGCAACTCGTTGACCCGCGTTACGCCGCGGCGTTTCGGGAAGTTGTCGAAACGCCCTTGCAGGTGAATGCTTTCGGTCGGGCAGGAGACGAAGCTGATCCCCGAATGCCCGAGCAGACGAAACAGTTTGGCGCAGTAGGCATTGTCGTAGGAGCCCATGGCGGTGGTGTGGCTGGCCGTGACCCGGGCGCCCATGTCGCGGCTGCGGGCTTCTTCGGCGAGCACTTCGAGGAAGCGCGAATGCGGGTCGTCGGTTTCGTCGCAATGCACGTCCACCAGGCAGCCGGTGCGTTCGGCCAGGTCCATCAGGAATTTGATCGAACTCACCCCTTGATCGCGGGTGTATTCAAAATGCGGAATGCCGCCAACCACATCGGCGCCCAGCAGAATGGCTTCCTCCATCAGGTCCCTGCCGTTGCGGTAAGACTCGATGCCTTCTTGCGGGAACGCGACGATTTGCAGGTCGATCAGATGGCGACTTTCCTCGCGCACTTCGAGCATCGCTTTGAGCGCGGTCAGCGTGGGATCGGTGACGTCGACATGGGTCCGCACATGCTGGATGCCATGGGCGGCGAGGGTGCGGATGGTTTTTTTGGCGCGGGCCTTGGTGTCTTCCTGGGTAATGGTGGCCTTGCGTTCGCCCCAGCATTCGATGCCTTCGAACAGGGTACCGCTCATGTTCCAGCGCGGTTCGCCAGCAGTGAGGGTGGCGTCGAGGTGAATGTGCGGTTCGACAAAGGGCGGCACCACCAGATTGCCGCCGGCATCCAGGTCGTCAGGGCCAAGTGTCGGTGCTTCGGTTTGCCGGGCAATACTTGAGATCAAGCCGTTTTCCAGGTGCAGCTCATGCAGACCTTCATGGTTGCGCAGGCGGGCGTTGATGATATGCATCGGGACCATCCTTTCTATTCAATCTTGTGTTTGGGCGTCGGCGGCCATCGGCTCGCGGGCGCCAAGCAGGCTTGTCAGCACAATATAGGTTGAAAAAGCCGATCAGGCTGGCCAGCACCGCCAACCGGGCCGAACTGAGGACCGCTGCGCGGCCCTGCGGGGCAAGCCCCCTCGCCACAATTACGCGTCAGACTGGAGACGTGCGCTAGCTGGACTGTAACGGTCAAAAAGCCGAAGGAACAGGCATAAAAAAACCACCGGCTTCGGTGGTTTTTTTCAATCGCCGGCTTATTCGCCGTGATAGATGCAGCCGCTGGTGCAGGTTTCGTGGATGCGGATCGCACTGAGCTCCGGCAGCAGGGGCTTCAACTCGTTCCAGATCCATTTGGCGAGGACTTCGCTGGTCGGATTTTCCAGACCAGGGATGTCGTTCAAATAATTATGATCGAGGCGCTCGTAGAGCGGCTTGAAGATCGCCTTGATTTCCGAGAAGTCGCGAATCCAGCCGGTGTGCGGATCGAGGTCGCCGCTCAGATGAATCGCCACCTTGAACGAGTGGCCGTGCAGGCGTCCGCACTTGTGGCCTTCTGGAACGTGGGGCAGGCGGTGGGCGGACTCGAAGGTAAATTCTTTGAAGATTTCCACAGTGGTTTGAGCTCTGTCAGGTGGCTATCGCCAGCGGCGATGAAGGCAGATAGCGAGTTTAACAGCTTGGGTTTGTGGTTGCGGGAAAACACTGACTAAAGGGTCAGTAAAAAAGTTCGGGACGGTGATGATGGCAATTCAGTTTCAGTTAAGTTGGTGTGGTTATGGTGGGGCCTGTAGATTTACATACTCAAGTCTGGACGCTGTCAGCGGGCAGGTTCTCAAGGATCATCAGGATACGTAATGAAGGTAAATCTGCGCGCCTGCAGCCGGACAGCTCTGGCGCTTCTGGCATTTTGCCCGGTGGTCGTGGCTCGTGACCTGAATCAGGACGAAGCCCTGCACCTGCGCCAGCAAGGGGTGATCGCGCCGCTCGAGCAGCTGCTGGGGGCGGTCATGCAACGCTACCCGGAAGGCAAGTTACTGGAGGCCGAACTCGAGGAGCACGAGGACCAACCGGTGCGCTATATCTATGAAATAGAACTGTTGACCGTCGAGGGTGTGGTGCGTGAAATAGAGCTCGACGCCAACACCGGTGAGCTGCTCAAAGACAAGGAAGACGACTGATGCGCCTGCTTCTGGTGGAAGACCATGTCCCGCTGGCCGACGAGTTGATGGCCGGGCTCAATCGCCAGGGTTACGCCGTCGATTGGCTGGCCGATGGCCACGATGCGGTGTATCAGGGCAGCAGCGAACCCTATGATTTGATCATTCTTGACCTCGGTCTACCGGGGTTGCCGGGGCTTGAGGTGTTGACCCGGTGGCGCGCAGCAGGTCTGGCCACGCCAGTGTTGATCCTGACAGCCCGTGGTTCCTGGGCCGAGCGCATCGAAGGGCTCAAGGCGGGTGCCGACGACTACCTGACCAAGCCGTTCCACCCTGAGGAACTGCACTTGCGGGTTCAGGCGCTGTTGCGGCGTTCCCACGGCCAGGCCAATCAGCCGACGCTCAAGGCCGCAGGTTGGCACCTTGATGAAGGCCGCCAGTGCGTCACCCGCGACGGCGCCGATATCCAGCTGACGGCGGCTGAGTTTCGGTTGTTGCGTTATTTCATGCTGCACCCCGAGCAGATCCTTTCCAAAAGCCATCTCGCTGAACATCTCTACGACGGTGAAACCGAGCGCGACTCCAATGTGCTGGAAGTCCACGTCAATCATCTGCGGCGCAAGCTCGGCCGCAGCGTGATCGAAACCCGTCGTGGCCAAGGCTACAGGTTTGGCGGGACTGCTCAGTGAGGTCGATTCAGCGCCGTTTGAGCCTCGGTCTGATCAGTGTGATGGTGATTGTCGGGCTGGTACTGACCCAGACCAGTCTCTGGTTGTTCGAAATGGGTTTGCAGCGTTATCTGGAAGCCGGATTGCGCAACGACAGCGAAAGCTTGCTGGTGGCGTTGGTGCGAGGGCCGCAAGGCTTGCAACTGGATGAACGACGTTTGTCACCGGCCTACCAGCGGCCGTTTTCCGGGCATTATTTTCATATCGATTTTGCCGACACCCACTGGCGTTCGCGCTCCTTATGGGATCAGGAACTGCCCAAGCTGGAACAGGCCGGTCTGCACAGCAATCTGCAACTGGGACCGGAAGGGCAGCAGTTGCTGGTTTTGCGATCCGACTACCGACGGCTGGGGCAATCGGTTTCCATCAGCGTGGCGCAGGATTACACGCCGGTACGGGAAAGTTTTCGGCGCGTGCAGCAGATTGGCGTCGGCCTCGGACTGGCGGGTTTGTTGCTGATTCTGATTTTGCAGCGTATCACCGTGCGCCGAGCGTTGCGGCCATTGGAAACGGCTCGGGAACAGATTGCTCAGCTCCAGCAGGGCCAGCGCTCACAACTGGACGCCCGGGTGCCGGTCGAACTGGAACCGCTGGTGGCGCAGATCAACCATTTGCTGGCGCATACCGAAGACAGCCTCAAACGTTCGCGCTACGCCTTGGGCAATTTGGGACATGCCCTGAAAACCCCGTTGGCGGTGCTGATGAGCCTGGCGTCGAGCGAGAAACTGGAGGCTCACCCGCAGTTGCGCAAGATTTTGCAGACGCAACTCGAACAGGTGCAGCAACGTCTCAGTCGTGAACTCAATCGTGCCCGTCTGGCCGGGGATGCCTTGCCCGGCGCGCAGTTCGATTGCGATGCAGAGCTGCCTGGTTTGCTCGCCACCTTGAACATGATCCACGGCGAACACCTTGAGCTCAGCCATGTTGTGCGTCCCGGCCTGCACTTGCCATGGGATCGGGAAGACTTGCTTGAACTGCTTGGCAACCTGCTGGACAACGCCTGCAAATGGGCGGACGCCGAGGTGAAGTTGAGCATCGCCGAGACGGCCGAGGGCTTTCGCCTGGTGGTGGAGGATGACGGCCCCGGGATTCCCGAGGAGCAACGCGATCAGGTCTTCAGCCGCGGCGCGCGGCTGGATGAACAGACCGACGGCCATGGCCTGGGGCTGGGCATCGTGCGCGATATCTGCGGTGGTCAACTAATTCCAGACACCTCGATAGGTGGTTTCGACGCCATTGTCCGTTCGTAAACGGTCGGTGGTAGATATCCCAGTTTCGAGTGCAGCCGTTTGTTGTTGTAAAACCCAACGATGTACTCCGTGATGTCGCGGATCGCTTCGCCATGGTTGGCGTAATCACGTCGCCAGACCCGCTCCATTTTCAAGCTCAGGAAGAAGCGCTCCATCACCGAGTTATCCCAACAGTTACCTTTACGGCTCATGCTTTGCTGCATGTCATTTCGCGCCAGCAGCGCTCTGTAGCTCGCGCTGGCGTATTGGCTGCCACGGTCTGAGTGAGCGATCAGTCCCGGTGGTGGTTGACGCTGAGCAATGGCCAACTGCATCGCGCTACACACCAGCTCCGCCGGCATGTTCGGGGCCATGGACCAGCCGACAATTTTACGGGAGTACAAGTCCAGCACCACCGCCAGGTATAACCAGCCGCTGCGGGTCCGGATGTAGGTAATGTCAGCCACCCAAGCCTTGTTCGGCGCAGCGGGGTCAAACTGACGATTCAACACATTTTCGGCAATGGGCAGGTCATGATTGCTGTCAGTCGTATGGACGAACTTGCGCTTCCAGGCCGAACGCAGACCGTTGGCACTCATCAAACGGCGGATTTTATAAAGGCCGACCACCATGCCCTTGCCACGCAAAGCATCCCGCAACGGGCGGCTGCCGTAGCAACCACCACTTTCGACAAACGAGGCTTTGAGCTGAACCGTGATCGGGCACACAGATGCCGGCTCAGCAGCGCGTTTGTTGGCCTCATAGAAACCGGATCGACTGACGTTGAGTAACCGACAGACATGCGCAACCGAGTAAGCCTTCTGTTGCAACTGCCTGACCAGCCGATAGGTCATTTCAGTTCGCGGGCAAAGAAGGCGGTAGCCTTTTTTAAGATGTCATTGTCCATCTTAAGCTGGCGGTTTTCCTGCTCCAATTGCCGGATACGTTGTTGCTCAGTCGTCAGTGGTTTGCCGATACCGGTCTCTCCCAGTAGCTCAGCATCGTACTGACGCACCCAACGTCGAACAGCCGTCTCACCTAGATTCAAATCCAGGCAGACCTGTGGAACGGTCAGGCCTTGGTCCTTGATCATCCTAACGACTTGTAGCTTGAAGCTCTCGTCAAAAACTCTGCGTTTGTCGGTCATGAAAAACTCCTCGATAGATGTATTTTCCACCTATCGGGGTGTCTGGGGAAATTAGACCACTGCAATCGTTGAGGTGTGGGGCGGGGGGATGCAGTTGCAGGGTCGTGAGCTGGGCGGGTTGAGGGTGGTGATCGAGTTGCCTGTGGGAAGGGCCGGGCGACGTTCGCTTGCTCGCGATTAGGGCGACCCGGCCTACCGATCCGGCTCACACCCCTTGAGCACCAACCGGATAATCGTCTGTGCCGCCGCTTCATAATCGGCTTCATCCAGTTTGGCTTTGCCGGTGACGGCGGAGATCTGCCAGTCGAAGTCGGCGTAGGTCTGGGTCGCGGCCCAGATGCTGAACATCAGGTGATGGGGGTCGAGCGGGGCGATCTGGCCGCGGTCGATCCAGGTCTGAATGCAGTCGATGTTGTGTTTGGCCTGGGCATTGAGCTGCTCGACCTGATCGGGGCTCAAGTGCGGTGCGCCATGCATGATCTCACTGGCGAACACCTTGGAAGCGAACGGCAGATCGCGGGAGATGCGGATTTTCGAGCGGATATAGCCGCTCAGCACTTCGCTGGGCACGCCGTCGGCATTGAAGGGTGTCGAGGCCTGCAGAATCGGCTCGATGATGCTTTCGAGCACCTCGCGGTAGAGGTTTTCCTTGGACTTGAAGTAGTAGTAGACGTTGGGCTTGGGCAACCCCGCCTTGGCCGCGATGTCGCTGGTTTTGGTCGCAGCGAAGCCCTTGTCGGCAAACTCTTCGCTGGCTGCGCGCAGGATCAGTTCTTTGTTGCGCTCGCGGATGGTGCTCATAAACCAGGTGATTCCTTGCCTGTTCTGGCGGTTGCGCATGGTAGCACCGGCTTTGCGCGGGGCTCAAGAATGCCCCACGGTGCCTAGTGTCGCGCTATGCTCGGCAAAATTTATTAGCAAAGGAAGCCTGATCCATGGCCGGAAGCAGTTTGCTGCTGTTGATCGATGATATTGCCACGGTGCTCGACGACGTCTCCTTGATGACCAAGATGGCCGCAAAGAAGACCGCCGGGGTGCTCGGCGACGATCTGGCGCTCAATGCCCAGCAGGTCTCGGGCGTACGTGCCGAACGCGAGATACCGGTGGTCTGGGCGGTTGCCAGGGGCTCGTTTCTCAACAAGTTGATCCTCGTTCCTGCCGCATTGGCCATCAGCGCCTTCGCGCCATGGCTGGTGACTCCGCTGTTGATGATCGGCGGGGCTTATCTGTGCTTCGAGGGGTTTGAAAAACTCGCGCACAAATTCCTTCACAGCAAAGCCGAAGATCAGGCCGAACACGCGCAGCTGATTGAAGCGGTGGCCGATCCTGCGGTCGATCTGGTGGCCTTCGAGAAGGACAAGATCAAAGGCGCGGTGCGCACGGACTTCATTCTCTCGGCAGAAATCATCGCCATCACCCTGGGCACTGTGGCCGACGCGCCGCTGATGCAGCAAGTCATCGTGCTGTCGGGCATCGCCATCGTCATGACCGTCGGCGTCTATGGCCTGGTAGCCGGCATCGTCAAACTCGACGACCTAGGGTTATGGCTGACCCAGAAGCCGGGGCAGATGGCGAAACGCATTGGCGGCGCCCTCCTGAGTGCCGCGCCGTACATGATGAAAAGCCTCTCGGTGATCGGCACTGCGGCGATGTTCATGGTCGGCGGCGGGATTCTTACCCATGGTGTGCCGGCGGCTCATCACTGGATCGAAAGCGTGAGCCAGAGCACGGGCGGTTTTTCACTGATCGTGCCGACCCTGCTGAATGCCGTGGCCGGGATTATCGCCGGGGCGGTGGTCTTGGTGGGAGTGATGGCGGCCAGTAAAGTCTGGCGGATGGCGAGGGCCTGAAACGGCGTTAACTGATCGTTCAAATAAAAAGGCCATTCGATCGAATCGAATGGCCTTTTTCTACCCGCGGATCGCGTTACTCGGCAATCTGCAACTTGCGCGCCTCGGTGTAGACGTAACGCACTTTGTCGTATTCGAACGGCGAATTCAGCTGCCCATAACGAAAGCCGTTCTGGTAGCGCTTGTCGATGCCGCGCAGGATCAGGATTTGCGGATGGTTCCCGCTGACCTGCGAGACGTTGAGGAAGTTGATCTGCGATTCGGCTGCGAAGTCGAACACCAGACCGCCGGTATCACGCAGGTTCGACGGGCCAAGAATCGGCAGGACGATGTAGGGACCGCCCGGCAGGCCATAGAAGCCCAGGGTCTGGCCGAAGTCTTCGCTCTGACGCGGCAAACCCATCATCGTTGCCGGGTCCCACAAGCCGGCGATGCCAATGGTGGTGTTGAGCAACAGTCGCCCCGTGGTCTCCATGGAGCGCTGCCCCTTGAACTGCAGCAGGCTGTTCAGCAGGTTGGGCACATCGCCCAGGTTGTTGAAGAAGTTGCTGACGCCAGCGCGCAGAAAGCCTGGGGTGATGTAGCGATAGCCATCGACCACCGGCAGGAACACCCACTCATCGAAGCGATAGTTGAAGTGATAGACCCGGCGGTTCCACGACTCCAGCGGGTCATAGACATTCAGCGCGTTCAAGGTCGAGCGTTCGAATTCGCGCTGGTCCAGCCCGGGGTTGAACTTGAGTTTGGTCATCGGCTCGGTGAAGCCGTCCTGATCGACCACGGTGGTGGTGTTGGCCTTGCTGTTGTCGGCATTGACATAGCCTGCGCAGAGCAACGCAGCGATCAGCAGGAGATGTTTACCCACGGAAGAACTCCAGCATGGCGTCGCTGTTGACGCGGTAGTTGAGGTTGCCGCAATGGCCGCCATGAGGGTAGACGGTCAGACGGTCGCCAAAGGTTTTACGCAGAAAACCGAGGTCGCCCGGGCCGAGAATCACATCGTCAGCGTTGTGCATCACGGCGATCTTCGGGCTGTCGTGCAGATAGTCCTTGAGCGCGTACAGACTGACCTGGTCGATCAGTTGCAGCACGCTGCCGCCGTCGGTGCGGGCACGCCACATCGGAATCACCTGCTCGGTGAGGTAACAATCGAAGTCGCATTGCAGAGCGCGCTTGAGGAATGGTGTAAGACTGGTGCCTTCCGTGATCGGGTACTTGGGCGGGGTAATCAGGCCACGACGGTTGATCAGGTCCGAGGTGAAGGCAATATCGGCCGCCGAAAAGCGGAACGAGGTGCCGATCAGCATGGCCATCTGTTCATTGCTCAGATGGTGTTTGGACTGTTGAAAGTCGTAGACCAGCGCGTCGTTGAGATCGATATAGCCTTTCTGCTGGAAGTAGCGGGTCAATTTGTTCAACACCAGCTCATAAAACGTGGTGGTGTTGTTGATGCCCTTGACCTCTGTTTGTACAAGCTTGTCCAGGTTGGTGATCGAGGTGTAAAGGTTGACCGGTGGGTTGAGCAGCAAGACTTTCTTGAAGTTGAAGCTGCGCCGGGTTTCATCCAGTTTGCTGACAAACGCTGCCTCCAGAGCGCCCAGGCTGTAGCCGGTGAGGTAGAACTCGCTGATCGGCAGGTCAGGGTGTTGCGCGCGCACGGCCTGCATGACGCGGTACAGGTCCTCGGCGTCTTCCTTGGTTATGCCCGGCGTGGCAAAGCGCGAAGCGGCGCTCATGAAGTCGAAACTGGTCGGCGACGACAGTTGCACCACGTGATAGCCGGTTTTGTAGTAGAGCTTTTTCAGGTATTCGTTGATGCTGCTGTTGTAGGGCGCGCCAGTACCGGAGATCAGGAAAATCAGCGGTGCGGCATGATCCTGTTTGGCCATGCGGTAGGTGAGCTGTTTCACTGCCCAGAAATTGTCCGGCAGGGTGAACTCGCGCTCCGGGCGCAACCTCAGGCTGTAATCAGCCTGATCGATATCTTCATCGGCCGGCAGTTCTGGGCGCAGATCCGGTGGTGTGGTGGCAATCGTCGCCTCGAACGGATTGGTCAGCGGGTAGCCATAACTGACGGCGTCGACATCGACCGCCAGTGCGGACGCACTCGAGATAAGGCCACCCAACAAGGCAGCGAAGCGCAAGGATCGGAGCATGACTAAATCCCTTGGAGGAAAGGTGCCGAGTAAGGTTCGCAGGCTATGACCACCACGCAGGCATCAAAGTGCCATTCAACGGCATAAATAGTCGGGTTCGGCCAGCATGAGCAGGGGTAATAGCAACTGGACGATACACTTTGCGGCTAATTCGTGGACAGTTATCTGTGTAACAGCTTGCATACCCGCGTCGGGCGATTAAGCTGGGCGCCGTTTTCGTTTATCGGAGTGCTTCATGTCCCGCCGTCTGCCCGTGATTCTGCTGCTCATTGTTCTGCCATTGTGGCTGGCCGCCAGTTATGGCTTGCGCTACGGGTTTATGGAGGATGCCCAGTGGGTTGGCGCCTGTGTCGATGAGGCGAGCCGTTGGGAATGCCAGGCGCGTTCGACTCTGGGACTGATGATTCACTTCAAGCTCATGGGCTGGGCAGCGCTGGCGGCGGCGATCGTCGCGTTCCTGGTGCCGGGACGGGCCGGATGGCGTCTGGCGGTACTGGCACTGTTGTTCGGCTTTCCGGCATTGGCGTTGTATAACGTCAGTCTTGCGGTGTTTGCGGTAGTGTTTGCGGCGTTGCGTTTAGTCAGGGCACCGCGCGCCTTGAGCTGAATCATGAGATCGGGGGAGGCAGGATCTGCCTCCCGCCGTGTCAGCCAGTCTTTCAGGCCGATTGCAACTGTCGATCCATCGACTCGATGCACTCACGCATCTGCTCACGGCACTGAGCCATCAGCCTCGGCATATCGTCCAGGCTCAACCCGGCGGTAGGGATCGCCGGCAGCGAGCGGATCAGGATGTTGCCGCTGCGCCAGCGGTTCAGACGCATATGCTTGATATAGCTGCTGACGCACACCGGTACGATCGGTACCCCTGCGGCAATGGCCATTTGAAACGCGCCTTTCTTGAAGGGCAACAACTCTTCGCCGAGATTGCGCGTGCCTTCCGGAAATACCCAGATCGACGTGTCCTTGTGTCGCAAGGTGTGTGTGGTGGTCAGCATCGACTGGCGGGCCTTGTGCGCATTGCCACGGTCAATCAATACATTGCCGGCGAGCCAGAACAACTGCCCGAACAGCGGCACCCACTTCAGGCTCTTCTTGCCGATGCATACCGTGCGCCGCGGCACTACATTGCCGAACACGAACAAATCATAGTTGGACTGGTGATTGGCGATGATCACGCAGCTGTGGGGCTTGTCCAGCAACGGCCCGACCTCGGTCTTCACCCGCAGACGCAAAATACACATGGCCGGCCAGGCGTAGAAGCGCGCGCACAAACGACTGTTATCCGGATTGAACGGCCGGCATAGCCCAAGCACCACCCCGAGCACACCTGCGGCGACAAAATTCAGGCTCATCAACAACATACGAAACAGATACAGCATCAACAGGCCCGCCGGAATAAAAGGTGGCGCAGTGTACGGACGTGCACTGTTTTCGGCAATTGGCTGTATAGAGGGGGGAGATGGGCGATGTTTAAGTGCATGTTTCTGACTTGTGGCGCCAGATGCGGTTTAGAGCGGCTGTAGGTTTTTTCAACGAAAAACCAAGAAAAAGCCCGACTCGAGGGTCGGGCTTGTCTCTATGTGGCTTCCGGCTTTTAACCCAGGCTCTCCTGGTCCAGGATGATCGCGTTGTCCAGCGTCTCCAGCAGTGCCTTACGTACTTTTAACTTGGTGTTCTTGTGGGCGGTCATGTTGATCTTCTTCAACTGGCGTGCCGCAGCCAGTGCAGCGCCCTGCAACTCTTCCGGCGCCACTACCTTGTCGAGGAAACCGGCATCCACCGCGCTTTGCGGGTCAAACATCTCGGCATTGATCACCGAGCGATGGAACGCCGACTTGCGCAGACGATCACGGGCCAGCTCGATACCGGCATGGTGCATGGTCATGCCGATCTGAACTTCGTTCAGGCCAATGCTGAACGGACCCTCGACGCCGATCCGGTAATCCGCCGACAACAGCAGAAACGCACCTTTGGCCACCGCATGTCCAGGGCACGCGACAACGACCGGGAAGGGGTGAGACAGCAGGCGACGAGCCAGGGTCGACCCCGAGGTCACCAGGCTGATCGCTTCCGTAGGGCCGGCTGTCATCACCTTCAAATCATAACCGCCCGACAGAATCCCCGGCTGACCGGTGATGATCACCACGGCGCGATCCTTCACGGCCTGATCCAGCGCAGCATTGAAAGCAGCAATCACGTCCGGCGAAATGGCATTGACCTTGCCATTGCTCAACGTCAGGGTCGCGATACCGTCTTCGAGGTGGTAGGAAATCAACTCACTCATGACGCTATTCCTTCTAATAAAGTGGGGCAGACGTTACCCACCGTCGTAGGTCAGGTAAAGCGCCATGACTGACTGGTGAGTCAGCCTTTGCTCGCCCGGAAAGCGCAATCGACCATGCCGGTAGCGTATTGCTCTCTATATAGAGAGGTGAAGGCAAGACCAGAGATTGGCCGGTTTGCCATGGCCTGACACAGCACCCAACCGCACCAACCGACATAAATGCCTTAACCGCATGAAAATTCTGAAAAAAACCTTTGCCATCGGAAAAGCTTTCGACTACATTAGCGCGCCTCGACAGACTGAATGCGTTTGACGAGATACGGTGAAGTGTCCGAGTGGCTTAAGGAGCACGCCTGGAAAGTGTGTATACAGGAAACTGTATCGAGAGTTCGAATCTCTCCTTCACCGCCATATTCGCTACAAGCCAAACCCCTGATTTTCCTCGCGGAAGTCGGGGGTTTTGCGTTTCTGGAGTTTTGTTTAGGGCAAAACTGCGTCCTTTCGTTCTCCGAGTTGCACACAAAATGTACGACTTTAGGTTTGCTGCCTGCTCATGGCTCGTTGCTATGCTCATTTTCTGCCAAGGAATGATGAGCGATGATCGCTCATGTCCGGCGGTTGGAGCAGGGCCATGAAGGTGCAGGTTAAAGCAATACACGGAAATTGGACGTCAGGGTTTGCGCTAGACAAACATGTGCTTCACAGCGTTTGCACAGGTGAAAATGAACAGGGCCGGCCCATGTTCGATAACACTCGATCTGAGCCCGGGGAGGCGCTGTATCAGCTAAAGTACAAATTTCAGCGTGCACAGGCAGGGCTTCTGGCTGCTGAAATCGTTAAAAGCATCTACCCCAGATTTCAAGATGTAGGTCTGATTGTACCCATGCCAGCTTCAAAAAATCGTGAATGGCAGCCAGTGGTTGAAGTAGCGGATGAAATCGGAAAGCTGGTGGGGCTGCACGTTTTTCATAATCTCCTCACTAAAGAGCCGACAGGGCAATCGCTTAAGGATCTTGGTTCAAAGGATGAGAGGTCTAAGGCACTGGCGGGTAAAATCAAGCTTCATGATGAGATCGATGGTGAGGGCAAATGGAACGTGTTGCTCGTCGATGATCGATATGAGACTGGCGCGTCCGTCGAGGCTGCATGCGCAGTACTTCAGACCTACGGTAAGATAGGGAAAATTTATGTGGCCACTGCTACATGGTAGGTATCAATAAATGAGTACGATTTTTATTGCGGGCTCCATCAGTATCAAAAACCTTGATCCTATGGTGAAAGAGCGCATCGATAATATTGTCGGAGCTGATCATTCCGTGGTGGTCGGAGATGCCGATGGTGCAGACAGCTCCATTCAATCTTACCTTCACCAAAAAAATGCGAGCCATGCAGTGGTGTATTGCAGTGGCGACAGCCCACGGAACAATCTGGGTAACTGGCCTGTCCATTCCGTGCAAGTTCGCCAGTTTAAACCTGGCTCCAGGGCTTTTTTCACAGCTAAAGATATCGAAATGGCCAAAGATGCTGATTTCGGTTTGATGATCTGGGATGCGAAAAGCTCAGGTACATTAAGCAATGTCATTGAGTTGTTACAGCATAAAAAAAAGTCAGTAGTTTTTGTTAATAAGGTCAAAGCTTTTCAAGTCGTTGGAGATGTGGGTCAACTTGAGGAATTGCTGGCCTATATGTCCCCGCACGTTCTTGAAAAGACTGATGCCAAGATAGGTCTTCGTAAAAAAATTGCTTCATTGAAGCATGAGCAAACAGATATGTTCTTCTGAGTTTTCTCAAAGTCAGCTTAATAGCACAATGCTGTTTACTTAAGCGGAGTTGTATTGCGATCCGCCGGATACCGGACGTTAGATGTTTTTACTGCCCTGGACCTAGTGTCCTGAGCGTGTAATTTGTTTGCCTAAAAACATGTCGATATACTGATCAGACTTCGACCTCGCTGAGCGGTAGTGTGCATGGCCAAGTCCGCAGCCCCGTTCGCTTTAAGGAAACTCGGCGGATGCAGGAGCTGAGTGCAACACGGTTATTGAATTGAAGCCGGGGCATCATGCCGCATAGCCATGGCCTCTTGCATCACTTGGCCCATCACTTCGATTGGACATTTGAAATCGAAACGCTTACGTGGGCGCATGTTCAGTTGCAGCGCTATGGCATCGAGCTCTTCCTGGCTGTGGACTGACAAGTCAGTCCCCTTGGGCAAGTACTGGCGGATCAGCCCGTTGATATTTTCGTTGCTGCCGCGCTGCCAAGGGCTGTGCGGGTCACAGAAATAGATGGCCACACCGGTCTTCTGGGTAATTTCGACGTGCCGCGCCATCTCCCGGCCCTGGTCGTAGGTCATGCTTTTACGCATCGCCAGCGGCATGCGATTGAGCGCCGCACTGAAGCCCTCCATCGCAGAGGTCGCCGTCGCATCATTCATTTTCACCAGCATCAAGTAACCACTGGTACGTTCCACCAGGGTGCCTACAGACGAGGCGTTGGCTTTGCCCTTGATCAGATCGCCTTCCCAATGTCCCGGCATCAACCGGTCTTCAATCTCGGGTGGGCGCACGTGAATGCTGACCATTTCGGGGATCTGGCCTCGCCGATCCACTCCACCAGAGCGAGGCCTACGGGCCGTTTTGCCTTGGCGCAGGCAGATGATCAGCTCCTTGCGAAGCTCACCGACCGGCAGGGCGTAGATCGCGGTGTAGATCGTCTCGCGGCAGACGTAGGCTTCTTTGAGGCTGGGTATGTTCATGCTGCGTAGCTTGCCGGCAATTTGCTCGGGAGACAAACGCTCACGCAGCATATGAGTCACTAACTCGAAACGTTCGCTGCCCGGCAGCAGCTTACGTTTGGGTCGACAGCTGCGGCGGCGAACCTGCATGTAGTGCTGGGCAGCACGTACCGAATAGCGGCCACAGGCTTCTCGGTTGCGGCGCAGCTCCCGGCTTACCGTCGAGGGCGCTCGGTTGATCAAACGGGCGATCCTTCGCTGACTAAAGCCTTGGGCTTGGCCGAGCTGGATGGTGACGCGTTCTTCGACGCTGAGTTCGTTATAGGACATAGGGGCAACACCGTACCGGAAAGGTCAGGTGTTGCACTCAGTTTTTGCGGCCGCCCTCTGAAAAAGACTTCCAGATTTGGTGAAATACGCACCTCACACGAACAGAACGGTTGAGCCCCGATGAAACAGATGTCCTTCGCCGATGCCGAATACGCCGGCAAACGTAAGCAAACCCGACGTGAGCGCTTCCTGATCGAGATGGATCAGGTCGTGCCCTGGAAGGGTTTGATTGCCTTGATCGAGCCGTATTATCCGAAGGGTGAAGGCGGTCGTCCGGCGTATCCGTTGCTGGCGATGTTACGGGTTCATCTGATGCAAAACTGGTTCGGCTACAGCGACCCGGCGATGGAAGAATCGCTGTATGAAACGACGATCCTGCGCCAGTTCGCGGGGCTGCATCTGGATCGAATTCCTGACGAAACCACGATCCTCAACTTCCGCCGCTTGCTGGAAAAACATGAGCTGGCGGGTGGGATTTTGCAGGTTATCAACGGTTATCTGGGCGACCGTGGATTGATGTTGCGCCACGGAACGATTGTGGATGCGACGATCATTCATGCGCCCAGTTCAACCAAGAACAAAGACAAAAAACGTGACCCCGAGATGCATCAGACCAAGAAAGGAAATCAGTACTTTTTTGGAATGAAGTCTCACATTGGCGTGGACGCTGATTCGGGGTTGGTTCATAGCGTTGTCGGTACGCCTGCCAACGTGGCGGACGTGACGCAAGTGGATCAACTGCTTCACGGGGAAGAAGTTCACGTCTGTGGCGATGCTGGTTACACCGGCGTGCAGAAGCGCCCAGAACATCAGGATCGCAAGATGATCTGGTCGATTTCTGCGCGGCCCAGTTCGTACAAAGAGCATGGCAAAGACACGGTGATCGGTAGTGTGCTACGCGGGATTGAGTATGCGAAAGCGCAAGTCAGAGCCAAGGTTGAGCATCCGTTTCGAGTGATCAAGCGCCAGTTTGGCTATACGAAAGTGCGCTTTCGTGGTCTGACGAAAAACATCGCTCAACAGACGACGTTGTTCGCCTTGTCGAACCTGTGGATGGTGCGAAAACGATTGTTGAATGCAGGAGAGGTGCGTCTGTAATGCGGGCTAATCGCCCTGAAACAGCGCGATTAGAGGAAAAAACATGAATTAAAGACAGGAAAGGTCTGGTTTTCGACCGAATAAGCGTTTTTTGAACCTCAAGCAGAGAGGGCATCAAAAATCGCTGGGTACTTCAGACCTTCCTTAACGACCTTTTTGCGCGGCTTGTCGAGTTTTTTTGTGGTGGCCATGGGGGCCTCCAGAGCGTACGTATCCGTGCTGACAACTTATGCGATGAAAATCTCTTGGAAAAAAACATACTGAAAGCGCACTTATCCCCCTCTCTTGTGGGAGGCGGAGAAAGCCCGTGCGGCGTCTGGTATGACGTTACACGGGATTTTTTATTGCGAGGGCGAGATGCTATTTCTTTGTAGCGTAATAAAAACCAGTTGCAGCCGAGACCAGAGCAAAAAGAGGTGAAAGGATCAAATTCAAAAGATCCTTCAGCTCCGTTCTGTCAGTCCAGGGAATAGTAAAAATGATCATCGCCCCAATAATTACCACAGCCAAGAGACCGATCAGGCTAAACGCAATCCAGCGTCTTGCACCATCTTCCTTTGGGCGCGGGTCATAGGGTGCAAGAGATGGCGCTTCAATCGCTACGCCGGTCTCGACTTAGTTTGAGAGATCCAACTCCTCAGGCTGAGAAGTTGGGGTTGTTTGTGCATCATTATTAGGTGTCAGCATACCGTTTTCTCATAAAATGACCACTTCTTGGGTCTGGTTGGACTTCTCATCTCTAAGAAGTATTTTTTTTCCGTTATCCATTTCGGTAACGAAAAATAATTCTGTTTTAAGTGCTCTCCTAATAGCGTCTGTTTTAGAGATACCTAATCTTTTCGCTAGCGCATTGATTTGATTTATTGCCTCCTCGGGAAGCTGGACTGTTAACTTTGTTTTAGAAGTCATGTGAACTCCGGTGTTTCCAATTTGGGTAGTGTGCTTTTCAATTAGCAAATTATTTAAGCTTTCTGAAGCTTTAATCGCTTTTACCTTATGTTTGATTTAAGTTTTTGAAATTTCTTTGGTTTTGCTTGCTGCGTTTCAGTTCTCCTTTTTGCGGCTTTTTGATGATTGATTTCAATTTTCTGCATCGGGTAAGAGGTCCTCTTTAGCCCAATGAGAGATAGTATTGTACGGCAAAAAGCCGTACGCAAGCTGTATTTTATGCTTGCCTTGGTCGGCTGATGAGCGGCAAGACACATGGGCCATAGCTACAGGATGGAAGAGTGAGTAGTGGTACGACTGCCGTTGGGCATAGGGGAAAACGCTGGGAGAACGAGGGGGCGGGTGCATTCGAATCCTTCCTTCACCGCCATATTAGAAACCACGAAGCCCCTGACTTGCCTGGAGAAAGTCAGGGGCTTCGTGGTTTCTGTCGCCTGAAAAAGGGTGCAGTCAGGTGCTGATGAGTGCCAGGAGGACCTGGTTGGGGTGGCGGTCAAGGCGGGGGTGGTCAGCGATAAGCGCGTAACGATCAGGCTTCGTCCTGTCTGCGACTGGATACAAAGAGGCCGCCACGCCAGCTGACTCAGCGCGCGAACATTCCCCACCAGAACACATGCCCAAGGATGGCAATCTGCTGCTCCTGGATCTGCTGGAAACTATAGTCCTCGTCCGGGTGCTCGTCACGGTTGAAGCTACGAAGCCGGATGCCGGTTGGCAGGCGGTACACCTGCTTCACGCGCAGTTGGCCATTGTGGTTGATTGCGTAGAGATCGCCGTCGACGATATCGCCGAATGAGTTCTTGCCAAGGTTAACGCCGACCGTTGCGCCGTTGCGCAGCACTGGGAGCATGCAGGGTTGAATAATGAGCAGGCGAGGGGCGCTGCCGGCAGAGTGTCAGCAGCGGATCGGGAATGAACGGAAATGGGTGACATCAAGGTCTGTCGTTATCAGCCGGTCCGGATTTACGTCGGTCTTTGCCAGAAGGGTTGCCGGTGTCTAGAAGCCTTCTCTCTATCAATACATTTTCAAGTGCCTGGCGGGATGTAGGGTCTAGCTGATCCGCTCGCTCTTTGAGCTCAAGCAGGATTGGGCTGGACCAAGTGCGATAGATCCGCTCGGCAATACGAATCGGGGTCATTGAGCTCTCCCTGACCAGGTGGCGGTTGATAAAACTGCACGGTTCCATACGGCGGAAATCCTAGTAGAGGAACCTCATCATCGCCAGCTATTGACCCAGCGATGACCTGCTCTCGCCAGCTCCATCGGCATCATTATCCAGGAGGGTTGTCGGTCTGAAACGAAGGGTTAAACGAATGTGCAGTGGTGTAAGAGGGTGGAGTGCATTAAATTCCGCCTCCTATTCGATGTTTCGATTTGGCTGGGAGAGATTCGACATGGATTTGCGTCGTTTGAGCAGTAGGTGGCTGCTGGGATTATCGCTGTTGCCGATGCTGTCGATGGCCGCGGGCAAGTGCGAGCGCCTTGTGGTGACCGGTAGTCCGGATGCACCGCCGTATCTGTGGCGCGACCCGCAAGACCCCAAACACTTGATCGGCGCCAATGCCGATCTGTTGCAACAGATCGCCGGTGAACTGGGGATCAAGGTCGAGTTGCTGTATGCGGGCAAGCGCTCGCAAGCCCTGGATGAAGTGCGTAGCGGGCGCATGGATATCCTCGCCGATGCCCCCTTGATGGTGAGTGAGCTGGAATCGCTGGACTACATTCATCCTCCACTGGTGGAAAACGACTACCTGGTCTGGACTCGCAAGGATTCGGTACTGGTCTACAACGAGGCGAAGGATCTGCATGGTCACTCCGGTGCCGTGTCGCAAAAGGCCCGTTTGACCCAACCGTTCGAAGCGTTCGCCGAGAAGCAATTGAGCCTTGTACGTCAGCCAAACCTGACCCAGGCCTTTCAGAAATTGCTCTTGGGCGAAGTGGAATATGTACTGGCCGGGCGCTACGCGGGGATGGCCATGGCCCAGACGCTGGGCATGGCCAATGACCTGGTGGCTCTTCCGCAACCGATCGATAAACCTGGCTTGTTCGTCGCGATTTCCCATAACTCCACCTGCAACGACCCATGGTTACGCGGACAGTTGGCCAAAAAGATGACAGAATTGCCCGCGTCCGGTCTGACGGAAGCCGTGCTGCAACGCAATCTCGAGCGTTGGAAGGCACAGTTACAGCAACCCGTCAGCACCCCAAAACAGTAGGGATTTTTAGTGACTATTCGACCTCTTTTCGCTGCCCTGGCCGTTCTGGCTCTGGTGGGTTGTGCAGCCGATCCGGCGCCGAATGAACAAATGCGTTTGACCGAACAAGCCCTGGAGCAAGCCAGGGCCGTGGGTGCAACGGCTGAAGACGTGCCGGAGCTGAAGCTCGCAGAAGCTAAATACACCCGGGCTCAGGGTGACATGGCTGACCAGTCGTTCAAGCATGCACGCATGCGGGCTGAACAGGCCGAGCTGGACGCCCGTCTGGCCGAGGCACGGGTCCTGACCCTGAAAAGCCAGGAGCAACTGAACATGCTCAATACCCGCATCACCCGTCTACGCAAGCAACTGGGGGATGCCCAATGAGCCTGAAGACTCGAGTACTCGGTGGATTGCTGGTGGCCGGTTGCGTGAGCCTGTACGGTTGCGCCGGTCAGCAAAGCGAGGCCGCTCTGGCACAAGCCAGCGCCGACTTCCAGAAGGTCAAGGAAGACTCCAACGTGCTGCGTATAGCACCCAAGGACGTGATCCGTGCAGGTGAGTCCCTGGCCCGTGCCGATCGTCTGACCAGTTACTGGGGTAGCGGCTCGGATGTAAAGCATTACGCCTACCTGAGCCAGCGCTACAGTGAAATCGCCCGCGAACGCAGCGAACTGGTACTGAATCAGGAGCGCGCGGCCAAGCTTGAGCTGGAGCGTCAGCGGCTGCAATTGGCCTTGCGTGAGGCCAAGTTGCTCAGCGTGCAGCAGCAGGGCAAATGGCTGGAAGAGCAGATCATCAGCCTGGCGACGACCCAGACCGATCGCGGTCTGGTCATGACCTTGGGGGATGTGTTGTTCGATACCGGTGAAGCGGACTTGAAAAGCTCGGCCAATCGCACCGTGCTGAAAATCGTCCAGTTCCTTCAGTTGAATCCCAAGCGTGTGGTGCGGATTGAAGGCTACACCGACAGCACCGGCGGCAAGCAGGACAATCTCAAATTGTCTCGCGATCGGGCTCAAGCGGTTGCCAATGTGCTGATGGACCTGGGTATCGAGGACAAGCGTATCCAGGTCGAAGGCTACGGCGATGAATATCCGGTCGAGGTCAACGCGTCCGAACGCGGACGCGCGCAGAACCGCCGGGTGGAAATTGTGTTCTCCGACGAAAAAGGCCAGCTCGGCGCCGCCCGCTAAGGGCAGCGTTACTGGAAAGCCCGGCCCTCCTGTAGGTGCCGGGCTTTTTTATGCCTGGTGGCGAGGGAGCTTGCTCCCGCTGGGGCGCGCAGCGGCCCCAAAACCAGCCATCGCAATTTTTCAGATCGAACGCATCAGCCGGTTTTACGACTGCTGCGCCCGAGCGCGGACCGGTCGGCGGGAGCAAGCTCCCTCGCCACAGGACTTGTGCCTGGCAGCTGCATCAGGGTGAAAAACCTGCCTGCCGAACGGCTCGTAAAGCAGTACAGATGTTGCTGACACTGCACTGTACTGTCGACTATTGTGGCAACTGTCCCCGTACACTTCTAAACTGTTCCGGTATTGTTTCACACAAGAATAAAATACCCGTGAAATCGAGTGCTGCGCCATGACCAATCTCTTGCTCTATCAACGTATCGCTCAGCAATTGGCTGAGGATATCCGTCGTGGTGTCTATCAACCGGGAGAACGCGTGCCCTCGGTGCGCAAGATGAGTTCGCAGCTCAATGTCAGCCATGCGACGGTGCTTCAGGCGTATGCCAATCTCGAAGACCAAGGGCTGATTCGTGCCCGGCCGCAGTCGGGCTATTACGTGCACCAGACGCCGGCCCTGACAGCGCCAACCCCGGATATCGCCCGGGTCGAGCGGCCAGGTCTGGTCACTCGCAGCAGCATCATTCAACAGGTATTGGTCGAGTCGCGGCGTGAAGGCGTGTTTCCGCTGGGAGCCGCAGTCCCGAGTGTCGATTATCTGCCGGTGCGCGCTCTGCATCAGCAATTGGCCAAGGTCACGCGCTTTCATAGTCCGCGGGCTTTCAGTTATATGTTCAGCCCCGGTTTCGAGCCGTTGCGCCGCCAAGTGGCGATCCGCATGCGTGATGCCGGTGTGGTGGTCGATCCGTCCGAGGTGGTGATCACCCACGGTTGTGTCGACGCCTTGCAGATGTCGTTGCGGGTGCTGACCCGGCCAGGCGACCTGATCGCCGCTGAGTCGCCGACCTATTACGGTCTGTTGCAACTGGCCGATCTGCTGGGCCTGAAAGTCATCGAGATCCCTAGCGACCCGGCCACCGGCATGAGCCTCGAAGCCCTGCAATTGGCGGCCAACCAGTGGTCGATCAAGGCGCTGGTTCTGACCACGCGCCTGAGCAATCCGTTGGGCGGCACCATGCCTGAAGAGCGGCAGAAGCAGTTGCTGCGTCTGGCTTCGGATTTCGATATCCAGATCGTCGAGGATGATATTTACGGCGAACTGATGTTCGAGCAGGGCCGTACCAAGGCATTGAAGGCCTACGACCGGCTGGATCGGGTGATCTACTGCTCGAGTTTTTCCAAGACCTTGTCACCCGGTGTGCGGATCGGCTGGATGATCGCCGGCAAGTACCAGCAGGAAATCCAGCGTTTGCAAACCTTCAGCACTCATTCCGCGTGCAGCGTCACGCAGATGGGGATCGCGGCTTATCTGGAAAACGGCGGTTATGATCGCCACCTGCGCTATATCCGTCAGGAGTACCGCAAGAACCTCAGTGCTTTTCAACTGGCGGTGCAGCAGTACTTCCCGGAAGGCACGCAGATGACCCGACCCACGGGCGGCTTCATACTTTGGGTCAGCCTGCCGGGACGGGTCAACACCCAGGAGTTGCATGTGCGTGCCTTGCAGCAGGGCATCAGTATTGCGCCGGGGTTGATTTTCAGTAACACCGAGCAGTTCAATCACTGTATTCGATTGAACTGCGGCATCCCGTGGAACCGCGAGGCCGAGCGTACGCTGATGACCTTGGGCATGCTGGCAAGTCAGCTTTGTCAGGAGGCGGCGGGCGGTTTTTGACCGGGGCGCAAGCCCCACCGGATGGTTGGCTAGTCGGCGCACTTGTCATGAACCGTCCAACAAGCGAGCATACGGCCCCCTGCCGTTAGTGGTGTCTATGAAAGCGACTTTTGCTGTTGGCTGGTTATTGATCTGCCTGTTGGGCTTCAATGGCGGGGCAGTGATGGCGGCTTCCAGCCCGGATAAACCGGCTGCGACTGCCTCCACGGAGAAACCGCAGAAGCCTGCGGCGGTAAAAAAAGCCACGCCCGTCAAAAAGGCGGTTACGGCGAAACAGCCCAAGCCTGCGAAAAAGCGCGCGCCCATCGCGTCCAAGTCAAAGTCGGCCAGTGAAGTGGTAAAGACCCCATTGCCCACGGTCAGGCTGGACCTGAGCCTGCCGCCGGAAATGGTCAGCCAGCTGCAGCCGCCAGGTACGCTTGTGCCGGCCAACAGTGTGCCTTTACTGCCGCCGCTGTTTGGCGAGAAACCCAAGGCAAGCAGCCCGTTCCAGCTTAACGGCCGCTTGCTCAGCAATGAACTGGGGTTGCCGCTGAGTAATGAACCGCGCCGGGATGTCGAGGGTGCGGCGCTTGAGTTCGAATTCAAGCAGTAAATACCAACACCGACTGTGACCCCCGACCTTGACGCTTTGTCGCAGACTGGTCAGTCACGGCTGTTTGAGCGAGAAAACCCCTGTCTGGCCAATTTCAAACGAATGTTTTAGCGGGTACTCTATCCCGCGTCATTGAACACTTTGCCCGTCGCGAGGAGTTTGTCGTCATGAAATGCCGTGAAGGCTGTGGCGCCTGTTGCATTGCCCCTTCCATCAGTACGCCGATTCCCGGTATGCCCAATGGCAAAGCCGCGGGGGAACGTTGCCTGCATCTTTCCGCCGAACACCTGTGCGCCATCTTCGGAATGTCCGAACGACCGGCGGTCTGTGGGGCTTTTCAGGCGGATGTCGAGGTGTGCGGCAGCAGCCGTGAAGAAGCCATCAAATTACTCGGATGGTGGGAGCAAATGACCGCGGCTTAATGAGTTTTCAACGGAACTTCAACAATAAGGAATAAGACATGGGTTCGCTGCATCGAATGGCTGTGCTCGGTGGTTTGACTGTTTTGCTGGCTGCAACGGCCCAGGCCGAGGAATGGAAAACCGCCAAGGACGCGGATGGGATCAAGATTTCCTTGAGCGAAGTCGCCGGCTCCGAATACAAGGCCTACCGCGGCGTGACAGTCATGAAAACCTCCATGGCCAAGTTGCGCAGCCTGCAGGAAGACGTGGTGGGCGCCTGTGTCTGGATCCATGAGTGCAAGTCGCAGAAGCTGCTCAAACACGAAGGCAATCAGGTCTGGACCTACACCCAGTTCAATACGCCTTGGCCTGTGACTGCCCGCGATTCGGTGTTGCACGTCACCACCGTCGAAGGCGCCGATGGCAGCCTGACCCGCAAACTGGAAGGCGCGCCGACCTACCTTCCTGAAGAAAAGGGTTTCGTGCGGGTCGCTCAACTCGAAGGCTTCTGGAAGCTCGTTCCCAAAGGTGCGGATCAGATCGAAGTGACCTACCAGGTTCACACCGACCCGGGTGGCAGCGTGCCGTCGTGGCTGGCCAACAAGTTTGTCGTCGATGCCCCGTTCAACACCTTGAAAGCATTGAAAGAGCGCGCTGAAAAACCCTGATGGTTTGAATCGGTTGTTTGTTGAAAGAAGCTCGCCTGCGGGCGCCTTTTTTATGCGAGGTCTACCGGGAACGATGTTCGGTGCTCAAGGTCGAGATGTTGTAAGCCCACCCATGGGCTTTATCGGGAGGCACTGATGAAAAAGTGGGACGTCACCTTCGTTGATGATCATGGTGTTCAAGCCGTGGAGCAATTTGACTGCGAGCAAGAACCCACCATGGAGCAGGCGGCGCACTTGATTCGTTCAAAGTTGTTGCCCGTCCCGGCTGAGCTGGATCTCAATGATCTGGAAGGCCGCACTGACGACCCTACGGTGAAAAGTCTGAAAGATCAGTGCAGCATTCAAATCCTCACCATCGCCCCGGCTTCTTGAGTCTCGCACTTTCCTTATCCAGACCCTCTGGCACAGGCGCTGGCTTCACGCTACTCTGCAATCGAGATCAGCGAATGAATCGCTAAGGTCTGGTCTTGTCAGCTACATGCTTGTTTCCCGGCGGCAATCTTATTGCCGTATCGCTTTCACCATTCGGTTGCGAGCGCAGGGGAGTACGGAAAGTCTATCCATCAGTTTGAGGAGGACGTTTCATGAGCACAGCCTATCAAGAAGACATCAGCAGCAGCGTGCTGCGCCGCATGAAAGAAGGCGGTTTTGACTTTTCCCGGTTCCATCCCATCGAGTTCTACGCCATTTTCCCGGACGAGGAGCGGGCCCGCAGGGCAGCAGGGCATTTTCGCGGTGAGTCATTGAATGCCCAGGTCAGCGTGCGTGATGACGGCGCCTGGCACCTGGAGTTGAGCAAGGTGATGTACGCCACTTACGGTGGCATCGGTGACTTCGAGCAGGACTTCGAGGCGGTGGTCGAGCCTCTGGGCGGGATTATCGAAGGGTGGGGCGTCAAACAGGAGGTACGAGGGTTACTCGCATAACAGCTATGAACAGCATCAACACTCAGCATCGGCTGACCTCAGGGTCGGCCGATTTCGTTTGTGGCTGTTGGATGTAGGAGGCGAGCTTGGTCGCGATATAGGCGGCCTGACAGCCGGCCTGTCTCTTGCAGATGTACACAGATTAAATGTGGGAGCTGGCTTGCCTGCGAAGGCGGCCTGACAGCCGACCTGTCTCTTGCAGATGTACACAGTCCTCGGCTTCGCCGAGGGGCGCTACGCGCCAGTCCCCTGATGAACACCTCCACTCGGCCTGCCGAAGGGGCGGGCAAATCAAAAGCACGGCGGCCTACCGGCCGGCCTGTTTGGTTGGTCGGGTGTACGCCGATCTATTGTAGGAGCTGAGCTTGGTCCGGGCGGCGTTCCGACGATGGCGATCTCAAGGGCGCCATCGCCGGCAAGCCGTGCTCCTACGATTTCCAGAGGTTCACCCGTAGCAGTGGAATCAACTCTGGCTATGCTGTTGATAGCCATTGCATTGCTTCGCAATGACGCGGGGGCGATCAAGTTGGGGCGTTTACTGCACGGCAATGGTGCGGTCTTTCTCAGGCGATTATCCAACCGATTGATATTAAAGCATTTATGCCGCTGGCACGGGCCTTGCGAAGCCTAGGTGTCCGGGTGACAAGGAGTACGGCATGATCCGCACCTATTTTGATGAAATGTACGATGCCGGTGGCCAGGTCCGCCCGCATTATCGGGAGTTCGCCCGTTGGCTGGCCGAAACGCCTGACGAGCTTTTGGCACAACGGCGACGCGAGGCCGATCTGCTATTTCATCGCGCCGGTATTACTTTCACGCTCTATGGTGATGAGCAAGGGACAGAGCGTCTGATTCCCTTCGACACCATTCCCCGCAGTATTCCCGCCAGTGAATGGCGGATTGTCGAACGTGGCTGCATCCAGCGGGTCAAGGCGTTGAACATGTTCCTCGCCGACCTCTATCACGAGCAGCGCATCATCAAGGCCGGCATCATTCCGGCCGAACAAGTGCTGGCCAACGAGCAGTACCAGTTGGCCATGCAAGGGCTGGATCTGCACCGCGATATCTACTCGCATATTTCCGGCGTCGATCTGGTGCGTGATGGCGACGGCACCTATTACGTGCTCGAAGACAATCTGCGCACGCCCAGCGGCGTCAGCTACATGCTCGAAGACCGCAAGATGATGATGCGGCTATTCCCGGAATTGTTCGCGGCGCAGCGCATCGCACCGATTGATCATTACCCCAACCTGTTGCTCGACACCCTGAAAAGCTCCAGCCCGCTGGATAACCCCAGTGTCGTGGTACTGACGCCCGGGCGCTTCAACAGTGCGTTCTTCGAACACGCGTTTCTGGCTCGGGAAATGGGCGTTGAATTGGTCGAGGGGGCCGATCTTTTTGTGCGCGATGATCGGGTGTTCATGCGCACCACCGACGGGCCGAAGGCGGTTGATGTGATCTACCGTCGTCTCGATGACGCCTTCCTCGACCCGCTGGCGTTCAATCCTGACTCGATGCTCGGCGTGCCTGGCCTGCTGTCGTCCTATCGCTGCGGCAATGTAGTGCTGGCGAATGCCATCGGCACCGGCGTGGCGGACGACAAGTCGGTCTATCCGTTTGTCACCGACATGATCCGTTTCTATCTGGACGAGGAGCCAATCCTCAAGAATGTGCCGACCTTTCAATGCCGCAAGCCTGAGGAATTGTCCCACGTGCTGGCGAACTTGCCCGAACTGGTCGTCAAGGAAACCCAGGGATCCGGCGGTTACGGAATGCTGGTGGGGCCGGCAGCGACGGCGGCGGAGATCGAATCGTTCCGCGCGCGGATCAAGGCCAAGCCTCACGCCTACATCGCCCAACCGACCTTGTGCCTGTCGACGTGTCCGACCTTTGTCGAAAACGGCATCGCCCCGCGCCACATCGACCTGCGCCCGTTTGTCTTGTCTGGCCGCGAAACCCGGGTCGTGCCCGGCGGCCTGACCCGTGTAGCCCTGCGCGAAGGATCCCTGGTGGTGAACTCGTCCCAGGGCGGCGGAACCAAGGACACCTGGGTGGTCGAGGATTGAAGGAAGCCTGCCATGTTAAGTAGAACTGCCTCGGATTTGTACTGGATGTCGCGTTACCTGGAGCGGGCGGAAAACCTCGCACGGATGCTCGACATCAGTTATTCGCTGTCGTTGATGCCGCAGGACGGTCGCGGTGACGGTTTGCATGAACTGGCGATGCCGCTGTTGATCACCGGCACCCTGGACGATTATCTGGAGCGCCACGGTGCGCTGCATGCCGAACGGCTGCTGCACTTTTTCGCCCTGGATGCGGCCAACCCGGCGAGCATCTACAGCTGTCTCGGCGCTGCGCGGGCCAGTGCCCACGCGGTGCGTGGGCGAATCACCGCCGACATGTGGGAAAACATCAACGCGACCTGGCTGGAGATTCGCGGAATCGCCGAGCAAGGTCTCAGTCGCTATGGCATGAGCCGTTTTTGCGAGTGGATCAAGGAGCGTTCCCACCTGTTCCGGGGTGCTTCCTACGGCACCATCATGCGTAACGATGCGTTTCGTTTTATCCGTCTCGGTACCTTTATCGAGCGCGCCGACAACACTTTGCGTCTGCTGGATGCGCGTTACGAAATGGCTGGCGATCAGGCTGAAGCCGTCAGCGATGGCACGGCTCACGCCTACTACCAGTGGAGCGCCTTGTTGCGCGCGTTGTCTTCGTTCGAGGCCTATACCGAGATCTACCGCGATGCACCCGGAGCGCGACACGTGGCCGAACTGTTGCTGCTGCGCGCCGATGTCCCGCGATCCCTGCGGGCCTGCACGGAAGAGATCGACCAGATCCTCGCCAGCCTGCCGGGCGCCAACGGGCGACCGGCACAACGCCTGGCGGCCGAAATGGACGCGCGTCTGCGTTATACCGGCATCAATGAAATCCTCGAGGAAGGCCTGCACGCCTGGCTGACCGAATTCATCCCGCTGGTGCGCCAGCTGGGCAACGCCATTCACAGTTCCTACCTGGAGGCTGCATGAGACTTTCCATTAGCCACGAGACCACCTATCGCTACGAAGATCAGGTGCGGGCGAGCATCCAGTATTTACGCCTGACACCCCACGACAGCGAGCGCCAGCACGTGCTCAGCTGGCAGCTCGACCTGCCGCGGCCGGTGCGCGCTCAATTGGACCCGTTCGGCAATATCCTGCATGTGCTGACCATGGACGAACCCCATGAAGCGATCATCATCGGCGCCCGTGGGCAAGTGGACATCGATGAAAAACGCGAAGCTGAACATGAGAGCCAGTCGGCGCTGCCATTCTTGCGTTTCACCCGTTTGACCGAGGCAGATGAAGCCTTGCGGGCGTTCGCGGCCAGGCAATGTCTCAAGCGCCGTGATCGCACCGGGTTGATCGATTTGATGCACGGCCTTAACCAGCACATGACCTACACGCCGGGCTCCACCGAAGTCGAAACCAGTGCCGCCGAGGCCTTTGCCGGACGTGCCGGGGTCTGCCAGGACCATACCCATGCATTCCTCGCCTGTGCGCGCAGCCTGGGCATTCCTGCGCGTTATGTGTCGGGCTATCTGTACAGCGAGAACAGTGAACACCTGGCCAGTCATGCCTGGGCCGAAGCCTGGCTCGACGATGCCTGGTACAGCTTTGACGTGACCAATCAACTGGCCAGGCCCGAGCGCCATTTGAAACTGGCGGTCGGCCTCGACTACCTGGACGCCTGCCCGGTACGCGGCATGCGCCGTGGCGGTGGTTGCGAGCAGATGCACGCCAAAGTCTTCGTCTCACCGACGCCGGCTATTGTGGTGCAGCAGCAGTAATCGGGGGATACCGCATCGCGAGCAAATCCTGCAGACCACTTACCTCTGTGGCGAGGGAGCTTGCTCCCGCTCGGCTGCGAAGCAGTCGTAAAACCTGCGATCGCGTTATGCCTGATAGAACTCATCAACCAATTGCGACCGCTTCGCGATCGAGCGGGAGCAAGCTCCCTCGCCACAGGGGCGCGCGTCAGACTACTGCTCCGGTAATGTCTGCTTACGCCCCGCCATATGCTTCAAATACCCCACCAACAAGTCCAGCTCCGCATCCGGTAACAGGGCTGCGGAGAAGCCGGGCATTTTTGCCTGTGGCCACTGGCGCAGGCTTTGCGGGTCGCGGATATAACGCTTGAGGAAGTCGGCACCGAAATATTCGGTAGGGTTGAAGGGGATATTCAGATCAGGACCAACCTGCGCATCACCCGCGCCGTTCAGGCGGTGGCAGGCCAGGCAGTTCTTCTGGAACACCGCGAACCCCTGATTCACCGGATCATTCGCTGCCAGCTTGGGGTCAGGGCGCAGGGCCGGGAAACGCTCGGCAACGGCCGCCAGTTTTTTGATGCTGGCAACCTGGAAGGGCCATTGTTCAGGGCTGATCCGCCCGGCTTGCGGGTTGCTCCAGACCAGATAGAACGGCCCGGCACTCGGCTTGCCCGCGGCCAATGGCGGCCATGGCTTGCGCGGATCTTCCACCGCCAGCCAGGCTTGAGCGCCGTTGTGATTCAGTAGCGGGGCCGCGGCCAGTTCGGCGGCAAAACCGTCAAGGGCCACCGCCTGCAGATGATCATCAGCGTCGATGCCTGTCAGCAATGCAGACAGCGGCACTGCGCGATAACTCATGTTTCTTTTGTAGGAAACATCATCAGGAATGTAGATCGTCCGGGCTTGAGGGTGCTTGAGCAATTCCTCGGTTTGCCAGGTTCGACTACCAGCACCAAGGTCCAGGACCAGCTGTGCGGCATACAAGGGCGTGCTGAGCAGCAAGGCCCCAAGCAAAATGAAAGGTTTCAAATGATCGCCGTCATGTTGATCAGTAGTTCGTCACCCCTCAGGCTGACGTGGTCGAACACGGCGTTACTCGGCTCCCTGCTCTTGCTGGAAGGTTGGCACACAAGCGCCGGCCCCGGTAGCGAACCAGGGCACAAATTTAAGATGGCACTGTAGAAAAGCCACGCCTTCAGCCGATCACTTTGGTGAGGTTCGGCAAAATCAGGAGCAGCGTAGTGGCGAATACAATGAGCCCGGCCTGACGTACTTTTGATTGTTTGAACATGGCTGACTGCCTTTTTTGTTATTTGTTGAGCGTCAAATGCTTGCCTGCATATCCATGATGACAAGCGCTGTACTTCCTTTCTGACGAGGGCCTCGGCAAAACCCGACGACAACCTCGTACAGGTTTACCTTAGGGGTGGCGTAGCGCTTGCTTTAGATCCATTTCATATCAACCACTATCTAAATGCTTTAAAAAAGGCATGAGGCCTATCGCCATCTTCTTGGCCGGCCTTCGGCTAGACAGTTCCGTTGCTTAATCCGCATTATCAATTAGCTCACTACCGTTCGTCTGAGCGTGACCGTCAAGGCCGGTGAGCGCTTCGGTCATTGAATCCGTCGCTGCTGCGCCTAAGGTGGAGTTCTGCAATTACCAGCGGTCCGAGGACGTCATGACTGAAGCGTTTATTTTCGATGCGTTACGCACGCCCCGTGGCAAAGGCAAGGCCGCTGGCGCCCTGCACAGCGTCAAGCCAGTGAACCTGGTGGCCGGGCTGCTCACCGCTCTGCAACAGCGCACAGCGCTCGATACCAGTCAGGTGGATGACATTGTTCTGGGCTGTGTGACGCCGGTCGGCGATCAAGGCGCCGATATTGCCAGGACCGCCGCGGTTGTTGCCGATTGGGATGTCAGCGTGGCCGGTCTGCAAATCAATCGTTTCTGCGCTTCAGGGCTGGAAGCGGTCAACCTCGGCGCGATGAAAGTCCGCTCCGGGTTCGAGGATCTGGTGGTGGTGGGCGGCGTCGAATCCATGTCCCGAGTGGCCATGGGCGGCGACGGCGGGGCCTGGGCGCATGATCCGCAAACCAACCTGCACAGCCATTTCGTGCCTCAGGGCATCGGTGCGGACCTGATCGCCACGCTGGAAGGCTTCAGCCGCCAGGATGTCGATGTTTTTGCGCTGCACTCCCAGCAAAAGGCCGTGTGGGCGAGGGCAGACGGATCCTTCAACAAGTCGCTGGTGCCCGTGCGGGACCAAAACGGCATCGTCCTGCTCGATCACGATGAGTTCATTCGCGCCGGCTCCACGCTGGAAGGCCTGGGCAGTCTCAAACCGAGTTTCGAGATGATCGGGCAGATGGGCTTCGATGCTACGGCGTTGCGGGTCTACAGCCATGTGGAGCGCATCGACCATGTCCACACCGCCGGCAACAGCTCGGGGATCGTCGATGGCGCCGCGTTGATGCTGATCGGTGCTGAATCCAAAGGCCGCGAGCTGGGTTTGCAGCCGCGGGCGCGGATCGTCGCCACGGCAGTCACCAGTACCGACCCGACCATCATGCTCACCGGTCCCGCCCCGGCCACCCGCAAAGCACTGGCCAGGGCCGGGTTGCGGGTCGAAGACATCGACCTGTTCGAAGTCAACGAAGCCTTTGCTTCGGTGGTGTTGAAGTTCATCAAGGACATGGCCATCGACCCGGACAAAGTCAACGTCAATGGCGGCTCCATCGCCATGGGCCACCCTTTGGGGGCCACCGGTTGCGCGATCCTCGGCACCTTGCTCGATGAACTGGAAGTGCGTCGCCTGCGCTACGGCCTGGCGACCCTCTGTGTCGGCGGCGGCATGGGTATTGCCACCATCATCGAACGCCTCTGAGCCCTGACTTCAAGGAAACACTTTCATGACTGATGCCATCCGTTACGAAAAAGCTCAGGACCAGATCGTCGTTCTGACCATCGACATGCCGGGCCAAACGGCCAATACCATGAACGCGGTCTACCGCGACGCCATGGCCGCCAGCGTTGCCCGGCTGGTTGCCGATAAAGAGTCGATTGCCGGGGTGATCATTACCTCGGCAAAGAAAACCTTCTTTGCCGGCGGCGACCTCAATGAACTGATCAAAGTCGGTAAACCCCAGGCCGAAGCTTTCTACCACATGGTGCTGTCGCTCAAGGGCCAGCTCCGGGCGTTGGAGACCCTCGGTAAACCGGTGGTTGCCGCCATCAACGGCGCGGCGCTGGGTGGCGGTTGGGAAATTTGCCTGGCCTGCCATCACCGGGTTGCGCTGGATAACCCATCGGTGCAGATCGGTTTGCCGGAAGTGACCCTCGGCCTGCTGCCGGGCGGTGGCGGGGTGGTGCGCATGGTCCGCATGCTGGGGCTGGAGAAAGCCTTGCCATATCTGCTCGAAGGCAAAAAGATCTCGCCGCGACAAGCGCTGAAAGCTCATTTGATCGACGAGCTGGCGGTTGACCGTGATGAACTGTTGGCCAAGGCCCGGGCGTGGATCATCGCTAACCCGGCGGTCAAACAGCGTTGGGATATGAGCGGATACCAGATTCCCGGCGGCACACCGTCTCATCCCAAGGTGGCGCAGATGCTGGCTATCGCGCCGTCGATCCTGCGCAGCAAAACCAATGGTTGCCTGCCGGCGCCGGAGAAAATCCTCTGCGCGGCGGTTGAAGGGGCCCAGGTCGATTTCGACACCGCGCAGCTGATCGAAACCCGCTATTTCACTGAGTTGACCACCGGCCAGGTGGCAAAAAACATGATCGGCACCTTTTGGTTTCAGCTCAACGAGATCAATGCCGGCAGTTCCCGACCACAAGGCTTCGCACCCTATGTGACACGCAAAGTCGGGGTGCTCGGTGCCGGCATGATGGGCGCCGGGATTGCCTGCGTCAGCGCTGTGGCCGGAATCGAGGTGGTGCTCAAGGACATCAACCTCACCGCAGCGCAAAAGGGTAAGGCGCACACGGCGGCGATACTCGACAAGAAAGTCGCCCGTGGGCAACTGACGGTCGAGGAGCGAGACATCACTCTGGCGCGAATCAGAACCACCGAGCAGGACGCTGATCTGGTCGGTTGCGACCTGATCATCGAGGCGGTGTTCGAAGATCGTGAACTCAAGGCCAAGGTCACCTGCGCTGCGCAATGTGTGGTCGGTGCGGATGCGGTGATCGCGTCCAACACGTCGACCTTGCCCATCAGCGGCCTCGCCACCGCAGTGCCGCAGCAGGAAAAATTCATCGGCCTGCACTTCTTCAGCCCGGTGGAAAAAATGCCGCTGGTGGAAATCATCAGAGGTGCAAACACCAGCGATGAAACCCTGGCGCGCGGTTTTGATTTCGTACTGCAAATCAAGAAAATCCCGATTGTGGTCAACGACAGTCGGGGGTTCTTCACTTCGCGGGTGTTCGGCACGTTCACCAACGAAGGTATCGCCATGCTGGGCGAGGGCATTTGCGCACCGATGATCGAAACCGAGGCACGCAAGGCGGGAATGCCGATTGGCCCGCTGGCGATTTCCGACGAGGTTTCTCTGAGCCTGATGAGCCATATCCGCAAACAAACCGCCAAAGACCTGCAAGCTGAAGGGAAATCTCTGACACTGCATCCGGCCTTTGCGGTGATCGATCTGCTGCTCAATGAATACAAACGCCCGGGCAAGGCTGCGGGTGGGGGCTTCTACGACTATCCGGCCGGTGGGCAAAAACACCTGTGGCCGGAGTTGAAAAAATGCTTCGAAAAAGCCGACGGGCAGATATCGGCGCAAGACATACGTGATCGCTTGCTGTTCGTGCAGGCCATCGAAACCGTGCGCTGTGTGGAGGAGGGCGTGCTGCACTCGACAGCCGACGCGAACATCGGTTCGATCTTCGGCATTGGCTTTGCGGCCTGGACCGGCGGCGCGCTGCAATTCATCAACCAATACGGCTTGAAGGACTTCATCGCTCGCGCTCAATACCTGGCCGAGCAATATGGCGAACGTTTCGCGCCACCGGCATTGCTGTTGGAGAAAGCGGCTCAAGGGAAGCTGTTCTGATCGAGGGTTTCTGACCGCGTTCCGGGCTTGCCTTGCAGCGGTATTTCAAGGCAGGCTCTGGGTGCGCACTATCGCCTTTATCGTGTCAGGTATTTTTTTATGTCGTTACGCATCTGCATTCTGGAAACCGACATCCTGCGTCCAGAACTGGTCGATCAATATCAGGGTTACGGGCAGATGTTCCAGCGTCTGTTCTCACAGCAACCGATTGCGGCCGAGTTCACCGTCTACAACGTGATGCAAGGCGAATACCCCAGCGATGAGCTGAGTTTTGATGCTTATCTGGTCACCGGCAGCAAAGCCGATTCCTTCGGTACCGATCCGTGGATTCAAACCCTCAAGACTTACCTGCTGGCACGCTATGAGCGTGGCGACAAGCTGCTTGGCATCTGCTTTGGTCATCAACTGTTGGCGTTGCTGCTGGGTGGCAAGAGCGAGCGCGCGACCCAGGGGTGGGGAGTCGGCACCCACAGCTATAAATTGGCCGCCAAAGCGCCGTGGATGAACCCGGTGGTCGAAGAGCTGACCTTGTTGATCAGCCATCAGGACCAGGTCACCGCGTTGCCGGAAAACGCCACGGTAATTGCCTCCAGCGATTTTTGCCCGTTCGCTGCCTATCACATCAACGATCAAGTGCTGTGCTTCCAGGGTCACCCGGAGTTCATTCACGACTATTCGCGCGCGTTGCTGGAGATTCGCCAGCAGCACCTGGGTGAGCAGATCTACCAGAAAGGTGTGGCCAGCCTGGTTCATGAACATCATGGCGCCACCGTGGCGGAATGGATGATGCGATTCGTTGCGCACAAGCCGCAGGCTGAATCGGCCTAAACCCTAAAAGCATCGCGAGCAAGCTCGCTCCCACACTGGATCTTCTTTTGGCGCATATAGCATGCACACCAAAAATCTAATGTGGGAGCGAGCTTGCTCGCGATGGGGTCAACCGGGTTGACCTGCAAAAACACAGTCCGAAACCTACAACCACCCCGACCGCTTGAAGCTCATCCACAACCCCACACAACCCACCGTAATAAACCCCACTACCGCGAAATAGGCGTATTGCCAGGTTAGCTCAGGCATGTTCTCGAAGTTCATCCCGTATATCCCGGCCACCGCCGTCGGGAATGCCAGAATCGCCGCCCAGGCCGCGAACTTGCGTTGCACCACACTTTGCCGCGAAGCCTCCAGTAGCACACCGATTTCGATGGTCTGGCTGGCGATATCCCGCAGCGTGGCAAGGTCTTCCATTTGCCGTGTGACATGAATCTGTACGTCACGAAAATACGGTCGCATGTTCTTGTCGATAAACGGGAAGCTCAGTTTCTGCAGCTCCTCGCTGATCTCCACCATCGGCGCCGCGTACCGGCGCAAGCGCAGCAGATCGCGACGTAAACCGTGGATACGCTGGATATCACCTTCCTTCAATGAGCTGCACAGCACATTGCGTTCCAGCTCATCGATCTCGGCATGAATCGCCTCGCTGACCGGCTGATAGTTTTCGATGACGAAATCGAGCAGGGCATAGAGCACAAAGTCTTCGCCATGACCGAGCAACAGAGGTCGGGCCTCGCATCGCTGGCGCACATGGGCGTAGGACGCCGAATGACCATTGCGGGCGGTGATGATGTAACCCTTGCCGGCAAAAATATGAGTTTCGATGAACTCAAGCTTGCCTTCTTGACGTACCGGCGAGTAGATCACGATAAACAGCGCGTCACCGAAGGTTTCCAGTTTCGGCCGGCTGTGTTTATCCAGGGCGTCCTCGATGGCCAGTTCGTGCAGGTTGAACTGTCTTTGCAGGTTGGCCAGCTCTTGGGCGTTGGGCTCTTCCAGGCCGATCCAGACGAAATGGCCAGGTTTTTCGGCCCAGGTGATGCCTTCATCGAGGGTGATATCGGTGATTCTCTTTCCGGCACTGTAAACCGCAGCAGCAACGACTCTACCCATAATTCTTGTTCGCTTCTTCTTGGAAAATGGCAGTGGCAGGCTAGGTCCCACTTTAGCCTGCTCTACCTGCTCAGAGTCAGCAAAATTGTCGTAGTTTCATCTTGCATGAAGAGGTTTTTTTGTGGGCGTCGTTCAGATCTTGCGACAGTGCTCAGACCGTGACGTGCAAGCGCACATCGACGTTGCCACGGGTGGCGTTGGAGTATGGGCAGACCTGATGCGCTGCCTCCACCAGAGACTGTGCGTCGGCCTGTTCCAGGCCGGGCAGGCTGATGTGCAGATCGATATCCAGACCGAACCCCCCCGGGATCTGGCCGATGCCGACGTGGGCGGTGATCGAGGCATCGTTGGGGATTTTGCGTTTGGTTTGGCTGGCGACGAATTTCAGTGCACCGATGAAGCAGGCGGAGTAACCGGCAGCGAACAGCTGCTCAGGGTTGGTCGCTGCACCACCCGCACCGCCGAGCTCTTTCGGCGTGGAGAGTTTGACGTCGAGGATGTTGTCGCTGGAAACAGCGCGGCCATCACGGCCACCGGTAGCGGTTGCAACAGCGGTGTAGAGAGTTTGCATGGTGTGAGCCTCTTTCTGCTTGAATATTTGCGCTAAATGTTTGCGCGCTAAGTAAGTGCGAAATAAATGTAGCTCGCAAATATTTAGTGCGCAATATAAATTTGCGCAAAGGTCGCTCAAAGATCAGAAATTGAGGGAGGAAAATCAGTGCAATGCTTGGTTTAAAGCGCTTGAGTAGCGCTCATGAATTTTTCATCGTGCTGGATTTTTTGGTTGACCGCTGAACCTGTGGCGAGGGAGCTTGCTCCCGCTCGGCTGCGAAGCAGTCGTAAATGCCTCAATGCGATTACCTGATAAAACGATGTAGCCGATTTTAGGGCCGCTTCGCCCGAGCGCGGACCGGACCGCGGGAGCAAGCTCCCTCGCCACAGATTGCTTACAGGCTCTCTTGCAAATGACTGCGCAAAGCCAGCAAGTCAGCCTGCAGCTTGCGTATCTGATCCAGGGTCTGGCCACTGGCGCCGAGGATGCATTGCGGAATGTCCCGGGCCTTGTCCCGCAGGGCTCGGCCTTGCGTGGTCAATTCAACGATTACCACGCGCTCGTCTTCACGACTGCGGGTGCGACTCAGCAAGCCTTCGGTTTCGAGGCGTTTGAGCAGAGGCGTCAGTGATCCGGGGTCTGTCAGCAGGCGGGTGCTGATCTCGCCTACGGTCAATCCGTCACGTTCCCACAACACCATCATCGCCAGGTACTGCGGGTAGGTCAGGCCTAACGCCTGCAGCAGCGGCTTGTAGACCTTGGTCATCAACAGCGATGTGGAGTGCAGGGCGAAACACAACTGATTGTCGAGCAGCAGCTGGTCGCAGCCATCTGGGGTAGAGCTATCCGGGGTAGAGCTAACGCTAGTCATTTTGGGGCCTTTGATCATTACTCAGCCTGAATCTAGCGGGCGAATCTTTAATGCGCTAGATAATTTTCGGTTTAGCGCCAGCCAGATCGCTTTGAAGTGCCAGAACAGACTGCGTAGCATGCAGAGCCAGACGTGAGGGGATGGCTTGTGATTGAGTTAGGGATGTATCTGGCATTTGGCGCAGTCTTGGGGACGGTGGGTGGCTTGTTCGGCATCGGCGGCGGCTTGATCGCGATTCCGGTGCTGGGCGTGCTGTTCGGTATGGACCAGCAGCTTGCTCAAGGCACGGCGTTGGTCATGGTGGTGCCGAACGTGATGCTGGCGTTGTGGCGCTATCACCAGCGCAATCGCATTGAACTGCGCCATGCGTTGCCGCTGGCCTTGATGGGGTTTTGCTTTGCCTGGCTGGGGTCGATCTGGGCAGTGGGGATCGATCCGCGAGTGATGCGGATTGGCTTCGTCGCGTTCCTGATTGCCTTGTCGGTCTACAACCTGGCGCGGATGTTCATGGCCAGCGCGCCGGTCTCGAAGCAGATGCGCTACCCGTGGCCATGGCTGGGTGTATTGGGCGCTGCGTCCGGGACCATGGGTGGTTTATTCGGAGTCGGCGGGGCGGTGGTCGCCACGCCGGTGCTGACCAGCCTGTTCGGCACCAGTCAGGTGGTCGCCCAAGGCTTGTCCCTGGCCTTGGCCCTGCCGAGTACCGGCGTCACCTTGGTGACCTACGCGTTCCATCACCAGGTGAACTGGATGGTTGGTTTGCCCTTGGCAGCCGGCGGGCTGCTGAGCATCAGTTGGGGGGTGAAAGTCGCCCACGCCATGCCGGAGCGGCTGTTACGCGGGCTGTTTTGCGGTTTCCTGGTGTTCTGTGCGGTGATGCTCGCGTTTAAAGTTTGAAGCCTTCGACGATGTGCTCGGCCAGGCATTCGGTAATGGGTGACGGTGTGTTCAGGTTGCGCAGCAGCATGATGCTGGCTTCGGGTAATAGTGGCAGGCCTTCGGCGTCACCGAGGATGCGCATGTCCTGCGTAATCAGGCTCTCCAGTTGCGCGGTCACCGCCAGGCCGGCGCTGACGATTGCCATGAGCGCCGAGAGGCTGGAACTGTTGTAGGCGATGCGATAGTCGCGCCCGGCAGCATCCAGGGCGTTGCAGGCCCAGAGCCGGCAGAAGCAATCACTGTTGAACATCGCCAGGGGCATCGGCGTCTGCTCGTGGGCGCTGAAGCATTGCGCCTCGGCCCAGACAAAACGCTCCTTGCGCAGCAACTGGCCAATCTCGCTGCCAGGCTCGCGGGTGACGATGGTCAGGTCCAGGTCCTGGCGCAGCAACAGTTGCCTGGACGACTCGCAATGCACTTCGATCTGGATCAGCGGATAGGCTTGAGCGAAACGCGACAGAATCCCTGGCAAAAAGCGCATCACGTAGTCATCCGGCGTACCGATGCGCACAGTGCCGACCATGTGCGGTTCGCGCAGGGTATTGAACACTTCACTGTGCAGTTTCAGGATGCGCCGGGCGTAGCCAAGCAGCACCTGGCCCTCGGCGGTCAGCTTTACCTGGCGTCCATCACGCTGAAACAGCTGGCGTTGCAGCACGTCTTCTTCAAGGCGCTTCATCTGCATGCTCACCGCCGATTGGGTGCGATTGACCAATTCTCCGGCGCGGGTAAAGCCGCCTTGGTCGGCGATCGCGACGAAGGTGCGCAGGACTTCAGTGTCGATGCTCGGGTAGCTGGCCAATTGATCAATCTCTGAGATGTATTGCATAAGAAACATTCGTTGGATTGATCTTAGCTCCCGCGCGAGACTCTAGCCATCCCCACTGGAGGGCAAGATGATGAAAGGTCAAAAAGGTTATGTACTGGTCGAAAAATTTTCATTCCGTGGTTTCTCGCTGCGGCATTTGATGGAGAAGATCGTCCGCTGGCATCAACTCAATCATGAGCGTGCGCAGCTGGCGAGCATGAGCGACGAGGCTTTGAAAGATATCGGGCTGAGTCGGGCGGATGTCGAACAGGAGTTCGAACGGCACTTCTGGCAAGATCCCATGGCTAAGGGCAAGTAAGGCCAATAGTCTGTTGAAACCTTTGGTCACTACCCCAGGGCGCCGGGCGAAAGCCCGAGCCATGGGGATTTGTGCCGATCTGGTAATAGACGGGACGCCCCGTCGAGACCATGACCGGGTAGCATTGGCGTTTTGTACACCTGCCGCTAAGGTGGGCGAGAGTCACCATCAAGAGCCGTTGAATGCCTACTCTTCTTTGCTTTTCCTTGAAGCAGGCTCGGCGTCTGGCGCTGGCCGCCCAAGGCTTCTCGGAGCGCCAGCCGCCAGCGGCGGTCAAGCCGGCTCAGCTCAACCGGCTGATCGAACGTCTGGGCATCTTGCAGATCGATTCGGTCAACGCTCTGGTGCGTTCGCACTACCTTCCGCTGTTCTCTCGCCTTGGTAACTATTCATCCGATTTGCTTGATCAAGCGGCCTGGAGTCAGGGCCGACGGCGGACGTTATTCGAATATTGGGGGCATGAGGCGTCGTTACTGCCGCTATCGATGTATCCCTTGATGCGCTGGCGGATGCAGCGGGCGACGCAAGGGCAGGGAATTTATCAACAAATGGCCCGTTTCGGGCAGGAGCAGCAGGAGACGATTCGTCGAGTATTGGCCTTGGTCGAGGAGCGGGGTGCGCTCGGCGCCGGCAGTTTGTCGACCCGAGAAGAGCGGGCGGGCCCATGGTGGGACTGGAGCGCCGAGAAGCACGCACTGGAGTGGTTGTTCGCCGCCGGTGAAGTGACGGTCTCGGGACGGCGTGGTTTCGAGCGTCTTTATGATTTACCGGAGCGGATCATACCCGCAAGGATTCTTCAGCAACCGCTACTCAGCGAAGCCGAGGCCCAGCGGGGGTTGCTGGTGCATGCCGCGAACGCACTGGGTGTCGGTACGGACAAGGACCTGCGTGATTATTTCCGGCTTTCGCCTGTCGATAGCCGCGTGCGCCTGGCCGAGTTGGTCGAGGCGGGCGAGTTGATGGTGTGTGAGGTGCAGGATTGGCGGCAACCGGCCTATTGCCTGCCAGAGCCGAAAGTCCCGCGCAAAGTCGAGGCCAGCGCATTGCTCTCGCCGTTCGATTCGCTGATCTGGGAGCGCAGCCGTACTGAACGTTTGTTTGATTTTCGCTATCGGCTGGAGATCTACACGCCTCAAGTCAAACGGGTCTACGGCTATTACGTGTTGCCGTTTCTTCACAACGAGCGGATCGCCGCCCGGGTTGATTTGCGGGCCGAGCGGGCTCAGGGTCGGCTGGCAGTGCATGCCGTGCATGAGGAGGAGCCGGGACTGGATGAGCAGGGGATGCTGGCGCTAGCCAGAAATCTGCGGCAGATGGCTGATTGGTTGGGGTTGGCGCAGATTCAGCTCAATTGCCCAAGGGCCAGTGCGGTGCGGTTGCGGGTGGCGTTGGCGCAGATTTGCGTTGACTGATCAGACCCCTTCGCGGGCAAGCCCGCTCCCACAGGTATTGCGTCAAACACATTTCTTGTGAACGACGCGATCATTGTGGGAGCGGGCTTGCCCGCGAAGAGGACCTTTCAGGTGACGAAAAACTTACTGATTCAACGGCGAACCTGTTTAAGCGTCTCGGCAATCAAAAACGCCAGTTCCAGCGACTGATCGGCATTCATCCGTGGGTCGCAATGGGTGTGATAACGGTCCGACAAACCATCCTCGGTAATCGGCCGTGCGCCGCCGATGCATTCGGTGACATTCTGCCCGGTCATCTCGATATGGATGCCGCCGGCATAGCTGCCTTCCGCTTCATGCACCTGGAAGAACTGTTTTACTTCATTGAGGATTTGCGCAAAGTCGCGAGTCTTGTAGCCGCTGCTGGCCTTGATGGTGTTGCCGTGCATCGGGTCGGAACTCCACAGCACTTTCTTGCCTTCGCCTTCCACCGCGCGGATCAGTTGCGGCAGATGGTCGCCCACCTTGTTCGCGCCCATGCGCACGATCAGGTTGAGGCGGCCGGGATCGTTGTCCGGGTTAAGGATGTCGATCAGGCGAATCAACTCTTCGGTGTTCATGCTCGGGCCGACCTTGACTCCGATCGGGTTGTTCACGCCACGGAGGAACTCGACGTGGGCGCCATCGAGCTGACGCGTGCGGTCGCCGATCCAGAGCATATGTGCCGAACAGTCGTAATAATCGTTGGTCAGGCTGTCGCGACGCACGAAGGCTTCTTCGTAGTTCAGCAGCAGCGCTTCGTGGGCCGTGAAAAAGCTGGTTTCGCGCAGTTGCGGCGAGCTGTCCATGCCGCAGGCGCGCATGAAGGCCAGGGTTTCGTCGATGCGATCGGCCAGGTGGCTGTACTTCTCGGCCAGGGCCGAGTTGGCGATGAAGTCCAGGTTCCATTTGTGCACTTGATGCAGGTCGGCAAAACCGCCCTGAGCAAAAGCGCGCAGCAGGTTCAGGGTCGCGGTGGATTGATGGTAGGACTGCAACAAGCGATCCGGATCCGGAACGCGGCTTTTTTCGTCGAAACCGATGCCGTTGACGATGTCGCCACGGTAGGCCGGCAGGGTCACGCCGTTGATGGTTTCATCGTTGGAGGAGCGCGGCTTGGCGAATTGCCCGGCCATCCGGCCGACCTTGACCACCGGGCAGCCCGCCGCGAAGGTCATGACAATCGCCATCTGCAGCAGCACTTTAAAAGTGTCGCGAATTTTTGCCGCCGAGAACTCGACAAAGCTTTCCGCGCAATCACCGCCTTGCAGCAGAAATGCCCGGCCCTGAGTCACCTCGGCAAACTGACGGCGCAACTCCCGAGCCTCGCCGGCAAACACCAGCGGCGGATAACTGGCCAGGGTTTGCTCGACCTGCAGCAAGTGCGCAGCATCAGGATAACGGGGTTGTTGCTGGATCGGCAGGGCGCGCCAGCTGTCAGGACTCCAGGGTTGGCTCATCACGGACTCTAGTGTTTTACGGTCGGACAACCATGTTATCAGCAATTAGTGCGTGACCTGTTCCCGTTGGTTCGCGGACAATCGCGTCTTTCCCGCTCGGCGCCGAGCGGCTGGATTTATCGCGTTGCCGGGGTTGAGCCCGTTGGCGGTTAGGAGATGAGATGACTGAGGAGCGCGTCGAGCGCCTGCTCGCCGAGGTGCACGATGACTTCGGCATGATTCGGGTGCTGGAAGTGGCGGATTACCGCTTTCTCGAATTTGGCGATGCCATCGAGCAGAGCTGTGTGTTCACCGCCGACCCAAGCTGGCTGGAGTACGACTACACCCGGGCCATGCTGATCGGTGCGCTGTGCCACGAAGCCCCCGACAGCGCGCTGTTTCTGGGTCTTGGCGCCGGCACGCTGACCCAGGCCTGCCTCAAGTTCCTGGCGCTGGAAGACGTCGAAGCCATCGAGTTGCGCCCGGATGTGCCGCGTCTGGCCATCGAATACCTCGGTCTGGATGACGACCCGCGGCTTTATATCCGTGTCGGCGATGCCCTGGAATTGCTCGAGACTGCCGAGTCGGCGGATCTGATCTTTGTCGACCTCTACACTGACGTCGGCCCGGGTGTCGGGCATCTGGCCTGGGGGTTTCTGGAAAACTGTCAGAAGCGTCTGAATCCGGGTGGCTGGCTGGTGATCAACCAATGGGCCACCGACGACGGCAAGCCGTTGGGCGCTGCCTTGCTGCGCGGTCTTTATCACCGGCATTATTGGGAGTTGCCGGTGAAGGAGGGCAACGTGATCCTGATCGTTCCCGCAGATCTGGATCAATCCCTGAATATGGAAGGCCTGACCGCCCGGGCCGAAGCCCTGGCGCCGCGTCTGGGGTACTCGTTGCAATCGCTGATCAAGGTGATCCGTCCGGCGACATAAGTGTTGTCTGTTAAACAGCTATCGCGAGCAAGCTCGCTCCCACAGAGATCTCCGGTGTGAACACATTGTGTGCCGCAAAGAAGATCCACTGTGGGAGCGAGCTTGCTCGCGATGGCGGTATGACTGCTGGCACATCAGGCATAGATCTCAACAGCCTTTGAATACGCCGGGACGTTTTTCGACCATCGCGCGCATACCTTCCTTCGCGTCTTCGCTGTTCAGCAGTTTCTTCACCAGCGGCGGTAAACCCAAGGCAGCGGCGGTTTCACCTTCAAGGCGCGCCTGACGGGCGGACATCAAAGTGGCCTGAACGCCCAACGGTGCTTGTTGGGCGATACGTTGGGCCAACTCCAGTGCGCGGGGCATAAGGTCCTCGCTGGCCATCACTTCCTGGACCAAACCCAGGCGCAAGGCTTCATGAGCATCGAACTCATCGCCGGTCAACAGCCAGCGCATGGCATTGCCCCAGCCGGCGATCTGATGCAGGCGCAAGGTGGCGCCACCGAAAGGGAAAATCCCGCGCTGGACTTCCAGCTGGGCGAAGCGTGTATTGCTGGCACACAGGTTGATATCGGCGGCCAGCATCAATTCGATGCCGACGGTCATGCAATAGCCCTGTACGGCGACAATCACCGGTTTGCTGACCCTGGGGCCGGCGAACACCCCCCACGGATCGCAACCGCCGGTCGGCGCCTGCCAGCCTTTGGCCAGGGCGGCGCCGACACTCTCCAGATCCAGACCTGCGGTAAAGTGTTCGCCGTGACCGAACACCACCGCTACCCGAGCCTCGGCGTTACGTTCGAACTCGCCGTAGGCCAGGCTGAGTTCATTCAGCAGATCGAGGTCGAAGGCATTACGTTTGGCAACGCGGTCCAGGCCTATCAACAGGATGTGGCCACGCTGTTCACGGCTGACGCTGCTGGGGCTGAGCTGTTTCATGGGCATATCCTGGGGCGGGAAAGGGTGTCTTGGCGTTACGGTCTCAGCCTCAAAGATGAACCGTTTAAGCGTCATAACCAATAGGGCCGGGCCTTTGAAAAGTAGACGCTTGGAGGATTATCCGCAAAGCCCGTGACAGAGAGGCGTACAGCCGTTTTTTCTTGTAAAAATATCTCCCTTTTTTCAGTAATTCCGGTATAGTGCGCGCCGGCCTTTAACCGGGCCACGTTTAGGTACTGCAATTCCCCGAAGCCAGCTTCGGCTGCTTGTTCGCTCTGCGGACTATCCTTGACGTTCCATTCATTCAAACGTTTTCGCAAATCCCCGCCGACAAAGCAGCCAGGGCGACTCTTGAGTCTCAACACGGCATGCGCAGCTTTGGAGCATGGGTCTTTGCGGATGCACTAGAGGCAGACCCATGACCCAGGAAACCGGCGGCTTCGCCGCTTTTGATCTTCACCCAAATATTCTTGCAGCCGTCATCGCGACTGGCTATGAAGAGCCTTCGGCTATTCAGCAGCAATCGATCCCGATCATCATGGCCGGCCACGACATGATTGGCCAGGCGCAAACCGGTACGGGTAAAACCGCTGCGTTCGCCCTGCCGATCCTGCATTGCATCGATCCTGCCAAGCGTGAGCCTCAGGCTCTGATCCTGGCCCCGACCCGTGAGTTGGCGCTGCAAGTTGCAACCGCTTTCGAAACCTACGCCAAGCAAATGCCAGGTGTAACTGTTGTGGCTGTCTACGGCGGCGCGCCGATGGGCCCACAACTGAAAGCCATCCGTAATGGCGCACAGATCGTTGTCGCCACTCCGGGCCGTCTGTGCGACCACCTGCGTCGCGACGAAAAAGTCCTCGCTACCGTGAACCACCTGGTTCTCGACGAAGCGGACGAAATGCTCAAACTGGGCTTTATGGACGACCTGGAAGTTATCTTCAAGGCCATGCCGGCAACCCGTCAGACCGTATTGTTCTCGGCCACTCTGCCGCAGTCGATCCGTGCCATCGCCGAGCGCCATCTGCGCGATCCGAAGCACGTGAAGATCCAGACCAAGACTCAGACCGTTACCGCGATCGAACAGGCTCACCTGTTGGTTCACGCTGACCAGAAGACCTCGGCTGTATTGAGCCTGCTGGAAGTGGAAGATTTCGACGCCCTGATCATGTTCGTGCGCACCAAGCAAGCGACCCTGGATCTGGCCAGTGCCCTTGAAGCCAAAGGCTACAAAGCCGCTGCGCTGAACGGTGACATTGCCCAGAACCAGCGTGAGCGCGTGATCGAGTCCCTCAAGGATGGCCGTCTGGACATCGTTGTGGCGACCGACGTTGCTGCCCGTGGTCTGGACGTTCCGCGTATCACCCACGTATTCAACGTGGACATGCCGTACGATCCAGAGTCCTACGTTCACCGTATCGGCCGTACTGGCCGTGCCGGTCGCGAAGGTCGTGCACTGCTGCTGGTGACTCCGCGTGAGCGCCGCATGCTGCAAGTGATCGAGCGTGTAACCGGTCAGAAGGTTGCTGAAGTCCGCCTGCCGGACGCTCAAGCCGTTCTCGATGCGCGCATCAAGAAACTGACCAACAGCCTGTCGCCGCTGGTTGCTGATGCCGAATCGACTCATGGCGATCTGCTGGATCGTCTGACCGCCGACATCGGTTGCACCCCGCGTGCCCTGGCCGCTGCTCTGCTGCGCAAGGCTACCAACGCTCAAGCGCTGACCCTGGCCGCTATCGAGAAAGAACGTCCACTGGTGCCGAACAACGCACCGCGTGGCGATCGTCCAGAGCGTTCCGGTGATCGTCCAGACCGTGGCGATCGTGAGCGTCGTGCTCCGGTCCCATTGGCTGAAGGCCGTGCTCGTTGCCGTACCGCGCTGGGCGCGCGTGATGGTATCGCTGCCAAGAACCTGCTGGGCGCCATCCTCAACGAAGGTGGTCTGGCTCGTGAAGCTATCGGTCGCATCCAGGTGCGTGACAGCTTCAGCCTGGTCGAGTTGCCGGAAGATGGTCTGGAGCGTCTGCTGACCAAACTGAAGGACACTCGCGTTGCCGGTAAGCAGCTGAAACTGCGTCGCTATCGCGAAGACTGATCCGCGCTGAGCTGATCAATCGAACATAAAAAATCCCCGACTGGTTCGGGGATTTTTTATGCCTGTTTTTTGCCAAAGCGCGGCAGGTGAGCGAGGAGGGAATGGTTGGTTGGGCGCGGTCTGTGGGAGCTGGCTTGCCTGCGAAGGGTGCGACGCGGTGTGTCCGGCACATCGCCTTCGCGGGCAAGCCCGCTCCCACAGGGTTCAACCAAACCGATAGATATCCATCCCTAGCGCACCCATGGTGAAGCCTTGATGGGCGATGCTGAATTTGCCGCCAGCACCACGGGCAAAATACAACGGCAGCAAATGCTCGTCGCTGGGATGGCTGCGCACGGCATAGGGCGCTTGCTGGCGATAGTCATGCAGGGCGGCTTCGTCGTCAGCTTCGAGTTTGTCGATTACCCAGTCACGAAAAGCCTTGGCCCAGGGCTCTACGCTTTCCGGGCCAGCGTGCCAATCCAGTTCGCGCAGGTTATGGGTAATGCTGCCGGAGCCGATCAGTAGTACTCCTTGTTCGCGCAGACTGGCCAAGGCATGACCGACCCGGGTTTGCAGGGCAGGGCCCTGACGGCTTGGAAGCGAGATTTGCACCACCGGGATATCGGCTTGTGGGTACATCAGCGACAGTGGAACCCAAACCCCATGATCGAACGGACGCTTGGCGTCGATGCGAGCGTTCAGGCCGTCGGTTTTCAACAGGTCGACGACCTGCGCTGCCAGTTCTGGCTGACCGGGCGCCGGATACTGAACGGCAAACAATTGCGCTGGAAAGCCGCCGAAGTCATGCCAGGTTTCCGGCTGGGGGTTGCCGCTGACTAGCAATTCCTGGCTTTCCCAGTGGGCTGAAACCAGCACGATGGCTTTGGGTCTGGGCAGTTCGGCAGCCAGACGCGCCAGGGCAGGGCCGCTGGCGCCGGGTTCCAGTGCAAGCATTGGCGAACCATGGGAGATAAACAGGCTAGGGAGCATAAGAGGTTCCTGAGCGTTAAGATGACCTCATCTTCAATCAGATCATTGATCTAAATCTAATATAAGTTTTAGTGCTTTTTGATCGAATTTTCAGGGTGATTTATGCAGGCGGACTTTTGGCACAAGCGTTGGGAGAGCAATCAGATCGGCTTTCATCAAGCGGAGGTAAACCCCTACCTGCCGCGGTTGTGGCCCACGTTGGGGTTGGCGCAAGGCTCGCGGGTGCTGGTGCCGTTGTGTGGGAAAAGTCTGGACCTTGTGTGGCTCGCCAGTTGTGGCCATCAGGTGCTGGGCGTCGAGTTGTCGGAAAAGGCCGTGGTGGACTTTTTCAGCGAACAGCAACTTGAGCCAAAGATCAGTCAGCAGGGTGCTTTCGCGGTCTATCAGGTGGGCTCGATAGAAGTGTGGTGCGGTGACTTCTTTGCCTTGAGCGCTAAGGATGTGGCTGATTGCATGGCGGTGTATGACCGGGCGGCGTTGATTGCCTTGCCGCCGGAAATGCGCGAGCAGTACGCTGCACATCTGACCCGGATCTTGCCGTCGGGTTGTGCGGGGTTGCTGATCACTCTGGACTACGACCAGATGCAGATGGCCGGGCCGCCCTTTGCGGTGGCTGATGCGCAAGCAAGAAGCCTGCTGGGTGATCACTGGCAGCTTCGAGTCGAGGAAGAGCGGGATGTCCTCGGTGAGAGCTGGAAATTCCTCCAGAGCGGTGTCACACGCCTGGATGAGCGGGTCTATCGTCTGCTAAAGAACTGATCCGCGTTGTAGACGCTGATTTCTGCCAACGCAAAAGGGCGACTTTCGTCGCCCTTTTGGGTACTTCAATGAAGCTATCAGCCGCGACGACGCAGTGCGTCGATGCGCTCTTCCAGCGGTGGGTGGCTCATGAACATGCGAGCCAGACCCTGTTTGAGACCGCCGTTGATGCCGAACGCATTCAAGGTGTCCGGCATGTGCACCGGCAGACCTTGCTCCGAACGCAGGCGCTGCAGGGCGCCGATCATGGCGCTGGTGCCGGCCAGGCTGGCGCCGGCTTCGTCTGCGCGGAATTCGCGTTTGCGCGAGAACCACATGACGATCGCGCTGGCGAGGATGCCCAGTACCAGTTCGGCAAAGATGGTCGCCACGTAGTAGGCGATGCCCTGGCCTTCTTCGTTCTTGAAAATCACCTTGTCGACGAAGTTGCCGATGATTCGCGCGAAAAACATCACGAAGGTGTTCACCACGCCTTGTATCAGGGCCAGTGTCACCATGTCGCCATTGGCCACGTGGCCGATTTCGTGGGCCAGTACGGCCTTCACTTCATCCGGTGAAAAACGCTCGAGCAGACCCTGGCTGACAGCGACCAGTGCGTCGTTCTTGTTCCAGCCGGTGGCAAAGGCGTTCGCCTCGTAGGCCGGGAAAATCCCGACTTCGGGCATCTTGATCCCGGCTTCCCGAGACAGTTGCTCGACGGTTTGCAGCAGCCATTGTTCATGGCGAGTGCGCGGCTGGCTGATAATCTGGGTGCTGGTGCTCATCTTCGCCATCCACTTGGAGATGAACAGCGAGAACAGGGACCCTGCGAAACCAAAGACCGCACAGAAAACCAGCAGCTGATTGAGGTTGAGGTCAACCCCGTTGGCCGCCATGAACCCGTTGAAGCCGAAAAGGCTCAGGGTGATGCTGGCAATCAGCACGACCGCCAGGTTAGTGGCCAAAAACAGCAAGATGCGCATCATGGTTGTAGATATCTCCTCATGCTAAATATGTAGCCTACTGCGGGGTATATAAGGTGCGCCGCCGGGCTATTCAACCGGGTGACTATTTCAAACTGTGTCTTACAGACGGATTTTAGACGCTTGTAGGGTTTTTCTGACGTTGATCAGGTAGATGTTTGACAACTTTTCAGCGCTGCGGTGCCCGTCGCTGTTGGGCGGGGTGGCAGATTACGGAAGCAGCGGGGCGCAGAAGACAAGGTGTTTTACGGGAAATCGTTGCTGAACAAATCGCCGTGGGACTTTGCAAAAAATCCCACGGCGTAACAGCGCTTACTGGCGATAGGATTTCAGAAAGTTGCCAATCCGGCCAATGGCCTGCTCCAGATCATCCACCCGCGGCAGGGTCACCACGCGGAAGTGGTCCGGCCATGGCCAGTTGAACGCGGTGCCCTGGACCACCAGCAGCTTTTCCGAGAGCAGCAGATCGAGAACGAATTTTTCATCGTTGTGGATCGGACAGATTTTCGGGTCGATCCGCGGGAAGGCGTACAATGCGCCCATCGGCTTGACGCAGGTGACGCCGGGAATGTCGTTGAGCAGTTCCCAGGTACGGTTGCGCTGTTCCAGCAGGCGCCCGGCCGGCAAGACCAGGTCGTTGATGCTCTGATAGCCGCCGAGGGCGGTCTGGATCGCGTGCTGGCTGGGGACGTTGGCGCACAGGCGCATGTTGGCCAGCATGTCGATGCCTTCGATATAGCTCTGGGCATTGTGTTTAGGGCCGGAAATGGCGACCCAGCCAGAGCGGAAGCCCGCCACACGGTAGGACTTGGACAGACCGTTGAAGGTCAGGCAGAGCAGGTCCGGGGCCAGCGAAGCGGTGCAAATATGCACGGCATCGTCGTAAAGAATCTTGTCGTAGATTTCGTCGGAGAACACCACCAGGTTGTGCTGGCGGGCCAGTTCAAGCATGCCCAACAGGACTTCTTTGGAGTACACCGCACCGGTCGGGTTGTTCGGGTTGATGATTACCATGGCCTTGGTGTTCGGGGTGATCCTGGCCTTGATGTCGGCCAGATCCGGCCACCAGTTGGCTTGCTCATCGCACAGGTAATGCACCGGATTGCCACCGGCCAGGGTCACGGCCGCGGTCCACAGCGGGTAGTCGGGTGCCGGGATCAGCACTTCGTCGCCGTTGTTGAGCAGGGCCTGCATCGACATCACGATCAGCTCGGAAACACCGTTGCCCAGGTAGATGTCTTCAATGCCGACGCCTTCTACCTGTTTTTGCTGGTAGTACTGCATGACGGCCTTGCGGGCGCTGAACAGGCCCTTGGAGTCGCTGTAGCCTTGCGCGGTGGGCAGGTTGCGGATGACGTCCTGGAGGATTTCGTCCGGCGCTTCGAAACCAAAGGGTGCCGGGTTGCCGATGTTCAGCTTGAGGATGCGATGGCCTTCCTCTTCCAGGCGTTTGGCGTGCTTGAGCACTGGGCCGCGAATGTCATAACAGACGTTGGCGAGCTTGTTCGATTTGCTGACCTGCATGGCGATGTGTTCCTGAAAATGAACGATCCAGGCGGTGTATGAACTACCGTACTGGGAATCCTGCGTTCTCACACAGGCCTGTAACCGGCGTCGCAGCGTGAAAATCCGTTTGAATGCGCGTTACACGGCTGCCAGACTGGCGTTTAACGAGGCGCAATCATACGTGCCGTCTGATCCGTGGAAAAGATACAGATCAGGCTTTTTCAGTTGCAGAGGCAAGACTATGGAAAAGTTGGAAAAAACCCTGGATGAATGGCGCGACATGCTCGACCCGGAGCAGTACAACGTTTGTCGCCTCAAAGGCACCGAACGACCGTTCTCGGGCAAGTACAACGGCACCAAAACCGACGGTGTTTATCACTGCATTTGCTGCAATGAGTCATTGTTCGACTCCACAGCCAAATTTGATTCCGGCTGCGGTTGGCCAAGCTTCTACGAACCCATCGGCGAAAGCGCGATGGTCGAGATTCGCGACGTGAGCCACGGCATGGTTCGGACCGAAGTGGTCTGCGCCAAATGTGATGCGCATTTGGGGCATGTGTTCCCTGATGGTCCGCCACCGACCGGGCTGCGCTACTGCATCAACTCGGTGTGCCTGGATTTGGTGCCTAGGGGCTGACAAGGCCTGCGGCCACTGTGTGTGCCCAATGCCAGTCAGTTAAAGAGTACGGTCTATAAAACGCAGCAGATCCAGTGTGGGAGCGAGCTTGCTCGCGATGGCGGTGGGTCAGTCGACATTGATGCTGAATGTTATTCCGTCTTCGCGAGCAAGCTCGCTCCCACATTTGATCTTCGCTGTGTTGAGACTTGTGTTCGTTCTTTGTGCCATTAATTAAATTGCACACGATTCAATTGCTCGCTATGTTTGTCTTTCATTTCCGTTTCAGGAGCCTGCGCCATGACCGACAACCTGCTGAATATCCCGTGCACCACCATCAAAGGTGAGCAGAAGACCCTGGCTGACTTTGCCGGCAAAGCCGTTCTGGTGGTCAACACGGCGAGCAAGTGCGGTTTCACGCCGCAGTACAAGGGGCTGGAGGAGCTTTGGCAGAGTTACAAGGACCAGGGGCTGGTGGTGCTCGGCTTCCCGTGTAACCAGTTCGGCAAACAAGAGCCAGGCAATGAAGGGGCCATTTCCGAGTTTTGCGAGTTGAATTTTGGTGTCAGCTTTCCGCTATTCAAGAAGATCGACGTCAATGGCAACGACGCTCATCCGTTGTTCGTGCAGTTGAAGAAACGCGCGCCTGGCCTGCTCGGGTCTCAAGGCATCAAGTGGAACTTCACCAAGTTTCTGATCGGTCAGGATGGCAAGGTCGTCAAACGTTTTGCTCCGGCGACCAAGCCGCAGGACCTGACGAGCGAGATTGAAGCGTTGCTGAAATGAATGAGCTGTCAGCCGATTCGCTCAAGCTCGACAGCCAGCTGTGCTTCAAGCTGTACGCCGCTTCCCGGGCAGTCATTCGCGCCTACAAGCCGATGCTCGACCGGTTGGGGCTGACCTACCCGCAGTATTTGGCGATGCTGGTGTTGTGGGAATGGCAGGATTCGCCGCCCGAGCAACCGACGGTCAAGGCCCTTGGCGAGCGGTTGGCTCTGGACTCCGGGACGCTCACCCCGTTGCTCAAACGCCTCGAGCAGATGGCGTTTGTGCAGCGTCGGCGCTCGGCGCGGGATGAGCGTGAGGTGCACTTGAGCCTGTCCGGAGCCGGATCTGCGCTGCGCGAACAGGTCGTGCCGCTCAAGGCGCGTCTGCTGTGCGACAGCGGTGTCGATCTGGATCGCTTGAGTGAACTGCGTAGCGGCCTGGACCAACTATTGGGGCAGATCAAAGCGCTGTCGTAGTGACCACCCAAAGGTCGAGCAGGGCCGCCAGTTCTTCACGCCGGAACGGTTTGGCCAGATAGTCGCTCATCCCGGCTGCGCGGCAGCGCTCTCGCTCCTCGGGCATGGCGTTGGCGGTCAGTGCGACGATCGGCAGGTCAGGCCAGCGACCACTGCGGCGGATCTGCCGACTGGCTTCATAACCGTCCATGACCGGCATGTTGCAGTCCATCAACACCAGTTCGAAACTGCTGTGTTCGAGCGCGTCAAGGGCCTCGGCCCCATGCGCTGCCACGGTCACTTCGCAGCCAAGCTTGCTGAGCATTCCCCTTGCCACAAGTTGATTGACCGGGTTGTCTTCCACCAACAGGATGCGTGCTCGCCGCTGGGGTGACAGGGTTTCAATCTGCGCCTCGTTGATGGTGGTGGTTTGCGCCTGCAAGGCCCGTCGCAGGGTTTGATACAGCGCGTTGCGTGCCAGTGGTCGAGCCTGTTGCTGCAAGGGCGCCAGGGCATTGGCTTGTTCGGCGGGCATGAAACTGCCGTAGGCGCTCACCATCAGAATCGGTGCCTGGATGGCAGGACGTATCCCGAACAGGCATTCCGGGCAGTCGGTGATCAATAGGTCAGGTTGTAGCCCGATCAGCGAGTCGTCGATGCTGCGTCGTTGATAGTCCAGTCCCCAGCCCGGCAGCAAACTGTTCAACAGTTCGGCCAGGCCACTGCCGGCGGCGGTGACCGCGAGGATGTTCCCTGGCAGTGGCGTTGGAGCGATTGCGGGGGTATGGCAAGGTAATGGCAAGTCGGCGCAGAACTGGCTGCCGAACCCCGGCTCCGAACTAATGGTCAGTCGACCCTGCATGGCCTCGCAGAGGTTGTAGGTCAGGGCGAGACCCAGACCTGTGCCGCCGAACTGCCGGGTAATACCGGCTCCTGCCTGGGTGAAGGGTTGGAAGATTTTGACCTGGGCGTCTTGTGCGATGCCGATGCCGGTATCGCAGACCTCGATTCTGACACCGTCTTCATGAGTGCTCAGGCGTACATCGACACGGCCGAAACGGGTGAACTTCAGGGCATTGGACAAGAGGTTGCTGACGATCTGTCGGACCCGTGTCGGGTCACCCAGCACCAATGCCGGAAAGTGCGGGTCAATCAGGCAGGCCAGTTCAACACTTGGCGCGGCGTTCTGCGACAGCAGGTTGGCGGTGTCCTCGACCAGCACGCCAAGGTCGAAGGGGATGCGTTCAAGCTCCAGTTGACCGGCATCGAACTTCGACAGGTCGAGAATATCGTTGAGCAACTCCACCAATACCTTGCCAGAGTCGTGGGCGATCGACAGCTGCTGTTGTTGTTCGGGATTCATCGGGCCGTCCAGAGAAAGGGCGATCATCCCCAACAGACCATTGAGCGGGGTGCGGATTTCATGACTCATGTTGGCCAGGAACACCGAGCGCGCCTCCGCCATATCGAGTGCCGTGCCGCGGGCGACTTCGAGTTCTTCGTTGGACTGGCTCAGCCGGTTGTTGATCGCTTTCAGTTCGGCGGTGCGCGCGGAGACGATGTTCTCCAGTTGCCCGAGATAATCGGTCAGACGGTTCTCGGCATTGCGCCGCTGTTGAATCTCGGTGGCCATGTTTTCGAATTGCTGGTTGGCGACTTTGACCAGTACGCCGATCTCATCGTGTTCATGACCCTGGGGAAAATCCAGTTGCGTCTGGTTGGCACTGCGAGGGTCGCTGCCGCTGAGTTCGCGGATAACCCGAACCAGGGGTTTGGTCAGCATGACGTAGAACAGTGCCAGCAGAATTCCGGTCAATATCAGACTGCGGACGAAGCCGTTGAGCAGTGTCACTTCAGCCCGGCGCAGGAAACGGCCGCCGAATGCGTAGGTATCGACTTCCAGGTGCAAGGTGCCCAGGAACTCATTGGGCATCTGATCGAGATAGAGCCGGTCTTCGAACTGCCGATCGGCGCCGAAGAGAAAGTCGCTGATCACCCGGCTGATCTCCCGATAGTCGCTTTGCGGATCAGGGCGTTTTACGCTGGCAAGGGTCGCATTGTTGTTATCGATCAGTCGCGCACCGATGATCGCGGGGGAGCGCAGCAGGCCGAGAGTCAGTTCCTGGGCGAGTTCGGCATCGATGTTATAGGCGATCCGCGAGGCCGGGTTATGGCTGATCTCAAGAAGAGAGAGTATTTCCCGGTTGATCGAGGCGTCTTCGCTGGCATAATCGATGCCTATTTGCACCAGGCTGAGCAAGGTCCCGAGAATGAAACCGACCAGCACAGTGAGCTTGGCTTGTTTGTAAGACAGGCGGTTGGTGAACTGGATATCCATGGGATGCTGAACCAATTCCGTTTCCCTTCGGTGATCAAGCATAGCTGATCGGCGGTGATTATCGTCAGGATCTGACATCAGTCTGCCATCCAGCTATTTGTTTGTCTGGGTACCATCATTACTGTGAACGTGCCTGAGGAGAAGTCGTGGATTCCCGATTGAATGCTTTTCTTGAGCGCGCCGATGCAATTCTTGCTCGTTTGGAGCCTTTGTTGCCCGCGCCACGCCAAACCATCGACTGGACTCAATGCCTGGCCGCCCGTTGGCAGCGCGAAGGGCGCAGTGGTTTTCTGTTGCCGCTCAAGGTCAGTCTGGACATGCGTTTGTCCGATCTGATCGGGGTAGATAAACAGTGTGAGCAGTTGGGGCGCAATACCCGGCAGTTCCTCGACGACATGCCGGCTAACCATGCATTGCTCTGGGGTTCGCGTGGGACGGGTAAATCCTCGCTGATTCGGGCCTTGCTGGCGGAGTACGCCAAGTCCGGGTTACGGTTGATCGAGATCGAGCGCGATCACCTGGCTGATTTGCCACGAGTGGTGGAGCAATTACAACAGTTGCCGCAGCGATTCGTTTTGTTTTGTGATGATTTGTCGTTCGAGGCGGGCGAGGGCGATTATCGCGTCCTCAAGAGCGTGCTCGACGGCTCGCTCGAACAGGCTCCGGACAATGTGCTGTTGTACGCGACTTCCAACCGTCGACATCTGGTCCCGGAGAAGCAGAGCGACAACGAGAACTGGAAAATGGTCGATGGTGAACTCCATCCCAACGAGGCGGTGGAAGACAAGATTGCCCTGTCGGACCGTTTTGGATTGTGGTTGTCGTTTTATCCTTTCACCCAGGAACACTTTCTCAATGTGGTCGAGCATTGGATCGGCGAGCTGGCGGGTAAAGCCGGTCTTGAATGGCAGCGCACTGAAGAACTTGAGATTCTGGCAGTCCGCTGGGCAACCGGACGGGGCAATCGTAATGGACGTTGCGCGTATCAATTTGCGCGGTACTGGGTAGGGCTGCAGTTGTTGGAGCAAAAAGCATGATCGATTTGCAGAAAAGCGGCGCGGGCCTCGATGGTTATGCACTGTTGCGTGCGCAGCTGGAGTCATTGCTGGCGGATGAGCGTGACTTCATCGCCAACGCCGCACAGTTCTCGGCCTTCCTGTTCAACCAGCTGGATGACCTGAACTGGGCCGGGTTTTACCTCAATCGCAATGAGCAATTGGTACTCGGACCGTTTCAGGGCCAGATTGCTTGCGTGCGAATCCCGTTCGGTCGCGGTGTCTGCGGGGCCGCCGCGGCGACTTTGCAAACCCAGCGGGTCGAGGATGTACATGCGTTTGCTGGACATATCGCGTGTGACAGTGCGTCGAACAGCGAACTGGTGGTGCCGCTGGTCAAAGACGGTCGGTTGATTGGCGTGCTGGACCTGGACAGCCCGAAGCTGGCGCGTTTTACCGAACAGGACCAGACGGGCATCGAGCAGTTGGCGGCTATTTTCCTGCGTTTGAGCGACTGCTGATCAGCACGGTGTGCTGTTCGCGCAGAGCTCGTTCCAGCTCAAGCATGGAGTGCTCGATGGCTTTCCTGCAGGCATTGATGTTCGCTATGTCGGCGCCTTCGATACAGGATTGCTCAAGTGCTTGGCAATGATTGCTCAGCGCCAAGGCTTGTACCATTCGGGCAGCGCCCTTGATCTTGTGCGCAATATCGATCAGGGCTTGCTGCTCCCCCTCTTGGGGCAAAGCGAGCAGTTCTTGTCGGTCCTGACGGGTGCTGCTCAGGAGTTCCTCGAGCAAGCGTTGAACAAGTTGCGGATCCCCCCCGGTCAACAAGTGCAAGCCATCCAGATTGAAGGCGCTGCTGGAGGGTAATGGCTTGAGCTGCGCCAGTCGTTGATTCAATGCGGTAAGGCTGATCGGTTTGAACAGGCAATCGTTCATCCCGACTTCCTTGCAGCGATTTTTTTCCTCCTGTTGAGCGTTGGCGGTGAACCCCAGGATCGTGCAAGGGGGCAACTGCCGCTGTTGTTCGCTCTGACGAATGGCCCGGGTCAGTTCATAGCCATTCATGACGGGCATGTTGCAGTCTGCGATCACCAGATCGAAATGCCCGTCTTCCCAAGCCCGTAAGCCCGCGGCGCCTTGATGAGCGACCGTATAGTGATGACCAAGGAATCCAAGTTGCTGGCACATGAGCAAACGGTTTGCCGGGTGATCGTCGACCACCAGAACGTTCAATACGGTACAAGCGGCAGGAACAGCAGGAGTGACTTCATCCATGACCCGTTTGGGCGGCAGGCTGGTCATTTTCAATGAGACATGAATTTGAGTACCCACTCCGCTCTGGCTGGTCAAACTCAAATGTCCGCCCATCATTTCGCACAGGCTGCGGCTGATGACCAGACCCAGACCTGCTCCACTCCTGGCCAGATGACCGGGGCTGTCGGCCTGAGCAAAGGGCTCGAACAGGCGTTGTTGGTCATCCTGGCTAATACCGATTCCGGTGTCCTGAACCTGCAACTCCATTTGAATCTGTTGCGGCTCTTCGGTGGGGTGTAGACGGACCCGGATCCTGACCTGGCCGTGCTCGGTAAACTTGATCGCGTTGCTGACCAGGTTGGTCAGTATCTGCTTGAAGCGCAGCGGATCGATCAGTACATCGCGATCCTGCACATCTGAATTGAACTCCAGGAGCAGACTGAGGCTTTTCTGCCGGGCCAGCCCGTCAAAGACCCGAACCACCGACTCGACGATGTCGCTCAAGTTGACCCGCTCGGGAGCAAGGCTCAAACGGCCTGACTCTATGCGGGCGATATCGAGAATATCGCCGATCAGCTCCAGTAGATCCTTTGCCGAGTTGTACGCCACTTCAATGGCCGGGCGATCAAGATGACCCTGGTCGGCACGTTTCAAGGTTAATTCGAGCATGCCGATCACCGCATTCATCGGCGTACGGATTTCATGACTCATGGTGGCCAGGAATGTACTTTTTGCACGGTTTGCGGCATCGGCTTGTTCTTTGGCCGACCTTAGCTCATCGAACAATTCTTTGAGCACGCGCTCGGCCATTTGCCGCTGTTTGATTTGCCTGCGCATATAGGCATTCCACGCCAGGGAAATCAGCAACAGCAGACCGATACCGATGACAATCTGGTAAATCAGGCGGTGATAGTTGCGCCAATAACTGTCTGGCGCCGCCGTATAACCACGCCAGCGACTGTTGATGATTCCCAGTTCGTCCGGCGCGATACTCAAAAGCGCCTTGTCGATGATAGAACTCAGTTCCGTTGCACTTCGTGCTGTCGCCAATGAGAAGGCTGCTTGCTGGGTTCCGATAGTGGTACTGATCTGGAGTTTGTCCTCGAACACCGGCGATGAGATGAAATAGTTGGCGATCACCAGTGAGTTCACAGCACCTTCGACCTCGCCTTGGGCGAGTAACTGCGCAGCTCTGAAAGTGTCACTGGTCTCGACTAAACGGATGAGCGGATAGTCACGGCGCAGAAAGTCCACCAAAGGGTTACCTTGAGTGATCGCCAGGCGTTTGCCTTGAAGTTGCTCAAGACTCCCCAAGCTTGCGGAACCCTTTTGCGTCAGCAGCACAAATGAGTTTTCCAGGTAGGGGCGACTGAAATCGAGTGTGGTCTCTCGTTCATTGCTGGGCAGGATGGCGGCAATGATGTCGGCTTTGTTCTCTTCGATCTGGCTGATCATTTCGCTGACACTACGGCTGCGTTGAACCTCGAAACGCAAACCGGTGCGAAGCCTGATCAGTTCAAGCAGCTCCGCGGTGATGCCGCGCAAGTTGTTATCGGAGTCGAAGAAGGTCAGTGGGGCGAAGGTCTCGTTCACTACGACGCGAACAACGGGATGCTGTGTCAACCAGCGCTCCTCTCGAGCCGTCAGTTGCAGCTTGTGATCGGTGAGAAGAATTGCGCTTGCGGCGCTCCAGCGTTTGGCGATATTTTCTCGTTCGCCGGTGGGTATGGCCTTGAGCGTAGTGTTGATGATACCGAGCAGGACCTGATCGTCTTTGCGTACCGCAAAGCTGAAACCATTGGCCTCGTGTTTGCCGAAGTTGGCCATCTGAATGTTTTTCAGGTATCCCTTGTTGATCATGTAGTGAGTCGAAATGGTGTCGCCGAGGAAAACATCTGCCTGATCGAAGGCAACGGCATTGATCGCATTCTGGTACGAGGGGTAGGTGGTAATGATGGCCTTGGGATATAGCTTCTCTACTTCGTCCATTGGCAAGTAGTGATACACCATGCTCAGGCGCATGTTCGCGAGGCCATCGGTCAGTGACCGGCTTTCTCTTTCCCGAGTCACCAGGACCGGCTGGTCCACGGCATAGGGGGCTGAAAGCAAGAGGTTTGGATTACCCGCTTCAAAGCCGTTGGCGGTGCCGAGCAGGTCGATGTCTCCCTGCTCGAGAGCCTCTATGGCACTTTCTCTTGAGGCGAAGCGTTGCACCCTGACGGGAAGGGCCAGGGTTTTGGCGAGGATGCCGGCATAATCGGCGGTGAGTCCCTCATAGTCATGACCACTGATGGTCAAATCGAAGGGGGGGTAATCCGGAGCGGAAGTACCCAGAACCAGTTCGCGCTTGTTGTGGGCCCATTGCAGCTGTGTTCTGTCCAGTTGGACTTCCATGTGGTCTGTGCCTGAGCGACTGAGCAGCGTGTAGTTTTCGATTCCGATGGGTGCCGCGGACACAGAGGTGCTCAGGCATAAACCTGCGCTCAATAACATTAAATAGTCCTTTAAACGCCTGGGCATCCTGTTTCTCACACTAGCGCGTTACGTTTTGCCATCTCGATAAGCTCTACCAAGGATTTGGCTTTGAGTTTTTGCATCAGTCTTTTTTTGTAAGTGCTGACGGTCTTGTTGCTGAGAAACATTCCCTTGGCGATCTCCTTGTTTGTGCGGCCTTGAGCAAAGAGTTGAAGTACCATGAGCTCCCGGTCGTTGACCGATTTAAACAGGTCCAATTCAACAGCTGCCTCGTCATCCCCTCGGGGAGGGTTCAATGCCTGGCTCGGAAAGTAGTTGTAACCGGAGAGAACCGCTTTGATGGCACTTAGTAGTTCGCTCAGATCCTCCTGCTTGCAGACATAACCGGATGCTCCGGATTGCATACAGCGGATGGCAAACAGGCAGGGGGCTTGTGCGGTCAGAACCAATGTCTTCATAGGCGTATTCATTGCATTGAAGCGAGAGAGAACTTCCAGTCCGTCGAGTTTTGGAATGCTGATGTCGAGGATGATCAGGTCCGGCATACATTCCCGAACCATTTGCATGGCGTCAACCCCATTATCTGTTTCGCCGACTACTTTATAGCCTTCGTGTTCTAACAGAATACGGATTGCAAGGCGGATAACGGGGTGATCGTCGACAATAAAAACTGAGTTCATAATCAAATCCCATACGAGCGCGAATAAAGCGCGCACCATAGCTCAGATAGGGGGTACACGCATGAACTGACTGACCTGCAGGTGCAATATAGGATAAGTCCTACATAAAAAAAGGCGACGGATTACGCTTGGACTAGGTCGAGTGATAGGGAGGTTTAGTTTGAGATTATATGTAAGATTAAGTGAATTGAAATGAAGCATTTTTTACTGGATGTTTGCGCTCAATAAGAATGAGGCTCACTATTTATTGCGCACAGACCAGTAATGTTTTCAGTGCCCAGTGATCTATCGGCTTGGTCAAATAACCGAGTAGTGGCAGGCCGCGTTCGTTCGCCTGGTTTTTCAGTTTGTCCAGCTCATGCAGAGTGAGGCTGCTTAAAATGATTGCTCTTTGTATAAAACCCTGACGGTTTGCGAGGTCGATCAGTTCAAGGCCCTGAAGGTCTGGTAAACATTGGTCACACAGTAAAATCTCGAATGGCATTTTTGCCTGTTGCATGAGTCGCAATGCACTCTTGGCATTATAGGTCGAGGTCAATTGGTTGAAGCCGTAACTGTTAAGCAGGCACTGGGTCGCTATTAGTTGAAAAGGATGATCTTCCACCAGCAGGATGCGCACATCATGTTTGAATCTATCGTTTTCCATACAGAAGAACTCATAGTGGTCGAGTTTAAAGGCCAGGTCGTGGCTGGAAACGCTAACGTCCTGGTTGCTTTGCTGAATGTCAGAGGACGATGCTGGTGATTCGTTATGTCCGAGAGGACGGAAGGCGATTATTCCGCGAGTACACAGATATGTTCGATCAGTTTGCTCTGTACAAAGTGTAGGGAGATTCTCTGGGTACTGAGGCGAAAGTGGATTTTGGGAGATTTCGATCAGCCGCGCAGGAAGGTTCCGACACGGCTGATCGATAAGCTTTACTGCGGGCTGGAACGCCCGGTCATCTCTCGTGCCATTTCGCTGGCGTAACTGTCGGTCATGCCTGCGATGAAATCGATCATGCGTAGAAAGGAAGTGTGCAAAGGCCAGCTCGGGTCCGGGGCATTGTTGCCCAGCAGGTCGAGGATGCGGCGGTTCTTGAACGATGGCGTACGACCGCCATGCTGTTCCAGAGCGGCACCGCAGAAGGCATTCAGCAGGATCTCCAACGTGGTGTAAGCGCCGATTTCATGCAAGGTCTTGCGCTTGTCCTGGAAGATTTTCTTGCGTGCCATGTCTTTGGCATTCAACACGCAACGCTTGGCTGGGCCGTGCATATGCTCTACCAGGTCACCAGGGAGTGTGCCGGCCAACAGCGCATCCTGTTGTTCGACAAATGCTCGTGCGGCGGCATTGGTCAGGTGCTCGATGGCTTTGCCGCGCAGGATCGCCAGCTTGCGCCGCCGAGAGTCTTGTGGCCCGAGTTGGCGATAGGTCTCCGGTAGATCATCACCGACCAGCCCAAGCAGCAGGGACTCGACTTCGGCATATTCCAGAAGCTCCATCTCCAGTCCATCCTCGAGGTCGATCAAGGCGTAGCAGATGTCATCGGCAGCCTCCATCAGGTAGACCAGAGGATGACGGGCCCATCGTTGCTCCTCGAGTTGAGGCAGGCCGAGTTTATGAGCAATCTGCTCCAGCAGCGCCAGCTCGCTCTGATAGCAACCGAACTTGTGCTTCTTGTAGCCCAGCGAATCGGCGTGGCGTGCGGTCCAGGGGTATTTCAGGTAAGTGCCGAGTGTTGCGTAGGTCAATCGTGTACCGCCGTCGAACTGGTGGTATTCCAGCTGGGTGAGCACCCGAAAGCCTTGGGCATTACCTTCGAAGTTGAGGAAGTCATTACGCTCGGCTTCGCTCATGTCATCAAGCCAGCCGCGGCCTGCGGCTTGCTGGAACCAATGGCGGATCGCATCTTCGCCCGAGTGACCGAACGGCGGGTTGCCGATGTCGTGAGCCAGACAGGCAGACTGCACCACCATGCCCAGGTCGCTGGGTTCGCACCAGTCGGGCAGGGCGCTGCGAATTGTTTCTCCTACGCGCATGCCCAGCGAGCGACCGACGCAGCTGACTTCCAGCGAGTGGGTCAGGCGTGTATGGATATGATCGTTGCTGGAAACCGGATGCACCTGAGTCTTGCGGCCCAGACGGCGGAAGGCACCGGAAAAAATAATGCGATCGTGGTCTTTATGGAAAGGACTGCGGCCGAGTTCTTCCGGGCTGTGCAACGGCTTTCCGAGTCGTTCGCGATTAAGCAGGGTTTGCCAATCCAAGGCTGGTTCTCTCCGTCTGGTGACTGGATGACTACAGACCCTAGCTTCCCGGTTCGCGCACTTCGCTGCAAGTGGAACTACAGCTCGGCAGCCTCAATAACCGTCAGGTGGACAGGGAAGACCGAACCCCTCGATAAGAGGTCCGATCCATGAGTTTGGCAAGCATGCAGCCAGACTAGTTTTTGCGGGAGGAGCCTTGCATCACCAGCTTGATCAGCGGCAACAGGCCGACGCTCAGTTTGACCAGTCGGGCCAGGCTGCTGGCGCCACCGCCCTTGGCGCCTTTGCCGGTCAGGAACCCCAGCAAGGTCACAGCCGCTACGCCCCAGAGCGGAGCGTGCTTGATTCCCAAGCCGTCGTGCCAGCCTTGTGCCATCCCGCGTACGCGCTGCAAGGGTTGCAGCAGGTTCTGGGACTCGTGGCGGATTTCCTGGCGATGCATTTCCATGCGCAGCCGGATCAAGGTCTTGCGCATTTCACGCCGCGAGATGTTTTTTGGGATTTCAGGCAGGTTCATGGCAGCAAGCGCTCTCTATCGTTGGCCAACTCTTCAAGGGTGGCATTGAAGGGTGATGACTCATCGAAGATCGCTGCTTTTAAACGCAGGGCGCAAAACAGCGCGGCGAGCGTATAGAAGACACAGAGGCCGATGATCGCGGCCAGGCGATGGGTGTCCCAGAGCAGAATCAGCACCAGTGCCGAGAGCCCGATCAACAGCAGCAAGGCAAACACCAGCGCCAGACCTGCGAACAACAACAGGCTTACAGTCCGTGATTTCTGCTCTTGCAACTCGATGCCGAACAACTCGACATGACTGTGCAGCAAACCCAGGAAAGCGGCGCCCAGGCGCCGCGATGAGGAGCTTGGGCCCGTGGCGGACGAGCCGGATTCGCCGATAGCCATATTAGCGCCGCGTCGCCAGCAGGCCGATCAGAAAGCCTACACCGGCGGCAATGCCCACCGCCTGCCATGGGTTGGCTTGCACGTAGTCTTCAGTGGCGGTGACCGCCGCTTTGCTGCGCTCGCGCAGGGAGTCTTCGGTCAGCTGCAGGGTTTCGCGGGCACGCAACAGGCTCTCGTGGATCTGGGCGCGCAGTTCATCGGCCTGGTCACCAGCCAGCGTCGCGGTGTGTTCGAGCAACCTTTCGGTGTCATTGACCAGTGTTTGAAAATCCGCCATCAGGGTTTCTTGAGCAGTCTTTGCTGTTTTGCTGGCCATGGTTATCTCCGTAGGTGGCTTCTGATTGTTTCGAGTATGAGGCTTGCTGGAAGGTTCAGTGCAATTGCCTGGTACAACTTTTGCTTTGTTGTGGTGCGCAGGCGAGATTTTGCGCTGAAGCCGGGCGTAAATGCGGCGCGAGCCATGAAAACCTTAACCTAAATAACTAAAACCCGCGAAAAACTCCTAGCGGCGATTTGCCTGTTCGTGATTCCTGCGCCAAAGCGGTTCACCCTATAAAAGCCGATGCTGAGGCGGGTGCCAACTTGGTGCGCAAAAAAGACTCATTGAACTGCTTTGGTGCTTTTTCCTGCATTCAGGTCTGCCATCTCCATGGAAAACTTGCAAAGTGCTGTGGACAGTCTGGTCCATAGCTCCAACACGCTGTTCATTCTGATGGGCGCGGTCATGGTCCTGGCCATGCATGCCGGTTTCGCCTTTCTTGAAGTGGGTACGGTCCGGCAAAAAAATCAGGTCAATGCGTTATCGAAGATCCTCAGCGATTTCGCCATTTCGACCTTGGCCTATTTCTTTATAGGCTATTGGATTTCCTATGGCGTCAGTTTTATGCAGCCAGCGGCGGTGATCAGTGCCGATCATGGTTATGGGCTGGTGAAGTTTTTCTTCCTGCTGACCTTTGCTGCGGCGATTCCGGCGATTATCTCCGGGGGGATTGCCGAGCGCGCCAAATTCGCCCCGCAACTGTGTGCAACGGCGCTGATCGTGGCGTTCATTTACCCTTTCTTCGAAGGCGTGGTGTGGAACGGCAATTTTGGTCTGCAAGCCTGGTTGCTGGCGCGCTTCGGTGCGGGTTTCCATGACTTCGCAGGATCAGTGGTGGTGCACGCCATGGGCGGTTGGCTGGCGCTTGCGGCGGTGCTGTTGCTCGGGCCGCGCCAAGGCCGTTATCGCGACGGACGTCTGGTGGCCTTTGCACCGTCGAGCATTCCGTTTCTGGCGTTGGGTTCGTGGATCCTGATTGTCGGCTGGTTCGGCTTCAACGTGATGAGCGCGCAAACCCTGCAAGGGGTCAGTGGGCTGGTCGCGGTCAACTCGTTGATGGCGATGGTCGGCGGCACCGTGGCGGCGCTGGTTGTCGGCCGCAATGACCCCGGCTTCTTGCATAACGGCCCGTTGGCGGGGTTGGTGGCAATTTGCGCAGGCTCCGACCTGATGCACCCGGTCGGGGCGCTGGTGACTGGCGGCATCGCGGGGGCGTTGTTCGTCTGGTGCTTCACCGCGGCGCAAGGAAAATGGAAGATCGATGATGTGCTCGGCGTTTGGCCGTTGCATGGGTTGTGCGGTGTCTGGGGCGGGATCGCTTGCGGCATTTTCGGTCAGAGCACTTTGGGCGGCTTGGGCGGGGTCAGTCTGATCAGCCAGTTGATCGGAACCTCTCTGGGTGTTGTCGTCGCCTTGGCCGGGGGCTTTGCGGTGTATGGCACGATCAAGTATTTCCATGGCCTGCGGTTGAGCCAGGAAGAGGAGTATTACGGGGCTGATTTGTCGGTGCACAAGATTGGCGCGGTGAGTCAGGATTGATTGTGCGCATCTGAAAGTCGCTTTACCTGTAGGAGCCGAGCTTGCTCGCGATGCAGGCGGCGCGGTGCATCAGGCAAACCTCGCCATCGTTCATCGCGAGCAAGCTCGGCTCCTACAGCCCGCCCAGTAATCGCGCTTCGCAGGCCTCGATAGCTGACAAGGTGCCAGACATCAGTACCTTGTCACCCGACTGCAAATGGGTGGTGCGATCCATCGTCAGTTCGTTGCCATCGCGCTGTACGGCCTGAACGTCCACGCCCAATGAGTCCAGAGCCAGTTCGCTCAGCGACAGACCGCAGGCGTAGGCATCGGCACCGAGATTGACCGCGTGCATCAGCACTTTGGGCTGACCTCGGTTGTCCAGCAGATTGCTCTGCGCGCCATGATAAAAACCATGCAGCAGGCGATAACGATTGTGCCGGACTTCGTCGACATTGGCCTGGACCTGTTGCTTGGGCAATCCGAGCATGATCAGCGCATGAGAGGCGAGCATCAGGCTCGACTCGAGCAATTCCGGGACCACCTCGTTGGCACCCGCGGCTTTCAACTCGGCCAATTGGCTGTCATCCCGGGTCCGGACCAGGATCGGCACGGCACCGTTGATTCGGCGGGCTTCCTTGAGCACGATCAAGGCGATGTCAGTCTTGTCCACGGCAATCACCAGCAACCGTGCCCGTTCGAGCCCGACGGCGGCGAGCAGTTCGCCGCGACGGGAGTCGCCATAATGCACGCAGCTTTCGCCGGCCGCGGCTTCCTGGACGCGCACCGGGTCGTCATCCAGCGCGATGAAGCGCTGTTGCTCGCGCCGCAGGAAGCGACCGATGGACTGACCCACGCGACCATAACCACAAATCACCACATGCCCTTGCAATCCGGCATTCAGCTCGGTGATTTCTTCCAGTTTCGCCTCCTCATTGGGTTTGCGATGCAAGCGCGCGGCGATCCCGGGGGCGGCGCGTAGCAGCAGCGGCGTCAACAGCATCGAACAGAAGGTTGCCGCCAGCAAAAGGCCGCTGATGTCGGCGGGCATCAGCTTGCTCTGTTGCATCTGCGCCATTAGCGCGAAGCAGAACTCACCGCCTTGGGCTAGTGCCAGTCCGCTGCGCCAGGCTGTTTCGCCATCGCTGCCACGCCACTTGACCAGCGTCGCCACCACAGTTCCCTTGATCAGCAACAGTGCCAGCGTCAGCCCCAAGATAAGTAGCGCATGGCTGGCGAATAGCTGCAGGTCGATCAACATGCCGATACTGACGAAGAACAGCCCCAGCAAAATGTCGCGGAAGGGCCGGATATCGGCTTCGATCTGATGCCGGTAATGGCTTTCCCCCAGCAGCATGCCGGCGAGGAAAGCGCCGAGGGCAGGAGAGAGGCCGAGCAGGTGGGTCAACCAGGCGGTCAGCAGGACGATGACCAATGCCAGCAGCACGAACAACTCGGCGGAGTGGGACGCGGCGACCTCATGGAACAGCCGTGGCAGCAGCCAGCGGCTGGCCAACAGCAGGCCGACAAAGAGTACGACGGTTTTGCCCAGGGTGATCGGCAACGCCCAATACCAGACCTGATCGCTGCTGCCGGCAAACACCGGAACCAGAGTCAGCAGGAGCACCGCGACCACATCCTGGAACAACAGCACGCCGATCGCATTCTGGCCGTGGCTGCTGAAGATCTCGCCCAGGCTGCTCAGCTCTTTGCTGACGATGGCGGTCGAGGACAGCGCCAGGCCGGCCCCGAGCAGCAAGGCCGAGGTAGTCGACACGCCAGACAGCAGTAACACGCCCCCCAGCAGCACACCTGAAACCAGTACCTGCAGGCTGCCCAGACCGAACACCACGCGACGCAATGCGAGCATTTTCGACAGGGAGAACTCAAGCCCCAGGGAAAACAGCAGGAACACCACGCCCAACTCAGCCAGATCCGGTAACTCTTCGCTGTCATTCACCCAGTCGAACGCCGTCGGCCCCACCAGCAGGCCCACGCACAGATAACCCAGCACCGGTGGCAGTTGCAGGCGCCGGAACAGCGCAATCACCACCAGTGACGAGGCGAGGATGATCAACAGGTTGGCAAACACAACAGTCTCCGGTCGGGGGCTTGAGATAACAGAGCGTAGAGGCAAAAAAGCCGCGAGCATCGCGCAATTGGCTCTGACGGAGAATGATGTGCATCACTCTTTTGTCGATATGTCTTGTTATCGGCGGCGGCTGGCTATGTCTGAACAGGCATTGCCCTTGGCTCGACGGTTTTTGTTGTCGGGCCTAGAATGAACACCAATTCCTCGTCGGTCTGTTTGTCATGCCTCCTGAATGCCAGCTGTTCGGTACCCTTGGTTGCCATCTCTGTGAACTGGCCGAAGCCGAGCTGATGGAGCTGGTCGAGCACGGTCTGTCGGTGGAACTGGTCGACATTGCCGAAAACGAAGACTGTTGCGAAGACTACGAGCTACGTATCCCGGTCCTGCGACGCATTGATACCGGTGCCGAACTGGATTGGCCCTTCGATGCCGAGCAGATCGTGTTTTTTTTACGTTGACCCTGAGACAGGGCAAGCTCTGCGCTTGCCGATCCTTCCGTAATCCGTTGGCGAGAGACGTAATATTCGGTTACTGTATGCCCATACAGGTGTCGAGTGTTTTGCCATGTCTCTCACCTGGCGAATCAAGAATATGGAGGGATATACCATGGTCAATGTCGAACAATTGAAGAGCAGCGTGAACCGGATGTCCGCTGACGTCGTCCGCGAGGCCGTGCTCGAATTGCGCCTGGACGGGCTGGTCACGGAAGGGAAAACACCCTTCAACAAGCTGCATTTCAATACCTGCTTCGCTGAAATCGAAGCCTTGTTTCAGCGCGCCGGCTACCACCGGCAACTGGATGTCGTGGGTTATCAAGGTTTGTTGTATGCGCTTTATGATCCTGGTCGCTGGGAGGCGGTCGATGTCCTGCGCTGGCTCAAAGAGTTTACCGAAGCAGCGGCGCAGCCTGCCTGATGGCAGTGAATTCCCGGTGATGGAATCTCTCCTAGGTTCGCGTGCGCCCATGTCGGATAATGCCGGCTTGCACCAATAGCCAGAGCCCCTGTATGTCGACGTCATCTTTCAGCGCTGCACACACTCAAGCGAGCACCTTGTATCTGCCTCCTGGCTCATGGCCGACCGTGCTCGATTGCCTGTGTGAACACTTCAGCGCCATCGGCCGCGAGCAGTGGCTGGACCGGATCGCTCGTGGGCGGGTGCTTGATGGCAATGGTGTGGCGATTACCCTCGGCTTGCCTTACAAGGAAGGCCTGCGGATACATTATTTTCGTGAGGTGCCTGACGAAAAGCCGATCCCGGTGCTGGAGTCGATTCTCTATGCCGATGAGCATCTGGTGGTGGCGGATAAACCGCATTTCCTGCCGGTCACCCCGGCGGGAGAGTATGTCGAACAGACCTTGCTGCGACGCCTGATCCGTCGACTGGACAATCCGCATCTGGTGCCATTGCATCGCATCGACCGGCATACGGCGGGGCTTGTGTTGTTTTCGGCCAATCCCGAGAGCCGTTCGGCTTATCAGTCGTTGTTTCCCACCCGCAAAATCGAGAAGCGCTACGAGGCTATTGCCCGTGCTTTGCCCGAACTGTCATTTCCGCTGGTCCACAAAAGTCGACTGATCGATGGCGAACCCTTCTTTCGCATGCAGGAAGGCCCAGGTCTCAGTAACACCGAAACCGCTGTCGCGGTCAGCGAGAAAAACGGCGAGCTTTGGCGTTATGCGTTGTCTCCCGTCACCGGCAAGAAACACCAGTTGCGGGTGCATATGAGCGCGTTGGGGGCGGGTATCTGCAATGATCCGTTTTATCCCGATGTCCTGAAGGGTGTCGAAGATGACTATGCCAACCCGCTCAAGCTGCTGGCTCGAGGTTTGCGCTTTACCGATCCGTTGACGGGGCTGGAGCGTCATTTCGAAAGCGAAATTACCTTGCAGTGGTGAGTCGCGCTCTTTTTGGCGCTGCTTTGCTCCCTGCAAAAATGACAAAACCCGCACGAGGCGGGTTTTGTCTGTATCTGCCTGTAGCCGTTCGGCTTACAGATCTTTAACGGTGCGAACCTGATCTTTGTTGACGCGCGTTGCTTTGCCGTCCAGTTGTTCGAACTCGTAGAAGCCTGAGTCTGTATCGTATCTAGGCGTGTCGACGGCCTGGATTTCGCGACCGTCATTCAGGGTGATCACAGTCGGCGATGCGCAACCGGCGAGAGTGGCGAGGCCCAGTGCAAGCATCAAAGTGGCGAGGGTCCGTTGAGTCATGGTGTTCTCCGAAATGGATTCTTTTGATTACTGGTCCTGAGACGTATACCGCGCGCGCAAGTTCCTTGGCTAGTGTCATTCTGAGACGATGTTGTGTTGGCTTAGCAGTTCGGGAGTGTTCAGGTTAGCCAGGCGCTGATCATTTTCGGGGCATTGCAAGGCAACGGCGCCCAGCTTGCGCATGACTCTGCCCGGGCTGCGTTCACCTTGCGCCCAAGCGCTTTCGAAAGCGCCCGCGAGCGCCGTCGGGATGATGCACAGCAGCGGTTCCCAATGCTCGCCATGACGCAACATCAACGGTTTGTCCGGATGCTGACTGGCGGTTTCCCGCATGGCGTTGAGCAGACTGGCATCGATTTGCGGTACGTCGCAGGGCAATACCATCAGGTGAGCATGTCGAGCCACTGCGAGCCCTGCGCGAATGCCGGCCAATGGGCCGGGGAAATCGCCGTTGTCGTCGTGGACCAGTTGGTCGGCGAAAGGCGCGTATTTCTCCTGATTGCGGTTGCAGGAGATGATCAAATCGTCACTCAACTCGCGAGTCTGGCGGTGCAGATGAGCAATCAATGGCAGGCCCTGCCACTCCAGCAGCCCTTTATCCTGACCGCCCATGCGTTGGCCGCGCCCGCCCGCCAGGAGCAGAATGGAGCATGGCGGCAGGTGAGTGTTCGAGTTCATGGCGCATCTCCACAGGGGCAGTGAAATGGGGCGCTGTGATATAACACCGGGCTGTTTCTCCTACAACTGGATCGAGCCTATGAAAGCCAAGGCTGATGTACCGTTTGCACCCTTGAACATCGCGGTGTTGACTGTCAGCGACACCCGCACCCTGGAAACCGATACTTCCGGACAGCTCTTCGTCGACCGTCTGACCGCCGCCGGCCATAACCTGGCCGCGCGGGTCCTGCTTAAAGATGACCTCTACAAAATCCGCGCGCAAGTCGCGACCTGGATAGCCGAAGATGTCGTACAGGTGGTGCTGATCACCGGCGGCACCGGTTTTACTGGCCGCGACAGCACTCCGGAAGCTGTCGGTTGCCTGCTCGATAAACAGGTCGATGGTTTCGGTGAGTTGTTCCGGCAGATTTCGGTCGCCGACATCGGCACCTCGACCGTGCAGTCCCGGGCCTTGGCCGGATTGGCCAATGGCACGCTGGTGTGCTGCTTGCCGGGTTCGACCAACGCAGTTCGCACCGGCTGGGACGGGATCCTCGCCGAGCAACTGGACTCGCGGCATCGGCCGTGCAACTTCGTCGCGCATCTGAAACAGGCCGCACCCTGTGAATCCCGTGGGTAAGCCGGGCAAGACCGGAGCCTTGATGCCGGTCGAGGTAGCGTTGGCCCGCTTGCTGGCGATGGCGCAAGCCTCGCCGATTCGCGAGTGCGAGCAACTGCCGTTGGCGCAGGTTCAAGGCCGGGTGTTGGCTGACGATTTGATTTCGACCCTGGATCTTCCGCCCTGGCCTAATAGCGCGATGGATGGCTATGCCTTGCGTCTTGCCGACTGGAACGGCGAAGCGCTGGCGGTCAGCCAGCGGATATTCGCCGGGCAAGCTCCAGAGCCTTTGGCGCCTGGCACCTGTGCAAGGATTTTCACCGGCGCTCCTGTGCCCGCAGGCGCTGACTGCGTCGAGATGCAGGAAAATGCTGAAGTGCTGGCTGATGGCCGTGTGCGCTTCACCGAGACGCTGCACGCGGGACAGAATATTCGTCCACAGGGCCAGGAAACCACCGTCGGTGAAGTGGTGTTGTCGGCGGGCACTCGCCTGGGGCCTATCGAACAAGGTTTGGCTGCTTCCCTGGGCTGCGCGCAGCTGAAGGTGATTCGCCGGGTGCGGGTGGCCGTGCTGTCCACCGGTGACGAACTGATCGAGCCAGGGCAACCGCTGGGTCCGGGGCAGATCTACAACAGCAATCGCGTGCTGCTGTGCAGCTGGTTGCAGCGTCTGGGCTGTGAGGTGATCGATGCCGGGATCTTGCCTGATGATCTGCCGACCACCCGTAACCGGCTCGCCGGGTTGGCGGATGTTGACCTGATCCTTTCCACGGGCGGCGTATCGGTGGGAGAAGCGGATTTCCTCGGCATCGCCCTGCGTGAAGAAGGTGAGCTGGCGCTCTGGAAACTGGCTATCAAACCCGGGAAACCCTTGACTTGCGGACATTTCCGGGGCGTGCCGGTGATTGGTTTGCCGGGCAATCCTGCATCGACCCTGGTGACCTTTGCCTTGTTGGCCCGACCTTATCTGCTGCGCCGTCAGGGCGTGGAGGCGGTGCGGCCGCTGCAGTTTCAGGTCCCCGCCGGGTTTGTCTGGCCCAAGCCGGGGAACCGCCGAGAGTACCTGCGGGGGCGCCTGGAGCAAGGGCGAGCAATCATCTATAGGAATCAGAGCTCCGGGGTATTGCGCAGTGCGGCCTGGGCCGAGGGCCTGGTCGAAGTGCTGGAGGAGTGCACGCTGGTCGAGGGCGATTGGGTGAACTTCATTCCGTTGAGTGAAGTGCTGGGGTGAGCCTTGTTGGGGGCATGTGAGGAGGCTTGGCGTAATGCCAGTAGGAGCGAGCTTGCTCGCGATGAACGTTAACGATAACGCGTGTTTTCTGAATGAACGCGCCGCCCTTGAGTCCATCGTCGGAACGCCGCCCGGAGCAATCGAGCGTCGACCGGCTGCTCCTACAAGGGCGCAGCGGGCTAATGGATCAGCGCTTGCAGAAGCTGACCGAAACGGCTGTTGGAAATCCAGGCCAGGAGAGCAAGCACCAGCATTGCTGCTACGCCTGACCAGGCGAGCTTGCTCTTGACGGATTTAGCGTTGCCGGAAAAGAACTTCTCATTGTTCATGTCAATGTCCTTCCTTGTGTGAGGCATCGTTCGCCCGAAAATAATGGTTTTACGAACGTTCTTCGATTACCTCTCTCAGGTCAATTAGGCCGATTCGCAGTGTGCTGTCAGAAAAGTTACCGCAGGAGCGGTCACCACTGCTTGGGGATCGAGAGTCGGCTAATCATCGAGACTGATGATCTGTTCCCGTACGGCAAACAGCACCAGGCCCGCGACGTCGTAGATCTGCAAGCGCTTCATGATCTGCGAGCGATGGGTTTCGACCGTCTTGATGCTCAAGCCCAGGCCGTTGGCGATTTCCCGGGTGGATTTCCCGCGGACGATCAGCCGCAGGATTTCAAGCTGGCGTGCCGTCAGGTTGTGGGTTTGCGCGGGTTCGGGCTGGTTTTTCCTGGCGTGGGTCAGCGCTTGGGTGATCACCGTATGGGCGATGGCCGGGCTCAGGTAGCGCTCGTTATTGCGCAAGGCTTCAAGGGCATGTTCGAGTTCGTTGGCTGTGGTGTCCTTGAGCAGGTAGCCGTGAGCGCCTGACTCCAGTGTCTGCATGATCAACGAGGGGTCGGTGTGCATGGACAGAATCAGCACCTTGCTCTGCGGGCGGACCGCTTTGAGCCTGCGCAATGCCTCGAGACCGCCGATGTCCTTCATGGAAATATCCAGAAGGATGATGTCCGGACACAGTTTTTCGACCATCTCCAGCAGCTGTGCGCCATCGTTGGCTTCACCGATCACGTCGTAGCCGGGAATGTCCAGGACCAGTGCGCGTACGCCGGCCCTGATGAGCGAGTGGTCATCCACCAGAAGTAAATTACAGGTCAATGTAAAACCTTATCGGTACTGGCCCGTTCGAGGGCGCGGGGCGCCCAGGGAAACAATGCTTCAATCTGAGTGCCTTTGCCGGGTTCGCTGGTGACGGTCAGCGTGCCGCCCAACAGATCGATCCTTTCGGCCATTCCGGCCATCCCACGCTGGCCTTCCTGGCCAGGATTGCGTGCAGGAGAAAAGCCCTGCCCGTCGTCGCTAATGAACAGTGCCAGGCCTTGGGGCAGACGTTGCAGGCGGATCAGCAGATTCGTTGCCTGGGCATGGCGCAGCATATTGGTGATGGCTTCCTGAGTGATCCGAAAGGCCGCAACCGTCATCTCTTCCGGGATGCCGGTCAAACGCTGCCGGCATTCCAGACTCCAGTGCACCGGGGTATTGGCCAGGGTCTTGAGCAAATGCGCGCGCAAGCTGGCCTCCAGCCCAAGACTGGCCAACTGTCTAGGGTTGAGAATGGCCGATACGTCGCGGACTTTTGTCAGGGTTTCTTCCAGCGTGTCGCAGAGTACGGCGCATTGGTTTTGCACGTTTTCGGGCAGGCGTCGTTTTAGCCATTCGCTTTGGAGTTTTGCCGCGGTCAGTAGTTGGCCGATGTCGTCATGCAGTTCTCGACTGAGTCGATGACGTTCGTTTTCCTGAACTTGCAACAGACGGTCGGCCAGTTCCTGAGGTTCGAACCTGATCGATTTCAGCGAGTGACGATGTTGAACCCAGACGCTGGTCAATGCGGCCAGGTTCAGCGCCAGCAGACTCAAGGGTAATGGGCTGGATTGGCAGTAGATCAGCAAACTGCCGATGGCCGAAAAGAGACACAGCAACAAGCTGAGCAGGCGCGCGTTTTTCCAGGAGAGTGGCCAGGCGATGATTGACTTGAGGCTAGCGTACATAGCAGATGGAGCCAATAAATGTTCGCTGCGGGTAGACCAGTCCTGGCGGCTGACGGGCCCCTGTCTGGAAAAGGGTGCTGTTTGAATAGTGAGCTTCAAATTAGTGCAGTCTGTTCGTCTGAAACGAGCTTTGTACTGATTTGTACTAACTTGAAATCTGGCGTCAATTAACGGTCGGCATAATACCACCTAAGATACCGTTGGTCGCGTTCTGGATATATGTCCAAAGCGTCAGGAATTTAAGTGTTTCTGGACGGAGGTTCCATTTTTGACAGGTATTTACTAATGACTCCCGCCAGTAAGTTGCGGTTGTCGGTAACGGATATGAAGTGTTCAATTGCGACATGCCAGGCAACGTTCAAGTTGATCTTCAGGCCATGAATAGTCGGCGCTGTTACACGCTCATGCCTGATTCTTTGCGAGAGAAACCAGCGTAAACGGCTTGGGATGGCGCGGCGCACAAGAGTGGCTCTGACCCACCTGGAAGGCCAATGCGTTGATCAGAGTGACTTGTTCACCGTCATCCAGACTGAGCTTGCCGGTATTGAGATCGATGAGCTCAAGTTGCCAGGCCATCAAGGTGAAGCAGTCTTTCAAGGCATTCAGGGCCTGATCGTGCAGATTCAGATGGCTTTGCGCCTGGCTTAGCACACCGTGAATATTGCGCGAGAATTCGGCAACCGCCTGGATCGCCAATGCATCGGCCTTGTTGGCAAGCTTGAGCAGGGTACTCAGCATGCAGTCGATGGCGTCCTTGTCATTACTGATCAATTGCAGATGACTCAGACATTCCTCTGACTTGGCCAGTAGTGTCTCGGCTTCGAGGAGAAACTCGGGAAGTCGCTGATACCACTCTTTTCCGTCGTTCAGCATGCTGTTCTCCACAACGTCATGTCAGGTGGGGGAATGTCGCGTGTGGCGAATGACCTGCGATTACGAGCAAATACCTGACTCCATTCATGCAGTGAGAATGGCGTCACATTAATGGCTATTAGATATTGCGAATATCAGGTCGGACCTGATTGGCAGTAGGGGATTCCCCTAGACAGGGGAACCTTGCGCAGGAACTGAGGTCGTGCGATGGGGAATGTAACTGAATGAATGACGAAGCCAGTAAAGCATGATGTTAATGTGATATCAACGCCTCTGCATGGCATTTTGTCTGGGGGTCAAGATTCGGTGCAATCGGCCGATAACTCTCTTTAGTGAATTCATCAGAACACGCCCAGGAGTCATTAATGGCCGGCATTCTCGACACGGTAGATCAACGCACGCAACTGGTGGGTGAGAATCGCCTGGAAATTCTCATGTTCCGCCTGGCCGGTCGGCAGCTTTTTGCGATCAACGTCTTCAAAGTGCAGGAAGTGTTGCAGTTGCCCAAGTTGACACTGATGCCTCAGCGCCATCCGTTTGTTTGCGGCGTAGTCAATTTGCGTGGTCAGACGCTGCCGGTGATTGACCTGTCCCAGGCGATCGGCATGCGGCCGCTGGTGCCGGGGCCGAACAGCACGATCATCGTGACCGAGTACAACCGTTCGGTGCAGGCATTTCTGGTCGGTGGCGTCGATCGCATCGTCAACATGAACTGGGAAGCGATTCTGCCACCGCCGACCAGCGCCGGTCGCCAGCATTACCTGACTGCCATCAGCAAGGTCGACGATCAACTGGTCGAGATCATCGATGTGGAAAAAGTCCTGGCCGAAATCGTGCCGTACAACGCCAAGGTCTCCCGCGACAAACTCGATGACCCGTTGCTTGCGCGCGCTCGCGGTCGCGAAATATTGTTGGTCGATGATTCCAAGGTGGCTTTGTCCCAGTTGCGCGATACCCTGGGCCAGCTTGGGGTGAAGATGCACATCGCCAGTGACGGTCTCAAGGCGTTGAACATGCTCAAGGCCTGGGCTGACACCGGCGTGGTCATGACCGACAAGCTGCTGATGATCTTCACCGATGCGGAAATGCCAGAGATGGACGGCTACCGTCTGACCACTGAAATCCGTAACGATCCACGCCTGCGCGGTTTGTATGTGGTCCTGCACACATCGTTGTCCGGCAGTTTCAACGATTCGATGGTGAAGAAGGTCGGGTGCGACAACTTCCTGTCCAAATTCCAGCCGGACAAACTGGTCGACGTGGTTCGCCAGCGGCTGATGCTGGACGAAGTTCCTGCCTGAGGAGCTCTAAATGTAGGAGCGAGCTTGCTCGCGATGGACGTTAACGATAACGCGTGTTTTCTGAATAAACGCGCCGCCCTTGAGTCCATCGCGAGCAAGCTCGCTCACACCGTCTGCCTTTGATTCGGCGGTCAAGCTCGTATAGGGTGACGTTTTGGCCCAACAGGGAGCTGGCTCATGCTGCGTCTCAGCGCGCTTTATCGTTATCCACTCAAGTCCGGCAAGGGCGAACCGTTGCAACAAATCACCCTGGATCAACTGGGGCTGGACGGGGATCGACGCTGGATGTTGGTGGATGAGGCCAGCGGACGCTTCCTGACCCAGCGTGCAGTGCCTGAAATGAGCCAGCTCTCGGCTCTGTGGAATGCCGCTGGCGGCCTGACCCTCAGTGCTCCCGGGCGTTTGGTCATCGATGTCCCTCTGCCTGGCGACGAAGCAGAGCTGCGTGGCGTGACCATCTGGCGTGACACCTTGCGGGTTCCGGATGCCGGCGACGAGGCGGGGGCCTGGCTGAGTGAGTTCATCGGCAAGCCCACGCGGCTGGTGCAAGTGCCGGTCGAGCGTGCTCGTACCACTCAGGCGGGCTACGGTAGAGACGATGATCAGGTGGCATTTGCCGATGGCTTTCCGCTGTTGTTGATTGGTCAGGCTTCGCTGGACGATTTGTCGAGCCGCGTCGGGCGCCCGCTGGAGATGCTGCGTTTTCGCCCCAATCTGGTGATCGAAGGCAGTGAGGCCTTTGCCGAAGACAGCTGGAAGCGGGTGCGCATTGGCGATGTCGAGTTCCGCGTGGTCAAACCTTGCTCGCGCTGCATCCTCACCACCATCGACCCACAGACTGGCGAGCGCAGTGCTGATCGTGAACCTTTGGCCACGCTTCAAAAGTACCGGGCGCAAGAAGATGGCGCGATGTTCGGCCAGAATCTGGTCAACGACGACAATGGCCGGCTCGAGGTCGGTATGCCAGTGACGATTATCGAGTGACCCTGAGCCACCTTGAATAAAAAATGCCCGTATCGCTTGATACGGGCATTTTTGTATCTACAGCAAACAACCAGGCTATTAGCCGCGGTATTCGCACAGATAAGCAGTGTCGACAGCGACCTTCAGCTGGAACTTGCTGTTGGCCGGAACATTGAACTGGCTGCCGGCGGCGAAGGTTTCCCAGTCGCTGCTCTCCGGCAGTTTGACTGTCAGAGCGCCGGACACCACATGCATGATTTCACGCTGGCTGGTGCCGAATTCGTATTCGCCCGGTGCCATGACGCCGATAGTGGCCGGACCTTCAGTGGTTCCGAAGGCAATCGACTTGACGGTGCCGTCGAAGTACTCGTTGACTTTAAACATGGGCGATTCCTCGAAATAGGCTAAAAAGGCTGGCCAGTATGCACAAGCCTAAATAACTCGTCACCTGTCTAGAGCGGAAGAATCAGCGGCAATAAACGTGCTGTATTACGCGCATCCTCCAATGCCCGGTGCTGTTGGCCAGTGAACTGCATCCCGGCCAGTTGCAGCGCACCATTGAGTCCCAGCGGCCGTTCCAGTCGACGGGCCTTGGCAAAACGCTGTTTGAGATTTATGTGGGGCACCTGGCTGAGGGCGCTCTGCAGCTCCAGGCGTCGCCAATCCTGTTCCAGTTGCTTGCGATCGTAATCACCCCAGCTGGCCCAACCGTCCAGACGTGATTGATGCTGGTCGAGCCAGCGTTCAAACAGCGGCCAGACCTCGGTCAGGGGTTGGGCAGCATCGATATTGGCTTGAGTGATGTGCGTCAGCTTGCAACAGAACGGCGTCAGCAACGGCCGGCGCAACGGGCGTACGAACCGTTGAAAGCTATCCAGCTCCCGACCTTCGCGGTTCACCAATGTGGCGCCGATTTCAATGATTTCCATCTCGGCCACCGGCCAACCGCCGTCATCGGTTGTGGCTTCCAGATCAATTACCAGCCAGTGAGGCATCGCAGGCTTCCTGATTTGCGCGTCCCGATAAGGCTGAGCGTAGCGAGTTGCTTATTCGACCTCCAGCAGAATTTGCCGGTTTTTCACCTGGTCGCCCAGGCTGACCTGGATGTGTTTGATCACGCCATCGATACCGGCCTTGAGCGGATGTTCCATTTTCATCGCTTCGAGCACCAGCAATAGCTGGCCCTTACTGACCTGGCTGCCTTCGCTGACCAGGACGTCGACGATAGCGCCATCCATCGGCGCTTTCAGGGTGCCGGAGCTGACGCTGACCTGGCTGCTGAACTGGCTGCTAACAAATGCCCAGGTTTGATCGCGCAGATGCAGGCTGCCGGGACGGGTGAACAGCCACAACTGCCCGGCATCGAGCCGGTAGGCGTAACGTCGACGGATACCATTGAGTTCAAGGCTGGCCCAACGGCCATCGCAATTGAGCAACTTCAGTTCGAAGGTTTTTTCGGCGTGCTGAACGTGCAAACTTCCCGAGGGCAGGGCGGTCAGTTCCAGTGTCCACTGCGCCTCATCCAGTCCGATGCGGTAGTGCAGCGGCACCTTGGCGTTGTTGCGCCACCCCGCGAGCGTGGTTGAATGGGTGCTGGCCGAATGCTGATAGAACAGCGCGGCGGCGATGGCCAGTTCTTCGGCGGTGGGTGTGTGTGGATACAAGCCGGGGTCGTCGGAAAAATACTGAGGGATGAACGCCGTACTGAACTCACCGGCAATGAACTGCGGGTGATCAAGCAGATGGGCCAGCAAGCGCTGATTACTCTGCAGGCCCAGCAGCACACTGTCCTCGACCGCTCGCAGCAACTTGCGCCGGGCTTCTTCGCGGGTGGCGCCGTGGGCGATGATTTTGCCGAGCAGCGGGTCATAGAACGGACTGACAGTCTGGCCTTCGAGCAGCCCATGGTCGATGCGCACGCCGTCTTGCAACGCCGGTTCCCAGCGCACGATCTCACCGGTTTGTGGCAGAAAATCCGCTGCCGGGTCCTCTGCGTACAAACGCACTTCGATCGCATGACCCTTGAGCTCGATCTGCTCCTGGCGCAATGGCAAAGGCAGCCCGGCGGCGACGTGCAGTTGCCAGGCCACCAGGTCCAGGCCGGTGATCAGTTCAGTCACCGGATGCTCGACCTGCAAGCGGGTGTTCATTTCCAGAAAGTAAAACTGCCCGCGCTGATCCAGCAGAAATTCCACGGTCCCGGCGCCGACATAGTTCACCGCGCGACCGGCCTTGAGCGCCGCTTCGCCCATGGCCTGGCGCAACTCGGCGGTCATCACCGGGCAGGGTGCTTCCTCGATGATTTTCTGATGACGGCGCTGGATCGAGCAATCGCGCTCGCCGAGGTAGATCAGGTTGCCGTGCTGGTCGCCGAACAACTGGATTTCCACGTGTCGCGGTTCGATCAGCGCTTGCTCCAGAATCAGTTCGTCGCTGCCAAACGCATGCAGGGCTTCAGAGCGCGCGGTGCGGATTTGCGCCAGCAGTTCGCGGGCCTCGTGCACCAGGCGCATGCCGCGTCCACCACCGCCGGCGCTGGCCTTGATCATCAATGGATAACCGATGCGCCCGGCTTCGCGGCTCAGGGTTGCATCGTCCTGTTCGGTGCCTTGATAGCCGCTGATGCACGGCACACCCGCGGCAAGCATGGCGACCTTGGACAGTCGTTTGCTGCCCATCAGCTCGATGGCTTCGGGGTCGGGACCGATAAAGGTGATCCCGGCGTGCTTGCAGGCTTTGGCGAATGCGGCGTTTTCCGAGAGAAAGCCATAACCGGGATGGATCGCATCGGCGCCACTGCGCCGTGCCGCGTCGATGATGGCGGCGCTGTTCAAGTAGGACTGCTGCACGGGCGCGGGGCCGATGTTCACGGCTTCGTCGGCCAATTGCACATGGCGCGCGTCGGCATCGGCATCACTGAACACCGCGACCGTGCGGTAACCCAGCGCCTGAGCGGTGCGCTGGATGCGACAGGCGATTTCACCGCGGTTGGCGATCAGGATTTTGCTGAAGGCGGGCATCGAGTGATTCCTTTGTTTTTGCGGTGTCTATCAGGCCGTCTTCGCGGGCAAGCCCGCTCCCACATTAGCTCTGAAGTGATCACCCAATTGTGTTCACACTGGAGATCCCCTGTGGGAGCGGGCTTGCCCGCGAATGCTTTTCAGGGCGCCCAGATCGGCGCGCGTTTGTGCATGAACGCCGTGGTCCCTTCGATACCTTCCGGCCCGGTCACCGCAAAGCTGAACCAGTCGGCGGCCTGATCCAGTAATGCCGCCTGAGGTTGTTCGACACTGGCCAGCAGCAGGGCTTTGGTCGCGGCATTGGCACCGGGTGCGCAGCAGAGGACGTGCGCGAGGACTTCGTCGAGGCGTTCGGCCAGGGCTTGCGGATCCTGTTCGACAAAATGCACCAGGCCCAGACGCTCGGCTTCATTGCCGTCAAAGCGCGCCGCGGTCAGTGCCAGCCGGCGAGCCTGGGTCAGACCGATGCGCTTGACTACGAACGGGGCGATTTGCGCCGGCAGCAAGCCGAGGCTGGTTTCCGGCATGCCGAACTGCGCTTGATGATCGGCTATCGCGATGTCGCTGACGCAAGCCAGGCCAAAACCACCGCCCAGCACTGCGCCTTGCAACAGAGTGATCACCACTTGCGGCGCTTGTTCGGTCTCTTCCAGCAGGGCCCCGAAGGCGCGGTTCAGCTCGCGATAAGCTGCCGCACCCTGGACGCGGGCAATGGCCATATCTTTCAAGTCAGCGCCAGCAGAGAAGTGGCCGCCAGCGCCGCCGATGACCAAGGCGCGGATCTGCCGGTCGTCACGCACCGCAGCCAGCACCGCACGCAACTCCGCGACCATTTGCAGGCTCATGGCGTTGCGGCTTTCAGGTCGGTTCAAGGTGATATGCAACACACCGCTGTGGGGTTCCAGCAACAGTGTTTCGCAGGCGGGTAGCGGGCTCATGGTTTTTTCCCAGGCAGGATGCCCATCAGTTTGCAGATGATGCCCAGCATGATTTCGTCGGCGCCGCCGCCAATCGAGACCAGCCGCACATCGCGATAAGCCCGGGCCACCGGGTTGTCCCACATGAAGCCCATGCCGCCCCAGTATTGCAGGCAGCTGTCGCTGACTTCCCGACCCAGGCGCCCGGCCTTGAGCTTGGCCATCGAGGCCAGACGCGTGACGTCCTGACCTTTGATGTAGTGCTCGGTGGCTTGATAGACCAGCGCTCGCAGGCATTCGATTTCGGTCTGCAGCTCGGCCAGGCGGAAATGGATCACCTGGTTATCGATCAGTGCATTACCGAATGTCTTGCGTTCGCGGCAGTATTCGATGGTGCTGTCGACGCAGTATTCCAGGCCTTTGATCATGTTCGCCGCGCCAAACAGGCGTTCTTCCTGGAACTGCAGCATCTGCATCATGAACCCCGCGCCTTCATGGCCGATGCGATAACGCTTCGGCACGCGCACGTTGTCGAAAAACACCTGGGCGGTTTCCGAACTGCGCATACCGAGCTTGTCCAGGTGCGAGCCGAGGCTGATGCCGGGACTGTTCATCGGCACCATGATCAGCGATTTGTTGACGTGGGGTTGGTCATCCGAGGTGTTGGCCAGCAAGCAAATAAAATCGGCGCTCGGCGAGTTGGTGATCCACATCTTGCTGCCGTTGATCACATAGTCGTCGCCGTCTTTGCGGGCAGTGGTTTTCAGCCCTGAGACGTCGGAACCGGCGCCGACTTCCGAGACGCCGATGCAGCCGACGTATTCGCCGCTGATGGCCGGGCGCAGGAACTCTTCACGCAGTTCATCGGAGCCGAAGCGCGCCAGCGCCGGGGTGCACATATCGGTCTGCACACCGATGGACATCGGAATCCCGCCGCAATGGATGCTGCCGAATTCTTCGGCGGCGACGATCGAGTAGCTGTAATCGAGGCCCATGCCGCCGAATTTTTCCGGCTTGGAAATCCCCAACAAACCCAGGTCGCCAGCCTTGCGGAAAATCTCATGGATCGGAAAACGCCCGGCCTTTTCCCATTCGTCGACGTGGGGATTGATCTCGCGATCGACAAAGTTGCGGACCGTGCGCCGCAGTTCTTCGTGTTCCTGGGTGAAGATCATTCTTGTTGTTCTCCTGAGATCAAAAACGCGCGACACCAAAGCTATTGGGTTGTAGCTGACGAACCTCGGCCTCGTGGCAAATATCCAGCAGATAGCCCAGCAATATCCGTGTATCCCGTGGATCGATCAGGCCGTCGTCCCACAGATTCGCGCTGCCGTACAGCGCCGTGGACTGGCTGTCGAGTTTGTGCGCGGTGGCCTGTTCGAGCATGTCGAGCATCTGCGGATCGGCGATCAAACCGTCCTTGGCCTGTTTGGCCTCGGTGACGATGCGCAGCACCTTGCCGGCCTGGGCGCCGCCCATCACGGCGGTGCGGCTGTTGGGCCAGGCGAAGATGAAGCGTGGGTCGAGGCCGCGGCCGCACATCGCGTAATTACCGGCGCCGTAGGAGCCGCCGACGATGATGGTCAGTTTCGGTACGCGGGCATTGGCCACCGCCTGGATCATCTTCGCGCCGTGCTTGATCACGCCCTGTTGTTCCGACTCGGTGCCGACCATGAATCCGGTGGTGTTGTGGAAGAACAGCAGCGGCGTCTGGCTCTGGTCACAGAGCTGAATGAACTGTGCAGCTTTGCTCGCGCCTTTGGGCGTGATCGGGCCGTTGTTGCCGATAAAACCACAGGGCCGACCCTGGATCTGCAGGTGGCCGCAGATCGTTTGTCGGTCGTACTCGCCCTTGAATTCGAGGAAGCTCGAACCGTCTGCCAGCCGGGCGATGATTTCCCGAACGTCATAGGGCTTTTTCGGATCGTCGGGGATCAAACCGAGTAACTCGTCGATCGGATAGAGCGGCTCGGCCCAGGTCCTGGCCGACGGCCCGGGCAACTGCGCATTCCACGCCAGCAGGCTGACAATTTCGCGGACGATGCGCAGACCATCGGCATCATTCTCGGCCAGGTACTCGGCAGTGCCGGCGATTTGCGCGTGCATCTCGGCGCCGCCCAGCTCTTCGTCAGTGGCCACTTCGCCGGTGGCCGCCTTGAGCAGCGGCGGACCTGCCAGAAACAGCCTGGCCTTGCCGCGCACCACCACCACGTAGTCCGACAGCCCCGGTTGATAAGCCCCGCCGGCCGTCGCCGAGCCGTGCACCACGGTGATCTGCGGCAGACCCATGGCCGACATCCGTGCCTGGTTGGCAAAGCTGCGGGCGCCCTCGACGAAAATCTCCGCAGCGTAATTGAGGTTGGCACCGCCGCTTTGCGCCAACGTCACAATCGGCAGTTTGTTTTCCATGGCGATCTGCTGCAGGCGCAGGGACTTTTTCAGGCCGCTGGGGGAGATGGTCCCACCCTTGATCGCGCTGTTGTTGGCGACCACCAGGACCCGCACTCCGGACACATAACCAATCCCGGCGATCAGCCCGCCACCGGCCTGGCTGCCGTCCTTGTCGTCGTGCAGCGTGTAGCCGGCCAGGCTCGCCAGTTCGAGAAACGGCGCGCCGGGATCAAGCAGCAGGTTCAGCCGTTCGCGGGGCAACAGCTGCCCGCGTTTAGCGAATTTCGCTTTGGCCGCGGCCGCTTTGCTCAGCAGGTTGTGCTCCAGCTGGCGAACCTGCGCGACAGCAGCCAGCATGGCTTCGCGGTTCTTGGCGAATTGCGCGCTGTGCGGGTCGAGCAGGGACTGAATCGCCGGCATGGACTATTCCTTACCCTTGAGCACGTCCGGTAATTCAGCACGGTGAAAACCATTGAAGGACTCACTGTGTTGCGCCTTGTGTATTGGCCATGCGCGACCGCCGAGGCTGGCAGCGCCATCGATGCGCAAGGTACTGCCGCTGATGAAGGCCGCCGCCGGACTGAGCAGGAAGACTATCGCCGCGCTGACCTCCGACTCAGTGCCGATGCGCTTGAGCGGCACATGTTCGCGCAAGGTCGGAATCACTGCTTTGTAGGCACCTTCATAGGTGTCCATGCCGCTGGAAGCGACCCAGCCCGGTGCCACGGCGTTGACTCGCACCCCGGCGTAACCCCATTCGAAAGCGGCGGTTTTGGTGAAGTTGTCCATGCCCGAACGCGCGGCGCCGGAGTGGCCCATGCCGGGCATGCCGCCCCACATGTCGGCGACCATATTGACGATGGCGCCACCGTGCTCGCTCATGGACTGATTGAACACTTCCCGGGCCATCAGGAAGCCGCCCACCAGATTGGTCCGCAGCACGGTTTCGAAGCCCTTCTGGCTGATCGTTGCCAGGGGTGCCGGGTACTGACCGCCGGCATTGTTGACCAGGCCGTGAATCGGTCCATGTTTGCTGATGAGTTGCCTGATCAGCACCGTGACCGCGTCTTCGTCGCGGATATCGCAGGTCTGGTAACTGGCTTTACCGCCGTCTTCGAGAATTTCCGCGGCGACGGTTTTCAACTTGTCGGCCTTGCGCCCGACCAACAGTACATGGGCACCGAGGAAGGCCAGCTCGTGGGCGGTGCAACGGCCGATACCGCTGCCGCCGCCGGTGACGATGATGGTCTGGTCGGCGAACAAATCGGCTTTGAAGATGGAGTTGTAAGCCATGGCGACAGTCCTCTAGTTGACTTGGTCGGCGATGCGTTGCGGCACCGGAATCTGGATCTCCAGCAGCTGCTGGGCGAAGGCCTTGCCTTGCGGGTCGATCCGCAGGCTGGCGACACCGCCGCCGCCAAGGGCGTTTTCCAGCAGAAAATTCAGGCTGTGAGTGCCCGGCAAATACCAGCGTTCGACGCGCCCGTGCAGTGGATCGAGGACGTGGCTCATCCAGTCGACGATCACTGCCGGCGTCAGCGCTTCGGCGATCCAGGGCAGGTATTCGGGCTGGCGCGCCATAACCCCGATATTGCTGTGATTGCCCTTGTCGCCGGAGCGTGCGACCGCCAGCTTGACCAGTGCCACGCTGGCGTCGGCGCGTCCTTCGGCGTTGGGTGGCTCGAACGGGACGGGCAGGGCGGTAGCGTCGAGGTGATCGAGCTCAGGCAGGGCACAGGCATGACGTTTCCCGGCCATTTCAATTTTGAGCTCGCAGGCGGATTTGTCGATCAGAAACGAAAACAGCCGGATCAGCGGATACACCGTTGGCCGCCCGCCGACTATCCCGGTCAAACCCGGCGCCATGCCAGTGGCGGCCTGGGCGATTTCCCGGGAGAACAGGGTCAGTGCCTGCTTATCCGGATGACGCACCGCCAGTTTGATCACCACTTCGCGACTGTCCTGGCGCTGGCCATGAGGACCATAGGTGGCCTCGCTGCCAAGCAGTTCGATATTCACTTCGCTGTAAGGCGCCCAACCGCGCAGGCTGAACATTTCCGAGGTTTTGTCGATGATCGCCTGGCTGACCCGCCGCGCCTTGGCAACCGCATCGATCCCGGCAATCAGACAACTGGCGGTGCAGCGAAAGCCATCCGGGAAGGTGGCGCTGACTTTGTACTGGTCGGTGGGCGGCAGGCCTTTGGCACCGTGAACCTGTACGGTGTTTTTGCCTTGCTGCTGGAGTTTGACCTGGGTGAAATCACAGACCACATCGGGCAACAGATAGGCCCGCGGGTCGCCGATTTCGTAGAGCAACTGTTCGCCCACGGTCAGTGGCGTGACCAGTCCGCCGGAACCTTCGGGTTTAGTGACAATGAACTGGCTGTCGGCACTGACTTCGACGATGGGGAAACCGATGTGTTCGTAGTCCGGCACGTCGCGCCAGTCGGTGAAGTTGCCGCCGGTGCAGTGGGCACCGCATTCGATGATATGCCCGGCCAGTGCGGCCTGGGCCAGTTTGTCGTAGTCGTGCCAGGACCAGCCGAACTCGAGCACCAGCGCGGCGCTGACCACGGCGCTGTCGACCACTCGCCCGGTAATGACGATATCCGCCCCCAGCCGCAACGCTTCGACGATACCCGGAGCGCCGAGATAGGCATTGGTCGAGACGCACATCGCAGGCAGCGGTGTACCGTTGAACATTTCATGAATGCCGCTGCTGCTCAGCTGTTTGAACTGCGGTTGCAGGTCATCGCCGAGCAGCACGGCAATCTTCAGCTTGACCCCCGCTTGATCGCAGGCCGCTTGCAGGGCTGCGGCGCAAGCGTGGGGATTGATCCCGCCGGCATTGCTGATGACCCGGATATGTTGCCGGGAAATTTCTGACAGTAACGGGCTGAGGACTTCGACGAAGTCGTTGGCGTAACCGGCCCGGGGATCCTTCATTCGCGCACCGGCCAACAGCGACAGGGTGATCTCGGCCAGATAGTCGAACACCAGGTAGTCCAGACGGCCACCCTCCACCAATTGCCCTGCGGCGGTAGAGGTGTCGCCCCAGAACGCGCTGGCGCAACCGATGCGCACGGTCTTGCTCATGACAGAGACCTTCTGCGAAAGAATTGTATCGAGATTACCAAGCAAGCGCTTGGTTTGTAAATGCCGGAAATTCTTCTCCCCGAGCGCTTGCTTGGTTGTCCTCGCCAGCTTAAATTGCCCGCGCAACCCCGGTTTATTGAAGTGCATGTAGGAGTGAACGCGTGGACGAGCAAAAAGCCCTGCTGGTAATGCGCGACCTGGTCGATAACGGGCAACTGACCGACCCGGAAAGTGCCCGCGGCAAACTGCTGCAAATGGCCGCTCACCTGTTTCGCAACAAGGGCTACGAGCGCACCACCGTGCGTGATCTGGCCAGCGCCGTGGGCATTCAGTCCGGGAGCATTTTTCATCACTTCAAAAGCAAGGACGAAATCCTGCGCGCGGTGATGGAGGAAACCATCCGCTACAACACCGCGTTGATGCGTGCTTCGTTGGCTGAGGCGAGCAGCGTGCGCGAGCGGGTGCTGGCGCTGATCCGCTGTGAACTGCAATCGATCATGGGCGGCAGCGGCGAGGCGATGGCGGTGCTGGTGTATGAGTGGCGCTCGTTGTCCGAAGAAGGCCAGGCCCAGGTGCTGGCGTTGCGCGATATTTACGAACAGATCTGGCTGCAGGTGCTGGGTGAGGCCAAGGACGCTGGTTATATTCGAGGCGATGTCTTCATCACCCGGCGCTTTTTGACCGGTGCCTTGTCCTGGACCACCACCTGGTTTCGTGCCGAGGGCAGCATGAGCCTCGATCAATTGGCGGATGAGGCGCTGATTCTGGTGCTTGAAGACCACCAGCGGTTGTAACGCAATTAATTAAATAGGCTGCGCAACATTGTCTAAGTGGGCGAAACCGCCTAGCTTGTTGTATCGACTGTATTTCCTGAGGTGTATGGCCTTGATGTTTTCGCCAATGCGGAAGGCTTCGCGAGTTGTCCTGGTGGCGCTGGGTGCGCTTTTCATTCTGCCGACCTGGGCTGCGGACCCGGTCGAGGTCAAGGTGGGGGCTGCGCATTTCCCGCCATACACCGTTCGCCCGGAGAAAGGCGATGATACAGGCTTGCTGCCGCAGTTGGTGGAAGCCTTGAACGCAGTGCAAAAAGACTATCTGTTCAAGCTGGTGCCGACTTCGATTCCTCGACGTTTCGATGACTTCAAGGAAGGTCGGACCGACATGGCGATTTTCGAGAACCCGGACTGGGGCTGGAAGGATATCGCCCATACCACCGTCGATATGGGCCTGGAAGATGCCGAGGTTTTTGTCGCACAGCGCGAACCCGATCGTCAGCAGAACTATTTCGCTGACTTGAAGGGCAAGCGTCTGGCGTTGTATAGCGGTTATCACTACGCCTTTGCCAATTTCAATGCCGATCCCAAGTTCCTCGCCGAAAACTACAAAGCGACGCTGACCTATTCCCACGACAGTAACCTGCTGATGGTCCTGCGCAACAGGGCGGACGTTGCGCTGGTGACGCGTTCGTATTTGAGCGACTACCTGCTGCGCAATGACAAAGTGGCGGATCAGTTGCTGGTGTCCCAGCGTATTGATCAGGTGTATCACCACTACGCGCTGATTCGACCGCAAGCTGCGATTACCGGTGAGGCGTTTGGCAAGCTGCTTCAGCGTCTGCGGGAAAACGGCCAGATGCTGAAGATTTTCGAACCGTACAGGATCGCCGTCGTGCCGGTGCCGAAAACCTGAAATAGCGCCCGCTGATTGCGTTGCATCGCCTCCTGCTCGCGACCCGGAATGTCAGCGCCTGACCTGGCACCTTGATGGGCAGCCCTCTGAGGCGTTGTGCAGCACGGTGGAAGAACTGGCGGGCTACATCGACGGGCTTGCCGCAACCGACATGAGCGAAGAGAAGATAGATCGATTGAATGATCCGATGGCGGAGCTGGAGGGTTGTAAGAACGGTTGAAAGATTGCGGGTGACTGCACTGGCCTCTTCGCGGGCAAGCCCGCGAAGGCGTCCGCTCAGGCGACACAGATCGTCACTTCGGCCCCAGAATCTTCACCAGCTTGTCCGGCGACGGCGCGCCTTGCTGTTGTTGCAACTCGCCCTTGTCGTCCATGTAAAAAATCGCCGGGGTCGCTGACAGTTCCAGGTCTTCCATCAACTGCATGTTGGCGGCGAGCTTGGCCTGGATCTCGGCGGGGATGGTGGTCAGTGGTTTCAGTGCACTGCCCTGGCCGGATTTCTCGTGGTCTTCCAGGGCTTTCTGCGGGTCTTTACTGGCCAACAGTGCAGCGGATTTCGCCGGGCTGTCTTCGCGGATGATGCCGACCATGATGTGCCGTAGCTGGACCTTGCCGGCTTGCACCCAGGGCCTGGCCTGTTTCCAGAACATATTGCAGTAGCGGCAGTTGGGGTCGCTGAAGAGGTAGACGATGCGTGGTGCATCCTTGCTGCCATCGGCGATCCAGTTGCTGTTTTCCATTTTGGCCCAGACTTCCTTGGCCATCGGTGCATAGACCAGTTTATGCAGCGGTGCCTGACTCAAGTCGTTGCCGTCGGCGTCGAACAGGTTGCCGACCACCACATGTTTGCCGTCCGGGGTCAGGTACAAGGCCATGCCACGGTTCTGGTATTGCGCGGCATAGCCACGCAAGCCATCGGGGGCGTCGAAGCTGCCGATGATTTTTGCGCCTTTTGCTTCGATCATGCGGATTGGTGCTGGCAGCTCTTCGGCCTGAAGCAGCGGGATTTGCAGCAACGCTGCGCCCAGCGTCAGGGTCAGCAGGTGGCGGATGCGGGGCATGGCAGTTTCCTTGAAGGGGCGGCCTGCGTGGCCGACGTCGAATTCGGGTTATCAAAATTTTCCAGGGCGCGAGCCAGGCTGGCTTCGGACAGCTCACCCAAATGGCTGGCGAGCAAGCGTCCGTCGGCGCTGTAGAACAGCGTAGTCGGCAATGCCATGGAACCGACTGCCTGGCCCAAACGGCCGCCGCCATCGAACAGCACATTCGTCAGGCTCAGGCCCTGGGTGGCGAGGAAGGTGCTGACGCTTTGCATGCTTTCGGCCTGATTGACGAACAGGAAGGTCAGGTCCGGGCGTTGCTGCTGGGCGTTCTCCAGCACCGGCATTTCCCGCCGACAGGGCGGGCACCAGGTGGCCCAGAGGTTGATCACCAATGGCCTGCCCTGATAACCGGTCAGTTGCACGGTTTCACCGCTGACATTGCGCAGGGCGACGTCGGGCAGACGAGTGCCTTGCTCGTAGATATTCAGGGAAAAACTCGCCAGCAGCCAGAACAGCAACCCGCTGCCCACACCTGCGCCCAGTGGCCGCCGAAGTGCGGGCCGTCGCCAGCACCAAATCACCGCGCCGAGCAGCAGGACGATGACCCCCGGCCAGGCCAGGAAACCGCCGTCACGAAGGTCGATGATCTGCCACGGGTCATTACGGTAGTGGGGCCAGTAGGCGACGACGAACCCCACGCGAGCCGCCAACATCCCCAACAGAAACAGGCTGAACAGCACCGATTCGGGATTCTCGCCACCGCGTTTGGCGACACGCCAACCCACCAGCGTGGCCAGTGCCAGGGCACTGATCAGCAACAGATGGTTGAGCGCGATGGCAAAGGTGCCGAGGGTAAAGGTCAGCATTTAAAGGGCTTCCCGGGTGATCGTCCAGCGTTGCAGGAAAACCTCGGCATTGACTTCGCCGGTGATGCGCTGACTGCGACGTTCTTCGCCATTCGGGCCGATCCACAGCAGGCTCGGTGGCCCCGGCACCTTATAGCGACTGAGCAATTGGCGGCTGGCGGCGTTGTCGGCGGTAACGTCCAGACGCAACAGGTGCACGTCTTTCAGTGCTTCCAGTACGTGAGCTTTGGCGAATACCTGTTTTTCCATGATTTTGCACGACACGCACCAGTCAGCGTAGTAGTCCAGCAATACCCATTGACCTTGAGCCTTGGCGGTGTCCAGTTCGTATTGCAGCGCGGCAGAGTCTTTGACGGTGGTAAAGGCGTCGTGTGCCGTCGCGCCGACAACGCTGACTGAACGTGAAGCACTGTAGACCTGCAACGGTTTCCAAGGATCATCACTGCCGCCAGCGGCACCGATCAACAAAACACAGCCCCACAATCCAGACAGCACCGAACTTGCGCCGAACACATGGGCGGCGCGCCCGAAGCCACCGGTTTGCCGCCAGCCGGCATAGGCCATGACCAGCAACAACGCGCCCCACAAACCGATCCACAGCGACTCATCGAGCACCGGGCGAAGCATCAAGATGGCGGTGCCCAGGAACAGGAAGCCGAAGATCCCCTTGAGCAGGTTCATCCAGGTGCCGGGCTTGGGCAGGAAGCGATTGCCGACAGTGACCAGCAGCAACAGCGGCACACCAATGCCGATGCCCATGGCGAACAGGATCAACCCGCCATGCAGCGCATTGCCGCTCTGGGCGATATACAGCAAGGCACCGGCCAGCGGCGCGGTCATGCACGGGCCCACCAACAGGCCGGACAAGGCCCCCAGCACTCCGGCACCGATCAGGCTGCCGCCGCGACGTGTGCGGCCGATGCTCTCCAGACGATCACGCACGGCGACAGGCAGTTGCAGTTCAAAGAGGCCGAACATCGGCAAAGACAACAGCACGAACACCGCCGCGAAACTGCCCAATATCCAGGGTTGCTGCAACAGCGCCGACAGGTTGGCGCCGAGCAGAGCGGCGAGAACGCCCATCGCGGCGTACACCAGCGCCATGCTGACCACGTAACTGCTGGCCAGAACAAAACCACGCTTGGGACTGGCGCCACTACCAACGATCAAACCGGCGAGAATCGGCAACATCGGCAGTGAGCACGGGGTGAACGCCAGCAGCAGGCCCAGACCGAAAAACACCAGCAGGCTCCAGCCCAGGGCGCGTTGTTGCAGGCCGCTGGCGAGTGCTTGATCCGGTGCTTGCATTGCGTTTGCTACCGTTGTGCTGCCACCCAGATCGACGACCTCGGTTTGCGGCGGATAACACAAGCCGGCATCGGCGCAACCCTGAAAGCTGACCTTGATCTGGCCACTGGCTCCGGCCGGGATCCGTAGTTCCAGGCCTTGGCGATAAACCTGTTGTTCACCAAAGAACTCATCGCTGTGGGCCTCACCCTCAGGCAACGACGGTCTGCCGGCGTCGGCCAGACCATCGAATTTCAGGCGTTGCTGGTACAGGTAGTAGCCGTCGGCAATTTGCCAGAAGAGTTGGGTTTCACCTGACTCGAGTCGTTCGGAGGTGAACATGAAAGCTTGGCCGACCGGCAGAAAGTCAGGCTTGGTCTCGAACGGATTCGGTCCCGCCTGAGCCAGGCCCGAGATAAGCACAAAAAATAAAATAAATAGTCGACGCATGAAATAAAGCCTTAGGGCAGTGCAGTTGATGAGCACAATGTCGGGCGGCGATTAACCGGTGATTAACCCGTCTATCGCTGGCTTGCAGGACTTTTCCTGATGTTTGCAGGGGCAGGGCATAATGCCCGCTTAATCCGCTACCGTCTTAATCAATGCTTTTCTACAGGTCTCACCATGCACGTACTTGTCTGTGAAGATGATGAGCTGATCGCCAGTGGCATCGTTGCCGGCCTCACGGCCCAGGGTCTGACCGTGGAGCATGTCGCCACGGCCTCGGCTGCCCGCGCGATGCTCAAAGTCGCCGAGTTCGATGTCATGGTGCTCGACCTGGGGCTGCCGGACGAAGATGGCTTGAAGCTGCTTCAGCAGTTGCGCCATCACGGACTGGAGATTCCGGTACTGATTCTGACCGCGCGCGACTCGGTCACCGACCGCGTCGACGGTTTGCAGGCAGGCGCCGATGACTACCTGCTCAAGCCCTTCGACCTGCGCGAACTGGCCGCTCGCCTGCACACCCTGTTGCGCCGGGTCGCCGGGCGCAGCGTCAATCTGATCGAACATGGGCGCCTGACCTACAACCCCAGCAGCCGCGAAACCCAGCTCGGCGGTCAGCCGGTGGATCTGTCGCGACGCGAGCAATCGCTGTTGCAGGCATTGCTGCACAACCGCGGGCGCGTGCTGTCCAGCGAGCAGTTGAAAGACAGCGTCTACGGTTTCAACGATGAACTGGAAAGCAATGCCCTGAACGTGCATATCCACCACCTGCGGCGCAAACTCGGCAACGGTATCGTTGAAACCGTACGCGGTCTGGGCTATCGCCTGGGGCCGGCGGATGGCGGGGAGCAGTAGCCGTGATGAGTTTGCGTTTGCGCCTGAGCCTGACCCTCGGCGTGGCCTTCGCCCTGATCTGGGCCCTGGCCGCCGCCTGGATGCTCAGTGACCTGCGCAATCAGATGATGTTTTCCCTGGACCAGCGTCTGGTGGCCTCGGCGCGCATGGTCGCCGGGTTGCTGGAACAGCTGCCGGCATTGCCGAGCAAAGGCGAGGGCACGCATTTCAGTGCAGAACAACTGAGTATCCCCGGCGGTATGGCCTGTCAGGTCAGCTCCTTGCGCGGCGAGATTCTTGCCCGCAGCCACAGCACTCCCGAGAAAAAGCTGGAAGCCGAGAAAATGGGTTTCCACGATCAAATGATCGACGGCGCACGTTGGCGCAGTTTCACCCTGGCCAGGGGCGATCTGCGGATTACCACGGCGGACCGTCAGGTCGAACGTGAGGCGCTGAACCTTTCTGTACTGCTGGCAGCGTCGGTGCCGGTGGGTGTGGCGTTGCTGGGTTGTCTGTGCCTGCTCTGGCTGGGCATCGGTCAGGGCCTGGCGCCGCTGAATCGCATGCGCGATGCCTTGATGCGGCGCAGTGCCGATTCTCTCGAACCCTTGCAGATCCAGCTGCCCAGCGAGCTGCAACCTTTGCTCGAGACCCAGAATCAGCTGTTTCAGCGGATCGGTAAAACCATCGAACGCGAACGCCGTCTCACCGGTGATGCCGCCCATGAACTGCGCAGCCCGTTGACGGCGATCAAGACCCACCTGCAAGTGGCGCGGATGACCGAGGGCGCGGCACGGGATCAGTCGCTGGCCCGGGCCGAGGAAGGCGCTGATCGCTTGCATCGAACCCTTGAGCAGCTGTTGCTGCTGGCCCGTGTCGAAGGCAGCCTGTCGTTCGACGACGGTGTGCAGTGCAACGCCGAGCAGGTGGCGCGGCTGGCCATTCAGGATGCGGCCAGCGGTGATCGCCAGCGGATCAAATTGAATTTGCCCGATGATTGCTCTGCAGCACCGGTAGAAATGCCGTCCGTATTGTCGATTGCCGCCTTGCGCAACTTGTTGGATAACGCTTTGCGCCATACCCCGGGCGATGCTTCGGTCGAGCTGACGCTGGAAACCATCGGCAATCGCGTGCGTTTTCACGTGCGCGACCATGGCCCCGGCATTGCTCAGGAGGACCTGCCGCACCTGACCCAACGCTTCTGGCGCAACGGCAAGAGCACCGGTTGCGGCCTTGGTCTGGCGATTGTGCAGGCGATTGTTCAGCGCTGCGGTTGCGTGCTGCATTTCGACAGCCGACCTGACGGCCTGCGGGTCGAGCTGACCATGCCGTTGCAGCCGGTCTAATTTGTGGGTGCCTCATTCTGTGGCGATTTTCGCCGCACAAGAAATGTAACTTCTCGGCATTGGCTATCGCGGTCCGCGCGGCGTTATTGTCCTCGCAGCCTGACTCAATGGATTGAGGTTATAGCGCTATGGATGTACCGATAGAAATCTGCAAGGCCAAACCCGCCGACGCCGGGATTATCAGCCGGATACTCGAGCGTTCGATCAAGCTGGGTTGTGCGGTCGATCACCGCAATGACCCGAAAATCGTCGCCGCCTGGACTCGCAACAAAACCATCGAGCATGTGCTGCCCTGGCTGACCGACCGACGGCGATACCTGAATGTCGCACTGCTTCACGACAAACCGGTCGGGGTCGGCATGGCGCTGGATTCGGGCCGTATAACCTTCTGTTATGTCCAGCCCGAATGGTTTCGTCGCGGTGCCGGGCTGGCCCTGGTACGTGATCTCGAAGTCTGGTTGTCGGGGCTGGGATGGACACAAGTAACCCTCAGCAGTACCCGCACCAGCCTGGATTTTTATGCACGGCTGGGGTATCGACAATCGGCGCAAACCTTCATCGTCGCCGGGCTCACGGCGACGCCTATGCACAAGCCATTGGCACCTCCCTCATAGAAAGCCTAATGCCAGTCAGTTAAGAAAAGGAGTAACTATAGATGTCCTACACGAAGCTGCGTTCGCTTAACTGACTGTCATCACGTCGGCACTGCGCTCAGTCGCCCCAAACTGTTGCCGCATGTGGACCGTGCTCGTTATCCTGCTGAATCCTTTAATCGATCAACACACTGGCCGTCTGAGCCGCCCCTGGGATGTATTTTGAGAACGGATCAGATGCGATGAATACACAGTTGAATGCGTTGGGCCCGATCAAGGCCGTGATTTTCGATATGGATGGTTTGTTGCTTGATACCGAGGGGATTTACACCGAGGTCACGCAGATCATTGCCGACCGTTATGGCCGGACCTTCGACTGGAGCATCAAGCAGAACATCATCGGCCGTGGGGCGGGTGATCTGGCGCGGTATGTGGTCCAGGCGCTGGATCTGCCGATTACCGCCGAGGAGTTTCTGCGGGTGCGTGAGCCGTTGATGCGCGAACGTTTTCCGGGGGCATTGGCAATGCCGGGTGCGCAGGAACTGGTTCGACATTTGAAGGCCCATAACGTCCCGATTGCGGTGGGCACCAGTTCTTCGCGGCAGTCTTTTGCGCAGAAAACCACCTTACATGGCGACTGGTTTGCGCTGTTCGACACCATCGTCACGGCAGATGATCCGCAGGTGGGCGCTGCCAAACCGGCACCGGATATCTTCCTGACGGCTGCGCGACGTCTGGGTGTGGCGCCGCAGGATTGCCTGGTGTTCGAAGACTCGCCCTTTGGCGTCACGGCGGCAAAAGCCGCGGGGATGACGGCGATTGCAGTGCCTGACGCGGCAATGGCGGACGCAAAGTATGCCCACGCTGACCGGATTATTCGGACGCTGAAGGCGTTCCAGCCTGGGGCGTGCGGGTTGCCGGCGCTTGCGTGGGCATGATCGGGAACGGATAGTCACTGACACAGTAAAACGCCGGGCAACGTTATCAAACATTGCCCGGCGTTTTTTGTGGTTGTGAATCAGGCGCCGAAGCCACCGTCGATGGTCAGGCTGGCACCGGTGATGTAGCCGGTTTCCGGACCCGCCAGGTAAGCGACGAAGCTGGCGATCTCTTCGGCCTTGCCGTAACGACCTACCGCCATCAGCGGGATCAGGCTGTCGGCGAAATCACCGTGGGCCGGGTTCATGTCGGTGTCTACCGGGCCGGGCTGCACGTTGTTGATGGTGATGCCCCGAGGGCCGAGGTCGCGGGCCAGGCCTTTGGTCAGGCCGACCAGCGCGGCTTTGCTCATCGCATACGGACCACCACCGGCGAAGGGCATGCGGTCGGCGTTGGTGCTGCCGATATTGATGATGCGGCCGCCTTCGCTCATGTGTCTGGCGGCTTCCTGAGTGGCAATGAACACGCTGCGCACGTTGATGGCCAGGGTTTGATCGAAATCTTCCAGTTTGAAGTCTTCCAGCGGTGCGACAGCCAGCACTCCGGCGTTGTTGACCAGAATGTCCAGCCGACCAAAGGTTTCGACGGTGTTGTTGACGGCGTTGCGGATGGCGACGGCATCAGCGCTGTCGGCCTTGATCGCCAGGGCTTTACCGCCGTTCGCGGTGATGCTGTTCTGCAATTCTTCAGCCTTGGCCGTCGAGTTGACGTAGGTGAAGGCAACGGCTGCGCCTTGAGCGGCCAGACGTTTGACGATAGCGGCGCCGATGCCGCGTGAGCCGCCCTGGACTAGAGCTACTTTGCCGCTGAGGTTCTGAGTGGTCATGTCGTTCTCCAAAAGTTCAAGGCGGGCTGCCTTGTTGTTGGAGTCGAGTATCGACTTAGGATTACCGGCTGACATCAGTATTCATTAGAAAATAAAATCACTTCATTGCAGATCAAGAGGTTACGATCCGTAGGTCATTTGAAAATAAAAGAAAATGGCATTTGATTTTAAAAAAAAGAACTTTTGATCAATTGAATGTAACAATTTACAAAGAAATTTTCTTTCGTACGTTTTGCGATGGTAGGGGTTTGTTCGAATGTTGCGTTGAGGTCAAAATGCCTTCTCGGGCGCAGGCTGTGAAAAGGGTAGCACTACTCTGGCGCGATTGCTGACTCGGAATAATTTTGGAGGGAGGCGTGTAGGGATAATTTTGATATTCACAAGCGCGATGAGATTATTTTCAGACGTTCCAAAGGCAGATTGGTATAGAGGATTTCCACCATTGTTCTAAGATGCTGATTTATCCCGCGTAAATGAGTCCGTTAGAAAATGTATTGAAAAATATCGTTGTATGCTTGCAAAAGGCGCCTGAGTTGTTTGCGATTGTGTCTGGCAGTTTGGGTAACGCTAAATCGATACAGTTTCGCCTCAAAGTTGTTGGCTAGACAGTGGGTGTCACGACAGGTGTAACCCTGTTAGAGGACGGTTTTTTGCGTGTGCCCTGGCGTTGTCGCAATGTTCCCTTTCTTCTTTTGGTTTCTTCACAATTGTTTAGTAGGTCGATATCATTTTTGTTAAATAATAACTGTCTGTCTCCGTTTGAGTAAGCCAGCGTGCAGGAGGGTTGAAGTTTTAGGGTGTTTATCAGGTGAGAAGCTTTTTTTCGTCCGCAGTTCAGTGTCTTGGTTGCTTGCTCTATTGATATGTGGTGCTGCAGGTGTTGACTCATGAACTGAATATGCGTTAGTGAATAAAATGGAGCGCCATCAATGATCTCGGGTCTTATTAGGCCTGTCAGTACGAAGCGGTAATGCAGAAGTCGTCCGGTGATGTTTAGGAAGGTGGCTGCTTGGTGGGTTGTAAAGCAACATGTATTGTTTTCGGTTGCTGATTCTTCAATCAGGTTCGGTAGGGTGGGGAAGATTGGCTCGACCTGATCCAGGCTCGCATTAGAAATATTAAAAGTGTTGTGTACACGCTGTGTTGGCGGTAGCGCTATCGGGTAAAGCAGCGAAGGACTTGCCAATGCTTTTTCTAATTCCTCCTGAACGGCGTGAACTTTATGTTGTTCATAAACGTAGGGGCCTAGCTTCTTGTGGTCCGAAGAAATGCCAAGTTGATTGAGTAGGCGGACCGCTATTGTCGGTGTTGTGCTCAGTGATTTTGCTATTCTTCCGACTAGAATAAACGTATTGTTAAAACGTTCAACCGAGCGTCTGTTGATCAGTGCGGGGTATCCGCGTCCGGATTTTTTCTTTTTTGTGAGTTTTCGCAAATACCCCAGTTCTACCAACTGTAAAACCTCACCGCTGCTGCACTGGAGGAGCGCGGCAGCGTCGAGGGTGGATAAGTAGTTGGATTCAAGCGCCTCTTCTGCGGTTCTTAGAAACAGCGCGCGGTCTCCTATGCCGCGAGCCAGCCTGCAAATGGGGATGTGGCAACGGTAATAGTGCACTGCGGTGCCGTGGCGATGGGTGTTAAAGTTTTTTGAGATGAATTTTTTCTCTTCTGTCCAGTCTTTCCAGTCGCCCAATGAGGAAATAAGCTGGTCCACTGTAAATTCGACATCAGCACAGCATAGTCCGGCAATACAGTTTGCATTGAGCGTGCTTGGTTCCTTAAACGCGTCATCTGCGAGCGAGGCTAACGTCGGGTGGCTTGAGCGCCAGGGTGATAGGTGCAGTGAACGCGTGAATCCCGGGTACCTCGATAGCTGTGTGGTGAACATTTTTGATGCGTGACTTCGCACTTCATCCATTAAACAACATGCTCTTTTCTCTGCGTTAGGCTTTCTCGAATGCCAAACCGCCTCGCCCGTCAGGGCGACGCCAACCATGTTCGAGAGTACGCTGACGTCCGCGGAGGGGCCGAATGTTTCGACGTGTTTTCCGTTGAGCAGTGCGCCAATTTGGCTGGGTGTGCGCCGCCGATCGGATCCGCATTTGCAAAAAAGTAGATGAGCCGTAGTCCAGTGCTCACTCTCGTGACAGTCAGGACAGTACGTGACCATCTGTGTTCGATGAAGAGGACAAATCGCCAAAATATTTAAGTCTTGAAATACACTGATCAGCTCGTCATGCAAACATTCGGGGCAATACTTGAAGTGATGGGCAAATTGCGAACGGTGGAGCCTGAGTTCGTCGATGATCCAGCCGGCTGCGTCTGTGCTGTCCACGGTATAGGAGTTGGCCAATAACGAATGCGCAATTTGCGGCGTTGCCGTGGTGAGGGTGCTAAATAGCAACGATTGCTCCGTTAACAGATCAAGCCCGTCTTCGCTGCAAGGAACTTCCAGGGATGCGCACATGCCAGCCACATTGCCATAGCCATTATGAAGTGCGGTTCGCATCACTACCCCTTTGGGACTTTCCCAATCCCGCGGTGTTGCGACGTAACAAATCTTGTTCATCTTGCCGCTTCCGCTAATTTATTCGTTTTAGCCTTTAGAGCGTTAGTCAGCTGTTTCGGTGTCATGCGAAAATAATTTGGGCTGCAGCAGAATGCGAGGTCATCAGCAGCGCTCGAAAAATCGTTTATGGTAAGGGTGTGATCGCCTCGAGTCAGAGCAATGTAGAAGGTGTCGTGCAGCAAGTTGCTTAGTCTTCTGAAGTTTCCTTGTGTAGCCAGATACACGGCTTTGTAGTGATTGGGGTCCGTCAGGTGGGGATATTGCTTTAGTTTTCCTAATCGGATCATTTCTTGCTGCAAACCCGCGATTACGCCCAGCAGGACGGGGGTGGGTTGCGCTTCCGCTAATGGAAGAGGCTTCAGGTGGGCACGATAGGGAAAACGATCACCTAATTCCTGAACTCGGTCGATGAGGGTTTCCGCTTGAGGTGATCCTGATATTAAAAATGGGATTCCGGAGTTGTTTAGAAGTTTCATCAGCCAGTTGCATAATGAGCTTTTTGTTATGGATCTGCCTTTTTCAGCCACATGGTGGAAGTCGTCAAGGATCACCAGTTGGACTTCCATCGTAATCAGTCTCTCGATGATCAGGGTTTCCAAAGTGGTAACGCTTTGCTTGTCGTACGGGTATTCGTTGAGAGTTCTGGCCATGACCATGGACAAACTTTTTATTGTGGCGGACTCTGGTAGTTCGACATACACGCAAGGACGTATTTCCTTTACGCATTCAGGGCGTTGAGTAATTGTGATTGGCCCCAACTGCTTTTCGATCATGTGGCACAATCGGGTTTTGCCCACCCCAGTAGGGCCTATGAGCATGGCCGATGACGGATCTTTGCGGTTGTGCGTGGCGGCGAAGCATTTGGTAATGAGGCGCATGGCTTCCTGATAGTCTGGGTAGCAAACTGTGCAAGCGGCAAGCGTTTCAAGAGCCTCGTCGATATTGATCCCATTAGGGGAGATGTTCATAACCTGTCCACCCTGAACGTCGGAATATCTTCATCTCCAGACGGCCTTTCCTCCGGCACGGCGGTTTCGAGTGGGTTGTCCACAGCGGGCTTTTTGGATTTGCCGGTGCTCTTCGACTTCGCCTTGTGACGAAGCGTTCGAGAGTCCTCGTACTCTTTGGCCATGCGTTGTCGAAGCATTAATAAAGCGAGGTCAGCCTCGCTGTCATCGAACAGTCGACCCTCTGCTAGGTAGGCTTTGTGCAATTCTTCGTGTTCAGTTAGGGTCAGGCCGTTTTGATACTCGGGACGGGTAGCGTATGCCCGCTGGGGTGGACATTTTTGATCAGGATGGACGACTAAGATTTCACCGAGGTCTAAGGGGTTGTAATAGCATTTTGCCCTTTGTCCAGCCTTCAGTTTCGCTCCGATTTCTTGCAGGCCTGGGCCCCACCAGCTCAAACACAAAAATTGAACTCGTCCTGCGGCGCTGACGCAGGCGAATTCAACGCCTCGGCACAGGATGTCCAGCTCTTCTGCAGTGAATTTTTCCGGTGGCAAGCGGTTTTTCATCGCCCTTTCCCAAGCCACAGCCGGGGGCATGTTCAGTGCGCGATGTTTTTTTTGATGATAAATGTTCTCAATCCAGTCCTTGACGTATTCATTCATATTTGCTGCGGTAAAGGCCGCTTCGCCGACCGCGTCGTAGTACTGACGCTCGATAGGGGAGGTCATCGTCGTTCCCGCCTGTTGATTGCACCACAGCTCAAACGTTTCGAAAAAACGTTCGATGCGCGCCCGCGCATTAGGTGCGTAGGGCGGGCCCCGGCTAAGAATAATGCCAAGCCGATCCAGAGTGTCGCGGACTCGCGCGTTTTTGATTTCGGACCCATTATCACCACTCACTGCAATGGGTTTACCGCGCCGGCGTTCTTCTCCGGGCTCTGCTTGCACCGCCGTCTTCAGGGCGCGGATGGTTTTTTCTGCACAGGGGTAGGTTGCCGAGAGCTCCCAGCCGATCACGCTCCGCGTCTTAATCTCCAGAATGACGACCCACCAGAGGATATGTCCTAGCAGCTTGCCATCCTCATCGATGATGTTGATGTTCAGCAGGTGAGAGTCAATTTCGGCTAAATCCAGCACCTCGGCGGGCTCAGCAGTGTGTTTGCTTGAGTGGTAATGCTTTTTTACATAGTCCGAGCCGTACCGCGCTTTATCGGTGGACTGCGAGCACAACTTGGCTATCTTGCGCCGGATCGTAGACAGCGATGGACTTTTCAGCAGTAGGGTCGAGTAACCAACACGGCCGCGATTAATCAAAATGATTTGGCCGTGGATAAAACTATGAATGCTTTTTACGGTTGCAGGCGGCTGCGCGAGATAATACTGCTCAATCATTTCCTGGATGAGTTTTTCAACGTCCGGATCTAGGCGTTTACCACGCAGGGCAATACTCTGATCTTTCAATAAACAGAAACGGTCGCAATTGTGTTCTCGATAGAACTTTGACCATTTGTACACCGAGTTGTAGCAGGGCGGGGAAGGGTCGTTTGTTTCAACCGCAAGCTTGGATATCAGGGCTATGGTTGCGGCTTCGGGCAATGGCCCGCCAAATTGCTGAAGCGCAGCATTGACGTAACGGAGTTTACGCTCGGCAGCGATGACGTGGGGATTATCTGGCTCGAGAAAGGCCAAGGCTTTTGTTCCGGCTCCGGGCGAGCGCGCGACTTGCACGATGGTTTGTTTGGCCACTCCCGTCATCAGCACATCAACAGTCATGGAGAGCGTATGCAGCCGCTCCAAACTCCTGAGTGTCACCAGTTCCTCGTCGACATGAATGACCTGCATCGTCCGGCCATTGATCAGGTATTGACTGCCAACCGTAGCGGCTGAAGGTTTCTTATTCATACGGCCGACCCCGATCGACCATGAGGTCTAGCGTCAAGCGTTGGGCCAGGTCAGCGACCAAGCGTCCCGTGAACAGGTTGTAGCAGATCGTTCCAATGTCCGGCGCGTCGCGATCCTGCACCAGATCGCCCAGCGTCGCAGGCCAATCACGTTGCTGCAGGTAGTGATAGAAATACATTTGCCGTTGTTCGTTGTACGGTCGCGACCGGCTGTACAGCGCTTTCAATGTATGAAATTTGGTTGATCCAGTGATGCTCTGCTGGTCGCGGCGTTGAAGACACCACCCCTCTTGAAAGCAGAGGGCATCGAAGCTGTCTAGCTTGGCCAGACGATTCGACCGTTGTGTGCTGAAGTCGTGCTTCACCTCAGTGAAGTAACTTTCACCGTGCGTCAGTACCACAAGGAAATCCGGTGTGTAGCGATAGCTCTGACCGTCGTCCACCCAGGTAAACGTATGAGGTTGTGTGTAGTACCTGACGACCTCTGGATCGTGCTCTAACCAGATGCAGTACGCGGACTCCAGCACCGCGTCGCACTCCATCGAGTGACCATTCTTCAGCGATGGAAAATCCACGATGAAATTTTGATGTCGCCGGCGTGGCCATTGCCGTGCAGGTCCCTCATCAAGTTTCATTTCACCAGACGTGATGATCATCTGGAGTCCTCCTGTTGCACTGCTGACAGTGGTGCCTTCGCGATGGCCGATGGGCGCGCAATTCCCGTCTGCTACCCATAGACGCTCCCTGACAGGCCCATAAGCATTGCCTGAGTCGTGCTTAGGGGATTCCCACTCCCACCCAGCAGTATTGATCTTGGGAGACAGCATTCAGTGAGAGATTTTCCCCCTCGGAGCCTTGCGGCCAGATCGCCGACCGCAGGGCTTTCGGTTGTATCTCAGTGTCTGTCTACGCGCGGGCGCCGCGGCTTGGAACTCCGGTTGTCAGGCGCGGATTGGTCGTGGCGCCTGTCCGATTTGGCGACTGCCGGCGTTAAGCCATGAGCAACAATTGTCCGGCTTTGAGCATCGCTGATGGTCTGGAGAAAAAGAGCAGTACCAAGCGGTTTACCGGTTGTATCAACAACCAATACGTCAAGAGGTAACGCATGGACATACCACTGGCACACGCCTGAATGTGCGTGGGTATCCATTGCAGCTAAGGCCTGAGTGAGTACCCGATTCTGCATTTCTCCCATGTGACCGTTGAAGTCCAAAGGTTTTTTAAACCTCATAGGAGTGTTCTCACGGCTCCTGGGTTTTTGTTTGATCAACGCCCATGGCGACCAGTTCTCCCGTTTGCAGCGCTGGGTCCATTGCCACAAGGAGGTATAACTAGGAGGGCAGGGATCTTCAATTTCGCGCGCTAGCCATTGCAACTCTGCGAGGCACCGTTGCCTCGGCAGCGCACCCCGCAATGCGTCTCTAATACCCTCGACATAATGGTACTTGCGCTGCGCAGCAATCACCTGCGGGTCTTTCGAGTTTAGAAACTCTCTGATCTTGGCGCTTTTCGTCAGGGCGTTGCTGATGAGACCAGTTTTTTTCTGACGCGGCGTTGTTTGAAAGTCTGTGGGGGAAAGACACAGATAAAATTTGCTCTCCCGGTCTCTAACGGAAATCAGCCCCGGGATGGTTTTCATCCCCTGATACCGTTGACCGTCCGTGAGGTGGGCTGTCGTTACCGATACTGGCGGGAAGGCTTTGCTGCGTTCCCGAGCAGTAGCCTGGCAGCCGAAGGAGTGCGGTGGTGCGCAATGCGCGGTGAAGTCGGCGTCCCACCCGCTCCGCAGGCAATAAGCGGCTTCCAGCGCACCTTTGTACAGCATGGGGGCATGTCTATGCCGCGAAGGATCATCGATCTGCTGATACCCCGCATGGCCGTGACGGATTGAGTCCGCCGGTGCCCGCCCGCGGTTCAACCAATGGTGTTTGTTCCACATGACAGAACCCTCCTCGAGGAGAGTGAAAACGCGGTGAACGTTGAGTGCACCGCTGGAGCACTGTCTCACTCAAGTTGACAATCTCTGAGTGTTGAATGTGTTCGATGTGTAGCGCTTTAAACATGTTCGCTAACGAAAATATGCTGTGCTCTCACGTGTATTGTTTCCCGGGTGGGCCGTAATTAATACGCACACCCGGCCGATCGGTTAGTGCCCGTATTAGGGCTCTAACTCAAGACTTCTGTCGAAAAAAAAGTTTGTGCATCTGTGTAGATAAAGATGGCATGTAACGAACTGGTGCTAAGGTGGTGAACGGGGGATAGATCATCAGCCATTGCTGATAGGATATTTCTATGTTGACAAGTACTCGTGCTGCCAGCCAACAGTTCAAGGGTATGCTGATTGTGCATGCCGTCGCCGACGCTGCCAACGTCAAGCATACGTCTTCAGGGTTGGCAGGTTGGCGTGGCAACGGCTTGCCCGAGCATGAAGAGCCATGGCGCGCTGCGCTCCACGGTCGTGTACTCGGAAAGCAACGGCTGCAGGGGCCATCGCGAACCTATCCACAGTTGACGCACTGGATTGAGCATCCACTGCCCCTCGTCTTGGCACCTGAGTTGGCCAACGCACGAGCGCAGCGACAGCGCATGGACACGCTGTTCGCGAGATTTAGTGTGTCCCTCGCTGACCCGTGGGCGATCCTTGACGCGCTGCCCGTAGTATCGGACGACGTGGACCTGGCCTTGGTCATTGCTCTGGGACGCGGTGCACTGAGGCCATTCAATCCCTGGCTGGTCCAACGCTGCGCGCGCATGCTGCCGAGATTGATGGCATTGGCGTGCTGCAACCGACCTTTGTGCTTTGTGCGTTATGAGTTGTGGTCGCTAGTCTGGGAGATGTTTGGTGACGATGCGGACGAAGCTGATGTTGACCCGTGGCCGCGTACGGTGGTCGCTGTCGATGAGTCGATGATGGCCTGGCATGACTTGTCCGTTCTGGCCGTTAACAGTCATGTGATTCCGCAGGTGTATAGCCCACAACGGGCGATTTTTTCTCAACTCTTCCAAAGCTATCATCTGGAGGAACGGCAAAAGATGGTGGCAGCCATGCGCGCGCTCAAACGCCCTGGGAACTGCGCGGAGCTGCACCGCGTCGACGTGGCGATCCGCCGCGCCTTACACAAGTCGAAGCTCAAGGTTGCACCGGCGTGAGTTCCATCAGACGCTGCTTCAATCGTTCATTATCGAGCAAGGTGCTGGTGTGCGTGTGTTGCAACGCTTCGTTTCGGGCGCTCGCACGTTCTAGCTGCGAGGTGAGGCTGATGACTTGGGCATGCATCTGATCCTGGGCGTGGGTGCGTTCGGCCAATTGCTGGTTTAGGCGTTCCACTTGCCGCTCCCCGTGCTGGGTCTGCTTGCGGCTGGCCGCCAGCTCACTGGTTAAGCGTTCATTGTCCCGGTTAAGGCCAATGACCGCGTCCTGCTTGCTGTCCAGTGTCCGGGCCAACACCCGCAGCTGCTGCTCGACCTGCTGGACTTGCTGTTCCTGTTGGCGCACCAGGGTGTCGCGTTGCTCCTTGCTCGCATCGCGAAAATGCAGCAAGGACTCCCGGGCATGGGCGCTGGTCTCATTCAGGGTTTGCAGCTGGCTCTGCTTTTCGGCCAGTTGCGTGAGCAACTCCTGCACTTTGGCCTGCAGTGTCGCCGTCAGCTGCTGCTCAGCCGTCAACTGTGTGCGCAGCGCCTCGCTTTGGCTTCGTGCCTGCCCCAGTTCTGCCGTCACGCCATGTGTTTGCGTCTGCGCCTGTTCCAGCTCGCTGGTGCTTTGGGACAGACTCGCGCGCAACGCCGTCCGTTCTGCGTCAAATTGCTCACGCACCCGCGTCACCGTCACTTCGGCCTCGCCCGCCAGCTGCTCGACCAGATTGTTGACCACCGCCAGCAGCGGCGCGCTGAGGCGTTCCTGTGGGTTGAGCACGGCGGTGGTCGGCGCCAGCTGCAGCTCTTTGAGGTAGCGGGCGATGGTGGTTTTCGAGCCGGTGTTGCCGAGCTCGATGCGCACGGCGTCGATGCTGGGATGGCGCCCACGCTGAAGCAAGGCCGTGCAGGCGGCTTGCACCAGCGCCTTGTTAATCCCACCCCGGGCCATGCTCGCCCTCCCGACGATTTCGTACTGTGTCATGAGTCATGTAATTACGCGCTATCAAACCTTCCCTGGTGGTTGTTTCGCAGGTGATTGCTCACACGGGGTAAGCCGGAGTTACCCCGTGCCAGCGAATTTATTTAGCGTTTTTGCCGTTAAGCTCGGTACGGCACCGCGTATTAACCGCCCAATTGAGCTAAATAAGATGAGCTGCTTCGTATTAGCGTAGTTGTCTTTGCTGAGGACGTTTCTCCGGTATTTGTTATTTGTCCATCGCTCGAGTAGGCACAGACGACTACCGGAGTTGCCGGCTAGAATGACGGAGTTCCTAGCCAAACAATCTGCTGGCGGTACAACGTTAGTCGACTGATTGGATATGTCGAGTTTCGACTGGTAGAGACAAATATTGACCTGGTTTTATGGGGCCTGTCTGCTCTTTTGATGTTCAAAAATTACGAATTTATAAAGATGTTAGTTAGTTTATGTTGTCAGCATAATTTCACTAACTTGGGTCGGGCTTATGAACCCCATTAGCAACCCCTACATGTCAGGTTCAGGCCTGCCACCCCCGGTACTGGCGGGGCGTGAGGCCTTGCGTGAGCGGGTGCGGATTGGCATGGCACGACTGCGGCTGGGCCGATCGGTTAAGAGCGTACTAATGGTCGGACTGCGCGGCGTCGGTAAAACCGTACTGCTCGAGCAAATGCGCCTCGATGCGGAAGGCGAGGGCGTGCACACCCTCTGTATTGAAGACCCTGAACAGAGGTCGCTGCCGGCCTTACTGGCGCCCCAGTTACGACTGGTGCTGCTGCACCTCAGTCAAATCGGGGCGGCGAAGGACACTGCCCTGCGCGCGTTAAGCGCACTGGCGGGGTTTACCAAGGCACTGGAGGGCCCGTTCAACGACAGGCTGATTGACCTGGATTTTGACACCGAAGCGGCGGGCTTGGCTGACCACGGCCACCTGGAGGGCGGTTTCACCACATTGCTGGAACGCGCCGGCTTGGCGGCTAAGCAGGCCGGCTCCGCGGTGGTGCTGTTTATCGATGAGTTTCACTGTATCGAAGCGGCCCAACTCTCCGGTCTGATCGTAGTCTTACATCGCTGCGCACAATCCCGTTTGCCCATAATCGTGGTTGGCGCTGGCCTGCCCCAGCTTCGGGCTCGAGTGGGCAACGCCAAGGCGTACGCTGAACGGCTGTTTGACTATCCGGCTATTAGCCCACTGTCTGAGGTCGAGGCTGCCTTGGCCATTGTGCAGCCGGCTGCAGAGGAGGGGGTGGCCTTCGACGCGGAGGCGGTCGACCTTATCGTCGAGAAGACACGAGGCAGTCCGTTTTTTCTTCAGGCGTTGGCCAGCCACGCGTGGGACGTAGCCGTAGCCAATCCGATTACGCTGGCCGACGTGGAGCGGGCTTCGACTGCAGCCATCAAGACACTCGACGAGCGTTTTTTTCGGGGCCGCTTTGAGCGCCTAACGCCGATGGAAAAGCAGTACCTGCGAGCGATGGCTGAGCTTGGCCCGGGTCCGCACCGCTCGGGCGAGATTGCCGAGCGTCAAGGCCGTCGAGTCCAAGCCGTCGCGCCGGTCCGGAATAGCTTGATCGGCAAAGGGCTGATCTGGAGTCCCAATCATGGGGACACCGCATTCACGGTGCCGTTTTTTGACGAGTTCATGAAGCGGATCATGCCGAACAATGACTGGCATAGAATCAGCTAATGAGCGTTTTTTCCAAAAGAGTTGGAAATCGAATCAAGGTAGGACATCTGTGAGACGACCTCTCCCCCCAACTCAGGGGAAGCGGCCTCAGCCATCGCCGTTGCGCGCTTGTTGGCGATGGGGCAGGTCGCTGGCAACTCGTCATGGACGAACCAGTCACTTCGCTAAGCGGCTGTGCAGCCGATTGATTCGCTTACTGGTCAGCGGGGCGCTGTCAAATGACCCCTGTAGCCACCCTGCGTAAAGTCTAGCGGGAGTGGACGCGAGGGTAAACAGTGGTCGTTTGCGCCATCGGTATACTGTCACCTTTCACCGGCCATTGACGATTACGTCTGCAAAAACTCAGGCTGAAGAGGGCTTTCAGATACCTCAAGAAGCCAGTCAATCCCGCCAGCAAGCGAGAACGTGTTGCTTGGCTGACTGGTAAAACGTCTCGCGATCGCGGATGTCTTCACCGCACTTTTTTGCCATTTCAAAAAAACCATCACCGGGTCGTTTTGTGGTCTTTCCTATGACGACGCCGCTTCCGGCTGTATCGACCTCGACACGAAGTGCGCGGACGCGCAGCCCCGATGCGGCCACGACAATCTCCGCGTCCACCGGACCGCCCACCGCAGATTGCTGGGCAAGCAGTGCGGCCAGATCTTTGTCCGCCAGCGGCTCGCCTACCGGAAGGATGTGAAGGAAGCCGGTCATTCCATTCGCGGGCGTGCGAACTTCGCCCGCTGCACTCTCGATGATCGCTTCGCAGTCGAAGTGATAGGCGAGTACCTGCGCGGGGCCCTTCGATGAAGTGAACGAGATGGGCGTCGCTCCAGGCGCGGGCCGGATGTTCCGGATAGCAAACAGGCCGCGGAACACGCCGGGATGCACTACGTACGGTGAGTCTTTCGGCGTTCCTGTCTTGTCTTTGTAGCGGAAATCGAAGATGCCGTTGGACTCGGGTTGCCAACCGGTGTCGCGGCGAATCACGCCTGCGTTTCGTCCCCGCTCAACCGTCACCATGCGTGTGACGCGAATGCCCCACGGATAGAGCACGCTGTTGAACTTCACGATCTCCAGGGCCGTGCGCCCCACGAGCACGTTGAAGTGCACCTTGCTGGCTTCGGCGAACGCCGCGTAGGGATTGGCCCAGTCGCTGAACGTCGAAGCGCCATAGCCTGAAAGGTCCAGTCGGCTAACGGGGACGCGTGGCCTCGCGAGGGCGAACTCGTTGTTGAACATACCCTCGACGCATTCATCCGGGTCGTTCGGCGAGCCGAGCACGCTGATCCCTTCCGGTGCACCCGAAACGAGATTTACGCCATTGAGGAGCTGGACCGCTGCGCCTTCGAAACTCGGGCTCTCGAGGCCCGGAACGCTCGTGCCGCCGAGGGCGCGCGCGCTGAGCTGAAGTGCGTTCTGAAGCGGCAGTGGGCCGCTGTAGCTCGCGTTGTTGAGAGCCAGAGTGTCACCGCCGGGTCCGGACCGCAGTGCCATCACCGCGCGAATGCCGAACGGCAACGTGGTTACGAGACCCAGGCGCTCGCCGGCGGAGAACGTCTCAATAAAGCGGTCGAGTGCCAGATCCGGGATCACCGGGGCGAGCTTCAGGGAGCGCGAGCCGATGAGCGTTGCGCCACCGTCGTTCGCGGACGCCAGCGGGGTCGGAAAGTAGCCGAACTTCGTGAGATCCTGGTCGCGGTCGAGCGTCGCTACCGGTTCCCACTGCACCTGCGGCAGCATGAACACCTGCACGCCGGCGAGCGAAGTGGTGACGTGCAGGCCATCGACGGTGAGTGCGGCGGTGCTCGCCGAAACGGCGCGCCCTGCGCCTCGAATCTGAACGCCAACCTGATGGCGGTTCGTCGACACGTCGAGCAGGCGGATTCCGGCGCCGAACGTGATGCCGGCTTCCGTTGCGTGCCTGCCCAGCACCTCCAGGTTCCGCGCATCCTTTGCGCGTGCTTCTTCGACAACATGTCCGAGAGTTGCCTCGCGCTTGCGCCGGGCGGTGGCCAACGCCACGCTCCGATCCGTGGCGGACCAGGGGTCGGGCGGCGTTGCACCTGGCGCAGGACGCGACCCTTGCTGCGAAGAGTTTGTTAGTGCGAGGCCGCCCGTTCCGGTGGAGCCGCGAAAAGAGAGGCGAGGAGCTTCGTTCGCGGTCCAGTCGATTGTGGCAATCAGCGCACCACTCGCGCCGCCACGCCCGAACTCGCCGTGCGCCTGCACGTTCGCGACATACGGATCCGGCAGTGTCGGCAGGAAGCCGTGCACATCGAGATGGATCGAGACTCGTCCGTCGCGCAGCGCGCCGCCGTTCTGCAGCGCTCCAGTGAGGAGAACGAGCTTCGGCGAGCGCACGTGGAAGAAGCCGTTCTCCAGCGCAAGCGGCCAGGGTGCTGCGACCGGCGCTGCCGGGAGCCCTCGCGTGAGCAGCGTCACCTTCCGGAGCGCGTCTTTCTCGGTGAAAATCAGATGCACCGGCGCATCCAGCGCGGGAAGCGGATTGCCTACGGCCGAGAGCGGCCGATCAAGTGAGATCGATGCCTGCGCGGTGAGCGAAAGGGCTTCGCCCATCTGCGCGTCGCACACAAACGCGATCTCGAGTGGCACCACCGTGTGTACGGTGACGGGGAGCGGCAGGCCGCTTTGCTCCAGACTCCAAAGTCCGAACTGGTGTTTCGCCTGGGACGCGAGGGGATCGTTGCTGGTCGCACGGACGAGAAGACGCGCGGGGCTGGCCAGCATCGACAGGCTATCGAGGCGAACGGGCCCGACGTTGCTCTCTGGCCAGCTGACGAAACCTCCCGCGCCCAGGTAGAGAAGGCATCCCGAGCTTGCCGGGTCTGCCTCACCCAGCGCATTTGGATCGGCGACGCGTGACAGGGGCAGCCCACGCGGCGCGCTCGATCTCCACCTCGCCGCTGAACTGTGCGATCGCGTGAGCGATGTCGGCAAGATCCAGCCACTCGGGCTGCGGCCGGCCGCGAAACGCGATCATGTTCCACGTGCTGTCGAACGCGATGCCTTCGCCCGCTGCGATATCGAATGTCGATTCGGAGAGGACGAGCTTGCCCTGGATTCCGGTGAAAGTTGGTGGGAGGGACAGCGTTATCGTGATCTCCACCGGCGCGGTGAGCGATCCGAAAGCGCATTCGGGGTTTGCTGGAGGCGGAGGAGGAGCAGCGAGAGTGAGCGACAGGTCGATGACGCCTGGCGCTGCGAGCGTCAAGCGGTCGCCGGCGATGGTTGGCACGGCGGGCAATCCCACTGAGCCGCTCGTGACATTGAACCCGACGTAACCGTCCTCGGGCGCGGCGGGGTCGAGCAATCGCGCGAGCACCCAGACCGTTCCCGGATCGAGTGTGAGGCGGAATCGCGCAAGCGCCACGTTTGGGAGACGTGCGGAAGTCATGACGAGCACGGGGCGCGCGACCCCAGGCACGTATACCGTTCGCCCCTGCGCCGACCCGTAGATGTTGAACCAGATCTCGCGTCCGTCTGCATCCAGGAAGGGGCCGACGCTGCTTGCTTTCTTCTGGCCCTGGAACACGGATTGTTGCGGGCTGGTGAGGAACTGCAGCGGGTCTGTGCGCTCGAGGGTGAAGCTGCCTTCGATGCCGAGCGCGTTCAACGCTGGCTTCGCGCCCTCAGCATCGAAGTAGGCTTGAGCAGAGGCGAGCTGCTCTTTGCTGACTTGTGGTGCGTCCTCGAGAACCGTCTCCCCAGAGAGGCTGTTCGCGATAGCGAAGCGCAGCGCTTCGAGAGTCTGGCGGGTGGAGCCGGGTCCGGGGCTGAGCCCGGCGCTCCGGCTGACAAGCAATCGGGCGAGCGTGTCACGATCAGGCATCGCGTCATTCCTTTTTAACCGTTGAGGCTGACACAACACGTAGGAGCGAGCGAAGAGCGCCGTGCCAGCACCGCTCGGCTCAGCGCGCAGCCGCCGCGCAGCATTTTCTGGGCACTTCGCCTCCGCTGAATCGCTACGCGCAGCGAGACTGTGCCGCGCGGGGCCGTAAAGGACACGCGGGCGCACGGTCAGTCCCGCCGCACGCTGTTTCGTCAGCCCAGCCGCTCCGCTCCAACGCTTACCGGCCCATGCGTACCCGGCGCAGCGGACTGGCGTACGTGCTCGCTGCGCAGCTCGCCGAGGCCGTTGGCACCCAAGTGTAGGAGAGTGTTCACGGTTTCGCTACGCAAGTAGTCAATCACGCTGTCGACGCCGCTCGCACCGCCCAGGGCCAAACCGAACATGACCGGTCGGCCGATTGCTACCGCGTTGGCGCCCAGCGCCAGCGCCTTCACCACGTCGGTGCCGCGGCAAATGCCGCTGTCCAGAATCAGGGGTTGTAAGCCGGAACCGCCGAAAACTCCGCCGGAAAACATTGGCAGGATGGTTTTCGGCTATTTCCGCTACCCGACAGGGTTTTTCGGGCAAGATTTAGGGGGCTCAAGCCGGCGGTTTTCGACCTAACTACGCCATCACCGGCAAACACTGGTTTGCTGGACGATGGCCACCCGCCCAACGGAAGCTGTCATTTTCAGAAGACAATTGCACCGTCTTGCTGGCTGAAACACCTGATGTGCACAGGACTTCTGATTACCGGATGATCAGTAGTTGCCTGCACCATCGTCGTCTATGCTCAAAACTCCTGTGCACAAAAGTGAGGTGCAGGCATGACGGCGGAAGTGCAGCGCGTTGCCGAGCAGGGGATCTTGACCTTGCCCGATGCGGCCTGGGAGCGGCACGGCAACGAATGGAGGTCATAGGGCGGCTGGCGGCGCTTGAGATCGTCGGCCACCAGGCCGCCGATGCCGCCGCCCACACACTGAGCCTGTCCCGGCGACAGATTTACGTCCTGATCCGGCGTGCTCGGCAGGGCTCCGGCCTGGTCACGGACCTCGCGCCAGGCCAATCGAACGGCGGCAAAGGCAAGGGCCGCTTGCCGGAGTCGGTAGAGCGCATCATTCGCGAGTTGTTGCACAAGCGTTTCCTGTCCCGGCAGAAGCGCAGCCTGGCGGCGCTTTATCGCGAAGTCACGCAGGCGTGCAAAGCGCAAAAGCTCCGGGTGCCGGCGCGCAACACCGTCGCCTTGCACATCGCCACCCTGGACCCGATCACAACCGCGCGCAGCCGGGGCGGCGAGACCCTGAATCCCTGGAGCACTTGCGCGCCAAGGACGTACCAGCCGGAAGTCACTTCCGCTACATACAAGGAGCACGTCATGAAAAAAACCCTGATTTACCCGATGAGTCTGTTGATAGCTGCAACACTACCGTCCCTGACGGCCCAGGCGGAAACCCCATTCGCCGACAGATCACTGGTGGGCAAGGTCCCCTTCCTCACCTCCACCGCTGAAAAGCTGAGCGACTCCAAGCTCAAGATAGATCCCTTTCTACCCTCCGCCATTTCACCTCCGGCCAACTACAAAGGGCCACTGTTCACCCTCAGCCACGACTATCCAAGCCAGTTGCCCGCAGCCACTTCCTTCCCCTGGAGCAAGACGACCAACAACGGCAGGATCACCCAGGCCAATGCCAATGCCTACGTTCAAGCCCTCAAGGACTATGTCTCTCCGGACATGCGCAAGATCGTCTTCGACTATGCCAACTGGAACTACCAGAACAGCGGCTGGTATGACTCCATATGGCTAGGCGTCGAGCGCGAGCCTATTCGTGGCGTCTATGTCGGATCAGGCTTCCCGGCCGGCACCCTGACCGATCAGAAGCAACCTCTGACCACCTATGTGCTGACGCTCTACGACACCCGAGCCGCGAAGACCCTGGGCAACATCTGGGGAACGACCGCCGAACGAGCGATGAATCCCGTACTGACCACCGAGGCGGCACAGTTCGCGGAAGGCAGTGTCATCGTCAAGTTCGCCCTGGTCACCGCCTGTGGCGCTGATTGGGCGCCGATGGAAAACGCCGCGCAATGGCAGATCTACGCGCCAACGAATATCAGCAACGGCAGCGCCCAGGACCCGAACTCCAAATGCGTCGACAACGGTTCCAAGGGCAGTGCCACCCTATCCTCCATGACCAATGTCTATCTGATGCAGTTCGACATCATCGTCAAGGACAGCGTTGCCGCTCCCCAGACGGGCTGGGTGTTCTCGACGCTGATCTACGACAAGAACGCCCCCGGCAAGGATGCCTGGGACAAGATGATCCCGCTGGGAGCGACCTGGGGCGGCAACCCGGACGTCATCAACACCGATCCGCAAGCGCTGACACCGCCGGTCACCGTCAATCCGAAGCTCAGCGAAAACTGGATCAACCCGAAAGCGCCTCCCTACTCGACATCCACGCTGGGCTGGGACGGACGCCTTTCGGGCCCCAATGACGGTGCCGTGGTCACTCCGGCCTGGACCGCCACGCATTACTACCCAGCCGGTCTGGCCAGCGCGGGTTGCCTGGGATGTCATAGCAGCGCTCAGTACCCGATGACCTCCTTCCTGCTACCGACCAGCAGCCAGCCGCCGCAGGCCATCGACCCACCGCTCTCGAGCAACGACAGTGCCGCTGCGCTGGTCATGGCCGATCCTGGCTCGCAACTGTGGATGCAATGGTTCCAGAGCCGCAACGGCAAGACGCCGATGGGTCCGAGCGCGAACGGAAAGGCCCCGGTGGCACTGGATTACGACATGGTCACGGCGTTCAAGGCCATTCCCATGTGGCAGCAGGCCAAGGCGGCTCAAACCCGCAGTGCGCCATAGAGAACGGCTCGAAAACGGGCTTCCGGAGGACGCGGAAACGTTTCCAGAACGGTCATTGGACGAGACGATGCCGGAAGGCATCGTCTCGTCCAGGCTGGAGAAGCGTCACGGTCGTCACACGGCGGAATAGACAGTTCGGTTTCGCTCCGGCAAGCGTAAAGAGATGTTGGCCAGGTGCAACGCTACGCAAGCGAGATATCGCGAATGCACCAACGCCCCAGCGATGGGGAAATGGATGGAGTGGGTCAATGAACGCGAGCGCGGCATGGACACTCATTGCGCTCGCTCCAGCACTGGATTTCGAGCGATGGAAAGGATGACATGCCCACCAGACTGATCATCGGTGCCGGTGTTTCCGCAGCAGTATTCCTGCAGACCTTGCAGGACGACCATGAAACCGTCGTGGTAGGCGAGGACGGCCTTTGGGCCAAACTGGCGGAGCACCCGATGGGGCAACCGGCCCACCTCCTGCATCTTCCAGGCACTCCGACTCCCGTCTTCCAGGCCCCGAACGGAGAACTGAGCCTGGATCACTTTCTCTCCTCCAGCGTCTTTCAACAGGGCGTAAGCCGGATCGTGGCGGGGAAACGCTACGGGTGCAGTCCGCTTCTGACCCTGGGGATTCCACGCGCACTTGGACACCCATTCCACGAACACTTGGACAGTGATTCCACGCTGACTTGGACACTCATTCCACGAGCACTTGGACAGTGATTTTCCACTGACCCAACCCATGCTCAGGCAGGCAGCGACGCAGGATTATTCACTACCATCGACCTCTTTTCTCGAAGCGAAGAGGTCGTCGTGGAGCGTATATCCATGCGTAAAATCCGAGAGGTACTACGCCTAAAGTTCGACGCCGGCCTGTCCGTGCGCAAGATCGCCACCAGCCTTCGCATCAGCAGTGGCAGCGCCGGCAACTACCTGCATCGCTTCAACGCTTGCGGGCTGACCTGGCCGACGGCGTTGTCGGATGCTGAACTGGAACGCTGTCTGTTCCCGCCAGCGCCGACGGTTCCCAGCGATCAACGGCCGATGCCCGACTGGGCTCATGTTCACGCAGAACTGCGCCGCCCCGGCGTGACTCTGGCTCTGCTCTGGCAAGAGTATCGGCTCAGCCATTCGCAAGGCTTCCAGTACAGCTGGTTCTGCGAGCACTACCGCCTCTGGGCCGCCAAGGTCGATGTGGTCATGCGTCAGGAGCACCGAGCTGGCGAAAAACTGTTCGTCGATTACGCTGGCCAAACCGTGCCAGTTATCGACCGGAAAACCGGCGAAATCCGTCAGACGCAGATCTTCGTCGCCGTCCTGGGCGCCTCAAGCTACACCTTCGCCGAGGCCACCTGGTCGCAAAAACTCCCAGACTGGCTGGGCTCGCACACTCGGTGCTTCGCTTTTCTGGGCGGCACCTCACAGATTCTGGTGCCGGACAATCTACGCAGTGGCGTCACCAAAGCACATCGCTACGAGCCCGACATCAACCCCAGCTACCGTGATCTGGCCGAGCATTACGGCGTAGCGGTGCTGCCCGCGAGATCCCGAAAACCCAAGGACAAAGCCAAGGTTGAAGTTGGTGTGCAAGTGGTCGAGCGCTGGATCCTAGCGGTCTTGCGCGACCGCCAGTTCTTCTCTCTCGGCGAACTCAACATAGCAATCGGACTGCTGCTGGATCGCCTCAATCAAAAGCCCTTCAAGAAGCTGCCCGGCTCGCGCCGGTCGGCCTTCGAGAACATCGACCGGCCCGTGCTGCAACCGCTGCCGGAACATCCTTACGTTTACGCCGAGTGGAAAAAAGTGCGGGTACACATCGACTACCACGTCGAAGTCGACGGCCATTACTACTCGGTGCCGTACCAGCTGGTGAAGCACCAACTCGAAGTGCGGCTGACCGCGCAGACTGTCGAGTGCTTCCACGCCAATCAGCGCGTGGCCAGTCATCTGCGCTCGCAGCACAAAGGTCGCCACACCACCCACACCGAGCACATGCCCAAGAGCCACCGCGAACATGCCGAGTGGACGCCACAACGGCTGATCCGTTGGGCAGAGCAGACCGGCCCGAACACGGCCGGCGTCATCGCCTACATCCTCGAGCGCCGAATTCATCCGCAGCACGGCTTCCGTGCCTGTCTGGGCATCCTGCGCCTGAGTAAACAGCACAGCGAAGAGCGGCTGGAAGCCGCTTGCCAGCGTGCGCTGGCACTCGGCGCATGCAGTTACAAAAGCCTCGAATCGATCCTGCGCCAAGGCTTGGAACGGCTGCCGCTGACCCAGCAAAACCTGCCACTGCTGCCCGAAGAACACATCAACCTGCGTGGCCCCGACTACTACCACTGACCTGAAAAGGAGCATCAAGATGCTACCCAACCCGACTCTGGACAAGCTGCAAACCCTGCGGCTGCACGGCATGATCAAAGCGCTGAGCGAGCAACACGCAACGCCCGACATCAGCGATCTCAGCTTCGACGAACGCCTCGGCCTGATGGTCGACCGCGAAGTGACCGAGCGTGAAGATGCTCGGCTGACCACTCGCCTCAAAGCCGCGAGACTACGCCACAACGCCTGCCTGGAAGATATCGATTACCGCAGCCCGCGCGGCCTGGACAAGGCCCTGATCCTGCAACTCGGTAGCGGCCAATGGCTGCGCGACGGCCTGAATCTGATCATCGGCGGCCCGACAGGCGTAGGCAAAACGTGGCTCGCCTGCGCGCTGGCCCATAAGGCCTGCCGGGACGGTTACAGCGTGCGTTATCTGCGTCTGCCTCGCTTGATGGAAGAACTGGGCCTGGCCCACGGCGACGGTCGCTTCGCCAAACTCATGGCGGGTTATGCCAAGACCGATCTGCTGATCCTGGACGACTGGGGCCTTGCACCGTTTACCGCCGCGCAGCGGCGCGACATGCTGGAACTGCTGGACGACCGTTACGGAAACCGCTCGACGCTGGTGACCAGCCAGATGCCGGTGGATAAATGGCATGCGCTAATCGGTGATCCGACCTTGGGCGATGCGATCCTCGACCGGCTGGTGCACAACGCTTACCGCATCGAACTGAAGGGCGAATCGATGCGCAGGCGCGCAACGAAATTGACTGCAACCGGGACTTCAGACTAACAATGCGAACCTGCGTCGCTGCGCTCCGACTGCCTGTCCAAGTGAGCGTGGAATGAGTGTCCAAATGATCGTGGGCTGAGTGTCCAAGTGTCGTGGAATCCGCAATCGGCAGAGAACGACCCATAGCTGTCGTTGGGAATGGCAAAAAATCAACAGGATCGGACTTTCCAGCGCCCACTAAACGCAATGATGACAATCCTGGTTAATACAACAACAGGTGAAATTGAATCGTCTCATTCAATGCAACGGTGATTTCTTACTAGGCCAGCTCGGGCGAGTACGATGCATAGTATTGTCGCCAGCGCCCCAAAAATGGCTGGTACCCAGCCGATTGCAGCAACTCCCCCACGATCTATGGCCCATCCGCCGCAAAAAGCTCCAATCGCTATCCCCAGGTTCGCGCAGGATAAGTTCATAGTCATGGCGAACGCTGGCGCCTGTCCTCCGGCCATCGTTACCCGCACTTGGCTAAGCGTGACTCCGGCAGTGTGGGCGACACTCCAGATCACGAGCAGCACGGCTATGACCGGCAATACATTATGAAACGCTCCGGCCAGGTTGACTGCCACGACAAGGGCGGCCGCACTCGCCACAGTCGCGATAACGGGTGCACGATCAGCTACCCGAGCTGCGACACTGTTACCCACCAGCCCAATGGCGCTGAACAGCAATAGCGTCAGTGCAATCTGTGAGCCACTGAGATTCAGATACCCGTCCAGCCAGGCGGCGAGAAAGGTGTACGCGGCAAACATGGAGGCGAAGAGCAGGACGGAGAGCAGCAGATGTCCCAGGAACAGGGCGTTTCGTAGCAAGTTAAGCGGCAAAGCGATGCTGGGAATCTCCGGGACTCGATAGTTGGGATAGCGACCCCATGTCACTGCGGCTGCCACCAAGGAAAACAACGACAGCAGCACGAATGGCAGTCGCCAATTGCCCCATTTCGCCAGTGCAACACCCGCAGGCAGGGCGACCAATACTCCAATGACAAAGCCCAGGTTGGCATTTGCCAGCGCTCGACCTCTTTGATCCGGCATGGCGAGTGATGCCACGGCCGCAGCACCCACGCTGACGAATGCCGGAAGCATTGCGCCCTGAATAATGCGTGTGGTCAGCAGAACACTCAAATTTGATGAAGATGCCATCACTGTGTTGCCGACGCTGTAAAGCAACAACGTGAACACCAGCACGGAGCGTGGAGACCAACGACTGCTCAGCAGCATGAGTCCAGGGCCGGCCACCGCCGCGGATAGCGCGAACAATCCTGTCAGGCGTCCCGCCTCTGCAAGCGAAACGCCTAGATCGTTGGCGATCAGTGGCAGCAAACCGACCACAATGAACTCAGTTGCCACCACCACGCTGATGGCGGGCACAAGTACCCAGAGCACTTGCTTGAGCCGTGCATCGGCAGAGATGGTGGCGACGTTCACGCGTTGGCACCGCCATCGATGGTCAAACCACTGCCGTTGATCGAGCGAGCTTCGTCTCGAGCAACAAATGCAACCAGCGCTGCAACATCCTCCACTCGGCCGTAACTCTTGATCGCCATGCGATTAAGCTGGGCTTCAGAACGCGGACCATTGGCGGGGTTCATGTCCGTGTCAGTAGAGCCAGGGTGCACAATATTGACGGTGATGCCTCGGGGCCCGAGGTCTCGTGCCAAACCTTTGGTCCAACCGATCAATGCCGCCTTGCTCATCGAGTACAAGCTCATACCCGCGTCAGGCACTCGTTCGGCGAGGTTACTGCCGGTGGAAATGATTCTGCCTCCTTTTGGCAGATAAACCAGTGCTGCTTGCGAGGCCAGCAGCACCGCTCTTACGTTGACTGCAAGGGTGTCATCGATGTCTTTAACGCTCATAGTTTCAACCGGGCCACCACGGATGATGCCCGCGTTATTGACCAGGATATCGAGCCCACCCAGTTCAGCAGCTGCGCGATCGACTGCCTGTCGGATCGAATCTGGCGATGCTGCGTCCATTTGGATCGCGACCGCGCGGCGGCCGGCGTTGTTTAGCTCTTCGACGATGACCTGGGCGGCATCCGCTGATTGCTCATAAGCAATCGCAACGTCAGCGCCCTCTGCTGCGAGCCTGCGAGCGATGGCCGCACCGATACCGCGGCTTCCACCGGTGACAAATGCGCGCTTACCGATAAGTGACAACATGGTGAGTCCTCTATTTATGTGATGATCGATACAGAATATAATTCTCCGAAAACATGCGTCAACAATTAATATAACGATCAACACATAAATGGTGAAAACACATGGCGGATCGTGGACGGCCCCGGAATTTCGATAGAGAGAAAAGTCTTGCCAAGGCAATGGAACTTTTCTGGGAGAAGGGTTACGAAGGCGCTTCGATGGCGGAATTGACTGCCACAATGGGCATCGGCTCGCCGAGCTTGTATGCAGCGTTCGGCTCCAAGGAAGGACTCTTCAGGGAAGCAGTGGATCTTTATCGCGCGACCGATGGAGCCGCGGTTTGGCAAGAGACACTTGCCGCGACCTCGGCATATGGCGCTGTTGAGGCGTTCCTGATGTCTTCAGCCCGCGAATTCAGCAGGATCGACAAGCCAAGCGGGTGCTTCATCATCCTTTCAGCCTTGCACTCGACGCAGGCCAGCGCCGCTGTCGGAGCCGAGGTATCAGCCAAAAGAGCGCGCAACGTCGAGATCCTTGCCGAAAAGCTCGCTCAAGGTGTGCAGAGTGGTGAGATTGACGAAGGGGTAAACGTTGAGGCGGTAGCGCGTTTTCTCATCACGGTTCAACAAGGTATGTCGATTCAAGCGCGCGATGGCGCGAGGCGTCAAAAACTCGAGGAAATCGCCCACAGCGCGCTCGTCGCGTGGCAGGCACTGACGAGGGATGATTCATTGGCACAAAACCGTGACACCACTGTTCTTCGAACGCACTCATGACAGTGTTCGCATTATTTGGACAGCAGAGTACGACTGGAGTGGGGGACGGCTCTGCCAACAGGGGGGCGCCGCCGGAGAGTGTCCGCTAATGGCCGATTGCTTCCTGTTCTCAAGGCTATCCATCCATACGATGGGCTATTGCAAAGATTAGAACTCCTTCTCTTACACAAGGTGCTCCCCCGTTTTTGGGGGGCTGTGCATAACCTCTCTTAGTGCGTCCAATAAAGCGGAAGCGGCAGGTGACAATGTAGCGTCTCCTAGTCGGGAAACACCGATTTGCTCCAGAATTAGAGGTTCGAAAGCCGGGAGGCGAACTAGCTCATTACTATGTGCTGGGTCAGAAATAACTGATTGAGGTAAAATTCCAAGAAGATCGGTCTGCTTTAATAACCAAAGTATATTAAAGAATGATACTGTTTCTATAGTTGCATGTGGTGGGTCAATGTCCTTTCGATGAAAAATGTTATCGAACTGCTTCCGTAAAGTAGTTTCTATTGGCGGCAGAATCCATGCTTCGCGCGCGAGCTCTTCCAGTTTAACCCCAGGTTGCTGAGCAAGAGGGTGGTCACGGCGCGCAACGATGATGGCGTTTTCGCTAAAGAGCGCTTCCTGAGCGACAACGACGCTTGAGCTGACATCGGAAAGTCTCCCAATCAAGAAGTCCAATTCGCCTGAGATAAGCCGAGGTATCAGTTCTCCGCTCACACCATCGACGATTTTGATGCGGATGCTTGGTCGGCTGGCCCAGAGTCGCGCGATGGCTGCAGGCACAAGATAACTTGACCCTGTTAACACGCTTCCTATGGCAACACGCCCGGCATGCCCTTTTCCAAGAGCGTCGATTGCTTGGGATACATGATCCAGCTGGGCAAGGATCATCCGGCTGCGCTGCACAAAGTCCCGACCAAGCTCTGTAGGCGTAACCCCCCTGCGATTCCGAGTGTAGAGCTGAGCTTCTACAGCCTCTTCCAGATCTTGTAGCAGCTTGCTCGCTGTAGGCTGTGAGAGGTTCAGCGAGCGTGCAGCGTGCAAAACACTGCCATATTCAAACAATGCAATCGCCAAGCGGAAATGCCTGACTGTCGCCCATTTTTCCAACCGGTCCAGACTCATGTGGTATTCCTATAATCGATATCACACCAACTATATTATAGATTTACGAATACCATAAGCCCTCCTAGAATGAGCCTGACGCGCTGGGTCGTTCCAATTAAACACTTGCGAAGTGTGCAGAAGGTCTTGTCCGTATTGATTTAACATCTCTGGGATACGACTCCTTTTAAGCGGGGCGGCCTTTTATAAAATCTTTGAATTTATTGCCTGTTATCAATGTGAGAGGAGTAAGGTTCGTATGAACGTCAAAAATCTAGAAGCGGTGAAGAGCTACTTTAAATACTGTGTGGATGGTAAGGATGTTGAGCGAGTTTCCGAGTATTTCGATGTCGACGTGGTCGTGCATCGGCCGGACTGCGATGCTCCGATAGGTGGTTTGGAAAATTTCAAGCGAGCCTTGAGCGCAAATGTTCTCGAACGATATAAGACAATTAAAACTACGTTCAGCAAGGAAGTTGTCACAGATGACGTTGTTGTAGTCGCGTTGACACACTGTGCAACTGGCTCCAATACATGGCACGGCTTTAACGTAGAAGGCAAGAGCTTGACGTGGACGGCCCTGACGTATTTCCGTTTCAACAAAGAGGGTAAAGTGATCGAGGAGATCGTTGAACGGAACGAACTGTTCATGGCAAAGCAACTCGGAATCATCAGTTACGAGTAACCCTTAGTTAATTCTCAAGGGAGCTAAATCCACCGTGGTGAAATTATTTTCTCTACGGTGGTCAGAGGCCGCTATTGGCCGGAAAGCGACGGTTTAGTTACGACCGTCGCCTGGGGGATTTATACCTCCTTCTGCTCAGCTGCCTCTTTGTGTGGGGATAAGCCGCTTAGTTGGCGGTCTTCAGTTGCACTTCGGCGGTCGATCTGGAGCGGGCGATTACAGTGAGGATCGACAGGGCGGCGATCACCAGACCTGGTGAGGTCGCCAGCAGCACGCCAGTGGTGCCCGCACCGGCAGCAAGGATCTGCCCTGCGGCCAAGGGGCCTGCCACCGAGCCCAGGCGGCCGATCGCCACGGCCGCTCCGACACCGGTGGCGCGCACTGCGGTCGGGTAGGACGGCGGTGCCAGGGCGTAGAGCACCAGTTGTGCAGCCATGACGAACAACCCGGCGGCAAAACCGGCGATCGCCATCGGCACGATACCGATCGACAAGCCGACCCCAGCCAGCGCCGTCAGCAACCCGGCATACACGAACAGCACGACCTTGAGGCCGTTGCAACGATCCAGAAGCAGGCCGCCGAGCAGCGAACCGAGAGCGCCACCAATGTTGAACAGCATCTGGATCATGCCCGCCTGGGGTTTGCTGAAGCCCTGTTCCAGCAGTAATGAAGGTAGCCAGTTGAGCAGCATGTACATCACGGTCAAGGTGAAGAAGTAGCTCAGCCATAAGGCCAAGGTGTTGCGTGTGCGGCCTTCGCCGAACAGCGCCTGTGCTGTGGATGGCCGTAGGCTGCCAGTTGCTGAATGTTGCAGGCGAAAGGCAGTGGATTCTGGCAGCAGCAAAGCCATCAGTGGTACTACCAACAAGGGCACCAGGCCGCCGATGATAAAAGTGGTTTGCCAGTGTTCACTTGAAAACATCGCCACCACCGCCGCGAGCGCACCGCCCAAGGGCACGCCGCAGTACATGACACTGATGGCGGTGCCGCGATTGCGTTCGCTCACAGCCTCGGCGCACAACGCGATCAAGTTGGGCAGTGCAGCACCCAGGCCCAAGCCGGTCATGAAACGCACCAGCAACAGGCTGGAGTAGCTCTCGACATAGGCTGTGCAAAGGGAAAACAAGCCAAACAGCAGCACAGCACTGACGAGGATTTTCTTGCGGCCGATGCGATCGGCGACCCAGCCGCCGAAAAACGCCCCGGGCAGCAGGCCGATGATCCCGGCACTGAACACCCAACCCATCATCTTCGGGTCCAGGGCAAAACTCTGGCGCAGTCCGGCGGCAGCGGTGCCGGCGGCCTGCAGATCGAAACCCTCGATCAGCGCAACGATAAAGCACAAAGCGATTGTCAGCGTCGAACGACGCGATGGGCTGTCCATGGGTAAACCTCATTGTTGTTTTTGTTGTGGCGTCGAGCCGTCCCATCGCACTGGGTACGCTGAGGGTGGCTACTGATTATTAAGATAACAAATATAACTAAAAAATAAAGCAATCCATTTAAATAGAAAAAAACATAAAATTAACTATTTAAATCAATAAGTTATATATGAATTAAGAATCATGTATTAAATTAGATAATAATATTAATGTCCGATTATCGGACACTTGCGATTGACAAGGACCATTGGTGGTTCCCATTCTTTGTTCGCGAAGCCGGCTGCACTGCGCTCACCCGGTAGCACAAACAACAATAAAAAATGGGATATTGAACATGCCAAAACTCCCCGTGGACGCTGTTGCGACGGCGTCAGCCACCTGTGTGCCCAGTGTCAACCGAGGCTTGGTCCTGGCGCTGCTCGGCTTGAGCGTTCTGCCCACCCAGCTTCGAGCTGCGGGCTTTATCGACGACAGCCATGGCACCTTGACCCTGCGCAATTACTACCTGGACCGCCAATACAAGGACGATGGGGCCAAGACGGCCGCGCAGGAATGGGCCCAGGGTTTCATCATGAACATGGAGTCGGGGTTTACCGAGGGACCGCTAGGTTTTGGGCTGGATGTTCGGGGGCTGTTAGGGGTCAAGCTCGATTCCTCGCCGGATCGCAGCGGCACCGAGCTGTTGCCGGTGTCGGCCAGCGACAAGCGTGCGGCGGATGATTACTCCCGTCTGGCCCCGACCGGTAAACTGCGTTTTGCCCAAACCACGGTGAAGTCAGGGGATGTGTCGATCTTCCTGCCGTTCGCTTTTGCCAGCCCCTCGCGACTGCTGCCACAAACCTTTCGCGGTACCACCCTCAGCTCCAAGGATATTGACGGTCTGACGCTGAATACCGGGTATATCGATCGCATCAACAAGCGTGACTCCACAAGTTATCAGGCGATGACCATCGCTTCGCCCAACCGGCGATTCAACGGTGCCGCCACGACCTCGCACTTGGACTATCTGGGGGGCGATTATCAAGTCAACAAGGAGCTGAGCCTGCGTGCCTACCACGCCGAAGTCACCGACTTGTACCAACAGGACACTTTTGCGTTGCTGCATGACCTGCCGCTCGGAGGGGGGGTATTAACCAGCGACCTGCGCAGTTTTTTTAGCCGAGAGGATGGCAGTGCCAAGGCCGGTGAAGTGGACAATAGCAACGTCTCTGGATTGTTCAGCTACCGCTATGGTGGGCACCGTTTTGGCGTCGGCTATATGCACTCCAGTGGCGACACGGCGACACCCTACATCTCCGGAACGGAGTTGATGGGTATGAGTGAGCTGACGATGAGTTCGGACTTTCTCAATGCCAAAGAGCACACGTGGCAAGCTATCTATGACTATGACTTTGTAGCGTCCGGGGTGCCGGGGCTGAGGGGCCGGCTGCGTTATTTGCGCGGCGACAATATTGAGCTGACAGCCTTCAACGCCGAGGACCGCAAAGAGCGCGAGTTCCAGATGGAAATGGGCTACGTAGTGCAGAGCGGTCCACTGAAAAACGTTGCACTTTTGGCGCGCAAGTCGATCTACCGCAATGATTTCCCGGCCGGCGCCGCATTCCGCGATGAAAACCAGACTCGGTTCCTGGTGATCTACACCTTGCCGATCTGGTAACTCCAGGATCATCCAGACTTCTCACCGGCCGCCCCTTTTGGGGCGTGCCGGCGAACCGCATTCAATCTTGATAAACCTTCTTCAGCAAGCGCAGCAGCTCTTCGCGTTCCTTGCTGTCCAATGCAGCAGTGGCGTCCAGGTCGCTTTGCGCGGCAATCTGATTCAGCTCCTTGAGCAGGGTCTCGCCGGTCTTGCTGAGGAAGATCCCATAAGAGCGCTTGTCCGGCTTGCAACGCACGCGCACTGCCAGTGCACGGTTTTCCAGTTTATTGAGCAGCGGTACCACTTGGGGTGGCTCGATGGCCAGTGCCCGGGCCAGATCGGCCTGCATCAATCCGGGGTTCTGATCGATGATCGCCAGGGCCGAGAATTGCGCGGGGCGTAGATCGTGGGCAGAGAGGTGGCTAATCAGGTTCTGGAATAGTTTGAGCTGCGCGCGCCGCATGGCATAGCCGATCAGGTCGTCCAGCGCCGAGTCCAGTGGCGCCTGCATCTCGGCGTTGGTCGACGCGGACTCGTTCAGGTCGGCGAGGGGGGAATGCTTGGCCATTACAGGTAAGTCCTGAAGAGTGGAGGTTAACAAGGCTATCTATTTTGCCGATGTAGGTCGCTGATAGCTATGGTCAATGTTGATTTCAGGTAGCAACGAAGGTTTTTTCAAAGAGTTAGCGAATTGGTTAATTTTATTAATAGTTAATTGACATAACTAATTTTCTGGTTTAATTTTCAGTCAACTTCAAACCAAGAACAAGAGAGCATCGTCATGAGTAACTACGAAGGTCGCTGGACAACGGTCAAGGTTGAAATCGACGAGGGCATCGCCTGGGTCATCCTCAATCGTCCTGAAAAACGTAACGCGATGAGCCCGACGCTGAACCGGGAAATGATCGATGTACTGGAAACCCTGGAGCAAGACCCGGCCGCTGGCGTGTTGGTGCTGACAGGTGCCGGTGAGGCCTGGACCGCAGGGATGGACCTCAAGGAGTATTTCCGCGAAGTGGACGCCGGCCCGGAGATCCTTCAGGAAAAAATCCGCCGCGAAGCGTCGCAATGGCAATGGAAACTGCTGCGCATGTACGCCAAGCCGACCATTGCCATGGTTAACGGCTGGTGCTTCGGTGGTGGCTTCAGTCCGTTGGTGGCCTGCGACCTGGCGATCTGCGCCGACGAAGCGACCTTCGGCCTTTCGGAAATCAACTGGGGTATCCCGCCGGGCAACCTGGTAAGCAAAGCCATGGCCGACACCGTGGGCCATCGCCAGTCGCTGTACTACATCATGACCGGCAAGACCTTTGGTGGGCAGAAAGCCGCCGAGATGGGCTTGGTCAATGAAAGCGTACCCCTGGCGCATCTGCGTGAAGTCACTGTGGAGCTGGCGCGTAACCTGCTGGAGAAAAACCCGGTGGTGCTGCGTGCGGCCAAGCATGGTTTCAAACGCTGCCGTGAACTGACGTGGGAGCAAAACGAGGATTACCTGTACGCCAAGCTCGATCAGTCACGCCTGCTTGACACCGAAGGCGGCCGTGAGCAGGGCATGAAACAATTCCTCGACGACAAAAGCATCAAACCCGGCCTGCAAGCGTACAAACGCTGAGGTGCTGCGGCCAGTAACCGGGCGCATCCCGCTACTGGCGGTTGCGCCCTGGTGCTGCGGTTACATCGCTCTTATGCATTCCCGATAAAGACAATAAAGAGGAATCACCATGCTGGACGTGCCCCTGCTGATTGGCGGCCAGTCGTGCCCCGCTCGCGACGGTCGAACCTTCGAACGCCGTAACCCGGTGACTGGCGAGTTGGTGTCGCGGGTTGCCGCCGCCACCCTGGAAGATGCCGACGCTGCGGTGGCCGCTGCTCAGAAGGCGTTTCCCGTTTGGGCTGCCCTGGCGCCCAATGAACGTCGGACCCGTTTGCTCAAAGCGTCGGAGCAATTGCGAGCGCGTAGCGCCGAGTTCATTGAGGCTGCCGGCGAGACCGGGGCCATGGCCAACTGGTACGGTTTCAACGTGCAGCTGGCGGCCAATATGCTGCGTGAGGCGGCGTCGATGACCACTCAGATCAATGGCGAAGTCATCCCCTCGGATGTGCCTGGCAGTTTCGCCATGGCCCTGCGCCAACCCTGCGGCGTAGTGTTGGGCATCGCTCCATGGAACGCACCGGTGATTCTCGCCACCCGCGCTATCGCCATGCCATTAGCTTGCGGCAACACCGTCGTGCTCAAGGCCTCCGAGATTAGTCCAGCGGTGCACCGCTTGATCGGTCAGGTATTACAAGACGCAGGCTTGGGCGATGGCGTCGTCAATGTCATCAGCAACGCTCCGGTGGATGCCGCGGCGATTGTCGAGCGGTTGATTGCCAACCCTGCAGTGCGACGGGTCAATTTCACTGGCTCGACACATGTCGGGCGCATTGTTGGTGAACTCTCGGCGCGCCACCTCAAACCGGCATTGCTGGAACTGGGTGGCAAGGCGCCGTTGTTAGTTCTCGATGATGCCGACCTGGATGCTGCGGTAGAAGCGGCCGCCTTTGGCGCCTACTTCAATCAGGGGCAGATCTGCATGTCCACCGAGCGTCTGATCGTCGATGCCAAGGTTGCCGACGCTTTTGTCGCCAAGTTGGCGGCCAAGGTTGCAACGCTGCGCGCGGGTGACCCTGCGGACGCCGGATCGGTGCTCGGTTCGCTGGTGGACGCTAGCGCCGGTATGCGCATTAAGGGATTGATCGACGATGCCTTGGCCAACGGGGCGCGACTGGTGGTTGGCGGGCAACTGGACGGCAGCATTTTACAGCCGACCCTGCTCGACGGCGTCAACGAGAGCATGCGTCTGTACCGCGAGGAGTCCTTCGGTCCGGTGGCCGTGTTGCTGCGCGGTGAGGGGGATGAAGCGCTGTTGCACCTGGCCAACGACTCTGAGTTCGGTTTGTCTGCCGCGATTTTCAGTCGCGATACCGGGCGTGCCCTGGCTTTGGCCCAACGGGTCGAGTCGGGCATCTGTCATATCAATGGCCCGACCGTGCACGACGAGGCGCAAATGCCCTTCGGCGGGGTCAAGTCCAGCGGCTACGGGAGTTTTGGTGGCAAGGCATCCATTGAACACTTCACCCAATTGCGTTGGGTCACCTTGCAGAATGGACCGCGGCACTACCCGATCTGAACAGGCGTCGCCACGTCGGGCATCGACTTCCCTGGAAGCGAGTCGCCCGTGTGCAAGGCCGAAATAACAATAACAAGGCTGCAGCCAACGGCTGCCACGCTATCGTGAGTCATCTGTGTGTGGCTTGGTCTTAGCGTGCCTCGACGGAGAACAAGCACTTGAGTTCCGAATTCAGTTTGCAATCCCATGCCCCAGCCAGCGCACCGCGCTATCGCCACGTGTCCATCGGTTGCACGGCGGTCGAGGTCACCGAGCAGCAGGGCGTACTGCACATGCGCTCCCTGGAACCGTTGGCCGAGATGCCCAAACGGTTGCTCGACCGTCTGGTGCATTGGGCCCAAGTGCGTCCCGAGCAGACCTTTATCGCCGCCCGCCAGGACGACGGTGATTGGCGTCGGGTGAGTTACGCCGAAATGCTCGACAGTGTTCGGGCTATTGCTCAAAGCTTGCTGAGCTATGGTCTGTCGGCAGACAAACCCCTGGCGCTTCTCTCGGGCAATGACATCGAGCATTTGCAAGTAGCTTTTGGCGCCATGTATGCGGGCATTCCTTACTGCCCGGTGTCGCCGGCCTATTCGCTGCTCTCCCAGGATTTCTCCAAGCTGCGCCACGTTTGCGACCTGCTGCAACCAGGCTTGGTTTTCGTCAGTGACGCCTCAGCGTACCAGCGTGCCATCGACGCCGTGTTACCGGCCGATACGCCACTGATTACCGTGCGTGGCCAAGTCGCGGGACGTAGCCAGGCGAGCTTTGCCAGCCTGCTTGAGCGACCGGGCGGTGCCGAGGCTGAAGCCGCTTTTGCCGCCACCGGCCCCGACAGCATCGCCAAGTTTCTTTTCACCTCCGGCTCGACCAAGTTGCCCAAGGCAGTGATCACCACCCAACGCATGCTCTGCGCCAATCAGCAGATGCTGTTGCAGACTTTTCCGGTGTTCGGCGAAGAGCCTCCGGTGCTGGTGGACTGGCTGCCGTGGAACCACACTTTCGGCGGCAGCCACAACCTCGGCATTGTGCTCTACAATGGCGGCAGTTTTTATTTGGACGACGGAAAACCTACTGCGCAGGGATTTACCCAAACCCTGCGCAACCTCAAGGAAGTGTCCCCCACCGCCTACTTGACTGTGCCCAAGGGCTGGGAAGAACTGGTCTCGGCCCTGGAACAGGACGCGGAGCTACGGGAGTGTTTTTTCAAGCGCATCAGCCTGTTTTTCTTCGCCGCTGCCGGGTTATCGCAAAGTGTCTGGGATCGCCTTGACCGGATCGCCGAACAACACTGCGGCGAACGTATTCGGATGATGGCCGGGCTCGGCATGACCGAGGCAGCGCCATCCTGCACCTTTACTACCGGGCCATTGTCCATGGCCGGTTACATCGGCTTGCCGGCGCCAGGTTGCGAGGTCCGGTTGGTGCCGAAGGACGGCAAGCTGGAAGGGCGCTTTCGTGGGCCGCACATCATGCCTGGCTACTGGCGGTCTCCGCAGCAGACCGCCGAGGTGTTCGACGAGCAGGGCTTTTACTGTTCCGGTGATGCGCTCAAGCTTGCTGACCCGCGTGATCCGCAACTGGGGCTGATGTTTGATGGGCGCATCGCCGAAGACTTCAAACTGTCTTCCGGGGTGTTCGTCAGTGTTGGCCCGCTGCGCAATCGTGCGGTGCTGGAGGGCTCGCCTTATGTCCAGGACTTGGTAGTGACTGCGCCGGATCGTGAATGCCTGGGGGGGCTGGTGTTCCCGCGATTGTACGAATGCCGACGTCTGGCGGGGCTCGCGGCCAGTGCCAGCGATGCCGAAGTGCTTGACAGCGCGCCGGTGCGCGAGTGGTTCGCCGACTGGTTGCAGCGGCTCAATCGCGAAGCCAGCGGCAATGCCAGTCGTCTGGAGTGGATCGCGTTGCTCGACGAGGCCGCGTCCATTGATCGCGGTGAAATCACCGACAAAGGCTCGATCAACCAGCGCGCGGTCTTGCAATGGCGTGCGGCCAAAGTCGAGGCGATGTATCGCGGTGACGACCACTCGATCCTGCGCGCCGGTCCACGGTCTTGAGTTGCGCGGGGCAATATTCGTCATTCAGGGATGTGGCGATTCTTGAAGCCGTACGAACGCCTTGGGTTGATATCGGCGGCGCGCTGGCCCAGGTCTCTCCCATCGATCTGGGCATAAAGGTTGGTCGTGAAGTGTTGGCCCGTGCCGGGCTTGATCCGGGGGTAGTTGACACTGTGCTGGCCGGCTCCATGGCCCAGGCCAGCTTTGACGCTTACATGCTGCCACGCCATATCGGTCTTTACTGCGGTGTGCCGCAACAGGTACCGGCACTGGCGGTGCAGCGCATTTGCGCGACCGGTTTCGAACTGTTGCGCCAGGCCGGCGAGCAACTTAGCGGTGGCGCGGAACTGGCTTTGTGTGTGGGCGCCGAATCCATGTCGCGCAACCCGATTGCCGCCTACACACATCGGGGCGGGTTTCGCCTCGGGGCACCGGTGGATTTCAAAGATTTTCTTTGGGAAGCGCTGTACGACCCGGCTCCGGGACTGGACATGATCGCTACAGCAGAAAATCTCGCCAGGCGTCACGGCCTGAGTCGCGAGGCGGTGGATACCTATGCCCTCAACAGTCACCAACGAGCGCTGGACGCGCAAACCTCCGGCTGGTTCAGCGATGAAATCGTCCCGGTGCGTAATGAGTTGTTTGAACTGGAAGGCTATCAGCCTCGGGGTATTGCCCTGCCGCGTCGATGTGACGGGGTCACCCTGGACAGCCATCCTCGACCCACCGATTCCCACGCGCTGGCCAAGCTGCAGGCGATTCACGTCGAGGGTGTGCAAACCGCCGGCAACAGCTGTGCGGTGGTGGACGGCGCAGCGGCCGCACTGGTCGGCCGAGCGTCAGTGAGTACGCGTCCGGTATTGGCACACTTATTGGCGACTGCTGTGGTCGGTGTGGCGCCGGAGTTCATGGGGATCGGTCCGGTTCCGGCAATCCAGTTGTTGCTGCAGCGCAGTGGGCTGGTCCAGGAAGATATCGCTCTGTTTGAAGTCAACGAGGCTCAAGGCGCGCAGGTGCTGGCTGTGGCTCAGATGCTGGAGATGGATAGCCATCGGCTTAACCGCAGAGGTGGTTCGATCGCGCTCGGACATCCATTGGCAGCCACCGGCCTGCGTTTGGTAATGACCTTGGCGCGGCAGTTGCGCGAGCAACATCTGCGTTACGGGATCGCCGCTGCCTGTGTCGGCGGCGGGCAGGGCATGGCCGTGCTGATCGAAAATCCAGGATTTCGCGGCTGAACCGTTGCGGTGTTGTTCCCTTTGGACGATACGAGGTTTGCCATGTGGTACTACCAGGCGCCGTTGCGCGACATGCAATTTATCTTTGAACATTGGCTGCAGGCACCCCGGGCATGGAGTCAAATGTCTGCATTTCAGGCTCTGGACTTGCCGCTGGCACTCCAGGTGCTGGGAGAGGCCGGACGTTTCAGCTCGGATGTATTGGCGCCGCTCAATAGCAGTGGCGATCGCCAAGGTTGCCGCTTCCACAATGGCCGGGTCAGTACTCCGGATGGTTTTGTACAGGCATACCGAGCTTTCGCCGAAGGTGGCTGGCCGGCATTGGCCTGTGATGAAGCCTTCGGTGGCCAGGGGCTGCCGCAACTGCTCGATGCCGCATTGCAGGAAATGCTATACGCCAGCAACCACGGTTGGGCCATGTACACGGGGATCGCCCATGGCGCTTACCTGTGCCTCAAGACCCACGCACCGCAGTGGATCAAGGACCGTTATCTGCCTCAGATCGTCAGTGGTGAGGCGCTGCCTACCATGTGCCTGACCGAACCCCAAGCTGGCAGCGACGTCGGTCTGCTGCGCTGCCGCGCCGAACCGCAGAGCGACGGCAGTTATCGGCTGAGCGGCAGCAAGCTATTCATTTCCGGAGGCGAACATGACCTGACCGAGGACATCCTGCATCTGGTGCTGGCTCGATTGCCCGGGGCGCCCACCGGTAGTCGTGGTGTTTCGCTGTTTCTGGTACCCAAACGCCTGGATGACGCTCATGCCAACGCGGTGCGCTGCGATGGTATTGAACACAAGATGGGCATCAAAGGCAGTGCCACCTGCTCGCTGGTCTTCGACGGCGCTCAGGGTTGGCTGATTGGCGAGGCGAATCTTGGTTTGGCCGCGATGTTCGTGATGATGAATTCGGCGCGATTGCATGTTGCCCTCCAGGGGCTGGGGCATGCCGAGGCCGCGTGGCAGAACGCCTATGCGTATGTGCAGGAGCGCAAACAAATGCGTGCGCCCAATCGCCCTGTCGGTGTTGCGGCCGAAACTGTCGACCCCATTCACTATCATCCGGCCATGCGCCGCGTGTTGCTGGAGTTACAGGCCTACGCCGAGGGCATGCGCGCCGTCGGTTATTGGGCTGCGCATTTGCTCGATCAGGCCGAGCACGCCACGGACCTGGCCTCTCGGCAGGGTGCCTTGCAACTGGCGGAGCTCTTGACTCCGGTGATCAAGGCTTTTTTCACCGAACAGGGTTTTCGTCTGGCCAGCAACGCCTTGCAGGTATTCGGAGGCTACGGCTACGTCGCCGAATTCGCCATTGAGCAGACCCTGCGCGACAGCCGTATCGCAATGATTTATGAGGGTAGTAACGAAATTCAGGCCAATGATCTGCTGCTACGCAAAGTGCTGGGTGATGAAGGCCGCGCCTTCGGTCAATTGTTGGCGGTTATGCGCGAAGAAGCCGGGCAGACCTGCGAAACCGCCAGCTTTTGCGCTGAGCTGGCGCTGCTTTGCAATAAACTCGAGTGTTTGCAAATAGAAATACGTGACCTGGCCGTCGAGGAGGGCGAATACCCCTATCGGGCCGCTGGCGATTTTCTGCGTCTGTGTGGCGTGGCCCTCTTGGCTTATTCCTGGGCTCGAGCGGCGCGTGTCTCTCGGTTGTTACCCGACAGCGATCCACTGCGCGCCAGTAAACTGGAAACAGCCGGCTTTTTCTTTGCCTACTTGCTGCCGGAAGCGGATCACCGGATCGCTGCCATTCGTGCGGCCAAGGCCCCCCTGCCGTTTCTGAGGTGAGTTCTAGTTAGCGCCAGGAACGAGGGTGAGTTGCGTCTGCCCCCCCGCGCGACATCAACCGTAGAGCATATTCAAGTATTCGAAACAAAAGCTAAGACGCTGTTGGATCAAGCTAACGCTTATGGCGAGTTGTCCCGCTCTCTCGCAGATGAAGACTGGCCGCCACCTTGGTCCGAAGCACGTTATCCAGTGCAGAGCACTTGCGCTATGAAGTAGGGAGGGCAATTGCGTGACTGTCCACTATTGGCCGTTTTCTGCCAGTCGCGACTGACCGAAATCGACCCATAACTGTCTTTTTCGAACGGCAACTAGCGGCCTTGATGACTGCCTCTGAGACAGCGTAGGGGACGCCATATGATGACTTGTCGTTGACGATGCATGATAGTCATGTCTGGTCCGTAGTTTTCTTGCCACTTGCGATAATGCACATGACACAGCTTGTGAGTACTTCTGTCAGGTGCTGTTCGGTTATCTCCACATCATTCCACTGTGACTGGCCGTACAGCATTCCAATGGCTGCATTGGTGATCAGGCCGATCTCACCATCGAGCTTGCCTTTCTCCTCGTACTCATCGGCGATAATTGCGCTCAATAGAGACCAGTAGGCATTTTTCAGTTGGTTAGCCTGGTACTTGTGTTCTTCGTTGAGATTCACGAACTCGCGGGTTACCAGGACCAATCGGTGCTTTTCATTCAGATTGAAGGTTACGAAGGCGTGGACAAAGCGGCGTACACGTTCAGAGGCGGTCCTGGCGCCTTTCATCCGACGCTTGGTATCGACCAACAAGTCCGACAAGGCTGACTCAATGAGCTCGAACAGCAAGCCTTGTTTGTTTTCGATGTGATGGTACAAGGACCCGGCATGCAGTCCCACGTGGCCCGCCAGATCGCGCAAGCCGATTGCCTGAAAGCCGTGTGTTGCGAAAAGCTCGATCGCGGCGTCAAGAAGACGGTCGCGAGCGCTGAGTGCCGGATTGGCTGATGCGATGGCTGCAAGCATGGTGGATCCATCAATGAGGGAAAATGAGCGAGCGATCATTCGGCGTTGGTCAGTCAGATGAGCAGTGGCGGCCCTGGCAGGCCGCCCTGTGGTGAGGGTGAATCAGGCCGGGCTGGTCTCTTGCGGAAGAATCAGTTGTGCGGGGATCCGTTGCCGCGAGCCGCGTGCCACCAGGTAGTAAATCAGGGCAGGTACCGTCAGCCCGATCAGCCATGAAATATCGGTCCCGCCCAGGGTTTCTACCAAAGGACCGGTGTAGAAACTGGTGGCAATGAACGGCATCTGTATCAGCACGCCGAGGACATAGACCGCAATACCCGGCACATTCCAGCGTCCATAGCGGCCATCCGGATCGGAGAGCGCGGGTATGTCATAGCGCTCCTTGGTCACCAGGTAGAAGTCCACCAGGTTGATGGCGCTCCAAGGGGTGAAAAAGGCCAGCAGGAACAGGATGAAGGCGGAAAAATCGTGAAGGAACGAGTGCCTTCCCAGAAGTGCCAGTGCCGTCGCGAGCCCGACCATGACCAGGATATAGATCATGCGCAAGGTTTTGGAAATTTCCTGGTTCCCGCGAAAGCCGCTGACGATCGTCGCCAACGACATGAAGCTGCCGTAAGCGTTGAGAGTGGTAATGGTCACCTTGCCGAACACAATGCTGAAAAACAGCAGGGAAGCCACGATGCCACTGGCACCCATTCCGACGATGTAGGAAACCTCGTGGCCAGCAAACTGGTCACCTGCCAGGGCCGCGACGAAGACGCCGAAGACCATGGAGATTTGTGTGCCGATGACTGAGCCCAGGCCCACGGCGAGAAAGGTCTTCCAGGCAGAGGTTTTTCGCGGCAGGTAGCGCGAATAGTCCGCTACGTAAGGGCCGAATGCGATTTGCCAAGACGCCGACAATGAGATCGCCAGCAGAAAACTACTCAGCGAAAAGTGTCGGTTGCCGAGCAGCTCACTGATGTCATGGGCTGACAGCAACCGGTAGAACAGATAGAAGAACGACACCACGCCAATCAGGCTCGACAACCGTCCGATCCAATGGATGGTCCGATAGCCCAGCACCGTCAGCACGACGATCATCGCCGCAAAAATGAGAATGCCGGTGGCGTCACTGACGTTGACCAGTTGGCTGATGGCCTGGCCGGCGAGCACCGAACCGCTGGCCGAAAACCCCACATACATCATGCAGACCAGGACGATGGGGATGACGGCGCCGTAGACCCCGAATTGCACGCGACTGGAGATCATTTGTGGCAGGCCCAGCTGCGGGCCTTGGGCAGCGTGCAGCGCCATGATCGCGCCGCCCAGCAGTTGCCCGATCAGCAGACCGATCAGCGACCAGAACACATCACCGCCCAACACCACGGCCAGCGCCCCGGTGACGATCGCGGTGACTTGCAGGTTGGCACCGAACCAGAGCGTGAACTGGCTGAGCAGTCGGCCATGGCGCTCCGACTCGGGGATGTAATCGATTGATCGCCGTTCTATATACGTCTTGCGCTGCGCACTTTCTTTGGAGGCGGACATGGCGGTTCCTCTCGGGTGTCGTTGGATACGACAGCCTTCTCGGGTTGAGACACTAAGGAGGAGGCCTGTAGGACAGGCCCCGGTTTTTCGCTCGGTTAGCGCTGGGCGTCGAGCAGACTTCGCGAAATAATGATTTTCTGCACTTCCGAGGTCCCTTCAAAAATCCGCAGGATGCGTGCGTCGCGCACGTAGCGCTCCAGCGGCAGGTCGCGAATGTAGCCATAGCCGCCATGGAGCTGTAGCGCGGCATCGGTGACGAAGCCGGCACATTCGGCAGCGACCAGTTTCGCGGTCGCCGAATCCAGGCTGAAGCGCTCACCGCTGTCGCGGCGGGCGGCGGCTTTCCAGGTCAGCATGCGGGCCGCTTCCAGCTGCGCGTACATATCGGCGAGGCGCCATTGGGTGCCTTGATAGGCGGCAAGCGGCTTGGGTCCGATCTGCCGTTCGCGGACCCAGTTCAGGCTCGCCTGCAAGGCGGCATTGGCGATGCCCAATGACATGGCTGCCACTTCGACCCGACCGCGGTCGAGCACGGCCATGGCGGTGTTGAAGCCGGCGCCTTCGCTGCCGAGCAATGCCGAATCGGGCAACCAGCAGTCCAGGGCCAGTTCATAGATCGTACTGCCACGCAGCCCCATGGTCTTTTCCGGGCTGGAGAAGCTGATGCCTGCGGTGCCCTGGGGAATCATGAAGGCGCTGATGCCCTTGTGCCCGGCGTCTGCGTCCGTCTTGGCATAGAGCACGATGAAGCCGGCCTCGCGGGCGTTGGTGATGTAATGTTTGCTGCCGCGCACTCGCCAACCGCCCTCTTCACGGTGCGCCCGGCAACGCATGTCGGCCGGATTGGAGCCGGCTGCCGGCTCGGTCAGGGCGAAGGCGCCGAGCAATTCGCCGCTGGCGGCACGAGGCAGCCAGTGTTGTTTCTGCGCCTCGGTGCCGCCGATCAGGATCGAATCGGTCGCCAGGAAATGCGCGGTCAAGGCCGATGCAGTCGAGGCACAAGCACCCGCCACGGCTTCAACCACGCGGCTCATGGCCAGGCTGCCAATACCCAGTCCTCCGTATTCCTCTGGCAGGTTGATACTCATGCCACCCAACTCGGCCAAAGCCTGCAGGCTCTCGGCGCAGAAGGTCTCGGTTTCATCGTAATGTTGGGCGCGTGGTTGGATCACCTCACGGGCAAGTTTTTCGACGGTTTCGACAACGGCCAGTTCGACCAGATCCAATTCAAAGTTCATGGGAGAGCTCCTGTTTGTGCAGTCCGAATGCCTCGTTATCTGCGCCTAAGCGTGGGGCGAGGGTAAGGGTATGGGGTTTGTGACCATTGAAAAAAACCGGTTGCGGTACTAGCGGCTGCGCTGAGCCCTCGGGTCGAATCAGCAGCTGACGGACTTCTGCTTGTTCGCTTTCGGCGGCCTGGGCGAGGTTCCACACTGGGGAGGACGGCACGCCGGCATCGAGCAGGATGTCGCAGACCTGGTCGACGCTCAGCTGGCGCGTCCAGGTTTCGATTTCAGCGCGCAGCGCGGGTTCGTTCAACGTACGTTGCGGGTCATCGGCAAAGCGCGTGTCGTTGCCCAGCTCAGGCTTGCCCAAGCATTCGCATAAGCGCTGGAACAGCTTGTTGCTCGCCACTGCGATGACCACCTGGCCATCGGCGGCGCGGTAAGTATCAAAGGGTGTCGAAACCGGGTGACGGTTGCCGACCAGCCCCGGCGCTACGCCATTGGCAAAGAGATTGGACAGGCCGGTCATTTGCAGGCTGAACAATACATCGAACATGGCGACGTCGATGTATTGCGCTCCTGGCGCATGCCGCTCGCGAGCGAATAGCGCCGAGCTGATCGCCCAGGCGGCATAAACGCCAGCACATAGATCGCCGATAGCCTCGCCGCTGCGGGTTGGTCCTGTCTCGGCAAAGCCGGTGACGCTCATCAGCCCGGACATCGCCTGGGCGACGATGTCATAGGCTGGGTTGCACGACAGCGGACCGTGCTGGCCGAAGCCAGAAATGCTCGCATAGATCAGCTTGGGGTTGTATTGCTTGAGGGTGTCGAAGTCGATGCCCAGGCGACGTGTTACGCCAGGGCGGAAGTTCTCCACGACGACGTCGGCGTCACGCACCAGTTCATATAAGCGCGCACGTTCGGCGGTGGACTTGAAATCCATCTCGACACTGCGCTTGCCGCGATTGATCAGGCCAAAATAGACGCTTTCGCCATCCTTGAATGGACCCAGGTGGCGGCTGTCATCGCCGTGCCCGGGAACTTCGAATTTGATGACGTCGGCGCCAAGATCCGCGAGCATGGCGGTGCAATGCGGACCGGCCAATACGCGGCTCAGGTCCAGAACGCGAACGCCCTGTAGCTGCTGGGTAAACGGGCTGCTGGTCATGTTGCAGGCTCCTCGAGGGTAGGGCTTACGCCTTGCCGATCATCGGCAGGTTGAGGCCTTGTTCATGGGCACAATCAATCGCGATCTGGTAACCGGCATCGGCGTGACGCATAACGCCAGTGGCCGGATCGTTGTGCAGCACGCGAGCGATACGCTCGGCCGCTTCGTCAGTACCGTCGCAGACAATCACCATGCCCGAGTGCTGGGAGAAGCCCATGCCGACGCCGCCGCCGTGGTGCAGGGAAACCCAGGTCGCGCCGCTGGCGGTGTTGAGCAAGGCGTTGAGCAGTGGCCAGTCGGACACGGCATCGGAACCGTCCTGCATGGATTCGGTTTCGCGGTTCGGGCTGGCCACGGAACCGGAGTCCAGGTGGTCGCGACCAATCACGATCGGTGCCGACAGTTCGCCGCTGCGGACCATTTCGTTGAACGCCAGGCCCAGCTTGGCGCGCAGACCCAGACCAACCCAGCAGATACGCGCCGGCAGACCCTGGAAGCTGATGCGCTCGCGCGCCATGTCCAGCCAGTTGTGCAGGTGGGCGTCGTCCGGAATCAGCTCTTTGACCTTGGCGTCGGTTTTGTAGATGTCTTCAGCGTTACCCGACAGCGCAGCCCAGCGGAACGGGCCGATGCCACGACAGAACAGCGGACGGATGTAGGCCGGTACGAAACCCGGGAAGTCGAATGCGTTCTCGACGCCTTCTTCTTGCGCCATCTGACGGATGTTGTTGCCGTAGTCGAAGGTCGGAACGCCCATCTTCTGGAAGTCCAGCATGGCTTTGACGTGGATGGCCATCGATTGTTTGGCGGCTTTCACCACGGCAGCCGGCTCGGTCTTGGCGCGGGCGCGGTACTCGTCCCAGGTCCAGCCGGCCGGCAGGTAACCGTTGAGCGGATCGTGGGCGCTGGTCTGGTCGGTGACCATGTCCGGACGCACACCGCGACGAACCATTTCCGGGAGGATTTCAGCGGCGTTACCGAGCAGGGCGATGGAAATCGCTTGGCCTTCAGCGGTGTACCTGGCGATACGGGCCAGCGCGTCGTCGAGGTCAGTGGCCTGTTCGTCGACGTAACGGCTGCTCAGGCGGAAGTCGATACGGCTCTGCTGGCATTCGATGTTCAGCGAGCAGGCGCCGGCCAGAGTGGCCGCCAATGGCTGGGCGCCACCCATGCCGCCCAGGCCGGCGGTCAGTACCCACTTGCCCTTGAGGTTGTCGTTGTAGTGCTGGCGACCAGCTTCGACGAAGGTTTCGTAGGTGCCCTGAACGATGCCCTGGCTGCCGATGTAGATCCAGCTGCCGGCAGTCATCTGGCCGTACATGGCCAGGCCTTTGGCATCCAGCTCATTGAAGTGCTCCCAGTTCGCCCAGTGTGGCACCAGGTTGGAGTTGGCGATCAGTACGCGCGGAGCGTTGCTGTGAGTCTTGAACACGCCGACCGGCTTGCCGGATTGCACCAGCAGGGTCTCGTCGTCATTCAGGTTGGTCAGGCTTTCGACGATCTTGTCGTAGCATTCCCAGTTACGCGCGGCACGCCCGATGCCACCGTATACCACCAGTTCTTTTGGGTTCTCGGCGACTTCCGGGTCGAGGTTGTTCATCAACATGCGCAGCGGCGCTTCGGTCAACCAGCTCTTGGCGGTCAACTGGTTGCCGCGGGCGGCGCGAATTTCGACATCGCGCAGGCGGGTGGTCTTGGCGGTCATGGTCATCTCCTCATTCAGTGGCTAGCGGGTTGGCAGTCGCAGTTTGTGATGTACATATATGCTTATACCAGCCTGTATGTACAAGTGAATGCAAGCGAAGGGCCAAAACAGGTTTTGTTGACGCAGAGAAAAATTTAAAAACTGAAAAAATAGTTTTATTTCAATAACTTGAAATTTTCGTCAAGAAGGGGGCGGCGAGAGGCTGGTTGAAAATTCTGTTGCAACTTTGTAAATATTTTTTGAGAGGATGGGCGTTACGTAACACTTTTGTGCGCGTGTTACGCTGAGGTGTCACCTTTCTGCCACTCAGGGCGGTGGCAGTATCAGCGTCAGCAGAATGTCTGCAAGGGCAGGCTTATCGAGCGGCAGGCGGGGGCCGCTCGCCACGTGATTCAGTTGCCGAATTTACCTTCCAGGCGATAACGCGAGCCGGGATAAACCAGGCGCGCGCAACCGACCTGACCCTTTGCCGCCCACGTACGACGGCGAATCAACAGGCACGGTTCATAGCGCTTGATGTGCAACAGTTTGCACTCCGCGGCTTTGGCATGGATGGACTCGACCACATGTTCGCCTTCGGTCAATGGCGCCAACTGGATCAGATAGGCGTAAGGCGTGACCTTGGTAAAGTCCTGCTGCAGATAGGCGGGTGCCACTTCGGCATTGACGAAGCGCTCTTCGATCTGCACCGGTACATCATTCTCGTGGTGCACCACAACCGAGTGAAACACGCGCTTGACCCCTTCGAGCGGGAAGGGCATTGAAGCACGGGCACGTTCGGGCATTTCTTCGAGCACGATCACTTCGCAGCGATGCTCATGACCCCGGGCAGCAATTTCTTCGGCGATATTGTGGATCTCGAACAGTGCCGCATGCCCCTTGGGCTCGGCCACAAAGGTACCCACTCCCTGCATGCGCACCAACGAGCCCTCGATGGTCAGCTCTCGCAGGGCGCGGTTGATGGTCATGCGACTCACACCCAGCAAATTCAGCAGTTCACTTTCAGAGGGGAGCTTGGAATTGGGCAGCCAGGCACCGGAGCGAATCTTCTGCATGATGATTTGCTTGACCCGTGCATACAGGGGGGAGGGGCTCTCGAGAGAGAAGGATTCGAGGGATGCATTATCCTCAATAGATTTGGGCACGTTGATTCCTGATTTTAAAATGAATTGCTCCGACAAGCCTGGAGTGCAGTTTACTCTGCCGCCAGGGATACGCCTATGTAGGGGAATGGATCGAAGGGCAGATGGGCGCCGTTGTGCAACGAACAGCCTTTTGAAAGCTTTCAACTCCGACGATAAAGCGCGTTACGGCCATGTAACCGATTCATGGAATCGTTTTTGGAGTTTTTTCGAGCGGGTTTTCAGTGACCGGTTTTGGCCGATTGCTGCCTGTTGAGAAGGGCCGCAATCGACCCGTAGCTGCCATTCGTAAAGCTGAATAGTCAGCAAGTTTCAGCGCCCGCACTTAATAAATTTGCTATGTATTTGTTTTTCTTGAACTTACTGGCAAGCCCTCTGTCATTTTCAGAAGACGATTGCACCAACTGACTGGGTTTGACGGCTGTTGTGCAAGCGGCTCCTGACAGCCCAGTATCAGCAGTCGTCCGCACCAAGCTCGTCTATGCTCAATACTCGTGTGCACCGTATTGAGGTCTGAGAGTGGACCTGCTGACCTTGTAGTAGATACCGGGCCTGACACAGTCTATATCGAGTGCAAACGTCTCTAAGGAGCACCATCATGTCCACAGCGCTTGCGGTCCTCAATTCACTGGACTTCCGTCAGTTGCGACCTGGCGAGAACGATCAAGGTTTTGGCTTCAGCGGACCAGGTGTCGTGGTCATCGCCTGCGAAGACACGTCAGCGCCGGCCTCAGAGGTTCGGTTTCGCCTCATTACGGCTGCGGACGCCGACACCGACGCTCTTGCAATCGCGAAGTCTCTATTGAGTCAGAGTTGGTACTGCTCAGGCTATGTCTTTGCACTACTGGCGCCTGTGGCGAACAGTAGCGCGCGCAAGGAGGCCGTGGCCACGCTCGGGAAGATGTGCAGCGCAGGGGTATAGCCTGCACGCTTGAACTGGGTTGTTTACCGGTTGGGTCGTTTGTCTTTGGCAAGGAGCAGTCTAATGGATCTCTCAAGCGGACCTGATGGCACAGGCCGCTTAGGGTCGCTGCCAGAGTCTGGGGGGGCATCGCTTTCGTTGAATGGTACCGACCGCGTACGAGATGGTAATAATCAGGGCAACACAACCTCATTGAAGAATCGGTCCGCCATTGCCGTATCAAGTGCCGTGAGGCGCTTGTAAACCGCCATGACAAGCTCATGCTGGCCGGATATACGATAGACAACGCCCAGATTGAACCATGCCTCGGCCAATTCCGGGGTGATGTACAATGCCTGTTGGTAGGCTTCGATGGCCTTGGTGGTCTGGCCGGAGTTCATATAGACAAGGCCCAAGTTGTTCCAGGCCCCGCTATATTCCGGGTTGATGAGCAATGCTTGTTGGTAGGCTTCGATGGCCTTGTTGGTCTGCCCGGAGTCCCAGTAGACAACACCCAGGTTGAACCAGGCCTTGGCATTAACCGGGTCGAGGCGCAGTGCCTCTCGGTAGGCCTCGATGGCCTTGGTGGTCTGACCGGAGTTCCCGTAGTCAACGCCCAGGCTGAACCACGCATGGGTATTATCCGGCTCGAGGCGCAGTGCCTCTCGGTAGGCCTCGATGGCCTTGGTGGTCTGACCGGAGTTCCCGTAGCCAACGCCCAATACGTACCATGCCACAGCAGCCTTTGGCTGTGCTCTTGTCCAGCGAAGCGCATGCTTTAGCAGCCCAGACCAATCTTGTAGCTTTTCAAGCGCCATTGCCTTAATGAGCCAGTCGGTATAGGGCGTCTGCGCGGTCTCCTCTGTTTTCTTGTGCCGATTTGGCAGTTCGCTGATCCATTCCACCGGCACGGCGAAGTTAAGTTGCTGGCCCTCGGCTAGGTAAAAGGTGGGCAAGCCGATGAGCCGGCCTTCTTCATCGAACAGGCCGCCGCCGCTGGAGCCGGGGGAGATGGGGGCGGTGATCTGCAAGTACTGGCCTCCTTCCACTGAGCGCATGCTGGAAATAATGCCCTCGGACAAAGTGAGTTCCAGCCCTCTTGGTGCGCCGATGGCATAAACCCTGGTGCCCACCTTAAGGCGAGCGGTGCTGCCCAACGCGACAGGGGTGGCATCAAGCCCTTTCACGGCTAGAGTGCAGACATCCCTATCCCAGTCGCTGTGCCGCAAAGCCGCCGGATATTCTCTTTGCAGATGCTGCACCCGCATCTGCGTGGTGCCTTCCAGCACATGGCAGTTGGTCGCAACCACACCCCTGGCCAGCACCACGCCGCTAGCTAGTCCTAACGGCTTGCCCTGTGCATCGTAAATTCGGATCACAACAACGCTGGGAGAAACCGCATCGAAAACCTCGCTGGCCGTCTTGGCATAGACATCAACGGCAAACAGGCAGAAGGCGGCAAACAGAAATCTCCGTATTCCATTATTAGGAGGAATTTGGGGGAACCCATTAGCCATCGTTAGGTATGACGTTGACATCTCATTGACCAAAAGGGTATCGGGAAAACCTCAGCGGCAGATTTGGCCCCTGCCTCCAGAGCTAGACCGAAGGCGTAGACAGTGAGACAAAGACGGGAAAGCAGATTCATGGTTTCCCCCAGACAAGTGGTTACCGGCCGCATCCCTAATGGCAGTGCCAGTGCGTCATGCGCTGTCGCCTTCTCCTTGCTCCACAAGGTAGGCTGCAACGCTCCTGCGCCCGTGCTTGAGGTTGTGCTGTCGTCCTTCCGATGTTCTGCCCATTCTGCACGGCCTTTTACCTTAACAAGATAGCTCTTCCACGGGGCTCCGCGGGGAGGTTCAGCTTTGTTCTAGCTATTAGTTCGTCAGCGCTATGATTCGCAGGCAAGCAGTCTCCGAAGAGAAAAGTTTGGGCAGCTCAGACCATGGTTCTTCCCAACCACCATTTTCCTTCCCTACAACTGTCCACTTTGGCCGATGAGCCGACATCGCAAGTGCTTCTGCGACGGTCAGCTCATTGGCGTGTTGCGGACTTTCATTTCTCTGATCAAGCCAAGCAGCAAATGTCTCCTCATGGCCGATTTCTGCCTCTCACGAAGGGCTGCAGTCGGCCAGGAGCGGACGGTCAGTTGTGTCAATTGAGACCGGTGCGATTCAAACAGTAGTACCAAAACAACAGCTGAGTCACCATGTGGCGAACATCTTAAGAAGGAGTCTGGCAGTGTCATTGAGGGACGGGATTGCGAAGGTTCATCGCGCTCAAGCACACCCACCACCTTGTCAAAGATGGCCTCATAGCGTGCGGCAAACTGCCGAGCACGCCTACGGGCCAGCCTTTCGCTGTCTGTTTTCAGGGTTCGTCTGACTTCGCGCTGACCATTGAGCAGGGTGCGCAATGGGCGTGGGATCACGATGCGGAAGTAGAAGGTTCCGTGTCGGTTGCGCGTGAGGTAGGAGGGGGATGGTTTCATGCCGGGCACCGGATGATGCCCCACACGAGTGTCACACCTCAGTGTCACACCGGCCTAGAACGGCCGGTAGACTGAGCACAAAAGCCTATGGAATCAAGCTCTTGTGTAAGCAATGATGGTGGAACACGGAACCTAACCCGCGTCCGCTTTCTGAACCAGGTAGTAACGCATGGGCCTTGAGGGCGTGGATTCGATGATTTGGCCGTTTTCGGCAGTACCCCCCTCCACCTTATTAGGCCTCGTCGGGCGGACGTGATGTGTCATAAGACGCCGGTCGGGCGCCCCTAAGGGCTACTAGAGAAGCTAAGTAGCACCTCCGATATTCCTATAGTCGACGCGCAGCGCGGAACGCCCGGGCATACAGGCCATCACCATCCAGGATTGAGCGTCCTCCGATGTCGCTCATGGTCGGGCCGTCTGCCCGCTTTCGACTGGAAAGGAAGCGGTGATGTCCTCTGGTATCCCGTCCGAGGTAGATTCCAACATGGTCGATCTGCGGGCCGTCATCCGGATCGGCATCGAAGAACAAGAGGTCGCCTGGGGCCAGGCTGGAGAAATCCGTCCCCTGACGCGTCGAAGGGGGCACGACGAGCACGCCGGGCGCGTGGCTCGCCATTTCATGCGCTCGCCGCGGAATCGCCGCCCTGTCCTCCCGAGGGGTACGACATAACGCGATGCTGCCGGGATCCGGTCCCGACAGGTTGCGACGATAGCCGAAGACCATGCGTACGTAGCCCGAGCAGTCCAGGCAGCGGAACTGGCGGCTTTCCGGTTGATCCGCAGCATCCTCGGGGTAAGGCCATGCGATCCCGAGGTAGTCGTTGAAGTCGGCGCCCTCTTCGCGCGTGCCGCCGACTTCCGGCCCGTAGCTGGCATCGCCCGCGATCTGGAGTTGCGGATCATCCTCGGCCTGGATGGGGTCCCTGCCGGTGATGTACTGCATGGCGATCGCCAGGAGGTCGAGCTCCTTGCGCGTGTTGGCCTCGAGTGCACTCGCCAGCCAGCCAGGATCGAAGTCGTCCTCGCGAAACGGCTGCGGGTAAGTCCGCGCCCAAGCCGCATGCCTGACGCTTTGCTGCCCCTCCCGGAATGTCCGGCATGGCCCTCGCAGAATCACCGTATGCGCGCCGAGGGTGAATGACGCGAGCCATCTGGCGGTGCAGGGGTCGAATATCGCCACCTGTTGCGTCTTGCCACCGTGGGATCCGGTCCTGATTTTGTAGGCTGAGTTCAGCATCGCTTCGATGTCTCCTTGGTCGGCATAAAACCGGGCATGTCCCGCCGAGATTGCAATCACCAGGACATCGCTTTCCCGACAACCTCCACGAGCTTCGTCCCGTTCTTGACGAGATCCTGTACCTCGAATGCGAGACGTTCCCCGTCGGACTTCGATAGCCGCTTGATCTGCACGACGATCGCGGCGGCATCGATAACCCCAAGCTGCGCGAGCCGCTGCTGGGCGAGATCCAGTGCTCGTTGGCCGCTTATCCCTGTAGAGCCGGCGACAGCCGGCGCCAGGACGATCGCGTGCTTGACGACCTCCCACAGGGACGCCAGCCCCCCCTTGATCGCTGCCCAAGCCTTGTTGAGGAACCCAGTCACTTCGTCTGAAGCATAGGATGCACTTATCACCCGAGCCTGGCGCAACATCACCAGCCGGATGACGACCTTCAGCCACGCACCCGCGTCGGGATTCTTGAGCGGGTTGAAGAGGGCGGCATTGCGCTTGTCAAGCACAGCATCCCAGATTTTCGGCAGCACGCCCGGCAGGAGCGCGTCGATGTTCGCATAGGCGAGTTTCACGCTGTCGTAGCTGCGTTCCAGTTCCGCACGGTTGCCCTGCAGCTTGATGGCTGCGTTGAGCACGTCTGTGGCCATAAGTCCGTACCGTACTGGCGGGAAAACCGCGCCTGCGAGGCCGATGACCCACTTCGTCAGTGCTATGGCGCCCAAGGACTTTCGCCCGGCCTCGGCATAGATCCCGTAGAACTGCTCTTCTAGAAAGCCCTGGAGCGACTGTCGGTAGAACTTCCTGTTGCCGAGGTGCTGGAAGATAACGCGGTCGTCCACGGCGCTGAGGAGGAAAATCGGCTCGCCTTTGATGTTGCGGAGCTGCTGTCCGCCGTGGAAGGTCCATGAGAGGCGATAAAACCGCGTTATCGGAATCGAATCGTAGGTCTCGAGGATGAACTTCGCGACATCCTCGACCTTGATCTCGTGCGGCCGTAGGTACTCGTTGCGGCCATGCTTCCTATCCTCTTCTCGCTGGCGAATGAACTGTTCTCTCACCGTTTTGCGCGTCGCCGTTGCCAGTTCGAGAATCGTCCTGGCCCATTGGCTCAGCGGCACCTTGTCGAAATCGGCAAGAACCGGCTCGCGCTCTCCCCAATGAAGTGCGGGGTTGCGTTTGTACGCCGCTCGCCACGCTGAGGCCGTAGGATGGCGCTTGGCGACCTCAATCATCGACTGGGACTCTTTGTCCAGGTGGAATCGGATCAGATCGACGCTCATCCCGGCCGCGGCAAGCGCCTTGCTCGAGAAATGTGGGACCAGCCGATCGAAGCTACGGTAGGCCGACCCGATAGCGAATTCGATCATCTTCGCCTCGCCGATTCTCGCGGCCCACGCCTCGGTCATGGCCTTCGGCGACAGATTCAGCGCCTGGGCGAACTTCGTCCTAGCCACCTCAAAGAGGATCATCCGATGAATGCGGTTGTCACCATCGGCCTGTTTCGGCGCTGGCATGTACTTGACCCCGTGGCCGACAACTTGTTCGTAGGCTTTCCGAGTCTGCGCGGCGGTCACGCCTCCCCTGTACATCACGCTGATGGCCGCTCCCAATGCGCCTTCGGCCAGGGCCCGGTCCGTGTAGCGGGACGTCCACTCGTGGGAGCGAGGCAAGGTGACGTGGACGTTCGTGCCGACCAGGGTCACCTGGTAGAGACTTCTACGAGACTCGAGGAAAGCGTCGACTGTGTCGACCGGCGGAGTCTCGTCCTCGAAATTCGCGATGGACTCGGACTCGACATCGGCGACCAAGGTGTCGGCTTCGGCATGCTCCGATGCGAACTGCACTGGATCCTGTTTCGTCTCGTATTCCGTCTCGTATTCCGTCTCGGGTTCGAGTCGATCCGAGGCCCATTCGGCCTCGCCTTCGTCCTCGAACTGGTCCAAGCGTTCGAACTCGTCGGTCATCTGCTCGCCGGTGAACTCAAGCTGGGAATCGAGCGCCTCGCCTTCGGCATACGTTCCGCTTGCGCTGGCTTCGGTCTCGCCGAGGTCCTCGTTCCAGGCCAGCCCCTCCATGTCAAGCCAGGCCAACGCCTCGTTGTCCGGGCGTTCGTGCGCTTCATCCATAGCCTCATCGGAATCGATCGTTTCAACAGACTCGAGGAATTGCGCCGAGGTCGCGTCCGCCTCCTCCTCGTTGTCGAACGCATGCTCCTGCGATTTCGTGGGCACTTGGGTGTAAACGTAGTACCCGATGGTGGCTCTGGGGTTGGGCTGGATGCGGAAGGTCCACCTTTCGATGCGGCCCGGGCGTAATGCCGGAAACTCGAGCTCGGCCTTCTCGTGAACAGCGAGCCGCCGGGATTGCGTGACGCGGTGGGTATTGTCGGTGATGGAGACCGTGGACGGGTCGATGCCGTAATTGTTGAGGATGAAACGCACGACACGTTCACCGTTCAGACGCTCATCGGTGCCCGCTGCTGTGACGCCACCGAAAAGATAGGTCAGCCCCCTGGCGTCGTCCGGTGGCGGGAGCGGCGGAAGCGGTCGCTTCCTGCTCGGCACCTCCCAGAAGAACTCGACCCGCCGATTCCGCTTCCGCTGATCCTCGTTGACGGGCCTGGATTCGATGGGCTGCTTCGTGCCCATACCCTCGAGAGTCAGGTCCAACGCGGCGAGCATCTTCTCGGACGTGAGGCCGACGATCCCGGCCTGGGGCATCAGCATCAACAGGAGCGTCTGCTGGCCGACCGTGGCGCGCTCCATGCTCACCTTCGTCTCGAACTCGCGTCCTTTAGCATCGAAGTCCGCGTGGCCAATGATGGAGACGCGAATCGTGCCGCCGGAACTCACTGTCTCGATGATCTTTGTGACCAGCGGCTGGAGCATCTCCCGATAGGTCGGCGGCATTGCCCTGCCGTACCGCGGGTAATCGGAGATTACGATCGAAGAGACCGGATCGGCCTCCGACTCAGCATCGGCTTCGGTCGCAAGCCCGGCATAGTCCTCGCCTTCCTCGAACTCCTCGAACTCCTCGTACTGTGCTTCGCCTGCGTATTCGCCGGAGGCCGCTGGCGCCGGCAGGGTGGCGAACAGGCGCGGCAGGTACGCCGTGGGAATGGCGCAGTGCGAGACCTTGCCTGCCGAGACCGGCATCACCGTCAGGCGGCCGTTGCTTGCGGCGGCCAGCTTGCTGAACTCCCTGCCACGCACGCCGGTCACCAGCTCGCGCACGATCGACCCTCTGGTCCGATAGGTGCCCTGGCGATAGACGACCGTGGCCTGGAGGTCGTTGCGCGAAAGCAGCCACGCCCGCCAGTCGGCGATCGGTGCGGAGTAAGTCGTGTCGAGCGCCCACACGTGCGTCGGACAGGCCAGCGCACCGGTACGCATCTGTGGCGAGGCATGCTCGTGCGCCAGCGCGTCGAAGAAACCGTAGGCGCGCGAATGCCCGGCGAGGATCAGACGCTGTACGGTCGGCGCGTCGGCGCTATTGGTGATTGCGCGCACCTGGTCCAGCGCCTCGGCGGCGACCTGGTTGAAGTTCGCAGGCTGCGCCAGCCGGTGCCACTTGCGTCCGAACGCCATTCGGTTCGCAGCGAGCCGCTCCCAATCCAGGAAGGGAACGACCAGCACGATGGGTCGACCGGTTGCTTCGACCAACTCTCCAAGTTTGAACGGACGCTCGGTGATGAACGTTGCGGGCCGGTTCTTGAAGACCGGCTTGCACAGGTCCAGGCCGTGCGCGAACACGAGCATCTCCACCTGGCGCGCGGAACATGCGGCTTGCGTCACATACACGGCGACTTTCACACCCAGTGCCTTCGCGGTGAAAGTGCGCAGGAACGGCGCCGGCACCGCACCTTCCTCCGCGTACTCCGCTTCGGAGTAGAGGGATTCTTCGTTGGCCTGCTCCCAGGACGCCACCGACCCACCACCCCGGGCTTCCTGTCCTAGCTCGCCGCGCGTGGCGCCTTCGAAACGCGCCTTCAGGCCCGGCGGGTGGTACTCCCAGTGCCACTCTTCCGTCTTAAGTGGCTGGAAAAAAAAGATTTTCGCATTCTTCCTCAACCAGTGGTGGAACCAGGTGGAACGCCACCGGGCGCGCGACTTGGAGTCGGACTTGTTTCGAATGCCATGTCCTTTGCGGCGCTCCTGAGAGAAGTCGATCGCGATGCCATTCTGATGGTTGCTATAGCCCGGTGCAGCGATCCTTCCGCCCAGGCCAAATCCGCCGTTGTCCTGCCGCTCTAGCATGTAGCGGACCGCTTGGTCGGAATGAGGTCCATCCGGGAGTCTTTCGCGCGCGACTTGCGTCGTGTCGTAGTAGCCGCCCTTTGCGGAAAAATAGCGCAGCCAGAGCCCCTTCTGCACCTGGCTGCTGCGGTGGCCGCTAATGACGCTCAGCCTGATGGTGCGCAGGGCATCGGCGTCACCGGCCTGTTGCGCCCGGGTAAGGTCCGCGTTCGCTGCGTCCAGCAGTCGGCCCGCCGCAGCGGCAGTCGCGGGCAATGTCTTGATCTTGGTCCCCGGCACATTCTCCAAGGTCTGCAATTGTTCGGAGGACAGGTCCGGAAACGGAGCTCTACCCTTGCTGGCGATATGGGCGGCGAGCACCCGATTCCGGAACGCGATTTGCTCGGCCGAGTCTGCCCAAATCTCCGATTCGAACCGCTCGGCATCGGCATCGAGGTACCCCGATTCGCACTCCGTATCGTCCAGCAGCGCTTCGTCCTCGTTTTCGTGTAGGTGTTCGTGTTCGTGGAGTGCCTCGCCATCCAGCGCGAGATCCTCGGCGCCGAATGCCTCCGCATTGGCGTCCGCCGCTTCCATGTCGAGCCAGGCCAGGCCTTCGTCTTCCGGTTCCGCCTGCAGCCGCTCCGGGCCTTCCTGCCAGCTGCCCTCGGAAGCCGGCGCTCCCGCAAACGGCGATTCGCCGAGTTCGTTCCATGCCGGCCCGGCCTCGAATCGATCAGTTTCGGCGTTGTCTTTCGCGAACGGTACTTCCAGTCCGAGTTCGTCGAACGGGCTCGTCGGGCTTGTCGCGGACATGGCCTTTCCTCCGGTGGAGTCGCTGCGTCACTGCACGCCGACGAGCCGCGGACGGTTCGTCTCGACGGGCTTGGCGCGCGCCTTGAGGTCTTTGCCGGTCGCCGCCGACCATTCGGTGATGACACGACGCGTGGCCTCTCCAATGGGGCCGGGTTGATACAAGGTCGCGACGGTACTTTGCGTAATCACCGCAGATTCGATCGTCCGGAGCAGGATCGAGATGTCCTCGCTCATGGACAGCAGCGCAGCGGACTTGCTGTGCGCTGGAAGCCCGACCCGGTTACCAATCAGTTTCAAACGATTGGCCGACGATGTGGATTGTGCCTTGAGATCCACGACGACAGAGTTGTCGTTACTCAGGGTTAGCTCGATCCAGCCCAGGACGGTGGCGGCGGCCAGTTCTTCGCGATCAAGCATTTCCCCCAGGCGTCGAGATCTCAGTACGTACTGGAGTTCCTCGGCAATGCGGTAGATGCGGTCCTGGTCGGTCTCGTTGCCGGCCACAAAGTTCCTTATGTTGGAAATCGCTCGCCAGAGTTCGTACAGAAGTTCTTCGAACAACCTGATGAAGTCTGTGTTCGCTGCGGTCGCCTTGACATACTCGGGCTGTCGATTGTCCTCGGTGCCGAAGGCCAGATCCATTCCGAGCAGACGCCAATAGGCATTGCGGCGAACCGCCTCAGCATCCTGGCGGGCCGCGCTCGTGGAGAGCCAGGGTGGAATCATATTCCCCGCGCCATGCAACAACGCCTCAGTGGCCTCGAGCCATCGCCGCGTTTCAGGCGAAGGGACGCCCAGGCCTTCACCAGAGCGGTACTCGCGGACCACGCGACGCAGAATCTGGCTTGCTCTGGTGTTCTCTAACACGTAGCTGTAGGCGAGGTGGTCCCAACTCGGGACACCCGGGTTGCCCGGGGTGGGCAGGGCGATGGGCGTGGGCGGGGCGATCGTGTTGAATCGCCCCGACGCCCACAGGTTTCGACGTGCGGGTCCGGCCGAAGGACTGAAGGAGTTCCAGAACTGCTCGATGTAGAGCGTCAGATCGAGCGGATCGGCGGTCAGGACGGCTGTTGTTGCAGCGCCCATGTCGCCCGACGGAACTGCTGGGTGCCACGGTAGCTGAGCAGGAAGCCCTTGGGTGAAGATGCCCTTGACGAGTTGGCGGATCATGACATGCTCCTCATTTGAACTCTGGCGGCGTCGGGTTCCACCGGCGGGGTGGGTGTCGCTTTCGGGTCCGGCGACACCAGTGCGGCGATGAGCTTCTGGATCCGCTTGTCGTCTTCGTCCGTGTGCTTGACCACGTCAGGTCCCAGGGCGCGCAACGGCGTCATCTGGTTGGCGATGTTCTCCAGACACTCGGAGATGGTCTTGAACCCATTCTCGAGGATGCATTCCGTCGCGCCGGCTTGCGCAAGACGGACGAACAACGCCTCCAGTACCGCGATGCGCGCCTCGAGCGTGGGGCCGCTCGCGCCTGATTGGTTATCGGTTGCCATGGTGATTACCTCGTTTCGATCAGGCTGTTTTGACTTGGGTGGTCAACCACGTTCGCGCCCGATCGATCCAGAGCGACGCGGTTTCGGGATGCTCGGCCTCGCGCAGGCCTGCGAGCGCGACGATGCGGATGCCCTCGCTCTGGCGCCAATGTGGCGAGGTCCACAACGCCGCGCCGGCACTGGCTTCGAGTTCCGCAAGAGCTTTCGGCGACACGCGTTGCGGATCGAGGACGTCGGTCATCGGTCGGTTCTGCAGCGCCGGCACTGGCGCCGAAAGGCACGCAGCCGCGATGCGCGGCATCGCGGCGAGCGAGCGCGCGAGCAGCGGTTGCACGCTCTCGTCGGCGGCGGTCGCCGGATACCGCGCTTCCATCGCGCGCTGCAGATGCACCCACGGCCCGCTTGCGCCGAAGCATTGCTTTGAGAACGCGCAGCCCAGCGCGGTTCGCAGCCATCCGATCGGATGCGGGTCGCCGATCGGCCAGCGCAGGATCGTCTCCGCATCGCCCACCACGTCGTAAAGCGCGGCGACCGAGGCGTAGCCGGTCAGCAGGAAGGCATAGACGTCGGCGGCGATCTCCGACGCCCACGGCATCCACATCGCCTTCAGCTGCGTATCGTCGGCTAGCGCGCGCGCCAGCGACGAGCGCACCGACGGCACCCAGCCGGTAAGGTGCGCGACCTGGTGCCCGGTCTCGTGGAAGAGCGACGTCGGGCGGTAGAGGTTGTGGCGCACGATCTTGATCGCCGCGACGGGCATGATCGTGCCCGGTGCCCACAGGCGTACGCCGGCGCGCAGGATCGATGCGCCGGTGCCCTTGTCCTGGTAAACCAGCGCGCGCGGTACGGGCCTGTTGGCGCGTTGCAGTATCGGTGCCATGCTCGCCACGGCCAGTCGGTCCAGCGTCGACAGCGCCGCGCACAGTAGAGGACTGGTGCGCGAATTGACCGCATCGCCGAGGAAGTCGAGCGTCGTGTCGACCTGTACGTAGCGACGACGGAAGCGCTGCACGGCGGTCGCGGCCTGGGCGATCAACGCAGGGTCCTGGCGCGCCTTCGCGATCAACGCCTTCGTGGCATCGCCCAGTGCGATGAGTTCTTCGACGGTGGCGTGCAACTGCTTGCGGAGGGGGGCGCCGATCTCGCGCTCGACCGACTTCCATGCCGCCAGCGACGCGAACTCCTCGGCGTCGCGGAACGTGCGCGAGGCCGCCAGCCAATGCGCGACCTGTCGCTCCAGGTCGGCGACGATGAGGGCGTTGTCCAGTGGCGCGACGTTGTTCATTTCCGGCGTCTGCCCGACGTGACGCTGATGGAGATCGTCGGCGTGCCGCGCAGTGCATTCGTCGCGGCCGCTGCAGTCGCGACGCCGCTGGCCAGCGCATCCAGCCCTGGCACCGATGTCAGACGGACGCGGACGGTCACGCCGGCATCCGGGTGCGCGGCGGCACGCGCGAACGCTTCGCCGTTGTTGCGCACCCATGTCGCGAGCGCGGGCAGCACCCAGGCATCGAGCCGCCGGCGCAGCGATGCGGCGATCCCGGGCGCAAGCGCGGGACCGGCTGGGGCGAGCTCTTCGTGATCCTCGCTGTCCTCGCGCACGACGCGCAGGTGCCCGTTTGGTGCCGCGGCGGTGGGTTGTGAGGCCGTCTTGTATGCAGTGGTCAGCGCCTGCAGCAGCGCAGCGCTGCCGCGGCCCTGGCGGATGCCTTCCGCGGCAGTCTGCGCATCGGCTTCAGACAGATACAGCCCGACCGTGATCTTCGAACGGCGCAAGTTGACAACCGTCCATGCGCGGCTCGGCACCAGTCGCGCGGCAGCTGCGCCCGCGACGCCGGACAGCGCGAGTGCAGCCGCCGCGCCAAAGGGTTCGAGCAGGTAGAAGCGCTGCCCGACCGCGATGCGGTTGCGCGAACGCAGGAAGGCCGGCGCCACCGCGACACCCAGTTTCGGTTCGCGCAGCAGTAGTCCGGCAGCTCCTGGCGTCAACGGATGCACTTGCGACGACGCGGCACGACCGCGCCCACTGCCGTTGGCGCGATCCATGCGGACCATGCGCGGCAATGCGGTGCCGGTGGCGGACTGGTAAATGTGCATGCGTGCGCGGATCGGGAACGTCGCGCCGGCGGCGCGCAGTACGGCACCCACTGTCGAGCCGCCGAACGTCGGCAGCGCATCCGCGATCTGCGCGGTGAGTTCCACCTCCGGCGTGCGGCTGTACTTGCGGTATGTGCGTACGCTTCGCGGGCGACGCGCGACGAAAGTGCCGCCGATGGAGGGCGCCTGATGCAGGTCGGGGCGCACGAAGTGCTGCGGGAAATGGCTGGCTACGGCTTCACCGAATGCATCAGCAGCGGCGAGCTGCATCAGGTCCTCGTTCTCGAGGACATACTCCTCGTTCTCTGCGAGACGCCGCACGGTGTCTTCGACGACACTGGCCAGTGCGATCGGGCCGGCCTCGTCGGTGCGCGCTTCGCTGGCGTCGCCCTCAGCTTCCAGTGCAACTAGGCGCAGGCCGGTGTCGACGATCGCGTTGGAGAGCGGGCCCGACAGGCTGGGTCCGACCCAGCGCTTGATCAGCTGCCCGAGGTAACCCGCGAGGAAGCGCACGACCTTGGGGCGTCCGACCAGGTTGATGCCCACGCGCAGCGCGCCCAGCAGCGCCGGCACGAACTGCTCCACGGCAGGCGCCAGGTCCTCTTCGTCGCCGGCCGTGCGCAGCCGGTCGATGAGCACGCCACGGGCTTCGGCAAGGCGCTCGAGCTCACGGCCTTCCACGCCTGCTTCGCGGTCGCGGTCCTCGTACGATTCGCCGACGAATTCGTCGGCCGTGTCGCCGGTCATCGCTTCGGCGAGCGCGGCGTCGAAGGACTCTGCCAGCGCGTCGACATCGGTCAAGTTAGCGGGCGATATCGCGCCTTCGTAGATGATGCCTTCGTCTTCCGACGCCTCGGATGTGATGCGTGCCGCCAACGTCCGCGCGGCCGGTTGCAACGGGGCTGGGAGCCGGCCGATCGCGATCGACAGCACGCGCCTGAGCAATGGATTGATGAGCCCGCGCAGCTTCCTCAGTATCGGTCCGAGCACCGCACCGGCGACCTTGCCAACGGTCTTGCCCACGGTCTTGGCTGTGTTGGCGACGAACTTGACCACCTTCTTTGCCTTGCGCACCAGCGCGCCGATGAACTCCTCGCCGGCCGGTGTCAGTTCGCCGGACTGCGGGTCGAGGCGCTCGAGCATCTCGTCGAGCTGCTCGTCGGTCAGCGACTCGATGTCCTGGCCGGTGAGGCCCGCTTCGAGTGATTCCAGGTATTGCTGCGCCTCGAACCGGACCCCGGACAGCTGGGAATCGGCGTAACGCTCGCGTTCGGCGCCCGAGGAGGGCGACTCGTCGGTGAAGCGGTCGGCGACGGCCTGCTCGGTCTCTTCCGTGAGGAAGGCGATCGCTTCGTCGAACGCTTCGTCGCGCAGCTCGGCGAATGCCTGTGCGAGCAGGCGATCGGATTCGGTTTCGGACAGCGTGCCGCCTGCGGTTTCGGCGAATGGCGTCGAACTCTCGCTGAAGGAGGCGACGCGATCGACCGTGGCCGAGGCGACCTCGGCTTCGGCCATCACCTCGGCAAAGGGGTTCTGCTCGGACTGAACGCTCCATTCGCGCTCGGGTGCTTCCAGGACGATCGTCATGTCACGACTCCACGTTGGTGGCTCATGGCGGCAGTACACCATGGGTCCCGTCCACGGATGTACGCCGTAGCATCAAGCCAGCATCGCAGCCGGGTCGTCGCTTCGTTGCCAGGGCAAGATGCTTCTGACTGCCCGGCGTCGGGCATGCGTCCGCGTTTCGTCCACGTTACATCCAGGCGCAGGCCGATGCGGCGTCGACACGATGTCAGAGCGGTGAAAAGGCGAGAGCGCTCAGCCCGGGCGTCGTTTGGCGTGGTCGATCACGCCAACATGCGCAGCCAGCGCGGGATCTGGCTCGACGCCCAGCTCATGGGCGAGCCGTTGCGCGAGCATGCGGTAGCACTGCACCGCCTGGTAGCGGTTGTGCTGCGCGAGATGCGCGTCGATCAGCGCTTCGGCCGCGGACTCGCACAGCGGTTCGGCGGCGACGGCGGCAGTGCCCGCCTGGACGGCTAGTCCGTACTGGCCCGATGATGCCATTGTGCGGCAGGCCGCCTCCAGCGCATGTACACGCAGCATGTGGAACGCGTCTTGCTCCGGCAGCACCCATTCCTCGTACCATCCGGGAAGGATGTCGTTGGACAGCAGCGCGATCTCATCGAGCGACAGGGGCTCGCCGGCCAGCGCACGCGCCGCGCTGCGGTGCGCCTCTTCTAGGTCGCATTCTGCATCGAGTACCAGCTCATCGCCCATCGTCACCACCCAGCCACGCGGCACGTGCCATAACGCACGGCGAAGGTTCGCGCGTCCTACGTCGTCCGACACGTCTGGCCAAAGTTGGGCCGCGGCCGACCCACGTACGGTGGGTAGCTTGCGGAGCGCCAGATATGCCAGGAGGCGGCGGCCAGGTAATGAGAGCCGCATCATCGGGTACACACCGAGGCGTCCGACGATCGCGATCCTGCGTTTGACGTTGTCGTGGAGGTCTTCCATCCCTTCGACTCGACGGAGCGGCAGAGTAAATTGTCTGCCTCACAAAGCTCGGCTTTGCTTGAACGAATACGTACGGCGCTATGTAGCACGGCCAATCACCCAAGTGTGCATGGGTTATAGACCAGATTTTCTGCGGCTACCACTATTCAAAAAACCAACCGCTCTAGATTGGTTTCCATCCGCCCGTTCTCCGCGGTGTTGGCGCGGGTTACCGGCCTGTCCTCGCGAGCGCCACCCCGTTCCACCCTCAATTTTCACCCCCACTGCCGCCTCTCTCTTCCCCATTTTCTCTGGTGGTCACGCGAGCGTTCTTGAGGCACCCTCCTTTGCTGACGTGGGTATAGATACGGTCGGTTAGCAGCCCGCAAGACAATGATGCTGAGAGTCACGTGCGCGCTGGTGCTGGTCAGACTTGTCGGACTCCACATCGACCTACCAAGTCAGTTTTTCACAGCGCTATCACCGTCAGTTTTTGCGCTTTTCTAGGAAAACTCTGAAGAAGACTTTCCGAATCTGGTGAAATACACCGAAAGGTGTTCGCTGGCACCGGCAATCCGCGGGACGAAGAGATAGCCTGCCTCAAGCGCGAACTGGCTCGAATGACCAGGGAGCGGGATTTTTTAAGAGGTGCGGCAGCGTACTCCGCCAAACAAAAAACCGCACAAGGCGAGCTGGAGCAAGTTACTCAAGCAGGGGGAATCAATCCTGCAGCACCTGCAGTTGCGGCCGTGCACCGACGTTTTTCGGAGGCTCCAGAGATAGGCTGTCGTGTCCGCTAGATCATCAAGGAGCTCTGCCCGGATGGTCCGTTGATTGCAGGGATTATCGTGGACAGGTACCACTGGTCGGCGTGGCGTGGCGTGGCGTGGCGTTGCCGGCGCTGGTGATGGGAATGGCAAGCGTCGTTCGACGTGCATTTGAGGGGCTGCTTTTGGCCGGTTACTGCCTGTCGCGAAAGACTGTAATCGACCCAAAGAAACCATTTTCACGCGCTAACCAAGGATTAGCTGTATTCAGGTTTTCCTGCATTTTTAATCCAGGTATCAAGCTCTGTAACCATTTTGTTGACCTCACTGTCCTCTCGTTCCGAGGGGCGGACAATGGCGTTCCAGGCGATGTCGAGGCCGTCATTCAGGGCGGCCCACGCAAGCTCCCCACGCTCAAGGCTGGGGGTCACCAGATCCCGTTGCAATATGCTGATTCCGTATCCTGACCGAACCAGTTCAACGATGGCTTCGATCAACTCCACCGTGATCATGCGGCGCGGCAGGATGCTGGCGGGAGCGAAAAACCGGTCATATTCCCAGCCACTGGCGCGATCGGTTGAATACGTCACCAGGTTGTAAGTCTTGAAGTCCTCCGCGTAGATATTTTTCCTGCTTGCAAGAGGATGATCGGTCGCCATGATCGCAATCAGGTCGTCCCGAAAAAGCGGCAGTTTTGCTACGCCACTGGGCACCATGCCGTCATCGATGATGGACACATCAAGCCGACCTTGCATCAGGCTCGCGTAAACGTCGTTACGGGGCACGGTCACCAGTGTGATTTCGATGTCGGGCCGAAGACTCGAGTAGTGCTTGATGAATTTTGGAATCCAGCGAAACGGGCCGTAGGAGGTGACACCCATACGGACAAACGCTGTGACGCCACCGGCCATGGACCGAGCTTCGGACTCGGCTTCATTGAGTGTGGCGATGATGTCTTTGGCGGCTCGCTCTAGGCGCACCCCGGCAGGGCTGAGTCGTAATTTTCCACCTGATCGTTCCGTCAGGCTCACACCCAGCCGCCGCTCCGCTTCGCGTATGCGGTGACTGACGGCTGAAGGGGTCAGCCATAAACGCTCGGCCACCGCGGTTATCGAATCGACTTCCGCCAGGGTTTGCAACATCACCAGATGATCCAGCGTCAGTCTCATTGTCGTGCGACCTGAAAATAATTCACAAAACTGCGTAAAATTATGAGCGTGACTTGTTTTTGGTGCCGATGCAATCTGAATCCAGCAGAGCCACCGGAGACCAACAATAATGACTACCCTGCCTTTCACACCTGCGCTAACCCTGAGCGATATCATTGATCTCGAGCGTTACCCCATTACCGATCGCACCAGCCCCGCTTATCTCGAACTGGTCACGCACAGTCAGTCTTTGCTGGGACAAGAGGGTGTAGCGATCTTTCCGGGTTTTGTTCGTGATTCATCGGTTGTCGCGATGGCGCAACAGACACTTGCACTGCACTCGCGCATGTTTCATTTTCGGGAAAACCACACGGTTTATTTCAAACCTCAGGACGAAAGCGTTGACCCGGAACATCCGCTACGACGCTTGATGAACACTGCAAAAGACACCGTGGCTTATGCCGATATTCCCGCCGACCATTTGATCCGGCAGATCTACGGATCGGACGAAGTCCTTGCTTTCATCAAGGATGTCCTGGACCTGGACACGCTCTATCGTCATGCCGACCCACTGGCCGCCCTTAACTTGCAGGGCTTCACGGCTGGACAGGAGTTGGGATGGCACTTTGATCGTTCCGACTTCAGCGTCACGCTGTCCCTTCAGGCGGCGAACGCTGGCGGGGATTTTGAGTACGTGCGCATGCTGCGCAATGAAAACGACGATTGTTATGACGCCGTCAGGGAATTCCTCGATGACCCGCAAACTCAGCAGATAGAGGTTCTGCCTCAAGTGCCTGGCACCCTGACATTGTTCCGTGGCCGCTATTCATTGCACCGGGTCACGCCGGTGGAAGGGGACAGGCTGAGGCTCAACGCGGTGTTTGCGTACGTGGACCAGCCCAATGTCGAGTTCAGTGCCTATGCCCGGCAATTGTTTTACGGGCGTACCTCCGTTGACCCGGCAGTCTGAGTTTCGCCCATAACAATAAAAGCAATTGATTCACGCCTTTGCCTCACGTGTTTGCGCGCGTACCTGTCCATGCTGAATCAGATGGGCTCGTTTGTTCCTGTGTCGCACACAACAGTTCGCTGCCCCCAATAATAACGATTCGGAGCGTCTGATCATGAAAAACAGGAAGAGTTTGCTGGCCTCGTTACTTACCCTCGGCTTGCTCGTTGGTAGTGCTTCAAGCCAGGCTTCGGGATGGTGTGAATCGGGCAAGCCGGTGAAATTTGCCGGGTTGAACTGGGAGAGCGGGATGCTCCTCACCGACATCATGATGATCGTGCTCAAGGAAGGCTACGGCTGCGCAACGGATCAGTTGGTGGGTAACACCATCATTCTTGAGACCGCGCTGGCCGGCAACGACATTCAAGTGTTTGGCGAAGAGTGGATGGAGCGCAGCGAAGTCTGGAAGAAGGCTGCGGCAGCCGGGAAGGTCGTCGGGGTTGGCGCTCCGATCGTCGGTGCGACTCAAGGCTGGTATGTGCCGCGCTATGTCGTGGAGGGGGACGCAAAACGCAATAGACCGGCGCAAGCACCGGACCTCAAGACAGTCGCCGACCTGAGCAAGTACCCGGGCGTTTTCAAAGACTCGGAGGAGCCGTCCAAAGGCCGCTTCTACAACTGTCCCGCTGGCTGGATCTGCGAACAGGACAATACCGAGATGCTGAAAGAATACGGTCTTGAAAGCACCTTCATCAACTTCCGTCCAGGCACTGGTGCGGCATTGGATGCAGCGGTCCTGTCCAGCTATAAACGCGGTGAACCGGTACTGTTCTACTACTGGTCACCGACCCCGTTGATGGGACAGATCGATGCGATAAGACTGGAAGAAAAGACTGGGGCCAACAAAGACGTCATCACCATGGTCGGGCTCTCCAAGGCGTTTCATGAACAGGCGCCCGAGCTGGTCGCAGTATTGGAGAAGATCAACATTCCCATCGATCTGCTGAATCAGAATCTGGCCAGGATGACCCGGGAACGCATCGAGTCGCCGAAGCTGGCCAGGATGTTCCTCAAGGAACACCCGGAAGTTTGGCATGCCTGGGTGGATGAAGGCGTAGCAAAAAAGATCGAGGCATCGCTCTAACCGGCCTCCAGGGCAAGGACGCCTGCCTTCTGTAACGCCCCTCTGAACACAACCTCTTTACCCTTTCTACAAAGTGGAGGCTTCTCTTTGCCTCCGGGAATCATGACCATGATCAAATCACGAGCGGCCGTCGCCTTCGCGGCGAACCAGCCTCTGCAAATTGTCGAAATCGATGTGGCGCCGCCGCAAGCCGGTGAGGTGCTGGTGCGCATTGTTGCGACAGGCGTGTGCCATACCGATGCGTTTACCTTGTCCGGCGCCGATCCGGAAGGGATCTTCCCCGTCATTCTTGGCCACGAAGGTGGCGGTATTGTCGAAGCGGTGGGCGAGGGGGTGACCTCACTTGCAGTGGGCGATCATGTGATCCCGCTCTACACCCCGGAATGCGGAGACTGCAAATACTGTAAGTCCGGGAAGACCAATCTCTGCCAGAAAATTCGTGCAACCCAGGGCAAGGGATTGATGCCAGACGGCACCAGTCGTTTCTCCTATAATGGCCAGCCCCTGTTCCACTACATGGGCACGTCGACCTTTTCCGAATACACCGTGCTACCCGAAATTTCCCTGGCCAAAATCCCCAAGGATGCGCCACTGGAAAAGGTCTGCCTGCTCGGTTGCGGTGTGACCACCGGCATTGGTGCGGTGCTCAACACGGCAAAAGTGGAAGAGGGCGCCAGCGTGGCGATCTTCGGTCTGGGCGGCATCGGCCTGGCCGCCATTATTGGCGCCACCATGGCCAAGGCCGGTCGCATCATTGCGATCGATATCAACCCGGCCAAGTTCGAAATCGCCAGGCAACTGGGCGCTACCGACTTCATCAACCCCAACGATTACGACAGACCGATCCAGGACGTGATCGTCGAGATGACCGGGGGCGGTGTCGACTACTCCTTCGAATGCATTGGCAACGTCCATCTCATGCGCGCGGCCCTGGAGTGTTGCCACAAAGGTTGGGGTGAGTCGGTGATTATCGGAGTTGCCGGCGCGGGCCAGGAAATCAGTACCCGACCGTTCCAGCTGGTGACCGGTCGGGTCTGGCGCGGCTCGGCATTTGGCGGTGTTAAAGGCCGCAGCGAACTGCCCACTTATGTCGAGAAGACCCAGGCCGGTGAAATACCGCTCGACACCTTCATCACCCACACCATGGGGCTTGAGGACATCAACAAGGCCTTCGAGTTGATGCATGAAGGCAAGAGCATACGCACCGTTATCCATTTCGATCGCTGATTGAATCGTCCTGGCGTTGAGCGTCTGACGTCTCGCGCACGGGCCAACTGCAATATCCACTCACTGTGTCTTTATAAAGAGAGCATCAAAATGAGCATCTTCACTCACGTCACCGTCGGTACCAACGATCTGCAAAAGGCCCGCAGTTTCTACGACAATGTGCTCGGCACACTCGGCCAGAAACGCATCGCTGATCTGGAAGATAATGGCTCGATCTGGGGTGAGAATGCCCCGTCCTTCTTCGTCCTGAAGCCGACGAACGGTGCTCCGGCCAGCGTCGGTAACGGTGTCACCATCAGCTTCGAAGCACCGGATCGCGCCGCTATCGATGCCTTCCACGCGGCAGCCCTGGCCTGCGGTGGCACCGACGAAGGTGCACCGGGCCCGCGAGGTTGGGCCCCTAACGCCTATGCGGCTTATGCGCGGGACCTGGACGGTAACAAGCTGGCCGTGTACTGCTTCAAGGCTGCGTAAGCTTCATTCAAGCTGCGCATTCACTCCTGTGAGCCGGTCAATCCAACATGAGGTTTTGGTCATTTTCAGAAGATGCCAGTGACACCATGTTTCAGGAGTCGTGTAACAGGCGGCCGGTCGGTAGCCTTTCGCTACCATCAGCCGCAGTTGGTCGATAGCCGCCTGTTGCGACTGGCAACAACCGATCTATATAGCTGCCTTTCGCGAGAGGCAGTTAATGGCCGACTGCTGCCGGTCGTGACCGGCAGCATCGGCAAACCGCCGTAGGCGGTGGTCAAAAACTTGCTTTCCCGGCCCTGATGTCGGTGCTGGAAACGGCAGCTCATGTGGGTACGCCCGGCACAAGCCGGGCAACCACGCCCCAGATCAGCTCGGGTACCAGCGCGTTTCATCCACGGCGATCTCACCTGGCCGGTGACCATAGATCTCGCCCAAGGCCTCCGCTTGCTCGGGGAACGTCTCAGCCATGAGCTGGCCGATCATCGCCACGTAGGTGTCAAAGTCCGGATGCTTTGCCCAATAGCGGTCGTGGATAGCATTGTGCAGCGACCGCTCAAACCATCCCCGGGCGACCATCAGGGCACCTTGCAGCCGGTCTTCACCAGTAGGCCCGCTGCTGTTCTGGTCATAGCCGTCGCTTTTCATCCGCTCGCGCTCGACGTGATTGCCAGGGCGGTAGCCGAGCAGCTCGACAGCCTCCATGAAGCACTCGTGGCGCTCCCGGTGTAACTGCCGGTCGCCTTTAACATCGGCGGCGAACTTGTAGTCGCAATAGCGACAGTGACTGATGCTGTTGGCCCCTCCCGGGGTGTCCACATGCTCGTTGATCACCCGATCGAAGCGGCGGTTGAGTTCGTGGTAGTCGCGAACACGGAACAGCTCGGTGGCAGCCTTGTCCAGGCGCTGCGCGTGCGACAGTTCAGGATGGACGGACTTGAGTTTCTTGGCGTGAAGTTTGGCGCGCTGAATGTCAGCGAAGGTAGGGTAGTGCATCTCAGCCTCCGGAGGCTGGGCCTGGCGTCCACTACGAGAACCCGTAAGGGCTGGTGCAACAGTCACGATAGTGCCGAGGCTTTGCCAGTGTGGACGGCAGGCACCTACCGAGTGCCGGCCCCGATAGTAGGTCCAGGTGTTGTCCATGAGCAAGAAAAATCCCCGCCGGGGCGGGCAATGCTGTTCACTTAAGCGGTGCAGCATTGCGATTCACTGGATACCGGGTTTTTGACATCTTCACCGCCCTGGGCCTCGCTGGCCTGGGGCGTTTTGTTATGAAGAGCACGCCGATACTGCCGCGAAGCTCTTCCAGGCGTCTTGGTGTGTGCGAAGGCGACACCGCTCCAGCCATGACCACTAGATGGCTGGCGATGTGCTGACAGGCAAACTTGAAACTCACCTCGCTGGGCGCCCGCTTATGCGCAACGGCAGCCTGACTGGCTTCTCGGCGGACCACGATATAAGCCAGTAGCAGTCCCCATAATTCTTGATACACCAGATCAACTGTCTTACTTCGAAGGGTCAAGGCATTGTCTTGCATAGAGCTTTTGATATCCCTGAAGCCCAGCTCGATTTCCCATCGTTCGTGATAACGGGTGGCGACCTGTTCGGCACTGAATTGTGAGGCGGGCAGTGAAGTGAAGACGGTCTTTTCTTTCCCCTCGACTTCGTAGGTTACGGCCCGCACTTGCCAGTGCTCAGGCAATAGTGGGTTCTTTTTCCGTGCCTGCGGCGAGACCTTCATCTGTACCAGGAGTCACCATCGCCGTAGCGCGCAAGCTCCGTGCGGACCGTACCCTTACGCTCCAGGATCATCCAATGCCGATTTTCCGCCGCGTTTTGGATACTCAACAACAAATCAGCAATCCTTTGTCCAGCAGCGTCACCGAATGGTTGGGGATGGCGTCGGGGCTCAACCGTTCGATTCGTGTGAGGTGGGTATTTCACCAGAGATGGAAGTCTTTTTCAGAGTTTCCCTAAAGGGCATAACGTTTGAGGTAACCGGCGTCCGGTTGCCCAAGTGGTTAGGTTGCTTTCGGATCGTCATTGTGTACGAGCGAGATGGTTGGCCTAGCCATCTCTGCAAGCTTTGGGTTGTTAGGGTCATTCGAATAGACCAGCAAATGCGCTTTAAGTGTAAGCACTTGCCCCACATACATGTTCGTCTGAAGGAGAGCTAAATCCTTAAGTTTTTCTCGATCTTCTGGGCGCCGGATGAAGGTGTTTAGCAGCGCTGTCCATGCAACCCCACCTAATGTATTTACGACGCTAGCTAGTTCCACCCCATGGTTTTTCTCAATCAGCGCAACGTCCTCGCCATGCATGATTGCGTTCCGAATGTCGCTGGTCAAGTCGAAGAACTCGACAGCTCCAGCATTCATCGTACGTTCAAGTAGGTGGCGGATTGCCTGCTTCGGATAAGGACGATGTGTTGCGTATTCATTGCACGCCTCACAGAAGAGGTTGCCTTTGCAGCGAGGGCATGTGTCGTGAACTCGATCGGTTGGCTTATCGAACTGCGCCACGAGTTCGATGACGAGCCAGAAATACTGGAACTGATCATCCGTGTACTCGGCGCCAACTCCCGCTGAGAACCATTTAAGCGCCCGATCAAGCGCTGGTGTTGTTGGTACGGCAGTTAAACGCTCCAGCGATTCAAAGATTGGCCTCTCCAACACGGGATACGGTAGCTCAGACCCTGGGAATCGCTCAAACTGGTGGCAGTCTCTCTGCTTTAGGCCTAGCGTCCAGTCAATAACTCGAATGATCTTGTGAATACGAAAGGGAAGATTAGTCGCGAAGGCGAGGTACTGTAGGTACCTTTTGAGGTTGGCAGTTCCTTTTTCCTTCGCATGCTCAAGGTCATCTGCAGCCTGAATGACTTGCACGGACAGCAGGGGGCGGTCCGTACCGGGCTTGACGCTCAGATTGGCGACGTGGATCTCAACTACGCCATCGAAACCAACAGTTTGTATGCAGTCGTGGCCATCCGCTAGGCAACCGTGCGTCTCGACTTCGAAATCCAACAGGAAGCGGTGGTCGGGCATACAAGCAACCTAACTCTAAATAGGGGTGATAACGCCTTCACGGGCTTGGTGGATAACATTCCTTGTTCTCTCGTCTACCCGCTTGAAGCGTCTCGTAGACCGCATTAAAACCCGGGTGGAACGGCATCATTGCAGATAACAATGCTGACTCGATGGCTTCCGGATCGGCTACCTGAAAAACAGTAGGTCGGTTTCGGCGGGGCTGCATGTTGCGGAGCAGGGCTCGAAAGAGATCTATATCTTTGATCGACCAATGCGTTCGCTGGAACTGGAAATCGTCGATATCAAGTTCAGCTGCAAAGGTCTGTAGCAGCCGGTTCGGAATAGGTGGAATTCCCGGATCGTAAACATACTCGAGCACAACATCCCGCCCCGACATCCTTGCTCGCACGATAGTTCCGACTCGTGCAACTTGGTCTCCTTGTCCAAACGTCTCTTGGACGAAGAGCGTAGGCAGGGTGGAGATGGTTGCGAGGTCCAGTTGAGCATCTGGCTTGAATCGGTCGATTAAGGATTGTTCGGTGTACTCGAAGATGCGGCCACCAAACATGGTGTCACGACCATCGGCCCATGCGTTGCCCTTTACGATCAGATTGAACAAACGGTACTCCCCGTGGCCGGTTTATTGGAGCCTGTAAGTCCATGTTTTGCCTGAAGGCGGTCACTGCGAGCGCGACACTGTTCGAGGAGAAACACGACATGGACGGCAAGCCCTAGCTGCTAGATCAGTATAGGCGGCAAATCAAACAACGCTGCTGACATTGGCCGCTTCTGGCCGATCGTTGCCAGTCGCGAGTGACCGAAATCGACCCGAAGGCGACAGTCAACTGGCTCCGAAACATTCAACATTTGACATGAGCGGTAGCCTACAGCTACCGCACATTCAACGGGACAGTGCCCGACATCGGAACGACAAAGGATGAGTGCACACCAATATCTTGCGAAAACGCTTTCATAACGCGTTGATGCGATTTGCGTACAAGGGCCGGATCAACTACTTCTTTGCTAAAGCAACTCTCCCAATCGGGATTCCAGTCTTTGAGCCAACTTTGTCTGCGACGTTCGAACTGTGTACGAAGGCAGGTGTCGCGGCCCCAGCCGGTATACGTTTCAAAGCAAAGGCTTTGAAATTCGATGCAGGAGGCAAAGAACTCTTCGCTGAACAAGGGGGCTGCAAGGTAGATCTTCTTGTCGACGACGCGCTTCATTGCAACCACGTTGGGTGGGGGGAGGTCCCGCCAACCACCTACGTATGTGTAGTAGCAAAGGAGATCATTAAACTGAGGGGCCAAATCATCATAGATGGCAAGCCGCTTCTCAATCAGTTTTTGACTGCGCCACTGGAGATTTTCGAATCGCTTCGTTACGCGATGGACATAGACGCCGAAAACAGCCAAGGCACTCGGTACCAATAGGCTAGCAGTGAGCTTCGCAACCTCCAACCAGTTCCATGGTCCTGGGTCCATAGGCACCTCTTGGCTCAAACGCAATGTATGCCGCAGCATTCGCGCTTCGATGTCCACGTGCTGTTTGTTTTTACAAACATAACGATTCCACGTAACGCACAGATAGTACGTGCCAGTTTAGGTGCAATATTTCGTGTTTGGGAACTTATTTTTATGGGGGAACTGAGCCTGTCGAATATGCGAATGTCAGGTTGTGGCCGACCTCAGCCGGTCATTTTCGGAAGACAGTGCAGTTCCGCTCGGGAGGATGCCGGTAGTAGCGTAAGGACGCCTATACTGCGCTGGCAAAGTAATCGGAAGCGGTGGATTCGATGAGCAAGGATAGGGATAGCAGGGAAGACCAGAATCTGGGCGAAAAGATGAAGGCAGGCGAGCCGCTGATGGAGCTGGCGATGCAGGCTTTACGCAGGTACCAAGAAGCGCAAGAGACGCAGCCTGAGGAAGAAGTGGAAAAGCTGCGTCTCGAAGCGGAAGCGCTGTTCACTGCTGTTCACGAGTATCAGCGTCAAGCCCTCGGGGGGTCTTCACTTCGGTTGCATTGAGCGAACCCCAGGAGCGGCAAAGGCAGCGATCGACCTGAGGCGGACAGTCAACAGTATCGGCCACGGAGCCCCAGTCCTGACGGTTGGATTGATCGACCAATACTCGAGGTTTCGAGGCCTGTTGCCCTATCACTGTTAAAATCACCAAATCGACAAGGCGGTTCAGTTCAGAACTATTGGCATTGCAGATGACGCTAAACAAGAAAGCCCGCTTCTCAGGATAATCCTCGAAATCAACGGAGAAATTGGGTTTTACCATCATCCATATTATAGCTAGTGTTCATTCCTCGTTCATAGCTTTCGATAAAGTATCAAATACGTCCTCCGCGAATTTTTCGATGACCTCAATGCTCTCTATTACCATGGGAGTATCTATACTTAGATATTCGCCCATTACTGTTTTGCCGTTACGATGAACAAAGTCATGCCGCATTTCGATAACCCTTTTCATGTTGGCCATGTGGATATCTGGCAGGACTTTTCCCGTAACGAGATTGATGTAATTTTTTACTACAATAGGGTTGTGGTAGGTAAGCGTGTTAAGGATGTTTATTACTATCCCATTTATCCCGTATTCAGAAATCTCTTTAATTGTGTATTTTAAGTTTTTGTCCTCAGACAGTTTTTTTACAAAATTATTCATCAGGTGCGGAAACGTCAGTACAGCGGATTTTATTATATCTCCTACCATTGCTTCGAATAAGGTAACTCCATGAGCATAAACCATTTTATGGATGGTCTTGTCATCAAAGGGACTGGTTCTTTGACTGACCATCATTTTCAAAGACTTAAGGTTTTCTGTGAATACACTATAGGTTTCAAGGAACGGATGCTCTTCGAACCATTTCATATGGGCTTCGTACTCTTCCCTTTCTTGTTCGTGCTGATACACAGCAGCCATGCCTTCGTATCCGGGATAATCCTCATCAATATCCACGTTTTCATCAATGTTGTAGCTTTCCCGCATCCACTGAATAATGCGTTCATGTTCTTGATCCATCATCCATTCTTTCGTGCTTCCCATGCGTACTCCCTTTATCAATGAATTGGTGAGATCAGACTCGGTAGGATCTGATGAAATTTTTCCTGTATGGCTCTCACGGTGCCGTCAAAGCGTGTATTGCCAGAAGACAGAACGACGCCGAGCTGGAGAACCATGACATTAAGCCCATTGCAGTTCCTGACGACACTTTCAATCAGTCCAACCGAGTACAGGGTTATGCTCTTTCCCCGAACTGCTAGAAAAATGTAGACACACAGCGACAGAAAAGCTGCTGCGCTCACGACTCCTGCTATGGTCAGCATCAGAAAATTCATGCTTTCACCAATGGCCTAACGTTTGGTTAAGGGGCGACCACGAGTGTAGCTTGCGGGCGTCCCGAGTGAGCGAAGCGAACGGACTTGAACCGTTTTTTATGCGTCATATATTAATTATAAATATTGAGCGTGCTATCTTTTTTTGCATGCATCTAGAGCGGCAATAGTTACTTTGCGCCTAGGATCATCAGAGGGGTAACCGGGATGCACATGCGCTGATGCTCTAGTACCCTCGGATGTGTCGGTGAACTCAATAACTAAGCCAATTGGCGGGTTGCCAGCGCCGTGATTTCCGGTAACAGTTACTTGATATGACATAGTTGAAACCTCCCAAAAAGGCCCCATTCGTGTGGCCTCAGCTTGCCAATATTTACCCACACAACGGGTCGCTTGAGTTACGTCGCCAGCTAAATACATAGTTGAAAATGGCTGCTCCTGTAGTGTCCGAGTTGCAGTTATTATTCCGACGCTGCAACCATCAAGCGCTAACAGCAGAGGAAAAAAAGAAGAAAAATATCGCATCCGCATAATGGCGCTCCAGATAATTATAATTTAGATTGGCGTACAATTATAAATAGACACTAAATGCTGCGATAACGCTTTCACCGGCTTGGTGGATAACATTCCTTGTCCTCTCGTCTCCCCCCTGACTAGGCGGGGCATTGTGACAGTCGGGTGAACCGCTCAAGGTGGGTTATGTACCATGGACGGAAAGCCCATTCTGCTCGATCAATTCCGGCATCAGACCAAGCATAGCTACTCATTTGCCATCATTCCATCCACCGGCGGCTTTTGGCCGATTTCTGCCTGTCGCCACCGTCAGCTTTTGGTCGATTGCAGCCCTTGGTGACAGGCAGAAATCGGCCAGAAACGGAAGCTCTTGGTCACTCGAACCTACATTCGATGAGTGCTGCTTTTCGAAATCCTGCAATTCCAACTGAAGCCGAAGTGAACCTAAGTTTGGCCGTAGAGACGAAAGTAACAGAACCTGACGCGGCCAGGTATGCTTTGCACCGAATTGACTTCCTGTCCGTACATTGAGTTCGATAGTGCCATTGGTATTCTGCTTCAAGTCCAACAAAGACTATTGCATATTTTGCATAAAACTGGATGAGCCTTCAATATTGGATATAGCCTTCTTAATCCGAGCGTTTGCATAAGGTTTGCTCGCGGCGTCTTTAACGAGTTGATCTAAAGTTACAGCAACGTCAATGACCGGAGAATTAGACCGTTGCGCCTTGTCCTTTGCAATCGTTGCACACGTACTCGCGGCCTCGTACGCTAATGTGACTACTTTGTAGCCAGGGGTGCTATTCCACCTTTCCACAAGCCTGTCATCGTGCTCATTAAAAGTGTTCACGAAGGCAAAATATATTGCACATGATTCGTCGGAAAAACTTGGCGGAGTCGTCTTCAGGTAATCCCAAACCAAACTAAGTTGGTCAACATCAACAAAATCGATCTGTTGGATTAGCTGGCCTACCATAGTGGTGCCATTTGAGCCCAAGCCCTTCGTGATCGCAGATCGCCCCTCTACGCTGTTATTCTGATCACGCATGTACATCTGCACTTGTCTAGCACTATCGCTAATTCCTATGAAATTACCGCGACCAAGTTCACGTGCAACCTCAAGAAACTTGAAAAATATCTTTGCATCGAGAACATAAATCCCTCTTGGCATGCTCTGAATTTCATCTAACCTTTGCTTTGATAGTGCGGCTAACTCTTGATACAGGCGGAACAAGTCGTCGCTACTTAAACTCCCATCAGTGACGTTAGTGCTATAAATTTCAAACACCCGCCGAGCAGTATCCTGAGGCTTCACGCCGTAGATCGAAACTTGTAGAGGTTTGTTGCGCCCCAAGGGCAATCTGACCAAGAGTTGCTCGCTGGAATACCCGCTTGGCAGGCTATCGAGCGCCACTACTGTACTTCCAAGCAAAGTGGCCGGGCCTTGGGGGACATAGTCCCATACCCTGTCTTTCACCGGTTCAAGTTTAATACCTTCTGGCGATACATTTGGTTTTGGCGGTTGACCCTCGGAGTTCCTGGGTTGAAGTACGGAACTCACTCGCAACTCCCAAGCCTGCGCGTCGACTAAAATAAGGGCCCACAACAATGCCGATGCGTACATCGTGATAGACCGACGTTTCATGATTGGACCTTTAACCCTAATAGGGCAGCTATGTAAAACACGCACGCGGTTAGCACGGTTCGGGCCCACTGCTGGGCATGTGTTAACCCATCCTGGCCAAGCGTATGCCCGCTTTTCCAGTTAAGATCGATTCCCATGTATCCGATTGCAGAAAGCATCAGAGTAATCAACATCACGCAAATCATTACGCCACCAAAGAGATTAAGACGGCGTTTATCATTAATCGTAGTGAAGCAAATAGGTGCAACCATTACTGGCAGCGAAGAGATCAAAATGGCTCCAAGGTTTTGGACATCTCCTGTTTTCTGCCCGGTTAAACTCGGGAGAATTTGTATTGCTCGTACGAGGTGCTCAGAGTTGTTGGATTGCCCATCCCAGTCAAAAATTAGCCACGCACAAAGTCCCGCCACGTAAAAAAGCACCAACATTAGCGCAACGAGAAGACATTGAGCAATGCGCTTAATGATGGGATCTTCGAAGTCCACGGATGCTTGCTCCTTTCCTAAACAGCTTCGAATTTACATCGCCCTTTGGAATGTGACGCTGCGGACTAGCCATAAATAAATTGTGCATCTTGCAGCTTCAGCAATATCAAAAAAATCGCCGTTGTATGCTCGAGCCTCCGCAGGAGGCCACTAATACTATTAGTCTGCTGCGCTCAAGGAAGCAAGTTAGCTCATACTGCGGCGACCAGTGGTCACGTTCACAGGTGAGGATCATCAAGAGAGGCAACGAGTTGCCTCGTTGTATGTAGCGAAAACTTAACACCGTCACGGGTTTCGATGCTATCTCGCACCACGAGCAGACTCACTGATAATACCTGGCACGCAAATAGCTATTCGAACTAACTACACTATATCTATATCGCGAATTCATTACTCCAAGCGTTAGCAGTAAGCCCGCAGCGATATTAAGTCAGCTAACGCACGAGACTGAGTAACGCCCCCAGGGAACCAGAGGCATTCGAAAAATTTAATCATCATGAAAAATCTTTCTCCAGACCTGAGCTAATCTTCAAAAGCCGCTTTCTAGTAGTCTACGGTGAAACGACCCTCCTACTTTCCTACTTTCCTACTTTATTCCACCGACAAACTGGACAGGTAGACTGTTTCAAATTTTATGATTGATCGTCAAAATTTCCAGCACAATTGAGGAGGTGCATATGGCCAGCGAACGAATTAAAGAAATTCAGAACGCGTTGATTGCGAAAGGTTTTTTGCCGGGAGAAGTAGACGGTATCTGGGGACGCAGAACCATCGCAGCGACCAAGGAATTCCAAAAAAAGATGGGACTGGAGGTGGATGGAATCGTAGGTCCCAATACAACAATAGCGTTGTTTGGCGAAAATAAACCCCTGCCCGGCGGACCGCTGCTTCCTTGGTTGACGGAAGCACAACAGCTCCTTGCCACCAAGGAGGTGTTAGGTAATCGTAACAATCCAGTCATTTTAAACTGGGCAGACGATCTGGATATACATTATTCCGGGGACGAAGTGCCTTGGTGTGGCCTATTCGTAGGTCATTGCATTGCTGCGACAATGGTCGATGAGATATTACCGTCCAATCCCTTAGGGGCACGTCAGTGGGAAAAATTTGGCGACCCCATCGAGCCGCGTCTCGGAGCGATCATGGTGTTTTGGCGAAAATCGAAGACCAGCGGTTTGGGACATGTGGGTCTCTACACCGGCGAAGATGAAACTGCCTTCCGAATTTTAGGTGGTAACCAATCCGACAAGGTTTGCTTTACTTGGGTTAGTAAAGACCGTTTTGTCAAAGCACGATGGCCCAGGACAGCAGCATCGCTCGGTGGAGGGCAGGCAGTAGTCAAAATGAACCGAGCGCAAGATCTTTCTAATAATGAGGCCTAGTTTTCACAGACCCACCGTCACCTTTGGGTCGATTTCGGTCGGTCGCGACCGGCAGAAATCGGTCCAGGCTGTGTGAAAACGCAAGCGCTGTTTTGAAGTCTGCGTTGCTACGTAAAATCTGTAGGTGTTTGGTTAGTCAGCCAGACCTGAAATTTGTAGGAGCGCAGACTTCAAAAAGGTGCATGGGTTTTCTCACAGCCAGGATCGTTAGCTGCCTGTCACAATGCGCGGATCCGGGTCGACTCTGGCTTTTTGACAGTCTCCCCTTAACAATTTCCAAAGGTGAAATGGCTGGAGCCCTTTAAATCCGGGGCCTTCAGGCATTCACCCCTTGCACTCACCTCTTCCACTCACCCCTTAAACCGCAAGGCATTCATCCCTTCGACCATTCACCCTTTACCGAGGTTAGGAGGTGAATGTCTGGAGCCCTTTAAATCCGGGGCTTCCAGCCACTCACCTCCAGCACTCACCTCCGATACAGCAAAACTAGCTTTTCCCTATGGGAAGTGAATGGTCAGGGCAAGTTGGCTCAGCCTCAAAAAAAAGAGGCACACGACCTGGAGTTGGGTCATGCGCCTCAATTTCAATTTCCTGACAGACCAGGCAATCGGCTGGATTGCCCTGCAACGCCAACTCGATGGTTATTGAATGGACATGATATTGACGGTTTTGTTAGCCCCCACAAGCGCGACCACACGAGCGGTCACGGTACAGCCTGTGGTGATATCGTGGGTCGTGTGGTTGGTGTTGAGCGCCCATCCCGCGCATGAGGTTTGCACCCAGTTGTTGGTGTGATTGATAACGAACGTCTGGCCGGCCGGAGTCAGATGCAGCGCATGCAGTTGTCCGATCGCGTGCGGGGTCCAGGCGACGTGTGCGGCCATGAGCATCTCTGCAGTTCGGTAATGATTGACCGCAGCGGTGGCCCCGAGCGCCAGAACCAGTACATGGACGAACGAAGCAGTTACACCTTTCTCGCGGCAGCGGCTTACCAGATTGCCGATGCGCTCATCGATTTGCTCATCGCCCGAGAAGGCAAGGAACCCTGCGTTGTGCAGCCCATTCTGGCCAGTGCTGACGCCGTCCAGCAGCAAATCGAGATTCCGTGGATCGTTGTTGACCAGAAGATCGACAAGACGGAACTCAATGCCATCCAGTTCGCCGAATGCCCAATCGACTTCCTCCGCGCTCAGACCGTAATCCTGCAAGGATTTGCTCAACCGATCACGGAAACTGCCTGGCTGTTTTGCCTGTGCCAGAAAGTCATCTAGTGGCGTACCCAGCGTCGGCAGTAAGTCATGCACGATGTATCGCAGGCTGGAAATGGTGTTTTTGACAATCGAACCGGCTTTCGCGGCAGCATCGGCATCATTGGCCAGCTGGCCGGAATTGAGCTGATTGCGCAGGGCCGTGATGGCTGCTACACCCTTGCCGATGCCGTCGAGCCTGGCGGTCAGGCTCACCGCATCGAGCGTTGCAGCCTGGCTGCCGAAAGGCATCAGGATAGATTGTGCCAGGCGTTGCTGGCTACTGACAGTTGCGTTCATGTCGACTTCCTTGAGTGATAGTGAAGTATCAACGTGATGCACGAGTTCGCGGGCTGAACTTAATAATCAGTCCAAACAGTCACGGGATTGAAACCGATATTCGCTACAGTCATCAGCGCCCCGGCGCCCTCGGAAACATCGATCGTTGTTGGCTGCCCAGCCCCAAGATCGACATCATGGTTACTCTTGCAGCACAACTCGATATGCCAACTTATTTTGGAATCGCCGTCATCGCTGCACTTGGCTGATAATTGAGTGCGCAGGCCAACTGGGCGAGTCGAGTAAACAACGGATTGACCGGGTTTCAGCGTGGATTGCTGGGTCATGGCAAGTGCTCCTTGGGTTAATATTAAAGCGAAGGTGGCGTGGCAGGCCTCATCAGGAAGCGATCGTTATAGGTGGTTAAAGTATTCGCCTGAATGGAACTAACAAATTGCTTGCCAGTATCGTCACTTGTCGGGACTCGATAAACTTCAATGGCTTCGCAAATCTGCCAATTAAAATATTGATAGTCCGCCAGGAAATCAGTCGTGGTCATCACGTCATGCCTGATCTCGTAGGAGGTGGTGTCCTCCTCGTGATACTCAAGGGTACGGGACAGTTCCGCACTCAAATTGAAGCTCGATGCACCCACGGGGGCTGCGTCAGCCAAAGCGCCCTGGGTTGCCATGACAGGCGGGATCGGGGGAATGTCGCCACCCGCAAACAGGTCGCCTCCCGATAGATCAAGGCCCAGATCCATGCCGATTCGCTGCGTTACCGATGTAGATTTACCCTCGGTGTGCGTATAGGTGGCACCTACGCTATTGGTGACCTGTTCGGTTACGTTATTGGCATAGGTCTTGCGGCTGACCCTGTGCCAGTAACGCGTCCTCAACACCAGGTAGTGGTCGACGTTGGCCAACTTGTCAGCCTTGGTCTGCTTCCACTTTTCCCAATCGGACGGTGAATTGTGGTTCATCGTCTGCCAGGGATAGCGTGGGTCCGTAACCAGATCAAAATGATCCTTCAATACCTTGTAACTACCGACGACGAAGGATTCAGAGTCATCGGGTGGCAAGATATCCGGATCGGTCATTAACGGAGGGTGCGCCGGATTGAATGCGCTTTCATTATCAGTCATTGATATTGATTCCTTTCTTTAAATTGCACTGCTTGATTGAATGGCTGAAACAGCCGCCCATGGGAATCATCGATTATGGAGTGCCACAACAGATTGCCTGTTGCACGCACTAATTGAAGTTAGAGTAAACGGCACGGATTTTGTCAGGTAGCCATTTTTTAATACCCTCCTTTCTTTTTACAAAGCGCCTTTCCGGTGGAGAGCATATGTCAGCAAAATCCGCCCGGTTATATCTTTTGGAAGCTAAAGGCCATTTTATTAGCGCCATTGAAATGCAGGTTTTAAATGTTTTTTGTTTATCAGAGGGATTGTTATCGTCAGCCTGGAGTGGGTGCAATCATGTCAATTTATTGGCTGATAGCAAAATGAGAGACGGATCTATTTTTACCACTCTAGTTTTGTCCTTGGACATAATCGAGCTCTCCATGTCTCATGGTTGAGCGCTTCTTCCGAGATATCACCGTTTTCTTACGTGATGGCAGCTTCAGTTCGACACGCGAATTGGCCAGTTTCATTAGCACGTTTTTAGCGTTACACAATCCTCAGCCAAGCCTATACGTCTGGAATGCAAAAGGTGAAAACAGCTTGCACAAGATCCAGCGTGCACGAGAGGCGATGGCATCACAGTCCAAAGAGAACGTTTTTTCTGAGACAGCACAATAGGTTGTTCATCCGGCCCTGATAACCGAAGCAGGGGTTCTCTAAGGAAGGTCTGAAGTACCCAGCGATTTTTGATGCCCTCTCTGCTTGAGGTTCAAAAAACGCTTATTCGGTCGAAAACCAGACCTTTCCTGTCTTTAATTCATGTTTTTTCCTCTAATCGCGCTGTTTCAGGGCGATTAGCCCGCATTACAGACGCACCTCTCCTGCATTCAACAATCGTTTTCGCACCATCCACAGGTTCGACAAGGCGAACAACGTCGTCTGTTGAGCGATGTTTTTCGTCAGACCACGAAAGCGCACTTTCGTATAGCCAAACTGGCGCTTGATCACTCGAAACGGATGCTCAACCTTGGCTCTGACTTGCGCTTTCGCATACTCAATCCCGCGTAGCACACTACCGATCACCGTGTCTTTGCCATGCTCTTTGTACGAACTGGGCCGCGCAGAAATCGACCAGATCATCTTGCGATCCTGATGTTCTGGGCGCTTCTGCACGCCGGTGTAACCAGCATCGCCACAGACGTGAACTTCTTCCCCGTGAAGCAGTTGATCCACTTGCGTCACGTCCGCCACGTTGGCAGGCGTACCGACAACGCTATGAACCAACCCCGAATCAGCGTCCACGCCAATGTGAGACTTCATTCCAAAAAAGTACTGATTTCCTTTCTTGGTCTGATGCATCTCGGGGTCACGTTTTTTGTCTTTGTTCTTGGTTGAACTGGGCGCATGAATGATCGTCGCATCCACAATCGTTCCGTGGCGCAACATCAATCCACGGTCGCCCAGATAACCGTTGATAACCTGCAAAATCCCACCCGCCAGCTCATGTTTTTCCAGCAAGCGGCGGAAGTTGAGGATCGTGGTTTCGTCAGGAATTCGATCCAGATGCAGCCCCGCGAACTGGCGCAGGATCGTCGTTTCATACAGCGATTCTTCCATCGCCGGGTCGCTGTAGCCGAACCAGTTTTGCATCAGATGAACCCGTAACATCGCCAGCAACGGATACGCCGGACGACCGCCTTCACCCTTCGGATAATACGGCTCGATCAAGGCAATCAAACCCTTCCAGGGCACGACCTGATCCATCTCGATCAGGAAGCGCTCACGTCGGGTTTGCTTACGTTTGCCGGCGTATTCGGCATCGGCGAAGGACATCTGTTTCATCGGGGCTCAACCGTTCTGTTCGTGTGAGGTGCGTATTTCACCAAATCTGGAAGTCTTTTTCAGAGTTTCCCTAAGCACCAACCCAGCTATCAGGGTGATCGGATGCACAGCCATAAGCATGCCCGATTGACCGCATACAGCCAGTGATAGCGTCCATGCGCATCAGTGCTTGAGTTGATCTAGGCGGGGGGCGTAGCGCGGCGGATGGGAGTGACCATATGACTTTCTCTCTCAGGATTAATAACGAATAGCGATTCTGAAAGAAGTGACAGCGGGCCTCCTGATGAACCTACACCCGAAACGGGTCGCTTTCGAAAGGTGCAAGACTGCACCGCATGGCTACTAAGGTATAGATGGTCCTTTGGCTCAGCTGTTTGAACGGAGCCATCCACCGACTGGGCGGCATGGATCGCTGGCAGTCCAGCCTCACGGGCATTGCTCACGGCTCGTCGGACTAGTTCGTTTGCCCGCTTGCATGTGGGAGATTGCCTGCTTTACTCTGAACCTCCGGTCAATTGGTGACTGCTCGGTCACAGCGAGCATCCAAGAGCCCTCGCGCTGTTGCTGTTTGTCTGTGCAGCCTGGTAGAACCGGGGGGGAACCCAGTGCTTTGGCGCATGAGAATTACCCGATTCATCTCCGTAACTAGTTGAAAATTAATAAGTTATTAATTTAACTGCCTGGCAGTCAACTGTCGGGGTTAAGCATTCTGCTGTCTACCATATGGTCCTGCGAACAGCCGCTCACACTGTCCGCTGAGCCCAATTTGTGCCAGAAGGATAACGACATGAAGCCAGAAACTGCCATCGTCGAGATTTTCAAGAAGTACAAGGTTTATACCGAACGCTTTCTCAACAACGCCGCTGACAAGACCATCATTCTGGTCAATGGCTCGCTGGCAACCACCGCATCCTTTGCCCAAACGGTGCGTTACCTGCAGCCGCGGTTCAATGTGGTTCTCTACGACCAGCCCTACGCCGGCCAGTCGCGACCGCACAACCGCTACGGCCAGCCGATCCGCAAGGAGGACGAGGCAGAGATACTGCTGGAGTTGATCGAACACTTCCGTGCCGACCATGTGCTGTCCTTCTCCTGGGGCGGCGCGGCCACCCTGCTGGCACTGGCTCAGCGGCCGCGACGGATCGAGAAGGCGGTGATCAATTCATTCGCAGCGCGGATCAGTAAGCCGATGCGCGACTACCTGGAGAGCGGCCTGAGCCTTCTCCAGGCCTGCGACCGCTTCAACGTCGGCCGCTTGGTCAACAACACCATCGGCAAGCACCTGCCGTCGCTGTTCAAGCGCTTCAACTACCGCCATGTCAGCAGTCTGGCCGAGCACGAATACATGCAGATGCATTTCCACATCAATGAGGTGCTGACCCAGGACACCCAGTGCTACGTCGCCTGCGCCGATGCCATCGAGGTTCCGTTGCTGTTCGTCAACGGCGAATGGGACGAGTACACCTCGGCGGAAGACGCCCGCCTGTTTGCCGGCCACGTCCGTCAGTGTCAGTTCAGCACAATCAAGAACGCCGGGCACTTCCTGGATATGGAACACAAGGCGGCCTGGCACGACACCCAGCAGGCCTTACTCGGCTTTCTGCAGCCGGCCTCCAGCCTGGTCAAGCCAAAGAGCACGCCGCCGCTGGGCAGCCGGCACCGCTACGCAGCCAGTGACCGTATCTTTAGTCACAGTGCGGCGCATAACTACTTGCCCCGCTAGAGGGGCGTGGCTCTGGGTTGACTCTTCGCGCGGCAGTTTGGCGCGCCTTGGTACAAGTCCTTTCTGTTTGGCTCTATGACGATACGACGATGGAGTTTGGTTCATGCGAAAGAAACCAGCGGCGGGCGCCTTGCCCGTACCCGCGTCCCTTGTGAATGCAGAACAAAGCGCAATAACCGGCCTGCGTGGCCGCAATCTGTTCCCCACGCTGCGTACCCTGGCGCTGCAGGGCATCAAGCAGCCGATCCACAGCGCCCGCCATGCTCTGGCCCTCGGTGGCCAACTGGGCCGCGTGCTGCTCGGCGATACGTCGCCCCCCGCCCAGGATGCGCGCTTCCAGGACCCATCCTGGCGCCTCAACCCCTTCTATCGCCGCAGCCTGCAGGCCTATCTGGCCTGGCAGAAGCAACTGAACGCCTGGGTCGACGAGAGCAACCTGGCGGCCGACGACCAAGCCCGCGCGCGCTTCATCCTGGCCCAGCTCGGCGATGCGCTGTCGCCGTCCAACAGCCCGCTCAACCCGCTGGCGGTCAAGGAGCTGTTCAACACCGGCGGCGCCAGCCTGCTCAAGGGGATTGGTCATCTGCTCGACGACCTGCGGCACAATGGCGGCATGCCCAGCCAGGTCAGCAAACAGGCCTTCGAGGTCGGCCGGAATATCGCCACCACCCCTGGCGCCGTGGTGTTCCGCAACGAGCTGCTGGAGCTGATCCAGTACCAGCCGATGAGCGAAAAACAGTATGCCCGCCCGCTACTGATCGTGCCGCCGCAGATCAACAAGTACTACATCTTCGACCTCAGCGCGGAGAAGAGCTTCGTTCAGTACGCGCTGAAGAACGGCTTACAGGTGTTCATCGTCAGCTGGCGCAACCCGAACGCTCGTCATCGCGAGTGGGGCCTATCGCGTTATGTACAGGCCATCGAAGAAGCCCTTGATATGACCCGCGCCATCAGCGGCAGCAAAGAGGCCCACCTGATGGGCGCCTGCGCCGGCGGCCTGAGCATCGCCGCTCTGCAAGGCTACCTGCAAGCTAAACGACAGCTGCGCAAAGTCGCCAGCGCAACTTATCTGGTCAGCCTGCTGGACAGTCAGATCGACAGCTCAGCCATGTTGTTTGTCAATGAGCAAACCCTGGAAGCTGCCAGGCGCCGCTCCTATCAGCAAGGCGTGCTGGATGGCCGCGACTTGGCCAAGGTCTTCGCCTGGATGCGCCCGAATGATCTGATCTGGAACTATTGGATCAATAACTACCTGCTCGGCAAGCAACCCCCGGCCTTCGACATCCTCTACTGGAACAACGACAACACGCGCCTACCGGCCACCCTGCATGGCGATCTGCTGGACTTCGTCAAATTCAACCCGCTCACGCACCCTGGCGGCCTGGAGGTCTGCGGCATGCCGATCGACCTGCAGAAAGTCACGGTCGACAGCTTCAGCATCGCCGGGATCAACGACCACATTACGCCCTGGGACGCGGTCTATCGCTCGACCCTGCTGCTCGGTGGCGAACGGCGCTTCGTGCTATCCAACAGCGGGCATATCCAGAGCATCCTCAACCCACCAGGTAATCCCAAGGCTAGCTACCTGGAGAACGACAAGCTGTCGTCCGACCCGCGTGCCTGGTATTTCGACACGCAGAAGCACGATGGCAGCTGGTGGCCAGAGTGGTTGGGCTGGATTCAGGCGCGCTCGGGTGAGCAACGCGAAACTCAGCTGGCGCTGGGCAACCAGAATCACCCGCCGATGGAGGCCGCTCCCGGCACCTACGTGCATGTGCGTTAAACTCTGACATGAACATTGAGAAGACCGGCCGGGGATTTCCCGGCCAGCTGCCGTCGCCTTAGGGAGTAAACCAAAATGAGCAGGAACGTGCCCTGCCCAAGGTATAACGTCTTAGCCGGCTAGAAGGATCCTGGTTTCCATGGCCTCAAGCGACGATTCGTTGGCTCGATACTGACCGGGCGTCATGCCGAACCAGCGCAGGCAAGCCTTGTGGAAACTGCTGTGGTCGTGAAAACCGAGCAGGTAAGTCACGTGCTTCATATTGAAATGGGAATGACGCAGGTAGAAGTCGGCCAACTGCTGACGCACATCATTCAGAACATCCTTGAACTGCGTGCCCGCCTTCTCCAGTGCCCGTTGCAACGTTCGCTTGCTGATGTTCAGTGCGGCCGCAATCGATTCCATATCACACTGGCCCTGCCTTTGCTCCTGACTCAGGCGTTCGGTGATCAGCGCACGAATCCTGCATACAATGGTTAAGTCGTTCAACAGGTCAAGCTGAGCTTTGGCATAGCTGTCATGGAGCATGGCCAACGCCTCGTTGGCCATGCTCAACGGACGCAGCAGCTCCTGACCATCGAACAGGATGCTGTCATAGGCCGCCCCGAAACGCAGTTCACAGCCAAACAGCCGCTGATGCTCCGAGATGTCTTCAGGTTCGGGATAAGTGAACTCCACACTCAGCGGTTGCGGCGATTTGCCACCGGTCAGCCAGCGACAGATACCCAGCAGCGATCCGAGGCTGGCATCGGTGTACTGCCGGGGCTTGATCGAACCGCGCTGATGATGATCGAGCGCGGCCAAGCGGTAATGCTGTTGTTCCTGGACAAAAAACAGGCTGAATCCAGTGCTGATCAACGGGCTGAAATGAACCAGTCGTTCGAATGCCTTTTTCAGGTTCAAGCTGGACATCATGGTGTAGCCAACGATCTGAAAAATGCCCGGATGGAAATTCTCGTAGGCCTTCAAACCAATGTTCGGATCGCCGGAGGCCTGAGCCGCCAGATCCCATAGGCGGTAGATAGTGCTTCGTTCGTAGAATGATCCCGGTATATCTGCGAGCTTTATTTCAAGTCCAGCCTCCTGGCACAGACTGTCGACATCCAGTCCTTGCGCCGAAAGCGTATTCACCAGCACCCTGGCATAGCCTGAACTCATTCTGTACATGACGACCCCATCTCCCTGTTAAACCAGACATCCTTTACCGCTCAAGCGAAATGAGCGGCCTTATGTTGTCGGGAATGTTGGGTGGAGCCGGGGGTATGTGGTATTGCGTCATGAGGAAACGCAAGTGCTCGATGGCGTCATTATATTTAAGATCGGCATGTCGTCGCTTTACCTGGTACTGGCTGAAAGCTTCCGCATCCAGGTAGGGCCGATCAAGAATATCCAGGGCGGCGCAGCTCAAGCTATGGGCTTCGCTGAAAAGCTGGTTGTTACGTTCGAGAGCCAGGTTTAGACAGGCTATGGTTTGATGGGACACCCGCGTGTCGTTCATTGCAGTACCCTTTTGATTGATCTGTTGTTATTTTTTTTGGCTCAACCTGCGCTGTTGTGTTGGCAGGCCGGCTCGGGCAAGAAACGTCGCCGCACAGCTACAGTTATTTCAAGGCGATGCCACGCAGCAGGACTTCTCGATCCGTCTATGCCGCTTAAATGCGTTTACCGCTTGATCTTGTCATGGGTGTTGAGCCATTCCGGCGGGCTTCCAGGTACTTGTTGTCCGCCACCTTCGGCGTTTTTCAACCCAATTTCAACAACAGGTTGCTGCAGACATCTCGTTGTTAGCGACACGTTCGAGTATTAAGAGTGGAGCGTAACCATTTGTTATCACAGTGCGAGTCTGGCGAATAACTCCTGATGCTCCGCCGTCATCCGTCGTCGATTTGCCGCTGCCACCAAGGCAAAACCGAACAACCGAAACCCGGTGGCAGCGACGACACCTCTTCACGACACCTCTTACCTGGACAGCAACACCCCTTTACAACACCCCTTAACCTGTACAAGACGCCATGAGCAACCCGGAACCCAGCAACCACGCTGGTTGCAGCGACGACACCGCTTCACGACACCTCTTGCCTGGGCGGCAACACCCCTTTACGACACACCTTATCCTGCACAAAGCATCCTGAAAAAACTGAAACCCAGCCACCATGCGGGTTACAGCGACGACACCCCTTCACGACACCCCTTCGACCAAATCGGCAGTTCCCCTCTATGTGAGGTGAACCGTCAGACTCCCATAAGCAAGAGAGGTGGTGTGAGCATGCTTTTTTGAAACGTGTCGCGCAGCGGATATGAGCGGTACGCTGGATGCTTTGGAATTCAATCAGCCAAGTGCTGGCGGAAAGGAAACTCAGGAGAATTAAATCCTTGGGATTGGCACAGCAGGTGAGAAGCTGAATGCAGCGCAAATCATCAACCCAGAAGGAGCAAGATATGGACTCAATTGAGCTACTCGTTTACGCGGTCATGGGCGTACTCGGCACGTTGGGAGTGGTGGCGGTGATTGGCTATAAAATCGCTGCTCATCTCGATAAGAAACATCACACCGACTGATCAGGCAGGCACCTGCATGAACGTATTGCGCTGGTTTGGGATTCGTCAGCGCTCGGGCAATCTTCAGGCATGTGAGCCCTGCGCTTCGGCAAACCGCTCACCGCGGTCAGGCTGGCCCAGGTGCGCAGCGCTTCGCGCCGCGAGCGCACCGGCAGCCAGCGCGAGCCGGCGCCGCCCAGGCGAATGGCCAGGCCCCATTTGTCGCCGTGACGACTGACCAGGGCCTCGCGTACGGCACCACTTTCCAGCATGACGCGCAGTGCGTCTTCGTGAATGCCTTCACGCATCGTAGGGCAAGCGCTGGATTTGGTCAGCCGCCACGGCCATGGCCACACACGCCATTCGATCGCTCTGAATTCCAGTGATGACCCCAGCATCGCGTAAGCCCAAGGCATACCCCTCGGCACGCCCGGCCGCTTCCATCACCACATGCGTAAGGGTGCCTTCGATGATCTTAACCAGCATGGCCTCCCACCGTGCCGTCTGCCCGCTGCTCAGCCCCAACATAGCGTCATACGCGGCGAGAGAACTCAATATATTGCTGTCGGCCAGATCGTTCGAATCGTTCGACATAAGTCGGAGCCTTTTTGAGTGAGAGGTGGTCTGCACGTCAAACCACATACCCGGTGAAGGGTAGGCCAGCCCCCACCCGAGTGGTAACCGCCCGGCGCAAAAAAGCCCACCGGCGTGGGCTTGGATGACGGGTGCCATTTAACAAATGTCCCGTTACGTGCAGTGTCGGTTCGCAAAGCGACTTTGCGAAGTCGCGGATCGAGTTAGGGGTTTGGGGAGCAACGGAACAGAAAGTGCACTTAAGCCTAGCGCCTGCCCGCAAACCCTTGTGGCGTCTGGTGAGTTCGGGAAAACCATCCTTTTGTCGAACCCCGGCAGGCACTGACGCCAGGCCGTCCCAACGCATGAAAAGCAGTGCAGAAAAGTCGTTCAGCAAAACAAAGTCTGGATAACCGCGCCTGTTTTCGGCAGCGGCGAACCCTAGGGAAACTCTGAAAAAGACTTCCAGATTTGGTGAAATACGCACCTCACACGAACAGAACGGTTGAGCCCCGATGAAACAGATGTCCTTCGCCGATGCCGAATACGCCGGCAAACGTAAGCAAACCCGACGTGAGCGCTTCCTGATCGAGATGGATCAGGTCGTGCCCTGGAAGGGTTTGATTGCCTTGATCGAGCCGTATTATCCGAAGGGTGAAGGCGGTCGTCCGGCGTATCCGTTGCTGGCGATGTTACGGGTTCATCTGATGCAAAACTGGTTCGGCTACAGCGACCCGGCGATGGAAGAATCGCTGTATGAAACGACGATCCTGCGCCAGTTCGCGGGGCTGCATCTGGATCGAATTCCTGACGAAACCACGATCCTCAACTTCCGCCGCTTGCTGGAAAAACATGAGCTGGCGGGTGGGATTTTGCAGGTTATCAACGGTTATCTGGGCGACCGTGGATTGATGTTGCGCCACGGAACGATTGTGGATGCGACGATCATTCATGCGCCCAGTTCAACCAAGAACAAAGACAAAAAACGTGACCCCGAGATGCATCAGACCAAGAAAGGAAATCAGTACTTTTTTGGAATGAAGTCTCACATTGGCGTGGACGCTGATTCGGGGTTGGTTCATAGCGTTGTCGGTACGCCTGCCAACGTGGCGGACGTGACGCAAGTGGATCAACTGCTTCACGGGGAAGAAGTTCACGTCTGTGGCGATGCTGGTTACACCGGCGTGCAGAAGCGCCCAGAACATCAGGATCGCAAGATGATCTGGTCGATTTCTGCGCGGCCCAGTTCGTACAAAGAGCATGGCAAAGACACGGTGATCGGTAGTGTGCTACGCGGGATTGAGTATGCGAAAGCGCAAGTCAGAGCCAAGGTTGAGCATCCGTTTCGAGTGATCAAGCGCCAGTTTGGCTATACGAAAGTGCGCTTTCGTGGTCTGACGAAAAACATCGCTCAACAGACGACGTTGTTCGCCTTGTCGAACCTGTGGATGGTGCGAAAACGATTGTTGAATGCAGGAGAGGTGCGTCTGTAATGCGGGCTAATCGCCCTGAAACAGCGCGATTAGAGGAAAAAACATGAATTAAAGACAGGAAAGGTCTGGTTTTCGACCGAATAAGCGTTTTTTGAACCTCAAGCAGAGAGGGCATCAAAAATCGCTGGGTACTTCAGACCTTCCCTAGCTAAGCCTTATGTTGGTTTTTGGTTCCGTTGCTCCCCAAACCCCTTTTACGGCCTGGAAACGCCGGTAGGGGTGGCTTGCAGGCAGAGGGACTTTTTGCCCTTAGCCTTACTGCCACTAGGGTTCTAGTAGTCTCTAGCTCTAGTGGTAACACAAGAAAGCAAATCCCAAGGAAGGGGCGTGCGAATGCCTCAGCCGCTATTCCTGGCCCGGCTCGAGATGGTTCAGCACCTTGTTAAAGCTAACCTACGCGAAGTTATGGCCGCAGTACCTGCATATTATTGCTGCAGCCTTCACCTGCTCTGCACATTTAGGACAGTTTTTCCCGTTTCCAGACACTCCGGAGGCCATCCCTTCAGATACTGAACGAAGTTCATAAGTCACAGACAGCGCTCCGTCCGGCTTGACAATTAGCATATAAATAAATACCAAAAACCCGACAAAAACAAAGCACAAAAGAATGGCGAGTACAAACGCTCCAGCACCATAGGATCCCGTAGTCCAAGATTGGGCCGTTGGGAAGTAGCCATACGCTGCCATCTTGCTGGCATCAACTTGAAAGGCTGCTGACGCCAGTTGCTGGTCGCCTTGATATGTTTTTACAATGATTTTATTTGATGACGAAAAACCGTCCGACATATCCAGCTTAAAAGACTCCCTGATTTTTTTATGTTTTCCCGACTCCAACCTCCATCTTCTGACGCAAGGTTCTTATACCCGCGCTCAGTCATTTTCACTGCTATATCGAAATCGGAATACTCACTTTTCACAAAGGAAGCAATTAAATTAATCTGCTTATTTGTATGAGCATCTTTAACGTAAGTTTTCATAATGCCCCTTTATTTTATTTCGGCGTAACGCCCAAGGCAAGTGACACCAGAGTGCGAAGCACAAATGGAACTAATGACTTAAATCGCTCCAATTACGCGCATTTTGACTCTCCGTTTAGCTCCGCTGCGTTGGTTCCTGCCATTCAGTTCAGCACACCCTATGGATAATTCAATAACGGCTGCCGCCAGGCGGGACAGCGATGTTAGGCCAGCCCCCGGCAGACTGGCCACCAGGCCGGCCTGCACTTGTGCGCTCGCCAATCAGCGACCGCTCAAAATCAGCAATCCCCGCGAAGATCGTCAACACCATCCGCCCAGCTGTGGACGTTGTGTCTCCCCAGGGTTCAGCCAGCGAGCGTAGCCCGGCGTTGATTTCCTTGAGCCTTTCTGCAATGTGTAGAAGGTCAGTTGTCGACCGGGCTCCTCGATAGATGCATTTTCCACCTATCGGGGTGTCTGGGGAAATTAGACCACTGCACAAGTTTGACAGTCAGAATCGGAACGAAAGTCGCGACCCTACGCAAATTTCATGTCTGCTGACTAACCAAACACTGGCAGATTTTACGTAGCAACGCAGACTTCAAAACGGTGTATGCGTTTTTACACACTCTGGACCCAAAGTGGACGATGAGCTGTCGCGTCAGAGCGGCGAATTATTAGACGAATAGCCGCTCAACGTTTCGCTCGGGATTTCGAATTGGGGGCAACGCGTTTTTGACCCTACGCAGATGCTTGTGAAGCTCGCGTTAGAGTTCTGTGTTTATGTTTAGCTGTGGGTAATTCTGAAGAGAATGAGAAGCTAAGCTGCTTTCTGTGATGGAGCGTAGGCTCGCCGGAAGGAGGAGAGACGCCGGAGTGAAAAACCATCGAAGGCTCAAGCCCTCGATGGTTCGGTAACGTCTGATTTGACAAAGGTCGTTTCAGTCTAGCTGAAGAAATTTCAGAAGACGTTGAAAAACTACGGACTATTAAATCAATCCCAGCTCAAAGCCCATCCCGTCTGATACTCAATAACCTGCGTCTCAAAGCAGTTCTTCTCTTTCTTCAGTCCATGATTTCGCTAATCCATGGAGACGGGTTGGTCGTCCTCGGATAAGGTTGGCGTGGCCAAGCCCAATGGAAGTTAATGGTCAGAACGATGCAAGCACGTGGTCAACTGCGCTGCAATTACGCAGGCAGTTGGATGTGAAACATAGTCCTCTGTGGACAGTTTCGTTCCAAAGTCTAATGACTTCATTTTATTTTCTAATGAGCACCGAAGGCTGAGTAGAGGGTAATTGCTATAGTCTGTGTAAACCAAAAGTTTACAGTGGCGACCATGGAAACCTTCAGCAGTATCGAATGCTTCGTCCGTAGCGCAGAGGTCGGCAGCTTTGCCGAGGCCGCGCGGCGCTTGAGTCTGACCCCGGCAGCGGTGGGCAAGAGTGTCGCCAAGCTGGAAGCGCGGCTCGGTGTGCGATTGTTCCAGCGCAGCACCCGCAGCCTGACCCTGACCGAGGCCGGCCAGCTGTTTCTTGGTGAGGTCAGTGCCAGCCTGCATACCATTCAAAACGCCGTGGCCAATCTGGCCAGCGCCGAAGGGCGCCCGGCGGGGACATTGAAAGTCAGCATGGGCACGGTGTTCGGGCAGTTGTATATCGTGCCGCTGCTGGGGGAGTTTTTGCGCCGCTTTCCGGCGATCAGCCCGGATTGGCATTTCGATAACCGTCAGGTCGACCTGATCGGCCAGGGCTTCGATGTCGCGATTGGCGGTGGCTTCGAGCTGCCGCAAGGGGTAGTGGCGCGCAAACTGACGCCCGCCCATCGGGTGTTGGTGGCCTCAAAGGATTATCTGGCGCAGCGCGAGACGATTACCGAGCCGGATGACTTGCGGCATTACGACGGAATTCTGATTCGCTCACCGCAGACCGGACGGGTCCGTTCCTGGCAATTGACCAATCGCAGCCAGCAACACAGCCCGCTGACACTCAAGGCGCGGATGACCATGAGTGATTCACAAGCCGCTTGCGCCAGTGCCGCGCAGGGGCTGGGCATCGCCTTGGTGAGCATGCCGTTCGCCGTGAATTACCTGAATGCCGGCACTTTGCAGCGGGTGTTGCCGGATTGGTATGTCGACGACGGCAATATCTCGATTTACTACGCTGAGCATAAGTTGCTGCCGGGCAAGACCCGGGCGTTTGTCGATTTCATCATCGAGCAGTTCGCCGAGCAGCAGTTGGGGCAGAGGTTTAGTGCCCTTTGAGCAAGTCTTTAGACCGAGTCGCAGCCATCGCGAGCAAGCTCGCTCCCACACTGGATCTCCTGTGTATTACAGATAGTGCACACACCGACGATCTAATGTGGGAGCGAGCTTGCTCGCGAAGGCGGTATAACAGCCAACCAGGATGTTGAATGTTATGACCTCTTCGCGAGCAAGTCGGATCGCCGCACCGCCGCTCCCACAGGAGGGTTACGCTTTGCTGATGATATTCCCGGCATGCAGCCCGCATTCTTTCTGCGTGGCTTCCTCCCACCACCAGCGACCTTCACGTTCGTGCTGGTTCGGCAGGACAGGGCGGGTGCAGGGCTCGCAGCCGATGCTGATGAAGCCACGCTCGTGCAGGCTGTTGTAAGGCAGCTCGAGCATGCGGATGTAGCCCCAGATCTCTTCACTGGTCATTTGCGCCAGCGGGTTGAATTTGTAGAGGGTGCGTTCCGGGGTGGAGAAGGCGCTGTCGATTTCCAGCACGGCAACCTGGCTGCGAGTGCCGGGGCTCTGGTCGCGGCGCTGGCCGGTGGCCCAGGCGCTGACGGTAGAGAGTTTGCGCCGCAGTGGCTCGATCTTGCGGATACCGCAGCATTCGCCATGACCGTCCTTATAGAAGCTGAACAGGCCTTTTTCTTTCACGAAGGGTTCAAGCTTGCTTTGATCAGGCGATACCAGCTCGATCTCGATCTTGTAGTGCTCGCGGACCTGCTCGATGAACCGGTAAGTTTCCGGGTGCAGGCGGCCGGTGTCGAGGCTGAAGACCTTGACGTTTTTGTTCAGTTTCCAGGCCATGTCCACCAGCACCACGTCTTCCGCGCCGCTGAAGGAAATCCACAGGTCGTCACCGAACTGGGCGAAGGCCAGTTTGAGAATGTCCTGCGCAGATTTGTTGGCATAAGTCACGGCGAGTTCAGCGACGTCAAATGGTTGGCTCATCAGGGCGGTTTCCTACGGGTCGGTGGCGCTATGCGCTCTATATGCTGACGATGGTAACAAAAACCTGTGGCGGCTGGCGCGCTCCTCCGCGTTGCGCCATTCAGAGCGAGTCGCTAGAGTTCGGCTGTCCTTTTACATGCTCGACTCAATAATCAATACAAATGGGAGTGTCTTGTGGAAATTGCCTGTCTCGACCTGGAAGGTGTGCTGGTCCCGGAAATCTGGATCGCCTTCGCCGAAAAAACCGGGATTGAATCCCTCAGGGCAACCACTCGGGATATTCCCGATTACGACGTGCTGATGAAGCAGCGCCTGCGGATTCTTGATGAACACGGCTTGAAGCTGTCGGATATTCAGGAAGTGATCGCCACCCTCAAGCCGCTGGACGGCGCGATTGAGTTCGTCGATTGGCTGCGCGAGCGGTTTCAGGTGGTGATTCTTTCGGACACTTTTTATGAGTTTTCTCAACCGCTGATGCGTCAGCTGGGTTTCCCGACTTTGCTTTGCCATCGCTTGATCACCGATGAGACGGGTCGGGTGAGCGGCTATCAACTGCGCCAGAAAGACCCCAAGCGCCAATCGGTGCTGGCGTTCAAGAGCCTGTACTACCGGGTTATTGCGGCCGGTGACTCATACAACGACACGACAATGCTGGGCGAGGCCGATGCGGGGATTCTGTTCCATGCACCGGAAAACGTGATTCGCGAGTTCCCGCAATTTCCGGCGGTGCATAGCTTTGCCGAGCTCAAGCAGGAGTTTCTGAAGGCTTCGAATCGCGAGCTGAGCCTCTAACTTACGATGAGGTCCTGTGGGAGCGGGCTTGCCCGCGAAGCGAACACCGCGTTTTTTCAGGTATTGCGCGTTATCGTTCTTCGCGGGCAAGCCACGCTCCCACAGGTTCTGCGCCTTAACTGACTAGCATTAGGGCTTGCCCCCCTCGCCACAAAAAGCGTTGCCCATTCAAAGATTCTGCAACGTCTCCAGCAACACCTTCACCTTGGTGATGGATTCCTGATACTCGGCCTGCCAGTCCGAGTCCGCGACGATCCCGCCACCGCCCCAGCAGCAAACCTGCCCATCCTTGACCAGTAGGCTGCGGATGGCGATGGAGCTGTCCATTTCCCCGCGTACATCCAGGTACAGCAACGAGCCGCAATACAGCCCGCGCCGCGTGGGCTCAAGTTCGTCGATGATTTGCATGGCGCGAATTTTCGGTGCACCAGTGATCGAGCCACCGGGGAAGCTGCCGGCGATCAGGTCGAAGGCATCTTTATCGTCCGCCAACTCGCCGGTGACGCTGCTGACCAGATGATGCACGTTCGGGTAGCTTTCCAGGCTGAACAGCTCCGGCACCCGCACTGAGCCGATGCGGCAGGTACGGCCCAGATCATTGCGCAGCAGGTCGACGATCATCAGGTTTTCCGCACGGTCCTTGGCGCTGGCCAGCAGTTCGGCAGCGTTGGCCACGTCCTCGGCAGCGTCCTTGCCCCGAGGCCGGGTGCCTTTGATCGGGCGGGTTTCCACGTGGCGCTCACTGACTTTGACGAAGCGCTCTGGCGACAGACTCAGCACGGCACCGCCCTCGGGCAGGCTTTGATAGCCGGAGAAGGGCGTCGGGCAAGCCGCTCGCAGGGCGCAATAGGCCGTCCACGGATCGCCTTGGCATAGCGCACGGAAGCGTTGGGCAAAGTTGACCTGATAACAGTCGCCGGCCTGGATGTAATGCTGGATGCGCACAAAAGCTTGCTGATAGTCGCCGGGGCTTAGATCAGGGCGCATCTCGCCGTTCAATTTGAACGGGCCGGGTATCGACTGCGCAGGCTGGCTGAACAGCTCGATAAGCCGCTGACGTTCGGTGTCGGCCAGGCTTGGGTGAAACACTAGTTGGCTGGTGCTTGTCAGGTGATCGCTGATCAGCGCCCAGTTGTACAGGCCCAGCCGCGCATCGGGTAATTGCAAATCATCGCGGGCCTGGTTCGGCAGGGTTTCCAGGTGGCGGCCGAAGTCATAGCTCAGATAGCCGATCAAGCCGCCGACGAAGGGTAATTGATGGGGTTCTGGCAGGCTTGCGTGACCCAGTTGGCCAAGGCTGTTGCGCAGGCGCTGAAGAAAGCCATTGCCGCTTTCATTAGGCAAAACCGCGAGCTGTTCCAGCGGCCAGGCGCTGAGCAGATCATAGCGCCCGCGTTCGGCGCTCGGGCGGCCGCTGTCGAGCAGCACGGCACCGGGGGCAAGACGAATCGCCGCGAAATACTCGGCAGGGTTGGCGCGATAGGGGAGCGGGTGTACGGAGCAGGTCAACATGCGGGGCAGATCAGTCATCGGTGCGCGGCTGGCGATTGTAGTCCCCCGCAGGGTTTGCTCCTAGAGGGGATGTCGGGAAGAGATACATCAAGGGAGGACTGGCTCGAACTTTGTGGCGAGGGAGCTTGCTCCCGCTGGGTCGCGAAGCGGCCCTAAAACCTGCAATCGCATTTTGGCAGGCACACCGCATTCACAGGTTTTGCGGCTGCTGCGCACCCGAGCGGGAGCAAGCTCCCTCGCCACAGGTCTCAGCCTTCAACCACTGGAATATGCCCAAACAATTCCTGCGCGAATTTCACGCGTTCTTCCGGGGTTTCGATGATGCCTTTGGCCTTCAGCTCTTCCAGGCGTGCTTCCACGGCATGGGTGCGCAGGGTCAGGCCGCAATCGTTGGCGATCTGGATGTTCAGGCCGGGGCGGGCGTTGAGTTCGAGAATCAACGGGCCCTTATCCTGATCCAGCACCATGTCGACACCGATATAGCCCAGCCCGCACAGCTCGTAGCAACCGGCCGCCAGCTTCATGAAACCGTCCCAGTAGGGCAGTTGCACGCCGTCCACCGCGTTGGTGGTGTCCGGATGTTTGGTGATGATGTTGTTCAGCCAGGTGCCGCGCAACGTCAGGCCGGTGGCCATGTCGACGCCAACGCCAATGGCGCCCTGGTGCAGGTTGGCCTTGCCGCCGGACTGGCGGGTCGGCAGGCGCAACATGGCCATCACCGGATAACCCATCAGCACGATGATGCGGATATCCGGCACGCCTTCGTAGCTGATGCTTTTGAAGATCTGGTCCGGGGTCACGCGGTACTCGATCAGTGCCCGGTCACGGTGACCGCCCAGGGAATACAGGCCGGTCAGGATGCTGGAAATCTGATGTTCGATTTCCTCATGGCTGATGATCTTCCCGGACACCGTGCGATAACGGCCTTCGAAGCGGTCGACGATGACCAGAATGCCGTCACCGCCGGCACCTTGGGCCGGCTTGATGACGAAGTCGTTGCGCTTGCCGATGATCGCGTCGAGGTTGTCGATTTCCTTCTCGGTGGAGATCACCCCGTACAACTCCGGCACATGGATGCCGGCCTTGATCGCGCGCTCCTTGGTGATGATCTTGTCATCGACAATCGGGTACAGGCTGCGCTTGTTGTACTTGAGCACGTAGTCCGCATTACGCCGATTGATCCCCATGATGCCCCGGGCTTCCAGGGCCTTCCAGGTTTTCCAGAGGCCGAACATCAGGCTTCAGCCTTCTTCAGGAAGGCTTTGAAACGCACCAGCTCGGTCAGGCGGTAGCCGCGATAGCGACCCATGGCCAGCATGAAGCCGACCATGATCAACAGGATCGCCGGGAAGGTGAAGACGAAGTAGATCAGTTCCGGCACGCTCATGATCAAGTGCGCCAGGGAAGCGGCGAACAGTGTGCCGATGGCGACTTTCATCGCGTGGCCGGCGCCACGTTCTTCCCAGGTGATCGACAGACGTTCGATGGTCATGGTCAGAATCACCATCGGGAACAGCGCGACCGACAACCCGCGTTCCAGCCCAAGCTTGTGGCTGAACAGGCTGATGGCGGCGATCAGCACCACCACGAAAGTCAGTACCACCGACAACCTTGGCAGCATTTGCAGCTTCAAATGCTCAAGGTAGGAACGCAGCGACAAGCCCAGCGCGGTAATAACGGTGAACAGCACGATACCGAAGCCCAGTTGCGTCTCGCGAAAGGCCAGGGCGACCAGTACCGGGGTGAATGTGCCGAGGGTCTGCAGGCCGATCAGGTTGCGCAGGATCAGGATCACCAGCACGCCGATCGGAATCATCACCATGATCATGAACGTTTGCTGGGTTTCCAGCGGCAGCCCGTACAACGAGTAATCGAGGAAGCTGGCGTTAGAGCTCTCGTCGGTCAGCTTGGCCAGGCGAATGGCGTTCATTTCGCTGTTGTTCATGCTGAACGTGACGGTGGCTTTCTTGCCGCCATCGACGGTGATCAGGTTGTCATCGCCGGTCCACCACAGCAGACGGTCGGTGGGCAGACCCTGTTCGCCGGTTTCCGGGTTGAAGTACAGCCAGTCGGTACCGTTAAAACTACGCAGCCACAGCTCCGGGGTTTGTGGCTGATCAGCCACCAGGCGAATGGTATGGACCTTTTCCACCGGCACATGGGCGGTGGACAGCAACAGTTCGACGATTTGCGCCTTGTGCAGCGTCGACGGATCGCCGGCCAGCAACAGTTTGACATTGTCGTCGTTGAGGTTGTTGACCCGTTTGATGGCTTCGCCGATGAAGGTTTCGACGTCTGCCGAGTGCTGGCGAATCGGCGCGAGCAAGGCCTCGATGGCAATTTTTTCCGGGCCTTCGACGGCGATGCTGTCGCGGAAGGTCGGGCCTTTGACCTTGGATTTTTCGCCGCTGTAACGCTTGGTCAGCACCAGGCGGTAATACAGCGTCTGGTTGCCCTTGGCGCGGCGTGCGGACCAGGTGACCTTGCGGTTGCCGTCGACGCGGTTGACGGCCACGCCGTAGTTATTGGAGATAAAGCTTTCGTTGAGGCTGACGTAATCGCGGTTCAGTGGCGGCACGAACATCTGGATCTTGACCGGGTCTTTGGCACTGGCGACGAACTCGACCTTGGCGTCGATGTTCCACAAGTCGTCGGTGGCGTCTTCGGTCACGGGAATACCTAGCACGAAAATCTGATAGGCCGTGACTGATATACCCAGCACCACCAGGATGGCGATCAGGAATTTCAGATGAAGGGTAAGAGAACGCATTGGAATTACTCTGCGGTATGAGCGTCGGTGGCGCAGGCGGGTTTGCCAGCAGCGTATTTAAGACTGGGGTCGACCAGCGCATCAAAGCGCTTGAGCGCTTCGGAGCCGATCAAAAGTGGATATTGGAATGCACTTCGGTCGGTCAAGTTCACTTCAATACTGCGTAAAGCGCTGCCCATGCAGATATCCAGGGCTATCACCGGGCGCGCGGTGTAGGTCTTTTCTTCGTCGGGGTCGTAATCGCCGGCGCGGCGCTTGATCTTACTGACCCGCGCCAGTGGCCGTTCAATCGGGTGTGAATGGGCGGCGTCGATGGCCAGATAGAAGCGCACCCAGGACTCGCCATTGCGTTTGAAACGCTTGATGTCGCGAGCACTGAGGGAAGCGGTTTTGGCGCCGGTGTCGAGTTTGGCCGCGACTTCCAGATTGATCCCGGCAAGCGTCGCGTATTCATTCAAGCCGTAAACGGTCTTCTCGGCGGCAGCGCTCACACCGGGCAAGCAGAAGAGTAGGCAGAGCAATGTGAGGAAGGGCTTGAGTCTCATAAATCCTGGGGGCGTCGCAGTGCGATCTTCGGTTCAAGGCGACTGGCATTGCTGCGCAAGCTCCTTCGTATGCCTGCCATACAAAGATGACAGGCAAATGCGGGCGGCATTCTAGCATGCTGGTTTCATGGCGCCAGCGCTCAAGGTCGGTAATAAACCGAGGTGCTGCGTCGTTATGGTGCAAAGGGTTATTAGACGATTGTCGACAATATCTATTTTTACGTTGACTGAATCCGCCTGATTAGCTAGTTTTTGTCGTATTGTTTTTCAAGGTGTCGACAATATGCTGGATCAACTCGATCCCCCGGTGATAGCGCAGGACGATTCGGAGACCCTTTCCGAGAACGTCTTTCGGCGTATCCAGGCGGCCATCGTCAAGGGTGAAATCGCCCCGGGCAGCAAGATCTCCGAACCGGAACTGGCGCGCACCTATGGCATCAGCCGCGGGCCATTGCGCGAGGCGATCCACCGTCTGGAGGGCCAGCGGCTGCTGGTGCGCATCCCCCATGTCGGTGCACGGGTGGTCTCTCTCAGCCACGCCGAATTGATCGAACTCTATGAAATCCGCGAATCCCTGGAAGGCATGGCCTGTCGCCTGGCCGCCGAACGGATGACCAGCGAAGAAATCGACGAACTGCGTCGGGTCCTCGAGACCCATGAGCGCGACGCGGCGTTTCAGGCAGGTGTCGGCTATTACCAGCAGGAAGGCGATTTCGACTTTCACTACCGAATCATTCAGGGCGCCGGCAACCGCACCCTGACCCAGATGCTCTGCGGTGAGCTGTACCAGTTGGTGCGCATGTACCGCATCCAGTTTTCCGCCACGCCCAATCGCCCACGTCAGGCCTTTGCCGAACACCACCGGATTCTCGACGCCATCGCCGACCGTGACGGCGAACTGGCCGAGTTGTTGATGCGCCGTCACATCGGCGCTTCCAAACGCAATATCGCGCGTCACTACCAGGACAGCGCCAACCCGACAGCCACTCCACGAGGTGAGTCATGAGTTCCAACAAGAGCACTCCAGGCCAGCGTTTCCGCGATGCGGTCGCCAGCGAGCATCCTTTGCAGGTAGTTGGCGCGATCAACGCCAACCACGCGCTGCTGGCCAAGCGCGCCGGATTCAAGGCGATCTATCTGTCCGGTGGCGGGGTGGCTGCCGGCTCCCTCGGCGTGCCGGATCTGGGCATCACCGGTCTGGATGACGTGTTGACCGACGTACGGCGGATCACTGACGTTTGCGATCTGCCGCTGCTGGTGGACGTGGACACCGGTTTTGGCTCCTCGGCGTTCAACGTGGCGCGTACCGTCAAGTCGATGATCAAGTTCGGCGCGGCGGCGATTCACATCGAAGACCAGGTCGGTGCCAAGCGCTGCGGTCACCGCCCTAATAAAGAGATCGTGTCGCTGCAGGAAATGGTCGACCGGATCAAAGCCGCCGTCGATGCCCGCACCGATGACAGCTTCGTAATCATGGCCCGTACCGACGCCCTGGCGGTGGAAGGTCTGGAGTCTGCCCTGGATCGCGCCGCGGCGTGCATCGAGGCCGGCGCCGACATGATCTTCCCGGAAGCCATCACCGAACTGGACATGTACAAGCTGTTCGCCAGCCGCGTGAAAGCGCCGATCCTGGCCAACATCACCGAATTCGGCGCGACGCCGCTGTACACCACCGAGCAACTCGCCGCTGCCGACGTGTCGCTGGTGCTGTACCCGCTGTCGGCCTTCCGCGCGATGAACAAGGCTGCGGAAAACGTCTACACCGCGATCCGCCGCGACGGCACGCAACAGAACGTCATTGACACCATGCAGACGCGCATGGAGCTGTACGACGCCATCGATTACCACGTGTTCGAGCAGAAGCTCGATGCGTTGTTTGCGTCGAAGAAGTAAAGATCACGAATCGATGTCACCCATGTAGTTGCCGATTCCCTAACAAATTCAAGATTGGAGAGAGCAATGGCCGAAGCAAAAGTATTGAGTGGCGCCGGCCTACGGGGCCAGGTCGCCGGGCAAACCGCACTGTCCACCGTGGGACTGGAGGGCGCAGGCCTGACCTATCGCGGCTATGACGTTCGCGAACTGGCCGCCGAGGCACATTTCGAAGAAGTGGCGTACCTGCTGCTGTACGGCGAACTGCCGACCCAGTTGCAGCTGGCAGCCTATATCGAGAAACTGAGCAAGCTGCGCGACTTGCCGCAAGCCTTGAAGGAAGTACTCGAGCACATTCCTGCCGACGCTCACCCGATGGACGTGATGCGCACTGGCGCCTCGTTCCTGGGCAATATCGAGCCGGAGAAAGATTTCTCTGCGCAACACGACGTCACCGACCGGATGCTGGCCGCGTTTCCGGCGATCATGTGTTACTGGTATCGCTTCAGCCACGATGGCAAACGCATCAACTGCGTGACCGATGAAGAATCCATCGGTGGGCATTTTCTGCACCTGCTGCACGACAAGAAGCCGAGCGAGTTGCACGTCAAGGTCATGAACGTTTCGCTGATCCTCTACGCGGAACATGAGTTCAATGCCTCGACCTTCGCCGCCCGAGTCTGTGCATCGACCTTGTCGGACATGTTCTCCTGCGTGACGGCTGCTATCGGAACCCTGCGCGGCCCGCTGCACGGCGGCGCCAACGAAGCAGCGATGGAAATGATCGAGCGCTTCAAGTCTCCTGAAGAGGCCATCAAAGGCACCCTCGGCATGCTCGAGCGCAAAGAAAAAATCATGGGCTTCGGCCACGCGATCTACAAAGACAACGATCCGCGTAATGAAGTGATCAAGGGCTGGTCGAAGAAGCTCGCCGATGAAGTGGGCGACACGGTGTTGTTCCCGGTCTCCGAAGCCATCGACAAGACCATGTGGGAGCAGAAAAAGTTGTTCCCCAACGCCGACTTCTACCATGCCTCGACGTACCACTTCATGGGCATTCCGACCAAGTTGTTCACGCCGATTTTCGTCTGCTCGCGCCTGACCGGCTGGGCCGCTCATGTGTTCGAACAGCGCGCCAACAACCGCATCATCCGCCCGAGCGCCGAGTACGTTGGCGTCGAACAGCGCAAGTTCGTGTCAATCGAACAACGCTGAATGGTGGGTGCTTAACGCGCTGGTTGCTGGATGAACCGGGGACCACTGTGGGAGCGGGCTTGCCCGCGAAGACGGACTGACATCCAACATTGATGTCGACTGACACACCGCTTTCGCGAGCAAGCTCGCTCCCACAGTAAACCGAGTTCACTTCAGTTCCAGTGCCAGGCCCCACCCTTTGAAACTACCGTGACCGAGTCCTGACGATGAACACTGAATTCCGTAAACCGCTGCCCGGCAGCCATCTGGATTACTTCGACGTCCGCGCGGCAGTCGATGCCATCCAGCCTGGCGCCTACGACACCCTGCCGTACACCTCCCGCGTGTTGGCGGAAAACCTGGTGCGCCGTTGCGACCCGGCCACGCTCACCGATTCCCTGAAGCAATTCATCGAACGCAAACGCGACCTCGACTTCCCATGGTTCCCGGCGCGTGTGGTGTGCCATGACATTCTTGGCCAGACCGCCCTGGTGGACCTCGCCGGCCTGCGCGACGCCATCGCCCTGCAAGGTGGCGACCCGGCCCAGGTGAACCCGGTGGTGCCGACGCAATTGATCGTCGACCACTCCCTGGCCGTTGAGCGCGGCGGCTTTGATCCCGAGGCGTTCGAGAAGAACCGCGCCATCGAAGACCGTCGCAACGAAGACCGTTTCCACTTCATCAACTGGACCAAAAAAGCTTTCAAGAACGTCGACGTGATCCCGCCGGGCAACGGGATCATGCACCAGATTAACCTGGAGAAAATGTCGCCAGTAATTCAGGTGCGCGATGGTGTGGCGTTCCCTGATACCTGCGTCGGCACCGACAGCCACACCCCGCACGTCGATGCGCTGGGCGTGATCGCCATCGGCGTCGGCGGTCTGGAAGCCGAGAGCGTGATGCTCGGCCGAGCTTCCTGGATGCGTCTGCCGGAAAGCGTCGGTGTTGAACTGACCGGCAAGCTGCAACCGGGCATCACGGCCACCGACATGGTGCTGGCGTTGACCGAGTTCCTGCGTAAACAGAAAGTGGTCGGCGCGTGGCTGGAGTTCTTTGGCGAAGGGGCATCAAAGCTGACCCTCGGCGACCGCGCAACCATCTCCAACATGGCCCCGGAATACGGCGCCACGGCGGCGATGTTCTACATCGACCAGCAGACCATCGACTACTTGAAACTCACCGGTCGTGAAGACGAGCAGGTGCAGCTTGTGGAGCTTTATGCCAAGACTACGGGCCTGTGGGCCGACAGCCTGAAGGGCGCGCAATACGAGCGTGGGTTGACCTTCAACCTGTCCTCGGTGGTGCGCAACATGGCCGGCCCGAGCAACCCGCACGCCCGCGTCGCGACGTCGGATCTCGCCGCCCAAGGCATCTCCGGCCAGTGGAATGAAGTGCCCGGGCAGATGCCGGACGGCGCGGTGATCATTGCCGCCATCACCAGTTGCACCAACACCAGCAACCCGCGCAACGTCATCGCCGCCGGTCTGTTGGCGCGCAATGCCAACAAGCTGGGGCTGACCCGCAAACCGTGGGTCAAATCGTCCCTGGCACCGGGTTCGAAAACCGTTGCGTTGTACCTGGACGAGGCCGGCCTGACCAGTGAGCTGGAGCAACTCGGTTTCGGCATCGTCGCTTTCGCCTGCACCACTTGCAACGGTATGTCCGGAGCGCTGGATCCGGCGATCCAGCAAGAAATCATCGACCGCGATCTGTACGCCACCGCCGTGTTGTCCGGTAACCGCAACTTCGACGGCCGGATCCACCCGTACGCCAAGAACGCGTTCCTCGCTTCGCCGCCGTTGGTAGTGGCTTACGCCATCGCCGGCACCATCCGTTTCGACATCGAAAAAGATGTGCTGGGCCTGGACGCCGACGGCAAGGAAATCCGCCTGAAAGACATCTGGCCGAGCGACGAAGAGATCGACGCGGTGGTCAAGGCCTCGGTCAAGCCGGAGCAGTTCCGCCAGGTCTACATTCCGATGTTCGCCATCCACGAAGACACCGGTCCCAAGGTCGAGCCGCTGTACGACTGGCGTGAGATGAGTACCTACATCCGTCGTCCGCCGTACTGGGAAGGCGCACTGGCCGGTGAGCGTCCGCTCAAGGGCATGCGCCCGCTGGCGGTGCTGCCGGATAACATCACCACCGATCACCTGTCGCCATCGAACGCGATCATGCTCGACAGCGCCGCCGGCGAATACCTGGCGAAAATGGGCTTGCCGGAAGAGGACTTCAACTCTTACGCCACGCACCGTGGCGACCATTTGACCGCGCAACGCGCGACCTTCGCCAACCCGAAACTGTTCAACGAAATGGTCCAGGAAAACGGCAAGGTCAAGCAGGGTTCGCTGGCTCGCGTCGAGCCGGAAGGCCAGGTCATGCGCATGTGGGAAGCCATCGAAACCTACATGGAGCGCAAGCAGCCGCTGATCATCATCGCCGGCGCTGACTACGGTCAGGGCTCGTCCCGGGACTGGGCGGCCAAGGGTGTACGTCTGGCGGGCGTTGAGGCCATCGCTGCCGAAGGCTTCGAGCGCATTCACCGCACCAACCTGGTGGGCATGGGCGTGTTGCCGCTGGAATTCAAACCGGGCACCGACCGCAAGACCTTAGGGCTAGACGGCAGCGAAACCTACGACGTGATCGGCGAACGTATCCCGCGTAGCACGCTGACCCTGGTGATCAACCGCAAGAACGGCGAGCGGGTCGAAGTGCCGGTCACCTGCCGTCTGGATACCGCCGAAGAAGTCTCGATCTATGAGGCCGGCGGTGTACTGCAGCGTTTCGCCCAGGACTTCCTCGAAACGGCTGTTGCTGTCTAACGCGACATGCGGCGGCGGGATGCCAACGTCCCGCCGCCGCTTATAAGGAAAAAACATTCCATGGCCCACGTACCCCAGATCAAGATTCCCGCCACCTATATGCGCGGCGGCACCAGCAAAGGCGTGTTCTTCAGCCTGCAAGACCTCCCCGAGGCCGCTCGGGTTCCGGGCGCGGCCCGCGATGCACTGTTGCTGCGGGTGATCGGCAGTCCCGACCCTTACGACAAGCAGATCGACGGCATGGGCGCGGCGACCTCGAGCACCAGCAAGACGGTCATCCTGTCCAAAAGCACCAGGGCGGACCACGACGTCGATTACCTGTTCGGTCAGGTCTCCATCGACAAGCCCTTCGTCGACTGGAGCGGCAACTGCGGCAACCTCTCTGCGGCGGTCGGGGCATTCGCCATCAGCAGTGGTCTGGTAGACGCCAGTCGTATCCCTCAAAACGGCGTAGCCACCGTGCGCGTCTGGCAGGCCAACATCGGCAAGACCATCATCGCCCACGTGCCCATCACCGACGGCGCGGTGCAGGAAACCGGTGACTTCGAGCTCGACGGCGTGACCTTTCCTGCTGCCGAAGTCCAGCTCGAATTCATGGACCCGGCTGCCGAGGAGGAGGGCGCGGGCGGTTCGATGTTCCCTACTGGCAATCTGGTTGATGATCTGGAGGTGCCAGGCGATGTTGTGAAAGGGGGAACGCTCAAGGTGACCATGATCAATGCCGGGATCCCGACCATCTTTGTCGATGCAGATGCCATCGGCTACACCGGTACCGAGTTGCAGGGCGACATCAACGGCGACCCCAGGGCGCTGGCGATGTTCGAGACCATTCGCGCCCACGGCGCATTGCGCATGGGCCTGATCCAGCACCTCGATGAAGCCGCCAAGCGCCAGCACACGCCCAAGGTCGCCTTCGTCGCCAAGCCTGCCGATTACCTCGCGTCCAGCGGCAAGCCGATTTCTGCGGGTGATGTGGATCTGCTGGTGCGTGCACTGTCCATGGGCAAGCTGCACCACGCCATGATGGGCACGGCCGCTGTGGCCATCGGCACTGCCGCGGCGATTCCGGGCACGCTGGTGAACCTCGCCGCTGGCGGCAGTGCCCGCAGTTCGGTGCGCTTCGGCCACCCCTCGGGCACCCTGCGCGTAGGCGCCGAAGCCAGCCTGGTGGATGGCGAATGGAAAGTGAACAAAGCCATCATGAGCCGCAGCGCGCGGGTGTTGATGGAAGGCTGGGTGCGTGTGCCGGGTGATGCTTTTTGATCCGAATCCTGAGATAAACACAAAACCCTGTGGGAGCGAGCTTGCTCGCGATAGCGGTGTAATAGGCAATGTTGATGTCGACTGACACGCCATCATCGCGAGCAATCGAGCGTCGACCGGCTGCTCCCACATTTGATCTCCATTTCCAAAATAAGAAAGTAGTAACCGACTGAGATTGCCCCTGAACCGAGGTCCCATCAACGAACCACTGACCGAGTGAATCGAACATGAGCGCCAACGTCGACCTGAACAACCGCCCCGACTACGACACTGTCCTGCAGGACATTGCCGACTACGTCCTGAACTTCAAGATCGAGTCTGCGCAGGCGCTCGACACCGCCCGCAACTGCCTGATGGACACCCTCGGCTGCGGCCTGCTGGCGCTGCGTTTCCCTGAGTGCACCAAGCACCTGGGGCCCATCGTCGAAGGCACCGTGGTGCCGTTCGGCGCTCGCGTGCCAGGCACCAGCTACCGCCTTGACCCGGTCAAGGCTGCCTGGGACATTGGCTGCATCGTGCGTTGGCTCGACTACAACGACACCTGGCTGGCCGCTGAATGGGGTCATCCGTCCGACAACCTCGGCGGCATTCTCGCGGTAGCCGATCACCTGTCGCAGAAACGTGTGGCCAATGGCGATGCGCCGTTGACCGTTCGCGTTGTGCTGGAAGCGATGATCATGGCCCACGAGATCCAGGGCGTGATCGCGCTGGAAAACTCCTTCAACCGCGTCGGCCTGGACCATGTGATTCTGGTGAAAGTCGCTTCGACCGCGGTCACCGCAAAGATGATGGGCGCCAACCGCGAGCAACTGCTGTCCGCGCTGTCCCACGCGTTCGCCGATGGTCAGGCACTGCGCACCTACCGTCACGCGCCGAACGCCGGTTCGCGTAAATCCTGGGCGGCAGGCGATGCGTCCAGCCGTGGCGTGCGTCTGGCGGACATCGCCATGCGCGGCGAAATGGGCATCCCGGGCGTGCTGACAGCAAAGCAGTGGGGTTTCTACGACGTGCTGTTCAGCCACACCAACAAGGATCTGGCGCTGAAAACTGCAGACCAGCGCACATTCAGCCTCTCACAGAAATTCGGCACCTACGTGATGGAAAACGTGCTGTTCAAAATCAGCTTTCCGGCCGAGTTCCACGCGCAAACCGCCTGTGAAGCGGCCGTGACCCTGCATCCGCTGGTCAGGAATCGTCTCCACGAGATCGACAAAATCGTCATCACCACCCACGAATCGGCAATTCGCATCATCGCCAAGGTCGGCCAACTGGCCAACGCCGCGGACCGCGACCATTGCATCCAGTACATGACCGCCGTACCGCTGGTCTTCGGTAACCTGGTGGCCGAGCAGTACGAAGACGACTTCCACGCGGCTCACCCGATCATCGACGTGCTGCGGAACAAAATGGTCATCGTCGAAGACCCGCGCTACACCCGCGAATACCTGGAAGCCGACAAGCGTTCCATCGCCAACGCCCTGCAGGTGTTCTTCAAGGACGGATCGAGCACCGAGCAGGTGGTGGTTGAGTACCCGATCGGCCACCGCCGTCGCCGCGCCGACGGCATTCCGTTACTGGAAGACAAGTTCAAGGCCAACCTGGCAACCCGGTTCACCGCTCAACGTTCGGCTGAAATCTTTGCCCTGTGCAAGGATCAGGTGAAGCTTGAGGCCACGCCGGTCAACCGGTTCGTTGATTTGTTCGTGATCTAAACATAAAGGCCAAAGGGCTATCGAACGGCGGCACGATCGGCGCTGGAGGTGGGGAATGAGTTGCTTAAGTGCTTGAAGTGACACCGAGTCGACTTCATCGCGAGCAAGCTCGCTCCCACATTTGATCTGTGTTTGCCACGGATCTCGTAACGACACGGTCCAGTGTGGGAGCGAGCTTGCTCGCGATGGCGGTCTGACAGGTGATACAAAATTACTTGAACCGCCGCTCCACGCCTTTCTCCACCAGAATCTTCGCCGAAATCTCTTCCACCGAGAAATGCGTGGAATTGATGTGCGCGATGTTTTCGCGGCGGAACAGATTCTCCACTTCCCGCACCTCGAATTCGCACTGGGAATAGCTCGAGTAGCGGCTGTTGGGTTTGCGCTCGTTGCGGATGGCGGTGAGGCGATCCGGGTCGATGGTCAGGCCGAACAGCTTGTGCTGGTGGGCGCGCAGGGCGGTGGGCAGTTGCAGGCGCTCCATATCGTCTTCGGTCAGCGGGTAGTTGGCCGCGCGGATGCCGAATTGCATGGCCATGTACAGGCAAGTCGGGGTTTTACCGCAGCGCGAGACGCCCACCAGGATCAGGTCGGCCTTGTCGTAATAGTGCGTGCGGGCGCCGTCGTCGTTGTCGAGGGCGAAGTTCACCGCCTCGATACGCTCCATATAGTTGGAGTTATGATCGATGGAGTGGGATTTGCCGACCGAATACGACGAATGCTCGGTCAATTCCAGCTCCAGGGGCGCGAGAAAGGTCGAGAAAATGTCGATCATGAAACCATTTGAGGTTGCGAGGATCTCACGAATGTCCTGATTGACGATGGTGTCGAAGATGATCGGCCGAAATCCGTCCTTTTCGGCGGCATTGTTGATTTGTTGTACCATGGCCCGCGCTTTATCCACGCTGTCGATGTACGGCCGCGTGACTTTGCTGAAGGTAATATTTTCGAATTGCGCCAACAGGCTTTGACCGAGGGCCTCGGCTGTAATGCCCGTACCGTCGGAGATAAAGAAAGCGGATCGTTTCATTTGCGCCTTGGGCCTTAAGCTAGTGACGATTCTTGGATATGATAGGCGCGATTTGCCGGCCTGGAATGGCCCGCATTCTCACTTATTTTCCAGGTCCAGGCCATATCGCTGGCAAACGCTCCCTTCGAGCAGCCGGCGTCCTGAGCTTTTCCAACACAGTTAGTGGAGAGATCACCTTGGTAGAGTACGTAGTTTCCCTCGATAAGCTCGGCGTCCACGATGTAGAGCATGTGGGGGGCAAGAACGCATCCCTGGGCGAGATGATCAGTAACCTTGCAGGTGCCGGTGTATCGGTTCCTGGTGGCTTTGCGACAACGGCTCAGGCTTACCGTGATTTCCTTGAACTAAGTGGTCTGAACAACCAGATCCACGCCGCCCTCGATGCACTGGACGTCGATGACGTGAATGCCCTGGCCAGAACCGGCGCGCAAATCCGTCAATGGATCATGGACGCCGAATTCCCCGAAAAACTCAACGCCGAGATCCGCACCGCGTTCGCCACGCTGTCGGCCGGCAATCCTGACATGGCCGTAGCCGTGCGTTCTTCGGCCACTGCTGAAGACTTGCCGGACGCTTCCTTCGCCGGTCAGCAGGAAACCTTCCTCAACATCCGTGGCGTCGAGAACGTCATTCGCGCAGCCAAGGAAGTCTTCGCTTCGCTGTTCAACGACCGTGCGATTTCCTACCGCGTACACCAGGGTTTTGACCACAAACTGGTTGCCTTGTCTGCCGGCGTGCAGCGCATGGTGCGTTCGGAAACCGGCACTGCCGGCGTGATGTTCACCCTCGACACCGAATCGGGTTTCCGTGACGTGGTGTTCATCACCGGCGCCTACGGCCTGGGTGAAACCGTCGTACAAGGCGCGGTGAATCCGGACGAATTCTACGTTCACAAGCACACCCTGGCAGCCGGTCGCCCGGCCATTTTGCGCCGCAACCTGGGCAGCAAAGCCATCAAGATGATCTACGGCGAAGTGGCCACGGCCGGCAAGTCGGTCAAGACCATCGATGTCGACAAGGCCGATCGTGCACGTTTCTGCCTCAGCGACGCCGAAGTCAGCGAGCTGGCCAAGCAAGCGATGATCATCGAGCAGCACTACAAGTGCCCGATGGACATCGAATGGGCCAAAGACGGCGACGACGGCAAGCTGTACATCGTTCAGGCCCGTCCTGAAACCGTGAAAAGCCGCACCAGCGCCAACGTCATGGAGCGCTACCTGCTCAAGGAAACCGGCACTGTGCTGGTAGAAGGCCGCGCCATCGGTCAGCGCATCGGCGCCGGTAAGGTGCGGATCATCAAAGACGTTTCCGAGATGGACAAGGTCCAGCCGGGCGACGTTCTGGTGTCCGACATGACCGACCCGGACTGGGAACCGGTCATGAAGCGCGCCAGCGCCATCGTCACCAACCGAGGCGGGCGTACCTGCCACGCGGCGATCATCGCTCGCGAACTGGGTATCCCGGCCGTCGTGGGTTGCGGCAACGCCACCCAACTGTTGAAAGACGGGCAGGGCGTTACCGTGTCTTGCGCTGAAGGCGACACCGGTTACATCTTCGAAGGCGAACTGGGCTTCGATATCAAGAAAAACTCCGTCGACGCCATGCCCGATCTGCCGTTCAAGATCATGATGAACGTCGGCAACCCGGACCGCGCCTTCGATTTCGCGCAGCTGCCGAACGCCGGTGTGGGCCTGGCACGTCTGGAGTTCATCATCAACCGCATGATCGGCGTGCACCCTAAAGCGCTGCTGAACTACGCCGGGTTGCCGCAAGAGATCAAGGAAAGTGTCGACAAGCGCATCGCCGGCTACGACGATCCGGTCGGTTTCTATGTCGAGAAGCTGGTTGAGGGTATCAGTACCCTGGCTGCTGCGTTCTGGCCGAAAAAGGTCATCGTGCGTCTGTCGGACTTCAAGTCCAACGAGTACGCCAACCTGATCGGCGGCAAACTCTACGAGCCGGAAGAAGAAAACCCGATGCTGGGTTTCCGTGGCGCTTCGCGTTACATCAGCGAATCGTTCCGTGACTGCTTCGAGCTCGAATGTCGTGCTCTGAAGCGTGTGCGCAACGAGATGGGCCTGACCAACGTCGAAATCATGGTGCCGTTCGTCCGTACCCTGGGCGAAGCCAGCCAGGTCGTCGATCTGTTGGCAGAGAACGGTCTGGCGCGTGGCGAAAACGGCCTGCGCGTTATCATGATGTGCGAATTGCCGTCCAACGCCATCCTGGCCGAAGAATTCCTCGAGTTCTTCGACGGCTTCTCCATCGGCTCCAACGACCTGACTCAGCTGACACTGGGCCTGGACCGTGACTCCGGGATCATCGCTCACCTGTTCGACGAGCGTAATCCGGCGGTCAAGAAGCTGTTGGCCAATGCCATTGCCGCGTGCAACAAGGCCGGCAAATACATCGGTATTTGCGGTCAGGGCCCTTCCGATCACCCGGATCTGGCCAAGTGGCTGATGGAACAGGGTATCGAAAGTGTCTCGTTGAACCCCGATTCCGTGCTGGAAACCTGGTTCTTCCTGGCAGAAGGTCAGGCTGCGGTCTGAGTCGTCAAGTGAAGGGCCGATCAATGATCGGCCCTTTTAGACTAGAAGCAGGGCGGGTTCCATGGATGCCGCCCTTTTTTGTGCAAGAGCATTATGCAAAGCAGCAGCAACCTGTTTCCTGTCGCCCTGATCAGCGCTGAACGTCGCGGTGATCTGAGCGAAGACGTCTACCGGCTCAAACCCGGCAATAGCCCCGACGGCACCGTTGAGCTGGCGGTCACCCGGCTGGGCATGGCGGATGAGCCTGAGGTTCGTGGTGTTCCGGTGGTGCTGCTTCATGGCAGTTTTTCCAATCGGCGCTTCTGGTTTTCACCCAAAGGTCTGGGTCTGGGCGCTTATCTGGCGCGCGCCGGTTTTGATGTGTGGGTTCCCGAGATGCGCGGGCACGGCCTGTCCCAGCGCAATCAGAACTACCGCAAGAACCGCGTCGCCGACTATGCCCGCTACGATCTGCCGGCGATTGCCGCGTTCGTGCGTGAGCAAAGTGGCCAGACTCCCCATTGGTTGGGGCATTCGCTGGGCGGTATCACCCTGGCGGCGGCATTGGGCGGCCAGTATCTGGGCGAACCCGCCGTGGCGTCCGCCGCATTTTTCGGCACCCAGGTCAGCCGTACTTACTGGCCATTGAAAATCCCGCCGGTGGAATGGAGCGGGCGATTCATATTGAAGCGGTTTGCCCAGATATCGGGTTCCCGGCTCAAGCGCGGCCCCGAGGATGAGCCGATTGGCCTGGCCCTGGAAGGCATGCGTTGGTACGGACTGTTCGGCCGTTTTGGTGATTCAGAGAAAGACTGGTGGGCGGGGCTGGCCGAGGTTCAGGTACCGGTGCTGGCAGTGAGTGCTGCCGGCGATCACCAGGACCCGACCTGGGCTTGCCGCAAACTCTTCGAGCAGTTTGGCGGCGAACACAAGCAGTTCATTTGCCTGGGGCGGGAACAGGGTTTTAGCGACAATTTTGGCCATGTCGAGATGCTGGTCAGCAAAAGTGCACAAACAGAAGTCTGGCCATTGGTGGAACGCTGGTTGAAAGATCAGCAGGCAGCGTTGCTGACCCGAGAGTCGAATCTGGCCGCTGCGGTCTGAGCCGGGCGCTCTAACAAGGGCATTTCGCTCTGGTCGACTAACGGCTAAGATATGACGCATTGGGTTGTTTTGGTCACTTTCAGCTATTGAGTCAGCACTAATGTTCGTGCAGCTTGAACGCCTGATCAATCTGGATGAAGGTTACCGACGGACGTTCCAGGTCGGCGGGCGCAGCTTGCATTTGCTGGTGCTGGACAATCAGCCATTGCTGTTCGAAGACAGCTGCCCCCATCAAGGTGCGTCGTTGTCGGCGGGCACGTTGAGCGGCAATGTGTTGCGCTGCAAGCGCCATGGCATGGAGTTTCAACTGCCCAGCGGGCGCGCGTTGCAGCCGTCCTGCCCGGGTTTGAGTATGATGAACCTGGTCTATGAGGGTGACTGCATTGGTGTCGAGGTCTAACCTTGAACATCCGCCGCCGGAGCTCGTCTTATTAGCGTGACCCCTGCGATTTCTGACTCTTTCTATCGTGTGCTTTCCCTTACAGGAGTTTCTCGATGAACCATTACCTTACTCCCGATCTGTGCGACGCCTACCCGGAACTGGTCCAGGTGCTCGAACCGATATTCAGCAATTTTGGCGGTCATGATTCCTTCGGCGGCGAAATCGTGACTATCAAGTGCTTTGAAGACAACTCGCGGGTCAAGGAGCAGGCCGAACTCAAAGGGAATGGCAAGGTGCTGGTGGTCGATGGCGGAGGTTCGCTGCGCTGTGCGCTGTTGGGCGACATGATTGCCGAGAAGGCCGCAAGCAACGGTTGGGAAGGGCTGGTGATCTATGGCTGCATCCGTGATGTCGACGTCATCGCGCAAACCGATCTGGGGGTGCAGGCCCTCGCCAGTCATCCAAAGAAGACTGACCGGCGCGGTGCTGGTGATCTCAACGTCCCTGTGACGTTTGCCGGAGTGACGTTCCGTCCGGGCGAATACATTTATGCGGACAATAATGGCGTGATCATTTCGCCAAGCCCGCTGAAGATGCCTGAATAAAGCGTCGAGCACTGTCGGTTTCCAGGAAAGGGGTAAGGATGTTCGAGGAAGAAAACGCGCAGTGGGGGCTGGTGCATGCCCTGGTGCTGGATGGTAAAGGCGGTGCGCGTTCGATTGCCCGGACTGATCTGGATGACCTGCAACTGCAGCCCCATGAAAGCCTCTGGCTGCATTGGGATCGCAGTCATCCGCAAACCCAGACCTGGTTGCGTAAATACAGCGGTCTGAGTGAGTTCAACTGCGATCTGCTGCTGGAAGAAAATACCCGACCGCGACTGCTGCCGTTACCGGACCACGAACTGCTGCTATTTTTGCGCGGGATTAACCTCAATCCGGGTGCCGAACCGGAAGATATGGTCTCGGTACGGATCTTCGCCTCCGCTCAACGGGTCATTTCATTGCGCTTGCGCCCCTTGCGGGCCACCGATGAGCTGCTGGTACAGCTCGACTTGGGCAAAGGGCCGAAAACCGCCTCGGAACTGATCCTTTATATGGCGCAGTATCTCACCAATAAGGTCCAGGATCTGGTCAGCGACCTCTCGGAAATCGTCGACGGGGAAGAAGAAAAGCTCGATACCGACGAACGGTATACCCCGGAGCATGACTCCATTTTGCAGATCCGTCGAAGAGCGGCCGCGCTGAAACGTTTCCTCGCTCCGCAACGGGATATTTTCGGTCAGCTGACCCGGATCAAATTACCCTGGTTCGCCGAGGACGATGGCGACTACTGGAACGAATTGAACAACAGCCTGACGCGCTACCTGGAAGAGCTGGAATTGACCAGAGAGCGCGTGGGTCTTGTGCTGGAGGCCGAGGATCGGCGTTTGAGCGTGCGCATGAATCGCACGATGTATCGGTTCGGAATCATCACCTGCATCTTTCTGCCGATGAGTTTTCTGACCGGTTTGCTGGGAATAAATGTCGGCGGAATACCCTTCTCCGAGAGCCCGTATGGCTTCCTCGTTGCTTGCCTGATGATGATCTCGGTGGCCCTGGGCCAGTGGTGGTTATTCCGACGTTTGCGCTGGGTCTGATGTTTTGGCATGTGACCCGAAGAAATTTGATCGCGTCTTTCACAGACATCTCGAGAGGTGCGTATGCACGATCCGTTCGAACAGTCTTTGCGTGACATGCTTAAAGCGACGCCGTCCAACCGTGACGACGATGCTTGCCTGGGCCGTGTACTGAAAACCGCCAACCGTCAGGTGGGTGCGGGTGATCTGTTCAGCTTGCTGGGGCGTTGGTTGCCGGCGCTGATGATCGCTCTCAATAACGGGTCGGCCCATGTCTCGCCGGTTTCCCGTCTTAAACCTTCTGCTCGCACTGCTGCTGATAAGGCTGACTGAATATGGAAATTGATCTCTGGACCCAGAGCCTCATCACTGCGATGACTGCGTTGTGGACCAAGGTAGCGAATTTCATTCCCAACCTGTTCGGCGCACTGGTTGTGCTGCTGTTGGGTTTTGTCGTGGCCAAGCTGCTCGACACCTTGCTCTCCAAATTGCTCGCCAAACTGGGTCTCGATCGCCTGATGGGCGGTACCGGTTTGACCAAATTGCTGTCCCGTGCGGGCCTGCAAGTACCGATCTCGACCTTGATCGGCAAGATCGTCTATTGGTTCGTGTTGCTGATTTTTCTGGTTTCTGCTGCTGAATCCCTTGGCCTTGAGCGAGTTTCAGCTACGCTCGACATGCTGGCGCTGTATTTGCCGAAAGTATTCGGTGCCGCGCTGGTGCTGTTGGTAGGGGTGTTGCTGGCGCAGTTGGCCAATGGGCTGGTGCGCGGGGCGGCAGAAGGCGTAGGGCTGGATTACGCTGCAGGTCTTGGGCGTATCGCTCAAGGCCTGGTGATCATCATCAGTATTTCGGTTGCGATCAGCCAGTTGGAGGTCAAGACCGACCTGCTCAACCATGTGATCGTGATTGTGTTGATAACCGTTGGTCTGGCAGTTGCCTTGGCCATGGGGTTGGGAAGCCGGGAAATCGCCGGGCAGATTCTTGCGGGAATTTATGTGCGTGAGTTGTATCAGGTTGGGCAACAAGTGCGTGTTGGAGAGGTCGAAGGTCAGATCGAAGAGATCGGCACGGTTAAAACTACACTGCTGACCGATGAGGGTGAGCTAGTCTCTCTCTCCAATCGGATGATGCTGGAACAGCATGTTAGTAGCCGCTAACCCGGCAAACCCTGCTACTGTATGCCGCCGCAAAATGCCCTGACCCGGGCTGCGGCGGACATTGACCTGACTGTCGGCCCGACTTGTTTTGAATAAAACCCAATCGCTATCCATGCGCTACGACCCCCGCGAGCTCTCCGATGAGGAGTTGGTTACGCGTTCGCATGCGGAGCTGTTTCACGTAACCCGCGCTTATGAAGAGTTGATGCGGCGCTACCAGAGGACATTATTTAACGTCTGTGCACGGTATTTAGGGAACGATCGTGATGCGGATGATGTCTGTCAGGAGGTGATGTTGAAGGTGTTGTACGGCTTGAAGAACTTCGAGGGCAAATCGAAGTTCAAGACGTGGCTGTACAGCATCACCTACAACGAATGCATCACACAGTATCGGAAGGAACGGCGAAAGCGTCGCTTGATGGACGCTTTGAGTCTCGACCCCCTCGAGGAAGCATCTGACGAAAAGATGCCGAAACCTGAGGAAAAGTCTGGACTTGATCGCTGGTTAGTGCATGTGAATCCGATTGACCGCGAAATTCTGGTGCTACGATTTGTCGCAGAGCTGGAATTTCAGGAAATCGCAGACATAATGCATATGGGTTTGAGTGCGACAAAAATGCGTTACAAACGCGCTCTTGATAAATTGCGTGAGAAATTTGCAGGCGTTGCTGAAACTTAGTTCGGCGCAAATATCTCTTACGTGTAGGCAAGTTCTGATAGACTTGCCGCCGAGTTGTCCCCCGGTATGCGGGACTGCTTCACAATCACCAGATGGGGATTTAACGGATGAAACTGAAAAACACCTTGGGCTTGGCCATTGGTTCTCTTATTGCAGCCACTTCGTTCGGCGCACTGGCACAAGGCCAAGGCGCAGTTGAAATCGAAGGCTTCGCAAAGAAAGAGTACTTTGACAGCACTCGCAACTTCAAAAACGACGGCAATCTGTTCGGTGGTTCGGTTGGTTACTTCCTGACCGACGACGTTGAACTGCGTCTGGGCTACGACGAAGTGCACAACGTGCGTTCCGATTCCGGCCAGAACATCAAGGGCGCCAACACCGCTCTGGACGCTCTGTACCACTTCAACAACCCAGGCGACATGCTGCGTCCTTATGTCTCGGCCGGTTTCTCCGACCAGAGTATCGACCAGAACGGTTCGAACGGTCGTGACCGTTCCACCTTCGCCAACGTTGGTGGCGGCGCCAAGCTGTACTTCACCGACAACTTCTACGCCCGTGCCGGCGTTGAAGCTCAGTACAACATCGACCAGGGCAACACCGAGTGGGCTCCTAGCGTCGGTATCGGTGTGAACTTCGGTGGCGGCTCCAAGCCTGCTGCTGCACCAGTCCCAGCTCCGGCTGAAGTGTGCGCTGACAGCGACAACGACGGCGTGTGCGACAACGTTGACAAGTGCCCAGACACCCCAGCCAACGTAACTGTTGACGCTGATGGCTGCCCGGCAGTTGCTGAAGTTGTTCGTGTTGAGCTGGACGTGAAGTTCGACTTCGACAAGTCGGTAGTCAAGCCTAACAGCTACGGCGACATCAAGAACCTCGCTGACTTCATGAAGCAGTACCCAAGCACCAACACTACTGTTGAAGGTCACACTGACTCCGTCGGTCCTGACGCTTACAACCAGAAACTGTCCGAGCGTCGTGCAAACGCCGTTAAGCAAGTTCTGACCAACCAGTACGGTGTTGAATCGTCCCGCGTTCAGTCTGTTGGCTACGGCGAATCCCGTCCGGTTGCTGACAACGCAACTGACGCAGGTCGCGCTGTAAACCGTCGCGTAGAAGCGTCGGTAGAAGCTAGCGGCAAGTAATTAGCGCGCAGCTCTGAAAAGCCCGGCTCAGGCCGGGCTTTTCTTTGCCTGCGATTTGGTGATCTTGTGGGAGCGAGCCTGCTCGCGATGACGGCCTGACAGCCGACCTCTCTCTGGCGGATGTACCCAAATCAAATGTGGGAGCTGGCTTGCCTGCGATGGCGGCCTGACAGCCGACCAATCTCCTGCGGGTGTACATATCCATTCCTGCGGTAACGGCCACTTAGGGTTTCGCCCTTACGGCGAGGCCCTTTTGGCAAACGAACGCCCCAAAAGGACCCAAAAGGTCTTGCCCCGAGCGTACGGCACCTCGCCAAGGCTCGGTGTTCCCTCGCTCCGGTGTCCATCAGGGGGCATCGCCCTCCGGTCTGCTTCGCGACGACCTCCATGCGATGTCCTCGGCTTCGCCGAGGGGCGCTGCGCGCCAGTCCCCTGATGAACACCTCCACTCGGCCTGCCGAAGGGGCGGGTAGATCAAAATGCGGTGGTCAACTAATTCCAGACACCTCGATAGGTGGTTTCGACGCCATTGTCCGTTCGTAAACGGTCGGTGGTAGATATCCCAGTTTCGAGTGCAGCCGTTTGTTGTTGTAAAACCCAACGATGTACTCCGTGATGTCGCGGATCGCTTCGCCATGGTTGGCGTAATCACGTCGCCAGACCCGCTCCATTTTCAAGCTCAGGAAGAAGCGCTCCATCACCGAGTTATCCCAACAGTTACCTTTACGGCTCATGCTTTGCTGCATGTCATTTCGCGCCAGCAGCGCTCTGTAGCTCGCGCTGGCGTATTGGCTGCCACGGTCTGAGTGAGCGATCAGTCCCGGTGGTGGTTGACGCTGAGCAATGGCCAACTGCATCGCGCTACACACCAGCTCCGCCGGCATGTTCGGGGCCATGGACCAGCCGACAATTTTACGGGAGTACAAGTCCAGCACCACCGCCAGGTATAACCAGCCGCTGCGGGTCCGGATGTAGGTAATGTCAGCCACCCAAGCCTTGTTCGGCGCAGCGGGGTCAAACTGACGATTCAACACATTTTCGGCAATGGGCAGGTCATGATTGCTGTCAGTCGTATGGACGAACTTGCGCTTCCAGGCCGAACGCAGACCGTTGGCACTCATCAAACGGCGGATTTTATAAAGGCCGACCACCATGCCCTTGCCACGCAAAGCATCCCGCAACGGGCGGCTGCCGTAGCAACCACCACTTTCGACAAACGAGGCTTTGAGCTGAACCGTGATCGGGCACACAGATGCCGGCTCAGCAGCGCGTTTGTTGGCCTCATAGAAACCGGATCGACTGACGTTGAGTAACCGACAGACATGCGCAACCGAGTAAGCCTTCTGTTGCAACTGCCTGACCAGCCGATAGGTCATTTCAGTTCGCGGGCAAAGAAGGCGGTAGCCTTTTTTAAGATGTCATTGTCCATCTTAAGCTGGCGGTTTTCCTGCTCCAATTGCCGGATACGTTGTTGCTCAGTCGTCAGTGGTTTGCCGATACCGGTCTCTCCCAGTAGCTCAGCATCGTACTGACGCACCCAACGTCGAACAGCCGTCTCACCTAGATTCAAATCCAGGCAGACCTGTGGAACGGTCAGGCCTTGGTCCTTGATCATCCTAACGACTTGTAGCTTGAAGCTCTCGTCAAAAACTCTGCGTTTGTCGGTCATGAAAAACTCCTCGATAGATGTATTTTCCACCTATCGGGGTGTCTGGGGAAATTAGACCACTGCAAAAGCCAGATCAAAAGCCAAAGCGAGGCGGCCTACCGGCCGGCCTGTCACTCACGAATGTAACCAAATCAAATGTTGGAGCGAGCCTGCTCGCGATGGCGGCCTTACAGCCGGCCTATCTCTTGAGGATGCACACCAATCCAATAATGAAATGGTTACCCCCGTCCCACCCTCTGAACGGCCACTACGCTTTCACAGGCTGCCACCGCCCCGATCACCAGGATTGCCGGGCTTTTCAACTGGAAGGTGAGGGCATCTTCCTGCATGGCAGTCAGATCGCTCCGACATTCCCTTTGCTGCGGCAGCGAAGCGTTTTCGATCATCGCCACCGGCGTATCTGCCGCAAGACCGCCGGCCAGCAATTGGTCGCGAATTTCGCTCAATTTGGCTACCCCCATGTAGATCACCAAAGTCGTGCCGCTTTGGGCCAGGGCTTGCCAATTCAGGCTGCTGTCGTCCTGAGTGTGGGCGGTCACCAGGGTCACGCCACGGCTGATACCGCGCAGTGTCAGCGGAATATCGCATTGTGTGGCACCGGCAAGACCTGCGGTGATGCCGTTGACCATTTCGACTTCGATTCCATGGGTTCTCAGCCACTGCGCTTCTTCACCACCGCGTCCGAAAATGCACGGATCACCGCCCTTGAGCCGCACCACGCATTTGCCTTGGCGGGCATAGCGCAGCATCAAGCGATGAATGAACGCCTGCGGCGTGGAGCGACAGCCCCCGCGCTTGCCCACGGGGATGATGCGCGCCGTTGGGCAATGAACCAGTACGGCTTCGTTCACCAGATCATCGATCAGCACCACATCGGCGTCCCCAAGTGCACGTACCGCTTTGAGGGTCAGCAGTTCAGGATCGCCAGGACCTGCGCCCACCAGCCAGACTTTTGCGCTCATGTTCAATTCCTCACGAAGTGATTGCCATCGGTTGGGCAGTGACCGCCAACAGACGCTTGATTTCCGGTACGCAGGAGCCGCATTGAGTGCCGCAGCCCAGTTCTTGCTTCAAACCATTCAGATCCAAGCCCCGACGGATGCCGGCGCATACCGCGCTTTCGCTGACGTTTTTGCAGTTGCACAAGGTTTTGCCAGTGGACGCGAGGCTTGTCGCGTTGCCCGGTGGGGCACTCAAGGGTGCCAGCAGCCAGCGACGCAATTGCTCGTCGGCGCTGCCCTCGAGCCACAGACTTTGTAGCCAATGCTGGGCGAGGGTTTCACCGGCCAGGCGAATGGCGATGATTCGCCCGTTTTCGATCCGCACCCGTTTACCGATGGAGCGTCGGGGATCGTCATAGGCCAACACCGGCCCATCGTTGAGCCTCAGCAGTTGATCGATATCCCTGAGCAACTGCGGATCCGGTGCCTGAGCGCTGGCCGCGCGAATCAACAGCGCCGGGCGCTCGCGGCCGGTGAGGCTGAGGCTGGCGTAGGCAAAGCCCTCACAGAGCGTGCGCAGGGCCTCGAAATGCTGCTGCACATCGCCTTCGATCAAGGCAAACAAGTGCCATGGCAGCTGCACCGGCTCGATGCGCACGCCGCTGTGTTTGAGTTCCGGTTGTTTCGACAGTGGGTCGAACGCCGGTTGCGTGACGGTATTGATGCCGCCCTTGAGGAAACGATCGCCCCAGTGCATTGGCAAAAAGGCCTGGCCCGGGCGCACGCTGTCATCGCTGCCCACGGCGACGATCACACTGCCGCGACGGCTTTTGAGGCTGACCAGATCGCCGGATTGCAGCCGATGACGCCGCAGTTCGTCGGGGTGTAGACTCAAAACCGCTTCACTGACGTGCCCGAACAATTGCGCGGCGGTGCCGGTGCGGCTCATGCCGTGCCATTGATCGCGCAGGCGCCCGGTGATCAGGGTCAGCGGGAAGCGGGCGTCACGCTGTTCTTTGGCGGCGCGGTAGGGGTCGGCAACAAAATGTGCACGGCCGGTGGCGGTTGGAAAAATCCCGTCGACGTACAGGCGCGGTGTTCCGTTCAGTGCGCCGCCGGGGAAAGGCCATTGTTGCGGGCCGATCTGGTCGAGCAAGGCATGACTGATGCCGGACAGATCAAGATCGCGGTCGCGGGTCAGTACTTTGTATTCATCGAACACCTGCGCCGGGTTGCTGAAGGCGAACAGGCTTGGTTGCCCTGGACGCAGACGTTGTTCCAGACGCTGGGCGAAATCCACGGTGATCGCCCAGTCTGCCCGCGCTTCTCCGGGGGCGGTTATGGCGCGGCGAACGTGGGAAATACGCCGTTCCGAGTTGGTCACCGTGCCTTCCTTCTCGCCCCAACTGGCGGCAGGTAACAACAGGTCGGCAAACGGCGCGGTTTCGGTGGTGCGAAAGGCTTCTTGCAACACCACGAACGGGCAGGCCTTCAAGGCTTCGCGCACTGCGTTCTGATCCGGCAGCGATTGCGCTGGATTGGTGCAAGCGATCCACAGGGCTTTGATCTTGCCGCTCTGGACTTGCTCGAACAGCTCGATGGCGGTCAGTCCGGTGCTTTCGGGCAAGCGCTCGACGCCCCAATAGGCTGCGACTTCTGCCCGGTGTTCAGGATTGGCGGCTTCGCGATGACCAGGCAGCAAATTCGACAGGCTGCCGGTTTCGCGACCGCCCATGGCGTTTGGCTGGCCGGTCAGGGAGAACGGTCCGGCGCCGGGCCGACCGATTTGGCCGGTGGCCAGGTGCAGGTTGATCAGGGCGCTGTTTTTCGCGCTGCCGGCGGTGGACTGATTGAGTCCCATGCACCACAGCGACAGAAAGCTGGGTGAGGTGCCAATCCACTCTGCACATTGCTGCAGTTGTTCGGTGCTGATCCCACACAGCTGCGCGACCATTTGCGGGGTGTAATCGCGCACCAGGTTTTTCAGTTCGGCCAGGCCATCTGTGTGGGCTTTGATGAAGTCACGGTCGATCCAGTCTTCCCACAAAAGCAGATGCAATATTCCATGAAACAGCGCGACATCGGTGCCTGGCAGAATCGCCATATGCATGTCTGCCAGGTCACAGGTGTCGGTGCGTCGGGGGTCGATGACGATGACTTTCATTTGCGGACGACGGTTTTTGGCTTCTTCCAGGCGACGAAACAGTACCGGGTGGGCGTAGGCCATGTTGCTGCCGACGATCATCACGCAGTCGCTCAGCTCAAGGTCTTCATAGCTGCACGGCGGGGCGTCGGCACCGAGGCTGCGTTTGTAGCCGACCACCGCCGAGGACATGCACAGCCGCGAATTGCTGTCGATGTTGTTGGTGCCGACCAGCGCTCGGGCCAGCTTGTTGAAGGTGTAATAGTCCTCGGTCAGCAGTTGCCCGGAAATGTAGAACGCCACGCTGTCCGGGCCGTGTTCGGCGATCGTGTCGGCAAACACATTGGCCGCGTGATCCAGCGCGGTATCCCAGTCGGTGCGGCTGCGGGCCAGGCTTTTGCCCAGCCGCAGTTCCGGGTACAGCGCCCGTGCCGCCAGGTCGCCAGTCAGGTGCAGGCTGGCGCCTTTGCTGCACAGTTTGCCGAAGTTGGCCGGGTGTGTCGGGTCGCCGCTGACGCCGAGGATGTGCTCGCCGTCATGCTCGATCAACACACCGCAACCGACCCCGCAGTAACAGCAGGTCGAAGCAGTCGTCTGGCGGTTCATCAGCTTGCATCCCGCAGTGCCAGCATCACCCGGCCATTTTCCACGCGCGCCAAATGGCGGTGCGCGCAGCCAATGTCCGGTGCCAGGGCTTCGCCGGATTCAAGGTCGATCTGCCAGTTGTGCAGCGGGCAGGCAACCCGTTTGCCGTAGATCAGTCCTTGGGACAGCGGGCCTCCCTTGTGCGGGCAGCGGTCGTCGAGGGCGAAAACCTCATCGTCACTTGTACGAAAGATCGCGATATCGCCTTTCGGGCCGCTGATGATGCGCGAGCCGAGGGCGTTGATTTCTTCCAGGGCGCAGATATCCAGCCAGTTCATGCCTGCACCTCCAGTTGTTTCACGGTGATGGTGTCGAACTCCTTCTTCAGCAGCGGCTGTTCCAGGCGCTCCTTCCACGGATCCTGTTCGAACGACAGGGAGAATTGCAGGCGCTCATTGAGGGCCTTGCGTCGCTCCGGGTCTTCCAGCACCGCTTTCTTGATGTGCTCCATGCCGACCCGTTGCAGGTAATGCACGGTGCGCTCCAGGTAGAAGGCTTCTTCGCGATACAGCTGCAGGAAAGCGCCGTTGTACTCGCGCACTTCTTCGGCGGTTTTCAGCTTGACGAAGAACTCCGCGACTTCGGTTTTGATCCCGCCGTTGCCGCCGATGTACATCTCCCAGCCCGAATCTACGCCGATGATGCCGACGTCCTTGATCCCGGCTTCCGAGCAATTGCGTGGGCAGCCGGAGACCGCCAGCTTGACCTTGTGCGGCGACCACATGTTGAACAGGTCATGCTCCAGCTCGATCCCCAGTTGGGTCGAGTTCTGTGTGCCGAAGCGGCAGAACTCGCTGCCGACGCAGGTCTTCACGGTGCGGATGGATTTGCCGTAGGCATGGCCGGACGGCATGTCGAGGTCTTTCCAGACACCCGGCAAGTCCTGCTTCTTGATCCCCAGCAGGTCGATGCGCTGGCCGCCGGTGACCTTGACCATCGGCACGTTGTACTTGTCCGCCACATCAGCGATGCGCCGCAACTCGGAAGGATTGGTCACGCCGCCCCACATCCGTGGAACCACCGAATAGGTGCCGTCCTTCTGGATGTTGGCGTGGGCCCGTTCGTTGATCAGACGCGACTGTGGGTCATCCTTGGCTTCGCCCGGCCAGGTGGAAATCAGGTAGTAGTTCAGCGCCGGGCGGCAGGTGGCGCAGCCATTCGGCGTGCGCCAGTTCAGGTAACTCATGGTCCCGGCGATGGTCAGTAGGTGCTGGTCGCGGATGGCTTGGCGGATTTGCCCGTGGTTGAGGTCGCTGCAACTGCAGATGGCTTTTTCGCTTTTCGGTTTGACATCCGCGGCGCCGCCGACGGTGTTGATCAGGATCTGTTCCACCAGGCCCGCACAAGAACCGCAGGAGCTGGCAGCCTTGGTGTGCTTCTTCACGTCATCGACGCTGAACAGGCCATGTTCCTGAATGGCCTTGACGATGGTGCCCTTGCACACGCCGTTGCAGCCGCAGACTTCAGCCGTGTCGGCCATGCTCATGGCTTTGTCCTGGCCCTGATGGCCGACGTCGCCGAGAGCGTTCTCGCCGAACATCAGGTGGTCGCGGATTTCGCCGATGGCGTGGTTTTCGCGGATCTGCCGGAAGTACCAGCCGCCGTCGGCGGTGTCGCCATACAGGCAGGCACCGACCAGTACGTCATCCTTGATCACCAGCTTCTTGTACACCCCGCCGATGGGGTCGGAAAGGGTGATGGTTTCGGTGCCTTCGCCGCCCATGAAGTCGCCGGCGGAGAACAGGTCGATGCCGGTGACTTTCAATTTGGTCGAAGTCACCGAGCCCTTGTAGGTGGCGAAGCCCAGTTGCGCGAGGTGGTTGGCGCAGACCTTGGCCTGCTCGAACAGCGGCGCGACCAGGCCATAAGCGATGCCCCGGTGGCTGGCGCATTCGCCGATGGCATAGATACGCGGGTCGTAGGTTTGCAGGGTGTCATTGACCAGAATCCCGCGGTTGCAAGGAATGCCGGACTTTTGCGCAAGCTCGGTGTTCGGCCGGATGCCGGCGGCCATCACCACCAGGTCAGCCGGGATCACGTCGCCATTCTTGAATTGCACCGAACCGACCCGGCCATTGCCGGCGTCGTGCAAGGCCTGGGTCTGTTCGCACAGGCGAAAATGCAGGCCACGGGCTTCCAGGGCGGTTTGCAGGAGTTGGCCGCTGGTTTTGTCCAGTTGCCGCTCCAGCAACCATTCGCCGATGTGCACCACGGTGACGTGCATGCCGCGCAGCATCAGGCCGTTGGCGGCTTCCAGTCCCAGCAGGCCGCCGCCGATGACCACCGCGTGTTTGTGGGTCTTGGCAGTGTCGATCATGGCCTGGGTGTCGGCGATGTCGCGGTAGCCGATCACACCCTGCAAGGTGTTGCCAGGAATCGGCAGAATGAATGGCGTCGAGCCGGTGGCGATCAGCAAGCGGTCGTATTCAGCTTCGGTGCCGTCTTCGGCAATCACTCGGCGTTTGACCCGGTCGATCTCGACCACTTTGCGGTTGAGCAGCAGCTTGATGTTGTTTTCCAGGTACCAGTCCAGATCGTTGAGCACGATCTCTTCGAACGTTTGCTCCCCGGCGAGCACTGGCGACAGCAGAATGCGGTTGTAGTTGGTATGGGGTTCGGCGCCGAAGACCGTGATGTCGTACAGCTCGTTACTGAGCTTGAGCAATTCTTCGAGGGTGCGAACCCCGGCCATGCCGTTGCCGATCATCACCAGTTTGAGTTTTTTCATAAATATCTCCGGGAACTCAGGCCTGCCTCATCAGGGCGGTCGGGCTGGCTCGACAAGTTTTGCGCAAACAAAAAAAGGCGTCCCGCTAGTTACCTAGCGAGGACGCCTTTGTCCTGATCCCGTTCTCTCGGGAAGCGCATCCTTCATCGTTGAAGGCTGGGCTTTATGTCTGTTGAAGGAGGTAATGCAGTGGTTGTGCCAACTTATGCCGAGAGCGGGTTTATTGGGCTTTAAGCCGTGATTCAGGGTTTTTCTGGAGATTTATGCACCGATTCAAGGCATCGCGCACAGTCATGGAGCGGCGATAACCCTGTGGCGAGGGAGCTTGCTCCCGCTCGATCGCGAAGCGGTCGCAATCCGGTACATGGGTTATGTCAGGCAGAATGCAGTTGCAGATTTTAGGACTGCTTCGCAGTCCAGCGGGAGCAAGCTCCCTCGCCACAATGGATCGCGTTCGACTCAGGATGAGTGGAGCAGCAAAAACAACAGCACCAGATTGATCAACAACGACACCAGCGCCAGCGTCCGCCAAACCTTCAGTGGCTCTCGCTCCAGCAGCGGCCTTGGGCGGACGCTCAAGCTGCGGCGTTCGCCCTGTTCCAGTAGCAGCAGCCATTCCTCGGCGGTTTCGAAACGCTGAGCTGGATTGACTGAAACCGCACGCTCCAGGCTTTGCTCCAGCCAATCCGGCAGATCCGGGCGATAGCGGTTGGCGCTGACCGGCACGCCGAAGCGCGGTCGCTGAAAGGCTTCGATTTCCCCATGGGGATAATGGCCGGTCAGCAGGAAGTACAGGGTCACGCCCACCGCATACAGGTCCTGTTGCGGCGTTGGCATGTCGCCGTTGAAGGCTTCCGGGGCAATAAAACTAGGGGTTCCCGGTAATGAATGGGCCTGGTCCTCGGAAAGGCCAGGGCAATAGGCCAAACCGAAATCCAGCAGGCGCAACTCGCCGTCATCCCCCAGCAGCAGGTTTTCCGGCTTGATATCGCGGTGCAGGATCTGCCGTCGATGCAGCATGCCTACCGCCCGCAGCAGGCGTTCGGCCAGTTCCTGCCATTGCGGCAATGGCAGCGGGCCGCCTTGTGCGAACAGTTCGGCGAGGGTCGAGCCTGGGTATTCGCGCATCACGTAGTACAAATGCTGACGCTGACTGGCAGCGTGCACTTCGGGGAAATGCCGACCGGCGACCCGCCGCAGAAACCATTCCTCCGACAACAGGCCTTGCCCGGCCTGACTATCGTCACGCAGGTGGACGGGCAAGGTTTTCAGTAGCCAGGGTTGCTGTTGAGCATCGCGAACGCGGTAGAGCAGGGACTGTTGGCTCTGCCCGAGCAGTGCCTCGACCTGCCAGCCTTCGAACGACTGACCCGGCTTCAGCGCAGGCGGTAACGGCCATTGCTGTAAATGGATCAGCGCATCGCCGAGGGTCGCCTCGCCAAGGGCGTCGACTCGCACCAGCAAGGCGCTGGCATTGTCCTGGCTGCCTGCCAGATGCGCGGCATTGACCAGCGTCTTCGCGGCGCTGTCGAGGTCGGGCTGATCACGCAGGATCGCGCTGATCGCTGTGTCGCCGAGGACCGCCCAGATGCCGTCGCTGAGCAGCACGAAGCTTTCGCCCAGGCGCAGTTCGCTGTCGAGAAAATCCAGCACCAGATGCTGATCCAGGCCCAAGGCGCGCTTGAGTACATGCTGCATGCCCGGTTGTTCCCAGACATGATCCTCAGTGATGCGCTGCAACTCCCCGGCGCACCAGCGATAGACCCGGCAATCGCCGACATGGGCCAGCGTGAACCGCTGGCCCCGCAGCACCAGCGCGCTGACGGTGGTGAGCAATGGCTGCCCGCCACCGTTGGCCTGGAGCCAGCGATTCTGTGCCAGCAACAACCGGTCCAGGGCCTGCGCCACACCCCAGGTTTCCGGTGTGGCGTAGTAGTCCAGGGCCAGTGCCTGCAAGGTCGAGCGAGCGGCGAGGCCGCCATCGGCACACTGGCTGACGCCGTCTGCGATGGCGAACAGATAGCCTTTGCTGGCGGCCAACGCCGGGGTCGGGGTGACCAGGCGCACGGCGTCCTGGTTTTCAGCCCGTGGCCCGGTGGCGCTGGCCTGGGCAAAGCTCAGTTGCAGGCTCATGAGTACTTAGACCCGAGCAGCGGTCACAGCCGCCGAACCCCAAGTGGTTCTCCAGCGACGTTTCACGCCGTGCAGACCAAACCAGGCCAGCACACCAAGACTGGCGAACAACCAGAGCGCCAGCTGATAGCTGCCGGTGCTCTGTTTGATCGCACCCATGCTCGCCGCGAGGGCGAAGCCGCCGATGCCGCCAGCCATGCCGATCAGGCCGGTCATCACGCCGATCTCCCGGCGAAAACGCTGCGGTACCAATTGGAAGACCGCGCCGTTACCGGCACCCAGACCGAGCATGGTGCAGACGAACAGGGCGAGGGCGGCGTAGGAACTCGGCAGGTTGAAGCCCACCGCGGTAATGCAGATCGCCGCCACGGTGTACATGCCGAGCAAGGTGCGAATGCCACCGAAGCGATCGGCCAGGGCGCCACCCAGCGGGCGCATCAGGCTGCCACCGAACACGCAAGCGGCGGTGTAGTAGCCGGCAGTCACCGGGCTCAAACCATATTGGTCGTTGAAGTAGCCGGGCAGGGCGCTGGCCAGGCCGATAAAGCCGCCGAAGGTCACGGAGTAGAAAAACATGAACCACCAGCTATCGCGGTCACCCAGTGCCTTCAAGTAGTCAGCCATGGATTTGGCTTTCGGCCGCTCCGGGGCGTTTTTCGCCAGCCAGGCAAAGACGATCAGGGTCAGGATCAACGGGATCAGCGCGAAGCCGAACACATTGCTCCAGCCAAAAGCAGCAGCCATCACCGGGGCGATCAAGGCCGCCAATACCGTGCCGGAGTTACCCGCACCGGCAATGCCCATGGCCTTGCCTTGATGCTGCGGCGGATACCACTGTGAGGCCAGAGGCAGGGCGACCGCGAACGAAGCGCCGGCCACGCCGAGAAACAGACCAAGCACCAAGGCTTGCTCATAGCTATGGATACCCAGCTTCCAGGCGCCGAACAGCGCGCAGATGACAATCACCTGGCCGATCAGTCCGGCGGTTTTGGGTGACAGGCGATCAGCCAGCAATCCCATCAAAAAGCGCAGGATGGCCCCGGCCAGAATCGGTGTGGCTACGACCATCCCGCGTTGCTGGGTGGTCAGTTGCAGGTCAGTGGCAATCTGCACCGCCAAAGGGCCCAGGAGGTACCAGACCATGAAGCTCAGGTCGAAATAGAGGAAGGCCGCGAACAATGTCGGGGTATGGCCGGATTTCCAGAAGCTTGAATTCATCGCGCACCTCAGCTTTAAAGAGTCTCGAAAGGAGTCATGAGCTTTCAGGTGGGGCGCCCGTAACGGCCGCACCACCGGCCCCGGGCTATGGGGCCAAAAACGAAAAAAACGCCGCAACCCGATTCGCTGCGTGGGCGAGTAGGGTGTGCGACGTCTTTGTCGTAGGTGGGGCAACCGCCGTTGGTTACCTGTATGGATTGATTTGCAAGAGCCGCGCCAACAGTAATGATTGCTGCGCAATCTTCGCGGCAAGCCCGCACCCACATTGGATTTGTGTCAAACCACAAACATGTGGCCAACATAGATTCCCTGTAGGAGCGGGCTTGCCCGCGAAGGCGATAAAACAGGCGCTGCAGAGCTTCAGCCCAGCAACTCACTCATCGCAATAATCTGCTCAGCCACCTGAATCAGCTTCTGCTGGCGGCTCATGGCCTGGCGGCGCATCAGGGTATAGGCCTCTTCTTCCTTGCAGTCCTTCATCTTCATCAGCAAGCCCTTGGCCAGCTCGATGCGCTTGCGCTCGGCCAGTTGCTGGTCGCGGGCCTGGAGCTGTGCACGCAAGGCCTGGTCGCTTTCGAAGCGGGCCATGGCCACGTCGAGGATCGGTTGCAGGCGTGAGGCGAGGATGCCTTCGACGATGTAGGCGCTGACCCCGGACTTGATCGCCTGGCGCATCACGTCCGGGTCGTGTTCGTCGGTAAACATGACGATCGGTCGTGGCCGGTCGCGGCTGACCAGTACCACTTGCTCCATCACATCACGGCTCGGTGACTCGGTATCGATCAAAATCACATCCGGACGCACCGTTTCGACGCGTGCAGGCAGGTCGATGGTCAGGCCGGACTCGTCGATCACTTCAAACCCGGCTTCGGTCAGGGCTGCTTTGAGTCGCCCGACTTTTTTTGCGGTGTCGTTGATCAGCAGGATACGCAACATATTCGCAATCTCCTGTCAGCGGCTGGCGAGAAGGGCAGAAGGGTCGGTCATGGCGTGCAGTGTGAAGCTGCGGGCGTAACCGGCCGGGTCCGAACCGTCCCAGATTTTACCGTCGATCAACTGGCTGCTGCGCATCGTCTCACCCGAGTGATTGACGCCAACCGCGCTGGCCGCCGCGCGGTACAGGTCGAGTTGCTGAACCTGGCGGGCGACGCCGAGATAGTCCGGGTCGTCACGCAACAGACCCCAGCGGCGGAACTGGGTCATGAACCACATGCCATCGGAGAGATAGGGCAAATTGACTTCACCCCCTCCATAAAAGCGTAGTGCATGGGGGTCTTGCCAGTGATTGCCGAGGCCGTCGGCATAGTCCCCGAGCAGTCGCGGCTGGATGCAGTCCACGGGCGCATCCAGGTACTCGCGGGCGCTCAACAGCTGTGCGGTGCTTTGCCGGTTCTCGGTGCTCTGTTCGATAAAACGACTGGCTTCCAGGATCGCCATGACCAGTGCGCGGGCGGCATTCGGGTACTGCTCGACAAACGCGCGGGTGCAACCCAGCACCTTTTCCGGATGATCGGGCCAGATGGTCTGGCTGGTGGCGATGCTGAACCCCAGGTCCTGCTTCACCGCGCTGGCGCTCCACGGCTCGCCGACACAAAAGCCGTCGATGCGCCCGGCCTGTAGGTGCGCGACCATTTGCGGCGGCGGTACCACCACGCTGTCGACATCCTGCAACGGATGGATGCCCTGGCTGGCGAGCCAGTAATAGAGCCACATGGCGTGGGTACCGGTGGGGAACGTCTGGGCGAAGGTCAGCTTTGCGCGACTTTGGTGCACATGCCGATCCAGTGCTTCAGGACTGGTCACGCCCTGGGCTTGCAGGCCGTGGGACAGGTTGATGCTTTGGCCGTTCTGGTTCAGGCCCATCAGCACCGCCATGTCGCTGGCGGCGACTCCTCCGATGCCCAGGTGCACGGCGTAGATCAAGCCATAAAGGCTGTGGGCGGCATCCAGTTCGCCGCTGACCAGTTTGTCCCGCAGGTTGGCCCAGGATGACTGGCGCTTGAGATTCAGGGTCAGGCCGTAGGGCTGGGCGAAGCCCTGTGTGGCGGCCACCACCACCGAGGCGCAATCGCTCAGGGCCATGAAGCCCAGATTGATCGCGCTCTTTTCCGGAGCATCGCTGCCGTTGACCCAGGCCAAGGGGCCTGCTGGAAATTCATTCATCAGGTATTCACCTTCCACAAAAAAGCGTCGTACCCGGGGCTCTTGCCAAAGCAAAGCCGGATGACGACGCCGTTGTCCTTTCAATAACAACTTGGGACTCATCCCGCCGTTGGCATGAGTGCTGATGGAGTCCATGGTGCAAGGCATATGCCATTCACTGTTGATTTCATCGAGCGCCTCGCTTGCGGCCCCGTTGCCCGGCTATAATCGCCGGCTCATTTCGCCGCCAACCGAGTCAATCCCGCCCATGTACACCCTGGCCCGTCAGCTGTTGTTCAAACTTTCCCCGGAAACCTCCCACGATCTGTCCCTGGACCTGATCGGCGCGGGCGGGCGTTTGGGCCTCAATGGCTTGCTGTGCAAGGCGCCAGCGCGGATGCCGGTGAACGTCATGGGGCTGGATTTTCCCAACCCGGTGGGTCTGGCGGCAGGCCTGGACAAGAATGGCGCGGCCATCGATGGTTTTGCCCAGTTGGGTTTCGGCTTCGTCGAGATCGGCACCATCACCCCGCGTCCACAACCGGGTAACCCGAAACCACGGATTTTCCGCTTGCCGCAGGCCCTGGCGATCATCAACCGCATGGGTTTCAATAACCTCGGCGTCGATCACTTGCTGGCCCGGGTGGCGGCAGCCAAATACAAGGGCATTCTGGGCATCAACATCGGCAAGAACTTCGACACGCCGGTTGAGCGCGCAGTCGATGACTACCTGATCTGCCTGGATAAAGTTTACGCCCATGCCAGCTATGTGACCGTCAACGTCAGCTCGCCGAACACGCCCGGCCTGCGCAGCCTGCAATTCGGCGATTCGCTCAAGCAACTGCTCGAAGCCCTGCGTCAACGCCAGGAAGACCTGGCACAGCGCCACGGTAAACGCGTGCCGCTGGCGATCAAGATCGCTCCGGACATGACCGACGAAGAAACCGTGCAAGTGGCGCAAGCGTTGATCGAGACGGGGATGGACGCGGTGATCGCCACCAACACCACCCTGAGCCGCATCGGTGTCGAAGGCATGGAACATGGTGACGAGGCGGGCGGCTTGTCCGGCGCGCCGGTTCGCGACAAGAGCACCCACACGGTCAAGATACTGGCTGGCGAATTGGCCGGCCGCTTGCCGATCATTGCTGTGGGCGGTATCACCGAAGGCAAGCACGCGGCTGAGAAAATCGCCGCCGGCGCAAGCCTGGTGCAGTTGTATTCGGGCTTTATCTACAAGGGGCCGGCGCTGATTCGCGAATCGGTGGATGCGATTGCGGCGATGCGCTAAAGGCGATGGAGATCAACTGTGGCGAGGGGGCTGGTTGTGGCGAGGGAGCTTGCTCCCGCTGGGCTGCGAAGCGGCCCCAAAACCTGCAACCGCTTTTCACCTGACACAACCCTGTCGCCGGTTTTGGGAGCGCTTCGCGCTCCAGCGGGAGCAAGCTCCCTCGCCACGGGGTTTTGTGTTCGGCATTGCATAAAAAAGGGCCCCTTGAAGGAGCCCTGGGCCGAAGCCCGCCGTCCGGATGGGACGTGCATGGTTAATTCGTTGCGTATTCAGCTATTAGTGTCGGAATGTGCCCCGTTTAGCCGACAGCGTGAAGTTCGTTGAGTCTGTGGATCCCCGCAGTGCCGGTCATACCGTCCCAGTTGTCGCCTCGTCCTTCTCGCCAACCGTTGATCCAGGCTTGACGTACTGAGGGTAGAGTAAATGGGCAAAGCTCACGGGATTTGCCACCAACGCCATATTGATATCCGCGTAAAAATGCTCTTTCCAACGGATCACGCTTAAGTCTTCTCATAGGGTGTTTCCCTCAATGTTGACTGTGTAATGTCCCGTCGACCTCAATCGAGGTCGGGCAGAAAAGATTTCTGCCGGTGGTGGCTCGCGCAGACTAGAGCGAGCCAAGGTGTTGACGTCATTGCGGCGACAACCTGTATTGAGTTCTAACCAATGCGTCACATCGAGGGAATGATCGTTTTGTCATAAGGACGTAACGATAATGGTGTTAAGGCCATAAGCAAGACGGCTTTCGTGACCCGCTTTTTGAGCAAAGCCCGCTATGATCAGCCTCCCACTAGATGAAGAGGTTAATGCTTTAGCGGCAATGTCGACCGGTTGCAGTCGGGTATTTTTCGACGAAGGGTCGAGATATGACATTTTGTTGCATCGAATTTTTTATCTGCCTCTGCATCTAAGCTCATTTAGCCTCTTGGTTGGCTGAGCCGCAGGGGTGGGACGGCACACCTTCGTGCCACGCGAGCGCTCTTCAAGAAAAGCGCTTGATTGAAAACCGAGCGGGCAATGCGTTGCCCGTTCACTATTGCTTAAAGGCCCTGGAACTCCCATGTCGGATCGTTACGAACTCTTCCTCACTTGCCCTAAAGGCCTCGAAGGCCTGCTTATCGAAGAAGCCGTCGGGCTTGGCCTTGAGGAAGCGCGCGAGCACACCTCGGCCGTGCGCGGCATGGCCGACATGGAAACGGCCTATCGCCTGTGCCTGTGGTCGCGTCTGGCCAACCGTGTGCTGCTGGTCCTCAAGCGCTTCCCGATGAAGGACGCCGAAGACCTCTACCACGGCGTGCTGGATGTCGAGTGGCAGGACCACATGCTCAACGACGGCACTCTGGCAGTTGAGTTCAGCGGGCATGGCTCGGGCATCGACAACACTCACTTCGGCGCCTTGAAGGTCAAGGATGCGATTGTCGACAAGCTGCGCACCCCGTCGGGCGAGCGTCCATCCATCGACAAGATCAACCCGGACCTGCGCATTCACCTGCGGCTGGACCGTGGCGAAGCGATTCTGTCCCTCGACCTGTCCGGCCACAGCTTGCACCAGCGCGGCTATCGTCTGCAGCAAGGTGCGGCGCCGCTGAAGGAAAACCTCGCGGCGGCGATTCTGATTCGTGCCGGTTGGCCGCGCATTGCTGCCGAGGGCGGCGCGCTGGCTGACCCGATGTGCGGCGTGGGCACCTTCCTGGTGGAAGCGGCAATGATCGCCGCCGATATGGCACCGAACCTGCGACGCGAGCAGTGGGGCTTCACCGCCTGGCTCGGCCATGTGCCGGCGCTGTGGAAAAAACTCCACGAAGAAGCCACTGAACGCACCGCTGCTGGCCTGGCCAAGCCTCCACTGTGGATTCGCGGTTACGAAGCCGATCCGCGCCTGATTCAACCGGGCCGCAACAACGTCGAACGTGCCGGCCTGAGCGAGTGGATCAAGATCTACCAGGGCGAAGTCGCGACCTTCGAGCCGCGTCCGGATCAGAACCAGAAAGGCCTGGTGATCTGCAACCCGCCTTACGGCGAGCGTCTGGGTGATGAGGCGAGCTTGCTCTATCTCTACCAGAACCTCGGCGAACGTCTGCGTCAGGCGTGTCTGAACTGGGAAGCAGCGGTGTTTACCGGCGCACCGGAACTGGGCAAGCGCATGGGTATCCGCAGCCACAAGCAGTATTCGTTCTGGAACGGCGCCTTGCCGTGCAAATTGCTGCTGATCAAGGTCACCCCGGACCAGTTCGTCACCGGCGAACGTCGCACTCCGGAACAGCGTCAGGTCGAGCGCGAGCAGGCCGAAGTCGAAGTCGCCGACAACGATGTGGCGCCGGGCAAGTACGAGAAGTACAACAAGAACGGCAACCCGATCAAACCGGCACCGGTGGTGATTGAGCAACCGCGCTTGAGCGAAGGCGGGCAGATGTTCGCCAACCGCCTGCAAAAGAACCTCAAGGCGTTGGGCAAGTGGGTCAAGCGTGAAGGCATTGACTGCTACCGCGTCTACGATGCCGACATGCCGGAATATTCCATGGCCATCGACCTGTATCAAGATTGGGTTCACGTCCAGGAATACGCCGCACCGAAGTCCATCGACCCGGAAAAAGCCTCGGCCCGTATGTTCGATGCCCTGGCGGCCATTCCGCAGGCTTTGAACATCGACAAGAGCCGCGTGGTGGTCAAACGTCGCGAACGTCAGAGCGGCACCAAACAGTACGAACGCCAAGCCGCACAGGGCAAGTTCGTCGAGGTCAACGAAGGCGGCGTGAAGCTGCTGGTCAACCTCACCGATTACCTCGACACCGGGCTGTTCCTCGATCACCGGCCGATGCGTATGCGGATTCAGAAAGAGGCCGCCGGCAAGCGCTTCCTCAACCTGTATTGCTACACCGCGACCGCCAGTGTGCATGCGGCCAAGGGTGGCGCGCGCAGCACCACCAGCGTCGACTTGTCGAAAACCTATCTGGACTGGGCGCGACGCAACCTGTCGCTCAACGGTTTCTCCGACAAGAACCGTCTGGAGCAGGGCGACGTGATGGCCTGGCTGGATGCTTGCCGCGACGAGTTCGACCTGATCTTCATCGATCCGCCGACTTTCTCCAACTCCAAGCGCATGGAAGGGATCTTCGATGTGCAGCGCGATCAGGTGCAATTGATCGATCTGGCGATGGCACGTCTTGCCCCAGGCGGTGTGTTGTATTTCTCCAACAACTTCCGCAAGTTCCAGCTTGAAGAGAACCTCACTACGCGTTATGCCGTCGAGGAAATTACCGCGCAAACCATCGATCCTGATTTTGCTCGCAACAGCAAGATCCATCGTGCCTGGAAAATCACTGCCCGCTAAATGCCGATTGGATCCACAGAGCCTTGATTTTTAAAGGCTCTTGGCTCTTTTTGCGCTGGTCAAATTAGTGGCTAATGGCTATAACTCAGTTAAGGCCAATGTGACGCCAAAGCTCGCTGGCGTTATGAGTTCTGCTTATGTCGTTACATGCCGTTCGCCCGAAAATTCTGGGATTCATCAGCGAAGATGTTTCGGCCTGGCTGGTCGCGCTACTGCTTTTGCTCGCCGGCGCAATTCTCACGGGGTTGCTGGCCTGGGCAACGGTCAATCTGTATCAGCAGCAACTGCGCCAGCGTTTTCAGCTGCTGGTCAGCGAACGCTACAGCCGGATTGAAGAACGCTTCGAAGATCAGGAGCAGCGCCTCGACAGCCTGCGGCGGTTCTTTGCCAACTCTGATTCGGTGACTCGTCAGGATTTCGAGGGCTTCGCCAAGCCGTTATTGCGCCGGACTCAAGCCTACGCCTGGGCGCCGAGAGTAACGAGTGCCGAACGCCCGCTGTTCGAGCGTACGCTCCGGGCACAAGGTGTGGCGGACTTTTCCATCCGTGAATTGGATGCCGAGGGTCAATTGCAATTGGCCGCCGAACGCGATGAGTACGTGCCGGTGTTGTTCAGCCAGACGCAAAGTGTTCTCGGCTCGCCGTTGGGCTATGACTTGCTGGCCGAGCCCATGCGTCGCTCCACCCTGGAGCGTGCCCGCATTCACCGATCGTTGGCGGTTTCGCAACCGACGCATCTGGTCGGCGTCGAGCCAGCCTATGCCCGCGGGGTACTGTTGGTCGCGCCGGTCAGCGTGAGCTCATACATTGCAACCCCGACATCTGAAGCCCATGGTTACGCCCTGGCAGTGATCAGCATTCGTCAGTTGGTGGCCGACGGTTTGCCCGAGGCGAGCCAGGACAACCTGGCGGTCCGTATTCTTGATCTCTCCACTAACGACAAGCACGAAGTGCTTTACGCATCGGACAATCGGCCGGCACACAGTGAGTTGTCGGCGACTCGCTTGTTGCGTTTTGGGGACCGCGATTATCAGGTGGAAATCCGGCCCAGCACGGTATTCCTGCAGGCCAATCATTCTTCAGTCATCAGTCTGGTGGTGTTGGGCAGTCTGCTTAGCGTCCTGCTCAGCGCCTTGCTCTACGTTCTGGTCAGTCAGCGGCAACGGGCCTTGGCGATGGTCGAGCAACGTACCCGTGAATTGCGCCTGCGCGAGCAGGAATTGCGCGGTGCCCACGGACAGCTGCGCAGCGTGTTGGATGCAGCGACTCAAGTGGCAATTATCGCGACGGACTTGCGCGGTGTGATCAGCACCTTCAATGCCGGTGCCGAGCAAATGCTCGGTTATCGAAGCGTCGATGTGCTGGAACGGGTGACGCTGGAAAGCCTGCTCCTGCCCAAGGAGTTGCAGGCGCGAGCGACGGAACTGAGCCGGCGTTACGGCAAGCCGATCCCGATGTGCCAGGCGATGCTCGTCGAGGGCGGCGAAGAGGGTGGGCGTGAGGCTCGTGAGTGGACGCTGGTGCGCCAGGATGGCACCCACCTGATCGTGAATATGCTGGCAGCGCCAGTGCTCGATGAGCTGGGACTCTGGGTCGGGCATCTGGCGATCTGTATTGATGTTACCGAGCGTAAACGGGTGCACGAAGCGCTGGCAGCCCAGGATCGCCTGCTGAAAAAGCTCAGCGCACATGTGCCGGGCGGGATCTACCAGCTCAAGATGGCGGCCGACGGCAAGTTCAGTGTCATCTATGCCAGTGACGGCATTCGTGAAATTTACGAACTTGAGGCGGATCTGCTGAAAATGAATGCCGAGGCGGTGTTCGAGCGCATTCATCCGCAAGATGTGGGCAAAGTTCGCGCCTCGATTCGTGCATCTGCCCAGAAACTCAGCCCGTGGCGTGAAGAATACCGTGTGCAGCTACCGCAGCGTGGCCTGCGCTGGGTACGTGGCGAGGCGACGCCGGAAGAATTGCCGGGCGGCGGGGTACTGTGGCACGGCTATGTCTCGGATATCTCTGATCTGAAGCGGGTCGAAGAAGAATTGCGCGCGCTTTCGGTGACCGACTCCCTGACCGGGATCCGCAACCGGCGTTATTTCCAGGAGCGCCTCAAAGCCGAAATGGCCCGGGTTGAACGCAGCGTCGGAGAGCTGGCGGTGATCATGCTCGATATTGACCACTTCAAGCGCATCAATGATATGCACGGGCATGCCGTGGGTGATCGGGTGCTGCAAGGCGTCTGCGAGCGCATTGGCCTTCGCCTGCGTCGTTCCGACGTGTTCTGCCGATTAGGCGGCGAGGAATTCATGGTGCTCTGTCCGGAAACCGATGGGCAGCAGGCTTATATCCTTGCGCTAGAGCTGTGGCAGGGGCTGCGCACTTCACCGATCGACGGGGTGGGCGCCGTGACCGCGAGTTTCGGGATTGCCAGTTGGCGGATCGGTGAAGGGGCTGATGCGTTGCTGCTGCGAGCCGACTCGGGGGTGTACGTGGCGAAGCAGGCGGGGCGCGATCGGGTTGAGGCGGAGTTGATGTAGGCGGGGCTAAACACGGTCCCCTGTGGCGAGGGAGCTTGCTCCCGCTCGGCTGCGAAGCAGTCGTAACCCAGTGCATGCGATTCACCTGACACAGCGAGGTCGCCTTACTTGGGGCCGCTGCGCGGCCCAGCGGGAGCAAGCTCCCTCGCCACAGAAGCACAACTTGATCCTAGAAGGTCAAAGCACCGAAGCAGTCGTCTCCAGCTTCGGCTGGCGGTACAGATCCAGCAGCACCTGATCGAGCACCGAAGACGCGCCAAACGGTCTCGGATCGTTGAGGATCGCCACCACCGCCCAGGTATTGCCGTTGCTGTCGCGGCTGAAGCCGGCGATGGCCCGTACAGTGTTCAGGGTGCCGGTCTTGATATGCGCTTCACCGGCCATTGCCGTGCGTTTCAGGCGTTTGCGCATGGTGCCGTCCGTACCGGCAATCGGCATCGAACTGATGAACTCCGCCGAGTACGGACTTCTCCAGGCCGCCTGCAGCATCGCCCCCATTTCCCGGGCGCTGATCCGTTCGGCGCGAGACAGGCCGGAACCGTTTTCCATGACCAGATGCGGCGCAGTAATGCCTTTCTTCGCCAGCCACTGACGCACTACGCGTTGCGCGGCTTTGGCGTCGTCGCCGTCGGCGTCGTTGCGGAACTGCGCGCCGAGGCTGAGGAACAGCTGCTGGGCCATGGTGTTGTTACTGTATTTGTTGATGTCGCGGATGATCTCCGCCAGGTCCGGGGAGAACGCCCGGGCCAGAACCTTGGCGTCTTTGGGCACAGTGGCCAGACGATCCTTGCCCTGAATGCTGCCGCCCAGTTCCTGCCAGATCGCCCGCACGGCGCCGGCGGTGTAGGTTGTGTGGTCGAGCAGGGAAAGGTAGGTCTGCGAGCTGCAACCGTCACCCAACTGGCCGTTGACCGTCACGCTCATGCCACCGTCGGCCTGGGCCACCGGGTTGTAGCGCACGTTACCGGTGCACTGCTTGCTGTTGACGGCTTTGACCTGATTGTCGATATGAATGCTGGCAATCGGCGGTTCGACGGAAATCAGCACCTTGCCCGAGTCATTGCGAGCGACGAAGCGCAGGGCCTTGAGGTTGACCATCAGCGCGTCGGGTTTGACCAGGAAAGGCTTGCTCTCGTCCTTGCCGTCGTCATTGAACTCCGGCAGTTGCGGTTGCACGAAGAAATTGCGGTCCAGCACCAGATCGCCGGTGACTTGCTGCACGCCATTGGCCCGCAGGTCACGCATCAGCAACCAGAGTTTTTCCATGTTCAGCTTCGGATCGCCACCGCCCTTGAGGTACAGGTTGCCGTTGAGGATGCCGCCACTCAGCGTGCCGTCGGTATAGAACTCGGTTTTCCACTGATGGTTCGGGCCGAGCATTTCTAGCGCAGCGTAGGTGGTGACCAGTTTCATGGTCGAGGCCGGGTTGACCGACACGTCGGCGTTGAAGATTGTCGGTGTGCCCGGGCCGTTGAGCGGGATCATCACCAGCGACAGGGCGTTGTCCTGCAATTTGCTGGCTTTGAGCGCCTGTTGAACCTTGGGCGACAGGGCGGTATTGATCGGTGCGGCGCAGATAGACAGAGACAGGGGCAGAAGAAGACTGGCAAGCAGCAATGGACGCAAAGAGTTGATCATCTGAAATAAAACCCTACAGCCGAGGGGAAAAAAACGAGGGCATGTTGATAAATTCCCTCAGTGGTCATGAAAGTGTCGGCATTATGCCCCAAGGTATAGCGGCTTGTGCCGTGCCCAATACCTCTAAACGGCTATTTTTTACGAACGGTGGGGGCAAGGCCCTATAGAGGCGGGCAATCGGCTGCTTAAACTGCTAAAGTGCCGCCCGTTATTACTTATGAGGATTGTTCCATGGCGACTAACCGTTCCCAGCGTCTGCGCAAAAAACTGTGCGTCGATGAATTTCAAGTTTTGCTGATTAGCACAAAATAATCAGGATGTTGTCAAAAACTTGATCCTCCCTTTCGCCCTTCGTTTCTAGTCCCCAATCCTCCCCCTCAGCATCATTCGCTTCCCTCCCCAAAAACCAATAGTTCATCGTCCTATCACACCCCCGGTAGAAGCCACGGTGGAAGTCACACCAGATACCCATCGTCATGTCTCTAGTCTGCCCGCCGCACTCCTCGCGACAAATCGCGTTCATTCCCTTGTCCTCATTTGAACGTCTCGCCCGTTTGCTCGTTTAGCCGGGATCAGGAAAAGCAGGCAGGAAGTAAATGGGATAGGAAGAAGGGGGACAATCGGGGTGCTGAATTCTTTTGACCAAGGAAGGGCAATAAAACGGAAGTATTCAGCAGCGGCTTAACCCAGTTGACGTAGGCCGTATGCGAGTACGAAAAGACATGGCGCAACCTTCGTAGTGGAGCTAGTTGTCTTCGGGTTCGCCGTTCGTAGGCCGCGAGAATCGATTTAGGGTGCGACTTGATGGACTGGCTTCGTGTAGGCATACACAGTTTTGCCGAGACGATCACAAGCACTTTCAGGTAGCCGTAGCCAAGGGGCGCGGCGACACGGGGGATAATAGGAGGGGGAATATAATTTGACAGCAGAAGCGTTTGTCTTGAGCCATAAACAAACAGGGCCATCACGATGGATGGCCCTGTTGAACATCAAGCTACCGGATTGATCGGCTTTTCCGGGTACCAGACGTCCAGCAGCGGGCTGACTTCAGCGCTAGTCAGCTCGGTACGGGCTTTGAGCCAGGCTTCAACCTTGGCGCGTTGCTCTTCGCTGACCGAACCGCGTTTGATCAGGCAAACCAGGCCGTAGTCGTCGCCGCCAACATAGCCGAGGCCGTTGGCTTCCATCGCTTCATTCAGGAACGCGTCGAGGAAAGCGTCAATAACCTCGTCAGCCAGATCTTCCTTGAAGTCCAGGTTCAATTCGAAGCCCAATTCCTGGAACTCGTCTACACAGAGCTTTTTGCGCAGACGCTGGGAGCGGTTAGTGGCCATGAAACAATCCTCTTAAGTAATAACGCGGCGCATCTTACCAGCTAAGCGACATCCCTGCCTGATTGAGTGAGGCTGCATTACACGGCGCATCACGCTATGTCACATGGCTAGCCGTCGTTTTGTGAAAGCCTATTGGCAATGGCTGAGTATAGGGGGGAGGGGGGCGAGGTAAAGGCTCAAACCATGATCAGTGGGACAGATGAGCGTCTAGGGCCTCTCTAAGCCGACTGCGTCGGTAATCACTGCAGTAGACTTGTTGCTCACACGGGGTAAGCCGGAGTTACCCCGGGTCAGGCGGTCGTGGGGGCGGAGCAGCCCATAAAAACCCCTACACCGTCGGTGCCGGAGGCCACTTTTGCCGGTGTGCTGCCAGTCACCCCTCCGAGTTACCCTCCATCAGCGTAGTTCGGTTTTGGTCGCATTAGCAGCGGCCCTCCGTCGACCGGAGCAGCGCCTGGACTAGCCAGCGCGCTGCCGGATGTAGGGGAGGGTGGGGAAAGGGCAGCGGTTCAGGTCAATGGCAGTATTACTGCTCAGACATGAGGTCTATATTTCATTTGCCGGAAATTTACTCATTTGAAGGAGTGGCGATGAGCGCCTCAACCACTGGTCAGCGACAGACAAGAAAGAGAGACACATCGCTTGCAGCAGTGATCGCCTCATTTTGGGATTTCAGCTCCAATCGATGCTTGCTCAAGGACTCGGAACGGTTGCTCCAGATCAAGGAAGGGTTTTCTGCTCACCTTTTCCAAGCGGTTCGCGTGACCTTTGACCTTCAAGAGCGCAACTTGGAGATACTGTTCAATGTGTCGGTCTCCACGCTCGAACGGCGTAGGCGTGAGCAAAAGCCCCTTAATCCTGTTGCGTCCGAACGACTAGACCGAATTGCCGTTGTCTGTCACCTGACCAAAGAGGTTTTCGAAAGCAGAGAGGCGGCTGCTAAATGGATGTCGAAGCCGAACAAAGCCCTTGGCGCAAGTGCGCCGATTATGCTCTGCGAAACCGCGATCGGAGCCAAGCAGGTTCGCCGAGTCCTTCAAACTCTTGAATGGGGCGGCGCGGTCTGATGCAGGCTTGGCGCAGGTTGAAGGTGATAGGGATGATTTTGAACTGCCGACTGTTGTTCTTGGGTTAAAAGTGCTAAGTGAATTAAGTGAATTGAAGTTGACGATGGGGCGGAGTTAAGAATGTTCTAAGCCATTTGGATGCGCTATGGGAGACGGCGTCGCTGGGACCATGACATTCGTGTTCAGCAGGACATTGTTCCCAACACTGCTCATGCCGGAACATCGGTTGTACCCTACGTACAAGACTTTCTGGTCAACTCAACCCTGCGAACCGGCCCAGGAAAAACGAGACAAGGCCTGTCATTCTGGCCGTATAGACCTACCCATCTGAGCAAAATAGGAGACTTACAGATGCCCACTGCGAAAGCCGGTTGATTCCCACGTTAGGGATCGAGGAATGACCCACCAACGGGTTCGAACCATAGGCGAGATTAGTCCGAGCCGGCGCAGCGACAATGCGCGAACAGGGGCAAATAGGCGTTAGCCGCTGAATCGTGAGGCGTCAGAGAGATTGATCCATGGACATGGACGCCGCTTCCGAGCTTATGTATCTATCCTCGCACGCCTGTCGCGTGGTCTCTGGCATTTTCAATTCCGACAAGTAGTAGCAGACCAAATGAGTGAATTTTCCACTTATCTCGGCATGACCTCTATGACACGCTCTGGAGGGCATGGCCTGTTTGGACCGCTGGACTGGCCCTGGCGGTGTTAGTGCTCCTGGTCTGCCTGACCGACAGGATCAGGCCCGCTATGAGGCAGCCGCCAAGGCCCGTATCAGCGCCGAAAAGCAGAAGATCGAGCAACAGTACCAGCAGAAAAAATCTGATCTGGAGGCTCGGGAGGCCGAGCTTCGCTCCGGCTGGAACACACTGAGGGAGCAGGAGCAGAAAACCGTCCAGGCACTCCAAGCAATGCATGCTCGCGTTGAACTAGCGGAACGTAAGGCGGCGGATGCCGAGTCACGAAAACAGCGGGCCTATGGCGGTTTTGAGCGTTTGCGGCGAAAAGTAGGCGAAGTAGACCCAGACACCGAGACCGGCAAGCACGTGAGCAGCCCCCCGAAATAACCTGAAAGATCACAGCTCGACGGCGAAGCCCTTGATGCCCTGGGCTTCGGCAAAGCGGCCCACCGCGGTCAAACTGGCCCAGGTGCGCAGCGCTTCGCGCCGCGAGCGCACCGGCAGCCAGCGACTGCCGGCGCCGCCCAGCCGAATGGCCAAGCCCCATTGATCGCCGTGGCGACTGACCAGCACCTCGCGCACCGCGCCGCCCTCGAGCATCACGCGCAGCGTGAATACCCTGGCGCATCGCTGACACCTCAGAGAACGGACTAGACCTGGAGGAGATTCTGGCTCGGAACCCAGTGCAGGATGCAGGCCAGCTCGTGCCAGGGGTGGTGTCGGCCTGCGGCGCGCGGACAGCTACTGTCGTGCACAAACCGTTGGTTGCCCTCACTGGCGGTCTGCCCGGCGCCGCAGGCGGTACAGCGTAAGTAGATGCCCGTCAGCAGCCAGTGCCGCGAATGCTCCAGCACCTGGCGATCCAGCGCCGGCAGGTCGGCGCTCTCTGGCGTCGGTTGTGGCGATGGGTCTGGCATAGCGTCCTCCTGACTCCCGGCCCGCCTCAGCACAGCCCGGCGTGGTATTTCTGCTCCAGGAGGGCCATTAACTCGCGACCGGGGTATTGCGCTTGGCGTCCCCAGGCGTGGCAGCCGAGGGCATGCCGAAACGCCTCCGCGGCCAGGAGGTCCTGGGAACCCCCACAGCGCTGACAGCGCACGGTGGCCATCGATGACCCAGCGTTTGTTCCAGGCGGCCAGCGGTAAATAGATCACGGACATTGCAAAGCAGCCCTGTGGTGAGCCGCGAAGGTCGCGGAAGGCGCGTCATACCACGCATGGGGAGAAGGGTAGACCAGGTCCCGGGGGACTGGTGTCCACCCGACGTAAAAAAGCCCACCGGAGTGGGCTTGGCTGCGGGGGGCAGAAACGCCGTTATGGGCAGCGGTCAGCGCTCAGGCTGCACCCCCAGGTCTTTGCTCAGCTCGTCATACTTCGCCCGATCAATCAGTTCACAGCGGTGCATCGCATCCAACAGCCCCCAGGCATACCCATGTATCCATTTATGCCGGTTCGGGTTCGCCTGATCGTGGTCGTCTACCGCCTTATGGAAAGCTTGCAGGAGAGTATCAACACTGTGCATGACCCTGATGCCGGTATTGCTCATCGCGTCGATGAGCATCGAGCAGAGGTTGACGCATCCCGTTGATGCCTCGGACAGCATGAGTCTGGCGGAGGTAACCAATAACAAGATCAGAGCAGTATTGGACCAGAGGTTGTCACGCCAAGTCTGGCAAGGAACATCGCCGCAGGCTGAGATTGAGCCCGTGATGATCAGGGCGCTGCAGACCTGAAGAGGACAAGGGAAATGCCAGGTCACGCCGATACTGCTTTGTCTGCTCGGCGCCATGCAGCCGCTTTGCAGGAGGGGGAGCAGTACAAAACGCCCTGGCTGCCGGTGATAGGCTCCACGCTCTACCGGCTTACGTGTTGATTCTCTCGCAAGAGCCCGCCGTGACCAGGCAGAATTATCGAGGCGCGACCAAGTCTGCCAGGGCACTGAGCGTCATCAGCAGGCTGAGCAAAACAATGACAGAAATTGAGCCGCGCCAAAAGAGGTAGCGGCGAAGGCGTTGATGGCCGCTCATGGCCTAGCCCTTCCGATTGCTGGGCGAAGCGTGTTGCCATTATTTGCCTGCAAATTCCAAGGCTGGTTGCGCCCCGAAGAGTAAAAAGTATTACCCGAGTCGGCATTGCGCCCTTCAGGACTGGCAGCTTTGGCTGACAGTTCAAACCATTCGAGAGCACCCATGTCGCACCTCCATTTCTGGTGTCTAGCCTAGTCAGCGCAGAGCAAAGGGGCGAGTAAACATTTCACGCCCCCCCCATGAGTCTGCCAACTTTTTCATGCGTGGATACAGCCCAGAGCCTGCAGTTGATGGGCGAGTTATCGCCCCCCGCTCCGAGGATGAACAGGGCGCAGGCGGCAAGGCGTCATGAGCCGCCGCCCCCATAACTGATCATGACGTCTGCCAGCGAGCCCCCTCGGTCTCCGCTGAAGCCGCGCCGGTAGCCAGTGCCCAGGCTCGATTAGCCTCCCAGACCAGCGCACAAGGGTGCGGGATGCTGTGTTCATCTCGTGCCTCAAGCCAGTTCAACCTGCAAAGCGAATGAGCCCGAACCCCGATAACTGTGCACCAAGATGTGATATGTCCCGGGTTTCGGATCCTCCACCGTGATCAGTTCGTCGGCGGTCGCGCCCCAACTCACCTGGTCGTACTGGCCGTTCTCCTTGCCTGCCGGCGCGCCGTGGCGCACGAAGATATCGAAGTCCTGACCAGCGGGACCATCGAGCTTGATGAGCAGCTTGTTCTGCAGCGTGACCTGGTAGCGCACTTCCGCATTGGTCTGCGCGAGGTGGCCACTGATGGTCTGGCCGGGTTGTATGGCAGCGGGCTGCTCGGTCGCCGCGCCATAGAGTGACTGGATGCCGGCGATATCGTCCGCGCGCAGGTCGTTGCGGTCTTCGCCGTAGTAGGCGTACATGATGGCGTTCTGGTCCTGGCTGTGCGCCAGCCCGAGCAGGTGGCCGATTTCGTGCAGCGCCACGTTGTAGAGGCGGATTCCGGCACCGCCGGGTTGATCCTTCCAGGTCTCGAACTCGTCGAAGTGCAGCGAACCGGCCCAATCGCCGCCCGCCGGTGGCGGGAAGAAGGCATGGGCGAGCGTATTGCCGTCCGGCCCTCCCGCATTGTCGAAGGCGTAGCCGTCGCCGTGGCTCGCGCGGTGGAAGGCGACGGAGAGGTCCGGCATGGCGTTGCCGTTGAGTTCCACGCATCGGAGCGAGCAGACGGCTGACCAGCGTGCAAAGGCCTCGCGAATGATGTCGCGCTGGCGCGCCTCCGGAATGTCCGGCGTCGAATTGAGGAACTGGTAGCTGAGCGGGTTCTTGGTCCATTTGGCGCCCACCGTCACGAAGGGTGCGAGCCGCCCGCTCGCGCTTCGCTGACCAGGCACCGGGTCCGGCAGGCCGCAGCGCGGCTGATTGAGAAGCTTGATCGTGGCTTCGTCGGCGACGCCATCTTCTTTGGGGTAGATGCGGTAGAAGTTCTGGTACTGCATCACCGCGAGCCGTGTGGCCTCGTCGTATTTGCCCGGGACATAGGCGCCGAAGAGGAAGCCGTAGCGCGCAAGCAGTGCCTGCAGGTGGAAGGTGTCGTCCTCCGCCTTGGTGTCCGGACTGAGATGCATAGAAGCGATCATGCAGCGCTGCTTCGTTTGTTCCTTAGCCATGGTTAGGTCCTCCTGTGAGTGAGGCATTGGCATTGCCGAGCGCTCCGAAAGCGGCGCGGCCAATGTCGCTGCCCAGTTGAGGTACGGTGGAGCTCGAGGTGGTTCGGATGGCACCACCGGTCAGATACGGCAGTGAAAAGCGCAGGCGCAAGGCCGTGCGCGACGAGTTGCTTCGTTAGCACATGGCGCCTCCGAACTGGATTGGTTGCTCCGACGGCGAAGGTGCTGAAGCAGGATCTGTTCCAGCTACCGATACTCAGTAAAATCAATGACATGCAAACGCGCTAATCTCCCGCGGACAACGAACCGGGACGTCCACGCCACACCTATTGGGAAGGTAATTCGTCGACCGCCTGTAGTTCAGGGATCTGCAGCCTTGTCGGGCTGCCACACGGGCTATGGCGTACACGCCACGGCTGGATTCGCTTGGGGCAATCCCGATTGTGGGGATGACGAACGAGAGGGGAGATGGGCACTGGAGTGCGGCGCGCCCAGAAGCCCCCGGTGTCAGGAAACGTTAGACGCGGTCGTCCCGCTGCGAGCGCAAGAGGCCGTACTTCTTGGCGAGTTTGCTGAGGCGGCTGCGCTCCTTGCCAGCAAGACGAGCGGCCTCGCTGATGTTTCCATCCGCACGCCAGAGAAGTTCGCTCAAGTAAGCCCGTTCAAATTCGGCGACGGCGTGCGCCTTCGCTGCGCTGAACCCCCGCATGGTCAACGCTGGCACTGGCGCTGGCGCCACACATGGCACCGGAGGCACAGGGGACCCCGGCATGTTGAGGTATGGCCCGTTGCTAGTGAGCACGGCACGGTGGATGAGGTTCTCAAGTTCGCGCACGTTGCCGGGCCAGTCGTGCCGCAGAAAGTAGTCGATGGTGACCGAGGGCAGCTCCAAAACCGGCTTGCAGTATTTGTGGCTGAAGCGCCGCACAAAGGTCTCGGCGAGCGCAATCACGTCGGAGCCCCGCTGCCGCAGGGGTGGGAGTTCCACGGAGAGGACGTGGAGCCTGTAGTGAAGATCGGTCCGGAATAGGCCAACTGCAGCAAGCGCGTCGAGATCCGCATTCGTGGAGGCGATGATACGAACGTTCGCATGGCGCACGAATGCTTCACCGATCGGCCGATACTCGTAATCCTGAAGAAAACGCAGAAGCGCGACCTGCGCCCGGCTAGACAGCGCATCCACTTCGTCCAGGAACAGCGTACCGCCCTCCGCTTGGGCGACTGCGCCCGACCGTGACTCCCGTGCATCGGTGAAGGCGCCACGGACGTGACCAAAAAGTTCGTTCTCGATCAGGTTTTCGGGAAGGGCGCCACAGTTTATCGGTACGAACGGAGCGCCCTGCCTGGCACCAAGGTAGTGAATGGCGCGAGCAGCAAGCTCCTTCCCGGTTCCCGTTTCGCTTTGCAAAAGCACCGTGGCGTCGCACGCGGCACTCCGGCAGATGGCGTTCAACGCTTCTCGGAAGGCAGGGGACTCCCCGATGAGATTCAGCCGCACGAAATCGACTGCATTAACCGACGGTTCGGACAATCTCTCCTCCCTCCCTGCAGAGTTCTTGTAGTTGTCGCAATCATTCTGGTCGGTGATCGAGGCAATACCCGGAGCAGCCAAGCCTGCGCACTCCCGTTGCACTTGACACCAGTCTAGGTCGGATGAGGCTTCGGGCAGGGATCTAGCCTTCCCCCGCGTTTCCATGACGCCCAACATCGGATAGCCGAAGTCGTGGCCCGCCGCCAAGAACTCCAAGGGGCTTGCACGCGATCCAATCAGCCGTGCGAACCCCGCATCCGCCCACCGCACGCTGCAACTAAGCGCATCGGCACTCGATACAGAAGAACCTTAGCGTATGTTGGATCAATGACAATCGCGTGGGAGCGAGTCCTGCACCTCTGCTGCTGCCCGCGGATCCTCGACCCTCTCGATTTCAATGGCCTGCCCGCAGCTATAGTCGAGGTCCCGTTCACGTTCATATCCCGAATCTCAGCGGTTACACGAGTGGAAGCGCGTACTGGCCGGAACACACCCCCGCCGGTCACGACTGCCAGCTTTTAGGGTGCCTCCTCAACACCGCTCCTGGCCGGTTTCTGCCCGTCCCTACTGGCGCTTCGGGTCGTGTGCGGCCGGTCTTCACTACGGTGTGTATTGGTCAAGCCGTGTGCAAAAGGGTGGTTAATACGAATGCAAATACCTGGTCAGGTGGAATGCAATTGTGTGGTCAGGTCAGTGCAATTACGCATGAGCCCAGCGCCGTGGAGTCAAATCGCAGAAGATCGACCCACAACGGTAGCTGTGAATCACGGGACTGGTGAGCACCGAAATCCCGGTTTTCCTATCACCGTTTCGCCTGTCGTGTTAACCCGGTGTTAGCCCGCTCTACAAGTAAAAAAGGCCCGCATCGCTGCAAGTCTTGATTTTTTTGGTGCGGCACGCGTGTCAGGTGCGGTTTTATGTCGTTGGCGGCCCATATCCGCTGGACGCTGGCCGGTGAAATGCCGGCGACTCGAGCCATGCTGCGACAGCTCCAACGCGGCTGACCGATCCGCGGCTGAGTGACTTGCTCAAGGGTTCGCTTCAACGCTTCGGCCGGCAAGGATGGCTTGCGACCTCGTCCGGGCAGATCCACCAGGCCTTGCAGACGCAGCTCTTGAAAACGTTTGCACCAGCGAGTGACTGAAACAACGGAGAGACCGGTCAGCTGGGCAATCTCGTTGCGCGAACAGCCTTGAGCCGCCAGTAAAATCACCCGCGCCCGACGACCGTCGCGCTGACTGATCGTGGCTGATCTTAGGCGCCGACTCAGTTCAATGTGTTCGTCTTCACTGAGCGCGATGTCCTGAGAATTCATGTGATCACTCCAAGCACTGACTGACCACAGAAGCATAGCTCAGGATAGAAACTTATTTCGGAGACAGGACACTAGCGTGTTCGTCCTGTACCAACGATGGCGCCGCTTAGTGTCTTCCTCAAAATTGTCGCGACTGATACTCCGAACCTCAGCATCTTCAGTCAATAGCTTGTAGACAACCAGCCCCTAAACTCCTCTAACTTAACAGGGCGCCCGAAAACTCACCAAAATTCAGTAGGAGGCCAGCATTATGCCATGATCTAGAATACGCCTATGATATTACCTCTCGCAACCAAATCTATGGTTGTTCCCCCAGTTTGACGTCGGGATTGGCTGGCCTTGATGCCATGGTTCCGCACGACTCTAGCCACCGCCGGATCTGGCTGAAGGCGCTCCTAAATCATTTGCGTCTTGAGTGCCCTAGGTCATTGGCTCGCTGGGGCATCGTGATCCTCTCAAGAGGTAAAAGGGTGTCCACTTAAATGGGTGGACACCATCGCCCTTGTGTTTGAGAGCAGGTAGGTGATTTCACCGAACGGTTACTCAAATGGCTTGGAGAACTACACTCTATCGGCCTTTGGTTTTGGAAAGACTTGCTTGCAGTACGTCGTGGAGGCGTCTGGCTGCGCCTCAGGGAAGTAGTAATGCCGGCCGTCCTGGACGGTATACCGCAACGAGGTCCCGTCTTGGCTTTGAGCCACTTCGAGCAGTATTTCCATGCGCCAGTCTCCGGCCCCATTGAGCCATCCAGGGGATACCAGATGCACTGACTTCACTTGGACCGCCATTTCCGTCAGCTCAATAATGGACCTTAGCGTTTGTAAATCATCCACGAACAGCACGTCGTGGATCTCCAGACCGTCCTCGTATCTGGCTATGGTGGTGTGAAACCAAGGTGACATCAGATTTTTTTGAACAAAATGCCAACCTTGGGAAGGGTAGCTATTGACCACGTGGACCTTGCTACTCCTTTCTACCCAATCCCAGCCTTGCCTCCCGAGAGCGTTTCTCTATTTCACTCGGACAGATGTAGTTTATGCCGTGGAGGGCTAATGCAAACGCAATCGTGGTCTTACTTTGCGCTGTAGGAGGTCAGAAATCATTATGAACGCCACCTTTTTGATTCCGTACAGAGAAGCTTGGTGCATGCGGTAGAGCGATAGGTAAAACGTTCTAGCAAGGAAACCCTCAATCATGGTGTTACCGGACAGGTTGCCCATAAGTGTTCCAACGGCATTGAAAGATGCCAATGAAACAAGCGTTCCGTAATCCTTGTAGTGGAATTCAAGAAGCGGTTTCCCGGCAATTTTTCTCTTTAAGCTACGTGCAAGAAGTCCGGCTTGTTGATGAGCAGCCTGCGCCCGTGGAGGAACAGTGTGACCCTCCCTGCCCTCCCAGGGACAGGCAGCGCAATCGCCCAAGACGAAAATTGAGTCGTCCAAGGATGTTTGCAATGTCCGCCGAACTAGCAGTTGGTTGATACGATTGATCTCAAGGCCATCCATGTCTTTGAGAAACGATGGTGCTCGAATACCAGCTGCCCATATCCTGATATCAGCTTCAATGCAGTGGTCCTTGCCGATTTTGAAACCAACGTTGGTCGCCTCGCTGACAGCCGAGTTGCGAAGGATTTCTACACCCAATGCCTGAAGCTCATGATGAACGGCTTGGCTGATCCGCTCGGGGAGGACTGGCAAGATTCTGGGGCCGGCTTCGATGAGGCAGATTTTCAGGCTGTCGGGACTAGCTTGTCGAACACCGTAATCTTTCATCAGGCGGACAGAATGGTGCAGCTCTGCGCAGAGCTCGACACCTGTTGCACCCGCACCCACTATGGCGATGCGAAGTGATTTTGAGTTATCCGTCGCATGGGCGCTCAGGTAGCGAGATAGCAACGTTTTTTGCAGTTTTTCAGCTTGTTCGCGGCTGTCTAGGAAAAAGCAATTGTCCTGCACGCCTCTCGTCCCGAAGTCATTACTCTGACTGCCAACAGCAATTATGAGCGTGTCGTAAAATATTTCGCGCTCATCACTTATTTGGGTTCCAGTCTGGTCGACACTGACGTCAAGTGTGATTGCTTTGGCTTTTCGGTCAAGCCCATTCACTCTCCCGTACTGGAAGTGAAAGTTATTCCACTTGGCTTGAGCAACATAATTGAGTTCGTCGACCGATGGATTGAGGGAGCCGGCAGCAACCTCGTGGAATAATGGTTTCCATATATGGGTAAGATTTGCATCGACCAACGTAATGTATGCCGATTTATTTTTGCCAAGTGAGTTACCAAGTCGAGTGGCGAGTGCCAATCCGCCAGCACCCCCACCCACGATTACAATACGGTGCGTCACAATCTCTACCTTTTTATTTTTTGACAATGGCCGATTTTGAATGGAAGTCAGGTTTCAGAAAAATATCGAAGTCCTTTGATACAAACTGTACAGTAGCTACCGATTCCTCCTGACTTGGTTTGTTCTTCAATACACGATGCAGGGTACTTTCGAATGAAGCCCCCTGCAGTGAATTGAACGCAAGTTACGATTCGATTGTGATTTGTAGCTTGATGTCCTGAGGATGTGCTTGATCGGCCCGTTTGAACGCCTCAAGTGAACATTCGAACGGGTAGCTCCCAGTAATGAGTGGCTTTACGTCGATCTTGCCGCTAGCCATTAGTGCAATAGCGCGATCATAGACATTCGCATAGCGGAACACAGTAACAATTCGAATCTCCTTGACCATCAATGCAACAATATCCAATGGAACTTCGGTCGAAGGCATGCCGACACAGACGACAGTTCCACCAGGGCGCAGATAGTTCGCTATATCGACAAACGCACGTGCCGCGCCTGAGCATTCGAAGACTGAATCGACCCCCTGGTTTTTTGTTGCAGTCATTAGCTGGGCACACAAGCCGGAGGAGTGGGGCGCGAGTGCCTCGATCCCCCGATATTGCGCCACGTTCTCCAGTTTCTCTGCGACAGGGTCGAATATCAGTACTCGTGCGCATCCTGCGGCCAATGCACAAAGTGCAGTAAGAATACCGATAGGACCTGCTCCCATGACCAGGGCGACGTCTCCGGGCTGAACGCCGGCCTTGGTAACCGCCTGCATCCCGACGGCCAAGGGTTCGACCATTGCTCCCTCTGCCTGGGTGATCGAGTCAGGCAAGCGATAGGTCAGGGCCGCGGGATGTATCACTTGCGACGTAAGACAGCCGTGGATTGGTGGTGTCGCCCAGAACGTCAATGACGGATCGAGGTTGTATAGACCGATACGACTTTGGGGGCTGGAAAAATCGGGTATACCCGGCTCGATGCAAACCCGATCACCGGGTCGAAGGTCGTTTACGTCTTCGCCACATTCCAGGATTGTGCCAGCTGCCTCATGACCGAGAACCATTGGCGCATCGACCACGAAGGGGCCGATACGACCATGACGATAGTAATGTACGTCGCTACCGCAGATACCGACTACATCTACGCGCACGCGAACGTCTTTGGGACCGAGCGTACCGGGTAGTTCGATCTCGCGCAGAGCAAGTTGGCGTGGGCGTTCGAGAACAAGAGCGTATGCCATTGTTACACCTCATATGCAGGTATAGCCTGCATCGGCCGTGATGATTGAACCCGTCAGTAGGCTGGATGCATCCGACGCCAGAAACTGAACTACGCTCGCCACTTCGTGCGGTTGTCCCATTCGCCCGGCGGGCGTCATCTCCAGCCATCGCGAAATCAGCCCCGGTTGGCTTTCCAGTCCATGTAGCAGTGGTGTCTCTATATAGGTTGGGGCTACCGCATTGACGCGTACCCCCCGTGTTGCCCATTCCACGGCGAGTGACTTGGTCAGATGGTGCACACCTGCCTTCGATGCGTTGTAGTGGCACTGGGGCTGCGGCACATTGACGATCTGTGCTGACATCGAGCCGATGTTGATGATCGAGCCGCGCCCAGCCTCAAGCATCCGCCGACCGAAGCCCCGGCAGGTACGGAACACGCCGGTCAGGTTGACCGTGATAACCCTGTCCCATTCGTCGTCGGTCATTTCTTCGGCGGGAGTGTTGGTCACGATCCCGGCGTTGCAGACGAGTACGTCCAGGGCCGGCAGCTTTGCCGCCAGGCTGTTGATCGCAACGCTGTCGGTAACGTCCAGGGTTTCCGCCCGAGCCTTGTAGCCCTTGCTGTTGAGCGCTTGTGCGGTTGCTTCGGCCCGTTCGTGCTGGATATCGGTGCAGATCACTTCGGCACCGGTTGCAGCCAGTCCTTCAGCGATTGCTGCCCCGATACCCTGGCCCGCGCCGGTCACCAGTGCGAGTTTGCCGGACAAGGATTGTTTTTCGCGATAGTCCATCTTTCACCTCTCAGGTCAGTGGGCAACGCAGAGTTTCGCCACGCAGTCCCCGTAGCGCCTCTTCAGCAGCCAGTCGTTGCAGCATGTTGACTGACGCATCCGAGAAGAACGCTGCATGCGGTGACATGATTACGTGGGGGGCCGAACGCAAAGGCGAATCCATTGGAAGGGGCTCTTTTTCGAAAACATCGAGTCCTGCACCCGCTAGATGGTTTCTGGTCAGGGCCTCGGTCAGTGCTGTCTCATCGATGAGCCCGCCGCGTGAACAGTTGATGAGGATTGCTCCTTCAGGCATGCGCGCCATGGCTTGGGCATCAATCAGGTGGCGAGTTTCGGGTGTCAGCGGCACATGCAGTGACAACACATTGGCAGAAGCGATGATGTCATCGCGTGACATGGGCTCGATTCCTGCTGCGCGGGCCTGGTCGTCAGTGACGTACGGGTCGAAACCGATGACGCGGCAACCGAAGACTTTCATTCGCGTGGCATAGGCCCGCGCAATCCGTCCGAGGCCAATTAGGCCCACGGTGGTTTCACTCAACGACCGCAGGCCATCAACCATCTGGCCGATTTTCCACTCGCCGCCACGGATGCCAGCATCATAGCGGCCTAGTTTGCGCGCCAATACCAGTGTCATTGCGGTGGCGTGATCGGCTACCTCTTCAACCCCGTAATCCGGCACGTTGCATACACGCACGCCCAGATTCCTGGCTGCATCGAGGTCGACGTTATCGACCCCGACGCCGTATCGCACAATCACAGCGCCAGGGGCCATTACCTCCATCACGCGGTGGGTCATTGGTGCGAAGTTGTTCAGGACTGCCTTTGCCCCCCGGACGGCTTCCAGTGCTTCATCTTCCGTGCGGCATTGGTGCTCGGCGAAATCGGCACCGGCAGCCTCGGCGGCGGCATGCTCATGGTGGGTATTGCCGAAGGCCTGATCGGTGACGACTAATTTCATCTTCGATTCACTCACAGCAGCCCCCGTTTTGCCAGGTTGCGCATCAGTGTGCGGGTTCCGTAGGTCCAGGGCGCAGCTTCGTCGGAGTAGACGACAGTATTACGCAGTGTGCCTAGTAGAGGGGTCGAGATTTCGACAACGTCCCCTGGTTTATGGGTGAAACCCGAGCCCGTTTTTGCGCGATCTTTTGTGGGTGCGAACATCGTGCCCAGAAACAGCATGAAGCCATCAGGGTATTGGTGCGATTCATTGCGTGTTTGCGAGACTAGGTTGGCCGGCTTGCGACTGATCTCGGCCATGTTAGAACGACCTGACATTTCGAAACCGTCGGTGCCTGTGACGGACATGGTCAATGCGGCGTTTTCAATGTCGGTTAGTGTGAAATGTTCATCGAAGAGCCGAATGAACGGGCCAATCGAACACGAGGCATTGTTATCTTTTGCCTTGCCCAGCAGCAACGCCGAGCGACCTTCCACATCGCGAAGATTCACATCATTGCCCAGTGTCGCGCCGCGGATATTGCCCTGACTGTCTACGGCCAGTACGACTTCAGGTTCAGGATTGTTCCATTCCGAGATCCGGTTCACACCCACCTGTGCACCGTATCCAACCGCCGACATCGGTTGGGACTTGGTGAAGACCTCTGCGTCCGGGCCGATGCCGACTTCCAGGTACTGAGACCAAAGACCTTCAGCAATCAGGGCTGCCTTGACTTCGGCCGCCTTCTTCGAGCCTGCCTGAATATTGGAGAGGGTGTCTCCGATCACAGCGCCGATACGTTGGCGCAATTCATCGGCACGACCTGGATCACCGGAGGTGCGCTCATCGATAACGCGCTCGACCATGCTTTTGGCGAACGTCACACCGCAGGCTTTTAGTGCCTGGAAGTCGCACGGAGCCAGCAGGCAAGGGCGGTCTGAGTGATACCCCATATTGGCCGGCTCAAGAATCAGCTCGTCAAGTTTGCCGATAGATTCGCCTGTTAGCGTCTCGAAGCGTTGCGCCGGATTATCGTCCAGAAAGTCAGCCATCGAGACGACTGAGTCTGTTACGTCGATCAATACCTCATCGCGCAGGATGACAACGGAAGGGCCTTTACCGGGGCGCCAGACCCGGCCAATGAGCTTAGCGTTGATGAGTGAAGTAGGCAGCATGGGGTGTTTCTCCTCTTGTTGATATCTAGTAATGCTACGTTCTGATTTTGAGCACGGTCAAGACGTCCAGCCTGAAGAAAATGCTTTTCAAGGTCGATTTTGAAAGGTTTGTTGCTTATATCATTGATATTTAAGGGTAATTTTATTCGCATTATAGTTTTTTTGATGGAGTGGCATGGTGTTCATGCCGAAATGGTATTGAGATTACCCTTGCAAAAACCTAGTAATACTATATTTTTTAGCTAAACCACTGGTTCAACCGCAGAGGAAGGCGACGGAGATCTCATGTACAAAAATAATTTTCTCTTCGAGTCGATTACCGCGCTGGAAGGCGCTTTGTTTATTAATGGAGAGTTCCGCAAAGGCGCAGGTGCGCGGCTGCCGGTACAGAACCCGGCTACTGGGGAGCTAATAGGTCATATCGCGGCAGCGACGGCCGGAGAGATAGAAGAGGCTGTTTCTGCTGCGCGTGGCGCGTTCCGGTCCTGGGCCAGCGAGCAGCCAAAGACCCGCGCAAATGCCTTGCATCGTCTGGGCGACCTGATCGCCGCCGATGCGTTGAACATGGCGCAAATCATGACGGCCGAACAAGGCAAGCCAGTAAACGAGGCGAAGGGCGAGATCCTAAAACTGGCCGAGGCTTGTCACTTCTATGCTGAAGAAGCGACACGCGTACACGGCGAGATCGTACCGAACGATCAGCCTGGCTTTCAAAGCCTCGTGGTACGTGAGCCGATCGGTGTGGTGGGAGCTATTACGCCCTGGAACTACCCGGCTGAGCTGGTCGGCTGGAAATTGTGCGCCAGCCTGGCTTCAGGTTGCACCATTGTTATCAAGCCAGCTGAAATCACGCCCTACACTGCGCTGGCGATTGCCCAAAAATGCGCTGAAGCTGGTATCCCGGCCGGTGTTGTCAACGTCCTGACAGGCAAGGGCTCGCAAGTTGGCCAAGCGCTGGTCGAACATCCTGAGGTCAATAAAATTGCCTTCACCGGCTCCAGTGCGGTCGGCCTGCACATCCAGCAAAGCTGCCCGCAGGTCAAGCGCCTAACGCTTGAGCTGGGTGGCAACTGTCCAATGGTGGTGACCGCCAGTGCCGACGTGGATGCTGCGGTCAAGGGTGCGGTGCGCCGCAGCTTCCGTAACTGCGGACAGATCTGCATTGCGATCAACCGCATCTATGTTCATCGTTCGGTTTATGACGTGTTCGTGAGCAAGATCGGGGCGGCCGCCGACGCGCTGACCGTGCATAACGGCCTAGATAATCCCGCAGCCGATCTGGGGGCGATGGCTTCTGCAGAACCGCTAGCCAAAACGCGGGCCCATCTTGAAGATGCTCTGGCCAAGGGCGCACAACTCGTCGCGGGAGGCAAGGCACCCGAGGGGGAAGAGTATGCCAAGGGGCATTTCTTCCGTCCGACCGTTGTAGCTAATTGCACGCACGAGATGCTGGTAATGACCGAAGAGACTTTTGGTCCACTGGTAGGCATCGCGCCCTTCGATGACCTTGGCGAGGCGATACACCTTGCGAACGATTCGCCCTATGGCCTCGCGGCTTATGTGTATGCGCGAGATCTGACCGATATCCATACCCTGTCGGCGCGGCTCGACTATGGCAATGTCGCAATCAATAACGTAGACGCAGGGATCATGAATGCACCCTATGGCGGGCGCAAACAAAGTGGTGTGGGTTACGAGCACGGTCGCGAGGGATTGCTGGAGTATTTCAACTTCAAGCACGTCCGTCTGCATCACGGCGTCAGGGGTTGAGCCATGCAGGCTTTACTTGGAATTGATATTGGCACCTCAGGCTGCAAGGCATTGCTGCTCAGTGTCCAGGGTGGGGTGATTGCCACCGATACTGCGACGTATCCGCTATCTCAACCTCGTCCCGGTTGGACTGAACAAGACCCCGAGCTCTGGATCGAGGGGGCACGTCGAGCCATTGCGGGAGCACTGGCCAAAGCGCCTGGGGTGGAGTTGCTTTGCGTTGGGCTTTCCGGACAGATGCACGGACTGGTTCCACTCGATGCGTCGCATCGGGTGCTCCGTCCGGCGATCCTGTGGAACGACCAGCGCAACGGGGCAGAGTGTGAGCAGATCACTGAAGCCGCAGGTGGACTCAAGGGATTGCTGGCGGCAACCAACAACCGGATGCTGGTCGGCTACACAGGTGGCAAAATTCTGTGGATGCAACATCATGAGCCTGAGCTGTTCGCGCGCATGACCACTATTCTCAACCCTAAAGATTACCTGCGTCTGCGTATGACGGGCGAGGTTGCCACTGAGGTATCGGATGCCTCGGGTACCGGACTTTTCAATGTGCGATCACGTCATTGGGCGACAGGGCTCATCGAGAAAGTGGGGATTGATCCTGAGTTGCTGCCGCCGGTCTTCGAGTCACAGATGATCTCTGGCCGAGTCTGTGCTGCGGGGGCTGACTTGTTCGGTATACCCGTGGGCACACCCGTAGTTGGGGGTGGTGGCGATTCTGTTATACAAACGATCGGTTCCGGTGTGATCAAGCCGGGCGAGTTGCAGACAACCATTGGCACCGCGGGTATTCTTGCTGCGGCTCTGGATGCACCCCAAGACAACCCGGATGGTCGATTACAGATTTTCTGTAACGTTGCGGCTGATAAGTGGCACTGCATGGGCGTTTCGCTGAACGCCGGCGGTGCAATGAACTGGTTTCGCGACACATTCTGTGTAGGCGTGGACGGTGTCATTCCTTCGTTCGATCATATCGTTTCTGCTGCGGCCGCCAGCCAGGCAGGAGCACACGGTCTGCTGTTCCTGCCATATCTGAACGGCGAACGCTGCCCACATCCAGATCCTGCTGCGCGCGGGGCGTTTATCGGACTGACCGCTTGCCACAATCGTGGCGATATGGCGCGAGCTTTGATGGAAGGGGTGGTACATGCCCTGGCGGATATGCACGTATTGATGAAGCCACTGGGTATCGATGGGCGAGTCGTGAAGGCCTCTGGCGGCGGTGCGCGTTCGCAACTTTGGCGACAGCTTCAGGCGGATATCTTCGGCTGCACTGTGCTCACCACTGAAGGCGCGGCTGAGGGGGCTGCGTTCGGCGCAGCGCTGGTTGCAGGACTAGCCATGGGTGTTTGGTCCGATCCTGCAGTCGCGGTGGGAAGTTGCCGTGGTATTACCCGCGAACAACCTGATCCTTCTAAAACCGAGGTTTATGCTCGGGCACATCGCATCTACCGAACCCTTTACCCAGCGCTTAGAGAAACTTTTGTCGAGCTTGGCGCACCAATTTTCGATTAGTAATTATTCAGGAGTCTGTTTCATGTCCGCCTATTCCGCGCTTATTTTCGATCTCGATGGGACGCTGATCGACAGTGCGCCTGATATCGCGAAAGCCCTGAATGTTGGCTTCGCGTTGAACGACTGGCCTGAGCTTGACCCTGCCCATGTCGAGAAATTCATCGGCAACGGGCCAATGCGATTGATCCTGGACATTCTGGACGACCTCGCAATTGCGCACGACGAGATGGCAGTCCAACGTGCTTTTGACGGCTACTTGCGCGCTTATCTGGATGACCCCGCGGGACGGACGCGATTCTTTCCCTATGTCCGTGAAGATCTTGAAGCGTTGCATGCGGCCGGTATTCGCTTAGGTATCTGTACCAACAAAAACCATGCAGTCACAAGCAAGGTGTTGGAGCAACTTGGTTTGTCATCACTGATCGATATTGCGCTGGGGGCGGATGCGGTTCCGGCATGTAAACCCGATCCGGGACACTTGCTGGCAGTGGCTGAGGCGATGGACCTGGTCGCCGGTGACTGGGCCTATGTCGGCGATACCTGCGTAGACCAGATGGCTGCTGAAGCGGCGGGCGTTCCATTTTTCGTGGTTCCCTGGGGTGGAGGTTCTAACGTTGAAGTTCCACAGAAACAGCGCTTGAGCCGTTTAGCCGATCTGTTACAACACGGACCTATCTCCCATGCAGCCCGATAATAGCCAAGAAGGGATTATGACCGTCAATTTGCTACAAAGGATTGCTCTGGAAAGCAAAAACATACATCGGGCAGAGCGGCGTGTTGCCAATTTTGTTATGACTTCGCCTTCCAAGGTACTGCGAATGAGCATGGCTCGGCTGTCGGAAACATGCTCGGTGAGTGATCCGACGGTCATGCGATTCTGTCGTCGTTTTGGCTTTGAAAGTTATCAGGATCTGAAACTGCATCTTGTGCAAAGCCTCGTGCCAGCGGCGCCTTTCGCCTATGAACAGATCATTCCCGATGACAGCATCGACAATGTTGTCAGGAAGACTTGCCGCAATTCATTGAACGCGATCCAAAGGTTGGCCGAAGATCTGGCTCCTGATCGGGTTGCTGAAGGTGCCCGTTATTTGCAGGCCGCGAGTTGGATAGGGATTTATGCAACGGGGGTTTCCGAGGTCAATGCATTGGATGCCGAGCATAAGTTTCAACGTCTGGGCTTGCGATGTCAGGCGCTTCTGGGAGGCAAGCGTCAAGAGATGCATGCAGAAAGTGCTCGTGCGAGTGAAGTGGCGCTGATTTATTCGCAGTCAGGCCATACCCGGCAAATGGTTGAAGTTGCAACGGCAGCGCGCAAGGGTGGGGCGAAGGTGATTTCCATCGCTGCCGATGACAGTCCTCTGGCACTAGCCTCTGACGTGGTGATCGCAGTAAAGCCTTATGAGCATACAGAACTCATGACGCCTTTGGCCTCGAGGCTCAACCACCACTTGGTCACCAACATGTTAGTAGCCGCTATTGCAATTGCTAGCGGCAGTCAGTTCCCTGACCAGTTGACCGCGCTCGACTCATGGCGAACCGACAAGATTTGACCCACCCAAGAACGCGCGGTGGAAACCGCGCAACAGGAGAAGCAGATGAGCAACCAGCAGAATGAAGCCAAGAAGGTCGCCGCGCGCCGAGTGATCCAGGAATTCGTGCGTGACGGCATGAAGTTGGGTTTGGGCTCAGGCACGACCTCGCATTTCTTTGTTCGCGAACTCGGCAAGCACGTAGCAGAAGGGTTAAAGCTGACGTGCACCACGACCTCTCGTTCGACGATCGATGTGGCGCGCGAAGTAGGCATCGAGATCACCGACCCGAACGATATTGGTGAGCTAGATCTGACCGTCGATGGTCCGGACGAAATCGATCGCCAGTTCAACATGATCAAGGGCGGCGGGGCTTGTCTTCTGTGGGAGAAAATTATTGCGCATGCTTCGAAACAGATGATCTGTATCTGCGATGAGACCAAAATTGTTGATTGCCTGGGGCAATTCCCTCTTCCGGTCGAAGTGGTGCAATTTGCCTGGAAACAGACTCAACGCATGGTTGAGCGTGTACTGGGTGAACATGATATTACCGAGTTTTCGATCGTGCGCCGCATGCGCGATGGCCAGCCAGTTGTAACGGATAGCGGAAACTTTATTCTGGATTGCCATTGTGGCGCGGTAATCAAGAATCCTGCGCCATTGGAAATCGAGCTTAATCGAATTCCAGGAGTGGTCGAGAATGGCCTGTTTACTCGGGAAGCTGCAGGTATGGTAGTTGGATGCTTCGATGGATCCTCCCGCGTTAGCATGCGGTAGTACAGTAATAGGCGTTATCCATAGTTATAGTTTTGGTGTTCGATAGTCCCGATAGTATTACGTCGAACCGATATTAAAAAGTTTGTGTGTCAGTTGAAGTCTCACGGCCTTCCTTTACGTGGTTCGGAGCTAGGCCGTGCCTGAGTGAAAGAAAAAGATAGTAATTAAACCTACAATAATAAGTTGGAGATCATTCCATGAAAAAAACAACGCTATCTGGAGTGACCCGTCGCAGTCTGTTGGCCGGCGGTATGGTGCTCGGACTGGGGTTGGGAGTGGGTTCGATGATGGGGCGCAATGCATTTGCGCAAAACCGTCTTGCGATTCCTTACGCAAACAAAAGTCTGGACTACTACTTCTTCGTCATTCAGGAAGAGGCGGTCAAGCGTGCTGTTCAGGCGCGCGGAGGTGAGTTTCAAGCAACCAACGCTAATTTCGATAACACTCGCCAGCTTGAACAATGGCAAAGCTTGTTGTTGTCCGGTCCTTCGGCAATTATTTCGGACCCAATCGACAGTCAGGCAATCGTTTCCGCAATCCGACGCTACAACCGGAAGAATATTCCAGTGGGAATCATCGATACACCCGCTGATGGCGGAGATGTGGCGATTACCGTCAGTTTCGACAACTTTTATGGCGGCGTGCTGGCGGCAGAGGAAATAGTAAATCGGCTAGTAAAGAAATATGGCAGCCCGAAAGGAACGGTTCTGAACTGTTATGGCGCTCTGGCTTCTGTGGCCTGGCGCTTGCGCAAAGAGGGAATGGATTCGGTATTCGCCAAGTATCCGGAAATCAAGTACCTGGCCCGTCCTACCGAAGGGCAACTTGAAAAGATGCTTTCAGTCACCCTGTCCACACTGTCGGAATATCCTGATCTCGACGCGGTTCATGCGCCGTCGGATTCGCCGTCGCGGGGCATCGTTACGGCGCTTCAGCAAAAAGGCCACTGGAAGAAAGTGGGTGAGGACGGACATATCATCTTCGTCAATATCGACGGTGAGCCAATTGCTTTGAAATGGATTCAGGATGGCTACATGGATGCCTGCGTATCTCAGGACCCTATAGCATACGGAGAGATTGCCGTTGAAATGATCGTCAAGCATTCCCTCAACGGCCAGGCAGTACCGTTGGGTGCCTACCAGAATCAGAAATACTTCTGGGAGTCGGGTGAAATTGTCCAGGGTAAGACCGGTCCGACGCTCATCATCCCGGCCTTCGTGATCAATGCTGAGAATGCACAGGACCCACGTCACTGGGGAGCGGTTGCCGAGCAACAGTGGGGCATCCCTTATACCTGATTGTCTAGCAGACCTCGATTGTCGCCGGAGAGGGAACCTCTGCTCCGGCATTTATCCGACAGGGTGGTGGTGGGTGAAACAGAATGTCCTTACACAAAAAGCATGACAAGACGGCGGCGGACGACACGATTCTGAGAATCGAGAACGTCACCAAAAGCTATGGACCCGTGCACGCACTGCGTGGTGTCACGACTGAGATTCGGCGTGGTTCCATTCACGGACTGCTTGGGGAGAACGGGGCCGGAAAATCAACACTGGTGGGCATCATCTCCGGACAGGTCAAGCCGACCTCTGGACGGATACTCATGGATGGCCGTCCGCTTGAACATGTTGACGTCAGAGCGATGGAGGAGGCCGGGGTATTTCTCGTTACGCAAGAGCCGATGATCATCGGCAACCTGACTGCGGCGGAGAACTTGATGCTCGGGATCTGGCCAACCAGGAACGGTTTCGTCGATTGGAAGACTTTACGCTCTGATGCAGCCCGGATGCTCGAAGGAACGGGAATCGATGCTAGCGCGGTTGCCGGGCGTCTGGACGCAGTCGCACGACGCAAGTTGAACATTCTGCGAGCGATGTTCTCCGGCGGCAAAGTCATCATCCTTGATGAGCCAACTGCTGCGTTGACGGTTAATGACCGGCGTGAGTTGTTTGACTTTATGCTGCGCCTGAAAGCGGAAGGTGTGACCTTCATCTTCATTTCGCATTATAACGACGAGATCTTGGAGATCTGTGACGCAGTGACAGTGCTGCGTGATGGGAGCCTGGCGGGCGGCTCGGATAATGTCGGCTCCATGTCCTCGGAACAATTGACGGAATTGGTCATTGGGCGTGAGGTGGAGCTTTTCCAGCGCCAACGACGCGACCATACAGGCAAGCCGCCAGCTGTGTCATTGCGCGGGGTGCATGGAAAGTACCTGGCGTTGGAGTATCTCGACATCGGACCGGGTGAAGTAGTGGGATTCACCGGTCTGCCAGGTGCTGGTGCAAAGGAAACCGCTCGCGCCATTTTTGGTTTGCATCCTGCGGTTGGCACCCTCTCCATCAATGGCGAGTCCGCACGCGCTTTACCGAAAACACCGCGCGCAGCCTTCGATATCGGCATTGCTTATCTCTCTGACGATCGACGTCGCGACGGCGCTGTCGGGCAGATGTCTATCGGTACCAATATTGCGCTGTCCTCTCTGGCATCACGGACCAAACATGGCTTTATCGACAGCAAGGCCGAAGCTTCGGTGATCACTCGTTACTTTGCAGCGATGGGCGTGAAAGCGCTCAGCGCGGACTATGCAGTAGATACGCTCAGTGGCGGCAACCAGCAAAAAGTTTGCCTGGGGCGCGTGCTCGCGACCAAGCCTCGTCTGCTGATGGTGGATGAACCGACGCGAGGCATTGATATGGGAGTAAAACAGGATGTGCTCCGGATTATCGATGAGCTGAGCGCCGCCGGCGTCGCAGTGATCATTGTTTCCACCGATACAGACGAATTGGTCCGAGCGGTCGACAGGGTCTGCATTTTCGATCATGGCAGCATAAAAGAAACATTGACGGGAAAGGACATCACCGTCGAGCGCCTGCGCGCATCGGTGCAGGGATGAAGCAGCTGGATAATAACAAGACGGGAGAGACGAAAATGGGCAATGCAACTAGGGCCGGAAGTGGGCTGGCGCCAGCCACGATCAAGATAAACGGCCAAGCCGCACTGGGCTGGGTTTTACACAATGTCGTCTGGATCTGGTTAATCGCACTGGTGGCAATATTCGGTGCGTTCAATGAGTTCTTCCTTACCCTGATCAATCTGCAGAACGTCATGGTGCAGGCAACGGTCTTGGGAACACTGGGATTGGCTGTGGCACTGCCCCTGTTGGTTGCCGAAATTGACCTGTCGATTCCGGCAAATGCGGGCTTTTCGGCAGCCGTTGGAGCACTCGCATATTCCGATCTGGGGCTGCCATGGTTCGTTGCGGTATCGATTGGCCTGTTGGTGGGAACACTTATTGGTTTTTTCAACGGGCTTTGCATCACTCGATTGAAAATGGTTTCGCTGATCGAAACGTTAGCGATGATGATCATTTTGCAGGGTGCACTTCTCGCGTTGACGCAGGGTAAGACCCTCACAAACCTACCGGATGGTTATGTGTGGATCGGTCAAGCGACTATTGGTGACTGGCCTCTGATGCCGGTGGTTTTTCTGCTGGCGTTGGTGGTGATCGGTGTCGTGCTCAAGCGCACGGTACTGGGCCGGTCAATCTATGCCGTGGGCGGTAATCCGGTTGCGTCGAATTCTGCTGGGATTCGGGTCGAGCGAGTCAAGATCATTACCTACACAATTTCAGGTTTCCTTGCGGCGTTGGCAGGCTTTCTGCTGGCCTCTTGGCAGATGGCGATCACGTCGAATCAGGGCTCAAGCTATCTGCTCTATGCGATTGCCGCGCCAATCATTGGCGGCGTTAGTGTCTTCGGTGGGCGCGGTAATGTGAAGGGTGTGCTGGGCGGCGTGTTGTTGCTGACAGTTATCCAGGTTGGCCTGGCCATCGTGAATGTACCTTCGTTCTATGTCGGCATGATTGGTGGTGTGATGATCTTTATCGCCGTGGCCATCGATGCTTTCCGGGTCCGTTACTTCGGCTAACCCCATCCAACTGAACTACAGGAGACTGCAATGTCTTTCACACCGCACGGCAAACACCTTATCGCTGGTGAGTGGGTCGCCACGGAAAAAACTTTTTCCAATGATCCGATCGAGGGCCCGGCGCATAGTTTTTCGATCGGCAGCGTCGACCTTGTGAACCGCGCCTGTGAGGCCGCCGAGGAAGCTTTTTGGAGTTATGGTTATTCAGCCCGAGAAGTACGAGCGAGGTTTCTGAATGCAATCGCCGATGAAATTGAGGCCCGATCCGAGATCATCACGGCAATCGGCAGCCGAGAAACCGGTCTGCCCGAGGCCCGGCTTCAGGGGGAACGTGGACGTACTGTGGGACAGCTCCGGCTCTTCGCTTCACATATTCTCGCTGGAGACTATCTTGACCGCCGATACGACGAGACGTTACCAGATCGTCAGCCGTTGCCACGTCCCGACATTCGACTTATGCAACGTCCGATCGGACCTGTCGCGGTCTTCGGCGCATCAAACTTCCCGCTCGCTTTTTCAACAGCGGGAGGCGACACAGCGTCTGCGCTTGCCGCAGGCTGTCCGGTGGTGGTCAAAGGCCATGAGGCTCATCCTGGGACGAGTGAGATAATTGCAGAGGCGATCCGGGCTGCCATTGTGAAATGTGGTGTTCATCCCGGTGTGTTCAGTCTGGTGCACGGCGGCACTCGGGAAGTTGGGCAGAGTCTTGTTCAGCATCCACTAATTAAGGCCGTGGGTTTCACCGGTTCACTCGTAGGTGGGAGAGCATTGTTCGACCTTTGCGTTGCGCGTCCTGAGCCAATCCCTTTTTTCGGCGAGCTTGGGTCGGTGAATCCGATGTTCCTCTTGCCGCAAGCACTGTCTACGCGCGGTACGGAGATCGCCAAGGGGTGGGCCGCGTCACTCACGATGGGGGCGGGCCAATTTTGCACCAATCCCGGAGTGACCATTTTGATTAAAGGTCCAGAGGCGGATGAATTCATCGACGTCGCTGCTCAGGCGCTCGAGCGAGTTGGACCGCAGGTGATGTTGACCAACGGGATGGCTGCCGCGTATCGCGCGGGGCGTGACCGGATAGCGGGTATCACGGGGGTACGGGAAGTATTGACCTCGACCTGTGAGCTTCGCAACGCAACGCCCAATCTCTTTGTCACGACGGGCAAGGAGTGGTTAGCCGACTCCTCTTTGGGCGAGGAGGTTTTCGGTCCGCTTGGTCTGATCGTGACAGTGGCGGACAAGGCCGAGTTGTTTCAAGTGGCGCGTTCATTTCAGGGGCAGCTCACCTGCACGATCCATATGGACGAAGCTGATATGCAGGACGCGCGTAGTCTCCTACCCATTCTCGAACGCAAGGCCGGGCGGGTCCTTGTCAATGGCTTCCCAACCGGTGTCGAAGTTTGTGACGCGATGGTTCATGGCGGGCCATATCCTGCCTCGACCAATTTCGGTGCGACATCTGTTGGCACGATGGCCATCCGCCGTTTTGTGCGTCCTGTCAGCTATCAGAACATCCCGGACTCGCTAATGCCCGGGGAATTGCAGTAACACAGCGATAGTATCGGTGCGGCCCGCTACGCCGGGCTGTAGCGACGAATCGTGCGCCAAACACAATAATAAAAGAGAGTCACATGATTAATACAGCTGATCTGCGCGGCGGGTAACGGCCCCCGCTTCACTGTTAACCCCCCGCAAACTAGCCGTTCAATTAATTGGGCCTCCACAAGGCGCCGATGGGCTCGGCTATCCGAAAAACAACAATAACGGGCTTAATACACATGAAAAAAAACATAACACTAGCTGCACTGCTGACGCTAAATAGCTTCGCTGACGCACATGCGGAGGATTATTCCCCCAATAATTTCCTGCTGGGTGACTGGGGAGGCAAGCGTACCGAACTGCATGATCAAGGCGTCGACTTTCTGTTCACATATGTAAACGAACTTGCCTACAACACTCAAGGTGGGGATCGACACACAGGCACCTATGCCGATCAACTTATGCTCGATAGCAATTTGGATCTGCAAAAATTGCTCGGATGGCAGGGCGCGCAGCTGCACATGACCCTCACCAACCGTAACGGCGAAAATCTCAATACCGAGGCACGATTAAATACATTACTCAATCAGCAGGAAATTTACGGTTATGGCAGCGTCACGCGCCTGGCCCAACTCTACTACCAGCAAAGTCTTTTCGATGGGAGCGCCACGCTGAAGATGGGGCGTCTACCTATGAGCGGGGATATTTTCCCATTCTCCTGCAAGTTTCAGAACCTTACGTTTTGTGGCACGGTTCCTGGGTATATCACGCCAAACTGGTACACTTGGCCTGTCAGTCAATGGGGTGGCGTATTCACGGCGAACGTTACCGACGAGGTTTACCTGCAGACATCACTGTATCAGGTCAATCCTCGGTTCACTGAAAACGCCCAGGGCCTCAACTTCGGAAGCCCGTCCGGGACCACCGGCTACATGGCGGTACTGGAGGCAGGGTGGAAGCCGACTCTGCAGGGATTGCCAGGTGCATACCGGCTTGGTGTCTGGCATAACACTGGCAATTTTGACGATATTTATCGAGACCGGAACGGCCAGCCTATAGGCCTAACAGGCGCAGCGGCTGATCTGAATCAAGACGCGGCGGGCTTTTATCTGATGGCACAGCAACAGGTGTTTCAGAACCCTGTAAATTCGGCACAAAGCCTTTCTCTGTTCGCCAACTTCATCCAGTCTGACCGCGATGTATCGTATGTCGAGAGATCATGGCAAGTCGGATTATTTTTGAGCGCACCTTTCGAAGCCCGTCCCAACGATGAAATCGGTTTGGCTGTTGGCGGTCTTGAGGTCAACAGTAACTCTGCCAAGCGTGTGCGCCAAGCGAACAGCATGCTCCCAGCCGGCGCAAGGAATCAACCCATACCGCACACCGAATATCCAGCGGAGCTGTATTACGGAATTGCGATCACCCCCGCCATTACCGTACGCCCCAACGTTCAATATGTGAAATCGCCGGGAGGAATCTCAAATGACACCGACGTAGTAGTGTTCGGGCTAAAAAGTGTCATCAGTTTCTAAGGCCGGTGCAATGGAAAGGGCGGACCAGATCGTGGGTCAGGTCCGCGTTTTTAGCTTGTCAAAATGCTGAGTCATGATAAATCTTCACCACCTTTTGACTTGGCAGATTGGGGACTAGTGTTCCGTGCGGATAATTAATTTATCTAAATGAACAGTGGAGATATACTGCGGGCCCAACGTCATGGATTGATTATGCGCATGGCCCGTCCCACTTCTCCCTTTGCTCTAACCTCCTCCGATCTCGCCACTTTGCAGGGCTGGCTACGGATGGGCACCTTGAAGCAGAACCTCGCACAACGCGCGCGAATCCTGCTGCTCCTGGCCGATGGTTTGACACCCAAAACGATCAGCGAACAGATGCAGGTAACGCCGCCGACGGTTTTCAAATGGCGCAAGCGCTACCTGGAGGCCGGGATTGAAGGGTTGACCGACCTGCCTCGCAGCGGCCAGCCGCATAAGCTCAGCGCCCAAAAGATGAAGGAAATTCTGACGCTGACCACCCAGCGCGTACCTCGTGAGGCGACGCATTGGAGTGTGCGCCTGATGGCCAAGTACGCGCAGGTCACCACGTGGCAAGTTCGGCAGGTCTGGGCCGCCTCCGACCTCAAGCCGCATCGCCTGAAGACGTTCAAGATCAGCAACGATCCCCTTTTTGCCGACAAGGTGGTCGATGTGGTCGGGCTTTACCTGAACCCGCCGGATAACGCCTTGGTGCTCTCGGTTGACGAGAAAACCCAGATCCAGGCACTGGATCGTACTCAACCGATGTTGCCACTGCGTCCGGGCCAAATCGAGCGTCGAACCCACGATTACAAACGCCACGGGACGGCAAGTCTGTACGCTGCTTTTGACATCTTGACGGGCAAGGTCATCGGGCGGATTACCCAGCGTCACCGGGCCAAGGAGTTTCTGGCCTTCCTGCAACAGATTGATCGCAGTACGCCCGCCGAACTGGATCTGCATGTGATCCTGGACAACAGTTCGACCCACAAGACCGTCGCGATCAAGCAGTGGTTGGAGAAGCATCCCCGCTTCAAGCTGCACTTCACGCCGACCAGCGCCTCATGGTTGAACGCCGTGGAAGGCTGGTTCGCTCAACTGGAAAGACGAGCCCTGTATCGAGGGGCGTTTACCAGCGTCACCGATTTGAAGGCAACCATCCGCCAGTTTATTGAAGTGCACAACGAGCACTCAGCGAAACCATTCAAGTGGAACAAAACCGCTGAGACCATCATCAGTTCGGTGCATAAGGCAAAGCTGGGGGCGATAAAAAATAGATTAATGAATTAACCGTACAGGCCACTAGTTCGGGCATCGAGATGGTCGGGTGACCACTGAAGGGAGTTATGCACCATGGACGGAAAGCCCGATCAGCTCCGACAACCATCCAAGCATAGCTGCTCATTTACTGATCGCTCCGTCCACCGTCAGCTTTTGGCCGAAAGCTGCCTGTCACGACGGACTGGTAACGACCCATTGCAGACGCTCGCTTACGTTTAAGTTGAGGGGCTGCGGTACGCAGTGCCATAGAGCGCAGCGAACGAGTTGTTAGGCGCCAACGGTAAGCCTATGAGCGTTACTGACGCTGTGCCGAGGGTGCCTGCATCTTGTGCCTGTATGTAGACATTGTCTGCGCCGCACTCGCACGCCTTGTCTTTGTGCTTTCCCGCCGCAAAAAACATGGCACGCAAAATACTATTTCCCCCATGCCCTGACGCTGTGGGGCGACAGTCAAGCTGGGGAGGCCTCTCCAGCCTCCCCTGAGCCAGAACGGGAACCTATCCCCGGGGGGCCTTGCTTCGGATTCCGGAGCTACCTACGCGGATGCCGGCCAAGGACCTCCGTCACCCGCGCGTGGACTTCACTTCGTAGACCCAGTCGCACTCGATGCCGGCTTTTGCATGATGCTTATGGATCGCTTCTGCGTTCGGGGCGTCCAGTACGCAAAAAATCTTGTTGTCCTTCTCGCTGAAGAGGATGTCGTAGTGCGTGACCCCAAACTCGTCAGGGGGCGCGTTCTGCAACTTGTTCAGTTCGTCCGCCGTGAGCGGCTTCATGGGATGGGCATCTATAAACTTTGGCATGGCTTTTGCCTCCTCCAGCCTAGACAGTGGGTACTTATCGAGCGCCTCGCGGCGGGAAATGAAAGGCGCTCAATTTCAGCTTCCTCGTAGCATCGGTCCCTTGCCACAAATTTACTATAGAGCGGATAGGTAGTATCAGCGAGATTTCAGGGGCCGGTGTAGCACGCCACCGAATTCAAGAGACTCCGGCCGAGAGGGTAAGGGAAACGGCTTCTTGGCGCCTAACGTTTAGGTTAAGGGGCGGGCTTTAGCCCGTCCCGAGTGAGCGAAGCGAACGACTTGAATGCTGTAATGGACTCTCCTTGCACCACACTTCTGCGAACCGAACAGTTCGCGAAGATCGCTGGGAGAGTCGCCATGAAGCGTATTGCAGTTGATTTGGCCAAGTCCGTTTACCAGGTTGCCGAGAGTGTCCATGTCGGTCAGGTGAGTCAGCGCAAGCGGCTGAGTCGTGAGGCGTGCTGCGCGGCATCTTGCGCGAGGCTGGCATCGACGCGCCTGCCGCGACTGCTGCTTTTATCCGTGCGGCGCACGAGCTGGTCGATCTTCCGGAAGTGGCGCGCTTGAGCGGCCAGCTGCATATCGTTCTGGCGGAGATCAACCTCTATGAGCAATGCATGAGCGAGTGCGAACAGCAACTCAAGAGGTGGCATGCCGACGACGAGATCGTGCACAAGCTGGATGAAGTCAGTGGCATCGGCCTGCTGACCGCCAGTGCCCTGAAGGCTGCCGTCGGCCAGCCCGAACGCTTTGCCAATGGGCGTCCATATACGCATTGTTGTCAGGTAGCAGCCGCGCTACGGCATAGCCGATCGACCCGACGCAATAGCGTTGGGACACGATGGTGCCCATGCATCTCCTTGATGCGCTGAGCCGCTTCACCCAACCCGATGCCTACTGCAGAGACATAGAGTGGCTTTTGGCTTTCGCCTCTTAGCACTTCTTGGGCTGCTCTAGATCGTGCGAACCGCGTTTTCGCGACACCTACGACTGGAACTTTCTCTTTCAGCGCCCGGTACAGATGGGCACCCAAGCCAGGCTCTGTCTCATCTCCAACCCATACGTAACCGTCAACGACAATTACGCCAGGTGGGTCCGCCAGCTTCTCCAGCGCAGCCAGCAAGCACGGAAGCTCGCGACGAAAAAACTCGCCCGGCACGTAGGCCGCAACCGACTCCACCGCGACCGTGAACTCTTGCATCGGCAACTCCGAGCTCCAACTTGAAGCAAGAAGACACCCCACCACTGCCCCCGAGTCGCTGTAGTGCACGTCCAGGCATGCCACCGACATGTCCATCCTGGTGCCTCACTCAAACCAAGGGGCCGCGGAACCGCTCGCCGCGCACCGCCCGAACCTGAACGGAATGCTTCAACCTATCCGTACCTGCACTCGATGGATAGCGTTGTTGCCATAGCCCAGGCGGTTCCATTCGGGGCACTCAGGTTGAGTACGGCCGGCAAGGTCGGTGGCGCAGGCGCTTAGGGTGACAACACCCGACTCCTGGACGCGGGTGATCAGCTCCCACCACTGCCAACTGTGGCGCTTGCGCTCGCCTACGAGGCGAGCCTCCTGCCAGTTACCGCCGCCCACGCTTACCTCTACGCGCGCAATCGGAGCGGCACCGGACCATGCCACACCGCGGATAGCCAGTTCTCCGCACTGGACCTCCTGGTCAGGCGCCGGCTCGGTGATCAAGGCTCGCACCCGCTGCAACGTAACCGGTTCGCGGATGACCTGGCCGTTGCGTTCCCATTCATACCAATACTTGTCGGCTTGAAAATGCCCGGCGAACGGCCGGTCGATGGCCTCGATTTCGGTCAGCCATTTGACCGACGCCACGGCATACCAGTCCGGCACGACCAGGCGCAATGGATAGCCGTGCTGAACGGGCAGAGGTTCGCCGTTCATCGCATAGGCCAGCAGGAGGTCGGCGTCGCGTGCGTGATCAAGCTGGAGACTGCGTTCGAAACGAATCGGTCCTGAGTGGCCCCCAGCGGTTCCGCCGTCCGCGCCCCGGAACAGCACCTCACGCGCGCCCGTCCGCACACCGGCCCGGCCCAGAACTTCCGCCAGCGGCACGCCTGTCCACTCGGCTGTGCTGACGGCCCCCAGGTTCCATTTCTCGCCCTCGATGGATGGCTGGAACAGCGTGCGACCATTGCCGGCGCACTCGAGGGTGGCGATGAGCGTCTGCGACCGCATGTTGTGGAGATCCCGCAAACTGAGGCTCAGGGGGCGTTCTACGAGGCCGCCAACCGTGAGCCGGAAGGTAGCCGGGTCGAGTTGGGGAATCTGGAAGTGATTACGAACGTAGAAGTGCGCATTTGGCATGACCACAGCTTCGACCAGCGCCGAGATCGAGGTCTCGCAGTTGAGCGGATGCGCGCGATGGACCACCAGGCCGGCCTCGATAGCCTGCTGGCAAGCCTCTTCGGGGTCCAGCGCCGTCACGAACTCGCTCACAGGCATCGCCGCGGCGCAGCCGCCGCTGGCGACTACGCGGGCGCAGGTCGAGGCGGGGTAGATGTCCAGGCTGCCGACCGTTTGGAACGGCTGCATGAACGCGCGCAGGCGGTCCTCATCTTCGGCTTCCACTATGAGGTACAAGGTGTGCTCACCCTGTACGACGGCCTCGCCCCGGATTTCCACCCCGTACTGCCTGACGTTTGGACGGCTCAGGTGATTCAAGAGCATGGCCCCCATAGAGGGGTCCTGAGCAGGGCAGCGCTCGGCTGCGTGCTGGTGCCTCACAACGAACAGCGCCATCGTGACCTCCTTTGGCGCCCGGTTCATTCTGCTTACTGCGGGTCGGCCCTTAAAGTCCAGTTTAGAAGAGAGTCTCGTTCATGGAACGGCGCCGTGGACCTTCTGGCCGCGCCACGCCACGCGATACCCAAAGTACGGTGAAAAATCCGCGAAACGGTTTTCCACCATGCGGAGTTCCAAGCTACCTTGCTGTCACTCACATTTGAAAGGGATCATTCATGCCGCGTCTGGAATGGCTCAAAAATCACATGAACCACTGCGACACAATGGCTGCGTGGCTTCATGAACAGTTCAACTACGAGTATGCGGATCAGCCACTGGCTGACTGGCAACGTGAGTTCGCCGAGGGCCAAACCAACGGTCTTTGGAGTTGAGTAAAAGAACTCGGTACGGGAGCAGAGAAAGCGGGTATCGGCATGCCACTGGATCGGTAAACCGGAATCCTTACCCGCTTTTGAGTTGTTCCAGATTTTCAGCATTCCACCGTTTACGAACATCTGAACCGGTCACGAATCGTAATCTTTGATGCTCCGTGGATGCTTCTTGCGGGATTGAGCCAGAATCAGCGGACCTGATCTTCGAAAATTTTAATGATTTACTTGACGCTCCAATACCAGAATTCGCGATAACAGTTCGTCTCTGTCTACGTAGCAACCCTGGAAATGTCGCACTCCTGACGCCGGGTCGAATGCATCGCGGGCGTGCAGGCTGCGACGGTTGTCGAAGCACCACATCTCTCCCTGATTCAAACGCTGGCGAAACTGGAAGCGGGTTTCGCGGCTCATTTCGATAAAGCGTCGATAGGCGTGATACAGAGAGGACATCTGGTCCGGTGCAGTTATGAAAGGGCCGCGCAGGAAGTTGGCCATTCTGATATCGGATACCTCGCCCAGCACATCCACGGCAATGATTGGTGCGAGGCAGCGGTAATCGCTGTTGCGGTCCTTGTTGCGGAATTCGACGGGGATTTCACAGAGGAGCCGGAACGCTGCTGGGTCTTCCTCGCGCAGTGCCTGGGCCAAGGCGAAACCATCGACAAACAGACTGTCGCCGCCGGTGGTCTCGTTAATCAGGCAGTGCAGGAATTGCAGCCCAGGTTGCAGTTCGCGGGTGGGCAGGTCGGTGTGCAAGGGCAAGTTGAAAGGGGTGTAGGCATTGCTGTCGGCATCCGCTTTGGGCTTGACGTTGAACAATACTCCGAAGTTGCTTTCACGAATAAACGAAATTCGCTTGGCCACCCGCAACAGTGATTCGGGGTCGGTGGGCACGCCGCGAACCTGAGTGAGACCGATGTCTCGCAGTGCCAACAGCCACTTGAGCAGCGCCTCAGGCTCATTCATCACAGCCTGGAAATCGAACACCGGAAGGTCGAGGTCGCGCGTCCAGTAGTGTTTCTTCGGACGGCGCTCAAGCTGTTCCTGCCGAGACGCATCGTCATAGGCATGAGCACGCAACCAGCCGGGCTCAAAGCGGCTGCGATGACCGTCTTCCCACTGGATCAGCAGCAGGCCTTCACGATCGATTTCGGTGGTCTTCGGCTGTATGTTTTCCGGCACATCGGCGATTTCGAACACCTGCTCGCGGGTGACACCATAGACACATTCCGGACACGGACAGTTGTCCCGTAGCCAGAGGTGATGAAAAGGACTGACGCGCAGATCAGCCCATTTGACCTGAATCAGGCCCTCCAAACACTCAACCGTCAGCAGCGAGCTGATCAGTGGGTAAACGCGATAGTCGGCAACCGAACTCATAGCCATCTCCTCAAACAATAAGGTTCATTGCGGCAGAAAAAATGAATAACGCGCCGGCTAAATTCAGGTGGCTTTCGCGGCCCGATAAAGTGGCTTTATTTAAGTTTTTTGCGCCGATCTGCGGCCACAGTGAGCCGCGCCGGTTGTTTGAGAGAAGGATTACGGGTTCATGCCCAGTTTGTAGGGTTCGCCAGCGAACGTGGTGACGCCTTCGGTCCAGCGTTGATGGTCCTCTGGATGGTTTTTCAGCCATTCGCGGGCCATGTCTTGAGGTTTTTGCCCAGCCAGGATGGACACCATCATTTTGCTTTCGGTGGCGGTGGTGAAAGTCAGTTGATCGAGCAGGTGCTGGACGTTGGGGCAGCGTGGGCCGAAATCCGGCGTAGTCACGGTCCACACCTTCGCCGCGCCTTCCTGTGGACCCAGGGTGTCATTGCTGCCGGTCAGGTACTGGATGTCGAAGTTCACGTTCATCGGGTGCGGCGCCCAGCCAAAGAACACAATTGGGGTCTTGCGGTTCACCGCCCGTTGCAGCTCGGCGAGCATCCCGGCCTCGCTGGATTCGACGATGCGAAAGCCTTTCAAACCGAATTGGTCCTGATCGATCAAGGCTTGCAGTTGTTGGTTGGTCGCAGAGCCGGCTTCGATGCCGTAGATCTTGCCGTTCAAGGCCTCTTTGAAGCGGGCGATATCGTCAAAGGTTTTAAGCCCCTGGTCGAACAGGTACTGCGGCACCGCCAACGTGGCATTGGCGTTGGTCAGGTTCGGTGCAGCGGAGATGGTGATCTGGTTTTTATCTTTCAGGGACTGGATTTGGGCATTCATCAGCGGGTCCCAGTAGCCGAGGAACACGTCGAGTTTTTTATCCTTGAGGCCCGTCAGGATAATGTTTTCAGAGGCGAAGGTCTGTTTGACGTCATAGCCCAACTCCCCCAGCAGTTCTTTGGCCACAGCGCTGGTGGCCATCACATCCGTCCAGTTGGCAACGCCCATTTTGACTTGTTTGCACGAGCTGTCGTCAGCCGCATACAGAAAACTGGAGCAAAACATCAACGTGAAAGCACTCAGGTAGCGAGGGACGGTAAGCATTGTTCATTCCTCCAGACTTAACAGGACAGATTCTTGTTAACGGTTATCAGGCTCTTTGTTTTTATTTTCAGCAACACGTGATCGGGCAAGGAAATGCGAACGGGCAAGTTGGGGAATGGCTGGGTCGTTTCTGTCCTCTGTCACTCAACAGGGTAGCGGTTGTCCCGGGCTGCGGATTGAGTCGAACATAGGCCTTACTGAAATTAAGTTCAATAGCGCTAGTGAAATAATTTTCAGTAAATGATCGATTGCCGGGATTGCTTTTCAGCAGGTTTTCCGAGATTATTTTGTTAACCAAAGGTTTTGTGTAAACCAGTAGTTAACAATAATAGCTCGAGAGAGGATCAGTCGTGACCACCATCTTGAAACTGCCTGCCGATTTTTGCGCCAACGTCGAACACGCTCACACCATTCCTGCCTCGTACTACACGCAGCCAGCGGTGTTCGAGTATGAGAAAGAGGCGATCTTCGCCAAGAGTTGGATCTGCATCGCCCATCGCAGCGAAGTGTCCGAGAGCAACGCCTACATCACCCGCGATATCGTCGGTGAAAGCATCATCGTCGTGCGGGGCCGCGACAGCGTATTGCGGGCGTTCTACAACGTCTGTCCGCACCGTGGTCATCAGTTGCTGACCGGCAGCGGCAAGGCCAAGAACGTCATTACCTGTCCGTATCACGCTTGGGCGTTCAAGCTCGACGGCGAACTGGCCCACGCCCGCAACTGCGAAAACGTCGCCGATTTCGACAAGGACAACTCGAGCCTGGTGCAACTGCGTGTCGAGGAGTATGCCGGGTTTATTTTCGTCAACATGAACAACGACGCCGGCACGGTAGAGGAGCAATTGCCGGGTCTTGAGGCGAGCATGCGCGAGGCCTGCCCTGTGATTGATGACTTGCACCTGGCCGCACGGTTTGTCAGCGACACCGGCGCCAACTGGAAGTCCATCGTCGACAACTACCAAGAGTGCTACCACTGCGCACCGGCGCACCCGGGTTTTTCCGCTTCAGTCGACGTCAGCCAGTACAGCCATTCCTTGTTCGAAAACTGGTCGTTGCAGTTCGGCCGCGCCAAGTCGTCCGAGAATTCGTTCAAGTTCGACGAGTCGGGGGATGGTGCCAAGTATTCCGGCTATTGGGTCTGGCCGTGCAGCATGTTCAACATGCCACCTGGCGGCAATTTCATGACGGTGATCTACGAGTTCCCGGTGGACGCCAACACCACCCTTCAGCATTACGACATCTACTTCCTGAACAAGGACATCACCTCTGAACAGCAAAAGCTGATCGAGTGGTATCGCGATGTGTTCCGCCCGGAAGACCTGCGCCTGGTGGAGAGCGTGCAGCGCGGCTTGAAGTCCCGTGGCTATCGTGGTCAAGGACGGATCATGACCGACAAAGCACGCAGCGGCATAAGTGAGCACGGCATCGCTCACTTCCACAATATCATCGCCCGTACTCACCACACGGACTGATCTGGAGCGTTCAACATGAACCTGAACGACCCGCAATTGTTCCGCCAGCAAGCCTACATCGCCGGACGCTGGTGCGACGCTGATGACGGCCAGACCCTGGCGGTTACCGACCCCGCAGACGGTCGCAGCCTCGGCCATGTCCCGCTGATGGGCGGTGCCGAGGCAGTACGCGCCATTGAGGCCGCAGACCAGGCGCTGCCCGATTGGCGTGCGCTGACGGCCAAGGCGCGTGCGCAGATTCTTCGGCGCTGGTTCGACTTGATTCTGGAGCACGAGCAAGACCTCGCCCGGCTGATGACCCTGGAGCAGGGCAAGCCGCTGCACGAATCGTTGGGAGAAATCCGCTACGCCGCTTCCTTTGTCGAGTGGTTTGCCGAGGAAGGCAAGCGCATCTACGGCGACGTGATTCCCAGCCCATCGAGCGACAAACGCTTGCTGGTGATCAAGCAAGGGATCGGCGTGTGCGCCGCCATCACGCCGTGGAATTTTCCGGCGGCGATGATCACCCGCAAGGTCGCCCCGGCATTGGCGGCCGGCTGCACCATCGTGGTCAAACCGGCCAATGAAACGCCTTATTCGGCGTTGGCCCTGGCCGAGCTGGCCCAGCGTGCGGGGGTGCCGGCCGGTGTCTTGAATATTGTCACCGGCGATGCGCAAGCCATTGGTCTGCCGTTTACCCAGCATCCCCAAGTGCGCAAGCTCAGCTTTACCGGGTCAACCCCGGTTGGGCGTCTGTTGATGGCGCAATGCGCCAACACGATCAAAAAGGTCTCGCTGGAGTTGGGCGGCAATGCGCCGTTCATTGTCTTCGAGGACGCCGATATCGAGGCGGCGGTCGAGGGTGCCGTGGCTGCCAAGTACCGTAATGCCGGTCAGACCTGCGTCTGCGTCAATCGGTTCTACGTGCATGAGTCGGTGCATGAGCAGTTTGCCACGCGATTCGTTGAGCGCGTGCGGCAACTGAGCGTCGGTCATGGTCTCGTGGCGACGACACAGATCGGTCCGCTGATCAGTGAAAAAGCCGTGGCCAAAGTCCGGCACCTGGTGGATGACGCGGTGGCCAAAGGCGCCAAGTTATTGTTGGGCGCCGAGGCGCTGGACCTGGGTAGCAACTACTTCGCGCCGACGGTGCTGGGCAATGTCGTCGCCGGCATGCAATTGCTGGAGGAGGAAATCTTCGGCCCGGTGGCGGCCCTGGTGCGATTCTCCAGTGTCGACGAGGTGATCCGCCTGGCCAACGACACGCCGTACGGCTTGGCGGCGTACTTCTACAGTCGCGATATCGGCCGGGTTTGGGCCGTGGCGGAGCAGTTGGAGTACGGCATGGTCGGGGTCAACACCGGCCTGATGTCCAATGAGGTCGCGCCCTTTGGTGGGGTCAAGCAATCCGGACTCGGTCGCGAAGGTTCGAAGTATGGCATCGAGGATTACCTGGAAATGAAATACCTGTGCCTGGCCATCTAGCGCCCGGGTCAACACGGTTCATTGAGCAGGTTCCAGTCGGCGATTGAGGTAAGTGATGGTTAACAAATATGAATTGTTCGCAGTAAAAGTGCTGGGCGTCGAGCAAGAGACGCCGCTGATCAAGCGTTTTACCCTGGCGCGGGAAGACGGGCTGGCAATGCCGGTGTTTACCGGCGGTAGCCATATCATTGTGCAAATGCAAGAGGCCGACGGACGCCAGTACAGCAACGCTTATTCGTTGATGAGTGATCCGGCGGATACCCGGCAGTATCAGATTGGTGTGAGGCTCGAAGAAAAATCCAAGGGTGGTTCGGCGTTCATGCACTGCCAGGTCGAGGTCGGCAGTGTGCTGACCATCTCCACGCCCAATAACCTATTTGCCATTGACCCCGGGGCGCAACGCCATGTGCTGATCGCCGGCGGGATCGGCATTACACCGTTTCTGGCGCAGTTGCCTGAGTTGCGCGCGAGTGCCGCGGACTATGAGCTTCACTACGCATTTCGCAGTCCAGAACATGGGGCGTTCAGCGCTGATTTGATGGCAAGTCCCCATGCCGAGCGCACGCGGTTGTACATCGACAGCGAAGGCAAAGCGCTCGACATCAAGGCGCTGATAACTGGGCTGGATGACGCCGCGCATTTGTATGTTTGTGGTCCGCGGCCCCTGATCGATGCGGTCATTGACACCGCACGGCAACTCGGTGTTGCGGACAACCGCGTGCACTGGGAGCAATTCGCCGCTGCATCCAGCAGCGGTCACGGAGCATTCAGTGTGACCCTGGCGCGTTCCGGACGTGAGCTTTGGGTGGAGGAGGGCATGAGCATCCTCAAAGCCATCGAGAATGCCAAAGCGGCGACCGTTGAATGCCTATGCCGGGAGGGAGTGTGTGGCACCTGTGAAACGCAGATTCTCCAAGGCGAGGCCGAGCATCTGGATCAGTACCTCAGTGACGAGGAAAAGGCTGCGCAAAAAACCATGATGATTTGCGTGTCTCGAGCACGGGGTGCGTCGCTGGTTCTGGATCTCTGAAAAAAGCCGTTGTTGAAGGATTTTTGTGCCAGCATTTGCTGGCTTTTTATTGAAAATTTTTTCAGTAATGGTATTTGTTTTTATTGAAACTATTTTCAGTATGGCCTAGCATTGCCTCAGCCTGACAAGAACAAAACGAGGTGTTGCAGTGACAAAGCTGAAAGACAGAGCCTATTGGCTCGAGAAAGCGAAAACGCTACGAATTGAAGGTCGAGCGTTTATTGGCGGTGTCTATGTCGACGCCCACAGCCGTGCGACGTTCTGTTCATACAGCCCGATTGATGCACTGCCGCTGGCGTCGGTTGCCTTGTGTGCAAGCGCCGATGTCGATCTAGCGGTGGCGGCTGCACGCCGCAGCTTTGAAGTCGGTGTCTGGTCCGGTCTGGCTCCCCGCGAGCGCAAGGCCGTGTTGTTGAAGTGGGCGGCTTTGCTGGAAGCGCACACCGACGAACTGGCATTGCTGGAATCCCTGGACAGCGGCAAACCCATCGCAGACACCACCGGTGGTGATCTTCCTGGCACGATTTATTGCCTGCGCTGGTTTGCCGAACTGATCGACAAGGTGCACGGCGAAGTACCGGCCACTGATCCACAGTTTTTCGGTACCGTCACCCATCAACCTTTGGGTGTTGTGGCGGCTGTAGTGCCCTGGAACTACCCATTGCTGATGGCCGCGTGGAAGTTTTCCCCGGCCTTGGCCGCCGGTAACAGCGTGGTCCTCAAGCCCTCGGAAAAAACCCCGCTCAGTGCCTTGCGAATTGCCGGTCTGGCGGTGGAGGCGGGCATTCCTGCGGGAGTATTCAACGTCGTGACCGGCGATGGCGCCACCGGCCGCGATCTGAGCCTACACGGCGATGTCGACTGCATTGCCTTCACCGGTTCGGGCAAGGTCGGTCGGGAAATCGCCAAAAATGCCGCCGCCTCTAACCTCAAGCGGGTCTGGCTGGAGCTGGGTGGCAAATCGGCGAATATCGTCATGGCCGACTGCCCAGACATCGCGCAAGCCGCGCGTTCAGCCGCCGCGGCGATTTTCGCCAACATGGGCCAGGTTTGCAGTGCCGGCTCGCGGCTGCTGGTGCAGCGTTCGATTGCCGACCAACTGATCCAAGAGTTACTCGACGCCACCGACGATTATCAGCCTGGGCACCCGTTGGACCCTGACAGCGTCACCGGCGCCATCATTGATGGGGTGCAGTTCGAACGCGTCTGCGAGTACATCGAAATCGGCAAGCAAGAAGCGCAACTGCTCAAGGGCGGCAACTCACTGTCACCTGTCGAGTCGGGGGCTTACTTGGAACCGACGATTTTTCTCGCCAAGGATTCATCGGCGCGCATCGCCAACGAAGAAATTTTCGGCCCGGTGCTGGTGGTCATTCCATTTGACACCTTGGAAGAAGCTATCGCCATCGCCAACCAGACCGAGTATGGCCTGGCGGCTGCGGTGTGGTCGTCCGACCTCAAGACTATCCATACCGCGACCCGGCAGTTAAAGGCCGGCACGGTCTGGGTCAATTGCTATGACGAACTGGTGGACATGAACTTCCCGTTTGGCGGATTCAAGGAGTCCGGCAATGGTCGGGATAACTCCGCTCACGCCCTGAGCAAGTACACCGAATTGAAATCAACCATCATGCGTTGCGGTTAAGGTGAATCCCGTGGAAAACAATCTTTCAGCGTTGAACCCGCAAAAATGGACCGTGCCATTGCCGATGGAATACGGCCCGGGCGTGCGCCACCAGTTGGCTGAACTCTGCCGGGAATTCAACATTTCCCGGCCGATCATCATCACCGACCAGGGTTCGTTGAACCTGCCCTTCGTCGGCGAGATGCAGCGGACCTTGTCCGAAGCCGGCCTGACTTGTGGCCTGTACGGTGGCATCGAACCCAACCCGACCGACGCGTCGGTGATCGCCGGTGCTGCGGCGTATCAGGCGTGGGAGGCCGACGGAATCATTGCCCTGGGCGGCGGCAGTGGTCTGGACGGTGGCAAGGCCGTGGCCTTGATTGCCCGGCAACAGCGTTGCGACCTATGGGAATTCGACTTCGACAAACCAGTGCCGAGTGGTTTCAGCGCAGCGGATTTCCCGCCGGTGATCACCATCCCGACCACCGCCGGTACCGGCGCCGAAACCGAAAGCACCGCGATGCTCACCGACACCCGACGTGGCATCAAGGGCTGCGTGTGGCATCCCCGTGCCCGGCCGTCGGCGGTGATTCTCGACCCTGAATTGACACAGAGCCTTCCCGCCAACCTGACGGCCTGGACCGGTTGCGATGCGATCATCCATGCCCTGGAAGCCTACTTCGTACCCAGCTTTAACCCGCTCAGTGACGGCGCGGCCTTACAGGCCCTGAGCCTGCTCTGGACCTCAATCGACACCGCCGTCCATCACGGGCAAGACCTCGAAGCCCGGGGCAAGATGCTGATTGGCTCGTGCTTGGCTGGAGTCGCCTTTCTCAAAGGTCTGGGACTGGTGCACGCGCTGAGCCATATGGTCGGTGCGACCTACAACACCCACCACGGTCTGACCAACGCGATCATTCTGCCGGTGGTGTTACGTTTCAACCAGGCTGACATCACCCCTCGGCTCAAACCCGTGGCCCAGGCGCTGGACCTGCCGGACGCCAGCTTCGAGACTTTCTACAGCGCCGTATGCGCCAAGCTCGATCACCTGAACATTCCAAAGTCCCTGTCCGCATTGGGCGTCAAGCGCGCGGATATCGGCGCAGTGGCCCGCAAGTCTATGGGCGATCCCGCGCGTTTGACCAACCCTCGGAACAGTTCCCTCGAGCAACTCGAGGCCCTGCTGGCCCAGGCCATCGATCACGCCCGCGACTGATGGCGTGATCCGACGTTTCAAAGCTTTGCCGTGCAACCAAACCAATAAAAAAAGGTGCAACTGAGATGTCTGCCTCTAGCCAAACGGCGTCCAAAGGACGCCTGAATCTTGAAACACGCTCCGTCGATTACGTCCCTCTCGCCGAGCGCCACGGCAAAGCCTGGCACTTGTGGCCTATTTGGTTTTGCGGGGAAGCGCACCTGACCACTCTGGCGGTCGGCATCATTGGCATTGGTATGGGGGCTAATCTGTTTTGGTCGGCCATTGCGATCTTCCTGGGGTGCGCATTTGGTACCCTATTCATGGCCGGTCACTCGACCCAAGGCCCGCAAATGGGGCTCCCACAGCTCATCCAATCACGGCCGCAGTTCGGTTATCTGGGAGCGTTACTGGTGTATGTGGTGGCGATTGCCACCTACGTCGGCTACAACGCCTTCAACCAATTGCTGGTTGGGCAAACCCTGCATGAGTTGTTCGACGCGCCGGAACACGGCTCGGCGATCGCCTTCTCATTGTTGGCCATTATTATGGCGATTGCCGGCTACAACACCTTCCACAAAGTGCAACGGTTCCTCGCGTTCGTGCTGATTGCGGTGATGTTGGTGTTCACCGTCGGGCTGTTTTTTTTCGTCAAACTGCCTGCCGAGCAACTGACCGTTTCCGGTTTCAAGGCGACGCCGTTCCTGGCGCAATTTTTTGTCGCCGCCGCGTATCAACTGAGCTGGGCAATTTATGTCTCCGACTATTCGCGTTATCTGCCGGCCAATGTCAGTGTAAAGTCGTCGTTCTGGTGGACCTACTTGGGCGCGATGATCGGTGGCGTCTGGATGATGTTGATCGGTGCCCTTGCCGCGGCGCTGAGCCCGGGTCAGAACCTGGCCAAGGGGTTGGTGATGCTGGGTAACCTGCTGTTTAGTGGCTTCGGTGAGTTTCTGTTGATCCTCGCGGTACTCAGCCTGGTGACCAGCGCCGCGCAGAACTTCTACGGCGCATCCATCACCCTGCTAAGCATTGCCGACACGATAAAAAGCCAGACCTCGACATTGCTCAAGCGCATTGTCTCGATGCTGCTGGTGGGTGGCACCGCGATTGCTATTGCGATGACGGCCTCGGACAACTTCGTCAAGGATTTCGGCGATTTCCTGGCGATCCTTCTGTACCTGTTCACCCCATGGACGGCGATCAACCTGGTGGACTTCTACAAGGTGCGCCACGGCAAGTTCTCGATTACCGAGATCTTCAAGCCCAACGGCATCTATGGGCGCTGGAACTGGCGCGGTATCGGCGCTTACATTGCAGGGTTCGTTGCCATGTTGCCGTTCTCCAGCACCGGCCTGTACACCGGTTACGTCACCACGCTGCTCGATGGTGCCGACGTCAGCATGCTGGTCGGTCTGGTGGTGTCTGCGGTGGTTTACTGGTGGCTGTGCCGGTCGCAGAATATCCAGGAAGAGCTTTCGCAGATTGATCATCTGGACAAGGACCTGGAAAGCGGCTTGCAAGCCAACTGATACCTATGTCAAACCACTCACCGCCTGCAACGGGCGGTGAGTTTACGCTGAACCTGTGCCTTTGTTCTTCGCCACCGAGCTTGTGCCGCCTTACAAACTTCACTCCTTCTGATTTCCTGCCACTCGGCCGGCAAAAAATTGCTAAATTGACGCCTCGTTTAAGCCCTGGCCTTGCTACACATGTCAGAGGGGCGCTAGGGAATGGATTTTTAGGATAGCTCGATGAGTGAAGACAGTTTCGCGTTTCGCCTCAAGGAGCTTCTGGAACACAAGAAGTTAACGCTGCAAGCCGTCGCGGTAACGCTCGGTGTGTCGCGTACCGCTGTCCATAAATGGACCCGTGGGGGTGAAATTGATTACGACAACCTGCGCAAATTGTCCGGATTGCTGAACGTCAACTGGATCTGGCTGCGCTATGGCGAGCAGGCCCAGCAAGACGCGCAAAACAGCACGCCGCAATCACTGCCCATGACCGATTTGAGGCGCAAGCACACCGCGCAAATCATGGAAAGTGAAGCACGCATGAAACTGGCCCAGGAAAACGCGCGAATCGTGACCTGGGAGTGGAACCTGCTGACCGACGAGGTCACCTATTCCAGCAACGTCGAGAAAGTATATGGCTGGCCTGTCAAGCGTAACGAGGACTTCTGGAGCCATATCCCACTGGACGAAGTCCCGGCCTTGCAGGAGGTGTTCAATAGCTCGATCAGCAGCGGGCAGCCCTGCGATACCGACTTTCGCATGGTGACACCGGAAGGGGAGGTGCGCTGGATTTCGTCCCGGGCAACGCCGTTGCTGGACGATGCCGGTCGGGCGCTGAAAATGATCGGTATCAGCATGGACACCACGGCCCGCAAGGCGGCGGAAGAAGCGATGCGCAAAAGCGAAGAGCGGCTGCGCACGGTTTTCGAGCTGGCGAACGACGCCATGGCTTTCGTCGACCTCAAAGGGCATTGGCTCACGGTTAATCAGGCCTTTACCCGTTTAAGCGGCTATGAGCCGGACGACTTGGCCGCGTTGAGCATGGCTACGCTGTTACAAACTGGTGCCACGCTGCTGGAGTCCATTCTGGCCACGCCACTGGAGGTATATCAGCAGGTGGTCGAGTTGCGACATAAAACCGCCTCGCCCATCCAGGTTCGTCTCAAAGCAAGGCTTCATCTTGATCTGCACACGGGTAAGCCAGAGCAGATTGTCCTGATTCTCGCTGGCGTATGATGATGTATCCGCTGTTTTGGAGAGTTGATTAATGTCCCGTAATGCACAGGTTGATGTATGAGCAGTGAGTCTGAAGTGGTAGAACTCAAGAAACGTCGGACACGCATCGAACCCGAGATGCGCCGCAAGGCCATTATCGAGGCCACGATGCAATGCATCACCCGCTATGGCCACAGCGGTAGCACTCTTGAGCGAATCTGTGCGCAAGCCGGGGTGTCCATCGGGCTGATCGGTCACCACTTTTCCAGCAAGGAAGAGTTGATGCTGTCGACCTACCAGGGGTTGACCGACCAGCTACGCGAAGAAACCCGCAAGTACATGGAAGTCCAGGGTGGCTCGCCCGAGGACCGGCTGTTGGCGATCATTCGCTCGTCGTTTCGCGGACAGATTTTCAACGAATTCATCCTCACCACCTGGCTGGGCTTCTGGGGCGCGGCTGTGTCGTCAGAGCAACTGCGCGCGCTGAATAAAAAGCTCTACGCCGATTACCGCAAGGAACTGGAGTCGGTTTTCAATGCTATTGCCAAGGAAAATGGCACGCAAATAGATGCCAAAGGTGCGGCGTTGACCATTACCGCGCTAATTGATGGCTTCTGGCTGGAGTGGGCGCTCGACCATAAGGCCTTCAGCTCTAAAAGAGCCGAAAAGTGCTGTATTACCACCGCCCAGATGTTTGTGAATAGTGCTGAGCCTCTGCAACTTTGAAGGGCGGCCGCAAAAACTGAGTGCAACACCTGACCTTTCCGGTACGGTGTTGCCCCTATGTCCTATAACGAACTCAGCGTCGAAGAACGCGTCACCATCCAGCTCGGCCAAGCCCAAGGCTTTAGTCAGCGAAGGATCGCCCGTTTGATCAACCGAGCGCCCTCGACGGTAAGCCGGGAGCTGCGCCGCAACCGAGAAGCCTGTGGCCGCTATTCGGTACGTGCTGCCCAGCACTACATGCAGGTTCGCCGCCGCAGCTGTCGACCCAAACGTAAGCTGCTGCCGGGCAGCGAACGTTTCGAGTTAGTGACTCATATGCTGCGTGAGCGTTTGTCTCCCGAGCAAATTGCCGGCAAGCTACGCAGCATGAACATACCCAGCCTCAAAGAAGCCTACGTCTGCCGCGAGACGATCTACACCGCGATCTACGCCCTGCCGGTCGGTGAGCTTCGCAAGGAGCTGATCATCTGCCTGCGCCAAGGCAAAACGGCCCGTAGGCCTCGCTCTGGTGGAGTGGATCGGCGAGGCCAGATCCCCGAAATGGTCAGCATTCACGTGCGCCCACCCGAGATTGAAGACCGGTTGATGCCGGGACATTGGGAAGGCGATCTGATCAAGGGCAAAGCCAACGCCTCGTCTGTAGGCACCCTGGTGGAACGTACCAGTGGTTACTTGATGCTGGTGAAAATGAATGATGCGACGGCGACCTCTGCGATGGAGGGCTTCAGTGCGGCGCTCAATCGCATGCCGCTGGCGATGCGTAAAAGCATGACCTACGACCAGGGCCGGGAGATGGCGCGGCACGTCGAAATTACCCAGAAGACCGGTGTGGCCATCTATTTCTGTGACCCGCACAGCCCTTGGCAGCGCGGCAGCAACGAAAATATCAACGGGCTGATCCGCCAGTACTTGCCCAAGGGGACTGACTTGTCAGTCCACAGCCAGGAAGAGCTCGATGCCATAGCGCTGCAACTGAACATGCGCCCACGTAAGCGTTTCGATTTCAAATGTCCAATCGAAGTGATGGGCCAAGTGATGCAAGAGGCCATGGCTATGCGGCATGATGCCCCGGCTTCAATTCAATAACCGTGTTGCACTCAGCTCCTGCATCCGCCCTTTGTTTTTATGTTGCTGGATCATTAGTTTTCTTCTTTTCTCATAAGTCTCATAAGCTAACTGGCTGTGGATATTGTTAATGACTCTGGAAAATTTGGATCTATGTCGGAAGGCATCATCAACATAAATAAGTAGACTTTCCAGCGTTGCATGGCCTGTCAAAGCCATTCCGCGTTCTGCAACCATTTTATTGGTTAGTATTGTCTGCCGGAAAGAGGCAGGGCTTTCAGCCTGAAGTTCTGCTATAAGAGAAGCGACGATGTGGGTGCAGAATGCATGGCGAAACATATGCGCGCATGCCTGTTCCTCAATGCCGGCATGCTTTCTAATCATAGAAAATTCAGTAGTTAAAGTATCGGTTACTAGTGCGTGCCCACCACGTTCAGATACAAAAAGAAAACCGTGATCTTGATGTAATGTTGCTTTGATGATGTCTCGCCTATACAGGCGGATATGCTTTAGTAATTGCTCAATTAACATCGCGCTAAGAGGAATCGTGCGGGTCACATGCTCTCCTTTTTTTAAGGTGGTAATTTGCAATTCAGGGCGATCCATCGCTACAGTAGCGAATATTTCACTGACTCTTATCAAATTGATCTCGCCACGTCGGGCACCGGTTTCCTCGAAAAGGGAAAGCATAAGTTGACGGCGATCTCTCAGGAATTCCGATGTGGACATCTCGTCTACCGCAGCGCGCAATTTTTCGACATTACTTTCTGTAATAGGCCGACGCGTTTTACGCGCGCTTGCAGTTCTGAAAGAGCGATGGTGGATCGACGTTCGTTTGACCGCCTTCCCATTGAGTGAATAAGTTGATTCAATGAGTGTAATAGAAATCGTCCCGCCGACCGCGACAAAGTTTCGTTTTTGATGTAAGTGACCTACATATGCAAGAAACATGAGACACCGTCGACCTATGCTGGTGATGGTTCTTTCTGTCCTCGCATTCTGTTTAACTGAGTTTTTCCGTTTTTCCGATCGAAGTCCCTCTATGAATTCATAGAAGTGGTCATCTGATAGCTCAGTGAAATTTAGACGGTTGTAGTAGCAAAACCTTATGAGGTGGCTAATTTTGGTTGCATACTCACCAAATGTGCCACATTTGCTGCCTAGACGAGATGGGCCTTCACCTTTGCGGCCTGATCCTTCACGGAGGTGCAGCATGTAAAGGTTTGCTGGCAAGCATGGTTGTTTGCTAGGCCAGGTGATAAATGGCATGTTGTCGCCACTTTTTGTCATCAGCTTGCCTTTTGAAATATAGTCATACAGCTTCATTTTTTTTATGGGTACAAAGAGCTGTCCCTTTTTTGGATAGGCAGTTATGCAACGGGCGTTGTTATTCATTGGTGACCAATCGTAGATGTTTTCGGGAAAATGCTAAAACAGGATCATCGAACGGTGTCGGATTAAGAGAGAGTATCAATGTAATGCGCTGCAGCGCATCGTCGATGCGCTTCTGTCTAAGCCCAGTATTTGGCGTATCTTTAATTGTTTTAAGATCATTAATGTTCGTAGCAAGAGCCTGGAGGAGCACCATGTTGATTGCGTGTAGGCTTTCGATGGAAGCCTTCAGCTCTTTAATGATATCTTCCAGCCCAGATTTATTTCGCTTTTTTACCTGGTTTTGTTTTGACCCATGGTTAGCCAGAGAGTCGATTGCAAGAAGCCGCAGTCTATTCAATTGGTCAAAGTTTTCAAATTTATCTGAATTATGTAGCTTTTGTTTAATTGTATTTAAGCTTAATGGGGATATATGATATTTCAGTTCAGCTGAAGTAAAGCTAAAGTTTAGTTTGCATAGGTTGCTCTGATTGCGTAATGCTTTAGTGATCGCCTCATTTTCAGAAAATGCCTCAGGGTTGATTTGTATTTCCTTCAATAAAATGAAGATTGAGCAAATCGATTGTTCAATTCGTTCTTGTTTGGATAGGACATTCATTTGGTTTTCCTTAGCTTACAATGAAGAGAATTCGCATGGCCTTGCCATTCTCGTCCCGGAAAAAATGAGGTTCCACTCGAACTTTACCTTCCTCCATCATAGCTTCAAGGTAATTCTCGATTTTTGCCTCATCCACCATGCTGAGTGTTTTGGTGCCAAACTCGGCGAAAAGCAGTTCTTGAAGGTCTTTATAGTTTTCAAGCCGATCGCGTTTGACGAGATCAGTGATGTAGCGTATTCCCGCACCACGAATGTCTTTTGGGCCCAAGCATTCTGTAAGATAGTTCCAAATGTGCTCAACGTCTGTATGACCTAACATCCATCTCAACGTGTCTAGTTCTCCGAAGCCTTTCGTATAAAAAAACACAATGGCGAAGAATCGTCTGAGTTGGTGTTGACGGATATAGTACCGCTCACCGGCTTCTGTCACGTTTGTTTCAAAATAGTCGCAAAGTAAGTCGAGGTTGCGGTTGTAGAGGTGCGCACTCCCGCCAAATAGCTCTTTGAATCCAAGTAGTGAGGGACTGGCGAAAAGCGTCCCTTTTTTGTTGATGAAATTGAAGCATCTCAAACGTTGTTGAAAATCACATAGATCTTCGATCATTTCCACCGCAACTGCATCAATCGGGCGAGCTTCTTTTTGACGCATACCACGTGCCCGACGAGTCGATTTTGCAAGGTGGAAGATCAACCAAGATCTGGTCTCATCCAAGCAGTTCTCGGCACTAAGGGTGACAAGCTCGTCGACTCGCCGCGCCATTATTACACCGACTATAAACTGAATGACGCCTATGCACACGTTTACCAGCTCAAGCAAACCATGGTTTGCTCGTAGTTTTTGGTAATACAGATCTTTGTGCCCTTTTCGGCGGGTTTTAACAGAAATGTTTTTTTGTCTGCAGGAAAATCCCAATTGCTTTACACCTAACTTACGTAGGTCTTCTCCTATAATGCGGCCCAGTAGGCTATTGTTTATGTCAGAAAGCATGCACTGATGATTGTGGCAGTAACGAGCGACACGAACAAGCCCCTCCAGAATAGAACGGGCGTGCTCGAAGTAAAAATCCAAACTTTGTTCAAAGAGCTTCATTAATACATCGGAAGGAACGCTTTTGAATCGCGCTGCTTCACCGACCGGAGGAACAAAGTTCGAAATTATGTTGATGTCTTCTGCTGAGGGGGCAGATAGGTTCAGGTATGCTAGGGCTCTACTGTGGACTAACGCATTGCGGTATACTAAATAAGCGTCATCCTGCAGGAGCTCCGATTCTCCTGCCCTCACCTTGATTTTGGGGAACTCTCTCTTGTAGGGCAAGGGGGAGGGGAAATAACTGAAAATCTCGAGCCGGCTTTTTGAGGTCTGTTTTCCTCGTAGTGTTTGAGAATAAATCTGCTGTGATAGCCGCTTGCTGCAGACGTGATATCCGGATGAATTGCTTCCATTATACATTCCCGCCTTTTTCAGAGCGGCTCTCATCTTTGGAATATTCTCTATATTGATATCGAGGTCTAAGTCATCCAATTGCTCCTGGCTGACGATGGCAATAGAGGGGGTACGTGCAATGAAATAATCAACTTCTTCGGCAGTAATTTCTGATATCAATTGATTGCAATATACGGTCGCACGAATACGCCAAGAATAAATTGAGTCTTCGGCTGTAGGTGCTGAGGCTAGTTGGGTGAGTATTGATTTCATGCAGTCCGAATTCAATCCAGCTAGTCCAAACTCGCGTAACTGATATGTATCAGAATTGAGCAAAAGGTAATCGATTAGCTTCGCTGTGGACGCAAATTTAATTTTGCGGGACGCGCAGGATAAATTGATGTATTGTCCGTTCGGCCCAGCTGTACCAATAATAAGCAAATGTCGTAAAGAGGCCCATAAAGTGAAATGCTTAGGATCTGTTAAAAGCTCGCCATTGTCGAGGATAATTTCCCAATTCAGGTTGATCGGTTTTTTATACTCAAAATTGATTTTCCATACGCTATCATTAAAGTCGTTCAGGAGCCATTCCGCTGTTGTGTATGGCTGCGTTTCTATCAGCTCGAATTCCTCTAGAAATTCATATCCAATGCGACGGGACATAAATCAAAGCCTCCATTCTGCTCGGCTCGATGAGCTGCAGCGCTTTATCGAGATGTTTCTTCAGAAGTTGGTCATGCCCATTAGCTATTTCAAGCTTTATTTTGCTGGCAAATGCTGACCAGTATTCAGCTCTGCCACATATTTTCTCTCGGTCTTGTGCACTAGTTACTGCGACTTCTAATGAAAGCAGGGCGGCTAAAAAGGGCACACTGACTGAAATTACCGCTTCGGAACTACCTTGCATTGGTTTGTTCTGTCTGCGTTCAGGATCGACTGCTTCGGAAGGTAGAGACTTGATGCTATATTTTTCTAAAAAGCTGTCGAGCTCATCTATGTTTGCGAACGTAGCAGCTCGCAGCAAATTTGGGCTGTCTTCCATTGCCTTGCAAATAATGGCTTTCTGGAAAATACGAACCCATCGAGCCTTGATGAAGGCCAAAATAGGCTCGGGAAGGTAGTGGCTTAATAAATCGGGATAAAAATGTTCATGGCCTAGCGCCCGCGACATGGATTCTTCATCTTTAGTTTCCAGGTAAATCTCAACGGCTCGGGAGGTGCGAATACGACTGAGTCTTACTCTTTTTATAAATTCAAGTAACTTATCTTTAGGAAGCTCACTATGCGGAGAAAACTGCGCGAAAAGCTCTTCACGCAGCATTAGTGTATTCGCAAATTTGCTTTCGTTCCAAATTGTTACTGGAGCTTTAGAAATGGGGAAGAATGCACTCCCTGACGTGAGAAACAGAAATCGATAATTATCATCACCTGCGGCACGAAGTTTATTGCGAAGTATTTCTGTGATGTCAATGATTTCTTGAGTTACCGATAGGGCTTCCTCCGAGAGATTAATTACTTGTTCCCGTGCATTAGGGTTTTTACGATTTTTATAACCGGTTAGAGTTTTGTGTTCTTCGTTGAATCCTGTCATCGCGCCGTATTTATTGTAGAGCTCAAATTCCTTTAAAAATTCGGTAGTGATTTCTGGATGCTCCATAACCAGTAGGCATTGATGTGCGAAAAGAGCTTTGGCAGTCGGGAAGCCGAAAGTGGTCGCAAGCTTTCTTGTATCACAATCTTCACCAGTGAGTTGGCTGTAGACTTTACAAAGATACGGCGTGGGTATTTTAGATTCGGCTGATTCCAAGGTGGCGCAAATATCAGCGAGGGAATAAATCGACATTTCGCCACGTCTGACTTGCACGGTTATAGGAGAACCTTGTTTCGCTAATTCTGTTCGGCGCTGTTGACGGAGTTTGAGATCAATGGCTTGGAATTTTGCCCATTTGCGTACTATGGAGAGGTCATGTTTTATATGAAAGAATAACAGCTCCATCGCTTCTGCGTCAGAAACATTCAATGGGATGGTCGTTAAGAGTTTCTCTTGAACGAGAAGTCCATCTTCCATTTCTTTGATTTTGGTTTCCCATCCGTATTTAGTGTTTGGTGGGGGTCTCTTTATTGGCGATGTCAAAGACGCCCATACGTTAGTCTCGCATAAGCATTTTTCGAGGGCGTTGATGAATCGTCCCCACCTCTTGATTTGTGCTTTGCCATCCTTCCCCGATTCCATGGCCCCTTCGAAATGGTGAAGGGTGTATTCATGCATAAAACGCTTTACGCCTTGCTCAGTGCGGAAGAATTTTTCCGGCCATTTATCACTGTTCAGGGCGAGATAGTCGAACATGAAGTTCCATAGAGAGAGAACGGATATCTCTCCCTGCGTATAGTATCTTTTCACCTCTTTATAAATGCGGGCGGCGAAATCCGGACCATGCGAATGAACAATCTGTGCGATACGTAAATAGAATGAACCTCTTGAATTCATTACAGGCCATCCCGACCAGTACACTTGCTGGTGCTCGCTGGCGATAGGTAAAACTGTAGATGCTTGGCTGGCGTAGCGCTCGGTATTCCAAGTTATCGGATAGAGGTTGGGCAGCTCATTCTTAGCCTCGGTAAACGAAAGGAAGAGGCGTCTTGTGTGTTTACTAACCATGGATTCGGACGATTTTATCAGGACATTCCCCGTCATTGCTGCGGCGAACCCCCAAAGTATCTGATCAATTTTTTGCGTCATAAGTGTCTGGAGGGTGATCCGCTGACCCGTTATGTCGCAGTAACACTCAAGAAGCTTAAGTGGTACCTCTATGCCGTAGTATCTGAGGCTCTTTGCATCCGCAAGGCGCTGGGCTGCGCGCCTAATGACGGTGCCGACCTCAGGGTCGATTGCCTTGAAAGGGTGGTGGAGAATGGCATAGGGATTTTTGACAATTGTCATTTTTTTAATAAGATCCCTTATTTATTTGACGCCCGTCATAGCAGGCTCTACTTAAGAATGACAGTAGACGCTAAATAGTCAAACCAAGGAGCTGGGTTTCGAGCTGAACCTGGATTTCAAAGAAGATTTGGCTGATGAGGCTATTGACGCTTTCCTCAACGAGTTCCTGGCAGAAGCAATGGAGGCCAATGGCCTCGGCTACGTTGGCGGCGATGACTTCGGTCTGGTTTGCCTGATCAAACGTGGTTCGGTCAGCGAAGAGCAGCGCGCCCAGGTTGAAGCCTGGCTCAAAGCCCGCACCGAGCTGACTAGCGTTGAAGTCAGCCCGCTGCTGGACGTCTGGTACCCGGAAAAGCCAATCAATCCGGTAGCCTGATGTCATGAACCAGCGGCCCGCCCGGGCCGCTGGTTCGATGCTGCTCTTACGCGGCTTTTCGATTTTTCCCTTTCTGATTTGTGTGCCTCGGGTCTGTTTCCCGGGATTTTGTGTGGGTGATGCAAAGGGATAGATATGTATTTGCCTGTCATTTCGCCTTCGCGGGCAAGCCCGCTCCCACAGGATAGGTGTCAATCCCCAATAGGGTGGTCGACTCATACCCTGTGGGAGCGGGCTTGCCCGCGAATGGTTTTCAGATTCAGAAAAACTCAAGCCTTGCGCCAATTCAGAATCACCAGCGTCAACACCCCCGCCACAATCCCCCAGAACGCCGAACCGATCGAAAACAGCGTCAGCCCCGATGCGGTAACCATGAAGGTGATCAGCGCAGCCTCGCGTTCTTTCACTTCGTACATGGCGATGCTCAGGCCATTGATGATCGAGCCGAACAGCGCCAGTGCGGCAATCGACAGCACCAGTTCTTTCGGCAACGCGGCGAACAGTGCGGCCAGCGTTGCGCCGAAGACCCCGGCAATCCCGTAGAAAACCCCGCACCAGACCGCGGCGGTGTAACGCTTGTTACGATCCTCATGGGCATGCGGCCCGGTGCAGATGGCGGCGCTGATCGCGGCAAGGTTGATGCCGTGGGAGCCAAACGGAGCCAATAACAGCGAGGCGATACCGGTGGTAGTGATCAATGGCGACGCGGGCACCTTGTAGCCATCGGCGCGCAACACGGCGATGCCGGGCATGTTCTGCGAGGTCATCGCCACGACAAACAGCGGAATGCCGATGCTGATGGTCGCGGCCAGGGAGAAGTGCGGCGTGGTCCAGATCGGCGTGGCGACCTCAAGGCTGAAGCCGCTGAAGTCCAGCAGCCCCATCAGGCCGGAGAGCGCGGTACCGATCAGCAATGCTGCAAGCACCGCATAGCGGGGCGACAGGCGCTTGATGATCAGGTAAGTGAAGAACATCCCCAACACCAGTGCCGTGCGGTGTTGCGCGGCGACGAAGATTTCGCTGCCGATCTTGAACAGAATCCCGGCCAGCAACGCAGCGGCCAGCGAGGCGGGAATACGCTTGACCAGGCGTTCGAAACTGCCGGTCAGCCCGCAGATGGTTACCAGGATCGCACAGGTTATATAGGCGCCAATGGCTTCGCCGTAGGAGACACCGCCCAGACTGGTGATCAGCAGCGCCGCGCCCGGGGTCGACCAGGCGATGGTGATGGGCGTGCGATAGCGCAGGGACAGACCGATGCTGCACACCGCCATGCCGATCGAAATCGCCCAGATCCACGACGAGATCTGCCCGGTGGTCAGCCCTGCCGCCTGACCGGCCTGAAACATCAGCACCAGCGAGCTGGTGTAGCCGGTCATCATTGCGATGAAGCCAGCGACGATGGCTGATGGTGAAGTATCGGCCAGTGGGCGTAACTGCGCTTGCGTGGCGTCGGTCATGGAGCGGTGTTCCTTGTTTTTGGAGCTGGAATGGTTGAACTGGACAATCTCACTGTGGCGAGCGAGCTTGCTCGCGCTGGACTGCGCAGCAGTCCCGAAATCAGCAAGCGCGGTTGTTCTGGTAAATCGCGTCAGCCGGATTACGACCGCTGCGCGGCCGAGCGCGAGCAAGCTCGCTCGCCACATATTCAAGCCTAAACTCAAACGTATCTGATCATTGCAATACAGACATGGCGACAAACAGCCGTACAGTCGTGTTAGCACAGCCGGTTGTGTACAATGTGCCATGTGTTTTACGCGATACTTGCCCGCGACCTGCTGAGTCGTATTACAGTCACGGTTAATTCGTCGCAGTTTTCCTCACTCGAGCGCCCATGAACGAACAGTTGCAGCCCCTCAAGAAACAACCGCGAGCAGGCAAGGCCGGCCGCAGCGGAACCCAAGACGATATTGTCTACGCGCATATCTTCGAGGCCATCCTCGAACAGCGTCTGGCGCCCGGCACCAAGTTGAGCGAAGAAGCGCTGGGGGAAATTTTCGGGGTCAGTCGCACCATCATCCGTCGCGCCTTGTCGCGTCTGGCTCATGAAGGTGTGGTGTTGCTGCGACCCAATCGTGGTGCGGTGGTCGCCAGCCCGAGCGTCGAGGAAGCCCGTCAGGTGTTCATGGCGCGGCGTCTGGTTGAGCGGGCGATTACCGAATTGGCGGTGCAGCATGCGACGGCCGAGGAGCTTGCGGAACTCAGGCAGATGGTCAGCGATGAGCGCGACAGCTTCTCCCGTGGCGATCGTGGCGCGGGCATCCGGTTGTCGGGCGAGTTCCACTTGAAGCTGGCTGAAGCGGCGAAGAATGCGCCGCTGATCAGCTTCCAGCGCAGCCTGGTGTCCCAGACTTCATTGATCATCGCCCAGTACGAAAGCGGCAACCGCTCGCACTGTTCCTACGATGAACACACTCAGTTGATCGATGCCATCGAAGCGCGCGATGCTGATCTGGCGGTGAACCTGATGATGCATCACATGGATCACATCGACAGCAAACTCAACCTCGACGAAGAAAGCGCCTCGGACGATTTGCACGCGGTGTTCTCGCATCTGTTGCAGACCAAGAAGCCGGGGCGTTCAGCGGCGAAGATTTGATTTGCGAGCGGTGAATCAGATTCACCGCGCTGCACCCTTCGCGGGCAAGCCCGCTCCCACAGGAGACCGCACAGTCTTTGTGGGCGCGGGCTTGCCCGCGAAGGCATTCCGACAGACACAAAAAAATCCCCCGCAGCCTCTATCTCATGGGCGACGGGGGATTTTGCTTTCCGGGCTTAGCGCTGATGCACCAGATTCCCCGCCGCATAGGTCTGCAACACGGTCCGGTCATCTCCCAGCGTCATCAATACAAACAACCTTTCGGCGATGTTATTGGCCTGTTTCAGGCGATAGCTGAGCAGTGGCGTGGCGTTGTAGTCGAGCACCAGGAAGTCCGCGTCGGTGCCCGGTTGCAGCGTGCCGATCTTGTCTTCCAGACGCAGTGCCCGGGCGCCGCCGAGGGTGGCCAGGTACAGCGATTTGAACGGGCTCAGGCGCGCACCTTGGAGTTGCATGACCTTGTACGCTTCGTTCAGGGTTTGCAGCAGCGAGAAACTGGTACCGCCGCCGACATCCGTCCCTAGTCCGACATTCAAATTGTGCTTCTCGGCCATCGGCAGGTTGAACAGGCCGCTGCCGAGGAAGAAGTTCGAGGTCGGGCAGAAGGCGATTGCCGAACCGGCTTCAGCCAGACGCGCGCACTCGTCGTCGCACAGATGCACGCCGTGGGCGAATACCGAGCGTTCGCCCAGCAGTTTGTAGTGGTCATACACGTCCAGATAACCGCTGCGCTCCGGGAACAGTTCCTTGACCCATTCGACTTCCTGCAGGTTTTCGCTGATGTGGGTCTGCATGTACAGGTCGGGGTATTCGCTGAGCAATTGCCCGGCCAAGGTCAGTTGTTCCGGGGTGCTGGTCGGCGCGAAACGCGGGGTCACCGCGTAGTGCAGACGACCCTTGCCGTGCCAGCGTTCGATCAGCGCTTTGCTTTCGAGGTAGCCGGATTCGGCGGTGTCGGTCAGGTAGTCCGGCGCGTTGCGGTCCATCATCACCTTGCCGGCGATCATCCGCAGGTCCAGCTGCTCGGCGGCTTCGAAGAACGAGGTTACCGATTGCGGATGCACGCTGCCGAATACCAGTGCGGTGGTGGTGCCGTTGCGTAGCAACTCCTTGATGAAAATCTGCGCGACTTCTTCGGCGTGGGCCTTGTCGGCGAACTGGCTTTCGCAAGGGAAGGTGTAGGTGTTGAGCCAGTCCAGCAGCTGTTCACCGTAGGCACCGACCATGCCGGTCTGTGGCAAGTGGATGTGAGTGTCGATGAAGCCGGGCGTGATCAGCGCATCCTGATAATGGGTGACTTCGATATCGGCCGGCAGACTGGCGAGCAGTTCGCAGGCGTGGCCGACGGCGCTGATCTGGCCGTTATCGATGACCAGCAAACCATCTTCGAAATATTCATAGGACGCTTCGATGCCCACGACGGCAGGGTCGGCGATGCTGTGCAGAATGGCGGCACGGTAGGCTTTGCGAGTCAAAGGCATGGGAATTCTCAGTGTGTGGCCTGGCTGCGGCGCGAGGCTGGCAGCAACTTGGCAATGGGTTCGGCTTTCGCGGTGTGCTGGCCGAAATTCGCGTTATAGGTGGCGATGATTTCGCCGGCGATGGAGATGGCGATTTCCACAGGCAGCTTGCCCTTGACTTCGCCGATGCCCATCGGGCAGCGCATGCGTTGCAGCAGCGCGCTGTCAAAGCCACGGTCACGCAGGCGATGTTCGAACTTGACCCGTTTGGTCTTCGAGCCGATCAGGCCGAAGTAGGCGAAGTCGTTGCGCTTGAGGATCGCGGCGGTCAATTCCAGATCGAGCTGGTGGTTGTGGGTCATGACGATGCAGTAACTGCCGGCGGGCAGGTTATCAACTTCATCCACCGGCTCTTCGCTGACGATCTTGCTCACGCCATGGGGAATCTGTTCGGGAAACTCCTGCTCCCGCGAGTCGATCCAGCGCACCCGGCAGGGCAGGCTGGCGAGCAACGGTACCAGCGCCCGACCGACATGGCCGGCACCGAACACGGCGATCTGTGCCTGGACCTGACCCATCGGTTCGAACAGCAACACGGTTACACCGCCGCAGCACTGGCCGAGGCTGGCGCCCAGGGTGAAACGCTCCAGATGGGTGTCCTGTTTGCCGCTGGCGAGCATCTCCCGGGCGACTTGCATCGCCTTGTATTCCAGATGCCCGCCGCCAATGGTGTCGAAGCTCTGCGTAGCGCTGACGACCATCTTCGAGCCGGCATTGCGCGGCGTCGAGCCAAGCTCTTCGATGATGGTCACCAACACGCAGGGTTCGCCCTGGGTTTGCAGGTCGGCGAGTGCGTCGATCCAGTTGTACATGTTTCACCCCTACAACATTGTTGTCTGTTCGGGCCTCATCGCGAGCAAGCTCGCTCCCACATTGGATTTGTACAGGTCCATCAGTCCGCACATAACCCTGTGGGAGCGAGCTTGCTCGCGATGGCAGCGCCGCGGTCTAGAGCGAAGCCAGCTCAACCTCGACTTCCACGGCTTTCGCCGCCGTCAACCGGCGCATCTGCTCGCAGCCCCACAACACTCGCTCCGGGGTCGCCGGGGCGTCGATTTTTGGCTGGTGACGGTAATCGCCCAGGCTGGCCACCGCATCCTTGAGCGCGCACCAGGCGGCGATGCCGAGCATGAATGGCGGCTCGCCGACGGCCTTGGAATGGAATACCGTGTCTTCCGGGTTCTTGCGGTTTTCCACCAGCTTCACCCGCAGGTCCAGCGGCATGTCAGCCACGGCCGGGATCTTGTAGCTGGCCGGGCCGTTGGTCATCAGTTTGCCCTTGTTGTTCCACACCAGTTCTTCCATGGTCAGCCAACCCATGCCCTGGATGAAACCGCCCTCGACCTGACCGATGTCGATCGCCGGGTTCAGCGAGGCGCCGACGTCGTGAAGAATGTCGGTGCGCAGCATCTTGTACTCGCCGGTCAGGGTGTCGACGATCACCTCGCAGCAGGCCGCACCGAAGGCGTAGTAATAGAACGGCCGACCACGGGCCTGGCTGCGGTCGTAGAAGATTTTCGGGGTCTTGTAGAAGCCAGTGCTGGACAGCGAAACCTGAGCGAAATACGCCTGCTGGATCAGCGCTTCAAAGGTCAGGATGTGATCGCGCACCCGCACATGGCCGTTGTGGAATTCAACGTCTTCCTCGCTGACTTTGTACTGCCGCGCAGCGAATTCCACCAGGCGCTGCTTGATGATTTCGGCGGCATTTTGCGCGGCCTTGCCATTCAGGTCGGCACCGCTCGAGGCGGCGGTCGGCGAGGTGTTCGGAACCTTGTCGGTGTTGGTTGCGGTGATCTGCACCCGATCGATGTCGACCTGGAATACCTGGGCCACGACCTGCGCGACTTTGACATTCAAACCCTGGCCCATCTCCGTGCCACCGTGGTTCAGGTGGATGCTGCCGTCAGTGTAGATATGGATCAAGGCGCCGGCCTGGTTGAGGAAGCTGGCGGTGAAGGAAATACCGAATTTCACCGGTGTCAGCGCCAGGCCTTTTTTCAGGATCGGGCTGTTGGCGTTGTAACGACGGATCGCTTCACGCCGCTCGGCGTACTGGCTGCTTTCTTCGAGTTCGGCGGTCATTTCCTCGAGCATGTTGTGCTCGACGGTCTGGTAGTAATGGGTGACGTTGCGCTCGGTCTTGCCGTAGTAGTTGGCCTTGCGCACGGCCAGTGGATCTTGGCCTAAATGGCGGGCGATGGCGTCCATCACTTCTTCGATGGCGACCATGCCTTGCGGGCCGCCGAAGCCGCGGTAAGCGGTGTTCGACGCGGTATTGGTTTTGCAGCGGTGACCGTTGATGGTCGCATCGCCGAGGTAATAAGAGTTGTCAGCATGGAACATCGCACGGTCGACGATCGATGCCGAAAGGTCCGGTGAACAACCGCAGTTACCCGCCAGTTCCAGTTGAATGCCATGCAAACGGCCAGTGCTGTCGAAGCCGACGTCGTACTCGATGTAGAACGGATGACGCTTGCCGGTCATCAGCATGTCTTCGACCCGCGGCAGGCGCATTTTGGTCGGCTGGCCGGTCAGGTGCGCAACCACCGCGCAGAGGCACGCCGGGCTCGCGGCCTGGGTTTCCTTGCCGCCGAATCCACCGCCCATGCGACGCATGTCGACGACGATTTTATTCATCGACACGTCGAGCACTTCCGCCACCAGTTTCTGCACTTCGGTGGGGTTCTGGGTCGAGCAGTAGACGATCATCCCGCCGTCTTCGGTGGGCATTACCGAAGAGACCTGGGTTTCCAGATAGAAGTGTTCCTGGCCGCCGATGTGCAGCGTGCCCTGAATGCGATGCTCTGCGGTAGAGAGTGCGGTCGCCGAGTCGCCCCGCTGATGGGTATGGCTGTCCAGCACAAAATGGCGTTTGCGCAGCGCTTCGACCACATCCAGCACGGGCTCGAGGTCTTCGTATTCGATGACGGCGGCCATGGCCGCTTTGCGCGCGGTTTCCAGGTCTTTGGCGGCTACCGCCAGCACCACCTGACCGACGAACTGCACGTCGTCGATGGCCAGCAACGGGTCGCCGGGCAGCAGCGGGCCGATGTCCTTCAGACCCGGCACATCCTTGTGGGTGATGACGATGCGCACGCCTTCGAAGGCGTAGCACGGCGCAGTGTCGATGCTGATGATTTTCGCATGGGCACGGTCCGAAAGCCGCGCATAGAGGTGCAGCTGATTGGGGAATTCCAGGCGGTCGTCGATGTACACCGCTTCACCGGACACATGCTTGTCGGCGCTGTCGTGTTTGACGCTGCGGCCGACACCGGTGGTCAGGTCCTGGGCAAACAACTCGGCAAGCTGCTCTTGAGTTTTTTCGACGGCATGATGATTAGACATAAGCGGTCACCCGAGTCTCGATGTGCGGTGTTTGCAGTTCGATGAAGTATTTGCGCAGCAGATTTTGCGCACTGAGCAGGCGGTATTCCTTGCTGGCGCGGAAATCCGAGAGCGGCGTGAAGTCTTCGCCCAAGGCCGCGCAGGCACGTTCCACCGTTGATGAATTCCACTGCGAACCGAGCAAGGCGGTTTCACAGTTTTTCGCGCGTTTTGGTATCGCGGCCATGCCACCGAAAGCAACGCGGGCGTCAGCGATCACACCGTTCTCGATGCGCAGATTGAATGCCGCGCAGACCGCGGAAATATCGTCGTCCAGGCGCTTGGAAACCTTGTAGGCGCGGAACGACTGTTCGGCGCTGGCGCGGGGCACGATGATCTTTTCGATGAACTCGCTTTCCTGACGTGCAGTCACCCGGTAATCGATGAAATAGTCTTCCAGCGCCAGGGTGCGGCGGGTTTCGCCTTTGCACAGAACGATCTGCGCACCGAGGGCGATCAGCAGCGGTGGCGAGTCACCGATTGGCGAGGCGTTGCCGATGTTGCCACCCAGGGTGCCCTGGTTGCGGATCTGCAGCGAGGCGAAACGTTGCAACAGTTCGCCGAAGTCCGGGTACTCGGCCTTGAGCGCTTCATAGCAATCGGACAGCGAAGTGGCCGCGCCGATTTCCAGGCGATCGTCAAAGCGTTCGACGCGCTTCATTTCGGCGACGTTGCCGACATAAATCATCACCGGCAAGGTGCGATGGAACTGCGTCACTTCCAGCGCCAGGTCGGTACCGCCGGCCAGCAAGCGTGCTTGTGGGTAAGCGTCGTAGAGGTCGGCCAGATCGGCAACGGTCAAGGGCACCAGGCAACGTTTGTCACCGCTGTTGAGCTCGCCGGTTTCGGTCGGCGCGATGGCTTTCAGGCGCGCGATGGTCTCGGCTTCGCGGGAATCGAACTGGTCAGCCTGCTTGCCGCAGCAGACCTGCTCGGCCGCCGCGAGGATAGGGCGGTAACCGGTGCAGCGGCAAAGGTTGCCGGCCAGTGCTTCGTGGGCTTTGTGGGAATCCGGCTGGTCACTGTTCTTTTGCAGGGCGAACAGCGACATGACGAAGCCCGGCGTGCAGAAACCGCATTGCGAACCATGGCACTCGACCATGGCCTTTTGCACGCTGTGCAGTTGGCCCTGGTGCTTGAGGTCTTCGACGCTGATCAGCTGTTTGCCGTGCAGCGACGAAACGAAAGTCAGGCAGGAGTTGAGGCTGCGGTAGCGAATGTGTTCGCGGCCGTCGTCGTCCGTCTGCAATTCGCCGACGACTACGGTACAGGCGCCACAGTCACCGCTGGCGCAGCCTTCTTTAGTGCCGGGTTTGCCCAGATGCTCGCGCAGATAATTGAGCACGGTCAGGTTCGGGTCCAGGGCGTGCTCGCTACGGAGTTCCTGGTTAAGTAAAAACTGGATCACGGAAGGCCTCGCAGACTCATTATTGTTGTTAACCGATATGAACCGAATTTAGTCATGTCTGACTTTTCGGTCAATGATTTTCTGACTTAAAGGTCAGGAAATCCTGTTTTACCGATTAACGACACCTCTATTCATTATTGACCCTCTCGGGATGCAGTGCTTTTTGCTTGTTTCGTGCCAATTTCAGCGCTGTGCCATTACCATTCAGCGCCGTGGGCCATTACGCAGCAAGTGCGCTACACTGCGCCGCTTGTACCGATCTAAGAGTTTGAAGGAAAACCATGACGTTCAAGGCGCCGGACAGCCTCGCCGAGCAAATCGCTCACCACCTCGCCGAACGTATCATTCGCGGGGATCTCAAGCCCGGGGAGCGCATCCAGGAACAGAAGGTCACGCTGGCCCTCAATGTCAGCCGCGGTTCGGTGCGCGAAGCGTTGCTGATCCTCGAGCGCCGCCACCTGATCGCGATCCTGCCGCGACGCGGCGCCCATGTGACCGAACTCACAGCGCACAAGGTGCAGAGCCTGTGCACGCTGATGAGCGAGCTGTATATCCTGCTGGGCAATGCCGTGGCCAACGGCTGGGCGGTTCAGGCTGATATGGCGCCGTTCCTGCAAATCCAGCAGCGTTTGGTCGCCAGCTACGAGCGGCAGGACATTCAGACCTTTGTCGAAGACAGCTTCAATGTGATGCGTGCGGCGTACCCCTTCGCGAACAATCCGTACCTGGAGGAAACCGTCGAGAACCTGCAGCCGGCCATGAGCCGCGCGTATTACCTCGCGCTGGAGCAACGCAAGGCCGAAATGAGCGAGTTCCTGGAGCTGTTCGAACGTCTGCTGGCCGCCGTGCTGGCCCGTGATTTGCCGCAGATTCGCGTAGTGCTCTCAGCCTATACCCAGCGCAGTTGCGATCTGGTGCTGTCTGCGTTGGCGGTTGCCTAAGCGTGCGGCTCAAGTGCATCAAACTGGCGGGGTTCAAATCCTTCGTCGACCCGACCACGGTGAACTTCCCCAGTAACATGGCGGCGGTGGTCGGGCCCAACGGTTGCGGCAAGTCGAACATCATCGACGCCGTACGCTGGGTGATGGGCGAGAGCTCGGCAAAAAACCTGCGCGGCGAGTCGATGACCGACGTCATCTTCAACGGTTCTACCAGCCGTAAACCGGTGAGCCAGGCCAGTATCGAACTGGTGTTCGATAACTCCGACGGCACCCTGCTCGGCGAATACGCGGCCTATGCGGAAATTTCCATTCGCCGCAAAGTGACCCGCGACAGCCAGACCACCTACTACCTCAACGGCACCAAATGCCGCCGTCGCGATATCACCGACATCTTTCTGGGTACAGGCCTGGGCCCGCGCAGCTATTCGATTATCGAGCAGGGGATGATCTCCAAACTGATCGAGTCAAAGCCCGAAGACCTGCGCAACTTTATTGAAGAAGCGGCGGGCATCTCCAAGTACAAGGAGCGCCGGCGCGAGACCGAAAACCGCATCCGCCGCACCCACGAAAACCTCGCCCGTTTGACCGACCTGCGTGACGAGCTGGAACGTCAGCTCGAGCGTTTGCACCGTCAGGCTCAAGCCGCCGAGAAGTATCAGGAATACAAAGGCGAAGAGCGTCAGCTCAAGGCTCAGCTGTCGGCATTGCGCTGGCAGGCCCTGAACGAGCAGGTCGGTCAGCGCGAATCGATCATCGGCACCCAGGAAATCAGCTTCGAAGCGCTGGTGGCCGAACAGCGCAATGCCGACGCGAGTATCGAGCGCCTGCGTGATGGCCATCACGACCTCTCCGAGCGCTTCAATCTGGTGCAGGGGCGCTTCTATTCGGTCGGTGGCGACATTGCCCGGGTCGAGCAGAGCATCCAGCACGGTCAGCAGCGTCTGCGCCAGTTGCAGGATGACCTGCGCGAAGCCGAGCGTTCGCGGCTGGAAACCGAGTCGCACCTGGGCCTCGACCGCACCTTGCTGGCGACTCTCGGCGAAGAGCTGCAGATGCTCGAGCCCGAGCAGGAAGTCACCAGCGCCGCCGCGGAAGAAGCCGCCGCTGCGCTGGAAGAGTCGGAAACCACCATGCATGGCTGGCAGGAGCAGTGGGACAGTTTCAACCTGCGCTCCGCCGAGCCGCGTCGTCAGGCCGAAGTGCAGCAGTCGCGGATCCAGCAACTGGAAACCAGCATGGAGCGCCTCGCCGACCGGCAACGGCGGCTGGCTGAAGAGCGCGCGTTGCTCGCCGCCGATCCGGAAGATGCGGCGATCCTCGAGCTCGGTGAGCAACTGGCCGTCAGCGAGATGACGCTTGAAGAGTTGCACGCCAGTGAAGAGCAACTGGTCGAGCGTCTTGAACAATTGCGTCACGAACTGCAGCAAGCCAACCAGGGTCAGCAACAGGCTCAGGGTGAATTGCAGCGCCTCAATGGTCGACTGGCGTCGCTGGAAGCTTTACAGCAAGCGGCGCTCGATCCAGGCACCGGCGCCGCCGAATGGTTGCGCGAGCAGCACCTGGCTGAGCGGCCGCGTCTGGCAGAAGGTCTGCGCGTTGAAGCGGGTTGGGAACTGGCGGTGGAAACCGTGCTCGGTGCCGATCTGCAAGCGGTACTGGTCGACGACTTTGCCGGCTTCGACCTGGCCGGTTTCCAGCAGGGCGACTTGCGCCTGCTGAGTCCCGCCAGCGATGGCATTCGCGTGCCGGGTAGCTTGCTCGACAAGGTTGAAGCCGGGATCGATCTGTCGCCCTGGTTGGGTCAGGTCAAGCCGCTGGAAAGCCTTGAGCAGGCTTTGGCTCTGCGCGGTCAATTGGCTCCCGGCGAAAGCCTGATCAGCCGCGATGGTTATTGGGTCGGCCGGCATTTTCTGCGGGTGCGTCGTGCCAGTGAAGCAGAGAGCGGCGTGCTGGCCCGAGGGCAGGAATTGCAACGTCTGGGGCTGGAGCGCGATGAGCGCGAAGCGACTCTGGCGACCCTTGAAGAACAGCTGCAGACCCTGCGCGAGCAACAGCTTGCGCAGGAAGACGCCCGCGAACAACTGCGCCGTCGCCTGCAAGATGAAGCGCGTCAGCAGGGCGAATTGAAAGCTCAGCTTTCTGCCGGCAAAGCCAAGGTCGAGCAGTTGACCCTGCGTCGTACTCGGCTGGATGAAGAGCTTGGCGAGCTGGCTGAGCAGCGCGCCCTCGAACACGAACAGGTCGGTGAGGCGCGCCTGCAATTGCAGGATGCCCTCGACAGCATGGCGGTCGACACCGAACAGCGCGAATTGCTGCTGGCTCAGCGCGACAGCCTGCGCGAGCGCCTGGATCGTGTGCGCCAGGAAGCCCGTCAGCATAAGGATCACGCGCATCAGCTGGCGGTGCGCCTGGGGTCGCTCAAGGCTCAGCACGATTCGACGCGTCAGGCCCTTGAACGGCTCGAGTTGCAGTCCGAGCGGCTGACCGAAAAGAGCGAACAGCTCAGCCTCAATCTGGAGGAGGGTGAAGCGCCGCTGGAAGAGTTGCGCCTGAAGCTCGAAGAGCTGCTCGACAAGCGCATGACCGTCGATGAAGAACTCAAGACTGCGCAAATCGCTTTGGAAGATGCTGATCGTGAATTGCGCGACGCCGAGAAGCGCCGCAGCCAGGCCGAGCAGCAATCGCAGTTGATCCGCAGCCAGCTCGAACAGCAGCGCATGGAATGGCAGGCCCTGACCGTACGGCGCAAGACCTTGCAGGATCAGTTGCTGGAAGATGGTTACGACCTGCACGGCGTGCTCGCCACGCTCACCGCCGAGGCCAACGAAAAGGCTGCCGAAGAAGAGCTTGAGCGGATTGCCGCGCGGATTCAGCGCCTGGGCGCGATCAACCTCGCGGCCATCGACGAATACCAGCAACAATCCGAGCGTAAACGTTATCTGGATGCACAGAATGACGATCTGGTCGAAGCCCTCGACACGCTGGAAAACGTGATTCGCAAGATCGATAAAGAAACCCGCAATCGCTTCAAAGATACCTTTGATCAGATCAATGGTGGTTTACAGGCACTATTTCCGAAAGTTTTCGGTGGTGGCAGCGCTTATTTGGAACTGACGGGCGAAGATCTACTCGATACAGGGGTGACGATCATGGCGCGTCCGCCCGGAAAGAAGAACAGCACCATCCATTTGCTCTCGGGTGGCGAGAAAGCTCTGACCGCGCTGGCGCTGGTATTTGCCATTTTCAAATTGAACCCGGCGCCATTCTGCATGCTCGACGAAGTTGACGCGCCGCTGGATGACGCTAACGTTGGACGCTACGCCCGACTGGTGAAAGAGATGTCGCAGACGGTGCAGTTCATCTATATCACCCACAACAAGATCGCCATGGAAATGGCCGAGCAGTTGATGGGGGTGACGATGCACGAGCCTGGTTGTTCACGCCTTGTGGCAGTTGATGTCGAGGAGGCGATGGCAATGGTGGACGCCTGAGTCGTTATGCGTAAGATGATTCCCTGCGTGATGTAGGAGATTTATCTTCCGCGACTTGCTGGCCAATCGACATATTGGCTCAAGCCATGGCGACAGACGGTGTAAAGTTATCTTTGGTCGTGCTAGTTTAATGTCAATTTTTCGTATGCGTGGGCAAAACGCCTGTCAGAACATAGAGTTGGCGCCACGTTTTAAAGGGGTTTGCAGCTTGCTAAGCCCTTTATTCATCAGCATTTTTTATAGAGGCACGGGATTACATGGAAATCGGTCTGCGCGAGTGGCTGATAGTGATCGGCATTATTGTTATTGCCGGTATTCTTTTTGACGGCTGGCGCCGCATGCGCGGTGGCAAGGGCAAGCTGAAATTCCGCCTGGACCGCAGCCTGTCCAATTTGCCCGACGAGGACACCAGCGCCGAACTGCTGGGCCCGCCGCGGGTGCTGGACACCCATAAAGAACCGCAACTGGACGAGCATGATTTGCCGTCGGTGAGCATGCCTGCCCGTGAAACCCGTGAGTCGGGTTCCAAGCGCGGCAAGCGTGGCGGTGAGCCGCATCAGGGTGACTTGAACCTCAATCTCGACCTGGATGGCGGCCCGAGCTTCAGCAGTCGTGACGATGACTTCCCGGATGAAACCCGCTCCTCCAGCGCTGCTCAAAACAAAGAGCAGCCGCAAGCGGAAGAAGTCCTGGTGATCAGCGTGATCTGCCGTGACGCTGCCGGCTTCAAAGGCCCGGCGCTGTTGCAGAACATTCTGGAAAGCGGTCTGCGTTTTGGCGAGATGGACATTTTCCACCGCCACGAAAGCATGGCCGGCAATGGCGAAGTCCTGTTCTCCATGGCGAATGCGGTCAAGCCGGGCGTGTTCGATCTGGACGATATCGATCACTTCAGCACGCCAGCCGTGAGCTTTTTCCTTGGCTTGCCCGGCCCGCGCCATCCTAAGCAGGCTTTCGACGTGATGGTTGCCGCTGCCCGCAAACTGTCCCAGGAGCTCAATGGCGAACTCAAGGACGACCAGCGCAGCGTGCTGACCGCTCAGACTATCGAGCATTACCGTCAACGCATCGTCGAATTCGAACGCCGCGCCCTGACCCAGAAGCGCTGATATCGAATTTTTGTGAGCGCGGGCTTTCTGTGGCGAGGGAGCTTGCTCCCGCTCGGCGGCGAAGCCGTCGTAAAGCCAGCGAATGCGTTCAACCTGACAGAACCCGGTTGCCGATTCAGGGCCGCTTCGCGACCCAGCGGGAGCAAGCTCCCTCGCCACAGAAGTTCGCGTTGTTACACTATCGTATTTTGAAGATTGAGCAGCCTCGGCTGCTCTTTTGCTTTATGAGAGAACACCCATGACCGCCGCCGAAAACCGCATTCTAGAGCTGCGCGCTGAGCTGGATCAGCACAACTACCGATACCACGTACTCGACGAGCCGAGTATTCCGGACGCCGAATACGATCGGCTGTTCCATGAGCTCAAGGCGCTGGAAGCGGCGAACCCCGAACTGGTGACCAGCGACTCGCCGACTCAGCGAGTCGGTAGCGCAGCGCTCTCGGCATTCACTCAAGTGCGTCATGAAATACCGATGCTCAGCCTTGGCAACGCCTTCGACGAAAGCACCATGCGCGAGTTCGACCGTCGGGTGAACGAAGGTCTCGACTTGCCGGTGGGCGACTTGTTTGGTGGTGGCGTGGCGGTGGAATACAGCTGCGAGCCGAAGCTCGATGGCCTGGCGGTCAGCTTGCTGTATCAGGATGGCGTGCTGGTGCGCGGCGCGACTCGCGGGGATGGCACCACGGGCGAAGACATCAGCGTCAACGTGCGGACCGTGCGCAATATCCCGCTCAAGTTGCAGGGCAGCGGCTGGCCGCCCGTGCTGGAAGTGCGCGGCGAAGTCTATATGTCCAAGGCCGGTTTCGAGCGGCTCAATGCCACGCAACTGGAAGTCGGCGGCAAGACCTTCGCCAATCCGCGCAATGCTGCTGCCGGCAGCTTGCGGCAACTGGATTCGAAGATCACCGCCAGCCGTCCGCTGGAGTTCTGCTGCTACGGTCTGGGTCAGGTCTCGGCCGACATTGCGCACACCCATATCGGCAATCTGCAACAGCTGAAGCAGTGGGGCATGCCGGTCAGTCGTGAGCTGAAACTGGCCAATGGTATCGACGAGTGCCTGGACTACTACCAGGATATCGGTGAGCGGCGTAACGCGCTGCCCTATGAAATCGACGGGGTGGTGTTCAAGGTCAACAGTCTGGCGTCGCAGCGCGAACTTGGCTTTCGGGCCCGTGAGCCGCGTTGGGCGATTGCCCATAAATTCCCGGCCATGGAAGAGCTCACCGAACTGCTCGACGTGGAGTTTCAGGTCGGTCGCACCGGTGCGGTGACGCCGGTAGCACGCTTGAAACCGGTCAAGGTCGCAGGCGTGACCGTCTCCAACGCCACGTTGCACAACATGGATGAAGTGGCCCGTCTTGGTCTGATGATCGGTGACACGGTGATCATTCGTCGTGCCGGGGACGTGATCCCGCAAGTGGTGCAAGTGGTCACCGAACGGCGTCCGGAAAACGCGCGGCCGGTGCAGGTTCCCGAGAGCTGCCCGGTGTGCGGTTCCCATGTCGAGCGCACGCAGTTGGTGAAACGCAGCAAGGGCCGCGAAACCGTCAGCGAGGGCGCGGTCTATCGCTGCGTCGGCCGTCTGGCCTGCGGTGCACAACTCAAGCAGGCGATCATCCATTTCGTCTCGCGCCGCGCCATGGACATCGAAGGTCTGGGCGAGAAAAGCGTCGAGCAATTGGTGGATGAAGGTCTGGTGGCGTCGCCGGCAGATCTCTACACCTTGAGCTTCGAACAGATCGTCGACCTTGAAGGCTTCGCCGAGCTGTCCAGTAAAAACCTGCTCAGCGCCATCGCCGACAGCAAGAAACCGGGCCTCGCGCGTTTTATCTATGCGCTGGGCATTCCCGATGTCGGCGAAGAAACAGCCAAAGTGCTGGCGCGTTCGCTGGCGTCGCTGGCGCGTGTGCAGCAGGCATTGCCGGAAGTGCTGACGTACTTGCCGGATGTCGGGCTGGAAGTCGCTTACGAGATTCACAGCTTCTTTGAGGACGAGCACAACAGCACAGTTATCGAGCAGTTGCTGGGGCGCGGTCTGGAGATCCAGGATCAGGGCGAGCTGGGTGCCGAGTTCGCTGCCAGCACGACCTTGGGTGGCTTGATCGACAAGCTGCATATTCCGTCGGTCGGCCCGGGCGGGGCGCAGAAACTGGCCGACAAGTTCGGCTCGCTCGAAGGTGTCATCAACGCCGACTGGCTGGACATGCGTCAGGCACTTGCCGAGAAGCAGGCGAAAGCCGTGCGCGAATTTTTCGACAACCCTGAAAACGCCGAGCGCGCATTGAAGATCGAGGCGCAGCTGCAAGCCTTCGGTATGCATTGGCAGAGCGAAAAGAAAGTTGTCGAAGGTCTGCCGCTGGCTGGCCAGACCTGGGTGCTGACCGGCTCCCTGGAGCTGATGAGCCGCGATATTGCCAAGGACAAACTCGAAAGCCTGGGCGCCAAGGTGGCAGGCTCGGTGTCGGCGAAAACCCATTGCGTGGTGGCCGGGCCGGGTGCCGGCTCCAAATTGGCCAAGGCCAATGAGTTGGGGTTGAAAGTGCTGGATGAAGAGGCGTTTGTCGCGTTTCTGGGCAAGCACGGTATAGCGGTTTAACGCTTTATCCGGTGCGCGAGGTCCATTGTGGCGAGGGAGCTTGCTCCCGCTCGGCTGCGAAGCAGTCGTAAAACCTGTCGCCCCCGTTCTATCTGATAAAACGGGGATTCCGATTTTAGGGCCGCTGCGCGACCCAGCGCGAGCAAGCTCGCTCGCCACATTGATTGGCGGTGTTCCGGAAAGCTTCAATGGAACCCTTCCAGTCCAACCATGATCCCGATCTTTTCAAGAGCACCGCAGGTCCTTGACCTTGCTCATGTTTTTTATCTGAAGCCGACGGTTGTAACTTCTTGTCAGATCGGTACAATGGCGCGGCTCGCCTACTGGCGAGCGTCGTTATGGTGACCCCATCGGTCCCCCCGCAACGATCAGCCGTGAACCCGGTCAGGCCTGGAAGGGAGCAGCCGCAGCGGTGACATTGTGTGCCGGGGTGTGGCTGGTGGGGTTACCACCTTAACGCCCTCGCTTTTTATCTCTTATGACGTCCACGCTTTCACCGCTCGGTGATATCGCGCGTGATATGTCCGTCCTTCCCAAACATTTCTGGTTTTTGCTTCGCCACTCGGGCGGGTGCGACATCAAATAACTGCGCGTAACTCGCGGGGCGAAAGGCCGTAGTGCTTGCGAAAGCGCACGGCAAAGCGCGAAGCCGATGCATAGCCACTGGCAGCAGCGATCTCGCCGATGGGGCGAGCGGTGGTTTGTAGCCATTGCAGCGCCATTCCCAATCTCACCTGTTCCAGGATCTTGCTGAAGCTGCCGCCTTCGTCCGCCAGTTGGCGTCTGAGTGTCGATGCGCCCAGGTTCAGGCGCTGTGCAACGTCGGCGACGGCCCAGGATTTGGCTGGATTGACGATGAGCATCTGTTCCACTCGTGCGCTGAGAGGGTCGTGACGATCGATCAGGAGCGGGCCGGCCTGACCGGCGAGACCTAAAGCCAGCAATACGCCTTCTGCATAGTGCGCGCGCAGGGTGTCGGGCGCGTTGGCGGCGATGCAGGTCAGAAGGTTTTCCCAAGCCTGGGATGTATCCCGGTCGAGGGCGACGCACAACTCTGCAGACTGTGCCCGGCTTGTCTGGGTGTTGATCGCCTTGCCATAGCGTGCGCTGAAACTGCGCAGCAACTCGGTCGGAAATGACACCGCGTCGGCAATGTAATGACCCTGTACGCAAGGAACGTTGGTGATGCCCAGTTCGAGCCCTGCCGGCATCAGAATCAGCTGTTGCGGGCTTGCGCGCATTTCCCGCTCATCCCATCGCAGCAGTTTTTCGCCTTGGCGCACACGGCACAGGGTCGTGACGAAGATCGGGACCTGCCGTAGAACGTGCGGCTGCCGGGCCCGAATCACGCAGGCTGCGATACGACTTTCATGGTGCTGGATGCCGGCAGAAGCATTCATTCGGGCTTAGCGTCCGTATGTGGCGGTCAGTGTGGTTTTGGCCAGTGCGTTGGCGTTCAGCATATAGCCGACCATAGCCCCGCCGGCTTGCTCATCGAGCGGCAGTTTATCGACTTTCAGGGCCCACACGGTGAATTGATAGCGGTGAGGTTTATCTCCGACTGGAGGGCAGGCTCCGCCAAAACCGGATTGCCCGTAATCGGTGCGTCCCTGCACGGCGCCAGCGGGCAACTGGTTGCCGGTGCTGCTGCCGGCACCTGTTGCCAAGGTGGTGATTGATGTTGGCAGGTTGACTACCGTCCAGTGCCACCAGCCGCTGCCGGTCGGTGCGTCCGGATCGTAAACCGTGATCGCGTAGCTTTTCGTGCCTGCGGGTGCGCCGTGCCAGGACAGTTGTGGTGAGGTATTGCCGCCTTTGCAGCCGAAGCCCTGGAATTCGGAGCTGGATGTCAGCGGTTTACCGTCGGCGATGTCGCTGCTGGTCAAGATAAAGTCAGTCGCGCTGGCGGTAAGGGAAAGGCCCATCGACAGGGCGCACAACAGTGCTCGGGTTTTCATTGGTGTTCTCTTCTTTGGGTTGGGAAGAAGAGCGAGTTTAGAGAGAGGGACAGCGCCTGATTGTGCGCAGATGCTCGCAGATTGTGCTCAAACGCTCGGCCTGATCCGCCGCTGTCGCGGCAGAGCCGAGAATTGCAGACCCTGGCTGTAGGTAATCCTGAATTTTTATCGCCAGGCCGATGAAGTGCCAGGCTGGGTTGCGACCTTCAAGGCGCCGGTGGAGTGGCAGGTGCTGGAACAAGCGGTCTGACCGCTTGAGTGGTTTGCGCCGCCTCGGAGGGTTCATCGATGCCGGTGTAGAGTTTGATGATCTCGTCGATCTCCCCGGACCTCTTCATCTGCGCAAGGGTGTCCAAAATACGTTGCACCGGCAGTTTTGGGTCGTTGCGTACGTAGCAACCGACGTTTTGCTCCTGCAAAACAGCGACGCCACGCAATTGTTGGTCGGGCATCAGCCGTTGGTTGAACCAGCCCAGGGTCCATTCATTGCTCACTGCATAGTGATAGCGACCGGCCAGGAGCTTTTGCAGTACCAGTTCCTGATTGCGCGCATCGTCGCGCTGTAGTTGGCCGCTATCGAACAGGGGCTGCAGGCCAGGATAGATGTAACCAAGAACCGTACCGATAGGTTGCGACGGCAGGCTCGCCGGCAGCACCGGCGCAGGAGTGGATTGCGTACTGATCAGCAGGTCACGCTGAAACAGCAGTGGAATACTCCAGAGGTAGTCGCCCGATTGATCGGGTAGCCAGGATTTCGCCGCGTAGCAACGAATATCGACCTCGCCACGCTCCATGGCACTTTGCACCCGGCGGCGTGCCAGCACGTGGAACTCGGCGGGGCGGCCGACCCGGGTGGCCAGGCTCAGCATCATGTCATGCAAAATACCCTGGGTCGGTCGGCCGCGTTCGATTTGCGCCATGGGCATGGCCCAGCTGTCGGTGATGGCGAAACGCAATGGCGTCTGCGCAGCAAAGCCGCTGGTGGTTATCAGCAGCAAAGTGGTCCAGGCAAAACGCATAAACTCTCCAGCAAGACCACGATAAGGGCGGATAAACGCCTTCCAGAAAGCAGCTTAGCCAGATTAGACAAGCACACCGGATGCAATTTCGCCCTTGCTCCGCTAGCATTACACGCTTCCGCTTCCCAGTTGCGACGGTTTTCGATGAGTTATCAGGTTCTTGCACGTAAATGGCGTCCGCGCTCGTTCCGCGAAATGGTCGGCCAGACCCATGTGCTCAAGGCTCTGATCAATGCCTTGGACAGTCAGCGGCTGCATCATGCCTATTTATTCACCGGCACGCGCGGGGTGGGCAAGACCACCATTGCGCGGATCATTGCCAAATGCCTGAACTGTGAAACAGGTATTACTTCGACGCCGTGCGGCACCTGCTCGGTGTGCCGGGAGATCGATGAAGGGCGCTTTGTCGACCTGATCGAGATCGACGCCGCGAGCCGGACCAAGGTTGAGGATACCCGCGAGCTGCTGGACAACGTGCAATATGCGCCAAGCCGCGGGCGCTTCAAGGTCTACCTGATCGACGAAGTGCACATGCTGTCCACCCATTCGTTCAATGCGCTGCTCAAAACCCTTGAAGAACCACCGCCCTACGTCAAATTCATCCTGGCGACCACTGACCCGCAGAAACTTCCTGCAACGATTCTGTCGCGGTGCCTGCAGTTCTCCCTGAAGAACATGACACCGGAGCGTGTGGTCGAGCATTTGACCCATGTACTGGGCGTCGAGAACGTCCCCTTCGAAGACGATGCGCTGTGGCTGCTGGGCCGCGCTGCCGATGGTTCGATGCGCGATGCCATGAGCCTGACCGACCAGGCGATCGCCTTCGGTGAAGGTAAAGTCATGGCCGCCGATGTGCGGGCGATGCTTGGCACCCTTGATCACGGTCAGGTCTACGATGTGCTGCATGCGTTGCTCGACGGTGATGCCAAGGCATTGCTCGAAGCGGTGCGCCATCTGGCCGAGCAGGGGCCGGACTGGAATGGCGTGCTCTCGGAAATCCTCAATGTGTTGCACCGTGTCGCGATCGCCCAGGCGTTGCCTGAAGGCGTCGACAACGGCCATGGCGACCGCGATCGGGTGCTGGCGCTGGCCCAGGCCTTGCCGGCTGAAGATGTGCAGTTCTATTACCAGATGGGTCTGATCGGCCGCCGCGACTTGCCGCTGGCGCCGGACCCGCGCGGTGGCTTTGAAATGGTCCTGCTGCGGATGCTGGCCTTCCGCCCCGCAGACACTCCGCACGCGCCGAGGCAGCCGCTAAAGCCAGTGGGGATCAGCCAGGCCACAGTTGATTCCGCAAACTCAGTGGCTGCCGCGCCTGTCGTTGCGCCGGTGGTCGCTGCTATTGCTGCTCCGGTCGAGCCGGTCGTTGCGGTTGTAGCGCCAGCTCCAGAGCCGGTTGCGGCTGTCGTGGCGCCGGAGCCGATAGTAGCGCCACCGGTTGTGGAACCTGCGGTTGTCGCCGCCGAAGTGGTAGATCTGCCCTGGAACGATCCGGTCGATCCGGTCGAACCGGTGATCGAGCAGCAACCGGCGGTAGAGCCAGAGCTTGAGACTGCCACCGAGCAGCCTGAATTGACGCCAATGCCGGTGCCGACGCCTGACAGCGTGGTGCCGGATGCGCCCGAGTGGGTGGCGGCGCCGGTTCCTGAGCCTGCTTCGGCCCAAGTCGATGCGGCCACGCCGGGTATCGATCCGGATGACGAGCCGCCGCTGGATGAGGATTACATCGAGCCGGACATGGATTCGGCTTACAGCTATCTCGATGAACTGGCCAGTGAGCACACTGCAGAGCCGGCCCCTGAGCCCGAACCCGCACCGGCCTTGCAGCCGGCGACCGGTCTGGCCCTGGAGTGGCTGGAGTTGTTCCCGAAACTGCCGATTTCCGGCATGACCGGCAGCATCGCCGCCAACTGCACCTTGATCGCAGTCGATGGCGATCACTGGTTGTTGCACCTGGACCCGGCCCACAGCGCGCTATTCAACGCGACCCAGCAGCGCCGCCTCAACGATGCGCTGAATCAGTATCATCAGCGTACGCTGACCGTGAGCATCGAGCTGATCAAGCCCGAGCAGGAAACCCCGGCCCAGGCAGCGTCCCGGCGCCGCGGCGAACGCCAGCGCGAGGCTGAAGAGTCGATCCACGGTGATCCGTTCATCCAGCAAATGATGCAACAGTTCGGTGCGGTGATCCGTAACGATACTATTGAACCTGTCGAAGCTCTGGCCAGTCAGGGCTAATAACTGAAAGGTGCCTGGCCTTATGGGCGGGTGCTGTTTTTATCCAAGTACTTTTGAGGTGATTCCCATGATGAAAGGTGGCATGGCCGGCCTGATGAAGCAGGCACAGCAGATGCAGGAAAAAATGGCCAAGATGCAGGAAGAGCTGGCCAACGCCGAAGTCACCGGCAAGTCCGGCGGCGACATGGTGACGGTGGTGATGACCGGTCGCCATGACATCAAGCGCGTCAGCATTGACCCAAGCATCGTTGAAGGCCTGAGCGAAGACGACAAGGAAATGCTCGAGGCCTTGTTCGCCGCTGCCGTCAACGACGCCGTGCGCAAGATCGAAGCCAACAGCCAGGACAAAATGTCCGGCGTGACCGCTGGCATGCAATTGCCACCGGGCATGAAACTGCCGTTCTAAGTCGCAAAAGCTCGTCGGATGTACTACAAAAATGCCAGGCCTTGAGCCTGGCATTTTTGTTTGTGAGCAGTGACGCTACCAGTGGATGAGCATTTGACGCTAACCAGAGGCGCGGGTATAAACCGCGTCTCGTTGTTTTGTCGGACCTTTGCCCATGAGCTTCAGCCCCCTGATTCGCCAACTGATCGATGCACTGCGCATTTTGCCGGGTGTGGGTCAGAAAACCGCCCAACGCATGGCATTGCAACTGCTCGAGCGTGATCGCAGCGGCGGTTCGCGTTTGGCTCAAGCCTTGAGCCAGGCCATGGAAGGGGTCGGGCATTGTCGTTTGTGTCGCACGCTCACTGAAGACGACCTTTGCCCGCAATGCGCCGATCCGCGCCGTGACGATACGATTTTGTGCGTGGTCGAGGGGCCGATGGATGTGTACGCGGTGGAGCAGACCGGTTATCGCGGGCGCTACTTTGTGCTCAAGGGCCATCTGTCGCCGCTCGACGGGCTCGGGCCAGAGGCCATTGGTATTCCGCAATTGCTGGCGCGGATCGAAGAGCAGGGCAGTTTTACCGAGATCATTCTCGCCACCAACCCGACGGTTGAAGGCGAAGCCACTGCCCATTACATCGCGCAGTTGCTGGCCAACAAAGGCCTGATCACCTCGCGCATCGCCCATGGCGTGCCGTTGGGCGGCGAGCTGGAGCTGGTGGACGGCGGGACCCTGGCGCATTCGTTTGCGGGGCGTAAGCCGATTTCTTTGTAATGGTGTGCCTGTACTGGCGCCTTCGCGGGCAAGCCCGCTCCCACATTTAATCAGTGGTGTACGTAAAGAATGTGTACGCCGCAGATCCACTGTGGGAGCGAGCTTGCTCGCGATGGCGTCGGTACAGACGGCGCCTTATTTATCGGTCAACGCAAACTGCGTCAGGCAGAAGGTCGGTATGCCCATGTCTTCCAGGCGCTGAGAGCCGCCCAGTTCAGGCAGATCGATAATCGCTGCGGCTTCGAAAACCCGCGCGCCCATGCGTCGTACCAGGCTGGCTGCAGCAATCAGGGTGCCGCCAGTGGCGATCAGGTCATCGACCATCAGCACCGAGTCGCCTTCGCACAGGCTGTCGGCGTGGACTTCAAGGAAGGCTTCGCCGTATTCGGTCTGATAGCCCTCGCAAAGTACGTCGGCCGGCAATTTGCCTTGTTTGCGGAACAGAATCAGCGGTTTGTTCAACTGATAAGCGAGGATCGAGCCGATCAGGAAGCCACGGGCATCCATCGCGCCGATGTGCGTGAAGTCGGCTTCGACATAACGATGGACAAAGCTGTCCACCACCAGACGCAAGGCCTTTGGCGACTGGAACAACGGCGTGATATCGCGAAAGATCACCCCGGGCTTGGGGAAGTCGATCACCGGGCGGATCAGGGATTTGATGTCGAAGGAGTCGAAGACCATCGTCGAGGTGTCCTGGCGAGCTGGGGGAGGGGCAGCTCGACAGTATAAGCCCGGCCGAGCACGTTCGCCCGGCCGCAAGGTGGCAGGGTCAGCCTTCCAGCGAACCACCCGCCAGCGCGCAGAGCTGGATCGGATCGAGAAGGTGCACTTCCTTGCCTTCGGCGGCGATCAGCTCGCTTTGCTGGAAGCGGGTGAACACCCGGGACACGGTTTCCACCGCCAGACCCAGGTAGTTGCCGATTTCGTTGCGCGACATGCTCAGGCGGAACTGATTGGCCGAGAACCCCCGCGCGCGGAAACGCGCCGACAGGTTGACCAGGAAGGTGGCGATGCGCTCGTCGGCGGTTTTTTTCGAGAGCAGGAGCATCATTTGCTGGTCGTCGCGAATCTCGCGGCTCATCACCCGCATCAATTGGCGGCGCAGTTGTGGCAGTTGCACGGACAGTTCGTCGAGGCGATCGAAGGGGATTTCACAGACCGAGGTGGTTTCCAGCGCTTGCGCCGAGACCGGGTAGGCTTCGGTGTCCATGCCGGACAGCCCGACCAGTTCGCTGGGTAGGTGGAAGCCGGTGATCTGCTCCTCGCCGCCATCGCTCAGACTGAAGGTTTTCAAGGCGCCGGAGCGTACTGCATAGACGGATGCAAACGTATCACCCTGGCGAAACAGGAATTCCCCCTTTTTTAGTGGGCGACCACGTTTAACGATATCGTCCAGCGCATCCATGTCTTCCAGATTCAGAGAAAGTGGCAAGCAGAGGGGAGACAGGCTGCAATCCTTGCAATGGGCCTGACTGTGAGCGCGCAGCTTGACTGGCTCGGGCATTTCTTCAATCCTTGTGGGAAAGCACACATAAGTTGTAAGGATAACCCACGGGAGGAGTTTCAGGCCAGCTTGTACGGTGATGATGCGCTGTCATCGGCCAATAACCACATTGCTCATGAAGTGCTAGATAACCCGCGAAAAACGTTGGCTATTTTGCTGTTCCAGATACCCATCGAAAACCATGCACAGTGAACGGACCAGCAGCCGTCCGGCCGGTAACACGCTGATCCGCTCATTATCGAGTTCGATCAGACCATCCTCGGCCATGGCGTGTAACTGCGGCCAGAGATCGGCGAAGTAACCGCGAAAATCGATGTTGAAGGCCTGTTCGATCACGGCGAATTCCAGGTTGAAGTTGCAAATCAACTGCTGAATCACTTCCCGCCGCAGACGGTCGTCCTGATTGCACAGCAGGCCGCGGCTGGTGGCCAGTTGCGTATCTCCCAGGGCGTTCTGGTAGTGATTCAGGTCACTGCTGTTCTGGCAGTACAGGTCACCGATCTGGCTGATCGCCGACACGCCAAGACCGATCAGGTCGCAATGACCATGGGTGGTGTAGCCCTGGAAGTTGCGCTGCAGGGTCGACTCTTCCTGAGCAATGGCCAGCTCGTCGTCGGGCAGGGCGAAGTGGTCCATGCCGATGTACCGATAACCCGCCGCGGTCAATTGCTCGATGGTGCGCTGCAGCATTTGCAGTTTTTCGGCGGGCGCCGGCAGGTCATTGCTGTTGATCCGCCGTTGCGGCATGAAGCGCTCAGGCAAATGCGCGTAGTTGAACACCGAGAGCCGGTCCGGTTGCAGGTTGATGACTTCGTCCACGGTGCGGGCGAAATTGTCCGGTGTCTGTTTCGGCAGGCCGTAGATAAGGTCGATGTTGATCGAACGAAACTGCAAAGTGCGGGCAGCTTCGATCACTGCGCGGGTTTCTTCCAGGCTTTGCAGGCGATTGACTGCCCGCTGTACTACTGGATCGAGGTCCTGCAAACCGATGCTGACACGGTTGAAACCCAGTTCGCGAAGCAGACCCATGGTTGACCAGTCGGCTTCGCGAGGGTCGATTTCGATGCCGTAGTCACCAGAGTCATCGTCCAGCAGATTGAAGTGTCTGCGCAGTTGGGCCATCAGCTGGCGCAGTTCATCATGGCTGAGAAAGGTCGGGGTGCCGCCGCCGAAGTGCAGTTGCTCGACCTTCTGGTGTGGGTCGAGGTGGCAGGCGATCAGCTGGATCTCTTGCTCCAGGCGTTGCAGATAGGGCAGGGCGCGGCCACGGTCTTTGGTGATGACCTTGTTGCAGGCGCAGTAGTAGCAAATGTTCGCGCAGAACGGGATATGCACATACAGCGATAAGGGTCGCAGCGCCTTGCGGCTGTCGCGCAGGGCGTGCAGCAGGTCGAAGGTGCCAACCTGGCTGTTGAATTGCACTGCGGTCGGATACGAGGTGTAGCGCGGTCCCGCCAGGTCATAGCGGCGGATCAGATCTGTGTCCCAACGAATGGCGTCGAGCATGCGGGCATTCCCCCGGATAGGCTGGCAGTGTCCGCGAGTCTAGGGGGTTCACAGGAGGGGGATGTTGATTTGCATCAACAGCGATTCTGTCGGAGATCGTTGTCGCCAGTGATGACGTCATCGCGAGCAAGCTCGCTCCCACATTTGATCAGTGTCGAACACAGACCTTGAGCACTACGACGATCTACTGTGGGAGCGAGCTTGCTCGCGATGGGCGCGCCACAGATTTAATGCCCCATGAGCCAATGCTGATGCGGCCCAGGCAGGGTCCAGATGCCAAACAGCATCACCAACAACCCGCCAGTCATGCGCACGCTGCGTTTGCGCAGCAGGGCGGTGACTCGTTCGGCGGCAAGGCCGGTGGCCAGCAGCACCGGCCAGGTGCCGAGGCCGAAGGCGAGCATCAGCAGCGCACTGTCGAGGGCATTACCCTGACTGGCGGACCAGAGCAGCGTGCTGTAGACCAGGCCGCACGGCAGCCAGCCCCAGAGCGCGCCCAGCAACAAGGCACGAGGCAAGCTCGAGACTGGCAGCAAACGGTTGGCGAACGGCTGGATATGCTTCCAGAGACCGCGACCGAGGCTTTCGATACGGGTCAGGCCGCTCCACCAGCCGGCGAGGTACAGGCCCATGGCGATCAACAGCAACCCGGCGAGTACGCGCATGAACATCGCTGCCGGGCTGTTGGCCACCGCCCAGCCCGCAAGGCCGATCAGCAGGCCGGCCGCCCCATAGCTGAGTATTCGCCCCAGGTTGTAAGCCAGCAGCAGACGAAAGCGTCGGCTGCGTTGCTCCTTGGGGATCGCCAGGGTCAGCGCGCCCATCAGGCCACCGCACATGCCCAGGCAATGACCGCCACCGAGCACGCCCAGGATCACCGCGGAAACCAGCAGCGGAGCCAGCTCAAACATGAGGTGGAGCCTGGTCTTTCGGCTGGGACGGATTGGCAGTAGGCGGATGGCCGCTGGCCTCGTCGACGGCGGCCTGGTGGTTCGGGTCCTGGTCGTCGAACAGAATGCTGTGGGCCGGGCCGTCGAGGTCGTCATACTGACCGCTGTCGACTGCCCAGAAAAAGATGTAAATGGCGATGGCCACGATCAGCAGCGCGGCCGGGATCATCACGTAAAGAGCTGGCATGGGTAAACTCCATGCCCGCGCGGCTCAGGCCGGCAGCGGGCGGGTTACTTGCGTGGGGCTGGCATTCGCTTGGCCCGGCATGCGAGTCAGGCGCAAAGCATTCAGCACCACGGTCAACGAGCTGAGGGACATGCCGACCGCCGCCCAGATCGGTGTGATCCAGCCGAGGGCGGCGAACGGCAACATGAGGCCATTGTACAACCCGGCCCACAGCAGGTTCTCGATGATTACCCGGCGTGTGCGTCGAGCCAGGCTGAAGGCTTGCACCAATGCGTCGAGGCGATTGGACAGCAGTACCGCATCGGCGCTGGTTTTCGCCAGATCGGTGGCCGAACCCATGGCCACGCTGATATCGGCGGCAGCCAGCACCGGCACATCGTTGACCCCGTCGCCGAGCATCAGCACCTTGCGCCCCTGTTGATGCAGGTGTTGCAGTACTTGCAGCTTGTCATCGGGACGCAGACCGCCGCGGGCCTCGTCGATGCCCAGCTCAAAGGCGACGCTGGCGACCATCGGCGAGCTGTCGCCGGACAGCAGCAGCGTGCGCCAGCCACGGGCCTTGCATGCAGCGAGCAAGGCGGGGGCGTCGGCACGCAAGCGGTCGTCGAGGACGAACCAGGCCAACGCACCCTGGCTATCGCCGAGCAACAACCATTGACCGGGCTCATCGGGCATCGCCGGTACCGGGCAGCCGCTGAGCCCGCAGACAAACGCCGGTTGGCCGATACGCAGGCGCTGCTCACCCACCCGACCTTCAAGGCCGAGTCCTGGTGTGCTGAGGACTTCTTCGGCGGCCATGGGCGCGCGGCCAAAGGCCCGGGCGATCGGATGTTCGGAGCGGTTTTCCAGAGCCGCGGCAAGACCCAGGCACTGGTCGCTGTCCAGCGTGCCCAGTACCCGAATCGAACGCAGCGCCAGACGGCCTTCGGTGAGGGTGCCGGTCTTGTCGAAAATCACCGTATCGATCTGATTCAAACCTTCCAGCACATGGCCGCGAGTCAGCAACAGACCGAGTTTGTGCAGCGTGCCGGTGGCGGCAGTGAGGGCAGTCGGAGTGGCCAGGGAAAGCGCGCACGGGCAGGTCGCAACCAGCATCGCCAGGACGATCCAGAACGCCCGGGACGAATCCAGCTCCCACCACAGCAGGCCGATGGCCGCCGCTGCGATCAGCGAGAGCAGCAGGAACCATTGTGCGGCGCGGTCAGCGATTTCTGCCAGTCGCGGTTTTTCCGCCTGAGCGCGATCCAGCAGGCGGACGATGGCTGACAGCCGGGTGTCCTGGCCCAGCGCCAGCACTTCGACGGTCAACGCACCTTCGACGTTCAGGGTGCCGGCGGTGACTGCGTCGCCCAGGGTTCGCGGTTGTGGCAGGTATTCGCCGGTCAGCAGTGACTCATCGATGCTCGACTGACCATCGAGGATCTTGCCATCGGCCGGCAGAATGGCGCCGGGATGCACCAGCACCCGGTCACCCAGGCGCAATTCGCTGAGCAGGATGCGCTCGCTCTGGCCGTCATCGCTCATGCGCAGGCAGGAGGCGGGCAATAAGTTGACCAGCTGCGCGGTGGCGGCGGCGGTGCGTTCGCGGGCCCGGCGCTCCAGATAACGCCCGGCCAGCAGGAACAGCGCAAACATCCCGACCGCGTCGAAATACAGCTCGCCGACGCCGGTGATTGAAGTCCAGATGCCGGCGATGTACGCGCTGCCAATCGCCAGTGAGACCGAGACGTCCATGGTCAGGTGGCGGGTGCGCAGGTCACGCATGGCGCCCTTGAAGAAAGGCGCGCAGCTGTAGAAGACGATCGGTGTGGTGAGGAACAGCGCGACCCAGCGCAGGATGGTGTGCAGCTCCGGGCTCAGGTCGATATTGAATTCCGGCCATGTCGCCATGGTCGCCATCATCGCCTGGAACCACAGCAGACCGGCGACGCCCAGTTGACGCAGGGCCAGGCGGTTTTCGCTGGCCAGTTGCTCGGCGGCGCGATCGGCTTGATACGGATGCGCGGCATAACCGATATGCCGCAGTTCGCTGAGCACTTTGCTCAGCGGCAACTGGCTGTCGGCCCAGCGCACGTGCAAACGATGGTTGGACAGGTTCAGCCGCGCTTCGGCCACCGCCGGCAGGCTGCGCAGGTGTTTCTCGATCAGCCAGCCGCACGCGGCGCAGCTGATGCCTTCCATCAACAGGGTGGTTTCGGCGAGATCGCCTTCGTGTCGGACAAAGGGTTCCTGCACGTCGGCGCGATCGTACAGCGCCAGCTCGTCCACCAGTTGCACCGGCAAGGCTTCAGGGTTGGCTGAAGCTTCACTGCGGTGGCTGTAATAGCTTTCCAGACCACCGGCGACAATCGCCTCGGCCACCGCCTGACAGCCCGGGCAGCAAAGCTCGCGGGTTTCGCCGAGAACGACGGCGGTAAACCGGCTGCCGGCAGGGACGGGCAGGGCGCAGTGGTAGCAGGGGGTTGGAGTGGTCATGTGTGTTGCCATGAAAACCATTGTGGCGAGGGAGCTTGCTCCCGCTCGGCTGCGAAGCAGTCGTAAATCTGCGAACTCGCTATGACTGAAAGAACCGGTTTGCAGGTTTTGGGGCCGCTTCGCGCCCCAGCGGGAGCAAGCTCCCTCGCCACATTTGATCGCATTCGCAGGTGCTTATTTCTTCAGGTCTTCCGCACCCTGCAGCGGTTCATCACCGAGCAGCAGGTCTTTGTCATGGCTGACCTGTTCTTCCTCGAACATACGCCAGGTCTTGTCGTCCTGCACACCGAGCAGTTCGACGAAGCGCCGGCCTTCGATCTTGTCGGTCAACTGGCCGATGTAGCGGCCTTGCTCGGTTTCGCTGCGCGTCAGGGTGATCTTGCGATCCTTTTCCGGCTGCGTCGGCGAGATCAGATTCAGCTCCAGGGTTGCAGGCGTGCTGTTGCCGCTCAGGCGCAGGTCGACTTCGCCGGTCACGTCATCCAGATGCATGCTGGCGCGCAACAGCAGAGTCTGGGCCAGCAGCTCACGGTCCAGCGAGCGATTGATGCCTTTGCCGGCCTCGTAATAATTGTCGTTGACCAGGTTGTCCGGGTTGTTCACGGCGATAGTGACCATCGACAAGGTCAGGGCGACCGAGCAGGCCAGAATAGCGATGATGATCCACGGCCAGAGGTGCTTGTACCAAGGGCTTGCGGCAGTTGTTGCGGGCATGGCGACTTCTCTCAACGAATTTGTGGGCCGATGAATCGGCTCTTGGCTTCAACATGGACATCAGCGTCATCGGCATCCTTGAGGGTGAATTTCACCTCGTTGGTGCTCGACGGCAATTGTTCCGGTGCGCTGGACAACTCGACCGGCATGCTGACGATCTCGCCGGCACCGACCTTGATCTCGCGCTTGCCTTGCAGCTTGAGGTCCGGCAGGCCGGAGGCTTGCAGCACATAGGTGTGGTCGCGCTGATCCTTGTTCATGATTTTCAGGCTGTAGACGTTCTCGATCCGGCCTTCGGCGTTCTCGCGATACAGCACGCGGTCCTTGCTGACATCGAAGCCGACCAGCGAGCGCATGAAGAATGCGCTCGCCAGCAGGCCGATCATGGTCAGCAGCACCAGCGCATAACCGATCAGGCGTGGGCGCAGTTTATGGGTTTTTTGCCCGGAAAGGTTGTGCTCGGTGGTGTAGCTGATCAGCCCGCGCGGGTAATTCATCTTGTCCATGATGTTGTCGCAGGCGTCGATACACGCGGCGCAGCCGATGCATTCGATCTGCAGGCCGTCGCGAATGTCGATGCCGGTCGGGCAGACCTGAACGCACATGGTGCAATCAATGCAGTCGCCCAGGCCCATGGCCTTGTAGTCGGCGTCTTTCTTGCGCGGGCCGCGACCTTCGCCGCGACGCGGATCGTAGGAAACGATCAGCGTGTCCTTGTCGAACATCACGCTCTGGAAACGCGCATACGGGCACATGTAAATGCACACTTGCTCGCGCAGCCAACCGGCATTGCCGTAAGTGGCGAGGGTGAAGAAGCCGACCCAGAAATATGACCAGCCATCGGCCTGGCCGGTGAAGAAGTCGATGGTCAGCTCACGAATCGGCGAGAAGTAACCGACAAAGGTCATGCCGGTGACGAAGCCGATCAGCAACCAGAGGCTGTGTTTGCTGAACTTGCGCAGGAACTTGTTGGCGCTGATCGGCGCCTTGTCGAGCTTGATGCGCTGGTTGCGGTCGCCTTCGGTGACCTTTTCGCACCACATGAAGATCCAGGTCCAGACGCTTTGCGGGCAGGTATAGCCGCACCAGACGCGCCCGGCGTAGACCGTGATGAAGAACAGACCGAACGCGCTGATGATCAGCAGGCCCGAGAGCAGGATGAAATCCTGAGGCCAGAAGGTCGCGCCGAAGATGAAGAATTTGCGCTCCGGCAGGTTCCACCAGACGGCCTGATGGCCGCCCCAGTTCAGCCAGACCGTACCGAAATACAGCAGAAACAGCGCGGCACCGCCCATCATCCGCAGGTTGCGGAACAGGCCAGTGAAGGCGCGCGTATAGATTTTTTCCCGAGAAGCGTAGAGGTCGACGGTGTTGTTCGAGTTTTTGGCAGGCGGGGTAACGTCGTGTACCGGAATCTGATTGCTCATCATTGCATCCCACGGCAGTGGAAAAATGCCTCGGTCAGTACGTGCCGGCCGGGGTCAAAAAGTGTATTGCAGTGGCGCAATGATACGCCTGTAGCTCTAGATCAAGGGTGCGACCTTTGGTCGCGTTGGGAGAAATCCAGAGATGGTGTAGCAAATGTAACAAGTCGTGATTCAGGTCAATTGACTTGTTGAGTATGGTCGGTTTTGGAGGGCGGGGCGTTCAATCGACCCACGGGTTGATCAGGCGTACACCGCTCGACTGGAAGTCCGCCACATTCCGGGTCACCACGGTCAGCCCATGGACCAGCGCAGTCGCCGCGATCAGCGCATCGCACTCATTGCTGCGGTCCGGCACATGAAGACGGGCGCAACGTAATGCCACTGCACTGTCGACCGCCAATATCCGTCCGGCAAACGCCGGCATCACATGATTGTCCAGCCATGAGCGCAACAGGCCGCCTTGGGCCGGATCGCGCCTTTCCACTCTCAGAATTCCGGTTTCCAGCTCCAGAACAGTGATCGCCGACAGAAACAGGCTGGGCGCAGCTACGCTACGTGCCCAGGCCACTACATTGTTGTCGGCTTGGGCTTTGCGCAATTCTGAAACAACATTGGTATCGAGTAGAAACATCAGGACAGGTCCACCGGCCGAGGGGTGATGACGGCGCGCTCTGTTTCGAAGTCGATTTCGGGCGCCTGAGGCATGACCAGCATCTCGACAATGGTGCTACTGATGCCGGTCAGTTTCTGGTACTCCTCCATGCTTAGCAGCACATGGGCGGGCTTGCCACGATCGGTGATGATAACCGGCCCCTGACGGGCAGCTTTTTTGGCACCGCTTGTGTCCTGATTGAACTCGCGGCTGGAAATAGTGGTGATGGTCATGGGCCTACCCTCCTGAAACGCTTGTGTAGTTACGTTACTACTAACGTCCTCGGGTGCGCAATGAAAAATGTAGCAATGTAGATATATGGCTGGGTTGAATCATCTTTGCGCAAAACAAAACGGCCCCGCCAATCTTCATTGGCGGGGCCGTTTGTTGTTGCGATCAAGCCTTTGCCTTACTTGGCGTCAGCAGCCTTTTCCCCGTGGGACAGGCTGTAAACGTAAGCGGCCAGCAGGTGAACCTTGTCGTTCCCTTGCAGTTGCTCCTGAGCAGGCATCTGACCCTGACGGCCGTGACGGATGGTCTGCTGCAGTTGAGCGAAGCTCGAACCGTAGATGAACCCGGCCGGGTGGGTCAGGTCAGGGGCGCCCATGGCTGGCGTACCTTTGCCCGCCGGACCGTGGCACGCCACGCAGTTGGCGGCGAACAGTTTCTGACCGGCAACCGGGTCAGCCTTGGCGCCTTCCGGCAGCTTGCGGCCATCGAGGTTGGTCAGCACGTAAGCGGCAACGTCGCTGACGCCTTGCTCGCCGATCACTTCAGCCCATGCCGGCATCACCGCGTGACGACCGCCCATGATGGAGGTCTTGATGGTTTGCGCCTCGCCGCCCCAGCGCCAGTCGGCGTCGGTCAGGTTAGGGAAACCATAAGCACCTTTGGCGTCGGAGCCGTGGCAGACCGAGCAGTTGGAGGCGAACAGACGGCCACCCATCTTCAAGGCTTGTGGGTCTTTGGCAACTTCTTCAATGGGCATGGAAGCGAACTTGGCGAAGATCGGGCCGAACTTGGCGTCCGACCTGGCCATTTCCTTTTCCCACTCGTGAACGCCGGTCCAGCCGGTCTTGCCGTTGGCGAACGCGGTCTGCTTCTCGTTATCGAGGTAGTTGTAACCCGGCAGCAGGCCTTTCCAGTTACCCAGGCCCGGGTACAGCACCAGATAGCCCAGGGCGAAGATGATGGTGCCGACGAACAGCATGAACCACCATTTCGGCAATGGGTTGTCGTACTCCTCGATCCCGTCGAAGGAGTGGCCAACAGTCTCTTCGGTGGCTTCGCTGCGCTGGCCCTTGCGGGTGGACAGCAGCAGCCAGGTCAGGGCGAAGATGGTACCCAGACTGAGGACTGTGACGTACAGACTCCAGAACGTAGTCATTCTTTGTTACTCCTAGAAGCTTGCTCGACGTGCTTGATGGCTTCGGGATCATCCGCGAAAGGCAGCAAGGTCGCGTCTTCAAACTCGGATTTGCGCTTGGGGCTGAATACCCACAAGGCCAGACCGATAAAGGCAACCATCACGACAACGGTGCCCAGGCCACGAATCATCCCGATATCCATCTAAATCACCGTTTGCTTTTGATGATGGTGCCCAGGCCTTGCAGATAGGCCACCAGCGCGTCCATTTCGGTTTTGCCCTTCACAGCATCCTTGGCGCCGGCGATGTCTTCGTCGGTGTAAGGGACGCCGAGCGTGCGCAAGACTTCCATTTTCTTCGCGGTGTCTTTGCCGTCGAGCTTGTTTTCCACGAGGAACGGGTAAGCCGGCATTTTCGACTCGGGCACTACGTTGCGCGGGTTGTACAAGTGCGCGCGCTGCCAGTCATCGGAGTAACGACCGCCGACTCGGGCCAGGTCCGGACCGGTACGCTTGGAACCCCACAGGAACGGGTGGTCCCAGACGCTTTCACCGGCTACCGAGTAGTGACCATAACGTTCGGTTTCAGCGCGGAACGGACGGATCATCTGCGAGTGGCAGCCGACACAACCGTTGGCGATGTAAATGTCGCGGCCTTCCAGTTCAAGGGCGGTGCGAGGCTTCATGCCCTCGACCGGCTTGTTGGTGACGTCCTGGAAAAACAGCGGAACGATCTGGGTCAGGCCGCCGATGCTGACGGCGATGACCATGAAGAAGGCCAGCAGGCCAATATTCTTCTCGACTGCTTCATGCTTCATCAGTGAGCTCCAACTACAGCAATCTGAGCGGCGGCTTCGGCTTCAGCCGGGTTCGAGGCACGTACGGTACGCCATACGTTGTAGGCCATGAACAGCATGCCGCTGGCAAAGAACGCACCGCCCAGGGCGCGAACGATGAAACCAGGGTGGCTGGCTTGCAGCGCTTCGACGAACGAGTAGGTGAGGGTGCCGTCGTCGTTGATTGCACGCCACATCAGACCCTGGGTGATGCCGTTGACCCACATCGAAGCGATGTAGAGCACGGTACCGATGGTCGCGAGCCAGAAGTGCGTGTTGATCAGGCCGATGCTGTGCATCTGCGCACGACCGAAGAGTTTCGGGATCATGTGGTAGATGGCGCCGATCGAGATCATCGCAACCCAGCCCAACGCACCGGCGTGTACGTGGCCGATGGTCCAGTCAGTGTAGTGAGACAGCGAGTTGACGGTCTTGATGGCCATCATCGGGCCTTCGAAGGTCGACATGCCGTAGAACGCCAGGGAGACCACCAGGAAACGCAGGATCGGGTCGGTGCGCAGCTTATGCCAGGCGCCCGACAGGGTCATCATGCCGTTGATCATGCCGCCCCAGCTTGGCGCCAGCAGGATGATCGACATCGCCATGCCCAGCGACTGTGCCCAGTCCGGCAGTGCGGTGTAGTGCAAGTGGTGCGGACCGGCCCAGATATACAAGGTGATCAGTGCCCAGAAGTGCACGATCGACAGACGATAGGAGTAGATCGGACGCTCGGCCTGCTTCGGTACGAAGTAGTACATCATCCCGAGGAAACCGGTGGTCAGGAAGAAGCCCACGGCGTTGTGGCCGTACCACCACTGGATCATTGCGTCAGTCGCACCGGCGTAGGCCGAGTAGGACTTGAAGAAGCTGACCGGCAGGGAAGCGTGGTTGACGATGTGCAGCATCGCGGTCACGACAATGAAGGCACCGTAGAACCAGTTACCGACATAGATGTGCTTGGTCTTGCGCTTGACGATGGTGCCGAAGAACACCAGACCGTAGGTGACCCAGACGATGGCCAGCAGGATAGCCAGAGGCCATTCCAGTTCCGCGTATTCCTTGGTGGTGGTGAAACCCATCGGCAAGGTAACGATCGCGCCGACGATCACCGCTTGCCAACCCCAGAAGGTGAAGGCCGCGAGGCTGTCGGAAATCAGTCGCGTTTGGCAGGTTCGCTGCACGACGTAATAAGAAGTGGCAAACAGGGCACAACCACCGAAGGCAAAAATCACCAGGTTGGTGTGCAACGGGCGCAGGCGTCCAAAGCTCGTCCATGCCAGACCGAAGTTCAACTCCGGCCAGACCAGTTGCGAGGCGATGAAGACACCGAGCCCCATGCCAAGGATCCCCCAGACCACCGTCATGATGGCGAACTGGCGGACTACCTTATAGTTATAAGCAGTCGGACTGATTGCTGTGCTCATTCTAAGGTTCCACGGTTTGGGTGTTTTATTAGGAGTAAAAATCGGCCGCAAGTATGGAGAAAGCAGGGTGTCATTGCAACGCGCCATGACCTGGGTCAATGCTTCCCGAAGCTGATTCTGCGGCCTTTCCATGCGCCGCGTAAGGACAAAAATGCCCCCGGACAAAATGTCGCAGGGCGAGGGGGACAGGTTAGATGTAACTGGGTGTGTTGAAACGAGGAGATCAGGTGGCAGGCGGTTACTTGCACGACAGCCGGTATAAACCAGCCTTTGCGGCCTGTCATCGAGCAGAATCGTCGAACCCATCGGTTACAGTTGGCCTGTGACCGACAGCTGCCAGTCCACTAACGGGCAAGCTTAGACCTGAATCCCGGGATCGGGAAGACGGACCTTTGGAGGGTGCGACACTTGGTCGCGTAGAGGCAGGGAACTGCCGCATCCTGAGCGGATGCGACAGCGAAACAGTTACCGGTCAGTCGCTTTTGCTGACAGCGCGCTCCTTTTCATCAGTGCTGTGGGACAGGCTGAACACATAGGCCGCCAGCAGCTGCACCTTGTCATTGCCGAGCAACTCGGTCTGCGCCGGCATATGGCCTTGGCGGCCATGGCGAATGGTCTGCTGCAGCTGCGCCAGGCTGGTGCCGTAGATAAAACCGCCCGGTTGCGTCAGGTTCGGTGCGCCCATGGCTTCGGTGCCTTGCCCGTTTGCTCCGTGACAAGCTACGCAGGAGGTGCTGAACACTTGCTGTCCGGCTTGCAGGTCGGCAGTACTGTCAGCCGGCAATGGCAGACCGGCCAGGCCGTGACGCACATAAGCGGCGACATTCTTCACGCCGTCTTCACCGAGGATTTCACCCCAGCCCGGCATGGCCGCCATACGACCGCCCATGATAGTGGTCTTGATCGTGTCGGCGTTGCCGCCCCAGCGCCAGTGGCTGTCGGCGAGGTTGGGGAAGCCGAACGCGCCCTTGGCATCCGAGCCATGACAAACCGCGCAGTTGGAGGCAAACAGGCGACCGCCCATCTTCAATGCTTGCGGGTCTTTGGCGACGTCTTCCAGGGGCATGGCCGCGAATTTGGCGAAGATCGGGCTGAATCTGGCGTTGGCCTTGTCCATTTCCTTTTCCCACTCATGCACACCCGTCCAGCCGTCTTCATAGCCCGGCAGGACGCCTTTCCAGTTGCCCAGACCGGGGTAGAGGATCAAATAACCCACGGCAAACACCAACGTGCCGGCGAACAGCATGAACCACCATTGCGGCAACGGATTGTCGTACTCCTCGATGCCGTCGAAGCTGTGGCCCATGGTCTGGTCGACACTGCCCTTGGTTTCGCCCTTGCGCGTACCAATCAACAGCCAGGTCAGACCGATCAGGCTGCCAATGGTCAGTACGCAGATGTACGTACTCCAGAACGTGGTCATGGCCGAATGCTCCTTGTCGCAGTTGCGTCGTTTTTAGTGTCGGGCAGCGGTTCATCGGCAAAGGGCAACAGGCGTGCTTCGGCAAATTCCGGATTGCGCCTGGCGTTGAACACCCAGAGCGACAGACCGATGAAGGCGATCATCACCACCAGCGTGCCGAGGCCGCGGATCATTCCACTATCGAGTTCAAAACCCATGGCTCACCTCTTGCTCTTGATCGCAGTGCCAAGCACTTGCAGGTAAGCGACCAGCGCGTCCATCTCGGTCTTGCCCTTGAGCGTCTCGGTGGCGCCGACAATATCGGCGTCGGTGTAGGGCACGCCGAGGGTACGCATGGCGCGCAGCTTGGTTTCGGTGTGGCTGCTGTCGAGCTGATTGGCTACCAGCCATGGATAAGCGGGCATCTTCGACTCCGGCACGACGTTGCGCGGGTTATACAAATGCGCGCGGTGCCAGTCTTCGGAGTAACGGCCGCCGACCCGGGCCAGGTCCGGACCGGTGCGCTTGGAGCCCCAGAGGAACGGGTGATCCCAGACGCTTTCCCCGGCTACCGAGTAGTGGCCGTAGCGTTCGGTCTCGGCGCGGAACGGACGGATCATCTGCGAGTGGCAACCGACGCAGCCTTCGCGGATATAGATGTCGCGACCTTCCAGCTGCAGCGCGGTGTAGGGCTTCATGCCTTCGACCGGTTTGTTGGTCACGTCCTGAAAGAACAGTGGGACGATCTGGGTCAGGCCGCCGATGCTGACGGCCAACACCATCAACAGCAGTAGCAGGCCGACGTTTTTCTCGATTGTTTCGTGTTTCATGGCGGACTCCTCAGGCCATCTGCGCCGCGGCGGCGACTTCGGCAGGCTCGGCAGCGCGAACGGTGCGCCAGGTGTTGTAGGCCATCAGCAACATGCCGCTGAAGAAGATCGCGCCGCCTACCAGTCGCACGACGAAGCCTGGATGGCTGGCCACCAGGGTTTCGACGAAGGAGTAGGTCAGCGTGCCGTCTTCATTGACTGCGCGCCACATCAAGCCCTGAGCGATACCGTTGACCCACATCGAGGCGATGTACAAAACAGTGCCGATGGTGGCGAGCCAGAAGTGCGCATTGATCAGGCCGATGCTGTGCATGGCCGGACGGCCGAAGATTTTCGGGATCATGTGGTACAGCGCGCCGATCGAGATCATCGCCACCCAGCCCAGAGCGCCGGCGTGAACGTGGCCAATGGTCCAGTCGGTGTAGTGAGACAGCGCGTTGACCGTTTTGATCGCCATCATCGGACCTTCGAAGGTCGACATGCCGTAGAACGCCAGCGAGACCACCAGGAAGCGCAGGATCGGGTCGCTGCGCAACTTATGCCAGGCGCCGGAGAGGGTCATCATGCCGTTGATCATCCCGCCCCAGCTCGGTGCCAGCAGGATCAGCGACATCACCATGCCCAGCGACTGCGCCCAGTCCGGTAGCGCGGTGTAGTGCAAGTGGTGGGGACCGGCCCAGATGTACAGGGTGATCAGCGCCCAGAAATGCACGATCGACAGGCGATAGGAATACACCGGGCGTTCGGCCTGTTTCGGCACGAAGTAGTACATCATCCCGAGGAAACCGGCAGTCAGGAAGAAGCCTACGGCGTTATGGCCGTACCACCATTGCACCATGGCGTCGGTCGCCCCGGCGTACACCGAGTAGGACTTGGTCAGGCTGACCGGCAATTCCAGGTTGTTGACGATGTGCAGGATCGCCACGGTGATGATAAATCCACCGAAGAACCAGTTACCGACGTAGATGTGTTTGGTCTTGCGCTGCATGATCGTGCCGAAGAACACGATGGCGTAGGCGACCCAGACGATGGTGATCAGGATATCGATCGGCCATTCCAGCTCGGCGTATTCCTTGGAACTGGTGTAGCCCAGCGGCAAGCTGATCGCCGCCAGCAGGATCACCAGTTGCCAGCCCCAGAAGCAGAACGCGGCAATTGCGGGAGCAAACAAGCGGGTCTGGCAAGTACGTTGCACCGAATAGAAAGAACTGGCGAACAAGGCGCAGCCGCCAAAAGCGAAGATCACCGCATTGGTGTGCAGCGGGCGCAGGCGACCGAAGCTGGTCCAGGGCAGATTGAAGTTGAGTTCGGGCCAGACCAATTGGGCAGCGAGAAAAACCCCGAGCCCCATGCCGACGATGCCCCACACCACCGTCATAATGGCGAATTGGCGGACCACCTTGTAGTTGTAGGCGGTACTGATAGAAGTGTTCATGGTTCCCCATCCACGGTTCAGCCGAAGTGAGGGCGTTTGCGCAAGGCAGACAGCCCCTTTGACTGGAGTTATAGGCAGACTAAAAGCGAGGCAAGCATGGACAAAGAGCACAAGGCCAGTATTGACGGGGATCAATGGGCGCAGTGTGTGCGCGATCATGGATGGCTGTGGAATGCCGCCTCGGTGCCGGCATCGGCGACGCTGATACTCGCCCATGGCGCCGGTGCTCCGATGGACAGCGGCTGGATGAACGACATGGCTGTACGCCTCGCCGATCAAGGCGTCAACGTGCTGCGCTTCGAGTTTCCGTACATGGCGCAACGGCGTGTCGATGGCGGTAAACGTCCACCGAACCCGGCGCCTAAACTGCTGGAATGCTGGCGTGAGGTGTATGCCGTGGTGCGACGCCATGTCGCTGGGCGTCTGGCCATTGGCGGCAAGTCCATGGGCGGGCGCATGGCCAGTCTTTTAGCTGATGAGCTGGAAGCGGATGCGCTGGTGTGCCTCGGTTATCCGTTTTATGCCGTCGGCAAACCGGAGAAACCTCGGGTCGAACATTTGGCTGCGCTAATGACGCGGACGTTGATCGTTCAGGGCGAGCGGGATGCGTTGGGCAGTCGGGCGGCGGTTGAGGCTTACACGTTGTCACCGAACATCGAGATGTTCTGGCTGGTGGCGGGGGATCATGATTTGAAGCCGTTGAAGGCTTCGGGGTTTAGCCATGAGCAGCATTTGGCGGTAGCGGCACAGCAGGTTGTGTCACTCCTTCAGTGATGTTTGCTGTGCTGCATAGGGCCTCTTCGCGGGCAAGCCCGCTCCCACAGGGTTTCGTGTCGATCACAAAATCAAGCCACACCGCAGTTCACTGTGGGAGCGGGCTTGCCCGCGATGGCGGCCTCACAGGCAACAAATTTTCGGAGGGATAATAAAAAACCCGGAAGTTTTCACCTCCCGGGTTTTTGTCCTTCCAGCAGCAATCAGCGGTTAAACCGCTCCACCAATGAATACTGGGTATTCGCGGTCTTGGTCAGCTCTTCACTCAGCAGCGCCGAGTGCTGAGCCTGTTCCGAAGTCTGATCGGCAAGCTGTGAAATGTTGCTGATATTGCGGCTGATTTCTTCGGCGACTGCGCTTTGTTCTTCGGTAGCAGCGGCGATCTGGGTGGTCATGTCGGTGATGTTGGCCACCGCTTCGCTGATGCCCACCAGCGCCTTGTCGGCCTCGAGTACCCGCGCTACACCTTCTTCGGCCTGGCGATGGCCAGCGTCCATGGTTTGCACGGCGGTGCTGGCGGTCTGCTGCAGCTTGGCGATCAGGCTGTGGATCTGCCCGGTGGACTCGCTGGTGCGTTGCGCCAGTTGCCGTACTTCATCGGCAACCACCGCGAAACCGCGACCCATTTCCCCGGCGCGAGCCGCTTCGATGGCGGCGTTCAAGGCCAGCAGGTTGGTCTGGTCGGCGATGCCTTTGATCACATCCACCACACCGCCGATTTCGTCGCTGTCCTTGGCCAGTTGGGTCACCGTGGCGCCCGTCTCACCGACCACCATCGACAGACGCTGGATGGCTTCGCGGGTTTCGCCGGCGATGTCGCGACCGCGACGGGTCAGGCGATTGGCTTCCTGTGTAGCGTCGGCGGTGCGCTGGACGTGGCTGGCGACTTCCTGAGTGGTGGCAGCCATCTGGTTCACAGCGGTTGCCACTTGCTCGGTCTCGACCCGCTGGCGCTCAAGCCCGGAGGAGCTCTTATGGGCCAGGGTGTCGGATTGGCGGGCTTGTTCGTTCAGATGCTCGGCGGTGTCCTGCAGACGGGTCAGGCAGGTTTTCAGGCGTGCTTCCTGGCTGAGAATGGACATCTCCAGGCGTGCCTGAGCACCGCGGCTGTCGGTGTACATTTGCGCGATCAGCGGGTCCGAGGTGGTTTGCTCCGCCAGGCGCAGCAAGCGCTTGAGGCCACGTTGTTGCCAGCTCAAACCCATCAAGCCCAACGGCACCGAGAGCCCGGCGGCCAGGGCAAACCCCCATTGCGAGTTAAGCGTGGCGCCAATCATGAAACTCAGCTGGCTGACCAGAATGAACGGCAGCCAATCCTGCAGCACCGGCAGCCATTTATCGGAAGAAGGAACCGCCGACTTGCCTTGGTTGATGCGTTGGTAGAGCGCTTCGGCGCGACGGATCTGTTCGGCGGTGGGTTTGACCCGCACCGACTCGTAACCGACCACCTGATTGCCTTCGAAAACCGGCGTGACATAGGCGTTGACCCAGTAGTGGTCACCGGTTTTACAGCGATTCTTGACAATGCCCATCCATGGCAAGCCTTGTTTCAGAGTGTCCCACATGTGCGCAAACACCGCCGCCGGGACATCCGGATGACGTACGAGATTGTGCGGTGCACGGACCAGTTCTTCACGGGAATAACCACTGACTTCAACGAACGCATCGTTGCAGTAGGTGATCAAGCCTTTGGCATCGGTGGTGGAAATCAACCGTTGCTGAGCCGGGAAGGTACGTTCGCGTTGTGTGATGGGCTGGTTATTACGCATGGCTTTTTCAATCCGCAAGGCTTTGACAGTTTGTCGGCCGTGGCGGGGGTTTATTAAGTTTTTTTTACTTCTGCAAAAAGCACTACGCAAGCATCGGGTAGGTGAACAGAGCGAAGTGCAGCAGGTTCAGCCCGAAATGGGTGGCAATCGCCGCCGCCAGCCCGCCAAAACGATACGCCAGGCCGTAGCCAGCCCCGGCAATACCAGCCAGCAATACCCATTGCCAGCCAGCGCCAAAATGCGCCAGGCCGAAAAGTAATGCCGCGCACATCAGGGCAAGATTTTCGCCATAGGGCAGCCGTTTGAAGCGCCGACTCAAGCCGCCCTGAATATAGCCCCGGAACAAGGCTTCCTCGACCAGGGACACCAGCAGCAGGTTATTGAATACCCACAGCCAGGCCTGGGGTGGCCACTTGGGGTCCCAATGGATAATGCCCAGCAACACGGCGCCGCCGAGAGCGACCAGTGCACTCAGGGGCAAGGCCAGGGCGCTCGCGTACAGCGAAAGGCGCAGAGGGCGCCTGCCGACAATCCAGGGGCACACCAGCAACAGCCAGAAGCCAATCAGCGGTTTGTCCAGATTGAGGTACATCGAGAACGGCACGGCATCATCGGTGAACACCTGCGGGCCGATGACGCCGCCATTGTAGAAGCCCGGTAGCCGGTGCATCGCCAGCGCGAGGGCCAGTACCACGAACAAGCCGTGACCGAGATAGCGGCCATAACGGCTCTTTTGCTGGCGCACGGCAAAACCGGCGAGCAGCAGCAAGGCGATGGTGATCAGCGCTTGCACTTCCAGTTGTCCGGCGAATAGTGCAAGGCTGTAGCCAATGGAGAGGAGTGCCAGATATATCCATGGCAGTGCAGTCATGTGAAGTCCTTGTGCTTGAGGGAGCTTTTGTGGCGAGGGGCTTACCCCCAATGCCCTGTAGGAGCGAGCTTGCTCGCGATGGACGTTAACGATAACGCGTGTTTTCTGAATAAACGCGTTGTCCTTGAGTCCATCGCGAGCAAGCTCGCTCCTACAGTTTGAAGGGCGCAATTATCTACCCGCCAGCCAAACGAAAACACCGCCCGAAGGCGGTGTTCTGTTTCAGCTCCTTACGACGCAATCAACTGCCGCAACACGTAATGCAGAATCCCTCCTGCCTTGAAGTACTCGACTTCATTCAATGTGTCGATCCGGCATAGCACTTCGACCTTCTCGCTGCTGCCGTCTTCGCGGGTGATCACCACGCTGAGATTCATCCGCGGTTGCAACGCGACCCCGGTCAGGCCCCGAATATCCAGAGTTTCCTTTCCGGTCAGTTTCAGGCTCTTGCGGTTCTGATCGAGCTTGAACTGCAATGGCAGCACGCCCATGCCCACCAGGTTGGAGCGGTGAATGCGCTCGAAACTCTCGGCGATCACCGCTTTGACGCCCAGCAGATTGGTGCCCTTGGCCGCCCAGTCGCGGCTCGAGCCGGTGCCGTATTCTTGCCCCGCAATCACCACCAGCGGGGTGCCGGCAGCCTGATAACGCATGGCCGCATCGTAGATGGGCAGTTTCTCGCCGGTGGGAATGTAAAGGGTGTTGCCGCCTTCTTCGCCGCCGAGCATTTCGTTGCGGATGCGGATGTTGGCGAAGGTGCCGCGCATCATCACTTCATGGTTGCCGCGGCGTGAGCCGTAGGAGTTGAAGTCTCTCGGTTCCACACCCAGTCCGCGCAGGTAGCTGCCGGCCGGGCTATCGGACTTGATGTTGCCGGCAGGGGAGATGTGGTCGGTGGTCACCGAGTCGCCGAGCAGCGCCAACACTCGGGCGCCCTTGATGTCTGCGATCACCGGCAAAGGGCCGGCGATGTCGTCGAAGTATGGCGGGTGCTGGATATACGTAGAGTCTTGCTGCCAGACATAGGTCGCTGCTTGCGGGACTTCGATGGCTTGCCACTGGTCGTCACCGGCAAACACTTCGGCGTATTCCTTGTGGAACATTTTGGTGCTGACCTGGGTCACCGCGTCGGCGATTTCCTTACTGGTGGGCCAGATGTCCCGCAAGTACACCGGCTGGCCATCCGTGCCGACACCCAGCGAGTGGCTGCTGATGTCGATCCGCACGCTGCCGGCCAGGGCATAGGCCACCACCAGCGGCGGCGACGCCAGCCAGTTGGTTTTCACCAGCGGATGGACACGGCCCTCGAAGTTACGGTTGCCGGACAATACCGAGGCGACGGTCAGATCCGCCTGCAGGATGGCTTGTTCGATCGGCTCCGGCAAAGGCCCGGAGTTGCCGATGCAGGTGGTGCAGCCATAACCGACCAGGGCAAAACCCAGTCGATCGAGGTATTGGGTCAAGTCAGCGGCCTTGTAGTAGTCGGTGACCACTTTCGAGCCGGGTGCCAGGGACGTCTTGACCCAGGGTTTGCACGTGAGGCCTTTCTCCACGGCTTTTTTCGCCAGCAGCCCGGCCGCCATCATCACGCTGGGGTTGGAGGTGTTGGTGCAGGAGGTGATGGCGGCAATCACCACTGCGCCGTTTTTCAAGCGGTAGGTCTGGCCTTCGACGTGGTAGTCCGCTTCGCCGATCAGATCGGCGCTGCCCACCGCGACACCGCCACCGCCTTCGCTTTCCAGGCGGCCTTCATCCTTACTGGTGGGTTTGAATTGCAGACCGAGAAAGTCGTCGAAAGCCTTGCCGACATTCGGCAGCGAGACCCGGTCTTGTGGGCGTTTCGGCCCGGCCAGACTGGCTTCGACGCTGCTCAAATCGAGCGCCAGGCTATCGGTGAAGAGCGGTTCTTTGCCGGGCAAGCGCCACAGGCCTTGAGCCTTGCTGTAGGCCTCCACCAGTTTCACCGTTTCAGTCGAGCGCCCGGACAAGCGCAGGTAGTCCAGGGTGATGTCATCGACCGGGAAAAATCCGCAGGTAGCGCCGTATTCCGGGGCCATGTTGGCGATGGTCGCGCGGTCCGCCAATGGCAAGTCGGCGAGGCCGTCGCCATAGAACTCGACGAATTTGCCGACCACGCCTTTCATGCGCAGCATCTGCGTGACGGTCAGCACCAGGTCGGTGGCGGTGATGCCTTCCTTGAGCTTGCCGATCAGCTTGAAGCCGATCACTTCCGGAATCAGCATCGACACCGGTTGGCCAAGCATGGCCGCTTCCGCTTCGATACCGCCAACGCCCCAGCCGAGGATACCGAGGCCGTTGATCATGGTGGTGTGGGAATCGGTACCGACCAAGGTGTCCGGGAAGGCATAAGTGCGGCCGTCTTCGTCTTTGGTCCAGACTGTGCGGCCGAGGTATTCGAGGTTGACCTGGTGACAGATGCCGGTGCCCGGTGGCACCACGCTGAAATTGTCGAAGGCGTTCTGGCCCCAACGCAGGAAGGCATAACGTTCGCCGTTGCGCTGCATTTCGATGTCAACGTTCTCTCCAAAGGCGCTTGGGCTGGCGAACTTGTCGACCATCACCGAGTGGTCGATCACCAGATCCACCGGTGACAGCGGGTTGATCCGCTGCGGATCGCCGCCAGCCTTGGCCATGGCGGCGCGCATGGCGGCCAGGTCGACCACTGCGGGGACGCCGGTGAAGTCTTGCATCAGCACCCGTGCCGGACGGTACTGGATTTCCCGGTCGGAGCGGCGCTCCTTGAGCCAGGCCGCGAGAGCCTTGAGGTCGGCGCCGGTGACGGTTTTTTCGTCTTCCCAGCGCAGCAGGTTTTCCAGCAGGACTTTCAACGACATCGGCAACCGGTCGAGGTCGCCGAGGGATCTGGCGGCTTCCGGGAGGCTGAAGTAGTGGTAGGTCTTGTCGTCGACCTTTAATGTTTTAAGAGTTTTCAGGCTATCGAGGGACGGCATTGAAGGGCTCCTTTTAGTCCGCACGGCGACGGACCTGACGGGACAGGCAGAGCCTTAAACCTAGCTCTGATTGGGGGATCTGGCTAATAACCGGACTCTATGGACACGTCCAGGGTTGCGAACTCGGCTATCATGCGCCGGTTTTCGTGACAGGCTTTGCTTCAGAGCAAGCCTGGGCGTCGCGCAGTGGCTGAATTCTTCGCCAGCTGCCCAGGAGTATTAATGAACACCCTCTTTATGCATTGCCGGCCGGGCTTCGAAGGCGAAGTCTGTTCCGAGATATCCGAACACGCCGCGCGTCTGAATGTGGCCGGATATGCCAAGGCCAAGACTGGCAGCGCCTGCGCCGAGTTTGTCTGCACCGAAGACGACGGCGCCGAACGGCTGATGCGCGGTCAGCGTTTTGCCGAGCTGATCTTCCCGCGCCAATGGGCGCGGGGCATGTTTATCGACTTGCCGGAAACTGACCGCATCAGCGTGATCCTTGCCCAAATGGCGGCGTTCCCGACCTGCGGCAGCCTGTGGCTGGAAGTAGTGGACACCAACGACGGCAAGGAGCTGTCGAATTTCTGCAAGAAGTTCGAAGGCCCGCTGCGCAAGGCGCTGACCAACGCCGGCAAGCTGGTGGAAGACGCCAGCAAGCCGCGCTTGCTGCTGACCTTTAAAAGCGGTCGCGAAGTGTTTCTCGGTCTGGCTGAGAGCAACAACTCGGCGATGTGGCCGATGGGCATTCCACGCTTGAAGTTCCCCCGTGAAGCGCCAAGCCGGTCGACGCTGAAGCTGGAAGAGGCCTGGCATCACTTCATCCCCCGCGATCAGTGGGACGAACGTCTGCACAGCGACATGACCGGCGTCGATCTGGGGGCTGCACCGGGCGGCTGGACCTGGCAACTGGTCAATCGCGGGATGCTGGTGACCGCCATCGACAACGGCCCGATGGCCGAGAGCTTGATGGACACCGGGCTGGTTCAGCACTTGATGGCTGACGGTTTCACCTTCAAGCCCAAGCAGCCGGTGGACTGGATGGTCTGCGATATCGTCGAGAAGCCCGCACGTAACGCGGCGCTGCTGGAAACCTGGATCGGCGAGGGGCATTGCCGGGAAGCGGTGGTCAACCTGAAGTTGCCGATGAAGCAGCGCTATGCGGAAGTGAAGCGCCTGCTCGAGCGCATTGAAGAAGGTTTCAAGGAACGCGGTATTCGCGTCGACATTGGCTGTAAGCAGCTGTATCACGACCGCGAAGAAGTGACCTGCCACCTGCGGCGGTTCGATGTAAAGAAACCGAAATCCCGATAATTCACACGGACCAATGTGGGAGCGAGCTTGCTCGCGAATGCGGACTGACATTCAACATTGATGTCGACTGATACGGCCTCATCGCGAGCAAGCTCGCTCCCACAAGGGACGGCGTTAGGCAACAGATGACTGAACACCCCGCTTTGCGCGACAATGCCGGCCAGTTTCAGGAGTAAACCATGAGTGAAATGATCGATACGCCGGTGGACGGCACCCTCGACGCCACCGGCCTCAACTGCCCGGAACCGGTGATGATGCTGCACCAGCACATCCGTGACCTGGTGCCCGGCGGCCTGCTCAAGGTGATCGCTACCGATCCGTCGACCCGTCGCGATATTCCCAAGTTTTGTGTGTTTCTCGACCACGAACTGGTTGAACAGCAGGAAGAATCTGGCACCTATCTGTACTGGATTCGCAAGAAGCTCGATTAACCCGTCGAACGGCTGATCCGGATCCGTTTGCGCGCGCTGCGCGTCAGGCGGATCGACAGCATCAGCGCCGCGCAACTCAGGCCCACGATCAAGCCTTGCCACAGTCCGCTCGGGCCGCTGGCAGCGCCGAACCAGTCGGTCAGGCCGAGGGCGTAACCCACCGGCAGGCCAATCCCCCAGTAGGCGAACAGCGTCAGGATCATCGTCACCCGCGTGTCCTGATAACCGCGTAAGGCACCGGCCGCTGTCACCTGAATCGCATCCGAGAACTGGAACAACGCCGAGTAGATGATCAGCATCGACGCGACCTGAATCACCATTGGGTCAGCGGTGTAGATCGTCGCGATGTGCTCGCGCAGCAACAACATCATGCTCGCGGAAACACAGGCATAGGCCAGTGCGGTGCCCATGCCGACGCCCGCGGCAAAACGCGCTTCACGGGGCTCTTCGCGCCCCAGTGCCTGGCCGACCCGCACGGTCACGGCCATCCCCAGGGAATAGGGGATCATGAACACCAGCGAGCTGAAATTCAGGGCAATCTGATGCCCGGCGACCACGGTGGCGCCGAGGCTGCCGATCAACAGGGCGATTACCGCGAAAATGCTCGATTCAGCGAATACTGCGATGCCGATCGGCAGGCCGATGCTCAGCAGACGCTTGATCACCACCCATTGCGGGAAGTCGAAACGGCTGAACAGTTGACTCGATTGATACACTGGCGCCCAGCGGGTCCAGCCCGCCATGCCGAGCATCATCACCCACATCACGATCGCCGTGGCCCAGCCACAACCGACACCGCCCATGGCCGGTACACCGAAGTGGCCGTAGATGAACACGTAGTTGAGCGGAATATTCAACGCCAGCCCGCAGAGTCCAAGCACCATGCTCGGGCGGGTGCGGCCAAGGCCATCACTGAAGCAGCGCAGCACATGGTAGAGCGCAACCGCCGGCAACCCGGTGGCGATGCCGCGCAGGTATTCCATGCAAGGGCCGATCAGTTCGGGATCGACCTTCATGACATGCAGAACCGGCTCGGCACTGAACAGGATCAGCGTCGCCAGCAACCCGACCACCAACGCCAGCCATAATGCCTGGCGCACAATCGGGCCGATCTCGCCGTGAGTGCCGGCCCCGAAGCGCTGCGCGACTTTCGGCGTCGTCGCCAGCAGCGTGCCGGTCATCAGCAGGAACACCGGCACCCAGATCGAGTTGCCCAACGCCACCGCCGCCAGATCCCGCGGCCCGACGCGACCGGCCATGACCGCATCGACGAAGCCCATGGCGGTGGTCGCCAACTGCGCGATCATGATCGGCAAGGCCAGACCGAGCAGATTGCGCAGCTCGAGACGAACCCGGGCAGGGCGGTTGAGGGAAGTAGCAGAGGGGTTGTCAGTCACGGAATTCACAAGCGAAGCGTCCAGGGGGTTTGATGCGCAAGGCGACGCATTCTACGCCTTGACGCAATGGTCAGGAAAATTCCTGTGTTGGGGATTTGTAATCGTCAATTGGCGGTTCGGGGTGTGACGCTGACGAGGGGAGGTCAATCTCCAAAGTTGTACAAATCCTGTGTGGGAGCGAGCTTGCTCGCGAATGCGGACTGACATTCAACATTGATGTCGACTGACACGGCCTCTTCGCGAGCAAGCTCGCTCCCACATTGGATTTTCTTTGTATCAGAACCCTGTGTTTCAAAGCCTGCTGGCCCAGTACCGTGTTCTACGCCTACACTGCGGCTCCGCGAAAGGAGCCTGCCATGCTGATTGTTGCCGACGAAAATATTCCGCTGCTCGATGCCTTCTTTGAGGGCTTCGGCGAAATCCGCCGCTTGCCGGGACGCTCCATCGACCGCGCCGCCATCGAACAGGCCGATGTGCTGCTGGTGCGCTCGGTGACCAACGTCGACCGTGCACTGCTCGAAGGCAGCAACGTGCGCTTTGTCGGCACCTGCACCATCGGCACCGATCACCTGGATCTCGATTACTTCCAGCAGGCCGGTATCACCTGGTCCAGCGCTCCGGGCTGTAACGCTCGCGGCGTGGTCGACTACGTGCTTGGTAGTCTGCTGACGTTGGCGGAAATCGAAGGCACTGACCTGACCCAGCGCACCTATGGTGTGGTCGGTGCCGGTGAAGTGGGTGGTCGGTTGATCAAGGTGCTGCGTGGCCTGGGCTGGAACGTGCTGGTCTGCGATCCGCCACGGCAAGCCGCTGAAGGGGGTGATTACGTCAGCCTGGAACAGATTATCGAGCAATGCGACGTCATCAGTCTGCACACTCCGCTCAGCAAAAACAGCGATCTGCCCACTTGGCACTTGTTCGATAAAACTCGTTTGAACCAACTCAAGTCCGGCACCTGGCTGATCAATGCCAGCCGTGGTCCGGTAGTGGATAACGTGGCCCTGCGCGAAGTGCTACTGCAGCGTGAAGACCTGCAGGCAGTGCTGGATGTCTGGGAGGCCGAGCCGCAAGTCGACGTCGCCCTGGCCGATCTGTGCGTGATTGCTACCCCACATATCGCCGGTTACAGCCTCGATGGCAAACAGCGCGGTACGGCGCAGATCTATCAGGCGTTTTGCGAATATCAGGGGCGGGCGCTTCAAGTCAGTCTCGATGACTTGTTGCCCGCGCCGTGGCTGGCTGAAGTCAGCCTCAATGCCAATAGCGACCCGGCCTGGGTACTGGCCATGTTGTGCCGCGGTGTTTACGACCCGCGCCGTGACGATGCGGATTTTCGGCGCAGCCTGGTGGGCAGCGTGCAAGAGCAGCGCGCCGCGTTCGATGCCTTGCGCAAGCATTATCCGGAGCGGCGGGAGATTGATGGGTTGACGGTAAGGATCAAAGGGGAGTCGCCGGCATTGCAGCAGATCGTCGCGGCACTTGGGGCTGTATCCACTCAAGACTGAGTTGGCTTCTTCGCGGGCAAGCCCGCTCCCACAAGAACACCACCTAACCTGTGGGAGCGGGCTTGCCCGCGAATGGTCGCGCAGCGACCACCAAAACAGCAGCCATAAAAAACCCGGCATCAAGGCCGGGTCAAGAGGACATGAGGCTATGAGGCTATGTATCAGTCTTGCTTGGCAGGCTTGACCAATAGTTGCTCCACTTCGCGGCAAGCGTCCTGGATCATGTCTTCAGTGATCGGTACTTCGCGCCCTTGAGCGTCGATAATCGAGCAACCCAGAGATTGACCTGGCTGGGTGCGGATCACTTCAATTTTGTCATCGCTGCTGTGTTGCAAGGACATGGCCTGTCTCCTCATCAGGTTGTGCACCTATCTTAAAACCGCTACGTGACCACGCTGTGACAACGCCCTACAGGATCTCCAGGCGACATCGTTAGTCGAGCAGAAATACCCTTGGATTTCCAGCCAAGGGTTAGATCAATAACATCTAGGCTCTATTCTGAGTCTCCCCATGGATAAAACCAGGGGGTTCTGAAGGTGAATCAACCGGGGTTTCAGGCAGTTGCCTGCTGTAACCGGATGCCATCCTTCTTTGACGTACCATCCGCTCTGCCGGCCTAAGCCGGGGCCGGGGCAGTTGCCACGGCGCTCGCAGATTGGCGTTTCCATAACCCGGTACGTCGCAGCACAGACTCCTGAGCTGCCAGCGCCTTGGCGATGCTGGAGGGATTATGGGTGTTGCCATCGGTGCAGAACGCCAACAGCGCCGAGTACACATCCCGCTGAACAATCCCGCGGCCATCGCCCAGCACATGCCAGCGCTGCGACAGCGGTTTCTTCGTGCAGGTCTCGGTGCAGTGATCGTACTGCGACATTTTCAGCACCCAGGTATTCAGTTCCGCCACCTTGCCGCCAGCACTTTCAGCCTTGCGTTTCAGGTGATTGACGAAATAGCCCGGGGCGCGATTTTTGACCGACTTTCCGAACCGCTTCTGGAAAGCCTTATACGACAGTTTTTCGATATGCCAGGTATTGGCCTGCGTGAGAAGGTGGTTCACCAATTGACCGTGCTCGTTTTGCCGACGAGCCTGCTGGGTTCGCTCAGTGTTGGCGATCCGCTGGCGCAGATTGCGTAAGCGCCTGGATCTCACCGTGGCGCGCCGGCCTTTGATCCAGCGGCCAGCCTCATCAAAGCATTCCGGGTTGGTGCTGCGCACCGAGCGGTCGACTTTACGCTGCAGGCGGCGAAGGGTCTTGGCGCAAGGCGCTATGCCCGGACAGAAGCCCGACAACGCCGCACCGCAATTGCTGAAACTGGCGACGGTCGAAGGGCCAATATCCAGACCGCCCGTGGCGTTCACCGACTGGCAGGTAGCCGGAGCTTGCCCCTCGAGGGTGAGCTGGAGGTAATAGCGGATTTTGCCGTTGAGGTTGCGCCACAGCACCCGTGAGAACTTCACCCGGTTCTTCAAGGCGTCGTCGAGGTACGGGTCTTGGCCCGGTGCCGGAAGCATCGCCGCCAGCACCAGACCGGCCCATAGCAGGCTGCCGGTCTCTGGCTGGTAGCGAATGGCCGAGGCCGGGCTCTTTCCTTCCAGAGAGCGCAGGGGACGCTGGCGGCCCTTGAACCGCGGCAATCCGCGCTTCTTGAAGCTGTACTGATCGAGCGCTGAAAACACCCGTTTGGCGAGGGTTTGCGGCTCGTGAGCGCCGAGGTGATCGCGCCACAGGCGGTTTTTCAGTGCAGTACCAAACGCTGAAAGCGCGTACTCCGAAAAACCGTAGTGAACCCGCAGCGCCCGGTAGGCGGCGCGTCGGGTGATGAGCTGCTTTTCCTCTCGAAGGCCTGTCCATTGTGGGTCGCGGCGCATCGCCGAGAGTCGACGCAGGCCTTCGGCGAGCAGCGCATTGTAGAGTCGACGCCCGGCCTCGAACCGCTTGCGCATCACGGCCACGTCGCGGCCTTTGGCGACCAGCGGCAGGGTGATGACGAAGCTGGGCGTCGAGGCCTTTTTCATACGGTTTTTTGCTGCTCGATGTACTGTTTGATGACTTCGAGGGGCGCACCGCCCACCGTGGACACGAAGTAGCTATTCGTCCAAAAGGTGGGCAAGCGGGACTTCAAGAAGCCGAATTCCGAGCGCAACAGCCGTGAGGACCGGCTCTTGACCTGTTTGATCAGTCGATGAATCCCGAACTGAGGATCCACCTCGAGCAGCAGATGCATGTGTCGGACCTTACTTCAAGCTCGATCAGCTCACACTCCAGTTCGATACAGACCTGCTGAATAATCTCTTTCGACCCCGTCGACCAAAACCGCTCTGCGGTACTTGGGGGCACCAGACAACCTGGTACTTGCAGGAGTACACCACGTCGTTATGGCGTTTGTAGTTGAGCTTGAATACAGACATTCTGTAAATAAACAGAGTGTAACTATATAAGAAACAGCATTCGCCCTCCGCTAGACCCCATGGAAGAATCCCCAGGCTTGCACGGCCGATTTGGTCAGCGGTCATATTTAACCTGACTCATTGTGATTTACAGCGTTTCGGGTGGACGGTGTAGGCTGGTTGCATTTACCCCTTCTGGTTGTGCTATCGGATGATCTTCATGCTCTCCTCCCGTCAACGCCGTGCGATCCGTCTGGCGATACATTTCATCGCGCCGTACCGTTGGCAGGCGTTCGGCGCCTTGTTGGCCTTGATTGTCACGGCGGGCATCACCTTGTCCATGGGGCAGGGCATTCGCCTCTTGGTGGATCAAGGCTTCATGAGCCGGTCGCCGCACTTGCTCAACCAGTCCATCGGTTTGTTTATGTTGCTGGTGATGGGGCTGGCGGTGGGCACTTTTGTGCGTTTCTATCTGGTGTCGTGGATTGGCGAGCGTTGCGTGGCGGATATTCGCCGGCAAGTGTTCAACCATTTGATCTACCTGCACCCGGGATTCTATGAGGACAACCGCAGCTCGGAGATCCAGTCGCGGTTGACCGCCGACACCACGCTGCTGCAATCGGTGATCGGCTCGTCACTGTCGCTGTTCCTGCGCAACGCGCTGATGGTCATTGGCGGCATCGTGCTGCTGTTTATCACCAATCCCAAACTCACCAGCATAGTGGTAGTCGCCTTGCCGCTGGTATTGGTGCCGATCCTGATCTTCGGCCGCCGGGTGCGCAGCCTGTCGCGCTTGAGCCAGGACCGTATCGCCGATGTCGGCAGTTATGTGTCTGAAACCCTTGGACAGATCAAGACCGTGCAGGCCTACAACCATCAGGTGCAGGACGAACAGCGCTTCGCGGCGACGGTTGAAGAGGCGTTCGATACTGCACGCAAACGTATCGTCCAGCGTGCGTGGCTGATTACCCTGGTGATCGTTCTGGTGCTCGGTGCCGTGGGGGTGATGCTCTGGGTCGGTGGCATGGACGTGATCGCCGGGCGCATTTCCAGTGGTGAACTGGCGGCCTTTGTCTTCTACAGCCTGATCGTCGGTGGCGCCTTTGGCACCTTGAGCGAAGTGATCGGCGAGTTGCAGCGGGCGGCGGGTGCCGCCGAACGGATTGCAGAGTTGCTGCGCTCGGAAAACATCATCCAGGCGCCGATCACCGGACGGGTCGAATTACCGGAGCGTGTCGAAGGTCATCTGGTGTTGCAGGATCTGCGTTTCTCCTATCCGTCCCGACCGGAAAGTTATGCCATCGATGGTCTGAGCCTGAGCATCAAGGCCGGCGAAACCCTGGCGCTGGTCGGGCCCTCGGGTGCCGGGAAATCAACCGTGTACGATCTGCTGCTGCGGTTCTACGACCCGACGCAGGGGCGCATCCTGCTGGATGGGCACCCGCTGACCCGGCTCGATCCCATGGACCTGCGCCGCTGCTTCGCCCTGGTGTCGCAAAGCCCTGCGCTGTTTTTTGGCAGCATCGAAGAGAATATCCGCTACGGCAACCCATCGGCGACGCTGGCCCAGGTGCAGGAAGCGGCAAAAATTGCCTACGCCCACGACTTCATCGAGCAGATGCCCCACGGCTACCAGACCCACCTCGGCGACGCGGGCCTCGGTCTCTCCGGCGGCCAGCGTCAACGCCTGGCAATCGCCCGAGCCCTGCTGGTCGACGCGCCGATCCTGCTACTGGACGAAGCCACCAGCGCCCTCGACGCCCAAAGCGAACACCTGATCCAGCAAGCGCTACCAAGCCTGATGAAAAACCGCACCACCCTGGTCATCGCCCACCGCCTGGCCACGGTCAAAAACGCTGACCGTATTGCAGTGATGGATCAAGGGAAATTGGTAGCGATCGGCACCCATCAGGAGTTGATCGCCAGCAATGCGCTGTATGCGCGGTTGGCAGCGTTGCAGTTTAGTGATGGGCATGAGGCCCTGGAGAAAGGCTGATTAGAGCAGGACCGACCAAGTAACCGTCTAAGTAACCGACCAAGTAAAACACCACAAAGAAAATGCCCGCATCTCTCGAAGCGGGCATTTTCTTGCAGTTTCAGACTAACCGGCTTACCACTTGAGGCTTGCAGCTTGTAGCTGTTTCACCTGTTATTGATCATCAAAATACCGCTCATGCCAGTCCACCAGCGGCTGCGGCGAGTTGAGTTTCTGGCCGTAGATCACCGAGTAGGACAGCACGTTCTGCACGTACTGGCGGGTTTCGTCGAAGGGGATGCTTTCAACCCAGACGTCGAAGCTCAGGTGGTCGGCGCCTCTGAGCCATTGCCGCACGCGGCTGGGGCCGGCGTTGTAGGCGGCGGAGGCGAGTACGCGGTTACCGTTGAACTGGCTGTGGACCTGGCTCAGGTAGGCGGCGCCGAGCTGGATGTTTTTGTCCGGGTCCAGCACTTGCTGCGGCGAAGCCAGCGGGATGCTGAATTTGCGTGCGGTTTCCTTGGCCGTGCCGGGCATCAGTTGCATCAAACCGGTGGCACCGACGCCGGAGCGGGCGTCGGCCATGAACGCGCTTTCCTGGCGGGTGATGGCGAACACCCAGCTCGAATGCAGGCCGCGAACCTTGGCTTCACGCACCAGGGTTTCGCGGTGGGCCATCGGGAAACGAATGTCCAGATCATCCCAGTACTTCGCCTGGCTGATGGTGCGGATCGCCGGGAAGTACCATTTCAGGTCGTAAGCCAGTTTGGCTTGGGCGACCATTTCGTCGCGGTTGAAGTGGCGACTCACGTGGTACCACTCGCGGCGACCGTCGACGATCTGCCCACGGGCGTGGAATTCCAGCGCGCGACGCACGCCCGGGGTATTACGGACCTTGTTGATGGTCGCCTGGCTGAGCACCAGGGGCTTGTTGATCAGCGAATACGGCGACTGTGCGCGGTCGGCGGCGAGGAAGCCATAGAAGTCACGCTCATGAGCGAGGGTTTTATAGAGCGCCAGCGCTTGCGGATTCTGCGGCTGGGCCAGCTCCAGGCTGCGGGCCTGCCAGTAACGCCAGCGGTTGGTGGTGGCCAGGTCCTGCGGCAGTCTGCGGGTCAACTGATAGGCGTCATCCCAGCGCGCCAGACGCAGCAACAGGCGCAGGCGCCATTCGGAGACGGTGTTGTCACGCAGCTCCGGGTCGTACTTGGTCATCACGTCGAGGGCCCGGCTGTCGAAACGGCGGGCCAGTGTCAGGCCGATTTCCCGGGCGATTGCCACTTTTTCGTCACGGGAGAAGTGCATGCTGCTGGCATAGCCGTCGAGCAGGTTCATGGCATTGTCTGGATCCTGGCGGGCCAGGCGGCGCAAACCCAGGCCGACCACGTCGGACATGGCTTCATTGACTGGTGTGAAGCGCGACGGTTGGCTGAGCAGTTCCGGTTTCTGAGCGACGTCGATCAGCAATCTGCCTTGCGGGGCGAGGGTGCTCAGGCCTTGAACCAGGCTGTTGGCCAACGGGTAGTTGCGGGCGTCGGCGGCCAGCTTGGCGCGTTGCCAGCGTTTTTGCTCGGTCAACTGACCTTCGGCGGCCCATTGGGCGAACAGGGCGTCGCAGGCTTCGGGTTGGGATTTGCCGGTCAGCCAGAGTTTTTCAGTCTTGGCATAGCCTTCAGCCTTGAGGTTGTGGCCCAGTTGATATTGGCCATACAGGCAGTCCAGTTCGGTGAAATTGAGCTTGGGGTCATAGTACTTAACAAAGGGTTGCCAGTCGCCGCGCTCGGCCAGCCAGCGCAACCAGCGCAGTTTCATCCAGTTGGCTTGCGGCAGGTCACCGTGTTCGGCGAGGAATTTCTCGATCTCGGCGTTGCTGGCGGTTTTCAGTCGGGCGGTCAGCTCGTCGTAGGCCAGGTAGGGCTCCAGCGGATAATCCCTGAGCGCCTGGCTGTAACGGAAATACGGGCCGGAATCACCCTTGGCCAAGGCGCGCTTGGCTTCGTCGTAATACTGGCGTTGTTGAGACAGGTCTGCAGCCTGGACGGATTGAACGGCGGTGGCAGATAGAAGCAAACACGATAAAAAACTGAAAATGCGGCTGCGCATGAGACGTCCGGGCAGAGAAATCGTGACAAGTGCCGACGGTATCAACACTGATTATCTGTAGCTTAGCCTTTTGCCCGCAGCCGGCGAAAGCTTTGCCGGCTTGTCGGTACAAGTTCTGGCTAAATGTTGTTTTGCAGGTTGTGAAGGTGAAATTGCCGGCCGCCTGAGGCCTCAAGTCAGGTAGAATACGCGCCCGGTTTTTGGAGAAGCTCATGACCCTGCTCAAATTCAGCGATGTGTCCCTTGCTTTCGGCGCTATGCCGTTGTTGGACAAGGTGTCCTGGCAGATCGCCCGTGGTGAGCGGGTGTGCATCATCGGCCGTAACGGCACTGGCAAATCCAGCATGATGAAGCTGGTCAAAGGTGACCAGAAGCCCGATGAGGGTTCCGTCTGGCGCGCGCCAGGGCTCAAAATCGGCGAATTGCCGCAAGAATTGCCGCTGGCCGACGAGCGGACCGTGTTCGACGTGGTTGCCGAAGGCCTGGATGGCGTCGGCGAGCTGCTCGCGCAATATCACCACCTGAGCCAGAACATCGTCACCGACGCTGACCTGGACAAACTGATGCACGTCCAGCACGACCTCGAAGCCCGTGACGGCTGGCGCCTGCAGCAATTGGTGGACAGCACCCTGAGCCGTCTGCAGTTGCCGGCCGACAAGACCCTCGCCGAATTGTCCGGCGGCTGGCGTCGTCGCGTCCTGCTGGCTCAGGCGCTGGTCTCCGAACCGGATCTGCTGCTGCTCGACGAACCGACCAACCACCTGGACATCGGTGCGATTGCCTGGCTCGAAGAGGCACTGAAGGATTTCCAGGGCGCTGTGCTGTTCATCACGCACGACCGTTCCTTCCTGCAAAACCTGGCGACGCGGATCCTCGAGCTGGACCGTGGCGGCCTGATCGACTGGAACGGCGACTACGCCAGCTTCCTGGTCCACAAGGAAGCCACTCTGGCCGCCGAAGAAACCGCCAACGCCTTGTTCGACAAGCGCCTGGCTCAGGAAGAAGTGTGGATTCGTCAGGGCATCAAAGCCCGTCGCACCCGTAACGAAGGGCGCGTGCGCGCCTTGAAAGCCCTGCGTGTAGAGCGTAGCGAGCGTCGTGAGCGCACCGGCAAGGCCAACATTCTGCTGGACACCGCCGACAAGTCCGGCAAGCAGGTCATGGTCCTTGAGAACGTCAGCTTCGCTCATCCGGGCGGCCCGTTCCTGATCAAGGACTTCTCGATGGTCCTGCAGCGCGGCGACCGTATCGGTTTGCTGGGCGCCAACGGTACCGGCAAGACCACCTTGCTGAAACTGATGCTCAGCGGCTTGCAGCCAACCAGCGGCAAGGTCGAAGAGGGCACGCGGATCGACGTGGCCTACTTCGACCAGTTGCGTCATCAACTGGATCTGGAAAAGACCGTGATCGACAACGTCGCCGAAGGTCGCGACTTTATCGACATCGACGGCCAGAGCCGCCACGTCCTGAGCTACCTCGGCGACTTCCTGTTCAGTCCGCAGCGTGCCCGCACGCCGGTCAAGGCGCTGTCCGGTGGTGAGCGTGCCCGTCTGTTGCTGGCCAAGCTGTTCAGTAAACCGGCCAACCTGCTGGTACTCGACGAACCGACCAACGACCTGGATGTGGAAACCCTCGAACTGCTGGAAGAGGTCTTGCTGACCTTCCAGGGCACCGTATTGATGGTCAGCCACGACCGGGCATTCCTCGACAACGTGGTCACCAGCACCCTGGTCTTCGAAGGCGAAGGCAAGGTGCGTGAATACGTCGGTGGTTACCAGGACTGGCTGCGTCAGGGCGGTTCGCCGCGCCTGTTGGGCGTGACCGAGAACAAGTCCGGCAAAGCCGAACTGAACTCCGCGGTCGTTGCACCGGCTGCTACGGCTGCTCCCGCTCAGGAAGCGCCTGCGGCCAGGAAAAAGCTCAGTTACAAGCTGCAGCGCGAGCTGGAAGCCTTGCCGGGCGAGATTGAAACCAAGGAGCAGAAGATTGCTGGTGTTGAGGTCGAAATGGCGGATGCGGGCTTCTATCAGCGTCCTGCCGCGCAGACAGCAGCGGTAATCGCTCAATTGGAGCAATTGCAGGCTGAACTCGAAGTATTGGTCGAGCGTTGGGCCGAGCTGGATGCCTGATTGATCCATCGGCAATAAAAAAGCCCGGCGTTCAGTGATGAGCGCCGGGCTTTTCATATGGAATGCTTTCCCCTGTGGGAGCGAGCTTGCTCGCGATAGCGGCAGGACAGTCGGCATTGATGTTGAATGTGCGGCCCTCATCGCGAGCAAGTCGGATCGCCGCACCGTCGCTCCCACATTGGATATTTGTTGTTCTTGAGAGTTGGTTCAGCTTTTGATCAGTCGCACTGCCAACACATCGCAAGGCGCGCCGTGCAACACATCATTGGCCGTGGAGCCAAGCAACAGCGCCAGGCCATGTCGGCCGTGACTGCCGACGACGATCAGGTCGCATTCCTGTTCCTTGGCCAGATGATGGATTTCCTGGCGCGGTTGGCCGTAAGTCAGGTGACAGTTGGCTTTGCTGGCCTCCGGGTACTTCAGGATCAGGCGATCGAGTCGCTCTTTAGCCTGGTCGAACTGCTGTTGCTGAAGTTGCGAAAGGTCCATGGGGACATCGCCACCAAAAGCCATGGCCATGGGTTCGACGATATGCACCAGCGACAGTTTGGCGCCGCTGCTGACTGACAGCTCACGAGCGCGCTTGATCACGGGGTCGCATTCTTCAGTGAGGTCGACTGCGACCAGGATGTGTTCATAGGGCATGGAAGGCACTCCAGAGGATTGCGATATCGGTAAGTATGGCTGGTTTCAAGCGGATTGGTTTCAGTACGGCGCAATCCGCCCATCAAGAATCGGGAGTACACATATGACGGTCTGGATAGTGGTGTCAATCCTTGCGGTGGTTCTGAGCCCTTTGGCCTGGTTGCGACCTTCGCGCCATCAGAGCGGGCGGATGGCCCTGCGCATGGAGGCGCGGCGCATCGGCCTTGCCATGCAGCTGGCGCCTCAGGAATGGCCGCACTGGCTGGAGCAGGAGCCGCCAAGTCCTTGTGCCCAATACCACCGACCTCGACGCAGTGCTCAAGCAGCGTGCTGGATTTATTGGCAGACAGCGCCGGGCGTCTGGGCCAATCAATGGCGGGAGATTTGCGAGGACGAGGTATTGCTGGAGCATTTCAAAAAACTGCCGGCCAATGTGTTCAAGATCGAAGCTGACAAGCAAATGATCGCTTTGTATTGGGGCGAAAAGGGCGAAGCGAGTGTTTTGCAGGACATTGCTGCAGTACTCAAGGCGCTCGCCTGAAACCCGATTTCCTGTGGGAGCGGCGGTGCGGCGATCCGACTTGCCCGCGAAGGCGGCCTGACAGCCGGCCTGTCTCTTGCGGATGTGCAGTGGTCTAATTTCCCCAGACACCCCGATAGGTGGAAAATACATCTATCGAGGAGTTTTTCATGACCGACAAACGCAGAGTTTTTGACGAGAGCTTCAAGCTACAAGTCGTTAGGATGATCAAGGACCAAGGCCTGACCGTTCCACAGGTCTGCCTGGATTTGAATCTAGGTGAGACGGCTGTTCGACGTTGGGTGCGTCAGTACGATGCTGAGCTACTGGGAGAGACCGGTATCGGCAAACCACTGACGACTGAGCAACAACGTATCCGGCAATTGGAGCAGGAAAACCGCCAGCTTAAGATGGACAATGACATCTTAAAAAAGGCTACCGCCTTCTTTGCCCGCGAACTGAAATGACCTATCGGCTGGTCAGGCAGTTGCAACAGAAGGCTTACTCGGTTGCGCATGTCTGTCGGTTACTCAACGTCAGTCGATCCGGTTTCTATGAGGCCAACAAACGCGCTGCTGAGCCGGCATCTGTGTGCCCGATCACGGTTCAGCTCAAAGCCTCGTTTGTCGAAAGTGGTGGTTGCTACGGCAGCCGCCCGTTGCGGGATGCTTTGCGTGGCAAGGGCATGGTGGTCGGCCTTTATAAAATCCGCCGTTTGATGAGTGCCAACGGTCTGCGTTCGGCCTGGAAGCGCAAGTTCGTCCATACGACTGACAGCAATCATGACCTGCCCATTGCCGAAAATGTGTTGAATCGTCAGTTTGACCCCGCTGCGCCGAACAAGGCTTGGGTGGCTGACATTACCTACATCCGGACCCGCAGCGGCTGGTTATACCTGGCGGTGGTGCTGGACTTGTACTCCCGTAAAATTGTCGGCTGGTCCATGGCCCCGAACATGCCGGCGGAGCTGGTGTGTAGCGCGATGCAGTTGGCCATTGCTCAGCGTCAACCACCACCGGGACTGATCGCTCACTCAGACCGTGGCAGCCAATACGCCAGCGCGAGCTACAGAGCGCTGCTGGCGCGAAATGACATGCAGCAAAGCATGAGCCGTAAAGGTAACTGTTGGGATAACTCGGTGATGGAGCGCTTCTTCCTGAGCTTGAAAATGGAGCGGGTCTGGCGACGTGATTACGCCAACCATGGCGAAGCGATCCGCGACATCACGGAGTACATCGTTGGGTTTTACAACAACAAACGGCTGCACTCGAAACTGGGATATCTACCACCGACCGTTTACGAACGGACAATGGCGTCGAAACCACCTATCGAGGTGTCTGGAATTAGTTGACCACCGCAGATGTACCCAGATCAAATGTGGGAGCCGAGCTTGCTCGCGAAGGCGGCCTGACAGCCGGCCTGGCTCTCGCGGATGTACCCCAATCCAGTGTGGGAGCCGAGCTTGCTCGCGAAGGCGGCCTGACAGCCCGGATGTACCCAAATCCATGTGGGAGCGGGCTTGCCCGCGAAGGCGGCCTGACAGCCGACCTGTCTCTTGCTGGTGTACATATCCATTTCTGCGGTAACGGCCACTTAGGGTTTCGCCCTTACGGCGCCTCCCTTTGGCAAACGCCCCAAAGGAAGCAAAGGTCTTCGCCCCAAGCGTTCGGCACCTCGCCAAGGCTCGGTGTTCCCTCGCTCCGGTGTCCATCAGGGGGCATCGCCCTCCGGTCTGCTGCGCGACGACCTCCATGCGATGTCCTCGGCTTCGCCAAGGGGCGCTGCGCGCCAGTCCCCTGATGAACACCTCCACTCGGCCTTCCGAAGGGGCGGGTAGATCAAAAGCACGCCGAGGCGGCCTACCGGCCGGCCTGTTTTGTGTGGGGTACGCACTTCCACCGAGCTGCCGCAGGCAATGTATTTTTCGCGCGGACGTCAAGATCAAAAGATCTATCGGCAGCTCCTATGGGGGATTGGGCTGATTTCGCGTGATTCGCAGGCAATAAAAAGCCCGACATCATCATCGGGCTGGAGTTGGCCAGGCAGGCCGGTAATCCGGTAAATCGCAATGGCATATGTTCCGTGGCGCTGATCTTACCCTTGGCATTCGCTCAAGGTGTTCATTTTTTTGTGCGGTCCTCGCCAGCTTAGCTTGAGAAAGCCAAGAGCAATGCGGGTTAGGGCGACTTTTCTAATTATTGATCCTATGAATGGTTAAACATGCATTCGCGTGTTGCCGATCACGGTAACGCTTGCGTGACTGCAAAGTCGCGTTTCAACCAGCATTTTGGGCGATTGACAATTGTCCGAAATTCCGTGAAGGTGGCGTACCCAAATCAAACGGGCGTATGAATTGAGCGTTTGTATTACAGAATGCTCCTACAGAATCCCGACTATCGCGTTGGCGGGTGTGCCTGGCGGATTGGCGTAGCATCGACAGTAGAGTCAGTGCCAAGCCAGAAGCTAGCGTCCGACGTGTACTGTTCAGCTTCCATATCGTGGAGATCAGTTGATGATTTACGAAGGTAAAGCCATCACGGTTAAGGCTCTTGAAAGTGGCATCGTCGAATTGAAATTCGACCTCAAGGGTGAGTCCGTCAACAAGTTCAACCGTCTAACCCTGAACGAACTGCGTCAGGCCGTAGACACCATCAAGGCAGATGCTTCGATCAAGGGTGTGATCGTCAGCAGTGGCAAGGACGTATTCATCGTCGGCGCCGACATCACCGAATTCGTCGACAACTTCAAGCTGCCGGATGCAGAGCTTGTTGCAGGCAACCTCGAAGCCAATAAGATTTTCAGCGATTTCGAAGACCTGAATGTTCCGACCGTAGCCGCGATCAATGGCATCGCACTGGGCGGCGGTCTGGAAATGTGCCTGGCAGCGGACTACCGCGTCATGGCCACTACGGCCAAAATCGGCCTGCCTGAAGTCAAGCTGGGCATCTACCCAGGCTTCGGCGGGACTGTGCGCCTGCCGCGGATCATCGGTGCGGACAACGCCATTGAATGGATTGCCGCCGGTAAGGAAAACCGTGCCGAAGACGCGCTGAAAGTGGGCGCAGTCGATGCCGTAGTCGCTCCAGAGAAGCTGCAGGAAGCCGCGCTGGAACTGCTCAAGCGCGCCATTGGCGGCGAGTTCGATCACAAAGCCAAGCGTCAGCCGAAGCTGGAAAAGCTCAAGCTCAACGCCATCGAACAAATGATGTCGTTCGAAACCGCCAAAGGTTTCGTCGCCGGTCAAGCGGGCCCGAACTACCCGGCACCGGTCGAGGCGATCAAGACCATCCAGAAAGCCGCGAACTTCGGGCGCGACAAGGCACTGGAAATCGAAGCTGCCGGTTTCGTCAAACTGGCCAAGACCTCTGCTGCGCAGAGCTTGATCGGTCTGTTCCTGAACGATCAGGAACTGAAGAAAAAGGCCAAGGCCTACGACGAAATCGCCAAAGACGTGAAGCAGGCAGCCGTACTTGGCGCAGGCATCATGGGTGGCGGTATCGCTTATCAGTCGGCTTCCAAAGGTACGCCGATCCTGATGAAGGACATCAACGAGCACGGTATCGAGCAGGGTCTGGCTGAGGCCGCGAAACTGCTGGTGGGCCGTGTTGATAAAGGTCGCATGACCCCGGCCAAGATGGCCGAAGTGCTCAATGGCATTCGTCCGACTCTGTCCTACGGTGATTTCGGTCACGTCGACCTGGTCGTCGAAGCTGTTGTCGAGAACCCAAAGGTCAAGCAAGCCGTTCTGGCCGAAGTCGAAGACAAGGTCAAAGAGGACACTATCCTCGCGTCCAACACCTCGACCATTTCCATCACCTTGCTGGCCAAAGCCCTCAAGCGTCCGGAAAACTTCGTCGGCATGCACTTCTTCAACCCGGTGCACATGATGCCGTTGGTGGAAGTGATCCGTGGCGAGAAGTCCAGCGAAGTGGCAGTTGCCACCACCGTTGCCTACGCCAAGAAAATGGGCAAGAACCCGATCGTCGTCAATGACTGCCCGGGCTTCCTGGTCAACCGCGTGCTGTTCCCGTACTTCGGCGGTTTCGCCAAGCTGGTCAGTGCCGGTGTGGACTTCGTCCGTATCGACAAGGTCATGGAAAAATTCGGCTGGCCAATGGGCCCTGCGTACCTGATGGACGTAGTCGGCATCGACACCGGCCACCACGGTCGTGACGTGATGGCTGAAGGCTTCCCGGACCGCATGAAGGACGACCGTCGTTCGGCTGTCGACGTGCTCTACGAAGCCAAGCGCCTGGGCCAGAAGAATGGCAAGGGCTTCTACGCCTACGAGACCGACAAGCGTGGCAAGCAGAAGAAAGTCGCCGATCCGTCGGTGCTGGAAGTGCTCAAGCCGATCGTCTTCGAACAGCGTGAAGTGAGCGACGAAGACATCATCAACTGGTTGATGATCCCGCTGTGCCTGGAAACCGTGCGTTGCCTGGAAGACGGCATCGTCGAAACCGCCGCCGAAGCCGACATGGGTCTGGTCTACGGTATTGGTTTCCCTCCATTCCGTGGCGGTGCGCTGCGTTACATCGATTCCATCGGTGTTGCGCAATTCGTTGCCCTGGCTGACCAGTACGCTGATTTGGGCGCCCTGTACCACCCGACCGCGAAGCTGCGTGAAATGGCCAAGAACGGCCAGAGCTTCTTCGGTTAAGCGCCCACACTAGAGCGAGAGTGAACTATATGAGCTTGAATCCTAGAGACGTCGTGATTGTCGACTTCGGTCGTACTCCGATGGGCCGCTCCAAGGGCGGCATGCACCGCAACACCCGCGCTGAAGACCTTTCGGCGCACCTGATCAGCAAACTGCTGGAACGCAACGTCAAGGTCGATCCGGCCGAAGTCGAAGACGTGATCTGGGGCTGCGTGAACCAGACCCTGGAGCAGGGCTGGAACATCGCCCGCATGGCGTCCCTGATGACGCAGATCCCGCACACCGCTGCCGGCCAGACCGTCAGCCGTCTGTGTGGCTCGTCGATGAGTGCACTGCACACCGCTGCGCAAGCGATCATGACCGGCAACGGTGACGTGTTCGTGGTGGGCGGCGTCGAGCATATGGGGCACGTGAGCATGATGCACGGTGTCGATCCTAACCCGCACATGTCCCTGTACGCGGCGAAAGCCTCGGGCATGATGGGGCTGACCGCGGAAATGCTCGGCAAGATGCACGGTATCACCCGTGAGCAGCAGGATGCCTTTGGCGTGCGTTCCCACCAGCTCGCCCATAAAGCGACCCTGGAAGGCAAGTTCAAGGACGAAATCATCCCGATTCAGGGTTACGACGAGAACGGTTTCCTGAAACTGTTCGACTACGACGAAACCATCCGTCCGGAAACTACCCTGGAAAGCCTGGCGGCATTGAAGCCGGCGTTCAACCCCAAGGGCGGCACCGTGACAGCCGGTACTTCGTCGCAGATCACCGATGGTGCTTCGTGCATGATCGTGATGTCGGCGCAGCGTGCTCAGGACCTGGGCATCCAGCCAATGGCGGTCATCCGTTCGATGGCAGTGGCAGGTGTGGACCCGGCAATCATGGGCTATGGTCCAGTACCGGCAACACAAAAAGCATTGAAGCGCGCGGGTCTGGGTATTGCTGATATCGACTTCTTCGAACTCAACGAAGCTTTCGCTGCACAGGCGCTGCCAGTGTTGAAAGATTTGAAAGTGCTCGACAAGATGAACGAGAAGGTTAACCTGCACGGCGGCGCGATTGCTCTGGGCCATCCATTCGGTTGCTCCGGTGCGCGTATCTCCGGCACCTTGCTCAATGTGATGAAGCAAAATGGCGGCACCTTCGGTGTGTCCACCATGTGCATTGGCCTCGGCCAGGGCATTGCCACCGTCTTCGAACGCGTTTAAGCGTTTTCGTCGATGGAAGCCGGGGCCTTGTGCCCCGGTTTTTGTTTTTCCGAAGATTTATTTTTTTTATGTGCAGGAGGGCCAGAACATGAATTTACTACCCGGGCTCTATGAGCATTACAAGGGGCCGCAATACCGCGTTTTCGCAGTCGCGCGGCATTCCGAAACTGAAGAAGAAGTGGTGTTCTACCAAGCCCTGTATGGCGATTACGGCTTTTGGGTGCGCCCCTTGAGCATGTTCCTGGAGTCGGTCGAGGTTGACGGCGAACAGGTGCCACGCTTTGCTTTGGTTCAGGCCGAACCAAGCCTTTTTTCCAAGCCATAAGTGCAGGGCGCGCAGAACCCTGCGCTTGACCTCTCCTTGTTGCCACTATATATAGCGGTGCCGCGTCAGGCGCCAACCGCCTTTCACTTCTAGAATTCAGGAATTTTCTGATCCATGGGCAAATCGCTGGTCATTGTGGAATCCCCGGCTAAGGCCAAGACCATCAACAAGTATCTGGGCAACCAATACGTGGTGAAGTCGAGTATCGGCCATATCCGAGACCTGCCCACCAGCGGTTCGGCTAGCGCCAGCAAAGAGCCTGCCGCCAAGCGTGGCAAGGCCGCCGCGGGTGAAGGTCCGGTGCTCACGCCGAAAGAGAAAGCGCGCAAGCAGCTGGTCTCGCGCATGGGGGTCGATCCCGATCATGGCTGGAAAGCCAAGTACGAGATCCTCCCGGGCAAGGAAAAGGTCATCGAAGAGCTGCGCCGGCTCGCCAAGGATGCTGACACCATCTATCTCGCAACCGACTTGGATCGCGAGGGGGAAGCCATTGCCTGGCACCTGCGCGAAGCCATCGGTGGTGACGACAGCCGCTACAAGCGCGTGGTGTTCAACGAAATCACCAAGAAGGCGATTCAGGAAGCCTTCTCCAGGCCGGGCGAGCTGGACATCGATCGGGTCAATGCGCAGCAGGCCCGCCGTTTCCTCGACCGCGTGGTCGGTTATATGGTCTCGCCGCTGTTGTGGTCCAAGATCGCCCGTGGTTTGTCCGCCGGTCGTGTGCAATCGGTAGCGGTGAAGCTGGTGGTCGAGCGTGAGCGCGAGATCCGTGCGTTCAACCCGGAAGAGTACTGGGAAGTCCATGCCGACCTTGGTACCGCCAAGGGCGCCAACGTGCGTTTTGAAGTGGCCCGTGAAAACGGCGAAGCCTTCAAGCCGCTCAATGAAACCCACGCCATGGCCGCACTGGAAAAGCTCAAGGCTTCCAGTTACACCATCGCCAAGCGTGAAGACAAACCGACCAGCAGCAAGCCGTCGGCGCCGTTCATTACTTCCACCCTGCAACAGGCCGGCAGCAACCGCCTGGGCTTCGGCGTGAAGAAAACCATGATGATGGCTCAGCGTCTGTACGAAGCGGGCTACATCACTTACATGCGTACCGACTCGACCAATCTCTCGGCCGATGCCGTGGAAATGGCGCGCACTTACATTGAAGGCGAATTCGGCAGCAAATATTTGCCGGCCGCGCCGAACGTCTACAGCAGCAAGGAAGGTGCGCAAGAGGCTCACGAAGCGATTCGACCTTCGGACGTGAATACCGACCCAAGCAAGCTGGTGGGTATGGAACGTGACGCTGAGCGTCTCTACGAGCTGATCTGGCGCCAATTCGTCGCTTGCCAGATGCTGCCGGCGCAATACCTGTCGACCACTGTCAGCGTCGCCGCCGGGACCTTCGAGCTGCGCGCCAAAGGCCGCATCCTCAAGTTCGACGGCTACACCCGCGTCATGCCGCAAATGACCAGGCCGGGCGACGACGATGTGCTGCCGGACATGGCCCAGGGCGATGTGATGAAGCTGATCAAGCTCGACCCGAGCCAGCATTTCACCAAGCCACCTGCGCGTTACTCCGAAGCGAGCCTGGTCAAGGAAATGGAAAAACGCGGTATCGGTCGTCCTTCGACCTATGCGGCGATCATTTCGACGATCCAGGACCGTGGCTACGTCGCGCTGCACAACCGTCGTTTCTACTCCGAAAAGATGGGCGATATCGTTACCGAACGCCTGTCCGAGAGCTTCTCCAACCTGATGGACTACGGCTTCACCGCCGGCATGGAAGAGAACCTCGATGACGTCGCCCAGGGCGAACGCGACTGGAAAAACGTGCTCGACGAGTTCTACGGCGATTTCAAGAAGAAGCTCGAAGTGGCTGAAGGCGCCGAAAACGGCATGCGTGCCAATGAACCGGTGATGACCGACATCCCGTGCGTCCTGTGCAGCCGGCCGATGCAGATTCGGACCGCCTCGACCGGCGTGTTCCTGGGTTGCTCGGGTTACAGCCTGCCGCCGAAAGAGCGCTGCAAGGCCACCGTCAATCTGGTGCCGGGCGATGAAATCGCTGCGGACGACGAGGGCGAGTCGGAATCCCTGGTACTGCGTGGCAAGCATCGCTGCCCGATCTGCAGCACGGCGATGGACGCTTACCTGCTCGACGAGAAACGTAAACTGCATATCTGCGGTAACAACCCGGATTGCACAGGTTTCGAGATCGAAGAGGGCAGCTACCGGATCAAGGGCTATGAAGGTCCGAGCCTGGAATGTGACAAGTGCGGCAGCGAGATGCAGCTCAAGACCGGCCGTTTCGGCAAGTTCTTCGGTTGCACCAACGCGACCTGCAAGAACACCCGCAAACTGCTGAAAAGCGGTGACGCGGCGCCGCCGAAGATGGATCCGGTGAAGATGCCCGAACTCAAGTGCGATAAGGTCAACGACACTTACATCCTGCGTGACGGTGCTTCCGGCCTGTTCCTGGCGGCGAGTCAGTTCCCGAAAAACCGTGAGACCCGTGCTCCGCTGGTGATCGAGATCGTGCCGCACAAGGACGAGATCGATCCTAAGTATCACTTCCTCTGCGAAGCGCCGAAGAAGGATCCGGACGGCCTGCCTGCCGTGATCCGTTACAGCCGCAAGACCAAAGAGCAGTACGTGCAGACTGAGGTTGACGGTAAACCGACTGGCTGGAAGGCGTATTACGACGGCGGCAAGTGGACGGTTGAAGACAAGCGTCCATCAGCCAAGGCTTAAAAGGCGCTGTACACAAAAGGCCGCATGACAACCCTCGGGTTTTCATGCGGTCTTTTGTTTTGTGCTTGCGGTCCGCGCGGGTGATCCATGACACTGTCTGACCTGCGTGAAGCAATTATTTCGTTGTGGAGGCTGCCGTCATGGCCCACGAACTCTATACCCGTACCAATCAGAAAATTTATTTCGCCGGTCTTTCATTGGAGGCGCTGGCCAGATCCGAAGAGGGACGAGCGATCAACTCCCAGGCGCTGGTTCAGGCAGGGCGCGAATCGGTGTTGTTCCACCTGTACGGTGCGTTGCTTGGGTTGTGTCATGAGATTGCCGGCTTTTACCGTCTGCCTCAGGCCAATGCGCCGCGAGTGGAAATGCTGCTGACTCGCGAAGTGCTCGAAACCCTGCAAATCCCTGAGCTGGCAGAGTTGGTGGAATTGGCGCAAAACCCTGAAACCTGGCTGGCGAAGCTGCTGGCAGCGCATGCTGCGCTGTTTCAGCCGCCACGAGCGCCGCATAAACCCAAGGGCGATGTGACGCAGCCGTTGATCGTTGCGGTCAACCTCGATGAGGAGGTGGAGCCAGAGTTGGGTCGGGAAGAATTGGAGAGCTGGCGTCAAAACCTGAAAGAGCTGGCGATTCGGTTTCGGGATGGTCTTAACGAGTGTTGAGGGATTAATTCAGGAGCGCGCTTTTATGCGCTCTCCGAGCGTTGCGAAGGGATCGCGGTTCATCAAAACGTAAAGAAAGCTGTTCAGATCCTCAGCGAGGCCGCGCAGATGACTGATACAATGCCGGCCTTTCGTGGAGAACAGACCTTTATGCCAACGTCCTTTCTAGAAATTGTTGAGTTGCCTGACGGCCGTATCGAGCTGCGCAGGGCTGAGGACGAGGGTTCTCTGGTTACTTTGGATTTTTCCGAAGATGCCAAAGCGTTTCTGCAGGGTCAGCACGTTGAAGTCGCCAAGGCCATGTTGAGCGTCGGTGTGCAGATGGCTGGACGTCTGGTTGAAGGCGAATTCGAGAAAGAAGACGGGCCGCGGATTCTTCACTGAGACCGTTTGTCGGTTTCTTTGGTGTGCTTCAGATCGGCTTCTCTATTCTCGAGAAGCCTCGTGTCATTCAAAATCTTTGCTGTCCTGTCGGTCAACCCAGACGAATGTTCAGACTTTGCGCGTCCCCTGTACGGGCAGCGCTGATCAACTGTGCCCGCGCGTTGGAACTCAGCGGGTTGAGCCAGCTGACAACGGTGTGGCTACGGCCCAGGCGCAATGCCTCGCATGTCAGTTGCTGAGCGCTTTGCGTGCCGCGCGGTTGCAGGAGCAAAATCCGCTCGCGGTTCAATCCGGCGTCTCGCAGCCAGGCCTGGGTCAGGCTCGATGGCGGGGCAATCAGAGTCAACCAGCGAGCATCCTGGTCCTGGCTCAGCTCTCTGAGAATGGGGGCCAGCAGGTTCAGGCAGTTCCCGGCTGCACCGCGTAACGACAGTTCACTGAAAGCTTCGGGCTCGGCGCTCCAGGGCGACTCGACCACCTCTTTGAGAATCGGGGCGAGCGGCTGGGCCATAAATGCCTCGAACAGTGGCAGTTGTGCATGCTGTGGTGTGTGAGGGAACTGCATAAAGCCTCCTTTAGCGGCGAATGACGCCGACACTCAAGCCTTCGATCACCAGATCCTGATCTTTCAGGTTCACTTCGATAGGGGCAAACTCAGGGTTTTCGGCTATCAGCCAGACTTTGCTGCCTTCACGCTTGAAGCGCTTCACGGTGACTTCATCACCGATCCGTGCGACCACGATCTGACCATTACGAGCTTCGCGAGTGGTATGTACAGCGAGCAGGTCGCCGTCGAAAATACCGACGTCTTTCATGCTCATGCCGTGCACACGTAACAGATAGTCGGCGCGAGGATGGAAGAAGGCAGGGTTGATGTTGCAGGATTCTTCGATGTGCTGCTGAGCGAGAATGGGTGCGCCGGCGGCAACCCGGCCGATGATCGGCAGGGAGGTGTCATCGGCGCCCTTGGCTTCGAAGCCGGGAATGCGAATTCCGCGAGAAGCGCCTGGCGTCATCTCGATTGCGCCCTTGCGGGCCAGCGCCTTGAGGTGTTCTTCAGCGGCGTTGGGTGATTTGAAACCCAGTTCCTGAGCGATTTCCGCGCGGGTTGGCGGGTAGCCGTTGTCTTCGAGGCAACGTTTGATAAAAGCCAGAATCTCAGCTTGGCGTGGCGTCAGTTTTAGCATTTCGATCGCTCTGTCTTTTTATACAGTGACTGGGATTATATACAGTGAATGGTTCTTGGCAATCCTCCTTTTTATTCAGTCCGCTGGACGGTCGAAATGCAGGTGATCGAGCCATGAGCCACAGAACTGACTACACAGTCAGCCTTGTGTGATTAAATAGGTGACTGACCGGCCGGAAAACGGCCAGGCAGGCTTGACAAGGTAAAGTCTGAAACGTATGTTTCAAACAAGTGTTTGTCAGGCGGAGTAGTCATGGCACAGTCGGAAACCGTTGAACGTATTCTTGATGCTGCCGAGCAGTTGTTCGCGGAAAAAGGGTTTGCCGAAACCTCATTGCGGCTGATCACCAGCAAGGCTGGAGTCAATCTGGCGGCGGTGAACTATCATTTCGGTTCGAAAAAAGCGCTGATTCAGGCAGTTTTCTCGCGTTTCCTCGGACCGTTCTGCATCAGTCTCGATCGCGAGCTCGAGCGACGTCAGTCCAGGCCCGATAACAAGCCGAGCCTGGAAGAGCTGCTGGAAATCCTCGTCGAGCAAGCGCTCGTGGTGCAGCCACGCAGTGGCAACGACCTCTCTATTTTCATGCGTTTGCTGGGGCTGGCCTTTAGTCAGAGCCAGGGGCATTTGCGTCGCTATCTGGAAGACATGTACGGCAAGGTGTTCCGCCGCTACATGCTGCTGGTCAACGATGCGGCGCCGCGCATTCCGCCTATCGAGCTGTTCTGGCGCGTGCACTTCATGCTGGGTGCGGCAGCGTTCAGCATGTCGGGTATCAAAGCCCTGCGGGCGATTGCCGAGACCGATTTCGGGGTCAATACCTCGATTGAGCAGGTCATGCGCTTGATGGTGCCGTTCCTGGCGGCCGGGATGCGCGCCGAAACCGGCGTCACCGATGATGGCATGGCCAGCGCACAGCTGAGACCGCGTAGTAAATCGACCCCCGCGGTCGCCAAGGTTTAACCGCACACGGGTGGGCGCGGCTGCTGACATCCGCTAAGCTAGCCGCCCATGCCGACTCCAGTTTCAGATCCGCTCCCGATCCCCTTCACCGACCCTCTTTTGCTTAGGCTTTGCCGAGGGCGATCGGGTCGTGCGTCGGTGCCGGGCCGGACTCATCGTCGATGTGCCGTGCGCGCATCCCGTTATTAAGGAATTTCTATGACAACTGGCCTGCAAGGCTCCTTGATGGTGGACGTCGCCGGTACCTGGCTGACGGCTGAAGATCGCCAATTGTTGCGTCAACCTGAAGTGGGCGGCCTGATCATTTTTGCGCGCAATATCGAGCATCCGCGCCAGGTGCGTGAGTTGAGCGCGTCGATCCGTGCCGTGCGTCCGGATCTGCTGTTGGCGGTAGACCAGGAAGGCGGTCGGGTACAGCGGCTGCGCCAGGGCTTTGTGCGTTTGCCGGCGATGCGGGCGATTGCCGATAACCCCAATGCCGAGTATCTGGCCGAGCAATGTGGCTGGATCATGGCAACGCAAGTGCTGGCGGTCGGCCTCGACTTGAGCTTCGCGCCGGTGCTGGATCTGGACCATCAGCGCAGTGCCGTCGTCGGCAGTCGTGCATTCGAAGGCAACCCGGAGCGCGCCGCTTTACTGGCGGGTGCCTTCATTCGCGGCATGAACAGCGCCGGGATGGCCGCCACTGGCAAACACTTTCCCGGTCATGGCTGGGCAGAGGCGGATTCCCATGTGGCGATTCCCACCGATGAACGCAGCCTGGAGGACATTCGCGCCAATGACCTGCTGCCGTTTGCCCGTTTGAGCAAGCAGCTGGCGGCGGTGATGCCGGCCCACGTCATCTACCCGCAAGTCGATTCGCAGCCGGCTGGCTTCTCTCGCCGCTGGTTGCAGGACATCCTGCGCGGCGAATTACAATTTGACGGCGTCATTTTCAGTGACGACCTGTCCATGGCCGGCGCCCACGTGGTCGGTGATGCCGCGAGTCGAATCGAGGCGGCGTTGTCGGCCGGTTGCGACATGGGCCTGGTGTGCAACGATCGTGCGGCTGCCGAGCTGGCCTTGAGCGCCGCCCAGCGCTTGAAGGTCAAGCCGTCGGCGCGTATTGCGCAGATGCGCAGCAAAGCCTTTGCCAGTACCGAATACCGCCAGGACCCACGCTGGCTGGCAGCCCTTGGCGCGCTCAAAGACGCCCAACTGATTGATTAAGGACTTTTGCAATGACGGTTTACGCGATTATCGGTGGCACGGGTCTGACTCAGCTCGAAGGCTTGAGCATTCGCCAGTCGTTGCCGCTGGATACGCCCTACGGGACGCCTTCGGCTGACATCCAGTTCGGCGAATACGCCGGGCGTGAAGTGCTGTTTCTGGCGCGCCACGGCCATCCCCACCGTTTCCCACCGCATCAGGTGAACTACCGGGCCAACCTCTGGGCGCTGAAGCAGGCGGGTGCCGAGGCGATTCTGGCGGTCAACGCCGTGGGCGGGATTCATGCGGCGATGGGCACCGGGCATTTCTGTGTACCTCACCAGTTGATCGACTACACCAGCGGTCGCGAGCACACCTACTTTGCCGATGATCTGGAGCAGGTCACTCATATCGACTTCAGCTATCCCTACAGCGAACCACTGCGTGAGCGACTGATTGCCGCTCTGGCGGCTGAAGGCTGCGCCTATAGCAGTCATGGCGTGTATGCCTGCACCCAGGGGCCGCGCCTGGAAACCGTGGCCGAGATCGCCCGTCTGGAGCGCGATGGTTGCGATATCGTCGGCATGACCGGCATGCCGGAAGCCGCTTTGGCCCGCGAGCTGGATCTGGCTTATGCCTGTCTGGCGCTGGTGGTGAACCCGGCGGCGGGCAAGTCCACCGCAGTGATCACCATGGCCGAGATCGAGCAGGCGTTGCATGACGGGATGGGCAAGGTTAAATCGACCTTGGCGCGGGTGTTGGCGGGCTGAGCTGTACCTGATACACCGCAGCGCTTCCTTCGCGGGCAAGCCCGCTCCCACAGGTGATTAGTCGCTCATAGAACTTGAGTCGAGCCATATCTTGTGGGAGCGGGCTTGCCCGCGAAAGCGATGTGTCAGGCGCCGCTGGTTCAGCGCTTTTCCAGTTTATTAGGCAACGGCGCAAACAACGCTTCGATATCCTCGCTCTGCAACTTCCAGTCCCCGGTCTTGCGTCCGTCCAGCACGCCCGCCGCCAGGTCGGACTTTTCCTTCTGTAGATGCTGAATTTTCTCTTCGACGGTTCCGCGAGCAATCATCTTGTAGACGAACACCGGCTTCTCCTGGCCGATGCGATAGGCGCGGTCGGTGGCCTGGTTTTCGGTGGCCGGGTTCCACCACGGGTCGTAATGGATGACGGTGTCGGCTTCGGTCAGGTTCAAACCCACGCCGCCGGCTTTCAGGCTGATCAGGAAAATTTGCAGCTTGCCGCTCTGGAATTCCTTCACCGGCGTGCGTCGATCCCGGGTTTGCCCGGTCAACAGCGCGTAAGCGACGCCGCGGCGTTGCAGTTCGGCTTCGATCAGGGCCAGCATCGAGGTGAATTGGGAGAACAGCAGAATTCTGCGTCCTTCTTCAAAAAGCTCCTCGAGCATTTCCATCAGGCTGTCGAGTTTGCCGGACGAGCTGCCGCGGGCCGGTGGCGCATCGTTGACCAGGCGCAAGTCGCAGCAGACCTGACGCAGCTTGAGTAGCGCTTCCAGAATGATGATCTGACTGCGGGCAACGCCTTTTCGGGTGATCTCGTCGCGGACTTTCTTGTCCATGGCCAGGCGCATGGTTTCATAAACGTCACGCTGCGCCTCGTTGAGTTCGACCCAGTGAATGATCTCGGTTTTCGGCGGCAGTTCGGTGGCAACCTGTTCTTTGGTCCGGCGCAACAGAAAAGGCTTGATCCGGCCATTGAGGTGCTGCAGTCGTACTTCGCTGGCGCGCTTTTCGATCGGCACGCGGTAATCGCGATTGAAGGTTTTCACGTCCCCCAGCCAGCCGGGCAGCAGGAAGTGAAACAACGACCAGAGTTCGCCCAGATGATTTTCCAGTGGCGTACCGCTCAAGCACAGGCGTTGCCGGGCATTGAGCGCGCGTGCGGCATGGGCCGCCTTGCTGTTGGGGTTCTTGATGTATTGCGCTTCATCGAGGATCAGCACGTGCAACGGCAGGGCGGCGAGACGCTCGACGTCCTTGGGCAGTAGCGCGTAGGTGGTCAGGATCAGGTCGTAGTCGGTCAACTCGTCGAAATATTTTTTGCGGCCGATGCCGTACAGCGCCAGCACCTTGAGTTGTGGCGTGAAGTGCGCCGCCTCATCCAGCCAGTTGGGGATCAGGCTGGTGGGCATCACCACCATGCACGGCCGGTCCAGGCGTCCGGCATTCTTCTCGCTCAGCACGTGGGCCAGGGTTTGCAGGGTCTTGCCCAGCCCCATGTCGTCTGCGAGGATCCCGCCAACTTCCAGTTGCCGCAGCGATTGCATCCAGCTCAAACCTTCGAGCTGATAAGGCCGCAGCGTGGCGTTCAGGTCGTCGGGCGCGGTGGTGGAGTAGTCTTTGATATCCCGCAGACGCTGGGCGAAGGTACGGATATGTTCGCCACCTTCCCAAAGCAACGGCAAATCTTCCAGCGGATTGAGGCGCGTGGCATCGGCGCTGCTCAAGCGCAGGGTGGTGGTGCCGGGTTCTTGCAGATAGAACTCACCGAGGGTCGCCAACACCGGCTTCAAGCGACCGAACGGCAGGGCAACCTGCAACGGGCCGTGATCGGAGTTGGGGCGGTTGGGGATGTTGACCAGGATCAGCTCGTCGTCGCGGCGTCTGGCGAGGCGTTCCGGGTTGAGCAGTTCGGTGTGCGAGCGCATCAGATTGAGCAGGATCGGCAGCAGGCTCAGCCGTTCGCCATTGACGATAATCCCCAGTTCAAGGTCGAACCAGTCCCGCTCGGGGGCTTCTTCGACGGTGGCGTACCAGTCATCGACGGCCGTCAGGTCGAAACCGAAGTCTTCATCGATCTGCAGTTCCCAGCCTTGCTCGCGCAGCTTTGGCAACTCATTGAGGGTGAAGGTCAGCCAGGCGCTGTCGTTGACCATCTCGAACAGCTCGCCGGCGCTTTCCGGCAGTGCCTTGCTTTGCCGGGTCGCGATCTTGAAGCCAAGAATTCGAAGCTGTTCGCGCCAGGTTTGTTCGATTTCGGGATGGCGCTTGATTCGCAGTGTTTGCTGTTCCTGACGAATCAGGATGTCAGCATTCTTTTGCCCGCTGACGTATTCATCCAGGTAGTTGAAAGAGAGGGCGGCACGATGCTGGATGTAGCGTTGCATTTTGCCGTTGCGCGGTTCGAAGGCGCTGAACTCGATGCTCGCCAGCCACAGGCGCGGAACCGGTTGCACGTGGTCCACCAGCAGTTGCGGCAAAGGGGCCGGGCTACGGTTTTCCAGAACGGCTTGAAGCTTTTCCAGCAGTTCGGCATCTTTCGTGGCCGCCGGGTAAGCGAGGGTTTCCTGCACTTGCAGCAACACCGCCGCGCAGTGTTTGCAGTTGCTGCGCACCGGACAAGAGCAGGTGGCATCGACCATCAGCAAGGTGCCTTTGGCTGACTCACGCAAGCGAATGGTCTGACGATAAACGTTGCCACCCGAGCCTTCGCAACTGGCGGTGATCGTACTGTCACCGGCCTGGACGATCCTGACGCGATTTTCCAGGGCGTAGCGGCGGCCACGCTCCAGGCTTTGTTCTTTGAATCGACTGACCCAGGAAGGTGCCAGAGGTTTGGTCAGGGTCGGGGGCATAGGGACTTCAGTCAGTCCGGAATTTCAAGTGGGATTTGCGGTGCCGCAGGCGCTGAAAGCGAGGTGATCTTGATCAGCAGGCCCAGATGACCATTATCAAGAAAGTTTAGCTGGCCATTTTTTGTGTGGCTGCTCTGCTTCAGTTGTTCGCTGGCAGTCACCAGGCCGTTGCTGTCGATCCGGTTGACCCAGAACTCTGCATCGACGTCAGTGAAACGCCCGAGTTTCAGGTTGAGCGTGCCCTCGATCGGAAACTGGCCGTACTGTTCCTGGCCGTCGCTGATCGCGACTTTGCCCGGCTCCTCACTCAGGTTTTGCTGCCAGGCCTTGTGCAGCAGTACGGTGTAGTTGCTGCTTTCAGCGAGCTTGGCCACTTCGGCATTGAGGCTTGGTGTGCGTTCGTCCTGCGCGTTGATGCGCTGGGCACCGGCGGCCCAGTCTTCCGGTGCAGCGCCGCCGACGATCGCCGGTACGGCGTTCTGGCGGACGAGGATCATTTCAACCTGATACAGGTCGGCAAATGCCGTGGGTGCTATCAGTGTCAGAAGCAGGGTCGTTAAGCGAAACAGGCGCATGTGGCGTCCTTCAAGCAGTTTTCGGAATGAGGCGCTCGAACAGTGCCTCCAATGTGTTGAAGCGCTCTTCCGGGCGCTCCATCGGCACCATGAATTTGAACATCGTAGCGCCTTCGAATTTGTAGCGGTTGGGCTGGCCCTGGATCAGTTTGATCAGCACCAGTGGATCGACCGGGGTTTGCGTCTCGAACTCGATGCGACCGCCCTGCGGGCCGCCGTCGACCTTTTTGATGCCGAGCTGTTCGGCCTGCAATTTCAGCAGGGTCAGGCGCACCAGGTTCTTGGTCGGTTCCGGTAGCAGGCCGAAGCGGTCGATCATTTCCACTTGCAGATCTTTCAGGCCTTCCTCGTCGGTGGCTGAGGCGATGCGCTTGTAGAGAATCAGCCGGGCGTGGACGTCGGGCAGATAATCTTCGGGAATCAATGCCGGCAAACGCAGGTTGATTTCCGGACCACCGCCCAGCGGTTGATCGAGGTTCGGTTGCTCGCCCTTGCGGATGGCTTTTACCGCGCGCTCGAGCATTTCCATATAGAGGGTAAAGCCAACGGCCTGAATCTGCCCGCTTTGGCCATCGCCGAGCAATTCACCGGCACCGCGAATTTCCAGGTCGTTGGTGGCAAGCACGAAGCCTGCGCCGAGGTCCTGGGTGTTGGCGATGGCTTCCAGGCGCTTTTCCGCGTCTGGCGTGATCTGTTGGCGCGGCGGCGTCAGCAGGTAGGCGTAAGCCTGGTGGTGACTACGACCGACCCGGCCGCGCAACTGGTGTAGCTGCGCAAGACCGAACTTGTCGGCCCGCTCGATGATGATGGTGTTGGCGCTCGGTACGTCGATGCCGGTCTCGATGATGGTCGAGGCGATCAGGACGTTGAAGCGCTTGTGATAGAAGTCGCTCATCACTTGTTCGAGTTCGCGCTCGCGCATCTGCCCGTGGCCGATGCCGATTCGTGCTTCCGGCACCAGTTCGGCGAGGTCGGCGGCGCATTTCTCGATGGTCTTCACATCGTTGTGCAGGTAATACACCTGGCCGCCGCGCAACAGTTCGCGGAGCAGGGCCTCTTTGACCGTGCTCTTGTTCTGCTCCATGACGAAGGTCCGTACGGACAAACGACGGGCCGGCGGTGTAGCGATGATCGACAAATCGCGCATGCCCGAGACCGCCATGTTCAGCGTGCGCGGAATCGGCGTGGCGGTCAGGGTGAGGATGTCGATTTCACTGCGCAACGCCTTGAGCTGCTCTTTCTGACGAACACCGAAACGGTGCTCTTCGTCGATGATCACCAGGCCCAGGTTTTTGATTTTCACATCGTCTTGCAGCAGTTTGTGAGTGCCGATGACGATGTCGATCTTGCCCTCGGCCAGATCAGCGACTGCCGCGTTGATTTCCTTGGTCGACTTGAACCGGCTCATCACTTCCACGCTCACCGGCCAGTCGGCGAAACGGTCGCGGAAACTGTTGTAGTGCTGCTGAGCGAGCAGGGTGGTCGGCACCAGAATCGCCACCTGACGACCGCCATGCACGGCGATGAATGCTGCGCGCATCGCCACTTCGGTCTTGCCGAAGCCCACGTCGCCGCAGACCAGGCGATCCATGGGTTTGGGCGCGAGCATATCGGCGCGTACCGCGTCGATGGTGGTTTGCTGGTCCAGGGTTTCTTCGAACGGGAAGCCGGCGCTGAAGGTAACGTAATCGGCTTTCGGGTCGGCGAAAGCGTAACCCTCGCGAGCCGCGCGGCGGGCGTAGATGTCCAGCAGTTCGGCAGCCACGTCGCGTACTTGTTCGGCGGCTTTGCGTTTGGCTTTTTGCCAGGTTTCCGAGCCCAGACGGTGCAACGGGGCCAAGGCATCGTCGCTGCCGGTGTAACGGGCGATCAAATGCAGGTTGGCCACCGGCACGTAGAGCTTGGCGCCCTCGGCATAGGCGAGGGTGAGGAATTCGGCGGCCTGGTTATCGATTTCCAGTGTCGCGAGGCCCAGGTAGCGGCCGACGCCATGATCGATGTGCACCACTGGCGCACCTTCGCGCAGCTCGGTGAGGTTCTTGATCACCGCATCGTTGTTGGCGTCGGCGCGTTTTTCGCGGCGCCGACGCTGCATCACGCGCTGGCCGAACAGCGGGCTTTCGGCAATCAGCGCCAGTGATGGATCATCCAGCACCAGGCCTTCGTCCAGCGGTGCGATGGTGATCGCCAAACGATGTTTGCTGGCGACAAAGTCCGGCCAGCTGTCGACGTTTTTCGGCCGCAGCTTCAGGCGTTCAAGCAGTTCCAGCAGCACTTCGCGGCGACCGGCAGACTCGGCGGTAAACAGTACGCGACCGGGAAACTCATCAAGGAAACCGGCCAGTGCCGCCATTGGCTGAGTGGCCTTGGCTTCGATGGCCAGATTGGGCAATGGCTGGGCCGGGAAGCGCTCGCGGCCGACCCCGGTGTCGGTGTCCTGCTGGCTGACGACCACTCGCGGCCAGTTTTTCAGGCGCGCAAAGCAGTCTTCCACCGGCAGGAACAGCTCGGCCGGCGGCAGCAATGGACGAGCGGGATCGACGCGGCGCTCTTCGTAGCGGTTGCGCACATCGTTCCAGAAGTTCTCGGCGGCCTGTTCGATGCCTGGCAGGGAAAACACCTGGGTGTCCTGGGGCAAATAGTCGAACAGGGTCGAGGTTTCGTCGAAGAACAGCGGCAGGTAGTACTCGATACCGGCCGGGGTGATCCCGCTGCTCAGGTCCTGAAAGATCGGGCAGCGACGGAAGTCGACATCGAAACGCTCACGAAAGCGCGCCTTGAAGCGCGTGACCGCATCCTTTTGCAGCGGGAATTCCCGCGCTGGCAGCAACCGCACCGATTCGACCTTGTCGATGGAGCGTTGGTTTTCCGGATCGAAGGTACGCAGGGTTTCGATTTCGTCATCGAACAGGTCGATGCGGTAGGGCAGTTTGCTGCCCATCGGGAACAAATCGATCAGTGCGCCACGGACCGCGAACTCGCCGTGCTCGTACACCGTGTCGACGCAGCGGTAGCCACTGGCTTCCAGTCGCGTACGCATCTGCTCGACATCGAGCTTCTGGCCGATGTCCAGCACCAGGCTGCTGCCGAGCAGAAATTTGGTCGGCGCCAGGCGATGTAGGGCGGTAGTGATCGGCACTACCAAAACGCCATGACTGAGCTCCGGCAACCGATAAAGGCTGGCGATGCGCTGGGAAATGATGTCCTGATGGGGCGAAAACAGATCGTAAGGCAGGGTTTCCCAGTCCGGAAAATGCAGGACCGGCAAATCGGGCGCGAAGAAACTCAGCTCCTGTTCCAGCCGTTCGGCACTCTGGCTGTCGGCGGTCAGTAGCAGGGTGAAGCGCTTGGCAGCGCTGGCAGCCTCGGCAATGGCCAGGCTCTGGGCGGCACCGGGCAGGTTGCCCCAATGCTGTTTACCTGCGGCAGCAGGGAGTAGCGGTAGACGCAGAACGGGCACGGAAGGTTGAGCTCCAAGCGTTGCGACAAAGTCGGTAATTGTAGCGGCCTCCGGTGCCGGCTGTCAGTTGCAGATGTGTCTATTACGCGGGTTGGGCGAAATGTAGTTGTAATCACAAAATCGGGTCGTTTTTTAGTGAGAATTACCAATTATGTAGTGGCAAAACGAACCAGTGTTACGGATGGTTACGGACAATGCAGCGCTGTCCCCGAAAAACTGACGAAGCTGGAGGCCCCGGTTTTATTGGGCTTCAGCGCGGCGTAATTTTTTTGAAGGGGATTTTGTTACGGGCCGCGCGACAGGCGCGCATTGCTACGGGAGGCACTCGGCGGCATAATGTAGCCCCTTTTTTCTGCCCCTACATATGTGGAAGGTTCCCGTGACTCAGAAGCCCGACCAGTGTCTTGGTGAATGGATCGACCGTGAAGCACTCGCAGAAGCGATGATTCCGCTTATCGGTCAGCTCTACCGCAACAACAACGTGGTGAGCTCGATCTATGGCCGCAGCCTGATCAACCGTTCAGTCATCGCGATTCTCAAAGCCCACCGCTTTGCTCGCCATCGCCAGTCCGACGACAGTGAGCTGTCCGTCCACGAAACTTTCCCGCTGCTCAAAGCGATGAGCGAGCTCAAGCTCGGCGCCGCTTCGGTCGATCTGGGCAAGCTGGCCGTCAAGTTCAAGACTGAAGGCAATGACCGTACCGCCGAGCAGTTCGTCCGTGACGAACTGGCCGATGTGGTTGGCAAGCAAAATGGTTCCGGACGTACCGGCACCGACGTTGTGTTGTACGGCTTCGGTCGTATCGGCCGTCTGCTGGCGCGCATCCTGATCGAAAAAACCGGTGGTGGCGACGGCTTGCGTCTGCGCGCCATCGTTGTCCGCAAGGGCGCCGACAACGATCTGGTCAAACGTGCCAGCCTGTTGCGTCGTGACTCGGTTCATGGCCCGTTCGATGGCACCATCACTATTGATGAAGCCAACAACACCATTACCGCCAACGGCAACCTGATCCAGGTGATCTACGCGAAGAACCCTACTGAAGTGGATTACACCCAGTACGGCATCAAGAACGCGTTGCTGGTAGACAATACCGGTGTATGGCGTGACGCCGAAGGCCTGGGTCAGCACCTGTCCTGCCCGGGTATCGACCGCGTTGTTCTGACCGCGCCTGGCAAAGGCAAGCTGAAGAACATCGTGCACGGTATCAACCACGGTGAAATCACCGCTGACGACAAGATCGTTTCCGCGGCTTCCTGCACCACCAACGCCATCGTGCCGGTGCTCAAGGCAGTCAACGACAAGTTCGGTATCGTCAACGGTCACGTTGAAACCGTTCACTCGTACACCAACGACCAGAACCTGATCGACAACTTCCACAAAGGCGATCGCCGTGGTCGTAGCGCCGCGTTGAACATGGTTATCACCGAGACCGGTGCTGCCACCGCTGCTGCCAAGGCGCTGCCTGAGCTGGCTGGCAAGTTGACCGGTAACGCGATCCGCGTTCCAACGCCAAACGTGTCGATGGCCATTCTCAATCTCAACCTTGAGAAAGCCGCCACCCGCGAAGAGATGAACGAGTACCTGCGCTACATGGCGCTGCACTCCGATCTGCATAAGCAAATCGACTACGTCAACTCGCAGGAAGTGGTTTCCACTGACTTCGTTGGCTCGCGCCACGCCGGCGTGGTGGATGCTGAAGCGACCATCTGCCAAGACAACCGCGTTGTTCTGTACGTTTGGTACGACAACGAATTCGGTTACAGCTGCCAGGTAGTTCGCGTGATGGAAGACATGGCCGGGGTAAACCCGCCAGCGTTCCCGCACTAAGCGAGCGCACATGAAAACGCCCCGACTTGTCGGGGCGTTTTTGTTTGGTGATTAATTCATTTTCAGGATTGTAAGCCCAAGTTTCTGACTGCTGCTGTCCGCTTCTCTCACCCACACGACCTCGGTCTCGGCTTCCAGACCTTCAGTGCGGCATGTCGATGCGTACGCTGAGCTTGTCGCCCACCTTGAGTGAGCGCTGAGCCTGGACTTGCATGCCACTGCTGGAAAGGTCCACGCAGACGGCTGGAATCACCTGTCCGGCGTGGATCAGGGTGACCTCGGCATCCACCCGCATGCGGATCTAGTCGCGCTTTTCGCTGTAGTCACGACCATTTTGGCTCATGAGCTCTATCCTTCGATTTCGTTAAGGTTTTGCCTGTTCTTATAACTCCCGGTGATTTGTGGTGTAAAGACGTCAGGAGACCATCGGCATGAGCTTGAAACGCCCCGCAGATGGGAGTACCGTCTGCGCCTTAGAAGGGCACCTCTGATTAACGCGCAAATAGGGCAATAGCTCCAAAGGCTGCGACTCAGAGAGGCTAGAAAGCGAATCCAGTAGAGTGAGCCTGGCCAATGCCCAGCCCGCCTACGCAAACTTAATTCTGGCGCCGTTTGCCCACATGCAAAAAACCAGTGCCACGCTGCTGATTATCGATGACGACGAAGTAGTGCGCGCGAGCCTCGCGGCCTATTTGGAAGACAGTGGATTCAGCGTCCTTCAGGCCAGCAATGGCCAGCAAGGTCTTAAGGTATTCGAGCAAGCAAAGCCCGACTTGGTGATCTGCGATCTGCGCATGCCGCAGATGGGCGGACTCGAGCTGATTCGTCAGGTGACCGAGCTTGCACCGCAAACGCCAGTGATCGTGGTCTCGGGCGCGGGCGTCATGAACGACGCTGTCGAGGCCTTGCGTCTCGGTGCGGCGGATTACCTGATCAAACCCCTGGAAGACCTGGCTGTGCTCGAGCACTCTGTGCGCCGGGCTCTGGATCGAGCGCGTCTGCTGCTGGAAAACCAGCGTTACCGCGAGAAGCTGGAAACCGCCAACCGCGAGCTCGAAGCCAGCCTGAACCTGTTGCAGGAAGACCAGAACGCCGGGCGTCAGGTGCAGATGAACATGTTGCCGGTCAGTCCCTGGTCGATCGATGAGTTTCAGTTCGCGCATCAGATTATTCCGTCTTTGTACCTCTCCGGTGATTTTGTCGACTACTTTCGGGTCGACGAGCGTCGGGTAGCGTTTTATCTGGCAGACGTTTCCGGTCATGGCGCATCTTCGGCATTCGTGACGGTGCTGTTGAAATTCATGACCACGCGGTTGTTGTTCGAGTCCAAGCGCAACGGCACCTTGCCGGAATTCAAGCCTTCGGAAGTTCTTGGCCATATCAACCGTGGCCTGATCAGCTGTAAGCTGGGCAAACATGTCACGATGGTCGGTGGAGTCATCGACGAGGAGACGGGTTTGTTGACCTATAGCATTGGCGGTCACCTGCCATTGCCTGTGTTGTACACCCCAGACAGTGTTCGTTATCTGGAAGGACGTGGTCTGCCGGTGGGCTTGTTCAATGAAGCCACCTACGAAGATCACGTACTGGAATTGCCCCCGGTATTCAGCCTGACGCTGATGTCCGATGGCATTTTGGACCTTTTGCCCGAGCAGACACTCAAAGAGAAAGAGGCCGCCTTACCTGAAAGGGTGAGAACGGCGGGCGGCAGCCTGGATGGTCTGCGGCAGGTTTTTGGATTGGCCACGCTAGGGGAGATGCCGGATGATATCGCCCTGTTGGTGTTGAGCAGGAATCTTCAATGAGTACCGGTAGAATCCAGTTCGCCGAGCAGGATGGGACTTTCGTCCTGAAGTTCATCGGTGAAGTACGCCTGACCCTGTGTTCGGCGTTGGATGCGACTATTGAGAAGATCTTCACTTCGCTGAATTTTTCAGCGATCGTCATCGATCTGACCGAAACCCGCAGCATCGACAGCACGACACTTGGCTTGCTGGCCAAATTGTCGATCCTCTCGCGGCAGAAGGTCGGCCTCTTGCCGACTGTCGTCACCACCCACGAAGACATCACCCGGCTTTTGCAGTCGATGGGCTTCGATCAGGTGTTCAACATCGTTGATCGCCCGATTCCGTGCCCGGAAAGCCTGACCGACCTGCCATCCCAGGATCAGTCGGAAGAAGTGGTGCGGATCAAGGTGCTCGAAGCGCACAAGATCCTCATGGGCTTGAATGACTCCAATCGCGAAGCTTTCCACGATCTGGTGAACGCCCTGGAGCGTCACTGATCGCAGCAATCTTCAGCGCATAAAAAAGGGCGAACCCGCGAGGGTTCGCCCTTTTTGCATCTGCCCGTTTCCGATCAGAGCTTGGGAATCAGAGCTTGGCGGACAGCAGCGCTTCGAGTTTTTCCTGGTCGCGGGCGAACTGACGAATACCTTCGGCAAGCTTCTCGGTGGCCATGGCGTCCTCGTTCGAGGCCCAGCGGAACTGGCTCTCGGTCAGGCTCTGGCGGGGTTCGCCTGCGTGGCCTGGCGCCAGTTTGCGCTCAAGCTTGCCAGTGTCGGCAGCGAGTTTTTCCAGCAGGTCCGGGCTGATGGTCAGGCGATCACAGCCGGCCAACTGCTCGATCTGGTTCAGATTACGGAAGCTGGCACCCATGACCACGGTCTTGTAGTCATTGGCCTTGTAGTAGTTGTAGATTCGAGTGACCGACTGCACGCCCGGATCATCGGCGCCGGCGTAGTCGTTGCCACTGGTTTTTTTGTACCAGTCGTAAATCCGGCCCACGAACGGTGAAATCAGGAACACCCCGGCATCGGCACAGGCAACCGCCTGGGCGAAGGAGAACAGCAGGGTCAGGTTGGTCTGGATGCCTTCGCGCTCCAGTTGTTCGGCGGCGCGGATGCCTTCCCAGGTGGAAGCGACCTTGATCAGTACACGATCGCGGCCAATACCGGCTTTTTCATACAATTCGATCAGACGGTGCGCACGCTTCAATACGGCGTCAGTGTCGAACGACAGGCGCGCATCCACTTCAGTGGAAATACGCCCAGGAATCACTTTCAGGATTTCTTGCCCAACCGCCACGGCAAAGCGATCGCTGGCCAGACCGATATCGCCCTTGCAGTCGCTGACGCAGGCGTTCAGCAACTCGGCATAACCAGGAATGGCCGCGGCCTTGAGCAGCAGCGAAGGGTTGGTGGTGGCATCCACCGGTTTGACGCGAGCGATAGCTTCAAAATCGCCAGTATCGGCAACAACGGTGGTGAACTGCTTGAGTTGATCCAGCTTGGAAGTCATGGGCGTGCTCTGTCCTGTGGGTCTAATGACATTACCCGAGGGCTGACAGCCACTCAAGGGCGCTTATGCTTAACGACCGCCCCAACCGCAACTACCTGAAAACAGATGTTTGAATAGCGGGGCGTCGTCCAGATAAATTCGATGTCAAAACACTCGGCAGGTTCAAACCAATTGACTGTTAGTGTTCCATGAGCATCCGCAAACGCATCTTTAGTTCGCCAATACATCCCGGAAAACATCTGGTCGAAGCGCTGCAATGTGCAGCAGCGACCGAGCAGCGCCAGAAGGGGATCGCCGTCCTTGTTCCCACTCCTGCAGAGTGCGTACAGACACTCCCAGCAGCTCGGCAAACCTTGGCTGCGAAAGCCCGGTTTTGCTCCGCGCTTCGGCAGCCTCGGTCACCTCAACCTTATGAACGTCGCCATGGCGGCCAGCTTTGACCTCAAGAATGGACGCAAGTAGCTCTTCGCCGATATTGCGTTTGGCATCCCGTTCCATCAGTTCTTTTTCAGTCAGGGGCATGATTCAGCTCCTTTGCGATTTTGCGCAGGATGTGCGCGGGGATGTTCTCTGTGGCGCCTTTGCCGTAGATCAGTAATGTGACCAAAGCTCCGCTGGCAAGTTGCGCGGTGTAAATAATTCTGACCGCGCCGCTTTTGCCGCGGCCATCCATGCTCCAGCGCACTTTGCGACATCCATCAGACCCGGGGATCACCGCGCCGGCATCCGGGTTGTTCCCCAGGTAGGACATGAACGCGCCACGTTCTTCTTCAGTCCAGTAGTCCGGCCAGAGCCTGGTGAACAGCGGGGATTCGATGATTGTCAGCATGGAAGCGATCATACGTCTTTGACGTAGACATTGGCAAATGACCGCTAGCGCCCCTCAAGCAACTCCGCCGCCTGATCCAGCAACGCCAAAGGCTCCTTGGCCTTATGGATATCCACCGACAACAACTGCCGAAAACGCCGCGCCCCCGGAAAACCCGTGCCCAGCCCCAGCACATGCCGGGTGATATGGTGCATCGACCCGCCAGCCGCCAGATGCTCGGCAATATAAGGCCGCAAGCGCGCCAACGCTTGCGCCCGGGAAATCACCGGTGCCGTACTGCCGAACAACTGCTGATCCACCTCGGCCATCACATAAGGATTGTGATACGCCTCGCGTCCCAGCATCACCCCGTCAAAGCGCTGCAAATGCTCGTGACACTCCGCCAGCGTCTTGATTCCGCCGTTGAGAATAATCTCCAGCTCCGGGAAATCCGCCTTCAACTGCGCCGCCACGTCATAGCGCAAAGGCGGGATGTCCCGATTCTCCTTCGGCGACAACCCCTCCAGAATCGCAATCCGCGCATGCACGGTAAAACTCGTACAACCAGCGTCGCGAACCTGCCCGACGAAATCACACAACTGCGCATAACTGTCACGGCCATTGATCCCGATCCGATGCTTCACCGTCACCGGAATCGACACCACATCCCGCATCGCCTTCACACAATCCGCCACCAAAGCCGGATGCGCCATCAGGCACGCGCCAATCATATTGTTCTGCACCCGATCGCTTGGGCAGCCGACGTTGAGGTTAACCTCGTCGTAACCGTGTTCCTGGGCCATGCGGGCGCACGCGGCCAGATCCGCCGGGACACTGCCGCCCAGTTGCAGGGCGAGCGGGTGTTCGGCTTCGTTGTGACGCAGGAAACGGTCGTGATCGCCATTGAGCAGCGCACCAGTGGTGACCATCTCGGTGTAGAGCAGGGCGTGTCTGGAGAGCAGGCGCAGGAAGAACCGGCAATGGCGATCGGTCCAATCCATCATCGGCGCAACGCTGAAGCGGCGGGAGAGGGCTGGATGGGTGGTTGGAGCGAGATCTAGAGGCATTGGGACGTCTGTTGGATTGCGGTTTTAGCTGGGCGCAGAAGTGAAGAACGGGCTGGGCTTGGCTAGGGAATTTCACAGGTTGGGTAAATATGGGAGTTTATCAGGATTGGAGGGAGATTGACTGGGTTGGGGATAGGCTGCGACTGGAAGTCGTGGTCTGTTCCTGAGGAATCCTTAGTTAGGGATATGAATAGCTTCAGGGCATCGATATTGGAACTCTATGCGCCGGTATACACATTTGCGAGGACGTGGCGACCTTATGCGGGATGGGTGTGGTTGAAGGCACTGAGTTGAGACAGTGCCTTGCTCCTGAGTAACCGGAGTTTCTCAGCTCATACCGATGCCTTGGCTTTGCCAGTCTAGACTTACTGAGGCGCTGAACAGGCTGGTGCAGTGGACGGCTTCGTCGCGCCCGACACGTGGCAACCGCGATCCAAATAGTAAGCCTCATGGAGGTTCCATCATGCACATGACATCCACCCCCACGGTGCTCGCCACTGTTTTTGCTGCCATTTCCAGCCTGGCCCATGCCACCGATCCCGCAGCAGGCAAGGCGCAAGGCGGCAACACCACTAAGCTGTCGTACGAGGTTTTCGTCTCGGATGGGGTTCAACGGGCCTCCGGCGCTCGACTACCGAACGGCGAGCCCGTCGTATCCTCGCCGATTTCGTCCACCCTGATTTTCGGGGAGAAGGAGGCTGTGCTGGTCGATCCGCCGATGACGCTCGAACAGACCAAAGGCGTCGCTGACTGGGTAGCGGCCTCGGGCAAACAACTGAAATACATCTATGTCACCCATGGGCATGGCGACCACTGGTTCGGGGCTAAGCAGCTCATGGCGCGGTTCCCCGGCGTCACCGTCTATGCGACCGAAGGCACGATCAAACTCATGCATCTGCAGGCGACGGTCGGCCGGGAGCGAGTGTTCGACAAGGACTTCCCCGGCCTGATTGGCGAGACACCGATTCTTGCCCAACCGGTTCCGGCCGACGGCTTCCTGCTGGAAGGCAATGTCGTTCTCCCGGTCGAGGTCGGCCACACCGACACCGACGACACCACCGTCTTGCATGTGCCTGCCATCGGCCTGGTGGTGGCCGGCGATGTCGCCTACAACGGTGTGCATCAGTACCTGCTCGAAGGCGGGCACGGCGGCCTGCAGTCCTGGATAGAGGCGATAGATCGCGTCAAGGCGCTCAAACCACGTGCTGTGGTTGCGGGCCACAAGCAGAAATCCCTCCCCGACGATCCGGCCATCCTGGATGAAACCCGCCAGTACCTGCTGGATGCACAACGGCTACTGGCGCAGAAGCCGACTCCTCGTGAATACTTTGACCAGATGATCAAGCTCTATCCCAACCGAATTAACCTCGGCCCGCTGTGGTATAGCGGCGTCGGGCTGCTCAGCCAATCTTCGGCCAACAAGAACGCGAAGTCCTCAACCGATCAGTAAACGGACGAGATACAACCCGCCCATCATCCTTGAGGAATTCATCATGTTCACCTCTCTTAGCCGTACGGCACTGGCCATCGCTCTTCTCGTCTTTTCCGTGTTTGCCCAAGCAGCCGAGCAAACCGTCACCTTCACAGTAGATGGCATGAAGGTTGTCGGTACACTCAACCTGCCCGAGGGCGTGGAAAAACCACCGGTCGCTCTGCTGCTGCACAGCTTTGGTGGTAGCCGGGATGAAGTGAAGATACCTGCTGTCAATGAGGGGATCTTTGCACGCGCCGCGCGCATCTGGGCCGACCAGGGTATCGCCAGTCTGCGTATCGACTATCGCTTCGCCGGCGGCGCCAGCGATGGAGATAGCGCAGACGCCACGCTGGACGCGCATGTAGCGGACGGACTGGGCGCGCTCGACTACCTCGCCAACTCCGGCCGCGTCGATGCCAACCGAATGGCTCTGGTCGGCTGGAGCATGGGCGGTGCCGTGTCTACCGCAGTGGCGGCCCGTACATCGCATAAACTGGACGCCGTAGCGCTGTGGAATCCGGCGACCAACATGCCGGCGTCGTTCCCGCTGCTGTGGGGGGCCGAGAAGATCAAAGAGGCCCTGGCCAGCGGTGACAAGCCGGTGGAGTTGCCGATGCCGCAGGGGCAGCCGCTCAAGGTCAAGTCGGCTTTCTTCGTCAGTCTGCTCACCCTGGTTCCGGCTGCGGAGATCGCCGGCTATGACGGCCCGCTGTTCGTCGCCGTCGGCACGAAGGACGATATCGTCTTCCCGCAACCCGCCTTGGGCCAGAGCCTGATCCGCTACCACCACGGCGAGGGCGAACTGTTCGTCAGGCCGATGGATCACTTTTTCAATGCGTTCCAGGACGAGAAGCAGGTTGATGAGTTGATTTCGGCGACGGCAAGCTTCATCGCGAAGAACGCCAACTAACGAGAGACCCACTTGCATGGTCAGCAGAACCAATGTGTCCTTCCCGGCTGATGGCGGCATCAACCCCGGCGCCGGCTATTCGTCCCCGAAGGCACGGGCCCTCATCCGGCCATCACTATGGCGCACGGCTACGCCGGCACCAAGTACCACGGCATCGAGCGCTTCGCCGAAGCTTTCTGCCAGGCCGGCTTCGTCGTACTGGTGCATGGCTAGATGATTCTCAGACCACAATTTCTTCCCGAAAAACCGAAAACCGTGGCCTGTCCCCATTTTTTCTCTCAGTTCATACCGATGCCTTGGCTTTGCCGGGTTTGGATGCATCCATCATTTTATGTAATTCTTCAGCCATCGCGGCTAGCTGTTTCTCCAGGTCCTTCACATCGGACCGGGTAATACCGTTTGCGTAGGGTCTGACCATTCGGGTCCGTTTTCGGGCTGCTGGTGCCAGCGTGTGGGCAGTCTGAGATACCAGGGCCTGACGCAATAGGTTGTTGATGACGGTTTGATATCCAGTGCCGGCACTTTCGGCGCACTCGCGAGCAGCCTCGATCACGTCGTCATCGAGCATGATGGTGATGCGGGTTTTGCTTTTGCTGCTCGCAACCGGGCCACGCTTGGCTGTGCTGAAATCGTATTCTTCTTTCATCGGTCAACCCTCCAGGTACTGACTCAGTTCATTTTTGGAGGCTATTCGTGCGCTGATGATGCGAACGAAATCTGGCTCGCGGTAGGTGTATGCAACGACGAGTACACGGCCGCAGGCATCTTGCCCCATGATAATCCACCGCTTTTCATCATGATCATTGTCCTCACGCGCAAGGGCCATGTCGTCGTAAAACACGGCCTCGGTATCTGCCAGGCTCACCTTGTGTTTCTTCTTGTTCGCGACGTTTTTCGCCTGGTCATACTGAATTCTGAATGTTGTCATTATGCATATTCTATATGTATAAAAAAGGCCCTGTGTCAGCCCTTTTTCGTTTGGCTTGCAGCTAGGGTGACTGCGTCCAACCATATGATGAAATTTTTGTTCTTGCTCAAGGAGTTGAGAGCTGATTTGTATCTGGAGGTTAGTCATTGCGCCCCCTCAGCTACGCCTGCTCACGGGTAGCGTTCTCCCGCTGTCGGTCAATTTAGTCAGCCAGATCGTTCAGGTGGATGCCGAGCCCCGCTTTTTGACTTTGTACGCTCGGACGCACTATTGGGATGGCCGCATCAGCAGTCTGAGCACGTCTATACCCAGGCCGGTTGGAGCACGACTGTTGGATGCAATTTTGGCGAGGGAAGGAGGCCAATGCGGCCGGAAAGCAAAGGCTAAAGAGAGCTCAAAGTACTGGAGTTGCAATGATTGCTAATAGTAAGGCTCGGGCAGAAACACCTGCATTACTGATAGCATTGATCTCGAATTACTTATGAGGGAACGGTCTTTTTTTATCGGGAGAAACTATGCAAGTAACTCAACAGCAACTACTCGATATCATGCCCGACGCCCGCCACCAAGCGGGCGTTTTTGTATTCGAACTAAATACTGCCATGGCACATCGGCAGATCAATACACCGAAGCGTCAGGCGGCCTTCCTGGCTCAGATAGGCCACGAGTCCGGTCAACTGCAGTATGTCCGCGAACTAGGCGACGATCAGTACCTGAGCAAGTACGACACCGGGACACTGGCTGCGAGACTGGGCAACACCTCGGAAGGTGATGGACCGCGCTATCGCGGTCGCGGTCTGATTCAGGTGACCGGCCGGGACAACTACCAAAAATGCAGCCTGGCACTGTTTGGCGATGAGCGTCTGCTGCTGACTCCCGAGCTACTCGAGTTGCCGCAGTGGGCTGCCGAGTCGGCTGCTTGGTTCTGGTGGGTGCGCGAGCTGAATGCCCTGGCGGATCGTGATGACTTCGAGGGCATCACCCGGAAGATCAACGGTGGGCTTAACGGCCTGAAGGATCGGCAAGTACTGTGGGCGCGGGCGCGATCGGTGTTATGCGTGTCTTAGATCTGATCCCGATGCAATACCTGCTGATGGCTGCGACAGGAAGTCGTGGTCTCGTGCCCCCATGTTTCCCTGCCTACCGAGGGAATGGCCTGGTTTGCGCCTTGTCCTGGTATGTCTCCTATACTGATCCGCGCCGACAGGTTCGACGCAGATACTCGAACGCCGTCGCAACAGCAGTCAGTGTGCTGACAGCTACCCTCCCAGTCACAGCAAGGAGACCGAACATGGCAATTCGCATTGGTGACGAAGCACCGGATTTCACCGCCGAAAGCACCGAAGGTCCTCTCCATTTCCACGAGTGGATTGGCGACAAATGGGCCATCCTGTTCTCGCATCCGAAGGATTTCACGCCTGTCTGTACCACCGAACTCGGTTATATGGCCAAGCTCAAGCCGGAGTTCGACAAACGCAATACCAAAGTAGTCGGACTTAGCGTCGACCCGGTCAGTGATCACCAGGCCTGGGCCGGCGACATCAAGGAAACCCAGGGGCATGCGGTTAACTACCCCATGATCGGCGACGAAAACCTGGTAGTGGCGAAGCTCTACGACATGATTCATCCGAATGCCAGTGGCGGCCCACGGACCGCCGCGGACAACGCTACGGTGCGCTCGGTGTTCATCGTCGGCCCGGACAAGAAGGTCAAGGCGATGCTGATTTACCCGATGAGTGCCGGGCGCAACTTCGACGAAGTGTTGCGCCTGCTCGATTCGCTGCAATTAAACGCCAAACACACAGTCGCCACCCCGGTGAACTGGCGGCCGGGTGAGGACGTCATCATTCCCACTTCGGTGTCCGACGAGGAGGCCAGGAAGAAATACCCGCAGGGCTTCAAGACGTTGAAGCCCTATCTGCGCACCGTGGAGCAGCCGAAGTAACATCAGCCGGCACGGGCTCAATCACGATATCAATTTGGATCGTTGATTGGGCTCACCCGCTGCGACGATGGACGCCCACCAGAGGGCAGCGAAGTCAACTTAATAGCCTGTACCCGGTTTAGACACTTCAGCCACAGTAGACTTATCGCAATTGATAAACGAAGAAGAGTTCAGCCACTGCCGATCAGGATAATAAGAAAACAGCAACTGCCCATCTTTCATCGAGTCGATCAGTTGATGCGCAATAGCCGGACGCACGGCCGGGCAACCCAGACTTCTACCAATACGGCCGTTCAACCGCGCCAGGTCGCGACTGACATACGGCGCCCCGTGAATGACAATCGCCCGGTCGAATGCACGATCATTGAAACCAGGTTCCAATCCCTCCATGCGCAAGGAATAACCATTTTGACCGACATAGGTTGAGCGCGTCCGGTACAAGCCAAGACTGGTAGCCAGGCTTTCATTCTGGTTGGAAAATTGACTGGCCATATTCTCGCCACTGTTTCGACCGTGGGCGACCAGTTCATGAAACAGTAATGTGCGGCGTTTCAGGTCAAAAACCCACAGCCGCTGCTCGGTCGAGGGAAGAGAATAATCAATCACGGCGAGTCTTTGGGCAGGTACTTCGCCTTGTGCCAATCGGCACTGAGACGCACGCACGGCCAACGCGATAACCTTGGCGTTAGCGTCTGGCGCCGCTTTGACCAGCGCGGCCTCAAGCGAATCGGCGTAGGCTGCCTCTACAGAAATGGACATCAGCAGCATGGCCGTCCTTAAAAGGCCGAAGCGGTCTAGCGTCATGTACGTATCTCATCGCGATTTATACGAGTCTAGCAGTGTGACGGATGCTAGCCCTTATGTACGGGGAATTAAGGATTATCCATGCGGCAGCTATCAAATTTATCCAGGTTAAGCCGCGTCTTTTTTATGGGACTGCTGATCGGCAGCTCGGCGACAGCACAGTCTTCGCCGATTTCGCTGTTAACTCCGCCATATGGTGTCATTGACGTTGCACCAAACGACGCCGTCGCCCAAGCGGTCCAGGCCATTCTCGCCCCAGTGGGCTCAATGCCAGCCCCTCTACCTGCCACCTCACCAGGCCACCAACGCGTGGATGTCAGTCGTGCGGTCGCCGATTTTTATGCTCGGCGAAGCTTTCGTGCTGCCTGGACAAACGATAGAGATGTAGCCCAGCTGTTGAAAAGCCTGAACGACACTCAAACTGACGGCCTGGACCCTGGTGATTTCCGTATCGCAGAACTGACCAGGGCCGAAGCGTCGATGCGCACAACGGCGCCAACCCCCGCACAGCGTGCGACCTTTGATATAGCCGCCACCCAGACTTACATTACGGCGTTGCTCCAGTTGCGGCGCGGCAAAGTCGATCCCTCCCGGCTGGAAATACACTGGAACTTCGATCCAGTCGACGTCGATCCTCGCGAAGACGTCAAAGGCTTCTTCGATGCAATCGAAACCCATGACGTAGCGCGCGCGTTCAATCAAGCGCCGCCACAAAATGCGATTTACGGCAGGTTGCGAGAGGGGCTGGCGCAATTGCGCAGGGTTCGAGACAGCGGTGGCTGGCCGTTGATTGCTGCAGGACAGGTCCTCAAGCCAGGCGTGACCGACGCCTCAATAGCGGTGTTGCGCACCCGTTTGACGGCGGGTGGTTATCTGAACGAGCCAACCGCAACACCGACTGACTACGACGAAACCGTTGCATCGGCGGTTAAAAAGTTTCAAGCCGAGCAATACCTTCCGGTGGACGGCGTCGTGGGGGCGGCGACACTCGCCGCGCTGAACATACCGATAGAGGCACGGATAGACCAGGTCCGGGTGAACATGGAGCGAGCACGTTGGCTGCTGTACAAACTTCAGGGAACCTTCGTCATCGTCGATATCGCCGGATACAAGGTCGCGCTCTATCGCGATGGCAAGGCTATCTGGCGCTCTCGTGTACAGGTCGGTAAACCTTTCCGCAGCACACCGGTATTTCAGTCCGAGATTACTTACATAACCTTCAATCCTACCTGGACAGTGCCCCCGACGATTCTCGTCAAAGACATGCTTCCCAAGATTCTAAAAGACCCTCATTACCTTGACGCAAACCGCATTCGAGCCCTCGACAGGCAAGGAGCTGTCGTCGATCCGTCGACCATCGATTGGCACAACCCGCGCGGCATCACCCTCCGTCAGGATGCCGGCCCCGACAACTCTCTCGGCCAGGTGGTCATTCGTTTTCCCAATGACTACGCGATTTATCTCCACGACACCCCTCATCGGGAGTTGTTCGCTCAATCACGCCGCGCCACCAGTTCCGGCTGCATCAGGGTCGAAAATCCGCTGCAGCTGGTAGAACTGCTGTTCAACGACCCGGCTCGTTGGAATACCGCCGCGATTCAGACGCAGTTAGCCAACGGCAAGACAGAAAACATCAGACTCCCGGTAAAAGTGCCGGTGCTATTAGCCTATTGGACAGTGGACCTGAGTAACGATGGTCGGGTGGCGTTTAAACCTGATGTGTATGGGTATGATTTAGCTGTGTTGCGGGCGTTGAATCTGCCTTCGGAATTGCCTGTTTTGGATTTGCCGCGAGCAGGGGGGGCGGCTGTGGCGACGAGGCAAAACAAGCTATAGGGGAAAAGGGAAGGAAAAGGGAACGGATTTATTTTTCTAGCCTCTATAGGGCGACGTTGAGGCGCATAAAAATAAACTGTCCCATTTTTCCCTTTTTTCTGTCCCCTTTTTTCTTAATTACAGCACTTTTCAGATAAGCGTGACTGCGCTCACCATGGAGTAATGGTTGATGACCATCAAGATCGAAGGAGTGATTGCCAGCAAAATTGGCTTTGCCTCCCACCAAAATGCTGTGCCAGTGATGCGAGAGCTTGCTGTGCTCAACGATGGTGGTACCGATTACAACGATCTTGTTCTTGAACTCGTTGCCGATCCGCCATTTCTGGAAGCGCGGACTTGGCGTCTTGACCGTCTGAGCAAAGATTCAAGTCTTCACATTGCTGAGCGCAATCTGAACCTCAATGCTGGATATTTGGCTGACCTGGCTGAAAGTCTTAACGCGAGTGTAATCCTGCGCCTTAGTTGTAAAGGCGAAGTGCTTTATAGCCAATCGTTTCCCGTTGAGCTTTTGGCGAAAAATGAATGGGGAGGCCTCCTTTCCATGCCAGAGCTTTTGGCCGCGTTTGCGATGCCAAATGATCCTGCTGTGGATCGAGTATTGAAATCTGCTGCTGATGTGTTGCGTCGTGCCGGGAAGAAAGATGGCATTGACGGGTATTCCGGCCAATCGAGAACCAGAACCTGGGAGCTGGCTTCAGCTATATGGTCAGCGGTGTGTGGCCTTAGGTTGAGTTACGCCCTGCCTCCCGCGAGTTTTGAAACTCAAGGGCAGAAGGTACGAACACCTGGTTTGATTCTGGAAGGTGGCGTGGCTACTTGTCTGGATACCGCATTGCTTTTTGCGGCGGCGTTGGAACAGGCAGGGCTCAATGCTTTATTGATCCTGACCAAGGGACACGCGTTTGTCGGCGTGTGGCTGCAGCCGCAGGAGTTTTCTCAACTCATCACTGATGAAGCTTCGGCTGTACGAAAACGGATAGATCTAAAAGAAATTCTGGTTTTTGAAACCACGCTGGCAACCCAGATGCCCGTACCAAGCTTCAGCCAAGCCGTGTCCAACGCTGAGCGCCAGATCAATGATGATGATTTCATCATGGCGGTTGATATACATCGTGCCCGGATGCAACGCATTCGCCCTCTGGCGATGTCATCGACCTCGCTAAAGGTTGACGACAGCAATGAACCGCAAGCATTCGAGGCGTTAGAGGATGCACCTGTCCTTCCAGGCTTTGACGTGGAGATATCTTCTGAAGTCGATAGCCCAGCGGGAAAGCTCACGCTCTGGCAAAGAAAACTGTTGGATCTCACGACGCGTAACCGGCTCTTGCATTTACCCGATAGTGCAAAAGGTGTTCGTCTGATATGCCCGGATCCTGCCGTACTAGAAGATCAACTTGCCAGTGGTAAGCGCATTCGGATCGTCTCGATACCTGATCTGGAAGCCGGAGGTAGAGATGCAGCGCTCTACGAACAGCAGAATCGAGAAATTTTACGCGATGAGTATGCACGTACAGCTTTAACACGCGGTGAGGTGCTGGCCACTTTAGAGAAGAGCAAACTCGAAGTTGCCTTGATCGAACTGTATCGTAAGGCTCGTAGCGACCTTGACGAAGGTGGCGCCAACACACTGTTCTTGGCGATCGGGTTTCTGAAGTGGAAAAAAACTGCGGACGACCCAAAAACCTATTCGGCGCCACTCATATTGCTTCCGGTCAAACTTGATCGAAAAAGCGCGCTGTCTGGCGTGACGATGACCCTGCTTGAGGATGAACCACGCTTCAATTTGACGTTGCTTGAGCTACTTCGGCACGACTTTGAACTGGTGATCCCGGGATTGGAGGGAGAGCTTCCTACCGATGAGAGCGGCATCGATGTTGAAGGTATTTGGAATACAGTGCGACGGGCAGTCCGGGATGTTCCTGGATTTGAGGTGACTACCGAACTCGTCCTGGGTACCTTCTCCTTTGCCAAATATCTGATGTGGCAGGACTTGGCTGCTCGCTCTGAGCAGCTTCTACAAAGCCCACTGGTCAAGCATTTGCTGGAGCGCACAGCAGGCGGAGCAGGATTCACTTCGTCAGGCGAGTTTCCACGACCTGATGAACTGGACGCCAAAGTCGATCCGGCCAATTTATTTACGCCATTGCCGGCTGACTCTTCCCAGCTTGCGGCCGTAGTCGCTTCGGCCAGTGGTTGTGACTTTGTACTCGACGGACCACCAGGAACAGGAAAGTCGCAAACTATTGCCAATATGATCGCTCATAACCTGGCCTTGGGACGCAGGGTGCTGTTTGTCGCCGAGAAAATGGCTGCTCTGGATGTTGTCTATCGTCGACTGGAAGAAAAGGGCTTAGGTGAGTTCTGCCTGGAACTCCACTCGAGCAAGACTTCAAAAGTCGAAGTGCTCAAGCAATTGGAGCGTGCCTGGGACGTGCGTGACACGCTGACTGCTGAGGAGTGGGCTGGAGAAACAGCGAAAATACTCAAGTTACGAAATAAACTGAATGCGGTCGTTGAGCTATTACATCGGCGTTGGCCAAATGGCTTATCTGTACATCAGGCGATTGGTCGTGTTGTTCGTGATGGGACTTCAGCCACACCTCGTCTTGCCTGGCCTGAAGGAACAGTGCATGACGCTGTCATATATGCACAGTTTCGGGATGTAGCGAGGCGCCTTGATCTTAACAGTCATGCGGCGCGGGATCTTTCCAGTAGCTTTGGGTTGTTGTGTCGTACTGAGTGGTCGAACGGTTGGCAAGAGGCGATCGTTGCCACCGCACGAACGCTGCCTGTGGCGATCCAGGAGTTGAAGGCGGCGAGCGTTAGCCTTCTTAAAGCAACCAATCTCTCCCTATTGGTTGCGCAGAGCGATGACCTTGCCCAGTTGGCCAAGTTCGTATCACTCTTGATCGACGCGAACGGTCTGGATCTGACGTTTGCCTTCACTCTCAATGTGAATGCGAAAGTCGTTGCGGCAAAGCGAGCAGTTCAGCTTTTAGATGAATATCGAACGATAGTGCAATCATTGTCTTTGCCGTATGTGGAGGAGGCCTGTCGGGGGCTCAATCTCGAGCAAATAAAGAACGATTGGGATCAAGCGCAGCGTAAATTCTGGATATTCGCGACGCTGGCAAAGAAGAAAGTGACAAAGCGTTTGGCTTCCGAAGGCCGTGTATCCGGACTGCCGGATACGGAGTCTGACCTGCCAAAGCTTTTCAATATGCGTACCTTGCTCACGTCGCTGGATGCTCTCTCTGCGGACTTGATATCAATACCCGGGTGGAATGGCGTATTCAGTGATACGTCGCTCATCACCACCTCGGTTGAGCTAAGCGAGCGCATCCGCGCAATGATCAGTGTGCTCTCGAGTTCTCCCGAGGATCTGATCACCCTGCGAAGCGCTACAGCAAAATTGGTAGTTGAAGCCAATGAGTTGCTCGGTGGAGGCGGGTTTATCGACTCGGCTTTGCATCAACTGAAGGATGCTCTTTCTCGTTTCAATCAGATATCTGGTCGGTTCAACGAGCTTGCGGGCAACTCCGTTGATGCCAAGGTCACGATCGAGCCACTGCTCAATACCGCTAACGCCATCGTAGAGCAAGAGACGAAGCTCAAGGCATGGTGCGATTGGTCCAGGGTTCGGGAGGAGGCGATAGCGCTCGGTTTGCAACCGCTTACCGATGCGCTAACCATCAATGCGCTGCCCGAAGGTGGCACCAGCGACGCTTTCGAAACGGCTTACGCCCGATGGTTTGCAACGGTCGTGATTGATTCGCAGCCGCTGCTGCGCAATTTCGTTCCAGCAGAGCATATCAGTGATATTGAGGCATTTGGCCGACTGGATGACGAGCTTTCCAGGCTGACGGTTCGTTATGTGCGTGCAAAGCTTTGCGGTCTGATTCCGTCCAAGAACGAAATAGGCAAGCAGGGTGGTTTCGGCATCCTCAAACATGAACTGCAAAAATCGCGACGCCACAAGCCGGTACGCCAGCTTGCAGCGGAAATGGGCGATGCAATGTCCAGGCTGGCTCCTTGCATGCTGATGAGCCCGCTTTCTATTGCGCAGTATTTACCGCCCGATCAGGCGCTTTTTGATTTGGTCATTTTTGATGAGGCGTCCCAGATTGCCCCATGGGATGCCATTGGCTCCATCGCTAGAGGTAAGCAGGTTGTAATCGCCGGTGACCCTCGACAAATGCCGCCGACTAACTTCTTCAACCGTGGCGCTTCTGCATCTGAAGATGATGATACGGCAGAGGACATGGAAAGCATCCTGGACGAGTGCCTGGGCGCCGGGATTCCAAGCCACAGTCTCAGTTGGCACTACCGAAGCCGTCATGAGAGTTTGATTGCGTTCTCCAATCATCGTTACTACGACAGTAACCTGATTACCTTCCCTGCCGCGCAAACCCGTGCAAGCGCTGTTGAATGGCGTCGAGTTGAGGGTGTCTATGCGAAGGGTAAAGGTCGGCATAACCAAGCGGAAGCAGAAGCAATCGTAGCTGAAACAGTGAAGCGTTTGACTGATCCCGCCTTTGTTGCTGCCGGGCATTCGATCGGGATCATCACGCTCAATACCGATCAGCAAAGACTTATTACTGATCTACTGGATAGGGCACGCCAGCAACACCCGCACATTGAAGCTTTTTTTCAGGATGATCTCCCAGAGCCTGTCGTTGTCAAAAATCTTGAAACGGTGCAAGGCGATGAGCGTGACCTGATCATGCTGGGTGTTGGTTATGGCCCGACTGAGCCTGGTGCCCAGGTGATGTCGATGAACTTTGGCCCGCTCAACAAGGAAGGTGGATGGCGTCGACTGAACGTCGCCATTACCCGCGCACGACGCGAGATGCTCGTGTTTTCCTCATTTGACTCGTCCATGGTTGACCTGAATCGCACCAACGCTCGGGCAGTGCGTGACTTGAAACATTTCATCGAGTTCGCTCAGCGTGGGCCGCGAGCGCTGGCTGAGGCCGTACAAGGATCGGTGGGTGGATATGATTCGCCGTTTGAAGAGGCTGTAGCTCAAGGCCTCAGACGAAAGGGCTGGCAGGTGGTGCCACAAATCGGCGTTTCTCGTTTCCGTATTGATCTTGGAATCGTCCATCCGGACAGGCCCGGCGATTATCTGGTCGGCGTTGAGTGTGATGGCGCGACGTATCACAGTGCAGCGACTGCCAGGGATCGAGACAAGGTCCGCAGCGCGATTCTCAAGGGCTTAGGCTGGAATCTTGTGCGGCTCTGGTCGACTGAATGGTGGATTGATAAAGCGGGCGCACTGGATCGTTTGCATGCAGCCCTGGAAGCTTTGCTTGAAAGCTCCCGTTCAAGCATGGCTATCGAAGTGGAACTTGCTGCGCCAGCCCATTCTCCTCAGCTTTCGCTAGTGGAGAAGAGTGTGCCTTTCGAGATGGCAGCGGATACTCCGCTAGCAGAGCCAGCTACTCTGCCCACACTAAAATCTGATCCCGTTTTGGCAGAGCTGAAAAGTGCTGGAATATGTGAAATTTCACCGGTTTCTGCGATACGAAGCGAATACCGTGTGACGGATTTTAGTGGTCTGAGTGATCGGATAAAGGCCGATGATTTCTACTCGCAAGAGTACAACCATGTCCTTGCCGAGCTGATTGAGCATGTCTTGATTCAAGAAGCTCCGATACTCGATTCATTATTGGTGCAGCGCGTTGCACGCGCTCACGGTTTTCAGCGGTCAGGCCGATTGATTCGTGATCGAGTGCTGGATATTACCGAACAGAATCATCATCTGAAAAATGATCCAGTCGACGGGCAATTTGTATGGCGAGCGGAAGGTGATATCGCTGTTTGGAACAGTTATCGCATTCCCGCAACGTTTGACGATGCGAGATCAGTAGAGGAAATCGCAGCCGAAGAGCTACTGATGTTGGCTTCATTGATTCAGGCTTCTGACAGGCCCCTTGAAATAGCAAGGATCTTGGGAATCAAGAGGCTTACCGGAGCAGCGCGTGAGCGTATCGAGCAGGTCATTAAAGTGACTGCTGGATAATATGGCGTTGGTTTTTCTGCTGATTGTCCATAGCGACGCCTTGTCGCTCGTTATGCGAAACCAGCGAGCCGGGATTGCTGCTCTGGCAAGAGCGCGTTGGCGCGGAGCACGGTATGCCTGACTTGGCGTCACGGCGAACTTAAGGCCTTGAAGCCACCAAAGAAAAACCCTGGCGAGGCCAGGGTTTCCGGGTCGTGACCCTACAGGTCCAGCCCTTCTTCAATCACCGAGAGCAAGTTGTCTTCATTGAGTTCGACCGGCTTTGCCCGGGCTTGGCCTGCGCGTGGCACCGTATGGATCAGCCAATGGCCTTCACCATGCTCGCTGCCGGTACGCAGCATGTAGCGCTCTGCGTCTTTAGCGTGGATTTCGACCCGGCCGGAGCCGCCAATGGCGAAGCGGGCAACGGGGTCGAAGGTGATGCTTCTGTAATTGCCCTCGATCAGCAACTGGTCGATGGCGTAGTTGAAGGTCGCACCGCTGGCGTGGCTCTCGAACACCCGGGTGGGCACACGCCTGATGTTCAGTCCGGCTTCGGACAGCGGCACCAGCCACGTCTCTAGCTGGTGATACATCTCATAGACCTGGGCCGGCCACAGTTCGATCGCCTTGTCGGCCGAGGCATCTGCGTCAACGCGAGTGTCCTGCTTGCGTTTCAGTTTTGCGGCGAGCTCATCTGCCTTACTCATTCCGATTTCCTATCGCGAGGTGAGTGTAATCGTAGCGTTCCCAAGGTACTGCACCTTGGCGTGGTGTGGCCAGTGACTCTTGGGGGCGGTGTACCTTGTTAGCCGGTAGTCGGCTAGCAAGGTTACTTTCAGATAACCCTTTTCGCCTCGGCGATAGCCTTCTGCTCAATCTGCGAAAACGTCAGCTCGGAATCAAAGGGGATGGTCACAACGGTCTCGCCCATGAAAACGCCTTCATAGCCATCATCCGGCTCCAGGAGAAGGCGGACCGAGAAGATTTCTGGCTCTAAATCAGCGTTATGACTGACAGACTGGATTCGTATTTTCATTTCAGGCTCCTGTGAAGATAAGAAGAGGCTACTCCTGAATTCGCGCAAAGGGTGGCTGGTGATATCGCGTCAGCGCACATCAAACAATTCGAGAGGAAAGGGGCTCATTCCCCGTCTTTCACCGATCGGATGAGATTTTTGCGCAGCGTCACGATCGCCTTCTGCATTTGCGTGAACTCGTCCGGCGTCAGGCCAGTCGCGTCGGCGAGGCCCATTTCCGGGCGATCTTCGCGTAGCTGTCGACCGCTCTTCGTCAGGATGATCCGCACCTGGCGCTCGTCCTCGGGATCACGCTGGCGCTGCAGATAGCCCATCGCCTCCAGCTTCTTCAGAATCGGCGTCAGCGTGTTCGATTCCAGAAACAGCTTTTCGCCCAAGCTGCCGACGGTCAAATTGTCTTCCTCCCATAGCGCAACGATGGTGATGTATTGCGTATAGGTGAGCCCAAGCTTCTCGAGTATCGGCTTGTATGCCTTGCCGAAGGCGAGGTTCGTGGAATAGACCGCAAAACACAGGAAGTCGGAGAGCTTCAGGTTCGCGGGGGCCGCTTTGTCGGTGGATTTCATGTGTAGCCTCGTTCGTCAAAGACTGCTGTCTCGCAAACTTGAAATATACCTCGTATGCGATTGTATCGTAAGAGCTGTAGCTTTCAATGGTGATCAACCACAAGTGGCGGGCTCGACGTGCAGGGCGACGTCGAACCCGCCGCGCGGTGCATCACGCCGTGAGGACGTTCAGGGCTACGTCAATGTTGCCTCGCGTCGCTTTCGAGTACGGGCAGATTTGGTCTGCGGTGTGCGCCAGTGTCGTCGCGACGTCGTGCGTCAGGCCCGGCACGCGGAGAGTCAACCGAGCCTGGAGGAAGTAGTCCGGCCCGGTCTGACCCACATCGACTTCGATATCGACCGACAGATCAGACGGCAGTACCACATTCATGTCATTGGCCACGAGCCCGACGGCGGCGGTGTAGCAGGCCGACCATGCACCGGCGAACAGTTGCTCGGCGGTCGGGTGCGGCTGGGTGGCGGCGAACACATGTGCGGGCTTCGCGTTTCCGGGCGACGAAAGCTCGATGTCGAGGCTGCCGTTATGACCGCGCGATGTGTTGCCAGCGCTGCTGGCAGTGGTATGGGTTTTGCCAGTGGCCAGTACTTTTTCGATCTTGCTCATGGTTGATTACCTGAATGTTTCAATAGGGTTGTAATTCGCATGCGTTTTAATCGCATGCGATATATGTTGCAGGACGAAAATACCAATCGATGTCAAAGCCGCGCCGTGCATCACGCCGTGAGGACGTTGATGGCCACGTCGATGTTGCCTCGAGTCGCCTTCGAGTAGGGGCAGACTTGGTCTGCGGCGTGCGCCAGCGCCGTCGCGACGTCGTGCGCCAAGCCCGGGACGCGGAGATTCAACCGGGCCTGGAGGAAGTAGGCCTGACCGGTCTGGCCCAGATCGACCTCGATGTCGACGGACAGGTCGGGCGGAAGCACCACCTTCATCTCCTTGGCCACGAGTCCGACCGCGGCGATGAAACAGGCCGACCATGCCCCCGCGAACAGCTGTTCGGCGTGTGGGTGCGGTTGGGTGGCTGCAAACACGTGCGCCGGTTTCGCGCTTCCGGGCGATGAAAGCTGGATGTCGAGGCTGCCGTTATGGCCACGCGAAGTGTTGCCAGTGTCGCTGAGCGTGGTGTGAGTCTTGCCGGTGACCAGAACTTTTTCGATCTTGCTCATGGGATGGATCCTCAGAATTGCGCTAGGTTGGATATATTATCGCATCCGTTAATATCGTATGCGATTGAAATAATATTCGCGCAGAAGCCAATCGATGTCAATGGGTGGTGCTACGCCTGGGCGACGAATGGTCGAGCCAGGGCAGCGTCGACGGCCAGGTGCGCCCATTGCACGTGGAACGCCATGGGGTGGCGAGTTCAGTGTGGGACGAGGCCGGAGGGCATTGAGGTATCCTATGATTGATTTTTGCCTTCGATAGCCCTTCAAGGATCAACCCATGCTTTTAAGCAAACGCGATCAGGCGCACATCGAGCGTCGCCTGGTGGCTACCCTGACCGAGGCGTGTGAGACAGCCAAAGCAGAAATAGTGGGGTTCTCCTGGCTGACCCACGAGATGAATTACGGTGCGTTCCCTTCCAGCCTGATGGTTGTCTGGGTCTTCGATACGCAAGCCAATAAGGACCAGGCCCTGGCCAGTGGGCAGGGCGAGCGCATGGTCGAACTGACTGCCGTGGCGTTAAGAGAAGCGGATGTTCTCGTCAGTCCGGTATCGGCCCATGTGCATTTCGATACCGAAGAGCAATGTCAGCGTGCCAATGCCGGCAACTGGCAGCAACGCTTGGCGCGCAAGCGCTCGACTCGGGGTTGACGCGTGGCCAAGGATATCGAAAACCCTTGTATTTCCGTTTGCCAGTTGAGCGGTGAGTTGTGTGTGAGTTGTGGCCGAACCAAGGAGGACATTAGGAAATGGAAGCGTATGAAGCGACCTGAGAAGATGGCTGCGGTGCAGCGGGCGAGTTTGCGGTTGAAAAGTCTTAACAAAAGGAATGCTTGAGTCTTTGGCCTCAATGCGGACAAGCTATGTTCCAATCAGTTAAGGAGTTTCAGGCTCAGCGCTGTCCCCGTAGCAGCTGCCGAAGGCTGCGTCCGGCTGCGCAGCAGCCGTAAAATCAAGCGCTGCGGTATTCAAGGGACGGGTTTATTTTTCTGTGCAAGTGCGCAAAAAAATAGATCTATCTTATCTTGGGCTTGATGGTGGGTGTGATAAGCGTAGCAACCAGTACCCCGGCGCCGCGGTCAATGCATCCGCTTGAACCCCAAGCCTTGTATTGTATAAAGTGAACGCATCCAACCACCCTAGGTGCCCGTCATGCTTACTCGTGAAGCCGCTACCCGTAGCGCCAACGTAGCCCACGTTGAGGCGACCAATAATCTGGAAGGCGCACGCACCAGCGCCTTCGTTTCAAGCAAAATGGCCGATTACCGCGATGGGAAAATTTCCTCTGCCGAGCTGCTCGCTGCGACGAAAGCTCGTTACGGCTGCAAATGACCAGCGATATCACCCACGGCCAGGGTGATGACCACTATTACATTGGTGGCTATTCGGCTGAAAACGATCCTTACGTCTATCCCAACGGCGTTCTGATCAACCTCCTGAACATCCAGGACACCGCATCCCTTGGCGAGGCGGAAACTGACTTTGCATCGGTACGTATCATTCAGCTGCAAGAGAGTCCCATTGAAGGCGACTACTCACTTCAGCACTTGAAGGTCATCCACCAATTCATTTTCCAGGATATCTATCCTTGGGCAGGTGAGTGCCGCAAGGTTGGCATTGCCAAAAATGAAACGATTTTCCTACCCCACGAAGAGATTGAGGCTGCATTCCAGGTGATGTGGCAGAGGCTCTCGCAAACGAATTTTCTGGCTGACCTGAAATTGGATCTGCAGGGATTCGCCGGTGAGGCTGGGATTGCCCTTGGCCGCATCAATCACATCCACCCATTCAGGGAAGGAAACGGCCGGACTCAACGCGAGTACCTGGACTCTCTGGCTCGACGAGCTGGTTTTCTGCTGGAGTGGGGCGGGGTGTCGAAGCTCGCGATGAAGAATGCCTGCGTTGAGGCTGAGACTGACCCGGAGTGCAAGGCTCTGGCAAAGCTGATTCGGTTGAGTGCGAAAAAAATCTAGCTGCACACATGTTTCGGACGTTTCCTGCAATCTACGACGCCTTTAGCGAGCTTGCGCTCAATCGACCGGCCAGATAACCTTCCCCAGTCGCTGCAAAATCAGCGACAAGGGTGTGGAAGCCCTTCATGAGATCTAGGCGCACAAGCGCCCATAAATTTACGCAGGCGCTTTTTTCATGTCTGCTGTTAAGTTATGGCAGCTGTGCGCGGGGCACTTTCGGGTGCGCCGGGTTCCTAGATCCCCGGTCTTCCACACCTGCGTACAGCTGCCACCCATCATGTGGAAGTGATGCTGGCAGTTCCTTTTTTAATTCTAGGAATGAGCCAATGAAAAAGATCACCCCCGATCCCCCCGAAACCCCAAGCCTTTCCACCTCCGATTCCCTCAATCCCGCTCAACGCTCCAAGGTCGCTCAACGTACCCTCTGTGGCCCTTTGCGTAACCCCAAACCCGCAAATGCTATAAGCCATATCTTCACCATTGCCCCCGACGTCGATACCGAGACCGTATTGGTCCACGCCTCAGAAACGCTCGCTTCCCTCGGTGCGATGACCACTGACCTGGCCTTGGAGCTCGAAGGCTCGCGCCGCAACAAGGCCCTGGTGATTCAGCAACTGATCGTCCTGGGCGAGCTGTTGGTGAACCGAGCGCTGGATCACCTAGACACGTCCGATTCTACGGCGTCCGCGGTGACCCCAACGTCCGCCCACTAAGTGGTCGCGCTCTTTTATCCAATGGAGGTTTCCCCCATGGCTCGCTACATACCCATCACCGGCATCGACAACGATTTCCACTCCCTGCTGATCGACACCGAAGCGTCCCTCGACGTGCTGCACGACACCGCAGCGTACCGCATCGCTGCCGTTACCCAGTTGCTGGAGAACCTCGCCATGCGCGAGGAGATCAGCAGCGACGCAGTGGTGCTGCATGACTTCGCGCGGGTACTGGCGATTCCGCTGCGCGACGGCTGTGATTTGCTGGACGTTATCGGCCGACGATTGCAGGCGCAGGTTTTGGCGTCGTAATGAAAATGGGCGACCTCACGGGGTCGCCCATTTTTTGTTATGAGAAGAGGGGGCAGGCCTGGTGTGTTGGCTGGAACATCGCTTCTCTATGAGAGCAGGGAGTTTTGGTGGATGGCTACTCTGATTGAGTGTCGACCCTAGATAGATTTATGTGAAGCTCTGATGGCATCAATCGCGTCTTGAGTGAGCGCCATAACTGTCGTTGTACTGACTTCAATCCGACTGATGATGTCTGCTCTCGGGCCTTGTCTCCAGGCAGCGCTTGCGTAAAAAACAGCTTGAGATGCCAGGCGATGGGTCTCGCTTTCATAGGAGCGAATCAAGTGATAGCTGTCATCATCATGTAATGAACCGCCATAAGAAACGACATCCATGCCCGCTTTCAAGTGAAGCGGAACGCTTGCTTCCTGCATTATTCGATGGAAATCCAATCCCGATCCCCGCTTCAAGGTGTACATCAGAATTTCAACAATTCGAGTCATTCCAAACCTTCCATGCGGGATTTCAAGTCCACCATAACCGTGCCACGAATGCGCGGGACTTCAATGTACGATGAAAAGGGGAGCGCGTGTTACGAGCCGAGGTACGTCAACAGGCGCAGGCGTTGGAGTAGGTTTGTGGGGATCCCTCAGGGGCTGTCCCCCTTCCTTCCAAGCAATGCCGTTCATTTGATGCAAGTGAACGGCATGCCTTTAACAAGGGTGTTCTGACGACAGCGACTGATCTGTTGCTTTGACTCTAACACCCACCAGTCGCATGCAGCCTGGATGCCGCCCCTTGGTTCAGAACTAATTTTTACCTGGCCCATCCACAAAGACGGGGTCACTTACTTCGGTAGTCTGCGCCGGATTAGCGCAGTTGGTTGACGCCCCTCCGCAGGATATCGTCGTCGTAGTTGCGAAGGAGCTGGTCCCACTCGCGTCTTCGCTTGCAGGGTTGTTGGAATGGCCGTGAAAGTATTCAACGGTAGTGGTAGAAGACACTTGTGCACCAGCAACAACCTGATCCATTTGCGCCTCCGTCAGGCGAATCGGCGCGCTGTCCGCAAATACCGCGCCAGCGCTCAGCAATCCGGCTACCGTGACCGCCATAGCCAACGTTTTCCGAGTTGTGTTCATTTGGTATCTCCTGGCTTGATTTTGCGGATAGTTGATCGGACCCATGTTTCACGCTCCTCTCCGCATGGGGAGGTGAAACAAATCAAAATATGACTTTGCTGCTGGCACACTGCTGGTTGTTTATTGTGTGAAGTAAGCTTTACCTGTGCGCAGCGTGGCGTATATGGGCGTGTTTTCCTTTGTTTCATGGGAGGAAGTGATTGGTAAGTACCTGCATCCGTAGGAGGTTTCTCCTATGGAACCTCGGCTCGTAGCGCGGGGGCGAAGCGCTGCAACGGCGAACTGGTTTACGCTGGACAGCTATACTGTCGTACCCCGCCACGATTCCCATGTAAGTGAAATCGCCACATGAGTACTGAGCGCTCCAGGCCGATCCGCGTTCTTATTGTCGATGATCACCGCTGCATCCTGTGGGGGCTGGAAAAGCTCATTCAGAGCGGCAAGCCCGTCATGGAAGTTGTCGGGAGCGCAACCAACTGTGCCGAAGCGCTTGCCTTGATGGGTAAGGCTGCCCCGGACATCATCCTGCTCGACCTTGATCTCGGTACGGAAAGCGGGCTTGACGCGATTTCGCTGTTCAGGGCGAGATCGCCGGCAAAGATATTGGTATTGACTGCGCTGCAAGACAAATGGGTGCATGGCCAGGCTGTGCTCGCTGGTGCCCACGGCGTCGTCGAGACGGTGGCGCCGGTCGACGCTATCCTGACAGCAATAGTGAAGGTAGACCAAGGACAGATCTGGCTGGATCGCGCCACCATCGGTCGAATTTTAGATGAATTTTCGTCCCAAGAGCCCGCTCAGGAGGCCGATCCCGAGTGGCAGAAAATATCCTCTCTCACCGACCGCGAGCGAGAGATCATTGCGGTCATGTCAAACCATGCTGGTGTACCTGCCAGCGGGGTCGCGGAAAAACTGCATATCAGCGAACATACGCTGCGCAATCACCTGACCGCCATCTACCACAAGCTCCGTGTCACCAGCCGGCTGGGGCTGTTCGCTTATGCCCAGAACCATGGATTGGACAAGCTTCCCGTTTGAACTCTGAACGTGAGTATTCAGCGATGTCCTCTGCCTGTCCTGGCTAAAAGCGATATGGCAAGGCTATCGAGAAGATAAAGTCCGGCGAGTCATCAGTCGCGCCAGCGGACGCGGACAGCAGCAGCGAAAAATCCTCGCTGAGGATGAAGTCGGCGCCCAGATTAAGGGCCGCGATGGTCGATCTCGATAGCGTATAGCGGCCAACGGCGTCCGAGCGAACCTCTGTTCCCTGGACGAAAGCCACTGACAGCGAAGCGTCCAGACTGATGTCTGGTGTAGCGGCAAGGGAGGCGCCCAGACGGTAGGCCCACGTGTCGCCCGGGGCGATGCTCCCCGAAAAATTTCGTTCGCCTAGCAGATTGTCGGCGTTGACGTTTTTCGAATAGGCGTGCGTGTACGAAATACCGCCATAGAGCGCTACCGGATCTATACGCTTGAGGGCAAAAAGCGAGCCGCTGATGGCGCGAAAGCCAAAGCTGATCGGAATTGGCTCGAAGGGGTCGTCGCCATTGTCGTGCAAATAGCTGAGGCTTGTTACGAATGAGGGCAGGCGCTCCGACTCGTTGTTCAGTTTTTTGCTGAGCTCAAGCACGAAGTTGCCGGCACCGCTGTTCGAACCGATCGAAGTATCGCGATACGTGTAGGGTGCAAATGCACTCAGCATCATCCCCAGCGGTAACCCTGCCTGGCCGGCCAAGCTGCCCGTGTAGCTGTCGCTGCGGGTACGAAATCTGTCGGCGCCTGAATGCGCCCAAGTGAACCGCGGCGTGACGCGGTACGATCCCGGGGGCAACAGCACCAGTCCCCTCGACACCAAAGCTTCTTCGATTGCCGTCGTACCCTCGGTACTTTCCGGCTCGATCTGCGTCGAATACGCCTCCGTTGATCGCAGGGCAGGTGTCGGTGCGCTTCCGGAAACCTGGCGCTCGAGTGTTTTTACACGCTCACGCAGCTGTGCGTTAAGTGCTTTTTGCGCCTCCAGTTGCTGGAGTAGCTCCTCTTCGGTCTGGGCGGTTGCGGGCATCGCTACAGCGGCGGCCAGGACGAGCAGGGTGAGGGGCAGTGGATGCGCATATTTCATAGGGCGGTACTCGCTTTGGGAGACACGACAAACGCCAGACCGCTCAGCCAGACCTCATTGAAGCGCGCCAGGGACATGCGGCGATTTCCGAAAGCTGAATCCGCGAGTAGAACTTCACTCTCGGTGATGGCGTTCAGCACCACATAGTGATTAAACCCGCGGACGTTGATCGGCACTATCGGTGCCTGGAACAGCTTCAGGTCCTCAAGCGACAGGTTCTGATAAGCATCGCCGCTATAGCCTCGGTCTTCTACGAAACGCTTCATGTCCAGAAGTGAAAAACCGCCGCGTGCTCGTACCTTTGCCGGCTCGGTGTTCTTGAGCATCGTTGCGGCGATGTGGCGCTCGCTCACAGGGTCCTGAAAACCATAGGTCAGTACGGTGGCAAGCGATGCAGCTGCGCAGCTAGTCTCCCAGCGCTGCATGACCACCGCTTTTTCGCGAATCTCCTTGAGGGATTGAACCCGAAACGAAGGCGCATCCGCAGCGTTGGCGCTGAGAAGGAGGGGGCTCATAAGGGCAAAAACGACTGCCATATGCCGGAGTGCTGTAAACAAGCCGGCCGAGATCAAGCTCATGGCGGTTTCTACTCCCAGGGACGCTTTAGTCTGGCCGGTCCGGGTTCAAGCCGTTTCCGTACAAAGCCTAGTCCAACATGATGCTGCACGCACGGTTGAGTCGGCTTTGCTGTCAGGCGCCAACTATCCGGCCAGAGGGCTAAACCTCGCCATGCACGAGGAGATCAGCGGCGACGCGGTGGTTCTGAATGACTTCGCGCGGGTGGCCATCCCGTTGCGTGATGGCTGCAATTTGCTGGATGTCATCGGGCGACGATTGCTGGCGCAGGTTTGTCGTAAAGAAAATGGGCGACCTCTGACGTCGCCCATTTTTTGTGATGAAGGGGGAACAGTCGCTTACGTCACACAAGGCGCAATTGTCGCTCCAGCTGATACTCTTACGTCTCAATGTGCAGTTTTATCCAGGCACGATCACCACGCTTCAAAGGCCGGGAAGAGTGCATCCTCTGCACTCACGGGACAATAAGACAAGGAAGTAAATACAGTGAACAGGGAAATCATCCTGATGCGTCATGGCCAACCGGATCTGGTCGCGATCGACAAGGTTTCAGCACTCGATATGAAACTCTGGATCGAGCAATACAACCTGGCCGAAATCATCAACCAGCCCGCCCCGGAGGCTAGTGTGCAGCTGGCCGCTACCGCCAAAGTGATAGTGTCGAGCAGTGCGCCTCGGGCGCTGACATCTGTTCGGGCGCTTGGCCTGCAGCCCACCCTGGTGGATGCGATCTTCTGCGAGGCGCAGCTGCCCTATGGTCGCTGGACATTGCCGCGCCTTTCACCGTTTACCTGGGCATTTATCCTTCGGATCTTATGGTTTTGCGGCTTCTCAGGGAAGGTCGAGTCTGCCGGCAAGGCCAGGATGCGGGCCAACACGGCGGCTCAGAGACTTCAATCCCTTGCCGGCGAAGGGCCGGTCCTGCTGCTCGGTCATGGATTCATGAATCGGATGATCGCCAAGCAGTTGGAGGCTGGCGGATGGACTCGCCAGAAATCCAGTGGCAACCGGTACTGGAGCGCGATGGCCTATCGAATGAATCAGAGTTAAGGCATGGCGCCAGCTTGCGGGCATTTTTGTGGTGCCCCAATGCCGGTAAGTTAGGACTTGAACATCACAGCCCTGTGGGAGCGAGCCTGCTCGCGATAGCGGCGGGTCAGCCAATATTGATGCTGAATGTACCGCCTTCATCGCGAGCAGGCTCGCTCCCACAAGTTTGCAACTTACCGGCATTAGGGCTTGGCCCAATGCCAGTGTAGGAGCAGCCGGTCGACGCTCGTTTGCTCCGGGCAGCGTTCCGACGATGGCCTCAAGGGCGACGCGTTTATTCAGCAAACACGCGTTATCGTTAACGTTCATCGCGAGCAAGCTCGCTCCCACAGGGGTACAGCGTTCGCTTAACTTACCGGTGACTGGTCAGAATGGGGTGGCAGGATGAACCGATCCTCTGGGGAGGGTAAATGAGAAGACTATCGGTACTGTGGGCATTCGTTGCGCTGACGATGTTCAGCGTTGGTATGAGCGATGCCCGGGAAACCCGAAACAGCAAGCAGTGGGGTGATTCGGTTGCGGGGGTCTTTGATTATTATCTTCTGACGTTGTCCTGGTCACCGACGTTTTGCCTGACCCATCGCGAGAATGAGCAATGCTCGGGAAAAGGCTACGGCTTTGTGCTTCATGGTCTCTGGCCTCAGTACGCCAATGGCGGCTGGCCGCAGTCTTGTTCGCCACTGGTTCCTTTATCAGCTGCTGAGCGGGCGAAGGGGCTGACGTTGTTCCCAACGCAACGTTTGCTTGAGCATGAATGGAAAAAGCATGGCACCTGCAGCGGTCTGGGGGCTTCGGGTTATCTGGACGCAGCAGACAAGGCCGTTGGCGCTGTCCGGATCCCGGAGCAGCTGCAACCCTTCAGCACCACGATTTACTTCGAGGCTCGAGAGATTGCGCGATTGTTCCGGCAGAGCAATCCAGGCATGCCCGCCAATGGCATCGCGATTATCTGTAATGGGCCGGAACTGTCGGAGGTTCGTGTGTGTATGGGCAAGGACCTGGCATTCGGCGCCTGCGGCAAGGGCGTCAGAAATCAATGTCGGTCCGGAGAGATCCGTGTGCCTCCTGTTCGATGAGTGAGTCGATTTAATGTCCGGTGCGACGACTCTGCTCGCCAAATCGTGCGCTATAGCCCCTGACCGTCTCCAGAAAAAACTTCACCCGTAATGGCAGATTACCCGCCGGGTAAACGGCATGCATTTGTGGGTTTTCGCCGGTGCTGGAGGTGAGGGTGTAGTCGGGGCATACACGCACGAGGTGTCCGGCCTGGACTTCAGGTTCGGCTTGCCAGTCTGCGAGGCGGGCGATGCCGACACCCGCCAGGGCCATCTTGAAAACGGCGGTTCCGGAACTGAGGCGCAATTTGGGATTGACCCGCAGACTGGTCATCCGGCCTTCGCGGCAGAAATTCCACTCCTTCAGGATCCGCGGCGCCGTGTGGAGAATCAAGGCATGGTTTTCCAGCGCATCAATGGTCGTCGGCGTGCCTTTTATTTTCAGATAGTCCGGGCTTGCATAGAGGTGGCGTGAGTAGCTCCAGAGCGGGTAGCCGATCAAGTCACTGGATTGCGGGAAGGCGCCACGGACAGCGAAGTCGAGTTTGCTCTTGGCCGGGTCGATGCTTTCGTCGGTGAAAATCACTTCGATGTTGACGTCCGGGTAGCGCTGGCAATAGTCGGCAATCAGCCTCGGGATCACCTCAAGCCCCAGCAGTTCGGGCGCCGAGAAGCGTATCCAGCCTGTGGCGGAGCCATTTAGGGCGGCCAGTTCGTCACCGGCGTCGCGCTGCACATCGAGCAATCGCTGGGCATGGGGTAACAGGTGTTCGCCTGCTTCGGTCAGCGTGACGGCATTGGCGCTGCGATTGAACAGTTTGACCCCTGCATTTTCCTCCAAAGCCTGCACCGCCCGTGTCACGGCGCTAGGTGAGCGCCCCAGCGTACGGGCGGCCACGATAAAGCTGCGTTTGCGCGCGACGGTCAGGAATGCCTGTATTTCCCGCAACATATCCAAAGCCACGATGCCTCTCCTGATTGCACTTTTTGCAATATGGCATTGCAACACAAACCTGACACATCCGTTAGCCTTCCCGCCACCTGTACATGGAAGCGGTAAAAAAGGGGATGCTATGGCCGATATTTTTGTTCTCTCGTTGTTCGCCTTCGCTGCAGGTCTGATCGACGCGGCAGTCGGCGGCGGCGGGCTGATTCAGATACCCGCGCTGTTCAACGTTTTTCCTGCTGCACAACCTGCGGCCCTGCTGGGCACCAACAAAGTCGCCGCCGCCTGCGGGACGGCGTTTGCGGCCAGGTCTTTCGTGCGCAAGGTGGTGATTGACTGGGGGCTGATCATTCCCGCTGCAGCGAGCGCTTTCGTGATGTCGTTCTTTGGCGCGGCGACTGTCTCGCTCATCCCGCAGTCGGTGATCCGGCCGGCGGTGCTGGTCATGATTGTGATCATGGCGGTCTATACGTTCTGGAAGAAAGACTTCGGCGCATTGCACAAACCGCTGCGGATAGGCCGGAAAGAACAGTGCCTGGCGGTGCTGATTGGCGGTGCCATCGGCTTTTACGATGGCCTGTTCGGGCCGGGCACTGGCAGTTTCCTGATCTTCCTGTTCATCCGTTTTTTTGCCCTCGATTTTCTGCATGCCAGCGCTTGCGCCAAGCTGGTCAATATCGCGACCAATATTGCTGCGCTGATATTTTTTATCCCGACCGGTAACGTGCTGTACGCCATCGCCTTGCCAATGGCGGTGTTCAATATCCTTGGCGCATTGACCGGCACCTGGTTGGCCGTGCGTAAAGGGGTGCCGTTTGTGCGGGTGCTGTTCCTGGTGCTGCTCTGCATCCTGATCGGGAAACTGTCCTACGACCTGCTTGTGTAGTTAATCGTGCTTTGGCATCCACGCAATTACTTTGTGAGCTCGACTATTAAATAGCAGCCCAATCTTGAAGGAAGACGCTGCGAGCGCTGATCAGGGTACTTCTAAAAACCCATTCTTTGACCGGAAAACGTGTTTGAAAGCCGCATTCTTCCATTGCGATACGGATCATAAATGAGGTTTTTAGAAGTGCCCATTAATGCCACTGACGCTTTATTTCCTGCCACTGGATGTCTGACAGCCACTTATCTGCCATCGGAAAGAAAATGTTCTCCTCGGCATCCATATGATCGTAGTATTTTTTGATGAAGTCATCGATGGCGTCAGCGATCACTTTCGTCTCCTGAGTTGAGTCCTCCAACATCTTGAGCTGTCCAGCAATGCGCTCAAATGCCAGATGATCTCGCTCGATATCCTTGACCCGTTGGTGGATCGGTGCCTTGGTCGCTAGCAAGGCCACCCGAATAAGCTCTTCATTTTCATGGTGGTGTCGCTCTGCATCACCATGCAAGGCTTCCAGCGTCTTAAACAATAGCTTGCAGTCATCGGCATCAGCGGGTTCATGCCTCACCCTCCCCAGCAATCCTTTGATCTGAGTAATTTTGATAGCCACCTCATGATGATAGGCTTGCAGTTTATTCAACAAGGCATTCATATCAAATCCTCACGACTACACCAAACTATCACAGAAAAATTATTATTAACCATGTACTATCCAAGGATCGCCACATATATAAATTTCCATAACTTCCAATACCTCCACCCTGCAACACTCTCCCGCGCGTGTTTAACCTTTTTAGTATAGCTTGGCGCAAAACTCTCGCCCCGGAAAAACTGCCACCCTTGGATAAATTTGAAATATCAAGTGAAAGTTCATATGCGCTATTTGGTCTACTGAAGAAGACGCTGCAAAAATAGCCCGACCGTCCCCACCCTTGGCACTCTGAGCACCTTCAACCAGCCACCCTCTCCGTGAGCCTTGTTACGCGCCATGCGAGTGGACGATGGTTTTTGCAATCTGACCTGATTGGTTAAATCAATTGTCGGCACCGCACACTTATGCAATATACCTGGCCTATCAGCAGGGCGTTTCCATCATCAGAACCTGGTTGGATGGGTAGCGTCCTTGAGCCTCCATGCATAAGGACCAAGTCATGAGCCAACCACAGCTGGCGAACGTTGCGCTGTATCTGCAACGCCTGGGTTACGACGCGCCGCCACCACCGACCCTGGAAACGCTGCGCGAGCTTCAGTTTCGCCACACCAGCGTTTTCCCCTTTGAATCGCTTTCTACGATGTTGCAGGTTCCGGTTCCGATCGATCTTGCGTCGGTGGAGCGCAAAGTCCTGCACGAAGGGCGCGGCGGTTACTGCTATGAACTCAACAACATGTTCCTGGCATTGCTGCAACAGCTGGGATACGAAGCCCGGGGCATCACCGGGCGCGTGGTGATGGGCGGTCCCGAGGACGCATGGACCGCTCGCACTCACCGCTTGAGTGTGCTGACGCTGGACGCAATCCGCTATATCACCGACGTCGGCTTCGGCGGCATGGTGCCGACGACACCGCTTCGACTGGACACTGAAGACGAGCAGCCAACCCCTCACGAGCCGTACCGTATAACACAGCATGAAGGCAGTTATACCCTTCGCGCGAAGGTCTCCGGCGAGTGGCGCGCGCTCTACATATTTGATCTGCAGCCGCAATCGTATATCGATTACGAGATTGGTAACTGGTACGTCTCGACCCATAAAGACTCGCCGTTTCTTGGGCAGTTGATGGTGGCGAGGACGGGGGAGGGACTGCGTCGAACGCTCAATAACGGCAGCTATGCCCTCCATCGAATGGGCGCTGAGAGTGAACGGCGGCAGATCACCGACGCCGACGAACTGATCGAACTGCTGCAAAGCGAATTCGGGATTCGCGTGCCGCAACATCCACAGCTGCGGCAGATAGTGGGTCAGTTGATCAGGTCTGAATAGTGCTCGGGAAAGCAGTACTAAAGGAGGAGCCAGTGAAACCTAAAGAAGCATTCAGGTTTTGCGTCATTGCTTTAGGCTCAATCCCAGGATCAAACAATACCGGTAGCGATGGCCCTGCCAATCTCTGCATCTTGACACTGTTCATCTGAACGCTCGATGCAACACACGCCCCCGCCGAACGTTGTCAAGGATGACAATCATACAAGCCTCACTGCCTGCGTTATGAGTAGAAGCCTCCCCCAGCTTCTACGTATTCCAGAATAAAAGAGGATTAGTCATGAGCAGCACGTTCTTCATTCCCTCCGTGAACATGATGGGCATTGGCAGTCTCGACGAAGCCATGGTCGCCATCCGCAAATATGGTTTTCGTAAAGCCTTGATCGTCACCGACGCAGGCTTGGCCAAAGCCGGCGTGGCCGATAAAGTCGCCAGGCTTCTGGCCGAACAGGACATCAACTCCACGCTCTTCGACGGCGCCAAGCCCAATCCGACGGTCAGTAATGTCGAGAAAGGCCTTGAGCTGCTCAATCGCAGTGACTGTGATTTCATTATTTCCCTGGGCGGTGGTTCACCCCATGACTGCGCGAAGGGCATTGCCCTGTGCGCTGCCAACGGCGGCCACATCAGCGACTACGAAGGCGTGGATCAGTCCGCCAAGCCACAAATGCCACTGATCGCGATCAATACCACCGCTGGCACGGCGAGTGAGATGACCCGTTTCTGCATCATCACCGACGAGATCCGGCACGTAAAAATGGCCATCGTCGACCGCAACGTCACTCCACTGTTGTCGGTCAACGATCCTTCGCTGATGGCGGCCATGCCAAAAGGCCTGACCGCCGCCACCGGTATGGACGCGCTGACCCACGCTATCGAAGCCTACGTGTCCACTGCGGCAACGCCGATCACCGATGCCTGTGCCCTCAAGGCTGTGGAGTTGATCTCGGCCAATCTGCGCAACGCCGTGGCCAATGGTGGCGATATGAACGCCCGGGAAAATATGGCCTACGCGCAATTTATGGCCGGCATGGCCTTCAACAACGCTTCGCTGGGCTATGTCCACGCCATGGCGCACCAGCTCGGAGGTTTCTACGACCTGCCGCACGGAGTCTGCAACGCGATCCTGCTGCCGCATGTCGAAAGCTTCAACGCCAGCATCTGCGCGGCCCGTCTGAAAGACGTCGCCACTGCCATGGGTGTCGACACCCGGGGGCTGGATGCGGAAAAAGGCGCCGCTGCGGCCATCGCCGCCATTCGTAAACTGTCTTCGGATATCGGCATTCCGGGCGGGTTGGCCGAACTCGGCGCCAAGGCTGACGACATCCCGATCCTGGCTGCCAACGCCATGAAAGATGCCTGCGGCTTTACCAACCCGCGTCCGGCCACCCAGGACGAGATCGAGGAAATTTTCCGTACTGCGATGTAATAGATGTGAGGTTGGCTTGGCCAAGCTCACAGCAAATCCAGCTGAAAAGCCGCGCACTGCGCGGCTTTTGCGTTACTCAGCCACGCAAGCGTCCTAATAACCCCCACCGCCACTGTGCTCGACGCGTTCTTTAGCGGACTGGTCCGCGTGTTCCCGACCGGCGCAGTTAAGGAAACCCTTGTGGTCCACCTTGTCGGCAGCATCGAGGCTGACATGATAGGCCTGTTGCTGGCCGTCCTTGGTGAACAGGTAGTCGAGACAGGAACCGGGGTTTACCGAGCGTTTGCTCACTGATAGCGGTGGGCCACCGATGTCGAGAACCTGCTGCTTGCTCATCCCTTTCTTGACCTGCGCGACCAGCGGTTGGTCCTGGTAGATCTGCTTTGGCGGGGTGCTACAACCGGTCAGTACTGCCAGTACGGCCAGGGTCGTGAGCAGAGGTTTGATCATGGCAGGGCTCCTGGGTGAGCGGGGTAGGTATTGCTCGTTTTGAGCACTAAGACGCCGGCCGTTTGAACTGGCTGCGGAACCAGTCGGCGATCATGGCTTTTTCGGCGTAGAGCCGGTCACTGTTGGTGGCCCGGCCGGGACGCTCCAGATAGAACTTGTCGCTTAGATGGACATCAGCCTGGCGGACTGTCTGACCGTTTTGCTTGAGTACGTAATGCAGTTTCATGGATGGCCAGGTGATATCGCGCATAAAACGCACATGGCTGTAGTTGATTTTCCAGGGCTCGTATTGACCGGCCAGATCGATATCGCGCACTTCGATCTGCAGCACTTGCCCGGATTGCAGATAGCGTTGGCCGAGTTGTTCAAAATAGCCACGCAACTCTTTTAACACGAAGTCGTCCGCACCACGGCCATAGCCTGAAGTGTCCAGGTTGGCATCCCGGAACGACTCGGGATTCTTGAAGCTGACCTCGACCGAGGTCGCTGCGGCGAGCGGTTGCGCCATGCTGCTCATAAGCATCAGCAGGACCGCGGTACCAACGCTTTTCGCGCGCATCACACACCTCCTGGCGCGGCTTCAGTGAGGCCGCCACCTGTATTCAGTGTAAGCCTGCGCAGGCGTTCGGCAACGTCGACCGAGTACATTCGCCTGTACACAATCCCTATAGCCGACTGGCATTGCCTCATGGCTGAACTATAAGAAATGTCAGGAATAGTTTTTGAAGCGACGGGCCCGCAGGCAAGCGGTGCCTCTCATAACGCCGCTTAATCCAGTTCGCTCCCCACCGCAGGTATCACCATGGAAATCCGTCTCGGATTCGCTCTCGCGCCGCTTCTGCTCGGTCTTTGCGTCGCCGCTACTCTGGGAGGCTGTGTCAGTTCCGAGAATCGGGACGCCGAAAGCCGCCAGGCCTGTGTCAGTTACGGTTTCGAGCCCGGCACCGAAAGTTTCGCCAACTGCATGACGCAATCGGATGCCCAGCGCAGTCAGGCCGCCGCCGACCGGCAACGCGAGCAGCGCGACGCCCCGATCGCGGTCCCAATCCCGGTTCCGGCCCCGCCCCCGATCACCAAAGAATGCCAGACCACCGAGAGCACTGAAGTCGAAGGCGTTCCAACGCAGGAGGGGCAGACCACCAGCACGCGCACTTCGACGGTGTGTGTCAGCCAGTGACGGTACTGATCACCCTCATCGGTCAGCACCTCCCTGAAGGTTTCCACCCGCGGCCGCCTGAAGCCGTTATCAGGTATTGATTTTCTGGAGAGTGTTGTATGGCTAGTGCCTCAGTATTCATCGATATCCCGGCCCCGGCCGAACGGGTCTGGCGATTGATTGGCGGCTTCAATTCGCTGCCGGACTGGTTGCCCTTCATCCCGAAAAGCGAACTCAGCGATGGCGGCCGCGTGCGCAGCCTGAATACAACGGATGGTTTGGTGATCGTCGAGCGCCTTGAGGCCTTTGACAATGCGGCGCGTTCCTACAGCTATTCGATCAGCCAGGCACCGTTTCCGGTCACTGATTACCTGGCCACATTACGCGTCGAAAACCTGGAAAGCGGACAGACTTCGCGAGTCACCTGGTCGGGCCGCTTCACACCGGTCGGCGTGAGCGACGAGGCGGCGGTGGAGTTGTTTACCGGCATCTACCGCGAAGGGCTGGAGGCGTTGCGGGCCAATTTTCCGGATTAAGATCTCAGATCGTTCCCTGCGGAACGATCAAGATTTGATATCATCTGGCCATAACTCATAGGAGGACGTTGACGTGCGCGCTCTGACTCGCCGTGGCTGGATGCCTTTTTCAACCTTTTGTTTGATCTCGATGCTGTTGTTTGCAGCCTCGAATGCATCGGCGGCCAACCAGCCGTGCTCGGGCAGGAAGGGTGGAATCGCCGGATGCGATGGCGATACCTTTCTGTGTAACGACGGTTCCATCAGTGCCTCGAAGAAGAGCTGCTCGGCCATGTACGGGACACAAAGCCAGAGCCCACGTCCACAATCCTTGCTGCAAAGCGCTGACGGCTGCCAATGCGGCACCAGCACTTACTGCACCGGCCCAAGAGGTGGGGTTTATTGCCTGACGCCAGGCGGGAGCAAAAGCTATAAACGTAAATAGCCTTTGTTTTCGAAGTCCAGCCTTGATCAGTAACGCATAACCCCCGCTGATGTCGCCCCGCTGTTACCCATTGCATGGTCTAGGATTGTCTTGTTGGCCTTCGCAAATCGGCGCTTTCGGATGGGCGATTAGATTGCCGATCGCTTGATACCTCAGGCAGCTCGGGTTTGGTGCTTCTGACTGGCAGGAGACGGATCTTGGACAAAAAGGAAATCAAACAGCAAATCACCCGGATGCTGGCAGCCGGACGATCCAAAACCGAAACGTTCCAGGCGTTTGCCGGCGGTGCGGCCAAGGACAGACTGTTGGCGTTCTGGATCGCTTCATATTCCGATCAGAACCTGTATGAGCAGCATTACAAGAAAATCAATATTCTGATCACGATCATCTTTATCCAGGCATTACTCGGCGCTGTAGTGGGTTTTGGGCTGGGGGCGACAATAGGGCCAAATGCTGCATGGGTATTTGGCGCCCTGTGCGGATTTATTCCGTTGCTGTTTGCCTATGGTTTCTATAGAAACTACGCAGGTGCCTATAACATCTACATCCTCTTGAGCGTTATTCAGATTCCTCGGGCGCTCGCAGACTTTGCTGAAGCACCGGTCATTTCGGCCATCGGCATGGGGATCACTCTCGCCATGTTGGCGTTTGTCTGGTATCTGCGCACGCAGCTATTTCCTGACTTTGCTTTTATCAAGCCGAAGAAAGTAAAAGGGCAGTATGTGTTTTCCAATTGAAGATTTCTGCGCTTGTATTACCTGAAATAACGCGGACACAGATTTTGGGGCCGCTGCGCAGCCCATCGCGGCATGGGTATCTACACATCTCTAAAGGCTAGCCTCCCGTAGCTGCTGTCGAGTAGAGCGAGGCAGCGTTCGAGGACGGAGTCCTCGTAAAACCTGTGCTCGCGGTTTATCTGAAACACCGAGGTGCAGGGTTTTACGGCTGCTTCACAGCCGGACGCTGCCTCGTTCTACTCGACAGCTGCTACGCGCTGCCAAGCCCATCGGGGCAAGCCACGCTCCCACATTATGTCGGGTCCATAACCTGTGCGTGGCTGAAACCAGTTCAGGTCGCCGGAGTCGAGAGGAACGCTTCGAGCTGTTCGGCGTAGGCAGTAAAGGCTCTGATCCGGGGGTATTGCGCAACGTCGACCTGGTCGGCGATCACCAGTTGGGTGAAGCTCCAGGCGACGGCGAGGGTGATGCCGTCCTGAGCGATCGAACCGTCCATTTTCAGCGGCTGTTTGACCAGCTCCCGCTCCAGCTCCGAATACGCCGCCAGCAACTGCCCATGAACACGCTCCAGCCACGGGGCATGTTGTTTCTCGACAGGTCGCAGGTTTCTCTCGTAATAGATCTGCACCGATTTCTCGTTGGCCGCCATTGCCAACCCTATCAGCCGCAGGGAGCGCAGGCGCTGATTCAGGTCGGCGGGCATCAGGCTGTTGCCGGGACCGGTCAGCGCCTCCAGATAGTCGATGATCAAGTTCGAGTCCATCAGCACTTCGCCGTCGTCCAGGACCAGCGTCGGCGCCTTCACCACCGGATTGATCTGCTGGAATTGCTCGAAGTTTCTGAACACCGAAACCGACGCATGTTCGAAGGGGATATCCAGACATTTCAGGGTAATGGCGACGCGTCGAACGTAAGGTGAATCCAGCATTCCGATCAGCTTCATGTACAGCTCCTTGTGATGAGCAACGGTGCGATGACGGGGGCTAATTTAGCGGTAAACCTTCAGGGTTGACCATCCTCTTGAACAGGGCGCCAGCTATGCTTGTTAATCCACGGGTCGGGTTGAAGCAGGGGGCCTGATATGTCCGCGGTTAAAACTGCGTTGGTCCTGGCCGGAGGCGGCAGTCTCGGGGCTGTTCAGGTCGGTATGCTGCGGGCGTTGGTCGAGGCAGGCGTTGCTTTCGATCTGGTGATCGGCGCTTCAGTCGGGGCCATCAATGGCGCGTATTTCGCGGCCAAACCCAATGCCCGGGGCGTCGCTGAGCTGGCGGACTTCTGGCGAGGCTTGCGCAAGGCGGACGTGTTCCCGTTTTCGCTGATCGATACCGTGGCGGCGATCCTGCGTCGACGAGGTTTTTTGCTGCAGTCTTCGGCGCTGGAGCAGTTGGTGCGCCGTGCGCTGCCGGTCACGTTGATCGAAGACACCGAACTGCCGCTGTACATCGTCACCACCAACCTGCTCACGGGTGGCGAGGAGCTGCTGTCGAGCGGTAGCGCCGAACAGGCCTTGCTGGCCAGCGCGGCCATCCCGTTGGTGTTTCCTTGCGTGCAGATCGGCGACAAATGGCTGGTGGATGGCGGCGTGGCCAGCAATACCCCGATCGCCAGCGCGGTAGGTCTTGGGGCGACCCGTGTGGTGGTAGTGCCGACCGGCTTCGGTTGTGCCTGCCCATGCCCGCCGACCGGTCTGGTGGCGCTGGCGCTGCATACCCTGAACCTGATGAGCATGGGGCAACTGGTGCGGGACATTGAGCTGTATTCGCCGCGGGCCGACATCCATGTGGTCGCGCCACTGTGCCCTTTGGGGATTTCGGTGTTCGACTTCAGCCAGACCGATCAGTTGATGCAACGGGCCTATCAATGGACCCAGTCCTGGATCGAGAAGGGCGGGCTGGCGCGCACCGGGGTTCCGGGTTCATTGCGGGCCCACACTCACCCTGGTTAGCAAGACGGTCAATTAAGCTTTTACGCGGTCCGTAGCAGCTGCCGCCAGGCTGCGTTCGGCCCGGTCCGCGCTCGGGCGAAGCGGTCGTAATCCGATGCATGCGGTTGTTCTGTTAAACCGCTATCGCAGGTTTTAGGACTGCTGCGCAGCCTCGCGCAGCTCGGCAGCTGCTACATAGAATAACTATCGATTGGTGCCGCAAGACGTTTTAGTCTGGCCCCACACCAAAAGTGTTCGAAGCCTCCATCGCGATGATCTTCCACCGTGGCGTAGCCGTTTGTCTTCTATATAGCGCTACTCGATTGAATTTCTTGTTATAAACGCACTCCGATTACCGCCAACAAAGCCTGCCATAGAGCACTTTCAGGGCTTTGTCGACAAATTCGCTGTCATTTCAGTTGCTGAGCCCTCAAGTCGGCCTTAGACTGCCGCCCCTCGTAAATTGAGTGCCGGGTGGCGCTTGGAATGTATGGCGCCTTTCCGACGATCTGAAGCCGGTCGACTGGAACGCTCCCTTATTCGCCTTAATGCACGTATTTTTTATAGAGAAATCAATGACAAAGGAAAAGTTGCTGGCCATGCCGGCGGATGACTACATGAATGCCGAGCAACTGGCTTTCTTCACTGAGCTGTTGCAAGCCATGAAGGTCGAAACCCACGCGCGTATCGAGCAGAGCCGTGTTGCCATTGAAAGCCTGGACACTCCAGCCGATCCTGCCGACGCTGCTTCCGTCGAAGAAGAGCGCCACTGGCTGGTCAATGTCATCGATCGCGACCAGCGTATGCTGCCGCAGCTGGAAATGGCTCTGGGCCGTATCGCTGAAGACACCTTCGGCTGGTGCGACGACAGCGGCGAGGCCATCGGCCTGAAACGCCTGCTGATCAGCCCGACCACCAAGTACTGCATCGAAGCTCAAGAGCGTCACGAGCAAATCGACAAGCACCAGCGTCAGGCCTGATACACCCTTTGTGGCAAGAGCGCTTGTGTGGCGAGGGAGCTTGCTCCCGTTGGGGCGCGCAGCGGCCCTAAAATCTGCAACTCCATTGCGTCAGGTATACCGCATTTGCAGGTTTACGACTGCTGCGCAGTCGAGCGGGAGCAAGCTCCCTCGCCACAGGTTCCAGCGTTCCATCCAATCCCCCGCACTTCTATTGATCTGCTGCAACCCCCACTACTAATGGACCATAGATAATGGCCTGGTAGTGGCGTTCAATGCAGACACAACAAATAGAACAAGCGTGGGGTGACGAACATGACGAGAGACGGCTCTCTGGCTGGCACAGTGCCGCAACCTGTGGCTGTGTCCAACGCCACGGTGCGCTGGTTGGCGCCCACTGTGCAAAGCATCGCCCTGACGCTGGTGCTCAGTAGCATGGCATTCGGCGGCTGGCCGCTTTACCTTTGCCTGCCACTGGCGGTGCTGACTATCTGGCTTCCCCGGCTGCGTTCGCGACCCGGCATCGATACAACCCCTGCGGACACCGGCAGCGCCATCGCCGAGTTGACCCGCGACCTGTCCCATACCACCAGTCACAACGCACTGTCCGCCGCCGGCGTGGCCTTCTCGGTCAAGCAACTGGCCGGCAAGCTGCAGTCGCAACTGGATGCCGCTGCACGGATCGTCAGCAGTGCCGAAGCGATGATCGACACCGAGAAAGTCACTTCACACCTCAGCCGACAAGCCCTGAGCGCGGCCAGTGAAGCCCGTCAGAGCAGTGCCGAAGGGCGCGTGGTGCTCGCTGAATCCATTACCCGCATGCATCAGCTCAGCCAGCGCGCCAATGACAGTCGCCAGCTGATAGAAGCCTTGAGTGTGCGCAGTGAAGAAATCCAGCGCGTGACTCTGGTGATTCAGTCGATTGCCAGCCAAACCAATTTATTGGCACTGAACGCGGCGATTGAAGCTGCACGCGCGGGCGAGCACGGACGAGGTTTCGCCGTGGTTGCCGACGAAGTACGAGGCCTGGCCGGGCGCACCGCGAGCGCTACCGACGAGGTCGGCGTGATGGTCGCTGATATTCAGCAGCGCACGGCGCAGGTGGTGGAGCAGATTCGGCAGTTGTCCAGCGATCTCAATACCGGGGTCGAGCAGGTGGAACACACCGGCCAGTCCCTGGAGAACATCGCCCGGCTGGCGGCTGGGGTCGAGAGCCAGGTGGGTGACATCGCCAAAGGGACAGAAACCAATCGCGAACAACTCGACAGTCTGTTTCACGCTGTCGAGCAGATGCGCAGTAACCTGGCGGCCAGCGATCAACAGACCCGCAGCCTGGCGCAAGCGGCGGTACAGATGGAAGGCCAGGCCGAGACCATCAGCGAACGCCTCGCGGCAGTGGGGCTGGACGACTATCACCAGCGGATCTATGACCTTGCCCGGGAAGGCGCCAGCCAGATCGCGGTGCGATTCGAAGCCGATATCGATCAGGGCCGGGTCAGTCTGGACGACCTGTTCGACCGCAACTATCAGGCAATCCCCAATACCACACCGGCCAAATTCCGGACTCGCTTTGATAGCTACGCCGACCAGGTATTGCCGGGGATTCAGGAGCCACTGCTGCCTCGTCACGAAGGCCTGGTGTTCGCTATTGCCTGCACCCAGCAGGGTTACGTGCCGACCCACAACAAGATATTCAGTCAGCCTTTGAGCGGTGATGCGCAAGTCGATACCCTGCAAAATCGCACCAAACGAAAATTTTCAGACCGAACCGGAATCCGCTGTGGCAGCCATCAGCAGGCGGTTTTGCTACAGACCTATACCCGCGACACCGGTGAGTTGATGCACGACCTGTCGGTGCCGATCATGCTCAAGGGCCGGCATTGGGGTGGCTTGCGGCTGGGCTATAAACCCGAAAATCCGCGTTGAACCATTGAGGCAGCCGGTTGCCTGGTAGTGAGTCGTCGGCGCTAGTGCCTTTGATGCAAACGCAGATTCAAATCGTCGACGACGCGTGCCCAATCGGCATCTTCGCGCAGCTCCTCTTTCAGGAACGCCGCTTGCTGCGGTGTCCAGAAATCGGCGTCGATCATTTTCTGATCGTTGGCCAGCGGCGAATGGCGGGCAATGAAATCATCGATCGCCTTCTCGGTGGAGTCCAGTCCGAGCTGATCGAATAAACCCTTCAAGTCATGTGTTGGCGATTCCATGATCATCTCCTTGCAGATTGGCAACCCAGGCATCCCGGGGTTGAGGTCATTGCCATGCACTGTATCTGAGGGAAACTGCCGCCAGGAGTTCGATTGGCGACATCGGGCAGCTCATCAAGCGTTCAATGCACCTTCATCGACGGCAGTTTTCAGCGACCTGGCTGCCTCTTTGGCGGCCGTTGCGGCAACGTCTGAAGTCTTGAACCAGCGGTCCTTTTCAACCTGATGATAAGTCACGGTGGTGAGTGGCGGTTTGGCGCGCATCACGATCACGGCCTGAAACTCGCCTTCTACTTCCCTGGACTCGCCATGGATGAAAAACTCGCCTATATCAAATTCCGTCACGTAAAGCCTTCCCATGGGGGTTATTGTGCTTTTTTGAAGTACAGCCATGCTGGCTGCTTTTCAATGGTCGGGCCAGTATGGCAGTTGTTGCCTGCCGGCGGCTGAGATAAGTCATGGATATGACGAAACGCCAGCCCCGGCAAACGCTGGTCGGTGTGTCAAGTGCGCGTCTCGAGCTTCTTTGCGAGCGCACAGGCTTCGTTGTGATCTCGGCGGAAACCTCTTACACGACCGGTGGAGATTTCTTTGATATGGAAAAAATTCTTGCCCGCCAGTAGCACTTGATAACGGACCGAAGGTAGCTGTTCGGGCTCTGACTCCAGCGCGTAGAATAGCACCTTGCGAAGCGGTGCCAGGCTGTTCGCGAACGTGCTCGGGGCCTGAGCCGAGGGTGGAAGTGCATGCATATGAAATCCCTTTCTATGGTTTGGGTCCGTCGCTAACAGGTAGTCTGAAACAGCGTCGCTGCTCTAGAATTACCTCCGGCGCCGGTGGTTCAGCCTTATCTAAAGCAATTTTCTTCTGGCGATATGTCGGAAAAGTGCTTTTTTTAAAGAGTTTTCTCCCTAAAGTAGATAGTCCAGTATTCTCTGGCTGTAAGAAGGGCGATTTCCTTCAAGGTCTGACGACGGTCGGGAAAGGCAGCGCGAGCATCGCTCCACTAGTATTCTCAAGCCCCCTGTGTCGAAGGAGAGCTCGGCTCTATTCAGGGGTTTGAGCGTTTACTCATTGTCGTGACACACCGACAGGGTCGTTTTTTTGTGCTGTCTGCGTTTCATGCAGGCAGAGTCATTTTTAGATTCGGGGACGTTTCCTTGGCAGTAAGTAATCTCGATATGCATGCTTTATTCGTGCTCGGTGATTTGCGCGCAAAGCTGGTCAAACAGTTTCAATCACGTTTCGTCTATGTCACTGAACAGACCGCTGAAGGCATCTACATCGCCGAAATCGATACCGAAACGGCATTGGTCGTCGATGACAAACCGCGGCTGGAGCTCAAAGTGGGTGACCATTTCAGGGCCGCGGTATTGCCCAGTCGTGAAGGTGGCAAGTTTGAAATCAAGTTCCGCGAGATCAAACTCACGGTCTATGGCCTGGGCGAATACGCCTTTGTTACCACCGCCGACGGGCACGCAATCCTGTTCAAGGAAGGGCAAACCGTCGTGACGGTGTTTGCCGCCAACCAGCAGTTGGAGGGCGGATTGACCAAGACCTTGAAAGCGGTGACCGGCAAAGCGGCGAAATGGCGCAAGGGCGAACTCACGTTCAAGGCCAGCGAGTAATGACGCTGACTCGCGCCGATTTCCATGAGCAGAATCTTGAAAGTGCCCGCGCGCAGGCTCTTCGTCTTTTCACGCAGAAGGCCGTTCTGCAAGGCGCCTGGTTGGGTTGGGTAGCCTCTGAGATCTACAGCTTGCGCCCGGCGGAGTACGCCAGCATGGTTCGACGCGAATTGAAGTGTTTGCAGGAATCCGGCGAAAAATAGTCCTCATGCCTCGAATACAGCAACCTCTACTACAGTCAATTGACTGACTACGAGAGGCTGTGGTCTTCCTCTGGAAGATCATCCTGCTATTGCTGTGAAAAGCACGAGGTGCAAAAGCATGAAAGGATTTCGCGTACTGCTGGCCAGCACGTTGACCACACTCGGTTTGTTGACCGCACCCATCCCGGCAACTGCGGCCCCGGCGCCGATTCATTTTGCCGACCTCAACTGGGAAAGCGGTAGCCTGATCACCGATATCCTGCGGATTATTGTCGAGACGGGTTATGGACTGCCCACCGATATGCTTCCGGGCACCACCATCACGCTGGAAACCGCGTTGGCCAACAATGACATTCAGGTCATTGGCGAAGAATGGGCCGGACGCAGCCCGGTATGGGTCAAGGCCGAAGCCGAGGGCAAAGTGGCGAGCCTGGGCGATACGGTCAAGGGTGCGACCGAGGGCTGGTGGGTTCCTGAGTATGTGGTCAAGGGTGATCCGGCCAAAGGGATCAAGCCCATGGCACCGGGTTTGCGCAGCGTGTTCGATTTGCCGCGTTACAAGGATGTCTTCAGGGATCCGGAAACCCCGGGCAAAGGGCGCTTCCTCAATAGCCCGATCGGCTGGACCTCGGAAGTGGTCAACAAGCAGAAGCTCAAGGCCTATGGCCTGAACGACAGTTATGTGAATTTCCGCAGTGGCTCCGGCGCAGCGCTGGATGCAGAAATCAGTTCGTCGATTCGTCGTGGCAAACCGGTGCTGTTTTATTACTGGTCACCCACTCCGTTGCTGGGGCGTTTCAAGCTGATTCAACTGCAAGAGCCGCCGTTCGACGCCGAGGCCTGGAAAACCCTGACCGACACCGATCACCCTAATCCCAAACCCACCCGCTCGCTGCCGTCGAAACTGTCGATTGGCGTGTCCACGCCGTTCCAGAAGCAATATCCGCAACTCGTCGAGTTTTTTACCAAGGTCGACTTGCCGATCGATCCTTTGAACAAGGCCTTGGCCGACATGAGTGAAAAACACACGACGCCACGTCAAGCTGCCGAAGCCTTCATGCGGGCGCATCCGGATGTGTGGCGGGCGTGGTTGCCCAAGGATGTGGCTGACAAGGTGGCTGCTGCGTTGAAGTAAGGACGACCCACTGTGGCGAGGGAGCTTGCTCCCGCGGCCCGGTCCGCGCTCGGGCGAAGCGGCCCTAAAACCATCCAACCAGGTTATTCAGGCAGAACGTGTCAGCTGGTTTTGCGACCGCTTCGCGCTCGAGCGGGAGCAAGCTCCCTCGCCACATTCTGCTGCACCTTTCACCAAGGAAGTCTGGTCATGACGCTTTTGGTTGCTCAATGGATTGCCGGAATTTTTGTGTTGATCAGCCTGATCCACATTTACTGGGCGTCAGGCGGCAAGGCAGGCAGTGACGCGGTGGTGCCGCAGGTCCCGGGCACGTCTGGCGAGGAGCTGGAGCCGGCGTTCAAACCCTCGGCGTTCGGCACACTGCTGGTGGCCGCAGGCTTGACGGTGATTGCGCTGCTGGTCTGTCTGCGAGTCGGGTTGTTTGCGTCAGTGGTTTCCCACTGGACGCTGCAATGGGCGATCAGCGCGATTGCACTGCTGATGTTCGCTCGTGCAATCGGCGACTCCGAGCTGGTGGGGTTCTTCAAAGAAGTCGGTGGTTCGAAGTTTGCCCGTCTGGACACCTGGGCGTTTTCACCACTGTGTGTGGTGCTGGGCTTTGGGTTGCTGGTGGTGGCGGCTTCAAAATTTTTCGCGGGCAAGCCCGCTCCCACAGGTTTCACACCGTCCTTGTGGGAGCGGCGGTGCGGCGATCCGACTTGCCCGCGAAGACTGACTATCAGGCGACACAAAAAGTACAGCCTCAACTCCCACCTTCAGCTCTTCGACTACTCACTTCAGCCGGCACATCATCCCCAGCCATTCGCTTGCGAAAGAGCGCCGCCCGAGCCAGCAGCAAGGTGGTCACCGGCATGGTGATCGACAGCAGGATCGGGATCAGCCAGGCATGCAGTACCGGACCGGACTTGAGTGCCGAGAAGAAAATGATCGACGCCAGCGCCACACACCAGGCACCCAATGTCGATGCCAGGGCCGGCGGATGCATGCGCTGGAAGTAGTCCTTCATCCGCAGCAGGCCGAACGCGCCAATCAGCGCGAACAGGCTGCTGAGCACCAGGAGGATGGCCACTGGAATCTCGATCCAGAGTGACAGTTCGCCGAGAGCATTCATTCGATCACCTCGCCGCGCAGCAGGAATTTCGCCAGCGCGAACGAGCCGACAAAGCCAAACAAGGCAATCAGCAACGCGGCTTCGAAGTAGGTGTCACTGGCGTAGCGGATGCCCAGCACCAGCATCATCGGCATGGCGAGGATGTACAGATAGTCCAGCGCCAGAACCCGGTCCTGGGCCGACGGCCCCTTGAACAGGCGGATCAGGGTCAGGACCATGGCCACGGAAAAAATGAACAGACTCAGCAGAGTCGCACTCGAGAGCAGGGCGCTCATTCGAAGATCTCCATCAATGGACGCTCGTAGGTCGCCTTGAAGTGCCGGATAAACTGCGCTTCGTCATCCAGATCGAACACATGCAGCAGCAAGACGCTGCGGTCCAGCGCCAGCTCCGACCAGACGGTGCCGGGAATCACCGTGGTGATCATCGACAGCGCGGCCAGGCCATTGGCGTCACGCAGGTCCAGCGGCACTTTGATGAACCTGGCGCGCGGTGCCCGTCGCCCGACGTTCAACACGCCCCAGGCGACGGCGAGGTTGGACACCAGCACGTCACGACCGACCAGGAAAAACAACCGCACAATCACCCCGGGTCGGCGAATGCGGATCGGTAGCGGTCGCAACGGTTTCATCATCAACGGTGCGACCAACCCCAGCACGGCACCGAGCAAGAGATTGCCGGGGCTGACAGACTGGTTCAGCACCAACCACAACAGCCACAGCGCCAACGAGAACCAGGGCGCGGGGAACAGACGCTTCATGGTTGTACCTCCAGCAGCGCGGCCTGGGCTTGCGGGTTCGGCACCGTACGGGTGCCCAGCACCGCCATGACGTATTGCTGCGGGTCATTCAGGGTCTCGGCAGCGGCCTGGGTATAGCGCAGCAGCGGTTCGGCCTTGAAGGTCAGCAGAATGCTCAGACTCAGCAGCGCGATGATCGGCACGCACTCCAGGCGCCGCAGCAGCGGTGAAGGGCGCTCCTTGGGTGTCCAGAACCGCTGGATGCCCAGGCGCGAGAAGGCGATCAGCGACGCCAGCCCGGAGAGGATCAATAGCGCCAGCAAGCCCCAGGCAGCATTCGATACCGGTACATCAACACTGTTGCCCAGACCCAACGGGTTGAGCAGGGCACTGAGCAAACTCAGCTTGCCGATAAACCCCGACAGCGGCGGCATGCCGATGATCAGCAGGGCGCAGGCAATGAAACTCAAACCGAGAAAGGCCATGGTCCAGGGAATCACCTGACCGACCACGGCTTGCTGTTCATCATCGAGGTTGGTGCCTTTGGGCGGCTGCAAGGATTTCGGCGGTCGCGGGATGATCTCGCCTTCACAGTCCAGCGGCATTTCATTGGCCGAGCGCGAACGCTCGATCAGCTCCGCCAGCAGGAACAGCGCGCTCAACGCCAGGGTCGAGCTGACCAGATAGAACAGCGCCCCGGCCGTGAGGCTCGGTTGGGCGAAACCTGTGGCCGCCAGCAGAATCCCTGCCGACACCAGAATGCTCAGGCTGGCCATGCGTTCCAGCCGTTGCGCGGCGAGGATCGCCACTGCCGCGCAGATGATCGTCGCCATACCGCCATAGATCAGCCAGTCGCCGCCAAAGTACGCCGACGCCCCGGCTTGCCCGGAAAACAGCAGGGTCCACAAGCGCAACAAGGTATACACACCGACCTTGGTCATGATCGCGAACATCGCCGCCACCGGCGCACTGGCGGCGGAGTAGGCCGGTACCAGCCAGAAGTTCAGCGGCCACATGCCAGCCTTGGCCAGGAACGCCACGGCGAGAATCGCCGCACCGGCGTGCAGCAAACCGCGATCGGCTTCTGCCACCAACGGGATCTTCAGCGCCAGGTCGGCCATGTTCAGGGTGCCGGTGACGCCATAGATCAGCGCCGCGCCAATCAGAAACAGCGACGAGGCCAGCAGGTTGATCGAAATGTAATGCAGGCCGGACGACACTCGCGCCCGGCCCGAGCCGTGCAGCATCAGCCCGTAGGAGGCCGCCAGCAGCACTTCGAAAAACACGAACAGGTTGAACAGGTCGGCGGTCAGGAAGGCGCCGTAAAGGCCCATCAACTGAATCTGGAACAGCGCGTGGAAACTCGAACCGGCACCGTCCCAACGGGCCATGGCAAACAGTAGGGCGCAGACGCCGATGATCCCGGTCAGCACCAGCATCAGCGCCGACAGACGATCGACCACCAGCACAATACCGAACGGCACCTGCCAGTTGCCCGGCAAGTACACGCCGATGGAACCGGGCACGCCTGTCTGTTGAGTCCACTGCACCAACAGCAGCGAAATCCCCAGGCCGAGCAGGCTCGAGAACAGGTTGATCCGGGCTTTGAGCGGTCGATGTTTTTCGCCGAGCATCAGCATCAGGGCGGCCGTCAGCAACGGCAGCAGAATCGGTGCGGCGATCAGGTGGGGCATCCAGCTCATTCCTTAGGCTCCCGGCCATCCACATGGTCGGTCCCGGTCAGGCCCCGGGAGGCCAGCAGCACCACCAGAAACAACGCGGTCATGGCGAAGCTGATGACGATGGCGGTCAGCACCAAGGCTTGCGGCAGCGGGTCGGTGTAGTGCAGCAGATCCTGCGTCACGCCGTCCTTGATGATCGGCTCCTTGCCGATAAACAGGCTGCCCATGCTGAAAATGAACAGGTTGACCCCGTAGGACAGCAGGCACAGGCCCATGACGACCTGAAAGGTCCGCGGGCGCAGCACCAGCCAGACTCCGCAAGCGGCCAGTACGCCAATGGCAATTGCGATGACTTCTTCCATCAGATGACTCCTGCCATGGCAACGGGTTTGGGCTGGCTGACGGGTTTATGGCCACGTACCGATTGGTGCGCCAGCGCAGTGAGGATCAGCAGCGTCGAACCGACCACCACGGCGTATACGCCGATGTCGAAGAACAGCGCGCTGGCGATATGGATGTCGCCCACTATCGGCAGCGCGAAGTGCCAGGTGTGGGTGGTCAGGAACGGGTAACCCACGGCCATCGCCCCCAGTCCGGTGACGGTGGCGAACAGCAGCCCGGTGCCCATCCAGCGCACTGGCCGCAGGCTCATTTGTGCCTCGACCCATTGGGTGCCGGCGACCATGTATTGCAGGATGAACGCCACCGACATCACCAGTCCGGCTACGAAGCCGCCGCCCGGTTGGTTGTGCCCGCGCATGAACAAGTAGAGCGACACCACCAGGGCAATCGGCAGCAACAACCGCACCAGCGCCGCCGGGACCATCATGAAGCCCAGCGCGGTGTCGCTGGCGTGGCGCGGGTTGACCAGGTCGGTCACCACGTCGGGCGCCAGCAGACGCTGCTGCGCCGGCAGCTGCATGCTTTCCTTGGGCGGGCGGAAGCGTCGCAGCAGGGCGAATACGCTCAGGGCCACGGCCGCCAGCACAGTGATTTCGCCGAGGGTGTCGAAGCCGCGGAAGTCCACCAGCATCACGTTGACCACGTTGCTGCCACCGCCTTGCGGCAGTGCTCGGCTGAGGTAGAACGAGGAAATGTCGTTGGGGGTCTGACGGGTCAGCATGGCGTAGGACAACAACGCCATGCCGCCACCGACCACGGTCGACAGCAGCAAGTCCCGCACACGACGAATCCGCGCCTTGCGCAGGCTGCTCGGCAGCGGCGAGACTTCTTCGATCCGCCGTGGCAGCCAGCGCAGCCCCAGCAGGATCAGCACCGTGGTCACCACTTCGACCACCAGTTGGGTCAAGGCCAGGTCCGGCGCCGAGAACCAGACGAAGGTCACGCAGGTCATCAAGCCGCAGACGCTGACCATGGTCAGGGCCGCGAGACGGTGATACTTGGCTTGCCAGGCGGCACCGAGGGCGCAGGCAATCGCCAGCAGCCAGAGGATGACAAAGACGATCGACCCCGGAATTTTCGGCCGATCACCCCAACTCAGGCTGCTGTGGAGCATCGGGATCAGCCCGGCGAGTACCGCCATCAGCACCAGCAGGAACAATTGGCTTTGCAGGCGCCTGGCGCTGACTCGTCGCTCGATGCGTCGGGCCATGCGCATCATGATCACCAGGCTGCGCTCGAATATCCGCTTGCCGTTGAAGTAACGGATGATTGGCGGGTGGTCGAAACGCCCGCGCTTGAGCTGATCGCGCAACAACAGATAGAGCACGATGCCGCCGGACATGGCGATCAGGCTCATGATCATCGGTGCGTTCCAGCCGTGCCAGATCGCCAGGCTGTACTCGGGCAGCGTGCCGCCAACCACCGGCAGGGCCGCCGCCGCCAGCAACGAACCGACCACCTGGGCCGGGAAGATTCCCACCAGCAGGCAAGCGAACACCAGCAACTCGACCGGCGCGCGCATCCAGCGTGGCGGTTCGTGCGGGGTGTGCGGAAGGTCAGTGGCAGCCGGGCCGAAGAACACGTCGACGGTGAAACGCAGGGAATAGGCGACGCTGAAAGTGCCGGCGAGGGTGGCGATCACCGGCAGGGTCATCTCGACCCAGGCGGTAGCGGAAATGAACACGGTTTCGGCGAAGAACATCTCTTTCGACAGGAAACCGTTGAGCAGCGGCACGCCAGCCATCGAGGCGCTGGCGACCATGGCCAGGGTGGCGGTGAACGGAATCAGCCGGATCAGACCGCTGAGTTTGCGGATGTCGCGGGTGCCGCTTTCATGGTCGATGATGCCGGCGGCCATGAACAGCGAGGCCTTGAAAGTGGCGTGGTTGAGAATATGGAACACCGCCGCGACGGCGGCCAATGGACTATTCAGGCCCAGCAACAAGGTGATCAGGCCCAGGTGGCTGATGGTCGAGTAGGCGAGCAGTCCTTTGAGGTCGTTCTGGAACATCGCGCAATAGGCGCCCAGCAACAGGGTGCAGGCGCCGGCACCGCCGACGATATAAAACCATTCTTCGCTGCCGGAGAGTGACGGCCAGAGCCGTGCCAGCAGAAATACCCCGGCTTTGACCATGGTTGCCGAGTGCAGATAGGCCGAGACCGGTGTCGGTGCGGCCATGGCATGGGGAAGCCAGAAGTGGAAAGGGAATTGTGCGCTTTTGCTCAAGACACCGATCAGGATCAGCGGCAGCAGCACCGGGTACAGGGTATGGGCGCGGATCAGCTCACCGGCGGCGAGCACCTTGTCCAGGTCATAGCTGCCGACCACATGGCCGAGCAGCATGACCCCCGCCAGCAGGCACAAACCGCCCGCGCCGGTCACCATCAGCGCCATATAGGCACCTCGGCGGGCGTCGGCGCGGTGGTGCCAATAGCCGATCAACAGGAACGAGAACAGACTGGTCAGTTCCCAGAAAAATACCATTTGAATCAGATTGCCGGAGATCACCAGCCCGAGCATGGCGCCCATAAAGGCCAGGAAAAACGCAAAGAAGCGCGGCACCGGATCTTCCGGCGACATGTAATAACGCGCGTAAAGCGACACCAGCGTGCCGATGCCCAGCACCAGCATCGAGAACAGCCAGGCGAAACCGTCCATGCGCAGGACGAAGTTCAAGCCCAGGCTGGGCAGCCAGAAGAACTCTTCGCGAATCACGCCGCCATGGGCGATCTGCGGGTAGAGCATGGCGACTTGTACAGTGCCGATCAGTGCAACCAGACCAGCCAACAGGGATGCAGTGTTACGGGCGTTGTGCGGCAGCAAGGCGGCCAGACTGCTGCCGATAAAAGGCAAAAGCAGTAGAACTATCAGGGACATAGGCTTCTAATCTGCGCAAGTTTGGTGATGGATCATACGTGCCGGGTCCCGGATCACCAACTGCCAAGCTGTGGCAGGATCCTACAAGGCAGACGGAAAAAGTCTGGTTTTCCTGATCTCGATGAGTCAGCGATATTGCTGAAATGGCTGTTGTCTGTTCAGCCGCCTTCGCGGGCAAGCCCGCTCCCACAAGGGGAATGCGGTCAACTGTGGGAGCGGGCTTGCCCGCGAATGCGATGTTCCAGACGCCGAAAATGCTGAGGTTTTCAGCCCTGGGTTTCGCGCTCCAGCTCTCCCTCAGCCTCAACCGCACCCTTGCCCTTGGTCTTCAACTCACTAACGATTACCGCCGCCACAATCAATGCCGCACCCAGCAAAGCAATCGCCGGCAACCGCTCGCCGGCGATGCGCCCGACGATTCCGGCCCACACCGGCTCACCGGCATAGATCAGCGTCGCGCGGGTCGGTGAAACGCTTTTCTGCGCCCAGTTCATCGCCACCTGAATCGCCGCGCTGGCCGCGCCCAGACCCAAGGCGCTGATCAGCAGCAGCCAGGAAAACCCGGGAATGACTTCCTGGGTCGGCACCACCATCAGCAACGCCAGCACCGAGGTCACGGCCAGTTGCACGACCGTGACCCGGCGCACATCGACCTGCCCGGCATAGGTGCTGATCAAAATGATTTCGGCCGCAATCGCGATGGCGCTGATCAGGGTGGCGATTTCTCCCGGGCTGAAATTCAGTGAGGCGCCACTGGGGCCTGCAAGCAGCATGAGACCGGTGAACGCCAGCATGATGCCAATACTCGGCATCACCCCCGGCCGACGCCCCAGCACCAGCCATTGGAGCAAGGGTACAAAAGGCACGTAGAGCGCTGTAATGAAGGCCGACTGACTGCTGGGGATGGTCTGTAAACCCACCGTCTGCAGACCGTAACCGAGCATGATCGCCACACCGATGAAGGCGCCCGCCTTGAACTCGAACAGGGTCAAATGGCGCAGGCTGCGCCAGGAGAACAGCGCGACGATGCTTGCCGCTGCGGCGAACCGCAGACCGACGAAAAACATCGGCCCGCTGACGGTCATCGCATGCTGCACCAGCAGAAATGTCCCGCCCCAGACCATGGTGATCAGTACCAGCACGCACTCGGCTTTGCTGAACCGCGAGAACAGGGGAGAGGCTTGGGGGGAATTCACCGACGTCATGGCCTTGCGCGCTACCTGAGTGGGACGCACAATGCGCCGGAAGTTGGGCAGTATACTGCGCAAATCAGTCAAGTGAGCAATATAGTGCACAAAGATCCTACACAGCGCACCTCCGTCCTGCAGCACGTCAGCCAGAACGTACGTCGCCTGCGGCATGCCGCGCAGTTGAGTCAGACGGCTCTGGCGGAAAAATCCGGCGTCAGCCGGCGCATGCTGGTGGCCATCGAAGCCGGCGAGAAAAACGTCAGCCTGACGACTCTGGATCGGGTCGCCGAAGCGTTGGACGTTGCATTCAGCGACCTGATTCAAGCCCCGGATGCTCGCGATCCAAGCCGTATCAACGAACTTGCCTGGGCCGGGGTAATCCCTGGCAGCAAAGCGGTGTTGCTGGCCAAGGCCATCGCCCGGCGCGAAGTCGAACTCTGGGAATGGCGCCTGGAACCCGGTGAGCACTATCCATCGGAGCCGGACGCCGAAGGCTGGAGCGAGCAACTGTTTGTCTTCGAAGGCTGCCTGACACTGCTGCTGGGCGAAGAAGAAAAGTGCATCGGTACCGGTGAGTTTTTTATGTTCGCCAGTAACCAACCCCATGCCTATCGCAACGATGGGCCGGTGGCGGCGCGGTTCGTGCGCAATGTGGTGATTTGAACGGACAGTAACTGTTGCCTCTGCCAATGCGTCCTACTTTGGTACTACAGGGCGAACCGTCCATGGGTTTGACGCCTATGATTGCTCAGGAAATTTTCGAGACCATTTTTCGAGATCATCGCGCAGCACTAACGAGTTGCCGGCGCGCAAAGCACTGACAAGTGAGAACGGAATGAGCGAAACCAAAGGCAGACAGGCAACTGACGACATCCGTAGCGCTGACATCCTGATCGTCGGCGGCGGCTTGAGTGGCGCGTTGCTGGCGGCGCAGTTGTTGCGTCTGCCTGGCAAGCGTCAGGTGCTGGTGATCGAGCCCCGCGCTGAATTGGGGCGGGGCGAGGCCTACAGTGCGGTCGAGTTGGGACATACCTTGAACGGCAATGCGGCGCGCATGAGCGTCGACCCGGACAATGCCGATGACCTGACTCAATGGCTGAGCGAGTTCATCGCCGCCGGCGGCTGGCCGGAGTCGGATCAGCAGCCGGTGCCGGTCAGCGAGTTGTTCCCGCCACGGGGGATCTTTGGTCTGTATGTGCAGCAACGACTAGCCGAAGCGCAGGCAGTCGGCGCGCACAATGGCTCCAGCGTCGAGCATGTCCGTGGGGAAGTGGTCGATCTGCAAACGGACGAAACCGGGGAGCTGTTGACCCTCGGTGACGGCACGCAATTGCGCGGTGCGTTCGCGGTACTGGCCACGGGCTTGTTTGCGGCTGCGCGTACGCCACAAACCGAATCCAGCGGTTTGAATGCGGCAGCGGTGGACCCTTGGGATGTGTCGGCCATGGCCCGACTCGATCCGCGCTCCACGGTGCTGATCATCGGTTCCGGGCTGACCATGGTCGATGCTGTGGTGTCGCTGGAACAGGCCGGTCATCGTGGACCGATCGAGGTGTTTTCCCGGCACGGACTGCTGCCCCATGTCCGCCGCCAGCCACCGACCTGGGTGGATTTTCTCGCCGAGGACCCGAGCATTCGCAGCCCCAGACAGTTGATGCGCGAATTGCGCCGCCAGTGCCAGGCGGCAATGGCGGCCGGTATCGACTGGCAAGCGCCGCTGGACACCGTGCGCGCGCATATCGGCCGTTTGTGGAGCCAGGCGACGGATGTGCAGCGCCGGCAATTCGTGCGGCATGTACGACCATGGTGGGAAAGCCACCATCACCGTTCACCACCGTTGAGCGCCGAGTTGGTGGAGCGTTTGCACAACGAGGGGCGTTTGCGGATTCAGGCGGCGTCATTCAAGGGCCTCGAGCCATCGGCTGACGGCCAGCTGAGCATTCGCATTCGTCGACGTGGAGAAGCGCACACCACACGGGTCACTGGTGCGGCGCTGATCAACTCCAGCGGGATCGAATACGACTGGCGCCGCGTGGCCCGGCCCTTGCCGCAGCAACTGCTGGCTCGCGGTCTGATTCAGCCGGGACCGCTGGCGCTGGGAATTGCCGCCGATGCGGGCGGCGCGCTGGTCAATGCCAATGGACAGGTCGCCGACCGCTTGTTCGCCATGGGCCCGCCGTTGCGCGGGATGTGGTGGGAAAGCACCGCAGTGACGGATGTGGCCAGTCAGGCCAAGGCGCTGGCGCAGAGATTGTGCCACGGTCAGTGATCGCCTGGGGCCGGATCGCTTGCCGACGGTGGTCGACATGCTCAAGCGTGAAGCCGCGCTGATCGGGCCGCGGATCAATCCGTTCGATCCGCTATTGCGAAGGCCTTTGCAGGTGTTCGGGCAGGGTTGACCACAATCCACAAATCTCCACCAATCCAAATGTGGGAGCGAGCCTGCTCGCGATAGCGGTGTATCAGTCGATATTAATGTTGAATGTACCGGCCTCATCGCGAGCAGGCTCGCTCTCACAGGGGAATGATGGTGATCAGAACTTCAACGTCTGCTTGAGCATCTGCGCCGCCGGCGTGTTACTCGGGCTGACCATCGCATAGTTGTACCCGGCTCCGGACCAGTACTCGGCCTGCAGTTCGCCGTCGCTGCGGCTGCCCCGGGGCAGCAGGGTGTTTTTTGGCCCGGGTGGACGGACGTAGAAACTGATCTTGTGCCCGCTCCGGTCCTCGTACACCACCATCGCCGCCGGCCCTTGTTCGGTACTGAGCAGCCGCCCGCTGATGGGTTTGTATCCGGAAGCGGTCAGGTTCGGCAGACGATGGGCCTGGCTGAAATAGCGGTCGAGCCAGCCTTGCATGTCGCCGTCATCGCTGACCTTGTAGTCCGCCGGCAGGAGGCCTTGCTGGGCAATCAGCCGGTAGGCCTGCATCGCATCGGTCATCGGCGGCGGGGCGCTGGCCAGGGTCATTTCCCGCGCCTGCCAACCGCTCAAGCCACCGACGCTGACGGCGATCAGCAGCACGGCGGCGCTGGCCAGATTGCGTCGCGACTGACGCTTGAGGCGCTGGCGAATTACGGTAGGGTCGAGGTCCGGGTTGGCCGGTTGTTGCAAGGCGCCGCTCAACGCCGCGCGCAATTGTTGAGCATCCTGCTGCCAGGCCTCGACTTGCGCTGCGACTTCGGGCTGAGCCGCCAGATAAGTCTCGACCAGACGCCGGTCCGCATCGCTGAGCTGATGGTCGACATAGGCGTGCAGGTCGCTAACGCTTGGGGGCATGCTGATCATTTGAGTATCCGCAGAGAAGGGCTGGTGATTTCTCCGTCGCTGAAATGGCGCAAGGCCTGGCGGGCGCGGGACAGGCGAGACATCACGGTGCCGGTGGGAACCTCGAGAATTTCGGCGACTTCCTTGTAGCTCAAGCCTTCCACCGAGACCCAGAGCAGCAGGGCGCGCTGCTCGGCGGTCAGTTGGTCGAACGCCTGAAGGGTCGATTGAGCGATCACTGTGCGTTCGACCGAGGGCTGCGCATCATCGCGGCCGGTGAAGAATTCGAGCATCCGCGCATAGCGCCGCGAGCGCCGATGGGCATCGAGAAACTGCCGATAGAGAATCGAGAACAGCCAGGCACGCAGATCGCCCTCGGGACGTTTGTCGGTCCAACTCGACAGCGCCCGCTCAAGGCACGATTGCACCAGATCGTCAGCGCTGCTCGGGTTACGGGTCAACGACACGGCAAACCGCCGAAGCCTTGGGATGAGTTCGCGTAACTGTTCGTCGAGATCGTTCATGAAATGCTGGCTAGTCACTACGCTTGGGACTAGGAAGACGCCCGGCATTGAAGGTTATTCCACGCCTGTAAAAATAAATACCGGGCGATGGAATAAACCTTTCCGGGCTTCGTCTGATTGATCCTTCTCACCTGCGGCCCACGGCCCTGGAGTTTTTCATGGTTGATCACTCACCGCCGCCACCGCGGCAAATCAGGCCTGCGCTGAGTGCCGCGAGCCTGACCGTGCGCCTGGCGGGTATTGCTGTGGTGGTCGCGGCGATTGCCGGGGCGTTTGCCTATGTTCACGGCACCTTCGACCCCCAGCGCCTGACGCCCAAAGCCCTGGTCGATGTACTGGAGAAAAACAACGGGGTGCATCCGGGGTTTCGACGCAATCACTCCAAAGGTGTGTGCGTGGCCGGTTATTTCGAGAGCAGCGGTCAGGCCCGTGAGTTTTCCAGGGCGCAGGTATTCAGCGAGGCGCGCACGCCAGTGGTAGGGCGGTTCGCATTGCCCAGCGGCAATCCTTATGCGCCGGACAGCAGCGTACCGATCCGTAGCCTGGCGCTGCGTTTCACTCAGGCCAATGGTCAACAGTGGCGCACCGGCATGAACAGCATGCCGGTGTTCCCGGTGGGTACGCCCGAAGCCTTCTATCAATTTCAACAGGCCAATTCTCCGGACCCGGCTACCGGCAAGCCGAATCCAGCGGGCCCTCCGGCGTTTTTTGCCGCGCACCCGGAAACCGCGCCGTTCCTGCAGTGGGTCAAGACCGCCAAACCGTCGGCCAGCTATGCCACTGAAACCTACAACAGTATCAACGCGTTTTATCTGGTAAATGCTGCCGGTCAGCGTCAGGCCGTGCGCTGGAGCGTGGCGCCGCTTGTTCAAGACTCGGCGGGAGCCAGCGCGCCTGAAGGCGGCGATTTTCTGGGAAAAGATCTGCTCCAGCGACTGGCCGCCGGACCGCTGCGTTGGCAACTGAACATCACCTTGGCCAATCCCGGTGATCCAACCAATGACGCCAGTAAAGCCTGGCCGGACGATAGAAAGGTGCTGAATGCCGGCACGCTGGTGCTTGAGAGCAGCCAGCCGCAAAGCAATGGCGAGTGCCGTGACGTCAACTACGACCCGCTGATTTTGCCGAGCGGCATCGAAGGTTCGGACGACCCATTGCTGGTCGCCCGCTCTGCGGCGTACGCCAAGTCCTACCTGCGTCGCACCAGTGAAGTCAGCCAATTGCCCGCAGCTACACAGGAGTCGCAACCATGAGTGCCCAACCGAATCATTTCGCACCCTTGGCGCGGCTGCTGCACTGGCTGATGGCGCTGATGATCATTGCCATGCTGTTTATCGGCGCCGGCATGGCGGCTTCGGTGTCCGAGCGTCATGAATGGCTGATCCATATCCACAAACCTTTGGGCGTGGCGATTCTGCTGCTGGTGGTCGTGCGTCTGGCCGTACGCTTCTCGACCCGGCAACCGCCGCTGCCAGCAGACCTGCCGGGTTGGCAGGCGTTGGCTGCCAAGGCGTCCCATGTGTTGCTGTACGCCTTGATGCTGATACTGCCGCTGTTGGGTTGGGCAATGATCTCGGCAGCCGGTGATCCGGTGATGCTCGGCAGTTCGCTGCAACTGCCCGCGATAGTGCCGGCCGATGCGCAGACCTTTGCCTTCTTGCGCAAGGCTCACGGTTATCTGGCGTACCTGCTGTTCTTGACTGTGCTGCTGCATCTGGCGGCGGCGCTGTTCCATGGCTGGGTGCGTCGTGACGGGGTATTGCAGAGCATGTTGTTTGGTAAGGATCACGGCTGAAAATCTTGCCAACACACAACCCTGTGGGAGCGGGCTTGCCCGCGAAGAAAACACCGCGGTTTTTCAGGCATTACGCGTCATCGTTCTTCGCGGGCAAGCCACGCTCCCACAGGTTTTGGGTGAGCCGGTCCACCACCATCGGTTGATGACATGCAGTGCGATCGCGGCTTAGCGCAACATCCCGACCATATCCGCCACCGTCGTCAACACATCCTTACCCAACCGCATCGAACGCTTGCCCGACCAGCCGGTGAGCGCATTCGGTGCATCGTTGTTGTCCTTGAACGGCATCTCCAGGGTCAACGACAGGCAATCGAATTTCTCGCCGACGCTGTTGCAGGCCAGGGTCATGTTGGCTTTGCCCGGTTTGTCACGGGTGTAGCCGTGGGTGGTCTGGAAGTCGCGGGTCAGGTGTTTCAGGTGGCTGCGCAAATGCTCTTCGAGTTTCTCGATTCGCGATGTGTAGCCCGGGTTGCCTTCGCAGCCAGCGGTGAAGACGTAGGGGATTTCTTCGTCGCCATGGATATCGAGGAACAGGTCGACACCGTACTTCTCCATCTGCTGCTGAACGAAGAACACTTCCGGGCTGAGGTCCTGACTCGCACTCTGCCAGGCGCGATTAAGATCCTGGCCCATGGCGTTGGTGCGTAAATGGCCATGGAAGGCGCCATCCGGGTTCATGTTGGGGACAAGGTACAGATCGGCACTGGCCAGCAGCTTTTTCATCACAGGATCATCGCGCTGTTGCAGGCGCTCGATGATGCCTTCCATAAACCACTCGGCCATATGCTCGCCGGGGTGCTGTTGAGCGATGATCCAGACCTTGCGCTGGCCTTCGGCGCCAGTGCCCTTGCGCAGCAGCTGAATGTCGCGACCCTCGACGCTTTTGCCGGTGGCGAGCAGCTCGGTGCCGGCCTTGGTCAGTGCCTGTCCGATCAACCAGTCATGGCGTCCACGGCTATAGGGTTCGAAATAGGCGAACCAGGCGTTCGTTGCACTGGCTTCGAGGCTGAACCGCAAGGTATCGCCCTCGAAAATCGTCGGTACACGAAACCAGTTGACGTGATCGTAGGAGGCCACGGTCTGGTAACCATCCCACGCTTTGTTATAGGACGACTTGCTGGCGTTGCTCAGGCGAAACCAATGCTCCTGGCCCACATGCAGGCCGCTGGCCTTGAAGTGGAACCATTGGAAGTGCTGGCTGCGGGTGTCCGGCTTGATAGCCAACAACACTTGCAGTGGATTGCTGGTGTCCAGCACCTCGATATTGCCACTGTCGAAGTTGGCAGTAATTTGAACGGCGCCTTGAGCCACGGCCATAGTCTGGTTACCTGAGTATGATTTTATGACGGCTACTTTACACGCAAGGGGGAGGGAAACAGCGGGGTAATTTCGAGGAGATATGTAGGGGGGCGTCGTCCTTGACGCAGCAGCAGCTTAGTGACTATGCGATGGACTCTCAAGCGCTATTTTCGGTACGTTTGCCCCAATATCGCCGGGGCTTTCTTGCAAAATGATGTTCTTTTGATATTATCGCCGCCATTGAACATATCCAGTCTTCATTAGCCTGAAGCCAAGCCAGAAAAACTGGCAAAAAAAGACCCGGCAAAAAGCCGGGTCAAAAACCGTGATTAGCCTGATGAGGAGATATTCCAGGAGTCCGACCTAAGGTCTCCTGGGCTATCGACCGATCTCGCGACCAGCTGCATGCAATAATAATCATTATCATTTGCAGGTCAAATGTTTTCCCGCACTTTTCTGGAATTTTTTTCCTGCCCTCGCTACACGCCTGGCATTGAATCCGTCATAGCCATTGGCTGTGCGGGGCTACGCTATTCAATCGACCCGGTTTCCATCCAGCGAACTGTCCACCATGGCTTTGGCCAAATCAATCATATGGACCACCGAGAACGCCAGATCGCGGTTTGCGCCGTACAGGTTTTCTGCGGATTCATAAGCCGTGGCCGCTGCGCAGCGCAACAGACCCGAGGCATGGACCAGGGCTTCTTCGCTGCTGATACCGCGTCTCACCTCAAAGAGTTTTTCCTCGATTTCGGGTCCTGAAACAGCCGGTTTCAAGTAATAGTCCAGGGCACGTTGCGCTGCGGTGTTGCCTTTCAACGAGGCTAACGTGACGTCTGTTTCCGTTTCTGACGAGTCATTGCTGGGTGTGATCATGATGGCGGGTGCTCTAATGATGGGGCAAACAAGTAAATCCAAGACTAGTACAAAGTGTATTTATGGCGAAAATTTAAATACTACAACGTGTGTGTTGAGCGCTTGAGTACACAACGTATTGTTCCGGCCATGGATAAATGGATCGAATTGGTCAAGGCCAAAATGAGTGAACTCAAAATCACTCAAGAAAAACTCGCAGAGCGCCTCGGAATGTCTCAGGGCGGCGTTGGCCATTGGCTGAGTAAGCGTCGCCAACCCAGTATTGAGGACATGAACCGTGTGCTTCAGGAAATTGGCTTGGGGTTTCTTGAAGTCGCACTGGTGATCAGGGAACCCGCAGCTTCCAGGGATGAGGAGGATGACGGTTACCACCTCTCGCTGGCAGACAAGTACAACCCGTACTTCCGCTATCCGGTCAGTGACTGGCGAACCCTGTGCGAGGTGCGCGAGGAGCAACCGGACTACTCCAGGTCCCGGTCCAGGCCCAAGGGACGTTATGAACTAACCGATTACCATGCTCGGGGCGCGGCGTTCTGGCTGGTGGTGGTGGGGGACGCAATGACCGCCCCGAGTGGCCTCAGTATCGCGCAAGACATGCTGATTCTGGTCGACCCGGCCGTGGAAGCGGTGCCAGGCAAACTGGTGATTGCGCGCTGGCCGGACAGCGCTGAGGCGACTTTTCGCAAGTTGATCGAGGAGGGCGGGCAACGTTACCTCGTCCCGCTCAACCCGACTTATCCGAAAACCCTCTACACCGATAAATGCCGAATCATCGGTGTGGTCATGCAGGCCACGGCGAAATTCTGACCCGGTCGGTCCTGCGCAAGCGTCGGACCGATCACTTCACCGCTTACTGCAGCTCTACCAGCGCACTGCCTTCGCTGACCATCTCGCCTTCCAGGCAATACAGTGCCTTGATCACTCCGGCATGGGGCGCGCGAATGCTGTGTTCCATCTTCATGGCTTCCAGCACCACCAGTTGCGCACCGGCTTCGACGGCTTGCCCGGCTTCGACCAGCACCCGCACGATGCTGCCGTTCATGGGGGCCGTGAGGCCGCCGTGGTGGCTGTGGCTGGCTTCGACTTCGGCAATCGGGTCGTACGGCTTGATGCTGCGCAGGTCGCCCTGCCAATGCAGATAGAGCGTGTTGTCGCGGCGGATCGCCCGATGTTGACGACGCAGGCCGTCACGCTCGATCAGCAGCTGCTCACCCGAAAGCTCGGCAGAGCGAGCGCTGACAATGTCCAGGGTGACCGCTTTATCCTGCCCTTCACAACTCAAGTGCAGGGTGGTTTGTGCCGGCAGTCCGGCACGCAAACCGCTGGCAATCGCCCACGGTGAACTGCGGTCATCGTCACGCACGGTGTCCGGCTGGCTCTGGGCAAAGGCTTGAGCCGCGGCTTGCCAGAACTCGTCGCTCAGCTCGTTCGGCGCTGGCAGCAGTTGTTCCTGATAGCGCGGAATAAACCCGGTATCGAGTTCCGCTGCCGCGAAGGCCGGGTGGCCGACGATGCGACGCAGGAAGCTGATGTTGGTTTTCAGTCCGCCGATGGCGAACTCATCGAGCATGCTCAACAGACGCAAACGGGCCTGTTCACGATTCTCGCCCCAGGCGATCAGCTTGCCGAGCATCGGGTCGTAGAACGGTGAAATGCTGTCGCCTTCTTCCACACCGCTATCGACACGTCGCCCCGGGCCTGCCGCCGATTCGCGATACAGATCAAGACGGCCGGTGGCCGGCAGGAAGTCATTGCCCGGGTCTTCGGCATACAAGCGAACTTCAATCGCATGCCCGATCAACGGCACCTGTTCCTGAGTCATCGGCAGCGCTTCGCCTTGAGCGACACGAATCTGCCAGGCCACCAGGTCGAGGCCGGTGATGGCTTCGGTGACCGGGTGTTCGACTTGCAGGCGCGTGTTCATCTCCATGAAGAAGAACTCACCGCGCGCATCCAGCAAAAACTCCACGGTGCCCGCGCCGACATAACCGATCGCTTGTGCCGAGCGCACCGCAGCTTCGCCCATGGCCTGGCGAAGCTGCGGAGTCAGCCCCGGCGCGGGTGCTTCCTCGACGACTTTCTGGTGCCGACGCTGGATCGAGCAGTCGCGCTCGTTGAGGTACAGGCAGTTGCCGTGCTGATCGGCGAACACCTGGATTTCCACGTGGCGCGGCTTGAGCAGGTATTTCTCCACCAGCATCTGCGAGTTGCCGAACGACGACTGCGCTTCACGCTGAGCCGAGGCCAGGGCTTCGGCCAGTTGGCTGACGTCCTCGACCACTTTCATGCCTTTACCGCCGCCGCCCGCAGTCGCCTTGAGCAGCACCGGGTAGCCGATGCGTTCGCAGGCATCGCGGAAGGTGTCGAGGTCCTGAGCCTCGCCGTGATAACCGGGCACCAGCGGCACACCGGCGGTTTCCATCAAGGCCTTGGCGGCGGATTTGCTGCCCATGGCGTCGATGGCCGAGGCGGGCGGGCCGAGGAAGATCAGGCCGGCGGCTTCGATGGCGCGGGCGAACCCGGCGTTCTCGGAAAGAAAGCCATAACCAGGATGGATAGCCTGGGCACCGCTGGCCTTGGCGGCGGCGATCAGTTTGTCGATTTGCAGGTAGCTGTCAGCGGCTTTACTGCCGCCCAGGTCGACGCGAATATCCGCTTCGCGGGCGTGTCGGGCGTCACGGTCGGTGGCGCTGTGCACGGCCACGGTGGTCAGGCCCAGGGCCTTGGCGGTGCGCATCACCCGGCAAGCGATTTCGCCGCGGTTGGCCACCAGCAGGGTGGTGAGAAGAGGGGCGCTCATCAACGCGGCTCCTTGGTGGTCGTGTTGGGCTGCCAGCTTGGCGGGCGTTTTTGCAGGAAGGCGCGCAGGCCTTCCTGACCTTCGGGGCTGACGCGGATCCGCGCGATGGCGTTTTCGCAATAGCGCCGCAGCGCCGGGGTCAGGGCGCCATTGCCGACTTCGCGCAGCAAGTCTTTGCTGGCGCGCATGGCCGCCGGGCTGTTGAGTAGCAGGTTATCGATCCAGTGCTCAATTTTTTGCTCCAGTTCGGTGGCCGGATAACTTTCGGCCAGCAGGCCGATTTCCCGTGCCCGTTGCCCGCCGAAGCGTTCAGCGGTCAGGGCATAGCGCCGTGCCGCGCGCTCGCCGATGGCTTGCACCACGAACGGACTGATCACCGCCGGTGCCAGGCCGATGCGCACTTCCGACAGGCAGAACTGCGCATCGTCAGCACCGATGGCCATGTCGCAGCAGCTGATCAAACCGAGCGCGCCGCCATAGGCCGCACCTTGCACCACCGCCAGGGTCGGAATTTTCAGCTTGGCCAGGTTGTACATCAGCTCCGCCAATTCACGGGCATCGTCGAGGTTGGTGTGATAATCGAGTTCGGCCGACTGTTGCATCCAGGCCAGATCGGCACCGGCGCTGAAGTGCTTGCCGCGGCCACGCACCAACAGGAACCGCAGGCTGGTATCGCTGGATACCTTGTCCAGCGCGATGATCAGCTCGCGGATCATCTCGGCGTTGAAAGCGTTGTTCTTTTCTTCACGGCTGAGCCACAAGGTCGCGAAACCACGCGGGTCGGTCAGCAGTTCGAGGGTGTTGAAGTCGCTCATATTATTTTGTCCTTCACTGCTTTTGTGGGAGCTGGCTTGCCAGTCAGTTAACAAGAATCTACGGCGTGGTGATCAATTGTGGCGAGGGAGCTTGCTCCCGCTGGGGCGCGAAGCGGCCCTAAAACCAGCAATCGCGGTTTTTCAGATAGGACGCATTAGCCGGATTTACGACTGCTACGCAGCCGAGCGGGAGCAAGCTCCCTCGCCACAGGTTTTGCATTCGGCGCCTCTACTCTTAACTGATTGGCATTAGGGCAAGCCTCGCTCCTACACAGAGTCACATGCGGAACACGCCGAAGCGGCTCGGTTCGATAGGGGCATTCAGCGAGGCCGACAAGGCCAGCGCGAGGATGTCGCGGGTCTGCGCCGGGTCAATGACACCGTCGTCCCACAGCCGGGCACTGGAGTAGTAGGGGTGGCCTTGCTCTTCGTATTGATCGAGGATCGGTTGCTTGATCTCGGCTTCCTGAGCGTCGGTGAAGGGATGGCCGCTGCGTTCCGCCTGCTCGCGCTTGACCTGCACCAACACGCCAGCCGCCTGCTCGGCGCCCATCACGCCGATTCGCGCGTTCGGCCACATCCATAGGAACCGCGGATCGTAGGCCCGTCCACACATGCCGTAGTTACCGGCACCGAAGCTGCCGCCGATGATCACGGTGAATTTCGGCACCTTGGCACAGGCCACCGCCGTCACCAGTTTCGCGCCGTGTTTGGCGATGCCGCCGGCCTCGTACTTCTGACCGACCATGAAGCCGGTGATGTTCTGCAGGAACAGCAGCGGAATGCCGCGCTGGCAGGCCAGTTCGATAAAGTGCGCGCCTTTCTGCGCGGCTTCGGCGAAGAGGATGCCGTTGTTGGCCAGGATCGCGATCGGGTAGCCGTGCAGGTGAGCAAAGCCGCACACCAGTGTCGTCCCGAACAATGCCTTGAACTCATCGAACACCGAGCCGTCGACCAAACGGGCAATGACTTCGCGCACGTCGAATGGTTGCTTGGCGTCCGCCGACACCACGCCGTACAACTCGTCGCTGCTGTATAGCGGGGCGATCGGCGTGCGCTGTTGCAGTTCGCCGAGTTTGCGCCAGTTGAGGTTGGCAACGCTGCGTCGGGCAATGGCCAGGGCGTGTTCATCGCTCTCGGCGTAGTGGTCGGCGACCCCGGAAATTTTGCAGTGCACATCGGCCCCGCCGAGGTCTTCGGCGCTGACCACTTCACCGGTGGCGGCTTTCACCAGCGGTGGGCCGGCAAGGAAAATCGTCGCCTGTTGGCGAACCATGATCGCTTCGTCGGCCATGGCCGGTACGTAAGCGCCACCGGCGGTGCAGGAGCCCATGACCACGGCAATTTGCGGAATACCCATGGCGCTCATGTTGGCCTGGTTGAAGAAGATCCGCCCGAAGTGTTCGCGGTCCGGAAACACCTCATCCTGACGCGGCAGGTTGGCGCCACCGGAGTCCACCAGATAGATGCAGGGCAGGCGATTCTGCTGGGCGATGGTTTGCGCGCGCAGGTGTTTTTTCACGGTCAGCGGGTAATACGAGCCGCCTTTGACGGTGGCATCGTTGGCGACGATCATGCATTCGACGCCTTCGACCCGGCCGATCCCGGCAATCACGCCAGCGGCCGGAACATCTTCGCCATAGACTTCATAAGCTGCCAGTTGGCTGATCTCGAGAAATGGCGAACCCGGATCGAGCAGGCGATTGATCCGCTCACGGGGCAGCAACTTACCCCGCGAGGTGTGGCGTTCTTGAGCCTTCGGGCCGCCACCTTGCGCCACTTGAGCGAGCAGCGTGTGCAGGGCGTCGACCTGTTTGAGCATCGCCGCGCTGTTGGCCGCGAACTCCGCCGAACGGGGGTTGAGCTGGGTATGCAGGATAGCCATGGACAGCTCCGTTTAGCGGGTTTCGTTGAACAGTTCACGACCGATCAGCATGCGGCGAATCTCGCTGGTGCCGGCGCCGATTTCGTACAGCTTGGCGTCGCGCAGCAGACGACCGGCGGGGAATTCATTGATGTAGCCATTGCCGCCGAGAATCTGGATCGCGTCGAGGGCCATTCGGGTCGCGCATTCGGCGCTGTAGAGGATCACCCCGGCGGCGTCCTTGCGGGCGGTTTCGCCGCGCTCGCAGGCCTGGGCAACGGCGTACAGGTAAGCGCGGCTGGCGTTGAGCTGGGTGTACATGTCAGCGACTTTGCCTTGAATCAGCTGGAATTCGCCGATGCTTTGGCCGAACTGTTTGCGGTCGTGGATGTACGGGACGATCAAGTCCATGCAGGCTTGCATGATCCCGGTCGGGCCACCTGAAAGGACCACGCGCTCGTAGTCGAGGCCGCTCATCAGGACTTTGACACCGCCGTTGAGGGCGCCCAGCAGGTTTTCTTCCGGGACTTCGACGTCGTCGAAAAACAGCTCGCAGGTGTTCGAACCGCGCATGCCGAGCTTGTCGAATTTGTTGCTGCGGCTGAAGCCTTTCCAGTCACGCTCGACGATGAAGGCGCTGATGCCGTGAGGGCCTTTCTCCAGGTCAGTCTTGGCGTAGATCACGTAGGTGTTGGCATCCGGGCCGTTGGTGATCCAGGTTTTGCTGCCGTTGAGCACGTAGTGATCGCCGCGTTTTTCGGCGCGCAGTTTCATCGAGACCACGTCGGAACCGGCATTCGGCTCGCTCATGGCCAGGGCGCCAACGTGTTCGCCGCTGATCAGTTTCGGCAGGTACTTGGTTTTCTGTTCGTGGTTGCCGTTACGGTTGATCTGATTCACGCACAGATTGGAGTGCGCGCCGTAGGACAGGGCGACCGAAGCCGAGCCGCGGCTGATTTCTTCCATGGCCACCACGTGGGCCAGATAGCCCAGGCCCGCACCGCCGTATTCTTCCGGCACGGTGATCCCGAGCAACCCCATGTCACCGAACTTGCGCCACAGGTCGGCGGGGAACAGGTTGTCGATGTCGATCTGCGCTGCGCGAGGGGCGATTTCCTTGGCGACGAAGGACTGAACCTGATCGCGCAGCATGTCGATGGTTTCGCCCAGGGCGAAGTTCAGGGATGGGTAGCTCATGGGTCACCTTTGGTCTTTTTGTCAGGGGCGGAGAGCGGCTGATCGGCTCTCACCTTTACGTTAACGTAAGCCTGCGATGGGCGGCTGTCAATCACCCTTTACGTTAACGTCAACTTGAGCGAGAGTATAGGAAGTTTCTGTAGGAACAGGGCTTTCACCTGTGGCGAGGGAGCTTGCTCCCGTTGGGTCGCGAAGCGGCCCTGAAATCGGCTATTGCAGTTCGTCAGATAAACCGCATTCGCTGGTTTTACGGCTGCTGCGCAGCCGAGCGGGAGCAAGCTCCCTCGCCACACAAGCCCGGCTCTCACACACCCGCCAATAAAGACAATAGGGGTCGTCATGGATCAACCAGGTTCTCACTCAAGTCAGAGCTACACCCGTGGCTCACAGGACAAAGCCTTGCTGGCGCTGACCATCGGTCAAGCGTTCGATAACACTGTTGCGAAGTATCCGGATGGAGAGGCGTTGGTGGTTCGCCATCAGCAATTGCGTTACAGCTGGAAGCAACTGGCCGAAGCCGTTGACTTGCATGCCAGAGCCTTGATGGCGCTGGGTTTACAGCCCGGCGACCGTCTCGGAGTCTGGGCACCCAACTGCGCTCAGTGGTGCATCAGCCAGTTCGCCAGCGCCAGGATCGGGGTGATCCTGGTCAACATCAATCCGGCCTATCGCAGTTCCGAACTGGAATACGTGTTGAAGCAATCCGGCTGCCAATGGCTGGTCTGCGCCGGGGCCTTCAAGACTTCCGATTACCACGCGATGTTGCAAGGCCTGGCGCCGGAACTGGCAGAACACCCGATCGGCCAGTTGCAGAGCGAACGCCTGCCGGAGTTGCGCGGCGTCGTCAGCCTTGATCCGCAGCCACCATCGGGTTTCCTGCCCTGGTCGCAGTTGTCGGGGTTGGGCGCCGGGGTGGAGATCGAGCAATTGCGTGCCCGGCAGAACAGCCTGCATTTCGATCAAGCGGTGAACATCCAGTACACCTCAGGCACCACCGGTTTTCCCAAAGGCGCGACCCTCAGCCACTACAATATTCTCAACAACGGTTACATGGTCGGCGAAAGTCTCGGGCTGACGGCTGCCGATCGGCTGGTGATCCCGGTGCCGCTGTATCACTGCTTCGGCATGGTCATGGGCAACCTCGGTTGCATGACCCATGGCAGCACCATGATCTACCCCAACGATGCGTTCGATCCGCTACTGACCTTGACCACCGTCGCCGAAGAGCAGGCCACGGCGCTGTACGGCGTGCCCACCATGTTCATCGCCATGCTCGATCATCCTCAGCGCTCCGGGTTCGATCTGTCGAGCCTGCGCACCGGGATCATGGCCGGGGCAACGTGCCCGATCGAAGTGATGCGCCGGGTCATCAGCGAGATGCACATGAACGAAGTACAGATCGCCTACGGCATGACCGAAACCAGCCCGGTGTCATTGCAGACCGGTCCCGCGGATGATCTGGAGTTACGCGTCACCACGGTCGGCCGAACCCAGCCGCAACTGGAAAGCAAGATCATCGACGAGGCAGGCAACGCGGTTGCGCGCGGGCAGATCGGCGAGTTGTGCACCCGTGGTTACAGCGTGATGCTCGGTTACTGGAACAACCCGCAAGGCACGGCTGAAGCCATCGATCAGGCCGGCTGGATGCACACCGGCGACCTGGCGACCATGAACGAAGACGGCTACGTCTGCATCGCCGGGCGCAACAAGGACATGATCATTCGCGGTGGCGAGAATGTTTACCCGCGAGAGCTGGAAGAGTTCTTCTTCACTCATCCGGCGGTGGCGGATGTGCAGGTCATCGGCATTCCAGATACCCGATACGGTGAAGAAATCGTCGCCTGGATCAAATTCCATCCCGGTCACAGCGCCAGCGAACAGGAGCTGCAAGCCTGGTGCAAGGAGCGCATCGCCCACTTCAAGACGCCGCGTTACTTCAAGTTCGTCGAGGAGTTTCCGATGACCGTGACCGGCAAGATCCAGAAGTTCCGGATGAGGGAGATCAGCATCGAGGAGCTGCGAGGTAACCACGCCTGACCACAATCCCCTGTGGGAGCGAGCCTGCTCGCGATGATGGCAGCACATCTAATATAGATGTCGACTGATCCACCGCTATCGCGAGCAGGCTCGCTCCCACAGGGGTGGAGCAGTGGAAATGGCAAACAGCAGAAAGCACAAAGGGGAGCCGAAGCTCCCCTTTAATTTGTTGTTACGTGCTCTTTTTTTATTATTGAGGGTCGGTCTATTGTTGTTTTTGGCAACCGTGGCCCTTTACCGCTGTTATTGTCGATCCCCATTCGGGATCAAGAGCAAACGTATTTTTTTGAGCGCTGATCTGCTTTTTCGCTAAGCGATCCAACCAGTTCGGGAGCTACCTGAAGGTAGTTTTATTGTTCTCTGCCCGGTTGCGGGTTACTTCGAAAAGCACCCTGAAAAGCACATCTTCTCCAAAAAAATCTGTTAGCTGCGTCTCTGCCGTGTTGTTTTTGTTATGTCAGAGTCGTTACGTCTTGTTTTTATTAGGTTTGCCGCAATTTTTTTATTCTTGTTATGCAGTAGAGATAGCAGAAGCCGTGCCAACTTTACAAATCCCTTTAAAATCAATGGCTTGATGATTTTGTAAGAAAATCCCGTCAGCTGAAACCCGGTGAACTGTTTCCGTGTTACTCATGTCGGTAACACCCGGACACATTCATCCCCTCACACTGCACTGCGGACCTTGGCCACACGAGAACCCGTAGGGCGCCCCAGTACTGTGCAAATTTGCTGGCCGGCCTGGATCAAGCGATCCATGTCGATTCCGGTTTCGATTCCCAGGCCATTGAGCAGGTAGAGCACGTCTTCGGTGGCGACGTTACCGCTGGCGCCTTTTGCATAGGGGCAGCCACCGAGGCCGGCGATTGAGCTGTCGAACACCGAGATACCTTCCAGCAGGCTGGCGTAGATATTGGCCACGGCCTGGCCGTAGGTGTCGTGGAAGTGCCCGGCCAGTTTGTCCCGTGGTACCTGAGCGCCGACAACCTCGAACATTTTTCGCGTAGCGCCGGCGGTACCGGTGCCAATGGTGTCGCCGAGGGAGACTTCGTAGCAGCCCATGGCGTACAGCTCACGGGCGACGAAGGCGACTTGCTCGGGCGCGATCTGGCCTTCATAAGGGCAGCCCAGCACACAGGACACATAACCGCGCACGCTGACGCCGTGCTGTTTGGCGGCGTCCATGATGGGTACGAAACGCTCCAGGCTCTCGCTGATCGAACAATTGATATTGCGTTGGGAAAAGGCTTCGGAGGCGGCGGCGAACACCGCGACTTCCTTGACCCCGGCCGCCAGTGCGTCTTCGAAACCGCGCAGGTTCGGTGCCAGCGCACCATAGGTCACGCCCGGCTTGCGCTGGATCTGTGCGAAGACCTGCGCGGAACCGGCCATCTGCGGTACCCATTTGGGCGAGACGAAACTGCCGACTTCTATATAGCCAAGGCCGGCAGCGGTCAGTGCATCGACCAATTGCACCTTGTCCGCGACGCTGATGGGCTGGGCTTCGTTTTGCAGACCGTCGCGAGGGCCGACTTCGATCAGGCGCACATGGGTTGGGAGAGACATAAGGGGTTCACCTGTTCTTGTTGATATGGGATCGTTCCCACGCTCCGCGTGGTAACGCCGCCCTGGACGCTCCGCGTCCGCTGTTGGATGTGACGCAGAGCGTCACGGGATGCATTCCCACGCGGGAGCGTGGGAACGATCATTGAATAGCTTTCTGATTCTCGATCGTCTGTTCCAGCGCCTGGATACAGCGCTCTTCCGCCGTGTCCAGTTCCAGCTTCATCTGTTCGATATCCAGCATTTGCTGTTCAAGCTGTTCGCGACGCTCGGTAATTTTCGCCAGCATGCTGTGCAACTGTTTCTGGTTGCCGCTGGTGGGGTCGTAGAGTTCGATCAGCTCGCGGCATTCGGCCAGGGAGAAGCCGATGCGCTTGCCCCGCAGGATCAGCTTCAGGCTGACTTTGTCGCGGGGCGAGTAGATGCGTTCCTGACCGCGCCGCTCGGGGGCGAGCAAGCCTTGTTCCTCATAGAAGCGAATGGCACGGGTAGTGATGTCGAGCTCGCGGGCGAGGTCGGAAATGCTGTAAGTCTGGCTGCTCATGGAAGCGCTCAAGAAAGGTCTTGGCACTAAGCTAATTGCTGCTTGACGTATACGTCAAGCACTGACGCCTGGACGACGATCTCCTATAGGCGGGTGGCCGCCCACCATCGATCCAGCGTTCCCTGCAACCAGTCGAAGACTTGCCCGTAGGCGGCGCTGTCATCCTGATCGCGCGGCAACGGTGATTCATCCGCGAAGTGGGCATTGAGCACCGCAACCGACTCACGGTTCCACTCTGGATGAAACTGCAAACCCACCCGTGTCGGGCCGACCGAGTACATCTGCTGCGCGCATTGAGCACTGCTGGCCAGCAAGCGAGCGCCTGGCGGCAGATCGATCGCATCCTCGTGCCATTCCAGCACCTTCAATGAGTGGCCATCGGCAAAGGTCACCTTGGTCCAGCCGGTCTCGGTGTCGGCCATGCGCCGTACATCCCCGCCAAGCGCCCGGGCCAGCAGTTGCGCGCCGAGGCAGATCGCGAACACCGGCGCACCCTGAGCCAGGCTGGCGGCCAGCCATTTACGCTCCTCACCCAGCCAGTCAGGCCCGGCGTTGGACTCGTAAGGCCCGCCCAGAATGATCACTGGCGCGGCGCTGATGGGCGGTAGTTCACCGAGGTCGGCACGAAAGACTTTCAACGTCAGCCCGCGGGCCTCGGCCCACAAGGCGATGGCGCCAGGTCCCTCGGCGGGGTGGTGCTGGATCAGGCTCAATGACGCCGGATAGTTCGACACGGCAATTCCTCTGTTTCAGTCTGTGCACGATCATGATTTTTTATAATGACTGATTGTCGCGTTGCCACAATAAGGACTTCTACACTGAAATTCGACCCACTCGGAGGCCAGCCACCATGAATGCCGATAACTATTCTGCAGAATGTACAGGTCTGCTGCTCGTTGACCCTTACAACGATTTTCTCAGCGAAGGTGGCAAGCTTCATGGCTTTGCCAAGCCGATTGCCGATAGCGTGGGTACTCTCGCCAATCTGATCAGGGTGGTCGAGGCGATACGCAAAGCAAGTATCCAGGTCTTTTATGTTCCACACCATCGTGCTTTACCCAATGACTATGAGGGCTGGAAACACCCCAGCCCTTATCAATTGGGAGCCGGTCGTGCGCAGGTTTTCGCGCTCGATAGCTGGGGTGGTGAATGGCATCCGGCTTTCCTGCCTCAGAAGAATGATGTGGTCGTCAAGGAGCATTGGGGTGGCAGCGGATTTGCCAACACCGACCTTGATTTCCAGCTCAAACAACGGGGTGTCGAGAGGGTCGTGGTGGTGGGGATGCTGGCTAATACCTGCATCGAAACCACCGGCAAGTTCGCAGCCGAACTGGGCTATCACGTGACGCTGGTACGAGACGCCACCGCAGCATTCAGCAAGGAAGCCATGCACGCAGCGCATGAGATAAACGGGCCTACTTATGCTCATTCAATTATCACCACCGCCGAGTTGATTGCGGCGTTGGGTTGAGAGTGCCTGCGTTCGGATGATGGAAATGATTGGGGCGATAGGCAAAGCGGCCCCAAAACCGGCCGCCACGTTTCTTCAGACTAGAGCGCGTCAGCCGTTTTTACGGCTGCTGCGCCCGAACGCAGACCGAGCCGAACGGGGGCTTGAAGAACCTTCGTGATCCACCTTCCGGATGCTAGGCTCTTGCGCGAATCCGCTGTGCAGTAAAGGAAGGACTATGTTCAAGTTTCTGGCCATGGCGCTGTTGTTGGCGTCCGCCGCCGTGCAGGCACAAACCGGGCTGCAAACCGATCTGCCGTTGCAGTATGTGGAGCAGGCCAATCCTGATTCGCGCAACCAGCCACTGGTGATTTTCCTGCATGGTTACGGCGGTAATGAGGAGAATTTGTTCGGGATCAAGGATCAATTGCCTGTCCGGTACACCTATGTTTCGGTGCGGGCGCCGCAGGTGCTGGATGGGGACAGCTATCAGTGGTTTCACAAAAAAGGCGAGGGTGCATACGATGGTGAAACAGACGACCTGAACAGCAGTGCCAAACTGATCGCCGACTTCATCGCTCAGGCCACCGCGAAATATCACACCCAAAGCGACAAGGTTTTTCTGGTGGGGTTTAGCCAGGGCGCGATCATGTCCTATGAGGTTGCCCTTCGTCATCCAGAGATCGTGGGCGGGATTGCAGCGTTGAGCGGTAAGGTTTTACCGGTGCTGAAGTCTCAGCTCAAACCCGACAGAAATCTTGAGCCGTTGGCGATTTTTATCGGCCATGGCACTGCCGATCAGCTGCTTCCCTATACCGATGGCAGCGATGCCGACAGCCTGCTCAAAAGCCTGGCGCTGAAACCGGAGTTTCATGCTTATCCGGGCATTGGCCACACCATCACGGCAAACGAAATGCAGGATTTGAACAGCTGGCTGCGCAAGCTCAATCCGTGAGGCTGGAGCAGCGTTTGCCGCTCCCACCCCGCTTATTCCCCGCCGACGATCTGCTTGACCGCTGCAGTGTGTCCGTTCTGGTCATCGGCCCGCGAAATAATCTGGATCACCAGGCTGCGGCTGCCAAATCCCGCCAGCAAGGTGGTGCCGAGGGTCTTGCCGCCCCCCATGGTGGCTGTGCTGTCGATCTGGCGCAGGCCAAAACTTTTGATGGTCAGTTTCTTTTCGTCCAGTTTCTTGAAGTCAGACAACGCCGTGCTCTGTTTCTGGAGGAAGCCTTCAACCGCTCCGTCGAGGAATTCGTTGTCGTTGTCTTTGATCTGCACGCCGTCGGTGCGTACGTTCTCGGCAACGATCACCACGGTTTTGCTGGTTTGGTTGGTGTACATGGTGCCCATCGCACCCGCAGTGCCGCTGGCTGAGTCGCCAGGAGGCAAAGGGTTGGCTTCAAAACCCTGGGTCAGGTTGAAGGTGAATTTGCCACCCAGGGTCGAGACCTTTTGTACGGTCGAGGTTTTCGCCGCCGGTTGGGTCGCCGCGTAAACGCTGATGGCGCCGAAGCTGGCTGCGGCGGCCAATAGCAAAACGATGGCTTTACCGAGCACTTTTTTACCGAGCAATGACATTCAAACTCTCCAGGGTGATCGCGCTGTGAAGGCGATCATCCCATGGGCGTAGCGAATCACTCTAGCGGGATGTTCGAGTGCTGAACATGCGATGTGTGGGAGCGATCACTTGTGGCGAGGGAGCTTGCTCCCGCCGGCCGATCCGCGCCCGGGCGCAGCAGTCGTAAAGCCTGTATATGCGGTGTGTCTGGCAGAGCCGGCTTGCAGGTCTTAGGGCCGCTGCGCGCCCCAGCGGGAGCAAGCTCCCTCGCCACAGGTCAGTCCTGATCATCAAGAAACCGCCCTTTATGATCCGGGCTGGGCAACTGGCAGGTATCGTAGCGACCGAACAGCCGGTAGCGATTTTGTGCGATGCGGTCGTAGCACCAATCCCTGATTCCTTTGGGAATGACGCTCATCACCGTCAGCAGGGGCCATGGTTGTGGCAGAAGCTTCATTACCCGCAAAAAAGCCTCAGAGCGCACATACAACGCGTTGTCTTCAATGAACGCCATGGTGTCGAAACGCTCGGTCGGCAAGCAGAACCAGGCCAGCAAGGCTTGTCCTTCGACGGATTGCACGGACGCCAACTTGATCTTTCTGTTGCGGTCATGCCGGATCAAGAATCGCACCGAGCCGTTGCATAACTTGCAGACCCCGTCGAACAACACGACGCGCTCGCCGGGTTGCAGGAAGGGCGGGGTGGTAGTGTTCATCCTTGATGAGGGTTCAGTGTCAGTCTTCATGGCTGGTTTTTATCACAAAACCAAAGGGCCGTTTCAATTCAGGCATTGGGCGCCGGCTCTGGCGACCTGGGCGTCCTGCCCGGCTTTCACCCCAGACACCCCGACCGCGCCGATCACCTGTCCATCGACGACGATCGGCACGCCGCCTTCCAGCGAGGTCAGCAGTGGCGCCGAAAGAAAGGCACTGCGGCCACCGTTGATCATGTCCTCATAGCCCTTGGATTCACGGCGGCCCAGGGCCGAGGTGCGGGCTTTTTCCGTGGCGATATAGGCGCTGATGGCGGCGCAGCCATCGAGACGTTCAAGGGCCAGCGGATGGCCACCGTCATCGACAATGGCGATGGTTACCGCCCATTGATTGTTCTGTGCTTCGGTGCGCGCGGCGGCCAGGATCTGACTGACTTCGGTCTGGCTCAATACGGCTTTGGTTTTCATGGGACTCTCCAGGGGTTCGATTAACGCAGGGCATCTTCGACCAGTTCGATCCAGTGCCTGACAGGGGTTCGACCGGCGCCGTCGAGGTGGGTCTGGCAGCCGATGTTGGCGGTGACGATCAGCTCGGGGTTGCCGCTTTCCAGGGTGTCGAGCTTGTTGTCGCGCAGTTGTCGAGACAGCTCGGGCTGGGTCAGCGAATAGGTGCCCGCCGAGCCGCAGCATAAATGGCTGTCCGGCACGTCCGTGAGGTTGAAGCCCAGGCGAGTCAGCAACTCTTCTACCGCGCCGCCGAGCTTTTGCGCGTGCTGCAAAGTGCAGGGGCAATGGAAGGCGATGCGCGTTGCAGCCTTGACCTTGAGTGGCTCCAGCGGCTCGTCGCGCAGCACTTCCACCAGATCCCTGGCCAGGGCACTGACCCGTTTGGCCTTGGCCGCATAAGCGGGATCCGTTTCCAGCAGATGGCCGTAATCCTTGATGAAGGCTCCACAACCGCTGGCCGTCTGCACGATGGCTTCGGCCCCGCTTTCGATGCTCGGCCACCAGGCGTCGATGTTGCGCCTGGCGCGATCGAGGCCGGCCTCTCGGGCGTTCAAGTGATAGTCCACGGCGCCGCAGCATCCGGCCTGGCTGACGGGCGTGACGCTGATGCCCAGCCGATCCAGCACGCGGGCGGTGGCGGCATTGGTATTGGGTGACAGGCTCGGTTGCACGCAGCCTTCGAGCATCAGCACGTGCCGCGCATGCTGCGTTGTCGGCCGCGGTTTGGCCGGATACACGGTGCGCGGCAACTTGACCTTGAGTACCTCAGGCAACAACGGACGAAAGATTTCGCCGCTATTGATCAGCGTCTTGAACAGCTGCGGATTTGGCACCAGCGCCCGCAGGCTCTGACGCAGCAGGCGCTGGCCGAGCGGACGCGGCACGGCTGAGTCGACCACCGCGCGGCCGATGTCCAGCAGGTTGTGGTAGTCGACGCCAGACGGGCAGGTGGTTTCACAGTTGCGGCACGACAGGCAACGGTCCAGGTGCAGCTGGGTCTTCTCGGTGGGCTCATGGCCTTCGAGCACTTGCTTGATCAGGTAGATGCGCCCGCGCGGGCCGTCCAGCTCATCGCCGAGCAGTTGATAGGTCGGGCAGGTGGCGTTGCAGAAGCCGCAATGCACGCAGGTGCGCAGAATGCTTTCGGCCTCTTTGGCGCGCGGCAGGCGTTTGGCCTGTTCACTTAACGTGGTCTGCATGGTTCAGAACTCCGCGTACATTCGGCCTGGGTTGAAGATCCCTTGGGGGTCGAGTTGCGCCTTGAGTTGACAGTGATAGCGCAGCAACGCCGGGGGCAAAGGCTGGAAAGGGCTGTCGATGAGGCCGTAGCTGTAGCAGGTCGCGTGACCGCCGGCTTCCTGCGCAATCGAGCGAATAACCGCCGCATTGGCGTCGGTTTTCAGCCAGCGTTGAGCGCCACCCCAATCGATCAGCTGCTCGCCGGGCAGATCGAGGATGCCGGTGTTGTTGGGCAGGGACAGACGCCACAGCGGCTGGCCTTCGTCGAAAAAGGCCAGACGCTGTTCATTCAACTCGTCCCAATAAGCGCAGTCGAGCCACTCGCCGCCGAGGCGATCACGGGCGGCAGCCACCGAGCCTTCGCCACCTTCCAGGCGCAAATGCAAGCACTGGCCGTCATGGCTGGCGGCGCTGATGGGAAGGGGCTGCTGGCCCCATTCGGCAAGCTTGCTCAAGGCATTTACGCGGTCCATTTCCAGCGAGAGACTGATGCACTGGCGCGGCTTGGGCAGGACCTTCAGCGAGACTTCAGTCAGCAGGCCAAGGCAGCCGTAACTGCCCACCAGCAAGCGCGACAGATCGTAGCCGGCGACGTTCTTCATCACTTCGCCGCCGAAGCGCAGGTGTTTGCCCAAGCCGGTGATCACGCGGGTGCCGAGAACGAAGTCACGCACCGAACCGGCCCAGGGCCGACGCGGGCCGGACAGCCCGGCGGCGACCATTCCACCCACCGTTGCACCCTCGCCGAAAGACGGCGGCTCGCAGGGCAGCATCTGGCCGGCCGCTTCCAGGGCTGCGGACAGATCGGCCAACGGCGTACCGGCCCGCGCAGTGATCACCAGTTCGGTCGGGTCGTAGCTGACGATGCCGCAATGACCGCGCGTGTCGAGCACTTCACCGGCGACCGGGCGGCCGAGAAACGCCTTGCTATTGGAACCCTGGATCAGCAACGGCGTGGCATTGTTCAGCGCCTGGTTGACCTGTTCCAGTAGCGCAGCGCTGCCGTCGACATTCTGTTCGACATACATCAAAAACGCTCCAGTTCAGGGAAGGGCAACTGGCCCAGGTGCACGTGCATGGCGCCGAATTCGGCGCAGCGGTGCAGGGTCGGAATGTTCTTGCCGGGATTGAGCAGGCCGCTGGGGTCGAACGCGGCTTTAACTGCGTGGAACAGGGTCAATTCATCGCTGTTGAACTGGACGCACATCTGATTGATTTTTTCCCGGCCGACACCATGCTCGCCGGTGATGCTGCCGCCGACCTTGACGCACAGCTCGAGGATTTTGCCGCCGAGGGCTTCGGCGCGATCCAGTTCACCTGGCTGCGTGGCATCGAACAGAATCAGCGGGTGCATATTGCCGTCTCCGGCATGGAACACGTTGGCCACCCGCAAACCGTAATCGCTGGCCAGCTCGGCGATACCCTTGAGCACTCCGGGCAGTTCGCGTCGCGGGATGGTCCCGTCCATGCAGTAGTAATCCGGCGACAGCCGGCCCACCGCCGGAAAGGCATTTTTGCGTCCGGCCCAGAATCGAACCCGTTCGGCTTCGTCGCGGGCCTGGCGCACTTCGGTGGCGCCGGCTTTTTCCAGTACCCTGCGAACCCGGTCGCAATCGTCGTGGACATCGGCTTCGACGCCGTCCAGCTCGCACAGCAGAATGGCCTCGGCGTCTACCGGGTAGCCGGCATGAACGAAATCTTCGGCCGCGCGAATCGCCAGGTTGTCCATCATTTCCAGGCCGCCGGGAATGATGCCTTGGGCAATGATGTCGCCGACTGCGCGTCCGGCTTTTTCCACAGAGTCAAAGGCCGCCAGCAGCACTTTGGCGATTTGCGGTTTGGGCAGCAGTTTGACCGTGACTTCGGTGATGATCCCGAGCAGGCCTTCGGAGCCGGTGAACAGCGCCAGCAGGTCGAAACCCGGTGAATCCAGTGCGTCGCTGCCCAGCGTCAGCCGTTCGCCTTCGACCGTGAGGATCTCGATCTTGAGCAGGTTATGCACGGTCAGCCCGTACTTCAGGCAATGTACACCACCGGCATTCTCGGCCACATTGCCGCCGATGGAGCAGGCGATCTGTGAAGAGGGGTCCGGCGCGTAATACAAACCAAAAGGCGCGGCGGCCTGGGAGATTGCCAGGTTGCGTACACCGGGTTGAACGCGGGCACTGCGAGCGGCGGGGTCAATCTGCAGAATGCTGTTGAAACGCGCCATCACCAGCAGCACGCCTTTTTCCAGCGGCAATGCACCAGCGGAAAGCCCGGTACCGGCACCGCGTGCGACCACCGGCACCTGGCGCTCATGGCAGAGTTCGAGCACGCCTTGTACCTGCTCGAGGTTGCGGGGCAGCACCACCAGCATCGGCGTGGTGCGGTAGGCGGACAGGCCGTCGCACTCGTAAGGCTTGAGTTCTTCCTCGCGGTGCAGGATGTCCAGGTCGGGCAATTGCGCTTGCAGGGCCTGGAGCAACGCGGCCTTATCGACGGCAGGCAGGGCACCGTCAACACGTTCGTCGTAGAGAATGTTCATGGGTGGCTAACGCCCCCTGAGTTGCCCTATTAGAGGCCTGTTTACGGGAACATCTGACCTCTATCATTGACCTCAGGGGGCTTACTGTCCATGTGTTGGACCAGGCCAGCAACCTGGATCGGAAAAGGACGGTCACTGTTCAAGGCGTGGCTGCTAAGCTGTGATTTGACCACCACAACAATGGAGTCAAACTCATGGCCAATGACACCTGTGCCTGTAAGGACTGCAACTGCAAAATCGGCGAGCATTCCATCGTTCGTCATGGCAAGCATTATTGCTGCCAGGCGTGTGCCGATCATCACCCGAATGGAGAGGCTTGCGCTTCTACCGGTTGCAAATGCGCCAAGGGCGCCCAAGGCTGATAGCCAGGACTTACGTGGAGCCTGGCGCGGCTCCACTTTCAGCACCGCGTTTTTTCAGATATCGCGCGTCATCGTTCTTCGCGGGCAAGCCACGCTCCCACATTAGATCGCATTCCCCTGTGGGAGCGGCGGTGCGACGATTCGACTTGCCCGCGAAGGCGTCTTTGCAATCAACGCACCTATTGAATCTGTATGATCACACCTCAGGCACACCCTTCTCCCACGCCGACCAGTTCCTGATGATCGCCTGCACCAAGGGGTTGCCGGTGCGGAACAGGTTTTCCAGCGCCGGATCGGCCGTTGGCCATGGCCGCTCTGCTAGAATCGGCCATCCTGACTTCAAGAGGTACACCTATGAGCGAGCCGATTCGCCTGACCCAGTACAGCCACGGTGCGGGTTGCGGCTGCAAGATATCGCCCAAGGTGCTGGAGGTGATTCTGGCCGGCAGTGGTGCGCAGAATCTCGACCCCAAACTCTGGGTGGGTAATGCTTCCCGTGATGATGCGGCGGTGTATGCCATCGACGAAGAGCGCGGTGTGGTATCGACCACCGATTTCTTCATGCCGATTGTCGATGATCCGTTCGATTTCGGGCGCATTGCCGCCACCAACGCCATCAGCGACATCTACGCCATGGGTGGTGATCCCTTGATGGCGATTGCGATCCTTGGCTGGCCGGTCAACGTGCTGGCGCCGGAGATCGCCCGGGAAGTGATTCGCGGCGGGCGTTCGGTGTGCGACGAGGCGGGAATTCCGTTGGCCGGCGGGCATTCGATCGATGCTCCGGAGCCGATCTTCGGGCTGGCCGTTACCGGTCTGGTGGAAAAACGCCATATGAAGCGCAACGACACCGCGACCGCTGGTTGCCTGCTGTATCTGACCAAGCCCCTGGGCATCGGCATCCTTACCACGGCAGAGAAAAAGGGCAAGCTGCGTGACGCCGATGTCGGTCTGGCTCGCGACTGGATGTGCACCCTGAACAAGCCCGGCAGCCGCTTTGGCAAGCTGGCGGGCGTGACGGCGATGACCGATGTCACCGGTTTTGGTCTGCTTGGGCACCTGGTGGAAATGGCCGACGGCAGTGGCGTGACCGCGCGCATCGAATATGCGCGTGTGCCGCGCCTGCCTGGCGTGGAGTACTACCTCGATCAAGGTTGTGTTCCGGGCGGGACCCTGCGCAACTTTGACAGCTATGCCGACAAGATCGGTCGTCTTCAAGAGTTGCACAAGCGGGTCCTCTGCGATCCGCAGACCAGCGGTGGCTTGCTGGTCGCCGTGACTCCCGAGGGCAACGCGCAGTTTCTGGCGGTCGCCGCCGAGCTGGGGCTAGCGCTCGAACCGATCGGTGAACTGGTTGAACGACAGACTAACGCGGTAGAGGTGTTTTGATGCCCATCGACATCACCGACTACCGCGACATTTTCCTCAACGACCGGCCGATGATGGATACCCGTGCGCCGGTCGAGTTCTCCAAGGGCGCCTTTCCCGGGGTGATCAACCTGCCGCTGATGACCGACAGCGAGCGGCAACGGATCGGCACTTGCTACAAGCAGCAAGGTCAGCAAGCTGCGATCGACCTGGGCCATCAGTTAGTGTCTGGCGACATCAAAGCCGAACGTATCCAGGCCTGGGCTGATTTTACCCAGGCCAATCCCGATGGGTGTTTGTATTGCTTTCGCGGTGGCTTGCGCTCGCAGATCGTCCAGCAGTGGCTCAAGGACGAGGCCGGGATCGATTATCCGCGAGTCGGTGGCGGCTACAAGGCAATGCGCACCTTCCTGCTGGAAACGGTCGATCAAGCGGTCGCGCAGTGCGATTTCGTCTTGCTCGGTGGCATGACCGGAACCGGCAAAACCGAGGTGCTGACTCAGCTGAGCAACGGCCTGGACCTGGAAGGCCACGCCAATCACCGCGGCTCCAGTTTCGGCAAGCGCGCAACGGGCCAACCGACGAACATCGATTTTGAGAACCGCCTGGCCGTGGATGTGCTGAAGAAGCGCGCCAGAGGTATCGAGCAATTTGTGCTGGAAGATGAGAGTCGCATGGTTGGCAGCTGCGCCTTGCCGCTGCCGCTTTATCAGGGCATGCAGCGCTTCCCCATGGTCTGGCTCGAAGACAGCCTGCAAGGGCGGGTCGAGCGCATCCTGGGTGATTACGTGGTTGACCTGTGTGCGGAGTTTATTGCGGTGCATGGCGAGCAAGGCTTTGCACTCTTTTGCGAGCGAATGCTGGCGAGTTTGAACAATATTCACAAACGCCTGGGGGGCGAGCGTCATCAGCGGATGCTGGCACTCATGGAAGCGGCATTGGCGGAGCAGGCGTGCAGTGGGGCGGTGGATCAGCACTGTGCCTGGATCGAAGGGTTGCTGAGTGAGTACTACGACCCGATGTACGCCTTCCAGCGTGAGAGCAAAGGTGAACGCATCGAGTTCGCGGGAGAGCGGGCCGCCGTGCTCGAGTATCTGCGCGAGCGCGGCAGGTGAACTGCGCTGGCTGTAAGTCCGGCGATTGAATGCGGGTAGGTGTGGGGGGCTTCCGATCCCATCGCGAGCAAGCTCGCTCCCACATTAGATCCGCGGCGCACACAAAATGTGTGTCTGATGCGGTCAAGTGTGGGAGCGAGCTTGCTCGCGATTGGCCCTGGAGCGCACCGCAATCATCGCGCTCAACCCTGTATGCCGTTGACCCTGTTGAGCCCACTGCATGTGGGCTGCTACCGAATGTTTATGTCGGACAATCTTCCTGCCCGTTATCCAGCCCCTGCTTGTAGCTGTGGCTAAGCAAGGTTGCCTTGCCGTTATGCCAGGTCAGTGTCAGCACAAACAGCGAGTCGAAATCGCCGGACTCCCAGTCATCGGTGATGGTGCGCTTCTCGCCGACGGCTTCCTGCGCGACTTTGTTGATCAGTTCGGGCAGGTAGCCGTGGGACCAGGCGGTATAGATGATCGAATTGTGGTACTTGTCATGCAGCAATTCGTCAGCCAGCGCACTGGTGTCGTTGGCCGAGAATTTGATGTTCACCGGCAAGCCGAGTTTTATCGCGCTGGGATTGATTGTCATCAACGGTCGGATATAGCTATAAGAGTTGTCCAGTTCGCCTTCCTCGACATTACGCGTCGGGTTGGCGGCAAACACATAATTGGCCTTGCCGAACTTTTCCGGCAGCAGCGTTGCCAGATTGATGGCACGGTTCAAACCTTGGCAATTCAACTGCCCGAGGCCGCCGGCGGGTTTTTCCGCATGGCGCAGGAACACCAGGGTCTGGGTTCCGTCAGCCGGTTGCGCACGGGTTTCGCTGGCCTCGAGTGCCAGGAACAACGCGCCGGCCACCAGCAGCGCAGACAATAAAGTATAGGGGCGCTGTTTCAGGTGTTTAGCGATATTCCGTGGGATCTTCATTGGATAGTTGATCTTCAGCGTGTTCGATTAAGGCTGACAAACCTGTCCACCGCAAGCTCCCGGCCGCGTGCGGTTCTCCCTGTCATTAACGGTCGGTGGGTTGCCGTGTCCTTCTCAGAGTCCCTTGAGGCCCGTTGGTTCATCCTCGCCACTTGACGGTACTTTATCCGGACCGGAGGAGGCTTGGTGAGGAGGTTAGCGACACCATGTTTCGGAATTAAGAAGCCCCGGCAAAAGCTGCGTTTATAATCAGCCCCGCCGTGGCACCCAAGCGCGTGCCCAATCCTCGAACAGCACTGTCATTGGACGTTCACCATGACCGATCTTTCTGCTTTCCCCATCACCCGAAAATGGCCTGCCCAGTACCCTGAGTGGATTCAGCTCTATTCCTTGCCGACCCCAAATGGCGTCAAGGTATCGATCATGCTCGAAGAAATCGGTCTGCCTTACGAGCCTCACCGTGTGGGTTTTGACACCAGCGATCAACGGTCTCCCGAGTTCCTGTCGCTCAACCCCAATAACAAAATCCCGGCGATCATCGATCCCCATGGCCCCGGCGACCAACCGCTGGCACTGTTCGAGTCCGGGGCGATTCTGATCTACCTTGCCGACAAGAGCGGGCAACTCCTGGCGCAAGAGTCGGCAGCGCGCTACGAGACGATCCAGTGGCTGATGTTTCAGATGTCGGGTATCGGTCCGATGTTCGGCCAGGTCGGTTTCTTCAGTAAATTCGCCGGCAAGGACTTTGAAGACAAACGCCCTCGTGACCGTTATATCGCAGAGGCCAAGCGTTTGCTTAATGTACTTGACGAGCGGCTGGCTGGCCGCAACTGGATCATGGGCGAGCGCTACACCATCGCCGACATCGCGACGTTCCCGTGGGTGCGCAATTTGATCGGGTTTTATGAGGCCGGGGATCTGGTGGGCATCAAGGACTATCCCAACGTCTTGCGGGTGCTGGAGCGCTTCGTAGCACGGCCGGCGGTTGTGCGCGGTCTCGAAATTCCCAAGTAATTTTCATCATGACCAGGATGGACAATGAGTCAATTCGATTTCAAGCAAGTGGACGTCTTCAGTCGCACACCGCTCAAAGGTAATCCACTGGCCGTGGTGCTCGGCGCGGACGAGCTGAGTGACGAGCGCATGGCCGCCTTCGCGACCTGGACCAACCTGAGTGAGACCACCTTCGTGCTCGAACCGCGTGATCCACGGGCCGACTATCGCGTGCGAATTTTCACCACCTTGCAAGAGCTGCCCTTCGCCGGTCATCCGACCCTCGGGACCTGTCATGCCTGGCTTGAGGCCGGCGGTATTGCCAAGGGTGAAGAGATCATTCAGGAATGCGCTGTCGGTCTGGTGCGGATCCGCCGACAGGGTGGCGATCTCGCTTTTCTCGCACCGCCGTTGCTGAGATCCGGTCCCGTGGACGCTGATCTGGTGGAGCGTGTTCGTCTTGGGCTGGGTGTGGAAGCGGGAACGATTACTGCTGCGCAGTGGGTCGACAACGGTGCCGGCTGGCTGGTGCTAATGCTCGCTGATCGTGCCCAGGTGATGGCCTTGCAACCCGATTACGCGCAACTGCGCGGGCTGGCGGTGGGCGTTATTGCACCCTGCTGCCCGGAGCGGGACGACACCGATGCGCAGTTTGAAGTACGCGCATTCATCTCCGGCGACGGCGCGCCTGAAGACCCGGCCACCGGCAGTCTGAATGCCGGCGTCGCACAATGGCTATTGAGCGAAGGCCTGGCACCTGCGTCTTACGTGGTGAGTCAGGGCCTGACCATGGGCCGTGCCGGGAGAATTCATGTCGAGCAGATCGGCGATGAGATCTGGGTCGGCGGCTCGGCGGTGACCTGTATCGAGGGAAGCTTGAGTCTGTAGAGAGGAGCGATCCAGTGGCCGGCACAATCAATGCGGCCATTGCTCCAACAATATGGAAACGAACTTTTCCGCCGCTGGCGATAACGACGCGCCCCGGCGGTAGACCAGTCCCAGCGTTCGGTTGACCACCGGTTCTATCAGCGGGACGCTCACCAGCGTCGGATGGTCCGCCGCAGGCATTGCCAGGCTGGGCATGGCTGATACCCCCAAACCGGCTTCGACCATGCCCAGAGATGTCGATAAGTGCTGCACCTCGTAAAACCACTGAGGGCGCCAGCTCAGACCCGACAGGGCATGGTCCAGCAGCATCCGGTTCCCGCTTAAACGCCCGACGCCGATCAGGCGGTAAGCACTCAGCTCGGACCAGGTGACGGAGGTTCGTTCAGCCAATTCATGATCGCGGCGGCAGGCCAGTACAAACGGCTCATTGACCAGAGAAACGAACTCGATGTCCGGGTGCTGGCCACTCATCATATTGATGCCAAAATCTGCTTCCCCACGCAGCACCGCTTCCAGCCCTTCGTTGGCGCTGAGATCCAGCAGGCGTATGCGAATTTTCGGATATCGCTCGTTATAGAGACGAATCACCGACGGTAAGAAATAGAACGCGGCGGTAGGAATACAGGCCAGGGTCACCTGGCCGATTTGCCGCTCCGCCAACTCGCGAATGTTCAGGATCGAGTCGTCAAAGTCATCCAGCAGCCGGCGTGCTTTTGGCAGGAAGTCGCGACCGACGCTCGTTAGGCTGACTTTGCGGGTTGTTCTGTCCAGAAGTGTGGTGCCCAAACCTTTCTCGAGTTTTTTTATCCGTCTGCTGAGTGCAGGTTGAGACAGATGCAAGGCATCTGCAGCCTCATGGAAACTGCCGAGTTCGGCGATTTTCACGAAAGATCGGATATCCTGGAGTTCATATTCCATTTTTTATCTCTTCAGAAGAGGACTGCGGACCACGTGGTGAACCTTAATTCTTTCATGCGCGAAACACAATAATAGCTCCGATCTTTGCATTGGAAACACTTTTCAATCCCTGCCACTCTTGTTCCCAAGACATCAATTGCTCCGATTGATTAACAAGAGTCAGTGGCTATGCAACGAATTCCTTGTGTGCTGATGCGCGGTGGTACCTCCAAAGGACCGGTATTTCTGGCTTGGGATCTGCCTGCATCGATCGAAGAACGCGATGAGCTGTTGCTCTGCGTGATGGGCTCCGGCCACGAACTTGAAATCGATGGCATCGGTGGCGGAAGTCCGCAAACCAGCAAGGTCGCAATCGTCAGTCCTTCTTTGCACCCGGATGCCGATGTCGATTATCTCTTCGTGCAGGTCATGGTTTCGCAGCGTCGGGTGGATACCGCCCCGAACTGCGGCAACATGTTGTGTGCGGTAGGGCCTTTCGCAATCGAGCAGGGACTGGTCAAGGCAAGGGGCGATCTGACCCAAGTGCGCATTCGCAATCTCAATACCGGGACCTTCGTCACCTCCGATGTGCAGACGCCCGATGGCAAGGTTAGCTACGAAGGCGAGACCGCCATCGATGGTGTGCCCGGCACAGCGGCGCCGGTTCAACTGACATTCCTCGATGCCGCCGGCAGCAAGACCGGCAAGCTGTTTCCTACCGGGCAGACCCTGGACTGGTTCGATGGTATCCCGGTGACCTGTATCGACATGGCCATGCCGATGCTGATCATCGAGGCCAGTCACCTTGGCAAGCGCGGTGACGAGACGCCGGCCGAGCTGGATGCGGACAAGGATTTCCTTCGCCGCCTGGAGTCGTTGCGCCTGCGTGCCGGTATGGCCATGGGCCTGGGCGACGTCAGCGACAAGGTCATTCCCAAGCCGGTGCTGGTTTCACCGGCCAAGGCCGGGGGCACCGTGCAGGTCCGCTACTTTATGCCGCACAACTGCCATCGTGCGCTGGCGATTACCGGTTCCATCGGTCTGGCAACGGCCTGCGTCAGCGAAGGCAGTGTGGTTGCACGCATGCTGGGCGCGACCACTGAGCCTCGCTTGCGACAGGTTCGGATAGAACACCCCAGTGGCGGAATCGATGTCGTATTGTCCTACACCGGCGCAAACGGTGAGACCATTCGTGCTTCGGTCGTTCGTACAGCACGAAGGCTGTTCTCCGGCTTTGTATACGCACCTGCTTCTCAACGACTCGCTGGGTAATCCTCGTACCGCGCGCAGTCACTGTTCAACTCATAAAAGACCTGCTGCCGGGCGCCGTTCATCGCGTCGCCTGGCGGGCATGGGAGGCATTCGCCCTTATGTCGGTCATGCTATCCATAACAACAAGAGAGATAACTATGCTTGCCTTACTCGGCTTGGCCATGGTGGTTGTGTTCACCTACTTGATCATGACCAAGCGTTTGTCCCCGATCGTTGCCTTGACGATCGTACCCATCGTATTTGCCGTGATTGGCGGTTTTGGCGGCACCACCGGGAAGATGATGCTCGACGGCCTGAAAACGGTCGCACCCTCCGCTGCATTGCTGCTGTTCGCCATTCTGTTCTTCGGCCTGATGATTGACTCCGGGCTGTTTGATCCCTTTATCAGAAAGATCCTCAAGCGGGTCAACGGCGACCCGATGAAAATTGCCGTCGGCACCGCGCTGCTGTCCTTGACCGTGGCCCTGGATGGCGACGGCACCACCACCTACATGATCACCTGCGCGGCAATGCTTCCGCTGTACAAGCGTATTGGCATGAATCCGATGATCCTGGCGACGATTTCCATGCTCTCACTCAGCATCATGAGCGGCATGACGCCTTGGGGCGGTCCGGCTACCCGGGCGATTGCAGCGCTAGGGCTCGATGCCGGGGCGTACTTCATCCCGCTGCTGCCGACCATGATCGGCGGCGCAATATGGGTGGTTTTCACCGCGTTTCTGTTGGGCCGCGCCGAGCGCAAGCGTATTGGTAATACTCAATTGCAGAGCGGTGGCGGGGACTGCTACATCAAAGCGATTCTCGAAGACACGCCGCACAAACGGCCCAAACTGGCTTATGTGAATCTGTTGCTGGTGACCGCGGTCATGATCGCGTTGGTGATGGGGCTGATGCACTCGGCGATCCTGTTCCTGATCGGCTTCGTCCTTGCGCTGCTGATCAACTACCCGCAACTGGACATTCAGAAAGAACGCATCCTCGCTCACTCGGGCAACGCCATGACGGTAGTGCTGCTGGTATTTGCCGCGGGCATCTTCGCCGGCATTTTCTCGGGTACCAAAATGGTCGATGCCCTGGCGCAAACACTGGTCGACTGGATCCCGCCGTCCTGGGGCCATTTGTTTCCGTTGGTGGTGGCGATCACCAGCATGCCCCTGACCTTCGTGCTGTCCAACGATGCCTACTATTTTGGCGTGGTGCCGATCCTGGCCAATGCGGCTGCGGCCTATGGCATCAGCCCGGTGGAGATCGCCCGGGCTTCGATTCTGGGTCAGCCGGTCCATCTGATGAGTCCGCTGGTGGCCTCGACCTTGTTATTGGTCGGCATGGTCGACCGCGACATTGGAGACTTCCAGAAAGCCACCGTCAAATGGGCGGTGCTCACTTCACTGGTGGTTACGGCACTGGCCTTGCTCACTGGCGCGCTGACGTTATTCGCCTGATTTCCTGAAATAAAACCTTTCGATCCAACGCGCCCACAGCGGGTGCGCGGTGATCTGCACCCGCAATAACGCCAACAACCGATAACAACAACGAGTACATCAGCATGACCAAGTTCATGAAGCGTGGGGCTATTCTTCCATTTCTGAGCGTGTTGCCCATGGCAGGCGCCAGCGCTACCGATTTCATCGATGACAGCAAGTTGAAGTTGCAGTTACGCAATGTCTATATCAACGAAAACTTCCGCGATGAACAGGGTTTGAGTGCGCGTTCTGCGAGGACTGCCAAGAGCGAACGTACAGAATGGGCCCAAGGCTTTCTGCTCGACTTTCAATCGGGCTATACACCCGGAACCGTCGGCTTTGGTATCGATACCATGGGCTTGCTCGGAGTCAAGCTAGACTCCGGGCGGGGCCGCAGCGGTACAGGTCTGCTGCCGGTGCATGACGATGGCCGCGCTGCCGACGAATTCGCCAGCGCTGGCTTGACCGCCAAGGCCAAACTGGCCAGGACCACCCTTAAATACGGTACCTTGCTGCCCAAAACACCCGTGCTGATCTACAACGATGCGCGCTTGTTGCCGCAGACGTATGAAGGTGCCCAGATCACCAGCACCGATATCGACAATCTGACCCTCACGGGCGGTCACCTCGATCAATTCAAGTTGCGCGATTCCAGCGACAGTCGCTCGATCGTCCCAGATGGCTACTCAGGCGCCAAGAGTGGCGATTTCAGTTTTGCCGGGGCCGACTACAAGCTTGGCAAGAACATACGCCTCAGCTATTTCTACGGGGAACTGGAAAATTTCTACCGCCAGAACTTCGCCGGTATCCAGCACGATCTGCCCTTGGGCTCCGGCAAACTGACCAGTGACTTGCGTTACTTTCACAGTTCCGATGCCGGGACTGCCGATGGCGGCAAGATCGACAACGACATGCTCAGTGGCCAGCTTTCCTATGCCATCTCCGGCCACACCCTGGGCGCCGGTTATCAAACACTCAGCGGTGACGCTGGCTTGCCCTATATCAGTGGCGCAACCGTCTACTCGTTCAGTAACGTCGGTATCGGCAAGTTCATCGAGGAAGACGAAAAGACCTGGATGCTCAGTTATGGCTATGACTTTGCACCGCTCGGGGTGCCGGGTCTGACGTTCATGACCCGCTATTTGAAAGGCGACGATGGAAAATCGAACTCAAACGTTCACGAGTGGGAGCGCGATGCCGAAGTGGCCTACGTGATTCAACAAGGCACGTTCAAAGGACTGGGCGTGAAGCTGCGCAACTACGTGTACCGCTCGGACTTCTCCCGTGGCCGCGACAGTAATCGGCTGTATTTCACCTACGATATCGCGCTCTGGTAAGGCGGGGTCCCACGCCTGCTCCATAATGATCAAGGCTGAATCCCGCGCTCGCTGAAATAACGCTCGAGAACCTTTGGATCGCTGGACAGTTCAGCGAGCGCCACATAAGTGTCGGGTCGCAGCAGATAGAACGCATTGCGCGCAAGACCGGCCGCTTCAGGGGCCGGTCCCCAGGGAAAAATGTGCAGCGCGATGCCGTGCTCGGCGCACCATGCAACCAGTGGGTCGCTGGCAAGGCCATACACATGGACCTGCCAGGCCATGCTCGACAGGGAGTCGAAGTTGTCGGTATCGCCATCATGCGCCCAGGGCAACCGATCACCACCATGAACGTCACCAGCGCTGCCGACGCTCAGGGCCATTGCTCGATAGTTCAGGGTGATTTGCGAAACCGTGCGGAACATAAACCCGCGTACCGCTGCCAGCGAGGTGGCCTTGGCCAGCAGCACCGGCGCCAGGCGTGTACGCACGATATTGGCAATCGGCCCATTGGCGGAGATGAAGCTGAACACCCGATCGGTGGTTGCCACCAGTCGCCGGGCAAACTCAATTCGCTCGGTTTCATAACTGTCCAGCAGGCTGTCCGAAGCTTTGCCCTTCAGTACGGCAGCGAGTTTCCAGGCGAGATTGATCGCATCGCCAATCCCGGTGTTCATCCCTTGGCCACCGGCGGGGCTGTGGACATGCGCAGCGTCGCCCAGCAGAAACGCTCGTCCGTTGCGAAAGTGCTCCGCCACCCGGTGATGCACGCGATAGGTGGAGAACCAGTTGACCTTGAGCACTTGAACCTTGAGATGCTCCATGGCCCGGCTGCTGACGTCCTCGAACTTGAGTGTTTCCGCGTGTTCAGCGCGCTCGTCTCGTACCGTGCCGATCAACCGGGCACGTCCATGACCCGCATCTGCCAGGGGGAAGACTGCGAGGAAGTCCGCTTCGTCGAGGTCTGCGTGCAGTTCACCGTTGATCGGCGGACCTGCTGCCTCCACATCGGCGACGTAAAAAACCTGCTGGTAGGTGCCACCGGGAAAACCGATATCGAGGGTTTTGCGCACCGTCGAACGGGCACCGTCGCAACCCGCCAGGTAGCTGGTTTCGCAGGTCTCTTCCTGCCCTTGGGCGTTGGCCAGGTGCGCGATGATGTAACCGTCGGCCTCCTCGAAGCTCCTCAGTTCGGTTTCGCGCTCGACCGAAACGCCGAACCTTTCCAGACGTTCGATCAGCAGTTGTTCGTGTTGGTCCTGAGGGTAAATTTCGAGGAAGGAATAGGGCGTCAGGCCCTTGCCGATGGTTTCGAACGGCAGACGCGCAACCTGTTCGCCTTTGACCCAGAGGTTGGCCGCAGGCACTGTGTGACCGCCTTGCACAATGGCGTCTGCGAGGTCGAGCTGACGGTAGAGTTCGAGGGTTCGCGCCTGGACCGCCAGGGCCCGGGATGTCGTGCCCGGCACGGCGGTCTTGTCGAGGATTCGCACCTGGATCCCCAGTTTGCTGAGCCAGAGCGCCAGAACCAGCCCGGTCGGGCCGGCCCCGATGATCAGAACGTCACAGCGCTTCATGTCGTTGCCCTCGGGTAGAGATCAATTCCATGCCGTAGAGTGTGCGCCTATGTTGCGAATTGAGCAGCTTAGCGCTGGGCAAAAGCGAGATTCGCCCCCAGACCCGCAAATGTCGCGGCAAAGCTGCGACGTAACCAGGTCTGCACGCGGGGAGACTCGATCACCGCCTTGCGAAAGAAATTCGCCAGCAGACCGTAAAGCACAAACACCGCAAATGTCATCCCCATGAACACCGCACTCAGGGTCAGCATTTGCAGCGACGGAGCCGGGCCCGTCGGCGTAATGAATTGCGGCAGGAACGCCAGGAAGAAAATCGTCAGTTTCGGATTGAGGATGTTCAACAGACAGGCTTTGACCACCAAGCCGCCAGCGCTGGTAGCGGTCGGTACGTCGTCCACCGCAAAAGCCGATCTATCCCGCCACGTCGCATAAGCCAGGTACAGCAGATACGCCACACCCGCGAACTTCAACCCCTGGAACGCCAGGGCGCTGGTATGCAGAATCGCTGACAAACCAAGCACCGAGGCCAATAGATGCGGAACGATACCGGCGGTACAACCCAGGGCCGCAAAGACACTGGCGCGCTTTCCGGCGGCAAGACCGGTGGAGATAGTGAATACCACCCCGGTGCCAGGAATCAGCACAACGATCAATGAGGTGATGAGGAAGTCCAGGGTGAGCATGAGGATCAAACTCCAGAGTATGAGGTTTGCGGTGGAAAGCATTGATGTCGGTTGGTCAAGAAAAGGTAGCATTGAACGCAGAACCTGTGGCGAGGGAGCTTGCTCCCGTTCGGCTGCGAAGCAGTCGTAAAACCAGCAACCTCGTTCTACCTGACAAAACCGTGTGGCCGATTTTAGGGCCGCTTCGCGCCCCAGCGGGAGCAAGCTCCCTCGCCACAATGCGTTGGCTGGCCCACCGCCAAGACCATGGAATAGATACCCGACATTGAACAGCCGTTCGACTCAACGGTCGATATCCGCGGCGGCTTTGTTCATAGTCGCTCCATTTAGCCCAACGCGACTCGGGGAAACATGCGATCAAATCGATTCATCATGGGGATCGCCACGCTGCTGGTGCTGGCCGGCTGCGGCAGCCAGCGCACCCAGGAGCCACCTGCGCCGCGGCCGGCCGAGGTGAAGGCGAAGATTGTCCGGCTATTGCCGGCGAAGACGGTCGATCGAGAGGGCTGGGCCACCGACATCTACGCGGCGTTCGCGGCGCAAGGCATTGCGCCGACCACGGAAAACCTCTGTTCGGTGCTGGCAGTGGCCGAGCAGGAGTCCACTTTCCAGGTCGATCCGCGGGTGCCGGGGCTGGGAAAAATCGCCCGCGATGAGATCGACCGTCGTGCGGCCAGCGTGCATGTCCCCAGTCTATTGGTGAGTGCCGCTTTGCAGGTTGGCTCGCCCAATGGCAAGAGTTACAGCGAGCGCTTGAGCGCCGCACGTACCGAAAAAGAACTCAGCGCCATTTTCGACGACTTCATCGGCATGGTGCCGATGGGACGCACCCTCTTCGGGAACTTCAATCCGGTGCATACCGGCGGGCCGATGCAAGTCAGCATCGACTTTGCCGAAACCCAGGCACGGGCCTATCCCTATCCAGTGGAGGGCTCGATTCGCCACGAAGTGTTCAGCCGTCGTGGCGGCATGTACTTCGGTATTGCGCATCTGCTGGGTTATCCGGTGAGTTACGCCAAACCGCTGTACCGTTTCGCCGATTTCAATGCCGGTTGGTACGCCAGCCGCAATGCGGCTTTCCAGAACGCCGTCAGTAGCGCTTCGGGGATACCCCTGGCACTCGATGGTGACCTGATTCTCCACGGTTCCATCATGCCCGGGACGACTGAGTTGGCGGTGCGCACCCTGGGTAAGCAATTGAGCATGCGCAACCCGACGATCAGAAGACAGCTGGAGCAGGGTGACAGTCTCGAATTCGAAGACAGCACACTCTACGAACGAGTTTTCGCCCTGGCTGAAAAGGCCGAAGGCAAGCCACTGCCACGGGCAGTGCTGCCGGGTATCCTGCTGAAAAGCCCGAAAATCACCCGCAAACTCACCACCGCCTGGTTCGCCAAACGGGTCGACGAACGTCATCAGCGCTGCATGAAAAGGGCTTCGGGACGTTGACAGTGATGAACCGTTTATAAGGTCTTGAATAGCAACGTCTACCTATATCAGTCAGAACGCCCCAACTACCGCATCGGGCGTTTTGTATTTTAGGGATAGATATGTCCGTTCTTCGTTGTAGACCAGCATCGACTCGTCCACCAATTTCGTCGCAGCTGCTCAATCCTTTTGGCGATGCAGTACGCCGTCTTCGAAATCCAATTAACTCGATGTGCGATAGCGTCCCGGTAACATGATAACCGTTAGTCAATGTGCATTTGATGCCATGTTGTTTGGTATGAAACAGGAAATGCAGCTTCAGCGCGCCCAATCATTGCCTAATGAATTCGCTGTCCTGCACAGAGCATAGTGTGCTCGGAACTGGATGCGGCATATGAGATAGGCATGCGTAGTACATTAATGCCTCGACGTAAAGATAATTTATTGCATAATCAATGGGTTGGTTATTTGTAGGAATTTCCCTTCGAGAAAAGAGTGATTTTCCTACGATTAAGTCTGAACTTTCATACTTTTCACGAGTTGATTTTCTGTGTTGCGCTGTTAGTCTTCCGATTGAGCGAAGGTCAATTGCTTACGCCAAAATTGCACGGTGTTAATTTAATTTTATCGTTATATGGCATTGTGGCTTTTCAAAGGTTAATAGGTGAGGTGAAAAAATGAGCGATATTATTCTGGAAGACACTACCTTGCGTGATGGAGAGCAATCACCAGGAGTGGCGTTTTCCAAACAAAGGAAAATTGCTATATTTTCATCCTTGATTGAGGCGGGAGTAAAATGGTTGGAAATTGGTATTCCGGCTATGGGGGGTGATGAGCTAAATACGATACAAACTTTGCTTGAGCGTAAAAGTGAGGGAGTATTGGTCGCGTGGAATCGAGGAGTAAAAAATGATGTTGTTCAGTCTTTAGAGCTTGGCTTTGAAGCTGTTCATATAGGTCTTCCTACCTCTAATCTGCACCTGAGCGATAACTTAAAAAAAGATAGATCCTGGCTATTAAGAACATCGGCTGATCTTATTAAGCTAGCGAAAGACAGTGGCGCTTTTGTTTCAATCAGCGCTGAAGATGTAGGTCGTTCAGAGCTTGGTTTTGTTGAGGAGTATGCCTCGCATGTCGCCGAAGCAGGGGCAGATAGAATTCGTCTTTCAGACACTGTTGGGATACTAACGCCCGAACAGTACGGTAAAATTGTAAGTAGTGTAAAGCGGGTATCAGGTATTGCCGTACAATGTCATGCGCATAATGATTTTGGTCTTGCTACGGCCAATACATTGGCTGGTATTCAGGCAGGAGCTACATTTTTCCATGCAACAGTAAATGGAATCGGTGAGCGCGCGGGTATGCCTGATCTCGCGCAATGCGTACTGGCTTTAAAAGTTTTATATGGTATCGATCTAGGTGTTGATACAACCAAGCTTATATCCTTGAGCCATATTGTTGCAGAGGCTACCCACGTGCAGTGCTCTCCATGGCAGCCTATAGTAGGAAAAAATGTATTTGCTCACGAATCGGGCATCCATGCGAATGGTATATTAAAAAATAGTGCTAGTTTTGAGCCGTTTTTACCGGAACTCGTCGGTGGTATTCGCCGCATTGTCGTCGGAAAACACTCGGGGCGTTCTGCAATTGAGTATGTTCTTCAGACTTTGGGAGTTGAGTCAACAGAGAGTGAGTTGAGCGAATATCTGAGTTTGACGCGTGCGCTGTCCATGAAAAACGAAAAGGGATTAAGTAATGAGGAGTTGTTAGGTGTTGTAGCTGTCGTTAAGGGTGAAGTCTTTTTCAACCAATAATCTATAAATTAGGGGTGAGCTATGTTGGTAGATACCCATGTCCACTTATTGGCATCAAAAACATCGAGGCCTGATTGGAGTGAAATAGCCTATACATTATATGTGGCGAAAGAAAAAAATATTGATGTTCTATGTTTAACAGAGCATAGAGACGCTGTTGGGTTTGAAGAGCTTTACCTAGAGGTGTTCAGTGAAAATAGATTTGGCGGAAATGTCGAGCCAAATGGAACAATAAAACTAGCATCTGGAGTTGTTGTTAGTCCCGGGGCAGAAGTCTCCTTGGTTGGAGATGGTGATATAGGTGTGCACACAGATCTAGACACGGTGATGAGTTTGGATCGGAGAAAAAATGTATATACTCCGGCCGAGGTTCTGAAATTACTTGATGATAGCGGTAGTCATTATGTTTCTGTGGCACATCATCTGTTACTTCATGGGAAGTGGTGGCAGGATTTCGAACAGGTCATAGATCGTATTGACGCGATTGAAGTGCCAGGGAAACAGTCGGCTTCTATGAGTGATTATTTAAAGCTTGCGAGTAAATATTCAAAAGGCCAGCTATGTGGTAGCGATGCTCATACATGGGTTCAATTAGGTGCTGGGCTGACATTGATTGAAGAAAGTAAAATGAGGTTTGACGGTGGTGCATTTTTTGATGTTGTAGAACTAAAAAAACTTATTGTTAAAGGCGAAACTGTTTCATGCATAAGCGATGCGGCTAATGAGTTAATGAGGATATCTAAGCTTTACAAGGAAAAATTTACTTGGATGAATTCAGGAGAATGCGTATGAGTATTAAAATCGGATGTTCGAAAATTGAAGAATTGGCCGTCAGTAGGAAGATGTCTATCGAAGAGGTTTTAAGTGCGATAAATGCGGAGTGTGCAGAATATATTGAGATTGATTCTATTGAAGAACTACAAAAACTGGCAGATATTTTAATAATGCCCTTGTCCGAGGTTCTACACGGCTTGGGCAGCGACCTAACAAAAGGAGTGAAGATTTTCAGACGCGATGAGGGTTTTTGCAAGGTCAATAGTAGAGGCGGAAACACATATTATACATATCAGCATCTCGCCACTTCAAACACTGCTCCAGAGTTAATGGCGTTGAAGGTTATTTTGCATTGTCGTTGTCCCGAAAATATTGTCCTGAATGAAGGGCATTCGTCTAGAGAAGTTGTTTATGTGCTAAGAGGAATTGTGCGGGTGGACTGGGGGGGCAATGCCGTGTTGGGTAGGCAAACTGAAACGCTAGGTGCAGGAGACTCGATTTATATAAGTCCAAATGTACCGCACAGTTTTATAGCACTTGAGGATGATTCAGAAATACTTGCATTTAACTACAATTTATCTTGAGTTTGGGCGTTTTTTCAATGGGGTGGCATCATGATCAATGTCTCGGTGATAGGTGTCGGAGTTTTGGGTGAGGCATTAATTACACGTATGTTGAACTGTGGGTTTAATGTCTCTGCGTATAATCGAACTAAGCATAAGCTGACAAAATTGGTGTTGATGGGGGCTAAGCCAATTGATGATCTTGATAAGGCTTTTGTTAGAGAGAGAAAGGTGTGGATTTTATGCTTGCGAGATGAGGCAAGTATTCGCCAGGTTTTTTCAAGTGAGAAAATAGTTGCGGCATTAAAGCTTCATGAATTTTTAATAATTAATACAAGCACAATCGGGCCGAATGCTTCCGCAAGACTGGATACGTTTTTCAGGGAGTTTGACATAGACTATGTTGAGTTGCCGGTCTCTGGCGGGGCTGAAGGTGCACTTTCAGGAGGGCTTGTTGGTTACGTTGGTCAAAGCCCGAAATACTCGAAGTCGGAGTTTGATGTCGTTTTAAAAACTTTGCTACGAAGCTATTGCTTAATGCAGTCTAATCAGGCTGCTCAAGCGATGAAAGTTATTAATAATTATTGTGAGGCGATAAATTTGATAGTCGCTGCAGAGGCACTTCTACTGGCAGAGACTTATGGGGTCGAGAAGGAGGTAATTGGAAGGTCGTTAGGTTTAGGCAGAGGACGATCTGTGTATCTTGAACTGTTGCTCGAAAGGTATATGCGCATGGAGCGTAGCATTACAGTTCCATTAGACATAAGGATAAAAGATCTTGAGCTTTCTGGTGAACTGTTTTGTGAACTCAAGATAAAAAGCAATTTTTATGAAAGTGCGCTTGACGTCTACAAACAAACCTTGTGTTCTAGCGCCTTGGCTCTAGATCAAACGGAATGTTTTGCTTATATGTCTAATAATGCGCGAATGAGGTGTTAAGTGAAGCGTTTTTGTTCGCTGTTTAATGATGATAATAAGCTATACGAGTTTTGTGCTGTACCAAGCTCGGAGGATAGTGGGAATGCGGTGGTAGACGAGGTGTGGTCATCTAGTTCTGCTGCACCGATCGTCAGTCAGGCCCCACAAATTTTTTATGGTAGTGTTTTTCCTGATAAAAAAGGTCGTATGAATCATCATGGTGGAAGTGCAAAAGGACCAATAAGAGCTTACCAGGGGGCTAGTGATTTTTTCTTGGGGTCAGGTGATGAATTAAAGTTTATAGATGATTTGGATCTGGACTTTGAAGCGGAACTGGCAATTATCACTGATGCAGTACCAGCAGGTGTTTCGGTAGTTGAAGCAGAGAATTACATAAAAATACTAACCGCTTGTAATGATTTCACATACAGAAAGCTTGCAAGCACAGATAGAGAATCGGGATTTGGTTTTATCCAGTCAAAGCCATTAACCAGTTTTTGCAGGTTTGGTGTATTGCCCAATGCGAATAAGGCGATGTGGAATAATGGAATGCCGATTCTTGAATTGGAGGTCGCCATCAATGACGAGATTTTTTGCGCTGTTTCAACGGGTGATATGTTGTACGGGTTCCCCGAGCTTGTTGCATACTGCGCTAAGACACGTGATTTGCCGGCTGGAACTATTATTACTTCGGGAGCTATTTCAACATATGGAAGCGATTCGCTAAGTCACGGCTGTATAGCAGAGAAGCGAAGGTGTGTAAAACTTAAAAATAACATCTCTGGTATGGAGTTTTTGAAGGCTGGAGATTTGGTGAAAATTGATTTTTATTTTTTAGATGATGCTGAAGATATATATCCAAAGTCTCTATTCGGGACGCTGGAAAACAGGGTAATGACTCTATGATGTTTAGGAAGGATGCCACTGTATACTTCAGTCTTCTTTTAAGCACGGCAAATATCTTAGGGTCGTCTGGACTGATGGTCTGGATTGACTACACGATACAATATGAGTTAGGGAGTCTGTCGGCATACTATCCTCTGGTAGCTTATCTGCTGGGTTTGTCTTTCGGGTGTTGTATTATAGGCTTAGTGAGTATAAGAAACTCAAAAGTGGTTTCTGATAAGTTATTTTTAATGTTTTTAGTTTCTGCTTTCTGCGTCTGCTTGGCTTTGTCAATTGGTGATGATGTTTTTTATAGTTGGTTTGATTTTTTGTTAAGGTTTCTTTGGGGCGGGGCGAGCGGATGCACTGTTATCTTGGGTAGAGCGATACTTGCGTCTTCAGAGAGAAGCAATAATGCATATAGGAATTTCTCGGTTCTGAGTTTGGCACTCGCTAGCCTTCCTCTAATTATACCAACATTATTTTCAGTTCTAGTCTTGCATCAGAGGCCAGCAGCAGCTCTTTGTGCTTCGTTTGTGTATGCAATAGCTATTGTCATGTTTTTATTAAGTGATGCAAGAGTTAGTGTGGATGATATGTTTTCAGTGGGTAATGGTGGAGCTTCGCGAACAAGTCTGATGAGTTGTATAAATCTTATAATTGCCAATGTTGTATTTTTTCTGACATTGATGCTTGTTCCAATGATAAAAGCTTTGAGTTATCCTGGTTTTTCTATAGTTTATTTATATTTGGTTGTGCTGAGTATATGGGTTGTTATTGGTTGGATAGTTGTAAGGTGTTGTCAGCATATTTCGATGAGATTACGGTTGGTGATAGGTTTTTTATTTCAGGTTATAATCTTGGGGTGTTGTCTTTGGATGGTATTTTCGGGTGATTATTTTGTTTTTATTTTTGTAGTGTTTTTGGTTTTTTTATCAAATATGTTGATTCAGCCTGCATTGTTTTTATTGTTGGGTTGGCATTCTAGAAATAAGCTTCTGACCTTTGGCGTTCAGTCTGGTTTATATGTGTTGGTTGTGTGTTTTATATTGATGGTTGCTGTTTTTTTTGTTTTATCTATAAAGGCAATTCTTTCGCTTCTGTCCTGTGTTGTTGCTTTGTCTATAGCGTGCTTTTATTTGTTTGGGGCGGATTCTTATGGGCTTAATGGGTGAGTTTGATTTCTATTGTTAATAAAGGATGCGTGCTATGAAGGATTTAGTATTGGGTAGTATAACTGCTGAAAAGAGGTGTGCTGCTTTAAAGCGGCTGTTGAATTGTAATGATGGGATTCGTGTTATGGAGGTGCATAGCCCATTGTGTGCAATGTTAGTTGAAAAAATTTTTCATATGGAGAAAAAAGGTCGAATCGAATTCGATGCTTTTTGGTCTAGCTCTCTTACTGACTCAACCTTGCTGGGGAAGCCGGATATTGAGTTAGTTGATTTTTCTGATCGATTGTCAAATATATCAGATATTTTTGAGGTGACTACTAAACCGCTGATTTTCGATGCTGATACCGGCGGGATGCCGGAACACCTTGCCTATCATATTCGAGCTGCCGAAAGACTGGGTGTTTCGGCGTTCATTATTGAAGATAAAACAGGGTTGAAAAAGAATTCTTTATTAGGTAATGACGTCCTTCAGTCTCAGGCAGGGGTGGCTGAGTTTTCAAAGAAAATTTCTGTGGTGAAGCAAGCTCAACTGACAGAAGAGTTCTTTTTAATTGCTCGAGTTGAAAGTTTGGTGTTGGAAGCAGGAATGAGTGACGCGATACATCGTGCCTTAGCTTATGTAGAGGCGGGCGCGGATGGAATTATGATTCACAGTCGGGAGACGTCACCGTGCGAAGTTTTAGAGTTTGCTAGCGTATTCAGAAGTTATCACAAAAATATTCCGCTTGTTTGCGTTCCAACTACTTTTAATTGTATACGTTATGATGCTTTAATCGAGAATGGTTTTAATGTCGTGATTTATGCGAATCATTTGCTTCGTGCCGCTTATCCTGCTATGCATTTTGTAGCATCTGAGATATTAAAAAATGGATGCACCGCTGAGGTTGAAAAACATTGTTTGGCAATAAAAGATATTTTGAATCTTATTCCTGGAACACGCTGAATAATTTTCCAAAAAATAGCCCGGCTGATCAGCCGGGCTTTGAGGTTGAGTACCGCGGTAAGGCTATTCATGCATGATTCTGATTCTGAGTCAGACGATCCGAACCACCTTCAGCGACGCGGTTTTCGATCAGACGGTCCGAGCCACCTTCAGCGACGCGGTTTTCGATCAAACGGTCCGAACCACCTTCAGCGACGCGGTTTTCGAGCAAACGATCCGAGCCACCTTCAGCAACGCGGTTTTCGATCAGACGATCCGAACCACCTTCAGCGACGCGATTTTCAATCAGACGATCCGAACCCCCTTCAGCGACGCGGTTTTCGATCAGGCGATCCGAACCACCTTCAGCGACGCGGTTCTCGATCAGGCGATCCGAACCACCTTCAGCGACGCGGTTTTCGATCAGACGGTCCGAACCACCTTCAGCGATGACGGGGTGAACCGAAGAAGCGGCAAAAGCGTTGGCTGCAAGTACCGAGAAAGCGATGCCGAGAATGATTTGGCGTTTCATGGTGGTGTGCTCCGGGGTGTCATAAGTGGGTATGGAGCTGATGTTACGCGACAGGATTTTTATGAGAACTTCATTGGGTCGATGGTGAACATCGACGCGAATGATGGGAGCGGGCAGGGCGACCTGCGCCGGTGTGCGCTAACACAATGCCGGGAATAGCCTTGAGGACGGCAGTGCTGGTTGAACTTTCGATAAGGCACAGATCACTGCGGCTGAAATGTCTGAAGGTAGGCCAACAGGTTTTCGATCTTTTCCGGATCGCTGATACCCCAGAAAATCATCCGGGTTCCGGGTACCACTTCTTTTGGATCTTCGATGTACGCGATCAGCGTTTCGCGGGTCCAGACGACGCCTGACGATTTCAGGGCGGAAGAGTACTGGTAGTCCGTCGTGCTTCCAGCAAGACGCCCAAAAATGGCATTGAGCTGCGGACCAAATGAACCCCGTGCGGATCCTCCTACTTGATGGCAGCCGCCGCATACCCGGGCAAACAGTTTCTCGCCCGCTTCAGCATCGCCGGTCGCCTGTGCGTGCATGCTGAATAATCCTGAGTTGAGCATCAAAGCGAAGGTGAGGACTGCGGTTTTCTTCATGTTCTGCTCCAGATCAGGCTTGAGAGGTGACAGTGACTCAGCTCGCACTCGCTTGAAACTTCTTCCTGTAGGCCGCCGGAAGCAGGCCCACTCGCTGCTGGAAAAGCCTGCGGAATGAGTTGCTGTCTTCGTAACCCACTTTGTAAGTGATGCTGTCCAGGGTCATTCGTGTGGATTCGAGAAGCTGCTTTGCCTTCTCCAAACGTAGCGTTTGCAGGTAGGTCAACGGCGTGTAGCCAGTGGCTTCCTTGAAACGCCTTTTGAAATTCCTGACGCCGAACCCGAATCGCTGGGCCATGTCATTGATCGGCAGAGGCTGATCGAAGTGATCCTCCAGCCAGTTTTGAACTCGCAGGATGTCGCCATCGCCATGGTTCTTCGGTAATGAGCACATGGCATAGACCGATTGCTCGCTGCGCACCTTGTCGACCAGCAAGTATTTGCCACACTTCTGCGCCAGTTCCAGTGAAGCGAACCGGCGGATGAGATGCAGCAAAAGATCCATGGCGGCACTCGCGCCGCCGCAGGTGATCACGCGATTGTCCTCGCAGAGGATCTGCGCCTCCTCCAGACAGACCTCGGTGTATCGGCGACGAAAGAGATCGGCAAATGCCCAGTGCGTGGTTGCACGAAGGCCACTCAACATTCCCGCTTCGGCCAGCATGAACGCCGCCGTACACATTGAAGCCACAACGGCACCCTGCGCGTGCTGTTGACGCAGCCACGGTGCATAACCTGGAAATGCCGGCAAGGCGTCCTTCAGCGTGAAGAGGAACCCCGGGATCAGCACCAGATCGGTTCGCAAGATGTCGGCGATGGACAGGTCCACGTGCAGCGTCTGGCCTCTCCACGCGGCGACATCACCGCCATCCAGAGAGGCGGTAACCACATCAAAAGGCGAGCTGTCGGTGTCCGCGAACAGGTTGGCGGCACTGAGCACCTCCAGCGCCAGGGTGGCGCTGGCGGCAGAACATTGATCCGCCAGTAGCAGGGTGACGTGCATGAAATGATCCAGATTGCGCTTTTCGCATGAAAAAAGTCATTTGTGCACCTACCTTATCCGATTTCTCCCCCCTAAAGTGCACCGGTCATTCAACCCTCGGCGTACTTATGAATCTCTGGTTCCGACTTCTCCTCATGCTGTTTCGTCGCCCGTGGCGCAAGCCCGTTGACGCCTTGGCCACCACCGTCATCCGCATGCGCGTCTGGCCGCTCGATCTCGACCTCAACAGGCACGTCACCAATGGCCGCTATTTCACTCTGGCCGACATAGGCCGCATGGATTTCGTCCTGCGCAGCGGCGCCTACCGAGTGGCCCTGCGCAACAGGGCAGTGCCGATCGTTGGGGATACCTGGGGCAAGTTTCGTCGTGAGCTCAAGGTGTTCGAGTCGTTCGAGATTCACACCCGAATGCTCGGCTGGGACGATAAATGGAGCTTTATGGAACACCGCTTCGTGAGCAAAGGGCGAGTGATCGGCGTCGTTATCATGCGGGGTCTGTTCCGCGCGGCCAAAGGCACGGTTGCACCTGCCGAGATCGTCCGGGAGCTGGGATTGGCTGAACAGTCACCCGAGATGTCGACATGGCTGACAGCCTGGTCGCAAAGCTGCGACGACATGAGCCGCCAGCTTCGAGGGGAAGAAGGTCTGATTGCTCAGTATCCGTCTTGAAGAGAGCCGGCAGTCAGCGATACTCAAGTGGCGGGCGACAACTGCCATGAAGAGGGCGACAACCGTCATGAAGAAGATCGGCTCAAAGGAAGAAGAGGGCGCAGGCTCTGCCTCTCAGCTGGTAGATGCGAGAATCAAGGAGCTGGGCGATTGGCGGGGCGAGACGCTCGCTCGGGTCCGAATGCTCATCCAGCAGGCCGACCCCGAAGTAGTCGAGGAATGGAAGTGGCGGGGGGTTCCGGTGTGGTCGCACGCCGGAATCATCTGCACCGGCGAGACGTACAAGAATGTCGTGAAGATGACCTTCGCCAAGGGCGCTTCGCTGGAGGACCCTTCAGGTCTCTTCAACTCCAGCCTCGAAGGTAACACCCGACGTGCCATTGATTTTCATGAGGGCGACAGGATCGATGAAGAAGCGTTGAAGGCGCTGATTCGCGTCGCGGTGGCTCTTAACACGTCGGTGCGAGCGGTGGCTCGCACCAAACCGGCTGAATGAGCTGCCTCCGAAACCCTGACTCGGTCTTGCCGACAGCCGACGGCGGGGCCGTCACGACTGATCACTCAGAAGCGAGCGCGGCGTCCCCCCGTACCTGTTGGGTGTCAGCGGCCGTCTGGCGACCCACCTTGAACCATGCGGCGTACAACGCCGGGACGAAGAAGATTGTCAGTAGCGTCGCCACGGTAAGGCCGCCCATGATCGCAATTGCCATCGGCCCCCAGAACACACTGCGCGTTAGCGGGATCATTGCCAGCACGGTGGCCAGCGCCGTCAGCATCACCGGACGGGCCCGATGAATGGCGGCATCCAGCACCGCATTCCACGGGTCGCGCCCTTCGGCGATTTCGGTTTGCACCTGGTCGATCAGGATCACCGAGTTGCGCATGATCATGCCACCCAGCGCGATGATGCCCAGGATTGCGACGAAGCCCAGCGGCGACTGGAACACCAGCAGCGCCGGCACCACACCGATCAGACCCAGCGGTGCGGTCAGCACCACCATCCACATGCGAGAGAAACTCTGCAGTTGCAGCATAAGCAGCAGCAGGATGCTGACCAGCATCAACGGGGCTATCGCGAGCAGCGCCTTGTTGGCCGTGTCACTTTCCTCCACCGCGCCGCCCACGTCGATGCGGTAGCCCGACGGCAGCTTCGCTTCGATGTCCTTAAGCAACGGCTGGATCTCCTGCGTCACCGATACACCTTGCTCGCCATCCTTCACGTCGGCACGCACCGTGATCGCCATATCGCGGTTGCGGCGCCACAGCACCGGCTCTTCCAGCTCGTTGCGCACCTGTGCCACCTGCGACAACGGCACCACCGTGCCCTGGCGCGTATAGAGATTGATGTTCTTCAGAGTGTCGAGGCTCAGGCGCTCCGCGGGCACGGCACGGGCCACGATGTCGATCAGGTCCTCGCGCTCACGCAGCTGCGACAGGGTTGCGCCGTTCATCACGGTCTGGGTCGCCAGGGACACGTCGGCCGGCGTGAGGCCAAGCGCGCTCGCCTTGTCCTGATCAAGCTCCACTTTCAGCGTGCGCACCGGGTCGTTCCAGTCGAGCTGGAGGTCGCGCACCTTCGGGTTGGACGCCACCACTTTCTCCACGTCGCGGGCGATCTGGCGCACCACCTGGGTATCGGGGCCTACGACGCGGAACTGCACCGGGTAGCCGACAGGCGGCCCCAATTCAAGCCGGGTCACGCGCACCCACGCCTGCGGGAATTGTTGGTCGGCCGAGGTCACCAGCCGCTCACGTACCCGCTCGCGTGCATCCAGGTCCTTGGTCATCACAACGAACTGAGCGAATCCCGGATTCGGCAGCTCGGGGTTGAGCGAGAGATAGAAGCGCGGTGCGCCGGCTCCGGTGTAGGCGGTATAGAAACGCACGTCCTCGTCCTTCGCCAGGATCTCCTCCATGCGCTTGACCTGCTCGGTCGTCGCGGCGAACGAGGCGCCTTCCTTGACGCGCAGGTCAATGACCAGTTCAGGACGCGAACTGTTGGGGAAGAATTGCTGCGGCACTAGCTTGATACAGGCCAGAGCAAGCGCCAGAGCGCCAAACGTCGCACCGATGACCACCCAGCGGCGCTCGATGGCGGCGTCGATCAGGTGACGTAGGCTGCGGTAGAACTTGGTGTCGTACAGATCACCGTGCTGGTGCTTGCCCAAGTCGTTGGGCAGCATCTTGACCGCCAGGTACGGCGTGAAGATGCCGGAGCAGATCCACGAGAACAGCACCGCGGCGCCGACGATCCAGAAAATGCCACCCGCGTACTCGCCGGTGGTGGACTGCGAGAGACCGATCGGCAGGAAGCCCACGACGGTGATGAGTGCGCCGGTCAGGCGCGGCATGGCGGTGGACTGATAGGAGAAGGCGGCCGCCTTCACGCGGTCCATGCCGGTTTCCATCTTCGCCACCATCATCTCGATGGCGATGATGGCGTCATCCACCAGCAGTCCCAACGCGATAATCAGCGAGCCGAGCGAGATGCGCTCGAGGTTCCAGCCCATCGCCAGCATCACCAGCGCCACGCCGCCCAGCACCAGCGGCACTGTGGTCGCGACCACGAGGCCGGCGCGCCAGCCCAGGCTGGCCAGGCTCACCGCGATCACGATGATCAACGCCTCGGCCAGCGCGCGCCCGAAGTCCAGGATGGCGTCCTTCACCGTGGTGGGCTGGTCGGCCACGAGCTCCAGCTCCACGCCATGCGCAAGTTCCGACTGGATCCTGGCGACTGCGGTGTCCATCTCCTTGCCAAGGTCCACGATGTTGCCGTCGCTGGTCATCGTGATGCCGAGCATCAGCACTGGCTGGCCGTTGTGGCGCACCGTGTAGGTCGGCGGATCCTCAAAGCCACGGGTAACGGTCGCAATGTCGCCGAGTTTGATCTGCCGGCCGCCTGCGGCGATGGGCAAGTCGCGGATGGCGTCTACGCTGTCGAACTGGCCACTTACACGTACCATGACGCGGTCGCCGCGGGTATCGATCTGGCCCGCGGGCAGCATGGCGTTCTGGCTCTTGAGGCTTTCGGCGATGGCCAGCGGTGTAATGCCCAGCGCTGCCAGGCGCTCGTGCGAGAACTCGACGTAGACACGCTTGGCCTGCTTGCCGATGAGATCGATCTTCTTGACCATCGGCACCTTCAGCATCTGGCGCTTGATGTCCTCGGCCGCGTCCGACAGGTCGGCGTGGCCGACGCCGTCGCCCTTGACCGCGTACATCAGGCCATACACGTCGCCGTACTCGTCGTTCAGGATCGGGCCGATCACGCCGTCAGGCATCTCCAGGCTCAGGTCGTTGAGTTTCTTGCGCGCCTGGTACCAGGCCTCGCGCTGGTCAGCCTTGGAGGTGCCGCCGCGCACGGTGAGCGTCATGCCCGCGTAGCCTTGCCGCGCGTAGGTGACCACTTTCTCGAAGTTGTCGATCTGCTCGAATTTCTTCTCCATGCGGTTGAGGACCTGGTCCTGCAACTGCTGGGCGGTGGCGCCCGGCCAGATGACCATGGCGGTCATGGAAGGCACGGAAAAGTTCGGATCCTCGAGCTGGCCGAGCCTGGTGAAGCTGAAGGTGCCGGCCACCGCGACGAGGATGAGCATGAACAGGACGATGGCGCGATGGCGCAGCGCCCAGTCGGTGAGGTTGAGGTTGTTCATCGGGTGGCCTGCTGCGTGGTGTTCGCGTCAACAATCGCCGCGCCGGGAAGCGCGACCTTCAGTCCGGACGCCATCTTCTGCACCCCGGCGGTGACGACCAATACGCCGGCCTGCGGCCCGGAGACGAGCACCTCGTCATTGCGGTAGCCCCACACCGCCACACGCTCCAGTTCGACGATGCCTACCGGGCCCTTGCCCGCGGGCGTGACCACCCACAGCGCCGGCTGGCCGCCGTGTTGCGTCAGGGCCGTAGCCGGCACCGCCGCCACCGAGATACTGGTCATCACGCGCTCGGCCATTACCGTAGCGGTGGCGCCCAGCGGCAGAGGCAGCGCGTTTCCCAGCTTCAGCCGCGCGCGATAGGTGCGCGTCTGCGCCGCGGCCTGCGGCGACAGCTCGCGCAGCGTGACATCGAAGGTTTCGTTTGGCGCACTGGCCAGCGAGGCTTTGAAACGCGCCTCTTTGAAGGCGGACAGCTGATCCTCGGGCACATCGATGACGATCTCGGATTCACCCGGATTCGCGACCGAGACAACCGATTGGCCCTCCGCCACGACCTGCCCGGCCTCAAAGCGCACAGCCGTGACGACGCCGCTACGCGAGGCGCGCAGCACGGTGTACTTAAGCCGGTTGCGCGCGAGCTCGAGCTTTCGCGCCTCGGCCTTGGCGGTCGCATGCGCGGTCTGGGCATTGGTATGCGCGCGCTCGTCTTCGGCCGCACTGACCGAGCCGTCAGCCTTCAGCGCGGTCAGGCGCTGGCGGTCCGAGTCGGCCTGGCGCGTCTGCTCGACGGCAATCGTCCACTGTTGTAGCGATGCGTCCTCAGCGAGGCGGTAGTCGCTGTCATCCAGCACAGCCAGTATTTCGCCTTCGCGCACCAACTGGCCTACATCGACCTTGCGCTGGGCTACCTTGCCGCCCACGCGGAAGGCCTGGTCGACTTCATGCCGCGACTGTACGGTACCCACGTAGCGACTGACGTCGCGGGCATTGTCGTAGCTGATTTCAACGGTGCGCACCGGGCGTGGTGCCTGCACGGCGGGCTGGTCCGGGCTACACGCGGACAGCATGACGGCTACGGCCAAGGCGCCGGCCGCAGTAAGGGAGGTTTTCAAGGCGGTTCCTCTTTGAAAAACGGCAGATTCTTAAGAAAGTGGTGGTCGGTCGGCTTCGGTGGCTGCGGTGGGGATGGCGGGTTGTTCGAACACCTGCCAGCCTCCGCCCAGTGCCTTGTAGAGCTGCACGCTATCGAGCAGCAGTCGGGTGTTGCTGTCGTTGGCGCTCAGGCGCACCGACAAGCGCGCCCGTTGCGCGTCCAGCAGCGGCAACAGGTCGATTTGTCCCCTGTTGTAGAGCGACTGCGCATGGCTCAGCGCAGCCTCCGCAGACTCGGTGGCCGACTGCAACGACTTGGCGCGTTGACGTTCTTGCGTCTGCGTGACGAGGGCGTTCTCCACGTCCTCGAGCGCGCGCACAATGCCGTCCTCGGCGCGCAGTAGCGCCTCACGCTGGCCGCTCTCGGCGACCTCGTTGATCGCGCGTGTGCGCCCGGCGTTGAAGATCGGCATGGCGAGCAAGCCGGCCACGTTGGTGAAGCGGGCGGCGCCCAGATCCAGACCGTTCAGCTCAAGGCCCTGGCGGCCGTAGGATGCACCGAGGAACAGCCGCGGAAACCACTCAGCCGCGGCTTGTTTACGGCGCGCATTGGCGGCATCGAGCTGCGCCATCAGCGCCAATACATCAGGCCGGCGCTGTAGCAGGGCAGCGGGCTGCCCCTGCCGGGCCTCGGGCGCCACCACGTTGCCAGGGGAGGGCTGGATACTCGCGGCGTTAAAGGCCTGGTCACCGATCAATACTGCGATGCGGTGCCGCGCCACAGCAGCCAGGGTTTCCAACGGAGGGATCTGGGCGCGCGCCGATGCGGCATCGGTCTGTGCGCGCTCGACGTCGAAGGAGGTTGCCAGCCCTACACGGTGGCGGGCATTAACCAGACGCAGTGTCTCGTCCTGCGCCGTCGAGATCGCGCGTAATGTTTCGGCCTGGCGCAGCGCGCCGACCAGCGTGAAGTAGTTGCTGGCGATGTCGCTCATCACCAGCAGGCGCACGCCGCGTACGCCGTCCTCCGCGGCCAATGCGTCGGCCTCGGCCGCTGCCGCGCCAGCGCGCAGGCGTCCGCTCAGGTCAAGTTCCCACGAGACGTCCAGGCCCGCGCCCACGGTCTCGGTATCTGGATAACCTTGCTTCTTGGCAGTGCTGTAGCCGCTGCTACGGTCGGAGCCGAAGGCGGACATTCCGACACTCGGGAAGAGCCAGGAGCGACTGATCGTCTCACCGGCGCGAGCGGTGCGCACGCGCTCGGCAGCGATTTTGATATCACGGTTCTCGCGCATCGCGCGGCGCACCAGTTCCGACAACACCGGGTCGTTGAAAGTCTCCCACCACGCGGCTTCGGGTTCCATCTCGGAGGCCGTGCTTGCGGCGAACCTGGCCGCCAGGGGCACCGACGGCTTGGCGGTCTCCGTGGAGCAACCGGTCAAGACCAGGGCGAAAGACGCGGCGAGCGCCGCACCAACGACGACGCCGAGCAGGCGTTCGGCATGTTGCAGGGGCGTCTGCCCGGCGTAGCGGGTCAGTGGATGGGGGGTTGGAAGTCGCGGCATCGGATTGGACTCGTGTAGATTCGAGGTGGCATCAGCGTAGGGCCCGGTGTGCGCGAAGTCGTCAGCGAAGCGTCGCCGTTCGGTCGCCATATCGAGCGCTCATTCAGGTTGGAGAGGTCACTCGCCGTCGGCATCTGCCGTGTGCTCGCCGGTCACTGACGTGAGGTCCGAGTCGATCGACTCCAGCAACTCTTCGGCGGACGAAAACTCGCGCTGACACCCGGTGACCAGGTTTTCGAGGCGGCCCACGAGGGCCCCGGGCGTGGCATCGCTACGCAGCTTCACTACGTACGAGCGGCGGCTCGGGTACTTGGATTCAGGGTTCAGGCTCATGGCAGACCAGGGGATCAAGAAAGTTCGACGACAGCGTAGGCCGTCCCCCCTGGGCGAGTCGTAAGCAAAAGGTCAGACTTCGGTCGGGACAGCGTCTGCCCCCGACGGAAATCGCGTCGCTTCAATCCGACTTTGCAGCCTGAAGCAGCGAGCGCGCACGCTTCACCAGCTCGGTTCCATCGGTTTCGGGCAACTGGTCAACCAGCGCCGCCAGGGCCTGGCGGTCCTCGGTTGCAGCGTCGTGGTGCTCGCACAGATCGACCAGCGCGAGCAACTCCAGCCACGGTGCTGCCTGGGCGCGAGCCTCCTCAACCGCACGCCGCACCGCAGTGCTGCCGGCGTCGGGCCGGCCCTGCATCCGCGCAATCGCTGCCTCCAGCAGTAACAGTTGCGGCAGGTACACGCGCTCGCCCAGTTCCTCCCCGACCCGTAGTGCTTCCTGTAGTTCGACTCGCGCAGCGTCGCAATCACCCGCCAGCAGCAGCGCCTCGGCGGCGTAGCCGAGCACCTCGCTGGCACCGGAGCGCATGCCGAGCCCAGTGTGTTCTTCGTAAGCCTCGCGGATGCGACGGTAGCCGTCGCGTGGTGCGCCGTTGCGCGCGTCGGCCCAGCCGCGCCACCAGCGGCAAGCCGTATTCCCCAGTGCGAGCGAATACTCATCGACCAGCGTCTGCATGTCGTCAGCCAGCGCTGCCACACGCACAGGGTTCCCCATTCGCACCTCGATCAACACCTCCTGCCAGGCGGCGACCAGCCAGGTCATAGGCTGGCGAAGCGCTTGCGCGCGGGTTCGCGCCCGCTGCATGTGGTTTCGGCCTTGTTCAACCAGGCCAGAACGCACGAGTTCTATGGCCAGCATACCGTGCAGCATGACCTGAGGATCGACCGCAAAGATCTCGTTCGTCCCGATGTCCAGCGGCTCGGCGATCGCGAGGGCGCGCTCTAGCCAACGGCGGGTCGCCTGTGTGCGCCCCTGGAGATGATGCACTTCGCCCTGCACGATGCACGCCACCAGCATGAGCGCCGGATCGTTCGCCTCGCACGAGAGGGCTTCGGCGCGCTCCGCTACCGCCAGCGCCAGCGTATAGTCGCCGCGCAGACCGAGCAGATAGCCGAATCCGTGCAGCAGGCGACCGCGCATTGGATGCTCGGGTACATCCGCTAGCAGCGTGTATGCGCGCTCGAAAGCGTTCCTGGCTTCGCTGCCGACACCGAGCGTATGGAAAGCTGACACGCCCTGCAGCGTGGCCAAAGTAATTTCGAGCGTATCGCGCTCCATCCCTTCTGGCGCCTGCCGCAGCAGGACCAACGCGCGCTCAGTGAGACCGATGCACAAGGCCGGGCTGAAGTGCAGCAGCGCGGCTTCCGCGGCCTCGGCGTAGTAGCGCAGCGCGATCATCGGCTGCCGAGCCCGGTCGAAGTGCGTCGCCAGCTCCGAGGCAGCAACCGGCACGCCGGCCATGCGCTCGCGTTCGAGCGTAGCGCCAACCTGGCGATGGAGGTGAGTGCGCAATGAGCGCGGCGTGCGGTCGTACAGTACCTGGCGGAAGAGGGCATGCCGGAACGAGTAGGGTAGCTCCACCGTCTCTTCAAGTTCGGCGGCCCGCGACCGCGTGAGCCATACGTGCTCGCGCACCAGTTCCTCGCAGGTGTCGGCCACAGAATCGAGATCGCGCTCGAGGACCTGCGAAACCGTCTCGACCCGGAATTCGACTCCGCATACCGCTGCCGCCGAGAGCAGCGCACGTTGCTCCTGCCCGAGCTTGGTAATGTAGTGATCAATGATGGCCGCGAGGTTCTCGGGGACCGCCATTCCCGCCAACCGAGCCTCGATGGTGGCGTCGTCGTCCGTTGGGTCCATCACTTCACTGATGACTGACGACACGAACAGCGGTACACCGTCGGTGCGCTCGTGCAGGGCGCGCACGAAGGCTTCATCGCGCGCCAGCGAGGCCGAACGCAGCGCGACATAGTCAGCGACCTCGGTTTCCGAGAACGGATCGAGCACCACTTCCTCGCACAGACGTTGCAGGCGTAGTTCGTGGCGCAACGAGTTGAGCGGATGTTCGAGCGCTACCACCTCGGCGACGCGGAAGCTCGACAGCCACATAAGCCGCGTGCGGCCACGTCGCCGCGCCATATAGTCGATGAGCTGGACCGTCGCCCGATCGCTCCAGTGCAGATCTTCGGTCACCAGCAACAGCGGGCGCTGCTCTGTGTAGCGGTCCAGCAGTTCGCCCATTTCCCGGAGCATGCGGTCCGGACCGACGCCGGCAAGCTCGCGCCGCAATGCGTCTCGCTCCTGCGTAGTGCTCAGCCACGGCAGTTGCAGCAGCCAGGTCGGCGCCACGGTGCGCAGCAGCGCCGGCAGGGAGGGGTCGCTGCGGCACAGATCGGCCAACGCTTCCAGCACCGGCAGGTACGGCTCGCCGGTGCCGTAGTGCTCCACGCAATGGCCGCGTGCGCAGGCGATGCCGCCAAGGCTGGCGAGGAAATGCTCGATCAACGTGGTCTTGCCAATCCCCGGTTCTCCGGCAAGCCAGACCACTGCACGTTGGCCGCCGCAAGCCCGCTCCCACGCCCGTTGCAGCCTTGAGACCTCGTCGGTGCGACCAATGAATGGCGGCGCCGGATGCGCGCCGGCCGCCGGTACCATCGCGGATGCAGGCGGCATCGAAGGTGCAGGGGACGGCGCGGCGATGAAGCGATAGCCGCGCCGCGACACCGTCTCGATGAAGCGGGGCTGCCTGGGGTCGTCGCCCAGTACCTTGCGCAGATCGCTGATGGCCGTCTTCAGCACCGAATCGCTGACGAACCGATGCCCCCACACTGCATCAAGCAAGGCATCCTTGGTCACCAGCGATCCAGGCTGGCGTGCAAGTACGCACAGCAGGGTGAAGGGCGTTGGCGCCAATGCCACGGCTTCTCCGTTACGTAACAAGCAGGCGTTGGCCTCGTCGAGTTCGAACTCGACGAAGCAGAGCTGGACCGGGTTCGGATGGGGCTGCGGACGTGCCACGTTGGATTCCTGAAGACTAAAACATAGTTTCTAGTACTGGGCCATTACTCCAATAACAACGCTGATCGGCTCAGAAGCCAAGCCTCACCGGTCGGAAACTGACGCAGACCACTACCCGCAGGCCATCGCGGGGCAACTCAATGAGGCGCTGCGACTCCGCCCCTGACACCCTCGGCACAGCCCGCATGGGGCCTCATCCTGGTGCGGTAATGATCTCAAAAAATAAATGACAAAAATATCAATATTGAAAAATGTCTCAATTTTGCATACCTTCACCTTGCCTGACGATGAGACCTCCACGTCTCACGACTTCAATCACAACAAGGGCTCGAGATGAACAACAACAAGAAAGTTTGCGAATTGCCTCCCACCGCCGTCGATGTGCTGGTCGTCGGTAATGGTCCGGTAGGGGCGACAATCGCGGCGCTGCTCGGCCGCTATGGGGTAAAGACACTGGTACTGGACAAGACCCATGAGGTCGTACTAATGCCCCGCGCCATCGCTCTGGACAACGAGGCGCTTCGCATCCTGCAACTCGCCGGATTGTCGGAAGATGCTTTCGAGAAGATCGTTATCCCTGAAGTGAAGATGCACTCCCCGGTCCTCGGGCAATTCAGTCGGGCCAATACCGCGGGGTGTATCGACGGCCATCCCAAACTGGTGACGTTCTATCAACCCGACCTCGAACACGCGATGCGCAACCAGGTCTCCCGGATGAAGTCAGTGACCAGCCTTGGTGGCTTCGAGCTCGAGAGCCTGGTCGAGGAATCGGACTGTGTCGTCGCCTCCGTACGGGATCAGGATGGCAATACGCATTTCGTTCGCGCCCAATACCTGATAGGTGCGGATGGTGCAAGCTCCAGGGTCAGGGCCTTGATTGGCCAGGAATTCGAAGGACAAACCTATGCAGAGGATTGGCTGATTGTCGATGTCATGAACCGGCATAAGTCAGCGATTGATCACATTGAGTTTCTCTGTGATCCGCGGCGCCCAACGCCGCACATGCCCGCACCCGGCGGAAGGGAGCGTTGGGAGTTCATGCTACACCCAGGCGAATCCCGGGAAGAGCTGGAAAGCCCGGAAAGCATAGCCCGGCTGATCGCGCCTTGGATCAACCCGCAGGAGCTGGAAATCGAGCGCAAGGCGGTGTATCGATTCCACGCGCGCTGCTGCAACAAATTCAGCAAGGGACGCATCTTCCTCGCCGGGGATGCAGCCCACATTACCCCGCCCTTTGTCGGGCAAGGTCTCGTAGCGGGACTTCGAGATGGCGCCAACCTTGCCTGGAAACTGGCCTGGGTACTTCGCGGCTATGCCGCGCCTTCAGTCCTCGATACCTATGACGTAGAGCGCCGCCCCCATGCCCAGGCGATGATCAATCTGGCGAAACTCATGGGCCGCCTGGTGATGCCCAGAAACAAGATCGCAGCTTTCTTCATCCACGGCCTGATGCGCATGCTGGCGTTGACTCCCGCTACCAGAAAGTACTTCGAGCAGCTGGACATCAAGCCGAAGAACATCTTCAAACACGGTCTGTTCGTGCAGCATCGGCGTGGCGACAAGCTGGTTCGTGGCAGTCTGTTTCCCCAAGCCTGGGTTCGTAACATGCAAAAGCAGATTAAACTGAGCGACGATGCTCTTGGAGACAACCTGACCCTGGTTGGATTCGGTGTTGACCCGCTGTCAGTGCTGACACCTGCTCAGATCGTTTCCTGGGAAAAAATGGGAGGCCACTTCTTACAGATCAGAACATGCGGCCAGCGCTCCGGCGGCAGTTGCGACTTCATCGAAGACCTGAACCATGACATCCTGCCGCTGGCTGCTAAAGGAACTCTGGTCGCGGTTCGCCCCGACCGTATCATCATGCACCACGCCCCAGGCGCAGATGCAGGCAGTCTCGTTCGAGACTGCATGGGCCTGTTGGCTAGCGCCGACGCCACTGCCGATAGCGTTTCCATTACCATCAACGAGCCCCCTCGATTAAGAGCCTGAAGATGCCTTCCCCCACTTTTCCTTCAGAAACAACTGCGCAAGAGCCTCTCACTCGCGGCCACAAGAAGCGTGAACGCACCCGTCGCGGCCTGGTGGACGCGGCATTGCGTCTCGTCGCACGTAAGGAGGTGGGGGAGATTGCACTGCTCGAGGTAGCCGCGGAGGCCGCGGTATCCAATGGCACCATCTACAACTATTTTCGAACTCGCGACGAAGTACTCGAGGCGGTTGGTATCGCCATGGCGGCCGAGTTCTCCGATGCCATTTCCGCCCTGAGCTCGGACGTGCACTGCGGCGCACAGCGGCTTTCGATTGGCGTGCGCATGTTCGTATGCCGGGCCGCCTACGACTATCAATGGGCCAACGCACTGCTGCGCATCATCCATTCCGATCAGGCCATGCGCTCGCGGTTGGCTGACCATGTGCTTGGCGACCTGCGTGAAGGTCTGCGCGCGGGCACTTTCGCTTACGAGGACGAAGGGATCGCCCTGGACCTGGTCGTATCCTGCACAACCGGCGCCATGCGCTCGGTTGTCGAGGGGCGTGCGGTGGCGGAGCATGATTTGTTGGTCGCGGAAATGATTCTCAAGGCTCTGGGCGTAACACCTGCCAAAGCCAAGCGAATCGCCGGCAAACCGCTACCCTGATGTCATCCTCGACCCGCTAGGCCCGGCCAATCCATTGCCGATAGTTTTTCGCCTGGCGACGAGACTTCAGCTGATTGCCGATCAATGCCATGAGGGGCGACGTCCTGGGTTTTGTCCGTTTCCCTTGGCTCAGCAAGCCGAGTTGCTTCTTGACCACCGACGCCACTGCAAGCGATGCCAGCGCCTTGTTCTTCCAGCGGACGACGATGGGCTCCACTTCGGTGTCCTGACCGGCCATCCACTGGCTTGGCAGGGCCGGCTCGATTGCCAGCGCCGTAGCAAGCCCCACCATCGACACCGAGCCGCTCACCACTCGCTCCGCGACCTCCTTTCTACGCACGCCGCCGGTGACCATCAGCGGCATGCGCGCTATTTCTCCTATTTTCTGCGCGATCTCGAGAAAATAGGCTTCTCGAGCCAGGCGGCTGCCATCGCGGGTCTGCCCCTGCATTGCCGGGCTTTCGTAGCTGCCACCTGACAACTCGACCAGGTCGACCGCCTTGGCATTGAGCATTTCCACCACGCGAGCCGCATCCTCGGCATCGAAACCACCGCGCTGAAAGTCCGCGGAATTGAGCTTCACAGCGACGCAAAAGGTCGGTGCCACTCGCAGACGTATTGCGTCGATGGTTTGCAGGAGAATTTGTGCACGATTTTCCAGGCTGCCACCCCAGCGGTCGCTACGCCGGTTGGTCAAGGGCGAAAGGAATTGGCTGAACAGGTAGCCATGCGCTGCATGAATCTCCACGCCGGTGAATCCGGCAAGCTCGGCTAGCGCTGCGGCATGGGTATAGCGCTCAATCAGCTCTTCGATCTCCTGCTCATCCAAGGCCCTGGGCGGCACAAAAGCCTTTGATAGTCCGGGAATGTCGACAGCAACCGCGGAGGGACCCCGTGCCGATTGCCCCATGGAAGCCAATAGCTGCCGTCCGGGATGATTGATTTGCATCCAGGCCTGGGCTCCACGACTGCGGCAAGCATCGGCCCATAGCCTGAATTTGCCCAGGTTCCGATCGTTCTCAAGCACCACGCCAGCCGGTCCGGTCAAGGCGTGGCGATCAACCATGACGTTGCCAGTGATGATCAGGCCGGCACCACCCTCCGCCCAACGCCGATAGAGCTTAACCAGCGCTTCCCCTGGAGCGTGATCCTCATTGGCAAGGTTCTCCTCCATGGCAGCCTTGGCGATTCGGTTTGGAATCACCGTGCCATTAGGCAAACGAAGCGGTTTGAAGAGCTTTGAGCCGGTCATGTTCTGTCCTTCAGCTGATGAGAATTCGGCCAGCCATCGCTAAGGGTCATACCGTTTAAGCACCGTCTGCACAGTGCTTGCTCAGGTTGTTGAGGTCCTGGTTTGCATCGATGGGCCGGCTTGATGACCTGCCGAGAGGGCGAGCCACAAATACGATACGTAGCTGAACACGCGTGTTCATTTGTGTCAATGTGAAGAGCCCTCCATCGATCTTGCCATATCAATCTAACTCTCCAGTTTTTGGGGCGTATAACGGTTTACATTGAGCTTTACGTACTTAATTCAAAAAACGTTGTTGACGTAATCTGAACACAAGTGTTCAATCAGGCCATAAGGTAATCCTGGAGAGAACCGTGGAATCCCTAAATCCAACACAGCGCCGCATTCATCAAGCCGCCTTTCGCCTGTTCGCTGAGAGAGGCACCTCACAAGTGAACATTCTCGACCTCGCACAAGAGGCAGGCGTGGCGCGCGGAACGGTCTATAGCAACATCGACAGCATGGAAAGCCTGTTCGAAGCGGTCGCCAGCCATCTCGCGAAGGAGATGCATGAGCGCGTCAACAAGAGCTTCAATTCCCTCACTGATCCGGCTCAGCGCCTTGCCAATGGCATTCGTTTGTTCATTCGTCGGGCTCACGAAGACTCCCAGTGGGGGGCGTTCATCCATAAATTCGCCATGAGCAATTCTTCGTTGCGCGAAATGTTCAGCAGCCAAGCGACGACGGATCTTCTGAGCGGACTGTCCAGTGGGCGGTACACGTTTGAAAAGGAGCAATTGCTCTCTGTACTGACGCTGATATCGAGCAGCGTCCTCGGCTCGATTTTTCTGGTACTGGAAGGGCACAGAACGTGGCGCGAATCGGGCTCTGACACGGCCGAGCTGGTGCTGCGGGCATTGGGTGTGTCACCAGAGGAGGCTCGTGCGCTGGCGACCGCAGAGTTGCCAGCACTTCCTTCTCTCGACTGAGTTAGTTAACTGACCCAACCAGACACCTCTGATTTTCAGGGGTGCGGGGACGGCTTTGCTCTAAAAACCCGGAAAACAAGAACAATGAACCACAAAAATGAAATGCCCCGGTTAGCGACACCACAACCTGCCCGGCATCCGCAACCGACGGTGAAGGCTCAGGATCTGACTCACCTGATCTTTCAAAGGCCGGACTTGAATGAGGCGGCGCGTTTCCTGACCGACTTCGGCCTGACGGTAAGTCAGCATGGCGCCGATACGCTTTACCTGCGCGCCACCGATGCCACTTCATACTGTTACCGTGTCCATCGTGCAGAACATGCACGTTTTATTGGGTTCGGACTGGCAGTCCAGTCGCTCAAGGATCTGGAAAAACTGACGCGAATCCCGGGCGCGTCACCGGTCGAGAAATCGGAACATCCTGGTGGCGGGTATTACGTCAGGCTGACCGATCCTTCCGGGTTCATTGTGGAAGCTGTTTGCGACCAGACTCCTGGTAAAACGCTGGTACACAGAGCTCCTCTGTCCTGGAATCTGGCGCAGGAGCAACCGCGAATCAACGCCACGCAGCGTCCGCCGATTGCTCCGCCTGAAGTCCTCAAACTGGGCCACATCGTTATCGAAGTGGCCGACTACCAGGCGACCTGTGCCTGGTATACGGAGCATTTCGGGTTTATTCCCAGCGATGTGCAGGTACTCCCCGACGGCACGCCTATCGTCGCCTTCATGCGCCTTGACCTCGGTGACATTCCCGCGGCTCACCATACGCTCGCGATAGCGCAAGGGTTCATGGCTACCTATAGCCATAGCGCCTATGAGGTCGTCGATGCCGACGCGGTGGGCATGGGGCAGCGCGTCCTGCGGGAGCGGGGGTGGGAGCACTCATGGGGAATCGGTCGACACATTCTGGGCAGTCAGATCTTCGATTACTGGCAAGACCCCTGGGGCGATAAGCACGAGCATTACTGCGACGGGGATATCTTCACGGCCATACAGCCTACGGGCATTCATCCGGTGAGCCCCGAGGCAATGGCGCAGTGGGGGCAGCGCATGCCCAAGCGTTTTACCAAACCCAAGATGAGCTTAGCCAATGTGCGTGCGCTGATCCGTAACCTGCGACGCAGCCCGGACCTGACCATTCGCAAGTTGATAACACTCATGCGGATGTTCGGGTAGAGCTGCCGCCATGTCGGGCAATTCAACCAGGTATGGCCGGCGGGATGTGCTCAAAGCCGGCGCCTTGATCGCCGGCGGCTCGTTGGTCTACAGCGTTGCCAGCCCCCTCTCAGAACAACACCACAGTTCTCGCGCCACCGAGCGCGGGGCAAACGCCGCTCCAGGAGTACCTTCAATGTCTGCTGTACACGTAGTCCGCTTTGAATTTCAGAACGGTATCCACTGGGGCGTGCTACGCCAGGGCCGTATCACGGTTGTCCCCGGTGTTTTTGAAACCACCGGTGACTTCATTCGCCAGAACAGTATCGACGACCTTGCTCAATTAAAAGGTACGGAGTTGGAGGAGGGCGCAGTGAAACTGCTGTCGCCGGTGACCCGTAACCAGCAGTTCGTCTGCCAGGGCGCCAATTACCGTCAGCACATGATCGAGTCGGGCATGGACCCGGATGCGAAGAAATTCAACATGATCTTCACCAAGGCGACAAGTTGCCTGGTGGCGGCCGACAGTGACCTGATCAAGCCGCGCAACGTGCGCTTCCTTGACTACGAGATCGAACTGGGGCTGGTGATGAAGCGCGCGATCACCGGCGCTATTGCTGTCACCGACGCCAATCTGCATGAGTTCATTGCAGGCGTCGTCATTGTCAATGACTACTCGGCTCGTGACATTCAGATTCCCCAGATGCAGTTCTACAAGGGCAAGAGCTTCCGCACTTTTGGCCCGGTCGGCCCGTACCTCTGCCTTCTGGATGCCAAGAGCATGCATTACCTCAAAGCACTGCAGCTGCGCCTGACGGTCAACGACCAGGTGCGACAGAACGACAGCACGGCCAACCTGGTTTACGGCCCCGCTGAAACCCTTACCGAACTCTCCGCTTTGCAGGATCTCGCCGTTGGAGACCTGATCGCCACCGGTACTCCTGCCGGCTGTGCTCTAACGATACCTTCGCCTGCCAAACAGCGCATTGCGGCCCTGATGCCAGAAGCCACCAAGTGGAAGCTTTTCCTCAAGGCGCAGGAGGGCCGGACGCAGTATCTCAAGGCAGGTGACGTGGTCGAGGCGCGCATTCGCAGCGCCGATGGTGTGATCGACCTCGGCGTGCAACGCAACCGGGTCGTGGGGGAAGCTTGATGGTTGTGCAGAGCCTGAATGACATCGAAAGTCTCGAACGAGTCCCCTTGTCGGAGCGTGGCCTGGCTTGCAGCACTTATGAAGCGCTGCGACAGGCGGCCGAGCGCACCCCCCAGGCGCCGGCGCTAAGCTTCTTCGCCGATGCCGCCGATTTCCGGCGCACCTACGAGTGGAACTACTCCCAGCTCTTCGCGGATATCACCCGCGCGGCGAATGCCTTCGATGACCTGGGTATAAAACCGGGCGAGGTGCTTGCCTTTATTTTGCCCAATCTGCCGGAAACCCATTTCACTATATGGGGCGGGGAGGCAGCAGGTATCGTCATGGCGATCAATCCTCTGCTTGAGGCCAAGCAGATGGCTGGCTTGCTGAATGCCGCGAAGGCATCCGTGGTGGTGACACTCGCGCCGACGGCGGGCAGCGACCTGTGGCCAAAACTGTCTTCGCAGCTGGATCAGCTACCCGGGATCAAGTCTGTCGTTTGGGTCAGCATGGAGCCCTATGTCGCCGAACCTGTGCGTGGGGCCCTGAAAGCCGCGGCACTGAAGGAACGAGACTTGCACAGCGGTATTGCGATCCACGATTGGCTATCGCTGATGAGTACTCAGCCGCACACACACCTGAAGAGCGGTCGGCAGATCCGCCAGGATGAATGCTCCTCCTACATCTGTACCGGCGGCACCACCGGGCTCCCCAAGATCGCCGCGCGTACCCATGGCTCTGAAGTATTCAATGCATGGGCCATCGCCGCTCACTTGCAGCCACGCAGTGGTAGTCAGGTTATCTTTTGTGGCCTGCCGCTATTTCATGTCAATGGACAAATGGTGACTGGGCTGATGCCTTGGACTCAAGGCGACCATGTGATCCTCGGGACGCCTAATGGGTATCGTGGCGAGGGGGTGATCCCACGATTCTGGGAGATGGTCGAGCACTTCGGTATCAACCTCTTTTCCGGCGTGCCAACTGTCTATGCTGCACTTCTGCAAAATGAATGGCAGGGCCGCGACCTCTCCAGTCTTCGCTATGCAATGTGTGGCGCCGCACCCATGCCGGCTGAGCTTTTCCGAGAGTTCGAGCGCCGGACCGGGGTAAAGATCCTTGAAGGTTACGGTCTTACTGAGGGCGCCTGCGTTTCCTCAATCAATCCGCCCCATGGCGAGCGCCGTATCGGCTCCATCGGGATACGGATCGCCTACCAGAATATGCGCGCGGTCTTGCTCAATGATTCTGGAGAGTACCTGCGCGACGCCAGCGTGGATGAGATCGGCCTCATCACGATCAGTGGTCCGAACCTCTTCGATGGCTATCTGGAGGAGCGTCATAACCAGGGCCTTTGGATCGATATCGACGGTCAGCGCTGGTTGAATACGGGCGATTTGGGGCGCCAGGATGCGCAGGGTTACTTCTGGCTGACCGGACGCAAGAAAGAGTTGATCATCCGCGGCGGCCACAACATCGATCCCAAGCAAATCGAGGAGGCTCTGCAGGCGCATCCCGCCGTCGCCTTGGCCGCTGCAATCGGCAGCCCCGATGCCTACTCGGGCGAGGTGCCGGTCGCCTACGTTCAACTGCGCCCCGGGCAAACCTGCAACGCCGAAGAACTTGAGGCGTTCGCCCATCTCCACATCAGCGAGCGGGCAGCAGTGCCCAAGCGCATTGAAATCCTCGAAGCGTTGCCACTGACTGCTGTGGGCAAGATATTCAAGCCCGCTTTGCAGCAGCGGGAGATTGCCCAAGTAGTCCAGCAGGAAGTGGAGCGCCTGGGGCTTTCGGATATTGCTGTTGAGGTCGTGCAGGACAATCGCCGTGGGCATGTCGCCTGCATCCGGGCCGGAACTAACCAAGAAATCCTGGCGCCGCTCTTGGGGCGCTATAGCTTCCAGATCGAGTGGCTTAATTGAGTTCCTGATTCGCATCTGTAAGTCCAGCAATCATGCCCTGGTGCTGTTCCACCAGGGCCTTTTACACAACTTCGATCAACTCCAACCGGCACTGAAAGGTGCACAGGAAGGCGAAGCCTTGCCTGCGTGCAATCAACAAAAACAATAATCAAGAGGTGGAAAATGCAACTGAATAGCCGTGTGATCCCGTGTCTCTCTGCTCAGCGAAAGTGTGCTGCGTGGATTAAGTTCACCAGTGCCATGGCACTACTAAGCGCCTCTACAATTGCAGGCGCCAATGGCATTGCCCTGAACGAACAAAGCGCCAGCAGTGCGGGAACTGCTTATGCGGGAAGGTCGTCATCCGCGCTGGACGCCAGTACCATCTTTGGAAATCCTGCAGGCTTGACCAAGTTGAAGCGTACTGAGATTTCCGGCGGTGCCGCGGTCGTCTCGGTGAGCGACGACATCAGTGATGCGCAGAGCAGTGCCCCAGGAACGAATAAAGGGGACTCGGTACCTTTGGGGGCCGTGCCCTTCGCCTACATGTCGACGCCGCTTGACGATCGTTTTTCGATTGGTCTGGGCCTCTATGCTCCGAGTGGTCTGATCAATGATTACGAGGGCTCTTTTCAGGGTCGCTACCATGGTTCCTATAGCACGACCAAGGAAGTAACCCTGCAGCCCACCATTGCCTATCGGATCAATGATTACGTGTCCATTGGTGGTGGACCGACCATAAACCATTTCAGTGCAAAGCTTCAGAATTACCTGGCCACCGGCGCCCTGAACAACGGCCAGGACACACTGGTCACCATCAAAGGCGATGACACGGCACTTGGCTACAACGTCGGCCTCTTGGTTGACTTGAGTGATGCAACTACTTGGGGGATTAACTATCACTCGAAGGTGGACTATGAACTCGAAGGGCATACTGAGGTTAACGGCTCCCCGAGCGTTATCCCGCTGGACGGAAAGTATGACAACAAGATAGACCTCACTATGCCCGAATCCGTGGACACGTCCATCACCCATCATTTCAATAGTCGCTGGACAGGATATCTGGGGACCACCTGGAAACGTTGGAGCCGGATCCAGAAGGTCGAGGCAGTCAACAGCGGTCTTACCCCCCTGGGTCAGGCGGCTGGCCTGGGAAGTGTGATCGAAGAAATGAACTGGCGCGACACTTGGGCCACCGCAGTTGGCGCCTCCTACCAATTGAACCAACAATGGCTGCTGCGCGCAGGCTACGCCTATGATCCGTCGCCCATTAGAAATGCCGATCGCAGCGTGCGCATTCCGGTCGGGAATCGCCAAGCCGTGACCTTGGGCGGTGCTTTTTCGCCGAATGCCGATCTGACGATAGACTTTGCTTATGGTTATCTCTGGGATTCCAAAGTTTCCGTAAAGCAGTCGAACAACTCCGGTCTTCAACCTGAATACAGTGCCAACTACGACAATAGTGCGAATGGAATTTCAGTGCAGGCAACCTATCGGTACTAATCGACACGACTCCATTTTTAATGGAGTCCATTTTCACAAGCCTTCCTGAAGATTCACTTTTGATCGAAGGCAACTATCCCAACGGGGCGGCCCTTCTGGACAAAGCGTCCCCTTCTTTTGCGCGACCACGATGCTGCCCGTGTTAGTGGTGGCGCCTGGCCCAGTGGCATTCCAACACACTGGTGCCGACACCCATCAGGTCCGCGAGCACCACTCAAGGCGCGCCGAACAGCATCGTCCAATAGATGCCCGAGTCGCTACGCGAGTCCGCGGCATAGGCCGCGCCGACCTGGGTGAACATCGGGTTCATCAGGTTGGCGCAATGCCCGGGGCTGGCGAGCCAGCCCGCCATCGCCTTGCTCGGCGAACCCTGACCGGCGGCGATGTTCTCGCCGATCTGCCGGCCACGAAAGCCGGCGCCTCTCGCGCGGTCCGCCGGCGAATCGCCGTCGGAGTCCTGGTGCGCGAGGTAATTGCCATTAGCCATCGACCGGCTGTGCCCCTGCGCCGCCGCTCCCAGGGCGGCATTCCAGGTCAGCGGCCGTGCGGCGGCGAAGCGCTGACGGCCACACAGGCGCGGCTTCGCCCGTGCTGCGTTGACCTGTGCCAGCAACGTCTTGCCTGCCGTTCGCGGATCGTCCATATGGCCATCGATCAAGGGTCGCGCCAGCACCACTCGCCATTCATCGTCGTCGCGGCTGACACCGATATCGGCGTACTGGGTGTCGAGCAGGGCCCGGCAGTAGTCGCTCTGGAGCATGTCAAAGGCCTCCTCGGCATCTTGCGCTCCGACCAGTCGGATGGTCCGCACCGTCACCGCCTGATAGCCGGAAGCTTTCAACGTCTCCCGCAAACCGCCGCGCTGGTTGATCGGCAAGGCCAGGCTCGACTTCAGCGCCAGCGGCGTCGAGGCTTTAACCACGCGCCCTGCGCAGCGCTGGGACTCGGCGCGGTAGTCGTTGATGGCCTCCACCAGTTGCCTTTCCCCGCGGGCATGGGCGGGACTGGCGAGCAGGGGGAGCAAAGGAATGAGGCAGAGCGAGACGAAGCGGGAGGAGCAGACGGTTTGGCGCATGAGGCGATCAGCTCTGAGGGGATGACGATGGTAATGGGATGAAAGGGGCTGAGGAAGCGCTTCGCTGTAGTGGCTGGCAAGTGGACTCCAAGGCTGGGGTAAGACTCAGGCCTCAGCACAAGGTTCACGGGGAGGAGGGACAAATTTTTGGAGCATTCGGCGCCGCCGTAGCAGCTGTCGAGTAGAACGAGGCAGCGTCCGAGGACGGAGTCCTCGTAAAACCTGTGCTCGCGATTTATCCGAGATACCGAGGTGCAGGGTTTTACGGCTGCTTCGTTCCACTCGACAGCTGCTACGCCCTGCCAAGCATCAAGATACCTAGGCTTGGGTGCTCTTGAGCCAGGTTTCGAAGCGAGTCGGGCCGACAATGGGATTGCTCCCCGGCGTAAGCGATTGGTCGTTGATTGGCGCGCCGAAATACGCAACGGTGTCGTCCGGGACGGCTTTGCGCGAATCGTTGTTGTGTTGCAGGAACAACCTCACGAACTCGACCAGCGGCCAACGCTCAGGCCCGGCCACTTCCAGGGTCTGATTGGCGGGTGGTTGCACGGCTATCTTCGTCAGTGCCGCCGCGACATCGGTCGAGGCAATCGGTTGCAACGTAGCGGAGGTCAAACGGATGGTCTCGCCTTCCTCGACGCCTGAGTGCGAAATGGCCTCGATGAACTCGAAGAACTGCGTCGCTCGCAGGATGGTGTAAGGAATGCCTGAGTCCTCGATAAGTTTTTCCTGAGCCATTTTGGCCCGGAAGTAACCACTGGCGAGCATCCGCTCGCTGCCCACGACCGACAGGGCGACATGGTGTTTGACTCCGGCAGCCGCCTCGGCCGCGAGGAGGTTGCGCCCGGACGTTTCGAAAAACTGGAGAACGGCAGCGTCCTCGAATGACGGTGAGTTCGCCACGTCGACGACGACGTCGGCGCCTTGCAAGGCGTCCTGCAGCCCTTCGCCGGTGAGGGTGTTGACGCCGGTACTCGGCGACGCAGCCAAGGCTTCATGCCCCAGATCTTGCAGGTTCTTGCAGAGCTTGCTCCCGATCAGACCGGTGCCGCCGATGACGACGATCTTCATGTCTCACCTCCAGATACGTGTCCGTTGGGTTGCGATGTGGCCCCTATGTGTCAGCCGCTTGATCAGCATAGTTACCACGTCCTGTTTTGATCTGCCGGAAATGGCCGTCGGTCGGCTTGATCGACTCTTGGTGTCGAAATGACGTCTACCGGATCGACTAACAGGCAGAACGATCTGCAATCGACGAGGCGATCCACCCAGGTCGATTGCACCTTTTCATGCACCCCCAGGCAGGAGATTGATCATGTCCTATGTCGATGGCTTCGTTGCCGCAGTACCTACGGCCAACCGCGAAAAGTTCAAGCAGCATGCCGAGTCGGCTGCGGCACTCTTCAAAGAGTTTGGCGCATTGAGTGTCGTCGAGTGTTGGGGCGACGACGTGCCCGAAGGCAAGCTGACCTCATTCCCGATGGCGGTGAAACTCAAGGAAGACGAAACCGTGGTCTTTTCGTGGATCATCTGGCCCTCTCGCCAGACCCGCGACGCGGGTATGCAGAAGGTCATGGCCGACCCGCGGCTGCAACCGGACGTCAACCCGATGCCCTTCGATGGTCAACGGATGATCTTCGGCGGCTTCGAGATGATCGTGAGCGCGTGAGCGCAGGCGGAACATGCCCCTGGAACAAAAAAAGGGGGATAAGGCCAGGCGCGACCGAAGTCGCGCCTGGTTTGTTGCCAGGCAAAGGCGGATTTCGTGGATACCGACTTTGCCTGTTGAACGCTTGCGGACTTACGCCCGCTCGATTGCCAGGGCGACGCCCTGACCGCCGCCGATGCACAGCGTGGCGAGGCCTTTTTTGGCGTCACGCTTGATCATTTCGTGCAGCAAGGATACCAGCACCCGGCAGCCAGAAGCACCGATCGGGTGACCGAGGGCAATCGCGCCGCCATTGACGTTGACCTTGCTCGCGTCCCATTCCAGCTCTTTGCCGACCGCCAGTGACTGGGCAGCGAAGGCTTCGTTGGCTTCGATCAGGTCCAGCTCGCCGAGGCTCCAGCCGGCTTTTGCCAGGCAGCGGCGGGTTGCCGATACCGGGGCGATGCCCATGATGGCCGGGTCGACGCCGGCATTGGCATAGCTGGCGATCCGCGCCAGAACAGGCAAGCCCAGTTCTTTGGCTTTGTCGGCGCTCATCAACAGTACGGCGGCGGCACCGTCATTGAGGCTGGAGGCGTTGCCGGCGGTGACGCTGCCGTCCTTCTTGAACGCCGGTTTGAGCTTGGCCAGCGAGGCTGCCGTGGTCTCGGCGCGGGGTTGCTCGTCGACCGCGAAGGACAGCGGATCGCCTTTGCGTTGCGGGATCAGGATCGGGGTGATCTCGTCGGCAAAACGACCGGCCTCGATGGCTGCCGTGGCTTTTTGCTGCGAGGCTGCGGCGAACGCATCCTGTTCTTCACGGCTGAGGCTGTATTGGTCAACCAGGTTCTCGGCGGTGATGCCCATGTGGTAATCGTTGAACGCATCCCACAGGCCATCGCTGATCATGCTGTCGATCATTTTGGCATGGCCCATGCGCAGACCGGTGCGGGCAGCCGGCAAGACATAGGGGGCCAGGCTCATGTTTTCCATGCCGCCGGCGATGATCACTTGCGCATCGCCACAGCGGATCGCCTGGGCGCCCAGGTGCAGGGCCTTGAGGCCCGAGCCGCAGACCTTGTTCAGGGTCAGCGCTGGTACCGCGTGGGGCAGGCCGGCGAGGATCGAGGCCTGGCGCGCCGGGTTCTGGCCGCTGCCGGCGGTGAGCACCTGACCGAGGATCACTTCATCCACTTCGCTGGCGTTCAAGCCGGTCTGCTCCAGCAGACGACGGATCACCGCAGCGCCAAGTTCCGGCGCGGGAATGCTGGCCAGCGAACCCTGAAAGCTGCCGATGGCGGTGCGGGTTGCGGCGACAATGACGACTTCTTGCATCGGATCACTCCTCATCAAGCGCTGAACTGCATTTCTGGAACGTGCTCCGGCACGATCAGCTTGCCAGCGGTCTTGCTGACGATTTCCTCGACGCTGACGCCGGGTGCACGTTCCTTGAGGATGAATGCGCCATCGCGGATTTCCAGATAGGCCAGATCGGTCAGCACCCGCTTGATGCAACCGGCGCCAGTCAGCGGCAGGCTGCAGCGTGACAAGAGTTTCGACTCACCGTCCTTGGAGGCGTGGGTCATGGTGACGATGATGTTCTCGGCACCAGCCACCAGATCCATTGCGCCGCCCATGCCCTTGACCAGCTTGCCGGGGATCATCCAGGAGGCGATGTTGCCTTGCACGTCGACTTCAAAAGCGCCGAGCACGGTGAGGTCGATATGGCCGCCGCGAATCATCGCGAAGGACTCGGCGGACGAGAAAATCGACGCACCGATACGCGCGGTGACGGTCTGCTTGCCAGCGTTGATCATGTCGGCGTCGACTTCATTTTCGCGCGGGAAGGAACCCATGCCGAGCAAGCCGTTTTCCGATTGCAGCATGACTTCCATGCCTTCCGGAATGTAGTTGGCGACCAGGGTCGGAATGCCGATGCCGAGGTTCACGTAGAAGCCGTCCTGCATTTCGCGGGCGACGCGCTGAGCCATTTGTTCGCGGGTAAGAGCCATTGTTGTTCTCCACGCTCTGTTATCAAGAGCTTCGGGCTGGAAGGGAAGGGGATCAGGAGCGCACGGTGCGCTGTTCGATGCGCTTCTCGAAGGTGCCGCAAATGATCCGGTCAACGTAGATGCCTGGAGTGTGGATCTGCGTTGGGTCCAGCTCGCCCGGTTCGACGATTTCTTCGACTTCGACCACGGTGATCTTGCCGGCGGTGGCGGCCAGCGGATTGAAATTCTGTGCGGTATGGCGATAGACCACGTTGCCGAAGTGGTCGGCCTTCCAGCCTTTGACGATGGCGAAGTCGCCGGTAATCGACTCTTCCATCAGGTACGGGCGACCCTTGAATTCGCGGGTTTCCTTGCCGTCGGCAACCGGGGTGCCGTAGCCGGTGGCGGTAAAGAACGCCGGGATGCCAGCGCCGCCGGCGCGCATTTTTTCAGCGAGGGTGCCTTGCGGGGTCAACACGACTTCGATTTCACCGCTGAGCAGTTGCTTCTCGAACAGGGCGTTTTCACCGACATAGGAGGCGACTACTTTGCTGATCTGCCGGTCTTCCAGCAGTACACCAAGACCGAAACCGTCGACGCCGCAGTTGTTCGACACCACGGTGAGATCGCGAGTGCCTTTGCGCTTGATCTCGGCGATCAGGTTTTCCGGAATGCCGCACAGACCGAAGCCACCGGAAATGACCGTCATGCCGTCTTCCAGACCGGCCAACGCTTCCTCGTAGGAAGCCACGCGCTTATCGAAACCTGCCATATGCACCATCCTCTTTTATTCTTTGTGGGCGGCTGGCTAGCCGTATGGGCAAGAGTGTTGCTCTGGATAATATATTTGTTAAGTTGATTTTTAAGGTTGATTGATAGATAAAATAAAACAATCAAACCCCAAGGGCGTTGCAGATGACTGTCAAACAGATCCGTGCATTTCTCGCCGTGGCGCAAAGCCTCAGCTTTGCCGTGGCCTGCGAGCGTCTGCACTTGTCCCAGTCGGCCCTCAGCCTGACGATCAAGGCATTGGAGGAAGGCCTGGGCGGGCGACTGTTCAGCCGTACCACGCGCAATGTCGCACTGACCCCGGAAGGTGACGCACTCGTGCCGCTGGCTCGGCAACTGATTGCCGATTGGGACAATGCCGAGGACGAACTGCGTCAACGCTTCACCCTGCAGCGCGGGCGCGTGACCATCGCAGCGATGCCTTCATTTGCCGGCAATTTGCTGCCGTCGATTTTGAAAACCTTCCGCGCGCGCTACCCGAACGTGAACGTCACGGTGAACGACGTGATCAACGAGCAGGTGCTGGAAATGGTCCGCGACCGTCATGTGGAATTGGGGGTCGCCTTCGAACCGCAACAGAGCTCGTCGCTGGAATTCACAACGCTGTACATCGACCGCTTCGTGGCTGTGGTGCCCAGTGATTCACCGTTGGCCGATTGCGGCGAGACCGACTGGGAATCCCTGTTGAAACTGCCCTTCATTACCTTGCAACGACCCTCGACCGTGCGCGTCATGCTTGAGGAGCACTTGCAGGCCCGCGACATTACGCTTGCGGTGGAGCTGGAGAGTCACCAGCTTGCGACGGTAGGGCGGATGGTTGCCAGCGGACTGGGTGTGAGTGCGGTGCCGGCGTTATGTGCCGGGCAGATGCAAGAGCTGGGTGCGCGCTGCATCACCCTGCGCGATCCGGTGATGAGAGCGATCGGCGTGCTGACCAAACCGGGTCATGAGTTGTCGGCGGCAGCCCAGGCGCTGTTTGACATCTTGCAGGATGAACGGCTGGGGGAGCGGTTTTCCGGGTTGGTTTGAGCTGTCCGTAGCAGCTGCCGAAGGCTGCGTCCGGCTGCGCAGCAGTCGTAAATCCTGCTTCCACGGTTTGTCTGGAATACCGCAGTATCTGATTTTACGACTGCTGCGCAGCCGGACGCAGGCTACGCCAGCTGCTACGGGTTACGTAGTGCCAGGCCCATCGCCGTCGTTACGCAAGCAAAACTGTGCTCTGGAGATTGCATCCGGCGTCTAGCGAAAGTATCCCCGCAGCCGCACGGGGAGTGAATGAAGACGGACCCAAGCATGCAAGCGCTGTTGAACGAAATTCTTGATGCAGTTCGCCCTCTGATCGGTCAGGGCAAGGTGGCTGATTACATCCCGGCGTTGGGTAGTGTGCCGGCGGAGCAATTGGGTATTGCCGTCTATGGCAATGACGGCGAGCTATTTTGCGCGGGCGATGCGCAAACACCTTTCTCTGTGCAGAGCATTTCCAAAGTGTTCAGCCTGGTGCAGGCCATCGACCATTCCGGTGAGGCAATCTGGGACCGACTGGGGCACGAACCCTCGGGCCAGCCGTTCAACTCGCTGGTGCAGCTGGAGTTCGAGCGCGGGCGTCCGCGAAATCCATTCATCAATGCGGGCGCGCTGGTGATTTGCGATATCAACCAGTCACGGTTTGCCGCACCGGCACTGTCGATGCGTGATTTCGTCCGACGCCTGTCCGGCAACATGCAGGTGCTGGTCGACGGCAAAGTCGCTGAGTCGGAATACCAGCACCGCGCCCGAAACGCGGCCATGGCCTACCTGATGCAATCGTTCGGCAACTTCCATAATGACGTTGAAGCGGTGCTGCGCAGCTACTTCAGCCATTGCGCGTTGCGCATGAGTTGTGTGGATCTGGCCCGCGCGTTCTGCTTCCTGGCCAACGATGGTTTCTGCAAGCACAGCGGCGCACAAATTTTGACTTCGCGTCAAACCCAGCAGGTCAACTCGATCATGGCCACCAGCGGCCTGTATGACGAGGCCGGCAACTTCGCCTATCGCGTCGGTTTGCCGGGCAAGAGTGGTGTGGGCGGGGGGATTGTCGCAGTGGTGCCGGGGCGATTTACCGTCTGCGTCTGGTCACCGGAGCTGAACGCTGCCGGTAATTCGCTGGCCGGGATGGCTGCTCTGGAGTTGCTGAGTCAGCGCATTGGCTGGTCGGTGTTCTAGGTGTCGACGCGACAATGACGCTCGCGTCTCACGTCATGGAGCGCTCAGCCTATTCTCCGCGAATGTACTGTTCCAGCTGGCGGATCAGGTCTGCCTGTTCGGCAATGGCTTCTTTGACCAGGTCGCCAATGGACAGCAAGCCCAACAGCTGTCCGTTCTCTACCACCGGCAAGTGGCGAAGGTGGCTATCGGTCATGATGCCCATGCAGGTTTCTACCGTTTGATGAGAATCCACCGTCACCACGGGCGCGCTCATGATGTCTCTGACGGGCGTGCCGACCGAGGACCGTCCATGCAGGACCAGCTTGCGCGCATAGTCGCGCTCGCTGATAACGCCGACCACCTGGCCATTTTCCAGCACCGGTAAAGCGCCGACATTTTTCTCGGCCATGACCATGAGCGCTTCCAGCACCATCTGATGCGGGGCGATGGTGTGGACTTGCTGGTTGTGCTTGACCTTTAACTTCAGTACTTGGGCGACGGTCTTCATGGGGGGCTCTCCGGTATTGTTCTTCGGACGGCCGCGAACCGTCCTGATGGTTTATACAGAATCGTAGAGAGCGGCCAATAGGGCAAGGAACAAAGCGGCACACATGTCATCGAAAAACGTCATCGCGGTGTTTTTCTGGAAAACAGGAGTTTGTGCATGGGTTCCCAGCCTTGATAAAAAAGAGATACCCGATTGCGCGGCCGTGTAAAAACACATTCGGACTCACAGCCGAGCAACTCACTCTGCGCACTCTCACCGATTATTCTTGCGGGGAACAAATGGGTTTGTAATAACGGTGGGCGATTTTCTGTGGCGGCCACGTGCACGCAGCAAGCGACGCCAACCGAGGACGACGCCAGTGACACTGATGGCCAGGCCACCGAGGCTGAAAGCGATGATCAGCACGTCGCGCAGTAACGAACGTTCCAGCAGCGGCAGCCAGTCCCAACTGTGCAGTAAATTGAAAAGCCAGCGAGAGAGACGCATGCGCTGGTCGAGTTGCTCTATCAACGCACCGCTGTAGGGGTCGATATGAACCCAAGTGCTTGCCGGGTCGTTAAAGCGCACGCGTAACATTGGCAAGCGCTTGCTCTTGTTGCCGTACATGCTTTGTTCGGCACGGGCGTAATAGTAGAAGTCATAGGCAGTCAGCCATTCGAATTCCAGCCGTGCACCCGGCAGCATTGCTTGGGCTGCTCGCTCCAGGTCAATTGAAGGCAGCAGCACCTGGGGCTCGGCATCGTCGGCGACGGGCAGTATCCGACTGTTGCCGGCACCGTCGTAAGCCACCAGATAACCTGTGCCGCCGACGATCCTCCATTCCAGCTCACGGGCCTGTACGCCGGCTTGGTTGAAGCGCTTGATCGCCTGCGCAATCGGCAGGGCCGGCCCATCGACGCGCAGCTCTGCGCCTTGATAGGCGGCTGGTGACAACGCTGACTGGTTGTCCAGCAGATGCCAGGGGCGCATCGACATCAGGCCACTGAAGATCCAGGCGATTAGCACGAAGCCGAACAGCAGCCCGCCGATATGGTGCCAGCGGGCGAAGCCGCCGGGGTAGGGCGAGCGCGAGCCGCTGCGATAGGGCTTGGCGAAGCGCCAGCGCAACAAGCCGACCACCTGACCAAGCACTGCCAGCACAGTGCCAGCCAGCGACAGGTAGATGACGATATCCGCCGCCCAGCTATCGACTACGCCACCACGCAGTGGATAAAGCCAATGCAGCCAGGCGCCGAGCCAGTTCCAGACACGCTCCTGGGCGGTGACATCCAGCAGCACGCGGCCGCTGTGCTGCGAGACGTACAGCCGCCGCTGTTGCGGGTCGTCCACCTGCACCACATGGAACGGCCGCTCCGCGCTCAAAGCGCGGGAGTGGCTCCACATGTCTTCGTGAACCAGACCCAGATAATGGGCCTGGGTACCCCCGGCAAATGCTCGAGCGGCGGCCAGCGCGGCGGTCCTGTCCAGGGACCCAATGAGCTGTCCAGTGCGGGCATCGACCGCTACTTGCGCCTTGTCCGGGAAACCGAGCAGGTAGCGCGGCTCGTTGGCCACTGAAGTCAGCTTCACGCTCTGCGGTACCAGGGATTCGCCGCTAGCGGCCAGCGCCGTATCCAGGCTGATGCAACAATTCTCCACCGACAGCTGCGGCAGTCGTGCAAGGTGTTCCGCAGGCGTCAGCTTTGGATAGCCGACATACAGCATCACTACGCCGGACACGAACCACAGCGCCATTAACAGGCACAGCGCAATACCCAACCAGCGGTGCCAGAGGTAAAGGTAGCGTTTCATTGCTGTTCCCCGTTTAGAAGCGCGTATCCAGTGCGACTTCAAAGGTTCGCGGTGCCCCTTGGTAATACAAGGTGCCGTAGGCCTGCTTGGCATAGATTTTGTCGGTCAGGTTGCGCACGCGGGCTGTAATTGCGCTGTGTTTGTCCACCCTGAAGCGGGCAAAGGCGCCATAGAGGGTGTACGACGGCGCTTTGAGCGTGTTGGCATTGTTTGCATAAACCGAGTCGACATAGCGCGCGTCCATGCCAACCTGCCACGCCGGCACGATTTCGTAAGTCACCCAGAAGTTGCCGACCTGGTCAGGTACGTTGGTTGGCGTGTTGCCCTTGCGCGATACCGCCTGGCCCCCGACGTTTTCGGTGAAGTCGTCGTACCGCGCATCGACATACGCGTAGTTGCCCTCGAGCATCAGTTTCGAGGTGACTTGCAGCCTACCGGCCAGTTCGATGCCTTTCGAGGTCTGTTGACCGGCTTGAATGGTGTTGTTGATGTTAGTGGGGTCGGTGACCGAAAAGTCCTTGCGCACGATCTGGTAAGCGGCCAGCGTCGCCGAGCCACGACCATCGAGGAAGTCGAACTTGCTACCGACCTCCAGCTGCTCGCCGGTGGTCAGGTCGGCGTTCTGCGCCTGGGAAAAGGTCGCCGAGGCCAGTGAGCCTGCCGGTGGATCGGCCGCAGTACTGTATTGCACGTAGACGTTGGCGGCTGGAGTCAAGGCGTAGACCAATCCGATGCGACCGGTGACGGGCTCCCAGGTACGCTCGAAGAAGGCCGGGCTGGTGGGCGTGACCGCGCCGTAGTTGGTCACTTCCATATGCAGGTGGTCGTAGCGCAGGCCGGTCAGCAGTGAGAGGCGCTCGGTAAGTTCGAGGCGGTTCTCCATGAAGCCGGCCAGGGTAGTGACCTCATGCTTACGCACTTTTTGCAACCCGCCATTCACACCTGGAATATCGTAAAAACTGCCGGGATCGAAGTTGTCCGGGTCAATCGTGTCGTAGGGGGAGGTCGAGAACTTGCCGTTGGGGTGCAGCTTTTGCTGGTTGACCGAGTAGTCGACCCCCGCTGACCACTGGCTGGCCAGACCAAACAAGGTATTGTCGTGACGCAGTTCGAAGCGGTTGCCGTCGACCTGTTGATCATGCCGTTGCAGGTAGGCCGAGTAGCGGCTCACCCGGCTATTGTCGGCGTTGTAGCGATAGTTCTCCAGGTTACGGTAGTCGCGCTGGGCGTCGTAGTGATACAGGGTATTTTGCAGGCTGGTGCTGTCATTGACCCGGTAATCGATGATCGAACGCACCCAGCGCACGCGCTGTTCGTAACGGCCATCCTCGACGTTGTAATTCTCAAAGCGCCGGCTTTTGTCGATCTTCATGGTATCGCCGATCGGGTTCAGAATCGGCGAACCCCAGTAGGGGCTGTCCTCTTTGTCTTCCTGGTACTCAAGGGCCAGGGTGTGGCTGAGCTGGGGTGTCAGGTCGCTGAGGATGGAGAACGCGGTGCTTGTTGACTCGCGCTCATTGCGGTCCATGTAGCCATTGCTGCCCGTACGGCTAACATCCAGGCGGGCAAAGTGATGCGGGTCGGGGTCGGGGCCGGCGCTCAAGGCATGGTTGACCCCGAGAGAAAGCTCCGAGGAATCGTAGCTGCCGTAGCGAACGCGGCCTTCCACGGCTTGCTCCTCGCGGCTGGCCAATTTGGTGATGTAGTTGATTGAACCGCCCACTGCCCCTGCTCCGTAGAGGAAGGTGGATGGTCCGCCGATCAACTCCACGCGATCATAAATCCAGGCATCCACCGGGCGTGTGGCGCTGCTGTAGCTCATGCCAATGCCGTTGTAGAGCTGGGTGATCTGGTTGCTGGTGAAGCCGCGGTAGGCCACGAAACCGCCGTAACCAGGGTTGGCCGAGGCGTTGATCCCGGTCATGGAGTTGATGACGTCCTGGGTGTCCTTGGCACCACGCTCCTCGATGATCGCACGGTCGGCGACACTCACCGATGCGGGTGTTTCGCGGGCGGTCAGACCAAGGCGTGAACCGGTTTTGATCGGTTGATCGAGTATCACGCCCGAGGGCTGTTCCTGGTGAGCGGAGATGGTAGTGGTCGGCAGGTTGAGGGCATCGTCAGCGGCCCAGGCCAGATTGCAGGCACCGATCATCAGCACCAACGAGGTGTTTCTTTTGTTCATGAGCAACTTCCACGCAAAGAATGTGAGGCCGCACCTGAAGGTCCCCGTGGCTGCGCAAATGCGCAGGCAGGCAACGTCAGGCCGAGAGAGTCACAGCGGAGGAAGTGTCGGGGGATGCGCGGGGGTTAAGAGCAGGCCACACATAACGGGGTGGCGGCTGCGCCAGACTGCGGACGATGATGGGGGTTACGGTGCCGCCCGGCACATAGTCCAGCGCCCAGGCCAAGGTATTAATGGCAACGGCCACGGCAAAGGAGGAGCACAAGGGGCAGGAAAGCTGCGATGCCAGGTGGGGTGCCGGATCATGCGAATCGCCGGCATCTATATAAGGACCATGGTCGTTACTGACAGAGCAAAAGCCACCGTTCAGCCCGCTCAGGCTCAGGCCACCCATTTGCCCGTGATGAATCCCGCAGGCGACCAGACTGAACAGGACGCTGGCGTACAGTATCCATGCAGTCAGAGATCGGTCATTGCGGGTAATTTTCATGGGCGGCGACTCTAGCACCGAAGTTTCTTCTGGAGAACAGATGTCGCGAGTGGCCGATTGCCGCAGTGCAGCAATTCGTTAAGCTCACTGCATAGCCTCGCCAACGGACATCGTTGCGCGTCCAGGCAACAAGGCATGCCTCATCAATCGCGACTGGCCAGCGCCAGCCGACACGCCAATCCAAGAAAGACGGTTCCCAGCAGTTGATTCATCAACTTGCCTATCCGCCTGCTCGCCGACATTCTTTTGCTCAGCTTGCTTGCCATGAGAATGACGGCACCGTTCACCAGCAGGCCGATCAGGTTAAGCAGGGTAGCGAGAACCAGCATCTGCACGATGATCGATCCCGCATGCGGGTTGATGAACTGCGGAAACAGAGCGAGCACGAACAGCGCCATCTTGGGGTTTAGCAGATTCGTAAGCAGGCCTTGCTTGAAAATCAGGGTAAGCGGGCGAGGTCCCATGGTTGCGTCTGTCGCTAGAGGTGTGTCAACCGACCTGAAGGTTTTCCAGGCTAGAAAAACCAGATAAGCCGCGCCAGCGAAGCGCACGATGTCATAGGCGAGGGGAACCGTGAGAAAAAGCTGGGAAAGGCCGAGCGCGCCAGCGAGTGCATGGCAGTAGGTGCCGACTTGTATTCCGGCAAGGGAGGCAAAGCCTGCTGCCCGTCCCTGGCTTACGCTGCGTGAAGCAATGAGCAGCATGTCGGGACCCGGAGTGAGGGCAAGTGCAAGGCAGGCACCTGAAAACAGCACAAGCACTGAAAGACTGATCATTGAAAATCCCTTTTGGCGCAATTACTGAAGGACCTCACTCTACGATCAGCCATTGGTTTTGGCGAGCCCGCTGCAGTGAACAGCACCCAGGCCAAAGTACCGTCATGGAGTGGTTGCGCGATGAGCGCGCTGGCCTAAGCTTGAGAACAACACAACGGATGCGGTCTTGAGTTCGAAACCTCACGGATGAGACTCTCAGTGAGTACTGCATGAATATGAGAAGGAGATGCGCATGCTCATCCGGTCACTGACACTCGCTATTCTGCTCGCAGCAGCCGGCCCCTTGTTGGCCGCCGACAGTGATGCCCCCCTGGCTCAGGATCAGGGAAAATACCGCCCGCTGATCATCATCACTCGCACCCCCGTCGATCCCACGCTGGTCAACCTGAAAAAAGCCCTGGATGAGCCGGCCAACCGCGCAGCCTTCGCCGAACGCAACATGGTGCTCTATACCGTGGTCAACATGATGGGCCAGCGCAATGGCAAGGATATGGACCCGCAAACCACCATGGCGCTGATCCGTGAACTCAAGCTGGGGGCCGGTGTCGACGCCAAGGTGATACTGATAGGCAAGGATGGCGAGAAAAAGCTCGACCACGCAGGGCCCATCGATCCCAAGGAAATCTTCAGCACCATCGACCAGTTGCCCGCCAAGGAAAAAGAGGCCACACCGCCACCTCCACCGGAACCCGAGGTGGCGCCTGCCGGCAAAGCAGCCAAGGGCGGCAAGGCTGGTAAACCCGCCAAGCCGGCAGCGCCACCCAAACCGCTGGATGACTGACCAAATCAGCCGCGCAAGCCTCTGGATTCATCCATGGGGAGACTCAGAAAAGCTCCATCATCGGTCAGTGTTTTTGCAGTATCGCAGACCGATGAATCTGATGTATGCCCAGGATCGGTACAGGTTGCCAAAGCTGAGAAGCTTTGTTGATTTCGCACTGGAGATTTGGGGACGACCTCAACCGCGTACCTGATTCACTTCAATAAAGTCCCGGAATAAGCCGCCACGTCCTCGCACAATAAGCCTCATATTCACTACCAAACTGCGCGTGTAACAGCACCTCCTCGGCGCGTATGCGTGCGATGAGCGGCAGTAGCGTCAGCAGTGTCAGCAGCACGCCAACGACCGAACGAAAGGCCAGTGCCCATCCCAGGGAGTTGATCAGTAATCCCAGGTAACTGGGATTGCGCAGCGTGCGATAGATGCCATCGGTGACCAGCGTATGTCCCGGTTGAATCGCCACCAGTCCACTGAAGCGGTTACCGAGTACAAAGACTGGCCAGATCCGTAGCGCACCGCCGGCGATGAAGAGCACGACGCCCAACCAGCGCACCCCCTCGCCATCGATTGTCCACACGTCCAGTCGGTCCGTGTAGGCGGGCAGGAAGGCGCTCAGCAGGCCAATCAGGCCAAAGGCTGGAAGCACCCAGCGGTTAGCCCGGTCTTCACGCACTCCAGAACTCAAATTCCCCTCGGTGAAGAGCGCGACTACGGACATCACAAGGGTTGTAAGTGCGATGACAACCAAGGCTGGGTGAGAGAAGAAAGCCGCAAATCCACCTAGCCCCAGAACAGCAAGCCCGAGATAGGCGAGTGTCGCCGCAATGCTGAAAAACGCCATTTTCGCTGTGATCTTCATGGCTTCTTACCTGGACCGTCTGCCGAGCTATCGGCGCCCACCTCTTTTGCGGTTGGTGTGGAACCTTGAGCCTGGACTTCCTTGCGTTTCATCTCGAGATACTCGCTGCGCTCAATATTTTGCAGCTGCAGCGGATAACGTTCGATCCCGGTGTACCAGTCGCTCAGACGTTTTTCGAGCTGTTGCGGCGCAGGCGCACCGAGGTAGGCTTCGATCGCCAGGAAGTAGCGCATCGTATTGCGCTCGACGATCCCGCGGATGCCGCCAACATAGTCAGGTTGACCATTGACCTGAGGGCCTTCGACGCTGAAGCCAGCCTTGTTGCGGCCGACCGTCGCCAGATAGCTCTGCATGGCCATGCGAGCCGCGATACCGTAGTCGTACGCATATGAAAAATGCAGGAAGTTGCGCTGGGAATCGAGCTTCACTGCTTCGAGTTTGACACGGTAATTGCTGGTTCCAAGCGGTCCTTGCGCGGCGCTCAGCATCACCTGAAGATACTCGGGCGTGTCCACCACCACCCGATACAGAAAGTCGACCTGATAGGTATCTGCCAGCGGTTGCTCGAACTTGCGTCCGATATTGAGGCTCAACGTATCGCTGGCGCTGGAAGAAGCACGACAGCTCTTTACGTTCAGATGCAGGATCAGGATGTCGCACCAGTGGTCGATTCCCAGCAGCGCGGAGCTGAGCATGGCAAAGGGTTGTTCAACCACCGCGTAGATCTCTCCTGCCAGCCTGTCCGAAGTTTCACTCGATTCGATGTAGAGCGGGCGTTGGTACGGGTTGTTGGCCAACTGCTCGCGCAAGGCCAGGTGGCGCGCTTTGAGCGCTTGCGCATCGGGTGTGTCTTGCGCGTGTGCCATGGGCATGCCGACCAGCATAGAGAGTAAAATCGCCTGAAGCAGCATGGGGCATCCAGTCTTCATCCAGCTCACACGCCTGTTGGGCATCGCCTGTGCTGGTGTCATAGCCAGTACAGCCAGAGGCGTCCGAACAGTTCCATGGCTTTCACGTTAAGGGGACGACGTCGCCACTGCTCGAGGGTGATTTCGTCCGATTGCGCCAGGTCCGCGGCGAACACTGCGCGCATTTTGTCGCCGAAGTCGGTACCGAGCACCACGGCGTTGAGCTCTTCATTGTGCACAAAGCTGCGCCAGTCAAGATTGGTCGAGCCGACCGTCGACCAAACGCCATCGATCACCGCGGTTTTGACATGCAGCAAGGCACCATGGCGCTCGTAGATCCTGACACCGGCCTCCAGCAATTCGGTATAGCGCGTGCGGCCGGCGTGGAATACCAGCCAGGAGTCGGTGCTGCTGGGCACTATCAGCTTCACATCGACACCTCGCGCCTCTGCCTCCTTAAGCTCCGCGAGGAATTGTTGATCGGGCGCGAAGTAGGCGTTGGTCAGCAAGATTTCGGTTTGCGCACTGTGCAGCGCCGAGATAAGCGTGGCGTAGATCAGGCTGTAGGGGTCGTCTGGCGAGCTGCCAATGGCACGCACGACTTCTTTCCCTTTGGGTTTGATCGTTGGGAAATAATTGCGTTTGGCGAGCGGTTCGCCTTTCTGTTTTTCCCATGTCTCGATAAATAGCTTTTGCAGCTCAGTAACCACCGGCCCCTCAAGCCGCAGGTCGGTATCGCGCCAAGGTAACTCGCCATCAGGTCTGTCTTTTTTGGAGCGCTGGCTAAGCGATCCGGTCGAATAAACGGCGCTGATATTGATGCCGCCGAGGAAGGCAATGCGCCCATCGACGATCAGTAGTTTACGGTGGTCCCGTTGGTTGACTTCCCAGCCGGCCTTGGCGGTCGCAGGATTGACCGGATTGAACTCCAGCACCTTGATGCCTGCGTCGGTCAGACGCTTGAAAAATTCGGCCGGGGTCTTGAGGGTACCGACGCTGTCCCGGATCATATTGACCTGCACGCCCTTGCGCTGTTTGGCAATCAACGCCGCGGCGAAGCGCTGACCGACTTCATCGTCCTCGATGATGTAGGTTTCAATATTGATATGGTCACGCGCGCCGTCGATCGCGGCAAGCATTGAACGGTAGGTGGCCGGGCCGTCCTGCAGCAGCTCGACCTTGTTGCCGACGCTCAGAGGGCTGCCGACGATGGCTTCCTCGATTGCCATATGAAGGTCGAAGATATTCGTCTGCACACCACCGGCCTTGAGACGATCGAGGATGGCCTTGCTGCGTTCGGCCGACAGCGGTCCATGGGCAGCGTCGATCTGCACCGAATCGGGATCGCTATACGCCATGTCCGGCGCGATGGTCGTCAACGTACAGCAGGCCAGAAGTAGCGCCAGGCTTAGCGCTGCCGAGGCTCGCAGCAGTCTCCACATCGACAGCAGGCACATGCGGCATTCTCCTGGACCTCGAGAGGCAGCAGTATCATTGCAGTGATTGAGTATAGCTTCGGTGCGATACCGCGCCTGGCAGGGCACTCACCCAGACTTCCACTGCCTGAGCAGCAACAGGTAAACGGGCACATTGATCAGCAGCACCTGAATCGCCAGCCATACCTGTATGCCGGGTGTCAGCCCGACCGGATAAATCAGCGGCCACAGATAGTGCTCGATGAAACTGTCGGCATAGCCTGCTTCTCCGGCGGCCAGACGCAGGTCGTTTTCCCATCCCGTCAGCGGACAGGGCCAGTGGAAGCCCTCGACCGCCATCCCCCATGCCACCGCGGGCAGGTGCCACCAGCACAGGTGGCGCCATTTGAGCACCAGTAACCCGCCGCACAGCACGAAGAGAATGAACAGCAGATGGAGCAGCACCAATCCGTCGGCGGCTATCCGGTAGGACATGTCGACTCCGTTGCTCCTGACTCGGGCAAATGGCAGAGGTTATCCAGGCACAAGCGCGATAGGCGCTGCGGCGTATCGCGCTTGAAACAGACAGCCGCGTACTACGCTTGACGCGGTGCTTCGACGGGCGGTGTGCCGTCGTGAAACATCCCCTTCAGTTGTGAGCGCAGTTCGGGCGTATCGGTATATTTGTGACCAGTGACCGCGTGTTGTACAGCCACCTCGAGCAGTTCGTTTTCGGAGTCTGCCGATAGCGCGACCGAACATTTGCTTTCGCTCGGAAATTCGCGGCAATCGATGTATTTGCGGGCCATGATGTTCTCCTCATACGAAGGCAGGCCAGAGGCTGGAGCCTGCGTGAACGAGCACTCGACACGTCGCACGTTGGTGCCCCATAGGTTAGCCATCGAACACGATTGCGCGTTGCATCGAGCAAGATCCCCCTTGAAGTATATGTCAGGTGATGAAGCCGGGTGCTTTGAAGACGCCAACGGCAGTCTCGGGCGGGTCGTTCGTTGCATGGTCAAACCTTGCGCGCCGTGCAAATATGGTTATCCGCACTGTCCGGGGTGCATGCCATGGACATCACCGAGCTTTCGCCACGCCTGACCCGCCGCCGTCTGCTGGCCCTGCATAGAGAAGGGTTCGTCCTGCTGCCCGGGGTGCTGAATGGCCCACAGATTGAAACGCTGCGCGATGCCATTGATCGCCTCGAACCACAGCACTGGGACTACAGCGGTCTGCTCGAACACTACAAATGTGTGTTCAATCGCGATCCGCTGTGGCTAGCGTTTCTCGACCTGCCGGGAATCATCGAACTGGCCGAAGCGGCCCTCGGCGCCGATTGTCACGTGATCGGCCAGACTGCCTGGCGCTGCCATCCCGGCTTCATTGGCCTGCCGCTGCATCTGGACTACCTGGTGATGGAACTGCCACAAAGCCTGCTGGCCGATCCCGCCTTCAAGCTGCCGATGCAGATCTGCACCGCGCACCTTTACCTTGACGATATCGACGCCGATCTCTGTCCCACGCGGGTGATCCCCGGCAGCCACCGGGCCGGACGACCGCCCACTGCCAGTGAAACCCGGTGGCAGGGCCGCACGCCACGGCCAGTGTTGTGCCGGGCCGGCGACGTGCTGATGTTTCGCAGCGAACTGTGGCACGCCGGCAGCAGCAACCGGACCCTCGACCGCACGCGTTACCTGTTGCAGGTGCACTATGGCAGGCGAATGGTCGCGCAGAAGTTCGCGCCGTATCTGCACTGGCGCTTCAACCCTGCCGTGCTGGCCGCAGCCACGCCGCGACAACTGCGTCTGCTGGGAAATCACAAGGAAGCTGAATATGACTGACGTTGTAGCCGGTGAACCTTCGATTATGGAATATTGGCCATAACGTACTGGATCACCTCTTCCAGCGCGCCGATATCTGGAGCGTTGCTCACTAACGCTTCCGGGCGACACCATGGATAATCCAGACTCGATACCCACTCCATGATGCACTGCAGATCAGTCGCTGGCAGGGTTTTCATGTGCTCGATGGTGATAGTGAGCCTCTCGACAAGTCCCGACTCGGGGCTGAACTGCCATTCATACAGACCGCAACCGACTCGGGCTTCGCCGGAGTTCTTGTCGGACATGCCGACCAGCCATTTGCACTGGAATGTTCTGGCCTCCGGTTCAGGTGGGTGTCCCAGGCAAAAGGTATAGACGTTTTCGAAGGTCTGGCCGAATCGCCTGACCAGCACCTCGCCGATGGGGCCAAGGCCTTCAACATGGGGTGGAAACGAGATAGATCCGGTGCGCACGACCATGTCCAGTACTGCGTCTGGCGCAAAGGCCTGGCCTAACAAATGTGGACGGTTGCCGTCCTTGGCTTTTATGTACTGTCGAATCGATAGTTGAGCAGTGTTCATTGTTTGTCCGTCGCATCCATACCAGGTTGAGAACAGCCTCATCCGAGGCTCACATGACTATACACGCGAGCCCGCACGCATTTACAAAGCGCTATTCCACAGATCCGTCACCAGCATGCAACCGGGGGCATGGGTGATGCACAGCGGCGGACGTGAAGTTTGCACCACCGATTGCGGGGTCACGCCGCACGCCCAGAACACCGGGATTTCGTCGGCTTCGATCGGTACGGCATCGCCGTAGTCCGGGCTGCTCAGCGAGTGGATGCCGATCAGCGAAGGATCACCAATGTGTACGGGTGCGCCGTGGACGTTGGGCATGCGTGCGGTGATCTGAATCGCCTGGATCGCCGCGGCGGCTTTCATCGGGCGCATGCTCACCACCAGCTTGCCACTCAAGCGAGCGGTGGGGCGGGTGTCTATGTTCGTCCGGTACATGGCGACATTGCGCCCCAAATCGATGTGCCTGAGGGTGATACCGGCATCCAGCAGCGGTTGTTCGAAGGAGAACGAGCAACCGATGGCGAAGGCCACCAGGTCGTCCTGCCACAAATGCTCGATATCCAGCGGTTCTTCGCTCAGTTCGCCATGGCGGTAAACCCTGTATCGGGGCACATCATGGCGGATATCAATGGCGGTCCCGAGATTGCGAAAATACGGATCACCCGGTTCGGTCACGTCGAGCACCGGGCAAGCCTGACGATTGAGCGTGCAATAGCGGAGAAACTCGTTGGCCCAATCACTGGGCAGTATCACGATATTGGCTTGCACCCGGCCTTGGCCCAGGCCGCTGGTGTGGCCCTGATAGTGCCCGGCGGCGATGGATTGGCGCAGGGCCAGTGGAGTGCTGTGCTGCAATTGTTCGAAGGACAGGGCGGGTTGACTCATCACGGCATCTCCTCAGGTTCGATGGCTCTTTTTAGAAAATCATGACGATGCCGTCCAACAAGGAATGTTGTTACCCCGGACAACTAAAAGTTATTCAAGGGGCAGTCGACTGTCGAGACCCGGTGCCGGCACCATTCGCTGCGGGCCGACATCGGCGGCGTATTGGCAGACCACCTGGCGGCTCATGTCGACGATGCTCTCGATCAGTTCCAGACCCACCCCGGCGCGCCACGAGGCCACGACATCGAGTTGCGGCAAGCGGCTGCCCGGGTCCAGCTGAATCAGCTCGCCACTGGCCAGGGGCTTGGCCACCAGCGCGGCCGGCAGGGCGCCAATACCGAAGCCGTCACGGATCAGCCGGGTCATCGCCGACACCGAATTCACGCAACTGACGCGCGGCGCACTGATGCCATGGGCGTGCAGCAGGTTGAGTACATCCTGATGCGGTCGTGAGTGTTTGACGAAGGTGATGATCCGTTCACCGGCCATCTCGGCCAGCGAGGCATAGGGGCGGGCATAGATCGAGTTGCTGGCGGCGATCCAGTGCATGGGGTAGTGCCCCAGTTCGAGGTTGCGCACGCTTTCGTGGCGGATCAGATCGGTCTGGAACACGATGTCCAGATAGCCCTTTTGCAGCTGCTCGCAAAGATTGCGTGCGGCGTCAGCAGTGATCTCGATTTCCACGGCGGGGAAGGTCTGCATCAGGGTCGACATCAACGGGCTGAGCCAGGTGTGGATCACTGTATCCATCACGCCGATGCGCACCAGCCCCTGCTGCGGGCTGGTGTTGTCCAGCGAGTGCTTCAACGCTCGCTGCACCTCGAGCATTTGCTCGGCGTAGTCGAGCACCTTGAGGCCTTCGGGCGTCAGCGACACCCCGCGCGAATCGCGCACGAACAGGCGCAGGCCCAACTCATCTTCCAGCGAGGCGATCCGGCTGGAGATCGCTGCCTGAGTGCTGAACATCTTCTCTGCGGTCAGGCTGAAGCTTTGCAGGCGGGCGACCCAGACGAAGGTTTCGAGGAATTTGAGGTTCATGGAGGCTCTCACAGCTTTCGCAGCTTTTGTTATTGGGGGCGGTCACCGTTCTCCCACAGAGAAACGTGTTCGGCGCCCTGCAATTGTTACTCCAGAGACCGTCGCTGGGGGTATCAATTATTCTTATGCATAACCTCGTTTTTTTCCCGTTTGACGCAGCTTGACCCCGGCGCGAAGAATCCGCTCCACGACGCAGCCACTGCGTCTGCCCCCACGACAACGCCTTCACAAAAAAATAAAGAGGCGTGTCCGTCATCTTCGTTTGCTGCCGCAGGAACTTCCCGTGGAAAAAACCATAACTGATCACGTGCCTTCAGGTACGGGCCGCACTGGCCCGTTCAGTTGGTACGGCCCCCTGTCGAAAAATGAGAAACGCACCTTCTGGAGCTGCAAGATCGGCTATGCCCTGGATGGCATGGATACCCAGATGCTGAGTTTCGTGATCCCTACGTTGATCGCTACCTGGGGCATCTCCAAGGGCGAAGCCGGGATGATCGGCACCTGTACGCTGCTGGCCTCGGCGGCGGGTGGCTGGGTCGCCGGGATTCTGGCCGACCGCATCGGCCGGGTGCGCACCTTGCAACTGACGGTGCTGTGGTTCGCTTTCTTCACCTTCCTCTGCGGACTGGCGCAGAACTACGAGCAATTGCTGGTGGCCCGGACCCTGATGGGCTTTGGCTTCGGCGGTGAATGGACAGCCGGCGCGGTGCTGATCGGCGAGGTGATTCGCTCCAAAGATCGCGGCAAGGCGGTGGGCATGGTGCAGGCCGGCTGGGCGCTGGGTTGGGGAATGACGGCGTTGCTCTATGCCGGCTTATTCAGCTTTCTGCCAGCGGAAGAGGCCTGGAGATGGCTGTTCATGATCGGGTTGGTGCCGGCGCTGTTCGTGCTGGTGATTCGCCGGCTGGTCAAGGAGTCGGACACCTTCGAGCATGCTCAGCGTGAGCGCAAGGCCAAGCCTGCGCAGGATTCGCCTTGGGCTTTTTTCGAAATCTTCGCACCACGGATGCTCAGCACCACCTTGCGTGCTTCATTGCTGACCACCGGCGCGCTGGGTGGCTACTACGCGATCACCACCTGGTTGCCGACCTACCTGAAAACCGAGCGCGGCCTGAGCGTGCTCGGTACTGGCGGCTATCTGGCGATGGTGATCGTCGGCTCCTACATCGGCTATGTGGTCAGCGCACTATTGACCGACGCCATCGGCCGCAAGAAGAACTTCATTCTGTTCGCCGTCGGCTCCATGGCGATCGTCCTGGCCTACACCCAGTTGCCCATCGATAACACCTGGATGCTCTGGCTCGGTTTCCCGCTGGGCTTCTTCGCCTCGGGCATCTTCGCCGGCATGGGGGCTTTTCTCACCGAGTTGTTTCCGACCCGCATGCGCGGTTCGGGCCAGGGCTTCTGCTACAACGCCGGACGCTCCATAGCCGCGCTGTTCCCGTTGTTCATTGGTGCGCTGAGCGACACGCTGCCAATTGGCACGGGTATCGGAGTCTTCGCTGCCGGCGCTTATGGCGTGGTGATTCTGGCCGCGTTGAGCCTGCCGGAGACCCGCGGTCGACAACTCGAGTCCTGAGTGAGCCCTATGTAGGAGCGAGCTTGCTCGCGATGAACTCAAGACCGGCGCGTTTATTCAGAAAGCACGCGTTATCGTTGACGTCCATCGCGAGCAAGCTCGGCTCCTACCCCACTTCTTATCGACAACATCGGTCGCGAGCGCAACGCCCCCGAGAGGGTTCGCTCGCGTCCGCAAAAGGAGCACGGCATGAACGATTTCATTTCCACCCAACGCTTGTACGTCCCGGCCGGTACATTGCTCGGCTTGAGCCTGCTCTGTGCGCCGGGCGCTCAGGCGGATTTCATTGCGGACAGTAAAGGCAGCCTGGAAGCGCGCAACTTCTACTTCAATCGCGATTTCCGTCAGGAGGGTTCGCGGGATAAGGCCGAGGAATGGGCGCAGGGTTTTCTGTTGCGGATGGAGTCCGGTTATACCGCCGGCACCTTGGGCTTTGGCCTGGATGCCTTGGGCATGGCCGGTTTCAAACTGGACTCCGGTGGCGGCACGGCGGGCACCAATCTGTTGCCGGCGGATTCGTCCGGCGGCTCCCAGGATAGCTACGGCGAATTGGGCCTGACCGCCAAAGTGCGCTTGTCCAACAGCACCCTGAAGCTTGGGACTTTGCAGATCAAGGACCCGGTGGTGAGCTCCAACGACACTCGCCTGTTGCCGGGAACCTTCAAGGGCGGCCTGGTGAATATGCAGGAAATCGACCGTTTGAAGCTAACAGCCGGGCAACTCACCCAGATCAATTTCGTCGACTCCACCGACTATCAGGACATGACCGCCAACCGCATCGGCGGGCGCAGCGACAAGTTCCAGTTCGCCGGGGCTGACTATCAGTTCATGCCGAACCTGACGGCGCAGTACCGCTACGGCAAGCTGGAAGATATCTACCAGCAGAACTACCTCGGCTTGGTGCACTTGCTGGACCTGGGCTCGGGCCAGTCGCTCAAGAGCGACCTGCGCTATTCGCGCAGCACCGAAGACGGCAGTTTCCGTGAGCTCGACAACCAGGCCTTCGGTGCATTGTTCACCTACAGCCTTGGCGGCCATGCTCTGGGTTTCGGCTACCAGCGCATGAGTGGCGACGATCCGTTTCCGTATATCGGGCGCAGCGATCCGTACCTGGTCAACTTCGTGCAGATCAACGACTTCGCCAACGTCGACGAACACTCCTGGCAAACCCGTTATGACTACAACTTTGCCGCACTGGGTGTGCCGGGGTTGACCTTTATGACCCGCTACATCTCGGGCGATAACGTGCAACGCAGCGCGCCGGGCGAAGGCAAGGAGTGGGAGCGCGACACCGACATCGCTTACGTAGTGCCGGACGGTAAATTCAAAGGGGTGGGCTTGAAGTGGCGCAACGCGTCGGTGCGTTCGAACTTCGGCAACGATCTGGATGAGAACCGTTTGATCCTCAGCTATACCCTGGCGCTTTGGTAAGGTTTCACACCCTGCGCCACTGCTCCAATGGTTCGTGCGCGCTATCCACAGCGATGGCGCGTAGAATCATGGGCTGAAAGGCAGGTTCTTGAGGTTGCAGCGGTGGATCTACAGCAGGGTTTTGTCCTGACCCGGCATTGGCGCGATACGCCCGCTGGTACGGAAGTCGGTTTTTGGCTGGCGACCGACGACGGTCCCCGGTATATCCGTCTGCCTCATCAGCCCTCGGTGGCCTTCATTCCGGCGCAGCAGCGCGAGCGGGCCGAGCCATTGCTGCGCGGCGAGCGCGACGTCGAACTTCGCCCTTTGGCGCTCTGCGATTTCCAGAATCGTCCCGTGCTCGGTCTGTATTGCCAGCAGCATCGTCAGTTGATGCATCTCGACAACCTGCTGCGCAAGGCCGGTGTCGATGTCTACGAAGCGGATATTCGCCCGCCGGAACGCTACCTGATGGAACGCTTCATTACCGCTCCAGTGTTGTTCGGTGGCAAGCCGGACAGCAGCGGCATGCTGCTCGACGCGCAGATGAAGCCCGCGCCGGATTACCGCCCGCCACTGAAACTGGTCTCCCTCGACATCGAAACCACCGCCCAGGGCGAGCTGTACTCCATCGCGCTCGAAGGCTGTGGCGAGCGTCAGGTGTATATGCTCGGGCCGGCAAATGGCGACGCTGACGGGCTCGATTTCGACCTCGAGTACTGTGATTCCCGAACGCTATTGCTGAAAAAACTCAACGAGTGGTTTGCCCTGCATGACCCCGACGCGATCATCGGCTGGAATCTCGTGCAGTTCGACCTGCGGGTGTTGCACGAGCATGCCAGGCGCCTGGCCGTACCCTTGCGGCTCGGGCGCGGTGGCGATGAAATGCAATGGCGCGAGCACGGCACAAGCAAGAATCACTTCTTTGCGGCTGCTGCCGGACGGCTGATCATCGACGGCATTGAAGCGCTGCGGTCGGCGACCTGGAGTTTTCCATCGTTCAGTCTGGAGAACGTTGCCCAGACGTTGCTCGGTGAAGGCAAGTCCATCGACAACCCGTACCAGCGCATGGACGAAATCAACCGCATGTTCGCCGAGGACAAGCCCGCACTGGCGCGCTACAACCTCAAGGATTGCGAGCTGGTCACGCGGATCTTTGCCAAGACCGAACTGCTGACGTTCCTGCTGGAGCGCGCCACCGTGACCGGTCAGCCTGCCGACCGCAGCGGCGGTTCGGTCGCAGCCTTTTCGCACCTCTACATCCCGCAGATGCATCGCCAGGGCTTTGTCGCGCCAAATCTCGGGGAGCGACCACCGGAGGCGAGCCCGGGTGGCTTCGTGATGGACTCGCGGCCGGGCCTGTACGAATCGGTGTTGGTGCTCGACTACAAGAGCCTCTATCCATCGATCATTCGCACCTTCCTGATCGATCCGGTGGGGCTGGTGGAGGGCCTGCGCAACCCCGGTGACAGCGAATCGGTGCCAGGCTTTCGCGGTGCGCGCTTCTCGCGAACCCGGCATTGCTTGCCGGCCATCGTGGCGCGTGTTTCAGAGGGGCGTGAAGTGGCCAAGCGCGAGCACAACGGGCCGTTGTCGCAGGCGCTGAAGATCATCATGAATGCGTTCTACGGTGTGCTGGGCTCCAGCGGCTGCCGCTTCTTCGATACACGTTTGGCGTCCTCCATTACCCTGCGTGGCCACGAGATCATGCGCAAGACCCGCGAGCTGATCGAGGCCGAAGGTTATGCGGTGATCTACGGCGATACCGACTCCACCTTCGTCTGGCTCGGAAGCCCTCATGCAGAGGAAGACGCGACGCGCATCGGTCGAGCGCTGGTGCAGCACGTCAACCAATGGTGGCGTGATCATCTGCTCAGTGAGTTCGGTCTGGAAAGCGCGCTCGAGTTGCAGTTCGAAACGCATTTCAGCCGTTTCCTGATGCCGACCATTCGCGGTGCGGAGGAGGGCAGCAAGAAGCGCTACGCCGGGCTGGTGATGCGCGCCGACGGTAGCCGCGAGATGGTCTACAAGGGCCTGGAAACAGTACGCAGCGACTGGTCGCCGCTGGCCCAGCGGTTCCAACAGGAACTCTACCAGCGCATCTTCAATCGGCAGCCGCACCAGGACTATGTGCGCGACTACGTGCGCCGCACGCTGGCGGGTGAACTCGACGATCTGCTGATCTACCGAAAACGCCTGCGCCGCACACTGGATGACTACCAGCGCAACGTGCCACCGCATGTGCGCGCGGCGCGCATCGCCGACGAATACAACGACCGCCAGGGCCGGCCGCGTCAGTACCAGAACGGTGGCTGGATCAGCTACGTCATCACCACCGCGGGTCCCGAACCTCTGGAAACGCGGCATGCGCCCATCGACTACGATCACTACGTCACGCGCCAGCTACAGCCGGTGGCAGACGCCATCCTGCCATTCGTACACGACGACTTCACCACGCTGATCGGCGGCCAGCTCGGGTTGTTCTGAGCTGGCGGTAAGTCAAGCCGTCACGCGGTCCGCGTACACCAGTTCACTCAAGCTGCACGCCGCAGTGATGCGGCGTGCAGAGGGGTGGGAGGGTTCAGGCTGACCTAGACGCTGCTGAGACGAACGCCATCGGTCTTGCTGGCAGCGTGATGAGGGGCGTGCTCATCCATAGCCTCGGCCACCAGAACAATCTCGTTGCCTTCGGCGTCGTGGAGCTTGCCGTCACTGAAGTAGTCGCCTTCACGCAGCGCTGCGACATCCTGAAAGCGCAGGCTGCGCTCGGTGCCGGCGACGAATACCGACTGTTGATCCGAGTTGCCGGCGGTGAGGTGGTTGAACGTCAGGTTCAGCACAATCGCCATGATTGCCGACGAGCTGATGCCGGAATGGAAGATCGTCGCGAACCAGCTCGGGAAGTGGTCGTAGAAGGTCGGGGCCGCGATGGGAATCATGCCGAAACCGATGGAGGTGGCGACAATGATCAGGTTCATGTTGTTGCGATAGTCGACCTTGGACAGCGTGCGGATACCGCTGGCGGCGACCGTGCCGAACAGCACGATACCGGCGCCGCCCAGCACGGAAGTCGGTACCGCAGCGATCACCCGGCCCATCACCGGCAGCAGACCGAGAATCACCAGGAACAACCCGCCGGTGGCCACCACGTAACGGCTCTTGACCCCCGTGACCGCGACCAGCCCAACGTTTTGCGCGAAAGCACTCTGGGTGAAGGAGCCGAAGATCGGCGCGATCATGCTCGACAGCATGTCGGCGCGCAGGCCGTTGCCCAGACGCTTGGAGTCGACCTTGGTATCGATGATTTCACCGACCGCCAGGATGTCCGCAGAGGTTTCGACCAGCGTCACCATGATCACGATGCACATCGAAATGATCGCTGCCACGTGAAAGGTCGGCATACCGAAATGGAAGGGAGTAGGGAAACCCAGCATCGGCCCTTCGCTGACCATCGAGAAGTCAGCCATGCCCAGGAAAACCGCGATGACAGTGCCAATGACCATGGCCAACAGAATCGACAATCGCGAAACCGTGGCGCTGCCAACCTTGCTCAGCAGTAACACCAGGACCAGCGTAATCGCGGCCAGACCGATGTTCGACATGCTGCCGAAGTTCTCTGCCTGGCTGTTGCCGCCCATCGCCCAGCGTGCCGCAACGGGTATCAGGGTCAGGCCGATGGTCGTGATCACAATGCCGGTCACCAGGGGCGGAAAGAATCGGGTGATCCTGGAGAAGACCGGCGTGATCAATAGCCCGATCAACGACGCCGCAATGACGGCACCCAATATCGACTGAAAACCTCCACTGCCGTCGCTGCTGACAATCGCGACCATCGTGGCCACGCCGGAGAAGGACACACCCTGCACCAACGGCAGCTGACAACCGAAAAACGGCAAGCCGAGGGTTTGCAGCAATGTTGCCAGGCCGCCGGCAAACAGTGACGCGGCGATCAACAGGCCAATTTCAGCTGGGGAAAGCCCGGCTGCTTGCCCGATGATCAACGGTACCGCGACGATGCCACCGTACATGGTCAGAACGTGCTGAAGGCCATAAGCCATATTCGCGCCGACCCCGAGGTTTTCATCCTCAGGCCGTTGTTGTGAAACAAGAGGCGTTTTCATGGTGCAAGGTTCCCTGTTTTTATTGTTGGCGACACTGTATTCAATAAGGCAAAGTCTTGTCCATAAAGTTGTATACAATAATTTTCTACAAGCCTGTAGAAGGCGGCTGCGGGGGCGTGCCGAGACCGTACCATCCAGCCGGATTTTCTTGAGGGTGTTTTCGCCACCTATACTCAAGACAGGGTGGTCGGACGCGCTGGACGTTCCGTTCGGGGAGGGGGCGAACGCTGCACCCCTGTAGGAGCGAGCTTGCTCGCGATGGACTCATGGGTGACGCGTTTATTCAGAAAGCACGCGTTATCGTTAACGGCCATCGTCGGAACGCCGCTCGGACCAATCGAGCGTCGACCGGCTGCTCCTACGTGAAGTACTCGGTTGAAGCTCATCCGAGGTCGGGTGGGCTACCGCGGTCGAATCTACTTTAGAGGACTGCGATCTTGAACCTGCGCGCCCTGATCGTCGCCTTGTTGGTGGTGTTGGCGGGATGCGCCATTCCACAACGCGCGCCCGAGGTGGTTGCGCCGGTTCTGATCCCGGAGAGTACCTGGCTGCAGGTCGATCAGGACATCATCGCGGCATCGAAAGACGCGACAGAACAGGTCAAAGTCTACGCCCGCGGCTCCATGGATCACTGGAGGGTCCGCGTCTACGAACAAACCGAGGAAAACTTCATTCCGTGGTTTGGCAGCTACTGGACCCAGGAATGGCTGTCTATGAAGGTGACCTGGTACACCCTGAGCGCAGGGGAAGAGAAGGACCTTTCGACAAGACGATTGGCTGCCTATCTGCAGGAGCAATACCACGATCGTGTGCTGGCCCCCGTCGCCGTGGAGGTCGATCCCGACGCGATCATGGGGCAGGCGACGGAATTCTACCTCCAGCTCCTCGGCAAACAACTTCAGGAAATCGCGCAGCGCTACGGTGTACCTGCGGTTCAACTCGACCGGCGGCTCAAAGACATTCCCGCGATCGCGCTGGCGCCGCCACCCGCCCACAGCGCTTCGCTCTACCAGGTGGTCCACGCCGAGTCGATCACCACGCTGCCGGCCTATGTGGCCCTGACCGATAGGATCCACACTGCCGCTGGTAAAACGGGAGCCGAAACATCGGACGCAGCTATATCGTCGGTGGCGAAACGGACCCGCGAAAAACTCGAGGCCCAGTTCACCAGCAGAGGTATCGCAAGCGCTGCCGCAGCGGCGGCTGGCCGGGTAGCAGGCATGATAATTTCCATGGGAGCGGCGGGTTTTCGCGCCATCGCCCACGAGAACGACCGGCCGGACATGGAGGCGCAGGTTCGGAAAAACCTCGGTGCTGCCTTTGACGAGGCGTGGCTCAAGCTGGTGAAGAGCCCCACCTTCGGGGTGATGACAGCGGTCTATCACCTGTCCGGGCACATCGAAGAAAGTCTCGCCAATACCATTACGCTGCCGGTCATCATCGGACCGGTACCGCGAGAAGTTCCCCTGCCAGGCCAGCAATCCCTTCAGGACGGAAAAAGTGACGACCAGGCCCCGACCGACAATGGGCGCGTGGATCAATAGCCCCACACGGCCGCTGGCATGCATTGTTAAAAGGGTTCAGTGGGGGCACTCACATTGGGCGAGCCACGCGTCAGACGCTTGAGCACAATCACCATCAGGCCCCCGGCAACCAGCATCGCTGCGAGAAAAAGCGGATAGGCAATCCACCAGGGTACGGCTGCGGTCATCATGCTGAATTCGGACATGCCACCAATGCTGGCGATCAGGTTGAGCGGCAGGAAGACCACGTTGATCAGCGTCAGTTTGCGCAGCAGGTTGTTCATGCTGTTGTTCATCAGATTGCCACGCGCATCGATCAAACCGGAAAACACCCTTGAGTAGATTTCCGCCTGCTTGTTGCATTGGTTGTTCTCGATGATCAGATCGTCGATCAGAGCGATTGCTTCGGGGCTGAAGTGCTCCTTCTCGGCATGGTTGCGCAGCCGGGTCAGGACAGCGCCGTTGCTGTGAATCGCGTTGATGTAATAGATCAGGCTCTCGCTGAGATTGAACATCTGGATCAGATGTCGGTTCTCCATCGAGGAATTGAATTTCTGCTGCAGCTCGCGGGCCACCATCTTGATCACCTTGAGGTGGCCCAGGTAGTGATGGAGGTTGTTGAACAGCATGTCCAGCAGCACGTCCAGCGGTGTGTGCAAGGGTTGCCGCACGCCCAGGCCGCTCAACTGTGAATCGTCGGTGGCGATTACCAGCAAGCGTGTTTTAGAGAACAGTAAACCGAACGACGACACCTCGAAGGCCAGGCTGTCGCCGCCCGAGTAACTTTCCGGACGCTTCCAGATCAAGAACAGGTTATCCGGATGGAACTCGATGCGCGAGACCTCGTCCGGATCCAGCGCCGAAGCCAGCGCGTGATCGTCCAGCTTGAAATCGCTCAGCAGCAGATCCCGTTCGGCGATATCGGGATTGCTGAACAGCATCACCTCGGCATCGAGGTATTCAACCGCTACCAATGCCCCATGGGCCAGTTGAAAACTCTTGATCATGTCTGCTCTCTGGCGTTATCGACTGCGCAAGTCAGGTGTCCTGGAAGATGAACATGGGATCAACCGCTCACCAGGCCTGGCCGCGACGTTTCAGCTCGAGGCGGCGGATGAACTCTTCCAGAACCAGAGAATAGAGGTCGTCCTGCAGGTAGGCGTCTTCGATGCCGGCGTCCATGTTCGGGTTGTCGTTGACTTCGATCACCACCACTTTATCGCCCGACTGCTTGAGGTCGACCCCGTAGAGACCATCGCCGATCAGGTTCGCGGTCTTCACCGCCAGTTCGACCACCGCTCGCGGCGCCTCGTGTACCGCCAGGGTGCGGCACTCACCGTTGATGTCCTGGCCCTTGGCCTTGTGGTTGTAGATCTGCCAATGCCCCTTGGACATGAAGTACTGGCAAGCGAATATCGGTTTGCGGTTGAGCACGCCGATGCGCCAGTCGTACTCGGTGTAAAAGAACTCCTGAGCCAGCAACAACACCGAGTGTTCGAATAGCTCGGCGGTGGCTTGCAGCAATGCCTGTTGGCTTTCGACCTTGATCACGCCACGGGAGAAACAACCATCGGGAATCTTCAGCACCAACGGGAAGCCCAGACGCTCGCCAACCCTTTCGAAGTCTTCCGGTCGCTCCTTGTACAGAATCTCGGTCGCCGGCATGCCCAGTTGATGGCTATTGAGCAGATCCGTCAGGTAGACCTTATTGGTGCAGCGCAGGATTGAAGTGGGGTCGTCCATCACCACCAGGCCTTCGCTTTCGGCTTTCTTGGCGAAGCGGTAGGTATGGTTATCCACGCTGGTGGTTTCGCGAATCAGCAGGGCGTCATACTCGGCGATTCGTGAATAGTCTTTTCTCTCGATCAGTTCGACATCAATGCCCAGGCCCTTACCGACCCGGATAAAGCTCTCCAATGCCTTGGCATTGGAAGGCGGCAGCGCTTCTTGCGGGTCATGCAGTATGGCCAGGTCGTAACGTGCCACGCGTCGTGAGCGCGGCAATCGCCAGATCTTGCGGCTGAAACTGTCCAGCGAGTGGGCAAACTGATCTTCCTGGTCTTCGCGTAACTTGTGCAAGGCGCCGGACTTTATTCCTTCGATGCGCCAACTATTGCTTTTGCGGAACTCGACCAAGAGGATCGGACAAGGGAATATCTCGAAAATTTGCCGCGCCAGTTCCTGCAAGGGTTCAAGGTTGGTTTTACCAAAGTACAGGCTTAGCGTGAACCCTTCGGTATTGCTGTAAAGGTGGTTGTTCAGTGCCTTGTCGAGCGCCTTGTCCAGATCATCGAGCGCCAGGCCATACAGGGACTTGCGGGTCAGTTCGCTGATGGTTCGCACGGACGGAATAACTTTATGGCCACGTGCTTCCGCCAGTAATGAACAGTAATACCCGTGCCCCAGATACTTGTAGCTGCGGCACAAATTAATGACCTGAATACGCTTGCCGGCCTCGTTTTCAAGGGGCTGCTCGAGATACTCCTGTGCACTCATCACATCGTCAGAGGGGAAGTAAGAGGCCCAGTCTTCTTTGCGTTCGACAATAATAACCAGCTGGCTGGAACTTCGGGTTACAGCAGATAAATAAGTAAGGCTTGATATTGCCGTTAACCGATTTTGCTCTGATACTTCACGCAAATCGCCTTGTACCGCTGACATAGGAGGAGGTCCGTTGGAGAACAAGTCCTTATCTATTAAGCACGAACTTTCAAGAAAGTCTCGTTTCGTTACGCAACTTTTACGGCGGCTATATGAACCTGGTATTTCGCAAGGCTACACAAGATGATCTGAAGTCCCTGCTGGAGCTGGAAAACCAGTGCTTCACCTCTGACCGGCTGACCCCGCGCAGTTTTCAGTGGATGATCAGCCGCGCCCATGCCAGCCTGATCGTTGCGCAGCTTGGGAGTCAGTTGATGGGCTATTGCCTGGTCCTGTTCCACCGCGGCACCTCCCTGGCGCGCCTGTACTCCATCGCCATTGCCGCCCACAGTCGCGGCCTGGGCCTGGGGAAACAGCTGCTGGACAAGGCGGAAGGTTGTGCCCGTGCAAACGACTGCGCTTATCTACGCCTGGAAGTCCGACCGGATAATCCCGCCGCCATCAGTCTTTATGAGCGCAACGGATACCGGCGCTTCGCCGTGGTCAACGACTACTACGCAGACCATGCCCATGCGCTGCGCCTGGAGAAACGCATTGTGCAGCATCGTGAAAACCGTGAAATCCAGGTGCCCTATTATCAACAGACCACTGAATTCACCTGCGGCCCGGCCTGCCTCTTGATGGCCATGAGTGCATTGCAGCCGGATCGCTCGATCGAGCGCCGGGAGGAACTGCAAATCTGGCGTGAAGCCACCACTGTGTTCATGACCTCGGGGCACGGTGGCTGCAGCCCCCAAGGGCTGGCACTGGCGGCCTGGCGCCGAGGATTTCGCGTGCGCCTGCAAGTCAGCATCGCCGGCCCGCTGTTTCTCAATGGCGTGCGCGACGAACATAAAAAGGAGGTGATGCGCCTGGTACACGAAGAGTTCTGCACAGAACTTCAGCACAGCGATGTGGAGCAGATCAGCAGCAACCAACTGGATCTGGCACTCGCGCTGAAGGCCGGCGGTCAACCGCTGGTGCTGATCAGCAGCTACCGCCTGACTCGCTCGAAAGCCCCGCACTGGGTAATCGTCACCGACCGCGATGAAGACTTCGTCTACCTGCATGACCCGGACATTGATCACAGCCAGCATCGTCAGGCAATCGACTGCCAGCATCTGCCTGTCAGCCATAAGGCATTCGACAAGATGTGCGCTTTCGGCGGCAACAAGCTGCGCGCCTCGGTGATTCTTTATGCACGCGAGGAGGCCGGCAGCGGAGTGCCGACACCCGCCAGTGCGCCGGTACGGTAGCCGAGTGTTGCCTGGCAGAAGACTTTCCTGGCGGCCTGTTTATCTTGTAGCTACTGTAAGAGCAGGATGTATTTCTTATTGTCGACCGAGAAGATCAAGTGAGCGAAATTCTTTCCCGCGAGACCAAGGAACCTCCCGCTAAAGCTCCGGCCATAGGGATGCTGATTGCCGTCGTTGGAGTGGTTTACGGCGACATCGGCACCAGCCCGCTGTACACCCTCAAAGAGGTGTTTGCCGGGCACTACGGTGTGCAGGTCAATCAGGATAGTGTACTGGGCGTTCTCTCGCTGATCTTCTGGTCGCTGATCTGGGTGGTGTCGATCAAATACGTGCTGTTTATCCTGCGTGCCGATAACCAGGGAGAGGGCGGCATCATGGCGCTGACCGCCCTGGCCCGACGTGCTGCCTGGCCTTATCCGCGCTTGAGAAGGACGCTGGTACTACTCGGCTTGTTCGGTGCGGCACTGTTTTATGGTGACAGCATGATCACCCCGGCAATCTCGGTGCTCTCCGCTGTTGAAGGGCTTCAGCTGGCATTTGATGGAATCGAGCACTGGGTTGTCCCCTTGTCCGTGATCGTACTGGTGGCGCTGTTCTTGATTCAGAAACACGGTACAGCGCGGATCGGCATCCTCTTCGGACCGGTGATGGTGCTGTGGTTTGTGGTTCTCGGTGTCCTCGGGATCTACGGCATCTTGCAGCGCCCGGAAGTGCTGCAAGCGCTCAACCCGTACTGGGGGGCGCATTTTTTTATCGCTCATCCGGGGATCGGTGTGGCCATCCTCGGTGCAGTCGTGCTCGCGCTGACGGGGGCTGAAGCACTGTATGCCGACATGGGCCATTTCGGTCGCAAGCCGATTGCTCGCGCCTGGTTCATCCTGGTATTGCCAGGATTGGTGCTGAATTACTTTGGCCAAGGCGCGTTGATCCTGGAGAACCCTGAGGCTGTACGCAATCCTTTCTATCTCCTGGCGCCGGGTTGGGCGCTGTTGCCAATGATCGCGCTCTCCACGCTGGCGACCATCATCGCCTCGCAGGCGGTGATTTCCGGAGCCTTCTCCCTGACCCTTCAGGCCATCCAGCTTGGCTATGTACCGCGCATGTTTATTCAGCACACTTCCCACCAGGAGCAGGGACAGATCTATATCGGTACGGTGAACTGGGCGCTGATGGTCGGCGTGGTGCTGCTGGTGATCGGTTTCGAATCCTCCAGCGCGCTGGCAGCCGCCTACGGCGTGGCGGTGACCGGCACCATGCTGATTACCACGCTATTGGCGTCGGCAGTGGCGCTACTGCTGTGGAGAGCTCCGCTCTGGTTGGCGATTCCGATACTGCTCGGCTTTTTGCTGGTGGACAGCCTGTACTTCGCCGCCAATGTGCCGAAAATTGTGCAGGGCGGTGCCTTCCCGGTGATTGCGGGTATCGTCCTGTTTACTCTGATGACCACCTGGAAGCGTGGCCGCAAGATCATGGTCGAGCGACTGGACGAGAGTGCCTTGCCACTGCCGCTGTTTATCGACAGCGTCCGCGTACAGCCGCCATATCGGGTGCAAGGCACCGCGGTGTTCCTCATCGCGCGTGCAGACGCCGTTCCTCATGCACTATTGCATAACCTGCTGCACAACCAGGTATTGCACGAGCAAGTGGTATTGCTCACCGTGGTGTCCGAAGATAGCCCTCGGGTGGCTGAAGAGCGACGTTTCGAGGTGGAGGCGTACGGCGAGGGCTTCTTCCGGGTGACTCTGCACTTCGGTTTTATCGAGGAGCCGGATGTGCCAGCCGCGCTCAAGCTTTGTCCGCTGAGTGAGCTGGATTTCAGCCCGATGCGTACCACCTATTTCCTTAGCCGCGAGACGGTGATCCCGACCAAGCGTATCGGTATGGCACGCTGGCGCGAGGGGCTGTTCGCTTTCTTGCTGAAGAACGCCAACAGCAATTTGCGGTATTTCAATTTGCCGCTGAATCGGGTGATAGAGCTGGGTACTCAGGTCGAGATATAGGGGGACGTCCCGCGTTTGCGCAACCTCAATAACCACCGTCGCCAACGTTGTCATGAACCGACTGGGCCATGAGGGCTTTCTTCAATATCGTGGCGGTGCGCCGAACAAACGGCTGTATTCCTTACTTGGGTGCAGCCGGCACCAGGAAGACAAGACCGAAACTCTTGGCTATCGCCATTATTCGAGGTAGATCTTCAGGCACTTTGAGCTGATCCACGGCTGCAAAAAAATTGCCTCCTCTGGGATCAGAGACCACTCCGAGGATTTTTGCGGTTGCGCTGATGTTCTTGTAAGCATGTACGGTTCCACCCGGGATATGCACGTAACCGCCGGCTGTCACTGTGGTGGACTTGCCTTCCACGGTCACCTCGACCTGCCCATCCATGACGTAGAACGCCTCGTCCCAAGGGTGAAAGTGGGGCGGTGGTCCGCCGCCTTGCACACCCTCCTGGATATGCACTTCGAAGGGTTTAGTGGCATCCCCGCCGGCGAGAATAGTGATCGCCTCGCCAACCACGTTGACAGGCTCGGGCGTTTTATCCGCTTCGATAATGTGAACCGTTCGCATGATTTCTCTCCGCTGCGTGAATACGCACTAACCAGTATATTCACTCGCAGAAACTCTGCCGTAAGCTGCTCTTGGGTCCGCCTGACGTCACGGACCCTATCGCGCCGCAGCCGCCTTTTCAGGGGCGAGTGCTGCCGGGCACGAAAGGCCGATGTCGACCCTTTACGGTCGTTCACTGCTGGCAGCTACCTGCCACGGTCCATGAACGACTGGCCCCAGTTGCGCTAACTACAGAGTGGCCAGGGCGAGCAAGCCCAACACCGACCAGATATACGGATGCAATCGCACTGACGACAGGGTTGGAAGGCATTACTCACCACGTGTGGGGAGAGTCCATATACGACTTGTTAGCCGCTTTAGAGACCCCCGAAACCGATAAACCAGGGAAGTAAAGCCCTGCCTCTATGCCCCTCATACTCCGATTTCCTTCTAAGCTGCTTTCGACAATAAAACAAACTGATCATTGCCGGGATAAAAAACAAGCTGAACAACCATTGAAACGCATCTGTTGATTTCAAGGTGATCGCCACAAGTAAATTAATTAGAGCTATGCCAATAATTAAAAGGTTATATCTAATATGTCGACGCTTCATTGAAGCAAAGCTTTCCCAATCATAAATCAGCCAGTCATGGGAAAAATCGTCGCATTTAGGACACTTAAGGCTTGGCGGAAGCTTGTCTGCGATATAACCACAACTAGGGCATCGAACTTTCATGGCGCTATCCTGACACTCTCTCATTAGGTGACATGCCATGTCGCGGTAAGCGCGAGATCTATCGAGGGATAACGCGACAGGGGTGACGGCAAGCCCGACTACGGTAAAGAGGGTAGCAGGACACCATCTATTTGCCACTAGTCTGTCCACCGACTGCTTTTGGCCGATTTCTGCCCATCACGATTAGCTGTTTTTCGCCGGATGGCGACGGTCTGAGCCAGACCGTCGCTGAGCTTGCGAGACCTATATCGCGGTTATCCAGCTTTCAAACGATCACGGCTCTTTAAATGGCCTAGAAGCACCTGAAGCGGATGCAATACGACCTGGCCATCCAGTCGTTTAACCTGGCTTCGGCACGAATAACCATTTGCGACCAAACCACCGGCTGCGCCGAATTTCGCAACCAGTGGCTGCCAGGACTGACCGTAAATGACAGCGGAGGTCTGGACGTTCCGGGTTTCATGTCCATAGGTTCCTGACATTCCGCAACAGCCGCTCGCCAATACCTCAAGCTTGAGTCCCAGCCGCTCGAACACCTGTTGCCATAGACCGATGCTTGCCGGTTCATTGGTTTTTTCAGTGCAGTGCGGGAGGAATTGATAGACCTGCGCGACAGCTTCCGCGTCTTGCCGGGGCAGGGCGTTTGCAAGCCACTCCTGGGGCAGGATCACGGTCGGTGTGTCTTCATGACCCAGCGTCTTGCTGTATTCCTGGCGATACACCAGGGTCATCGCCGGATCCAGTCCCACCAGCGGCACACCGTACTGCTGCAACTTGCGCAGTGATTGCGCGTTGAAACGCGCGGCCCGCTCGAACGCCCCCAGGAAACCCTGCACCTGCAATGGCTTGCCATTGGGCGCAAACGGCGCGAGGTAGACCTGATAACCCAGCCTGGCGATCAGTTCTATCCAATCTGCCGCCACGCTGGTTTCGAAGTAACGAGTGAATGCATCCTGGACCAGAATCACACTGCGCTGGCGCTGCTCGGCCGTCAAAACCTCCAGGCGCTCCGTCGTGGCGATGCGAACGTTCCAGCGCTCACACACTGCCTGGAAATCCATTCTGCTTAGCAGCGGACTGTCGACCATTCCCACCATATGCTCAAGTACATAACGCGTAGTTTTGGCGCTCATTACGGCGTTGTACAAGGATGGAAACCGTGCGAGCCACGGGATGCTGAACTCGAGAGAACCGATCAGGTAGTCCTTCAGTGGACGCAGGTAACGCCCATGGTAAAGCTCCAGAAAACGCGAGCGGAACTCAGGGACGTTGACCTTCACCGGGCACTGGCCCGCGCAGGATTTGCAGGCCAGGCAGCCGGTCATGGCTTCATACACCTCGTGAGAAAAATCCCGTTGCCCGCATTTCATGGCGAGCGTGTTTTTGGCTCGAAGGACAAAACCGGTCAGGTGGCTGGAGCTGCGAATGCGTTTGCTCACGTCCAGCACATCCAGGCCTTTCTCGCCCTGCAGGCGCAGCCATTCGCGAATCAATGAGGCTCGACCTTTGGGTGAGTGAATTCTGTTGCGCGTGGCTTTCCAGGACGGGCACATGGCATCGTCCGGGTCGAAGTTGTAACAGGCGCCGTTGCCGTTGCAGTGAACGGCGCTCTCGTAGCTGCGCCACACCCGCTCATCAATGGTACGGTCGAACGCGCCCCTGAGTTGGACCTCGTCCACGCGGGTCAACTGTGCGGTCGGTAGGGTCGCCGGCGTCGCAATCTTGCCGGGGTTCAATTGATTGAACGGATCGAACGCAGCCTTGAGCGCTTGCAGCGAAGGGTAAAGATCGCCGAAGTAATCCGGCACATATTGAGAGCGCAGCCCCTTGCCATGTTCGCCCCACAGCAGCCCGCCGTACTGGCGGGTCAACGCCGCCACGGCATCGGAAATCGGGCGGATCAACGCGGCGTGAGCGGGGTCTTTCATGTCCAGGATAGGCCTCACGTGCAGCACTCCGGCATCCACATGGCCGAACATTCCGTACTCAAGCCCGTAGCTATCAAGCAGCGCCCGGAACTCCAGAATGAAATCGGCAAGGTTCTCCGGTGGCACGGCTGTGTCCTCGACAAACGGCTGCGGCCTGGCCTCGCCCTTGACGTTACCGAGTAGTCCGACGGCGCGCTTGCGCATCGCATAAATGCGCTTTACCGCGTCACCGCCGACTGCCAGGGTATGACCCAGACGCAACACTGACGTGTCGGTCTTCAGGTGCTCGACAAAGTCATGAACCTGTTGCTCGAGCGCGGTGAGGTCGTCGCCACTGAACTCGATAAGGTTGATCCCCAGCGTCGGTGTGCCCGGGTCTGTGGGAAAATATTCGGCCACGCCATGCCAGACGATGTCTTTCATCGCCAGCATCAGGACTTTGGAGTCCACCGTCTCGATGGACAAGGGATGGAGGGCCATGAGCGCCTTGGCGTCTCGCAACGCGTCCATGAAACCTGCGTAACGCACGTTGACCAGGATCGAATGCCGAGGAATCGGCAAGACGTTCAGCTTGGCCTCGACCACGAAACCCAGAGAGCCTTCCGAGCCGCATAACACGCTGTTCAGGTTGAAGCGCCCATCGGCCTCTTGCAGATGAGCCAGGTCGTAGCCCGTCAGGCAGCGGTTGAGCTTGGGGAAGGTTGTCGCAATCAATTGAGACTGGCTGGTCGAAATCTCGCTGGCGCAGCGGTAAACCTCGCCAATCCGGTCAGTGCGCGCCGTTGCGTCTTTCAGGCGGCGGCCATCCAATGCCTGGCTGTCGAGTAGATTTCCACCCAGCAGCACCGTAGAAAGCTCAATGACGTGATCCCGCGTTTTGCCATAGGTGCAGCTGCCTTGCCCGCTGGCGTCGGTATTGATCATCCCGCCGATAGTCGCTCGATTGGAGGTCGATAACTCCGGCGCAAAGAACAGGCCATAGGGTTTCAGCGCCGCGTTCAACTGGTCCTTCACCACACCACTTTGCACTCGCACCCAGCGCGACTCGACGTTGATGTCGAGGATGCTGTTCATATGACGCGACAGATCGACGACGATCCCGTTCGTCAGCGATTGGCCGTTGGTGCCTGTTCCGCCACCTCTAGGCGTCAGCACAATGCGCCGATGACCGGGCTGTGCGGCCAGGCGTGCGAGTAACTGGACGTCGTCGGTATCCATCGGGAAAACGGCCGCCTGGGGCAAGCGCTGATAAATCGAGTTATCGGTGGCCAATACGGTCCGCGAACCATGGTCCTTGACGATTTCTCCGCGAAAGCCCTCCTGCTTGAGGTCGCTCAGGAAATGCTCGTAATGCGCAGGTTGTTCATTATCAGTGCTTAAAAGGGCAATCACGGCGAGTGTTCCTGAGCGAATTTTTTATATTCAGAAGATGCATGCATGGCGCATCATCCAAGTGGCCCGTTTGAGCCGTTGTGCTAGATTTTGCTCATTCCTGCCCCTTAAACAAACGTAATTCCTGCAGCATTAGCATGAGCTTTATGAATGAACCCGCGAAAACTTACCCCCTCCATGTCGTTATTGGTCGCCTTTGAAGCTGCCGCCCGACATTGCAGTTTCACCCGGGCGGCCGATGAGCTGGCGCTGACGCAGAGTGCCGTCAGTCGGCAGGTGCAAACCCTGGAGTCGTTGTTGGAGGTCCCGCTGTTCAAACGCGAAGGCAGACGCATCGAACTGACCGCGGCCGGTGCGCTGTATCAGCATGAATTGGCCGCTGCACTGAGCCGTATTCGTAGCGCGACCTTGCAAACCATCGCCTTCAACTCTCAGAGCGGAACGCTGCACCTGGCGGTACTGCCGACTTTTGGCTCGAAATGGCTATTGCCACGCCTGAAGGATTTTTATGCCGGGCACCCGGGCATTCAGGTGCACATCCATTCGCGCATCGTTCATTCCGATCTGTCGTCGGCAGCCAGCGAGATGAACGCCATTATCTTCGCGGGCGCCGGCAACTGGCCGGGTTACATCACTCATGAACTGGTGTCCGAAGAACTGATTGTGATTGCCAGTCCCGAGGTCGTATCTGCGCCAGCGTCGATACAGCCGATCGAGATTGCCAAACAGGCGTTGCTGAGTGTCGTGACCCGACCCCATGCCTGGTCGGAGTGGTTCGAAAAACAGCGGTTGGACCACAGAGCCATGCGCCTGGGCCCGAGTTTCGAACTCACCTCACATTTGATCCAGGCCGTTGTCGCCGGGATTGGTGTCGGGCTCGTGCCGCGAATCCTGGTACAGGATGAGATCGATAACGGGGACCTGATCGAACTGTTCGAACCCATCAGCAGCGACCGAAGCTATTACCTCGCTTATCAACACCGGTATCAGAACCTGCCTGCTCTGGTCGCGTTCAGGGAGTGGCTGCTGGGCTTGCCTTTGCCTGGGCGCCTGTAGGAGCGAGCTTGCTCGCGATGGACTCAAGGGCGACGGGATTACTCAGAAAATACGCGTTATCGTTAACGTCCATCGTCGGAACGCCGCCCGGACCAATCGAGCGTCGACCGGCTGCTCCTACACCGGCATTACGGCCTGCCTGCGGTGTTTTTGAAAGGTAGCTTCGCGTGAACTGCCGTCCACCGCCTGTTGCGTCGCGTGTCGAGGGTTGCCAGCTCATGAGTGAGCCGCGTAGGTGACTCCCCGGTGACTTCGCACAGCAGCGCTGTTATCGCTTGCCCGTTAACCGTGCCGTGCTCTTGCAGAAGATCCGCCACCGCGGTGACAGCGGTCCAGTAACGGCGCACCAGACAGCTGGCCCGGGCGATTGCCCGGGATTCGGCGTCGAGCAGCTTGCGTGCGGGCAGCAAACTGATCAATTCGAAACCCCGGCGCCGGTCACCCCAGCCGCTGCCGCTGATGAATTGGTCGGATTTGCTGTGCCTGTAGACGGCTTCGGCCACGGGGCCGGCGAAGCAATGGAGAAGGTCGCGTTCAATAGACTCGACCATAGAGGGCAGGTATTCAGCAATTCCGGGGGCGTCGAAGGAGGGGTGCGGGACACAGTAATCAGCCTCGACCAACCCCTCGACGTGTTGCGGGTTGCCGCGCAGATCAATCATTGGGCCGGTGCAGGCTTCCGTCCTGGTGCGCACAGTGACGCGCTCTATGTGCTGATCATTCCACCAAAAGGCCAGGGCGTGGCCAGCTTCGTGGATGGCCGTGCGGCGCGGGCGCTTATTCATGGTCTGGTTCTCTCCCGTGCAGGTCGCGTACTCCATACCCGCTGCTCCATCTCCACAGGTCAAGTAAAAGATTATGCCTATCAAGACCTAATACGCCACCTATTAGCTGACTGCTTTATAGGGGTCTAACCTTAGCGGAGCGCTGGTGAAAACTGGCCGGTTGAGACCTGATAAGAGATACGAACAAGTCAGAAGCGTACTAGGCTTGCCGTGGGCCACCGTGCTGGCAACTCGATTGCTGCTATCCGGGTTTTCCGTGTGACCACGACGATCAATTGATCGAACAGCTGGCCCTGCAGCCTATGTCATTGATTTCGCTCGTCGCTATTGCGCCCATGTCGGGCCGGATAGTCGGATGAACACGACCAAAGGTAGCTCACACATGGCAACTGAATCGAAATGCCCGTTCAATCACGCCGCCGCGGGCGGTGGCCCGTCGAACCGCGACTGGTGGCCGAACCAACTCAATCTGAAGATCCTGCACCAGCACTCGTCCCTGTCCGACCCCATGGAGGAGGGCTTCAACTACACCGAAGCGTTCAAAAAGCTGGACTTTGAGGCGGTCAAGCAAGACCTGCATGCGCTGATGACCGATTCGCAAGACTGGTGGCCAGCGGACTTCGGTCACTATGGGCCGCTCTTTATTCGCATGGCCTGGCACGCCGCAGGCACGTACCGCACCGGTGACGGGCGTGGTGGTGCCGGCTCCGGTCAGCAACGCTTCGCGCCGCTCAACAGCTGGCCGGACAACGTCAGCCTCGACAAGGCGCGCCGGCTGCTCTGGCCGATCAAGCAAAAGTATGGTCGTAACATCTCCTGGGCCGATCTGATCGTTCTCACCGGCAACGTCGCGCTGGAGTCCATGGGCTTCAAGACCTTTGGTTTTTCCGGCGGTCGTCCGGACGTCTGGGGACCGGATGAAGACGTCTACTGGGGCTCCGAAAAAACCTGGCTGGGGGGCGACGTGCGCTATGGCAAAGAGCAGAGCCCTACCGTCCAGGAGCGCAACCTGGAGAAACCGCTCGCCGCGGTGCAAATGGGCTTGATCTACGTCAACCCGGAAGGCCCGGAGGGCAACCCGGACCCGCTCGCTGCTGCGGTGGATATCCGCGAAACCTTCGCTCGCATGGCGATGAATGACGAAGAAACCGTGGCACTGATCGCCGGCGGCCACGCCTTCGGCAAGACCCACGGCGCCGGGCCTGCGACCAATGTGGGCGCCGACCCCGAAGCCGCCGGCCTCGAACAGCAGGGCCTGGGCTGGAAGAGCGCCTTCGGTACCGGTAAAGGCGGCGACACCATCACCAGCGGCCTGGAAGTGACCTGGACCACCACGCCCACAAAATGGAGCAACAACTACCTGGAAAACCTGTTCGGCTTCGAGTGGGAGCTGACCAAGAGCCCGGCGGGCGCGAACCAGTGGACGGCGAAAAACGGCGCCGGCGCGGGCATCATTCCGGATGCTCACGACCCGTCCAAGCGGCGTAATCCGACCATGCTGACCACGGACCTGTCCCTGCGATTCGACCCGATCTATGAACCGATTTCGCGGCGCTTCCTGGCGAATCCCGATCAGTTGGCCGACGCCTTCGCCCGTGCCTGGTTCAAGCTGATCCACCGCGACATGGGGCCGCTCTCGCGCTATCTCGGCCCGGAAATGCCGAACGAAGTGCTCCTGTGGCAAGACCCCATCCCGACGGTCGACCATACCCTGGTCAACGACAGCGACATCGCCGCACTCAAGGGCAAACTCCAGTCCTGTGGCCTGACAGTCTCGCAGCTGGTATCAACTGCTTGGGCGGCGGCTTCCATCTTCCGTGGCTCCGACAAGCGCGGCGGTGCCAACGGTGCACGTCTGCGCCTGGCCCCGCAGAAAGACTGGCCGGCCAACCAGCCTGAGCAACTGGCGAAGGTGCTGGCGACCCTCGAACGTATCCAGAACGAGTTCAACGACGCGCAGTCCGGCGGCAAGAAGATCTCGCTGGCGGACCTGATCGTGCTGGCCGGTAGCGCTGGCGTCGAACAGGCGGCGAAAAATGCCGGCCAGACCGTCACGGTGCCGTTCACGCCAGGACGCATGGACGCGACCCAGGAACAGACGGATGTCGAGTCTTTCGGCTTTCTCGAACCCATCGCCGATGGCTTCCGTAACTACCTCAAGACCCGCTACCGCGTACCGGCCGAGGCCTTACTGATCGACAAGGCGCAACTGCTGACACTCACCGCGCCGGAAATGACGGTGCTCATTGGCGGCCTGCGTGTGTTGAACACCAACGTCGGACAAACCCCGCACGGGGTCTTCACCAAGCGGCCGGAAGCGTTGACCAACGACTTCTTCAGCAACCTGCTCGACATGGGCGTGGAATGGAAGCCGGTCTCGGACGCCAATGAAGAGTTTGAAGGACGCGATCGCAAAACCGGCGACCTCAAATGGACAGGCACCCGTGTCGATCTGGTCTTCGGCTCGAATGCGCAGTTGAGGGCGTTGGCTGAGGTCTATGCCAGCAGCGACGCGCAGGAGAAGTTCGTGAAAGACTTCGTAGCGGCCTGGACCAAAGTGATGAACCTTGACCGCTTCGACCTCAGGTGACGCGAGCGTTGGACCCTGGGTCTTGAAGTGGACCACCTCGACCTGATCGCTCAGGTCGGGGGCTCCAGGGAGGTTGCCATTCCTGAGCGTATTCCGGCCTGGAATACGCCCATGAAAATCATGAATTTTATTTATCGTTTGGGATCTCGTAGCGTGTCTCCTTCTACATAAGGAGATGACCCCGTGAATAATTCCCGCCTGCGCCTGTACGTCGACTCTCAATTCGCCAGCCCCTATGCCATGTCGGCTTTCGTGGTACTTCGCGAAAAGGGCATCGAGTTTGAAATGAGCCCGCTGGACCTCGAAGCGTCCGAAAACCAGGCGCAGGGCTATGCCAGCCTCTCGCTGACCCAGCGCGTACCCACACTCGTGCATGGCGACTTCGCCTTGTCTGAATCGTCGGCGATCACTGAGTACCTGGAAGACGTTTTGCCCCAGACGCCGGTTTACCCACAAGACCTGATGCAGCGTGCGAAGGCACGACAAGTCCAGGCATGGCTGCGCAGTGACCTGCTGCCCATTCGGCAGGAGCGAACCACATTGGTGGTGTTTTATGGCCTCAAATCAGAGCCCTTGTCGCCAGCTGCCGAGTCGGCAGCGCGCAAGCTGTTCGGTGCCGCACAAGCGCTGCTGGCCGACAACCGCGAGTACCTGTTCGGCCAATGGTCGATCGCCGATGTGGATCTGGCCTTGATGCTCAACCGGCTGATACTCAATGGTGACTCCGTGCCACCGGCGCTGGTGGAATACGCGCAGCGCCAATGGCAGCGACCTGCGGTGCAGGAGTGGGTCAAGCTGCAACGTCCTGCGATGTAGCGGCACTCGCATCATATTGACGAGGATCTTCCCGACGGCGCAAACCTGCCGTCGGGAAGGCGCAGTTGCGGTCTGCGCACGCGCAGCTTTTTGCCAAGCGCTTCGTCGTCCTGCTATAGGCCGACCTTTAAGCTCAATTGGATGCATGCACTACTGGGTAGCCGAAGTTCGCTGGTAGGCCAGTATCGCTGCCGCAAGGTCTTCTACCGATGCACCAACAGATTTGAACATCGTCATGGCCTGCTCTGAATCCTTCAGCGCAGAACGCCCCGCATGTTTCCCGGCACACAGCTCGCTAAACTCGGCGATGACATCTTTTTCACTGATGATCCCATCGCGGATAGGCTGGATCAGGTCGCCGGTCTCTGCCAGCGCCCCTTCGCGCGTATCGACAAATATAGTGCAGCGCGCCGCGACGTCGTCGTCAACTTCTCGCATGGATGGGGTAAAGCTACCGACCAGGTCGAGATGCACACCCGGCTTTAGCCACTTGCCCCTGATGACCGGCTCTGTGGCCAAAGTGGCACAACTGATGATGTCAGCGGCTGCCGCTGCTTCCGGTAAGCCTTCGAGTGTCACCGCTCTGGCCGAGATCCCCTGAGCAGAAATGTCGTTGGCGAATGCTTGAGCTGCATCGACGTTAAGGTCGTAAACGACCACTTCTTCAAGATCGCGAACCGAGCGGTGTGCACTGACCAGGTAGCGGCCCATTCGACCAGCACCCACCATCAACAATCGAGTCGAATCGGGGCGTGAAAGATAACGTGACGCTAAAGCCGAGGCGGCCGCCGTGCGACGAGCAGTCAGCTCGTTGCCTTCAAACTGACCCAATGGCAAACCTGTTTTCGCACAACTCAGCAGATAGTGGCTGCTGAGTCCAGGTTGGCCTTTCGCATTGTTTCCAGGGAAGACGTTCACTTGTTTGACGCCGAGGTACTCACCCTCGATCCAGGCCGGCATCAACAGAAGCATTGCCGCGGGATCGCCAGGTACCTCGATTTTGTGGTGGTGACGCACAGGAGAGTGCACCGTGCGAGTGAAGATATCGGACAGAGCTTCGATCAGCGCGTCCCAAGGAAGTGCTTCGGCCAGTTGCTGGGCATTCAGGTACATGAGAGACACTCGACATTGAAGGTGTCTCCATCCTAATATGGGTATCCAGGCGCGCCTTGTTCGCAGCTATCAGGTTTTTGACTCAGACTACTGAGAAGGTTTGAATGTGGAAACGTTACTGCGAACTAACCACATTGCTACAAGCCAGGGCACACATAGTCACGATCACCCGCAAATCCTGATAGGTCATCAAGGCATCATGCAGTGCGAACTGCCTGGAAGCAGTGGAACGATAGCGCGCGGTTCTATTGGGATCCTTCCCGGTGCTGTGGAACATCACTACCATGGCCGCTCCGAAACGTGTCGGTTGCTGGTCATTGATATCAATCCCGAGGACGTCTTCATAAATGCCTTGGAAGAAGTCTGTCTATCATCGGTCAAGGCGCGGTTGCTCGATCAGCCTGAACTGCTAAGCCCGACCTCAAGCGTGTTGAGCCTGCTGGATTGGGCTGATACTCAACTGCAGCAAACTTCTTTACATGACAGACCGGCATTCCAGTATCAGCTGATCACCGTGTTCCTCACTCATCTGATGATGCATGACGGGCATGCTTCGGCAACAGTTCCTGTGGAGCGGCGCCTGGATAGGCAACGGCTTGACTCATATATTGATAAGCATCTTCACCGTGGTATCGACAACGATGAATTGGCGAACCTTTGCTATGTAAGCACGAGTCACTTGTACGTACTTATGCGACAACTATCGGGTCTGAGCCCTCAACAGTATGTAGCCAGCCGGCGAATGATTAAGGCTCAAGCACTGCTCATCAGTCGAAAATTGAGTTTGGGGCAAATAGCTGAAATGGTGGGGTTTTCCGATGGCGCTAGCTTCAGTCGAGCCTATCGGCGTCATTTCGGAGAGGCTCCGAGTAAAATTCGCGGATGACCGTTTAGCAATATTGAATGCGTACCGTTTCATCGGCCACAGATGATCATCTGTGTTGGAGTAGCATGTGCTCATGCGATCCGGGGATCCAGATTAGGTCAGCACCATCTGCCCGCCTTCGCGCATGCGCACGAAGCAGGCGCCGCGCTGTCCGTCCCGCAGCTTGCAGTCACGAGGACACAGGTCGCACTGAATTCGGCCATCGGGCAGGTTGTGCCACCAGCGGCCCGAGTAATGTCCAGACAGGTCATTCATAAAGCAATGACTGCGACAGCGATAGTGTCATGAGAGATCGCTAGGGCGCGCTATTTGATCTGCACAATGACCGGACCTTCCGTTACGATCGGCGGCTTCGCGTGGATATTCGAGGCATTTTTCTGAATCCAGTCGCGCGCGACTTTCAAGCTCGCATCGGTGCCGGCCTTGTCCGTGCAAACAGTCACCGCCGTGCCGCCATCACCGGTATTGAGCAGTGTGTAGCTGACGAGGCCAGGCACTGTCCGCAGGGTAGCTTCGACGTCGGCGTTGCGCTCTTCTATAAGCTCGAAAAGCTGCTTTGCTCCAGTACCCAAGTAGGTTCTTATAACCGCATACATAGTCGTCTCCTTTGGGAGTTACCGTCTTGATGCCCATCCAGATCCGTTGATGGCCGCTATCACTCAGGTTTCAGTTCGTCCCGGTTTATTCAGCTTAGCCAAACGCCGGCGACAAGCGAAATGCAACGACCATCGGCAGCTTCTGGCCCCAACGCAGCCTTTCATGCATCTGCAAATCAAAGTGCACCAAGTGAACCCAGGGGGCACCCTTCAAGCCTTGATCCAGAACCGTTACGTTACCTGGCTGCCTGCTGCCAGGTTGCGAAGTAACCATTCACTGAAGCTGCGCGCCAACGGGTTGTTCTCACTATCACGATGGGTCAGCAAGGCCCAGTTGGGGCCACGAATGGTTGCCTCAACCAAGGGTTGTAACAGCCCATTGGCGCGCGCTTGCCGACTCAATAATTGGCTGACCAAGGCGATACCGAGCCCTGCACAAGCGGCGTCCAACAGCAGGCCGGGGTCGGAGAAGTTCAGCCCCTGATCCTTCTGACCTACATCTATACCAGCCTCCACTGCCCAGTGACTCCAGTCCATTTCCCGCTCGCCATGGAGGGTTGTGCGCTGTTCGCTGGGCACCGCCAACAGGCTTGGATGGCAAGCCGGGTACAGGCGGTCAGCGTGCAGCACCTTGAAGCTGCATTCGGCCTGGGAGCTGATGTCATCTCGCACAGCGAGGTCGATGGTCTGGCTCGTCATGTCCGGGACTTCATCGGTACTGAATATCCAGAGATCAACTTCCGGATGCTGACGGCGGAAATCTTCCAGGCGTGGCAGCAGCCAGTGACGGGCGAACGCCGGGGTGGTGTTGAGGACCAGTTGGTTGGGTTTCTGGTACTGGCCAAGGCGGCGAATGCCGACAGCAAGTTGTTGCAGCAGTGCCTGTGTGGTGCTGAGCAAGTCGTGACCGGCATCGGTCAGGCTGACGCTGCGTCCATTGCGAAAGAACAAGGGTTGTTCCAGGTAAGCCTCAAGGCTGCGGATCTGCTGGCTGATTGCCGACTGGGTGAGGTGCAACTCTGCGGCTGCCTTGTGGAAACTGCCCAGCCGGGCGGCGGCTTCAAAGCCGCGAAGGGTGCCGAGAGGCGGCCAGTGTTTGAGCATATCGATAAGTTCCTCTAATCAGTTGCCTGCAAAATCCATCGTTTGTTAGCCCGTTTTTACAGTCGTAGCATGCATGCCAAGACCGCCAAGGCAGTTTTAGTGAACACAATAACTTAACTAAAAGGGCTTTTTATCATGCAGCATGTCATGCAGCAGAATGAAATTCGAAACACGGGTTGGATGATGCCCGCAGAGTGGGTCAGGCACGCCGCGACCTGGATGGTTTGGCCGCACAATAAGGTGCTATGGGAATCGGGTTGGGGCGTCACACTGCCGCTGGTACAAGAAGATTTCGCTCGCGTGGCCAACGCCATTGCCCGGTTCGAACCGGTGAAAATGGTCGTTGACCCTTCTGCTGTAGCGAGTGCCAAAGCGTTGTGTGGACCCAACATTGAACTGATCGAGCTGGCGGTGAACGACAGTTGGTGCCGGGACTCCGGCCCGAGCTTCGTCTGCCACCCGCAACAGGGTCTGGCCGGTGTGAGCTGGCGCTTCAACGCGTGGGGTGGGAAGTCGGCCTTTGACCTGGACGAAAGCCTGGCGCGCCGGGCCCTCAATTACCTGGGCGTGCAGTGCTTTGGTACAGCACTGAGTAACGAAGGCGGCGCCATTCATGTCGACGGCGAGGGCACGCTGATCACCACTGAGTCGGTATTACTCAACCCCAATCGTAACCCGGGCATGAACAAGGCTGAGATGGAGGAGATCTTCACTCGCCTGCTAGGCGTGAAGAAGACCGTCTGGCTGCCGGGCGATTCAGACTATGTGACCGGCGACATGACCGACGGCCATGTCGATGGCGTGTGCGCGTTCGCTCGCCCTGGCGTGTTGCTGGTGGACGCCACCCACGACAAGGGTTCGGTGTATGCCGAAGTTGTACGCGAAAACCGTCGCGCGCTGGAACTGGCCACCGATGCTCGGGGCCGCAAGTTCGAGCTGATCGAATTGTATGAAGCCACCGATGCGGTGGACACCGAGGCTGAAGTGTTCTGTGCCTCCTACACCAACTTCTACATCGCCAACAACGCCATCATCATGCCGGCCTACGGCATCGATGCCGACAACGCGGCTGCCGAAGTGTTGGCTCAGGCCTTCCCCGACCACGAAGTGGTACCGGTGCGGATCAATCATCTGGCCCATGGCGGCGGCGGTGTGCATTGCATCACCCAGCAACAGCCCGCCTGGCCACTGGAGGGTTGATGCCATGACCCTGTTGACGATTGCCACCACCCAGATGCCCTGTACCTGGGACTTGCAACACAATCTCGATCAGGCCGAGCGACTGGTACGTGAGGCGGCGGCCAAGGGTGCCCAGATCATTCTGTTGCAGGAGCTGTTTGCCACACCGTATTTCTGTATTGAGCAACATCACAAACACCTGGCACTGGCTGAAGAATATCAGGACAGCACGGTGCTGAAACGCTTTGCCGCGCTGGCCAGGGAACTGGGTGTGGTGCTGCCGCTGAGCTGGTTCGAGAAGGCGGGCAATGCCTACTTCAATTCGTTGAGCGTGGCCGATGCTGATGGGCAGCTGCTGGGTGTGTATCGCAAGACGCATATACCCAACGCCATCGGTTATCAGGAGAAGGAATACTTCAGCCCTGGCGATACCGGCTTTCGTGTCTGGGACACTGCTTTTGGGCGCATAGGTTTGGGCATCTGTTGGGATCAGTGGTTCCCCGAGACCGCACGCTGCCTGGCGTTGATGGGCGCCGAAGTCTTGCTGTTTCCCACCGCCATCGGCTCTGAACCTGGCTGTGCAGCATTGGATTCACGTGACCACTGGCAGATGACCATGCGCGGCCACGCCGCCGCCAACATCCTGCCGGTAGTGGCAGCCAACCGCATCGGTCGAGAAGTGGCGACCACCGATCCGACCCTGCAGATGAGCTTCTACGGCTCGTCCTTTATCTGCAACCACAAGGGCAAGCTCCTCGCCGAGGCCGACCGTGACAGCACCGGCGTGCTGGTCCACAGCCTGGATTTGACGGCCATGCGTGAAGAGCGCCTGAGCTGGGGGATCTACCGCGACCGCCGTCCGGACATGTACGGGGCGTTGTTAAGCCAGGACGGTCGTCACCTCAATGCACGCTGGAATACTCAAGGGGTTTGACATGCACATTTCCAACAAGCTGTTGATGGGCGCTTTGGGATTGGCCCTTGGCGGTGTCGTGTCGTCGCTGCACGCGCAGGAGAAAACCCTCAGGCTGTACAACTGGGCCGACTATTTTGCCGAGGACACCTTGGCCCGATTCACCGCCGAAACCGGGATCAAGGTGATCTACGACGTCATGGATGGCAGCGAAACGCTGGAAGCCAAGATGCTGGCCGGCGGCAGTGGTTATGACCTGATCTTCCCGGGCGACACCGTTGGCGAGCGTCTAATGCGCGCCGGCAGCCTGCAGCCGCTGGACAAGTCAAAGCTCACTGCCCTGGACGACATCGAACCCGGTCTGCAGAAGCTGCGTACCCATTATGTGCATTCGAGCCAGGCCACCGTCCCCTACACCTGGGGCACCATCGGCCTGACCTACAATGCCGAGCAGATCAAACAGCGCATGCCGGATGCCCCGGTCAACAGCCTGGACATGCTGTTCAAACCGGAGCTGGCCGCCAGGTTTGCGGACTGCGGTATCTCCCTGATCGATTCGCCGGACGAAGTGCTGGCGGTGGTGCTTAATTACCTGGGCCGCGAGCCACGCAGCGCCAGACCCGAGGACCTGGCGGCGGCGGGTGAGCTGCTGCTCAAGCTACGGCCGTACATTCGTAAATTCCAGTCGCAGCCGGTGACCGATCTGGTTAACGGCAACCTGTGCCTGTCGCTCGGTTACAGCGGGGATATGACTCAGGCGCAACGCACGGCTGATAGCGCCGGCAAGAAAACCACGTTCCAGTACCGTGTTCCTCGTGAAGGCACCACCGTGTGGATGGACACCATGGCGATTCCTGTCGACGCCAAACATCCGGAGTACGCCTATGCGTTCATCAACTTCGTCATGCGCCCGCAGAACATGGCAGCCATCAGTAACTTCACCGGTTACCCCACCTCCAATGCCAAGGCACGTCCGAGCGTCGATGCAACTATGCGCAACAATCCGGATATTTACCTCGACGATGCCACTTATGAACGGCTGATTCCCGGCAAGGACATTGCGCAGGCCGATATGCGGGCGCGCATGCGGGCCTGGACCAAGTTCAAGACGGCCACTACCCAATGACTTCAGACAAACATTCAGGGATCAACACATGTCGACTCGTCGCGAGTTCATCAAGCAAGTATCGGTCGTTGCCGGTTTGGGCGCGGCAGCGTCCTTCGGACTGGGCCTGACGCCCTTGCACGTGCAAGCGTCCACACCGGGCAACTGGCGCATGCCGGATGAGGGCGACAGGCACCGGCGGGCCTTCATCGCTTTTGGCGCACAGGAGGCCGTTTGGGAGGATTTTACCGCTGACGTGCAAGCGGCCATTGGCTTGATCGCTCGCACCATCGCCCGCTATGAGCCGGTGACCGTGTTCTGTCGCGAGAGCGAGCAGGATCTGGCCGAAGAGCACTGTGGCACGACTAACATCACCTACGTCACCACCGAGCTGGACGATATCTGGATGCGCGATATCGGGGCCAACTTCGTCAATGATGGGGAAGGTGGGCTCGGCGCCGTGGATTTCAACTTCAATGGCTGGGGCAACAAGCAACAGCATGCCGATGATGCGCAGCTGGCCGCTTTGGTCGCCCAGACAGCTGACGCCAGCTATATCCGCAGCCAGCTGGTGGGCGAGGGTGGCGGTATCGAAGTGGATGGCCACGGCACGGGAATCATGACCGAAAGTAGCTGGATCAATACCAACCGCAATCCCGACCGGAGCAAGGCAGACATAGAGGAAGAACTGAAGAATAGGCTTGGCTTGCGCAAAATCATCTGGCTGCCTGGAATCAAAGGCAAAGACATCACGGATGCCCATGTCGACTTCTACGCCCGCTTCGTCAAGCCAGGAGTAGTGATCGCCAACCTCGACAACGACCCTGAGTCATATGACCACTCAGTGACGCTTGCCCATCTGGAAATTCTCAAGAATGCCACTGATGCCGATGGCCACAAGCTGCAAGTGCACACCGTATCGCCCCCGCTCAATCCACGAACGAGTATGTTCAGCAAAAACAATCCAGACTTCGCCGCGGGCTACATCAACTATTTCGTGATCAATGGTGCGGTCATTGCGCCCGAGTTCGGTGACAAGGCGGCAGATACGAAAGCCTTTGATCTGTTGTCTGAACTCTACCCGGACCGTGAGGTGGTGCAGCTCAACATCGACGCAATCGCCGCCGGTGGTGGCGGCATCCACTGTGTGACCAGTCACCAACCGTGCTGATCGCGGAGTTTGCCCGGCTGTATCCCGGTATCAGCTTCGATTTCGATCTGACCCCGCGTCAGGTCGAACTGGTAAGTGAGCCGGTTGATGTGGTCATTCGCATGGGCGAGCCGGCGAGTTCGAACCTGATTGCCCGCAAGCTTGCCAGTTTGCGCCGCTGTCTTTACGCCTCACCCCGTTACCTAGAACTGTCCGGTGAGTCTGTTCATCCCTCGGACCTGACCAACCACGAATGCCTGCGACTGCGCGGAACGCGTGCTGACCGCTGGATACTCTCCAGCAGTGAAGGGGAGGTGGAGGTTGGGGTTAGCGGGAGATTCGAACTCAACAGCGTGGGAATGATTCGACGTCTGGCGACGCTGGATCTGGGGATCGCGTTACTGGCGGAAGGTATCGCTGCGCAAGACCTTGCCAATGGCACGCTGCGCAGAGTCTTGCCGCAATGGCAGGCCTCGCCCATCTCGGTTTATGCCCTCACCGAGACGCGGCTGTTGCCAGCGAAAACCCAACGGTTTATCGAGTTTCTGCGTGAGCGACTTGAGGATGCTTAATGGCGTCCCTTGGAAAAAGGGGCAGGCAACCGCAACCTCGCCCCGGAAGAACCTGCTAATCGGGAGTTCGGGGAGTAGTCCGAACCCGGCTCAGAGAAGGTAACTAGATATGAGCTTCGAAATTTCTACAATCGAAGTTTTTCCGGTAAATTCAAACTTTACTTTGCCCAGCGACGAAAAATAAATTTCCAGCTCGGAGTCCAAGTCAAATGTTCCAGACGTCTCCACGGAATAGGCGACGATATTTTTGTAGGGCAAGGAGGTGAAGTCCTTTTTGCTTCCGGTGATGCCTTGCACGTTCACCGCGATGATTCTTTTGTTCGTAAATACCACGCCATCACGCATGGATTTATATGAATCGATTACCTGCTCTCCCTCCAGCAGAAGGGAGGTGACACGTTCTGCGTACTCATTGTTTTGTTTCAGCTTGAAGAAACCCTTGTTGTTGAAATCAATCATCCAGCGGTCCTCGTTATTAAAATAATCTTCCAGGATTCCTGCAGTCTGCTGACTATTATTGGCTGCAAATCCTTGCTTGCCAGCTCGATTCGCCAGCATTCCGTACTACCTGTCAATTTGTTACGCGCCGAGAATAACATCCCCAAAGTGGGCACCCATTAGCCGGTATCAAGTCAAGGCTAATGGGCGTCCCCTTTTCCAAACGGTTGATCCCTCCTCGAACCCCACCATTGCCGGGTGGCCAAAAATAGAAATGGCGGGACTGGGGCAGTACAAGCTCCAATCCCACCCGGTAACGGCAAGCCAGAGCATTCTGGCCGTACTCAAAACCGTCGCTCGCAAAAATATTCTGCGGTCGATCTCGTCAGAGGCTGCTTTTGGCCGGTTTCTGCCGGTCACCACCGGCAGCTATGGGATGAAAGCCACCTCTGACGACTCGACTGCGTCGGCCAAAACCAATTGCTTGCGGCACGGAACCTCTCATCTTTGGCATGACGCACACGTCCACATTTTCAAATGTTTAGCTTCGAAGCAGGAAAGGCGTCACCCTCGCTGATCGACACGGCGAGACGTGTGAACTGCGGCAAGCGGCGTTCCAACAGGCCATTCGTCTCACCAGGGTCTGTTGACGTCGCTGCGAACCGCCGCGATCAGGGAAACACGACCGCCGCCGCGAGATACAGCAGCAACGCCAGCAGCAACACCACGGTGAAGCCCAGGTGGATCGCCAGCAGGGTCGCCAGCACGGCCGCCACCACCGATGCGCTGGCGTTGACGCCCCAGGCGATCGGCACCAGTGCTTCGGCGCGCGCGGAGACGCGCCCGAGTCCGAGCGGAAACGGCATGCCCATGGCGAACGCCAGCGGCGCTACCAGCGCGGCGCAGATGCCGAACCTGGCGAGGATCCGCACCGGCGCCAGCAGCTGGAACAACGGGGGCAGGGCGATCAGGTAGAGCAGGGCGATCGCGCAGATCGCCAGGACTGGCCGCGCGAGCGGATAACGGGGCCCCACACCAGTTCCAATGTCCCCCCGCCGCCGGCCGGAGTAACGGCTGCCGAGGCCAGCGAAGATCAGGAACGCGCTGAGCGTTACCGCCACCGAATACAACGGGTGGCTGAGGAAAAGGGTGAACTTCTGGATGAAGGCGATTTCCACGAACATGAAGGCGAAGCCGATGGCGGCGAAGTAGGACACGACCCGAAGTTCGAACCTGGCCAAAGCCGCATTCCGAGAGCGCCGCTGGCGCCGCCGCGCCACCCATAGCGGCGCCAGGATCAGCAGCACGGCGGCCACGCTGGACTGCAGCAGCGTGGCGATCAGCACCGGATAGCCCCACTCCAGCATTGACAGGCCGCCCTGCGCCTTCAGCGCCAGCAGTTCCGGCAGCGAGCGCCACTTGAAGAAGTGGAAGAAATACGGCCGGTCATCCATGGTCGGACGCACGTCGAACTTGTAGCGTGCCAGGAACTCCGCGCGCTCGCCGGACAGCAGGGCCTGCGCCGCTTCGAAGAACCAGGGCCGGTCGAGCAGGTTGTAGCGGTTCGCCTCGGCCACGGTCATCCCGGGGTAGTAGGCCAGGTCGAAGGAGCGCGCCCGGCAGAACTCCCGCAGCACGGCGATGCCGGCGTCGTCGAAATCCCTGTTGCTGACCAGCAGCGTCGCGGTCTTCCAGCCGCGGATCATGACGATGCGGCGCGCCGCGCTGGCCTGCCCGTCGCGCTCGATGGCCGCGGCCGCGGTGGCCAGCAGCCTGGGAACATCGCGGGGCGGCAGGGTGACCCAGCGGGTGATGGCCAACAGGCCGCCGGGCGCGAGATGGCGCAGGTACTCGGCGAAGGCATCCACCGTGTACAGGTAGTTCTCGGACAGCGCATGCAGGCCGCCCGAGGCGGTGCCGAAGGAGTCCAGCAGGGCGATCTGGATCAGGTCGTAAGGCTCGCCGCGCGAAGCCACCAGGCCGCGCGCCTCGCCGATCAGCACACGGACGTTGGGCGCGCTGTACGGCTTGCCGGAGAAGTCGGCGAAGCGGCGCTGGACCAGATCGATCACCTGCGGGTTCAGTTCGATGGCATCCACCGCGCTGGCGCCGTGGTAGATCGCCTGCAGCACATCGGCGCCGGCGCCGCTGCCCAGCACCAGCACGCGGGGTTGCCGCAGCAGGTGATAGGGCAGAGCCGAGGTCAGGTAGTCCAGGTAGGCGAGCGGCTCGCGGCGCCCGTCATAGCGGTTCAGCACGGAAAGGCCGTCGCCGTCGGTGAAGATGGCCAGTTGTGCGGGCGGTTCCTGCGTCGCGTTGAGGCTTAGGCCCGGCGCGTGGCGCAGGGGAATGGTCGGGCTGTCGACGACCGTGAGCAGGCCCAGCGGACTCCAGGTCTGGGCGATTGCGCGCGCATCCTTAATACGCAGCGTCTGGCTCAGTTCCTTGTACTCGGAGGGCGACAGGGCGATCCAGCGCCCGGGCACGCCGGCCGGCACCGCGACCGCCGCCGCCAGCAGCAACGGCACGAGCCAGTGCCTATGCCCCGTGCAAGCCATGCCGGCCAGCGCCCCGGCGGCGATGCCGGTGCCGCCCAGCAGCCGCAGCGCATCGACGGGCGTCAGGGCGAACAGTGCGGCGACGATCGCCAGGCTGCCCACGCCGGCGCCGAGAATGTCGAAGGCGTAGATCCGATGAATCTGTTCCTGATAGCAGGTGAAGGTCAGGCAGATGCACACCGCCGCGCAGAAGAACGGCACAAACAGCAGCAGGTAGATCAGCAGCAGGCGCGCCGACTGCCGCGCGTCCCAGAGGATCTCGAGGGGATTGAACGGAACCTGCTGGGCCAGGCTGAAGCAGGCGATGGCGCTCAGCCCGAACAGCACCGCGCCGCCGATGAACACGCCGTGGAAGCGCGGCGCCAGCACAGGCCGCGCCAGCGCCACGGCGGTGCCGGCAGCGCCGTAGCCGAGCAGCGCGACGCTGATCATCATGTAGGCGAAATGGTGCCACTGGATGATCGAAAGCAGTCGCAGCAGCAGCACCTCATAGCCGAGCGCGGAGGCAGACAGCAGCGCCAGGGCGAGCAACGGCGGCGAATGCATGCTCAACCACCTCCGACCAGCGGCACGAAGCGCACAGGCAGCACCTGCCGGGTGGACACACTGCCATCGCCGGCCCTCTCGATCAGCAGCAGGTACTGGATCATGAACGGCGCGCCGACCGGGATTACCATCCGTCCGCCGGCCTTGAGCTGGGCGATCAGTGGCGGCGGCACATGGCTGGCGGCGGCGGTGACGAGGATGGCGTCGTAAGGCCCGTGCTCGGGCCAGCCGTGGTAGCCATCGCCCAGCCGGGCCTGCACCTTCGCATATCCCAGCCGGCCCAGGCGCTCCCCGGCCTGCACTGCCAGCGGCTCGATGATCTCCATCGTGTAGACCGCCTGCGCCAGCTCGGCAAGGATCGCCGCCTGGTAGCCCGAGCCAGTGCCGATCTCGAGTACCACGTCGCCGGGCCCGACCTGCGTCAGGTCGGTCATCAGGGCGACGATGTAGGGCTGGGAGATGGTCTGGCCGTAGCCGATCGGCAGCGGGCGGTTCTCGTAGGCGTAGGGCACCTCGTCGGGCGGGACGAACTTATGGCGTGGCACCTTGGCCATCGCGGCCATCACCGGCGCGGCAAACTCGACCCTGCCGGTTTCGTCGCGGGTGACGGACGACATGTTGGCGATCTCCCGCACCATGGCGTCGCGCAACGGCGCGAACGGGTCGTCGGCATGCAGGCCGGCGGATGCCAGCGCCAGAGCGATGGCAGGCGCCAGGATGCGCGTCAGGAGCATCACCGGCTTCACAATGACTCCTCCGTCTGAGGAATAGTCGAATCGTATGGCCGGCGGGCTGGCTCGGCAAGCCGGGGTGCCGGCGACCAAACCAGGCTGCGGCGACTGCCTGAGAAAGTATCGCAACCTGTAATACTACCGGCATCGCGATACCTTAGCTTCATAGCAAGCTGCGATAACAGGCTCACAATGCACGTCATTACTCAGAAACGCATCCGGGAAGCCCAGCAGAAATGGTCACACTCGGCCAATGCACTGGAAGCCTGGTATCGCCTGATCCGACGCACAAGCCCGAGCGACTTCGCCGCCATGAAACAGCTATTCCCAAGCGTCGACAAGCATGTGTTCGACATCGGCGGCACCCGGCCAGTTCAAGCGGTGATACAAAAGTGAATGCGATTGTCAGCTAGTGGCCGGATTCTGCCTGTCGCCACCGTCAGCTATGGATCGGTTGCTGCCCTTCGCGACTGGCAGAAATCGGCCAAAAGCGGCCAGTGGAAGGGCTGCGTCATGTCAGCAACGTTGTTTGATTCGGCGCCTATACCGATGAGCAGCTAGGGGTATCTAAGCCGGGGGCAGGTCCGTGCCGCAAACTAAGTAAAGTGTGCGGGTCATTAAAAAATTTGGGATGTGTGGTGTTCTCTGGAGCATGCCCGCTCCCACATAGAGCCACGGGAGTCCTAGGCGGGCGTGATATACGTGACCATCCACCGCAAAAACGCCTTCACCTTGGGCACTTCCCCCGCATGCTCGGCATGGGCGATGAAGTGTGCGCCGGCGCTGGGCATGGCGTAATCCCAGGGAATTACCAGGCTGCCCCGGGCCAGTTCGTCGCTCACCATGTACCGGGGCACCAGCGCCACGCCGTACCCCGACTGGGCGGCGCGAATGCACATGTAAAACGTGTCGAAACGTGGGCCGTGGTAGCTGTTTTGCGAATGCAGACCCTGTTCCAGAAACCATGCATGCCAGGCCTCAGGACGGGAGGTGCATTGCAGCAAAGTGTGTCGGGAAGGGGCGATCTCGGTGCTGGCGACGAACCCCGGGGCGCAGACCGGCACCACATCTTCACTGAACAATTCAATGCAGGTCGCACCCGGCCAGGAGCCCTGGCCGTAGAAAAACGCGATATCGGCCTTGGCCTGCAATACGTCGAAAGGCTCCAGATCGGTGCGCACGTCCAGGTGAATGCGGGGGTGCAGCGCTGCGAAGTCCTTGAGCTTGGGCACCAGCCAGCGGTCGCCGAAGGTCGGCTGGGTGGCGATGCGCAGGACTTCGGTTTCGCCGCCGTAGCTGAGGATGTAGCGGCTGGAGATGTCCACCTGATTGAGGATTTTGTGCACTTCGGCCAGGTACAAGGCGCCGGCCGGCGACAGGTGCAGGCGTTGGCGCACTCGCTCGAAGAGGTTGTGGCAGAGCATTTCCTCCAACTGCGCCACCTGCTTACTGACGGCGCTTTGGGTCAGGTGCAACTCTTGGGCGGCGCGGGTGAAACTGAGGTGGCGAGCGGCCGCTTCGAAGCACTGCAGGGCGGTCATCGACGGCGTTAAACGTTTTGAAAACACGAGGCCACCTAAAGGGGAACGGATGCGGCGCCAGGGGCAGTTCATTCCAAACCGGAAGGAGCGCTTGCCGAAAGGTCGTTTGCTGGACGGCTAAAAAACCACTAAAACTCACCGGCATCAAGGATTTCATCCACTATCGGGTGCGTGCAGGCGCGCGACATGTGCGTCGAATAACAAGAAACACTAGGGAGTCGTTGGCATGAAGAGCATGAAATCCACCCTGGCCTTGCTGGCCGCCACCGCCCTGTTGGGTGTGACCGCTACCGCTCAAGCGGGGGCGACGCTGGATGCCATTACCAAAAAGGGCTTTATCCAGTGCGGTGTCAGCGATGGTCTGCCGGGGTTCGGCGTGCCGAACGCTCAGGGCAAAATGACCGGGATCGACGTCGATGTTTGCCACGCTGTGGCTGCCGCGCTGTTTGGCGACGCGTCGAAAGTGAAGTTCAGCCAGTTGACCGCCAAAGAGCGCTTCACCGCGTTGCAGTCGGGGGAGATCGACCTTATTTCCCGCAACACCACCTGGACCAGTTCCCGGGACGCCGGCATGGGCCTGGTGTTCACCGGCGTGACCTATTACGACGGGATTGGCTTTTTGGTGAACAACAAACTGGGGGTGAGCAGCGCCAAGGAACTGGGCGGCGCGACCATCTGCATCCAGGCTGGCACCACCACCGAACTCAACGTGTCGGATTACTTTCGCGCCAATAACCTCAAATACACCCCCATCACCTTCGACACCGCCGATGAAAGCGCCAAGGGCCTGGAAGCCGGTCGTTGCGATGTGTTGACCACTGACCAGTCGGGCCTTTACGCCCAACGGATCAAAATGGCCCACCCCGACGAATTCGTGGTGCTGCCGGAAATCATCTCCAAGGAGCCGCTCGGCCCGCTGGTGCGCAAGGGCGACGAGGAGTGGTTCAGCATCGTCAAGTGGACCCTGTTCGCCATGCTCAACGCCGAGGAAATGGGCATCACCTCGCAGAACGTCGAAGAGCAGGCCAAGAGCACCAAGAACCCGGATGTCGCACGGCTGCTGGGTGCCGATGGTGAATACGGCAAGGACTTGAAGCTGCGCAAGGACTGGGTGGTTCAGATAGTCAAACAGGTCGGCAACTACAGCGAAGTGTTTGAGCGCAATATTGGCCAGGGCAGCGTGCTGAAGATCAAGCGAGGCCTCAACGCCTTGTGGAACAACGGCGGGATTCAGTACGCACCGCCTGTGCGCTGAAGTGTTGAAATACGATCTTTAAAACACAAAATGGTTACCCCGTCGCACCCTGTGAACGCCCACTAAGCTTTCACAGGGTGCCTATCGGAGACCATAGCCATGAACAAAGTAGATATTGCCACCTCTGAGATGGCGAAAACCGTTTCGTGATTTGACTGCCTACCTCAGGAGCCTGGTCGCCGCTTCCAGCCATTGATGAAAGGCTGCTTCGGGTCCAGGCTGTGTGAAAACGTTTTAGAGCAAGTTTGACAGTCAGAATCGGAACAAAAATCGCGTTCCTATGCAAATTTCAGGTCTGGCTGACCAAGCAAACGCCGACAGATTTTACGTAGCAACGCAGACTTCAAAACGGCGCATGCGTTTTCACACAGCCGGGGTCGATTGAAGCCCTTCGCGACAGGCAGCTACCGGCCAATAGCGGACAGTGGACAAGCTGCCGGCATGTCAGCAGCGTAATTTGATTTGCCACCTATACTCATCAGGCAGTTCGGGTTTGCCATCTTTGTCGTGCCTCTCCTCGAGCAATGTCGTACGCGCAGTGACCACACTCAGGCAAAACACGGACTTGCAAAATGACAAGAAGCGTTATGCCCTCAGCGTTTTCGACCGTCACCAGGAGGATCGCCCATGAGAAACATATCTGTCCTGTCAGCTGCCTTTGCAGTCGTTCTTGCAGGCTGTGCCTCAGCCCCATCGGGGCTCGAGTCCGGTACTGCACACACGGAAGTTTGCAAGGCAACCAATGAGCAAGAAATCTCGGCCTTGTTTGACCGATGGAATCGCTCGCTGCAAACCGGGGACCCACACCAAGTTGTCGCCAACTATGCCGAGCGCTCGGTCCTTCTTCCTACCGTGTCGAACAAACCGCGATTAACCGCGGCCGAAAAAGAGGACTACTTCCATCACTTCCTGGAAAACAAGCCCGCAGGCAGGATCGACTCGAGAACAATAGAGATTGGTTGTAACTCAGCGGTTGATGCTGGGCTCTATACGTTCACCTTTGGCACTACGGGTGCTCAAGTCAAAGCTCGCTACACATACACCTACAAGTGGGACGGAACGCAGTGGTTGATTACTAGTCACCACTCCTCTGCAATGCCAGAGAAGAATTGAGGTGGCCATCACCCAAAACAGCGTCTGATTCTTGCTCAGCCGGACAGCCCGAATCTGCGTGCCTCTCCGAACCCCATGGGCAACAGCGATCTCGGTTCGTTATGATCGGAGTTCATGAAGCCCCCATTCCCGATCCGCCAACCCTGCCCGCCCGGAGCCTGCATCTACGGGCTTGAGCGACTGCTGGACACTCCCGGCGCCGATCTGCGCATCCTGCGCCTGACCCGCCAGGAGGAAAGGCGCCTGCTCGACCGGTTGAATCCACAGCTGAAAGCAGTCCCTTGGCGAACGACTGCTTCGGGTCGATTTCTGCCTGTCGCGACCGACTGCAATCGACCCAACGCTGACATCAGGCGATGGATGCTCTTGGCCAATAGCCGTGATTAAGCAACCAGCGTAATCTTTCGGCCTTCCCGCACAATTGAGGCTAGCAACAGATGACGGAACAGCTTTGCGTTGTATTCATTCCGGCGCTTTCGGTGGCTTTGCAAAGCGCCGAAACGAACAAAGGCTCCCCACTTACAGAGTCCGAGGCACTCAAAATCCGTGATCAAGCGACGTGTGTTGCAGTTCCATTCGACGTCGCCCTGGATATGGAGAACGAACGTGGTTTCCGGGACTTAGTTGCCGAGGACTGCTGGAATGAATGGCAGCGACTACGGCTCTCAATGAAGAAATGCCCCCTCTGACTTGCACCAATACTCAGTCATAAGATGCAGTCTTCACCTGCCCATTGCTGCCGAAATGAGAGGCAGCTATTGGCCCAGGCTGTGTAAAAACGCGCTGCAGGTGTTGATGCATGCGTTCCTACGCGAAATCTACTGACGATCGGATGCTCAGCAGACCTGAAATTTGCGCAGGAACAGGACTTTTCGAGTGATTCCGCTCAGCCGTACCGATTGAAAATCGTTTTTACACAGCCTCGGCCGATTGCTGCCCATCGCGAAATGGTGCAATCGACCGACGCCCTTAAGGTTAGTTAACTCAATCCAGCACCGGGTGCAGGAAAGAGCGTTCATAATTCAGGATAAATCTTCTCTGGGTAGCCTCCGCCACCAATCTGATGCATTCCTCGTCCCGCTCGCCTTCTTTGCGATAGTGAACGTGATCGCACCATGTAAGGATGCGTGCCGCCACCTTCGACACCCGCCTGCGATAGCAGCGTATCCCACTGTATGCGCACGCAATGGTTTTGAAAGGCTTCGAGGGCATCTGCCGCCCGCGCGGTTGAGTTCACTGACAGCTAGCCACTTGGTAGCCGATCGACGAGGAAATCCACTAAAGTCTTCACCCTTCGGATCGGCGTGCCAACGGTAGTGACCTAAAGAAGCGACTAAATGTTGTGTTGGATCTCCAGCATCCTGAACGTCACTTTTCCGCCCTCGGTGGGATAGCCGGTGTTGTCCTGCACATACGCACCCGCTTTGAAATACAGTGGTTTGGTCTTCCAGCTCGGGTCGATGGTGGTTCTCCAGTTGTATCCTGCTGCGCTGATGCCCAGCGCGCCCTTCGGGCTGAGGTGGATCTGGTAGGAAAAGTTGCGGTCGAGCGGCACACCCGTCGCAATGGTAATGACCTGGCCCTCTTCATCGTCGGGGCGCATGCGCACCTTGGCGACAATGTTTCCCGTCGAAGCCGACGTTTTGTATTGGTATTCCAGCTTCACCATGGGGCTGTTGCTGTCCTTGTTGTGAATCTGACCAATCACGATCTTGCCGGTGCTGGGCACCTGATTGACGGTCAGACTCGCCCGCAGAATGTTATCCGCCGCTGAATACTGCCAGTTGCGCAGCGTTCCATCGCTATAGGTTTCCCGCAACTCGCTGCGCGGGTAAATAGCGTTGGCCGTCCTGGAACCGGTCACAGGTGCCCAGAAGGAAAGGGTAGCGGCTTCAGAACTGAAATACTGGTCCTTGAAGCCTTGCGCCAGTCGAGGCGTTTCTATGGTAGCCGGTGGGCTGCCTTCAGGGATGCTTAAATTCCAGGTGGCGAGGTCGATCATGTCAATAATCCTGTATGCGGGGAATGTTGCGGCCACAGTTGCGCTCGAACCGACGCTATTGAGCTGTGTCAATTGGGTCTGCTGATTAGGAAATCCGTATGGCGGTAGATTGACGTCAAATGTTCGTCAAGGTGGTTGTAGCAGGCTTTGTGCCTACGGGGGTCACCGTTAGTCGGCTATTTTGGGAGTTGATGGAACTAATCCGGGTTGCTTAGCAGCTGCAGCGAAGGGACCTAAGCCATCAGCGGTGGACGGGTCGGCTAGGATGAGTGCATGCACTGGACGAAGAACACGCTCAGAATCCGGTTCTGAATAACCGGCGCGCCGCGCCATAAAGACAGGAGACCGCTCATGAGCCACCGAAGCAATTTTGCGCTGTTGAGCTTTGATCCGGCGTTTGCGTCGTTGCGCGATGGCCTTTCGGTCGCTCAGCAGATTGACGACACACTCTGGGTGGCGAACGACGAAACCACGAGCCTGGAACGCCTGAAAATCCAGGATGCTGCGCCCGGCGGCGTCGTAAGGTGCGACGAGCACCAATCGTTTCCGCTCCTGGAATATCTGGATCTGCCCATACCGAAACAAGACGCCGAGATCGATATCGAGGGTTTGGCCTATGTCCCTGACAGTGGTTACCTCTGGGTGGTGGGCTCCCATAGCCTGAAGCGCAAGAAGTCCGAGGCCGGCACTTCTGCACAGAAGAATATCAAGCGCCTGTCGACGGTAGAGGCGGACGGCAATCGTTTTCTGCTGGCCCGCATCCCTGTGGTGCAGCAGAACGACAGCTATGTACTCGCCAGGAAAGTGGATGCCGATGGACGTACAGCGGCGCAGCTGCAGGGCAACGAAGTCGGTAACGACCTGACCGCGGCCATTGCTGAAGATCCTCAGCTACGCGACTTCCTGCGTATCCCGGGTAAGGACAACGGCTTCGATATCGAAGGGTTGGTGATGATCGGCTCGCGCCTTCTGCTGGGGCTGCGTGGACCGGTGCTACGCGGCTGGGCCGTGTTGTTGGAGATCGAACCCGAGCTGAACGACGCCTCGTCTGACACGCTGGTGCTGAAGAAGATCGGTCCGGATGGGCGCCGCTACCGCAAGCACTTCTTCGCGCTCAATGGCCTGGGCTTGCGTGACCTGTGCACCCGCGGTGACGATCTGCTGATCCTGGCGGGCCCCACGATGGAGCAGGACGGTCCGGTAACGGTCTTCCGCTGGCGCGGCGGTTTCGCGTCCGACGAGGAAAGCGTGGTCTTCACCGATCAATTGGAGAAGGTGCTGGAGGTGCCTTTCGGGCAAGGCAACGATCACGCTGAGGGCATGTGTCTGTTCCAATCGGGCGAGCAGCCTGGGGAGGTTCTGATGATCGTCTACGACTCTGCGGCGGAGAGTCGTAAACACGGCGATACGGATGTGGAAGGGGACCTGTTCATCCTGGATTAGCCACGCACATCGACGTCAACGCGGCCTGTAGATCAGTTTGCCTGGGCTGCTGGTCGCCACCCTCGGACTTGCAGCACTGGCCCTGCAGTTCGAGTCGGTCTTCATCGCGGTGAAATGACTCGGCGTTGCCTTTATCCTGTTCATCGCCTGGAACTTATGGTCAAAGAACACCGAACAAATGCAGGCACCTCCAAAGCGCTCAGCAGGCCGGGCCTTCTCGCCGGAGCCGTGCTGACTCTGAGTAATTTAAAGCCGTCGTATTTTTCGGCGCGGTGTTGCCCCATGCATTTGATCTGACGGCTCTGTCCTGGCCAGAAGTCATCTTCATTACCGCGCTCGGCATCGGGATCGATCTCACCGTCCAATTGACTTACCTCGTTACCGCGTCGCGAATCTAGCGGGCCATCCAGTCACCGAAGACAATGAAGCGTCTGAATAGAACGTCAGCAGGCGTCATGACGGGTTGTGCGGGTTGGGTGGACGTTTGCTGATGGCGGATTTGAGGCGCAACCAGTGACCGCTAATGGCCGTTTTCTGCCGGTCGCACCGAAGACTTGTCTGGATCGAATCTAACCACTGACTCGCCAGGGGCGCGTCCGAGCGAAATGTTGATTTGCAGGACCAGGCCCAGATTCATCCCTCTATTCAAGATATTCATACGCCGTAATAAGCGGCTATAACAATGAGCGCGAGAAAACAGACCAACTGAACGCAAAAGAAGGTAAATCGAACTGCCACGAACGTATCGGTTTGCACATGGGATACGTGAACCAGAGACTGGCACACGCGAGCGATCAGGACGATTATGGACAAGTAGCTCACTGCAGGGCCGTCGACACCAAGGGCTGAAATCACAAACACGATGGCGCCAAAGACAGGCAGATTTTCCACACAGTTCGCGTGTGCTCTAGTCCCGCGCCGATACCAATCCTCGCCTTCGAGCTGATCGCTTCGGAAAGAGGCAATCGGAACATTCGAGAACAAGATTCCGACCCAGCGATACACCCCGACGGTGGCTATCAACAGCAGCAAAGTCCAGGTCGCAAACCCAAGCAGCATCCACATCGGTATCGTCATGGCCGCCATCCTCAATCAATCATTTTCAGCTCGTCATCCCACAGCCGCGCGGCCGACGCGCGGTCGGTCGCGCCCTGTCGATCAATTGCTCATGATGGGTGCCAGCGCGGTCTGAATCCTGGACATCTGTGCTGGTGTTGTCATGCGCGTAAGCAGCCGGCCAAAGTGTGGATGCTGCACGCCCGAGATAATGTATTGCCAGCGGTAGGCGCTCAGCACGCAGGCGTTGATTTGCGCTGTCTCATCGACACTGAACGATCGTGAAACATTTCCAATAAAGTAGTCGGCATCGGATGCCGATTGTGCCTGCAGGATTGCGTCGACGGCCGCCACCAGCGCAATCAGATCGTTCACTGCCTGGTCGCGCTCGGCGGGCGAGAGTTTCGCGTGCTCCGCCTTCCACTCCAGTTCATCAAGTACGACGTGCCGGCTTTCATCCTTCCAGTGAAATTTGAAGACATCCTTGAATAGTGGGCACAACTCCTCGCGCGGGGCGATGCTTTGCGCGTAGTGCGCCTGAACAAATAGCTCGATATGACAGGTCAGCGCCAGCACCGACCAGGTGCTGGCCGCAAGTACCACGCGCGCCACATCGTTTGGATCGACAACCTGACGATATCCCGCTGGCAGTTGCGAACCCATCATCGTCTCCATGCGCCGGAACAGCTCCTGGTGCTTGATCTCGTCGTTAGAAAAGCGCACCAGCGCTTCGAGTGCGAGCTGATCGTCAAATACATGGGCCCGACCTTGATCGAGCATTTTGGCACTGATAAAACGCTCGACCAAACCAAAGATATACGCATAGGTTCGGCCCTGAATCTGACTGAGCAGACGCGCCTCGTCCGCGGCGAGAAAGGTCAGGCGGTCGATCCGCGATAGTCCGTCGGGCAAGAATTTGCGCGAGAAGTCGAAACTCCGGTCCTGTAGCAAATCACGATCGATCTGCCATTCCGCTTTCTTCGATGATCTGACAATTTGAGCATAACGGGCGGCGTTGCCCGAATCTGAGCTGGGTAGGGTAGCGACGGTGTTCATATTGATCTCCGGCTTGCGTGGTCGAGTTGGAATGGGCCAATTACGGTTAACGCCGGAGTCAATGACCATTGGTGAAGCATCTGGGGATAGTCTCGATCACTGTGTCCGCGTTGGTGCTAATCTGGGCCTCGCAGTTCAGGCGGTGAATGACCAGTGCGCCTGATTACATGCTCCGGACTCCGGAAAGGAGGGCTGGCAATTGTTGGATGCGCTTTCTGATGTCTTGCGTGTGATTCGGCTGTCTGGAGGGGTCTTCCTCGAGGCGGAATTCACTGCGCCCTGGTGCATCAACGGAAGAATCTCTGCGGACGATTGCAAGCCGTTCCTGGCGGCGCCTCGACATATCATTGCGTCGCATTTTGTCGCCGCCGGAAACATGCAATTACGAATCGACGGTGGTGCCACCATCGACGTGGGGGCAGGCGAACTGGTTCTGCTTCCTCGCAATGACGCTCATTCTTTTGGCAGCGACCTGAGCATTGCGCCCATGCCGGCGAGCGAAGTCATTCAGCCGCCAGAAGTCGGCGGCATTTCACGAATCAAGTACGGCGGGGGCGGCGAGACCACGCAGTTATTGTGCGGATTCCTCGGCTCTGAAACACCCTTCAGTCCGTTGCTTTCGTCGCTGCCATCCTTATTGAAATTAGACGTACGCGCGACGGCTTCGGGAGCCTGGATTGAAAGCTCATTCCGTTTCGCTGTCAGTGAGATCGCGGCAGGAAGCGTCGGCTCGACAACGGTCATCGCCAAGCTATCCGAATTGCTGTTCGTCGAAGCCGTCAGCCAGTATGTCGCGAGCCTCCCGGCTGAGCGGCGCGGGTGGCTGGCGGGTTTGCGAGATCCGCATATCGGGCGCGCACTGGCGCTGCTCCATGCACGTCCCACCGAGGGCTGGACTGCAGAAGCCCTGGCGCTTGAAGTGGGCATGTCGCGCTCGGTATTCGCGGAGCGATTCACGGCATTGGTCGGACAGCCACCGATGCAATACCTGACGCTCTGGCGTATGCACGTGGCGGCTCAACACCTGCGCGAAGGTCGCGGTAATGTGGCGCAAATCGGCTTTGCAGTTGGCTACGAATCCGAAGCTGCGTTCAGTCGTGCATTCAAACGCCAGTTCGGCACATCACCCGGCACTTGGCGCAGACAATCAGCATGAGAAGGTCCGGTGCCGATGGACACATATATGGATACTGTGCAACGGCAACACCTCGCGGTTCGTGTAGAAAGAGAATGTCCGATTTTGATACTGCGACCGGCCGCTTAGGCCGATGAGCCGACATCGCAAGTGCTTCTGCGAAGGGAGATAATGTTTGGCTACCACATCACCTGTTCACACTCTGCGTACGCTGTCCGAACTTGATTACTATGACAGCAGGTCAGTCCTGCTCCCTGTTGAAATCACCGTTCTTGACGCTTGGAACATCATGACGGCCGAATCGGGACTGCTCATGCGGCTAGCTTTCCGAACGAGGGACGCGATTTCCTCGTTGTTCGGCGTGAAGCGGATCGGCGGGTTCTCCGGCGCCAGGCGAGCGACAGTGCAAGCGGGCGAACAGCTGGATTTCTTTCTGGTGGAGCATAGTGCCCCCGACATGCTGGTTCTGACCGAGCGTGACCGGCACCTGGATGTCATGATTTGTCTTTCGATAACAGATCGTGTGCTCGTGATCACATCATCTGTCGTCACGCATAATGCCTTTGGGCGCATCTACATGTTGCCGGTAGGTCCAGCGCATAAGCTGATCGTCAATAGTGATCTCAGGCGACTGAAACGAAAGCTGGAAGGGATGGCATCAAATCTCACCAGCAAATAGATATATACGCTTGAGCGGGAAAGCCCGGTGCTCTTGCCAAGTAATATCCGCACCCTCCATCACAGTCGCGAAACTTCTGAGTGATGCGACGACTCACACGCGCCTTACGGTAAAGGCTTTGCGATGTACCTGAGTCTGTCGCAGGTGCTCAATTATCCTGCGACATGAAATGCGATAGAGGTGGCATTGCGAAGGATGGGAGGTGAACGCGATACGCTCGGGTACCCACTCAGGGCAAAGATCTGGAGCCGCAGCGAGGCATGCTGGCGAGTTCATGTCTGTCACGACTGACCGGAAATGGCCGGTTGCTGCCGGTCACCACCGGTCGCTTTCGACCCCGTTCCCGCTACGATCTCGACGATCAGAAGGTTAGACAATCGCAGGCTTTTTCACACAGCCTGGACCCATTGCAGACGTACAGCAAACAGACACGTCTGTTAGTCAGTTCCGTATAGTCCAGAGCATTGTCTGAACCATGATATGCGGATGACTGACTAAATGTTCCCATTCATCTATGAAAGAGAAACCCTGCTTTAGATAGAAGTTCGAGGCTCTTGCATTGTCCGCAGAGACATCCAAAAAAACCCGATCATGCCCTTTTTCTATCGCGCGAGATTTCACCGCCTCAACAAGCTGAGTTGCCACACCAGAGCCACGCACAGCGGGTTCAACCCACATTCCGATCAAGTTATAGCGATTCGCTTGACTGACCCCGCCACCGATCATTCCCACCGGTTTATCTTCCTTGATGGCCAACCAAAATTCCGGCCCGGCCGCTGACGAGGCTCGTTCTTTCCACTGCTCATCACTGTCATTAGCGGCAGTTTGGTAGCTCACACCAAACGCTGTCGGCGTGTCCAAAAGCGCAGCAAGACGGACTTGCTTCAAAAACATCCAGTCTTTTGCTTCCGTCAATTGAATGTCCATGACCTTCCTGAAAGATAGCGAAACTTCATCGAATCATAAGACTACCGGGCGTCTTGCTGATACATCCGTTCTGCGAAAACAGTCAGGCCTTGACCCAGCGTTGACGGCTCCAGCTGCTCAATGTATCGACGGCCAATACCAGTAACAGCATGGCCAGAATAACCGTGCTGGCTTGAGCTTCCTGGAACAGGCTGAGGCTGACATAGAGCATTTGCCCCAAACCACCGGCGCCGACGAAGCCGAGCACACTGGCCATGCGGATATTGTTTTCCCAGCGGTACAGGATGTAGGCCAGTAGCTGTGGCAGCACGTTGGGCAGTGTGCCGTAACAGAAAGCCCATACGGCATTGCCGCCCTGCAGGCGGATTGCTTCGGCCGGTTCTGGTGGGGTGTTTTCCAGCGCTTCGGCGAACAGCCGGCCGAGCACGCCGGTGGTGTGCAGGGCTAACGCCAGGGTGCCAGCATTGGGACCGAGCCCGGCGGCAAGGACCATCAGCGCGGCCCACACCAGTTCCGGAACCGCGCGCAAGGCGTTGAGCACCAGACGCGACGCGCTCTGCAGTGGCCAGCCGAAGCGCCCGGCCGCGGGCAATGCCAATAGCAGACCGAGTACCGCCGCGAGCAGAGTGCCAAGGGCGGACATGGCAATGGTTTCCAGGGCGCCGTGGCCGATGGCTTGCAGATGGCCGGAGCTCAGGTCCGGGCTGAGAAAACGCTGCGCATAAGCGCCCATATGATTCAGGTTGTTGGTGCCGCCGAGCTCGCCGAGGTTGATGCCCAGGTAGATGAACGAGGCGACGACCGCTGCGCCGATGCAGAGCAGCAGTGCCAGGTTGATCAGGCGATTCATGCCAGCCTCCAGCGCAGCAGGCGGCTGAGTTGATCGGCGAGCAGCACCAGTACGAGGAACGTCAGTAACAAACTGGCCACTTCACCGCCGGCGAACATGCGCAATGACAGATCCATTTGCTGGCCCAGACCGCCCGCACCGACGAAGCCCATCACCACCGAGGCGCGGATTGCGCATTCCCAGCGGTACACCGTGTATGACAGCAGCTCCGCAGAGACATTGGGCAGGATCCCGTAGCAAAAGGCTGCGAGTCGACCGCTGCCGGACTGCAGTAGCGCGTGGGCCGGGCGCTGGTCGACCGACTCGAAAATTTCCGCGTAGACCTTGCCCAACATACCGCTGTAGGTAATGGCAATGGCCAGTACCCCGGCAGTCGGGCCGAGGCCGACGGCGCGCACGAACAGCAGGGCCCAGACGATTTCCGGCACGCTACGCAGGAAGATCAGTAAACCGCGTACCGGCCAACGCAGCAGTTGGCCCCAATAGCTCGGGTGGCCGGCACGGGAGGCAGCAGACAGCGACAGAGCGCGACTGGCCAGCAGGCTGGCGGGGACTGCCAACAGCAACGCCAGGGCCATGCCGGCCGTGGCGATGGCCAGGGTCTGCAGGGTGGCTTGCAGCAACAGCTCGATGAACTCCGCGCCATGGGCCGGTGGCCAGAAGGCTGATACAAAACGGCCCATCTCGCTCTGGCTGTCACTCGCCACCAGTACGCTCAGGTCCAGCTCGCTGAAGCGGATGCCAGGCCACAGCAAGGCAAGGGCCAGCAAGGTGAGCAGCAGGCGGGGCCGGGTGGCCGGATCTCGGGTATCGCGGGTCAGCATCGGGGAATCTGCACACTCAAGGGCGGCGGAGCAATCGGTGGGGATTCGAGTTGTTCGTTGGCGTAGAGCTTGTCGAGCAACTCGCGGTCGACTTCGCTGGCCGCAAGGTCGAACAGGATCTGTCCATCACGCAAGCCGATGATGCGCGAAAAGTGCGCCAGGGCCAGCTCCACCGCATGCAGGCTGGCGACCAGGGTGACGTTGTGCTGCCGGGCATGGCGACAGAGCACCGAAAGCGTGTGCTGGGCCAGCACCGGGTCCATGGCCGATACCGGTTCATCGGCCAGCAACACCTCGGGCGCTTGATACAACACGCGGGCAATGCCCACGCGCTGTAGCTGTCCACCGGACAGTTGCTGGCACTGCGCGAACAACTTGTCACTCAGGTCCAGCTTGGCCAATGCCGTGCGTGCGCCCGGAATATCCAGTGGATGCAGCAGGTTCAGCAGGCTCTTGCCCAGACCCCACTGACCCAGCTTTCCGGCCAGAACCGCGGTGACCACGCGCTGGCGCGGTGGCAGGGGAGGCGACTGATGTATCAGACCGATGCGCGCGCGCAGGCGCTGACGCTGACGGGCAGAAAGCTGCCAGGCGTGCTCGCCGAGCACCTGCAGCTCGCCGTTGCCCGGTCGCAGGGCAGTGGCCAGCAGGTTGAGCAGGCTCGACTTACCCGCGCCGGACGGGCCGATGATGGCGACCTGTTCGCTTGCACCGATGTGCAGGTCCACGCCACGCAGCGCCTGGACGCCGTTGGCGTGGGTAAGGCTGATCTGGGTCAGATGCAACGTCATTTGAGCAGTTCGGCGGCGCGTGCGGCTTCCTCGATGCCCTTATAGTTTTCAGGCCTGGTTTCGATGAATCGGCTGGCGGCCTGCAGATCCAGAATCTCCTTGTCCTTGGGGTTCGCCGGATCGAGAGCAAGGAACGCTGCCTTTATCTTGGCCGCCAGCGCTGGGTCGAGGGTCCCGCGCACAGTCCAGTTGTAGTCGTAGTAGGTCGGGGTGGTCGCAAACACTCTGACCTTGGTGGTGTCGACCTTGCCGGCGGCGACCAGTTTTTCCCACACGCTGGCGTTAAGTACCCCGGCGTCCACCTTACCGGCCTGAACCCAGGCGACGGTGGCGTCATGGGCGCCGGAGTAGCCTACGCGACTGAACCAGCTTTCCGGCTTGATGCCGTCCTGGAGCATGAAGTAGCGCGGCATGAGACTGCCTGAAGTGGAGGACACCGAGCCAAATGCAAAGGTCTTGCCCTTGAGATCGGCGAGCGACTTGACGGCTGGGTCGGCGGTGATGAACTTGCTGGTGAATTGGGCGTCCTGTTCGCGCTGTACCAGCGGGATGGCATTGCCGGTTTTCAGGCGTGCCTGCACGAACGTGAAGCCGCCCAGCCAGGCCAGATCGATGCGGTCGGTGGCCAGCGCCTCGACCACGGCCGGATAGTCGCTCACGGGCACGAACTCGACCTTCATGCCCAATTGTTGTTCCAGATAAGCGCCAAGCGGCTTGAACTTGCGCAGCAGTTCGGTAGGGGCTTCATCGGGAATCGCGCTGACTTTCAGGGTGTCGGCGGCCTGCGCCAGCAGAGTGCAAAAAGACAGGGTCAAGCCGACGGCCAATGCCAGGGTATGCTTGAGCATGGAAGTTCTCCGGTGCATTTAACGCAAGAATGTCGAGGCGCCTGGCGCAAGCTGATTGCTGCATGGCGCTTCGTGAGGGTAGACGAAAGGGAGCGATATTGACCGGTTTTGGCCAAATTGCAATCTGTTGTGAAGGGCGGCAATCGAGCCAAAGCGGCCGATCTGGAGACGACCGAATGTAGGTTTCAGTAGCTGCCGGTGCGACTAGCGAATCAGAATACCCGGACTTACAGCAAACGAATCGCATGTCTTAAAGAGGTGAGGCAATTGAAGTTAAAGTTCAGCCACGTGGATGTTCTCGTCGAAGACCTCGAGGAAGCGTGCAGGTATTATGCCCAAGTCTTTAGAGCCAGGATTTCAAAGACACTTGATTGGCAGCGCGACGGTTTGCATGTGCGCTATGCGATCGTCATGTTTGGAGCGGAGCGCCTTATGCTGGCGCAACCGTTTACCGGAAATCTCAAGGCTCTAATGGACTCCAACGGCGAAGGCACAATCTACCGTCACTGCTACTCCACACCGGACATTGAGGCAGCCTACGACGAATTGATCGACGCAGGTGTTCAGCCGGAAAATGAGAACGGAAAACCACTGTCTCGCGATAACCTCCAATCGCCAAGCGGGACACGCATAATTTGGTTACCGAAACGCTTTGGGCATTTTTCTATTGAACTGCTTGAAGAGAAAGAGCTGGAGGCATTTATCAAGGATGCATTCGCCGAGGATAGATGAGGAAAAACTGATTCATAAGGGCTAAGCACCTGACCTGCGTCGCATCATGTGGACCGAGGGCTAAAGGCTTCGACGCAGAAGTCCAGAAAACTGCGCAGCTTGGGATTAATGCTGAATTGACGCGGAGTACGGCAGACTCAATTGCAAAGCCTGCCGTACTCCTGAGGTCATTGCGACTTCTTCGGCGGGTAGTTGCCGCGCAAGCCCCCGGATTTGTTGCCCGTTTTGCTGGGCAGGTTAGGCACTACCGGGCGGGATCTGGGTTGAGGGTTGGAGCGGCTACGGGGTTGAGGTTGTTTGCTCATTTTTTGCCTCCTGACTTTTCAGGATTTCGCGAAGTGGCGCTCTGATAAAGCTTAGTTAATTGACGCTATGGGCTGCGTCGTTCGGCACTTGGGGAATGTGCTGTAAGCTACCAAAAACCGCAGCACGCGCAAACTGGCCAGGGGACTACGATCCCGGTCGATGTCGCCAACGCTCAAAGCCAGTTATCCCTGGCAACGCAGCCGGCCCGATGCGCTCGGCTATCGGTCCAGCAGAGGTGCCAGCAGTGCACACATGCCGCGCCAGTGCGAACCCTCCCAGTAAATCCGTTGGCAGGCGTCGCAGCGCAGGAAGTGCGAATAGAGGGCGCCAATGCGTGGCGGCACCTGCGGCCGAGCCAGTTCCGGGCTGATCTCGTGCAGCGGCAGGTTGCAATGAAGGCACAGGCTGAATGGCCGCGCGCTACGCGCCAGGTCGAGGCGCTCGTACAATTCGCGCAGCTGCAGCGACGGTTTCAGGGCATGCACGTAACAGCCGTGGCTGATGATCCGCCGCTTGAGCAGTTCGCGGTCGCGGGTTAGCACGATGCGTCCTTGCTGCGCAGCGATCTCGGCGATCTCGCCATCCTCGAAGCCATTGTCATAGAGGGTGTCGAAGCCGCTCATGCGCAGCAGGCTGGCCAGCCCGCCAAGGTGCGCATCAGCGACGAAGCGCAGCACCCGTAAAGGTTGCGCACGAACCTTGAGCAGCGGGCTGATGTCCAGCGCTTCGAACTTCGGATACACCGCCAGCCGGTCACCGTCGAAGATCATCCGCTCGAAGCCCACCGACTCGCCGTTGAGCAGCACCAGCTCGACCTCGGTGTGTGGTATCCCGAGCGCCTCGATCATGTGCTTGACCGTCGCCCCTCGCGCGCACTCGCAGGTGAAGGACTGCCGCCGCCGTTCGGCCGGCAGGAAATCGTTGAGCTCCTCGTAGAAGCGGAAGGTTGCACTGGTCATGCTGAACAGTATGGCAGGGCTGCAGGATGAGCGAGTCTGGTCCGGACATCTTCTGCGGTAGGCCCCAAACTACGATTGTAATCATGTTGAAATTGACTATGCCATGGAGCTTCGTAGATCAGCTCTCAGAAGAAATGATTGAGTCGTGACTGGATTCAGCAGCTAGCTTCAATCGGTCAGCTTTACTAATGTATTTCGACTTGCTTGGCGGTGCCAATTTGGCACTAGCCTTTTTGGCGTGAGCCTTTAACAACTGCTTTATTTTTTTACGACGATTCATATTTTTCTACTCGGTTTGGAAGTTCTTGAATGATATCAGCTTAAAATATTGGGCCAGATCCCTGTGGTGCGCACTTAGTGCATAACGTTGGAAATAGGCGGCGAATCGCCCCTGGTTTCCTGGAAGACTCCGAATGAGCGCTTCTGGCCGTACTCTGCCGATCGCTTCTTCGACGAGCAATGGCGAGTCGAATGTAAACGCTGTTCAGCACTAATGTGACTTGTAATGGTCAATAAATCCGCACGACCATCAGCAGTCGTACTGCTCGGAACCGACCGGATCCGCATCGGCATTTTGATCAAGGACAATGAAAGCATGCTTGCCGCAATTTAATCAGCAACCGCCTCCACCTGGTTCCGTGAATCGGGACTCTGTTTACCCCTCAATCCAATTCGAAGATTTAAAGCATGCACCTACGAAAAATTGCAGTTGGGCTGTCGGCCCTTGTTTTGCTCTCGACCGGGGCAGAAGCCCGCAGTCTGCTGGATCTCATCAAGCCGCCCACCCAGCATCAGGAACAAGTGTCCCGCTCGGGCTCGATCAGCCAGAACGCGGCCCTGGGCCTCTATTCAAACAAACAGAAACAGGCATCGTTTGACGGCTGCGCAGATCTGTTCCCGGCTGCGAAACCGATCAACATGGCCACTGTGCCTGCAACAATGAAACCCCTGGCCCTGTGTTCCGATAACTTTGCGGTGCTGTACTCGCAAACCAGCAAGACGCCGTTGGTAGTGGTCGAACGCCTTAATGCCGCCCAGCTGCAGGATGCCAAAGGCGAGGAGCGCACCAACCAGTTCTACCCGGACCCACGCATCCCCAAGAGTGGGCGGGCAGAGTTGAGCGACTACCGTAGCCAACATCCGGCCGTGGACCGTGGCCATCAATCCCCGGCAGCCGATGCACCGACCCCCAATGCAATGGCCCAATCCTTTGCGCTGTCGAACATGGTGCCGCAAGACCCAACCAACAACCGGAAGATCTGGAGTAAGGTTGAGTCCGATGTCAGAAAGTTTGCCAAGCGAGCCGATGGTAATGTTTTTGTCTTTACCGGCCCGCTCTTTGACTCAGGCCACACCACCATCGGCGACAACAAAGTCTGGGTGCCGACCCGCCTGTTCAAGCTGGTTTACGACGCATCGTCCAAGCGTGCCTGGGCCTACGTACTACCCAACGCTGAAACTCGTATCGAGAGACCGATGGACTATGACGCTTTCGTGAAGAGTACCGGGCTCAACTTGCTGGGAAATCTACCGGTCACAGGTTCCGTAGGGCGCTCTTGATGGCTTGATGAATTGCACCCCAAAGGCTGGATGCAGCCGAGGGGGTGTTTCATTCGCTTTGGGCCGATACGCGAGCGGTAGGTACTGGCCCTGGTCGCATAAATTTGAAATGCACGGCGTTGCCCGACAGAATCGCGCCCCGATCCGGCCAAAGGCGCCGGACGTTCGTGGTGAAAAGGGGCTGCAGTTGAACGAACAGACATTGTCCATGCGCCTGGAGCGCGTGGCGGCGCATGTGCCAGCAGGTGCGCGCCTGGCCGATATTGGCTCGGATCACGGCTACCTGCCTGTGGCGTTGATGCGCCGTGGCGCCATCGCGGCGGCGGTGGCCGGAGAGGTGGCATTGACGCCGTTTCGCTCGGCCGAACGTACCGTGCGCGAGAACGGCCAAGACCTGCGGATCACCGTGCGCCTGGCCAATGGCCTGGCGGCGATCGAGCCGGGAGACGGGATCACAGCGATCAGCATCTGCGGCATGGGCGGCGAGACGATCCGCGACATCCTCGACAGTGGCAAGGCGCGTCTGAGCGGCCAGGAGCGCCTGATCCTTCAGCCTAACGGCGGCGAGCAGCCCTTGCGCCAATGGCTGATGGAAAATGGTTACCGCATCCTCAGCGAGGAAGTGCTGCGGGAAAACCGCTTCGACTACGAAATCATCGTCGCCGAGCGCGCTGGGTTGGTGGTGTACACCGCCGAGGAGCTGTACTTCGGTCCGCTGCAGATGCAGGCACGCAGCCCTGCGTTCCTGCTCAAGTGGCAGCGCTTGCTGCGCCAGAAGCAGCAGACCCTGACCCACTTCGCCCGGGCGCGGCAGGTGCCCGAGGAGAAGGTGCAGGACATCGCCCGGCAGGCCCGGTGGATCACCGAGCTGCTGGCTTGAGCCCGGTCCAGGGGTTGTACGAAAAGTCGCCGAGCGGCGATCAGGCAAGGCGAAAACAGGCGAGGAAAGGCCAGGGTCGCGCTCGACTTTAACGGGTTGTAAATGAGCATTCCGATCGGACTCGCGCACGAGCCTGTTTTCAACGCAGCATGATCGAGGCGTAGGCACTTTTCGTACAAAGCCTAAGACGAAGCGAGGGCCAATTTGAATCGCCCTCAAATACGTAGACACAGTTGAATGACAGCTTCTGGCCGATTGCAGTCCTTCAGGAAGTGAGGCTGCCCGCATGCGGCCAAACGGGTTGTCCTTGGGGCTGGATGGAGGCAAACCTACCGACTATGAGCGACGGCTGCCAGTTGCTCGGTATCTACGCGGACAAAAATGGAGTCTCCAATAGCAGTGAGCACGCCCCCCGCATAGACCTCGCAGATGACGCGACTTTTGCGTCCGACATCGCCTTCTACTTTCGCACGCAGGGTCAGCGGTACACCCATCGGAGTCGGTTTGATGAACTTGATGCCAAGGTTGCCAGTGACGCAATTGATGCGGGGCAGGCTTGCGACTTCGCGGTGTTCCATACGGTAGTGATAGGCCATCGCCGTCCAGTTTGAATGACAATCAACCAGCATCGCTATCATTCCGCCGTAAACCAGATCTGGCCAGCCGCAATACTTGGCATCAGGCAAGTGCTCGGCCATGACATGCACGCCGTCCTCATGCCAGAAGCTCTTGATGTGAAGCCCGTGCGGATTACTGCTGCCGCAGCCGTAACAAACGCCTTCAGGCGCGGCGGTGTCTTGCAGGGAGGTGTCGAGCCTGGACATGCCTTGGTCATCCTCAAAAATGTGAACCAAGCCTATCGGATTCTAACGCTGAACCGATAACGGTGAGCGCTCGATATTCATACTTGGCGCAGCGGTGGGCTCACAGTCACCTTCATCCACAATGCAGGCGATCGTTGACGTCACCCTTTGAACTTATGCGGGCACAGGGGAGATTCACTCGTTCACAGAGGGTAGTGAAATGACCATCGGTCCATAAACAAGGTGGCCACTGGCTTTTCCTACTCAACTTCTCCGAACGAACCAGTGCGCACGGCGCCGCTGCGCACGTAATGGGTGATCAGTACACCGCCAGGCGTGCTGGTCGAGTGCGCCAAAGTGAAGGCCGACGCTTGTGCGTTGTCACCGAACAAGCGCTTGCCGCGCCCAAGTACGATGGGAAAAATCATAAGCCGAAGCTCGTCCACCAACCCGGCTGCAAGCAGTTGGCGCACCATATCGCCGCTGCCCTGCGTCAATAGGTGGGCGCCGTCCTGGTGCTTGAGCGCGCGTATCGCGTCGGCAAGGTTGCCCTCCAACGCATGACTGTTCTGCCAATCAAGCGTATCGGATCGATGCGTGGCCACGTGCTTAGGCACGCTGTTGAACAGGTCAGCGATGACGTGGTTGTTTGAATCGGCCTGTATGTGCGGCCAATACGCCGCGAATATGTCGTAGGTGCGACGCCCCAGCAGCAACTCGAACGGCTGCGAGAACAGGTCCTGCACGGCCTGGCCGCAGGCTTCGTCGGCGTAGGGCACTATCCAGCCACCGAGGCGGAATTCGCCGCTGGTATCTTCTTCAGGCCCGCCGGGCGATTGAATAACGCTATCCAGACTAATGAAAGCGGCAACGATGAGCTTGCGCATACGCTTCTCCAGGTGCGTCCTCGTGAAAGTTCTCGTACAGAGAACGCCTACGATCACTGCGACCCATCAGATTCATTCCTAACGATAGTCGAACGAGACTCTGCGAAATCGACAGTGCGATGCCCGGATGACGCCTGACTACTATTAGGCGACATGCCATGTCGCGTTTCTTGTCGCGATGGCGTGTCGTATAACGTTCGATTGCGGCCCAACGAAGGGGCTGTAAACTGGCCGCGCAAAAGGCGTTGCCTCATTGAATGCCCCAGGAGCTTGGCTGACCGAGCCCGCTGACGATGTCGGGCCGGCCGCCCCCTACACGATCGCCCCTTTACCACCTCAAGCAAGAGATCCCCATGGCAAACCACGACCTCACCTTCATCCCCGACCCAGACCCGGAATCCATCTCCTCCGACGTCGCCGGTATCAAAGGCCTGCTGGTCTCCACTCAGATCCCCACCCGCGCCGACGGCAGCCTGGAGCTGGGCGGTATAGTCGAGCAGAGCGAGTGCACTCTGCAGGCGCTCAAGGTAGCGCTGGAGCGTGCCGGCAGTTCCATGGACCGGGTCCTGCATCTGACCATCTATCTCACCGACATGGCCGACCGCGCCGCCTTCAACGAGGTCTACCAGCGCTTCTTCGCCAAGCCATGGCCGGTTCGCGCCGCCGTTGGCGTGGCCGCTCTGGCGGTCGAAGGCATGCGCGTGGAAGTCACCGCGATGGCGGCCAAGGGCTAATGCCGGCAAGTTAAGGAGTTTCAGGGTCAACACATTCCCCTACGGTTTGCGTAACGGCTTAACTTCTCGGCATCAGACCAAGGGCTGATGCCGCGGACTTATCCCGAAACGGATACTTAGCCTTGGCCCGCAGCGAGAGCACCTGAAGCGTCAGCGACCAAGACTGTCTGCCAACCTCCTGGCCTGCTGAGTCGCGACCTCACGCGCACTGAGGTCAACGTCTTCCCCCAGGATGGTTTTCTCCACAATCACCGAGTGCACATCGCTCACGCCGATAAATTGCAGCCAGGCTTCCACATAGGGCTTCTGGAAGTCGAAGCGCTCCGCCGGCGTGATCGACTGCGCCGAAAAATCCAGGCCGCGGGCGTACATCACCACGGCGGTTTTGTTATGCAGCATGCCTTCCAGACCGCGTTCCGGGTCGAAGCTGAACAGGATGTCTTTCTGCGACACCAGGTCGATGAAGTGCTTGAGTTTGTACGGGATGCTGAAATTCCACAGCGGTACGGACATTACCAGGACGTCCGCGCGGTGCAGGTGCGCGGCCAGATCTTTCAAGGTGTTCCAGGCGTCTTGCTGCGCCGGGGTCAAGGGCGTGCCATTGAGCCCGGCGTATTTTGCGTCCATTGCCAGCTCATCGAATTCCGGCAATGCCATGTTCCAAAGGTCGAGGGTAATGATTTCGCTGTCTGGGGCGTTCTCTTGATAGCGCGCAATGAAGCTGCGGGCGACTTCAAGGGAGGCCGAACGCTGTTTGCGCGGGGAACATTCGATATGGAGGAGGGTGGTCATGGAGTGCCTCGGACGATGGGGAAGTGCGGGGCATTGCAACATAGTTATATTTGGAATATAAATTGTAAATAAACAGGCTATTAATCACGTAAAGAACTATGTTCGATGTTCTGCTGCTCAAAACATTTGTCACAGTCGTCGATGAAGAAGGCTTCAGCCGCGCAGCCGAGAAACTGCACCTGACCCAGTCTGCGGTCAGTGGTCACTTGCGGCGACTGGAAGAACAGGTCGGTAAACCGCTGTTGAAGCGTACGACCCGTTCCCAGCACCTGACTCCCGATGGCGAGCGCCTGATCGCTTATGCGCGCACGATCCTCGCGCTGAACCGTGATGCCTGGGCGCAACTGACACGCACGCCGTTTCACGGGCGGGTGCGGATCGGGGTGTCCGAGGATTTTGTCGAAGCGCGGTTACTGCGGGCTTTTCAGGATTTCGCGGCGCAGTACCCGGGCCTGGAGATCGACGTGCAGGTGGGCATTCCCGGCACGCTGCTGAACCTGATGAAGCAAGGCGATCTGCAGCTGGTCATCGGTTCGCTGTGCGAAACCAAAGAATCGGGGCTGCTACTGTGGCAGGAACCGCTGGTGTGGGCCTGGTCGGCGCAACCCGTCACCCAATTACCGACGCCGTTGCCGCTGGCCCTGTTCCCCGAGCCGTGCCCGTATCGCGAGGTAGCGCTGACGCGGCTGGCTCAGGCGGGGATCGCCCAACGTACGGCGATGTTATGCACCAGCACTGCCGGGTTGCGGGCGGCGGCGCTGGCTGGCTTCGCGGTGGCGCCCATGGCGGTCAGTCAGTTGGGGCAGGGACTGGCGGTTCTTGGCGCGGAGCAAGGGTTGCCGGATTTGCCGGATGCGCAGTTTCGGTTGTTTACCTCTGCTGAGGCGGATCAGGCGATTGTGGCAGCGCTCTCTCAGCTCATTGTGGAGTATTGCTCTGCGCGGAGGGCTTAACAGTCATTTCGAGGGCTCACACTCTGGGCCGAAAGCGATCGAGGCCACTGGGCCAAACAGTTCCTGTTTGAACGAGGTCATCTGGTCGGTGACATCACCGAATACGGTGGGCTCGTAAAAGTTGCCAGGGCCTTCGGCCTTCCTGCCGCCCAGCAACAAGCTCGCGCCTTCTTCCCAGATGACGACATGCGGCAGGGGTGAGGGGTGTTGTTCATTTGAGTCGCTCTGATGCCTTCCGATACGCGGCTTCATTCTCACGTTTATCGATAGCGACTACGAACACCACAATTTCATGGTCTATAACCTGGTAGATCAGTCTGTAGCCTGCGCTCCGTAGCTTTACCTTGTAGCAATCCGGCAGCTCGCGTAAGCGGTTGGCCTCAATACGGGGACTCTCCAGGATTTCAGCCAGCTTTTTCTTGAATTGCTGTTGTGTCTCCTAACTTGTGCCATTCCTTCAGGGCGCGCTGATCGAACTCAAGGCTATAGGTCATCCAGCGTAACCTTGACGCGCTGCGGAGAAGCCAATCGCTCGCGTACAGTGTTTATGAGGGTTTCATCCTCTTCTGTCATAAGTACAGGCCGGAAGGGGAGCTGACCGCGCTCAGCAACGTACTGCAAGGCTTGTCGCATGAGTTCAGACGGTGTCACCCCCAAACGTTCCAGCTCGCGGTAGGCGCGGATTTTGAGGTCGTCGTCCACACGGACATTGATTGAGGCCATTTTTGCGCACTCCTGTAAAGACGTATGTCATTGCAGTGGCATTGCCGGAGCAATTTTACAATGGGCAGCTACAAGAAATCTCATATGGCATCCTGTCATCTCACTGAGTCATATTGATGCAATCAGCGCCGGTCCAGCCACACCGTCGGGTGTTGGTTCTCACCCTAAATGGCTTGGTTATACGCTCGGTTATCAGATGGTCGGGCGCTGGCTCGCGTCAGTTGGCGAAATCGACGCGTCAACATGGGTCAACGTACCCGCAAAAAACATTCTCGCCACAGCGCTTGAGGAAGGCATTGTGTTGCTCGAGCCCTGATCAACCCTAAGCCAGGTATCGCCGGAACCAATCCAGCGTCCTGCCCCATGCAAGCTTGGCAGCCGCTTCATCGTATCGAGGCGTGGAGTCGTTATGGAAGCCATGGTTAACGCCTGGGTAGATGTAGGCTTCATAAGTCTTGCCGGCGCTTTTCAACGCCTGCTCGAAGGCTGGCCATCCTTCATTGATGCGCGTATCCAGCTCGCCGTAGTGGAGCAGCAGAGGAGCCTTGATTCGGGTGACATCTTCGGACTTTGGCTGACGGCCATAAAAGGACACGGCAGCTCCCAGCTCTGGATAAGCCACGGCAGCGGCATTGGCGACTCCGCCGCCATAGCAGAACCCGGTGATACCCACTTTCCCCGTGGTAGCGTCATGACTCATCAGCCACTCAATGGCGGCGAAGAAGTCATTCATGAGCTTTTCAGGGTCTACGGTCTGCTGAAGTTCCCGGCCTTTGTCATCGTTGCCGGGATAGCCCCCAACCGACGTCAGGCCATCGGGGGCGAGTGCGACGAATCCTGCCTTGGCTACACGCCGGGCGACATCCTCGATGTAGGGGTTGAGCCCGCGGTTTTCATGCACGACAACGACAGCCGGCACCTTGCCGGTGGCTTTCGCAGGGCGGACCAGATAGCTACGGACATGCCCGTGACCTTTGGGTGATGGATAGGAGATGTACTCGGCGATGATGTCCGGGTCGGTAAACTCCACTTGTTCGGCGAGCGCATAATCCGGACTCAAGGCCGCGAGGATAGCGGTAGCGGTCAGGCCACAGAGCGTGAATGCCGCCGCGCGATCAAGAAACTCTCGTCTGTTGATCTTGCCATGGGCGTAGTAGTCATACAGTTCGAGCAGTTCAGGGGCAAAATCTTTCGCAGTGAGACGGGCCATCTGTGCGCTCCCTTTGAATCATTCGGCGAAAGCGATTCAGTTCATTGTTCCACTAATCGCCTGTTCTTCACTCACAGCTTGTAGCCGATCTGTCGCAACAAATTCTTGCGCGACAGGATGTCCTCGTCGCCTTCGATGCCTTTGGCACAGAAACCATCCACCACGCCGAGGATCGCTCGCCCTTGTTCCGTCTCAGCGAGAATCACTTCGGTTGGGTTGGCTGTCGCGCAAAAAATACGGCACACCTCTGGAACCATTTTGACGGTGTTCAGCACGTTCAGCGGATAGAAACCGTCGCCGAGGAAAATGATGAAGCTATGGCCGGCGGCGATGGCTTGCGCATTCCTCTGGGCAAGTTCGATCATCGCGGTATCGGTGCCAGACCATCGCACCAGGCATTTGCCGGAAGCTTCACAAAAGGCCACGCCAAACTTGATACCTGGCACGGCACCGACCAACGCTTCGTGGATGTCCTCGACGGACTTGATGAAGTGCGTCTGACCAAAAATGAAGTTCGTCTCTTGCGGCTTATCGATTTTGACAGTGATGAGTTGCATCTCAAACGCCTCCTTCACGATGTTGCTGCCGGAGTCTGGCAACAGATCAAGCATAGCTACTCATATGCTATCGCTCAGTCCACCGGCTGGCGTTGGCCGAAAGCAGACACCGCTCATTCCGCGTTGGCTGGTCAGCCCAGCCTGAACACCAGCGCCTTCAAGCCGCCTTGCGCGTCGGCGTCGGGAAACTCCGGTGGGTTTTCCAGGCGCTGTTCGAAATGCAGGCTTGGAGCTTCGCGGGTTACGCCGTCGATGAGGAAGTCCGAGCCTATGGCCGGGTCGTTCATGCAGGCCAGTACGGTGCCATGGCTGCTGAGCAGTTCCGGCAGGCGGCGCAACACGCGCTGGTAGTCCTTGGTCAGCAGAAAGCTGCCTTTCTGAAAAGAAGGCGGGTCGATGATCACCAGATCGTAAGGTCCGGTGTTTATCACTTTGCCCCAGGACTTGAACAGGTCGTGGCCGAGAAAGCTCACCTTGCTCAGGTCGTGTCCGTTGAGTCGGTGATTGTCGCGCCCACGGCTCAGGGCCGCGCGGGACATGTCCAGATTGACCACATGATCCGCGCCACCCTCGATGGCGGCGACCGAGAACCCGCAAGTATAGGCGAACAGATTCAAGACCCGCTTGCCGTGGGCATTGGCCCGCACCCAATTGCGGCCGTAGCGCATGTCGAGAAACAGGCCGTTGTTCTGTTTCTTGCCCAGGTCCACCCGATAGCGCAGGCCACCCTCGGTGAGGGTCCACTCTTCAACCGTTTCCCCCAGCAGCCATTCGGTAGTGCTTTGCGGCAGGTAACGGTGTTGCAGCAGTAACGTATGAGCGCCGGATGCTTGCCACGCAGGCGACTCGGTGATCTCCATCAGCAGCCGCTTCAATGCCTCCAGCTGCACCGCCTCAGGTTCCTTGAACAGCGAGACCAGGACCACGCCCTGCATCCAGTCGACGGTCAGTTGTTCCAGCCCCGGCCAGCATCGGCCCCGGCCGTGGAACAGGCGGCGGGTTTCTTCGGGGGCGGCCGCCAGGGCCGTCAGCAAATGGTGATGCAGGGTGGACAGTGCTTCAGGGTTCATCGGGCAGGGCCGGCAATTTGAAAGGGCGGCATTTTAAACACAATTGCAGTACCAGAGCCCCTACAAGGGAAAAAGGTGGCGAGGGCGCTTGTCGGAACGCCGCATCGTCCCGTTCGGCTGCGAAGCCGTCGTGATTGCGAAACCTGGGTTATACCTAAAAAACCGTGGTCTCAGGTTTCAGGGCTGCTGTGCAGCCCATCGAGGGCAATCCTTGCTCCTACAGGTCCATCCCCGTCATGAGGAACGTGTTCCATGAAAAGCTCCGGTCCTAGTCCTGTCATCACCATCGCCGAGCAACCCGGCTGCCTGCTGGTGAAGTTTCACGGTATCGAGGTGGCCGCGTCCGCACGGGCGCTGGTGTTGCTTGAGGCCAATTACCCTCCGGTGTACTACGTCCCGCGGGAGGACATCGACGAAAAGTACTTTGCCCGCACCGATCACACCAGCTATTGCCCCTACAAGGGCGATGCCAGCTATTTCAGTCTGCAAGTCCCGGGGCATGAAGGCGCCAACGCGGTATGGAGTTATGAAGATCCCAAGGTGTCGGTAGAGCAGATTCGCGGATACATGGCGTTCTATCCCGATCAAGTGAAGTTCGAGCTCCTCGACGCCGAGGTTTGATTGTCGTTTCCCAGTGGAAATGGAAAAAGGAGGGGACCCATTAGCCGGTCCTGCGTCAAGCCCCTGAGGGCATCGATGGACAACAGGCGTTGGCTCAAGGTCGTAGCGATGGGGACGGTGGTAGCGTTAGTCATGGAAGGATCGCAGGCAGGGAATAGTCAGCTCTGGCAGTGACAACCGCCAGAGCTGGATAAGATTTGGTTATCTATAACATTACAGTCTGAATCCCAGAGTTCTTCGCCCCCTGAACCTGTTGGTCGGCATGGTAGGAGGAGCGCACCAGCGGGCCGGAGGCGACGTTCTTGAAGCCCATTTTGTAACCCTCTTCGGCAAACCAGGCGAACACGTCCGGATGCACGAAGCGCTGCACCGGCAAGTGACTGCGCGATGGCTGCAGGTACTGGCCAAGGGTGAGCATGTCGATATCGTGCTCGCGCATCCGATGCATGACTTCGATGACTTCTTCGTCGGTCTCGCCCAGGCCGAGCATCAGGCCGGATTTGGTCGGAATGTGCGGCATCATTTGCTTGAACTTCTGCAGCAAGGTCAGCGACCACTGGTAGTCCGAACCCGGACGCGCAGCCTTGTACAGGCGCGGTACGGTCTCCAGGTTATGGTTGAACACATCCGGCGGCTCAGAGGCGGTGATCGCCAAGGCTACGTCCATGCGGCCACGATAGTCCGGCACCAGGGTTTCCAGCTGCACCCCCGGCGACAGTTTGCGGATCTCGCGCAGGCAATCGACAAAGTGCTGGGCGCCACCGTCACGCAAGTCGTCGCGGTCCACCGAGGTGATCACCACGTACTTGAGGCGCAGGTCGGCGATGGCCACCGCCAGGTTCATCGGCTCGTCGACGTCCAGGGGTTTCGGTCGGCCGTGGCCGACGTCGCAGAACGGGCAGCGACGGGTGCAGATGTCACCCATGATCATGAAAGTCGCGGTGCCGCCGGAGAAGCACTCACCCAGGTTCGGGCAGGAGGCCTCTTCGCAGACACTGTGCAGCTTGTGTTTGCGCAGTAGTTGCTTGATCCGGTCGACCTCCGGGGAGATCGGCATGCGCACCCGAATCCAGTCGGGTTTACGTGGGAACTCATCGGTCGGGATGATCTTTACCGGAATCCGCGCGACCTTTTGCGCACCGCGCAGTTTGGTACCGACCTCCACTTTGGCCGGACTGTTGCCGGCCGATTCCACAAGTAGGCTCATGTGTATTTTTCTTTTGTTCGAGTGGGAGAGGCGAGTTCGGCAGCGGAACCTGTGGGAGCGAGCCTGCTCGCGATGGCGGAGTGACAGTCGACATCAATGTTGAATGATCAATCGTAATCGCGAGCAGGCTCGCTCCCACAGAGATAGTCCTGCGCAATCAGTCGCGGTAGACAGGGAAGTCAGAGCACATCGCAGCGGCCTGAACGGCGACTTGTGCCTCGACATCGGCATCGCCGAGGTGATCGAGGATGTCGCAGATCCAGCCAGCCAGTTCAATGCTCTGGGCTTCCTTGAAACCACGGCTGGTGATTGCTGGAGTGCCAATGCGCAGGCCAGAGGTCACGAACGGCGATTGTGGGTCGTTCGGTACGGCGTTCTTGTTCACGGTGATACCGGCACGACCGAGGGCGGCGTCGGCGTCTTTGCCGGTCAGGCCCTGACGAATCAGGCTGACCAGGAACAAGTGGTTGTCGGTACCACCGGAAACTACGTCATAGCCACGCTTGATAAAGACGCTGGCCATCGCCTGGGCGTTGTGGATCACTTGTGCCTGATAGGTCTTGAAGCCTGGCTCCAGCGCTTCTTTAAAGCACACGGCCTTGGCGGCGATCACGTGCATCAGCGGGCCGCCTTGCCCTCCAGGGAACACCGCGGCGTTGAGCTTTTTCTCCAGTTCCGGATTGGCCTTGGCCAGGATCAGGCCGCCGCGCGGGCCGCGCAGGGTCTTGTGGGTGGTGGTCGTGACGACATCGGCAAAGGGGATCGGGTTCGGGTACAGACCGGTCGCCACCAGCCCCGCGACGTGGGCCATGTCCACAAACAGATAAGCGCCGACCTTGTCGGCAATTGCACGAAAGCGCGGGAAGTCCAGGGTCTTCGAATAGGCAGAGAAGCCGGCAATGATCATCTTCGGTTGGTGCTCGACGGCCAGGCGCTCGACTTCGTCGTAATCGATCAGCCCGGTCGCGGTGTCGATGCCGTACTGCACCGCGTTATACAGTTTTCCGGAAAAGCTGACTTTGGCGCCGTGGGTCAGGTGGCCGCCGTGGGCCAGGCTCATGCCCAGCACGGTGTCACCGGCTTGCAGCAGGGCCAGATAGACCGCTGCGTTGGCCTGGCTGCCGGAGTGCGGCTGGACGTTGGCGTAGTCGGCGCCGAACAGCTGTTTGGCCCGATCGATGGCCAACTGCTCGACCACGTCGACGTGTTCGCAGCCGCCGTAATAGCGCTTGCCTGGATAGCCTTCGGCGTACTTGTTGGTCAGACCGCTGCCTTGCGCCTCCATCACCCGTTGGCTGGTGTAGTTTTCCGAGGCGATCAACTCGATGTGGTGTTCTTGCCGTGCATCCTCGGCATTCATCGCCGCCAGCAGTTCGTCGTCGTAGCCTTTGATCTGGTCGTGCTTGCTGAACATGGTGGAGTCCTCTTTTTGTTCTCTGGATTGGCTGATGTACACCTGTGGGAGCGAGATTGCTCGCGAAGCTTTTAGCGGTCTTGAGGGCCTCTTCGCGAGCAATCGAGCGTCGACCGGCTGCTCCTACAGGGTTAAGGCGTTGTTCTCAGGCGTAGTCCGCGATCGACGGGCAGGCGCAGATCAGGTTGCGATCGCCAAACACGTTGTCGACGCGACCGACCGGTGGCCAGTATTTGCCGTCGATCAAGGTCTCCAGTGGGTAAACGGCTTGTTCACGGCTATACGGATGCGTCCACTCGCCAACGATCTCCGCGGCGGTGTGCGGGGCGTTTTTCAGTGGGTTGTCATCCTTGTCCAGCGTGCCGTTTTCCACTGCGCGGATTTCTTCGCGGATGCGGATCATGGCGTCGCAGAAGCGGTCCAGTTCTTCTTTGGATTCACTTTCGGTCGGCTCGATCATCAGCGTGCCGGCCACCGGGAAGGACATGGTCGGGGCGTGGAAGCCGAAGTCGATCAGGCGCTTGGCGACGTCATCGACGCTGATGCCGCTGCTGTCTTTCAACGGACGCAGGTCGAGGATGCATTCGTGGGCCACCAGACCGTTGCTGCCGGTGTACAGCACCGGGTAGTGCTCTTCGAGGCGACGGGAAATGTAGTTGGCATTGAGGATCGCCAGTTGCGAAGCGCGCTTGAGGCCGGCGCCACCCATCATCCGAATGTACATCCAGGTGATCGGCAGAATGCTCGCGCTGCCGAACGGTGCGGCGCAGACCGCGCCTTCCTTGCGCTCCATCGTGCCGTGACCCGGCAGGAACGGCGTCAGGTGCGACTTGACGCCAATCGGGCCGACACCCGGACCGCCACCGCCGTGGGGGATGCAGAAGGTTTTGTGCAGATTCAGGTGCGACACGTCGCCGCCGAACTTGCCCGGTGCGCAAAGGCCGACCATGGCGTTCATGTTGGCGCCGTCGATGTACACCTGGCCGCCGTGGTCGTGAATGATGCCGCAGATTTCGCGGATGCCTTCTTCGAACACGCCGTGGGTCGAGGGGTAGGTGATCATCAGCGCGGCGAGGTGTTCGCGGTGCTCGATGGCCTTGGCGCGCAGGTCTTCGATGTCGACGTTGCCGCGGGCGTCGCAGGCAGTCACCACCACACGCATGCCGGCCATGTTGGCGGTGGCCGGGTTGGTGCCGTGGGCCGAGGACGGAATCAGGCAGATGTCGCGACGGTCTTCGCCACGGCTCTGGTGGTAGGCACGGATCGCCAACAGACCGGCGTATTCGCCCTGCGAGCCGGCGTTCGGTTGCAGGGAAATCGCGTCGTAACCGGTCGCCGCGCAGAGCATCGCTTCCAGTTCATCGGTCAGTTGCTGGTAGCCGGCGCTTTGCTCGGCCGGGGCGAACGGGTGCAGGGCACCGAACTCGGCCCAGGTCACCGGGATCATCTCGCTGGCGGCGTTGAGTTTCATGGTGCAGGAGCCCAGCGGGATCATGGTGCGATCCAGCGCCAGGTCCTTGTCGGCGAGCTTGCGCAGGTAGCGCATCAGCTCGGTTTCCGAGTGATAACGGTTGAACACCGGGTGACTGAGGATCGGCGATTGGCGCACCAGAGTCGCCGGGATGCGGCTTTCGACCGCGGCGGCGAGGGCGGCGAAGTCCGGCAGTGCTTTGCCGTCGGCCAGCACGCTCCACAGGGTTTCAACGTCAGTCTGGCTGGTGGTTTCGTCGAGGGACAGGCCCAGACGCTCGCCATCGACGACGCGCAGGTTGATGCGCTGGGCGCGGGCCTGGTCGTGCAAAGCAGCAGTTTGCGCGCCGGTTTTAATCGTCAACGTGTCGAAGAAGTGTGCTTGCTCGACGCTCAGGCCCAATGCGCTCAAGCCTTTGGCGAGGATCGCGGTCAGGTGATGAATGCGCTGGGCGATCTGGATCAGGCCTTTCGGGCCGTGGTAGACGGCGTACATGCTGGCGATGTTGGCCAGCAGCACCTGGGCGGTGCAGATGTTGCTGGTGGCTTTCTCGCGGCGGATATGTTGCTCGCGGGTCTGCATGGCCAGGCGCAGGGCCGGCTTGCCGAAACGGTCCACGGACACGCCAACCAGACGGCCGGGCATGTCGCGCTTGAACGCGTCGCGGGTGGAGAAGTAGGCCGCGTGCGGGCCACCGAAGCCCAGCGGCACGCCGAAGCGTTGGGCGCTGCCGATGGCCACGTCGGCGCCGAATTCGCCCGGCGGGGTCAGCACGGTCAGGGCCAGCAGGTCAGCGGCCACCGCGACCAGCGCATTGGCGGAGTGGAAACGCTCGGTCAGTTCGCGGTAGTCGAACAGGTCGCCGTTGCTCGCCGGGTATTGCAGCAGGGCGCCGAAGAACGGCGTCACGTCGCTCAATTCGCGCTCGTCACCGACCACCACCTCGATGCCCAACGGCTCGGCACGGGTGCGCAGGACGTCGAGGGTCTGCGGGTGACAGTGGCTGGAGGCGAAGAACGCGTGGCTGCCTTTGTTCTTGCTCAGGCGTTTGCAGAAAGTCATGGCTTCGGCCGCGGCGGTGGCTTCGTCGAGCAGCGAGGCGTTGGCGATCGGCAGGCCGGACAGGTCGCTGATCAGCGTCTGGAAGTTCAGCAGCGCTTCCAGACGGCCTTGGGAAATTTCCGGTTGATACGGGGTGTAGGCGGTGTACCAGGCCGGGTTTTCCAGCAGGTTGCGCAGGATCGGCGACGGCGTGTGGGTGCCGTAGTAGCCCTGGCCGATGTAGGTCTTGAACAGCTGGTTTTTCGCGGCGATGGCTTTGATCGAGGCCAGGGCATCGGCTTCGCTCAGGCCGTCTTCCAGGCCGAGCACGCTGGTGCCCTTGATGCTGTCCGGGATGACGCTGGCGCTCAGGGCTTCCAGGGAGTCGAAACCGAGGCTGTTGAGCATGGCTTGCTCATCGCCCGAACGCGGGCCGATGTGGCGCGCGATGAATTCGTTGGCGGTGTTGAGGACGGTGGTCATGCTGAAATCCTCAAGCGTCGTCGTTGGTCAGGCGCTCGTAAGCGGCCTGGTCGAGGAGGGTGTCCATTGCGCTGGCGTCGCTGGGGCGCATACGGAAGAACCAGCCTTCACCCAGCGCGTCTTCGTTGATCAATTCGGGGGCACTTTCCAGCGTTGAATTCACCTCGACCACTTCGCCGTCCAAGGGCATGTACACGCTGCTGGCGGCTTTCACCGACTCCAGCACCGCCACTTCATCGCCAGCGCGGAAGGCACGCGATTCCGGCACCTGAACGAAGACCACGTCACCCAGCGCCTGCTGGGCGTAAGCGGTGATACCCACAGTGATCAGGCCATCGCTCTCAAGACGCAGCCATTCGTGATCGACGGTAAAACGCAATTCGCTCATATCAACTCCTCATTGTTCAGACTCATCCGCTGCTGGTGGCGGATGACGATGGACAGGCTCGTGCCGGGGCAGCGAGCGTGGCTTGAGGGGTGATAGCAAGGCGGGTGCCAGTTTTATTTAATCTTTTTAAATCAATGGCTTGAGTTGTTTTTAGGAGAATTTGCGGCGCTGTTCCGTATTGAAATCAATACAGGTGTCCGGGAAGGCGGGTGGCAAGTCCGGGCCGGGCTAGTAGGCGCGGGAGTTGCGGCGTTTTGTCTTGAATTCGATACGATGTATTGATTTGCAGACGGGCTGGGTTAATACATAACCCCTGTGGGAGCGAGCTTGCTCGCGATGAGGGCGTATCAGTCGAAATCAATGTTGACTGTGACACCGCAATCGCGAGCAAGCTCGCTCCCACAGGGGTTAGGTGTTGCTGGTGAAAATGTGTTCCGGCAAAGGCATCAGGGCTTGCTCGGAATCCCGTATTTGCGCAGGCGGACGGCGATGGCGCTGTGGGAGGTTTGCAGGCGTGCGGCCAGTAACCGGCTGGAAGGGTAACTGCCATAGAGCTGTTCCAGCAGGCTCTTCTCAAAATCTTCGACGGCATCCTCCAGGCTGCCCACCTCGCCGCTGTTCTGCCGTGCCACGGCCGTCCTGGCGATGTCCAGGTCTTCGATGTCCACCAGCGGGTTCTCGCAAATGGCGGCGGCGCGGAAGATCACGTTTTGCAGTTGGCGCACGTTGCCCGGCCAGCGATTGCCCAGCAGCGCCGGATAGGTGCCCGGCGCCAGACGGCAGACCGGGCGCTGGATCTGTGCGCAGGCCTGCTGCATGAAGTAGCCGGCCAGCAGCAGAATGTCCTGGCCGCGTTCGCGTAACGGCGGCACTTGCAGATTGAGCACATTCAGACGGTAGAACAGGTCCTCGCGAAAGCTGCCTTCGCTGACCATTTTTTCCAGGTCACGGTGGGTCGCGCTGAGGACCCGCACATTGACCTTGACCTCACGATCGCCACCCACCCGACGGAAACAGCCATCGCTTAAAAAGCGCAGCAACTTGGCCTGCAGGTAGGGCGACATTTCGCCGATTTCGTCGAGGAACACCGTGCCTTGGTCGGCCAGTTCAAGCAGGCCGATTTTGCCTCCCCGTTGCGCGCCGGTGAAGGCGCCAGGGGCGTAGCCGAACAGCTCGCTTTCGGCGAGGCTTTCCGGCAGCGCTGCGCAGTTCAGGGCCAGAAATGGCGAGTCGTGCCGTGTGCTGATGGCGTGACAGGCGCGGGCCACCAGCTCTTTGCCGGTGCCGGTTTCGCCCTGAATCAGCAACGGTGCGTCGAGCGTTGCAACACGCTGGGCACGGGCTTTCAAGGCTCGCACCGGAGGCGAATCGCCCAGTAGCGCATCGAAACCTTCGGCATGGTCATGGTGCAGCGCCGAGAGGCGTTCACCGATGCGGTTCGGTTGATACAGGGTCAGCAGGGCGCCGGCGTCGGTGATCGGCATGGCATCGAGCAGCAAGGTCTGGCCACCGAGGCTGACCTCATGCATGGGCAGACGGAAACCGTGTTCGATCAGCGTGCGTTGCAAGGAGGGATCATCGAATAGCGCCGTCAGCGGCTCACCGGCCGGTTCGCGGCCACACAGTGCGATCAGCGCCGGATTGGCCAGCAGCACATGGCCGCGGCCATCCACCGCAAGGACCGGGTCGGTGCTGGCAGCCAGCAAGGCATCCAGTTGCAAGCGTCGACGTTGCCCCGGGAGGATGTCGACCATCGTCACCGATTGCACGCCCTGCACATCGAGAAAGGCCTCGCGCAACTCCTCCAGCACATCGGCGCCGAGGGTCGGGGCGTCGATGTAAACGTTCGGTGGCACCATCTCGACGGCATCCAGATTGAAACTGCGCCCACCGAGCAGGGCCAGCACTTCCTGGGTGATACCAACGCGGTCGATGAATGTGACGTGGATGCGCATGGTTGGCCTGCAAGGGTTGCGAACTGGATCACTGCGTCAATGAGTATGCCGGTCTCTGTGAGCGTGTGGCGAGCGTGACGTCAGGTGCTGCCTGTTTTGCGTGAACAGGCGGCCAGATCCTCGAGGAAGGCCTGAAGTATCGGCGGCGGGGCAATGCCACGTCGGGTGATCACGTCGAAGGGCGACATCAGATGCAAACTGGTTGGCGCCAATTGGTGCATTTCGCCGGTCTTGATCCATTGGGTGGCGAAGTGCACGGGCAAAAAGCCCAGATAGGCGCCGGAGATGATCAGAATGGCCAGCGCCTCGATGTTGTCCACGGTCGCTGCGGCCTTGCTGACGCCCAGGTGTTCGAGGTCGTACTGCTGCATGTAACCCCTGACGACAATCCGGCTCTCGCCAATCTCTTCGAGCAGTTCGGCACTCTCGGCCTTGCTGCCATAGAGCGGATGCCGCCGCCCGCAATACAGCCCGAGTGCTTCCTGATACAGCGGTGAGTGCAACAGACCCGGAACGTAGATCGGGAAGTGCCCGATGGCCAGGTGCAGTCGGCCGTCGAGTACGCGTTCCTCCAGTTCGGCGGGGGTGCCGACATACACGTTCAGATGCACATCATGCCCCCTCGACACGAAGCGCTGGGTGGTTCGTGGAATCGGTGAATCAGGGTCGGTGATGGTGGTGTCGATGATCCCCAGGTTGAGCTTGCCACTGATGTGCTGCTTGAGCACGTCGGCGTCCATGCAGAAGTTCTCCACCGCCGAGAGCAGGCGCTGGGTGGCTTCATGGATCGCCACGCCTTGCTCGGTCAGGCGAAAGCCGCTGCGCCCGCGTTGACAGAGTTTGACCCCGAGCCGGGTTTCCAGATGGGTCATCTGTTCGCTGATGGTCGACTGGCCGGCGTTCAAAGCCGCCTGCGCGGCGGAAAACCCCCCGCACCTGACAATCGTGGCAAACACCCTGAGCAGCTTCAGATCGACATCGTGCAGCTGAATCACCTTGGACCTCCTGCCTGTGGATGCATCGGCAATGCCGATATGAGTATCTGATGTTTAGCATTTTTTCCACGAAAACCTGCGCCCATAGTCATTCCAACGGCGGTCGCCTTCCAAGTCCGCCTAGCCGATAACAAGAATTGGAGATGCCTGAAATGTCGAAGCATGGTTATGAATCCGGTCGCCTGAACTTGCCGTTCGTGGGGCACTGCACCTTTGCCAAATCCCCGGTGTGCACCGATTGGGATGCGCTTGATGCCGATGTCGCCATCCTCGGCGCGCCGAACGACATGGGCACCCAGTGGCGTTCCGGCGCACGCTTCGGGCCGCGCGGGATTCGCGAGGCATCGACGCTGTTTTCCTTCGGCCACGCCGGTGCCTATGACCACGAAGATGACGTCATGTACCTGACCGCGTCGGACGTGCGCATGGTCGACGTGGGTGACGCCGACATCGTGCACACCGACATGGTCACGAGTAACGAGAACACCGAGTACGCCGTGCGCAAGATTCTCGATGCCGGTGTCATGCCGGTTGTACTCGGCGGCGATCACTCGATTCACGCCCCGGTGATCAAGGCTTTCGAGGGCCGCGGCCCGATCCACATCATTCACTTCGATGCGCACCTGGATTTCGTCGACGAACGTCATGGCGTTCGCTACGGCCATGGCAACCCGCTGCGCCGCGCTTCGGAAATGAACCACATCGTCGGCATGACCCAGATGGGCATCCGCAACGTGTCTTCTTCCAATCGCGATGACTACGAAGCGGCCCATAGCGCCGGCTCGAAGATCCTTTCGGTACGTGATGTCCGCCGTCTCGGCACCGAGGGTGTGCTGGCGTTGATCCCGCAAAACATCAACTACTACATCACCATCGACATCGACGGTTTCGACCCGTCCATCGCCCCCGGCACGGGCACGCCCAGCCACGGCGGCTTCCTGTACTACGAAGTGTTGGAAATCATCCAGGCCCTGGCCAAGCGCAGTAAAGGCAACATCGTTGGTATGGATCTGGTCGAGGTGGCGCCCGTCTATGACCCTTCCGGCATTACCTCGATTCTGGCGGCACAACTGCTGCTCAACAGCATCGGCTTCATCTTCCACGAGCGGGCTCAAGCGCGTCAGGAAATGAGCGAAACCACCCCGGCTTGATTGTCCGGATCGATCCTCGAACCACAGTGACCCGGCGTGGCCTGACCGCCGGGCAGAGAGAATAAAAATGGACACGATCGTTAAGCAGTACCTGCAGAAATTCGGAGTATCCGAAGCCACCCAAACCTTCCTCGGCAAGGTTCAGAAGATGTTCATCGGTGGCGCCTGGGTCGAGGCCAGCGACGGCCAGACTTCCGATGTCATCGAGCCGTCGACCGAGGGCCTGATCACCCGTATTCCAATGGGCACCACCGAGGATCTGGATCGCGCCGTGCAAGCCGCCCGCGCGCAGTTTGACGGTGGCGCCTGGCGTCAGGCCAAGCCGGCGGAACGCGAACGGATGATGCACCGCCTGGCTGACCTGATTGAAAACAACGCCGCCGAACTGGCGGAAATCGAATCGATCGACATGGGCAAGTCCGCTGCCCAAGCACGGGATGTCGATATCCAGGGCACGGTCGATACCCTGCGTTACTTCGCCGGCTGGGCCACGAAACTTCACGGGCGCACCGTCGAGCCATCGTTACCGGGCAATTACCTGGCCTATACGCGCAAGGAACCTGTGGGTGTGGTCGGCGCCATCGTGCCCTGGAACTTCCCGCTGCAGACCATGGCCTGGAAGCTCGGTGCCGCGCTGGCAACCGGTTGCACCGTGGTGGTCAAACCCGCCGAACTGACCTCTCTGTCCGCCTTGCGTTTCGCCGAACTGGTTCAGGAAGCGGGCATCCCGGATGGGGTGATCAACATCGTGACCGGACGCGGCAGCGTGGTCGGTGCGGCCATGGCCACGCACCCAGGCATCGACAAGCTGACCTTTACCGGCTCGACGCCGGTAGGCCGCACCGTCGGACGTGCTGCGCTGGACGAAATGAAGCGACTAACCCTCGAACTCGGAGGAAAATCACCGGTAATAGTGCTGGCCGATGCCGACCTTCCGGCCGCCGCCCAGGCGATCGCCAACGGGGTATTCTTCAACTCGGGTCAGGTGTGCGATGCCGGTACACGCGCCTATATTCATCGCAGCATCTACGACGATTTCCTGCGCGAACTGATCGCCTACACACGGACGTTGAAGATGGCGCCGGGTCTGGATCCAGACTGCTTCATCAGCCCGCTGGTATCGGCGTTGCAAAAGGAGCGAGTGACCGACTACATCGAAACCGGCAAGCGTGAAGGCGCCGAACTGGTCTACGGCGGCCAGCCTGTCGATGGCCCCGGCTTCTTCGTAGAGCCGACCATCTTCGCTCATTGCCGCAACGATATGCGCATCGTCCAGGAAGAAATCTTTGGTCCGGTGCTGGTGACCGCACCTTTCGATGATGAAGAAGAGGCGTTGGCACTGGCCAATGATTCGCCCTACGGGTTGGCGGCCGCACTTTACTCCAATGACCTTGGACGTGTGCACAGCCTGATTCCGCGGTTGCGAGCGGGCTCGGTCTACGTCAACGCCCACAGCACCATCGACCCGTCGATGCCGTTCGGTGGTTACAAGCAATCTGGATTCGGCAAGGATCTGGGGCCGGAACAGCTCGATTATCTGATGGAGACCAAGGCGGTCTGGATCACGCTGCCCTGAGTCAAGGCTGACACAGCCCTTGTGGGAGCGAGCTTGCTCGCGAAGAGGCCAGCACATCCAACATTGATGTCGGCTGATACTCCGCTATCGCGAGCAAGCTCGCTCCCACAGGGACGTCGTTCACCCAAAAGAATGCAGTTATCTCGTCATGATCTTCCAAAAATAAGAGTACATCATGAACATTGACGCCAAAGCCGCCCCAAGCGTGTTGACCCGCGACGACAAGCCCGTCGTCGAGGGTCATTCGATCGACTTCATCCCGGAAAACGAGCGCACCGACAAACTGTCGAGCCAGGGCCCGTTCTGGTTCCTCGGCAATTTCACCTTCTTCACCATGACCATCGGCTTCGTTGGCCCGAGCGTCGGCCTGACCGCGCTCTGGACCACACTCGCCGGCACGCTGGGCATCATGTTCGGCACGCTGTTCATGGCTTTTCATGGCTCGCAGGGGCCACACCTGGGGCTGCCACAGATGATCCAGTCGCGTGCGCAGTTCGGCTATCGCGGCGTCATTCTCGTGCTGCTGGCGACGCTGTTTGTGTTCGCCGGTTTCAACATCGTTAACCTGGTGTTGATGATGCAGGGCCTGCACACGCTATTCGGTTTCAACCCCATTGTGGTGGCGGTGGCCGTGACGATACCGGCTGCGATCCTGGCTATCCTCGGCCATGACTGGATGCACCGCAGTTTCAAGTGGGCGTTGTATCTGTCGATTCCGCTTTACGGTCTGGTGACCTTGGCCGTGCTGATGGGCTGGGTTCCCGATGCGCCGATGCCGGTACTCGCGGCCGGTGAAATTGCTCCGCCACCATTGGGCTTCAACTGGACCGGTTTCATCGCCCAGTTCGCGGCGGCGGCAAGTTACAACATCGCTTACGCCCCCTATGTGTCCGACTATTCGCGCTACCTGCCGAAGAACACCTCCAGCGGCAAACTGATCGCAGTGGTGTTTCTGGGGGCCTCGTTGTCCGGCGCATGGATGATTTCCGTGGGTGGCTGGTTGGCCGATCACCTGCATTCCACGGATGTGCTGGTCGCCCTCGGGCAAGTGGGCAACACGGTGTCGCCGCTCATCGGTACAGTGGTGGTGGTCGTCACGATCCTGGCCTTCCTGCCGGTCATCGCGATGAACATCTACAGCGCGAAGCTGACCACGTTGACCTGCGTCGACTCCATCAAGCACATCGAGCCGACGCGCAAGGCGCGCATTCTGGCCATCGGTTTCGTGATCCTGCTGCAGCTGGGCGTGGCCCTGAGCATCCAGAGCTCGGGTAAAGGCCTGTCGGTGCTGGGTATCTACCTGGTGGTGATGTTGTACTTCCTGGTGCCATGGACCTCGGTCAACCTGACTGACTACTTCTTCGTCCGCAAAGGCCGCTACGCCATCCCGCACTTCTTCATGCCGCACGGCAACATCTACGGCAGTTGGGGTCTACGTGGTATCGCGGCGTATGCGATCGGCTTCATTTCGATGATCCCGTTCTTCTACATCTACGACGCCGTCGAACAGCGTGAGGTCTATGTCGGCCCGCTCGCCAAGGCGCTCGGCAGCATCGACATCGCCTGGCTCGTCGGGCTGATCGTGTCGGGGCTGGCGTACTACTGGTTGAGCCGCTCGATCGACCTCAAAGGCGAAGAAGCGGTTATCCAGCACATCGAGAAAACATCTCCGCAATACACCACCGGCGAGAAGCTGAGCAAGCACTCGTTGCCGGTTTTCAACGAATCGACAGCCGGGAGATAATCATGGCTACGCAAAAATACGACTACATCATCATCGGTGCAGGCTCGGCAGGTTGTGTGTTGGCCAACCGCCTGAGCGAAGACCCGGCCACCTCGGTACTGGTGCTGGAATTTGGTGGCAGTGATCGCAGTGTGGTGATCCAGATGCCGAGCGCGTTTTCGATCCCGATGAACACCAAGAAGTACAACTGGCGCTACGAGACCGAGCCGGAACCCTACCTCAACGGACGTCGTATCCACTGTCCGCGAGGCAAGGTGCTGGGTGGTTCATCGTCGATCAATGGCCTGGTGTACATCCGTGGCCACGCCTATGACTTCGACGAATGGGAGTCGCTCGGCGCACAGGGTTGGGGCTATCGCAACTGCCTGCCTTACTTTAAACGGGCCGAGCACTACGAGGAGGGCGGTGACGGCTATCGCGGCAGCACCGGCCCGTTGCACACCACCAACGGCAATCACATGAAAAACCCGTTGTACGGAGCCTGGATCGAAGCCGGTGCCGAAGCGGGCTACATCAAGACCGACGACTGCAACGGCTTCATGCAGGAAGGTTTCGGTGCCATGCACATGACGGTGAAAAATGGTGTGCGTTGCTCCACAGCCAACGCTTATCTGCGGCCGGCCATGGGTCGCCCGAACCTGACCGTGGTCACTCACGCGATGACGCGTCATATCATTCTGGAAGGCAAAAAAGCCGTCGGGATCAGCTATGACCACCAAGGCCAGACCCACCAGGTCTATTGCAACCGGGAAATCCTCGTGTCGGCAGGTCCCATCGGTTCGCCGCACCTGCTGCAGCGATCCGGTATCGGGCCGGCCGAGGTTCTGCGCAAAGCCGGGGTCGAGGTCCGGCATGACCTGCCGGGGGTAGGGGAGAATCTGCAGGATCACGCAGAGGTTTACATCCAGTTCGGGTGCAAGGAACCGGTGACGCTCAATAACAAAATGGATCCCCTGAGCAAGCTGTTGATCGGCCTGCGCTGGCTGTTGTTCAAGGACGGGCTCGGCGCCACCAATCATTTCGAGGCCGGTGGTTTCATCCGCTCCGAGAAGGGTCTGCGCTGGCCGGACATCCAGTTCCACTTTCTGCCCGCGGCCATGCGTTACGACGGCAATAAACCGATCAAGGGCCACGGCTTCATGGTGCTCACCGGGCCGAACAAACCCAAGAGCCGCGGCTATGTGCGGGTTCGCTCCGCCGACCCTTACGAACATCCGCAGATTCAATTCAACTACCTGCAACGCGAAGAAGATCGCGAAGGTTTCCGTCGCTGCATCCGCCTGACCCGGGAGATCATCGGCCAGCCGGCGATGGATCGCTTCCGCGACGGCGAGATCGCGCCGGGGCCGCAGGTGAATACCGATGAAGAGATCGACGCCTTCGTGCGTGAAAACCTGGAGAGCACCTACCATCCTTGCGGCTCGTGCCGCATGGGCGAGGACGACATGGCGGTGGTCGATTCCGAACTCTGTGTACGGGGCATCAAGGGGTTGCGGGTGATCGACTCATCGGTGTTCCCAACCGAGCCGAATGGCAACCTCAATGCGCCGACCATCATGCTGGCCGAGCGGGCATCCGATCTGCTTCGCGGGCGCCAGATGCTGCCCGCGTCCGATGTGGCAGTCGGTCTCGCCGAAAACTGGGAAACCAGCCAGCGGACATCGGCGCCGGGGCGCAACGTCAGGGTTTGATCGAGCCGCGCGTATCACCACCGAATGGCTACGTGCGGCTATAGTCATTTAGCGAGACCCTGCGAAGGGGCTTATAACCACCTCGGCAAGCGGCCCCATCGATCGACAGCGCCGAGCCATGCATAAGGAGATAACCATGAAGCATTCTACAATTGCTGGATTGTTCATCACTGCTGCAATGTTGGCCTCACCGGTTTGCTGCGGATAAAGATCTTTGTGCGTCAAACATACAAGCAATCGAAGACGCGCTGGCTACCGCACCCTCGACATCAGAGAGCGCCGTGGACAACATCAAAAAGGCGCTGAAAGATGCAAAAGATGCCCAGGCAGCGGGCGATGACAAGAAGTGCATCAGTGAAACAACCAGCGCGCTGAAAAAAATCGAGACCCGAAATCCTGCCAACAAGAGCTGACGTGCAGCCAGGCCAACCTTTGGGTTGGCCTTATGACCTGCGTTGGCGTACACGACATCGGCCAGGGCCGACTTCAGCCTGCGTCCTGTTCGGCTTGCCGGGCGAACCTTCGATCCCGATGAACACCAAGAAGTACAACTGGCGCTACGAAACCGAGCCGGAGCCTTACCTCAACGGGCGTCGTATCCACTGTCCGCGAGGCAAGGTGCGTCAAGCCGTGAGGACGTTCAGGGCCACGTCAATGTTACCCCGCGTCGCCTTGGAGTACGGGCAAATCTGGTCGGCGGTATGCGCCAGCGTCGTCGCGACATCGTGTGCCAGACCTGGAACGCGCAGCGTCAACCGCGCCGTCGACATTTCGGCGGTATGCCGAATTCGTCATCGACCGGGCCTAAAGCGATCAAGCCGCGGGCTCTGGAATGGGCCAGTCTGGACGGTCTGTCCAAGGAGTTGATCATGATCCGACTGTCCCTGGCCGAAGCTCGCGAGCTGGCCGAATCGATCTTGCTGCACAACGGTTTCAACCTTGCCCACGCCCGTGCGGTGAGCGACACGGTGATTGCCGGCGAGCGCGATGGCTGCGCGTCCCACGGTCTGTACCGGGTATTGGGTTGCGTGAATTCACTCAGAGCCGGCAAGGTGGTGGCCGATGCCGAACCGCGGGTGATCGACCAGGCACCTTCGATCGTGCGGGTCGATGCGGCGGGTGGTTTCTCCCAGTTGGCGTTCCAGGCGGGGCTGCCGTTGCTGGAGGAGAAAACCCGGGCAAACGGGATTGCGGCCTTGGCGATCAATCGCTGCGTGCATTTTTCCGCACTGTGGGTCGAGATCGAGCAGCTGACCGCTGCCGGTCTGGTGGCGCTGGCCTGTAATCCCAGTCATGCCTGGGTCGCGCCGGCAGGTGGGAGTCAGCCGGTGTTCGGGACCAATCCCATCGCGTTCGGCTGGCCGCGTTCGGGCAAGGATCCGTTTGTGTTCGACTTTGCCACCAGTGCGATTGCCCGGGGTGATATCGAGCTGCATCGTCGTGCCGGCAAAGCGATACCCGAAGGCTGGGGCGTCGATGCTGACGGACAGCCCAGTACCGATGCGAACGTGGTGCTCGATACCGGCGCGATGTTGACGTTCGGCGGGCACAAAGGCTCGGCGCTGGCGGCGATGGTGGAGTTGATCGCGGGACCTTTGATCGGTGACCTGACCAGTGCTGAGTCGCTGGCCTATGACGCCGGCAGCAAGTCGTCGCCGTACCACGGCGAGCTGATCATCGCCCTCGACCCGCGCCGCTTTCTCGGCGAGGCCACCGAGCGACACCTGGCCCGTGCCGAAGTCATGTTCCAGAGCATACAAGGGCAGGGCGCACGCTTGCCGTCGCAACGGCGTTATGAGGCGCGAGCACTCAGTCAGATGGAGGGGGTGCAGATTCCCGAGGCCTTGTACAACGACTTGAAGGCACTGCTGGGCTGAGTGAAAGCCAGACCTGTGGGAGCGAGCTTGCTCGCGATGAGGCCATCAGATTCAACATCTTCATTGACTGACACGCGCATCACGCGAGCAAGCTCGCTCCCACAGGATTTCGCTGCACATCTGAGTGTTTTTTACAGCGGTTCGCGATGGCTGTTGCCGTCAACCAGGCGGGCGATGCCTAGCGGGTTGGCGTTTTTCAGCGCGTCGGGCAGAAGCGCATCGGGGCAGTTCTGGTAGCACACCGGGCGCAGAAAACGCTCGATGGCCAAGCTGCCGACCGAGGTGCCACGGGCATCGGAGGTGGCTGGGTAAGGACCACCATGCACCATCGCATCGCACACTTCGACGCCGGTCGGGTAGCCGTTGAACAGAACCCGGCCGACCTTCTGTTCAAGCAGCGGGAGCAGGTCGTGATGGGTTTGCAGGTCACCGGCTTCGGCAATCAGCGTGGCCGTGAGTTGACCGTGCAAGCTCTGCAGTGCTCGTTGCAGTTCGGCCTTGTCGGCCACTTCCACCAGCACCGTGGCCGGGCCGAAAACTTCTTCCTGCAGCAGAGGATCGCCATTGAGCAGCAGGCTGACGTCGGCCTTGAACAGCTGGGGCTGAGCCTGTTTGCCCTGTTGTTCGCGGCCGGCCAAATGAGTGATTTGCGGGTGTGCGCGCAATGCCTGCACGCCCTTGCCGTAGCTGTCGAGCGTGCCAGCGTTGAGCATGGTTTGCCCTGGCTGTTCAGCCATTAGCGCGCTGAGCGTTTCAATGAATGCGCTGAACTGAGGGGAGCGAATACCGATCACCAGTCCGGGGTTGGTGCAGAACTGGCCACAGCCGAGCACCACTGACGCGGCAAGTTCGCGGGCAATTTTCTCGCCCCGTAGCTGTAGGGCTTCCGGCAACACCACCACCGGATTGATGCTGCTCATTTCGGCGAACACCGGAATCGGTTGTGGCCGTGCGGCGGCCATGTCGCAGAGGGCGCGGCCACCCTTCAGCGAACCAGTGAAGCCGACCGCCTGGATTGCCGGATGCTTGACCAGCGCTTCGCCGACTCCGGCACCGTAGATCATGTTGAACACCCCCTCGGGCATGGCGGTTTGCTCGGCGGCGCGGATGATCGCATCGGCCACGTGCTCGGCAGTCGCCATATGCCCGCTGTGAGCCTTGAACACCACCGGGCAACCGACGGCCAGGGCGGCTGCGGTATCGCCACCGGCGGTGGAGAACGCCAACGGAAAGTTGCTCGCGCCGAATACTGCCACCGGGCCGACACCGATCCGGTACTGACGCAGATCGACCCGTGGCAACGGTTGACGCTCGGGCAAGGCCCGGTCGATGCGCGCACCATAAAAATCGCCGCGCCGCAGGACCTGGGCGAACAGGCGCATCTGGCCGCTGGTACGGCCGCGCTCACCCTGGATACGCCCGGTCGGCAGCGCCGTCTCGCGCGATACCAGGGCAACGAACGCATCGTCCAGCGCATCCAGTTGCGCGGCGATGGCCTCTAGAAACTCTGCGCGGCGGCTCGCCGACAGATTGCGGAAGGCTGGGTAAGCTGCAGCCGCGGCCTGGGCGGCGGCGTCGACTTCTTCAACGGTGGCTTGCATGAACGAGTAGGGCAGCGCTTCACCGGTACTTGCGTCATGGCTTTGCACGGTGATGTTGCCGGCGGCACTGCGCGCACCGCCGATGTAGTTGTGGCCGATGATGTGGGGCATGAAAAACTCCTGTCGAAATGTGAGGCCAAGTACGTTGGCAGACCGCAGCGCATGACCCGTAGCAGCTGCCGAAGGCTGCGTTCGGTACGGGCCGCGTACGGACGAAGCCGTCGTAAAACCATGCAACGCGGTGTCACAGTCACATCGTGTCGCCAGTATTTACGACCGCTACGCGCTCGAACGCAGCCTGCGGCAGCTGCTACAGGTTGCGTATTGAGGTCAAGCCAACGAATCACCCCGGCGTGCAGTGACGGGTTCGGCGTTATCCAGGGCAGCGATGCGCGCGGCGGATTCGCTGTCCACCTGGTGCAGCGACTTGCCACGAGTTTCCCGGGTCAGGCCGACGGCGACGATGGAAATCAGCGAGGCACCGACCAGGTACCAGGCGATCGGTGTCGAGCTGTGGTACTTGTTGAGCAGGGTGAGGGCAATCAGCGGGGCCAAAGAACCGGCGAAGATCGGTGCCACCTGGTAGCACAGGGACAATGCGGTGTAGCGCACATGGGTCGGGAACATTTCAGCCATCAGCGCCGAGTAGGGCGCGTAGGTCATCGACTCGATGGCCAGGCCCAGGGTGATCGCGCCGATGATCAGCCAGTTGTTGCCGGTGTCCATCATCGGGAAGCCGATGAAGCCCCAGAACGCGGTAAGTATCGCGCCGGTCAGGTACACCGGTTTGCGCCCCACCAGGTCGGACAGGTAGCCCATCAGCGGGATCATGAAGAAATGCAGCAGGTGCGCACCGAACATCAGAAACAGGACCTCTGAGGTGTCCTTGTGCACCACCAGTTTCAAGTAGGTAATCGAGAAGGTCACGACGGTGTAGTAAAGGATGTTCTCGGCAAACCGCGCGCCGATGCCGACCAGCACCGCACGCCAGTGGTGACGCAGTACTTCGACCACGCCCAGCTGTTGTTGCGTGTTCTGCGCCTGACGGGCCTGGGCTTGCTTGAAGATCGGCGCGTCATCGACGCTGGTGCGAATCCAGTAGCCGATCAGCACCACAACCGCCGAGAACCAGAACGCGACGCGCCAGCCCCAGGCGAGGAATTGCTCCTCGGAAAGGTTCGACGACAACAACAGCAGGGCGACGGTCGCCACCAGATTGCCGGCTGGCACGCCGGCTTGCGGCCAGCTGGCCCAGAAGCCTCGGCGATTGTCCGGGCAGTGTTCGGACACCAGCAGAATCGCGCCGCCCCATTCGCCGCCAAAGGCGAACCCCTGGATCAGCCGCAGCAGCACCAGCAACACCGGCGCCGCGTAGCCGATTTGGTCGAAACCGGGTAAACAACCCATCAGGAACGTGGTGATGCCGACCACCACCAGGCTCAATTGCAGCAGGCGTTTGCGGCCGAATTTGTCACCGTAATGACCGAACACCAGACCCCCCAGTGGGCGGGCGAGAAAGCCGACCGCATAGAGGGCGAAGGCGGCGAGGATGCCGTCGATCGGGCTGTCGGTCTGGCGAAAGAACAGCTGGCCGAAGACCAGTGCCGAGGCAGTGCCATAGAGGAAAAATTCATACCATTCGGCGACGGTGCCGGCCATGGCGGCGGCCACGACGCGTTTGAGTCCCGAAGGGGTGGTTGCGCTGGAATTGCTTTGAGGATTGGACATGCTGACGTTCCTGTAGAGGCGCAAAGACAGGCAGCCGGCCGGGCCCTCGAGGACCCGCCCGGCAATCACTCAGAGACCGACGTCCGGCAACTGCGGACGATTGGCCAGGGCCTTGGCCATGATCTGCTCGACGAATACCCGATCGGCTTCCGGCAGGGCCAGACGTGGCGGACGGGTCAGGGCGCTGCCGCGACCGGCGATGGCTTCGCACAGCTTGATGCACTGCACCAGGTCAGCACGGGCATCGAGGTGCAGGATCGGCATCAGCCATTCATAGATCGGCATGGCTTCGGCGAAGCGACCGGCCTTGGCCAGACGGAAGATGGTTTCGCCTTCTTTCGGGAACACGTTGGACATGCCCGAGACCCAGCCTTCGGCACCCACCGCGATGCTTTCCAGCACCACATCGTCGAGACCGGCGAACAGCACAAAACGGTCACCCACTTCATTGCGCACGTCGATGAATCGACGGGTGTCGCCGGAGGAATCCTTGAAGCACACCACGTTGTCGCAGTCGGCCAGGGAAATCAGGATGTCCGGGGTGACGTCGTTTTTGTAGATCGGCGGGTTGTTGTAGACCATCAGCGGTACGTCGGCATTCTTGGCCACGTAGCGGTAGTGTTCGGCGGTCTCGAACGGCTTGGAACCGTAGACCAGCGCCGGCATCAGCATTACGCCATCGACACCGACCCGGCGCACAGCGTTGGCCACCTTGGCCGCTTGCACGCTGGTGAATTCGGCCACGCCGCAGATCACCGGCACGCGGCCGCGGGAGGCGTCGACCGCGACTTCGGTCACGGCGATTTTTTCTTCGGCGCTCAGTGAGGTGTTTTCCCCCACCGAACCGCAGACCACCAGGCCCGATACGCCGTCACGGATCACGTTGGAAATCACCTGGTGGGTTTTTTCCAGGTTGATGGTGAAGTCATCGTTGAATTGAGTGGTCACCGCGGGGAAGACGCCACTCCAGTTAATGCGCTTGCTCATTGTTGCCTCCGGTTCGTTAATTGTATTTCGTATACGATATTTCATGTGAAAAGACTCGGCCAGTGCTTTTTTCAATTAAGAAGGGTTTTTTACTAGCCGTTTGTCAGAGTTTTTTGGTGAGAGTTTGTAAGGCTGTGTTTAGGCCCCAGGCCAGGTGTCAGACAGTCGATAGCCTTGTGGCCATGGATCGCTCGGATCGAGCATCAATTGGTGGGTGCCGGTGATCCAGGCCCGGCCGGAAATGCACGGATAGATCGCCGGGCGTCCAGCCACCTCTGTCAGGGAATCGATGCGGCAATGGAACTCGGAACCGATGATCGAACGGCCGATAAAACGCTCCCCGACCTGCATCAATCCCTTGGCCTGCAGCACCGCCATACGAGCCGAGCAGCCGGTGCCGGTCGGCGAACGGTCGATCTTGCCGGGTTGAATCACCACCGCGTTGGCGCCGGTAGCAATGCCGTTTTCATAGATGAGGGGAGCAGCGATCTGGCAGAAGGAAATGTGCGACCACTCGGGGTTCAGCGGATGGACGAAGCCCAACTGTTCATTGGCTGCGCGGGTGATTTTCAGCCCGACCTCGACCAGCTCGGCCGCTTCATCAGGACGAATGGAAAAGCCCAGGCGCTTGGCGTCGACGATCACAAAACTGTCGCCACCGTAAGCGGTGTCGACCTGTAATGAACCGAGGCCTTCGACGTCGATCCAGGCATCGAGGCGGTCGGCGAAGGAGGGCACGTTCTTGATTTCCACCCGTTCGACCTTGCCATCACGACAATCGGCTACGGCCTCGATCAATCCGCCGGGGGCTTCGAGCACCAACCGGGTTTGCGGTTCGGTCATCGGTAGGATGCCGCTGTCGAGCAGCACGGTGGCCACGCACAGCGAGTTGGAGCCGGACATCGGCGGCGTGTCGGCCGGTTCCATGATGATCCAGGCCATCTGCGCCCGAGGATCCTTGGCCGGCACCAGCAGGTTGACGTGACGGAACACGCCGCCGCGAGGTTCGTTGAGGACGAAGTTGCGCAGGGTCTGATCCTGGGCAATCCAGCGCGACTGTTCCCACACGGTGGCCCCGGGCGGTGGCGCGACGCCGCCGACGATCACGTCGCCGACTTCGCCTTCGGCGTGGCAGCTGACTACATGGATGACTTTTGATGAGCGCATGGTTTGCTCCTTGTTTTGTCTGCTAGGGCCCCTTCGCGAGCAGGCTCGCTCCCACAGGGTTTGGTGGTGTACACAAAATCGGGGCTCGACCCAAGCCAATGTGGGAGCGAGCCTGCTCGCGATGGGGCCATTAGTTATTTCACTGATTTCAGAAAGGCCGCAGTTTCCGCATGCACCGGGTTGCCAATAACTTGATCTGGCGAGCCGATCTCATGCACCAAACCATTGCGAAAGAACGCCACACGGTCGGACACATCGCGGGCGAAGCGGATTTCATGAGTCACCAGGACCATGGTCATACCGTCTTCGGCGAGCATGCGCATGGTGTCCAGTACCTCGCCCACCAGTTGCGGGTCGAGGGCCGAGGTGGCTTCGTCGAACAACATGTAGTCCGGCGACATGGCCAGGGCACGGGCGATCGCCATGCGCTGCTGCTGGCCGCCGGAGAGCTTGCCGGGGAAGGCCTTGAGCTTGTCACCCAGGCCGACGTGGGTGAGTTGTTGCACCGCCAGTTCTTCGGCTTCTGCCTTGCTCTTGCCCAGCACTTTGCGTGGCGCCAGCATCACGTTTTCCAGCACGGTCAGGTGCGGGAAGGCGTTCCATTGCTGGAAGACGATGCCGATCTTCTGCCGCAGGCGATTGAGGTCGGTGGCGCTGTGGTGGACCTCGACACCGTCGACCCGAATGTTGCCTTTCTGGATTGGTTCCAGGCCGTTGATGCACATCAGAAGGGTCGATTTGCCCGAGCCGGAGCCGCCGATGATCGACACCACCTCGCCCTTGTTCACCGTCAGGCTGACGCCCTTGACCACTTCGAGGTCGCCGAAGGATTTGTACACGTTGTCGATCTCAATCATTTTCTTGCCACCTTCTTTCCAGACGAGCACCGAGGCGCGCGACCACCAGGCTCATGACGTAGTAGATGAGGCCCGCGATGCACAGCACCAGCAGCGGTTCCTGAATGCGGGTCACGATGGTTTGCGAGGCGCGCAGCAGTTCGACGATGCCGATCCACATCACCAGCGCAGTGTCTTTCATCACGCTGAGCACCAGGTTCAGCCAGCCGGGAAAGGCCACCCGCGTGGCCATCGGCAGAACGATCCAGCGCAAGTCCTGCACAAAGCTCAAGCCCAGCGAGCGGCTAGCCCGGCGCAGGGTGAACGGCACCGAGAGCACGCCGCTGCGCACGATCTCGGTGAAGTACGCGGCGGCGTAGACCCCGAGCACAATGCAGCCGACGCTGAAGGCGCTGATGTTCAAACCGACGATGCTCTTGAGCGAGTTGAACAGAACAAACTGGATCAGCAACGGCACGCTGCGAAACACGTCCAACACCCAGGCCAGCGGCAGGCTGGCGCGCGGTAGCAGGGCACGTAGCAGCCCGAACAACAGCCCGGCGAAGGAGCCGAGGATGATCGACCAGAACGTCAGTTGCAGCGTGACCCAGGCGCCATCGAGCAGGAACAGCAGGTCATTCCCGGAAAAACTGGTGGAAAACATGGTCACGTCCTCAGTAACGGAACAGCCGCCAGGCCATCAGCCGGGCTACTGCGACGATCGCCTTGGCAATCAGGTAATACAACGCCGCTGCGATGGCGAAGTATTCGAAGGTGCGGAACGTCTTGACGTTGTAGTCCTGGGTCACGCCGGTGAGGTCATTGTTGAGCCCGACGATCACCCCCAGCGACGTCATCAGCACCGCCCAGACCATCTGATTGCTCAACGGGTAGAACACGATCCGCAACAGCTGCGGGACGATGATCATCCGGTAGGCCTGGAAGGCGCTCATACCCAGCGAACGCGCGGCGCGCACTTGCGTGCCGGGCACGGCCTTGAGACCGCCGCGAAAGTTTTCCGCCAGGTAGCCAGCGTTGTTGAAGGTGATACCGGCCAGCAGCGCGAACCATGAGCTGACATGCAAATCCAGCGAGCCGAGACCGAAGTAGAGGACGTAGATCTGGAACAGCGACGGGGTGTTGCGGGCTATCGATACCCAGCCGTTGCCGATGCCGCGCAGCAGCGGGTTTTTGGTTTCGCGCATCACCGTCAGGGCCAGGGCGATCAGTACGCCGAAGATCATCGACAGCGCAGCGGTCTCGAAGGTGACCCAGGCACCGGCGAGCATGTCCGGCAGGGCGCGCAACGTCGCACGCCATTGGAAGGTGTAATCAAACATGCGTGTGGCTCTCCAGTGGGGCGGCGGATTGCAGCCAGACCGGCAAACGACCGCTGGCCGTGGCGCTGCAGGCGGCGTCGACGCATTCGGCGAGGCTGGCGAAGTGCACCTTGCGCCCCACCAGACCGGGGGCGTAATGGGCGTATTTTCCGGAATTGGTCATCAAGGTTTTTGCGGCCAGCGGGATCACCGGCTCGCCGAGCATGCACCAGCAGGTATCGGTCACCAGGGTCGCGCCGAAGGCTTCGATCACGCTGATATGCCCCGCCTCACGGGCCTGCTGCAGCACCGCGCGGCCGCAGGTAATGGCGAGGACCACTTCGGGGTGCTTGTGCCGACCCCGACACAGTCGCGCCAGGCGGGCGAATTCGCTGAGGGAGAAATGCGGGTTGCCCAGCGAGACCACGTCCACCTGGTTGTCGCGGGCGCTGTTGAGCTCGCGCCAACTGAGCAGCAAATCCTTCAGGCGGATTTTTTCCACCGGCACATCGGCATCCGCCTCCAGCACCTGCGTCGGGTCGAGTGCTTCCGGGGTCACCCCGGCGATATGGAACAGCGGCGCGGCGGAGGTGGTGGCGAAAGCCGCACCGAAAGCTTTCAGGTCATCCAGGCTCGGCTTGCTGTGTTCCAGCCCTAGCACCAGCGGAATCCGGCTGCCGGCCAGGGCACCGATGTGGTAACCGAGCAGCGGGTAGAAGGCATCGTCCAACTCGCGCAAAACCGGTAATTCGATTTGCAGTCTCGCTTTACGTTGCGCGTCCAGATGGCAGCCGATCAGGGGCGCGCGGCCGGTCAGGGCGATGCAGATATCCAGGTAGTCCGGGTATTTCAGGGTGCGTGCGCCAAGCACGCTGTTGGCGTAGACCACCGCATTGGATTCGGCCCAGACGATCTGCTCGCCGGCCTTTGGCGCGCTGTCGAGCAGGTAGGGTGCGCAGGTAAAACTCAGCTGTGCGCCCATCGCCATATAGGCATCGCCCAAGGCACTGGCCGGTTCACCGAGTGCCGGGTCGATACCCAATTCACGCCAACGACGCTGGTCGACGGAAATCGAATTGAGGGTGGTCGGTACCCGTACTTTTGCTCCCCATTGCACCAACTGTTGGGCAAAGCGCAGGCTTGCAGGTCCGGTGTAGATGCAGCCGTCGATGTGCGCCTGGGTGACATCCACCAGGCTACGGGCTCCCTGCAGTTCAGCCATGCGCAAGGCGATCTGCATGGCGACCCGGGCGGCCTTGCCATGTCGGCCGTCGAGCAGCGCCCGATCCTGTTCGGTGAGTTCGATCGAGGCGCTTGTTTGCGCTATGTGCAATGGACTGTCGAGTGCCCGCCAGGCATCGCCGGGCAGGTGCTCGAACAGTGTCACCGTTGACTCTTCGACCCGGGCAAAGGCCTGGCCGCGCAAGGCGGCGAAGGCCTCCCGGCCGATGCACAGCACCGGCAGGGAACGCTCGAAAATGGTCTGCGCCACCAGCACGCCCAGGGTCAGGATCTCATCGGCTTCGGCCAGCACCAGTGCGGCCGGCGCATGACCGTTGCTGATCAGTTCCATCAGCACACTGCTGCCGGTACAAGAGCCGCGGCCACTGGGAATGGCCAGCACCCGGCCGGCCAGGTGTTCGCCGCTGAGCGGGTGGTGACGGTCGATGACCTCGCCGCTGAACGGGTCGACTCCGCCCCAGAAACTCAAGCCCACATCGGCAAACAACAGGGCGCCCTGGGCGGCGCCCGCGACCAGGCTGCGACCGGTCAGAGAAGTGGTCCTGGGCATGCCGGACACCTCAGTAGTAAACCTGTGGCACGGTCAGGTTGGTCGGCGGGATTTCGGTGCCGACCCATTTGACGAACAGCTCGTTGTAACGGCCGCTGCGCACCTGCTGGTTGACGAACAGATTGAGGTAGTTGAGCAGGCCATACTCGTTGCGCTTGGCGCCCAGGGAGACGTAGTCGATGGTGTACGGCGCGTTACCGGCAATTTTCAGGTTCTTGTATTTACCCGACTTGATCGTGGCGGCGGCCACGGTGTTGGTGACCACGGTGGCGTCGATGTGGCCCTGGGCGACTGCCAGCAGCGTGTCGTTCTGCGACTGATAGGCGCGGAACGTACCGGTGCCCCAGCTCTTCACATCTTTTTCCAGGGCAATGGCTTCATAGGTGCCACTGGTGTTGCCCAGGGCTTTGCCCTTGATATCGGCGAAGCTGTTGATGCCGGTGTTGTCGCGGGTCAGCACGACCATCTGGAAGGCGAAGTACGGCACGGTGAGGCCGACGGTCTTGGCCCGTTCGAGGGTGTCGGAGGTGGACGCGACGATCACGTCGGCACGCCCGGAGACCAGCGCCGGAATTCGATCGGGGAAGGGCGTTTCAACCACTTCGGCTTCGACCCCGAGGATTTTCGCCAGGTCGTGGCAGTAGTCCACGTCGAAACCGGCCGGGTTGTTACCTGCATCGCGAAAACCCATGGGCGGGAAGTCCAGGGTCACGGCGCAGCGCAGCTTGCCTGAACCAATGATCTCGTCGAGCTTGTCGGCCTGGGCGGTGGCGATGAAGGAAGTACTGAGAACAGCGCTGAGGGCTACGGCAAATGCGGGGTTTTTCATAGAGGCCTCGTTGTCGGAAAGTGCTGTTGGATATCGTATTGTGAATTTCGTATACGATATGTGATTAGCAATGAGCGTGCCTGTTTCCGAATAGCGACGAGAATTTTTCGCCAAGCCTTGAGTTAGAGGTCCTACACGATTGGGGGAAAAGACGTACAAGAAGAACACCGCTGTGGCGTGTATCCGGCGGTGTTACAGAAGGGAGCAGTGGGGACACCTGGCGCCCCTAAAAGGAACACTCGCCCGGGGATCAGCGACGGCTTTCACGATACTGACTGGGTGCCAGGCTGGTCAGCGCACGAAACTGCCGGCTGAAGGCACTGTGGTCGGTGTAACCGCAGCGCAGCGCGATCTCGGTGATCGGCAGGTCGGTGTGCAGCAACAGCCGGGAGCCTTCTTCCAGGCGGGCCTTGTGAATCATCTGCCGTGGGGTGAGCTGGAACACCCGTTTGCAGTGACGCTCCAGTTGCGCCACGGAAAACCCGGCAATCGCCGTCAGTTCGGCGAGGCTGATGGGCCGGGAGAAATGGCTGCGGATATGCGCGTCTACCGCGGCGAGTTTCTGAAACGCCGGATGGCTGGACTGTGGCGCTTGCAGGTCGCGGGAGATGCCGGCCAGGCCGACGATGTGACCCTGCACGTCTCGCAACGCGAGTTTGTGGGTCAGGCACCAGACGGGCTGGTTGCCGAAATACAGGTGCAGTTCGAGTTGGTCGGCCAGTTCGCGGCCGGTGGCAAGCACCCTCCGGTCCTGCTCGGTGTACAGCGGGCCGAAGCGTTCCGGAAAGACCATGTCGGCGGTGCGTCCGAGCAGCTCGTCACTGTGTCTGAAACCGCAGCGTCGGGCCAGGGTCTGGTTGACGAAGGCGTAGCGGGCCTCGGTGTCCTTGATGAAAAACACCACGTCCGACAGGGTGTCGAGCAGCGCCGCGATCGGCTGCAGGCTGCTCAGCAGGGTGGGCAGGTCGCAGGGTTTGAAGTGAGTGAGCGAAGCATACATGGCGCAGGAGGTCTGGTGGCGACCTCCGGGATCATAAAGACTCGGCAGCGGACCCGAAAGCCCCGGGCCGGTATTCAGGTCGGCGGGGTGTCGTCCAGGCACAGCAAGGTCTCGATCCGCGCCGGACTGAACGGTGGCCGTGGCGCCGAAGGTTGCCAGCCGAACAGGTGCTGCAGTGCGCCGCCGCACACCCGACCCTGGCAGGCGCCCATGCCGCAACGGCTGGCCAGTTTGGCCTCGCGCCAGCCAGCGTGCCCGGCAAGTAGCCCGTAGGGAACATCTTCGCAGCGGCACACCAGGGTGTCGGCTTGGGCCAGCGACTTGAGCTGCGGGTTGAGGGTGAAGGTGTGATTCAGGGCCTTGGCAAAACCCTGCCAGCGCGCACGCCGAGGCCATAACGCTCGGGCCGCTTGACTGTCGCCGACGGCGGCGTGGCCAGCGATCGCGCCTTCGACCAATGCCAGTTCGCTACCACCGAAACCGGTGCATTCGCCCGCCGCGTAATGATCGGCGCGGCGAGTGGTTTGCCAGACATCGACCGCGAGCGCCGGGCCATCGAGTTCACAACCCAGTGCCTGACCGAGCTGGGTGTTGGGAATCAAGCCGAAGCCACAGGCCAGGCGATCGCATTCCAGTTCGACTATTTTTCCTTGCTGTTGCAGACGCACACCTTCCAGTCGCTCATTGCCCAAGGCGGCCAATACGTGGGTCCCGGTACGATAATGACGGTCGAACAAGGTGAACGACTGCATCAGTTTGTTGGGCCAGCGTGGCAGTCGGGCGGCGAAACCGGCGACAGCGGTCGCGCAGGCCTGCTCGGCGATGCGCAGTACTTCGGCGCCGTTATATTTCGCCGTGGCGGCACTGGCCAGCAACAACGGCCCGCTGCCGGCAATCACCAGGCGTTCGCCGCGAACGGGCAGGCCACCTTTGATCAGTGCCTGGAGGCCGCCAGCACCCGTCACGCCGGGCAACGTCCAGCCAGGGAAGGGCAAGAGCAGCTCGCGGGCGCCGGTACACAGAACCAGTTTGTCGTAACCGATCAACCAGCCTCGATCGGCGTCTTCGACCAGCAGTTCTTTCGGGCCGGCGCAGGCGATCACCCGGGTGCCGGCGTGGCAGCGGACGTTGCTACAGGCCGCTAGTTGCTCACGCAGGCGACGCGCCTGTTTCGGCAGGCTGGCCAGGGGCCCGTCGCGCCAGATTTGCCCGCCCGGCAGGGGGTTGTCGTCGAGCAGGACGATGCGTGCGCCGCTGGGTGCCGCAGCAAGAGCAGCAGCCATGCCAGCGGGGCCGGCACCGATGATCAGCAGATCGGCGTACTCGCTCATGGGTGAGTCTCCACGTGCATGCCGTCATGGCAAAGGGTCTGGCAGGCCAGGCGCCGTCGACCGTCGATGGTCACCCGACATTCCTGGCAAATGCCCATGCCGCACAGCGGTGCGCGACGCTGACCACTGACCGAGGTCCGAGTGCAACCGTCACCGCCCAAGGCCAGTGCCGCCGCGACACTGGTGCCCTCGGCAACACTCAGCGCACGCCCATCCAGCATCAATTCAGGCATAAACAGGCTCCCCCAGAAAACGTTGCGGCAGGTAAGGTTGCGCGGCCAGCGGCGGCGTTTCGTCGAACAGCTGCGCGACCAGCAAGTCGGCGGTGCCGGGGGCGGTGGTGACGCCCAGACCCTCGTGGCCGACCGCCAGCCATAAGCCTTTGCGTTGCGGGTGCTGACCCACCAGCGGCAAGCCGTCGGGGCTGGCGGCGCGAAAACCGGTCCAGGCGCGGATGCCGTTGAGCTGAGTCAGCCCCGGCATATAGTCGACGGCACGCCTGAGCATTTTTGCCAGCATCCAGCCCTCGACCTGCGGGTCGGTGGTGCCGAATTGCCGCGAGGCGCCGATGAACAATTGCCCGGTCGGCCGGGGCTGGATGTTGCAAGCGGTCGAAGGGCCGCTGGCGGTGTGGGCGCTGGTGACGTAACCGAGTTCCACCAGGGTATGGGTGACTTTGCCGGGGTAGCGGTCGGTGATCAGCAAGTGGCCTTTCTTCGGCTCTATCGGCAACTCGGGGCAGAGCTCGTTGGCCTGGATGCCGTTGGCCAGAATCACCGCTTCAGCGCTCAGCCATTGGCCGTCGTTCAATCGCACCCGGTTGCCATCCACTTCGCAGACCCGCGCCCGGCGTTGGCTGATGTTCGGGGTGTCGAGCATCCAGCTGACCGTCGCCGGGGCATAGAGAATGCCGTCGCCATTGATCAGCAGGCCGCCTTCCAGACCTTCGCGCAATTCGGGTTCGCGCTGGCGCAAGGCTCGGCTGCAGATCAACTCGCACGCCACGCCTTGGGCCTGCAAGTTCAGGTATTTGCTGTGGGCAACGGCCATTTCTTCGGCATTGGCCGCCAGCCAGAGCGTGCCGTTGCTGCGGTAGGCGCAGCCGTCGGGCAGGGCCGTAGCCTGTTCGCGCCAGCGTTGCAGGGAATATTGACTCAGGGCCAGTTCGGCCGGGTTGTCGTCAAGGACCAACAAGTGGCCCATACCCGCCGCCGTCGCCCCGGGCAGGCCAGCATCCAGCACCAACACGCGCAAGCCGCGCCGGGCCAGCGCCTGGGCACACGCGGCGCCGATGATGCCGGCGCCGATCACAATCACATCGGCCACCGGGCCCTCGTTCATGGGCGAATGCCCCAGGCGAACGGGTCGTCCTGTTCGATGATCAGGCTGGCTTCGGCGCTAATAAACGCGCGGCCACGAATGGTCGGCACGATGCGCTCGCCCTGAAGTTCGTAGGAGCCCTCGAACTCGCTGCCGATGACACTCGCCTGGCGCCAGATCTGTCCCGGCTGCAGTTTGTCGTCGGCCGCCAGGCACGCCAGTTTGGCACTGGTGCCGGTGCCACAGGGCGAGCGGTCGTAGGCCTTGCCGGGGCAGAGGACGAAGTTGCGGCTATCGGCCTGCGCGTCATCGGCGAACAGCTCGACATGGTCGATCAACCCGCCGTCTTCGCCTCGAATTCCCTGAGCCTCCAGGGCCTGCTGCACGGCGAAGGTATAGGCGGTCAGCGCCTCAAGGTTGTCGCCGGCGATGTCCAGGCCGTGCTCGGCGATGAGGAAAAACCAGTTACCACCCCAGGCAATATCGCCGACCACCTGGCCGACGCCCGGCACCTGCAGCGCCAGCGCTTTGCGGTAACGATAGGCGGGCACGTTGCGCACGCTGACCGAACCGTCTTCGTGCAGGGTCGCCTGCACCGTTCCCACCGGGGTTTCGATGCTGTGCACGCCGGGGCCGATCTTGCCCAGATGCGCCAGCGATGCCACCAGACCGATGGTGCCGTGGCCGCACATCCCGAGGTAACCGGTATTGTTGAAGAAAATCACGCCGGCACAGGCGCTCGGGTCCACCGGCTCACAGAGCAAGGCGCCGACCAGCACGTCGCTGCCCCGTGGTTCCAGCACGCAGGCGGCGCGCCATTGGTCATGCTGTTCGGCCAGCCGCCGTCGACGTTCGGCCATGCTGCCGGTGCCCAGGTCAGGAAAGCCGGCGGTCACCAGGCGGGTGGGTTCGCCGCCGGTGTGGGAGTCGATCACGGTGATGCGTTTCATGGGATGGCCACGTCCGTTCAGATGAGTGAACGAAAGAGTGGCCTGTGCGGGTGCGTACCGGCTTGATGGTTTTATCCAGTACTGATGACGAAATCGGCACAGTACGGCGAGCGGTCAGTGGCTGTGAGGCAGGTGCTCGAACAGGGTCTTGCAGACCCCGGCGATGTGCTCGTCGAGCAGCTTTACTGCCAGATCCACGTCACCGGCGCGACAGGCCGCGAGGATTTCCCGGTGTTCGTGATCGGCGCGCTCCTTGCCGGCCGAGAGGCTCATCTGCATGCGCAGGTAGCGCTCCAGCTTGTCGTTGACCGAGCGGATCAGGCTGACCAGAAACGGTCGTTGCGCCGGTTCGTAGAGGCAGGCGTGCAGTTCCCAGTTGAGCTCGGCCCAGCGTCCCACGTCATCTTCGCCGATGAACTCCTGGCAGATGCGTTCGGCGCGAGCGAAGGTTTCTTCGGTCATGTTGGGAATGGCCAGGCGCAGCGCCTTGTCTTCGAGCAACATGCGCACTTCGAACATTTGCGCCAGTTCCGCATCGGAAACCCGCGTGACCATCGCCCCGCGATTGCGCTGGAACATCACCAGGCCTTCGGCCTCCAGGCGCTTGAGGGCTTCGCGTACCGGAATCTTGCTGACATTGAACTGGCGGGCGATGTCGTCCTGGCGAATGGGTTCGTCCTCGGCGAAATGCCCGGCGACAATGGCGTCACGCAGATGCCGGGTGATGATTTCCGAAGTCGAAGGCGAATTGCCAAGGTCGGGAGCGTTGAGTTTTGTCAGGGCCACGGTCGTGATCGTTCGGAATGAGTTGCAGATATGGTATACGAATTTGCCCCGATGTTCCTTCGGCTATGGCCAGGACCTCCAACCACTGCATTATCTTCACCACCCCGTTGCAACTTCAGCCTGCGTCCTGTCCGGCCTGTCGGGCGAACCATTGCATGATCAGCGAGCACGCCGGATGAGAGGCGGCCGAGGGTTGCGGGCACAGCGAATAGCGCCCGCTGGTCTTCAAGGGTTGGCCGAACGGGACGATGAGCACCCCGCGTTCGATTGATTCCTCTGCCAGTGTCATGTCGGTCATCGCCACGCCCAGACCTCGCGCCGCTGCATCGAGCGCCAACTCGTCAAGGTTGAAGGGGATGTGCCGATAGTCCTCCAGCGACCTGGCGCCGTTGGCTGCCAGCCAATCAATCCAGGCTTGCTTGTCCGCTGAACGATGCAGCAGCGGGAAGCGTACAAGATCCGCCACCGATGCCAGTGGCCGGGTTGAGTTGCCAAGGCTTGGGGCGCACACCGGAACCAGCGCTTCCTCGAACAGGGTCAGGCAGTCAGGATCGCTGGATGGCTCGGGCAGATAGAGGATATAAGCGTCGCTGTCGCTGGCCGGCTCGACGATCTCCGTCGCAACGGTCTCGATCGACAGGGAAATGTCCGGGTGACGCCGGTAGAAGTCGCTCAGTTTGGGCAGCAACCAGCGAACCGCCAGCGACACATGCATGCGTATGCGAAAGGGGCGTTTCTGCGGAGAAAGCCGATCCTCGAGACTCTTCAATTGCTCCAGGATATTCCGGGCGCTGCCAAGCACCTGTTCGCCCTCAGGGGTCAGTCGAATACTGCGGCTGCTCCTCACGAACATCGGTACGCCGAAGTGACTCTCCAACTGCTGAATTTTCCGGCTCACGGCGCTTTGGGTCAGGCAGAGCTTTTGCGCAGCTTGAGTGAAGCTGCCCGAATCAGCGACCTCTATCAATGCCTGCATGGCCTGAAGAGAAGGGACGTGGCGAATTTTATCCATGCGATTTATGAATAGCTCAATGATTTTATAACGTTGGTTGTATCACCGAAGACCTTATAGATTCTAGCTCTGGCTAACGCCTTATCAAGCTAGTCATGCGATTGCTGCATGTATCGGGATAGGCGTCTGGCAGAACGACAGTCAAATAAGGTGACGCATGGAAAATGTATGTGGCTGGATTGCGCAAGCTGGAAATTCATCCGTTCGTGAGCGCCTGAGCGGCACGCAAAAAGCCGATTGGCTGGTCATCGGTGCCGGTATCACCGGCCTTTGTGCCGCTCATACGCTCGCTGAAATGCACCCTCAGGCGCGCATCGTGGTCGTCGACAGACAGCGAGCAGCGCAGGGGGCCTCGGCGCGCAATTCAGGATTCGTAGTGGCCCACGAACATCCGGGCAATGATGAGCTGATTGGCTGCCAGGGGTTCGCTGATTTTGAAGTCGACACGTCGATTTCACGGGCCGCCAGCGAGGAGGTACGCCAGCGCATTGCTCGTCATGACATCGAGTGCGAATTCAGGGACTCCGGCTATTTTTTTGCCGTCCGCGATCCAGCCAAGCTGACCCATGTCGAGGCCAAACTGGCGACGCTACGAGCCGTCGGTGCCTCTGCGCACTTTCTGCAAGGTGAACAGCTGATCCAGAAACTGGGAACCCGGCATTACCAGGCCGCGATCTGGTGCGGCCATGGCAACGCACTGCTTCAACCAGCGAAATACGTGAAGGGCCTGCTGGATGCGCTGCCGGACAATGTGACCCTCTACGAAAGCACCGATATCACTGGCCTTGCACGCTTGGGCGAAGGGCGTATCCGCGCTAATGGTGTCGATGGAAGCATTGAGGCGAAGCAGGTGCTGGTTTGCCTGAACGCTTTCATCCCACGCGCGGGGATAGATGACAGCGCAACGTTCCCGATGGAGCTCAGCGCCAGCCTCACGCGGCCGCTCAGCGACGAAGAGTTCCGAGCGATCGGCGCTGTCGAGCCTTGGGGCGTGCTGTCCACCCGGCCACTTGGAGCCACGGTGCGACTGACCCCGGATAGTCGAGTGATGATCCGCAACACGGCGGAATACCGCTCTCGGGATTTGTCCGACAGTGATCTCTTGCTCCGTCGAAAACGCCATGTACTGGGCTTGCAGCGACGTTTTCCGTGGTTTACCGAGCAGGATATTCAATACACCTGGACCGGACACCTGAGCGCCTCACGCACCGGGCAACCGTATTTTGCCAAGGTCGAAGAGGGCCTGTATGCCGTGGCCGGATGCAATGGTTCGGGCGTCGCGCGCGGCACTCTCTGGGGGCGGCTGCTCGCTGAACTGGCATCGGGTGCCGGCTCGCCACTATTGCACTCGGTCATGCACAGAGCTCAGCCCGGCTGGCTGCCGCCCAAACCATTACTCGACATCGGCGCCATGCTGCGAATGCGCGTGGAGGCGGTCAGGGCCAGAACAGAAATCTAGTAAGCCGCAAAAGAACAAGAATCCAGAAAGCCAAAAAAGAACAAAAGCTCCTAAAAAGGTGATCGAACATGCACGTCAACAATATTTCCCTGGTGGTATTGCTCACTACGTTTTCAGCAGCCACTTACGCGGCCGAAGCAGTCAATATTTCCAACTGGAACGGCTACATCGCCGAAGATACCTTGACCCATTTCACCAACAAAACGGGGATCAAGGCGACTTACGACATTCACGACAGTAACGAAGTCCTGGAATCAAAGCTGATGACGGGTAATACCGGTTATGACGTGGTCAGTCCTTCGAACCATTTTCTGTCCAGATTGATCAAGGCAGGGGCCATTCAGAAGCTTGATAAAAGTCAGCTACCCAACTGGAAGAACCTTGACCCGGCGTTGATGAAAAAACTGGAGGTCAATGACCCGGGCAACCAGTACGGCTATCCGTACATGTGGGGCACCGCGGGTATTGGCTACAACGTCGAGAAGATCAAGGCGATATTCGGCAACACCGATGTCACCCATTCCTGGAGCCTGTTTTTTGCTGAAGACAACCTCAAGAAGCTGAGCCAGTGCGGCGTGGCGATTATCGATAACCCCACGCAAATTCTGCCGATCACCCTCAATTACCTGGGACTGCCGCACCATAGTCACGAGCCTGCGGATTACAAAAAAGCCGAGCAGGCGTTGCTCAAGATCAGGCCTTACATCCAGTATTTCCACACCTCCAAGTACGTCAGCGACCTGGCGAATGGCAACATCTGCGCCGTGATTGGCTTCAATGGCGACATTGTGCAAGCTGCCACCAGCGCCAGGGAAGCCAACAACGGAATCGAAATCGCCTATTCGATCCCTGACGAAGGATCGACCCTTTGGCTGGACATGGTGGTCATGCCAAAAAGCGCGCCGCACGAGAAGAATGGCTACGCCTACATGAACTACCTGCTTGAGCCTCAGGTCATTGCCAACATCAGCAACAGCATCCATTACGCCAACCCCAACCTTGCGGCGGATGAGTATGTCATTCCGGCCGTGAAGCAGGACCTGGCGATTTACCCGCCGAAAAGTGTGCTGGACAAGCTCTTCATCGTCGAGGATCTCCCCCCTGCAATCGCACGGCTGAGTACTCGCCTGTGGACCAGGTTGAAGTCCAATACCTAACGACATTGGCATTACTGTTCCAGCATCAAGCCGCGCCAGATGATTGGAGGATGGTTCTTGAGGGGGGTAAGGCCTGGGTGCGTCTGGGCCGTCTCGCATTGTTTTTCAAGAACCGTCTTATCCTGCTCAGTCAATTGAGCCTGGCCCTCACCAGGGAGCGGCGCGTCCTTTTGCATTTCAGTCGAACAGTCGATTGATATGAGACATTGATCATGGGATTGCAAAACGCTGTCCATGTTGTTTTCGCCAGTTACCTAACCTTAATGATCACTTTGCCTTTCGATCTTCCCTGTTCGACATAGCTCAGCGCATCTGCTGTCGACTCGAACGGAAAGGATCGATCCACCACCGGCTTGATGGCGCCGGACTCAATGAGCGCGCTGATTTCACGCAGTTGGGCGCCACTTGCCCGCATGAAAACGAACGCGTAGCTGACACCACCTTTGCGCGCTTTCCTCCGGATGCCGTGGCTCAGGAGACGCATGACCTGCCTCAGGCCCCAGGACAGTTTCTGCTCTTCGGCAAACTGCGGGGTCGGTGGACCGGAGATGGAAATGAGCTGGCCACCAGGCTTCAGGACCTTGATTGATTTCTTGAGGACGTCTGCGCCCAGGCTGTTCAGTACGACGTCGTAGTCCTGCAGCACGGTCTCGAAGTTTTGCTTCTTGTAGTCGATAACGACGTCCGCACCCAGTGCTTTCACCCACTCGACGTTGCTTGTGCTGGTGGTCGTGGCAACGAAAGCCCCCAGATGCTTGGCCAGTTGGATGGCAATGGTGCCCACGCCGCCTGAACCGGCATGGATGAGGACCTTCTGTCCCTTCTTCAATTTGGCGGTTTCGACCAGCACCTGCCAGGCCGTCAGGCCGACCAAGGGGATGGACGCGGCTTGCTCCATGCTGAGGTTCTTGGGTTTCGGCGCAAGCGAATCTTCCGTCACGCAAATAAGCTCGGCGAAGGTGCCGATGCGATCCTGGTGAGGACGCGCGTAGACCTCGTCGCCTGGCTTGAACTGCCTCACGCCAGGCCCCACACGGACCACGACACCAGCCAGATCATTGCCCAGCACCAGTGGAAGGCGATACGGCAGGATCAGTTTGAACTCACCTTTCCTGAGCTTGGAATCCAGGAGGTTGACGCTTGTGGCATGCACCTGGACCAGGACGTCGTTGGTCCGCACCTCAGGGTCGGGCAACTGGCCAATATGTCCATTATTCTTGCCGTAGCTGTCGATAAAAAATGCCTTCATGATGATTTAGCTCTTTGGATTGTGAAGTTGGAGCGCGGCCTGGTGCAGAACTGAAACGTGCTGGTCAGGGTGTCAGGGCATCGAGGAAGGACAGGGCCTTTGGCACGAAGTCGGCGTGATTCTGGAAAATCCCGCCATGCCCAGCGTCTGCATAAATGATCAGTTGCGAATTCGGGATGCGACGTGCCATATCAGTAGAGTTCACTGTGGGCACCATGATGTCGTTATCACCATTCGCGATCAGCACCGGGATCCGTAGGCTGCCGAGATCCTGGGGAGCCTGTCGGCCCCATGCATTGATCGCCTTCAACTGCCGCAAGAAGGCAGCGGGCGTGGGGCCTTTGTCCCGATCCGTTTTGCGCTCCTTCAGCCGTTTCAAGAAGGCCTTCGCGGCTTGTCGACTATTGGCCGTGGTGGTGAAGAACAGGTAGAACTTCGGATCGCGCAGCGTCAGCAGGCCCTTGATCATCAATGGCCAGGACACTGGCCCTACCTTGTCGATAGCTTTGCCGCCCGCGGGACCCGTACCGGTCAAAATCAGCTTGCGTACCAAGTCTGGTGCTTTCAGCGCAATGTCCTGCGCCACGAATCCTCCAAGAGAAAAGCCGAACAGGTCGACCTTCTCGAAGCCTAGGGCGCGAATCAGGGCGATCGCATCCTGTGCCATTTCACCGACGGTCACGGGTGCTGTTCCGCCCGATGCGCCGATCCCCCGATAGTCAGTGGCGATGACGCGGCGCCTGCCGGCAAGGCCATCGATGATCCGCGGGTCGAAATTGTCCAATACCGCACCCCAATGATTGAGAAGAATCAATGGCACTCCGCTGCGAGGTCCCAGGTCACGGTAGGCAAAAGCAGTTCCTCCAACGTTGATCGATCGGTTCGCAGCGTTTACATACGGCGTACCCGGCCCAGGGTGAAGGTGTTTGTCGGAATGGGTCATTGTTTACTCCGCGTGTCTCATATGGGCCGTAAATTCTGTGATGAGGTGGGAAAGTCCCCGCTTAGGGCGAAGGTGGTGTGTCCTTGGATTTCCCCTACGACAGGGTGTTTACGAGGCGGTGCTATACCGCTCTGCAGCATGCTCCTGCCTGATGTCCGAAAGTAGGGCTTGACGCGCGGCCTGAAGGGCATCCCAGCGTGCGGCGTCATGCAATGGCGGGATGGTCACGGGCTCACGGTGATCGAAGCCGACCAGGGCCGCATCGACCAGTTCGCCCACTTCCATTACCTCGGTCAGCGTGTTGATGTCGATGCCCGCACGCTCCCAAATCTCCGTGCGAGTGGCGGCAGGGAGCACGGCTTGGACATAGACGCCTTTGGGTGTGAGCTCCAGACTCAGTCCCTGGGAGAGGAACAACACAAAGGCCTTGGTGGCACCATAGACCGACATGCCGAATTCCGGCGCCAATCCAACCACTGAGCCTATATTGACGATCGCGCCTTCGCCGGCCTGCGCAAGCCGCGGGGCGATTGCACTGGCGAGTCGGACCAGTGCGGTCGTGTTGAGTGCGACGAGCCTAGTGACATCGTCGGTCGTCTGCTCGATGAAGCTGCCGGACTGGGCTGCTCCGGCATTGTTGATGAGAATCCCGATTCGGGAGTCATCGCGCAGGCGCGTCTCAACGACGGTCAAGTCGTTGGACTGGGTGAGATCGGCCGGGAGGACATCGACGGCGACGTTGTTTTCCTCGCGCAGGCGAGCCGCGAGCGTCTCCAGTCGCGCTTTGTCTCGGGCAACCAGCACGAGATCGTGGCCGCGACGTGCGAAGCGCTCGGCGTAGGTGGCGCCGATGCCGGAGGAAGCGCCGGTAATGAGGACTGCGGAACGGGTAGTCATGTATTTGCTCTCTTAATTAGGTGAACCCATGCTGGGGGGGCGCGACTAACAAATCGGGGCCGCGCCTGTTCGCGGCCCCGCCAGCGTTACAGGGCGTTGGAATCTGCGAGCGCCGGGTAGTCGATGTATCCCGCGGCGCCACCGCCGAAGAGTGTGGTCGGATCGAATGACGCCAACGGCGCTGCGGTCTTCAGACGTTCCACCAGGTCGGGGTTGGCAATGAACGGGCGCCCGAAAGCAAAGAGGTCGGCCTTGCCTTCGGTGAGCCGGGAGGTGGCAAGATCCAGGTCATAGCTGTTGTTGGCGATGTAGGTGTTCTTGAAGCGCAGGCGCAAGGAGTCGAAGTCGAACGGTGCGACATCGCGCGGACCGCCGGTCGCGCCCTCGACGACATGGAGGTATACGATGCCCAATGCGTCGAGCTGATCGACGATGTAGTCGAACTGCGCCTGCGGATCGCTGCTTGAAATCCCGTTGGCTGGCGATACCGGCGAGATACGGATGCCGGTGCGCTCGGCGCCGATCTCGTCCACCACGGCCGCCGTCACTTCCAGCAGCAGCCGCGCGCGATTTTCGATGGAGCCGCCGTAGGCATCAGTACGTACGTTGGCACCGTCCTTGACGAACTGGTCCAGCAGATAGCCATTGGCGCCGTGGATCTCGACGCCATCGAAGCCAGCAGCGATGGCGTTTGCCGCGGCCTGGCGGAAATCGTTGACGATTCCCGGCAGTTCGTCGAGCTCCAGGGCCCGAGGCTCGGAGACGTCCACAAAGCTGTTGTTGACGAACGTCTTGATCTCGGCCCGGATGGCCGAGGGGGCTACCGGAGCGGCGCCATTTTCTTGCAGGTGAACGTGTGAGATACGCCCGACATGCCACAGTTGCAGAAAGATCCGCCCACCCTCTGCGTGGACGGCATCGGTGACCTCGCGCCAGCCGTCGATCTGCGCTTGCGAGTAGATACCGGGCGTATCCTGATAGCCCTGTCCCTGCTGCGAGATCTGAGAGGCCTCGGAAATCAGCAGGCCGGCCGATGCGCGCTGGCTATAGTAGGTCGTGGCGAACTCGCTCGGAACAAAGCCCTTACCGGCGCGGTTGCGCGTCAGCGGTGCCAGGACAATCCGGTTGGAGAGTGTCAGGGAGCCAAGGGTGTAGGGCTCAAACAAAGTCTTGTCAGTCATGTCTTCTTGCTTCCACGTCGATTGATGGTGATGGTTGGAGATGCACGTCGTCGTGTGCTGAATCCCTTGGGACCGCTCAAGTCAGACCGGCGCTTCGCGAGCACGGCGACCTTGCACCAGCATTACTCCTCCAGGAACTGGATCGCGTGCTTCAGGAAGCGCTCGGGATACTGGTACTGCGCGCCGTGCCCGGCATCGGGGTAGATCAGCAACTGGGCGTTGGGGATGTTCTGGGCCAGGTGCCAGGAATTGATCGAGGCGATCATGATGTCGTTGACGCCGTTGAGCACCAGGGTCGGCTGCTTGATCGCGCTCAAGTAGGCATAGGGGTTCTCTCCCGGTAGCGGCGCAAAGTAGGCCATGTGCGCCTCGGTCTGAGCCTTGGCCACTTCAGCCGAACTGGGTGAATCCTGCTCGAGACGCTGGTGGCGCCGCTCCCAGAAGGCCAGGCCCGCCTTCTTCGCGGCCTCCGAGCGGCCGAAGAACAGGAAAAGGAAGTCTTCAGCGGTCGGAACCGGATTCGGCGCAACTTCAAACACTTTGGGATCCATCGTCGGATCACCGCCCCGAAGGCCAGTGCCGAGCAACAGCAGCTTGCGGACTCGTTGCGGATGGCGCAGCGCGACCTCTTGCACCTGTAAGCCGCCGATCGAGAAGCCCAGCAGATCAACCTGGGCCAGGCCGAGCGCCTGAATCACAGCAGCGATATCGTCCGCCATATCTTCGATCCGATTGCGAGGCGTGCCGGTCGACGAGGCGATACCGCGCCCATTGAACAGGATGACCTCCCGGCCTTCGGCCAGACCATCGGTCAGCAGAGGATCCCAGTGATCCAGGCCGCCGCGAAAATGCTGTACGAAGAACAGCGGGACGCCGGAGGGCTTGCCCCAGCGGCGATAGGCGAATCGGTCGCCATCAACTTCGATGAAGCGTGTCGGCGCTGTCAGGTGGGTGTCGCTCATGACTTCAGTCCTTCCAGATAGTGGCGAGCCATTATGATGATGATCATAATCTTAATCGTCAATAACTTTGATGATGATTGACATCAATGTATATTGACCGCCTGACTGTTGGCAGAAGCAAAGAGGCATTTAGATATGAGGGTCACCAAAGCGCAGGCACAGGCGAATCGGGCGCACATCGTCGAGACGGCCTCCGTCCTGTTTCGTGAACGTGGCTATGACGGCGTGGGGGTGGCGGAACTGATGGCGGCTGCCGGCTTCACCCATGGCGGGTTCTACAAGCATTTCCGCTCCAAAGCCGATTTGATGGCCGAAGCGGCCGCGAGCGGGTTTTCGCAGAATCTGTCAAATAGCGCAGGCCTCGACGTAGCCGGGTTCTTCAATCTTTACGTGTCCCGGGATCACCGTGATGCCCCCAGCGTTGGCTGCACGATGGCAGCCCTCTGCGGGGACGCTGCGCGTCAGTCAGAGGAGATCAAGGCGACGTTTGCTGGCGGGATCGAAGGCATGCTGGCAGCCCTTGAGCGCGAGGGCGCGACACTGGGTGTGGATCAGCACAACGTTCGGGCAAAGATGATCGACAGGCTGGCCCATGCGATCGGCGCAGTCGTGTTATCGCGCGCCTGTCCGGATGACTCCCCGCTGGCGGATGAGATTCTCGAGGTCTGTCGCAGGGAAATTCTCGCGCCCCTGTTGCCGTCGGTGGCCTGCGAAAGCTGACCGGATATGGACAGTCCCTCTCACTTTCCGAGACTCTCGGTACCGCTGACAGCTGCCTGCCGCCCGCGCTCGAGGTCGACACCGGCGAGGATCAGCAGGCCGACCACGAAATAGCTGCCGGTGATCAGCATCGCCAGGCGGTGATCGCCGCCGGATACCCAACTGGCCAGGCCGTAAGTCATGGGTCCGAGGATTGCCGACAGTTTGACCGCCAGCCCCCAGAGGCCGAAGAACTCCGCCAGGCGCGTCGGCGGCGCCAGCAGACCGACTATCGCGCGGCCGGCCGATTGGCTGGCGCCCATGCACAGACCGGCGAGGTTGGCCGCCAGCCAGAACAGCCCGGGGCCGTGCGCGACCCAGACCAGACCGACCATGCCGAGCCAGCCCAGCAATGTCAGCGCCAGCGTGGCGCGATGGCCGAGGCGGTCCTGCAGCCAACCGAACAGCACGGCTCCGATGGCGGCCGTGATATTCACCACGAAGATCAGCAGCAGCGTGTCTTGGGTACTGAAGCCCATGACCTGATTGGCATAGATGGCCGCCAGGGTGATCACCGCCGAGATCCCGGCCTGGTAGCAGACGGTGCAGGCAAGGAAGCGCAGCAGGTCGCGATAGTGGTCGGCTTCGCGCAGCGTCTGCGCAAAGCGCGCCAGCGCCGCTTGCGCGATAGGCATGTCGCTGCGCCCTGGCTGCGGCTGGCTGCGTTCGCACAAGAACAGGAAGGTCGGTACGCTGGCTATGGCGAACAAGGCCGCGGTGATCAGCATGCACACCGGCACGAACTGCGCCGCAGTCTGGCCCTGCGCCTGGGCCCAGCTGACAAAGGCCAGGCAGGCACCCAGGCTGACCAGACCGCCGAGATAGCCGAACCCCCAGCCCCAGCCGGACACCTTGCCCAAGGCCTCCGTACGAGCGAGTTGGGGCAGGAAGGCGGCGATCAGGTTCTCGCCGCTGCCGAAGCAGAAGTTGGATAGCACGATGAACAGGATCGCGACACCAAGCTCCCCCGGCCCGGCCAGCGCGAGTCCAGCGGTGAAGGCGACACAACCGAGCGTGCTGAACAGCAGCAGGCGCTTCTTGCAGGCGAAGGCGTCGGCGTAGGCGCCGAGCAGCGGCGCGGTCAGGATGATCAGGACATAGGAGAGGGCAGTGGCGCTGGTCCAGGCCAGCGTACCCCAGGCTTCGCCCTCGGCGACCACCGCGACGAAGTAGGCGTTGAACACGGCGGTGATCACCACCGTCGTGTAGCCGGAGTTGGCGAAATCGAACATCGCCCAGGCCCAGATTTCTCGGCGTGTCACTCCGGGGGCAAGGCTGGCTGACATGGCGATCTCTCTGTAGGCCTAGGTACTTCAGTTAAGGATTTTCAGGTGAACATCACACCTGTGGCGAGGGAGCTTGCTCCCGCTGGGGCGCGCAGCGGCCCTAAAACCTGCAAGCTGGTTCTGCCAGGCACACCGCATGTACAGGCTTTACGACTGCTGCGCAGCCGAGCGGGAGCAAGCTCCCTCGCCACAGTTGATCGTCCGACCATGGATTTCTGTTAACCGATCGGTATTGAGCCTAGCCCTGGCTGACCCATCCTGCGAGCGCTGATGGCATTCCCAGTCGCCGCCATAGGCGCATAATGGCTATGGGCAAGGATTTACACACCGAGTGTCCTGTCATGAGGGGCCGCCGATGTCTCGTCCGCCTCCAGAAACCCGCGCCGTTCCCCGTTCCGATGGGGACGCGGAAAAATTGCTCGAAATTGTCCGGCGCACCGTAGTCGAGTTGCGCCCGCAGGCCGCAGAAGGGTTGCAAGTCACCTTGCACAGCGTGCTGGACCGGGACCTGGGCGTAGACAGCCTGGCCCGGGTCGAACTCTGGTCCCGTATCGAGCACGAATTCGCTGTGCGCTTGCCGGAAAACCTGTTCGCCTCGGCAGACACTCCCGCCGATGTACTGCGCGTATTGCGCAGCAGACCTGGCGCCGAGGCGGCTCGCCCATTGTCCTCCAGCGAGGCCCCGGTAGCATCGGGGCAGACGCCGGACACCGCGCGAACCTTGATCGAGGTGCTGGAATGGCATGTGCGCCATCAGCCGCAGTATCCCCACGTGCGCCTGCTGGATGAGAGTGACCAGCCGGAAGACATCAGCTATGGCGCCTTGCACCAGGGCGCTCTGGCCGTTGCCGCAGGGCTGCAACGCAGTGGCTTGCAAACCGGTCAGACCGTGGCCCTGATGCTGCCCACGGGCAGCGACTTTCTCTACGGTTTTTTCGGCATTCTGTTGGCCGGTGGCGTGCCGGTGCCCATCTACCCACCGCTACGGCTGTCACAGATAGAGGATCATCTGCGCCGCCAGGCCGGCATCCTGCGCAATGCCGAGGCCAAAGTACTGATTACCGTGACGCAAGCGAAGCTGCTCGCCCGGCTGCTCCAGCCGCAGGTCCCGAGCCTGACTCGCATCGCCAGTGTGGCCGAGCTGACAGGCGAGGGGCGCGAGTGCGTCACACCGCCGCGGCAACCGGATGACATCGCCTTCCTGCAGTACACCTCGGGCAGTACTGGCCAGCCCAAGGGCGTGATGGTCAGCCACGCCAACCTGCTGGCCAATCTGCGCGCCATGGGTAGGGCTCTGAACGTGGGGCCACAGGACGTGTTCGTCAGCTGGCTGCCCATGTACCACGACATGGGCCTGATCGGTGCCTGGCTGGGCAGCCTGTATTACGGCTACAGCCTGGTGTTGATGTCACCGCTGGCGTTCCTCGCGCGGCCGGCGCGTTGGCTATGGACCATCGACCGCTTCCACGGCACGTTGTCGGGGGCGCCCAACTTCGCCTACGAACTGTGCCTGAGCAAACTCGCTGAAGCCGACCTCGAGGGCCTGGACCTGAGCAGTTGGCGCGTGGCCTTCAACGGTGCCGAGCCGGTCAGCCCGGATACCTTGCAACGCTTCGCCGAACGTTTCGTTCGCTACGGCCTGGCGCCCACTGCGTTGGCGCCGGTCTATGGGTTGGCCGAGGCCACATTGGGCGTGGCCTTTCCTCCTGTGGGCCGGGGGCCGCTGATCGACCGGGTACAGCGCGAGGCGTTCCAGGCCCGCGGCAATGCGCTGCCCGCCGAAGCGGACGTCAGCGCGACGCTGCGCTTCGTCTCCAGCGGCCGACCGCTGCCGGGCCATCAGATTCGCATCGTCGATGGCAGCGGGGTCGAACTCCCCGAGCGCAGCGAAGGTCACCTGCAATTCAGCGGCCCGTCCACCACCGGTGGCTACTACCGTAACCCTGAAGAGACCCGCCGGGTGCTGCGCGATGGCTGGTTCGACTCGCTCGACTTCGCCTACATGGCCGGCGGTGAGGTGTACCTGACCGGCCGCGCCAAGGACCTGATCATTCGTGCCGGGCGCAACATCTACCCCTACGATGTCGAAGCAGCGGTCGGCAATTTGCCCGGCCTGCGCAAAGGCTGCATCGCGGTGTTCGGTAGTCCTGACCCGGCCACCGGCACCGAGCGCCTGGTGGTGTTGGCGGAAAGCTACGAGAAGGAAGCTGGCGCGCGGCAACGCCTGCAGCAGGAGGTCAACCGCATCGTGGTCGACCTCACCGGTGTGCCGCCCGACGATATCGTTCTGGCGCCACCGCATAGCGTACTGAAGACCTCCAGCGGCAAGATTCGTCGTGCTGCCAGCCGCGAACTGTATGAACGCGGCGAAGTGGATCGGCCGCACCTCGCCGTGTGGCGCCAGCTACTGCGCCTGGTGCTGCAGGCCGCACGCGGGCAGTTCGGCCGCAGCTGGCGGACCTGCCGCGCCGCGCTGTATGCCGCTTACATCTGGCTGCTGTTCTGGCTGCTCACACCGCTGACCTGGCTGGGCGTCGCGATCCTGCCGCGCCAGCGTTGGTGCCGCAGCTTTACCCGCGCGGCCGCACGGCTGTTCTTGCGCCTGGCGGGTGTGCCATTCAGCGTCACGGGGCTGGAGCGCCTGCCTGAATCCTCGGTGAGCGTGCTGGCCGCCAATCATGCCAGCTACCTCGACGGCGTCATTCTCTGCGCGGCCTTGCCGCCGCAGTTCAGCTTCGTTGCCAAGCGCGAACTGGCTGACCAGTGGATCGCCGGCCGATTCCTGCGCCAGCTCGGCGCCCGCTTCGTCGAACGCTTCGACCTGCAGCGCAGCACCGCAGACGCCGAGTCCCTGGCCGAGGTGCTGCAGGCTGGCCAGCCCCTGGTGTTCTTCCCCGAGGGAACCTTCACCCGCGAGCCAGGCTTGCGCACTTTCCACATGGGCGCCTTCGTGCTCGCCGCGCGTGTCGGCGTACCGCTGCTGCCGGTCGCCATCCGCGGCACGCGCAGGGTGCTGCGCGAAGGTCAGTGGTTCCCGCGCCACGCTGCCATCCATGTCAACGTCTGCCCCCCACTGTTGGCGCAGGGGCCGGACTGGACGGAGGCCATCAAGCTGCGGGATGCAACGATAGCGGCGCTGCTGGAGCACCTGGATGAATCGGAACGGGCCCAGCGCGCCGATTAGGCGACTCTGCGTCGTCCCTGTCTGACGTTTTATGTTGGAGGGATTGTGGCAAGTGCACCCACCAGGATGGTTAATGCTAAAAATCCAACCAGGAAAACTGCAAGCTTAGGCATTAGGCCTCCTCAATGATCGGTTTGCGGAGCTGCGAAAATCGAGTCGCATGCAAACGTCCCCACCAGGCTCCACCCTTGGGGATATTGTCGGACGGGGGCTGATTTCGATACAGATGCAGGTAGCGAAGAAAAACACGGATCAGTGCGACTGTTCGGGGATGAAGTGCGCAAGAAAAACAGGTGCCCGGCAGTTACCTGCCAGGCACCCATTGGCGCGATCGCCTCAATGCTCTTCTGGACCGTCATGCAGCAGATGAAAGATGCTTCTCTTCATTTTGATGAACTCGGGGTCCATCACCATATCCAGGTTTCTCGGGCGCTGCATTGGAACATCCAGCACCTCCTTGATACGCCCCGGACGTGCGCCCATGACGAAAATGCGATCGCCCAACAGGATCGCCTCGTCGATGTCGTGGGTGACAAACAGGACGGTTTTCTTGCTGTGTTCCCAGACCTTCAACAGCAGCTGCTGCATCTGCAACCGTGTCTGACTGTCGAGGGCTCCGAAAGGCTCATCCATGAGCAGGATCTGTGGGTCATTGGCCAGTGCGCGAGCGATGGCAACCCGCTGCATCATGCCGCCTGACAGTTGCTTGGAGTAGTTGTCGGCAAAACGCAGCAGACCGACCTCGTTGAGGTAGAACTCGACGATCTCCTTGCGCTCCCGAGAGGGCACGCCTCGACGCTTGAGGCCGAACTCGATGTTCTGTCGTACCGTCAGCCATGGAAATAAGGTGTAGCCCTGAAACACCATGCCGCGGTCGGCTCCAGGCCCGTCAACCTGCTTGCCGCCGACGAAGATCTCCCCGGACGTGGGTTCGGCAAGGCCTGCGGTCAGATAGAGCAAGCTGGATTTGCCACAACCCGAGGGGCCGACCAACACCGCGAACTGCTGGTCAGGCACCTCGAGCGATACCTGCTCCAGTGCCGTGAAAGTACTGCCCGCAGGGGTCTGATAACGCAAGCTGACGTTTTCCACTTTAAGCCGCGGGGCCGCGTTTGGCGCCGCGCTGACGGGTATGACGAGCTTTGGGGATGTTGCGGTTACTGAGCCCATGCGGCCACCTTCAAGCGAAGAAATCTGAAAAGTTGATCGGTGAACAGACCCAGCAGGCCGATCACGGCGATCGCCAGGAAAATCACATCGACCTGGAAGCCACGCATGGCTTTAAGGCTGAGGTAACCGAGGCCGCTCGATGCGGCAACCAGTTCGGCGACTACCAGGTACGTCCAGGCCCAGCCCATGGTGACGCGCAAGGTGTCCAGTACGCCGGGCAGCGAAGCCGGCGCGATGACGTGGAGCACCGCATCCCGACGGCTGGAACCCAAGGTGTACGACGCGTTGATCAGGTCTTTTGAGATTCCTTTCGACACGTCGGCGATCATCACCAGTTGCTGGAAAAACACCCCGAAGATGATGATCGAGACCCGTTGCTCCAGTCCGATGCCGATCCACAAAATGAACAGCGGCACGAACGAGGTGACGGGCAGGTAGCGGATGAAGTTGACCAGCGGCTCGAGAAATGCCTGAACGACCCGAAAGCTGCCCATCAGCAAACCCAGCGGGACCGCGATCACGGAAGAAATCACGAACCCGACCATCACCACTTCGAAGCTGGCCCAGACATGCTCGCCCAGGGTGCCTTCTCGGCCGAGACGCATCGCGGCTTCCAGCACTGCTCCGGGTGTCGGCAGGAACATCGCGGGCACCACGCCGCCATAGGACAGGCCAGCCCATAGTCCGATCAACAGAATCCAGGCCAGGGCACTGGCGCTCCAGATCACCTGAACAGGCAAGCCGGTTTTCGGGGTGAGACAACGGTTCAGCCATGAATTGCGCTTGGACATACGATGCTCCTTACTTCGGGCTGACAAAACGGTTGTCGATCAGGTCGGCATAGCTGACGTTGAACGACTTGCCTTGCAGTTCGGAGGCCGATTCATTCGCCAGTTTGATCACATTGGCGGCGTCGCCGGTGCTGCCGTTGGTGCCCAGCAATTTCTCGCTCATGGCCTGATCATAGAAGCGTACGCCCTTGGCGGCGGCAGCCAGTTCGATTGGGTCAGCCAGGTAACCACCGACGCCCTTGGCCATGATTGCGTAGGCCTCCTTGGGGTGGTCCTGGGTGTACTGGACCGCCTTGTACAGACCGGCGACCAGCGCCTTGACGTCGTCCGGTTGGTTCTCGATGACATTGCAGCTCAACGCCACGACGTCGACGATCACGCCGGGTGTGGTGCTGCTGTCGACCAGCACTTTGCCTTGTTGCTTGCTGCGGACAGTCGACAGATGCGGCTCCCAGGTGACCGCTGCTGGAACGCGGCCCGAGATGAAGGCGGTCGCCGCGTCATCGGCGGTCATGTTTTGAATGGTCAGGTCACTCATCTTCATACCTGCATTCTTCAGCAGGTAGCTGAGCCAGAACTGCGAAACCGAGCCCTCGTTGACGGCGACCGCTTTGCCCTTGAGGTCCTGCAGACTGTTGATGCCTTTGCTCACCAGTACGCCATCGCCGCCATGACTGTCGTCAAGCGCTGCGACTGCCTTGAAGCAGAATTGCGGCCGGTATTTGAGGATTTCATCAATGGTAGAAGCCGAACCGGATAACTGGCCCGAGGCTTGAGCCGCCATGTACATGGAAGACTCTTCGATGGTGGGCAGTTCCACGGTCAGGCCGTTTTCCTTGAAGTAGCCAAGGTCTTTGGCGAGGTACAAGGTGCCGTAACCGACCCAGGTGGTGTGGCCGATGGAGAGGGTGCCTGCCTGGGCACCGCTGGCGATGCCAGCGGTGATTGCGGTCAGGGCCAGGGGACGCATGCAGCGCGATACGAATGACTTGATCATGAAACACTCCCGGAACGATGGTTTTGTTGTTTTTCGGGGCAGTGGGGCATAGCGCCAAAAACTGAATCCTTACGGTCTCTGACGGACCTTTTGCCTCTGTGCGACAGCCTTGATATTGGCTGATGTCGGGGGGCAGGAAAATGAGTAAATATGTCTTCGCTGACGAGGAAAAAAATGGCTTGTCGAGCGGTTGTGGAATGACCTTGGACGTGCGCCGCGGTCATTCGACCAGCACAAAAAAAACGCCGCCGCTCTGGCAAGAGCGACAGCGTTTCACGCAGAGAAAGTGCCGTTCAACGCAGCTGGAACCATGTGGTTTTCAACTGCGTGTACTTGTCGAATGAGTGCAGCGAGAGGTCTCGGCCGAAGCCCGACTGCTTGCCGCCACCGAAAGGAACGCTGACGTCCAGCGCGTCCACGGTGTTCACGGAGACGGTCCCCGCATTCAAGCGATCCGCCACGCGGTGCGCCCGGTTGAGGTCGTCGGTCCAGACCGACGCTGCCAGTGCGTAGATATGATCGTTGGCCATCTTCACCGCCTGATCCTCATCGTCGAAGGGAGTGATCGCCAGAACAGGGCCGAAGACTTCCTCGCGGGACAAACGCATCTCGGGTGTGACGCCGGTGAACAGCGTCGGCTGAATGAAATTGTTCGAACCATTGATCATCAGGCGATCACCACCGGCGACCAGACGTGCACCACTGGCGGTGGCTTCGGTGATGTAACCCATCACGCGCTCGGCTTGCCTGGCGTCGACGATTGCGCCCATTTTGCTGGCGGGGTTCAGTGGGTCACCGGGCTGCCAGTGTCGGGTTTTCTCGATCAGACGTTCGACGAATTGGTCATGGATCGAGCGCTGCACCAGTAACCGCGAGTTCGCCGAGCACACTTCGCCCTGATTGAAAAAGATCCCGAACGCCGCTTTTTCGGCCGCGAGGTCCAGGTCCTGGCAATCGTCGAACACCAGATTCGGGCTTTTGCCGCCGCACTCCAGCCAGACTTGCTTGAGGTTCGATTGCGCCGAATATTGCATGAAGTACTTGCCCACTTCGGTCGAGCCCGTGAAAGCCAGCGCGTCGACGTCCGGGTGCAGGCCCAGTGCGCGTCCTGCCTGCTCACCTAACCCGGTAACAACGTTGAGCACACCTTCCGGGACGCCGGCCTCCAGCGCCAGTTCGGCCAGGCGCAGGGCAGAGAAGGGCGACTGTTCTGCAGGTTTGAGAATCACGCTGTTGCCGGCAGCCAGTGCGGGCGCAAGTTTCCACGCCGCCATGTCCAGCGGGAAATTCCACGGCACCACGGCGGCGATGACGCCCAAAGGTGTCCGCGTGATGGTGGCCAGGGTGTTGCGGCCGGTGGGCGCCACCTGGTCATACAGTTTGTCGAGGCTTTCCGCGTACCAGGCAAACACCTGCGCGGCGCCCGGTACATCGATCATGTAGGCGTCCATCACCGGCTTACCCATGCTCAGCGAATCGAGCAACGCCAGTTCCTCGCGATGGGCAAGAATCAGTTCGCAAAGGCGCAGGAGGATGGCCTTGCGCTCCCGGGGCGCCATCCGTGCCCAGGGTCCATTTTCGAAAGCGTTGCGGGCGACGCCGACAGCCAGGTCGACGTCCGCATCGGAGCAGGCGGCGACACGGGCGAGCAGCGTGTTGGTGGCCGGATTGATCACCGCGAACGTCTTGCCGTCCTGTGAGTAATGGCTGCGCCCGCCGATGTTCGCTGTATCGATGAAGTGTTGTTTTTTTGCCAGGTTTTGCCAGCTGTTCAGGTCAGTCACTGCAAGCTCCAAGGTAGCCCTGTGAGGGAGTCATCCACGATGAGTTGCGGTGATAGTGGCTCAGCTACCAAGAGCAGGAAATGAGTAAAAATATGTTCCCTGTCGATAAAAAAACTCGCTAGCCATGCTCCGATATCCTGCGCAACGGCGAGGGGGGCGGCATATATTGATTGGCAATGAGTTTCGTCACATTCGAGGTACCCATGGCAGCTTACAACCTGCGGCAACTCAAATATTTCATGACCACCGTCGAGTGCGGCAGCGTCGCCGAGGCGTCACGCAAGCTCTATATCGCTCAGCCGTCGGTCTCCGCCGCCATCAAGCACCTGGAAGAAAGCTTCGGAGTACAGCTGTTGATCCGCCACCATGCGCTGGGTGTGTCATTGACGCCTGGTGGCGCGCGCTTTTACCGCAAGGCCCAGGAGTTGTTGCGGGCGGCCCATGAGTTCGAGCAGAACGCGCTGGCAGATAGCGATGTGGTCTCTGGCCAGATCGACGTCGGCTGTTTTGAAACCGTCGCGCCGCTCTATTTGCCGCGCTTGATCGCCGGCTTTCGTGATCGCTGGCCCGGGGTGGAAATTCGTATTCGCGACGGGGAGCAGCAGGAGTTGGTCCAGGCGTTGACCTCCGGGAGTATCGATCTGGCGATGCTCTATGAGCACGACCTGGACAGTACCATTGACACCGTGCCGTTGATGGCACCGCAACAACCCTATGCGTTGTTGCCCGAAGGGCATCGTTTCGCCCATCAGGCGAAAGTATCGCTGAGCGATCTGGTGCTGGAACCTATGGTGCTGCTGGACGTGCAACCCAGCCGTACGTACTTTGTGAGTATCTTCGAGGAGCGTGGACTGACCCCGCATATCCTGTTCAGCTCGCCTTCGATTGAAATGGTCAGGGGTATGGTCGGGCGCGGGTTCGGCTTTTCGATTCTGGTGACCCGACCGCACTCCGAATACACCTACGATGGGCAAAAGGTGGTGTGCGTGCCGTTGGTTGAGCAAGTCACAGGTTCCGGACTTTCAGCGGCCTGGTTGCGGCGCTCGCAACTGACCAAACCAGCACAGTTGTTTGTCGATCATTGTCGCGAGGTGTTGGCGCCCAAGGAGGACGCCTGACATCAGGCGTGCAACGCCTGCACCATGCGTTCGAGCATCGCGTCACAGGCATCCAGTTGCTCGATGCTGACGAACTCATCGGGCTTGTGGCCCTGGTCCATGCTGCCCGGGCCGCAGACCACTGTCGCGATGCCGATGGCGTCGAACAACCCGCCTTCAGTGCCGAACGCCACCGTCGTGAACTCGCTTGAGCCGCAGAACTGCGCAATCAGCTGTGCCGCTTGACTCTGGGTGTCTGTGGCAAGTCCCGGATAGGCCGACAACTCGGAAAAGCGGATGGCGCTCCCCGCATCTACGGCGCGCATCCTGGGCAGCACTTCCTGCTCGGCGTAACGCTCAAGCTGCTCGGCCACTTCGCGCGGATCCTGCGCGGGAAGCGCGCGCACTTCGAAATCGAAACGACAGTCGGCAGGGACGATATTGAGTGCCTTTCCACCGCTGATCACACCGGTCTGCACGGTGCTGAAAGGCGGATCGAAACGCGCGTCATGCAGCTCAGGTGCGCGCAGGCGGGAGCCGATCCGGCCCAGTTCGCCAATCAATTCAGCGGCGTATTCGATCGCATTGACGCCCTGCGGCGCATAGGCCGAGTGACACGCTGCCCCGTGGACGTCGCAACGCATGGCCAGTTTGCCCTTGTGGCCCAGTACCGGTTTGAGCTCGGTGGGTTCGCCAATGATGCACAGCAGGGGTTTGTGCGGCCGTTGTTCGAGCTCGGCGAGCAGGGAGCGCACGCCCAGGCAACCGACTTCTTCGTCATAGGACAGTGCGATGTGTACTGGCATGCGCAACGGTGCAGCCAACAGTTTGGGGACCACGGCCAGCACACAGGCGATGTAGCCCTTCATGTCTGCGGTCCCGCGCCCATAGAGCTTGCCTTCCTTTTCAGTCAGCTCGAACGGCGCAACGGTCCAGGGCTGCCCATCCACCGGAACCACATCGGTGTGACCGGAAAGCACAATGCCCGGACGGTCGTCCGGGCCCAGTGTCGCGAAAAGGTTTGCCTTGCTGCGGTTGTCGTTGAAGATCAGCTCGCAGGGCACGTCCAGCCGGGTCAGGTAATCGCGGACGAACTCGATCAGTTCAAGATTCGATTCGCGGCTAGTGGTGTCGAATCCGATCAGCGATGCCAATAGCTCTCGGCTGCGGCTCATTCATTCATCCCCCGGTACGCCATATCTGGGCGCCTTGGTCGGGTCGAGGGCGCGGACGATATAATCCTGCATCTGCGGACTGTAAGCGCTCCACAGTTGGGCCAGTTTGCCGATCGGGTCTTCGTCCGCCCAGTCGACGCGCAGGTCGACGATGGGCCAGGTCAGTTCACCCACCACCACCAGTGCTGCTGAATGAACAGGGCCGGCCTCGCCGCCAGCGGCCACTGCAGCTTGCATGGCAGCCAGCAGGCGATCGGCCAATTGGCCGCCAGTGTTTTCGAAGGTCTGAACCAGGGTTTCGACCACCGACCGATTCGCCAGCATATTGCCGGCAGCCACGCACTGTTCACCTGCCAGCGCGTTGTGCGTGCCGAGGGTTTCACTGCCACTGAAATGTGCGGTTTGACCCAGATGATCGACGGCCGTCAGTTGGCGGAATTGACTGTAACCATTACTGGTCAGCGCTTTGTCCAGCGCATGCGAGGGTGACAGCCCGCTCTCCATGTGGTCGAGTACCTGAGGGCCTAACGCGGGGAGGGTGATGTTCTGCGTGGCGACTGCACCAACGCCCGGACGCAGCCATGGGCAACGTGCGCCCACAGCAATGCTCGAGGAACTGATGGCGATTCCCAGTTGACCTGTTTCGGCGCAACGGCCGACGATTGAAAACGTCATGGTGTGTTCGTCCTTTACTGCGGAATGACCGCGATCACGTCGATTTCCATTAACCACTCCGGTTGTCCCAGCCCGGAAATGACCAGCCCGGTGGAGATGGGAAACACTCCTTTGAGCCATTTTCCGACTTCCTGGTAGACCGGTTCCCGGTAGCGAGGGTCGATCAGATAGGTGGTGGTCTTGACGATATGGCTCAGGTCGCTGCCCGCTTCCTCAAGCAGTTGCTTGACGTTGCGCATGGCTTGTTCGGCCTGGGCACGAGGGTCGCCAAGGCCGACGAGGTTGCCTTCAAAATCGGTGCCTATCTGGCCGCGAACATAGACGGTGTTACCTGCGCGCACGGCTTGGCAAAGGTCGTTATCCAATGACTGGTTCGGATACGTCTCTTTGGTATTGAACATGCGAATGCGGGTGTGGGTTGGTTGGGTCATCCACGTTTCCTCTGATTAAACTTCGGTTGGATATGACCCCATTCTGTCCATGCCCTGCGGTTGGCGAAACGAGGTTTTTTGTGGTGCTTGGTTAAGAAAAAAATAGTTAGTGGAGCCCTGTGCCGGGACGGTATTCGCTCCGTCTCAGGGAATGACCGGCCCGTGTGACGAGCCGGTTTTGCCGTCAGAGCCTCCCATACTCCCGCGCAGTCCGGTCGACCGCGATGCGCGTCTTCTCAACCAGTTCGTCCAGCTCCGAGCGCGTCGCGATCAATGCCGGGGCCATGATCATGCGGCCCTGTGTCGAGCGGATGATGATGCCTTCCTCGAACCCGATGGTACGGCAGCGCCAAGCGATATCGTTCTCGTTGACGAAGCGCTTGCGGGTCGCCTTGTCTTCGGCGAACTGCAGCGCTGCCACCAGGCCGACTCCCTGGATCTCACCCACCAGCGGATGGTTGGTAAATACCTGCCGCAAGCAGTTTTGCAGGTAGGGGCCGGTGTCGTTTCTGACCTGTGTCACCACGCCTTCGTCACGCAATGCCTTCAGATTGGCAGTGGCCACGGCCGCGGCGACGGGGTGCCCGGAGTAGGTGAGTCCGTGGGCGAACACGCCGCCTTTTTCCACCAGTGCTTCAGCCATGCGTCGGGATAGAATCAACCCACCCATAGGGATGTAGCCCGAGGTCAGTCCCTTGGCGATGGAGAGTGTGTCGGGTTCGAATCCGAAGGTCTGGTGGGCGAACCATTCGCCGGTCCTGCCGAACCCGCCAATGACTTCGTCGGCGCACAGCAGTACGTCGTACTGGCGGCAGATACGTTGAATCTCGGGCCAGTAGGTTTCAGGTGGAATGATCATTCCACCCGCGCCCTGGAACGGTTCGGCAACGAAGGCGGCGACCTTGTCCGAACCCAGCTCGAGGATCTTTTCCTCTAGCTGACGGGCTGCCCGCAGACCGAATTCCGCTGGGCTCAGGTCACCTTCATGGGCGTACCAGTACGGTTCGTCGATGTGCGCCACATCAGGAATAGTGCCGCCCATTTCGTGCATGAACTTCATACCCCCCAACGCCGTCGCGGCCAGTGTCGAGCCGTGATAACCGTTCCAGCGACCGATCATGATTTTCTTTTCCGGCTTGCCCATTACCTGCCAGAACTTGCGTACCGTGCGGATCAACACCTCGTTGGCTTCGGAGCCTGAGTTGGTATAGATCGCGTGGCTGTAGTGCTTGGGCAGCAGGCTGAACAGCAGCTCGGACAGCTCGATCACGGCCGGGTGAGTGGTGTGGAAGAACATGTTGTAGTACGGCAGTTGCTCCAGTTGCGCGCAAGCAGCGGCGGCCAGGTCCTTTCGTCCATAACCGAGGTTGGTGCACCACAGGCCCGACATGCCATCCATGTAGCGGTTGCCATCGTTATCCCACAACGCCAGTCGCTCGCCGCGGACCATGACGCGCGGGCCTTCCTCATTCAATGATTTCTGGTCAACGAAGGCGTGAATATGGTGGGCCGCATCGGATGCCTGATAGTCACTCGTGGTGCGGGTTGGGTTGAGTTCAGTGGACATTGCTTGTCTCCAGTGTGATTGCGCCGGCAGCGCAAATTGACTTGGCAAAGGCGCGCATCAGGTTATGGATGGCTGTGCGCCCGTCTGACGAATGCCAAGGTGGCAGCTAATATTTGGCATCTAAAAATATTTTTGTAAAGAAAATATTTGTGATTGAAAATAAATGCCCATAGGCTGGAGCCTGGTTGAAACCGCATGCAGGAAAGAAATGAGTGGACTCAGAGAGAGACAAAAAGAGCAGCGTCGGCAGGTGATCGCCGACGCCGCCCTGGAGCTTTTCAAGACCAATGGGTTTGTCGCCACCACGCTGGAGCAGATCGCCAATCAGGCAGGGGTGTCGGCACCTACGGTGGTGAACTACTTCGGTGGCAAGCAGGAAATTCTCCTCGCGCTGCTCAAAGAGCCCGATGAACAAGCAATGCGCGAGGCCCGCTCGCGTCTGGACGATAACCCGGACCCGCTGGATGCCTTATGTGAACTTGAAGGCCTGATGACCACGTACCAACTGCGGGCCATGCCGGCTTCTCTCTGGCGCGAGCTTGCCCCATTCATGTTCACCGGCGATCTCTCTGAGACCTTCCACCCCTGGAATGCCGCGGTAATCGAAGAAACCCGAGCGCTGCTACTCCATTTTCAACGCAAGGGCATGCTGAGGGAGTCGATCGACATAGACGTGGCGGCCACCCTGTTCAACCAATACGCCAATATGGCCTTTATCCGTCTGGCGACTGAGAAAACGCCTGACAGAGAGGCCCACGCCAGGCATATGCGTGATGTTCTCAGTCTGATGTGCCATGGAATGCTGAAGGGCTGAGTCACGCATCCCCCTGTCTCGACCTTCTGCTCTTCGTTTGACCGTGCGCGTTAGCCCACGGTCGCATCCGACACCTCTGCGCGACGCTTCATATCGGACCTAGCTTTTTCCTGCCTTGCGACGACAAAAAACATAATTTCGCTATCCCCTGTATCTGAACAGAATGCAGCGAACCCCCACAGCCGCAAGAGTGGAACAACAATGCTCAGGTCTTGACCTGGTCAGAGGAAACAAGCCATGACCGAACTGAATCAAACCGCCTTTGAGAAGGACGCAGACATGACAGCTGGAAAAATAAAAATAGATACGCTTGTTGTTGGCGCCGGTCAGGCAGGCGTGGCCATAAGTGAACATCTGAGCAAACTCGGGGTGCCCCACCTCGTGCTGGAGCGCAATCGTATTGCCGAACGCTGGCGCACCGGACGCTGGGATTCGCTGGTTGCCAATGGTCCGGCCTGGCACGATCGTTTTCCCGGTCTTGAGTTCGACGATCTCAGCCCCGACGGCTTTGCCCCGAAAGAGCGGGTTGCGGATTATTTCGAAGCCTATGCCAGGAAGTTCAACGCTCCGATCCGTACCGGCGTGGAAGTGAAGAAGGTCGAACGCAATGTCGGTCGGCCGGGCTTCACCATTGAAACCTCTGAGGGCGTGATCGAGGCCAATCGCGTGGTGGCCGCCACGGGCCCTTTCCAGCGCCCGGTTATCCCGCCGATCGCTCCGAAAGATGAGCAATTCACTCAGATCCACTCGGCCGAATACCGCAATCCACAGCAGCTACCCGAGGGCGCCGTTCTGGTCGTGGGCGCCGGGTCGTCGGGGGTGCAGATCGCCGATGAATTGCAGCGTGCCGGCAAGCAGGTTTACCTCTCGGTGGGAGCGCACGATCGTCCTCCACGTGCCTATCGCAACCGTGACTTCTGCTGGTGGTTGGGCGTTCTCGGCGAATGGGATGCGGCGGCCATGAAGCCAGGCAAGGAACACGTCACCATTGCTGTAAGCGGTGCTCACGGCGGCCGTACGGTGGACTTCCGCGGTCTGGCCCATCGGGGGATGACGCTGGTGGGTCTGACGAGTTCGTTCAATGGCGCCGTGGCGACCTTCCAACCGAATCTTGCCGACAACCTGGCGCGCGGCGATGAGAACTATCTGGCGCTGCTCAATGCGGCCGACGCCTACATTGAACGCAATGGTCTGGACCTGCCGGAAGAACCTGAAGCCCGCCACACGTTCCGGGATCCGGAGTGTGTGACGAATCCCATTCTTGAACTCGATCTGGCCAAGGCCGGCGTGACCTCGATCATCTGGGCCACCGGTTTTGCCGTGGACTACAGCTGGCTGAAGGTCGACGCCTTCGACGAAAACGGTAAGCCGCAGCATCAGCGCGGCGTTTCGAGCGAGTCGGGCGTCTATTTCCTGGGCCTGCCGTGGCAGTCGCGTCGCGGTTCCTCGTTCATCTGGGGCGTCTGGCACGATGCCAAGCATGTGGCTGACCATATTGCCACGCAGCGTAAATACCTCGACTACCGGGATGCCTCGCAACGCCGAACAGAAGACGGCCAAACGGCCCCGGCCGCCAATAAACCAACCGTAAGCGCTTGATGTTCAGCGAGTAAAAAATCCCGGAAGCATTTCTGCTTCCGGGATTTTTTCGTTGTTACGCTGTGGAGATGAGGGGGTGGTTTCGTTCACCGCGATCCTGGTGTCTGCTCATTCGAAAAGGGTAGAGGGCGTCATCTTAGCGTCATCGAACCCATGGCAAGATCCTCACAAACCATCTAGAGCACCCAGCAGACTTCCACCTGCTGGTTGATGAATTTGTAAGGAATCCCCCCATGAGAGACGCCTCCCTGTTTGCAGCCATTGATCTTGGTTCTAATGCGTTTCGCATGATGATCGGCCAGTCGGTCAGACGGAATCAGGGGTTCGTGATCCAGGAAGTGAAAACCTTGCGTGAACCTGTCCGTTTGGCGGAGGGGTTTCAAGGCGGGGTGCTGGATGAGTTGGCTCTGGATCGGGGATGGCAAGCGCTCACGCGATTTGGCAAAAAGTTACGCGGCTTTGAGGCAGGTCGTGTGCGGGCGGTGGCGACCAGTGCGGTCCGCGAAGCCGATAATGCTCAACTGTTTCTGGCCAGCGCGGAGCGGCACCTGGGTTTCCGGATTGACGTCATCTCTGGGCATGAAGAGGCCCGACTGGTATACGCCGGTGTTGCCCATACGATACCCGGTACAGCGAGTATGCGCCTGGTCGTGGATATCGGCGGCGGCTCCACTGAGTTGATTCTGGGGCAGGGCGCTCAGCCTCTGTTGACCGAGAGTATTGCCATTGGCAGCGGCACCTTTGGTGCGCGTTACTTCCAGGGCGGCTGTATCACGGCTGCGGCGCTCCTGGAGGCTGAGCGTGTCGCCACTCTACAGTTTGAAAAAGTGGCGCGTCGTTATCGCGCTCAGGGTTGGCAGCAGGTTATAGGCTCTTCAGGTACCGCACGGATGCTGGCCAAAGTGCTCAAGGCCAACGGGTTGAACGACGATGGCCAAAGCGGCATCACCTACAGCGGCCTGTTGCGCTTGTCGTTGCGTCTGCTTGAAGTGGGACATGTCAAACAGCTCAGACTGGCGGGTTTACAAAGCCATCGCCTGAGCATCCTGCCTGGAGGTCTGGTGCTCATGCTGGCGGCGTTCAAGGTGTTTGGTGTCTCGCATATGACGCCTTCCGAGCCGGGTTTAAGGTTTGGCGTTCTTCATGGTCTGATGTGTAAACACTAATCGACAATAGCCACCTTGCAGATATCGGTTACGGCCATCAGCGCCTTCGAGGGCTATCGCACATTGCTGATCGTCATGACCCGCTGAAGCGCAGTTGGCTGCGCGTGAAAAAAGTGTATTCCATCGACTAGGGGCCACAAGATCAAAAACGCTGCTTTAATAAAAAATGTCGCTTCCAGGATCACGAGTCCAACAGGCTGAGATGGGGGAGAAAGTCATGGCTGAGAAATTTCGAGTGCTGTTCGTTTGCGCAAAAAATGACGTTCGTTCACTCATAGCAGAAGCACTTCTTCGACACACTGACTCGTTGCACTTCGAAGCTTTCAGCGCAGGCCTTGAGGCCAGTGAGATCGACTCACGCACCCTGGAGACTCTCGATCATATTGGCGTAGACACCACGGGGTTGCGTAGTAAAGCAATCGATGAGTTTGAGGGGCAGCAGTTCCACTATGTAATCACTCTGTGTGATGAGTCGTGCGAAGAGGCATCTCGGATGCCATCCTCCGGCGAGGTGATAGTGTGGAGCTTTGAAGATCCGACGACCAGTGAGAGACATGAACCTTTTCGTCATGCTCTCCAGGAAATTCACGATCGCATCAAAATGTTCGTCACCGTGAAGACCAGACAGTGAAGCTCATAGATCCAGGAGGGGCTCCGATGCCCATGAGAATATTTAAGCGACCTTGTCAGAATGCAGTGCCTGGCTATCCATGGTGATTCGGACTGCGTCATGACGCCAGAACTCGCGATCGCAATCAAGTATCTGTCCATGTTGATCATAGTTGATGCGAATGATCATTAGCAGCGGACTGCCTTCTGGCAGATTGAGGTAATTCGCCACGCTGGCCTGTGCCGCGGTCGGGTAAATATCAAAAGTGGCGCGGCCGCAATGGATGTCATAGTGTTTTCGGTAAATCAATGTCAGCGACTGAGTCAGGTCCAGTTTCAATATATCCGGGAAGAACTCTGGTTTCAGATAATGTTCTACAAACATCACGGGGCGCCCATCGACTGAACGCAGGCGGCGTATACAGTGCAGCATGCTTAACGGCGGCACCGCCAACTTCAGGCACAACTCCGGGCTTGCCAATTCCGTACTGGTCGATATGACCTGTGTGGCCGCCTTGCGCCCCTGACTTTCGACCATCTGGTGGAACAGCGAATGTGTGAAAGGGTTGTACACCAGTCGGGGAGGGGTAACAAACCAGCCGCGCCTGCTTTCCCGATAGATCGACCCTTGCGCTTCCATTCTTTGCAGGGCTTCCCTGAGCGTAATGCGGGTTGTGGAAAACAGCTCGCTCAGTTCTCGCTCGGAAGGGAGCTTGCTGCCGGACGCTAGCGTGCCATTGATGATTTGCGTCGCCAGGGCGTGATGGATGGTGGCAGCTTGGGTGGTGATTTTTTTTGTCACGGTGATGGTCTGGATGATATTCGAGCGCTGATGTTATCCCAGTTAATGATTTCATTCCCTTTACGACACTCAACTGATGCTCTTTGGGCACACCTGGCCCACTACCCCTCTGACGTTTGATCGCCCGCAACGGGTGCTCGCCCGTCGTCCGCGTTCGCGTTCTGGTGCATCTTGGGATCGCGCTTACCTTTCTTGTTCCTGGTCGAGCCGGGCGCGCAACGAGCGTGGCATCGACAGACGTTCCCTGGCGCAACGACAGCCCTGTTGCATAGCGCATATCTCATCGCATTGGGGGCGGTGTCGGTGTCGCAGCATCCTGAGTGTCATATTTCGGTCATTTCCTCTGGGTAGTATCCAGTTCTCGCCCCAATCTGGTCTATACCACACGGTTAAATCATGAAAAAAATCCTGATTACGAGTTTGTTTGCAAGTGCCTTGTCGATTGCAGTTCCTGCTGCGTATGCGCAGCAGGACCTGGATGCTTTAGTCGCCGCAGCCAAAAAGGAAGGCGCGGTCAATAGCTTGGGGATGCCGGATAACTGGGCGAACTGGAAAGATACCTGGGCCCAGATCACGCAAAAATATGGCCTGGTACACCTGGATACCGACATGAGTTCCGGGCAGGAAATCGCCAAATTCGAAGCTGAGAAATCGAACGCATCAGGCGACATCGGCGACGTTGGCCAATCGTTCGGTCCGATTGCGGTCAGGAAGGGTGTAACCCAAGCCTACAAGCCGAGCAACTGGGACGAAATTCCGGCGTGGGCCAAGGACCAGGATGGTCATTGGGTAGTGGCTTACAGCGGGACCATTTCCTTCATCAGCAACAACAAGCTGGTCAAGAATCCGCCTAAGACCTGGGGCGATTTGCTCAAAGGCAACTATAAGGTGACCGTAGGCGAAGTGGGTGTTTCGGCGCAGGCCAACAGTGCGCTGCTGGCAGCGGCGATTGCCAATGGCGGCAACGAAAAGAATCTGCAACCTGCGTATAAGTTATTTGCCGAGCTGGCTAAACAAGGGCGGCTCTCCATGACCGATGCGAGTATTGCCAACCTGGAAAAAGGTGAAGTGGAGGTCGCGCTGTTATGGGACTTCACCTCATTGGGCTACCGCGACAAGATTGATCCATCCTTGTTCACGGTCTCCATTCCCGAAGATGGAAGCGTGAGTGCCGGCTATTCAACCCTGATCAACAAATACGCGCAGCATCCGAACGCCGCCAAACTGGTGCGTGAATACATCTTCAGCGATGCCGGCCAGATTAACCTGGCCCGCGGTTTCGCGCGTCCGATTCGTAGCGACGTGGTCCTGCCACAAGATGTAAAGGACAAGATGTTGCCTGCTGCGCAATATAACAACGCCAAACCGATCCAGGACTTCGTGGCGTGGGAGGGGACCACCAAGGCCATACCGCGGCAGTGGCAAGAGCAAGTCATGATTTATAACAAGTAATGCCAGTGGCGTTAGGCCGCCTCTATAAACCACTGCGCGAACGTTGCTCGTTCACTGCGGTTTTTCGAGGGGGCCATGAGAACAGTGTTCGGGGCATTGGCCGCACTAAAGCTTTACTGCCGCGGTGCCCCGCTATCACTTATCAAAACCCAAGGAACACGGAGTTGCTAGTTGTATGACAGCTGCATCGAACCCGCTGGCAACCCCAGTGACTATCGACACCCGGCATTATCCACGCTTTCGCCACTGGCGGGCGGCGCTGGTCCTGCTGCCCTTGTTATGTGTATTGGCGTTGTTTTCACTGGCGCCGACAGCATGGCTGCTGATCAACAGCGTGCAGGTGGATGGCGCATGGTCGCTGGCGAACTTCAGCGAAATCCTGAATTCTCCGTTTTACCGTCAGGCCTTTGGCAACAGCCTCTGGGTTTCCGTCTGCTCCAGCTTGATTGGATTAGCCATCGCGATGGTGGCCGCCGCTTCGTTGAAACGGGTGGATTGCACTGTTCGCGACATAACAGTGGCATTCACCAATATGACTGGCAACCTGAGTGGGGTGTCGTTGGCATTCGCTTTCATTATCGTGATGGGAACCAATGGTGCCTTGACTTTGCTCTTGCGGCGATGGGGTTGGCTGGCTGAGTTTGATCTATACACGCAGGCTGGGCTGACGCTGATCTACAGCTATTTCCAGATACCGCTGGCGGTACTGTTGCTCTATCCAGCCTTTGATGCGCTGCAGGACGATTGGCAAGAGGCCGCCTCTTTGCTGGGGGCCAGCCGTGCCAGTTACTGGCGCCGGGTGGCGTTACCGGTGCTGATGCCGGCGGTATTCGGCACGTTCATTCTGTTGTTGGCCAATGCCATGGGGGCATATGCCAGTGCTTACGCACTGATGACCTCCAACTACAACCTGGTCACCATCCGGATTTCCAGCCTGGTCGCTGGGGACATTTCTCTGGAACCGAATCTGGCGGCAGCACTGTCCGTGCTTCTGGTGGCGATGCTGGTGTTCGTGGCGATGGTCAACCAGTTCTTGATGAAGAGAAGCTACCATGCACACTAACCGTTACCACCAGTTCGTGCTGTATGGCTTGATGGCTCTACTCAGTGTCCCTGTTCTGGCGACCCTGGTTTATTCATTCTCCCAGCATTGGGGTGCAACGATATTACCCGACGGGCTGACGTTCGACTGGTATCTGAAGTTGTGGCAAGAGCCGCGCTTCTTGAGTGCATTTAGTCACTCCCTGCTGATTGCACTGGGCACATTGGTCTTCAGTACAGTGGTCATCGTGCCCGCCACATTTGTCGTGTTCTATTATTTTCCGCACCTGGATCGTTGGATGAACATCCTGATCTTGATCCAGTTCGCGGTGCCGCCTGTGGTGTCGTCGGTGGGCTTGCTGCAGATTTATGCCGACGGCCCGCTACCGCTGATCGGCACGCCGTGGGTACTGATAGGGTGTTATTTCACGATTGTTCTGCCGTTCATGTACCGGGCACTGGCCAATGGTCTGCAAGGGCTGAACGTGCGCGACCTGATGGATGCGGCGCATCTGCTAGGGGCAAGTACTCCCGCTGCTTTTTTACGGGTGATCTTGCCGAATATCCGCAAGGGATTGATGGCAGCCTTGTTTCTCTCACTCTCCTTCCTGCTGGGCGAGTTTGTGTTCGCCAACATACTGGTTGGCAGCCGTTACGAAACCTTGAACGTCTATCTCTATTCCGTGCGCTCCACCAGCGGCCATTTTGTGAGTGCTGTGGTGATGAGTTATTTCATATTTACGCTGGTCGTGACCTGGATTGCCACCCGCTTGAGTCGATAGGACTGTGCGATGAATTATCTTGAAGTCTCCAAATTATCTAAATCTTTCGGCAAAAGCTCGGACAAGACCCGCGTGTTTGACGACATCAATTTCACTATCAAGGAAGGCGAACTGGTGACCCTGCTCGGCCCCAGTGGCTGCGGCAAGTCAACCTTGTTGCGTTGCATCGCCGGTTTAACTGAAGTTGATAGCGGCCAGATCCATGTGGCGGGAAACAACATTACCCATGTTGCTCCGCAGAAACGTGGCATCGGCATGGTATTCCAGAGTTATGCGTTGTTCCCGAACCTGACGGTGACGGGCAATATTGCCTTCGGCCTGGAAATGCAGGGCGTCTGTGTCGATGAAACCTTCCAGCGCGTGACCGATGCGGTGCGCCTGGTTGAATTGCAGGGGCACGAGAACAAATTCGTCAGTCAGCTCTCCGGCGGCCAGCGCCAGCGTGTCGCCCTGGCGCGGGCATTGGTGGTGCGGCCACGCATCCTGCTGCTGGATGAACCGCTGTCGGCGCTGGATGCACGCATCCGCAAGCACCTGCAGGAAGAGATCAGGCGGATCCAGTCGCAGCTGAAACTGACGACCATTTTTGTCACCCACGATCAGGAAGAAGCGCTGATGCTGTCCGACCGCATCATCGTCATGGATGGTGGTCGCATCGTGCAGGAAGGGAGCGCCGAGACCATCTACACACGACCGGCCAATGGTTTTGTCGCGCGTTTCATGGGCAGCTACAACTTGCTGGATGCCAGCCAGGCGGAACAGTTGCTTGGCCTGCACATACAAGGACAACTGGCAATCCGGCCGGAAGCGATCCATGTGGCGCAAGCCGGCCGCAGCTATGGCCCACATCTGGGTACACCGTGCCGCGCCACGGTACGTCACCATCAACTGCTCGGCAACGTCATTCGCTACCACGTCGACGCGCAAGGCTGTTCGTTGATGGTCGATATGCTCAATCGCAGTTCTGGATCCTTGCTGCCGGCAGGCGCGCAGCTCGACCTGCTGTTCAATCGTGAAGAACTGCAGGAGGTCGCATGACGATTTTGGCTATTTTTGACATGGACGACACCCTTATCGATTGCGATAGCTCCAGTCTCTGGCTGCGCTATCTGGTGCAGCGCGGTGTGGCGGCAGCCGACATGCTGGTCACCGAGCAGGCGATGATGCAAGCCTATCATCTGGGCGAACTGTCCATGGCGCAGTACATGGATTTTACGCTCCAACCGTTGTCTGGAGTGGCCGTCAGCGAAGTGGAACGATGGGCTGATGACTTTGTCTCCAGCATGATTTCCACGCGCATATTTCCTGCTGCACGTCGGCAAATCGAGTGGCATCGTCAACAGGGAAACACACTATTAATCATCTCGGCTACGGCTGACTTTATCGTCCGCCGTATCGCCGCCATGCTGGGCGTGGACGAGGTGATCGCCATAGAGCTTGAACAGGTAGCAGGCAGCTTTACCGGCGCAACCAAAGGGGTGCTCAGTTTTCGGGAAGGCAAGGTAGAGCGCTTGCAGGCGTGGCTGCAGATCCATGGCAACAGCTTGCAAGGCAGCTTTGGCTACAGTGACTCGGTGAATGATTTGCCGCTATTGCATGCGGTCCAGCATGCGTGTGTCGTCAACCCCGCGCCAGCGCTGAAACAGGTCTGCGACCAGCATCAATGGCGACAGTATGACTGGCAGCTGACGTAACATGAGCACAGCGTCACGGGTCAGGCCCGGGGGGCGGCATGCTGTTAATCCAGTTGGGGTCCGATGCATTATTGCGCCACAAGGCGGCGGGCCTGCCGGTACCTCGGCTAACCTCGGCGCTGGCGATCAAGCTGCTTGAACACAGGCTTCGCCAGCTGCTACAGAATCCGCGGTGATTGATTGAACGACGGTTTCAGGTGTTGCCATAAGCCTCTACTTCGAAAACTTTCTCGCTCCAGCGACACAAAGAATCACCGCAACGGTAACACCCAGCATGCCAATGCTGACCTGCTCGTGAAGCAGCGTGGCCGCCAGCGCCAATCCAAAAAACGGTTGTAGAAGCTGAAGCTGGCCGATGGCGGCAATACCCCCTTGGGCAAGCCCGCGATACCAGAATACGAAACCGATCAGCATGCTGAAGATCGATACGTAAGCCAGGCTGACCCACGCGGATGGAGTCATTCCCGAGAACGAAGGCGGTGCCGTGAACCAGGTCAGCGGGGCCATGACGGGCAGCGACAGAACCAATGCCCAGGAGATCACCTGCCAGCCGCCAAGTGTCCTTGAAAGCTTCGCACCTTCTGCATAGCCAAGTCCGCAGACGAGGATTGCCAGCAACATCAGCATGTCCCCCGCAGGATTTGCTGTCAGGCCTTGGGAGACCGCAAACCCCACAACCAGCACGCTTCCCAGGACCGAGAAGAGCCAGAACACCGGCCGCGGACGTTCGCCATCGCGCAAAACACCGAACGCAGCGGTGGCGAGCGGCAACAGGCCAAGGAAGACGATGGAGTGCGCAGACGTCACATACTGTAGTGCCAGCGCAGTCAGCAGAGGAAACCCTAATACAACGCCCATTGCCACGATAGCCAAGGGTAGAAGCTGACGCCTGGCAGGACGCTTTTCTTTAAAGAGCACAAGCATGCAAAGTGCCAGGATTCCAGCAATGGTTGCTCGGGCAACCGTCAGGAAGACCGGGTCGAATTCCAGGACGGCCACCCGTGTCGCTGGCAGCGAGCCGCTGAAAATGAGTACGCCGATGAACCCGTTGAGCCATCCGCTCGCGGTCTTTTCCGTGGTGTTTTGCAGGTTCGATATACGTTCCATTCAGGGTCACTCCATGCTCAGGTTGCATGGGAGGCATCGTATGATCGAAACTCAATACAATCAAAAAATCGTCATGGATACATCTGCACATGTCTCGCTCACGATACAAGTCATTGGTTGATGCGTTTGCGGCTGATATCCGCTCAGGACGACTCTTGCCGGGCACGCGCTTGCCGACGCACCGCCAGCTGGCGGCTACAGAAGGACTGGCGCTGGTGACTGCAACCCGGGTCTATGCAGAGCTCGAAGCCATGGGGCTGGTCAGTGGGGAGACGGGACGAGGCACTTTCGTGAGGGAGACTTCGTTACCTCCTGGCCTGGGTATCGACCAGCAAGACGTTGCAGCTGGAATGACCGATCTCAACTTCAACTATCCAGCGCTTCCAGGACAGGCAGAACTGTTGCGAAGTGCTCTGCGCCAGCTCGCGTCGGCCGGTGACCTGGAGTCACTGCTGCGCTACCAGCCACACGCAGGGCGTCTGCATGAGCGCGCCTCTGTGGCACGCCATCTGCGCGCCCGAGGGCTGACGGTTGAGGCTGAGCAAGTGTTAATCGTCAGTGGTGCTCAGCATGGGCTGGCCGTGACGATGATGGCGCTGCTGCAACCCGGTGATGTGGTTGCAGCTGATGCGTTGACCTATTCAGGATTCAAGGTGCTGGCCGAAGCACTGCACCTTGAAGTCGTGCCCATTCCCGTGCTCGATCATGGACCTGATCTGGATGCGTTGGAAAGCCTGTGCCGGAATCGACGCGTCCGGGCTGTGTATACGATGCCGACGCTGCACAATCCGCTGGGATGGGTGATGAGTGCCGATCAACGCGAGTACTTGGTGACGATTGCGCGCAGGCATGGGTTGCTCATCATTGAGGACGCGGCTTACGCCTTCCTTGCCGAGGAGCCACCTGCACCGTTGGCGGAACTCGCACCAGAGAGGACTGTTTACGTTTCAGGGTTATCCAAGAGCGTAGCCACCGGATTACGCGTAGGTTTCATCGCAGCCCCCGCCGAAAAAGTGTCCGTGTTGGAGCGAACGATCAGGGCGACCACATGGAATACCCCGGGCGTGTTGACTGCGATCGCGAGTGCGTGGCTCGACGATGGTACCGTTATGCAGCTGGAAGCTGAAAAGCGCCGGGATGCGCAGGCCAGGCAAGCCCTGGCCGCTGAAGTGCTGGCGGGGCTTCGGTGCGTAGGCCACCCATCTTCCTATTTTCTTTGGTTGCCTTTGTCCGAAGATGCCAGGGCCGACCAGATCGCCATGGCGTTGATGCGTGAAAAAATTTCGGTTTCAACCGCCGAGCCTTTTGCAACCTCCGCCCATGTACCGCATGCGATCCGCCTGGCGCTGGGCTCAGCGCAGATGGGCGCACTTCGGGAGGCGCTTGAAAAAGTGAAGTGGATTATTGGTGCTTATTCATAGAGACCTCGCGCCATTAACGACCCGGCTTTCGATTTTCCCTGTAGGAGCGAGCTTGCTCGCGATGAACGTTAACGATAACGCGTGTTGTCTGAATAAACGCGTCGCCCTCGAGTCCATCGCGAGCAAGCTCGCTCCTACAGGTATTGGCACATTGCTGGCCCTTTGGCCTCGGACTTGTTGTCAAACTTGCTTTCTTTTCAGCAGGTTAGGCGTGTCAGCATGCGGATCTTTGTGTTTACCCTGGCAACATGCGTCCTGGCTGGCGCGGCGCTTTCGGCACAGGCAAAGGAGTTGAGTAAAAACGATCGGTTCGTGTGCAGTTGGGGTTCTGGAATCGCTGGAGTTGCACAGGAAACCAAGCTTTCCGGAGTGAGCCTTTATGGCGCGCGACGAAAGCTCCAGGCGCGCAAGTTTACTCAGCCCTGGATGCGAATGATGGCGATGGGCATCACCGAGCAAACCTATAACAGCGCTTCGCGTATGAAACCTGCCAGCGTCAAGCAAGCGTACTACGAGGGCTGCATCAAGCATGAGTTAGCGCGCCGTTAGATCGGGACGAGATCGCTTGGGCCGGCTGATTTTCAGCACTCTGGATACCACGCGAATGGCATTCAGCCCGGTAACTTCTCTACACGTTGGCGCAACAAATCGATTTGATCCGCTGGCACCAGCGTGCGCAGGGTCTTGTACAGTGCGCGGGTTTCAAGCAGGTTCCAGACCCGCAGCATGGTTTCCAGAGCGTCCAGTGGCTTGCTGATGAAATCCTTGGCACCGAGGGCCAGTGCTCGCAGTCGGGTGTCTCGGGTAGCGTCGGCGGTGAGCACGAGGATCGGCAGATACTCGCCGCTCGGGATGCGCCGGTTGAGTTGTTCAAGTACGGCGAATCCGTCGAACTCCGGCATGTGCAGGTCGAGAATAACCAGGTCCGGCTCGAAGCTGTTGAACAGGTCCAGGGTTCGCAACGGCTGGGTGCTGCTCAGTACGTTGGTCAGTCCCTCACGAGCCAGCAGCTGCTCCATCAGATCGAGGTTAGGCCGTTGGTCGTCGATGATCAGAATGCGCAGGTCGGTGTTCACACGGGCTCCGGTAGGTACTGGTCAAGATGGGCGAGGAACGAAGGAACATGAATCGGCTTGGTCAGCACTGCGGTCGCTCCCGCTTTGCACAATGCCAGATGCGTGAGGTCGCTGGCGTCGGCGGTGACCATCAGCACCGGCGTGGTCCTGGTGATAGGGGACTGGCGTAAGCGCCGCAGGACGTTGAGTCCATCGATATCCGGGAGGGCGACATCCAGCAGAATCAGCTGGGGTGCATGTTGACGGGCCAGGTCCAGGCCCATTTGTCCTTGCATGCTTGAGAGCAACTGGATCCCCGGTCGGCGTTGCAGCAGTGTTTCGATCAGGGCCAGGCTCGAGAGATTGTCCTCGATGCACAGCACCTTGCCCTGGTAGTCAGGGTAGGCAAGGACGGGGGGTGCCGTCCCTTTGCCGATTCCCGCAGAGGGTGGTTCGGGGGCTTGCTGCAGGCGCACAAAGGGCAGTTCCAGCGTAAAGCTTGCGCCTTCGCCCGGCTGGCTTTGCACGGTCAGACTGCCATTCATCATTTCCAGCAGACTCTTGCTCAGTGCCAGGCCCAGGCCGGTTCCTTCCACGTTCGGATCGGTCTCCAGGCGCTCGAACGGCTTGAACAGTTGCTCCTGGCGATCGGCCGCGATGCCCTTGCCGGTATCGCTGACGGACACGGCAATCCGCTGTTGATGAACCTTGACGTCGATGTGCACCTGCCCCTGAGGCCGGTTGTATTTGATCGCGTTGGACAGCAGGTTCAGCAGCACCTGGACCAGACGTTGTCGATCGGCGACGATCCCGCTGTCAGCGGCCAGCGCAGGCAGCTCAACCAGACGGATACCGGCGTCGGCGGCCATCGGCGAGACCAGCGTCAGCGCCTCTTGCAGAACCACCACCAAGGGCACGGATTCGACATTCAGCGGCAGGCGTCCAGCTTCGATCTTGGCGATGTCCAGCACTTCGTTGATCAGGGTCAGCAGGTGCTGGCCTGCGCGCAAAATATGGCCGATCTGCGATTTCTGAGCAGAGGGCGCGTCCATGTCCAGCAATTGCGCAAAGCCCAGAATGGAGTTAAGCGGTGTGCGCAATTCGTGGCTCATGCGCGACAGGAATTCGCTTTTGGCGCGGCTGGCGCGCTCCGCTTCTTCGCGCGCAGTGCGCAGCGCCATCTCGGCAGCACGGCGATCCGTAATGTCCCGAGTGATCTTGGAGAACCCACGCAGGGCGCCGCTGCTGTCATATTGCGCGGTGATGACCACACTGGCCCAGAAGCGGCTGCCATCCTTGCGGCAACGCCAGGCCTCTTCCATGTAATGACCATCGCGAGTGGCCTCACGCAGCGCCATCTCGGGGTGTTGCGGGCACTCTTGCGACAGATAGAACACCGAGAAATGCTGGCCGATGATTTCCTGTTCGGTGTAGCCCTTGATCCGTTCCGCGCCAGCGTTCCAGCTGGTGACGTAGCCCGCTATATCGAGGGCGAAAATCCCGTAATCCTTCACGCCGTCGATGATCAGCCGCAAGCGCTCTTCGTTATCGCGCAACGCCCGCTCACGTTCGGCCAGCAGCAGCCCGGCCTCCACCAGACGGGTGCCCAATTGACCGATCTCATCGTTCTCCGGTGGTTGCGGCAGCAGCGGCTGACCGAGGGCCAGGCGTTGGGCGTTGCCTTGAACCTGCTGCACCCGGGCGACGATGCCCTTGGACAGGAACAGCACCGCAACGATGGCGCCGAACAGCCCGCAGATCGCGGCCAGCCAGGTGGAGAGCAGCAGACGCTGGCGGGTGGAGGCGGCCGCAGCGGTGCGCTCGGCCAGCAGCGTGTCCTCCAGGGTGCGCATGGTGGTGATGCGCTCGCGCAGCTCGTCGAGGATGTGCTTGTTGTTGATCAGGATCGTGGTAATCGTCTCGGGTTTTGCGTTGCGATCTTCGAGCATTTCCACCAGGCCCTCGACTTTGCTGTCGATCAGCGGCCTGATGGCTTCCAGCTGCTCGCGTACGCGCTTGTCCCGCACATTACTGTCCAGCCGACGCAGCGCCGATTCGATCAGGGGCCTGGCTTTCAGATAACTCGGCAGGAAATCCTCCCGACGCGTCAGCAGATAACCACGCACGCTGGCGGCGGCTTCCGCGAGCAGGGTGTGTACGGCCTGGATATCGCCCTGCACCAGCAACACGCGTCGCACGTCCTCTTCCGCGCGGGCGGTCTGACGTTCGGTGATGTAGATCAATACCAGTGACAGCAACAGGATCACCAGCGGCAGGGAAATCACCACCAGCGCTTTGCCCCGCAGCGGCAGGTCGGTCCAGCGTCTGACGTAAAACAGCTTCATGGCTGCGATACCAGGCCCAGCGCGATTCCGCGAACAGCGGCCTGGGTTCGATCGGCGGCGCCGAGTTTGCCGATGACCCGTTCCACATGGGCTTTCGCTGTGCCCGTGGTAATGCCGAGTTTCTCGCCGATTTCCCGGTTGCTGCAGCCGCTGGCCACCAGCCCCAGTACCTGGCGTTCCCGTGGGGTCAAGGTTTCGGGGGTTGTGCCACTGGCATTGCGCTCGGTCATTCGGCGCAGCAGCTGGGCACTGACCGAGCTGTTGAGGGCTTGCTCGCCGGCGGCGACACGTTGCAACGCGTCGATCACCTCATGGCGGCTGGCATCCTTGAGCAGATAGCCCACGGCGCCGGCATTTATCGCGGCTTCGAGATGATCCGGGCTGTCGTCCATGGTGAACATCATCACTTTCAGGGCCGGCAGGCGCTGTTGAAGCATGCGTGCCGCGCCCAGCCCGTTGAGCACGGGCATGCGAATGTCGAGGATGACGATGTCGGGCAGCAGGCGCTCGCACACGTCCACCGCCTCCTGGCCATTGCACGCCTGGCCGACCACTTCGAATTGCGCAAGTCCTGCCAGCAGCGAGACGAAGCCGGTTCGGGTGACCTCATGATCGTCCGCCAGAACCAGACGTAAAACTTCAGTCATTAAGCTGTTCCATTGAGGTCGGAGGGGACGGTGACTCGCAGTTGCGTTCCGCCGTGTGCATCGCTGACGCAGGTGAAACGACCAGCCAACAGGCTCGCGCGTTCCTGCATCGCAGCAAGCCCCAGATGCCGGGCGCCGCCGCTGTCGAGCCGTTGCTCCAGGGCAAAGCCTTTGCCGTTGTCTTCCACTCGCAGCGAGGCCTGTCCTTCGTGCAGTTCCAGTGCCAGTAGTACGTGGCTGGCCTGTGCATGTTTGAGAATGTTATTGATACCTTCCTGGGCAATCCTGAACAGGGCGATCTCCACCTGACTGGGCAAGCGTGCTTCGCAACGCGCACTCCAGTTCACTTTGATCCCGGCTTCGCGCAGGCGATCCGCCTCTTTGTCGACCGCCTTCAGCAAGCCAAAGTCGTCGAGTACCGTCGGGCGCAGACCGCTGATCAACTGCCGGCCTTCACCCACGCAATGCTGGGCCAGCGCAAGAATGGTCTGCAAATCCGCCCCCAGCTCGTCAGGCAGTGTCGGGCAGCGGCCGGCAAAACCTTGCAGGCGCTGATGCAATCCGGCGAGGGTTTGTGCCAGACCGTCGTGCAGGTCATAGGCCATGCGTTTACGTTCGTCTTCCTGTGCCCTGAACAGCCTGTGGACCAGATCGGACATGGTGCGCTCGCGCGCCACCAGTGTGTCCAGCAGACGCTGGTTTTCAAGGTGCGCGGCCAGCAGGGTGGCGAGCAACTGCAGGGATTCGATGTCCTCGCTGTCCGGTGCACTGATGCTGACGCTGTTGGCCAGGACCAAAGCGCCGAAGGCAGCGCCATCGCCGCCGCGCAAGGGTACCCGTAGCACATTGGGCAGGACCGCACTCGGGTGTTCCTGCCATTGCGGGGTGTGCATCGCGGTATCGGCGCGGCGCTCGAGGCTGTGTAAACGATCGCTGTTGCCGTGACTGGCGGTCGTGCGGACCTGCGCATCCACGTCCCATTCCAGCAGTAGCGCATGGTCCATCGCCAGGAAGGCGCAGGCCCGTTGCAGCACGCGTTGGCGCATGGCTTCGGGGGCCAGTTGGGTCAACTCCTGCCCGGCATCCACCAGTAACCGCAGCCGCGCAGCGCGACTTTGCGATTGTCGATATTGGGTGCGAATGGCCAGGGCGCTACCGGGGTCATGGGTCGGGCTTTGCATGGTATAGCTCCGGCGCTGAGGCATGTCCGTTCGGGCGGGGGCGTCATTAAACCTCGTTAATGGGGTAGGGGGCTATCTGCCGAATGGCATAGGCAATTGACTCCGGTTGGCCGATGGCGGGCAGCGTCCGGATCGGCACAGTGTGCTCACCGACCACCACTGGAGTATCGCAATGAAATTTAACACCTCGGCCATCGTTCTGTTGTTCGCCCTGACTGCCCCGTTGGCTCAGGCACTCGAGACGGCCCCTTACGTTTACACCAGCGTGGCCGAACAACCAGGCAACGTGAAAGATCGCGAAATTGCCGGACTGTTCGACCGTTGGAACAGCGCGTTGAAGAGCGGCAATGTTCAGAGCGTGGTCGATCTGTATGCACCGAACGCCGTGCTGCAGCCGACGGTTTCCAATCAGGTACGCACGACTCCAGCGCAGATCAAGGACTACTTCGATCACTTCATGGCGCTCAAGCCGGTGGGTCAGATCAACTACCGTGAGATCCGCCAACTGGGCACCAACGCAGCAATGGACAGTGGCGTCTACACCTTTACCTTGACCGAAGCGGATGGCAAGACCCGTCTGGTGCAGGCGCGCTACACCTTCGTCTACGAGCAGATTGGCGGTCAGTGGAAGATCCTCAACCACCACTCTTCGGCGATGCCGCAAGCGCAAGAGCTGCACACCGGGAAATGACCGAGTCAGGCGCTGGCATCGGCCTCATGCTCGTCGGCGAAGGCCATGAGCACCTCCAGATCGAGCACCTCCAGCTTGATCCGGGCGATAAAGGCGGAGAAGGCCAGGTTGGCGGCGAGCAGACGCAGATCGCTGGCCCAGGCCGGGACATGGACCGGCCCCTGGAGCCAGCCGGACTCGAAAAGCGGGGCCAGGCGTACGGTATCACCCAGGCTGAGGCGCCCCGCAAACAAGTGGCCCACCAGTTCCGGCCGGTTGTCGCGGATCGCGATGCGCAGCAGGGTATGGACGCCGAGCAAACCGGTCAGGTAGGCAGCATCCTTGGTGAACGCCGAACCGCCGCGCAGGTCGGCGCCGCGGAAAACCCGTTGGGTCGAGCGGAAGGACTCCTCCTGCGACTGACCGGCAGCCAGGAAACCTTCGAATACCTGAATGAAATCGGCGCCATCCAGTGCCTGCTGGACTGCGAGCACGCGCAGGGCGAGGCGGCGCAGACGGTTGATGTCCATGCTGCCGGTGAACAGCTCGGCCAGCGTGGCGATGCCCTCCTGAGTCTGGGTCGTGCGTGGCGCACCCAGGCCCAGGCTTTTCAGGTTGGGTTGGAGCGCGCCGTTTTGTGCCGTGGCGACATGCACGAAGGCCTCATGCTGCAATAGCTGGTTCTTGTCCAATTCAGAGAACAGGGCGCTGGCACGCAGGCGAATGCGGCTCGCCCCGGCGATGGCCTTGGCGGCCAGGGTCGGATCGAGCACAACCGTGATCCGCCCCGGGCCGAAGAAGCGGTCCAGTTCCGGCTGCATCCAGGCGGCAAAGACCTCGGCCGGAATCTCGGCCTGGCTCGATGGAATCCGCGCCCCCCCCAGAAGGGCGTCGGTGGTGTTGAGGAAGAAATGGGCCGCGTCCAGCATGCTCAGCTGCTGGCTCGGGTAGTAGAAGTCCGGGCGCCGGTACAGCGCTGACGAATACCGGGTGAAATCGGCTGTGCCAATGGCCCCAAGCATGCGCCCGGCCGTGGCATAGCTGCGCGCCGTCATGGCGAGGTAGCGCCCGGCCGGATGCCCCTCATCGCAGCGGCCGGTGAATGCTTCCAGGGCGGCGATGTCGGCGCTGTGCTCGCGTGGGCGCAGCTCGACCTTGGGCAGTTCTGCATGCCCGGCGCGCCAATGCGCCAGGAATACCTCCTCGACCCCATCCGGCCAGGCCAGGGCATCCAGTACGCGGATCTTGCGGGCCAGACCGGGCAGAGCGGCATCGAGTTCGGACAGGGGTGCGGTGCTCACAGGCATCTCCTTGGGAGGCGTGTTGGGAGGCGTGGCGCAATCTCAAAAGCTTAGTCGCTGTCTCCCCGGAGCGAAGGGCGCATTGCTGGGGCGCGGCTTCCAAGCGCGATGGCGAATGCGGCTGCGATCAGGGCCAGCGCGACTGCGAAGGTGATCCGCATACCGGCGGCAACAGCCTCGGGATGCGCCGTGGTGATGTCGGTCGTCGCCGATGCAAAGGCGAACACCGCGCCCAACGCGGATGCGCCGGTGATGAGCCCCAGATTTCGCGACAGGTTGAGCATGCCGGAGATGACGCCCCGTTGGTCCGGGCGAATATCCGTCATGACCGCAGTGTTATTGGCCGTCTGGAACAGTGCATAGCTGATGGTGATGACGACGATGGGGGCGATGTAGCCGCAGATGCCGAGGGTCTCCGGCATCACCGAGAGAATGAGGCAGCCGGCCGCCATTCCGATGAGCCCGAAGAGGGTCATGCGTCGGGCGCCAAAACGGTCGGCAATGCGACCTGCGGGCACACCCGTCAGTGCAGCGAAAAACGGCCCGACCGCCAGGACCAGGCCAACAAGCGCGGCGTCAAGCCCGAGCGCGTGCGCGAGATAGAAGGGCCCGACCACTAGCGTCGCCATCATCACCGTCGAGACCAGCGCACTCATGGCGAGGCTGCCACTCAGCAGCGGATTGCGGAACATCGCCAATCGAATCAACGGTGATGCGACTTGCGCTTCGACGAGCACGAACAGGCCGGCGCCTAAGCCGGCAGTCAACAGCAGGGCCATGTTGAGCGGGCCGAAACTGCCGCGACCCATCGTCATGGCGAGCGCATAAGCCGCGAGCGTCAGCGCCAGCAGCAGCGTGCCCACAGAGTCGAAGCCGGCCCGATCGGTCTTCGGTGCCTGGAGATTGGCCTTCGGCGTGGGGCGATCGGCGGGCAGGTAACGATGGGCGAGAACAAAAGTCAGGATACCCAGGGGTACGGTGACGAGGAAGATGGCCTGCCAGCCGAGTCCGGCAATCAGAATTCCACCGAGCGGCGGCCCCATAGCGGTGCCCGTCGCGGACATCGTCCCGAGCAACCCCATGGCGCTACCGGTCTTTGCCTTGGGAACCGTCTCGCCGACAAAGGCCATGGTCAGGGCCATCATTATGGCCGCGCCGAGGCCTTGCAGCCCCCGGGCGCCAATCAGCAGCCAGAGGGTGGGCGCGAAGCCGCACAGGGCCGAGGCCAGGGTGAACAAGAAGATACCGGCCAGTAACAGCCGCCGACGGCCGATGATGTCACCGAGCCGTCCGACGCTGACGATCAGGGTGGTGATGGCGAGGAGATAAGCGATGACGATCCACTGGACTTGCTGGAAGGAGGCGTTGAACGCCTGTGCCAAGGTCGGCAAGCCAACATTGGCGATGCTGGTGCCGAGCGAGGACAGCAACATGGATAGCGAGAGGCAGGCGAGCGCCCAGCGAACTGCGGGAGTCCGTTGCGCACTGGCTGCTACTGCAAAATTTAACTTCATCATGTCCCCTGTTTTTGGCGACTCACGAAACGGAGCTATCAGAAATCTACGCCTGCGCATAACATGGCGGAAGGCGCACTATTTGCATTTTATTAGTGCGTTTGACGCCATATCCCGATTACGCCATGCCAGAGGCGATGCATGTCGACACCTGATCTCAATTTGCTGGTTACCCTGGATGTGCTGCTCGCAGAAGGTAGCGTCGCGCGCGCAGCGCAGCGGTTGCGGCTTAGCCCGTCGGCGATGAGTCGGGCACTGGCGCGATTGCGTGAAACGACCGGCGATCCGCTGTTGGTCAGAGCCGGACGCGGTCTGGTTCCCACTCCCCGAGCGCTGGAACTGCGCGAGCGGGTCAGTCAGCTGGTGCAGGACGCCGAAGCGGTCCTGCGCCCTGTTGAGAAGCTCGACCTGAAACAGCTGGTCCGAACCTTCACGCTGCGCACCAGTGAAGGCTTTGTGGAGAACTTCGCAGCGGACCTTATTGCGCGCGTCGACGAGCAAGCGCCTGGCGTGCGGCTGCGCTTCGTGCACAAGTCAGATAAAGACAGCACGCCACTTCGCGACGGGACCGTCGATCTGGAAACGGGTGTCATAGGCAAAACCGCTGGCCCGGAGCTACGTACGCAGGCATTGTTCCGCGACCGTTTCATTGGCGTGGTGCGAATGGGCCACCCACTGAGCCAGGGCGAGATCACGCCCTCCCGTTATGCGGCGGGCAGGCACATCAGCGTCTCCCGGCGGGGGCTCGACAAGGGACCTATCGATGACGCCCTGAAGCCGCTCGAGCTTACGCGGGAGATAGTGACGATCGTCCCAGGCTTTTCAACCGCGCTGGCGCTCGCCCGGACCACCGACCTGATCGCCAGTGTTCCCGAACGGCACACCGCGAGCCTGCGCATCGGCATGCACAGCTTTTCGCTTGCGCTCTCCATGCCGACGTTCACCGTCTCAATGCTCTGGCATCCACGGCTGGATGCCGATCTGGCGCATCGCTGGTTGCGTGGCTGCCTGCGGGACGTTTGCGCGCAACAGCGCATCGATTCGTCTACAGAGGCAAGCGCTGTCCAGGTTCAGGGAGTCACCTGATAACCACGCTGCTGCATGCAATTGCCATAGGCGGAGGAAGTGGCCGCCTGGGTCTGTTCCGTCGTTCGCCGATCCTCACGACGATCCTGGCGCTGCCGAGATCCGCCCACCACCATTCCTGCCACCGCAGCATCCTTGGCCTGGTTCTGTCGGTACTCTTGTTTGACATCCTCGTCCACCCGGTCATAGACCTCATCGTGCTGACGGCCGCGCGCCCCGGCAACCGCCGCACCGGCTACTGCGCCGGTAGCGGCACCACGGGCGCGTCCACCAGACTGCGAGCTATCGGTGCTGGCGCTGCTGGTGGTGCCGGCCTGAGCCTGGCAGGCACTGATGTCCTGCTGGACGGTTTCGGGAGACTGCCCTTTGAGCGGCGTTACTGTCTCGGCAGTGGCGCAAAGGCAAAACATGGAGAGGAGCGTAGCTACGCAGGGGGAGATGGACGTTTTCATAAAGACTCCACTGCTATTCAGAGGGCTTTGGATCTTGCAGTTTAGCTTGGCATCTCGACCAAGGGCCTCCAGAAGGACGTGCGGCAAGATTGGCTTCTTTCGTTCAATTTCCGATACGACGTGCTGGTCTGTGGTCGTGAGATAGACTAAGCACCGGGCTCCGAACGGTGGGAGTGACAAGCGTGGCGGGATTCAGATGGACTCGCTGATTACGGCCGCGGCGCGTGCGCTCGCGGCGGGTGATCCCCTCGGCGCACTGAACCGGGTCGCCTTGCGCGATGATGCGCCGGCGCTCGCGCTTCGAGGCATCGCGATGGCGCAGCTCGGCGACTTTGTTCGCGCGAAGGCTCTGGTGCGAAGTGCGGCGCGTGCCTTCGGTCCGAAAGAGGCCTTGGCCCGCGCGCGGTGTGTCGTCGCCGAGGCCGAGATCGCGCTCGCCTCGCGCGATCTGGACTGGCCGACGAAAGCGCTCGACGCAGCGCGGGCGACGCTCGAGGAACACGGCGACCGGCTGAACGCCGCGCATGCACGGTATCTCGACATCCGGCGCTTGCTTCTGATCGGGCGCCTTGACGAGGCCGAGGGTCGGCTCGCCGAGCTCGACCCCACACCGTTGTCGCCCGCATTGCGCGCCGCTCACGAACTGGTCGTTGCGGGGATCGCACTGCGACGCCTGCGGACGAAGGCGGCGCGTGCGGCCCTGGCTCGGGCCGAGCACGCTGCACGCCACGCCGGCATCCCTGCGCTGACAGCGGAAGTCGAAGGCGCAGCCCTCGTTCTGAACACCCCCGCGGCGCGCCTGATTACCCGCGGCGAAGAGCGACCCCTTTTGCTCGACGAGGTTGAAGCGTTACTGGTGTCCAACGCGCTCGTCGTGGACGCGTGCCGTCATGTCGTGCGTGACGCAGGCACTCTGGTCTCGCTCGCCAGGCGCCCGGTGTTGTTCGTGCTCGCACGGGTGCTGGGCGAAGCGTGGCCCGCAGACGTGCCGAGGGAAACGCTCATCGCCCGAGCGTTTCGCTTGAAGCTCGTCGATGAGTCCCATCGCGCGCGATTGCGCGTCGAAGTCGGGCGGCTTCGCGCGGCGCTTCGACCGCTCGCCGGGGTAACCGCGACCAAGCGCGGGTTTGCCCTGGTGCCACGCGGCGCACACGAGGTGGTCGTGCTGGCGCGGCCCGTCGAAGAGCAGCATGCGGCGGTGCTTGCCTTCCTCGCCGACGGTGAGTCGTGGTCGAGCTCGGCGCTGGCGCTTGCGCTTGGCACCAGCCAGCGCACCGTGCAGCGTGCACTCGATTCGCTGGCGGCGGCAAACAAGGTGCAGGCGTTTGGTCGCGGGCGAGCGTGTCGCTGGATGACCCCACCGGTGTCGGGATTCGCGACCACTTTGTTACTCCCCGTTCCACTGCCGAGTGAGTAGGCTGCACTCCACTAACCCGCGACGAGGAAGCACACATGAAACGATCAGCAGCTGAAATCCTCCGTGAATATGGACCCTTTCCGGGTATCGACAACGTGCATGGCGTTACCTATGACGGTCAGCGCGTCTGGTTCGCTTCCGGAGACAAACTGAACGCCCTCGATCCGGCGAGCGGGAAGACGCTGCGCTCGATTGACGTCGCCGCCCATGCAGGAACGGCCTTCGACGGTAAACACCTGTTTCAGATCGCCGAGGATCGCATCCAGAAAATCGATCCCAAGACCGGCCGTGTGCTCGCCACGATCCCGGCGCCCGGCGGCAGTGACTCGGGGCTCACGTGGGCCGAAGGGACACTCTGGGTGGGCGAGTTTCGGGACCGGAAGATTCATCAGATCGATCCCCAGACCGGGACGATGCTTCGCACCATCGAGTCCAACCGCTTCGTCACCGGCGTCACCTGGATTGACGGAGAACTCTGGCACGGCACCTGGGAAGGTGACGAGAGTGAATTGAGGCATGTCGACTCTCGAACGGGAGAGGTCATGGAGAGCCTCAAGATGCCGCCTGGAGTCGGCGTATCGGGGCTCGAATCCGATGGCGGCGATCAGTTCTTCTGCGGAGGCGGAAGCAGCGGGAAGGTGAGAGCTGTCCGCCGACCCGGATCAGGCGCCAAGAGCCAATAATCGAACTTGGGAGCGCCCGGGCTGTGACTTATGCCCGGGGCCTCAAGCATTGAAACAGGCTCACATCAATTTTTTTGCCGTCGAGTTAAACAGCGGTCAGGGCACAAACGCCATCACGGAAGCAGGGGAGCCCGACCCTTCTTTCAGCCGAAGCACGCCAATAACCAGTGTTGCGCCTTTTGCTGGCAGTTGATCGAGGTTGGTCAGACACTCCAGAACGATGCCATTTTTCGCCAGAACCTGACTGTTGGTGGCGAATACCCTGTCCTGCCCTGGATCTATTCCGTGCGTATCGATACCGACACCCGCGATCTGGCGTTGTTCAAGCAGAAATTTCGTAGTTGAAGCGCCGACACCTGGAAAGTGTAAGCCCAGGGTGTCTTCATTGAAAAAACCCTTGGGATCGTTCCACAGGGCTTGCCACCCGGTGTAAAACAGCACAATAGAACCTTGGTCGATGCGCCCGTGATCTCGCTCCCAGTTGTCTATGTCTTGTACGCCGATCACATAGTCAGGGTTGTCCCGGGTTTGCGCTCGCAGATCGATCACGGCGGCGGGCCGCACCAGGGACTCCGGTTGATAGCCATCGATCCCGATGGCATTGGGATGGAAACTATTGGGCGCGTTCATATGGGTTGCACTGTGCTCACCCATGCTGAACCGCCGCAGGTAGTAACCGTCTTTTTTCTGTGAGGCCACCACCTCGAACTCGACCGCAGGGTCGTGAGGCCAAACCGGGATAGTCGGTGTGATGATATGACTGAGGTCGATGACCTTTCGAAACTGAATACTCTGCATTCCTTTGATTCCCTTGCCCTCTGCGAAAGAAACCGTTAGCCGCACCTATTGATAGTAACGCGGCCAGTTAGAAGGGATAAACAATCTTGTGGCGAGGGGGGCCGTTCAGTTAAGCGAACGCTGCGCTCCCACAGTTCCGTGTCGCGCCCGCAAGGGGCGCGGGATGTCTATTTGCCGAGTTTTACCCGCGTCCAGCCGCGTGTCATCAAGCGTTGGGTGGCGATCGGCAGGTCGGGGATTGCATAGAGGGTGGCCATGACAGCTTGCGGCGGGTACAAGCCTGGATCGTCACGAATCGCCTCGTCGACTAAAGGTGTGGCCGCCGAGTTGGCATTGCTGTAACCCACACTGTTGGTGATCTCGGCCATGATCTCCGGGCGCATCAGGAAGTTCATGAACTGGTAGGCACCTTCGACGTTTGCCGCGTCACTGGGGATGGCGACCATGTCATAGAAACTGCCCGCACCTTCTTTCGGAATGCTGTAGTCGATTTTCACCCTGCCACCGACTTCCTCGGCGCGCGCCTTGGCCTGGAACACATCGCCGGAGTAACCAACGGCTACGCAGATGTTGCCGTTGGCAAGGTCCGAGATGTACTTGGATGAATGGAAGTAGGTCACCGATGGGCGGATTTTCATGAACAGTGCTTCAGCTTCGGCGATCTGCTGTTTGTCCTGGGAGTTCACCGGGTAGCCCAGATAGTGCAGGGCGAGCGGCAGCATTTCGGTCGGCGAGTCGAGGAAGCTGATGCCGCAGGATTTCAGTTTTTCCGCATTTTCCGGTTTGAACAGCAGATCCCAGGAGTTCACCGGTGCGTCTGTGCCCAAGGCTTGCCTGACCTTGTCCGGGTTGAAGCCGATACCAATCGAGCCCCACATGTAGGGAAAGGCGTGGCCGTTATCGGTGTCGCTGGCGGCGGCGTTCTTCAACAGTGTCGGGTTGAGATTTTTCCAGTTGGGCAACTTCGACTTGTCCAGCGTCTGGTAGACCCCGGCCTTGATCTGTTTGGCCAGAAAGCTGTTGGAGGGAACGACGATGTCGTAACCCGACTTGCCTGCGAGCAACCTGGCTTCAAGGGTTTCATTGCTGTCGAACACGTCGTAGACGACCCGGATACCGGTTTCGTCTTCGAATTTTTTGACCGTGTCCGGTGCAATGTAGTCCGACCAGTTGTAGACGCGCAGCACCTTGTCATTGGCCTGGGCGCAGGTAGCGATCGTGCTGAAAAAGGACACGCTCAAAAAGGACAGCGTGAGCAGAGTCCTGCCAAACATTTTCATCCGTACAACTCCGTTTTTTTCTTGTGATTTTCTGCAGCTTTGGTGAATCTCGTCGAACACAAAACCTGTGGCGAGGGAGCTTGCTCCCGCTGGGTTGCGAAGCGACCCCAAAACCTGCCACCGCATAACTTCAGACATACCGCATTCGCAGGGTTTGGGAGTGCTGCGCACTCCAGCGGGAGCAAGCTCCCTCGCCACAATTGATCACCAGGCCATAGGTTTTCGTTAACTGGACCTATGCCGCCGCGCCCGCCAGTTGTTGCTCGGGTTGCTTCCACGATTCGCTCGCGGTCTGGTCCATGGCTTCCTGGATCGCGCGTTTGCGATTGGCTTCGGCCTTGCGGCTGAAATACCAGACCAGGAAGGTCACCAGTGACACCACCAGCAGAATCAAACTGGCCACGGCGTTGATCTCGGGTTTCACGCCCAGACGTACTGCCGAGAAGACTTCCATCGGCAAGGTCGTCGAGCCCGGACCCGAGACGAAGCTGGCCAACACCAGGTCATCCAGCGACAGGGCGAAGGACATCATGCCGCCCGCTCCCAGCGATGGCGCGATCATCGGGATGGTGATCAGGAAGAACACCTTCCACGGCCGCGCCCCCAGGTCCATGGCGGCTTCTTCGATGGACAGGTCCAGCTCGCGCAAGCGTGCCGAAACCACCACCGCCACATAGGCCGCACAGAACGTGGTGTGGGCGATCCAGATGGTGACAATGCCTCGCTCCATCGGCCAGCCGATCAGCTGCGCCATGGCCACGAACAGCAGCAACAGCGACAGGCCGGTGATCACTTCGGGCATCACCAGCGGCGCGGTGACCAGGCCACCAAACAGCGTGCGACCCTTGAAGCGGGTCACGCGGGTCAGCACGAAAGCCGCCAGCGTACCCAGCGCCACCGCCGCCACCGCCGTGTAGCAGGCGATTTCCAGCGAACGGCCCACCGAGCCCATCAGCTGCGAATTGTCCAGCAGGCCGACGTACCACTTCACCGACCATCCGCCCCAGACCGTCACCAGCTTGGAGGCGTTGAACGAGTAGATCACCAGAATCAGCATCGGCAGATAGATGAACATCAGGCCGAGCACCAGCATCAATCGTGAAAATCCGAAACGGTTCATGCCCGTCCCTCCATCTCTTTGGCTTGGCTGCGGTTGAACAGGATGATCGGCACAATCAGGATCGCCAGCATCACCACCGCCAGGGCGGACGCCACCGGCCAGCCACGGTTGTTGAAGAACTCCTGCCACAGCACGCGGCCGATCATCAGGGTTTCCGGTCCGCCGAGCAGTTCCGGGATCACGAATTCACCGACCACCGGAATGAACACCAGCATGCTGCCTGCGATGATGCCGTTCCTGGCCAGCGGCACGGTGATTTTCCAGAAGCTGTTGAGGGTGCTCGACCCCAGGTCCGATGCGGCTTCCAGCAGACTCTGATCATGCTTGACCAGGTTGGCGTAGAGCGGCAGGACCATGAAGGGGAGGTAGGCATACACCACCCCGATATACACCGCGATGTTGGTGTTCAATATTTCTATGGGGTTCTGAATGAGGCCGGCCCACAACAAGAATGCATTCAGCAGACCGTTATTGCTCAAGATACCCATCCACGCATATACGCGGATCAGGATCGCCGTCCAGGTCGGCATCATGATCAGCAGTATCAGCACGGTCTGCGCTTCCTTGCGGGCCTTGGAGATGCCATAGGCCATCGGGAAGCCAACCAACAGGCAGATCAGCGTGCTGAAAAAGGCGACTTTCAGCGAGCCAAGGTAGGCCGAGATGTACAGGTCATCATCGGCCAACAGTGCATAGTTACCGACGTTCAGCAGCAGTTGGAATTTCTGTTCGGCGAAGCTGTAGATTTCCGAGTAGGGAGGAATGGCCAAGGCTGCTTCGGAGAAGCTGATCTTCATCACCAGGAAGAACGGCAGCATGAAGAACAGGCACAGCCACAGGAAGGGAATACCGATGACGACTTTACGACCACTCGGTATCAGGCTTTGAATCCGCTGATTAAGAGTGGTCATGAGCGCAGTACCACGCCGCTGTCGTCTTCCCACCACACATAGACTTCATCGTCCCAGGTCGGGCGTGCGCCCCGGCGTTCGGCGTTGGCCATGAACGCCTGAACGATCTTGCCAGCGGGCAGTTGCACATAAAACACCGAATGCCCACCCAGGTAGGCAATGTCGTGCACCTTGCCTTTGGACCAGTTGTACCGGGCATCGGGCTTGACCGTGGTGACCAGCAGTTTCTCCGGGCGAATGGCATAGGTGACGGACTTGTCTTCTACCGACGTACTGACGCCGTGGCCCACATAAATATGCTGCTCAAGGTCCGGGCTCTGAATGATCGCGTGACCTTCCTGGTCTTCGGTGACGAAACCGTCGAAGGCATTCACGTTGCCGATGAATTCGCACACCATGCGGCTGACAGGTGCTTCGTAGATATCGACCGGACTGCCGATCTGGGCAATCCAGCCCAGGTGCATGATCGCGATGCGCTGGGCCATGGTCATGGCCTCTTCCTGATCGTGGGTCACCATCACGCAGGTCACGCCGACCCGCTCGATGATCTCGACCAGTTCGAGCTGCATCTGCGAGCGCAGCTTTTTATCCAGTGCCCCCATCGGTTCGTCGAGCAACAGCAGCTTGGGCCGCTTGGCCAGCGAACGTGCCAGGGCCACGCGCTGACGCTGGCCACCGGACAGTTGGTGCGGCTTGCGTCTGGCGTACTGGGTCATATGCACCAGCTTGAGCATTTCCTCGACGCGGGCTTCGATTTCGCCGTTGGGAAGCCGATCCTGCTTCAGGCCAAAGGCAATGTTCTGGGCCACGGTCATGTGCGGGAACAGAGCATAGGACTGGAACATCATGTTGATGGGCCGCTCATAGGGCGGCATGTCGGTGATGTCTACGCCATCGAGGTAAATGCGCCCTTCGGTCGGGCGCTCGAAGCCTGCCAGCATGCGCAGGAGTGTCGACTTGCCTGAGCCGGAGCCACCCAGCATGGCGAAGATTTCGCCCTGGTGGATTTCCAGGGACACATCGTCCACGGCCGTTGTCTCGTCAAATTTCTTGGTTACGCGGTCGACTTTAACCAGCACCTTCTTGGGGTGCGGGTTGCCTTCAAGAGCCTTCCTGTAAGTGCTGGAGGCGTTTGCCATGTGAAACTCCCAACAGGTATTAGTAGCCGGGCCAAAGCGGCCTGACTTAATAGGTGGATGACAAACCCGCACCGGGCGGGTTTATTCCGTGCAGCCTCCTGGCCGCTCAACGTTGCTTCTTGTTTTCGTGAACAGGTTCTGGCCGCTGTCTGTGGTGCGCGTTGGCGCACCGTCCTGGACACAGTGGCGTGGGAATCATTGGGTGTTGTCTTGCCGGGGCAGCCGCTGTCAGCGTGCGTTGCGATGTGCGGCGCGTTGCCGGCACGCGTCGCCAAACGCCTGGAAAATACTCAGGTAAGGAGGGTTCGATAGCACCTGCCATTCCGGGTGCCATTGCACGCCGACTGCGAACGCCTTGCTGCCCTCTATTGAGATCGCTTCGATCAATCCATCGGGGGCGATGGCTTCGGCCCGTAAACCGGGTGCCAGCCTGTCGATGCCTTGGGCATGAATGGAATTGACCTGAATCACAGGGGGCAGGTCCAGCGCTGCAAGCACACCGCCAGGCTGGACATGGACCGCATGGGCCGCCGCGTACTGGACGTCGAGGCTGGGGTGATCGGCTTCGCGGTGATCCATGAACGTGCCCGTCTCGTGCACCTTCTGGTGAAGACTGCCGCCGAATGCCACGTTCATTTCCTGGAAACCGCGGCAAATGCCAAGCACCGGAATGCCGGCAGCGACAGCTGCGCGTAACAGGGGAAGGGTGGTGCGGTCGCGCTGCGGATCGTGTGCAGTGCCCGCTTCGCTCGCGGCGCCCTGATAGTGGAACGGCTCCACATTGGAGGGCGAGCCGGTAAACAGCAGACCGTCCAGATGCTTGAGCAGCCCGTCTATCTCCGTCAGTTCAGCCAGGGAAGGGATGATGACGGGGAGCCCCTGTGCGGCAACGCTGACAGCACGCAAGTACTTGTCTGCGCTCACATGATAGGGATGCAGCCCAATCTCTTTGACGCACGCAGTAACGCCGATCAATGGCTTGATTGCCATTTTTATCACCTCGAAAAATGCACTTGAACGAGCTTTTTCGGAGCTTAGCCTTGTTGATTTTATTTAACAACTGCCATGTAAAAAATTATGGACGGCTTCGAAGTGACTTTGCCTATATGGGTCAGCATTTGGCGATGTAGCGCACCATAATGGTGCTGTACTGGACAAAAAATTCAATGACGAGGCCTTTTGTTCGCTATTGACTTCACTCTGCCTTTCGGATTGACTGAAGTGGTGAAAGGGCGGTGAAAATTATAATTAACATAATAGGTGCATCATGTCGGTACCCCTGCGTGCCGTTCAGCTCAACGAAGCGAACGCATTCCTTAAGAAACATCCTGAGGTTTTGTACGTTGACCTTCTGATTGCGGATATGAACGGCGTGGTGCGCGGCAAGCGCATCGAGCGCACCAGTCTCCACAAGGTCTACGAAAAAGGTATCAACCTCCCGGCTTCCCTGTTTGCCCTGGATATCAACGGCTCTACAGTGGAAAGCACCGGTCTGGGTCTGGACATCGGTGACTCCGACCGAATCTGTTATCCGATCCCCGACACCCTTTGCGTGGAGCCCTGGCAGAAGCGCCCGACCGCGCAACTGTTAATGACCATGCACGAGCTCGAAGGGCAGCCGTTCTTCGCCGATCCTCGGGAAGTGCTGCGTCGGGTCGTGAGCAAGTTCGATGACATGGGCCTGACCATCTGCGCCGCGTTCGAGCTGGAGTTCTACCTGATCGACCAGGACAACGTGAACGGACGGCCTCAGTCACCACGCTCGCCAATCTCCGGCAAACGCCCGCATTCGACCCAGGTCTACCTGATCGACGATCTGGACGAATACGTCGATTGCCTCCAGGACATTCTGGAAGGTGCGAAAGAGCAAGGCATCCCTGCCGATGCGATCGTCAAGGAAAGTGCTCCGGCGCAGTTCGAAGTGAACCTGCACCACGTCGCCGACCCGATCAAAGCCTGTGATTACGCGGTGCTGCTCAAGCGCCTGGTCAAGAACATCGCCTACGACCATGAAATGGACACCACCTTCATGGCCAAGCCTTACCCGGGCCAGGCAGGTAATGGTCTGCACGTGCATATCTCGATCCTTGATAAAGAAGGCAATAACATCTTTGCCAGTGAGGATCCCGAGCAGAACGCCGCACTGCGTCATGCGATCGGCGGTGTGCTCGAGACCCTGCCGGCGCAGATGGCCTTCCTTTGCCCGAACGTCAACTCGTACCGTCGTTTCGGCGCACAGTTCTACGTGCCGAACTCGCCGAGCTGGGGTATCGATAACCGTACCGTCGCGGTGCGCGTACCGACCGGCTCCGCCGATGCCGTGCGTATCGAGCATCGGGTCGCCGGTGCCGATGCCAACCCGTACCTGTTGATGGCTTCGGTACTGACCGGCATTCACCACGGTCTGACCAACCAGATCGAACCTGGCGCGCCGGTCGAAGGCAACTCCTACGAACAGAACGAGCAGAGCTTGCCGAACAACCTGCGCGATGCCCTGCGCGAGCTGGACGACAGCGAAGTCATGGCTCGCTACATCGATCCGCTGTACATCGATGTGTTTGTGGCGTGCAAGGAAAGCGAACTCGCCGAGTTTGAAAACTCCATTTCAGACCTTGAGTACAACTGGTACTTGCACACGGTCTGATTGGCTAATACCAGTCAGTTAAGGCGAAACACCAATCCAATGTGGGAGCGAGCTTGCTCGCGATGAGGTCGGCAAAGTCAACATTGATGGTGCCTGACACACCGCTATCGCGAGCAAGCTCGCTCCCACAGGGAGTGCTGTTTTCTGATTCTTTGGCATTAGCCAGACGATCAACTATTTCTCTGCGTCGAGTCACAATCATGGCAAACACTCGCAGCGACTGGGAGCAACGCTTTCAGTCCTTGACACTAGAAGGCCGGGCATTCATTGACGGCCAATACCGCTCGGCACTCAGCGGCGACACCTTCGAATGCATCAGCCCGGTGGACGGTCGCTTTCTGGCGAACGTTGCCAGCACCGATGAGGCCGACGCGAATGCGGCGGTGATCGTCGCGCGCCAGGCATTCGAATCCGGCATCTGGGCCAAACTGGCCCCGGCCGAGCGCAAGCGCATTCTGATTCGTTTCGCCGATCTGATTCTGGCGAACCAGGAGGAACTGGCGCTGCTGGAAACCCTCGACATGGGCAAGCCCATCAGCGACTCCCTGGCCATCGACGTACCGGCGACCGCCAATGCGATCCGCTGGAGCGCCGAGGCGATCGACAAGCTCTACGATGAGGTCGCACCGACGCCGGTGGATCAGCTCGGGCTCATTACCCGTGAACCAGCGGGCGTGGTGGCGGCGATCGTGCCGTGGAATTTTCCGCTGATCATGGCCAGCTGGAAGTTCGCACCGGCGCTGGCAGCGGGTAACTCATTCATCCTCAAGCCGTCGGAGAAGTCGCCGCTCACGGCGATCCGGATTGCCCAACTGGCGCTGGACGCGGGGATCCCCAAGGGGGTCTTCAACGTACTGCCTGGCTTCGGTCACACGGTCGGCAAGGCGCTGGCGCTGCATCAGGATGTCGATGTACTGGCATTTACCGGCTCGACCGCGGTGGCCAAGCAACTGCTGATCTACTCCGGGCAAAGCAACATGAAGCGCGTATGGCTGGAGGCGGGCGGCAAAAGCCCCAACGTGGTGTTTGCCGATGCGCCGGACTTGCAAGCGGCGGCGCAGGCTGCTGCCAGCGCCATCGCCTTCAACCAGGGCGAAGTCTGCACGGCGGGTTCCCGGCTGCTGGTCGAGCGTTCGATCAGGGATCAGTTCATCCCGTTGCTGGTCGATGCGTTGAAGGCCTGGAAGCCCGGACATGCGCTGGACCCGGAAACGCGCGTTGGCGCGGTCGTCGATGCACGGCAGCTGGAATCCGTGCTCAGGTACATCGAGGTCGGCAAGGAGCAGGGCGCCCGGTTGATCGCCGGCGGCAATCGCACCCTTGAGGACACGGGTGGCCTGTACGTCGAGCCGGCGATTTTCGATGGCGTGACCAACGCGATGACGATTGCCCGGGAAGAGATCTTCGGCCCGGTGCTGTCGGTCATCACCTTCGATACGGCTGAAGAAGCATTGCAGATCGCCAACGACAGCATCTTCGGCCTGGCCGCCGGCGTCTGGACCAGCGATCTGAGCAAGGCCCACACCTTTGCCCGAGGCCTTCGGGCGGGCAGTGTCTGGGTCAATCAGTACGACGGTGGCGACATGACCGCGCCCTTTGGCGGTTTCAAACAGTCGGGTAACGGTCGCGACAAGTCACTGCATGCGTTCGATAAATACACCGAACTCAAAGCGACCTGGATCAAGCTTTAAGTCATTTCACAGCGGCGGTCGCAGGCGTCAGCGTGCGGCCGCTCGGGAATTCAATGATGCAAACACATGTCAATAGCTACTACGCCGCGACCCGCAACACCGTGGCCGATTTTCCAATCCTCGATCAGCGGGTCGAGTGTGATGTCTGCGTGATCGGCGCGGGGTACACCGGCTTGTCATCGGCGCTGTTTCTCGCTGAAGCGGGCTACAGCGTGACGGTGCTGGAGGCCGCCAAAGTGGGCTTCGGCGCCAGCGGTCGCAACGGCGGTCAACTGGTCAATTCCTATAGCCGTGACGTCGATGTCATCGAGCAGCGCTACGGCGACAAGACCGCAGAAATACTCGGGAGCATGATCTTCGAAGGCGCGGACATCATTCGCCAACGAATCAAGCAATACGACATCCAGTGCGATTACCGCCCCGGCGGGATTTTTGCGGCGCTCAACAAGAAGCAACTCAAAGGTCTTGCCGAGCAGAAAAGCGGCTGGGAGCGTTATGGTAACCAGCAGCTGAAAATGCTCGATGCGGCAGACATCGCCAGGGAAGTGGGCTCGGACAACTATGTTGGCGGCCTGCTGGACATGCAAGGCGGTCACGTGCATCCGTTGAACCTGGCATTGGGCGAGGCGGCAGCCATCATTGGTCTGGGCGGGAAAATCTTCGAACAGTCGGCCGCTGTGGAAATCACCTACGGTGAGCCGATTACCGTCCGCACGGCCAAAGGCGTGGTGCGGGCGAAGTATTTGCTGATCGCCGGCAACGCCTATCTGAACCAGGATCTGGACCCGCGGGTGACTCGCAAGAGCATGCCGTGCGGCTCACAGATCGTCGTGACCGAGCCGTTGCCTTCGAGTGTCGCCAAGCGTCTGATCGCCAACAACTACTGCGTCGAAGACTGTAACTACCTGCTCGACTACTTCCGGCTCACGGCCGACAACCGCCTGCTTTATGGCGGTGGTGTTGTCTACGGTGCCCGCGAGCCCGATGACATCGAACAACTGATCCTGCCGAAAATCCTCAAGACCTTCCCGCAACTCAAAGGCGTGAAGATCGATTACCGCTGGACCGGCAACTTCCTGCTGACCATGTCACGTATGCCGCAATTCGGGCGCATCGAAAAGAATGCCTACTACATGCAGGGCTATAGCGGGCATGGTGTGACCTGTTCGCACCTGGCCGGGAAACTGATTTCGGAAATGATCCGCGGTGACGCGGAGCGCTTCGATGCGTTTGCCTCGCTGCCGCACATGCCGATGATCGGTGGCAGAACCTTCCAGGCTCCGCTCACCGCCATGGGCGCCGCTTATTACGCGATGCGTGACCGCTTCGGGATCTAGCTGGAACTGACGGCGGCGGCCGGCCAGGTGCCGGCCGCCGGCTTTTTATGTCGGTCATTCAGGTAACCTGCTGAGCTGTGCGAACAAACGTGATTTAATACTTGGCTTCCACGTATCTGGGGCAGGGAAACGGTGATTGTTCGACGCCCACCATCCCTTCCACAGTGCCCTTGAGTATTTTTCACATAAGGCTGTCATGGACACGGGCACACGACTCAAATTAGTGCGCGAGAGCTATAAGCTGTCTCAGCGCGAGCTGGCCAGGCGTAGCGGCGTCACCAATGCCACGATCTCCTTGATTGAGCAGAATCGCGTCAGCCCTTCAGTCAGCTCTCTCAAGAAACTGCTCGAAAGCATTCCCATGTCGTTGGCGGATTTCTTCACCTTCGACCAGCCCCCTCGGGAAGACCGTTACGTCTTCCGCTCCAGTGAGCAGCCCGATCTGGGCCGCCATGGGGTGCGCCTGTTGCTCGTGGGGGCGGTCGTGCCGAACCGGCAGATGCGCTTTCTGCGTGAGCAATACGCGCCAGGAGCGAGTTCCGGCGAGGAGCCCATCATGCACGCCGAAGGCGAGGAGTGCGGGCTGGTGACACGTGGCACCGTCGAGTTGACGATCGATGGACAGGTCAGTGTGCTCAATGCCGGAGACGGCTACTACTTTCCCACCACCTTGCCTCATCGCTTCCGCAATATCGGCCAGGATGAGGCAGAGATCATCAGCGCGAACACCCCCGCGAACTTCTGATTGGCGAGTGCCAGGGTTTACCGATGCGGCCCGGACTGAGTCACGCTGGTTTTCAGCGCTCTGGCCACCCGGGCCTGAATCTCGTAGGCCGGTGCCTCGATGGCGTTGTAGTCACGGGTATAGCGAGCGGCAAATTCGCCAACGCCCCATTGCAGGTACTGCTGCACGTGCTTCAACTCATGCGCCCAGAGCGCGGCATTGTTCAGGGCGTCATCGGGGTTTCGAAAGACGATGATGTCCACCAGAGTGACCGCCTCCACATCGGGATTCTGCAGCATGGTGTTTGCGGTATTCAGCTCCTCATCATCACCGACTTTGTAGCGGGCCGTATCGAGCACCTGGATGTCATAGTAGGGTTCGAGCTGGGCGCGGATATTCAGCGGGATGGGCTGAATATCGCCAGCTGCCGCGGTGTTGCGCGATTGCACTATCCACGCCTGTAATCCAGAGGCAGCCATTTTGCTCATGTTTTCGAAGAGCGGCCCTATCTCCTCTTTGGAGCCTGGAGCACAAAAACAGGCGCCCACGCAGACTTGGGACTGCCCTGCCGGACAGGCGGGCGCAGAGGACGCAGAGAATGACGTGCCCAGGGAGAAGATCAGTACGGCTAACCGGAAAAACGGGCGTAAAAATACAGCGGGCATTGGTACTCCAAAGGCAATGGCAATCAGCAGGCGACACCTTGAGCATTGCCGTGTGCGTTGTCTAGGTGTTGGACCGTTGCGGCCACCTTTCGTTACCCTGAATCCGACGAATCAACCACTTGGCGGGTCGCGATCGGCACCAAAGGTCAACAGACTCAGGCATGCACGTTATAGTTGAGGTGATCCGAATTAACGGGAGGGGGTATGCGCCAGATCGTTAACAAAGAACCCTGGTGGGCTGCGCCACCGAAACCTGGTCAGGATGAGTCTGAATTGGAGTGGGGCTGGCTGGTAACCTACAGCGAGGGGGAGCCGCGCTTCGAGTTCGTGAAAGAACGGCCCTCGGAAGAACAGATCCGTAACCGCAAGAGCTGTCGGATCACTACGCAGACAGATTGACCTTGCGTCTGAGCAATGGGTGCACCTCAGGCATCGCGCAAGAGGTCGTGGGCATCAAGCAGCTTGTAGGCGATCTCCGGGCGCTTCTCCAATCCACGGCGAATCGCTGCCGGGATCGACTGGCGGGTTTTACGACACAGTCCGGGCAGTTCGTCGATCTGAATACTGATGCCGCGCATGGTTCGCACTTCGTTGAAGCTTGGGGCGATTTCCAGGCGGATGCCCAACTGCTCGTACATCCGGCGTTGCATATGCTCGAGGTCGGTCAAACTCTGAATATTTTCCAGTCGGTCGAGCAGGCGCTTTTCCTCCGGGCGGGACAGGCTCAGGATGCGCAGATCGGTGCCGGGTGTGTCCAGCAAGCGCTCACGCCCGCAATTGCAGGCACCGGGTGGACAGGGCTGGCGGATCTGGAGAGAGGGCGTCATGGATTCCAATCATAGCCAACCATGATCGCCTTTGCCTATTGGGGCTTAGTTTCACAGATCGAGTGTGGGAGCGAGCCTGCTCGCGATGGCATCACCTCGGTGTTACAGACAGACCGAGTCGGTCGAGCGCGACCCCGGCGCATCGCGAGCAGGTCGGATCGCCGCACCGTCGCTCCCACATTGGATTTTTTTTGCATCAAGCACGTGCTCGCTTTTCACCAGGGTCCATGAACACAGGCCTTTGCGCCTCACAGTCGGAAAGCGTGAAGTTCAATCGCTCGCCATCTGCCGGAATGCACAAGCGTGAATCAATACCTGCTTGCCGTGCCGCATCGGCCAACGTAGTGCGGGTCACAGGGCAATGGCTGAGTGCTTCCAGATGGTTGGCGATTACCAGGCCCGACGCCAGTTTGGTGAACTCGAGCGCTTCATCGATGCCCATGATGATGTCGCCTCCCAGATCGAGTCGGGCACCGCCGGCAGGAATCACGCATAGGTGTGGCCGATGCCGCGCCACGAACTCCCTGACAGTTGACGAAAATACCGTATCCCCGGCGAGGTAGAGACTGGGTTCGTCCGGTATTTCGATCAGATATCCAACACCATGTTCCATCAGTTTGCCCATCAGCCCACGTCCATGGGTGCAACGGACGGTTCGGATCTGGCCGCCGAAAAATGGATTCGGTTGCTCATGATTGTGCGGCAAGGGTTGGACGTTCAAGCCGCGCTCGGTCAGATAGCCGGCATCGTGTGGCGTGCAGATCACCGGGATTTGGGTCTCTCGTAACCACTTTTTCGCGGCTCGATCGAGATGGTCGAAATGGCCTTTCTGGCAGTGGGTGATCAAGCAATGGGTGACCGATTCGAGCGCTTGCTCCGCGGATGCCGGCAACTCGACAAGGGGGTTACGTTGTCTTGCGCGGAAGATACGCAAGGGCGGCAGTCTGTTTTTAGGCGCGAGCATAGGATCGATCAGAATTCGATGGGGTCCGAATTCGACAATGATGGTCGCGTTGCGAAGTTGATGGATGTGCATGGCATAGCCTCTTGGAAGAGGCTTGATTGTGTCTTTACGTTCAACGGCGGAGAATGGCACATTCAGACATAATCAGTTCATTTTATGCCATGAGCAAAATACTTCGAATCGGCTTGCTGCTTTTTCCGCGCTGCATGCCGGCAGGGTTGTTTGCATTTTCAGACTTGCTTAACGCAGCCAACCGGCAAGTGGGCCGTACGCTTTTTGAAACTCGCTTTGTCGCATTGCAGACAGGGTTGGTCGAGTGCGCTCAAGGCGTCTCGTTGCAAGTGAGCGAAACGCTTGAGCATGCTGATCTGGACGCGATTCTGGTACCCGGCTTCTGGGCTGAATCGGCATCGCAGGTCGAGGCGATGATCGGCGAAAGTGCAGCCCTGATATCGGCGTTGGCGACGCGCGCCAACACGTCGATGCTCTGGAGTTATTGCAGTGGCGTAAGTCTTTTGGCGGCGAGCGGTGGGCTCAACGGACAGTCTGCGACCGTGACCTGGTGGCTGGCAGAGACGATGGCCCAGCGTTATAAAAAGGTGAAATGGCAGACCGAGCAGAACTGCATTGTCAACGAACGTACCGCCACGGCATCTGGCGTAAATGGCCACCAGCCCATTGCCCAGGCCTTGGTAGAGCGCTATGTCAGCCCGGACGCGTTGCATCAACTGATCAAGTTGATGGTGCTCCCGCGTCCCGTGCAGACCCATGGCATCTTTCAAGCCATGAGCATGATCGAGCAGTCCTCTGTGTTGTTGCGCAAGTTGCATGGGCTGGTCGAGCAATTGCCGGCACAAGAGATCACGGTGCAGCGGTTGGCTGAACGACTCGGCATGGCTCAACGCACCCTCGCGCGCAAGGTGATGGACACCACCGGGACTTCGATTGCCACCTATGCGCGCCGCATCAAATTGAATCAGGCCAGCGAACGTCTGATTCTCACCTCATCGTCGGTCAGCGCTATCTGCGCCGAATTGGGATTCAGCAGCGATTCGAACATGCGGCGCATGTTCAAGGAACTTACGAAGCTGACGCCCCTGGAGTACAGGCAGCGGTTCGGGCGTTTATGACCCGGTTTGCGGCACCTCGTTATTGACCGCTTTGCATGCCTCATGACCGCCCGTAACCCTGCACGAGGGTTGGCGCACGCTTCGCTATTCTTAACGACACGAACCGCCGGGGACTGTTGAACGCATGTCAGGCGGCAAGAGCGCCAGAGGCAAAGGTCTGGCTACAGCGCGGCAAGTTGAACAGAGGATTGAACGATGAAGATGTTACTGATGGTCGAATGCCCTAATGAACCCTTCAACACCCTCGTCAGAGCCGGGAAGGTGGGTGAGGTGGTCGAGCGTATCCTGGAAAGCATCAAGCCGGAGGCTGCGTACTTTACCGAGCAGGATGGAAAGCGCGGTGCGGTCTTCCTGGTCGACGTACAAGAGCCATCCGACGTCCCGACTTTTGCGGAACCCTTTTTTCTCAACTTCAATGCCACCTGCAAGTTCCGTATTGTCATGAGCCCGCAGGATCTGCAAAAGGCCGGTCTGGAAGCGCTCGGGCAAAAGTGGGGGTGAGAAACGGTCTGTATGGGGTCGGTCGGTAACGTACGACCCTGGTCGCCCACTGACCCCGGCGCGGACCCGGCGAGGAAAGATGCATGCAAAACACTGGAGAGCAAAAGCGGGCACCTGTGCTCAATCCGGTCGAGCGTGTCACGGAGGTCATCTTCGGCCTGCTCATGGCGATGACCTTCACCGGAACGATCAGCGTGGCGACGGCTGGTCAGGAGGCGGAACGTACGATGATGATCGCCGCGCTCGGCTGCAACCTCGCCTGGGGACTCGCGGACGCGATGATGTATTTACTGCGAACCCTGACCGAGCGCACGCGCAACCGCACGCTACTTGCAAGCCTGTGCGGCGGGGCGGACGCCGCTACCGGGCAGGCGCTCATTGCTAAAGCGTTACCGCCGGGTCTCGCGGCGGCGGCCGGCACCGATGGGCTGGAATTGCTGCGCCGCCGCTTGGTCGAGTACCCGGACAGGTCGGTAAAGCCGCGCCTCGGTTGGGATGATTTCAAGGGCGCACTCGGCGTTTTCCTGTTGGTAGTGTCTTCGACATTCCCGCTCGTGGTGCCGTTCCTGTTGCTCGACCAGACGGAGCTGGCAATACGCGTGTCTAACCTGGTCGGACTCGGAGTGCTATTCATCGCCGGTTGGCTGCTTGCGCGATACGCGGGCGCAAAACCGTGGCAAGGCGCAATTGCGTTGGCAGTCACCGGCGCTGTGCTGATCACCGCGATCATCGCACTCGGCGGATGATGGATCGTGGACTAGACTCACGCGGTTAGTAATGGAGTTAAACGTCAAGAGCAGAGGGGCCGTCCACGACTGACGCCAGTTTTGCTCGAAGCAATGCGCGATCTGCACGCTGATAGCTGAACCTGCTGGGTCTATCTATCGGTAGTCAGCGACTGGCATTTGTGAGGTCTTGGTCATGGCAAAGGACAAGAAGAAAGCCCCTGAGAGTAATTCCGCTGAAAGTTTGAAACTGACGAACAAAGACTATCTTGATCAGTTGCGCCGACTGCATGTCGAACTGGTCAAGTTGCAGGAGTGGGTGAAACAAAAGGGCATCAAGGTCTGTATCGTCTTCGAGGGGCGCGACGGTGCCGGCAAGGGCGGGACGATCAAGGCGCTCACCGAACGGGTGAGCCCGCGGGTCTTTCGGGTGGTGGCGCTACCTGCACCGACCGAGCGCGAGAAGAGCCAGATGTATGTGCAGCGCTACCTGCCGCACCTGCCCGCTGCTGGTGAGGTGGTGATCTTCGATCGCAGTTGGTACAACCGCTCGGGGGTCGAGCGTGTGATGGGGTTCTGCAGCGAAGAGCAGGTTGCCGGTTTCCTGAAGGCAGTCCCCCACGTGGAGCGTGCGATCGTCGACTCGGGAGTTATTCTCCTCAAATACTGGTTGGAAGTCAGTCAAGAGGAGCAGACCCGCCGGCTCGAGGCGCGGATCAAGGATGGCCGCAAAATCTGGAAGCTAAGCCCGATGGATCTGAAGTCATACAGCCGCTGGTATGACTACTCGCGCGCACGTGACGACATGTTCAAGATGACTGACACCGAACATGCTCCGTGGCTTGTGGCCAACTCGAACGACAAGCGGCGGGCACGGCTCAACATCATCTCTGATGTGCTCAGCCGCATTCCCTACAAGAATGTACCGCGCGAGAAGGTGATTTTGCCCAAGCGGCAGAAACCAGGCGGCTATCGTGAACCGGATTATCCGTTCCGGCGAATTCCAGAAAAATTCTGACCGGCACGTTTAAGCGAATCTGTGCTGTACACCAAAGGACCACAGTCCTATGAGCAATTCGGATTCTTCGCCTCCCGTCCCGGAACCGGGCCGGATTGCACGTCGGGATACTGGCGACGATAAGGCCGGCTGGAGCCGCTGGCTGCCGGGACTGCGTACGCTGCGCGGATACCAAATGGCCTGGTTGCGGCACGACCTGGTGGCCGGACTGGTGCTGACCACGATGCTGGTGCCCGTCGGCATCGCCTACGCGGTGGCATCGGGCGTACCCGGCATCTATGGTCTCTACGCGACCATCGTTCCGCTGCTCGCCTATGCGCTGTTCGGACCCAGCCGGATTCTGGTGCTGGGGCCGGATTCCTCGCTGGCTGCCGTCATCCTCGCTGTCGTCCTGCCACTGTCTGGCGGCGACCCGCATCGTGCAGTCGCCCTTGCGGGGATGATGGCGATCGTGTCGGGGGCGGTATGCATCCTGGCGGGCATCGCGCGCCTGGGTTTCGTCACGGAGCTTCTTTCCAAACCGATCCGCTACGGGTACATGAACGGGATCGCACTGACGGTATTGATCAGCCAACTGCCCAAGTTTTTCGGCTTTTCGATTGAGTCCGACGGCCCGCTGAGAAACATATGGGCCATCGCCACAGCAGTGATGGATGGGAAAACCAACTGGACCACGTTCATGGTTGGCGCAGCCACCCTGGCGGTGATCCTGCTGCTCAAGGGCAACAAGCGCGTGCCGAGCATTCTGATCGCCGTGGCAGGAGCGACCGTCGCCGTTGGTGTGCTGGACCTTGCCGCGCGCGCTGGTGTGTCGGTCCTCGGCTCTCTTCCACAAGGTTTGCCTGCGTTCGCCATCCCTTGGATCACCCGCGCCGATATTGTCCCCGTCCTCATCGGCGGTTGCGCCGTCGCCCTTGTCTCGTTCGCTGACACCAGCGTGCTCTCTCGTGTCTATGCGGCGCGGACCCATACCTATGTCGACCCGAATCAGGAAATGGTGGGGCTCGGTGTTGCCAACCTGGCCGGCGGATTTTTTCAGGGCTTTGCGATCAGCAGCAGTTCGTCACGTACGCCCGTGGCCGAGGCCGCAGGTGCCAAAACCCAGCTGACCGGAGTCATCGGCGCGCTTTCCGTTGCCATACTGCTGGTGGTGGCGCCGGACCTGTTGGAGGATTTACCCACCAGCGCACTGGCTGCGGTGGTGATCGCATCGGCTATCGGCCTGATTGAGGTCACTGACCTGCGACGAATTTATCGAATTCAGCGTTGGGAGTTCTGGCTGTCGATCGTTTGCACCGTCGGCGTGGCCGTGCTGGGCGCGATTGAGGGCATCGGGCTGGCCATCGTGATAGCCGTCATCGAATTCCTGTGGGATGGCTGGCGGCCGTATTCCGCCATACTGGGGCGCGCGGAAGGCGTCAAGGGTTACCACGACATCACGCGTTATCCCGACGCGCGCCTTATACCCGGCCTGGTCCTGTTTCGCTGGGATGCGCCCTTGTTTTTCGCCAACGGCGAGTTGTTCCATGACCGAGTGCTGGACGCAGTGGCTGCATCGCCAACGCCAGTGCGCTGGTTGGTCGTTGCGGCGGAACCCGTCACCAGTGTGGACGTGACCTCTGCCGACATGTTGGCTGAGCTGGACGAAACCTTGCACGCGGCGGGCATCAAGTTGTGCGTGGCCGAGATGAAGGACCCGGTCAAGGACAAGCTGAAGCGATTCGGGCTTTTCGCGCGGCTTGGCGAAACGGCGTTCTTTCCAACAATTGGCGATGCCGTCGACAGCTATCTCGTGATTCATCCGGTGGATTGGGCGAGTCTGGAGGACGAGGATCGCTGAGCGGCATCGGAGCCACTCAGCGACGGTCTTTATCAACGTTATCCATGTTTACCGGATCGCCCGGCTGGACGCCGAGCTTGTCGCGAATATCCTCGAACATAACGTCGTATTCAGCGTGACCACGCATGATGAGACTGGCATTGGCGGGCACCCCATGCTTGACCGCGGCCTTGGCCACCCGGCTGGCAAAGTTGAAGGCAGTGTCGCGGTGCATATCGAATTCTTCGATGAACTCTCGGCCTGATACCTGTCCGACCATCTTGAAGTGCATCAGCATTCCTTCCTTGGGGTCGCGACGAACTTCATAGAAGACGTCGATGTTGTATTCCGGTATTCCGGGATTGCCGGGAGTATTGGAGCGATGAAGGTGACCGGGAGTGAACATGTGATGCTCCTGTTCCGTCCGTTTCAGTGAGTCCAGTAGTGCCCCTTACTTCGGGCTTCTGGTTTGGGCTGGTTGCCAAGCCTCCCTCAGGATGTCCGGGCCTTTTCACAGGCCTTTAGTAAGCTTAGCGGGCAGTTGAGCGGCTGCAAGGCGGATGATGACATGATGTTTAGTGCCGCTCTTCAGCGCCGCCGCTATCATGCGTCAACCCCGAAATCCGACGGGCGGAAAACCCGCCCGGATACACCCCAAGCCCTGCCCTCAAAAGCGGGGCCGGGTCAGTAGAGGGACGCCATTTTTGGATCCGAAGTTCGATAGGAGTAAAAAATGCGTCACCTGAAATACCTTACGTCGAAAATGAGTCAGCAGAAAATAGCTGGGGTGACTTTTCATTTTGATTCATCACATCAGGGTGAATTGGTCACATTGATAGAAGGTTTTTTTGCTGCACCGGATCAGCATGCCATGCTCGATATTCCCGAAGAAACTCGGGGCGTATTCCTGCTGGAAGGGCAGAGCAAATGGGTGTTGAAGCACAACCGCCTGACACACTGGAAAAAGCAATTAACGAATTTCCTGGGTCTAAAACGGGTCTTTGGACTGCATGACCTGACCAATGAATTTATCAACTTGTCCACGGTAGCCGATAAGTCAGAATTCACACCAAGAGTGGCCGCTTTTGGCTACAAGGGACAGTTTCCGTTCCTCAAAGATGAATATTTGCTCGTCGGTTTTTATGAGAACCATTGCAGTGTAGATGATCGTCTGCGCTCCCATCCCGAACAGGCTAAAACGCTGCTTCTGGAAGTCTTCAAACTGTTTGGTCAGATGCTTGTCGAGGGTTTCGTGCATATGGACCCGCACCCCAAGAACATTCTGATCGCCCCCGATGGTCGGCTGCGGCTGATCGACTTTGAATGCTGCGCGCACTCCGTGATCGATCACGACTTCAGCTTGGGCTTCCTGCTGGGCTACTTCTACTATTTCTGGTGCCACAAGTTCATCGCGCGTGAAGATTACGACATCTGCTGCGAGCGCTATTTAGAGCAAGAGCACCCTGATTTAAACCGAGCTGTATTCCAGCCGGTCTATCATCGCTTTCAAGATCGCAAAATTTCGCGTACCACACGTTACAGCGCACTTACTTGTCCAAAAGCTCAAGCGGAGCTTATTCATGAACTAAATAAATGACACTTCCTTCGCGCAGTGTACTGTGTGACTATCGATAAAATTACACGTCGAAACGACGTTATTAAGGAACTGGACGCGATTGCTGCGCCTATGGCGACACCGACGCAAGCCACCTCGACCAGGTCGCCAGTCTCTTCGACGCCTACCGAATTTTCTACGGCCAGCCCTCGAACCTGCAGCAGTCCCGGGACTTCATCGCCGAGCGCATTGCCCAGGATGAGTCAGCGATCTTCCTGGCCCTGGACGCCGGCGGCGCCGCGCTGGGTTTCGTCCAGTTGTACCCGACGTTTTCCTCCATCGACGCCCACCGCACCTGGCTGCTCAACGACCTCTTCACCACGCCCGCCGCGAGGGGGCGAGGGGTAGGGACGTTGCTGATGAACACCGCCCGAGCTTTTGCGCTGTCCACCGGTGCCAAGGGGCTGGTGCTGGAAACGGCGACCGACAATCACGGTGCGCAGCGCTTGTATGAGTCATTGGGCTATGTGCGGGATACGGGTTATTACACCTATTGCCTCGATTTGAAGCGGGGGCTGATCCCAAGGTTGAAATAGCCCCGTTCAATCTGCGCGCTGAGGGCCCGGTCGAGTCTGTCAGCGCTGAGTCGCCATCCAGTCACTGGCCGTGCCGCCTTCAATTCCGTAACATCCGCAACCCTCTTTTCCCGCGACTCCCTGCGGCCGATTTCGCCGGTCTGCATTTCAGGTAAGCCATGAAACCACAACGTCTGCGCGCCGATGCCCTGGCCGGGCTCACCACATCCTTCGCCTTGCTGCCCGAATGCATCGCCTTCGCCCTGGTGGCCCATCTCAATCCGTTGATGGGACTTTATGGCGCTTTTATCATCTGCACCTTGACTGCCCTGTTCGGCGGTCGGCCGGGCATGGTGTCCGGCGCCGCCGGATCGATGGCCGTGGTGATCGTCGCGCTGGTGGTGCAGCACGGCGTGCAGTACTTGCTGGCAACCGTGCTGCTGGGTGGGCTGATCATGATGGCGTTCGGGCTGCTGCGGCTGGGAAAACTGGTGCGCATGGTGCCGTACCCGGTAATGCTCGGCTTCGTCAATGGCCTGGCGATCATCATTGCACTGGCCCAGTTGGAGCACTTCAAGAGCGGTGAAACCTGGCTCAGTGGCACGGCGCTGTACCTGATGAGCGGCTTGGTGGCGCTGACGATGGCCATCGTCTACCTGCTGCCGCGCCTGACCCGTGCCGTGCCGCCGGCGTTGGTGGCTATCCTCGGCGTCGGGTTGGCGGTGTACTTGCTCGGCCTGCCGACCCGCACACTGGGTGACATGGCGCACATTGCCGGCGGCTTGCCGGGTTTCGCTCTGCCGGACATTCCGTGGAACCTGGAAACCCTGCGCATCGTGGCGCCTTACGCGATATTGATGGCCCTGGTCGGGTTGCTGGAAACCCTGCTGACGCTGAACCTGACCGACGAGATCACCGAGAGCCGTGGCTACCCGGATCGCGAGTGTGTGGCGCTGGGGGCGGCGAACATGGTCAGCGGAGTGTTCGGCGGCATGGGCGGCTGCGCCATGATCGGTCAGACCATGATCAACCTCAGTTCCGGTGGCCGTGGCCGGCTATCCGGTGTGGTCGCCGGGGTGATGGTTCTGCTGTTCGTGCTGTTTCTTTCGCCGCTGATCGAGCGCATTCCGCTGGCCGCGCTGGTGGGGGTGATGTTCGTGGTAGCACAGCAGACCTTCGCCTGGGCCTCGCTGCGGGTGATCAACAAAGTGCCGCTCAACGATGTGCTGGTGATCGTCGCCGTGACCACCATCACGGTGTTCACCGACCTGGCCACCGCCGTGCTCTGCGGGATCATCATTGCCGCGCTCAACTTCGCCTGGCAGCAGGCGCGTGAGCTGTACGCCGACACTCATCTGGAAACCGACGGCAGCAAGCTCTACCGCCTGCATGGCACGTTGTTTTTCGCGTCAACCGCGCCATTCCTCAGCCAGTTCGATCCCGCCAACGATCCCGCTCAAGTGACCCTCGATTGCCGCCACCTGAGCTTCGTCGACTACTCGGCCATCGCCGCGCTGAAGACCCTGCGTGAGCGCTACGACAAGGCTGGCAAGCAGCTGCGGGTGTTTCACTTGTCGGAGCGGTGCAAGCAAATGCTCAAGTGCGCGGGCGTGGATCATGACTGAGGTATCAACGTTCCGGAAGGCTCAGGCAGCTTACTATAAGCACCATGCGTCATCGATCGTTCACCCCCCGCTTGGTGCCCATGCATCGAGCAGCGCCTTGGCTTGTAGCAAATCAACGCTGTCGAAGCCTTCGGTGAAGAAACTATAGATGTCGGCCAGCATCTGCCTGGCCGCCTCCTTGTCGCGTGTTTCCCATAGCTGAGCAAGGCTCACTGTGGCTCGTAGCTCGAGTGACTTTGCCCCTTGTTGTCGAGCGACCGAGATCGCCTTTTGAAAGCATGCTTGCGCTTGCTGCTGCACGGAAGAATCCTGGCTGTCTTCGCCCGGACATTGGAGGCTAAGCGTTCCCTTGAGCCGGTACAGTTCTGCTTCGTAAAAGTGCTCGCCTGTTCTGTTCACCATCGCCAGAGCGTCGGTCACGACAGCCAATCCTGCCTGCGGTTGCCCGGCGCGCCCGTGAGCTGCGGCCAGCAGGGCCAGAAAGTAAGAGCATCCAAGCTCTGCTCCGGCGGCCTGGTAAGTGGCGATACCCTTGGTTATCTGAGCGATACCCTCGTCCAGGTTTCCCTGCTCGGCGCGAGCCCAACCCTGGAGAATAGTCCCCCACGCCAAATAAAACGGAAACCCATGTTCGAGTGAAAGCTTGATGGCGGCATCAGCACACTCTTCGGCAAGTTGTACGTCGTGCCGAAACTGTCCCAGTATCGACGTAGCGGACAGGGTGAAGGCCAAGCTGAACGGGTGGGAAACCTTGGCCAGAGCAAGGGTATCCCGGCTGCGCGTGCTTGCCTGATCGGGGAAACCCAAGTACCAAAGACTCCAGGCCGAATATGACAGGGCGTAGTCCGGATCCATGCCGTACGTAATGGCATGTGTGCGATGCCGGTCCGGGTTGTAGAGGACACGCACCTGCTCCTGGTGTTCAAGGGCATTGCGCAGATCCCCCTGGAAAAACAATGTCTCCCCGAGTGCCGCATGGGCTTCCACGAGCAAGTCCGGATCCTGCGCAGTTTGCGCAATACTGAGCAATCGTTCAGCCAGTTCGCATGCCGTTGAGTATTGCGCACGCAACTCGTAGTAAGTCAACAGCCCCAGCAGCGCAGGGAAAAGCGCGTCGTCGCCTACTTGCGCGCATAGCGCCAGTGCACGGGTGTAGGTGGCCGCCACCTCGGGCACACCATAGCCTCGCACGGCCATCAAGGCCGGCCCCAGGCAGAGCAGCAACGTCAGCTCCTGATGAGCACGCGCGGGCGTGTCGGGCAAATGCTCGAGCAATTCCAGCGCCGCGCCGAGGTGCCGCACCGCATCGAGATGGGCGCAATGCTGGAGGGCCTGTTGCCCGGTACGCTGCAGGTATTCCACGGCCTTCGGGACATTGCCGCTCAGCCTGTAGTGGTGCGCCAGTTCGCTGCAGTAATCCGCGATGCGGGTGGGGAACAGTGCCTCGATGGCCTGCGCCGTGCGTTCATGCAGTGCGCTACGCCGCTCCGTGAGTAGCGAGTGGCCCGCGACCTCCTGGGTCAGCGCATGCTTGAACGAATACTCCACCTCCGGAAATGCGGGCCGCTGGTAAATGAACTCCGCGACCTCCAGTCGGGCCAGCAGATCGCGCAAATCGTCGTCCACCCGAGCGCCCCGTCCATCATAGATGCGCTGGATCAGACTGAACACAAACTCCTTGCCGATGACGGCGAGCGTCTGCAGCAATTCCTTCTGCGCAACGGGGAGCCGGTCGATACGGGCGGCGAGTACCCCCTGCACGGTGGTGGGAATATGCAGCGCAGCCGGAGTTTGCTCGATCCGGTAACGGCCGGGTTCGCCGAGCAGCGATTTCTCCTCGACCAGCGTTTGGACCACTTCCTCCATGAAGAAAGGGTTGCCCTCCGTCTTCTCCAGGATGAGCTGTTTGAGGGGGACGAGGGTCGGATCGTCCCCAAGCAGGGCCCCGAGCAGTCCCTGGGCTTCGGCCGGGCCCAGCGGTTCGAGCCGCAGCTGGCTACAATGGCCCGCGTGCGTCCACACAGGCTGATACTCGGGCCGGTAGTTCACCAGGAGCAGGATCGGAGCACTCGCCACGCGGTCGATGAGGTACGCGAGGAATGCTTCGGTCTCGCGGTCCAGCCATTGCAGGTCCTCGAACAGCAGCTCGATCGGCTGATCGCGACTCTCGCGCGCCAGAAGCTGAGTAATCGCGTCGAAGATGCGATCGCGCCGGATCTGCGGATCCATTTCCGCGAGCGCCGAATTGCGTTCGCCAATACCCAGCAGATAGAGCAGGTAGGGCACGAGTTCCTCGAAGCTGCGCTCAAGCGTCAGGGTCTTGCCCATGACCTTTTCCCGGCACCGCCGCTCGTCGTCCAGGGCAGTGATCTGAAAATAGCTTTTCAGCAGCTCGATGAGCGGAAAACAGGCAAAGGCCTTGCCGTGCGACACCGAGAACGTCTCCAGCACCAGACAGCCGCGCCGCGAGCGTTCCTTGAACTCATGGAACAGCCGCGACTTCCCGACCCCGGCCTCGCCTGCCACCGCGACGACCTGCCCGTGGCCCGCTTTGGCCTGATCGAGCGCCTGATGCAGGTGGTCCAGCTCGACCTGGCGGCCGACGAACCTGGCCAGCCCGCGATGTGCCGCCAGTTGCAGGCGCGTGCGCAGCGCGCCGAGACCCTGCACCTCGTACACGACGAGCGGCTCGGGAATGCCTTTGACCTGAGTGGCCCCCAGAGCCTTGAACTCGAAATAGCCCTCCGCCAGCTTGTAGGTGGACTCGCTCACCAGGATCGACGATGGCGCGGCGATTCCCTCCATCCGGGACGCAATGTGGATCGTGTGCCCGACCGGATCGTAATCGGTGTGCAAATCGTCCGTGCGGATCGAACGCACGACGACCTCTCCGGTGTGGATGCCGACGCGGATTTGCAGCGCAATGCCCTTCTCCAGACGAATGCGGTCGCCATGTCGGTGTATCGCCTCCTGCATCCGCAGCGCCGCATACAGCGCCCGCTGCGGATGGTCCTCATGGGCGATGGGGGCGCCGAACAGCGCGAGGATGCCATCGCCCAGCGACTTGGCCACGTAGCCTTCGTAGTAGTGGACGGCTTCCATCATCATCGCAACAACAGGCTCGATCAGGCGCTGGGCCTCTTCCGGATCGAGGTCGTGGATCAGCGCCATGGAGCCGGCCATGTCGGCAAACAGCGCCGTGATGGTCTTGCGTTCGCCGGCGGTCTCGCCCCGGGCTTCCATGGCCGCCTGTTCGGCGCGGATGCGCTCGGCAAGGTAGTGGGGCGTGTAATGAATGGGCGCTGGAGAAGGCCCTGAAGCAGGCCGGGGGCGCGGTGATGGCGCAGCAGGCGCATCGGTTAGCGGCGCGCCGCATTCACTGCAGAATTTGGCGCCAAGGCCCACCTTATGGCCACAGCCCGGACAGCTGCGAGACAGCCTGGCGCTGCACGCTTCACAGAAGCTCGCCCCGGAGGGATTCTCAAATCCGCATTTTGCGCAGTGCATACGATCTCTTCCCATTTGCACGCGTTCAAGAAGACCGCTCAAAAGACGGGAAAACGTGACATCGATCTGGCGAAAGACAGACTGAAGTCATTGAGCTAGCAGGTTCAGAGAGCCTTGTAACCCTCCGCTTCAAAGATACGTTTGTATCGTTGTATCGAGAAGTAAAATTCGCTTACTGAGGAAGACAACCCGATCGGGCTGGAAGACTGGAAAGCTCTGGGCGTGCCATGGCGCAGTGTGATGTCAACGCAAGCTTAAACTCAACGCCGATGAAGTCCGCAGGCAAAGGTCCTGCGCCGCAAAGACCCGGCTGGATTCAACAAGGTGCTGGTCGAAGAGTTGAACCGCAGTTAAGACAGTGACAGTGGTGAAAGCAAAGCAAAACCCCGGAGGTTGGCCCTGCCGGGGTTTCTATGTGATCCCTGTCTCCCTACGGGGGGAAGAGAACATCATTTGAACATACCAGTTGTCAGTTTTTCAGGTGACAGAGCGCTGGCACTGCATAGAAGGGTGCGCAAGAGGGCGCTTGGCCATCCACTTACCCATAACAGTGCCTCCAAAGATGCCGGTTCTCAAACATGGGTCGGTGCTACTCCAGGAGCGACATCACTTTTTCGGCGATTTACTGCTGGCTGGCACATGCAGGTAAGACATCACACTTTCGGTCAGTTCGGTCGCCAGCTTCACGGCTTCTTTATTGCGCGCCATTACGCCCGCCACCAGGCCTTCGATCAAGGCGAGTACGGCGATGTTGGAGCTGGTCAATACCGGGTGGTCGGCGGGGGCAAATAGCACGTGTTCGGCGATGCTGGTCAGTGGCGAGGCGGGTGAGTCGGTGATGGCCAGCACCGAGGCGCCACGTTCGTTGGCGAAGCGTGCGAGTTGCAGGGTGTCGAGGGAATAGCGCGGCAGGGAGATCGCCAGCAGGACGTCCTGATCGGTGATTGCGGCCAGGCGGTAAGCGGCGTTTTCGTTGCCGCCCTCCATGCTGATGGCGGTGGCGTCGGCGCAGAAGGGCATCAGGGTCGAGGCGGCGAGGCCGGCGAAGTAGACGCTGTTACCAAAGCCCAGGATATAAATTTTCCGGGCCTTGATCAGACGGCTAACGAAGGCTTCAAAGGTGTCGGCATGGTTGTTGGTGCCTGCTGTAGCGAGGTTGCTGCTGGCGCTCTGGATTTGCTCATGCAGGCCAAACGCTCCGCCGGAGCGATGCGCCAGTTCGTTGCGCAGTTTGTCGACTGGCGAGACCATTTGCTGCAAGGTCGCCACCAGCTCGGCTTTCATGCCGGTGTAGCCACCCAGGTTCAGGGCCTTGGCCAGGCGATTGACCGCGGCGGGTGAGGTGGACGTTTCGTGAGCCATCTCCTCGATGGTCAGCGTCGCGGCCCTCAGCGGATGACGCAGGATGAAGTCCGCCACCTTGCGCAATGACGGCTGCAAATCGGCAACGATTTCCGCCAGTTTGCGCATCACCGGTGCGGCATAGACCGTTGTGTTGTTCGATGGGGTCGGCATATCCGGTTCGACATTTCCTGAGGGTTGGAGAAGGGGCTGGCTGTAATGCCAGGCAGTTCAGATTTGAGCGATGAAGATCCTGTGGGAGCGGGCTTGCCCGCGAAGCGAACACCGCGGTTTTTCAGGCATTGCGCGTCATCGTTCTTCGCGGGCAAGCCACGCTCCCACAGGTTCTGCGCTCAGCGCTACCTATTTTTAACTGACTGACATTAGGGCTTGCCTGGTACCCCCGCATAACTTGGCTGGAGTGTATCCGAAGCCGACCCTTGGTGTGCAGCGCTGAACCAAGGGACGGTGAGCGGGCGGGAAGGATTATTTCAAGCTGCCGGCCAGGAATTGCTGGAGGCGTTCGGACTGTGGATTGACCAGCACGTCGCGCGGGTTGCCGCGCTCGCAGGCCAAGCCTTTGTGAAGGAACACCAGTTGGTTCGATACCTCGCGGGCAAAGCCCATTTCATGGGTCACGACCACCATGGTGCGACCTTCCAGGGCGAGGTCCTGCATGACTTTGAGCACCTCGCCGACCAGCTCGGGGTCGAGTGCCGAAGTCGGTTCATCGAACAGCATCACTTCCGGCTCCATGGCCAGTGCACGGGCAATCGCCACACGCTGCTGTTCGCCGCCGGACATATGCGCCGGCCAGGCATCCATACGGTGCGCGACGCCGACCTTGTTCAGGTAGTACTCGGCCTTTTCCCGGGCTGCTTTCTTGCCTAAGCCCTGCACATGCACCGGGGCTTCCATGACGTTTTCAAGGGCGCTCATGTGCGACCAGAGGTTGAAGTGCTGAAACACCATCGACAGCCGCGAACGCATGCGTTGTAGCTGCTTGGGTTCGGCAGCCTTGAGCCCGCCGAGTTTGTTGGTCGTCAGTTTGAGTTGTTCGCCATTGAGCACGATATTGCCGGCATTGGGCTGCTCCAGCAGGTTGATGCAACGCAGGAAGGTGCTTTTGCCAGAGCCACTGGAGCCGATGATGCTGATCACGTCACCGGCTTTCGCCTCCAGGGACACGCCCTTGAGCACTTCGTGTGTGCCGTAGCTTTTGTGTAGATCCTGAATTTCGAGTTTGTACATGGTTTCCACTCTCTTGAATCAGTCGCTGAGCAAGCGACCCTGGCGAATAGGGGTACTGCCGGCGACCTTAGCCAGCCACAAGCCGGGCTGGGCAAAGCGCAGGCGTTCGCGGGCATAGAGGACGCCGTCGGTACTGGCGCGCACCACGCTGTGGCGATCGGTCAGCGGATCAAGCACTTCGAACAGTGGATCACCGACCTTGACCCGGGCACCCAGCGGTTGCAGAAAACTCACCACCCCCGGGTGCGGTGCATAGGCGTACTGCGCACCGGCGAACGGCGTCGCTTCACAACAGGTTGGTGGAGCCGCAGGCCAGTCGCCGCTGATCAGGCCTTGTTCGGCAAGGAAGCCGAGAATGGCCTCTGCGCTATCAGCGCATTGCTCGCGCTCGGTGTCGGCCATGCCGCGCAGTTCAATGGTGGTGGCCACACACGCCAGTGGAATATTGGCCTTCGGGAAACGCTCGGCCAGTTGCAGCCAGGGGATCGCGCAGGCTTCATCGAAGGCGTTGCCTCCCGCGCCCTCGGCCAGCAGAGCAGCGCCAGCGCTCAGGCGCGCGGCCAGCGAGCGCAGGCGTGACCAATTTTGCGGCATGGCGTAAAGCAGCATGATCGACTCGAAATCGCAGTGCAGGTCGAGCACCACATCGGCATCGCAGGCATGCTGCATCAGTAAGCGACGCAGGCCATCGAGTTCCGATGTTGGTGCCGGCATGTCGGTGAGGGCATCGATCATGGCGCGACGGATCAGTGCGATGTTGGCGTTGGCATCTTCCCCCAGCTGACCTTCCAGTCGCCGCGCCACGGCTTCGGTCAGCTGCGGGAAGTCGCGATTGAAGTTCTTCCCGCTGGAAAATTCGAAGCGACCCTGATGGGTGGCCTGGAACATCTGCGCGATGCCGATCGGATTGGCCATTGGCACCAGCTCGATCACCCCGGTCAGGCGGCCTTGTTCTTCCAGTTCATGTAGACGGCGCTTGAGCTCAACGGCGACGCGCATGCCCGGCAATTCGTCGGCATGCAGGGAGGCCTGGATATAGGCCTTGCGCGGTCCGCTGCCAAAACGAAACAGCGACAGCTGTCGTTCAGTGCCCGAGGCACTCCACGGCAACAGGTATTGAATGTGCTTCATAAAATTCCTTAGTGCTTGCGCGGTGCCAGATACGCCAGCCAGCGGCGCTCGGCCAGCTTGAACAGACGAACCAGGATGAAGGTCAGGGCCAGGTAGATGAGGCCGGCGGTGATGAACGCCTCGAACGGCAGATAGAACCGTGCACTGACCGTTCGCGCGGCTCCGGTGATGTCCACCAGGGTGACGATCGACGCCAGGCTGGTGGTTTGCAGCATCATCAGCACTTCATTGCTGTACTGCGGCAGCGCCCGGCGCAAGGCCGACGGCAGGAGAATGCGGCGGTACAGGGTAAAGCGCGACATGCCCATGGCCCTGGCGGCTTCGATCTCGCCGTGGGCCGTGGACTTCAAACTGCCGGCGAGGAGTTCCGCGCTATAGGCACTGGTATTGATCGCGAAGGCCAGGCAGGCACAAAAGGTCGCGCTGGACAGGTACGGCCAGAGCGCGCTTTGGCGTACCGCTTCGAACTGCGCCAGGCCGTAATAGATCAGGAACAACTGCACCAGCATCGGCGTGCCGCGAATCACGTAGGTGTAGAGCCAGGCCGGGAAATTGATCAGCGGCGAGCGGGACACCCGCATCAGCGCCAACGGAATCGCCAGCACCAGGCCAAAGGCCAGGGAAATCAGCAGCACTTTCAGGGTCACCAACGCGCCATTGAAATACAGCGGCAGGTTTTCCCAGATCAGGTTGTAGTCGAGAATCATGGGTTCGCTCCCAATCACAGTTCGGCGGCTTTGATGCCGACCGAGTAGTGTTTTTCCAGGTAACGCAGCACCAGCAACGACAGGCTGGTCAGCATCAGATAAAGCGCCGCCACCGCGAGGAAAAAGGTAAACGGCTCATGGGTCGCATCCGCTGCGTTTTTGGCCTTGAACATCATGTCCTGCAAGCCAATCACTGAAATCAGCGCGGTAGATTTGGTCAGCACCAACCAGTTGTTGGTGAACCCGGGAATGGCGAAACGAATCATCTGCGGCACCAGAATCCGCCAGAACACCTGCGCGCTACTCATGCCGTAGGCCGCGCCAGCCTCGCCCTGACCTTTAGGGATCGCCATAAAGGCGCCGCGAAAGGTTTCCGAGAGATAGGCGCCGAAAATGAAGCCCATGGTGCAGACACCGGCGATAAAGGGATTGATGTCGATGTAATGGGTGTAACCGAACGCAAGGGCAATGCGGTTCACCAGATCCTGGCCGCCATAGAAGATCAGCAGGATCAACACCAGGTCCGGGATGCCGCGAATCAGGGTTGTATAACCTTCGCCGAGCATCGCCAGCCATTTGATGGGCGATAAACGAAAGGCTGCGCCGATCAGACCCAGGGTAATGGCCATGGTCATGGAGGTCAGGGCCAGGTTAATGGTCAGCCAGGCGCCATCGAGAATGCTCGATCCGTAGCCGTGCAGCATGATGAAGTTCCTCAAACGAGCGCCGTGAGGCGCGCGAGACAAGCCAGAAGCGGCGCCTGCATTGGGCCGACGCCGGGGTTACGGGTAAGCGCTTATTGGCCGTAGATATCGAACGCGAAGTACTTGGCCATCACTTGCTGGTACTTGCCATTGGCGCGGATCGCGTCAATCGCAGCACTCAGACGCGCGGCGTTCGCACTATCGCCTTTACGCACGGCGATCCCGGCGCCTCGGCCGAAGTATTTCGGGTCGTTGATGTCTGGCCCTACCAGTGCGAAACCCTGGCCCGCCGGCGTTTTGATAAAACTCTCATCGGTGTTGACGATGTCTGCGAGGGTGGCGTCCAGACGACCCGAGACCAGGTCAAGGAAGGCCTCATTCTGGGCGGAGTAGCGCACCACCTGGACCCCGGCTTTCTCAAGTTGTTCGGTGGCGAAGCGGTCGTAGGTCGAGGAGCGTTGCACGCCGACTTTCTTGCCTTTGAGATCAACCAACGGGTCGTTGAGCACGTTGCCGGCCTTCATCGCGAACTTGCCCGGCGTGTGGTAGTACTTTTTGCTGAAGTCGACGGACTTCATCCGATCTTCAGTGATCGACATCGACGACAGCACGGCGTCGATCTTGCGCACTTTAAGCGACGGGATCATGCCGTCGAATTCCTGGATGACCCATTGGCATTTGACCTTCATTTCCTCGCACAGAGCGTTGCCGATGTCGTAGTCGAAACCGCTGACGTTGCCTTCCGGAGTCTTGAAGGAGAAGGGCGGGTAGGCGGCTTCGATACCGATACGCAGGCTGTCTTCGTCAGCGTGGGCCAGCAAGCTTGCGGCGCACAGTGCCAGGGCACCTAGAAGTTCTGTCTTGTTCATATTGTTGACTCCTTGGATGGGGCGTTGGGGTGGTGCATGCCATCCGATCTGGCGCGGTGGATCGCTCCTGATGATGTTGCGAGGCTATAAATGACACGTTTTATTTCATAAATCAAATTTATGAAAATAAAAATGTCATTGCGGGGCATGCTGAATCTGCTCGTCATTGCTGGACGTGCCTGTAGATCCGGGGTTGGAGGAATGCCTGTGGCAAAAAAATGGCGTCGGACACACAACCTGTGGCGAGGGGGCTTGCCCCCGCTGGGGCGCGCAGCGGCCCTAATATCTGCAACCCCATTGCGTCAGGTACACCGCATTTGCAGGTTCTACGACTGCTGCGCAGCCGAGCGGAGGCAAGCCCCCTCGCCACATTTGACTGGCATTGGGGCTTGCCCCCCGCTGAGCCGTGGAGCGGTCCTGAAATCAGGCAACGGGATTCTTCACAGGTGTCACCAGGAAAAAGCAGATCGATCACACAGGCACAGCGATGAGCAATATCGCAGTCCCATGTGCGGCCGTGGCGGCGATCACTCCGTAGCGCATGCGCACGAAAGCACAGGCCAGGCCTAGTCCTGATATTTTTCCGCCTGATTCAGGCCTTGTTGCTCGGTTTTGCCGCACGCTTGGCCGCAGGCGCAGCCTTACGCTTGGCGGTCTTGCGCTTGTTCTTCCAAGGGGCAGCACCGGCACCGGCCGGACTTGCCGGGCCGCTGATGGTCAGGCGCAGGCCGACACAGCGACCCACTTGTTTGCTCATCCAGGCAGCCTGTTTGGCAACGAATTCCTCCAGGCTCATTTCGCCGCTCTGCACCATGTCCAGCGCTTGCTCCCAAATGGCCGTGGTGCCGGGATCGGCGATGGCTCGGGGAACGGCATCGATCAGGCTGAAGGCTGCCGGGGTCGCCGCCAATGCCTTGCCGTGTTTGACCAGATAGCCTCGATCCAGCAGTCCCTGAATGATTCCGGCACGGGTTGCCTCGGTGCCGATACCGGTGGTGTCCTTGAGTTTTTGCTTGAGCAGCGGATCTTCTACCAGTTTGGCGACGTTCTTCATCGCCTTGATCAGATCGCCCTCGGTAAAAGGTTTTGGCGGCTGGGTCCAGAGGTCCTTCAGCGTCACGCCGGCCACCGCGTAATCGCGGCCTTCGAGCAGCGTCGGCAGGGTTTGCGGGGCAGGCGCTTCGCGACCTTTGGCGGGCGCCAGGGCTTCGGGGAGTGCACGCTTCCAGCCCGGCTCGACAATCTGCTTGCCCACCGCACGCAAGGCCTGCCCGGCACAGTCGAAGTCGGCCTGGGTTCGATCGTATTCGTGGTTGGGCAGAAACTGCGCCAGATAGCGCGCGCGGATCAAGGTGTAGACGGCGCGTTGCTTGCCCGCCAGGCGTTCGAGGTCCTTGTTTGCGCCAGTCGGAATGATGCCGTGGTGGGCGCTGACCTTGGCATCGTTCCAGGCTCGCGAGCGGCGCTGTGGTTCGATGTGTTTGAACAGATCGCTCAGACCTGGATCGGCACGCCCCAGAGCCGCCAGTATCTTCGGCGCCTCACTGTGCTGGCTCAGCGGCAGATAGCCGCAATCGCTGCGCGGGTAGGTGATGACTTTATGGGTTTCGTACAGCGCCTGGGCAATATCCAGGGTTTCCTGGGCGCCCAGCCCGAGCTTCTTCGAACACACTTCCTGCAGCGTGCCCAGATCGAAGGGCAGCGGTGCGGCTTCGCGCACACGCTCGGTACGCAGCTTGATCAGCCGGGCGCTGGTGGCGTTGCGCATCGCCGTTGCAGCTTGCTGGGCCAGCGCCTGGTTCAAGCAACGATCGTGCTCGTCGCAAGCGTCTTGCGCCGCGCGCCACTGGGCAGTGAAAGTGCTGTCGTCGTGCAGCAGCTGTACCTCGATGGCCCAATACGGGACTGGTACGAAATCGGCAATGCTGCGGTCGCGATCCACTACCAGTCGCAGGGTTGGCGTTTGGACACGACCCACTGGAAGGACACCCTGATAGCCGGACTGACGCCCAAGCAGGGTGAACAGTCGGCTCATGTTCATCCCGATCAACCAGTCGGCGCGCGAACGCCCGAGCGCCGAATGATAGAGGCTGAAGGTCTCGGCGCCGGGCTTGAGCGCTGCCAATGCCTTGCGTATCGATGCGTCGTCCAGGGCCGAAAGCCAGAGCCGTTGAATCGGTCCGCGATAGCGACAATGCTCGACCAGCTCGCGGGCAATCATCTCGCCCTCACGGTCGGCGTCGGTGGCGATGACCAGTTCCCGGGCCTCGCCGAGCAAGCGTTTGACGGCTTTGAACTGACTGGCAGTTTTCGGCTTCACCAGCATCTTCCACTTCTCGGGGACGATCGGCAGGTCGGTCAGCACCCAGCGCTTGTAACGGGCGTCGTAGGCATCCGGCGGTGCGGTTTCCAGCAGGTGGCCAATGCACCAGGTCACTGTGACATTCGGCCCCAGCCAGCAGCCGTCGCCGCGACGGTTGGCACCGAGCACGGCGGCGATATCTTTGGCCTGGGAAGGTTTTTCACAGAGGAACAGCCGCATAGCCACCATCATTTCTTACGGATCTGGAAGGTGCACAGAATGCGCAGAGATGTGGATTTGGGCAACCTTTATCTGTATGGATATACAGATAAAGGTTTGCCGCTGATTGCTTAGTCAGCGGCAAAGGGGGAGTTTCTGCTCGAAAGACGTGTCGCCGGTCAATCGAGAACGTCGTGCAGCACTTCGTAGATTATGCCTGTCGCAATGGCAATCAAGATCACATCGGTGCCGACCTGGACCCACTCATAACCATCATAGTGGGGCAGACGCTGAACCATACGGCCATCAAGCTTTTTGGCAATGCCGGGTGGAAGAGGCTTGCCACGCGCCAGGTTTTTTTGAATGCCTGGTGGAAGCGGTTGCGCGCTACCCCAGTATTCTCGATTATCGTCAAAGATGACCCGGACTCCGCCCACATCGATAGTCGGGCCATGATCCCCGTAGTTTCCTTTCCCTTTGTTGCCATGCTCGCTCTTATGCGGGTTGCCTTTTCCATTGCCTGGGTCCGCAAGCAGAGCCGGCGAGCCCGTGACAAGCGCAATACAGGTCAAAACAGCGATTAACGGACGAGTTTTCGACATGACGTAGATCCCTCTGAAAAGGGGAGATTCCCCCGCATGTCATTAGATTATGGCTGATTCATAAGTTCATGAATGGACTGTGTCAATTTGCCATTCATCGTGAGCCGAGAACCTAACTTCAAGATGCCTGTCTCACTGGGATGAATCGAAGCGCCGGGAGGCATCATGTTTATTAAGAAGAAAAATTTGATGGTCGTTGCTGCATGCACCTTGATGCTCACAGGAGCATCCATGCTTCCCGGTGAGCTATCACCTATCTCATCTGCTTATGCCAAAGAAGGCGGTGGCGGTGGCGGCGGTGGTGGTGGCGGCGGTGGCGGTGGTGGCGGTAATGGCGGTGGTCACGGCGGCGGCAATGGCGGTGGCCACAGTGGTGGTAATGGCGGTGGCCACAGTGGTGGTAATGGCGGTGGTCATTCCGGTGGATTGGGCGGCGGCCTGGGCAAGGGGCTGAGTAGCGATCATGCCGGGAAGGCCGTCAGCAAGGGTCTAAGTAAGGATCATGCCGGGAAGGCCGTCAGCAAGGACCATGCCCCAAAGGCCGTCAGCAAGAAACTCAGTAAGGACCACGCTGAAAAATCCGTCAGGAATAGAGGCCTCAACGGCAACCATTACGGAAGTGTACGTAATGATGACAATGGTCATGGTGTGGCCACTTCTGCAGCCGCGCACTCTGATACCAAAGGCTTGGCCAAGGCCGCTGCGGTCGCTGGCACTACGCCAGGCGAGCACAACACCAAAGGTCTGAGCAACGCCGTCGAATCATCGATCAAGAACGATCGCTAGTCACTGAATTGACCGGGGCACCCCGGCATGGCGCCTGACGCAGTTGGCCGCCATGCCCAAGGTGTGGATCACCCCGGTTACTTGCGTGCCTCGAGGATCAGGTTGAACGGAGTTTCCGCCGCCCGGCGGAACTGCGTGAACCCGGCTTCGGTGAAAACATCACGCAGGCGCTTCTCGCCAGCCTGCGCACCCAGACCAAGACCAACCTCCTGAGACAGCGAGTTCGGTGTGCAGATAAAGGTCGATGCCGCGTAGAACAGCCGTCCTACCGGGTTCATGTTCTCGTCGAGCGTGTCGTTGGCATAAGGCTCCACCAGCAGCACCGTACCGTCCGGTTTGAGCGACTGATAGGCATGTCGGGCAGCGCCTACCGGATCCCCCATGTCATGAAGGCAATCGAAGTAGCAGATCAGGTCGTAATCATTGCCGGGGTAGTCCTTGGCTGTACCCTGGACGAAGCTTGCGCGATCCGCCACGCCACCTTCCTCCGCGCGTTGCGTCGCGGTACTGATGGACGGCGCATGAAAGTCGAAGCCGACAAACCGCGATGCCGGGTAGGCCTGTGCCATGATCACTGTCGACGCGCCATGCCCGCAGCCGACATCCGCCACCTTGGCGCCAGCTTCCAGTTTGTCGACCACTCCCGTAAGCGCTGGCAGCCACTCGGCTACCAGATGCGCCCGATAGCCAGGCCTGAAGAAACGCTCTGTACCGCTGAACATGCACGGATGGTGATCGCCCCAGGAAAGGGCGCCATTGCCACGCATGGCGGCGACCAGTTTGTCCTTGTCATGGAACAACGCCGCTACCACCACGGCACCGCCCGCCACATAGACCGGGGAATCCTCGATCGCCAAGGCCATGGCTTGCTCCTCTGGCAGACGGAACTGCCCGTCGCTGTGCTCCATGTAGCCGGATGCCGCGTGGGCGCTGAGCCATTCACGGAGCAGGCGCGCATTGCAGCCGGTCTTGCTGGCGAGTGCTTCGGGAGTGACGGGCTGGCTGTCGGCCATTGCCCGGTATAGACCGAGCTCCTCGCCAAGGATCATATTCGCGAGCATCGCTGCTCCGCCCATGTCGGAAATCAGCTTGCCCATGAAGTCATTGAGTTTGCTTTCGTCCATTACGTGCCTTCCTGTAAAAGGCCACCGTTGACGGGTGTTGCTTGTCGAGGCAGCAACCGGCTCGGTGGTGGTCGGGTGGATGACCAGAGCGACAGCGCAGGCGCGGTGTGCCGGGAAGCCGTCTGCTGCGCGAGCTGTGGGGAAGTTTCAGTGTAGTACGCCGCCATGCGGTGCGCGGTCGTCTGCGACGCTGGATTCAGAGAATGGGAGGCGCAAACCGGCAAAGGGTCAAGACCTCGAAATTCAGGCCGATACACGTACGCAAGCGCACTCCCGTCTATCGGGTCCCCGTCAACTTCTCGGACCGTGGACGGATGAGGCGCCGCCTGTATTTCGCTGCACCGCCTGGAGCACTATGGAAAATAATAATATTGGCCCCCATGCGAGGGGGCAAACATCCAATCTGTCCGTTGCCCGCATTTCACTGATGGGTTTCTCAAGCCTTTTACTGTCGATATTCCTGCTGGCCAGCGTCTTGCTCATCTATATCGCCTTCGAGCAAAACCGTGATGCCGAGACACGCAGCCGGTTTTATGCCGAAAAGGCTGTTCAGTCCTTCGAGAGATCCGTCAGCGTGACGATCAAGGACTATGCATTCTGGGGCGATGCCTATGAGCACCTGCACAAGCAGGTCGATATTGATTGGGCGTTTGTAAGGCAGAACCTGGGTCCTACGCTTTATGACAGCTTCGGGTTTCAGGGGGTGTTTGTTATCGATCCGGCCGATCGAACGGTGTACTCGGTCATTGATGGCAAGCTTGAATCGGTGGTGGCTGAAGGGTGGTTGAAACAACCTGTTGCCGCGCTGATCGAACGCGCCCGTGCGGGCGCTGACAGTGAGACGGCAACGACTGCCTATCTCAATGTCGACGGTACCCCCGTTCTGGTCGCCGCAGCGCCCTTGACGCCTGGAACCGATCCTCAGGTCGAAGCTGATTCCAGGCCTTCCTCTGTCCTGTTATTCGTCGCCCGGCTGGATGCCAACAGGCTGAGCACCCTGGGGAGCGATTTTGGTATTGACCAGCTACGCGCTGTCGCGGGCGATAGCGCCGTACCCGGCTTGCCGTTTTTACGGCTGGGGGAGGCGGGGACAGGAGGCATTCTGCAGTGGACGCCGGCGCGTCCCGGTCATCGGTTGATGATGTTGGTCTTGCCCCTGATCGGCGTGGCGGGGCTGATTATGGGGCTGATGACCTGGATGATTCTGCGGCGCACGACGGCTGTGGCACGCGCGATGGATGCCAATTACAGCTCCCTGCAAGTCAGCCGATCGGCACTGGCGGCCAGTGAGGCCCGGTTTCGTGATGTCGCCGAGGCTTCATCCGACTGGATCTGGGAAATCGATGCCGATCTGCGCTTCACCTACCTGTCAGAGCGTTTCGAGGCGGTGACGGGACTGCTCAGAGCCAATTGCCTGGATCGTCCTATTGATGACTTGCTGGTATCTGATCAGGGGCCCCTTTCCCAGTGGCTGAAAAACCACTCCCGACGTGCCAATGCCATTTTGCAATGCAGTTACCTGGCAGTGGACGGGCAAGCCAGGATCAGTCGTCTGTCTGTTCGAGAGATGGACGGGCAGGGCTATCGCGGTACAGCGAGCGATATCACCGAAGAAGTGGCGGCCCGCCGACGTATCGAATACCTGTCGCAGCACGACGCGCTGACCGGGTTGGCGAATCGTACCCGCATGCAGGAGTTTCTGGATGGCAAGCTCAAGGCCGCGCCTACCCTGGACGAGCCGCTGGTCATGCTGAGCATCGACCTTGATCGCTTCAAGCCGGTCAATGACTTGCTGGGTCATGCCGCAGGCGATCAAGTGCTTAATGAAGTCTCCAAAAGGCTGGGGCAATGTCTGCGCAATGATGATCTGGTGGCCCGGATCGGCGGGGATGAGTTTGTACTGGTCCTGGTTGATATGGCGTCTGAGGATGAAGTCGAGGACTTGTGCAAGCACCTGATCGACCGCATCGAGCAGCCCTTCCAGGTCGGCGAACATGAGGTGTTCATCAGTGCCAGCATCGGAATCGCCATGGCACCCGCCGACGCTACGCTGGCCGACGAGTTGCTGCGCTATGCCGACATCGCGCTGTATGAAGCCAAAGAGGCGGGACGCAACACCTGGCGCTTTTATGCCGGTGACATGAACGCTCGAATAATCGATCGTCGGCAACTGGAACGCGACCTGCGGCATGCCATCAAACATGATGAATTGCGCCTGCATTTCCAGCCGCGTTACCAGATTGAAGGCAGGCGGATGGTCGGTGCTGAAGCGCTGGTGCGCTGGCAGCATCCAGTGCGTGGGCTGTTAGGGCCCGACATATTCATTCCCATCGCAGAAGACACCGGATTGATTTTGCCGCTCAGCAACTGGGTGCTGCACACCGCCTGCATGGCCGCGTCTACCTGGCCTGAACAGTTCTTCGTCTCCGTCAACCTGTCCCCGACAGAGTTTCAGCGCGGGCATCTGGTGGCCAGGGTTCAGGCGGTATTGTCGGATACCGGGTTGAACCCGGCCCGGCTGGAACTGGAGCTGACCGAGAATGTGATGCTGGACGACGCCAAGGGCGCGCTGAACATCATGCGTGGCTTGAAAGCGCTTGGCGTACGTCTGGCGATGGACGATTTTGGAACCGGCTATTCGTCATTGAGCTATCTGCGTTCGTTTCCCTTCGATGGTCTCAAGATCGACCGCAGTTTTGTCAGTGGGCTGACGGCCAGCGGTGATGATCAGTCGATCATTCGGGCAATCGTCGGGCTGGGGCGAGCGCTGTCGCTTACCGTCACGGCGGAGGGTGTCGAGACGAAGGAGCAGCTCCAGGCGTTACAGCAAGCCCGGTGTGATGAGGTTCAAGGGTATTTTTTCAGTAAGCCCATGGATGCACGAGCGATCGGCGAGCTGATAAATGCTGAGGGCCAACGCTCCCCTGTGGGAGCGAGCTTGCTCGCGATGGACTCATAGGCGACGCGTTTATTCAGAAAGCACGCGTTATCGTTAACGCCCATCGCGAGCAATCGAGCGTCGACCGGCTGCTCCTACATAGTCAGCAGTACTTGTCTACCCGACACACCCCGGACTGATCTTGCATCAGCTGCCATTCATGGCTCAGGGTTTGAAGGACGCGGCCAATGAAGTCTTTGTCAGCCGCAGCTTTCTTTCCGACATACCCTTGGCCCCGGCGGTACATTTTCAGCCTGGCACGCATGCTGTCATGGGCCATCTCGAATTCACTTTCCTGCGAGTGGGGCGCGAGGCAATCGATATGGACTTCGCCCGACTTGCAAACCCACAGTACGTGGCTGTCGTGGTTGTCCTGGTGCGATGCGAACAGTCGAGCCAGTTCATCAATGGTTGGTTGATTGTTCAAATTCATTTTTAAGCCCCTTGACCACTCGTTGATCTTGTCTGGTTGGTTCGCTGAAACCTGTCGCCAGTTCAGCCAATCGTTTCCTGAAGCACCTGTCCGTCAGGTGCAGATCCGGCCCTGAGCTTGATGCATGTAGCATTGATGAAAAGCCACTACGCAGTAGTGTCACAACGAGGAGAAGCAGCGAAAATCAGGATGCCCATGCCGACAATAAACAGGTCAGCCACAAGCATCATGAGAACGTTTCGCCAGCGCTTCTCGCCCTTGTACCGGACGGTTCAGCCGGGTCGCTTCATCAATCTGCCTTGTGGGCAGTACACATCAGGGGAACAGCTCGGCGGTCCGTCGAGCGTATTCAGAAGACTCATGCCAACTCTCCCGATCGGGGAGACGAGATGGATAATGCAAGGGGGGAATGGCGTCGTCAATAGTTTTGTAGTGAATATTTTAAAGCACTACATAAATCGTACCTATGAGCGGCTTCCCTCGCGAAGCCGCTCACTAGAGGGCTCCTCAAGCCGGATCGGCCCCGGCATCGCCCATTCGGACTAGGCAAGGCTAACGATTCTGCTGTGTGCGGGTAGCGCCAGACTCGATGGCCAAAGGGGTGTAGCACCATTGCGCGCCCCGCCAGACGAGCAGAAGGCGCCGCGATGGAATTTGCATTCAGCGACGAACAGGAAATGATCCGGGCATCGGCTGAGGGATTTCTCGCCGATGTATCGGACTGTGCCGCCGTGCGGGCGGCGATGGTCAGTGAGCAAGGTTATGACGATGCGCTCTGGCAACGTCTGTGCAGTGAAATGTACTGGCCGGCGATCCATATTCCCGAAGCGTTCGGCGGCCTTGGCCTGGGCTTTGTCGAGTTGTCGATTCTGCTGGAGCAGATGGGGCGGCGCTTGCTCTGCTCGCCGTTTTTCGCCACCGCCTGCATGGCCACGCCAGCTTTGCTGCTGGCCGCCAGCCTCGAACAAAAACACCGCTGGCTGACGCGGATCGCCGACGGCAGCATCACCGCGACGCTGGCTTTCACCAGTGGCAACGGTTGGACGGCCAAAGATGTTCAGGCAACGGTGGTCGCCGAGGGCGAGGGTTTCGTGCTCGATGGAGCGCTCGATTATGTCCTCGACGGACACAGCGCCGACCTGTTGATCATCGCCGCACGGCTTCCCGGTTCGACCGGGGAGGCCGGAATCAGCCTGTTTGCCGTGGACGCTGGCAGTGCCGGCATCGAGCGCCAGATGCTGCCAACGATGGACCAGACCCGCCGTCAGGCACGGATCCAGCTCAAGGGGCTGTATCTCGGCGCGGATGGCCTGCTCGGTGAATTCGGCGCCGGTTGGCCGCACCTGGAGCGGGTTCTGCAACTGACCTGCATCGCCCTGGCTGCCGAGCAGACCGGTGGCGCGCAGCAGGTGCTCGACCTGAGCGTCGCCTATATGCAGGAACGTCAACAGTTCGGTCGACCGATTGCCAGCTTCCAGGCGCTCAAGCACCGCGCCGCCGACATGATGCTGCAAGTCGAATGCGCACGCTCGGCCAGTTATTACGCGGCCTGCGTGGCCCAGGAAGCACTCGATCCTCAGGGCGACCCGCAGGTTGCCGCCGAGCTGCCGCTGGCGGCGGCGCTGGCCAAGGCGCATTGCTCGCAAACCTACTTCCATTGCGCGGCGGAGTCGATCCAGTTGCATGGTGGAGTCGGTTTCACCTGGGAATACGACCCGCATCTTTACTTCAAACGCGCCCGAGCCAGTGAAAGCTTTCTCGGGCTACCTGCCTGGCATCGCGAGCAGATTGCTGTGGCGATTCTTGGAGAGCAGCCATGAAGATCAGTTTCAGCAAGGAGGACGAGCGCTTCCGTCAGGAGGTCGCCGACTGGCTGGCCGCTAACCTCTGCGGTGAATTCGAGCCACTGCGTTTTCGTGGTGGCCCGGGCGACGAACATATGTTTCCCGATCAACGCAAAGCCTGGGAACGCACACTCGCCGAAGGCGGCTGGACCTGCGTTGGCTGGGCACCGGAGCATGGCGGACGCGGTCTGTCGATCAGCCAGCAGGTGATCTTTCACGAAGAGTACGCCCGCGCTGGAGGTCCCGGACGCATGGGACATATCGGCGAAGGGCTGGCCGGGCCGACCATCGCCGCCTTCGGCAACGAAGAACAGCAACGGCGGTTTCTGCCGGGCATCGTCAGCGGTACCGCGTTCTGGTGCCAAGGCTACTCCGAGCCCGGGGCCGGTTCTGACCTGGCTAACGTCAAGACCCGGGCGGTTCTGGATGAAGCCAGCGGCAGCTGGATCATCACCGGGCAGAAGGTCTGGACCTCGCTGGCCCATGAGTCGGACTGGTGTTTTGTGATTGCCCGCACCGAGCCTGGCAGCGTCGGTCATCGCGGCTTGTCGTTCCTGCTGGTGCCGATGGCTCAGGCCGGGATCACCGTGCGCCCGATCGAGCAACTGACCGGCACGTCGGAGTTCAACGAAGTGTTCTTCGACGATGCCCGAACTGACGCTGCGAATATCGTCGGCTTGCCGGGTGAGGGTTGGAAAATCGCCATGGCGCTGCTGGGTTTCGAGCGTGGGGTTTCGACCCTGGGCCAGCAGATGCAGTTTCACAATGAGTTGAGCGAGATCATTGCCATCGCCCGGGCCAATGGCGCGGCCCGTGACCCGATCCTGCGTCAGCGCCTGGCCGAGGCCTGGAGCGGACTGCGGATCATGCGCTACAACTCGCTGCGCATGCTCTCAGGTAGCCAGGACGGTTCGCTGCGCAAGGAGGCAACCATCTACAAGCTGTTCTGGTCCAGCTGGCACGCCAGCCTCGGCAAGCTGGCGATGGATGTGCTTGGCGCCGAGGCCGAACTGCTCGAGGCCGCGCCTTATCAGCTCACCCGTTTGCAGTCGCTGTACCTGTTCAGTCGTGCCGACACCCTTTACGGCGGCAGCAACGAGATCCAGCGCAACATCATCGCCGAGCGCGCCCTGGGAATGCCCAAAGAGCCGCGCCTGCGCACCTGACCAAGGAGTTTTTCCATGTCTGTTCCTCACTATGTTGCAGGTCACGGCCTGCTGCGCGACAAGTCGGTGTTGATCACCGCCGCGGCGGGTGCCGGTATCGGTTTTTCGGCCGCACTGCGCGCGGCCGAGGAAGGCTGTCGCGCCTTGATGATCAGCGATATACACGAAGGCCGGTTGCACGAGGCGGTGCTGAAAATTCGCGAAGCGACGGGCCTGCAACAGGTCTTCGGGCAGGTCTGCAATGTCGCTGACGAGGCTCAGGTTCAGCAGCTGATTGCCTGCGCCGAGCGCGATCTGAATGGCGTCGATGTGCTGATCAATAACGCCGGCCTTGGCGGCTCGCGACTGCTGGTGGACATGACCGACGAGGAGTGGAGCCGGGTGCTTGATGTGACGCTCACCGGCACCATGCGCATGACCCGCGCCATGTTGCCGAGAATGATCGAACGGCGTGCCGGGGTGATCGTCAACAACGCTTCGGTACTTGGCTGGCGTGCGCAGAAGGAGCAGTCCCATTACGCCGCCGCCAAGGCCGGGGTCATGGCGCTGACCCGCTGCGCTGCAGTCGAGGCCGCTGATTACGGGATCCGCATCAACGCGGTCAGTCCGAGCATTGCCTTGCACGATTTCTTGCGCAAATCCGCGCCCCAGGCAGTGCTCGATCAGCTCGCCGCCAACGAGGCCTTTGGGCGCGCCGCGGAAGTCTGGGAAGTGGCCAACGTGATGATGTTCCTGGCCAGCGATTACAGCTCCTACATGACCGGTGAAGTCTTGTCGGTTTCCAGCCAGAGGGCGTGAACATGCCACGTATTTTCGACACCCCCCTCGCCTTGCACGATGCGGTGGGGGAGGTGCTGGGCGTCAGCGACTGGTTGAGCCTTGCGCAGGACCGCATCGATCTGTTCGCCGAGGCGACCGGCGATCATCAGTGGATTCATGTGGATCCGCTCAAGGCCGCCAATGGGCCATTCGGTGCATGCATTGCTCATGGCTACCTGAGTCTGGCGCTGGTGAATCTGTTTTTGCCGCAAATCGTCGAGGTGCGTGGCATTGCCATGGGCGTCAACTACGGCTGCGAGCGAGTGCGCTTTCCCAACGTGGTGCATGTCGGCTCACGGGTGCGCGGCAGTGCCCAATTGGTAGCGGTCGAAGAGGTCAAGGGTGGTGTTCAGGCGATCATCCGCGTCAGCGTCGAAATCGAGGGCCAGGAGCGCCCCGGCTGCGTGGTCGACACCATCAGCCGTTACTACCCCGCCTGAGCCATCCCGTAGAACATTCGAGGAATCCAGCATGAAAGAAGCCGTTATCGTCTCTACCGCCCGCACCCCGATCGGCAAAGCCTTTCGTGGTGCGTTCAATGACACCGAGGCGCCGTTGCTCGGCGGCCATGTGGTCCGCGAGGCCGTGCGCCGCGCCGGGATCGAGCCAGGCGAGGTGGACGATGTAATCATCGGCGCGGCGGCGCAGCAAGGCACGCAGTCCTATAACCTCGGTCGCCTCTGCGCGATTGCCGGTGGTTTGCCGACTTCGGTGGCCGGGATGGCCGTCGAGCGCCAGTGCGCATCGGGCTTGATGAGCATCGCCATAGCCGCCAAGGGCATCATCTGCGATGAAATCGACATCGCCGTGGCCGGTGGCCTGGAGTCGATTTCACTGGTGCAGAACAAGCACAAGAACCTTTACCGCAATCAGTCCGGCGCGGTGATCGAGCTCGATCCGTATGCCTATATCCCGATGATCGAAACCGCCGAGATCGTCTCAGCGCGTTATGGCATCTCGCGTCAGGAACAGGACGAGTACAGCTACCAGAGTCAAGTGCGTACCGCCCTGGCCCAGAGTGCCGGATTGTTCGACCGTGAACTGGCACCGCTGACCACCCGCAAGGCGATTTTCGACAAGGTCAGCGGCGAGACTCGCTACGAAACCGTCACCTTGCTGCGTGACGAATGCAACCGCGCCGACACCACCCGCGAAAGCCTGGGTGCGCTGGAGCCGGTGTGGCCGGGCGGTCAGTGGAGCGATAAGGGTCGCTTTATCACTGCCGGCAATGCCTCGCAGCTCTCGGACGGTGCTTCGGCCTCGGTGTTGATGAGTGCAAAACTTGCCGAGCAACGAGGTCTTGAGCCCTTGGGGATTTATCGCGGGTTGGCGGTCGCTGGCTGCAACTCCGATGAGATGGGTATCGGGCCGGTCTACGCGATCCCGAAACTGCTCAAGCGCCATGGCCTGACGGTGGACCATATCGGTCTCTGGGAGCTGAACGAGGCGTTCGCCAGTCAGGTGCTGTATTGCCGCGACACCTTGGGTATTCCCGTTGAACGGATGAACGTCAATGGCGGGGCGATTTCCGTGGGGCACCCCTTTGGCATGTCCGGTGCGCGGATGGTCGGTCACGCGTTGGTCGAGGGCCAGCGCCGCGGTTTGCGTTACGTGGTGGTGAGTATGTGCATCGGTGGCGGCATGGGTGCCGCTGCACTGTTCGAGGTGGTTTAGGCAATGGAAATGATCAGTGCGCAACAGGTACAGGAAACCATGGCGCGTTATGTCGAGCTGGTGGACGCCGGCGACATTGACGGGATCGTCGCGCTCTATGCAGCGGATGCGCGGGTCGAGGACCCGGTCGGCCAACCGCCATTGCAGGGCATTGCCGCCATCGAACGTTTTTACCGTGACGGGTTGGGTGCCAGCAAAGTCTCGGCGACCCTGACCGGCCCGGTACGGGCGACGCTGAACGGTTGCGGGGCCATGCCGTTTCGGGTCGATATGCAGTGGGCCGGGCAACCTTGCTCGATTCATGTGATCGACGTGATGGAATTCGATGCCGACGGCAAGATCCGCTCGATGAAAGCTTATTGGAGTGAGGTCAATCTGACTCCGCGAGGTGCCGCATGAACCTGGAACAGCGGGTCGCCCGACTGGAGGCGCTGGAGGCCATCCGCCAGCTCAAGCATCGCTACCTCAATGCCTGCGATCTCAAGCAGGTCGAGGTCATTGCCGACTGTTTCGCCGAGGGAGAGGTGCTGATCGACTATGGCCCGCTCGGGGTTTTCCGCGATCGCGAGCGCTTCGTTGCGCTGTACCGCGAACTGGCCTGTCATGAGCGGGTGATCGACTTGCATCATGGCGTCAACCCGGAGATCGAGCTGCTGAACGAGGATGAAGCCCGGGGCCGTTGGGCCCTGTGGTATTTCAATCTGGATGGCGAGAGCGGGGCGACTCGGCAGTTAGGTGGTTTCTATCAGGATCGCTACCAGCGGGTCGCCGGCGACTGGAAGATCGTCGCCAGCTGTTTTCAGGCTCACTCTGAAGTGGCGTGCCCCTGAATGTTGGCGTCGATCCGGTTGCGATTCTGCGTCTGCCCGCTTTCGTAGTAGGCCTTGAGATTCTCGGCAATCTGCCGCACGACCTTGTTGAACGCCTTGGCCAACAGCATCTCCACCAGCCACCCACCGCGCAGGCTGTAGCTCATGCTGGTGGTGATGCGCGTCGTGTCATCCTCGGCCTGCAAGGCATAGCGAAAGCTGGCCTCGCGGAACGGGAAGGGCGCGCCTTCACTGGCCTTGTGCAGAATCAGCACGAAACCCACACCTTCTTGCCATTGCACCACGCTTTCATCCAGCCACTGACCGCCCTTGCGAAATACCCGGCGACTGGCGCCGAGCCCCTCGCGAGCGCCTGGATGAAACTGGCAACCGGTCAACCCCGGCACATAGTGCGGGGCGAGGCTCAGATCCCGCAGTTTGGCCCAGGCAGCTTGCGGGGTGAGGTTGAGCAGGACGCTGTGGCTGGCAATCGCAGGCATGGTGGGGCTCCTGTTGTTTATTGGAATTGTTCAATGAGATTGTTCAATGGGATCGGGCCGCGTCGAGAAAGGCCGGGCGTTCGCCACCGCCGTGTACGGCGATATCGGCGCCACTGACATAACGCGCCAGCTTTGATGCCAGGTACAGACAGGTATCGCCGATATCTTCAGGGTTCGCCAGACGTTGCAGCGGGATGGTCGCCGCTACCCGTGCAATGCCGGTCTGGTCGCCATAATGCATGGCCGCCTGCTCGGTGAGAATCAGCCCGGCGGTAATCGCATTGACCCGCACCTTGGGCGCCCATTCCACTGCCAGCGAACCGGTCAGGTTCAGCAGACCGGCTTTGGCCGCGCCATAGGCGGCGGTGCCGGGTGAGGGACGGGTCGCACTGACGCTGCAAATGTTGATGATTGCACCGCCGTCGGCCTGCGCCTGCATGACCTGATTGGCTTGCTGACAAAGGTTCAGCGGTGCCAGCAAATTGAGGCGGATGATCGCTTCACTAAAACGCGGTGAGGCGCTGGCTGCATCGGCATTCGGTGAGCCACCGGCGTTATTGACCAGCACATCGAGGCGGCCGAAGCGCTGCACGATGCTCTCGATCAACCGCCCAGACTGCTCGACATCCCGCAGGTCGCAGGGCAGAAACAGCGCCTCGCCGCCTCTGCCTGCGGGCAAGGTTTCGGGTGCTTCGCGGCCGCAGATCACCACCTCGGCGCCGCAGTCGAGAAAACGCTGGCTGATACCGCGACCGACGCCCTTGCCACCGCCGGTGACCAGTACCACTTTGCCGCGAAAGTCCATCGGGTCGTGCATGTGTGCCTCGTTCTGTCACTCAGGAATATCGCCGATGCTAGGTCCCGGGGTGCCGCCAGCCAACGTCCGAAAAGACTAGGGGGCGTAGTCCTGTCGGACGATGTTGTTTGTCTGGGCCCTCGGAATAATCCGGCTACAACAACAGGCCAGGAGGACACCTCATGGGCGCATCAGCGCAAGGGCACTTCGTTACGCTGCCGGATGGTTTGCGGCTGCACTATCTGGATATCAGCGGGCAGGATGTTGGCACTGGCGAGCCGGTGATCTTCATTCACGGCAGCGGGCCGGGAGCCAGCGGTCACAGCAACTTCAAGCAGAACTACCCGGTGTTCGCCGCCGCCGGCTACCGGACCATCGTCCCGGACCTGCCGGGCTACGGCGCTTCGGATAAACCGGACACTCTCTACACCCTGGACTTCTTTGTCGCGGCCTTGAGCGGCCTGCTCGACGCGCTGGATATCCAGCGTTGCGTGCTGGTCGGCAACTCTCTTGGCGGTGCGATCGCCATCAAGCTGGCCCTCGATCAGACGCAGCGGGTCAGCCGGCTGGTGCTGATGGCGCCGGGCGGCCTGATGGAGAAAGAGCAGTATTACCTGCAGATGGAAGGCATCCAGCAAATGGGCGCGGCCTTCGCCAAGGGTGAGCTGCATGATGCGCTCGGAATGCGTCGGCTGCTGAGTCTGCAGCTGTTCGATGGGTCGCTGATCAGCGATGAGACGGTCAATGAGCGGGTCGCGGTGGTGCAGCAGCAGCCGACCTGCGTGCTGTCGACCATGCAAGTGCCGAACATGACTTCGCGCCTCGGCGAGTTGCAGTGTCCGATTCTTGGTTTCTGGGGGATGAACGATAAGTTTTGCCCGGCCTCCGGCGCCCAGACCATGCTTGAGGCCTGTCGCCAGATCCGTTTTCTGATGCTCAGCGAATGCGGGCATTGGGTCATGGTCGAGCACCGTGACCTGTTCAACCGCCAGTGCCTGGCCTTCCTTGAGGAGGCACGTCCATGAGTGAGCAATTACGCCGTCAGTACGGCGAAGAGCTGTATCAGGCGTTGCGCAGCGGCACCACCCTGGCGCCACTGACCGAGCGCTGGGCGGCGATCAGTATCGAGGATGCCTACCATATCTCGCTCTACAGCATCGAACGCCGGGTCGCCGCCGGTGACCGCATCGTCGGCAAGAAAATCGGCGTGACCTCGCTGGCGGTCCAGCAAATGCTCAACGTGCATCAACCGGATTTCGGCTTCATCACCCGGCAGATGGCATTCGCCAACGACGCGCAGATCTCCCTGGCCGCCAACAAACTGATCCAGCCGCGGGCCGAAGGCGAGATCGCTTTCAAACTCAAGCACGACCTGGTTGGCCCCGGCGTTACCGAAGCCGATGTGCTGCAAGCGACCGAGTATGTGATGCCGTGCTTCGAGATTGTCGATTCGCGGATTCACGACTGGCGGATCCGCATTCAGGACACCGTGGCCGACAACGCCTCCTGCGGCGTGTTCGTGTTGGGCGACTCACAGGTCGATCCGCGGGATCTAGATTTGCCCAGTTTGCGCATGCGCGTGTTCAAGAACGGCGAGCCCCTCAGTGAGGGGCTGGGCTCGGCGGTCCAGGGCAATCCGCTGACCGCCGTGGCCTGGCTGGCTAACACCCTGGGCGCCTTCGGGATTCCATTCAAGGCCGGAGAAATCATTCTCTCCGGCTCCCTGGTGCCGCTGGAACCGGCGCGTGCCGGCGACCGTTTTTCCCTGACCATCGATGGCCTGGGCAGTGCCCAGGTGTCTTTCTGCGCCTGACTTGTGGGGTTATAACCGGATGAGCAAGAAACTCAGAGCGGCCATTATTGGCCCGGGCAATATCGGCACTGATCTGCTGATGAAAATGTGCCGATCAGAATGGATCGAACCGGTCTGGATGGTCGGTGTCGACCCCGAGTCCGAGGGCCTCAAGCGCGCTCGCGAACTGGGGCTGAAAACCACCGCCGAGGGTGTCGACGGACTGCTGCCCCATGTGCTCGACGATGATATTCGTATCGCCTTCGATGCCACCTCGGCCTACGTGCATGCCGAAAACAGCCGAAAGCTCAATGAGCTGGGGGTGATCATGATTGATCTGACCCCAGCGGCCATCGGCCCGTTCTGCGTGCCGCCGGTCAATCTCAAGGAGCACGCGGCCACGTTGGCGATGAACGTCAACATGGTCACCTGCGGCGGTCAGGCGACCATTCCGATGGTTGCAGCGGTGTCGCGGGTTCAGTCGGTCAGTTATGGCGAGATTGTCGCCACCGTGTCTTCCGGTTCGGTCGGCCCGGGCACCCGGCAGAACATCGACGAATTCACCCGCACCACCGCCGGTGCCGTCGAGAAAATCGGCGGAGCCCGACGCGGCAAGGCGATCATCGTCATCAACCCGGCCGAGCCGCCGCTGATGATGCGCGACACCATTCACTGCCTGACTGACGATGAGCCGAATCAGGACGCCATTCGCACCTCGGTGTTGCAGATGGTCAAGGAGGTGCAGCGCTATGTCCCCGGCTACAAGCTGATCAACGGTCCGGTGTTCGATGAGCGCAAAGTGTCGATTTTCATCGAGGTCGAAGGCCTTGGCGACTTCCTGCCCAAATCTGCCGGCAACCTCGACATTATGACTGCCGCCGGTCTGCGCACCGCCGAGATGTTCGCCGAAGAAGCCCACAAGGGCACCCTGCAACTGCCCGTCCGCCCCGTGGAGAATTGCCATGAATTTGCAAGGTAAGAGCGTCCGTCTGCATGACATGAGTCTGCGCGATGGCATGCACGCCAAACGCCATCAGATCAGCCTGGAACAGATGATTTCAGTGGCCAGCGGCCTCGATGCGGCCGGTGTGCCACTGATCGAAATCACCCACGGCGACGGCCTCGGCGGCGCCTCGTTGAACTATGGTTTTCCCGCCCACAGTGACGAGGAATATTTCGCGGCGGTGATCCCGCGCCTCAAGCAGGCCAAGGTGTCGGCGCTGTTATTGCCGGGTATCGGGACCCTTGATCATTTGAGAATGGCCCATGAACACGGGGTGTCGACCATCCGTGTGGCAACCCACTGCACTGAGGCGGACGTGTCCGGCCAGCACATCGGCATGGCGGCGAAGATGGGCCTGGATACCGTCGGTTTCCTGATGATGGCGCACATGGTCAGCGCGGAAAAACTGCTGGAGCAGGCGCGACTGATGGAGAGTTACGGGGCGAACTGCATCTACTGCACCGACTCGGCCGGCTACATGCTGCCCGATGAAGTCAGCGAGAAGATCGCTGTGTTGCGCGACGGGCTCAGTGCCGGGACTGAGGTGGGCTTTCACGGTCATCACAACATGGGCATGGCAATCGCCAATTCACTGGCCGCGATCGAGGCGGGTGCCGTACGTATCGACGGCTCGGTGGCGGGCCTCGGGGCAGGCGCGGGCAATACGCCGCTGGAGGTATTTGTCGCGGTGCTGGAACGTATGGGCGTCAACAGCGGCATCGATCTTTACCGGATCATGGATGTCGCCGAGGACCTGGTGGTGCCGATGATGGATCAGCCAATCCGCCTCGACCGCGATGCGTTGACCCTGGGCTACGCCGGGGTCTACAGCTCGTTTCTGTTGTTCGCCAAGCGTGCCGAGCAAAAGTACGGCATTGCCGCCCGTGAGCTGCTGGTGGAGCTGGGGCGGCGCGGCACCGTTGGTGGCCAGGAGGACATGATCGAGGACCTGGCACTGACCCTGTCACGCGCACGTGGGGTGTTGCCGACCTGACCTCGGCGCAGCACAAAAAAACCACCGGTCTTGCTTGCAGGGCCGGTGGTTTTTATTGATACGACTCATGGTGTTCCACTCCTGTGGGTAATGACTCATAAAGGTGTTGCAGGTAATTCAGCGATCCCAGGGCGCGCTGCGCGACGGATCGGGGCGGTAGCGGCCGATCGCCTCGGCGAGTATGCCAGCGTCGAGGCCATCGTGGTCCACCAGACTTTTTAACGCGGCCAGCACAATGCTGTGCTGATCCACCTCAAAGAACTGCCGCAGGTTGGCCCGGTTATCGCTGCGGCCAAAACCGTCGGTGCCCAGGGTGGTGTAGGGCGCCTCCAGGTATTGTGCGATCAGCTGTGGCCAGGCGCGGATGTAATCGCTGGCGGCGATGATCGGTTGGCTGCCGCCGAGCAATTTATCCACTTGACTGCTGCGCCGCTCGCCGCCTTGCAGGCGGTTGTCACGCTCGACCTCGCGGGCCTCGCGCGCCAGCTCGCTGAAGCTGGTGGCGCTGAATACCTCGCTGTCGATGTTCCAGTCGCGGGCGAGAAGCGCGCTGGCACCGATCACTTCCCGCAGGATGCTGCCGGAGCCCACCAGGCGCAGGCGAACCTGAGTCGGATCGGTACTGCTGCTCGAATAGCGATACAGGCCGCGCAGGATATCGGCGTGCCGGGTTTCGTCGAGGCTCGGCTGCGGGTAGTTTTCGTTCATCACCGCCACGTAGTGGAACTCGTCGCACTGTTGTTCCATCAGGCGCCGTGCCGCATGGTCGAGGATCACCGCCAGTTCTCCGGCAAAACACGGGTCCCAGGCGCGGCAGTTGGGCACCATTGACGCCATGACCAGACTGGAGCCGTCCTGGTGCTGCAAGCCTTCACCGCCGAGGGTGGTGCGGCCGGCGGTGGCACCGAGCAAAATGCCCCGGGAGCGCTGGTCGGCGGCGGCCCAGATCAGGTCGCCGACCCGCTGGAAACCGAACATCGAATAGTAGATGTACACCGGTAGCATCGGCACGCCGTGCACCGAATAGGAGGTGGCGGCCGCCACCCAAGAGGACAGGGCGCCGGCTTCGGTGATGCCTTCTTCTAGCAATTGGCCATTGCGCGATTCCCGGTAGGAGAGGATCGAGCCGCTGTCTTCCGGTTCGTACAATTGGCCGTGGGGCGAATAGATACCAATTTGTCGGAACAGGCTGGCCATGCCAAAGGTGCGCGCTTCATCGGCGACAATCGGCACCACCCGTGGCCCCAATTGCACCGCCTTGAGCCAGGCCGTGAGCAGGCGCACGGCGGCCATGGTGGTGGACATCTCCTTGCCCTCGGCCTTGAGGGCAAAACCGCCGGTTACCTCCAGCGCTGGCACCGCAATGACCGGTGCCTGGCTCTTGCGTGCCGGCAACGGCCCGCCCAAGGCCTGGCGACGGGCACGCAGGTAGCGCATTTCGGCGCTGTCTTCAGGCGGACGATAGAAACGCAGTTGCTCCACGTCCTCATCCGTCAGCGGCAGATGGAAACGATCGCGGAATGCCAGCAGGGCGGCGACATCGAGTTTTTTCGCCTGGTGCGCGGTCATCCGCGACTCACCGGCGGCGCCGATACCATAGCCTTTCTTGGTCTTGGCCAGGATCACTGTCGGCCGGCCCTTGCAGGCCTTGGCGGCGGCGAAGGCGGCGTAGAGCTTTCTGAAGTCATGGCCGCCACGTTTCAGGCCATTAATCTCTTCGACGCTCATGTGCTCCACCAGGCGCCGCACCTGCGGGTCTTTCTGGAAAAAATGCTCCAGGTTGTACGCACCGTCATGGGCACCGAGGGTCTGGTATTCACCGTCAGGGGTGGCGGCCAGGCGTTTGAGTAATACGTTGTCGGTGTCGCGGGCAAACAGCGCGTCCCACTCCGAGCCCCACAGCACCTTGATCACGTTCCAGCCGGCACCGGCGAACAGTGCTTCCAGTTCCTGGATGATCTGGCCGTTGCCACGCACCGGTCCGTCCAGGCGCTGCAGGTTGCAGTTGACGATGAAGGTCAGGTTGTCCAGTTGCTCGCGGGCTGCCAGGGACAGGCCGGCGATGGACTCGGGCTCGTCCATCTCGCCGTCGCCAAACACACCCCAGACATGCCGCCCCTCGGTCTGCAACAGATCGCGGTGCTGCAGATAACGCATGAACCGCGCCTGGTACACCGCGCTGATGGGGCCGATGCCCATGGAACCGGTGGGAAACTGCCAGAAGTCCGGCATCAGCCACGGGTGGGGGTAGGAACACAGCCCCGGGCCGTTGATTTCCTGGCGGTAGTTGGCCAGCTGCTCCTCGCTCAAGCGACCTTCGAGGAAGGCCCGGGCATAGACTCCGGGGGCCGAGTGCGGCTGGAAAAACACCAGGTCGGCGTTGCGCTGATCGCTGTCGCCATCACCCCGGAAAAAATGCTGGAAACCCACCTCGAAGATCTCCGCCGCCGAGGCATAACTGGCGATATGGCCACCCAGTTCACCGTAGGCATGGTTGGCGCGGACCACCATCGCCAGGGCGTTCCAGCGCAGCAGACCGGTGATGCGTTCTTCCAGCAGCAGGTCACCAGGGTAGGTACCCTGTTGCTCCAGCGACAACGTATTGCGGTAGGCGGAAAAGGCCTGGGCATCGCGGCTGATGCCGTGCTCGCCGGCATACTCCTCCAGACGCTTGAGCAGGTAGCGGGCGCGCGCAGGTCCACAGGCGGCGAGGGTCGAGGCCAGTGCGTCGAGCCATTCCCGGGTTTCCTGCGGGTCCTGGTCCTGGGCGCAGGACGCGCCCTCGTTGACCGGGTGCGGTGTGGTCATCTGCAATCTCCCTTATGCGCAGGCGTCCAGGGCCTGGGTGATGTCGGCCAGCAGGTCGGCGGTGTCTTCCAGACCTACCGACAAGCGCACCAACCCCTCGGAAATACCGTGGAGGGTGCGTTGTTCCTGGGTGTAGGTGGAGTGGGTCATGCTCGCCGGGTGCTGGGCCAGGGATTCGGCGTCTCCCAGGCTGACCGCGCGGCTGAACAGTTCCAAGGCATTCATGAAGCGTCGGCCGGTGGCCAGGCCGCCCTTGAGTTCGAAGGCGATCATGCCCCCGGGCAGTTTCATCTGCCGCGTGGCCAACGCGTGCTGGGCAAAGGAGGGCAGGCCGGGGTACGTCACCCACTCGACGGTCGGGTGTGCCTGCAAATACTCGGCGATCACCTGGGCGTTGCTGCAATGGCGCTCCATGCGCAGCGACAGGGTCTTGAGCCCGCGCATCAGCAGGAAGGCGTCCTGGGGCGACATCACCGCGCCGGTCAGATCCTTGAGTCCTTGCAAACGAATGCGGTCCGCCAACGCCTGGCTGCTGACCACTATGCCTGCGGTGATATCGCCATGGCCGCTGAGGTACTTGGTGGCCGAATGCACGACCACATCCGCGCCCAGGTCCAGCGGGCGTTGCAGGTAAGGAGTGCAATAGGTGTTGTCCACCACCAGGGTGACATCGGGGTGCTGGCGAGTGACCTCGGCTACTGCGGCGATGTCCACCAACTGCATGGTCGGGTTGGCGGGTGTTTCGCAATAGATCATCCGCGTTGCCGGGTTGATGGCGTCGCGCAACTCGCTCAGGTTGGACAAATCGACATGCCGTACCTTGACCCCGAACTCGCCGATGCCGTGGTGCAGCAGGGCGAAGGTGCAGCCGTACAGGGTACGGTCCACGATGATCTCGTCCGTGGGACGCAGCAGGGTCCAGAGGGTCGCGGCAATGGCGCCCATGCCGGAGCTGAAGGCCACCGCCGCTTCGCCGTTTTCCAGGGTCGCCATGCGCGACTCCAGCAGCGCCAGCGTGGGGTTGGAAATACGCGTGTAGAAATGCCCGGGCTCTTGACCGGCAAAACAGCCGGCGCCGTATTCGGCAGTGGGGAAAGCGAAAGTCGATGTCAGGTAGATCGGCGGGATTAGCGCCCCCTGGTTGTCCAGCGGATTGTAGCCGTGATGGATGGCACGAGTAGAAAAGCCAAGTTCGTTGTTTTTATTGTTCATGGTTAACGCTCCCTGATTTCCTACAATGCTATGCTCAATTTCAACGCGAAAAATTCCATAGTTGCCCACAAATAAACAGCTAATTGGAATAAAAGCCCATAAAAACAAATTTAAGAGGCAAAGCATGCCCGCCGGCCTGGATCGTACTGACAAAGCCCTACTGATTGCCTTGCAAGGCAACGCCCGCCTGACCACCGCCGAACTGGCCGACCGGGTCGCGCTGACCACCTCGCCGTGCTGGCGTCGGGTGAAACTTCTCGAAGAAAGCGGGGTGATTACCGGCTACCAGGCCATACTCTCGCCCAAGGTGCTGGGCTATGGTGTTACCGCCTTTGTCAGCGTGATGATGGAGTCCCACTCTCAGGAAATGGCCAGGACCTTCGAACAACGCTTGCTGGAAATCCCGGAAATCGTTGCCTGCCACAATGTCTCCGGACGCTACGACTTCCTGCTGGAAGTAGTGGCCAAGGACCTGGAATCCTTCGGCGAGTTTGCCCGCGAGGTGCTGCAAACCTTGCCGGCGGTGAAGGAGATTTATTCGAGTTTTTCGTTCAAATCGGTGAAACCCTCGCGGGTGATTCCGGTGTTGGGGTGAGTGCGACCCTCGTTCGGAGGGATTTCTAGCTGCTATTTTTGCACTCACCAGAATCACTCCGAATTTTCGCTCAATAAGCCTCACCGGCTGCACTGGGCGCTATTTGTCGCTCAGAGGCAGCGTTTCAGGGGGCGGCGCTGCAACCCTGTCCCAGAGTGCAACCAGGCCACCGAAGGTACCGACATAGGCGGTGCCGTCGGGCGCCAGGGTGATGGGCGACCAATTGTTGTCGAACGCCTTGCCGACACCGCTCAGGGCCTTGAATCGGGTCTTACCGCTGTTGAAGTCCAGCGCTGTCAGGTACCAGGCATTTTCGCCATCGACCTGCGGTTCGTAGGTGTAGAAGTACACTAGACCGTTGCCTAGCGAGAGCTTGGGGACCACCGACGGCGAGCGCTCGCTCGATGTCCAGACCAGGTCACAACCCGATTCATCGGCGCGGATATCGATGCGGCTGATACCGCCGCTGACGGCCTGCCAGTCCTTCTGGGCGAAGGCGCTGGTGTAGCCGTGATTGTTCTCGAGGATGATCGAACGGCCCCAGCCGACGGCCGAGTTATCGGTCGCCGAAGCGTTCTTGGCGAACACCGGCAGTTTGCAGATCAAACGATTGCCGGCGTAGTCCTGCTCGCGACGATAGACCAGCAAGTTGATTTGCTCGTCGCTGTTGTCGGTGATCGTGACGTAGCGGCTACCGAGCAGGGTAGGGGTGGTGCCGCTGCCCTGGTTGATCGCACCGACCTTGCGTGCAGTACCACGGTCATAGGCTTGGCGCCAGCCCGGCACCGGTGTGCCGTCGGCATCGGCGGCAAAGCGGTACAGGGCATGATCAGACACCAGGTACACACCGTCGGCGGCCACCGACAGGCCATTCTGGATTTCTTCGTTGACCAGTCGATGATCTTGTCCGGGTCCAGGGTAATCAAGGCATGGAAGGTCGACGGACGCGGCGGCAGCGGATAGCGAGCCAGCAGCTTGAGGCTGCGCGGTTCAAGCAGTTGCAACTCGAACTGCATCAGGTTGGCGCAGAGCACCACCAGGCGCCCCAGGGGATTCGGGCATCGGCTGTTTGGACTAGCTGGCGGCTATCGAGCCTGAACCGACGCTCAGAGGTCCGCAGTCCGTTTTTATAGGTGTGGCAGTTAGCGCTCAAGGCAGCAGATTACGCACCAGCGGAGGGTAGCAATTAGCGGCTGCGCCCGAACAACTGAGGAACGCAGTGGTCGGTCGGTAGGCTTCATTCTTGAACAGCTGACACAGGCTGGCAGTGCTGCCGGCGCAAACGATGATAAACAGGGCACAGGTGGCTTTTCGCATAGCGAGCCTCGACGCAGATTTTATTGTTGTAGAGGCACCTTATTGCGGCGCGGGCGTACTGGCTTCGTCCGAATGGACTAGCCGGTGAAACTGAATACTAATAGGTCCTTGTGGGAGCGGGCTTGCCCGCGAAGGCGGTATGTCAGGCGATATTGATTTTGAATGTGCCGGCCTTTTCGCGGGCGAGCCCGCTCCCACAGTGATTTGGGTTGCTCACAGATTTTGCTGAAACCCACAGGTTTGCAAAATGGCGGGTCTTTAACCGCGTTGGGCGAGGGCGCCCATGGCCATGAACAGCGCAGCAATGGCCCGCGCTTCATGCAGCTCACCGCGCGCCACCAGCTCGGGGATCTGCGCCAGCGGCACCCGTAGGCACTCCAGCGGTTCGGGCTCGTCGCCGTCCAATTGGCAGGGGCTCAATTGCTCGGCCAGCACCACCCGGTAGCGATGACACAGATGGCCGGGTGCCAGGGTCAGTTCGCCAAGCTCGCTAAGGCGTGCGGCGCGCAGGCCGACTTCTTCGCCGAGCTCGCGTTGCGCCGCTTGCAGATAGTCCTCGTGGGGTTCTGCGCCGCCCTTGGGCAGGCCGAGTATGGTCTTTTCCACACCGACCGCGTATTCACGTACCAGCAGCACATGCAGCGGATCAGGCATCGCCACCAGCATCACCGAGCGATAGCCAGTGCCGCGCAGGCGTTCATAGACCCGCTGCTGGCCATTGCTGAATTGCAGGTGGAGGGCTTCGATCTGGAAATGGCCGCTTTCGGCCAGCAGTTCGGTCTTGAGGATGGTTGGACAGTTGCGCATGGCAGCCCCCCGATGCGGGGATGGTTGGGATGAAGACACTTTGCGCCGTAGCGCGGTGGCCGCCATCGTCCGAGCGGACGAGGGCGGAAATTGCGCGGTTCTCGTGAATTAGCCGAGGGTCGCCACGCTGCGCAGGATCAATCGCACCAGCATGGTCTGGCGAGTCACCCCGGTTTTGGAGAAGGTCGAACGCAAGTGCGCTCGCGAGGTGTTGCGGCTGATACCCAGCTCTTCGGAGGCTTCGTCGAGGGTCAAGCCGTTGGCCAGCAGCATCGCCAGCTGGGTTTCGGCCGGGGTGAAGTCGAACAGTGCACGGACGATCTCCTGTGGCGCGGTGGACTGTTGCTCCGGGTCGCTGATGAAAATCACCACGGTCGGGCACTGCTTGCCTTCACTCCAGGCCGACAGTGGCACCGAGCGCACAATGATCCCCAGATCCGCTCGCCCGGACGGCCGCTGCACACGAAGGGCTTCGACCACCGAAGGGTTGCTGCTTTTTTGCGACAGCAGCGACTGTTTGACCAGCCGGCGGAACTCTTGGGTGTCGCGCGCCGTGCCGACTTGCAGGCCATCGTTGACCAGCTTGATGCCATCCTTTTCCTGGATCAGCCGATCGGCGACCTGGTTGGTCTGCAGCACTTTGCCGGCTTCATCGAGGATGATGGTGCCGACCGCCATCTGATTCACCGCACCGGCGTAAAGGTTGCGCTCGGCTTCGATGCGGTTGAGTTGCATGTGGATCTTGATCGAGCGTTCCAGATGCGGAATGAACTGCGTCAGCAAGGCTTTCTCTTCATTGCCGAAGGCCTTGTCATCACGGCCGCGACTGATGCGAATGCGGCACTGGGCACCGTCGCTGGTGTTGATGTCGGCGCCGAGGATATGGAACACATCCACCGGTTCCAGGAAGTTTTTGTAGAACTCCGAGTGTTGCCAATCGTCGTTGGAGACGAATTCGGCCAGGGTCACTACCTGGCGGTTGGGCAGGTCGACAAACGGGTCCAGGGTAAAAAAGTGCGTGTTATAGGATGCGGTCGCTTCGGTCGACGTCCCGGTGGTGTTGACCATCAACCCGTCCACATGAGCGCTGGGCGGGCGCAGGATGAAGGTCACGTACTTGCTTTGCAGATGCACGTTGAGCTGGTTGAGAAAGGTCGCCCAGGGAATGTTCTCCAGTGGCCCCTGATAGAGGTTGCCGAGTAACTCACTGAATGTCTCGAGGCTGAGGTTCTGCTGCATAGGGAAAACCGTTCTTATTATTAGCATTGGCGGTGACCGAGAATAGGCGCCGATATCATCTCCTTGCAACGCTCGGGCTCAAGGCCTGACCGGCGGTTGCCGGTCAGGCACAAGTAGACGTAATCAGGCCGGTTCGCTGGCGCGCACGACAAAGCGTTTGTGTTCCAGGACGTCGACCGGTAGCGCCGCGACGTCGGTGTAGAACTGCTCGTACCATCTGCGCAACTGATAGACCGGTCCATCGCCGTCGCACAGCAGCGGGTTATCGACGCGGGTCTTGCTGTGCCAGATGGCCACGTCTTCGTAAAAGGCTGCTTGTGCCTGTTGCACATAGGCCTTGGCCATCGCCTGATTCTGCTCTTCGCTGAGCCCGGGGATCTTTTTCACCAGTACGCCATAGCGCAGGGTGAAACTGTTCAGGTCGATTGGCACATGGCTGTTGAGCAGGATCGAGTGAATCGGCTGGCCGTTCATCGCGCCGGTCATTTCGGTGATCTGATAGGCCGGACCGTAGTAGGTGGCCACGGTGCTCAGCGCACTGTCGCCGGACAACCGCTCACTGCGCGCACGCATGATCTGGGTCGCCAGATGACCCTCGAAGACGTTGCTGAATTCTTCCACCGGTGCGCCATGAACCGTGCCGAAGTGCGCCATATCGGCAACGTTATCGATCAACTCACGGCAGTTGGTTGCGATCTGCAGCTCGGCGACTTCCCACGTGGCCCATTCGTCGCTGAAGCAGGCGTCAATCCGCGGAATGCGCTGCTCGGGGAGTGGCGGGTTGCCTTCGGGGTCATTCCAGACGAACAGCAACTGGTTTTCTTCCATCAGCGGCCAGCTCTTGAGTCTGGCCCGTGGCGGGATGCGTTTGGCATACGGAATGTCATCGCAGACGCCATCGGCGCCCCAGCGCCAGGCATGGAACGAGCAGCGGATCGAGTTGCCTTCAACGCAACCGGAACTGAGGTCGGCGCCCATGTGCGGGCAATAGCCATCGAGAATATGCAGCTGCCCGTCATCGCCCTGGAAGGCCACCAGACGGGTGCCGAACACCTCCAGGCGATGGGCCTTGCCGTCGCGGTATTGGGCGGCCAGCCCCAGGCAGTGCCAGCCACGGGCATAGCGCTCTTCCAGCAGTTTGGTTTCGATGCGGTGCAGGGTACTCATCTTCTTATTCTCCCAAGGTTCACGGGGTGGGCGGCCGGAGTCTCGGGGCAATGACCCGGCAGCTCTTGTGCACGTAGTGGATTCTGCCGCCCCTGTAGAACCGGGCATCGTCTGAATGGACGATGGCCGGTTAACGCAGGGCCGCTCTACTGGTGCCATTGGACCCAATGGCAGGAGTTGGCGATGAGCAATGAACAGGGGCGGGTAGCGGTGATTACCGGTGCCGCCAGTGGTATTGGCCGTGGGCTGGCCGAGCAGGCGGCGGGGCTGGGCATGCGCCTGGTGCTGGCCGATCTGGATGCGGCGGGCCTGCAAACGCTGTGCAAAGAATTGCAGGCAGGCGGCGCGCAGGCGATTGCCTGTGTCACGGATGTGGGTGAACTGTCACAGGTTGAACGCCTGCGCGATGTCGCCCTTGAGCATTTCGGCGGTGTCGATCTGCTGTTCAACAACGCCGGGGTGATGCAGACCGGCTACAGCTGGGAAATCAGTCAGCAGCAATGGCAACGAATGCTCAACGTCAACCTCACAGGCGTGATCAACGGCATCCGCAGTTTCGTGCCGCTGTTTCTGCGCCAGGGGCGAGCGGCCCATGTGATCAACACCGCATCCCTTGCAGGGCTGGTCAGCAGCCCGCTGATGGCGCCTTACAACGTCACCAAGCAGGCGGTGGTCGCGCTGTCGGAAACCCTGCACTACGAATTGACCATGCTCGGTGCGCCGGTGTCGGTCTCGGTGTTATGCCCGGGGCCGGTGGCCAGTGAAATCATGGCCTCGAACCAGGTGGTGGACGCTGCTGGTTCGTCATTCAGCGAGTTGCTCGACAGCAGCATTCGCCAAGGCATGACCCCTCGTGAGCTGGCGGAGCAGGTGTTCGCCGCCATCGACGAAAAGCGCTTCTGGATTTTTCCCCACAAGGGCTTCAAGCCTGCGCTGGAACGCCGCGTGCAAAGCATTCTCGACGAAACCAATCCGTTGTTTCAGATGACCGATGTAGAGGGAGATAGCCATGCCGCTCGATAGCCAGATCGCCGCCGTGCTCCAGCAGTTTTGCGACGTGCCGGAGCCAGACTACAGCCAGCTCGATGCCGTGCAGTATCGGCAGTTTTCCGACAATCTGCTGCCCGCCATTCCCGGCGAGCCGATGATCGAGGTGCGTAACCTGCGTGTCGCCGGAGCGGCTGGCGAACTGGATGCGCGTCTGTATCGGCCACTGGAGCAGGACAATCTGCCGCTGCTGGTGTTCTTCCACGGCGGCGGCTTTGTCATCGGCACCCTCGATACCCATGACAACCTCTGCCGTTCGCTGGCCAGTCAAACTGGCGCAGTGGTGGTTTCGGTGGCCTACCGGCTGGCGCCGGAGAGCCCATTTCCGGCAGCACCGCTCGATTGCTACGCGGCCACTTGCTGGCTGGTCGAGCACGCTGGCGAACTCGGCGTCGATGCCAGTCGCCTGGCCCTGGCCGGAGACAGTGCCGGAGGCAATCTGGCACTCGCCGTCAGCCGTCTGGCGGCGCAACGGCAGGGGCCGAAGATCAGTTACCAATGTCTGTTCTACCCGGTCACTGACGCTCGCCGCGACAGCGCTTCCTATCAAACATTCGCCGAGGGCTATTTACTCAGCGCAGCGATGATGGGCTGGTTCTGGCAGCAGTATCTGGAGAGTGCCGGACAGGGCGATGACCCTTTGGCCTCGCCATTGCGGGCCGACGGGTTGGCGGCCTTGCCGCCGACCACCCTGATCAGCGCCGAATTCGATCCCCTGCGTGACGAGGGCGAGGCGTTCGCCCAGCGCTTGCGGCAGGCCGGGGTGGCCGTACGCATGCAGCGCTGCGAAGGCATGATCCACGGCTTTATCAGCATGGCGCCGTTTGTCGAGCGTGCTGCGCAAGCGCTGTCGGAAGCTGCCGCTGACCTGCGCAGGGCGCTCAACTAAGCACCCCAGTGAACTAAGGCGAACATCGTACCTGTGGCGAGGGAGCTTGCTCCCGCTGGGCTACGCAGCAGCCCTAAAACCTGCGGATGGGGTCTATCTGATAAACCTCGGTTGCAGATTTTAGGACCGCTGCGCGCTCCAGCGGGGGCAAGCCCCCTCGCCACAGGTTCTTCGTGACTGATCGGCCTCAGCACAAGCCTGGCTGGGTCAAGGCTCAATCCCCTGCAATATCTGCCTCACCCGATCCTGCACCGCTCCAGGTGCACTCATGTTGCCGTCGATCACGGTGATCACTGCATGACCCTGCCATAACTGATAAGCATCGGCCTGTTGCTGGGCCGTCGTCGGTGTCGGTGGGGCCACCAGGTTGACGTGAACAACGCCATCGGCCCCGCGCTGGGAGGTGAAGTTCACTCGACTCCAATTGCCGATGGGGGCAAAACTCACACCTTTCACTTCGCTGGCCGAAAGAGCCGGGTAGTTGAGGTTCAGCCCGCTGACGCCCGGCAGGCCGAGGACGTTCAGTTCGCAGGCCTGGCCAGCCTTGTGTTTGCTCTTTGCGCATGCCTGTCTGGCCTGAGCGCCAACGATGCTCGCTTGCTGGATGACCTTCACCGCGAAGCGGGCGGTGTCGTCCATGGCGTCGAAGGTTTTGCGATAGCCAGCCTGCTGATCGCGCGTGATCAGCTCCATATCGATGGCCGTGGACACCGCCACCGCCGGGACGCCTTTGAACATGGCGCGCACCGCAGCGTTCAGGGTGCCGGACATCTGCGTCAGCGGGCCGACGTTTTCGCCAAAGTTGCTGCCCGATACCACCAGGTCTGGCGGATTGCCCTTCAGCAGCACGTCCAGGCCGACGTTGACCGCATCCACCGGGGTGCCGATGGCTGAGGTCTTGCCCGCGGGCGGTGTGTAGCCGTCGGGCGGTCCGACGCAGAATTTATGGGGTGCCAGTTCTGTCACCGCCAGGGCTTGCCCGGGCATGACCACGCTGGCCGCACTGATGCCGCTGCTGTCGTTCAACGGGCCGACCAGGGTCACCTGATGCCCGGCGGCGCTCAGCGCCTGGTACATCGCGTCGATGCCCGGTGCGCGGCAACCGTCATCGTTGGTCAGCAGGATGTTCAGGGCATTGGCCTGCATCGACAGCCCGACGCTGGCAATGGCGATGGCGCCAGTGAGCAGTTTGTTCATAGGGAGGGTCTCCATGGGATTTACGCGAAGATAAACAGCACAACACCCCGACCGAACGAATCGGTCAGGGCGTCGTGGACTTAGCGGGTGCCGAGTTTGCGCAGGTTGCCTGGGGTGAATTCGTCGTCGACGAAGTTGCTGGCATTGAGCTTGGCAGGTTTTTGATCGACCAACATGCGGTCAACCAGATAGGAGCCGGCGATCAGGTCGTGGTAGATCCCGAGGCGGGCGTGATAGCGCTGCATCTCGTAGGCGTAGATCGAGGTCTGCATGTTGGTGCGCCAGAGTTCCCCGCGGCTGTCGTAGTTGTCGGCCAGGGTGGCGGCCCAGGTGTCCTCGTCCAGGTACAGTACGCGCTTGGCGTAAATATGCCGGGCACCTTCCTTGAGAGTGGCCTGCAGCACCCAGACGCGGTGCTTCTCGTAACGCATAAACTGCGGGTCGACGTGACCGGTGGTGGCCAGAATCTGGTCGGTACTCACGCTCGGCTCGTCGATCTTGTAGTTGTGGTACGGAATGTAGATTTCTTTCTTGCCGACGATGGTCCAGTTGTAGCGATCCGGCGCGCCGTTGAACAAGCGGTCTTCGTCATACACCCGAAAGCCTCCGGCGCCGGACGGTGAGTCATAACCGACGGTTGGCGCACGGCGCACCCGGCGTTGCCCCGGTGAGTACTGCCAGGCCTGGCGAGGTGAGGAGGTCGGATTGATGAACTCGTGACCGACAACGATCTCGCCTTTCTTGCGCACCGGTTCCAGGGTGGTGATCAGGAAGTTGGTGAGAATGCCGTTGGCCGTCTCAAGGGTCTTATCCGGGTTGGACCAGATCGAGAAGATCTTGTAGTTGACCTCTTCCAGTACCCGTTCCTTGTTGGAATAGACCACCGCCTGCCGGTAGTTGGCCTCTTCGGCGGCGGCTCGGCCGGCGAGGGTGTGGTTGAACATCAACTCGCTGCCGTTCTTTGGAATCGGGAACGGCGAACCAGCCCAGGCGTTTTTCGTGTCGTTGTTGTCGTTATCCAGTTCAGCGCTGACCGCGTTTTTCTTCACCGCCTCTACCAAGCGCGGATCGACACGGAAGTCGCGGTGGCTCGGGTACACCGGGATCTTGAACGTATCGGGGTAGCGTTTAAGCAACGCTTTCTGGCCATCGGTGAGGTTGTCGGCGTACTTGTCCATGTTCTTGGAATCGATCACGAACAACGGTTTTTCCGCCGCATACGGATCCGGGTACGGCGTGCCGGGGCCGGCGAATTTGAGCTGCGGCGGCAGGCCCAGCCATTTGCCGGTCCAGGCCGGGATGCTGCCGTCGGCGCTGCCGGCCTTTTCGGCACCCATCGGGGTCAGGTCCTGGCCCAGGCGGGCGGCTTCTTCGTTGCTGACCTTGGCCTGAACCAGGCCGCTGCCGAGCAGGCCGACGGTCAATGCCGTACTCAATAATGTGTGGGTGAATCTGGACATGCTGTGCTCCTCCGACAGGGGAATCAGAACCGGTACTTGAAGTTGAGCGCGACGTTGTCGCGGTCGGCCAACGGGCTGTTGTTGGCGTTGCCCAGGTAGGCGTTGTAACGGGCTTCGACGGTGAAGTTGCCGAGGTAACGCCATGAGCTGCCGATGCTTGCGCGGTCGTCGCCCTGGCCTGAGTTGATCGAGCCCACCAGCGCACTGTCATGCTGGGCTGCGGTGCTGTATGTGACAGGGACTGACATGTCCCAACCGCTGAACACGTTGTTGTAATCGAAGGTCGCCTGAACCGTGTAACCCCAGGCGTCGCGGTCGTAGACCAGGCTGTCGGTCCCCGGCAGGGAAAAGCCGGGCGCCAGCACTAGCGGCTCGGACTGGTCGTTGCTGAGCACGGTGTTGTAGACCAGCTCGCCGACCAGGGTGGTGTTGTCGGCCCAGGAAGTGGGACCGACCACGTGAATCAACGCCGTCTGAGCCTGTAGGGTCTTGCCGCGCACCGAGCTTGAAAAACCGTTGTCGACCATCACCGGCTGACCGTCGCGGTAGCTGACTTCACCGGCGATGCTGGTGCTGCCCAGTACCGTGGAGAAGCTCGCGCCGTATTGATCGATGTTGTCGAAGTAGCGCACCCGGTAGCGCCCCAGGTCAGTCTGGAAATCCAGCGACGGGGTCTTGTTGTGGTAGCGCGAGTAGTACAGGCCGAACTCGGTGTTGTTCAGCGATTCGGCCGCATAGGTCAGGGCCACGCCGTACTGGCCGTTGTCGCTGGGCTTGTCGTCACTGAGGCGGGTCAGGAAACCGCTGGAGTCGTTGAAGCCACCCTTGTCGATGAAGTCGGTGGTGGAGAAGTAGCTACCGACTCCGAACAGCTCGGTCTTTTTCCATTTGTATTGGTAGTAGGCCTGCAGATCGAGGCTTTCGGTCAGGCTGAACTGGGTGAACAGTTGGCCGACGGGCAGCAGGATCTCCTTGACCTCAACCCCCGGAGTGGTCGACTTGGTCGCATCCACCGGGCTCTGGGCCGCGGAGATACCGGGGTAGAACAGACTTTCACCCCAGCTCACTACCTGATCGCCGAGCCGCACGTTGAGGTTGTGCCCGGCCATGTCCCAGGTGCCGTAAACATAGGCGTCGAGCATGCGAAGTTCATCGCGGTGCTGATCGATGGTGTCCTGGGAGAAGCGATCGGGACGGCTGCAATGGCCCCCGGCAAAGCAGTTGGAGGTGCCCGTGTTGTTGTCGTTGCCCTGATCGTAGACGTTGTCATAGAAGCCAGTCGCACGGAGGAACATCCCGTAGTCCTCTCGCCACTTGAGGTTGGCTTCGGTGAGAAAACCGGCTCGGTTGTTGATCAGGCTGCCTTTGTCGAATGCGTTGTCGCCATCGTTGCCGTTGGCATTGGCCGTCAGCTTGTGATCGCGGGAGTCGGTCCGCCAGGCCAGGCTGTAGGTCAGCGTGGTATCCCAATCGACGCTCAGATCGTCGCTCAGCTGGAAGCTCATGGCGCTGGCTTGACTGCCCAGCCCCCCGGCCATCAACAGCACGGCCAGCTGTACGCAAGTGTGAAGCGGTGGTGGGGCGATTGTTGTTTTTATCATGTCGTCCTCATGCCCAGGTCAGGCGGGCCCGACCTGCTGTTCAGGGTTGGGAGTGGAGCTGTGGACGACTATGGAGTCACGTTTGAGGCGCAACATCGTCCAAGCGGACTAAGCGGTTTGCAGGGGGCAGGGGCGGCGATTGACTTAGTCCCATTGGACGATGACCGTTCAGGGCATGCGGCGAACAATCCCGAGACCGACTGCGCCGGGCCAAGGGCCGGTGGCGGCGGTTTCTTGCCTGATGGGCGTTGAGCAAAGGTGATCGCATGAAAGATGCCGGGATCAAATGGGATGAGTGCTGCGATGTGCTGGTGATTGGCTCCGGGGCGGGGGGAATGACCGCAGCACTGCGCGCCCACGATCTGGGTCTCAATGCGCTGTTGATCGAGAAGAGCGCCGAATATGGCGGAACCTCGGCGGTGTCTGGCGGCGGTATCTGGATCCCCGACAACCACCGCATCGCAGCCCTTGGCGGCAGCGATTCAGCGGCAGAAGCGATCGCCTACATCAGGGCCGTGACCCACGGCGAGATCGACGACGGACGTATCGAGGCTTATGTCGAGCACGGCCGGGAGATGGTCCAATACCTCGAAGAGCAGACCCGGGTGCGCTTCGAGGCGCAGCCCGCCTATGCCGATTACTACCCCGAGGTCGTGGGCGGAAAACCGGGTTACCGCTCCATGGATCCGCAGCCGTTTGACGCCGCAGAGTTGGGTGAAGAGTTCTTGCGGATGCGCGCGCCATCGCCCGGGACGCTGATGATGGGGCGCATGGCGATGACCATGAAAGAGGCGCAGGTTCTGCTGTGCCGTGGCCCTGGCTGGTTGAGGCTGACGCTGCGGGTGATGTGGCGTTATTGGCGTGACCGTGAGGGGCGGCGGTTGTCGCGTCGCGATCGTTTCTTGACCCTTGGGAATGCCTTGATCGGCGCCTTGCGCTGTTCATTGAAGGACCGCGGCAAGCCCCTGTGGCTTAACTGCGGGCTGGAAGAACTGCTGATCGTCGGCGATCGGGTCGGCGGCGCTCGCGTCTGTCGTGACGGTCAGTTGCTTAACATCAAGGCGCGGCACGGGGTGATCATCGCGGCCGGTGGCTTCGAGCGTAACCAGGCGATGCGTGCGCAGTATCTCCCGCAGCCCTCGCAGGCCAGCTGGAGTGCCACACCGCCGCACAATACCGGTGACGGCATCCGCGCCGGCCAGGCGATTGGTGCTCGCACTGCGCTGATGGATCACAGCTGGTGGGCGCCGACCACCCATGTACAGGGCGAAGAAAAACAGCGCGCACTGTTCGTCGAACGAACCTTGCCGGGCTGCGTGCTGGTCAACTCCGCCGGTGAGCGCTTCGTCAACGAGGCTGCACCCTATACCGACATTGTCTACGCGATGTATGCCAACAATCGCGAAGGCGCGGTGAGCGTGCCGTGCTGGATGGTGTTCGACGCCGATTTTCGGCGCAAATACCCCTGCGGTGCGTTGTTGCCAGGCTATGCCCAACGCGATTGGCAACTGCCCAAACACCTGCGCGAGTACTTCCACAAGGCTGCGAATCTGCAAGCGTTGGCAGCAAAAATCGGTGTCGATGGCGCTGGCCTGACTCGCACTGTGCAGCGCTTCAACAGCATGGCCGTGCAGGGCAAGGACGAAGACTTTCACAAGGGGGAATCGCTGTTCGATCGTTACTACGGCGACCCGAATGTGCAGCCCAACCCTTGCCTGGCACCATTGCTCAAAGGTCCGTTTTACGCAGTGCGCATCGACGCCGGCGACATCGGCACCAAGGGTGGTTTGCTGACGGATGTTCACGCTCGCGTATTGCATGAGGACGGGCAACCCATCAACGGCCTGTATGCCATCGGCAACAGCGCGGCCTCGATGATGGGGCGCACCTATCCGGGCGCCGGCTCGACCATTGGCCCGGCGATGACCTTCGGTTACCTGGCGGCCAATCACATCAAACGCCAGAGCCAGAACAGGCCGGCGAGAATTTTGTCCAGGAGTATCAAATGAACAGAGAACGCACGCAGGTTGCCGTGGTGACGGGCGCCAGTCGCGGGGTCGGTCAGGGTATTGCGCTGGCCCTCGGCGCCGCAGGCATGACGGTGTTCGTGACCGGACGCGCTCCAGAACATGCGGGTTCCAGGTTGTATGGCCATGACCTGGGGGGCTCGCTGCAAGGCACCGCCGCCGCGATCACCGCTGCCGGTGGCCGCGGCATCGCGGTGGTCTGCGACCATGCCGACGATGCTCAGGTCCAGGCGCTGTTCGCCCGGGTCGAAAGTCAGTGCGGTCAGCTGGATTTGCTGGTGAACAACGCCGCATTTATCCATGACCAGTTGATCGAGCCGGGGCCGTTTTGGGAGAAGCCGCTGGAGCTGGTGCGAATCCTTGACGTCGGTCTGCGCTCGGCCTATATCGCCAGCTACCATGCTGCGCCGTTGTTGCTGCGCAGTGGGCGCGGGCTGATCTGCTTTACTTCGTCGTTCGGCGCCGGTTGTTATATGCATGGCCCCGCATACGGCGCGCAGAAGGCCGGTTGCGACAAGCTGGCGGCAGACATGGCGATCGATTTCGAAGACCGTGGCGTGGCGGCGTTATCGCTCTGGCTCGGCCCGCAACTGACCGAACGCACGCGGATTGCCGGCGAGCAGCATGGCGAGCAATACCGGGCCTTTCTGGCCCATGCCGAAACACCGCAATTCAATGGCCGGGTGATTCACGCATTGCTCAACGATCCTAAGCTGATGGAGTTTTCCGGGCAGACATTGATCACCGCCGAAATAGCGCCCGGTTACGGCATCAGCGAAGCCGAGGGCCGCCAGCCACCGTCCCACCGCGCAATGCTCGGCGACCCGCGCCAGCAGCATCCGGCGCGGGTGGTTTAGTCCATCGGCACGCCGGATACAAGTCCTGTGGGAGCGGGCTTGCCCGCGAAGAACGAAAACGCGCAATGTCTGAAAAATCGCGGCGTTCGCTTCGCGGGCAAGCCCGCTCCCACAGGATCTGCGTCGCTCGACAACGATCAGTCAGCGCCGATCTCGGCCCACTCGCGCAACACATTCTTGGTCACCTTGCCCGCCGCGTTGAGCGGCATGGCCTGAAGCACCTGCACCCGGCGCGGTACTTTGTAGTTGGCCATCTGCTCGCGGCACCAGGCGATGAACCGGGTCTGTTCGATCACTTGGCCGGGCACCGGCAGCAAGAAGGCCATGGCCACCTCGCCGAGACGTTCGTCGGGGATGCCGATGACAGCGGCCTGGGCCACGCCCGGATAGTGCAACAGGCACTGTTCGATTTCCGCCGGGTACACATTGAAACCCCCGGTGATGAACATGTCCTTGAGGCGGTCGGTGATACGCAGGTAGCCCTGTTCGTCGAGCACACCGATGTCCCCGGTGTGCAGCCAGCCGTCGGCATCGAGGATTTCCTGGCTGGCCGGCGGATCGTTGAAATAGCCCTGCATCAGGTTGTAGCCGCGCACCACGACTTCGCCGGCCACGTTGGCCGGTTGGCTGTGGCCGGTGCTGCTGACACAGCGGATCTCCACGCCGGGCATCGCCCGCCCGCTGGTGTTGGCGACCAGTTCCGCAGCGTCGCCAGGGCGGCAGATGGTGGCGAAACCGCAGACTTCGGTAAGGCCGTAGGCGGTGACGATGGTGGCAAAACCCAGTTCGTCGCGCATGCGCCAGATCATCTCCACCGGAATTGCTGCGGCGCCGGTCACCGCGACCCGCAGTGACGTCAGGTCGTATTCGCTGCGTTGCGGATGAGCGAGCAATGACTGATAGAGAGTCGGCGGCCCGGGTAGCACGGTGATCCGTTCACGCTGGACGCATTCAAGTACTGCCTGCACATCGAACACTTGCTGCGGCACGATAGTGCAGCCGCGCATCAACGCTGCCAGCCAACCGGCCTTGTAACCAAAGGAATGGAAGAACGGATTGACGATCAGGTAGCGATCGCCTTCACGCAAACCGACCACCTCGCTCCAGTCGCGCACCACCCGCAGGTTTTGTCCGTGGCAGGTCATCACCCCTTTGGGCTTGCCGGTGGTGCCTGAAGTGAACAGCAGATCGGACAGCGTTTGCGGACCAATGCCCAGCTCGCGTGTTTGCAGCGCGGATTGAGGCACCTCGGCGGCCAGGTCGAGGAAATCCGCCCAGCCTAGCGTGCCTGGCCCTTCGCCGCGCAGGTTGACGATCTGGCGCAGCGCCGGCAGCTCTTCCGACGCCAGCATGCTCGGATAGTCAGCCCCGAGAAACTCGCCGATCACGAACAGCACGCAGGCGCCGCTTTCACGAAGGATGTACCCGGCCTCGGTGCCCTTCATTCGGGTGTTGAGTGGCACCAGCGCGGCACCGACACTTTGCAGGGCACCGGCGGCGACTATCCATTCCCAGATGTTCGGCGCCCAGATCGCCACCCGGTCCCCGGCCTGCACGTTCAGCGCCAGCAAGGCGCGGGCGGCTTGCTGGCGCAGCTGGTCGAGTTGCCGGTAGCTGATCGAGCGGCCCGCATCCTCGATGGCCGGGCGGTCACCGTAGGCGTGGGCTGCGTTGGCGAACAGGTGGGCGATGGTCGGAGCGTTTGCGACAGGCGACATGGGGCCTCCTCAGCTAGAGGACAAGTGCGAGAGGGAATGGGCCGGGCAGGGCGCCCGGCCGGATGGATACTTAGGCGGCAGGCGGGGCGAAGCGGCGACCGGCGGAGAAACCGCCATCCACCGCGATCATTTGTCCGCTGACAAAGGACGACTCGTCCGAGGCCAGGAACAGCGCGACATTGGCCACTTCTTCCGGTTGTCCGGAGCGGTTGAGCATATGTTGCGAGGCGAAGAAGGCGTGGAAGGCTTCCTGTTCGCGCACCATGCTGGTCATCGGCGTTTCGATCAGGCCAGGGCACAGACCATTGACGCGGATATTGGCGTAACCGTAGTCGATGGCCATGGAGCGGGTCAGCTGGTTGATGCCGCCCTTGGAAACGTTATAGGCGACGTTGCCGTCGCAGCCCTGCAGACCGAAGATCGAGCCGATATTGATGATCGAGCCGCCCCGTTGGGACTCCATCGACCCCAGCACGTATTTGCTGGTGAGCATGCTGCCGGTCAGGTTGATGTCCAGCACCCGTTGCCAGTTGGCGGTGGTGGTCTGGGTGACGCTGCCCTGGTCGGCGACGCCGGCGGCATTGACCAGCACGTCGATACGTCCGAAGTGGCTGATGACTTCGTTCATGACCTGCTGGACCTGCGCTTCGTCGCGCACGTCCAGGGTCATGAACCGACCGGGGAAATCCGCCGGTGCGCTGCCAATGTCGAGCCCCACCACTTGCGCGCCTTCTGCGGCGAAGCGGCGCACGCAGGCCAGACCGATACCCGAAGCGCCGCCGGTAATCACCGCGACCTTGTTCTGCAAACGAGCCATAACTGCACCTCTGTTATTGTTGTGGGCCAGGTTCTCGGGCCGAGTCTAACCGCAGACTGCGCCTGGGTGATCGTCCGTTGAGACTATTGCGACAGGCACTTCAACTCGAAAATTCAATCCGGAAATTTCAACCGCACCCGGGCACCGGTCGGGCGACTCTGACAGGCCAGCGTCCAGCCCTCGGCCAGTTCCCGGGGACTGAGCACGTCATTGCGCGCCAGCAAGGTTTCGCCCTCTTCGACAACGCACATGCAGGCACCACAAAAGCCTTCTTCACAGGAGGAGGGCACGTCCAGACCGGCCGCCTTGCAGCTTTGCAACAGGGTGTCGCCGGGGAGGCAGGCGATCTCGTGGTGCTGACCGTCGAGTTCAACGATCAGCGCCTCGCACAGCGAGCCGGCGGCGGCAGCCCGGGCCAGCGTTTCTTCAGCCAGTAGTTCGTCGGGGTCGGGTGGCGAAACGAAGCGTTCGACATGGATGCGTTCGGCGGTTTCGCCCAGCTCCAGTAGCGTGCGCTCCACGGTGTCCATGAACGGTGCCGGCCCGCAAATGAAGTAATCGCCACCGGCATACCCGCGCACCAGATGACGCACCTGGGCGTCGGTCAGGTAGCCCTGCACCGAGTCGAGCACATGCACTACGTGCAGTTGTTCGAGATGGGCCTTGGCCAGCTGACGAAGTTCCTCCTTGAAAATCACCGAGGCTTCATCGCGGTTGGCGTAGATCAGTTTGATCGGTCGTGTGCTGGTATGCAGCGCCGATTTGAGAATGGAAAACACCGGGGTGATGCCAGAGCCACCGCCGAACAGCATCAAGGGTTTTGCATCGGTATCCGGCTGACGCTCGTCCAGACAGAAATGCCCGGCCGGGGGCAGCACCTCCAGCCAGTCACCGACCTGCACCTCATTCATCCAGTTTGACACCCGGCCGCCCTCGACCCGTTTGATCGTCACTTTAGGCAGGGCATCGCACAACGGCGAGCTGGCCATGGAGTAACAACGGGTCAACAGTTTGCCGGCGCAGGGCACGCGAAAACTCAGGAACTGTCCCGGTTTGTAGCGAAAGCGCTCACGCAGTCGCGGCGGTATTTCAAGCACCAGCGAGCGCGCGTCGGCGGTCTCGTCGATCACCGCGCACACCTGCAATGAGTGGCTCCCCGTCGCCTGTTCGGCCGGTTTCAGATTCAGCTGTTGCGTGCCCATGCTCACCTCGGCCTCAGAGCCCGCTGATCAATTGGGCATTGTCGACGCGAATCTCGGCGCCGTTGACGAAGCGCGATTCGTCGGTGGCGAGGAACAGCACCACATTGGCAATGTCCCGCGGCGCACACATGCGGTTCATCGGGTCCTGATCGAGGGCTTCCTGGGGGATCGGCTGGCCGCCGGTCAGGGCCTGGGTCATCGGCGTGTTGACGCCATCCGGGTGCACGCTGTTGCAGCGGATGCGATAACCCTGCTGCTTGCAGTGCAAGGCGATAGAGCGGGTCATCGCCGCCACCGCGCCTTTGGAGGCGGAGTAGGCGCAGAACATCGGCATGGCGCCCAGGGCTGCGACCGATGACATATTGATGATCGAACCGCCGCCGGTTTCTTTCATGGCCTGGACGGCGTACTTGCAGCCCAGGAAATAGCCCTCGCCATTGATCTTCTGCACCTTCTGCCACAGTTCAAGACTGGTGTCCTCGATGCTGCCCAAGGCCAGGATGGCGGCGTTGTTGACCAGTACGTCGAGGCGCCCGAAATGCTCCAGGGTGGTCTTGATCACCTGCTGCCAGTCGCTTTCGCTGGCAATGTCGTGGTGAATGAACAGGGCGTTGCTGCCGATTTCTGCTGCGACCTGGCGGCCGGCTTCGTCGTTGAGGTCGGTCAGTACCACTTTGGCGCCTTCACTGGCCAACAGCAGGGCGTCTTCGCGACCGATGCCGCTGGCGGCGCCGGTGATGATGCAGACTTTGCCTTCTACACGTTGCATTGTTGTTCTCCTGAGCGTGTGGTTTGAAGTTCAGCATGGTCGGCCGCATGAGCAGCGGCACGGCGACCGGAATAGATGCAGTCAGCCAGCGACAGGCCGGAGACATAAAGATTGGAAGCGACCCCGACCGCATTGCGCCCGGCGCTGTAGAGACCACGGATCGGCGCACCTGCGTGGTCCAGTACCTGACCACTGCGCTCGCAGACCTTCAGCCCGCCGAGGGTGATGACCGGGCAGGGAAACAGACGGCTATCGAACGACAGATCGAGGGCGTACCAGGGACCTTGTTCAAGGGCGGCGAGCATGGCTTTGGACTTGCCAAAGGCATCCGCGACTTCGCCACGGGCGGCGCGGTTATAGGCGTCCACACTCTGTTGCAGTGCCTCGACAGGCAATCCGCAGCGTTTCGCCAGACCGGCGAGGCTGGTGCTGCGTCGGGCGTTGAACAGCAAGTTGAACAACACCGGCAGACGCTGGAATTGCCAGACCTTGCCCGGTCCGACCTGGCTTAACGCCTCGCGCACCAGCGCCCGGTTGAGAATCAGAATGGCGCGACCGTCCTGCGCTTCGACCATGGCGTGGCCGAGGGTCGCGCCGTAGACCTCTTCGTTGGCGTAACGCTGGCCTTGAGCGTTGACGATCAGTCCCCGGGCCCAGGCCAGCGGTGGATTGATAAAGCGCCAGGCGCTGACCTTGTCCATCCGTGCCACGCTGCCACCGGCGCTCTGGCCCAGGGCGATACCGCTGCCGTCGCAACCGGTGGTGCCCAGCGGCAAACCGGCCAGATACTGGGGGGCATGCTGGCGCACCAGCTCGCGATTGAAGATGAAACCGCCGCTGCTCAGCAGCACACCGTGTTCGGCGCGAATCAGCTGGCGTTCGGCGCAGCGCAGTTCGATGCGTCGCAGGCGAGCACGCAATCGGTCGGCCAGGGCCGGCGCATACGTATGGATGGCGCTGGTCCAGCGTGTGAGCCGGGCATGCTGACGCGCTGCGCGGCTACCGGGCGGCAGCTGCCAGGCCTCTACCCCCAGCACTTGATCACTGGCATCGAGTACCAACCGCCGAACCTCGCACTGGTTGCGCAGGCGTGCGCCGTGGCGCAAGGCGCTGGCCTTGAGCGGAGCGAACAGGCTGGCACCGGACATGCCAGGACCTTTAGTGCGATGACCGCGAGGCGCCGGCCTGGCGAGTGCGGCATAGGCCGGCACCGCTTCGTTGCCAGAGTAATAGAGGTAGTACTGGTCGCTCGGGTAGGAGGTTTTGTGCGGTGGGACGCTGGATTCGAACGCGACCCCCTGATGTTCAAGCCAGGCCAGTTGTTCGCAACTGCCCTCGCAAAAGTCGCGCAGGGTCTGGCTGCTGACCGCCTCGCCGACCTCCTGGCGCAGGTAATTGAACATCGCTTCGCTGCTGTCGTCATAGCCGGCTGCCTGCTGATGCGGCGTGCCGCCACCGGCATAGACCACACCGCCGCTGAGCGCGGTGGCGCCACCACCGGCAAAGCGGTCCAGGGCCAGCACCGCCAATCCGCGGCTGGCCGCTTCAATGGCCGCGCAGGCTCCGGCGCCGCCAAAGCCGACCACCAGCAAGTCGCAGCGATCGTCCCAGTTCAGCTGTTCGGCGCTGCTCACTCGCAATGCCGTCAACCCTTGTAGGCCGTCCATGTCCCGGGCCTCAGCCGGCGGCAGCGAGGGAGGGCGATGGTTTGGCGGTGGTGGTGTAGCTGCCGTCGAGGTAGACCAGCGGAGTGATCGACGCGCTGGTGTGAATCTGCAAAATGCGACCGATGAACACGGTGTGGGTGCCGTAGCTGAAATGGCCGTCTTGCCGGCAGAGGATCGCCGACTGCGCATCACCCAGGTAGGGAATGCCCCCGGCACTGGTCAGCCAGTTGCCACGCTCAAAGCGCGCCTCGCCTTTGATCGCGCCGCTGCACAGGTGTGCCAGGTCCTGTTGTTCGACCCCGAGAATATTCACGCAGAAGTCCGCGCCGGTCGCCAGCGCGGCATGGGGTGAGGAGGTCTTGTTCACGCAGATCAGCAACGACGGCGGTTCGGTGCTGAGGGAGTCGACCGCGGTAGCGGCCATGGCGAAACGCTCGGTGCCATTGCTGGTGCTGATTATGGTGACTGACTTGGCCAGGCGGCGCATGGCCTGGAGCATGTCGGCTTTCAGATTGACGTCGTTCATCGCACGAGTCCTCTCGTTGTGCATGGAGTGCGATGAATTCTTGCGCCGACGTCCAGTCGCAACATCGTCCGAGGGGACTATGTAGATACCGTTTTAACCCTCACCTGTCTCTTGCTGATGTACACAGATCCACTGTGGGAGCCGAGCTTGCTCGCGATGGCGGCCTGGCAGCCGGCCTGGCTCTCGCAGGTGTACATATCCATTTCTGCGGTAACGGCCACTTAGGGTTCCGCCCTTACGGCGTGTCACTTTTTCAGACGCCAAAAAGTAACCAAAAGGCTTTGCCCCAAGCGTACGGCACCTCGCCTAGGCTCGGCGTTCCCTCGCTCCGGCATTCATCAGGGGGCATCGCCCTCCGGTCGGCTTCGCTTCGACCTCCATGCGATGTCCTCGGCTTCGCCGAGGGGCGCTGCGCGCCAGTCCCCTGATGAACACCTCCGCTCGGCCTTCCGAAGGGGCGGGTAGATCAAAAGCCAAAGCAAAAGCAAAAGCTCGGCGGCCTGCCGGCCGGCCTGTATGTTGGGTGTGTGTGCTCCCCTCGTAGGAGCTGCCGCAGGCTGCGATCTTTTGATCTTCGCTCTTCTGTCAGGCACATGGTCCGTTTGAGGGATGTCCGGCGCTTTGTGCATTGCTTGAATGCCTGGGTGGAGGCGAGCGCCGCTGTTCGGTGCTGCTCGCGACCCGCTGCACGCGCGCCCCGGCGGACGGGGTGAACAGAGGAGAACAACAAAAATGCTCAACCAAGACCTGATTCGCCAGCGTCTGAGCCAACGTGCCCGCGAGCTGGTGCCGATCCTGCGTGAACGCGCACCGCACGCTGCGCAACTTGGCCAGTTGTCCGGGGAGACCCTGCGCGATTTCCATGAGGCCGGGTTCTTTCGCATCCTCCAACCGTCGCGTTGGGAAGGCTATGAGCTGGAGCCAAAAGACTTCTTCGAAGTGCAGATGACCCTCGCCGAAGGCTGCATGTCCTCGGCCTGGGTGCTGGGGGTGGTGGCAATCCATAACTGGCAACTGGCGCTGTTCGATGACCGCGCCGCGCAGGATGTCTGGGGCACTGACTCCAGCGTGCTGATTTCTTCTTCCTATATGCCAGTGGGCAAGGTCGAGCGGGTCGAGGGTGGCTTCAAGCTGAGCGGACGCTGGGGGTTTTCCTCCGGCAGCAAGCATTGCGACTGGGTTTTCCTGGGTGCGCTGGTGCCGCCCGAAGAAGCCGGCGGGGCGCCGGATTACCGGACTTTCCTGGTGCCGCGCAGCGACTATCAGATTCTCGATAACTGGAATGTCATGGGGCTGGAAGCCACCGGCTCCCACGACATTCTGGTGGAGAACGCCTTCGTTCCCGAGTACCGCACTCATCGAGCCTTCGACGGCTTCATGCAGAACAGCCCGGGTAACGCGGTGAATACCGCGCCGCTGTTCCGTCTGCCATTCGGGCAAATCTTCGTGCGCGCGGTGTCGTCCTCGGCCATCGGTGCCCTGCAAGGGGCGGTCGATCAGTTTGTTGCCCATAACAGCACGCGGGTCGGGGTCAACGATGGCCGCAAGATGGTCCAGGACCCGGCGGCGCAGTCGGCGCTGGCCAATGCCATGGTCTGCGTCGACGAATGCAAGACCGTACTGTTTCGCAACTTCGCCCTGATGCTGCAACGCGCCCAGCGTGCAGAACCGCTGAGTATGCCGGAGCGGGTGAAGATGCGTTACGACTCGGCGCTGGTGGCCGACAAGTGCGCCAAAGCAGTCGCCGACCTGATGTTCAACAGCGGCGCCTCGACCATCTTTCGCAGCAACGGGATCAACCGTGCATTCCGCGACATTCACACCGGTCGCGCCCACGTCGCCAACAACCCGGCCAAGTACGCCTGGAATCTCGGTGGCGTGAGCATGGGTCAGGACAGCAACGACTTTTTCCTCTGAGTGCTTTGCTCTGAACAAGACCCGGCTGCGCCGTCCATCACGGCGCACTGCGATCGAAACCAGCTAGTCCGTTTGCGTGATTCGAGCGCCCCTTTGATGCCCGAGCATAGTGGCAAGGCGTAAGTCTCAGGCGCCGACTGCGCATCCAACGAACACAAGGATCAACCATGAAATTTTCACTGATTTACGAAGCCCAGACGGTGGACTCCAGTCGCGAAGGCGACCGCCGGATTTTCGACGAAACCATTGAACAAGCGGTGCTCGCCGACAAGCTTGGCTTTGATACGTTCTGGTGCGTGGAGCACACGGCGCTGAGCAACTACTCGCACATGTCCGCGCCGGAAACCGTGCTGGCCTTCGTCGCCGGCAAGACCGAACGCATCGGCATCGGCCATGGCGTGGTCTGCCTGCCACCGGCGATGAACCACCCGGTGAAAGTGGCGGAACGCATTGCCACCCTTGACCTGCTGTCCAAGGGCCGGGTGCATTTCGGCGTCGGCAAGGGTGGCACCCAGCAAGAGGCCGGCACCTTCGGCTACGACCTGGCCACGTTGCAGCCGCAGATCGACGAGATGATGTATCTGATCCCGAAAATGTTCGTGCAGGACGAAATCGAACACCATGGCGACTTCGTGCAAATCCCGAAACGACCGATCCATCCCAAGCCTTATCAAGACCCGCACCCACCGATGTACCTGGCCTGCACCAACACCGAATCGCTGAAAAACGCTGGCGGTCGTGGCATGGGCGCACTGGTGCTGGGCTTCGGTGGCCCGGAAGAAATCGCCAAGAAGGTCGCGGTGTACCACGAGGCCTGGGACAACCGCGATGAGAAGAAGCAGGTGGGCTTCCGGCCCAACCGGCATATCGCGGCCCTGTGCCCGGCGATCGTGCTTGAAAACAACGAAGAGGCGCGGCGCATCGGCATTCGCGGCCAACGCTACTTCATGGAGTCCCTGGGCTACTGGTACGGCGGTGGCGAGCGTCCGGACCCGGAGAAGTGGAAGGATGACACCTTCGTCGACGGCAATGGCCAGAGCGTGATCAAGTCGCGCTTCGCCTCCGAAGAAGTCAGCGTCGACTTCTCCGATCCGGCCATGGCGATGATGAACCCCAACCATGCCTACGGCACGGTCGAGGACTGCATCGGTTACGTGCAGCGGCTGATCGATGCCGGCGCCGACGAGATTCTGTTCATCTGCCAGATGGGCACCGTGCCGCAGTGGGCGCAACTGGAGACCCTGCGCAATATTGGCGAGAAGGTGATCCCGCATTTTCGCAAGGGTTGAGACCCGACGCTTAAGCCATTGAACACCCCATTACCCCTGTGGGAGCGAGCTTGCTCGCGATAGCGGCGTGTCAGTCAACAGAGATGTTGGCTGCCATGCCCTCATCGCGAGCAAGCTCGCTCCCACAGTTTTTTTATGCCTGTCCCACCATTTTCGCTAGTCCCATTGGACGATGTTACCCCTGCGCGAACCCGTTTAAATCGCTCTACATAAAGTCTCCCCCGGCCAACGCCGATGGGCGGCAGGGCCTTAGAAAAACGAGGAGTGCATCCATGGATATCCGTGGTCTGGGTTACGTCACCCTGTTATCCAGCGACCTGGCGCAATGGCGTCAGTACGCAAGCCAGGTGCTGGGCATGATGGTGGTGGCCGGCAGCAATGACGATGAGCCGCTGTACCTGAAAATGGACGAGCGTCATTACCGCATTCTGGTGGAGAAGAACACTCAGGACGGCTTCGGTGCCTGCGGTTGGGAAGTGGCCGGCAAAGCCGCGTTCGAGCAGGCCATCAGCACGCTGGAGCAAGCAGATGTGCAGGTGACACGTGGCACGGCGATTCAGGCCGGGATCCGTAAAGTCCAGGAACTGGTGCATTTCAGCGATCCGGACGGCAATCGTCACGAGCTGTTCTGGGGGCCTTTGCAGGACTTCGCACGCTTCGTTTCACCGATCGGGGTCAAGGGCTTTGTCACTCACTCGCTGGGCATGGGCCATGTGGTATTGCCTGCACCGAGCTTCGAGCGTTGCCGGGATTTCTACGAGCAGGTGCTCGGCTTCGGGCTTTCCGATCTGATGAAAGTGCGGTTCACCCCGGATCCGGCCGAGCCGGAAAAGCGCATCCACTTTCTGCACTGCAATAACGGCCGGCACCATTCGCTGGCGATTTTCGAGTGCCCGATGCCCCATGGCTGCGTGCACATGATGGTCGAGGTCAACGCGCTGGACGAAGTCGGCCGGGCGCTGGATCGCGTGCAGGCCCATGGCGTGAAGTTGTCGGCAACCCTGGGCCAGCACACCAACGATCAGATGATCTCGTTCTACATGAAGACGCCGTCCGGGTTTGACCTGGAATACGGCTGCGATGGCCTGGTGGTCGACTGGGACCGCCACACGCCTTTCGAAAGCACCGTGGTCAGCCACTGGGGCCATGACTTCAGTGTCGGTCGCCAATGAGGACGATGACTATGGACAAGCGAATGACCACGGCCGAGATCGTCGGCCAGCTGCGTGACGGCATGACCATCGGCATCGGCGGCTGGGGCCCGCGGCGCAAGCCCATGGCGCTGGTGCGGGAGATTCTGCGCTCGGACCTCAAGGACCTCACCGTGGTCGCCTACGGCGGTGCCGACGTCGGCATGCTCTGCGCCGCCGGCAAGATCAGGAAACTGGTGTTTGCCTTCGTTTCCCTCGATTTCATTCCGCTGGAACCGTACTTCCGCAAGGCGCGTCAGGAGGCTGCGCTTGAGGTGATGGAAATCGATGAAGGCATGCTCCTGCTCGGTCTCAGGGCTGCGGCCATGAATGTGCCGTTTATTCCCACCGCAGTCGGACTGGGCACCGATGTGCTGCGCCATAACCCGCAGATCAAACTGATCGCCTCACCCTATGCCGACGGCAAAGACTGGGTGGCCATGCCGGCGCTCAAGCTCGACGCCGCGCTGGTTCATGTCGACCGTGCCGATGCGCGCGGGGTCTGCCAGATCAGTGGTCCCGATCACTACATGGACGACCTGTTCGTCCGTGCCGCCGCCCGCAGCTACGTGACTTGCGATGAGTTGGTGGACAGCGACTATTTCCATGCCGATGCCGGGCAGGCCCATCAGGTGTTCTGGGAACGCAACCTGACCACCGCGGTGGCCCATGTGCCGGGCGGCGCGCATCCGTCTTCCTGCGCGCCGCTGTACGGTTTCGACGTGGCGCACTTCAAGGCCTACAACGCCCTGGCACTGGCTGCCGATGGCTGGCAGGCCTATGTCCAGAGCTATGTCGACTGCACTCACGAACAGTACCTGGACAAGGTCGGCGGCCTGGCTGCCATCCGCCAGCTTCCCCTGCCGGTTTTCTAAGCGAGCCTCGATATGACGACTTCTGCAACGACTTACAGCCTCGCCGAACTGATGATCTGCGCCGCCTCCGAGGCCTGGCGCGACGATGGCGAGGTCCTGGCCAGCGGCATCGGGGTGATCCCGCGGCTGGCTGCTTCGCTGAGCATGCTCAGCAGCAACCCACAGCTGCTGATGACTGATTCCGAAGCCTATATGGTCGCTGAGCCAGTGCCTCTCGGTGCGCGCAACGGTTATGAGCCCAAGCGGGACAGCTGGATGGGTTTCTCGCGGATCTTCGACAACGTCTGGGGCGGCAAGCGCCATGCGCTGGTCGGTCCAACCCAGATCGACCGTTTTGGCCAGGCCAACATTTCGTGCATCGGCGATTACGCCAAACCCAAGGCGCAGATGCTTGGCGTGCGGGGGTTTCCCGGCAACTCGATCAGCCACGCCAACTCCTTTTGCGTGCCCAGCCACAACCGTAGGGTATTCGTCGAAGGCGAGGTCGATATGGTCGCCTCGGTCGGCTACAACCCGGCGCGTCTGGCGCGCGGCTGGTCGCTGGAGGAGATCGATATCCGGCTGATTATCACCGATCTCTGCGTGCTGGATTTCCAGGGGCCGCAGCGGCAAATGCGCGTTCGCTCGCTGCACCCCGGTGTGACCGTCGCCGAGGTTCAGGACAACACCGGTTTTGCCCTGCATGTGCCAGCGCAGTGCCCGACTACCGCAGCACCGAGCGTCGAGCAATTGCAGCTGATCCAGCGGCTGGACCCGCACAACCTGCGTGCCAGTCAGCTCAAAGACAACCCGCCAGGCCAACGCAGCGCCAGCTGATGTCGCTTACGCAGTTCCGTCCTGGAGAAGCAATCGATGAGTGAACACAACGACAAGAACGAGAGCGAAGTGGTGCTTTACGAAGTGCGCGGCGAGGTGGCCCTCGTCACCATGAACCGCCCCGAGTACCACAACGCGCAGAACTCGCAGATGACCTACGCGCTGGACGCAGCCTTTCGCCAGGCCTGTGACGATGACCAAGTGAAAGTCATCGTCCTGCGCGGCGCAGGCAAGCATTTCTCCGCCGGGCACGATATCGGTACGCCGGGGCGCGACGTCCATCAGACGTTCGAGCGTGCGAGCCTGTGGTACGACCATGTGAACAAACCGGGCGGCGAGTTTCTCTACGCTCGGGAGCAGGAAGTCTATCTGGGCATGTGCCGTCGCTGGCGGGAAATGCCCAAGCCGACCATCGCCATGGTCCAGGGCGCCTGCATCGCCGGCGGTCTGATGCTGGCCTGGGTCTGCGATTTGATCGTCGCCAGCGAGGACGCTTATTTCGCCGACCCGGTGGTGCGGATGGGCATTCCCGGGGTCGAGTACTTCGCTCATGTGCATGAACTGAACCCGCGCATCGCCAAGGAGTTTCTGTTTCTCGGCGAGCGCATGCCGGCGGCGCGGGCCTATCAGATGGGCATGCTCAATCGGGTGGTCGCCCGCGAGGCACTGGAGCAGGAAACCCTGGACATTGCCGGGCGCATTGCGCAGATGCCGCGCCTGGGTCTGCAACTGAGCAAGCAGGCGGTCAACAACGCCGAAGACTTGATGGGCAAGCGCGCGACCATGGACATGGTGTTCGGTCTGCATCACTTCGCCCATGCTCACAATGAGCTGGTGTCCGGTGACCGGCTCGGCGGTTATGACGCCAAGGCCATGGCCAGCTCTCAACGCAAGCCGCAACGCAAATCGGGCGGGGCATGAGCATGGCGGTCTCTCTGAACACCCGTCTGACCGAGTTGCTCGGTTGCCGCTACCCGATCATCCAGACCGCCATGGGCTGGGTCGCCGACCCGAAACTGGTGGCGGCCACGGGCAATGCCGGTGGCTTCGGTTTTCTCGCCGGGGCGACCATCGAACCGCAGCGAATGGAGGCGGCGATCCTCGAAACCCTGCGCCTGACGGACCAGCCTTTCGGCGTCAATTTTCATATGTACCAGGCCAACGCCGACGAGATCGTCGAGCTGGTGCTGCGGCATAACGTCAGGGCGGTCAGCTACAGCCGTTCGCCCGGCAAGCAAATGATCAGCCGGCTCAAGGACGCCGGGGTGGTGTGCATCCCCACGGTAGGTGCCCTCAAACACGCGCAGAAAGCCGTGGAAATGGGCGCCGATGCCGTCACCGTGCAGGGCGGCGAGGGCGGCGGGCATACCGGATCGGTGCCCACCTCATTGCTGCTTGATCAAGTGGTCAATGCGCTCTCGGTGCCGGTGGTGGCCGCCGGCGGTTTCAAGGACGGCAACGGTCTGGTCTCGGCTCTGGCTTACGGTGCCGAGGGCATCGCCATGGGCACGCGTTTTCTGATGTGCGCCGACAGCCCGGTGCCGTCGGCGACTCTGGCGCGTTACCTGGCGGTCAAAGACCCGGCGGCGATCATCATCAGCCGTGCCATCGACGGCATGCCGCAACGGATGATCCGTAACGAATTGCTGAATCAGCTGGAAGCCAGTGGCGGCCTCAAACGCCTGTTACTGGCGTTCAAAAGTGGCCTGGCCTACCGCCGCCACAGCGGCATGAGCCTGACGCAGCTGCTCGCCAGCGCGCTGAAGATGCGCAGCAGCGGTGAGCTGACGGCCGCGCAAAGCATCATGGCCGCCAACGCGCCGATGGTGATCCAGAAAGCCATGGTCGATGGGCAACCGGCCGAAGGCGTACTGCCCGCCGGCCAGATTGCCGCGAGCATCGACAGCTTGCCCAGCTGCGCCGAATTGATTGAGCAGATCGTCCGCGACGCCGAAGCGCGTCTGGGCGAGCTGTGCCGCCGTGTGTCGTGAAGGGGGAAAGGCATGAAACCATTTAGCGTCAGTATCGATAACGGCGTCGCCGAGCTGGTGTTCAACCAGCCGCCGGTCAACGCGTTCAACTGTCAGGGCTGGGCCGACATCGCCAGCGAGATCGAAAGCCTGGGTCGCGATGCCCGCGTCCGGGTGATCGTCATTCGTGCCGAAGGGCGCGGCTTCTGTGCCGGGGTCGATATCAAGGAACTGGCCGTCGACGGCAACCTGATCGTTGCGGTGAACAAGGGTAACTACGACAGCTTCAAGGCCATCCACCGTAATCCGAAACCAGTGATCGTCGCCGTGCACGGCTTCGTCCTCGGTGGCGGCATCGGTATCTGCGGCGCCGCTGATATTGTGGTGGCCTCCGAGTGCGCGAGTTTCGGTGTGCCGGAAGTGGATCGCGGGGCGATGGGCGGCGGTGCTCATCTGCAGCGACTGTTCCCGGTGCAGAAGGTCCGTCACATGTACTTCACCGGCGAGATGATCGACGCCGCCGAGGCCTGGCGCCTGGGCGCAGTGGAACGGGTGGTCAAACGCGAGGACTTGCGTGAGGCCGCGTTGCAGATCGCCCGCACCATCGCTACCAAGAGCCCGGCCATGATCAGTCTGGCCAAGGAAGCACTGACCGGCATCGAAGACGGCAATCTGGAAGACAAATATCGCTGGGAGCAGGGCTTCACTCTCCAGGCTTATCGCTCGCTGGACTCTCAGGAAGCACGCGACTCGTTCGTCGAAAAACGCGATGCCCACTTCAACGGCTGAAGGCATACCCATGGACCTGACATATACCCCGGCCCAGCAGGCCTTTCGCGCCGAGGCGCGGGCCTGGCTGGCGGCCAATGTACCCGCTGAACCGCTGCAATCGTTCGACACCGCGCAAGGCTTTGTCGAGCATCGCGCCTGGGAAGCCAGACTCAACGAGGGACGTTGGGGCATGGTCACCTGGCCGACCGAACTCGGCGGGCGTGGCTGCGACCTGATCGAATGGCTGATTTTCGAGGAGGAGTACTACCGCTCGGGTGCGCCCGCTCGGGTCAACCAGAACGGCATCTTCCTGCTCGGTCCGACCCTGATGGAGTACGGCAGCGCAGCGCAGAAAGCGCAATTTCTGCCGCGCATGGCCAATGGCACGGATATCTGGGCTCAGGCCTGGTCGGAACCGGGCGCCGGCTCCGACATGGCGGCGATCCGCTCGCGAGCCGAACGGGTCGGCGACCACTACGTGATCAACGGCCAGAAAACCTGGTCGACCCGTGCAGTGTGGGCCGACTGGGTGTTCGGGATCTTCCGCACGGACCCGAACTCGCAGCGCCATCAGGGCCTGACGTTCATCCTGCTGCCGCTCGATAGTCCCGGTATCACCGTGCGACCGATTGCGCAGCTCAATGGTTTGCCGGGGTTTGCCGAGATCTTCTTCGACGACGTCAAGGTGCCGGTGGAAAACGCCCTGGGTGGCGAGGGCATGGGCTGGCATGTGGCGATGTCCACCGCCGGGTTCGAGCGCGGGTTGCTGCTGCGCTCACCCGCGCGCTTTCAGGAAACCGCCCGGCGCCTGGTGCAGCTGTACCAGGCCAACCGTGAGCAGGCCGACCGCGATCCGGCCATTGGCGAGGCTGTGATGCGCGCCTGGCTGGACGCCGAGGCCTACACCCTGAGCACTTACATGACCGCTTCGCAACTGGTGCAGGGCGGCAAGATCGGGCCGGAATCTTCGACCAATAAAATCTTCTGGTCGGAACTCGACCAGCGCATGCACGACACCGCCCTGAGCATTCTCGGGCTGCGCGGCGAGCTGCTGCCCGAAGCTCCCGCGGCGGGCGACGTCGGCCACTGGCTGGAAGGTTTCCTGTTTGCCCAGGCCGGTCCGATCTACGCCGGCACCAACGAGATCCAGCGCAACATCATTGCCGAACGCATGCTCGGCATGCCGCGCGCCTGAGGAAGAGACCATGGACTTTAGTTTCAGCCGCGACCAATTGCTGTTTCAGGACAACGTCAGGAGTTTCCTGATCAATGAGGTCACCCCGGAGCGCATTCGCGAATTGTGGCTCAGCGACAGTGGGCGCAGTGATCGACTCTGGGCTCAACTGGTGGAGCTTGGCCTGACCGCACTGACCGTCCCGGAGGAATATGACGGGATGGGCATGAATGAACTGGACTTCATTCTGCTCGCCCAGGAATGTGGCTATGCCGGTTTGCCCGAGCCGCTGGTGGATACGATGTTGATCGGCGTGCCGTTGCTCGCTGCCCTTGATGAGCGCCATGCAGCACTCAAGCAACACTGGTTGGCGCGAGTCGCCGAAGGCCGTGCGCGGCTGGCGATTGCCGAGCCGGGTAACCCGCTGGTCAGCGATGCCCACGTTGCCGATTTGCTGTTGCTGGCCCATGGCGATGAGGTGCATGCGGTTGAGCGCGACGCAGTCCGTCTGACCCGCAATGTTTCGGTCGACCCCAGTCGCCAGTTGTTCCAGGTCGACTGGACGCCGAGCGCCGCCACCTGTGTGGCCGCCGGCGAGTATGGCCGGCGGTTGTGGGCCGCGGCCTTCAACCGTGGCGCTCTCGGCAGCGCCGCGCAGTTGCTGGGGCTGGCCAAGCGCATGGTCGACCTGGCGGTGGATTACACCTTTGAACGCAAGCAATTCGGCAAGCCGGTCGGTTCGTTCCAGGCGGTCAAGCACCTGATGGCCAATGTCGCGGTGCAGATCGAGTTCGCCAAAGGGCCGCTGTACCGCGCCGCCTATGCCCTTGCCGAGCAGCAGCCGGGCCAGGAGGTGCTGGTTTCCCATGCCAAATTGGCGACCTCGGAAGCGGCCATGCTCGCCGCCAAAAACACCATTCAGGCCCACGGCGCCATGGGTTACACCTGGGAAGTCGACCTGCACCTGTTCATGAAACGCGCCTGGGCCCTGGACAAGGTCTGGGGCGATCGCGGCCATCACAAAGGACGAATTCGCGCTGCATTGTTCGAAGGCAACCTGGCCCTTGGGGCTGGCAATACGTTCTGACGGCGACTGTGCCTGACTCCATCATTTTTCCGAGGTACACCATGCCTGAAGCCTATATCGTCGACGCCCTGCGCACGCCCACCGGGCGGCGCAAGGGTGGTTTGAGCCAGATCCATGCCGCCGATCTGGGGGCCCATGTGTTGCGCGCGCTGGTCGAGCGCAACGGCATTCCCGATGAAGATTACGACGACGTGATCTTCGGCTGTGTCGACACCATCGGCCCGCTGGCCGGGGACATCGCCCGCACCAGTTGGCTGGCCGCCGGCCTGTCCCAGTCGGTGCCCGGTACCACCATCGATCGCCAGTGCGGCTCCTCGCAGCAAGCGGTGCACTTTGCCGCCCAGGCGGTGATGAGCGGCACCCAGGACGTGGTCATTGCCGGCGGCGTGCAAACCATGACCCAGATCCCGATTTCCTCGGCCATGATCGCCGCCGAGCCGCTGGGATTCAGTGATCCGTTCAGCGGTTCCGAAGGCTGGGTCCGGCGCTACGGTGCCCAGCCGCCGACCCAATTCCGTTCGGCGCAGATGATTGCCGAGAAGTGGCAGCTGTCCCGTGCGCAGTTGGAAGCTTATTCCCTGGAGTCCCATCTACGGGCCTTGCAGGCCATCGAGCAAGGCCGATTTGCCCGCGAGATTGTGCCACTGGCCGGGGTCGAGCATGACGAAACGCCTCGCCAGACCAGTCTGGCGAAGATGGCCGAACTGGAATTCCTGTTTGGCTGCGATCGGGTCACCGCAGCGGTTTCCAGCCAGACCTGCGACGCTGCCAGCGCCATGCTGATCGTTTCCGAAACCGCGCTCAAACGCTATGGACTGACGCCGCGCGCGCGTATCCACCACCTCAGCGTGCGCGCCGAAGACCCGATCTGGATGCTCACCGCGCCGATCCCGGCCACCGCCTATGCGCTCAAGCGGGCCGGGATGAAGCTTGAAGACATTGACCGGGTGGAAATCAATGAAGCCTTCGCTTGCGTGGCCATGGCCTGGCTCAAGGAGACCGGTTACCCCCACGCGCAGACCAACGTCAACGGCGGCGCGATTGCCCTCGGCCATCCACTGGGCGCCACCGGCACCCGGATGATGTGCAGCCTGCTGCATGAACTGGAGCGCAGCGGTGGGCGCTTCGGTTTGCAGACCATGTGCGAAGGCGGCGGCCAGGCCAACGTGACGATTATCGAGCGCCTGTGAATTTCGCCCTGAGGCGAACCAGGCGAAGGAAACCGGCAACCCCGAACAACTGGAGAGCGACAATGCAAATCTGCGAGAACCGCGTAGTAATCATCACCGGCGCCGGCGGCGGGCTGGGCCGCGCCTATGCGCTGGCCTTCGCCGCCGAGGGCGCCAAGGTGGTGGTCAACGATATCAACCGCGATGCGGCACAGGCCGTGGTCGCCGAGATTCAGGGGCAGGGCGGTGTGGCGGTTGCCAACAGCAACGACATCACCAGCTACGACGATGCGGCGCTGATCGTGCGCCAGGCCATCGAAACCTTCGATGGCCTGGACGTGGTGGTGAACAACGCCGGCATTTGCCGCGACCGCATGTTCGCCAGCCTGACCGAAGCCGACTGGGATGCGGTGGTGGCCGTGCATCTCAAGGGTCATTTCTGTATTGCCAGCCATGCCGCGCGTTACTGGCGCGAGCAGGCCAAGGGCGGGGCGCAGCTGAGTGCGCGGATCATCAACACCAGTTCCGGGGCGGGCTTGCAGGGCTCCATCGGCCAGTCCAACTATGCGGCTGCCAAGGCCGGTATTGCGGCGCTGACGCTGGTGCAGGCCGCTGAACTGGGTCGCTACGGAATTACCGTCAACGCCTTGGCCCCCGCTGCGCGCACCGGCATGACCGAACAGGTGTTCGCCGATAGCATGAAAAAACCCGAGCGGGGCTTCGATTACTTTGCCCCGGAAAACGTCGCGCCGCTGGTGGTCTGGCTTGGCTCCGAGGCTTCCCGTGCGGTCAATGGCCAGATGTTCGAGGTCGAGGGCGGCAAATTGTCGATTGCCGATGGCTGGCGCAGAGGCCCGGAACTGGATAGAGAAGGGCGCTGGGCGGTGGGCGAGGTGGGTGACGCAGTAGAGCGACTGATGGCGCAGGCGCTGCCGGCGGCGAAGGTGTATGGCAGCTGATTGAAGATGCGGGCCCGTAGCAGCTGCCGAGCTTGCGAGGCTGCTGCTACGAGAGACCATGCCAATGCCCCATCGCCGGTAACACGGCGAGTGGGCGGCCCTTCATCACTCAGTTCTTTTCGATATCCACATGTCTGGTTTCACGCAGACAGATCATGCCCACGATCAAACTCACGCCGGTGATCACCACCGGGTACCACAACCCATAGAAGATATCGCCGGTGTACACCACCAGAGCGAAGGACACGGTCGGCAGGAAACCGCCGAACCAGCCGTTGCCGATGTGGTAGGGCAGGGACATGGAGGTGTAGCGGATGCGGGTCGGGAACAGCTCGACCATCAGCGCCGCCAGCGGGCCGTAGCACATGGCGGCGATACAGGTCAGGGCGACCATCAGTGCGACGATCATCGGTTTGTTGATCTGCTGGGTGTCAGCCTTTTGTGGATAGCCGGCCAGCGTCACCGCGCCGCGCAGGGCGGCTTCGTCGTAACCGTCGATGCGTACCTCGCCGACACTCACTTGTACGGTGCTGCCGGCGGGCGCCGCTACGCTGCTGTACGGCAAGCCTTGTTTGACCAGAAAGGTTTTGACCTTGTCGCAGGGGCTGTCGAAACGCGCCTTGCCCACCGGGTCGAACTGGAAGGTGCAGGTGGCCGGGTCGGCCAGCACGCTGATCGGAGCCTGACGGCTGGCCAGGTCGATTGCCGGGTTGGCGTAGTGGGCAATGCTCTTGAAGATCGGGAAGTACAACACTGTCGCCAGCAACAGGCCGAGCATCAGGATCGGTTTGCGCCCGACCTTGTCCGACAGCCAGCCAAAGAAAATGAACAACGGCGCGCCGATTATCACGCTGACGATCAACAGGCCGTTGGCCACGGCCGGGTCCATTTTCAGGAACTGGGTGAGGAAGAACAGTATGTAAAACTGCGCGGCATAGAAGGTCACCGCTTGCCCGGCGTTGATGCTGAACAGCGCGATCAGCACAATCTTGAGGTTTTCCCAGTTGCCGAAGGATTCGCGGATCGGTGCCTTGCAGAGCTTGCCTTGTCCTTTCATCTTCACGAAGGCCGGCGACTCGTGCAGGCTCAGGCGAATCCAGGTGGAAATCCCCAACAGCACGATCGAAAACAGGAAGGGGATGCGCCAGCCCCAGACTTCGAACTGATCGCCGGTGAAGTAGCGGCAACCGAGCACCACCAGCAACGACAGCAACAAGCCAAGGGTGGCGGTGGACTGAATCCAGCTGGTGTGGAACCCGCGTTTGCCAACCGGAGCGTGCTCGGCGACATAGGTCGCAGCCCCGCCGTATTCACCGCCCAGCGCCAGGCCTTGAAGCATGCGCAGCACCACCAGAATGATCGGCGCGGCGATGCCGATGCTCGAATAGGTCGGCAGCAATCCGACGCAGAAGGTCGCCAGACCCATGAGGATAATGGTCGCGAGGAAGGTGTATTTTCGCCCGATCATGTCGCCCAGACGGCCGAACACCAACGCGCCGAACGGTCGCACGATAAAGCCGGCGGCGAACGCCATCAGCGCAAAGATGAAGGCAGTGGTGTCGTTGACCCCGGCGAAAAACTGTTTACTGATGACCGCCGCGAGGGCGCCATAAAGAAAAAAGTCATACCACTCGAACACCGTCCCCAGGGACGAGGCGAAGATGACTTTCTGGGTTTCCTTGCTGGTGGTCGCGCCAAGCGTCGCGTCCAGAGACTGAGCATGTTCTGACATATCGTTATCCCTCACAGTGATTGTTTTAGTTGTTCCACTGTCGCCGCCATTGTTGGCGCGATGTCGGTATTGCAGGTATTGCGCGGTCCTTGTGGGAGCCGAGCTTGTGTGGGAGCGGGCTTGCCCGCGAAGGGGACCTCGCAGACGCTAAAGGCTTCGCGGGCAAGCCCGCTCCCACACAAGCTAGCTCCTACAAGTGCGGTTCGGTGAGCAGTTCTTTTTCCGGTGAAACACTTATTGTCGGTGTTGCGAGTATCAGCTGGGCCGCTTTCTCGGCGATCATCAGGGTCGGTGAGCAGGTATTGCCTGAGGTGATGCGCGGCATGATCGAGGCGTCGGCGATGCGCAGCCCGGGAATGCCGTGGACCCGCAACTGGGCATCGACCACGGCATCCTTGTCGTTGCCCATGCGGCAGGTGCCGACCGGATGGAAAATCGTCGTGCCGATCCGCGCTGCCGCTTCGTGCAGTTGTTCGTCAGTCTGCAGGGCCGCGCCCGGCAGATATTCGGTGGGGTTGAACGGCTGCAGGGCTGGCGCGGCGACGATGCGCCGGGTCAGGCGAATCGCATCGGCGGCGACCCGCAGGTCTTCAGGATGGCTGAGGTAGTTGGGTTGAATCAGCGGCGCCTGTTGCGGATCGACGGAGCGGATTTCCACTCGGCCACGGCTCTGTGGGCGCAGGTCGCAGACCGACGCGGTGAACGCCGGGAACGCATGCAACGGCTCGCCGAAACGCTCCAGGGACAGCGGCTGCACATGGTATTCAAGATTGGCTGAAGTCTGCTCCGGTCCCGAACGGGCGAAAGCCCCGAGCTGGCTGGGAGCCATCGACAGCGGGCCGCTGCGGTCATACAGATAACGCAGACCCATGCCCATTTTGCCCCACAGGCTGCCGGCGATCTGGTTCAGGGTGCGGGCGTTCTCCAGTTTGTAGATCAGCCGCAGCTGCAAATGATCGTGCAGGTTGCCGCCGACGCCGGGCAGCTCATGGGCGACGCCAATCCCAAGGCGTTGCAACAAACTGCCCGGGCCGATCCCCGAGCGTTGCAGGATGCTCGGCGAACCGACGGAGCCGGCGCAGAGAACGATTTCCCGCCGCGCTTTCCAGGTTTTTTGCTGGCCCTGCCAGCGGGCGCTGACGGCCGAAGCGCGGCCATTCTCCAGCAGCACGCGATCGACTTCGACATCGGTCAACACGGTGAGGTTGGATCGGTGGCGAATCGGTTTGAGAAAGGCCTTGGCGGCGTTCCAACGGACCCCGGCCTTCTGGTTGACCTGAAAGTAGCCGCAGCCTTCGTTGTCGCCACGGTTGAAGTCATCGATGCTGGCAATGCCACTTTGTTCGGCAGCCTCGCGGAAAGCATCGAGGATCGGCCATGACAGCCGCTGGCGCTCGATCCGCCATTCCCCGGCAGCGCCGTGAAACGCCGAGTCGCCGGCAAAATGGTTTTCGCTCTGTTTGAACAGCGGCAGTACATCCTTCCAGGCCCAGCCCGGATTGCCGTCGGCAGCCCAACCGTCGTAGTCGTTGGCCTGGCCGCGCATGTAAATCATGCCATTGATCGACGAGCAACCACCCAACACCTTGCCTCGCGGATAGCTCAGGCTGCGACCTTGCAGGCCAGGTTGCGCTTCAGTCTTGAAGCACCAGTCGGTGCGCGGGTTGCCGATGCAATACAGGTAGCCCACGGGAATGTGAATCCACGGGTAGTTGTCGCGGCCGCCGGCTTCGAGCAGCAATACCCGGTGCTGCGGCTCGGCGGACAGTCGATTGGCCAGCAAACAACCGGCCGGCCCGGCGCCCACTACCACGTAGTCGTATTCATCAACGTCAGGCTGCATCCATGACCTCTGCTGTTGTTGTTCTTGTTGCGAGTCATCCTAGTTGTTAGCTTTCGTCAAAAGAATGTTAGTTTTTGCTCAGTGGCTGTGCGTTTTTAGACAGCTGCATCCTCCGACGCGTTCAAGGAAGACTCATGTTCGATTGGAATGACCTGCGGTTCTTTCTCGAGTTACAGCGTAGCGGCCGCTTGCTGACAGCGGCCCGGCGGCTGAAAACCACCCACGCCACGGTGGCCCGGCATATCGAGGCGATCGAGAAAAGCCTCGGCACTGCGCTGTTCGTCCAGCACGCCCAGGGTTATCAACTGACCCCGGCCGGCGAAGCGCTGCTCAAGCATGCCGAAGCCATGGAAAACGTCGCCTTGCTGGCACAGGAAGAAATCACCCAGTCCAGTGCACCGCTGGGCAAGATCCGCGTGGGGGTAACGGAAGGGCTGGGCATCATGTTTCTCGCCAGCCGCATGAACGGCTTGTTCGAACGTTACCCGGGGCTGGAAGTGGAGCTGGTGGCGGTGCCGCGGTTTGTCAGCATCCTCAACCGCGAAGCGGAAATCAGCATCCACCTCGAACGCCCGGCCGCCGACATGCTGGTCACCCGCAAACTCACCGATTACCGTTTGGCGCTGTATGCCAGCCGTGCCTACCTGGACCGTGCGCCAGCGCTGCACAGCCGCGAAGACCTGGCGCAGCATGCCTGGATCGGCTACGTCGACGATTTGCTGTTCAGCCAGGAACTGATGTTCCTCAACAGCTTCTGCCGCAGCCCGCAGGTGGTCTTCCACAGTACCAGCGTGATCGCCCAGCAACAGGCCGCACGCTCGGGCCTGGGGATCGCGGTGTTGCCGTGCTATATGGCCAGCAACGACCCGGAACTGGTGCCACTGCTGCCGGCCGAGAGCATTCAGCGCAGCTACTGGATCAGCACCCGGCGCGAATTGCACAAATCGGTGCGGCTGCGGGTGTTGTGGGATTACGTGGTGCAGTTGTGTGCGGCGGAGCAGGGTTTGTTGCTTGGGCCGCAGACATAATCGAACGCCGGATAACCCGCGTTATCGTTCATCGCGAGCAGGCTCGCTCCCACAGGGGTATGCGATCAATGTGGGAGCGAGCCTGCTCGCGAAGAGGCCCTCACATCCACCATTACCCTCGAACCTTGCTTACCCCCTGGACTCCTCCTCAAGCTGATCCGCCTCAAACAACCGCGCCAGCTCGGCCCGGGCTTCCTGGGCGGTCTGCATCACCTTGGCGGCATCGTCGTAGACCGCATGCTGCGCCTCAAGTACCTGTTCATCGTGGTGGGTGAAGCGCTTGATGCGCGCATCGGCCTGGGTCTGGCTCAGGCCGAGCCCGACCAGGGTGCGTCGGCTCATTTCCAGGCTTGAATAGTAGGTTTCCCGCACCGCTTGCGCACCGACATCGACCAGCCGGTGAACGTGCTGACGGTTGCGCGCACGGGCGATGATTTTCAGGTGCGGGTAGAGCTTGTGCACCCGTTCGGCGGTTTTGATGTTGGTGTCCGGGTCGTCGGTGGCGATCACGAAAAATTCCGCCTGCTCGACTTTGGCGGCCTTCAGAATCTCCGGGCGCATCGGGTCGCCATAGAACACCGGCACCCCGCCAAAGCTGCGGGACAGCTCGATGGTTTCCACCGAGGTGTCCAGCGCGACGAACTTGATGTTCTGCGCCCGCAGGATCCGCGCGACGATCTGCCCCATACGACCCATGCCGGCGATCACCACCCGTGGCGCATCGGTATCGATCTCGCGGTATTCCGGCGGCATGGTCACGGGTGTCACTTTCGGGTTGATCAGCCGCGCGCACAACAGCAACAACAGTGGTGTCAGCGCCATGGACAGGGTGATGGTCAGCACCAGCAGGTCGTACAGCCGTGGCTCGAACAAGCCCTGATCGCGGCCGATCTTGAACACCACGAAGGCGAATTCGCCACCGGCCGCCAGTACGATGCCCAGGCGTATGGCATTCAGTCGACCCAGTCCGCCGGCCAGTCGCCCGACCACAAACAACAACGGCAGCTTGATCAGGATCAGCAGCACCGTCAGCCCCAGTACCACGGCCGGTGCGCTGAACAGCAGGCTGATATTGGCGCCCATGCCGACGCTGATAAAAAACAGCCCCAGCAATAAGCCTTTGAAGGGTTCGATCTGCGCTTCCAGTTCGTGACGGTACTCCGAATCGGCCAACAGCAAACCGGCGAGAAATGCGCCCAGCGCCATGGATACGCCAACCAGATCCATCAGCCATGCGGTGCCGATCACCACCAGCAGTGCAGTGGCGGTGGAGACTTCCGGCAGACCGGTCTTGGCCACCACGCGAAACACCGGGCGCAGCAGATAGCGCCCGCCGATCACCACCACGGCGATGCTGCCCAGCACCCGCAGGCCGTGATTCAGGTCTTGGGCGGCAGTGCTGGTGTGATCACCGCCGGCCAGCAATGGCACCATGGCGATCAAGGGAATTGCGGCGATGTCCTGAAACAGCAGAATGGCAAACGCCAGCCGCCCATGGGGGCTGGTCAGCTCCTTGCGCTCCGCCAGGCTCTGCAAGCCAAACGCGGTGGACGACAACGCCAGGCCCAGCCCCAGCACGATGGCGCTGTTCAACGGTTGGCCAAAGACCAATAAAGCGACTATGCCGATCACCGAGCCTGTCAGCATCACCTGCGCAAGACCGACGCCGAACACCGATTTGCGCATCACCCAAAGCCGTCGCGGCGAGAGCTCAAGGCCGATGATGAACAGCAGCAACACCACGCCCAACTCGGAAATATGGCTGACACTTTGCGGGTTACCGATCAGGCCCAACACCGATGGACCGATGATCACCCCGGCAAACAGATAACCCAGTACAGCCCCTAATTGCAGGCGCTTGGCCAAAGGAACGGTCAGCACCGCCGCGAACAGAAAAACCACAGCGACTTGCAACAGGTTGCCTTCATGGGGCATGGATGACTCCTGGGGGGCTCTGACGATTGATGCAGGCTGGTGTGATCGGCCTTGGTTGAGTGCGGATTCTACCGGGGGTGGCTGGGATAGTGCAGGGGTAACGAGTTCAAGGTGGGAACCTGTAGGAGCAGCCGGTCGACGCTCGATTGGTCCGGGCGGCGTTCCGACGATGGACTCAAAGTCAGCGCGTTTATTCAGTAAATACGCGTAATCGTTAACGTCCATCGCGAGCAAGCTCGCTCCTACAACCCAACCGATACTGGTTGTTCCCGCTGCGCTTGGCTTCGTACATCGCCAGGTCGGCGATGTGGATGAGTTTGTCCATGCTCGGCGCGTGATCGGGAAACACCGCAACGCCCAGGCTGGTGCCGATGTGCCGCTGGTCATTGCCGATGGTGATGGGGGGCGATAGCTCGACCAGGATTTTTTCGCAAATGCTGCGGGCTTCGTCCTGCAGGCTCTTGCCCTGCGGCAGGCCTTCCAGAATGACCACGAATTCGTCGCCGCCAATACGGGCGACGGTGTCGGATGAACGCAAAATTTTCTTCAGGCGAGTGGCCGTGGTGACCAGCACCCGGTCGCCGGCGGCGTGGCCGAAATGATCGTTTATCTCTTTAAAGCTGTTGAGGTCGACAAACACCAGCACCACTCGCGTTTCGCTCAGCCGTGCCTGTTCAAGAGCCTTGGATAAGCGGTCTTCGAGCGCCAGACGATTGGGCAGGCCGGTCAATAGATCGTAGTGGGCCAGTTGCCGGAGATGGCTGGCCGAGGCTTTTTCCTCGGTAATATCGCGGACCACGCCTATCATTTTTATCGTCGAAGCGTCGGCGTTTTTCACCACATTGCCGGTTTCCCGAAGCCAGTGGATGCTGCCGTCCGGCCAGATGACCCGGTATTCCTCGTCATGGTTTTCGCCGGTGGCGAGGCAATGCAACTCACCGGCACGCACCCTGGCCCGGTCATCCGGGTGCACGCAGCTACAGAACAGTTCATAGGAAGGCGTCACTTCGCCGGGCTTGTAGCCGAACATGCCGTAGATGGCCTCCGACCAATACAGCTGTTCGGTATCGACATCCCAATCCCAGGTGCCGATGCGCGCGAAATACTGACTGCGCTTGAAGCGTTCGGCGTCGTCGGGTGCGTTGTTGTGCGCCTTGGTGCGATGCAGATGTTCGACCAGTTCCCGATACTGGGCCAACTGGTTTTGCAGGCTTCGCTCACGGCGAACCAGCACGATGACAGCCGCCAGGATCAGTAGAGCAGCGCAGAGGCTGAGCCAGACAGATGTCATGAGAATGTGGGTGACATGGGGTATTGAAACCTTGCGGGTAAATGGCCGTTGGCTATCTTAATCCACGCTCCTTGAGAACTGCAGGTTTTTACCAACTTGCCGCGCTGAAGAAGGTTGCCAAGTCACGAAAATTCTGGGAAAACCCTGCGCTGAGCCCCAACCAACGAGAGCGAGTGATGAGCAGCGAATTGCAGGTGACAGACATTCAACCGGGCGACGGCAAAGAAGTGGTCAAAGGCGCCTTGATCACCACCCAGTACCGCGGTTTTCTTGAAGACGGTACTCAGTTCGACTCTTCGTATGAGCGCGGCAAACCGTTCCAGTGCGTGATTGGCACCGGTCGGGTAATCAAGGGTTGGGAACAGGTTTTTTCTATGTGACCCTAAGCCAATGTTATCCTTTCGGCCAGCAGATACGGGGCGTACACAAGTGAAATCACCTACAGCAACACCAGCCAAGAAGAAGCAAGCCATAAGCTACGTGAGATTTTCGGACGCCCGTCAGCGGGTTGGCTCCAGCGTAGAACGTCAGGAGAAGATGATTGCTGACTGGCTGCTTCTACACCCCGATTACGAGGTAAGCCAGCTCCGCTACAAAGACTTGGCCAAGAGTGGTTTCCACGGCGAACACATCGATGCTGGTGGTGGTTTTGGTGACTTGCTGGTGGCTGTGAAGGAGGGCGAAATACGAGCGGGTGACGTTGTTCTGGTTGAGGCTATCGACCGGGCAGGGCGTCTTGCTCCCATGAAGATGTTGAAGCAGATCATCAGTCCGATTCTCGAAGCAGGCGTCTCCATCATCACCCTAGACGACAACACCGAGTACACCGAGGCGAGTCTTGAAGGGCCACAGATTTTCCTGTTGATAGCGAAGATTCAGGCTGCTCATGGATATTCGAAACTTCTATCCGAGCGCGTGTCTGCGTCATACGAATCACGCAGGAAGCAAGCCAGAGAGAACGGCACTACGCCAAAACGCATAACGCCCGTTTGGTTGAACAGTGACGGTACGGTGATTGACGAGGTTGTCCCTTGGATCAAGACAATGTTCGAGTGGTACGTCTCGGGGATTGGTAGAACAACTATTGCACGTCGATTGCGTGAGACTGGCGTTCCACAGTTTGCTAAAGCTTCTGGATTTGGTGTAGGGCACTGGTTAACTAACAAAACGGTGATTGGCAAATGGGAAGTGCTGGTTGAGACGCCAGAACGTCACGTGATTGATGATATCTATCCTATCGTCATTGAGCCTGCACTGTTCTATAAAGCACAAATTCGACATGAGCAGATGGGGGAGAGAAAGAAGCGCGCTCCAAAAACCACCAAGCACTTCATTGTTGGATTGGTGAAATGTGGTGTCTGTGGCAAGAATTACAGCATCCAGAACAAAGGAGGAAAGCCCCATACATTGCGTTGTATCACAAGGGCCAACCAACAGAATTGCAGTAACTCTCATATCGTGCCAAAGGCTGTAATCGATGCAATCTATTCATACACGTCTGTCACTGCTGCTCTAGAAGCTATCAACAAACAACAGATGGGCGTGAATGACAAAGAGATTGTAACCCGTGAAGCAGAGCTACATGAGTTGAGCAAGAGGGTGGCTAGCCTGTTGCAGACGCATGATGCTGTTGGCTTCATGCCTGAGCTTGCCACCAAGCTGAAAGAGGCTCAGCAAGCCCGTGAGGCAGCAGAGAACGCCTTGGTGATACTACGTTCAACTGTTGTTGCTCCACCTGCCAGTGGTTGGAACGAGATGGGCAAGCTATGGACTCTTGAAAAGGAAGACAGCCAACGTCTTGCTGCAATGCTCCGTGGAGTCGGGTATGCAATCACTGTAAACCCGGATGGACGTATCACGTCGTCCCACAATGATACTGTCTATCAATACCTTGGTGTAGATCGCAAAGCAGATATGTATAAGCTGATGCAGGGTGACAAGCTGTTGTTGGTGCATAAAGCTCAAGTGGATTATCCATACTTCGAACCGTTCCAAGAAATTGAAGGAGAGGCGATGTGGAATGAAGCAGATTATGAGAACCTGAGACAACAATATCAGTGACGCCATGCAGGCGCTGTTTTTGCACGCGCGATGAGGTCGAGCTATCCCCTAGTGGGAGGACTGGGAAGAAGAAATTGGACACTTGTAAAACTCTGGAAGCCTTGGGCTACGAGGCTTTCAGCCAGATTTGATACCCCTACCATGTAAACAAAACCAGAGCACTACGGTAGTTGTTCGCTTTGCTCTCTATATAATGCGACCACAATACAAGTGTTTATAACTCTCAATCGTTACAGAAACTTATATACCCTTGTGGGGCGTGGCCTGTAGCCTATCCCGCACGGACACGGTTTGACAGACGGGTTTCAATCTCTGCAGCCGACCGGTCGTGCATGAAACTTCTCAACCCGTGGCGCTCCAGGTCACGCCAGAACAATACAACCGCATGCACTAACGAGCGTAGCAGTTCAAGCGGAAGCTGAATGTCAGAGACTGGACTTGTTCCGAAAAACTCTTCAAGCAGTGGCACGGGCGCTGCCCAAAGGTGTTTGTGCTTCTCCCGAAGTGTTCTTGCCGCACTGCCTTCTCCATGTCGGCAAACGTTGCCTAGCAGCATGAGTAGGCCAAGCGAGTCATAGGTTTGAAATTCTGAAAGATGAAGCCCTCGAGCCTTGAAAAACAGCTTGTTGAAGTCTTTGCCCCATCCAATCTTTTGAGCGTTCTCGATCTCTTCTTCAACTGCCTTGATCGCCTGATCTTGTGGCATGTCTGGTTTGAAGAATTCGCGTATGCAGCCAACCGTGTACGTGCGAATCTGCTGTTCCCACAGAGACTGGATACCAAGACAGAAAGCCATTGCGGTTTTTCGCTCTAGGCCAAGATGATCCATCATTGCAAACGCCGTCACACATGGGTCTGAATGATGGGTCAATTCCTCTCGTTTACGCTCCAGTGCTGCAATCGAAGGTTCAACAACCAATGACAGGTAGTCTTGCACCACGTCGCCATTGTTGTTGGCGTAAACATCTATGACGGAATGCTTCCACGGGTGCTGGGAGTCCATACAGATCTATCCTGCTTGCTTGCTATTCTGTGCAAGGTAGTACGCACGACCTTTCGGGGTGAGGCTATAGTATGGCGTTCCGGAGGTATCTGTGGTTTGTGCCATTTTGTGCTCAAACAGGATATCAATTGCACCTTCAACCTCGACTCGCCCCCCAACTGCGTTGTTTAGGAGAACCAAGTTCGGTTTAAAGCCTCTGTTCGTGAGCGTGGCAATAGCGCTGAGCGTCTTGATTGCATAGGCGGGAATCTCAACCTCGGCTTCCTTCGCGGTCTGCGACATAGTGGCGAGCTGTTGCTTTAGGTCAGCGCTAGCCTCCTTTTGGGTGGCGATTTCAGCTTCAAGCGCTGCATTCTCATTCTGCTGCTCTCGTCGAATTTCAGTGAACGTAACAAGCTGTTGCTGAAGTTGGGCATTAGTGGAGGCGAGTTCCTGATTGTGTCTGGACAGTGCCTGCATCTCTTGGTCGAGTTTTGGGGGCGTGGGCATCGGCTTGATCCCTTGAAGGAGCTGTCTCCTTGTCATGATCAAGCCACGCAAGCTGATACCAATTGACAGGAAAACTAGAAGAGCTGACCACAGGGGAACTGAAACTTGTGTGGTGAGTGAAGTAGAGAGCCAGGCCGATAGGGTGGATAGCACTGCACCAAGTCCATCAGGAAGTTTGCCTTCCTTCACCAGCGAATCAGCTACTGGAGCGGCGATAATGCTCACTGTGGCAGTCCCTACACCTGCCACCCATTTCCACAACGCCATGCTGCTCTCCCTACAAGCTAAATGATGACTCTACCAGATAAAGGATGGCTTATAGCCATTCAGGTATGCCGAGAGTCATCCCTTGGCTTGTTTGACAGCAAGATCGCGGATGGTCTGGAGGTTGCGGTGGATCGCGGACAGTACAAACCACAAGCCAGACCCAAGGCAGCCGAGGGCGAAGCCGAAAAGGGCGCCAAGATACTCAAGGTTGCCTCTCATGAGGTAATACCCTGTCACCGTTGCAATGATGATCCCCAACCATGAAAAGAAATCTACTACTGTGATCACGATGTCCTTCATTGCTGTCGCTCCTGTTGTGGTTTTCGTAGTCTAGGGTGGCATCATGCCACTCACGGAAGTCAGTGTGCAAAAGAACAGTCACGGCTTCGCTACACTCGTTGAGTAACCGGAAAGCATGGAGGGGGATGGTCAGTGGCGACTCTAGGTAAGCTTTGGGCGGGAAGAGCATTCGGAACGAATACCGGGAATCTAGCCATCACGTTTGAAAAGGACGGTGAAGAGCTGGAGGGCATTATTCGATTCCATGATGATCAGTACGGGCTTGTAACCTATGAAGTTCATGGCACGTATGACGATGAAATAAAGCTGACTGGCAACGCAACAACACAAACGGAAGGGGTTGAATACGGTGAGCTTGCTGTCAAAGCTGCACTGACTCCTGAAGGCAGTTTGAAAGGTGAATGGTCAACCTCTATAGGTTCGGGAGGGCCGTTCATAGCTCATCCTCACGGTGTGGGAGCCGCTAACACCGAAAAGACAGACCTCGGCATTGAACAGTTTTACACGCAGGCGTATACGCTCGGAGCATTGAGGCTTGCTAAAGACGATGTAATATCGCTCATGGAAGCAGTGAAGAAAGACTTCAACGCCGAAGCAAAGCTGATTGTAACTTATCGAAGTGCAGGAGCTGAAGTGACACAGCACGGCAAAGATTTCATTGCACAGATGGGTGGACATAAAAATCTGACATATCTGAAAGTGTTCATGCAAGAGCCTGATGAGTTCGGTGTTAACAAATTTGCATATGCAGAGCTGGCAGAGCATGGTTTCAATCGGGTGGTCGCACAAGGTGTGCGTGAAGTTTGGGTAGAGGGCAAAGCTCAAACATTACGCAGTGAATTGGCGAAGAATGAAAAGGGCCTTGCCACAAACTTCAAGCGATTTGGGCTCAATCTGAATCAACTTGCACTGTTCATGATGATAGTGGCTATGACCTACGTGCCAAAATTTTGGATGAAAATCCTGATTGGTGCTTTGGTCTTCGGGTTGATTAAGCTTGTAGGTTGGCTACACATGGCATTCATTCCCAATGCGTACATTCGCCTCACAGACGTCAAAGATACTTGGGCTGCACGATGGGGCGCATCTATTTTATCTTGGGTGTCGGCACTCACCACCACTGTAATCGGTGGCTATATAATCTATGTGTTGACGAAGACGGCCTAATGGCTGGAGGTGTGTATGAGTGGTGAAATTACTTGCGGTAAATGTGGCTCTATTTACAAACTCACGGGAATGAAATTTCCTGTTCGAGATCAAGGCTCTATAGATTGCAGTGTCTGTGGTGAAGAGTTGAAACGTTGGAGTGGGACGACAGACTGGACAGCAGAACTCATAGAGACGCATGAGAAGCACGTGCAAAAGGATTGACCTGCAAAAGTGTGCCTCTACGAACCACAGCATGGAGCATGAAATGAAAGAAACAATCTACAACTTCTTCCTGTTTGCGGACGCACAAGAGCGGGTTAGCCTCCTTGGCCATATACTCTATGAAGTGGACGGTACAGATGAAGACAAATTGGCATTCTTGAAAGGAGCGGCAGAACAAGACTTCGAGAAGGCTACATTCACAAAGGCTCCAGCAGATTTGACAATCGGTGCATATACCGCGCGTTGTCGGTTGGGCACAGCTCTTGAGCTATTCGAATATGCGTTTGAGTTGCACGCCACGCGAACTCCATTGTCTGGGATTACTATCATCATGGATGGAAAGCCCGCGATAAACTATACCTCTGATCAGTCTCCGTTAGATATGGACGATGTGAATAAAATCATGGGGGAGAAAAGTGTCATGGATGACTGGCTGGTGAAGTATATGCGAGGCGATGAATTTCTCTTTACTGAACTAATAAATGATGATTTTATTCTGGCCTACAAGCTTCTCTTCAACAACAAACACTACGCATCTGCATTAAAGCTCTTCCTGTCCTGTATCGACAGCATTGGACATGTCGAATATGGATATGAAAAAACACGATCGGAAAGAGCAGTGTTCAGCCGATGGCTTGACGTATACGTTGACTTAAAGCCTATAGGCGTCACCGCTGATGAGCTTTGGGAATTGAGAAATGGACTCTTGCATATGTCAAATCTCGATTCTCAGAAGGTAGTAAAGAAAAGCGCTCGAAGAATATCACTGTCGATAGGCGATGTTCCAAAGGAAGCGCAAGGTGTAGGCGATACCTATTACTTCAATCTCCATCCATTCTATCTTGCTGTATGCGAGGGGATAGGGAGGTGGCTTCAGACATATGCGAATGACTACGATAAGTTTCTGGTATTCATTGAGCGATGGGATAGAACAATATCTGATTCAAGGATGGCGCTTTACACCCCTGACAGATGATGTAGGGTTGCCCTTCCTCTTTTTGAAGATACTTCAAAAGTGAGGACTCTTTTTCTGAAGAAACGCTCAAGCGTTTGCTATTCACTGCCACACGTATTCAGGTGCTAGAAAAAGGCGGACACTGTCCGCCCCAATCTCAATCTTGCCGCTCAAGCCAATTTTTCACGGCTTGAATATCATCTACACCATAATAGCCAGGTTTGGTGTTGGGCTCGAAAACACCTTCGCCAATTGCCGCATCAAAGTGGCGCCGCACTAGGTCGTAGTCTGGCACCTGAAGCCTTTTGATTATCTCCAGCGCTGGTTCCTGTCCGAAATATCCGTCAGAAACGAAGCTCAAGAGTGTTATCAGGCCATCAGCGCCAGTGAACTCGGTCAAGGGCAGATCATTGACGAGGTTCTGTTCTTTCTGGAATTCCGCCCGTTGATCGTACTGGCAACCATGCGGGCGAGGAGATGCAGGCCGAATATGGACGATACGAGGGGAGTGATTCACTCTCCTGCCATTTTCTTCGCGGTTCAACCATTCGAGCCAGCCATCACTCGCTTCGTTTATGCGAGCGCCACAAGAATCACATATCCACTGCATCCAATCTCTCCCTTAAATACCTATGCGTGATGTCTGCCCCTCAGAGGCAGTGCTCCGATGGTGGCACTCTGGTGATGCACCGTCCAGCCGCAATCCCAGCCGCCGCCAAAATTTCCCGTGCATTTCGATAGTGGTTTGGTTTGTCACTGGCAAAAATAAGCTGGCGACCTGTCCGGGGTGCTTAGCCAAGTACGAGGGGGGCAAATGGGAGCCGCTGCTTTTCTAAAATAACTTGAAGCAACCATCTCCAGGTCATAGATGTGACGAAGCCCGCCGAAGCGGGCTGAGTGAGGCTACAACACGGGGGGAGGATCAAGCCTTGTTCCAGTGACGCTTGACCGTGGCGATGCCGATGGATAGCTCTGCCGCTACCTGAGCCTGTGTCCTGTCTTGTGCCTTCAAACGTTGAACTGCGGTGGTGGTGTCGGTTGCCTCTGGGCGCCCCAGCTTTTTCCCTTCTGCCTTGGCACGAGCCAATCCCGCCTGAGTACGTTCAATCAGTAAGTCACGTTCAAACTCAGCCACTGCACCCAACACCTGCATGGTCATCTTGCCTGCTGCTGATGTGAGGTCTACACCACCAAGGGCGAGGCAGTGAACACGGATGCCGTTAGTAGCCAGATGTTCAACGGTTTGACGCACATCCATAGCGTTACGGCCTAGACGGTCGAGCTTGGTAACGATCAGCACGTCAGACGATTCCATGCGCTCCAAAAGCTTCTGGAAGCCGGGGCGCTCCTTGGCTGCAATACTGCCAGAGATTTTTTCCTCGACTACTCGTTTCGATTGCACATCAAAGCCAGCGGTTTTCACTTCCTGCACTTGATTCTCTGTGAACTGGCCTGATGTTGAGACACGGGCATAAAGGAAAGTGCGGGGCATCGGGCTTCTCCAAGTGGGATCGTTTAACGTGGTATCACCTTATCAGGGTATCACTAATCTATCAAGCCTATTTAGATGATTCCAATTTAAGGCCGAATGGACGGGATCGTTTAACGACCGTTTTGTGATGCCAGAGGCGGAGTTCTATCGTCGATGGTGTTGAGGCTTTTCAGTGCAGGCGGTGGGGAATTGCGAAGGCGAGATGGTTTTTGATTCTTCCACAGCGATTTGGCACCCATGGATTGCTCCCATGCCGATCAAGCGAAAACCTTGCGGATTTTTTGCAGAAACTAAAAATCGGTGGGGAGAACGAGTTTTGCTACGCATCTAGAAACTGGAAGTCCCGTGGAATCAGGGTTGCAGGCATGTGACATGTTCGACGACTTCAACAGATGAACCGAATCGCTGAGGTTTTGTGGCAGTTATTCGAGGTTTTTCGGAGGTTTCTCGAAGTCACTGACTAAACTGAAATCCATTGCGGATGAAGCCCAAATTGAACGAACAGGGGATGTTTATGAGCGGTTGGCAAAGGTTGTGGGTCGTCATTTGCCTGATTCTGGCAATCATTATCGGGTGGTACACACAACTGATACTGCCAACCGAATCGAGAACCACGTATTACCATGAGACAAGAATCAATCAGTTGACTGGCTACCTGAAGGAAGCGACGACTTCTGTCTATTCGAGTGAATACATCGCAAGCCTGAGAGAGGATATTCGAAAAGAAAACGAAGACTTCCCAAAAGCACTCACAGCACTACCCAAGGAACGAACCGAGTATCTGACTACGGCGCTGGGCATTTGGCTTGGGTTGAGCGTGGGGCTATACATCGCTGGCTGGCTTATCGGCTGGATTTATCGAGGCTTTCGGCCCAAGCAAGCTTGACAAAAATGCTCATTTGCCTGCACGCCGGTGCACACTGAAATACCCATCAACGCCTTATCCTACGTGGCTTGCAGGCTGATTCCACCGTGTGGATTACATCCCTAGTGAGATGATCGAACTATGAAACAAGGCTCTTCAACTGGCACCGAGTTAGCGACTACAAGGACGATAGGGGCTACGTACTCCATTTGGCTATCCAGTTCTTCAACGAAGGAAAGTGTGATCGACTTGCGAGCAGCTGGAGCCTGCACGACTGGTTGCACGGTTTGCTGTAGTGCTTCGGTTGGTTGGTACATCACTGGCGATGCAAGAGCTTTGGCGTACAGAGCGTTGATAACAGAATCGACTGTGTAGGCTGGCTTGCCGTGAAGCATGTCGAAAACCAACTGCATGTCGATTGCATCAAACTCCAAACGGAAACGAGGGCTGGTGTTGGCATCGAGGAATTGCAGGCGCCCAAGGGCGGGCAGAATTTCAGGGCGATATGCTTTTCCTACTCGTTCCCACTCGCTTATCAGAACGCTAGTGTCATCATCAAACCACTGGAATACTCGGAAGTCAGTCGCTTTTTCTTTTCCTTGCACTTCTTGTTTTATCCCCGCAAGGACGCGAGCAGTTGCCGTTTCAATCGTGGCCAGGTGCTTTGTATGGTTGGGGTTTGCTGGGTCGAGGTTATCGACTAACCACGAGTACAGAGCCTGTCGTTTCGACGGTTGAATTCTCTTCGACTTGACCACGGCCATAACAACCTTCTCACCAATCAGCTTGATGATGCGTTGAATCACGTCAGCGTGGTTTGCGTCCTTCTCTAGGGCGAAACGCGGAGGCAAATCAGCAACAGGAATTGACGCACCGCCAGCGAAGTGTTTGGTGCCGTGAGCACGGTTCAATGCCATTGGGGCAACCACCAGATTGTCAGCACGGAACAGGCCGACAGAGGCTTTTCCGCGGACTGGTGCAATGTGACTGATTTCAAACTGAGCTTCGCCGTATTCTTTGCGTAGGCCATAGCCATTCATTTTCTGGCAGGCGGCGTACACGTCATAGAGTGCTTCCAGTTGCTCCTGCGAGAAATCCTTGTAGATCAGAAGTGTTCTCGCACGAATAGCTTGGCGGGCCAGCTCTTGAAAGAAAGGGGAGTTCGTGGCGTTGAACAGATATGTGACTCGGCGTGCTTCATTATTGAAATTGATGCGGCAAGTTGTACCGCAGAACTTCGCTGTTTTGCATTTGGTGCGGAATCGCTTTTTGCACTGGAGGCACGTTGGTTGACGTTTAGCTGTTACTCTGGATGTTGCGGTCATTTGTGTTGGCTCCATTATGGGTGGCGTTGATAGGGCTTTGGGCTTTGGGGTTACATGGGTCAGAGTGGAAGCAGAACGCATTGCAATAGCGGCGACGCTTCTGGGCTGAGAAAACATGACCGCAGTAGTTGCAGGTACAAGTCTTGTTCATCGAGTAATTCTCCTAGTTGGGGTTGATGTTTGGGTTGTTGGGTATGGCTCGCATTATTTCAACGGATACTATCTTTCGTATTTGCTCGTTGTTTATCGTTCTGTCTTGCGAGCGCTCTAGTTGAAGTCTGTTGTATGTTTGTCGATTCAAGTCAATTGCGTGTTGGCTGACAGATTCAATCTGTGTTGATTGGCTAAAGTGCGATACTGCAATCAGTGCCAAAGTCAAACAGAAGGCGAGTGTCGTTTTGCCGATGTACATAGGCATGCTCCTTGTGTGCTGGTGGGGATCACTTCGACAGCTCGGCACGAATGCGAGTCTCGATTACAGCTCGTTGGGCTTGACGTTCGGCTGTCAGTTCCCGTTCGACTTGACGATCAATTGCGGCTTCTTCCAATTCTACTTGTCTAGCAATGATCTTTTCGTTTTCACGTTCAATGCTTGCACGGTAATCTTGCTCAACTTGAGTATGGATCGCTTTCAGGTCGGCTTTCTGCTCTGTTTGGGATTTCTTTACGTAAAAGGTGATATAGGCACCGTGCTGTAGTGGAGTAACATCACTGTGCATGTATCCGGTAGCTAGAAGCTCATCACGACGTTTGAATGCAGCTGGAAGACCCAAAGCCATTACGGCCAATTGGCTTACTGTGGCGCGTGTCGAGGGAAGAGCTTGTTCATCACAAAACCCACCATCATAAAATCGAGTAGCGTTGTCTTTCAGGAATTGCAGATCTGTTTTGTTAAAGGTCTTCAGTACGGACATCAGTTGGTTTCCTTGTATTGTTTGAGTTGGATTAGTGGGGCAAGGTATTGCTCAACGATTGCTTTGCTTTCGTCAAAAAATTCCGTTGTTGATTGGTTCGGCCATTCGAGTTGGTCTGTCTCTTCATTGAACTCCATTTGGTTCTCCCGTATCGGTGTTTTGTTTATCTTGTTTGGCTCGGTATAACTGCATGTAACAGCGGTGCGAGCATGTTTGTTTTGAAGCGCGTTGCGTTTTCATGGAGTTTCCACAGATCACGCAGGGACGTACTAGGATCAAAGCCATTCGGCCTCCTTATTTGGCAATTGGGTGTGAGAATAACGAAAGACGGAGAAAACAAAGGGCCTGACGGCCCAAAGTTTCTCCTGTTTCTCTCAAGATATTTGCTGTTTCCATCGCCGACAGCGAGCGGCCTATTGAGCGAACGGAGCAAACCCGCCTGAACCGATGTGCCAGTTTTGCCAACGCTACTGGATAGAGCGCAAGGAACCAACGGGGAAACAGTCCATTGGTGGCATCTCAAGATATTGAGGGGGTATAGGTGAGCTACATTGAACGCAGCTCGCCCGCCATCATATCGAAGGAATTAAATAATGATGGTGAAATATGAGTTAGAAGGCGGTAACAGAAAGCTACCACCAGACAACAGAAGCGAACCCATTCCTACATGGTAGATTGGAAATCTGTTGATGCGGAAGTTGAAAAATTTCTTCTCTACCTTTTTATAATTTTCTCACGCAAGTGCTGTTTTGTCAAGTTTTACTTGCTTGGTTTGTTTAAGTGGTGTAGGGGTTTTTTATCGGTGCCCGGCACTCTCCGGATTGCAGGGCGTGCCGCCAAAACAACTTTACTCAGGTTCATCTTTGATAAAGGAAGGGATGGCTGGTAGTAGGGGGAGTTTGGAAATTGCCTCTAGGGAAGGTCTGAAGTACCCAGCGATTTTTGATGCCCTCTCTGCTTGAGGTTCAAAAAACGCTTATTCGGTCGAAAACCAGACCTTTCCTGTCTTTAATTCATGTTTTTTCCTCTAATCGCGCTGTTTCAGGGCGATTAGCCCGCATTACAGACGCACCTCTCCTGCATTCAACAATCGTTTTCGCACCATCCACAGGTTCGACAAGGCGAACAACGTCGTCTGTTGAGCGATGTTTTTCGTCAGACCACGAAAGCGCACTTTCGTATAGCCAAACTGGCGCTTGATCACTCGAAACGGATGCTCAACCTTGGCTCTGACTTGCGCTTTCGCATACTCAATCCCGCGTAGCACACTACCGATCACCGTGTCTTTGCCATGCTCTTTGTACGAACTGGGCCGCGCAGAAATCGACCAGATCATCTTGCGATCCTGATGTTCTGGGCGCTTCTGCACGCCGGTGTAACCAGCATCGCCACAGACGTGAACTTCTTCCCCGTGAAGCAGTTGATCCACTTGCGTCACGTCCGCCACGTTGGCAGGCGTACCGACAACGCTATGAACCAACCCCGAATCAGCGTCCACGCCAATGTGAGACTTCATTCCAAAAAAGTACTGATTTCCTTTCTTGGTCTGATGCATCTCGGGGTCACGTTTTTTGTCTTTGTTCTTGGTTGAACTGGGCGCATGAATGATCGTCGCATCCACAATCGTTCCGTGGCGCAACATCAATCCACGGTCGCCCAGATAACCGTTGATAACCTGCAAAATCCCACCCGCCAGCTCATGTTTTTCCAGCAAGCGGCGGAAGTTGAGGATCGTGGTTTCGTCAGGAATTCGATCCAGATGCAGCCCCGCGAACTGGCGCAGGATCGTCGTTTCATACAGCGATTCTTCCATCGCCGGGTCGCTGTAGCCGAACCAGTTTTGCATCAGATGAACCCGTAACATCGCCAGCAACGGATACGCCGGACGACCGCCTTCACCCTTCGGATAATACGGCTCGATCAAGGCAATCAAACCCTTCCAGGGCACGACCTGATCCATCTCGATCAGGAAGCGCTCACGTCGGGTTTGCTTACGTTTGCCGGCGTATTCGGCATCGGCGAAGGACATCTGTTTCATCGGGGCTCAACCGTTCTGTTCGTGTGAGGTGCGTATTTCACCAAATCTGGAAGTCTTTTTCAGAGTTTCCCTAGGTTCTGAGCTGCTGTCGCGCCTTGGCTGTATATATCGAAAGTGACGGAGCCCATTTCATGACAAACAATTTCAGCGATCAGTGGAGCTTGCACGGAGGCTCTATGAAGCTGCGTGACGACAGTCTTGCGGATAGAGTGAAAGAATTGCCGGTTACCATAGCCGTGCGTTGTCTTGAGTCTACCAAATGCCTTGGAGAGAGCGTCTGATCGGATTCCGAATTTTTTTTTGCTGTCAGACGGCACCAGATTCCCGCCCTTGGATTGCTCAAACAGACGATCAACAAGGGGCGATAGGGCAGGGTAAGGATCGAGGCGGGAACAAAACACCTCTAGGGCTGTGCAGTTCGTGCTGGCTAGTGGCTATACGCGGTCTGCCGTCGTTTTGGAGGCTCTGGTAACATCCGGCATATCAGTTGGCGACAGGGCGAAGACGTTGAAGAAAATCTTGGGGTGGGTGCTCGGTACAGTGGCGGCAGTGCCGATAACGAAATGGGTCGAGTCTCAATTGAACTTGTCGTTTTTCAGTCCAGCAATTTCAGGGCTGTGGAGCTGGATAAAGAGTGTAGGCAGTTGGCTGGCAAGAGATGTTTCTTTCCCGTTCTGGGTAGTGATGCTCGTGGTTGTATTGATTGTGCTGCTTCTGTTGCCCGTTGCAGCACTGGTATATGCCCGGTATGAGACGGTTGAGCCCGCTGCTGTGGAAGGTGTGCCTTTAACGGATGACCAAAACCTTGTATTCCGTGTTGTGGGGAATGCGATCCAACAGGGTTATCAGTTTGGATTCAACGAAGTGCTTGAGAGCTCTGGTCTGTCCAGAATCGCAACGCAGAATGCCCTAGAGCACCTTGCAAGTGTGAGACTGATTCTTCCCGTCCCGGCCTATTACGGGGGGCACTATGCCGAACTCACTCCGCTAGGCCGGGAATATTTTCTTGAGCTAGAGGCGCGTGGTAAGCCCAGACTGTTCAGGGTCATATAGAAAAAGGTTGCGATCAGGGGCTGATGGGCATGAAAGTCGGCGGCAAGCGCAAGCTTTGGGTGCCGGCGCATCTGGCCTACGGTGAACGATCGATGGGCGCGATCACACCCCATTCAGACCTGACCTTCGAGATCGAGTTGCTGGAAGTGCTGACGCGGGATGATTGATCGCGCGCTATTGCGCAGGCGCGACCACGCGGAATCTGATGTGGATATCGTTGGAAATGATGCCGTAATCGGCCCACTCGCCTTCACCGATGCTGAAGTCGGCGCGTTTGAGGATGAATTCGCCACTGAATACGCCGATGGAGTGTTGTGGCTTCAAAATGACTTGCGCCTTGACGTCGCGAGTGCGGCCCTTGAGTGCGAGCTTGCCGGCGATCTCGTAGCGGTTGTTGTCGAGGGCCTTGACGCTGTTCGATTCGAATTTCGCCACGGGATACACCGCCGTGTTGAACCAGGCGGGCTTTTGCAGTTCGCTGTTGGCGTCGCTGGCGCCAGCGTCGATGCTGTCGAGCTGGATGGTGAGCTCGGCATGGGCCGCTGTGGGGTTTGCCGAGTCAAAGTCGAGCCTGGCGTCGAATTTGCCGAAAGTGCCGTACACCCTCGCGCCCATCTGGGTATAGGTGAAGGAGATTTGGCTGGCAGCCGCGTTCACTTGCTTGTATTCAGCGGCGTGGGCGCAGGTCAAGGCGCTCAGCGTCAGTGCGGTGGCCAACCCGGCAGAACTTCGATTCATGAATTGAGTCAGCCTTTGTTCTTGCGCGGCAGTATGCGTGTGAGTACGTCGTCGCGATCGATGAAGTGGTGCTTCAGTGCAGCGACTGTATGAATGATCACGAGGCCAAGCAAGATGTAATTGAGCGCCTCATGCAGGTCTTTCAAGCGCTCACCCAACGCGGCATCCTTGGCCAGCAGATCCGGCAGCGGCAGTACACCGAACCATGCCGTCTGGAAGCCTTGCGCCGAACTCATCAGCCAGCCGCTGAGCGGAATCGCGATCATCAGTGCATACAGCAGCCAATGCATGACATGGGACATGAAACGCGACACGGCCGGTATCGTCGTCGGCAGAGGTGGTGCGGGATAAAACAGGCGCCAGCCGAGGCGTATCAGTACCAGAAGAAACAGGGTTACGCCTGCCCATTTGTGCCATGAGTACAGCTTCAGCTTGGTCGGTGAAAGCGCAAGGTCGGGCATGTAGAAACCGATCACGAAGGTGCCGATCAACCCCAGCGCCATTAGCCAGTGGAGGAAAATCGCCGTGCGCGTGTAACGATGATTCATCAGTGCTCAGCCTCGACCGGCTGGAGTGGCTGGGACGACCAAGGCTGCGTTCCCATGGATTTTTAAGTGTAGATGAGTTCGATGTCGGTCACGCGAGGCACAAAGAGGCGCAGCGGCCAGTCAGACGCCTTCTTTCTATTCATACGGCTTCTTTCTATTTAGTGGACGAGGCCATGAGCACCCCAAAACAGAAAAAGCTGATACCTGACAGCTTTCCTGCCAGCCAGGAACCTTTTTTCGTGGAGAGCCAGCCTCTGGCGCTGCTGGCCAGAAGTGCATAGGCAGTATGCACCAGGATGACCAGCAGACTGTAAGACGAAACCAGCACCAGGAACTGCGCATAATAGTTCTCGGAAGACCTGATGAACTGTGGAAATACCGCCAGGAAAAAGAACCCGGCTTTCGGGTTCAGTAACTGTATCGACAACGCTTCGATGAAGCGGCGCCAAGGCCTGGAAGCCGTCACTTCAAGTTCGGGGATGAAGCTGTCAGCGCGCCACATTTTAAAACCCAGATATAAAAGATACAGTGCGCCAACGTACTTCAACGCGGTAAATGCGCTCGCGGAAGTGGCCAGAATCAATCCGACGCTGCTGGCACAAAGACCGGCAACGACAAAGGCGCCCAGCGCAATGCCGACGATGCCTGGCAATGCACCGGTCCAGCCATGGCGAAGTGAATTCGAGAGCGTTAATACCACACCCGGGCCGGGGCTCAGCACCGTTAACGTTGCCAATAACAGGAACAATCCATAGCTGGTCATACTCACTCCAAAAGGTCACGCCGCAGGTGGCATGCAGGTTGGCGTGAGGAAGGGGAGACTGACAAACGCTTTAATTACCCCGCATATGTGACTAAATTAGACACATGATAAATAACCTTCCGCCCTTGAATGCCGTCCGCGCGTTTGCCGCAGCCGCTCGCCATCAGAGCTTCAGCCGTGCCGCCGAAGAACTGCACGTCAGCCACAGCGCCGTCAGTCGCCACATAAAACTGCTCGAGGAGCACCTCGGCGTGCTGCTTTTCGAGCGCCGGACGCGACAGTCGGTACTGACTCCCGCGGGCCTGACCTTCTATGAGCAGGTCAGCGCAGCCCTCACGCAAATCGCCAACGCAGCAGCGGCGCTCACCCAGCGTGCCTCGTTGCGTAAAGTGAAAATCAATGTCCGCCCATCCTTCGCCGTGCGCTGGTTGATTCCCAGGCTGCCGAATTTCATGGCGCTGCACCCGGATATTCAGCCCCAAGTGATCACCAGTACTCAGGCGCCTGATCAGTCCCGTGAAGTGTTCGACATCGTCATTCGCCGCGGTCAGGCCGGCTGGTCTGCGAATGTGCTCGCGCACCTGTTGCTTGAAGATGAAATCCTGATGGTCGCGGCACCGTCCCTGATCCAGACCTTGCCGCTGGACGACGTCAACGATTTGAGTCGACATACGCTCCTGGCAGGCAAGACCAGAAGTTCGGATTGGCAACAATGGGCCGAACATTTCGCGATAGCGCAGCGACCGACTCAGGCGACGCTGCAATTCGATCATATGCATCTGGTGCTTCAGGCTGCCGTGGATGGACTGGGCATTGCCTTGTGTCCTGCTTCGCTGCTGGGAAAAGACCTGTCGAGCGGGCGTCTGATCTGCCCGTTGCCTGACCTGCGCCTTCCGTTGATACCTTATTACTACGGCGTCTCGCAGGATGCGGCGCCGGACACTCAGGTCTTTATTGACTGGTTGTTTGCCCAGATAGACTTCATCAATTGGAGGCCGTTGTGTCAAACTCCTTGTTGAGTGGCTATGTGCTATGTAGGTTCCGCGGACACAATTTAATATCTGGGAAATAGTGTATGAGAGTGTTTTTTTTAGGTTGGAAAGCTCGATATGAGCAAATCATGATCGATGGTCTTGCTGAAAAACATAATGTTCATAAATTCCACATCCCGGCTTACGCCAAAAAAATCAACCGAACTATAAGATCGCTTCAAAAGCGAATCCCACTAAATTTTTCAACGTCTTGGCTTGGAAAGTTGGTCAATGCGGGTAAATTTGTAAGTGCTGAAGACATATTAGTTTGTAATGAGGGGCAAGCTAAGCGTGGATTAAACCTTAGTGTTATTAGCACTTTCAGAGGCGTGAAGGTCCTTCTGATCAGAGATTTGGTTGATGCGCCCTTTGTAGATGAAATGAGAAAAATTTTCGACAGAATCTACAGCTTCGACCCGGACCAGTGCAGCTTGTTTGGTATTGACTACCTGGAGCAGTTCTTTCCTTTCAATGCAGAAGCAGCAAAAAAACTGAATACAAAAAGGCTGGAGCCTACCAGCCGTATCACTTGTTTTTTTCTTGGCAGGGATAAAGGTCGCGCTCACCTGATAGAAAGCATTGCTAATGACCTTGAAACCTTGGGGTGTAGCATGAAGTTTCAAATCGTGAAGGATGAGACATCTACCTCAATCTCGAAATATCATACTGATTCAGTATTATCGTACGAGGAAAACCTCCAGCTGGTAATTAATGCAGACGTGCTAATAGAGATCAACCAGCCAGGGCAATCTGGCCTCACTCTTCGAACCTTGGAGGCTGCTTTTTTTGACAAGAAACTAATTACCACCAACACAGCAGTCAGGGACTTGTCCTTTTACGATCCTAGTCGCTTCTATATTTTTGAAGGATTTGACAAGGAGGCTATTTCTCGGTTTTTAGCTTCACCCTCAAAGCCGATTGACTTGAAAGCCCTGAAAAAACATTGCCCAGAGACCATGCTTGAACATATACGAGAACCGCAAGGTTCCAGCAGGTACAGTTAAGAGCACAGGTAGTCATTCTCTGCGCAATAAAAAACCCACCCACCGCCGAAGCGATGGATGGGCTCTGTGCCGCCTGGGGCCAGGCCCCGTCAAATCAGACCTTGACGATCCAACCCGCTGGCGCTTCGATCTCGCCGGTCTGTACACCGGTCAGCTCTTTGTAGAGCTTCTGGGTGATCGGGCCGACTTCGGTTTCGCTGTGGAATACGTGCAGCTTGTCGTTGTAGCTGATGCCACCGATCGGGGTGATCACTGCGGCAGTACCGCAAGCGCCGGCTTCCTTGAAGTCGGACAGCTTGTCGATGAACACGTCACCTTCGATCACTTCCAGGCCCAGACGGGTTTTGGCCAGCTCGATCAACGACAGACGGGTGATGCCCGGCAATACCGAAGGGGAATTCGGCGTGACGAACTTGTTGTCGTGGGTGATCCCGAAGAAGTTGGCCGAGCCGACTTCTTCGATTTTCGTGTGGGTCAGCGGGTCCAGGTAGATGCAGTCGGCGAAGTGCGCCTTCTTGGCCTGGGAGCCCGGCATCAGGCTGGCGGCGTAGTTACCACCGACCTTGGCGGCGCCGGTGCCTTGTGGCGCGGCGCGGTCGTAGCTGGAGATCAGGAAGTTGTGCGGCGTCAGGCCGCCCTTGAAGTAGGCGCCGACCGGGATGCAGAAGATCGAGAAGATGAACTCGGGAGCCGTGCGCACGCCGATGTTGTCACCCACGCCGATCACGAACGGGCGCAGGTACAGCGCGCCGCCAGTGCCGTAAGGCGGAATGAAACGCTCGTTGGCGCGGACCACGTCCTTGCACGCTTCGACGAACTGTTCGGTGGACACCTGTGGCATCAGCAGGCGACCGCAGCTGCGTTGCATGCGCGCGGCGTTCTGGTCCGGGCGGAACAGGTTGATCGAACCGTCCTTGCAGCGGTAGGCCTTCAGGCCTTCGAAGCACTGCTGGCCATAGTGAAGGGCGGTGGAGCCTTCGCTGATGTGCAGCACGTTGTCAGAGGTTAAGGTGCCTTTGTCCCACTCGCCATTACGCCAGTGCGACAGATAGCGCTTGTCGGTCTTGATGTAGTCAAAACCCAGCTTGTCCCAATTGATGCTTTCGTTACCCATGACACCCTCTATCACTTAACAACCGTCGGAACGGTTAAAGGCTTCTGACATTTTTTCTGGATGGGGACAACAATACTTCATTCCGGGCCTAAATCGCAGCCCGGAATGCGGTTACTGATCGTTCCCACGCTCTGCGTGGGAATGCAGCCCGGGACGCTCCGCGTCCCAGAAGCGGACGCAGAGCGTCCATTGAGGCATTCCCACGCGGAGCGTGGGAACGATCACCGCCCTGAATCACATGTGCAGCGCATGCCCCAAGGCACGCAGCGCCGCTTCCTGCACCGCTTCACCCAAAGTCGGGTGGGCATGGATGGTGCCGGCGATGTCTTCCAGCCGGGCGCCCATTTCCAGGCTCTGACCGAACGCCGTCGACAATTCCGATACGCCCACACCGACGGCTTGCCAGCCGACAATCACATGGTTGTCCCGCCGCGCTACAACCCGCACGAAGCCGCTTTTCGACTCCAGGGTCATCGCCCGGCCATTGGCGGCGAACGGGAAACTCGAAACGATGCAGTCCAGGCCGGCAGCCTTGGCTTCATCCGGAGTCTTGCCGACCACCACCAGTTCCGGGTCGGTAAAGCACACGGCGGCGATGGCGGTGGGGTTGAACTCGCGGTGTTTGCCCGAGATCAGTTCCGCAACCATCTCGCCCTGAGCCATGGCCCGATGGGCGAGCATCGGTTCGCCGCTCAGGTCGCCAATGGCCCAGACATTGCGCATGCTGGTCTGGCAACGGTTGTCGATCTTGATCGCCGAACCGTTCATGTCCAGGTTCAGGGCCTCGAGATTCCAGCCTTGGGTGTTGGCGCGACGGCCGACAGCGACCAGCACCTGATCGGTTTCCAGGTTAAGGATTTCGCCGTCCGGATCGCGCACTTGCAGAGTGTTGGCATGTGCATCGAAGCCTTCGACGCTGTGCTTGAGATGCAGCTTCACGCCCAGCTGTTTCAGCGCTTCAGCGACCGGTTGAGTCAATTCCTGATCGTAGGCCGGCAGAATGCGATCCTGCGCCTCGACCACGCTGACTTCAGCGCCGAGCTTGCGATAAGCGATCCCCAGTTCCAGCCCGATATAGCCGCCACCGACCACGATCAGCCGTTTCGGGACTGAGGTTGGTGCGAGGGCTTCGGTGGACGAGATGATCGGCCCGCCAATCGGCAGCATCGGCAGGTTGACGCTTTTTGAACCTGTGGCCAGCAGCAGGTGCTCGCACTGGATGCGGGTGTCGCCGACTTCAACGGTCTTGCCGTCGATCACTTTCGCCCAGCCTTGAATGACCTGGACCTTGTGTTTCTTCAGCAACGCGGCAACGCCAGTGGTCAGGCGATCGACGATGCCGTCCTTCCACTCGACGCTTTTGCCGATGTCGAGAGTCGGCGCCGAAACCCTGATCCCCAGCGCCGAGCCTTGGCTGTGGTGCCGGGTCTGGTGGAACTGTTCAGCGACATGGATCAGCGCTTTGGATGGAATGCAGCCGATGTTCAGGCATGTGCCGCCCAGCGCCTGGCCTTCCACCAGAATGGTTGGAATACCCAGTTGCCCGGCGCGGATCGCCGCTACATAGCCGCCGGGGCCGCCGCCGATGATCAGCAGCGTGGTGTTCAAATTCTGCATGTCTTACTCCACAAACAGGGTTGCGGGTTGTTCGAGCAGGCCGCGAATGGCCTGGATGAATAGCGCCGCGTCCATGCCATCGACCACGCGATGGTCGAAGGAGCTGGAGAGGTTCATCATCTTGCGCACCACGATCTGGCCTTTGATCACCATCGGCCGTTCGACGATCTTGTTGACGCCGACGATCGCCACTTCCGGAAGGTTCAGCACCGGAGTGCTGACGATCCCGCCCAAGGCACCGAGGCTGGTCAGGGTAATGCTCGAGCCGGACAGTTCATCGCGGCTGGCCTTGCCGTTGCGTGCAGCAGTGGCCAGACGCGAGATTTCCGTGGCGCTGTCCCACAGGCTGCGGGCTTCGGCGTGGCGGACCACCGGTACCATCAAGCCAATGTTGCTTTGGGTGGCGACGCCGACATGCACCGCGCCGAGGCGGGTGATGACCTGGGCTTCGTCGTCGTAACGGGCGTTGATCTGCGGGAAGTCCCGCAGGGCCACGACCAGCGCACGGACCAGGAACGGCAGCAAGGTCAGCTTGCCGCGAGTGGCGCCGTGTTTTTCGTTCAGGTGCGCGCGCAGTTCTTCCACTGCAGTGACATCGATTTCCTCGACGTAACTGAAGTGGGCGGCGCGCTGGGTGGCTTCCTGCATACGCTGGGCGATCTTGCGGCGCATGCCGATGACCGGGATTTGCTCTTCGTCGTTACGCTCGGCGTAAGCGGCCGTGGCGGTCGACGCATTCGACTGACCCTGAGCCAGAAAGGCGTCGAGGTCTTCGTGCAGAACCCGCCCGGCAGGGCCGGTGCCACGGACTAGACGCAACTGGATGCCGAGATCAAGCGCATGTTTGCGCACGGCCGGGGAGGCCAGCGGACGCTCATCGGCTTCGCGCGCGACCATCGGGCCCTGGCACACGGCTGGGCGCGGAGCCGCAACCGGTTTGCTTTGCACAACAGCTTCAACTTTCGGTGCTGCAACCGGCGCTTCTTTAACAGCAACGGCCGCAGGCTGAGCCGACTCTTTAACGTTGCCCGCGCCTTCGACTTCAATGCTGATCAGAATGCTGCCAACTGCCATGACTTCGCCTGGCACACCGCCCAAGGCGATGACCTTGCCATTCACCGGCGAAGGGATGTCGACCATCGCCTTGTCGGTCATCACATCGGCCAGCACCTGATCTTCGACGACCATGTCGCCGACTTTGACGTGCCACACCGACAATTCAACTTCTGCAATGCCTTCGCCAATGTCCGGCATTTTAATAACGTGCGTGCCCATTCAGACCTCCATAACCCGTTTCAAAGCCGCGCCCACACGGGACGGACCAGGGAAATACGCCCACTCTTGCGCGTGCGGGTAGGGAGTGTCCCAGCCGGTGACGCGCTCGATCGGCGCTTCCAGGTAGTGGAAGCAGTGCTCTTGCACCAGGGCGACCAGTTCGGCGCCGAAGCCGCAAGTGCGGGTCGCTTCGTGAACGATCACGCAGCGTCCGGTTTTCTTCACCGACTTGACGATGGTTTCCAGGTCCAGCGGCCACAGGCTGCGCAGGTCGATCACTTCAGCATCGACGCCGGTTTCTTCCGCCGCGACTTGCGACACATAGACCGTGGTGCCGTAGGTGAGGATGGTGACATCCTTGCCCGGACGGGCAATGGCCGCCACGTCCAGCGGCACGGTGTAGTAGCCGTCCGGCACTTGTGCTGCCGGGTGTTTCGACCAAGGGGTTACCGGGCGGTCGTGGTGGCCGTCGAACGGGCCGTTGTACAGGCGCTTGGGCTCGAGAAAGATCACCGGGTCATCGTTTTCGATGGAGGCGATCAACAGGCCTTTGGCGTCATAGGGGTTGGATGGCATCACCGTGCGCAAACCGCAGACTTGGGTGAACATCGCCTCGATGCTCTGGCTGTGGGTCTGGCCACCGTAGATGCCGCCGCCGCATGGCATGCGCAGGGTCATCGGTGCGGTGAACTCACCGGCCGAGCGATAACGCAGGCGGGCGGCTTCGGAAATGATCTGGTCCGACGCCGGGTAAACATAATCGGCGAACTGGATCTCGGCCACCGGCCGCAAACCGTAAGCGCCCATGCCCACGGCGACGCCGACGATGCCGCTTTCGGAGATCGGTGCGTCGAATACGCGGGAGGTGCCGTACTTGTTCTGCAGACCTTCGGTGCAACGGAACACACCACCGAAGTAGCCTACGTCCTGGCCGAAGACCACGACGTTGTCGTCACGCTCAAGCATCACATCCATGGCCGAGCGCAGGGCCTGGATCATGGTCATGGTGGTCGTGGTCATGGCGGTTTCCAACTCGATTTTATTGTTGTGATCGTTCATGTCAGATCCCCAACTCTTGACGCTGGCGCTTCAAGTGCTCCGGCATCTCTTTATAGACGTCTTCGAACATGGTCGCGGCGCTCGGAATCTGGCCGCCGGCGAGGGTGCCGTACTGCTCGGCTTCTTTCTGCGCGGCGATCACTTCGGCTTCCAGTTCGGCGCTGACAGCAGCGTGTTCCTCTTCGGACCACTGACCGATGTTCACCAGATGCTGCTTGAGGCGCGCAATCGGGTCGCCCAACGGGAAATAGCTCCAGTCGTCGGCAGGACGGTATTTGGACGGATCATCGGACGTCGAGTGCGGGCCGGCGCGGTAGGTGACCCATTCGATCATGGTCGGGCCGAGGTTGCGGCGGGCGCGTTCGGCGGCCCAGGCAGAGGCGGCGTAGACCGCGACGAAATCGTTGCCATCGACCCGCAAGGAGGCGATGCCGCAACCGACGCCACGACCGGCGAACGTCGTGGCTTCACCACCGGCAATCGCCTGGAACGTCGAGATCGCCCACTGGTTGTTGACCACGTTGAGGATCACCGGCGCACGGTAAACGTGGGCGAAGGTGAGGGCGGTGTGAAAGTCGGATTCAGCGGTGGCGCCGTCGCCGATCCAGGCCGAGGCGATTTTGGTGTCGCCCTTGATCGCCGAGGCCATGCCCCAGCCCACGCCTTGTACGAATTGGGTGGCGAGGTTGCCGGAAATGGTGAAGAACCCGGCGTCTTTAACCGAGTACATGATCGGCAGCTGACGGCCCTTGAGCGGATCGCGCTCGTTGGACAGCAGTTGGCAAATCAGGTCCACCAGCGGCACTTCCCGCGCCATCAGGATGCTTTGCTGACGGTAGGTCGGGAAGCACATGTCGTCGATGTTCAAGGCCAGGGCCTGAGCGCTGCCGATGGCTTCTTCGCCAAGGCTTTGCATGTAGAACGACATTTTCTTCTGACGCTGGGCGACCACCATGCGGTTGTCGAAAATCCGCGTCTTGAGCATGGCGCGCATGCCTTTACGCAGGATCTCCACCGGCACGCCTTCGGCCCACGGACCGAGGGCATTGCCCTGGTCGTCGAGCACGCGGATCAGGCCCTTGGCCAGGTCTGCGGTGTCGGCGGGTTCAACGTCGATAGGGGGTTTGCGCACCGTACCGGCGTCCGTCAGACGCAGGTAGGAGAAGTCGGTTTTGCAGCCGGGACGGCCCGAGGGTTCGGGAACGTGCAGGCGCAGCGGTTCGTACGCTTGATTCATGGCTTCTACGCTCGATCTTGTGAATTTCTTGTAGTGAGCTGGCAGTCATTCTTTGGTAAAAGAAATCTTGTCCTACAACAATCATAGGCCTCGCCGAGAAGAATATTTCTCTCTGTTTCGTTGCGCTTTAGGCTGTTTCAGGATAAAAAATCTGTATAAGCACAAAAAACAGGTGGTTTTGTCTCATGCGCAAGCTGGATCGTACCGATATCGGGATTCTCAACAGCCTTCAGGAGAACGCCCGCATCACCAACGCCGACCTCGCACGCTCGGTTAACCTGTCGCCGACGCCGTGTTTTAACCGGGTCAAGGCGATGGAAGAACTGGGACTGATTCGCGAGCAAGTCACGCTGCTCGACGCTGAGCTGCTGGGGCTGCACGTCAACGTGTTCATCCACGTCAGCCTGGAGAAACAGGTGGAGGAAGCCCTGCAGCATTTCGAAGAAGCGATCTCCGATCGGCCGGAAGTCATGGAGTGCTACCTGATGGCCGGTGATCCGGATTACCTGATCCGCGTACTGGTGCCGACCATCCAGTCGCTGGAGCGTTTCATGATGGATTTTCTGACCAAAGTGCCGGGCGTGGCCAATATCCGCTCGAGCTTTGCGCTCAAGCAGGTGCGCTACAAAACCGCGCTGCCGTTGCCGGCCAATGGGTTGACGCTCGCTAACTGACCCCCGTAGCAGCTGTCGAGCCGCGCGAGGCAGCGTTCGGCGGCGAAGCCGTCGTAATCCGGCTGACGCGGTGTGTCTGGTAGAACGCGGTTGCAGGTTTTACGACGGCTGCGCCGCCGAACGCAGCCTCGCGGAGCTCGTCAGCTGCTACAGGGTCAGAGCTGGTTGAGTGGGATCTTCAGATAAGTAACGCCATTATCTTCGGCTGGCGGCAGATTCCCGGCCCGCACATTCACCTGAATCGCCGGCAGCAACAGCGTCGGCATGCCCAGCCCGGCGTCGCGTTGGGTGCGCATGGCGACGAATGCAGCTTCGTCTATGCCGTCGCGCACATGAATATTGCCTTGGCGTTGTTCGGCGACCGTGGTCTGGTACTGCGCGGCGCGGCCGGCGCAGGGGTAGTCGTGGCAGACATAGAGTCGGGTTTCGGGAGGGAAGGCCAGCAATTTACCGATCGAGGCGAACATCTGGTTCGCATTGCCGCCGGGAAAGTCGCAACGCGCGGTGCCCACGTCGGGCATGAACAGTGTATCGCCCAGCAGAATCAGCTCATCCTCTATCAGGTAAGCCATGTCCATCGGGGTGTGTCCCGGGACATGCAATGCCTTGGCCTTGAGGTTGCCGATGGCGAACTCCTCGTCCGGCTCAAACAGGTGGTCGAACTGCGAGCCGTCGATTTTGAATTCCGGCTCAAGGTTGAACAGGGTTTTGAACACCTCCTGAACCTTGTTGATCGACTGACCGATGGCAATTTTTCCGCCCAGCTCCTTGCGTAGATAGGCAGCGGCGGACAGGTGATCGGCGTGGGCGTGGGTTTCCAGCAGCCATTGCACCTGCAAGCGGTGTTCGCGGACGAAGGCGATCACTCGGTCGGCCTCGGTGGTGCCGGTTCGCCCGGATGCCGGGTGGTAATCGAGCACCGGGTCGACGATTGCGCAGTGCCCGCCATCCTGTTCAAAAATCACATAGGTGTAGGTCGACGACGCTTTGTCCAGGAAGGCTTCGATCAGGGCAGGCATGAGGGCGGATCCTTTCGGGATGTTCTCAAAGGTTAGGTACTTTATCCGCACACTGACTAGTCTTGATTTGATTTAAGTGATGTAACTCATTGTGGGCTGTATGGTGAGCGCCATTCCAGGACCGGGTCTGTTCCGGATTTATTTAAAGCAGATCAAGAGCGTTTTATGCTGCTGGCAACATTTTTTGGTGTGGTAATGGGGTTGATCCTCGGCTTGACGGGGGCCGGTGGCGGCATTCTCGCAGTGCCGGCTTTGGTGCTGGGTTTGGGCTGGAGCATGACCCAGGCGGCGCCGGTGGCGCTGTTTGCGGTGGGCAGCGCCGCGGCGGTCGGCGCCATCGACGGCCTGCGACATGGCCTGGTGCGTTACCGCGCAGCATTGTTGATCGCGTTGCTCGGCGCTCTGTTCTCGCCGGTAGGCATTTACTTTGCCCATCGTTTGCCAGAAAAAATCCTGATGATTCTGTTCAGCCTGCTCATGGTGATCGTGGCGTGGCGGATGCTGCGCCGCGAGTCGCGAGATCCCGGGCCGAGTGATCATGGCAGCGCTTCGTGGGGGCAGAAAAACTGCATGCTCGATCAGCAGACCGGACGCTTTTCCTGGACTGCGAAATGCTCGGCGACCCTGGCGGCATTGGGCGCTGTCACGGGCGTCGTTTCCGGGCTGCTCGGCGTCGGCGGCGGTTTTCTGATCGTCCCGGCCTTCAAGCAACTGACCGACGTGCAAATGCGCGGAATCGTCGCCACCTCGTTGATGGTGATCAGTCTGATCTCGGCGACAGGCGTCATCGGCGCGCTCCATGCGGGAGTGTCCATCAACGCCACCGGCGCCGTGTTCATAGTCGCGAGCATCGTCGGGATGCTGATTGGCCGGCGGATGTCTTCTCATGTTCCAGCCAGAGGGTTGCAGCTGGGATTCGCCAGTATTTGCGTGGTCGTGGCGGGTTATATGTTGCTTAAGGCATAAGCTCGGGATGTGCGTTTGCAGTCAGTGGAGCTGGATTTCGCTGAGCATGATGATCATGCTTAGTCTGGCGGGGTACAAAACGAGGAGCTTTGGTTCCTCGTTTTTTATGTGCGCTCTGCATGAGCGCAGTTTTGGGGGGGGAAGTCCCGTCGTGCCGTTGAGGTCGCGGTCATTATTCAAACCAGCTCAACGCGTTTTATGGTTACGGTGAATAAAGGTATTGAACGTTTTCCAGATGTGATGCCTTGTAGGAAAAAGCTTACATGATTTCAGGACGAGTATTTCCCTTGTATGGGCTTTGTCTTTCAGTGCTTGTAAGTAACTTCTGAAAATCCCATGAGCTCTTGACGAACTGTTTCAGTTCGCATTAGGTTTGTATTGCCGATTGAGTCGTATACAAAAAAATCGAAAGGCACGCTTGGCTTTTGAGAATTCGGTTTTTTCAGTCATGACAGCGGCGATTGTTTTTCTGGTTGTTTGCTGCGTTGGTTCGCTTTAACTTCAGTCGAACCGATAAAGTGACGACTTACACTTCTCTCTGTCGTCCAGTGCTCACTTGGACCTTAAGGGGTGGCTACTAGTGAGGTGTGCCGTGACTAGTTAAAAGATGGAGAGTAATCAGCTGGATTGTAGGAATGGGTTTACAGGTTGTTGGGAAGGGTGTTTTCCTGATTTTAGGAGTGGTGTGTGAAGTTTCTGTAAGTAATTTCTGAAAATATTATAGATTCTTGACGAGTTGTCTCAATCTCCACTAGGTTTGCAGTGCCAGCACTTATGGCGAGTAGCTCGATGTTCCAGCGGTACGCTGAATATGCCCAAGAAATCCGGATAAATTAGTTCAAGTGTCGAGTTCAAGTCTCGGTGGGTTGTCTGGAAGGGGCGGCCGCAGGAGCTGAGTGCAATACGGTTATTGAGTTGAGCCGCATGATGCATTCCCATTATCTATGCGATCACCTTCAATCGGGCATTTAAACCGAATCGTTTGCACCGCACGCCAGACGAACACCATCGAATAGGGAGAACGTGTGATGGCGAGCACCACCCATAAACTGTCGGTTCTTGGCGCACCAGTGTTCCTGCCAGTTCCCCCGGGAGATCTGGAGCGCTTGTGCCTGGGAGACCGTCAGTGGTTTTTCAAACTCATCAATCTGGAAGAGTGTTATCCGCTGCTGGAGTCCGTCTGGAAGCGTGTGATCACATTCCTGGGCAAGCAGGCTGGCGTGCAAACTTTCGTTACCAATCAGGCTTTTGATGCTTTGTTGGCAGGGACCATGGGAGGCGGCGCGATGTTACGGCCACTGACCTCGCTGAGCGATCCTGCGCTGCTGACGACGGACAAACACTGGCGCTACTTCTATCACCAGTACGGACCATTGTTCAAAGTACTCGGCTGCTGGCTGACGGGCACCACCTCTATTACATATGCCTGGCGCAAGGAGGGCGGCGTATTGCTGCAAGCCCATGCACAAATGGTTGGTCACGGCTACCCGTCATGCAGCCAGGGACACTTGTTCGAGCAGGCAGCAAGGCAAGTCGACGTTAACTTCACCGAGGTCTTTGCCAGTAGCTTTAGCAACAATCGCCAAATCCAGGAGTATGCCTTTGCACTGCCAGTTTTTCTGCTGAGCATCGCCCGGTTCCCTGGCTCGCTATACGCTGAGACCTTAGGCGTCAACTTGGCCATGTCACTTTACGTCGATGCGCTTAATGCCACGCGTCACACTGAAACAGCCGTGTTCGGCCTGCGGTCGCCAGACTCCTATCGCGACTTGGCCGTCGATGCTATCCATCAATACATCGGTCAGGCCGGCCCCTCGGAAAAAGCCGCGATCACCACGGGTTATGCCAGCACGATTACCCTAATAGATGCCTTTGAACGCAGGTTGGCAACCGAGCTGGCCGAGGATGATCGCTTCAGCAGCGAGGCTGCCATGATCGCTCTGATAGACAAACTTGGCCGCCACGGCTGCGGTTATCACCGGCGAGGAGTGCTGGCTGACAGATCCATCGACCAATGGCTGGACCCCAAGACATTCTGTGCAAAGTCGACCGTCAGGGCGCTAGCCGACTCGCGCTACGTCAGCGCTGGTCAGCCGGACAAGAGCGCACTGCTGAAGATAATCAGCCACCCTAAAGGCTCAATGTTCGGCGTGTTTTCGGAACAGGACATTGAGGTTGTTCAGGCCTGGATTGCAGAACTGGAGAGCACCAGAGCAAGCCCCCAGGCCATCCAGGATCCGCTGAAAGAACCTGTGGATCAGGATCGCCCCGCACTCTGCGAAAAGCTGCTGACCATGGTGAACAAACAGGCCTTGAACAAGTATGCCGGTCATACGCTGAAACAGCTGTATCCATTGCTTTTGAGCGCCGACAGAACGCCTGACGTGCTGCCAGCAGCCAGGCAATTTGCCGTCAGGTGGATCGCCACGCATCGTCGCTCCGTGCTTCGCGCAGGCTTGCCATTCAGCCCTTACAGCCATGAAAAACTCGACCACTGGCTCGCCTTTCAACACGCTCGTCAAGTGAGCAGCTACCGGCCACTGACTGATGCACCGCAAGAAAGCCGTGAGGAGATCATTGCCGATGCCGTGAAACTGGCGCCCCTGACGCTGATCGACGGTGCCTGGCTGAGGAATGTATCAATACCCTCCATGGTCACTACTCATATCGGCGCATTGCAGTATCGAACCCTGATTGACGAACTCGGTCGGGGCGATTGCGAGCTTCACCACGGGAACATCTATCAAGGGTTGCTGGCGAGCATGGGCGTGAGAGTCGGCAACTTTACTGAAAGCCAGTTTGCCGCTTCCGAACTGTTTGACGAAGACTGTCTTAAAGTCCCGGTGTTCTGGCTGGCGGTCTCGTTGTTTCCTCAATCTTTTCAGTCTGAAACATTGGGCTTGAACCTGGCCATGGAGCTTTCCGGGGTAGGCGGCGAATACCGGAGATCAGCGGATGTGCTTCGTCACTACGGCTTCAGTTCAATGTTCACCGACCTACATAACACCATTGACAATGTTGTGAGTGGACACACTGCCTGGGCCATAGAGGCAATCAAGCAACACCTTGACGACATTCTACAAAAGGGCGGCAAACAGGAGCTTGCCAAGCACTGGGAGCGGGTGTGGGTGGGTTATCGCTCGCTGACACCACCAGATGAGTCGTGGTTTGCGGCAATGAGCACCGTCTTGCAGCGTACCTTCAATAAACTCACTCAACAGCAGGACGCATCATGAGCTACGGTTTTTTGTCTTTCATATTGGCAGTGCTGGTCATCAATCTCTCACCCGGGCCAGCCATGCTCTATGTCATGAACCAGTCGCTGCGGCACGGTGTTCGCACGGGATTGAAAGCGGCGGCCGGTGTTGAGTTCGGTGTGTTCTTCTACGTACTGCTGGCGGCATTTGGCTTGATGCTGATATTCAAGGAAATCCCGCTGCTGTACAAAACCGTCCAGGTCGCTGGCGCCTTGTATTTACTGTACCTGGCCTACCTGTCCTGGCCTCGGCGAAAAGCCGGCGAGGACTCTGCGTCTCTCGATCGCACAGTGGAACCTGCCAAGTACGCTTTCAGTAAAGGCATGTTGATCAACTTGTCCAACCCGAAAATCGGGTTGTTCTTCATCAGCTTGTTGCCCCAGTTCGTACCAACCGATGCCAGTCCAACCTGGCTGTATTTTTTGCTGTACGGACTGATTTTTAATATCGGTGGCATTCTCGTCAACATGACCGTCGGGCTCACCGCCCATGCACTTAAACCGGCGATCCAGCGCGCCTCCTGGTTTGACTATGTTCCGCCAGTGCTGTTTTTTACTATTGCTGTATTTACCATTTTTCGGGGTGTTGCATGACCTATATCCTCGGAATTTCAGCCTTTTACCATGACAGTGCTGTCACGCTGATCAAAGACGGTCAGATTGTCTGCGCGCTCCAGGAAGAGCGTTTTTCGCGGATCAAACAGGACAAAGGATTTCCACGCCATGCCCTGCGTGCCTGCCTTGCACACGCCGGTATCAAGCTCAGCGATCTGTCGTATATTGCCTACTATGAAGATCCCGAAATAAAGTTCGAGCGCATTTGTAAAACCTACAAGGACAACTTCCCCAAGGGCGCGCTGGGTTTCGCGCAACAGTACAAGCGTTTCCTGGCCCGCAAAGATGTGAAAAGCATCATCGAGAAAGAACTCGACGCGCTGTTTCCTGAAGCAAGTATCCCAGCACTCTACCTTTACCAGCACCACCTGAGCCATGCGGCGTCGGCGTTTTATCCCTCGCCTTACCAGAATGCCGCCGTGCTTTGTGTTGATGGCGTCGGCGAATGGTCGACTACCACCGCTTGGTACGGCCAAGGTTCCAGCCTGCAGCCCTTGTTTGATATACGCTTCCCGCACTCGCTCGGCCTGCTGTATTCGGCGTTCACCTATTACTGCGGATTCAAGGTCGACTCGGGCGAGTACAAGCTGATGGGGTTGGCCCCCTATGGAACCCCACGTTACGTCGACATCATCGTGCAGCACCTGATCGAGGTCGAGGCCGACGGCAGCTTTACGCTCAATCGCAAATACTTCGACTATGAAGTCGGCGAGCGGATGATCAGCGATGCCTTCGAAATGCTCTTTGGTGGCCCTGCGCGGGAGGCGGAGAGCCTGATTACCCAGCGAGAGATGGACCTTGCGGCTTCAATCCAGATGGTAACCGAGCAAGTCATGCTCGGGCTCGCGCGTAAAGTCAAAGAGCTGACCCAGGCCGAACATCTTTGCCTGGCTGGTGGCGTGGCACTCAACTGTGTCGCAAACGGCAAGCTGGCTCGATCGGGGCTTTTCAAAAGCATCTTCATCCAACCGGCCTCCGGCGACTCGGGAGGTTCCCTCGGCGCGGCGCTGCATTGTTATTACGAAAAGACCCAAGCCTCACGCAAGGTAAATGGCAGTGAAGACGCCATGCAGGGCGGCTATCTGGGCAATGAATATCAGACCGCCGCGATTGAGCAGGCATTGACGCGATTCGGCGCCCGTTTTCAGAAGCTTGACCAAACGGCATTGATCCAAACGACCGCACACCAGCTGGCCGAAAACAAGGTCGTCGGCTGGTTTCAGGGACGCATGGAGTTCGGTCCCCGGTCGCTTGGCGCACGCTCGATCCTCGGCAACCCGCAATCCGAGACAATGCAAAGTGTCATGAATCTCAAGATCAAAAATCGTGAATCATTCCGTCCCTTTGCGCCGGCCGTGCTGGCCGAATTTGCCGAGCATTGGTTCGATCTAGACCAACCCTCACCCTACATGTTGATCGTTGCACCAGTGCAGCTGGAAAAGCGTGAGCCCGCGCCCGACGAGCTGGGTTACGTCGGCATGGAGAAGCTCAAACTCAAGCGTTCGCAAATACCGGCGGTGACTCATGTTGACTGCTCGGCGCGGGTCCAAACAGTAGACGGGCAGCACAACCCGCTGTTCCGGCAACTGCTGTCTGGCTTCGCCCAGCTGACCGGTTGTCCTGTCCTGATCAATACCTCCTTCAATGTGCGCGGCGAACCGATAGTCGAGAGCCCCGACGATGCCTACCGCTGTTTTATGCGCACGGAAATGGATTGCCTGGTCATTGGCGAGTTCTTTTTAAGCAAGTCCGACCAGCCCGAATGGCAAGAGGATACTGACTGGAGGAAGCAATATGCGCTCGATTGAAAAACCTGTTCTGGATCATCACCAGGCGTTGCAGGAGGTCTACAAGTGGACTCCACAAATTCGTGACTACGACAGCTTCATGCACATCGGTGCGCGCTGGGTACCGTACACCATGTATTTCCATGAAAAGAACTTCCGCTCGGCAACGGTCAATACCGACGCTTTAGGCTTTCGCTACAGTCAGCTGAATGGCAAACGCTACTCCGTGGCCGAACGCCCTCCCACCGGAAAAGTGAACCTGCTGGTTGGCGGTTCCACAGCGCTGGGTGTGGGCGCGACCAGCGACGAGAACACCGTGGCATCCCACCTTAGCGAGCTCACCGGGGAGGTCTGGTTGAACTTCGCTGGACGTGGCTACAACGCCACCCAAGAGCTGTTGATGTACCTGATGCATCAGCAACGGATCGGCGACATCGGTCATGTGGTGGTTTTCAGCGGCATCAACACGCTAGCGCTAGAGGGGATCCCTGACGAGTTCGCCAGTGAGCACGGACGCTACTACTACTCCTATGAGTTTCAGCATTACATGAACAAGTTCAACGAGGATATGAAGCGCAAGAAGAGTTCGTTTGGCGCGGCCAGAGGCAATTCCTTGCTCCAGCGCTGGAAAAACACGCTTTTCTACCAGAACCCGGCCGACGAGGTGATCACCGACGCCGATGCATCCTTGGACGAGCGGCTGGAACGGGCAGCCGATTCGATTACTGGCGCATTAAAACAATGGAAGTTGCTGCTATCCGGCACCAGCGCGACTTTAACCTTTGTTCTTCAGCCCCTGTCCCATTGGTGCCGAGATGCTCTGACGCCCGCCGAGGAAGCCGTTTTCCATGCCATCGACAGTTGCCCGAATAATTTTTACCGGCTATTCAGCGGTGTACTCGGTAAAGAAGTCCATGCCCCTTTCTTCCAGCACATTCAGGAAAAGGCAGGTGACATTACTTGCCTGGACATGAATGCCCTGCTGAAACAGTCTCCGGTGTTCAACGACACCTTATTTGTCGACCGCGTTCACTTCAACGACCTTGGCAATGAACAACTTGCCAACCTCATCAGCGCCCAACCAGGCCTTTCCCGGGAGCAATACAATGAGCATCATTCAAAGACTCTTGAGTCTGTTTAAACGTAAAAAAAAGAAAAAGCGCGGCTCCATCTACCCCCTGCGTTAATCGTCTCGGCATCAGGTGCCTGACCGGAAATGCAGCACTAATCCGACCAGGCATCGCACCTTTGCGTAAGCAGCTGGCGAACTCAACTGACGCCCGATTTGACGCCCTGAAACCATGGACGAGTCTGTCCAACCTCGGAACGACCCGGTATGCGGAGCCGATCAAATGATTAATCTCGTCTGGCCACCGCCGAGCCGGCACTTCAGACAACCGTCAATTGCTCATCAGCCCGCCAGTTTCAGGAAACGCCATGACCCATCGGTTGCTACAGCTCGATCACCTATCATTCAGCCTGCCCGATGGGCGTGTACTGTTCGAGGACTTGAACTACGCCTTCAGTGCTCGGACTACAGGCATTGTCGGAGCCAATGGCTGCGGTAAATCATTGCTTGGCCGGCTTCTGGCAGGAGAGCAGCGGCCCACCAGCGGTAACGTCCGTCGCGAGGGCTGTTTCTACCATGTGGCCCAGTTGCTCGAACCCGAGCGTTATCCCTGCGTTGCCGCGCTGGCCGGTGTCGATCATATCCTCGCGGCGTTGGCCCGTATCGCCCCTTGGTTGCGGCATGATAGCCAAAAGATGGCCTTTTCGACCCTTTAGAAACAATGGTTTAGGGATGTTTGATAAGAGCTGGCGAAGCCTGCGTTCGGCTGCGAAGCAGTCGTAAATAGCCGGTATGCGGTCTTTCAGAAAGGTCGAAGCTTGCCATATTGCGAGCGCTGCGCACTCGAACGCAGCCTTCGGCAGCTGCTACGAGGAATGTGGCGAACCTGAAACTCCTTAACTGAATGGCATTGGGCCAAGCCCCCTCGCCACAAAAAGCGCCCACCAGACTAAAGATTGCCTGGCATTAACCAGTGATGGCCATTTTTTTTCACCTGAAAAAACCGCTCAAGCCCGGCCCTCGCCACTCAACTGGTCAGACCGGTAAAGCCATATTCTCACTTTCTGCTTGCGAAAGCCTGAAAACAGCGCCTAAACTGCGCCTGCACTGGACATACCGGTAAGACCACAATAATTAAGTTCTGAATCTGATGCGCCTTGCGCACGGCACCAGGACACTCACCAGGATTCCTCCCATGCTCAGATGGTGCTCACGTTCGATCTTCCTTCAAGTTGTCCTTGGACTGGTGCTCGGCATCGTCTGCGGACTGACCCTTCCCGAATACTCCGCCCAGCTAAAACCCCTCGGCGACGGCTTCATCAAACTGATCAAAATGCTCATCGGCCTGATCGTGTTCTGCGTGGTGGTCAGTGGCATATCTGGCGCAGGTGACTTGAAGAAAGTCGGCCGCATCGGCCTCAAGTCAGTGATCTACTTCGAGATCCTGACCACCATCGCACTGGTGATTGGTCTGGTGTTCGCCTTCACGACCGGTATCGGCAGTGGCGCCAATATTCATCTGGATCAGCTCGCAGCAGCGGATATGGGTGATCTGGCCCAGCGTGGCCAACAGATGCACAGCACCACGCAGTTCCTGATGGGTCTGATCCCGACTTCGGTGATTGGCGCCTTTGCCGAGAACAACATCCTGCAAGTGCTGCTGTTCTCGGTGTTGTTCGGCAGCGCGCTGAACCTGGTGGGTGAAGCAGCGTCGGGTATCTCCCGACTGATCAACGAACTGAGCCATGTGATTTTCCGCATCATGGGCATGATCGTGCGTCTGGCGCCGATTGGCGTGTTTGGCGCCATTGCCTTCACTACCAGCAAATATGGCGTGGATTCCCTGCAACACCTGGGCAGTCTGATTGGTCTGTTTTACCTGACGTGTGCGGCGTTCGTGTCGCTGATCCTCGGCTTGGTCATGCGTCTTTCCGGTCTGCGGATGCTGCCGTTTCTCAAGTACCTGCGCGAAGAGTTGCTGATCGTCATGGGCACGGCGTCCTCCGACGCTGTGCTCCCGCAAATCATGCGCAAGCTCGAACATCTGGGCATTGGCAGCTCGACCGTCGGCCTGGTGATTCCCACCGGCTACTCATTCAACCTCGACGGTTTTTCGATCTACCTGACCCTGGCCATCGTGTTCATCGCCAATGCCACCGGTACGCCACTGGCCATGAGCGATTTGATAACGATCCTGCTAGTCTCGCTGATCACCTCCAAAGGTGCCCACGGTATTCCCGGTTCGGCACTGGTGATTCTGGCGGCAACACTGACGGCGATCCCGGCGATTCCGGTGGTGGGTCTGGTGCTGGTGTTGGCGGTGGACTGGTTCATGGGGATCGGCCGTGCGCTGACCAACCTGATCGGTAACTGCGTCGCTACCGTGGCCATCGCTCGCTGGGAAAAAGACATCGACATCGAGCGCGCCAACAAGGTATTGACCGGCCAGCAGGGCTACACCTTCCAGACACGTAAAACCCCGGCCCCGGCCCATCAGCAAGATTTTTGACCGAACCTTGTGCCTGTCACCGGCAGGCACAATCACCGCGTTACCGACTCTCATGGAGCGAACAGTGATCACCTCGTCGACAGTTGTAAATTCAGTGGTTGAAAAGCTTCGCGCCGCGTTGGCGCGTGGCCAGTGGCGCTCCGGCGAGATGTTGCCGGGGCAACGCGAACTGGCTGAGCAACTGGGTATCAGCCGGCCGAGCCTGCGCGAAGCGGTGATCGTGCTGGAAACCCTCGGTCTGGTGCGCTCCATGCCCGGCAAAGGTGTGGTGGTGCTGGAAGCCAACCTCAATGATGCTCCAGCCACCGACAGCGGTGTGGCCGGAGCCAGCCTCGAGGATGTACTGCAACTGCGTTACACCCTCGAGCCGTTCATTGTCGGGCTGGTTGCCCAATCCATCAGCAGCAAGGAGATCGGGCAACTGCGCCTGACGCTGATGGACATGCGCGAAGCCCTTGAGGCCAATGACAGCGAAGCCGGAATGAACGCTTACATCGCGTTCCACGAAGAGCTGTTCACCCTGACCTCGAACCCGATCTTCCAGAACGTCGTGCAACAAACCAGCAACGCCCTCAAGCAGAGCGCCGAAGTGCTGCGCAACTCACCGGAACACCTGGCCGAGCGCCTGGAAGAAAACGAAGCGGTGGTTCGTGCGATCCGCAACAAGAACAGCGCCCTGGCCAGCGCCGAAATGCGCCGGCACATCCTTCAGGAAGGGCAGCGCATGGGCATCGAGCTGAACATCCCGGACGACAATCTGGGCAAATAGTGGATGTAGACAACAACCTATTGGCAACCGGACTGGAGACAGGCCATGAATTCCTGCGTCTTGAAGAATCCCGCTTTCTCGATTTCTACCTCCCTGCCATTACGCCACCAGAACAAAAAAAAGCGTCGCGTCGATGATATCTACCCGCAGATTTTCGACGCGATTCTCGAGCAACGTATCGCACCGGCCAGCCGCTTTACCGAAGAAAGTCTCGGCAAGGTATTCGGTGTCAGCCGCAGTATCATCCGCCAGGTACTGGCGCGATTGTCCCATCAGCAGGTGGTCATTCTGCGGCCCAATCATCGCCCGCAAGTCGCGGCGCCCGATGCCGGGCAAACCCTGCAGATACTCCACGCCCGAAGGCTGACTGAAACCACCCTGGTGCGACTGGCCTGCCAACAGCCGACTTCACGGCACCTGCCACAGTTGCGCGAATTGATCGACCGCGAACGCCGCTGCATCGAGCAGAACCAACGGGGCCCGGCCATTCGCCTGTCTGGCGAGTTCCACCTGCTGCTGGCACAAGTGGCGGGTAACGCACCGCTGGCACAATTTCTGGGCAGCCTGGTGCCGCTGACCTCATTGGTGATCGCCCAATATGAAGAGCAGGCCTGCAGCTATTGCGCCTGGCAGGAACATGCGGCGATTGTCGATGCAGTGGAAAGCGACGACGTCGTGACAGCCGTACGCCTGATGACCGAGCATCTGGATCACCTGGAGGAGAGGTTGCGCAGGGCGAACACCGTATCGGGGTAACTGGAGCGGATGCTAGTCTTGGCAATCGCTGTAGTCAGGGAGCCCTCATGGGCAATCACAAGATCGAAATTCGTCGCAGCAACGTCGAGAAAATTCTTCTGGCGGCCGAAAAAATCTTCGCCGAGAAGGGTTATGGCAGCACGGCGATGGCCGATATTGCCAAGGAAGTGCAACTGCCGCGCTCCAATCTGCATTACTACTTCAGCACCAAAAGCGAACTGTACAGCGCGGTGCTGTTCGACCTGCTGGAGGTGTGGAAGCAGGACGCCTTGTGCTTCGAGCTGTTCGATGATCCGCGGGTGGTGCTCAGCAGCTATATCCGCGCCAAGATGAACCACTCCCGCAGCCGGCCTTATGGTTCGAAAGTCTGGGCCAATGAAATCATCCACGGCGCTCCGACCCTGGGTGTGGCGCTGGATGCCAGCCTGTATGACTGGGCGAAGATGAAGGAAGCGAAAATTCGCCAATGGGTGGAAGACAAACGCATCCTGGCGGTGGAACCCTCGACTCTGCTGTACATGATCTGGGCCTCGACCCAGCATTACGCCGACTTCGATCACCAGATAATGATCCTCAACGATCACCAGCCGCTGTCGGACATGCAGTTCGAGCGGGCGGTGCAGACGGTGACCAGTGTGATTCTCAGGGGGATTGGGTTGGAGCCTTGAGGGTTGTGGTGTGCTTAAGGGCCCCATCGCGAGCAAGCTCGCTCCCACATTAGATCTTCAGCGAACACATAATTTGTGTACGACTTAGATCAAAATGTGGGAGCGAGCTTGCTCGCGATAGCGGCGGAACAGACGATGCATATCCTCAGGTCTATTTAACCCGCCACGCAATATGGATTCCTCGGATCATGATTCCAGTCCAGGAACGGCTTGCCGGTGTCGATGGGCACCATCTCGATACAGTCCTGAACCGGGCAGGTGATCTGACACAGGTTGCAGCCCACGCACTCGTCGTCGATCACTTGATATTTATGGGTGCCGTCAGGTTGCTTGAGGCTGGCGATGGCCTGGTGCGCGGTGTCTTCGCAAGCAATGTGACAGCGGCCGCAGCCGATGCAGGCGTCCTGATCGATTTTGGCGATGACCTGGTAGTTCATGTCCAGGTACTTCCAGTCCGTGGTGTTGCTCACCGCGCGTCCCGAAAATTCCTGCAGGTTGGCGTAGCCTTGACTGTCCATCCAGCGCGACAGACCGTCCTTCATGTCCTCGACGATGCGAAAGCCATGCAGCATCGCCGCCGTACACACCTGCACCGCGCCGCTGCCCAGGGCGATGAATTCTGCCGCATCACGCCAACTGCCAATCCCGCCAATGCCGCAAATCGGCAGGCCATGGGTTTGTGGGTCACGGGCAATCTCGGCAACCATGTTCAGCGCAATCGGTTTGACCGCCGAGCCGCAGTAACCGCCGTGGGTGCTTTTACTGCCGACCATCGGATGAGCAACCATGCGCTCCAGGTCGATGCTGGTGATGGAGTTGATGGTGTTGATCAGTGACACCGCATCGGCACCACCACGATGGGCGGCGCGGGCAGCCAGGCGGATGTCGGTGATGTTCGGCGTCAGTTTGACGATCACCGGCAGCGAGCAGTAAGTCTTGCACCAGCGGGTCACTTGCTCGACGTATTCCGGCACCTGACCGACTGCTGCGCCCATGCCGCGCTCGGGCATGCCGTGGGGGCAGCCGAAGTTCAGCTCGACACCATCGGCACCAGTGGCTTCCACCAGCGGCAGGATGGCTTTCCACGACTCTTCGACGCAGGGCACCATCAACGACACGATCAGCGCGCGGTCCGGCCAGTCCTTTTTGACCTGGGTAATTTCCCGCAGATTGATTTCCAGCGAGCGATCGGTGATCAGCTCGATATTGTTGAAGCCCATGACTTCGCGGTTGGCGCCGAAGTGTGCGGAGTAGCGTGACGAGACGTTGACCGCCGCCGGGTCTTCACCAAGGGTTTTCCAGACCACGCCACCCCAGCCGGCCTCGAAGGCGCGAACCACGTTGTAGGCTTTGTCGGTGGGCGGCGCGGAGGCCAGCCAGAACGGATTGGGAGCTTTGATACCGGCGAAGACAATCGAAAGATCGGCCATTTACGCAGCCTCCACATTGAGCATGAGTTGGACATTGATGGCTTCAGCGGCCAGTTTGCCGTGCTGCACGGCCTGGACGGTGAGGTCCTGGTCGAGGCTGGTGCAGTCGCCGCCGGCATAAACGCCGGGGATGCTGGTGCGCAGTTGTTCGTCCACCAGAATGCGCTCGCCCTGGCGCTTCAGCTCACGGGCCAGTGGATCGCTCAGCGCTACGTCGTCGAAGGCCTGGCCGATGGCTTTGAAGATCGCATCGGCGGCCAGCTCGAAGGTCTCGCCAGTGCTTTGCAGGCGACCGTTCTCCAGTCGTGTGCGGGCAAAGCGCATGCCGCGTACCTGGCCCTTGTTGTTGAGCAGCACTTCTTCGGGGCGGGCCCAGGTCAACAGGCGGACCTGATTGGCCTTGGCGATATCCTGCTCGTGCCCGGTGGCGCCCATTTCCTCCAGGCCACGGCGGTACACCAGGTTCACATCGCGTGCGCCGAGGCGGGCCATTTGCACCGCCATGTCGATGGCGGTATTGCCGGCGCCAAGGACGATGCAACGATCGGCCAGAGGTAATTGAGTCAGGTCATCGGCCTGGCGCAGTTCGCGGATGTAGTCGGTGGCAGCGAGCATGCCGGGTGCATCTTCGTGGGCCAGGCCGAGTTGCTTGCTGGCGGCCAGACCGAGGCCGAGGAACACCGAATCGAACTGCTGATGCAGTTCGGTCAGGCTGAGGTTGTCGCCAAGTTTTTGCCCGTGACGGATCTCGATCCCGCCGATGCCCAGCAGGAACTCCAACTCCCGTTGCGCGAAATCGTCTACCAGTTTGTACTTGGCGATCCCGTATTCATTGAGGCCGCCGGCTTTCTCCCGGGCCTCGAAAATCACCACCTCATGGCCGTGCATCGCCAGGCGATGAGCGCAGGACAAACCCGCCGGGCCGGCACCGACCACTGCGATGCGCTTGCCGGTCGACGCTGCGCGTGTGAACGGGTGTTCGCTGAACTGCGCGTTGTCCACGGCATAACGTTGCAACAGACCGATCAACACCGGCGCACATTCCTCAGCGTTGTTGCGCACGCAGGCTTGCTGACAGAGGATTTCGGTCGGACAGACCCGTGCGCAACTGCCGCCGAGGATGTTCGCCGAAAGGATTTTCTGCGCGGCGCCCTGAACATTTTCCTGATGGATATTGCGGATGAACGACGGGATGTCGATCTCGCTGGGGCAGGCATTGACGCACGGCGCATCGTAGCAATACAGACAGCGCGAGGCTTCAAGCGTGGCCTGACGGGCGTTGAGCGGCGGCGCCAGATCGGTGAAATGGCCGGCAAGGGCGGCCGCGTCCTCATGGGGATGCGGGAGGTGGTTCAGGGTCTTGATCACGGTGTCGGCCTCACGGTTATTGAGGTACTGCCTCTGATGGGCATTGTTTTTTGTATTGCCTGTGCCGGCCCCTTCGCGAGCAAGCTCGCTCCCACATTTGAAAGCGTTCCCCTGTGGGAGCGAGCTTGCTCGCGAAGGCCGAAGGCCTCGATTTCAGCGTTTCACAGGAGTTGGCTTATGCAACTCAGCCCGCTTGCTCAGCAGATCGAACACCGCCGGATAAGCCGGGCGCTCGATGTAACGCCCGGCGCCGCGTTCGGCCCGCAGGTCGCCGTCGACCCAGACCAGCCGGCCCTGGCTGATGGTATGGCTGGGCACGCCGCGCACGGTCTTGCCTTCGAAGATGTTGAAGTCGACCTGCTGGTGATGGGTCTTGGCGGAGATGGTCCGGGTCCCTTGCGGATCCCAGAGCACCAGGTCGGCATCGGCACCGACGCGGATCGAACCTTTACGTGGGTAGAGGTTGAAGATCTTCGCGGTGTTGGTGGAGGTCAGGCCAACGAAGTCCTGCATCGACAGCCGTCCGCTGTTTACGCCTTCATGCCAGAGCACGGCCATGCGGTCTTCGATACCGGCGGTGCCGTTGGGGATCTTGCTGAAGTCGTCGCGGCCGGCGGCTTTCTGCTCGGCGCAGAAACAGCAATGGTCGGTGGCGGTGGTGTGCAGGTTGCCCGATTGCAGACCGTGCCAAAGCGCTTCCTGGTGGCCGCGAGGACGGAAGGGCGGGCTCATCACATAACCGGCGGCGGTTTGCCAATCCGGGTGCTGGTAAACACTGTCGTCCAGCAACAGATGCCCGGCCAGGACCTCGCCATAGACCGGCTGGCCTTTGCTGCGGGCATAGGTGATTTCATCCAGTGCCTCGCGGGTCGAAACGTGGACCAGATACAGTGGCGTACCGAGGGTTTCGGCGATCCGGATAGCGCGGCTGGCGGCTTCGCCTTCAACCTGGGAGGGCCGCGACAACGGATGCGCTTCGGGGCCGGTCATGCCCTGGGCCATCAGTTTGCGTTGCAGGTGATAGACCAGTTCGCCGTTTTCCGCGTGCACAGTCGGTATTGCACCCAGCTCCAGGCAGCGTTCGAAACTCGCCACCAAGGTATCGTCGGCGGCCATGATCGCATTCTTGTAAGCCATGAAATGCTTGAAGCTGTTCACCCCATGGTTGCTGACCAGTTCGGCCATTTCCTCGCGAACCTGTTCGCTCCACCAGGTGATGGCGACGTGAAAACCGTAGTCTGCGGCGGATTTCTCGGCCCAGCTGCGCCACTGATGAAAAGCCTCCAGCAATGATTGCTGCGGGTTGGGAATCACGAAGTCGATGATCGAGGTGGTGCCGCCGGCGAGTCCGGCTGCCGTGCCGCTGAAAAAGTCCTCACTGGCAACGGTGCCCATGAAGGGCAGTTGCATGTGGGTGTGAGGATCGATGCCGCCGGGCATCAGGTATTGGCCGCTGCCATCGAGCACTTCGCAGTCCGCCGGTATGCCCAGATTGTTGCCGATTGCCTGGATCAGACCATCAGCGCAAAGCACATCCGCGCGGTAACTTTCATCATGGGTAACAACGGTGGCGCCACGGATCAACAGAGACATTCCGATTTCCTCACAGGCTTGACCGGCTGATGCCAGTTCTTGGTGTTGTCGTTGCGGCAACTGGAGGAGGTTAGATTCCTGTCATCGCTGTCAGGATTAAACGCTAGCTGGTGTTCTTTGAATCGGCAAGAATATTTTTTATAAGCTTATATCTACATTAACTTATTGAAATTAAACGATTAAATATGAAAATCACCAAAATGGTGAGGCCTCTCACCATTTTGACGCACTTGACAGGATCCAAATATGGTCAAGATTTCCTATGTGAAATCAGCTGCTTGAGCTATGCCTATGTGCGTATGGAATCATTTGAAAAAATAGTGATGCACCAGATTGAGCCCTGACTGTTCGGACAACTTGCCTGGCATTCGGCCTGAGTGGTGGAGCAAGTAGTCACAGGCTCAATGAACCTATTAAATAAAACTGATAAACATCAGTTGTTTACATGGATTGTACGGAGCGACAGGTGAGTCAGAGGGATACCCGGCACGTTTATTGAGTGCCGCCGCTGACACGCTGGCCGGTCCGTAGAAGTCGTCAGTACTCCGGCCATCGCCCGGTTCGCGGCTTAACCGCCAGCCAGCCGATGAGCACAATAATCAAAAGAACAGTGGAGCGGCCATGCAACAGAATAGATCGCAAGTGACCGAACGCGACGGCTTGTACGAGCTGGATGCCGGCAGCGACGTACTCGACAGTCCCCGTTACAACCACGACATCGCGCCGACCAAAGTGCATGAACGCACCTGGAACAAATGGCATATCACGGCGCTCTGGGTCGGCATGGCGATCTGTGTGCCGACCTACACCCTCGGCGGGGTGCTCACCGCTTATTTCGGGCTGTCGGTCGGTGAGGCGCTGCTGGCGATTCTGTTCGCCAATATCATCGTTCTGATCCCTCTGACCCTCAACGCCTTCGCCGGCACCAAGTACGGCATTCCGTTTCCGGTGCTGCTGCGCTCGTCGTTCGGGGTAATCGGCTCCAACGTGCCGTGTCTGATTCGGGCGCTGGTGGCGTGCGGCTGGTTTGGCATCCAGACAATGTTCGGCGGCCTGGCCATCCATTTGTTTCTCGGTTCGGTATTCGAGGGCTGGAAGGCGCTCGGCGGTACCGGTGAGGTGATCGGGTTCATGCTGTTCTGGGCGCTCAACCTGTGGGTGGTGCTGCGCGGCGCGGATTCGATCAAGTGGCTGGAAACCCTGTCCGCGCCGCTGCTGGTGCTGGTGGGTGCGGGCTTGCTGTTCTGGGCCCTGCCGAACGTCTCGTTGAGCGAATTGATGGCGCAACCGCCGAAACGCCCGGAAGGCGCTGGAGTGACCAGCTATTTCATGGCCGGGCTGACCGCCATGGTCGGTTTCTGGGCGACGCTGTCGCTGAACATCCCGGACTTCAGCCGCTATGCGAAAAGCCAGAAGGACCAGATCGTCGGGCAGATCATCGGACTGCCGCTGACCATGTTCCTGTTCGCTTCGCTGGGAGTGGTGATGACGGCGGCCTCGGCCAGGCTGGTGGGGGTGACTGTCTCCGATCCGGTGACCCTGATCGGTCATATTCAAAGCCCGGTCTGGGTGGCGTTGGCCATGGCGGTGATCATCATTGCGACGTTGTCGACCAACACTGCGGCGAACATTGTTTCGCCGACCAACGACTTCCAGAACCTCGCGCCCAAACTGATCAGTAGAACCAAAGCCGTGATGTTGACCGGACTGGTGGGCCTGGCATTGATGGCCCACGAACTGCTGAAAAAACTCGGTTTGCTGGTCTCTGATATCAGCCTGGAAACCGTCTACTCCAACTGGTTGCTGGGCTATTCCAGCCTGCTCGGACCGATCGCCGGGATCATGGTGGTGGACTATTTCCTGATCAAGAAACAGCAGCTCGACCTGGCGGGCTTGTATCGCGATGACGTGTACCCGGCGTGGAACTGGAACGGCTTTATCGCCTTCGGCATCCCGGTGGCGCTGACCGTGCTGTCGTTGGGCAGTGACGTATTCAGCTGGTTTTACAGCTACGGTTGGTTTACCGGCTCGGCCCTTGGTGGGCTGATTTATTACGGGTTGTGCTCGATGCGTCCCAGCCCGTCTGTTGCGAAAACAGCGGTGTGAGGGAGGGCCCCATCGCGAGCAAGCTCGCTCCCACATTTAAAATGCATTCCCCTGTGGGAGCGAGCTTGCTCGCGATGACGGCTTAAAAAAAACCAAAGAGCTGCCTGAAGAAACCCATAAAAACAGCCTGAGGAGATCATCATGAACGCAGCCCAAGACGTTCTGCAGTCCACCCATCAGCACATCGACCGCGACCGTCTGTGGCAGTCGTTAATGGAGTTGGCCAAACTCGGCGCCACGGTCAAGGGCGGCGTTTGTCGCCTGGCCCTGACCGACCTCGATCGCCAGGCTCGCGACATCTTCGTGCAATGGTGCGAGGAGGCTGGCTGCACCGTGAGCATCGACGCGGTCGGCAATATTTTTGCCCGTCGCGCCGGGCGCAATCCGGAACTGCCGCCGGTGATGACCGGCAGCCATATCGACACCCAACCCACGGGTGGCAAATTCGACGGCTGCTTCGGCGTGTTGGCCGGTCTGGAAGTGCTGCGCACCCTAAATGACCTGGGCATCGAAACCGAAGCACCGCTGGAAGTGGTGGTCTGGACCAACGAAGAAGGCTCGCGATTTGCCCCCTGCATGATGGGCTCCGGGGTATTCGCCGAGAAATTCACTCTGGAAGAAACCCTGGCCAAGACCGATGCCGACGGCGTGACGGTCGGCGAAGCGTTGAACACCATTGGTTATGCCGGCAGTCGCAAGGTCAGCGGTCATGCGGTGGGCGCCTATTTTGAGGCGCATATCGAGCAAGGGCCGATTCTCGAGGATGAGCGCAAAACCATCGGTGTGGTGATGGGTGCCCTCGGGCAGAAATGGTTCGACCTGAAACTGCGCGGCGTCGAAGCCCACGCCGGCCCGACCCCGATGCACCTGCGCAAGGATGCTCTGGTCGGCGCGTCAGTGATCGTCGGTGCGGTCAATCGCGCCGCTCTTGGCCATCAACCTCACGCCTGTGGCACCGTCGGTTGCCTGCAAGCCTACCCCGGCTCGCGCAACGTGATCCCCGGCGAAGTGCGCATGACCCTGGATTTCCGTCATCTGGAACCGGCCCGCCTGGACTCGATGATCGCCGAGGTCAAACAGGTGATCGACACCACCTGCGACGAACACGGCCTGAGCTTCGAACTGACGCCGACCGCCGATTTCCCGCCGCTGTATTTCGACAAGGGCTGCGTCGATGCTGTACGCAGTGCCGCTCAGGGGCTGGGGCTGTCGCACATGGACATCGTCAGCGGCGCCGGGCATGACGCGATCTTCCTTGCCGAGCTCGGCCCGGCCGGGATGATCTTCGTGCCCTGTGAAGGCGGCATCAGCCACAACGAAATCGAAAACGCCGCGCCAGACGATCTGGCGGCCGGTTGCGCGGTGTTGCTGCGGGCGATGTTGGCGGCGTCGGCTGCGATTGCCAGCGGCAAGTTGGCGGTGTGACAGGCGTCATTAGCAGAATCTGAAGCGATTGGCGGGTGGGATTTGCAGCCCACCGCGCCAGAGCGCTCAGTTACACCTCATCCACCCTGACCCAACGCTGTTCGAGCGCAGCCAGGCGAATGGCCGTTGCCAGTCGTTCCACCTCCCAGGCTTCTTCAAAGTCGGTCCCTTCCGAACCTTGCCCGGCCAGCGCCATGAGCAGCCCGTGCACCTCCAGCGTCTTCAACTCGTTGTACCCCAACTGATGCCCCGGCGCCGGGCTGAAGGCCGCATTTTCTGGTTGTGATCACCATTCCCTTTGTAGGAGCGAGGCTTGCCCGCGATGGCGGCCTGACAGCCGGCCTATCTCTTGGGGATGTGCACCGATCCATTGTAGGAGCGAGCTTGCTCGCGATGGACTCAAGGGCGACGCGTTTATTCAGAAAACACGCGTTATCGTTAACGTCCTATATCGCGAGCAAGCTCGCTCCAGGGATTCGGATGGCACCGCAGAAATGGCTCGCGCAAAACCAAAAAAGGCAGCCAGAAGGCTGCCTCGTGTTCACCCAAAACCCACTGAAATCAGGACAAAAACCCACCATCCACATTCAACGAAACCCCAGTGGTATAGCTCGAAGCATCACTGGCCAGATACAACACCGCCCCGGCCATTTCACTCGGTGCAGCCACCCGCTTGAGCGGGATCTGCTGCAACGCGGTATTGAGAATCGCGTCATTCTTCACCAGCGCCGAAGCAAACTTGGTGTCGGTCAGCCCCGGCAGCAAGGCATTGCAGCGAATACCGAACTGCGCGCATTCCTTGGCGAAGACCTTGGTCATGTTGATCACCGCAGCCTTGGTCACCGAGTAGATGCCCTGGAAGATGCCCGGCGAGATGCCGTTGATCGACGCGACGTTGATGATGCTGCCGCCACCGGTCTCGCGCATCAGCTTGCCGGCTTCCACCGACATGAAAAAATAGCCGCGAATGTTCACGTCGACGGTTTTCTGGAAGGCGCCGAGGTCGGTATCCAGCACGTTGCAGAACTGCGGGTTGGTCGCGGCGTTGTTGACCAGAATATCCAGACGCCCGAACTGCTCGCGAATCCCGGCGAAGACCTGGCTGATCTGCTCCATTTCACCGATGTGGCAGGCGACCGCTGTGGCCTTGCCGCCGTCGGCAATGATCGCGTCGGCAACATGCTGGCAACCGTCGAGCTTGCGGCTCGAGACGATCACGTGGGCGCCTTGCTGCGCGAGCAGTTTGGCAATGGCTTCACCGATACCGCGGCTGGCGCCGGAAACGAAAGCGATCTTGCCGTCGAGGTCGAACAACTGAGTCTTGGACATGGTTTTTCCTTGTTGTATGCCAGGCGCCGGGCGCGCAGTCAGAGGCTGGATGTGTGGATGACTTGCAGGCTCATCTGCTCCAGCAGTTTGTTCATCTGAATGAACTGCGCGAAGCGTTTGTCCTGGGTCTGGCCATGGAAGAAGCGGTAGTAGATCTGCTGCACGATACCGGCCAGGCGGAACAGCCCGTAGGTGTAGTAGAAGTCGAAGTTGTCGATCTGGATGCCTGCGCGTTCGGCGTAGTAATCGACGAACTGGCGGCGGGTCAACATGCCGGGTGCATGGCTCGGCTGGCGGCGCATCAGTTGCACCGGCGCCGGGTCGGCGGCTTCGATCCAGTAGGCTAGGGTGTTGCCCAGGTCCATCAGCGGATCGCCGAGGGTGGTCAGTTCCCAGTCCAGCACGCCGATGATCTGCATCGGGTTGTTGGGGTCGAGGATCACGTTGTCGAAGCGATAGTCGTTGTGCACGATGCTCGAGGTCGGGTGATCGGCGGGCATCTTGTCGTTGAGCCAGGCTTTGACCGCTTCCCAGCTCGGGGCATCGGGGGTCAGGGCCTTGTCGTAGCGATCGCTCCAGCCGCGAATCTGCCGCTGGACATAGCCTTCGGGCTTGCCCAGATCAGCCAGGCCGCAGGCCTTGTAATCGACCCGATGCAGTTCGACGAATTTGTCGATGAAGCTCTTGCACAGGGCTTCGGTTTTCTGCGCATCGAGGCCCAGTTCCGGCGGCAGGTCGGAACGCAGGATGATGCCGTTGACCCGCTCCATCACATAGAACTCGGCGCCGATCACCGACTCGTCGGTGCAATGCACATAAGCCTTAGGGCAATACGGGAAGCCGTCTTTAAGCTGATTGAGAATCCGGTATTCACGGCCCATGTCGTGGGCGGATTTGGCCTTGTGGCCGAACGGTGGTCGACGCAGGACGAACTCTTGCCCGGGGTATTCCAGCAGGTAAGTCAGGTTCGAAGCGCCGCCCGGAAACTGGCTGATCTGCGGCGTTCCGCTGAGGCCAGGAATATGCGCCTTGAGGTATGGATCGATGCGACTGACATCGAGTTCTTCGCCGGAGCGGATACGGGTGGACTGGTCAGTAAGCGCCATGCTTATCCCTTCTGCTTATTTTGGAGGCCCGACATTATTGGCTAATCTAATTCGCGCGGTGCTGTGCTCACAAGTGCCGCAAGGTCTTATAGGTTAGCGTGTTGCCGGATAATCAGTGTTCTTGATGTGCTGATTGGCGTTCAGCCGTGCAGGCCGTGCGACGCATATTGCGCATAGCAGCTGCCGAACGCAGCCTTCGGCAGCTGCTATGAGGGAATGCGCGGAGCCAATTAGTGTCAGGGTCTTAATTAGAGAGGGGCTGGCAACGGGATCGGAGTAAGGACCGCTTTGCCGGAGAAAAACGCCAGCAGGTTTTCGCCCACCAATTGCACGGTCGCTTGCGTCGCCTCCGGCGATAGTCCGGCGACATGGGGTGTCAGTACCACATTGCTCAAGACCTTGAGGGCGTTCGGTACCTGTGGTTCGTGATCAAAGACATCCAGCGCCGCGCCGGCGATGCGCCGATGTTCCAGGGCATTGATCAGCTCGTCGGTGACGATCACGCTGCCCCGGGCGATGTTGACGATGAAACCGTTCGGTCCGAGGGCATCGAGGGCTTTTTTGTCGATCAGATGGCGAGTGCCGTCCCCGCCGGGCGTGGCGATGATCAGGAAGTCTGACGCTCGTGCCAGTTCGGTCGCCGAAACACAGTAGTTATAAGGGATGTCGCTGAGCGCCCTGCGGCTATGGTAATACACCGACATATCGAAGCCCTGGGCGGCGCGTTTGGCGATGGCCAGACCCACCGCGCCCAGGCCGAGGATGCCCAGGCGTTTGCCAGTCAGCGAGGGCCGCATGATTTTCGGCCACTCGCCTCGCCGGACGGCTGCATCGGCCTGAGGGATGCCCCGTACCAGCGACAGCAAGAGCGCCATGGCGTGATCGGCCACCGAAGAAGCGTTGACCCCCGCGCCGTTGGTCACGGTAATGCCCCGATTACTGGCGGCCTGCAGGTCGACATGTTCATAGCCTGCGCCGATCACGCAGATGATTTCCAATAGCGGCAGAGCGGCGATTTCGTCGGCATACAACCCGAGCGGACCGCGCGTCAGTACCGCCTGGATCTGGCCGGCGTGGGTCTGAATGGCCTGGGCCCGCTCGGCGGGTGTTGGCGCAAGAATCAGGTGAAACCCCTGGCTTTCAAGAATCGGCAGATAGTCGTTGATGGTTTCAACCAGTACCAGAACGGTGATGGGCATGCTGCGCTCCTGAGGACTCAAAGGGTGGATATGCCGATGCTGGAAATAGTGATTTGCCCATTCCTTGGTCAAATCTGAAAAAACTCAAGATTGCTGGCTGCGCAGGTGTTTAGCAATGGTAGCTGGCCCCGACGATCGCAGGAGCAAGATCAAAAGATCGCAGGCTGTGTCGGGCCCCCTCGCCACAAGTTTTGCGTTCGGCGCATTTTTTCCTGACTGACTGGCATTGGGGCAAGCCACGCTCCTACAGGGGAACGCGATCAACTGTGGGAGCGTGGCTTGCCCGCGAAGAGGACTGAACTGTCACGCAAAATCTGCGGCGAGAACGCTGGTCCGCATAACCACTCCTCAGCTAAGTCTTTGCTTCTGTTACTTAATCCCGGACAATCGCGCCCCTGTTACGGCCGGGGCGCTGCCTGTCAGCTTTTTCTGACTCGTTCCGGCTGTGTGGCAAATGACCGGAATGCGGAGATCCGACCGGATGAATGATCAAGCCAATAGCGTCGACGAACGCTATGAAGCGGCTCCACCAGCCAGCCTCAGTAGCTGGAATCGCCATGACACCACCTGGATGCTGGGCCTGTTCGGCACGGCGATCGGTGCGGGAACGCTGTTTTTACCAATCAACGCCGGCATCGGCGGTTTCTGGCCGTTGTTGATCCTGGCGCTGCTGGCGTTCCCGATGACTTTTTATGCGCACCGCGGGCTGACTCGCTTCGTGCTTTCCGGTCGCGCGGGTGCGGACATCACGGAAGTGGTCGAAGAGCACTTCGGGATCAAGGCCGGCGCGCTGATCACCTTGCTGTATTTCTTCGCGATCTTCCCGATCCTGCTGATCTACAGCGTAGCCCTGACCAACACCGTGGGCAGTTTCCTCGAGCACCAGCTGCACATCGTGCCGCCGCCACGGGCGATTCTGTCGTTGATACTGATTGTCGGTCTGCTGGCAGTGGTGCGTTGCGGAGAGCAGGCGATCGTCAAGGCCATGAGCCTGATGGTCTATCCGTTCATCGTCGCTTTGCTGTTTTTGGCGGTGTTTCTGGTTCCGCACTGGAACGGCGGCATTCTCGCGACCGCGACCACGCTGCCTGAACCTTCGGCCCTGCTGCACACTCTGTGGCTGGCGATTCCGGTGATGGTGTTCTCGTTCAACCACTCGCCGATCATCTCGGCGTTTGCGGTGGACCAGAAGCGCCGTTATGGCGTCCACGCCGAAGAGCGCAGCTCGCAGATCCTGTCGCGCGCCCACGGTTTGATGGTGGTGATGGTGCTGTTCTTCGTCTTCAGCTGTGTGTTGACCTTGTCGCCGGCGCAACTGGCTGAAGCCAAGGCGCAGAACCTGTCGATCCTGTCTTACCTGGCCAACCATTTCAGCAACCCGACGATCGCGTTCGCCGCACCGCTGATTGCCTTTGTGGCCATCTCCAAGTCGTTCCTGGGGCATTACATTGGCGCCAGCGAAGGCCTGAAGGGCTTGATCGTCAAGAGCGGTCGTCGCCCGACGCCGAAGGCTCTGGATCGCATGACCGCAGCCTTCATGCTGGTGGTGTGCTGGATCGTCGCGACCCTCAATCCGAGCATCCTCGGCATGATCGAGACCCTCGGTGGCCCGATCATCGCGGCGATTCTGTTCCTGATGCCGATGTATGCGATTCGCAAGGTTCCGGCCATGGCGCGCTATCGTGGGCAGGCCTCCAACGTTTTTGTGACGCTGGTGGGGCTGGTGGCGATATCGGCGTTGATTTATTCGTTGACAGCCTGAGCACAGGTCAGCCAATCCTAAGATCCTGTGGGAGCGAGCTTGCTCGCGATAGCGGTCACTCAGCCAACATCTATGTTGAATGTGCTGACCTCTTCGCGAGCAAGCTCGCTCCCACATTTGATCTTTATCCAGGCATAAAAAAACGCCGCTCATCTCACGATGGGCGGCGTTTTTTTGTGGCGAGGGAGCTTGCTCCCGCTGGGTCGCGAAGCGGCCCAAAAATCAGCCACCGCGAGTATTCAGATAGAATGCGAGGGCTGATTTTACGACTGCTCCGCAGCCGAGCGGGAGCAAGCTCCCTCGCCACAGGCCTTAGGCTTGAATGACCGGAATGTTGGCATTCGCTGCAGCTTCACGGAACTCGGCGATCTGGTCGAAACTCAGGTAGCGATAAACATCGCTGGCCATGGTGTCGATTTCTTTCGCGTAGGCCATGTACTCCTCGACGGTCGGCAGGCGACCCAGGATCGAAGCAACCGACGCCAACTCGGCCGAAGCCAGGTAAACGTTCGCGCCATCGCCCAGACGGTTCGGGAAGTTACGGGTCGAAGTCGACACCACGGTGGCGTTCGGTTCAACGCGAGCCTGGTTACCCATGCACAGCGAGCAGCCCGGCATTTCCATGCGCGCGCCAGCCTTGCCGTAGATGCCGTAGTAGCCTTCTTCGGTCAACTGGTGAGCGTCCATCTTGGTCGGCGGCGACAGCCACAGACGCGTTGGCAGCGAACCTTCGACTTTTTCCAGCAGTTTACCGGCAGCGCGGAAGTGACCGATGTTGGTCATGCACGAACCGATGAACACTTCGTCGATCTTCTCGCCAGCAACACTGGAGAGCAGACGGGCGTCGTCCGGGTCGTTCGGCGCGCAGAGCACCGGCTCTTTGATGTCGGCCAGGTCGATTTCGATGGTTTCAGCGTATTCGGCGTCAGCATCGGCAACCATCAGCTCAGGGTTGGCGATCCAGGCTTCCATCGCTTGAGCGCGGCGTTCCAGAGTCCGTGCATCGCCGTAGCCTTCGCCGATCATCCAGCGCAGCAGGGTGATGTTGGAGCTCAGGTACTCGGTGATCGACTCTTTCGACAGCTTGATGGTGCAGCCGGCAGCGGAACGTTCGGCGGAGGCGTCGGACAGTTCGAACGCTTGCTCGATGCTCAGGTTATCGAGGCCTTCGATTTCCAGGATGCGACCGGAGAATGCGTTCTTCTTGCCTTTCTTCTCTACGGTCAACAGGCCAGCCTGGATCGCGTAGTAAGGAATGGCGTGAACCAGGTCACGCAGGGTGACGCCCGGTTGCATCTTGCCTTTGAAGCGCACGAGGATCGATTCCGGCATGTCCAGCGGCATGACGCCAGTGGCGGCGGCGAAAGCCACCAGGCCGGAACCGGCCGGGAAGGAGATCCCCATCGGGAAACGGGTGTGGGAGTCACCACCGGTGCCGACGGTGTCCGGCAGCAGCATGCGGTTCAGCCAGCTGTGGATGATGCCGTCGCCCGGACGCAGGGAAACGCCGCCGCGGGTCATGATGAAGTCTGGCAGGGTGTGGTGGGTGGTCACGTCGATCGGCTTTGGATAGGCCGCGGTGTGGCAGAAGGACTGCATTACCAGATCGGTCGAGAAGCCCAGGCACGCCAGGTCTTTCAGTTCGTCACGGGTCATAGGACCGGTGGTGTCCTGGGAACCGACGGTGGTCATTTTCGGTTCGCAGTAGGTACCTGGACGAACGCCAGCTACGCCGCACGCCTTGCCGACCATTTTCTGCGCCAGGGTGTAACCCTTGGTGCTTTCAGCCGGTGCTTCAGGCAGCTTGAACAAAGTCGAAGGTGGCAGACCCAGCTCGGCGCGAGCCTTCTCGGTCAGGCCACGGCCAATGATCAGCGGAATACGACCGCCAGCACGGACTTCGTCCAACAGAACCGGGGTCTTCATTTCGAAGGTGGTCAGGACTTCGTCGGTACCGTGTTTGCAGACTTTGCCAGCATGCGGGTACAGGTCGATCACGTCGCCCATGTTCATGTTGGTAACGTCGAATTCGATCGGCAGTGCGCCGGCATCTTCCATGGTGTTGTAGAAGATTGGAGCGATCTTGTTGCCGAAGCAGAAACCGCCGGCACGCTTGTTCGGCACGTAAGGAACGTCGTCGCCGAAGAACCACAGCACCGAGTTGGTCGCCGATTTACGCGAAGAACCGGTACCGACCACGTCGCCGACGTAGGCGATCGGGAAGCCTTCGCCGCGCATGGTTTCGATTTGCTTCATCGGGCCGGTGACGCCTTGCTCATCCGGAACGATGCCGTCACGGGCCATTTTCAGCATGGCCAGGGCGTGCAGCGGGATGTCCGGACGGGACCAGGCATCAGGAGCAGGGGACAGGTCGTCGGTGTTGGTTTCGCCGGTGACCTTGAATACGCGCAGGCTGATCTTGTCGGCCAGCACCGGGCGCTTCTGGAACCACTCGCCGTCAGCCCAGGATTGCAGTACGCCTTGAGCGTGAACGTTGCCGTTCTTGGCTTTTTCCGCGACGTCGTGGAAGGCGTCGAACATCAGCAGAGTGTGCTTGAGTTCCTTGGCAGCGACTGGCGCCAGTTCGGCGCTGTCCAGCAGGTCGACCAGAGTGACGATGTTGTAGCCGCCCTGCATGGTGCCGAGCAGTTCAACCGCGCGTTTCTTGTCGATCAGAGGGGAGTTGGCTTCGCCTTTGGCCAGTGCGGAGAGGAAACCGGCCTTTACATAGGCAGCTTCGTCGACGCCAGGCGGCACGCGATTGGTGATCAGGTCAACGAGGAAAGCTTCTTCGCCAGCCGGGGGATTCTTCAGCAGCTCGACCAGGCCTGCAGTTTGTTCGGCGTTAAGCGGCTGGGGAACGATACCCAGTGCTGCGCGCTCTTCGATATGTTTGCGGTAGGCTTCAAGCACAGTTATTACCCTCATCAGTGGTCCCAAATGGGTGTCCGGGACGCTCATCCCGAAATTGCCGTACTCATGCGCTGCGTGGCGTTGTGGGCCGCTTAGCCAGAATTACCGACAATTCCTTACAGAAGCTGCTTTCAAAGTTTTACGCCTGCAGAACGGAGCTGATGAGGGTTGGCGCTGAGTTTTTCCCCGCTGGAAAAACCCTTCGCCAACACCGCTCTGAAGGAACGACTGTGCTCGTGACGCTTTGAAAACAGCTTCTAACGGACATTGGCGCCTTAAAAGGCTGGCTGATTCTACGGCAAAAAAAATTTAAAGGTAAGTTAGCCCCCGAATTTTGAGGGGGTGATGAATGTTAGACAAAGGACTAACATGCCGACCTGTTTTGCTTCTCACGTTCTGCTTACCTATGCCCAATCAGACTATCAAGACCCCCTGCATCGGCCTCTGCTCCACTGTTTACGGTGATTTGGTGTGCCGTGGCTGCAAGCGTTTTCACCATGAAGTGATTCGCTGGAACGGCTACAACGAGGAAGAAAAACGTGCGGTCTGGCTGCGCCTGGAGCAGCTGTTGGTGCAGGTGATGGCCGGCAAACTGGAGATTTTCGACCCAAAACGGCTGCGCCAGCAGCTGGAGCAGCGAAAAATCCGCTTCGTGCCCCATCAGTCTGAATATTGCTGGGCGTACCAGTTGATCGCCCGTGGCGCGCGGGTCATCAACAATCTGGATGCCTACGGGATGGTGTTGTTGCCGGAGTTTCGCGACTGGAACCTGCCGGAGCTGCGGGACGCCATTGATCGGGAATTTTTCCTGCTGTCCGAAGCGCATTATCAGCGTTACATCGCGCCGGGGTTTCTCAAGGATGCCTTTGGCGCCTGATTCTTGAGACCTTGTGGCGAGGGAGCTTGCTCCCGCTCGGCTGCGCAGCAGTCGTAAATCCGGCGAATGTGTTTTATCTGAAAAACCGTGTTTGCCGATTTTGGGACCGCTTCGCGCTCCAGCGGGAGCAAGCTCCCTCGCCACAGGTGATCACTACCTCAATGCTGCGTAACAATCTCCTCCAGATGGTCCATGATCACGTCCGGCTTGAGCACCAGCACGTCGCTTTCCAGCGAATCGAGCACCACTTCCGCGGTATTGCCGATCAACGCACCTGACAATCCGGTACGCGCCACCGTGCCGATGACGGTGACAGATGCCTGCAATGTGTGGGCGATGTGTGGAATCAATACGTCTGCCGGGCCTTCCTCGATATGCAGATGGTCGTCATCAATGTCGAATTCGGCCTGAAACGCCTTGCACTGCTCGCGGTAGCGGGCTTCGATGGTTTCCCTGAGCTGGAACACCGGGTCGGCCGCCGACAGCATCGGTGACGGGTGGGCGCTGATCACATGCAGCTGCGCCTTGGCCAGGCTGGCGATGTCGAAACCGTGATCGACGATAGCGGCGTGCAGGGTGCGGTGTTCGCCATCGGTGTTGCCGACATCGATGGCGGCCAGAATGACGCCGCCGGTCCAGGGTTTGGAGGTCTTGACCAGCAACACTGGCGTGGGGCAATAACGCAGCAGTTTCCAATCTGCGGGTGTGAGCAAGGCCTTTTTCAGCGGGTTGTCCGGGACATGCTGCTTGATCACCAGCCCGCAGCCTTCGGCCTGCTGCACGTCGATGATGGTTTCGTGCAGGCTTTCATTCCAGGCCTGTTCGGTGGTGACGCTGTAGCCTTCCTCCAGCAAGGCGCTCTTGAGCCCGCTGAGCAGGCCTGCATGATCATGTTTTTTGTCGCACACCAGCAAATGCAGGTGCGCCTGGGTGACCCCGGCGATCAACTTGGCGCGTTTGAGTGCGAGGCTTTCCGAATGCTCGGGCTCGATGACCACCAGAAGGCTGCGAATGGCTTGCATGATCGGGATCTCCAGAGAGTGAAAGACGCTGCGTTGGACAACTATAGTTGCTGCGGGCAGACCGTGATGTTGATGCGCATCAAGTCGGCCGACTGGTGGTCTGCGGCCCGGCCGGTATAATCGTCGCCCTTCGCTGTGAACCTTTCTCTCGTGAGCCTCATGTTACTGATCCCTGAAGTCGCTGCCGTCCTGCCTTGCCACGCTCCTGAACGTGCGGAAGTGTCCCGATGATTCTTCCCGAAATTCATGAGTTTTTGGGTTGCCGCACCCCGGACGGCTGGGTCCAGGCCGCACTGGCGGATCAGGAAACCCTGCTGATCGACCACAAGAACTGCGAGAAAAAGTCGGCAATACAACTACGAAATGCGAGAAATCTCAATGCTGCCTGAAGTCCATGAATTCCTAGGGTGCCGGACCCCCGACGCATGGGTCGAAGCAGCTCTGAGCCAGCAAGATGTGATGCTGATTGATCACAAGAATTGTGAATTCAAGGCCGCTAGCACTGCACTGAGCATGATTGCTAAGTACGGTGCATATTCTGATCTGGTAATCATGATGTCTCGGCTGGCCCGTGAAGAGCTTGTGCATCATGAGCAGGTTTTGAGGTTGATGAAGAAGCGCAAAATCGAATGGCGGCCTTTGTCAGCTAGTCGGTATGCGTCTGGGCTACGAGCGGTTGTACGCAGTCACGAACCAGTGAAGCTCGTTGATACGTTGGTGGTGGGGGCCATTATCGAGGCTCGTAGCTGTGAGCGCTTCGAAGCTCTTGTGCCGCATTTGGACGAGGAGTTGGGACGGTTCTACTACGGGTTGCTGAAAAGCGAAGCACGGCATTTCCAAGGCTATCTGAAGCTTGCTTATCAGTACGGGGACCCAGCGGACGTGGACCGTGTGATCGAAAAGGTTAGGGCGGTTGAGGCTGATTTGATTGACAGCCCGGATAGCGAATTCAGATTTCATAGTGGTGTTCCGACAATGGTATGATCTGGGTATAAGCCAGTATCTCTCCGCCATACAAATGAAAGCCCCGTAGATTAAGCTCTACGCGGTTTTTTTGTTTTTTCATTGTACGTAGACGTTGTACGTAATTTTCACTGGGAAATTATTTAGATCCAGAAATTTTTGGATTCGAAAATTTTTGGATGGGTCACGACCAAAAAGGGGATCCATATTGCCCTTTAGGCCCGTTCTGGGAGCGTGTAGTAGGGTGCCACTCAGTTCCTCGACTATGTTTGTTGTGAGTTTGTGCATCTGCACAGGCTTGCCCGCCGACGTTCCAGCTTGTCGGCATTCTGGCTGGCGAGCCTTACGGCTGGCAGGACTCGATGTTTGCACGACTGGAACGGTTGGGGTAAGCAGCTCAGACAAGCTTCGAACACCAGTACTAAATATAGCCTCGCCCATTTCGACAGGTCTTCATGGAGATCGACATGTCTTGGTTTGATAGGTTTTTTCATTTCCCCCGACCCAATGGTTTAGATCAGCCTAAAGTCGACGTCGAATCATCTCGCTGTGACCTACCAAAGCAGCCCGTCGTTCTCGTGGGCTCTCATAGCGAAATTGACGACCCGATGTACACCCAGGCGATCATCTTCGTTCTAGGGTCCGGGCGGGCTTCTATTAGCGCAGTCCAGCGACACCTCAAAATTGGGTACAACCGAGCTGCTCGTTTCATCGAGACTATGGAGTCTGATGGAATCGTATCGTCATTAGGTGCAAATGGTGCACGACGCGTGTTATCGACAGTAGAGCGCAGTACGTACCTCTTGGACTGTAATACTGAGGCCGTACATAAGCCGCGCGACCCAGAGCCTCTCACTTGCGTTGAAAGGATGGTCCTTCCACCGCTGACGGGAAAAATCCGAGGTACTAAGGATAAGGGGTTCAACATCGTTGGGGAGTCACATTTCCAAGCGGCCCTTAGGCAGATCCGAAATTCCAGATGCTTGGACATGGACAACGACTTCGAAGCGTTCATTGTGACTGAGCCTGCTAACCTCCACGATGCCAATGCATGCGCAGTTTTTATCGACGGCTTAAAAGTAGGCTATCTACCGAGAGAAGCGGCTGCGAGCTTTGTTGACCAAATAGCGAAGGAAGGTATTTTCGGTGTTTCATGTTTCCAGCTTAGGGCGAAATTAGTAGGCGGATACGGAGCAAAATTGAAAATTGGAGTAATGGTCAATCTACCCTCAAGCAATGATTGAAAGCTGTTTAAAAGGCAGCAATCAACATCCCCCCTCGCGGGCCCGCTACGTAGGAAAAGAACCGCTTTCGGGCCTCGGCATTCAATAGGAAAAATTCAATGGCTTTAGTGAGATGTAGGGACTGTCACTATGAAATCAGCACAACTGCTTTCGCTTGTCCCAAGTGTGGAGCTTCCGTCCCAGCACCCAGTACACCTTCAAAGTGGCCTTGGATCATTGGAATTCCCGTCGCACTTTTCATAGGCGTGATGATCTACGGATCAACCATTCCTGAATATCGAAGCACTGCCCGTGAAGCACGCGACCTATGCGAGCAAATGGTTAAAAAGGGTCGTGGTGATCCAAATTCTTGCGCAGAGGTATACAGAAACATCATTGCCGACGGCGAAGAAGCCGAAAAAGCTGAAAAGCAGGCAATTCTAGAAGCTCGGAAGGCTGAAAGAGCTGAAAGGCAAGGGAGCAGCAGGGAGACTGCCAATTAAGATAAGTCTATATTGCTGCGACTACGTCCTTTCGCCGAGTACAAATCCATGGTCGACACATATACAGATGATCGCGCCATTAAGCTCTACGCTGAGTTTAGGAGTAACCTGCGGACTGCCAAGCGACTTGGCGTAGCGCCTTATCCAAGACCGTTCGAGGGTGGGAGCTTCGACATACTAGCGATGCCCTTTCATGCGGTTGCTCAGGATGCGCTGCGTGAGATCGCCAACGCAATTAATGGCTTCGGGAGATACATTCATTCCTTGTATGCCTGGCAGTCAATCTATGAAAAGGCCACAGGAGAAGATCAATACAATCTGCTGCTGGACCATATTCGACCTTTGAGCAGTCTGTGTCTCACGGCGCCACAGGCGCTGCGGGGCCGATTAATTCACGCCGCAACGGCGACTTCTTATCACGCGAATTTATTCCTGAAATGGGATGGAGCCCGGCCCGATTGGAATGGCGGGCACACTAGCATGAAGACAGCGAAGTCTATGAGCGAAGCTTGGCCTAGTTGGCCCGCGCTTGCGATTTCATTGAGTCGAATGGCCGAGAGCAGCTTTCAGGAAGCGACAAGCGACTTTCGGAACCAACATGAGCATGGTCATCCTCGGTCAATCGCACTTGGGCACATCAACGTCATTAGAAGGATAGAAACCAACGGGCGGATAGGCTGGTCGTTTGGGCAGCAGGAGCCGATGCAGTTGAGTGAGCTGCTGCCTGTTATCGAACAGGAGCATGACTACGCTTTGGTCGCGTTCACAGCCTATCTAGAGATGGTCAAAGAGCAGCATTCTGTCAGTGGCTCGGCGAGTACTGCTAAAGATTTGACCGCGCGGTAGGTTTCTATCTGAGTTGACCAACAGCAACGGTGATTTCTCTGTCAATAATCGTTAGTAGGCGCCTAGATCAATCTGACTCATTTTATTTTCAAACGTATTGCACATGAGCGGTCGAGCAATGCACCCGGTTAGTTGTGTGGCATGCAATTCCGCAGACTTCTAACGATCACGCTTTCATGGCACGTTGCACGGTGCTAAGACCAACATTTAGGGCAGCAGCGGCGGCTCTGTAGGACATTCCGTCGGCTATAGCAGCACGTATCACGTCATCATCCACAGTCTTGACACGTCCCTTGTAAATGCCTGCCGCCTTGGCTTTGGCAATACCTTCCCGCTGTCGTTCACGAATCATCGAGCGTTCGAACTGAGCAACGCTACCTAGTAGCGATAACATAAGCTCTTGCATTGGGTTAGCTTCGCCGGTGAAATGCAATTGCTCCTTGTGGAATCGGACGGCAACACCTTTGGTGATCATTTCTTTCACGAGTCCTAGCAGGTCTTCCAGAGAACGAGCTAAACGATCAATGGAGTGCACGTGAACGGTATCACCCTTACGGATGAATCTAAGCATTTCCTGCAATGCTGGGCGCTCAGTGGTTGCCCCTGAAACCATGTCCGTGAATGTCTCATCCATGGAAATCCCGTCCAGCTGGCGAGCGGTGTTTTGATCAGTCGATGAAACTCTGACGTAGCCTACGTTTGTCATTGTATGACCTGTTTTGTGTTCATTAGGTTCTAGATGTCCTTAGTATGAGTGTGTTCATTTATAAAATCAACCCTATTGAACACGGCATGAATGGGGCTGATGTGTTCGCTGGCCTGTAGTCTCATGGGTGTACCTAATTGGACACAGTAGATTAACCTTGACGCACTCGGTTGATCGCTTCGGTAAGGGCCATGGCGTTTGAGTCCAACACCTCCAAAGCTGCCAATGCGTTTTCAGCAGCAACGGTTCCTCCTTGGGTGGAGATCCAATTAGCGAGTTCTTCTAACGCAGCGGCGATTCCGTGTTGCTGACTTAGGAGCAGCGTTAACGCGTCAGCAGCGGCTACGGCTTGGTTCTGGGTGTACATGGGAGATCGTCCTTGATGGGGTGTTCCGGAAATCGTAGCTCACCGCTGGATGTACTAGGGGGTGCGCTGTTTTGTATAAATCGGAGATTCGGCGAAGGAATGTTGATTTTGGCACCAAACTCCATCCAGTCCGTGGCTGATGGTGTCTACGGATGCTCCGTCAGCAGCTAAAGGTCTAAAAGGGTAGCGTTCGTTCTATATTAGTACCCGGCATCTTTCAGCTTGTCCTCGAACTCTTGTATCAACCCAACGAACTCGCAACCAAGAATTCCGCACAAATCCCGAATTTGGATAATATCCAAGCGTCGAACGCCTCTTTCTACGTCACTCATGAACGATTGTGGCCTTCCAAGAGCTTGCGAACAATCGCGTTGCGTCATTCCAGCCGCTGCTCTGCGAGCTTTAAGTATTCCTAAAAATATGTCGTGTTCTGGGCGATAGATGGCTTTAGGCATGAGGCTGTCCAGTTAAAACAGCCTCACAAGCTATATCCGCTTTTCAGATATCTGATTTTCAGATAAATTTGCTGCCGCGTGGCAATGGGTCATGCGCCAGCTAGAGTAGACTTCAAATGGATATTAGCTTTGCGATATGCCGATACGCCCCTGGCCGTATAGCAAGCGTGAACGCCGCCACGCCCGTGAGGCGACTAGCGTTGTGCGCTTTGCTGGGATTCACGGTAAATGCCTCTGCGGGCAACGCACAGTATATTGCTAGTTTGAAATCTGAATGCCCGAAGGTGTCCCTACGGCCAGATCAGCGAGGTATCAGCGGTGCGTATAATGGAGCCATTAGCAATGGGGTAGGTTATTTTATCCTTGGGCTCGGTGAGTTTAATGTTGAGGGCCTGGAAGAGTACGATCCGAAGTTAGTTAAACTTGTTAAAGAATTACTCCAGCCAGAATTTCAAAGTTACGCGAATAACATGCTAAAAGCAGATGCTCAAAATGGCATGTCGAGTTTCTCTCATCTTGTAAAGCTAAAAGATGTAGACCAAGACTTCATCAAGGACTCTTTACTGTGTTACGCGGTTAAAGCATATACTGACGTTGACTCTAACGAAAACCAGCAAGTCGTGTATAGGTTGGAGAAAGCTCTCGTAGCAGCCAAGTCCGACCTAGATCCGAAGCGCAGGGCGGAAGAAGAAGCAGAAATTCAACTTCGTCAAGTTGCTGAGCAGGCTCGTATAAAAAAGGAGCGAGACGACAAAACCAAGTTTTTGAACCCAAAAAACAATTCGGCTAAGGCGGGCGAATTTCAAGTCACCGCCAATGGCTGCTCAGCAACTCAAAAAATCTATACTGCAAATCCATTTTTTGAACCGAAGCCCTGGCCTGAATCTAAGTTTCTGGTTGTGGATATAAGTTATAAGAATGTTTCGACCGCAAGCAGATATATTTCGCCCGGAAATATGGTCATTAGCAAGAATGGCAAAGTTTATAAGTTCGACAAGTTTGAGCTAATTCCAGAAAATGGTTACGGCATTCGTCCAGAGCCGCTGAACCCGTTAGTCACATATCGAACGAAGCTGGTCTACCGAATTCCTAATGATTTAGCGGGTAAGATTGTCTGGCAAGCTAATGGCGGGGCCAGCAATGTAACGCTGTTGTGTGGTTCGATATGATTTGGTGCTGATAAGATCTGCCACTTATGTCCACTTTCCTTTTCTCTCTCAAGTGGACATTGGTTTCGGCGGGTTTCATTAGCATTTCGCTTCTAATACACAAAATACGGGCTCGATATAACCACATCCAATTGAGTCAAGGCGTCATTATTGGCATAATCCGTTCCAGGCAGTCATCGTTGATCGGTTTCTGATTCACTGCCTGTTTTGGCTTAAGTCTAGAGTTTGAATATCGTTTATGGGGTTTACCTGATCCGAAATCTTTGCTTCTAACTTTACAGAGGTAACTCAGGTGGTAAAAAGCAGTGCTAAGTTGTCCGTGATTACTTCTGTTAATCACATGGTGGCCAGATGGCCTCACAGAGCCGCCTGAGAGCTCTGCCCAGCGGTTATAAAGCAATTTCCATAACATGGTCGGGGTATCGTTGTAAAGCGTCCCTAATTGCACTGTGGAGCTTATACCGATGTAGCAATGATAATGAGCGTTGTCGGACTCGCCTACCTCTCTTGCCCAACCCTGTATGACATTCTTTTGACGATTCCAATTTGAACTTGCAAGGTCTTGCTTGACCTGTTTGAAAAAATTGGAGACCACTAGGTTGCCTGATGAGGCGTCCATAATATCCGTAACAGGCAAGTGAAGATCGAACCGTAACAGCTGAATTCTTGAATGATGCGTCAACAGTGCTTTGATCTGATTAAGCATTGGTTTTAGCATATTCGTATACACACCAAGATTCTTGTACTTTCCTGTGTTGATTTCTAGTCCTTGGTAGGTTGGACTGTAGGTTACATTCTTTTTGGCTTTCTGATTCTTTGTCTTTTTCAATTTGTCTTATCCGTATTGATGATTACCTTTCTTGCTTTCATGGGGTCTATAGGTTCTATTGGATATTACTATATAGCAATCGACCATACGCTGACAAAGCGCAGTTAGCATGGGCTTGAATAGATTTTAGTGCCGAAGAAACAAGGTTGGGATTGAACAAATATTACCACTGTTTTAGGGTGTTCTAAACGGATTCGCCAAATGCTAATTTGATGTAATTAAAAAATTATATTTGGGGAAGTATATCGCGGTGATTCGCACCTATGAACCGCATGCAAGGTTCGTGAAAGGCTCGTTTCGCGCAGAGGTTTGAGTTCCATCGTTAACTAGCGATTTTCAATTGCCTGTACAAATATACAGTAATATGATTATAGAATAATATGTGCGCCGTTACAAACACCGACCTACGCAGGATGATAATCCACCTCTATGATGGATGATGGGTTCACGTAGTCATATGCGAAGGCATGGGGGCGGAAGTACTGATCAGCTATCAAGTGATTCGAGAAAATTCATCATTTCCTGTTGCTCTGGGGGCAACAGAACCTCTTTATAAAGTGCAGTTCCTTCTCTTTGTGCTTGTAGCATTTCTTTGAAAGTCCTGAGCCGTTCTTTGGTAAAAGTACCTTCTCTGTTTGCTATATTGTAAATGTTGCCGTTTGCGTGAAGACGGTACGCTTGAATTTTTCTACAGTAATTCATGTAAACGGATTTGCTCAATTCGTTACCGGTGGTGTTGGCTAATATGCTGCGATTGGCAAAGCATTTAATTTGATATTTTACAGATTGAAGCAATGCGTTTAGACGCATAGGGTCATCTTCGATCAATTCGTATTGGTAGTCCCATGCCTCTTCATAACTTGTTGTGTTGGCTACGTCGTCTTCGACTAAGTAACGCTTTTCATCTTCCAGCTTTTTTCTTTCGGAAATAAGTAGTTTTATCTGGCTGTCTATCTCCGGTATGGCTCCATATTGCTGTAAAGAAGTTATCAGGTTGTTCAGTTTTTTTCCGATGTCATTTAATTTGCCATCGATAATTATGCTTTTTTTCTTAGCCTTTGAAAGTTCAATGTTTTGCAAGGCAGTCTCCATCGCGAGTGTTGCAGTATCGTGGCAGATACGGAGCAATACAGGCACGGGAAAAGATGTTCCATTTTCACATCTGTCAATACCATGTATGGCTCGTGCCGAGCAGTGCATGCTATTTGGACTCGACTTGTTAACCTTTACTTGGAAAGACGAGCCACAATTTCCGCACTTCACAAGTCCGGACAGGAAGTGTTTTGTTGGTGCTGACGCTGGTATGTAGGCATCTTCAAAGCGCTTTTGGACTTGATAGAATAATTCTGGACTGACTATTGGCGGGTAAGTCAAGATTTCACGCCAAAATCCAATTGCAGCTTTGTTTGTTAGCCATTTCCTAACGCTTGCTGGATGGCGTTTTTCAAATGTTGGATGACTTGTTTTTAATCTTTTTAGAATTCTACGTTCGCCGAGGCCAGATAACGCATCTTCAAAGGCGGTTTTCATTGCAGCTGCAATGTCCTCCTTTAGTGTTCCGTCTGTATTCAACCAGATTGGTGTTCTTCTTTTTGGTATTACTCCTTTTCTTGCATTTTGTTCGCGAATTGTATAGCTGTCTTTAATTCGTTTGCCAAGATCAACACTGTATGTGAAAGCCTGCTCTATCTTACCTAGCAATTGCCAAATCTGATCTGATTTAATAACTGGACCATACATCGTATTATCTTGCAATGTTATAATCCGTACGCCGGCTTCTAGAATTTGATTTATTAATGAAAACATCTTTGTTGCGGTCAGGCGTCCAATTCGATCAATGGCTTCAACTAGAATAATATCGCCGTCGCCAATTTCTTTAACCTCAATGGCTTCGAGTAGCTTTCCGAGCCCGTGCTTCAAATGATCGCCTTTTGATGCAGATCGTCCTAAATCTTCAAAGGTTTTTGGATAAACTTTGTATTCCGGGTTTTCACCAAGCCATTTGGCTATCAAGGCTTGCTGCCGTTCTAGGCTGCTACCTGAACCTTGTTTGATACTGGAGAAACGCGCGTAGCCGATTGCATAGGGCATTGTTTTTGACCTTGGGTATTATAAAAGTATGATGCAAGCACACATTCTGGAGGCGCGATTGGATGCGCCCCTATCGGCTGCTCTATGTTTTGCGATGACTAATTTATACCACTAGAAACCGAGTTTCTAAACACAATGCAAGTTTTTTACTGGTTATTTTTCATGTTGTATTTGATGTAATTAGATTCGTAGTGATATTGCAGATTATAGTGAGTTCAAGGCCGCCAGCACTGCGCTGAGCCTGATCGCCAAGTATCACGCCCATGTCGATCTGATCAATTTGATGTCACGCCTGGCCCGCGAAGAGCTGGTCCACCATGAACAGGTCATGCGTTTGATGAAAAAACGCAAGATCGAGCTGCGCCAGCTCTCCGCCAGCCGCTATGCCTCGGGGCTGCGCAAAGTGGTGCGCAACCACGAACCGGTCAAACTGGTGGACACCCTGGTGGTCGGCGCCTTTATTGAAGCGCGAAGCTGCGAGCGCTTCGAAGCGCTGGTGCCGCATCTGGATGAAGAACTGGGCAAGTTCTACTTCGGCTTGCTGAAAAGCGAGGCCCGGCATTTCCAGGGCTATCTGAAGCTGGCGTACCAGTACGGCGACGCCAAGGACATTGCCCAGGTGATCGAAAAGGTCAGGGCGGCCGAGCAGGAGCTGATCGAGTCGCCGGACGTGGAATTTCGCTTCCATAGCGGAGTACCCGCAGCGGCGTGAATTGATCGGTTGAAGCGGCCTAACGGCTCAAACCGAGCCGCTCATGCCACTGGGCAATGGACTCTGCGGGATAGACCTCGAATTGCTGGTCGCCAGGATGCGCCTGGACTTCAACCCACGGCGCCTTGAAGCCGAGCATCAGATGAGTGTGCTCCGGCGGTACCGGCAATGGCGTGTCGATGGCCGAGGCAAACGGGTGAATCAACTCCGGCCATTCAGGACTGAACAGCCATAATCCCGAGCCGCACAGGGAGCAGAAATGCCGCTCGGCGGTGCTGAGGTGGGCGCGTTTATCACCTTCGTCCTTGAGTCGCGCATGGTAAATCGAGATGTGCTTGCGGCCGCGCACCTTCAGGCTCTCGGCATCGCCCCCCAGGTTGATCGCATAACCACCACCGCCCTGGGTCTTGCGGCAGATCGAGCAGTAGCAACGCTGATAAGGGTAGGGGTGGGCGCTGGTCAAACTGAACGACACCGCGCCGCAATGGCAGGAGCCTTCGAGCTGCATGGGAGCCTCCGACGAGGGGTGAGGATGACTCAGGACAGCCTAGACCGTTAGCCTGGACAGTTGAATTTATGCTAGATGTGCTGACGCTATCGCGAGCAGGCTCGCTCCCACAGGGGATCTGCTGTGAATCCATTTTTTGCAAACGCCACAGATCTAATGTGGGAGCGAGCTTGCTCGCGAAGAACGATAACGCGGTCTAACGGTCGGGCACCCGCCACAAATACCACGCCGCCACCGTCCGATAAGGGCTCCACGCCAACCCGAGATCAATCATCTGCTTGCGACTCGGCTGTTGTTCCAGTCCCTTCAGGCGCCGATAACCCTCGCGCACGCCAAAGTCATCGGCCGGCAAAATGTCTGGCCGCTCCAGGCTGTAAATCAACAGCATTTCCACCGTCCAGCGACCCACCCCGCGCAAGGTAATCAAGCGCTCGATCAATGCTTCATCGTCCATCGCCAGTGCCGTGGCGTAATCCGGCACCACCCCGTCCAGAGCCGCCTGAGCGATGCCCTGAATGGTCGCGATCTTGCTGGCGGAAAACCCGCAACCGCGCATCTGCTCGAAATCTGTCGCCAGAATCTGCTCGGGTCTGGGGAAGGTGCTCGCAGGAAACAACGTCAGCAACCGGCCGACAATCGCATCGCCGGCCTTTGCATGCAGCTGCTGATAGGCAATCGCTCGCACCAGTGACTCATAAGGATCCCGAGCCGCATGAGGCTGATGCAGGCAGGGGCCGATGGCGCTGATGTGGCGTTGCCAGTCGGCATCGAGGGCCGAGAGAAATTCGCTGGCCAGTTGATAGGTGTCGGGCATGAAGCATCCTGGGGGGCGCGGTTAACTGCGCGAAGACTAGTCGTCCCTCCGCAGCGCCGCACCCCATTGCTTGCGGTCAAACTTTCCCGGTGGCGGTCAGCAGGGCGTTCACTTGGCCATAAGTGAAGGCCTTGAGGTCGCTGCTATCGAGTTTTCCGGTCTCCAGAAAGCTTTTGGCCACCGACGCCATGGCGCCGTAGAGGAATTCGGCGATGCTCGAGCCGGCGCTCAAGCGGCGCACGCCGAGGGCTTGCAGTTCTTCAGGCGAGGGCAGACCCGAGAAGCCAAGCACGTTCACCGGCAGCGTCGTGCCACGGCACAGCGCGTCGATCTCATACGCCGCCGTGACGCCAGCCGCGAACAGCCCGTCGGCACCGGCCGCCTGATACACCGCAGCCCGCTTGAGTGTCTCTGCCACGCGATCTTCGGCAGGCACCAGGCCCCTGAGGTATACGTCGGTGCGGGCATTGATGAACAGCTTCACCTCCCGGCGATTGGCGACCTGGCGAGCGATTTCGATCTTGCGGGCCAGCAGGTCGGGCGGTGAAGCACCGTCCTCGATATTGATCCCCACGGCACCGGCGGCGATGACGGCGTCGATCACCTGCGCAACCCGCCCCAGGTCATCGGAATAGCCCGCCTCAATGTCCACGGTCAACGGCACCGTGATGACCCGGGCGATGGACTCGACGGTGGAAATCAGCCGTTCGAGCGGCAAGGTGTTGCCATCCGGATAACCATGAACCCAGGCCACCGCCGCGCTGCTGGTGGCGACGGCCTTGCTGCCCAGCTGTTCCACCAGTCGCGCCCCGGTGGCATCGGCGACGTTGGTCAGAATCAGCAGGCCGTTTTGGTGTAGCTGGTGGAATTGATTGTCGAGTGTGTCCATCGAATGCCCTTCCTTATGACTTTTCTTGAAATAACGACGAAGCAATCAGAATGCGAGTTATTGCGTGATGTGCGCCGAAGCGCTTTCCAGCCTGAGCAGAAACGCTTTGCGCGGTTGTCCACCACCATAGCCGGTCAGCGAGCCGTCTGCACCCATCACCCGGTGACAGGGCAGAATAATCGCCAGGCGGTTTCGTCCGTTGGCCATGCCCACGGCGCGACTGGCGCCGGGCTTGCCCAGTTGTGCGGCGATAGCGCCATAAGTGCTGGTCTGGCCGTACGGGATTTTCATCAGTTCGGCCCACACCTGCCGGGCGAAAGCGCTGCCGGGCAGGTGCAGTGGCACGTTGAATGCGCTCCGTTTGCCAGCAAAGTATTGCGCCAGTTCTTCTTCGATCTGCTGCAAGTGCCCGTTGTGGCCGGGTGCCACGGCATAGCCATAACGGTTTTGCAGTTCCTCGATTTCCTTGGTCAATGCCGGTCGATCGAGAAACTCCAACAGCACCAGCCCACGCCGTTCGGCCATGGCGATCATCGGCCCCAGCGGTGTGGTCAGTCGGGTGAACAATAGTGGCTCGCTTTGGGCGGCGCGGCCGGGCGTGATGTGGAACGATTTTTGAAACGCATCACGAAAGCCGCTCAGGGATTCATAGCCGGAGTCAAACGCGGCGTTGTCGATGGATTCGCCCTGTTTGATGCCACCGAGGGCGATGCCCAGGCGCCGGCTGCGCAGCCAGGCGTGAAAGGTCATGCCGAAATGCTGTTTGAACCAGCGGCGCAGCTTCAGCGGCTCGATGCCCTCGGCGAGCAACTGGGCATCGGTCCAGCGCAGGTCGGGGTCGGCGTCCACGGATCTGAGCAGCCGCTGCACCCAGTCCGGCGCAATGGCGACGGCGTCCAGCGGCTTGCAACGCAGGCAAGCGCGATAGCCCGCCGACATCGCCTCATCGGCATGGGCGAAGAACTCGACATTTTCCGGCTTGGGTTTGCGCGCCGTGCAGGTCGGACGACAAAAGATGCCGGTGGTTTTGACCGCGGTAAAGAACACCCCCTCATAGGCGGTGTCTCGTTCGAGCATGGCGCGAACCATCTCGGTATGGGGCGGGAGCAGGGCGTTTTTCAGGTTCATGGACACGAGTCTAGAATGACCGGCGCTTCGCCTCCACCGGAGAATCGACAGCGAATTCCGGCTTTTGCTTGAGCGTGAGCTCAGTGTTTATGCCGGTGATGAATGTCCGGGAAATGCGGATGGCTGTGCCGGATCGGTGCATGCTGGTGTTCGTGGCTGTGGGGCTCCGTTCCATCCCATTCAAACGAATGCTCGTGTTGATGATGCTCGTCGTGAACATGACGATGGTTGTGCCTGAGCGGGTCGTGTTGATGTTCATGGATATGACTTTCGGTGAGGTGAATCCACACGCCAATGCCCATCAACAGGGCTGCAGCCCAAAACGTCAAGGACACCGGTTCGCCCAGCATCAAGATCGAAATGGCTGCCCCCAGAAAGGGTGCAGTGGAGAAGTACGCGCCGGTGCGTGCGGTGCCGAGCCCGCGAAGCGCCAGAACGAACAGAACCAGGCTGATGCCATAGCCAAAAAAGCCAACGATCAGCGTCGGGCCAAGTACGAAAAAATCCGGAATCCGCGCCCCAAGAAAAAGCGCCAGGGAGCAGTTCACCAGACCGGCCACCAAGCCTTTGATACCGGCAATAAACAGGGCATCCGAGGCTGAAACCTTGCGCGTCAGGTTGTTATCGATAGCCCAGCAAGCACAGGCCAAAGCGACCGCCAGCGGGCCAATCCACTCATAAGACTGAGTGCTGTCCTGCGGCCATGCGAGGATCAGGCCCCCGGCAACGATTGCGAGCATGCCCGCGACGATCCGGCGATCGGCATTCTCTTTGAAAACGACCCACGCCAGCAGCGCCGTCAGTACGGCTTCCAGATTGAGCATGAGTGATGCAGTCGAAGCGGATGTTCGGCTTAAACCAAACATCAGTGCGACGGGGCCAAGAACCCCACCGAAAGCGATTGCGCTGATAAGCCATGGCCATTCTGACGGCGCAAGGCCGGTTTTTTGCCAGCGGCGGTCGCGGACAAACCTGACGACTGTCAGGCCAATGCCGCTACCCAGGTACAAAAGGCCGGCAAGCAATATCGGCGAGACATCGAGGCCCAATAATTTGGCGAATGGCGTACTCGCACCAAAGAGCGCGGCCGCCGCCAGTGCATAGAAAACGCTTAGGTTCATTGACCCTGTACTCCGAGGCGCATGCTGGAGTTTCTCAGGCCCGGCGTGCCATCAGCAATACCGAGGCCGCCCCCGACAACAGCCCGGCGCAGCAGCGGTTGAACATCCGCTTGCCGCGCGGCTCGGCGAACCAGCGACGCATATGCAAACCCATGTAGGCATAGGCGCTGATGGCGATCCATTCCAGGCACAGGAACAACACGCCAAGCACCGCGAACTGCGGCGTGACCGCTCGTGTCGAGTCGACGAACGGCGGCAGGAAGGCGGTGAAAATCAGGATTGCCTTGGGATTGCTGGCGTCCAGCTTGATGCCCTTCGAGCAGGTCGGCCGTTTTCGACCCCTATCTGCCCTTCGCAGAGGGCAGGTAGGGGCCAAAAACGGACTCTAACTTTGGAGCTGACCGGCCTTCCGGAGGTAGTTCTGATTGATCGAAGGTTTGGAGCACATTTTTCCGAACAGCCGCATCAGAATGGCGAATCTGTGTGGGCAATAAAGCTAGAGCGCGACCAGCTCGGCGATTTTTGCCGCGACCACCGCCATTGAATCTTCTACAGTGTCCAGGCCGCTTCGGGAGGCGAGCAAGGGGCTGACATTGCGGAGAGCTTCATACGTCGTGTTGTGCACGATGGGAACGAGCTGGTTACCCGCCAGGAGTGCCGAAAGCTCTTTGTCGGCCACGCTCTCTTTGGGGAGGCGGGCCAGAAGCGCAGGGGTCACCAGCACAAGCCCAATTCGCGAATTCGCTAAGCCCTTGTCGATGGCGCGCATCATCGGAACGCCGAGGCCAAGGTCCTTCTCGCTGAACCAAACTTTGACACCTGCCGCCACGAGCAACTCGTGCAGCTCTTTGGCTGGCCCTTGCCGGTCGTCCCACGCGTGGCAAAGGAATACATCACGTAGATCAGGCTGAGCCGCTGCTCGCGTCTCAACGGTTTGGCGGATTGGCGTGAGGGACTGCACTTGGGCAAACGTGTACGACACGGACGAACCGGCTTTCGACCAGCGCGGCCTTGAACTGCCGCTAGACCTGCCACCGCCACCACTGTTGGCATAGCTACTCCCGCTGCTACCCGATGAGGAGTAGGAGCGGGAGCTACTGCGGTAGCGGCATGCAGGGCAGGCAGCGGCCGCTGCTGCTGAGCTATGTCCGCGTACTGGTGCTGTGCATCTAGACATGTCGTAATCCTTCCATTGGTCAGTCCCTTTGCAACATACGGATGTAGGTCTGACTGAACGATAGCCTAGTGCCACGCTTAAAGAGAAGAGCAAATTTAGGGATCAGTATTATGCCCTCCGCAGGCGGAGCCAAAGCTCTGCCCGTAGTGAGCGACTTACCGAAAGCAGTCTGTCAGAATATTTTATATTGCCCATCATCAGGATTGCTGGTACCCAGCCTGATTTCACTACTAGCTCTTTGGTGCCTAGACTTAGGTGGCCGCTTTTGACGCCAGAGCTGATGTCATTGCCGATCAGGTGGACAGGGTGGTGGCAAATTGGTAGCTTTCTGGTGCGCTCGTTCCACCCAACAGTCCTGTCACTGAGTCGCGAGAACGGAATCTGTTTGATGAGTATAAAATTTTTGGAGAGCCACTTCGACAAGGTTAGCTATTTGCAAAACCTTCTGTCCGCACGTGCTACTGGGAATGCGGCGGACCCAACAGAATATCTCCAACTAAGGCATCAGCTCCTAAACGACTCAGAAATTGGGCATCGACTTCCGCCGTTTGTTAAACAGCACGGAAGCTTGGATTCGTTCTGGACCTGGATCAAGCAAAAATTCCCAACCTATGCTGAGCGCAGAGCCTATCTGTCTGAACAGTTCACTCCCTTACTAGATTCGCTGGATCCGCCAGGTTACGAAGGCTTTCCTCCGGTACAAACCGCGAAGCCCGTGCACACAACCGCGGCAATCACATGGCCATCGTCAGTCCCAGTCGTTGCAAGGAACAAACGAAAGGTGTTCATCGTGCATGGGAGGGATGATCTTGCTAAGTACGAGGTAAGTCGGTTTATCGAAAATCTCGGTTTAGAGGCAATAATCCTGCATGAACAGGCCAACGCTGGCCTGACGATCATCGAAAAGATTGAGCGTTATACCAACGATGCGGACTTTGCTCTGGTGCTGTACACGCCCTGCGATCAGGGGCGGGGATACCACGAGCAGCAGGAAAAACCGAAAGACCGAGCTCGGCAGAATGTCGTCTTTGAGCATGGTTATCTGATGGCTAAGCTCGGCAGGGAAAACGTATGCGCCTTAGTCAAAGGCACAATTGAGACACCGAACGACATCAGTGGTGTGGTCTATGTACCTCTGGACCAAGCCGGGGCGTGGCAAAAAGAGATCGTCAAAGAGCTTAGGGCTTGTGGATATACGATCAAGAATTGGTAGCAGCGAGCTCAGTTGCTCAATCTCAGTTCGGTCACTTGCTGGGGGAAATATGAACTTGGTTGAAGAGGCACTTGAGGCAGAGCTGCCGAAGCTGGCTATGGATTTCTTCGTCGTTTTCTCTAGATTCGAATGCGCACTGAAGAGGTCTGGAACGTATGCAGTTGGCAACGATGATAGGGTAGCTCCCGACTGGGATGGATTTTCCCGAGACCTAGGCCCGGGCTTCCTGAGCGATGTCGTTGCTCAAGGAATTGCCCCTGCTTTAATTGGCAATCCGCCCAAAAAACAGGTGAAGCTCGCCAATGGAGCGCTTGGATGGAAAGACATGGGCGCAGTGGATAGTACGGCTGATCTCTTTCTTGCGATTCGCCGAGCGAGAAATAACCTCGCCCACGGCGCGAAGTATCAAGATGGCGGAGCTGGTCATGCGGATTTCGTTGAGGGCTCTGAAAGAAACGACGCGCTTCTTGGCCAGGCACTGGCTGTGATGACCTTTGCTCTGAAAACTCGCCCAGATATCCACATTTTTTTTCGTCGCTACTGAGCGATCGACTGCGAGCGATATTCCCCAACTGTTTTCGCAAACTCATCCGCATCTTGGTGGCTCCATGGACTTCCTACTAAAGGCGTTGAACTGGAAGATGTAACCCCTGCTATCTGTGTCATCGCGAACATGTCTGCATCCAGCCTGAAGGTATCGCTCAACCCTTCATCACCTGAATTCTCTTAGTGGCCGAAGGCGGATTATCGAGAGAGTTTATATTGGCATTCGTCCGGGTTGCCTGCCGCAACCAGAAACTCCTGTCGCGCCAGGGCCAGCACGCCCACCGACGCAGTCGCGGCTGCCTGTTCAGTCTCAGGATTCGCTCGCCACAGCTGAAGGGCCAGGTAAAACAGATAGGCCGCACCAAGAATCTTGATCCCGTAGAACAACAATTCCGACGTTTGCAGCACCACCGCCAAGCCGGCCGAAGCGAGAGCGATCATCCCGGCGAACGCCAGCAGGCGGCCAATCCCGGCAAGGCAAGCGGTGCGGTAGCCATAGCGGGTGGAATTGCTGACCGAAAGCAGGTTGTTCGGGCCGGGAGCCATGTTCAGGGCGAAGCAGGCCGGGAGAAATAGTGAGAGTGTTGCGAGGTCCATGATGGGCTCCATGGGGCATTATCACTCAATTAATATTTCCAGAAGGCAGGTGTAAGCATCACCAGAACGGTCAGTATTTCCAGCCTTCCCAAGAGCATGCCGACTGTCAGCAGCCATTTTGCCGAATCGGGTAAGGTGGAAAAGTTACCTGCCGGACCAATGATCGTGCCCAGTCCCGGACCCACATTGCATACCGCCGTGGCTGCGCCGGTCAAGGCTGTCGTCCAGTCAAGGCCGATCAGCGCCAACCCCATGGCGATCCCGCCGATGGTGATGGTGAAGAAGAATGAAAAGGTCAGCAGCGAGCGCGCGATGTCTTCGTCGATGGGGTGGCCGTTGTATTTTTTCTGAATCACTGCACGAGGATGAATCAGCTGTTTCAGACTGCCCACCAGCAATGAAGAGGCCACTTGAAAGCGGAAAATCTTCAGTCCCCCCGCCGTGGACCCGGAGCAACCGCCGACAAAGGTCAAATAGAAGAACAGCAAAACAGAAAAGCTGCCCCATAAGGTGTAATCCCCGAGGGCTAATCCCGTGGTCGTGACCACCGAGGTTACATTGACGGCCACGATACGAAACGCTTCCCACCAGCTGTAGTCACTGTTAAAGCACAACCACGTACCAAATAACAGCCAGGTAATCACCAGAAACCCAATGAACCCTCGCACCTGATGGTCTTTTAATAACGCACTTTTGTTGCCCCGTAGTGTGGCGACATACAAGGTGAAAGGCAGGCTGCCGAGAATCATGACGACCACCGATACCCAATGAATAGCCGGTTGAGGCCAGTGCGCCAGGGATGCATCCGAGGTTGAAAAACCGCCGGTTGAAATAAATGACATCGCATGATTGATTGCTTCGAAAGGCGTCATTCCCGCAACCCATAGCGCCAGAGTGGATACCCCGGTCAGCCCGAGGTAGAGCAGCAGAATATATTTCGCCGCGACGTGAGAGCGTGGAGTCACTTTCTCTGACCAGTCGGAAGATTCTGTCTGAAACAAACGCATGCCGCCGACTCGCAACAAAGGCAAAATCGCCACAGCCATGCCGATAAAACCAATTCCCCCGAGCCAGTGCAGCATCGAGCGCCAAATCAGTAATCCTGGAGACGCGGTATCCAGCCCCGTCAAAATCGTCGAGCCGGTGGTGGTGATGCCGGACATCGTTTCAAAAAAAGCATCGGTGTAGCTGATGTGATGGATGAGTACCATCGGCAAAGCCGCAAAGGCGCAGACGACAACCCAACTGGCCGTGGTCAGCAGGTACATATCTCGTGGGCGAAGTTGGGCAACCTCTGGACGCCCGCGAATAATCAGCGCCAACCCACAGACGAAAGTGATCAGGCTTGACCAGAGAAACGCCGACAGATCATCACTGCGGTCATAAGCGACCAGCGTCACCATGGGAATCACCATGCTCACGGCCAACGTGATCAAGAAAATACCCAGGATAAATCCGATAAGCCGCAGTACTGCAATGGACATAAAAAACGCCTGCTGATGAGCGCTGCACAGTATCAATTTCCTTAAAAGGACGCTGCGTAAAGTTTGCGTAAAATTCACCAGGGGCGGCATCTCCGTACGGCGTCAGTGCAACAGCACGTTATGATGGCCCCGCCCGGTGCTAACTGTCACAGGCAAGCCTTAACCCTCGGAGCCAGAAACTCGATGTCCCAGATCACCCATTTTGAAACCCCGTGCCCCGAGCACATCAATAGCCAGATCCTGCAGATGGTCGTCGATTATCTGACCGACATCAGCATGGTGGCGATCGCGCCGAGCAACCTTCTGTACAACGTTTATCAATATGCGATCGGCTACGAGGTTTATCTCTACCTGGAGGCTCTCGGCGGGTCCAAAGGGATTCCTGTCGAATTGATCATAGCGACGGATGATGAGGACCCTTTGAAGGTCATCGGCTTTTTGCTGTATCTGCCGGTCAAGGACGATCCCGAGGCTTGCGGCGTGGCCTATATGGCGGTGCACGCAAGCCATCGGCGCCGTGGGGTCGCTAGGGCGATGCTGCAGGAGATGGTCGGCCGATACCCGCATGCCGAGCTGACCTGCTCCGTTGCAAAGGTCCCATATTTCGAATCGATAGGATTTCAGGTCGTGGGTGTGCGCGGTACTCAGGTGCTGATGAATACCCGTGATCACAGCACTGACGGCTTGATGGGCCTGCTGGACGTCGCACCGATCTACAGTTCAGTCGAGGTGCGGCAGATTCATACGTATCTGCTTCAAAAACATGGGAAGAGAGCGATGCTCGATGCCGAAAAGCAGCGTGACCGGCATCTCGACCAGATGACTCGCAAAACGCATGATTTTGTGCGCGATCGCCTGGCAGAGGCGGCATTGCAAACCACCTTGCGTGGGCCACGTTTGCTTTAGTGTGTTGGAGCAGCCCATATGACGGGCTTGGTCGCCGCCAACGCAACAGGGGGGCATGATCCTTGGCCCGACCCGGCAACGGTCGCGGGAATGGACCTACAATGATACTGAGCCAGGTGGGATGTGAACACCACAACACAATCCCGCGGTTCCGGCCCGCAAACCCGGAGTCGACACTCATCAAGCTGCTGATCGGCTTGTTATCGACAGAGGCGGGGCAGACAGCGGACTTTCAGAGCTGGACCGCAACCAGAGGAGCCATATGCCGAGCGACACGAGCGGGGTCGGTGGCCAACCGCCGGCGCGGTTACAGGTCCGACTTCTTGGTGCAGTCGAGCTAATCCTGGACGGCCGGTGTATTCGCGCCTTCAACTCGCTTCGCTTGCAACGGTTCCTGGCGTTGATCGTGTTGCGCAGAGACCCGCAGCACCGCTCAAGACTCGCGTTCGAGCTTTGGCCCGACTCCGACGAACCGCAGGCGCGCACCAACCTCAGAAAGCTACTCCACGACTTTCGTCATTCCCTTCCCGATATCGGTGAGTTCGTCGAGATCGACAACGAGATTGTGCGGTGGATTGCGACCGGGCCGAGCGAAGTCGACGTGCTGAGGTTCCAGGATGCCATGGCCGCGGGTGATTTCGAGCTCGCTGCGCGCCTCTATTCGGGCGATCTCCTTCCAGCTTGTTATGACGACTGGGTCTTGGACGAGCGAGCGAAACTTCGAGCGCAGGCGTATGCGGTCCTCATGCGGCTGACAGAAGAGGCTGCGGGGCGCGGCGACCACAAAGCCACGCTCAGGTATACCCAATGCATCATCGACCTTGAGCCGACCGATGAAGCAGCCGTTCGAATTCAGATGCAAGCGCATCTCGCGCTTGGCGATAGAGCCGCTGCGCTGCGCGCCTACCACCGGTACGCGCAGGCGCTTGAGCGTGACCTCGCGGTGGCACCGGGCGAGGCGATCAGAGCCATGTACCAACAGCTCCGGGCTGGCACACTAAACCGCGACGAAGTGCAGGGCAAGGACCTGTCACCCGTCGCCGAATCGCCTTTCGTCGGCCGCGAACTCGAATGGAACCAGCTCAATGAGGCATGGAACGCCGCGCGGGCGGGTCGGGCACATCTCTTGTTGGTGACGGGGGAACCGGGGATCGGAAAGTCGCGTCTCGCGCTGGAACTCGGCCGCCGCGTTCGAGCAGAGGGACATGTGGTGGCATCGGCTCGTGCATACGAGGCTGCGGGCAGACTGCCATGGGGGCCCGTCGTCGACCTACTTCGATCGGATGCTCTGCGAAGCCACATCGACACGCTCGACACGGTCTGCAGGGCCGAGCTCGCTCGTCTGCTGCCCGAACTGCGCGACGTTTCCCAGCCATCTGAACGGAGCCAGCCGGGCGACTTGGCTCAGCGCCATCGGTTGTTCGATGCTGTGAGCCGAGCCATTGTCGCCGGCGAGCGCCCGCGCTTGCTGATCATCGACGATCTCCAGTGGTGTGACGCCGAGACCATCGAGTTGATCGGTTTCGTTGTCCGCTCCGCACAGACCGCACCTGTCCTCATCGTCGGTACCGTCCGCTCGGAGGAGATCCCAGAGTATCATCCCCTCGTTGAACTCGTCGACGCCTTGGGCCACGACCAGGCAGTGACCACCGTGCCACTCGACCGGCTCGACCAAGCCACCACTGCGACGCTCGCTGCTCGGCTACGCGCTGAGGACACGATTGATGCGAAACTGGCGGCGCGACTCTGGAGCGAGACCGAAGGCAATCCACTCTTTGTCATTGAGGCTCTTCGCACCGGGATCTCCTCTGATGGAAGTCAAGCAGTGCTCACACCGACGATGCGGGCGGTGCTGCGCGCCCGACTGGGCCAACTAACTGACGGCGCTCGGCGACTGGCCGAAGTGGCGGCCGTTATCGGTCGGCCCTTCTCAGTCGGTCTGATGGTCTCGGCCACTGGGATCGATGAGCACGAACTCATTGATCACGTCGACGAACTCTGGCGTCGACGGATCATCCGCGATCAGGGGCTCACGTACGATTTCAGTCACGACAAGCTTCGGGCGGTCGCGCTGGAGATGGTCAGCCCAGCTCGTCGACGCCAACTCCACAGGGCTGTCGCCGAGGCGATCGCGGTCGAGCGCCACAGCGACATCGATGCGGCCAGCCCGCAGCTGGCCGCACACTACGACCAGGCCGGCATGGTTGAACCGGCCATCGATGCCTACCGCGTGGCGGGGGGCCGAGCGGTGGCTGTGTCGGCCCTCGAAGAAGCGGTCACCATGTTTCGGCGCGCGCTCGCACTGCTTGCCGACCTGCCACCGACACCCGACCGCGATGCACTCGAACTCGATATCCGGATCGCCCTCGGATCCCCGCTCGTTGCCCTCGACGGTTACGGCTCCAAGGGTGCGCACCAACTCTACGAGCGAGCCCTTTCACTTTGCCGCAAGCTTCACAGACCCGTGGAGCCGCCGATCCTCCGTGGCTTGGGCCTCGCCCGGCTGCAGGGCTGCCGCTTCGACGATTGCGACGAACTCGCTCGGGCCCTTCTCGAGCATGAGAGTCATGATCCGGTCGCCAGGACAGAGGGCCGCTATCTCCTCGGCGTAAGCGCGTTCTGGCGGGGCGATCTGGCCAGAGCCCGTCACTATCTTGATGGCGCTATCGAAGCCTATGACCTGTCCCATCGCGACGAGCATCTGGTGTTGTACGCCCAGGACCCGAAGGCGGTTTGCCTCGTACGGCTGGCCCTCGTCGAGCTGTGGGCCGGAGATGCCGGCAGGGCCGGTCAGACAGCTCGATCTGCGCTTGAGATCGCCGTGGATCTCGATCATCTAATGACGTTGGGGTACGTCATCACTTACGCGGCGATTCTCGCCGCCGAATCCGAAGATCTCGCGCGCCTCGCCGAGCTCCTCGCGGACGCCGACCTTCTATGGAAGCGTTTTTCGGACCGCTACTTCATGGTCGTCCTGGAAGCCCTTCGGGGCTGGCTAGACGTCTGCGGGGGATCGGCTGGTGGCATCGAGAAGATCGTGCGGTCGGTGGCACGCTCGCGTACCGAAGGGGAGACCCTTCATCTGACCTACACCCTCCTTCTCCTCGCCCGGGCTCGCGGCATGCTCGGGGAATTCCGCCAGGGACGCGCCGCCACACGCGAGGGGCTTTCGTGGTCACAGCGCTGCAACCAGCGCTATCTCGAGGCCGAGCTGTGGCGAGTCGACGGCGAGCTGGCGTATCGCAGCGGGGAAACCGAAGCCGCCGCTTCTCTGCGCAGTGCCGTCGAGACCGCCAGCGCTCAAGGGGCGGGCTGGCTGGAGCTTCGGGCGCTGCACTCCTTGGCCAGGCGATTTCCCGATCAGACACTGCGTGAGCAACTCGGCGACCGCCTCGAGACCATTGTGTCAGGCCATGATCTCCCGGCGTTCCGGGCCGCCACCGGCTTTCTGAGCGAGACCGATTGAGAGGGAACGCTTTTGGAACGCCTGAGCGCGCAATCTCAAGACGAAGCAGAGGAGCACCCGGAGCGGAGGAGCATCCAATGAGCGACATAATCAAGGCATTGACCGAAAAGGTACGGGGTCGGGTCATCACCCCCTCGGATTCTGACTACGACGGCGCTCGTGCCGTCTACAACGCCATGCACGACCGCAAACCCCGCGCCGTCATCCAGTGTGTGGATTCGGCCGACGTGATGGCGGTGGTCGCCGCAGGCCGCGACGCCGGCCTCGACCTGGCAATTCGCGGCGGGGGCCACAGCGTTCCCGGATTCGGCACGGTGGACGACGGCCTGGTCATCGACCTGTCGAGGATGAACAGCGTGCGGGTCGACCCGGTCAAGAAGATCGCCCGGGTTGGGGGCGGCGCGACCTGGGGCGATGTCGACCATGCGACCTATCCGTTCGGCCTGGCAGCGCCCGGCGGGATCATCTCGACGACCGGGGTGGGTGGCCTGACGCTGGGCGGCGGCATCGGCTACCTGACCCGCGGCGTCGGTCTCTCCATCGACAACCTGCTGGCGGCCGATGTCGTTCTCGCCGATGGCCGGCAGGTCACCGCGAGCGATTACCAGAACGAAGATTTGTTCTGGGCCCTGCGCGGCGGCGGCGGCAACTTCGGTGTCGTCACCAGCTTCGAGTTTCAGCTCCACGAGGTCGGTGACATCGTGGGCGGCCCGCTGTTCTACGAGTTCGACGATGCCGCGGCGGTCCTGGAGTGTTACCGCGAATTCATTGCGAATGCGCCCGAACAGCTCGGGTGCTTTTTCGGCTGGCAGATTGCCCCTGACCTGCCGTTTATCCCCAGGAACCGGGTCGGGGATCTGTTCTGTGTACTGGTCACGTGCTGGAACGGTCCACACGAGGAGGCTGAGCGAGTACTTAAGCCACTACGCGACGCTGCCGAAGTGAAGGCGGAGCAGGTCGGCGTCATGCCGTTCCCGGCCCTGCAAAGCGCCTTCGACGGCTTGGTCCCGAAGGGCATGCAGCATTACTGGAAAGCAGACTTCATCATCGAGCTCACCGACGAGGCGATTGCTGCTCACGTCGCGCATGGCAAAAAGACTCCGAACATAAGCTCGAGCATGCATCTGCATCCGATCAACGGTGCGGCGCAACGGGTCGGCGCCAACGAGACCGCGTTCGGTCATCGGGACAAGAGCTTTGCCCCGGTGATCGTGGGAATCTGGTCGGACCCTGCCGACAACGAGGCCAGCATCAAGTGGGTGAAGGATTACTACGCCGCTATTCATCCCCACTCGGGCGGCAATGGGGGCTACGTCAACTTCATGTCCAGCGACGACGATCACCGTGCGCCCGCAAACTATGGCGCCAACTACGAGCGGCTGGCGGCAGTGAAAGCGACCTATGACCCGGACAACCTCTTCCACATCAATCAGAACATTGTTCCAGCGAATGGGCGCTGAGCATCACGGCGTTTATTCAGTCAGGAGAATCGACGACATGAGCGATGAATGGTTTTTCAAGAGCGAAACTTGCTTTGCTCGTCTGGGGTGCCGAGATGTTGGCGCTCGCGTTCTAATGCGAAACGGCAAAGCTGGCGTCTGATTTGGGAGGAGAGATTCTCGGTAGGCGGTTTGATTGTTGATATTAGACATCGCCAGGATTGGCGGGAGGCATGCTTACATGTACCGGCTTTTTGGAATGCAAGCTTCTGGTTCCCGCCTTCCAGTTTGTAACTGGCGGGTGATTGCTTGCCTTCGTCTGCTCCCAAGCGTGTTGCCCTGCGCAGCGGCTATTTCAGCTCTGCGCCCTTAGGAACAGTGAGAACAGCTCGGACTGGGATTTGATCCCGAGCTTGCTGTACATGTGCTTGCGGTGGACCTTCACGGTCTCGGCGGAAATCGCCAGCTTGCGCGCGATCTCCTTGTTCGAGCAGCCGCTGAGCATCAGCCGGCCGACTTCCAGTTCGCGGGCGGAGAGCGGCGTTTCCAACTGCTGGACGGTGGACTCCAGCCAGCTCTGCCAGCTTGGCGTCGGCGGCGCGACCTGCTCCAGCACCTCCCGCTCGAAAGCCATGCGCTGACGCATCAAACCGGCGACCCAAGGCTGGATCAGGCTGAGCAGGGCGAGCTGCTCCGGACCGAAAAGACTCTCGCTTCCCAGCGACAGGCTGAGGGTGCGCTGCGCATCGAGCTGGACGTTGATATGTACTTCGTCGGCCACCACGTTGAGGCGGAAGTAGCGTTGATAGTAGTCGGTGTGTTCGAAGCACTCCGGCGCCACGTCGGCCAGCCGAAATAAACCGCTCTGTGGTGCTTCCCGGTTGGCCAGGTAAAAGGGATCGAGCAGGTACAGGCCCTTGAGGTAATCCTGGAAGAGCGGGTCCGGTCCGCCATCCTTGCCAGGGCATTCTGCGAGCACCTGCGGCCGGCCACTGCTGAAGATCATCACGACCCAGCTGTCCACCGGAATATATCCATTCACCATGCGCACCAGCGCCAACCAGAAATTGGCGCGGTCCAGCGTCTCGATCAGCCGGCCAATCGCCTGGTGCCAGGCCACATCCTGCAATGTCATGTTCACTTTGCTACCCATACGGGGTTACCCCATCGACGTGATTACTTGCCGCTCTGCGGCGCTCCATACTCCATTCCATACCAGCCCTGGCGGGTGCTGTTCAGTTTGGCGATTGCGAGCCACTTACACGTCCAAGGATCACTGATGAAGATTGAACTCGTACAACTTACCGGTCGCGATGGCGATACTGCTTATAACCTGAAGCGTACCTTACAGGCCATCGCTACCTGCGCAGTGGATACCGATCTGCTGGTATTTCCGGAAACCCAGTTGATGGGGTTCGTCGACGCGCAGCAGCTCGCCGAAGTCGCCGAGCCACTGGACGGGCCGAGTGTACAGGCCGTGCAGCGCGCCGCGCGCGAACGGAACGTCTCGGTAGTCGTCGGCATGGCCGAAAACGCCGCCGGTACCTACTACAACACCTCCCTGTTGGTGACCCCGCAAGGCATCGCCTTGAGCTACCGCAAGACTCACCTGTGGCCCTCGGAGCGCGGCCTGTTCCAGCCGGGAGACCGCTATGTCACTGCGCTCTGGAAGGGCATTCGCGTCGGCATCCTGATCTGCTATGACATCGAGCTGCCGGAAAGTGCTCGAGCCCTCGGCCAGCTCGGTGCCGAGCTGATCCTGGTCACCAACGGCAACATGGACCCCTACGGCCCGGTCCATCGCACCGCGATCATGGCTCGCGCCCAGGAAAACCAGGCATTCGCCGTGATGGTGAATCGAGTGGGGGAAGGTGATGACGGCCTGGTGTTCGCCGGTGGCAGCACGGCGGTCGATCCGTTCGGACGGGTGTTGTGCGAGGCCGGGCGCGAGGAGTGCCGGCAGGTCGTCACGCTGGACCTCGACCAGCTTGCGCAATCGCGCCGCGATTACAACTACCTCAACGACCGCCGCTTGCGCCTGACCGGCGAGCCAATCGAGCACCCGGACGGTCGCCGCGAACTGCTGATTCCCTGACCCGCGCGAGGTATTCCAGACAACCACACAACTTCAAATTCGCCGATGTCGGCCCTGCCATAACAATCCATAAATCAGCAGGCGCAGCGCTCATTCCTGTGAAGAGGGCGCTACCGCTCTGGAGAATCCAGATGAATTCGATCCGCTGTTTGCAACTCGCCCTGGCCTCAGTGTTCAGTATCGGTCTCAGCCTCGCCTATGCGGGGGCCGACGCCGCTGAGCCTAAGGTGAATATTTACAACTGGTACGATTTCATCGCCCCGGATGCGACAAAAAACTTCCATGCGCAGACGGGTATCCGTGCGACATATGACGTGTTCGACAATAGCGATGTCATGCAAAGCAAGCTCATGGCCGGTCGCAGCGGCTACGACGTAGTGGTCGCCACCGGCGACCTGCTGCCGAACCTGATCAAGGCGGGCGTACTCAAGGAGCTGGATCGCTCGCAATTATCCAACTGGCCCCATCTCGATCCGGACATTCTCGCCAAGGTACAAAGCAATGATCCAGGCAATCGCTACGCGGTTCCCTACCTGTGGGGCACTACCGGGATTGGTTATGACGCGGACAAGGTAAAGTCGATCCTTGGTCAGGAGGCGCCGGTCAACTCCTGGGACCTGATCTTCAAGGAGGAGAACCTGGCCAGGTTGAGCCAATGCGGGGTGGCCATGCTGGATGCACCCGGCGAGATCATTCCGATCGCGCTGCATTACCTCGGACTGCCCTACAACAGCCGGAACCCGGAGGACTACCGCAAAGCTGAAGCGTTGCTGCTGAAGCTGCGTCCGCACATCCGTTACTTCGACTCCTCCAAGTTCATCTCCGACCTGGCCAACGGCAACGTCTGCGTGGTGCTGGGTTGGGCGGGTGGGGTCCAGGATGCCAAAACATCGTCAGAACAGGCCGGCAACGGTCGCAGGATTCTCTACAGCATCCCCCGTGAAGGCGCACCGGTCTGGGTGGAAAGCATGGTGCTGCTCAACGATGCGCCCAACCCCAGGCAAGGGTTGGAATTCATCAACTACATGCTGCGCCCGGAAGTGATCGCCCAGTCGTCCAATTACCTGGCTTACCCCAACGCCAACAAGGACGCCAGGGTGCTGGTCGAGCAGAAAATTCGCGACAACCCTGATGTTTACCCATCCAAAGAGGTGCTGGACACGCTGTTCCCGATCGAGCCGTTGCCGCTGAAGCTGGAACGCGTGCGTACCCGTGTCTGGACCAAGGTCAAGAGCGGCAGTTGATCGCACTCGCGTCTGCAACACAGTGAAAAACGGATCAGTGATCCAGTCGAACCATCCATGAAACTGAGAGCAACCATGAATCCACGTGCCCGCGATTTGAACATCCAGTTCGGCCAGCTACCACCCGGCCCCCTCAACGCCATCACCGATGTCCCCGGCGTACGGGTTGGCCACAGCAATGTGCGAGGGCGGACCGCCAGCGGCCGCGACATCTGCACCGGGGTCACCGTGATCGAGCCCCGCCCAGGCTCCACCAATCAGCAGCCATGCTTTGCCGGCGTCCATGTGCTCAACGGCAACGGCGACGCCACGGGCCTTGAGTGGATTCGCGAGGCCGGTCTGCTGACCAGCCCGATAGCGTTCACCAACACCCACAGCATCGGGGTAGTGCGCGATGCCCTGATTGCCCTGGATCGCCAGGACCAGCCCGATGACGGGCGCCTGTACTGGAACATGCCGGTGGTATTGGAGACTTACGACGGCCTGCTCAACGACATCAACGGCTTCCATGTACGTGCCGAACATGTGGCTCAGGCCCTGAGCGCGGCAGTGGGCGGTCCGGTAACCGAAGGCGCCGTTGGCGGCGGCAGTGGCATGATCTGTCACGAGTTCAAGGGGGGCATAGGCACGGCTTCGCGACGACTGAGTGCAGCGCAGGGTGGCTGGACCGTGGGGGCCATCGTCCAGGCCAACCACGGCACGCGTCACGAGTTGCGTGTCGATGGTTACCCGGTGGGGCGCTACATGGAAAAGGCCGACTCGCCCTTCCTTCGAGCATCCCTGCCGCATCCGGGCATGGGCTCCATCGTCGTCTGCCTGGCCACCGATGCGCCGTTGCTGCCGCACCAATGCACGCGCCTGGCGCAACGTGCCGGTCTCGGCATTGCCCGCACCGGCGGCGGCAATGAAGACTGCAGTGGTGACCTCTTCGTGGCGTTCTCTACAGGGAACCAGAACGTGCCGCCAGCCGCCTACGAGGGCAAGGGCGCGCCCACCTGCAACAACTTGAGCATGGTCAACAACGACCACATCGGCGAACTGTTCCTGGCCGCCACCGAAGCCGTGGAAGAGGCCATCATCAATGCCCTGTTGGCCTCCAGCACCACCGAAGGCAATGGCCACACGGTGTCTGGACTGGACGCTGCAACCTTGTTGAAAGCCCTGCGTCAGGCCGGCTGGCCGGGAGCGGAGCATGGCGAACTGATTTAGCAGGTTCGAGGTGGTGTGCTCGCTTCGCGTTCATGCCGCTTGCTCTGGCCGTTTTCTGCCGATCTCGACCGACAGAAAACGGCCGAACTATAATTAATGTGTGCCAGTGTTTGTGTGGCGAGCACTGCAAAACCAATCAGCTATCCATAACGCTCGCCTGACAGGCAGATGGCAGTACAGCAAATGGGATGGACAGTACGTCTGATTACTCGAGAGAGGGTTCAGCCATGAAAATTCACTCCTTCCAGCATTACTCTCATGATCTGGGAATGGCCGTTCACGACGCGTGGATTACCGCCAAGGTGAAGTCGGCCCTGGCATTTCCCGAACCAACCCTTAGCCTGCATATCAATGTCAAAACCCATGCGGGCGTGGTGGCGTTGAGCGGTCGCGTCAACACCCATCGACAGTGTGAACAGGCTATTGGCCTGGCCCGTTCGGTGCATGGTGTCGCTGAAGTCGATGCCAGCGAATTGCGGACCCACGTGTTCATGCCAGGCAGTTTTCCAGAAGCTCCCAACGCTGAAGAGAGCACTGAGAGTCGGACAAAATCGTCAGACAAGATGGACGATAAATAATGACGAAGCCTGCGTCAGGCTTGGTCCTCGCTCGGGCGTAGCAGTCGCAAATCATGCGAACGCGGTTAACCTGTAATACCGCAGCAATACCGCAGCGCCTGATTTTACGACCGCTGCGTCCGGATGCGGCCCAGAGTGTGTAAAAACGCTGGATGAGGTTTTCAACTTCAAGTCCAGGGCCTTTCTCACGCTTCGGCACTCGCGCACGGCCAGGATGCCCTTGGCCCACCAACTTGGCGTTGCCGATGACTTGAAAGGCCTGAGCGGGCTCTAACGTCCTCCAGATCATGTCCAAAGTTGGCCAAATCTTAGGTCGCCAGAGCCTTAATCAAGCTCCCGACCCCCATGATTTTCATCACTCGCTTCAGGTTGTAGGCGAGCACATTCAAGCTCATTTCTGCGCTCACCCCGGGTAGCTTTCGGGTCAGGAAATGGGCCGTTCCCATCCAGTGTTTGAGCGTCCCGAAGGGATGCTCAAACGTCCGTTTACGGATCCGCATCATTTCTGGCGCGTTGCTCAGCCGACTCTACATTTTTTCCAGTACGGCTTCATGCTCCCAGCGCCGGACTCGCCGTTCCCTGCCCAGTGTGCACTTCAATTTCAGTGGGCAGTGTTGGCAGTTGGAACTCCAGTAACGGTGTAACTTCAGGCCGTTATCAATGCTGGAAAAGCGCCAGATCAACGCCTGTCCAGCCGGACAAATGTATTCGTTTTTCGCCGCGTCATAGATGAAGACATCGTTATTGAAACGCCCGTTCGCCTTGGCTCCGGAGGTCATTGGCTTCGGCACATAGGCGGTGATGTCTGCGTTGTGACAGGCCAGGATTTCTTCGCTTTTGAAGTAACCTCGGTCAGCCACTACCGACAGCGTTTCCAAGCCCATGGCCTCGCGGGCCTGCTTGGCCATCGAGCTGAGTTGATCGCGGTCGGAGCCGGTATTGGTGACCTCGTGCGCAACGATCAAATGGTGCTGGGTATCGACAGCTGTCTGCACGTTGTAGCCGACGATTCCAGTGCCACGCGTCATCATGGAGCGGGCGTCCGGATCGGTCAGTGAGACCTGTTTGTCCGGCGAGTCGTTGAGCCGAACTTCGATCGCCTGAAGCTCTTTCATTTGAGCCTTCAGCTTGGCGATTTTTTCTTCCAGTCGCGCAGCCTTGGGCTGTACGGTCGAGGGTTCTTGCTGATCGGCTTCGTCGAGCGCAGTCAGATAGCGGTTGATGCTCGATTCAATTTCTTCCATCCGCCGTTGCAACTTGGCGCTGGTGAAATTGCGGTCGCGATTGTTGGCGGCCTTGAACTTGCTGCCGTCGATGGCGACTAGGTTTTCTTCGAATAATCCCAGCTGCTGACAGAGTACGACGAACTGTCGGCAGACACCGCGGATGGCTTTGCTGTTGTCTTTTCGGAAGTTGGCAATGGTCTTGAAATCGGGCATCAAGCGGCCGGTTAGCCACATCAGCTCGACGTTGCGCTGGGCCTCTCGCTCCAGACGCCGACTCGACTGAATGCGGTTGAGATAGCCATAGATGTAGATCTTCAGCAGGATCGCGGGATGATAAGCAGGCCGGCCAGTATCGGCCGGTATGACGCCTTCAAAACCCAGCTTGACCAGGTCGAGTTCGTCGACAAAGACGTCGACTACGCGCACCGGATTGGTATCCGTGACGTAATCGTCGAGGCTTTCGGGCAGTAAGGTGCTTTGGTCTCGATGTTCACCTTGAATAAAGCGCTTCATGGGCGATCCTTGCGATGAAATCCTCAGAAATCATAGCAAGGCTTCGCGAAGGCGTTTTTACACACTTTGGGCCGAAAGCAGTCAGTAAGCGCCCAGAATCAAGGGCGATTTATATTGTAGCATTTGGCCATATACCAAGTTACGCTACAGATACCGTAGACAGGCTGCATACCAAAAAAACAAGGAAGGACTGAAGTGAATACGTCGGTTAATTTTGTATCAACTGCAGCGGTTTTCGATATTCGTATGCTCCACCCCCGCACGCGCAACCAAGTCCGTGCGATATTGAGTGTTCCATTAAAAGAGTCTGTGCGTTTACTGAATAAGATTCGCAATGATAAACGCGCAAATGAAATATTACTAATAGAACGCGTTTTAAGAAATGCAAACAGGCCGGGCGGCGTAAGCCTTCCGGATTTATTTCCGAGCGAAATTCAAACCACGGAAAACTACTACAGATTATGTGCGCTTTCGCCTATTAAGCAGTTTTTACAGATCAATAGTCTTCTAATAGAAAACTTAACCGCAGTCGAAGATATCCTCTCCCTGTCCGTTGAGCTGGGACGAATGATAGTAGCCGGTGATTTCTACAGCGCTGACAAGCATATAGATATAATCGTGCGAAAATACGGTTATAGTAATTTTATTTTGCGCAAGGCGATTTTAATAAGAAGTCTCAATAGTGAAGATTTACCGTTAGTGGGCGTTGACGATATATTAGATAAGGCTGGGGTGGCGAACAGTAACTTCATAGCTGGTTCCATTTTAAGATGCTATGAAGAAGAGCAAGGTATACTGAGTCTTAAACGCTCTTTGATGGGGTTGACAGACAAGAAGGGGGCAAACAAGTTTACACGCGATATGGTACGAGTTTCATTTCACCCTCACGCTTTGGATTTAAGTGACTTAGGTGAAATGGTTCAAAGCAATTTACAATCGTCGTTGATAGATGCGTTGATTATCCTTAAAGTAAATCGCGAAATGTTGCCATTAATTCCAGGTGATAAGATAAGCAGGCTTTTTGATGCCTGGGACGCATGCAATATAAAAGTTGATGAGATATCGGCAATGTACATTGCCATAGAAGACGGAGAATCTTTATTTTACAAGCACTCAAGCGCATGGTTAGAACACGAAATAATTGTAAAATATCGACGCCTGCAAGATCACTTTTACGACGATCCAGCCTCGAATTATTTTATTGTTGATGAGCGCTTAACGGGGTCTATCGGGCAGTGGGTAGCGAAAGTAGCGTTAGAAGATGTAGCGGCGGAAAAATTTTTGACCGTGCACAATAATGATGTATTAAAGCAACTCGAGTCAGATGGTAATGTCACAAGATCTTCCGTATTTAATTTTCTAACTCATGTTTCAGGTGGGCACGCATCCATAAGTGAAGAGTCCCTATACAATTTGATGGGTAAAACGTACGATCTGGCTAAGACCACTAATATCTTATATTTGAAAAACTTAGCCAAATACACTGACTCTCCATGGACTCAGTTAGTGTATTACCTATTGGTGGCTAAGCGAAGTGGAAACGAAGTAGATGATCACAGGCTAAGGAAACTCATCGAGAAATTGGTACGGGACGGATATGCTGGAGACTTGATCTCGTTCATAGATGCAATTTTGGAGCGATCGAAGGACGTTGCAATATTCGCTTACGAAGTCTTTACTGCTGATTTCATCTCAAAGCTGACTAGGATCATAAAGTCTTCAGCCCAGATAACCGAAACTAGAGCTGCGCTGCATCGATGGATGGGTAAACTTTCTGGAGAAAAAGTTTATCTGGATCGGGCTAGGACGCTTTTGATTGACCACAAAATTAACTTGGTCCGTAACGAGCTTGATGACAATCGTATATATGTGGACGCCGCCAGATTCGATGAGTGGATAAATGATGAGCTAGTGCAAGAACTAAATATGCTCTTCACTAGTATGGTTCATAGCAATAGTTTTGCTGACGGCGAAAACGATATATTGATGCAGTCGGTTGAAAAGGCTTACTTTAGCTTCTGCTCTAACAATAAGTTTGGGATTGCATCTTATCTAGGGCGCAGGATTAGGCACGGCACCTTTAAAGGTCATCTGTATTCAGGTGTGGTTGGAGTCGAGAGCCTTCCAAAATTTGCAAGGCTCTTTGAGGACCCTCAGTTTGTGATTCGCTGGCAACAGTGGAAGCTAGCTTACGAATCGAAGATTGACGACATTATTCGACATCGACTTCACATTGAATCGAATTCTAAGCGTGAAGGTTTAATGAGGCCGACCACAAAGGGTGTCAACAAGCAGGACATAGCTATTGCATGCGCCAAGAGCTTGGTTAAGCACTACACTGAGCATAAGAGCACTATAGGGTTCTCGTTAATTTTTACAGAATACTGTTGGCGTATTGCAGAGGTTGACTTACGGAGTGTGAGCTCCTATTTGAAGGGGCAAAAAACTTCATTGCTAATGCAAGATCTTCTGTATGAACTGAGTTCGAGTCAAGTTAATCGTGATTTAGCTAAAGATTTCGGTCGAGAATTGACATACCTGATAAATGAAAAACTCAAAACGATGCATGGTTGGTTCAAAAAGCCTGTAAGCGTAGCCCCGAAGGCCTCGCTTTCATTGCTATATCGCGCTGTTGTTGCTGAGGTTAAGCTGTACTTTCCAGCATTTGAAGTTGACACTGAATACGAGGAAAATGAAGACGTGGAAATAATGGGGGGGGCATATCACGTGCTTTACGATGCCCTTTACGTGGTTGTCTACAATGCTGCTAAACATGGCAGAACAAAAGGTTTGATTGAGCGATCGTTTGAAATTCAAAGATCGCCAAAGGATAGCTCCGGTGTCGTCGTGGTCCGTCTTTCATCAGAAATTGCGGAGAGCGCTTGTGAGGCATTGGTTAATGAGCGACTGCAGGTACTGCCTGGCGCTGATATTGATAACGCTCAACTTTCAGAGGAAAGAAGTGGTATTAGAAAGTTGCATCAGTTGCAGAGCGCAGATCTAAACTTTAATTTACTACAGATTTCGTGCGAAAATCGTAGGGTGTCCGCAGTAATGTCTTATAATTTGGAGCACATTTTATGAATGTTCTGCTTATAGAGGATGATAGCTTTAAGGAGAAAAGCTTAACGGATTTTTTGATTTCGATCACTCCAGACGTTCAAATCGTGTCAGCCCCAAGCTTAGTCGATGCCATTGAGGCGATTGATAATAAGAGTTATGATCTTATTTTAATTGATATGGCTATTCCTAGCCACCCAATCACGCATGGTGGTGGCGCTCCTATCTCCCTGCTAACTGGCGGGCTCGAGGTTTTGTTAGAGCTTGAATCTATGGGGCGGTTAGACCCTTGCGTTGTAATAACTCAGTATCCAGACATCGAAATATCCGGGGTATTTTATCCTGTACATGATGCAGGACAAGAAATTAAAGATAAATTAGGCTGCATTGTACTCGACTGTATTAAGTACTCTGAAGATTCTGGCGACTGGAAGGATAAACTCGGCCATATAGTTGGTAGCTTATGAAAATTCTTGTTCTTGAAGACAATGCCGAAAAACTTAATAAAATAACCTCCTATATTGGTGGGCTAGCTGCGAAGATTAACGTTCAAACATGCGTTAATTTTCAGCAATTTCTAACATTGGTGGAGCGCGATCAATTCGATTTAATCATTGCTGATTTATTGGTCCCGGTTTTTGATGACGATCTTGAGGCAGTAGATGTGGCAATACGAGTTGTAGCTGCTGCAAGGGACTATGAATGCCCGAACCGAACTACTCCTATTGTGGCGCTGACCCGATTTGATTACGCCGCAGAAGAGAACTATAAAGAGTTGAATGAAAGAGGTGTGTCCATAGCGACATACGATGATAGTGGCTCCTGGGAGGCGATTATTGCCGAGAAGGTAATTTCCTGCATGCCAAATATTAGTTATGAAGTGGTCATAATTTGTGCGTTAAAGAAGGAGGCGAAGGCATTTGAAGAGGCAGGATACTTAGTAGGAAATCTACACTCGCAGCACGGAATGGAGTGTCGAGAAGTTGCGATTAATGGCAAGTCCTGTTTGATTGTTACTGCGCCGAGAATGGGGTTGGTGGGTGCGGCGATTGCTACCGCTAGAGCAATTGATATGTTTCGGCCTCGACTTGTTTGTATGGGCGGTATATGTGCAGGTTTCGCAGGAGAGGCTCATATATACGATGTGGTAATTACTCAAATTTGCCAGCAGCATGATTTCGGCAAATGGACAGCGGAAGGTTTTCAGCCCGAGCATTACGCAGTGCAGCTTAATCATGGCTTGAAACTAAAAATCGATGAAATTTTGGATGACCCATCTTTTAAACTGGCAGTTAAAGATGGTGTGGTATTAAAGGCTAGTGAATTCCCTCCAGAGAAGGAAGAGCTTCAATTTGAAATTATCGCGGCTCCTACCTCCAGCGGAAATGCAGTGATCGCCGACGAAAAAATGTCCAAGATGATAGAAGGGCAACATCGGAAAGCGGTGGCTTTTGAGATGGAGTCGTTCGCAGTTTACGAGGCGTGCCGATTAGCACAAAGTCAACCGTTATTCTTTAGCGCTAAGTCTGTGGTCGATGACGGAGGTTCTGCAAAAGGGGACAAATTCCATCGCGTTGCAGCTATTTTGTCAGCTAAAACCGTAGGTCAAATTATAAGCAGAATATTATGAGAAAGCGGTGCTCAGTATTTGGCCTGCATCTCTAACGGTAGATCGCCCTAAATTCCTAAACGCATCCGAATGGCAGCTTTTGGCCCAGGCTGTGTGAAAACGTTTTAGAGCAAGTTTGACAGTCAGAATCAGAACGTAAGTCGCGTTTCTACGCAAATTTCAGGTCTGCTGACTAACCAAGCGCTGGCAGATTTTACGTAGCAACGCAGACTTCAAAACGGTGCAAGCGTTTTCACACAGCCTGGGCCCAGACCGGACGCAGCCTTCGGCAGCTGCTACGGGGAATCTGTAAAGCCAGAGTTCCTTAATTGACAGGCGTTGCCCTTCCGCAAGCCGGGAGCACCTACGCATCGCATCGCCTGATAAAGGTACGCATGGTTTCGCCCTTTTTGGTGCGAAACTCTTGCGGCCTGTCGCAACCTTCGTCGGCTGCAATGAAGACGAAATGATCGCCTTCCAGTTTGTAACTGGCGGGTAATTGCTTGCCTTCGTCCGCGCCCATCGAATCGATCCAGGTGATGGATTTTGGCGTGGTGGACGCGTCAAGGGTAAAGCTGCCGGCCAGCAGCAAGGTGTCGTCGGGAGTGACCACCCTGAATTGATGGCCTTCGATAGTAGTCAGAGCGCCGGGTGCTCCATGTTCATCCGGCGGATTCGAGACGCCGCTGTCTTCCAGGTCGATTTGTTCCCAGGCTCCTTGCAGGGCCTGCAGGTCAATTTCGTTGCAGGTGTCGTCCTGACGGTTCAAAACGCTAGACATTTAAATTCCTTTTATTGGCGCGATGCTGCGTGCGGGCGGTCCCAGGGTTGGAAAGTACATCACTGGCGCGCACGATGGCTACCCGTCTGACCGGGTAGCACTCAATGCCGTATCGGTTCGCGTAACGTAGGAAACTAAACGTAAGGCTGACCACTGAATCCCCGTGGGAGCCGCTGTTGGCCTGGCATGTCGCTGAGTCTTTTCAGCCAGGAGGCGCGCCAGTCAACCGCGGCATGAGCAACCTTGGCTCTGCGAGCTGCTCGGCGGGCGGCGTTACGTGCATCTTTTCTGGCGTCTTTGAAGGCGTCGGTGTTCCGACAGCTGCGGCATTTCACCCGCGCAAACTCGGTGGTGGAAATGAGGTTTTTGCCGTGATGGCCGCAGGCCAGATGCCCGCCAGCTCTGTAGTGGGTAACCATTTGTGAATCTCCTTTGCAGTGAGTGCAGGGCAGGGATTCGCAGCCGGTTTAACTGTTTGAAGAAGGCCAGAGGCTTTTGGTCGATCGCGATCCCGTCAGGTTTTTTGACATCTGCGTGCAGGGAGGGTTCGTCGGTGAGGTGCCGGGCGTGAACATGTCTGGTGGGGAGTGTACGGGGCATTTTTCTTCAATACAGGCCTCAGAGCGTTCTTTACCTTGATCGCTGGAATCACCACTGATCTGAAGAAGGTAATGCGATGAGCTTGATCATTTCCATGGCTGCGTTCGCGCTGGCCGCCTCGATCACCCCAGGGCCGGTCAATATCGTCGCTCTGAGTTCGGGGGCGCAATTCGGTTTTCGCGCGAGTCTGCGGCATGTGGCCGGCGCGACTCTTGGTTTTGTTTTGTTGTTGGTGCTGATGGGGCTGGGCCTGCATGAAGTGCTGCTGCTCTGGCCGTTTCTGACCCGCGTCGTGCAGCTGGCCGGGGTGGCGTTTTTGTTGTTCATGGCCTGGAAACTGGCGGTTGATGAGGGTCGGCTGAATACCGAAGGAACCGCCAGGGCGCCGTCGATGTTTTACGGCGCGGTGATGCAATGGCTCAATCCAAAAGCCTGGCTGGCCTGCGTGGCGGGGATGGGGGCATTTGCGGCGAAGGGTGAAGCGTCGTTGATCTGGAAATTCGCAGCGGTGTATTTGGTGGTCTGCTATTTGTCGGTGGGGTGCTGGGCGTATGCGGGGACTTTTCTGCGCCACTATCTGGGCAATCCCAAGGGGATGCGACTGTTCAATCGGCTGATGGCGTTGCTGTTGGCGGCGAGTGCGGTTTATTTGTTGTTGCCGTAAACGCAGGGAAATTTAATCGTCGAGCGCGGACCCTGTGGCGAGGGAGCTTGCTCCCGCTCGGCTGCGAAGCAGTCGTAAATCCTGCTTGCACGGTTAACCTGATAGACCGCGGTGTCTGATTTTAGGGTCGCTACGCGACCCAGCGGGAGCAAGCTCCCTCGCCACAATGAGTCGCCAGGTTATAGATTCCCGTTAACTTGCCGACCTCATTGCCAAAAGTTATGTGTCGAGCAATCACCCCCGATACTGCCCCGGTGTCGCTGCCAGATGCTGCTTGAAGGCCCGTTGAAGATGCGCCTGGTCGGCAAACCCCGCTTCCAGTGCGACATCGGCGATCAGCTTGCCGCTGCGCAGTTGCGCCCGGGCGAACTGGATGCGTCGGTTGACCAGGAATGCATGGGGCGTCATGCCATAGTGCTGCTTGAAGGCGCGGATCAGGTAGGAGGCCGATAGCTGGGCCACTTCGCAGATGTCTTCGAGCTTCAATGCCAAGGTGCAATTGTCGCGGATGTACTGCGCGGCCCGTTCCAGCTTGAGGTTGACCTCGCGGCCGGGGAGGTCGGCGGGATTGAGTCTTTGCTGCAAATCAGAGAAAAACGCCACTGCGCTACTGTGTTTTTGCAGCGTCTCGACCTGTTCGTCGACCAGTACCTCATACAGCCGGTTCAGCCCTGCATACAGGCTGGCATCGGTGGTGTGGGTGGTGGCAAAAGCCCGGAAATCCAGCTCCCGGCTAAACCCCTGTTTATGCTGAAGATCGGTCAGCCAAGGCGTATCGACGTAGAACATGCGATACGACCATGGCTGATCGTCGATCGGGTTGCAGGCGTGGACATCGCCGGGGTTCATCAGCACCACGGTGCCGGCGCCAACCTGCAGATGGCTGTTCTCATGAATGTAGGTGCTTTGCCCGGCAGTAATCGCACCGATGGAAAAATGCTCGTGGGAATGTCGGCCGTAGCAGACCTCGCGGCCGTCCGCGATGGAGCGGGCTTCGATGAAGGGCAGGGCCTCGTCACGCCAGAAGCGTGGTGCCTTGTCAGAATCTTTCGCAGGGTTGAGGGGCATTGTCGGGCGTCCATCGGCAGGCCAGCTCTGGAGTGTATTAGCTCTGGTCGGCAAAGGCTCGTTCGAGTGTGGCGATGTCGATTTTCTTCATCTGCAGCATGGCTTGCATGGCCCGTTGGGATTTTGTCGTGTCGGGATCTTTCATCATCTGCATCAAGGCGACCGGAACAATCTGCCAGGACACACCAAACTTATCCTTGAGCCAGCCGCACTGCTGGGCCGCTTTGTCGCCGCCCTCAGACAAGGAGTTCCAGAAATGATCGACTTCCTCCTGGGTCTGGCAATTGATCTGGAACGAAACGGCTTCACTGAAGGTGAACACCGGACCGCCGTTAAGGCCGGTAAAGGTCTGACCGTCCAGCTCGAAACTGACAGTCATTACCGACCCTTCGGGCCGTCCATGAAGTTCGAAACCGGCTTTGCCATAGTGGGTGATGGCGGTGATTTTCGAGTGATCGAAGATCGAGCAATAGAACCCGGCGGCGGCTTCGGCCTGGTAGTCAAACCACAGGCAGGGAGTGATCTTATGAATGCGTTGCATGGCGGTTCTCCTCTTCGAGTGGTCAAGCTGCTGGAATAACAGCGTAGTCCGCCGACAGTCGTCTGGCCGTGCCATAGATCGATAATTATGGACTGACCCTTTCATGACCGGTGGTCGCTGAAGGTGGTCAGCCGGGCAAAGTGCGCTTAGCTCTATGGATAGACCAATGCGCGCGTAGACCGGGCCGGCCACAGCGACGCAGCTCAAGGACGCCGTGAGTCCTGACATCGGCATGAGGAAAGCACAATGCTGACGCTCAATATCAACGCCAAAGAGCAGCCATTCGACGTCGCCGATGACATGCCGTTGCTCTGGGTGCTGCGTGACGTGGCGCACCTGACCGGCACCAAGTTTGGCTGTGGCATGGCGCAATGCGGTGCCTGCACTGTGCATGTCGACGGTGCGCCGCTGCGCTCTTGCATCACCCCGGCCTCGGCGGTGGCCAATGGGCAAAAAATCCTCACTATCGAAGGCTTGTCGACAGATGGCTCGCACCCGGTGCAACGGGCCTGGGCCGAACTCGATGTGGTGCAGTGCGGCTACTGCCAGTCCGGGCAGATCATGTCGGCGGCGGCCTTGCTGGCGAAAATTCCGTCGCCGACCGACAGCGATATCGATCAGGCCCTGTCGGGGAATATCTGTCGTTGCGGTACCTATCCACGCATCCGCGCTGCGGTGAAGCGCGCGGCCGAGCTCGGTTGACTCCCGGTTCTGGGCTCGCCGTTTTTGGCTCTCTGTTTTTGAAGAAACCCGCTCCGCGCCGTTGCTGCGTACCTATGGACTGGAGGCTTGGTGATGAACAGCATGATGGAAATTTCCCGGCGTAACTTCCTCAAAAAAACCGCGTTGATAGGCGGCGGTCTGGTGGTGGCCTTCGTCATTCCCGGGGCCAATCGTTTCACTCAGGCCGAGTCAGCGACGGACACGCCTTTTGCGCCCAACGCCTTTCTGCGTATCGCCAGCGATGACAGTGTCACCGTGGTGTTGGCGCATTCGGAAATGGGCCAGGGCATCTGGACCGGGTTGTCCATGTTGATCGCCGAAGAACTGGATGCCGATTGGTCGAAGATTCGCGTCGAGCATGCTCCGGCAGCCGCGGCTTATGGTTTGCCGGCCTTTGGCGGGATGCAGATGACCGGCGGCTCGACCTCCACCTGGATGGAGTTCGACCGCTACCGTCAGGCCGGGGCGACAGCGCGGATGATGTTGATCGAGGCGGCGGCCAAGCGCTTTGGTGTCGCGCCCTCCGAAATTCGCACCGAGCAAGGAGAGGTCATCGCCGGTGAGCATCGAGTGCGTTATGGCGAACTGGCCAATGAGGCCGGTCAGCTACCGCTTCCGGATCCGGCTTCGGTAAAGCTCAAGGAGGCGAAAGACTGGAAGGTGATTGGCAAGCCGACCAGGCGTCTCGACACTCCGGAGAAAATCACCGGCCGCGCCCGGTTCGGCATGGACGTGCAATTCGATGGCTTGCTGACGGCGATGGTCGCTCGCTCGCCGGTGTTCGGCGGCACGCTCAAATCCTTCGATGACACCGCGGCCATGGCCGTACCGGGGGTGCGCAAGGTGGTGCAGGTGCCCTCGGGCGTTGCTGTGGTTGCCGAGCATTTCTGGGCGGCAAAACGGGGTCGGGATGCGCTGGAAGTCGACTGGGACCCGGGGCCCCATGCGGACCTGGACAGCGAGGAACTGCTGAAAGCATTTCGCAAGCTGGCCGCCACCCAAGGCACGTCGGCGACCCAGGCTGGCGATGCGGTCGGCACTCTGGCCAAGGCCGCAAAAACCATCATTGCCGAATACAGCGTGCCATACCTGGCCCACGCGCCGATGGAACCGCTCAACTGTACGGTCAAGCTCACTGCGGACAAATGCGAGATCTGGACCGGTACTCAGTTTCAGACCCTGGATCAACAATTGGCAGCGAAAATTACCGGTTTGAAACCCGAACAAGTGGAGATTCATACGACCTTTCTGGGCGGCGGCTTTGGCCGGCGAGCCAACCCGACGTCGGACTTTGTCAGCGAAGCGGTACAGGTGGCCAAAGCTGCCCAGGCACCGGTCAAAACTGTCTGGACCCGCGAGGATGATGTGCATGGCGGCTACTACCGCCCAGCGTACCTGCATCAGGCGCGTATCGGTCTGGATGCCAACGGGATGCCGCAGGCCTGGAAACATGTGCTGGTCGGCCAGTCGATTCTCGCCGGCACCCCGTTCGAAGCCACTCTCGTCAAAGACGGGATCGACCACACCTCCGTCGAAGGCGTGGCCGACAGCCCCTATATCAAGGGCCTGGCCAACCATCAGGTCGACCTGCATTCACCGAACACCGGGATTCCCGTGCTGTGGATGCGTTCGGTCGGGCACAGTCACACTGCGTTCGTCATGGAGTCGTTGATCGATGAACTCGCCACGGCGGCCGACAAGGATCCGGTGGAATATCGGCGGATATTGCTCAAGGACCATCCGCGGCACTTGGGCGCGCTGAATCTGGCGGTGGAGAAGGCCGGGTGGGGCACGCCCTTGCCCGAGGGGCATGCGCTGGGGGTTGCCGTGCATGAGTCGTTCGGCAGTTACGTCGCTCAGGTGGCCGAGGTGTCGCAGGACAACCTGGCGATCCGTGTGCATCGGGTGGTCTGCGCGGTGGACTGCGGAATTGCGGTGAATCCGTCGAGCATTGCCGCGCAAATGGAGTCCGGCATCGCCTTCGGTCTGAGTTCGACCTTGCACAGCAAACTCACGATCAAGGAAGGGCGGGTTGTGCAGTCCAATTACCACGACTATCAGGTGCTGCGGCTGAACGAGATGCCATCGGTCGAGGTGCATATCGTGCCCAGTACCGACAAACCCGGCGGCATTGGTGAAACCGGCGTGCCACCCATTGCGCCAGCGGTGGCCAATGCAGTGTTTGCCCTGACCGGTCAACGTTTGCGCGAATTACCCTTGCAACTGGCGGGGGTGTGAGATGAAAAGACACCTGTTTCTGGGAACGCTGATAATGATCGGCCTGGGCGGCTATGCCGAGGAACTGTTTGCTGCAGATGAAGCGGCGCTGGCGGCATTCACTACGGTGCAGAAAGTTTTCCAGAGCCCGCGTTGCCAGAACTGCCACATTCCCGGCGACTCGCCGTTGCAGTTCGACGCCGGCCTTCCTCACGCCATGGAGGTGGTGCGCGGTGAAGAGGGCAAGGGCGCAGCGGGATTGCCTTGTGCAAGCTGCCACGGCGAGACCAATCCACCAGCCAGTTACGGACCTCACGCGCCACCGGGTGCACCCCACTGGAGCCTGCCGCCGCCCGCGCAGAAAATGGCCTGGATTGGCCTGTCGGCCGATAAGCTGTGCCAGATCATCAAGGACAAATCGAGCAATGGCGACCGCGACTTTGCCGCGCTGATCAAGCACGTCAGCGAGGACAAACTGGTGTTGTGGGGCTGGAACCCCGGTGGTACGCGGGCGCCGGTGCCGGTTCCCCATCACCTCTTCGTCACCCGGTTCAAGCTGTGGGCAGAAGCAGGTGGGCCGTGCCCGCTGGGACACGGCATGCAGACGACTCAGCTAAGGTAAGAGATAGCGCGGAGTAAATCCGCGAGTGGACTGGTCAAAGGAATATACATGCCAAGGGAGTGCGTGATGTTGGCCCCAATGAAACCTGTCAATGAAAGTGCCCGCGTAGAGACTCTGCGCTCGTTGAATGTCCTCGACACCTCCCCTGAGGAGCGCTTCGATCGCCTGACCCGTCTGGCCAGGCACCTGTTCAATGTGCCGATCGCCCTGGTCAGTCTGGTGGATGAGGACCGGCAGTGGTTCAAGTCCTGTGTCGGGCTGGCGGCCAGCGAGACCGGGCGTGACATTTCTTTTTGCGGCCACGCGATCCTCGAGGACCAGATCCTGATGGTGTCGGATGCGCAGCATGATGAGCGCTTCCATGACAATCCGCTGGTAATCGGCGATCCGGGCGTTCGTTTTTATGCGGGCTGCCCGCTGACCGCCGCCAATGGCAGCACACTGGGCACCTTGTGCCTGTTCGATACGAAACCCCGGCAGCTGAACGACGAAGAACGCGAGCAGCTGCGTGATCTGGCGCGCATGGCTGAGCAGGAGCTGGCGGCGGTGCAGGTGGCGAGCATGGATGAGCTGACGTTGCTGTCCAATCGCCACGGGTTCGAGGCCCTGGCCCAACACGGGTTGAGCGCCTGCAAACGGCTGGAAAAACCGGCGACGCTGCTGTTTTTTGATCTCGACAATTTCAAGCAGATCAACGACCTGTACGGCCGTGCCGAAGGTGATAACGCGCTTAAAACCTTTGCCGACGTGCTGCGCATCGCGTTTCGTGAAAGTGATGTGGTCGGCCGTCTGGACGCGGATGAATTCGTCGCGTTGCTGACTGGCGCCGCTCACCTGGAAACCACGGCAATCATGGCGCGCCTGCAAGAGATTCTGGATGAGCGTAACTCGACCTTGCAGCGCGGCTACGCCATCTGCTTCAGTGTCGGCCAGATCGAATATGACCCGCGGCGTCATGAATCGATCGAGGGGCTGCTGGCCGATGCGGATGGGGCGATGTATGCCCATAGGCAGGCGCTACGAAAAGATTGATCCCGAGGGCTGCGGTCTTTTCCCATTTGTTCGGTGAGGGTTAAGACGGTATCTACATCAGTGAAGAGGAACCCTGTGGGAGCGAGCTTGCTCGCGATGGACTCAAGGGCGGCGCGTTTATTCAGAAAATACGCGTTATCGTTAACGTCCATCGCGAGCAAGCTCGCTCCCACATTAACCAGTTCCACAAACCAGCTCCCGCAGGGTTCTCCTGCGACTTTTTGTAGCGCCATAAAAAAACCCGCCGATTGGCGGGTTTTTTTACAGCAGGGGCATCACTCTTCGAGGTTGCCCATGGCGGTGGTGTTGAAGCCGCCGTCTACGTACATGATTTCGCCGCTGATGCCGGACGCCAGGTCCGAGCACAGGAAGGCGCCGGCGTTGCCGACTTCGTCGATGGTGACGTTACGACGCAGCGGGGTTTGCGCTTCGTTGGCGGCCAGCATCTTGCGGAAGTTCTTGATGCCGGAGGCGGCGAGGGTGCGGATCGGACCAGCCGATACAGCGTTGACGCGGGTGCCTTCCGGGCCCAGGGAACCGGCCAGGTAACGCACGCCAGCTTCCAGGGAAGCCTTGGCCATGCCCATCACGTTGTAGTTCGGCATGGTGCGCTCGGCGCCCAGGTACGACAGGGTCAGCAGGCTGCCATTGCGGCCTTTCATCATTTCGCGACCGGCTTTGGCCAGGGCCACGAAGCTGTAGGCGCTGATGTCGTGAGCGATGCGGAAACCTTCGCGGGTGGTGGCTTGGGTGAAGTCGCCATCCAGTTGGTCGCCAGGGGCGAAGCCGACAGAGTGAACGATCACGTCCAGGCCATCCCACTTCTTGCTCAGCTCTTCGAAGACCTTGGCGATTTCTTCATCGCTGGCCACATCGCAAGGGAAGCACAGCTCAGGGCCTGAACCCCAGCCTGCGGCGAACTCTTCGACACGACCCTTGAGTTTGTCGTTCTGATAAGTGAAGGCAAGCTCAGCGCCCTCGCGATGCATGGCGGCAGCGATGCCGGATGCGATGGACAGCTTGCTGGCGACACCGACGATCAGTACGCGCTTACCGGCGAGAAAACCCATGTGTTGCTCCTCTCTTCAGGTTATTCGACAGCTGTTGGGGCCAGAAAAGCGGCCTCCAGCAGCTGCTGTGTATAGGGATGTTGCGGTGCGGCAAAGATATTTTGCGCGTCACCTTGTTCGACTACTTGGCCCTGCTTGACCACCATCAACTGGTGGCTGAGTGCTTTGACTACCGCCAGGTCATGGCTGATAAACAAATACGTCAGGTTGTACTTGGTTTGCAGCTTGCGCAGCAGCTCCACCACTTGGCGCTGGACTGTCCGGTCGAGCGCCGAAGTGGGCTCGTCCAGCAGAATCAACGCCGGTTTTAGCACTAATGCCCGGGCAATGGCGATTCTTTGCCGTTGCCCGCCGGAGAACTCATGGGGGTAGCGGTTCCGGGTTTCCGGGTCCAGACCTACCTCCTCGAGCGCCGCGATAATCGCTTGTTCCTGTTCCTCCTGCGTACCCATCTTATGAATCCGCAGGCCTTCACCGACAATCTGGCTCACGCACATCCGTGGGCTCAGGCTGCCGAAGGGGTCCTGAAAGACCACCTGCATCTGCCGCCGCAGCGGTCGAACCTGTTGCTGCGACAGGCAGTCTAGCTGCTTGCCCTCGAAACGGATCGCCCCTTTGCTGGCGATCAACCGCAAGATCGCCAGACCCAGGGTGGATTTTCCGGAACCGCTTTCCCCAACGATCCCCAGGGTCTGGCCCTGGGGCAGGCTGAAATTGATGCCATCCACCGCTTTCACGTAATCGACAGTGGTGCGCAGAAAGCCTTTCTTGATCGGGAACCAGACTTTCAGGTCCTCGACTTCCAGTAACGGCGCGCCAGCCACATTGGTCGCCGGGTTGCCGCGAGGCTCCGCTGCCAGCAGTTCCTGAGTGTAAGGATGCTGCGGTGCGCGGAACAATTCTTCGCACGATGCCTGTTCGACGATGCAACCGCGCTGCATGACACATACGCGATGCGCAATTCTTCGCACAAGGTTCAAATCGTGGCTGATCAGCAGCAATGCCATGCCCAGACGGGCCTGCAATTCCTTGAGCAGTTCGAGGATTTTCAGCTGTACGGTCACGTCCAGTGCGGTGGTCGGTTCGTCGGCAATCAGCAGTTCCGGCTCGTTGGCCAGCGCCATGGCGATCATCACGCGCTGGCGCTGGCCGCCGGACAGTTCGTGGGGCAGGGCTTTGAGGCGCTTGTGCGGCTCGGGAATGCCCACCATCTCCAGCAACTCCAGCGTGCGTTTGGTCGCGACCTTGCCGGTCAGGCCCTTGTGCAGGCCGAGCACTTCGTTGATCTGCTTTTCAATCGAGTGCAACGGGTTCAGCGACGTCATCGGCTCCTGAAAGATCATCGCAATCCGGTTGCCGCGGATGTGGCGGATGGTTTTCTCTCTGAGGCTCAACAAATCCTGCCCGGCGTACAGAATCGCGCCGGTCGGATGGTGTGCCAGGGGGTAGGGCAGCAAGCGCAGGATCGAATGCGCGGTCACCGATTTGCCTGAACCGCTTTCGCCCACCAGGGCCAGGGTTTCACCGCGTTTGATATCGAAGCTGACGCGTTCGACCACCCGCTGGCGGCGCTCACCGACGACAAACTCGACGGAGAGGTCGCGGATTTCGATCAGATTGTTCTGATTCATTTCACTTCCTCGGGTCGAAGGCGTCGCGAGCGGACTCGCCGATAAATACCAGCAGGCTCAACATGATCGCCAGCACGGCGAAGGCACTCATGCCCAGCCATGGTGCTTGCAGGTTGGATTTGCCCTGGGCCACCAGTTCGCCAAGAGATGGCGCACCGGGCGGCAGGCCGAAGCCGAGGAAGTCCAGGGCGGTCAGGGTGCCGATGGCGCCGGTGAGGATGAACGGCATGAAGGTCATGGTCGACACCATGGCGTTGGGCAGGATATGACGGAACATGATCGCGCCGTTCTGCATACCCAGCGCTCGAGCCGCCCGCACGTATTCGAGGTTGCGCCCACGCAGGAACTCGGCGCGTACCACGTCCACCAGGCTCATCCAGGAGAACAGCAACATGATCCCCAGCAGCCACCAGAAATTCGGCTGGACGAAGCTGGCGAGAATGATCAGTAGATAGAGCACCGGCAGCCCGGACCAGATTTCCAGAAAGCGCTGCCCGGCCAGATCGACCCAGCCACCGTAGAAGCCCTGCAAGGCGCCGGCGATCACGCCGATGATCGAACTGAGAATGGTCAGGGTCAGGGCAAACAGCACCGAGACCCGAAACCCGTAGATCACCCGGGCCAACACGTCGCGACCCTGATCGTCGGTGCCCAGCCAGTTATCGGTCGACGGCGGCGCGGGGGCCGGGACTTTCAGGTCGTAGTTGATGCTCTGATAGCTGTAGGGAATCGGTGCCCAGAGGATCCAGGCGTCCTTGGCCTTCAGCAGTTCGCGGATGTAGGGGCTCTTGTAGTTGGCTTCCAGCGGGAATTCGCCGCCGAAGGTGGTTTCCGGATAACGCTTGAGCACCGGGAAATACCAGTCGCCGTCGTACTGCACTGCCAGCGGCTTGTCATTGGCGATCAACTCGGCGCCCAGGCTCAGACCGAACAGGATCAGAAACAGCCACAGCGACCACCAGCCACGTTTGTTGGCCTTGAACAGCGCGAAACGTCGGCGATTGAGGGGGGAAAGATTCATCTCAATGCTCCCGGCTTTCGAAGTCGATGCGTGGATCGACCAGGGTGTAGGTGAGGTCGCCGATCAGTTTCACCACCAGACCCAGGAGGGTGAAGATGAACAGCGTGCCGAACACCACCGGGTAATCGCGGTTGATCGCCGCTTCGAAACTCATCAGGCCCATGCCGTCGAGGGAGAAGATCACTTCCACCAGCAAGGAACCGGTAAAGAAGATCCCAATGAACGCCGACGGGAAACCGGCGATGACCAACAGCATGGCGTTGCGGAACACATGGCCATAAAGCACCTTGCGATTGGTCAGGCCTTTGGCTTTGGCGGTGACCACGTACTGCTTGTTGATCTCGTCGAGGAAGCTGTTTTTCGTCAACAGGGTCATGGTCGCGAAGTTGCCGATCACCAGCGCTGTCACTGGCAGCGCGAGGTGCCAGAAGTAGTCGAGGATCTTGCCGCCCCAGCTCAGCTCATCGAAGTTGTTCGAGGTCAGGCCGCGTAACGGGAACCAGTCGAAGTAACTGCCGCCGGCGAACACCACGATCAGCAGGATGGCGAACAGAAACGCTGGAATGGCGTAACCGACGATGATCGCCGAGCTGGTCCAGACATCGAAATGGCTGCCATGCCGCGTGGCCTTGGCAATCCCCAACGGGATCGACACCAGGTACATGATCAGCGTGCTCCAGAGTCCGAGGGAAATGGACACCGGCAGTTTTTCCTTGATCAGGTCGACGACCTTGGCGTCACGGAAGAAACTGTCGCCAAAATCCAGGCTGGCGTAGTTCTTGACCATGATCCACAAACGTTCCGGCGCCGATTTATCGAAGCCGTACATGTGCTCGATCTCTTTGACCAGCGCCGGATCCAGGCCTTGGGCACCACGATAGCTCCCGCCTGCCACCGAAACTTCCGCGCCGCCGCCGGCGATGCGGCTGGTGGCGCCTTCGAAGCCCTCGAGCTTGGCGATCATCTGCTCTACCGGACCACCGGGGGCGGCCTGGATGATCAGGAAGTTGATCAGCAAAATGCCGAACAGGGTCGGGATAATCAGCAACAGTCGCCGAAAGATATACGCCAGCATCTTATTGCTCCACGCCTGCAGGTTCGGCTACGACCTTGATTTCAATTTCTATCGCCGGTTTGGCGTCGGGCTTGATCCACCAGGTGAAAATGCCGACGTCATTGGTCGGCGAGACTTTCGGGTGGCCGATATGATTCCAGTAAGCCACGCGCCAGGTCTTGATGTGCCAGTTGGGGATCACGTAGTAGCCCCACTGCAATACCCGGTCGAGGGCACGGGTATGGGCCACCAGGCTTTTACGCGAATCGGCATTGATCAACTGTTCCACGAGCTGGTCGATGACCGGGTCTTTCAGGCCGATGTAGTTACGGCTGCCAGGTTTGTCGGCGCTTTCCGATTTCCAGAACTCGCGCTGTTCGTTGCCGGGTGAACTGGACTGCGGGAAGCTGCCGACCACCATGTCGAAATCCCGCGAGCGCAGGCGGTTGATGTACTGGGAAACGTCAACCCGACGGATCACCAGGTCAATCCCCAGATCACTCAGGTTGCGCTTGAACGGCAGCAGCACCCGCTCGAACTCGGTCTGGGCCAGCAGAAATTCGATGGTCACCGGTTTGCCGTGAGTGTCGACCATCTTGTCGTCGACGATGCGCCAGCCGGCTTCTTGCAAGAGTTGATAGGCCTTGCGTTGCTGGGCGCGGATCATCCCGCTGGCATCGGTCAGCGGGTTCTGGAACGCCTCGCTGAACACCTGCTCGGGAATTTTCCCTCTGAATGGATCGAGTATCGCCAGTTGATCGGCGTCCGGCAGGCCGCTGGCGGCCATTTCCGAGTTCTCGAAATAACTGCGGGTGCGCGCGTAGGCACCGTTGAACAGTTGCTTGTTGGTCCACTCGAAATCCAGCAACAGGCTCAGGGCCTGACGCACCCGAACATCCTCGAACACTGGACGGCGCAAATTAAAGACGAAACCTTGCATGCCCGTGGGGTTGCCGTTGGGGATCTGCTCCTTGATCAAACGGCCCTCGGCAACTGCCGGAATGTTGTAGGCGTTGGCCCAGTTCTTCGCAGCCATCTCCATCCAGTAGTCGAACTGACCGGCCTTGAGGGCTTCCAGCGCGACGGTGTTGTCCCGGTAGTAGTCGATGGACAGGGTGTCGAAGTTGTAGAACCCACGGTTGACCGGCAGGTCCTGGCCCCAGTAGTCCTTGACCCGCTCATAGTGAATCGAACGCCCGGCCTTCAGCGAACTGACTTTGTAGGGGCCGCTGCCCAGCGGAATTTCGAGGTTACCTTTGCTGAAGTCGCGGTTTTCCCACCAGTGTTTGGGCAATACCGGCAATTGCCCGAGGATCAGCGGCAATTCGCGATTGTTTTTGTGCTTGAACTTGAACAGCACCCGCAGCGGGTCCTCGGCGACCACTTCTTCGACGTCACTGTAGTAACCGCGGTACAGCGGGGCGCCGCTTTTGATCAGGGTCTGAAAGCTGAAGACCACGTCTTCGGCACGAATCGGCTGACCGTCGTGGAAACGTGCTTCAGGACGCAGGTAGAAACGCACCCAGCTGTTGTCCGGGGCCTTTTCGATTTTGCCGGCAATCAGGCCATATTCAGTGAATGGCTCGTCGAGACTCTGCTTGGCCAGGGTGTCGTAGATCAGGTTGATCTCGTCGGCCGGGACGCCCTTGTTGATGAAGGGGTTGAGGCTGTCGAAGCCACCGAAACCGGCCTGGCGGAAGATGCCACCCTTGGGCGCATCCGGATTGACGTAATCGAAGTATTTGAAATGGGCCGGGTATTTCGGCGGCTCGTTGTACAGCGTGAGGGCATGTTGCGGGGCGGCCTGGGCGGCGCACGCAAGTCCCGTAAACAACAAGCCGCAGACCTGCAGAAGCAGGGCACGCGAAGGCATCATTGGGCTTTCTCCGAAGGCTTCAGCCACCACGCGCTCAGGCCCAGGGTGTAGGGCGGCGTGGTGACGAAGGCGAACCGGTTGCGGTACGCCAGGCGGTGATAATTGAGATACCAGTTGGGAATGATGTAGTGCTGCCACAACAGTACACGGTCCAGGGCTTTGCCTGCGGCCAGTTGTTCGTCGCGGTTTTTCGCAGCAAGTAATTGTTCCAGCAGATGATCGACCACCGGGTTGGCGACACCGGCGTAATTCTTGCTGCCCTTGACTGCAACCTGGCTGGAATGGAAGTACTGCCATTGCTCCAGACCCGGGCTGAGGGTTTGATCGAGGGTCATCAGGATCATATCGAAATCGAACTGGTCGAGGCGCTGTTTGTACTGCGCACGGTCCACCGTGCGCAGATGGGCATCGATGCCGATGCTGGCGAGATTCTCGGCGTAGGGCTGCAGCAGCCGTTCCAGGTTGGGATTGACCAGCAGTATTTCGAAACGCAAGGGCTGGCCGGCGCTGTTCAGCAGGCGTTGCCCATTGAGCTTCCAGCCGGCTTCAGCCAAAAGCCCGAGGGCACGGCGCAGGGTTTCCCGGGGGATGCCGCGGCCGTCGGTCTGCGGCAGGCTGAAAGGCTGGGTAAACAGGTTGGCGGGCAGTTGGCTGCGATAGGGCGAGAGCAACAGCCATTCATGGCCGACCGGGACGTCGGTGGCAGAAAACTCGCTGTTGGGGTAGTAGCTCATGGCCCGTTTGTAGGCACCGCTAAACAGCGCGCGATTGGTCCACTCGAAATCGAACATCATGCCCAATGCTTCGCGCACCTTGACGTCGGCGAAGGTACCGCGGCGGCTGTTCATGAATAGCCCTTGGGTCTGGGTAGGAATCTGATGGGCGATTTGCGCCTTGATCACCTCGCCACGGCCAACCGCCGGGAAGTTGTAGCCATTGGCCCAGTTCTTGGCCTGGTGTTCGATATAGATATCGAACTCGCCGGCCTTGAACGCTTCGAAGGCCACATCGCTGTCGCGGTAAAATTCCACCTCGACCCGGTCGAAATTGTATTTGCCGCGATTGACCGGCAGGTCCTTGCCCCAGTAATCCTTGACCCGCTCGAACCGCAGTTGCCGTCCCGGTTGTACCCGGGTAATGCGGTACGGACCGCTGCCCAATGGCAGTTCGAAGGTGGTGGCCTTGAAGTCGCGGTCTTTCCAGTAATGCTGTGGCAGCACCGGCAGTTCGCCCAGACGCAGGATCATCAGTGGGTTGCCGGCACGTTTGAAGACGAAGCGGATGCGTTGCGGGTTGAGGACGTCGACCCGCAGTACTTCCTGAAGGTAGGTCCGGTACCGCGGATGGCCTTCCTTGAGCAGCAAATGGTAGGAAAACGCCACGTCGTAGGCGGTGATCGATGTGCCGTCGTGAAAGTGCGCTTCGGGCCGCAGGTTGAACACCACCCAGCTGCGGTCTTCGCTGTATTCCACGGATTGGGCGATCAGGCCGTAGCTGGAAGTCGGCTCATCACCCGAAGGGGCGTATTGGCCGGTGCCGACCATCAGGGTTTCATTCAGTTCGTTGACGCCGTATTGCAGGAAGTTGGGCGTCGAAACCGGGCTGATGCCTTTGAAAGTGTAGGGGTTGAGCGTATCGAAAGTGCCAAATGCCATGACCCGCAAGGTGCCGCCTTTTGGCGCTTGCGGGTTGACCCAATCGAAATGGGTGAATTTGGCTGAGTATTTGAGCGTGCCGAACTGCGCATAACCGTGGCTTTCGCTGATTGTTGCGCTTGCAGGGAAGCTCAAGGCCAGACTGATTAGGAGCAGGAGGAGGGGACGCATCAAGTCAGAGATTCGATCCAGGCGGCTTGGGCTTTGTGATCGGTACAGTAACAGCTTGTATCGACAGGAAAAAGACTGCCCCGTAAAGCACCTGACGGCTCCAGAAACTTTCGCGGGCAAGCCCGCTCCCACAGGGGATAGCACAACACCATGTGGGAGCGGGCTTGCCCGCGAATGAGCGCGAAGCGCCCGACTTTAAGCCGCTACTTAATGCGGGGAGTAAACCGTCAGCATCTGACCCGGCTTCAGCGCTTGGCCAACCCGAGGATTCCAGCGCTTGAGGTGCTGCATTTCAACGTTGAAGCGCTTGGCCACCATGTACAGCGAGTCGCCTTGCTTGACCTTGTATTGGGTCTGCTGGTTCTGGGTGTTGGCCGCCAACACGGTGTTGACGCGCCCGGAACTGCGTTTGCCGGTGTCCTGCATCACCAGCGTCTGGCCGACCTTGAGGTTCTTGCCGGTCAGCTTGTTCCAGCGTTGCAGGTCCTTGACGTCGACCTTGTTGGCCTTGGCGATGGTGCCCAGGTTGTCGCCGCGTTTGACCCGGTAGGCGCGCTTGAGGCTGGCGATTTCGCTGCTGTCGGTACCTTCGAATACGGGTTTGAGCGGGCGCTGACTGATCAGTTCTTCCGGCTTCATGGTCGACAGGCTGGTGGTCAGCAACTGCGCCTTGGACGTCGGCACCAGCAAATGCTGGGGACCGTCGATGGTGGTGCGTTGCTTGAAGGCCGGGTTGAGCTGGAACAGCTCGTCTTCGTCGATGTTGGCCACCGCGGCAACTTTGGACAGGTCCATGCGCTGGTTGATTTCGACGACCTGGAAGTACGGTTCGTTGGCAATCGGGCTGAGGTTGACGCCATAGGCTTGCGGCGCCAGCACAACCTGGGACAAGGCCAGCAGCTTGGGAACGTAAGCCTGGGTTTCCGACGGCAACGGCAGGTTCCAGTAGTCGGTCGGCAGGCCGAGCTTTTCATTGCGCTCGATGGCCCGGCTGACGGTGCCTTCACCGGAGTTGTAGGCCGCCAGGGCCAGTAGCCAGTCGCCGTTGAACATGTCGTGCAGGCGGGTCAGGTAATCCAGCGCGGCGGTGGTCGACGCGGTGATGTCGCGGCGACCGTCATAGAAGCGGGTCTGACGCAGGTTGAAGTAGCGCCCGGTAGACGGGATGAACTGCCACAGACCAACGGCATTGGCCCGGGAATAGGCCAGCGGATTGTAGGCACTTTCAATCACCGGCAGCAGCGCGAGCTCCAGCGGCATGTTGCGTTCTTCAAGGCGTTCGACGATGTAATGGATATACAGGCTGCCGCGATCACCGGCGTTTTCCAGAAACGACGGGTTGCTGGCAAACCACAAGCGTTGTTGCTCGATGCGTGGGTTGATGCCAAGCCCGTCTTGCAACTGGAAGCCCAGGCGCATGCGCTCCCAGACATCCTGAGGGATTTGCGGGGTGGGTTTTTCGCTGAGCCAGACGGGCTTCTGCTTGATCCGACTGGACTGATTCGGAGTGTGCGCCGCGTCGGTTTGCGGGACGTTACCGGTGCTTTGGCAGCCCGCCAGCGTGGCGGACACAGCCACCGCGATGGCTTGAGCCAGGCGGGTCAATGCGTCTGAATTGATGGCTTTACGAATAAATGACGACATTGGCTGGAAGTAAGTTCCGGGCAAAAATGTCGGGCGATTCTAGGAAGCACGCAGGGTGCGGTCAACCATTCAGAATTTTCGTACCAATAGTGGCCCGGCTTAGAACTTATCTTTCCAGGCCCGCAAGGCAGCAAAAACTGCACTCGGACCCCGGTTATCCAGACCATTCCGTTCGTCCGCTTTTTCTTTAACAGATGTTTCACCGGTACGCAGGAAAGGGTTGGTGAGCTTTTCCAGGGCCAGGGTCGAGGGTAGGGTCATGCGGTCGGCTTCGCGCAGCTGAGTGACTTTTGCCAGACGTTCGGCAATGTCCGGGTTGCCCGGTTCGACCGCCTGGGCAAAGCGCAGATTGCTCAGGGTATATTCGTGGGTGCAGTACACCAGCGTGTCTTCAGGCAAGGCCGCCAGACGCGTCAATGAGCGGTGCATCTGCTCGGGCGTGCCTTCGAACAGACGCCCGCAACCGGCTGCGAACAGTGTGTCGCCACAGAACAGCAAGCCATGATGGTAAAAGGCAATATGTCCCAGGGTATGGCCAGGAACGGCGATGACCTCAAATTCACAGCCGAGGACGCTGATGCGATCGTTGTCGTTCAGGGCCACATCCCGTACCGGAATGTGTTCGCTCGCCGGGCCGTAGACCTTGGCGCCAGTCCTTTGTTTAAGCTGCTCAACGCCGCCGACATGATCGTGGTGATGGTGCGTGACCAGAATGTCGCTAAGGGTCCACTCGGGATGCTGCGCAAGCCAGGCCTGCACGGGTGCGGCATCGCCCGGATCGACTACCGCGCAGCGCTGGCTGCGGTGATCCTGTAACAACCAGATGTAGTTGTCGGTGAAGGCGGGCAGGGCACTGATCTGTATCATAACGGGATTCGCCAAGCGGAAAACAATGGTGCATCTTAGAGCTTCCTGGCGAATTGGAGAATGCAATGAACGATAAAGCGTTCGCTCAGGCTGATCCTGACTGGCTGGCCTTGATCAGCGCGGCCCGTGAGTGGCTGGCAGGTCCCATCGGGCAATTTTTGCTGGATGAAGAACGGCGCATGCTCGAAGACGAGCTGGGCCGGTTCTTTGGCGGCTACCTGGTGCACTACGGTCCTTCGGCCGAGACGCCTCCGGCAGCGCCGCAGGTGCAGCGCAATGTCCGCCTTGGTGCGCCATTGCCCGGGGTGGAGATCGTCTGCGAGGAGCAGGCCTGGCCGCTCAGTGAGCATGCCGCTGACGTAGTGGTGTTGCAGCATGGCCTGGATTTCTGCCTGTCGCCCCATGGCTTGCTCCGCGAGGCCGCCAGCAGTGTGCGGCCCGGCGGGCATTTGCTGATTATCGGAATCAACCCCTGGAGTAGCTGGGGCTTGCGCCATGTGTTTGCCCATGACGCGCTGCGCAAGGCTCGCTGCATTTCGCCTTCGCGGGTCGGTGACTGGTTGAACCTTCTAGGCTTTGCGCTGGAGAAACGCCGCTTCGGGTGCTATCGTCCGCCGCTTGCGTCACCCGCCTGGCAGGCCCGTCTGAGCGGTTGGGAACGCAAGGCCGGCGACTGGCAGTTGTCCGGTGGCGGCTTCTATTTACTGGTGGCACGCAAGATCGTGGTCGGCTTGCGGCCGGTGCGTCAGGTTCGGCGCGAGCCAATGGGCAAGCTGATTCCGTTGCCGATGGCCAAGGTCAATCGGCGTCACATCGAGCCGTAAAACACTCTTTCTCTTTACTATTATATTGGTCGGCCGGGCTTGCCCGGCCTCGGGCGTTGTCGGTCAAATATCGACAAGCCACACGCATTTTCTGGATAGGTTGGCATGAGCGATAGCGTAGAACTCTTCACCGATGGCGCCTGCAAGGGCAACCCCGGCCCAGGCGGCTGGGGCGCATTGCTGGTGTGCAAGGGCGTTGAAAAAGAACTCTGGGGTGGCGAAGCCAATACCACCAACAATCGCATGGAGCTGATGGGGGCGATTCGTGGCCTGGAAGAGCTCAAACGCCCGTGCGAGGTGCTGCTGGTCACTGACTCGCAATACGTGATGAAAGGCATCAACGAATGGATGGACAACTGGAAGAAACGCGGCTGGAAAACCGCGGCCAAGGAGCCGGTGAAAAACGCTGACCTGTGGAAGATGCTCGATGAACAGGTCAATCGTCATAACGTCACCTGGAAATGGGTCCGCGGGCATATCGGCCATCACGGCAACGAACGCGCCGACCAATTGGCCAACCGTGGCGTGGATGAAGTGCGTGGCTACAAACAGTCCTGATTCCGGACTGTTTGACCGCGTCGCGCCCATCGCGAGCAGGTCGGATCGCCGCACCGTCGCTCCCACATTGAATTGGTGGTGCACACTGAATTTGTGCTCAACGCAGAGCACAATGTGGGAGCGAGCCTGCTCGCGATTAGCCGCAACACGGTGTATCTGAAAGACACCAGTGGGCGTGTTAACATTGCCGCTTTTGCGCGAATGAACCGTTGAGAGCTGACCCCTGATGGCCAACAGATCCGTTGTACTCGATACCGAAACCACTGGCATGCCGGTGACCGACGGCCACCGGATTGTCGAAATCGGTTGCGTCGAGTTGATCGGTCGGCGCCTGACCGGTCGGCATTTCCATGTGTATCTGCAGCCTGACCGGGAAAGTGATGAAGGCGCCATCGGCGTCCACGGCATCACCAACGAATTCCTGGTGGGCAAACCGCGTTTCGCCGAAGTGGCCGAGGAATTTTTCGAGTTCATCAAAGGCGCGCAGCTGATCATCCATAACGCGGCGTTCGACGTCGGCTTCATCAACAATGAATTCGCCCTGATGGGGCACAAGGATCGGGCTGATATCACTCAGCACTGCACGATCCTCGACACCCTGATGATGGCGCGTGAGCGTCACCCGGGGCAGCGCAACAGTCTCGATGCCTTGTGCAAACGTTATGGCGTCGACAACTCCGGCCGTGAGCTGCACGGCGCCTTGCTCGACTCCGAGATTCTCGCCGACGTCTACCTGACCATGACCGGCGGCCAGACCAGCCTGTCCCTGGCTGGCAACGCCTCGGACGGCAACGGTTCGGGCGAAGGCTCGGGCAACCGGCCCAGCGAGATTCGCCGTTTACCTGCCGATCGCCAGCTGACCCGGATCATTCGTGCCAGTGAAAATGACCTGGCCGAACATGTGGCGCGGATGGAAGCGATCGCCAAATCTGCCGGCGCTCCAGCGCTTTGGGTGCAGTTGGCTGAGGCTAAGGGTTAACCCCCTCGCCACAAGAGCTCCAACCCTCTACCCTGAGGTAATTGGCAGGCCTCGGTCTGCCGCCTCAGGACACCAGACCCCATGTATAAAGACTTGAAATTTCCCGTCCTTATCGTGCACCGCGACATCAAGGCCGACACCGTCGCCGGTGATCGGGTCCGCGGGATCGCCCGGGAGCTGGAGCAGGAAGGCTTCAGTATTGTTTCTGCGGTGGATTATACCGAGGGACGCTTGGTCGCCTCGACTCACCACGGCCTGGCCTGCATGCTGATTGCGGCCGAAGACGCCGGAGAAAATACCCATCTGCTACAGAACATGGCCGAGTTGATCCGCCTGGCCCGTGTGCGTGCACCGAACCTGCCGATCTTCGCCTTGGGCGAACAGGTGACCCTGGAAAACGCCCCGGCCGATGCCATGAGCGAGCTCAATCAGCTGCGCGGCATTCTCTACCTGTTCGAAGACACCGTTCCATTTCTGGCGCGGCAAGTGGCGCGGGCCGCACGCAATTACCTTGACGGCCTGTTGCCGCCGTTTTTCAAGGCGCTGGTGCAGCACACCGCAGATTCCAATTACTCCTGGCACACCCCCGGTCACGGCGGTGGTGTGGCTTATCGCAAGAGTCCGGTGGGGCAGGCGTTCCATCAGTTTTTCGGGGAAAACACCCTGCGTTCGGATTTGTCGGTCTCGGTGCCGGAGCTGGGCTCGCTGCTGGACCACACCGGCCCGTTGGCCGAAGCAGAGGCTCGCGCTGCGCGCAATTTTGGCGCCGATCACACGTTTTTCGTGATCAACGGCACCTCGACCGCCAACAAGATCGTCTGGCACTCGATGGTCGGGCGTGACGATCTGGTGCTGGTGGACCGCAATTGCCACAAGTCGGTGTTGCACTCGATCATCATGACCGGCGCGATTCCGCTGTACCTGTGCCCGGAGCGCAATGAGCTGGGCATCATCGGGCCGATTCCGCTGAGCGAATTCAGCCCTGAGTCGATCAAGGCCAAGATCGATGCCAGCCCTTTAACCCAAGGCCGGCCACCCAAGGTCAAGCTGGCGGTGGTCACCAACTCCACTTACGACGGTCTGTGCTACAACGCCGAACTGATCAAGCAGATGCTCGGTAACAGCGTCGAGGTGTTGCACTTCGACGAGGCCTGGTATGCCTACGCGGCGTTTCATGAGTTCTTTGCCGGACGTTACGGCATGGGCACTTCGCGCACGGCAGACAGTCCTTTGGTGTTTACCACCCATTCCACGCACAAATTGCTCGCGGCTTTCAGTCAGGCATCGATGATCCATGTGCAGGACGGCGGCGCGCGGCAGCTGGATCGTGATCGTTTCAACGAAGCGTTCATGATGCATATCTCCACTTCACCGCAGTACAGCATCATTGCTTCGCTGGACGTCGCTTCGGCGATGATGGAAGGCACGGCGGGGCGTTCGCTGTTGCAGGAAATGTTCGATGAGGCGCTGAGTTTCCGTCGTGCGCTGGCCAATCTGCGCCAGCATATCGCCGCCGATGACTGGTGGTTCTCGATCTGGCAGCCGCCGTCGGTTGAGGGTATCGATCGGGTCACCACCGCTGACTGGCTGCTTGAGCCCGAGGCGGACTGGCACGGTTTTGGTGACATTGTCGAAGATTACGTGTTGCTCGATCCGATCAAGGTCACGCTGGTCATGCCCGGGTTGACCGCTGGCGGCGCGTTGAGCGAGCGCGGCATTCCGGCAGCGGTGGTCAGCAAATTCCTCTGGGAGCGCGGGCTGGTGGTGGAAAAAACCGGTCTGTATTCGTTTCTGGTGCTGTTCTCCATGGGCATCACCAAAGGCAAGTGGAGCACGCTGCTCACCGAGTTGCTGGAGTTCAAACGCAACTACGACGCCAATGTCAGCCTCGCGACCTGCCTGCCGTGCGTAGCGAAACAGGACGTTGCCCGGTATCAGGGCATGGGCCTGCGGGATTTGTGTGACCAGTTGCACGCCTGTTATCGCAGCAATGCCACGGCCAAACACCTCAAGCGCATGTACACCGTGCTCCCGGAAATCTCCATGAAACCCGCAGACGCCTATGATCAACTGGTACGAGGCGAAGTTGAAGCCGTCTCCATCGATGCCCTGGTGGGACGGATCGCCGCGGTGATGCTGGTGCCGTATCCACCGGGTATACCGCTGATCATGCCCGGCGAGCGCTTTACCGAGTCGACCCGCTCGATCATCGATTATCTGGCGTTTGCCCGCACCTTCGACAGCAGCTTCCCCGGCTTTGTCGCGGACGTGCATGGTTTACAGCACGAAGATCAAGGCAATGGACGTTGCTACACCGTCGATTGCATCAAGGTTTGAGGACTTTTCCTGCCATGCAGCCTGTCATGAATCCAAAATATCCTGGTTTGTCGGTACGGGTTGCCGACGATGGTTTCGCGGCCTACGTGTGGGGCAGTGATTTCAGTTTTGACGTCAGTGCCTATGGGGCGGCGCAAGTCGGCCAAAGCGTCGATCAATGGCCGCTGGAGAAAATTGCGCCTTATCGCAAGTGTTATGGCATCGACCCGCAAGAGTTCGGCAGTTACCGCGACGCTGCTGACAGCGCGATTTTCATGGCTTGGCTCGATGATCAGCCGGTGGGGCATGTGGTGGTCAGTACCAACTGGAACGGTTTTGCTCATATCGATGAGCTGGCAGTGCATGCACCGGCGCGCCGACACGGGGTGGCCAAGGCGTTACTGGATGTCGCGCAGTTCTGGAGTCGCAAGAAGAACTTGCCAGGCATCATGCTGGAAACCCAGAACAATAATCTGGGCGCCTGTCGACTGTACGAACGCTGTGGTTACGTGATCGGCGGGATCGATCATCTGCGCTATCGAGGGATCGACCCGCACACCGCCGAGGTGGCGATTTTCTGGTATCGGTTGTTTGAAGATCCGTCGGATAAGCCTTCGATCAGCCCGCCAGCATCGCCTCGGCTTTCTCCGTGACCATCGCAAGCAATGCCTGCAAGGCGGGCGAGGGCGTGTTGTCCTTGAGCGCGAGAGCATAAAGCGTGATCGGGACTGGCGGTGACAGTGGACACACGTCCAGGCCGCCGGCTCGTGCACCCATGGCGGTAAAGGGGTCGACGATGGCCAGGCCTTCCCCGGCCTCGACCATGCTGCGCATCATCTGATAGGTCTGTACCCGGATCTGGATCATCGGTGCCGGGCGCAAGGCTTGCAGCTTGCTGTCGAGCATCACGCTGAGCGGATCATGACCTTCCAGGCCGACCATCGACTGCCCCGCCAGATCCTGCAACGAAATATATTTCTGCCTGGGTTGCAGCCAGCCATGGGGGGCCAGCAGCTGCAATTTGCCCTGAGCGAGCACTTCGCAGTGGATATCGCCATGGTCGGGATTGTGCAGGCTCAAACCCAGATCGCTTTCCCGTAACAACAGGCTTTTGACGATGTCGCGAGTGGGTTGGCTGGAAAGATTGCAGGGTGCATCGGGGAAGTTTCGGCGCAGGGCCGCGATGCTTTGCGGCAGTAAATGCTGGGCAAGCGGGGGCGTGCAGATGATCCGTAAAGGCGGCGCCTGATACTGCTTCAGGCTGCTGGCCAATCGCTGCACCGGCTCAAACGCTTCGTATACGTGGGCGATCCCGACTTGCAGTTCCCGTGCTTCGCGAGTGGCTTGCAGCCGCCCGCGCACGCTGGCGAACAGCATGAAGCCGAGTTGATCCTCGGCATCGCGCAGGATCGCTTCGACCTCGGCCACGGGCAATTGCAGTAACTCGGCAGCGGTGCCCAGATGACTGGTTTGCAGCAGCGCCTGGATCACTTCGATATGACGTAAACGCATGCTTGAAGTCCATGTCCAGCAGGTGAGGGATTCAATGACTGAATCCTAACCCAAGTCCGCGCCTATGACTTCAGCTCATAACACGGGGTTATGAGGCGACGTATGTTTCGGGTTCGCGAACGATGGTGACGCCCGATTGTTTCAACGTAAATTCGTTATCAGTCACTTTATCGACCCGATCGCCAATGGCCAGACGATAGCTGGTAACGGGCTCCGAGCCGGCCAGACCGTCTTGCGACGGGGTGGATTCCTGGAACTCATGCACTGAATAGACACGGCCTTCCGCATCTCTTGCATGGAATTGTCCGACGAGTACTGCTGCCATCTGCTTAGAACCTCTGGAGGTAAATCACTCAATTTGCGGTGGTGTAGACCGTAGTTGGGCGGAGTAAGTTTTCCGGGTGGAAAAAAATAGTCGCGAGGACCGATTCTCTCGAAGCGGGCGCCCGAATCATCTATAACTACAGGCTCCTATAGCCAGATAGTCGGGAGTTCTCAATGAGCAACGTCTACACGATTGCAGTTCTGGTCGGCAGCTTGAGAAAAGAGTCGATCAACCGGAAAGTCGCGCTGGCATTGGCAGACCTGGCACCCGCCAATCTCAAGCTGAACATCATCGAGATTGGTGATCTGCCGCTCTACAACGAAGACATTGACGCGTCACCGCCGGCAGCCTACAGCACTTTCCGACAACAGGTGAGTTCATCCGACGCGGTGTTGTTCGTAACCCCGGAATACAACCGCTCCGTGCCGGGTGTATTGAAGAATGCGATTGACGTCGGCTCCCGTCCTTATGGCCAAAGCGCCTGGAACGGCAAGCCGGGCGCGGTGATCAGCGCTTCACCGGGGGCTGTCGGCGGTTTTGGCGCCAACCACCACCTGCGTCAGTCCATGGTGTTCCTCAACGTTCCGTGCATGCAGCAACCCGAAGCCTACCTGAGTCGTGCAGACTCTGCGTTCGATGAGGCGGGCAAGCCGTCCGAGGCTCTGCGACCGCTTTTGCAGAAATTTATCAATGCCTACGGGGATTGGGTCGAGCAGCACAAGAAGGTTTGAAGCGAGTCGATGGGTATTCCTTAGACCGCGTCGCCCCAATCGCGAGCAAGCTCGCTCCCACACTTGACCTGTGTCGTTCACAAAATCGTGCTACGACGCAAAACCAATGTGGGAGCGAGCTTGCTCGCGATGAGGCCCTCAATAACAAAGCAAATTCAGCCTGTCCCCGGCACATTCGGCCAAAGATCCGCCACCAGAAACAGCCGCTCGGCTTCTTCCCAGTCACCTGTGGGGTTTTCCGTCAAGCGCACCAGCAACTGCGCGGGTGCCTGCGGATCCAGATCGACCCGCCAGGCCTCCAGCCGGGCGGCGTCCCAGGTCTGATCGGCAGGGTAATGCGCCGGTGCCAGCCAGGCATGACGGGGCAAGGGTTGCCAGCGCCCCGGCGGTCTATCAACGACAAATGTCGCCCAGTCGCGCTGGTGCAACCAGCGGCCGTTCAAGTGTTGCGGGTGGGCGCCCGTTGGTGGCTGAGACTTGCCCGGCCACGGATAAAGCAGATAGCCCCCCAGCCACAGCTGCGCGCTGAAGTGCAGGATGTCCAATGCCGCCAGGGCTTCGCGGCTTTCGGGGCGGGCGGAGATCGGTAATTGATGCTGGCTGAGGTGCGCCAGCTTGCGATCCAGACGGTCATGACAACCGGGGCCGAGCCACAGGGCGGTGTCCTGACCGTCACCGCATTGCGGTCCCAGGTAGAGTTTGATCGCCAGCTCCAGATGATGCACGCCATCGCGATCGCGCAGCAGCATGTCCAGTTCGCCGAGGGTGTGGCCTTCGCGGCGGATCGGTAAATTGGCGGCGATCAATTCGACGCCGGGCGCGTGCTGCACGGCAAATTGCCACAGGCGTTCGTAATACAGACCCAGACGCCGGGTCGGGCCCAGGGCCAGCCAGTGCAGCAGAGGGCCGCTGTCTTTATCCAGCTGTTTGAGCCACCGCGCCAGTTGTTCGGGAGCCTGCACCCAATCGCTGCCCGCCAGAGGATGGCGCTGCGGCCAAGGCGTTTCACTGAGCATCGGCGGCGCGAGGATGACCCACGCCAGGTCGCGCACTTCAGGATGGCGCAACTGGCGGGGCAGGTTGAGCAAGCCAGGAAACAGGATCATTCTGCGAGCATAGCTCCAAACGCATAAGCTGAAAGGATTTTGTCTGCGGGCTGCTTTCGCCCATAATCGACTTCTTCGCCCGTCCCAGAACTTTGCAGGAACCCCATGGAGCAATTTCGTAATATCGGCATCATCGGTCGCCTGGGCAGTTCCCAGGTACTCGACACGGTTCGCCGACTGAAAAGGTTTCTGCTCGAGCGACACCTGCATGTGATCCTCGAAGACACCATCGCCGAAGTCCTGCCGGGCCACGGACTGCAAACTTCGTCGCGCAAGATGCTCGGTGAAGTCTGCGACATGGTGATCGTCGTCGGCGGTGACGGCAGCCTGTTGGGCGCCGCCCGGGCGCTGGCGCGACATAATGTACCGGTGCTGGGGATCAACCGTGGCAACCTGGGCTTTCTGACCGATATCCGCCCCGACGAGCTGGAAGTCAAGGTCGCTGAAGTGCTCGACGGCCATTATCTGGTGGAAAACCGCTTCCTGCTGCAAGCCGAAGTCCGCCGCCACGCCGAGGCCATCGGCCAGGGCGATGCGCTGAACGACGTCGTGCTGCACCCCGGCAAGTCGACGCGGATGATCGAGTTCGAGCTGTACATCGACGGCCAGTTCGTCTGCAGCCAGAAGGCCGACGGCCTGATCATCGCGACGCCAACCGGTTCGACCGCGTATGCGCTGTCGGCAGGCGGGCCGATCATGCATCCCAAACTCGATGCCATTGTTATCGTGCCCATGTACCCCCATACCTTGTCTGGCAGGCCGATTGTGGTCGATGGCAACAGTGAGCTGAAAATCGTCGTGTCCAAAGATATGCAAATTTACCCGCAAGTCTCCTGTGACGGCCAGAATCACTTCACCTGCGCCCCCGGCGACACCATCACCATCAGCAAGAAGCCGCAAAAATTGCGGCTGATCCATCCTCTGGACCACAACTACTACGAAGTGTGCCGGACCAAGCTCGGCTGGGGCAGCCGGTTGGGTGGTGGAGGCGACTGATGCTCGATCCCGCGCGTAGCTACGACCTGATCGGTGACGTGCACGGTTGCGCTCATACCCTTGAGCATTTGCTCGACCGGCTCGGCTACCAAAAAATCGCCGGTGTCTGGCGCCATCCGTCGCGGATGGCGGTGTTCCTCGGCGATATCATCGACCGTGGCCCGCGAATTCGCGAAGCGCTGCATATCGTTCACGACATGACCGAGGCCGGTCAGGCGCTGTGCATCATGGGTAACCATGAATTCAACGCGCTGGGCTGGAGCACACCGGCTCCGCCGGGCAGCGGCAAGCAATATGTGCGCGAACACACGCCACGTCACGCGCGACTGATCGACGAGACCCTGAGCCAGTTCGCGGAGCATCCGGCGGACTGGCACGACTTCCTCCAATGGTTCTATGAGATGCCGTTGTTCGTCGACGCCGGGCGTTTTCGCGTGGTACATGCCTGCTGGGATGCGGGGCTGATCGAACCGTTGCGGGCGCAGTATCACAATGGTTGTATCGATGAGCACTTCCTCCAGGCTGCCGCGGTGCCCGGCAGCTTTGCCTGCACGGTGTTCGATCGGCTGTTGCGCGGCACCGACATGCGCTTGCCCCACGGCTTGACCATGACCAGTGGCGACGGCCTGACCCGGGCGTTCTTCCGCACCAAGTTCTGGGAAGACGACCCGCAAACCTACGGAGATATTGTGTTCCAACCCGACGCCTTACCCGAGCCTGTGGCCCGCACACCCCTGTCTTCCATCCAGAAAGACACCTTGTTGCGCTACGGCATCGACGAGCCGCTGTTGTTCGTCGGGCACTACTGGCGCAGCGGCAAACCGGCACCAATCCGGCCGAATCTGGCCTGTCTGGACTACAGCGCAGTGCTCTACGGCAAACTGGTCGCCTATCGACTGGATCAGGAAACCCGCCTCGATCCGCATAAATTCGTCTGGGTCAAGGTCGAACGCCCACCGGTGCTGCAATGAGTGCCGTTGCGGTGTTGCGCCTGCCGTTGGCGGTCGATCTGAGTGGTTTCGTCAAACTGCTGCAACGCATGCAAGTGCCGCATAGGGTCAGCGAGGAAGCTGGCGAGCAGGTGCTGTGGGTACCTGCCAGCATCAGCGAGGACGTGCGTTCGCTGTACGAACGTTTCCCGGCCGGTGATCCCGAGCAGCAACTGGATATCCCTGAAACCCAGGCCACGGCGCGCCCGGGCTTTGTCGAGCAATTGCGTCACAGTCCGGTGACCGCACTGATCCTGCTGCTGAGCCTGATCGTTGGCGGCGTGACGCTGCTCGGCGACAACCTCGAAACCCTGCGCTGGCTGACCTTCCTCGAGTTCCGCGTGGCGGGCGAGTACATCCAGTTCACACCGCTGGCCGACAGTCTGGCGGCGGGGCAGTGGTGGCGGTTGGTGACGCCGATCCTGATCCACTTCGGCATTCTCCACCTGGCCATGAATGGCATGTGGTACTGGGAACTGGGGCGGCGTATCGAGATTCGCCAGGGCAGCATCAACCTGTTGGGGCTGACACTGTTGTTCGGCCTGGTGTCCAATTACGCCCAGTATCTTTTCAGCGGTCCAACCCTGTTTGGCGGGCTGTCCGGCGTGCTTTACGGCCTGCTCGGGCATTGCTGGATCTATCAATGGCTGTCGCCGAACCCGGCTTATCGCTTGCCCCGTGGGGTGCTGGTGATGATGCTGGTGTGGCTGCTGCTGTGTATGTCCGGGCTGATCTCGATGATCGGCTTCGGCGAAATTGCCAATGCGGCGCATGTCGGCGGGTTGCTCGTCGGATGCTTCACCGGTTTGTTGGGTGGCTTGTTCAGCCGCCGTAAACTGGCCGCCTGAATTGTTATTTGAATAAAGAGCGCGGAGAACCTGATGTCCTCTTTTAACGAAATGATCAACAACATCACCCCGGATATCTACCAGAACCTGAAACTGGCGGTAGAGATCGGCAAATGGCCCGACGGCGGCAAACTGACCGCCGAGCAGCGCGAACTGTCGCTGCAAGCCATGATCGCCTGGGAAATCCAGAATCTGCCCGAGGACGAGCGCACCGGTTACATGGGCCCGCAGGAGTGCGGCTCCAAGTCGGAACCTGTTCCGAACCTGTTGTTCAAATCGGACGCCATCCATTGATCGAGATTGGCCGCGGTGCAATCAGCAAGATGTCGGCGCGCCTCGAAGCGTCGGCTGTTCAATACGCTTTTCGCCTGGGCGATAGCGAGGTGCCGGTCAATCCAATGATCGGTACCACGGTGCGCCTCGAGTATCTGGGGGCGATCCACTGCACCCATTGCGGACGCAAGACCAAAACCAGTTTCAGCCAGGGCTACTGCTACCCGTGCATGACCAAACTGGCCCAGTGCGATATCTGCATCATGAGCCCGGAGCGCTGCCACTACGACGCAGGCACCTGTCGCGATCCAGCCTGGGGCGAGCAGTTCTGCATGACCGATCATGTGGTCTATCTGGCCAACTCGTCAGGCGTCAAAGTCGGGATTACCCGCGCCACGCAGCTGCCGACTCGCTGGCTTGATCAGGGCGCCAGCCAGGCGTTGCCGATCATGCGGGTCTCGACCCGTCAGCAATCGGGTTTCGTCGAAGACCTGTTCCGCAGTCAGGTCGCCGACAAAACCAACTGGCGTGCTTTGCTCAAGGGTGATGCCACAGCTGTGGATCTCAAGCAGGTTCGTGAACAGCTTTTCGACAGCTGTGCCGAAGGTCTGCTGGGTTTGCAGGAACGTTTTGGTCTGCAGGCCATCCAGGTGGTCAATGATATCGAACCGATCGAAATTCGTTATCCAGTCGAGCAGTACCCGGCCAAGATCGTCAGTTTCAATCTGGACAAGAACCCGATTGCCGAAGGCACGCTGATGGGGATCAAGGGCCAGTACCTGATCTTCGATACCGGCGTTATCAATATTCGTAAATACACGGCCTACCAGCTCGCCGTGCATCAGTAGAAGGATTCCAGCATGCGCACCGAACAACCGAAGATGATCTACCTGAAGGACTATCAGGCGCCCGAGTACCTGATCGACGAGACGCACCTGACCTTCGAGTTGTTCGAGGACCACAGCCTGGTCCATGCGCAACTGGTGATGCGCCGCAATCCGGCCCGTGGTTCGGGCCTGCCGCCGTTGGTGCTGGATGGCCAGCAGCTCGAACTGTTGTCGGTCGCCATGGCTGACCGCGACCTGACCGCTGCTGACTACCAGTTGACAGAGCATCACCTGACCCTGCACCCGACGAGCACTTCGTTCACCGTCGACACCAGCGTCAGGATCCACCCGGAAACCAACACCGCACTGGAAGGCCTGTACAAATCCAGCGGCATGTTCTGCACCCAGTGCGAGGCCGAAGGCTTCCGCAAGATCACTTACTACCTCGATCGTCCGGACGTGATGAGCAAGTTCACCACCACGGTCAGCGCCGAGCAGCACAGCTATCCGGTGCTGCTGTCCAACGGCAACCCGATTGCCAGTGGCCCGCTGGAGGAAGGTCGGCACTGGGCGACCTGGGAAGACCCGTTCATGAAACCGGCCTACCTGTTCGCGCTGGTGGCCGGTGACCTGTGGTGCGTCGAAGACACCTTCACCACCATGACCGAACGCTCGGTGGCGCTGCGCATTTATGTCGAGCCGGAAAACATCGACAAATGCCAGCACGCCATGAACAGCCTGAAAAAGTCCATGCGCTGGGACGAAGAGGTCTATGGCCGAGAGTACGACCTGGACATTTTCATGATCGTTGCGGTCAACGACTTCAACATGGGCGCCATGGAGAACAAGGGCCTCAACATCTTCAACTCCAGCTGCGTGCTGGCCCGTGCCGAAACCGCCACCGACGCTGCGCATCAGCGGGTCGAAGCGGTGGTCGCCCACGAATACTTCCACAACTGGTCGGGCAACCGCGTGACCTGCCGCGACTGGTTCCAGCTGTCGCTCAAGGAAGGCTTCACGGTGTTCCGCGATGCCGAATTCTCCGCCGACATGAACTCGCGCACGGTCAAGCGCATCGAGGACGTGGCTTATCTGCGCACTCACCAGTTCGCCGAAGATGCCGGCCCCATGGCTCATGCCGTGCGCCCGGAAAGCTTTATCGAAATTTCCAACTTCTACACCCTGACCGTCTATGAAAAGGGTTCGGAAGTGGTGCGGATGATTCGCACCTTGCTCGGCGAAGAAGGTTTCCGTAAAGGCAGCGACCTGTATTTCCAGCGCCATGACGGCCAGGCCGTGACCTGCGACGATTTCATCAAAGCCATGGAAGATGCCAACGGCGTCGACCTGACCCAGTTCAAACGCTGGTACAGCCAGGCGGGTACACCGCGTCTGGCCGTTAGCGAGGCTTATGACAGCGCGGCGAAAACCTACAGCCTGACCTTCCGCCAGAGCTACCCGGCGACCCCGGACAAAGTTGAAAAACTGCCGTTCGTGATCCCGGTCGAACTCGGCCTGCTGGACGCCAAGGGTGACGCGCTGCCGTTGCGTCTGACAAGTGAGACGGTTGCTGCAGGTACCTCTCGGGTACTGTCGGTCACTGAAGCCGAGCAAACCTTTAGCTTCGTCGATATCGCTGAAAAGCCGTTGCCATCCTTGCTGCGTGGCTTCTCGGCGCCGGTGAAGCTGAGCTTCCCGTACGATCGCGACCAGTTGATGTTCCTGATGCAACACGACAGCGACGGCTTCAACCGCTGGGAAGCCGGCCAGCAACTGTCGGTGCAGGTGCTGCAGGAATTGATCGCTCAGTATCAGCAGGGCACCGCGTTGGTACTGGATCAACGCCTGGTGACGGCATTGCGCACAGTGCTGGCGGACGAGACGCTGGATCAGGCGATGGTCGCGGAGATGCTGTCGTTGCCAAGCGAAGCCTACCTCACCGAAATCAGCGAAGTGGCCGACGTGGACGCGATCCATGCTGCTCGCGAGTTCGCTCGCAAGCAATTGGCTGACGGCCTGTTCGACGGCTTGTGGCAGCGTTATCAGGCCAATCGCGAGCTGTCGAAAAAGACCGCTTACATTGCCGAAGCCGAGCACTTTGCCCGTCGCAGCCTGCAAAATATTGTGCTGTCCTACCTGATGCTCAGCGGCAAGCCGCAAGTTCTGGCTGCGACCCTGGAGCAGTTCGATACCTGCGACAACATGACCGAGCGCCTGACCGCGCTGGCGGTGCTGGTCAACTCGCCATTCGATGAAGAGAAGGCCAAGGCTCTGGCGACCTTCGCGGAAAACTTCAAGGGCAACCCGTTGGTCATGGACCAGTGGTTCAGTGTCCAGGCCGGTAGCGGTTTGCCAGGCGGCTTGCAGCGCGTGAAGCAGCTGATGAAGCATCCTGCGTTCAACATCAAGAACCCGAACAAGGTTCGTGCATTGGTGGGGGCGTTTGCCGGGCAGAACCTGATCAATTTCCATGCGGCCGATGGTTCTGGCTATCGTTTCCTGGCGGATCTGGTGATTGAGCTTAATGGGTTCAATCCGCAGATTGCTTCGCGGCAGTTGGCGCCGTTGACTCGCTGGCGCAAGTACGATGGGGCTCGTCAGGCGTTGATGAAGGGGGAGCTGGAGCGGATTCGTGCATCCGGTGAGCTTTCCAGTGACGTCTTCGAAGTCGTCAGCAAAAGCCTGGCCTGACCTCTGTGGGAGCAGCCGGTCGACGCTCGATTGCTCGCGAAGGCGGCCTGACAGCCGGCCTGTCTCCTGCGGATGTACACCGATCCACTGTGGGAGCCGAGCTTGCTCGCGATGGCGGCCTGACAGCCGACCAATCTCTTGCTGGTGTACATATCCGTTTCTGCGGTAACGGCCACTTAGGGTTCCGCCCTTACGGCGTGTCACTTTTTTTCAAACGCCAAAAAAAGTAACCAAAAAACGCTTGCCCCGAGCGTACGGCACCTCGCCAAGGCTCGGTGTTCCCTCGCTCCGGTATCCATCAGGGGGCATCGCCCTCCGGTCTGCTGCGCTACGACCTCCATGCGATGTCCTCGGCTTCGCCGAGGGGCGCTGCGCGCCAGTCCCCTGATGAATACCTCCACTCGGCCTGCCGAAGGGGCGGGTAGATCAAAAGCCAGATCAAAAACCAAAGCGAGGCGGCCTGACAGCCGGCCTATTTCCCGCGGTTGTACCCATATCAACTGTGGGAGCGAGCCTGCTCGCGATAGAAGTAGAACAGTCGACATCAATGTTGAATGTGCCGCCATCATCGCGAGCAAGCTCGCTCCCACATTCGATTTTCGTTGCCCCTCAAGCCATCGTCTCCGAGGCTTCGATCATCCGGTTTTTTTCCTGTAGGCCATCACTGGCAATCAACCGTTTAACCTCCTCAAACAACTCATCACTCTGCTCCTCGGTGCAATCCTCACCATAACGCTTGCGCAGTCCATGCTGGCTCAGAATCAGGTGCACATCGGCGTGCAGGCCGTGCTGGTTCAGGCAGCCTTCGACGCATTGCAGCGGGCAGCCGTCCAGCGCGAGGATTCGCCGTCCCGAGCGCGCTTTGTTGACCAGTGCAGCCACATGCCCGCCGACCCCGACGATGCAGGACATTTCGGCCAGGCCGCTGCGATCCAGGCGCAAGGCCAGGGTGTTGGCCAGCTGTGCGACGTTCGAGCAACCGGAGCAGGAGTAGACCAAAGGCAGGCTTGAATCGGGCATGAGGGTTCTCCACAGGTGGACCCTGTCAGTGTGCAAGGCTGGCTGCATTGCGCCTTGACCATGGTCAAGGCTGCCGCAAGCCCGCTACTGCTGGTAAGCAGCCAGCTCCTCTTCAGCGAGGATGCGGATATTGCGCCGTTCCATGGCGATCAGGCCGCTCTCGACCAGGCGATGCAGAATGCGCGAGAAGGTCTCCGGCTGAATACCCAGTTTCGAGGCCACCAGGCGCTTGGAGACCTGCAAGACGATCTGGCCATTGACCGGGTCGCGTTCCTGGAACAGGAAATTGATCACCCGGCGGCTGGCGTTGGCGAGGGTCAGGGTGTCGATATCCTTGAGGCGTTGATGCAGGTGAATGCTCATGCTTGCGAGGATCGCCAGGCAGACCTTCGGCTGGTCCTCCAGGGCGGTGCGGTAGTGAGCGCCTTCGATACTGACCAGCACGCTGTCCTTCAATGCCGTGGCACTCACCGGGTAGAGGCGGGCCTGGCTGAACAGCAAGGCTTCGGCGAAGGTTTGCCCGGCGTGGATGATCTCCACCAGGTTTTCCTGACCTTCACCCGTGACCCGGTGCAGTTTGATCTGACCGCTGACCAACAGAAAAAACCGCTTGGCCGGATCGCCTTGGTGCATGAGTGTGGTGTGACAGCTCAGGCGTTTGAGATTGGCCAGGGAGCAGACGTCCTGGAAGACCTTTTCCGGCAATTGGCTGAACAGGTGATGACGGCGCAAGATTAAAACGATTGAAGGGTGGGTCAGCATGGCGTACCTCCGCTGACGCTCATAGTAGAGACCGCGGACCGCCTGGCCTATGCCTCGACAGGTCTACCTCCAAGGAGGGATGCCCGTCAGCCCGCACTGCGCAGATGCTCCATGGCCCACACGGCCGCTTCTACCCGCGAGCGCAAACCGAGTTTGTGCAGCAGGTTCTTGACGTGAACCTTGACCGTACCTTCGGTGATGCCCAGCTTGTGCCCGATGACCTTGTTGCTAAAGCCGCTGGCGATGGTTTTCAGCACCTGGCGTTCGCGCTCGGTCAGTTCCACCACGGCCTGGCGTGGCGGTGAGCGCAGCGCTTGGGCCATGACCTGGGTCAGGCCGGGGCTGATCACCAGTTCGCCGTTCAGCGCATCATGGATGTACTGGATCAACAGCTCGGGTTCCATGTCCTTGAGCAGATAGCCGTCGGCATCCAGACGCAGCGCATCGCGAATATCGTCTTCGGCATCCGACACGGTGAACAGCAGCACCTTCCCGCTGTAGTGCATCGCCCGTAACCGGCGCAGGGTTTCGATGCCATTCATCAGCGGCATGTTGTTATCGAGCAACACCAGATCCGGTTGCAGCGGTTCGATGAGGCTAAGGGCTTCTTCGCCGTTGCCGGCTTCGCCGACGATGTCGAAATCATCTTCCAGTTCGAGCATTTGCCGGATGCCGTGACGCATCATCGGATGATCGTCTACCAGCAGGATTCGGTGTTGCAGGGGAGGGTTCATGAAACGCTACCTTCTGTGTGCTGCCCGAGAAACTCCGGTTGGAATTCCAGTTGGACGAGGGTGCCTTGCGGCGCTCGGGAAAATATCTGCAGTTGGCCGCGCAAGCTGCGGGCGCGTTCATCCATGATGGTCAGGCCGTGGTGTTCACGTTGGTCGGTCTGGCCGCTGAAGCCCCGACCGTCGTCTTCGACGATGAGCCTGACGGTTTCGCCGTCCTGACGCAGTTGCAGCCAGGCGTTTTGCGCATGGGCGTGGCGCAAGCAGTTGGAGAGCGCCTCGCGGGTGATTTGCAGAATGTGGATTTGCTCGCTGGCCGACAGCTGAAAGGCCAGCGTGTCGGCGTGCAGGTGCACCTGGAAGTCCCCCCGGCGGGAGAACTCTTGCGCCGTGTCCTTGAGTTCCTGCACCAGCCCCGCGTCGTGAATCTGCAAGCGAAAGGTGGTCAGCAGTTCGCGTAACTGGCGGTAGGCATTGTTCAGCCCCTCGCGCAGTTCGGCGGTGACGGTTTCCAGGGTTTCCACCGGTTCGCCACGGCGCATCAGGGTCTGCATGCGGCTGACTTGCAGCTTCATGTACGACAGCGCCTGGGCCAGTGAGTCGTGCAGCTCGCGGGCGATGATGGTGCGTTCATCGAGCAGCAGCAGGCGATGATCCTGTTCGCGCTGGCGTTTGAGTGAAAGCGAGGTGCCGATCAGGTTGGCCAGCGCCTGGATCAGTTGGGCTTCCCAATTCTGTGCCCGATGCCCGTCGTCAAAATACGCCTTGAGCTCACCCAGCTCGTTGCCCTGGTTGCTGATGCTGAAGGTTTTCGGACTGGCTTTAGTGTGTTTCTGGCAGGTGGCGCATTCACTGCTGGCACAGACCTCACGGTCGTTTTCGCCATGCAGGGCGAGCATGTGCGAGGCGGGCGCCTGCACCGCGCCGCGCAGGCACAGCGACAGCCGCAAGCCCGGCAAGCGTTGCTGGAAGCGCCGGATCAATTGATCCAGCCCTTCGGCATTGGCCAGGCGGGTGGCCAGGCTTTGGCTGCTTTGATACAGCAGTTCCAGGGCGGCATTGGCTTGTTGCAGGTTCAGGGTCTTTTGCTGGACCTGACTCTCCAGGGTGCGGTGCGACTCTTCGATCGCCTCGGCCATGGCGTTGAAACTCATGGCCAACTGGCCCAGCTCATCTTGTGACTGATGATTGACCCGCACTTTGAAATCGCCTCCACGGAAGCGCTGGGTGGCGTCCACCAACTCTTGCAGGGGCGTGACCACGCCGTTCTGCAACTCGTACAGACCGATCAGCAGAATGATCATGGTGGTGAACAGGGCCATGCCCTGGATCGCCTGCTGCCAGCCTTGTTTGTGTTCGCTTTGTTGCTGCAACAGGCTGACGAACTGGTTCAGCTGTTCAACGAACGGCAGAGCATTAGCCTGAAAAAACAACCCGTCGCCGCGCTCCAGCGCCGGGCGCAAATTGTCGTTCCAGCGTTGCTGGATGTGTTGGTAGCTGCTTTGCAGGGAAGTAGCCGGGCCATCTTCCAGCACCGCCTTGAGTGACTGGCTGTCCAGGCGCTGTTGCAGGCTATGGGTGATGGTGGCGATTTCTTCGCCGCTGGCACCGGAGGCCAGTTTCCAGCTCAGGTGATAGGTCTCCATGCGCACGGAACCGGCGGTGTTGATGGCCGCCGCGTCGCCCTGGCTGAACCAGGCGATCAGCCCGGCACTCAGGGAGCTGGCGAGGGCCAGGATGGCGATCAGGATCACCGCCAGCCCGGCGCGCGCGGGCAGGGAACTGCGCAGCCAGCGCATCATCAGCGACGATCCGCGGAAAAGCTGAGGAAACCGGGCATGTGGAGCTCCAGAGGGTGACTGCCGAGGATTTTGCAGCCCGTTCCGGGCGCACTACCTCTAAAGAGTTGTCGGCCGTTCCCTGTCGGTAAAAGCGTCGGCAGACGAAGTTAATACATTGATAAATAAAGGCTTTGTTCTGTTTTTCGAACTACCTCCTTAGAGGTAGACAGCGCAAGCATAGGCCTATACCGCCATGGGCTTCGTTGACATGGATCAAGTTTCTGCGGGGTTCGCCTCTCTAGTCTGCGGCCATGGCTAACTGACTGGAGAGCGTTGTGACCCAACCGCGTGTACAACAAGGCCTTGTGCTGGGTATGAGTACGCTGGCCTTCACCATGTGCTTTATGGTCTGGATGATGTTTGCCGTGCTCGGCGTGCCGATCAAGGAGCTTCTCCAGCTCAACGAAACCCAATTCGGCCTGCTGGCCGCCACGCCGGTGTTGACCGGCTCGCTGGCGCGTTTGCCACTAGGTCTGCTGACCGACCGCTTCGGCGGGCGCAGCGTGTTCTTCCTGCTGATGCTGACCTGCGTGGCGCCGCTGTACCTGATCAGCCACGCCACCGCCTACTGGCAGTTCCTGGTACTGGGCTTGTTCGTCGGCCTGGCCGGCGGCTCGTTTTCAGTGGGGATTGCCTACGTCGCCAAATGGTTCGACAAGCAGAACCAGGGCTTCGCCATGGGCATCTTCGGTGCCGGTAACGCCGGCGCGGCGGTGACCAAATTCCTTGCCCCGGCGCTGATCGCCGCCGGCAGCTGGCAGCTGGTGCCGAAAGTCTTCAGCGCGATCCTGTTCATCACCGCGCTGCTGTTCTGGTTCTTGACCACAGAAAACAAGGGGCATCGCAGTGCCACCGGCGCCAGCTTGCGTGAGCAATTGAGGGCACTGAAGGATCCTGCGGTATGGCGCTACTGCCAGTACTACTCGATCGTCTTTGGTGGCTACGTCGGCCTTGCGCTGTGGATGACCAAGTACTACGTGCAGGAATACGGTTTCAACCTGCAAAGCGCGGCGCTGCTGGCGGCCTGCTTTTCCCTGCCCGGCGGCGTGCTGCGCGCCGTTGGCGGCTGGATGTCGGATCGCTGGGGCGCCCAGAGCGTGACCTGGTGGGTGCTGTGGGTCAGCTGGATCTGTCTGTTCCTGCTCTCGTATCCCCAGACCCAACTGCAAGTGCAGACCATCAACGGCCCGCTGAATTTTCATATCGGCCTGAACGCCACGCTGTTCACGGTGCTGCTGTTCGTCATGGGCATCGCCTTCGCCTTCGGCAAGGCCTCGGTTTTCAAATACATCGCCAATGACTACCCGCAAAACATGGGCGCGGTGTCCGGCATTGTCGGGCTGGCCGGTGGTTTGGGCGGTTTCGTCTTGCCGATTCTGTTTGGTGCGCTGGTGGACCTGACCGGCGTGCGCTCCTCCTGCTTCATGTTGATGTACGGCGTGGTCTGGGTCTCCCTCACCTGGATGTACTTCAGCGAAATACGCAAGAGCCCGGTGTTTGGTACAGCGCTGCCGGTGACCGTTCCCCCGTTTTCCAGCATTGCCCAAGGAGAAGAACATGTCCGTTCTGCAAAAGCCTGACAAAGGCCCGGTCATTCATGACTGGCGCCCCGAGGACCCAGCCTTCTGGGGGCGTAGCGGCAAAAAGACCGCCACGCGCAACCTGTGGATTTCCATTCCTGCGCTGCTGCTGGCCTTTGCGGTGTGGATGGTCTGGAGCACGGTGATCGTGCGCTTGAACGCCATCGGTTTCACCTTCACCACCGACCAGCTGTTCTGGCTGGCGGCGTTGCCGGGGCTGTCCGGGGCGACGTTGCGGGTCTTCTATTCGTTCATGGTGCCAATCTTCGGCGGCCGCCGCTGGACTGCCCTGAGCACCGCGTCACTGCTGTTGCCATCGATCTGGATGGGCTTCGCCGTGCAGGACCCGAGCACTTCCTACAGCGTGTTCGTGTTGATTGCCTTGCTCTGCGGTTTTGGTGGCGGCAACTTTGCCTCGAGCATGTCCAACATCAGCTTCTTCTATCCCAAGTCGCAGCAGGGCACGGCCCTTGGCCTCAACGCCGGGCTGGGTAACCTGGGCGTCTCGGTGATGCAGTTCTGTGTACCGCTGGTGATTACCTTCGGTGTGTTCGGCTTCATGGGTGGCTCGCCGCAAGCACTGCCGGACGGCGGTCAGTTGTGGTTGCAGAACGCCGGCTTCATCTGGGTGCCGTTCATTGTCCTGGTGACGGTGCTGGCCTGGTTCGGCATGAATGACTTGTCCAGTGCCCGCGCTTCCTTCAGCGAGCAGGCCGTCATCTTCAAACGCAAACACAACTGGCTGATGTGCTGGTTGTACCTGGCGACCTTCGGTTCGTTCATCGGTTTCTCCGCCGCGTTTCCGCTGCTGATCAAAACCTCTTTCCCTGACGTCATCGCGTTGAAATTCGCCTTCCTCGGCCCGTTGGTCGGTGCGCTGGTACGCCCATTGGGCGGCTGGCTGGCGGACAAGCTCGGCGGCGCAAAGGTGACCTTGTGGAACTTCGTGGCGATGATCGTGATGGTCTTCGGCGTCATGCACTTCCTGCCGCAGAACGGTGAGCCCGGCAACTTCTACGGCTATCTCGGCATGTTCATGCTGCTGTTTATTACCACTGGCATCGGCAACGGCTCCACCTTCCGCATGATCCCGGTGATCTTCCGCACCCAGCACGAAAAAGCCTCGGCCGGAAAACCGCCCGCCGTGCGTGAACAAGCGCTGAAGAATGCCGGCAAAGAGTCAGCCGCGGTCCTGGGCTTCAGTTCGGCCATGGGCGCCTTCGGTGCGTTCTTCATTCCCAAATCCTTCGGCACTTCGATGGCCCAGACCGGCGGCCCGGAGATGGCCTTCTACATGTTCGTCGGCTTTTACCTGAGCTGCATCGTGGTGACCTGGTGGTGGTACGCGCGCAAAGGCGCCGCGACGCCCTGCTAAGCCGACCCGAATTCAATTATTGCGTGGGCGGGGCACAGACTCCGCGACAAAGCCTGAGAGGACTACACCGTGAGTCATTTACTGGATCAACTGCGGTTTTTCAACCGCAAGCAAAACGAGTTTTCCGACGGTCACGGAGAGACCCGCAAAGAGTCCCGCGATTGGGAGAACGTTTACCGTTCCCGCTGGCAGTACGACAAGATCGTGCGTTCCACCCACGGGGTGAACTGCACCGGATCCTGTTCCTGGAAAATCTACGTCAAGAACGGTCTGATCACCTGGGAAACCCAGCAGACCGACTACCCGCGCACCCGTAACGATCTGCCTAACCATGAGCCCCGTGGTTGCCCGCGTGGCGCCAGTTACAGCTGGTACATCTACAGCGCCAACCGGCTCAAGTACCCGAAAATCCGCAAGCCGTTGCTCAAACTCTGGCGCGACGCGCGGCAGACCATGGCACCGGTGGAAGCCTGGGCCAGCATCGTCGAGGACAAGGTCAAGGCCGAGTCCTATAAAAGCAAACGCGGCATGGGTGGCTTCATTCGTTCCAACTGGGAGGAAGTCAACGAGATCATCGCCGCTTCCAACGTCTACACCATCAAGCAATACGGCCCCGACCGGATCGTCGGCTTCTCGCCGATTCCGGCGATGTCGATGGTCAGCTATGCCGCGGGTTCGCGTTACCTGTCGCTGATCGGCGGCGCGTGCCTGAGTTTTTATGATTGGTACTGCGACTTGCCACCGGCCTCGCCGATGGTCTGGGGCGAGCAAACCGACGTGCCGGAGTCGGCCGACTGGTACAACTCCAACTACATCATTGCCTGGGGTTCCAACGTTCCGCAGACCCGTACCCCGGACGCGCACTTTTTTACCGAAGTCCGTTACAAAGGCACCAAGACCGTCGCCATTACTCCGGACTACTCGGAAGTGGCCAAGCTCACCGATCTGTGGCTCAACCCCAAGCAGGGCACCGATGCGGCGCTGGCCCAGGCGTTCAACCATGTAATCTTCAAAGAGTTCCACCTGGACAAACCGAGCGCCTATTTCACCGATTATGCCAAGCGTTTCACCGATTTGCCGGTGCTGGTGCTGCTCAAGCAAATGGTCGACGTAGCACCGGGCGCCGGTTACCAGCCGGATCGCTTCCTGCGCGCCTCGGACCTGACCGACAACCTCGGCCAGGAGAACAATCCGGAATGGAAAACCATCGCCCTGGATGTCAGCGGTGAGCTGGTTTCACCTCAGGGCTCCATCGGTTATCGCTGGGGCGAGAAGGGCAAGTGGAACATCCTCCCCCGTGAAGGCGGCGAAGGGCGTGAGATCGATCTGAAGCTGAGCCTGATCGGTGATGACGTCGCCGAAGTGGCGTTCCCGTATTTTGCCGGCGAGTCCCACGAGCACTTCCAGCACGTGGCCGGCGATGCCGTGCAATACCGCCGCGTGCCGGTACACAACGTGGTTCTGGCGGACGGCAGCGTGGCGAAAGTCGCCACTGTGTTCGACCTGTCGGCGGCCAACCTGGCCATTGATCGCGGGTTGGGCGGTGCGAACGTCGCCAAGGATTACGACGATGCCAGCGTGCCTGGCACCCCGGCCTGGCAGGAGCAGATCACTGGCGTGAGCCGTGAGAAAGCCATCCAGATCGCCCGTGAGTTCGCCGACAACGCCGACAAGACCAAGGGTCGCTCGATGATCATCGTCGGCGCGGCGATGAATCACTGGTACCACATGGACATGAACTACCGCGGGCTGATCAACATGCTCATGCTCTGCGGTTGTGTCGGCCAGACCGGTGGCGGTTGGGCGCACTATGTCGGTCAGGAAAAACTCCGTCCGCAATGCGGCTGGCTGCCACTGGCATTCGGCCTGGACTGGAATCGTCCGCCGCGGCAAATGAACGGCACCAGCTTCTTCTACGCCCACAGCTCGCAATGGCGCCACGAGAAAATGAGCATGCACGACGTGCTCTCGCCACTGGCCGACAAAAGTCAGTTCCCCGAGCATGCCCTGGACTACAACATCCGCGCCGAACGCGCCGGCTGGTTGCCCAGCGCACCGCAACTCAACACCAACCCGCTGCATATTTGCCGCGATGCCGCCGCTGCCGGCATGGACCCTAAAGACTACGTGGTCAAGTCGTTGCAGGACGGCTCCCTGCGCTTCTCCTGCGAACAGCCGGACAGCCCGGTGAACTTCCCGCGCAACATGTTCATCTGGCGTTCCAACCTGCTCGGTTCTTCGGGCAAGGGCCACGAGTACATGCTCAAGTACCTGCTCGGCACCAAAAACGGGGTGATGAACGAAGACATCGGCCAGGTCGGCGATTGCAAACCGGAAGAAGCCGAGTGGGTGGACGAAGGTGCCATCGGCAAGCTCGATCTGGTCACCACGCTGGACTTCCGCATGTCTTCGACCTGCGTCTACTCGGACATCGTGTTGCCGACCGCAACCTGGTACGAGAAAGACGACATGAACACCTCGGACATGCACCCGTTCATTCACCCATTGTCGGCGGCCATCGATCCGGCCTGGGAATCCCGTTCGGACTGGGAAATCTACAAAGGCATCGCCAAGGCCTTTTCCAGCATGGCGGTCGGGCATCTGGGGGTTGAAAAGGATCTGGTGACCATCCCGCTGATGCACGACAGCGTCGGCGAACTGGCGCAGCCATTCGGCGGCACCGACTGGAAAAGCGCCGGCGTGGCACCGGAGCCGGGCAAGAACGCGCCGAACCTGCACGTGGTGGAGCGTGACTACCCGAATATCTACAAGCAGTTCTCCTCCCTTGGGCCATTACTGGAAAAACACGGCAACGGTGGCAAGGGCATCAACTGGAACACCGACGACGAAGTGAAATTCCTCGGTGAGCTCAATCACAAAGAAGGCACCGCCGGTATCAGCCACGGGCGGCCGAAAATCGACACGGCGATCGATGCCGCTGAAGTGATTCTGTCCCTGGCGCCGGAAACCAACGGCCAGGTGGCGGTCAAGGCCTGGGCTGCACTGTCGGAATTCACCGGGATCGATCACAGCCACCTGGCACTGTCCAAGGCCCACGAGGCAATTCGCTTCCGCGACATCCAGGCACAGCCGCGCAAGATCATTTCCAGCCCGACCTGGTCGGGGCTCGAAGACGATCACGTCAGCTACAACGCCGGCTACACCAACGTCCATGAAGGGATCCCATGGCGCACCATCACCGGTCGCCAGCAGTTTTACCAGGATCACCCGTGGATGCAGGCGTTCGGCGAGCAGCTGATGAGTTATCGGCCACCGGTCAACACCCGCACCATCGAAGGGGTGAAAGGCAAGCGCAGCAACGGCGAGATCGAAATCGTCCTGAACTGGATCACCCCGCACCAGAAGTGGGGCATCCACAGCACCTACAGCGACAACCTGCTGATGCTCACCCTCAGCCGTGGCGGGCCGATTGTCTGGCTCTCGGAGAACGACGCGAAACGCGCCGGCATCGAAGACAACGACTGGATCGAGTGCTTCAACGTCAACGGCGCGTTGACCGCCCGGGCGGTGGTCAGCCAGCGAGTCAAGGACGGCATGGTGATGATGTACCACGCCCAGGAACGGATCGTGAACGTGCCCGGCTCGGAAACCACCAAGACCCGTGGCGGCCATCACAACTCGGTCACCCGCGTAGTGCTCAAGCCGACCCACATGATCGGCGGCTATGCGCAGCAAGCCTACGGTTTCAACTATTACGGCACGGTCGGTTGCAACCGCGATGAATTCGTCGTGGTGCGCAAGATGGCCAAAGTCGACTGGCTTGATGGTTCCAGTGGCGATGATCTGCCGCGTCCCCTGCCGACTGATATTGAGGAGAACTGAGATGAAGATTCGCTCACAGATCGGCATGGTTCTGAACCTGGACAAGTGCATCGGTTGCCACACCTGCTCGATCACCTGCAAGAACGTCTGGACCAGCCGCGAAGGCATGGAATACGCCTGGTTCAATAACGTCGAGTCGAAACCCGGGATCGGTTACCCGAAAGAATGGGAAAACCAGGACAAGTGGAAGGGCGGCTGGATCCGCAATGCCAACGGCACGATCAACCCGCGGATCGGCGGTAAATTCCGCGTGTTGGCGAATATTTTCGCCAACCCGGATCTGCCGAGCCTCGACGATTACTACGAGCCGTTCGACTTCGACTACCAGCACCTGCATACCGCACCGTTGGGCGAGCACCAGCCCACCGCGCGGCCGCGCTCGCTGATCTCCGGCAAGCGCATGGAAAAAATCGAGTGGGGCCCGAACTGGGAGGAAATCCTCGGCACCGAATTCGCCAAGCGCCGTAAGGACAAGAACTTCGACAAGATCCAGGCGGACATTTACGGCGAATACGAAAACACTTTCATGATGTATTTGCCGCGTCTGTGCGAGCACTGCCTCAATCCGACTTGCGCAGCAGCCTGCCCGAGCGGGGCGATCTACAAGCGCGAAGAAGACGGGATTGTCCTGATCGACCAGGAGAAATGCCGCGGCTGGCGGATGTGCATCAGCGGCTGTCCGTACAAGAAAATCTACTTCAACTGGAAAAGCGGCAAATCCGAGAAGTGCATCTTCTGCTACCCGCGTATCGAAGCCGGGATGCCGACCGTTTGCGCCGAAACCTGTGTCGGGCGTATTCGCTACCTCGGTGTGCTGCTGTATGACGCCGACCGCATCAGCGAAGTGGCGAGCACTGCCAATGAGCAGGATCTGTACGAGAAGCAACTGGAGATCTTCCTCGATCCGAACGACCCGGCGGTGATTCGTCAGGCCCTGGCCGACGGTGTGCCGCAGTCGGTGATCGATTCCGCACAGCGTTCGCCGGTCTACAAGATGGCCGTGGACTGGAAGCTGGCACTGCCATTGCACCCGGAATACCGCACCTTGCCGATGGTCTGGTACGTACCGCCGCTGTCACCGATCCAGAACGCTGCGACCGCTGGCACCGTGGGCATGAACGGGGTGATCCCGGATGTTGACAGCCTGCGTATCCCACTGCGTTACCTGGCCAACCTGCTGACCGCGGGCGATGAGAAACCGGTCAAACGCGCACTCAAACGCTTGCTGGCGATGCGTGCCTACAAACGTTCCGAGCAAGTCGATGGCGTCCAGGACCTGCAAGTGCTCAAGGATGTCGGGCTCAGCGTGGCTCAGGTCGAGGAGATGTATCGCTACCTGGCAATCGCCAACTACGAAGACCGTTTTGTGGTGCCCAGTGCCCACCGTGAAGACGCCATGAGCGATGCGTTCGCCGAACGCTCGGGCTGCGGTTTCAGTTTCGGCAGCGGCTGTAGCGGCAGCTCCGACACCAACATGTTCGGCGCCAAGAAAGCCAACCGCCGCGACATCCTGAAAACCGTCCAGTTGTGGGAGGAATGAGCATGCAAATTCTCAAAGTGATTTCGCTGCTGCTCGACTATCCGACCGAGACCTTGATCGCCGGCCGTGACGAACTGGAGCAGGCGATTATCCAGTCCCGGGAAATCAGCCCCAAGCAGCGCGGCGCGTTGTTCGAATTGCTCGAGCTGATCTGCGCCAATGACCTGATGGATGGGCAGGAGCACTACGGTGCGCTGTTCGGTCGGGGGCGCTCGCTGTCGCTGCTGTTGTTCGAGCATGTCCACGGCGAATCCCGCGACCGTGGTCAGGCCATGGTCGACATGATGGCGCAATACGAAGCCGCCGGTTTTGCCATCGGCGTCAAGGAGCTGCCGGACTATATCCCGCTGTACCTGGAGTTCCTGTCCACCCGCGAAGACCTCGAGGCTCGCGAGGGCCTGGCCGATGTTTCGCACCTGTTGGCCTTGCTGGCGGCACGTCTGGAGGAGCGCGAAAGCGCTTACGCCAGCTGCTTCCGGGCGCTGCTGCAAATTGCCGGGGCCGAGCCCCATCAAGCGGTGGCTGACCTTAGGGCACAGGTCGCAGCGGAACCGCGCGACGACTCCCTCGAAGCCCTCGACAAGATCTGGGAAGAGGAGGCCGTGGACTTTCTCCAGGCCGAACAGCAGGACCGTTGCAGTGGACTGCCAAGCGCACCGGGCAAGGCCCGCGAGGAAAGTGCGGTGCCGTTGCACTGGGTGGATTTTCAGCATGAAGGGCTGGCCGCCGTGCCAGCCAAGGAGGTCGGCAATGTCTAAATGGAATCTGTTGTTATTCGGGATCTATCCCTACGTCGCCCTGGCCATTTGCCTGATTGGCAGCTGGGCACGCTTCGATCTCTCGCAGTACACCTGGAAGGCCGGCTCCAGCCAGATGCTCAACCAGCGTGGGATGCGCGTGGCGAGCAACTTCTTCCACATAGGTGTGTTGTTCGTGCTGGCCGGGCACTTCGTCGGCCTGCTGACCCCGGCGTCGGTCTACCACCATGTGATCAGCACCGAGAACAAACAGTTGCTGGCGATGGTCTCCGGCGGGTTTTTCGGCCTGTTGTGCCTGATCGGCCTGCTGATGCTGGTCAATCGGCGGCTGACCGATCCACGGGTTCGCGCCACCTCCAGCGTTTCGGACATTCTGATTCTGCTGGTACTGCTGGGGCAGCTGGTGCTCGGGCTGCTGACCATTGTGGCGTCCACCGCGCATATGGACGGCTCGGTGATGGTGATGCTCGCCGATTGGGCGCAGAACACCGTGCTGTTGCGCCCGATGGAAGCAGCGGCGGCCATCGCGCCGGTCGGCTTGATCTACAAGCTGCATGTGTTTCTCGGCTTGACCCTGTTCGTGCTGTTCCCCTTCACCCGTCTTGTACACATGGTCAGTGCACCGATCTGGTACCTGGGACGGCGTTATCAAATCGTTCGGCAGAAAATCTGAGGAGACAATCATGTCAGGTGGATGTGGATGTGGTGGCGGTAAAGGGGGCAGCGGTGGCTGCGGTTCTTCAAAACAGGCGGAGTCTTCGGCGCCCGACATCGTCGACATCGCGCCGGCCGGGGAGCTGCAGTTTGAAGCACTCCCGGTTGAACCGGCAGCTGCCGATGGCGCCCCGGCGCAGTTGATCGCCAGCAGCGAACAGGAATGGCCGATCATCAGCGTCAACGAGGTCTCTATCACTCCTGAGGCTCTGGCCCAGGAACTGCAATATCACCCGGCCGAAAGCCGCGAGGAGGCAGTCTATCTGGCCGCCAAGGCGTTGGTGATTCGCGAGTTGTTGCAGCAGCGAATCGCCGAACTCGACCTGTCGTTGCAGATCGGCGCCGGCGAGAACGAAGAGGAAGCGGCCACCCGGTTGTTGCTCGAACGTGAGGTGCAGGTGCCCCAGTGTGATGAGGCGACCAGCCTTCGTTACTACGAAAGCAATCGCGGGCGCTTCCACAGCGCGCCGTTGCTGGCGGTGCGGCACATCCTGCTCGAATGTGCCCCGGACGATGCCGAGGCCCGCGGCCTGGCGCACGATCAGGCCGAAGTGCTGCTGCAGCGGCTGGCGGATTTCCCCGGCAGCTTCGCCGAACTGGCGCTGAACTATTCGGCCTGTCCGTCGAAGGCTCAGGGCGGTTCCCTGGGGCAGATCAGCAAGGGTCAGACCGTGCCCGAACTGGAGCGTCAGCTGTTCACTCTGGCGCCGGGGCTGGCCAGTAAACCGCTGGAGAGTCGTTACGGCTGGCATGTGGTCAGTGTCGATCAACGGATCGAAGGCATGCCGCTGCCCTATGAAGTGGTGTCGACGGCGATCCGCACGCAGTTGCAGCAGGGCGTCTGGCAAAAAGCCCTGGTGCAATACCTGCAAACCCTGATCGGTGCGGCGGATATTCGCGGTATCCACTTGCAGGGTGCCGACTCACCGCTGGTGCAGTGACCACTTGGCAAACCGGGAGATGTGATGAGCGCTGTGATGCAGGATGGTTTTGGGCGGCAGATCGATTATCTGCGGATGTCGGTGACCGATCGTTGTGATTTTCGCTGTGTGTATTGCATGGCGAAAAACATGACCTTTCTGCCACGTCAGCAGGTTCTTACGCTTGAAGAATTGCAGCGGTTGGCAACGTTGTTCGTCGGCCTGGGGGTGCGCAAAATCCGCCTGACCGGCGGTGAGCCGCTGATTCGCCCCGGTATTGTCGGGCTGTGCCGCAACATTGCCGCCTTGCCCGGTCTGCGCGAACTGGTGATGACCAGCAACGGCTCGCAGCTGGGCCGTCTGGCCCGGCCGTTGGCGGAGGCCGGGGTCAAGCGGATGAACATCAGCCTCGATAGCCTGGACGGGCAGAAGTTTCGCGCCATCACCCGCAACGGCGATCTCGATCAGGTGCTAAGCGGCATCGAAGCGGCGCGCGGTGCGGGTTTTGAGCGGATCAAGCTCAACTGCGTGGTGATGAAAGGGCGCAACTTCGATGAAGTCCCGGCGTTGGTGCAGTACGCCATCGAGCAACGGATTGATATCAGCTTTATTGAAGAAATGCCCTTGGGCGATGTCGGGCGTTCGCGGGGCGAGTCGTTTTGTTCCAGCGACGAGGTGCGCGCACTGATCGCCAGTCGTCATGGGCTGCTCGACAGTACCGAAAGCAGCGGCGGACCTGCGCGTTATGTGCGGCTGGAACGTCATCCGGATACCCGAATCGGTTTCATTTCACCCAACAGTCACAACTTCTGCGGCAGCTGCAACCGGGTGCGGATGACGGTTGAAGGGCGGTTGCTGCTCTGTCTGGGGCAGGAGGACTCGCTGGATTTGCGCGGATTGCTGCGGCGTTATCCGCTGGATGACCAGCCGGTGATTAACGCGGTGCAGAAGGCTTTGCGTGGCAAGCCGTTGCGCCATGATTTCAACCCGGAAGGCGAGGTGCAGATTGTGCGGTTTATGAACATGAGTGGCGGTTAAGCTGACCTATGCGGTTTGTAAAACACAGGAAAACTAATGTGGGAGCGAGCTTGCTCGCGATAGCGGTCTATCAGACAACATTGATGTTGAATGTGATGGCCTCTTCGCGAGCAATCGAGCGTCGACCGGCTGCTCCCACATTAGATGGTGTCAAGGCTTGATCCCCGGTTTTCAATGGTTTCCCTTTCGCCGCCTTCGGGCGGTTTTTTTTGCCGCCAATTCTTGACGCCGATCAATTGCAGATCAGTGCTTTGTCCGTAGCCTTCACCGCATGTTGTGTTTTTAAAATTTAAAACATCTATATGTAGTGTTTGGAGGCCGAATGCAGAGCACACTGATCACAGTGGGATGTAACCGCTTGCACAAACGCGATGGCAGTCTGGTCGCCTTCGATGCCGACAAGATCCGTCAGGCGTTGATCGCCGCCGGCAAGGCCACCGGCGAGTACGCCGAGCCCGAGGTCGAGGGGTTGCTCGAAGCGGTACTGGCCCGGCTGGAAGGGCAGGCGCGACTGCATGTCGAGCAGATCCAGGATCGGGTCGAACGGGTGTTGATGGACGCCGGTTTCTTCTTCGCCATGCGCGCTTATATCGTCTACCGCGAACAGCACGGGCGTTTGCGTCGCGACCGCCGGACCATGGTCGAGGTGGCGACCTCGATGAACGAGTATCTGGACCGTGAAGACTGGCGCGTGCAAGCCAACGCCAATCAGGGTTACTCCTTGGGCGGATTGGTGCTCAACGTGTCGGGCAAGGTCACCGCCAACTATTGGCTGGACGAGGTCTACAGCGAAGCGATCGGCCAGGCTCACCGCGAGGCGGATTTGCATGTGCACGATCTGGATATGCTCGCCGGCTACTGTGCCGGCTGGTCGCTGCGCACCCTGTTGCACGAGGGGCTCAATGGCGTGCCCGGGCGCGTCGAAGCCGGCCCGCCGAAACACCTGAGCAGCGCCCTGGGGCAGATGGTGAATTTTCTCGGCACCCTGCAAAACGAATGGGCCGGCGCCCAGGCGTTCAGCTCGTTCGATACCTATCTGGCGCCCTATGTGCGCCAGGACAAGCTGAGCTATCAGGACGTGCGCCAGGCGATCCAGGAGTTCATCTACAACCTCAACGTGCCTTCACGCTGGGGCACTCAGACGCCCTTTACCAACCTGACCTTCGACTGGGTCTGCCCCCAGGATTTGCGTGAGCAGATTCCCGTCATTGGCGGTGAGGAAATGCCGTTTGCCTATGGCGACCTGCAGGTCGAAATGGACCTGCTGAACCGCGCCTATATCGAGGTGATGCAGGCCGGCGATGCGAAAGGGCGGGTGTTCACTTTTCCGATACCGACCTACAACATCACCCATGACTTTCCATGGGACAGTGAAAACGCCGACCGGCTGTTCGAGATGACCGCGCGTTACGGCCTGCCGTATTTCCAGAACTTCCTCAATTCGGATCTGCAGCCCAATCAGGTGCGCTCGATGTGCTGTCGTTTGCAGCTGGATGTGCGCGAGTTGCTCAAACGCGGGGGCGGCTTGTTCGGCTCGGCGGAACAGACCGGCTCGCTGGGGGTGGTCACCATCAACTGTGCGCGTCTGGGCTATGTGTTCAAGGGCGATACCAGTGGTTTGCTGCAGCGTCTGGACAGCCTGATGGAACTGGCGATGGAGAGCCTGGAGGTCAAGCGCAAGGTGATCCAGCATCACATGGACGCCGGTTTGTACCCCTATACCAAGCGTTACCTGGGCACCTTGCGCAATCATTTTTCCACCATCGGCCTCAACGGTCTGCATGAAATGCTGCGCAACTTCACCGGCGACGAGCAGGGTATGCACACCGAGCAGGGGCGGCAGTTCGCCCTGAATCTGCTGGACCATGTGCGCGCCACCTTGCTGCGATTCCAGGAGGAAACCGGCCACATGTACAACCTCGAAGCGACTCCGGCCGAAGGCACCACCTACCGCTTCGCCAAGGAAGACCGCAAGCGTTACCCGGACATTCTCCAGGCCGGTAGCGTCGAGGCGCCGTATTACACCAACTCTTCGCAACTGCCGGTGGGCTACACCGACGATCCCTTCGAGGCCCTGGAGCTTCAGGACGAACTGCAATGCAAATACACCGGCGGCACGGTGCTGCATCTGTATATGGCCGAGCGGATTTCCTCGACCCAAGCCTGCAAGCAACTGGTGCGCAAGGCCCTCGGACGTTTCCGTCTGCCTTACCTGACCGTAACCCCGACCTTCTCCATCTGCCCGGTACACGGCTACCTCGATGGCGAGCATGAATTCTGCCCCAAGTGCGATGAGGTACTTCTGCTGCGCGAGCAGAACCTAGGCACTGTTCATTGATTTCGATTCACTCAACCCCAAGGAACTTCACCATGAATGCATTGAAAACATTGCCCCAGACTCAACGTCAACGCTGCGAAGTCTGGACCCGAGTGATGGGCTATCACCGCCCGGTAGCGGCGTTCAATCCGGGCAAGCAGTCCGAGCACCGCGAGCGGGTCCATTTCACTGAAAGCGCGGCGCTGGCCGGGCGCCAATGAGTCGAACGCTTCGGGTCGGGGGCATGGTGCCCCTGACCACTCTCGACTATCCGGGACAGCTCGCCTGCGTGTTGTTTTGCCAGGGCTGCGCCTGGCGCTGTCGTTACTGCCATAACCCGCAACTGATCCCGCCTCGCGGCAGCGAAGAAGTGGAGTGGTGTCGGGTGCTGGCGTTTCTGCAACGTCGTCAGGACTTGCTCGACGCTGTGGTGTTCAGCGGCGGTGAGCCGACGTTGCAGGACGCTTTGTCAGCTGCCATGGATGAAGTGCGGCAGATGGGGTTTCGCATCGGTTTGCACAGTGCGGGGATCAAACCGGCGGCTTTTGCCAGGGCAGTGACGGGGGCCGATTGGGTCGGTTTCGATATCAAGGCGTTGCCTGAGGATTGTCAGATCATCACCCGGGTCGGGGGCAGTGGTGCCGCCAACTGGCGCAGTCTGGAGCATTTGTTGGCCAGTGGTGTCGACTATGAGTGTCGCACTACGGTGCATTGGCATTTGTTCGAGCCTGCGCGGTTATTGGTTCTGGCGCAGCGTTTGAGTGCTCTGGGGGTCAAGCGTTTTGCGGTGCAGTTGGTCAGGACTGCGCGGATGCTGGATCCGCATTTGTCGAGTGTTTCGGCGCAGGTTGAGCAGGCGGAGCTTTGGGCGGCGATGCGCGAGTTGTTTCCGGAGTTTGTGTTGCGTGGGTGATCCCGCGGCCTGACAGCCGGACTGTCTCTTACTGGTGTACACAGCCCCCCTGTAGGAGCCGAGCTTGCTCGCGTTGGCGGCCTGGCAACCGGCCTGTCTTTTGCGGATGTACCCAGATCAAATGTGGGAGCTGGCTTGCCTGCGAAGGCGGCCTGACACTCCCATCTGTTGCTGGTGTACATATCCATTCTGCGGTAACGGCCACTTAGGGTTTCGCCCTTACGGCGAGGCCCTTTTGGCAAACGCCCCAAAGGGACCCAAAAGGTCTTGCCCCAAGCGTTCGGCCCCTCGCTTAGGCTCGGCGTTCCCTCGCTGCGGTGTCCATCAGGGGGCATCGCCCTCCGGTCTGCTTCGCGACGACCTCCATGCGATGTCCTCGGCTTCGCCGAGGGGCGCTGCGCGCCAGTCCCCTGATGAACACCTCCGCTCGGCCTGCCGAAGGGGCGGGTAGATCAAGATCAAAAGCCAAAGCAAAGCAAAGCAAAGCAAAGCAAAGCAAAGCAAAGCAAAAAAACTACTGCTACCAACCCCAAAACTGCAGCCACCAGCCATACCCCACCAACCCACTGGCCAATAACAGGCATCCACTGCCTGACAGTCGCCTGGTCAACGAAACTCGGTCCAGCACCTTCCACCCCAGCACCAAACTCCACCCCATCGCCGCCATCAACAACAACGCCCTTGCCGGTTGCACCCACTCCAGCAGCAAACCTTCATAGCGCAGTAACTTCACGGTAGTCGCAGAGAGCCCGAGAAACAGCCCGGCGCCACCAAGGGGCGTCAGGGTCAGGGCAAGGGGTGAATACAGCGCCGAATTTCCCGTCAGCCGCGCCGTGAGACGCAACAGAATCAGCAAGGCCGTACCCAGCAGCATTGAGCTCAAGCTCAGGTAGGCGATGATGCTGAAGCCGTCGAGCCAGCTGAAGCTGTCGTTGAGCTGCGGGTAATGGGTGAGCAGCCACCAGGGCGCGTTGTCTTGCAATGGCCAAAGCAGGTCGTGTTCGACCAGCCATTGGGCGAGCTGTTGTTTGAGGGCGATGAACCATGGGCTGACCGTCCATTGGAAAGCGCCCATGGCCAGACCGATCACGCCGAACAGCAGCAATCGAGCATCCCAGGCGGGCAGGGGGTGTGCCGTCGACTGAAGTATCTCCTGGTTGCTGGAGCGGGCGATCAGCCGGACCGCGCCGCGTTGACCGCTGCAACGTCCGCAGGCGTGGCAGTCGCTGGCGCCTTGCATCCGTCGGATATCGAGCAAGGGTGCGCAGTTGGGCGGTGGCAGGCGTGGCGCGGGATTTTCCAGCCAGCGTTGTTCATCCACCTGAAAATGCACGGGTGCCAGTCGGGCGAGCAGGGCGAAGACTCCGCTGACCGGGCACAGGTAACGGCACCAGACCCGCTTGCCCCGGGCGAACAGCAAGCCGACGATGACCGCCGCGACCGTCGAGCCGCCCAGAATCAGCAGGGCTGCCTGAGCGTAGTCATAAACACTGATCAACTGGCCGTAGAGGGTTGTCAGGCAGAACGCCAAGGTTGGCCAGGCGCCCCAGCGTAACCAGCGCGGTACGCCCAGACCTTTGCCGTAGCGGCTGGCCCATTCGCTCAGTGAACCTTCCGGGCACAGCACGCCGCACCACAGCCGGCCGAACAGTACCATCGACAACAACACGAACGGCCACCAGATGCCCCAGAACAGAAACTGCGCGAGCAAGGTCAGGTTGTCGAGGATCCTTGCCTGGCTGTCTGGCATTGGCAGCACGGCTGGTATCACCAAGAGCAGCGTGTAGATGAGCACGACTGCCCATTGCACCGCACGAATCACTGGCGCGTGGCGACGCATGCCGTCACCCAGGCGCTGGAGCCATTGATTGCGGCGACTCAGGTCGGGCATGGAATTTTTCCCATCGAGCGTTGCCGAAACCAGCCGCTGACGGCCAGCCAATAACCGATCCATACCAGCAAGGTCACGCCACTGGGAGTCGCCCGATAACCGGCAAAACCGGCGAGGAAACCACCCAGCCCATGGCTGTCACTCAGCAACGCGCTGCTGTCCCAGAGGGCTTCACCAACACCGCTATAGATTATCTCCGGCAGATCCAGGGCGAGCAGTTGTCCGCCGATTCGCTCGGTGCCGCTGACCAGCAATGCCGCACCGAGCATGAGTAACAGGGCTTCGCTGATCGCAAAGAATCTCTGCCATGAAATGAACCGGCGACTGCTGTGCAGCAACGCTATGGTCAACACCGCCAGCACCAGTCCCGATACCCCGCCGATTGCGAACAGTCCGAGCTGTGGACCTCGCAACTGCGCACCTGCGCCATAGAGAAACACCACGGTTTCGCTGCCTTCGCGGCTGACCGCGAGCATCGCCAGCAGCAATAGGCCGAGGCCGCCTTGCCGGGCCAGATGAGCATCGGCGTGTCGTCGTAGATCATGTTTGAGGGTGCGTCCGTGGCGGTGCATCCAGCCGACCATTTGCACGATCAGCAGGCTGGCGACCAGCGCCAGTGCGGCCTGGAACCATTCGCTGGCCGATCCGCTCATGGCTTCGCCGGCAAACAGAATCAGCACCGCCAACAGTCCCGATAGCATCAACCCCAACACCACACCGGCCCACAAATATCGGGTCAGGCGGTTGCCCTGGCTTTGCTGGCTGACCCAGGCCTGGAGAATGCCGATCACCAGCAGCGCCTCGACGCTTTCGCGCCAGACGATGAACATTGATTGATTCATGGAAAGCTCCGTGCGACCAGGTTATTTGGCGAGGATGCCGCCCTCGGGCAATTGCGGATTGAATTCGTCGAAGAATGGATAGTGACCGGGTCTGAGGGGGTGAATGACCACGAAAGTTGTCACCCCCGGTGACAGCACTTTTTCAACCCGCAGCGGCGTGCTCTCGAATTCCGCCGGACCCTGGCCGAGGTTTTTCAGGACGATCTTGAAGCGTTGCCCGGCAGGTACTTCCAGCAAGGCAGGGGTGAAGTGTCCGTCGCGCAGGCTCAGCTCGTAGCTGGGCAATTGGGCAAAGGCGGTTAATGGCGTGACCGCCCAGGCCAGAATCAGCCAGGCGAGGTGTCTCGATCGGGTGCGGCGCTCAGACGGCGTGCGGCTCATTCAATAGCCACCTTTCTTGCCGATGCCGGCATAGATGAATTCGTAGTGCAGTTCGCAGCGCTCGAACCAGGGCGCCACACCGGTTTCCTTGTCGGTATGACGCCCGAGGGAGCCATGACCGCCAGGTGGCAGCACGGTGAAGGTCAGTTGGTATTTGCCAGGGCCGAGCAGCTTCACATTGTCGCCATAGTGCGGGCCGTCATTGGCCACCATCGCATGGAAGTCGCCTTTGAGTTCTGGCTCGCTGCCTTGCTTTTTCAGCTTGAAAGAAACATTGAGGTAAGGCACGAAACTGCCTTCCTGAAAGCCTTGGCGATTGTCGGCGGTGGCCCGAATGTCGGCTTCCAGATGCACATCGGAATCCGCGGTGGCCCGCATCATTCCGGCAGGGGCCATCTCGATCGGTTGCAAATACACCGCCCCGACTTCCAGTCCCGGACACAATTGCGGCTCCCCGATCGGGTATTCCTTGGCGTGGGCCAGCGGTGCGAGCAAGAGCAGGGCGAGTGACAGCGAAAAGGGGGTACGCATGAGGTCTTCCTGGGTACTGAGGAGTAAGAACCCGAGTCTAGGAAGCTTTCTTGCGAATAATAATGATTATTGTCAATTTTTGCGGCGATGGGTTTTGCCCTGCGAATCGGGCAGGTGAAACAGTCTCGTTAAACCCACGTAGTGAATGCATGTTCTTGATCGGTATCAAGCGCATGTGCGGGCAGGCTCTGTAGGCTCGAGGCATTGCTGTCCGTCACTTGGAGTATGAGCATGGCCAAGAATTTTCCCCTACACCCCAAGCACCCCGAGCGCATCTGCTGGGGCTGCGACAGGTACTGTCCGGCGAGTTCCCTGGCCTGTGGAAATGGCTCCGATCGCACAATGCATCCAGCCGAGATGATCGGCGACGACTGGTATTTGCACGGGGACTGGGGCATTGACCCGCTAATTGCGACAGATAAAGCATCGGATGATTCGAGCAGCTGAGCGCAGATGCGGACCGTAATAATTCAGGGTCCGCATCTCGCGGATATTGCCTGTGTTTTCGTTCTCCATGCGAGGGGCGTCAAGGTTTGAACCTCTCACTCATTTGCAGCTTCTTCGATAGGTACCAATTCTGCCTCGCCATGTTCGTCGTCATCATTGATCGTCATGGATGCAGGCAGACGTTTAATTACCTTCACGCCCAAGTCGACGAACTTGTCGACTGTTTTGGTCAGGCTGCCGTGTTCACCGCTCAGGGTGGTCATACTTTCTGTGTACGTCTTCTGTACGGTTGAGATCTGGTTGCCCAGCCTTTCCATTTTCTCCACAAACACCCGCAATTTGTTGTAAACCTTGGAGGCCTGCTGGGCGAGTTCAAAGGTACTTTGATTCTGTCGCTGAATACTCCAGAGGTTTGAAACGACACGCAGTACTGGCAACAGTGTGGTTGCGGTGACAATTGCAATTCGTTGCTCATAGGCTGACTGAAAAACGGATGGGCTGTGTTCTGCGGCGACCAGATACGCAGGTTCCACGGGCATGAACAAGAACACGAAATCAGGTGAGTTCATCCCGGTCAGTTCCGGGTATTTCTTACCGGCGAGGCTGCTAATGTGGGTTTTCAGTGCGAATACATGTGCAATGAGTGCGGTGGCACGTCCCTCATCGGTCTCTGCTGATACATAGTCTGTATAGGCCACTAAGGACATCTTGCTATCGATGATGATGTGCTTGCCTTCCGGTAATTGAATGACAAAATCTGGTCGATTATTTTCAGCATCGTCATTCTTGAAGTTGGCTTCTCGTTGGTACTCGAAGCCTTTGCGCAAACCTGCTTGCTCAAGCAGCATTTCAACCTTCTGCTCGCCCCACGTCCCCTGCAGCTTTTTGTCACCTTTTAGCGCCTTGGTGAGGTTTGACGCCTCGGTGGTGATCTGCGCATTCAGCTCCATCAGCTTGCCTAATTCGCTCTTCATCGAGCTTTGGCCCTGCACTGTATCAGTATGCACCTGATCGACCCGCTGCCGAAAAGACTCCAGCTGATCCTTGAAAGGTTTCAGCAAGGCGTTGAGCCCTTGGCGACTTTGCTCTGAAAAGCTTTGCTGCTTGGTATCAAAAATATGGTTGGCGAGGTTTTGAAACTCCTGTTTGAGCTGCTCCTTGTTCTCTTGCAGCAACTGGAGTTTTTCATCTGCCGCCTGTTGGTCTTTCTGTCGGCCGGTGTTGAGTTGCGCGACGTCTGCTTGAGCTTCGCTCAGCGTATTGCGCAGGTTACGCAGTTCGCTTTCCAGGCTAAGCACTTTCGCTCGCGTATCGTCGAGGTTCTGTTTTTGTTCTACGGCTTGCCCAAGCTGCTCACGCTGTTTCTTGGATTCTTCACTTATATTTTCCAACCGTTGATTCAGCTCCGCGTTCAGACTCTTGACCTCGGTCAGCTGCAGCGATTGCTCCGCGCTTTGGCCCAACAGCTCGCTTTGAGTCCTCAACTGCTCCTGGGCTTTTTCGAAACGAAGGTGCAGAGCCTCGTTGGCAGTTTTGAGTTCGGTCAACTGTTTGCTCTGCTCCAGGCTCTGCCCTAGCTGCTCACGCTGTTTCTCGGACTCTTCACTTATATTTTCCAACCGTTGATTCAGCTCCGCGTTCAGGCTCTTGACCTCGGCCAGCTGTAGCGATTGCTCTGCGCTTTGGCCCAACTGCTCGCTTTGTGCCTTCAACTGCTCTTGGGCTTTTTCGAAACGAAGGCCCAGAGCCTCGCTGGCAGTTTTGAGTTCGGCCAGCTGTTTGCCTTGCTCCAAGCTCTTCCCAAGTTGTTCCCGTAGGGTTGTGTTCTCATTTTGCTGCTCGCGGATCTGCGCCGAATGCTCTTCGATTTGCTTGGTATGCGTAATAATTTGAGCGATTTTGTCCTGTGTCCGCGCCTGCTCTGCTACCAGCTTTTCTTGCGAGGCGCTCACCTGTGTAGCCAGGATTTTCTCAATATTACGCATCTCGTCCAACGCATTGCGCAATTCTTGATGCTGAGCCTGTTGCTCCGAAAGCTCATTGACCAGTTGATTTTCGCGTTGTTTGGCCAGAGCCAGGTCACTCGACAATTGCTGTTGGTCGGTTTGTGCTTTGCTGTGCAGCTCGGCGGTCAGCTGAGCCGCTTTGCTAGCGAAAAAACGGCTTCCAATCCAATAGCCCATTAGTAGAAACGCGAGGCTGAGGGCACAAAAAATTGCGAGCGTGGCGAGGTCCTGAGGCATCGTGAAATCCTTTCGTGAGGAGTTTCCGGTTAAAAGCATTGATATCTAGATGAGGGCATTGCGCTCTTGAAGCATAGACTGTCAATACGATAGGACGCGCAGATAATCCTTTATTTGGCCTCTTTTCCTCAGAAGTCCGACGACGGCGAGATCGATTCTGATTGATACGTCGACCTGTACATCTGGCGACTCTTTTCGTGATTAACGACATATCGTTGTTGTTTGCGTAAGCGAGGTAAGGGCATCACTCCCCTTGGCCATTTCCAGTGGATCACTATGTAATGAGGCTCATCTGCGCTGGAGAAGGATTCAATGTAGGAGGCGTTAATTTCCGATCACTTATAGCTTTAACGCTCATTGCGCGAGGGCTAAGGTGATGGCGAAAGGACGAGAGTGGCAAGGTCTGGCGGCCAATACCCAGGGTATTCGCTTAGGGCAGAGACACACCATCTACAACCCCATCGACTGAATCATCTCAACTTCACCCACTATCTCTGGTGTGACCACCGCATCCTTAAGCATCAGTTTCCCGCGCAGCAAACGATCAAGATGGACATCGAATGAGTCATGCTTTGGGTGAAGCGCGATGGGCAGATGGATGTGGACTTCCTTTTTCTGACCTATTCGATAAACCCGATCTGAAGCCTGAGCCTCCTTGGCAGGGTTCCAGTGGCGCTCCACGTGTACAACGTGGTTGGCTCCGACTACGGTAAGGCCGACACCCGCGGCAACCGGCGACATGATCAGCACGTTAAAGCCAGCCTGCACCTCAAACTTTGCAATCAGTTGCTTACGGGTCAGCACATCAGACTTTTTGGGTACCGCAGCAGTGTCACCGTTGATGATCGAAATATTCAAATCAAAAATCTGGTCCAGCCAAAGCTTCACCACGCGCTGTAAGCGTTTGGTCACCATGAAGAGGATCACCTTCTCTTCCCGCTTGCGGATTCGATCCAACACATTTAACAGAACGACCAACTTCCCGGATTCCGACATTCGCGTACGCGCTTCTTTGGCATTTCCGGCCAACAAGTGGCTCTCCTGCCGCAACCACGGATGCAGGGAAATCTCTCGGAGGTTCTGCAGCACGCCTAGTGCGCGCCCACGCATATCTTCCGTGGCCCGCTGGCTGCGATAGTTGTCGAGTGCGGCGTCGTAGGCCCTCAATTGCGCTCCGCTCATGCACTGCGCGAGCTGGGTATCATAACTAAGCAGACTGCCTTCAGGTTGGGGCGCGCCGCTGTGAATCGTTTTACTCGGAAGCCCTCTTAATTGGTCCTCCTTGACCCGGCGCAACATGAACGCGCCGACGGCATCGCGCAGCTTGCCGCCGAGATCACGCCTGACCTCATCTCGCTCATCATCGACTGCATTCAATATTGGCTTGATCCAGGTGTCACGAAACTCGCTCCAGCCACCCAATAAGCCAGGCTGGGCTGTATCCATCAAGCACCAGAAATCCCCAAGGCTGTTCTCCACGGGGGTGCCGGTGGCAAGCAATTTGAAGTCAGCCTTCAGGCCCTTGGCCGCGCGGGTCTGCGCGGCATTGGGATTTTTAATGTTCTGTGCCTCATCGAAGATGACGAGGCCCCAATCAATTCGGCACAACGAGAACTGGTAATCACGCAGAGTCTGATAGGTCGTCAGCACCAGTCGACGATCCATGTCCAGGCGATGAGCGCCGCATTCGGGGCCAATGGCCAATGCATACCGAAGAGCGTCATCAGCCATTTGCCCCTCATCGTCCATCAATGAGGCCAACTGGCTGGATTCCCGTTCTGCACCTTTGATTCGGAAACGACTCAGGTCTCTTCCTGATTGCAACACGACAATGTCGCGGAACGGAATGCCGTTGAAGGTATGACTGACCTCATCCTCCCAATTTTCCAAGAGGCTTAGCGGGGCCACGACCAAGACTGGCTTCTGTGGCTGATCTGCAGCCTTTTGTTCAGACAAGTATTCACCTACCGTAACCAAAGACATATAGGTCTTGCCGAGCCCCATATCGTCTGCCAGCAGGCTGCCCTGTAGTCGGTAAAGGTCGTCATGGTCGGCCTGCAGCGCAGATGCCAACAACCCGAGCATCCAATCGATACCCTCGCGCTGGTGGGGAAACGGCTGGCGTGCATAGGCTTCCCAGTTTGGTTCGCGAACTGCCTTGGCCTGGCTAGCCATACGCAAAAGCTCGTTGTTTATTTTATTAGCATCGTGCAACAAGACGCTGACTCGTTCTTTTGTGTCGTCTGCCGCGTTAGAATCATCCGGTGTGTCGGTCTTCGATATGCTGAAAGCCGTCTTGGCTTTTGCTAATTGTTCCTCCACCCGCTCCGAGTTGGAGATATCCACCGATTCCCCATCGAAGATTAGGCTCTCCGCACCTTGCTGTTTTGCTGCTGCGTAGGCATCCGAGAATCGCACCAAATCCTCCTCTGACTGCACCAACTTGGAAATGATCTCGACAGGAGCCGCGCGAGTGTCAAGACTGAACCAGTCTTGCTTTTTGGTATCAAGCTCGCCGAACTCCATATGCTGGAGCTTGCCGATGCCAGCCACACGAATGGAAAAGCCTAGGTCCAGATTGACCAATGCGGCATCCAGAAAAGCACTCGGCGTCGCGATGAACTCGGCAACCTTGTCGGCAGGAATACGCTTGTTACCCAGAACCTCCTTGATTGCCTGCATTTTCTGCTGGTCTAGGAGCACCACGCGATTATCGATGCGCAGCACGCCCCCATCAGCGCCCATGTCGAGCTGTGACCAGCGCTTCTCTAATTGATCCGGCGTTGAGCCATCACCTAGACTGGGGCAGAGCATCAAGCTGCCATCAGGCAAGCGGGTAGCGACGACGCCAACATTTTCGGGCACCACCACCTCCAACCGCTCGAAGTGGCTGAGGTCGATGCGCATGCCGCTGCGTGCTGCAGTCTGGAGTTCGGCCATTAGCCGCAAATTGGCCGACTCCCCACGTTGCTCGGGCTGCAGTTTCTGGTGATGCTCCCAAGCCATCAATCCCATTAGCTCCGCAGGCGTAAGGCGGTAGGCCTCACTCAAGCTCAAATAGAGCAACGGCCCCTTGCGGGTAAATGGCATCTCGCCTGAGTCAGACGATACCAACAGCTGCGCCTTGAAACTGCTATTCCCGGTTCGACCGCTGAGCCGACTGACAAACCCCATATTGAAGCGACGCGGCAGACGCAGAATTTCTGCCTGTTCATCGTCTAGGCCCGCCGCGTCTTCCGCGGAAAGATGAAAGCCATTGGCAAGAGGTAAAGCAATACCCTGCTCTTCGAGCATATGCAGGACTACCAGTTGAATCTTCTGCAGCGCGTTGCCCTGACCCTCGACAAGATCTGCATAAACCTTTCGATCCAGGTAGACATTTAGACCTTCCGAATCTGTATGGTAGATAAAACCCTGCAGTGTACTCAGCTTGGCGCTGCCTTCTCCCAGCAGGCTTTTGAAGATTTCGACTAGTCCCATGTTCCTCAATCCCCTGCGGGCAGACGGTCTAGGGCGGCAGCGATATCTGCACGTACCGACCAACCAAAACTATCAGTTTGTTGGCACAAAGCATTTAGTCGGCCGTATAGAACCTGATTGATTTCGCGTGATTCGACCGTCAGTACATTGGCTGCGTAACGCACCTTGTCGCCGGGGTTGGTGGCGAAGTAGCGCAGTACGTTTAGCTCAAACGGACCGAGGTGGCTCAGAAGATCCTTCAGTGGATCATTCCCGCTCTCAGGCAAAGGCTGGATAGATTCTGAAATGGTACTTGAGTGCGGCTCCTCCGGCTGTGGGGGAGGTCTCGGTGCCGAATTCAAACCCGTTTGCTGAGGCCGCGTGGGCGCAACGGCGCCTCTTTCGGTCTGCACAAAAGTAGGGGCTGCTGCCCAGGTAGATCGCTCTTTAGGTTCCAGGACCTGTGCACTTTCGCGTCTAACAACGGGTATGCCAAATCTGCTCAAATATGACCTGTACTCCTGCCTGCTTAGCAACTGCTCCAAATCCAGCCCGATACCATTATTCGCGAGGAACTCGAATACCTTGCGTTGCCAAGTACCATTGTGAACAATCGCTTCGTATGGAAGGGAGGGGTACGTTTCCCGATACTTATGAGGCAATCCAGAGATTAGGTCTGAATGCGTGAAATGATTGCGTTCGTAAGATTGCAATGAGGTTCCCGGCTGAGCAAGGTATACCCAAACCTTGAAGCTATGCGAACCTTCGATCAGGTGAAAATCGCCGCAATCCAAATAGATTACGGCTTTATCATTCATGATGCCGTCCATATGCGGATTCCACGACACTTGGACACTCAGCCCACGATCATTTGGACACTCATTCCACGCTCACTTGGACAGGCAGTCGGAGCGCAGCGACGCAGGTTCGCATTGTTAGTCTGAAGTCCCGGTTGCAGTCAATTTCGTTGCGCGCCTGCGCATCGATTCGCCCTTCAGTTCGATGCGGTAAGCGTTGTGCACCAGCCGGTCGAGGATCGCATCGCCCAAGGTCGGATCACCGATTAGCGCATGCCATTTATCCACCGGCATCTGGCTGGTCACCAGCGTCGAGCGGTTTCCGTAACGGTCGTCCAGCAGTTCCAGCATGTCGCGCCGCTGCGCGGCGGTAAACGGTGCAAGGCCCCAGTCGTCCAGGATCAGCAGATCGGTCTTGGCATAACCCGCCATGAGTTTGGCGAAGCGACCGTCGCCGTGGGCCAGGCCCAGTTCTTCCATCAAGCGAGGCAGACGCAGATAACGCACGCTGTAACCGTCCCGGCAGGCCTTATGGGCCAGCGCGCAGGCGAGCCACGTTTTGCCTACGCCTGTCGGGCCGCCGATGATCAGATTCAGGCCGTCGCGCAGCCATTGGCCGCTACCGAGTTGCAGGATCAGGGCCTTGTCCAGGCCGCGCGGGCTGCGGTAATCGATATCTTCCAGGCAGGCGTTGTGGCGTAGTCTCGCGGCTTTGAGGCGAGTGGTCAGCCGAGCATCTTCACGCTCGGTCACTTCGCGGTCGACCATCAGGCCGAGGCGTTCGTCGAAGCTGAGATCGCTGATGTCGGGCGTTGCGTGTTGCTCGCTCAGCGCTTTGATCATGCCGTGCAGCCGCAGGGTTTGCAGCTTGTCCAGAGTCGGGTTGGGTAGCATCTTGATGCTCCTTTTCAGGTCAGTGGTAGTAGTCGGGGCCACGCAGGTTGATGTGTTCTTCGGGCAGCAGTGGCAGGTTTTGCTGGGTCAGCGGCAGCCGTTCCAAGCCTTGGCGCAGGATCGATTCGAGGCTTTTGTAACTGCATGCGCCGAGTGCCAGCGCACGCTGGCAAGCGGCTTCCAGCCGCTCTTCGCTGTGCTGTTTACTCAGGCGCAGGATGCCCAGACAGGCACGGAAGCCGTGCTGCGGATGAATTCGGCGCTCGAGGATGTAGGCGATGACGCCGGCCGTGTTCGGGCCGGTCTGCTCTGCCCAACGGATCAGCCGTTGTGGCGTCCACTCGGCATGTTCGCGGTGGCTCTTGGGCATGTGCTCGGTGTGGGTGGTGTGGCGACCTTTGTGCTGCGAGCGCAGATGACTGGCCACGCGCTGATTGGCGTGGAAGCACTCGACAGTCTGCGCGGTCAGCCGCACTTCGAGTTGGTGCTTCACCAGCTGGTACGGCACCGAGTAGTAATGGCCGTCGACTTCGACGTGGTAGTCGATGTGTACCCGCACTTTTTTCCACTCGGCGTAAACGTAAGGATGTTCCGGCAGCGGTTGCAGCACGGGCCGGTCGATGTTCTCGAAGGCCGACCGGCGCGAGCCGGGCAGCTTCTTGAAGGGCTTTTGATTGAGGCGATCCAGCAGCAGTCCGATTGCTATGTTGAGTTCGCCGAGAGAGAAGAACTGGCGGTCGCGCAAGACCGCTAGGATCCAGCGCTCGACCACTTGCACACCAACTTCAACCTTGGCTTTGTCCTTGGGTTTTCGGGATCTCGCGGGCAGCACCGCTACGCCGTAATGCTCGGCCAGATCACGGTAGCTGGGGTTGATGTCGGGCTCGTAGCGATGTGCTTTGGTGACGCCACTGCGTAGATTGTCCGGCACCAGAATCTGTGAGGTGCCGCCCAGAAAAGCGAAGCACCGAGTGTGCGAGCCCAGCCAGTCTGGGAGTTTTTGCGACCAGGTGGCCTCGGCGAAGGTGTAGCTTGAGGCGCCCAGGACGGCGACGAAGATCTGCGTCTGACGGATTTCGCCGGTTTTCCGGTCGATAACTGGCACGGTTTGGCCAGCGTAATCGACGAACAGTTTTTCGCCAGCTCGGTGCTCCTGACGCATGACCACATCGACCTTGGCGGCCCAGAGGCGGTAGTGCTCGCAGAACCAGCTGTACTGGAAGCCTTGCGAATGGCTGAGCCGATACTCTTGCCAGAGCAGAGCCAGAGTCACGCCGGGGCGGCGCAGTTCTGCGTGAACATGAGCCCAGTCGGGCATCGGCCGTTGATCGCTGGGAACCGTCGGCGCTGGCGGGAACAGACAGCGTTCCAGTTCAGCATCCGACAACGCCGTCGGCCAGGTCAGCCCGCAAGCGTTGAAGCGATGCAGGTAGTTGCCGGCGCTGCCACTGCTGATGCGAAGGCTGGTGGCGATCTTGCGCACGGACAGGCCGGCGTCGAACTTTAGGCGTAGTACCTCTCGGATTTTACGCATGGATATACGCTCCACGACGACCTCTTCGCTTCGAGAAAAGAGGTCGATGGTAGTGAATAATCCTGCGTCGCTGCCTGCCTGAGCATGGGTTGGGTCAGTGGAAAATCACTGTCCAAGTGCTCGTGGAATGAGTGTCCAAGTCAGCGTGGAATCACTGTCCAAGTGTTCGTGGAATGGGTGTCCAAGTGCGCGTGGAATCCCCAGTCCATACGAGCAAACTCGGTTTTCATTTCTTCGCCGAGGATGCGATGCACCGACTCCTTGGCAAGGCGACCTAGCATCAATCGCGTATGGCGAATCAACCCCAGCCGGTACAGGCCTTCGAGAAAGAGCTTGCGGGCTGGAAACATGCGTTGCAGATCTTGCTTCCCCGACTCCACTCCGTACTGTTGGACCGCCTGAAGGAATAGACGTAGATCCTCTTTGGATAACCAGCCACGGACCTTCCCAATGCGCTCCTCGCCCAGCGGTTGCCACCATTCACGGAAATTTTTGGAAGCGCTGGCAATACGTGGGTCGCCAGCCAGACTCAGGATGAAGTTTTGCCATGCCTCTCCAGGCTCGCTGCCTGCGCGGTCGATCATTATCTCTAGCGCAGCATGGCCAATGCGCCTACCATCCTCGTACGGCGCTTTGTTCACCTCAGGCTTAAGCAATTCGTCGAGCACATCGCTCCACTCCCCCGGCGACAGTTCTCGCAGCACTGCCAGGTAGTAATGCGCCCGACAAACATCGCCGTAGCGCCCGACATCGAAGCCAGTCAAGCCCATCTTCTCGAAGGCCTCAGTTAGCTCTCCACCCTCGTCGCGTACCCTATTGACCAGTTGCACCGGACCGTCGAGCGTTAACAGCCATTCACCCTCTCGGTTCAAGGTCATCAAGGGATCCGCTCCGAAGGTCGTTGGCCGACTCGGGATACGGTTTATCTGCTCGAACAGATGCAATTCAAGCCGCTTACGCAAGCTGTCTTCACCGTGCTTGTTGTGCGCATCCAGATCGTCAAAATAACGAAAATATAACTGGATCAGTTGAATCAGAGTCAAGCGACTCAACCGTGGTTGCTGATATTCGACCAGCACGTCAAGTATCCTTGCATTAAACAATCGCTTACCCACTACCTCGTCGTGCAACCATAGCCAAGTCAGTGCTCGGGCTCCTAGCCGACACCCGAGCAGTTCTCGTAAGTCATCGAAGCGCCCGGTGCTAGCCATGTCTCGAAGCGCGGCGAGTGTGCGCTCAAATGCATCGCTGCTGCCCACTTTGGTCTTCATTCGGTTGGTTTTTTCCACCAACTGCCCCCAGCCCTCAGTAACTGTTGGTGACCACTCACCAGAATGGTTTTCGATGGCTGGCAACTTCATCGTTGGGAGTTCTCAAGAAGCGTCTTGAGTGCCTCATATTCTGTGCTCTGTGGGCGGCGGATGGTAAAGCGGATGTCGATGCGGCGGTTTAAGCGATAGCTATCTTCGCTTCCCTGATCCTTGCTCACCGGTCGGGTCTCGGCATAGCCGCTGACCGAGAACAACGGTTCACCGTCCTGGTTGCTCAGCCGGTCCAGGCGCTGCGCCTCGGGTAGTTCAGAGCTCCAAAACTGCCACAATGAAATGGCGCGAAACGTCGAAAGTCCCCAGTTGCCTTTGCCCATGAAACCGGGGAATGGCCGATTATCGGTATGTCCCTCGATGAAAATGGTGTCCAGATAATTGATCCGATCATCCCGTTTGATGACTTGGGCAATCACCTCGCCAATCTCGAGTGCTGTCGGCTGATAACGCGGTTGAATCTCGAAAGCGCCCGTATCGAAGCCAAGCAACTCGTTGGGGATTCGCAACACGGTATGATTCTCGGTGACCTGAACCTTGACTCCACGCTTGCGCAGTTCCTCCACGGCTTCGTCTAGAATAGTGCGGCGAACTTTTTCCGCCTGCTCCAACTGGGAAACCTGTTTATCGAACTGCGCACTTTTCTCCAATAACTGAAGAATCAGTACCACCGAGGCGAGGATGAATAGCACCAGAAGAGCCGACATGATGTCGACGAAGGACTTCCAGTAAGGATCTTCATCCTCCATCGGGGCTTCATTGGACTTGCGCCAGCGCTTCAACGGGCCTCCAGTTCATCGACCACGTTACTGATTGCTTGCACGGCTGCGTGCATCGTGTTCGCAAAGCTGAGGGTTTCCTTGTTCCACTGGTCCATTCGCTCATGCACCTGCTGGCGTACCTCACTGGCGTAGGCACGCAGCCACTGCTCTGCCTGTTGCTCGACGCCTTCCACCTGTTTGCGTAAAACCTCGCCCAATGCGGTGAATTCGCCACGAACACCGGTAAGAAACTCTTGCTGATGGCTCCTCATCTCGCCAAAGCCATTGCGTGCCTCGCCCGCTGCCTGTTCGAAACGCTGCGCACCGTCGAGCAATGCCTGCTGCAGCTTTGCGAGAACCTCTGCCTGGCTGTTCAGCTGGGTGGCCAGCTGGGCATTTTGGGTGCCCGCGGATTCGATTCTTTGTGTCACGCTTTCTAAGCGCTGACCAAGCAACTCGGCAGCTTGGCGAACATTGGTGGAAAGCAGGCCAAGTTGATTGGCACTGTTGTCCATGTGCCGACTACTGGCAAAAGCGGCGTCGCTCGCTTGTTGTAGCCCACCCATGAGTTGCTGGTGTTGATCGGCTATCTGTCGGCTCTGCTGCTGGGTAACCTGCACTGCGCTGGCGATACCTTTAAGCAGCTCCTGCTGCTGCATCGTCATGCTTTCCAACTGTTCGTTGAAGCGTTGCTGACGCGACTGTTCACGCTGTTCGGACTGCTGACCCTGGCCGGCCATTTGTTCACCAAAATTGTTCAGCAACTTGCCAACCGTCTCTTCCAGTGCACGTTGCTGCGCGGCTGAGGCTTCGGCGAGATCGCTCACTTGCTGTTGGTGCTGAGCAAAGCCAGAAGCCTGCTGATGCTCGTGGCGCAAGGATCGTTCCTGTTCGCGCTGCTCCGCGGCGCCCATTTGCGAATCTAGTTGAGTATTGAGGTTTGTCATCAAGCGGGAGAACATTTTCTCCAGGTTGTCATGCCGCTGGTTACCGGCCTCGGACAGCGCCTGCAGTTGTTCACGGCTGGAATTGGTGACTCTGTCCAGCAACGCTGATTGACTGGCGCTCGCCTCGGCCAGCAGACGCTCAACCATCGTCTGGCGCTCTTCATCGCGGCGTTGCGCCGAACCGAGCTGGCTATTCAGCTGACTGGTCAGGCCGGTCATCAGCTCGTTAAAGCGACTTTCCGTTTGTTGCTGACTTTGCTCCGCGGCGGAGGCAATGCGCCCCAGTTGCTCTTCGAACTGTCGGTTTTGGTGCTGGTTGCCCTCCAATTGTCGAGTTTGTTGGTCGCTCAGTGTATGGGACAACTGATTGAGCCGCGCGGTCATGCCCCCCACCGCTGCGTTCACATCGGCAGCAGCCTGCTGCATCAGATTACCTTGCTCGCGGCCGGCCGAAGTGATGCCAGACATGAAGTTACCGACCAGCTTCTCCAGCATTTGCGTGGACTGCTGGCTGCTGGTACTGACCAGGGTCTGGATGGCTGGCGCCATGATGTTGTTCAACGCATCTGTCATCGCTTGCTGCATCGCATCGCCCATACCTGCAAGGTTTTCCTGCAAGCGGTCACCAATGCGTTCGTGCAGTTCTTGGAGGGCTTCCTTGCTCTCACGGCTGTAGTCGGCAATATGCACCAGCGATTGTTCGGCGGGGATAAGCTGGTAGAGAGAGTCAATCCGATGCTGCAAAGCATGAATTTGGCCCAATGCGAAGCGCTCGACCAACTTTTCGATAAAATTGAGCAGCAGGCTGAAGAATACGCCCCACACAGAGGTCATAAAGGCAACTGCCGCGCCTTGGATCATTACGTCAATGCCAGAACGCAGTTGTTCCACTCCGGCATGACTGTCGAGTTTCAGTTTCGAGAGACCAATTGTCAGCCCTACGAAAGTGGCTAAAACACCCAGTCCTACCAAAAAACCAGGTAGGGAGGCCAGCAAACGGCTGGAGGTTAGCCCTGAAGCGAGCGTGCGGGGGTTAAAAAACTGTTCGGCGTCCAGCGTGTTAAACAACTGTTTGTGATCGCTGGAGCTGACCAGGCTGTCGTCGAATTCGCGCCAGAGCGCCCCAATGCCCGTCGACTTTAATGCCAGGGCTTTTTGCAGTGTTCCCCGACGGTTCAATGCCAGATTTTCGCGGCCTTGCCCTTCTAGCAGGCTATCCAAGGCACGCATACGCACCTGGAATCTAAACCAGTCACGCAGCAGGAAGACGATACAACCCGCAGCGATGGTGGCCATAACAATCCAAAACCAGGCGCTCAAGGCTTCGGTAGTACCTAGCGTGAGTGATGTGAAGTTGGGCCAAAGGTGTTTAAGCAGTTCCATCATGGCAGTGCGTCCGTGAGGTCCAGCATAAAGGGAAAGAAATCAGGGCAATCGCTTGCTCGCTTATGGACTTCACCCATTGCCCATTGAGTCCCTTAGTGCCGACATGCTCGGGGGAGGGGGCTCTTTGTAAACGGAGCTTCAGCCTTCAAAAAAGGTTTAGCACGGTTCAGTCTCACGAAATGTGCATGGGCTTCATTCGATCGCTGCATTCCGTGGAGTGAAAAATATCGGTCTTACTCCACAAGCAAGGCCCCATCTCAATAGGGTCATGCTGCGACCTGTGCAGGTCCGAGATAAGGAGAATAGTCAACAAACGGCCCCCGGGTCGGTTCGTGCCCGCGTTGAGCGGGGATATTCGGTTTGCTCTTGGCTTGTTGCGAGCCCGACACCAGTTGGCTCACCGCTGGGGCTAGCTGAAATGTAACTTTGACTCTCCATGCATAACTGAAAAAGGGGCAGTTGGACGGGGCCGAGGGTTTAGAGCCTAAGCTGACTTATGGCCGATTGTGTGCCTCTGTCAAGCGGTGGCAGTGTGGCCTGGAAGCTTGGCAACGCCTGCACCTGCTCCCTTTCAGAGGCACTGTCGAAACACAGGTCTGTTAATGGGTATTCACGTTTTGCGAAAGCACAATACTGGTGTTCAGCCTCCTGGCAGTCTTCACCGTATGTGCTGACGCCAGAAGTATCCTTTGAAAAACGCATCCAGGCTCAGCTTGCCGGCGCCCGTAAGCAGCAACGGCAAGAGCGTTGAGAGATAGATCATGGGGAGCTTGAAGTTGCCGTGGCCTTTGTTGTTGATGGAGTAGCCTTGGGCAAGCTCGCTCAAGGTCGACCAGTCGGCTGGCCAGTGAACCGCTGCGGTTGCCACCAAGGTGACCACGATCAAAATGAATGCCGAGAGGCGTGTTCCCAGGCCTGTAAGCAGGGCAATGGAGCAGAGCAATTCTGCCCACATGGATAGTTCCCAGTTCAACGTGGCCGGAATATGGTTAAAGGGGAACGGGAAGGCGGTCTGAATATCCGCGAACCACTTTGTGCCGGTCCATTTTTCCAGCCACGATTCGAAAAACTCCCAAGCCAGAAAAATGCGCAGGGTCAGAGGCACGATCCAGTCTGCTGTTCGATCAAGATTCAGGCGCAGCGCCTTCAATGCTGATGAGATAGTTGTTTGCATTTACTTGATTTCGTTTGATCTATGGTAAAGGGCGCAGGCGAAAGGGCCGGAGCCTTCCACTTGAAGGCATCAAGACTGGATAGTGGTGCCGCATTTGCATTCAACCGACCGACACGCATAGTTCATCGCGCTTGTGTATCGGGGGTGTTTCCTTTGGAGTTGTTAATATGGCGTCGCGATGGCATCTGTACACAAAGGGATACATGCGGGCTGCCGTTTTTTCGGGGGAGGGAGGGGCGCTGACTGAAGAAAAACTTCACGTCGAGTCCACTCCTTCCTTTCTGAACTGAGCGCGTATTCATACTTCAGGAAGGTGTTTGAATAATGACCAGAAATGACTGCACCCAGGCTCCCGCCCAAGAGGGGCCTGATGTTGATACAGGCGAGCGTGCAGTAAAAGAGCAAGCAAGCCGAGCCGCTGCCCGACAAGCCATCATTCTGGTGCATGGAATGGGCGAGCAGATCCCCATGGACGCGATCAAGGGGTTCGTCAAAACACTGTGGCAGGATGAAGGGGATGCCAAGGCGAGTCAGGTCTGGAGCAAACCGGATGAGCGCACTGGGTCGCTGGAGTTGCGTCGCATCACCACGCGTAATAGCAAAAAATCGAGCGGTTTTGCGAACGGTGTCAGATCCGACTTCTTTGAACTGTACTGGGCCGATTTGACCGCAGGATCGACCTGGGATCAATTCACTGGCTGGGTCCGACCCCTGCTTTTGCGTCCTTTGAGCAAGGTGCCGCAGCGGGTTCGCACGGCTTGGGGCGCACTCTGGTTCGTGACACTGTTTATCCTTTGTCTGGGATCGATTGGCCTGGTTCCCAAGGACATCTGGGCAAAGGTCATGCCGGGCTGGCTTCCCCAGGGCGTGGTTTTGGGGTTGGCAGCCGCACTCACCGCTGCACTTCATAAAGTAACGACGCGCACCTTTGGCCGTGTCGTGCGCTATACGCGCGCCGAGCCCGCGAACATCGCGGCGCGAGCGGCGGTCAGGGAGCGCGGTTTGAAGTTGTTGCGGGCGATCCACGCAGGCGACAAGTATGATCGCGTCATCCTTGTCGGCCACAGCCTCGGCTCGATCCTGGCCTACGATCTGCTCAGCTATTTTTGGGCCGAGAAGTCTGACTCGACGTCGGTTGTCGAAAAAACCGCGGCCTTCAATGCGCTTTGCCGAGTCGAAAAGGCGGCAGCGCTTCTGGAAAAAGCGGCCGAGCATTCGACACCCGCGGCGACTGCGGCGGCTCGACTGGAATACCGGCAAGCCCAGGCCGATCTCTGGCGGTCCCTCGCTGCCGGGAATGCTGATTCCGGCAAGTCCTCAACGGGTGGGCGCTGGCTGATCAGTGATTTCGTGACGTTCGGCAGTCCGTTGACCCATTCGGAATTTCTGCTTGCTTCAGGTCGGGAAGACTTGAAGGACCGCCAGCGAGCACGTGAGTTGCCCACCGCTCCACCCGTTCGCGAAGAACTCGAACCTGCGACCTTGAGTATCGCTCGAGAGAGCGGAATGCTGGACCGTCTGGACGGTGCCGAGCCCCCCACACTCATGTCCTTTCCCGGGAAAGCCGCAGCGGCTGGAAAAGACGCTCCGCGTGTCTGGACTGTGCATCATGGTGGACCTTTCGCCGTGGTCCGCTGGACCAATGTCTTTGATCCCGACCGGGCCATTTATAAAGGCGACCTGATCGGTGGTCCGCTGGCAGCCACGTTTGGACCGGCCGTTGAGGACATCGATCTGTCGAGTGTCGATGGTAGGTCGGGCGGATTCACCCACATGCGCTATTGGGACGCAGGGCAGTCGGCAAAGCGCAAAGAGCTGTTTCGCAAGTCGGTGAATCTGCTCAACGAGGACATCGATTGGCGTTAAGGAGAATCTCCGCTCCGCACATTCCCGTAGCAGCTGCCGCCAGGCTGCGTTCGGCTCGGTCCGCGCTCGGGCGCAGCAGTCGTAAATCCTGCCTCCACGATTAACCTGAAAAACCGCGGTGTCTGATTTTACGACCGCTACGCGGCCGAACGCAGGCTTCGCCAGCTGCTACGGTCGTTTAGCCTTCTTGCGCCGCCATCCGCCGAATCGTCTGCAAGGCCTCCTCACGCAGCAAGGGCTGTTTCATGCGTTCGGCCAGGTGCGCCATTTGCCGTGAGTACTCGCAGGCGACTACCGCCTCGACCTGTTCCCCCTTGCACAGCAGCGCGATGAAAGTGTACTGCTCGGGGTTGCCTTCGAAGACAATCCGGTCCCATTGATCGGCGTGACCGAGCATCTCGAAGGTCTTGTCGAAGTGATAGGTCCAGAAGAACGGCACATGGGCGTCGCCCGTCTCGACACCCAGCATGTTTTGCGCGGCGATCCGCGCCTGCTGCTGGGCCAGACGCCAGTGCTCGATGCGCGTGGGGACCCCTTGCAGCGAAAAGGACACGATGTCGCCAGCGGCCCAAAGACCGGGCGCCGCGCCCATGCCGTCGTTTACCGGCAGCCCGCCGTCGTCGTCCAGCTCCACGCCTTCGAGCAGCTCGGTGGCCGGGCTGACACCGATGCCGATCAACACCAGGTCGGCGGGAAGTCGTTCGCCATTTTCCAGCAGAACGGCCTCGACCTTGTCCTGGCCTTCGAACTCCCTGGGCTCGGTATTGACGTGAAAGACCACGCCGTTGTCTTCGTGCAGGGACAGAATCGCCATGCCGATGCGTTCACCGAACTGTTTGCTGAACGGCGTTTCATGGCGCGCGACCACGCTGACTTCCAGACCATGGCGGCGCAAGGCCGATGCCGATTCCAGGCCGATGAAGCTGCCACCGATGATGACCACGCGGGCACCGGGCTTGGCCGTTTCGAGAATCCGCTCGGCGTCCTTTCTGGAGCGCAACATCAGGATGTTGTGCAGATGTGCGCCCTTTACCGACAGCGGCCGGGGTTCGCCGCCGCTGGCCAGGAGCGCGGCGTCGTAGTCGAAAGTGCGTCCGTCAGCCAGAGAAACCCTTTTGGCTGCCACATCGAGACGGATGACCTCACCTTCAACGCGCTCGATCTGCTGTTCGTTGTAAAAGGACTCATCCAGCAGCGGCGGTGTGTCCTGAGGGGGCATTTCCCCGGCGAGAACAAATTTGCTCAGTACGGTGCGGTCATAGCCAGGAACCGCCTCGCGATCGATCAATACCAGGCGGCCGGCAAAGCCTTTTTCACGCAGGGCGGCGGTTGCGGCTGTTCCCGCAGCGCCGGCACCAATGATCACGAAGCAGCGTGAGTCAGGGGGGCGAGCCGCTTCGACAGGCGCCAGTGGCTGGTCGTCCACCTGTACGTCGCCATCGACTACCTTGACCGGGTAGCGGGTCAGTCCGCTCAGGGCCGGCGGCTCGCACACCTGGCCGTCCTCGACCGTGAACGTCGCCTTGTGCCAGGGGCAGACCAACCGCCCGTTGCAGATGGCGCCTTTTGCCAGGGGGGCCTGAGCGTGCGGACATTCGGCCTGGTAGGCATAGACCCGTTCGCCGGCCCGCAGCAGGATTATTTTCAGCGAACCGATTTTTACCCGAGTGCCACGGTCTTCACGTAGGTCGGTGAAGCGGGCGACGCTGTGCAGGGACATGACAATTCTCCTGGCCGGTCTTTATCGTTGGAGTCGGCAGTGGTGGGGAGGTTCAGCAAAAATCGGGTCGCTTTTTCATCGGTACACATACCTGCACCAGGGCCTCTGCACCGGGCTCGACTATCCGCAATCGCCACCTGGGCGACTCGTCGGAATAACTGGTTTGCGTTCTTGCATACGAGGGGATTCATGCTTAACTCTGGTCCTCGGGTCAATCAGTGACTTGTCAGTCACAGCGAGCATCTGAGCGCTCTTGCACTGTTGTTGCTCGTCCGTGCTGTCAGATTCAAGTTCAATTTGTTCAAGGAAGATAAAGACATGATGCCGAAAACTGCCATCGTCGAGATTTGCCAGAAGTACAAGGTTTACACCGAGCACTATCTCAACACCGCCGCTGACAAGACCGTCATTCTGGTCAACGGTTCGCTGGCAACGACCGCATCCTTTGCTCAAACGGTGCGTTACCTGCAGCCACGATTCAATGTGGTTCTCTACGACCAGCCCTACGCCGGTCAGTCAAAACAACACAACCTCCACGGCCAACCGATCCGCAAGGAAGACGAGGCGCAAATACTGCTGGAATTGATCGAACACTTTGGCGCGCAGCATGTGCTGTCCTTCTCCTGGGGCGCGGCGGCTACCCTGCTGGCACTGGCCCAGCAGCCGCGACGAATCGAGAAGGCGGTGATCAATTCATTCGCCGCGCGGATCAATACGCCGATGCGCGATTACCTGGAGAGCGGCCTGAATTTTCTTCAGGACTGCGATCGCACCAAAGTCGGTCGCTTGATCAACACTACGATCGGCAAGCACCTGCCATCGTTGTTCAAACGCTTTAATCTGCGCCATGTCAGCAGCCTGGCCGAACACGAATACCGGCAGATGCATTTCCATATCAATGAAGTGCTGACCCAGGATACCCATTGCTACATCGCCTGTGCCGAGGCCATCGAAATTCCGCTGCTGTTTGTCAACGGCGAATGGGATGAGTACACCTCGGTGGACGACGCCCGGCTTTTTGCCGGTCATGCCCGTCAGGCCCGGTTCCATACCATCAAGAACGCCGGGCACTTCCTCGATATGGAACATCAGACGGCCTGGCACGATACCCAGCAGGCTTTACTCGGCTTTCTGCAGCCGGCTTCCAGGATTGCGCTGGCGCTGGAGAGCGGTAAACGCAGCACCGCCGGTGAGCGTATTTACAGTGCGGCGCCCTTGTAGGAGCCGAGCTTGCTCGCGATGGCGGCCTGACAGCCGGCCTGGCTCTCGCGGATGTACATCGATCTTATGTGGGAGCTGGCTTGCCTGCGAAGGCGGCCTGACAGCCGACCTGTCTCTTGCGGGTGTACATATCCATTTCTGCGGTAACGGCCACTTAGGGTTTCGCCCTTACGGCGAGGCCCTTTTGTCAAACGCGGTACGTGTCAAGGTACCTGTCGCCTTGGTACTGCTGCGGCTAACCCATTGCGCCCTTAACTTCAGGGCGTTCGGGGTTCAAATACACCGCATCTGCCAATTTCCAGTTGCGTGTCCTGGTACTCCAGCGGCTCGGATTGACCTCCCTGGCATCTTCATAAAGCGCTGCTCTGGCCTGTAATAGAGCTGTTGCTTTGCCTTCGTGGCGCTCGTTCGGCGTCACGTATTTCAAGGCACTATGACGATGATCTTCGTTGTACCACTCGATAAATTTTTGCACCCAAAGCCTTGCTTGCGTGACCGTATCAAACGGCTGGTCCGGCCAGAGTGGGCAGTACTTTGCGGTACGAAAAAGTGCTTCGGCGTACGCATTGTCATTGCTCACGCGCGGTCGGCTAAATGACGGCTCTACGCCTAGCGAAACCATGCTTTCACGCAGAAGAGAGCCTCTCATGACGTGGCCATTGTCCGAGTGCAGCACCAATGGACGACCGGCCGTGTGTTCGCGCAAACATCCCTTTTCGAGTAGTTCGCACGCATGCTCAGCGCACTCCACCTCATGCACTTCATTGGCTACTAGCTTGCGGCTGTAGATGTCCTTGACCATGTACCAGTAGAAAAAACGGCCTTTGACGGTGCTAGGCAACCAGGTGATATCCCAGCACCACACCTGATTGGGACCGTCAGCACGATGTGTCGTCAGTACCCTGCGTTTGGGCGCTTTGGCCCTACCACGGCGAACGTTTTGATTCGCAGCTTTTAACACGCGATAGAACGTCGACTCCGACGCCAGATAGATGCCCTCATCTGCCAGCTTGGGAACAATTTGGTGTGGCGTGAGGCTGGCATAGCCAGCCTGATTGGCGGCATCGAGCACCGCCTGGCGCTCCGCCTCACTGAGCTTGTTCGACGGAGCTGCCCGCTGAGCCAGCAGACGCCTGTCGCAGTCGGTGTGTTGCCAACGTTGAACCGTGCGCAGGCTCAGCCCCAGTTCATTGCACGCCCGATATCGACGAGCCCCACTCAGCACCGCTTCAGCAATCAACTTCATGGCTTGCATACGATCGGGGGCGCTGATCAATCTTCCTTGTCCTTGCCCCAAATCGCATTGGCTTTTTTTCTGAGTTCCAGCAAAGCCTCCGCTTCGGCACGTCCAGCATCGGATTGGATCAACTGACGCTCCAGCTCTTTGATCCGTCGCTGCTCGGCAGTTTTCTCTGCGCTGGGCTTCAGATCAGCGAGGGTATTGGCGTTTTGGCAGGCCTCGCGCCACTGCTGGATTTGCTCAGGATAAATGCCCTTGATTCGGCAATATTGAGAAATCTCCACCTCGCTCAGCGGTGCGGTTTCCATGACGGCATTGAATTTATCGGCGCTGGACCATTGATCACTGGTCTTCCCGTTTCCGGGCACGATCAAACCGTTATCTCTAGCCATTTGCCTCCAATTACGCAGTGCCTGTGGCGTGACATTGAGTGCAACAGCGAGGTCCGCCACTGAACGATTGAGGGGCGGCATCATTTGCTGTACGGCCCAGTCTTTGAAGTCGTCGGTGTAACGTTTAGACATTGCTATGCACCTTCGCCCCCTTGAATGAATGAGTCAATCAACAAGGGCGACAGGTAGCCTGACACGGAGGGAACGCCACAAAAGGACCCAAAAAGGCTTGCCCCAAGCGTTCGGCACCTCGCCAAGGCTCGGCGTTCCCTCGCTCCGGTGTCCATCAGGGCGCATCGCCCTCCGGTCTGCTGCGCGACGACCTCCATGCGATGTCCTCGGCTTCGCCGAGGGGCGCTGCGCGCCAGTCCCCTGATGAACACCTCCACTCGGCCTGCCGAAGGGGCGGGCAGATCAAAAGCCAGATCAAAAGCCAAAGCACGGCGGCCTACCGGCCGGCCTGTTTGTTTGGTTGGGCGTACGCCGATCTAATGTGGGAGCTTGCGCGCCGAACCGCCGAACCGCCGAACCGCTGAACCCTCCGGGCCAAAGATGTAATAGCCGAAGAAACAACAAACAGAACTATGGCCTACGCTTATCCGCAGACGCATGCTCAATGAACAGGGTTTGCTCCCTGATCGAAATTCAACCGGCGTCCACAAAACCCTGCTATCGGGAGACAACTATGTTCGCCTTGTTCCGTCGATCCAGCCGCTACCTTGCAGCTGTCATTGCCTTTGCTTCGCTCGCAACACCGGTCTTTGCGCTAGACACCGTCAAGTTCATGGCCCCAGGTTCAGTGGGTGGCGGTTATGACCAGACCGCACGGGTCCTGGGCAAAGCCCTGCTCGAGGCCAAAGTGGCCAAAGCAACCACCTTCGAGAATAAAGGCGGAGCAGGCGGAACGCTGGGGTTGGCGCAATTTGCCAACAGCACCAAGGGCGACCCGAATGCGCTGCTCGTGGTCGGCGCGATCATGGTCGGCGCCATAGAACAGAACAAGCCGCAAATTACCTTGAAGGACGTGACACCGATCGCCCGGCTGTTTACCGAATACAACGTGATTGCCGTACGTGAGGAGTCGCCCTACAAAACGCTGGACGACTTGTTGAAAGATTTCAAAGCCAACCCGTCCAGCATCAAATGGGGCGGTGGCTCCAAGGGTTCGATCGATCACATCGGCATCGCTGAATTGGCGGGCAAGATGGATATCCCCGTCAACAAGGTGAATTACGTCGCCTACGCAGGAGGGGGCGAAGTCGTTGCAGCGACCCTTGGAGGCCACCTCACGGTGATCACAGGTGGCTATGCCGAGCTTGCCAAATACGTCCAGTCAAAGCAGTTCCGTGTACTCGCCATCGGTGCGCCTGACCGTGTTGCGGGCATTGATGCACCGACCCTGAAGGAGGGTGGGCTGGACGTGATCATAGGCAACTGGCGTGGCGTTTACGGCGCAGCGAACCTCACGCCAGAGCACCGCAAAGAGCTGACCGACGCCGTCCTGGCCGCCACCAAAAGCAACGTATGGCAAGAAAATGTAAAAACCAACGTCTGGTCACCGAGCATTCTGACCGGGGATGAGTTCGGCAAGTTCGTCGACGATGAGCACGTGCGCTTGCGCGCGATGCTGGTCAAGGTCGGGCTGCTTTGAGATGGCCGGGCTTTGGAGGGTAGTGCCGGCCCAATTAGCTGTTGGCGTCAGTGTTGTCGCCATCAGCGCGGTATTGGCGGTTGGAGCCTCGCGGTTTCCTGCCGAAATGGGCTTCGTCATTATGGGCGCCTATGTCTATCCCTACGCCGTAGCGGCGTTTCTGGGCGTCGTAGGCGTATTGCTGTGCTATCAGGCGGTCACTGGTGGTTTTCGTAATCTTGCGGCCGGCAGCGACAAAACCGAACCCGGAGGCAAGCTCGGCGCGACCTGGGTGACCGGAGGTCTTTTGGGGGTCGCCTTGCTCATCAACCTGATCGGATTCGTATTGGCCGCGGCGCTGCTGTTTGCCTGTGCGGCCCGCGGCTTCGGTAGCCGCCGTCCGGTGCACGACCTGGCCATTGGCATTGCCTTGACCCTGCCGATTTACTGGCTTTTCAACACCGGGCTAGGGGTTTCCCTGCCGCCCCTTGTCAACGCCTGGATCTGATCCGGGCTGGAGGAGGTAAACAGGGTGGACATGGACATTCTCTCAAGCCTGGCAACAGGCTTTGGCGCGGCGCTGGCACCGATCAATTTGATGTGGGGATTTATCGGCTGCCTGCTGGGCACCGCGATCGGTGTTCTGCCGGGTATCGGGCCGGCGCTGACGGTGGCCTTGCTGCTGCCGATTACCGCCAAGGTCGATCCCACCGGCGCCTTGATCATGTTCGCCGGTATCTATTACGGCGCGCAGTTCGGCGGCTCCACCACCTCGATCCTGCTTAATACGCCAGGGGAATCGTCCTCCATGGTCACGGCCCTGGAAGGCAATCTCATGGCCCGCAATGGACGGGCAGGACCCGCCTTGGCGACGGCAGCCATAGGTTCATTTGTGGCCGGTACCATCGCGACGTTGTTGCTCACGCTGTTTGCCCCCATCGTGGCCACGTTGGCGCTGAAGTTTGGTCCTGCGGAATATTTCGCGATTCTGGTGTTGTCGTTCACGACGGTGTCGGCGGTGCTTGGCGCTTCGATGCTCAGAGGCTTCGCTTCGCTGGGGATTGGACTGACCATTGGCTTGATCGGCCTGGATTCGACCTCGGGCATTGCCCGGTACACCTTGGGGGTTCCCGAGTTGGTCGATGGCATCGAGGTGGTGCTGGTGGCGGTCGGCTTGTTTGCCGTGGGGGAGGCCTTGTACAGCCTGCTCTATCAAAAAGAAGAAACGGCCGGTCGACACCGGTTGACCTCGTTGTGGATGACACGCTCGGACTGGAAACGCTCGATTCCCGCCTGGCTACGGGGAACGGCGATCGGTTTTCCCTTTGGTTCCATTCCGGCCGGTGGCGCTGAAATTCCGACTTTTCTGTCCTATTCCACCGAGCGCAAATTGAGTAAACACCCGCAAGAGTTTGCCGCCAGCAAGGGCGAGGGCGCCATCGAAGGGGTGGCTGGCCCCGAAGCCGCCAATAACGCGAGCGCGACGGGTTCTTTGGTGCCGCTGCTGACGCTGGGCATACCGACCTCCGCCACCGCGGCGATTTTGTTGGCGGCTTTCCAGAACTACAACCTGCAGCCGGGTCCGCTGCTCTTCCAGACCTCAGGAGAACTGGTCTGGACCCTGGTGGCCTCGCTGTACATTGGCAACGCCATCCTGCTGGTGTTGAATCTTCCGTTGGTGGGCCTCTGGGTCAAGCTGTTGCAGATTCCGCGGCCGTACCTGAATGCCGGGATTCTGGTGTTTGCCACCATCGGCGTGTACGGCATGCGCCACTCTTCCTTCGACCTGCTGCTGATGCTGGCGATCGGCTGGGGCGGGGTGTTGATGCGGCGTTTCGACTTTCCCGTCGCTCCGGTGATCGTCGGCATGCTGCTGGGTCCGATGGCCGAAAAACAACTGCGCAACGCCTTGTCCATCAGCCAGGGAGACTGGTCGGTGTTCGTGACGCAACCCATTTCGGCCGCGGTCCTCGCGCTGACGCTGCTGGTGCTGCTGGTGCCGCATCTGCTTCATGCCCGCGGCATCAGGTTACATGAGGACGATTGAGCTGCCTTGCCGCGCCCCTGTGGGAGCGAGCTTGCTCGCGAAGGACTCAAAGGCGACGCGTTTATTCAGAAAACACGCGTTATCGTTAACGTCCATCGCGAGCAAGCTCGCTCCCACAGAGAATCCGCGGCGATTCAGTTCTGCAGCAGATGCACCGCCAAACCAATGAGTGCACAGGCCATCAACACCTGAATCACACCTCGCTTGAAGCGAAACAAGGCAATCGCCGCGGCAATCGCGATCAGCGCAGATGGCCAATCGATGTTGCCGCTGAACCCTTTGGGCCACAGCACGTGATAGCCGAAGAAGCACGCCAGATTGAGAATCACCCCAACCACAGCGGCAGTGATCCCGGTGAGCGGCGCGGTGAACTTGAGTTCGTTATGAGTCGACTCCACCAGCGGGCCACCGGCGAGGATGAACAGGAACGAGGGCAGAAAGGTGAACCATGTCACCAGAGTTGCCGCGACGGCTCCGGCCAGGAATGCGTTTTCGGGACCGAAAACCTGTAACACATAAGCGCCGATGAAACCGACGAAAGCCACGACCATGATCAATGGGCCGGGCGTGGTTTCCCCCAGGGCCAGGCCATCGATCATTTGTGTCGGGGTCAGCCAGCCATAGTGACCGACCGCGCCCTGGTAGACATACGGAAGCACTGCATAGGCACCGCCAAAGGTCAGCAGCGCCGCCTTGGTAAAGAACCAGCCCATCTGGGTCAAAGTGCCTTCCCAGCCAAAGAGTGCGGTCAGGATCCCCATCGGCAATGCCCACAACACAGCACCGACGACCATCAATATCGCCAGTTTCGATCCGCTGAATCGGGCATGCTCAGGGGATGGAGTATCGTCATCGATCAATGCCAGGCCGAAGGATTTTTTCGCCGAACTATGGCCCCCGGTTCTGAATTTCTCGGGCGCCAGACGCCCACCGACATAGCCGACTAATGCGGCACCCAGCACGATCAACGGGAAAGGCACATTGAACGCAAATATCGCGGTGAACGAAGCCGCCGCTATCGCCCATAACCAGTTGTTCTTCAGCGCCCGCGAGCCGATTCGATGAGCCGCCTGCACCACGATGGCCGTCACGGCGGGCTTGATGCCATAGAACAGTCCGGCCACCACCGGCACGTCGCCGAAGGCGATATAGACCCAGGACAGGGCGATCAGGATGAACAGCGAGGGCAGCACAAACAGCAGTCCGGCGATCACGCCACCCCAGGTCCGATGCATCAGCCAACCGATGTAGGTCGCCAATTGCTGCGCCTCCGGCCCCGGGAGCAACATGCAGTAGTTGAGTGCATGCAGAAACCGCCGTTCCGAAATCCAGCGCCGGCGCTCGACCAACTCCTGATGCATGATCGAGATCTGTCCCGCAGGACCGCCGAAACTGATAAAGCCCAGCTTGAGCCAGAACCAGAACGCTTCACGCAAACTGACCGCCTCGGGTCGCGGCAGATCCTGCTCGATCGTTGGTTGGGACGCGTCACTCATTGGGGTTTTCCTCTTTCACAAACTCTGCCAGCAGGCCATCGAAGATGGCGCTTGCCGCAGCGAGCAAATGGTCGTCATGGGCCAGGGTTTGGCGTAGCCCGGCCAATACACGTTCGATGCCGGCCGCTTCGATCGGCTGAATGCCGCCGATATCGAGGTAATGCACCAGCGCGGCAATGCGATTGAGGCCAGACTCGTGGAGTTCAAAACTGGCCTGCAGGGTTTCGAAGGTCACGCGGTTGCCGACATGGCTGAAGGTTGCATCATCGAAGTCGAAACCCAGGGCATCTGCCGGGCAGTCCTGCGGGCTGTTCAGCCAGAGGATTCGAGCGTGTGGGTCAATGAAGCGCCGGATCAGCCAGGCACATGCCAGTCGGTCGACCCATGGGCGCTTGCGAGTGGCCCAGACACGACCCTGATAGTCGCTTCGGCTCAGTAGGGTTATGGGTTGGTCCTGGCTATGGGGCTCGTCCGCTGACAGGGCTCTGCTGACCGCGGCTTCAAGCTCTTGCAAGGCCGATTCGATCTGTTGCTTCGCAATACCCGGGAAGTAATCGATGCGCGCCAACTGAGCGCAGGTCTTGTGCAGTTTCCGGATGTGCCGGGTCGTGACCAGCGCATTCTCGGCATTGAGCTGTGCCCGGCACTCTTCGATCTCTGCGCTCAGCCTGGCGTAGTCGTCGCTACGGTCGAACAGCTCGATAAAGCGTTCACCGTCGGGGTCTTGTACGGGGAGCAGCCAGGCAGTCCCATTGATAGCCAGAATATCTCGCTCGACTGCGGCCAATGCCTCACGACAGGAGGGCATATCCGGCAACAGGTAGGCCCCATCGCGTAGCACGGCCGCACCGCTGGCTTTCAACGCACGCCAGGCGCGCATGCGTTCCGTGGCATTTGAGGTGGGTAAGCCGAGAATGAGAGTGAGCCAATTTTTCATGTAGAGATAGATTTACAAATAGTAGTTCTCTCTACATTAAACGTTGTGAGACCCATTTTAAAGCCCTGTGGAATACACTTGTGTTGCGACGCCTGAGGAAGCCGGAATATGTCCCAGACAATAGCGACACGCAGCATTCCCCGTACGGTCTGGGCCTTGGGTTTCGTCAGCCTGTTCATGGACTTGTCTTCGGAAATGGTGCATAGCCTGCTGCCGATGTTTCTGGTGGGTTCGCTCGGCGTCAGCATGATCACCCTGGGTCTGATCGAGGGTATTGCGGAAGCGACGGCGCTGATAGTGAAGGTGTTTTCAGGGGCGATCAGCGACTACTTCGGTCGACGCAAGGGCTTGCTGCTGGTTGGCTATGGTCTTGCAGCGCTCACCAAGCCGCTCTTCCCACTGGCCCACTCCGCAGAAATGGTGTTCACCGCGCGCTTTCTGGATCGGATTGGCAAAGGCATTCGCGGCGCTCCACGGGATGCCCTGGTCGCCGATGTATCGCCAGAGCAGATCCGTGGCGCCTGCTTCGGCTTGCGTCAATCCATGGATACGGTAGGCGCCTTCCTCGGGCCAGCAGCAGCCATCGGCCTGATGTATGCCTTCAGTGAAGACATTCCGCTGGTGTTATGGATCGCGGTGATACCGGCATTGGTTGCCGTCAGCCTGATTGTTGTCGGCATCGATGAGCCCGAACATCAACAGTCGGCTCAGCGCTTTCGTTCACCCATACGACTGCAACTGCTCTACAGCTTTTCGCCGGCTTATTGGTGGGTAGTGATAGTCGGCGCATTGTTCACCCTGGCGCGTTTCAGTGAGGCCTTCCTGGTCTTGCGTGCTCAGCAAGCAGGACTGTCTGCCACCTGGGTGCCGCTAGTGATGGTGGTGATGGCCTTGTTCTACACGCTCTCGGCCTATCCAGTGGGGAAGCTCTCCGACCGTGTCAGCCGCACAAGTCTGCTCGCCGGCGGGTTGATACTGCTGATCCTGTCCGATCTGGTACTGGCCAACGCTGAGTCAATCTCGATGTTGATGCTCGGCGTCACTCTGTGGGGGCTTCATATGGGGTTCAGCCAGGGGCTACTGGCTGCCCTTGTCGCTGATACGACACCGGCAGAGTTGAAGGGAACCGCGTTCGGGATTTTCAACCTGGTGAGTGGTGTATCCATGTTGCTGGCAAGCGCGATTGCGGGACTGCTTTGGCAAACCTGGGGTTCAGCGATGACGTTTTATGCCGGCGCGGTTTTTTCCGCGGCAGCGCTTATGCTTCTGCTGGTGCGACAGGGTACAGATCGCTCGCATGGGCAGTGACCACGCAAGGAGTTACCGATGACCGAGCAGAATAAAATTCGAGTGAGGCAACTCAGCAGCGCCGAGATACCCGAGCTCAGTCATTTTTTGAGCGAGGCAGGACTGCCGATTGAGGATCTGACGCTACCAGGTCGAATGTTCTTTCGCTTCGACCGCGCTGCAGAGTTGCTCGGTTTTGGCGGGATCGAAGGGCACGGTCCGGATCGGTTGCTGCGTTCCCTCATTCTGGTGGAGAGCCGACGGGGCAAGGGGGATGGTCGTCGAGTGCTGGCGATGCTAGAACACGTAGCGGTAACCGATGGGGTACGACGGCTGCATCTTCTGACGGATACAGCGTCGACGTTCTTCAGTGCAAACGGCTATCGGGCAGCCCCGCGTAGCGAGGCCCCCGAGACGATTTCCAGCGCGGATGAGTTCACATCACTTTGCCCGGCTTCGGCTGTTTATATGGTCAAAGACCTCCACGATTGCGGCGCATCAAGCGGTAGGCCGCCGGAATGACGAACAAGGACAACAAGGGCGCAGTGACCATGCCACCGACCATGGGTGCGGCGATGCGACTCATCACTTCACTACCGGTGCCGCTGCCCAGCAGGATGGGCAAGAGACCGGCAATGATGACGGCCACTGTCATGGCCTTGGGTCGGACCCGCTGCACCGCGCCTTCACGAATCGCGGCGATCAATCCACGCTCAGTGTTATCACCGGCATCTTCTCGTTCGGTCCAGGCGTTCTTCAGGTAGAGCAGCATGATCACGCCAAATTCGGCTGACACACCAGCCAGGGCGATAAAGCCAACACCGGTAGCCACCGACAGATTGAACCCCAGCAGATAGAGGAACCACGCCCCGCCAGTCAGGGCGAACGGCAGGGTGGTCATGATCAGCAAAGCCTCGTCGAAGCGGGCGAAAGTCAGGTACAGCAGGACGAAAATGATCAGCAGCGTGGCCGGCACCACCAGCTTGAGCCGCGCATTCGCTCGTTCAAGAAACTCGAACTGCCCTGAGTAGCTCAGGCTCATTCCAGGTTGCAGTTTGACCTGCTCACTGACGGCCCGGCGCAGGTCGGCGACCACGGAGGCAATGTCGCGGCCACGCACGTCGATGTACACCCAGCCGGAAGGCCGGGCGTTCTCGCTCTTGAGCATGGGAGGGCCATCGCTGACCTTGACCTTCGCCACAGTGCCGAGGGTGATCTGACTTCCCAAAGGGGTGTAGATCGGCAGCTGCTCCAGGGCGCCGAGCGAGTCACGCCACTCACGGGGATAGCGCACGTTGATCGGGAAGCGCGCGAGCCCTTCAATCGTCTCCCCGACGTTTTCACCACCGATAGCGCCGGCCACGATCGACTGCACATCGGCGATGTTCAGCCCGTAGCGGGCAGCAGCCTTGCGATCGATATCCACATCAATGTAACGCCCGCCAGTCAATCGTTCAGCCAGGGCCGAACTGACCCCAGGCACATTTTTGGCCACGCGCTCGACCGCCTGAGTAGCCGCGTCGATCTCCGTCAAGTTGGTGCCGGCAATTTTCACTCCGATCGGACTCTTGATCCCGGTGGCGAGCATGTCGATGCGGTTGCGGATCGGTGGTATCCAGATGTTGGTCAGGCCAGGGATGCGTACCACTCGATCCAGTTCTTCCACCAGCTTCTCCTGGGTCATCCCGGGGCGCCACTGCTCGCGTGGTTTGAACTGGATAGTGGTCTCGAACATCTCCAGCGGCGCCGGGTCGGTGGCGGTTTCGGCGCGGCCAGCCTTGCCGAAGACGTGTTCGACCTCGGGGACGGTCTTGATCAGGCGGTCAGTCTGTTGCAGCAGCTGCGCGGCTTTCTGCGCCGACAACCCTGGCAGGGCCGAAGGCATATAGAGCAGATCGCCCTCGTCCAGCGCCGGGAGGAACTCGCCACCCAGGCGAGAGATCGGCCATAGCGCACTGAGAAAGATCAATAGCGCGACCAGCAGGGTGATTTTGGGACGACGCAGCACCGCGTCCAGGGCCGGTTGATAGAGCCTGATCAACCAACGGTTCAATGGATTCTGTTGTTCATTGGGGATCCGTCCGCGAATCCAGTAGCCCATCAGCACCGGCACCAGGGTCACCGACAGACCGGCCGCCGCGGCCATGGCGTAGGTCTTGGTGAAGGCGAGGGGACCAAACAGGCGGCCCTCTTGCGCCTCCAGGGTGAACACCGGAATGAACGACAGGGTGATGATCAACAGGCAGAAGAACAGCGCCGGCCCCACCTCAGTCGCCGCTTCGGTCATCACATGCCAGTGATGTTCGCCCTTCAGCTCTTCGCCGGGATGGGCCGCGTACCAGGCCTCGACCTTTTTGTGAGCGTTTTCGATCATCACCACGGCGGCATCGACCATGGCGCCGATGGCGATGGCGATCCCGCCGAGGGACATGATGTTGGCGTTGATCCCTTGGTAGCGCATGACGATGAAGGCAATCAGCACCCCAACCGGCAGCGAGATAATGGCCACCAGGGATGAGCGCAGGTGCCAGAGGAATATCCCGCAGACCAGCGCGACGACGATGAACTCTTCGAGCAGTTTGTGGCTGAGATTTTCCACGGCGCGGTCGATCAGCTTGCTACGGTCGTAGGTGGTGACGATTTCCACCCCGGCCGGCAGGCTGCTTTTCAAGTCATCGAGTTTGGCCTTGACCGCGGCAATGGTCTCGCGAGCGTTCTTGCCGCTGCGCAGAATCACCACGCCACCAACGGTCTCGCCTTCGCCGTCGAGTTCGGTGATGCCGCGACGCATTTCCGGCCCCAACTGGATCGTGGCTACATCGCCAAGGGTCACCGGTACGCCAGCAGCACCGAGCTTGAGTGGAATCGCGCGAAAGTCATTGAGGGTTTTCAAGTAGCCGGAGGCGCGGACCATGAACTCGGTCTCCGCCAGCTCCAGCACAGCACCACCGGTTTCCTGATTGGCCTTGCCAATGGCCTCGGTCACCTCAGCCTGGGTGATGCCCTGACTGGCCAGTTTGAGCGGATCAAGCTGGACCTGGTACTGCTTGACCATGCCGCCCACGGTGGCGACTTCCGCAACGTTGGGCAGGGTCTTGAGTTCGAATTTGAGAAACCAGTCCTGCAGGGCCCGCAGTTGCGCCAGGTCGTGTCCGCCACTGCGATCCACCAGTGCGTACTGATAGATCCAGCCCACTCCCGTGGCGTCTGGCCCCAAAGCCGGTTTGGCGGAAGCCGGCAGGCGACTTTGTATCTGGCTCAGGTATTCCAGCACTCGCGAACGGGCCCAATACAAGTCGGTACCGTCTTCGAACAACACGTAAACGAAGCTGTCGCCGAAAAACGAATAGCCGCGCACGACTTTGGCTCCGGGTACCGAGAGCATGGTGGTGGCCAACGGGTAGGTCACCTGGTTCTCGACGATTTGCGGCGCTTGTCCCGGATAAGGGGTGCGGATGATCACCTGAACATCGGAGAGGTCCGGCAACGCATCGATGGGAGTGCTCTGAACCGACCAGATGCCCCAGGCGGTGACGAACAGCGTTGCCAGCAGCACCAGGAAGCGGTTGGCCACTGACCAGCGGATAAGGGCGGCGATCATCGCTGGCTCCCGGTTTTTTCCAGGCGTTCAACCCGCAAGCCATCATCGGTCTGGCTCACTGCGATCCGAACCTTGTCGCCCGCCTTGAGCCCTTGCATGAGTGCCGGGGCTGCCAACGGGAAGGTCATGGTCATGCCCGGCATGCCCAGCGTCTTGAACGGCCCATGGGCAAGCGTCACGTCTTTGCTATTGATTTCGACAATCTGCCCATCGGCCTCATGCAAGGCTGCGGCTGGAGGTGGTGGTATTTCCAGCGTTCTCGCCACTATGCCCTTGAGGCTGGCTTCGGAGTCGAGCAGGAACTGTCCGGAGGAAACCACCTGCTGGCCTTCTTCCAGACCTTTCAATACCACCGTCTTGCCTTCGTTTTCCTGACCGGGTTGCACCTCTACCGGCCGGTAACGACCAGCGTCTTCGGCAAGCATCACCAGGACGCGTCGGCCGGTGCGAATGAGTGCCTCGCTCGGTACCCACAACACGCTTTGCTCAGTCGAACGATTCAGGCGCACCTGCGCCGTCAATCCGGGTCTGAGGCGCCCGTCAGGGTTGGGTAGTTCGACGCGTACGCGAAGGGTGCGACTGTCCGGATTGGTTTCGGGAAGAATGGCGCTGACGGTGCCGTTGAGCACTGTCCCCGGGAAGGCTGGCAGGCGTGCTTCGACCGTTTGACCGACGACGATCGATCCCGTCTGCGACTCTGGAACGGCCACGGCCAGCCAGACGCTACTCAAGCCATTGACGCGGGCCAGGGTCTCGCCGGCCGCCACGGTCATACCCGTACGTACATCCAACTCTTGCAGCACACCGCTGATGGGGCTGGTGAGGGTCAGGTTCGGCTGGACCTTGCCGCTGCGCTCTACCTGAGTAATCAGCGCCGTCGGCATCCCCGTCAGGCGTAGCCGTTGGCGTGCCGCCGCCAGCAAGTCGGCATCGCCATTACGCTTCAGTGCGAGGAACTCTTCCTGAGCAGCCGCCCATTCCGGTACCAGGATATCCGCCAATGGCGCATTGGCTTCGAGCACATCGCCTGGTGCATGGGCATAGACCCGCTCCACAAAACCCGCGGTACGCGCCTGAATCACCGCGACATCCCGCTCGTTGAACGCCAGCACGCCGACCACGTCCAGGCTTGCGGCGAGGCCTGCGCGAGTGACGGTTGCAAGGCGCAGGCCGAGATTCTGGGTCAGGCTTGGGTCGATACTGATGGCCGCACTGTCCACCGCGGAATCAGCGTATCGGGGCACCAGTTGCATGTCCATGAAGGGCGATTTGCCCGGTTTATCGAACTTCTGCTGCGGGACCATCGGGTCATACCAATACAGCGCCTTGCGTTCGTCTTGAGTCTTGGGGCTCTGTTCGGTGGCGCCGTCAGGCATTGCGTTCATGCGCTGCTGAGCGATCCAGTAACCGCCGACAACACCCAGGGCGACCGACAAACCGGTCAACAAAGCCCCTTTCCAGATTCGGGTGCTCATTGGCTGGTTTCCCCGTAAGTGAAATACAGGCGGGCACTGGTCAGTGCTCGCTGTTCCTCGAAGTCGATCTGTTTGAGGCGAGCCTCGATGAGTTCACGTCGGGCAGCGATGACCGGTGCCAGGTCGCTTTTACCGGCGCGGTAGCTGGCCATGCTCAGGCCGACCTTTTCCTTGGCCAGCGGCAACAGGCTGTCCTGGCTGCGGCGCACGGCACGGTTCAGGCGTTCGTATTCGGCCAGATCCGCCTCCAGTTGCTCGGTATGCTCGCGTATCAGGGCTTCGCGCTCGGCCTCCAACTGATTCAGTTCGGCGTGTTTGGCGGCGATTTTCGGGTTCTGTCGGGAGCCGGGGAACAGTGGCAGGTCGAAGGTGAATTGCACGCTGACCATGTCGCCAAATTCCCGCCCGCGGCGCTGGTAATCAAGTTCCCAGCTCCAGTCGGACTGTTTTTCCGCTTGCGCCTCACGCACCTTGGCCTGCGCTTCACGGGTCATCGGGGCGAAGGCCGTCAGCGCAGGATGATGTTGTAGCTTATGGGTATAACCCGAAGTATCGATAGGCCACTCCGGCAAGCTGCCGGTTGGCTGGTCATTGGCGGCCGGACCAATCCAGCGTTTGAGCGCGGCACGGGCTTGGGCACGCAGGCGAATCAGTTCGTCTTGTTGCTCCGCCAACTGAGCCGCTTCCTGTTTCGGCGTGACTGCATCGGCAGGTTGAGCGCGACCGCCGGCGATCTGTGCCCGGACGGTATCGGCCAACAGACGGTTCTCTCGATAGAAGTCCTGGAACAGTGCGTCTTTACGCTCGATTGAGTAGCTGCTGATCCAGGCCAATGCAGTAGCCTGACGGACATTCAGCCGCTCCACACGACCTTCAGCCGCCGCTCGATCGACGGCCGCCTCGGCGACCTCGATACGTGCTTTGCGTTTGTCGCGGCTGGGCACTTCCTGCATGACTCCGACCATTTGCATGGTCATGAAGTCCTGGTCAATGCTCCAGCGATCGGGACCGCCAACGGGGTAGTTCTGCACGCCCAGCAGTAATTTCGGATCGGGTAATTCGCCGGCTGGAATGGCAGCACTACTGGCGGCTTGCAGTTTGGCGGTTTGGGCCATCAGCGACGGGGCATTGTTTTCGGCCAGTCGCAAGGCTTCATCGAGTGTCAGAGGGGCGGCCAGGCTCGGCAATGCCAGCACGCTTGCCGCCAGGGCGGCCACGACGGACCAACCGGTGCAGTAGCACTTGGGTTTCATGTTCACGATTCCTGTGATGATCCACTGCGCGCCTCTTGGACATGCGCGCAGATAGGCCATCCCGCTAAAGCGGAATGAGGTTCAATGTGGTACAGGAATCAAGCGCGAGGCGGTCGCCACACCCCGGACGGGGCCTGGGCAGGGAGGAAGTCGCTGGGGAAGGAAAGCACAACGGGACTGGACAAGGTGACAGGAGGCGTGATGATCGAGACTTGCAGCATGCCGCCAGTCCTGCATTCCTGGCCAGGCTTGCAGGGTTTGCCATGATCGGAGGGGCTTTTCATGTCGTGGCAACAGCCCTGGCCCATATCTCCGATCATCGCCATGCCCGTCGTTTTCATCGGGCAAGGTTCTGTCGGTGCCTGAACGCCCGCCATCCCGCTGAGGGGAAGCGCCAGGCTGATCAGAAAAATGAGGCAGCACCGCAGGTAGCGTTTCATGCGGGGAGTCTAGTCGTTGGTAACGGACTGTACAATTACCAATCTGTCAGGAAAAGCCCGTCGGATAGAGACTGAAGGTACTCAAAACGCCCGGTCTATCTCCTGTCCACAACATCCTCGCTGCGCTTGAATCGGTGGGCATTTCACCGAGCCGAAGGAGCAGAACACGCAGCAGTCGCCTGGATCAGGGCGCAGTAGCTTCTTGCAGTTGCTGCATTCGTAGAAGTACAGACAGGCATCTGTGGGCATCGTTTCCTGCCTGGCGAAACCACAGTGCGGGCAGGTCAGCACGGACTCAAGAACAAGGGTACTCATGGGGCCTCACTTCTGCACGGTGGAGGGGTAGCCCGCGTTCATTGTCGCCTCGGTGAGCGCTTCGTTCGTGGTTTGGTCTGGGTCAAAAGTCACAGTGGCGGTTTTCTTGTCGAGATCGACAGTGACGGCATCTACGCCTGGTACCTTCTGCAGTGCCTTCTTCACAGTGATCGGGCATAGCTCGCATGTCATGTTCTGCACAGCGAGCGTAACGGATACGGGTGGGGCGGCCAGCGCTGCCAAGGGTAAGCTGGCGAGCAGGGCAATCAGTCGTTGGCGCATGGTGATCTTCTCTCAGTAAAACAGTGGGGCGAGCCAAGGCACGGCCAACAGGCCGAGCAGCAGTACTGCAACCAGCCAGAAAATCAACCGTTGCCGCTTGAGGGGGCGAGAGACGGCGCAAGACGAACCCGAGGCGCCGGGCTGCGGTACAAGGTAGAGCATGTAGAAGGCTAAACCGAGAAATAGCAGCGTCAGCCCGATGAAGATCGGGCGATAGGGTTCCAGTGCTGTCAGATTTGCGACCCAGGCACCGCCGATCCCAAGGGTCAGTAATATCAGTGGTCCGACACAACATACGGATGCACCAATAGCGGCTAGCGCACTGGCGAGCAGTGAGTTTTTTCCCGTGATTAATGCCATGTCGGATTCCTTGAACCCGTTTGCCCAGATGATATTGTAAACCCTGTACCTGGGTACGGAATCAAGGGGGATAGGGTGTCGAAAGAGCTGACCATCGGAAAGCTGGCGGATGCTGTTGGAGCGAGTGTCGAGACAATTCGCTATTACCAGCGGCTCGGCCTGCTGGATGAACCCACCAAGCCGCTGGGTGGTCATCGGCGCTATGGGGTAGAGCGATGACTATGCCAAAACCGGGGTGAAGATTATTTTTCTGGGTACTCCGCGATCACTTGGTCGGTACCTGCGTTGTTCAGGCCGATGACCTGATAAGCATCCTGCTTCCCACCAGCCTCCATACCAGGCGAGCCTGCCGGCATACCCGGCACAGCAATCCCGATAAGGTCATCGCGTTTGCTCAAGGCAACTATTTGCTCAGCTGGTACATGGCCTTCAACAAATTTTCCGTTGATCACTGCGGTGTGGCATGACGAGAGACGCGGTACAACACCCAGGTCCTGCTTGACCGCGCTCATGTTGGTTTCTACATGATCAACGACGGTGAAGCCATTAGCTTCAAGGTGCTGGATCCACTTCTTGCAGCATCCACAGTTAGCGTCACGATGGACGTCGATCGTCAACGATTCTGCTGCATGACCCGCTGAACTGATGAACAGAGCCGCGAATGCAGCGAGGCAAAGTGCCCGGCCGGGACGAGGAAAGTTATTTCGCATGGGTATGATCCTTCCCATCAGCATGGGTATGAGTTTTTGGCTGAGCGGCTGCTGGAGCTTCACCGGCAGCAGTCAATGTTTTCAATGTTCTTTTCATGTCAGGCTCTCAAAACCACATCCGAATACCGGCGACAAATCGCGCCTCGTTCGTATCTTCTCCTTCATCACTGGCGAGGTCGGCGGTCTTGCCATAGGAGCGACTCCAGGTAACCCCGATATAGGGGGCAAACTCGCGGACAATCTCGTAGCGCAACCGCAAACCCACTTCGGTATTGGCCAAACCGGAGCCAATGCCGCGCTGAGGATCGTTTTTCCCGTAGAAGTTCATTTCGGCGGTGGGCTGCAAAATCAGGCGATTAGTGAGCAGAATGTCGTAGTCGCCCTCTAACCGAGCGGCGGTCTGGCCGTTCTCACCAATGAAAGCGGTGGCTTCAGCTTCAAAGTTGTAGAGGGCCATGCCCTGGATGCCGAAGGCGCCCCAAGTCTGCGGCGAGCCGGGTTTAAAATCCTGGCGCACGCCGGTGACGACCTCCCACCACGGACTGATCGAGTGCCCCCAAAGCGCCTGGAGTTCGGCGCTTTCCGTTACGCCGTTGCTGCGTTCACCTTCCGAGCGAAGCCACAAGCGATCAAGGTCGCCGCCGATCCATCCTTTCGCATCCCAACTCAGTGCGCTGGCGTTATCGGCGTCCTGGTATTCGAACTGATCGAGCAGGATGAAGGAATTGAGTGTTTTGTCATGGACTCCATGACCGGCGACCAGAGGAAAGGCGGCCTTACGGTCCGCATCGGTCAGTACGGGAATGGGGGTTCGACTCGTGGTAGTCGCCCCTGCGTCCATACTCATGTTGCTGTGGTCCATGTTCTCCATGTCCCCCATTTGGCCCTGGTCCATGTTCATCTTGCTGTGATCCATGGTTTCCATCGAACCCTGGCCCATGGAACCGTGCTCCATTGAGCCTTCCGCTGCCAGGGCCATGGGAGAAATACCACCCGACAGGCCAACGACAAAGGCGCAACCGATCAGCGATTTACGATTCAGATATGTGCTCATGCCCCGTCTCCTTTACTCATCAACCCGTACTTCACGGAACATGCCCATTTCCATATGAAACAGCAGGTGACAGTGATAGGCCCAGCGTCCCAGAGCATCGGCGGTGACTCGATAGCTGCGTTTGGTTCCGGGCGGCATGTCGATCGTGTGTTTGCGCACCATGAAATTACCGTTCTCATCCTCAAGGTCACTCCACATGCCATGGAGGTGGATGGGGTGGGTCATCATGGTGTCGTTCACCAGGGTGATGCGCAGGCGCTCGCCATACTTGAGGCGCAATGGCTCGGCGTCGGAGAATTTGATGCCGTTGAATGACCAGGAGAACTTCTCCATGTGACCGGTCAGGTGCAGCTCAATGGTGCGATTGGGCTCGCGGCCATCCGGGTCCTGGAAAGTGCTCTTAAGGTCAGCGTAGGTAAGAACGCGACGGCCGTTGTTGCGCAAGCCAATACCGGGATCGTTCAGCTTCGGCGTCGGGCTCATGGCTTGCATGTCGACCAGGGGGTTGTTGGTTTCGGAGGCTGGATGAGACTGCATAGCTCCTGCGCCCATGCCTGCCATCTTGCTGTGATCCATGCCGGCCATGCCGGACATATCGGCCTGATCCATGCCAGTCATCTTGCTGTGATCCATACCGGTCATGCCGGACATATCGCCCTGATCCATGCCAGTCATCTTGCTGTGATCCATACCGGTCATGCCGGACATATCGCCTTGATCCATGCCGGCCATCTTGCTGTGATCCATACCTGCCATGTTGCCGTGAGCCATCCCGCCCATCCCCATGTCATCCATGGTCAGAAGAGGGCGCGGGTCGATCGCCGGCACCGGCGCCTTCAGCCCTTCACGCACGGCCAGGGTTCCGCGGGCATATCCGGTTCGATCCATGGACTGGGCGAAAATGGTGTAAGCCTCTTTGCTGACAGGCTCCACGATCACGTCATAAGTTTCTGCTACGGCGATGCGGAATTCGTCGACGCTGACAGGGTTGACGTGTTGGCCATCGGCAGCCACCACGGTCATTTTCAAACCCGGGATACGGACGTCGAAATAGCTCATGGCTGAACCGTTGATGAAGCGCAGCCGCAGTTTCTCACCCGGTTTGAAAATACCGGTCCAGTTACCGTCAGGGGCCTGGCCATTCATGAGATAGGTATAAGTATCGCCACTGACGTCTGCGAGGTCGGTGGGGTTCATTTTCATTTCGGCCCACATTTTGCGATCCGCCACCGTCGCGGCCCAGCCTTTCTCGCTGACATCATCGATGAAGTCGCCAACATCAGGTTTGTGGTGGTTGTAGTAGTCCGACTGTTTCTTGAGTTTGGCCATGACCCGACCAGGATCTTCATCGGTCCAGTCGGTCAGCATGACCACGTAATCGCGGTTGTATTGGAAAGGTTCAGGCTCCTTCGAGTCGATCACGATCGGACCGTAGACACCTGCCTGTTCCTGCAAACCCGAGTGGCTGTGGTACCAGTACGTACCGTTCTGATGAACCCTGAATTTGTACTCGTACATGCCATCCGGTGCGATGCCATGGAAACTCAAGCCCGGTACACCATCCATGTTGGCCGGCAGGAGGATCCCGTGCCAATGGATGGAGGTGTCCTGGTCCAGGCGGTTCTTCACCCGCAGCGTGACTGTTTCCCCTTCACGCCAGCGCAGCAGCGGTCCCGGCAAAGAGCCGTTGATGGTCATCGCCGTGCGCGCCGAGCCGGTGATGTTCACTGGGGTTTCGCCAATGAACAAATCAAATTCATTGCCGGTCAGTACGTTCGGGAAACCGGGACTGGTTACTGCCCATACAGGGGTGCGCCACAGGCCAAGACCGCCGAGAATACCACCAGCGGCCAGGCCTTTGACGAAGGTCCGCCTAGAGGTTTTGCAATGCATGCCGTTTATGTCCACTCAGTCAAAAGGAAGCCGTGCGAAACACTTTGTGCGTTTTGCTTATCGGTTGGGGGGCAACTTCTCTGGAGTTCGTCTCGAATCCCCCTGAGCCTTGCCCGCCGCCGCAAATGACAAAACTCATACGGCAGACGAGCTCAGAAATTGCCACACTTTAACTATCAGGGTGATTACATTTCTGTCAGCTTGGGAATGTGCCAAACGGATCAGCAGTTGGCGTGGTCGGCGGCTTTGGCTTTGCTCTCGGCTACGGGGGGTTGAGTGCCTTGCTTTTGGGCAATTTGGTACGACTCCATCGAGTCCTTCCTGGCCTCTTCCATGCGTGCAAATGCCCGGTCACCACCGCCTTCGGCCATAGCCAGAGAAGAGACGGTCAAAGCTGCAATGACCAACAGGGTTTTCATGGATTTCATTTGGGTATCCTCGGATAAGTTTTTGGTTACCCCGTTGAATCAACATCAAAAGATGATACTTGGGGCTGAGCTCAAGGCTCGATGCCACCTTAATCGTCATACCCTGTCAGAAACCTTAGGTGAATATTACAGTTGCGTCAGGTTGCGCTTTCCTCCTTGAACAACCGTTTGCGTAACATCGCTTTTGTAATAACTGAATTCGGTGGCTTCATCGGTATTCTCACCATGACCGATATTTTCGAGTTCATCGCTGAAGAGTTGCCCGCTGTCAGCGCTCTCGGAGGTTGTTTCTTTCTCGTCGCCGCCGCATGCAGTCATCAGGCCCAAAAAGCAGATCAAGAGCACCGAACTAACCTACCGCTTCGAATGCTGAGGGGACTACGAACGACTACCACTGCCACTAAGTCGCAAGAGCCCAGCTCTGAGCTGCGCGTCAATGTGAACAGGCCTCTTCACGCCTGCTGAGGCCAGTTACGCCTTTGCTTTAGGCAGCGTTTAGCTCAACAGTGATGTGAACCAGTTCCTCATGCACTGACAAGAGGTCTTTGAAGTAAGCCGGTGTCGCATTTTGGTCAGTCGTCAAACTCAGGATGCAGGCATATTTCCCTTTGCCTACTCGCCATACATGAAGGTCGCTAATCTGTGCAGAAATGGGACTGGAGGCGATGACTTCCCGGACCTCTTCGACGACTGGCGAATCCATTTCTGCATCCAGCAATACGCGACTGGTTTGACGAATCAAGCCATAGGCCCAGCTCGCAACCAAGCCGGCACCAACCAGGCCCATGACTGGGTCAAGCCACGCAGCCCCCCAGAATTTACCCCCGATCAACGCCAGAATGGCCAGCACCGACGTAGCGGCGTCCGCCAATACATGCATGTAAGCAGAGCGCAGGTTCAAGTCATGATGCCCATGCCCATGCCCATGCCCATGATCGTGGTCATGATGTGTGTGGGCATGACCATCCTTGAGTAACCAGGCGCAAGCGATATTCACGAGCAAGCCCACAACACCGATGGCGATGGCCTGGTCGTAGTGAATCGAAGAGGGGAGTATCAACCGTTCAATCGATTGATAGAGCATCAACCCCGCCACCATGATCAGCAGGATAGCGCTGGTGTAACCCCCTAGAATTTCCATTTTCCAGGTCCCAAACGCAAAGCGGGTGTCATTGGAAAATCGTTTTGCCGCCGCATAGGCCAGGACAGCAAGTCCCAGAGCCAGCGCATGGGAACTCATGTGCCACCCATCAGCAAGCAATGCCATCGAATTGTAGAACCATCCGCCGGCAATCTCTGCAACCATCATCAATGCAGTTAGAATCATCGCCCGACGGGTGTTTTTCTCGGCTAAGGGGTTACCCTCATCGAAGATGTGAGAGTGGCCCTGACCGCCTGAGATTGTTGAAGACATGAGTTTCAGTCCCGCTTAATGAACAAAAATATACTATACCCCAGTATAGATTAATGGAGAAGGAACAGCCGTATGCCGCACACCATCCAAGACAAGAAACGACTGCTGACCCGCGTCAGACGCATCAAGGGACAAGCGGAGGCTTTGGAGCGAGCGCTGGAGCAGGAAGTAGAGTGCTCTGCTGTACTGCAACAGATTGCAGCGGTGAGAGGCGCGGTGAACGGATTGATGGCAGAGGTGCTTGAAGGGCATATCCGTGAGCACCTGGGTGCTGAAGCCGTTACTCCTGAACAACGCCAAGAAGACCTGGATCAGGTCATCTCGGCCCTGCGCTCATATTTGAAATGAGCCAAGGGAGAGCCTGTGCATGAGGGCGTTAACGCTGGAGCAGATCACCGCCTCAGGCGCTGACCCTGGAAGGAAAACCCAACGCTTCAACAGCTGCGCGGACTCGCTCTGGGCTTTCGATGCTTTCAACGTTGACCTTGCCAGCAGCACGATCTACCGAAACCCTTGCGTCGCTATCCAACGACTGAGTGGCTTTGGTAATTTTGCTAACACAGCTACCGCAACCAATGCCTGAAACGTCCAAGACGAACATGGTTATTCCTCTCATGGTGAGCGGCCTCTCGACCATGACTGCCGTGGCCATGCCCGAAAAAATGCATCAACGGGCAGATCAACAGGATCAGATAGGGCAGATAAGGTGAAACATGGCTGAAATGTTCCCGGACCACGTAGAAAACCCCGATCGCAACCAGCATGATCAGTACGACACCCGTTTTGCTCCTCCAAAAGGAAGAAGGCGAATTTTCAACCGAATGCGGATGGTTAGTCATGATTCTGTTCCTACTGTGCCTGCAAGAGTTGCGGTGACATTTGCGACTGAGAGTAGTCAACGCTCGCTTTGAGACTGTGATATCGATCAATCCACGCGTCACTTCACTTCAAACTGACCAACCATTCCCGACTGATAGTGGCCCGGTACGTTGCAAGCAAACTCCAGGCCTGTGCTCTTGGCAAAGGTCCAGACAAGCTCTTTGGTTGCGCCAGGCTCGATCAAAACGCTGTTCGGATCGTTGTGCTCCATCCCGACCATCTTCATACCACCCATGCTGTGTCCCATATCGCTCATCGCTTGCCCATGTCCGGTAGGACTGAGCGTGCCGTTCTGGAACATAGCTGCCATCTCTTTTTGATGCGCGGCATGGGCAGCGGCTTTGCCGATGTTGAATTCATGCAGCAGCGAGCCTTCGTTGCGCAGGACGAAGCGAACCGTCTCCCCAGGTTTGACATCGATGTTTTTGGGCTCGAAGGCAATATCGCCCATTTTCACTTCAACCGTGCGGGTAACCTCGGCCGCTGCTCCAGGCTGACCAATGTCATCTTTCCCGTGGCCAACGCTGGCTATGGCTGTAGAACCGAGGAAAAGAGTTATTGCAGCGCAAACCGGGATAGCAAATTTTGCTTTCATAGTGACCTCAAAGTGAAAGTGGGTAGCACTGGTTATGCTAAGGAAACTGAGCTGCCAGTTAACTGACCTGAACACTACATTTCTGTCAGTTTCTGAAATAAAACACGACGTCGAAGCGACGCCGTTTGAATCTGATGAGGTGCGAAAAAATCTCGAATATAGAGCCCTTACTGATGCTTTTCTGAAAGCATCAATTTGTGCTCGCGTTGCATTTGGCTCAAAACGTCATCGACGATTTTGTCGTGTTTCTCCATCCAGGCGAGATGCTGTTGAGGTGTCATCGATGCATCGGGATGATCCTTATGAAGTTCGCTCATGAGATCGCTGAGTATCTTCATATGCTCTGCCATGTACGCATGGCGTTGCCCCTCAGGGGCCTTTTCGGCTTGAATCAGAACGACTTCGGCTTTATCGCGCAGATTTTCCATGCGCGCCATCACTCGATCTCCGCCGCCCTCAGCCCATACCGAGGTCGAGAGCAGGATCGAGCCAACCAGAAACAAGGTTTTGAGAGAGTTCATGGGGCAGCTCCTTGATAGGGATGTTGTCGGACTCCCTAGGATTCTTCTCGCTGGAGAGCCGGATTGAGCACTTGAAAGTGTTCATGTTCAAACCCTAGATGGGGATTCCACGCGCACTTGGACACCCATTCCACGAACACTTGGACAGTGATTCCACGCTGACTTGGACACTCATTCCACGAGCACTTGGACAGTGATTTTCCACTGACCCAACCCATGCTCAGGCAGGCAGCGACGCAGGATTATTCACTACCATCGACCTCTTTTCTCGAAGCGAAGAGGTCGTCGTGGAGCGTATATCCATGCGTAAAATCCGAGAGGTACTACGCCTAAAGTTCGACGCCGGCCTGTCCGTGCGCAAGATCGCCACCAGCCTTCGCATCAGCAGTGGCAGCGCCGGCAACTACCTGCATCGCTTCAACGCTTGCGGGCTGACCTGGCCGACGGCGTTGTCGGATGCTGAACTGGAACGCTGTCTGTTCCCGCCAGCGCCGACGGTTCCCAGCGATCAACGGCCGATGCCCGACTGGGCTCATGTTCACGCAGAACTGCGCCGCCCCGGCGTGACTCTGGCTCTGCTCTGGCAAGAGTATCGGCTCAGCCATTCGCAAGGCTTCCAGTACAGCTGGTTCTGCGAGCACTACCGCCTCTGGGCCGCCAAGGTCGATGTGGTCATGCGTCAGGAGCACCGAGCTGGCGAAAAACTGTTCGTCGATTACGCTGGCCAAACCGTGCCAGTTATCGACCGGAAAACCGGCGAAATCCGTCAGACGCAGATCTTCGTCGCCGTCCTGGGCGCCTCAAGCTACACCTTCGCCGAGGCCACCTGGTCGCAAAAACTCCCAGACTGGCTGGGCTCGCACACTCGGTGCTTCGCTTTTCTGGGCGGCACCTCACAGATTCTGGTGCCGGACAATCTACGCAGTGGCGTCACCAAAGCACATCGCTACGAGCCCGACATCAACCCCAGCTACCGTGATCTGGCCGAGCATTACGGCGTAGCGGTGCTGCCCGCGAGATCCCGAAAACCCAAGGACAAAGCCAAGGTTGAAGTTGGTGTGCAAGTGGTCGAGCGCTGGATCCTAGCGGTCTTGCGCGACCGCCAGTTCTTCTCTCTCGGCGAACTCAACATAGCAATCGGACTGCTGCTGGATCGCCTCAATCAAAAGCCCTTCAAGAAGCTGCCCGGCTCGCGCCGGTCGGCCTTCGAGAACATCGACCGGCCCGTGCTGCAACCGCTGCCGGAACATCCTTACGTTTACGCCGAGTGGAAAAAAGTGCGGGTACACATCGACTACCACGTCGAAGTCGACGGCCATTACTACTCGGTGCCGTACCAGCTGGTGAAGCACCAACTCGAAGTGCGGCTGACCGCGCAGACTGTCGAGTGCTTCCACGCCAATCAGCGCGTGGCCAGTCATCTGCGCTCGCAGCACAAAGGTCGCCACACCACCCACACCGAGCACATGCCCAAGAGCCACCGCGAACATGCCGAGTGGACGCCACAACGGCTGATCCGTTGGGCAGAGCAGACCGGCCCGAACACGGCCGGCGTCATCGCCTACATCCTCGAGCGCCGAATTCATCCGCAGCACGGCTTCCGTGCCTGTCTGGGCATCCTGCGCCTGAGTAAACAGCACAGCGAAGAGCGGCTGGAAGCCGCTTGCCAGCGTGCGCTGGCACTCGGCGCATGCAGTTACAAAAGCCTCGAATCGATCCTGCGCCAAGGCTTGGAACGGCTGCCGCTGACCCAGCAAAACCTGCCACTGCTGCCCGAAGAACACATCAACCTGCGTGGCCCCGACTACTACCACTGACCTGAAAAGGAGCATCAAGATGCTACCCAACCCGACTCTGGACAAGCTGCAAACCCTGCGGCTGCACGGCATGATCAAAGCGCTGAGCGAGCAACACGCAACGCCCGACATCAGCGATCTCAGCTTCGACGAACGCCTCGGCCTGATGGTCGACCGCGAAGTGACCGAGCGTGAAGATGCTCGGCTGACCACTCGCCTCAAAGCCGCGAGACTACGCCACAACGCCTGCCTGGAAGATATCGATTACCGCAGCCCGCGCGGCCTGGACAAGGCCCTGATCCTGCAACTCGGTAGCGGCCAATGGCTGCGCGACGGCCTGAATCTGATCATCGGCGGCCCGACAGGCGTAGGCAAAACGTGGCTCGCCTGCGCGCTGGCCCATAAGGCCTGCCGGGACGGTTACAGCGTGCGTTATCTGCGTCTGCCTCGCTTGATGGAAGAACTGGGCCTGGCCCACGGCGACGGTCGCTTCGCCAAACTCATGGCGGGTTATGCCAAGACCGATCTGCTGATCCTGGACGACTGGGGCCTTGCACCGTTTACCGCCGCGCAGCGGCGCGACATGCTGGAACTGCTGGACGACCGTTACGGAAACCGCTCGACGCTGGTGACCAGCCAGATGCCGGTGGATAAATGGCATGCGCTAATCGGTGATCCGACCTTGGGCGATGCGATCCTCGACCGGCTGGTGCACAACGCTTACCGCATCGAACTGAAGGGCGAATCGATGCGCAGGCGCGCAACGAAATTGACTGCAACCGGGACTTCAGACTAACAATGCGAACCTGCGTCGCTGCGCTCCGACTGCCTGTCCAAGTGAGCGTGGAATGAGTGTCCAAATGATCGTGGGCTGAGTGTCCAAGTGTCGTGGAATCCGCAGAGTGGGCAAAGACCTATTTGAAGTCAGAACACGGTTCTAATTGAGCCTGAGACAGGTGAAATAAAGCGTCATGAAAAAAACGATTCTGGCCTTCAGTCGCGTCTCTCCAAGCCTGCTCGAGGCTTATAAAGATCAGTACAACATCATTATCCTCAGCCCAGAGAATGGTGATATGGACGCTCAGTTTCAAGCTGCTCTACCCGAGGCCCATGGATTGATCGGTGGAAATCGTCGTCTGGGCGAGGCCGGACCGGCTGAACCAGGCACACATTGTAGTCACCACATTGGCCTCCAATCGTCAGCAAAGCTTGCAAGCGATAGCTGCTGCCAGAGGGCGAATCGCGGCATTCGCTGCTGACAATGCACTGCTTATTCAGCAGGTTGCCCAGGAAGCGGAATCGATTGCGTGTGACACTCGAATCAGCAGTGCTTACGACCAGTTTTTGATTCTGCTCCGTCGCTATCGTACCGAACTGCCGGGTACGCTGATGGCCGGTCTGAATGCTCTGACTCTTGAACTCTATAACGAATTTAACGTGCGTGATTTGGACGGAGACAAACTGTCAGCGCTGTACCTGCCAGTGACAGGGGAGGGGCGGATTGAATTAAGTTTCCGTGGTACCCCTGCTGCCCGCGTAGACGCACTGCAGATCCTCAGTGAAGGGCACGTCAGGTGCTTGGGGCTTTCCATTTTGTTAGCAAAGAGTCTGAGTATCAGAGCTCCTGTGATCGTGTTCGACGACGCCATCAACGCTATTGATCATGAGCATCGCCAGGGGATTCGAGAAGCGATATTTGAGAGTGACCGATTCATCGAAACTCAGATCATTGTGACCTGCCATAGCAACGAATTTATCAAGGATATCCAGAATCACGTCGCATCAGAGCACTGGGATGCATATGCGTTTAGGCACCACAGTGGTAACTATCATCCTCGCGTTTTGGGAAATGCCACGACTCAATCCTACCTGCTTAACGCTCGTGCAGCTGTTGAACGAGGTGATGATAGAGCGGCGTTAGGCGCTGCGCGACAAGCATTAGAAATGCTGAGCAGTAAAGTGTGGGGGTGGCTCGGGCGGTGTGAGCAAGGAATGCTTACTTTGAAAATAGCAGGCTCTGGAGCTGAGCCAGCGCTTCGCAACCTCTGCGAGGGTATCAGAGCAAAACTCAGGGGCTCCCCGAATTTTGAGCATGCTGACAAAGCGCCGATCATCCAGGCGCTGGATCACATATTGGGCATACCCGAGCAGTCCTTGGTTTGGATGTATCTGAACAAAGGAACTCACGAGGAGGCAAACCGTGAGGACTTTGACGCAGGGCTCGTGGAGCTAGTGGTACAGACACTTGAATCTCTCAACGTTTTGCAACTGCGAGCGCGCTAAAGGAGGGACTCAGCGTCGACGCTTCGGTTTAAGAACGAGCTCCTCATTATGATGCGCTTGCCAAGCGCGACGTCCGGCAGCACCTGACAAACCTCGCGGGCGGTGAGATGAGTGATTCCGACCCATCAACCTCATCACAAGTCGCCTCAAGGTCTACGCAATACAGATAACGATACGGCGCGATGAGGTTTTGGATGGATTGAAGGTGAATAAGCTTTGCTTGAATGTTCATGGCAGGGGAGAGCTTACTTGGAGGCTGTTCAGGTTACACCGAGCCATCCATCCGACGCAGCATTGGGGCAGGAGCAGAAAACTATAGAGCAGTGAGCAAACCGTTGGCCTCGATGCATCGATAGCCCTCGTCATACATCTCCGATGCTCGCAATCCGTCTGCACGCGACAAGCTCGTACTGTAGATGGAAGTGTTGCTTTTTTTGGGCGTTTGGGCCCGGCGCAGGCAGTCACGCGAGCACATCTAAGTTGCAACCGTCTTTAACTAAATTTGTTGTTACGGAGATTTATTTCTCCTCAACATTAAAGTTTTCCCTTAAAGTATCCGATTTGATTTTAAAGGGCATACTTTTGGCGGTGTTTGTGGGAAAAGATGAAGGGCAGTCAGGAACATTTCTCGCAGGCCGCGATTTTACATGTTGGCGAGATCGTGAATTAGATGACCAATATTCATGTCAGGTATCCAGCCAAGGCGATGATGGTATCTGTCTAAATTTAGATGCTGTATCGATCAGGTTTGCTAACCCCATAGCTGAAGAGATCGCGCGCTGTCTTTACGATGCTGTCTTCGTGACTGTTGGAAACAAGGCGGGCTTTTTACCAACACCTGCCAGGCGCACCAGTAAGCTTGAGAGGGAGTTTCGTAACATAGCGCCGGGATGCTGGAGTTATACAGCTGACGGAAGGTTCAACTGCTCGGAAACAGAGGGTGAAATCTATTTTGGTGAGCTTTTAAGCAGTGTGGACGATATGACTGGGGGAGTGGGTGTCTACACAATCGATGACGGTGGAATAGAGCTCGTTTTCGACTTTATGAGCTATTCGTTCAGCATGGGTGACGCAGTTTGGCTAGCTAACAGTTTGATGGAAGCCTTAGGGAGTGAGCCGCTGGACGTCTTGGAGACTACTAGCGTGAGTCGCAGGTCGATGGTGGGATGAATTCAGGCGGATATCGCCCAAGAGACAATAGCCGCGATACTCAAGACATCGACCGCATCTGCAGCCCAAAAACTATCGGCCCTCCGGGCTTTTAGCCCGGCTCGAATTCGCTTTTCCCTAAAGAAAAATCAGAAAAAATATCCTTTGCAAACCAGAGCGGTAGGCCTACCTGCACCGTATGGAGATTGGATGCCGCGCTCACCGCAATGCCAACATTAATCAACCTGCTGAGCTGATCGGATGCTTCGATAGGCTGAAGCCCGGTAAAGGTTTCGAGCTCGTTGCGCGGTAGAGCGCCCTGGATCAGCAGGGCAAGGAATGCCGGCGCTGTTTGCGGTCTGATCCCTGCTTCTATTAACCGCGAGTTCGTTCTGAAGGCATGCATCACTGCTTCCCTAAGCCGGTGGCGATTCAGCGCAGCAGTCATGTAATCCACTTCTCCAAGGCAAACCTCGAGCATGAATTCAATGAAGCTGAGAATGGATTTACCTGACGGTTGGGCACCACCAGGTTCGCTCAATCGCGTGCGATGAGTCGGAGCCAAAGCGTGATATTCCACATGCCTACGGGCCAAGCCGCGTGCAAGCGACCATAGGTGGGGATGCAGCCCGAGCTGATCCAAATAACGGTGCATGATCACCCTCGCGACAGCCCCTTTATCATCGGGAAACTCTTGAGTTTGGAGATGGTGAAAGTGGTGGGCTAGCGCCGCTACGATACGCCGACGAAGCTCAGGCACCTTCATCAGCGTGGACTGCTGGTTCGCTAAGTTAAGTGCATTCTTCAGAACTTCTGGCTCTTTGTGATACCCGTCGATGATGCTTGAATAGTGGGCGTCAGAGTCCATCAGCAGGTTGCTTAAGCACGCAGCTGTTTCAGGCGCGACCATGCCAGCGAGGAAAGCCGTCTTCGTTACAAGCACGTCTGCTCTCGCCAGTAACGACGGTGGAATCGAATTGGGGAGGGTAGGAATTGGCCAATGCTCAGTGATCATCTGCGTGGAAACCTATAACAGGACATTGCTTCATTCATCATCTGCCAACAACGGTTTGTTGAGCGTACACAAGACTCCGGTCTGATCGGTTCCATTGAACCCTAAAACGGCTAGACCGTACGCCAAATTCCGGTCTAAGGGGCGCCTTTCAGCGACTCAAACAGCTGATTAGAACGTTGAAGTCGGCGCAGGCCTCGTAATTCGGGGCGTACAACAAATTCCGGTCGGTTTTCTATGTTCTAAATCACCTGCTTCCATGGCTCAGAAAACTCCGGCCCACTGCCTCGTTTTAACTGTCGAAAGTCGGCACTGAGACCATCCAGATGCTCTGCAGACCCCGTAAACCGGGGCGTACACGAAATTCCGGTCTGCTCCACTGCCTTGATGTCAGTCCAACCAGAGCGCACACAAGATTCCGGTCGGATCGGCTCCACCAAGCCCTGGAGCGGTTAGCCCGTACGCCAAATTCCGGTCTAGGGGGCGCCTTTCAGCGACTCAAACAGCCGATCAGTACGTTAAAGTCGGCTGCAGGCCACGTAAACCGGGGCGTACACGAATTTCCGGTCGATTCCACTATCTCGACGTCAGTCCAGCCAGAGCGCACTCAAGACTCCGGTCAGATCGGCTCATTTGGGGCCAGGAGCGGCTAACCGTCGCCGCTCGCGCGCACTCGCAAGTGAAGGGTTGCCGCCGCTGTTCGGCCAGCAGGATTGCCTGCACGTGCCACAACGACGATTACGGCGGGGAGAATTTGCTGGGGTAAACCTGTAGGTTCATTGCGCGGTTGGAGGTGAAAACCTGCTGTTCACTTGTATTTGCGGGCCCGCGACCTGGAAAAACCTGTAGGTTTATTGCACGGTTGGAGATATAGGCCCGCTGTGCTCCTGTATTTGCAGGCCCGCGACCTGGAAAACCTATAGGTTCATTGCACGGATGGAGGTGAAAACCCGCTGATCGCCTGTATTTGATCGCCCGTATTTGCAGGCCAGCGACCCGGCAAAACCTATAGGTTTGTTGCGCGGTTGGAGATGCAGACCCGCTGCCGGCTTGATTCTGTGGGCCGTGCTACCCGGCGAAACCTATAGGTTTGCTGCACCGTTGGAGGTGAAGACCTACTGGCAGGCAGCATCTCTAGGCCCGCTGCCTGGCAAAACCTGTAGGTTCATTGCACGGTTGGAGGTGAAAACCTGCTGCCAGCCTGAATTTGTAGGCCCGACACCTGGATAAACCTATAGGTTTGCTGCACGGTTGGAGATGTCGCTGGTTCGGGCCACCTGGCCCGGCTCGGTGGTAGGTTTTTCAGATGGAGGTGAAAGTGCTGTCATCGATCAAGGAATACCAACCAGGGCCTCAGATCCCACCAAGTATTTGGATGACCCTCGGGCTGCCGTCACGCGGTACCAGGCTTCATGAGCTAGTTCGTGAAGGGCTGCCTTTCGAGTTCCTCGAGCGGATAGCGAGCCTTCTGCAGGTACAGCCAAGGGTTATTGCCAAGGCTATTTGCATCTCACCCACAACGATAGCCCGTAGGGCGAAAGCAGGGTGGTTCAACACTATAGAAAGCGACCGCCTGGTTGCATTGGTAACTCTCTTTGACGAAGCCTTATCCCTCTTCGAAAACGATAAGGCCTCAGCAACGGAATGGATGAGCTCGCCGGCTCAAGGGCTCGGATCGAAGTGTCCAATCGACATGCTGGGGACGAGGGTAGAAACGAAAGCTGTCTTCGATCTTATCGGCCGACTGGAGAGGGGAGTGCTTGTGTGAGACTCACTAGACGGTTTAGTGGGCTGGAGAGCTGTAGCTATTTTGCTATCGCTCCTTCGGGCGCAAGCCCGGCTCGACGTGTGAGGGCCGGGTGTCTGAAAAAAATGTTTGACGGAAACATATGTATAAGTATACAGTATTCTTGCTGTGTTGACGTGCCGCTCCTGATTAGCTGCCAGATGTTTTGGGCGTCAGCGATGATCGTAATGCAGTGAAGCCAGAGCCCCTTAAATGGGGCTTTTTTTTGCCTGTGCTAAAGGGGTCGAGGGCGAAGATGGCGGTGTATCAAGCTTTCTAGTGACTCCTCCTTCGGCTCGATGGGGCGACCTCCGAAAACCAAAATGACGTCACGCCAGCAAGTGAGCTAGGTCGGAAGGCGAACTGACCGGTAGAAGTAGTGATGTGTGCTGAAGAGGCTGGCTTCGAGCACCCTTCTATAATCGCTCTCTATTAGCCATTAGCCCTTGGTTAAAAAGCCCATACCTGTAATCAAAGTCAGTTGCATCGAAGTCTTGGCTCTTGAAAAAAACTTCCGCAAGGTTGCTCTTAGAGAAATCTCTCAAAAAAAGCTGACTGTAGGCTTTGCAAATCGGCTCACTGATAGTGAACGTTACAGAACTAGGATTCAAGGTCATGTCCTTCTCCATAATGGCTACATGGGGATCAATCAGCGTGCCGATCGAAAATTTGCGCACCCTATGTGTATACGGGTGCGGTGTTGCTAACGTTCTCAATGCGACCGATAAAGCGCATCGCCATTAATCCCCCTTACGGAAAATGGTTCTGCTCCTCACTCGTACGATCTTGCAGAGACTGTGCTCAACCTCGGTCGCGTAAACCCAAGCGCTTGACCGAGTGCGCACGCTCTTGATCATGCGAGTGGTAGTACGTGTTCTGGGTAGTGCTGAGATTGCTATGACGCAGATCGACCTGCAGGTCTTTGGCGTTCCGCAAGGGCGCGTCGAAGGTCGCAGAGGTATGGCGCAGCCAGTGCAGAGAAGCGACCTTTAAGCTTTCCATCTCGTGAACCGCACGACCCTCGATGCGCATACTTTCAAGAGCCTTGTCGAAGACAACCTGGAGGAGGGCGCGTACCTGTCGATCCGACAGACCAGAACGTCCTCTGAGGGTCTTGATCAAAGGTGTGGTCTCGCCGATCTCAGGAAGTTCGGGCAGACCCAAGAACCGACGATAGCGCTTCAGATAGAGATTGATATATTCATCCCTGACGGCAATCTTTCCGACCTTGTTACCTTTGCCCACGGCGTGATACCACCAGTTGCCCTCAGGGTCTTGGCGGAAGTCCCCCATAGAGGGCTTCCAGTTTTGTCGCCCGACAACATCAGACACGCGTAGATACATGGCAAACAATGTTGAAAGTATAAACAGTGTACGCTCATACCGAGCAGGTTCGGACTCCGCCAGCTTTTCAGCCGTTTCAAGCACGTAGTTCCATTGCAGCGGCGTCAATGCACGCGTAACGCCCTCATCTTGACCATCATCGCTATAACGGCCGGACTTTTTGATCATTCGGAAAGGGTTTGCCGATGCATAACCATCTTCAACCATAAATTCAAAGAAGCGACTGCAAATTGAGAAAACTTGATTCATGGTGCTGTTGGTTGCGCTGTATTTGTTCTCGATTATTCCTTGTTCTTGATCATCGGAGCCAATCAGCGGTTTCGACGATTTAATGTTGAATGGACGCCAATTAGGATTAGGAATAATAGGGTCTTCGAGCGCACTCTGCGCATCATTATTTTTCACGAAACGGCTACGCGTCACAGGCCCAATCCAGTCTCGAGGTGGATTACGGCAAAAATTCAAATAATCCTGGGCGTCCTGGCGCTTAAGTTGATTCAGCGGCTTCTGGTTAATCAACAATGACCACAGCAGCAACCGCTCAATATGGATGCGATACGAGCTGAAGGTCTGAGCATTATCGGAAAATGCCCGCAGGAAAGACCGTACGGCCAAATAACCGCGTGCAGCTCCTAGCGCAGAGGGGAACGAAGCAAGGTAAGCTTTGACGCACGGGGTAGTAGGCTCGCTGCAACTGAAATCCTGATCAAGGAAAAACTCGTATGTATTGAATAAGGGCTTCGGCGAGCGAGACATTCATGACCACCAGAGACGTTAGTTAGTGCTATTGAGAGACTTCCAGTTATAGCAGTAATCGGAAGTCGGAGACCTATTCTTCATAATCAGCCTCTCTTCTCATGCAACTTGGATTTAAGAATGCCCGATGGTATCGCGCGCGTGTCTATCGCGCAACCATGGCTCCTTACCACCCCAAACTTTCTGGACTTATCTCAAAGTTTCATTAAATAGCCAGTACTTGTCTCCCGATTATTTTACAGATATTGGGCCGGACGTCTCTGATGAAAACGTGGCATCTGCGAATACATCCTTATTCATTGGGCGTGCGGAGATTCGGGCGCGCGAGTAACACTAACCGAACGGAGCAACGCGCCGTCCACCGCTGGCTCGGGTCATATTCAGAACGACACACCTTTTACAGAAAACCGGGTTGCGAATGAGGCCGCCAATTTGTCTCGTAATTTCTTCGCGTACCTTCTGGCTATTCCTCGTAGTTTCGTTAAAAAATCTCGTTTAGTCTCGTGATTCCGTTACCCGCCGTAGGTACGGTTAAATATCGTGAAAACGTCGCACTCCCGCCAATGCCCGGAATTTCTGGGTGGCGGGCAGTCAGGGGGTGTAAGTCCACTGGTGAGATCTCACGATTTCGTGTCCGGAAAGCCAGAGCCGCAGCCCCAGGAGGGGTCTAGTGCAGAGCAGTTCTCAGCCCAGTTTTTCCGAAAAACATTTTGGGCAAATATTGCTAGCCCGCGTCAGGCTTGGTCTTCGGCAATCCGAGCGCTGGTTTGGCGCGGAATTCTGCCTACGCCACCAAGCGGTCGGGGCCCAGATGTGTCTCGTCAAATCTTCACAAAAAACGCTGCAGGTTATGTCTCGCGATTTCGTTAAAACCTAGCTAACCGATTGTATTTATTAGTTTTTATCTCAATTGCGCAAGCGTGGTTACACGATGCTGTCTCACGATTAATTGATAGACTCTGAGCTAGTAACAAAAATGATGGAATCGGCTGAAACCCTCGTAAATAAAGGCTTACAGGCCAACTGTCGGCTACGTGGCAGTCTCATGATTACGTTGCAACAGATGGTGAGGCCCGCACTACATTTTTCGTAATATCCATTAAAATCAATCCATTAAGCATTTTTCGAGGTGAAGTCTCTTTATTTCGCGATTGCCTCACTCCGGTATTCAGGTGCAGCTAACACAATGAGCATCTATGACATAGCATCTGATTTAACATAATATACATTATGCGTAGCATCATATATTCCATCAGGGGCTTCTCCACAGTACATTTCACGCTTCAACCCCGGCAGTCGATCTCTTAGCCATCAAGGGCTTTATTCATGCATGAAGCAGCCGATCACATCATCGATCTCTATGAGCGTCATGCTCAGGCTTGGGATCGCGTTCGCTGCGAGCACTTCATCAAGCACTTCATCAAGCACTTCAACGAGCAGTCATGGCTGGATCGTTTTCGTCTGGCGATGCCGAATGCTGGTGGACGCGTTCTCGATATTGGCTGTGGCGCCGCAAAACCAATGGCGCGCTACTTGATTGACGCTGGACACCGGATCACCGGCATCGATTCGTCCGCGTCGCTCATCGCGGTGTGCGAACAACGTTTCCCGCAGCACGATTGGCGTGTAGCCGATATGCGTGAATTGAAGCTCAATGAGTGCTACAGCGGGATTCTGGCCTGGGACAGTTTTTTTCACCTGAAGCCTGACGATCAGCGCAAGATGTTCCCGATCTTCCAGGCTCATTCGCTTCCCGGCACGGCACTGATGTTTACCAGTGGTACGGCCCATGGCGAGGCGATTGGGCAGTTTGAAGGTGAACCGCTTTATCATGGCAGCCTGGATCGTGCGGAGTGCCTGCGCTGCTTGAAACCCACGGTTTCAGGGTCGTTGAGCAGGTAACGGAGGATCCAGCCTGTGGTGGCTATACCGTCTGGTTAAGCGTCTTTGTCGAATAACCGGCCTGCTCCGAGTCCTTTCTTATATGTGGAAAATATATAACTCAACTAAACATCTATTTAGTTGAGTTATTTATCCAATGTCTCGTAGTGTTCTACAAAAACACGAATGATCGCTAACCGACTACGCTTGATTGCGCCAGTGCCTAAACTTTGCAAAAAATCGGTTTCACGTTTTCAATGATCGAGCAACAACGGGACAATCCAGTTGAAACTTGTTCCGCTACAATCCAAGACCGCTGTAGCGCAGGGTCGACGCTCGATTGCTTGCGATGGGGCCGCAACAGGCAACAAAGAAACTACCCTGCCTCCCCTCCCCCGTATTCTGGATCAAACCCATGAGCTCTACGCGGAGTTCCTGGAACCGATCGGCGTTGCGGTGGTGCATCCTTGCGACGAAGTGAGTTTCGAGGCCGCCCTCAATGCCCGCGATGCAGGGTTGGTCGATCCGATCCTGATTGGCCCAAGAGCCAAACTTGAAGCTATGCTCGTCAAGCAACTGGGACGGTTACAGACACGATGGCGGCGCTTCGACAGCACCGGTGGCGGTGGTGGCTGCGGACTCAAGCGGCTGTTCATGACGCATCCGCCGCTGAATGAGCGCATCGCCGCGCTGGAGCATGCCCCGGTGAAGGAGATGGAATGATGACCCCCATGAGCATCGGCGAACCCTGGATGTGGGCCGCTTTCATAGTCTTCGTCATCGCCATGTTGGCGCTGGACCTGTTCGTCTTCGGCGGGCGCAAGGCGCATCGCGTTTCGTTCCGGGAGGCGCTGGCCTGGGTCATCGCCTGGGTCAGCCTGGCACTGCTCTTCGCCGCACTGCTCTGGTGGTATCTGAACGGCACACTCGACGCTGAGGTCGCCCAGCGCAAGACGCTTGAGTTCCTGACGGGCTACCTGATCGAGCAGTCGCTGTCGGTCGACAACATGTTCGTCTTCGTCATGATTTTCGGCTACTTCGCCGTTCCACCGGAATTGCAGCGCCGGGTGCTGCTCTATGGCGTGCTCGGCGCTATAGTCATGCGTGCCGTCATGATTCTCGCCGGTGTCTGGCTGGTGTCGGAGTTCGATTGGCTGCTCTATGTCTTCGGCGCCTTGCTCGTCATCACCGGCATCAAGATGCTGATCTTCGCCAAACACAAGCTTGACCTGGACAAGAACCCGTTGCTGCGCTGGCTACGCCGCCACCTGCGCATCACCGACGGATTACACGCCGAGAAGTTCTTCGTGCGCCTGAACGGCGTGCGGTGGGCAACGCCGCTGTTCCTGGTGGTGGTGCTGATTGAGGCCAGCGACCTGGTGTTCGCGGTCGATAGTATCCCGGCGATCTTCGCCGTCACCACCGACCCCTTCATCGTATTCACCTCCAACATCTTCGCCATCATGGGCCTGCGCGCGCTGTACTTCCTGTTCGCCGACATGGCTGACCGCTTCCACTTGCTCAAGTATGGCTTGGCTATCGTGCTGGTGTTCATCGGTGGCAAGATGTTGGCCGCGCCGTGGCTCCATATACCGATCCAATGGTCGCTGGCCATAGTCGGCGGCATCGTCCTGGTTTCGGTGATACTGAGCCTGACTTTTGCGAAGAGCAAAACGCGAGTTGCGGGAGAAGAATGATGACCGAGACACAAGAGCGGGCGATGGTCAGGTGCGGGTTAGCGGGCAGCCAGGCAAGATGCACCGGCCGCTGTCGCCCGGCGCAACTGCGACATGACGCTCCCCGCCGTCACCACTGTAGGCGACATTGGGCAACTGCTCGCGGCCAGCGCCTCTGCGACCCAGGTATTGCAGGTATAGAACAGCGAATAGCTGCCCTCGGCCTGGTAGAACCAGCTCTCGCCATGCAGGCCAGGCCCGAGCGCCGCCAAGGTGCCCGCCGCTGAGTGGGTGAAGGTCCCGGCCACAAATGCGAGCAGTCGCCGGTAGCCGTCCTCCGTCACCCGCACCTCGATGACCTCGCTTGCGGCGAAACGCCGCCTGGGGTCCCCGGCAATCTTGACCACATGCAGCACGCTTGCCGTCGACCCGAACAAGGCCCGCAGGGCAAGGCGCAAGGTGGCCTGTGGGGCCCGGTAAAAGTCCTCGTCACCCCAGCCGAACTCGACGAAGTCGCCGTCGCTGAACGCTTCGGCCAGCGCGGGAAGCACCTGAAGCAGATCCGGGCGGGCAATCGCCAACCCGGTATGCAGGCCATGATTCACTACATAGAAGGACCGCCAACTGCCGCCCTCGCCCCTCGGCGGGCCCGACGCGGTAGCGCAGCCGAACAGCGTCAGGACCAGGGCCAGCACTACAATGCGCATACACAAGGGCTTGGAGGCTCGCTAACGAAACGTGGGAAAACCCTGACAGGGGGCGCTGTCCTAGACCGCCAGAACGCTGCAGGGCACCTGATACAGAATATGCTCGGTCGTGCTGCCGACAAGCTTTTGCAGTCCGTGGGATTGGACCCTGCCCATCACGATCACATCCACTTGATTCTCGTTGGCGAACTCACTAAGCGCCGAGACCGGTTGCCCCTTAATGAAATGTCGACGGTCAGAAGGCACTCCAAACCGACCGGCCAATTTAAGAAAAGATTTTTCCAGGTCCCTGCGCAGTTCCCGGGTAAGCTCTGACGGCGTCAGGCCGCCGCCCAGATCAGCCAGCCAGGCTGCCGAAATATCACAGGCGTACAGCAGATGCAGCTCGGCATCACACTGCAGCGCGAGGCTGGAAGCCTGCTGGATGATCCGGTCATTCAGCTCGCTGCCTTGCAACTTCGTATCTGAAGCGTCAACGGCCGCCACTACCTTGCGCGGCAAGGCATGACCGCTCGCACCGACCAGATACATCGGTACCGGGCAGTGGCGCAACAAGTACCAATCCATAGGCGTGATGAACGCGCGCTTGAGCACGGGTTCATGCTGTACTTGCTTGATCAGCAGATCGGGCTGCATGTCCGTGACGTGCTGAAGGATTTCCTGCTGCACGTCATCGGCCCATGCCACCTCGGTTGTCACGTTGATCCCAGTGCTACGGATATCCTTTGCCTGGTCCTTGAGCCAATCGCGATGGTCCTGCAGGTAACTCTCCCGAGCCTTGTGCCGGTCGCCTTGTTCGAACAGTGAGAGCACATCCAGCGATGGTAATAACGCCGCAATGTGTAAACTTGCCCCGCTGACCTTGGCCAGCTCGGCAGCATGGTGTATCGCAGGGGAATGGCGCTGGGCCGGGTTGATGATCAGCAATAACCGTTGATACTGGCTCATGATCTGACTCCAGAAAGGTTGGGCTTCGACGCCTGCCGCTGCCCCTTACCGATGGTCAGCCGTCGCGTCCTCGCTGGGTTCGGTGCCAGCGTTGACCCAAATTCCTCCCTTGGAATCTCCTTGGCTTTGATCTATATCAAATCCCTGCGCAGGACTGTCAAGACGTCCAGCGCCACTGCAAAACCTCGGGCATGTCCTGCCAGCTGATAACGATCAAGGTTATTGATCACCACCCTGTCGAACGGTGTCGTGGTTGCTCCCTCCTCCTTGAATCCCAGGACATGAATATTAGCGTGATTAATTCGTTTATAGACCAGTTTGTGAATGAGCGCCGGATATCAGTGGAAGATCACTGGTGAGCTCATGAATTTGGAATGAACGGCCATACCCTGTCCAGGAGGGTATGGCCGGTTACTGTGACTGCCGCGAGCGAGGTCTACTGGTGCTGCACCTGAAACAGGGACGTCACCTGTACCCGGGCCAGCATCTGCTCGGCCCCGCCCCCGCGACGCATGCCGCGCACCGGGCAGGCGTCGAGGTACTCGAGGCCCACCGCCAGTTTCAAATGGCGCTCGGGCCGGGCCAGCCGGTTGGTCACGTCGAAGCTGTACCAGCCATCGTCGAGCCAGGCTTCGGCCCAGGCGTGGCTGGCCAGATGGCTTTCATCTTCGGTGCACAGGTAACCGGAGACATAACGCGCCGGGATCCCCAGGCTGCGGGCGCATGCCAGGAACGCGTGGGTGTGGTCCTGACAGACCCCGCCTGCGGCGGCAAACGCTTGGGCGGCGGTGGTGTCCACGGTGGTCGCACCCGGGCTGTAGACCATGTGATCGGCCAGGCCATTCATCAAGTCGATCAGCGCCGCACGGTCACGCCGCGTGCCGCAGTGCTGCAAGGCAAAAGCGTTAAGGGCGTCATCGGTCCTGGTCAGATGGCTGGTGCGCAAGAACGGCAACGGCGACTGACTGTCGTGCTCCACGTCCAGTGCCTGGTCGATTTCAACCTGACCATAGGCGGTCAGTACGAGGGCGCCGTGGGGCTCGTCCATCGTCAATACATGCAGGATGTTGCCGTAAGGATCGAGCTGGCTGCGCACCAGGCGCGGCAGTTCCAGGTGCCATTCCAGAATGTGCTGGCGCTCGCTGTTCTTTGGCGTCAAACGCAGGAACTGGATACTGGTGCAGACTTCGTCGGCGTAGCTGTAGGTGGTGTCGTGGCGTATGGACAGTTTCATACGACCTCCAGATAGGACTCGTGAACGGTCTGGCCCAAGTGGCGAATCCGGGCAATGAAATCGGTCAACCAGAGGTGCAGGCCTGAACCTAATATCTCGTCGATCCCGGTGTAGCGCAGCCGCGCATTCATTTCGGCGGCCAGGCGCTGGGCCGGGCGGCCATTATTGCCCGGCAGGCTGGCAAGGATCTGGTCCAGCTCCTCGATGCAGGCGTGCAGCGAACGCGGCACATCGCCGCGCAACAGCAGCATCTCGGAAACCTGCTCGGCGCCCGGCGCATTGCGGTAGATCTCGTTGAATGCCTCGAAGGACGACAAGGCTCGCAGCAAGGCGCTCCACTGGTAGTAGCCGCGGGCTGAATTGTCACTCACCTCCTCCGACTCCTCGCCGAACATTTCGTAGCGCGCATCCAGCAGCCGCAGGGTGTTGTCGGCCCGTTCGAGGAAGGTGCCCAGGCGAATAAAGCTGTAGGCATCGTTGCGCATGATCGTGCCCGAGGTCGCCCCGCGGAACAAATGAGAGCGCTCCTTGACCCACTCGCAGAAATGGCTGATGCCGTACCGACCCAGGCCATTGCTGGCGATATTGCGCATCTCCAGCCAGGTGGCGTTGATGTTCTCCCACATATCGGCGGTGATGCGTCCACGCACGGCGTGAGCATTGGAGCGAGCCGCCTGCAGGCAGCAATAGATACTGTCGGGGTTGGTTTCATCCAGCGCGAAGAAGTGCAGCATGCGCTCGGTGTTGAGTTCGCCGTAGCGTTCGTTGTAGTCGTCCAGCGTGCCGGCGGCCAATAGCGACATCGCCAGCTCGGCGCGGCCATCGGTGCGCCCGGCCTGGGGCATCAGCGACAGCGAGTAACTGACTTCGAGCATGCGCGCCAGGTTTTCGGCGCGCTCCAGGTAACGGGACATCCAGTAGAGGTCCGAAGCGGTTCTTGAAAGCATGTCTTAGTCCTCTACTACCCAAGTGTCTTTGGTGCCGCCGCCCTGAGACGAGTTCACCACCAGCGAGCCTTCGCGCAATGCCACGCGGGTCAGGCCACCGGGCACCAGACGGGTTTCGCTGCCCGACAGCACAAACGGGCGCAGGTCAATGTGGCGTGGGGCGATGCCGTTTTCGACAAAGGTCGGGCACGTCGACAGGCACAGGGTTGGTTGGGCGATATAGGCTTCAGGGCGTGCCTTGAGGCGCGCGCGGAAGTCCTCGATTTCCGCCGCCGTGGCCGCAGGTCCCACCAGCATGCCGTAGCCGCCGGAACCTTGGGTTTCCTTGACCACAAGCTCAGGAAGATGGGCCAGCACATGGGACAACTCTTCCGGTTTGCGACATTGCCAGGTCGGCACGTTCTTGAGGATCGGTTCCTCATTGAGGTAGAAGCGGATCATGTCGCCGACATAGGGATAGATCGACTTGTCGTCGGCCACGCCGGTGCCGACGGCATTCGCCAGGACCACATTGCCCGAGCGGTAGGCAGCGATCAGGCCGGGCACACCGAGCATGGAATCCGGGTTGAACGACAGCGGATCGAGATACGCATCGTCGAGGCGGCGATAAATGACATCCACCTGCCTGGGGCCGGCGGTGGTGCGCATGTAGACATGATCGTCGCGGACAAACAGATCGGCGCCTTCAACCAGTTCCACGCCCATTTCACGGGCCAGGAACGCGTGCTCGAAGTAAGCGCTGTTGAAGCGACCCGGGGTCAATACCACTGCCGTAGGGTTGTCCAGGGGGCTGGAGCTCTTGAGGGTGTCCAGCAGCAGGTTCGGGTAGTGATCGATGGGCGCCACACGCTGGGCGGCGAAGAGTTCGGGGAACAAGCGCATCATCATCTTGCGGTCTTCGAGCATGTAGCTGACGCCGCTGGGGGTGCGCAGGTTGTCTTCCAGCACGTAGTAACTGCCATCACCGTCGCGGACCAGGTCGATCCCGGAGATGTGGGCATAGATGCCGCGGTGCAGATTCAGGCCCTGCATGGCGACCTGATAACCCTCGTTGGCCAACACCTGTTCGGCCGGAATAATGCCCTCCTTGAGAATACGTTGCCCGTGGTAGATGTCGGCCAGGAACATGTTCAAGGCCTGGACCCGTTGAATGCAGCCACGCTCGACCGTATGCCATTCGCTGGCTGTGATGCTGCGTGGAATGATGTCGAACGGAATCAACCGCTCGGTGCCCTGCTCGTCCCCGTATAAGGTGAAGGTGATGCCGGCTCGGTGGAACAACAGGTCGGCTTCGCGACGACGTTGATCCAGCAACTCCAGAGGTGTGTCCGCCAACCAACGCGCGAACTCCTGGTAATGTGGGCGGCAGCCACCACTCGCATCATACATTTCGTTAAAAAAAGCTCGGGACATACCCTACTCCTTGCCGCGATACATGCGGCATTTTTCTTATAACTTCGCTATTTCAATAAAATAAGGCCTTACGTTGTTTGAGTGAGTACTGTTTCTGTCAAGCACCTCAGTGTGCGTCGTTAACTTCCTGTCCCATGCGAAAATAAATTTCTCATGACTCCGGCAACCTCTTGACGCGTCCCGACGCCAGAGATTTGGCCTTTGCGGTTTTATTTCTGGCGCCCATTTATAACGCTCCCCGTTATCTTTTTTCGTTAAAAACCACACTTTCGGTGGTTTGAAAGTACTTTTGCAAGGGCTGTGCCCAAGTGTTGTTACGACTGACAAAAACGAAAAACTCTTCCAAAAAGACACGCAAGCGACATTTGGTTTCATTTTTGAGACCGGATTCGATAGGATCGCTGAAACGTTTTTCTCACTTGTAACTTGCACAACTCTGGAGCGGGCAAAAATGGTGCGATTAGCAACTCAAGTGCGTTTTTTGCCCTATAAGCGGGAAATTTCTACTCATTATTTTTATTTCCCTTGTCATACAAAGCATCCAGCCCGGCGCGTCGAATAATATCGGCGCACTATTAATGCTCTAAAAAATGTACCAGGAGACTTCATACGGAACGGAAGTGCCAAGTAGTAATGCAAAAAGAATACCGGGAGAGGACAGCCTGGCCTGAGCCCCTTAGACTTGGCCCCTGCTGTCCTTGCAACGCAGCGCCTCACTTCAAAGGTCATACCGATCAATCGCCCGACGACGTTCGTTTTCATCTCGAACATCGTAATTGGCAGTCGTCTGAATGTTTGTGTGGTGCGCGAGTTTTTGCGCAATCGACAAGTCATGCTCTTCGATCACTCGTGTAATGAATGAGCGACGAAAATCATGGGGCATGATTTTCACACCGACCTGCGCGCCACGTTGCCGTGCGATGTAATAAATCGCGTGCTTGGTAATCCGCTCACGGGTGATGTGATTGCCGCGACGAATCCTGTTGAACAGAAACGAGTCATCGTCCTGACCTTCGACCAACTGCGAACGCCGAAACGCCAGCCACGCATCCAGCTTGGCGAATGCCCAGCCCGGTGCGTACTTGATCAGTTCCTTGTTTCCTTTGGCCGTGACTCGCAGGCTGCGCTCAGCGAAGTCTATCTGCTTGAGTTCCAGATTCACCGATTCGGATTTGCGCATGCCTGAGCCATACAGGATCGCAATCACAGCGGCATCTCGTAGCCCCTGTGGTCTTGGATCGGCCGCACAGACAGCCATCAGTTCCTGGATCAACGTCCGTTTGAGATTTCGTCCCTGGGACAAACGTGTGCCGGCGATGCCTTTGACCGAGCGCATCTTCAATAGATGGTCCTGAGTGATCAGGCTTATTCGCCATGCCTCGTTCATCACGCCACGCACGGCATTGACGTACAACGAAGACGTATTGGGTGCATAACCATCGCTGCGTAATGTCGCAACCAAAGCGATAACGTCCTCGGGTTGCAGCTCATGCCAGGGAATTTCTTCGATATTGATATCTTCGAAACCCAGTCGGTCCGCAGCGTCCTGCAGCACATAGCGCATGGTCAGCTGACTCGAGGGCGCCAGCCTGGCCAGATAAAGCGTCAGTGGATTAGCCGCCCCCTTCCCCTCAGGCACTGTTGATGAGGTGCTGAAGGTGTGCGATGAATCGATATCAGGTAGATCAATCAAACTGACAGGGCCTTGAATGAATGTAGGAGCGTCGACCAGCTGTTCCTACATTGGCATTAACCAATGACGGGTTTTTCTCCGGAAAAAGTCGCTGGAGCGAGAACCCCGAACAGTAGCTGTATGACCTTCAGATAAACAGTCGTTTGCCATGTTTTTCATATTTGGTTCACATTTTTCTGCCTAATCTGGGCGCTGGTCATCCTCGGCGTCATGACCATCAATACTCGATCCGCTCACATGCCAGGCCCAAGGAATGCCCCATGAAAATCAGCGTATTTGGTAGTGGTTACGTAGGCCTCGTACAGGCCGCCGTACTGGCCGAAGTCGGCCACGATGTCATCTGCATGGACATTGACGAAAACAAGATCAAACAGCTGCAACAAGGACATGTGAGTATTTTCGAGCCAGGGCTCGCCAACCTGGTTCGCGAGGGGCTGGAAAGCCAACGGCTGCAATTTTCCGCCGACGAAAAGCTCGCTGTGCAGCACGGTCAGGTGCTGTTCATCGCTGTCGGCACCCCCTCAAGGGAAGATGGTTCGGCGGACCTGCGTCATGTTTTGTCGGTAGGTGATGCTGTGGCGCGCCATCGCGAACAGCCAGTGATTCTGGTGGAGAAATCCACCGTACCAGTCGGCACCGGCGACACCTTGCGTGCTCACATCGAAAAGAAACTGCAGCAAGCAGGCCGCCTGTTGCAGTTCGATATCGTCTCCAACCCGGAATTTCTCAAGGAAGGCTCGGCTGTTGCCGATTGCCGACGCCCGGATCGCATCATCATTGGCTGCGGGGGTGATGAAGTACGCGACGTGATGCGCGATTTGTACGCTCCGTTCAACCGCAATCACGACCGCATCATGTTCATGGACCTGCGCAGCGCCGAGCTGACCAAGTACGCCGCCAATTGCATGCTCGCCACCAAAATCAGCTTCATCAACCAGATCGCCGAACTGGCTGAACACCTCGGCGCCGACATCGAATCTGTGCGCCTGGGCATCGGCGCCGACTCGCGCATCGGCTATCACTTCATCTACCCCGGCTGCGGTTATGGCGGTTCCTGCTTCCCCAAGGATATGCGCGCATTGATTCATAGTGCTCAGGAAGCTCACTGCTCCAGCGATCTATTAGAGGCAGTGGAAGCCATCAACCAGCGGCAAAAACACAAGCTGTTCGAGCGGATCAATGCTTTCTACAAAGGCGACCTGCGAGGGAAAACTTTCGCGCTATGGGGATTGGCCTTCAAACCCAATACCGACGACATGCGCGATGCCCCGAGCCGGGTTCTGCTCGAATCACTCTGGCAAGCCGGTGCGCAGGTTCGCGCGTTTGATCCGCAAGCCATGCAGGAAACACAGCGTCTCTACCCGGACGAATCGCGTCTGACGTTGATGGGCACCCCTGAATCGACGCTGTCGCAGGCGGATGCGCTGATCATCTGCACCGAATGGCAGCAATTCAAGGCACCGGATTTCGAGTTGATCCGTCAGCGTTTGTCCGCCCCGGTGATCTTCGACGGGCGCAACCTGTACGACGCTGAACGCATGACGCGTAATGGCTTTCACTACTTCCCGATGGGTCGTGGCGCGTCATGCAACCTGCCTATTCCCTACCAACAATGGAATGCTCAATTGGTCGTGGCCTAGACCCCAATCCCCCTTCGAGATCCATCCGCTGGCAATCGTTGGGGGCTCCCCGGTTTGCTGATCGCGGGGCTAAATTTCTAATCCCTGCGAATCAGCTGTCAGAAATGTTTCTGACGGCCCTGCCTATTCCCACATGCATGCATTTATTTGCAGCAAAATCCTACAGCGTTATCGGTAATCGCCACCTATGAGCGTCCCTCTAGCGGATCATAATCAACCTGTAAAACCGACTTACAATAAAGTCCTTTAGCCATTAACCGATCCATCACTGGCGGTATTCAGAACAGTCACTTCTGAACTTCTCGCTAAAACACCATAGGCGCCTCCATGCCCGAAGATAACGCCCTCAGCGCACACCCACCGTTCTTGTCTTCTCCCCTATTGCGCGAGGGTAACGAGCAACTTGTCCGACATACACTGTTCTACGGCACCCCACCGGTGCCGGTGCCACAACTCCATAAACTGAGAGAGTTGCGTGATGCGCTGGTAGCGCTCAAGGGACCATTGGCCGAAAAGCCGGGCTTGCGCGAGAGTATTGAAAGAGATTTTTTCAATGACGAGGTCGATGACCGGGTGCTGGGCAAACGCGTCTCCAGGCCTTTGGAGCTGTAGCTGCTACGGGCGTAGTCCTTCACGCTTGCCCATCATCCGCCCCCACAGCGAGCTGCCCACAGGCCCCCACTTGCGGCACTAGACGGATATCGACACGACGGTTGGCCGCTCGCCCGGACTCGGTGTCATTGCTGGCGATCGGCTGGCTGGCAGCGCAGAGTCTCAATACTGCAAAAATAATGCACTTAAACAGCATCATTATGAATTTGTAAGCTATGACGTTGATCGGCACACTGTGCCAGTTCCTGCCCCAAGGCTGTGTCCGTAGCAGCTGCCGAGCCTGCGAGGCTGCGTTCGAGCCGGGGTCGCGCTCGACCGGAGTCCTCGCAAATCCTGCGTACGCGATTTACCTGAAAGAACGTGTTGCCTGATTTTACGACCGCTTCGTCCGAACGCGGCCCGGGCCTGACGCAGCCTCGCAAGCTCGTCAGCTGCTACGAGAGTTAGAACAAACCCTTCTTTTACCCACCATCTGCAACTGGATTGTCTTCGTCATGCTTGCTCGCTGGTTACCTGCTGCCATCAATACCCGCCCCGCCGAATGGAGTCGTGCCGCCATCGGCATGTCTCTCGCAACGTTGTTCAGTGTCTGGTTCTGCGGGTATGTGTTCGGAATGGATGTCGCGCTGCACCTGATCGGTCCGTTGGGCGCTTCAGCGGTGTTGCTGTTTGCCGTGTCGTCCGGCGCACTGGCTCAGCCATGGTCGATACTCGGTGGTTACTTCACCGCCGCCGTGGTTTCGCTGCTGGTGGCCCATGTGCTCGGCCGAACGCTGGTCAGTGCGTGTCTGGCCGCCGGCATGGCGCTGATGCTGATGTGCTGGTTACGTTGCCTGCATCCACCAGCCGGGGCCTTGGCGCTGCTGCTGGTGCTGGCCGATCCGGCGACCATCGCCATGGATTGGCTGGAGTTGGGCCCGGTGATGCTTGGCGCGCTGTGCATGCTGCTCAGTGCGCTGGCCTATAACAATCTGACGCGGATTCGTTACCCCAAGCGTCATAACGAGCCCGTCGCGGTGATTCCGGCCGATCATTCACCCAAAGATCCTGCGGGCATCACTGCCGAAGACCTGCGGCGTGCACTGGAAGATATGCAAGCGTTCTTCGACGTCACGCCAGAGGACCTTGAACAACTGATCCACGCCAGCGAACTGCACGCCAGACGCCGCAGCATCGGTGCAGTGCTGTCCAGCAGAGTCTGATTCGGATCCGCCGGGGCCCGGCACCGGACCCCGTTGCGTCGCCCTTAAGCCGCCGCCTGCTGACGGGCCGGTACCGCCAGACTTACCGCTCGCACCGAATCACCGGCACTCAAGCCGAGGCTTTTGGCGGTATGCGCATCGACAATTAATGTGCCTGCCGCAACCCGCGCCGGCGCAGTGGTGATCCGGCAATTGGCGAACTGGCGGTTGTGAATCAGATACGGCACCGCCTGCTCGCCGGTGGTGCCGATACTCAGCTGCAGCACCTGGCTGTCACGCACCGCACGAATGTCGCCGGTGGCGCACTCGATCAGCGGCCCGCCGTCGAAGATATCGATGTAATCCTTGTGGGCGAAGCCTTCAGCCTTGAGCATGCCCAGCGCCGGTTCGGTATTGGGGTGAACCCGACCGATCGCCGAGCGTGCCGATTCCGGAAGCAGGCAGGTCGGTAGTGGGAACTTGGGCATCAACTCGGCGATAAAGGTCTTGTTGCCCAGACCGGTCAGGTAGTCGGCATCGGCAAAATCCATCTTGAAGAAATGTCGACCCAGACCTTCCCAGAACGGCGAAACGCCCTCTTCATCCGAATAACCGCGCATCTCGGCAATCACCTTGTCACCGAACTGCTCGCGAAACTCGGCCAGAAACAGAAACCGCGCCTTGGATAACAGCCGCCCATTGAGTCCGCTGCGGTGATCGGCGTGCAGGAACAATGAGCACAGCTCCGAATGACCGGTCATGTCGTTGCCCAGGAACAACGTCGGCATATGCTGGTTGATTCCCAGATTCTTCGACGCCGCGACAAATAATCCGAGGCGGTAGTTGTACCAGGGCTCGCGCATGCCGACGGCGCCGGCCAGGGCACAAATGCCGACGGCTTGGCCGTTTTCGGCTTCCAGTACAAACAGGTAGTCGGCATCCGCACGTTCAGCCTCGCCGGCGAAGGTCTTTTCCGCCCACTCCAGACGATGGCGCAAACGCACGGCATCGGCTGGCAAGGTAGTCAAACCGGTGCCGGCGCTGTGGGCCAGGGACAGTAATGCAGGCAGGTCAGCCATAGTGGCAGGACGGACGATCATCGCGATTGCTCCTGGGTAGTCAGGCGTTCAGGTAAAAAGACTTCAGCCAGCATGCAGCGGGCGCTGCCGCCGCCGATGCGTTCGATGGTGTCGATGTTCACCGGCAGCGGTTTGGCGTGACGCTCGATCAGCTTGTGTTCTGCAGCATCCAGCGATTGCCAGGCGGTACGCGACATCACCAGCAAGGGCTCGCCCGCCGCGTTGTGGACTTCGAGCATGTTGCCGGCGAAGGATTCCAGCTGATCGAAACTCAGGGCCAGGATCTGCTTGCCGCTGCTTTCCAGCCGCGACTGCAGCGCGGTGCGCTCGTTCAGATCGCTGATGGATTCCAGACACACCACCGCCAGGCGGGTGCCGACGCTCATCATCACGTTGGTGTGATAAATCGCGACACCCTGACGGTCCACTGCGTTGAATGCGCAGAGCTCATAACCCAGGTGCTCGACCAGCTGATTCAAGGCCAGGGCATGGGTGCGGGTGGAATAACCGGCGTAGCAAATCCGCTGCTGACGATCGAGCACCATGCTGCCGGTGCCCTCGAGGAACACTTCCTGCTGCTCGAGGCTGGAGAGGTCCAGCAACTGCTCGACCCGGTACTCATCGCGCAACCAGTCCAGCACGCCTTTGTCCCGCTCCAGACGACGGTTGTGACCCTGCATCGGGTACAGCACCAAGGTGCCGTCGGGATGGCTGCTCCACCAGTTGTTGGGGAAGATCGAGTCCGGGGTATGCGGCGCTTCACTGTCGTTGTGCACCATGACGGTGACACCTTGCTCACGCAGGGCGGCGACATAGCCATCGAACTCTTGCAGGGCCTTGAGTTGCACGTCTTCGGCAGCCGCTGCCGGGCGCTGGAAGCGGTTATTGGCAGCCGTGTCCTGATTGAAGGAGAAACGTGTCGGGCGAATCATCAAAACGGTATTGGTGGTTTGCATGGGCACAGAATCAATGAGGGTTAAGAGGTACTCATTGTCTGATTCGCTGAGGGGAAAACCCGGCTGATAACGTGGGTGGGTGTGATGGAAATGGCTGAAAGCGAGGGGGCTGTCAGCCGATTCGGCGGGGAAAAGAAGTGTGCTGGATTCCAGGTAGATCAATACGATTTATGGCGTCTGGCTAAACGACTTCGCGGGCAAGCCCGCTCCCACATGGGCTGCATATACCCTGTGGGAGCGGGCTTGCCCGCGAATGTTTTGAAGACGTGCGCGACCGAAACGGCTTACTCCATCGACGTCTTGACCATCGCCAATTCTGGATGGCTGACCAGCTTGTCGATGTGCAGATCCGGGTCATCGAACCAGACTTCGGTCAGGACCCGGTAATGTTCCATGTCGCGACAACGCATACGCAGGCTGTAGTCGAACGCGCCGCTGATCAAGCGGCACTCCAGCACCTGCGGGCAGGCCCGGACCTTGGCTTCGAAGGCCTTTTGCGCCGCTCGCCCGCTCTGGTTCGACAGCGCCACCAACACCAGCAGCGACAGCCCCGGTGTCAGTTTCTTCTCGTCGAGGATCGCCCCGTAACCGCGGATAACCCCAAGCTGTTCGAGCTTGCGCACCCGTTCCAGGCATGGCCTGGGAGTCAGGTGTACCCGCTCGGAAAGCTTCTGATAGGTGATGCGCCCTTCGTGGCGCAGCACCTCAATGATTGCCTGATCGATACGATCAAGCACGATCGTCAGATCGCGGATATCCGCCATGTACGTTTTGCCTCACTTCAAACGGCCCGATAAAAATTGCTGCAAACGCTCGCTTTGCGGCCGGTCGAGAATCTCTGAAGTCCCCTGCTCCTCGACCCGCCCTTGATGCAGAAACAACACTTGAGTGGATACTTGACGGGCAAAGCCCATCTCGTGGGTCACCATCAGCATGGTACGACCTTCTTCAGCCAACGCCTGGATTACCTTGAGTACTTCGCCAACCAGCTCCGGATCGAGCGCCGAGGTCGGCTCGTCGAACAACAGAATCTGCGGCTCCACCGCCAAGGCCCGGGCAATCGCCACCCGTTGCTGCTGACCACCGGAAAGAAACGCCGGGTACTGTTCGGCCACTCGTTGCGGCAAGCCGACTTTGTCCAGATACGCACGGGCGCTCGCCTCGGCGTCCTTGCGACTGATACCCAGCACACGGCATGGCGCCAGTATGATGTTTTCCAGAACCGTCAGATGGCTCCACAAATTGAAATGCTGAAACACCATGGCCAGACGCGTGCGCAACCGCTGCAACTGCGCGGGGCTGGTGACCCGCATACCGCCCGCGGCTGGCCGGGTGGCAATCCGTTCACCGTCCAGTTCGATGGAACCTTCGTCCGCCCGTTCAAGGAAGTTGATACAGCGCAGCATTGTGCTTTTGCCTGAACCGCTGGCGCCGATCATGCTCACCACATCGCCGGCACGCGCGTTTAACGAGACGCCCTTGAGCACTTCATTGTCACCAAAGCGCTTATACAGATTTTCAACCGTCAGTTTATACATGGAGCACTCCTGCAGCCGTACCGCTATCGGCACAACTCTGGACAGAAAAAATAGAAGTGAAAAAAGCCGGCCCCAACCTTCAGTGGGCCGGCCCGAGGAAACTCAGCCAGCGCTTCTCTGCCAGGCGGAATGCACCCACCAACCCGAAAGACAGCGCGAGGTACAGCAACCCGGCAATGGTGAATGCCTGGAAGGTCATGAAGGTCGCGGCATTGGCATCGCGGGCGACCTTGAGGATGTCCGGAATGGTCGCGGTGAAGGCCACGGAAGTCGCATGCAGCATCAGGATCACTTCGTTGCTGTAATACGGCAGTGCCCGGCGCAACGCCGACGGCAGGATCAGCCGCAGATACAAACGCCAGCCACTCAGACCATAGGCATGGGCCGCTTCGATTTCACCGTAGGGAATGCTGCGAATCGCCCCGGCAAAAATTTCCACGGTGTAGGCGCAGGTGTTGAGGGTGAACGCCAGCAAGGTGCAATTCATCGCATCGCGAAAGAACGCTTCCAGCAGCGGCTGCGAACGGACCACGGCAATGCCGTAGATCCCGCTGTAGCAAATCAGCAGCTGGATATACAGCGGTGTGCCGCGAAACACATAGGTGAACAGCTGAACCGGCCAGCGCAGCACGCCCCAGCGCGAGGTCCGCATAATCGCCAGCGGCAGCGACAGGAAAAACCCCAGGACGATGCTCACACAGAGCAACCACAAGGTCATTGCCAACCCGGTGAAGTTGTAGCCGTCACTGAAGAGAAAGGGTTTCCAGTATTCCGAAATCAACTCGATCATCGCGTCATCCCCCGCACGCCCTGGTTGTAACGCCGCTCAAGCACCCGCAGCACATAGTTCGAAGCACTGGTGATCAGCAGATACAGCGCCGCCGCCAACAGCAAAAAATCCAGCATATTGAAGGTGCTCTTGCCGGCTTCCTGGGCGACTTTGACCAGGTCCGACAGGCCGATGATCGACACCAGGGCCGTGGCTTTGAGCAGCACCAGCCAGTTGTTGCCAAGGCTCGGCAACGCGAAGCGCATCATTTGCGGGAACACCACGAAGCGAAACCGTTGCCAGCGGTTCAAGCCGAACGCCGCACCGGCTTCCTGCTGGCCACGCGGAACGCTGAGAATTGCGCCGCGAAAGGTCTCGGTGAAATAGGCGCCGTAGATAAACCCCAGGGTGATGATGCCTGCCACAAACGGATCAATCTCTATATAAGGCCAATCCATGGCTTCGGTCAGGCTGCTCAGCCAACCTTGCAGGCTGTAGAAAATCAGCAGCATCAACACCAGATCGGGAACGCCGCGGATCAGTGTCGTGTAGAAGGTCGCCGGCAGGTTCAAGATGCGCAGCGGTGAGAGCTTGGCCGCAGCACCCAGCAAGCCCATCAGCATGCTCACCAGTAACGAAAGAAAAGAAAGTTTGAGCGTCACCCACGTGCCGTGCAGCAACAGCGGGCCATAGCCCTGCAGGGCCGACATGTCGAGGCCCAGAACATTCAGGAAGGAATTCACACAGTCACCTGTCTTGAGTTGCCACAGACCAACGCTGCATCGCACAGGGTGATGCAGCGTCAGGCTGTGCAAGGATCAGTTGTTGTAAAGATCGAGATCGCCGAAGTGCTTCTTCTGGATCTGCGCGTAGATGCCCTTTTCATGCAGGGCCTTGATGGCAGTGTTGAGCATGCCTTTGAGCTCGTCGTTGTCCTTGCGGATACCGATGGCGATTTCCGACGGTACCAACGGGTCGCTGATGCCCTCACTGTTCTTGAATTCAGCGCCTTGCGGCGAAGTCAGGAAACTCATCTGAGCTTGCAGCTTGTCCTGGATCGACGCATCGAGACGACCGAACACCAGGTCGGCATAGACCTGATCCTGGCTCTGATAGGCCCGCAGTTTCACACCACCGGGTGCCAGTTTGGCCTTGGCGTAGGTTTCCTGAATGGTGCCCTGCATGTAGCCGATGGTCTTGCCTTTGAGGGACTCGGCAGTGGGTTCCAGGCCAGAATCCTTGCGGGTAACGATCGCGGTCGGGCCGGCATACAGACGATCAGTGAAATCGATCTGTTTTTTACGCGCGTCGGTCACGGTCATAGAAGACTCGATCGCATCGAACTTGCCAGCCTTGAGGGCCGGGATCAGCCCGTCGAAATCGTTGCTCACCCATACGCACTTGAGCTTGAGTTCAGCACAGATGGCATTGCCCAGATCCACACCAAAGCCCTGCACGCCGCCGTCAGCGGTGGTCGATTCGAACGGTGGGTAGCTTGGGTTGACGCCAAATCGCAGTTCTTTCCACTCTTTGGCGCTAGCGCCTGCCGAACAGAACAGCATCGCGAGTACAGGTAAGGCCAGCCATTTTTTGTTCATCTTCGTGAGTCCCGATTTATTTGGATTTATCGCGGCCAGGTGTGCGACCGAGCCACATTTATGGGCAGGAGTGATGAGTCGATGCGGCATACACCGCAGCAGTGTTGTTATTGTTTTAACCGGGTGCGTCGCCACACCCACCCTGAAGCCCTTGGTGCAGACGGCTTCAATGGAACGCCAGAATGCCAACAGAACGCCTCGGGCAGGTGTCGTAAGGGCCTGTGTAGACAGCCCGGTTGTGCTGATAAGCGCTACCACACAGCCGAATCGGTCGTGACTGTTGCTTACATCGATGTCAGTCAATCAAGGAGCCTTGAGACAAGCGCTGTACTGTGGCGAGGGAGCTTGCTCCCGTTCGAGTGCGCAGCAGTCGCAAAGTCGGTGAATGCGGTGTGACTGACAAAATGTGGTTGCAGGTTTTGGGGTCGCTTCGCAACCCAGCGGGAGCAAGCTCCCTCGCCACAAGGGACCCTGTTACGCTGCAAAACACATCCCTGCAAAAATGCACACCCGACCTGCAGTTATCCGGCTTGTGCATGACAAATTTGCACTGTTACGATCCGCCATCGTTCGCGCGCGAACACTTCTATAAAGAACAATAAAAGCAGGGAGTTAGTGATGACTGCTCAGGTTTCACTCCAAGCGGCACGGTCCGGGGATGTCACGCAAAGCGAAGTGCTGGCCGAGGTCCGCAACCATATCGGCCACCTGACCCTCAACCGCCCCGCCGGCCTCAACGCCCTCACTCTGGACATGGTCCGCTGCCTGCACCAGCAACTCGATGCCTGGGCCCATGACCCACAGGTGCATGCGGTGGTTCTGCGCGGTGCCGGTGAAAAGGCCTTCTGCGCCGGTGGCGATATCCGCTCGCTGTACGACAGCTTCAAAAACGGACAAACCCTGCACCAGGACTTTTTCGTCGAGGAATACGCCCTCGACCTGGCCATCCACCAGTACCGCAAACCGGTACTGGCGCTGATGGACGGTTTCGTCCTCGGCGGTGGCATGGGGCTGGTGCAAGGCGCAGACTTGCGAGTCGTCACCGAACGCAGCCGCCTGGCGATGCCGGAAGTGGCCATCGGTTATTTCCCGGACGTCGGCGGCAGTTATTTCCTGCCACGAATCCCGGGCGAACTGGGGATCTACCTCGGTGTCAGTGGCGTACAGATCCGTGCCGCCGATGCGCTCTACTGCGGGTTGGCCGACTGGTTCCTGGAAAGTGACAAGCTGAGCCTGCTGGATCAGCGCCTCGACAGCCTGGAATGGCACGAAACACCGCTCAAAGACCTGCAAGGTCTTTTGGCAAAACTTGCCGTACAACAACTGCCCGACGCACCGCTGCACGCCCTGCGCCCGGCCATCGACCACTTCTTCGCCCTGCCTGACGTGCCGAGTATCGTCGAGCAACTTCGCCAAGTGACGGTGGCCGACAGCCATGAATGGGCCACGACCACCGCCACCCTTCTGGAAAGCCGCTCGCCGCTGGCGATGGGCGTAACCTTGGAGATGCTGCGGCGCGGTCGTCAGCTGAGCCTGGAAGAGTGCTTCACCCTGGAGTTGCATCTGGACCGCCAGTGGTTCGAACGTGGCGACCTGATCGAAGGCGTGCGCGCCTTGCTGATCGACAAAGACAAGAACCCGCGCTGGAACCCGCCGACCCTGCAAGCTCTTGATAGCGAGCATGTCGCGAGTTTCTTCAACGGTTTTGACGAGAGTGGGAGCTGAGCCATGCACGACCTTGAATTGAGTGAAGAGCAAGTCATGATCCGCGACATGGCCCGGGACTTTGCCCGCCGTGAAATCGCGCCCCACGCTCAGGCCTGGGAAAAGGCTGGCTGGATCGACGATGCGCTGGTGGCGAAAATGGGCGAGCTGGGCTTGCTCGGCATGGTGGTCCCCGAGGAATGGGGCGGCGCCTATGTCGATTACGTTGCCTACGCCCTCGCGGTGGAAGAAATCTCCGCCGGTGACGGTGCGACTGGCGCCTTGATGAGCATCCACAACTCGGTGGGCTGCGGGCCGGTCCTCAACTACGGCACCGAGGCGCAGAAACAGACCTGGCTGCCTGATCTGGCCAGCGGCCAGGCCATCGGTTGCTTCGCTCTGACCGAACCCCAGGCCGGTTCCGAAGCGCATAACCTGCGCACCCGTGCCGAACTGCGCGACGGCCAGTGGGTGATCAACGGCGCCAAGCAATTCGTCAGCAATGGCAAACGGGCGAAACTGGCGATTGTCTTCGCTGTCACCGATCCGGACCTGGGCAAGAAAGGCCTGTCGGCGTTCCTGGTTCCCACCGACAACCCAGGCTTTATCGTCGATCGTTCCGAACACAAGATGGGTATCCGCGCCTCAGACACCTGCGCCGTGACCCTCAACCAATGCACGATTCCTGAAGCGAATCTGCTGGGCGAGCGCGGCAAGGGGCTGGCGATTGCCTTGTCCAATCTCGAAGGCGGTCGTATCGGCATCGCCGCTCAAGCCCTGGGCATTGCCCGTGCAGCGTTCGAAGCGGCGCTGGCTTATTCGCGTGACCGGGTGCAGTTCGACAAGCCGATCATCGAACACCAGAGCATCGCCAACCTGCTGGCGGACATGCACACCCGCTTGAACGCGGCCCGCTTGCTGATCCTGCATGCGGCGCGTCTGCGCAGTGCTGGCAAACCCTGCCTGTCGGAAGCGTCACAGGCCAAGCTGTTTGCTTCGGAAATGGCCGAAAAGGTTTGCTCCTCGGCGATACAGATCCACGGTGGTTACGGCTATCTGGAGGATTACCCGGTAGAACGCTATTACCGCGATGCGCGGATCACCCAGATCTATGAAGGCTCGAGCGAGATTCAGCGGATGGTGATTGCGCGGGAACTGAAGAACTATCAAATCTAAAAGCTGAAAAGCTTCGCGGGCAAGCCCGCTCCCACAGGAGAAGGCCGATCGTTCCCACGCTCTGCGTGGGAATGCCGCTCTGGACGCTCTGCGTCCGCTCTGGATGTGACGCGGAGCGTCACGGGATGCATTCCCACGCGGGAGCGTGGGAACGATCTTCAGCAGCGCATCACTTCCCTTTAAACTGCGCCTCACGCTTGCCGATAAACGCGGCCATCCCTTCTTTGCGATCTTCAATGGCGAACGCCGCATGGAACACCCGGCGCTCGAAACGCACGCCTTCGGACAGGCTGACTTCAAAGGCGCGGTTCACGCTTTCCTTGACCATCATCGCGATTGGCAGGGATTTGCCGGCAATGACTGCCGCCACCTTCAGCGCTTCTTCCAACAACTCATCCACCGGCACGATGCGCGCAACGATCCCGGCGCGCTCGGCTTCCACTGCATCGATCAAGCGCCCGCTCAGGCACATTTCCATGGCCTTGGCCTTGCCCACAGCGCGGGTCAGGCGCTGGGTGCCGCCCATGCCCGGCAATACGCCAAGATTGATTTCCGGCTGGCCGAATCTGGCGTTGTCACCGGCCAGAATGAAGTCGCACATCAACGCCAGCTCACAACCGCCGCCCAGGGCAAACCCGGCGACCGCGGCGATGATCGGTTTGCGGCGATTGGCCACCCGATCACTGTCGCTGAACAGATCGTCGAGGTAGATCTGCGGATAGGTCAGCTCGGCCATTTCCTTGATGTCGGCACCGGCGGCGAAGGCCTTCTTCGAACCAGTGAGCACAATGCAGCCAATCTCGGGGTTGGCTTCCAGGCCATCCAGCGCCTGATTCAGCTCGCTGACGATTTGCGCATTCAGCGCATTCAGGGCTTGCGGGCGGTTGAGGGTGATCAGACCGACCCGGCCATGGATTTCCAACAAAATCGTTTCATAACTCATGAAGGGGCTCCTGCCTTAGATAGAGGAATAGAGAATCAAAGATTGCGCGAAATGACCATGCGCTGAATATCGCTGGTGCCTTCGTAGATCTGGCAGACGCGCACGTCGCGGTAAATCCGCTCCAGCGGGAAGTCGCTCAAATAGCCATAGCCACCGAGGGTTTGCAAGGCCATCGAGCAGACCTTCTCAGCCATTTCCGAGGCGAACAACTTGGCCATCGACGCCTCGACCAGCGCCGGTTTGCCGCTGTCACGCAGGGCCGCCGCGTAATGCACCATCTGCCGGGCGACCGCAATCTGCGTGGCCATGTCCGCCAGCCGGAAGGCCACGGCTTGATGCTCGATCAGCGCCTTGCCGAAACTCTCCCGCTCGCGGGCATAGTCCCGTGCGGCTTCAAACGCTGCGCGGGCCATGCCCACCGATTGCGAGGCAATGCCGACACGCCCGCCTTCGAGGTTGGCCAGAGCAATCTTGTAGCCCTCACCCTCCTCCCCCAAGCGATTGGCGATTGGCACTTTCACGTCTTCGAACAGAATCTGGCAGGTGTCCGACGCATGCTGGCCGAGTTTGTCTTCAATCCGTGCGACCTTGTAGCCGGGTGAATCGGTGGGGACGATAAACGCGCTGATGCCGCGTTTGCCGGCACTCGGATCGGTCACCGCAAACACAATCACCACCCCGGCGTTCTGCCCGGAGGTGATGAACTGTTTGCAGCCATTGAGCACGTAGTGATCGCCGTTCAGCCGGGCACGGGTTTTCAGGCTGCTGGCGTCGGAACCGGCCTGCGGTTCGGTCAGGGCAAAGGCCCCGAGCATCGCACCGCTGGCCAGCGGTTTAAGGAATTGCTCTTTCTGTTGATCGTTGCCGAACTTGAGGATCGGCACGCAACCCACCGAGTTGTGCACGCTCATGATGGTCGAGCAGGCGCCGTCCCCGGCGGCGATTTCTTCCAGGGCCATGGCATAGGCCAGGTAACCGGTGTCGCAACCGCCCCACTGCTCCGGCACCAGCATGCCGAAGAAGCCCAGCTCGGCCATCTCGCCGATGGCTTCCTTGGGGAAGCGATGTTCGCGGTCCCACTCGGCGGCGAACGGTTTCAGCCGTTCCTGGGCAAACTGCCGGGCCGCTTCGCTGATCTGTAGTTGTTCGTCAGTCGGGAGCATAAGGATTCCTTAATACAGACATTCAACGGCCATGGCCGTGGCTTCGCCGCCGCCGATGCAAATCGCCGCCACACCACGGTGCAGGCCTTTGTGGCGCAAGGCCGAAAGCAATGTCACCAGAATCCGCGCACCGGACGCACCGATCGGATGGCCCAAAGCACAGGCGCCGCCGTGGATATTGACTTTCTCATGCGGGATTTCCAGTTCGCTCATGGTCACCAGACTGACCACCGCAAAGGCTTCGTTGACTTCGAACAGTTCAACGTCATCCAGCGACCAGCCGGTCTTCGTCATCAGCTTCTTGATCGCACCGACCGGGGCCACCGGGAACAGCCCGGGGGTGTCGGCAAACGCCGCATGGCCGTGAATCACTGCCAGCGGTTTGAGGCCGCGTTTTTCAGCCTCGGAGCGGCGCATCAAGACCAATGCCGCCGCACCGTCGGAAATCGAACTGGAGTTGGCCGCGGTCACCGTGCCGCCTTCGCGGAACGCCGGTTTCAGCCCGGCAATCTTGTCCAGTTTGGCCTTGGGCGGTTGTTCATCGTCGATGATCAGCTTCTGCTCTTTGCCGACCATGACCTGCAACGGCACGATCTCGGCGGCAAAACTGCCGTCGCTGATGGCCTGCTGGGCACGGGTCGTCGAGGCAATGGCAAAGGCGTCCTGGGCTTCGCGGCTGAAGCCATTGGCTTGCGCGCAATCCTCGGCGAAGGTGCCCATCAGGCGGCCCTTGTCGTAGGCGTCTTCCAGACCGTCGAAGAACATATGGTCGATCACCTGACCATGGCCCATGCGCAAGCCACTGCGGGCGCGGTCCAGCAAATACGGTGCGTTGGACATGCTTTCCATGCCGCCGGCCACCACCACGTCGGCGCTACCGGCAACGAGCATGTCGTGGGCCAGAATGGCCGCTTCCATGCCCGAACCACACATCTTGTTGAGCGTGGTGCAGCGGGTCGACTTGTCGAGCCCGGCGCCCAGTGCCGCCTGTCGCGCAGGCGCCTGGCCGAGACCGGCCGAAAGCACGCAACCGAACAACACTTCTTCCACCGCATCAGGTGTAACACCGGCGCGCTCGACGGCAGCGCGGATCGCTGCGGCACCCAGTTGCGGCGCGCTCAGGCTTTTCAGTTCGCCCTGAAAACCACCCATCGGGGTGCGGACGGCGCTGACAATAACAATCGGATCGTTGGTAATAGTCATGACAAATCCTCCTACTTCGCGGCCATGCGCAAGGCGCCGTCGAGACGGATCACCTCGCCGTTGAGCATGCTGTTCTCAATAATATGCCTAACCAGCGCAGCGTACTCTGCCGGTTTGCCGAGGCGTGGCGGAAAGGGTACGCCGGCGGCCAGAGAGTCGCGGACTTCCTGGGTCATGCCGGCCATCATCGGCGTTTCGAAGATGCCTGGAGCGATGGTCATCACCCGAATACCGTAGCGCGCCAGTTCACGGGCAGCGGGCAACGTCAGGCTGGCGATCGCGCCTTTGGAAGCGGCATAGGCTGCCTGGCCGATCTGACCGTCGAAGGCAGCGGCCGAGGCGGTATTGATGATCACACCGCGCTCACCGCCAGCATCGGCTTCACCTTCGGCAATGACCGCGGCCGCCAGACGCAGCAGGTTGAAGCTGCCGATCAGGTTGACGTTGATCACCTGGCTGAAACTGGCCAGCGCATGGGGGCCGTTCTTGCCGAGAATCTTCTCGCCGCGAACCACGCCCGCGCAGTTGACCAGCCCATGCAGCCCGCCAAAGGCTGCGAGCGTGGCCTTGACCGCCGCTTCGGCGGCGGCTTCCTGGCTGATATCGGCCACCACGCTCTGCGCATTGGCGCCGAGCTTTTGCGCCTGGGCGGCCACCGCGTCGGCGTTCATGTCCACCAGCATGACTTTGGCACCGGCGGCTACCAGCATTTCAGCCGTCGCAGCGCCCAAACCGGACGCGCCGCCGCTGACCAGAAAAATCTTGTTTTCGATCTGCATCATTGTTTCCTTCGGTTCAAACCTTGTGAGCCGCGGCCTCTTGAGCCTTGGCGATTTCCTGGTTGCGCAAGATAAAGCGCTGCAACTTGCCGCTTGGGGTTTTCGGCAGTTCGCTGACAAATTCGATTTCACGGGGATACGAGTGCGCTGCCAGACGCTTGCGCACATGCTGGCGCAGCTCTTCGGCAAGCTCCGGCGCGGCGCGGTATTGCGAGCTGAGCACGACGAAGGCTTTGACCAGCTCGGTGCGCTCTGGATCGGGCTTGCCGACCACCGCAGCTTCAATCACCGCCGGGTGCTCGATCAGTGCGCTTTCCACGTCGAACGGACCGACCCGATAGCCCGAAGTGGTGATCACGTCATCACTGCGGCCAACGAAGCTGATGCTGCCGTCCGGGTTCAGCTCCACGGTATCGCCGCTGAGGTAGTAATCGCCGACAAAGGCTTTGGTCGGCGCGCCTTCGTAGCCGGCAAACCAGCACATCGGTGACTGCGTGCGGTCGATGGCGAGAATGCCCGGCTGTCCGGCCGGCAACTCTTGATAGTTATCATCGAGCACCACAATCCGGTGCCCCGGTGAGGCGAAACCGGCCGAACCGACATGCACCGGATGCTCCAGGCCGTGGTGATTGCACAGCACCATGCCCAGTTCGGTCTGACCGTAATGGTCGTGGATAACCACGCCGAGGTTGTCGGCGAACCAGCGGATTACTTCCGGGTTCAGCGGCTCACCGGCGCTGCTGACGATACGCAGCCTGCCCTTGATCGAGCGGGCGAACTCGTCACCAGCGGCGATCAGCAAGCGATAGGCGGTCGGCGAACCGGTCAGGTTGGTGATGCCGTACTTGTTGATCACCCGGCAGGTGCTTTCCAGAGTGAACGGGCCATCGTAGAAGGTGATCGGATGGCCCATGGACAACGGGCCGGTGACGCCGAAATAGATACCATAGGCCCAACCCGGATCGGCGACGTTCCAGAACGCGTCTTCCGGGCGCAGGTCCACCGCGTCACGGGTGTAGCTCTGGAACGCGACAATCGCCTTGAGCGGCACGGCCAGCGCCTTGGACGGACCGGTGGTGCCCGAGGTGAACATCAGCAGGAACGGATCGTCGCCGCCCAGCAGGACGGGCTCGCAGTCGGCCGAATAATTGGCCTGTTCGGCCCAGAAGCTGAAGTCGCCGCGGACGATGCCCTGCCCTTTAGGGCCGCCAACGGTGACGATGGTCGGGCAGTCGGCCACTTCAGTGAGCTTGGAGCGGTTCGCCGCGTCAGTCACCACCAGCGCCGCGCCTGAGCTGTTCAGACGATGTTCGATGGCCTTGGGGCCGAAGGCGGTAAACAGCGGCTGATAAACCGCGCCGATGCGCCAGGTGGCGAAGACCGTGATCAGCAGTTCGACGTTACGCGGCAACAGGCCCGCGACTTTGTCGCCCTTCTTGACGCCTTGGGCCAGCAGGAAATTGGCGAAGCGTGCGGATTTTTCCTGCAGCTCGCTGAAGGTATAGGTCGCACTGGCGCCGTCGCGGCCTTCCCAGAACAATGCAATTCGACCGGGCAATGCGTGCCGGTCGCAGCATTCGACGCAAGCATTGAGTCCCGCCAGAGTGCCCTTCAGGGCAGCATCGACAGTGTGTTGATAATCAAACTGTGCAGTAGCAGACAAGTAATCGCGCATCACCAAATCCCTCGGTCTTTTGTTTTCTGTTTTTTGGGGAGGTCAGAACAACATAAAAATCGAGGAAATACTGGCTCCGTGCGGGGTGCGGGGCAATGGTCAAAGCTTTCAAGTTGGTTGACTGGTTTGGCCAAGAAAAGGATGCAAACACCATGTGGCGAGGGAGCTTGCTCCCGCTGGGCTGCGCAGCAGCCCCAAAGTATGCGACCGCGCTCTGTCAGAAAGACCGCATCAGCAGGTTTTGCGACCGCTTCGCGATCGAGCGGGAGCAAGCTCCCTCGCCACAGTGGTCATCTGTCGCGTCGCAGAGCCTAGCCCTACCCCGCCTCATTCAAAATCAAACTCCGGTAATGCCCCGGATTGGACCCCGACCACTTGCGAAACGCCTTGTAGAACGAGCTGGCATCGGCAAACCCCAACCGCGTGGCAATTTCGGCGAAGCTGATCTGCGGCTCGGCCAGCCAGACAATCGCCAGCTCCTTGCGCACGCTGTCCTTGAGCCCTTGGTAGGTCTGACCTTCTTCGGCGAGGCGCCGGCGCAAGGTCGAGGCCGACATGCACAGGCGTTGCGCCAGGCTGTCGGTTTCCGGCCAGTGTTCGGCGGGTAACTGGCGCAGATCGTTCTTGATCCGGCTGGCGAGGCTCTCCGGGTCACGGTATTTGACCAGGATATTGGCCGGCGCATGGGCCAGAAAACGCTTGAGTTCCTCAGTGCTGCGCTTGATCGGCAGATCCAGACAATCTGCCGAAAAAATCATCCGCGTTCGCGGCCGGTCAAAGCGCAGGTTCTCGGAAAACATCACCTTGTAGTCGTCGCAAAAGTCCGGCTCCGGGCAACGCAGTTCAATGGCCAGAATCGTAATTCGCCGCCCCGCCAGCCAGCAGGCGACACCGTGCACGATCATCCAGTAGGTGAAATAGGTGAAGGCCCGACGCGGATCCTTGTCATCCTCCAGCAGGACGATTTCCGCCAGGCTCTGCTGATGAACAAGCTGCGCCGGCATGCGCTCGAACATCAGCGACAGAAACCGCAACCCCGACTCCAGCCCCGCTGCCAGGGTCAATTGCGCCATCGACGAGCGACAGAGAAACTCCAGGCTGCCGGACTTGAGCTTGCGCGGGTCCATGCCGAAGAACTCATCGTCCAGACGCCGGGCCAGCAGCCGCCACAGACGCGCATAGGAGGTGGCCGGGACACGCGCTTGCGGTCGATCGAGCAACGTCGGATCTATACCGACCTTGTTCAGTACTTCATCCGTCGCAGGGCCCGACGCACAGCTCTGCAACAGCGCTTCGCGCACGAGCTGGATGGAGATGGTGTCTTTTTCCGACATTGGCTGTTGCACTGCCTTGTTCTTGTACGAGTGTCGGCCATCTTAGGCAGTGGCAGCCAAAAAGCCAGCCTCCTTTGGTTGAACACACAATGCGTGCCCGACATAGATCCAGTGTGGGAGCGTGGCTTGCCCGCGATCGGCTGCGAAGCAGTCGTAAAACCTGAGTGTGCGGTGTGCCTGACACAACGGGAACGAGCAAACGATCAATACCCCCCTATTCATGCGCTAATAAACCTGTGCCTTCCCCCGTCATAGCTATAACGTTCACAGACGCTCAATGTTCACGGAAGACTTGCCCATGCCCAACTCGACGGCCACCACCGATGTGTCGCTGACAACCAGCACCTTTAACCTGCGTCCGCTGCTGATCGCCAACATGGCCTGCACCATGGCGATGATGGCCTTCGTTTCATTGATCGGGCCCATCGCCCGTGTGCTTGGGCTTGCCACCTGGCAGGCCGGCGCTGCGGTGACGGTCTCCGGGGTGATCTGGATGGTGCTCGCGCGTCCATGGGGCCAGGCCAGCGATCGTCTCGGACGGCGCCGCGTCTTGTTGATCGGCACCGGTGGTTTCACCCTGGCCTATTGGGCGTTGTGCGTGTTTATCGACGCCTCGCTGCAGCTGCTGCCATCGGCGCTGCTGGCATTCATCGGGTTGATGCTCGGCCGTGGTCTGATCGGCGTGTTCTACGCGGCGATTCCGGTCGGCGGCTATGCGTTGATTGCCGACAATATCGAGCCGCAGCACCGTGCCCGCGCGATGGCGTCGCTGGGTGCAGCGAACGCCTGCGGGCTGGTGCTGGGTCCGGCAATCGCAGCGTTACTGGCCCGGCAAAGTCTGAGCCTGCCGTTTTATGCCATGGCCGTGCTGCCGCTGTTGGCGTTCCTGGTGCTGCTGTTCAAGCTCAAAGGTCAGGAACTGCACCTCAAGCAACCACCGAAAGCCGTGCACCTCGGCGATCCACGCTTGCGTCGGCCGCTGGCGGTGGCCTTTGTTGCCATGCTGTGCGTGTCCATCGCGCAGATCACCGTCGGTTTCTATGCCCTCGATAAACTCGGCATGGGCCCGGCCGATGCCGCGCAGACAGCCGGTATCGCCCTGACCATGGTGGGTCTGGCGCTGATTTGCTCGCAGTTGGTGGTGCGCAAACTGGAATGGCCGCCGCTGAAGATGATCCGCGTCGGTGCCGTCATCGCCGCGAGCGGTTTTGCCGGCAGCATGCTGGCTGACACGGCATGGACGTTGTGGGCGTGCTTCTTCGTTTCGGCCTCCGGCATGGGCTGGATCTTTCCGTCTTTCGCAGCCCTCGCCGCGAATGCCGTGGAGGCCTCGGAGCAAGGCGCTACCGCCGGCTCCATTGGCGCCGCCCAAGGTTTTGGGGTGGTTATCGGCCCGCTCGCCGGCACGTTGATCTACGCGGTAGAACCGCGCTTGCCCTATCTGGTAGCGGCTGCATTGCTGCTGTTGGTCGCTGGCTGGCCTGCCGCCAAACACATTCGGCCGCAGGCAAGCTAAGCCTTACAGAATGCGATAGAGCAGTCGCTCGATCCGCACCCGGCTGACCCGGCGCAAGAACTTGGCGACAGCCGCCGGGTACTCCACCAAGGTATCCAGTTGCTGATAACCCTCGATACGGCTGGTGTTACGGAAAATCTCCGCCAACTCAGCCTCACGCGGTGCCATCAGCTCGTTTTTCGGATCATCGATCAGCAAGGCGTTTTCCAGATCCAGGCGAAACGCTCGCGGGTTCAGGTTATTGCCGGTCAACAAGGTATAACGCTGATCGATCCACATGCCCTTGAGGTGATAGGTGTTGTCGCCGTCGCGCCACAGGTGCAGGTTCAACTGGCCGCTGTCGATCATTCGCTGATGGCGTTTGGCGAAACGTCGCAGGCTGATTTCGTAGAGATACGGAAGCGCAGCGATGATCTTGAACGGCTCGCTCGGCGGGATGTAGAAGTCGTTGGCGGTCTTGTCGCCGACGATGATGTCGATGTTCACCCCCCGTGCCAGCGCCCGGTTGATTTCCCGGGTCACGGCCAGCGGCAGGTTGAAATACGGCGTGCAGATGGTCAGTTGCTGCTGAGCGCTGGCGATCAACTCGCAGATCACCCGGCTCAACGGGTTGTTCTTGCCGACCCCGAGCAGCGGACTGACCGACAAGCCACCCTTGTTGAGACTGCCGGACGTGGTGTCGTAAGTCGCGTGCTTCAGGCGGCTGCGCAGATCACCGATGTCACCGCGCAGGCTGCGGGTGCTCGGCAGGTTCGGCAGGTCGAGCCGGTGCACGGCCCTGGAAGCGATCAGCCCGTGCTCGACAAGGTGCTGCATCGAGTCCGCCAATGCACTGTTGCGCAGCAGGTGATAGCGATCGAAACGGTACTTGTCGAACTTGTGCAGGTAGACGTTATTCAGACTCGCGCCGCTGTAAATCACGCAGTCATCGATCACGAAGCCCTTGAGGTGCAACACGCCGAACAGCTCGCGGGTCTGCACCGGCACGCCGTACACCGGCACTTCGCTGGCGTGGGTGCGGGTCTGCTCTTGATACCAGGCCGAATTGCCCGGCTGCTTGCCGGCACCAATCAGCCCTCGTTGGGCGCGCAACCAGTCGACTACGACTACTACGTCAAGCGTAGGCCGGGCGGCTTTGGCGGCGTGCAACGCATCGAGGATTTCCTGGCCGGCTTCATCCTGTTGCAGGTAGAGCGCGACGATATAGATACGCTGCGTGGCCTGGGCGATTTTCTCCAGCAGGCAGCGGCGAAATTCAGCAGCGCCAGAGAGGATGGTGACGGCATCGGCGGTCAGCGGGAAACTGCGCAGTTTTGGCAGCAGGGAACGTTTGAAAAGCGACGGCATAAGGCTCGCAAAAGGTCGAATCCGAAGAGCAGACGAGCTTACACCATGCGTTCGCCCGGGTCTTGTGGCGAGGGAGCTTGCTCCCGCTGGACCGCGAAGCGGTCCCAAATCGCCAAACGCGTTTTGTCAGGTAAAACGCATAAGCCGGATTTGCGGCTGCTGCGCAGCCGAGCGGGAGCAAGCTCCCTCGCCACAAAAGCCCGCGAATGCTCTACAACGGTCGCTGCAAGTGACACATATGAGTAAGATACCGACCTTTCGCGCAGCCTCTTCTGCGCCCCGCCGTATAAGTCGATCCCATGCCTTTCGAACTCAGCGTAGACCTCACCACCCTCGCCATTCTTGCCGTTGTTGCCTTCATTGCCGGCTTTATCGATGCCATCGCCGGCGGTGGTGGTTTGCTCACCACCCCGGCCCTGCTTACCGCCGGTTTGCCGCCGCACCTGGTGTTGGGCACCAACAAGCTCAGCGCCAGTTTCGGCTCGGCCACCGCCAGTTTCACCTTCTACCGACGCAAGCTGTTCCATCCGCGCCAGTGGATGCACGCAATAGTCGGGACCTTGGTGGGGGCTGTGGTTGGCGCAATCGTCGCGCATTATTTGCCTGCCGAGTGGCTGAACAAAATGCTCCCGGTGATCGTCTTTGCCTGTGGTGTATACCTGTTGTTTGGCGGGACGCCAAAAGCGCCGCTGGACAGCGACGCACCGATCAAAAAGAAGTGGCAGTCGAGCCAGGGCTTCAGCCTCGGTTTCTACGACGGTGTGGCGGGCCCGGGCACCGGAGCGTTCTGGACCGTCAGCAGCCTGCTGCTGTACCCCATCGATCTGGTCAAGGCCAGTGGCGTGGCGCGCAGCATGAACTTCGTCAGTAATATCGCGGCGCTGTCGGTGTTCGTGTTTTCCGGTCAGGTGGACTGGATCATCGGCCTGAGCATGGGTATGTCGGTGATGGTCGGCGCCTTCTTCGGTGCGCGCACCGCCATTAGTGGCGGTGCGAAGTTCATTCGCCCGGTGTTCATCACCGTAGTGCTCGGGCTGACGGTGCGCCTAGCCTGGCAACACTGGTTCAGCGTGGCCTAAACGACGCGCCACGTAGAGGTCGATGAGGTAGCGGGCAATCGAGCGTGACGCCGGCAACGGCGGCAACTCGTGGATATTGAACCACTGCGCATCTTCGATTTCGTCCTCCTGCGGCACGATCTCGCCGCCGGCGTATTCGGCATGGAAACCGAGCATCATCGAGTGCGGGAACGGCCAGCACTGACTGCCCATGTACTGGATGTTCCTGACCTCGATCCGCACTTCCTCGCGCACTTCTCGAATCAGGCAATCCTCGGCCGACTCGCCAGGCTCGGCGAACCCGGCCAGGGTGCTGTAGACCCCGGGAACGAAACGCGGCGAGCGCGCCAGCAACACTTCGTCGCCGCGGGTGATCAGGACGATCATGCTCGGCGAAATACGCGGGTAATGCCGCAGGTCGCACGGTTCGCAGAACATCGCCCGCTCCCGTGGAATTTGCTGCATCGCCTGGCCGCAGTTGCCGCAGTAGCGATGTTCACGAGCCCAAGTGCCGATTTGCGCAGCATAACCGAGCACTTTGTAGACGGTGTGATCGCCCTCGAGCATGAACGCTCGCAGACCTTGCCAGCGGCAACCCGGCACCTCGGATGAGCTGTGGAGTTCCAGCAGATAAACCGGCTCGCCGTCCAGATGGCCGATACCATGTTCAGCCAGAATCGACAGTTCCTGACGTTTCAGCCATTCCCGTGGGAACAGCGCGCCGTTGTCATCGAACAAAAAACCGTCGCGGCTGCGAGCCACTGCCCAGCCGCCGAGAGCGTCGGTATCGAGTACTGCGGTGGTCCAGCGTGAAGTCATTTTGTTATCAATCCAGAAATTCGGGTTTCTGCTTGCTCATCTGCGCGGCCACGGCCACCCGTAAATCGGTGGATTGCAGCATGGCGGCGTTCCAGGTGGCGATGTATTCCAGGCCATCGTTAATGCTGTGATCGCGCATGTAGCTGATCATCTCTTTAGTCCCGGCAATCGCAATCGGCGATTTTGCGGCAATTTCCCGGGCGATGCCCATCACGCCATCGAGCAGGCTGGCCGCATCCGCATAGGTGCGGTTGACCAGGCCAATGCTACGCGCTTCTTCAGCTCCCATGATACGCCCGGTGTAAGCCAGTTCACGCAGCATGCCGTCACCAATGATCCTTGGCAAACGTTGCAAGGTACCGACGTCGGCAGCCATGCCCATGTCGATTTCCTTGATCGAGAACTGCGCGTCTTCGGCGGCGTAACGCATGTCGCAGGCAGCGATCAGGTCGATGGCGCCGCCCAGGCAATAGCCCTGAATCGCTGCAAGCACCGGCTTGCGGCAGTTGTCGACGGCATTGAACGAGGCTTGCAGTTGCAGGATCTTGCGTCGCAGCAGGCGCGCGTTACGGCCGACGTCCTTGCCCAGTTCATTGGCCACCGAGGCCAGCATCATCAGGTCGATACCGGACGAGAAGTGTTTGCCGACGCCACTGAGCACCACCACCCGGACTTCATCGGTGTCGTCGATCCACTGGAAAATCTCGATGATTTCACTCCAGAACACCGCGTTCATCGAGTTGATCTTTTCCGGACGGTTGATCTGCACATGGGCGATGTTGTCCGCCAGTTCGACGCGAAAGGCTTGGTATTCAGGCATGGCAGTGATCCTTACCGGGCTGGAAATGAGGGCCGAACTATAACAAGGCATCGCGGTTGGCAGTAAGGCAGTGCATCGGCCAAATGCGGGACTGATGAGCCAATACGCCCCCCGTAGCAGCTGCCGCCAGGCTGCTACAGGGGGATATGTGTTTGAGCAAAGTTGCTACTATGCTTGGCACCTTACTTCCAGGGAGGAATCCGGCATGACAACTAACTCGATTCAATGGACACCACTGGGTACAACCTGCAACCGCAGTGCGCTGCTCGTCATTGATATGCAAAACGACTTTATTCCCGGCGGCCAATTGGCCGTCCCTGGGGGCGATGTGATTGTTGCGCTGATCAATCGCATCGCCAGCCACTTCAAACAAGTGGTCATCGCTCAGGACTGGCATCCGGCCGGGCACGCTTCGTTCGCCTCCAGCCACCCGGGACACAAGCCTTATGACAGCGTCCAGCTGCCTTACGGTGCGCAAACCCTCTGGCCCGATCATTGCGTACAAGCCACCCACGGTGCCGAGCTTCACGCCGATTTGAATCTGCCCCACGCGCAACTGATCATCCGCAAAGGCTGCAATCCTGACATCGACAGCTATTCGGCCTTTGTCGAAGCCGATCACAAAACCACCACCGGGCTTGCCGGTTATCTGAAAGAGCGCGGGATCGACACGGTCTATCTGGTCGGACTGGCGCTGGATTTTTGTGTGATGTATTCGGCACTGGATGCCCGGGCGGCCGGGTTCAATACCTTTGTGGTGGTCGATGCCTGCCGGGCAATTGATATGGACGGCTCGCTGGCAGAAGCCATGCAGCGAATGCAGGCGGCTGGCGTGCGGTTGATTACGGCGAACGATGTGGAGAAGGCGTCGGCGTTTTTGTAGGAGCCGAGCTTGCTCGCGATGGACGTTAACGATAACGCGTGTTTACTGAATAAACGCGTCGACCTTGAGCCCATCGCGAGCAAGCTCGCTCCTACAAGCCGTTCAGGATCACCCAGCCACAGGCAACCACAACCTGAACCGCGCCCCGCCCAGCGGTGATGCCTGGACCGTCAACGTGCCGCCCTGGGCTTCCAGTGCCCGGCGGCTGATGGCCAGGCCCAGACCGAAGCCACCGGTGGCGCGGTCGCGGCTGCGGTCCAGTCGATAGAAGGGTTCGAAGACCCGTTCACGCTCGTCGTCGGGAATACCGATACCATCGTCATCGACCCAGATTTCGCAGCCCTTGGGGCACACCTTGACGCCCACCTGAATCCGCCGCTCGCAGTAGCGCATGGCATTGCGCAGCAGATTTTGTATCGCCCGAGCGGTCAGCCGCGGGTCGAGGGTGAAGCGTTCGAGCATGCCGTGCAGCAACACATCGATCACGATATCGGGGGATTCGAGCTCTTCATCGACGCTGCCCAGAATGCTATCGATGAACTCATCGAGGGACACCTGCACCCGCTCCGGCACCTGCGCCGGATTTTGCAGGCGACTGTAGGACAGCAACTCCAGCACCAGTTCGTCCAGCTCGCGAATATGCGCGACCAGGCCCTGTAAACGTTCGCGGCTGGCCGCCGGCAAGTCGTCGGACAGCGCCAGTGCCAGGCCGAAATCGAGCCGGGTCAGCGGTGTGCGCAGTTCGTGGGAGACGGCATTGAGCAGGTCCCGTTGCTGATTGAGCAGGTTTTCGATGTCGCCGGCCATGGTGTCGAACACATGGGCCAGGCTGCCGATGTTCGAGCTGGGGGAAATCTGCGTGCGCTCGCTCAAATGGCCCTTGCCGAAGCGCTCGGCGGTGCTTCTCAAGCGCTCCAGATCACGCCAGTGCGGGCGCAGCCAGATCAGCAGGCATGCCAGCAATGCCGCACCGATCAGTACGTTGATGCTCCAGTACAGCCAATCGACGTCCGTCGGGTCTGGCGGCACCACCAGTTTCACCGCCATCTGTTCATCCAGCGGCGCAACCGCCAGCGTGCGCCAGGCCCAGTCGCCCATGCGGATGACCTTCTCGCCGCGTTGCAAACGTTCGGTTTCGTAGTCGCTGAAGTCCGGGTCGTCATTGCGCACCAGTTCGACGCGCAACGGCTCGAACTCCTGGTCCATTTCGGCCGCCAGGGCAGGCCATTGCTCAGCGGGCACTGCGTGAAACTGTTTGACGATCAGGTTTTGCAGACCACGGGACTGGTCGAGGTTGTAGTTCACAAAGCGCTCGTGGAAGACCTTGATCACCAGGTCCGGGATCAGGTAAGTCGCCGCGCTGAAGGTGACGATGGTGATCAGGTACAGCCGAATCAGGATTCTCAGCATCGGCTCAGCATTCCCACTCGGAACGGCTGAACAGGTAGCCCTTGCCCCACACGGTTTTGATTTTGCGTGCTTCGCCGGCGTGATCGTCGAACTTGCGCCGCAGCTTGGAGATGGCCACGTCCACCGAGCGGTCGGTGCCATTGAACTCGATGCCGCGCAGGCGTTGCAGGATCTGGTCGCGGCTCAGGACTTCACCGGCGTGTCGGGCGAGCACCACCAGCAGGTTGTACTCGCCGCTGGACAGCTCCACCGGTTGCTCGCGCCAGCTCACGGTGCGCTCCGACAAGTCGATGCACAGGTTGCCCATCAGGATCCGGTCGCTCGCCGTTTGCGGCTCACTGAGGCTGCTGCGGCGCAACAAGGTCCGCACCCGCGCCAGCAGGACACGCGGTTCACAAGGTTTGGTGACGTAATCGTCGGCGCCCGTTTCCAGACCCAGCACTTGATCGTGACTGTCGTCGCGGGCGGTCAGCATCAGGATCGGCAACGTCGCCGAATCGGCCCGCAGCAGGCGGCAGACTTGCAAGCCGTCGAGACCGGGCAGCATCAGGTCGAGAATCACCAGATCTGGCGGATTGACTCGCGCACGCTCACGCACGTGGTCGCCGCGGCTGAGCACACTGACCTGATAGCCGTTGCGTTCCAGGTAGCTGGCAATCAGTTCGGATAGCGCGGTGTCGTCTTCGACCAGGAGGATGTTGGGCATGGGTGTTTCCAGAAAGTACTGTGGCATCTGATAAGCCGCCATCGCGAGCAAGCTCGCTCCCACAGTAGGTCGGTGGTGTTCACAGAATCTGTGTCCACATGAGATCCCTTGTGGGAGCGAGCTTGCTCGCGATGGCGGAATAACAGTCACAAAAGGAATCAAGCCACCAAGGATATACGTCCTCATGCGTGCCTGAATAAAATCCTTACACAATTTCACATAGCGCCTACAAAACTTCACCGCTACCCTCGCCCGCTCCCCGTAGGATGCTGGGGGTCATTATTGGGGTATTACATGTCAAAGAATCTGCTTGCCAAGCTCAGCCTGATTGCACTGGTGTTGACGCTGGGCGCTTGTGACAAGGCCTCGACTGCCGAAGAACAGGCGCCTCTGGCCACGGTTCGCATCGAGACCATTGAAGCCCGGTCACTGTCCATCAGCAGCGAATTGAGCGGACGGATCGCCGCGCCACGAATTGCCGAAGTCCGTGCCCGAGTCGCCGGCGTCGTGCTGCAACGCACCTTCCATGAAGGCACTGACGTCAAAAAAGGCGAGGTGCTGTTTCGCATCGATCCGGCGCCGTTCAAGGCCGACCTCGACAGTGCCCAGGCCAGCCTGCGCAAGGCTGAGGCCAATGCGTTCCAGGCGCGCTTGCAAGAACAGCGTTACAGCCAGTTGGTCGAGGGCAACGCCATCAGCGGTCAGGACTATGACAACGCGAGGGCCAGCGTCCGGCAGACGGCTGCCGATGTAGCGGCCAATCAGGCCGCGGTACAACGGGCCAGGCTGAATCTGGGCTATGCCACGGTCACTGCGCCAATATCCGGACGCATCGGTCGGGCACTGGTCACCGAAGGCGCACTGGTCGGGCAGAATGAAACCACGCCATTGGCGGTGATCCAGCAACTGGACCCGATCCACGCCGATCTGACCCAGAGCAGCCGCGAACTGAACGACTTGCGCCGGGCTTTGCGCGCCGGGCAGTTGCAGCAGGTCGGCCAGGATCAGGCCCGCGCCACCCTGATTCAGGACGACGGCAGTCCTTATCCACTGCCGGGCAAATTGCTGTTTACCGACATCAGCGTGGAACCGAGCACCGGCCAGATCATCCTGCGCAGCGAATTCCCCAACCCTGATCTCGATCTGCTGCCCGGCAGTTTCATTCGTGTGCGTCTGGAGCAGGCGGTCAACCCGCAAGGCATCAGCGTGCCGCAACGGGCCATCCTGCGTGACAGCGCCGGTATCGCTCAGGTCCTGCTGCTGGACGCCGAACAGCGGATCAGCCAGCAACCGGTGCAGCTTGGTCAGGAGCAGAAGGACCGCTGGATCGTCACCGACGGCCTGAAACCGGGCGACCGCATTGTCACCGAAGGCCTGCAGCATGCTCGCCCTGGCGAGAAAGTGCAGATCGACGAAACCCCACTTCCACTCGCCCAGGCTTCTGGCCAGTAGCTACAACAGATCCCAGGACTAACCTCCCATGCCGCAATTCTTTATCGACCGCCCGATCTTCGCCTGGGTGGTCGCGCTGTTCATCCTGCTGGCCGGTGCCCTGGCCATCCCGCAATTACCGATAGCGCAATACCCCAGCGTCGCGCCGCCGAAAGTGGAAATCTACGCCACCTACCCCGGCGCCTCGGCGCAAACCGTTGACGAAAGCGTGGTCAGCCTGATCGAGCAGGAGCTCAACGGCGCAGACAACCTGCTGTATTTCGAATCCCAGAGCAGCCTCGGCAGCGCCACCATCACCGCGACCTTCCAGCCCGGCACCCATCCGGAGATGGCCCAGGTCGACGTGCAAAACCGCCTCAAGGCGGTAGAGCCGCGCCTGCCACAAGCGGTGACCCAACAAGGCTTGCAAGTGGAGAAGGTCTCGGCCGGTTTCCTGTTGCTGATTACCCTGACCTCCAGTGACGGCAAATTCGACAACGTGGCGCTCAGCGATTACCTGGCGCGCAACGTCATGAACGAGATCCGTCGTATCGACGGCGTCGGCAAGGCGCAGTTGTATGGCGCCGAGCGGGCCATGCGAATCTGGATCGATCCGCAGAAACTGATCGGCTTCAACCTGACCCCGGCCGACGTCAACGCGGCCATTGCCGCCCAGAATGCCCAGGTTTCGGCCGGCAGCATCGGCGATCTACCGACTCGCTCGACCCAGGAAATCACCGCGACGGTGCTGGTCAAGGGCCAGTTGTCGACGCCTGAAGAATTCGCCGACATCGTGCTGCGGGCCAATCCCGACGGCTCGAGCGTGCGCGTCGGCGATGTTGCCCGGGTCGAGATCGGCAGCCAGGAATACCAGTTTTCCACCCGTCTGAACGGCAAGCCGTCGACCGCTATCAGCGTGCAATTGTCACCGGGGGCCAACGCCCTGAGTACCGCGACCCTGGTGCGGGCGAAGATGGATGATCTGGCGCGGTATTTCCCGGTCGGTGTGGAATACAAGATCCCCTACGACATCTCGCCCTTCGTCAAAGTCTCGATCACCAAAGTGGTCTACACCCTGGGCGAAGCGATGTTGCTGGTGTTTGCGGTGATGTTCCTGTTCCTGCAAAACATCCGCTATACGCTGATCCCGACCCTGGTGGTGCCGGTGGCGCTGATGGGCGCCTTTGCAACCATGCTGGCGCTGGGTTTCTCGATCAACGTGCTGACCATGTTCGGCATGGTACTGGCCATCGGCATCCTGGTGGACGATGCCATCGTGGTCGTAGAGAACGTCGAACGGATCATGGCCACCGAAGGGTTGTCGCCCAAGGATGCCACGCGCAAGGCGATGAAACAGATCACCGGAGCGATCATCGGCATCACTCTGGTGCTGGTGGCGGTGTTTATCCCGATGGCGTTCATGCCGGGTTCGGTGGGGGTGATCTACCAGCAGTTCTCGTTGTCGATGGCCACTTCGATTTTGTTCTCGGCGTTTCTCGCGCTGACCTTGACCCCGGCGCTCTGCGCAACCCTGCTCAAGCCGATCGCCAAGGGCGAGCATCACGCCAGGGGCGGATTCTTCGGCTGGTTCAACCGGGGTTTCGAGCAACTGAGCGACGGCTATCAACGCGGCGTGGCCTATGCGCTGAAACGCACCGGTCGTTATCTATTGATCTACGGCGTACTGCTGATCGGCCTGGGGCTGTGTTTCAGTCGCCTGCCCTCTTCGTTCCTGCCGGTGGAAGACCAGGGCTACACCATCACCGACATCCAGCTGCCGCCGGGTGCGAGCAAGAACCGCACAGTGCAGGTGGTGGAGCAGATCGAAGCGCACAACGCCAGCGAGCCCGGAGTGGGCGACAGCACGGTGATCCTCGGCTTCAGTTTCTCCGGCGCCGGGCAGAACGCGGCGCTGGCCTTCACTACGCTCAAGGATTGGTCGGATCGCGGCAGCGACGATTCCGCCGCCTCCATTGCGGACCGGGCCAACATCGCCCTCAGCCAGATCAAGGACGCGGTGGCTTTTGCGGTACTGCCGCCGCCAGTGGACGGCCTTGGCACTTCCAGCGGCTTCGAGTTTCGCCTGCAAGACCGCGGTGGCGTCGGCCATGCCGCGCTGATGCAAGCGCGCACCGAACTGCTGGCTGCGGCCGGGAAAAGTCCGGTCCTCGCCAACGTCCGGGAAAGTGCCTTGGCTGAAGCGCCGCAGGTGCAACTGGAAGTCGACCGCAAGCAAGCCAATGCCTTGGGCATCGCCTTTGCCGATATTGGCAATGTGCTGTCCACCGCCGTGGGTTCGGCTTATATCAACGACTTCCCCAATCAGGGCCGGATGCAACGGGTGGTGGTGCAGGCTGAAGGCGATCAACGCAGTCAGGTGGCCGACTTGCTGAGTATCCACGTGCGTAACAATGCCGAAAAAATGGTGCCGTTGTCGGCCTTCGTCCAGGCCAGCTGGACTCAGGGACCGGCGCAGTTGACCCGCTATAACGGCTACCCGGCCATCAGCATTTCCGGCGAACCGGCGCCCGGCCACAGCACCGGCGAGGCGATGGAAGAAATCCAGCGGCTGGTGGCGCAACTGCCGGCGGGCCTGGGTCAGGAATGGACCGGACTGTCGTTGCAGGAACGCCTCTCCGGCGCCCAGGCACCGATGCTGCTCGGGCTGTCGCTGCTGATCGTGTTTCTGTGCCTGGCGGCACTCTACGAAAGTTGGTCGATTCCCACTTCGGTATTGCTGGTGGTACCGCTGGGCGTACTCGGTGCGGTATTGGCCGTGACGCTGCGGGGGATGCCCAACGACGTGTTCTTCAAGGTCGGGTTGATCACCATCATCGGTCTGTCGGCGAAGAACGCGATCCTCATCATCGAATTCGCCAAGAGCCTGTACGACGAAGGCCACGACCTGATCGACGCTACGGTGCAAGCCGCACGCCTGCGGCTGCGACCGATTGTCATGACCTCGCTGGCGTTCATCCTTGGCGTGGTGCCGCTGGCGATTGCCACCGGCGCCAGCTCCGCCAGCCAACAAGCCATCGGCACCGGGGTGATCGGCGGGATGATTACCGCAACGCTGGCGGTGGTGTTCGTGCCGGTGTTTTTTGTGGTGGTGATGAAGGTGGTCAAGCGTAAATCCTAAGCCGAACACAACCCCTGTGGCGAGGGAGCTTGCTCCCGCTCGGCCGCGCAGCGGTCGTAAAATCGGCTGATGCGTTCTATCTGAACAACCGCGATTGCCGGTTTTAGGGCCGCTTCGCGCCCCAGCGGGAGCAAGCTCCCTCGCCACAATGGGACGGGCTACGCTATGGTGCTCTTAGGCCTTACCACAAATGAGCCCCCATGCCCCACCTCGCCCGCACCCACCCGCGCCTGTCCGCCGCTGCCCTGCTGGGCTTGGCGGTCGGTGTTCTGGCGCCGGCCGATTCGGTTATCAGCAAAATCCTCATTGGCTGGAACGCCGGAGTCTGGACTTACCTGGTACTGATGTCCTGGCTCACCGTGCGCTCACGGGCCGATGACGTGAAACGACTCGCCGAAATCGAAGACGAAAATGCCGGACTGGTGTTGCTGGTGGTGTGCATCGCGGCGATTGCCAGCCTCGCCGCCATTACTTTCGAACTGGCCGGCAGCACAGACCTGGACACCACCCACAAACTCCTGCGCTACGGTTTCACCGGGCTGACGGTGATCGGCTCATGGCTGCTGACCGGGGTGATCTTCAGCGTGCATTACGCCAGGCTCTATTACACCTGGAGTGGCAAGGAACCGGCGTTGCGTTTTGCCGAGGGCGAGGTGAATCCCGACTATTGGGACTTCCTGTATTTCTCCTTCACCATCGGCGTCGCAGTGCAAACCGCGGATGTCGGGGTCGCCACGGGGGGGCTGCGCAAAACTGTGCTGGCGCAGTCGTTGATCGGGTTTGTGTTCAACACCGCCATTCTCGGGTTCTCGATCAATATCGCAGCGGGGTTGTTTGGCTGAGTTTATGGGCGCAAGGCCATCATGGTCGCCCCAGTGCTAAATCCTGTCGCCGCAGAGCACTTCAGCGCCTGATGGGCTGCGTAATGTGGCGGGCACGGTGCAAGAAGACACCGAACCTCACAATAAACGACCTGCCGAGCGAGACTTCTCACATGAAAAGACTGTTCAACCGTTATCTGTTGATTCTCTCCGGCACTGCACTGCTAACCACCAGCGTCATGGCCAACGAAGCGCCGTCCTGTAAGACCGTGCGCATGGGCGTGGTCAACTGGACCGACGTGATCGCCACCAGCGGCATGGCCGACGTCCTGCTCAACGGTCTCGGCTACGAAAGCAAACAGACCAGCGCCGTGCAGCAAATCATCTTCGCCGGCATTCGTGACAAGCGCCTGGACATCTTCCTCGGTTACTGGAAACCGGCGATGGACCAGAACATCGCGCCCTTTATCGCCGCCAAACAGCTCAAGGTCATGGATAAACCCAGCCTGGCCGACGCCCAGGCAACCCTCGCGGTGCCCGACTATGTCGCAGCCGCCGGGCTGAAAACCTTCGCCGATATCGCCAGATTCAAAGACCAGTTGGGCGGCAAGATCTATGGCATCGAGCCCGGCAGCGGCGCCAATACCACGATCAAGACCATGATCGAGACCAATCACTTTGGCCTCGGCGGTTTCAAACTGATCGAGTCCGGTGAAGCCGGGATGCTTGCCGCCGTCCAGCGGGCGGTGAATCGCAAGGAGTTCGTGGTGTTCGTCGGCTGGACTCCGCACCCGATGAACATCAACATGAAGATGACCTATCTGACCGGCAGCGAAGACGTTTATGGGCCCAATGAAGGTGCTGCGACAGTCTCCACGGTGACCGCTGCGGATTACGCCGAGCGCTGCCCGAACGTCAACCGCCTGCTGGAGAACCTGACCTTCACCGCGGCTCAGGAAAGCCAGTTGATGGTGCCGATCATGGCCCGCAAGACGCCCCAGGACGTCGCCCGTCAATGGCTGCGCGAACACCCGGAGGATCTGCAACGCTGGCTGGCAGGTGTGACCAGTGTGGATGGCAAGGATGGCGTTGCGACCGTACAGGGCAGTTTGAAACCTTGACGCCTACTGAGTGCCCGTATGACCGATTACCCGCTCTCTCCTGAACTCTCGGCCTTCGTCGATAAAACCTTGAGTTTCAATAGACTGGACAGCAGTATTAAAGGACTACGCGAAGCTTATAGCCGCATGTGCCGGGCGTTCACCCCGCCCCGGCCTGCGGGGTTGGCAGTGACGGACTTGCGCGTGAATGACGTACCGGTGCGCGCTTGCTACCCGACCACTGCGATGCCGGCCGATGGCTGGCCAAGCATCGTCTACTTGCACGGCGGCGGCTGGGTAGTCGGCGATCTGGACTCCCACGACTTTATCACCGCCGAACTGGCAGCTCATCTGCAAGTACTGGTGCTGGCGGTGGATTATCGGCTGGCCCCGGAGCATCCGTTCCCCGCTGGATTCAATGATTGTCTGGCGGTGTGGCGGGCGCTGGAAAGTGGCGACTGCCCGTTTCAGCTGGACCTGAAACGGCGAGTAGTGGTCGGAGACAGCGCCGGCGGCAATCTCGCTGCCGCAATGTGCCTGGCGTTACGCGATGCCGATGAACCGTTACCGACCGCGCAGGTATTGATCTATCCAGGGCTGGGCGGCAATGCGAGTTTGCCGTCACGCAGTCAATGCGCGGATGCGCCGTTGCTCAGCACCCGTGATCTGGATTGCTATCACGCGCTGTATCTACCGGGTCCGACGCAGCGTTCGCCCTATGCCATGCCGTTATTGGCGAACGACTTCAGCCGTCTGCCACCGGCGTTTATCGCGGTGGCGCAGTTCGATCCTCTGCGCGATGACGGTGTGTGTTTCGGCGAACGGCTGAATGCTGCTGCCACGCCTGCTTTGCTGTATCAAGGCCTGGGGTTGGTTCATGGCTGTCTGCGGGCGCGGGGTCTTGCCGTTGAAGTCGATGAGCTTTATGAAGCACTGTTCGGGTATTTACGCAAATTTCTTGGGTGATCACAGGTTTTGTGAACGGCCGAGAAATTTCTTTCATAGGGGCTCGCTGACTGATCGACCGCGAAGAGGCCCTCAGCTACCACGCAAACACCCGCTCAACTCAAATTCTTTTGCACACTCTTTTTGAACAAAAATGAAACCGGTTTCAGCGGTCCATAACAATGAATCAATCACCTGTCTGCTCGTCGAGGGAGATCGAATCCCTCGCCCCCTGTGAGCACTTTCAATTACCGCAACCACCCCTTGCGCTTGATGTAAACCAGTGGAAGAACCGCAGCCGAAAGTGTTAGTCCCATCGAGTAGATAAAGCCGTGCTCCCACGAAAGCTCTGGCATCACCGCGAAGTTCATGCCGTAGAACGTGCCGACCAGTGTGGGTGGCAGGAAGACTGCCGTAATGATGGTGAACACTTTGACGATTTGGTTCTGTTTTATGTTGAGAATGTTCGTCACGGCGTTTTGCAGGTACCGTACCTTCTCGTGTTCGAAATAGGCATGCTCCTTGACTCCGGCAACGTCGGCGGTGAGCTCATTTACCAAACCCTGCAAATCCGCTTCGGTTACGTTATCTACCTCTCCACTGAGGTTCAAGCTCCTGGGTTCGTCTCGACGAGAGGGGAAAATAGAAAGACCGGCGAATGAGTTCATAGTGTCTCCGGTGAGTGCTAAAGCCGAAGGTGATACGTGTATCGGCAGAGTGATTATTCGTCTTGCTGATTGCTGTTGAGCAACTGCCAACGTACGGAGCTCACACCTTTTTCCAGGCTCACCCGGCTAGCCAACTGCTCCAGTTGGGCTGGGCTTGCAGGCGTGCCAACCAGTTCAGCGCGCACTTCGAGCTTGTCCGGGTTGGCCAGGTCTTCACTGTGCAGTGATTGCAAGCGTAGAGCGCTACCGCTCAAACCATGCAGAACCAGGGTGCGCACATGCACTTCGTCCTCGGCCCGGCAGACGATGTTGAAGGTGAAACGCTGGTCGACTTCCACGGCTGCGGCTGCGCCCTGGCGGTTTATGCGCTGAGCGGCTTCGCGCAACAGGATGTTGGCGCAGAGCACCACCAGAGTGCCGATGGCGGCCTCTAACATATGCCCCATGCCTGACAGAATGCCTATCGCAGCAGAGCACCAGAGAGTGGCTGCGGTATTGAGACCGCGCACATTGAAACCCTCGCGCATGATCACGCCAGCGCCAAGAAAACCAATTCCGGAAACGACTTGCGCGGCGATTCGTGCGGCGCCGGAGTTGTCGCCCTGCGAGGTGAGCAGCGACACCATGACGAACAATGCCGCGCCGGTTGAAACCAGAGCATTGGTACGCAATCCGGCCAGGCGCTGGCGCAGTTGACGTTCGGCACCCACCAGGGCACCTAGAGCGAGCGCGACGGTCACGCGCAGAAAAAAGACTTTCCAATCCATAATTCACTTCCATACCGACGATTGTTCGCTGAGCGAACAGAGTTACGGGGATGGATCGCGATAGGCATGAGCGAAAACCCACAAACGCGCTTAAGCACTCGCATGCATGCGTTGGGGAAAGCTCAGGGGGGAAATGGAGGCTCGAATCCCAGGTAGGGAACGAAATACCACTATCCGCCGTAATACGGCAAGACAGTGGCAGAGAAGGGACTCTGCTGAACTAGCTCGCCGCTTTAGCCTGTCGTGATCGACTGGGGCAACTGTCCAAGACTGGTCTCCTATGTGGACTAAAAAAGCGGGGCGAAGGTAAATCCTTTAAACGCAGAAGTCAAACAAAACCAGGGGGCGTTTTGCTTCTCCAGTTCTGGGCACTAAATCGCAGGTCTAGTCATGCACTGCCCTTTTTTGCAGTTACATGGTCTTGGCCACTCAACTGCGTCGGCGCTGACTTCATCTGCCTGACGTTGCCGCTGACGGCCGAGACCGAAGGCCTGATCGGCGCCAGGGAATTTGCGCTGATGCGTGCGCAAAGCATCTTCATCAACATATCCCGGGGCAAGGTGGTCAATGAAGCCGCGCTGATCGAAGCGCTATCGCGAGCAGGCTCGCACACACTGGATTGCAGTCGTACACAAATTAAGGGTTCGCTGAAGATCTAATGTGGGAGCGAGCTTGCTCGCGATGAGGCCAGCACTGACAACAAGATATTCAGCCTGGCCGTTGCTCCAGCAAATCCGCCGCACAGCGCACGATCCGCCGACACGCCTCGGCCAGGCGTTTCTGGTCCACCACCAGGCCAATCCGGATATGCCCCGCCGCACTGGGGCCGAATGCCTCGCCGGCCAGTACCGACACGCCGTAGCCCTCCAGCAAGCGCTCGGCGAATGCCTGGGCGCCGAGGCCGGTTTCGCGAATATCGACCATGACGAACATCCCGCCGTCGGGTTTCACGGCATTGAGGCCCGGGCAATCGTCCAGACTGGCGCAGACCAGATCGCGACGCCGGCGATACTCGTCACGCATCTGCGCAAGCTCCGGCAAATCGGCATCAAGGGCGACTTCAGCGGCCTTCTGCACGAAATCCGGCAAGCCGAACAGCATGCACAGCGACAGATGGATCAAGTGTTCGGTCAGAGGCTTGGGGCCGATCACCCACCCTACCCGCCAGCCACTCATGGCATGGGATTTGGACAGACTGTTGAGGGTCGCCGTACGCTCGGCCATGCCCGGCAGACTGGCCGGGCTGATGTGCTTGCCCTCAAACAACAGGTCGCTGTACACCTCATCGCTGATCAGCCACAGGTCATGCTCGATGCACAACTGCGCCAAAGCCTGCCAGATCGGCAACGACAACACTGCACCCGAGGGATTGTTCGGACTGTTGAGCAACATGGCCCGGGTCCTGGGGGTGATCAGCGCAGCGACGTCGGCCGGATCAACCCGAAAACCATTCTCCGAACACACGGCCACCGGAATCACCTTGGCCCCGCAGGCGCCGAACACACCCTCGTAAGTCACATACATCGGTTCAGCAACGATCACCTCGTCGCCCGGGTCAAGCAGGCATTGCACCACTGAATACACTGCACATTGCGCGCCGGGCATGACCACCACATGATCCGGTTCAACCGCCTGGCCGCTGCGTCGGCTATGGCGCAGGGCGATGCTGTCGCGCAGCGAGCGATTGCCGCGCACCTCCGAGTAATGGGTATCGCCGGCCAGCAGGCTGTCGATGGCAGCCTGGACAATCGGTTTGGGGGTGTCAAAGTCCGGGTCACCGACTGACAGCAGCAGCACGTCGACGCCCTGCTCTATCAATTCCAGTGCTCGGTAGTGAATCTGCCAGGCCGCTGCTCCGTCGCCGGTAATTCGTTGGGTCAAGGCTGAATAGCGCATTTCAATCTCCTAGTTGCGCGAACTCCAGCCTAAACCCTAACTTAAATCACGAAACGCGCCACCATTGCATGCAAATCCACCGCCAATCGCGACAGTTCATGGCTGGCCGCACTCAGCCCCGCCGAACCGCCAACCGCCACACCCGCGCAATATCCCCTGCCCGCTCGCGCAGCAATTGCGGTGCGTTGGCGCACGCCTGCGCAAGACTCATCGGCCCTGACGGCAAGGCGAAGGCGGCATCGACGCCATGGGCGTACATCTGTTCGTAACCGTCACCCAAGGTGCCGGCGATCACAATCACCGGCACCCCTTGCTGTTTGGCTATCCGCGCGACACCAAAGGGGGTTTTGCCACGCAAGGTCTGGGCATCGAAGCGGCCCTCGCCGGTGATCACCAGGGCGGCGCCGTATACGGCTGCTGCCAGCCCGACCAGTTCCGCCACCACTTCCACGCCTGGACGGAACTGCGCGTTCAAGAAGGCCTTGGCGGCAAATCCGAGCCCTCCAGCGGCGCCACTGCCGGGTTCGTCACGCAGGTCCTTGCCCAGCACTCGAGCGCAGTGATCGGCGAAGTGCCCGAGGGCCTGGTCCAGTTGCTGCACCTGTTCAGGCGAGGCACCTTTCTGCGGACCAAAAATCGCTGAGGCGCCGTGGGGACCGCAGAGAGGATTGTTGACGTCCGCAGCGATTTCGAAACGGACCTGGGCCAGACGCGGGTCGATTCCTTCCAGATCGATCCGGGCCAGCGCTTTCAGCGCCAGACCACCACCGCTCAACGGTTGCCCTTGTTCGTCGAGCAAGCGCACGCCCAAGGCCTGCATCGCACCGGCGCCGCCATCGTTGGAGGCACTGCCGCCGATCGCCAGAATGATCCGCTGCGCACCGGCATCGAGCGCCGCGCCAATCAACTGACCGGTGCCATAAGTGCTGCTGGAACAGGCATCGCGCTGGCCGACCGCAACCAGCTGCAAACCGCTGGCCTCGGCCATTTCGATGATCGCGGTATGGCTCTGCGGCAACCAGCCCCAACGGGCATCCACCGCGATACCTGACGGACCCTGTACCTGGGTGCTGCGCAACTCGCCATCACAGGCGGCGAGAATCGCCTCGACTGTACCTTCGCCACCGTCCGCCATCGGGCACTTGACCAGGTGTGCATCCGGCCAGACCTCGGCCAGCCCGAGGGCGATGGCATCGGCCACACCAATGGCACTCAGGCTGTCCTTGAACGAATCGGGGGCGATGATGATTTTCATGTGAGTTCTCCAGTTCCAATGGAGCCATGCTGCCAGTTGGCATCAACAATGACGCCGGTCGGCTGCACAAGTTGAGATCGGGTTTGTTGTTCATTGTCACAAAGCCGTCGCCTCCATTGCTGTAGGAGCACGGCTTGCCGGCGATGGCGTCCTTGAGATCGCCATCACCGGCAAGCCGAGTCTAAGGGGTGGCGGGAGCATCAGTCTGCGGCAAGAGCTGCACCCCCAGATACAACGCCAGCATCCCATCCAGCCGCAACGGATCGACACCGCTCAGTTCGGCAATCCGCTCCATCCGGTAGCGCAAACTGTTGCGGTGAATACCCAAGGCGTCGGCGCAGGCCTGGCTCTGGCCGTCGTGTTCACACCAGCTGCGCAGGGTCGCCAGCAACTGGCCGTTGCTGTCCTTGGCGATGACCTTGCGCAATGGGTTGAGCAGCTCGTCCAGTGCATCATCGTTGCGATGACGCCAGAGCATCACTGGCAGGCGATAGCGGTTCAGCGTCAACAAGCGGCTCTGTGGCAATACATCCCGCCCATAAGCCAGCAGATCACCGACCCGCCGATAACAGCGGCGCAAGCCTTGCAAGCCATCGGCCTGACCGCCAACCGCTATGCGCAGTATGTTCCAGCCCTGAGCGTCGAGTTTTTCCAGCAGTCGCTCATTTTCGATTGTCTGCGTCACCGGACGGCACCACAGCAACGAAGATTTGGCCGAACTCACACACCAGCTGTCGGGATAACGCGAGGTCAACCAGGCACTCAAGGCCTCAACGGTCTGCCCGGGGGCATGTTCCAGTCCCAACTCGAAGAGGTAAGGAATGCGCGGTAATTGCGGCTTAAGCCCCAGTTGCTGCGCCTCGTCGATCAAGCGTGGCGAATCTCCGGCCTCGCTGAGCAACAAGGCGAGCAGGTCATCGCAACGCTGGCGACGCCATTGCTGTTCGTCCTGCTGATTGCGTTGGCCGACGAGCATTTCGGCGGTCATGCGCACCAGTTCGGCGTAGGTTCGCAGCTGATCCGGCTCTCCGGTGATGCCCAACACACCGATCAGCCGCTGGTCGAGGAACAGCGGCAGATTGATCCCCGGCTGCACGCCTTTGAGGTGTTTGGCGGTCTGCTCATCGATTTCCACGACACGCCCATTGGCCAGCACCAGCTGCGCACCTTCGTGGCGGGTGTTGACCCGCTCCGGCTCACCGCTGCCCAGAATCAGGCCCTGGTTGTCCATGACATTGACGTTATAGGGCAGGATCGCCATCGCCCGGTCGACGATATCCTGCGCCAGGTCATGATCCAGTTCGAACATAGCAGCGAGATCCTTGAAGGCAGTTTCTTATTAGTGATTGTTCCCCGGCACAGCGCAAGCCCGCAAACCCTGTGCTCAGGCACAAAGACAGGAGCACCGGGGTGACCGAGACTCTCGGGGCGATCAACGTTACCCTCGCATCGCAAAAAATCATAATAAAGAGAGAGCCGCCATGTCACAGAGCGCCGCCGCCACCCTGGTCACCGCTGACGATAAAAACGCCGTCTACAAACGCATCACCCTGCGCCTGATTCCCTTCATTTTCATCTGCTACCTGTTCAACTACCTCGACCGGGTCAACGTTGGATTTGCCAAGCTGCAGATGCTCGACGCGCTGAAGTTCAGCGAAACCGTGTACGGCCTCGGTGCCGGGATCTTTTTTATCGGTTACGTGCTGTGCGGCGTACCGAGCAACCTGGCGTTGACGAAATTCGGTCCACGGCGCTGGATCGCGCTGATGATGATCACCTGGGGCATGCTCTCGACCTGCCTGTTGTTCGTCACCACACCAACAGAGTTCTACACCCTGCGACTGTTTACCGGTGCGGCTGAAGCCGGGTTCTTCCCCGGTGTGGTGCTGTACCTCTCGCAGTGGTTCCCGACCTTCCGCCGCGGCCGGATCATGGCGCTGTTCATGTCGGCGATCCCGGTGTCCGGCCTGCTTGGCAGCCCGTTCTCCGGCTGGATTCTCCACCATTTCGCAGCGGGTCAAGGCGGCTTGGCCGGCTGGCAGTGGATGTTCCTGCTGCAAGGCATCCCGACGGTGATTCTCGGCGCGCTGGCGTTTTTCCTGCTCAGCGACAGCTTCGCCAACGCAAAATGGCTGACGCCTGACGAGCGTTCGGTGCTTGAGGCCGATCACGCCATCGATCTGGCCAACAAGCCGAAAACCGCGACCGATTCGCTGCTGGCAGTGTTCAAGAACCCGGCGATCTGGGCGTTCGGCCTGATTTACTTCTGCATCCAGAGTGGCGTTTATGCGATCAACTTCTGGCTGCCATCGATCATCAAGAATCTGGGGTTCAGCGACAATCTGGTGATTGGCTGGATCAGTGCGATTCCGTACCTGCTGGCCGCAGTGTTCATGCTGATGGTCGGCCGCTCCGCCGATCTGCACCAAGAGCGGCGCTGGCATTTGGTGGTGCCGATGCTGATGGGCGCGGTCGGTCTGCTGATCGCCGTCAACTTCGCCGCGCATCCGGCCATCGCTATCCTCGGCCTGAGTATCGCCACCATGGGCGCCCTCACCGGTCTGCCGATGTTCTGGCCGGTGCCCACTGCAATGCTCAGCGCCGGTGCTGCGGCTGGCGGTCTGGCGCTGATCAACTCCATGGGCCAGATGGCCGGTTTCCTCAGCCCGTACCTGGTTGGCTGGGTCAAGGACAGCACCGGTTCGACCGATGCCGCGCTGTACCTGCTGGCCGGGGTGATCGTCACTGGTAGCCTGCTGGCGCTGCGTATGACACGTACATTGCGGGTCTGATCACGCCAATCGAGTGTGGGAGCGAGCTTGCTCGCGATAGCGGTCTATCAGCCAACATCAATGTTGGATGTAAAATCGCCTTCGCGAGCAAGCTCGCTCCCACATTTGATTTGAGGTGTTCGATAAATCAGATTGATCCGCGCCGTCGTTCTGGTATTTGATTGAGCCTTTCCCACTGGTAAAAGGATTTCGTCATGAGCTACCGCACGCTGGGTCATTCGGGTCTGCAAGTGTCCGCCCTGCCCCTGGGCACCATGATGTTCGGCGAACAGACCAGCTCCGAGGATTCCCTGCGGATCATCGACAAGGCCTGGGATCAGGGCATCATCTTCATCGATACGGCGGACGTCTACACCAACGGACGTTCCGAGGAGATCGTCGGCGAAGCGATTGCCAGCCGCCGCCAGGAGTGGGTCGTCGCGTCCAAGGTCGGCTTCGGCCCGGTGGACGGTGTACCGAATCGCAGTGGCTTGAGCCGCAAGCATCTTTTCAACGGCATCGACGCCAGCTTGACGCGCTTGGGCACCGATTATCTCGACATCTATTACCTGCACCGCGAAGACCACAACACGCCGTTGGAAGTCACAGTGTCGGCGATTGGCGATCTGATTCGTCAGGGCAAAATTCGCTACTGGGGCCTGTCGAACTACCGCGGCTGGCGCATCGCTGAAGTGATTCGCGTGGCGGATAAACTCGGGGTCGACCGGCCGGTGATCAGCCAGCCGCTGTACAACATCGTCAACCGCCAGGCCGAGTCGGAACAGATCACCGCCGCCAACGCCTACGGTCTCGGCGTGGTGCCCTACAGCCCGCTGGCCCGTGGCGTGCTCAGCGGCAAATACGCGCCGGACGTCACACCGGACGTCAACAGCCGCGCCGGTCGCCAGGACAAGCGCATTCTGGAAACCGAATGGCGGGTCGAATCCCTGCGCATAGCCCAGCAGATCCAGCAATACACCCAGGATCGCGGCGTCGGTATCGTCGAATTCGCCATCGCCTGGGTGCTGAACAACACAGCCGTCAGCTCGGCCATCGTCGGGCCGCGTACCGAAGCACAGTGGGATGCCTACACCAAGGCATTGGCGGTGAAGATCACTGCCGAAGACGAAGCCTTTATCGACTCACTGGTAACACCGGGGCACGCTTCTACCCCGGGTTACAACGATGTCAGCCATTTTGTTTCGGGACGTAAACCGCGTACTGCTTGAGATTTATCGCGAGCAAGCTCGCTCCCACAGAGGGTAGTGTCGATCACAAAATTTGTAGGCGCAGCGGTCAAAATGTGGGAGCGAGCTTGCTCGCGATAGCGGTCTACCAACCAACATCAATGTTGTATGTGAAACCGCCATCGCGAGCAAGCTCGCTCCCACATTAGCCGGCCTGTGTTGATCCAATATTTAGCTCCAAAACCACGTATCCTTTGCGTCCGTTTCACGTTCAATTCCAGTCACGCGAGGACAGTGTGTCAAAAGGTATTGCTCTATCGGTTCTGTCATCAGTGCTGTTCGCCGTCATGTATTTCTACACTTCGCTGCTTTCGCCTCTGAGCGGGGTCGAGATTTTTGGCTGGCGGATGCTGTTGACCGTGCCATGCATGACCGTCTTCATGTTCGCCTCGGGGGAATGGAGGCACGTGCTCGCACTGGTCAAACGCCTGTTCGGCCAACCTGCCCTGATAGTGGGGCTTTTGGTCTCTTCGGCGCTGGTCGGGGCACAACTCTGGCTGTTTATGTGGGCACCGCTGAACGGGCATAGCCTGGATGTTTCCCTGGGCTATTTCCTGCTGCCGCTGACCATGGTCCTGACCGGCCGGATCGTCTATGGCGAACGTCTTTCGTACCTGCGCAAAGTTGCGGTGTTCTTCGCCTTGCTCGGGGTTATCAACGAGCTGTACCAGGTCGGCAGCTTTTCCTGGGCGACTCTGCTGGTGGCCATCGGTTATCCGATCTATTTCATACTGCGCCGACGCCTGGCCACGGACAATCTGGGCGGGCTGTGGCTCGACATGAGCCTGCTGCTGCCGGTAGCGCTGTGGTTCGTGCAAAGCGGTGAGCAAGGCTTCGGCGTGGTCGGACAACATCCGTGGCTGTACTTGCTGATCCCGTTGCTTGGGCTGATCAGCGCCTCGGCACTGGTGAGCTACATCATCGCCAGCCGGCTGTTGGCCTTCAGCCTGTTCGGGCTGCTCAGTTACGTCGAACCGGTGCTGCTGCTGGGCGTCGCGTTGCTGTTGGGAGAAAGCATCGGCCCGGGGGAATGGCTGACCTATATTCCGATCTGGATGGCGGTGGTGGTGCTGGTTTTCGAAGGGTTCAAGCATCTGGTGCGGCATCGCCGACCTTGAGGGCACATAAAACAATGTGGGAGCGAGCTTGCTCGCGAAAGCGGTGTATCAGTCACAATTAAGTTGCCTGATACGACGCCTTCGCGAGCAAGCTCGCTCCCACAATTTTTTATCGGTGAATCGGATTACTCGGTGGCAAGCACACCACGGCGAACCTGGTCACGTTCGATGGATTCGAACAGTGCCTTGAAGTTGCCTTCGCCGAAGCCATCGTCGCCTTTACGCTGGATGAATTCGAAGAACACCGGGCCCATCAAGGTTTCCGAGAAGATTTGCAGCAGCAGGCGCTTGTCGCCCGATTCGGACGAGCCGTCCAGCAGAATCCCCCGCGATTTCAGCTCTTCGACCGGTTCGCCATGGTTCGGCAAACGGCCTTCGAGCATCTCGTAGTAGGTTTCCGGTGGCGCGGTCATGAAGCGCATGCCGATTTTCTTCAGGTGATCCCAGGTCTTGAGCAGGTCGTCGGTCAGGAAGGCAACGTGCTGAATGCCCTCGCCGTTGAACTGCATCAGGAACTCTTCAATCTGACCTGCGCCCTTGGACGATTCTTCGTTCAGCGGGATCTTGATCATGCCATCCGGTGCGGTCATGGCCTTGGAGGTCAGGCCGGTGTATTCGCCCTTGATGTCGAAGTAACGGATCTCGCGGAAGTTGAACAGCTTCTCGTAGAAGTTGGCCCAGTAGGCCATGCGACCGCGATACACGTTGTGGGTCAGGTGATCGATGATTTTCAGGCCTGCGCCGACCGGGTTGCGGTCAACGCCTTCGATGAACACGAAGTCGATGTCGTAGATCGAACTGCCTTCGCCGAAACGGTCGATCAGGTACAGCGGCGCGCCGCCGATGCCTTTGATCGCCGGCAGGTTCAGTTCCATCGGGCCGGTCTCGATGTGAATCGGCTGGGCGCCAAGTTCCTGAGCACGGGCAAACGCCTGCTGGGCGTTCTTGACCCGAAACGCCATGCCGCAGACTGACGGACCATGTTCGGCCGCGAAATACGAAGCGACGCTGTGAGGTTCGTTGTTGAGGATCAGGTTGATATTGCCCTGACGATACAGGTGCACGGCCTTGGAACGATGGGTCGCGACTTTGCTGAAACCCATGATCTCGAAGATCGGTTCAAGGGTGTTGGGTGTAGGCGATGCGAATTCGATGAATTCAAAGCCCATCAGGCCCATTGGGTTTTCGTATAGATCTGCCATGGTTGGCGCCTCATCATGCTTTTAGAATTAACAGCTGGAATTAACGGATCGTTAGTTGCTATCAATGCTGAAAGCCGCGGGTGGCGCGCAGGAGATCCCCCGCACACTGCGGGCGAGGAAATCACCGAAAATCAGTTGGAACCCTAGTAGCTTCATGTCGACCCATTCTCGTACGGGCGAGGCTTCTGCTGCCAGAAGACTTATTCTTATATGCGTAAACCGATTCTACACAGCGTAAATAGGTTTGTCCGCATTCTGTATCAAATCCCCTTTTTTGACGCCGGCGCAAGGGCTTTGTTGCACAGATAGAGACCTCCCAGAATCAACCCGCCGCCCACATACATTGGCAGCGTCAGTTGCTCGCCCAGCAACAGCGCGCCGAGGATGACCGCGGTCAGCGGATTGAGGGCGATGAACACTCCGGAGCGGGTTGCGCCGATTTTCCGGATACCGTCGTAGTACCAAATGTAGGCCAGCGCCGAACCCAGCACCCCCAGATACAACAGACTGAAAAACTGCCCGGGATCGAGGCTCGCCAAGGCTTCGATGCTCAGCTCGCCGCGCACGGCGCTGGTCACCCAGAGCATCACCGTGCCCAGCAGAATCGACCAGGTCACGGTTTGCAGCGACCCCAATGCCTGGTTCAGGCCTTTGGAATACAGCGAGTAGATTCCCCAGCCGAACACGCAGCCGAGAATCAGCAGGTCGCCGATCCAGGCATTCGCAGCGCCGTCGAACAGTTGCTGATTTCGACTGACGATCACCAAGCCCGCCCCTGCCAGGCAAATCGTGATGCCAATGACTTTCGCCCGACTCAAGCGCTCCTTGAACAGTAACCAGGACGCCAGGGCGATGGCTGCCGGGTTCAACGCGACGATCAACGAAGCGCGCGAGGCGTTGATGTAATGCAACCCGTAGAAGAAACACAGGTTATAGAAAAAAATTCCGAAGAATCCCAGCACAGCCAGCTGCAACCATTGCTTCAGGCTGGGCCGCGCCAAGGGAATACGCGCCAGCGCCATGAACAAGAGCAACGCCAGACTGGCCAGCAGAAAACGCATACTCGCCGCCAGCAACGGGTTGAGCGTATCGGCCAGCAATCGTCCGGCGACAAAGGTCCCGCCCCAGATCATCGTGACAGCGGCCAGTTTCAGGTAAACCGGTAAATCGGAGTCGATCGATACCGCTTCTACTTCAGTTTTCATAAGGCACTCGGGCGCGAAGGCGTGGACATGGCCTATTCTTCGCCTAATACTTGATCATCGTAAAATGAGCAAAAACTCATGACACTGACCCAACTCGAGATCTTTTCACTGGTCGCCGAACTGCGCGGTTTTACCAGCGCCGCGACCCGCCTGGGGATTACCCAGTCGGCGGTGTCCCACGCCATCAAATCCCTGGAGCAAGAGCTCGGCGTCGAGTTGTTCAGAAGGCATCAGTCCCGGGTCGAGCCGAGTGATATCGGCCAACAGCTGTTGTTGCGCGCCCGAGCCATGCTGGGGCTGGCCAACACCCTGCAGCAGGAAGCCGCCGATGCGCGCGGCATGAAGCGTGGCACGTTGCGCATCGGTTCCTTCGGGCCGACCTCATCGATGAAGCTGTTGCCTTTGATTTTGCAGCACTACCGCGCGGCCCATCCGGGGATTGAGGTGCACATCGACGAAGGTCCGGATCTCCAGGTCGTCCAGTGGCTCGAAGAGCGGCGGATCGATATCGGTTTTGTGGTGTTGCCTGAAGAGCGCTTCGATACCTTTGCCTTGGTCGAAGACCAAATGGTCGCGTTGATCCCTGCTGCTCATGCCCTGGCAGCGAAAGACCGCGTGACCTTGCACGAGTTGTGCAACGACCCGTTCATTCTCACGCAGGCCGGTTCTTCAGAACTGGTTTCGAGGATCTTCACCGCAGCCGGATTGACACCGGACATTCGTTATCGAAGCTCGCAGTTGCTCAGCACCCTGGAGGCCGTCAGCCGCGGCGACGGCTTGACCATCGTCGCCGAGTTATCGTTACCGGCCTGCGCAGACGGTCGCTACGTGAAAAAAACCCTGTCGCCTCAGGTCAAGCGCCAGGTGGGCCTGGCGGTACTGGATCGACGGCAGTCATCGCCGGCCACTCTGGCGTTCATCAAGTTGGCCTTGAGCCTCAATTACCAATGAAAAAGCGCAAACCGCAACCACCCTCTATCATGCTCGGTACATGAACTCTTCTTGGGAGGAAAGTCGTTGCCCTGCCCGCATTTGAGAGCCCTATCATTCTTGTCCCGTTACAGGTTTCGCCAATGCCATTGACTGTCAAAGGCCCAAGGAAACGGGCGACCCGGTATGCAATAACCCTGTTGAGCGCAGCGCTGCCTATAGTGCTCGGGTTCGCCATCCTGTACCTGCAAGCCGAACGCACACTGGAACAGGCCACCGCACAAACCGCCGAAGAAGCCGTGCGCCAGTTCGACCTGATGCTCGACAATACTGCCCAGGCAGCGCGCAAGATTCTTCCGCTCGCAGGGCAGCCCTGTGATAACGACACGCAACTTGCACTGCGTGAGCAAGTAACCCGCCGCCCTTTCGTTCGCTCTACCAACCTGATCTGGAATAACAGCAACTATTGCAGCTCCCTGTTTGGCAGCAGCTATGTTGCGGTGCTCGACCCTGGAGATTATGTCGAAGGGAAACTGTGGCTCATGAGCGGCAATCCCGTCACACCCAATACCGCTCTGCTGGTCTATCGACTGAGCGAAGGCAATCAGGCCGTTCTCGCCACCATCGACGGATATCACCTGACCAACGCACTGCGTTTGATCAGCCGCTATACAGACCTTGTGCTGCAGGTCGGGCCCAACTGGCTGTCTGCCGATGGTCAGGTTCGTGACTCAAGCCTGCCGGTTTTTTCCGTAGCACCCCACCATCGCCAGTCCTCCCGCTACGCCTACAGCGTCGATGCCGGTATGCCCGACGGAGAGGTCTGGCGCTATATGAAGGCCAGGTACCCGGCGCTGTTCAGCTTGTTGATCTTCTTCGGTGCAATCCTGGCAACCATCAGCCATTGGATACAGAAGCGCTCATCGTCGCCCAGTGTTGAATTGCAACGTGCATTGGAGGCGACTGAGTTCATTCCCTGGTTCCAGCCGGTGGTTCGCGGCGATAACAGCCAATGGGCAGGCATCGAAGTATTGATGCGCTGGGAACACCCAAAAGAAGGTCTGGTGCGCCCGGATCTGTTTATCCCGTTTGCCGAGCATTGCGGATTGATCGTCCCGATGACCCGCTCGCTGATGCGACAAACTGCTGCGGTGCTTGCACCCCATGCCCAGTCGATGATTGACGGTTTCCATATCGGCATCAATATCACCGCCAGCCACTGCCGCGACCTTGAACTCGTTGAAGATTGCCGGGAATTTCTCGGTGCATTCCCACCGGGAAAAATCACCCTCGTACTGGAACTGACCGAGCGCGAGTTGATCGAGCCAACGGACATCGCCCGCCAGCTCTTCGAACACCTGCATGGACTGGGTGTCATGATCGCTATCGACGACTTCGGCACCGGCCACTCGAGCCTGGGTTATTTACGCCAATTCAATGTGGACTACCTGAAAATCGACCAGAGTTTTGTGGCGATGATCGGTGTCGACGCACTGTCCCGACATATACTCGACAGCATCATCGAACTGTCCGGCAAGCTCGATCTGGGCATCGTTGCCGAAGGGGTCGAAACACCTGAACAGCGCGACTATCTCGCGGCACAAGGTGTGGACTTCCTGCAAGGTTATCTATTCGGACGACCCCTGCCTGGAGATGAATTCATCCACGCACTAAATCATCATTAAGTAGTGATGTTTTTCCATAGTCCACTGAAAATGCCTGCGCCCAATTGCACCAGACGTTCTTGTCCGTCACATAAAGAAAAGACATGATTTACTCTGAGCGCATTAACTACTACAATTTTTCCTGCCTGCGCAGGATTGCAGGAGAGCCATTATCACCGAGTCGCCCCAAGGCTCTTGGCTTATAGCTTTGTTTGCGGTTGGTATCAGCCAAATACACTATTGGAGTAAAGATATTGTCCAGACTCGCTGAATTTCGTGCAGCCGAAAAGGCCCTTCAAGAACAGCTCGCGCAGCTGGAATCGCTGAAGAATGACGCCGGGCTCAAGAAAGAAATCGAATTCGAAGAAAAGCTCCAGGGCCTGATGAAAACCTACGGCAAGAGCCTGCGCGACATCATCGCCATTCTCGATCCGAACTCAAGTAAGTCCGGCCTGCTGGTGGCCGCTCCGAAAACGCGCAGGGCCCGCGTGGTCAAGGTCTATCACAACCCGCATACCGGGGAACTGATTGAAACCAAGGGCGGCAATCACCGTGGTTTGAAAGCCTGGAAGGAACAGTACGGTGCTGCTACCGTCGAGTCCTGGCTGCGAGCTTAAGCGATAGCGCTACATAAAAGACCCTGCCTATGCAGGGTCTTTTCGTTTATGGCAAGCATTAATGTAACGATAATCGCCGATCCGGTTAGAAACGACTGGGAAATACCGAACATGCCGACGTGCCGATCCCGACCCGCCCCACAACTTTGTACTTAATCCCCTCGACTAGTTAACAACAGGTCCCGGCGCAAAATCCCCGAGAACAACTAAAGTTTCAGGCTGGTTCGGGTCGCGAGTATCTCGTCCTGGCTCGCCGCATAAGCCTGCGCTTGCCCTGCATAGGAAAGAACATAAGCTTTATCGGCATCAACCGCAGCGACTAGTGTTTGAGACAGGACATGCCGGCCGTTCTGCGTGATGGTGCAAGTGGTCTCAAGCGCCGACAGCCGACTCAATGTGCTTGAGTGAATTTTGTTACAAACACTTTGATAGCCACCTGCAGCGAAATCCTTCTGCACTGACTTGCGCATCTCCAGTAACACGCTTTGCAAATTGACCTCATGCCCGGACTCAACCTGAGTCATGGTCAACTCCATGACCATGACCGGGGTCCCGCCTTGATCGTTCTTGACCGCTCGTTGCCGGGATACTCTGGACGGCGATTCAGCCGTTGCGCGGTCTTGCGGCAACGCCTCCACTTCCCAACCACCGGGCCATGTAACAACCGGATCGGCAGCCTGAACACCGGCACTGGCGAACAGCAGGCCTGGCAAAACGAATAGGGATATATAGGGTCGGATCATTGCAATAAGCACTCGCAGGTCGAACGATAAAGTCTGGGGCCCACAACGCCAGCAGGCAATAGGCGGATGCTTTTGGTTTGGCGCTGCCCGCACCCTTGCGTATCATTAAGTCCACTGCGCGCAAGCCACGCCGCTTGCCTTAACTTTTCTCCGGAGGGCCCATGAGCCTGCACGAACTGAGCACTTTCCCGGGCGTAACCGCCCAACCTGACGCCGCTACCCAGAAGTTCGTCTTCAACCACACCATGTTGCGTGTGAAAGACATCACCAGGTCGCTGGACTTCTACACCCGCATCCTGGGTTTCTCCCTGGTGGAGAAACGCGACTTCCCGGAAGCCGAATTCAGCCTGTATTTCCTGGCCCTGGTCGATAAAGCACAGATCCCGGCCGATGCTGCCGCGCGTACCGAGTGGATGAAGTCGATTCCCGGCATTCTCGAACTGACCCACAACCACGGCACCGAGAACGACGCAGATTTTGCCTACCACAACGGCAATACCGACCCACGAGGCTTCGGCCATATCTGCATCTCGGTACCGGATATCCGCGCCGCGTGCGAGCGCTTTGAAGCGCTGGGTGTGGACTTCCAGAAACGCCTGAGCGACGGTCGCATGAAGAGCCTGGCCTTCATCAAGGACCCGGATGCGTACTGGGTTGAAATCATTCAACCGACGGCGATGTAGGTGATGTAGGCAATGATCGTTCCCACGCTCCGCGTGGGAATGCATCCCGTGACGCTCCGCGTCACAGCCAAAGCGGACGCAGAGCGTCCAGTGAGGCATTCCCACGCAGAGCGTGGGAACGATCCATGATCGCTCATGGGGTTTTGTTTTTACGGCATCGGTTTAAGCGGGAGCAGACGTACGAATCAAATGATCGAACGCACTGAGCGATGCCTTGGCGCCCTCGCCCACTGCGATCACGATCTGTTTGTACGGCACCGTGGTCACGTCACCGGCAGCGAATACGCCAGGCATTGAAGTCTCGCCACGGGCATCGACAATGATCTCACCGCGAGGCGACAGCTCGATGGTGCCTTTGAGCCAATCGGTATTGGGCAGCAAACCGATCTGCACGAAGATCCCTTCCAGCTCGACACTCAACACTTCGCCTGACTGCCGATCCTTGTAGCGCAAGCCGTTGACCTTCTGCCCGTCGCCGGTCACTTCAGTGGTTTGTGCACTCGTGATCACGGTCACGTTCGGCAGGCTACGCAACTTGCGCTGCAACACCGCATCAGCGCGCAATTGAACATCGAACTCCAGTAACGTGACGTGCGCCACGATACCGGCCAGATCGATGGCCGCCTCGACGCCGGAGTTACCGCCGCCGATCACCGCTACACGCTTGCCTTTGAACAGTGGACCGTCGCAGTGTGGGCAGTAGGCAACGCCGCGATTGCGGTATTGCTGCTCACCCGGAACGTTCATTTCACGCCACCTGGCACCCGTCGCGAGGATCACGGTCCTGGCTTTGAGCGAAGCACCGCTGGCGAATTTGATTTCGTGCAATTCGCCGTTCCTGCCCGGCACCAACTTGTCGGCGCGCTGCAGGTTCATGATGTCGACGTCGTATTGTTTGACGTGCTCTTCCAGGGCCACGGCCAGTTTCGGTCCTTCGGTTTCCTGGACCGAGATGAAGTTCTCGATGGCCATAGTGTCCAGCACCTGCCCACCAAAACGCTCGGCAGCGACACCGGTGCGAATGCCTTTACGTGCCGCGTAGATCGCCGCCGAAGCACCGGCCGGGCCACCGCCGACAACCAGCACGTCAAAGGCGTCTTTGGCACTGATTTTTTCGGCCTGACGCTCGATGCCGCTGGTGTCGATCTTGCCGAGGATTTCTTCCAGGCCCATGCGGCCCTGGCCGAAGTTGATTCCGTTCAGGTAAACGCTTGGCACCGCCATGATCTGACGATCATTGACTTCGTCCTGGAACAGCGCGCCGTCGATGGCCACATGGCGGATGTTCGGGTTAAGCACGGCCATCAGGTTCAGCGCCTGGACCACGTCCGGACAGTTCTGGCACGACAGCGAGAAATACGTCTCGAAGTTGAACTCGCCTTTGAGCGAGCGGATCTGTTCGATCACCTCACTACTGGCCTTCGAGGGGTGGCCGCCGACTTGCAACAACGCCAGCACCAGCGAAGTGAATTCGTGGCCCATCGGGATGCCGGCGAAACGCAGGCTGATATCGGCACCCGGGCGGTTGATCGAGAACGATGGTTTCCGCGCATCGTCACCGTTGTCGAGCAAGGTAATCTGGGTAGAAAGACTGGCAACGTCTTTGAGTAACGCGAGCATTTCCCGGGATTTCGCACCGTCGTCGAGGGAGGCGACGATCTCGATCGGCTGGGTGACCCGTTCCAGGTATGACTTCAACTGGGCTTTAAGATTGGCGTCCAACATACGGGCGATTTCCTTTTGAATTCGTAAAAAAAACGCCCGAGCGAATCTCGCCCGGGCGTTTTTGAGGGCGGTGCAGCTTACTTAGGTGCGGATGTCCGCCTTGGTATTGCTATTCACAGACTTAGATCTTGCCGACCAAATCCAGGGACGGAGCCAGAGTGGCCTCGCCTTCTTTCCACTTGGCTGGGCAAACCTGGCCTGGGTGAGCGGCGACATACTGGGCAGCCTTGATCTTGCGCAGCAGCTCGGAAGCGTCACGACCAACACCGCCGTCGTTCAGTTCAACGATTTTGATCTGCCCTTCAGGGTTGATCACGAAAGTGCCACGGTCAGCCAGACCGACTTCTTCGATAAGCACGTCGAAGTTGCGGGAGATGGCGTGAGTGGGGTCGCCGATCATGGTGTACTGGATTTTGCCAATGGCTGGCGAAGTGTTGTGCCAGGCAGCATGGGCAAAGTGCGTATCGGTGGAAACGCTGTAGATCTCGACGCCCAGCTTTTCGAACTCGGCGTAGTTGTCAGCCAGGTCTTCAAGTTCGGTCGGGCAAACGAAGGTGAAGTCGGCCGGGTAGAAGAACACCACAGACCATTTGCCTTTCAGGTCAGCGTCCGACACTTGTACGAAGTCGCCATTTTTGTAGGCAGTAGCTTTGAACGGTTTAACTTGGCTGTTGATGATAGGCATCGGTGACTCTCCGTCAGTGGTTGTAAAGTTGATGGGGTGAATCCTACCCACTCAAACCACTGATGGCTCATTGGCAAAGCTGATGCTGCCGATTGGCTTTGGCTATTAGTACCTGTATTGATAGAAGAAAACGTTAGATAGGCTTCTCAGCGATTTGGGTCATCCCGAGAAACGGGCTGGCTTCGACATAGCGCATGGCCGACTTCATATCCTTCCAGCCGACATAGCTCATCAATGACTTCAGGTCCCAGCCGCTGCGGTGCGCCCAGGTGGCGAAGCCCCGGCGCAGCGAGTGACTGGTGTACTGATCGGCGGGAATCCCGGCTCGCTGCAATGCCTGACGCAACAGCGGAATTACGCTATTGGCGTGCAGACCCTCTTCGCTCAAATTGCCCCAACGATCGATCCCGCGAAACACCGGGCCGCGCACCAATGCGGCGGCATTGATCCATTCGATGTAAGCCTGCACCGGACACAAGCGCTGCAGCGCCGGGGTTTGATACGTCTTGCCCAGGTTGTCGCGGTCACTTTTGCTGCGCGGCAGGTACAGCGTAATGCCCGAGCCGGCGATTGCCTGCACATGCTCGATCTGTACCCGACACAACTCATCGCTACGAAAGCCGCGCCAGAAACCCAGCAGGATCAGCGCGGCGTCGCGCCTGGCTCGCAGCAGCTTCGGTTGATCGCCATCAGCCAAAGCTTGCAGTGCTTCTTGATCGAGACAGCTGATGACTTGCTCCAGATGCCCAAGCTGCAACGGTTCGGCCTGCTTTTCCTGGACCGGGTGCAAGGCGCGAATACCCTTGAAGACCTTGCGCACCACCGGCGCCTTGGTGGGATCGGCAAAGCCCTGACTGTTATGCCACTGCGCCAGTGCCGACAGCCGCAGCTTCAGCGTGTTGATCGACAGCACGCCCGCGTGCGCGACGAGGTAACGCGCCACGCTGTCGCTGGTTGCCGGCAGAAACCCGCCCCAACTGACTTCGAAATGCTCGATGGCCGCCCGGTAGCTGCGTCGGGTGTTCTCGCGGGTTGCCGCGTGCAGATAACGATCCAGATCGCTCATGGGAATGACCTGCGGTGATCCTGTGTGGGAGCGAGCTTGCTCGCGATGGTCGTTAACGATAACGCGGGAAGCCAGATGCACCTCGGCGCTCTCAGGTTTTTTCGCGAGCAAGCTCGCTCCCACAGGGGTGTCGTGTACGGAAATAGAGCGATAAATACCTCAGAATAGCCATCGCACGGGGTAATACCAGTATATCCCATGTCTAAAATACAAATCCTTAACTTTAGAATACCCATGATATAGTACATATATACATAGTACATACCACAGTACGAAATCGTAGGAGAACACATGGCTCGCGGCGGCGTAAATAAAGCGGTAGTACAAACAGCACGCCTGGCGATCCTCGCCCGCGGCGAGCATCCGAGCATCGATGCGGTACGTATCGAGATGGGCAATACCGGGTCGAAGACCACGATTCATCGTTATCTGAAGGAACTGGACGACGGCGACGAACGCCTGGGCGCCCCGCAAGAGCAGATCGACGATGAGCTGACGGGCCTGGTTTCGCGCCTGGCGCAACGCCTCAAGGAACAGGCGCAGGAACCGATCGATCGCGCTGAAGCGCGATTCGAATCGCAAAGAAAAGTGCTGGAAGCGCAACTGGCTGAAGCCATGAACACCCTGGCTCAGCTCAAGCAACAACTCGAGATTCAACACGTAGCGCTCGCCAATGAAACCGCTGCATTGCAGAGCACCCGCTCGATGCTGCAGACCGAGCAAACCCGCAACGCCGGACTGAACCAGGCATTGAGCGACTTCGAATTACGCTTGCAAGACAAGGATGAGCAGATTCGCTCACTGGAAGAAAAGCACCTGCACGCCCGCGATGCGCTGGAACATTACCGCAACGCTATCAAGGAACAGCGCGAGCAAGAACAACGTCGCCATGAAGGTCAGTTGCAGCAGGTTCAAATGGAGTTGCGCCAGGCACAGCAGAGTGCGCTGGTGCGCCAGGACGAGATCACCCAGCTGAACCGCGACAATGAACGCCTGTTGACCGAGAACCGCGGCACCCTTAGAGAGCTGAGCCTGATCCAGGAACAACTCAAGCAGATCAACGACCGCCATCAACAGCTGCTGGAGCATTCAAGTCGCGCCGACAGTGAGCGCACCCTCCTCCAGGAACGCTTGCGCGTCGCCCTACTGGAAAGCCAGGCACTCAAGCACACTGTCGACGAGCAAGCCCAGAGCCATAGGGAGCTGGAACTTTCACTGGCAAAAGTCGAAGCAAGTTTAGAGGCCCTGCATCTGGCGTCCGCCATGATCACAGCGCCAGATGCGGGACGCGCCTCAGAGCCTGCTAAAGACGATTAACTGGCCGTCGGCGTGCGCATGGTGACGAACTCTTCGGCAGCCGTCGGATGCACACCGATGGTTTCGTCGAAATCGCGCTTGGTCGCGCCTGCCTTCAAGGCAATGGCCAGCCCCTGGACGATTTCACCCGCTTCCGGTCCGACCATGTGGCAACCCAGCACCTTGTCGGTCTTGGCGTCGACCACCAGCTTCATCAGCGTGCGCTCCTGACACTCGGTCATCGTCAGCTTCATTGGCCGGAAGCGGCTTTCGAAAATCACCACATCGTGCCCGGCTTCGCGAGCCTCTTCTTCGGTCAAACCGACAGTGCCGATATTCGGCAGGCTGAACACCGCCGTCGGGATCATTTTGTAATCCACCGCACGATACTGCTCAGGCTTGAACAAGCGACGCGCAACGGCCATGCCTTCGGCCAGAGCGACTGGCGTCAACTGAACCCGACCGATCACATCGCCAAGGGCCAGGATCGACGGCTCGGCAGTCTGGTACTGCTCGTCGACCTCGACGAAGCCTTTCTTGTCGAGTTTTACGCCGGTGTTTTCCAGCCCCAGATTGTCCAGCATCGGACGCCGGCCAGTGGCGTAGAACACACAATCCGCCTCCAGCTCGCGACCGTCTTTCAGGGTTACTTTCAGACTGCCGTCGGCCTGCTTGTCGATGCGTTCGATGTCGGCATTGAACTGCAGGCCCAGGCCGCGCTTGCTCAGCTCTTCCTGCAAATGCTTGCGCACCGCACCATCGAAGCCGCGCAGGAACAGGTCACCGCGATACAACAGCGTGGTGTCTGCACCCAGGCCATGGAAGATCCCGGCAAACTCGACCGCGATATAACCGCCGCCCACCACCAGAACGCGCTTGGGCAGCTCTTTGAGGAAGAACGCCTGATTGGAACTGATCGCGTGCTCGTGCCCCGGAATTTCCGGAATCTGCGGCCAGCCGCCGGTAGCAATCAGAATGTTTTTAGCGGTGTAACGCGCGCCATTGATCTCGACCTGATGTGGATCGACGATTTTGGCGTGACCTTCATGCAAGGTCACACCGCTGTTGACCAGCAGGTTGCGATAGATGCCGTTCAGGCGATTGATCTCGCGATCCTTGTTGGCGATCAGCGTCGCCCAATCGAATTTCGCCTCGCCCAAGGTCCAGCCGAAACCGGAAGACTGCTCGAAGTCTTCGGCGAAGTGTGCGCCGTAGACCAGCAATTTCTTCGGCACGCAGCCGACGTTCACACAGGTGCCACCCAGGTAGCGGCTTTCGGCCACGGCCACTTTCGCACCAAAGCCGGCGGCGAAACGCGCAGCACGAACACCGCCGGAACCGGCACCAATCACATAAAGGTCAAAATCGTAGGCCATTTCAATCTCCTCGGCAGGCCACAAGCATAACCGTTGCGGCTTTTTTGGGCAGCTGCGAGCTATATGAGGCCGGAAAATGGAAAAGCCACCCGAAGGTGGCTTTTCAGAACAGGACGGTGAAGCGCTATCAGTAAGCCTTGCCCGTCTTGTAGAAGTGTTCGAAGCAGAAGTTGGTTGCTTCGATGTAGCCTTCAGCACCACCGCAGTCGAAACGCGTGCCTTTGAACTTATAGGCAATCACGCAACCGTCCTGAGCCTGCTTCATCAGGGCGTCAGTGATCTGGATCTCGCCGCCTTTGCCCGGCTCGGTTGCTTCGATCAACTTGAAGATGTCCGGGGTCAGGATGTAACGACCGATGATCGCCAGGTTGGACGGGGCATCTTCAGGTTTTGGCTTCTCGACCATGTTACGTACGCGATACAGGTCATCACCGATCAAATCGCCGGCGATCACGCCGTATTTGTGGGTTTCCTGCGGGTCGACTTCCTGGATCGCCACGATGGTGCAACGGTACTGTTTGTACAGTTTGACCATCTGGGTCAGCACACCGTCGCCTTCCAGGTTGACGCACAAGTCGTCCGCCAGCACTACCGCGAACGGTTCGTCACCGATCAGTGGACGACCGGTCAGAATCGCGTGGCCCAGGCCCTTCATTTCTGTCTGGCGAGTGTAGGAGAACGAGCACTCGTCGAGCAGCTTACGGATGCCGACCAGGTACTTTTCCTTGTCGGTGCCCTTGATCTGGTTTTCCAGTTCGTAGCTGATGTCGAAGTGGTCTTCCAGGGCGCGTTTGCCACGACCGGTCACAATGGAGATTTCTGTCAAGCCAGCGTCCAGCGCTTCTTCTACGCCGTACTGGATCAGTGGCTTGTTCACCACTGGCAGCATTTCTTTAGGCATGGCCTTGGTCGCTGGCAGGAAGCGAGTACCGTAACCGGCTGCTGGGAACAAGCATTTCTTGATCATATGAGTCCTTGAAAGGGCTGTACGTACGAATTTTGGCGCAGTCTAATCAGGCGGCGGGCACCTTACAATGCCCCCACGCGGGCTAACCGATGCCATCATAGAGAAATATTAGGCGCGATAGTTCCGCAGCATCTTATATATCGAGCCTCCAGTAAATCACCGTCTCAACGCCAAGCCCCGCTTTCAAAGGGGATGCGACTTCCCCACGACCCCAGTGACCCGTCCGGCAGTTGCACTTCCAACGCCCATTTAGCGCTATCATTGCGCGTTTGACCCAGCCAACGAGGCAGATTGATGTCGGCAGCAAAAAGTGTGAACGGTTACCTGATCAATCAGGCAAAAGATGGCCAATGGTGGGTAGACAGTGTAGGCGGCGAAAACGTGGCAGGGCCTTTCCCGACAGAAGCGCTGGCCATTGAAGTGGCAGAGGTACTACAGGACCAACCGGCGCCCCCTGCCCGGCGACGTAACGCCAAACCCTGAGATAGCCAGGCCCTGCCTTTGCGCAGGGCTGTGCTGTGCTGTGCGCAGGACTTTGCGGCGTTGGTCTGTACCCCAATGGCCTTTGGCTATAATCTCTCGTCACGCCCGGCCAGCTCTACCTCAACACTTTGACGACGATAAACGAGATGAAACGAATTCTGCTAATCAGCGCGATACTGGCGACTCTCAACGGCTGCGCCACCGCCGAAAAGAAATATCTGAACAACGGCCAACAAGGACTGGCCATCGACTGTTCCGGAGAGGTCAACTCGTGGGCTGCTTGCTATGAAAAAGCCGAAGCCTCATGCGCCGGCACCGGCTACAACATCATTGGTACCGACGGTACGCCTTCACTCGAGGAAAGTGAAAAAACCCTGGGTGCCAATGTCGGCAACTTCAAGAGCCGCAGCGTGGTGGTGGTCTGCAAGTAAGCGTGTGACCCTTCGGGGTGATCACATATGAATTTCCGCGAATTTGATCCCGAGTCCACGAATAGTCTCGATCAGATCGTCCAGCCGCCCGAATGACTCGACTTCGTCACCGTCATCCACCAGGAAAAAGCTGCGCCCTGCGCTTTTCTTGAAAAACACAATCCACTCCCCCGGATTGGCCGGATTCTGAATCACATGGGTTGCCGAAATACTCCCCTCGGCATGCTTCTCCCTGACCTGTTCACGCTTCATCACTGCCCCCCCCAAAAATAACAATCAGCCGGAGATACACTCCGTGGCCGCATTGCGCACATCCCAAGGTCGTACCGGCATATTGGACATCCGCTCAAAAAGCTTGATGCTGCTGCCGCTGGAGCGCTCTTCAATATCGAACACTGCGGCCGGTCCCGAAGAAAGCTTTTGCGGGACGATAACCCTCACGCGGTCCTTATGTGGCTCGATCTGCAAGGCACCACGGCTACCGGCCAGCTTGTCGATCACACATTTGGCGTACTCCTGCGGTTTTTTCCCTGAGATGACACTCATGGTGGGTGGCGTCTGCTCGATCTGCGAGACCGACGCGCACCCACTCATAGCCAAGGGCAGAACCCACACAGCCCACTTCATACAAGACCTCCAATAAAGACGCTCGGACAGCGCAAATGCTGTTTTTCTCCGGGACGCAGGGTTTTATCTCTCATAAAATCCCGAATAACTGTTTTTAATTGTCAGAGCCGTCCGCGTCAGCCGGATAATAACCCCTCAGGGCTGATAAACTGCACGATTGCCCATGCTATCGTTTTGATTTTGTAGAAAAAGCCCTTCTGGAGGCGCCCATGAAATTTATCCACCAGCGCGAGCACCTCAACGAAGACGATATCGTCGTCATCGAATGCTCCCAGGTTTGCAACATCCGATTGATGAACGACGCCAATTTTCGCAGTTTCAAAAATGGCGGTCGTCATACCTATCACGGCGGCGCGTTCGACAAGTTCCCGGCGAAGATCACTGCACCCAGCACCGGTTTCTGGAACATCACCATCGACACGGTCAACAACCGGGCCATCAGCGTGACCCGCAAACCGACCCTGACCCACTCGATCAAGATCATCCGCCGGTCCAGCTCGAAATTGCGCTGAAACCCGGCCCGCGCTGCCCCACGACTAAAAGAAACTGAAAGAAGAACAGGAACGACCGTGACCCAAACGACCAAGTACGTCATCAAATACAAACTCAATGGCGAGCGTCGTTTCGAATTTGCCCAGCTTGAGTCCGGCACAGTGGAAGAGGCCAAAGCCGCACTGGCGGTGATTCATGGCCAGACCGACGACATCATCAGCGATATCAACGTGAGCAAGGCGCTGTAAGGCATAGAGTTACCTTGCATCATGACGTGAGTCGCCTGCACACCGGTAAACGGCATACGCCAGGGGGTCATATTTCACGATGCACAGTGATGACATGAGCCCGACAACCCTTGATCTGTTTGCCGACGCGGACGTTCGACAACCCGCCAAAACCCAGCGGATCGGCGAACAATCCTTCGTGCTCAGGGGGTTTGCCCTGCCATGGATAGAGCGGTTGTTACCCGCGCTCGAACGGGTTCTGCTGGCTGCGCCGTTTCGGCAAATGGTCACCCCCGGCGGCTTTACCATGTCGGTCGGCTTGAGCAGTTGCGGTACGCTCGGCTGGACCACTGATCGAACCGGCTACCGCTACACCCGCCTCGACCCGCAAACCGGCCAGCCATGGCCCGAAATGCCAGCCGTGTTCCTTGAGCTGGCTCAGGCAGCAGCACGGCAAGCAGGATTTCGCGACTTCATGCCGGATTCCTGCCTGATCAACTGCTACGTGCCTGGGGCCAGGATGTCCTTGCATCAGGACAAAAACGAACGCTCCTACGGTGCGCCGATCGTTTCGGTGTCCCTTGGATTGCCGGCGATGTTCCTGTTCGGTGGTCATGAACGTAGCGATAAAAGCCAACGGGTGCCGCTGTTTCATGGAGACATCGTGGTCTGGGGCGGCGTGGATCGATTGCGTTATCACGGCATACTGCCGTTGAAGGACGGCCAGCACGCGCAGCTTGGCGCCCAACGCATCAACTTCACTTTTCGCACCGCTGACTGAACCCGATCGGAGTTTGACCGCAAGACCCGGAGTGCTCTCGCCCTTCTTGCTCGCTAAGCTGACCTGAACCGGTAAACGAGTCGAACGACATGACATCCGCCCATGCAAAAGCCACGACAGAGAACGACCCACGCTGGTCAGCGGTGCTGGCACGAGATCCGCGCGCGGACGGTCAGTTTGTCTATGCGGTGAAAACCACAGGAATTTATTGCCGACCCAGCAGCCTGGCCCGTCTGCCCAAGCCTGAAAACGTCGAATTCTTCGACACCGCCGAACAAGCACAAGCCGCCGGTTATCGTCCGAGCAAACGCGCGGCGGCAGATCAGACTGATGTCACGGCGCAGCACTCGGCGCTGGTCGCAACGGCCTGTCGCCAGATTGAATCCGCCGAAACCCTGCCCAGCCTGAAAGAATTGGCAGAGGTGGCGGGTATGAGTTCCTTTCATTTTCACCGGGTCTTCAAAGCGATCACCGGCCTGACGCCCAAGGGCTATGCCACGGGTCACCGCTCGCGCAAAGTCCGTGAGCGGCTCGTGGATGGCAACTCGGTGACGGACGCCTTGTATGACGCCGGCTTCAATTCCAACAGTCGCTTCTACGAGTCAGCCGATAACCTGCTCGGCATGAAACCCGGCGACTACCGCGCCGGCGGGCTGAACGCCGACATCCGTTTTGCCGTTGGCCAATGCTCGCTGGGTGCGATATTAGTCGCACAAAGCGATCGCGGGGTCTGCGCGATTCTGTTGGGAGACGATCCCGACACCCTCGTCCATGATCTGCAGGACAAATTCCCCCGGGGCAATCTGATTGGCGCCGATCATGACTTCGAGCAACTGATCGCCAAGGTAGTGGGTTTTATCGAAGCGCCAGCCATCGGCCTGGATTTGCCTCTGGACTTGCGCGGCACGGCTTTTCAACAACGAGTGTGGATGGCGTTGCGCAAGATTCCGGCCGGCAGCACCGCCAGCTACGCCGAAATCGCTCAACGCATCGGCGCACCGAAATCATTCCGCGCGGTGGCTCAGGCCTGCGGCGCCAACAGCCTGGCGGTGGCGATCCCCTGCCATCGGGTGGTCCGCAGCGACGGCAACCTTTCGGGCTATCGCTGGGGTGTCGAGCGCAAACGCCAGTTGCTGGAGCGTGAAACCCAGGCTCAAAAAATCCCGATATAAACCGCTACGCTGTCGGGGCCGGTATAGGCCTCGAAGTCGGTGGTGAACTTGCGCCGGGTCTGCGGATGTTCGCTGAAATAAGCCCAGATATGTCCCCAGGCCTCAATCACACAACCTGGCATGGGGCCCTTGGCGCTGAAGACCAGGTATTGGCCGCCTTGCACCTCGATGGTTTCGAACCCGGGCGCTGGAGCTGTCACTGCAACCCCCGCGGTGACATCGAACTGGCCCGAGGCATCGGACTCATAGTGGGAGTACACGCCATAAATCAGTGATTCCGGTTGCTTGTGGGCAATCTTGTCGAACAACCCCTCGGCAAAAAAACGTCCCCACATCGGACCGATCTTCGCGGTACCTACCTGTTGTTCGTTGTTGTTGAGCGTACGCACCCGCAGGCCCGACACAGTAAAAGGTGACACTTGCAGCTGTTTGACTTCCATCGAGCAAAAACTCCCTGATTAACGATTCCCATCCACTATAACCCGACCTCGCAACTAACCGGCGAGCAAACGCGGTGCAGCTTCTATTGTTCAACGGCAGCAATCCATAGCCAGGCTGAAAGACGACTGGCCTTGGGCTAGTCACTCCTGATACAAACGCTCTGTTGCCGTCCTTATTTTTTGACGCCGGAGAAGCACACAACATGAGCCAATGGCCTGATACCCGCATTCTTGACCTGCTCGGCATCGAACTGCCGATCATTCAAGCGCCCATGGCCGGTGCGACCGGATCCGCCATGGTCATCGCCGCCAGCAATGCCGGAGCCCTGGGTTCCTTGCCTGCTGCAATGTTTAGCATCGAGCAGCTGCGCGAGGAGTTGAAGGTTATCCGCCAACACAGTCAACGCCCGCTGAACGTGAATTTCTTCTGCCATCAACCACCGGCCGCCGACGCAGCTCGCGAGCGTGAATGGAAGAACCTGCTGGAGCCCTACTACCGCGAGCTCGGTGCCGATTTCGATGCGCCCACGCCCGTCTCCAACCGTGCGCCGTTCGATAACGCCGCCTGCGAAGTGGTCGAAGAGTTCCGCCCGGAAGTGGTCAGCTTTCACTTCGGCCTGCCTGAAAAGTCGCTGCTGGACCGCGTCAAGGCGACCGGCGCAAAGATCCTTTCCTCGGCGACCACTGTCGATGAAGCCATCTGGCTGGAGCAGCACGGTTGCGACGCGATCATCGCCATGGGCTATGAAGCCGGCGGACATCGCGGGATGTTTCTCAGCGATGATCTGTCCAGTCAGGTCGGCACCATGGCCCTGGTTCCACAGATCGTCGACGCCGTGAATCTTCCGGTGATTGCCGCCGGAGGGATCGGCGATGCTCGTGGAATCGTCGCGGCCTTCTCGTTAGGCGCTTCGGCAGTCCTGTTGGGCACGGCCTATTTGTTCACACCAGAAGCAAAAGTGACACCGTCTCACCACAAGGCATTGCGCACCGCCAAAGAGAGCGAGACGGCACTGACCAATGTCTTCACCGGCCGCCCGGCGCGAGGGATTCTCAACCGGATCATGCGCGAGATCGGCCCGATCAGCGCAGCGGCACCGGCCTTCCCGCTCGCAGGCGGGGCCTTGATGCCGCTACGCGCCAAAGACGAAGCTGACTTCAGCACCCTCTGGTCCGGACAGGCTCTGCGTCTGGGCGTTGAACTGCCGACAGCCGAGTTGACCAGACTCCTGGCCGCCCAGGCCCTGGCTAAATTGACCGCGCATTAAGCATTAACAAGCAAAAGGCCGTGATCCAGATCGCGGCCTTCTCTATTTGATCCCTGGTTCAATATCTCCAGTTCCGTTCGCGGTCGACTCGCTATATATTCAACTATATAGCGATGAAGAACCTGTGGGAGCGAGCTTGCTCGCGATGGACGTTAACGATAACGCGTATTTTCTGAATAAACGCGTCGCCCTTGAGTCCATCGCGAGCAAGCTCGCTCCCACAGGGTTCTGCGCCACGGCGCAGTCCACTTCCAACAACAAACCGCCTACCACGACCCAACGGAGCCGCTACATGACTATTCGTGTCCCACGTTTCGCCCCCACCTGCCTGGCATCCCTGCTTGCAGTCTGCGCATTCGGATCGGCTCAGGCCGATGAAGTCCAGGTGGCGGTCGCGGCCAACTTCACCGCACCGATTCAGGCGATCGCCGCCGACTTCGAAAAGGACACCGGTCACAAGCTGGTCGCCGCCTTTGGTGCCACTGGCCAGTTCTATACCCAGATCAAGAATGGCGCGCCATTCGAGGTGTTGCTATCCGCCGATGACACCACCCCACAGAAACTCGAAACCGAAGGCGACACCGTCAAGGGTTCACGCTTTACCTACGCCATCGGTACCCTCGCACTGTGGTCGGCCAAGGACGGTTACGTCGATGCCAAGGGCAAAGTGCTCAGCGACAACCAGTATCAGCATCTGTCCATCGCCAACCCGAAGGCTGCACCTTATGGCCTCGCTGCCACTCAGGTGTTGGCTAAAATGGACCTGACGGACAAGGTCAAAACCAAGATCGTCGAAGGCCAGAACATCACCCAGGCCTATCAGTTCGTCTCCACTGGCAACGCCGAATTGGGGTTTGTCGCCTTGTCGCAGATCTATAAAGACGGCAAAGTCACCAGCGGCTCTGCCTGGATCGTTCCGGCCGCCCTGCACGACCCGATCAAACAAGACGCGGTGATCCTCAACAAAGGCAAGGACAACCCGGCCGCCAAGGCACTGGTTGACTACCTCAAAGGTCCGAAAGCCGCAGCCGTCATCAAATCCTACGGTTACCAACTCTAAATGCCGCTATCGAGTGCCGATGTCTCCGCCATTTGGCTGACCCTGAAACTGGCGTCCCTGGTCACGGTGATCCTGTTGATCATCGGCACTCCGATTGCGTTATGGCTGTCACGCACCCGCTCATGGCTGCGTGGGCCGATCGGTGCGATCGTCGCCCTGCCCCTGGTGCTGCCGCCGACGGTGATCGGCTTCTACTTGCTGCTCGCCCTCGGCCCTCACGGGTTTGTCGGTCAGTTCAGCCAGTTTCTCGGGCTGGGCACTTTGACCTTCAGCTTCAGCGGCCTGGTGATCGGCTCGGTCATCTATTCAATGCCCTTTGTCGTGCAACCGTTGCAGAACGCATTTTCAGCCATCGGTACCCGCCCACTGGAAGTCGCCGCGACGTTGCGCGCCAACCCTTGGGACACTTTTTTCAGCGTGATCCTGCCATTGGCCAGGCCAGGCTTTATCACCGCGGCGATCCTCGGCTTTGCCCATACTGTCGGCGAGTTCGGCGTGGTACTGATGATCGGCGGCAATATCCCCGAGAAAACCCGCGTGGTCTCGGTACAGATCTACGACCACGTCGAATCCATGGAATATCTGCAGGCCCACTGGCTGGCAGGCGCCATGCTGGTGTTCTCGTTCCTGATACTGCTCGCGCTCTACTCGAGCCGCAAAACCCAAGCCGGCTGGAGCTGATTGATGACTTCGTTGATTCACGCTCGTCTGCAACTGAGCTATCCCGGTTTCTCGCTGGATCTCGACCTGCAACTGCCGGGGCGCGGCGTCACCGCGCTGTATGGGCATTCCGGCTCGGGCAAGACCACCTGCTTGCGCTGTATCGCCGGACTTGAAAAAGCCGAACAAGGCTTTATCCAGATCAACGACGAGGTCTGGCAAGACAGCAGCAAAAAACTTTTCGTCGCTCCCCATAAACGAGCACTCGGCTACGTCTTTCAAGAGGCCAGCCTGTTTCCCCATCTGTCGGTGCTGGCCAACCTCGAATTCGGCCTGCGGCGCATTCCACGCCAACAACGGCGTGTCGACATGACCCATGCCACCGAACTGCTGGGGATCGGCCACTTGCTCGATCGCCATCCACAGAACCTGTCGGGGGGTGAGCGTCAACGTATCGGCATCGCGCGCGCGTTGTTGACCAGCCCCAGGCTATTGCTGATGGATGAGCCGTTGGCGGCGCTGGATAGCCAACGTAAAAACGAAATCCTGCCCTACCTCGAGCGCCTGCATGACGAGCTGGATATCCCGGTGCTGTACGTCACCCATTCACAGGATGAAGTTGCGCGCCTGGCTGATCACATCGTGCTGCTCAGCGAAGGTAAAGCCCTGGCCAGTGCGCCTATCGGCGAAACCCTGGCTCGGCTCGACCTGCCGATGGCACTGGGAGACGATGCCGGTGTGGTGATCGAAGGCAAGGTCAACGCTTACGACGCCCACTATCAGCTCTTGACCCTGCAGCTGCCGGACAGTGTGCTGAGCGTTCGGGTCGCACATTCTCCATTGGCCAACGCAAAGACCCTGCGGTTCAAAGTCCAGGCTCGCGACGTCAGCCTGAGCCTGCAAGACGCCGAACACAGCAGCATCCTCAATCGCTTGCCAGTCACAGTGATCAGCGAAGTCTGCGCCGATAACGCTGCCCATGTGCTGGTACGCCTCGATGCGGCGGGCACCGCGTTGCTGGCGCGGATTACCCGTTACTCTCGGGATCAGTTGCACCTGCACGCCGGCCAGCAACTCTGGGCACAGATCAAGGCGGTGGCGGTACTGGCTTGACAATCGGGCACGAGCACAGCGGCTCGCGGTCCATGGCGCTTCATGCGCTGGACCGTTCAGCGCATTTTTTGCACGATTCAAACCAGCTTCTATAGTTGATCTGAGACAAACCAGAGCGGTGACGCCATGGAAGACATTTTCGTTGTGAAGCGCTGCAACAAGATCATCATCCTGGGCCGCAGAGCGGGAGAGGCGTCTCACCTCGTTCCAGCAACCGACTGGTACCGGATCACCGATACCCGCACAGGCGGTTTTATCGGCGACGGTTATGATCGCGAGGAAGAAGCCAAGCGCGAATGCCGGCGCCTGAATGCGGTCAGCCAGCGCGTGTCATCCTGTTAGCGCTGACCGATACCGTACTCATACCGGGTCTATACTGATTTCAGCTGAAGGATCAGCTCCATCGGCTCGCTCCTCTTTTGCTGCGTCCTGTCAGATTCCCTCTTTCAACGGAGGTGTTCCAAATGTCCGAAAAAGAGTCCATCACCACACTACTGGTACTCCTCGACTCGCGTCAGGTCCGACTGGCAGCTGCCTGCAAGGAAATTGCAGACTGGGTCGACCATCAAGGTGGCCATCCCACGGCGCTCAGGATACGAGACCGTCTCAAGGAGATAGAGACCGATACCCCGCTCATTAGAAATGCCCTCACGTCGTTGAAACCTGTCGAGCCTCCTCTTCCTCGATTCAGATAGCTATGGGAATACAAGGCAGGCTTGTATCCACGGTGATGGGCGCAGCATGAGACGAAAGGAGTCAACGTGACGCAGACAAAATCGATCGCTTGTGAAAAACCCCAGAAGGCTTGAGTGAGACACTTCACCCAGGCCTTTCGTTTAAGGGGTTATAGGCAGGTTGCCAGAGCGGCAAGTCGGCGCTTGGCGACCCAACTGTCCGATGCCACGTAATAGTTGACTGTCGTGCCCGATGCAACGCTCTGCACATCGACAAAATACGCCGCCCTGGTGGTATAGACCGTATAACCACCGGGCTCGCCCGGCTGCATGAATGCCCCCGCATCGACACCAAATACCGATTCATCCTGCCACGCAAACTGGACACACTGGGCCACGACTTTTTCCGGCTTGTTCGAAGAAAGCGTTCTGTATGGACTCTTTGACCGAGCCTCGTTCATCGCGGGCGTCATGCACCCTGCCAGCAAGGCCATCGCAAGAGCCCCTATCAAAATCCGCATCACCTTCCCTCATTCTGAAAAGGCGACTGTATCACCGGCGGATGTGACTTTCGGATTTCCGGGCCCCATAAATGAAAAAGCCCCGCACATGGCGAGGCGTGTCTGCTCTGCATCTCAACTACGTATTCTTCGGGTGGATTGGTTTGGGGAGAAACTTTGTCTTGCCAATACCTCGCGACATGGGCCGCTTGGGCTTGCCTGGTGACCTGGCGATTGTCGCACCTTTGAAATCAACCTTGTAGGGTACCTGGCCACAACACAGGTGATCATTAATCGGAAACTCGTCACCATCGTCCTCAATGTAAGCGTCACTCATTTATGACTACCCCTCTGACTACTGATCAATACCAGCAAGCGCCCGATTGCCTGGGAAATACTGATCATCAACGGGGTTGAGACTAGCTGGAAATATGGAGCATTGGAGTCGTAAAGGGAAAGCCCGACCAATGACCTGGCAGGATATCCGGTCACAGAGGAAGGCGCGTCGACAGCGCAGAACTTGCAGGAAGGAAAAGAGAGGGATCAATGAGCCCTTTGCACAGGTGCGCGAGCAGTTGGCCAGATGCGCAGCGATTATCCCGAAGGTCGGCATCAGACTCATTGATCGTTGCCCAGCTCAATGTTGGGCTTTTTCCATTTAGATAAATGGAGGTATTGCCGCCCGCTCTCACCTCAACCTGTTTCCTTCAAGATGGGAGCCGGGTCATTATTTTTTAACAAAGCCCACCCTGCTGGTCTAATAACATTTTGTCCTGGCTTTATGACGTCAGGCGATAACCGCCCGCCGGCATGACCAAGGCTGGCAACGCTATTGAAGATCGTGTTTTTTGACATTTGCCGACTTTTTCTTCGGCCTGATTTTACAAGAGGGTAAAGAGGCCGCATAAGCCAAGGCTTCTTCCCTGGTGCCGAAGGACGCGAGCCGGTCACTTCGCGTACAGACCCTCCAGGGGCCGCTGTTTACGCTGATCAACTCATAACCATTGATTTGAAACCTGGCAAGCATCGGAGCGCTCATAAGTCACCTCCCTATCGACAGAGATAATCAAAGATTGCCCGAATCACCTTACACCTCACCTGCCCCATTGATGCTCGATTCAGGTAAAAATTGACGAACGGCCTATACGGAAAAACCGCCAGGATCGCCGGCTGCGCTCGTGGCGGTTTTTTCATTCATTGATCCGCTTCTCCCTTGATGGCCAAAACGCTGCAGGGCACCTGATTCAGAACATGCTCCGTGGTACTGCCAACCAACTTGTCCACTCCTCGGTGATGGGTATTTCCCATGACGAACACATCGGCTCGAGTATGAGTCGCAAAGTCGGCCATCGCTTTGGTTGGCGGCCCGGCAATGAAGTGTTGTCGCTCAGTTGGCACACCGTAGCGTCCAGCCAAGGCAACGAAGCACTTTTCAAGCGACCGGCGCACGTCGTTGCCGAAGCCTGGCATCGTCACTGCGCCAGCACCTGCATCAGAGAAATGTGTATGTGTCAGTTCATAGGCATACAGCATGTGCAACTCGGCATTACATTGCGCCGCCAATTCGTTCGCCGCCTGAATGATGCTGTCGTTGATTCCGCTGATCTGACCCTCTGGATGCGATGGATCGACCGCCGCCACTATCACCCGAGGAAGCGGACACCTGACTTCGCTGACCAGATGTACAGCGGTCGGACATTCGCGCAACAACTGCCAATCCAAAGGGGTAGTGAATACGCGTTTGAGCGCTGATTCATGGTGTACGTCCTTGATAATCAGGTCCGGCTGCTTTTCAGCCACATGCTCAAGGATCGCTTGCAACGGGTCGCGGGTCACAACGACTTCGGTGGTCACAGTGATGCCCTTCCCGCGCATGAGTTCGGCCTCATCCGTCAGCCACTGCTGGTTCTCTTGCCGGCAACTCTCACGAAGTTGTTCACTGTTGCGCATTAACCGCATAAGGTCGAAGTCTTCGATGAACACCGCAATATGCAGCGCTGCGCCTGTGGCTTCGGCCAGTGCGATTGCCCGCTCCATCGCCGGCGAGTGACGCATGGTTGGACCTGCTATCAGAAAGAGTCGTTGATACTGCCTCATGTGGCACCTCCAAACGTTCTGGGTTATCCGCTAGCTCCCCCAGTACTCTCGCTTGTCCCACCATTGACGATTTCTTATCGCCTCAACTACCTGGATCGACACTATCAATATACGCCAGCATTACCGGCTTACCAGTTTACAGACCTGCCTAAGGCTGCTGGAGATGCAGTAGACCTTTTCATAGCGCAAGAAAAAGCCCGACTCGGCGCCGGGCTTGATGTGGGCAGTCTTCATCCGCAGACGAGCGCAAGAATTACCTTTTCAAATCACGGAGCGGATCATAGGGCTTTGGCACGGGCCTCTGCCCATCAGCGCCGTGATCCTTTCCGGGAATTTTGGCAGGGCCTATAGGATCGACTTGAGGGTCGGAGACGTCCGGCGAATCGGGATCAAAACCCAACTCGTCTTCGGCGGATGGTGGCTCAGAGGGTCGTGGGTCGTGGGTGGGACCTGAATTGCTAGCCATAGGCACCTCTTGGTCGCGGCTCAGAGTATCTGGCCCTACCCCTTAGAAACCGCTCGGGTTTCATAGTGCAAAATGCCTGACGAATGGCCATTAAAAAAACGCGGCGCAATGTCCGGGGAGTCATGACGCTGGGCGAGGAAAGATAGCGTTGTCCAATAGTATTGTAGGGATGGGGTCACACAAACGGCGGTGCGCAATCCACCCCTGGGTTCGAACAACGTCAAACGTCAGCCCTTGAAGCGTCATCAGATTGAGAAGCGCCCTGGATAGGCGGCAGTCACCGCAATCGGGACAATGGAGATCCTCCCAGTCGCCCAGGGCGAATATGCGCGCAAGAGAATTACCACAGATGAAGCAGCGCGCCGGGCCTGGCCGCCAGGGATCAGCCAGCCTTACTGATTGGCTGAACATGAAGTCGGTCCTGGCTGGCTTTGAGCTCCACCCGCAGCTCCGAAACGAGGTTGCATATTGCGCGGCTACTGACCAGACCCGCAATGGAGATGCCCGTAACCAAGAGGTCAACCCGACCAGAATCACGCTCAAAAATTTGAACACTCAGAAACCCGTCAGGGTCGATTCTGCAGCTACAGGACAGAGGCAGGAAGGCTGATTCAATGAGATGACGAAGTTCCAGTGTGGAGATCATCTAGCTTGTCCCATTCACATTTTTTGATTTTTTTGTCGGATGAACCTCACTCAACTTAGATCAACATGAGCTTTCTTGAGCGATCAGGTGACCGGTGGCGAAGCTGGCCGATACATGCGAGGTTATGTGTGCCGCATCACTCAACCCGGGTGACCGTCGGCCTCACCTTTTGTCGCAAGTCGATTGACGTCACAGGGATCCTTGGAGCCCAGTAACCAGCGGACATAAAACCACTTCAATGAAGAGAACATCATGTCGAGAATAACGGTGATATCCGGTGACTTTCCGGCAGGGGATGCTGAATTTCAGGCCGGATCATTCACTCTGAAATCCCCGTTAAAACCCTCTCGCGAACTAAAAATACCCTGCTCAAAAATAGAAACCCTGGAAACGGCAATCGAAGAAGTCGTCAATAAGAAGGGAAGTGCTATTCGATGGGGTCTGGCCGGAGCCTTGCTATTAGGGCCGGTTGGACTAGTTGCAGGTTTGTTATTAAGCAGCAAGGAAAAAGAAATAACCTTCTACGCGAAACTCAAGGATGGCCGCTGCTTTCTTGCCACCACTGATAGCGAGACATTTTCGAAGATTCGCGCGTTATCCCATCACTAGCACCCTGCGGCCAAAGCTGCCGCGTCGGGTTGGGCCATCCCGACATTCGCTAAGCCTGCCAAGGCCTTCCAGCCACGCTGAAGACCTTGGCAGCCCGAAAAGCCTAGATTCGGTCGGCCTGCTCAATCATATTGGTGGCCAATTTGACCCCTTGGCTTTTGGCATCTTCGAAGCTCTTGTAAGTCGCTTTTTCATGAAGATTCTGAATATTGTCCTCGGAGTATTTCACGGTAATACGAAGCCCTTTCGGGATCGGATCGCCTGAATCCCCCCATTCGAAATCAATCATCGCCTCTCTGCCGTTTGGGTGGACGTAATTAATTGGCTGCGGCCTGTCTACAGGTGCCATTTCGCTCTCCCGGATATCCAGTGATTTGCCCACTCTTAAGCATTAACCACAACCAACAATCACGCCACCCCGGCCAAAACCGGCGTACCGAGGGATGCGGGAAGGTCTGCTACTGTACTGAACGCCTCGGCAAGCGGGCGACTGCCACTTCAGTCTCGCCATGCAACAAGGAAACGCTGTAATCGTATCTCGACATCAAAGGCACTGACTCAGTGTTCCGAGCCATCGCCAACCAACGCCTTGTGCGCTCGATGTCAAAGGTCTCATCCTTTGCCATCATTCTCGCAACCAGGTTCCCGGATATCCTGAAGTGTCCGCACCCGGCTGGACACTTGACCTGCGACCAGTTTCCAGGCGAATGAACAGCCTTGGCGTCAGCGTTACAGATTAGGCACTGCATATTTGATCTCCCTATCGATGACCAGATAACTGTAGTCGATTCTTGGCCAGGTGCAGCCATGTCCACAGGAAATCTAGCCTTAACCAGCGAGGGCGCATCGGAGTGTGATCTGCAGCCTGACTTGTAATCAGACCAGCCACTGAGCACGCCGGCGCAGGCAATGCCAGAAGTAGCTCCTCGCGCAGCTCACGCCCCGATGCGGACGAACTCCGGCATCAGATCAAAGGTTGCAGCTGTACTGATATTCGAAGGGGAAAAACACCATGTCGACCACCAATGAAAACGGTGCATCGATAATCAAGAAAGGCAGAAGCTTTCCTTTGGATGTGCCTACCAGCCACCAATCTAAACGGATGCCCTTGTAGGGGCACGGGTAGTCGTAGTCCATTCGCATAGCTTTTCTGCCGTGGAAACCGAAGCAGACTATTTCAACACAATCGGCAACTAGCAGACATTCGAAATTGTCTATGAAGGCAGGGCCAATTCACCCTCGAAGCACCAGCACCAGTAAAAAAAACCGGCCTGTGTCGGGCTTGATGTGACCATGAGGACTCAACACTCCCTTCAGGGACATGGACTCTCGAAGATCAAGAGCGAACCACTGAACCGGAGACCGGTAGATTTTCCAGCAGGTTGAGTCCCGTGGTCTTCACGAAAGTCTCATAGTCCATTGGCCTCTCAATGCGGGTTTCCGCGTTGGGTAGCACATAGGCCCATGCACGCTTAGACGAAGCGTCGTAGACCAGCTTGAACAGGCGGCTAGGTACCCAGACCTTGTTGTCGCCAATGGTGGTATGGCCAGCGTCAAAGAGTGGTCCGGTAAAGACAAAGACATCGCCATCGGCTCGCTTCGCGAACTTTCTGACATCAGACTCGACCTTGCTCCAGATCTTCCGGTTATTGGTTGGGTCTTGCGGCACCATGTTCGAAAGCGCAAAGGACTGGGCCATTGCATGCGGATTCGGTGCATTTGCTGCCGGAGACTGATGTCCACGATCCACTGCCGGATGTTGGTCACGGTAGTCGCTCAACTCTGCCCGCCCGCTCTTGGGAATGCGTGGGTCCGGATAGAACTGATTGGTTCGTTCCTCACCCTTGGCATCCTGTAGCTGGGCTGAATTAAGGCGCTCCACCACAATCAACGGAGTCTTGCTGGTTTGCGAGTACAGCACCGCAAAGTTGTCGGAACACAGAGCCAAGGGCTTCATCGTTGCAGGCACACTGGCCATGTTGATCGGCTTGGCTGCCGGGAACAGGTCTGCACACCCATCGAACGATGCCTGTTTCTGTTTGCTTGAATAGAGATCAATCGCCACGTTCTGACTGATTGAGTCAGAACGGTACCCTTGCTCCTCATGCTGGCTGGGCATTTTGATGAAGTCCAGCAGGTTGCGAGCTTCTGCCGCACCCGTCGAGAACAAAACAAGGGCTGACAGCCCCACTGCAATTTTGCGTAGGTTCATGCTTAAAATCTTCGAATCAGATTGAGGGGGACTTATGGCAAAGCCCCAAATCACGGGGCTTGAGTGAAAGCGGTTTCTGGTTATGTTGCGGCGAGCATGTTTTCGATATCCTTGATCACACAATCGATGCTGGTTCGGTCAGCCCCGAACACGAAGGCTGTCTCTTGCTGTTGAACCGTGTAGAAGGGACAGTGCGGGCCTTCGCCGGAATGCAAAACAACCGCATCGTGGGGGTTAGCGGCGGACCTCGAATTTGTAGAAGCTGTCCTCAATCATCAGGCGCCGTCTATCCGACTGCACGGCATCGGCAATCGTACTCTTGAGCCTGACGTAATGACGGCAGTTAAGGCTGCGACTGAGGTCGGCAATCGCCTGCGTGTCACGAATGAATTGCTGATAGCTGGTAACCGGCTTGGCAAGCACTGCCTGAATGTTCGGTAGTCCCAATGCATCTGCCTCCCGACTGGCAGGCCAGGCCCGCTCAACGGACAAATCATTCTCACGAAGCTCCACCGCAAACAGCATCTGGATCTTACCGGTCTGCTCATCCGCCCAGCACGGCGGGAAATCCATACCTCCCTTGGCGCTGAGCTTGTTCTGCAAGAAGGCGATCTGCCCCCTGAAGTCGGCATTCTCCTTCTTCACGGCCTCAGGACTCTTCCCGTTTGCCATCAGGGCGGCATGCTCTTTCGCTTGCTTAATGAGTTCGGCCACCTTGTCGGCTGCCTTTTGGCCGAGAAGATCAGGCTTACTCTCTCCAGGCTTTAGCAGCTTCGTGATCTCGCTCATATGCCGCATTGACGCTACAGCCTTCTCAGCAATGGAGGCTGGATCTTTCGGCTGATCACCACCTTCCTCCTTAAACAGCTCTTCGGCCTGTTTCTTTACCTTCGATGCTAGCAACAAGGATTGCTGGATTTCCTCCTTGATCTTTTCATCCTTCTGATCGGAAGGAACCTGCTCCACTGCTTTCTGGATTTCGTCCAGGGCCGTGATTTTCTTGCCCTGCTCTTCCAGCAGCTTCTTGAGCCTTGTGGCCTCGGCTTTGGCAACGCTGTCGGCCACCAACTTGCTGATGACCTCTTCAGGATTTGCCTTGGAGTTAGCCGCTATCGCCTCTGCCAAGGCACTGGTAGCGCTTTTCAGGTCGGCCGTCTTTTGCTCAATTCCTTCCATTGAGGAGAGTTGCTCACGCAGTTTCTTGTTCTCGGTGACCGTCTTGAAGAGTTGAACGCCCAGCAGGAACAAGAGAATAAAGGAAATCATGAAAGCGATTTCCGTTAGGGAAAGCTGGAAAACCTGATCATTTTTGGCTGACATGGGTTTTCGCTTAATCCGGTTTTTGGCTATGCTTTGGAGCGCCAACAGCCCAAGCATCATGCATGGCTGACACATCAACTGAACCGAGGTTTGGATGCCCACCGGTCGAAGTCGACAACGAAATGGCTGCTGACTTCACAGCTTGTTTCGCTTCCAGGTGTTCCAGACGGTCATTCATCTGCCCTAGCTTATCGAGCTGCTCAAATCGCTTCAGCCCTTGCGATATGAATCGCTCAGTAACCTCGGCAAGTCTGGCAATCCTGGCATCGGCATCGTAGCTCGCCTGCTGAGATTTACGGATATCATTGGCCACCTGCTCGTTACGCTCGCCGGCATGGGAAAATGACTTAGTGAGAGACGCCAGGGATTCTTGCAGGGTTTGCGCCAGGTCAGCATTGCTACTATTCGCCTGATCAACCTTGCTTGCCAGGTTTGCTGAAAACGCTCCATTGGCCGACAGCTTTTCGATCAGTTTCTCCATAGACGTATCGAACGTGCCAAAAGCTTTAGAGACTGCCGCAAGCTCCTGCGTTTGCGTGCGAACACTATGCGAAATGCCTTCCTGTTGGGAGCGTATCTGACTGGACAAGCTTTCCTGCTGCGTCTGCAGCTGGGTGGTCATATTGTCCTGTTGAGTCTTCAGCAGGTTGGCGAGTTGTCCCTGCTGGATGGCGATCTGGTGAACGGCGTCAAGTGTCTGGGTCAGGCTCTCCGCCTTGAGGTTGATCTGGCCAACCGTTTTTTCGACAGCCTTGGCAGCCTTCAGTACATCATTCGATACTTTCTTGACCCCTTCAGTGACATTATCAGTGCTGCCACTGAGGCTAGTGATTGGGGGCTCCAGCTTGCGGGTGAAGATGTCATCCGGGAACTCAACCGTCTCCAGTCTGCCGAGTAACTGATGAGAGAAGCCTTCCACCGAGCTATCAATCCTGGTGATGGTTCCCCGGATTGAGCCCTCGTACTCGTTGACCATCCGCTCCAGCCCAAGGGCGGACGTCCGAATGTCCTGAACAATCGAAAGCAACGATTCTCGATTAAGACGCGTCATTTCCTCAAAGAACGTATTCATCTTGGCAGTGTTGTGCTCGGTTAGGGATTCAAACTGCGTGTTGACCAGCGCCACCGTCTCTTTGGCCGCAGTACTGACCTTGCCCCTGAAGTCTTGAAGATTATCGAAGGCGTTATCGAATTCATCGGTCAGCTTTCGGGATGCTTCCACCACCACATCCTCCACACTGCGCAAAGCATCCTCGGCATTGGGCCGGAAGCTCACCAGCACAACGCGCACAAACAGACCAAACACAGTACTGGCCATCGCTGCGCCGAAGCGAACGGCGATGTTGGTCATGTCATTTCCGATGTTGGGAATGTCGAGCAGGCTGAAAATGATCGAGACAATGGTGAAAATGAAGCCGAGGTAGTAGCAGGAGTCAGCGAACTTCTCCTCTGAGATCTCCCGCTCGCGGTAGTTGTAGCCGATAAAGATGTACGCGACCATGAACGTCAATGGCAGCACAAGGCCAAATACCCAGGCTTGATTGAAGTACCAGCCAATGCCCGAGCTGCCGACCTTAAGCAGGCAGGTCACCATGAAAAGTGCTTTCAGCGAAATCTTTATGCTCTTTTCCATGATCAACCTTCCAGGGTTCTGACAGAGACGATGCGGGCGCCAGCTTTCTCGAAGAACGCCTCCCAGAATCCAAGTTGGTTTCGCGTTTGCAATTTCGGGTAGTTCAGCAGGTAGTTGACCTCGACCTTCACCCCGTCAAGATCGGTCTGGGACTTTCTGCCATAGTTCGAGTCAAGAAAGCCCTTGATCTCAGGAATTCCCTTGAACATGCTGAATTCCTGCGTGTTTGGCAGCATGTCCGAGAAAATGATCAGAACGCGCTCGCCCTTGATGTTCTTGGCCCTGAAGCCATTGATGGAGGCGATCTGCAGCATCTCAAAGATCGGCGAGCGGTCTGAGGATTTCTCGATCAGCACGGTTTCCGCCAGGTTGACAATTGGCTTCTCGAAGTCGTCTTCGAAACGCCGCTTGATCCGCTGCAGGTTGGCCGTTATATCCGACTTGTCCTTCCCCACCCCCGGATTGCACTTTTCAAATACGGGGGTCGCATTGGCGGTGAAGTCCGACCCAAGGACATAGACAGACAGAAGATTGCCTTCTGGCACCTTGTCTTCAGCCAGAGACTTCAGCCGCTCCAGAAAGGCTTGGCGCTGCATGAAATTGTAGGTGTCAGTGTTATCAACCAGCACGACATAATGTCCAAGAGGCCCGGCGGCGGGACACAGGGTCATTTTGTCAGGCGCCTGATCCCGATTCATGAACAGATAACCGGCGCCGGTCAGCGCGACAATCAGGAGCGAGCCCAAGCCAAGAGCGGCAAACAGTTCATACCTTTTTTTCTTGCGAGTGGCCTTGCTGAGTCGAGCCATGGGATCGTGTCCTTACCTGAGCTGTTCGCGAATAGGCTTGAGCTGATCGAACTTCTGATCGAATGATGACTGAATGCCGGCGCGGATCTGCTCTACGTTATTCAGTAGCCTCGCCAGCATCAGCTCTTGCTTCTTCAGGGATTTCTCATCGTCTGTGGTGTCAAAATCAGGGAACTCAATCTCCTGGAACTTCACTCTGCTGGCAAAGTAGACGGGAACCTCAGCAACCCTGTTTCTGCGGTGCAGTGTGTTGTCCGTTCTGAAGATGGCAATCAATGCATCCAGCATGTTTTCCGCCTTGTGCAAGAATTGCTGTAGGCGATGGCGGGTGGAGCGTTTCTCATGAATCTGCTCTTTGTAACCAAGAACAGAGCTTCGCGCATCATCCAGACTGGTTTCCAACGCCTCCAGATGCTCGTTCTTCAGTTGCTCCAGCAACTCCCTAACCTCTGCGATGCTCTCTTCATAATCCACAACCGCCTTATCAGCGGCGTGCTGAACCCGGCCATACCCTGGATAGGCGTCTTGCCAGTAGTACCCTTCTGCGAGGCTGATCAGCCCAAAAAACACGCTGAAGGCAAACAGCATCCACGAGTAGATGTCGCTCAGGCCAAACGTGTTGTTGATCAAGGTTTGGAGAGCAATGACCCCTGGATCGACCCCAGTATTTTCAAGCCCTTGGGAAAGGCTGTCCCGGAAGTGGGCGATGAGCAAGCCCATCGTGACCATCAGGCTGATAGAGAGCAGGATGGACATGTATCCAATCACGCGCCGCGCATGATTTATGTGGTTCTTGTTGGGCACCCCGATACGCCCCAGCGCCAGCGCAAACAGCACGTTCATCAGGGCAAGGACGAATGCATAGCCAAACCCCTGAATCAAACCGCCATCAAGGCTCTTTGCAAAGAAGCTGGCGTTCAGCGCGCCTTCGACAACGACGATTAGCAAGCTCAGGAAGATAAACGAAAAGGTTCTCCAGCCAGAGGTGACATTGGCCGCTTGCGTAAGATTGTTGTTGAGTTTGAATACGCGAAGCTCTTCTTCACGCTCCATAGCGGCAGTCTTGAGTCGACCGATGTTCGCCTCATAATCGGAAAGCCGGCTATTGGCTGTACGCTCGAACTCGTTGGCTGCTTCCATGGCCCGATTGAAGGTCTTGGTGATGTCACAGTTATGCATCTTGATTTGTATGTTTTTTAACCGGCTCGTGGCCCAGTTAAGGTGATCGCGTCGAGCCTCTTCCAGGCGTTGCACGATCCTGTTCTCCGGCCCCGACAGCGCAGTGTCAGTCGGCCGGGGCAACCCAACCTCACCAAGGCGGCGGGCCTGGTGCTCAACACCAAGTTCAGTTTTAAGCTCTTCGAGGTCAAGTGGATTCAGCTCAGGATGGTTTGGGGGTGACTCCTTCCTTCTGGAGACCAGCATCCAGCCAAAGATTTTCGTCATAAAACCCATGAGACTTAATCCTTTTAATTATTTCGCCTAAATGGTGATTGCTTTATTGGACCAAGGTCACATTTTTGTGAAGACTGAATTACTGGGAACTCGATTTGCTTTTTGCCCGGAAGGCTGAGCACTTTCAGACGCGTCGATTTCGCTTAGCCTAACTTTGATTTGCTTCCGCCCTAGTCAGAGGTATGAGCACGTCACCATCACTGACTCCAATACCCCGACACTGAGCCCCCCGCGCAGAGAATCATCAATGCGGAACCTTTTCAGTAGCCAAATGCTATGTCAGAGGCTAGTCGTGGAGGACGGTGCCCGCGAGTCACTTACAGGGATATTTTTCAGTAGAGCCTTGTGCTCGGGGACGGGGCTCGGCTGGGAACGCCCAGCAGCTTGCCGCAGAAGTGTTCTTCCAAGCCTGCGTGAATGATCTGCTTGCCGTTGTAGAGATACTCGGGGCCGATAAAGCCGACCACTGTGTTGACCGGAAACGGATCGAAGTGCCGGGCCACAGCGTAGGCGCAGGTTTCGCATGTCTGCTGGTCGACGCCGTCGATCTGATGCTGATGCTGATCAAGAACGCGATCCGTCAACTGGGTGACATCGACACCGAGGTTAGCCTGCTGGATCAGGCTCGGCGTGCCATCATTGCCATCCTGCACTTGGGGGAACCGACACTGGATGAGGTGGAGCAAACTCTAGGTCTGTCCGAATGGGCACTGCAACGCAAACTGTGGGTTTGCTGATCATGGTGAAACTGAATTGCCTCTGGTTTTGTAGACACATCTGAGAGATTTTTTTGGCCGATTCCTGCCTGTCACCAAGGGCAGCAATCGACCCAGGCTGGGTGAAAACGTTTCAGAGCAGTTTTGAAAGTCAGAACAGGAAAAGGCGGGGAAAATATCGCCAACAAAGTGAATTGCGGACTAACTCTAAAAATTGCGGGCCAGAAACAAACAAGGGTTTACGTTAGATTTCGCTCGTAAACCATTGATTAAAGTGGTTAACGAGGCGATATTCAACACAAACGCTATCTGAAAGACTCTCTGACAGCCCGTGCTACCAGCCACTGGAGAAGGCGTTGCGGAGCAGGTTTTTCTTTTTTTGTGATAGGCCGTGCGCATATGTAGCTTGTACGCAATACTCTCGTAATCCTTAAAAACGCTCGGCGGTTTTCTACAGGCTCACTCCGCCTATCACGGATAGAAACGCCCACACAGGCAAAGGACATTGCGCGATGGCGATCCGGTTTCGTAAGTCAATCAAGCTTGCTCCTGGTATTCGGATGAATCTCAGCGGGGCCGGAGTGGGTTGGACGCTCGGCCCGCGAGGAGCTACGGTTGGGATCAGCAAACGCGGCGCCCGACTGAATACCAGTTTTATGGGTTTCTCAAGCAGTCAAACAATGTCGGGGCCCTCTCGTTCAAGCTCTCCTGCAATCAAGAAGCCCTCGCCCATAGAAGTAACGCTGAGTTGTTCGGTGGACAATGCGGGCAACCTGCATTTCAAAGATGCTCAGGGCAATGACTTACCTGAACATCTTGTCCAGGCGGTGAAGAAGCAAAATCGAGAAGTCATCCTCAAGTTAATCCAACGAAAGTGCGATGACATCAATGAGTCCATTGAGGACTTAGGCAGAATTCATCTGGATACCCCTGACTGTATGGGTGCGCCAGCTTTCGTCCCTGTTATTTTCGACCAACCCGAGCCAACTCCCCCACAACCACGAAAGCCCTCACTTCTAGACAAACTATTCAAGAAGCGGATGCAACGTCTAAACGAGGTGAACGCTGCTGCTCAGGATGACTTCACAAATCGGCATATCGGTTGGCAGAGCGAAAAGGTCAAATTTTCACAACTCATGCAAGCGAGAAAACAACTGATCGAGGTTGGTATATACAACAGCGTCGCTGACATGGAGATCTGGCTGGAAGACAACCTGAAAGACATCACCTGGCCGCGTGAGACAGCAGTTTCATTCGACATTGTGGAAAATGGCCACCGTATTTTGCTCGACGTGGATCTTCCCGAGTTGGAGCAAATGCCATCACAGACAGCAGTACTTCAAGTCAGGGAGCTCCGAATTAGTCTCAAAGACATGTCCGCTACCGCTGTACAGAAGCTATACATGTCGCACGTCCACGCCGTAGCTTTCAGACTAGTAGGAGAGACGTTTGCAGCCCTACCGCGAGTACAAAGCATCGTCCTATCCGGCTACTCACAGCGCCCGGATAAAGCGACAGGCCGAGTCGGTGACGAATATCTTTTTTCAATTCAGATCAGTCGCAAGGATTGGGAGGAGATTGATTTCAACCAGTTATCAAAAGTCGATGTCGTTGAATCGCTTACGCGTTTTGAGCTGAGACGGCAGATGAGCAAGACGGGGATTTTCAAACCCATTATCCCCTTCGGCAACTGACAATCCCTAAGCACCGCCCAGAGGTACCAAATTGCGGAGCAGAAATGTTTTTTGCGGAACAAAAACAAGAAGGGCCTGCATGAGGTATCTCACGCAAGCCCTTGATATATATGGTGCCCGAAGCCGGAATCGAACCGGCACGCCCTTACGAGCGGGGGATTTTAAGTCCCATGCGTCTACCAGTTTCGCCATTCGGGCGGTAGCGCGGTGAAGCGGTCTGGAACGCTTTAATAACGATTAAGCAGTTCAAGCGCTTGTGCAGCAAGGGAAGAAATATATACATCCCGTCCCTGTGAAGCAAGTTTGCTGACGTCAAATTCGAGACAAAATACTGCTTTGAAGCTCAAATAAAAAAGCTCCGTAAATCAGTGATCTACGGAGCCTGTTTATAGTGGAGGCCGAGGTCGGAATCGAACCGGCGTAGGCGGATTTGCAATCCGCTGCATAACCATTTTGCTACTCGGCCTCAAACGCCCGATGTCATACAACGACATCAACCGTATACAAACTGGAGCGGATACGGAAGCCAAGCTAACGACCCAAACCTTTATCCTGCAAGCCGCTTGTTGCCAAGTGCCTGAGCGATGGGCGGCATTATGGAGAAGAACAAAGGACTTGGCAACCCCCTGAATTCTAAAAGATTTAACTCTCCTCACAATGAGCCTCCGGGCTCTGTTCCCGGGCTTGAATCGAACCGGAACGGGATTACTCCTGCCGCCCTCTCACCAAGCCGCTGATTCGCCCCGCATTGATGCTCTCACCCCATACCTGGTGCGAGCCATAAGGGCATGACGAAGCCTCAAGGCCGGCCGCTCGACGCAGTAATACGACACGCCGCTTGAAACAAACGAGAGCACCAGGACCGCGGTGATGATCAGCGCACTGTATTCAACCGGCTAGAATGCACGCACATCTCGACGAAGTGATTGAGAAACACACCGTAGCTGATGTTCCCGAAAAGTTCGTCAACCCGGTGGTACTTGAGCTTGCTCAAAAACAACACGGCTGGAGCGCCCAAGGCACAGCAATGACGCCGGGATTGAACCCCGCAACCGTCACTCCCATATGAGAAATCGCCACAAGCATAGCCAGCAATAGCCGATAAGCCCCCACGCGCATGTGGCCTGCTAATCACGCCGACATCGAACTGGCTCTTTCATATCGCGGAATCACGCATAACGCATTCCCCTGCTTCCCCCTACCCGCCCTACCTTCCGTCGCCTGCCCTTTCGCTGAATTGCAGCTGGTGCTTGCATGCACGATATTATGGTATACCATCATACGACAAACACATTCCCTCTCTCATACGGAGTCGCTCATGAGTTTCGAAATTCGCAAGATCGTCAGCTACGTGGAAGAAACCTTTATCGAAGGCGGCAAGGCTACTGACAAGCCGGTGACCATGGTCGGCCTGGCTGTTGTCATCAAGAACCCATGGCTGGGGCGTGGTTTTGTCGAAGACCTGAAGCCGGAAATTCGTGCCAACTGCTCCGATCTGGGGGCTTTGATGGTTGAGCGTCTGGTGGCCACGATTGGCGGTGCAGACAAGATCGAAGCCTATGGCAAGGCTGCTGTGGTCGGCGCCGATGGCGAGATCGAGCACGCTTCCGCCGTGATCCACACCCTGCGTTTCGGCAACCACTACCGCGAAGCGGTGAAAGCCAAGAGCTACTTGAGCTTCACCAATAAACGCGGTGGCCCTGGCACCTCGATTCAGATTCCGATGATGCACAAGGACGACGAAGGTCTGCGTTCGCACTACATCACTCTGGAAATGCAGATCGAAGACGCGCCACGCTCGGATGAGATTGTCGTCGTTCTCGGTTGCGCCAACGGCGGTCGCCTGCACCCACGCATCGGCAACCGCTATATCGATCTGGAAGAACTGGCCGCAGAGAAAGCCCAGTAACTCATAAGATTTGCAGGAGCGATCCATGATTCGGCTCAGCGCTGAACTCACCCCGGCCGGCACCAGTTATCTGGCGACCGGCCAAGGCCAACCCGTGGTATTGATCCACGGCGTGGGCCTGAATAAAGAAATGTGGGGTGGCCAAATCGTTGGTCTCGCCCCCCATTACCGGGTCATTGCCTACGACATGCTCGGGCATGGTGCCAGTCCGCGCCCGGAAAGCGGCACGCCCCTGCTCGGCTATGCCGACCAGTTGCTGGAGCTGCTGGATCATCTGCAATTGCCTCAGACGACAGTGATTGGCTTCTCCATGGGCGGGCTGGTGGCGCGAGCTTTCGCCCTGCATTACCCGCAGCGCCTGCAAGGCCTGGTGGTGCTCAACAGCGTGTTCAATCGCAGCGCCGAACAGCGTGCCGGCGTTATCGCCCGCACCGCTCAGGCTGCCGAGCATGGGCCAGATGCCAACGCCGAAGCCGCGCTGTCGCGCTGGTTCAGCCGCGAATACCAAGCGGCCAATCCGGCGCAGATCGCCTCGCTGCGTCAGACACTGGCGGGTAACGATCCGCAGGGTTACCTGACCACTTATGAGCTGTTCGCGACCCAGGACATGTACCGCGCGGAGGATCTGGGGAGTATTCAGGTGCCGACACTCGTCGCCACTGGCGAGCTGGACCCCGGTTCCACACCACAAATGGCCCAGCAATTGGCCGAACGGATTCCCGGCGCGCAAGTGGCCGTGCTCCACGAGCAACGGCATATGATGCCGGTAGAGTCGCCGCGCCTGGTCAATCAGCTGCTGCTGGACTTCCTCAACACCGCGCAAGCCCGACAAAATCAAATAAAGGGGACCGTTGCATGACACTCGCACGCTTCCAGATGTGCATCGACGGGCAATGGGTCGATGCCCTGTCCGGCAAGACCTTCGAAAGCCTCAATCCGGCGCTGGCCCAGGCCTGGGCCGAACTGCCGGATGCTGACGAAGCCGACGTCGAGCGCGCCGTACAGGCTGCGCAAAAGGCTTTCGAAAGCCCGGCCTGGCGCGGCTTGACCGCCACTGCCCGCGGCAAATTGCTGCGCCGTCTCGGTGATCTGATCGCCGAGAACAAAGAGCAACTGGCGCAACTGGAAAGCCGCGACAACGGCAAGCTGATCCGCGAAACCCGCGGTCAGGTCAGCTACTTGCCCGAGTTCTTCCATTACACCGCAGGCCTGGCCGACAAGCTTGAAGGCGGCACCCTGCCGCTGGACAAGCCCGACCTGTTTGCTTACACCGTGCATGAACCCATGGGTGTGGTCGCCGCGATCATTCCCTGGAACAGCCCGCTGTACCTGACCGCGATCAAACTTGCGCCGGCCCTCGCGGCGGGCAATACCATCGTGATCAAGCCGTCCGAACATGCCTCGGCAACCATCCTCGAGCTGGCCCGTCTGGCCCTCGAAGCCGGCATTCCGCCGGGCGTGGTCAACGTCGTCACCGGCTACGGCCCAAGCACCGGTGCAGCCCTCACCCGCCACCCGCTGGTGCGCAAGATTGCCTTCACCGGCGGCGCGGCCACGGCTCGGCATGTGGTGCGCAGCAGTGCCGAGAACTTTGCCAAGTTGTCGCTGGAACTGGGCGGTAAATCGCCGAACATCATTTTTGCCGACGCCGACCTCGACAGCGCGATCAACGGGGCCATCGCCGGGATCTATGCCGCTTCCGGACAGAGTTGCGTCTCCGGTTCACGGCTGTTGGTGCAGGACGAGATCTACGACGAATTCGTCTCGCGACTGGTGGAACGGGCCAAGCGTATCCGCATCGGCAACCCGCAGGACGACAGCAGTGAAATGGGCCCGATGGCCACCGCCCAGCAACTGGCCGTGGTCGAAGGCCTGGTGGCCGACGCCATCGCCGAAGGCGCGCATTTGCGCCTGGGCGGCAAGCGTCCGCAAATGGACAGCGATGGCTGGTTCTACGAGCCGACCCTGTTCGAATGCGACCGCAATTCGATGAAGATCATGCAGGAAGAAGTCTTCGGCCCGGTGGCTTCGGTGATCCGTTTCAAGGACGAGGCCGAGGCGCTGGCCATCGCCAACGACTCGCAGTTCGGCTTGGCGGCAGGCATCTGGACCCGTGACCTGGGCCGTGCCCACCGGCTGGCGCGGGATGTGCGCTCCGGGATCATCTGGGTCAACACCTACCGCGCCGTCTCGGCCATGGCGCCGATCGGCGGTTTCAAGAACAGCGGCTACGGTCGCGAGAGCGGCATCGATTCGGTGCTGGCCTATACCGAGCTGAAAACGGTGTGGATCAACCTCTCGTCGGCGCCGATGCCCGACCCCTTTGTCATGCGTTGAGGATGACCCGAAATGATCGAACCAGGCATCTATAAAGAGGTGATGGCCTCTTTCCCCTCCGGGGTCACGGTGGTCACCACCCTCGACCCCGAGGGCGGCATCGTCGGTATTACCGCCAGCGCCTTCAGTGCGCTGTCGATCGACCCGGCGCTGGTGCTGTTCTGCCCCAACTACGCCTCCGACACCTACCCGATCCTGCGCGACAGCAAACGCTTCGCGATCCATTTGCTCTCGGCGGATCAGCAGGCATTGGCCTACGCCTTCGCCAGCAAAGGCAAGGACAAGACCAAAGGCATCGAATGGCACCTCAGCGACTTGGGCAACCCGCTGCTCAACGAGGCCACGGCCATCATCGAGTGCGAACTGTGGCGCGAATACGATGGCGGCGACCACGCGATCATCGTTGGCGCGGTGAAGAACCTGATCCTGCCCGAGCAGACGGTCACGCCGATGGTCTATTACCGAGGCAAGCTGGGCGCGCTGCCCACTCTGTCCTGACGTATTTCTTAAGGGCGCAGGTCCATAAAGACTGCGCCTTAACTGACTTGCATTTACCCGCGCAGATTTTTTTGTCAGGAGCCAACATGAGCCCAGCAGCCTTGCAACTGTTCCGCCAGCAGGCCTATATCGACGGCCAATGGCTGGATGCGCCCGATGGCGCCTGTCAGGATATTTTCAACCCGGCCACCGGTGAACTGATCGGCCAGGTGCCCAACCTCGGCGCCGAACAGGCCCGGCAGGCCATCGCCGCCGCCAACAAAGCATGGCCGGCCTGGCGGGCGAAAACCGCCAAGGAACGCAGCACCCTGCTCAAGGGCTGGCACGCCTTGATGCTGGAAAACGCCGACGCGCTCGCCGAGATCCTCACCCTGGAACAAGGCAAGCCTTTGGCCGAAGCCAAGGGTGAAATCCTCTACGCCGCGAGCTTCATCGAGTGGTTCGCCGAAGAAGCCAAGCGCATCTACGGCGATACCATTCCGAGCCACAAGGGCGATGCGCGAATCGTCGTCAGCAAGGAGCCGATTGGCGTCGTCGCCGCCATCACGCCGTGGAATTTCCCGGCGGCGATGATCACCCGCAAAGCTGGCCCGGCGCTGGCCGCCGGCTGCCCATGCATCGTCAAACCGGCACCGGAAACCCCGTTCTCGGCACTGGCCATGGCCGCGCTGGCGGAACAGGCGGGTATTCCTGCGGGGATTTTCAATGTCATTACCGGCGATGCCGTGGCGATTGGTGCCGAGCTGACCGCCAGCCCCGAAGTGCGCAAGCTGTCCTTCACCGGTTCCACCGCCATTGGCAAACTGCTGATGGCCCAATGCGCCTCGACGCTGAAGAAAGTCTCGCTGGAACTGGGCGGCAATGCGCCGTTCATTGTGTTCGACGATGCCGACCTCGAGCGTGCCGTCGAAGGGGCGTTGATCGCCAAATTCCGCAACGCCGGCCAGACCTGTGTCTGCGTCAACCGTTTCCTGGTGCAGGACGGTATCCACGATGCCTTCATCGCCCGCCTCGCCGAGCGTGTCGGCGAACTGAAAGTCGGCGATGGTTCCGCGGCTGGCGTCAGTCAGGGCCCGCTGATCAACGAGCGTGCGGTAGCCAAGGTCGAGGACCATGTGCAGGACGCCTTGGCCAAAGGCGCCCGGCTGCTGTGCGGCGGCGAACGGCATGCTTTGGGCCATGGTTTCTTCCAGCCGACGGTGCTCGCCGATCTGACCCCGCAGATGAAAGTCGCCAGCGAAGAAACCTTCGGCCCGCTGGCCGCTGTGTTTCGTTTCAGCAGCGAAAGCGATGCGCTGCGCATGGCCAACGACACCGAGTTCGGCCTCGCCGCCTATTGTTACACCCGTGATCTGGGCCGTGCCTGGCGCATGAGCGAAGGTCTGGAGTACGGCATGGTCGGCATCAACGAAGGGCTGATCTCAACCGAAGTCGCACCCTTTGGCGGCATCAAATCCTCAGGCCTGGGCCGCGAAGGTTCGAAATACGGCATCGACGATTACCTTGAACTCAAATACACCCTGATGGGCGGGCTCGACGACTTTGGGAGCACACAACGATGAGCAGCGAGAAATATGAACAGGGGCTGAAAATCCGCACCCAGGTGCTCGGCCAGGACTATGTGAACAAATCGATCGAAAACGCCGACGACTTCACCCGACCGCTGCAGGAAATGGTCACCGAGTACTGCTGGGGTCATGTCTGGGGCCGTGAGGGCTTATCGCTTAAAGAACGCAGCATGATAAACTTGGCCATGATTTCGGCACTCAACCGGCCACATGAGCTCAAGCTGCATGTACGCGGCGCCTTGCGTAACGGTCTGAGTCGTGAACAAATACGCGAGATCCTGCTTCAGGTAGGCATCTATTGCGGGGTTCCCGCAGCCGTAGACAGTTTCCGTCTCGCCCGTGAAGCATTCGCCGAAGCCGACGCCGAGGCATCCAGTTAATCACTGGCTGTTCAACCGAGCGGAGCACTGATGATCGATGCGATCGAGGTGCTCTTTTTACATGGACAGCCACACTCAGAGCGGACCCGATGAAACGCCTGCCACTTGACGACAGCTTCAAGGTCAATCGCAACCCCGTTACCCTGCGCGAAATCGTGCTGGATAAACTGCGAAGCGCCATCATGAACTTCCAGCTGCTGCCGGGAGACCGTCTGGTCGAGCGGGATCTATGCGAACGTCTGGGCGTCAGCCGCACCTCCGTGCGTGAAGCCCTGCGCCACCTGGAATCCGAAGGCCTGGTGGAATTCGCCGATGCCAAGGGCCCGAGCGTCGCCATCATCACTTTGGCAGACGCCTGCGATATCTACGAGCTGCGTTGCGTACTCGAAGGCCTGATCGTCCAGCTGTTCACCCTGCGGGCCAAGGCCAAGGATATTCGCGCCCTGGAGAAAGCCCTCGAGGAGAACCGCGAGGCTCTCAAGGACGGCGAGTTGCAGCAAGTGCTCGATTCGGTACAGAGTTTCTACGATGTGCTGCTGGAAGGTTCGGGCAACCACGTCGCGGCTACCCAGCTGCGCCAGTTACAGGCCCGCATCAGCTACCTGCGCGCCACGTCGGTGTCCCAGGAAAACCGCCGCAGCGTCAGCAACCAGGAAATGGAGCGCATCGTCGAAGCGATCAAGAGCGGCGATCCACTGGCGGCGCATCAGGCCTCGGTCGATCACGTCCGCGCTGCCGCGAAGGTCGCGCTGGACTACCTCAAGCTCAAGCAGAACGAGACTGGCAAGGTGCGTGAGATCGTCTCGCCGATCGTTCTCAAAGAACCTCGCATAGGTCACTGATCATGCCCATCCCGCGCTTTTGCCCGCAATGCGGTGGCGGTGACCTCAGTCACCAGCAACCGCAGGGCGATACCCATGAGCGCTTGATGTGCCCCGGTTGCGGCTACATCCACTACGTCAATCCGAAGATCATTGCCGGCTGCATCATCGAGCAGGATGGCAAGTACCTGCTGTGCCAGCGCGCGATCCCGCCGCGTCCCGGCACCTGGACCCTGCCCGCCGGCTTCATGGAAAGTGGTGAAACCACCGAGCAGGGAGCCCTGCGCGAAGTCTGGGAAGAAACCGGGGTGCGTGCGGAAATCGTTTCGCCCTACTCGATCTTCAGCGTGCCGCAGATCAGCGAGGTCTACATCATCTTCCGCGCCATTGCGGTAGAGGACACCGGCCAATACGGCCCGGAAACCCTCGACTGTCGTTTTTTCGCGCCCGAAGACATTCCCTGGGACAGCATCTACTACCCGGCCATCCGGCAGATCCTCGAACGCTATATCGAGGAACACCAGGCGGGTGTCTATGGCATCTACATGGGCAACGATGACAGCGGCACAGTCCACTTCATCCGCTGACCGGCCCGTTAAACTTCAGGCTTCATACCCTTCGACAATGATCACTTCAGCCTTGGCCGCGCCCTTGCGGAACTGGCACGCCTGCTGATATTCGGCCGAGCGGTAGCATGCCAGCGCCTGCTCGTAAGACTCGAACTCGATCACCACGCTGCGTTGCGGCGTCGCCCTGCCCTCCATTGCCTCTGAACGCCCGCCACGGGCCAGCAGCTTGCCGCCAAACTGTGCAAAGGCTGCCGGTGCGCGCTGGGTGTATTGAACGTATTGATCCGGGTCGGTGACATCGACGTGTGCAATCCAGTAAGCCTTCATTGCGACCTCGTTATTTCGGTTTTCTGTGTATTATGGTATACCATAAACACAAACCTTCAACCATTCGCGACACAGAGAGCCCGAGCATGGCCTTCAACAGCATCGAAGAACTTATCGAAGATTACCGTCAAGGCAAGATGGTCCTGTTGGTCGACGATGAAGACAGAGAAAACGAAGGCGACCTGCTGCTCGCCGCCGACCGCTGCAACGCCCAGGCAATCAGCTTCATGGCCCGCGAAGCACGGGGTCTGATCTGCCTGACGTTGACCGACGAACATTGCCAGCGCCTGGGCCTGGAGCAGATGGTGCCGAGTAATGGCAGCGTCTTTAGCACCGCCTTTACGGTGTCCATCGAAGCCGCTACCGGAGTCACCACCGGCATTTCCGCCGCCGACCGCGCCCGCACCGTCGAGGCCGCCGTGGCCGCCAATGCCAGCGCACAAGACCTGGTGCAACCGGGGCATATCTTCCCGTTGCGGGCCAAGGAAGGCGGCGTGCTGACCCGCGCCGGACACACCGAAGCTGGTTGCGATCTGGCGCGGCTGGCCGGCTTTACCCCAGCCTCGGTGATCGTTGAAGTGATGAACGATGACGGCACCATGGCCCGGCGACCGGACCTGGAGGTCTTTGCGGCCCGCCACGGCATCAAGATCGGCACCATCGCCGATCTGATCCATTACCGGCTCAGCACCGAACACACCGTGACCCGCATCGGCGAGCGCGAATTGCCGACGGTTCACGGTACTTTCCGGCTGATCACCTATGAGGACCGGATCGAAGGCGGTGTGCACATGGCCATGGTCATGGGCGATATCCGTCACGACGATCCGACCCTGGTTCGGGTGCATGTGATCGACCCGCTGCGCGATCTGGTCGGTGCCGAATACACCGGGCCATCGAACTGGACACTGTGGGCAGCGCTGCAAAAAGTCGCTGAAGCAGGTCGCGGCGTGGTGGTAGTGCTGGCCAATCACGAATCCTCCCAGGCGCTGCTTGAGCGGATCCCGCAGTTGACCCAACCACCTCGGCAATACACCCGCTCGCAGTCGCGGATCTATTCTGAAGTCGGTACCGGAGCGCAGATTCTGCAGGACATCGGCGTCGGCAAACTGCGCCATCTGGGGCCACCGCTCAAGTACGCCGGCTTGACCGGGTACAACCTGGAAGTGGTGGAGAGCATTGCGTTTACCGGCTGATGCCTACCCTACTGTGCGAGCCTGCTCGCGATGGACGTTAACGATAACGCGTGTTTTCTGAATAAACGCGCCGCCCTTGAGACCATCGCGAGCAGGCTCGCTCCCACAGGGTTTTGCATACTCCTGATGGTCTGCGGATGCACAAAATATCGTCATCTACTGACAATCGGTAAGGCGAAACCCTTGCCAAAAGTTTGGAATACCATAATATGATATTCCATAGGCCGGACGCTTTATCCGGTGTGATGGACCTACTGCTCCCGATAGGTGGGCCTCAACAGCCCGCTCAAAACCACAACAAATGAGGGCGTGAAAATGGTGTTGAATAAACGTGCGACGGCGTTACTCGCTGCTGGCTTCCTGGCACTCACCTGCACGGCAGTCAGTGCAGCTGACAGCATGAGTTTCGTCAGTTGGGGCGGCTCCACCCAGGACGCGCAAAAGCAGGCCTGGGCCGACCCTTTCAGCAAGTCCAGCGGCATCAAAGTGGTCCAGGACGGCCCGACCGACTACGGCAAACTCAAGGCCATGGTCGAAAGCGGCAACGTGCAGTGGGACGTGGTCGATGTCGAAGCCGATTTCGCCTTGCGCGCAGCGGCTGAAGGTTTGCTTGAACCGCTGGACTTCAATGTCATCCAGCGCGACAAACTCGACCCGCGTTTCGTCTCCGATCACGGCGTCGGCTCATTCTTCTTCTCCTTTGTCCTCGGTTACAACGAAGGCAAGCTCGGTGCTGGCAAACCCCAGGATTGGACCGCGCTGTTCGACACCAAGACCTACCCTGGCAAACGCGCCCTCTACAAATGGCCGAGCCCCGGCGTACTCGAACTGGCCCTGCTGGCCGATGGCGTCGCCGCCGACAAGCTCTATCCGCTGGACCTGGATCGTGCCTTCAAGAAACTCGACACCATCAAGAAAGACATCGTCTGGTGGGGCGGCGGCGCGCAATCCCAGCAACTGCTGGCGTCCGGTGAAGCCAGTCTCGGTCAGTTCTGGAACGGCCGGATCCATGCCCTGCAAGAGGAAGGTGCACCAGTCGGTGTGAGCTGGAAGCAGAACCTGGTCATGGCCGATTTCCTGGTCATCCCCAAAGGCTCGAAAAACAAGGAGGCGGCCATGAAATTCCTGGCCAATTCCACCTCTGCCAAAGGCCAGGCCGACTTCTCGAACCTGACTGCTTATGCACCGATCAATACCGATAGCGTGCAACGCCTGGACTCGGCACTGGCACCCGACCTGCCGACTGCCTACGCTAAGGATCAGATCACTCTCGACTTCGCGTACTGGGCCAAGAATGGTCCGAGCATCGCGACACGGTGGAACGAATGGCTGCTCAAATGAAAATGGCGGCCACTGCGTCCCGTCAATCCAATCCGGTCGGAGGCGCCTCTGGCGTCGCCGGTTCGGTTCCAGGCAAGGCGGCGGCCATGAAGCCTTCACTGACCCAACGTTGGCGCGGCGCCAGCAACCTGCTGCCGGCGCTGCTGTTCCTCGGCCTGTTCTTCTTCGCACCACTGATCAGTCTGTTGTTGCGCGGGGTCCTCGAGCCAACTCCGGGGTTGGACAACTATGCCGAACTGTTCGCCAACTCGGCCTACACCCGCGTGTTGTTCAACACCTTCGCGGTGGCGGGAATGGTCACGGTGTTCAGCCTGCTGTTGGGCTTCCCATTGGCCTGGGCGATCACGTTGGTGCCCAGTGGCTGGGGCCGCTGGATGCTGAATATCGTCTTGCTGTCGATGTGGACCAGTCTGTTGGCGCGCACCTATTCCTGGCTGGTACTGCTGCAGGCTTCAGGGGTGATCAACAAGGCCTTGATGGCCATGGGCATCATCGATCAACCACTGGAGATGGTGCATAACCTGACCGGCGTGGTGATCGGTATGAGCTACATCATGATTCCGTTCATTGTCCTGCCGCTGCAGGCGACCATGCAAGCGATCGATCCGATGGTGTTGCAGGCCGGTTCCATCTGCGGCGCCAGCCCATGGAGCAATTTCTTCCGGGTGTTCCTGCCGCTGTGTCGGCCGGGGTTGTTCTCCGGCGGTTTGATGGTGTTCGTCATGTCTCTGGGCTACTACGTCACCCCGGCACTGCTCGGCGGTGCGCAGAACATGATGCTGCCGGAATTCATCATCCAGCAGGTGCAATCGTTCCTCAACTGGGGTCTGGCCAGCGCCGGCGCAGCCTTGCTGATCGTGATCACCCTGGTGCTGTTCTACTTCTACCTGAAGCTGCAACCGGAATCCCCGGTCGGCTCCAGCAACTCGAGGTAAGCCATCATGTTATTGACCGCCAATGCCATGAGCCGGCGCATGCGTCTGGGCCTTTACCTCACCACCGGGGTCATCGCGCTGTTCCTGTTGCTGCCGATCGTGTTCATCGTGCTGTTGTCGTTCGGCTCCTCACAGTGGCTGGTGTTCCCACCGCCGGGCTGGACGCTGAAGTGGTACCAGCAGTTCTTTTCCAATGCCGACTGGATGGACGCCGCTTTCGCCAGCCTCAAAGTCGCGGTCCTGACCACGATCTTTGCCGTGGCCCTGGGTTTGCCGACCGCCTTCGCCTTGGTGCGTGGGCACTTCCGCGGTCGGGAGATGCTCTATGGTTTGTTCACCCTGCCAATGATCGTGCCGCTGGTGATCATCGCCGTGGCGGTGTACGCGCTGTTTCTCAAGCTCGGCTACACCGGGACGATGTTCGCCTTTGTGGTCAGCCATGTGATCGTCGCGTTGCCGTTCACCATTATTTCGATCATCAACTCGCTGAAACTGTTCGATCAGTCGATCGAGGATGCCGCGGTGATTTGTGGCGCTTCACGCCTGCAAGCGGTGTTCAAGGTGACCTTTCCGGCGATCCGCCCGGGCATGGTCGCCGGTGCGCTGTTCGCCTTCCTGGTGTCGTGGGATGAGGTGGTGCTGAGCGTGATGATGGCCAGCCCGACCCTGCAAACCTTGCCCGTCAAAATGTGGACCACCTTGCGTCAGGACCTGACTCCCGTGATCGCCGTCGCCTCGACGCTGCTGATCGCGCTGTCGGTGCTGGTCATGGTGATCGCCGCCGCTGTGCGCCGGCGCAACGAAGTCAGCGCCTGAGCGCCTGGGAGTAAGTAATGAGTGCCGTGATCAAAGACCCCGCACAGCAGGACAACAAGACCCTGGTCAGCCTGCTCAATCTGAACAAGTACTATGGCGACTTTGCCGCCGTGGACAACATCTCGCTGGATATCCAGGACGGTGAATTCCTCACCTTCCTCGGCTCCAGCGGCTCCGGCAAAAGTACCACCCTGTCGATGCTCGCCGGCTTCGAAACCCCGAGCAGCGGCGAAATCCTGGTCAACGGCAAATCGCTGGTCAACGTGCCGCCGCACAAGCGCGACATCGGCATGGTGTTCCAGCGTTATTCGCTGTTTCCGCATCTGTCGGTGCGCGACAACATCGCGTTCCCGTTGGCGATTCGCAAACTGGCCAGCGCCGAACGGGAACGTCGGGTCGATGCGATGCTCAAGCTGGTGCAACTGGAACAGTTCGCCCATCGCCGCCCTTCGCAGCTTTCCGGCGGCCAGCAGCAACGGGTAGCGATTGCCCGGGCGCTGGTCTATGAGCCGCGCATCCTGCTGATGGACGAACCCCTCGGCGCGCTGGACAAAAAACTCCGTGAAGACTTGCAGGACGAACTGCGCCAGTTGCATCGGCGCCTGGGCATCACCATCGTCTACGTGACCCACGATCAGGAAGAAGCCATGCGCTTGTCACAACGCATCGCGATCTTCAGTCATGGCAAGATCGTCGGCCTGGGCAGCGGCTATGACCTGTATCAGAACCCGCCGAATGCCTTCGCCGCCTCGTTCCTCGGCAACTCGAACTTCCTCAAGCTCAAGGCCCAGGGCAATGCCGTGGCAACCTTCGAAGGCCAGCCGCTGTCGATCCGTCTGACCGCCGGCCTGCAAACCGATCAGGATGTGCTGCTGATGGTGCGCCCGGAAAAAGCCCTGGCCCTGAGCGTCGAGCAGGCCGCCAGCGCCCCCCTCGCCGCCGGCTGGAACGAAGTGTCGGCGAACGTCACGGAAGTGTTGTTCCTCGGCGAAAGCCAGACCTGCAGCGTGGTCACTTCCGGTGGTACGGCGATGACCGTCAAAGCCCTTTCTGCCGCCGGTATGCCGCTCAAGACCGGCGATCCGGTGCGCGTGCGCTGGGCGACTGCTGATGCTTGTGTCTACACCCAGTGGACGGAGAGTGATTTGAACAAGGCCGCTGGGGCGCACTGATCCCCTTCTCTGCCAAATCTGGCCAATGCCCTTTAACGAGGGCGTTGGCTTTTTTTGTGGGTGATGGATTGTCATGCGGGAAAGCCTGGGGTTCGAACGCTTTTCGTAGCAGCTGGCGAAGCCTGCGTCCGGCCACGAAGCGGTCGTGAAATCAGACAGCGCGGTGTTTCAGGTTAACCGTGGACACAGGGTTTACGACTGCTGCGCAGCCGGACGCAGGCTTCGCCAGCTGCTACGAGGGACCGTCCAGCCGATAACAATCATTCGTCTGCGCAAGGCAAAAACCACTTGCAAATGACGTATTACGGTATACCATCAGACACATAACTCATCCAAAAAAGGCGCACAGCGCTACCGTCTTGCCGAGGAACATCCAATGATCGACGCGAACGTCTACAAACTAGTCATGGGCTCCTTTCCTTCCGGTGTGACGGTCATCACCACGCTGGATGACGAGGGGCAAATCGTCGGCCTGACGGCCAGTGCGTTCAGTTCGTTGTCCATGGATCCGGCCCTGGTGCTGTTCTGCCCCAACTACAGTTCCGACTCCTACCCGGTGCTGATCAAGAACAAGCGCTTCGCCATTCATTTGCTTTCCGGCGAGCAGCAGAATGAAGCCTATGCCTTCGCCCGCAAAGGCAAGGACAAGGCGCAAGGTATCGAGTGGACCCTCAGCGAGCTGGGTAATCCGCTGCTGAGCAATGCCACGGCGATTATCGAATGCGAGCTGTGGCGTGAGTACGAAGGCGGTGATCACGCGATCATGGTCGGCGCGGTGAAGAACCTGATCGTGCCGCAGCAACAGTCCCGCCCGCTGGTGTATTGCCGCGGCAAGATGGGCGCGTTGCCGGCCTTTGCCTGATCCGAAATTCCCGAGCCTGACAGGCCAACTACAAAAAGATCCGAGGTATGCGTCATGAAATTTTCTTTATTCGTGCATATGGAGCGCTGGGACGAAAGCGTCAGCCATCGCCAATTGTTCGAAGACCTGACCGAACTGACCCTGATGGCCGAGGCCGGCGGCTTCAGCACCGTGTGGATCGGCGAACACCACGCCATGGAATACACCATCTCGCCAAGCCCGATGCCTCTGCTGGCCTATCTGGCTGCCAAGACCACCACCATTCACCTGGGCGCCGGCACCATCATCGCGCCGTTCTGGCATCCGTTGCGGGTGGCCGGTGAGTGCGCGCTGCTGGACGTGATCAGTAACGGCCGGATGGAAGTCGGGCTGGCCCGCGGTGCCTATCAGGTCGAATTCGACCGCATGGCCGGCGGCATGCCTGCCTCCTCCGGCGGCCAGGCGCTGCGGGAAATGGTTCCGGTGGTGCGTGCTTTGTGGAAAGGCGACTACGCCCACGACGGTGAGATCTGGAAGTTTCCGACGTCCACCAGCGTGCCCAAGCCGATCCAGCAACCGAACCCGCCGATGTGGATCGCCGCCCGCGACCCGGACTCGCACAACTTCGCCGTGGCCAACGGCTGCAACGTGATGGTCACGCCGCTGATGAAGGGCGACGAAGAAGTCCTCGACCTGAAGAACAAGTTTCAGGCCGCCCTCGACAACAACCCGGACGTGCCGCGCCCGCAATTGATGGTGCTGCGCCACACCCACGTCCACGCGGTCGATGATCCCGAGGGCTGGAAAGTCGGCGCCAAGGCGATCTCGAAGTTCTACCGCACCTTCGATGCCTGGTTCGGCAACAAGCAAGTGCCGGTCAACGGCTTCCTGGCACCCAGCCCGGAAGAGAAATTCGCCGGTCGTCCGGAATTCGAACTGGAGAGCCTGCACAAGACCGCAATGATCGGCACCCCGGAGGAAATCATCCCGCGCATCAAGTACTATCAGGAACTGGGCGTCGACGAATTCAGCTTCTGGTGCGACAACAGCCTGCCCCACGCCGAGAAAAAGAAATCCCTGGAGCTGTTCATCAAGCACGTTGTGCCTGCGTTCAAGTAAGCCTGGGTTACCCATACTGCCGGATCAACCCGGGTCCGGCAGTATCCGATCCGCATTGCCTGTCATGGTCGATTTTCATGATAAAGCGTCGATTCAATCCATTTGCAAGCTCCCCTGCTCCAGGCGCTGAACTGGCGTACTTGCGCGGCGATTCGACCTCTTCGCACATCCATCTCAAGCGCTTGCGCGCCTGCGTGTCGGCCAAGCAGAACGGCTTCTGGCAGACAATCACCTGAGCACACCCTGAGTTAGAACCACACCCCGACCGGACTTCGCCTGGCGAACCCTGTCGCTGTGTACTCTGCTTCGACTCGATTTGATCGAGTCCGCGAGGCGGCCGTTTGCGCCCCGCTCTTCATCAGGTTTGCTCATGAATAATAAAAACGCGCTCTTGATCATCGACATGCAACAGGAAGATGGCTTCACCCTGGAAAATCTCGAGGGGGTCATCGCCCATAACCTTGCATTGCTCACGGCTGCCCGCCGCAGCGCTATCCCGGTGCTCTACACCCGACACATCAATCAGGCAGACGGTTGCGACCTGCCTCCCGGCGAGCCGAGGGCCGACGATGGCGGTCCGAGCAGCTACCGGGCCGGCACCGCTCAAGTAGAAATCATTGCCGCGCTGGCGCCCCGACCGGACGAGCAGGTCATCGATAAACATCGCTACAGCGGCTTCCATCAGACTGACCTCGACGCACGACTCAAACACCTGGGTGTCGAGACCCTGATCATCAGCGGCGTGCTGACCGATGTCTGTGTGTTGACGACGGTTTTCGACGCCTTTTCGCTGGGCTATCGCATCCAGCTGATCACCGATGCCTGCACCACCAGCACCTGGGCCGCGCATTACTCTGCGCTGCTGATCATGGCCAACTGGGTGTACGCCATCGAGTTGTTCACCTGCGAGCAATTCCTGCGTTCGCTGCGCGGTGAGCACTTCGTCTGCTGCGCCCCCGGGCAGCCGGACCTGTTCGCCCACCAACCCGAAGAGTTGGCGAACACCATTATCCGTTTCCAATCCAGCCTTCAGTGCCAGGAGTGACCGCCATGAGCATCGAAAAAAGAAGCATCGATTTCATTCCAGAAGCCGAACGCTACGGTAAACCCGGCTCGCTGTTTTTCATCTGGTTCGGCGCCAACATGAACATCACCACCATCGCCTCAGGCGTGTTGCCAGTGGTGATCGGGCTGAATCTGTTCTGGAGCGCGCTGGCGATCATTCTGGGCTCGCTGCTGGGCGCGATCTTCATGGCCTCGCACTCGGCCCAAGGACCGAAATTGGGCATCCCGCAAATGATCCAGAGCCGCGCGCAGTTCGGGGTGATCGGTGCGATCCTGCCGTTGCTGTTCGTCATGCTGATCTACCTCGGCTTCTTCGTCAGCAACACCTTGCTGGCCGCCCAGGCCCTGGAATCTGTCAGTCCGCTGGGCAGCAACGCCAATATCTTTGTGATCGGCGCGTTGTGCTTCGTGGTGGCGCTGTATGGCTACCGGCTGATTCATCGGCTGCAAAAGCTGCTGTCGATCCTCTCGCTGTTGGTGTTCATCGCCGCCACGCTGCTCGCGCTGAGCCTGCCGATCCCGGCGGTGCAATGGGCGGCGACGGACTTCTCGCTGGCGAAATTCCTGATGGCGGTGAGCATTGCCGTGACCTGGCAACTGTCCTATGCCCCGTATGTAGCGGACTACTCACGCTACCTGCCGAGCAAAACGTCGATGCCCCAGGTGTTCTGGTACAGCTACGCAGGGACGGTCAGCGGCGGTGCCTGGATGATGATCCTCGGTGCGATCCTCAGCGTCGCCATTCCCGACTTCGCCAACAATGTCGGCGGCCATGTCGCCGGGTTGTTCGGCCCGGCCGCCCTGCTGCTGTTCGCGTTTATCGTCTATGGCCAGGTGTCGATCAACGTCTTCAACCTGTATGGGGCCTTCATGTCGACCATCACCGTGATCGAACCCTTCGCCCGCCTGCGCGTCACACCCCGGGTCAGAGGCGTGTTCATGCTGATCATCAGCCTGGTGGCCACGGCGTTGTGCACCATCAGTCAGGATGACTTCATCGCCTTCTTCCTCAACTTCATTTTCTTCATGAGCTATTTCCTGATCCCCTGGACGGCGATCAATCTGGTCGACTTCTATTGGCTGAGGAAAGGCGAATACCGGATTGACGATATCTTCGACATGAACGGCATCTACGGCCGGGTCAACTGGATCGCCTGCGCCAGTTTCATCGTGGCCATTTTGGTCGAGATCCCCTTCATGAACACCACCCTCTACGTCGGTCCGCTGGCCACGCAGCTGGGGGGCATCGACCTGGCCTGGGTCGTTGGATTGGTAGTCCCGGCCCTTAGCTATTACTGGCTGATGAGACTCGGCAAGCAGGTTTCAAGGGTTGGTGAGTTGTCGTAAAGACACTACGCAGAGGTTGATCACAGCTCATTGATCGTTCCCACGCGTGGGAACGATCAATAGATGGAAGTCGAAGTACTGTGGACCTCACGCCACAAAGCGATCAAATGGGCGACCCTGAGGCTAATGCCAGTAGACCTGGCTTTTAAAGCCCCAACTCCAGGGCCAGCAAGTCCGACAATGGCTGCGGGCGCCGAATCAATTTAGCTTGCCCTTGCTCGATCAACACTTCCGGCAACAGTGTGCGGCTGTTGTAGTTGGATGACATAGAGGCGCCGTATGCGCCGGTATCGTGCATCACCAGCAAGTCTCCAACCTGCGCTTCAGGTAGCAAACGGGGTGTGACACCCTGTTCATCCTGCGTGAAAATATCGCCGGATTCGCACAGGGGACCTCCCACTACACAGAGGTGTTCCGGGCGATCGACCGGGAAACCTTGGGAGTCCAGCACGGTTATGTGGTGATAGGCGCCATAGAGGGCTGGCCGCATCAAGTCATTGAAGCCGGCATTCACCAAAATGAAATTTCGACTGCCAACTTTCTTTACCGCGCGGACTTCGGTAACCAGATAGCCTGACTCGGCTACCAGGAAACGGCCAGGCTCGATCTCCATCCGTACTGGATGAGCAAGAAATGCCTCGATGTCCTGTTTGGCCTGGCTCCATGCGTTCGCATAACGCTGGATATCCACCGGCTCATCCCCCACACGATAAGGCGTGGAAAGCCCCCCACCGATGGAGAATGCTTCGATATCGTGGTCGAGTGCCTTCACCGCCGAGACCATTGCACAGCCCACTTGCTCAAGGTGCGCGTAATCAACACCTGAACCGATATGCATGTGCAATCCCACCAGCTTCAGCCCGAATTGCCGAATCACGCCGAGCGCTTCTTGAACCTGGTCATGCCAGATTCCATGCTTGCTGTTTTCACCACCGGTATTGGTCTTGCGGCTGTGACCGTGGCCGAACCCTGGATTGATCCGCAGCCAGACGCGATGGCCTGGAGACTGTTTGCCCAATTGGCGGAGCATATCAATCGAGCCGGTATTGACCTCAATGTTCAGTTCGACGACGCGTTGCAATGTCGCTTCATCGAACAGATCACAGGTCAGAACGATGCCAGCCGGGTCACCGCAAGGGCTGTATCCAGCGAGCAGCGCCCGCTCGATTTCACCCAGTGATACGGCATCGACCCGCACGCCTTGTTCGCGGATCAAACGGAGAATATGCAGGTTGGAGCAGGCTTTTTGCGCGTATCGAATGACATCGAAGCCTTGCAGTTGGTCGATGCGTGCCCTGATGGTCTGGGCGTCATAGCACCAGAGTGGGGTGCCGTGCTGTCTTGCAGTCTCGGCTAATTGCTGGAAAACGGAATGGTTGGGCATGGAGGGGTTCAATCTGAAGTAAAGAGAGAAGCCATCATGTCGACCATTCAGCATTCAATAAAATATCTATTCTTTGCTAGTCGATTCAGTTTTGATATAGGCCTTGATCAACTGACGGAGGCCAGGTGTGGCAATTTCCATACGGCATATCGAAGTCTTCCGCGCCATCATGCAGGCGGGAAGCGTCACCGCAGCGGCCTGCTTGTTATTTACTTCCCAACCCACGGTCAGCCGAGAATTGGCGCGGCTTGAAAGTATCTCTGGCCTTCGGCTGTTTGATCGAGAGGGAGGGAGGTTGGTACCGACGGCTCAGGCCATTATGCTGCTCGAAGAGGTTGAACGTTCCTACATCGGGTTGGAACGAATCAACAGCGTTGCGCAGTCGATCCGTCGCTTCGAACATGGCCAACTGAGCGTCGCCTGCCTTCCGTTGTTTTCCCAGACGCTGTTGCCCAAGGTCTGCAAGCACTTTCAGCAACAGCATATCGGCATTGGCTTGAGCATTGCTGCACAGGAATCACCCTTACTGGAAGAGTCACTCAGCGCCCAGCGTTACGACCTCGGATTGACCGAGGGCGAGCATGTACCTCGAGGTACACAAGGGCAATTGCTCTTTTGTTCCGACATGGTCTGCATACTGCCAGAGGGTCACCCTTTGCTATCCCGATCGCTCCTTGTAATGGAAGACTTTCGCGGCGTCGACTTCATCAACTTTTCGGGTCTGGATATCTATCGTCAGACGCTCGATGAGCACTTTCGCCAGGCCGGAGTCGATCGACATACCGTCATCGAAACAACCAACGCCGCATCGGTCTGTGCCATGGTCAGGCAAAAGTTGGGGGTGGCGATTATCAACCCTTTGACCGCCGTGGAGGAGTCAGGCAGAGGATTGGCCATTCGGCCGATCAACGTGTCCATTCCCTATCGCGTTATGTTGATCAGGCCTGATTATCGACCCTCCTCTATCTTCGTCGACGCCTTCTGCAACTCGTTGAGCGATGAGGCGATAAGTCTCGTCAGTACACTCGATAAGAGACTAGTGCCAGTTAAAGAGTCGTAACGATGCACGCAGCCTATGCGCCAGGCCCGCTCAGCCTACGGCAGCTCGGGTTCGCCATCAGCTTGCCCCAAAAAAGGCACCCAACAACTTTTCCGCACCCTTCTGGTTCAATTCTGCGTGGTGATCGATGACCCAGTGAAGCTGATGAGTGTCATCAAGAGCCCATGAACAAGCCGCGTTGTAGCGCTTTAACTCACCCGCCGCTAACGGTTCCGCGAAATCGAAACAGGTTCCGCCGAGACTGGCATGGAACCTGCTTTAGCTCTGATAAACATGTACTGATTCCCGCCGAACTCTCTAGCGGGCGTCCCATGTGGTCATCGCCGACCATCAGCCTCCAGAGGCGCGGGACAGGTGAACCAGGCAACGCGGCCTCGGTTAATCACCCACCAGACATCCATGAATACCAGGCAAAGGCGCCTGGAGCTGCTAGACGGCTCCAGGCGTTTTTTTTTGGTTTTTTTCTGGCCATGCCAAGGCGCGGCTTCGACTGAGGAAAGGCTATGAACGCTATCGTCACCCCGATCAAAAGCGAAACACTGGTCGTCATCGGCAACGGCATGGTCGGCCATCATTGTGTCGAGCAACTGATCGAGCACGGTGCCCTCGCCCACTATCACGTGCATGTGTTCGGTGAGGAGCGTCAGCGTGCCTACGACCGCGTGCACCTCTCCGAGTACTTCGGCGGCCGGGATGCCGAGTCCCTCGCCCTCGGCGAGGCTGATCTGTATGCCCGCCATGGCGTACAGCTGCATCTCGGGGTGCAGGTGCTGGAAATCGACCGCGAGCGCAAGGAAGTGGTCACCAGCGCCGGACGCCAGGCTTACGACCGTCTGGTGCTGGCCACCGGCTCCTATCCTTTCGTGCCGCCAATTCCCGGTGCCGAGGGTAACTCACGGTTGGTCTACCGCACCCTGGACGACCTCGACGCCATCCGCGAGGCTGCCACCGATGCCCGCCGTGGTGTGGTGGTCGGCGGCGGCCTGCTCGGTCTGGAAGCGGCCAATGCGCTGAAGTCCCTGGGACTGGAAGCGCATGTCGTCGAATTCGCCCCGCAGCTGATGCCGGTACAACTGGACGCCAGTGGCGGCGAGGCGCTGCGGGCACGGATCGAGGCCTTGGGTGTCGGCGTGCACCTTTCGCGAGCGACCCAGGAGATCGTCATCGGTGAAGACTATGCCTATCGCATGAACTTCAACGATGGCGAGTTCCTTGAAACCGATCTGATCGTCTTCTCCGCCGGCATCCGCCCGCAGGACGCTGTCGGCCGCAGCGCCGGGCTGGAGGTGGCAACCCGCGGCGGCGTGGTGGTCGACAATCATTGCCGCACCAGCGACCCGGACATCTTCGCCATCGGCGAGTGTGCCTCCTGGAACGGCAGCATCTTTGGCCTGGTCGCGCCGGGCTACAGCATGGCGCGTAACGTTGCCGCGCAACTGGCCGGTCAACACTACGAACCCTTCACCGGCGCCGACATGTCGACCAAGCTCAAGCTGCTGGGCGTCGATGTCGGTTCGATCGGCGACGCTCACGCGACCACGCCGGGTGCCAAGAGCTACCGTTTCATCGACGAAGCCAGCGCCAGCTATCGCCGCCTGGTGGTCTCTGCCGACGGCAAGCACGTGCTCGGCGCAGTACTGATCGGCGACAACAGCTATTACGACACCCTCCTCCAATACGCACAGAACGGCATCAAGCTACCCAAGGATCCGTCCAGTCTGATCCTGCCGCTGTCGGACGGCGCTCCGACGCTCGGCGCCGATGCGCTGCCGGACACGGCCACCCTCTGCTCCTGCCATAACGTCACCAAGGGCGCCGTGTGCTGCGCGATCGACGCCGGCTGCACCGATCTGGGCGAGCTCAAGGGCAAGACCAAGGCCGGTACCGGCTGCGGCGGTTGCAGCGCGCTGCTCAAGCAGGTGTTCGAACACGAACTGAGCGCCCGTGGCGTCGCGGTCGACAAGAGCCTGTGCGAGCACTTCGCCCATACCCGTCAGGAGCTGTACGCCCTGGTGCGCGTGGAAGGCATCATCAGTTTCGACGAACTGCTGGCCCGCCACGGCCGCGGTCACACCGGCTGCGATATCTGCAAACCGGCGGTAGGTTCGATTCTCGCTTCGTGCTGGAATCAACCAATCATGGATCCGTCGTTGGTCTCTCTGCAGGACACCAACGACACCTTCATGGCGAACATGCAGAAAAACGGCACCTACTCGATCATCCCGCGCATCGCCGCTGGCGAGATCACCCCGGACAAACTGATCGCCCTCGGCGCCGTGGCGAAGAAATATGACCTCTACACCAAGATCACCGGCGGCCAGCGCATCGACCTGTTCGGCGCCCAGCTGCATGAGTTGCCGGACATCTGGAGCGAACTGATCGAAGCCGGCTTCGAGACCGGCCACGGTTACGGCAAGTCGTTGCGCACGGTGAAATCCTGCGTCGGCAGCACCTGGTGCCGCTACGGCGTGCAGGACAGCGTCGGTATGGCGCTGCTCCTGGAGAACCGCTACAAGGGCCTGCGCGCGCCGCACAAATTCAAGCTGGCGGTGTCCGGCTGCACCCGCGAATGCGCCGAAGCGCAGAGCAAGGACATTGGCGTGATCGCCACCGAGAAAGGCTGGAACCTCTACGTCTGCGGCAATGGCGGCATGCGCCCGCGGCACGCCGAGCTGCTGGCCACGGATCTGGATGACGAAACCCTGCTGCGCTACGTCGACCGGTTCCTGATGTTCTACATCCGCACCGCCGACAAACTGCAGCGCACTTCGGTCTGGCGCGAGAGCCTGGAAGGCGGCCTCGACTACCTCAAGGAGGTGATCATCGAGGACAGCCTGGGACTGGGTGCCGAGCTTGAGTCGCAGATGAAACTGGTGATCGACCGTTACGAATGCGAATGGGCCAACGCCGTCAATGACCCGGAAAAACTCAAGCGTTTCCGCACCTTCGTCAACGACGAGCGCGGCGATCCGGATATCCACTTCGTCAAGGAACGCGGCCAGCGCCGCCCGGTCCATGCCACCGAACTCCAGCTGATTCCCGTTACCGAGGAGGTGCTCTGATGAGCCAGTCAAACGTCGTCCGTATCAACGCCGTTGAAAGCCCCGCGCAATGGCAAACGCTGTGCAGCCGTCACGATCTGGTGGCCAATTCCGGCGTCGTCGCCTGGCACGATGGCGTCCAGGTCGCGCTGTTCCACCTGCCCGATGCCCAGGACAAAACCCTGTACGCCATCGACAACCGCGACCCGAAGTCAGGCGCCAATGTCATCGGCCGAGGCATCGTCGGCAGTCTCAAGGGTGACCTGGTGATCGCTTCGCCGTTGTACAAACAGCACTTCCGTCTCGAAGACGGCAGCTGCCTGGAGTATCCGGAACAGAGCCTGCGGGTCTGGCCGGTGCGCTTGAACGGGGACGTGGTGGAAATTGGAGTGCAAGCCCCATGAAGACCATTACCCAACTGCTGAAACTGAAAACCACGCAAAACCAGGTCCACACCATCGGTCCGGATCAGATGGTGCTGGAAGCGCTGAGAGTGATGGCTGAAAAAAATATCGGGGCTTTACCGGTGCTGGAAAATGGCCAGGTGGTGGGCGTGATCAGCGAGCGCGACTACGCCCGCAAGATTGTGCTCCAGGGACGCTCCTCGGTCGGCACGCCCGTCAGAGACATCATGAGCGCGCCGGTGGTGACGGTGGATTCGCGTCAAAGCGTCGAGGCCTGCATGGGCATCATGACCGACAGCCACCTGCGCCACTTGCCGGTGGTGGAGAATGGGCAACTGCTGGGCCTGCTGTCCATTGGCGACCTGGTTAAAGAAGCCATCGCCGAGCAGGCCGACCTGATCCGCCAACTGGAGCAGTATATTCGCGGGGACTGGGCTGACATCCCGATGGAGCAATACGGTCGCAGCGTGACGGCTTGAGCATTGCTCCCTGTAGGAGCGAGCTTGCTCGCGATGGACTCAAGGGCGGCGCGTTTATTCAGAAAACACGCGTTATCGTTAACGTCCATCGCGAGCAAGCTCGCTCCTACAGAGACCGATTGCCACCTATGAATCCTAATGCGAGTCGCCACCCCACCACCAGTTCCAGAACCCGGGCAAACGCGCGGGTTCGGAACTGTCGCTGACAGTGCGGGCCATGGCGGCACGCTGCAACGCTGTCCGGTCGTCGTAAAAAGGTCTGGCGGCGGTTGCCAGGCCCGTCTCGCGCGCACTGTCGAGCAGGATCTGCAGATACTCCTGCATATGCCGGGCGGTGTAACGATTGAGGTCGTGAAAAGTCACCACCACCGGAATGACGCCATCGACCGTCGGCAGCTCTCCAGCGGCGACCCGCTCGCGCACCTCGGATAGTTGCCGCAGCATGTTGGAACGTCTGCGCAGACTGAAGTTGTAGCCCCATATCTTGCCGTCATTGGCGCTCAGGTCGGTCAGCAACACCTGCAGGCCATGGCGCTGATACGCGGCGAAAGTACGCTTGTCGTAATTCCAGAATGGCGGACGCAGCAGAGTCGGTGCCTTACCTGTGATCGCTGCAATGTCCGCGCTGCCTGCTGTAAGCGACTGTTCCAGTTCTTCCGGGCTCAGAGATCGGTGATTGCTATGCCCGGGCGTGGCGGTGTGGAAGCCCAGCACATGACCTTCGTCATGTTCACGGCGCATGATTTTTTGGCCGAGTTCACTACCGCCTGCCCGTGTCGCACGGGTCTGCACAAAAAACACCGCTTTGATGCCCGACTGCAGCGGATTACGGACCAGATCGTCAAGAACGGAAACCGTCGGATTGTAAAACCCGGACGCGCTTGGACCGTCGTCGAAGGTCAGTAGAAAACGGATGGGGGGTTGCGCGTGCAAACGCTGCGCAGTCTGCGGCGTCATTGCGATTGGCTGGCTGATACAACCGAGGAGGCCGACTGCGATAGCGAGCGCGGATAAAAGGGTGACGATCCGCTTCATGAATGTGCCTTGGTCCAGATCGATAGAGCGTGGAAGCAGCCCTTATACCATGGCCACTGGGCGCTTCAACTGCACCAGGCAGACAACTGACCTTTTGAGTGACTGGCCAGTCACTCAAAAGGTGTTGTACGGATGCTTACTTCAGGTTACCACTGAGGAACTGACGCAGCCGCTCGCTCTGGGGGTTGCCCAGTACGTCCTCGGGAGCGCCCTGCTCTTCGACCAGTCCCTGATGCAGAAACAGCACCTGGTTTGACACTTTGCGAGCGAAGCTCATTTCGTGGGTGACCATGATCATGGTCCGGCCTTCTTCGGCCAGCCCCTGAATCACCTTGAGCACTTCGCCCACCAGTTCCGGGTCGAGGGCCGAGGTCGGCTCGTCGAACAGCATGACTTCCGGTTCCATGGACAAGGCCCGGGCGATGGCCACACGCTGTTGTTGACCGCCAGAGAGGAACGCCGGGTATTGATCGGCGACGCGGGCCGGCAGACCAACCTTGTCCAGATAGCGTCGACCCCGATCTTCTGCTTCTTTCTTGCTGACACCCAGCACCCGACGCGGGGCCATGGTGATGTTTTCCAGCACCGTCATGTGGCTCCACAGGTTGAAATGCTGGAATACCATTGCCAGACGCGTGCGCAGTCGTTGCAGTTCGGCGGCGTCGGCCACGCGCATACCGTGCCGATCGTTGACCATGCGAATCGACTGATCGTCCAGGCTCATGGCGCCGCTGTTGGGTGTTTCGAGAAAGTTGATGCAGCGCAGAAAGGTGCTCTTGCCCGAACCGCTGGCGCCGATCAGGCTGATCACATCACCGGTTTTGGCTTTCAGCGAGACACCCTTGAGCACTTCGTGGCTGCCGTAGCTTTTATGTAGATTTTCAATGGTCAGTTTGTACATGGGTGCAAGCATCCTCAAGACGAAAACAGGTAGCCGCTAGGCCTGGTGAGCCGGGCCAAGGAAGGCCAGCCAACGGCGTTCGGCGAGGCGGAACAAGCCGACCAGCGCAAAGGTGACGCTCAGGTAGATCAGCGCGGTAATGCCGAACGATTGAAAGGTCAAAAAGGTCGCCGAGTTGGCGTCACGGGCGACTTTCAATATGTCCGGGACGGTCGCGGTAAAGGCCACGGTGGTCGAGTGCAGCATCAGGATCACTTCGTTGCTGTAGTACGGCAACGAGCGACGCAGGGCCGACGGCATGATCACGTAGGCGTACAGCTTCCAGCCGGTCAGGCCGTAGGCTTTCGCCGCTTCGACTTCACCATGGGCCATGCTGCGGATCGCCCCGGCAAAAATCTCCGTGGTGTAGGCACAGGTGTTCAGGGCAAAAGCGAGGATGGTGCAGTTCATCGCGTCGCGAAAGAACGCATCGAGCACCGGCTGCGCGCGCACTGCGGCAAGGCTGTAGATCCCGGTGTAGCAGATCAGCAGCTGGATATAGAGCGGTGTGCCGCGGAACAGGTAGGTGTAGAACTCTACCGGCCAGCGCAGGTAAAACCTGGGTGAGACCCGGGCGATAGACAGCGGGATCGACACCAGAAAACCGATGAAGATCGAGGCGCTGAGCAACCACAGGGTCATGGCCAGGCCAGTGATGTGGTAACCGTCGCTATAGAGGAAAGGCCTCCAGTAATCCTGTAGAAGTTCGATCATCGTACAGCCTCCCGGGAACCCGACGCATAATGCCGCTCAAGCCAGCGCAGGACGACGTTCGACGCGCTGGTAATCAGCAGGTAAATCAGCGCTGCAATCACCAGAAAGAAGAACAGTTGATAGGTGCTTTTGCCGGCATCCTGAGCGGCCTTGACCAGATCGGCGAGGCCGATGATCGACACCAGTGCAGTGGCCTTGAGGATCACCATCCAGTTATTGCCGATGCCCGGCAGGGCGAAGCGCATCATTTGCGGGAACACCACGAAGCGAAAGCGCTGGCTGCGGCTCAAGCCGTAAGCGGTGGCTGCTTCCATCTGCCCGCGCGGCACGGCGAGGATCGCGCCGCGGAAGGTTTCGGTGAAATAGGCGCCATAAATAAAGCCCAGGGTAATGATCCCGGCGCTGAACGGGTCGATCTCGATGTATTCCCATTCCATGAAGTCGGTAAAGGTACTCAGCCAGGTTTGCAGGCTGTAGAAAATCAGCAGCATCAGCACCAGGTCCGGCACCCCGCGAATCAGCGTGGTGTAGAGCTGCGCCGGAACACGCAACAGCTGGGTGCTGGAAAGTTTGGCACTGGCGCCGAGCAGGCCGAGCAGTACGCTCAACAATAGCGACAGTATCGATAATTTGACGGTCATCCAGGTGCCTTCCATCAGCAACGGGCCGAAGCCCTTCAAGCTGAAGGAGGAAAGCCCCAGAGTCAGTAACAGGTTTTCGAACATGGGTCAGGCCTTTGGCAGTCAAAAAAAACGCCCATCTTGCGAATGGGCGCCAGAACATTATTTGCCGCTGTAAAGATTCAGATCGCCAAAGTGTTTCTTCTGGATGGTGGCGTAGGTGCCGTCGTCGTGTATCGCTTTGATACCTTTATCCAGGAGGGCCTTGAGCTCAGTGTTGCCTTTCGAAAGGCCCACCGCAGTTTTGGATGGCAGCAGTTCGCTGTCGACCGCTTGGCTGACCTCGAAATCGACACCTAGCGGCGACTTCAAAAAGCCCAGTTCGGCTTGCAGCATGTCCTGGATCGAAGCGTCGAGGCGCCCGGAGATCAAGTCAGCATAGACCTGATCCTGGTTGGCATAAGCCTGGGTGGTGACGCCCGCCTTGTCCAGTACGGCTTTGGCGTAGGCTTCCTGGATGGTGCCTTGCTCGTAACCGACTTTTTTGCCTTTGAGCGATGCCGGGGCAATGTCGATGCCGGAGCCTTTCTTGAACACCAGCGCGGTCGGACCGGAGAACAGCTCATTGGAGAAATCGATAGCTTTCTCGCGGGCCGGGGTGACGGTCATGGAGGAGATGACGCCGTCGAACTTATTGGCTTTGAGGCCAGGAATCATGCCGTCGAAGTCGCTTTCGACCCATTTGCACTTGACCTTCAGCTCGGCGCAGATTGCATTGCCCAGGTCGATATCGAAACCCACCAGGCTGCCGTCGGCCGCTTTCGACTCGAACGGTGCGTAGGAAGGGTCAACGCCAAAACGCAGTACCTTGTATTCCTTGGCCAGCGCGGAGCCTGCGGCCATGCACAACGCCAGTGTAGAAAGGGTCAGCAATGCTTTTTTCATTATTCAATCCCTAAAAACCAATATGAGCGCTTGTGGCGCATGAGTACTGCTACTGGAACGCGTGCGCCAAGACTCTTACGCACACACACTTACTTGTACATACAAGCATATGCAATCAAGCGGCCAACTCGTTGAGTGGACGCTCGAAAAGGTCTTTAAATAAGGTGACAGCCTTCTGGAATGGGGCTTACAAGACGACAGGTAAATTATCGAAGCGTTTTTCGAAGGTGCTCGCGGCTGTTACCGGAGCAGCGTTTTGCGCTGTGAAGGTACGTCTGGTAACAATTTAGGATGGGGGGGAAATTAAGAAAAGAAGCGTCGAATGCAAAACCTGTGGGAGCGAGCCTGCTCGCGATTGCAGCGACGCGGTACATCTGAAAAACCGCGCTGCCTGCATCGCGAGCAGGCTCGCTCCCACATTGGATTTTTTTTGCCCGAAAAAGTCGAATCAGGCTGTAGCCAGCTCACAATTGACCATCCAACCGATGCCAAACTGATCGACCAACATGCCAAAACCTTCAGCCCAGAACGTTTTACCCCACGGCATGCTGACAGTGCCATCGACCGCCAACGCATCGAACACCCGCTGCCCTTCGTCGGTATCCTTTACCGAAACAAACAGCGACATTCTCGTCGTCGGGTTGTTGTCACTGCAGCCATCGGAAGCGCATAACTGGCTATCGCCGATACGCAAACGGGCATGCATGACGCTGTCCGGATCGGGCATCTGCTGTCCTAGCGGGGCTTCCCTGGAATAAAATATAAATTCGATTTTGGCACCAACAGCGGATTCGTAGAACTTCAGCGCTTCTTCGCAACGTCCGGCGAAGAACAGGTTGGGCATAATCAGCATGACAAAATCCTCCACGTGATTCACACGCCAAGCCTGGCGCGCGCCTATCCATTGTAGGAGCTGCCGAAGGTTCGGGCCGCGTTCGGACGATCTTTTGATCTACGCAACAACTCGTTCCTTTACCGCAGATTCGCTACTATGTTTGCCCCGCTCTCTTGTTGGCGGTTTTCTTCATTCTGGAGCTCGAATGCCTAGTCAAAAGGACATCGCCGTCGAAAGCGGCGCACCGATGATTCCTGAGCAGCGCCGTGAGTTGATGCTGCGCCAGTTGCGCAAGCATCAGGTGCTGAGCGTTCATCAGTTGATGGAGATGTTCGACTGTTCGCACATGACCATCCGCCGCGATATCGCGCTGCTTGAACAGGAAGGCCGTGCTTACTCGGTCACCGGTGGCGTGCGAATTGCCAGCCAGCTCCACAGCGAGCCCAGCCATCAATTCAAGGCGGTGGTCGAGTTACCGCAGAAACAGGCGATGGCCAAGCTTGCCGCACGGTTACTGCATGCCGATATGACGATTTATCTGGATGCGGGGACGAGCACGCTGGAGATCGTCCCGTACATCAAGGCGCTGTCGGGCATGACCGTGGTGACCAACGACTTCGGGATTGTCCAGGCGTTGATCGATGCGCCCCATGTCACGGTGATTCACACGGGCGGGCAGCTGGATCATTCCAATCAATCGTGCGTGGGCGGTCTGGCGGTGGCCACCTTGCGCCAGGTCGTCACCGATATCGCCTTCATCTCTACCAGTTCCTGGGATTTGCATCGCGGCCTCACCACGCCTTCGGCGTTGAAGGTGGAGGTCAAGCAAGTCGCGATGCAATCGGCCTCGCAAGTGGTGCTGGTGGCCAGCAGTTCGAAGTACGGCACGTTCAGCATGTACCGGATCGCCGGGCTCGAGCAGTTCGACATCATCCTCAGCGACGATGCGCTGACCCCTGCCGCGGCCGATAGCATCCGCAAGCAGGGTGTCGAACTGTTGTTGCCTTCCGATAGCAGCGTGTAGGGCGTTAGCGCGCCTTCCAGTCACGCAACCACTGCAAGCCGGCCGAGGTGTTGCCACGCGGCCGGTATTCGCACCCGACCCAGCCGTCATATCCCAACTGGTCGATCAGCTCGAACAGATAGGGATAGTTGACTTCTCCCAGGTCCGGCTCATGCCGGTCCGGCACGCCAGCGATCTGGATATGGCCGATGCCGTCGAAGTCCCGGCGCAGTTTAGTGGCCAGATCGCCCTCGACGATCTGGCAGTGGTAGCAGTCGAACTGAACCTTCAGGTTAGGGGCGCCCACTTCCTTGCAGATGGCCTGGGCCTGATCCTGGCGATTGAGGAAAAAGCCCGGCATGTCCCGCGTATTGATCGGTTCGAGCAGCACCGTGATGCCGGTTTTGGCGGCCTGCGCGGTGGCGTAAGCCAGGTTCTCCAGGTACACGCCATGATGCCGTGGACGATCGTTTTCCGACGGCAGCAGCCCGGCCATCACATGGATGCGCGAGTTGCCCAGCACCGCGGCGTACTCCAGCGCGCGATCGAAACCGCTACGAAATTCACTCTCGCGGCCGGGCAATGACACCGTGCCGCGCTCGCCCGCCGCCCAATCGCCGGGCGGCGCGTTGAACAGTGCCTGTACCAGGCCGTTGTCGCTCAAGCGCTGTTTGAGTTCCTGGGCGCTGAAGTCGTAGGGAAACAGGTACTCCACCGCTTCGAAACCATCGGCGGCCGCGGCAGCAAAGCGATCGAGAAACTCGTGTTCCGGGTAGAGCATGCTGAGGTTGGCAGCAAAACGAGGCATGTTAGCTCCTATAGATTGATGGCTTTTTTGTAGGAGCCGAGCTTGCTCCGGGCGGCGTTCCGACGATGGCGATCTCAAGTACGCCATCGCCGGCAAGCCGTGCTCCTACAGTTTCGTTAGACAAACGGCCAGATCAGCAGGGTAATACCGAAACCCAACGTACCGAGCAAGGTGGTCAACACCGTCCAGGTGCGCAAGCCGTCGGCCACGTTCAGCCCGGACAGCTTGGTGAAGATCCAGTAACCGGCATCATTGATATGGGACATGGCCAACCCGCCACCGCCCATGGCCAGGCACAACAGTGCCATGTGGTTCGCCGTGAGATCGAGGGTAGCGATCAGCGGACTGATGATGCCGGCGGTAGTCACCAGCGCTACCGTGGTCGAACCCTGAACCGCACGCAACAGCATGGTCAACAGGAAGCCCAGCGCGAGCACCGGCAGACCGGTGGTGCGCAGCATATCGGAGACCACCGCGCCGATTCCGGTATCCACCAGCACCTTGCCGAACACACCGCCGGCACCGGCAATCAGAATCACCATGGCCACACCGGGCAAGGCCGAGCCGATCACGTCGGACACCTGAGTACGACTCCAGCCCCGACGCGAACCCAGCAACCAGGCACACAGCAAGGTATCGATCAGCAGCGCCACCAGCGGCGCGCCGAGCACGGTCATGATGCCGCGCAGGACCGATTCGGCAGGCAGCAACGAGGTGGACAGCGTCCCCAGCAGAATCAGAATGATCGGTAGCGCGATCAGGCTGACGATCATACCGAAACCCGGTGGTGGCGCCGGCGGCAACTTCGAGACGATGCTGCTGGTGGCCTCTTCCAGGCCCATGTGCGACACGGCCACAGCCGCTCGCTCAGCGCTCTTGCCGTTGCCATTGGACCAGGCGGCCAGATCTTCGTTGGTGACATGCGGGCCATAGACCTCGGCACGAATATCGTCGGTCATCGGGTACACCCGACGGGTCATGCGCCCGGCCACGCGGTAGCCGACATAGCAAAGGAACGCGGTGATCGGCAGACCGAACATCAGCACCCGGCCAAGGTCGGCGCCCAACTGGCTGGCAGCGGCCACTGCACCCGGATGTGGCGGCAGAAAGGCGTGGACGGTCAACAAGGCAGCGCACATCGGCAGCGCGAACACCAGCAGCGGCTTACGCGCACTGCGGGCAACACCATAGGCCAGCGGCATCAGGATGATCACACCGACCTCGAAGAACACCGGCACCCCGACCATGAACCCGGCAATCGTCAGCGCCAGCGGCGTGCGTCGATTGCCGAAACGGCTAATCAGCGTCTTGGCCAGCGCCTCGGCACCACCGGAGAGCTCGATGATCCTTCCGATCATCGCGCCCAGGGCAATGATGATCGCGATATGGCCCAGGGTCTTGCCCATGCCGCCTTCGATGGTGGCGACCAGATCGGCCGGTTTCACCCCGGCCACCAGCGCCACCAGAATGCTCACCAGCATCAAGGCCACGAAGGGCTGGAACTTGTACTTGAGCACCAGGAACAACAACAGAGCGATCCCTAGCCCTGCGGTAACCATCAGGATTAACGGGCTCATTTCAGCAGCCCTCCACGTCGGGTGAACGAAAGGGTTCTGCTGAAAATGCCACAGTGAAGGCGAGTCATGCCTGAAATTCCTCTTGTTATTGTATTTTTAGGCAAGCCGGGGCCATCGAGAGTCGCTGCGCGTCTCCCGGACAGGGCCTGCGTTATCTATCTGTCGTGTTCTATCGTTTTAAAAAAATCAGCGCTCTACCAATGCGCACCGAAAGTCTCTCGCAGCTCGTCCAGCGCCGCCTGATCGAGCGGCTCGGGCTTGGGATTGCTCATCAGCCACAGCCGTGCGGTTTCCTCGAGTTCTTCCAGGGCGTAGCTGGCCCTGGAAACCGAACTCTCCCAGACCACCGGACCCAGCCGTTCGAGCATCACGCCGCGAACGCTGTTGGCCAGTTGCGCGACCTGTTCGGCGACCTTCGGCGAGCCGGGACGCTGGTAGCCAATCAACGGGATAGGCCCGACTTTCATCACCTGATAGGGCGTCAGCGGCGGCAGGATGTTGTCCGGCTGCCAGACACCTGCCAGCGTCAACGCCACCAGATGGGTGGAATGGGTATGCACCACGCCACCGACGTTCGGGTTGCGGTCGTAGACCTGGCGATGCAGCGCCAATGTCTTTGAGGGTTTGTCACCGGACACCCATTCGCCGGCCAGATTGACCTTGGCGATGGTCGCCGGATCGAGGCGGCCGAGGCAGACGTCGGTTGGTGTGATCAGCCAGCCGTCGTCCAGGCGCGCGCTGATATTGCCGGCGCTGCCGACGGTGTAACCGCGTTCATAAAGGCTGCGGCCAACCTGGCAGATTTCTTCGCGCAAGGCGTTTTCATTACTCATTGCGCACCTCCGGCCAGTTGCTTCAAGGCTTTGCTGAAGAAATCGCGACCACCGAAGTTGCCCGATTTGAGTGCCAGGGCCAGAGGCTCATCAGTACTGCTGACCGTCGCCGGCACACCCGGATCGATCTGCGCGCCGATCTGCAGCAGTTGCACACCCAGCGCCTGAACCACGGCGCCCGAGGTTTCACCGCCAGCGATGACGAAGCGTCGCACGCCGCTCTGACGCAGGCCCTGAGCGATCTCACCCAAGGCGTTCTCCACCAATGTACCGGCCCGTTCGACGCCAAGTTGCTGTTGCACCGCCTTCACTTCGTCCGGGGTGCTGGTGGCGTAGATCAATACGGTCTGTTCATTGTCCTTGGCGAAGGCCAAGGCTTGGGCCACGACCGGCTCGCCCGCCGCCAGGGCCAATGGATCAATCCGCAGCGCCGGCCGGCCGGCTTCGAGCCAGGCCGCGACTTGCCCGTTGGTGGCGATCGAAGCACTACCGGCCAACACCACTTCACCGCCGAACACCGCCGGGAGTTTCGCGGCATCGAGGTCGCGCAATTTGCCGGCGCGACGGAAGTTTTCCGGCAAGCCCAGGGCCAGCCCCGAACCGCCGGTCAACAGCGGCAGGTCGGCGCAGGCGGTGCCGAGGGTGTACAGATCGCGGTCCGACAAGGCATCGGCGATCGCCATGCCGACACCTTGAGCCCGCAGCTCGGCGATTCGCCCACGCACCTGCTCGGCCCCTTGGGCAATGGTGTCGTAGCGCAACAGGCCGACATTCAGGCTAGTCTGCGATTGCAGCACCCGAACCAGGTTGGCATCGGTCATCGGCGTCAACGGGTGATGCTGCATGCCCGATTCGCTGAGCAACTGATCCTGCACAAACAAGTGGCCGCGAAAGATCGTCCGGCCATTCTCCGGGAACGCCGGGCACGCCAGGGTGAAGTCGCTACCCAGCGCCGCCAGCAACGCTTCGCTGACCTGGCCGATATTACCGGCCGCGGTGGAGTCGAACGTCGAGCAATACTTGAAGAAGATCTGCTCGCAGCCTTGCTCACGCAGCCAGGCCAGCGCTGCGAGGGACTGTTCGAGCGCTTCGGCGACGGGAATGGTGCGCGACTTCAGGGCAATGACGATCGCATCGGCGTCGAGCCCGGCAGCCACCTCGCGGCTCGGAATGCCGATGCTTTGCACGGTGCGCATACCGCCGCGCACCAGCATGTTGGCAAGGTCCGTGGCCCCGGTGAAATCGTCAGCGATGCAACCCAGCAATGGGCGTGCAGTGGATGGGTTCATTGGGCGTTCCTCAAACAGGCTCAGTCTTGGCAGTCGGCAGCTCAATGCCGGGGAAAATCTTGATCACTGCCGAATCATCCTCGCGACCGAAGCCTGCACTGGAAGCCTGCATGAACATCTGGTGGGCGGTGGCCGACAGCGGCAACGGGAATTTGCTGGCCCGGGCGGTATCCAGCACCAGCCCCAGGTCCTTGACGAAAATATCCACCGCGGACAACGGCGTGTAGTCGGCCTTGAGAATGTGCGGCACGCGGTTTTCGAACATCCAGGAATTACCGGCGCTGTGGGTGATCACTTCGTAAAGCGCATCGGCATCGACCCCTTCGCGCAGGCCCAGCGCCATGGCTTCGGCAGAGGCAGCGATGTGCACCCCGGCGAGCAGCTGATTGATGATCTTGACCTTGGAACCCAGGCCGTGGGCATCACCGAGGCGATAGACCTTGCCAGCCATACCCGCGAGTACCGCATCTGCCTTGGCATAAGCCTCGGCCGGGCCGGAGGTCATCATGGTCATCTCACCGGCAGCCGCCTTGGCCGCGCCACCGGAGATCGGTGCATCCAGATACAGCAGGTCTTGCCCGGCCAGGCGCTGGCCCAGATCCACGGCGTAGGTCGGGGCCACGGTGGCGCAACCGATCACCAGGCTGCCAGGGCGCAACGCAGCGACGGCACCACCCTCGCCAAACAATACGGTCTCGGTCTGCTCGGCATTCACCACCACAGTAATGATCACGTCGCACTCAGCGGCCATGTGCGCGGGCGAAGAGCACGCCACCCCGCCCTCGCCGGCAAACTGCTCCGTCACCTGTGCACGCACATCGCAGGCATGCACATTGAAACCGCTGCGCAACAGCGAGCGGGCAATGCCCAGGCCCATCGCGCCCAGACCGACAACACCGACATTCTTGTTATTCATGGGGGACTCCAGAGGAAAGCAGCGGCTTATTCCACGCCAGCAAGGCGCAGACGGCGGGCCGCGTTGTAGATATGGGCGCGGGCGGCATGGCCAGCGGCGAGCGGATCGCCCAGCCGGATGGCAGCCACTACCGCTTGGTGTTCTTCATGTACCTGATGGGAGAAATCCGCCCGGCCCGCTTCATTGGTGCGGGTGATGCGGGTGGCTGCCTCCAGGTACTGACTGACGAATTCCAGGGTCTTGAGAAAGTAAGGATTGCCCGTGGCTTGAGCGATAGCCCGGTGAAACGCCACATCGGCGCGAACACCGTCCAGCCCTTCATCGACCTCTTCATCGATGCGCGCCAGCGCCTCGTCTATCAGCACCAGATCGGCTTCGCTGCGATTGAGCGCCGCCTCGGAGGCGATTTCCGCCTCGATGGCACGCCGCAGCGCCAGCAGGTGAAACACACTGCCGGGGAGATTGGCTTCGGCATAATCGATACGCAGCGGGCGGATGTTGGCGTTGGCTGTGACGAAGATGCCGCGCCCTTGTTGGGGCTGCAGCACGCCTTCGTTCTTCAGGCGGGAAATGGCCTCGCGGACCACGGTGCGGCTGACGCCGAAGGCTTCTGAAAGCATGGCTTCACTGGGCAGTTTGCTGCCGGTGGCGAACACACCGTTCTCAATCTTGTCCAGCAGCTGCTGGGCGACGCTGTCGCTCAGCACGTGAGTCGGGACCTTGTCGAACATCGTAGCCATCCTGTTTTTGTCTTGTTATCAGGTTGTCATACAGGTTGGACAGATAATCCTCCAATGATCGAATTATGTGAAGTGTTTTTTTAAAATAACATTTTTTAACATCAGATCCAGCCAAGCACAGGAGAAGGGTCGGCTGGATACGCGTTAGCCCCAACCCGCGACTGATCTGACGGCGGAACAGCCGAGGTGGGTTGCACTGGCCATAGGTGATATCAGATCAACCGTTTGCTGAAAAAGCATCCTTTGTAAACCCCTTCAGCGCTGACGCTTAATCCCTCGCACCGTGAGGTATGCGGGCAATAAAATAATAAGGGGTCGTCATGCAAGAAAATGCGGGTCTATTACTGATACTACTGGCAGCGATCGTGATGATCATTGTGCTGGTGGTCAAATTCAGAGTTCATTCCTTCCTGGCCTTGATGCTGGCCAGTTTTGTCGTCGGCGCCGGGGCCGGTATGCCCTTGCCGGGCATTGCCGAATCCTTTGAAAAAGGCATGGGCGGCACTCTGGGCTTCCTCGCAGCGATCATCGGTCTGGGCAGTATTCTCGGCAAAATGCTCGAAGAGTCAGGTGGCGCCGAGCGCATCGCTCAGGCTTTGCTCAATGCCCTGGGCGAACAGCGCGCCGCATGGGCGATGATGCTGGTTGGCTTCGTCGTAGGCATCCCGGTGTTCTTCGAGGTGGGGTTTGTCTTGTTGATCCCGCTGATCTACGTCGTCGCCAAGGAAACCCGCCTCAACATCCTGTATGTCGGATTACCGCTGGCCATTTCGCTGATGACCGTGCACTGCATGCTGCCGCCCCATCCTGCCGCCATGGCGATTACCAAGATGCTCGGCGCCGATGTCGGCACCGTCATCCTCTACGGTTTGATCGTCGGCTTGCCGACCGCCATCATCGCCGGCCCGGTCTGGGTCAACCTGGTCTGCTCGCGCACTGCGCCCGCTAGCCAACAGGCTTTTCTGGATGAGCGCTGCGTCCTGAGTCCGCATCGAGAGCTGCCAGGCCTGGGACTGACCCTGTTTACCATCCTGTTGCCGCTGCTGTTGATGGTCGGCAAGACGTTGGCTGTCATGAGCCTGCCTCAAGGCTCCAGCCTGTACAGCCTGATGGCCTTTCTCGGCAACCCCCTGACCGCCCTGGCGATAGCGGTGATCTTTGCCTACTGGGCGCTGGGACTGCGCCGTGGCTTGCAGATGGCGCAACTGCAGGTCTTGACCCAGAGCTGCTTCACCCCGCTGGCGAACATTTTGCTGATCATCGGCGCCGGTGGCGCGTTCAATGGCGTGCTGATTGACAGTGGCGTCGGCAAAGTCCTCGCCAGCACTCTGGGGCAATGGGACATCAATCCGATCCTCCTGGCCTGGCTCGTCGCCGGCCTGATGCACCTGGCCGTGGGCTCGGCAACCGTGGCAATGGTCAGCGCTGCTGGCATGATTCTGCCAATCCTGGACACCATGCCAGGGCAAAACCGCGAACTCATGGTGATCGCCATCGGTGCCGGCGCTATCGGCTGGACCACCGTGACTGACTCGGCTTTCTGGGTGGTCAAGGAATACCTGGGCGTCTCCCTGAGTGATGCGCTGAAAAAATTTACCGCTGGTACCGTGCTCGCATCAGTCGTCGCCTTGGGGATGACACTACTGTTGTCGCATTGGGTGTGAGCCCGTCCGTCTGCAATTAAAAGTCTGGAGTAACAAGATGATCCTGGATAAAACCATCGAAACATGGTGCGAAAGCCATCCCTTGATCGCCGAACTGGTGAACCTGAAGGAAACGAGCTGGTTCAACCCTGCCCTCGCGCCTACGGCACAGGCATTGACGGACGTGGCGTTGAGCGCAGCCGATATCGCTGACGCCAGCGCCCGGCTTGAACGTTTTGCGCCTTACCTCATGTCGGCCTTTCCTCAGACGGTTGCCAGTCACGGCATCATCGAGTCCGAGATCTTGCCCCTGGCTAAATTGCAGGCGGCTTTGGCATCGCAATACCCGCTGGCTTCAACGGGAGCCTTGTGGCTCAAGGCCGACAATCAGCTACCGATATCCGGATCGATCAAGGCCCGCGGCGGGATTTACGAAGTACTCAAGCATGCCGAAGACCTGGCGCTCGCCGCTGGCCTGATTCAACCGGGCGACAGCTACGCGAAACTGGACAGCCAGGAAGCCCGGGATTTTTTCGGTCAGTACAGTATCGCCGTCGGCTCCACCGGCAATCTGGGGCTGTCCATCGGCATCATGAGTGCGCGTCTGGGCTTTCAGGCCACCGTGCACATGTCAGCCGACGCTCGCCAATGGAAGAAAGACAAGCTGCGTTCATGTGGGGTAACCGTGCTGGAGTACGCGTCCGACTACAGCGTGGCCGTCGAACAGGGTCGCAAACAATCGGAGTCCGATCCGCACTGCCATTTTGTCGACGATGAAAACTCGGTCAACCTCTTTCTGGGCTATGCAGTGGCCGCTGAAAGATTGCAGCGACAGCTAACGACTGCGGGCATCAGCGTTGATGAAGAGCATCCCTTGTTCGTTTATCTACCGTGCGGTGTAGGTGGCGGCCCTGGAGGCGTCGCCTTTGGCCTCAAACACATTTTTGGCGACGCCGTGCACTGCATCTTCGCCGAGCCGACGCACTCACCCTGCATGTTGTTGGGGGTGTATACGGGTCTGCATGATGCGGTCTCGGTCTATGATTTCGGCATCGACAACGCCACGGCGGCCGATGGCCTGGCGGTGGGTCGGCCGTCCGGTTTTGTCGGGCGCTCGATGCAGCGCTTGATCGATGGTTACTACACCGTAAGCGATGAAGAAATGTACCGTCTACTGGCCCTGATGGAGTCAACCGAGGGCATCAAACTGGAACCCTCGGCATTGGCAGGCGTTCCCGGCCTGATCAGGGTTCTGCAAGAACAGCAGGGGTATCGAGAGCGTCTGAACTTGACCGAGTCTCGCCTGGCCAACGCAACCCATCTGGTTTGGGGAACCGGGGGCAGCATGGTTCCCACCGAAGAAATGGACGCCTACCTGACTAAAGGGCGGGGGTTTCTGCTACAGCAATAATCCTTGATCGTCGGTCCGTGCCAGTGCTCAATACCGGCACGGACCCACCGACTGCCGTCTGCGGAGTATTACGTTGATGCTCAATCTGCCACCCAGACCAGGCTCCACACTCAATAGTGCGCAGTTTGCCAACCTGCATACTTTTTTGGTGGCGGCTCGACACTTGAGCTTTTCCCTGGCCGCGCAAGAACTTTGCCTGACACCGAGTGCCGTGAGCCATCGCATTGGCAGACTTGAGCGAGCGCTGTCGCTGCGCCTGTTCGAACGCCTGACACGCCAGGTTCGGCTCACCGTCGAGGGCGAGCGAGTGTTCATGATTCTGCAAGGGGTCATGGAGGAGTTGACGGAGGCGTTGCAACAATCACCCGACTCGGAAATATCCGGTTCAGTCGCGCTGTATTCCCGTCCCTCAGCCGCTCAATGCTGGCTGGTGCCACGCCTGGCCGATTTTCACCAACGCTACCCTCACATCTCATTGGATATCCGCGTCGGAAACGACAACATCGACTTCCGCACCCAGAATATCGACCTGGCCCTGCTGTATGCCAACGGCGAGTTCCCCGGACTGGTCAGCCATAAACTGATGAGCGAAACCATCGCCCCCGTTTGCAGCCCGCAATATGCTCATCGACATGGTTTGCTGGAGAACCCCGAAAACCTGCGCACCTGCACCCTTCTGCACGACGCTCTGGCCTGGGAAAACGCCGTTTACGATGCAGAGTGGCAGCTGTGGGCCGGGCATCAAGGCATGCAAGCGTGGCTACCGGATAAAAGCCTGACCTTTGATCGTTCCGACTTATGCGTTACCGCGGCGATCAATAATGTCGGTATAGCCATCGGTCGCCAGTGCCTGGTGCAACGACGAATAGATCAAGGCGAGTTGATCCTGCCCTTTGGCGGTTTTACTCAGCCCGGGCGCTACGATTATTTCCTCGTCCACCCTCACCGCAATCCCTTACCCAAGCGCGTCCAGGTATTGATTGACTGGCTGCATGAATGTACGTAAATGCCGGCGAAAATGATCGGTACCTCAAGACCCCATATGCCGGGGCAAGGCAATGGAAATCAATGCCGCCAACAGCACAAAGATGGTTGAAATCCACAGGCAAGCAGTCAGCCCATAGGCCTGGTAAACCCAACCGGACAGGACGGTACCGATCAAGCGCCCCATGGCGTTGGACATGTAGTAAAAACCCACGTCCAGCGACACACCATCTTCCTTGGCGTAGGAGACAATCAGGTAACTGTGCAGCGATGAATTCACCGCGAACAGCGCACCGAAAACCATCAGCCCGCCCAGCAGAACCACCTGTTCGGATAGCCCTGTATTCAACCCCAGAGCGATTGCGGCAGGTAGACCGGCCAGCGCCAATGCCCAGAGAAAGGCAGCACGACCATCAGGGACATGCCCGCGTTTCTTGCCAGTGATGCGTGGTGCGAACGATTGCACGATCCCATAGCCAATCACCCAGGCCGCAAGAAACCCGCCGACCATCCAGAAGTCCCAGCCAAAGGCGCTACTCAGATAAACCGGCAAGGCCACCACAAACCAGACATCGCGGGCACCGAACAGAAACATCCGTGCGGCTGAAAGGATGTTGATCGCCCGGCTTTTGGAGAGGATTTCGCGAAATTTTGGCTTGGCTTTCGCTTTACCCAGGTCTTTTTTCAGCAGGATCAGACTGCCGATCCAGATCAGCGCCAGAGCTGCGGCCATGACCAGAACCGCGCCTTTGAATCCCATCAGCGCGAGCAAGGCACCACCCAGAAAGAAGCCGATCCCCTTCAGCGCATTTTTTGAACCGGTGAGGATGGCTATCCATTGGTAAAGCTTGCCCTGTTGCCCATCGGGCACCAGAAGCTTGATGGAGCTTTTGGCGCTCATCTTGTTCAGGTCTTTGGCGATCCCCGACAGCGCCTGAGCGCCCATCACCCAGGGGATGGTCAGCCAGGCCGAGGGCACCGTCAGCATCAGCAGCGCCGCGACCTGGATGCCCAGACCGATGTTCATGGTCCGGTTCAGCCCCAGGCGAGCGCCAAGATAGCCGCCGAGCAGATTGGTGATCACGCCAAAGAGTTCGTAGAACAGAAACAGCATAGCGATGTGCAGCGGGCTGTAGCCCAGCGCATGAAAGTGCAGCACCACCAACATGCGCAAGGCACCATCGGTGAGGGTGAAGGCCCAGTAATTACCGGTAACGAGCAGGTACTGCCGCACTTCTGGAGCGAGGGCTGACAACACTTTCATGATTGCTCCCTGTCAATCAGCTAGCCCGACCATTTTCGCCAGTTCGACGGTACGGTTGGCATAGGCCCATTCGTTGTCGTACCACGCGTAGATTTTTACCTGCGTGCCATTGATGACCATGGTCGACAGCGCGTCGATGATCGATGAGCGCGGATCGGTACGATAGTCGATGGACACCAATGGACGCTCTTCGTAGCCGAGGATGTCCTTGAGTTCGTTTTCGGAGGCGTCCTTGAGCAGTTGATTCACTTCCTCTGCGGTAGTGACGCGCTCGACCTCGAACACGCAATCGGTCAGCGAAGCGTTGGCCAAGGGTACGCGCACGGCATGACCATTCAGGCGTCCGCGCAGTTCCGGAAAAATCTCCGCGATGGCCGTGGCCGAGCCGGTGCTGGTCGGGATCAGGCTCATCCCCGAAGCGCGGGCACGGCGCAGATCCTTGTGCGGCTGATCGAGGATACTTTGAGTGTTGGTCAGGTCATGGATGGTGGTGATCGCACCGTGGCGAATCCCCAGTTTCTCGTGGATCACCTTGACCACTGGAGCCAGGCAATTGGTGGTGCACGAAGCCGCCGTCACAATGCGATGGACCGCAGGTTCGAACAGCTGATGATTGACCCCCATGACGATGTTCAACGCGCCCTGCTCTTTCACCGGTGCACTGACCACAACGCGCTTCACGCCTTGCTCCAGATAGCCCTGAAGCACCGCAACGGTCTTCATTTTGCCGCTGGCTTCGATCACCAGATCGCAACCTGACCAATCGGTATCGGCAATGGCTTTGTTGGCGCTGACCTTGATCCGCTTGCCGTCGATAACCATGCAGCCACCCTCGGCAGCGGCCTGATAGTGCCAGCGACCATGCACCGAATCGAAGTTCAGCAGATGTGCATGAGTGACCGCATCGCCTGCCGGATCGTTGATCTGCACGAATTCAAACTCTGGCCAGCTCCAGGCTGCTCGCAGGGCGAGACGACCGATTCGGCCAAAACCGTTGATGCCAACTTTGATAGTCATGTTGTTGTGCTCTGTATCAGTTGTCAGGAGGCGTTCGATTTTCAGCTATCGAACCGGCCGATAGGGCGGTCAGCAGCACGCGGCGGCACGCTCCGGGCGGTCGCCCATCTCATCGAGGCGCTTTGCGTCAGGGCTCAACCAGTGTTTATTGGCTTGCAGCACGATGGTCAGAACAGCGTGCACCCAATCAGGCAGGTTCGGGTGCAGTCGGTAGTAAACCCATTGACCTTGCCGACGATCCGCCAGCAATCCGCAGTTACGCAACTGGGCCAGGTGACGGGAAACCTTGGGCTGGCTCTCACTCAGCGCGCAGGTCAACTCACAAACACAGAGTTCTCCCTCGCGGGTGACCAGCAGCATCATGCGAACCCGATTGTCGTCGGCCAGGCATTTGAAAACGGTGGTCGGCGTGAGATGGTCAGCCATGATGACGACTCAATATATATGGTTTATCGAATATAGGTTTTTTCGCATTTCAGGTAAAGGAAAGAGTTAGATGGATCGCATATTTACGCTGCAACACACCAAAATGCGCTACTCAAAGAGGCGAAAGCACAGCATTCACTATTCCGAGCCCTCATAAATATTCGAAAAAACACATATATTATTACTGCAGTAAATCGGTCGCTGAATGGGCGCTGACGGGCAATATGCCTACATCACAGCACCCTGTTTGCGGATGAAGCGCGTCAGGCTGGGGAGGATGTGGCAGGCATCCGGCCCGACGCCCCTCCGCGTGGCCGAAGCGAAATTGCGCTGTTTCGGTAAACCTACAAAATACAATCCTGGCACGTGCTCGGCTTTTCCGTTGCGCTGAGCCAGCAAGCCTTCCTCACTTGGCTTGTGCACCTTCCTGAGTGCATGTGGATTTTTGAGCGCTATTCAGCCCCCATGTTCATCTCTGGGCTCAAGGTTCCTAGCCAAGCGACTAGAGACACTATGATTATTGCTACCGAGAACTCCAGGGCCATACTGCGTCGCAAAACATTAACGGCGCCAGTGTATTCTCCGCTCTGGATCGATCGTTCTAAAAGTGGGCTCAAGTGAAAGCGGTTCAGCGTAGCTAATACAACCATCGCTGCAAATAGTAAAATTTTCAAACACAGCAGCGCACCATAAGTGCTAAACGTTATCCCCTCCAATGTTGGACCTACAATGAAAAGATAATTTACTATGCCGGTAATACTTAGACTCACTACGATCAATGCACCAGCTGATTCAAACCCGGTAAGAACCCGGGAGAGAATTCGCACCTCTTGTTCGCTATTTAGAATCTTCGTGCGCAGCAGTAAAGCGAATGCGGCCAGGGCTCCCATCCAGCCGCCGGCTGCCAAAAGGTGAAAGATATCGCTAATAAAATGTATATAACGACGGCTGCCTTCGTCCATAGCGCCATGTCCTGTCCACGCCAGGGTAGCGAGAGCAATAGCACCGAAGACGGTTATTGCCCATAGGCTGAGGGTTGGGAAGCGCTTGTTAAGTGTGACGGCGATACCTGCCAGCACGAGGGTCGCTATTCGGACCATCCAAGTAAGCCCAACGTCGGTGCCAGTAAGCACCATTTCGAAGATGTGCTGGCGAAGCTCCATAAATTCTGAGACACCGCTCATTGCTTTCGCAAGTAACAGCATTGCGGCAAGGGACAGGAGCACACCAACAACCACGGCACCGAAAAGGAGCGACTCAAAGTTCAAGACAGCGCCGGATACCCGTTCTTTGCCCCTGAGGCTATACACGCCAAAAATTGCTAATCCAAACAGCAGCATCAGGTCTAAATAAAGAGCGAAGCGAAGGGCGATGTTGATTGAGTCGCTCATGAATCATTTCACTTTAAAAGAGAAGTTGCCTGTGATGGGGTGGGTGTCGGAAGAGACCGCCCGCCATTCGACCTTATACGTGCCGGTGGTTAGCGGAGCGGCGGGCGTGATAACCATCATTTTCGGGTCGTCGCCACCTGCGACTCCTGCCTTAACGCCCATCGGCGAATTCGGCATACCCGGCATGTCAGTCATAATCAGTTTTGCTCCCGAAAACTGAGTCGTAAGGTTCTCCGAGAAGTGCAATTCGATCTTGGAAGGCGCGGCGGACATCGAGCCCTGCGCAGGGGTAGAAGACAGCAGCTTTGGATGCGCCTGGGCGATAGCGCTCACGAGCAAACCGGCGGTAAGTGCAACAGCTACGGTAGTAGTTTTAAAGAATGACATGCAAGACTCCTCACAGCATAAGCTGTTGGTTCGAGGTTTGGTGGAGTAGATCTAGTTTTTATTTCTCAATTCCGGTTAAAACCACAGGCGAATGCCAAGCGTATGCCGCGTACCGAACCCAGGTAACAAATCAGGATGACCGCGTTATAGAGCCAGGACACCATGCCACATGACTGCCGACTGTTCGATTACATTTCAGTAAGCTTGGGCGTGCTCTCGTGGTCCGGAATGGGGGGCGGTGTCCTTTACTTTCATGACGCTCACTACCTTGTCTTCCCTGACCTCTCTGAGACCTGTAGGTAGATCTCCCACCACCTTTGCTCCGATGGGGTGTCTGAACGAGGTTAGGTACGTTTCAATCCGGCACTGGGAAGCTCCATATTGAAGGCAGTTTGAACCCAGCCTCAGTCAGGCTCTGTTGCAAATAGATACCTATTTTCGGTTCATCTTCAGCAACCAGAAGTCTCATGGGGTGGCTCTCAAAGTGATGATGAGGCTGAGTTTGCAACGAATCAGTCGAGCCAACCAGCAACTGACAGAAATGTAATCCAGGCTTCAGGTTGATGTCAGCCAGCGTTGTCTAGGGTGCGGATTCCACGACACTTGGACACTCAGCCCACGATCATTTGGACACTCATTCCACGCTCACTTGGACAGGCAGTCGGAGCGCAGCGACGCAGGTTCGCATTGTTAGTCTGAAGTCCCGGTTGCAGTCAATTTCGTTGCGCGCCTGCGCATCGATTCGCCCTTCAGTTCGATGCGGTAAGCGTTGTGCACCAGCCGGTCGAGGATCGCATCGCCCAAGGTCGGATCACCGATTAGCGCATGCCATTTATCCACCGGCATCTGGCTGGTCACCAGCGTCGAGCGGTTTCCGTAACGGTCGTCCAGCAGTTCCAGCATGTCGCGCCGCTGCGCGGCGGTAAACGGTGCAAGGCCCCAGTCGTCCAGGATCAGCAGATCGGTCTTGGCATAACCCGCCATGAGTTTGGCGAAGCGACCGTCGCCGTGGGCCAGGCCCAGTTCTTCCATCAAGCGAGGCAGACGCAGATAACGCACGCTGTAACCGTCCCGGCAGGCCTTATGGGCCAGCGCGCAGGCGAGCCACGTTTTGCCTACGCCTGTCGGGCCGCCGATGATCAGATTCAGGCCGTCGCGCAGCCATTGGCCGCTACCGAGTTGCAGGATCAGGGCCTTGTCCAGGCCGCGCGGGCTGCGGTAATCGATATCTTCCAGGCAGGCGTTGTGGCGTAGTCTCGCGGCTTTGAGGCGAGTGGTCAGCCGAGCATCTTCACGCTCGGTCACTTCGCGGTCGACCATCAGGCCGAGGCGTTCGTCGAAGCTGAGATCGCTGATGTCGGGCGTTGCGTGTTGCTCGCTCAGCGCTTTGATCATGCCGTGCAGCCGCAGGGTTTGCAGCTTGTCCAGAGTCGGGTTGGGTAGCATCTTGATGCTCCTTTTCAGGTCAGTGGTAGTAGTCGGGGCCACGCAGGTTGATGTGTTCTTCGGGCAGCAGTGGCAGGTTTTGCTGGGTCAGCGGCAGCCGTTCCAAGCCTTGGCGCAGGATCGATTCGAGGCTTTTGTAACTGCATGCGCCGAGTGCCAGCGCACGCTGGCAAGCGGCTTCCAGCCGCTCTTCGCTGTGCTGTTTACTCAGGCGCAGGATGCCCAGACAGGCACGGAAGCCGTGCTGCGGATGAATTCGGCGCTCGAGGATGTAGGCGATGACGCCGGCCGTGTTCGGGCCGGTCTGCTCTGCCCAACGGATCAGCCGTTGTGGCGTCCACTCGGCATGTTCGCGGTGGCTCTTGGGCATGTGCTCGGTGTGGGTGGTGTGGCGACCTTTGTGCTGCGAGCGCAGATGACTGGCCACGCGCTGATTGGCGTGGAAGCACTCGACAGTCTGCGCGGTCAGCCGCACTTCGAGTTGGTGCTTCACCAGCTGGTACGGCACCGAGTAGTAATGGCCGTCGACTTCGACGTGGTAGTCGATGTGTACCCGCACTTTTTTCCACTCGGCGTAAACGTAAGGATGTTCCGGCAGCGGTTGCAGCACGGGCCGGTCGATGTTCTCGAAGGCCGACCGGCGCGAGCCGGGCAGCTTCTTGAAGGGCTTTTGATTGAGGCGATCCAGCAGCAGTCCGATTGCTATGTTGAGTTCGCCGAGAGAGAAGAACTGGCGGTCGCGCAAGACCGCTAGGATCCAGCGCTCGACCACTTGCACACCAACTTCAACCTTGGCTTTGTCCTTGGGTTTTCGGGATCTCGCGGGCAGCACCGCTACGCCGTAATGCTCGGCCAGATCACGGTAGCTGGGGTTGATGTCGGGCTCGTAGCGATGTGCTTTGGTGACGCCACTGCGTAGATTGTCCGGCACCAGAATCTGTGAGGTGCCGCCCAGAAAAGCGAAGCACCGAGTGTGCGAGCCCAGCCAGTCTGGGAGTTTTTGCGACCAGGTGGCCTCGGCGAAGGTGTAGCTTGAGGCGCCCAGGACGGCGACGAAGATCTGCGTCTGACGGATTTCGCCGGTTTTCCGGTCGATAACTGGCACGGTTTGGCCAGCGTAATCGACGAACAGTTTTTCGCCAGCTCGGTGCTCCTGACGCATGACCACATCGACCTTGGCGGCCCAGAGGCGGTAGTGCTCGCAGAACCAGCTGTACTGGAAGCCTTGCGAATGGCTGAGCCGATACTCTTGCCAGAGCAGAGCCAGAGTCACGCCGGGGCGGCGCAGTTCTGCGTGAACATGAGCCCAGTCGGGCATCGGCCGTTGATCGCTGGGAACCGTCGGCGCTGGCGGGAACAGACAGCGTTCCAGTTCAGCATCCGACAACGCCGTCGGCCAGGTCAGCCCGCAAGCGTTGAAGCGATGCAGGTAGTTGCCGGCGCTGCCACTGCTGATGCGAAGGCTGGTGGCGATCTTGCGCACGGACAGGCCGGCGTCGAACTTTAGGCGTAGTACCTCTCGGATTTTACGCATGGATATACGCTCCACGACGACCTCTTCGCTTCGAGAAAAGAGGTCGATGGTAGTGAATAATCCTGCGTCGCTGCCTGCCTGAGCATGGGTTGGGTCAGTGGAAAATCACTGTCCAAGTGCTCGTGGAATGAGTGTCCAAGTCAGCGTGGAATCACTGTCCAAGTGTTCGTGGAATGGGTGTCCAAGTGCGCGTGGAATCCCCACCCACTCACGGTAATTATCCGAAAGCGTGTATTTTGAGAGCAACTCTGGAAGGGAGAGCTCTGCTCCTTTCGATCCGCTCTGCTCACGCAATGCCTCGTAACTTGCTTTAATAGCAGCCAAAAATGGGGCATGCCCATTGACCACGATCCGCACATTGGCTGCACTCAGTTTCTCAACATCGCTCAGTGCAGGGTTTCCATAATTAATCAGCATGATCGGCACGGAAAGATGCGAGGTGAGTACCTCCAAGTGTTGGAAATCCTTTACTCCGACAAGGCAAATCGCATCGGCCCCAGCCTTTTGATAAGCCGTAGTGCGTGCGATGGAATCTTCCAAAGTGGTAACGGCCACATTCGTACGGGCGATGATTCTGAGGGCATCATCTGAACGGGCAAACCGCGCAGCGTAAATCTTGCTTGCGGCCTCTTCCATTTCGATAAGAACGTGCGATTGCTCGTCGTATTTGGCCGGTAGGTGAGTGTCTTCTAGCGTAAGCGCGGCAACACCGGCCTTCTGCAGCTCGGTGACCGTTCGCATTACATTGAGCGCGTTGCCAAACCCGTGATCAGCGTCTCCAATGATTGGGATTTGGCTGGCCCGCCCGACCCTGGAAACTTGCTCCGCATATTCATCAAGAGTGAGCAGAGAAATGTCCGGAGCTCCGAGCACTTGAAGCGAGGCGACGGAACCACCTTGGATTGCAACCTCAAAACCAAGGTCGGATGCCATACGAACCGAGATGGGATCGAATACGGAAGCAGCAAATTTACAGACTGCTCCATGAAGTAAATCACCAAACGCCTTGCGCAATTCATGATGAGATCGCTCAATCATTTTTTCGGCTCCATCAAATTCATTCGAGGACTTCTTTGGGATCGTTCCGCGTTGAACGAGACCTGGAAATCACTACCGGTCATGGCCGTGGTTGAAGCGGAAATGACCGGTAAACTTTGCTGATTACTTTTGCGCCAACAATGCTTTTCGCGCTGCCTTTTCGAGTTTCATTGCGGCAATCTCACGCTCGCAGGCTTCGACGTCAAAGGAGTTGTCCCATTTGGCAATGGCGATGGTGCCGATACCGTTGCCGATCAGGTTAGTCACGGCTCGCGCTTCGTTGAGGAATCGGTCGATGCCCAAAAGCAGGACAAGGCCTACCAACGGAATGGAGTGGATGGTTGTGAGCGTTGCCGCAAGGGTTATGAACCCGGCACCCGCCACGCCAGCGGAGCCTTTTGAGGTCAGCAGGAAGACGCCCAACAGAATCATCTGATCCATAAACGTCAGTGGCGTATTGGTTGCCTGTGCGATAAAAATCGCCGCCATGGTGAGGTAAATGCAGGTGCCATCTGCATTGAAGGCATATCCAGTTGGTAGCACCATGCCCACCACTGACTTCTTGCAGCCCAGCTTTTCAAGTTTCACCATCATTCGCGGAAGCACGGCTTCGGTTGAGCAGGTGCCAAGCGTGATGAGAATTTCATCTTTGAAATAACGAAGAAATTGCATAAGCGGCATGCCCGACCATCTAGCAACCGTACCCAGCACTACCACGATGAAAATCAAGGTCGTGATGTAGAGCGCGACCAGCAACTGGCCGAGTGACAGCAAGGTACCAATTCCGTACTTGCCTATAGTGAAAGCCATCCCAGCGCCGGCACCAATCGGAGCCAGACGCATAACCATTGCCACGATCTTGAACAGCCCTTGCAGAAACAGGTCGATGGTATTGATCAGCGGTTTGCTGGTTTCGCCCATTTGAACGAGGGCAACGCCCATCAAAACCGAAATCAAGATGACCTGAAGCATGACGCCATTCGAGAATGCGCCAATGAAGGTACTCGGGATTATGTTGAGAAAGAAATCGATTGTTCCGCCCTGCTCACTGGCGGCTTGGCTGTACTTGGCGATAGCGCTGGCATCAAGCGTGGTAGCGTTGATATTCATCCCAGCGCCTGGCTTTGCGATATTGACCACAATAAGGCCGATGACCAGCGCAATGGTTGAAAGGATTTCAAAGTAGAGCAGCGCTTTGACGCCGATCCGCCCGACTTCCTTGATGCTGCCCATCTTAGCGATACCAACGACGACGGTACCGAAAATAATAGGCGCCAACAGCATTTTGATGAGTTTGATAAAGCCATCCGCAAAAGGTTGGAGCTTGGCTCCGAATTGCGGTTCAAAGTGACCAATTGCTGCACCGATGACGATACCGATCAGCACCTGCACATACAGCTGGCTGTACCAGCGGGACTTCGAGATTTCCACGGGAGCACCTCATTTTATTTTTGTGATGGGCGTGTGGCGTGGCGTCAGTGAGTGACGCCTAATAACGGCGGCCTCCTGCAAGAGGCCGCCGTTCGAGGGCTATCAGCCTTCGCCCAGCTCGCGCATTACTGCGTACAAAGCGGACTTGGCTTCGAAGCCGACACCTGGAATATCCGGCAGACCTACATAGCCATTTTCCACGCGGATCCCGTCAGCGAAGCCGCCGAAAGGCTGGAACACATCCGGGTACGATTCGTTACCGCCCAGGTGCAGACCTGCTGCGATGTTCAGGGACATCTGGTGACCACCGTGAGGAACTACGCGGCGGGAAGACCAACCCATGTCTTCCATAACTTTCAGGGTGCGCATGTACTCCACGAGCCCGTAAGACAGGGCGCAGTCGAACTGGAGGTAATCGCGATCAGGGCGCATACCACCGTGGCGCAGCAGGTTACGAGCATCCTGATGGGAGAACAGATTTTCACCAGTAGCCATGGGCAGTTCATAGTGGTTTGCAAGCTCAGCTTGCAGTTCATAGTCCAGCGGATCGCCAACTTCTTCGTACCAGAAGAGGTTGTACTTTTTGATGGCCTCCGCGTACGCAATACCTGTCTTCAGATCGAAGCGGCCATTGGCATCGACCGCTAGTCGACGACCATCACCTACCACTTCAAGTACCGCTTCGATGCGACGGATATCTTCGTCCAGTGGCACTGCACCAATCTTCATCTTGACGACGTCGTAGCCACGATCCAGATAGCTCTGCATTTCTGCTTTGAGCTTGGTCTGATCTTTGCCAGGGTAGTAATAGCCACCCGCCGCATAGACCCAAACCTTGTCATCTGCCACACCGCCACGGTAACGGTCGGCGAGCAGGCGATAGAGGGGCTTACCTTCAATCTTGGCAACGGCATCCCACACAGCCATATCAATGGTGCCGACAGCGACTGAGCGTTCGCCGTGGCCACCTGGCTTTTCGTTAGTCATCAGGGTTTTCCAGATGGCGAACGGATCAAGGTTGTTGTTCTCATGATCGACGAGAGTATCTGGGTCAGCTTCCGTGATACGCGCCAAGAAGCGATCACGCATCAGTGCGCCTTGGCCATAGCGACCGTTGGAGTTGAAACCGTAGCCGATGACAGGTTTACCATCGCGAATCACATCCGTGACGACAGCCACAACCGAGCAGGTCATTTTTGAAAAATCGATGTAGGCATTGGCGATTGGGGAAGCGATAGAAACGGTTTTTTCACGGATGTCTACGATACGCATGACGGGTTCCTCTTGTTGTTGGTGGCCCCACGTTATGCTTTGCGATGACACCCGCCCAATGCTATTAATGCCGCACCCTATGCACAGGAGGCATGGCCCTTGGAACTCGTCTGGCTCGAAGATTTTTCAGCCCTTGCGGAGTACGGCAGCTTTGTTCGCGCGGCGGAAGCGCGGCACGTTACTCAGCCGGCATTCAGTCGCAGAATCCGCTCTTTAGAGAATTGGATGGGCGTACAGCTGTTCGTTCGCACCCCTCAAGGGGCGACTCTAACTGAAGCTGGGAGGCAAATTTTGCCAAGTGCTCAGGAGGCTGCCAGGCGCTTGTACAGGATGCGCAACGAAGCTCAAGAGGTGGCGGGAATGGCCGCTAAATCCCTGCACTTCGCTGCAACTCACTCCCTGTCGTTTACATTTTTTCCACGGTGGCTTCGTAGCACAGAAAACGGTGCTCCAATCGAGGCTGTGCAACTGCACTCAGATAGCATGGCTGTCTGTGAGCAGATGCTGATACATGGCCAGGTTCAGTTTCTGCTCTGCCACCGCCACCCCGACGTTCCACCATTACTGGCCCCAGATCAGTTCATTGGCAAGAAGGTTGGAGAGGATGTGCTCGTTCCTCTGGCGAGTGCTTCCGCCAACTTCGGCACCTCCCCAGCGGCATTGCCTTACCTCGCTTACACCCATGAGTCCGGACTGGGGCGGATCGTCGCTCACCGACTGCATGGAAAGGAAGATTACCTTCACCTAAAACCACTTTTCAGCAGCCACCTCGCGGCGGTGCTGATGTCTATGGCCTTGGAAAGCAAGGGTGTCGCATGGTTACCGAAAAGCCTGACAGAACAGGAAATGGCTGACGGTCGGCTTGTCAGGGCGCTCGACGAAAGCTGGGACATTCCCTTGGAGATTCATCTCACGCGCCCCACAGCCCCAATCAGCCCATCTGCCGAAGAATTCTGGGCCAAGCTGGGAATCTAAATACGGATCCCACCTAATCCGGTAGTCAGGCCGTCATGGCGCGATTCGTGGCAACAATTTGCTCATGTGTAAACTGACTGCCGGGAGCCATAAACTTGGCGATCAGTGCGTCGCGGTTTTGAGGCGCTCGTGCCTTGTCTGCCGCGCACAAGGCCGATTTCAACTCTGGCAATTTCAGTTCAGTGCAGTAGGCCGGTGTGCCTGGTTGCTGACGCCATGAGTTTTCGAGGCTTCCAGCGGCAAGCGCGGTAAAGCCGGTATCCTCTACAAGATCCTGCGCGATTGCCTCCGCATTAATGTCACCGCCAGCTACAGGTATGGCTATGCGTGAGGAAGACCCGACTGGTTGACCATGATCGGCAAGGGTAGCGGCGAGGACGGCGTTCCATGCCTTGACGACCGGGCGGCCAATCTGCTCACTAACCCAGACGCTCTCGGGCTTGCCATCGTCAACTTCTTTAATCGCCCCGTCACGCCCCGGATAGTAATTGGATGTGTCAATGACGACGGTTTTCTTGGGAACATTACTCAACGTCTGATTGAGATCAGGGTAGTTTGCGAAGGGGATCGAGAGAATCACAACGTCTACCTCGGACACAGCATCTTCCTTGGTCACCGCATGTACGCCGATTTCATTTGCAAGGTTCTGAATGCTCTGAGGGCTTTTCGAGTTTGCCAGTTTAACTTCATGGCCGCACGCAGCGAGCTTACGGGCAAGGGTAGCCCCAATGTTGCCTGCGCCGATAATTCCGATTTTCATTTAAATAACTCCTCGCATATAAACAATATTCAAGTTACTACTTGGTTGATCGCTGTTGGGCCCGCATAGCAGTTCAGCTGACGTGCAGTGGTTGGTAAAAACTCGGGCCTGTTTGAGGGATCGAAAACCAAGCAAGTTGCGCTGGGCTAAGCGCATAGCGGGTCTTTGCTCTGCTGCCTTTCTGCGCTGCTGCCAGTGCTCTGCGAAGCAGTCCGCTTTTGATAGCCCAGTGCGGAGCAGGAACTAACTGATTGCCGGTCTCGCCAAGCCTTCAAGCGTGCGATGAAGCTCCTCAAGGTCTTCGGGCGTAAGCTGGCACGCAGTTCTGATCTTGTCGGTGACGCTACGAAGCTCATCCTCCATGGCACGGCTAGGCTCCGTGAGGTCAATAAGCACTCGGCGTTCATCGGAGGCATCACGTGTGCGCGTAATCACTCCAGCAGCTTCCAACCTTTTGAGTAGCGGCGTAAGCGTGCCGGTCTCCATGTCGAGTCGATCACATAAATCGCTGACAGAGCGAGGCGACCCGTTCAGCAGCTCAAGCGTGACTAGGTACTGCGAGAAAGTGAGGCCCAACGGTTCGAGGAACGGTTTGTGTAATCGAACCATCCGGTTCGCGGCGGCGTTAAGCGCGAAGGAAAGCTCTGTGGCCACGCTTCGTGATGTCGAATTCACTTATATAGCCTACTATTATGTAGTGTGCTACACAAATTATGCGCAGACCCGCCGTGTGTCAACAGCTTCCGAGGTTGGTAGCTTTTTTTCAGATGAAATACCAGGTTGGGCACTCGATAATTGGTTCTAAGAATGCGGGATCTGCGCGAGAGCGGGGCATCGAGCAGCTTGGATCTGGTGCCATGCGTGTGGATGGTTATTCGCTTGGAGATTCATCTCACGCGACCGACAGCCCCAATCAGTACTCCCGCAGAAGAATTCTGGGCCAAGCTGGGCAACTAAATCCCATTTTGCTGACTTCGCTTTCAATTATCCGAAGCCAGAGATTTTTTGAATCATCGAATCGCTTTATCTAGACTGCTTCGCGAAGTGCATTGGCAACCAGCGTAAACGCCGGAGAGGGTTGCCGACGATTTGGGTAGTACAAATAGTATCCAGAAAACGGCGGGCACCAATCTTCCAGCACCCGCACCAGCCGGCCTTCCTGGAGATGCGGTTCAAACTCCTCTTCCGGCAGGTAGGCAATCCCCAGCCCGGCCAATGCTGCATCTACGATGTGGGTCGACGTGTTGAAAACGAGCTGGCCGTCTACGCGAACGTTCACTTGTTTGCCACGCCGCTCAAAGTCCCATACATAAAGCCCGCCCGAAGTCTGCATCCGCTGGTTGATACAACTATGGCTCATCAGATCACGCGGGCCTTTGGGAATGGCACGGGAGGTAAAGTACGCTGGCGAGGCGACGACAGCCATGCGTAACGGCGGCCCTATCGGAACTGCGATCATGTCTTTATCGATGGTGTCCCCCAGACGCACACCCGCATCGAAACGATCCGCCACGATGTCTCGGAATCCGTAATTGACGTCGAACTCAATCTTGATGTCCGGGTATTCGTGCAGCAATGCAGTGAGCTTGGGCAGCAATGTTGTCCGCAAAACGTGATCGCCGCAGGTGATGCGTACCATGCCGGCTGGCTTGTCGCGCATTTCCGTCAGGATATCCAGCTCCGTTTCGATTTCATCGAAGCGATGTCCGATCGCTTGCAAAAGCCGCTCGCCCGCTACGGTCGGCGAAACGCTACGCGTAGTACGCGTCAGTAATCTGATTTGCAGGCGTGCCTCCAGGCCACTGATGGCCTGACTTAGCGCAGACTGCGTCACACCCAGTACTCCAGCGGCGCGTGTAAAGCTGCCTTCGCGCGCCACTGTCACGAAGGACAGCAGATCGTTGAGATTCCTTCTGACCATGGTGCAGGCGCCTTTGCAGTCAATTAATTAGCTATGCTTATAGCCTCATTAAGTATTCATTAGCTAGTCGCACGCGCGTTCACTCGTCACCATTACCGATATGAATACAACTGATCGTGAGACCCACATGGGCGCTGTTTCCGCCACCAAGGATGCTCCTGCTTATTGGAGCGGCGTCTTTGCAATGACGCTTTGTGTCTTCGCACTGATCGCTTCGGAGTTCATGCCGGTCAGCCTGCTGACGCCGATGGCCGCTGATCTTCGTGTTACGGAAGGGATGGCAGGGCAAGGCATTGCGATCTCCGGGGCATTCGCCGTGCTGACCAGCCTGTCGATCTCTTGGATTGCCGGAACCCTTAACCGCAAAATTTTGCTGATGGCATTGGCAGGGTTGATGGCCGCTTCCGGCGTGATTGTCGGGCTGGCACCCAACTATCTGACGTACATGGTCGGTCGTGCGCTCATCGGTGTGGTCATCGGAGGTTTTTGGTCGATGTCCGCTGCGACGGCCATGCGGCTGGTGCCTGCCACTCAGGTGCCCAAGGCCTTGGCCATCTTCAACGGTGGCAATGCATTGGCTATCGTGATCGCCGCACCGCTGGGCAGCTATCTGGGCTCGATCATCGGTTGGCGCGGCGCTTTCTTTTGCCTGGCGCCAGTAGCGGCGATTGCGTTCATCTGGCTGTGGATCAGCCTGCCAACCATGAAGGTAGAGCCGCGCACACCGAGAACCGGCAACGTCTTGAAGCTGCTCCGGAGCCGACCCGTTGCGCTCGGCATGGCCGGATGCGGCGCCTTCTTCATGGGGCAGTTCGCCCTGTTTACCTACCTGCGCCCCTTCCTCGAAACGGTGACGCGCGTTGACATATCCACGCTGGCATTAATCCTGCTGATCATCGGAGTTGCAGGCTTTATCGGAACCATGATCATCGGCCTTTTTTTAAAACGCGGCCTGTTCCGGACATTGATAGTCATACCGGTGCTCATGGCGTTGATTGCTTTGGCATTGATCCCTTTTGGAACCTCGATCGTTGTCGTTGCTGCACTGCTTGGCTTTTGGGGGTTGCTGGCAACTGCCGCCCCAGTGGGCTGGTGGAGCTGGATCGCACAGGCCTTACCAAACAATGCCGAGGCCGGGGGTGGCTTGATGGTGGCAGTGATTCAACTGGCCATCGCCCTAGGCTCCACCGTTGGCGGACTGCTGTTCGATAGTCGCGGTTATCAGAGCACTTTCGTCATTAGCGCAGTCGTGCTGCTGCTTGCCGCATTCGTGACGGTGCTGACATTCCGTTCAACAACACCTCAATCCGCTTGAGCTACGCAACTTTACGGGAGACGGGTCATGAGGACACTTCGTTGGCTTGGTTTGCTGTCTGCAATGCTCGTGTTGGGTAGTTATGTATCTGTGAATGATGCCGCGTCGGCGTCTTCGATACCGGAGAAATCTCGCATGTGGATGACCATCGGGGAACAACGCTTCGCCATTACCTTGGCCGACAACGCCGCCGCTGGTGCGCTTGCCAAGCGACTACCGCTAACGCTCGACATGAGCGATCTCAACCGCAATGAGAAACACGCCAGCCTTCCAGAAAACCTGCCTGCCGATGCGAGCAAACCGAGAACGATCCGCAACGGCGACTTGATGTTGTATGGCGCGGACACGCTGGTTGTCTTCTATTCAACGTTCGACTCGACGTACTCCTACACGCGCCTCGGGCGTGTGGATGACACCGCTGACCTGGCTCAGGCGCTAGGGCGCGGGGATGTGCAAGTGCTGTTCTCTAAAGACTGATGACTCCGCATCAACAAGGATTCCAATGAAAAAGCTCATTGTTCTATTAACGCTTCTTGTCAGTTCACTCTCAGCAGTAGGAGCCGATATGTCCAACGGCGCGGATAATTTTTATACCAGCGAAAAAGTGACCGTGCAGAAGGTCAACTTCAAAAACCAATATCAAATGAATGTGGCAGGGAATCTGTTTATCCCGAAAAACCTGGACGGTAAAACGAAGAGCCCTGCGATTGTTGTTGGCCATCCGATGGGCGCGGTCAAGGAGCAGAGCGCTAACCTGTATGCCACGAAGCTGGCTGAACAAGGGTTTGTGACACTGTCTCTGGATCTTTCGTTTTGGGGTGAAAGCGAGGGGCGACCGCGCAATGCTGTCTCACCGGATATCTATGCCGAGGACTTTAGCGCAGCGGTGGATTTTCTCGGTACCCAGTCTTTTGTCGACAAAGAGCGAATTGGCGCGATAGGCATCTGTGGCAGCGGCAGCTTCGTCATCAGTGCAGCCAAAATCGATCCTCGAATGAAGGCAATAGCAACGGTCAGCATGTACGACATGGGTGCAGCCAATCGCAATGGACTGAAGTACTCGCAGACACTTGAGCAGCGCAAAGACATCATCGCGCAAGCAGCGCGGCAGCGTGATGCAGAATTCACTGGCGGTAAAACTCTCTACACCAGCGGTACAGTACATCAGCTAGATGAGAATACTCATCCTATTCAACGTGAGTTCTTTGATTTCTACCGCACACCACGCGGCGAATACACGCCATCCAGTTCCTCCAAAGAGTTGACGACGCACCCTACACTCACGAGCAACATCAAGTTTATGAACTTCTACCCGTTCAATGATATCGAGACGATTTCTCCGCGTCCGATGTTGTTCATTGCCGGGGCCGATGCGCACTCAAGGGAGTTCAGCGAGGAGGCCTACAAGCTCGCCGGTCAACCAAAGGAGCTCGTCATCATCCCTGGCGCCGGCCATGTCGACCTATATGATCGCGTTAATCTCATCCCTTTCGACAAGCTGACGAGCTTTTTTCAGAGCAATCTAAAGTAACCCGCTGAATTGGACATTCCTTCCCAATGAGCTTGCCTCCCTCAGGCTTTCCTGGGGAAGCGCGCCCATTGGCCCGGGCCCGATGATTTCAGCGCCATACAAAAGGGTTCTATCGATATTTGCTGTCTGTCATAAAGGTTGCACAAGCTGCGCGATGATCCCACACAAAAGCAAAGACATTCCCCTCAATAAAAAGGGCCCTCGAAGGGCCCTTTGCACTCAAACCAAAATCACCCGTTCAGCCAAGGCCCTACGCTGTCGAAACCATACCGCTATTGCACACGCATGCGCTTTATATCCCTTTGAGGCGGCTCACCAAACAGACGGCTGTACTCACGGCTGAACTGCGATGAGCTTTCATAGCCGACCAGACCGCCGGCACTACTCGCATCTACATTCTGACTCAACATCATCTGTCGGGCAGCTTGCAGTCTTAGCTGTTTCTGATACTGCAGCGGACTCATTCCGGTCACCGCCCGGAAGTGCTGACGAAATGTGGAGGGGCTCATATAGGCGGTAGCTGCCAGGTCATCCATGCGCAGCGCCCGACTGAAATTGAGCTTGAGCCAGGCCACCGCCTTCGCGATGTGTTGGCTCGGGGAGCCGGCACTGACGATGTGGAGCAATTGCGGCCCATGGGCGCCGTTCAGCAATCGAACGACGATCTCTTCTGTGATTAGCGGAGCAATTGCAGCGATCAAACCAGGCTCATCGAGCAGTGCAACCAGCCGTTCAAAAGCGTTCAGCACAAACACGTCCAGTGTCTGCACAGTGACAGGTCTGAAACCATCATCCTTCATACGTTGAGATAGATGCAGACGCTCAGCCACCTGCATAACCATGGTGTTGTCGAAAGTCAGCATCATGCCCAGATACGGATGCGCGAAACTGGCCTGGGTGACATTCGCTATCACTGGAAGGTCTACGCTCGTGACCAGGGATTGTCCCGGTGCATAAGTGAGCACCTCCTCACCGACCATGACTTGCTTGCGGCCCTGCAAGCACATACCGATACCCAAGCCATATATGCAGTGCAAAGGTTGCGTAACCGCATTACGTCGATAAAAGCTCAGACCCGGGATGGCTGACTGGTAATCGCAATCGGTGCGCACAATCTGGCTCACCAGATCAACCAGATCAACCAGATGACCCGTGTCACCGTCGGCAAGATTCCTTTTAGAAGCAGCCTGCATATTCATCTCCTAAAACCCCGACGCTACAGCGAGTCACGAACAATTCCATTTTTCACCCTGACGATGTCGGACATAACCGCAAGCGCGATCTCGGCTGGGGTTTTGCTCCCGAGGTTCAGACCAATCGGCGCATGGATACGGTCGACACTTTGATCATCCAACCGAGCAATTCGCCTGACCCGCTCCAGGCGGTTCTGACTGTTACGTTTTGAGCCCATGGCGCCAATATAGAACGCTGGGGTCATAACGGCCTCCATGAGTGTCAAATCGTCCAGACGAGGATCGTGCGTCAGTGCTACGACCGCAGTCGCGGCATGACAGCCGCCTTGAGAGATGTAAGTCGCTGGGTGGACTTCAATCAGCTTCACGCCTGGCATGTTGAAATGCGCAGTCAGTTCCGAACGTGGGTCACACACCACTACCTCAAAACCCAGCGCCACAGCAAAGCCCGCGCAAAATTCAGCGACGGGTGAAAGCCCCGCAATAAGTAGCCTTTGAGCCGCGCCTATCCGTATACGGACATGATCAGGCTCGACAGAAATCGGCGCACACTCAGTAGTGTCTGTCTCGATTTGCACTTGGTCGGAATCTAATTTCACATGGCGTACTACTTGCTGACGCCCCTTCAGCGCATCCAATAGAACCGCGCAGTGTTCGCGACTCTGGCAGCCCGGTTCAAAGCGCTCCACTAGAACATCGAGCACGCCGCCACACGGCAGAGCAAGGTTTGGAGCAAATCCACCCTCGCCATAACGAATGATCTGGCTGCGATGAGCAAACTCCTCGCGACCCAGTCGCTCTAGGAAGTCCTCTTCAACACAGCCTCCTGACAGCGATCCGCAAACGTCTCCCGTTTGCAGCGCCACCAACATTGCACCTGGGCTACGCGGAGCCGACCCATAGGTGGCCAGGACAGTGCAGAGCCAGACGCCCTGCTCCTGCTCAAGCCACTTCGCTGCCTGCTCGATTACCTGAAGGTCAAGATTGTTCATGGGTCAGGAGAGCAGCTTGTCCATGGTGATCGGTAGATCGCGAATACGCTTGCCTGTGGCGTGGTAAACCGCATTGCTGATCGCCGCTGCGACCCCAACGATGCCCAACTCACCCACCGCTTTCCCGCCCAGTACACTGGCGGCAAGGTCAGGTATGCCGACATCGATCGTGACGATTTCAGGGACGTCGGCATTCACCGGAACAACATAGTCCGCCAAGCTTGCGTTTATAACGCGACCGTCACGACGATCAATGTGGCCTTCCTCAAATAACGCTTGGCCAAGCCCCATGATCATCCCGCCCATCCACTGGCTCTCGGCAAGCTTCGGGTTGTACACCCTGCCACTATCGAACGCGGCAACCATGCGCTTGACCCTGACCGTACCGAAGTCCTCGTCTACCCGAACCTCGACGAAATGCACGCCCCAGCTGTGAGCCGATACTCCACCGCTAGTCGCCGATTGCATTTGGCTAAACCCATGCGCTGCCGCATCACGATCAGCCTCCGTAGCGCCTGCCTTGAATGTGTCCGTGGATATCTCCAATCGATCCTTGCCAAGTGCCTTTAGCAGATCTGCCAATGCTATGCCGTCGCCCGGTCTTTGTGAGGGCTTGATTCGCCCGTTCTTAAACACCAGATTGCCAATATCCATACCGTGCAGTGGCGATTGCGGATCGGTTGTTGCGAGACGCAGCAGTTCGTTGCGTGCGACTTTCGCTGCCTTGTACACGGCGCCAGTCAGATTGTTCGCCAACTGAGAGCCCCCCGCGACGGGTGCACGGGGCAGATCCGTATCGCCGAGGCTCACCTTGACCGAACTGGTCGGGACGTCTAGAACTTCGGCGGCTGTTTGGGCAAGGATCGTATAGGTACCCGTGCCAAGATCAGTACCTCCACTCAGTACCTCGATCCGACCATCTCGATGGATGATGATCCCGGCTTCTCCGGGGGTGCGCCAGACCGGGTAAGTACCTGCTGCCATCCCCCAACCAATCAGCTCGCGACCTTCGCGCATTGAGCGCGGCTGCGGATTCCGGTTTCCCCAACCAAATGCGTTAGCGCCGGCGGCATAGCCCTCCCTGAGACGCCGTGTCGACCACGGGATGTTGGATTTCGGATCTTGAGAGGCCCAATTGCGCAGCCTTAACTCAATGGGATCGAGCCCGACTGCATAGGCCAGTTCATCCATGGCTGTTTCAAGCGCATAGGTGCTGATGTTTTCACCAGGCGCACGCATCCAGCCTGGGTTGACGGTATTCACCGGAATAATGCTGTGGCGCGCGAGCATATTAGGCGTGGCGTACATGAGCGCCGTCACTGAAGTGCTTGGCTCCAAGTGAGTATCGTCAATGGCGGTCTCATTCCACCCCTCATGCACCACCGAGACAAGCACGCCCTGTTTCGTGGCACCCAACGCCAGTCGTTGGCTGGTGCGAGGTCGACCACCGTACCCAGTGAACGTTTGTGGACGTGTCAGCGATAACTTCAAAGGCCGACCCAATGCCTTCGATGCCGCACAGGCCATGGCGACATGCGGGTGTGGCGCCACTTTGCAACCAAACCCACCGCCGATAAATGGAGAGATAACACGAACGTTAGACATGTCCACCCCCATCCACTGAGCGATGACGTTACGGGCACCGCCCACCCACTGGCTGGACTCGTATACCGTCAAATTGTCCCCACTCCAGTGAGCAATACACGCATGGGGCTCCATCGGCACGTTGTACTCGCGAGGTGTGGTGTAGACGCCTTCTACCTTGACCGCAGCTAATGCGAGGGCCGATTTCGCGTCGCCCCATTTCGCTTGCAGGTCATCAATGGGCTGAGGCTTTGCGCGTTGGTCGTCAGGGTCAATGATCGCATGCGTTTGCTCATAGCTGACCTTGACCAGACTCGCGGCTTCAGTGGCTTGTTCAAAGCTTTCGGCCACTACCAGGGCAATATGCTGACCATTCCAGCGCACTTGGTCGTCCTGCAAAGGTGTGAAGTTCTCCGTGGCGGCTCCGCCTTTAATAAAGGGAATGGCTTGCTGAATCGCCAGTCGGTTCAGATGCGTGTAGATGGCAACTACACCGGGCGCTTTTTCGGCCTGGCTAGTGTCAATGCCAGCGACCCGTCCGGCGGGAATGGTCGATTGCACCGCAACGCCGTACAACATGCCGTCGATGGCATGCTCAATGGCATAGCGTGCTTCACCTCGCACCTTGAGGCCGCCCTCTTGCCTGGGTGCGCGCTCGCCAAGAGAGCCGTTGGGTTCCTTCCCAACCAGCGGCGCCGCCTCCCCGGTCAATGGGTTGAACATGAGGCCTGTGTACGCGACAGCAGATCCTGCAGCGGCAGTTTTCAGTAATGTCCGCCGATCAATTCTAGGGTTGAATAGTTCGTTCATGCCAAGCCTCCGACGGTCATCAGTGCGCGCGCGACGACGCGGGGTGCCAGAACTATTTTGAAGCCGTTATGCTCACGAGCCTGGGCGCCATCAACGGCATGGCGAGACGCGTCACGCAGCACTTTCTCAGTGAACGACTTCCCGATTAGCGCTTGCTCGACCTCACGTGCCCGCCATGGCTTGGTGCCGACTCCACCCAGGGCAATGCGGACATCTTTGATGGTGTGGCCATCGTCCTCGAATTCGACACCAACCGCTGCGCTGGCGGCAGCAAACTCATACGAAGCACGATCACGCACTTTCAGGTAATGAGAGCGTTTGAGAGCTGGCACCACAGGTACTTCCACCCCGACAATCATCTCCCCTGTAGACAGGTCGTGCTCAATGTCCGGGCGGCTCCCGGGCAACCGATAAAAGTCATCCGCAGTCACTTGCCGATCTGTTGCACCACGAATCAAAAAAGTGGCATCGAACGCAACCAACGCCACGGCCAGGTCACCGGGGTAAACAGCAATGCAGGCATCGCTCCCGCCCAGCACTGCATGGTTGCGATTATTCCCGTTGAGGGCCGCACATCCTGAGCCAGGGTTACGCTTGTTGCACTCAGGGTAAGCAGCAGGGTCACGGAAATAGGTGCACCGGGTGCGTTGTAAAAGGTTGCCGCCTATCGAAGCCATGTTTCGTATTTGTGCTGAAGCAGCACGCCACAGGGCTTCACTTAAAACGGGCGCTTGGCTCTGAATCTGAGCGTGGGCGGCGACATGGCTCATCTTCGCCGAGGCACCGATATGGATCTGCTGAGCGCCGGCCGTGATGTCGTTTAAACCTTGCAGATGACTGATATCGACTAAGCGTGCCGGACGCTCTACGCCACACTTCATCAAGTCGAGTAATGTCGTACCCCCTGCCAGGAATCGGGTCTCGGGGAGACCAACTTCCTGGAACGCGCTACTGATATCGCTGGCGCGAACGTAATCGAAGGCCCTCATGCCTTGCCCTCCTGCAAACGTGCCGCCGCAGTTCGTACTGCCGTGACGATGTGCGGGTATGCACCACAGCGACAGAGGTTGCCGCTCATGTATTCACGTATGGCATCGTCCGACCCGGTGTGTCCTTCTTGTATACAAGCAACCGCTGACATGATTTGGCCAGGGGTGCAGTAGCCACACTGGAAAGCATCGAACTCCACGAAGGCGGCCTGCACGGCATGCAACGTACCGTCAGCCTGAGCTAACCCTTCAATGGTGGTCACGTTACGCCCTTCAACCTGTACCGCGAGGGTAAGACAGCTCAATACCCGCTCGCCGTCGACATGAACCGTACAAGCCCCACATTGCCCCTGATCGCATCCTTTCTTGGTTCCAGTGAGAGACGCATGCTCACGAACGGCATCCAGTAAAGTGGTACGAGAGTCGAGTTCAAGGGCTCGATGTTCGCCATTGATCGTGAGCTGAACCCTGTTACGGTCTGCCATAGTGGCCTCTCCAATAAAATCCAGTAACGCCTAGCCAGCGGGTACAAGCGGTTGGTACCGCTACATTCGGGCGAACGTGGCTTAGCCGAAAATTATGCGGGGGCAGACACAAGGACTGATTGCCCATTCCATCGGGATGGTTGCCTGTTCCAATTTAAATACTGTTGATCTAAGCCGCCGGCTTCTGGCGATGATGCTGAGGACGATTCGATTCGTCGTTTTAGGCAATTTTTTACCCAGACCATGCAAACCTTCGCACCTTCTGAACGAGAGAATGGATCTACGTGGTGACCGGGCGATAAGAGCCCTCGCCAGGCCAGACACAAGATCCTCAACCTCCAAGGAAAATCGCATGGCTGACAAAAAGGTTTGGCTCATCACTGGCGCAAGCAGAGGCCTTGGCGTCCATTTGGCTCAGGTGGCTTTGACTGCAGGTCACGCTGTGGTCGCCACCGGACGCGATCCCAAAAAGGTGGAGGCCGCCGTAGGCGCCCACAAAAACCTCCTGACGGTGAAGCTCGATGTCACCCGTCCCGAGGATGCAGAGGCAGCTGTAACAGCCGCTATCAGCGAGTTTGGCCTGATCGACGTATTGATCAACAACGCTGGCAATTTCTATGCTGGGTTTTTTGAAGAACTCACGACGGAGCATGTTCGTAGCCAGATCGAAACCGTGCTCTTCGGGCCCATGAATGTGACACGTGCGGTACTTCCTGTTTTTCGCAAGCAACGGTCTGGCTTGGTGGTAACCATCTCCTCCACCGCAGGCATCGTCGGCGGCACCTTCTGCAGCGCCTACGCAGCGGGAAAATTCGGGGTCGAGGGATGGATGGAGTCGCTGGCCCCTGAGGTAGAGCATTTTGGCATCAAGACCATGCTGGTCGAGCCTGGCTTCTTTCGTACCGAGCTGCTCACCACCGACTCCACTACCTTCGTAGATCCGGTAATCGAAGACTACGTGGAAAAGACGCTTGAAACCGTCAAAGCCTTGAGCAGCCTGAGCGGTAAGCAAAGTGGAGACCCTGCGAAACTGGCAGTTGCCATTGTTCAGCTTGCCGGTAGCGAAACCCCGCCCGCTCGATTCATCGCTGGCGCAGATGCAGCCGAAGCTACCGAAAACAAAGCTAGGGTTCTTCTCGAGCAAGTTGACGCTTATCGCTCGCTTTCATCCTCACTGACACACGATGAAACTTGAACCGAAGTAGCCACTGGATCACGGTTTCTATGCGCATAAAGTGCGCCCCCGTGAACAACTTTTGAGGAGTTTATCCATGAACAGCGACAAGCCAGAATCCGATTCAAGTTCTGACTTTTTCACAACTCTTGGACGCCGCAAATTTATGGCTAAAGCCACGCTTGCAGGTGCGGCTTTGGCGATTGGTGCTTCGGCGTGGGCAGGCACCTCTCTACAAAGGTGATAACTACTTAAGGAGCTAGCTCCAGCGCTTTAGGTCGCCACATGCCCAAAACTCCTTTCAAACCGATCGGAGAGTCATGCTCTCTCAGGCTCTTACGGCCTTTCTATCTGACGATGAGATCGAGATTCATCGAAAGTTACCCACCTTCGATAGAGCCGTGTAACAGCCCTTACCATCCAACAGATCAACGATCGCCGCCGCGATTGGTTGCCCGGTCATATCCTCGAAATAGCTGAAGCCCGGCGATGGATTGACTTCGAAGCAGAACCACTCGCCGTGCTGATTGACGCGCAAGTCGATGCCAGACAGCAGCAATCCCATGGTGCGGGTCAGGTCACTTTGCGCGCGCTATATCTATGGCAAGGCCGCATTCTTCACACCTTAGTTCGCCTTCAACGAGCTCATAGTAATGACGATCTTGGCAGAAAGGGCAGTCATCCCAAGGGCCGGCGGTATTCATACCCCTCTGTGCCATGTCGGCATGCGAAGCCCCGCATTCAGAGCAATAGGCGCTAGAGTTTCGCCAAACCGTAACCGTTCTTTTGCCGCAGTTGGCGCAGTGAGACAGGTGCGTTTGCATGGTGTGATTTGGGAGCCTTAACGTTCTGACATAAGCAGCGGCTGGTAACGGATGACGCCCGCTGTCGCGTGTCTGCTCGCTGGAAGCGTTGGGCTCCGAGGTGCCGTTGCCCAATACAACGCATCGCTTGGGTCACTTCTAATCGAGTAACGCATCGAGACTGCGCTTCGCTTCAGCGACTGCAGCAGAATGAGCTTCTTCAGGCGATTGGTATACGCCAGGTAATGTGCCTTGGCAGACTGCGCGGTAAGAGTTGTTCGGGGCTCGATGTGCCACGCAGAGTACGAGGCAACCCACGGGCCAACCGTGGGGCCTGAGGCGTGCGGAAATATTGTGTGACCGCGGTGGTCATTCAGAAATTGAGCCACACTGACCTCCTTTTGAAGTCGCGAGCGACGAGCACCTTAGTGATTTAGCGTAGCTTAAAGTGGATTACGCTAAGGTTTTCCGGGCAACCGTAGCGGCCGGAACTTCCCGTCCTCCAGCCTGCGGCTCTGCCGCCAGACGTAATCGCCGGTCAGGTTGATGTGTTCCCAGCCCAGCGGCGACAGGTATTGCAGCAACTCGCCGTCCAGCTGCTTGCCGTCGTTGACCTACACCGCCGACTTTGGTTTGCGCTGCAAATACCCAGTTTTGGTACCGAGCGCGCGATCATGACCGATCTCGGCACCACCCTGGGCACGCTGGCGCGTCTGCGTCTGAAAGGCTTCGGCCTGTCGGTGGACGACTACGGCACGGGCTTTTCCTGCATGTTGCAGCTGTCGCGGGTGCCCTGCACCGAACTCAAGGTGGACCGCGCCTTCGTCAATGGCGCCAGCCATAATCGCCACCTGCGCATTCTGCTGGAGAGCGCCCTGGATATCGCCAGCAAACTCAACCTCGAAGTGGTCGCCGAGGGGGTGGAAACCTTAGAAGACTGGCTGCTCTTGCGTGACCTGGGCTGTGGCGAGGCGCAGGGCTATTTCGTCGCCAAGCCGATGTTCGGCGATGCGCTGCTGCCCTGGTGGCGCGACAACCAGCAGCACCTGCAGGACTTAGGGCCTATGGATGGCCTGCTGCAGGTTCTGGCGGGTCCTTGAGCCCCTGCTTTAAGCCGCTGCTAGCTGAAATATCTTCAGCCGCTCGATGTGCTCCATCATGTGCCGCGAATTCGGTTTCAACGGTGACTGCCGCAGCCAAGTCAACCAGGTGCTGTTGCTGCCTGTCTTGACGGTCAGCAGTTCGTCGAGCTTGTTCCGATGCTGCTGGCTCAGCGGCTCAATCAAGGCGGGGTAAACCCTCCGGTTGGCTCGCGCCACGGCTTCGGAGCAGGCCCGATCAATGACCGTCAGGGTCGGCAAGATCCGCCGTTGCTGACGCAGACTCTCCAGAGCCTGCCCGGCCAGTAAAAGGCCTTTGTCGGTCTGCTGGGCCAGGTCGGTCAACTCGCGTACCAAGGCGCGAAAGTCTGACAGCCCGAACGGTAGCAAGCCAAGATAGGTACGCAACTCCTGAGCGTGTTCACGGCGTGTTACATCGCGCTCACCGTACTTCACCCAACTTTCGGAGGCAGCTTGAACCTGTCGGGACACCCACTCAATGACCGGATCGGGCAGCACGCTGTCGCTGGCCAGCGCGTAACCGGGGTAGCGCAGCAGACAGAGCGGCAAAGCCGAAGCGATTGGCATCACCCCGTCGCTGACGGATCAGCGACAGGTCGGACTCGTTGAAGGTGTAGTAGCGGATCAGATCGTCCTGGCTTTCCGGCAGCGCAAGCAGAGTGTCTCGCTCAGTGGCCGAGAGTATCGAGCGACGGGGCATGTATCAGTCATCCGTGCGAAGGTACTGGTAGAGGGTTTCCCTACTTATACCGAACTCACGGGCTAACTGGGCTTTCGGCTCACCGGCAGCCGCTCGTTGCCGGAGTGCGACGGTCTGTTCGTCGGACAGGGCTTTTTTGCGACCTCGGTAAGCACCGCGCTGCCTGGCCAGAGCGATGCCCTCGCGCTGTCGCTCACGAATGAGCGCTCGCTCGAACTCGGCGAAGGCCCCCATGACCGACAGCATCAGGTTGGCCATGGGCGAGTCTTCACGGGGTCATGCTGAGATAAGGGGAAAATTCACTCATTCTGTCTGCAACGCATTGTTATTTATGTCTTTTTCAATCGGCATGACCCCTAGGTGGCCAGGTCGGTGCGCTTCCTGCTGAAATCTGCTGTGTAAAATTACCCTGCCAGTTGCTCAGATTTCAACGTAGATCGCCCGCTTCGGCTGCTACTAAACTCGATCGACAATTTGCAAGTTGTGCGCACGGCGCAGGATCCTACGGAGGTAAACTCTATTGAGTCGTGTCTCCCAGCAGCGCCGCTACGAAATTGTTGTGGAAAACACCCTTTGGATCGCAGGTTCTGCGGTAGGAGTCGAAGGCCTTGGTTCTAGCACTGCGGCGCTTCGCGAGATCCTTTATGAACCCCGGGTTGAATGGTGGCGAAAAAGTTCCAGCAGGTTGACTCGGGTCGTAGAAGCCGAACATCTTGCCGGTGTGCGGCATTCCTCCCAGGGCAACCCAGGCACGCTCGATGTCTGCGAAGAAATGGAGTAAACGGTTGGGGTACTCAGACGCCGCGACGGCCGGCACGTACCCGATAAGGTCCAGATTGACGAAGGTCGCATTGGGGGTTTCCGTGTACGTCCCAGCCAATGCGGTGTCGCCGCCGCGGACGAACCGGAACTCCATCGGGGCAACCACTAGGAAGTCGGTGGAACTCTTGATACGAGCCATCACCGCGTTAAGGCCCTGCCAGGCCTTGCCGAGCCCTGCGTCGTCGAGAGCCGGAAGTTCGACAAAATAGGACATGAAGATCACGCGGGACGCCTTGGTCAGCCACAAGTCAGAGTAGACAGTCGTGGCCTGATCGAAGAGCGTTTCGACCGTGAGGTATCCCGCATCAATGATCGCGCTCGCCGCAGTTGTGATTCCGGCATACTGAGCCGCGATGAGGGGAGGCTCGATGATGGGCTCCATCGGTATCAAATAGGGCGCGCCGAAGACATTCTCTCCCGCCAGGGCGCACGCTGCCGGGATGCTTGGCCTCAAGTTTGGAGTCTTCGTCGACGGGGACGAGACCACGTCCCACCACAAGACGAGAAAGCTGTTGTTGTACGGGTTGAAGAAGGACTCAACGCGGTCATGGCTCGCGAGCCGCGTCTTAAACTGAGTGATGAAAGTTTGCTCATCGTTACATGTAATGTTGGTATCCTTGCCCGATCTCAACGTCGTGGCCCATGGGCGTGGCATCACATCCACGGTGACCGAGGTGACGACTCCCAGCGCACCGAGAGAGACGCGCGCGAACTGTAAGAGCGACCAACCATCCACTGCCGGAGTCTGTGTGTCGATGGTCTTCACCTGGCCATCCGGCCCCATGATGCTGAACGCCGAGACCGTTTCCGCGAAGATCGGCGCGGTGATTGTCGCGCCATGCACGTCGACCGCCGTCATCCCGCCAAGGCTGAAGAAGCCGCCGGCGGTAACAGTCTTGAGCATCATGTCATTCGTGGTCAGGAACGCATCCAACTCGTCCTCGCGGACGCCAGTATTCACCGTGACCGTACCTTCCGAGGGATGCAACACGATGGACTGATTGCCGCCGGGACCTAAGTCCTTATAGCAGGAGAGGTCGATGAGCCAGCGGGTGGGACTCGGGGCGACGCGATTGTCTTCGGCGACTAGCGCCGGCTGTGCATGCCGCTGGCCGGAAACGCGCACTGTCGCTCCAGCCTTCACGGCTTGGCGTACGATGTCTTGAAGTTCAGCGAGGCTCGTCGGAGAGAAGTAGTATTCACCATCGATCGTCATCGTATAAATGATGTTCTGAGCCCAGTTCCTCCACGGCAGAGGCTGGACCTTGAAGTCCAAGGTCGTTCCCGTGACTTCGTAAGCGGCCAGCCTGCCGTTATTCGCCGACTGCACCAAGGGTGTCCCCCGGTTACTTGTTCCCAGAACCGCGGAAACGTAAGGCGCCACCCCAATCGCATCCGCCGGGACTCCGATCGATGAAAGTGGAGGACTCACCTTGTACAGGCCATTGTCGAAGTTACTGCTATTCCAAGCAGAAGTATGCCAACTCCCCTTCGAATCAAACCATTGAATCGAAAAGTTCATGACAAAGATGCCATTGTTAAGGCAACCAATTCTCTCGACTTGTCTCATTGTGGCTTCCAGGTAGGTTTTTGTAACTTAAAGTAGACGGTCTTGGAAGGAGATACACTGGCGCCAACCATCTCACTATGGATCATGGGAAAGTTGACGCCAGGCATCACCGGGGTAAGTTTGCTGTCTACTCGATCAAATTGATTGCAAAGCCAATGATAGTAGTCCCGACTGCATCATATGTTGCGATCTGACCGTTTGGCACGAAAGCGAGAAACGGCGTTCCCTGACCGGAACGCCCGAGCACCGCGTGCCCGTAGACCGTCACAGCCAGCGCATCGGCCGGGACACCGATCGTGTTAAGGTCGGGAGTGGTTCGGGAAAATCCCACGGAGTAGTTGCCGCTGTTCCAGTCGGAGGTAGTCCACTTGCCGTCGCTACCAAGCCATTGGACTGAGAAATTGAATACGTACCCGCCTTTGTTGTTGACTGTGATCTTCTGAATCTGTCTCATAGTAGTCTCCTGTTACGGCAAAGGTGTCGAATGAAAAACGCTTAGGATTCCGCCGCTTGGCGGCGGGGATGCTTTACTTCTTATCTAGGGCTGTTGTGATCGCATGAGTCAAATATGCAGCCTCACTCCATACAGATCCCTAACTACTATTAGGCGACATCCCTGTCGTATAACACGCCAGCCAATGTCGCTTAACATTCTGTTTGTTTTCGTGACGTTATGATTTTCTTGATATCCGCCGAAGCAAATGCGACAGGTGTCCGGATAAAGCGCGACAGCAGGGAACAAGCCTCCGAGGCAGCGGGGTGATTCCTTTCGCATGTTTCAATGAACTTAGTAGCGCTGTGGGTTATCTGCAAGCACTACGAAAAACTATTTCGCTATATACGCAATTTCGAATGGGTTTTTATCCTTGCCCCTATAAGGGGTCGTGCCGAGACAAGGCAAAAATTAGGACATTCGCGTCACAAGCGTTTTCTCTATACAAGGTTTGCGTGCAACCACCTCAATTCCTCCTAAATGGCTGACCACCTCGGCCAATCTGCGGATGCCTATTGCGTTGTCTCCGGAACTTTCAATCCCGACAAATAGTTGCAGACCAAATGATTGAATTTTCCCCTTATCTCGGCATAGCTCCTACTATCTACGACCTTTTTTCAACGCAAAGATTGGGATTATCAGTAACGGCGCCAGTAGTGCATAAAACACTGAGACCTTACTAGGCAGATCAGACAAGCCGAATGCAGCGCCTGCCACAAGGGTCACAAGCGACAAGGCGGCCATGGCAGTAGAAAAACCAGGGGCACTATCAAACTGCTCTGCTGCAATGAAGGAAAACATGCCTGTAAAACCAAACCAAAGGAAAAGTAGCCAACCCCAACCGCCTAGTCCCCAAAACGCTCCGATAAGCGAAGCAATGGCGGCGAACGGAGCCACGCCTGCGATAAGAAAACAAACCCACTTGAAGATGACCATGCGCTCTCCTTGGTGCCCAACGTTGCAGGCGGTCTGTGTTAACCGAGAAATTAGGCCTCACGCGCGTGGATGTCATAGGAAAGCGGTCTCAGACTACGAACAAGCTGACATTTTCGGGCCGGCTCCACCTCGACAGGTGTGCTGCCAGTTGGAGCGTTCTGGAAGATTGGCAGTTCACTCCAGGTTACGAATTCCGTTCCTTGCGCCTCGTTGCGTTCAACCTTGAGGTCGGATACGACGCGAGCAAAGATACAAGGGTTCCGCCCGTACAAAAAACGATTGAATGTGCTTCCTAGATGCATGTACTGGTGCTCTCGCACTTTCCGTTTGTTTGCCAAGAGAACCATGTCGTAGGCCGAGTCGATGCTTCGACAGTAGAGGGTATCAACAAGATCGGCGACAGCAGCGGGAGCGCGCCGGGATGACAGAATGGCGATGATCTTCTGGTCTGGCTCCAGAGCTGGACCGCTTGTTCCTTCCCAAGTGATGAGCCATGCGTTCATGAAAGAGGCCAATAAATAATAAAGCAGCCTAGACCAGACTCGCTCAGATCACAGGTCCTCGTCTGGATTGCGCAATGGTCGCAGTTCTCCACGTGCGACTTCTTCCGGTACTGCGAAAGAGTACCGCCCCAACAATCCCGAGGACGACCTGTGATCTTTGAGTTATTGTCACTTACACAGTTACGTATCACCGCCACCATCTTTTTGATAGCCGCTCCCGCTCCGCTACAAAAGCGTCGACCTTTTCGTTAATTGAGGTTAAGAGGGATTCCGATCTTCGCGCGATTGCACTTGAATCGTCACTGTGCTCGGTATCTATATCGCGAAACCATTCTGGATAATTTTCCATATATAATTTTTCATATGCGCGATAGTCATTTGGCATAGTCAGATCGTCGTCGCCGCTCGAATAAGACCACGCAATTTCGCTTAATCTCTCCCTCTCTTTTCCAGAACTCCAAAGAGCGTGATTTACAAGAGTTTCCCGAAAGAACTCCTCACCGTCCTTGGCAAGATACTCAGGCCAGCTTTCGAAACCCCGCGGACTAAATCGACGGTAGAACTATTGTAGGAGAGCTCGATCGGGTGAGTTCAGAAGCCGTTCATCAGCATTGAGCAAATCGGCTAACCGAGACCGCAGGTAGAATCCATAGCCGCGATTGTAATTGTAATAAGGGTCATCATCTTTCTTGGGCGGATCTATACGCCATCTCTCTATGAGTTGCTCAATATTCTTGATGCCGACAGGCGGTTGAGCCTTGGAGAGCAAGTCACACAGCGTATGCGCCCATTCCTGGGTTGTCGGAACAGTCATGGTCAGTTCCCAGGCGCCTGTGAAAACCTCGTGGTAGCTATAGTCATCCATGCCATCAAGAAAGGTATCGTCGTAAGGAGTTGCAAGCCGAGGATTGTCCCCTAGCCGGGAAAGCAAAAATTTGCAATTGCGCTCATCAAGTTCGGAAAAGCATTCCGTGCGAGTTATCATGCTCGAAAAGATAGAGTTAGGATGGTTGGCATTGAGCGCAAGCGCTTCTAGTGTTCAGTCTCAGAAAAAACGTTCTCTTTAGACTGTGATGCCATCGCCTCTCGTGCACGCTGGATCTTGCGCAAGATGTCTTCACCTTTTGCATTCCAGACGTATCGGCTTGGCTGAGCATTGTGTAACGTTAAAAACGTGGTGATGGAGCTGGCCAATTCACGTGTCGAACTGAAGCTGCCATCACGTAAGTAAACGGTGATATCTCGGAAGAAGCGTTCAACCATGTTCATCCAGGAGCTTGAGGTCGGGGTGAAGTGCATGTGAAATCGCGGATGTCGCTTGAGCCATTCCTTGACCACCGGATGCTTGTGCGTGGCGTAATTATCCACGATCAAGTGCAGTTGCAGGCCCTTGGGGGTTTCCCGGTTGATCTTTTTCAGGAAAGCCAACCACTCCTGATGTCGGTGTTGAGTTTCAATGCTGCTGATCAGCCGACCTTGTAGATAATCCATCGCCGCAAACAGCGTGAGCGTGCCGTGACGAACATAGTCATGGGTTTGTGTACGGATATGACCGATACCCAATGGCAATCCGGGCTGCGTGCGCTGCAAGGCTTGAACCTGGCTCTTCTCATCGCAACAGAGCTTTATCGGGAGGCGCCAGATACAGCCCGATGACGTCCCTGAATTTCTCTTCGAAGTTCGGGTCATTGGACAGCTTGAAGGTGCGTGTCAGGTGCGGTTTTATGTCGTTGGCGGCCCATATCCGCTAGACGCTGGCCGGTGAAATGCCGGCGACTCGAGCCATGCTTCGACAGCTCCAACGCGGCTGACCGATCCGCGGCTGAGTGACTTGCTCAAGGGTTCGCTTCAACGCTTCGGCCGGCAAGGATGGCTTGCGACCTCGTCCGGGCAGATCCACCAGGCCTTGCAGACGCAGCTCTTGAAAACGCTTGCACCAGCGAGTGACTGAAACAACGGAGAGACCGGTCAGCTGGGCAATCTCGTTGCGCGAACAGCCTTGAGCCGCCAGTAAAATCACCCGCGCCCGACGACCGTCGCGCTGACTGATCGTGGCTGATCTTAGGCGCCGACTCAGTTCAATGTGTTCGTCTTCACTGAGCGCGATGTCCTGAGAATTCATGTGATCACTCCAAGCACTGACTGACCACAGAAGCATAGCTCAGGATAGAAACTTATTTCGGAGACAGGACACTAGCTCTTGGAGCGCACCGCGACTTACCACCTCTTCAAGGTTGACCGCTGGGGAAAGGCAATCGAACAGCAGTGGATTGGCTAGCACGGCACAGCGAACACCCTTATTCCCTCGCGCGAAGACGGTGCTTAGAGTTCGCGGCGCACACCCGAACTGGACAAGCCGCAGGTCAATTAAGGGATGCCTTCTTCGCAGAAGTAGTCGCTCCAAGATCGTCCGCTCGCGTCCTACTTCGCTGAATATCTATAAAGCACGTTGAGTGTCGGCAGGTTGCTCCGGCTCGGCAGGCACGGCCAACTGGCCGGGCAAGGCGCGCAGCTCGTCCAGGCGACGTTGCTGCTCCTGCGGCAGGCGGTCAAAGGGCTGCGAGTTTGATGCGGCTGTTCTGTAAGGTATCAATCGGGACGAGAAACCCAACGGCCGCGATCATGTCAATGCTGCAGCACTGCGATATAGCGGATCATGCTACCACACAGAAATATTAAAGCTGTTTGCTATAAATATACTTTATACATCGTTGTCAATAAATGTGATCTGCCAAAAAAGCGACGCCGCGAGAGTTTTTTCGATTAAAATGATGCTAACCAACTGTTAGGGCGAAGATAATAGACAGATAAAAGCCATGCATAAAAATAATTGCAGGCCATTACCTTGCCAGCACCCGAAGATATGCTTAACTCTGCAGCAACCGTAGACCTGATCCGAACATCTCATCGGCTTTCTATGGTCGTTCACTGTAGTAATAGGCTATACAGTCTCGCCGCTCGATTTACCCTGAGCGGCCATACCATGGAATGGATATCATGGCTCACAAGGATTTCAACGCGGTCCATTACGGACGGCTCTATTCGCAACTTTCCGTGGCGTTAGGAATTGAGAGTTGGGACTCGATTGGAGTTCCAACTCTTACCCGTCTCCTATCTCAGCCCAAAAAATTAGCCCAAACCGAACTTGGCTTTTACTCAGCAGGCTCCGGGGCGGCACAGGGCTCCGGTGCCCTCGCCTATCGATAATCCCCTCGAGTCGAAATGACTGGAAGCGCTGGCACCAGTGAGTGACAGGGCATGCCCAGAACTCTACCGATGGGCTATTTCTCGGGATTTGAGTTCGTAGTGATCTTCGGGAGTGAGAGTGATGTCCTGTCAGCAGAGCCTTGTTATGCGCCCACCTCGGCCTGCCGCAGTTGCCATCGACGATCACACTGCCAGCCCATCGCTAGCCAATATTGCGTTGCCAACCGGTGACGGCGCCATCAAGGCCATCGGCGAAACGTTTCAGGCCAATGCCTTCTCCGGCGCTGCCACCTACGCGATCCCAATTGGCAATCCCGGCGCGCGAGGTCTCGAACCGCAGTTGCAACTCAGTTATTCCAGCGGCCTTGGCAACGGCATTTTCGGGCTTGGCTTCTCGCTGGGACTGCCCAGCATTGTCCGACGTACCGACAAGGGCATTCCCGGTTACGCGGGCAAGGATCTGTTCATCCTCAGTGGCGAAGGGGAACTGACGCCGCAACTGATGGAGCTTGATGGACAGCAGCTGCCGGCCTGTTACCAGGCGACAATTGAGCAGCAAAGCTATGAGGTCTACACCTACCTGCCAAGGTTGCAGGGAGGCTTTTCGCTGATCGAGTGCTGGGTGGCAGTCAGCAGCGGACTCTCGTTCTGGAAGGTGGTCAGCAGCAACAACGTGACGACCACCTTTGGCACAACCGACGCAAGCCGGATTGCCGATCCTGATGCACCGGCAGCCGTATTCGAATGGCTGATCGACAAGGCCTCTGACGCGCTCGGCAACACCGTACGTTACAGTTACAAGGCCGAGAATGGCGCCAACCTGAGCCCGTCCGTATCCAACCTCAACCGCGCAATCCTGTCCCAGAGGTACATTGATCGCATCGAATACGGCAACTATTTTGCCAGGGTCGGTGGCACCGACGAGCAATACGCATTTTCGGTCGTGTTCGATTATGGCCAGTATGACCTGAACGCACCCGTACCTGTCATACCTACACGGGAATGGAGCGTGCGCAGCGACCCCTTCTCCAGCTATCGCAGTGGTTTTGAGATCCGGACCCTGCGCCTGTGTCGCAATATTCTCGTGTTCCACCGTTTTGCGGAACTCGGTAACAAACCACTGCTAACCCGCGCAACGCGCCTGAGCTACGACGACTCGCCGCTGTTTTCCATGCTCAGTGAGGTAACGCAGACTGGCTACCGGCCAGCAGAGGATGGCAGTCTGATCGCGCAATCGCGCCCGCCTGTCAGCCTGTCATGGTCCATGTTTGCACCGCCACCGGCAGCGGAGTTTTCGCAGCTTGCCGTCGATGGCGTCGACGGTATTCCGGGTTATCTGGACGGTGCCAATTTCCTTCCGCTTGATCTAAAGGGGGAAGGCATCGCCGGCGTTCTGCTCAGCGCACCCGGCAGTACGCTCTATTACGAACCTCTGGGCGCTGGCAACTACCAGGCACCATCAGCACCAGACTCGTTTCCGGTCTACCGAGATCTGACCAACGCAACCGCTTCGCTGCAGAGCCTGGAGGCGAACGGCCAACTCGATCTGGTGGTCAGCGATGGTGGCCTGTCGGGCTTCTTTGCTCTCGATGACGCGAACAACTGGTCGCCCTATGCGGGCTTTGCCTCAGTGCCAGCGCAGGCCAACAATCCGAATCGGGAGCATGTTGATCTGACAGGCGACGGCCGTGCCGATATCCTGATTCTTGATGCGCCCAATGCGCAAATATGCCTGTCCGAGGGCAAACAGGGATATGGCGCAGCGCACAGTATACCGTTACCGCTCAACTTTCCTGCCGCCGCAGATTTTGGCGCCAGCGAGCTGGTCACTTTCGCCGACCTGATCGGCGATGGATTGATGCACCGGGTGCGGGTGCGTAACGGTTCGGTCGAACTGTGGCCCAACCTCGGTTACGGCCGCTTTGGGGAAAGGATATTTTTCGCCAACGCGCCTGCATTCGATGCCAATGTCAGCGTCTCAAGCATCATGTTGGCCGACGTCAATGGTGCAGGTACCGCCGACCTCGTCCTAGCCTACCCGAACCGAATCGAAGTTTATCTCAACCAATCCGGTAACGCCTTTGCCACCGATCCCATCATCGTCTATTTGCCCGATGGCTATGGCGGCGCCGACCAGCTTCAATTTGCCGATGTACTGGGCCAGGGCACCGCAGCCCTGGTCTTTAGCAAAGCTGGCAGCCCGATGCGCCAGTGGTACTACAACTTTTGCGGCAAGCGCCAGGCCGACCAGTCCGCCACCCTCAAGCCTTATTTGCTGATCAGGGTCGACAACAATATGGGGGCGGCAACCGAGATCCGATACGCGAGCTCGACCGATTTCTATTTGCAGGACAAGCAGGATGGACGTCCATGGCCGGCCCGTCTGCCGTTCCCAGTACAGGTGGTTGAAAGCGTAACTGTCATCGATGCCGTCTGCGCAGCCCGCTTTACCACACGCTACCGCTATCACGACGGCTATTACGACGCCGCTGAACGCGAATTTTTCTTCATCACATGCTGTGCTGAGACCTTGGGAAGCCGAAGTGGACCAACTGTAAGGCGCCAGATGTGCTGGTTCGAGACGAAAATGATTTACGTGCATTGCACGTCGTTCGGTCTCCGCAATCGGTGCTGGATGGTGTTTTGCTTCATGACTCGGCACTACCGCAGCGAAGGACTAGCCCTTCTCGCACTAACACCGAAATAAAGTTTGCACCGTAAAAGCCTGTAGCTGCCACCAAGGAGGGACGTGTGTTACGAAAAATCAAGAGCCTGCGGACCCGCACCCCGCTCTATTTGCTGCTGTTGCTGTCTGCGTTTTCGCTGGCCAGCTACTGGAGTAGCTCACGACTGCTGCACCAGAGCCTGGGGGAGTTCGAAGAGCGCCATGCCCAGGAGGAACTGGAGCGGGTTCGAGCTGTGTTCGGTACGCAAGCCCAAGCCATGCAAAGGAGCAGTCGGGACTACAGCATCTGGAACGACACCTACGAGTACATGCGACAGAGGACCCCGGACTACCTGAACACCAACTACACCAGCGAAGCCATGCATAATCTGGGCATGGATTTCGTTATCTTCCTCACCGAGGCCGGCGAGTTCCACTCCGCAGTCGACAACCACACTGACCAGCCTGAAGAGCTCGGCGCCAGCGACGCCAAGGTGCGCGATGTGCTCGCCGGCTTCGCCGAACTACCTTCGGACCTGCGGCAACAAAGCACGTACCTACTGCGCTGGATCGACAGTACCCCAACCATTCTGGCGTTCAGCCCGATCCACGACAGCAGCGGCTCCCGGCCCAGAAAGGGCTGGCTAGTGATGGGGCGTTTGCTCGATGACAGTGGCCAAGCTGAGCTGGCGAACCTGGCCTCCACAGCGTTCCAACTGGCGCCTGCGCCGGCCAGCATGCAGACGCCCATTACGACAGCGGGCAGCATCCGGGCTAGCCGGGTCCTCGCAGACTCCCTCGGCAGAAGCACTCTGCAGCTGATCATCCAGCATCCGCCTATTCTGCACAGCCAACAGCGCACCGGCGACCTGCTGCTGATCGGCAACTCCCTGGTCATCCTGCTGCTGGCTGCACTGGCCGTCACCATCCTGCTCGATCAGCTGATCCTCAAGCGCCTGAGCCTATTCTCACGCCTGGCCAAGCAAAGGCAGCAGTTGGATGAGCCGCCGGCCTGGCCGGTGCAAGGTGATGACGAACTGGGCCAGTTGGCACAGTCGCTCAACGAGATGATGGCGGAAGTGTATTCCGCCCAAGCGAGCCTTTACCATGAAGCGCGCAAGGACCCCCTTACCGGTCTAGGCAACCGCAAGTTCCTAGGTGAGCGCCTGCCCCTCTACCAGGCTATGCAGCAGCGTCAGCCAGGATTGGTGCTAACCCTCTACCTAATAGATTTGGACGATTTCAAACTGATCAACGACTGCCTCGGCCACGAGGCCGGCGATGTCCTGCTGAACAGCATCGCACAACGCCTGGAGGATGTGCTGCGTGCCAGCGACACCGCGGTGCGCATGGGCGGGGATGAATTCGTCGTGCTCAGTTTGACGGAATGCGCCGAGACGGGATCTCTGGCGCAACGCCTGCTGGAGGCCGTCTGCCGACCGCTGATGTTTCAGGGCTCGCGCTTAGCGATCAGCGCCTCCATTGGCATCGCCGATGGCGTACCGGGCATGAGCGAGGAGGAACTACTGCGCAACGCCGACATCGCCATGTACCAGGCCAAACGCGCTGGCAAGAGCCGCTATGAGTCCTTCTCCGCGGCCATGCACGCCAGCGTGCAGGAGCGCATGTTCATCGAACAGCACTTGCGCCAGGCCCTGATTATCGGTCAGTTGGAGGTCTGGTACCAGCCGATAGTCGACTGCGAGTCCCGGGAAATAGTGATGGTCGAGGCGTTGGCACGTTGGCCGACCGATACGGGCTTCTGCCCTCCCGACAAGTTCATTCCGGTGGCCGAGGAATCTGGCCTGATCGGCGAACTGGGCCTGTATATCGCCAGGCACGCGATCCACGCCTTGCCACGCCTGCGCAAGACACGCCCCGGACTCGTCCTCAATATCAATCTGTCGGTCAAGCAGTTGCTGCAGGCCAACCTCGTCAGCCAACTGTGCGAGTTGATAGACGCCGAGCACCTGCCCCGGCACAGCGTGCACTTCGAACTGACCGAAAGCGCCTTCTCGGAAAACCTGGAGCTGCTTCACGAACAGGTGAACGCCTTGGTAGAGGCCGGTTTCAAGCTCCATCTCGATGATTTCGGCACTGGCTACTCCTCCCTACAACGCCTGCAGCATCTGCCGATGTCGACGCTCAAACTGGACAAGTCCTTCACCCACTTGCTTGACGAGGGCGATGAGCGAATCGTCAAGGTGATTCTCTCGCTCGGCGAGCTGTTGCAGATGAGCGTGATCGCCGAAGGCGTGGAAACCCATCAGCAGAAGGACCGTTTGCAAGCGCTCGGCTGCCGGCTGATGCAGGGCTATCTATTCGCTAGGCCGATGCCCGAGCAGCAGCTGCTGGAATGGCTGCATGCCCGCGACAGCACTTTCAGCCCATGAACAGCGGCCTGAATGAGCGCAAGATACAAGATATGTAGAAGGCGGTCATCAGCTATTGGCAGATAGACTGGGCGGCCGCAAAAACTGAGTGCAACACCTGACCTTTCCGGTACGGTGTTGCCCCTATGTCCTATAACGAACTCAGCGTCGAAGAACGCGTCACCATCCAGCTCGGCCAAGCCCAAGGCTTTAGTCAGCGAAGGATCGCCCGTTTGATCAACCGAGCGCCCTCGACGGTAAGCCGGGAGCTGCGCCGCAACCGAGAAGCCTGTGGCCGCTATTCGGTACGTGCTGCCCAGCACTACATGCAGGTTCGCCGCCGCAGCTGTCGACCCAAACGTAAGCTGCTGCCGGGCAGCGAACGTTTCGAGTTAGTGACTCATATGCTGCGTGAGCGTTTGTCTCCCGAGCAAATTGCCGGCAAGCTACGCAGCATGAACATACCCAGCCTCAAAGAAGCCTACGTCTGCCGCGAGACGATCTACACCGCGATCTACGCCCTGCCGGTCGGTGAGCTTCGCAAGGAGCTGATCATCTGCCTGCGCCAAGGCAAAACGGCCCGTAGGCCTCGCTCTGGTGGAGTGGATCGGCGAGGCCAGATCCCCGAAATGGTCAGCATTCACGTGCGCCCACCCGAGATTGAAGACCGGTTGATGCCGGGACATTGGGAAGGCGATCTGATCAAGGGCAAAGCCAACGCCTCGTCTGTAGGCACCCTGGTGGAACGTACCAGTGGTTACTTGATGCTGGTGAAAATGAATGATGCGACGGCGACCTCTGCGATGGAGGGCTTCAGTGCGGCGCTCAATCGCATGCCGCTGGCGATGCGTAAAAGCATGACCTACGACCAGGGCCGGGAGATGGCGCGGCACGTCGAAATTACCCAGAAGACCGGTGTGGCCATCTATTTCTGTGACCCGCACAGCCCTTGGCAGCGCGGCAGCAACGAAAATATCAACGGGCTGATCCGCCAGTACTTGCCCAAGGGGACTGACTTGTCAGTCCACAGCCAGGAAGAGCTCGATGCCATAGCGCTGCAACTGAACATGCGCCCACGTAAGCGTTTCGATTTCAAATGTCCAATCGAAGTGATGGGCCAAGTGATGCAAGAGGCCATGGCTATGCGGCATGATGCCCCGGCTTCAATTCAATAACCGTGTTGCACTCAGCTCCTGCATCCGCCCTGCTTTAATAAATCTAGCTACATGCTTCTTTCAAAACTTGCTATCTATCGGGTCGGATACAGCGGCTGTATCAGGGGACGATTTTTTCCGAATTCTGCGGCTCCCCCGAGTAGAAAGATAAGGGTCGGTGCAGCCTGAGAGCGTCAGTACACTGCAAAGACCAACGACAAACTGTGTCTTCATCGCGCATCCCTTCGTGAGGTTGAACAGCAGTTGCTAGCTGGAATCTAGAGTAGACGCGATTTAGCGTGTGTGATCGTCCTTTGCCGGAGTCGACCGAGTTTGGCGCTCGACACTTTTTCGACACCAAACAAGCCTTGAAAACCTCTAAATTTTCAAGGCTTGTTTGGTTGGACTGGGCCAACCACTCGCCCGGGGTATCAGCTCTCAGTAGCCTCGCAAGTCGTCCACCGGTAGTGCCAGCTTGGCGCCAGTGATGCGTTCCAGCGTTCGTGTCACAACGTCCACGTTGTTGTCGAAGCTACCATGGGAAGCGTCGATGGTGATGCCGGTCCGGCAGGTGGTCACCTTGTTGGCGCCTACTTCGATGATCTGCTTGTGCTTGGCCAGTCCGGCCAGCGCGACGGCCTGACGCCAGTTGCCGAGTGCTTCGCCCGTGCTTGATGAACCGTCCCAGCCCATGTATGTGGAGTTCAGCACATTGGCCTGACCGAGGATGGGCGTGCGCAAGTCGCCCTCCAGGGCGTTGGAGACAAGGTAGAGCAGCGACTTGCGGTAGGGCCCCACGCTATCGTCCCGCTCGTTGCGATCCGAGAGGATGTCCAGGTACAGGCGCTTCATCAGCTCCTTGTATGGCGCGTAGTAACGGTTGGCGAACTGCACCGTGCAGGCCGGCGCGTATAGGTGGACAGAACCGAGACGCTCTTCCAGGCCGCGTGCGGCGAGCAGCTCGATAAGGTGGCCCAGGAAGATCGAGCCTGCCGAATGGCCAACCAGGTGGATCTCCAGGTTGCTACCCCAGGTCCTAACCAAGTTCTGCAGTGCTGTTACCAACTTGTCGCCACCACGGCTGGACAGGCTTGCGAAGGCGGCGTTCTCCTTCATCTCGCTCCAAATCGGGCGAGCGAAGGGGCGGCCAATGCCCCGTTCGAGCAGAATGTCGGCTCCATCCTGAATGGTGTCGCGCACACCGCCAGCGCGCGCCGGTTCTCGTCGGAACATGTCGGTGATAATGCCGCTGATGGATTCGAGCACGCCGGTCTTCCAGACGATGAACAAGGGATAGCAGCCGTTCCCCAGAAAGAAGCGCCCCATGGCGCGGGCTCGTTGAATGGCGGAGGATTCGCTGTTGAGCCCACCATGCACATAGATCAGCAGGCGCTTCGTGAGGCCCGGCTGAGTGCGGAACCACTGGTCCGGCAGCCCGCAGGCCTGGAAAAGCAGCGAGCGGCTCAGCTCGTCCTGGGTGAGATGGCGGGCGACGCGCCCATCGTTGCCCATTACGACGCTGTGTTCGTAAGCCTTGGTCTCATCCCACCACAGTGTACTGTTGGCGGTGGTCTTCGCAACTGCCGCGGCTCCGCCTGCCGCCAGCTGACCCAGCAGCACGCCCGGCACGCCCAAAGCCGCGACCCAGGCATCCATGCCGTTGGCGAGCCAGTCGGCATAGGTCAGCAGAGCGAACCCACCTCCACCCCATTTGGTACCCCAGGAGTTCTGGATGATGAAGCCGCTGGCGCTGAAGCCGACCAAGGCAAAGGCGTGGCCGCCAGCCTGGGACGGCTTTCCGTCGAAGGGGATGGTCGGCAAGGAACTGTGCCCGGTCAGCTTGCCGCCTGGCTTCTTCACTTGGTTCCAGCCGTCATGGGTGAAGGCCGACACAAAGATCGCGCCAACTTCGTATATGGCGGCCTGCAGATCGGTGATCGAGCGGATGTCAATCCGGTAGTAGACCCCAAGCGTATTGGCGGCGGCTCGCGTGGCGTAGCCGAACCTGGGCGGCTGCGAATCCTGATCGTCGTATGGCCAGTCGGACTCCAGGCAGACGCCGTGGCGATGCCAGCCCTTCAAAGCGCCACGGCAGCTGGAGCCCTCGTAGTCCTCGCCAGCGTACTCGTCGTAGCGCCGCGCATAGTTGTAGAGCATCCGTGGGCTTACCGAATCCAGCCCATCGCCCAGGCCGTTCTTGCGCCAACGCAGGTAGTTCACCACGCAAGCGAGGCCGAAGCCGGTGCAAGCACCCTCCCGCCCCTGATCGAGGATCAGGCCCGATTGCGTGTAGCGGGGGAGAAATTCCTTGATGTCGTCGTCCGTCGGGTAGGCGTCGGGCAGGCTCAGCGGTGGGGGTAGGTAAGCGCGGTCGCGCAAGTCCACCGGATCCTTGCTTGCATTGAGCGTGCGCGTGAACGTACTGGGTACAGCGGCCTTCTTGGCGGCTGCCCCTTTGACCTTGGCAGCGCTCACCGGCGGCCAGACCGATGCCGCGATCCTGAAAACATCGGTGAAGCGTTCCAGGCCATGGGAGCCACCGTTGACCTCCTTGCGGGCCGCGCGGTAGTTCTCGCTCGCCAGGGCCGTGCGGATGTTCCCTGAGCGGTCGGCAAGAAATCCCGCCAGCAGCACGGCCGCAACCTCGGGCGCATTGGCCAAGTCCGGCAGCGCCTCAATATCCAGGTCGACCTTCTGCGAGTAGTTATGGTAGTTGTGGCGCCCGGTCAGCTGCACGAAGCCACGACCGCGAAACCGAGCGCCATCGCCGGGCTGCGAGTTGCCCAAATTTTTTCTGCCGTCATAGGCACTGAAGGGCGGCATGCCTGGCTTGGTGTTGTACTGCGAAGGAAACTCCGAAATCGGCACAAAACCTTCGGTCTCCGCGCGGATCGTGCCTAGGGCGGCCAGGGTCATCGGCCTGTCTGTCAGGTCAGCCGCCGCCAGGGCCGCGGCAACATAGGGTAGGTAACGCTGGATATTGGACGGCTTGGTCGCTGGAAACAGCCGCTTGACCGTATCCACGGTAAGCGGGACCTCAAGAGCCTTGAGTGTCAGCAAACCCAGCAAGCTCTGGCAGTAGGGACCGACCACACCGTCGGCCACTATGCCGATGCCCGATTGCCAATGACGGACCGCCGATTCCGTCAAGGCATCGTAATCAGTACCGCCCGCCAGCCCTGGAAACAGCTGCTCGTCCGTGCCGAGCGCCTTGGCCAGTTTGTTGCGAAGTTCAATTACATCAGCCCCACTCTTGTTCCGTGCCAGCAATATGTCCATGACTCTGCCTCTCGCTGTCCGTTATCAGTGATTCGCATTGATTGCAGTCCCGCACCGTGCGCCTGACATGCAGGCTTGAGCGACCCTGGCCCAATAAGCGGAATGACCGACTTCAACGCCGCTAAGACAGCGGAGAGGACACTACAGAGCGCAAGGCGTTGCAATGCAATATAGCCGGGGTTCCAAAGGTCTGAGCAGGTCAGCCTCCGGCTGACCGCCAGGTTATTCTGACATCTGATCATCTCTCTCGCCCCAGAGTGGAATTCCCCCTCTGTAACGAGTCCCCCCGCAAGCAGACCCATCTGCGGTGCACCAATAGTTGCCGTACTACACAGAAATCGGCGATATGAAGTTACTTCCTGCCGTAGCCAGTGGACGGATCGGCTTTGAGAAAATGGTCAGAAATTCAACTTCTTGCGATGGCTTGAAGTTAAATCACTCCCCCTTTATTGCGTCATTCGCTCCTATAATGCGTGGAAGCTCAAGTATGCTCACTATTGCTGTTTCCTATAGTGCAGCTACTTTGTATTCGTAATAGCCAATATGGTCAAGCGGGCTAAGTGAATAGCCATACTGTGTTGCGGTGTCAGCTCTGTTGTCTGACAGGTGGCATTTGGCGTCCGACGGTCGGTTAATCCTATGGATATAAAGTTAGAAGTGTCTGAATCGCCTCGGCTAGCCTAATTGGTACCTCTGTATGGATTTCAAAGCGACATCATCCGGCCGGGCCGCACCTTACGCATCGAGTACTAGCTTCAGATTCCAAGCCAGGCCATCAACGCTGCATCAGGGAGACCAACATGGGAAATAGGCAACCTGCGGACCTTGAATCCGCTGCCCCTCCAACTACAGCCCCTTCGGGAAAAGGCACTGATGTAGGTTGGTACAGGACGCTGCAAAGCCATCTAGGCAGCAACCCGGGCACCATCATTTTCGCCACCCTTTTTTTCTTCGCATTTGCCGGTCTGATCTGGAATCTTACCAGCACCTTGAGTGGTGGCAGTGCAAACGAGGTTGGGCTCAATCGACTGATCGCCTTGCTCGGCGCACTGGCGGGATGGGCTGTTGGTATGCTCTTCGCACCGTTCTCGAAAGCAGAAAAAGAGCAGTTCCAGGGGATTGCTAAGGTGGTGTCAGCCTTCGTCGCCGGTTATCTGTTATCGAAGGCCGAGGTGTTCATCAAGCTGACCCTGTTTCCGGAAGGGCCTTTCCCGGCCATGAATTGGATTCGGGTTGGAATTTTCCTGGCCACCTTCCTGCTGGGCGCTCTAATTGTGTTTATTCACCGGCTCTATGCATTCCGTGAATGACTATCGTTCCCTGTTCCGTACAGGTTAGTTCCTTAAGCCATCCGCTGAGGGCTCCTCTATGGCAATCGCAGAGCTTCTGGTTAATGCAGCGCGTTCCGAACTGATAAATTGGACCACAAACGAACTTGTCGAGTGTGTCCGTAACGAATCTCGGAAGCCGAGTACTCCTGGGAAACAGAAAGGCTCTGATGCTGTCGCCAAGTATTGGAACAATGGTTTGGGGGACAGCAGTCGCAATGGCTGCAGCAGTTATGCTTGGTCCGCGGCCTTCATTTGCTGGTGCTTGAGACAGGCCGGTATCAGGTTGGAGCAGTTTCCCTTCCATGGAGCTCACCATGCCTACATCCGTTGGGCGATCAACAACGCGAAGAACGCTAAGCAAGGCAAGCTCTACCATGGCCGCCGGGTTGATGCGTATTTGCCGAAGCCCGGGGATTTGATTGCACAATGGCGGAAAGCAGATAAGGACGATCCAGATCCGGATATTTCCTTTGATCTTCAGCCAGATGAGTTCTATCCGTCGCATTGCGACATCGTGACCAGGGTGACCGCTGACCGGGTCTTTGCCGTTGGGGGCAACGTGTCCAACAAAGTGCGAGAAAGCTCCTTCGGCTTGGCCAATGGATTGTTAAAACCCAAGAAGGAATTGATCTGCATCATGGAGCTCACTGAGCTGTCATAGATGTCATTGCGCAAGCCGCTTCAGAACAGCCGGAATAGTCCAGCCTATGGCAATTGGAAGATCGGGGCACTGGCGCTGCGGTTGCTTGGAGGGTCGCCGCCGACGCAGCCGATTATCTGCCTTCCAACGCCCTGAAAGGGATAGGCGCCTAGGTGCCTCGATCCACTTTATCGAGGTCATTGAGATCGGCGACACACCACGTTTTACCCCCTGCGTATCAGGAAAGCCTCGTGTGTCCCCCGATACGCGAGCCCGCGACTAAGCTTTCCCTACGATTGCCACAGCAAGGAGAGTCGCCATGAGCACCCCGATCATTCTGGCGTTGTTGGCACTGGGCGTGGCTCTGGTGGCGGGCTCCATCCTGCTGCGGGTGTTCTCGGCCGGCAAATACGAGGTCAAGACCAGCGACCTGGTGTTTCTGGTGATTCCGCTGGTGTTGGTCGCCCTGGCCACCGGCAAGCTCAAGGGCGTGGACATCTTCGGCGTCAAGGCCGATCTGTCCGAGGTATGGGCGGCGGCGGCACAGACCCAGATCGCGAAACAGGTCGCGCCGACCACCGTACAGGACGCCGTGCAGGTGGTGGAAATGGCCAGCAAGGGCGGCACGCACGATCTGGGCCCGCTGTTGGAACGCAAGATCGAGGCGCTGGAGTTCCGCCTCGGCCAAGGCGGCTATTACGGCCCGGCGATCGCCGCCTATTTCAACACCCTTTCCGGCAGCTCCTACTTGCGCGTGATAGTGGTGAACCAGGCCGATGGCCGGCTGTTCGGTCTGTATGACGCGGCCAACCTGATCGGCTACCTCCGGGTGGCCGGCGATCCCGGCTACGAGAAATTCCAGCAGTTGCTCAATCGCGGTGACCCTGCGGCCATGGCCGAGCTGGCGAAACTGCCCGGCTTCGTCGGCGCCGACCAAGCGCTGAGCACCACCACCTCGAAGCGCGATGCCCTGGCGCTGATGGAGAAGCTGCGCAGTGATGTGCTGCCGGTGAAGAATGAGCAAGGCCGCTTCGTTGGCACCGTCGAGCGCACCAAGCTGACCGCCAGCCTGATCCTAGCGGTCACCGACAAACTGGAGCGGCAATAGGCGATCCCTGCGCAGGGGGTGTTGGGCTTCGTGGAGCTCAGCGGAGCGCCGGCCGGCCTTGTGGGTGCGAAATCATTCGAGAAATGGCCTGGCTCCAACGTTTCCCCCAGCCCTCACCAGCTGGCTCAGCCTCAGAATCGCTCACCCGGCGTCAGGTATCTGGATTTTTGCCACCAAGGAAAAAGCACGCGGCATGAGTCAACCCGCTTGGCTTTTTTCCGCTGCCAGTGTTTCGATAGTTCGGCATATCAAAATATGCAGTGCAGCGAACCCGTTTGATCCGGCATGGACGTCTTACCTTGAGCGCCGAAGAGCGCCCCCCCTGTTTTACATCGGCCGCTTCCCTGCTTTCGCCTCGGAGACTGAAATTCCGCTCGGCTGGACATGAGTAGGATCCCAACCAACCTTGATGTTGGCATCCCACTTTTCATCATGAATTGCTTGATCAATGGCTTTGACGAGTTTTACGGGCACACCCCAGCGAATACCTGTTTCCAGCCCCACCTTTTTCGCAGCAGCGGCCAGTTGCAGTAGATACCGCCTCCCTGGGTCCAGCGGAGAATCGTCGTCAAGGAGATCCACAGCCAATGACTCCGGCGTTCCGTCCTTTGCAGTAACATTGTGAAATCCGAACAGCAATTTAGAGTGGCCGTCATCAAAGACCTTTTTTTGATCTGCGGGAGACCTCCAGGCATCTTGGATTCGAGGGCGAAGGTGTTTCTCCTCAAGAAGATTAATCAATTTTTCTAACCGAACGCGAAACGATGGGTATAACTGAATCAGTCGTTCGGTGTTACATTTTTTTCGATCTGACTCGTTCATAATGCCGTCCTTTTCCACGAAGGAATTCTCAAGAAATGGATGCGTTACTCAACTAAAAAAATATCTGCTGATGATCGTTGCTTCACTACAGGTGAAGCTAATACTCGCTCCTAGCCAACTAAAAAACTTCGAATACCTGAGGCAACCCTCCTACAGAAATACAGCAATCGCTGTGTTCACTAGAATCGTTACCACTCCCGTTATAAACAAATCCCACGGGGCTTGCGCCAGACCGGCCTGTTTAAGCGCATGGAGCCTACCAAGACTTCTTTCACCTTTAATCAAGGATTTGAGTTCATCGGCGTTTATTTTTTTCTCCGTGAGCAGCACGGCCCACCTTGAAATATTTTCTTTAGCCTGTTTCAAAAAGTCATTTATGTCCTTTTCCGCAGCACTCTTAAAATCAGAAAAATTGTCCTTTGCAAATTTACCCAAAGGATCTTTTAACGCATCCAGATAATCATCAAAATTGGTGCGTGGCTAATTCAGGATGAACAGGTCTCCTTCCACATCCGTATCGCCGTGTTTACGACTCTGCGCCGCGGAGTCGTAGAGGATCAGCAGAACCTCCCCAAGCTGCTCCCCCGATTTGAACAGACACATGCCCTCAGCGTGATCGTTGCCTTGCCCGAAAGGCACCTCCAGCACCTTCTCCAATTGATCCGTAAAGACCACGCTTTCCTCGTCGGACCCGATACCGCCGCGCAAACGGAAGACCGTTACCGGACCGTCCAGGTCCATAGTGGGACCCGCCAGGATCAGCAGATCGTCGCCGCTCGTGCAAAGGTCTCGCACACCCAGGCCGTCTAGCGCGAAGAAGTGCTTCCGGTAGCGGCGCCCATCTGGGCCGATCTTTTTCAGCACCAGCGTGTCAGTCGAGTCGTCGTTCAGCTCGGGCTCGATCTCCAGCAGCACAGCCCAGCCGCGAAGGACCGGTCCACGCAGCCCCAGCAAAAAGCGCGAGCCGATTACCGCCAACCCTTCGATATCGAAGCCGTTGTCTTTACCCGGGATACGCAGGAAGTCGCGTAGCTGATCATCTCCAGCAATTTCCGTGGTCAGGTCGTTACCGACCTCGTTGCCATGAAGCTGCGCCGCCGTACGTCCATCGGCGTCCACCTTCCTGGCGAGTGCATAGCCATCGTTCTGCTGTACTACAGGGATGCGGGCCAGCAGAAAGCGATTGCCGTCCGCCTCTACCGTCAATAGCCGCTTGATATTCTTCTGCGCAGACCTGCCGACCTCGGCCTTCTTTCGCTTCAGGCTATGGGAGCCCGCCACCCAGAGGTAACCACTGTCATGGGCATAGGCCAATCCCTCGATATCGATCTCGGCGTCTTGCATCGGTATGGGCAGGTCCAAGTACTCCAAGAGCTGGAACGATTGGTGCTCATCGCACGTCACGACGTCGCCGGGCGCAACGTCCTGGATTTTCAGGCGTTCCAGGTTCATGGTTTCGTCGTTGGCCACCCAAAGTGTGTCGCCAATCTGCTGAGCCACCGAAAGGCCCTCACGCAACGACGCAAACGCCGGATCAAATCTCAACATCGCAGTATTGCTTCGGTCGCTCATGAGCGCTCTCCTGTCTTCATGGCATTGCGCGCCGGTCATACAGAACCAGATTTTCCGCGTCTTCTTCGTCCAGTCCTTGCGATCGTCCAAGCCGACCGCTCCACCGTTGATGGCTTCGGTCACTTCGGTGACGCTGTCCCGGTCCACGTACTTGTTGCAACCGCTCGCTTTTCATTTCGCCGCGGCAACGTGCAGGCACCAATCAGGGCTGAGCACCGCGTCCGGTTCCATAACGAAATCCGGGGCAGCCGGCAGCCACTGGCGCAGCCAGATCGTGATATCGCGGTAGCCTTCCTTTCCAGTGAGTTGCAGCAGCCCCCGGCCGCGGTACTTGAAGCCGTCGCCGGGCTGATCGTTACCCAGCCGTTCGCCGTATACCGCTTCGCCCAGTTTTTCTTCGTTGTAGGCGTACTCCTTAGGCTCGAGTTTTCCCTTTGGCTTGAAACGATAGGGCCATACTTCCGGAAGGCGTTTGGGTGTGTAGTAGAGCGATTCCCATTGGATCTTCAGGGCGCCGCTTTCGTGGAGCACCTGAGCCATGAAGTGGGCGACGCGCAGCGGGTTATCGCTGATCCCGTAGTGATCCAGGATCGGTTGCCCCACATCAAAAGCCGTGCTGTAGCTGGAGCGGCGCCAGTTTCCTGATCTGAGCCAGCGTGATGGTTACTATCATCGATGCCTTCCGAGTATTCCCAGTAGCGAAGAACCTGTTGTCGAGGCTAGTGGCTGCCCAACGACAATCAAGGCCATTTGCTAGTACGTTTTCTCACAGTCGATAGAGCGATGGGAAATAACTTGAAAGGCGGCCTGAGCCGTAGATGTAGATCTTCAGCAGGACTGCGGGGTGGTAAGCAAGCCGGCCAGTATCGGCTGGAACGACGCCTTCAAAACCCAGATTGGCCAGGTCGAGTTCGTCGACGAAGACGTAGACTACGCGCACCGGAACGGTGTCGCTGACGTAGTCGTCGAGGCTTCCGGGAAGCAAGGAGCTTTGACCTCGATGTTCACCTTGAATAGCGCTTCCTGGGCGATCCCTGCGATGAAATCCTCAGAACCATAGTAAGGATTCGCGGAGGCGTTTTTACACACTTTGGGTCGATTGCTGCCCTTGGTGACAGGCAGCAATCGGCCAAAAGCAGTCGGTGAAGGAAGGATCGCTAATTAGAGGTTATGCTTCTTTCGTTGACCAAACTGACGGAGTAGATAGGCTTTCCGTCACCAGATTTAAGACTCTTTTCGTTCGCATAAAAGGAGTTAAACAATTGAAAATCTCTAAAGCCATCTTCGGCTTAATGCTAGCTTTACTCATACTAAGCCTTCCTGTAGCTGCCGAAACGTTAGTTACCGGCGTAAGCCAATCATATTTCGACCAATACTTTGAAAAATGCAATACCCAACTAAGCGAATGGAAACAAAAATGGGGTGTCGAAATTGGGCTAGCGATTTTAATACTTGTTTTAGGAGCCGTTTCCGCTGCAATGCAGAACTTCAGCTTCCAACTTGTAAAGGCAGTAACTGTGGCTTGCGGATTAGTAATAATCATCACTACCGGCGTTGTAAACATGATAAAACTCACACCTTCAACGAGTAAACAAACCGTCTACCCAAGATTGCGAAGCAACCCGAACGATGGCAAACCGGTCGAACCGGCGTCGACAAAACCCTCAAGCCTCGAGGTGCGAAAAGCACGCAGGAGCGATTGGGAGCCGACGCGCGAATAGCCCATCATGACCCTGCATCGAAACGATGCTGTCCCTAGAGGCCGAATATACATGTGCAGTCGGCACGGGCGCCAAAGCGAAGGGGGCTTGCAATAAGGAGGAGTTCATATACGAGGCTTGCCCGCGAAGAGGCCCGCACGGCCATAAAAATCCAACCCTGCCCCCCGTGTCCTGCCCGGAGCCCCCTATGCGCCAAGCCCTTCTCATCATTGACGTCCAACCCAGCTTCTACCCGCCACAATGGCTGGTCGAAGGCATCCAGACACTGCTCGGCACCCTGCCCACGGTCGCCACCGTCGAACGCCACGACGAATCCAAAACTCCCTTCCAGAAACAACTCGGCTGGCCCCCACGATTTCACTGAAAGAAAAATCCCCCATTGAAGAGGACGTTCGTTTGCTTCACAGGCTTTCCCTTGAGCACAAAAAAGCCCAGGACCGCTGGGCAGATCTAACAATTGACTTCTGAATCCATCGTGAAGGTTTTTTCGGAAGAAACGGTTAGGCGATGATTTGTGTGGAGAAGTCCCGCCTGGTGGACGTCTAACCCGCCAGAGTCAGGGTCAGAAGGAAATCTTGATCTCCACCCACAATTCCTTCGGGTGGTAAGCCAAAACAGCTCGGTTCTGCGGTGCCGTAGGCGTTGTCATAAACGTTGCAATTTCATTTGCGATCACGCTGTCACCGATCACCACACGGTGACTGGTTCTCTCCTTCAAGGCTTCATAAAGATCGGGATAAGGCATATTCCAGTCGTTGTCTTGTGCGACTTGAGTCACCACGGGGATCATCGCCACCAACCTGTTGTCGGTCATTTTTTCCAGCCCCAACTGCCGCAGCGTGGCGTTGTGGCTGCAATGGTGACCGACTTTGTACAGCGTCACGCGCGCCAGGATGTCATCGACGGTCAGCGCGCCGCCCTGCGCCGGATCGGGAGTTCGCGGATAGGTCTGGTCGGCCCATGACAGCCAGTTGCCTACCTGGGCGTCTCCCGGAAACAACAGGACCTGCCCGTCCGGAAGTTCGAAGGCCAGGACCAGGCTTGTGTTGTTGGTATCGGAGTCCATCTTCAGTGCCAACGTCTCGGCGGATGAATACCACTCGTCATCGATTTTCCGCTTCGTCGCTGTGGGGTCGTAGTACAGCTTTTGGGTGATGGTGCGATCCGTTGTTTTTTTCTGCGTGACTTCGTCCAGCGGTCGTTGATGCGGGCGCGCAAACGGCAGGTCGAGCGCTGAAACGGTATGACCGTCGAGATGATCGAGTTGAAGCTTGATGGCATGTGCGTCCTCCTGACGGGTCAGGTACACCTCCTTGGCAGCACCCTTGGAAGGCAAATCCTTGCGCAAACGTTCTTCGTTCCTGGGCGGCCCCATTACGTAGGCCTTGAGCCCGGTAATCTCGGTCGGCCTGACCACATCGCCCGGCTCCAGATAACGAGTTCGCGCCGGGGTTGCCTTTTCCTTGAGCATTTTCAAGGTGCTGGCGCCGGTGGGGCGACCTCCTTCGGCTACACCCATGAAAGCGCTGAGTTCTAAAACGGTCGTGATATGAGCATCGTGATCCTTCAATGCCGTCATTTTCGAATGAGCGGCCAAGGCGGCCAGCGTATTTTTGGCCTTGTCAAAATGCTCATGCAGCACAACGGCCGTGGGATCGTTGGGGTTCTCCGTCCAGGCAAGCCAAAACTCACGGATCTCGAAGTTGTTCTGGAAACAATCCCGCTCATAGAGGAACCCTGAGAGGTGATCGTGGTGCTCATGGGTCACAACCAACAGATCAAGCTTGCCACCCGTGGTTTCAAGAAGATCGCTGACAATGTCTTTCATCCGGCCTTTGGCATTTGCGACTCCCTGCAAGACCCCGCAGTCGACCAGGATGTGCTTGACTGCGGCCCCGTCCTGCTCATGCCGCAGCAAAAAACAGTCGCCAAGAATGCCGCGATACATGCGCACTGATACTGAGCCTGAAGTATTACTTTTGGTCATGACCTCAGACTCCACGATGCGTCATAGCGAACGGATTATCCTTGGCGTTTACGCCACGGTAGGTCAGCGTCAGACTGCCAGTGCCCGTCTCGAAGAATTGACGCTGGGCCGCCAGTCGGTCCACGTCATCTATACGCTTGCGGATGACATACCGCACCTTGCCGTCACGCAAATCGATGATCAGCGTCGCTCCGCCCCGGAACTGGAAATCACTGGTCAGCGGTGGCGTCAAACCGACCAGATCTTGCTGATCCTGGAACTCCTGGTCCGCCATATTCAGAAAGCCCTGGCGTCGCTGCGTCACTTCAATCACCAATTGGCGTAGATCCTGGCCATCGGGGCCTGCACGGCGGCAGGTCCTTACCGAGTGCACCTCGACTGCTGGCCGACTGAGGTCCCGTCCAAAGAAGAGACTACCGGCGATGTAGCCGCTCGTGCGGTTGGTATTGAAAACCAAGCCCAGTGCATCGGCCCAACCGGAATTCGAGCTGCAGACCTTCATGACCCAATACCAGACAATCTTGCGATTGCGCTCGACCTGGCGAAAGCCCTTGTGCCGCTGATACTGCGGTGTGATATCGAGCGCGTGCGTCCCTTTGGGAGCGTTCAGCAGTTCTTTAGCCTCAAGCTCAATATTTGGCGACTCCCACAACAGGCTGTCCGGTGCTAGTGACAGGCATTTTTCGGGCAGTATGCCGCGGCGACGGAACGCCTGAATCATCGCTAGGCGATACTGCATCGGATCGTCCGGAATCAGGTCGGTGTCAGCGGTGATGATTCCACGCAAGAACTCACCGAATCGAACATCCACCGGCGGCAAGTAATCCAGCGCACGAATGCACATGCGCAAGACATGGTCCGCCGACTTGGTTGCTTCGCGGGTCAAACGCTGAATCAGTTCCGGTGGCAGACGACTGCCTGTGCGGCCCGCGCCATCGGCCAGGCGCAAGAGATCGGCCGAGCGCTGCTCATAAATGCTGATAAATGCGTCGAAGACCGCGGCAACAAGAATTGCGCCGCGCTCGTGTGGCTCGCGTGTCTTCGACAGCAGGGTCGGGTCGGGCAACTTCTGGCTGTCCTTGTCATCGATTGCCTCGCGCAGTGCGGCATAGCGTCCAGTGGCTTCGCCGAACTGCCGGGCCAGGCCGCTCATCCAGGAACGCTGGTTGAGGTTGCCGCCATTGGCGGCGACATGCATGGACACAGCCTCCGGCAACATGAAGTGCATCATCAGGGCCACGATGTCAGCAAATGCTTCATGGAACGCCAGACTATCCGGACTGGTCGCTTCACTATAGCGACGGTGCAAACCATCAAGTATCGCGTGGGTGGTTTCGTGGGCGATGACGTCGTGGGACAACGCTGTGAACACCCAACTTCCCGGAAGATTGACGCCGGAATCGGTCATGGAAGCCTTGAAGTAACCGAACAACAAAGCTTTTTTCTCTTTGCTGTAATACGCATTCGCTTCGCGTAACGCATGTGGATAAATGCGCAGTTTGCGCACCTGCTGGTAAGAGCCGGAATTCTCATCCCACTGCGGACACCAATACACCTTTCGCCCCAGCGCCCGCTCGAACAGTTTCACGGTTTTCATCGCCACGGCAAACACCATCTGCTGATGGAAGCGTGGATCACCCTCGGAAGGCGTGAGTCCGTCCTGAGCCAGCAAATGGCGGTCGTTCAGATCCACCGGATCGTAAAACTGGCCGCTGCTCGGATCGATATCGATGACTTCGAAATACTCGTTGACCGGGCCGGGCTGCATCTTTGCTTCCCATCGCTCCTCCCAGGGAATCTGGATGGTCGCGTGGCTGATGCAGGCGGTATCCAACTGCGTGGCGGCCTGCGGGTCGAAGGCATAAACCTTCAGTTTGCGCATCGGTGGCGGTGGGTAGTTGGTCATATGCACTCCCTTGAAAACACCCGGACTAGCTCAGGCACCGTCCCGCTTTTTTTGAATCGGCAGGCTTGGAGCAGTAGTCCTTACACTTCCAGAGATCCGACAAATCCCGCTGCGCGGTCCTGCACTTTTTTCCGAAGGCCTTCACGAATGGCATTCAGGACTCCATCGTTGATCGTGATGCTGCCTGAGCAATTCTTCAGCGTGACGTCATCCGTTTGAATCTTGAAAAAGACAATCTGGTTCATGACGGAGGAAACATTCAGCGCAAACGCCATCATGGTAACGGTGGTCTGCCCAAGTGGGTTCTGTTCCACTACGGCGATCTGGAACGACTGAGCCTTGAGCTTATGGCTCTCCCTTTTAAAAATAGTGATCCAGGGGGAGTCGGCGTTTATTGTCTTCATCGCATTCAGGGTGGTGATCACCAGTGCCAGCCCTGTTGATCCCGCTCCAAGCAAAGCAGTGGCCACCAGAATTATGGCTTCATGAACATCGACTTCCTCGCCATGGCTCTCGTGGCTATCGAACTGCTTGCTGGCAATGGACCATCCCAAGTTGCTCAAGACGTCAAAGTAGATGTCATACCAGGCAAAGATATTAGCGCTCTGATTTACCTTGGCATTGGCAGAAAGTTGAGCGAGTAACGTGCAATCCTGAATGTCTTGACGACGCTGTGCGCTGACCTCGGAAGTAAACGAAACAACATCTGCTCCCACTACAACGGCCTGTTGTCGATTGTCTACAGGTTTGAATGGAACCGCGTTATCAGTGAGGCCAAACGTGTGTTGCGCAGGGATGCCAAGACGTACCTTTGCCACAAACTCCTTGGCTGACTCAGCTGTTACCGTTGTCATTTCAGTAGCCCTCATAGTGGTGCGCTAAAGGATCCGGGTGATTACAATCATCCATGCCTGTGCTTCAATCATTCAGCTGCGAACATGCCACTCTGCAATATCAAAAACGGCAGTGACCTGCGCCGTGGAAATTCAAGTAGCGCGTTATAACCTGACGCTAAAGAAGTTCCGGGGCATAGGCCGCAAGCCGGGCCTTAACCAGAGAGGCGCCATGGCGAGTCAGCACGGCCATTTCTTCCGAAGACAGTCGACGCAGGTTTGTGTCAATGGCTGACGCAAATGCCGCGTCCCCCTGCCGAGCCTCACCGTCGCGACTGTCGATCGAGAACCACATCGGTTTTGGCCCCTTCCCTGCTAGATGCCGGTACTGCAGACGGTCGAACTCCAGGCCACGTATTTGCTCCATCATGATGTCCAGTCCCGCCTTGAGCACGATTGCACCGGACTCGGTCGGTTGACTGTTGTTCGCAAACGGCTTTCCGCCGTCGCTGACAATGACGTAGTCCAGTGCATTCCTGTCGCGCAATAGCGGGTTGACCCCCATGTTGTCGTAGACGCCACCGTCCGTGAGCGTCACGTACTCAACACTGGCGGGGCCGTATGTACTGGAGTCGAGCCTTAGGGGAGGAAAAACGGGAGGAAATGCAGATGAAGCTGCAACGGCCTGGCAGACAGGGAACTCCGGTGCCGGGATTACTCCGAGCTCATGCTCCCCCATCTCGCATATCCCATCGCCGCCGGCAACGAAGAAAAACATGTTGCCGGTCGCGAGGTTGGTGGCATTCAAATAAATACGAGGGCCATTGCTCAGTGCCGACAGCTTTTTCTTCTGGAACAGATCCTTATCATAAGTGTCGGCCAGTTTCTCAAGTCGAGACTCGAACGGATCGAGAGAGCCCGCGATGAATGATGACACGGCGATTGAACGTGTACGCAGGTAAGTATCGAGCAGCTCGAGTTTGTTGGCAGAGCCCCAGTTCAGGGCAACCGTGGCCCCCGCGATACTGCCGCCGCTCACACAACTCAACAGATCAATTTTGTCGAGAAGTCCGTTATTTTTCAGCTCTTGCATTACACCCAAGTGGAAGGCGGCGGCTCTGAACCCGCCCCCCGACATTGCCAGACCGATGCGTTTGGTTTTGCCGTCTATGACCACTGACATGATTAGCTCCCTTGATTTGAGAACCCACTGCATTGGCTCAGCATAGCGTGGATCCATTTTTACGCCTGTGGACACTGGGCTGCCGAGTACCAGTCTTTCAAAACGATGTCAAAACTTGCAATATACCCAGCCTACCATCCTTATCTGCGCGACGAGCAACAGCAGGTAGTAGGCAAACAGCATCGGCAAAAGAGCGTTTGTTTCCCTTCAGCAACTTCCCAACTTATTCCGGCAAGCAATCCTTACAAACTTTCAATAAGTGTACAGGCTCAAATGCAACAGACCGAAGAACAAAACCCAGACCAATGCTAGCTGAATTCTCAACATCAACAAGAAAGATAAAAGCGATTAGCAAGTCGCGCATTATTCCAAACAAATATAACACCCCCCCTTACCACCCGACTATCTTAATAATCGACATCATCGAATAGTAGTTTTCAACAACTTTAAATCCAAAGCTACAAAAATTGTAACACTCACTTAACACTTATTATGCCCACTCTACTTTCTTTTTCTTGGTGCTTTATCAAAAGAGCGACGATTGATGCTCTTCTTGATCCTTCATCACTACTGGAGCAGGAAGATGGATATTGAAAAGTTGATACGTGCCGTTCAAGAGGCTCTTGGCGTCGAGGTCGACGGCAAAGCCGGGCCACAGACCTGGTCGGCAATCGCGAAGCAGGTGATTCCCGATCAAGCGTCCACACTGGCAAGCACATCTTCGACAGGTCTCGACACTAGGAGCAAAACAAACATTGAAACCTTGCTGCCGGAAGTCCGTCCTTTTGCCGTCGCACTCGTTCAGAAAGCCGCACTTAACGGCATAAAGATCAAAGTCATCAGCGGACACAGAACTTACGCCGAACAGGATGCACTTTACGCAAAAGGACGTCCTGACAACCCGCCCAAGGTCACCAATGCTAAAGGAGGACAATCCAACCATAATTTCGGTATTGCCTTTGATGTTGGAATTTTTGAAGGCAGTGAATATTTAGGCAAATCCCCCAAGTACAAAGCGGTCGGTGTGCTGGGGATGGACATGGGTCTGGACTGGGGCGGTAACTGGAAAAGTTTCAAAGATGAACCCCATTTTCAACTGCGCCCTTCCTGGGCCAATGGAATGCCCGAAAAAGAGATGTTGGCCGAGCTCAGAAAGCGCAAGGCGCAAGATCAGGACGTTTTTGTCTAATGCCGATGACTTGTGGCGCAACCGCATCAGTGCTCCGGCGCAACCATCCGGAAACGTATGTCGATGTCGTCGGAAACAACACTGTCAGACCACTCGCCAGCGCCGATTTTGAAGTCACTGCGTTTGAGCACCAACTCGCCGTCGAAGATGCCGATGGCGCTCTCTGATTTCAGGAGCACCGGCACTGTCACCTCCCGGGTAAGCCCCCTACGCGTGAGGTTGCCAGTGATGTGGTAGCGGTTGTTGCCGAGGTCTTTAATGCGGGTCGACTCAAAGGTCGCCACCGGATAAGCGGTGGAGTCAAACCAGGCAGGCTTTTGCAGCTCGGTGTTGGCGTCTTCTCTACCGGCGTCGATGCTGTCGAGGTCGATGGTCAATTTGGCTTGGGCCGCCTCGAGGTGTGTGGTATCGAAATCGAGGGCCCCGACGAACTTGCTGAACGTGCGCTGGCCGTGGGATTCACGTCGGTGTATTCGACGGCGTCAGCGTCGGGAATAAAGCCGAGCGCAAAAACGGCAGCCAATGCGGTGAAACGCAGAGATCGAGGGTTCATGGAACTCTCCGGGACTGGGCCCTCATGGGTCGAGGTGTCGAAGACACGAAAGCCAGCAGTAGGTGGACTAAAGCAAAAAACCGCCGTATGTTCCACCTGACAGGCTGACTTCCGACCACTTGCCAGCCAACGGCCTGCGAACCGATGAACCATCAGGGAGTGCGAAAATTGTATGACAAACTCACGCCTGAACTACGCCAAGGTTTACAAGACGAATTGCTGGTCATTCAGGTACGCAAGGCTGCTATAGAAATAGAAAATCTTGAGCCCAACAGATTCAAGAAAGTAATTACGAGCATCCAGGCCTTCTCGACTTCAACGCTCGCCATCATCGCTGCGTTGATTGGTGTCATTACCGGCGTTCTAGGCGTCGGCTTTGGTATGCATAAAGCAGAAATAGCTGTTGACAGGCTAGAGGTTAAAACCATTGCCTTGAACAACACCATTCACGACAAACAGGCAGAAATGGCTATCCATCAGAAAGAAATCGAAACCCAGCAACTACAGATCAACGACAAAAAAAACAGAATTGAATAGTGTCACTGCATCCCTCGAGTCTATGCTCGCAAACCTGTACACCGTAAAAAATGCGGTGGCCAGGCTGCCGGAGAGCCCTGAAAAGAACATCATCACAAAACAACTGGTTCATCTGGACAGTAATTTTCAGTACACGATTACCGATTCCATCGCGGCAACCAATCCACCTCCCTCTAATAAAAGCCCTACCGCGCCTCTGGCTACGTTAATCGAGGAACTTTTCTCCTCTCAAGGCGCTGTCCGAATCAAAGCTCACGAATCGCTGGTCTCTCAATACGGCAAGAGCCCGGAGCTGATTCCAGCATTGCTGGACTATTCCAATGCCAACATGAGCAATGACAATGGCATATACAATGCATTGGTATTGCTCAGCCACCTGAATTATCCGCCCTCCCCGGTACAGACTTAAACCAAATCAGGGCATTTGCGTTAAAAGCAGCAGAAAATGGCGAGCGAACAAAAGAGCGATCATTGAAATTACTCGCCAGGCTGTCGAGATGAGTCTACTCCAGAAACACGAACATTAGCTCAATCTGGAATAATAAATACTCCAAACAACACTATAACAAACCCACCTCCAACACTCTTTACAAACATACAATCAATTAAACTAATTTAACTAAAATTGCATCTTACGCCACGCATTTACAGTCAGGATCGAAGCGGAGGCAACCATGAGCGTTAAAGTAAACCTCACACAAATACTGAAACTTGCCCCCAACGCAAGGACCAGCTACCGCGAAGCTTTCGAGCAGAGCCAACCTGTCCTTGATCACTACGGCATCTCAGCCAACTCGTTACGAGTTGTCCATTTCATGGCTCAAGTGCTGCATGAATGCGGCGGTCTCACAATCCAGTTCGAGAATCTCAATTACAGCCCTGAGCGATTGCCCAAGGTCTGGCCAAGCCGCTTCCTGCCCAAGGGCCCTCTCGACCCTCAGGCATACGCACACAATCCACAGAAACTGGCCAATTCAGTCTATGGCAAGCGCATGGGCAATACCGGTCCAAATGATGGTTTCAACTATCGAGGTCGCGGATTGCTCCAGTTGACAGGCAAAGAGAGCTACACCAAAGCCACGGAGCTTTTACGCCAATGGAAGCCCGACGCACCGGACTTCAGCCTGTCACCTGACGAGGTCATCAGTGCCCAGTGGTGCGTGGCCATCGCCGCTGCAGAATGGGATGCAAAACAGTGCAATGCGTTGGCCGATTCAGACAGCATTAGAAGAGTCACACTGGCCATCAATGGTGGTTTGATTGGTCTCGCTGAACGTGAAGAATGGCTACGCAGAACCAAAAATGTTTGGTAATTCACCCGCATCCCACACCCTTCTCAGACTGGCAAAGCCGGAATCGGCATAGGGGGCGGCCTTCATAGGCCGCTCCCCTGCCACACCACCCGGCATGCGGGTCCGCACCGGGCGGTTCGAGAGATTGAGGTTATGAGAGTCGCCAGAGAGTGGTCCACGCAACAACTACCTCGACTTCAAGGGTGAAAAACGCGGCCACGCGACGCATCAATCCACCACCGATCCCCAGGCCAGGCTGGCTTGCAAGCCCGGCCGTTGGCAGTCGCCTGGCCCATATGGCCCACACTCTGATGGAAAACCGCAATGGGTTGATCGTGGATGTGGAATGCACCGAGTTCAATGGTCACGCCGAAGTGGGGGCAGCCTTGAAGATGCTCGAGCGCACGGCCAAACCTGGCAGCACCGTCGGTGCAGACAAGAGCTATGACCAGAAATTTTTTGTCCAGATGGCGCGTGATTTGAAGGTGACGCCGCATGTCTCGAGAAAGGCCATCAAGAGCGCGATTGATGGCCGTACGACACGTCATCCGGGTTATGGCGTCAGCATGAAAATACGTAAACGTATCGAGGAAGGATTTGGCTGATTAAAGACCGTGGGCGGCTTGCGCAAGACCAAGCTGATCGGCCGCGAAAAGCTCAGCGCCCAGCTGTTGCTGGGCTTTTCGGTGTACAACCTGATCCGCTTGGGGAGCTTGTCAGGCTGGTGGCGCGGATCGCATGTTTAGGCGAGGTGCGCCCAAAAAACGCCAAAAGGTGAATATTTGCGCTGGAATCGGCAAAACATCCGCTGATTGAGGCGGGATAAAGGGGCGACGCCAAGCTTGAGCGGCTGAAAAACGTGCATATGGATCTCGGTGTCGGGGCGGGCCACCCTGCGAAAATGCGCACGCAAGGCCTCGTCGTACGCACCCAGGTCGCTCAGTACAGTGAAACTTTGATGCCAAATACGAATGCTCATGTGTGTCCTCATTTCAAGAGCCAGGCACTGAGAGTGCCAACCTGGCGGTCGGCTCACCAAGTAACCATGGCGAATATTCGATGAGGAATTATCGGCAGAGCATCGCAGCGGGGAGTAGGCGCTGACGTTGAAGGGGCTTTTCAGAAAAACTGCAATATCGGCGAATGGCCATGTTCGAATACAGTAAAAAACAGCAATTTGTTGCGCCCGTCCCGGCAATACTGCCTCATGGAGCCTGCCTAACCGCCATATGTTCGAGACGCCGCAAACTTTGCGATCACGCTTTGATCGCAATGCCAAAGTGATTGTCATTGTTCCCGCGTACGACCTGCAAAGGAGCGATAGAGGCCAGTTGATCAAGAACCTCTGCGCTACCAATGTCGCCCGCGTGAATGATCTGCTCGCATCCCTCCAGGGCGGCAAGGGCTTCGGGGCGGAGCAAGCCGTGAGTATCGGAAATCACGCCAACTTTCATGCAATCTCCTGAAGGGTTGCGACAGCTACGTAGAATTGCTCAACCATATTTTCTACCGGTTGCCACCGACAGCAAATGCAGTGTGCCGATTTAAATGGTAGCAACCCCCCTCCTGTTTCTGTGCCCCGCTACATCTCGCTGAAAATTAGCCCGGCATTGGCGAACTGTTGGTTCGCCTTGTGGCCCAGCACGAAGAGGATAGATTCGACGGTGAAGTTGCCGATGTACTTGCCTTGGGAGGCGATACACGCCGCAATGTGGCCGAAGACACTCAGCTGGTTCTGGCTCAGGGCCAGACTCGACGCCAGTAGCAGGTTTTCGGTGCCCACCAGTGTATTGGCATCCGCCAGCAGGCTGCGATAGCAACCTTCGAGCACACCTCCCTCGGCTGCGCCGGCAAGTTCTCGCAAGCGGTCGAGCATCGCATCGCCCAGTCGCAACTCGCGTAGGCGGTTATTGCGCAGGCGTAGTTCGCCATAGCCGGGCTTGAGTTGGACGCGACCCCGACTCAACGCCAGGCCCAGACTTTTCAGCAGATCGAGGTTCAGCGCTTCGTCACTTTTGGCCTCGCCGTACAAGGACACACGGCCGTTGATCTGGTTATCCGCCAGCAAGGTGTCCGCCTCGGCGTCGCCCAAGGCCAGGGCGAAGCCAGTGTGGTTGAGCAGCAGTTCAGTGCGCAGGCGATCCAGCGAGAGCACGAGTCGGCGCTGACTGGCGCCTTGCTCTATATCGCTGCGCAGTGTCGACAATGCCAGGATTTCATTGGTGTTGAGGACCAACTGATGGCGATCCACCTGTTGCCCGAACGCCTTTCGCTGAGCTGGACTGAACCTAGCCAAGGTGTCGACCACCTTGCCTGGGATCGGCGCAAACAGGTCGCCCTTGCCTGATTTTATTGCCACCTCAAAGGGGGCGAGCAAGGGTATGGCAGCAAGCAGATCCTGGGCGTGCTGTGCCCCACTCAGCGCGTAGGCATTGATCAGACAGGCGCTGAGGTCGATGCGCTGAGCGTCTTCGATCTGCACCAGGCTAATGCCGGGCACCGTCAGCCCCGACAGGCGCATCCGCTGCAAGCGCACTTGCTGACAGCCCTGGAAACGCAGGCTCTGATTCTCGCCCTGCATGATGATGATGTCGAAATCCAGAAACGTCAGTGAGGCGAAATCGAAACAGTTGAACTCTTGATTGCGCAGCATCAACCGGCTGGCGGGGCCGCTGCCGTGGATGAAAAGATGAGTGCCATCCGGTGCGACCTGATCAATGCTGTCGGCCAGGCGGTGCTCGCCGGGTAGCAGGCACAGGCAAATGTCGCGTTTGCCCTGTTCGAGCAACGTTTTAAGAGCGATGTCGAGGTTCTCGAACTCGCCGCCGACACCGACGCTGGTGCAACAGCCACCGCCGTGAGTTTTTTGACAGAGCGCGTCGAGGGCGTCCTGCACGGTATGAATGCCCTGGGCGGCCATGTCGGCGCACTTCGCCGGGTCATAGGCGACCTGTGTTGCCACGGACAGGCTGGCGGAAAAGTGCAGGACGTTGTACTTGCCCGCCGCGACCTGGCCGGCTTCGAGCAATTGCGCCGTGCAGGTCTGGTTCAGCACGCCAGGTGCCAGGCTCCAGATAACGCTGGCGATACCGTCCGCGCCGGTGGTGATGTCTTGGCTATCGGTGCCGTTGGGCAGCGTGCCACCGCTGACAATGAAGCGGACCTCGGCCCCGGCAACCGGGAACTTGCCATTGAACACCGCGACTTCCAGTGGGCTGGGCAACGGCAGGTTTTGTGGCGCCAAAGGGTTAGGCATGACCTCCTGGCCGTCGCCACCCACGTAATAGAGATTGGTCAGTTCGGTCAGCGCCGGAAACAACTGACGGCAATCGCTTAGTGTGCTCCAGACCCCGGCCTGGCAGTTGAGCAAGGCCAACCGGGTGAAGGCGCGCAACACGCCCTGCGGTGCCTGGAAGGCGGGTTTATTGGCCACCAATGGCCACTCGATGTCAGCGGTAGCGGTGCGAGCGGGAATGGTCCAGAAATCCCCGACACGGTACTTGCCGGGGATGAATTTGATCTCGACGCCCTCCTCCAGCTCCACCCAGCCGCTGTTCAAATTGGCCGCCGCCGGGGCTAGCTTCGCCCAACCGTCCCAACGCCGTACGCGCGGATTGCTCAGGTACAGCGACTTGTCCAGCGCTCCGGTGGCACTGGCCAGATCGAGGGTGACCAGATTGCCTTCGGTCTTGAGCACCTGCACCAGTGTTCCCGGCCGGCCGAGCAGTTCATGGGTATCGTCGAAGAATTCCAAGCAGCAACCGGCAGTGATTGCAAGGTAGGCATCGCGACCGATGCTGGCGACCTCGAACTCGTCCGCCGTCGGCTCGCCTAGCCAACGTATTACGCGGGTCTCGATGCTGCCGTTATCACGCGACCACTTGTAGCGCTGGTCAGCTGAAACGCTGCCATCGTCATGGATCTCCACGCGATACAACAGGTTTTCAAGGCGTCGGTAACCCGCTTCCGGCGCCAACAGGCAGGGATCTTTGGGCGGATTGCTGGGTTCCGCACGGGCCGCCAGCTTGCCATCGGCGGCAGTGACTAAGGCAGTCCAGGCCGGCAGCACGCTCAGACAGTTCAGGTCGGCACCGATTTCGCCGGCACGCAGTAGCTTGACCTGCCACAGCAGTTGGTCGCGGGTCGCACTGTCCGGCCCGCCAAGGGCCACTTCATGGATAAGCGGGTCTTCCAGGGCCGTAATATGCCGCAGCCAGGCTTCGAGATAGCCAATGTAAACCCCATCAGGAGGGTCGACGGGCGCTCCGTTGTTGTCATAGACCTTGACCTCGGCAAGCTGCGGCGCGTTCGCCGGAGGCAATGGCAACAGGCTGGCATTGGCCGGCAGCACCGGCGAGGCATTTCCCGGCAAGTGTGGCTGGGTGGTCGCCGTCACCGGGCTGGCGTTTTCGCAGAGCAAGCCTTCGACGTAGTAATGACCGACGCCGATACCGATGGACTTGCCGTTGCCGGTCAGTAGAAAACCAGGGTTGGCCAACGGTCCTCCGCTATGGCCAATGGTATCGACGGTTTCGGTCTCGATCCGGCGATTGAGAATGTCCTGCTGCTCGTTCCAGTCCGCATCCAGCTGCACCCGCCCCTGTTGCATGCGTACCGTGCGGTAGTGCTGGTCCTGCTTGTCGGTTGAGCGGGTGAGATCGGCTTTCATAATGATATTCCTGGCCCGTTATGCGCGTTCAGTCAGTTCACAAAGATCACCCCGGCCTCCAGGCCGAAGCGCAGGTATTCGTCCAAGGCCTGACGCAGGTTGGCCTCGCGCTGTGGTTGTTGAAGCAGATTCCACACGCCCATTTCGGCGCCGTCTTCGGCACCGGTACGCAGTTCTTGAGCACTTGAAAGACGTAGCTGGGCATAAGCCGGATGGCTGAAATTCACCGAGGTAAACGCTGGCGTGACCCGCACCCGTTCGCTCTTCGCCTGGGCAGCTGGCAGCCCTTGGGTCACCAGGTCCGGCAGGCAACGATAGCGGCGTGGCGTCTGCGAGCCAGTCGGGACATAACAGAAGCGCACGCAGCCTTCCTGGCGTCGGGTGATGTTCAGTTTGGCGCTGAACAGGCTGTTGCTGGCTTCCAGCTCTCCGGCGGCGCTGGTGCCGAAGACACTGCAGCGATCGAGCTGCAGACGCGTGCCCGGTAAATCGAAGGCCAAGTCATCGCCGTTATCGAACACGCTGTTGCGGCCTTCGACCCCGGCGATGGCCTTGCTCGCGCGCAACGGCCCGCATAGACACTGGTTCAGTCGCAGCCAGAGTTGGCTGCCAGTGCCGGTGTGGCGGATGCCGCCCTTGCTCGGCGTCAGGCTGCAATGACGCAGATTCACCTCGCCCAGCGCACCGTCCAGGCGCAGTTGACCGTCCAGCAGCAGCCCCGACAGGCTGAGCCGAGTGTTGAGGTTGCCGCGTAAACGCAGGTCGCCGATCAGTACCGGCCGCCGCTGGTTGGCGGCTTCAATCGCCAGGTGGGTATCTGGCAAGTTGAGATCGGGGCTCAGTTCCTGGGTCCCGTCGTCCAGTAGATAAATCAGCGTGGGGACCCCGGCAATCACCGCAGCGAGCGCATCGGCCAGGTTTGCGTAATCGCCTGGGACCCGCAGCTGTATCTGAAAATCTGCCGGGTCCAGCAAGCCGTGCAACGGCTCGTCTTCGCGCCGCACCGGGCGTCGATCATAGGCCCCGGCGCCGACATCACCAGAGAAGCCATAGCAATAGGCGACTTCCACCCGGGTCGCGGTCTTGCCGGACGGCAAGGCGATACGCCCAAGGACTGGGTCGAAACCCACCAGATAAAGGTTGGCAACGCCAGGAAAGGTTTTGTCCGGCTGGCCGGCCTTGGTCGACTTGACCGTCACACTGGTCGGTGGTCGCCGCCGTTCCTGCGGCACCACACCGGGTAAGGGCGACAGATTGCACACCAGCAGATGCTCAGGTGGCACTTCTACTCCGTCAAGCCAGATTCGCAGCACCGGGTCACCCTCTTCCTGATCAAAGGGAAAGTACACCGGGTTGGCCGTCTCGCCATCGGTCAGGGCCTGACGCAGGGCTGTCAGTTCGTCATGCAGCAGGCGCCGTGAAAGTGGCTCCGGAACATTTTCCGGTTGCGCCAGGTGAGTGATTTCCTGCTCCGTGCGCGGCCGGTTGAACAGCATGCCTTCACCCCGCAGCAGCGGCTCGGCAACGTCGCGGCCCAGGGCATCGAAACTGTAGAACCCCTCCAGGCTGGTCATGGCCCGGGCAGTGACGCGTTGTAGCGCGTAGGCCTGCAGTCGCCAAAGATAGAGACCGACGTTGGCAATGTTGTAGCGCCCGGCCGGCAGCGAACGCACCTCGACGGTATGGGCGCTGCGGTCAAAGGGACCGTCGACGCGCTCCAATTGCGTGGCATCCCGCAGGTTCGGCGTGCGCAAGTTTTGCGGACGACAGTGATCCAGGTATTGGGTCGTGCCCAGCAGCTCAAAAAACTCCACCGCCCGCGCACGCCAGCCGGTGGTGTCGAACGCCAACTGTTCCAGCACCGGCAGCGTGCCCTTGCGCCGCCGCAGGCGCAGGCTGTTGGCCACATAAGCGCGCAGGTCGAACGCTTGGGTACCGCTGACCGGATACAGACCGCGCACACCCAGCAGGTCGCCGATATAAGGCACCAGCCAGTCGTCGCAGGTTTCGATAAACCAATTGTCGTAGAGCCGTGTAATGTCGTCCTCCAGCACGGCACCCTGCTCGGCGATGACCTCCAGCAGCGCCCGCAGTAGCCCACCCATTTCGGCATCGCGCTCGCGATAGAAGGCCGGCAGTCGTGCCATCAGGAATTCGGCGTCAATGCTCATAGGCTAAGCTCCGTCAACGTGACTGCGGCCGGGTCCAGCAACAGCAGTTGCGCCGCCAGTATCTGTTGGCTCTGCCACCGGGCACCGCGGGCGCGCAGTCGGCCATCCGGCCCCGCCACGCTGCTGCTGGACAGGCCGTCGTAAAGGCGCAGGTTATCCAGATCCACCCTCTCCACTCCCGGCACCCGCTGCATCACCGCCAGTACCTCGCTGCCGCTGACGGGCTGCCCGTAGTACCGCGCCGCGAACCCGAAGGCCTGCCCAAGCGCGCTGCGCACTGTGCTCAGGACCGCCGCGCTCTGATAGTCCGGGCTGACCCGGACTTTGGCCGTCACACCGAAACGCAGCACGACACCGGGCGCAAGCTTGAGCGGCTGATGGGCCGGGCGCACCGCGTCGATGGCCGCTGCCAGGTTGCGGTAGAGTGCCGATCCGGGATCGATGCTGACGCCCTCCACCCCGCTGACCGTGAGGTGGACCAACCGTTGCTCGCCATCCCACAACCACACCGCCTGAGCTTTGCCGACGCCAGCGAAGGCCGCGGCAAAGTCTTCGAAATCCCTCAGCGAGACGATGCGGTCCATCGTCCGTACGCTCAGTGGCGCGTTCTGCCGGGCACTGTCGCTGCTTTCCGGGTCAACCCCGCCAGCTGCGGGTACCGGGTTGATCACCTCCTTGACCCCCAACGGACGGGACAGCAGCAGGCTGATCCGCCCACTGTCGAGGTTGCCAGTCGCACCGATGCCGACGCGATAGGACGCCTGCACATTCATCTGCCCCGTGGGCAGGCGGCTGCCGTGTAGACCGTCACCGAATTGCACGGTGACCCGGCCATCGTCGCTCCGTCGCAGCAGATACGCACGGTCTTGCGCACCAAGCTCTTCCAGGCGTGACGCCTCGGACCAGCGCACGCCATCGATGCGCACTTGCAACGTGCTTTGGGTGCCCGAAGGGCTCGGTGAGGAAATATAAGTCAGCGGTTTCTGCATCAGCAGAAAGCGTTGGAAGGCTTGGCTGGCGTCCCCGCTGCCGAGGATTTCCGCCTGGATCTGCATCTGCTTGCTGTCGCCATGACTGGCCGGTGCCACATTGGCGTTGATCCGCACACTCGCCAGCAGATAGGCATGTTGCAGATCGCTTTCAAGCTCCAGGCGCGAGCATGCGCCGCTGCTGTCATTGTGTTGCAGGCGGTGCACTTCGCTGGCGAAGCCCAGCAGCACTTCAAGGCGTGTGCCATCGGTGAAGGACAGGCTCGCGGACCGGCCGTCTCTGACGATTTCCACCGCCACCAGCGGGTCATTGGCCAACAACCGCTGACGCGCCGGCGCATTTTGCGCCACGTCCAGCAAAGTGTGGCCACTGACCGAAAGCCAGCGGCCCGCATCCAGCTCTGGTTGCAGATCCTCCAGCGTCAACACATGACCGCTGAGTAACCCCGACATGGGCCGGGTTGCCCACGGCAGCTCGATCGATTCGCCGTAAGCAGTGGTCTCGCGCAGGCGCTCGTTGAACAGCTCGCGCAGTTGTTCGCCACGCAGGCTCAGGCGCGTGGTCTTGCTGTTCAGTGTGAAGGCGGCGCGGGCATCCTCGCGGCTATCAAGAACCTGATACAGCTCCTGATAATCGGGCAGCGCCAGCACCAGCCAACTGCCCGTGACCAACCGCGGATAGCTGGCGTCCAGATGCACGCTGTGTACGTCCCGGGGATAGAGCCGACTCTGGGGGATGATCTGTTTCGGAATGCCCGGGCCCTGCCAGCGCAATTGAATCGTGGCTGCGCCGCCGTTCTCGAAGTACTCCAGGCGCAGGTCGAGTTTTTGTCCGGCCTGGAGTTCGAACAAGGTCGCGCTGAATTCAGTGGCACCTTGATCACGCCATTCGTTGACCAGCAACTGGCCGCCAAGCCACAGCCGAACACCATCGTCGGCTTTGACGAAAAAGCTGTAGTTGCCGCTCTCGGGTATTTGCAGCCAGCCGCTCCAGCGCACCGAGAAGGTATCGACGCTCAACGTCGGGTCGGGGCTGGCGCTGCCCCAGTCGAAATCAACGGTGGCGTCGGTGCGGCTGAGCTTGCGAGTCTTGAAGTCGATGCCTTCAAAATACTCGCCATACAATCCGCTACCGGTGGCTTGGCGGGTCAGCGGATCGGAAATATCGGCCAGGGTGAAGCCCGGCCACTGCCCGTGCAGGCTGATCTTCGCCTGATTATCGTCGTCCAGGCCCAGGTAGCTTGCCCGCAGACTGCGCGGCATCGCCCGCCAGTCCGGCGCGGCCTGGCCGAACAGCGCGGCCTTGGTTCGTAGGGCAAAACAGCGTGGATTGGCCTTCGCCGGCTCGACATGGGGCATCACCTTGCCCAACGGTCGGTCGAGCGTCACGACCGTGTAGCCGGCCAGTGGGTCAGCGCTCGGCTCCACCGGCGAAATCACTTGCAGGCGAGCGACGCGGCGCAGGTCCCAGTTTTCGCTGCCGGGATTTTTCAGGCGTTCGTCGCCGACGATCAGCAGTGAGTCGCCCGCTTGCAAGCGCGTGTTCTGTCCCTTCAGATACAGGGTGCGTGCGCCCCAGTACGGTGGCAGCTCTTCCTCGATTTGCAGGCGCAAGGCATTCCAGGCGGCGCGCGCGTACAACGGCTCCAGAGTTTCGAAAACCTGTGCCTGTTCATCCTGCTCGGGAATGCTCTGGCTCTTGGTGCCGGCGTCGATCCGTGCGGTCAAGGGCGCGCCCCGCGCGGTCTCCAAAGAAAAAGCCAGAAACGTCGAGGCCGCCACGCCGGGGCGCAGCTCGTAGCCGATAGCGCGCCCCAGTTCCAATACCGAACGCCGCTCCGTGGCGGTACGCAGGAAGCCCTCGTTGGCGATGCGCTCCTGATAGAAACTCAGCACGTCGAGGACTCCGGCCCAGGCATCGAGCAACGCCAGCGCCGGATCATCGGCATCGCGGGTGCTCAGCCCGAGCAGCGGCGGCTGGCCGGACAGGCGCGCCAGCTGGCTTTCGCGAAAGCGCCCATGGGTGCCGACCCGATAGTGCAACGTCGTCTGCCCTGGCGGGTTCAGTTCGTCGACCGGCGTCAGCACCTTGATCCCGGCGCAGCAGCCGCATTGTTCGCCATTACTCATAAGCCACCTTGCATAGTCAGCAGCAGCCGGCCGTTTTCAGGGAAGTTCGGATCGTTATCCAGGCGCAGCACTTCCAGCGGCGCGGCACTGATCAAGCCCTGCTCTATTTCCTGATTCGGGGTTCTGCCCCAGCGCTGGAACACCTCGACCTGGAGCGAGGCCACGCCGGTCACCGAATGCGCCGCCTCCATCAGGGCAGAAAGTGCCAGGCCCTGGCCGAAGCTGAAGTGATCGGGATGAAAGAAGCCGAACCGGCCCTGCCCGTCTTCGCCACTGCTCAGGCGCTTGAGCAGGCCAAGCTTGACCGTCGCGGCAAAGTGGCCCGGCGATACGCAGACGCTCAGTTGAATATCCAGCGGGGCATAGATCGGTTCGCTGAGATCCAGGTCATAGCCGGCCAGCCGATAGCGTTCCAGATGGCGCAGCATTTCTTCGCGAAATGGGGCATCCAGCGGCTTGCCGCCCTTGCGGTCGAGGCTGACAAACATGGTGTACCAGCTTCCGGTCCAGCGCAGCCGCGCAGCTGCCCGCTGCACTTGCGGATGACGCTCGGCGACCCGCGCGTAGTCAGCCTCGGTGACCGCTCGCTCCTGGGTGCGGTAAGCCTGCGGGGCAAACAGCTTGATCGCATCGGCGCTCTCGGCCTCGGCACCGCCGCTCGCCGGCAACGGGTTGCGCAGTGTTTCGATGCAGTCCTTGATCAGAGGGTCTTCACAGACCACTTGGGTGATGCTCTCGGCACCGACATTACCGACGCTGCCACCGCCTTGGCGATAGCTGGCCAACAGCCGTTTGCGGGGTTGCGGCTGCATGCCGAAGCGATTGTCGCCGAAGCGCAGGTGCGCGCTGCCGTCGGCTTCGGTCTCCACCACAAACTCTTGGGCAAAGCGGTCACTGCCGAGCAGGTCGCGGCGTGGTAACCAAAGGCTGGCACCGGGTTTGGGCTGGTCACCATACTGATCGGGATCGTCTTCGCGCAGTTGCATGCCGGCCGGACGGGCTTGCCGGGGATCCTGGTACAAGGCGCTGCTGGCCGAACGCGTCGGATCGTGTTCATAAGGTTGGGCATAGACGATGCCAGGCTCGCGCAGACGTGGCCGGTACTGGCCGGCAGTCGGTACTGCGTCCGGCAGCAGCGATTCATCGGCGCGGGTCAGGCCGTGATCGGCCAATACCACATTGCCGCAGGCCTGAGCGACCCTGATGGTCTCGCTGACACCGGACTGCTGGATACGCGCGCTAATGCACAACGCGAACGGCAGTGCGTCCTCGGCGTGCCAACTGATCAGCTGCAATGGCGTGTCGGTCAGCAGGTCGTGCCCCGGCTTGACCCCGGTCAAGCGCACCGCATGCCGGTGGGTGCGGTCGGCATCCGGCGCAAGGCCGGTGCCAGGGCTCAGCACTTCTTCGAAGATCAGCAGCATGCCCACCTGCAAACTCAGCGGCGGATCATCGATCAGGGCGGCCTCCTGCGCGCCTTTGCCCAGACAGAAGTCCGGCTCGCCCCAATGGTGGATATCAATGCGGTTATGGGCGGACTGCAAGGGCAGCGCGTGCATCGTTTCGAAGACTTGGGTGGCACCGTCGGGCAAGGTTTCCAGTACGGTTTCTTTCAATACAGTCCCGGGCTCGGCACTGCGGGTCAACAAACGAGTACCCGCGGCCAACACCTGGCCGTCGGCTTGGGTGGAGACGCTCAGGCTGACGAAGACCCGACTGTTGCAGCCATCGTGAATCGGGTAATCCAGCAGCCGCGCATGCCGGCGCAGGGAGACGCGACGCCGGGCAGTGCCCAGATACGCCTCGGTGGCGACGGCATCCTGGTAATAACTGAGTTGATCGCCGATATGCGCGAGCATCTCCACCAGGGCCACGGAAAAATCCGCCGGGTTGCGCTCATGAAAGCCGGGAATCAGCTGCCCCATCCGGTCCAGCATCAACCGTCGAAAGCTCCCGTAATCCTTGGCCAGGTAATCCAGCAGCGGCTCGGCCGGCGCCTGCGGCGGGCACAGATGATCGTCGGCACAATCGAATTCGGACGGGCACTGCGCCTTGAAGCTGAAGCGGATGCTCGACAGGCAAGGGTCGAAACCCGGCGGTGGATCCTCGGGCGCCGTGGGGTTGATCAACACGAAGCGATACCAGGAGAAATCACCGGCCTGGTCCACCGTAATGTCGAGCTGATTGCCGTTGATACTCAGGCTCTCGATGTGCACGCCAGTGATGCGCACCCCACCTTCAATCCGGCAATGGGCAGCGGTGATGCCAGCCAACGGATTGACGAACGCCACACTGAGCTTGCGCTGATTCGCGGAGGCTACTTCCAGGTAGTCGATGCCGTTAAGGCTCGGCGGGTCTAGGTCACGCAGCAATTGCAGGCGATGGCGGTTGTCGGACAAAAACTGGCGTTTCATGGCGCAAGTCCTCGGCTGAAGGTCGCCAGTTGCCGCTGGCGATCCCGGCGCATGACGTACTGCACCGTCACGCCGAGGCGTGCATCGAGGTTTTCGACCGTCACCGACTCGACCTCGATCAGTTCCCCCAGCCACTGTTGCAGCGAACCTTGCACGGTCATCTGCACGGCCGCGGCGAGGGCGTCGCTGTTGGGCGCGAACACCAATTGCAACAGGCCGCAGCCGAAGTCCGGACGGTTCACCCGCTCGCCCGGCACGGTGAACAGCACCTGCTCGATCATGTCCCGCACCTGCAGATCGGCGAAAACCTCGGCACTGCGCCCGCGCGAGTCGATGCTGAAGGGAAAGTCCAAGGCCATATCAGACTCCTGTTACCCGTAGCTGGGTGACGGTGACCAGCATCGGCGTGCCGGTGGGGACACAGATCGAGGTGCTCGATTGCAACAGCACCGGCAGCCCACCGGCAAACACCCGGGTCGCGCCGACCAGCCACTGGCCGGTGACGCAGGGGCCATTACCGGCGGGTGGCGGCGGCATGCTGCAGCCGGCAATCACATAAGGCGCGGCCAGCGTCGTCACGGGCTGGCCGGAGAGTGTCACCCGCGCAAAAGGCGCAGTCGGCGTCGCTTGTCCGCCATGGCTGCACATCACGGTGGCGCCCAGATGCAAGAGAAAACCGGGCATCAGCAGTCCTCCCCTGTCAGGGTGCAATTGGGCTTTAGGCCAGGCGGGTGATGGCGTGAAATGTTCATTTCAAATCACCGTCAATGCGCCTTGATTGATATTCACCGCCGGGCCGTTGAGCATGATCGTCGCGCCCTGGCCGTTGCTGATGGTGATACCCATCTCGTTGATCGAAATCATCGCCCCGGTGAGGGTTTTGAGCAGGATGCCGCCCGTTGGCCCCGGCAGGTCCGAGATCGTCAGGCCGTTCTGGTTGCCGGTCTGCAGCACAATGCTTGGCGACACCGGCAGCCCCGCCAGCGCCAGGGCTGGCACCTCTGCCGCGCTGCCCCAGAAACCGCCGACCCAGATCGGGTAATCCTGGTTGCCCTGCTCGAACTCGACCCAGACGCCGGCACCGATTTGCGGCACCACAAACATGCCGCTCTGCTTTCCGGCGAACGGCACGCAGGGCATGGCCCAACTGGAGATTCCGAGCCCCAGCACATCGGGCACCTGGACCTGGATGCGGGCCATCTGCATCGGGTCGATATTGTTCAACACCACCCCGCGGAACTTGCCGTAGAACTTGCCTTGCTCAACGTTCATACCGGTACCCTCGGCAGTGTCGAGATCAAGCCGTTGCGGGTCAGCGTGAAGCTCTGCTTGAACTCGCCGGGCTTGAAGTTGCTGGTCACGCTTTTCACGTAATACAAACCGTCGAAGGCGGTGCCCGCGCCGCGCACGCCAACCAGTTGGCGTGCCTTCAGCACCGTGCCGTAGCGCAATACATCGACCGAACCGGTGGCGGTCACCACATCCGCCGAGCCCGCGGCCTCCGCCAGGCCCTTGGACAAGGCGGCCATCGGCGACAGCTTGGCGGTGTCCTTCAGCAGGTGGATCGATTTGGGGATGGGCGGCAGCGCGCCCAGTGGCGGGTTGAGCAGACTGATGTCGGGGATCGGCAAGGGAATCGGGAACTTGGTCAGCGGGTTCTGGATAAACACGATCGGCAGGCTGGCCTTGGTGTTGTCCACGCTGAACGACAGCGCCTCGACATTGCTGTGGGCATCCATCCCCAGGTTTAGCGCCGGTTGCGGTATCCCGAGCTTGATCTCCGGCCCCCAGTAAGCGGTATTCATCCCCGGCAGCGGGCCGGGCTCGACGTAGAACACGTAACCGGCGTCCTTGGCCAGCTTCTGCACATAGGCCAGGTCGGTGCCGTCATGGGTAGGGATCTTTTCCACAGGGATCGGCACATCGCTGAAAATCTGCGGGATCACCAACGGCACCATGCCAAAGATCGCGTACTTGGCGACGATCAGCGCCACCCGAGCCTCGGCCGGCATGGCCGGATAGGGAATGCCGTTGAATTCCTGCTGGTCCATGGCCACCGACAGGTCCTCACCGGTGATGGTCAGCGTGCTCTGCCCTGGCTCGTTGGAACCACTGACCTCCTGGCGGGTGATTAGGCCGTCCATCAACACCATCGGCAGGCTGTTGAGGGTGATCACGATCAGCACCCGCAACCAGGGCACTCGCCCGCCGGCGAGCAACAACAGGGTGTGCAGCGGTGAGTTGTTGTGCAGGGCGAAGCTGATCTGGAAGCCGCTGCGGGCGCCAGCCGCCGACGTCACCTGGATGCTCTGCAAGGCATCGATCAGCGGCTTGGGCACCGGCAGCGGAATCGCCGGGCCGACCAGCAACGAGACATGCATGCCTTTAAGCATCGCTCGGCCCCTGCATGCCTTCGGGCAAGGTCAGGTGGATTTGCCGGCCCAACTCTTCCAGCTCCAGTGGGTGGAGGCTGCCATTGGCATCCGGCAAGCGCCAGAACTGTTCTGGATCGCCGAGCACCGCAGCGGCCATGCGATCGATACGGTCGCCCTCGATCACGGTGTAGATCTGCAACGTGACAAAGCTTGCCGGATCGGGGACGAAGCGCCGCCGCAGGTAGACAACGCGTCGACCGTCGGCCTGGACAAGCTCGGCGGTTTCGGTCGGGTAGTAACGGCTGTTGGGTGGGAAACGGTCGCTCATCGTGATTGTCCTTTTTAGTGCTTCAGCTATCCGTTGATTTAAAAAAGCGCGCTCAAACCCAGGCTGGCCAGGGTCGTGCTGCTGGCCGTGCGCGCCAGGCGTTCGCGGCTCTGGTGGTAAACCATGTAGAGGTGCCCGCCTTTGTCGCCGAAGCCCAGGTCATTGATGTTGAGCACGCGCATGCCGAGGCTAATGCGCGCGCGAATCGGGTTGAGGTTGACGTCAAACGCCTCCTCGACGATCGAAAAATCGGTGATACGCACCGGCACCACGCGTTCCTTGCTCCACACGAACAAGGGCAGCGGCGCCTGCACCGGGACGATTTCCAGGGTGCCGGCGTTGGCCATCTGGTTGTTGCGGATCAAGGCGTTGCTGTCCGGGTAGACGATGGTTTCGAGTGCCGCGAGCTGCGGGTGGATACCGACCTCGATCGCGCCGGGGTGCTGGTCGGAGAACTCCAGCTGGTCGGTGGCGTCGATCTCGGCGTCGAGTTTGATCGTTTCCACCGGCGGCCCCTTCAGCCGTAGCGGCTCGCTGATCGCCGCGCTGCCTCCGGTGCTCTGCGGTTGCAGGCTGCGGGTCAACAGGTCAGGGTTGTACTGCAAGGCGATCACCCGCAGTACGGCACCGCTGGCCGGGTCGATCAGGATCAGCCCGCCCTTGAGCACTTTCGGCGAATTGGAAAAGCCGGTCATACCTCGCGCTCCTCACTCTTGGCATTGCCAAACAGGTTGGACAGCATCTTCGACGGATCAAGATTGATCTGCGCAGGTTCCGGTTTGATATCGGAGAGCTTGGGCATGCGAAAGCCGTCGATGCTGTCGTAGTGCAGCGGAAGGCGTACGCCGAGGCTCAGGCCGGTGTCGAAGGTGCCACCGAGCAGTTTCCAGGTCTTTTCAGTACGCACCTTGAACCGCCAGACCCCGGCTTCGGCGTAGACCCGGGCATTCAGCGCCGCGGCCAGCACCACGCTGCCGCCGATATAGGCGCTGGCATCGACGCTGAATTTGTCCTTGCTGTAGGCAATCTCGCCGGCCAATTCGGCCTTGCCTTCAAGACCGGCCTTGGCCTCGACGTTGAGGCCACCACCGACCTCGGCGATGTACAGATCGATGACCACGTCGGCGCCGACTTTGCCGCTGATACCCCCGCCCGCCGGGATGCTGGCCTTGGCCTTGAGGTTGAAACTGAAATCCGGGTCGGCTTCGAAGGGACTGAACTTGACCGTAGCCTTGATCCCGGTGAGCACCCCGGGGCCGACATAGTAGTAATACCCAAGGCTGCCCCAAAGCTTGACCTTGAGCCCGATCGGGCCGATGGAGGCACCAGGAATCGGGATGCTTCCCGAGGCCGAGAAAATCGGCTGGTCTTCCTGTTTCTCCGGGAAGCGCTTGAACAGGGTGATGTCGGGAAAGCTCAGCTCGCCGTCGAAGGTGATCTTTTGCTGTTCGTCCACCGTGATGCCGGCCGTTGCCACCATGTCCTTCTTGATTTCGTAGGAGAGCTTGCCCTTGCCGATGATCTTTTCATTGGGCAGCAACTCGACGACGATATTGCCCTTGGCGCGGCCCTTGTCGATTTTGATATCGCCCTTGCCGTAGACCTTCTCCTTGCCGCCCTTGTTCTCGTAGGTGGCATCCACGATGCCGTCGAGACCCGAGAAGGCGAATCCGGCCTGGCCCTTGGCGATGAACAGCTCGCCGTCGTACCAGAGGCTGGCCTGGATCGGCTTGAGGTAGGGACTCTTGACCTTGATCTTGCCGCGCCCCTGGAACACCCACTTGCTGCGGGTGTAATTGAGTTCCAGCGATGCCTCGTTGCCGCCCGGCAGTTCCAGGTTGACCTTGCCGCTGGCGTCGATCTTGCCGGCCTTGAGGAATACATCGACAGCGCCGCTCTTTACATAGGGAATCTTGCCGGCCATCTGCCCCGACTCGATATGCGCCCCGCCACTCCACTCGCCGGCCTGATACTTGATCTCGCCCTTGGCTTCATCGACGCCGGGCAAATAGACAAAGAGAATCCCGGTCAACACCAGGCCGTTCTCGTCGGCACTGACCTCGACTTTGCTCGCGGCGATTTTCTTCGCCGCGCCGAACTCGAACGCCACGGTCCCGACCGGCTTCAGTTTTGGCGCCAGGTCGATGGCCAGGGAGGCCTCGGTGATTTTCACCCCGGCGAACGGGGGCTTCAACTTGTCTTTGTCCAGCGGTGCCTTGAGCCGGAAATACTCCGGTGAGAAGGCCACTTCGAGCCGCTGCAGCAAGGGCACTTTGGTGGGCGTGATGTAGCCTTCGCCAGCGACCCCACCGGGCACCAGATCCAGTTTGGTGAAGCGCCCGGGGCTCAAGTACTCGTAGGTGAACGCGATACCGGCGTTCTTCTTCGCGGCCTCGGAGAGGGTCAGGCCGCCATCCTCGGCGACATCCAGCACCACCCCGGTGCCCTTGGCAGGCAGGGTGATCGGCAGGCGTGTCCGGTCGCGGTTGTCGATCATCGCGTTGATGGTGTCCTTGCCCTTGCCGACCCGGCGCAGGGTCATCAACAACAGCCCGGGAAGAATTTCGGCACCTGCGACGTTTTCCGGGATGCCGGACTCGAAGATCGGCGGCGTCTTGCTCTTTTCGCTGACCCGCAGCACCCGCGTACTGCCGCCGGCAACAACCGGGTAGTCGATCAGGGTTTCAGTGGACTTGTCGGCACGACCGTCCTTGCCGGGTTTGCCGAGCTTCCTGGCAGTTTCGCAGCAGGGCCCGCACTTGCCGGTACCCTTCATTTTTGAATCGGCGAACACCAAGCGGATTTGCGCCGGCGGCTCCTCGCCACCCTCCTCGATCTTTTGGGCAATGGCTTGTGCCAGGCCGAAGACCTGCTGCTTGATCAGGCTACCGCTCATGCCGTTATCCAGGCGATCGAGCACCTGGATGTTTTCCTGGGTGTTGTCGCCTCCCACCTGCAATTCGATGACGTGATCCATCTCGCAGGTGCCACCGCCAACCTTGGGAAACTCGGCGTCGCCACCGGCCTTTTGCCAGGCGGCGTTCAGCGCATCGCCCATCTTCCACCCGCGCAGGTTGGTCCAGCGCGAACGCAGCTCGTCGGAACTGACGCGCATTTGCCAGAGACCTGCTTCCTGGGCCTTGGCCCCCTGCAACGTGATGATTGCGCGCAGGGCCTTGGCCTTGGCTTTGCTTTGCCATTCCTTGAGCACCGGGCCCTTGACCTCATGCAGCTCCAGGAAATCGACGTCGAAAGAGGCCAGTTCCTTGTCCTTGCCCTTCACTTTGGCAGTGGTTTTTTTCTCTGGTGTGACCTTGTGCCCGGTGGTCATTTCGAGGTCTTTGTAACGGCTCTCCACCTCATAGTCCTGTGATTTGCCCTTGCCGTCCTTGCGCGACAGGCGCGCTCCGCCCTGGCTGAGCACGCCGCTGGCCAGGGGCTGGCCGCGCATCACGCTGTCGGCCGCCAGATCAGCCTCGCGCTCCAGCCGCTGATACTGCGGCCCCTGATCGGCCAGGTTGCTGATGCCGGAGCGCTGCAAGCCTTGTTGTTGCACGGTATGGGCGAGTTCGTGAGCCAACAGGTGTCGACCGCTCTCGCTTTGGGGTTGGTATTGACCGTCACCGAACACAATGTCCTGGCCGACAGTGAAGGCATGCGCATCCACATCCCGGGCACTGGCCCCGGCGGCGCTGTCGTCGTGTATGCGTACGGCAGCGAAGTCGCTGTCGAAGCGGCTCTCCATGAAATCGCGAGTGTCTGCATCCAACGGTCGACCGGGACGCGCCAGAGTCTCGTTGACCGAGGCCGGGACACCCTGCCCGCCTTGGGCACCGTTGCCCTTGCGTTGCAGGTTCTGTTGGCGGCCGGCGGCGCAGCTTTCGCACTCGCCGCTGTTACCGGCACCCGCGCCACAGGCGCACTTGCGCTGTAATAGCAGACCACGCACGGCAGTCTTCGGCGGCGTGGCGTCGCGTTTGGCACTGGGAGCAAGGGCGTGTTCGGTCATTGTCCCGGCCCCTGCAGTTGTTCAGCGATCAGTCGTGCCAAGCGCCGTCCGGTACGCTCCGGGCGCTCACCCGCAGGTGTGGCAAACCGGGGGATTTGCACTTGTTCGAGCGCAAAACCCTGCCCTGGCAGCGGTGCCGCGATCAGCAAACGTCCCAACTCACGCTCCAGGGCACCGGCCAGTCGCTGGCCATTGCGCAATGAATAACCGGGCAACGCCAGGGTACCTATCGTCAGGCTGATGGTCGGGGCGACGGGTGTCAGGGGGCGGGTCATGTCCAGTCCCCCACTTCCGCCGCCGGCAGCGGTTTTTCCAGTTTGGCGAACTCTGCTTCGGCGGCTGCACGCAGATGCTGCATGCCGATGGCCATGTCCTTGTCTGCCGCCAGGAAGGCCGCGTTCAAGGCCAGGTTGCGGATATGCCCGCCAGACAGCGAAAGCCGCGCCAATTTGCCAATGTCCAGCGCGTTGCACGGCGCATCGGGTGGAAACGCCCGCTGCCATATGGCGCTGCGGGCCTCCATATCGGGAAAGGGAAATTGCACGATGAAACGGATGCGACGCTGGAATGCCGGGTCGATGGCCTGCTTCAAGTTGGTGGTGAGAATCGCCAGTCCACGGTAAGTCTCGATCCGTTGCAGCAGGTAGCTGACCTCCAGGTTCGCGTATCGGTCATGACTGTCGCGCACTTCACTGCGTTTGCCGAACAAGGCGTCCGCCTCGTCGAACAGCAGGATCGCGCCGCTGCTTTCGGCCGCGGCGAATACCCGTGACAGGTTCTTCTCGGTCTCGCCGATGTACTTGCTGACCAGTGCCGCCAGATCGATGCGGTAAAGGTCCAGTTGCAGTTCATGAGCCAGCACTTCGGCGGCCAGGGTTTTGCCGGTGCCGCTGCCGCCAGCGAACAAGGCGCTGATACCCAGGCCACGGTCGCTGCGCTCGGCAAAGCCCCAATCGCGGTAAACCCGTGTGCGCTGACGAACCTGGGCTGCCAACGTATGCAGACTTGTCAGGGCCGCGTCCGGCAACACCAGATCGTCCCAGTCGGCGCGGGCGTCCACTCGTTCAGCCAGGTGCTCCAGGCCACGTCGAGCTTCTTCGCGACATGCCTGCCAAAGGTGTTCGACACCGCCTTTGGGCCTGGCCTTGAAGGCCTCGGCGAGATGCAGGATGGTGCTGTTGTTGAGTTGAAACTGTTCCGCCAGTAGACCGAGTCGGCCGTTGACGCCTGAGACTGATTCACCCAAGTGTTGTTGCCAGAGCTGGAGTCGTGCCGACGCGTCGCTGCCCTGGACGCTGACCCGGCATTGACGGCGACGCAGGGCCGGCGCGCTGTCACCACTGAGCAGTATCAGGCCCTGCAAGTGATCGAAAAAGTCGCCCAGACGTTGTGCCTGCTCCGCGTTCAGATCTTGCGGTTGCGACCAGAGCAGCACGCCGTGCAACAGCGCTTCACGCTCCCACAGGTGCGCCAATTGCTCGCGTTCAACATGCCCGACAGGCAGGTCATGCCCGGCCATCCGGTACAGCTTGAGCCCCAGTTCTGTCGCCAGGGCTTGGGCATAGCCTTCGCCGTCGCCTTCCACCAGTCGTGCAATCGATGCCAAGGCAAGGCTGGGCGCTGCCTGCCACTGGGCGGCGATCTCAAGGATGCTGGCCCTTGCCTGTTGCCTGTCGACAGCGACCGACTCGGCGTCCGCCAGGTTTTCCTGACGAAACCAGGGTTCCAGACGCGGATCGGGAAAGCTCAGGCCGGCGATCCGGTGCAGGATGATTTCATCCACCACCAGCCGCGCTTGCAGCGCCCCGCCGCTGCCGAAGGGTTCAAGCAATTGCCAGCGCCGCAGACGGCCGATCGGGGTGATCGCACTCCACTCAGGTTCAGGCAGCAGGCGCAGGGCCAGCTCGAAACTCAGCCAGGGTTGGTTCACGTCACCTTGGGCTTGCGCCATCAAGTCGCGAAAGCGTGGGTCAAGGTCAACGGCGGCGGCCAGCAGCAACAGATCCTGTTCGAAACGGCTCAACCCCAACCGCTCGGACAGCAGCGCCAGCGCCGGCGGGGTCTCCAGATAAGCGCCCAAGGGCGCCGGCTCGCCAGCCAGCCGCGCCGTCAGGTAGGCGGCAAAAGCATCCAGCGCCTGCGTCAGCACACGGCGGTTGTCGGCGAAATCGCGGCGCTGGCTCATGGCAGCACCTGCGGCGCGCTGAATTGGCCATCAGCGGCCATGACCAGCGCACTGGTTCCGGCATCCACCTGCACCCTTGCCAAATAGGCCCCTTGGGCGACGCCTTGATATTCGATGGTGACCGTTGCGCTCTGCTCGGCCGGCGGGAGAATGCCATTGCCGTCAGTTGCGCTGAAACTGTAGGACCGTGCCGGCCGGTCGCTTGGCGGTGCTTTTTCGTTGAGCAGCAGACGCACCCGCTGCCCCGGCCCAACGGGCGGAACACAGGTCACCTTGATGCTGCCGAAGCGGTAGGTCACACCGTCGACCACCTTGCTGGTCGCGCCGGGCTGAACGACAAAGCCCGCTTGAGGGTTGAGAATGAACACGCCAAGGTTCGATTGCACCGCGCCATGCGCGACTGGCGGTGTCCCGAGCAATTGCCCATGGACCACCTGCAACGTGCAGACCCCCGCCCGCAAGGATGGCGGCAGCGCCGGGAACAGAAAGCCGAACTCGAGGGTCTCGTTTTCGATTTTGCTCAGTCCGGCGCTGAGGTCCAGTCCATTGACCAACAGTTGTAGGGCCTGAGCCTTGAATTGGGCGCCGCTGACCCGCACGTTGCCGTCCGACAGAATCGGCATTGCCGCACCGGCCACCGACTCGACCCGGTCCACCCGTGGCGTACGCAACGGCACCACATAGAGGTTACGTGCCAGTACCGGCAACGGCGTGCGCTGGCTTCTGGCCGTCGATTGCAGCAGCACACTGATGAGATACGCCGCGCTGGGCCGTGCGGGTACCTGGATTGAGGACCAGATGCGCGAGAGTTCGTCAGTGCTGAGGTTGAGGGGTGTGATCCGCAGTTGTTCCAGCTGATCGGCCAGTCCGGCGAGTTCCAGCGCCTTGGGCACATTGGGTTTGTTCGGCATCGGTTTGAGCGCCGCGCGGATGGCGTCGCGGCCCAGTCCCGGGGTGTCGTGAAGGATTTGCATCGCAGCGCCAAGCAGGATCTCGGCGTGGAAATCAGCGGAGCCATAGGCGGTGATGAGTATGTGCAAGTCCAGCGCGAGGGGCGGATTGCCGATGCGCTCGCCCGCACTGTCGCGGCTCGGCAGTCCGAGATTGGCCCAGCCGGGATTGCGCGTCTGGTTGTAGAGAAAGAGGTTCAATTGGTCGCCGCCGGCGGGATCAATGCGATCCGGGCCGATACAGGTGACGCTCGGCGCACCGCCCAGCACATCGCTGACTTTCAAGTCCGCCAGACCGCTTTCGAGCATTTGCTGGAGTGTCGCGAGCGCGGCGGCCAGCCCCAGTGGCGAACTCATGACCGCGGCCCTGCACCCGAATTACGCTCGCTCAGGTAGTCATCCAGAGACTTGGCCGGCAGGCGCCGGGGCGGCTGTTCGACACGCGATGCGGGTGCTGCTTCGTGTGGGAGGATTTCGATGCGTCCGATATTGATCTCGATCCGTGGCGCGGCGGCTTGCCCATCGGCCTGCGCCGGGTGCGGTTCCTGCCGTGCATGAAGTGGCGGCGATACCGTGGCGCTGCCGGGCGCTTGCTCGTGCAGCCGTTCGACACGGTGCTCGATCAGCTCCCGACTGAGCTCGTGGTGCTCGATGCGCCGTTCACTGTGGAAGCGTTCGATCAACCGGGTTTGCGGGCCTGGGGGCGAATGCTGTGGCGCGGTATCGTCAACCGGCGATAACAGCAGCGGATCCCGGGGCAGCCCAGACTCCTTGGGCGATTCAAACACGGCCGAAACCAAAGTTTGCGGCGGTCCGGGCATGGCTGGCGGGAGGGTCCCCGCCGGCGACGTTGGTTGCAGCAGTGAGGCCACCCGCTGCAACATCGGCGTCACAGGCAGCAGCGTTGGCGTCGGTGTTGATGACTCGGGCCTCGATTGCACCTCCACGGGTATCGCGGCAGGTGCCTTCGGCAGTTCACGAGTGGATGCCAACTGCGCCTGCGGCGCCTGCTCGAATTCGCGCTGCACGATTGCATCGTTTTCAAAGCGCGAGCCGATTCGCGGGCGAATCGCCGGCGGCTGCAAGGCGCGCCGGGCCAGGGCGAGCAGCAAGTCGCTCATGACTGCACGCGTTCCAGGTAACGGGCGCGACGCTGCGGGCTCAAGGCAAGAATCTGCGCCTCGCTCCAGCCGTAGGCCGTGGCCAACAGATGCACATGATCGAGTGTTCGTTGTGCCCAATGATCGAGGCTTTCCAACAGGTAACTGCCGATATCGAAGGCCTCGCTCCAGCGTTCCTCGCACGCTGGGCAGCACATGTCCAACTCAATCAGCGCTTGTGGATCGGCCTGGCTCATGGCCTCGCTCAAGGCCTGCAGCAGCTCCTGCGGCAAGGCCTCGGGCGATACCGGCTGGGCGCCCTGCCCGGCCTCCAGCACGCAACGCCGGGCCAACAGCTGACGCGCCTGCTCCATGTCGGGCACCTGCGCAATCTCCAGCGATTGGGCCAGAACCGCGAGGTCGAGGCTGTCCGGCAGGCGAAAACGCAGGCGGTAATCTTGCCACTCAAGTTGAAGATCCTGCGTCTCGGCGGGCGGATCATCCAAACGCAGGTCGGCCGTGTTCAGGTTCAGCTCCAAGCGTTCGGCGCAGTGTCCGCAGCAGGCCATGGCGGTCAATTGCGGACCGAGAAGTGCGCCATACAGATCCAGCAGATGCGCATCGCGCCGCCCCACCGGCAACCGCTTGGCGCCCTCCAGTCCGTCGGTCAGCAAAGGCGCCAATAGCGCGCAGGATTGCAGTGCGGGAGGCAGCGTCTGGCTATGGTCCCAGATCGCCAGCCAGTCAGCGGAATCAAGCTTGGACACAGTCGGGATCTCCATCATGGAAACACCAGCAGGCACGACGCCTCGTCAGTTCGGCTCGTTAAAGCTTGGCTCGCTCGGTTCGGCCACCTCGTAATCGCGCTCCCAGCCTTCGTTTTCCAGCTTCAGGCGGGCGATGGCCACGGCGTTGGCATTGGCGTCCAGGTCCGGCAGCGACTGGAACTCGCTGACCCAGCAGCGGAACACCTTGTACGCCAGGGCCAATTGGCCGGCTTCGTTGTACAGCTCGATGATGATGTCCTTGCGAAAATCCTTGAGCGAGACCTCCGCGCCCAGACCGGAGGCGAAGTTCCAGACCTTGTTCGCCCAGCGCTCGAAATCGGCATCGTGGGTCACCCCGCGCTCCAGGGTGATCGCCTCGAATTCCGTACGCCCCGGTGATTTGCGGCTGCTGCTGGGATCACCGCCTTCGCGGTGCTTGACCACTTCAGTGGTGCGTTTTAGCGCCGATACCTTGCTAATACCCGCGACATAGCGACCGTCCCACTTGACGCGGAATTTGAAGTTTTTATACGGATCGAAACGTTGGGCGTTGACCGTGAACTGAGCCATGGCATATCTCCCTGATGCAGCGGTTCAGCAGCCACCCGTTCGAGTGGCTGCAGCCTTGATTACACCTGAATCTGCCCAGCCAGCTGCTGGATCCTGATCACCACGAACTCCGCCGGTTTCAACGGAGCGAAAGCCACCAGTATATTCACCACCCCGCGATTGATGTCGTCCTGGGTGGTGGTTTCACGATCGCACTTGACCAGATAGGCCTCGCGCGGCGTTTTTCCCTGGAAAGCGCCCTGGCGGAACAGGCTGTTCATGAAGGCACCAAGGTTGAGCCGGATCTGCGCCCAGAGCGGTTCATCATTGGGCTCAAACACCACCCACTGAGTGCCGCGATACAGGCTTTCTTCGAGAAACAGCGCCAGCCGACGCACCGGCACGTACTTGTATTCCGAGGTCATCTGGTCGGCCCCGCGCAAAGTCCTGGCCCCCCAAGACACCGCACCGTAGACCGGAAAACTGCGCAGGCAGTTGACCCCCAGCGGGTTGAGACTGCCGTTCTCGCGGTCGTTCAATTGATAGTTCAGCGCCTGCACCCCGATCAAGCTGGCTTCAGTGCCGGCCGGCGCTTTCCACACACCACGGTCGCCATCGGTGCGGGCGTAAAGCCCGGCCACGGTGCCGCAAGGTGCGCTGAGACGCAGCTTGCCGTTCTTCAAGGGGTCGGCGATGTAGATCCAGGGGTAGTAGACCGCGGCGTGATCGGACTTTGGCAATGCCGTGCCAGATACTGCGACCACCATCTGCTGCGGATCGACAGCCGTTGGCGGCGAGTCGATCACGAAGAATGCCCGGCGTTCCTCACAGTAGGCCGCTGCATCCATCAGCACGCCAGTGTCGGTGATACCCGGTAGGCAGAGGATGTTGAACAGGTCCACCTCTTCCAGCGCATACAGCCCTTTGCGCGTGTCACGGTCGGCAATGAAGGAGGAATAGATATCCGCGGCGGAATAGGCTGTTTCACTGCCGCCTTGCAGGGTGACATTCACCGGCTGGGTGGTGAGCGAGCCTGCCAGCAAGTGCAGCTGGCTGGCGATGCTGTTTAGCGGCGAAGCCGAGACCGCGATGCTCGATGCCGCACCTTGGGTGCCGGTGGCCAGGACCAGGGTGCTGCCGACCGCCGAGCAGGTAAAGTTCCGGTAGGCCGGATCGCCTGGTTTGCGCGCACGCACCGCCGCCTCAATCCGCGCGGCGACGTCTTTCAGTTTGGCTGCAAGGTCGCCGCCAACCGCCCCCGCGTCACCGATATCGATCACGTCGAGATTGCCATCGAGGCTGATGCGAAGGCCGGTGTGGGTTGCATCCGGCAGTGCATCCAGATCGTTGGCACCAAAGGTATCGCTGGTGAGGGTCGCCGGATCAGGCACCGGCACCGGTCGAATCGCTCCGACCGAGTCGACCTCTACCCCGCCGGCCTCACTGCCCAGTTTGAGCGCGGCGCTGGCATTGCTCTTCTGCCCGGGCAGCACCCGCACACTGGAGAATTCACCGCCGACACCGGACGTCATCAGAATTGTCTGCGTAGCGGCCGGCCGCGCACAGGTGAAGTTCTGGTAGGCCAATTGGCTGTTTGCCTGCGCCCGAACCTTGGTCTGGATTGCGCCACACAGCGCATCCAGACGCTGGGTCGGGGTGCCGCCCGCGATATCCGCCGGCAGCGCGATCAGCACCTTGACCGGCGGCAGATTGTTCACGCTGACCCGAAATTCGTTGTGATTGGCGTCCAGCAGGGTCGCCACATCGGCCAGGCTGGCACTGCGCGATGTACCGGCGGCCAACCCATCCAGCGCAGGCTGACCGACCATCCGACTGAGTTTTACCAGCTGTGAAACCGCATTCACCTGGTCCAGGGCGTAGCGGGCATCCATCGAGTTCATCGACAGGTTTTCATAGCGTTCGGCGCGCCCATCCGAGGCGCGGATGAACGTGATGTTGAATGAGCTACCGGGGTTGATGGTGAGGTGATCCACCCGGACTTCGATACCGTTACCAGCAGAGCCTTCGTCCAGCGCCTCGGCCTTCAGCACATCGATCGGCGTCGCGTTCTGCAGGGTTTTGCTCGCGGTACTGGCGTCCTTGACGATACGCACCACGTAAGCTTCGGTGCCGCCGTTCTGGAAGAACTGGCGGACTGCATAGCCCATCTCGGAATCCACCGCCAAACCGCCGAAGCGTCGCTCGTAATCGGCGAAACTGAACAGGTGCTGGGCTTTGTTTATCGGCCCGCGTGGAGCCGAACCGGCAAAAGCAGCTACCGAGGTCGCGACACCGGTAATGGTCCGCACGCCGCTCGGCAGTTCTTCGATATAGACGCCTGGATAGCTGAGTTGGGCTGGCATGGCGGATCCTTTCCGGACAGGATGCAGGTGGTTGATGGTCAAATCCCTTCAGAGGCAGCTACAACCTCGCCTCACAACCAACACAACTACATCCGAACCCACCCACTGCTCGGAAACCGTTGATGACCTGGACGAAGTGCAAGTTCCTGAGGGGAACTGACGGTCCACGATCCGAAAGGTATGGATAGCTATAGATCGTATTTTTTATTAAGCAAATTCAAGCATCTCGATCTTTAATTAATGGCCCATTGATATCTTTAGTTAAGTAAATGCCTGAACTTAAACAACTACCGCAAAAATGGCTATATCCAATAGTCATAAAGCACCGAAGCAAAACAATAAATAACTTTAAAAGATCAATGACTGTTTCGTTGTAGCGGTAATAGCCAGATATTATTAAAACCAAAGAAGGCGCATCCACTTTCATCGCTGTGGATGAGCTGGGTACGGCCAGCCCTGGGCCCCAGGAGGCTGGCCAAAATGACGTGTCTCAGGCGTTGCTGCCCGGTTTCGATTCCCGGCTGAATGCTTCCACCTCTTGAACCAAGCCCTGAGCTGCCATCATCACCAGTGCTCGACCTTTTTCCGGTGTTGCCTGAGCGGGGTCCGAGCCCATGCGGCCGTCCGGATGGCGTGCGCGGAAGTCCTGTGCTTCGCGAATTGGCCCCCACGCGGCGATCTGGGGCGAATACTCAGCCGACTTGATCGAGTCCGGGTATGCCCATTGGGTAACAGCAATCTCGGAAGGCGTGGCATGAACGCCGTGCCCTGTAGGGAACTGCTCCCGTGCCAGTTCACCCACGCCTTCAAGGTCCCACCAGTTGCATAACTTCAGCGCAAACCCCGATGGGCGTCGAGCGAAGCTCGCCTCGGCGTAGAGTTCCGAGAACGCCGCTTCAATCGATGCAACATTGCCGCCGTGACCATTGAGGAACAGGATTTTCTCAAACCCGTGCGCTGCCAAAGACCGTACCCAATCGCCAATGGCTGCAATGAAGGTTGATGGACGCAGCGAAATGGTTCCCGGAAAGCCTAGATGGTGCTGGGCCATGCCAATGTTGAAGGTCGGGGCAATCAGGATGTCCGCTGTTTTCTGGGCTTCACGGGCACGTGTTGTTCATTCGAACCGATCGGGATCACGATGGTACGACTGCGTTGTAGAAAGTCGCCGATTTCGGCCCAGGTCGACAGGTGTAGAAGCATTTAAGTTCTCTCCACTAGAGGGTTCCTTGCGGAACATGACGATTAAGTTGAAGTTGCCAGTAGCTGATCACACAGCGCTGTATTCAGGTGCAGCGTGGTCACTCGATAAGGATCTGCTCCGAGTGATGACCAGTGCCGCACAAAGGGATGCGCAGCCCACGGCAACGATGCCCAGGTTCATACTGCCGGTTGCCGTTTTTGCCCAACCAATAACCGCAGGTCCCCAAAAGCCACCGCACAGGCCGATGGTGTTAATGAAAGCGATACCTCCCGCCGCTGCATCGCCCTTGATGTGTTCGGACGGCATGGCCCAAAACACTGTGTAAGCCATGAAAATCGTTGTTGTCGCCACCGTCAGCAGCGCCAGCGATACCATCAAGTGCCCTTCTGCAAAGGGAAACATAAAGAGCAGCAACGCCCCGATGCTCGCCGGTACTGCACAGTGGTAGCGTCTTTCGCCGACACGGTCGGATCGGCGTCCTATCAGGTACATGCCGATTGCAGCCCCTACATAAGGAATAGCGGCATACCAACCTGTTGCCGCTGACCGAAAACTGACCCAGGTGTTCAACTGCTTCTGCTCAATTTTTGAGCAGGAGAACACAGGGTGATCAGCATGGAAATGATGGGCAAAATTCGGCGCATGTATTTTCGCGACAAGTTGTCGCTGCATCAGATAGCCAAGCGTACTGGGCTGTCGAGAAACACCATCCGAAAATGGGTCAGAGCACCCGAAGCAACTCAACCGGCGTACCTGCGGTGCGCAGCCTTCAACAAACTCAGTCCATTTCACGAGACGCTGGAACAGGCGCTCAAGGTCGATTCCTTCCGGGCAAAGCACAACCGCAGGAGCGCCAAAGCACTCTTTGAGATGATCAAGGCCGAGGGTTACGACGGCGGCTACAGCCAGCTCACCGCCTTCATACGCTCGTGGCACGGTGAACAAGGCAAATCCTTACGTGCGTTTGTACCGCTGACGTTCGCGCTGGGTGAGGCTTTCCAATTTGACTGGAGCGAAGAAGGTCTTCTGATTGGTGGCCTATTCCGACGCATCCAGGTCTCCCACATGAAGCTGTGTGCCAGTCGCGCATTTTGGTTGGTTGCGTATCCCAGCCAAGGCCACGAGATGTTGTTCGATGCCCATACCCGCTCGTTTGGCGCGCTAGGTGGGGTGCCGCGTCGCGGCATCTACGACAACATGAAGACCGCTGTCGATAAGGTCAACAAGGGCAAGGGCCGGACGGTCAATGCCCGGTTTGCCGTGATGTGCGCACACTACCTGTTCGATCCGGACTTCTGCAACGTGGCCTCGGGGTGGGAGAAAGGCATCGTTGAAAAGAACGTCCAAGATAGCCGACGGCGCATCTGGCTCGATGCTCAAAACTGCATGTTCCACACCTTCGAGGAACTGAGTGCCTGGCTCGGCCAACGCTGCCGTGCTCTCTGGGGCGAACTGCTGCACCCGCAGTACAACGGGCTGACGGTGGCAGAAGTCCTGGAGATGGAACGAGTGGAGATGATGCCGACCGCCTTTGACGGCTATGTCGAACGCACCGTGCGGGTGCCAGACGCTGAGATTTCAACAGTGGTCCTGCGATCAACTGGCTCTTTCCAAAGCGGAAAACAAACTGACGAATTCCGATGAAAGCTTATGGTGTGGCGCCAGGTGGATCATGGGCACCGACGTTTTCATGGGACTCACGCATTTTGACCGTGCTACTCAAATAATCCGGCAACACGGGCAAGCCTTCGGCCACCAACTCGTCGATCAGCATTTGGTGCAAGCTGGTACGCGCCACAAATTGGTTGAGCATCCGCTAGTCTCATTGTGCTGACCTCCTGTTGCTCCTGGCTGTGACCATAATATGTAGCTACTCTTTAACGAGCGTTCCAGGAGGCTCTGAATAATGTCGCTAGAGACAATGGCCTTTGTACTAGGGGGAATTTTGATTGCCGCCGGGGTTTTCGGCGGTGGTATTGAGGTCAAGGAACTCAAGATTCCACAGATTGGTGGCGTACCAAGACTGGTGGCCGCCATGGTGGGTATTGCATTCGTGGTTTTGGCTTTGGCAATAAATCAAAAGTGGCTTGAGCGGGAGTCAGAGGCTACCTCTAAGACATTTGCAACGCCTATGTACGAGGGCTTGCGCCTAGACTTCTGTGTTGAGTGGGCCAAACGTTGCGGAGAGGAAGCTGCAACGGCATGGTGCAAGACGCAAGGTTACCTACGCGCAACTCAGTACCCCGAAGAGAACGTTGGTGAGCGAGGAGTCTCTACTAAACTCATCGGCACTAGGGATATCTGCAAGGAGAGAATTTGCACCTCATTCATCGAGATTACGTGCACTAAAAACACCACCCCCTCCAATGGCTAGGGGAAGGTTAACCCACCGACTCAGCAGGCCGTCGAGGGTCGGAGCGCTAGTCACGCTGTTGTCCTATCGGGCCGTTGGATGGCACACAGTCAGTTGCTGATCTGCGCAGATAGTTGCGTCCGTAAAGCGCAGCAACCAGGGTAAACCCTGGTTGCTTGCGGATTAAGTCTCCTGTCCTCGGGCTGAAAGTGGATTGAACAAGCTCTTGCTCAACTCATAGCTTGTTCGGATTGTCCCTAAGGCAGATTTAAAGTCCAGGTGGCAGAGCCTTCAGCTCTGTCAGTGCTCATTGCCACATCTCTAGTCCAGCTAGCAATGTAAGTCCAGTCGGGGTCTTCAATCCACGTCAAAGTGTCGAAGCTGGTTGCTCGTAGGCGAATGAATCGAACATACAAGTCAACGTTGTCCTTGATCCACATATCGCTACCGTGTATTTGTAATTTGAGCTTTAAGTGGCCGTTTAGTCCATCGGAGAACTCAATGCCATATCCGGGATATGGCATTGGACTCTGGCCAATCCCTGGGGGGAGTGCTGGGGTCTTGTCATTTCTCCGCAGCACCTTCGTTGGCCCCACGTAGTCGTAGTTGCGGATCGCGCCACGCTCTAGATCGTCCTCTCTTGGATAGTCCAGGTTTAGCAACAGCACCTCTGAACCATTTCTCAACACGGAAGTCCGTACCAGGCTATCTGTCCCCGCATTTGGTGCGTCCTTCGTTTCTATGATCAGTCTAATTGAGCCTACCCACATGTCGGTGATCCTCCGTCACTGATAGTCGAAACTCCTGTAGTCCTCTTGATCACTGCAGGGACTGACAGTGTTCAAATTATCGTGTAATAGGCCTCTGCAAGCGTTTTAGCGTCGTCTGCATGAGCTATGGTCGATCAAAGTGATGGACATCTTCGATCTACTTCCAGCAACTTAATGGATATTGCTGACCGTTCCAAGTTGTCCATCCCGTAGTTTTATTACCCGTAGGTTTGGGTAAATACCATCGATTACCATCAGCGTGGTTGAAGTACAGTCCTCCTTTATTGCCAAAGCGTGGATTGGTCAGTGCCACCCACTTTGAACCATTATCGGAAAAACTTCCCTTCCAGCGGGCGCCGGAAGTACTGGTGGCTGTGCCATCACCGTTGTCGGTCGTTTGGCTATCCTCGACCACGGTCCACTTCATTTGCGCCGACCGCCCGTCGATATTGCAGGACCAAGAACCACCCCACCAGCCCGTTATCATGCCTGCGTATGCCGGGCTGGCAACGACGAGACAAAAAAATGTCAGCTTGCAGGAAGCGGTAAATAGCGAACTATACTTTGCGATCATAAGCGAATACTCCTTGCGCAAAGATATGGACTCAATAACTGCAAAAAGTGAGCTTGGACGTTTGTTTGATTCGGCCTCCGATGCTGGGGCATTAGTTCTTTGGCCACGTGCCGGATGTCGTCCTACTACGATAGACAGTACAACGGCAGTCGTCAGAACAATTGGAAGCCAATACGGCGCCAGTAATCGCAATCAATCAGACAGTAGTTTCATGGGCCAGGGAATCGCTGCAAAAATGATTCGCGTTCTGCTCCTGCAACTCGACAACGTTCTCATCGCAATCGATTCGACCGAAATCCATCGGTATTGGGACTGGACCGACCCAGCGTCGTTCACCTTTACCGCAGACTTCTTAGGTACAAATTGCACAGGCTCCACCCTCGGTGTTGTCGCAGCTTTAGATTGTAAGCGGTATCTCGTGCGTGGCTGTTTCTGGCCGAATTCTGCCGTTGCTGACCGGCAGCTATGGGTCGATAGCTGCCCTTCCCCACTGACAGCTATCGGCCCAGGCTGTGCGAAAACGTTTTAGAGCAAGTTTAACAGTCGTAATCGGAACGAAAATCGCGTTCCTACGTAAAATTTAGGTCTGCTGACTAACCAAGCGCCGACAGATTTTACGTAGCAACGCAGACGTCAAATCGGCGCATGCGTTTTCACACAGCCTGGACCAAAAGCAGTCATTCATCCTTTCTACAGAAGTAGGGACGATTCACTATGCAGAAGAAGCTCGACGGCTATAAAGGACCACTCTGTCACTCTCAGATCGCCAAGGGGATCAATGCCGCATCGGGAAATGCCGTGCGGCTTGCTGAGGATGCCAAGTTGCTTCTTGATGCAGGCAGATTTCCCTCAGCAGCGTCATTGGCTGCCCTGTCTATCGAAGAGTCTGGAAAAACCTCAATTATTCGGGGTATGGCGGTCGCCGGTGATGAATCGGAGTTGAAGGTGGAGTGGAGGCGGTATCGCTCTCACACAAGCAAGAACTTACAGTGGATCCTTCCACAGCTAGCGGCAGAAGGTGCCCGCTCTCTTGACGATATGCGCCCGATCTTCGATGAAAAGTCAGATCATCCGCACCTACTGGATCAATTGAAGCAGCTGGGCTTTTATACGGACTGCTTGGGTCATAATGCACACTGGTCGATTCCAGAGGAAGTTATAGACCAAGCGCTGGCTCGGATGCTGGTCAACGCTGCCGAGATCTTAAGCTCCAATTCACCAGTCACTGAGCGTGAGATCGAATTGTGGGCTGAGCATCTTGGACCGGTTTGGAGGAAGGATGATCAACAGATGAAGCAAGCTCTAGTGAGTTGGTATCGTTCTATCCAAGGAGAAGGTCTGAAGGCAGCTGGGCCAAATAAAATGGAGAAATTCATTTCCGATGGGATAGCTGATTGACGTGTTTAGCTAGGCAACAGCCGGGCAGCTTTTTAAGTCAGTCAACCTTGATCAAGCTTCTTGAACAGTGCCTACACTACTTGGATGCGTTTGAGCATGGCAGTCTTGTGCAACTGGCTTCAAACAGGCCGCTAAAGTAGGTATACGACGATGCAACAACTGCGCAAAGACAACCATTACGTGCCAAAGCTCTACCTTAAGCAGTGGGCGCAAGACGGCAAAATCCCGACCTATCGACTACTGGTGCCGAGCGACAACTATCCACTTTGGAAAGATCACTCACTTAAAGGCATAGCTTTTCACCAACATCTCTACACCTATTTCTCGGGACAAGGGAAACGGACGAGTTTGAGCGTTGGCTAGATAGGGAGTTTGAAGGACCGGCGGAAGAAGCTATTAGCCGGGTCGTTCGTGAACAGCGGCTGTCTCCTGAGCACTGGAGACATTTGGCTCGCTTCGCCGTAGCTCAAGATGTTCGTACCCCCGCGCGGCTCAAGGAGTTCCTAGCCCGACAGCGGGAAACATTGCAAGATATGATGAACGAGACAATTGAGAACTCGGTTAACAAGCTGCATGAGACTGCGAAACGCGGATCAGCACTTCCGAAAACAGAGGCAGATAGTGCCAATGCCTTCCCTCTTAATGTCTCCATCGAGAGCAAGCCAGATGGCAGCCGAATGCTAGAAGCCAAAACGATGGTCGGGAGACGGTTATGGCTGTGGAACGTGCGGCATCTCTTGACGCGCACCATAAATCGACTGCCAACTTATCGCTGGTCAATTCTTCACGCCCCGGCGGGCATCTCCTGGCCCACGACTGACAATCCTGTTGTTCGTCTCAACTTCACAAGCCCCAAAAGCTATGACTTTGACGGCGGCTGGGGAGTCGAGAATGGAGACATACTTCTACCTTTGAGCCCGAAACACTTGCTCTACACTTGCATTGGTCAGAGGCCATGGCAGCGTGGCACTACGATTGATGAAGGTACGGCACGACTGGTGCGAAAGATCATCATCGAGCATGCTGATCGCTATGTCTTTGCTCAAGATACAAGTGATATCCACCTTATTCGACCCCGCATTGTTTGTTCGGAAACCTTTAAGCGTGAACAGACAGCTTGGCAGGACTGGCACCGGGATCAATGCGTAGCTGAAGCTGAGCTATTACGCTAGTGAGTCGTTCCTGATTTTCTAGAGACTGTCTAAGTATTATCTGAGGACCTTCAGGGATTTCTTTTTGGGTGTGAGCGCCAGCGAGCCGGCTTTGTAACCCTAACCTTTCAAACTGGATGAATAAAATGAGCGTGATTTCTGGTGATCCAACCACCCAGTTGGCGTTTTCGATGCATGAGAACAAAGGCGTGTATGCCGTACTGATCGGATCTGGCCTGTCTAGGTCAGCAGGTATTCCTACCGGGTGGGAAATCACCATGGAACTCATTAAGCGCGCCGGCATAACGGCAGGGGTTCCTTATCAGGAAGACTGGCATGCCTGGTACGTTGAGCGTACTGGGAACCAACCAAATTACTCGACGTTGCTCGAAGAGCTTGCGACTACGCAAACAGAGCGCAGAGCTATCATTCAAGGTTTTCTTGAGCCAACCGAGCAGGAGTTGGAAGACGGCATGAAGATGCCTACCCCTGCTCACAGAGCCATCGCAGAGATGGTGAAGTCTGGTTTCATCAGAGTAATTATCACCACGAATTTTGATCGTCTCATGGAGAACGCATTACGCGACCTCGGAATTGAGCCAACAGTCGTGAGTTCCGTTGATACGCTTGCTGGCGCAGAACCGATCACTCACACCCAATGTTACATCCTAAAAATTCATGGGGACTACAAAGATGCTCGGATCCTCAATACGGATATAGAGCTGGGAGATTATCCCTCCGAATTCAATGTCGTCCTTGATAGGATTCTCGATGAATTTGGGCTGATCGTTTCTGGGTGGTCTGGCGATTGGGATCATGCGCTGCGATCAGCTTTCACAAGAGCTCCCAATCGACGCTATCCTACTTTTTGGGTGACAAAATGCGTAGCTAGTCTTCCGGACTTTTCAGCTTGGCCCTAGCCGTGCCTGACTTGCGGTTTCCTACTCCGGAAAACAGATTCCCCAGCCTTCGCGCTTCGATAATTATCAGCCGCGACCACCCTGCCCCGCAGCCTTTTCTACGTTGGCTGAATGAGTTGTAGCTCACTACGCACGCGATCAAGAAAGATCTCTACGTCATTTGTTTCCTCCCTTCGCATATGGACTCCGAGAACGCGGCACAACTCATCAAGCTTCTCCAGAGTTGGACTGGTGCCCCTCTCTCCAACAAACTGACATCGCGCAGAAAAAACCTGGCACTGCAAACGGTTTTTATCCGATCAAGGCATCGCCGTCGACCGCGGGCCTCAAGCTCTTCCTGCCACGATCCGGATCAAAGTGCCCCACTCTGTCGCTGTATCGGCAAGAGAAAATCTTCGGCCGTGCCGTGCTGCCAATCGCCCGCTCGACCCTGGCGCAATGGGTCGGCGCCTGCAGTGGTTGAGAGTCCAGAAACTGGTGGTGATTGGGTGCTAAATGCTCTCGCAGAGTGCTGATACCAGGCGTAGGATCGATACGATGATTGCTAATCACGCGTCGTTGGAAGGTGACTTCCAACCAATCTGCAATCACGCGAAACGCAAGACATATACCGCTGCACTGTAAGGACGCACGACCCTTCGCAGTACAAGGGCTGTGTTCTCACAACAACAAAAGCGAGGTGTAAAGCATGTCTGGTAATCGTGGTGTCGTGTATCTCGGCGCAGGCAAGGTCGAGGTGCAGACCATCCCCTATCCGAAAATGGAAGACCCACGCGGCAAGCGCATCGACCATGGCGTGATCCTGCGCGTGGTTTCGACCAATATCTGCGGCTCCGACCAGCATATGGTGCGTGGTCGGACCACGGCCCAGGTCGGGCTGGTGCTTGGCCATGAGATTACTGGTGAGGTGATTGAGAAAGGCCGTGACGTGGAAAACGTGCAGATTGGTGACCTGGTCTCGGTGCCGTTCAACGTCGCCTGCGGCCGTTGTCGCAGTTGCAAGGAACAGCACACCGGCGTCTGCCTGACGGTCAACCCGGCGCGCCCCGGCGGTGCCTATGGCTATGTGGACATGGGCGACTGGGTTGGTGGCCAGGCCGAATACGTGCTGGTGCCGTATGCCGACTTCAACCTGCTGAAGCTGCCCGACCGCGACAAGGCTATGGAGAAAATCCGCGACCTGACCTGCCTCTCCGATATCCTGCCGACCGGCTACCACGGCGCGGTGACCGCCGGTGTCGGCCCTGGCAGCACAGTGTATATCGCCGGTGCCGGTCCGGTCGGACTGGCTGCTGCCGCCTCCGCCCGTCTGCTTGGTGCGGCGGTGGTGATAGTCGGCGACGTCAATCTGCTGCGTTTGGCGCATGCCAAGGCCCAGGGCTTCGAGATCGCCGACCTGACCCAGGACACTCCGCTGCACGAGCAGATCGCCGACCTGCTCGGTGAGCCGGAAGTCGATTGTGCGATCGATGCGGTCGGCTTCGAAGCCCGTGGCCACGGCCATGACGGCGCGCAGCACGAGGCCCCGGCCGACGTGCTCAACGCGCTGATGGGCGTGGTGCGGGTCGCCGGCAATATCGGGATCCCCGGTCTGTATGTCACCGAAGACCCGGGCGCGGTCAACAAAGCCGCCAAGCATGGCAGCCTGAACATCCGTTTCGGCCTTGGCTGGGCCAAGTCCCACAGCTTCCACACCGGCCAGACCCCGACGATGAAGTACAACCGTCAACTGATGCAGGCGATCATGTGGGACCGGATCAACATTGCCGAGGTCGTCGGCGTGCAGGTGATCAGCCTGGACGACGCGCCGCGCGGTTACCACGAGTTCGATGCCGGGGTGCCGAAGAAATTCGTCATGGATCCGCACAAGCTGTTTAGCGCCGCCTGAGGGAATGCAGCGTAAGGACGGCCAGCGCCTCACCCAGCAGGCGCTGCAGGTCAAGGGCGGCCTGGTAGAAGTGCCGAGGCAGCCCGGCCTCAGCGTGAAGCTCGACATGGCCGAGGTCGAGAAGGCTCATCTGCTCTACAAGCAGCACGGCCTCGGCTCGCGCGACGCCGCGATGCAGTACCTGATCTGGACCTTCAATCCAAAGCAGCACGCTCTGTATCGCCGGGGGCGGCACACGGCTCACGCGCCTCGCCAACCTGCTGGTCATCCAGCAGAGCTTTCCACAGCGACACGCACATCCCAATCATCACCACCAGGAACGGCGCGGCGACGATGATGGCCGCGGTCTGCAGCCCACCCAGGCCGCCCATCACCAGCAGCACCGAGGCCGCCGCACCCGCCAGCGTGCCCCACAGCACCACCAGCCAGCGCGGCGGCTCCAGGTTGCCGCGGGCGCACAGCATGCCCATGACGATGGAGCCCGCGTCGGCCCCCGAGATGAAGAACACGCCGATCAGCACGATGGCCGCAAACGAAGTCAGCGTTGCGGCGGGATACTGAGCCAGCAGCACGAAGAGCGCCACTGCCGGTCCCTGATCATTCACTGCTGCAGCGATGCCGCCGGCGCCTGCCAACTCCGAGTACAGGGCCGCGCCGCCCATGATTGAGAACCACACCATCGTCACCCCACTGGGAATGAAGATGACGCAGACGACGAACTCGCGAATGCTGCGGCCGCGCGAAATTCGCGCGATGAAGGTGCCCACGAACGGCGCCCAGGAGATCCACCAGGCCCAGTAGAAGATGGTCCAGCCGGCGAGCCACTTGCCATCACTGAAGGCCGCGGTGCGAAACGACATCGGCACCAGCTCGCGGATGTACTCGCCTATCGACGCGACCAGCGTGTTCATGATGAACACGCTGGGGCCCACCGCCGCGAGGAACAGCAGCAACAGCACGGCAACCACCATGTTGACGTTGCTCAGGAACTGCACCCCTTTGCCCACGCCGGATACCGCGGAGAGGATGAAGAGCACCGTCATCACCGCGATGATCGTCAACGCAATGCCATTCGATTCGCCGGTGTGCCACAGGTAGTTCAGGCCGCTGTTGATCTGCTGCGCGCCCAGGCCGAGCGAGGTGGCGGTGCCGAAAAGAGTGGCCAGAACCGCCAGCACGTCGATCGACTTGCCCAACGGCCCGCGTACACCCGCCTCGCCGATCAGCGGCGTAAAGGCGCTGGATATCAGGTTCGGCAGCCCCTTGCGGAACGAGAAGTAGGCAATAACCAGACCGACGATGGCATAGATCGCCCAAGGGTGGAACGCCCAGTGGAAGTAGGCGTACTCCATTGCCAGCTTGGCTGCTTCCCTGGAGTGCGGCTGCGCCAGTCCATGCGGTGACGTCGCAAAGTGCGTGATCGGCTCGGCCACACCCCAGAACATCAGCCCGATGCCCATGCCGACGCTGAACATCATCGCGATCCACGACGAAGTGCTGAACTCGGGTTGCTCCCCGTCCTTGCCCAGCTTGATTGCGCCGAAGCGGCCAAAGGCCAGGAACAGCGCGAAGCCCAGGAAGAACACGGTGGAGACGACGAAACTCCAACCGAAATCGTCGATGATGGTGTCCAGCAGCGCCTGCAACGCCGTCGCCATGGCCTTGGGCGAGAGCGCCCCCCAGGCGACGAACGAGGCTGAAATCACGGCAGCCGCCCAGAAAACCACCTTGTCGATCGGTGACTCAGGTGTTTTTTGCATACTCCCCCTCCAGTAAGGTGTGGAACCCGCCGCGCGGGCGATACCTATTGCCCCTTAATGGTCGCTCGCCAAGTGAACTGCGGCTGGCGCATGGACGATGCCCACTATTCCAAACACGACAGCTGTATCAGCAGCACCAGGCGTGTGGGATGAGTAAAGGGACTATTGCGAATGGAATGACGAGCGTGCGAGCTTTAGCTATTGAACAGGAGGGGGAAAACTCAGGGTGGAATGACTGGGTTCAGCAGGTACTCTGAGGCTCTTACCGATACCTCAGAGTCCATCGTGAAGTGATTTATATTCGGACGCTGGCAAACGTCGATTCGTCGCGGGCCTGGCTGAGCGCCGACAACGGTCCGGACAATGGTGACAGCACCAGGGCTTGCGGCAGCGGTATCATCCCCACTTGTTGCGCGGTGTTGGAACCTACACGCTCGTCGCGTGGCGGAATGCCGTAGTATTCGCGGTAGCACTTGGAGAAGTGCGGCGTGGACACGAAGCCACACACCGACGCCACTTCGATGATCGACATCGGCGTTTGCTTGAGCAGCTGCCGGGCGCGGATCAAGCGCAGTTTCAGGTAGTAGCGCGATGGCGAACAGTGCAGGTACTTCTGGAACAGCCGCTCCAGCTGACGCCGCGACACGGCAACGTATACCGCCAGTTCGTCGAGGTCGATCGGCTCTTCCAGGTTGGCGTCCATCAGCGCCACGATTTCCTGCAACTTCGGCTGATTGGTGCCGAGCATGTGCTTGAGCGGCACGCGTTGGTGATCCTGTTCGTTGCGGATGCGCTCGTAGACGAACATTTCCGAGATGGCTGCCGACAGTTCACGACCATGATCACGGCTGATCAGGTGCAGCATCATGTCCAGCGGTGCGGTGCCGCCGGAACTGGTGAAACGGTTACGATCCAGGGTGAACAGCCGGGTGCTCATGACTACGCGCGGGAAAGCTTCCTGCATCGCCGCCAGACATTCCCAGTGCACGCTGCAATCGAAGCCATCCAGTAATCCGGCACCGGCCAAGGCCCAGCTGCCAGTGCACACCGCGCCAAGACGCTTGGACTGACGCGCCTGACTCTGCAGCCACAACACATGCGCGCGGGTCACGGTACGTTGAATGCCGACACCGCCGCAGACGATGACGGTGTCCATCACCGGCGCTTCGTGCATCGAGGCATCAGGGGTGATCTGCAGTCCATCGCTGGCCCAGACCTGGCCGCCGTCGGCGGTAAGTGTGGTCCAACGATATAGCTCGCGACCGGATAACTGATTTGCCATGCGCAGGGGTTCGACGGCGGAAGCCAGAGAAATCAGCGTGAAATTGTCCAACAGTAAAAAACCGATGGATTGAGGCGCACGGTTCTGGGGCTTTGTCCCGGTGTTGAACGTTGTCATCGTGGTATCTCCTCACACAAAGCGGGTGAATGGCCTCAGGCGCAGGCTCTTTTTATTGCCCGTCCGAAACATGGCGGGCTATTTGTATTTATTTGCAAAAGTCACACCCAAGTTGAATGGACATTCGAAAAACGACACCACGAGGCCTCTATATAGAGGGTCACAAAGGCCAGGGTTAAAAGCGGAAAGGGTTAAGTTAGCGCCTCTGCTCATAGACAGTGAGCAATTTGGTAGCAGTTGTGAGAAGGCTGCCTGAAAACGACAACTTGTTTGTCACCGACATGCACAGGTCGGTTTTCGAACAACACAATTTTTCTATCCCTCCTCATAATCCCTGAAGGGCACAAAGTTCGCCTGCAAAATGCCGCGCCCCGCCTTGTTAACGCGGGGTCGTGCTGATCGGCCGCCCCAGCAGCACCATCCGGAGTGCGCTGGCCTTCTTATAAAGATCAACAGCAATAAGATGATCATGCAGGAGATTTGACGTGCACATTGGTGTTCCTCTCGAAACCCAGACCGGTGAAACGCGGGTTGCCGCAACTCCGGAAACCATCAAGAAGCTGATCGGCCAAGGCCATAAAGTCACTGTGCAAAGCGGCGCCGGCATTAACGCCAGCGTTGTCGACAGTGCCTATGCAGCCGTAGGTGCGACCATTGGCAGCGCCAACGATGCGTTTGGGGCAGAGCTGATTCTCAAGGTCGTCGCCCCCAGCGACAGCGAGCTGGCGCTGATCAAGGGCGGCACCGTGTTGGTGGGCATGCTCAATCCGTTCAGCAATGAAACCATTGCCAAGCTGGCCGAGTGTGGCATCACCGCCTTCGCCCTCGAAGCCGCACCGCGCACCTCCCGTGCACAAAGCCTTGATGTGCTGTCTTCTCAGGCCAACATTGCCGGCTATAAAGCCGTGCTGGTGGCCGCTTATCATTATCCGCGCTTCATGCCGATGCTGATGACCGCTGCCGGTACCGTGAAAGCGGCACGGGTGCTGATTCTCGGTGCCGGTGTGGCCGGTTTGCAGGCGATCGCTACTGCCAAGCGTCTCGGCGCGGTGATTGAAGCCTCGGACGTGCGTCCGGCAGTGAAAGAGCAGATCGAATCCCTCGGCGCCAAGTTCGTCGACGTGCCTTACGAGACCGATGAAGAGCGCGAATGCGCCGTCGGTGTCGGCGGTTATGCGCGGCCGATGCCGGCGAGCTGGATGCGACGTCAGGCATTGGCGGTCCATGAGCGCGCCAAGCAAGCGGACATCGTCATTACCACCGCGCTGATCCCGGGTCGCAAGGCACCAGTATTGCTGAGCGCTGAAACCGTCGCGCAAATGAAGCCAGGCTCGGTGGTCATCGACCTCGCGGCGGCGCAAGGCGGCAACTGCCCGCTGACCGTCGCCGATCAGGTGATCATCGCTCACGGCGTGACCATCGTTGGCCACACCAACCTGGCGGCACAGGTCGCTGCAGATGCCTCGGCGCTGTATGCCCGCAACCTGCTGGACTTCCTGAAGCTGGTCTTCACACCGGAAGGCCAGTTCCAGCTCAACCTCGAAGACGACATCGTCGCCGCGTGCCTGATGTGCCGCGACGGCCAAGTCATCCGCAAAAACGCCTAAGCAGGGATTCAGACGATGGAAGAGCTTATCTCCCCCGGTATCTACAACCTGATCATCTTCGTGCTGGCGATTTATGTCGGTTATCACGTGGTCTGGAACGTTACACCTGCACTGCACACGCCATTGATGGCAGTGACCAACGCCATTTCGGCGATTGTTATCGTCGGCGCCATGCTGGCGGCGGCTTTGACCGTAACACCGCTGGGCAAGACCATGGGCACTCTGGCCGTGGCGTTGGCCGCGGTCAACGTGTTCGGTGGCTTCCTGGTCACCCGGCGCATGCTGGAAATGTTCAAGAAGAAGATGGCCCCTGTGAAAGCTCCGGTGACCAAGGCCGCAGCAGTCACTGTCGAGGTGCAAAAAGCATGAGCATGAACCTGGTTACCTCCTTGTATTTGTTCGCATCGATCTGCTTTATCCAGGCCCTCAAAGGCCTGTCGCATCCGACCACCTCGCGACGCGGTAATGTGTACGGCATGCTGGGTATGGCGCTGGCAATCATCACCACGGTCGGCCTGGTCTACAAACTCGGCGCCGAGCTCGCTACAGCGGGCATTGGCTATGTCATCGTCGGCCTGCTGGTCGGTGGCACCGCCGGTTCGATCATGGCCAAGCGCGTCGAGATGACCAAGATGCCGGAACTGGTCGCCTTCATGCACAGCATGATCGGTATGGCCGCGGTATTCATCGCGATCGCCGCCGTGGTCGAGCCGCAATCGCTGGGTATCGTCAAGCTACTGGGCGATTCGATTCCAGCCGGTAACCGACTGGAGCTGTTCCTTGGCGCGGCGATCGGTGCCATCACCTTCTCCGGTTCGGTGATTGCGTTCGGCAAGCTGTCGGGCAAGTACAAGTTCCGCCTGTTCCAGGGCGCACCGGTACAGTTCGGCGGTCAACACAAGTTGAACCTGGTGCTGGGCTTGTCCACCCTGGGCCTGGGCCTGGTGTTCACGTTCACCGGCGACCTCACGGCGTTCGCAATGATGCTGGCGTTGGCTTTCGTACTGGGCGTGCTGATCATCATCCCGATCGGCGGCGCCGACATGCCGGTAGTGGTGTCGATGCTCAACAGCTACTCGGGCTGGGCGGCGGCCGGTATCGGTTTCTCGCTGAACAACTCGATGCTGATCATCGCCGGTTCCCTGGTGGGCTCATCGGGCGCGATCCTCTCGTACATCATGTGCAAGGCGATGAACCGCTCGTTCTTCAACGTGATCCTCGGCGGTTTCGGCGGCGCAGCCGACGTGGCCGGTCCTGCCGGCGCCAAGGAAGCGCGCCCGGTGAAGTCCGGCTCGTCCGACGATGCTGCGTTCCTGCTGACCAACGCCGATGCCGTGATCATAGTGCCCGGCTATGGCCTGGCAGTGGCGCGTGCCCAGCACTCGCTGATGGAGCTGGCGGAAAAGCTGACTCACCGCGGCGTCACCGTAAAGTTCGCCATTCACCCGGTTGCCGGGCGGATGCCGGGGCACATGAACGTCCTGCTGGCCGAGGCCGAAGTGCCTTACGAGCAAGTGTTCGAGATGGAAGACATCAACTCCGAATTCGGTCAGACCGACGTGGTGCTGGTGCTTGGCGCCAACGACGTGGTCAACCCGGCGGCGAAGAACGATCCGAAATCGCCGATTGCCGGCATGCCGATTCTCGAAGCGTTCAAGGCCAAGACCATCATCGTCAACAAGCGCTCGATGGCCAGCGGCTATGCCGGTCTGGACAACGAACTGTTCTACCTGGACAAGACCATGATGGTGTTCGGCGATGCCAAGAAAGTCATCGAAGACATGGTCAAAGCAGTCGATTAAACCTGCTTGCGCGCAATACCTGGCCTTTAATAGGCTGGGGTTAATGAGATGATCTCCCACATCCTGCGAGAGCTACGCTTTCGCAGGATGTTTTGTTTTCGGAAGCCATTATCATGAGCAGGTCGGCACTGACCGGTATTGTCCGATGCCCCTACCCCGCTCGCGATCTTATAAACACCCGCTCATCCCAGCCTCGCCCTTAGCAATCAGCAGGTATATTGCTGAAACTGCGAAAACAGCTACCTACCAGGTGCTCCTGGACCGCATAGCACCTACAAACTATTCACAGTCGCCTTGAAGATGCCAAAGCGACAGCAGCTAACACCGGTCTACAGCCGAACATATCGATCATCTCCTTGATATGGCGTGTAGCCGCACGGCGGACTTCTGGCGCCTGGCGCGGCATCTCCGACCCCAGCGCCGCAATGGGGCAGCCCTGCTCCGCATTCGCCAAATGCTCTTTGGAGAGGTATGCACATACCAGCGACTGCAACGCCTGCTCCGACATTATCGACGGCATCTGAAAGCCGGAAGATTGACTTTTTGATCTCCTCATAGGCCGGAAGACAGAATAAATTTTCCGCCTTATCATCGATTTTTTTGAGAAAGTCTTTAAGGTCAATGCGTTACGATCTTCCGATCAACTGTCAACCTTCACAGCTGTAAACGCTGGCAGTTCTCTGGAATCTGTTGCTTCTACGGTGGATTTCCCGCCAGATCAGTTCCTTACGGTAAGAATCTCTCTCAAATTGGATGGTCCACCGGGGCATGAATGCTGTTGATTTTGTGGAGTCCGTCAGAGGCATCTTGTTGATTTCGCAGGTTTGTCACTACGAACAATTAATCGAAACTTATCGCTGGAAATTGAGTGGAAAAAAAAGATGACCGGCGTGGCTTGCTAAATAATCGTTGGAAGAACAAATAGATACACAGCTGAGAATTTATTACCCCCAGCACCGGGCGTTGACCATTGTTGAGGGCTATCAGCGTTCCCCATAGCGGCAAGCCTGTAATAAAAGTTCGGGTGCCGTCGATAGGATCGAGCACCCAACTCAACTCGCTGCTACCGAGGATTGTGCCCTCCTCCTCACCGAGAATTCCGTGCGTGGGATATCAAATCGTCAAGATTGAGCAGCACTGATCTAATTTGTTTCCTCTAACACGTTCAAGAGTTCAACGAATTGGACTGTCAGCTTGTGACGCCGGTCGAGGTGGATCAGAGGTTGGCACCTCTCATGGGATTCACGCATCTTGACCGAGCTACTGAGATACACCGGAAGCACCGGCAGCCCTTCTGCGATGAGCTCTTCGACCAGGTTCCGGTGAAAGCCAGTGGTGCTCGAGTAGTGATTGATCACAATCCCTTCGACGACCAGTGACTCGTTATGGTCAGCCTGAAGTTCTGCCACCTGTGCCAGCACCTGGTACAGAGCTTGGCGAGCGAAGGTATCGCAATCAAATGGAATCAAGACCGCATCCGCCGCGATCAGCGCACTGAACGCATAGAAATTCATCGCCGGAGGCGTATCGATGTAAATCCGCTCGTAGTCTTGCGAAATATCGTCCAGCAGCCGGCGCAGTTTATTTATCTTGAATTTCGCTTCCAGCTTGGGCTGGAGATCGGCTAGCTCGCCGCTGGCCGTGATGAGGTGAAGATTGTCATAGGCGGTCTCAAAGATCTGAGCGCGACTTTTCTTGACAGCCGGCCCTGAAGACAGCGTTTGCTTGAAAAAATCGGCAATGCCAACTGGGATGTCATCCCCGGTCAGCCCTGTCAGGTAGTAAGTGGAATTAGCTTGGGCATCCAGATCAACAACGAGCGTGCGGTAACCTTCAGCTGCGCTTGCGGCGGCGAGGTTGCACACGATGCTCGACTTTCCTACACCACCTTTTTGATTGAAAATCACACGGCGCATCAATGCCCTTCCTGTGGCAAAAGATTCCAGTCTATCGATTTGTTGTTGATCTACAGCGCCATCTTGATGAATTTTATGTGACGGCGCTCAAGCCGCCGTATGCGTACTGACTGAAGTACCGACCACAGAATTCATATTCCACGCATTGGCGACGCTGCTGGATCACCTTGAGAAAGACCTGGCGAAGACAGGCGCTTGATCTGTCACCCTTCTGAAACCCTTATTTTAGAGCCTTCAATACATTTTGACACATCTGAAAAATGCGATACCCTGCGCCGCACCAACAGCATAGGGATTGCAGATGAAAATCAGAATTGAGACAAACGAGCAAGGTAATGGATGCAAGGTATGGCTTGGCGAAAACGTAATCTCGTTCCCCAACCTGAAGGAAGCTAAAACTTACATTGCTCAGCTCGAGGAGCGGATCGAGGCCGCCTCCCATTCATTTGTCCACGAGGCGCGAAATCCGGAATGTACGTAAGAGTCTCGTTCAAACCATGAACCAGACCTTATCTGCCCTCGGAGCCTGTGTGCTTCGACCAAGCCGGATATACCTCATCACGGCTTCTAACAAGCGTTAGCAGCGGCTAATCTATTGCCCGAGTCGGACGTACAGCGCTTGAGCAATGTCCTGATCGAGCCACGGACATTACGCTTGTCCAACTCCTTTGCTGAAAACCAGCGGCAGTCGTCAATCGAAGATGTCGATATGATGACCGTCCGCTACGTTTGGCTTTTAGCTGGCGCTACTCCTCGGATAAAAATCGTTTAGTGATCATTGCCACTGCCTCCGCCGGAGACGTCAGGGCTGTGTCTATATTGAACGGAGCGTTATCCCACGCCTCATACTCATGATCCAATACAGACTGCCAGGTTGGTGGAGTCAGCCCAGGAACATCAATCTTCCTGGTTTCTACCCGTCGCTGGTGTTCATGTTTATCAGAGCAAACCACCTGGATATTCACTAATGGAGCACCAGAGCGTGTGGCGATTTCGCTCCACGCCTTTCGGCTTTCGATTACCGGGTTAACACAGTCAACTATGACCGTGCTGCCAAAACGAAGATTGCTCAGAGCAAGCTCATTAGCGACCATGTAACCGCTGCGCCCCACGTCTTGTGCCAGAGCACCGGAATTTCGGATAGCCTGCTCAATCGTATCGATCCGCAGATACACGGCACTTATTCTGGTGGCAAGGTCACTTGCGATAGTCGTCTTTCCGGTACCTGGAAGGCCGCTGAAGACAATGAGCATTCTATGTCCTTCGGTTAGTGAGTTAACCCAGTCTAGGCGGTTGCCAGTTATGCGGCAGTAATTGCGCAATTTCCCTCGCCCGCTGAGTTGGCAGCCGCATAAGTGGGTGCCACATCTGCCAGTCCTCCGCGGAAGCGGTGTGTCAGTCACATCAATGCCGCCTGAACCACCGTCTTCGCGAGCAAGCCCGCTCCCACCCACAGGGGCATCGCTCGCTACCTGAGCGAGCGTCAACAGAACGTTACTTTTTCGAAATACCTCACAACCGCTGATCAGTTAGTTCGGTTTTTTGACACTTCTCCGATGTTCGGTCACAACTTTTGCGCTCCGTTGGGTCATAAAACGGTAGCTGTCGATGGAATATTGGCATCTACCGAGGTTTTAGCCTGATACGGAGATAATCTCATGATTTTCAATGTACAAAATTTTGGCGCCAAAGGAGATGGCATCACTGACGACACGGCGGCGATACAAAGTGCAATTGATGCTGCGGCCGCTGCAGGCGGGGGGCAGGTGTATATGCCGACCGGAACTTATATCGTTTCGGGAGGTGAGGAACCTTCCGATGGCTGCCTGATGCTCAAGAGCAACGTCTACCTGTACGGCGACGGCATGGGCGCAACTACCGTCAAGGTGGCTGACGGCTCCGACACCAAGATCACGGGAGTCATCCGCTCCGCCTATGGCGAGGAAACCCACGACTTCGGCGTCAGCAACCTCACCATCGACGGCAACCGTGACAGCACCACGGGCAAGATCGACGGTTGGTTCAACGGCTACATTCCCGGCGAAGCGGGCTACGACTCCAACGTCACCCTCGACAGCGTCGAGATCAAGGATTGCTCCGGGTATGGTTTCGACCCCCACGAGCAGACCATCAACATGGTCATCAAGAACTGCGTGTCCCACGGCAACGGCCTGGACGGCTTCGTTGCTGACTTCCTCAGCGACAGCACCTTCGAAAACAACATCGCCTACGACAACGACCGCCACGGTTTCAACGTCGTCACCAGCACCCACGATTTCACCATGACCAATAACGTCGCCTACGACAACGGCGGCAATGGCATCGTGATCCAGCGCGGCAGCGAGGACATCCCCTCCCCCAGCAACATCACCATCACCGGTGGCGAGGTGTACGGCAACGGCGCCGAAGGGGTGCTGATCAAAATGTCCAGCGAGGTGACGGTCAGCGACGTCGATATCCACGACAACACCAGCGCCGGGGTTCGCATCTACGGCAGTCACCACGTCGAGATCATCGACAACACGCTTAACAATAATTCTCTGGGCAGCCCCGTACCGGAAATCATTATCCAGTCCTACAACGACACCCTGGGCGTGTCCGGCAAGTACTTCAACGGCAGCGATAACACGATCCAGGGCAACATCATCATCGGCAGCGACCTGTCGACCTACGGCGTCGCCGAACGCAACGAAGACGGCACTGATCGCAACGCCATTATCGGCAATACCATCAGCCACACCAGCAAGGGTGCCACGCTGGTCTATGGTGACGGCAGCTATGTCAGCGCCACGGTGCCGATGACCACCGTGCAAGGTACGGCTGGCAACGACACCCTGCTGGGCAGCACCGCCAGCGAGATTTTCTACGGCGGTGCCGGCAACGACACCATCAATGGCGGGGCCGGTGGCGACATTCTGGTGGGTGGTGCAGGCATCGACAAACTCACCGGCGGTACCGGCGCCGATACGTTCCGTTTCGCCGCTCAGTCTGACAGTTACCGCAACGCAACCACAAGCTTCGATGACACCATCACCGACTTCGACGTCACCCAGGACAAGATCGACCTCGCCGGCCTCGGTTTTACCGGCCTGGGCAATGGCCGTGGCGGCACCCTGCAGGTCAGCTACAGCGCCAGCAGCGACCGCACCTACATCAAGGACTACGATGCCGACGCCAGCGGCAATCGCTTCGAGTTGATTCTTTCGGGCAACCTCACCAGCACCCTGACCGCCAGCAATTTCATCTTCAATCGTGTGGTCACCGGCACCAGCGGCAGCGACTCGCTGCTGGGTAGCGATTCGGCCGACACCCTGCTCGGCCTGGCGGGTAACGACAGCCTCAGTGGCGGCGCGGGCGACGACAAGCTCGACGGCGGTGCCGGTATGGACACCCTCACCGGTGGCTTTGGTGCGGACATCTTTGTGTTCGCCAATCGCCTGGACAGCTACCGCAACTACAACACCGGCGGCGCCAACCTTGGCGACCTGATCACCGATTTCGATATCAGCGCCGACAAGATCGACCTCTCGGCCATGGGTTTCACCGGCTTGGGGGATGGCAAGAACAACACCCTGTACCTGGTGCTCAACAGTGCCGGCACCAAGACTTACATCAAGTCCCTGACCGCCGACGCCAATGGCAACCGCTTCGAAGTGGCACTGGCGGGCAACCTGGTGAGTAGCCTGACGGCCAGTCATTTTGCCTTCGCCGACCAGCCCACCCCGAGCAACGTGGCGCCGGTCGTGGCCATCCCGCTTCTCGACCAGAATGCCACCGAAAGCATGCCGTTCAGCTACACCGTGACCCATGACAGCTTCACCGACGCCAACCAGGATGTATTGACCTACACTGCGACCCTGGCCGACGGCAGCGCCCTGCCCGCGTGGCTGAGCTTCAATGCCACCAACCTGACCTTCACCGGCACGCCGACCAGCACCGCGTCCGGCAATTACAACGTGCTGGTCAAGGCCACGGACCCGGCCGGTGCATCGGTCAGCGATAGCTTCGCCCTGGTAGTGGCCGATGCGCCCGCCAACACCGTCACCGGCACCAACAACGCCGAAACCCTCAACGGCACGGCGGGTGCGGACCTGATCCTCGGCCTCGGTGGCAACGACACGATCAAGGCTGGCACTGGCGCCGACACCGTCGACGGCGGCGCTGGACGCGACTCGCTGTACGGCGGCGACGGTGCCGACACCTTCCGCTTCACCAACGTGCTCGACAGCTACCGCGACTACGACACCGGTGGTATCACGGTCACCGACACGATTTATGACTTCACCGCGGGCGTCGACAAGATCGATGTTTCGGGCCTGGGCTTTCTCGGCTTCGGCGATGGCAGCAATGGCACGCTGTACAAGGTCCTCAACGCGGCCGGCGACAAGACCTACATCAAGTCCGCCGAAGCGGATGCCGATGGCAATCGTTTTGAAATCGCCCTCAACGGCAACTACCTCAACACCCTGACCGCCAGCGACTTCATGTTCGGCGAGCGCGCCCAGCAGGACATCCTCTACCTGCCCACCCTCGGCCAATCCAATGCGCGCCTGCTGCGCATGACGGAGGACGACGATCAGTCCGGCACGTCGATGCTGGTCAAGGACCTGGACCGCTACACCACCTATGACGTGCGCAGCCAGTTCACCGATGCCGATGGCAACGGCATCGACATCGCGCTGGGTGGCAGCACGGTCAACGGCCTGTCGACTCTGAGCGCCGAGGAACTCAAGTTGTGCTGGTGGCTGACCGACACCAACCAACCCGGGCCTGCGCTGTTGCGGGCAGTGACGCTGCTGCGGGACCAGCTCACCGAACTGCAATCCATCGATAACGTCACCATGGGCATCATTTGGGGCCAGGGCGAGGAAGCCGCCCAGGAGATCGCCCGCGCCACGGACAAAGCAGCGGCAGCAGCGGCCTACAAGGCCGCGACCCTCAAGGTGTTTGATTACCTGCATGCCCAGTTCGGCAACTTCAGCGTGTACCTGATGGAAACCGGTCACTACCAGCAGGACGCGGCGCGTGCCCGTGGTTATTCGGAAGAGAAGATTGCCTCCATCGTCGAGGGGGTTGGCTATGTCCGCGCCGCCCAGGAAGCCATCGCCGCCGAGCGCGCCGACGTCAAGCTGGCGGTGGACTACACCGACCTGCCCTTGCGCTATGAAGTCGATCCGCTGGTGTATCCCGACGACGTCTGGCACCTGCACGAGGAGTCGGCGGAGATCGTCGGCCAGCGCCTGGCCGACTACATTGCCGATGACCTTGGCTTCCAAGGCAACCCCAACGACAACAACAGCGTGCAGGACATTTTCGACAACGCCCAGAACCAGGGCGGGATGATTTCCGGTACCGACCAGGCGGATACCCTGGTGGGCAGCTCGGGCAACGGCACGCTGGATGGCGACCTGGGCGCCGACACCATGACCGGTGGTGATGGCAACGACAGCTATGTGGTCGATAACGCGTTTGACAGTGTGGTGGAAACCAACACCTCGACCTCGCAGATTGATACGGTGCAGGCCTCGGTCAGTTGGACCCTGGGCACCAATCTCGAGAACCTGGTGCTCACCGGCGTGTCGGACATCGACGGCACCGGCAATGAGCGGCGCAACTTCATCACCGGCAATGCCGCCAATAACGTGCTCGATGGTGCCGCAGGGGCCGACAGCATGAGCGGCGGCGATGGCAACGATACGCTGGTGGGCGGTTCGGGCGATGACCGGCTGATCGGCGGTGCAGGCACCGACAACCTCACCGGTGGCACTGACGCGGATACCTACGCGTTTGGTGCGCTGTCGGACATGGGCGTCGGGGCTTTGCGCGATGTGATCAACGGTTTCAACAGCACCGAGGGCGATCATCTGGATTTCACCGGCCTGGACGCCAACCCGCTGACCGCCGCTGTCGACGCCTTCACCTTCATCGCCAGCAACGCCTTCGACCCTGCCAACGCCACCGGCCAACTGCGCTTTGCCGATGGCATTCTCTACGGCAGTGTCAACGCCGACGCCACCCCCGAGTTCGAATTCGAACTGGTGGGCGTCAAGGAGCTGCACGCCAGCGACTTTACAGCCTGAGTCAAGCCCACATCCTGTGGGAGCGGGCTTGCCCGCGAAGGCGGCGGCACATTCAGCATGGATGCAAGCTGACCCACCGCTTTCGCGAGCAGGCTCGCTCCCACAAGGGATTTGCAGTGCCACAAAAATCGAGGACAGCCACAGATCAAATGTGGGAGCGAGCTTGCTCGCGAAGGCGTCGGCACATTCAGCATTGATGCAAGCTGACCCACCGCTTTCGCGAGCAAGCTCGCTCCCACAAGGGATTTGCAGTGCCACAAAAATCGAGGACAGCCACAGATCAAATGTGGGAGCGAGCTTGCTCGCGATGACGGCGGCACATTCAGCATTGATGCAAGCTGACCCACCGCTTTCGCGAGCAGGCTCGCTCCCACAAGGGATTTGCAGTGCCACAAAAATCGAGGACAGCCACAGATCAAATGTGGGAGCGAGCTTGCTCGCGATGACGGCGGCACATTCAGCATTGATGCAAGCTGACCCACCGCTTTCGCGAGCAGGCTCGCTCCCACAAGGGATTTGCAGTGCCACAAAAATCGAGGACAGCCACAGATCAAATGTGGGAGCGAGCTTGCTCGCGAAGGCGTCGGTACACTCAACATTGATGCAGGCTGATCCACCGCTTTCGCGTGCAGGCTCCCCCACAGGATTGGCACCCAGGCATGGTCGAACTCGTGGCGATAGGCGTCAATCTTGAACCTGGTTGCAACCCTACGGCTCAAAACAGGCTTTGCACCTGCTCCAGGACCGCGCGGTTCATCTGGCCGGTGTGGGTGTGCAGGCTCACATAGCTTTGCAGCATGTCGAGCTTGGTGTTGAGCAGGTCTCGACGGGCCTGGAACACCCGCTGTTGGGCATCAAGAATGTCCACCGTGGAACGCACTCCACCCTGGAAGCCTTTTTCCGTGGAGGTCAGCGCCCGCTGATTGGACTCCACCGCCCGCTGCATCGCCTTGCTCTTGGTGAACCCGGCCACGACGCCCAGATAATCGGCCTCGATATCCTCGGCCAACTGTTGACGCTGTACGTCGTAGTCGGACTGGGCACCGGCCAATTGTGCTTCGGCCTTCGCCACCGAGGCGCGCACCGCCCCGCCGCGATACAACGGAATATCCAGCTGCACCCCCACGTAATAAGTGTCCTGGCGCGGATCGAGTTCCTGGTACTGGCGGGTTTCCCGGCGGGTCAGTTGAGTGGTCAGCGACAAGGTCGGATAATGCCCGGCGCGCTGGCTGTCGGCCTGCGCCTCGGCGACTTTCACCGCCGCCAGCCGGGCCGCCAGCTCGGGGCTGGCTTCACGGGCAATCGCCGTCCAGTACGGCAAGTCCTGCTCCGGTGGGATCGGGCTACCGGCGGCGAGTGCTTCGCGCATCGGCTGGATGTCATCGATGGGCACGCTGGCGCGACCGGACAAGGCCCGCAACGCAGCCACGCGGCGGGCCTGGGCTTCAGCCTCCTGGGCGTCGACGAGATCGAGCCGCGCCTGGGCCTCATCTATATCGGTGATCGCGCCCTGGCCGCCCTGATAAAGCTTTTTGCTCTGTGTGACCAAGCCATTGATGGCGGCCTTTTGCTGGGCGATCAACTTGATCTCATTCTCGGCCCGGGCGACGTCGAAATAGCCTTTGGCCACCCGGTCATACAGGGTCTGGCCGGCAACGTCGAACAGCTGCGTACCCAACTGCCCCCGCGCCTTGCCCTCCTGATACGCCGCCCAGCGCCCCTTGTCATAGAGCGGTTGTTGCGCCGCCAGGGTGACGTTGTTCGCCTGGTAATCGTTACTGTTGACGTAGCCACGATCGTCGCCGCCGTCGGTGCGCCCGCCGTTGCCGTAACGCGACGTCAGCGACACTTGCGGGTAGAGGCCGCCGCGACCGATCGCCTCTTCATGTCGCGAGGCATCGAAGGCGTGGGCGGCCGATTGCACGGTCGGGTCGTTGAGGCGCGAGGCATCGTATGCGGCGGTCAGGCTCAGCCCCCCCTCGGCGGCCCCGGTGGGACTGATCGCCCCCCAACCGGTACACAGGCTCAGCAACAGGCAGGCGCTATAACGGAACCGGTCGGTCATGCTCATTCCTCTTTGAAGGCCGCAAGCAAGCGTTCGCGCAGTGGTTTCATCAGGTAATTCATCAAGGTGCGTTCGCCCGTGACCACCGTGACATCGGCGAGCATGCCGGGGCGCACCAGCAGGCCGGCGGCCTGCAGCGAGGCGACGGTGTCGGCGGGAATCTCGACCTTGGCGGAGAAGTACGGCTGGTGCGTCTGTTCATCGATCAACTGGTCCGCCGACACCGTAGTCACCGTGCCGGTGACTGTCGGCGTATCCACCCGTTGCAGGGCGGTGAAATGCACATGCACCGGCAGACCCGGGCGCAATTTATTGGCCATCAGCGGCTCGAAACGCGCGGTAATCGCCATCGGCGCATCCAGCGGCACCACCTGCATCAGGGTCTGTCCGGCCTGGGCAACGCCCCCGACCGTATGGATGCTCACGTCCATGACCTGCCCGGACACTGGCGCCCGGATAGCACCGTTGTCGACTTCAAACTGCAACGCACGAATCTGATCGGCATAACCTGCCGCCTCGGCAGAGACCTCGCTGAGCCGGGTTTCGGCATCGCGGCGGAATTCCTGTTGCGCCTGCAGGGCCTTGAGCCGGCTTTCGTTGATCGCCTGGCGGGTCCTGCCGACATCGCCCACGCCAGAGGCAATCTGCCCAGCCAGTTGGGCCGCGTTGCGCTCGGCCTCGAAGAGTTTGTTGCGCGGAACGTAGCCTTCACGGGCCAAATCACGCAGGCCTTCGAGTTCTTGTTGATGAAAGCGCATCTGCGCGTCGTAGTTGCGTTTGACGCCTTCGTAGCCAAGCAATTGCTGCTGCAACGCCGCGGCTTCGTGTTCGATGATCTGCAAGCGGCTGCCCAGCTCTGCGCGGCGAGTCAGAAACAACTGGCTCTGCAAGGCCATGGCCGCCTTGACCCGCGGCTCGTCGGCATGTTCCAGCAGTTCAGCGGGCCATTGGATCTCGGCAGAACCCAGGCGCTCGGCAATCAATCGCGCCTCGACGCTGCGATCGTTGAGCAACTTGCCCAAGGTCACGTCCAGTTGCGACTGCGCCTGCACCGTATTGAGCTGCACCAGCAACTGCCCCTGGGTGACGCGGTCGCCATCGCTGACCAGCAGCTTTTCCACCACCCCGCCGACCAACGACTGCACAGCCTTGCGCTCGCCCGCCACCACCACGGTGCCGCTGCCCACGACACCCTGGTCGAGCGGCGCCAGGCAGGCCCAGAGCAGGAAGCCGCCCAGCGTCAGGACCAGGAAACCCACACCATAGCGTGCCGCACCGCCGGCGTCGGTACTGGCGCTGGGCAGCGTTGTGGTGCTGCGCACGCTCAGGCCTTGCTCGGTTTGTGCCCCAGGGGTCAGATCATGCATCTTCGCCAGCCTCCCTGACCGCGTCCGGTCTAGGCCCCGGCATCAATGCCTTGAGCACCCGATCCCGTGGACCGAATGCTTGTTGAGTGCCATCCTTGAGCACCAGGATGTGATCGACCACCGCCAGTACATTAGGTCGGTGGGTAATCAGCACCACGGTGCTGCCAGCAGCCTTGAGCGCACTGATGGCCTGCACCAGCGCCAGCTCGCCGGCTTCATCGAGGTTGGAGTTGGGCTCATCGAGCACGATCAGCGACGGGCGCCCGTAGAGCGCGCGGGCCAGGCCGAGGCGTTGCTTTTGTCCGCCGGACAAGCCAAGCCCGCCGGGGCCCAGCGGCGTGTCGTAGCCCTTGGGGAACCTCAGGATCATCTGGTGAATGCCAGCGTGACGCCCGGCGGCGATGATCTTGTCGGCGTTCTGTTCACCGAAGCGGGCAATGTTGTCGGCCACACTGCCGTCGAACAGCTCGATGTCCTGCGGCAGGTATCCGAGGTGTGGGCCCAGGGCGTCGTGGGACCATTGGCTGATCTCGGCGTCGTCCAGGCGCACCGACCCGCCCATGGCCGGCCATACCCCGACCAGCGCCCTGGCCAGTGTCGATTTACCACTGGCGCTGGGGCCGACAACGGCAAGCACATCACCTTTGACCAGGCTGAAATTGATGCCCCGCAGGATCGGTTGCGAGGCACCGGGCGGGCCCACATACAACTGTTCCAGGCGCACCGCGCCGGTGGGCGGCGGCAAAGGCATGCGCAGATGCTCACGCGGGTGCTGGGCAAGGAGTTGGCTCAGGCGCTGGTAACTCTGGCGGCCGGAGTTGAATTGCTTCCACGAGCCAATGGCGATTTCCACGGGCGCCAGGGCACGCCCCAATAGCAGCGACATGGCGATCATCATGCCCGCCGACAGTTGGCCTTCGAGCACCAGCAACGCGCCCAGACCCAGGGCCAGCGACTGCCCGGAGATGCGCACGAAACGGGTCGTCGAAGTGATACGCGTGCTGCGATCGCTCGCATGGGCCTGGGCGGCAATGATGCGTTGCTGCAGCAGGCTCCAGCGCTGGCGCAACGGCCCGAGCATGCCCAGGGCCTGAATGACTTCGGCATTGTGTAACGTGCTGTTTACATAAATCGACGACTGCACGCCCAGCTGATTGGCTTCGCCCAGACGCGCTCGAGTCGCCAACTCACCCCACAGTGCCAGACCGATCAGCACCAGGGCGAGAACCAGCGTCAGCACGCCGAACCAGGGATGAAAGATGAACGCCACCAGCAGGAAGATCGGCAGCCAGGGTGCATCGAGCAAAGCGATCAGGCCCTGGCCGGTGATCAACTGCCGCAGCGTCGCCAAATCGGTGAGCACCTGCGCCGGGTTGGCGTTGTGCTCGCGCAGGCTGCGGGCGAAGGCGGCGTCGAAAATCCGCTCGCCCAGGGCATCGTCCAGCCCCGCGCTCATGCGAATCATCACCTCGCCGCGTACCCACTCGATCAGGGCACTGAACATGAACAGTCCCAAGGCGATCAAGGTGAGCATGAACAAGGTGGTTTCGTTGCGGCTGGTGAGGACCCGGTCGTACACCTGCATCATGTAGAGCGACGGCACCAGCACCAGCAGGTTGATCACGCCACTGAACAGCGCCAGCGACCAGAACACCCGGCGATAGCTTAATAAAGCGGCATCAATGTCATGACGCGGATCGAGAAGCAAACCCATAGAATGTCGCCCGCAAAAGGAAAAGTCGGTCCAGGACGCAATCCATCGCAAGCGTTTTGCCCTAAGGCATTGGAGAAAACACTAAACGTAGCCTGACGTGCCGCTATCAGAGACGATCCTCGTCGCTACAGAAGCCAATTACTGACAACGCAACCTCGGGTTAGTGCCGGTTCGACGGGCCGGGTTTTCATGTGGGTGACGGGCGGGAATGTTGCACAGCGCCACGATCGCTTGTCGCTCGACCTCGCTCAACGCATTGCGCAGCACTGGTCGTACGGTGGTCCATCGGCCTCGATAACGTCTGCTTCGGTCCATCGCTGCTATTGGGTAAGCAGGCTCCATGAACAGGGGGTTATGAACAGATGAGATCGATGAAGCGTAGGGGGCGAGCATTCGGACTGGGGCACGAAATCTCATGAGCATTCAACATTGCCCATAAGTTAAACGACAGGCTATGTCAGATTCAGAGAACTGTTTAAGGGCCTGGCTACCCAGTGCCCGTGTGAGCAACGTGAAATATACAGAATGCCTTGAACATCCATAACGTTATGATTTTAAAGGATTAATTATTTGATCTGCTTAAGCGCCCCTCGCGTGGACCTGTAAATGGCCGGAATTTTCGTGCTGGGTATATTGTTGATTACTACACCTCTGACGAAATTCCGTTTATCAATCAGTGATTTTCCGGCCATCTAGTGGCCTGTACGGTTAATTCATTAATCTATTTTTTATCGCCCCCAGCTTTGCCTTATGCACCGAACTGATGATGGTCTCAGCGGTTTTGTTCCACTTGAATGGTTTCGCTGAGTGCTCGTTGTGCACTTCAATAAACTGGCGGATGGTTGCCTTCAAATCGGTGACGCTGGTAAACGCCCCTCGATACAGGGCTCGTCTTTCCAGTTGAGCGAACCAGCCTTCCACGGCGTTCAACCATGAGGCGCTGGTCGGCGTGAAGTGCAGCTTGAAGCGGGGATGCTTCTCCAACCACTGCTTGATCGCGACGGTCTTGTGGGTCGAACTGTTGTCCAGGATCACATGCAGATCCAGTTCGGCGGGCGTACTGCGATCAATCTGTTGCAGGAAGGCCAGAAACTCCTTGGCCCGGTGACGCTGGGTAATCCGCCCGATGACCTTGCCCGTCAAGATGTCAAAAGCAGCGTACAGACTTGCCGTCCCGTGGCGTTTGTAATCGTGGGTTCGACGCTCGATTTGGCCCGGACGCAGTGGCAACATCGGTTGAGTACGATCCAGTGCCTGGATCTGGGTTTTCTCGTCAACCGAGAGCACCAAGGCGTTATCCGGCGGGTTCAGGTAAAGCCCGACCACATCGACCACCTTGTCGGCAAAAAGGGGATCGTTGCTGATCTTGAACGTCTTCAGGCGATGCGGCTTGAGGTCGGAGGCGGCCCAGACCTGCCGAACTTGCCACGTGGTGACCTGCGCGTACTTGGCCATCAGGCGCACACTCCAATGCGTCGCCTCACGAGGTACGCGCTGGGTGGTCAGCGTCAGAATTTCCTTCATCTTTTGGGCGCTGAGCTTATGCGGCTGGCCGCTGCGAGGCAGGTCGGTCAACCCTTCAATCCCGGCCTCCAGGTAGCGCTTGCGCCATTTGAAAACCGTCGGCGGCGTTACCTGCATCTGTTCGCTGATCGTTTTGGGTGTCAAACCATCGGCCAGGAGCAGCAGGATTCGCGCGCGTTGTGCGAGGTTCTGCTTCAAGGTGCCCATCCGTAGCCAGCCCTGCAAAGTGGCGAGATCGGAGGAGGTTAGAGCAAAGGGAGAAGTGGGACGGGCCATGCGCATAATCAATCCATGACGTTGGGCCCGCAGTATATCTCCACTGTTCATTTAGATAAATTAATTATCCGCACGGAACACTAGGCACACTTTGTTTGATCCTCAATCCTCGGTATCCCGCGTGGACTGAGGCCCTCTGGGTTTTCACCTTAGGAATAATCCATACGCAATGAATAAAACGGTTTGTTGTTTTTCCGGCTATTGACTGCTGTCAACGCCGAGTGATCTCAATACGCGACATTGGACATTTTAGTCGGACAAAACAACGCCCCCTCAAAAAGTCGTCAGACTCATACGAGTTGCACTTTATCGCTTTACAACTCTCATCGATAAAAAACTCGTTCGAGCCACACGGATTCTGGACTTGGCCAAGCCGTCGGTACTGAGTCTGAAATCATCGTACACCGCCCCTATCTATAGGCTGCACACGAAGTATCTGTATTAATCAGCAGAACCGGACTGAACGCAAGGACATCATTGAACTGCGTCATCACGGAACTATCAGCGATGAGGTGCTGCGAGAGGTAGAGCAGGTCCTGGACATGCGCAATGCTCGCCAACGTGCCGAACCGGACAGGCCTCATTCACCTGTGCACCGATAAGCCCCAGGTGTACTGCCTGTCCACCCCCGAAACGCGCGATGGAATACTGCGTTGGAGTCAAAGCCTAATCCCAAAGCAATTTGGGTGATCGAGAGACCCGTGTGAATCAGCTGCTGCACGGCGATATCTCGACGTAAGGCGTCCTTGACCAGCTGGTAGCTAGTACCCTCCTCCTTAAGCCTGCGGGTCAATGTGCGAGTGGACATAAGCAGCGCACTGGCAGCGCCCTGCAAACTTTCATCGTGCTTCAGGTTCGACAGTAAGTATTGGCGCACCTGCTGAGCCACCAAACGCTCTTTCAACGTGGTGAACAACCAGTAGCGCGGGGCGGCCTTAAGAAAGGGCATTAGTTCGGCCTTATTGCGGCGAAACCTCCGCTCCCCCCACTCAACGTCAAAACAGAGTGTTGTACAGGGTTGCTGGAAGCTGATCGGCGCAGAGAACATGTGCATGTACTCCGAGGCATACACCGGCCGTGGAAAGGAAAACATTACGCTGCGCAGAGGAATTTCCTGCCCAATCAACCATGACGCAACACCATGAGCCAGCTTCATCATTAACTCATGGCCGAAGCGCTGTAGCTTGGCGGTGCTGTCACGTGCTTCGAGGGAAATCACAATCCTGCCCGAGTCTTCGGTGTAACCGAGCTGGTAGTCATCAAGCAACAAGTTCCAGAATCGAGTGAAACGGTACATGGCGTTGGAAAGGGAACTCGCGTCAAGAAGGCTCAAGCACAAGTACTTGAGCGTGCCACTGCGAATGCGCCTGGACCATAACCCCATCATTTCGTCGCCACTGCCCACGGCCACTTGCTGGTACAAGCGCACAAACTGATCGTAGGTCACCCTCGCGTCTGGCGTTCCCAGCAAGTGTTGGGCGATACCAGCTGCAGTGACAAAACCCTGCATGTCGGTGCGGCTACAGATACTGGTAGCCCCCTGTAACAGTCCCTGGACAAAGGTCATAGACAAGGTGTTATCCACCGGATGATCCACGCGTCCCCACTCCCCTGCGCATCGCCAGACTGGCGTGATATGCAAATAAATCGGCGTATCGGGTTATTTCAAGCCCGATAAGTAGCTGGTTAAGCTAAGGCTCAATCGACACCGATCGCAACCCGGACCCAGAGCCATATCAAAACACAAGTGACAGGTAATACAAGCCAATCAGGAACTGCAGCACCCAGCCCCGATCGTGCCGGCTCCGGTTTGCTCAAACGCCACCGCGATACTTCCCGGGGTGCGCAGGACGAGTACGGCGAACTGGGGTTGACCGCCAAGTTGCGCGCCTCCAGAAGCGTGCTGAAACTCGGTACCTTGCAACCCAAGGTGCCGACCCTCCTGGCCAACGACTCACGGTTGTTGCCAAAGACCTTCAAGGGCGGCCAGCTGACTTCGCTGGAGCTCGAAGGCCTGACCCTGGATGCCGGCCGGTTGACCCAGGTCAACCAGCGCGATTCATCGGACTATCAGGACATGGCCATCACCACCACGGGCGTGAAGAACATCCGCACCCGCCATGTCAGCAGCGATCGGTTCGATTTCGCCGGCCTGAACTACAAGTGGAACAGCAACCTCAATACCGGCTACAGCTACGGCCATCTGGACAACCTCTACAGCCAGCATATGGTCAACCTGACTTTCCTATTGCCGGTGACCCAGGGACAGTCGTTCAAGAGCGATCTGCGCTTTGCCCGCTCCACCGACGATGGTGGCAGCAACGTCGACAACCGGGCGCTGGGTGCGATGTTCACCTACAACCTCGGTGGTCACGCCCTTGGTCTCGGCTATCAGCGCATGAGCGGTGACACCGGCTTTGCCTACGTCAATGGCAGCGATGCGTTCCTGGTGAACTTCGCGCAGATCGGTGACTTCGCCAACAAGGACGAGAAGTCCTGGCAGGCCCGCTACGACTACAACTTTGCCGCGATTGGCATCCCCGGGCTGACCTTCATGACCCGCTACATCAACGGCTCCGATATCGACCTGGGCAACAACCGTCCAGAGGGCAAGGAGTGGGAACGCGATACTGATATCGGCTATGTGTTCCAGAGCAGCACACTGAAAAACCTCGGGGTGAAATGGCGCAACTCCACGGTGCGCTCGACCAACTTCGGCAGCGACCTGGATGAAAACCGCCTGATCGTCAGCTATAGCCTGCCTATCTGGTAAACAACTGGGCTCATCCAGTTAACGAACGCACCAGGGACGCGGCGCTTGCAGGCCACGCCCCGCGCTTTCCTTCATATGGCCAATATCCCCCAAGCGTACTGCATAGCCTAAAACGATCCCTGCATCGAACAAGTTTGGCGTGATATGCAAATACATAGGCGGATCAGGTTATTTCAGCCCGATACCTCACTGGCTAAGCTAGAGCTGTAGCAATAGTTAAAGCGACCTTGACCAAGAGACACCATTAAACAGATCACAACACAGTGGCAGGTAATGCAAGTCTGCCGCTAACCGAAACACTCTATCCAGCCGTCCAAAAGACTACTCACTAATAAAAACAATGGAGACTTAACCATGCTGTTACATGGCGGAATGATGAACCAACCTCTTCTCATTTCTTCGATCATCAGCCACGCGGCGCGTAACTCCGGTAGCCATGAAGTGGTGTCGCAGCTTGCCGATGGCAGTCTCCATCGTTACACCTATGTCACCTGCGAGCAGCGCAGCAAACTACTGGCCGGTGCTCTGCTGGAGCTGGGAGTATGTCAGGGTGATCGCGTGGCCACACTGGCCTGGAACGGCTATCGCCATCTGGAAATCTACTACGGTGTCTCAGGGCTCGGCGCGGTCTGTCATACCATCAACCCCAGGCTGCATCTGCAACAGATTGTCTACATCATCAATCATGCCCAGGACGTCGCGGTGTGTTACGACATCGGCTTCGCGGCGCTGATCGCTCAGATCACCGGGCAATGTCCAAGCGTGCGTCACTGGATCGCGCTAACCGACGTCGACCCTGCCGAAGGTTCTCTGAGTTACGAGGCATTGCTTCGCCAGGCCAACGCCCTCGAGCACTGGCCCGAGTTCGATGAGAACACCGCTTCGGGTCTGTGCTACACCTCGGGAACCACCGGGCAACCCAAGGGCGTCCTGTACTCCCACCGCTCCACGCTGCTCCAGGCATACGCCGCCTCTCATCCCGACGCGATGGGGATCTCCGCACACGACGTGGTAATGCCGCTGGTACCCATGTTTCACGTCAACGCCTGGGGACTGCCCTATACGGCGCTAATGGCGGGTTCCAAGCTGGTCCTGCCCGGTAGCCGGCTGGATGGCGCATCTCTGCAAGCACTCTGTGACGGCGAAGGCGTGACCTTTTCAGCAGGCGTGCCTTCAGTCTGGCAGGGCTACATCGAAACCCTGCAGGCCAGTGGTCAGCGACCGCGGACCCTGCGCAGAGCCTACATCGGAGGATCAGCCTGTCCGCCAGCGATGTTCAGCGCACTCCATGAGCTAGGCGTCGATGTCACTCACTCCTGGGGCATGACCGAAGTGTCGCCCCTGGGAACGGCTTGCCGCCTGCTGCCCAAGCACGATGGCGAGGACAATCAAAGCAGAACCCGGGTGTTGGCCAAGCAGGGACGCGAGTTGTTCGGCATCGAAATGCGCACGGTCGATGAAGTTGGCATAGCCCGGCCCCGAGACGGACAACAGCCAGGCAACCTTATGGTGCGTGGCAATTGGGTGGTCCGTGATTACTACCAGAGCGACTCAACGGCGCTGACCGAAGGCTGGTTCGACACCGGTGACATGGCCACCATCGACGAAGACGGGTACCTGCTGATCACCGACCGCTGCAAAGATGTCATCAAGTCTGGTGGCGAGTGGATCTCCTCCATCGACCTGGAAAACATCGCCATGGCCCATCCCAAAATACACATGGCCGCCTGCATTTCCTGCGATCACCAACGCTGGGGTGAACGCCCTCTGCTGGTCGTTGTTGCCAAGCCTGACACGCAAGCCGATGCCGCTGAGTTGTTGGCTTTCTTCGAACACAAGGTTGCCAAATGGTGGATACCCGATGACGTCCTGTTCATCGAGGACATGCCCCTGACCGCCACCGGCAAGCTGTTCAAACTGGCCCTGCGCGAGCGGTATCGCGATCACTACGAGCGCCAGTCATCGACTGGCGGCGATACACAGAACCCTCCCCTGAACCAGGCACAAGCCTGACCCATCACTGCTATCTGGAGTCTGTATGAACGAGCCCTTCCTGAAAATCGAACTGCGCGGCACCATCGCGATCGTCACGCTCAATCGTTCACAGAAACGCAACGCGTTGGATGAACAGGCGATTGCCGCCCTGGATGATTTCTTCTCCACGGTTCCAACGAGCGTGCGCGCCATCGTACTGGCTGCTGCGGGCCCACATTTCTGTGCCGGCCTGGACCTTAAAGAACACCATGACAAAGAGCGCTCGGCGATTGATTTCATGCGTGTATGTCAGGCGTGGCACCGCGCCTTTGACAAAATTCAGCATGGCGGCATCCCGGTGATTGCGGCCATGCAGGGGGCGGTTGTCGGCGGTGGGCTGGAACTCGCTGCCGCTGCCCATGTGCGGGTGGCAGATTCCACCACCTACTTCGCTCTACCCGAAGGCCAACGCGGTATTTTTACCGGGGGTGGCGCCACCGTGCGCGTGGCCCGGATCATCTCCGCCAACCGGATGGTCGAGATGATGCTGACTGGACGCGTACTCGACGCCCGCGAGGGGCATCGGTTGGGTCTGGCCCATTACCTGTGCGAGCAAGGCCAGGATGTGCTCGAACAGGCCATCGAGTTGGCCCAACGTATTGCCTCGAACGCCGCGCTGTCCAACTACGCCATCGTCAGCTCAATCAACCGCATTGCCGACATGTCCTCAACTGACGGTCTCTTCGCCGAGGGCTTGATGGCTGCGGTGGTCCAGACCGGACACGATGTTCAGCGGCGTCTCGGAGATTTCGTCGAGAAGCGCACCGAAAAAGTTAGAGTCTGAGCCCGTTCAGGGCCGTCATGCATCACCTGCCACCGTCGTGGCAGGACCATAACAAAAAACTCCACCCGATCACCTCTCAGGTATTAAGGAGCGGCAGCATGTCATCGAACCTCGTTTATCAGAAGATCCGCGAAAACCCTCGGTATCACTCCCTGGTGCTGGGCCGCAGCCGACTGGCCTTTACCTTTAGCGCCGTGGTACTGGGCCTCTACTTCCTGTTCATCGCTTCGGTATCGTGGCAACCGCAACTGCTGACACATGTGCCCTTGAGTAGCGGCAGCCTGACCATCGGAATCTGGGCTGCATTAACCCTGATTGTCGGTTCATGGTTGCTGACAGGCCTATACGTGCTGCGCGCAAATAACGAGTTCGACAAGTTGACCCAGGCGCTGCTTGAGGAGGTACGGCCATGAAGCTCATCACTCGGGTAACGGTATTCAGCCTACTCTCCGCCGTCAGCTTCGTGGCGGTTGCGCAGGCCTCGCTTCAGAGCACCCGCGCTCCTAATATTACGGCGATTGTGATCTTCCTGGCTTTCGTTATCACCACGATAGGCATCACCTACTGGGCTGCCGGGCGCACACGCTCGACGGCCGACTTTTATACGGCGGGGGGTGGAATCAGCGGTGTGCAAAACGGCTTCGCGATTGCTGGGGATTACATGTCGGCGGCGACTCTGCTCGGTGTTTCAAGCATGGTCTTCAGCACCGGTTTCGACGGCATGATCTATTCCGTCAGCGCATTTCTGGGTTGGCCGTTGATCATGTTTCTGATGGCTGAGCGACTGCGCAACCTTGGACGCTTCACCCTCGCCGACATCATCTCCTACCGCCTCGACCCGGTGGGCACACGGGTGTTTTCAGCCTGCAGTTCGCTGATCATCGTCTGTTTTTATCTGATCGTCCAAATGGTCGGCGCCGGTCAGTTGATCAACCTGTTGTTCGGGCTCGATTACGAGGTCGCGGTCATCTGCGTCGGCGTGTTGATGGTGGTCTATGTGACATTCGGCGGTATGGTCGCCACGACCTGGGTGCAGATCATCAAGGCTGTCCTGCTGCTCGGCGGCGGCCTGTTCCTGACGCTGCTGGCATTCAAGCACTTTGGCTTCAGCCTGGAGCGCATGGTGGACAGCGCGGTTGCCAGTCACCAGAGCGGTAGCGCAATACTCGGGCCGTTGAAGTTCGCCAGTGATCCGCTCTCCATCATCTCGATGTGTCTGGGTCTGGTGTTCGGGGTGGCAGGCCTGCCGCATATCATGATGCGTTTCTTTACCGTTCCGGATGCCAAAGCAGCGCGCCAGTCGGTTTTTGTGGCCACTGGTTTGATCGGGCTGTTCTTCATCGTGGTCTGCGTGCTGGGAATGTCGGCGATCAGCATCGTCGGACAACAACCGAGATTCTTCGAACAGGGGATTATAGGCGGCACGCTACTCGGTGGCGGCAATATGCCAGTCATGCACCTGGCCCAGGCTCTGGGTGGCGACCTGATGTTTGGGTTCCTGGCCGCCGTGGCCTTCGCCACCATCCTTGCCGTAGTTTCCGGTCTGGCCCTGGCCGGTGCTTCAGCCCTCTCCCATGACCTGTATGCCAATGTCCTGTGCAAGGGAAATTCCTCCAGCCGCAATGAAATGCGTGTCAGCCGCTGGGCAACACTAGGTCTGGGCATAGTCGCCATTGCCTTGGGGATTGTCTTCAAAGGTCAGAATGTGGCGTTTCTCGTTGCGCTGACATTTGGCATCGCCGCCTCATCGAATTTCCCGATACTGCTGCTGGCCATGTATTGGCAGGGATTGACTAGCCGGGGAGCCATTTGTGGCGGCCTGGCCGGCCTTATCAGCTCTGTTGCCTTGGTCGTGCTGTCTCCCGGTGTCTGGGTCAAGGTGCTGCATCATCCCGAAGCCATCTTTCCTTTCGACTACCCCGCGCTGTTCTCGATGCCCTTGGCCTTCGGTATCGCCTGGGTAGTCTCGTGCCTTGATCGTAGCCCAGCTGCAAACCTTGAAAGAACCGCGTTCGAACCGCAGAGCGTACGCGCCGAAACTGGCTGGGGCGCCAATCAAGCGGCGCAACATTGACTATCTGAACGACCTCCAAGGAGTTACCGATGAGCTATCAAGCCCCGGTTAAAGAGATGCGCTTCGTCATCAATGAGTTGGCAGACCTGGCCGCCATCGCCCGGCAACCTGGAATGGAGGACGCAAGTCCCGATGTGGTGCAGGCGGTGCTCGATGAGTCGGCGAAATTCACTACGGAGGTGATTGCACCACTCAATCATGCTGGCGACGTTCAAGGGTGCCGGTTGATCGCAGGCGAAGTCATCACCCCTTCTGGCTTCAAGGAAGCCTTCGCCCGGTTTGCCGCCAGTGGTTGGCAGGGGCTGGCGCACCCCACCCGATTTGGTGGCGCAGGGCTGCCGAAACTGGTCAGCACGGCCTGCAATGAAATGCTCAATTCAGCCAACATGTCCTTTGCTCTGTGCCCACTGTTGACCGATGGCGCGATCGAAGCCTTGCTAACGGCCGGCAGCAAGGAACAGCAAGATTACTATTTGCCACCACTGATATCGGGAGAATGGACCGGCACCATGAACCTGACCGAACCCCAGGCAGGCTCGGATCTGTCCCTCTTGCGCAGTCGTGCCGAACCCATTGGCGATGGTCGCTATCGCGTATTCGGTAGCAAGATTTTCATCACCTATGGGCAGCACGATATGGCGAGCAATATCGTGCATTTGGTGCTGGCACGCGTACCCGGTGCGCCGGAAGGCGTCAAAGGCATTTCCCTGTTTGTGGTTCCCAGGTTCCTGCACGATGCGGACGGCCATCTGAATCTGCGCAACGACATAGAGTGTCTGAGCCTGGAACATAAGCTGGGGGTTAGAGCCAGCCCCACGGCCATCCTGCAGTTTGGCGATCATGGCGGTGCGATCGGTACCTTGATCGGCGAGGAGAACCGCGGCCTGGAATACATGTTCATCATGATGAACTCGGCGCGTTATGCCGTCGGCATGCAAGGCGTAGCCATCGCCGAACGTGCCCGACAGCAAGCGACTGCCTATGCGCGGGTACGCGTCCAGGGCCGAGCATTGGACAGTAGCCATGGAACCATTGCGATCATTGAGCATCCCGACGTCAAGCGCATGCTCCTGGACATGCGCGCTTTGACCGAAGGCGCCCGGGCAGCCGCCTATGTGACTGCAGCTCATAGCGACCTGGCGGCACATCATGCAGATCCCCGGCAACGACGGCAGCATCAGGCACTCTATGAGTTCCTGGTACCGATCATCAAGGGCTGGTGCACCGAAATGGCCCAGGAAGTGACCAGCCTGGGCATACAAGTCCATGGTGGCATGGGCTTCATCGAGGAAACCGGCGCAGCTCAGCATTTCCGAGATGCGCGGATTTTGCCGATTTACGAAGGAACCACCGCCATTCAAGCCAATGATCTGATCGGTCGCAAGACGGTGCGCGATCAAGGCGCAGTGGCGCGGTCGCTAGCCAGACACATTGAGGAAACCGAGAACCAACTGCTCGCCAGTGGCAACCCGGATGCTCGGGCTGTTCACGGTCCGTTGCGCCAGGCTCGATTGGCCTTTGAGGCAGTGGTGGACTATGTGGTTGAACACCATCGTAGTTCAGCACAGGCGGTCTACGCCGAGGGAGTCGCTTACCTGACACTGTGCGGGATATTGGTCAGTGGCTGGCAACTGGCGCGCGCCCTGCTGATTAGCGAGCCACGACTCGCCGAAGACCAGAGCTTCTACGGCGCAAAAATCGTCATCGCTCGATACTTTGCCGGGCACCACCTCACGCGGGCAGCAGCATTGCGCGATTGCGTGCTGTACGGCGGCGAAACGGTAAATCGTTTAGCGGCCGATGATCTCTAACGCTAGCAAGGTTCTGCAGCGCATCAATATCGGCCTACTGCCCCACTTCTACGTACCGGCGGGAAACTTCATCGGTTAAGACCTGGCTACCCCAGGACATCAAAATGAGAGAAAAATAACAATGGCTACTATCCCCCATTTGATTCACGCAGAGCGCATCGTCGGCAGCGTGCGGACTTGCAAGGTATCCAACCCCTCCACCGGCGAGGATATCCGTACGCTCGGGTTGGCTGACCGCGAAACCGTGCAACAGGCCATCGACTCCGCCAAGCTAGCCTTTCCAGCCTGGCGCAATACGCCGCCGGCCAAGCGTGCCCAGGTGATGTTCCGCTTCAAGCAACTGCTTGAGCAGAACGAAGCACGTATCGCTCAGTTGATCAGCGAAGAGCACGGCAAGACCCTGGAAGACGCTGCTGGCGAACTCAAGCGCGGTATCGAGAACGTCGAATACGCCTGCTCGGCTCCGGAAATCCTCAAGGGTGAGTACAGCCGTAACGTCGGCCCGCGTATCGATGCCTGGTCAGATTTCCAGCCTTTGGGTGTGGTTGCCGGCATTACCCCGTTCAACTTCCCGGCCATGGTCCCGTTGTGGATGTATCCGCTGGCGATCGTCTGCGGCAATTGCTTCATCCTCAAACCCTCCGAACGTGATCCGAGTTCAACGCTACTGATCGCCGAACTGCTGCATGAAGCCGGGCTGCCCAAAGGAGTGTTGAACGTGGTGCACGGCGATAAGGAAGCAGTGGATGCGCTGATTGAAGCGCCGGAAGTCAAAGCGCTGAGTTTTGTGGGTTCTACGCCGATTGCCGAATACATCTATTGCGAAGCGACCAAGCGCGGCAAGCGTGTACAGGCCTTGGGTGGAGCGAAGAACCACGCAGTGCTGATGCCGGATGCGGATCTGGATAACGCGGTCAGTGCCCTGATGGGCGCGGCTTACGGTTCGTGCGGTGAACGCTGCATGGCGATTTCGGTGGCCGTGTGTGTCGGTGACCAGGTGGCGGATGCGCTGATCAGCAAACTGGTGCCGCAGATCAAAGCCCTGAAAATCGGTGCAGGTACCAGTAGTGGTCTGGACATGGGTCCGCTGATTACCGGCGCACACCTGGACAAGGTAATCGGCTACATCGAAGACGGCGCGCAAGCTGGTGCTCAGTTGGTCGTCGACGGGCGCGGATTGAAGGTTACCGGTAACGAAGGTGGCTTCTTCCTCGGTGGCTGCCTGTTCGATCGCGTTACTCCGCAGATGCGCATCTATAAAGAAGAGATCTTCGGCCCGGTGCTGTGCATCGTGCGGGTGAACAGTCTTGAAGAGGCCATGCAACTGATCAACGAGCACGAGTACGGCAATGGCACCTGCATCTTTACCCGTGACGGTGAAGCAGCTCGATTGTTCTGCGATGAAATCGAAGTCGGGATGGTCGGCGTCAACGTACCGTTACCGGTTCCAGTGGCGTACCACAGCTTCGGCGGCTGGAAGCGCTCACTGTTCGGTGACCTGCATGCCTATGGCCCGGATGGTGTGCGTTTCTATACCCGTCGCAAGGCGATTACCCAACGCTGGCCACAACGTGCAAGTCTCGAGGCGGCGCAGTTCGCCTTCCCTAGCAACAGCTAGCAAGGAGTTGCCTCATCGGATAATAAAAACCGGTATAAGCTCAATGCCGGGCAGTGACTTTAAATAGGTTCTTCACGGAACCTCGGGAAACACAGCAACAAGAACGCCGATTTGATTGATGATGTCTGTGGGAGCAAACACATCTGACAAACCGGCGTTCTTATGCCAGATCAGGATGCGGTGCACCCTGGGCCGGATTGGCCCGCCCCATCGGCGCTCATTCGCCATCAGTTGCTTCACCGCGGCCCCGACACTTTCCGCCATCATCGGCCTGAGCGTCGGCGCCTGGATGGTCGACAACTATGGTTGGCGCACGGCATTCATTGCCATCGGAATGCCCGGACTGCTGCTGTCCTGCCTTCTGGCCTTCGTTGTACGAAATCCTTTGCGTGGCCGCTGGCACCTGAGCAGCAGCGGATGCACGGTATTGGCGTAGTGCCCGGCGCTATTCCAGTGCACGTGTTCGATCTGCTTCCCCAACAAAAGACCTTGTCCGCCTCGCCGGTCGGCTCGCCCAGTACCACGGCGGCTATGCTGGAATTCTGCGCACGTCATCAGATCCTGCCGCAGGTCGAGCACTTTCCCATGAGCCGGGTCAACGACGCCATCGATCACCTACGCAGTGGCAAGGCGCGCTACCGCGTCGTGCTGGACGCCAGCAAATGACCGACTGGCGCGTCGGGTAACGCCGCACGCGCCTTCTTACCGCTGCTACTACATTTGCCTTCGGATATGGCTTTCTCCACATGCAGCGCCTGCCAGAGTCGTTGGAGCTGCTTGCGATTGTGTTGCTTACCAGCGGTGTCGTGTGGGCGGTTGGCCGTCATCGCACACCTGCAAGCAAGGACCCGATCGTGGCCAAACCCTGATGCTGAAGCTCCTGCCCGAACCTAGCGCTTCGTCGTCCAGAGCGGATGGTTAGCCATTAGCGCTGTCCCCCACTCCACGAAGGCCCGCACCCTTGCAGACAAATGCCGCGTGTATGGATACACGAGGCTGATCGGCATGCTATCCAACTCCCAACCTGGCAGCACCTCAACCAGCTTCCCCGTCTGAAGATGTGAACTTGCCTCCGCGCGCGGAACTGCGACGATGCCAAGGCCGGCCAATCCGGCAGTAAGGTATGCGCTGCCATTGTTAAAGCGCATCGTCGGCAATTGTTCGATGGTAAAGCTGTCATCGCCTCGATGAAGTGTCGGGATTAGCTGCTTGCTTGAGGCGGGAAATGTGAATCCGATAAAACGATGTTGTAGCAAGTCGTCGGGCTTCAGTACCGGCGTCGAACTCAGCAGATAGTCAGGCGAAGAGCATAGGCAAAACCGCATCTGACCCACCGAACGACACACCAGGTCCTGGTCCGTGACCAAGCCGCCTCGAAAAGCACAGTCGATGCCTTCTTGCACGAGGTCAACCACACGTTCGCTACACCCAATATCCAGCTGAATCTGTGGATGTTGTGCCGTGAATTCCGGTAGTGATGGAATAACGAGGCATGTACCCACTGGAGAAGGCATCTCAACTCTCACCCGGCCACGTGCCACGCTTCGGCTCTGTGCAACTGAAGCCTCCAGCTCGTCAAGATCATCCAATACCGAACGCGCGCGTTCATAGTAGGCCGCGCCTTCAGTTGTCGGCGAAACCCTCCTGGTGGTCCTGTGCAACAGCTTCACGCCCAGTAGCGCTTCAAGGCCCTGAATCTGCCCGGAGATCGTCGTTTTCGCCACATTCAGCGCGTCAGCCGCGCCAGTGAAGCTTCCCACTTCGACAATGCGACAGAACGCGCGCATTGCTTCTAGCCGGTCGAAAGCCATTATTGTCCTGTTTTCCGCACAATTAAAACGGTAATCGCCAGCTTATCCGCAGTAGAACGTTTAATAAAGTGGCTCCAACGCCGTATGGGCATTCCCCTGGCCCGCCAGGGACACAGCCGGCTTTTGATTTCCAGCGAGGGGGCCAGAGGACGGGAAACCGCCTCTCTTTCAGGAAGTACCAGCCAACTTGGACGATCTGCATTGAATTCTGTACTTTCGGAATCCAAGAGAGTGGCCTCATAGACAACACTATCTCCAGCCCAACGTACACCACGTAGGTTTTCAGGAGATAACTCATGAACCGTTTAATTGTTAGCAGCATCAACGAAACCACTGATCCTCTGACATAAGGAAGTATGGGGTAACGATTTTGTTTTTTCACGCATGCTACTTGTTATCACCCTGAATCATATTTTATGGCTGCTTAATCAAGCCCGCCAATACCAAACCATTGGAAGCCTATACAATGAAAGCTTTGAACATCAAAAACCATAGCTTGTCGAAAAAGTTATCGATTGGAGTTAAAACCATGTCGATTGGTACCTACGGTACTTACTTTGCTCTCGCCATCATATACTTCTGGTTCGGCGGCATGAAATTCACGCATTATGAGGCCGAGGGATTGGTTCCACTTGTGAGCAACAGCCCTCTATTGGGATGGGTTTATGACATTTTCAGTGTCGATATTTTCTCTAGCTTGCTCGGAGTTCTGGAGATCTCGATCGGTGCTCTTATTGCAGGTCGCCTGCTATCACCAAAGCTTTCATTGATCGGTGGAACTTTGTCTGCCGGATTATTTTTCACTACGTTGAGCTTTATGTTCTCGACACCAGGAGTGGTTGAGCCCGGTCTCGGTTTCCCGGCTATTACGGTTGCTCCAGGCCAATTTCTCCTTAAAGACTTGGGATTGCTTGCTGCTTCTGTGTTCGTGGCGGGCCATTCTCTAACCGAGATGGAAACCCGTTAACTGATGGTTTTCCTCCAGGGGCGGTCTGAAGTAGTCCGATGTTTTCAGGCCCCCTCTCCTGTCAGGGATTTCATCCAGTCCCGAGGGCTGTAGCCCGTTTTGCGGCGAAACGCGCGAGCAAGAGCCGAGGGACTTTCATAACCGACCTCGTCGGCGATTAGCGTAATCGGCCGCCCTTCACGCAAGCGCTTTTGCGCCAGGCTGATACGCCAACTCAGAAGATAATCTGCAGGAGTCTGCCCTATAACGGATCGGAAATGCGCAGCATAGGCGGCGCGCGACATGTTCGACTCGCTCGCCAACTCTGCAACTGACCAAGCATGTTGAGGTGCGTTGTGCATCTGCACCAGCGAGCGCGCCAGGCGTAAATCGGCCAGACCGGCCATCATCCCGGTGCTCAACCCCTGATGGTCGAGCATATACCGCAACAGCTGTATGAGCAGCAGCTCAAACAACCGATCCATCACCGCCGCCCAGCCGCAATGCTCGGAGTTGGCTTCGCTGAACAACCATGCCAGCGTATCGGCCAGCATGGGCAGTTCATCCCGTGCCAGCACCAGGCGTTGGGGCAACGACACCAACAACGGGTTGTCGGAGCCACCGTCGAATGCCAGCGACGCACACACCAGCTGCGCACCGTCGGCTTCGCTGGCGACCAGTTGATGCGGGCTCGGGCGTGGCAGGAACACCAGGCTGGGTCGGGTAATAAGCACGTCGCGCTCGCCGGCGATACGCAAGGTGACGCTGCCCGCCTGCAGCAAGTGGATGCGGCCAAGCTGATCGGCACCATTGTATGACGCCACCCCGCGCAACCCTCCATTGTGGAACAGGCTCGCGCGGACACCGAACTGCAACAACAACGTAGACAAGCGATCCATACCGCCTCTCACGACTCATCACTGGACGACCTGCATCATAGCGTCGACTAGATGCACCAAAAAGGCTTCATGCCTGGAGAACACGAACATGAATAAAGTCATCATGTATACCACCAGCATCTGCCCATATTGCCGTAACGCGAAAGCTTTGTTGGCGGGCAAGAGCATCAAGGTGAAAGAAATCAACGTCGAGGCCGACCCCGAGCGATTTCACGAAATGATTGTAAGAAGTGGCCGACGCAGTGTGCCGCAGATCTTTATTGGCGAGCACCATATCGGTGGCTTCGATGACATGGCAGCACTTGACCGCAAGGGGCAGCTCGACGCTCTGCTGGGAAACTGAGGGATGGGCACTTCAGCGGCGAAATTTTTCTCATCCTCTCAAAGGCAACTAGAGTAATGATTTGAGGGGCAACCGCCCATCATGCTCCAAACCGCCGAGGCTTTCCTTGTTTCAGCCAGATGGGCCTATGTGGCGAAGGCGTCGCCAGTTGTGACGGCCAAGTGAGCGCCCCCCTCGCTCACCTTGAAATTCCATACGCAAGGTAGTGAGACCATGGCCGCCCAAAACTCGACCAAAGCTAGCGCCCTGTCCCGCCGGGCCCTGATTCTGAACGGAGCGGCGTTGGCAGCGCTCGCGGTGTTTCGTCCGATAATGGCGGCTGCCTTACCCGATGCGGCGCCTCGCTTGGCAGCAGACACTATCCGCCCCTTCCGCGCCCATGTTCCGTAAGCAGCCCTCATTGACCTGCGCCGCCGCCTTGGCGCAACACGCTGGCCAGACCGGGAAACGGTCACTGACCGCTCCCAAGGCGTGCAACTCGCCAAGCTTCAAGCGCTGGTGCAGTACTGGGAGACGGGTTACGACTGGCGAAAAGCAGAAGTGAAACTCAATGCCTTCCCACAGTTTTTGACCAATATCGACGGCCTGGACATCCACTTCATCCACGTTCGCTCGCGTCATCCGAACGCATTGCCGCTCATTATGACCCACGGCTGGCCCGGTTCTGTCTTCGAGTTACTGAAAGTTATTGGTCCGCTGACCGATCCCACGGCGCACGGCGGGGTCGCCGAGGATGCCTTCCATCTCGTGCTGCCCTCCATTCCCGGCTTCGGCTTTTCGGACAAGCCCCAAAGCACCGGCTGGAATCCGGACCGCGTCGCCCGTGCCTGGGATGCCCTCATGAAACGCCTCGGATACGCGCGCTACGTGTCACAAGGCGGCGACTGGGGTGCCATCATTTCCGATGCCATGGGCCGTCAGGCTCCCGCCGGGCTGCTTGGCATTCATGTCAACAGGGTTGAGCGCTCGACGACTATCCCGCCCGAAGTTGCGAAGGCGCTGAGAAGCGGTGATCCGGCACCCGAAAACCTGAACGCGGAAGAGCGGGAAGTGTTTGATCAGACGAGGGCATTCCTTAACAAAGGCTTTGGATTCGCCGCCATCATGGGGACGCGTCCGCAAACCATCGGCTACAGCCTCGCCGACTCGCCAGTGGGACTGGCGGCGTGGTTCTACGACAAGTTCGGCGATTGGGTATTCACCCGCGGCGAACCAGAACGCGCGTTCACGCGCGACGAGATGCTCGACAACATCTCGCTGTACTGGCTAACCAACACAGGGACCTCCAGCGCGCGGATTTACTGGGAGAACGCTGCCAGCAACACCAGCATGGCCGGTATCTCGATTCCCGCTGCGGTGACGATATTTCCTGGGGAGGTCTACAAACCGCCGAAGAGCTGGGCTGCCCGGGCCTACCACAACCTTGTCTACTTTAATCGCGTGGACAAAGGTGGACACTTCGCGGCCTGGGAAGAGCCGGACCTATTCAGCGCCGAGGTGCGTGCCGCTTTCAGGCCTTTGCGCTGACCGCATCGGCCCCGGGCGCTCTGCTGCTGTCCTTGCTTCTATAACGAAGGTCTCTGCGCAGCCGCATCCCATCTCACAAGTGACGCCGCCAGCACCGGTCTGGCCTGGCTTTTATTATCCTATTTATCGCACAATTAAAACGATAATCACCACTTTATCCGAAACTTATAGATCAATAAAGTAGCTCCAAGGCCGTACTCCTCGGCCACATTTGGAGAATGAATCATGAGTTCGAAACGTATCAATTATTACCAGGCCGCTCCTCAAGCGATGAAGGCAATGTTTGGCCTTGAAAAAGCCGTTTCTGAATCGGTACTTCCCGGTTCTCTGCGTGAACTGGTGCGGATCCGGGCTTCACAGATCAATGGTTGCGCGTACTGCATCGACATGCACACCACTGACGCGACAAAGGCGGGCGAGACCCTTCGCCGTCTGATGGCCGTGAGTGCATGGAAAGAAACGCCTTTCTTCAGCGAGCGAGAACGTGCCGCTCTGCTGTGGACCGAGACGCTAACGTTGGTTGCGGCCAACCACGCGCCAGATGAAATCTACGAAGAAGTGGCGGCCCTGTTCAACGATCAAGAGTTGGCAGAACTGACGTTCGTCATCGCGGCAATCAATGCCTGGAACCGTTTTGGCGTTGGTTTTGGAATGCAGCCGGAGTGAACCATGAACCTATACAACAGCGTCACCCCGGGTGAACTCTGAAGCATGAAGCTTCACGAAGTCGCCCATGCTCGTCGGCATCTCGCCAGTGAGCCTGAACAGATCGTCAGTCATGCGGTCATAGCGTCCCTGTGCATGAAGTTGCGCCATCACCGTGAGGTGGCTGATCAGGTGGGTTGGAACACCTGCCTGTAGAAGCCTCTCACTCCAATCCTGGAGCGGAACGTTGCGGTAGTGGATCGTCCTGCCGAGCGCCTCGCAGAAGGCTTGCGCGTAGTGGTCCAAATCAGCTGACTCAAATCCGGTCAGATTGTACGCATGACCAATATGCGGCGTCGGGTCACTGAGGATCACAGACACCGCGCGAGCCACGTCGACAGCCGAAACAGGTGATGTCTTGCTGTGGCCAAGAGGCAAAGCAAGCTCATCATTTTCCCGAACGCCAGCAGCAGCGAGACGCAGGAAAAAGCCTTCCAGAAAAACGGTGGGCCGCACAGTGACGACCGGCAGCCCCGACCAAGCCAATGACTGCTCTGCAAGCCAGTGCAGTTTATGCTGCGGACTGTCGGTGGTCTCGTTGATGCTCATCTGTGAGACCGTCATCTGTGACATGTTTACGAAGGCTTCGACGCCATGGTGGCGCGCCACCGCGGCAGTATTGACAGTGGCTTCCAGATAAGCCGCCGAGACCGACATTCCAAAGTAGATGCGCTTGCAACCTTCGATCGCCCGGTGCATCGAAGCAAGGTCGGTCAGGTCTCCCAGCACGACTTCGGCACCCAGGGCGCGTAAGTTTTGAGCGCGTTCATCCTCCCGCCGGACCAGGGCGCGGACCTTGTGCCCTTTGGTGATCAGCATGGCGGTGACATTGCGACCAATGGCACCGATATCGCCGGCTGCTCCGGTGACGAGAATCGGGCTTGCATGTTCGGATTTCATTGTCATCTCACACGCTCTTCAGTTTGAAGTTGGAACGATTGTGGCGGTGGCAAATTACAGACTCTCTCGAGCACACGATTCTTCTGCGGTTTCGGTCTGTCTGGTTGGCGGCAAGATTGATAATGGGCTTCTCGCCGCCTTTATGCAGGGAATGCCGACCAAGCACAGTCGGTAGACGTCGCTTACTTCTCCAGCACCAGGAGCGGCTCGCCTTTCTTCACAATGTACGTCGCCAGCTCCGACGCGTTGCTCCCACCGATATTCTTCGCGACATGCGCGACGCCAGCGGGGATGAACAAGGAATCACCGGCTTTGAGCGTGACAGGTGGCTGCCCCTCGAGCTGATACTCAAACGTGCCCTCGAGGACAAAAGCGACCTCCGCCCCTGGATGAGAATGCTTAGGGGATGCAACACCCGGCTCGATATCTACACGGGCCTGGATAACCTCATGCCCGGAGACGTCGAGGTTCTGGCGCAATAGATCCGTGCGCTGAATGCCTGTCTGCCAGCTTTTCACCGAATTCGGCTCTTGGCTGGCCTCGGCGTGAGGCTTCAACTCTTGAGCTTGAGCGAGGCCGGCGAATGCGGCGAGTGCCACAGCGGTGGCAAGGAGACGTGTGTATCGCATAATCATGCCCTTTCAAAGCAGTGGGATTGGAAGCCCTACTTTGATGAATGCATGTACTGTGGATGTGTCGCAAAGGCCGGGTTTTGTAAGCGAGCGTATACGCGATCAAGATGGACACATGCAAATACAGAAAGGCAGCCCCTGCTCCAATGCCAGTCAGTTAAGCGAACGCTGCCCCCCTGGAGCAGCCGGTCGACGCTCGATTGGTCCGGGCGGCGTTCCGACGATGGACTCCAGGGCGGCGCGTTCATTCAGAAAACACGCGTTATCGTTAACCTCCATCACGCCCTGAGCCTCTCCGTCAACACGGTTTTGCTGTAATCCGGCTCGCTTGTCACCACATAAACAGGCCGGCCGGTAGGCCGCCTCGCTTTGGCTTTTGCTTTCGCTTTTGATCTACCCGCCCCTTCGGCAGGCCGAGTGGAGGTGTTCATCAGGGGACTGGCGCGCAGCGCCCCTCGGCGAAGCCGAGGACATTGCATGGAGGTCGTCGCGCAGCAGACCGGAGGGCGATGCCCCCTGATGGACACCGGAGCGAGGGAACGCCGAGCCTTGGCGAGGGGCCGAACGCTTGGGGCAAGCCTTTTGGTTACTTTTTGGCGTTTGAAAAAGTGACACGCCGTAAGGGCGGAACCATTAGTGGCCGTTACCGCAGGAATGGATATGTACACTATTAAGTGATCGGTCGGCTGTCAGGCCGCCATCGCGAGCAAGCTCGCTCCTACAGGCACTCAGGTTATTGAGCATTTGCAGTACGGGTGTCCTTCGCTTCCTTGAGCAATTGCTGAATGACTTTTTCCTGGTGCTCGTAGCGACCTTCGCCGAAATGAGTGAAACGAATCTGTCCCTGAGCGTCGATGAAGTAGTGCGCCGGCCAGTAACGATTCTGGAACGCTGTCCAGATCCGGTAGTCGTTGTCGATGGCCACCGGGTAGTGGACGTCTCGTCTGTCGACTTCGGCCCGCACACTGTCGATGACTTTCTCGAAGCCGTATTCAGGAGTATGCACGCCGATCACCACCAGCCCGTCCTTGGCGTACTTCTTCGCCCACTCATTCACATGGGGCATGCTGCGTTTGCAGTTGATGCAGTCGAAAGCCCAGAAATCGACGAGCACGACCTTGCCGCGCAGCGCCTCACTGGTCAACGGCTCGGAGTTTAGCCACTGCACCGCGCCGCTCAGAGACGGCATGGGCCCTTCCCTTTTCAGGTCTAGCAAAGGCTCGGCGTTGACCTTGCCGATCAGGCCATCGGTGATCGACGAGGCAGCGTCCGGCAGCAAGTCGAGAATGCCCGATTCGACCTGGTAAGCACCGCCCGAAGAGAAGCCTGTCAGCAGTTTCTCATCCGCATCGCTGGCGATGACCGCCACTGCCACCAACATCAAAGCCCCGGCACTACGGCGAAACCAGTGCGTCACGGCCAGCGAGCGCTTCAAGCGGTTCAACAGCCGGTTGCCGGCAAATATCAACGTGCCCAAGGCCAGGGCCGCACCGCCGCCATATACCAGCAGTAACACACTGGTGTTCACGTTGGCGCCTTGCAACATGGCTGAGGTCAGAATCAGCCCCAGAATCGGGCCTGCGCAGGGTGCCCATAACAAACCGGTGGCGACCCCCAGCATCACCGAGGCCGCCGAACCGCTCATCGCGCGCCCGGACTGATCGAGCCGATTACCAAGGGCGACGAAGGGCCGCGTCAACCATGCCCCTACCCTGTTCGAGAGCATCGAAAGCGCGAAGAGCGCCAGTACAACCAGCGCCAGATGGCGGCCTACAGCGCTTGCCTGAATGATCCAGCCGCTGCTGGCGACCGCAAGGGTCGAGACCACGGCAAAGGTCAGCGTCATGCCGACCAGAGTCAGCGATACAGAGCGAAACGAACGGTCCGCACGGGCGAAGAGAAAGGGTATGACCGGCAGTATGCACGGGCTGAGGACGGTCACGATCCCGCCCAGGAAGGCAATTAAGAGCATCAAGGTTCACCTGTAAGGGAATTGAGGCGGATAGACAGGGATCGGAAACCCGGCCCGCAGTAAGCGGATCCGTTCCGGTTTTTTTGGTTTTCAGCGTGATTGGCCGACGCGCAAATCACTCGGCCCAGGCCTTCGGCTGCGGCAGCGCGGCCGTCACGCAACACGCTGGCCAGGGGTACGATCAGCCCCCCCTCAACCAAGTGCTGGCCGATCCCGGACTTGCCGCACGTAAGCTGGAAACAGCTTTGCGGATTCGCGTCCGGACGTTTGGCGGACGCAGCACCCGCATGACTGGCCGCACCGGCCAGAACAAACAACAACGCGGTGAAACAGGTGTGGATTTTTTTCATGATGGTGTCCTCGGGATGATTGAAAAACCGGATGTTCTACAGAACTCAACCGCCCTCGCTGCAGGCGCTCGATATTTTCCGATACTTCAAGACCTGGGTTTTGTCTTGGGAGTCCAGGTAAGTCATACCCGCTTCGACGATTTCGCAGAATTGAGTCGAGGATTCTTCGAAGGCCACGACCTGCTTGATGTCCAAACGGCTTGGCGCGCCGTGTGTGGCGGCCTCGACTTCGGCACGGGCCGACAGCGTGCACAGGTTCAACGCTGCGAAAAGGCCGGCGGCGGTGATGAGTTTCGTGCCCATGATTGATCCTCGATTGCTGAATGACTGAGTGGCCTGGCTTGGCGACTCGGTGAAGCAATTAAGGGCTGTGCACGTATCTCCAATGTGTCAGCCTGACCGGAGCAGTCAGTCGGTGTGTATCCAAACGACAGGGAAATACAGTTCGATACAAATCGAGCGGAATCGGTCTGGAAACGGCAGGGATTTTCCAGCGAATGTATCTGCTGGACTGCAGATACACTGGTATACAAAACCGGGCGGCGCTCGCTATGCGATTGGATAGAATGCAATGGCACCTGGGGCACAGAGGTAACAGTCCATGGACCATGTAGATCACATACTGGTCGTCGATGACGATCGTGAAATCCGCGAGCTGGTAGCCAATTACCTGAAGAAGAATGGTCTGCGCGCGACGGTGGTCGCCGATGGGCGCCAGATGCGCGCGTTCCTTGAGACCACTCCGGTGGACCTGATCGTGTTGGACATCATGATGCCCGGCGATGATGGTCTGGTGCTGTGCCGCGAACTCAGGGTAGGCAAGCACAGGGCCACACCGGTGTTGATGCTGACCGCGCGCAACGACGAGACGGACCGGATCATCGGCCTGGAAATGGGCGCGGACGATTACCTGGTCAAACCCTTCGCCGCCCGTGAACTGCTCGCCCGGATCAAGGCCGTGCTGCGCCGTACCCGCATGTTGCCGCCCAACTTTCAGGTCACCGAACCCGGGCGCCTGCTGAGCTTCGGCGACTGGCAGCTGGATACCACCACCCGTCATCTACTCGATCGCAGCGGCACGATGGTCGCCCTCAGCGGTGCCGAATACCGGTTGCTACGGGTGTTCCTCGATCATCCTCAGCGAGTACTGAGCCGGGATCAGTTGCTGAACCTGACCCAGGGCCGCGACGCCGACCTGTTCGACCGCTCCATCGATCTGCTGGTCAGCCGCTTGCGCCAGCGTCTGCGTCAGCCGCTGGTGGATGATGCGGACGAGCCGGCCTATATCAAGACCGTGCGCAACGAGGGGTATGTATTCTCCATGCCCGTCGAAATCCTCGAGGCGCGCCAGTGAGCAGCACGCGCCTGCGCCTCTGGCCACGCACCCTCGCCTCCCGGCTTTCACTGATTTTCCTGATCGGTCTGGTGACGGCGCACGGGCTGTCGTTCGCGCTGCTGTTCTACGAGCGCTACCAGAGCTCTCAGTCGATGATGCTCGACAATCTGGAGACCGATGTGGCTACCTCCATCGCCATCCTGGATCAACTTCCCGCCGCTGAGCGGGCCGGCTGGTTGCCGCAGCTCGAGCGCAGGAACTATCGCTATCTGCTCGGCCCCGGGGAGCCAGGCTCCCCCGTACCCTCCAATCAATACAATGAACTGGTACAGGCGATCGACGACTCGGTGGGCAAGCGCTACAGGGTGACGGTCGAGGTGCTTGCCGGCGAGCGTGCGCACTTGCAGGCCCATCTGACGCTTCAAGATGGCAGTCCGATCACCCTCGATATCCTGCCGGCCATGTGGCCGCTGGCACGTTGGTTGCCCATTGTGCTACTGATCCAGTTGATCGTTTTGCTGGCCTGCACCTGGCTTGCGGTGAGAACCGCAATCCGTCCGCTGGCACAGCTGGCCGAGGCCGCTGACAACCTCGATCCCAACACCAAGGGCCCGCGGCTCGACGAGGGCGGCCCCACGGAAGTCGCCCATGCGGCGGTGGCCTTCAACGCCATGCAGGAGCGGATTGGCGCCTACCTGGAAGAGCGCCTGCAAATTCTCGGCGCCATCTCCCACGACCTGCAAACCCCCATCACCCGCATGAAGCTGCGCTCGGAGTTCATGGATGACTCGCCGGAAAAGGACAAGATCTGGCAAGACCTCAGCGAGATGGAACGCCTGGTCCATGAAGGCGTGGCCTACGCGCGTAGCATGCATGGTGCAGTGGAGAAAAGCTGTCGCATCGACCCTGATGCGTTTCTCGACAGCCTGGCCTGCGACTACCAGGACTCAGGCCAACAGGTGACGCTCGAAGGCAGGCTCGGTATTCCCATAACTACTCGTCCCCATGCCTTGCGCCGCATCCTGACCAACTTGATCGACAACTCTCTGAAGTTCGCTGGCGCGGCCGAGATCCAGGTCCATTCCGAGGCCGGAGAACAGATTTCCATTTGCGTGCTGGATCGCGGTCCGGGTATCCCCGCCGAGGAACTGACGGCGGTACTGCAACCCTTCTACCGTTTGGAAACCTCGCGCAATCGCGACACCGGCGGCACTGGCCTGGGTCTAGCCATCGCCCAGCAACTGGCGCTGGCCATCGGTGGCAGCCTGACCCTCAGCAATCGCGAGGGTGGCGGCTTGTCGGCGCAGATCAGGCTGGGCCCAACGCCGGTAAGTTAAGGAATTTCAGGGTCAACACATTCCCCTACGTTTCGTCAGTTTTGCGTGGGTGGCAACAAAACAGAGTCACTCAAGTCGCAAGTTACTGAGATCAATCGAGACCAGCAGCAAGTCTCGAATTGGCTTGAGATCGTTGCCGCGCATATAGGCGCGGCGCTTCGTTGGAAACGAAATACCCTTCACCTGGATGATGTCGCTGACGTACTGGGCAGCCCGAAACCCTCCTGCCACATCAACCTGGTAGTCATGTCGACGCAACAGGAAGTCTTCGCCAAAGTAAAAGTCCTGCTCGATGCAGTGGCTTTCGACCTCCCTGGGGAATCGCGCTCGCAGTACCCGCCACTGCTCGTTGCCCTCCTGCCAGGGCTCAACCTCGGTAACCTCGAAGCGGTCCGAGGCCAGCAGGAACGGTGTGTTGAGATAAGTCCACATCGCATAGCCATTGAAATAGGCAAGATGAAGAGGATCCCAAGGTGTATCGATGGCGTGGCCGAGGAAAGACTTCCTTGGATCAAGCCGTTCGCTCACCACCACACCCTCGCTGGTCTCGATAGCAACACGTCCAGGTTCGAACACGCTATGCCATTCCGGGCGTCCGAATGGACTTGCAGACGCTGTCTGTTCATGAATCGTCGCAGTCATCTCGCGCGGGGTCGTAGTCGCTTCAAGTCCTTTCAAGGCCCACAACCCACCTCCTCCAATAATGGTGGCCGTGACGCGGGTAAATTTGTTCCAGCGATCAAGCCCGCCGTGGGCCTGTAAGACCTGCTTCAACAAAGCATTCATTGGTTGTTCCTCTTGTTGTGTGCCGTGATTGGCAGGGCCCACGGTCTATTTTCACCGTGTTTGCCGACGCCCGCTGCATCGTGCGATGAACGCATCCAGGCTCAGCTTGCCGGCTCCTGTGAGCAACAGCGGCAGGAGCGCTGCGAGATAGATCACTGGCAGTTTGAAATTGCCGTAGCCTTTGTCGCTGATGGAGTAGCCCTGGGCTAGCTCGCTCAATGTCGACCAGTCGGCTGGCCAGTGAACTGCGGCGGTTGCCACCACGGTTACCACTATCAGGGTGAGTGCCGAGAGGCGTGTTCCCAGGCCCACAAGCAGAGCAATGGCGCAGAGCAATTCTGCCCACATGGAGAGTTGCCAGTTCAGCGTGGCCGGAACATGGTTAAAGGGAAACGGAAAGGCCGCCTGGATGTCCTGGAACCAATTTTCACCGTTCCATTTCTCCAGGCCTGACTCGAAAAACTCCCATGCCAGAAAAATACGCAGGCTTAGAGGTGCGAACCAGTTTCCAGCCCGATCGAGGTTAAGGTGCAGGCCCTTCAAGACTGATGAGGTGTTTGTTTGCATTGGCTTGATCCCCTTTGATTCATTGTCAGGGAGGTGGGGAACACAGCCAGTGCCCCCACAGAGAGGTAGCGGTATCAAGACTAGATAGCGGGAATGTCGAAAGTTACCGCGATATTGCCGCGAGTCGCCTTGGAGTACGGGCAGAGCTGGTGCGCCGTTTCCACCAGCCGAGCCTTGTCCTCGGCCGCCAGTCCCGGCAGCTCCACGGTCAGCTTGGCCGCCAGGGCAAAGCCGGTGCCGCCGTCGGTGGTGCCTAGTGAAACCTCGGCGGCCACTGCCACGTCCTCCGGCAGGCTGATCGCGAGGTTCTGCCCGGCGCGACGCAGGGCACCGATGAAACAAGCCGACCAGCCAACACCCAGCAGCTGCTCGGGGTTGCTGCCCGGGCGGCCCGAGCCGGGCGGGCTCAGGCGCACATTCAACTCGCCGTCAGAGGATGTGCCGTGTCCGTCGCGGCCGCCGGTGGTACGGGTATGAGCGGTGTAGATGATGCTATCCAGGATAGATGTCATCGTTGAGTCTCCTTGGGTGGTACGAGAGGGTGCCGGCGTTGGGTTACGCGCAGGGCGCGGTGCCGAGCACCACGCCCTGCGCGCGCAGGTTTTCCAGCAAGGCCAGGCCCTGTGGCAGGATGGCCGCGGCGTTGATACCGATGGCTGCAGCCAGTGCCTCCAGGTGCTGGCGACCGGTGCAGTGCCGCTCCTGCAGCGAAGCGAGCAACGCGTGGGCCATGGGTGCCAGGAGCGAGAAATGCACCTGCAGGTCCGCCCGGCGCTGCGCCAGCAGCAAGGTCGGCTGTGGTGGTGCCTCTCGCGGCAGGTAGTCAGGGCCGATTTCGCTGACAGGCCAGTGGTAGGCCAACGGCCAGGCAAGCTGCGACAGCAGAGGAACGCCATCGAGCAGATCACCCTCCGGGTCATGCGCCGGCTCGCTCCTGTCGCTCAGCAACAGCGCGCCTTCCACCCATTCGTAATGGGCCAGCTCCGCGAGCCAGGGTGGCATCTCCAGGGCATCACCGGCGCCTTCTTCGAGGTAGGCGACGAACTCCCCGGCCAACTCGGTGAACAGCGGCGTGCGGCAGCGGTAATCGGCGTAGAAGGCATGGACCAGCGATTGCCACAGTTGCGCCCCCAGGCTGGAACGGATCACCGGAAAACTACCCGCCAGCAGGGATTCGACATTGCCGAAGAATAGCTCTCGGTACACCGCCAAGCGCCGCGCCTCAATACCGGGCGGCGGCGCATTGTGCTGCGGGTCACGCACATAGCGGGCCATGCTCATCAATTGGTCATGCAATACCTCATGCATGGCGCACCTCCGGCCAGGCAATGGCAGCCTGCTGCCGCGCGCGAATGTGCTCGACCTCGACCAGCAACTCGCCCAGCGGTGGGAAGTTGAAATCGCGCTCCAACAGTGTCGGCAGCGCACCAAAGCGCTGGTAGGCCTGTTCCAGCAAGGCCCAGACACCGTCTTTAACCGCTGCACCGTGGGTGTCGATCTTCAGGTCCGGTGCCTCGTCGTAATGGCCGGCCACGTGCAGGCAAACCACCCGCTGCGGCGGAATCGCGGCCAGGTAGCCAGCGGCGTCGTAACCGTGATTACAGGCGTTGACGAAGAGGTTGTTGACGTCCAGCAGCAGGTCGCAATCGGCCTCCTCAAGTACCGCACGGAGAAAGTCGATCTCGCGCAGGGCCTGGTAAGGTGCGGCGTAGTAAGAAATGTTCTCCACCGCGATGCGCCGGCCCAGTGCGTCCTGTGCCTGGCGAATGCGCGCGGCGACATGGTGCACCGCCTCCTCGGTAAAGGGCAGCGGCAGCAGATCGTAAAGCTGACCATCGTCGGCGCTGTAGCTCAAGTGCTCGCTGTATAGCGCCACACGATGGTGTTCGAGAAAAAGACGGGTGCGCCGCAGCAGGTCGCGATCCAGCGGAGCAGGTCCACCGAGGGAGAGCGACAGCCCGTGGCAGGATAAGGGAAACCGCTCGGCCAGGCGTGCCAGGCCGTCGCCATAGGCGCCGCCGACAGCAATCCAGTTATCCGGAGCGCATTCGAGAAAGTCCACGGCGCCAACGTCCGTCGCCAGCAGTTCGGGCAGCAGCGCACGGCGCAAGCCGAGGCCTGCGCCATGCAAGGTAGAGGCAGCGCTCATGGGGAGTTCTCCAGAAGGCAAGAATCCCTCCCCGGCCACAGGCGCAGGGAGGACAGAAGGTGAAGGCGTCGGCCTCAGTCCTGGGCTTTGCTCAGGCGGGAGAACAGCTCCGTGGGCACTTTCTTGCCGTTGGAGGTGTACTGATTGCTCCTGTACTTGTAGGTCTCGGCCTCGGAGAGGTAACCGTCTTTGTTGGTGTCTATCGCTTTGAAATCCTCAGTACCTTTCGGGGCCACCGCCAGGAGTTCCTTGAGCGAAACGCGGCTGTCATCGTCGGTGTCGGTGCGGGCGAAAGAAGCATCGCCGCACTTGCCTTCACCGCACTTGCCTTCGGCGGTGGTGGCCTTGGAGGGCTTGCTGCTGGCTTCGCTGGAACCGCATTTGCCTTCACCACACTTGCCTTCCCCGGCCTTTTCTGCGGAGGCCAACTGGTAACCCTGGGGCAGTGCCTCCACGGCAAAGGCGGCGGATGACGCCAGGCTCATGCCACCGGCCAGGGCGATAGCGGCCAGGCCGAGGCTGGTTTTGTTCGAGAACGATATACGGGACATGGTGCTACTCCGGATGCTGTGCGCGGCCAAACCGCGCGGGACATGCCACAAGGGCGGATAAACCCTGGAGGAGGCACAAGACGAAGGGGAAGAAGCCGGGAATCCCGGAGCGACATGCGCGAAAGCATCCTCCACCTCGACAGGGCAAACCTATTCGGGTGAGGCCATTTAGCCGCAGCCATGTATCCACGATGTATCGGGTGCAAGGAGAATTTGTAAGCCAATCCCCGCAAGCCTCGTCCGGATACGCTGAGATACAACAGCGTCGGCTCGAGAGCAGACACTTCGCCACTCAAGGATCTGATTGGTGTTCGCGGACGAAGCAGAGCCGTTAGGGCCCCACCCCGTGCATGCTGGTTCAAGTCACCAGGCGGGTGCTTTCCAGCCCAATTGCTCACGAGCCTCTCGCAAGTCGGACTGCAGATCGTGATCCCACAGCCAGTCGAAACGCTGTGCAAGGGTTTTGCCCAGCAGCTGCTCGTTATTGGCTACAGCCGGATCACGCAGTTCGTAGAGCTCGCCGGCTTCCCAGGACGTGCGTTGCACACGACAGGCACGTGGACGACGGATAGCGTCATAGACCTCGAGTACCGCTTGCGGCCGGCTTGTCAGAACCTGTGGGTCGGCCAGCAGTCGGGCCAACAGCCAGGCATCTTCCAACCCCTGCCCTGCGCCGGCGCCTTGGTGCGGCAACATCGCGTGGGCCGCATCTCCGATCAGCCCTACGCGGCCGTGCACGTAGCCCGACAGCTCTTCGAGTTCATGCAGAGCCCAAAGGGTCGGTGCCGGAATGCACTCGAGCAGCACCCGCGCGGCATCGCCCCAGTCGGCGAAGGCCGAAAGCATTTCTTCCTGGCTGGCATTACGAACCCATGGGGAATCGCTCGGCCAGGATGGGTCAGGCCGACTGCGATCGGAAATAAAGGCCACTACGTTGATCAGCCGGCCTTGCTTGACCGGGAAGGTGAGGATGTGTGCATCGAGACCCAGATACATCTGCGGGACGTCGACCAGGTGTTCATCGACACCCCGAGCACGGTAGGCAGCGCGCAACTGTTGGCTGTCAATCATCCCACGGTAAGCACAGGTACCGCTGAAGCGCGGTGCCGCGAGGGGCTGGCCGAGGCCTTGAAGAACATGATCACGAATCGAAGACTTGATACCGTCAGCGGCGATCAACAGGTCGCAGCGGTGCTCGCTGCCATCGGTAAACAGTACACGGGCCTGTTCGGCATCCTGTTCCACGCTAACCGCGCGCTTGCCGAATTGGGCGATTCCCTCTGGCAACTGACTGGCCAGAGCATCGAGAAAATCCGCACGGTGCACCGAAGACTGCCCTACCCCTTCGGCCAGGCTTGCGCCGAGGTAGCCGGCATCCTCGCCACGGCGCCATTCGAACCAAATATCCTGCCAGGGATCAAGCGTGCGGTCGGCGATCTGCCGGTAGGGTTCGGCAATACCTAAACCTGCGATGGCACGAACGGCATTGGCGCCGAAGGAGACACCTGCACCGACCTCGCCAAAGGCTGGCGCCGCTTCGAACAACTGAACGCGCAGATGGGAGTGGCGGCACAGATCCAGTGCCAATGCCACGCCGGCGATACCACCGCCGACAATACCGATGTGCAAAGTAGATTGAGAGGTATGCATAGCAAGGTACCCATAAGGCTGATTGTTATTGGAGTAACTCAATCATCGCCATCTGAGCGCTATTGATAAATACCGCAACTCCCATACCCAGCATTACGAATGTGAATATTGCTCGCCGGAGCAATGACGATCCCTCGCCATCATGCCCATCAAAACACCGCCCTTATCCGGAAAAATGGTGCTTGAACGCAACCTCCTTCACCTGAAACGGGTAGAGGTGAAGGGCGTTGCACCAATGGTTCTGCCAAGGTGGGTCGTGCCGAATAATGCCTTCGGCAAATGGGGTTTAACGGGATGCGAGAACACCATTCAACTTCGCCACTTGCGTAGCCAATGCGTCCATCAGATCTGGCGATAAGCAATCATAAGGTTCCAAACCGAGCGCGCGCAGTTTTTCGCGAATTTCCTTCATGTCCTCCGGCGGGGTGCCGGTTTCGATGATCGACGAAACGAAGGCTGCAAAGCCTGGTGCAGCCCAGCCTTTTTGCGGAGATAGCTCGGTATGCACGAAGTCCAGGCCATAGAAGGCATGGTCTTTATTTTCGATGCGGCCGAACATGTGCGCATGGCACTCTTTGCAAGCATGTCGTTGAATAACCGCGCGCTCGTCGACAATGACCAGCTTCTCAGCGTTCGCGGTGACGCTGACTTTATCGCGGGGAACAACTGCAATGACCGCGAATTTCGCACCTGCCGGCTTCCAGCATTTGCTGCAGCCACAGGCGTGATTGTGCAGGGTCTGGGCGTCAATCCTGATTTCAACCTTATCGCTCGGACACAGGCATTGCAGGGTACCGCCAGAGAAGTTTGCAGAGCTTGGCTCTATTCCGTTATCCAGCGAAGGATGAAGCTTCAAGTCGCTCACGATAGACCTCCAGTATCAGGGAGTCTGGATCTGGAGCCTGAGCTCCAGGGTGCGGATCACTATTTGATAATAGTGCAGATCGATTTACCCTCATGCATTAGATCGAAGGCCTCATTGATACGTTCAAGTGTATGAGTGACGAAGGGAGCCAGATCGATTTCGCGCGTTCTGTATCAGGAAGACCAGAATGGCTATTGCCCCTACCAGCCCCGGTATTGCGAAGATGAGAAAACTCGCCTGTAGCGGTAACGAAGAGGCATGCAGTGCGCCGCCCAACAGAGGCCCAATGATTGCGCCGGTGCGACCAACGCCCATCGCCCAACCGAGGCCTGTAGCCCGGATTTGCGGTGGGTAATATTGCACGGTACAGGCGTTGGCCAGGATCTGCGTACCGATGGTGCACGCCCCGGCAACGGCGATGAGCAAATAGAGCACAGGTAATGGGGCCTTGAGCGCGAGCAGGCTCAGGGCCAAAGCCCCACAGCTGAAGAAGACGAACAAGACCTTTGCGATACCTATTCGATCACCCAGCCACCCACCGGCTACCGCGCCGATAATCGCGCCAACGTTCAGTGCTACCAGAAACGCCAGGCTCGAGTTCAAACCGTAACCTGCGGCGCTCATGAGTTTTGGCAACCAGGAGCTCAATGCATAGACCATCAGCAGGCAACAGAAAAACGCCAGCCACAGCATGAAGGTGCTCAACTTGCGCCCCTCTTGGAACAACTGCGCAATCGACACGTTCGTGCCTTTAGTTACTATGTGATTCAACTGATCGGTTGCGCTGGGCTCATAACTCGGTACGGCCTGCGCCAGTAACATCTGGGCCTTGACCGTCTGCCCGGTGCGCAGAAGGAAGTCCAGCGACTCGGGCAACTGCCTTATCAAAAATGGCAATGCCAATAGTGGAATCAAGGCCACATAGAACACAGCTTGCCATCCCCACTGAGGAATCAGCACCATGCCCAAACCTGCAGACAGCATCCCTCCTAGCGAATAGCCACTGAACATGATGGCGACCAAGGTGCTGCGGGATTTCTTCGGCGCGTACTCATTCATCAACGCGACGACGTTCGGCATGACCCCACCGATCCCCAGGCCGGCGATAAACCGGCATAACGCAAAAACCTCCGGGCTCTGTGCCAAGCCGTTGATCGCCGTGACACCGCTGAAAAGAGCTACGCACATCATGATGGTTTTACGTCTGCCTATCCGGTCCGACAATGATCCGAAAAACAGCGCGCCCAACATCATGCCCACCAGCGCACAACTACCCAGCGCTCCGGCCTGTAATGAGCTCAGCCCCCACTCGGTCATCAGTGAGGGCAACACGACTCCATAGATGACCAGGTCATAGCCGTCGAAGATGATGATTAGCGCACACCAGAACAGTACGCGCGCATGGAAGGCGTTGAAACGTGCCCCGTCAATCAGGGCTGATACATCGATCGTACGCATGGCATCGCTCTTTTTGTGATTGTTATAGAGCCGGAGGATCAGACACCTCCGGGAGTCGCGCAGTGCCCAAGCAGCTGACCGACATGCGTGTTGTTCTTGGGTGACGTAAACCGTTCAGAATTTGGGCATTGCAGCGATCATGGCCAAGGCATCAACCGTGATAAATGCAGCGATCCGAATACCTGGTATTTCGAGCGTGAATAAAGATCGGAGACGAGCAAAAGCCACACAGCCCTTGCGATGGACGCGACGGTGTAGCACTTGATAGGCTTGCAACTCTTGCAGCGGCCATTTCAGAGCGGTGCAGACCCAACGGCAGGCAACGGTTATCGCCCTGGCATGAGCCCAATCTGCATGAGGCGTTATGGAATTACGTGAGCTGGATCTCAATCTTCTTTTGGTGTTCAACCAACTGCTCATCGACCGTAGGGTCTCGACTGCGGCAGATAATCTTGAGCTGACCCAGCCGGCTGTCAGTAACGCGCTAAAGCGGTTGCGTACCGCCTTGAACGACGAACTTTTCGTACGCACTTACCAGGGAATGGAACCCACGCCTTATGCCCGGCAACTGGCTGAGCCGATTGCGCTAGCCATTCAGACTTTACGCGATGCACTGAGTCGACAGGACACGTTTGACCCGCTCAATGGCAATCGCAGATTCACCATGGCAATGACCGATATTGGTGAAATCTACTTCATGCCGCGGCTGATGGATGCTCTGGCTGAACGCGCTCCGGGTTGCTCGATCAGCACGCTGCGCAACAACGCCGATACCTTGGCCGAAGGGCTGCAGAACGGTGCGATCGACCTTGCAGTCGGGTTGCTTCCTCACCTTCAGGCGGGTTTTTTCCAGCAGCGTTTGTTCCACCATCGCTACGTATGCCTATGCCGCAAAGGCCACCCCGCCACCAAGGAACCGTTAACGCTGGAACGTTTTTGCAGCTATGACCACGTTCGTGTGGTAGCGGCGAACACCGGACACGGCGAAGTTGATACGTTCCTCGCACGGGCCGGCATCGAGCGAAACATACGCTTGGAGGTTCCGCATTTCGTCGCAGTCGGCCACATACTTCAACGCACGGACTTGCTGGCAACAGTGCCTGAACGATTCGCCACCAGTTGCGAACAACCCTTCGGACTCGCCGTTCTACCGCCGCCTCTGGAACTGCCGAAAATCGAGATCAATCTGTTCTGGCATGCCCGCTACAACAAGGATCCGGCCAATCGTTGGTTACGCCAGCTCATGTTCGAGCTGTTCTCCGATTAATTTACTGTCTTGTCCGCCCTGGAATGGCGATACGCTGCTGGGGGGGCTGCTGTTCATCATCCCTGAAGTCATGACCACCTTTACCATCGTGTCGACGGTGTCGGCCATCCTGGCGTCCTACATCGCTTATCGCAAAGCAAGACCCGATCTTCATGCGCAATCACGGTACAAAATGCCTGGAGGCGTGCCGATGGCGTGGTTCTCCCTCGAGCCCGGCTTTTTTCGCACTGAGTTGCTCACCACGGATTCGACAACCTTCGCCGAGCCGAGGCTGAGTGACTTCGCCGAGCGCACTCGGGAGACCGTCACTGCCTGGAGTGGCCTCGTCGAATCAGCATCAGGCGATGTGCGTGTCGAACCTGTTGCCGCCAGACGAAGCTTTTTGGCGAAGATACTCGACGGTTTGAATGGAATGCAGGATAAAGGTCAGCGCTGAATCCAACGGCCCGATAGCTATGAGTGAGAGACCATGGACATAGAAAGCGATCTCCAACGCATCGCATTCCAGGAGCAAACCCTGAGGTTCGAGCGCTTCGACAAAGCGACAGCCTGGGACTTGGGAACCCGATTGAAGACGGCCTGCGAGGAGCAAGGCGTGTCAGCCACGATCGAGGTCAGGCTGGCTCGGGAGACGGTATTTTTCTACTCGATGCCAGGAACCGCCGCCAGCAATACCGACTGGGCGCGACGCAAGCGAAATGTCGTGGAACTGATGGAGCTCAGTTCCTACCGGGTAGGTCGCTCCTTTGAGCTGCAGGGGCATTCACTCGAGCATTTGATGGGATTGCCCGTGCGTGATTACGCCGACCATGGCGGCAGCTTCCCCATTCTGGTCAAAAGCGTGGGTTGCATCGGGGCGGTCACCGTTTCAGGGCTTCCCCAGCGCGAAGATCATGCCCTGGTGGTTCAAGTGTTGGCGCAGATGTGTGGTGCCGATCCGCGGCTGCTCGCGCTGGACAGCTAGAAGCTGACCCAGGGTTCGCTACAACTCATTACGTTAACGTCAAACAAGCGACTCAGGCTCGCGGCCGCCAGGGAGGCGGCCGCGAGTCTTGCGAGGGGACTCCCTTACCAGAGCGGCAGGCTGTAGCTGACGATAACGCGGTTCTCGTCCAGGTCGCTGCCGATGTTGCTGCGGGTGGTGGCGTTGCGCAGGCGCAGGCCGAGGTTCTTCAGCGGTCCGTCCTGGAACACATACGCGATATCGGTGTTGCGCTCCCAGGTCTTGCCCTCGCTCAGCCCTGGGCCACGGTCGACGTTATCACCATTGAGATAACGGGTCATGAAGCTCAGCCCCGGCACGCCGAGGGCGGCGAAGTCGAAGTCATAGCGCAGTTGCCAGGAGTGCTCGTCCTGGTTGCCGAAGTCGTTGATCTGCACCAGGTTGACCAGTGCGTTATCGGCGCCGGCGACGTAGGCGAAGCCAGTGTCCCCGCTAAGGTGCTGGTAGCCGGAGGTGAAACTGTTGCCACCGAGGCGATAGGTAAACAGCGCACCGAAGGCGTCGTTGTCGACATTGCTGCCGCCGTCATCGCTGGAGCGAGCGAAACGGATATCGGATTTGAAGCTCTGGCCCTCGCCCAGCAGCAACTGGTGTACCAGGTTGACCAGGTGCTGTTTGTAGATGCCGTCGAGACCGCCGTAGTAGTAGCTGGTGGAGAGTTCGGGCGTCCACTGGTAACGACCGCCGCCGAACAGGAACTCGTCGCTGGTCTTGGCGCCACCCAGTACGATATTGCGCCTGCCGCCGTTGAATACCGTCATCTCCTGGTTATCCGAAGAATCGCGCTGGTTGACCCGGTCGATACGCCCAAGGTCCAGGTTCAGGCCCTTGATCTCGTTGCTATTGAGCCAGGCACCACGGAACGTCTGTGGCAGCAGGCGACTGTCGTTGCGCATCAGCGCCGGCACTACCGGCTGCAGGGTGCCCAGTTTCAAGGTGCTTTTGGACGCGCGCAGCTTGGCGGTGAACCCGGCTTCGCCGTACTCGTCCTGGGCCCGCCTTGGGGCTTCACGATCGCTCTTGAGGATGCCGGTGCCGACCCGGTCGGGGCTGGAGTCGAGCTTGACGCCGAGCAGGCCAATAGCATCGACACCGACGCCGATGGGACCTTCGGTGTAACCGGACTCGAAGCGCAGCATGAAGCCCTGAGCCCACTCCTCGGCCTTGGACTGAGCAGCACCGTTCTGACGGAAGTCGCGGTTCATGTAGAAATTACGCGTGTCCAGACTGGCCTTGCTGTCGCTGATGAAATCAGCCGACGCCGGCGTCGAGACGCACAGTGCAGCGGCAAGACCAGACAATGTGAAGAATGGAGCGGAACGATGTATGCGCATAAATCTCTCTTCTCATAGATGGGTAGCGCGCCCCCGAATCAGGCTGCTGCAACGCAATGCCCTTGGCGGTGACCCGTTATTCGCTTTGTATTCCCGCAATTTCCAGACAACCAGCCAATGACTCGACCGGCTGAATCAGACAAACAGCTTCCCGCGGCGCAGATCTGGATCCGCACCCTGAGAGCACAACTGATGACTTGCTTTAGAAGTTACGCCGCGCCAGCTTTAGCACCCAGCCGACAATGCCGACCCGGAACAACAGCACGCAGATGACGAAGATCATCCCGAGGATCACGTGCACCCATTCACCCAGCGGTCCGTTGGACAGGTAGCTTTGCAGGGTGACTACCACGGCGGCGCCAACGAACGGGCCGAGTACGGTGCCCACTCCACCGAGCAGCGTCATCAGGATCACCTCTCCTGACATGTGCCAATGGGCATCGGTCAACGATGCCAACTGGAACACCACGGTCTTGGTCGAGCCTGCCAGGCCGGTCAGAGCGGCGGAGATGACGAAGGCCAGCAACTTGTGCGCGTCGACGTTGTAACCCAGAGAAATCGCCCGCGGCTCGTTCTCGCGAATCGCCTTGAGCACCTGACCGTAGGGTGAGTGGATGGTGCGCTGGATGACGGCGTAACCGAACACGAACACCGCGAGGACGAAGTAGTACATCGTCAGGTTGTTGTTCAGGTCGAACAGGCCAAACAGCTGGCCACGTGGCACGCCGTGCAGACCATTCTCGCCGCCGGTGAATGGCGCCTGCACATAGATGAAGAACACCAGTTGCGCCAACGCCAGGGTAATCATCGCGAAGTAGATGCCCTGGCGTCGGATCGCCAGCAGGCCGAACAGCAGGCCGAGCGCGGCGGATGCCAGCGTCCCGGCGAGAATGCCCAATTCGGTCCCCAAGCCGCCGTAGTGGCTAAGCAAGTAGCCGGTGACATAGCCGCCGGTGGCGAGGAAGGCCGCATGACCGAAGGACAGTAGACCGGCGTAGCCGAGCAACAGGTTGAAGGCGCAGGCGAACAGGGCGAAGCACAGCAGCTTCATCAGGAACACCGGGTATACCGCCAGCGGCGCGGCCAGCGCTACGGCAAACAATGCCAGATAGAACCAACGCTTGCGCCGTACGGCGGCCTGACGCCGCTCCTGGACAACCTGCGGTTGCAGGACCCGAGCGCCCTGCTTGATTTCCAGACTCGTCATGTTTACGCCTCCTTTCCGAACAGTCCCGCAGGACGAACCAGCAACACGAGCACCATGACCAGGAACACCACGGTGTTGGCCGCCTCAGGATAAAAAACCTTGGTCAACCCCTCGATCAGGCCCATGGCCAGACCGGTAACAATGGCGCCCATGATCGAGCCCATGCCGCCGATCACCACCACGGCGAACACCACGATCAGCAGGTTGGCACCCATGGTCGGCGTGACCGAGTAGATCGGCGCGGCCAGTACACCGGCGAACGCCGCCAGAGCTGCGCCATAGCCATAGGTCAGGGTAATCAGTAGCGGGACGTTAATGCCGAACGCCTGCATCAGCTTCGGATTCTCGGTACCGGCACGCAGGTAGGAGCCCAGACGAGTACGCTCGATCATGAACCAGGTGGCCAGACACACGACCAGCGCAGCCACTACCACCCAGGCGCGATAGGTGGGCAGGAACATGAAGCCGAGGTTATAGCCGCCCTTGAGCAGCTCCGGCATCGGGTAGGAAGACCCGGACACGCCAAACAGTTTGACGAAGGAGCCTTCGACGATCAGCGCCAGGCCAAAGGTCAGCAGCAGACCGTAGAGGTGATCCTCACCGGCAATCCGCCGCAGCAGGCCACGCTCGATGAGCATGCCGAGGACGCCGACCAGCAACGGCGCCAGCACCAACGCGACCCAATAGTTCACGCCCAGGTAGTTGAGCCCCATTACTGCGGTGAAGGCACCAAGCATGTACTGGGCACCATGGGCGAAGTTGATGATCCGCAGCAGCCCGAAAATGATCGCCAGGCCCAGGCTGAGCAAGGCATAGAAAGCCCCGTTGATCAGCCCCAGGAGCAGCTGGCCGAACAGTACGCTCAGGGGAATACCGAATACGATAGTCATGATTTACTACTCGCTGGAAGTCCGTGACACCCGGCTGCTGGCAGCCGGGCAATAGCTGGAGTCACATGCCGATCAGCTTTTCGTCAGCAGCTTGCACTTGCTTTCAGCCAGCGGACGGTAGGCTTCGTCTCCCGGAATGGTGCGAATGATCTTGTACAGGTCCCACTCCCCTTTCGATTCTGCTGGAGTCTTGACCTGAGCCAGGTACATGTCGTGAACCATCCGGCCATCGGCGCGGATTTTGCCGTTCTTGGCGAACATGTCGTTGACCGGAGTCGCCATCATCTGCGTGCGTACCGTCTGCGCATCGTCGCTACCACTGGCCTTGACCGCGCTCAGGTAGTTCATGGTCGCCGAGTAGATGCCTGCCGGAACCATGCCCGGCATCTTGCCGGTCCGTTTGAAGTAGCGCTGAGCCCAGGCGCGGCTGTCGTCGTTCATGTCCCAGTACCAGCCGGTTGTCAGCATCAGCCCCTGAGTCACGTTCAGGCCCATGGCATGGACGTCGTTGAGGAACACCACCATGCCGGCCAGCTTCTGCCCTGACTGGGCAACGCCGAACTGGCTGGCGGTCATCAGCGAATTGACGGTGTCGGAACCGGCGTTGGCGAACGCGATCACATCAGCGCCAGATCCCTGAGCCTGCAAGATGTAGGAAGAAAAATCGCTGCTCGGGAACGGGTGGCGAACCTTGCCAACCACCTTGCCGTCACCACTCTCGACGACCTTGGTAATGTCCGCTTCCATCGCATGGCCGAAGGCATAGTCGGCCGTCAGGATGAACCAGTTCTTGCCGCCTGAAGCGAGCACGGCCTTGGCAGTGCCATTGGCCAGCGCGTAGGAGTCGTAGGTCCAGTGGATGTGATTGGGCGAGCAGAATTCGTTGGTCAGGCTGGACGCCGCCGCGCCGGAAATCAGCGCCAGTTTGCCGGCCTGCTCCACCACCTTGCTCGCCGCCAGTACCACCGAGGAAGCAACCATACCGGTGACCATGTCGACATTGCGCTCATCAACCCACTGGCGCACGGTGTTGGCACCGACATCCGGCTTGTTCAGGTCGTCGGCGCTGAAGACGACGATCTTCTTGCCGTTGACCTGACCGCCGAAGTCCTCGACGGCCATATTCAGCGCTTCCAGGCCACCGGGGCCGGAGAGATCGCGGTAAGTCCCGGACATATCGGCCAGGTAGCCGATTCGGATCTCGTCATTGCTGACCTGTGCCTGGGCAGCGCTGGCGATCAGGCTGGAGACAAGGATGGCACGTGCAGTCTTCTGAAAAACCTTCATCTAGTTCACCCACTTTCCACAGTTATTGTTGTTGTTTCGGGCAAAGCAACCCCGTGCCGGCAGGCAGGGAGCCGCGCCGACAGATACATTGCGAGGGGTAAAACGGTGTCTCAGACGCCGAGACAGCTCTGCAGGAGTTCTTGTTTCGACTCCAGCTCAGCGGCGCTGATTTCCTCCACGATCTGACCGTGCTCCATCAAGTAATGGCGGTCAGCCAGTGGAGCGGCGAAGCGGAAATTCTGCTCCACCAACACAATGGTCAACCCTTTCTTCTTGAGCTTGATCAGCACCTCGGCCAACTTCTGGACGATCACCGGGGCCAGGCCTTCGGTGATCTCGTCCAACAGCAACAGATTGGCGCCCGTGCGCAGGATCCGCGCCATGGCCAGCATCTGCTGTTCGCCCCCGGACAGCCGGGTGCCCTGGCTGAAACGCCGCTCGTAAAGATTGGGGAACATCTCGTAGATTTCGTCGAGGCTCATCCCGTCGCTGCGCACCATCGGTGGCAGCAGGAGGTTTTCCTCGACATTGAGGCTGGCGAAAATGCCGCGCTCCTCCGGGCAGTAGCCGACGCCCAGACGCGGGATCAAGTGCGCGGCGAGGCCGATGGTCTCGTTGCCGTTGACCACGATCGAACCGGTGCGACGGCCTACCATATTCATGATCGCGCGCAGGGTAGTGGAACGCCCCGAGCCGTTGCGCCCAAGCAAGGTAACCAGTTCGCCGCGCCGCACCTGCAGGTCGATGCCATGCAGGATGTGCGATTCGCCATAGAAGGCATGCAGGTCGCCGACTCGCAGTTGCTCGAAATCCGGGGTATGCAGACTGCTCATGCGTGGGCCCCTTCAAGGCTGACGGCTTCGCTGCCCAGGTAGGCCTCGCGCACCTGCGCATTGGCGGAAACGCTGGCATAGTCGCCTTCGGCGAGAATCGCCCCACGGGCCAACACGGTAATACGGTCGCACAGTTCGCTGACCACCCCGAGGTTGTGCTCGACCATCAGTACCGTGCGCCCTACAGCGGCCCGGCGCACCAGGCCAATGACCATGTTCACGTCCTCGCGACCCATGCCCTGGGTCGGTTCGTCGAGCAGCAGCACCGTCGGATCCAGTGCCAGGGTGGTGGCCAGTTCCAGGGCGCGCTTGCGGCCGTAGGGCAACTCGATGGTCAGGGTGTCGGCGTAGTCGAGTAGACCGACCTCCTCCAGCAATTGCAGAGCCCGCTCATTGAGTGCGTCGAGGCTGCGTTCGGACTTCCAGAAGTGGAAGGAGTTGCCCAGCTTGCGCTGCAGCGCCACGCGTACGTTATCCACCACGCTCATGTGACCGAACACCGCGGATATCTGGAATGAACGCACCAGGCCCAGACGCGCGATTTCATTGGGTTTCAAATGGGTGATCGACTTGCCAAGGTAGAGGATCTCGCCACGAGTGGGCGGGAGGAACTTGGTGAGGAGGTTGAAAACGGTAGTTTTGCCGGCCCCGTTGGGTCCGATCAGTGCGTGGATGTGCCCCTTTTGCACACGTAGATCGACCGAGTCCACCGCGGTGAAACCGCGAAATTCCTTGGTCAAGTCACGTGTTTCCAACACGATCTCTGGTGACATGTGAAGCCCTCTAACCTTGATTATTTTTATTGGTTATGGCGCTGTGACACTATGACGTTTACGTAAACGACAGCATCATACAAAGCGATCCTTATCGAACGCAAGCCCCCCTGATGAAGTCAGATACCTTAGCCAGGACGCTATAATTCCCACGTAATGATCTGGGTGAAGCCAACATGAAAACGGTCACGGCCCTTTTCACCGGTCTGCTCGCTGCCAGCGTGTGCGCGGCGACGAGCACCTGTGCAAATGCTGCGCCCCCTTCGCCAATCTTCAAGACCAGCTTCGACTGCGCCAAGGCAAGGGCATCCGTCGAAAAGCTTATCTGTCGCGATCCGCAACTGACGCAGATGGATATCGAACTGACGCGTCTTTATCGCCTGGCGCTCTCGGATGAACATTCAGTACCGCGTCCAGACGAAGTCATGATCGACCAGCAGTTCTGGATCGAGACCCGCAATCAGTGTGCCTCCGAGTCTGCGCCCAAGGCGTGCACGATCCGCAGTTATGCCGAGCGCGCGCACCAGCTACGCCAAGGCTCGGCCATTGTGAGAACCAGGGATCCAGACAGACTCACCGAAGGCCCCCTGGTTTTTCGTTGTACCGGGTTTAACGCGCTGATTGCCGCCACCTTCTTTAGCACGCAGCCTGGTGTCGTGTACCTGAAATGGGCGAACACCTCGATCACCCTGAGCCAGGTGCAGAGTGATTCGGGAACCCGATACACTGGCAAGGATTACCAGGGGAAATACAGCTTCTGGCAAAACGGCAACGTGGTCCTTTTCCAGAAGCCAGGCTCAGGGGAAATGAGTTGTACGACCGAGCCGGTCGGCTGATTTCTCTGGCGCAAGTCACAATCGGTCGGCTTACCCCAACGTCGGTCCCCAAGTGGATGACTTATCCAGTGCCTCTGGATACCCTTGCGCACCTCGATGCCTGACGGTGTTCCAGGTCAAACCACTCTCCATCCAGACGAGCATGTAATGAAATCCTCCGCAGGTTTGCTGTTGTCGGGTATCGAGCTGGACCGTGCCAGCTCCATCCCCCTGTACCGCCAACTCTACTTGCAGATTCGCAAACAGATTCTCAGTGGAAGAATTCAAGGGGGCGTGCGCCTGCCGTCGACCCGGACCTTGAGCAAAGAGCTTGCGCTGTCGCGGATCACCATTCTCAATGCTTTCGATCAACTGATTGCCGAAGGCTTTCTGGCGTCGCGTACCGGGGCCGGTACCTATGTCGGCAATGAGTGGGACAGCCGTGGTATTGCCGACGATCAGCGGCAGCGCCAGCCTCCCCGCCTGTCCAATCTGAGCCAGTCCATGCTGTCTCTGCGCAGCAATCATTTTCGAGGGGTTTCCTATGCCGACTGGGCCGCCGGGAGCCCAACCTCATTCCTGCCCAGCCACAGCGCTTACGACGCGTTCCCGCAACTGGTCTGGAAGCGTCTGATGAACCGCCACCTGCACAAGCCGACCAAGGCCATGCTCGGCTATGGCGAACTGCAGGGGTTGCAGGCCTTGCGCACGGCGATTGCCGAATACGTCTTTGATGCCCGTGGCATCGACTGCAGTGCCGAGCAGGTGGTCATCGTTTCCGGCGCCCAGCAAGCCTTTAACCTGCTGGGCATGCTGTTGCTCAATCCACAGGACAGCGTGTGGATGGAGGATCCGGGGCATATCGCGGCGCGAATCGCGCTCCAGGCCCAGGGTGGTCTGGTGGTCCCGTTGCGTATCGACGAACAGGGGATCGATATCCAGCAAGGCCTGGCTCAGTGCCCTGACGCTCGCCTGGTGTTTACCACGCCTTCTCGTCAGCATCCCTTGGGCGTGACCATGAGTTATGCGCGGCGCCAGGAACTCATTGACTGGGCCGCGTGCAACCAAAGCTGGATCATCGAGGACGACTGCGACAGCGAATTTCGCTACAGCGGCCGCCCCCTGCCTGCACTCTATGCCATGGACCAATGGGCCCGGGTGATCTACGTCGGAACGTTCAGCAAAGTGCTCTTCCCCTCGCTACGACTGGGTTACGTGATATTGCCGCACGCCTTGATCGAACCCTTCTGCACTCTGCGGGCGGTCATGGATCGCAGCCCGCCGACACTGCTGCAGGCCGTGACAGCGGATTTCATGCGCGAAGGCCACTTCCTCGGCCATATTCGCCGCATGCGGGCGCTGTACCAGGCTCGCCAGCAAGCACTGGTCGAGCAACTGCAGCAACGGCTGGGTGGTTTTTTCAAGATCACCCCGGTGGAAGCCGGCATGCACCTGATCGCCTGGCTGCCACCGCAGCTTGATGACGACGCCATCGCCAAGGAACTGGCCCGGCACAATATCCACACCTATGCCCTGAGCGACTATTGCCTGCAGCATTACCTGCCACCGGCCCTGTTGATCGGTTTCGCCGGCACGCCAGAGGATAAGGCCAAGGAGCGCGTCGAGGCACTGGCTCAGGCGCTGATCGAAATGGAGCTCCTGCGCCAGGACCCCGTCAGGTGAGCAGAGTGGTCTTATCATTTAAATAATAATGGATCTATCGAGAGTTCCTGACTGGCGCGATAAAGGCTGCGCCGGTAGACCCGGCGTCTGAACCAGGAATGACTCGAATGAACAATAAGATCCAGGAACGATTCAATGCCTTGCTCAGCCACAAGGCTGCCCGGGCCGGGGCACCTCCCGCACTGACTGAAGCACTGGCCCGCCAGCTGCTCGACCGACTTGGGCAGCTGCGCCTGTTTGCCCATGCCTATCCCCTGCTGACCAACCTCACCCATGGTCGTGTCACGCCTGCCGACCTGTTGGATTTCGCCTATCGCCACGAGCTGCAGGGGCTGAGCCTGCACCTGCTCGACGGCGAGGAAAACAGCCTGAGTCAAATGACCCCCTCGCAGCTTCAGGCGTTTGCTGACAAGGCCAATGCGCTCGGACTGGATGTACACCTGGAAATCAGCAGCACGCTGAAAAAAGATGTCGATCAGGTGATCGCCATTGCCAAGGCCCTGGGCACCCGCAACATCCGCGTTTACTCACGCTACGAAGGGGCGCTGTCTCGGGTCATGGACGTGATCGAGTCCGACCTGCATTACCTCGCGCAGCAGGCAGACGAGCATGACCTGTTCTTCGACTTCGAGCAGCATGAGGAACTCAAGAGCGCCGAGATCGCGCAACTGCTGAACCGCCTCAACCACCCCCGGCTGCATGCCTTGTTCGACTTCGGCAACATGATCAATGCCTGCGAGCAGCCGATGCAGGCGCTCCGGACCCTGGCGCCGCACATACGCCAGGTCCACCTCAAGGGTGTGCGCATCGTCCCCGAGCAAAACGGCTTCGGCCATTACGGCGTGCTCCAGGGCTGTGACGAAGACGACCTGCCCAACGCCCGCATGGTGTTCGAATTGTTGATGCTCGGCGAATCAACCCTGCAAGTGATCGCGTTCATCCTTGAGCAGGAAAATCACTACGTCGCCCCGGCGTTCCGCCAGACCTTTGAGGCCGCCGACCCGTTCATTGCGTACCGGGAAATGAGTGAAACGGCGCTGCCAAGCGGCTACTCGCTGGAGCGAATGTTGGCCGATGAACACCGTTGGGCGAACAACCAGGTCGCCTATGTACGAAGCCTGCTGGCCGAGTTCCGAACCCTGGCCGAGTTGACCCTGGCCAACCACGCTAACGCCTGAACCTGACGTAACAACCGGCACTGCTTACCCAATTACGCCTGGAGAACAATAATGACAACTCGTGACAAGGCCAAATGGCTCAGATTCCTGATTCTCATCCTCGGTGGTGGCACCATCTACAAGCTGTCGAGCCTCAAGGACGCCTTCTATGTGCCCATGCAAGAGTTCATGGGATTAACCCATACTGAAATCGGTTTGCTGCTGAGCGCCAACGCCATTGTCGCCACCGCGTTGTTTGTCGTCGGCGGCCTGCTCGCAGATAGATACGACACACGCAAGCTGATCCCCCTCGGCCTGATCGGTACCGGCGGCCTGGGGCTCTACCTGGCGACCTTCCCGCCCTTCAGCAACCTGCTGATCGTGTTCAGCCTGTTGGCCGTCTGTGCCGATTGCTTCTTCTGGCCCTCGCTGCTCAAGGCCATCCGCAACCTGGGTGATGATCAGGAACAGGGGCGGTTGTTCGGTCTTCTGGAAGGCGGGCGTGGCGTCATTGATACCCTGGTCGCCTTTTCTGCCCTGGGCGTCTTCGTCGCCATGGGCTCCGGTGAGGCTGGTCTGAAATCGGCGATCCTGTTTTACTCGGTCATCGACATTCTTGCCGGAACCCTGACCTGGTTCCTGCTCAAGGGCGGCACCCCGCAGTCGACCACACAGCCCCAAAAAGGCCTGTCCAACCTGTTCGAAGCCATCAGGATACCGGGCATCTGGCTGGTCAGCCTTAACGTGTTCATGGTCTACATCGTCTACTGCGGCCTGACCTATTTCATTCCCTACCTCAAGGAAATGTACGGGCTGCCCGTAGCGCTGGTGGGCGCCTACGGCATCATCAACCAGTACTTCCTCAAGATCCTGGGTGGTCCCGCCGGCGGCTTCATTGCCGACAAGCAGTTCAAGAGCACCAGCCGCTACCTGAAATGGGCATTCCTGGCCTTGCTGCCGCTCATGGGCGTCATCATGCTCATCCCGAAAAGCCCGAGCTTCATCTACGCGGGCATGGCGGCCACCCTGTCCTTCGCACTCATCGTGTTCTCCATGCGCGGGGTGTTCTGGGCGCCCATGGGTGAAGTCGGCATTCCCCAGCACATCACCGGCTCTGCCTTCGGTATTGGTTGCCTGATCGGCTATGCGCCAGGCATGTTCGCTTACGTCATCTATGGCGCGATCCTCGACCATTTCCCCGGCCAGCAAGGCTACAACTACGTTTTCAGCTTGATGAGTCTGTTGGCCATTCTTGGGTTCATGGTGTCCAGCCTGCTGTATCAGGCTGTCCGGAAGAACTCCACGACCACCGGCGAAGTGAGCGCAGCGCACACCTGAACATCGTCCTGGTGACCAGGAAGAGGCCTGTGTAATGCCTCTTCCTGGTCACCTGAGACGTCCGAGGGATCAGGCGCTCGGATGGGTGTGGTAAATCTTGCTGACGATCGTCCACTTGCCTTCTACCTTCAGCAGGTTGAAGAAGTCGGTGAAGCGGAACCCAGAGACGTTGTCGGTATCGACCCGCGCACTGGCAGCAGTGCCGACGATGTCGATACGAACGATGGCGGCTTTGGCTTCCGGGGATGGACGGAACGCGTTGTCGATGATGTCGTAGAGATTCTGGATCGCACCGCCGACGAGCTTGTCGCCATCGACACCGAACAGGGTGGCCTGCTCGTTGAAGGCGGGCTTCATCAACGCGCTCTCAGCCTTGGCACCCCCTGTGGGAGCGGGCTTGCCCGCGAAGGCGTCATAACATTCAACATCTATGTCGACTGTCAGTCCGCTTTCGCGAGCAAGCTCGCTCCCACAGGTTCCGCGCCATTTACTTGTCAGGAGTCATGCAATGAGCTGATTGCGCTTGACTGGGTGGTGGTGGTCAGGTTTTCTGCGCCACTCGAGCAACCCCTGAAGGCTCAATGCTGACCTTCTCCCATTTGGCAATGACCAACGGTGCAACTGCATTTCCCAGCACGTTCAGCGTGGTTGTTCCGCTGTCGATAATCCTGAAGATCCCCGCGATAAGCGCTACCCCTTCCAATGGAAGCCCGGCAGACGCCAATGTGGCGGACAGAATAATGATGGCGAACCCAGGGACTCCGGCAGCCCCTTTAGACGTCAGAACCATTGTTACCACCAGCAGAATCTGCTGAGACAACGACAGGTCGATCCCATAAAGTTGTGCGACAAAAATCGTCGCCACGCCGAGGAAGATTGACGCTCCATCCAGGTTAAAGGCATAGCCCACAGGCACCACGAAACTGACGATACGACGGGGAACGCCATAGCTCTCCAGCTTGTTCATCAACTGCGGCATGACGGCTGCCGATGCAGCACTCGAGAAAGCCAGAATCAGCTCACTCCTGAAGTACTTGATCAGCTTGAAAATATTCTCGCCAATCAGGAAGCAGACACCGCCGAGCACCACCAGAGCAAAGAGAATCAGTGCCAGGTAAACCACACCGATCAACTTGAGCAAAGGCAACAGTGAGGCAAAGCCAAAGGTCGCAACGGTGGCACCGATCATGCCAAACACACCAATCGGCGCATAAGCCATGACGATTGAGACAACCTTGAACATGGCATCAGAGATGCCTTGAACCACCGCAACCACCGGCGCGCTTTTCTCTCTGGGGAGCGAGTTCAATGCCAGGCCAAACAGCACGGCGAAGAACAGCACCGACAGCAACTTCGCTTCCGACATCGCTACCAAAACGTTATCGGGGACGATGTTCTGCAGGATGACGAGGGCGCCCTTCGAGGGCTCCATTTTGACCGAAGAGGTGCTGTACGAAATTCCCGAAATGTCAGTGCCCGTTCCGGGCTCGAAAATGTTCGCGAAACACAACCCCATCACAATGGCCAGGCCCGTAATCGCAAAGAAGTAAGCCAGCGACTTTACGCCCATGCGACCAAAGGACTTGTTATCACCGCCTCCGGCAATACCCAGAATCATGCAACAGAACACAATGGGAACAACGACCATCTTCATCATTTTAATGAAGATGTCGCCAAGGGGTTTGAGGATTTCAGCACTGACCCACAATTGATACTGCGGGTGTGTATTGAAGTACCAACCGACGAGCACGCCAAGCAACAGCCCGGCAATTATTTGCCAAACCAAAGGAATACGTTTCATGTCTAGCCTTCTTGTTGGAATGAAAGGACTGCGTTATGTGGCAGTTGCTAGAGTCATGAGCTTCCAGCTCACTTGAAATCAGATGGCACAACAAGGTTGTGCCATTAGTTCTATTATTTTGCGAAGAGCTGGCCCATATCCTTGAACGCCTTGAACTCAAGTGCGTTGCCACACGGATCGAACAGGAACATCGTCGCTTGTTCGCCCACCTGCCCTTTGAAACGAATGTAGGGTTCAATCACAAACTCGGTACCGAAGGACTTCAGTCGTTCGGCCAGTGCCTCCCATTGCTCCCAGCCCAGGACAATGCCGAAGTGCGGAACGGGTACGTCATGCCCGTCTACCGGATTGCTATGAACACTCTCTTGGGAAGCGGTCTTTGGGTGCTCATGAATAACCAGTTGATGGCCATAGAAGTTGAAATCGACCCATTGCGTGCTGGAGCGACCCTCTTCCAGTCCGAACACTTCACCGTAAAAGGTGCGTGCCGCCGCGAGGTCATAAACAGGGATCGCCAGGTGAAAAGGAGAAAGGCTCATCGGAACTCCAATTGAGGTGTTGTTAGCGGTTTTGTTTTTGAGGACGGAGCTATCGTAGAGCCGCAGACCAAGCAAAAAAATCAATATATATTTCTTAGAAACACAATTAATATTTGTGAATGATCAAAGAACTGAAAACACTCATCGCCGTCGCGCGGGAAGGCACCTTTGCAGCTGCCGGGAACAAGATTGGTCTTACCCAGGCGGCGGTAAGCGCCCAGATGCAACGACTGGAGGCCGAGCTGGGTTTCCAGATTTTCGACCGCAAGGGACGCTCGGCCCATCTGAACAGGATGGGGCATCAGATACTCCTGCAGGCGCAGGAACTGCTTCGCCTTTATGACAACCTGGGCTCCACCACGGTTGGGGTACCGGCCAGCGTTCTGGTGAACATCGGCGCTATCGCTTCGGTGCAGCGCTCCTTTTTACCGGACGCGCTGGCCAAATTTCATCAACAGTGCCCGCAATGCCGAACCCGTGTAATCCCCGGTCTATCGATGGAGTTGGTTAACCTGGTTGATGCGGGCGAGATCGACATGGCAGCAATCATTCGCCCACCCTTCTCGCTGCAAAGCGATTTGCGCTGGACGACCTTGGCGCTTGAACCCTACCGGTTGATCGTTCCGCGCGATGTGCCCGGAGAAGATTGGTCGCAATTGCTTTCCAGCCAACCCTTCATTCGGTATGACCGATCATCATTCGGCGGCAGACAGGTCGACCGTTTCCTGCGGCAGGCGCATTTCACCTTGCGTGAGGTTTGCGAGCTGGATGAACTGGAGGCCATCATCAAGCTGGTTGAAAATGGTGTCGGTGTAGCACTGGTGCCGCAGACAGCCACTCATCAAGAGTGGCCCGCCGGTGTGCGGGCACTGGATCTGGGACAGCACACCTTCCATCGTGATATCGGGCTCGTACACCGGTCTCGGCAAAGCTTTACCGAACCGGTGAGGATACTGGCCCAACTTATTGGTGAGCAGGTTCAAAGCGGCTTATGAATCAGACCAGCACTGCGGCCTACCGGCTGCTACACCTGGAAAGCCAAGCCAACAGATGACGAACATGCCCCCTACATCTCAACCTGAGTACCTAGCTCTATCACCCTGTTCAACGGCAGCTTGAAGTACTTCAGGTTGCTGTTGGCGTTCTTCAGCAGAAAGGCAAACAGGCTTTCTCGCCAACGAGCCATGCCGATACGCTTGGTCGGGATAACCGTTTCGCGGCTAAGGAAATAGGTCGTACGCATCGGGCTGAAATTTAGTTCACTCAAGTGACACAGACTCAATGCGGCGGGTACATCGGGCTCCTCGATAAAGCCAAAGTGCAGGTTTACCCGGAAGAATCCCTCGCCATAAGCCTCGACCTCGAAGCGCCGATCCGCCGCCACCCGCGGACTGTCTTCGGACACCACGGTGAGCAACACCACCTGTTCGTGCAGCACCTGGTTATGCAGCAGGTTGTGCAGGAGCGCATGAGGGACCGCATCTGCCCTGGCAGTCAGAAACACCGCTGTACCTTGCACGCGATGTGGCGGCTGCGAGCGGATGCTGCTAATGAATAGCGGTAGTGGAAGAGCGGTTTCATCCAGCCGCTCGACCATGATCTTGCGGCCGCGTTTCCAGGTCGTCATCAACATGAACAGCCCAATGCCCGCGATGACGGGAAAGGCACCGCCTTGAAAAATCTTCGGTGCGTTGGCCGCGAAGTACAGGCTGTCCACCAGCAGAAAACCGAGAAGCATCGGGATTGCCAGCCAGCGAGGCGTTTTCCATAGGAGCAGGGCTACCGCTGAGGACAGAATGGTGGTGATCAGCATGGTGCCCGTCACCGCGACCCCATACGCCGCAGCCAAAGCACTGGAAGATTCGAAGCCGATGACCAGCAGTACCACGCCCACCATCAACGCCCAGTTCACCATGCCGATGTAAATCTGACCCTGTTCCTGGCTGGAGGTATGTTGGATAAACATACGGGGAACATAGCCCAGCTGGATGGCCTGACGAGTCAAGGAGAAGGCTCCGGAAATCACTGCTTGTGAAGCAATGATGGTCGCCAGCGTAGAGAGTCCGACCATCGGCAAGAGCGCCCAGCCCGGCGCCAGGAGATAGAAAGGATTGCGTACAGCCTCAGGGTTCTCCAGGATCAACGCGCCTTGGCCAAAGTAATTCAGCACCAATCCTGGCAGTACCAGGATGAACCAGGCGCGAGCAATCGGCTTGCGGCCGAAATGGCCCATGTCGGCATACAGCGCTTCGGCGCCGGTCAGCGCGAGCACGACTGCGCCGAGGATGGCCACACCAATCCCCGGATGAGCGATAAAAAAGTGCGCGCCCCAATAGGGGTTAAGCGCTTGCAGCACTTCGGGGCGCTGCAAGATGCCGTAGATCCCGAGGGCTCCGAGAACCACAAACCACAGCACCATCACCGGTCCGAAGAGAGTGCCAATCCTTGCCGTACCGTGTTTCTGAATCAAGAACAGCGCCACCAGTACGATCACGGACAAGGGGACAACCCAGTGCTCGATTCCATCAAATGCCAGCTGAAGCCCTTCAACAGCGGAGAGCACCGAGATTGCCGGGGTGATCATGCTGTCACCGTAGAAAAGCGCGGCACCGAACAGTCCGAGCAGGACCAGCACTTTACTCAAGTGCGGATAGGGAGCAGCAGCGCGCCGGGCCAATGCGGTCAAGGCCATGATGCCGCCTTCGCCCTGGTTGTCAGCGCGAAGGATGAACAGCACGTACTTGATCGAGACCACCCAGATCAGTGACCAGAAGATCAACGACAGAATACCCAGCACGCCATCGTGGTTTGCCTGGACACCGTAGTGACCGGCGAACACCTCTTTCAAGGTGTAAAGCGGGCTGGTGCCAATATCTCCGTAGACCACCCCGACAGCGGCGACGAGCAAGCCCACGCCTGAAGTCTTGGTGTGGGAGTCTTCATATTCACGGGTCGCTGTTTCGCTCACTTGTTGCTTCTCTAAAATCGAATGGCCGATATAAAAATCGACTGCCAGTATCGTTGTGGGTAAAAACACCTACCGTAAAAATATCGTAAAATTTTTACGGCTAACGCGCGCCCTACTCCCACTCCTGGTCATGCTGACCTCCGACAGGGTCGCTATATGAATGCCGGGGCGGTAGACACACAGGCAAAGACTGCAATGCCGTTCAGTTAAGGACATGAGGTCTCTTTTGTAGGAGCGAGCTTGCTCGCGATGGACTCAAGAGCGCCGCGTTTAGCCAGTAAACACGCGTTATCGTTAACGACCATCGCGAGCAAGCTCGCTCCTACAATGGCGGTATGGCGGAAGGCAGCGGGAGTCGGACCTGCCCGGGAACGGCTGCCGTCCCCAACCGGGTTTGAAGCCCGGCCGCGCCACCGGGCGCGATTGCCTTCCTTGAAGTCAGTCTGCTGTTTGTTGGGCCAGTGCATTGTCGAGCCGGATGTGGCGCCGATCGCCAAAGCGTCGGGTCAGGCCGATCCGGTCGAAGTACTCAAGAATCTGAATGCTACGCTTGCGCCCCAGGCCCACGGCATCGCGAAACGCGGCGACCTGAATCACCGGATTATCGCGGGCCTGTTGCACCAGCATAGCTGCCAATCGGCGCACCAGCGTGTCGGTGTAAAACAGGTCACGGACGACTTGATGCAGCAGTCCCAAGCGCGCCATCTTGCGCAGCAGCAGGCGCACGGTGGCCTCGTCATGGCCAGCGCCTTTGGCCAAATCACGCACCCACGGCGGATCGAAACCCGCCTGTTCGAACAGCGGCTGTAACTGTTGCCACAGGGTTTCGTCGTCCTCGCTCAAACGCACCTGATGATCGGGTAAATGCAGCCATGGGCCGCTGGCGACGATCGAACCGCTGGCCAATAATTCGTCGAGCAGACTGATAAAGGTCGGCCGCTCCAGCGCGGTGCCGGTGAACCGACGCAGGCGATCCCTGTCGGGTCCCATTTGATCCGGTTCCAGTTGATGAAAGCGTGCGAGGTGTTCCAGCAACGGCGCTTTCAGGGCTTCCCAGCGCACTGCACTGAACAGCAACGGCCCCTGCCGCGTCTCGATCAAGCGCACGTCAGCGGGCAACACCCAGCTATCGCGCGGACGGTTGAACTGGCGCTCCAGGCGCTGGGGATCGAGCCCGATGTCGCTGTTGGCCAGTAGCGCCGGCAGTGCCTCTTCCAGGCTGTTCGTGGTGGCCAGCGCCTGTAGCTGCGCCAATCGTTCGGGACTGCGGCGTTGTCGGGCTGGGGCGAACGGGTCGAGCACTCGGCCACCGCCAAGGGTGCGTTGGGCGCTTTGGTCGCGCAGGATCAAGCGGTCGCCCTTCACCCCCAGCACCGGCGCGTTCACCAGCAGTTGCGCGAACATCTGCTCACCCGGTGCCAGGCTGGAGCCCTCCAGCAAGGCCACTCGCCCGGTCACATCCTGAGTACCCAGATGCACGTGCACCGGTTGAAAGTGCTCGAAGCTTCGCGCTTCGCTGGCCAACAATGCCATCTCGATATCCAGACGCTGAGTGGGCGCATGCAGCCATTCGGCCAACAGCCAATGACCACGGTGAATCTGCTCCAGGGCCAAACGGTCGGCGCTCAGGTTCAGCGCGACTCGCTGCCCGGCCGTTGCGCAGTCAGCCGCCTGGTTTTGCGCATGCAGGCCTCGCACCCGCACGGGTTTGCCCAGCGGACTCAACATCAGCGTATCGCCCACGGCAACCTGCCCGGACAACGCGGTGCCGGTCACCACGATGCCGGCGCCGGCCACGCTGAAAGCCCGATCGATCGCCAGACGAAAACCGCCGCTGGCACTGCGTTGAAGAACCTCATGTTGCGCATCCAGCAATGCCTGACGCAGTGTCTCGATACCCTCGCCGGTCACGCTCGACAGCGCAATCTGCGGCGCGTCGGCGTAGGGGCCGGGTGCGAGCAATGTTTCGATCTGTTCCCGGACGGCTTGCACTCTGGCCGGATCGACCCGGTCGCATTTGGTGATTGCAATCAGTGCCCGAGGGATGCCCAGCAACTCGACAATCGCCAAATGTTCGCGGGTCTGGGGCATGACACCGTCATCGGCCGCCACCACCAACAACACCAGATCTATGCCCTGAGCTCCGGCCAGCATGTTGTGGGTGAAGCGCTCATGGCCGGGCACGTCGATAAAACCGGTCAGGGCTGCGCCCGGTTCCAGCGCCGCATAGATATAGCCCAGGTCAATGGTCATGCCGCGTTCGCGTTCTTCCCGGCGACGGTCGCCGGCCTGGCCGGTTAATGCCTGGAGCAAGGAGGTCTTGCCATGATCAATGTGCCCCGCCGTGCCGACAATCACCCGTCCCGGCCCTCCTCCTGCAATTGATCGAGTTGGGCCAGCCATGCCACTTCGTCGTCCAGTTGGCGCAAGTCCAGCCATAGAGCATCGTCATCGATGCGACCGAGCACTGGAATCCGCAGCTGCCGAAACGCTGCCTCCAGCCCAAGCAATCGCCGCCCACGCAGACGTTTGGAAACGTTCGGCCGCAGGCATAAAGCAGCGCTGGGCAATCGAGCCACTGGCTGACTGCCGCTGCCGATCATGCCCAGCGCCGGTACTGCGCTGACGCTCCAGCCATCGCCCAACACATGCGCCAGCGACGGTTGCAGGCGTTCAGCCTGAGCGAGGATGTCGGCTTGGGGTCGGGTGAGCAAGCGCAGACTCGGCAGCCGTTCGGCCAGCCGATCAGGATCGCGGTACAGCGTCAATACGGCTTCGAGCGCGGCCAGGGTCAGCTTGTCGACCCGCAGGGCACGCTTGAGCGGATTCTTCTTGATCTTCGCGATCAGGTCTTTGCGGCCGACAATCAACCCGGCCTGGGGACCGCCAAGTAATTTGTCGCCGCTGAAGGTGACAATGTCCGCGCCATCGATCAAGGCCTGACGCACCGTAGGTTCGGCGGGCAAGCCCCAGCGGGTCAGGTCCAGCAGACTACCGCTGCCCAGGTCTTCGAGCAGCGGCAGTCCGTGGCGGTGAGCCAGCTCCGCCAATTCAGCTGTTGGCACCCGGGCGGTGAAGCCTTCAATTGAGTAATTGCTTGCGTGTACGCGCATCAGCAGACCACTGCGCGGGCCGATGGCAGCCTCGTAATCACCGGCATGGGTGCGGTTGGTGGTGCCCACTTCATGCAGTTTGACCCCGGCCCGGGCCATGATGTCGGGAATGCGAAAAGCACCGCCGATTTCGATCAGCTCACCTCGGGAGATAATGCCCTCCCTGCGCGCGCCCAGGCTGTTGAGCGCGAGCAACACGGCGGCGGCATTGTTGTTGACTACCGTCACCGCTTCGGCGCCGGTCAGCTCGCGGATCAGCCCTTCGATCAAGTCATCGCGGTCGCCGCGCTTGCCGCTGTGCAAGTCGAATTCCAGATTGAGCGGATAGCGGGCAGCCTGTTGCACCGCTTCGATAGCCTCCTCCGGTAACAACGCCCGCCCGAGGTTAGTGTGCAGCACCGTCCCGGTGAGGTTGAACACCCGGCGGACCCGGCTTTGATGCTGGATCGCCAGACGCTCGCCCGCCCTCCCCGCCAATACGTCGGGGGCGATTTCAACGGCATCGAGTTCACCCTTGTGCACCGGTTCGCGCAACTCATCGAGCAGTTGCCGCAGGCCGGCCAGCAGTGCCTCACGCCCATAACGCTCGGCCAGTGGTTGGCAGGCGGGATGACGCAGCAAGCTGTCGATGGAGGGCAGCCGCAAGGCTTGGCCGGCGGATGTTGCGGACATCAGAGGCTCCCGGAAACGATTGACCGTCGCCTCTGAGTGTAGCCGCTGGGCTCGCAGGGATAAGGGCTCAGTCGCCTCCCGGTGCCAGCATCAGATTGGGTGATGGACGCTGGTAGCCTTCCTGCTCCAGGCGTATGTCCAGCATCAGGCTGGACAGGTCCGCCGAGAGGGCTTCGGCTTCGGCGTCGTTTTCCAGGTAGATCAATTTCAGGTAGCTGTTGCAGCCGGGGCAGACTTCCGCCCGCAACGGCGCCTGATTGGCGGCATGACGGTCATCCTCGAAGCTTGTGTATTCAAGCCCCTTGCTCTGTTCGCAATACACGCACTTGACCCGCACCACATGCCATTCGCAGGCGCACAACGAGCACACCAGATAACGCAATCCGTTGTATTTGCCGCGATGACGAATGACCCCGGCCATCGCCGGCGAACCGCAGGCCGGGCATTGGCTGAGGCTGTCGCCACGCTGCAGTTCAAGGTTGGGCGTGCTCAGCAGCCAATGGCTCCAGGCCGCTTGCAGCGCTGCACCGAGAAACGGCACCAGCGCTGCCGGCAGCAGTGAATACTGACCGCTGACCAAGGCAATCGCCCAGGCTTTGCGTTGCCCGGTGTTGGCGTTGCGCAAGGTCGCCAGCGCTTTCTCTACCGCCGGTTGAGGCGGTGTTTGATAACGCTGCAACAAGGCCTCGAGATACGGCAGCCAAACGTCTTCGCGCACCAGGCTGTCGGCGGCGAACGGTGGCAAGCCATGTTGCTGGCATAACCGCAGGCGTTCGGGATCGGGCATGGCGGCCACGGGCGGATCGTCCATCAGGCGCTGCTGGACGTGACACAGACCTGCGATCAAACGCAGATAGTCCGCCAGTGGATGCCCCTCGGCCATGCGTTCCAGACGCAACGCGCGCAAGGTGAACAGGTTGTTCGGTGGCAGGTACAGAAACGGCGGTGAACTCGCCGCCGCTTCTATCTGCCCGGGCTCGAGGATCGTGGCCAAGGGGTCATCCTTTTTTCGTGATCGGTCGCTCAGGCGTCTCGTCACCGGTCACTTCCCGGTACCAGAGCTTATGGTGTTTTCTTGCCCAGGCGCGGCTGACTCCGCCATGCACCATGGCGTTGACCGAACCGCGAATCCAGATAGCGGCATAGACGTGGACGATGATGCTCAGCACCAGGATGAAACCTGCCAACGCATGCAGCAGCATCGCCCAGCGAATGCTGGTGATGCCGAAGTACTCGCTGAACCAGGCGCGCCAGATCACCAGCCCGGTGAACAGCAGCACCAGCATGCAGATCAGCAACACCCAGAACAGCAGCTTCTGCGCCGGGTTGTACTTGCCAACCGGCGGCACGCCCTCCTCCTCGTTACGCACGACACGTCCGACGCGCCTGAGCCACATTCGGTCATTGGCACTGAAGTAATTCGCCCGCCAGAAACTGAACACCAGTCCGAGGAACAGCACAAACATCGCCACACCCATGTACGGATGCAGAATGCGCGTCCACGAACCGCCGCCAAACAGGTTACTGAGCCAGAACAGTGCCGGATGGAACAAGGCCAATCCCGACAGCGCGGCCATGAGGAACAGAATTGCCACCAGCCAGTGGTTGGTGCGCTGGTTGACGGTGTAGCGCAGGATCGGTTTGTCGTTCATGGCCTGTCCTCCCCGCCCGGCTTTTTGGGATCAAAGGTGGGATCAAAGGTGTGCACCGACGGATCGACTTCATGCACGGCCGGATCGAGGGTGGTCGGATGTTCATCCTCCTCGACCAACTGTGGCCCGACGCGTACGTAGTGGAAGAACCCGGCCAGCACCGCCGCGCCCATGGCCAGCAGCGCCAGGGGTTTGCTCAGGCCTTTCCACAGGCCCACCAGCGGACTGATCGATGGGTTATCCGGCAACCCGGCATACAGTCTGGGCGTGTCGGCATGGTGCAGCACGTACATCACGTGGGTGCCGCCGACCCCCTGCGGGTCATACAAGCCGGCGTTTTCGAAACCGCGGCTCTTGAGGTCGACGATACGTTCGGCGGCGTGTTCTTTCATGTCTTCCTTGGTGCCGAAAACGATGGCGCCGGTCGGGCAGGTTTTCACGCAGGCCGGCTCCAGCCCCACCGCCACCCGGTCCGAGCACAGTGTGCACTTGTAGGCCTTGTGGTCCTTTTGCGAGATGCGCGGAATGTTGAACGGACAACCGGTGATGCAATACCCGCAACCGATGCAATGGTCCTGATCGAAATCGACGATGCCATTGGCGTGCTGGATGATCGCTCCCGGGCTCGGGCACGCCGCCAGGCAGCCGGGCTCGGCGCAGTGCATGCAGCCGTCCTTGCGAATCAGCCATTCCAGGTTGCCGGCATCGGTTTCATGCTCGGTGAAGCGCATCAAGGTCCAGGTGTCTGCGCTGAGGTCCTGAGGGTTGTCGTAGGTGCCAAGGTTGTGGCCGACTTCCTCGCGCGTTTCGTTCCATTCCGAGCAGGCGACCTGGCAGGCCTTGCAACCGATGCATTTGGTGGTGTCGATGAGCTTCGCCACCCCCTCCTGCTGACGCACCGAGGGCGATTCGGTGGTGGTGGCCGAACGGGCGATGATGTCTTGGCTGGCCATTAGACTTTCTCCAGGTTGACCAGGAATGACTTGGATTCCGGGGTCTGGGTATTGCCGTCACCGAGAAACGGCACGAGGGTGTTGGTCAGGTAGCCATGCCGGGTTGCGCCGGTGAAGCCCCAGTGCAACGGGATGCCGATCTGGTGCACGGTCTGGTTGTTGACCTGCAGCGGACGGATCCGCTTGGTCACCACTGCCACCGCTTCGATATGCCCGCGTTTGGAACTGACCCGCACCCGGTCACCGGCGGCAATGCCCTTCTCCTTGGCCAAGGCTTCACCGATCTCGACAAATTGCTCGGGCTGGGTCACGGCATTGATGGGGCAATGCTTGGTCCAGAAGTGGAAGTGCTCGGTCAGCCGGTAGCTGGTGGCGGCATAGGGGAAGTCCTTGGCCGTCCCAAGTGTCTCCCAGACCGAATCGAAGATGCGCCCGGCCGGGTTACTGGTCGCCTTTTTGTTGTTGGGGTGCAACGGATTGATGCCGATGGGCGTCTCGAACGGTTCGTAGTGCTCCGGGAACGGCCCTTCGTTCATCTTGTCGAGGGCGAAGAAGCGCGCCACGCCTTCGGGGTTCATGATGAACGGGTTCATGCCCGCTTCCGGTGCGGCGTCGGCCTTGTAGTCGGGCACGTCGGTACCGGTCCAGAGCTTGCCGTTCCACCACAGCAGCCGTTTGTTCTCGGCCCAGGGTTTGCCTTGAGGGTCGCAAGAGGCACGGTTGTAGAGAATCCGCCGGTTCATCGGCCAGGCCCAGGCCCACCCCAGGTTCTGCTTCATCCCGAACGGATCGCTGTTGTCGCGACGGGCCATCAGGTTGCCCTGCTCGGTCCAGCTGCCGCAGAAGATCCAGCAACCAGAAGCCGTGCTGCCATCGTCCTTGAGCTGGGCGAAGCCGGACAGTTGCTGACCGGCCTTGACCGTCGCACCCGTGGCGTCGGTGATATCGGCAACAGCGTAGCCGTTGAATTCCCGGGCGAGCTCTTCCGATGTTGGGTCATCGGGTATCTTGTAGGGCCAGTTGAGTTTGAGGATCGGCTCGGCCCAGGCACCGCCGTCGGCCTGGTAACGCTTGCGCAGGCGCAGGAACAGATCGCCCATGATCTTCACGTCGGTGCGCGCTTGCCCCGGGCCGTCGGCCCCCTTCCAGTGCCATTGCAGCCAGCGGCCGCTGTTGACCAGCGAGCCGTTCTCTTCGGCGAAGCAGGTGGTGGGCAGGCGGATGACTTCGGTCTGGATGCTGGCCGTTTCGACATCGTTGTAAGGCCCGACATTGCGCCAGAACTCCGAGGTCTCGGTGGCCAGTGGGTCCATCACCACCAGCCACTTGAGTTTGGCCAGCGCCTTCATCACGCGGTTCTTGTCGGGCAAGGCGGCGATCGGGTTGAAGCCCTGGCAGATGTAGCCGTTGATTTTGCCCTGGCCCATCATGTCGAACACCTTCAGGATGTCGTAGCCCGGGATGTCGAGCTTGGGCAGCCAGTCGTAGCCCCAATGGTTCTCAGCGGTGGCATTGGTGCCGTACCAGGCCTTCATCAGGCTGACGTGAAACTTGCCGTAGTTCTGCCAGTAAGACATCTGCCCGGGGCGCAGCGGTTTGAGTGCGCGCTTGGCAATGTAGGCGTTGTAGTCCTGTTCGGCATCGGCCGGCAGGGTCAGATAGCCAGGCAGCAGGTTCGACAGCAGCCCAAGGTCGGTCAGGCCCTGGATGTTGGAGTGCCCGCGCAGGGCATTGACGCCCCCGCCCGGCATGCCGACGTTGCCCAGCAGCAGTTGCACCATGGCCGCGCTACGAATCATCTGCGACCCGACCGAATGCTGGGTCCAGCCCAGGGCGTAGAGGATCGTCATGGTCTTGCCCGGTTGCGAGCAGGTGGCGATCTCTTCCCAGATCTTGAGCATGCTGTCTTGCGGCATGCCACAGATCTGGCTGGCCAGCTCCAGGGTGTAGCGGCTGTAGTGCTGCTTCATCAGCTGGTAGACGCAACGTGGGTCCTGCAGGGTCGGGTCGACTTTGGCAAAGCCGTCCTCGCCGATTTCATAGCCCCAGCTCGACTTGTCGCTATAGATGCGCTTGGTGGCGTCGTAACCGGTAAACAGCCCGTCCTCGAAACCGAAGTCGGATTTGACGATGAACGACACGTCCGTATAGGCACGCACATACTCGTGCTGGAGCTTGTCTTCAGTGAGCAAATAGTTGATCAACCCGCCCATGAAGGCGATATCGGTACCCGTGCGGATCGGCGCGTAATAGTCGGCCACCGAGGCCGTACGGGTGAACCTTGGGTCGATCACGATCAACCGCGCCTTGTTGTGAGCCTTGGCTTCGGTCACCCATTTGAAGCCGCAAGGGTGGGCTTCTGCTGCGTTGCCGCCCATCACCAGAACCAGATTCGCGTTGGCGATATCGGTCCAGTGGTTGGTCATGGCACCACGGCCAAACGTCGGGGCAAGACTTGCCACCGTCGGGCCATGTCAGACACGTGCCTGGTTATCGAACGCCAGCATGCCCAGACTGCGCACGACCTTGTGAGTCATGTAACCCGCTTCGTTGGACGACGCCGACGCCGCGAGGAAACCGGTGGTCAGCCAGCGGTTCACCGTTTGTCCCTGGGCGTTCTTCTCGACGAAGTTGGCGTCGCGGTCGGCCTTCATCAGGTCGGCGATGCGATCCATCGCTTCGTCCCAGGACACCCGCGTCCACTCCTCGCTGCCCGGCTTGCGCACCTGCGGGTATTGCAGGCGGTTGGGGCTATGGATGAAGTCCAGCAGGCCCGCGCCTTTGGGGCACAGGGTACCGCGGTTGACTGGATGGTCGGCGTCGCCTTCGATATGAATGATGCTCTGGGCGACGTTCTTGGCCATATCACCCTGGCTATACATGATCAAACCGCAACCCACCGAGCAGTAGGGGCAGGTATTGCGGGTTTCATGGGTATGGGCCAGCTTGAAGTGGCGGACTTGCTCGGCGAAGGCAGGCGCGGGGGCCATGCCCAGCGCGGCCAGGCTCGAGCCTCCAAGGCCGATCGCGGCGACCTTGAAGAACTGACGACGGTTGAGGTCCATCGTGCACTCCTGATCAGGTGGAGGTACCCGGTATTAACCAGGATCCAGGACGATCACGGTGACGGCTGTAGGCTCACCGACACTTGACATTTTAGTCAGGATTGCAGGGGGCACGATGAAAACCGATCATCGGTGGTGTCAGGTCGTATTACTCAGCCACAAACTTGCTTGCGCCCCCAATCACATCATCAGCCCAGCTCAAGGCCGCAACGACGGTCGGGAAACCGATGGTGCTTGTCAGTGAAATCAGCGTGTGATGGATCTGTTCTGTCGTGGCGCCCGCTTCCAGTGCCCGTCTGGTATGACTGTGCACCGCGCCCTCGGAGCGGATGGCCGCTGCGGCAGCGAGCTGGATCAACTGGACAACCTTCTCGTCCAGCGGGCCGGCATGATGCGCAGCCGCACCCAAGGCCTGCACTGCGCCAAAGTAATCCGGGTACTGCTGTTTTAGACGTTGGTAGATGTTGTGCTCTTTCTTGCTTTCCATCCTTGTTTCCTCGCGTTAGAGGTGCGATGGGGATTGCCTCATTGAATCAGTATGGCCTGTCAGGCATTTCAAAGGTGACCCGTTCGCGAATCACCTCTTCAAGGTCGCGCGGTGCTGTTCTTTATAGCCTGATTTTTATAAATAGCCGGCACAGATCAGACATCTCGTTCCATATATAAAACAAACCCGTCATTTTCCATACATCCAACGTTACCTTCAAAAGAACTGCCTCTTGGCCACTTCCCATGATGTGCAATCGAATGTGCAGTTTCGTGCCAAATAAGAAACGTTGTTTCGTATATGAAACAACGTAAAAACCTTAAATTATTCGCAACCCATTAATAAACAAGACTTTTTAAATAGAAAGTTGGCCCATCATCCTGATGGCATTGTTCATGCACTAAACGCCGTATCACCTATAAAACAGACCAGAGACCTTTCCCCATGGCTGTGAACGAGATGTACGCCGTCGCCCCTCAATGGAAAAACACCGCTCCCAAGGAAGACCTGGAGCCGACCGAAATTGAATTCCGCAATGTCGGCAAAAGTTTCCCGGCCAAAGGAAAGTCCGAATCGCCATTTGCCATTCGCGAGGTGAACTTCAAAATTCGCCGCGGTGAAGTGGTGTCGATCATCGGTCCTTCCGGTTGCGGCAAGAGCACCATTCTCAATATGGGTTCCGGCCTTTATCGGCCTACCGAAGGCGAAGTCTTCGTCGGCGGTGAAGCGGTCACCGGCCCGGTCCGTCAGGTCGCGTTCATGCTGCAGAAAGACTTGTTGATGCCATGGCGCAGCATTCGTCGCAACGTCGAGCTGGGCCTGGAGATTCAAGGTGTGCCTGCTGCCACGCGTCAGGCTGTGGCCAAGGATCTGCTCGACCGTTGCCACCTGCAAGGTTTTGCCGACCACTACCCGTTCCAGCTGTCCGGTGGCATGCGCCAGCGCGCGGCCCTGGCACGCACCTTGGCCATCGACCCGCAGGTGCTGTTCCTCGACGAGCCGTTCTCGGCCCTCGATGCGCAAACCAAGATGATCCTGCAGCAGGACATGGCGCGGATGCTGTTCGATGAAAAGAAAACCGCCTTGTTCATTACCCATGACCTGATCGAAGCCATCGCCATGTCCGATCGGTTGCTGGTCATGAGCGCCCGCCCCGGCACCATCATCGAAGAAATCAGCATCGATCTGCCGTTTCGCGACAACCCCCTGGAGCGCCGCAAGCTGCCGGAAATCGGCCCGCTGGTAGGTCGCTTGATGGAGCTGCTGCAAGTCAGTGAAGACACCGAACTGCATTGATCAACGCTCTCGCGACCATCAACTGATTCAGGAGTACGCATGTTCAATTCTCTGTTTCAACGCTTCAGCCAGGCCACCGGCATCGCGCTCGGTCTGGGGCTGTCATTCGCCGCCCAGGCGCAGCCGACCGATGTCACTTATTTGTTGCCGGCGCCGCCGAACTTGCCGGCGTTCGCCCCATGGATTATCGCCCAGCAGAAGGGTTACTACGCCGCCCAGAACCTGAACATGAATTTCATCGCAGCCAAGGGCGGTGTGGACGTGGCGAAACAGATCGGTGCCGGTAACGCCATGCTCGGTGGCGCTCTTGGCGATACCCCGATTGTGGTGCGTGCCAACGGTATTCCGGTGCGCGCCGTGGCAGTGCTGGGCGCTGGCGGGGTGACCATGATCGCCACCAATGCTGCTGAAAACATCAACTCGATCACCGACCTCAAGGGCAAGACGATGACCGTGATGTCCTACTCGGACACCACCTACTACGCCTTGCTCGCCTCTCTGCGCAAAGCCGGTCTGAGCAAAACCGATGTGAACATTCAGGCAGCCGGGCCCTCGGGCGTCTGGCAGTTGTTCTCGGCCGGCAAGGCCCAGGCCATGGCCGGCGTGCCGGACTGGGTGGTCAACGCCGAAGAAGCCGGCGTGAAGATCAAGCTGATCCCGCAAACAGAGATTTTCGAGAGCATGGCCCAGGCGATCGTCGCCTCCGACAATGCCATCAAAAACCATCCGCAGGTGGTTCGCGGGGTGGTCCAGGCCACGCTGCAAGGCATGCGCGACATCATCCAGGACCCGCGTGCCGCCGCTGTGACCTTCGCCAAGGCCGTTCCGGCGTATGCCGGCAAGGAAGATTCGCTGGAGAAAATCTTCAAGCTCTACGTCGAACACGTCTACGCCAACCAGAGCGTACTGGGCCGCATCGATCCGGCGCGTCTGGACAAGGTCCGGCAGTTCTATGTCAGCGAAGGCATCGTCACTCAGGAGCCGAAGCTCGACGACCTGTACACCAACCAGTTCATCGACACCCAAACAGCCGCTCAATAACGGCCAGTGACAACAAGGTACCGACACGATGAAAAGCTTGAATAACTCCATGCTCGGCAGCGTCGCACTGCTGATTCTGTTCCTGGTGCTCTGGCAATGGGGCCCTGGACTGCTTGGCATGCCCGAATTCGTCCTGCCGCAGCTGAGCCGCGTGGCCCAGGAAAGCGTAGTGATGTGGCAAACCGGCGGCCTGCTGCAACATACCCTGATTACCGCGTTCGAGATCATTGTCGGCTTCGGTCTGGGCGCCCTGCTCGGCGTGGCGATCGGTGTGTCGCTCGGGCTTTCGCCTTCCGCCGAGGCCATGCTGTCACCCTACATTCTGGCCCTGCAAATCGCCCCGAAAGTCGCCTTCGCCCCGCTGTTCGTGATGTGGCTGGGCTACACCATCTATCCGAAGATCCTGATCGCCATTCTGATCGTGTTCTTCCCGGTAATGATCAACGTGCTGTCGGCGATCCGCACCGTTGATCCGGACATGATCAACCTGGTGCGGACCATGAACGCCAGCCGCTGGCAGATCTTCCGCCTGGTGGAATTCCCCTCGGCCATGGCCGCGCTGTTCTCCGGTCTGCGCATAGCCTCGACCCTGGCAGTGATCGGCGTCACTGTCGGAGAACTGGTGGGCGGCAACCAGGGCCTGGGTTTCCTGCTGGTCGATGCCGAAGGTCAGGGCAATACCGCTGGCGTGTTCGTTGCCATCGTCATGCTCACGTTGATCGGGGTGCTCGCCTACGGCGCTGTGGTCTGGACCGAGAAACGCGTCCTGCATTACATGCCTAAAGCCATGCTGAGTACCCAATGATGACCGCCCTCAATCGTTTGCTCGAAGGCCGTCGGGTACTGGTCACCGGTGGCGCCCGCGGCCTGGGCTATGCCTTTGCCCAGGCCATCGGCCGGGCCGGTGCCCACGTGGTGATCGCCGACATTCTCGCCGAACGCGTCCAGCAATCGGCCGCTGAACTGGTCGCCGAAGGCCTGAACGTCTATGGCGTGGCCGTCGATCTTGCGCAACCCGACTCGATCGACGCCTGCATTGCCGAAACCACCCGGCTGCTCGGTGGGCTCGACGGTCTGGTGAACAATGCCTCGATCACCAATTCCGGCGGCAAGACCTGCGAAGAGCTGAGCCTCGACACCTGGGATCAGGTCATGCAGGTCAACGTGCGCGGCACCTGGTTGATGACCAGAGGTTGTCTGCCAGCCCTGCGGGCCAGCGGCCAGGGCGCCATCGTCAACCTGGCTTCCGACACTCCACTGTGGGGTGCGCCGAACCTGCTGGCCTATGTCGCGAGCAAGGGCGCAATCATCGCCATGACCCGCAGCCTGGCCCGCGAACTGGGGACCGACAACATTACGGTCAACGCCATCGCGCCTGGCCTGGTGCTGGTCGAAGCCACTGCCTACGTGCCCGAAGCACGTCACCGTTTGTACAACGACCAACGGGCCATTCAACGCCCACAACTCCCCGAAGACGTCAGCGGCGCCGTGCTGTTCGCGCTGTCCGACCTCGCCCGTTTCATCACTGGACAAACCTTGCCGGTCAACGGCGGGTTCGTCATGCCTTGATTTGGAGACTGCCATGACCGATCTATCCGCACACTCATCTGCACACTCATCTTCAGAGCAGGACACCCCGAAAAGCTGGGAACAACCGGCCGGCAGCGATCTCGAAAGCTGGATGGAAACCCGCATCGCCCGCTACGACACGCGCAAGTACGACTGGAACGCGCTGAAGTTCCAGGCCGACTACGACCCGAAATTCCGCCGTGCGCAAATGCGCTACATCGGCACCGGCGGCACCGGGGTGAGCAACGATATGAACACCATCCCGTCGGAGAATTTCACCTTCTCCACCATGGTGATTCCGGCCGGTCACGAGGGCCCGCCGCACCTGCACACCGACGTCGAAGAAGTGTTCTTCGTGCTGCGCGGCAAGCTCAAAGTGGTGATCGAGAAGGATGGCGAGCGTTTCGAAACCATCCTCACCGACCGCGACGTGATTTCCGTGCCGCCCGGCGTGTACCGCGAAGAGATCAACATCGGCGATGAAGACGCGCTGATGTGCGTGATGCTCGGCGCGAAGAAACCGCTGACCCCGACCTACCCGCCAGAACACCCTCTGGCCTCGATCAAGCGCGGATAAGCCCATGTTGCACGCCATCGATAATCTCGCACCGCAGCTCATGGCGGACCTCCAGGCACGGCTGGCCCTGCACTTTCCCCAGCGCACGCTGGAGATCGCAGGCGGCCGCCAGGCCTTGCGCGAATGCGGAACCGGCCCGGCCATTGTGTTGTTGCACGGGATCGGCTCGGGCTCGGCGTCGTGGTTAGAGGTGGCGCAGGAGCTTGGCCAGAGCGCCCGGGTGATTGCCTGGGACGCTCCCGGCTACGGTGACTCCACGCCGCTGAGATCGTTAGCCCCCGACGCTTCGGACTACGCCGAACGACTGCTGCAGATGCTCGATGCACTGGACATCCAGCGCTGTGTGCTGGTGGGTCATTCCCTCGGGGCGATCACCGCCACAGCGTTCGCCAGCGGCGTGCAGCAACTGCGGATCAGCCGGCTGGTATTGATCAGCCCTGCCCAAGGCTACGGCCATCCATCACGCGCCTTGCAGCGTCAGGAAGTGCGCAGCAAACGCCTGCGTGCCCTGGAACAACTGGGCATTCAAGGCATGGCCGAGCAACGCAGTGCCTACATGCTTTCGCCCACTGCCAGCCCGAAGGCACAGGCCTGGGTGCAGTGGAACATGGCCCGCCTCAACCCCGATGGCTATCGCCAGGCCATTGAACTGCTGTGCGGCGATGACCTGCTGCGGCATGCACCGCTGTCGATGCCTTGCGAAGTGCATTGCGGCGAAGCCGACGGCATCACCGCCCCCGAAAGCTGCCTGACCCTGGCCAAGGCATTGGGAGCCAGTTTCAACCTGATTGCCGATGCCGGGCATGCCAGCCCTATCGAACAACCCTATGTAGTGGCGGGCCGTCTGGCCTTTGCCATCAAAGAATCCCTGACAGGTGCATCGCTATGAACGATTCAGATCTGCTAAAGGACGCTCAGGACAAATACATCGTGCCGGGTCTGGAGCGCGGCCTGCTGCTGCTCTGCGAGTTCAGCCGGCGCAACCGCACGCTGACCGCGCCGGAACTGGCCCGGCGTCTGGCGCTGCCGCGCTCGACGATCTTTCGCCTGCTGACGACCCTGGAAACCATGGGCTTCGTCACCCGCAGCGGCAATGAATACCGCCTCGGCATGTCGGTGCTGCGTCTGGGCTTCGAGTACCTGGCTTCGCTGGAGTTGACCGAACTCGGCCAACCGTTGCTGGCCCGTTTGTGTGACCGCCTCAACTACCCGAGCAATCTGGTGGTGCGCGATGGCCGCTCGATCGTCTATGTGGCCAAAGTCTCGCCGCCGTCGGTGTTCTCCAGCGCGGTCAACGTCGGTACTCGCCTGCCTGCCCACGCCACCGTACTTGGGCGAATTCTGCTCGAGGACCTGTCACTGGCCGAGTTGCGCGAGCTGTACCCGGAAGATCACCTGGAACAGCACTCTCCCTGCACGCCGAAAACCGTGATGGAACTGTTTGACATGGTTCAAGCCGACCGTCAGCGCGGTTTCGTCAGCAGCGAAGGGTTCTTCGAGTCGGCGATCTCGACCGTCGCCGCCCCGGTGCGCGACGAGACGAGCAGGATCGTCGCCGCTCTGGGCGTGACCATCCCGACCGCACAGATCGGTCACGTCAACTTCAACGAATTGCTCCTGCAAGTGCGCCGCAGCGCCGATGAGCTGTCGCGGTTGCTCAACTACAACAGCGGTGCTGCCAACGATGGCCAGAACCGCGTGACTGCATTGATGAGGGATTGAGATGAGTCTCTATCAACTGCAAGGCAGTACCGCGATTGTCACCGGAGGTTCTTCGGGCATTGGCCTGGCCTGCGTCGGGTTGTTACTCGAAGCCGGCGCAGCCGTGGCCTTCTGCGGTCGCGACGAAGGTCGCTTGCACCGCGTCGAAGCCGACTTGCGTCAACGCTTTCCTGAAGCGCGGCTGCTGGCCCAGGTCTGCAACGTGCTCGACGCGGACGCGGTCAAGACCTTTGCCGCCGCCAGCCTGGCCGCGTTGGGACCGGCCAGCGTGCTGATCAACAACGCCGGGCAAGGTCGGGTATCGACCTTCGCCGACACCACTGATAGCGCCTGGACCGAAGAGTTGCACTTGAAATTTTTCTCGGTGATCAACCCGGTCCACGCCTTCAAGGCACAGCTCGAAAGTCAATCGGACGCGGCCATTGTCTGCGTCAATTCGCTGCTGGCCAGCCAGCCGGAACCGCACATGGTCGCCACCTCGGCCGCTCGCGCCGGGGTCATGAACCTGGTGCGTTCGATGGCCACCGAATTTGCCGGTCAGGGTATCCGGGTCAACGGCATCCTCATTGGCCTGGTCGAGTCCGGGCAATGGCGCCGACGTTTCGAGGCCCGTGAAGAGCGGGATCTGGACTGGAGCCAATGGACCGCCCAGCTTGCTCAACAAAAACACATTCCCTTGGGGCGCCTGGGCCTGCCGATTGAAGCGGCCCGCGCGATCCTGTTTCTGGCATCGCCTCTGTCGGCTTACACCACAGGCAGCCATATCGATGTTTCTGGAGGTTTGTCCCGCCATGCGTAACGAAAACACTGTCACCGTTGGCGCTGCCATCACCGCCTTTCTCGAGCAGTGCGAAGTCAAGGCCGCGTTCGGCGTGATCTCGATCCATAACATGCCGATCCTCGATGCCTTCGCTGTGCGCGGAAATATCCGTTTCGTCATGGCTCGGGGTGAAGCTGGCGCCACCAACATGGCCGACGCCTATGCTCGCACCACCGGCGGCCTTGGCGTCTGCCTGACATCCACCGGCACCGCGGCCGGCAACGCCGCCGGCGCCATGGTCGAAGCGCTGACCGCCGGCACACCGCTGCTGCACATCACCGGGCAGATCGAAACGCCGTATCTTGATCAGGAATTCGCCTACATCCATGAAGCGCGCGACCAACTGAATATGCTCAAGGCCGTATCGAAGGCCGCGTTCCGCGTGCGCAGCGTCGAAACCGCCATCAGCACCATGAAACTGGCAGTACAAACCGCGTTGACCGCACCGACCGGCCCGGTCAGCGTGGAAATCCCGATCGACATCCAGTCGACCTTTATTCCAATGCCAACCGACCTGTCACCACTGCCGATTCCGGTTGCCGTACCCGCACCCGAAGCGCTTGACCTGGTGGCTGAGCGCCTGGCCACTGCCAAGCGTCCACTGTTGTGGCTCGGTGGCGGCGCGCGGCATGCAGGAAAGCAAGTCAAACGCCTGCTGGACATGGGCGTCGGCGTGATCACCTCGACTCAGGGCCGCGGCGTGGTCAACGAAGATGACGAGCGCTGCCTCGGCGCCTTCTCGCAAAACAAACTGGTCGAGCAGTTCCTGCAAAGCTGCGACGCCCTGCTGATCGCCGGTTCGCGCTTGCGCAGCAACGAGACCTTCAAGTACGCGCTGAAACTGCCACGCAATACCCTGCGTATCGACGCAAACCCGGCCATCGAAGGTCGCAGCTATAACAGCGAACTGTTCATCTGTGGCGACTCGGCGCTGGCCCTCGAAGGCCTGGCTGACCGTCTCGAAGGTCGCCTGCAGATCGATCCGACTTTCCTCGCCGAGCTCAAGGACGTCCGCGAAAAATCCCGAAACCAGCTGATCGCCGATCTCGGCCCGTACTCGGCCATGGTTGAACAGCTGCAAGCCATCACCGGGCGCAATTTTTCCTGGGTGCGCGACGTGACACTGTCCAACAGCATCTGGGGCAACCGCCTCCTGACACTGTTTCATCCGCGCGCAGGCGTACATGCGTTGGGTGGCGGCATTGGTCAGGGGCTGTCGATGGGCATCGGTGCCGCCGTGGCCGCCGCTGAAACCGCGCCGGAGCGCAAGGTCTTCGCCCTTGCCGGTGACGGCGGTTTCATTCTCAACCTCGGCGAGCTGGCGACGCTGGTACAAGAGAAGGCCAACGTGGTGATTCTGCTGATGAACGATCAGCGCTACGGCGTGATCCGCAACATTCAGGACGCGGTCTACGGCAGCCGTCACTGTTACGTCGACCTGCACACCCCGGACTATTCCAAGCTGGCTGAGTCCCTGAACCTGCGCCACGGCCTGGTGACCGATTTGAAGGATTTCGGCAGCGTCGTTGACAGCGCACTGGGTCAACCCGGGCCGTTCCTGCTGGAAGTCGACATGCTCAGCGTCGGCAGCTTCGCCACCCAGTTCGCCGGTCCGCCCAACAGCGAAACCAAAGCGCAGAAAGCCACGGCTTGAGGACTTTGTCATGTTGCATATCACCATGATCGGCTGCGGCGCCATTGGCGTCGGCGTGCTCGAACTGCTGGAGAAGGACTCGCAGCTGTGTGTTGATTACGTCATCGCCTCGGCCGGATCTGAAGAACTGGTGCGCCAGCGGCTGGCTTGTTTCAAACAACCTCCGCAGGTGCTGACCGCGTTGCCAGCCGACGCCCGCCCTGACCTGCTGGTCGAGTGCGCCGGCCACCGCGCCATCGAAGAACATGTGCTGCCAGCGCTGGAACGCGGCATCGCCTGCCTGATTGTCTCGGTCGGCGCGCTGTCCGAAGTCGGCCTGGTCGAACGCCTGGAAGCAGCGGCCGAGCGTGGTCAGACCCGCATCGAGCTGCTGCCAGGCGCCATCGGCGGTATCGATGCTTTGTCCGCGGCCAAGGTCGGTGGGTTGGACTCGGTTAACTACACCGGCCGCAAACCGGCGAGCGCCTGGAAAAACACCCCCGGTGAGCAGGTCTGCGATCTGGACAGCATTACCGAAGCCACCGTGATTTTTCAGGGCAGCGCCCGCGAAGCCGCGCGGCTCTATCCGAAAAACGCCAACGTCGCCGCGACCTTGTCGTTGGCCGGGCTCGGCCTGGATCGCACCCACGTGACGCTGATCGCCGATCCGCTGAGCGAGGAAAACGTCCACCACTTCGAAGCTCGCGGTGCCTTTGGCGGATTCGAATTGAGCCTGCGTGGCAAACCGCTGCTGGCCAACCCGAAGACCTCGGCGCTGACCGTCTACAGCGTGGTCCGTGCCTTGGGCAACCACGCCCACGCGATTTCCATCTAGGGGACAGTCGATGACTCTCGAACAGACTTTACCGATCTGCATTGCCGGCGACTGGCGACTGGGTCGCGGCGAGCGCTATGCCACCTGCTACCCGGCTACCGGCGAAGCCGTTGCCTGGCTCAACGCCGCCAGCGTGGAAGACGTTGAAGACGCCGTGCAAGGCGCTCATCAAGCGTTTCTACACAGCGGCTGGGCGCAGCGCAAACCCCACGAGCGGGCCAGCGTGCTGTATCGCATTGCCGAGCTGATCCGTCAGCGCAGCGAAGAGCTGGCGCAGTTGCAGCGTCAGGACAATGGCAAACCGATCAACGAAACCCGTGCCTTGGTGGCCAGCGCGGCCGGGACCTTCCAGTTTTTCGCCGCCGCCTGTGAAACCCTCGAAGAAACCATCACGCCATCGCGCGGTGATTTCGTCAGCATGAGCGTTTACGAGCCAATGGGTGTGATCGCCGCGATCACCCCGTGGAACTCACCGATTGCCAGCGAAGCGCAGAAGGTCGCTCCGGCACTGGCCGCCGGCAATGCGGTGGTGATCAAGCCGGCGGAAATCACGCCGTTGATGGCCTTGCAACTGGCGCGCATTTGCGAAGACGCCGGGTTGCCGAAAGGTCTGCTCAGTGTGCTGCCCGGCAAAGGCTCGCTGCTCGGTGATGCGCTGACTCGTCACCCGTTGGTCAAGCGCGTGTCGTTCACCGGTGGCACCAAAACCGGCAAACACATTGCCCACATCGCTGCCGACAAGATGATGCCGGTGTCGCTGGAACTGGGCGGCAAATCACCGACCATCGTCCTCGATGATGCGGATCTCGATCACGCCGTGGCCGGGGTGCTGTACGGCATCTTCAGCTCATCGGGCGAGGCCTGCATCGCCGGTTCGCGGTTGTTCGTCGCCCGCGCGTTGTACGAGCCGTTCATGACGCGTCTGGTGGCAACGGCGGCCGAGCTGCGCGTCGGTGATCCAGCCGATGAACGTACGCAAATGGGTCCGCTGATCAGCGCCGGCCACCGCGAGTCGGTGGAGCGCTACGTCGCGCTGGGGCTGGCCGAAGGTGGACGCTTGCGCCTCGGCGGCCAACGGTTGAGCGGCGCACTGTACGACCGGGGTTATTACTATCCGCCGACCATCCTCGAAGGCCTGAACAACAGCCAACAGGTCTGCCAGGAAGAGATCTTCGGACCGGTACTGGTGGCCATGCCCTTCGATGACGAAGCGCAATTGCTCGAGCAGGCCAACGACAGCCTGTATGCCCTCGCCGCCGGAATCTGGACTCGCGACTACAAACGCGCCTGGGCTCTGGGTCGAAAAATCCAGGCCGGAACGGTGTGGATCAACACCTACAAGCAGTTCTCGATTTCCACGCCGTTCGGCGGCTGGCGCGACAGCGGTCTGGGCCGTGAAAAGGGTCGCCTGGGCATCCTGCAGTACATGGAACAGAAAAGCCTTTACTGGGGCATGAATGAACAGCCACTGGCCTGGGCCGGTGTGCAACGAGAGGTTGGGTTATGAGCGTTTTAGGCATTGATGAAGTCACCTACGGCGTCGAGGACCTCGACACCAGCGCGCGCTTTTTCAGCGATTGGGGCCTGACGAAAGTCAGCGAGCAGGCCGACGAAGTGATCTTCGAAACCCTCAACGGCTGCCGCGTGGTGCTCGCCGACCTCAACAAGGCTGGCCTGCCGCCGGCCATCGAGACCGGCTCGACGGTGCGCGAAGTAGTCTGGGGCGTTGAAAACGCGGCAGATCTTGCGCTCTACAGCGAACGCATCGCTCAGGATCCGGGCTTCATCTGCGCCGGCGGACGCATCGGTTGCACCGACCCCAATGGCCTGGCGATCCGCTTGCAAGTGACCCGAAAGCGCGAGCTGCAAATCGAATGCAGCGGCCACAACACCTGGCAGACCAAAGGCCGGATCAACAAGGCGGCACCGATCTACGATCGCGCCACGCCGATCGAAGTTGGCCATGTGGTGTTTTTCGTCAAGGACGTGAACGCCTGCGAAGCCTTCTATCACGAGCGATTCGGCTTCCAGGCCTCCGATCGTTATCCGGATCGCGGGGCCTTCCTGCGCACCGCTGAAGAAGGTGGCCATCACGATCTGTTCATGCTGCAACTGCCTGCACCACGGGCCGGCCTGAACCACGTCGCCTTCACCGTGCGCGATGTGCACGAAGTGTTCGGCGGCGGTATGCACATTTCCCGCTGCGGCTGGGCAACGGAAATCGGTCCGGGTCGGCACCCGGTGTCTTCGGCGTTCTTCTGGTACTTCAAAAACCCGGCCGGCGCGCTGGTCGAGTATTACGCCGACGAAGACCAACTGACCGGTGAATGGGAGCCGCGCGCCTTCGAGCCTGGCCCGACGATGTTCGCTGAGTGGGCGATTGCCGGTGGCATCGATGGCAATACCCGACGCCAGCAACATGTCGAGGCGCCGCAAGGCAAGTTCCTTACCGACAAGCCGAAATCCTGAGCAGGAGTAGCCCATGTCTTCGCTGAATATCGCTATTGCCGGTGCCGGTATCGGCGGCCTGACCGCCGCCATTGCCCTGCTCCGCGCGGGCCATAACGTCACCGTATTCGAACAGTCCAAAGCCTTTTTGCGGGTCGGTGCCGATATCAACCTGACACCTAATGCCGTACGTGCTCTGGACGGTCTGGGGGTTGGCGCCGCCGTGCGCATCCCGGCGGCGCGTCCAACGTATCGGATCAGCCGTCTGTGGGACAGCGGCGAGGAAACCTCGCGCCTGGAAATGTCCGATGCCGCCGAACAGAAATACGGTGCACCGCAACTGACCATTCACCGCGCCGACCTGCTTGCCGCGCTGGCGGACGTCTTTCCCTCAGAACAGGTGCAATTTGGCAAATGCGCCGAGCAAATCTTGCAAACCGTCGACGGTATCGAGTTGCGCTTCAAGGATGGTAGCCGTCACATCACCGATCTGCTGATCGGCGCTGATGGCATCCATTCGGTGGTGCGCAATGCGCTGTTCGGTGATGAGCAACCACGCTTTACCGGTGTGGTTGCCTACCGCGCCGTCGTGCCGGCGGAAAGTGTGGCCCATGTGCCGAACATTCAGGCGTTCACCAAATGGTGGGGACCGACCCCGGAAAGCCAGATCGTGACCTTCCCGCTGAATCAGGGTCGGGACATTTTCATCTTCGCCACCACCGCCCAGGACAGCTGGCATGAAGAGTCCTGGACCAGCGCCGGCAATGCCGACGAGTTGCGCAGCCACTATCAGGATTTCCACCCGGATGCCCGTGCGCTGCTCGATGCCTGTAGCAAGGTGCTCAAGACCGCCCTGTATGAACGCGATCCGCTGCCGTTCTGGTCCAAGGGTTCGATGACCCTGCTGGGCGATGCCTGCCATCCGATGATGCCGTTCATGGCTCAGGGCGCCGGCCAGGCTATCGAGGACGCGGTGGTGCTGGCTCGTCACCTGCAAGACCTGACCAGCACCTCGCAGATCGCCGATGCCCTGCTCGCTTACCAGCAGGCACGGTTGCAACGCACCAGCCAGATCCAGATCGGCTCGCGCGGCAACCAATGGCTCAAGGACGGCGGCAACGCCGACTGGGTTTATGGCTACGACGCCTGGACCGTGCCGACACCGAACGCGGCCTGAACAATCCAGGAACCTGGAAGACATTCAGCCCCTAATGTTTCCCGACTTTTATACCCGTGCGCGAAATGATCCGCGAACGGGTACGTAACGGAGGTCAATGAGATGAGCAATACCGAACCCTACCTGGAGCCACATCAGGCCCGCAAACGGCCCAATACCCAGTTCGAAGAGTTGCTCGGCGACTCGATCGAACGCGCCTTTGGCAATGGGGTGACCGAGCTGCCCGACCTGCTCGCGCACCTGAACCTGGCCGGGCCGCCCTGCCCGCTGACCACCGGAGAGTGGACACCGGACGCCTATAAAACCCTGATGGCTCGGCTGGGCGAATGACCCGCCGGAGGTAAATAAGAAATGAACATGAATACAACCGTCGATCCTGCTGAAAACCTCTTGGCCAATGGTTTGAAGAACCTTTGGTTCCCGGTCCTGCCCTCCGATCAGCTGGGCGAAAAACCGGTTTCGATCCGCCGACTGGGCTACAAGATCGCCCTGTGGCGCGACAATGACGGCAGCGTCCATGCCCTGGAAGATCATTGCCCCCATCGCGGAGCGCCGTTGTCTCAGGGCCCGGTGCTGGGTGACCGGCTGCAATGCCCTTACCACGGCGTGGAAGTACGCTGCGACGGCACCGTCACCAAAGTGCCCGGCAGTCCTGGTTGCAAGCTCGAAGGCAGCCGCCCGACACGGATGTTCCATACCCGTGAAGCCGCCGGCGCAATCTTCCTCTACAACGCCGCCGAACCGCACGTGGACACCCCGCCGGAACTGGTCCTGCCAGAGCAACTGACCTCCCCCGAATGGAGCAGCTTCGTCTGCTACACCGAGTGGAAAGGCGATTATCGCTATGTGATCGACAACGTCATGGACCCGATGCACGGCACCTACCTGCACAAGATGTCGCACTCCATGAGCGAAGGCGAAGCTACCGCCAAGTTCGTCACCCGCGACACCGACAATGGTTTCTTCTTCGAGAAAGAAGGCCAGCGCGGGGTGAATTTCGACTGGACCGAGTTTATGGATAACGGCTGCCACTGGCTGCGTCTGGAAATCCCGTATCCGAAAACCGGCGGCCCGGGTGGCAACTTCACCATCATCGGCAGCTACACACCGAGCAGCCGCTCCTTGTCGGCGGTCTTCCACTGGCGCTGCCGTCCGCTGACCGGCTGGCAGCGCGACACCTGGCGTTTCCTCTACAAAAATCGCCTGGAAGCACGGCACTGGGCCGTGCTGGAACAGGACCGGGTGCTGCTCGAATTCATGGAGCCGGACGCCAACCAGCGGGAAAACCTCTACCAGCATGACCTGGGTGTGGTGCGTCTGCGCCGCTACCTGAAGAACGCTGCCAAGGCCCAACTGGAGCTGATCGACGCGAAGCTGTTGCCATGAATTTGCGTACTGTCGAAAAGAGGTGATTGATGTCCCATTCCTCCCCCCTTACCGCGCGCGTGCATACTCTGCGCTATGAAGCCGAAGGCATCATCAGCGTCGAGTTGCGGCCGTTTGGCGACACGGTGTTCGCTCCGTTCGACGCCGGCTCACACATTGACCTGCACTTGCCCAACGGACTGGTGCGCAGTTACTCACTGCTCAACTCGCCGAGCGATCAAGGCCGTTATGTGATCGGCATTTTGCGTGATCGCAACAGCCGCGGCGGCTCGGAATATGTGCACGGACAATTGCGGGTCGGCATGCAACTGCCGATCTCGTCACCGCGCAATAATTTCCAGCTCGACCTGAGTGCCAAACACAGCGTGCTGGTGGCCGGCGGTATCGGTATCACGCCGATCTACTGCATGTTCCGCCAACTGCTGGCGCTGGGAAAATCCGCCGAGCTGATCTACTGCGCCCGTTCGCGACAGGAAGCCGCGCTGGTGGAAGAACTCAGCGGTTTGAGTGCCAAAGTCCTTTACCACTTCAACGACGAAAAGGGCATGCCACCGGACCTGAGCGCCTATCTGGCCGATCAGCCGAGCGATACGCACTTCTATTGCTGCGGTCCGACGCCGATGCTCGATGCCTTCGAAAGCACCTGCGAAGGCCTCGGTTACCCCCATGCACATATCGAGCGTTTTGCGGCTGCCGAACTGCCGCCGTCCGAAGACGCTCAGAGCAGTTACAGCGTCGAGCTGAAAAAATCCGGCAAGACGCTGTCGATAGAGCCGGGCCTGAGTTTGCTCGACGTGTTGCTCGAGGCTGGCTGCGACATCGAGTACAGCTGTCGCGAGGGGGTCTGCGGCTCGTGTGAAACACGGGTGCTGGAAGGTGATATCGACCACCGCGACGGCGTGCTGACCAAGGCCGAGCGTGCGGCCAATAAGTCCATGATGGTGTGTGTGTCGGGGTGCAAGAGCCGGCGGTTGGTACTTGACCTATAACACTGACGTTGTGTTTCCCGGGTTAAACAGGCCGACATTTATGTCGGCCTTTTTTATGGACGTGACATAAAGACGCACAGTTAACGTGCAGTTTAGTTACCCCCTGAAGCCCCTGTTTCATGGGCAACACAAATAACTATGTTTCCTATATAAACAATTGTTTTTATTGGATTTATTGCTCATCCGGCAGACATTCAACAGTTGGCATGGTTTCTGCTCAGATAAACATGAGTTCATATGTCATACGCCGTATTACCCATGAAACAATAAAAACAGAAACGCACTTAATCAAAGCAACACTCGAAGTCATCCGCCAATCGCCACTTTAAAGGCGAACGGAAAAGTGTTGCCGGTCACTTTGTAGCGTTCAATTGAGCAGCGGAGTCAACATGAAGCATTACGTTATATGTCTGGGACTGATGATGAGCAGTTGCGTGAGTTTCGCCAGCGAACCCGGTCCCGCCACACCAGTGCCATCGAGTACCGGTAAAAAACCGTTTCCGCATATCGCCTGGCGCAGTGATGATGGCGAAAGCAGCCTCGACATCGGTGGTGCCTTGCGGACTAACTACCGCGACGAGCATTGGGACACCACCGAAAACAACGGGCGTTTTCTCTTCGACACCTTCCGCATCGACGTAAAGGCGACCTACAAGAACCTCTTCAGCGATGTCGGCTACTGGTTCCAGGATGACGGCAAACGCTCCATCGATCGCGGCTTCGTCGGTTACCGCCTGAACAGCAATTCAAACCTGCAACTGGGTGCACCGTTCAAGCCGTTCGGCCTGGAACCGTACCCGCAATTCGGCTGGAGTTATCACCTCCCGTTCTTTATGGGTTATGGCGTCAGCGCCGGCTCCGGTTTGAAGTACAGCTACAAGGATCAGGACTGGGATGTGCAACTGGCGTACTTCCCGCGCATGTTGCCTTCCGACATTCGCTACTCGCCGGAAGTCGGGCGCTACGCGGACCTCAAGGACAATGCGATTGCCTTTACCCAGTCGCGCCAGGACAACGAGAAGCGCAACCAGATCAATGCCCGGGTCGCGCGGACCTTTACCAATGATGGCTGGAAAACCGAAGTCGGCGCATCGGTGGCCGCCGCCCAGCTGTACAACGCCACCACTAAAGACGATGGCGATTACTGGGCCGGTGGTATCCACGCCATCATCAATGCCGGTCCGTGGACCGTCACCACCCAGGGTATCCGCTATGAGTACGACCCGAAAAACCCTGCAGGTGTCAGCGAAGACTCGGTGCTGATGGGCGGCAACGGTCTGACTCCGGCGTATCTGATTGCCTCAGAAGCCACCATTGCTTCATTTAACGTCGGCTACGACATCCTCACGCCAAAACTGGGGCAGTTGAAAAAGATCAAACTGTACAACGACTACAGTCGCATGATGAAAGACAAGAGTGGTTGGGACGATTCGCAGATGTACACCGTCGGCGCGCAGTTCCTGGCCATGCCGATCATCGCCTGGGTCGACCTGACCTGGGCGAAAAACGCCAACCCTTACGGCGGCGCGGAAAATGGCAGTGGCTTCACCAGCACCAGTTCGGTCGGCAGCAATGATTGGTACTACCGGACCAATGTCAATATCGGGTATTACTTCTGAGACTCGCCCTTCACTCACTTCAGGCAACGCGCTACGAGCTCCGCGGCGCTGGTCACCGGGGGTTCGCAGGTGCGATTTCGGCACACATAGGCAGTCGTTTGCCCTTTGAGCATATGCCGGTCTGCGCCGATCGGCACATCTTCGGCAAACGCCAGGACGCGGGCCGGCAGGTAGCGGCGCTGCAGGCTCGCCACTAACACGCTGGCGGCAGAGCGTTCGCCAGCGACGACGATGCTGATCGGGCCACGCTGTACGAAGTCTTGCGCCGCCAGGAGATGAGCGAAACCGAAGGGATTCTGGGCGGCTGCGGCGCGGTACATCGCTAACACCTGCTCGGCGCGCTCGCGGTAAAGCTCGCGGCCGGTCAGCTCAAAGAGTCGCAGGAAAGCGAACACGCTGGTCGAGGTGCCCGATGGCCAGGCATTGTCCTGCGGCGCCCGTGGCCTGTGCACCAGCGGCTCGCCATCGCTGGGGGTGAAGTAGAGTCCGTCCTCCCAGAACTTCTCGAGGATCAGCTCGACCAGCCGCGTGGCGCGTTCGAGATAACGCTGATCGAAGTCGCACTCATAGAGATCGAGCAAGGCGTTGGCGAGGAAGGCATAGTCCTCGAGGAAGCCTGGAACCTTGGCCGTGTCCTCCCGCCAGGCCCGGTACAGGCCACCGTCGGGAGTCGAGAGGCGGTCCAGAATGAAGTCGGCGGCGCGCCTCGCGGCGTCCAGATGGGCTGTGGTTCCGGTCGCCTGGTAGGCGGCGCAAAGGCCCTGGATCATTAGTGCGTTCCAGCTGGTGAGGATGTTCTCGTCGCGCCCCGGACGAACGCGTTGGGCACGCGCCAGCAACAACTTGTCGCGCAGGCCGGCCAGTTGCACTTCCTGCGTGGCGTCCAGTGTGGCTGCGCGATGCAGCACGGTGGTGCCATGCTCGAAGTTGCCGGTGGCGGTCACGCCGTAGGCCCGACAGGCCAGCGCGGCGTCCGGGGCGCCGAGGACGGCCTGCACCTGCGAGGGCGTCCACACATAGAATTTGCCTTCTTCACCCTCGCTGTCAGCGTCCTCGCTGGCGTAGAAACCACCTTCAGGGTGTGTCATGTCACGCAGGATGTAGTCGATCGTTTCCTCGAACACCCGCCGCCAGCCAGGCTTGCCGGTCGCACGCCAGGCGTCGGCATAGAGCTTCACCAGCTGGCCGTTGTCGTAGAGCATTTTTTCGAAATGCGGCACGGCCCAGTGTTCATCCACGCAATAGCGAGCGAAACCACCGCCCAGGTGATCGTAGAGCCCACCGGCGGCCATCTGATCGAGGGTCAATTCCACGGAGCGCAGCAAGTCTGGCTCGTGCAGACGTTGATAGAGACACAGGACCAGATCATGGCAGGCCACGTTGGGGAACTTCGGTGCGTTGCCCAGGCCACCGTGCACCGGGTCGGTGTTCCTGGCAAACAGCCGGGCAGCGGCGGCCGGCTGGTCTTGCTCCAGCGGCGTGTCGCCCTGCAGCATTTGCGTGTCCATGGCGCGGTAACCCTGGAGGAACTGTTCGACGTTCTGCTCAAGCGCCGCGCGGTTGTTCTGCCAGGCGTCGCTCAGACCGCGCAGGAGTTGGGGGAATCCAGCCCTGCCATAGCTCTCCTGTGGTGGAAAATAGGTGCCGCCGAAGAACGCCTCGCGCTGCGGGGTGAGAAACACCGTCAACGGCCAACCGCCACCCTGCCCCATCATCTGCACGATTTTCTGATAGATGTCGTCGAGGTCAGGCCGCTCCTGGCGGTCGACCTTGATGTTGATGAAGCGCTCGTTCATCAGCCGCGCGATTTCCGGGTTCTCGAACGACTCGTGGGCCATCACGTGACACCAGTGGCAGGCGGCATAACCCAGCGACAGGTGGACGGGCTTGTCCTCGTCGCGGGCGCGCTGGAATGCCTCCTCACCCCAGGGATACCAATCGACGGGGTTCTCTGCGTGCTGGCGCAGATAAGGCGATGTTTCTTTGGCGAGTCGATTGCTCATGGCTGACTCCTCATGGACTTCTCACAGCAGACCCAACTGCAGGCGGGCCGCATCGGACATACGGCTTTGATCCCAAGGCGGTTCCCAGACGATCTCGACCTCGACCTGGCTGACCCCGGGAATGCACTGGACCCTGGCGCGCGCCTCTTCCTTCAGCACGTCGCCCATCCCGCAACCGGGCGCGGTCATGGACATCTTGATCTCGACGCGCTGGCCACCGTCGGCGAGCGGCCGGGCTGCGCATTGGTAGATCAACCCAAGATCGACCACGTTGACCGGAATCTCCGGGTCGTAGACGGTGCGCAGTATGTCGAGCACCTGCTGGATGTCGAAGGAGCTGCTGGTCTGGGGCTGCTCGCTCTGGGGGACATCCAGCCCCAGGGCGTCGGCGTCATCGGCAGCGATCCGCGCCAGTCGGCCTTGGGTGATCTGAACCGTGAAGCTGCCACCGAGCGCTTGGGTGACCAGCACCCGCTCGCCGCGTCCCAGCTGCAGCCGCTCCCCGCTCGGAATCAGGGTCGCCGCACAGTCCCGCGTGAGCTCGATCGGCTGGGGACGCCCCGGCTGGTTCGGGTTGTCGCTGAGGTTAATGTGGGGAATGAATGAATCGGCGGCCATGGTTTATTACTCCGTGGTGACCTGTGAGCTGCCCCCTTCGAGGGCGCTGCGCAACGTGTGCCAGGCCAAGGTGGCGCACTTGACCCGCACCGGAAACTCCCATACCCCGGAAAGCACCGCGAGTTTGCCGAGTTCCGCGGCCGTGACCCGGGCGTTCGGCCCTTCGGTGAGCAGCGTATGCACACGGACAAAGAGTGCCTGCGCCTCCTGCGGCGTCTTGCCCTTGACCGCCAGGGTCATCAAGGATGCCGAGGCCTGGGAGATGGCGCAGCCGGTGCCCTGGAAGGCGATATCCTCGATCACCCCGTCTGCGAGCTTGATATAAATCCTCAGCTGATCGCCGCACAGCGGATTGAAGCCCTCCGCCGTACAGCTAGCGTCCGCAAGCGTGCGGAAATTGCGTGGCCGCTTGCCGTGGTCGATGATCACGTCCTGGTAGAGGTCGCGCAGTTCGTCGCCGCTCATCGGAACACCTCCTGGACCTTGGCCAGACCTGCCACCAGCGCATCGATATCTCGTTCGTTGCTGTAGCAGCCAAGCGAGGCGCGGGCGGTGGCGGCCAGGCCGAAGCGGTTCATCAAGGGTTGTGCGCAGTGGTGCCCGGTGCGAATCGCGATCCCCTCGCGGTCGAGGATGGTGCCGATATCGTGGGGATGGATGCCGTCGAGGACGAACGAGAGCACGCCGACTTTCTGCGCCGCAGTGCCGATCAGCCTGAGGCCGGGCACCGCCGCCAGTGCCTTCAGCGCGTAGGCCTGCACGGTCTGCTCGTGGGCGGCGATAGCCTCAGGCCCCAGCAGGCCCAGGAAGTCGACCGCCGCGCCGAGGCCTATGGCGCCGGCCATGTTCGGCGTCCCCGCTTCGAATTTGTACGGTGGTTTGTTGTAGACGGTCTTCTCGAAAGTGACCGAGAGGATCATGTCGCCACCGCCCTGATAGGGCGGCATGCTCTCGAGCAGCTCGCGGCGGCCGTAGAGCACACCGATGCCGGTGGGACCGTACATTTTGTGACCCGACAGGGCGTAGAAGTCGCAGCCCAGCGCGCGCACGTCGACCTTGAGATGGGGCGCCGCCTGCGCGCCGTCCACCAGCACGCGTACACCCCGGGCGTGGGCCAGTTCGACAATGCGGCGGATCGGGTTGATGGTGCCGAGTACATTTGAGACATGGGTGACGGCCACCAGCCGGGTTCTCGGTCCGATCAGCCGTTCCAGTTCATCGAGCCGCAGTTCCCCGGCATCGTCGATGGGGGCCACCCGCAACCGGGCGCCGGTCTGCTCGCAGAGCATCTGCCAGGGCACGATGTTCGAGTGGTGCTCCATGGCGCTGATCAGCACCTCGTCGCCCGCGCGGACCTGAGTCTTGCCATAGGTTTGCGCCACCAGATTGACCGCTTCGGTGGTGCCGCGGACGAAGACGATCTCCTCGACGTGTTCGGCATTGAGGAAGCCCTGGACCTTGGCCCGAGCCTTTTCGTACTCCTCGGTAGCGCGCACCGAGAGGTAGTGCACGCCACGGTGCACGTTGGCGTTCTCCTGCAAGAAGAAACGCGACATCGCCTCTATGACCGCCAGCGGCTTCTGGCTGGTCGCGGCGCTGTCCAGGTAAATCAGCGGCTTGCCATAAATCTGCTGCGCGAGGATCGGAAACATCCGGCGCACCCGCTCGACGTCGTAGCCTGGCGCAAGGTCGAGCTGTTTCGGCAGTGCCTGAAGGCTGCTTTCGAGGTCACTCATACGCCAACTCCAGGCCCCGCAGTTGCGCGGCGACCAGTCGCTCCACATCGGCCCGCAGCGGCTCCAGGTGAATGAGCTCGAGCATCTCACGGACAAACCCATAGATCAGCAGGGATCGCGCCGCCGCCAGGGGAATCCCCCGCGAACGCAGGTAGAAAACCGCCTGCTCATCCAGTTGGCCGACAGCGGCGCCGTGGGCGCACTTGACGTCATCGGCGAATATCTCCAGCCGTGGCTGGGTGTTGGCCTGGGCCAACTGCGACAGCAAAAGATTCTTGTTGGTCTGGCTGGCATCCGTCTTCATCGCCCCCGGGCGCACAATGATCCGCCCGTCGAAAACCCCATGCCCGCGATCATCGATCACGCCCTTATAAAGCTCGCGGCTGGTGCAGCGCGGCGCCAGGTGCTCGATGGTCGTCTGGTTATCCAGATGCTGCGTGCCCCGGGGCAGGTACAGACCATTCAGGGCAACCTCCGCGCCGGGGCCTTCGAGCATGATCCGCACCTCCTGCCGTGCCAGCGCCGCGCCCAGTGCAAAGGAGTGCGCGGCAAAGCGGCTGCCCCGGGCCTGGCGCACATTGAGCAGCGCGACATGGAACGCCGCTGTGCTCTCGTTCTGCACCCGGTAATGCTCGAGCGCCGCATCCGCGTCGAGTACCACCTCGCTGACGGCATTGCTGAGGTAGACCTCTGCCCCGCTGCCGACGTGGCTTTCCACCAGGGTTGCGCGGCTCCCCTCGCCCATCAGCACCAAGGCGCGCGGATGGGTCACCAGCGGCGTGGCACCCGGGGCCGAGACGAACACCAGATGGATCGGCTCTTCGACCGTCGTATGGGCGGGTATCCGCACCAGGGCTCCGTCCTCGGCGAGGGCCGCATTGAGCGCGGTAAAGGCCTGCGGCTGCGTGCGGAATGCATGGGAGAACGGCGCTTCGAGCGCCCCGCTGTCGGCCCGCAGCAGCGTCGCGAAATGGGTCACCTGGGTATCTGGGGGGAGCTCCTCAAGCACCGAAAACTCGGCAGCGAAATAGCCATTGATGAAGACCAGCCGCGGGCCGCCATAGTTGTTGCCGACAAGCTGCTCGATGCTGGCATCGGACAGGCCCCTGCTCGTGCCTGGCTTGGCCGGCTGGAAAGAGGTCTCCAGGATCGGCGCGAGCCGTGTGTACTTCCAGGCCTCGTCTTTTGCCGTGGGAAAACCGTGTTCGGTCACCCACTGGAACGCTGCGCTGCGCAGTTCCTGAAGCCAGGCGGGCTGCCGGTCGTTGGCCCGGGGCTCCAACTGCGCGAGAGACGCTACGCGGGCCTGCGTATTCATGGCGTGGCTCCGGGCGCTGACGGAGCCTGCTCGAAGCTCCCATAACCGTGCTTCTCGAGCTCGACGGCCAGCTCCTTGCCACCAGACTGCACGATCCGGCCGTTGGCGATGACGTGGACATGATCCGGGACTATATAGTCGAGCAGTCGCTGGTAGTGGGTGATGACCAGCAGCGCGCGATCCTCGCGCCGCAACGCGTTGACGCCGGCCGCGACCACTCGCAACGCGTCGATGTCGAGGCCCGAGTCGGTCTCGTCGAGAATCGCCAGTCTGGGTTCCAGAATCGCCATCTGGAAGATCTCGTTGCGCTTCTTCTCGCCACCGGAGAAGTCCACGTTGACGGAGCGGTTCATGAAGCTCTGGTCCATCTCGACCAGCGCCATGCGCTCCTTGGCGAGTGCGAGGAAGTCCAGCGCGTCGAGTTCCTCGAGCCCGCGCTGCCTGCGCACGGCATTGAGGGCCGTGCGCAGGAAGTAGAGGTTGCCGACGCCGGGGATCTCGACCGGGTACTGGAACGCGAGGAAGATGCCGGCGACCGCGCGCTCTTCCGCCGACATGGCGAGCAAATCCCGGCCCTCGTAGAGCACCTCGCCGCTGACTTCGTAGCTTTCATGGCCCGCCAACACCTGGGCCAGGGTACTTTTGCCGGAGCCGTTCGGCCCCATGATCGCGTGCACCTCGCCGGCCTCAACCCGCAGCGTGATACCCCGCAGAATTTCGCGGCCTTCAACGCTGGCGTGCAGATCATTGATCTCGAGCATGCTCCACCCCGGGCCTCAGCCCACGCAGCCCTCCAGGCTCACGCCCAGCAGCTTCTGGGCTTCCACCGCGAACTCCATCGGCAGTTCCTTGAACACCTCGCGGCAGAAACCGTTGACGATCATCGGCACCGCGTCCTCCGCGCTGATGCCGCGCTGCCGGCAGTAGAAGAGCTGCTCATCGCTGATCTTCGAGGTGGAGGCTTCGTGTTCGACCTGGGCGCTCGGGTTCTTCACCTCGACATACGGGAAGGTGTGGGCGCCACACTGGCTGCCGAGAAGGAGGGAGTCGCACTGGGTATGGTTGCGCGCGCCGGTCGCTCCCTTCTGGATCTTCACCAGGCCGCGGTAGGTGTTCTGCCCATGGCCGGCGCTGATCCCTTTGGAAAGGATGGTGCTGCGGGTGTGCCGGCCGATATGGATCATCTTGGTGCCGGTATCCGCCTGCTGGTGGTTGGCCGTCAGGGCCACCGAATAGAACTCGCCGACTGAATAGTCGCCCTGGAGAATCACCCCCGGATACTTCCAGGTGATGGCGGAGCCGGTCTCGACCTGAGTCCAGGAGATCTTCGAGTGCGCGCCTGCGCACTTGCCGCGCTTGGTGACGAAGTTGAAGATGCCACCGCGCCCTTGTGCATCGCCCGGGTACCAGTTCTGCACCGTGGCGTACTTGATCCGGGCGTTATCCAGCGCGACCAGCTCGACCACCGCCGCGTGCAGCTGGTTATTGTCGCGCATCGGCGCGGTACAGCCCTCGAGGTAGCTGACGTAAGCGCCCTCCTCGGCGACGATCAGCGTGCGCTCGAACTGGCCGGTATCCGCGGCGTTGATGCGGAAGTAGGTCGACAGTTCCATTGGACAACGCACGCCCTTGGGCACGTAGCAGAAGGAACCGTCGGAAAACACCGCCGAGTTCAGTGTGGCGAAGAAGTTGTCGCTATAGGGGACGACCGAACCCAGGTACTTGCGCACCAGCTCTGGATGGTTCTGCACGGCTTCGGAGAAGGAGCAGAAGATCACCCCGACCTCGGCGAGTTTGTGCTTGAAGGTGGTCGCCACCGAGACCGAATCGACCACGGCGTCCACCGCGACCCCGGTCAGGCGTTCCTGCTCGGCGAGCGAGATGCCGAGTTTGCCAAACATCTCGCGCAGCTCGGGATCGACCTCGTCGAGGCTGTTGGGCCCCGGCGTTTTCGGCTTGGGCGCCGAGTAATAGATGATGTCCTGGTAGTCAATGGGCTCGTAGTGGACGTTCTGCCAGGTCGGCTCGCGCATCGTCAACCAGTGGCGGTACGCCTTCAGGCGCCAGTCGAGCAGCCACTGCGGCTCGTTCTTCTTCGTCGAGATCAGGCGGATGACATCTTCGTTGAGCCCGCGCGGTGCGGCGTCGCTCTCGAAATCGGAGACGAAGCCGTACTTGTACGCCCGGCTGCTGAATTCGCGGATCTTGGCATTGTCAGTGCTCATCGCGGGCTCCTGGCGCTTGCGAGCGATCGGCGCGGCGCGGGCTGAGCCACAGGCGCCGGGCGATCTGCTCGAGGTATTCGATAAGGGATCTGACCAGGTCGGGCCGGTAGCCGCAGTCGTGACCTGCACTGCTGAAGTGCTGGCTGAACGGCGCGCGCTGCACGCTGCGCGAGGTATCGATGACCTCGGGCAGAGGGTTGCGCCGAATGGTCTTGGTGGTGGCTGACATCGTCCACTCCTCGTCCCGAGCGGTTGCTCGTCGGACGATTCAATCATTTTAACTATACTCCTTCCGATTGTTTGGCAAGCACAAAACCTGTAGGCGCCCGGCTTGCCGGCGATTCCAGTCAGTTAACAGAAATCCATGGTCGGACGATCAACTGTGGCGAGGGAGCTTGCTCCCGCTGGAGCGCGAAGCGGTCCTAAAACCTGCCAACGCGTTGTGTCAGGCACACCGCGCTCACCGACTTTACGACTGCTTCGCAGCCGAGCGGGAGCAAGCTCCCTCGCCACAGGTTTTGCGTTCGGCGCTTCTTTTCTTAACTGACTGGCATTGCGGCTTGCCGGCGATGGCGTCCTTGAGATCGCCATCGCGAGCAGGTTCGGCTCCTACACATCCGCCGATTGCCGCAGCAGGATGTCATCACCGTCCACCCGGACCTCGAACTGCTCGACTGAATAAGCCGGTTCCGTAAGGCACTCACCGCTGATCACATCGAACTCATAGGCATGCGTGGGGCAAGTCACAACGCTGCCGCAGAGCGTTCCCTCCCCCAGCGGACCGTCCTCGTGCGGGCAGGTGTTGTGAATGGCGAAATACTCGCCGTCCACGTTGAACAGCGCGACGGGTATTCCCAGCAGGTTCACGGTCTTGCCGGTACCCGGTTCGATATCGCCCACGCGTGCGACCTTGACGAATTCACTCATGGCGCCACTCCAGGGTGCAACCGGCGCCCGCAGCACGACGCTGAGTCGCCTGACTCAACAGCTAGACCGTCCGCCCTTGATTGTCAATATCGCGGTGCGCCGAGACTTGCGCTCAGCAGCGGTAGGCTAAGCTCTTGGTAGCTCATCGCCCGCAATGCTCGCGCACCCGATAATTCATGGGTGACAGGCCCAAACCTTTCACGCAGGACTGACGTGATGACCGAGCCCCTCCTCAGCTTCGAAGCACTCAAGCGCGCCGCTGCCGCCGGCGAAATCGATACCGTGCTGGTGTGCATGGTCGATATGCAGGGGCGACTGGTCGGCAAGCGCTTCCAGGTCGAGTTTTTCATCGACAGCGGTCACGAAGAAACCCACTGCTGCAACTACCTGCTGGCCGACGACATCGACATGGAGCCGGTGCCGGGTTACGCCGCTGCCAGCTGGAGCAAAGGCTATGGCGATTTTGTGCTCAAACCCGACATGGCCACCTTGCGTCGCGTGCCCTGGCTGGAATGCACGGCGCTGGTGCTTTGCGACGTGCTCGATCATCACCATCGGCGCGACCTGCCCCACAGCCCGCGGGCGATCCTGAAAAAGCAGGTCGAACGCCTGCGCGAGCGCGGCTACACGGGCATGTTCGCCTCTGAGCTGGAGTTCTATCTGTTCGACGAGAGTTACCAGGCCATCCACGAGCGCAACTACCACAAGCCGAAGACCGCCGGTCACTACATCGAGGATTACAACATCCTCCAGACCACCCGCGAGGAGCCAGTGCTGCGGGCGATTCGCAAACACCTGCAGGCATCCGGCATTCCCGTGGAAAACTCCAAGGGTGAATGGGGCCCGGGCCAGGAAGAGATCAACATCCGTTATGCCGACGCCCTGACCATGGCCGACCACCACGTCATCATCAAGCACGCCTGCAAAGAGATCGCGCAACTGCAGGGCAAGGCGATCACCTTCATGGCCAAGTGGCGCTATGACGCCGCCGGTTCCAGCAGCCATGTACACAATTCGCTGTGGGACAAGAATGCCAAAAAGCCGCTGTTCTTCGACCCCAAGGCCGAGTTCGGCATGTCGAAGCTGATGCGCTCCTGGGTGGCCGGGCAGCTCAAATACGCCAATGACATCACCTGTTTTCTCGCGCCCTACATCAATTCGTACAAGCGCTTTCAGGCCGGCACCTTTGCGCCGACGCGGGCCGTATGGAGCCGGGACAATCGCACCGCGGGCTTTCGGTTGTGCGCGGAAGGCAGCAAGGCTATCCGCATCGAATGCCGCATCGGCGGTGCCGACCTCAATCCCTATCTAGCCTTCGCCGCGTTGATCGCCGCGGGCCTGGCCGGTATCGACGAGAAGCTCGACCTCGTTCCGCCTTTCGAGGGCGATGCCTACGTCGATGAGCATTTGCCTGAAGTGTCGAAGACTCTGCGCGATGCCTGCGCCGCGCTCAAGGCTTCGAGCATGTTGCGCGAGGCGTTCGGTGATGAAGTGATCGACCACTACGTGCACACCGCCGACTGGGAGCAGAAAGAGTACGACCGGCGGATCACCGACTGGGAACTGCAGCGCGGCTTCGAGCGCTATTGAGCACGCCATGACTAAGATCGTTCAACTCATCTCACCAGTCGATGGCCGGGTCTATGTCGAACGCCGGTGTGCCAATGCGCAGCAGATCGAGCAGGCTCTGGCGGCTGCCGCTGCCGCCCAGACGTTATGGAAGCGCCGGCCACTGAGTGAACGCGCCGCGTTATGCAGCGCTGCGGTGGACGCGATGCTGGCGATGAAGGCCGAGATCGTCCCGGAGCTGGCCTGGCAGATGGGTCGCCCGGTGCGCTTTGGCGCTGGCGAACTGCGTGGTTTCGAAGAGCGGGCCCGGCATATGATTGCCATTGCGCCTGAAGCGCTGGCTGCGGTCGAACCTACGCCTGTCGCCGGTTTTCGGCGCTGTATCAAACGTGAACCCCTGGGTACGGTGCTGGTCATCGCCCCTTGGAACTACCCTTATCTGACGGCAGTGAATACGATCATCCCGGCGCTGATGGCCGGCAACAGCGTCATCCTCAAACACGCTTCGCAATCGTTGCTGGTCGGCGAACGGTTCGCCGAGGCCTTTCGCCGCGCCAACCTGCCCGAAGGACTGTTCCAGAACCTGCTGCTTAATCATACCCATACCGCGGCGATCATTGCCTCTGGACGGGTGCAGCAGGTGAACTTCACCGGCTCGGTCGACGCCGGCAAAGCCATGGAAAACGCCGCCACTGGGCGCTTCCTCGGCATGGGCCTGGAGCTGGGCGGCAAAGACCCGGCCTACGTCCGGGCAGACGCCAACCTTGAACAGGCGGTGGAAAACCTGGTGGACGGCAGCTTCTTCAACTCCGGGCAGAGCTGTTGTGCCGTCGAGCGTATCTATGTCGATAAAAACATTTACTCGGCCTTTGTCGAGCGCTTCGTCGCCCTGACCCGCCAATACGTGCTGGGCAACCCGCTGGACGAAGCCACCACCCTCGGCCCGCTGGTCACACCGAGTGCTGCCGAATTCGTGCGCGGGCAGATCACCGATGCCCTGGCCCAAGGGGCCAGGGCGCTGATCGATCCAGGCGCTTTTCCCGCTGACGCGCCGGGCAGCGCCTACCTCGCGCCGCAGGTATTGGTGGACGTCACCCACCAAATGTCGGTGATGCGCGAGGAAAGCTTTGGCCCGGTGGTCGGCATCATGCCGGTGGCCAGCGACGACGAAGCCATCGCGTTGATGAATGACAGTGCGTTCGGGCTCAGCGCGTCCATCTGGACCCAGGATCTCGCCGCCGCCGAACGCATCGGCGACGAAATCGCCACCGGCACCCTGTTCATGAATCGCTGCGATTATCTGGACCCGGCCCTGGCCTGGACCGGGGTGAAGAACAGCGGGCGCGGCGTAACGTTGTCGCGCCTGGGCTTTGATCACCTGACCCGAGCGAAATCCTTCCATTTGCGCCACGAGATCTGAGCCATGAGCCTGACCGCGAACTGGAACTACCCGACGAACATCCGCTTCGGTGTCGGCCGCATCGCCGAACTGGCCGAGGTCTGCCGCAGTCAAGGGATCCAGCGACCGTTGCTGGTCACCGACAGTGGCCTGGCGCGTGCCCCGATCACCACGGCGGCGTTGGAATCCTTGCGCGCCGCCGGCCTTGGTGTCGCGCTGTTTTGCGACCTCAAGCCAAACCCCATTGAAGCCAACCTGGCGGGTGGGCTCGACGCCTGGCGCGCCGGCAAACACGATGGCGTGGTCGCCTTCGGCGGTGGCAGCGGTCTGGATATGGGCAAGCTCATCGCCTTCATGAGCGGCCAGACCCGACCGGTCTGGGATTTCGAAGACATCGGCGACTACTGGACACGCGCCGACGAAAGCAACATCGCCCCGATCATCGCGGTGCCGACCACCGCGGGGACCGGTTCCGAGGTGGGCCGGGCGGCGGTGATCATCGACGAGCGTACGCACACCAAACGCATCATCTTCCACCCGAAGATGATGCCGCGGGTGGTCATCAGCGACCCGGCCCTCACCGTCGGCATGCCGGCAAAGGTCACTGCCGGCACCGGTATGGATGCGTTTGCCCACTGCCTGGAGTCGTACTGCGCCCCCGGTTTCCATCCCATGGCCGAAGGTATCGCGGTGGAAGGCATGCGCCTGGTGGCCAATGCCCTGGTACGGGCTGTACACACCCCCTCCGACCTCGAAGCACGAGCCTACATGCTGGCGGCTGCCGCGATGGGCGCCACCGCGTTCCAGAAAGGCTTGGGCGGGATGCACGCACTCGCGCATCCGGTGGGCGCCCTGTACGACACCCATCACGGCATGACCAATGCCACCTTCATGCCCTATGTGCTCAAGTTCAATCGCCCGGCCATCGAAGAACGCATCACCCGCCTGGCGGCTTATCTGCGCCTGCCCTCCCCGGGCTTCGACAGCTTTCTGGCCTTCGTCCTCAAGCTGCGCAAGGACATCGGCGTGCCCCATACACTGTTTGAGCTGGGGGTGGATGATCGGCAGGCCGACCTGATCGCGGACATGGCGATTGTCGACCCCTGCGCCGGCGGCAACCCGCTGCCATTGACACGAAATGGCGCGGCAGAAATTTTCGCAGCGGCTTACCACGGCCGTCTTTAGGTTTTATCCATTAGAGGCAGGGTTAGAGGCAGGAGCAGTACGACAGGGGGTTGAAGACAGACCCATTCGGCAACGCACAACGCGGATGGATAGGTATCAAAACCTGACAAGGCCACACATGATGACTCCACTAAGCCAACCCGGCGCCACCGCGCCACAAGACGACGACCTCAAGGTGTTGCACAACATGGGCTATGCCCAGCAGCTCTCGCGACGAATGGGCGTTTTCTCCAACTTTGCCATTTCCTTTTCGATCATCTGCATCCTCTCGGGTGGCATCAACTCACTGGCACAGGGCACTTCGGGTGCAGGCGGCGCGGCAATCGGCATCGGCTGGCCACTTGGCTGCCTGATCTCCGGGGTTTTCGCCATGGCCATGGCGCAGATTTCCTCGGCCTACCCAACCGCTGGCGGCCTCTATCACTGGGGCTCGATTCTCGGTAACCGCTTCACCGGCTGGCTGACCGCCTGGTTCAACCTGTTGGGGCTGATCACGGTGCTCGGCGCGATCAACGTCGGTACCTATTACTTCTTTTTCGGTGCCTTCGGATCGGCCCTGGGCATGGAAGACACCATCACCACACGGATCACTTTCCTGGCAATCCTGACCGGCCTCCAGGCCTTGTGTAACCACTTCGGTATCGGTCTGACCGCAAAACTCACCGACTTCTCGGGCTATCTGATCTTCGCCACGGCGATCGCGCTGACCATCGTCTGCCTGATAGCCGCACCCAGCTATGAGTTCGTCCGGTTGGTGACCTTCGGCAACTACTCCGGCGAGGCCGGCGGCAACGTCTGGCCACAGGTGTCGAACGGCTGGATTTTCATGCTCGGCCTGCTCTTGCCGATCTACACCATCACCGGCTATGACGCCTCCGCGCATACCTCCGAGGAGACCCGGCAGGCAGCCCTGTCGGTGCCGCTCGGGATGGTCAGCTCGGTGGCCTGGTCGTTGCTGTTCGGCTGGGTCATGCTCTGCTCGTTTGTCCTGATGCTGCCGAGCATGGACGAAGCGGCCAAGCAAGGTTGGAATGTGTTCTTCTGGGCGATGGACACCCAGGTGAACCCGACGATCAAGATGGCGCTTTACCTGGCGATTTTCATCTCGCAGGTTCTCTGCGGGCTGGCGACCGTGACCTCGGTCTCACGCATGATCTTCGCGTTCTCCCGTGATGGCGGCCTGCCCTGCTCGAAAGCGCTGGCCACGGTTTCACCGACCCATCGCAGTCCGGTGGCGGCGATCTGGACCGGTGCCACGCTCGCGGTGCTGTTCGTCTGGGGATCGTCCCTGGTCTCGATCGGCGAAACGCCGGTTTACACGATCGTGGTCTCCTGCACGGTGATCTTCCTGTTCTTCTCTTTCATCATTCCCATCGTGCTGGGCCTGTTTACCTACGGGACCTCGAAATGGCCGACCATGGGACCGTGGAACATGGGCCGCGGGTTGTACTCGTTGTTCGCCATCCTCTCGATCCTCTCGATGGTGCTGATCTTCGTCATCGGCATCCAGCCGCCGAACGATTGGGCGCTGTACATCACGCTCGGTTTCCTGATTCTGACGGCAATCATCTGGTTCGCCTTTGAAGCCCGGCGCTTCCAGGGCCCGCCCGTGGGCGAGATGATCATCAAGCGTCAGGCAGAAATCGCTGCGGCTGAAGAGGCGTTGAATAAACAGGCGGGAAGCTGATCGCCACAGCATGAACAACGGGGGTGTTCAGTAAAGCGAGCACGGACTTGATGCCAAGAAAATTTAATGTGGGAGCGAGCTTGCTCGCGATAGCATCACCTCGGTGATACAGACAGACCGAGTCGCCTGCATCGCGAGCAGGCTCGCTTCCACACTAGATCTGTGAAGTTCCGCAGATTTAACCCTCACCTCGTTTTACGATAGGTACCGATCAGCTCGGCCTGTTCCAGGATATGACCGCGCATTGCGCTTTCGAGTTGGGCTTTGGTGGGCTGCTTCAGGTCTGGCAAGACAGTGTCCAGCGCATAGAGCTTGTGAAAATACCGATGGGTGCCGATCGGCGGACAAGGTCCACCGTAACCGGCATTCTGCCAGTCGTTGAGCCCCTGTAGCGTGCCGGGCGGCAGCGTGCGCAGGTCTTCGGGCAATTCAGTCGTTGCCACGGGCACGTTATAGAGCACCCAATGGACCCAGGTCATTCTGGGGGCCGCGGGGTCCGGCGCGTCCGGGTCGTCGACGATCAGCGCCAGACTCTTGGTGCCCGACGGCACACCGCTCCAGGCCAGCGGCGGAGATACATCCTTGCCTTCACAGCTGTAGAGCGCCGGTATCGGACCTTGAGCATGAAAAGCGGGAGATTCAAGCACGAGTGGCATGGCCGTTACCTCTTTTTGAAGTGATTTTGACCACGGACTCGATGCCCGCGGACGAGTTCCGCTGTCCCCGACAGCATTTCTTTGAGGTTTTTTCTCATTACCTGAAATGGCGTGGTAAAGATTTTTCCAGTCCCAGACCAATGGTAGAAGGCCATCATTTACAGGTACATAATAGAGCCTACGATCAAAGACAGTACTCACTTCGCGATCCAGGGACGGTACCCACTTCGGAATCGAATGCGGTAATGGACACACTCAGCAAAATTCAAATAGAGACGGCCCTTACTGCACGGCTTCCCAGCTACCGCATTGAGTGCTGCCTGCATTCAGATGGCACCCTCTCGGCTATTTTGACCGGACCCGACTCCGATCATTTCGCGATTACCGGCATCATCAGATCGAATTACCGAGGAGCCGAGTCAATCGCCAGACTTGCCCGAGAGATTCTGGAAGAAATGGTGTTGTCCAGGCAGGGAATCAAGACTAACCGACTGCAAGCATTGCCTGACTTCAAGTTTTCCAGCTTGCCACCCCCTGAAACCGGACCGGTGCAGACCGATCTTTGATCACTCATCCGGATCAGCCATTCTCTTGCTGATCGCCTCTTCAAGGGCCTGTAGGTAAGCGGCGTCGGCCAGTTCTTTGAGCTCCATCCAGTCTGCCCACTCGATAACGTCTGTCCTGAACAGTTCTTCAGCCTGTCGCATCAGGTCGGCGTGATAAGCGTCGGGGGATTCCATTCGAAAGCCCTCATCATCCAGCAGCTCATACCAGGCTTTCAGCTCGCTGGGCTTGCGATCACTGTTCATGACTTCACCTTTGGATCTGGCTATAGCTCTCCCCGGTCGCTGCGGCCAAGGCGATCAACAGCTCTTCGGTATGATTGATCGACTCGCGCAGCTCATCGAATGCCTGATCCAGGTTTTCCGGTGCCTGCTCACCACGAAGGATTTGCTGGAGAACAATTTCATCGTACTTGAACTGGCAAACGTTGGCGCGCAACGCCTCCAGCCGAAGCGAGATTTGTGAAAAATGGTACCTGCGTCGCTGAATCATGATGGCGCTCCTGACCAATTCCTCTATTAGTTAAGACCTGAATTTTTATCTGGATGTTCAGTGTCGCGAACCAAAGGCGCGACTTTTAACGCTGCTCCCTGCCGCTGACAGGAAAGATGAAACCCTTGCTCATCGCAGGCCTCCATATGCAATGGGGCCAGATTTGCGGCGGGAACCGAACATGAGCTTCATCCTGTGGGTGGCTGTTTTGGGTGCGGTGTTGCTGACCTTGGCGCTGACCTCTTCCTATCTTCGCTGGATGCCGGTCACCACCTCGGCGGTGTGCCTGCTGTTGGGCGTTGTCATTGGTCCGTCGGCTTTGGGCCTGCTGCAACTGGATACCCACGAGGCCTCCAGCTGGATCGAACATCTGACGGAAGTGGCGGTTCTATTTTCGCTGTTCGTCAGCGGCCTGAAATTACGCCTGCCGCTGACGAACCGAACCTGGCGCGTGGCATTCGGCCTCGCCGGCCCGGTGATGGTCTTGAGTATCTGCGGCATTTGCCTGTTCCTGCATATGTTCTTCGGGTTGCCATGGGGCGTAGCCTTGCTGATCGGCGCAATCCTGGCACCCACGGATCCGGTGCTGGCCGGACTGGTTCAAGTCAACGATGCGCAGGATTACGACCGGGTGCGCTTCGGACTGTCTGGCGAAGCGGGACTCAACGACGGTATCGCCTTCCCGTTTGTGATCCTTGGCTTGCTGGTCTTGCAACAGGACGAGCGCAATACCGCCTGGATGACCGACTGGACCTTGCACAGTCTGCTCTGGGCGGTACCTGCCGGCCTGCTCATCGGTTACTGGATGGGCCGAGGCATTGGCCGAATGACCCTGTCGATGCGCATCAAAAATGCCGACAGCACGCTTTCCCCCAATGATTATCTGACCCTGGCACTGATCGCTCTGGCGTATGTGGCGGCCGAATCGGTTGGCGGTTACGGTTTCCTTTCGGTATTCGCCGCCGGGCTCGGCCTGCGTAAGGCTGAAGTCAAATCCAGTGGCGGCTCGCAAACGCCTGCCGAACACCTGGCCCAACCGGTGGTCGGTCATCTCAATGTCGAACCGGATAAAGCGGTTCATGGCGATATTGAGAACCTTGAGGACGGCCAGGTTGCGGCCGCGATCATGATGGGCGACATGCTTGCGTTTGGCAGCCTGGTGGAGCGCGCCATGGAAGTGTTTCTGGTGACCTTGCTGGGCGTGGTGCTGGCGACACATTGGGACTGGCGGGCGCTGGCCTTGGGTTTTGCGTTGTTTTGCGTGATCCGGCCGCTCAGCGTGCTGGCCATGCCATGGGGCACGCTGCTTGATGGCCACCAGCGGCTGTTGACTGGCTGGTTCGGCATTCGCGGCATTGGTAGCCTCTACTACCTTTTTTACGCCCTCAATCACGGCCTTACGCAATCCCAGGCCTCTGTGTGCACGGACCTGACCTTATCCGTCGTCGCGCTCAGCATCCTGATTCATGGCGTCAGCACTCAGCCCATGCTTGCTCATTACGAACGACGGAATATGCAGTAATGCCAATAAGTTAATGGAGAAACCAATTGTGGCGAGGGAGCTTGCTCCCGCTCGGGTGCGCAGCAGCCGCAAAACCTGTGAATGCGGTGTGTCTGACGAAATGTGATTGCTGGTTTTAGGGTCGCTTCGCGACCCAGCGGGAGCAAGCTCCCTCGCCACAGGTGAACCTGCCAGGCCGCCCATATGAGCCGGGTGTCGTTCGTGCTCAGCTCGGCTGACCTGAGCCATCGTTACCGGCAATCTCCGGATCATCCGTAGATGCCTCGGCCTCGTCGAGTTCGACATCGATTTTCTTGCGTTCCGGGTCCCGCGGATCGATCGGCGCCGAGAGCGGATATTCTGGCGTTGTGTCCGCGTCAGAACGTTTTGGTCGGGTAGTCATGAACACCTCTCTTGAGACCCGAAAATGCAGGTCATACTTGTTTTGAGAGAGGGCCTTGCGCGCCGTTCGGTCCAGTTGACGACCGGTAAAATGAAATCAGGAGACCCACCATGATCAAGACAAAAATCACTCTCCTTATACTCGCTGGACTGCTTTCAGCTGCATCGGTTTCGTCCTTTGCGGTTTCAAACGGATCCACTTCCAGCAGCGTAACGGGCACTCAATCGCCGTCAGGAACACACCCGATCAGCAGCACTGGCTCGGGCTCATCCAGTGTTCGGAGCGACTCGGGAACCGCTGCCAATGGTCGTAGCACAATGGGCATTGGCACGGGTATTTCCAGCGGCTTTGGCGCAGGCGGAGGTACGGGCGGTGCAGGTGGAGGAACGGGTGGCGCGGGAGGCGGAACCGGTCGTTGACAAGCCAACGGTCGAACGTTCCCCCTACGTATTGAGCCGCTTTGGAAATCCGGAAAAAATCTAACCCAGCAACTGACTCAACACCGCACGTAACTTACCGGGCTTCACCGGTTTGTTGAGTAACGGCGCGCCGAGCTTTTGCAAGGAACGCCGACACTGGTCGCTTCGGTCCGCCGTGATGATGACTGCCGGGATCGGCTGAGCAAAATGCTCGCGCAGGTGTCTGACCACCTCACAGCCGACCACCCCGTGATCCAGATGAAAGTCCGCCAGAATCAGTTCCGGTGCCAGTCCTTGCAAGGCCTCCAGGGCGCCGGGTTCATCGGTCGCGGTCACCACCTCGCAGCCCCACTGCCCGAGTAACGCGCTCATGCTTTCGAGGATGCTCAACTCATTGTCCAGCACCAGTAAACGTCGGCCTGGCAAGGGATTGCCAGCGCCGGACTGCGGTGCCGCCTGGCTGATGGGCAGCGGCACCTCGCGGGAGATCGGCACTTCGATGCTGAACATCGAACCGCGTCCCGGCAACGAGTGAACCTGCACCCGATAGCCGAGAATTTTCGCGATCCGCTCGACGATGGCCAGCCCCAGCCCCACGCCTTTACGGTCGGCGGCGCGACCGACATCGAGTTGGTTGAACTCGAGGAAGATCGACTCCAGCCGGTCGGCGGCGATTCCGCGACCGGTGTCCCAGACTTCCAGGCGCAGGCAATCGCCCCGCCGTCTGGCGCCCAGCAGAATGCTGCCCTGATCGGTGTAGCGGCAGGCGTTGCTGAGGAAGTTGCGCATGATCCGCGTCATCAGCCGCAGGTCGGTGTGCACGGCAAAATTTCCAATATGCACCCGCAGATTCAAACCGGCTGCCTCGGCGACCGACTGGAACTCCGAGACCAGCGGCGCGAGCAGTTCGTCAAGCCGGTACAAGGCGATGTCCGGTTTGACCGCAGCCTGATCGAGTTTGGAAATGTCCAGCAGGTCCGTGAGCAAGTCTTCGGCGCCTTCCAGCGCCTGATGGGTGCGCTCGACCAATACCTGTTCGACGCCCGGCAAGTCCCGCTCGCGCAAGGTGGAGATCAGCAAGCGTGCGGCGTTCAGCGGTTGCAGCAAGTCATGGCTGGCGGCGGCGAGGTATTTGTCCTTGCTGCGATTGGCCGCCTGGGCGGCATCTCGGGCATCACGCAACGCCTGCTCGACTTGTTCACGCTGGGCGATCTGCTGTTGCAAATTGCGATTGGCCTCGAGCAACTCATCGGTGCGCGCCGCAACCCGTTGCTCCAGCTCATCATTGAGTTGTTGCAAACGTTGCTGGGCCAGTTTGCGTTCGGTGATATCGGTGACGAAGCCTTCCACCAGCCCATCCTGATCGGGTTTGAGCAGCAGGTTCATCAGCACATCGAGACAACTGCCATCCTTGCGCCGTAGCTGGGTTTCATAGCCGAGCAGGCTGCGCTGAAGCTGCAGTTTCTCGCCGATCGCTTGCAGCTCGCCAGCGCCTCCAACAAACAGATTTGCGGCCAGATCGGCGAGGGAAAACAACACCTCCTGAGGGTCTTCGTAGCCGAGCATCCGCGCCAGCGCCGGGTTGGCGGCGCGCATGCCCTCTTGCAGGCTGGCCTGGAAAATACCGTGCACCGCGTGCTCGAATAGCCATTTGTAGCGGTTGCGCTCGGTTTCCAGATCATCGAGGCGCGCGGCCAGCTCCGGGTAATGACTCTTGCGCGCCGAATGACTGCCCAGCCCCAACAGGCCGGCCAGGGCGCGCTGTTGCTCTTCAGAGGGCTTCGCCATAGACGACCTCGACGTCACGCTGGCTCGACTCGCGCGGGTTGGTGAGGATGCATGGGTCGTGCATGGCGTGCTGCGAGAGGAACGGAATATCGGCCATGCTGACACCATGCAGGCCAAGGGTTTCATGGAAGCCGATGGCATGTTTGAGGGCGATCAGGTGTTCCACCAGTCGGCCACAGATCTGCCGATGATTGAGGCCACGGCAGTCGATGCCGAAGGTCTCGGCAATCACCTTGAAGCGCTCCGGCGCCGAGTTGTAATTGAACGCCACCACATGCTCGACCAGCACCGCGTTGCACAGCCCATGGGGCAGATCGAGAAAACCGCCCAGGCTGTGGGACATGGCGTGCACCGCCCCCAGGATCGCATTGGAGAACGCCAGCCCGGCCTGCATGCTGCCGAGCATGATTTTTTCCCGCAAGGCGATATCCGTCGGGTTGGCGATCATTTGCACCAGATTGCCGTTGATCAGGCGCATCGCTTCCAGCGCATGGGGATCGGTCAAGGGTCCATGCCCCGTGGAGACGAAGGCTTCAATGGCATGCACCAGGGCGTCGATGCCGGTACAGGCGGACAGGAACGGGTCCATGCTCAGGGTGGTTTCCGGGTCGATTAACGACACGTCCGGCACCACCGCTTTGCTGACGATGGAGAACTTCATCCGTTCCTGCTGATTGGAGATGATCACGAACTGCGAGACGTCGGCCGAGGTGCCGGCAGTGGTTGGAATCAGAATCAGCGGCGGGCTCGGCACCCGGATGGTGTCCACGCCTTCGAACTCAAGGATGCTGCGCCCGTGAGCGACCACGATGCCGATGCCTTTGCCGCAGTCCATCGGGCTGCCGCCGCCGACCGCGACTATCACATCGCAGTGATTCTCCCGGTACATCTCGGCACCCAGCATCACCTCCTCCACCCGCGGATTGGGCGAGACGGCGCTGTACAGGCAGTAGTCGATGCCCTGGGCCTGCAAACTGGCTTCGACATCGGCGACCCAACCGGCGGCAATCACCCCTGGATCACTGACCACCAGGACCTTGCGGGCGCCGAAGGTTTTGGCGCAGTTGCCGACGTTATGCCGGCACCCGGCACCGAAAATGATTTCAGGAGAAACGAATTTACGCAGCTGGCTGAGGTTCTGGCTCATGGAAAGCCTTTTTTATTGTTTTGAAGATAAAAGCCAGCCTAAAGCATCTTGTTACGAATGCAATGAGACCAATGTATCGCAGGCAATATGTCACGCCATACACAAGACCTGTGGCGAGGGAGCTTGCTCCCGCTGGATCGCGAAGCGGTCCCAAAATCAGACACTGCGGTTCATCAATTGGACCGCATTCACTGATTTTACGACTGCTGCGCAGCCGAGCGGGAGCAAGCTCCCTCGCCACAAGGGATCTCGGTGTGTTCTATAAATGAATATCCATCCCATCGAACGCCACTTCAATCCCGCGCCGTTCCAGCAGCGCCCGCTCGGCCGAGTCTTCGTCGAGGATCGGGTTGGTGTTGTTGATATGGATGAGTATCTTGCGCTGCTCGGGGAAACCATCGAGCACCTCGATCATCCCGCCGGGGCCGCTTTGCGGCAGATGCCCCATCTCGCTGCCGAGTTTGTCGCCAACTTCGCAGACGCGCATTTCATCGTCGCGCCAGAGGGTGCCGTCCACCAGCAGGCAGTCGGCGCGGTGCATCCAGTCGAGCAAGTAGTCGTCGACCTGACCGAGACCCGGGGCGTAGAACAGGCTTGCGCCGCTGCGCCGGTCTTCGACGAACAGCCCGATGTTGTCACCCGGCTGTGGATTGCCGCGATGGGGTGAGTATGGCGGCGCGCTGCTGCGCAACGGAATCGCTCGCAGCCGCAGGTGGCTACAGGCAGGAACACTGAAAGGTTCGCCGCTCAACCCGATGGGCTGCCACTGCAATCCGCCATTCCAGTGGCTGAGCATGCTGAACAGCGGAAATCCTGTGCTGAGGTCCTGATGAACCATCTCGGTACACCAGACTTTATGCGGGCAGCCTTCGCGCAAGCTCAGCAAACCGGTGCAATGATCGATCTGGCTGTCGAGCAGGATCACCCCGGCAATCGCCGTGTCGCGCAACTGGCGGGCCGGTTGCAACGTTGGGAAGGACTCGAGTTGAGCGCGAATGTCCGGCGAGGCATTGCACAGTATCCAGTCCACGCCGTTGTCGCTCAGGGCAATCGAAGACTGCGTACGCCGTTGCGCCCGCAGGCTGGTGTTACGGACACCGGCGCAATTGCGGCAGTTGCAGTTCCATTGCGGGAAACCACCGCCAGCGGCGGAGCCGAGAATCCGGATGTGCATGGGCAATGCTCCAGGGTGGAAGCCCGACCAATGCGGGGATTGGCCGGGAAGACGATCAACGGCTGGCGAAATACATGGTCACTTCGAAGCCGATACGCAAATCGGTAAACGCGGGTTTAGTCCACATGGGTCAAGCCTCTTCTTATGCCGGGCAATTCCGGTAGAGGCATTAATACACGGGGTGTGGCGGGACCGAATGCTACTTTGGAAGGAGGTTGCGGGGTGCGTTGGTAGGGGGTTGATGCGGGGTGTCAGGTAGGGCCTCTTCGCGGGCAAGCCCGCTCCCACAAGGACACTGAATATCCTGTGGGAGCGGGCTTGCCCGCGAATGGCTTGACGCTATTTGTGCTAGATCAGAAGAACCCCATCGGGTTGATGTCATAGCTGACCAGCAGGTTTTTGGTCTGCTGGTAGTGGTCGAGCATCATCTTGTGGTTCTCGCGGCCGACGCCGGACTTTTTGTAGCCACCGAACGCGGCATGGGCCGGGTACAGGTGGTAGCAGTTTGTCCACACGCGCCCGGCCTTGATCGCCCGACCCATGCGGTAGGCACGGTTGATGTCGCGGGTCCAGAGACCGGCACCGAGGCCGAACTCGCTGTCGTTGGCAATTGCCAGAGCTTCAGCTTCGTCCTTGAAGGTGGTCACGCCGACCACCGGACCGAAGATTTCTTCCTGGAACACGCGCATCTTGTTGTGGCCCTTGAGCAGGGTCGGCTGGATGTAGTAACCCGTGGACAGGTCGCCCTCAAGCCGCTCCGCAGCACCACCGGTGAGCAGTTCAGCGCCCTCTTCCTGGGCGATTTTCAGGTAGGAGAGGATCTTGTCGTATTGCTGCTCGGACGCCTGGGCGCCGACCATGGTTTCGGTGTCCAGCGGGTTGCCGCGTTTGATCTTGACGATCTTCTGCATCACCACTTTCATGAAGTCGTCGTAAATCGACTCCTGTACCAGTGCCCGCGACGGGCAGGTGCAGACTTCGCCCTGGTTGAAGAACGCCAGCACCAGACCTTCGGCAGCCTTTTCGATGAACGCAGGCTCGGCCTGCATGATGTCTTCGAAGAAGATGTTCGGCGATTTTCCGCCCAGCTCAACGGTCGACGGAATGATGTTTTCAGCCGCACATTTCATGATGTGCGCGCCGATCGGGGTGGAACCGGTGAACGCGATCTTGGCGATGCGCTTGCTGGTCGCCAGGGCCTCACCGGCTTCGCGACCGAAGCCCTGGACGATGTTCAATACACCGGCTGGCAGCAAATCAGCGATCAGCTCGGCGAAGACCATGATCGACAGCGGCGTCTGCTCGGCGGGCTTGAGCACTACACAGTTGCCGGCGGCCAGCGCCGGGGCGAGTTTCCAGGCGGCCATCAGCAGCGGGAAGTTCCACGGAATGATCTGTCCGACCACGCCCAGCGGTTCGTGGAAGTGATAGGCGGTGGTCAGTTCGTTGATTTCGGCGGCGCCGCCTTCCTGAGCACGAATGCAGCCAGCGAAATAACGGAAATGGTCGGCGGCCAGCGGCACGTCGGCGTTCAGGGTTTCGCGTACGGCCTTGCCGTTGTCCCAGGTTTCGCTGACCGCGAGGATTTCCAGATTCTGCTCGATGCGGTCGGCGATTTTCAGCAGCACCCGCGAGCGGTCCTGGGCCGAGGTCTTGCCCCAGGCATCGGCTGCGGCATGGGCGGCATCCAGCGCCTGCTCGATGTCGGCGGCGCTGGAGCGAGGAAATTCGGCAATCACTTCACCCGTCACCGGCGAGGTGTTGGTGAAGTACTCGCCATTGACCGGTGCGACGAACTCACCGCCGATGAAGTTGCCGTAACGCGGTTTGAAAGACACGACGGCGCCTGGTGTTCCGGGTTGAGCGTAAATCATGGTGGGCCTCTGTTTGGGTCGGTGCCTGTCGGGTGGACAGGCGATGAACCGATGGTAGAGAGCCCCGCGTGCCAGACGAATGCGCCGTTGGCAGGGGGATTCTCGTTATTTGGTCGTAGATTTCTGCTGACGATGAAGATGCTCTTGTGGGAGCGGGCTTTTGTGGCGAGGGAGCTTGCTCCCGCTGGAGCGCGAAGCGCTCCCAAAACCAGACGCTGCGGTTCGTCAGTTGGACCGCATTTGCCGATTTTTACGACTGCTTCGCAGCCGAGCGGGAGCAAGCTCCCTCGCCACAGGTTAGGAGTCGCCTATCTCAATGCTTGGCCACTAAATCCTTCGGCAATTTGAAGGTCCAGAGCATGCCGCCCTGGTTGAAATCCTTGATGCGTTTGGCCACTTCGCCGCCCCACAGCGGTACGGCACCGCCCCAGCCGGAAAGCACCGAGACGTACTGTTCGCCGTCCATTTCCCAGGTGATAGGCGAGCCGAGCACGCCGGAGCCGGTCTGGAATTCCCAGACTTTCTCACCAGTTTTGGCATTGAACGCTTGCAGGAAACCTTCCGGCGTACCGGTGAAGACCAGGTTGCCTTTGGTGGTCAGCACCCCGCCCCAGAGCGGCGCGAAGTTCTTGTGGCGCCAGACTTCCTTGCCGGTTTTCGGGTCGATGGCGCGCAGGACGCCGATGTAGTCTTCGTTCAGCGGCTTGATGGTGAAACCGGCTCCAAGGAACGCCGCGCCCTTCTTGTAGGCGATGCCTTCGTTCCAGATGTCCATGCCCCATTCGTTGGACGGAACATAGAACAGACCGGTGTCCTGGCTGTAGGCCATGGGCATCCAGTTCTTCGCACCGAGAAACGCCGGCGCGACGAACACCGAGCTGCCCTTGGCTTCGCTGCCCGGCGCACCCGGACGGCTGGCTTCGTTGTAGATAGGCCGACCCTCTTTGTCCAGGCCGCTGGCCCAGGTGATCTTGTCGACGAACGGGAAGCCGCGGATGAACTTGCCGTTGGTGCGATCGAGCACGTAGAAGAAACCATTACGGTCGGCGGTGGCTGCGGCCTTGATCTCTTTGCCGTCCTTGTCCTTGTAGTTGAAGGACACCAACTCGTTGACGCCGTCATAATCCCAGCCGTCGTGCGGGGTGCTCTGAAAGTGCCATTTGATGGTGCCATCGTCCGGGTTCAGCGCCAGACGCGACGAGGAGTAGAGGTTGTCGCCCGGGCGCAGGTGCGAGTTCCACGGCGCCGGGTTGCCAGTGCCGAACAGCAGCAGATTGGTTTCCGGGTCGTAGTAACCGCCAAGCCACGGTGCGGCACCGCCGGTTTTCCACAGATCGCCCGGCCAGGTCTTGCCGGCTTCACCGCCGGAAATGCCGTTCTCGAGCGCCTTGCCGTCCTTGTAGACGAAGCCCATGTGGCCTTCCACGGTCGGCCGGGTCCACAGCAAGGCACCGTTTTTCGGGTCATAGGCTTCGATCTTGCCGACCACCCCGAACTCACCGCCGGCCACCCCGGTGATCAGTTTGCCGTTGATCACCAGCGGCGCGGCGCTGATGGAATAGCCTTCCTTGTGGTCGGCGACTTTCTTGCTCCAGACCACCTTGCCGGTGTCCTTGTTCAGGGCCACCAGCTTCGCATCGAGGGTGCCGAAAATCACCAGATCGCCATACAGCGCAACGCCGCGGTTGATCACGTCGCAGCAGGGACGGATGTCATCGGGCAGGCGCGCATCGTATTGCCAGAGCTTCTTGCCGGTGCGTGCATCCACGGCGAACACCCGTGAATAGGAACCGGTCATGTACATCACGCCGTCCTTGATCATCGGCTGCGCCTGCTGACCGCGTTGTTTCTCGCCGCCAAAAGAGAAGGCCCAGACCGGACGCAGCTGTTTCACGTTGTCGACGTTGAGGGTATCCAGCGGGCTGTAGCGCTGGCCCTGAACACCAAGGCCGTTGGTGACGACCTGCTGCGGATTTTTCGGATCCTGGAGGATGTCTTGATCGGTGACTGCGGCAAGTGCCGAGCCGGACAACAACATAGCGCTGAGCAGCACGCTCAAGGCGAAGGATTGGCGACGTGCGGGTTGGGTCATGACGGCTACCTCTGCGGTTATTGTTATACCCGGGAAACTTTCCCGGTCTGGTGCAGATTCTTGGTCCGTGAGGCCCCGGCGACAATTAGCCGCAGTACTGAGTTTTCTAGTTCCTTGGTACAAGGGCCTGGATTAGAAGGTTGCCCCAGGACCATTGTGGCGAGGGAGCTTGCTCCCGCTCGGCTGCGAAGCAGTCGTAAAATCGGCGAATGCGGTCCCACTGATAAACCGCAGCGTCTGGTTTTGGGAGCGCTTCGCGCTCCAGCGGGAGCAAGCTCCCTCGCCACAATGGTGCTCAGTTGCGGTTATCTGAAGCCATCCGCTTTAACCGCCGTGCTCCTACTGATACATCTCTGGCACTTCCCAGCGCAGACCGTACCCGGTATAGATCGCCTCGAGCGTGCCGTCGCGAATCAGTCCTTCCAGCGCTTCTTCCACGGCATAGGCCAACTGGCGATTGCTTTCATGCACCGCCATGCCGATTTCCCAGAGCTGTTTGCCCATGTTCGGATAGGCGTTTTGCGCCAGTGCCAGTTGCGAATCGTTGGCCTCATGGACTTGCCAGTCGATCTCGCCGCGCATCGCCATCACCGCATCCACCTCACCGGCTTTCATCGCGGCAAAGGCTTGCGGCACGCCGGGGTAATGGCGGGTCCTGTTGCGGAGCATGCCGTTGAACACCGAGCTCAGGTAGAACGACGGCACGCTGTCGACTTCGACACCGATCGGATGGTGTTCAAACACCGCGACGCTGCCCACCGAGTCGAGTCGACGGCGGTCATAGGCGACCTGCCAGGACTCGTTCTGGTAAGGGCCGAACATCACCACATGGCCGTTCTCCAGCTCGCCGAGTTCATTGCGTTTTTGTGCATAGTCGCGGTCGTAAGGCACGCGCATCATCAGGTCGGCCAGCTGCTGGTTGCGCAGCTGGTTGCCGCGCCAGATGTAGTCGCGCAGATCGTCGTCGAGCTTCTCGCCTGCCGGCGCCCAAACCAGCTCCAGACGCACCCCGAGGGCTTTGGCCAACGCTTTTGCCAGATCGACATCGACGCCCCGCGGCTGGCCGCCGTCTTCGAAGCTGTAGGGCGCAAAATCCTTGTAGATCGCGACCTTCAGCTCGCCCGCGGCGATCATCTCATCGTAAGTGCGGATCTGCGCCTGCACCGTCTGACAGCACAGCAGCAGAGCGGTAAACACCACAGCGAGCAGGCGCATGGGTCACTCCTCCAGGTGCACGCTGTCCAGGTAGGTGCGCACTGCCCACAAGGCTTCCTGACTCAAGTAGTCGGCCATTTTCGGCATGTAGACGCGACCGTCACGCACCGCGCCATGGCGTACGCGCTCGACGAACCACTCGTCGCCGGCTTCGCCGACATCGAGCATGCGCAGATCCGGGGCGATCCCGCCGGACTTGGCTTCCAGGCCATGGCAGGCCGCACAGTTCTGGTTAAAGGCCGAGGAACCGATTTCGACGGCCTTGTCTTTTTCCGGGGAATTGCGATAGGGGTTTACCGCGGCCCAGCCATCACCATCGAGCTGTACTCCGGCGTCCTTGATCGGGGTCAAACCTTTGGTTTCCACGGTTTGCGGCACCACATTGCCGTGGGCCAGTACTGAACCGCTAGTGATCAGACCAGCCAGCAGTCCGGCGACGAGTATGGCGTTGCGTTTTGTTGTCATTGTTATGCCCTCAAGATTGCACGCAAAACCTCTCTGCAGAGGCTATGCCGTCATATTAAGAACAGCGATCTGTAAGCCGTATGCTGCTTTGGTGGCCGCCCTCTAGTCCTTTGGGTGTAGGGCTTGTGGCGCTTGCCTACCGGGAAATATTCCCGGCACTACTACCTTGGTACCGGCTTACTGGTACTTTCTGCATATTTCCCCGCACCCCGTCACTTCCTATGCTGGCGCTACCTGTAGTGGAGTGCCCTATGCGCCAGCTTGTCAGTTACGCCTTGTTCTATCTGCTGGCGATTGGCTGCGGCGCATTGCTGGCGACCCAAAGCCAGGCAGCGGACGCCGGATTACAGATCCGCATCGGTTATCTGGGCTATCGGCCCGACCCAGGTCCGTTGTTGTCGAACATCATTCCCGAGCCGACCGACGCCGGGCTGCGCGGTGCGCAACTGGCGATTACCGATAGCAACAGCACCGGGCGCTTTCTCAACCAGAGCTACAGCCTGATCGGGAGCAATGTCGACAGCCCCGAAGCCTTGCTCGAGGCGGCCAAAGTCCAACACGACCAGGGCCTGCGACTGTTCGTGGTGAATGCGCCGGGCGATAGCTTGCGCCAGCTCAGCGCCGCCCTGCCCGACAGCTTGCTGTTCAATGCCGGCAGTGCAGACGACAGCCTGCGCAGCAGCGACTGCCTGGCGAACGTGCTGCACAGTTTGCCGAGCCGGGCGATGCTCGCCGATGCCCTGGCGCAGTTTCTGGTGCTGCGCAAATGGCAGCGAGCGCTGTTGATCGCAGGCCCGACGCCAGACGATCAGGCCTATGCCGCCGCCCTGCACCGTGCGGCGAAACGTTTCGGTTTGCAGATCGTCGCGCAAAAGCCCTGGTCCTTTGATAACGACCAGCGCCACAGCGCCCAGGCCGACATGCCGCTGTTCACCCAGACGGCTGAGTACGACGTAGTGCTGGTGGCCGATGAGCGCGGCGACTTTGGCGAGTACGTGCCCTACCAGACCTGGTATCCGCGCCCGGTCGCCGGCACTCAGGGCCTGACCCCGACCGGCTGGCACAAGACCGTGGAAACCTACGGCGCCGCGCAATTGCAAAAGCGCTTCGAAGCCATGGCTGGACGCTGGATGAACGATCGCGATTTCGCCGCCTGGATCGCCGTGCGCAGCGTTGCCAGTGCGGTGAGCAAATTGCGTCAGAGCGATGCCCAGGCCATCCGCCAACTCGCGCTGAGCGATCAGTTGCCACTGGATGGCTTCAAGGGCCGCAAGCTCAGCTATCGCTCGTGGAACGGCCAGTTACGCCAGCCGATCCCCATCGTTCAGCCACGGGCACTGGTCAGCACTTCACCACAAGAGGGTTTCCTGCACCCATCCAACGAAATGGACAGTCTGGGCTACGACAAGCCCGAAGTGACTTGCCGCTATCCCTGATTCCAACAACGATAAAAAAAGGAACCTGCCATGCGCCGCACCCTGCTTGCATCCGCCTTACTGCTCGCCACCGCGCCCGCGCTGGCGAGCACCGCCTGGGTTTCCAATGAAAAGGACAACAGCCTGAGCCTGATCGACCTGCAGACCCTGCAAGTCACCGACACCCTGGCGGTCGGCCAGCGCCCACGGGGTTTGCTGTTGTCCCATGACCGCAAGCTGTTGTACATCTGTGCCAGCGACTCGGACCGGGTCCAGGTGATGGACGTCGCCACCCGCCAAATCATCAAGGAACTGCCCTCCGGCAAAGACCCCGAGCAATTCGCCCTGCACCCCAATAACCGTTGGCTGTACGTGTCCAACGAGGACGATGCGCTGGTCACGGTGATCGACACCGAAACCTCCAAAGTCCTGGCTCAGGTAAACGTCGGCGTCGAGCCGGAAGGCATGGCGGTCAGCCCTGACGGAAAGTGGGCGGTGAACACCAGCGAAACCACCAACATGCTGCACTGGATCGACACCAGTACCCAGACCCTGGCCGACAGCACCCTGGTGGATCAGCGGCCGCGTTTTGTCGAGTTCAGCCAGGATGGCTCGCAGCTCTGGGCCTCGGCCGAGATCGGTGGCACGGTGACCATTCTCGACGTTGCCAGCCGGCAGGTCCTCAAGACGCTGAAATTCCAGATCAAGGGCGTGCACCCGGACAAGGTCCAGCCGGTCGGGGTCAAACTCAGCGCCGACGGTAAGTACGCGTTCGTCGCCCTCGGCCCGGCCAATCATGTCGCGGTGATCGACGCCAGGACCTTCGAGATCCTCGACTACCTGCTGGTGGGTCGCCGGGTCTGGCAGATGGCGTTTACCCCGGATCAGAGTCAGTTGCTGGCCACCAATGGCGTCAGCGGCGATGTGTCGGTGATCGATGTGAACAACCTCAAGGTCATCAAGTCGGTCAAGGTCGGCCGTTATCCATGGGGCGTGGTGGTCACCCCATGAACGCCCTGGAAGTGACTGACCTCAGCTTCGCCTACGGCCCCCGTGAAGCGCTGCAACACGTGACGTTCAGTCTGCTGCCCGGGCGTTTCGCCGCGTTACTGGGGCCAAACGGTGCCGGTAAGTCGACCTTGATCGCGTTGCTGACACGCCTGTATGACCTGCAGCACGGCGACATCCGGGTCGGCGGTCAGTCCCTGCGCAGCGCCCCGCGTCCGGCCTTGCGTCAATTGGGCGTGGTGTTTCAACAGAGCACACTGGATCTGGATTTGAGTGTCGAACAGAACCTGCGCTATCACGCCGCATTGCATGGGTTGTCCCGGCGTCAGACCCATGCGCGGGTCGAAGCCGAACTGGCGCGCCAGGCACTGACCGAACGGCGCCGTGAACGGGTTCGCGAGCTCAATGGCGGCCATCGCCGCCGCGTGGAAATTGCCCGGGCACTGCTGCATGAACCACGGCTGTTGCTGCTCGATGAAGCCAGCGTCGGTCTCGATCCTGCCAGCCGTCTGGCGCTTAACCGACACATGCGCAGCCTGTGCCAGGACCACGGCATCAGCGTGCTCTGGACCACCCATCTGCTGGACGAAGTGCAGGCCAGCGATGATCTGCTGATTCTGCATCAAGGCCGCCTGGTAGCCAGCGGGCAAGCCGATGCGTTGAGTCTCGAACACGGCGGCGATCTGACCTCGGCGTTCCAGCGCCTCACCACTCCAGGAGTCGCGGCTCGATGAACGCTTATTGGCAGTGTTTGCGCGGTATCGTCCTGCGCGAATGGTTGCGGTTTATCCTGCAGCGCACGCGTTTTCTCAGTGCGCTGGTGCGGCCATTGCTGTGGTTGCTGGTGTTCGCCGCGGGTTTCCGGGCGGCGCTGGGCATCGCCATCATCGAACCCTATGACACCTACATTCCCTACGAGGTCTACATCATCCCGGGGCTGGCCTGCATGATCCTGTTGTTCAACGGCATGCAAGGGTCGCTGTCGATGGTCTATGACCGGGAAATGGGCAGCATGCGGGTGCTGCTGACCAGCCCCCTGCCCCGGGCCTTTCTGTTGAGCAGCAAATTGCTGGCGACCTCATTGATCTCGCTGCTGCAGGTCTATGCCTTTCTCGCCATCGCCTGGGTCTACGGCGTACAACCGCCGGCCTTCGGTCTGATCGCGGCACTGCCGGCATTACTGCTGGTGGCGTTGATGCTCAGTGCGCTGGGGTTGTTGCTGTCCAATGCGATTCGGCAACTGGAGAACTTCGCCGGGGTGATGAACTTCGTGATCTTCCCGCTGTTTTTCCTGTCTTCGGCGCTGTATCCACTGTGGAAAATGCGCGAAGCCAGCGAATGGTTGTATTGGCTTTGTGCCCTCAGCCCGTTCACCCATGCGGTGGAATTGGTGCGTTTTGCCTTGTATGAGCGCTTCAACCTGCTGGCTTTGGTGGTGTGCCTGGGCTTGACCCTGTTGTTTTCGCTGCTGGCGGTGCTGACCTTCAATCCGCAGCATGCGGCGGTGCGGCGGGTTGGGTGAACGGGTACACACCTGATCTCAGGTGTGTACCCATATCCTGTGGGAGCGAGCCTGCTCGCGAAAGCGATTGCAGCCCAACATATCTATCGCCTGAGATGACGTCTTCGCGAGCAGGCTCGCTCCCACAAGGTTCGATGTCGGCCTTGCGACCTCGAAACTACTACTTTAGTACTGGTTTTCCTGTCTATCGTCGCATTCACAAAGCATCAACACTGGCATGTAATGGGTTTATAACAGGAAGAACCAAACCCTATGCTGCGCGCTCCCGCCACACCATAATCAAAATAACGAGGTGAAAGGCCATGTACAAGATTCTGATTGCCGATGATCACCCACTGTTTCGTGAAGCCATTCATAACGTCATCAGCGACGGTTTCCCTGGCAGTGAAGTGATGGAAACCGCCGACCTGGACAGCGCCCTGGAGCTGACACAGCAGCATGACGATCTGGACCTGATCCTGCTCGATCTGAATATGCCCGGCATGCACGGCCTCAACGGCCTGATCAATCTGCGCAACGAGGCTCCGACCATTCCGGTGGTGATCGTCTCCGCCGAACAGGACAAACAAGTCGTGCTGCAAGCCATCACCTATGGTGCGGTGGGTTTCATCACCAAATCCTCACCTCGCGCACAGATGACCGAGGCCATCCAGCAGATTCTGAACGGCAACGTCTACCTGCCTTCAGACATCATCCGCACGCAAAAAACCGGCACTCGGCGCAGCATGAACGACACACCGAACTTCCCGCCGGAGTTGCTCCAGGCCCTGACCCGCAAACAGCTGTTGGTGCTGGAACGGATGACCAAAGGTGAGTCGAACAAACAGATCGCCTACACCCTGGAAATCGCCGAAACCACGGTCAAGGCCCATGTCTCGGCGATTTTGCGCAAACTCAATGTGCACAATCGGGTGCAGGCGATTCTTAGTGCCGGGGATATTGATTTTGCGGCGTATTTGCGGCGGTGACATTTCATTCAAGGTCTGTGATAACCCTGTGGGAGCGGGCTTGCCCGCGAAGCTTTTAGCGCCCTCGAGGGCCTATTCGCGGGCAAGCCCGCTCCCACACAAGCCAGTTCCTGCAGGTTATGCGGCCTTTCTCACGGCCGCCCCAACAGATGACTAATCGCCATCTTCAGCTTCATCGGCCGTACCGGTTTGTGCATCAGGGTATGGCCCAGCTCGCGCATTTGCTGCTTCAGTTCATTGCTGTAGTTGGCGGTGATCATCAGGGCCGGCAAGGGTGACGCCCGTCGGGCATTGATCAGCGCCACGGCGTCGACACCGTTCTTGCCGTGATCCAGGTGGTAGTCGGCGATCAGCAGTTCGGCCTCGGCGTGGTAATTGTCCACCTGACGCGCCAGGTCCTCTTCCGACAGTGCCGTCACCACCTGACAGCCCCAGCTTTCCAGCAGCGTGCGCATTCCGGCGCAAATCGCCGCGTCGTTGTCCAGCACCCAGATTCGTGCCCCGCGCAAACGTTCGAGCATTGGCTCGCTCATGGGCAATTGCGCCACTGTCTTCGGCGCGCTGTTGGTCAGCGGCACCTCGATGGCAAACATCGAGCCCTTGCCCGGCCAGGACCGCACGCTGATCCGGTGCCCGAGAATGCCGGCGATTTTTTCGACAATCGCTAAGCCCAGCCCCAGACCCCGATCCTGATTCGGCCGCTGCACGTCGCCGCGTTTGAACTCCTGAAAAATCTCTTCCAGCTTGTTTTCAGCGATGCCCATGCCGCTGTCCCAGACCTCGATGGACAACCGCTGACGATGTCGGCGACAGCCCAGCACCACACGGCCGCTGCTGGTGTAACGAATGGCGTTGCTCAACAGGTTGCGCAAAATCCGCGCAAGTAGCTGGATATCGCTGCGCACCAGCGCCGAACAGGCCACGAAGTGCAGTTGCAGACCTTCGCTGCGGGCCACCTGGGCATACTCGGTCGCGAGGTTTTCCAGCAGCTCGCTGAGGGCAAAGGGTGCGATATCGGCCTTGATGACCCCGGCGTCGAGTTTGGAAATGTCCACCAGGGTACCCAGCAGGTTCTCCACGTCTTCCAGCGAGTTGCTGACGTTGCGCACCAGGATCGCGTTGGCCACCGGCTCACGGCGTTCGAGCAGCGCGCTGGTGAACAGCCGCGCGGCATTGAGCGGTTGCAGCAGGTCGTGACTGACCGCGGCGAGAAATTTGGTTTTCGACAGGTTGGCCTGTTCCGCCTCCAGTTTGGCCTCGCGCAAACGCGATTCGACGCGACTGCGCTCATCGATCTCGCGCAGCAATTGATCGTTGAGGGTGGTCAGCTCGGCGGTGCGTTCACGAACCCGCACTTCAAGATTCTGATAAGCCTGATGCAACGCCTCGGCGGTGCGGCGACGCTCGGTGATGTCGCGGATCAACACAAAGATCCCCACCACTTCGCCCGTCGCCAGGCGGTTCGGCACATAGGAGCGCAGCATGTAGCGTTCCTGATTGTTGATGTTGGTTTCCGGGAACTCGAAGGTCACGCTCTCCCCGGCCAGCGCCCGCGCCACATAGGATTCCAGACGCCGGTAATGCTCTTCGCTGTGGACCTCGCGCAGGCTCTGGCCGAGCATCACGCCGCGTGGCCAGCAGTACCACTCTTCATACACTTTGTTGGTGAATTCGTAGACCAGATCGGCATTCAGGTAGGCGATCAACGCTGGCACATGGTCGGTGATCAGGCGAATCCAGCGTTCGCTCTCGCTGAGGGCTTCGGCATGCTGATAACGCTCGGTGATGTCGGTAAAGGTGTTGACGAAACCGCCGGTCGGCAACGGATGCGTACGAATTTCCAGCACCCGCCCGTCGTAGAGCCGCTGCTCACATTCATGGACCACTCGCCCGTTGGTATCGCGGCTGGCCGGCGTCAGCAGACTCAACTCGCTGTCGCCGATCACCTCGGCGAACAGTCGATGGGCCGCCACCGGCGCCAGGCCGCTCAACTCGAGGAAACGGCGATTCCATAACTCCAGGATGCCGTCGGCGTTCACCATCGCTACACCCTGAGACAGGTTGTCGACCGCGCGCTGCAACAAATGGGACTTCTGCGCGACGGCCTGCTCGCGGCGCACGGTTTCGCTGAGTTTGACCTCGGTGATATCGGTGAAGAGGATCACCCGCCCGCCTTCCTGGGTCGGCCGTTCGCTGACCTGCAACCAGCGGCCGTTATGCAACCGGTAGAGCAGATGCTCATCGGCATGGCCGCGCGGCTCTTCGTTGAACAGGCCGGTGCCGGTCATCAAGCGTTTGACCTCGGTCAGGCGCATGCCGGCCATGATCCGCACCCGACTGTTGGCCCAAAACGCCTTGAAGCGGCTGTTGAACAGCACGATGCGCTGATCTTCATCGAACAGCACGAAGGCATCGGAAATGCTTTCGATCGCATCGATCAGGTGTCGATGAGCGGTTTCCGCCCGCAGCCGTGCTTCGCTGAGCAAATGATTGCCGGCCTTGAGTTCGGCCATGGCCTGATTCAGCGCATCGGTGCGCTCGCGGACCTGTTCGGCCAGTACCACCGAATGCTGAAACGCCGAATACGGATCGTTGCCACGGGTGCCTCCGGACTCGATCCGTTCGATCAGCGCGCCATTGATCCGTTGCAGCTTGCGGTTTTCGTGTTGTAAATGGGCGATCTGCTCTTTCAGCTCAGCGGCTGACGGGGGTCCGGTTTCGAGCGATGGCAACCCCGGTGAAGGTCTGGTTGATGTGCATGCCATTGAACTGTTCTCCGTAGGTGTTGAAACCCATCACCCGCTGCTCGCGCAGGAAGGCACCGATCTGCTCGAGGCTGCCGACGTCTTCGAGCTCCAGACGCCTGAGGAAACAGTCACAACCAATGGTTAGAAGTAGCGTGCCGAGCCGCGCCTCAAGGCCTTCGAACAGCGTCTGCAAGTTCGGCAATAACGGCCCGGGGGTCATGGCGGTGAGCACGATGCCGTTCTCCACCGCGCAATAGAAACTCAGGCTCAGGTCCGGATGAACCTGCTGGATCGCCCTGACGTAGTACTGATCGTTGATGCGCACCGCCAGAGGATGGGCAGCGAACACCCGATGATCGAGTTCGGCCACCGGTACGCCGATATGCCGGGCGTATTCCGCGGCGGCAGGCTCGGCATTGAGCTCGTAGACCCGCCGTGAAGGGCTGTCGGCGCGGGTGATCACCAATTTCTCTTCGCGCGGCAGAATGTGATGGGTGGTGAACACTTCGAAGTCCAGCCAGGTATTGACCAGCACCACCACCGCCGCGCCGCTATGGAACTCGCCGCCGAAATACACATGGGTGTGGGTCAGGTAGTTGTCATCGCCGGCCGAGCCGCCGAAATGCGGGATATCGCCGAGGGCCGCACTGAGTGCGGCGAGAACCATTTCTTCGCGGCTGGACAGGCCATCGAGCAAGGTCAGTGCGAAACTGTTGCCCTTGATCGGTGCCAGGGTGTTGCTGCGACAGTCGCCCACCAGACGTTCGACCATTTGCTGGGCGTCGATCAGGCTGAAATGCTCCATCTGATCGATCAGTTCGATGGCGATGGAAAAATGCCGGTGATCGAAACCCACCGCAGTGATGCAACCGCGACCGTAGCCGTTGGGGGTGATTTCCCCCGCGCTGGTGCAGCCCACCAGGCGAATGCCGCCAAAACTCTGCTGCAAGGCCGGGCCCAGGGCCTGCAAGTCGTACTCGGCGGAACAAAAGAACAGCACGAAGCCCAAGTGGGGATGCAACAGTTGCCGCGCCAGGTCCTGGGCGGCCTCTTGAGCATCGGTGGCCTGGGACATTGCACTGACGACGCCATCGGTCTGGCCCTGTTGCATGTTCGCCTCCCGCAGATGCGTGGTCTGAGGCATGAGTGTACGAAGCCAGCGGCGCGGGCCGTATGCTACTTGGGTAGCGGATAGCCGGTTCGATGGGATGAGGTGTGGGTGGCTGACGGTAGAATGACGATTAATTGTGGCGAGGGAGCTTGCTCCCGCTCGGCTGCGCAGCAGTCGTAAATCGGCTGATGCGTTCTACCTGATAAAATGCGGGTGCCGATTTTAGGGCCGCTTCGCGACCCAGCGGGAGCAAGCTCCCTCGCCACAGGTGTTGTGTGACGCTGGACTACCAGATCAGCCGCGCCGACAAGAGCGGATCCAACCCACGCCGCGATGCGCGCAGCGCGGGCCGATCCGGTTGGGTTACCAGGTCAACACGGCCCCGACGGCGAAGGTGTCGGTGTTTTCATTCTGGGCAACGGTGTCGTGGCCCTCGATTTCGAACTGGTTGTACTCGGCCACCAGTTTGAGGTTGTCATTGACGTCATGGAACAGCGCGACCCCGCGGGTTTCATAATCCGCACCGCTGCCGACCACGCCGTTACCGTCGTCCTTGGTCTTGCCATAGGACAGCGCCAGGCGGTTCTTGCCGAGTTTGTAGGAGCCCTGCAGCAGGTAGCCGTCGCTGTCGACTTCACGCAAGGTCGCTTCACCGGCGTTGTTGGTGAAGAACGGATTGATGCCCTTGGCCTGGAAGCCCGAGCCGGTCAGCGACAAGCCCCCCATCTTCGCCTGCACGCCGTAGCCGACGCCTTTGGAGGTGACCGACTGTACCGTGGAGTCGGTATTTTCCGAAGTCTGGTAGCTGCCGTTGAGCCAGCTGTAGATCTTCGCTCCAGCGACGTCGAACTGGTAGGTGATCTCGCTCTCGGTCCGCGGGTTTTCCTGATAGGCCTTGCCCAATGCGCTGTCGTCGTTGGTGTCCACCGGATCCATGATCCCCACCGCGACGCGCAAGCCATCCATGACCGGCGTGCGGTAGGTGATTTGCGAGGTCGGAAACGGGTACGGGTAGCCGGTGCCGATGTTGCCGAACGACACCCCGCCACCGTCCACCAGCCCCAGGGTGTCGCTGACCTGGCCATAACCGGCGAGCATCTCGTCGAGCAGGATGTTGGAACGGGCGAACAGACCGAAGTCCTTACCGATCAGCACCTCCCCCCAGCCAGGATTGGCGACTGTGCCGTAGAACTGCCGCACATCGATGGCGGTGTCGGTGCCGTTGGTTTCACTGTCGTTGATGGTCACCCAGAACGACGCCCGCGCGCCGAGCTTCAAGTCATCGACTTGTTTGCCCATGTTGAAACCCAGGTAATTGGGCAAGAAGCCCATCTTCACCCGCGCCTGCCGGCGGTCGAACTGCTCGCCCTCGCGGTCGACGTCACTGTTGACGTAGAAGGCATTGATGTAGCCATCGGTGGAGAACGTGGTCTGATCCTTGTCGTACAGCATGATTTCAGCCTTGGCCGGCGAACTCATGCCAAGGGCCGACAGGCTGGCAATCAAGGCTGGCAATCAAGGCTGGCAAGAAACAGTGCTGGAATTTCTTATTGTTGTGCATGGCGCGCTCCGCAACCGGGGGACGAGATGTCGGAGGCGATTATCGAAAGGCTGCGTACTGGCTCATATGCTGCCTTGGCGGCAATGGGCAGGTGCTTTGTATTGGGCGCGAGCGGCTCGGCAAATTCGGTGTACGACCGGGTTGCTATGGGGTGCGAGACTTAAGGCGTGCACGGGTTTGCCAATGGGATGATCGACTAGCCCGTCCGCTCCGTACATCTCCCGTAGCAGCTGGCGAAGCCTGCTGCTACGGGGAGTAGTGCGTTGCTTAATGCCAGTTATCTGTCAAATATTGACTTAATGCCAGAAAACATTCATCTTCTGCTCCAAGCGCTGAATAACAACAGGAAACAGCCTTGAGCCAGCCCATCAAACAACGTCTTGAAAGTAGTCTGTCGACCGCCGCCGCCTCGGGCCGGGCGATCGCCAGTTACATGCTGGCCAACCTCTACGAGTTGCCGTTCCAGACCTCGGCCGATATCGCCGCCAAGCTGGGGGTCAGCGAATCCTCCGTCGGGCGCTTCTGCCGCTCCATCGGTTACAGCCATTTCAAGGACCTGAAAAACGACCTGAAAACCGATCTGGGCGAAGGCCCATGGCTGGTCGGGGAGCGTTTGCAGGAGTTCCGCCAACAGGCCAGTCAGAGCCCGCAAGGCTTGCCGCGCAGCTTTGAACTGGAAGTCGGCGCGCTGGTGAAAGTCTACGAATACAGCCTGACCCCGGCCTGGCAAACCGTCAGCCAGCGCCTGGCCACGCGGCGCAAGGTATTTGTCGCCGGGTTCCAGACCGAACGCGGCATCGCCGCGGCCATGGTGCATCTGCTGCAGTACCTGCGCGATGGCGTGCAACTGGTGGACGGCGCCGCCGGGCATTACGCCGACGTGCTGCTGAGTAAACCTGAGGAGTGCGCACTGGTGGTGTTCGAAGCCCGGCGTTATTCCCGTCACGCCCTGACCCTGTGCCGCAAGGCCCGCGAAGCCGGGATCGCGGTGACCCTGGTCACCGACACCTTCTGTGACTGGGCCGAGCAGAACGCCAATGAGGTGTTCCGCGTGCCTACCGAGTTCAACCTGTTCTGGGAGTCCACGGCGGCCATGCTGTCGCTGGTGCACCTGCTGGTCAACGAGGTGTGCATACAGTTGGGCCCCGAAGTCGAAAGACGTCTTGAAGCAACCGCCGCATTACATAACGAGTTCGTTGGATACACATCCTCACCAGGACCAAAACAATAATCGAGGTGTCAGATGAAGAACGTCATTCGCTTTGCAAGTGCTTGTGCAATGGTCATCGCCGGTGTGTCAGGCGCCCAGGCTGAAGTGCTGAGAATCGCCACCGAAGGCGCCTACCCGCCGTTCAACTACGTTGACTCGGACAACAAACTGCACGGCTTTGACGTCGACATCGCCAATGCCCTGTGCGAGCGGATGAAGGTCCAATGCACGATCGTCGCTCAGGACTGGGAAGGCATCATCCCGGCGCTGATGGCGAAGAAATACGATGCGGTAGTCGCCTCGATGATTGCCACCGATGAGCGCAAGAAGAAAATCGCCTTCACCAATCACTACTACCGCACCCCACTGTCGATCGCCGTGGCCAAGGACTCGAAGATCACCGATGCCCAGACCGACTTCAAAGGCCTGGCGGTAGGCGCCCAGTCGTCTTCGACCCAGGCCATCTACGCCGAAGAGCATTACGGCCCGGCCGGAGCCAACGTGAAGCTCTATCCCACCCAGGACGAGGCCGCCAGTGATCTGGCTGCTGGCCGCGTCGACGGGGTGATTGCCGACAAATTCCCGCTGCTGACCTGGGTCGAAGGCGCTGGCAAAGACTGCTGCAAGATCATCGGTGACGTTAACGGCACCACCGCCGACGCCTCCATCGCCGTACGCCAGGATGACAACGCCCTGCGTGAACGGCTGAACAAGGCGCTGGACGAAATCGTCGCTGACGGCACCTACAAAAAGATTTCCAGCCGCTACTTCGCCTTCGACATCTATTGATCCCTCAGGTCCGGGCCCTTGGCTGCGGACCACATTTTCAGCACCCCTGCCCCGCGCTCACCTTGAGCGCGTCGGCGGCGTGCAGGCGCAATTTCGCGAAAGGGTTCGGGCATGTTCGAACATCTGTCACTGTTATCCTTCGCCAGCGGCGGTTGGGGTTCGGCCTTGTTGGCCGGTGCCCTGGTGACCATCGCCCTGGCCCTCAGCTGCGTGCCGATCGGCTTGCCGCTGGGCCTGGGCGTCGCTTTGGCGGCCCGTTCCAAACGGCGCTGGCTGCGGGCCTCGGCCACATTGTTTTCAACAGTATTTCGTGGGCTGCCGGAGCTGCTGACGCTGCTGATCATTTACTACGGTTGCCAGATCGCCGCGCAGAAGATCCTCGCGGCCATGGGCTACCAGACCGAAGTGACGATCAACACTTTTGTAGCAGCGATGATCGCCTTCAGCCTGGTGTTCGCCGCGTTTTCCAGCGAGATCTGGCTCGGCGCCTTCAAGACCGTACCCAAGGGCCAGTTCGAGGCGGCTACGGCGCTAAGCCTGTCCAAGGGCACCACGTTTCGCAAAGTCGTACTCCCGCAACTGGCGCGCATTGCCTTGCCGGGTTTGTCGAACAACTGGCTGTCGTTGCTCAAGGACACGTCACTGGTGTCGACCATTTCCCTGGTCGATCTGATGCGTCAGACCAATCTGGCGGTCAGCGTGACCAAGGAGCCGCTGTTCTTCTACGCGGTGGCCTGCTTTGGTTATCTGTTCTTCTCCGCCCTGTCCGGCCGTTTGTTCCACTTCCTCGAGCAGTACTTCAGCCGCCATCAACGGAGTGCGCGCCCATGAGCGTCGATGATCTGCTGAACCTGTTCCTCAACCCCGAACTGCTCGAACGCTACGGCCCGCGCTTTATCGACGGGCTGCTGGTGACCGGAAAACTGGTGGCAATTTCCTTCACCCTCGGCGCCCTGCTCGGTCTGTTGATCGCCTTGGGCCGGTTATCGAGCAACCGCTTTGTGCGCAGTTTTACCGGCGCCTATGGGTACTTCTTCCGTGGCTCGCCGCTGCTGGCGCAGCTGTTCATGCTGTATTACGGCCTGGGTTCATTCAAAGGCTTCTGGCAGGACGTTGGCCTCTGGTGGTTCTTCCGCGATGCCTGGTTCTGCACGCTGCTGGCCTTCACCCTGAACACCGCGGCCTATCAGGCCGAGATCCTGCGCGGCAGCCTGCTGGCGGTCGCCCAGGGTCAGCGCGAAGCCTCGAAAGCCCTGAGCCTGTCGCGCTGGACCACGTTTCGCAAAGTCATCTTGCCGCAGTCGCTGCTGGTGGCCATCGGGCCGCTGGGCAACGAGCTGATCCTGATGATCAAGGCCAGCGCCATTGCCTCGCTGGTGACCGTCTACGATCTGATGGGGGTGACCAAGCTGGCGTTCTCCCGCAGCTTCGACTTCCAGATCTACCTGTGGGCTGCGGTGCTATACCTGTTGATCGTCGAAGTGGTGCGACGCAGCCTGAAACTGATCGAAGGCCGTCTCGGCCGTCATTTGAACTGAACCGATCTTCCTGGACTGCCACAGCGGCCCACGTACCAAGGATTTACCCATGCATTGCGAAACCATCGTTCTCGGCGCCGGGATTGTCGGCGTCAGCACCGCGCTGCACTTGCAGGCCCGCGGCCGCAAAGTGGTACTGCTCGACCGTCAGCAACCGGGCAACGGCACCAGTCACGGCAACGCCGGGTTGATCGAGCGCGCCAGCGTGATCCCCTACGCGTTCCCGCGTCAACTCTCGAAGCTGCTGCGCTATGGCCTCAACCAGCAGTCGGACGTGCGCTACAGCCTGCGCTACCTGCCCAAGGTCGGCCCCTGGTTGCTGCAATACTGGCGTCACTCCAGCTCCAAAGGACTGGCCGCGGCCACCCGCGCCATGTTGCCGCTGGTAGAGCGCTGCATCATCGAACATGACCTGCTGGCGGAACCGGCGGGCATGACCCACCTGATTCATGGCGACGGCTGGATTGAAGCCTTCCGCGATCCCGACGCATTCGCCAAGGCCCAACAGGATGCCCTGGATCTGAGCGAGTACGGGTTGAACTATGTGGTCCTCGACCAACAGCAGATCCATCAACGCGAATCCGGGCTGCATGCCGACGTTATCGGTGGCCTGCACTGGCTCGACCCCAAGACCGTCAGTGATCCGGGTGGCCTGACCCGGGGTTACGCCGAGCTGTTCAAAAACCGCGGCGGCACCTTCGTCCTCGGCGATGCCCTGACCCTGCGCCAAAGCAACGGCCAATGGCAGGTGCAAAGCGACGAAGGCCTGATCACCGGCAACGAAGCGGTCATTGCCCTTGGCCCTCAGGCCCGAGGCCTCTTCGAGCCCTTGGGCTATCGCATACCGCTGGCAATCAAGCGCGGTTACCACATGCACTACGCGGCCAAACCCGGCACGCAGTTGCATCACCCGATTCTCGATCCGGTGGGCGGTTATGTGCTGGCGCCGATGGTGCGTGGCATCCGTTTGACCACCGGCATCGAGTTCGCCGACAGCGATGACCCGGTCAATGAAATCCAGCTGCGCCGCTGCGAAGAGCATGCGCGGCATTTCTATCCGCTGGGCGAACGCCTCGACGCCGAACCCTGGCTCGGTCGTCGGCCATGCCTGCCGGACATGCGCCCGGTGATTGGCCCGGCCAGTCGTCACCCGGGGCTGTGGTTCAACTTCGGCCACGCCCATCACGGCCTGACGCTAGGCCCGGTCAGCGGACGCCTGCTGGCCGAGATGATGACCGGCAGCATGCCGTTTACCGACCCGACGCCTTACAGCGCCGAGCGCTTCCACTGATCGCTGGAGACCTGTGCATGCAATCCAATACTGCCCTGCTGGAAACCCCGCCGTTCACCGCCCCGGACACCCGCAAAGTAGTGGTCGATATCGCCGGACTGAACAAGTTCTATGGCGCCTTCCATGTGCTGCACGACATCCACCTGAAAGTCCGCGAAGGCGAACGTATCGTCCTCTGCGGACCGTCCGGCTCCGGCAAGTCGACCTTGATCCGCTGCATCAACCGCCTGGAAATCGCCGAAAAAGGCCGCATCCTGATCGACGACACCGACCTGTCGCAGAACACCCGCCAAGCCGCCAAAGTGCGCAGCGAAGTGGGCATGGTGTTCCAGCACTTCAACCTGTTCCCGCACATGAGCGTGCTCGACAACTGCACCCTGGCGCCGATTTCGGTACGCGGTCTGGCGCGCAAAAAAGCCGAAGAGCTGGCGCGCAACTACCTCAATAAAGTCGGCATCGAGAACCAGGCCGATAAATACCCCAGCCAACTCTCCGGTGGCCAGCAGCAACGTGTGGCCATCGCCCGGGCGCTGTGCATGGAACCGAAAATCATGCTGTTCGACGAACCGACCTCAGCGCTGGACCCGGAAATGGTCAGTGAAGTCCTCGACGTCATGGTCAAACTCGCCGGCAGCGGCATGACCATGCTCTGCGTCACCCACGAAATGGGCTTCGCCCGGCAAGTGGCAGAACGGGTACTGTTTCTGGATGGCGGAAAAATCATCGAGGACGCACCGCCGAACGACTTCTTCGGTGCACCGAAAAGCGCACGGGCTAAAGCGTTTCTTGCGCAGATTGTGCATTGAGGTTGGGGGATTTGTGGACGCCGCAGAACCTGTGGGAGCGTGGCTTGCCCGCGAAGAACGATGACGCGTAATGCCTGAAAAACCGCGGTGTTTTCTTCGCGGGCAAGTCGGATCGCCGCACCGCCGCTCCCACAGGTTCTGTGCCCACACTTATTCTTCTTTACTGACTGGCATCACGGTTTGTCCTGAAACCTCGCCCTATAACGCCCCGGACTTTCCCCCGTCCACTTCTTGAACGCCCGGTGAAACGCGCTGGGTTCCTGAAAGCCGATCTGTTCGGCAATTTCGGTGATGCTCGCGCGGGTCTGGCGCAGTTGTTCAAAGGCCACGCCACGGCGCACTTCGTCCTTGATCTCCTGGAACGAACAGCCTTCGCGCTCCAGTTTCCGGCGAAAGGTACTGGGGCTCAGGTGCTGTTCTATCGCGAACGCCTGCAAGGTCGGCCATTGGCTGTAATGGCTGTTGCGCAGACGCTGATGGACCTGCGACGCCAGGCCATGCTGGTTGCGAAAACGAATCACCAGCCATTGCGGAGCCGTGCGCAAAAACACTTTCAGTGACGCGAGGTCCTGAACCACCGGCAGACGCAGGTAGCGACTGGCGAACTCGATCTCGGTGCGTTCAGCGCCAAAGGTCAGATTGGCGCCCCAGAGCAACGGATCATCACTGAGGGACAAGCGCTCATGGCGAAAATCCGCGCGGTCGATGGGAATGCGCCGCCCGCCCAGCCAGCACAGCAGACTGAACATCAACACCAGGAAGGTTTCTTCGCCGTAACGACTGGCGTCGCTGTGGTCCGATCGGGTCTGCAGGCTGATGACTGCGCGCTTGCCGCGCACACTCAGGCTGCCGCGAAAGTCGCGCAGGAACAGCGCGAAGTTGGCCAGGCACTGGCGCATGGCCTTTTCCAGATTCGGTTCCTGAATCAATGCCCGGCAGATCAAGGCGAAACTGCCAGGCGGCATGCCGTGGGAGTCGAGATGGAAGAATTCGTCGTTCAACTCGCGAATCTGGATCAACCACAACGCGGCAAAAGCACTGGCCGGAACCCGCGCCGTGGGCTGGTCCATCAGTGCCGGGTCGATTCCCGCCTGCTCGAGTACCGCCTGCAAACGCTGCGGGTTATCACGCAGTGCATGGAGCATTGCCTGCATAAAGTAGACGGCAACCGAATCTTTTTCCCGCATTTGAACGTTTCTCTCTTGATCGCCTGAAAATGGCAAAAAACGCCAGTGTCCTTGAACAGTTATGGCATAGGCCACCCGCGCTGCGGACTCTAGACTCGCGTCCATACTTGGTACTGCAGTGCAGCACCTGTGGGGGGTGTCTGAAGCCGGACGGCGCCCATGGTACGCCAGTCGCTGACTGCCAACGAACTCAACATTGATTTCAGGAGTCGATATGAACAATTCCGATATTTTCGTCGTCAGCGCAGTGCGTTCCGCCATTGGCAGTTTCGGCGGATCGCTGAAAGAGGTGACGCCTATCCAGTTGGCCACCGACGTTTGCCGCGCGGCCATTGCGCGCTCGGGTCTTGCGCCGGAACATATCGGCCATGCGGTGATGGGGCATGTGATCCCGACCGAAGCCCGCGATGCCTACATTTCCAGGGCCGTGGCGATGAATGCCGGCCTGTCGAAAGAGACGCCTGCATTCAACGTCAACCGTCTGTGCGGCTCCGGGTTACAGGCCATTGTCAGCGCCGCGCAAAGTTTGCTGCTGGGCGATGCCGGGGCCGTGCTGGCCGGTGGCGTCGAGTCCATGAGCCGCGGCGCTTACTTGCTGCCCCAAGCGCGCTGGGGTGCGCGGATGGGCGACCTGCAGGGCATCGATTACATGCTTGGCGCTTTGCACGATCCCTTTGCCGGCTACCACATGGGCATCACCGCGGAAAACATTGCCGAGCACTTTGGCATCAGCCGCCAGACCCAGGATGAACTGGCCCTTCTCAGCCAGCAACGGGCAGCCCGGGCCATTGCCGAAGGGCGTTTTGTCGAGCAGATCGTGCCGATCGAAGTCGCTACACGCAAAGGCACGGTTTCGTTCGCGATCGACGAACATGTACGGGCGGATGTCAGTGCCGAACAGCTGAGCGGCATGAAACCGGCGTTCAAGAAAGACGGCAGCGTCACCGCCGGCAACGCCTCCGGTCTCAATGATGGTGCGGGCGCATTGATCATGGCCACCGGTCAAGTCGTTCAGGAGCAAGGCCTCAAGCCCATGGCCCGACTGGTTGCGTACGCTCACGCCGGGGTTGAACCGTCGATGATGGGGTTGGGACCGATTCCCGCCACTCGACTGGTGCTCAAGCGCGCAGGCCTGACGGTCGCCGACCTTGATGTGATCGAATCCAACGAAGCGTTCGCGGCCCAGGCCTGTGCCGTAGCGCAAGAGCTGGGCTTCGATCCGCAGAAGGTCAACCCGAACGGTTCGGGCATCTCTCTGGGCCACCCGGTGGGTGCCACCGGCGCGATTATCGCGACCAAGGCCATTCACGAACTGCACCGCTGTCAGGGACGTTATGCCCTGGCGACCATGTGCATTGGCGGCGGTCAAGGCATCGCCGTGCTGTTCGAACGCGTTTGATCGAGAAAGAGACCTGAACATGAACCTGCAAAACATCGGCGTGATCGGCGCTGGCACCATGGGCAACGGCATTGCGCAGATTTGCGCCCTCGCCGGCTTCAACGTGACGCTGCTGGATATCTCCGAGACCGCGCTGCAAAACGCTATGGCGACCGTGAGCAAGAACCTGGATCGGCAAATCGCCAAGCAGGTCTTGTCCGAGGAGCAAAAGGCGGCAGCGCTGGACAAAATCCAGACCAGTACGCAATACGAAACGCTGAAAAACGCGCACCTGGTGATCGAAGCGGCGACCGAAAACCTCGACCTGAAACTGCGCGTGCTGCAACAGATCGCCGCGCAGGTCGGTGCCGACTGTGTGATTGCCTCGAATACCTCTTCGCTGTCCATCACTCAGCTCGCCGCCAGCGTGAGCCAGCCTGAACGGTTTATCGGCCTGCACTTCTTCAATCCGGTGCCAATGATGGGGCTGATCGAAGTGATTCGCGGCCTGCAGACCAGCGACGCGACCCATGCGCTGGCGCTGGAACTGGCGCAAAAACTCGGCAAAACCGCGATCACTGCCGGTAATCGTCCGGGCTTTGTGGTCAACCGGATTCTGGTACCGATGATCAATGAAGCGATTCTGGTGTTCCAGGAGGGGCTGGCCAGCGCCGAAGACATCGATGCCGGCATGCGTCTTGGCTGCAATCAGCCGATAGGCCCGCTGGCGCTGGCCGACCTGATCGGACTGGACACCTTGCTGGCGATCCTCGAAGCCTTCTACGACGGCTTCAACGACAGCAAATACCGCCCGGCGCCGCTGCTCAAGGAAATGGTCGCCGCTGGCTATCTGGGACGCAAAACGGGGCGTGGCTTCCATGCCTATGCCTGAGCGTTGCTCACGTTTCGCCGAGTACCGGGACAAAGTGCTGGAGCTGTTCGCCAGCAAGGGTTTCGGCCAGGTCGGCATGCGTGAGCTCGCGACCTGCCTGGGGCTTTCCCCAGGCTCGTTGTATCACCACTACCCCAGCAAGCAGCACTTGCTGCTCGATCTGATCGAGGAGTTCTACGAAGAGCTGCTGGCCACCCTGAAGCGAATCGAGCGCCGCCGGTCACCCGCCCCGGACAAGTTACAAGTGATCATCCGCGCCCACCTGAAGCTGCATCGGGAAATGCCCCGGCACTTTCGTTTGGCCGAGCGCGACAGTGGCTGCCTTAACGAAGATCAACAACAGCAGGTCAAGCAACTGCGCGAGCAATACGAACGCCAGCTACTGGCGATGCTTGGCCATCGAACGCCGTTGACCGAACAGGGATTGCTTGCCGCCGGACATGCCATTGCGGCCGTGCTCAACAGCGCGCCGTCCTGGCTGGCACAGCACAGCCTCGATGATCGGGAGCGTGAGGAATTGATAGAGAACCTGGTGACGGGGGCGATAGAGCGGCTGCTTGGCTCCTGTCCTGCGGGAGCGTCTGGGCTTCAGGCTGTGGTGGCCTGAGGTTCGGTAACCAATATCAGCCTGCCTACCCTATGTGGCGAGGGAGCTTGCTCCCGCTCGGTTGCGCAGCAGCCGTAAAACCAGCTGCACGTTCTTCCAGATAAAACGCGGTAGCCGATTTTGGGACTGCTGCGCAGTCCAGCGGGAGCAAGCTCCCTCGCCACAGGTGCATTTCGGCGCCATACCAATGCCACAATTCAACGCCGCGTAATAACCACCTCCAGGTATTCGCTCGGCACCACCAGCGACGTTTCGCCCGCCCGGTTCATTCGGTTCAGCAGCTCGGTCAGGTCACGCTCCAGCGCCATGGCGCCGTCGGCAGGAAGCGCCGCAAAGGCTTTATGGATCGGTCCGTACCAGGTGCGGAAAACCTCGATGAAATGCGCAGCCGAACGATAACGGAAGTTGAACAATCGTCGCGTCACTTCGATTGACGCCGCGCGTTCATCGAACAGCGAATGCAGATGCGCCTCCGAACCCCACAACGACGGTGGTTGCGCGCCGGCTGGCGGCGGCACATGGCGTCCCAGGGTCTTGAACATCTGGCCGATGAAACCTTCAGGCGTCCAGTTGGCCAGGCCTATGCGGCCCCCGGGACGACACACCCGCGCCAGTTCCGCGGCGGCCTTCGGCTGGTCCGGCGTAAACATCACGCCGAAGGTCGAAAGCACGACATCGAAGCTCGCATCCTCGAACGGCAATGCTTCGGCGTCGGCCACCTGGAAAGTCACCGCCAGGTGCTCTGCCCTGGCCCGGTCCTCGCCGCGTTCGAGCAAAGCGGCCACGTAGTCAGTCGAGGTCACCTTGCAGCCTCGACGCGCTGCAGCGAGCGTCGCATTGCCGTTGCCGGCCGCCACGTCGAGCACCCGCTCATCGCAACGCAGGTCGCAGGCCTCCGCCAGTAGCTCGCCGACCAGCTGCAAGGTGGTGCCGATCACGGCATAGTCGCCGCTGGCCCATGCAGCCATCTGACGGTTTTTCAGGGCGGTCAAATCAATCGGTGTACTCATGGAGTCTGGCTCCTTCGTGAGTTGGCTGGGGATGAATCACTCCGACGTTGTCGGATCCATAAGAGGTGACTCGGGAAACGCTATTGAAATGAACTTTGGCCTGGCAACCTCCACCTTGTTATTGGTTATTGATGACAGGGACGGTAGAGACACTGTTTGCTAACTATCGCGCTCGGACACGCCGACGTCCTGCCCGGTCGTCGGCCAGGACTGTCCGGTCGTCTGGCGGTTTTGCGCGCCGCTCACCGCCAATTTCGCCTAACCTGAATGTCAGTCGTGCCAGGAGGATCACAACGTGAGCGTGCAGCTGAACCACACCATCGTCTGGTGCCGCGACAAGCAGGTTTCATCGACATTTCTCGTGGACATCCTTGGCCTGCCCAGCCCTGCCCCATTCGGTCCGATGCTGGTTGTCCAGCTCGATAACGGTGTCTCGCTGGATTATTACGACGAGGATGGCGAGATCGCCTCCCAGCACTATGCCTTCCTGATCGGCGAGGACGACTTTGAGCCGATTTTCGCCCGTCTACAGAGTCGAGGACTGCCCTACTGGGCCGATCCCGGCAAGCTACGGCCTGACGAAATCAATCGGCTCAACGGTGGTCGCAGGGTGTATTTCGATGACCCGGACGGTCATCTGCTGGAGATATTTACCCGCGCCTAGGGGGCGCAGTCCTTGTGGGAGCGAGCTTGCTCGCGAAGAGGCCATCACATTCAACATTGATGGCGACTGATCCACCGCTTTCGCGAGCAAGCTCGCTCCCACATTCGTGCCGCTTTGAGAACAAAAAGGAGCTTGCCGCCATGCTCTCGATAGAGCTGCACAGCGCACAGCGCGACGAACTTGAATGCATCGAGAACCTGATGCAGTTCTATACCTATGACTTCAGCGAGTGGCTGGCGCTGGAGTTCGGCGCCCATGGCTTTTTCAATATCCAGCCAAAAACCGATTACTGGAGAAAACCCTCGACACTGCCCTTCCTGATCAAGGTTGACGGGGAAATTGCCGGTTTCGTGACGATTGACGACGAGGTCCGTTTTGAAGGTGTCCAGTACAACATCGGCTATTTTTTCGTCAGTCGCCGGTATCGCGGTCGAGGGGTCGGAAAGTTTGTGGTGTCTGCGCTACTCAACAAATTTCCCGGTCAGTGGCAGATCCTCCATATCGACGCCAATCAACCGGCACGGTCATTCTGGGCCAAGGTAATCCCCGACCTGACCAAGGGTGAGTTCACTCGTCATCAGGTGTCGGTCAATGGTCATGAAGGCACCCTGTTCAAGTTTCAGGCAGGCGACCGCGGCGCGGGTTAACGCAGCTTCAGCGGGTCAACCATTTCGGCCACGATGGCCATGCCCACCAGGTCTGGCAAGGTATTGGCCTGCATGCGTTTCATCACGCGCGAGCGATACAGGTCCACGGTTTTTGCGCTCACCCCAAGCTGCTCGGCAATTTCGCGGGTGGTGTAACCCTGCACCAGCGGCAGCAATACATCGCGCTCGCGTGGTGTCAGGGTGAGCAAGCGAGCCTGTAACTCTTCATGCCCCTGATTGCCAGTACGGTTTGCATCGCAGTTGCTCAGTGCCTGTTGCACGCTGTCGAGCAACAATTGCTCGTTGTAGGGTTTCTCGATGAAGTCATGAGCGCCGGCCTTGAACGCCCGCACCACGATCGGCACGTCCGCATGCCCGCTGACGAAGATGATTGGCAAGTTCAGCTCACGCGCACGCATCTCTTCCTGTACGTTCAACCCGCCCATACCGGGCATGCGAACATCCAGCAATACGCAGGCATTGAGTCGGGCATCACAGGCATCGAGGAAGGCCCGGCCACTGGTGAACGGCAAGGCTTTGAGCCCGACCGACTCCAATAACCAGACGGTCGAATCAAGCATGCCTTGATCGTCGTCGACCACATAAACCACCTGCTCCGCGACACTTGCCATTGCATTACTCCTGTTGTTGTTTTGTTGGGCCGGCAAGCGGCAAGCGGCAACACATCAGCAGCCCGACGGGCTGACGCCGGGCCTGTAACTCGCCGCCGAAACCTTCGATGATGCTGCGGCTCATGGACAACCCGAGTCCCAGGCCATCGGCTTTGCTGGTGTAGAACGGGGTGAATATTTGCTCAAGCTCAGGCTCGCTGACCCCCGGTCCCTGGTCTTGCACGCTGATTTCCAGGTGTGCGCTGCGGCCCTTCCCTGCGGTGAGGACAATCAGCGAAGGCTGTCCCGGATGCTGCTCGCGGTTGGCGTCGATGGCGTTGCGCAACAGATTGAGCAGTACCTGCTCCAGCAGCACCCGGTCGGCATAAATGGGCGGCAGATTATCCGGCAGTCGCTCCTCGATTGCCACTTGGCAATTGCTCGCCTCCCAGGCACACAGGCGCACCGCTTCACGCGCCACTTCAGCGACGTTCAGTGCTTGCATACGCCGCTGGCCCTTGCGCAGGAACGCGCGCAAACGCCGGATAACCTCCGACGCGTGAGTGGCGTGCAGGGTAATGCGTTCCAGGCCTTGCGCCACCCGCTCGGCGGCCTGCGGATTGGTCCCCAGGGTTTGTAAATAACGCTGGCTGGCGTTGGCATAGTTGACTACTGCCGCCAACGGCTGATTGATTTCGTGGGCGATACCCGAGGCCAGTTCACCCAGTGTTACCAGCCGCGCGGTGTGCGCCAGTTCGTCCTGATGGTGGCGCTGTTGCACTTCGCGCAGTTCACGCTCGGTCATGTCGCGCGCCACCAGTGAGTAGTAGCGCTCCTGCCCGGCAGAACGGTGAGCCAGCAGTACCAGCGACACCGGTACTGAAGCGCCGCCGCCCGGTGGTTGCAGCCGCGCATCGGTGCTCCAGACACCATTGCGCTCAGCGCTGCTCCAGCCTTCACGTTGCAGACGTCCCAGGTCGTCGCTGGCGAAGAGTTCGGCCAGAGCCGGCATCGGTTGTTGCTCGTCGAGCCCGAGGGTGCGCCGTGCAGCCGGGTTGAGGTAAGTGACCTGCCCGTCAGGATCGATGAACAACACCGGATCGGTGTTGGCCTCGACGACTTCGGCCAAACGTCGCTTGTTCTCCTCGGCCTGCACCCGGGCGGTAATGTCGCGCGACACACTGACCACCTCGACCATCGCGCCGGTGTAGGTTTCACGAATCGCCCGGCTGGCTGTTTCGAACCACAGGTAATGCCCGGCACGATGACGGATGCGATAGGTCATGGTGTGATAACCATCCTGCTCCAGGGCGTCTCGCGCGCGCTGCACCAGGCTGGCCAGATCCTGGCTATGGAACAGGCCCTGGGCCATTTTCCCGCGCAACTCTTCGGGCCAGTATCCAAGCAAGGTCCAGGAGGCCGGCGAGGCGTCGAGAAAGCGTCCGTCCGGCGTATGCCGGGAAATCAGGTCGGTGGTGTTCTCGATGATCAATCGGTACAGCCGGCGCGCCTTGGCCGCCTCGCGCTCGGCCAGCACTTGCGCGGTGGCTTCGCGGCAACGGGCGAGCACGCGGTTGTCCTGCGGATCGGGAATAAAGGTCCAGATCAATATCTGCGCCTGGAACTGCGCCTCGACCCCTTCGATGGCGCGCTGTTGGTCCAGGCAGGCGCGTACCAGCACCCGATGGTTCACCGGCAGAAAATCCAGCACATCGCTCAAAGGCTTGTCGCCGAGCAGTGCCAACAGCGCGGCATTGAACTCCTGCGGCCGGCCCTGTGCATCCAGCAGTAAACCCGGTTGCGGATCATGACCCAGCAAGGGCGAGCCACGCAGCATGCCGTTGACGCTGTTCAGCAGGGTCGTCAACAGGTCCTGCACCCAGCCCAGCCAATCGAGACTCACCCCGTCGCACACCTCCACCAGCAGCAGCCCCGCCTGCCCCGGCTGCAGTGCAAGATCAAACACCTGACCATGACTGATGGCTGCCCGGCGCAAACGGCCGGACAACCAGCATTCGAGCTGGCGCACTTGATCCAGATCCAGTCGCCGCTCCTCGACCAGACGCTCGAACAGCACTTGATCGCTGGCCAGCGCAGGGTCTCCCAGGCCGGGGGGCAAATGCTGGGCGGCGCCCTCATGACGGTAAATGCACGCCTGCGGTTGCCAACTCAAATACACCGCCCGGTGCACTTCGGGACAATCCTGCAATGCCCGGCACAAGGCATCGGCCCTGGCGGCCAGAGAGACGCCCTCGCGCTGCAGGCGCAACCAGCTGTGCAATCGAACGGGGGTATGGGTCATCGCGGGTCCACTTTGTCAGGGAAACCAAGCATATACCGGCCTCGGGGGGATGACTGCAGTCATTTAGTCAGTAGAGAATTTAATATAGTATATATACTATACTACTCAGGTTGTACTTCCATATTGAATGCTGAATGTTATATAAAGCACACCGGACATAAAAGTTGACCTCTGCGGCGTACGCAGCAAGGTCACCTATAGAGCTAACAATCAGCCACCGAGTAACCGTACATGTCGATCTTCGAACAAGGGCTAGCCCCTACGGCTGTCAACCATATTGCCTTGTCTCCACTGAGCTTCCTCGAACGCACCGCCAGCGTTTACCCAAATTATCCCGCCGTCATCCATGGCTCGATTCGCCGTACCTGGGCGCAGACCTACACCCGCTGCCGGCGCCTGGCCTCGGCGCTGGCCGGTCGCGGCATCGGCAAGAACGACACGGTGGCGGTGATGCTGCCCAATATCCCCGAGATGCTTGAAGTGCACTTCGGCGTGCCGATGATTGGCGCCGTGCTCAACCCGCTCAACGTGCGGCTGGATGCCGAAGCCATTGCCTTCATGCTGCAGCATGGCGAGGCCAAGGTACTGATTACCGATCGCGAGTTCCATGATGTGATTCATGCGGCTATCGGCATGCTGGATCACCCGCCGCTGGTGATCGATGTCAACGATCCGGAATACGGTGAAGGTCAGGCGGTCAGCGATCTCGACTATGAAGCGCTGCTGGCCGAAGGCGACCCGGCATTCGCCTGGCAATGGCCGGACGATGAATGGCAAGCCATCTCGCTGAACTACACCTCAGGCACCACCGGTAACCCCAAAGGCGTGGTCTATCACCATCGCGGTGCCTACCTGAACTCCTTGGGCAACCAGATGACCTGGGCGATGGGCAACCATCCGGTGTATCTCTGGACGCTGCCGATGTTCCATTGCAACGGCTGGTGTTACCCATGGACCGTCACCGCCCTGGCGGGCGTGCATGTATTCCTGCGCCGCGTCGATCCACAGAAAATCCTCACGCTGATCCGCGAGCACCAGGTCACTCACCTGTGCGCTGCGCCGATCGTGCTCAACGCGCTGGTCAACATGCCGGAGTCGGCGAAGGCGGCCATCGATCACCCGGTCAACGCCATGGTCGCCGGCGCCGCGCCACCGGCCAAAGTGATCGGTGCCGTGGAAGAAATGGGCATCAAGGTCACCCACGTCTATGGCCTGACCGAAACCTATGGTCCGGTGACACTCTGCGCCTGGCATGCCGAGTGGGATAAGTTGCCATTGGAGGAACGGGCGCAGATCAAGTCCCGCCAAGGCGTGCGCTACCCGACACTGGAAGGCGTGATGGTGGCCGACTCGACGACACTGGAACCAACTCCGCGCGACGGTCTGACCATCGGTGAAATCTTCATGCGCGGCAATACCGTGATGAAGGGCTACCTGAAGAACCCTACCGCCACTGCCGAAGCTTTCGAAGGCGGCTGGTTCCACACCGGCGATCTGGCGGTCTGTCATCCCGACGGTTATGTCGAGATCAAGGATCGGCTCAAGGACATCATCATTTCGGGCGGCGAGAACATCTCCACCATCGAACTGGAAGGTGTGCTGTACCGCCATCCAGCCGTAATGGAAGCGGCAGTGGTCGCCCGTCCCGATGAGAAATGGGGCGAAACGCCCTGCGCCTTCATCACGCTCAAGGCCGATCACCAGGATATCCGCCAAGCCGACATCATCAGTTTCTGCCGCGAACACCTGGCTGGATTCAAGCTGCCGCGCACCGTGGTCTTCACCCAGCTGCCGAAGACCTCGACCGGCAAGATCCAGAAGTACGTGCTGCGGGAAATGGCCAAAAACCTCTAACCCCGACATTGATTTGAACTGCGGCAGGCGTTTCACCTGCCGCTTTGGGGTTGTGCACGCCGAAATCGGCCAGGCACCCGCCCCGCCCCCACACATCGACAACAAAAACAAAGGTGGAGCCCACAATGAGCGACATTCATTCAACCGATACCCAGCGTTGTGAACGCATCCGGACCAACCCGAAATTCCTCCAGCTGGTGAAGAGTCGTTCACGCCTGGCCTGGTCGCTGAGTGCCGCCGTGCTGGGCACCTACTACGTGTTCATGGCGGTGGTGGCCTTTGCTCCGCAGTGGCTGCATGCGCCGCTCGCCAGCCAAAGCCTGATGACCGTCGGCATGCCGGTAGGCGCGGCGATCATCGTGTTCTCCTGGCTACTCACCGGCTGGTACGTCCATAGCGCCAACACCCGTTTCGATGCACTGGGCGCGGCAGTTCTCGAGGAGAGCAAGTGATGAGCATGCTCCGTAAGCTGGTCCTCGCGGCCGCGGGCCTGCTGTTCGCCTGCGTGGTACTCGCAGCACCGACACTGGGCGCGGTGGAAAAACAACCGCTGAACCTGCATGCCATTGGCATGTTCTTCGTGTTCGTTCTGGGCACCCTGCTGATTACCCTGTGGGCTGCGCGCCAAACCAAATCCACCGCGGATTTCTATACCGCTGGCGGTGGCATCAGCGGTTTCCAGAACGGTCTGGCGATTGCCGGTGACTACATGTCCGCGGCTACCCTGCTGGGCCTTTCCAGCCTGGTGTTCGCCAAGGGCTACGATGGCTTCATCTATACCATCGGCTTCTTCGTCGGCTGGCCGATTATTACCTTTCTGATGGCCGAGCGCCTGCGCAACCTGGGGCGCTACACCTTCGCCGACATCGTTTCCTATCGCCTGGATCAGAACAAGGTCCGCATCTTCGCCGCGTTTGGCTCGTTGACGGTGGTGTGTTGCTACCTGATCGTGCAGATGGTCGGCGCCGGCCAGCTGATCAAGCTGTTGTTCGGCCTCGACTATCCGGTGGCGGTGGTGATCGTTGGCGCGCTGATGCTGGTGTATGTGATCTTCGGCGGCATGATCGCCACCACCTGGGTGCAGATTATCAAGGCCGTGCTGCTGCTCGCCGGCGGCACCACCCTGGCGGTCATGGCCATGTCGCAGTTCGGCTTCAGCTACGAGACACTGGCGGCCAAAGCCGTCCAGGCCCACGCCAGCGGCTGGAACATCATGGGCCCCGGCGCGATGCTCGCCGACCCGATCAACACCGCTTCGATGTCCCTCGGTCTGGTATTCGGCATTGCCGGCCTGCCACACATCCTGATGCGCTTCTTCACCGTGCCGAACGCCAAGGAAGCCCGCAAATCGGTGTTCTACGCCACCGGCTTCATCGGTTTCTTCTTCCTGGTGGTCTGCACCCTGGGCTTTGCGGCGATGGTCATTATCGGTACCGACCCGCAGTACTACGTCAACGGCGAAGTGGGCGGCACTTTGATTGGCGGCGGCAACATGGTCGCCATGCACCTGGCCAAGGCCGTGGGCGGCAACCTGTTCTTCGGCTTCCTCTCGGCGGTGGCCTTCGCCACTATCCTCGCGGTGGTTTCCGGTCTGGCCCTGGCCGGTGCCTCGGCGATTTCCCACGACCTCTACGCCACCGTCTTCAAGAAAGGCAAGGCTACCGAGAAGCAAGAGATGCGAGTGACCCGTATGGCCACAGTCGCACTGGGCGTCATCGCCATCCTGCTGGGCATCCTGTTCGAGAAGATGAACGTCGCGTTCCTGGTCGGCCTGACCTTCGGCATCGCCGCTTCGACCAACTTCCCGGTGCTGATCATGGCCATGTACTGGAAAGGCCTGACCACCAAGGGCGCGATAATCGGCGGTTTCGCCGGGCTGGTCTGCGCGCTGGTGCTGGTGATCCTCTCGCCAGCGGTATGGGTCACCGTGCTCGGCCACGCCAAGGCGATTTTCCCCTACGACCATCCGGCACTGTTCTCCATGCCGCTGGCCTTCCTGGTGATAGTCGTGGTGTCGAAACTCGACCGCAGCGTGCGGGCGGACAAGGAGCGTGATGCCTACGCCGACCAGTTCGTGCGAGCACAGACCGGCCTCGGCATAGCCAGCGCCTCCAGTCATTGATCTACAGGGCACGGCCCGCGCCAGCGACGCCGTGCCCATCGCACCACTGTCAAAACCGTCACAACCCGTCACAACGAGGTTCACGTTATGCCCGAATTCAACGCCCCACTGCGCGACATGCGCTTTGTCCTGCATGAAGTGTTCGACGCCCCGGCCTTGTGGGCGCGCCTGCCCGCTCTGGCTGACAGTGTCGACGCCGCCACCGCCGACGCCATTCTCGATGAGGCGGCCAAGGTCACCGCACACCTGATCGCGCCGCTGAACCGCAGCGGCGACGAGGAAGGCGCGCAGTGGCACGAAGGTCAGGTCAGCACGCCAAGCGGTTTCAAGCAGGCCTATGCCACCTACATCGAGGGCGGCTGGGTGGGTCTTTCCGGTAACCCGGAATTCGGCGGTCTGGGCATGCCCAAGATGCTTGCCGTGCAATTCGAAGAAATGCTCTACGGCGCCAACTCCAGCTTCGCCCTGTACTCGGCACTGAGTTCCGGCGCCTGCCTGGCGATCGATGCCCACGCCAGCGAAGAGCTGAAAAATCTCTACCTGCCGCCGATGTATGAAGGTCGCTGGGCGGGCTCCATGTGCCTGACCGAAGCCCATGCCGGCACCGATCTGGGGATCATCCGCACCCGCGCCGAACCTCAGGCCGACGGCAGCGTCAACATCACCGGCAGCAAGATTTTCATCACTGGCGGCGATCAGGACCTGACCGAAAACATCATCCACCTGGTGCTGGCCAAACTGCCGGATGCGCCGGCCGGGCCCAAAGGCATTTCGCTGTTTGTGGTGCCCAAGGTATTGATCAACGCCGACGGCTCCCTCGGCAATGCCAACGCCGTGAGCTGCGGCTCGATCGAACACAAGATGGGCATCAAGGCCTCGGCCACCTGCGTGATGAACTTCGACGGTGCCAGCGGCTGGCTGGTCGGCGAAGCCAACAAAGGCCTGGCGGCGATGTTCACCATGATGAACTACGAGCGCCTGTCCATCGGTATTCAGGGGATCGGCTGCGCCGAGGCGTCCTATCAGAGCGCTGTCGCCTACGCTCGCGAACGCATTCAGAGCCGCGCGCCCACCGGAGCCATTGCCAAAGACAAGATTGCCGACCCGATCATCGTCCACCCCGATGTGCGCCGCATGCTGCTCAGCATGAAAGCCATGACCGAAGGTGGTCGCGCCTTCGCCAGTTATGTCGGGCAGCAACTGGACCTGGCCAGGTTTTCCAACGATGCGCAAGAACGGAACACTGCCCAAACCCTGGTCGCGCTGCTCACTCCCGTGGCCAAGGCGTTTTTTACCGACACCGGCCTGGAAAGCTGCATCAACGGCCAGCAAGTACTCGGCGGCCATGGCTACATCCGCGAATGGGGTCAGGAACAACTGGTGCGCGATGTGCGCATTGCGCAGATCTACGAAGGCACCAACGGCATTCAGGCGCTGGACTTGCTCGAGCGCAAAGTGCTCGCCGATAACGGCGCTGCTCTGCGTCAGTTCACCGGCGAGATCCGCGCGTTCGCCGGCCAGCCCGATGCCATCTACGCCAAGCCACTGCTCGACGCCGTGCAGCGTCTGGAAAACCTCAGCGACTGGCTGCAAGACCAGGCCGCGACCAACCGCAACGAAATCGGCGCCGCTTCGGTGGAGTATCTGCACCTGTTCGGCTACGTCGCCTACGCCTGGCTCTGGGCGCGCATGGCTCAGGTGGCCGAGCAAAAACGCAGTGAAGACGAAGCTTTTTATGGCGCGAAAATCGCCACCGCCGACTGCTACTTCAACCGCCTGCTACCGCGGATATTGAGCCTGGAACAGTGTATTCGGGCTGGCAGTGCGTCGTTGTATGGCCTGAGCGCCGAACAGTTCTGACGATTGAACCTGTGGCGAGGGAGCTTGCTCCCGCCGGCCGGTCCGCGCTCGCGCGCAGCGGCCCTAAAACCAGCCGCCGCAATTCGTCAGGTAGAAAGCATCTGCCGGTTTTACGGCTGCTGCGCCCGAGCGCGGACCGGCCGGCGGGAGCAAGCTCCCTCGCCACAGGTTTTGCGCCCGACGCGTCTTTTTCGAAGTATTCCCCCGAATATCGAGCCCTGAAAGCTCGAGGCGGGAACCGCGTAAGTCTGCACACGCCCCTCCCGCAACACCAAACTGCCGCAGTGGTCAGAGTAGGATAAGATGCCTGCTAATCAGGCTTGCTGTGAGTAGCCCGCATGACAGATAACAGTCGGAACATTACCCGTCTGATCAAGAAGTACCCGAATCGCCGTCTGTATGACACGCATACCAGCAGTCATTTGACCCTTGCGGATATACGCCAACTGGTCGTCGATAAAATCCCGTTCGAGGTGGTCGACGCCAAGACCGGCGAGGATCTGACCCGAAGTATTTTGCTGCAGGTCATTCTGGAAGCCGAAAGTGGCGGCGAGCCGATCTTCTCCAGCGAAATGCTCATGGGGATCATCCAGTTCTACGGTCCCTACCAGGGCGTTCTCGGCAGCTACCTGGATAAAAGCATCCAGACGGTCATCGACGTCCAGTCCCAGACCGGCGCGCAATCCTCCGAGGCCTGGAGCGAGTTCATGCACCAGCAGGCACCGGTCATGCAGGATTTGATGCGCCAGTATGTCGACCAGTCCAAGGCGCTCTACCTGAACACGCAGAATCTTTTCGGCCTGTTCGGTGGCACGCCAGGCGCCGGTGGTGGGCCGAAAAAAAATGGCGATGGGGAGTAAACCCATCGCCATCGGTGCAACCGTTCTAATGTGACTTATTTGTTACCGCTTGCCTTGCCAGTCTCTGGCGCGGTTTTCCCGGCGGCGGCAGTCGCTGCTTCGAAACCGCTCTGGGCAACGTCAGTAGCCTGTTTTACAGCTTTCTGTGCACTTTCAAACACGGTACCGGCATTCGCCAGAGTCGACTTGAACGCGGCCACAACAGGCTCGGAGCCAGCCGGTGCATTCTTGCTGATCACTTCAACGAACTCTTGTACCTGCTGGGTGCCTGCCTCGACCTGACGTGTGGTCAGTTTGGCGATTTCCGACTGGGTGCCAACAATCAGCGCTTGCACCTGACGGTTGAACTCAGCCAGACGTTCGGCTTGCACATTCGGCTGGATGAAAGAAGCCTGCAACTCGGCGAACCCTTGTGGATCACGGACTGCCAGCAGCTTGCGGAAACCGTCGAACTGCTCCTCGGTGGAAGCCTGCAGTGTCTTGAACTGCAACTGGCTGAGCTGTTCAACGCTGGAGAAAATTTTGCCGCTGATTTGCTGCAGCAGGTCCAGGTTGGCTTTCTGAGCGTCTTGCAATTTTTCCGCATTGAAAAAAGTCATGCTTGAATCTCCTGATTCTGAAAGGCCGACATGGGCCTGAGGACGCGATAGCGATCCTGCCGGTCATCGCGTTAGCCTTGATATTGCAGTGCACAAATTCGTTTGGCAATGTTTTTTTGTGCACCGCACAAAGTTTTCTCACCGACCGCTGCCATTCGCTATAGACTCCTGAAAGGCGAACGCTCAGCCATGCTCTCTTTAATGATGAGCTGCAGGCGAGCTGCTTCTCATGCATAAAGCCAGGAGATCACCATGGGCCAGGAAGATATTATTGCATCGCAATATGACAGATTCTCCTCTCAACGCGGCCTGTTCGAACACCTGAGTCATCTGCAGCGCCTCAATACCCAGAACGTTCTCGACGCCCTGCGCCAGCGCCAGGAAAAAACCCTCGCGCCGCTGAACCAGGGTCAACTCAGACAACCCACGCCCGCTGACTGGCAGGAATACTTCGCCGACCTCGGTCAACGCAGCCTGCTGTTCTGGGACACTCTGCGCCAGCGCGGCGACAATACGCTGGCCCATGAACGCGCCGGGTATCCGCTGCTGCTCAAGTTCGATCATGAAACCCTGATCGCAGGCGCCGATCTCCCGCGCCCGGTCAACTATTCACTGTTGCGAATTCTCCCCGGGCCAGAGCACAGGATCGACAGCAACGGCCAACCGGTGATCATCATTGACCCGCGCGGCGGCCACGGTTCGGGAATCGGTGGTTTCAAACAGGATTCGGTATTAGGCGAAAGCCTCAGAGCCGGCCACCCGACCTACTTCATCTCTTTCAGTCATTCCCCAAAGCCTGGGCAAACCCTGGCGGATATCGTCGAAGCCCAGGCAAGGTTCATTGAAGTCGTCAGCGCCCTTCACCCAGCCAGCAGCAAGCCGATCGTCATTGGCAACTGCCAGGCAGGCTGGGCCTTGATGGGATTGGCGGCAACACGGCCGGAACTGCCGGGATTGATCATCATCAATGGTGCTCCCTTGTCGTACTGGGCTGGTCTCAACGGACGCAATCCGATGCGCTACAGCGGCGGCCTGCTGGGTGGAGGCTGGATGGCTCGCCTGGGCAGCGATCTGGGCAATGACCGTTTCGACGGCACCTGGCTGGTCAGCAATTTCGAGAACCTGGACCCGGCCAACACCTATTGGGGCAAGTACTACCAGTTGTTCAGCCAGGTCGACAGCGAGGCTGCGCGCTTTCTCGACTTCGAACGCTGGTGGGGCAGCCCGACCCTGCTCAATGGCGAAGAAATCGAGATGATTGTCGACGACCTTTTCATCGGCAACCAGCTGTCCGGCGGCCTTGGCCGCAAGAGCTCCGGCATTGACCTGAAGCGGATCGAAGTACCGGTGGTGGTGTTCTGCTCCTATGGAGACAACATCACCCCACCACAGCAGGCATTGAACTGGATCGCCGATGTCTATCCCAGCGATCTCGCTTTGCATGACGCCGGACGAACCATCGTCTACCTGCGGCACGCCAGCATCGGCCATCTGGGCATCTTCGTTTCCGGCAAGGTTGCCCGGCGTGAACACCGTGGGTTGCTCGGCGCAGTCGAAGCCATTACTGCGCTGCCGGCAGGACTGTATGAAATGCTGATCGACGATCTGCCCGCTGTCGGAGGGACCGACGGCACGCAATATGGCGTGCGTTTCGAATCAAGGCGAATCGCCGATATCCATGATGACGGCGAGCCGCCCCGTGATGACGATCGCGAATTCACTCTGGTGGAGCGTGCCTCTGAAATCAACAGCACGTTTTACGACGGGTTCATACGTCCGTGGCTACGCCAGATAGTCAACGAGCCCGTTGCCGAACTGATGCGCAGGACGCACCCCTTCCATCAGCAGCAAGTGCTATGGAGCAGCCTGAATCCGGCGCTGTGGTGGTTGGCCGGGACCGCCTCCCGGGTGAGCGGTGATCGTCATCCCGCACGCAAGGACAACCCGCTGCTGGCATGGCAAGACCTGTTTTCCAACCAGATGCAAGACGCCCTGAACGCTTATCGTGATGTGCGGGACGCAGCGCAGGAACTGTGTTTCTACGGTGTGTATGGCGCACTGAGCAGCCTCATCGACCGCGAGCCTGCGCGAAATCTTCAGGAACATGCCGACCTGCAGGACAAAGCCCTGATCGAACGCCTGCAGGATGCACTGCCCCATGGCGGCCCCCTGGAAGCGTTGGTGCGGATTCTGTTTCTGCTGGGCCGCGACAGCGACAAGGCGGGCAAGGAAAGCATCGAGAAACTGATCCAGCAGGTGCACCTGCTGGTCCAGGACTACAGCAATGAGCCTGCGGCCCTGCGCGAAGCCATCCGATTGCAGAACCTGCTGGTTTTTGCCCACCCGCAAGAAAGCTTGCGCAGCCTGCCCTTGCTACTGCCGGACACCAAGGCACGCCAACAGGTCCTCGCAGCCGTTGGGCAATTGATGCCCGAACTGCTGACAATTGCTGGAGTTGAAGGGGAATTCTGGCGCGAACTGCACGCGCTACTCGAAGTCCCCCTGCCAGGCTTTAGCCTGACCCAACCGCCTGGTGAAGCGGACACTATCCAGAAAGAGACACCTCTGGAACCATCCCCGCTTGCGGCAATACTGCCGCCGGAGATCACACCAACGCCCACCCCCGCCATCGAGGCTAAAGCCCCAAAGCGTAAAGCGAGCAAAAAGTCAAAAGGTCCCAAGCCCTAATGCCGATAAGTCAAGGCGCAGAACCTGTGGGAGCGGCGGTGCGGCGATCCGACTTGCCCGCGAAGAAAACACCGCGGTTTTTCAGGCATTACGCGTCATCGTTCTTCGCGGGCAAGCCACGCTCCCACAGGATCTTCGTCGCTTTCTTAACTTACCGACATTACCCCAAGCCCCAATGAACATTCACAAGGGATTACCGGTGCATCCGCTCGGCGTAGGAACTGGCGAAGCCTGCGATCTTTTGATTGTTGCGCAGATCAACTGGGTTCATGGGTCGGATCGGCGCAATCTCCTCGACCACAAGCAACGACTCATCGGCTCGATACTGGCCGGGCGTCATGGCGAACCAGCGGGTGCACGCCTTATGGAAGCTGCTGTGGTCGTGAAAGCCGAGCAGGTAAGCCACATGCTTCATGTTGAAATTGGAATGGCGCAGATAAAAGTCGGCAAACTGTCGGCGCATATCGTTCAGGACATCCTTGAATTGCGTGCCATCCTTCTCGAGGGCTCGTTGCAGCGTGCGCTTGCTGATATTCAATGCTGCCGCTATCGACTCCATATCATGCCCTTGCCCCTGGCTCATACGCTCGGTGATCAGCGCGCGAATCCTGCCAACAATGGACAAGCCGAACAACTGGTCCAGTTGAGCCTCGGCAAAACTGTCATGGAGTACGGCCAACTCTTCGTTGGCCATACTCAAAGGACGCAGAAGCTCCTGCCCATCAAACAAAATACTGTCATAGGCAGCGCCGAAACGTAGCGGACAGCCAAAAATTCGCTGGTGCTCCGAGGTGTCCGCAGGTTCCGGGTAGGAGAACTCCATACACAGTGGTTGCGGTAAGTTGCCACCCGTCAGCCAACGACAGAAGCCCAGCAATGAAGCCAGTCCGGCGTCCGTGTATTGCCGGGGTTTGACCGAGCCGCGCTGATGATGATCGAAGCAGGCCAAGCGGTAATGCTGCTGCTCCCGAACAAAGAAAAGGCTGAATCCGGTGCCAATCAGCGGGCTGAAACGAACCAGCCGTTCGAGGGCTTTTTTCAGATTCAAACTGGACATCATGGTGTAGCCGACGATCTGAATATTACTGGGATGGAAATTCCCATAGGCCTTCAAACCGATGTCCGGATCGCCAGAGACCTGAGCTGCCAGGTTCCATAGACGGTAGATAGCACTTCGATCGCAGAACGCTCCCGGTTTACTCGCGAGCGGCATGTCCAATCCAACCTCCTGACACAGACTGGCAGCATCCAGTCCTTGAGCCAGGATCGTATTCACCAGCACGCTGGCATAACCCGAGCTCATTCTATACATGGAGTCCCCCAATAACCTGTGAAACCGAACGTCCCGTCCGAGGCCATTACTGATCAGCGTTGAACAAACCTTAACTATATCGAACGTATGTTAACCATTCCTTACAATTCAAGTATTGATCCAGTATAGGTGCCATTCATTTTTTCGCGACCCGCCGAAAGGTCTAGATGGCACCTCTGGACACCAAACAGTCACCGACCAACACTTCCTCACGACCTGTCGATCCTGAACAATCTCTTCATCTTGCAGCGCAACAGATAAGGAAATTGCATGGAAACTGGTAATCGCATAGCAGTGGTAACAGGTGGCATGGGCGGTATTGGCACAGCAATCAGCCAACGTTTGTACAAGGATGGATTCAAGGTAATCGTAGTCTGCAGCGCCAATTCCAGCCGCAAGAATGACTGGCTGGCGACCCAACTGGAGGCTGGTTTCAAGTTCGAATGCGTCGAAACCAATATCACTGACTGGGAATCAACCAGCAAAACCTTTGAACTGCTGCGCGAACACTTCGGCCCGGTCGACGTGCTGGTCAACAACGCCGGCATCACTCGCGACGCCTCCTTTCGCAAGCTCACCCCGGAACACTGGAACGAAGTGATCGGGACCAACCTGACGGGCTTGTTCAACACCACCAAGCAGGTCATTGAAGGCATGCTGTCCAAGGGTTGGGGGCGGATCATCAACATCTCCTCGATCAACGGCCAGCGCGGCCAGTTCGGTCAGACCAACTACTCCGCCGCCAAAGCCGGCATCCATGGTTTCACCATGGCACTGGCCCGGGAAGTTTCCGGCAAGGGCGTGACCGTCAACACCGTTTCCCCTGGCTACATCCAGACCGCCATGACCGCGGTAATCCGCCAGGACATTCTCGACGGCATGATCGCGGCAACACCGGTCGGTCGCCTTGGCCAACCCGAAGAGATCGCCTCGATCGTCGCCTGGCTGGCCTCCGATGAGTCCGCCTACAGCACCGGTGCCGACTTCTCGGTAAACGGCGGCATGAACATGCAGTAACCCCAACCAGGGCATGAACGCCCTGGTTTGTTCGACGAATTTTGTCTTTCCTATGAGGTCATGCATGAACGAAGTCGTAATCGTTGCCGCCACTCGTACCGCCATCGGCAGTTTCCAGGGTGCCTTGTCTGCAATTCCCGCGACCGAACTCGGTGCCGCAGTGATTCGCCAGCTGCTGGAGCAGACGGGTATCGATGCAGCCCAGATAGATGAAGTGATCCTCGGCCAGGTGCTCACCGCCGGCGCTGGGCAAAACCCGGCCCGCCAGACAGTGATCAAGGCCGGCTTGCCACATACCACCCCTGCCCTGACCCTGAACAAGGTCTGCGGCTCCGGCCTCAAGGCCGTCCAGCTCGCCGTCCAGGCGATCCGTTGCGGCGACGCGGAGCTGGTGATCGCCGGCGGTCAGGAAAACATGAGTCTGGCCCCCTATGTGCTGCCCAAGGCACGCACCGGTTTGCGCATGGGCCATGCGCAACTGCAGGACAGCATGATCCAGGATGGCCTGTGGGACGCCTTCAACGACTACCACATGGGCATCACCGCCGAGAACCTGGCGCAAAAGTACGAGATCTCTCGCGAAGCACAGGATGCCTTCTCCGCCGCCTCGCAACAAAAGGCCGCAGCCGCCATTGAGGCAGGACGCTTCAAGAGCGAAATCACCCCGATCCTGATTCCTCAGCGCAAGGGCGATCCGCTGGTCTTCGACACCGACGAACAGCCGCGTATCGACAGCACCGCGCAAGCCTTGGCGAAACTCAAGCCGGCCTTCCAGAAAGACGGCAGCGTGACCGCCGGCAACTCTTCGACCCTCAACGATGGTGCTGCCGTGCTGTTGCTGGCCAGCGCCGCCAAAGCCCAGGCCCTGGGCCTCCCGGTTCTGGCGCGGATCAAAGCCTATGCCAGTGCTGGTGTGGACCCGTCGATCATGGGCATCGGCCCGGTCCCGGCTACACGTCTGACCCTGCAAAAGGCCGGCTGGAGCATCGAGGACCTGGACCTGATCGAAGCCAATGAAGCGTTCGCCGCTCAAGCGCTGTCGGTAGGCAAAGAGTTGGGTTGGGACGCCAGCAAAGTCAACGTCAATGGCGGCGCGATTGCCCTTGGCCATCCGATCGGCGCCTCGGGTGCCCGGATCCTGGTGTCACTGGTTCACGAGCTGATCCGTCGCGACGGCAAAAAAGGTCTGGCCACCTTGTGCATCGGCGGCGGACAAGGCGTCGGCCTGGCCATCGAGCGCTAACCAAAGCTAACTCGATAGCCAATGCGCGGGCAGGGAAAATCCTTGCTCCGCGCATCTGACGTCAAACAGTGCTGCTCGCATTTCTGCCAGCGCTTTGCCGGAATCAACCTGCAAAGCGCGGCTTATTTTTTTGCCCGGCTCATTTCGGTGAGCAAGGAGCTCTATGGACAACAACGCGCATACATTCACTACCTACTGGTCAGGCCAGGTTCCATTCATCGCTTCCTTTGCGGTGCAACAATTGCGCGTATGGGTCAGCACCAACCCCTGGTTTTCCGGGCACGAGCACAGCGCCTGGTTCGAGCTGCCTCGCGAAACACTGGATAGTCTGCAGGCGGACTACCAGCTTCAATGGGGTCAACTCGGCCAACAGCTGCTGACCGGTCAACCCTTCAGCTTCGATGATCGACGTTTCGCCAGCGGTAACTGGAGCCAGCCACTGTTCGGCTCCCTCGCCGCCTTCTATTTGCTCAACTCCAGCTTTCTCCTGAAATTGCTCGATACGCTGCTGATCGAAGACAAGAAACCGCGCCAACGCCTGCGCTATCTGGTGGAGCAAGCCATCGCCGCCAATGCACCAAGCAATTTCCTGGCAAGTAACCCGGATGCCCTCCAGCGCGTGGTTGAGACCAAAGGTGCCAGTCTGATCACCGGTCTGCAGCATCTGGCCAGCGACCTGCATGAAGGCAAGATGCGCCAGTGCGATAGCGGCGCCTTCAAGGTGGGCGTCGACTTGGCCAACACCCCCGGCGAAGTCGTCTTCGAGAATGAACTGTTCCAGCTCATTCAGTACTACCCGCAAAGCGAAACCCAGTACAAGCGCCCGGTATTCGTCGTACCGCCGGCGATCAACAAGTACTACATTCTCGATCTGCGTCCGGACAACTCGATGGTCCGCCATCTGCTGGAACAGGGACATCCGGTATTCCTGATGTCCTGGCGCAACTTCGACCAGGAACACGCAGGCACCACCTGGGATGACCTGATCGAGCGCGGGGTGATCAACGCACTGCAAGTGACCCGCGAGATCAGTGGCGAACAGCGACTCAATTGCGTGGGCTTCTGCATCGGCGGCACCCTGTTGAGCACAGCGCTGGCGGTACTGGCGGCGCGCGGCGACCGTGAGATTGCCAGCGTCAGCCTGTTGACCACGTTCCTTGATTACCTGGATACCGGTCCGATCGACATATTCGTCGACGAAGAACTGGTGGCCTACCGCGAGCGCACCATCGGCGGCCAGGATGGCCCCATCGGTCTGTTTAAGGGCGAGGACATGGGCAATACGTTCTCCCTGCTGCGCCCCAACGATCTGTGGTGGAACTACAACGTCGACAAATACCTCAAGGGGCAGAAGCCGATCCCGCTTGACCTGCTGTTCTGGAATAACGACAGCACCAACCTTCCAGGCCCGATGTACTGCTGGTACCTGCGCCACACCTATCTGCAGAACGACCTGAAATCAGGTGAGCTGGAGTGCTGTGGAGCCAAGGTGGATTTGCGTGCAATTGACGCTCCCGCTTATATCCTTGCGACCCATGACGACCATATCGTGCCCTGGAAGAGTGCCTACGCCAGCACCAACCTGCTCTCCGGGACCAAGCGCTTTGTACTGGGCGCGTCCGGGCATATCGCCGGCGTGATCAATCCGCCTGCCAAGCAGAAACGCCATTACTGGACCAACAATCGGGTCACGAAAAACCCGGACACCTGGTTCAAGAATGCCGAACAGCAACCTGGAAGCTGGTGGAATGACTGGTTCAACTGGCTGGCCGGACACGCCGGTGAGCGCCAGCCTGCGATCACCGAGATCGGCAATGACAAATACCCGGCGCTGGAGCCGGCGCCAGGCAGTTATGTGAAGCAATGAAGGACTGCTTTGGCAGCCTGTTCAGCGTAAAACTGCTCTGCACCTGACCTCCCCCTTAACGCGAACCTTAATCGGGTTCGCGTTTTTTTCGCCCAGGCCAAAGAGCTGATGCAGGAGCATCGACTGTCCGGACCCTGGACGACCTCAGTTCGTTGCAAGCGAACAGCAATCGAGCTTGCTCAGGATTTGATGCGCCAGGCGCACACGGGACTCGTTGGGATAATTCTTGTTGGCCAGTATCACAATGCCGAGCTTCTTCGCTGGAATGAAGGCTACGTACCCTCCAAAGCCGGTGGTTGAGCCGGTCTTGTTGATCCAGACCGCCTGTTGCGCAGGCATGGGCGGGATCAGCGCAGTGGCCGCCTGGCTCTCGTAGATCATCTTGTCGGAGTTGCCTTCCAGCAGCGTCTCCAGCTTCACCGGATAGTTGTACTGCTCCCAGATCAGGTCCTGGGTCATCGATCCAAGCTTGAAGTAGCCGGTATGGGTCTCGGTGATCGCTCGCGTGAGCCTGGCGTCTGTCTCGACGAGACTCAGGTTCGCCTCGACGAAGCGAATCAAATCCGAGGCGCTGGTTTTGACCCCGTAGGCTTCGGCTGCAAGCACTCCAGGATTCAGCCTGACGGGAGCGTCCTGTTTGTTATAGCCCTGTGCATAGAGCGACATCTTGCTTGACGGCACATTGATGTAGCTATTGTGCATGCCGAGTTTCGGGAAGAGCCGCGTCTCGATCGCCTCCTCAAAAGGAATGTTCAAACTCCTGGCCGCAATCACGCCAAGCAGCCCGATACTCGGGTTGGCATAGGTTCTGTGAGTTCCGGGGGCGAATTGCGCTTGCCAAGTGCTGAAGTAGCCCATCAACTGTTCGTTGTTCTGGACATTGTCAGGAACCTGGAGGGGAAAGCCTCCCGCCGTATGGGTCGCCAGATTGATCAGCGTCACCTTGTCCAGTTCGCTACCCTTGAGTTGCGGCAGGTACTTGCCGGTTTTGTCGGTGAGTGAAAGCCGGCCGCTGGCCTGCGCGTAGGTGGCCAGGGTTGCGGTAAACGTCTTGCTGATCGACCCAATCTCGAACAATGTATCGCGGGTGACCTTTTGACCGGTTTGCCGGGAGGCCACGCCGTAGTTGTAGAACTGTTGTTGGCCATTCGCGGTAACTGCGATAGCCAGCCCGGAAATATTGTGCTGTTGCATCACCGATTGGGCGGCGTCGTGCACGAGGTTGTCGATATCCGGCTGCGTATTCGCGGCTGCGGAGGTGCCGAAAAACGTCGTGCAGGCAAGGAAAAGCAACTGTGCGCAGATCGTTCCATTTGGGCGCATTGAGATCGTCCGATATTTTATTGGGCGACAGAAATTACCATGTCATTGCGCTTTTCCAGGGCCGCTCCTATTAAGAGATATTTCAAGGGTATTTCGCTGGTCGCGCTTCAGCAGTGGCTCGACAGGTCACGTGTATAAAGGTAAAGCGCCCTGATAGGCGAGGACTCGATGACCACGTGTGTCCTGATGGGAGCTAACGGGGCCAGGCACGATTGATTCATTTTATCGGGTTGTCGCTCGCTACATTTTTTTGTTCCTGGGGTCGTCCGCCGGGTTGAGGTAGGTGATCCCCCAAGGCCCCGTGCCGTGGAGCTGGAGCACGGTTTCCTGTTCTCGACTGGCGCCATACATCGACATGCCGACGGGAATGATCAGGGTGTCCCCGGTTGATAGGCCTTGGCCCGTGCCGGATCGAATGTGTCTCCGATGGCGAAGTAGAAGGTGCCCGAGATAACGGTTACGCGTTCGGTCACAGGATGGGTATGCACACCGATTTTCGTATTTGCCGGCAGCTTCAAGCGCAGGGTGAAGGGCTCGGCGGCTTTCAGGTCACCTTCAATCACCGCAATCATCGCGCCGGGTCCCACCGACGGCGCGGCCGTCCACTTGAGTTCGGATGGGGTGGCGGTAATCAAACCCGCGCCCTCGGCCAGGGCGGCAGATGCCAGGAAGGCTGCGCTGAGCAAGGCCAGCGAAACAGCGACAGCTCTGTGGGAGGTCATCATGGTTTCCTCGTGTTTGGCGGCTGTGGGTGTATCGCAGCAGAGCCTGCGCGATCAAGTCATATACGATGACGGTAGCCGAATGCTGGAACGCGGATATAACCATTGTGAACAGCGCTATAACGCACAGCTATGGAAAAGGTAATCCGCTTCAGGTGTCTCGGCCAGCGAGAGCGGTGCTTTTTCATCAGATCGAATGGGGTTTATTCAGAGTTTCCTTAGGTGAAAATCAACTAACCCAGTCGACCATCTACCTAAGCATTAAGCAGAATAGCCACCATACTTAGTCATTGAGTTGAGCGAGCAAAAAACGCCCGCAAGAGAGCAACTCGATTCATTCCACCAAGGTCGGGGGTATCTACCTGCGCGTAGTATTTGCGCGGGCGGATAGGCGCAGGCAGGCGGGGCATTGAAAGCGGCAAACGCTCACACGCTTCCTTTGCCAGCAGCGCAACCAGCAAGAAGTAACGCAATTCATCCGGCACCAAGTGTACCGGCCGCGTTACAACTCAATATAGATGCAATGGAACAACAGCGCCAGTGCTGTGGAGTCAACTTGCGCAGTTGCATGAGCGATCAGCAGCAGTTCCGGTTATTAATGCCAGCTCGATTCAAGCGTCAACAATCGGACTGAGCAGGCAGGATTCGATTTTAGCTGTCGCGTGCATGATGTCGGTAAGTGAGCTTCCGGTTGATGGGCGGGCAAGGGTTGGCCTAACGCGTACAACCCGCCCGAAGGGGTATAGGCCAAGAGCGCCCGTGCCGCCGCCTCACATAAAAACTGTACTCACGCACAGGAAGATACTCATGCACACCATTCGCAACACCTTGGTGGTGGTGGATTCGCAGCAGTCCAGGGACCTGATCCTGAATAGAGCTAAAATGATTGCCAGCGCCACCCAGTCGCACCTGCATCTGCTGGCTTGCGACAAGGGAAACCACCATTGCTCCTACCTGAACGACCTGCAAGGCGCCTTGGCACAGGAGGGTTATAGCGTCAGCGCCCAGCAGGCCTGGCATGGGAGTTCACACAAGACCATCATTGCCGCCCAACAGGCGGAGGGCTGCGGGCTGGTGATCAAGCAGCACCTGCCCGATACCCCGCTGATGAAGGCCCTTCTCACCCCCGAGGACTGGAAGCTACTGCGATACTGCCCCAGCCCGGTGCTTCTGGTAAAAACCGCGAGACCCTGGACCGGCGGCACCATTCTCGCGGCCATCGATGCTGGCAACAGTGACATGGAGCATCGCGTCCTGCATTCCGGCATCGTCAGCCACGGCTACGACATCGCCGCGCTGGCTGGCGGCACTCTACACATGATGAGCGCCCACCCTTATCCCATGCTTTCGGCGGCCGACCCCGTACTCCAACTCAAGGAGAGCATTCAGGCTCTCTATCGCCAACTGTGCAAGACATTCCAGGCCGAATTCAACATCAGCGACGAACGCCTGCATATCGAGGAAGGTTCGGCCGAGGTGCTGATCCCGTACATCGCGCACAAGCTCGAAGCGGCGCTCACGGTGATCGGTAGCGTGGCCCGGACCGGACTGTCCGGCGCATTGATCGGCAACACCGCCGAGATGATTCTGGACACCCTGGACAGCGACGTACTGGTGCTCAAACCGGACGACATCATCACCCACCTGGAGGAACTGGCCGCCCCGCCACAAAGTCCATCGGCAGATACTGCGGCATCCTCCTGGCCGTATAACCATCATAACCATCGGCCACATACTTAGGAGTCAGTCAACTGCCCCGGCCAACCAACTGCCTTGGCATAGCACCTCAGGCCAACCTGGAGGGAGGATCAGTCGATGCGTGACTATTACGATTTGGGCACCTACAGCCGTCCGGTGACGACAAGCTCGTCACAGGCTCAGATCTGGTTTGATCGTGGTTTGTTATGGTGCTACGGCTACAACCACGAAGAGTCCGTACGTTGTTTCCGCAAGGCCGCCGAACATGACAGTGGTTGCGCAATGGCCTATTGGGGCATCGCCCATGCCTCAGGTTCGAATTACAACAAGCGCTGGGACGCATTTGCAGAACAGGAATTGGGCGAGGCCGTCACCGATGCACGCCGAGCGACGGAAGCTGCGCTGGCGCGTATTGAGGGTGCAACGCCAGTGGAGCAGGCTCTGATCCGGGCTCTGGAGCAGCGTTACCAAGCGGATCACGCGGTAAGCATCGGCGAGCTTTGCACCTGGAACGATGCCTACTCGGCGTCTATGCGAAATGTCTACGCCGCCTTTCCCGACGATCTTGATGTCTGCGCGCTGTTTGCCGAAGCGATGATCAACCGCACGCCCTGGCAGCTATGGGACCTCAATAGCGGCGCACCGTTGCAAGGCGCGGATACCCTTGAGGCGGTGGCCGTGCTGGAGCAAACGCTGCGGCTGATCGACCAGCGCGGGGATGCGCCGCACCCCGGCGTGCTGCACATGTACATCCATACCATGGAAATGTCGCCCTATCCGGAACGGGCGTTGCGGGCCTGCGATGTCCTGCGCGACCTGGTGCCGGACGCGGGACATTTGCGCCATATGCCGTCGCATATCGACGTGCTCTGCGGCGATTATCATGCCGCAATGGTGACCAACAGCCGCGCGATCCTGGCCGACCGCAAATATCTGGAACGCGAAGGCCCGATCAATTTCTACACCCTCTACAGAAGCCACAACTATCACTTCAAGCTCTATTCGGCGATGTTTCTCGGTCAGTACCGCCCCGCCCTGGAAGCTGCCAATGAACTGATCGCGACTATTCCAGAAGAACTGTTGCGCGTGGCGCAGCCGCCGATGGCCGACTGGGTGGAAGGCTTCGTGGCGATGAAGATGCACGTACTGGTACGGTTTGGCAGGTGGCACGAGATTCTTGCCGAGCCCCTGCCCGACGACCCGCAGCTGTACTGTGTGACGACGGCGATGCTGCATTACGCCAAAGGCGTGGCGCACGCGGCTCAGGCGCAGATAGCCGCTGCAGAAACCGAACAACAACGCTTCCTTGAAGCGTTGGCCCGAGTGCCGCAGACGCGGTACATATTCAACAACAAATGCACGGATATTCTGGCAATTGCCGCGGCCATGTTGCAGGGGGAAATCGAGTACCGCAAAGGCCAGCACGACAGCGCCTTTGCCCACCTGCGCCATGCGCTGGAACTGGACGACAACCTGCCCTATGACGAGCCGTGGGGATGGATGCAACCGATCCGGCATGCGCTGGGAGCGCTGCTCCTGGAGTAGGGCCGGGTAGAAGAAGCCGTACAGGTATATCGGGCCGATCTGGGGCTGGACAATACCCTCAGTCGGGCGTCCCGACATCCGGACAACGTGTGGAGTCTGCACGGGTATGTGGAGTGCCTGCACCGCCTTGGTAAACACGCCGAGGCGACGGCTGCACAAGCCCGCCTCAACCTGGCAATGGCACGAGCCGATGTGGAGATCAGTGCGTCCTGTTTTTGCCGGGTTGGAGATAACTGCTGTAGGTGACGCCCATCAGCGATGCATCGCTCAGCCGCCGGCTGACGATTCGGCGGTTTGCTTCACGCTTTAAGCAATGGCGATCATCCAGGATTGAAGGCCTATCGTGCCGTACCGTCGTTAGGCTTATAGAAGAGAAACTTTCCGGTCTCGGTGGTCTTGATGTATTTACTGGCCCAGTCGGGCCTCACAGTCCTGTCGTGGAAATACAAAGCGCCATGGGTTCGGTCCGGTAGTTGCTGGTTGAGCGCTTTTCGCGCTATTTCCTTGGCAATCATGTACTGATCGTCCTCCACTACCTGATCCGAACGCCCATCACACCACCACGAAAACTGACAGTTTTTCTGTTCGGAGCCTTGCTTGACCACCTTGCACACCGTATCCGGAAACCCCTCATGGCCCAGTCGGTTCATGACCACGCTGGCGACGGCTTCCATATCGGCAGCTGCCTTGCCTTTGGCTTCCCAGTAGATGCTGCGCGCAAGGCACGTAATTGCATCGTCCAGAGGCGCTGCGCCTGCCGGATCGACCGCCTGCACCTCAGACTTCGTGATGGCCTCGGTCTTGGGCACAGGTACCTCGGTCCCCTTCTCTGCGGCCTTCTCTTCCAGAACCTGTGCCTTTTCTTCAGCCACCTCGGCTTTTTGTTCCTGCTCAGCCGCGATTGCCTGGCCCCCGAGAAGGATTGTTGCGAGGTAGATTGCTACCCATAAGAGGCGCATGGTCGAACCTGAGTGAAAGGCAACTTCGCCTTATTTAATCAATACTGTAGTAGCCAAATCATTCCACCACACTGACTCCGCCGAACTTCAGATCTCGATTGGCGGATTCAGGTTCGTGTTTGCCAGACGAATTTTGTTTCGGCGTGAAAAGGCATTGCGCCGGGTGGGGCGAAATCGCGCATCATGGACGCAGTCAGCTCAAGGAGAGTGCCATGCGCGTCCTGTCATCCGTTATGCGTCTTGCCGCGTTGCCGCTAGGCCTGGTGTTCGCCGCCACTGCCGTGGCGACCGAGGAGACGCAACTGGTCGAGTCGATCAACGCCTACCGCAGCCAGGTGCAGCGTTGCGCAGGCCAGGTGTCTCAAGAGCTGCCACCACTGGCGAGCGATCCGCGCCTGGTCCTGCCCGCCAACAGTATCGGCGACCTGCAGCAGGCGCTGGCGCGTGCGGCTTATCCGATGGTCAATGTGCAGGCGATCAGCCTGTCCGGGCCGCGTGATGTGCAGTCGGCCATGAAGGCAGTGCAGGAGAGCTTCTGCCGGATCGTGCTGGACCCGCAATTCATCGATATCGGCGTGAGCCGCGAGGGACACGAGTGGCGCATCGTACTGGCGCGTCCGCTGTTGAGTGGGCGCCTGGGCGACTGGCAGGCGGAAGGACAGAAGCTACTTGAGATGATCAATACAGCCCGCACGCAGCCGCGCCAGTGCGGCGCCCAATCCTTTGCCGCCACCACGCCGCTGGCCTGGAACGCCACGCTGGCGACGGCGGCCGAGACCCATGCCCGGGCCATGGCCAATAACAACTTCTTCGATCACAAGGACCGCGACGGCCACACGCCGGGTGATCGGGCTGAACTGGCGGGCTACGTCGGTGGGCAGATCGGCGAGAACATCGCCGCCGGGCACGACACCGTGCGCAGGGTGGTCGATGGCTGGCTGACCAGCACCGGTCATTGTGCCAACCTGATGAACCCGCAGTTTCACCAACTGGGTGCGGCCTATGCGGTTGATCCGAAGAGTGATGCAGGGATTTACTGGACGGCCATGTTCGGTACGCAGTGAATGGCTGGACGGTTTCCATGCGGTCAATGAGTGCTATCGGGTAACAGAAGCGCACGCCAGGGAACTCATGGCTGCCGTCACGCATCCAAAGGTATGTGGTACATCCTATCTTTCGGAGGACACGGTCATGCGCCGTCTATTTCTCATCTCTTCGCTGATGCTTTGCCTGCCCTTTGGTTCGGCCATGGCCGATGTGGATGCGGGCGATGTCGCCACCTCCGCTGGGGTTTCTGCATCGCTGTACTCCACATTTAAGGACGACAAGCTCGCGATTCCCGCCCGCGATGACGCCTCCAGCTTCGTCGCCAGTGGAGGCACCATTCGCGGGGTCTATCTGGAGTCGGTATTGAAACAGATTCGACTCGACAATCCAGGCCTCAAGGCAAGCGATGAAGAGCTGGCCAAAGCGATCCTCATTCAACATGAGGTACCTGCTGGTCATTAGTGGACTGTGGTGGGGCTTCGCCGGGTGTAAATGAGCAAGGCAATCTATACCGCCAGAAAGCCCCGGCGGACCTCACATGGAGCCGAAAGATGTCACTGACGCTTTACTACCATCCGCTAGCGTCGTTCTGCCACAAAGTGCTCATCGCGCTCTACGAAAACGGCATCGAATTCGAAAGGCGGGTCATCGATCTCGCGGACGCTGCCGACAGAGCGGAGCTTCAAGCCCTATGGCCAATCGGCAAATTTCCGGTCATCCGTGACCATGCCCGTCAGCGCGACCTGCCAGAGTCCACCGTCATCATCGAGTATCTGGATCGCTTCTATCCAGGTGAGCATCCGTTGATTCCAGGCGATTGGGAGGCCGCGTTGGAGGTGCGTCTATGGGACCGCTTTTTCGACAACTATCTTCAAGCGCCGATACAGCAGATTGTCGGTGATCGCCTACGTGGCGCCAAAGGTGATTTGACCAAAGAACGCTCCACGCTGGAGACAGCGTACGCCATGCTCGACCGCCGAATGGCGTCCAGGACCTGGGTTGCCAGTCAAGACTTCAGCATGGCCGATTGTGCCGCTGCCCCGGCCCTTTTCTATGCCAGCACCCTCCAGCCATTCCCGGACGAGTTCAGCCACTTGAGCGCCTATTTCGACAGGTTGACCCAGAGACCGTCGTTCCAGCGGGTAATCGACGAAGCCAGGCCCTGCTTTTCACTCTATCCGTTCGCGGAGGCCATTCCGACGCGGTTTCGCCAGGTATCTGAGGTTACGCGACCGGGTTAACCAGAGGCCATTCGGCCAGCGGCCGATAGCGGCCTTTATGCGACTCGAACAGGGTGAAGTGCCTGGCACTCAGGTGAAAGTCGGGTGGTGTACTGGATTCAGGGATAGGTGCTCGATAGTCCCGCATCAAGGTCAAATGGGGGCGAAATTCCCGGGGGGCGTCGACAAACCCAAGCGGTAGCAGCGCCTGTTCCAGGGCATAGACCAGCTGGCGCAAAACCAATGATTCCTGCGCTGGAACGAGTAACAAGATACCGGCTCGGCGCCATACATCCAGGCGGTCCAGCGTTACAGTCAAGTGCTCGCCTGAGGTTCGAATACCTGCGGCGGCGGCACAGATGCGCGGAATCTGCGTCACGGCTACAGCTCCCAGAAACATCAGCGTCAAATGAAAGTTTTCCGCTGGCACCGGGCGTCCGTTACTTAGCTCAAGAGCACTGCGCCATTGGGCGATGGCCCGGCGTTGTGCAGATGCGCAGGGCAGAGCGAAAAATAAACGTTTGAGTGGCTCCTTCTGCTCACGAGAGTCATAACTCATTCCTTGCACCTCCAGGTTGGGGTGAGCGCAGCGATACCATCAGGTTACCCCAGAGGAAAAGACGCAACATCCTGTTCAATATCTCTTTCGCGCCGCTCCATACAATGCCGGGGTAAGATGGAACACCATTCATCGCAACGTTTGCTTCCCGCCCTGTCGCCGGACAAAATACCAGCCGCACACGACCACCTTCGGCGCTCACCATCTTCTTGCCGCGGGCCCTACCCGGCTCCTCGGCATCGCTTTCAGGGAATTCAGAATGCACCAAAGACATGTAATCAACGCTTCGGTAAGCCCAAAGGGCAGCCTGGAGACACTGTCCCAACGTGAAGTACAACAGCTGAGCGAAGCCGGCTCAGGCAGCATCTACAATCTGTTTCGCCAGTGTGCCCTGGCGATCCTCAATACTGGCGCTCAGGTTGACAACGCCAAGACTGTTCTTGAGGCCTACCAGGACTTCGAGGTGCGCATCCACCAGCAGGATCGTGGAGTCCGCCTGGAGCTGCTCAATGCGCCGGCAGATGCCTTCGTCGACGGCGAGATGATCGCCAGCACCCGCGAGATGCTGTTCAGTGCCCTGCGCGACATCGTCTATACCGAGAACGAGCTGGACAGCTTGCGCATCGACCTGAGCAGTTCTCAGGGAATCACCGACTACGTCTTCCACCTGCTGCGCAACGCCCGCACCCTGCGCCCCGGCGTGGAGCCGAAGATGGTGGTGTGCTGGGGCGGCCATTCGATCAACGAAGAAGAGTACAAGTACACCAAGAAGGTCGGTCACGAACTCGGACTGCGCCGCCTGGATGTCTGCACCGGTTGCGGGCCCGGGGTGATGAAAGGGCCGATGAAGGGCGCCACCATCGCCCACGCCAAGCAGCGGATGAGCGGCGGCCGTTACCTGGGCCTGACGGAACCAGGAATCATCGCTGCCGAAGCACCTAATCCGATCGTCAACGAGCTGGTGATCCTTCCGGACATCGAAAAGCGTCTGGAAGCTTTCGTGCGCGTCGGCCACGGCATCATCATCTTCCCCGGTGGCGCCGGCACGGCCGAAGAGTTCCTCTACCTGCTCGGCATCCTGATGCACCCGGACAACCGTGGCCTGCCGTTTCCAGTCATCCTGACCGGGCCAAAAAGTGCCGCGCCCTACCTGCAGCAGTTGCACGCGTTCGTCGGCGCTACGCTGGGAGAAGCGGCCCAGGATCACTACCAGATCATCATCGATGATCCCGCCGAAGTGGCCAGGCAAATGACCGAGGGACTCAAGACGGTCAAGCAGTTCCGCCGGGAACGCAACGACGCCTTCCACTTCAACTGGCTGATGAAGATCGAGGAAGGCTTTCAGCGCCCGTTCGACCCCACCCACGCCAACATGGCCAGCCTTCAGCTGAGCCAGGACTTGCCTGCTCACGAGCTGGCGGCCAATCTGCGACGCGCCTTTTCCGGCATCGTTGCCGGCAATGTGAAAGACAAGGGCATTCGCCTGATCGAGCAACACGGCCCCTACGAGATTCGCGGTGACGTGGCCGTCATGCAGCCTCTGGACAAATTGCTGAATGCGTTCGTCGAGCAACACCGGATGAAGCTGCCAGGTGGCGCGGCCTATGTGCCCTGCTATCGGGTAGTGACCTGAAAACCAGGGCAGTCACCTGTCTGTCGCGGTTGCGAAGGCGTTGAAAACAGGTCGCAAGGCCCGGGACTGTCAAGGTTCCGGGCTTGCTGCCAGATTGCAGCTCGCAGTGCCTCCCGTGTAATCCGCCGTTCTAGCGCCGAATGATCAGGTTATCCACGTCGTACACCTCGCCACCTTCTGCGATATCCCGCTGGTGACGAATGAGCAGTCTGTGCCCACCCTCTTCCTGTTCGTTCAAAGGCGGCAGACCGTTCAGCATCAACCCTTGGTTGCTCGCATTGAATTGGGCGTTCAGCGCTGGAGTTGCGGCAACAGCCTTCCAGAATGCGGTTTTGAAAGCATCAAAATGGTTGAACAGGCGCCCGCGTATTTGCTCGGCTATGGCCGACGGGATCGGAGCACCCTCATTGGTTGAAGCCTTGGCCAGCCAATCTTCTGCAACCACTTGGCCGTTGCCACTCACAACACCTGGGTAGCCTCGACGGTCCTTGAACATGACGTAGACAGGATCCAGCCCCGAATCGGGCGGGAATACCACGATGTAGTCGTCGAATTGAACCTCTTCAATAGCAGCGAAGGGTTCCAGCAACGGCAAGGGTGGGGTTTGAATGAACCCCATCCTGTTCGGCTGGTTCCGCTCAACCGGTATGCTGCTTTCGAGGGCGACGGGCGGTAGCCAGGACACCGTGGTCGGTGCCAGACCCTCGGCGGTAAAACTGTAGCGGTTCAGCTGTTCATCCCAAATAGCGGCTCTTGCTCGTACCTTCGACGAAAGCACGCTGCCATTGGTGGGGGTGATATACACCTGTGAGACTTCGAGGATTTCTTTCAAGCCCCGAAACATCGTGCCGGGTTTGGTAGCGACAATGCCAGTGCTCATCCTGAACGCCACATCGACTTCGGCTTTGGTCGCGGCCAGGTTTTGCCAATCATGCCCCTCGATTTGCAACAACTCGGTGAGCGGAACACTGAGCCCATAACGATGGTCAGCGCCCCGACTGGCAAAGTCGAATTGCAGGACAGCCGCATATTGTCCCCGGTGTTCCTCGGTTCCTGAGGTAATCAGCCAGGTGAATTCAGCCACTGCAGAGCGTATGGCTTTTTGCAGAGCGACAAGCTGGCTATCCCCTGGCGATGACGCACCGTTCAACAGCACATGGGGCCGCGAGTTGGCAAAAGCTGCAGGCGCGGTAACCGAAGTGCCGGTCTTCGTCGGCCCCGTTCCGGCCAGTGAACGCAGGCGAACCAGCTGTTCCTCGGCGGCATCAAGCACCGCTTCAACCCGGGTTTGAAGATCATGATGGCGCTGGGCGATGACGGGAAGCTGGGCGATGTATCGATCATGCGTTCGGGTAATCTGCTGAAAAACTGTCTGCTGCAATGTTGCGTCCAAAAATGGACGTCCCAGGCTTCGTTGCGCATCATCCCTGGCGAACTGAATGCTCATTTTCAGAAACTCGAACTTCCTGACCGCCGTCAACGCCTCCTGTTGTGCGGCCTCCCAGGATGAAATCCTGCTTTGCAGTTCGTCGATGCCTGATGGCAGTGTCCCCAGGAGTTGATCGAAGTGAGCGAACGCAGTTTCGACGGCCTGCTCTGCGACACCCAGGTCGGTGGCTAATTTCTGGACTTTTGCGAGGTTCTGCTTCGAACTCCTCAGCGCCCTCTCTGCTGCGCTTGACGTTGCTGCCGGCCCGGCCGGAGCCGGCCCGGGAGCTACCCCGCCCTTGAACGCAACCTTGCCCTGCTTCGCGTACCAGTCCTTGACGTAGTACACGACGTCACCTGCGGAATGCCCATTGGCTTGGTCATCGGGGTAAAACAACAGATCAGCGCCTTTGGGATGCCCCACGATTCGATCGAAGTGAATGATCAGTCGGTCATGATCCTGTTTACGAACATCCACAGCCCAGATTTTTTCCACGAAACTCAGGAATTCCGGTTCGGTGTAGTCCTGGAGGTTTGATTTAAGTTCCATCTTGATATTTCCCTTTTGATTCTTGAAAATACAATGCAACTGAAAAAGATGACTAAAAAAGGTGAAAGATTTACTTTTCATAAAACATCTGCTCACTTCCAGTGAGCAGATGTTTATGAGTCATTCACGCCACATTGAATGCAATATCGTTATGACGACTTGAATCCAGGCTTGTTATTGCGTGCACGCCACTCTTTGACTTCCTTCAGCACACCCGCTGGACTATCCTCCTGGCCTTCTTTGGGATAGAAAATCACATCCGATCTTCCTGGATGTTCTGTAATCAATTCGAAGTGATTAAGAAGCCTATCTGTGTAGTTACTTCGCGCCTCGCCTTCTAGTCCGTTTTTATTTTCGAAAAATTCTTCTATAAACAGCAAAAACTCAGCCTCTGTATAATCTTCAAGCTTGCTCTTTAATTTAATCATTCTTTTTACCCTTATGAACTTCAATATGGCGCTTCGGCGTTAACACTGAAAGGTTTTCTATATCGTAAACCGCCCCACCCTTGGCAATCTCTATTTCATGGTGGATTTCAAATTTCGTTCGACCACCTACCTGATCCATAAGGCTGGGATAAGGAGCTGCGCCAGTTCGCATATTGACCAGATTGGACTCACTGAACTGCTGACTCAAGTTGGTATCTGCCGCAACTGCCCTCCAAAACGCCTCTCTAAATCGATGAAAGTTTCTGAATTCCTGCCCTCGCAACTGATCCGCAATCTGAACAGGAATCGGCGCACCCTCTCCTCGTGCAGCCTCACCAAGCCAAATCCCTGAGACCGGCTGTCCAAATCCCGCTGCCACTCCCGGATCGTCTCGCCGGTCCAGAAACAGAACATCAGGCGACGGCAAATCCAGATCCGCCGGATACCCAGGAATCTTGGCACCGATATCCACTCCGTCAACAGCCGGAAGCGTTTCGTTTTCCGGTAGGACGGGGCTGATAGTGCCGCCCGGATAAACCCCAGGCAGTGGCGGTGTTATCGGCGAAGTCGTCGAACCAAGCGATTCGCTACCCGGCGGTACCAGTGGCGTCCAGGTTCGGCTGCCGGTTGGCCGGTGCGCCTCGGAGTTGGCGAACTCGATCGGCCAGGGCGTGAATGTTGGCGTGACGCCGCGCGTGCCCTGGGCGCTTTGGGGTGTGGTGATGCTGATCCCGTCGAGGTCGTAAGGGTTCGCGCCCTGGGCGGCGTTTCCCCGATAACGGATCTCGAATTCGCGTCGGTCACCGTCCCAGGTGTTTTTCGGTGCGACAGGTGCGAAACCTTGTTCGATGCGTTTATTGTTCACCTCATCGAAGGACGAACTGAGCGTCGAATCCCCAGCGACGGTATGCCAGAGCGCCTTGTCGAACGCCCCGAACGATGGGATTTCACGGCCGCGAAACTGCTCGCCGATCTGCGCGGGAATGGGCGCACCGCTTTCCTGGGAGGCTGACTTCCACCACTCCCAGGTGGCGGGTTGTCCATTGCCGGTCACGATGCCCGAGCCTACGGGAGGCAAGCCGAACGACAGATAGGTCGGCGGCAGCCCGGGAATGCAGACGATGCAATCGTTGATCCGGGTATCGACGCCGGCCGGAATGTCCTGGGCCTGCGATGCACTGAAGGACAAACCAGGATAGCTTGTCCTGGGTTGTTGCGTTGAAGTGACCGTCGCGTCTGGCTTGAACTGCAGATGTCTTGCAGGAGAACCCGGGATCTCGGCGTGGTAGGTACCGGTCAATGGATCAGGAACGGCGTTGACCACCGGAACGCTGGCCGATAGCTGGCCGCCGGTACTGGCCACAATGATCGCAGTGCCGCCTTGCACGGCCTCAGGCTTGATGCGATGGCGCAGCTCCACCGAACCGCCTGCATCGGCGATGGCTTGCAGGTCCCGGCCCTCGGGCAGGCCCATGAGGTCGGCTCTGACACCGATACCTTGAAACAGACGACTGCGCTGCTCAGCCGTGAGTTCGCCATCGCCCAGCACCGGCGAGTAGAGCATCGCGGTGACGAACCCACCGGCCAACTGGCCTGCCGGTATCGCTGCAATGCGCAGGAGTTCGCCTGTTGCGCGAGTGATGGTGCCTTCAAGCGCCACTGCGGCGCCCTCGACAACCCATGCGCCGCCACGGGTTAGAACCATCCCACCAGCAGCCACTGAGGTAGCGGGTACCGTCAGGGTATTGGCCGCCCTGACCCGCTCATGCCGCACATCGGCATCGGCCTGCTGCTTGAAACGAATGCGCGCATCCCGTTGTTCCGCGTGCAGCCGTTGGCGCTCCCAGTCCTGCTCCCTGGCACGCCAGACGGTGGTCTGCTGCGCGTGATGCCCGGCGAGGGCAGTGGATTTATCCGTGAGTGCTTGTATCTGTGCGGACAGCAGCCGGGCTTCATGGGCCGCGTTATAGGCGTTTTCCCATAACTGATGACCGTCGTTGAGCGCCGGGCCGAACTCCGTCAGTCGCGTCAGGTAATCGTTTGCCGAGCGACTCAGGGGATCGTGCCCGTCGAAGGATCTGGCGGCTGCATTCTTTGCCTTGAGCTCAGCGTTCTTGCTGGCGATCAGTCCATCGACTTCGTTTTTTTCCTTGGTAATGAGGTGGAGCTGCCAGCGCTCGCTCGACTGCTTATCGTGTGGCTTTTTCGCAGCCCAGATTTCGCTTTGAATCGACTCTGCGAGTTTTCCGGATCGGGTTGCAAAGGTTCGATCGACCTCTGCCCTTATGGCGTTATGACGTTGCGCCAGCCCGGCAAGGAATTGCTCACGGGCCGCTTGGGCGCGAGCTTGCTCCTGGGCCTGTGCGGCAGCTGCCTGTGCTTGAGCAGCTGCTTGCGCTTGAGCGGCGGCCTGCGCCCGTGCTTGTTCCTGAGCCTGCCTGGCGCGTTTCCTGGCTTTTCTGCGCTTCTTGCTCGAGCCACCAAAGCCGCCCGAGAATCCGCCACCACCGCCGATCGTGAAAAAGCCGCCACCGCCACCGCCGTTCGAGGGCGGCGGACCCGACCGGATAACGACGTCCCCAGTTGATCCATCTTGAAGTGTTTGTTTAGCCATACAGTTTCTCCTTTTCTGTATGGCGCAGGATGTCGACTCCGCGATGGGCAGATGCGGTACATAGTTATGGTTTGTGCTTGATATCGGAGGTCAGCACTTTCCTGCGGACGAACTGGCCCGACCTGCGATCTTTTGAAGGTGTCAGATCAAAAGATCGCAGTCTGCGGCAGCTTGGTGAGGGGGGTAAGACGGTTTCTACGCTGGTATCAGGGATTTCTCCCATCCGGCAACCATCTCTGCGCTGATGCTGACACCGCCACAGACAACGATCACCACATCATGGGCATGGGCAATCGCCGGATGATCCAGATACGCGACGGCAAGAGAAACGCCGCAAGCAGGCTCCACCAACTGACGCATATCATCGGCATAGCGAACGACGCCCATGATTGCCTCGGCATCTGACAACACCACACTCTGGTGTTGAAAATTGCCGATGTGCTCAACTGGCCACAACGCAACTTGCGAAGCGCCCAGTGAACTGGCAATGGTTTTTATCTCGGGAAGCTTTACCGGATGTCCGGCCTTGATGGCTGCTGCGAATGAAGCAGCGCCCTGGGTTTCACAGGCGACGATCCGGCAGTCCGTCCGTCCATGACGCTCTAACCCCGTGAGCACCCCAGCCAGCAAGCCACCGCCGCCGACCGAGGTCACAATGGTGTCGACCTGCGGGTAATCCTGAAGGATTTCATCGACCATCGTGCTGTGCCCTTCCCACAACGTCGGATGGTCGAAGGCTGGTACGTACTCGGTATCGGCGTCTTGCGCGAGTTCAAGCGCCCGCTGATTGGCTTCGTCCCACAACTTGCCGTGCACAATCACCTCTGCACCCGTTTTGGCAATGCGCGCGCGGGTAATTTCAGGGGTGAAGTGCGGCACGATGATGATCGCTTTCAGCCCCAGCACGGCCGCCGCCACCGCCGTAGCGAGTCCAGCATTGCCCCCGGAAGGACAGACGACTTTCTTCTTGCCTTGCTCGGCCGCGTGGGTGCAGAGCAGGCCCATGCCGCGCAACTTGAATGACCCGCTGGGCTGCAGGTTTTCCAGCTTGAGCCAGATACGCCGGGTTGCGGTCGATAGCCCCGGATGCAAAATCAGTGGTGTTCTTATATGAAGCATCACAGGCCTCCTTATGTCCTTATAAAAAAATGCCGGATGAATGGAAAATCAGCCGCGCTTTAGTGTCTTACTTCGCTGCACCGGCCTTCTTCACCGCCTCAAGCCAGGCGGGATTCAATCGATATTGCTCGGTATCGATTGCCAGAGCCAGCATGCTCTCCTTGTGTTGGTCGATCTCTCGCACCATCTGGCCGAGAGCGCTGGAGTTGCCGTCCAGCTGGTGCATCTGCGTGAGTCCCAGATGATAAAAACGCAGCAGTTTCATGGCCGTCGGATCACCGGCCAGTACGCCGGCGGTGACGTAATGCATGACGTTGGTAATGCTCATCAGGCTACGTTTGAGTTGCCAGCCGTAGATGGCCGGTGCCATCCACGCCTGCGACCAGAATTTGATCCGCACCAGCGCCACGCTCAGCACCAGCCCGACAATGACCCCGCCCAGATTCAAGCGAAAATTATCGCCATCGGCTTCGCCGAACAGCATCACGGCAACGCTGGACAGCGCCACGGCCAGCACCACGAAAATCAGCGCAATGATCAGTGTGCTGCGTCGCGTTTGCCGTCGATAGGTTTCAGGATTCCACTGTTTGATCTCGAACATCACTGTTGCCTTATTGAACGCCATTGCCGGGCATTATCGCCTGTAGAGATGGGCACGGGCACATTTAATCAATGGCCCGAATTTCGTAGGCGCTGCGCCCCTCTGTAGGAGCGAGCTTGCTCGCGATGGACTCGAGGACGACGCGTTTATTCAGAAAACACGCGTTATCGTTAACGTCCATCGCGAGCAAGCTCGCTCCTACAGATTCAATCGCCCTAAGGACAGCCTGTCCCCTGTTGCTTTGACCAGCTACGTGCGGTGCCGGAGATAACGTCCGCCAGTTGTCCGATGGCCCGCTGATGGGCCAACACCAGATCCGGCACCTGAGGGCCGGCAGTTTCACGGATGATGCTGCTGCACGTCAGGTTGCGACGCTTTTCGCCATCGCCGCGCAGGCTGATGCTCCAGACCACATCGATCAGGGCGTACTGACCCGCCAGAGAGTCGAAACGTCGGACATCGGTTTGCAGTGAGAGTATCTGGCGACCTGAGGTCTTGGGTAAGCCCGCCAGGTTACGGGTGCCCAGTTTGAGTTCCATCTGGTTGACCAGGGAGTCATGGAACTCGTCGGCCAACGGTGCGCTCCAGCGCTCGGTTTCGAGGATTGCCAAGGCGCCGTCACTCTTGCGGACGACGACTTGCGGCTGGTCGACCTGAACCGGTATCACCACCGACTGCATCTCGAACTGAAAAGCTGGCGCGGACAGGTTCGCCCGCGCAGCGCTGTCCGTCGCCGTCGGCATCAGGGTGTAGTAATGGGTCGGCGCCGAGGTGCAGGCGGCCAGGCCCAGCGTGGCGAAAATGGCCATGGAGCGAAGGGTCATGGTGTTCATTCCTGGTCAATGTCTCGAGAGGACGAAGATGACGATTTATAGGCATCGGGCTGGTTGTCTTTGATGCGCCCGCGAATCAGCGCCTCGGGATGCCGGCTCAGGAAGTCGGTCAGCACCCGCACTGAACGCGCGGTACGCTGAACCTCATCCATCGCCTGCCCGAATTGCAGGCGTTGCGGCGACTCTTCGGCAAAGCTGTCATTGGCCGAGGTCACGGTTTTTTGGGTCTGCACCAAGGTATCGCGCAACTGCGGCAGCACTTCGCCATTGACCTTTTTCAGGGTTTTCTGCAGTTCGCCCAGGCTGGCATCGAGGTTGGCGGCAATCTGTTCGAGCGGCAGTTTGCTGATCTTGTCGACAACGCTGTGCAGCTGCTCCTGAAGTTTATCCAGGCTGCCTGGCACCGTTGGAATCTCCACCGGTCGCGCGCTCACGTCGAAGTTCACCGGTGTGGCGTTCGGGACAAAATCCAGGGCGATGTAGAGTTGGCCGGTGAGCAGGTTGCCGGTTCGGGCCTGTGCCCTGAGCCCGCGCGAGACGAACAGGGCCATCATTTGCGCGGCCTGGGCATCCTCGTCAGAGCCCCGCAGTTTCAGCAGTTTTTCATGGGCTTTACCCAGCCTGTTCGGGTAAATCACGGCGCCAATGATGATGGGAAAGTCTTTCTTGACCTCGTCATAGTCCAGGTCAACCGATACCACCCGACCGAGGTTCACCCCGTGAAATTCCACCGGCGCATTCACCACCAGGCCACGCAAGGACTGATCGAAGCGCATGCGGATGTAACGTGGCTCGCCATCGGCTGGCGCCATGGCGGTTTCCTGATCATTAAAGAGGGAAAACTGAGTGTTCGCTTCAGCCAACTGGGGATTGGGGCTGTACTTGGGCTCAACGAACGCGATCCCCCCGGCCAGAATCGATGACACCGACTGGGTATCCACCTTCAGGCCTTCGGCGCTGACACTGACATCGACGCCACTGGCGTTCCAGAAGCGTGTATCGCGAGTCACGAATTTGTCGTTCGGGGCGTAGACGAAGATCTGTACTTCGACGCCTTTGCCGTCCTCGGACAGCTGATAGGACACCACCTCGCCAACCGCGATTCGCCGGTAGTAGACGCTGGAACCAATATCCAGCGAGCCGAGGTTGTCGGTTTTCAAGGTGTAACGCGTACCCTTTTGACCGTAGGTAATGGGCGGCGGGGTTTCCAGGCCGACGAAGTCCTTCTTGGTCTTGTCCGATGCGCCGGCATCGGCGCCGATAAAGGAACCGGACAACAGCGTATCGATCCCGGATATACCGCCGGCGCCGATACGCGGCCGCACTACCCAGAAGCGCGAGTCCTCGGACGCAAAGGACTTGGCGGACGCGTCCAGCTCGATGGTCGCGTCGATATGGCTGCGGTCTTCTCTCAAGGCGATCGCAGTCACCTTGCCGATTACCACGTTCTTGAATTTGACCTGGGTCTTGTTCGCCTCCAGCCCCTCGGCAGTCAGAAAGCTCACCGTGATCTGCGGCCCCTTCGACCTGGCGTCATGCACCACCATCGACAACCCCACCAGCGCCGCAACAATCGGCACCAGCCACACCAGAGAAACGTTGAAGCGTCGACGCTTGACTTCAGGCTTGCCTGGAACCGGCGTGTCGGTAGAACTTGGGTGATCAGGCATTTTCAACCTCTGCGTCCCAGATAAGCCGGGGATCAAAACTCATGGCAGCGAACATCGTCAGTACCACCACCAAACCAAAAAACAGAATGCCCATCCGCGGGTCGATGGTACTCAGCGAGTGAAATTGCACCAGCGCGGCGATCACGGCCACCACCAGTACGTCGAGCATGGACCAGTAACCGACCACCTCGATCAACCGATAGAGTTTCGCCCGCTCACGCATGGCCCAGCGACTGCGGCGCTGACAGGTGATCAGCAGCATGCCCAGCACCAGGAACTTCATGCACGGTACCGCCACGCTGGCAATGAAAATAAGCAACGCAAGGTCCCACTCTCCTGCGTGCAAGAACTCAATGATCCCGCCGAGGATGGTGCTTTCGGCGCCGTTACCAAAGATGTTGGTGTACATCACCGGCATCACGTTGGCCGGGATGTAGCAGATCATGCTGGCCAGCAGCAGTGCCCAGGTGCGAGCCAGGCTATTGGGTTTACGTCGATGCAGGGTGGATTCGCAACGAGAGCAACGCGAGTCCGTCGATGGGCAAACCTGGTCGCAGGTATGGCACAGGACCAGATTCATTTCGCTGGCATAGCGCGGCTGGCTCATGGAATAACGCCCTCCAGGTCTTTCCACAGTCTGCGGATGCCTTTGCCCGAAATCAGGATAATCAGCACCGTCAGCATGGCCAGCGCCCATAGCCCGAGACCCGGATGCACATCGAGCATGCCGGCCAGTTTGATGATGGCCACCAGAATCCCCAGCAGACAGACTTCGAGCATGCTCCAGGGGCGCAGGTGTTCCAGGGATCGCATGCACAGCTTGAAGCCGGGCGCCGCACGCCCGACCAGGGCGTAACCGAGCACCCAGCACAACAAGATGATTTGCAGCATCGGCGCGAGGATGATTGCCAGCCCCGCCACTGCTGCAATCACGCTGATTTGTCCCTGCGCCAGGGCTTCCACGGACTGCCACAGCGTCGCTTGGTTACTCAGGCCTTGCAGGCTGATGGACATGACCGGAAACGCGTTGGCGAGAACAAACAGCAGCGCAGCGCCGATGGACAGCGCGAGCAGTTGTTGAATGCTGAGCTGACCGCCACGGTCCAGAATGGCCGCGCAACGAATGCAACGAGCGGTCTGCCCCTTGGCCAGAGGTACAGCCGTATACACCGAGTCGCAGTGCTCGCAGATGATCCAGACTGGGGAAGACGTCATAGGTTCGACTGAGGCATATTGAAGATCTAGTCCTTTAAAACTCGGCAATGTCGTCTAGTTTAGGGGGAGTTCCCCCAAGAAAGCCATGTCAGCATAGACGCTCGGATTGAAATTAATGTGAACGAGCACAATTACCTGCATGACGTGAATACGAGTAAGCCTGCATGAAGCTCTTACCAATACGCTTTGCGAGTGAATTGGCGCAGATGTCATGAATCTACCTGCCAAATGCCTTGCCGCCCTCGCAACCTCTCTCTGCGCAATCATAGCCACTGCCAACCCCGACGATCCTGACTTGTCGGGGCGGGTCGATGCGGTAATCGAGCGCGCCATCGCAGACCAGCGGATAGTCGGCACGGTGGTGATAGTCGTTCGTGACGGTCAGGTCATTTACCGCCGGGCTGCCGGTTTTGCTGATCGTGAGGCCGCAAAGCCGATGACCCTGGATACGATTTTCCGGCTCGCCTCCGTCACCAAGCCACTGGTCTCCGCCGCGACGATGCGCCTTGTCGAGCAAGGACAGCTGTCTCTGGATGACCGGGTCAGTCGCTGGCTTCCAGCGTTTCGGCCCAAACTGGCTGACGGCAGCGAACCCGACATCAGCATCCGCCAGTTGCTCAACCATACCGCGGGCTTGAGTTATGGCCTTCTGGAGGCCGAGCACGGGCCTTATCGCACCGCGGGCGTCTCCGATGGGCTGGCTGAACCGGGCATAAGCCTTGAGGAAAACCTGAAACGCATTGCCAGCGTCCCCTTGAGCTATGCGCCGGGAACGCAATGGCGTTATTCCATAGCCACCGATGTGCTGGGTGCCGTTCTGCAAAAGGTCACGGGGAAAAGCCTGCCGGTGCTGGTCGATGAGCTGGTCACTGGCCCGACCGGTCTGAGGGATACAGCGTTCTCGGTTCGCGACATCCGTCGCCTGTCGGCGGTGTACCTCGATGCGCAACCTGTTCCGTCAAGGATGCCCGATGAGGGCATTATCAAGACCGGCGAAAGCAGCACGCTTTTTTCGTTGAGGCGAATTCTCGACGCTCACGCCTATCCTTCAGGTGGTGCCGGCATGGCAGGGACCGCTGGCGACATCAGCGGGTTTCTGGAAATCCTGCGTCAGGGCGGCGGGCCGATCCTTTCGAGCCAGAGCGTTCAGTTGATGATGACCGACCAGGTGGGCGCTCAAGCGCAAACCCAGGGCCCTGGTTGGGGCTTCGGTTATGGCTGGGCGGTGCTGGACGATCCGCAGCTGACGAACACCCCACAATCCAAAGGCACTATTCAGTGGGGCGGCGCCTATGGTCACAGCTGGTTTGTCGACCCGCAGGCAAAGCTGACCGTGGTTGCGCTGACCAATACCGCGTTCGAAGGCATGTCCGGGGCGTTTACGCGGGACATTCGTGATGCGGTTTATCCCGCGCAGTGAGGGGGGGTCCCGGATCTGACGGGGGTTGGCCGAGCGACCACCAGCGCGGCAGCAACTGCTGAACCCGGGCTTGCGCAAATCGGTCATCGATCAACATCACCACGCCGCGATCCTGCTCGGTGCGGATCACCCTTCCGGCGGCTTGCACGACTTTCTGTACGCCGGGGAACAGGTAGGTGTAGTCATACCCGGCACCGAAAATCGCCGCCATGCGCTGTTTCAGTTGCTCGTTCACCGGGTTAAGTTGCGCCAACCCCAAGGTAGCGATAAAAGCACCGATCAGCCGTGCGCCCGGCAGGTCGATGCCTTCGCCGAAGGCTCCGCCGAGCACCGCAAAGCCGATCCCCTGACTGCTCGTCGTGAACTGTTCAAGGAAAACCTGACGCTGCCCTTCATCCATACCGCGCGATTGTGACCAAAGCTCGATGTGCGGGTATTTATCGGCCAGCAACTGCGCCACTTGTTGCAGATAATCGAAGCTGCTGAAGAACGCCAGGTAGTTGCCGGGACGCTGCTGGAACTGCGCGGCCATCAACTCGACGATGGGCGCAAGCGACGCCTGTCGGTGCACGAAGCGCGTGGAAATCCGGCTGACGATATGCACATCCAGTTGATTGGCGGTGAACGGTGACTCGACATCGATCCATACCGTATTCGTCGGCAGCCCTAACAGGTCGGCATAGTAATGCCGGGGACTCAAGGTCGCGGAAAACAGCACGGTACTGCGAGCCGCGGTGAGCCGTGGCCGGATGAAGCCGGCGGGTACGACGTTGCGTAAGCAGAGCTGCGACATGCTGCGTTTGGCGTTGAGGTCGCGCTTGCTGATGTCAAACAGGAACTGCTCATCGAACAGCTCGGCAACCCGGGAAAACTGCAGCGCCTCGAAATAGAAACTTTGCAGCGTGCTGTCCAGCCCCTGAGGATGATCATTCAGGTAATCACCGATGGCTGCAGTGCACAGCGAAAGCGCTTGCAGCAGTTTGCCCGGTGTTTGGGCGTAGGCCTGATACGGGCGGATCTGCTCCTTGTGTAGGGCATTCCATTCACGATTCAGCCGTTGCAGCGACTTCTTCAACGGCTCTGGCGCAGTGTTACGCAGCGTGTTCAAGGTGAATTGATCGAGGCTCGCGCTGTACATCTGCCGCCCGCGGTCCACCAGGTTGTGGGCCTCGTCGACCAGCACTGCGACCTTCCACTGGTTGGCCTGCGCCAGGCCGAACAACAAGGCACTGAAGTCGAAGTAGTAGTTGTAGTCGGCAACCACCACATCAGCCCAACGGGCCATTTCCTGACTCAGGTAGTACGGGCAGACTTCATGCCGCAGCGCGATTTGTCGCAGACTGCTCTGATCCCATAACTGTACCTGCGTCGCCTCTTCCCGGGCCGCTGGCAGACGATCATAAAAGCCTTTCGCCAAGGGACAGGATTCACCGTGACAGGCTTTGTCCAGGTGCTCGCAGGCCTTGTCGCGCGCCACCAGTTCGAGCACTCGCAAGGGCAGATCGGGCGCGCTGTCGTAGATCACTTGCGCTGCATCGAGCGCGAGTTTTCGGCCCGGCGTCTTGGCGGTCAGGAAAAACACCTTGTCCAGTTGCTGCGGCGCCAGCGCCTTGAGCATCGGGAACAGAGTGCCGACGGTTTTGCCGATGCCGGTCGGTGCCTGGGCCATCAGGCAGCGGCCGGTGCTCACGGCTTTGAAGACAGATTCAGCGAGGTGACGTTGCCCCGGACGAAAGCCGACGTGGGGAAAACCCAGCGACTGCGCGGCCTGATTACGCTCATCGCGGTGGCTCAGCTCCTGCTCGGCCCATTGCAGGAACAACCGGCAGTGATGATCGAAGAAAAGCTCCAGATCCACGGCGCTCGATACTTCGACGAACCGGGTTTCCTTTTCGCTGACAATGTCGAAATACACCAGCGCCAGGCTGATCTCAGGCAGCTGCAATTGCTGACACATCAACCAGCCATAGATCTTTGCCTGCGCCCAATGCAACTGACGATGATTGGCTGGCATGGCGCCCAGGTCGCCGCGGTAGGTTTTCACTTCTTCCAGCTGGCTCTGAGCGGGGTCATAGCCGTCCGCCCTGCCCCGCACCTTCAATTGCCCGTACTGACCTTCCAGCGCGACTTCGGTTTGATAACCCTGGTTACGCCGTGAAGCGACAGTGCGGTGACCCACGATGCCTTCCAGCGCCGTGGGTGACGGGGTAAAGCGCAGGTCGAGATCACCGACCTTGGCCGTGAACTCGCACAAGGCGCGTACCGCGATGCTGTAGCTCACGCGTCCGGCTCCGCCCATTGCACATAACAGACGGCCACCGGCATCTGATGCTGCCGGCAGAACTCCAGCCAGCGCAGCTGGTTGTCTTGCAGGCGATCCCCCGGACCTTTGACTTCGATCATGCGGTAGGTCTTTTGCTGCGGCCAGAACTGGATCAGGTCCGGCATGCCGGCGCGGTTGGCCTTGATGTCCAGCAGCAAACGATTGAACCAGTGTTTGAGGTGCTCGGCCGGCAGGCACTCGAGGGCCTGCTCGAGCAACTCTTCAGTCAAGACGCCCCAAAACACGAAGGGCGACTGCACGCCCCACTTGGCGGCGTAACGATTGCGGATGGTGTCGGTGTAACGGCCGTCGTCCAACTCAGCCAGGCAGGCCTGGAACAGCTCGGCGCGCCGCGAATGAAAGTCCTCGTTGAGCAGGTCGACCGGCCCTCGCTGAAACGGGTGAAAAAACGCGCCCGGCAATGGCGCGAAGATCGCCGGCCAGCAAAGCAGCCCGAACAATGAATTGATCAGGCTGTTTTCGACATAGTGCACCGGCGCCAGTTCTTCATCGAGATGGGCTTGAACATGCTGCTCGACCGATAACGCCGGGTCGCTTCGCGGCAGGCTGAGATCCAGGCGTAGCATCTCCCGCACAACCGTTCGCGGCATGACCGGGCCACCGAGCTTGCGTCGCAGCCTTGGCAGGACTCGCAGCAGTTGCTGCTGTTCGGCGGCGCTTTCCGGGTACTGATCGGCATGGCTAGCCAGCGCCATTGCCAACGAATACTCGGCGCGGCGCTCGAGCACCCGGATCAGGCGCAGCCTCGCGCCGGGATAATCGCAAGCACGATAGATCGCCAGCGCAGCCGACAAATCGGCGATTCGTTCGCAGTGCTGGCCAATCTGAAACAACAGCCTGGCGCGGCGTCGTTCAAGCCAGGGGTTGGCCGTCTCCAGGGCATTGATGTGTTCAACAACCTCACTCAATGGCTCCCCGCTCTCGAACCGTTCCTGACAATTGTGCAGGTACAGAAAGCCATCCACATCGTCACGGCTGCGCAAGCCACGGGATTCGGCGCAAAACTCGACTTTTTCGTAGGTGAAGATCCCCAGATCCGCCAACACGAATTCCGACCAGTCCTGATAGAGGTTGCCGAAGAACATCAGCCGCAGCCGATCGCAGAGGCCCATGATGGTCAACGTAAAGAGCCGGTCTTCCAGCGTCGGACACCATTGCTTGAAGGTCTTCGCTTCGCTGAACTGTCCGCTCAAGGACGCCAGCCAATCGGTCTTTTTTGCCTTGGGCTGATCGATGGCGGTTTTGAAACACTGGAGAATTTCCTGCTTCAGCAAGACCTCGAACAGCTCTTCGATCGACAGCAACGCCTGTTCATCGACCCAGCCCAGCCGCAGCAAGGGTGCGACCGCAGGCTCAACCTCAGCGATTTCGTCGTAACGCAGTTTGCCAGCACGAAACCGCACGCCTTTGCGCATCACCATTCTGACCAGCAACCCTTGGGAGGCTCGGGACAGCTGACTGAAGTCGAGAATGAACTGCTGCTCTTCGATACTCAGCACATCGGCATAACGCTGCTCAAGCCAGCCGAGCACTTGCACAAAGTTGTTCAGGTAATAGAACGGATCGTCGAGCGGGTTGGAAGTCACGAATTGAGCGCGCCACGCAATGGGGTACTGGTTATGCGTACAGATAACAGTTCAGTCCCTGCGCTGGCAAACGGTATTGGATAAATGGGCTGGATAGAGGGATTTTTTCAGGGCGGTGCGAACTTTCTTTCCGTTAATTACACCAACACCGATATCACTGCATTCATGACTCCCTTCAGCCGAGGGATGCGGATTTTTTTTGAACGAGAGGTTTGAGTATGAACATCAGAATCCTGGGCTTGCCCCTGGCAGTCATGGCGTTTCTGGCGTTGGGCGGCTGCTCTTCTGCGACGGTAGTCACCCTGCAGAACGGCACTCAGTACTTGACCAAGGACACTCCGCAAACCAAGAACAGTGATGGTACTTATGAATTCGATGACATCTCGGGTAAACACGTCAAGGTCAAGGCGGATGATGTCGCCACCGTTCGCCAGGAAGATTGAAACCTGAGACCTGCAGCTGCCGGATCGTTCCCACGCTCCGCGTGGGAATGCAGCCCGTGACGCTCCGCGTCACATTCAAGAGCGGACGCAGAGCGTCCAGTGAGGCATTCCCACGCAGAGCGTGGGAACGATCATTTCTCCAGGATTAGGCGATGACGATACCCGCGCCGGACAGATGATCCAGCCCGACACCGACCAGCGTCACCGAATCGTCGCCAAAGGTCAGCAGCGTGTCGCTGCCCACCGCCGTGGCGTGCTCGCGGTAGTCATAACTCTGGCCCACGCCTTCAACCCCCAGGAACACCAGTTTGTCGGTGGACTGGTAGCCAATGATTTTGTCGTTGCCAAAATCACCGCTGAACAGGAAGGTATTGCTACCGCCCCCCGACTCCAAAAGGTCATTGCCCGCGCCGCCGACGAAGATGTCGTTGCCGGTGGAGCCGATCAAGTGGTCATTGCCGTCCAGGCCGAACAGCCAGTCGCCGCCAACGTGCGCCTTGAGCGTGTTGTCGCCGACATCGCCCTTCACCGATGACTCATACTGGGTCAGGCTGGTGCCGGCCAGCAGGCCATTGTTGGTGACGCTGTGGGTGACGTCATCCTTGAACAGCCCCCACATGAACCCCGGTTCCTTGCTGGTCAGCGTGCCGATGTCGCGGGTGATGCTGATGCCGCCGTTGGCATCGCGAACATACAGCGTCCCGGCGCCGTCGTTGGCGAAATCGAAGTTTTTCACCGACTGCTGCACGTCCAGGGTGTTGCTGCCCTTGCCACCCAGCAGGATGTTGTAGCCTCCACCTTCCCTGAAGGTGTCATTGCCGTCGCGGCCTTCGAGGTAGTCGTTGCCGCCACCGCCCTGAATCAGGTCTGCAGCGTCAGTGCCGATGATGAAGGTGCTGCCCTTGTGGGTTTCAGCGTTGCGGTTCAGGTCCTGGACCCAGGTATTGCTGCGGGCCGGGTCCGAGAGATTGGCGACGATGATGGTCGAGTCCTTGCTCGTCAGATCGTAGAACTGCGATTCAAGCACCCGGGTCATGCCGTCGCCGTAACCGGTGGGCAGATGGGAAATCCAGGTCGGAATGTTGAGGATGGAAAATGGCAGGATGTTCCAGGCCGTGGACGCATAGTGGTCGTTGAAGCTGACGATGTTATTGGTCGCCGTATCCTGATGGGCATCGTGTACGCCCAGCGATGCCAGGCTGAATGACGAGCCGTCCAGCGCGCGGAACACCGGATCGTTTTCGTAGCCGATGTTCAATACTTTGTCGGTGCTGCTTTGGGTAGGCGATGCGTAAGCGATGTAGCTGGCGTCTTGGTAGAAACCCGAAAAGTGATCGGCACTCAAGTCCGCCAGGCTGTTGACTGCCAGACCGCCGAGACTATGGCCGCTGACCAGAACGTCCTTGCCGGTAAGACCGTTGGCACTGGCAAACGCGGCGACGTCGCTGAGCAGTAAACCAAAGGCTTCGCCAGCGTAGTTCTTCGCATAGTCTTTTGGCCCGAGGGCTGCCATCAGGTCATTGATGACGTCGCCGATGGAGTCGCTGATCTCTGACTCCCTTGGCCCGCTGGTGCCGCGAAAGGCAATACCGATCGAGGTCAAATGGCCGCTTGCATCGTACTTGCCGAGCACTTCGACCTGCGCCGTGGTGTAACCGGCCTTTTCACCGAAGAAGGTTCCGCGTGCGTCGACCTTGCCGTCATAGCCCAGTTGACCTGCGCTGATCGGCGTCCAGCCGGCTTGCTGCACGGCGTCCAATGCGGCTTTTTCCGAGTCAGGGTTCCACGGAATGCCGGGAATGACCCCCTGAGAATCGGTGCCGCCAATCAACGCAGTGACCAGCGTGGCCGGCAGCCCCAACCCGAAGCCATTGTCCTGGTAACCGGTGGCAAAGCCGTTATCGAGGTTGTGGTAGGAGTAAAGCGTGATCGCCAGCGCATCGGCAAACAGCGCTTTGGAGTCCTCTGAACCGAGGTTTTTGTAGTCATAGACACCCATGGTATTGCCTCTCTTTTTGTTGGAATTGTTCGAGATAGCTCACGCAGCAGTTATTACCCTTTCACTCGCGGGTTAGCAGGTTACTTAACGGGGCATGAAGGCCTCGTCGACCTTGGCCAGATCGTCTTCGCGCAAGGTGCCGGCGTAGTAATGCAATTTGGTCCAGGCCATTAAATAGTCATAACGGGCGCGGGCCAGATCCCGGCGGGTGGTGTAGAGCTGCTGCTCGGCATTCAAGGCGTCGAGGTTGACCCGCTCGCCACCGAGGATGCTTTGTCTGGTCGAAACCACCAGCGCCTCGGCCGAGCGCAGGGCTTTCTGATACGCCCGCAGTTTGCTGACCCCGGACAGACAGGCGCTGAACTGGCGCCGCAGTTCGATCAGGGTTTCCCGGGTTTTCGCCTCGAGTTCGTACTCGGCCTGCTCCATCGAACGGCTGGCCTGACGGGTGGACGCGGACACACCGCCACCGGCATACAGCGGCACGCTGACTTCGACGCCAATGGTGTTGGTGTCATAGCGCTGGTTGTAGGTGTTGCCGCTTTCCGACTCGTTTTGCCGAACGGAGGCGTAGGCGCTGACCCTGGGCAGGTGCCCGGCGCGATTGCGCTCGACCTCGAACTGTGCGGCTTCCAGCGCCTGACGCTGGGAAGCGAGCGTCGGGTTGTTGCTGACCGCCAGTTCATGCCAGGTATCGAAGTTGGCCGGTTGCAGGGTAAAGGACTGGAACCCGTCGCTCAGCGGTGCCAGATCGGCGATGTCGACCGCCGGCACGCCAATCAGCGCGCCCAGTTCGCGCAAGGCTGCGTCCTGCTCGTCCCGCGCTTCGATTTCTTCGGCGGTCGCCAGTTCGTAGCGCGATTCGGCCTCGAGAATGTCGGTGCGGGTGCCCTCGCCCTGACGAAACATCTGTTCGTTCTGCTGGAACTGCTGTTCGAAGGCTTTTTTCTTGGCCTGCGCAATGTCGATCTGATCCTGGGCAAACAGCGCCTGGGTATAGGAGGTCAGCACCCGGACCAACAGCTCCTGACTTTTACTGCGAAAGTTTTCGTCGGCGAACAGCGCCTGGGCCACGCCTTTGCGGTAGGAGGCATAGGCCTCGTAGTCGATCAAAGGCTGTTGCAGGGTGAGGGTCGAACCGTAGCTGTTGTAGTTGCGATCGTCATGCTGGGTACCGCGCTGGGTATCCAGATAAGTCGCCTTGGAATGGTTGCGACCCTTGTTGTAGTTGTAACCCAGTTTCGGCAGCAGCCCGGCGCGACCAATGGCGCGGTTTTCCAGGCCGGCATCGCGCTCCTTCATGGCGCCGAGAAACACCGGATCATTGCGCAGCGCCTGCTCATAGACCTGAAACGGCCCCATGGCCATCACACTGCTGCAAGCAAGGAACGCCAAGGTTGCCCCGAGAATGGAAAGCTTGTTCATACGACGGAACTCATACGACGGAACATTCCTATTCCTCGGTCAATGCGGAGCCTGCCCGATCGAGCAGAGGTTTGAACAAGTAATTGAGGAGTGAACGCTCGCCGGTGCGCACGAACATTTGCGCGGGCATGCCGGGTTTGATCACCAGCCCGTTGAGCTGCTCCATGGCCACATCGCTGACACTGCTGCGCAGCACGTAATAGGGCACGCCGGATTTCTCATCGACCATCTGGTCGGCCGAAATCAGGCTGACCTCGCCGGCCACACGGGGGGTGCGGCTCTGGTTGAAGGCGGTGAACAGGATGTCCACCGGCAAGTTGCCACCGACCTTGTCGATCAGGTTCACCGGCAGATGCCCTTCCACCTCCAGGCGGGTGCCTTGGGGAACGATCTCCAGCAACGTTTCACCGGGCCGCACCACCGCGCCTTCGGTGTGCACGCCGAGGTTCACTGCGATACCGTCGGCGGGCGCATCGATCTGGCTGTGTTGCAGGTCAAACCCGGCCGAGCGGAGCTGCTGTTCCAGGGTCAGGCTTTTCAGTTGTGCTTCAGCCAGTTGGCTGCGGACTTCTTTCTGGTACTCCTCGCTGTGTTGTTGCAGCTTCAAGCGCGACTCGAGGATGCCCTGCTCGATGCGGCCGCTTTCACCGGTGTTTTGCGCCTGGTCCTGTTGCACCTGCGACAACTGTCGTTGGTACTCCATCAAGCGGTTGCGTGGGATGTAACCGTTGGCCGCGAGCGGGCGCAGGTTGTTCAGTTGCTCACGCAGGGACTCGGCCTGTGCGCTCAGATCGGTGCGGGCACGGCGCATACCGGCCAGCTGCGCGGTGGCGCCTTCGATGTTGGCGCGGATGCCGGCCTGCTCCCGGGCAAACGCTTGGCGGCGGCTGCTGAACAGTTGCCGCTGACCTTCGAGCACCAGCGCCAGTCGCGGGTCGGGATCGCTGCTCAACTCTGCAGGAAAGTTGACCTGCTTGAGGTTGTCGCGCTCACTCTGCCAGCGCGCCAGGCTGGCCCAGGCCATCCGGTATTGCGCCTGCAGGGATTGAACGTCGGCCGCGACCTGAGTCTGATCCAGCCGAAACAACGGCTGGCCCTGCTTCACCGCCTCGCCTTCGCGCACCAGAATCCGGCTGACGACACCACCGCTGAGCGATTGCACGGCTTTGCGCTTACCCGAAACCACCACGGTACCCTGCACCGCAATCCCTTGATCGAGCGGTGCGAGGCTGGCCCAGGTAAAGAAACTGCCGGCGCCGACCACGGCCAGAATCCAGCCCATGCGGGCAAAAAAGCGCGCGTCGCGCTCAGGACGCTCCGGCGCATAACCTTGTTCGAGTGTCATGTCGCAGTCCTTGCTCATGCGCCGGCCCCCTTGGTTGAAGCCTGATACTGGCGGCTCAGGCTGAGCCCGGTCGGTGTCGGAGACGGGGCTTTTTCCCGTTGCTGTTCCTGAGCGCCGGACAGCGCCTTGAGCACCTCATGGCTGGGGCCGAAGGCTTGCAGTCGCCCTTCGTTGAGCACCAGCAGCTTGTCGGCCTGGGCCAATGCCGAGGAACGGTGAGTCACCAGAATCACGCTGGTGCCCTGGGCTTTCATCTGTGCGATGGCGGCTGCCAACGCGGCCTCGCCGACGGTGTCCAGGTTCGAGTTCGGCTCATCGAGCACCACCAGGCTCGGACCGCCATACAGCGCGCGGGCCAAAGCCACGCGCTGCTTTTGACCACCGGACAGGCCGCTGCCGTCTTCCCCTAGAACCGTGTCGTAACCTTGTGGCAGACGCAGAATCAGTTCGTGAACACCGGCTTGCCGGGCGGCTTCGACGACTTTCTGCGGGTCGCTGTCGCGAAACCGCGCGATGTTTTCGGCTATGCTGCCGCTGAACAGTTCGATGTCCTGCGGCAGATAGCCGATGTAGGGGCCGAGATCATCGCGATTCCAGCGATGGATATCGGCGCCGTCCAGACGCACCGTGCCGGCCAGCGTCGGCCAGACTCCCACCAGCACCCGCGCCAATGTGGATTTACCCGAGCCGGACGCGCCCAGCACGCCAAGTACTTCGCCCGCCCCGAGGCTGAAACTGAGCTGATGCAAGGTCGCTGCGCGCTTGCCCGGTGGGCCGGCGCTGACCTGCTCGAAAGCCACCTGACCTTTAGGCGCCGGCAAGGCCATGGCGCTGTCGCTGGGCGGGAACTCTTGCAGCAAGCTGTCCAGGCGCCGGTAGGCGAGCTTCGCCGAACTCCATTGCTTCCACACCGCGATCAATTGATCGATCGGGCTCAAGACCCGGCCCATCAGGATCGAGCCGGCAATCATCATCCCGGCGCTCATGTCGCCTTTGATCACCAGCAACGCGCCCAGCCCCAGCACCAGCGATTGCAGACACAGGCGCAGGGTTTTACTCAGGGAACTGATGATCGCGCCGGTGTCGCTGGCCTGATTCTGCAACCCGAGAAAACGTGAATGCAGCGCAAACCAGCGTTTGCGCAAAACCCCGAGCATGCCCATGGCCTGGATGGTTTCGGCATTGTGCAAATGACTGGTGGCCAACTGGCTGGATTTTTGCGAATAGCCACTGGCTTCACCCAGCGGCTTTTTGGTCATGGCCTCGTTGAGGCAGGCCAGCGCGATCAACAGCAAGGCGCCAGCCGTGGCCAGCACGCCGAGCCAGGTATTGAACAGGAAAATAACCAACAGATAGACCGGGAACCAGGGTGCGTCGAAGAAGGCGAACAGCGCAGGCCCCGTGACGAACTGGCGAATATGGGTGAGATCCCCCAGCGATTGCCCGGCGTTGCCCTCGCCCTTGAACAGGTTGCGCTCGAACGCGGCGCTGTAGACCTGCAGGTTGAAGCGCCGCTCCAACTGGCTGCCGATACGGATGACGATGAAGCTGCGGATGATTTCCAGCACGCCGATAAACGCGAAGAACCCGACCACCATCAAGGTCAACATGGCCAGGGTGGTTTCGTTCTGCGAAGAGAGCACCCGGTCGTAGACCTGGAGCATATAGATCGACGGTACCAACATCAGCACGTTGATCAGCGCGGTGAAACAGCCGACGCTGATCAGGGTGTTCTTATAATCGCCCAGTGCCTTCAATAACGGTGCAGTGGAGGTGGTCTTCGCCATCTTCATTAGTCCCATGAGCTAATATTCCGCGCGGCAGTTCGGCGAGGGTTCAATAGAATGTCCGCACCCACGTCGAAACGTTATTGGATGTTTGAAACGCCATTATCAGAAAAAATAACGATCCAGCCATTTAATGACCTGCAAGTTCTAAATTGCGGGCGAGCGAATATAAGCATCTCCGATAATACTCAGCGCACAGTTGTTCTCTATTACTGAGCGCGTTGCAGAATAAGCACTGTCTCGGACTTCAAAGTGGCTTGGTAGAGCCCTTCTTTTTGTCGGGTTAAATGAATAATTCTCGAGCCCTCTTTACCCGTCAGCGATAGGCCGTCCGGTTCGGGAAAAGAAAGCTGACACAATTCGAAAACAAACGTCCACTACTTTTTTTGACGTCAAACTGTGTTGTTCCAGCAAACGCCCGAAAACAACGCCTGCAAGCTATAAATATTCTTGGTTATTTCGCACCCCGCCAAATTGTCCGACAATCTACTATTTAAAATTTAAATAGGCGTAAGTTAGTTTTTGTTCGCTGCGTCGCAGTTTTCGGCAACTAACGCTTGCTCCATCCGGTCGAGCTTAATGCTTGCCGCAACACATCCGCTTCGAGCGCAGGAACTAAGGTTCCGTCGGCCGTATTCATGTCTTCACCTGCCAACAGTGCATTGATGATCGCCTCCTCCACCGCTTCGGCGGCAGCGCTGGACAAGGGTGAAATATGGTCATTGTTCAGCATCTCCAGAGGAGTGCTCAGCGGCAGATCCTTGCGCCCATAGTCCGCGGGCGGCAGGTTATGGTTGCCGGTGGCGAAGGCCAGGAAGATATCGCCGCTCAACCATCGCCATCCCACCACAAGAGCTTGATCCGATCACCGCACCAGATGAATCCCCCCAGGGCTCGCTTCACTCTCTGCAGAGCCTTTGCAGTGACAGCACAAGACGTCATCATTATAATTTGATTAACATCTATCGATTTGAATGAGCGGATACCCCATGGAACGCAAGACTGCACGTCTCACTGTGCTCATAGATCCCATCAAGAAAAAAGCGTTCGAGGAGCTTTGCGCGGCACAGGACCTGACGCCTTCGCAGGTCGTCCGGCAGTTGATCCGTGAATACCTGGACACTCACGGTGTCACCTATGCAACCAAGAGCAAAATAGCTGTCAGCGCTCGATCATGACTCTGCGATAGAGTTGGCTCCACCTGGTCGACTCACCTCACCCAAAGCAGACCTGGTTGTAGCGGAGTTTTCTTTTACTCCTCGTCGCTCCCCAAAGCGGCGTGGAGTTCGTCATGATAATGCTTCCTGCCAATCTCCTGCAGGATCCCCGCTTTGTCGAGTTTGCTCAAAACTTTCTTGTTTGCCTCACAGAGCTTCACCACGATATTCCGCTTGTGCAGTTGCTCAATGACCTCCTGCAACGTCTGCAGGCCTGTGATATCCATGAATGGCACACGCTTGAGGCGAATAACCAGCATGCGTGGATCAGTGTGGGTCTGTGCCAATGCGCGCTCGAAGGTCTCCGCAGCACCGAAGAATAGCGGTCCTTCAATCGTATAGACCAGAACTCCCGGCGGTAAATGGGCATGGCCATTGACTCGTAGCTCAGCCTCGAGCTCTTGCTCGACGACCTGTTGCACCTCAACAGACTCAGCCATGCGGCGCATGAAGTGCAACATCGCGAGAATGACACCGATATTCACCGCGATCACCAAGTCACTGAACACGGTGAGACCGAAGGTGATGAGCAGGATTGCCACGTCGGCACGAGGTGCCCGCTGGACCATACGCCTGAAGTGTTTCAGCTCACTCATGTTATAGGCGACGACAAACAGGATCGCGGCCAGGGCGCACAGCGGGATGTTGGAAGCCAACGGTGCCAGAAACAGAATGATCAGCAACAGAGTGACGGCATGCATGATGCCCGCCAGCGGGCTGGTACCGCCGTTACGAATGTTGGTCGCCGTGCGCGCAATCGCTCCAGTGGCTGCGAAGCCACCAAATAATGGGGCTACCAGATTGGCGATGCCTTGCCCGATCAGCTCCTGATTGGAATCATGCTTGGTACCTGCCATGCCGTCGGCTACTACCGCTGAGAGAAGCGATTCGATTGCCCCCAGCATGGCAATCGCAAATGCTGGACCAATCAGCTCAATGACGCGAGGCAATGTAACTTCAGGCAAGCTTATCTCTGGCAGCCCTTGGGGAATACCTCCGAAGGCGCTGCCAATCGTGGCCACACCCTCGAAATGGAATACTGACTGGATGGCCGTGGCGACGATCATCGCCACCAGTGGACCAGGCACTCGCCGGAGCCCAGGCACTTTGGACGCGGTGATGGCGAGGACGAGGCTGACGACGGCCAAGAACGTAGTGGCCATATGCAGATCAGGGAGAACCTGCAGCAGATGCCAAAGCTTCTCGTGAAAATGCTCTCCACTGATCTTTGGCAGGCCGAAAAAGTCCTTCCACTGCCCAACCCAGATAATCACTCCAATACCAGCGGTAAACCCCACAATCACTGGATCAGGAATAAATTTGATAATTGAGCCAAGCCGAGTAACCCCCAACAGCAACAGAATCATACCGGCCATCATCGTGGCGATTTGCAGACCATCAACGCCATATTTGCTCGTGATGCTCGCCAAAATCACGATGAAGGCACCCGTTGGACCCGCAATCTGCAACCGACTCCCGCCCAATAGTGAAACCAGCACACCGGCAATAATCGCTGTGTAGATGCCTTGTTCAGGCTTTACACCTGACGCGATGGCAAATGCCATTGCCAGTGGCAACGCCACGACCCCAACAATCACGCCGCAAACCAGGTTCCGTATCCACTGATCGCGGCCAAACAGACCTGCTTTCCACGCTTCACGCACTGCAATCATGACTAGCTCCTCAAAAGGTGCATGTGCATAATATTAACATGCTGTGATAATGACAAAGGTCTTGATCCGCTGCTTTCAAGCTGGTGAGCAGCCCCTTGACCCTGTACTGAAAGTAACAACGTGCGAGAGCACACCTAGCGTGGTAGCTGAAATGAACCGTAATGATGTGCAAGCCAAACATTCTGAAGGAATTGTCTTCGACACCCATGTGATTGCAAATCCGACCAACACCAAGGAATGGATTGTGTTCTTCAAAAAGGACTTGGGAAGGAGCTATTTCCTGGTCGATGACAAAGAAGAGGTAGAGACATTTGCACGTTTGGATGACTTGATTGACGAGCTCCGCGATCTGGGGATCAAGAACGCAGAAATCCATTTTTAACCGTTAGCTCAAATCTGAAGGTGTCATCATGTCAGTGAAAATCAAACGCCTACCTAGCCAAAACGAAGAGCTTTGGGTTGTGCATCTCGGTACCTGACAGGTGCCATTTCGGTTTCCTGGATATCCCGGATCCCGGCGCTGTTGGTTGGCAACATCAGGGCGTCGCCCGCTTCTATTTGTTTTCGGCGAGCTACTGCTGCATGAAGCCGCCCATGAAGTCCGCCACACGACTGGCGAGCTTGCGCCGCCACGGCGCGGTCGCTGGATGCCAGACATAGCGGCACTTTGCCTAACGATCGGTGGAACATGACCTACATCAAAGTTTTTTCAAGCAATAGCCAAACGGTTTGAAAAAAACCTCATGCCTTCCACAGGGACTGCTACTTTTAAGCACTACACAGGTTGGGCCAGTAACGGCCCTTCCGTTCCTACCGCGAGCTCAAGGACGCGCTCAATGAAATGAGGTGGGCAACACATGAATCAAGTCTTTTTCAGCAAGGTCACTTTTCCGAATGCCTGCCAGCTCATGCGCTGGCATTTTCATCCCATGGGCTTCGAGGCCAGTATGGATGCACCGGACAGTATGATTGCCCGGTTGTTCGACCGTGCCAGCGGCGAAACCATGATTGCCATTGCCGGTATCCCTTGTGCAACAGTGATGAACGCCGCCGATGTAGAGCGAATAATCGAGGCGGTAGAAGATGAGCTTGAATCCTTCATTCCACCCGTTGGATTGAGAAGTGTTGGTTAGCCATTGATATTCCGACAAAAAGCCCACAGTTTGTGGGCTTTTTGCTGGATACAACACTCTGCTCAAGCCTGAACCTTCATCCCCCGCTGATCGGCAAAGAACGCCTTGTCCCTGGCAATCCGGTCGGAGGCCTTCGGGACATTGGCCGCTTGCGCATCCTGGCCATCGACATACCAGTAACAATGTTTCACTGCCCGAGTGATACCGACATACGCCAGGCGCAGGATTTCGTCTTTCTGGGCGCTGTCATAAGGTTCGGCATCGCCATCCCTGGCCAGCCCGGCCATTCGGTAAACCTGATTCTTGTAAGGTGAACTGGTCAGATGCTGGCAATCGCCCAACAGAAACACCGCGTCTGCCTGTAGGCCTTTGGAGCTGTGGTAGGTCAGTTGTTTGAGTCGTCGATCCTCGACAGGCAATCTAGAATCAACATTAACTACAGACTTAATATGCTCTTCTATCAATAACTTATCGCTGCTTTTTCGAAACAACATCAAGACTGAGTCGCCGTTTCCATAATGCTCGATCAAGCGCTTGGCCAGCCCTTGGTCGTCCCGATCCATGATGTTCACCGGCAGCAATTCTTTGGGTTCGCCGCTGGCCTTGGCCTTTTTCCCGGTAATCGCCGCAGCACCACGGACGATATGCTCTGCCGCGTCGATGATGTGCTGATGACTGCGGTAGTTTTCACTGAGCATGACCCGTGTGGTGCTCGCAGAGGGAAACTCCTTGTTGAATTCCATGAAGTATTTCGGTGAACTGCCGCGCCAGCCGTAGATCGATTGCCAGTCATCACCGACGCACAGTAGCGATGAACGTTGCGCGCCCCGACCGACATGCATGGCCGGGCCACGACTGCGAATCTCCCGCAGGCTCGCGCGAATCCAGGAAACGATTTGCGGCGAAACGTCCTGAAACTCGTCGATCATCAAGTGCGACAACGGTCTCAGCAGCTCATCGCTGAGCAACTTTAAGTTTTCCGGTGAATGCTCACTGAACAAGGCGAACATGCGGTTATAGGTCATGATCGGCGGCGATTGATCGAGCAAGTGATCTTCCAGCGCTCGCCAGAAAAGGCTCAGGGCTTCAAAGAAGTAGCGATCCGGATCGTCCTTGGCAAAAGTCATCTGCCCTACGGCGGCGGGTACATCCAGCCCCAGGTTCTCGATAAAACTGGCAGCAAAGACAAAACAATCCAGCAGTGGCGCGGAACTCAGCTCGCCTTTGACCTTGTAATCGAAACCCGGGCCAGCGCTGGCATCCCCCGCCAGCGACGATAAAACTCGTTTCGCTGATTCATAACTATCTAGCCAAATCAGTGGCTTACGACAGAAAGCTTGAAATAGGGTGCGCTTTACCGCCCATTCCGCGCGGACTGACAATTTGGCTCCGGGCCGGCTGACTTGTGCATTCTCCCGAGGATCGAAGCCCAGAACGACCCAGGCATCCAGTTCGGCAATATAGCCATGGCAATGGAATGACGAGCCATTGATCTCGAATGTCTGGCGGCTGGGTTCGATGCCCTTGATCGGCCAGGCACCCGCGCGAAACCACAGGTCTTCGAGCGTGTCGCAGAGTTCTTCATCACGCTTGGCGGCAAGCTCGGTTACCGCGACTCGCTTCTGCACGTCCGGGTGATCACGCTCCAGCTCCTTGAGTTGCAAAGCGTGCCGGGACAGTGGCTTGATCAACTCGCGAAAACGTTCATCACTGCCGTGCAAAGCTTGGTAACAGGCATTCAGGTACTGACGCTGAGTGTCATTGATCCGTAGATCGAACGGATTGCTGTCAGCCCCGTCATCGCCCAGTAGCGAGCGAGCGTTGAGATTCTCGAAGGCCTGCAACCGAGCGAAGCCCGGCAGGCTGCGGACCATCGGCAGAATTCGCGAGTGGAAGGTTCGTACCACGTCCCGGGCATCTTTGGGGCTCAGCGTGCGCCCCCAGATGGCGAACATCTCCATCAGTTTATTGATGAAGTCTTTGCGCGACTCACGGGTGAACGTCACCACGGTCAAAGAACTCAGCTCAAAACCCAGGTAATGGGTCAGCAACAGTATGCGCAGCACCAGCGATGTCGACTTGCCCGCCCCCGCGCCGGCAATCACCGAGGTCGAAGGTGTGTCGCTGAAGATCATTTTCCACTGCGCTGCGCTGGGCTGCGCCTGTGGTGGGAGCAACCGGCTCACATCGGCCTTGATGCGCTTCTTCAACTCGGCGGTGAGCGGCAGGCGCCAGTCATCGAACAGGTTGTCATCGATACCCGGCGCCCGGTGTTCGCTAGAGCGCGTGTCGCGAATCAGCAGAACCTGCCGACCTTCCTCGATACCTTCGAGCTTGCCTTCTTTATAGCCGTAATCCACGCCAGCACTGTGGCCGCTACGAAAGCCGTCGGCCTGGCCATGCAGCCAGGACGCACGGTGCTGGGCACGCAAGCGATTAAGACCGTGGCCGAAAAACCTGGCGGCAAGTCGCTTGAACAGCGGCATCTCGGCTAGAGGCACGAGTTCGGGAGGAAGATCGGGGGTGTGTCGCGGCACGCTGACTCCAGGGTGTGAGGCTGTTGAGGGCTATGGTCGCTTCATTTACCGATGACTTCTAGTGAAATGCTTATTCGTCATTGGGTTAAGCGATGAACTGAAAGCTGAAAGAGAGAATCTTGGCCTCAGATATATCTATTAATTAGATTTGTTTGAGGCATTTTTTCCGCTTTTTATCGATATTGGCTTGATAGATGATGCTCGCCATCAACCACCGGTTATCGTTCTGCGGCTTGCCACATGACGAACCCTTACAGGAGACGATCATGCTTGAACTCAGACCCTTCAAATCCCTGGGCAGTGCTGACCATGGCTGGTTGGATGCCCATCACCACTTTTCGTTCGCCGAGTACCATGATCCCAAACGCATGAACTGGGGCAACCTGCGCGTATGGAACGATGATGTGATTGCTGCCGGTACCGGGTTCCCGAAGCACCCGCACCGCGACATGGAAATCATCACCTACGTTCGCGAAGGTGCGATCAGCCACCAAGACAACCTGGGCAACAAGGGCCGGACCGAAGCCGGTGACGTGCAGGTGATGAGTGCCGGTACCGGGATCGCCCACAGCGAGTACAACCTGGAGTCGACCGCGACCAAGATTTTTCAGATCTGGATCATCCCGAATGAGGCCGGTTCGGCTCCGTCGTGGGGCGCCAAGCCATTCCCCAAAGGGCAGCGCGAAGGTTTCGTCACCCTGGCCAGCGGCAAGGCCGGCGACGCTGAAAGCCTGCGCATTCGCGCCGATGCACGACTGGTGGCAGCCAATCTGAAAGCTGGTGAGACTGCGGAATATCGCCTGGACAGTGGCCGTCGGGCGTATCTGGTTCCAGCCACTGGAGTCATTGATATCAATGGCTTGCGTGCGCAAGCTCGAGACGGAGTTGCAGTCGAGCATGAGCAAGTGCTGCGAGTGACCGCGATCGAAGACAGTGAAATCGTGCTGGTGGATCTGGCTTGATCCGGTAAATGCCAGATGAAAAAAGAGGCGGCCGTTTGGCCGCCCCTTTTTTTTCTGCGTTTACGCGATCAACTGTGGCGAGGGAGCTTGCTCCCGCTCGGCTGCGAAGCAGTCGTAAACCGGCTAATGCGTTCAACCTGATAAAACGCGATCACCGATTTTAGGGCTGCTGCGCACCCCAGCGGGAGCAAGCTCCCTCGCCACAGGTTTTGTGTTAGGCGCTCCTTTTTCTTAACTGACTGGCATCCTCAATCACTTCACAGAAATTGCCCCATCCACCAACGTCTGAGCTTCTGCTACCAGCTGCTTGAGATGCTCCTCACCAATGAAGCTTTCGGCGTAGATCTTGTAGATGTCTTCGGTGCCCGAAGGGCGTGCCGCGAACCAGCCGTTCTCAGTCATGACTTTCAACCCACCGATGGCCTGATCGTTGCCCGGTGCATGGCTGAGAATGCTTTGAATCGCTTCCCCGGCCAATTGGGTCGACTTGACCTGATCCGGCGATAGCTTGCCGAGCAAGGCTTTCTGCTCAGGATTGGCCTTGGCATCGACGCGCACCGAGAACGGCTCACCCAACTCATCGGTCAAGGCGCGGTAGATCTGGCTCGGATCGCGACCGGTACGAGCGGTCATTTCCGCCGCCAACAGCGCTGGAATCAGACCATCCTTGTCGGTACTCCAGACGCCGCCGTCCTTGCGCAGGAACGAGGCACCGGCGCTTTCTTCGCCGCCGAAGCCCAAAGAGCCGTCGAACAAGCCGTCGGCGAACCATTTGAAACCCACCGGCACTTCATACAAACGCCGACCCAGTCGCCTGGCGACACGATCGATCAAACCACTGCTGACCACAGTCTTGCCCACGGCAGCATCAGCACGCCATTGCGGACGGTTCTGGAACAGATAGTCGATGGAGACTGCCAGATAGTTGTTCGGCGCCAGCAAGCCGCCCGACGGGGTCACGATACCGTGGCGGTCGTGGTCCGGGTCACAGGCGAAGGCCACGTCGAAGCGCTCTTTAAGGCCGATCAAGCCTTGCATGGCGTAGCTGGAAGACGGGTCCATGCGGATCTGACCATCCCAATCCACCGACATGAAGCGGAAGGTCGGGTCAACCTGGGTGTTGACCACGTCCAGATCCAGACGGTAATGCTCGGCAATCGCCGACCAGTAGCGAACCCCTGCTCCGCCCAACGGGTCTACGCCCAGACGCAGCTTGGCGTCACGAATGGCGTCCATGTCGATCACATTGATCAGATCGGCAACGTAGGTGTTGAGGTAGTCATGACGATGGGTGGTGCTGGCCTTCAGCGCCTGCTCGTAACTGATGCGTTTTACGCCGGCGAGCTTGTTGCTCAGCAGTTCGTTGGCCTTGGCTTCGATCCATTTGGTGATATGGGTATCGGCCGGGCCGCCATTGGTTGGGTTGTATTTGTAGCCACCGCTTTGCGGCGGGTTATGCGACGGCGTGATGACGATGCCGTCGGCCAGGCCCGAGGTGCGGCCGCGGTTGTAGCAAAGAATGGCGTGGGAAATCGCCGGTGTCGGGGTGTATTCATCGCCTTCAGCGATCATTACCGTCACGCCGTTTGCCGCGAGCACTTCCAGCGCGCTGGCTCCGGCCGGAGTCGAGAGCGCATGGGTGTCGATGCCGACAAACAGTGGACCATCGATACCCTGAGCTTCGCGATACAGGCAGATGGCCTGACTGATAGCCAGAACATGCCATTCATTGAAGCTCAGTTCGAAGGAGCTGCCACGGTGTCCCGAAGTGCCAAAAGCCACGCGTTGTGTGGAGACTGCTGCATCAGGTTGGCCGGTGTAATAGGCCGTTACCAGTCGCGGGATATCGACCAAGAGTTCTGCCGGTGCCGGTTTGCCCGCAAAAGGACTGATTGTCATGCATAACCTCTGGAAAGAATGATTCAGGGATAGAAACGCAGTTTACTGGCAGTTCGACCACTGTGCGACGTTATCTATCCCATGTTATATATCCCATCCTCCCGAGATGTTTGTCGGCAGCACTCACTCGAGCAGTTCAAGTCTCAAGGCATCCGCCAGATAGCTCAGCGCCGCATCCAGGTCGTGATGACCGTTGAAGGCGTGACTCAATCTCAGGCTCTGGGAATGAAGCCCGTGAATGCTGAACAGTTCGCCGGGGGCAACGACGATCCGCTGTTTGAGCAGGCGCTGGAATACTCGACGTAAATCGACCGGACGCAAGGAGCGCACCCAGACAGTCGCGCCACCGGCAGGCACGATGAATTGCAGTGAGTCGGCCATACGCTCCTGCAGCAGCCGCATCATGTGCTGCATGCGTTCCTTCAATAACCGGCGCAGCACCTGCAGATGTTGATCGAAGCGGCCACTGGTGTAGAGACGGGCAATGGCCTTCTGACGGATCGGCGACAAGCGAAAAGACCGCAAGAGAAAATGTCGCTGCAGTTCGGCACTCAAGTGACGTGAAAGCACATACCCATAAGGCGCTTCCGGCCCGATGACTTTCTCGAACGTCGAAAACACCATCAGCCGGTCAGCATTGACCAGATCACGAAATCGCCATTGGGTGTGCTCAAAAGCCAGTTCACCGTAGATGTCGTTCTCCAGCACCCAGCAACCGTGCAGCTCCAGCAATTGCGCCACCTGTCGTCTTTCGCTCACCGGCATCAGGCTGCCCATCGGCATGCTGATGCCGGAGGACAGTATCACTAGACGCACCACTTGGGTTTCCAGCAAATAGGTGAGCGCATCGAGGTCCAGGCAGCCACTGTCTTGCAGTGGCAACTCGATCACCAATACACCTGCGGTCTGGAGCAAGCGCAGAATTCCCCAGTCACAGGGCGACTCCACCAGCACCGTAGCGCCCTTGAGTCCCAGTACTGTGATGAGGATTTCCAGCACACCACGCAGGTCCGCGCCGATGTAGACATCGTCCGCATGCCAGTAACGCACCGGCGATGAGGTGTAGCGGGCCGCCAGGGCGGTGCGCAGTTCCAGCTCACCACAAGGCTGCGACAGCGACTGCAGCTGACGCGGGTATTGGCGCACCAACTCGCGCTCCAGGAGCAATAAGGGACTGTCCAGAGAAAGCAACAACGCCGGCTCGTCGTTGCTCAACACCAGCATGTCCGGACGTCTGGCACTGACGTAGACCGTCTCAAGCAGATCATTGCTACTGCTGTAAAAACTGCTGGAGGACACCGGCAATGCATAGTAGCCAGACTTGGCGACCGAATAGACCCGTCCCTCCTTTTCCAGCAGTGAATAGGCATACTGAATCGTCGAAATGGAGACATTCAGCCGGTCCGCCAACTGTCGCAAGGAAGGCAGCTTGACGCGGGCATCATCGGTCCCCACCTCGCTGATCAGACTGGTCAGATAGCGGTACACCGCCTGATAAGCGAAATCGGTTTGTCTGACTCCTTTCATGAGAAATGACCGACCCGCGTGGAGGTGCCGGACGCCCGCCGGCGCTTTTCGATACCCGGTACGTGCGAACACGGGAACACTTTCTTTGAACCAATCAACTCAAACCCCTTCAACGTCCCGCTGACTTTTCGGTCGTCACGCCACGGCCATCGAGGATGAGAAGCCCTTCCCGGCATTGATCAGGGTCGTCAACGTCAAACGATGCTTCGTCATCAACGTCCACCTGCAGGCTGTAGAGCTTGCCAAGCAAGCTGACCGGCAGGCCGCTGACGTCGACCATCCACTGCATGACCTGCTCGGGCGCCGACTGGGTCCGCAGTGCTTTATGCAACTCGGGTATGGCCACCAGCATGCCGGGGTGACAACGACGCAGAAAGTCCTCAAGACCCGCACCTTCGTCGACAAAGGGCGAGAACAGCAGACAAACCAGTTGTGTCTCATTCAGGCCCAGGGTTTGCCGGGCGTAAGCGTTCGCCAGGGCGCGACGCTCTTCAATCCTGTCCGGGCTGCTGTAGGCATGCAGCGCTTGCTCTACAACCTTCTCGGGCAGGTTCTTCTTGCGCATCATGACCGAGACCCGTTGCAGGTATTCGGCAATCCCCTCCTCATACCCCCTACCGCGTACGAACTGAGCCTGCAGGCCTCGCATGTGAGCCAGCAACAAAGGGCTGGCGCATTCGCTTTCGCCGACATGCGAGGTGAGCTGATCGAACTGGAACCCGAGAAACTCGCTGAGTAATGGCCATCGCTCCTCATCGTTGCCACCGACCAAATCATGCAGGCCAACATATGACACCGGTCTACTGGCCTCCCGAGCCGCGATGCCGAGGTTTTCCTGATCATTGCCGGCGCATAGTTCGCGATAATAATCCTCCCCGAACTCGTCCAGTGTCCTGAACAGATCATCGAAATCGAGCGCACTGGTGCCCGGCACCGACAACCCTATTCTCTGTGCGGCGCGTATGAAGCAGGACAGGTACTGTCTTTGCTCGCGAGGGGAGTCGCCGTTGACCAGCGTATCGACGCCACCCTCCCAGCGAGTCATCACTGCGTAGAAGTCACCCATAGACAGGTGATACTCATCGCGAAACGTCGAGCGCTTTTTGCCTGGCGAAAGGTGGCCACTCAGCAGCACGTTTCGACGATTGCGCTCACGCCCGGCATCGGAGATGGGTGTCAGATGATCAAAGGGCAGGACATTGCGCTCATCGAGCATCAATACCTCCACCCGTGGGTCGTCATAAACGAACAAGGCGCCGTAACTGCGATGAACATTGGCCATGGCTGCCGGACTCATCCAGGCATGGCGCAAGGTCGCGATCCGCAGGTTGAAAGTGCTCGGAGCTCTGGCGGCAATGCTCAGCTGAGCGGCGCGCAAGAATGCCAGCGTATAGCCGCTGTCCCTGGTGCCCGCCTGGACCACCAGCACCTTGTAGTCACCGATACGCTCCATTCCCCCGGCGGCAATGACCAGACGCTGGATAAAAAGCTGCAATGCCGTCCGTTCTGCCCGGGAGAAATACCCCAGCAAGCGGTGCAATACTTGCTGATAAACATAGTTCATTGCTTGATCGTGAATAGCGCTCATTGTCGTACTCCTGAAATATATAGTCAGTATTAAGCAGGCAATCATTGGCCTTGCCTCACCTGCTGTTTCCGGGAAAAGTAATATCGCCCATCACCACAGACATCAGTTACCGAATGTTAACACCCCAATGCAGCATCGGAACTGTTAAAAGGCAAATGAACATGGCCTAGGAGACTTCCTACGACTTCCCACAAACAATGAGTACATAAAATAAAGAAGATGCACGCGTGCGTTACCTGCCACAACTAATCCAACGTACCTTGTTTCTTTCGAATGACGCGTGCAACCATGTGCAGCGGGGGCTTCAGGGAGGATTTCGAGGCAAAAACAAAACAACCCATTAACTTCAACCATGACTCATTCCTTGAGACGAAAACGACCATCCAATTATCAAGGCTTATATAATGATTGGAAGATACAGATTCGGACAAAAAACCAGTTCAGTTGCCGAGTATTTAAAATGCGCGGCCTGAAGCGTCATTTAACTTCAACAGCTCAGGGGGCAGAACATCTACAGATGCGGGCTTAATCGCGCACACGAAAACCGGAACATTTTCAATGGGCAGTGCTGGCAAGGACTAACAGGCCAGAGCCTAAAGTTTTCAGCGATCGTTAGAGAGTGCGGGTTAATTCGTTCTGGCAAAAACGCCAGAGACCACTGGAGTAGTGGGCTCTGGCGAAAATGATCAAGCAGGCTCGATCTGGAGGGCAACCCGCTCGCGGCATGGGCATTCGTCCATATAGCGGTGGGCTTCGACAAACTGATTGAACGGGAAGACCCGAGTCTTGAGCGGCAGCAGGACACGATCTGCAGTCAGCTGATTGATGTCGCGCAACGCTCGTTGCAATGCCACCTGATCCTGAATGATGCCCAGTTCCGGCTTGCCGGTGAAGTTGCCGATGCAATGCACAAAGAACTGAATATTCTTCTGGAACGCCGCACAGGCCGGGAACGGTGTCTGGTTGCCGCCTTGCAGGCCATACAACACCAGGCTACCACGAGGCGCCAGCACATCACCGAGCAACGACATCTGTGGCCCACCGAGGCCATCGAATACCACGTCGACGCCGCGATTATCGGTGTACTTGTTAATCTGCATCAGCAGGTCCTGTTCTTCGGTAACGATCACCTTCTCGGCACCGAGGGACAACAGATATTCACGTTCATCCGCAGTTTTGGTCGCGGCAATGACCCGCACGCCCAATGCTTTACCCAGCTGCACAAAGGATGGTCCGGCACAATGGCTGGCATCGGTCACCAGGGCAAACTGACCCGGTTTGACCCGCGCCAGATCGACGTAGGCAAAGTACGCAACCAGCAGCGGCGTGTAATGCACGCTGGCTTCAATCGGGCTGAGTACGTCGGGGTAACGGGTCAACGCCGAGCGTGGCAGAACGATCTGCTCGCCATAGACCGGGTAATCGTTCGGGCTTTCTGCCGGGAAGCTGGCGACCTTGTCACCCACCGCCAGGTCATCGACGCCCTCACCGACCGCCGTTATCACGCCGGCCATTTCATGGCCAAGCCCCGAAGGCAGACGAGCATGGGACGACGCCAGGTTCTGGCGCCAGAGAATGTCGTACCAGCTGATGCCAATCGCTTCGACGCGCACCTGCACTTCGCCCGGTGCAGGCATCGCTGCCGCATGCTCTTCGCATTTGAGCACCTCGGCTGGACCAAACTTGTGAAAACGGATCGTGCGGGACATCGCAAACCTCGTCAAAGTAACCTCTAATGCCATGAACTCTATCCGGGCTTACCAGCCAAGACCATCAGTGGCTATTAATAGTCGACATGCCTGTCATTGATTCCGCAACTCCTGCTACGACGTCAAATGCCGTAGTAAACCGAACCCGCATTGCAGGAAAACTGAATTAGCCGGTGCAGAGTACCAGCCTTTCCCCGTAAGATTCATGCCGGCCATTGTTCTCATATGGCCGCTCTCGTCAAGTTTACTGACTCTCCTTGCTGATTTTGCCAGGACACAAGATGAACCGTAATGACCTGCGTCGTGTCGACCTGAACCTGTTGATCGTGTTCGAAACATTGATGCATGAACGCAGCGTGACCCGTGCTGCGGAGAAACTGTTCCTCGGCCAGCCGGCCATCAGCGCGGCGTTGTCGCGCCTGCGTGGACTGTTCGACGACCCGCTGTTCGTGCGCACTGGCCGCAGCATGGAACCGTCAGCCCGGGCGGTGGAAATCTTCGCCCTGCTCTCACCTGCCCTGGATTCGATTTCCACCGCGGTGAGCCGCGCCGCCGAGTTCGACCCGGCGACCAGCACCGCGGTGTTCCGTATCGGTCTGTCGGATGACGTTGAGTTCGCTCTGCTGCCCATGCTGCTCAAACGCCTGCGCGCCGAAGCGCCGGGCATCGTGTTGGTGGTGCGGCGGGTCAACTACATATTAATGCCGGGGTTGCTGGCGTCCGGCGAAATCTCGATTGGCGTCAGTTACACCACCGACTTGCCAGCCAATGCCAAACGCAAAGTCTTGCGCCGCAGCCTGCCGAAACTATTGCGTGCGGACAGCATGCCCGGCGCCTTGAGCCTGGACGACTTCTGCGCCCGCCCCCATGCACTGGTGTCGTTTGCCGGTGACCTGAGCGGGTTTATCGACGAAGAGCTGGAGAAGCTCGGCCGCAAACGCCATGTGGTGCTCGCCGTGCCGCAGTTCAACGGGCTCAGCACGCTGATCAGCGGTACGGATATCGTTGCCACCGTGCCCGACTACACCGCCGAGGCGCTGACCGCCGCTGGGGGCGTTCGGGCCGAAGATCCGCCGTTGCCGGTGCGCAGCTTCGAACTGCACATGGCCTGGCGCGGTTCGCAGGATAATGATCCGGGCGAACGCTGGTTGCGCTCGCGGATACAGATGTTCTTTGGCGACCCTGAGAGCCTTTGACTGCCACAACGTTGGGCGGCAAGGCAAGCACAGCCCTATACGCTTTATCCCATCGAAGCGCTGTTGCCCCCTGTCACTCCGGACTGGGTGAACGCGTATCTACAGGCATCGGCCAAGCCTTGAACACCCTGCTGGGCGGTTGCAGGCCGAGCACTCCTATTGTAACCAAAGCCTGGGCTTCCCTGACACTGACTCCAGGGCAAGTGTCCAACGGGGCGCCTCAGCGCTTTATCGTTTTCGGCGAAAAAAGCTCATTCGTTAATAAATTTAAGCGCACGTTAGCGTTTTCGTGCTCATCGAATTATTGTTTTCGCGTACTATCCCCTTCTGGTTATCATTTTTTAGCTCTCGTTAGGGGATTCGACAATGCAAGTAGGCTTCAAGCTACTCGCCGATCGCTACGGTATCGCGCTTGCACAACCCCTACGTGTCGAATCGGTGATCGGTACGACACGGATGAGCCGCGAGAGCAACGGACATGTCGAGAACAAGTATCCCGCCAGCTACCAGCCGGTGGACAATTTCGCGGGGCATTTCGAATTTGGGCTCAAGTACGAAGAAATTCACCTCGAGTTTTTCGCCCGTCTGTTTGCGGCTGTTGGCCCAGAGCCCATCGAAGCCTGGTGCCGGCAAGCGCCCTTTGGCCAATATGCCCGCCGCACCGGATTCCTGTACGAGTGGCTGACCGGACAGCATCTGGATGTGCCAGATGTCACCAATGGCGGCTATGTCGATGCCGTATCAAAGCAGCAGTACCTGGCCCGCGTTGCGCCACTGCGGATACGGCGCTGGCGCATCAAGGATAATCTGCCCGGCGTGCCGGAGTTCTGCCCCCTGGTCCGCCGTACCGATACCGTACAGCAAGCGCTGCAATTTGACCTGGATGCGGCACTGCGCGAGCTGAACCAAACCTTTGGCGCCGACATCCTGATGCGCACGGCCAGCTGGCTGACGCTCAAGGAGTCGCGTGCGAGCTTTCTGATCGAGAAAGAGGCAGACCAAACCGACAGGATCCAGCGGTTTGCCCACGTGATCGTCAAGTACTGTGGCCATATCAAGGATCCGTTGAGCAACGACAGCCTGCACACGTTGCAAGCCGGTATTTTGGGTCATGAGGCCTTCGGACTGGGCCTGCGGCGCTCGCCAGTCTTCGTGGGGCAGGCGACCATGCACGAGGACATCGTGCACTACATTGCGCCGCAATTTGAGGTGCTAGCGCAACTGCTCGAAGGCCTGAAAGCATTCGAGCTAGCAACACGGGGCGCCGAGCCGCTGGCCCGGGCAGCTGTAATCGCCTTCGCCTTTGTGTATATCCACCCCATGCGGGACGGCAATGGTCGGATCCATCGCTTCCTGATCAACGACACCCTGATCCGCGATAAGGCGATGCCTGATGGCGTTATCTTGCCCATATCGGCCACCATCACGAGTTCGATCGACTTCCGGGCGCGCTACGATCGTACGCTGGAGGTGTTTTCGCGGCCATTCATGCAACGTTACGCAGCGTCCTATCGGTTTGGCGAACTCGTCGTCTACGAGGACGGCACCTCGAGCAACCTGATCTTCGATGACTACGACGATGCGCAATTCGCATGGCGCTATCCCGATCTGACTGAACACGTCCTGTACACGGCACAGGTCGTGGCGCATACGGTCCGTACCGAGATGGCCGATGAGGCCCGTGTGCTGGTCATTTTCCAGCGCGCCCAGGAGCGGCTCAAAGAGGTGCTGGAAATGCCGGATCAGGACGCAAACCGCATCATTCGCTCTCTCAAGGAAAATGGCTGGCAGGTATCTGGCAAATTGAAGAAAGCGTATCCGCAGCTGGACGACGCTCACCGGGCGGAACGTGTTGTGGAAGCCGTGCGCTGCGCATTCGAAGAACGAGAAGTGGGGAGCGGCGAAGAGTGATCTTCATTCACAACGCTGGTTCCTTGGACCGAAAGCAGATCGAGTATGCAGCACCCGCCAGCAGGTTCAACACCCGTTTGAAGTTGTAGGCGAGCAGCGGCGTTAGCGCAGCAGGTCGATGTTCTCGTCGATTCGGCCTTGAACGATATCCAGGGTGTCTTGGGTGATCATGCGTGGGTACATGTTCTCGGCGATGGCCGCAAACTGGCTGGCGACGCGGCAAATTCTGTCAATGATGCCGCCAGCAGTCTCCACTGCGACCTCTGCTTCGTCTGCAAGTCTGAGCATTGCATCCCGGTCAATCTCCAAGGCCTCGCCCATCACGTCCATCTGGTGATAACCGCCCGGTCCCTCGCAGAAAGTCACGTCGTAGGCCGGCGCCAGCTGCCATGCACCGGACGGCGACATGACGTAGGCGAAGTTTTTGGGATGGTCGTCTCGGTTGTTGAACGCGACATTGAAGACGGCACGCTCGAAGGCGATAGCTTTCTCTCGCACATCGTTGGTGCACATCTGTGTCGCACGCAAGAAGTTGACATAGTCCAAGGCCCCCGGTGACTTGTAGTCGGCCCCGGTAAAGGCTGCAAGGCTTTGCATGGGCACGCGCTGACCGTCTATACGATCAAAGCGTTTACTCGCGAAGGCTGCCAGCCCGTTGGGCAGACTGAAGTGCTGCGTGTCCGGGGTCTGGATGCCGCACATGCGCAAGCACTCGGCATAGACCATTTCGATAGCACACACCTCGGAATGTTCTTCTTTTGCCGGGAACTTGATCAGCCAGGCTTCAAAGCCCGGCTTGGCGGCGGTGGTAAAGGCTCCAGTTTGAGGGTCGCGATAGACCAACGCCTTTGGCCTGGCGCCTTGAGGCGAGCCCCCCACCAGCAGCAACGTCTGCAGGAATTCCCCACCTTCACCATGGAGAACTTCCTTAATCTCAGCCGCAAGCAGCTCAAGGGGGATATGCGCTTGCGGCTCCTGCCCCTCGGGCGCCACGGGCTCGAACGACATTGCCCCCATGGCATTGTTGCCAATATAGGCCAGCCGTTCCAGAGGTCCTATGCGTGCCGTGTTGAGGCCGCGGCGCCTGAACAACCGGTCCATCAGCAGCATGCCCCAACCGTCAGGCAACGAGTCATAGACAGGCCCTGGCAGACCCAACTGGTGGGACGCAAAGCCTCGACGTAACTGGGGCCCCGCCAATGGAAGTGTGTAGGACGACAGCTCCAGGCCTCTACTCTTCGCTTCATTGCTGTACTCAAACACAATCTGTGGGCGACCGGTGATGGCGGTCGTAGACACAAGCGTGCCCCACAGCCAACGTTCACCCCAACCATCGTAGTAGACGTCAACTTGTTCGAGCATTGTCGGACTTCCTCTTGGCACGATGACGATTGACACTGTTTTCGTATCGGCGAATGTCTTCAAGGCTGTCCAGCTTTGGCAAGAACAGTCCTTCGAGCTCCTTGGTTCGTCCAAGGACCATGGCCACACGGACCACATTCTCGAACCCGACATTGCGCCCAGCTTCGAGGTTGGACACGGTATTGGTCCCGATACCGGCGCGACCGGCCACATCGGCTTGCGTCATCTGCAGAGCCAGCCGCTCCGTGCGCAGGCGATCGCAGAGTCGCTTGACGATCTCACTCGGCTTACTGAAGCTTAAATCCAACATAACGTGTCTTCCGTCGCTGAACACCGATTAATACCCAAAATTATAGAATTAACCACAATTCAGTTCAAGGCACGTAATTCCCTGGATTTGTGTTTTATTTGGGGCATTGCCTGCAATTTATTGGAATTAATGCCACTTGAGGGAAGATTCGCCCTGCTGGTAGCACCTTCCCGGCCTCTGTTCTTCGGGGATCCGGACAGTCTGGCTTGATCCTGATGTTGCATGAGGGCTTCTGGCCCTATCGCGAGCAAGCTCGCTCCCACAGGGGTTTTGCGTGCGCCGCCATCCTATGTGGGAGCGAGCTTGCTCGCGATGGCCGCAACTCGGTTTAACGCCGAATTGTCATCAATTCATTTGATAGCCACCTAACGAAAGCTGCAGTCTAGAGCGCTCGCTTTGCACCTATATCATTACGAATGATAGTTACCTTTGCTTCATTCGATTCGTGCGATACCGCCTCGCCAAGCATTATCCGCCCATCTCAATACATTGGCGGATGCATCCATGGAACAGTCACTCAAACATTTGCGCTTCCCCTTGGCCGCGCTGGCCTTGTTGGTGATGAGCGCCTGCGGCAAGACCCCGGACGCTGCCGCCACCCTGCCTGCGGCCAAGGTCAGCGTGGCCAGGGTGCTGGAACAACCGGTCAACGAGTGGGACGAATTCACCGGGCGTCTTGAGGCCCCGGAAACCGTCGAGATCCGTCCACGGGTGTCCGGCCAGATCGATGAAGTGGCTTTCACCGAAGGCGCACTGGTCAAGAAAGGCGACCTGCTGTTCCAGATCGATCCTCGGCCATTCCAGGCCGAAGTCCGCCGCCTCGAAGCCCAGGTTGCACAAGCCCGCGCCAGCGCCACCCGCAGTGAGAACGAAGCCCAACGCGGCGAACGTCTGCGTATCAGCAATGCGATTTCCGCCGAACTCGCCGACTCGCGCACCAGCGCCGCCCAGGAAGCCCGTGCCGGTGTCGCAGCGATTCAAGCGCAACTGGACCTGGCCAAACTGAACCTGAGTTTCACCCGCGTGACCTCGCCCATCAGCGGTCGCGTCAGCCGTGCGCAAATCACCGCCGGCAACCTGGTGACCGCCGATACCACTGCGCTGACCAGCGTGGTGTCCACCGACAAGGTCTATGCCTACTTCGACGCCGACGAGCGCGTGTACCTCAAGTACACCCAGCTGGCGCGTGAGGGCCAACGCGGTCAAACCACCCCGGTTTACCTCGGCCTGTCCAATGAAGATGGCAACCCGCACCTGGGTCAGATGAACTTCGTCGACAACCAGGTCAACCCGAAAACCGGCACCATCCGTGGTCGCGCCGTCTTCGACAACAGCAAAGGCGAATACACCCCTGGTCTGTATGCCCGTCTGAAACTGGTGGGCAGCGGTACCTACTCCGCCGTGCTGATCAACGATGAAGCGGTCGGTACCGACCTGGGCAAGAAGTTCGTGCTGGTGATGGATGCCGACAACAAGTCGGTCTATCGCGCGGTCGAGCTGGGTCCGAAAATCGAGGGCTTGCGCATCGTGCGCAGCGGTCTGAACAAAGACGACACGATCATCGTCAAGGGCTTGCAGCGGGTACGTCCGGGCTCACCGCTAGCACCGGAAGTGATCCCGATGGCCAGCGAGCAAACCCTCGCGGCTCTCGCACAACAACGACAAGCGCTGGAAGCCAGCAACCTGCCCCAAGTCGCACCTGCCAAGGTCGCGCCGGGTACGGTTGTGAAACTGGCTGCTGCGACTCCACGCGGTTAAGGGGCGACTCCGATGAATTTTTCCCAATTCTTCATTTCACGGCCGATCTTTGCAGCGGTGCTTTCGCTGCTGATCCTGATCGCCGGCGCCATCTCGCTGTTCCAGTTGCCGATCAGCGAATACCCGGAAGTGGTTCCGCCGACCGTGGTGGTGCGCGCCAACTTCCCGGGTGCCAACCCTAAAGTCATCGGTGAAACCGTGGCCGCTCCCCTGGAGCAAGCCATCACCGGCGTCGAGAACATGCTGTACATGTCCTCGCAGTCCACCGCTGACGGCAAGATCACCCTGACCATCACCTTCGCGCTCGGTACCGACCTGGACAACGCCCAGGTCCAGGTGCAGAACCGGGTCACCCGATCCGAGCCCAAGCTGCCCGAGGAAGTGACCCGGATCGGTATCACGGTGGACAAGGCATCGCCTGACCTGACCATGGTCGTGCACTTGACCTCGCCGGACAAACGCTACGACATGCTCTACCTGTCCAACTACGCCCTGCTCAACATCAAGGATGAGCTGGCGCGTCTGGGCGGTGTCGGCGACGTGCAACTGTTCGGTATGGGCGACTACTCGCTGCGGGTCTGGCTCGATCCGAACAAAACGGCTTCGCGCAACCTGACCGCAACCGATGTGGTCACCGCGATCCGCGAACAGAACCGTCAGGTCGCCGCTGGTGCATTGGGTGCGCCGCCGGCACCGAACGCCACCGCGTTCCAGCTGTCGATCAACACCCAAGGGCGTTTGGTCTCCGAGGAAGAGTTCGAGAACATCATCATTCGCGCAGGCGATAACGGTGAAATCACTCGCCTCAAAGACATTGCCCGCGTTGAGCTGGGCTCCAGCCAATACGCCCTGCGCTCGTTGCTCAATAACCAGCCGGCCGTAGCGATCCCGATTTTCCAGCGCCCTGGCTCCAACGCCATCGAGATCTCCAACGACGTTCGGGCAAAAATGACCGAACTGAAGAAGAACTTCCCCGAAGGCATGGACTTCGACATCATCTATGACCCGACCATCTTCGTGCGCGGTTCCATCGAGGCAGTGGTGCATACCCTGTTCGAAGCGCTGATCCTGGTGGTACTGGTGGTGATCCTGTTCCTGCAGACCTGGCGTGCCTCGATCATTCCGTTGGTGGCGGTTCCGGTTTCGCTGATCGGTACCTTTGCCGTGATGCACCTGTTCGGCTTCTCGTTGAACGCCCTGTCGCTGTTCGGACTGGTATTGGCCATCGGCATCGTGGTGGACGACGCCATCGTGGTGGTGGAAAACGTCGAGCGAAACATCGGGCTCGGACTGACCCCGGTCGAGGCCACCAAGCGCGCCATGCGTGAAGTGACCGGGCCGATCGTCGCCACGGCGCTGGTGTTGTGCGCGGTGTTCATCCCGGCAGCGTTCATTTCCGGGTTGACCGGGCAGTTCTACAAGCAGTTCGCCCTGACCATCGCGATCTCCACCGTGATCTCGGCCTTCAACTCGCTGACCCTGTCGCCAGCACTGGCCGCAGTCCTGCTGAAAAGCCACGACGCGCCCAAAGACCGTTTCTCGAAGGTGCTCGACACGCTGTTCGGTGGCTGGTTGTTCCGTCCGTTCAACCGTTTCTTCGATCGAGCCAGTCATGGCTATGTCGGCACCGTCAGCCGCGTGATCCGCAGCAGCGGCATCGCCCTGCTGGTCTATGCAGGCCTGATGGTGCTGACCTGGATGGGGTTCGCCAGCACGCCGACCGGTTTCGTTCCGGCCCAGGATAAGCAATATCTGGTGGCGTTTGCCCAACTGCCCGACGCTTCGAGCCTGGATCGCACCGAAGAAGTGATCAAGCAGATGTCGGAAATCGCCCTCAAGCAACCCGGTGTCGCCGACTCGGTGGCCTTCCCTGGCCTGTCGATCAACGGTTTCACCAACAGTCCGAACAGCGGCATCGTGTTCACCCCGCTCAAGCCATTCGATGAGCGTACCGACCCGAGCCAGTCTGCGGGTGCCATCGCGGCCGCGCTGAACGCAAAGTTCGCTGATATCCAGGGTGCCTACATCGCGATTTTCCCACCGCCGCCGGTACAGGGCCTGGGGACCATCGGTGGTTTCCGTCTGCAGATCGAAGACCGGGGTAACCTGGGCTATGACGAGCTGTACAAAGAAACCATGAACATCATCAACAAAAGCCACAGCGTGCCGGAACTGGCAGGCCTGTTCACCAGCTACACGGTGAACGTGCCGCAGGTCGATGCCGCTATCGACCGTGAAAAAGCCAAGACCCACGGCGTGGCCGTCAGCGACATCTTCGACACCCTGCAGATCTACCTGGGTTCGCTGTATGCCAACGACTTCAACCGCTTTGGTCGCACCTATCAGGTCAACGTTCAAGCCGAGCAACAGTTCCGTCTTGAGCCTGAACAGATCGGTCAGTTGAAAGTGCGCAACAACAAAGGCGAGATGATCCCGCTGGCGACCTTCATCAAGATCAGCGACACCTCGGGTCCCGACCGTGTGATGCACTACAACGGCTTCATCACCGCTGAAATCAACGGTGCCGCGGCACCCGGCTACAGCTCTGGCCAGGCCGAGAAAGCCATCGAGAAACTGCTCAAGGACGAACTGCCTAACGGCATGACCTACGAATGGACCGACCTGACCTATCAGCAGATCCTTTCCGGTAACACCGCGTTGTTCGTGTTCCCGCTCTGTGTACTGCTGGCGTTCCTGGTGCTCGCGGCACAGTACGAAAGCTGGAGTCTGCCACTGGCGGTGATTCTGATCGTACCTATGACCCTGCTCTCGGCCATCACCGGTGTGATTGCTTCGGGCGGCGACAACAACATCTTTACCCAGATCGGCTTGATCGTACTGGTGGGACTGGCCTGCAAGAACGCGATTCTGATCGTCGAGTTCGCCAAGGATAAGCAAGAGGAAGGCATGGACCCGCTCAGCGCGGTACTGGAAGCCTGCCGTCTGCGTCTGCGGCCGATCCTGATGACCTCGTTCGCCTTCATCATGGGTGTGGTGCCATTGGTCTTCTCCAGCGGTGCCGGTGCGGAAATGCGTCATGCCATGGGTGTGGCGGTGTTCTCCGGGATGCTCGGGGTGACCTTCTTCGGTCTGTTGCTGACGCCGGTGTTCTACGTATTGATCCGCCGTTTTGTCGAGCGCGGCGAAGCCCGCAAAGCGGCCAAGGCCCTGAAACCGGAGGCGCAACAATGAGCCTGAAAGCCTTCCTGCCAAGCTTGCTGGCACTGGCCTTGAGCGCCTGTGCCGTTGGCCCGGACTACAAAACTCCAACGACGGAGGCGGCCAACATCACGGCCGCCACCGATGGCGCCGCCGGTCAGAAGAACTTCGACCGCGCGCGCTTCGAAGGCATCTGGTGGCAGCAATTCGACGATCCGACCCTCAACCGGTTGGTGACTCAATCCTTGCAGGGCAACCGTGAGTTGCGTGTGGCCTTTGCCCGTTTGAAAGCGGCTCGAGCGATTCGCGATGACGCCAGCAATGACGCCATGCCGACCATCACCAGCCGTGCCAGCAGTGATTTGGCCAAAGGCCAGATTCCCGGCCAGACCACCAAACGGGTCAGCAGCGAACGCTACGACCTGGGCCTCGACATGGCCTGGGAGCTGGACCTGTTCGGGCGCATCCAGCGCAACCTGGAAGCCAGCGATGCCGACCAGCAGGCTGTCGAAGCCGACCTCTACCAACTGCAAGTCAGCATGATTGCCGAACTGGTGGATGCCTACGGGCAACTGCGCGGCGCGCAACTGCGGGAAAAAATCGCGCTGGCCAACCTGAAGAACCAGCAGGACTCGCGCACCATCACCGAAAGCCTGCGTGAGGCGGGTGTCGGTGATCAGCTCGATGTGGTGCGTGCCGACGCGCGCCTCGCGTCCGTCGAAGCCAGCGTGCCGCAACTGCAAGCCGAGCAAGTGCGCCAGCGTAACCGCATCGCCACCCTGCTCGGTCAGCGCCCGGACAAACTGACCGTCGACCTCAGCCCGGCAAGCCTGCCGGCGATTGCCAAGGCGCTACCGATTGGTGATCCGGGTGAGTTGCTGCAACGTCGTCCAGACATCCTCAGCGCCGAACGCAAACTGGCGGCGGCGACTGCGCGGATCGGCGTGGCCAAGGCCGACTTGTTCCCCAAGGTCAGCTTGAGTGGTTTCCTCGGTTTCACCGCCGGACGGGGTTCGCAGATCGGTTCCTCGGCGGCCAGCGCCTGGGCGCTGGGCCCAAGCATCACCTGGGCGGCGTTCGACCTGGGCAGCGTGCGGGCTCGCCTGCGCGGTGCCGATGCCGATGCCGAAGGCGCCTTGGCGACCTATGAACAGCAAGTGCTGTTGGCCCTGGAGGAATCGGAAAACGCTTTCAGCGATTACGGCAAACGTCAGCAACGCTTGATCTCGCTGATTCGTCAAAGCGAATCGAGCCGCGCCGCTGCCGACCTGGCCCAGATCCGCTACCGCGAAGGCACCGTGGACTTCCTCGTGCTGCTCGACGCTCAACGCGAACGTCTGGCGGCCGAAGACTCCCAGGCTCAGGCCGAAGTCGATCTGTACCGCGGCATCGTCGCCATCTACAAAGCCCTCGGCGGCGGCTGGCAGCCAGAGACGGTCGCCAGCAGCAACTGATTCAAGAGCTCCTTTGGTTGGCCGCAACCAACCCGTTTTTTTGCCCCGCGCCGCATTCGGACGCGGGGCTTTTTTTGGCTCCAGCCCTTTGGGAAACACTGAGATCCTGTGGGAGCGAGCTTGCTCGCGATTGCGGTGGGTCAGTCAACATTGATGCTGAATGTTATTCCGTCATCGCGAGCAAGCTCGCTCCCACATTCGATCTTCGCTGTGTTGAGACTTGTGCCAGCTCCCACGGTGTTGTGAATTCCAGCGGCGATCCGACTCAGGGTTTGACTCGCGGCCCCTCCTGACCGAAGCTGACGCCTTTGCAAAAGCCTGCCAGCCCCCGGATTCCTGCATGTCCAAGCCCCGCCGCTATCTGCTCATCAGTTTGCTTATCGTGTTTGCCGTCGGCACTACCTGGTTTTTTATGCGCAGCACTGCGCCAGTGGTCCCGCCTGCGGTGAAGCACGGTTACAGCAAAGCGCTGGAACAGGCCCGCAACGGCCTGCCGGGAGCTGCTCGAGTGCTCTACCAACAATTGGCCCGACCGGATCTCTCGGACAGTCAGCGCGTCAGACTGCATGCCGAATTACCCAACTATCCGAGCCCACAGGCGTTGAAACTGGCGGATGCCGATCTGCTCAGCTCCTCGGTGGTGGTTCGTCAGGCGGCGATTAAAAGCATTGTCGGGCTGCTGCCCGGTGGACAAAGAAGCCTGTTGCTGGGACCGTTGCTCGACGCCCCCGAACAGCGCATACGTTTTGCCGCGTCATCCGCGCTGCTGGGACTTTCGCCGGACGATCTGGGCTTGTACTTCGGGCCTCTGGAGCAAGTGCTCGACGAATATGAAGCAGTCCTCAAGGCTCAACCGGGGAGCGTCGAGGCACAGTACCAACTGGCCCGTTTGCACCTGCACAATGCGCAATTGAAGGAGGCGCAGCAGGCACTTGAACAGGTACTGCGCCTGGAACCCGGGAATCTGCATGCGGTAGTGATGCAGGTCGAGGTACTGGACAAACAAGGTCAGAGTGACGCAGCCCGACAGTTGCTCGCCAAACAGCTGCAAGCCCAATCCGGTTCGGCTTATCTGCAACATGCCCTGGGTCTCTGGCTGCTACATCACGGGCAAAGTGAATTCGCCCTGCTGGGCCTGTCCAAAGCCGTAGAGCTTGAGCCGGACAACAACGAGTACCGCTACGACCTGGCCACCACACTGCACGCCGAAGAAGAAGTCGAAGCCGCCCAAAAGCAGCTCGAAGAGATCGTTCAGCGCCAGCCGGCCAATCGCAAGGCGCGGGTGCTGCTGATCAACTACTGGAAAGAAACCGGACAATTGCAGAACGTGCAAATCCTGCTCGCGCAGCTGGAACAACAGAATCCGGATGATCCGGCGTTGCAGCAGGGGTTGTAGTTGTAGGTTGACCTCTGCCCTCCTGTGGCGAGGGAGCTTGCTCCCGCTGGGGCGCGCAGCGGCCCTAAAACCTGCAACCCCGTTGTGTCAGACACACCACATTCTCAAATTTTACGACTGCTTCGCCCGAGCGCGGACCGGCCGGCGGGAGCAAGCTCCCTCGCCACAGATTCCTCGCTCGTGATCGATATTAGGGTCTATTCGCTAACACAATTCTTTCCCGGCAAAGAAAGGTTGAACCGTCACGGTGCACAACGGTCAAGTGAGAAGGCAGTGAATTCAGGCCACCCGGCCTGCTGCCCGTTTGTTCCGAGTCACGAGAGGGCATTTTTTTGTCTACCTCAAACACCTTGATCAGCGAACCGATCTCCCAGCGCACGATCATTTTCGCGCCGCCGGAAAGTGACGGTCAGCTCGCAGTGCTCAACGGGGCCGGTTTCAGTGGCGTCGTAGCCCAGGATCTGCCTGGATTGTGCGAAGAACTCGAACGGGGCGCCGGCTTGCTGATCATCGCCACCGATGCCTTGCGCGGTGCAGATCTTGCACCCTTGATGCATTACCTTGAGCAGCAACCGGCATGGTCGGACTTGCCCATCGTGTTGCTCACGCAGCACGACGGCCCGGAGCAGGACCCGTCTTCACGGCTGGGGGCACAGTTAGGCAACGTCACCTTCCTGGAGCAGCCGTTTCATCCGATGACCCTGATCAGCCTGGTGACGAGCGCGCTTCGCAGCCGATGTCGGCAATATGAAGCCCGGGACCGCTTGATCGACCTCAGTGAAAGCGAACGGCGCTTGCAGAACACCCTGAAAACCCTCGATCAACAGGTTGAAGAACGCACCGCCCAATTACGCCACAACGAAGAAGTACTGCGTCAGGCGCAAAAAATGGAAGCGGTGGGGCAACTCACTGGCGGTATCGCCCACGACTTCAACAACATGCTGACCGGCATCATCGGCAGCCTGGAGTTGCTGCGAAGGCGTCTGGCCCGTGGCCGTACCGAAGATCTGGACAGCTTGATCGATCTCGGCGTGACCTCGGCCAACCGCGCGGCCGGTCTGACTCACCGACTGCTGGCCTTTTCTCGTCGGCAATCGCTGGATGCCAAGCCAGTGGAAATGAACGCGCTGGTCACCTCCCTGGGTGAACTGCTGCAGCGCAACCTCAACGAAAGCATCCAGCTGCAGATGCAATTGAGTGAGCAACTGTGGGTGGCCGAAGCGGACTCCAGCCAACTGGAAAGCGCCCTGCTCAACCTGGTGCTCAACGCCCGTGACGCGATGCCCAACGGCGGAAAACTGCTGGTGAAAACCTTCAATCAACACCTGGACAGCGGATACACCGAGGCCTATGGCAACCTTGAACCGGGCGACTATGTGGTCTTGAGCGTCGGGGATTCCGGTTGCGGCATGCCGGAGCACATTATCAGGCGTGCGTTCGATCCTTTCTTCACCACCAAGCCGATCGGCCAGGGTACCGGGTTGGGACTGTCGATGATCTATGGGTTCAGCAAGCAGTCCCACGGCCATGTCACAATCGATAGCGAGGTCGGCAAGGGCACCACGGTAAACCTGTTCCTGCCACGCTTGTGCGGCGACCCGGCGCAAGACACGCCGGTCGATCAACAGCAGACGCCTTATGCCGCCAATGGTGAAACCGTGTTGATCGTCGAGGATGACGTCGCCGTACGCATGCTGGTCAGCGAAGTATTGCGCGAATTGGGCTATGCCTTCGTCGAAGCGGGCGATGCCGATAGCGCGTTGCCGATTCTCGACTCCGGCCAGCGTATCGATCTATTGATCAGCGATGTGGGGCTGCCGGGCATGAACGGCCGTCAATTGGCGGAAATTGGCCGGCAGTTCAGGCCAGAGCTGAAGGTGCTGTTCATCACCGGTTATGCCGAGCATGCGGCGGTGCGCGGAGGTTTTCTCGACCCCGGCATGCAGTTGATCTCCAAACCGTTCACCTTCGATCTACTGACGGCGAAGGTGCGGGAAATGATTCGGGTTTGAAGCGAACGCCGATCTCGTAGCAGCTGCCGAAGGCTGCGTCCGAGGACGTAGTCCTCGTAAATCCTGCGATCACGGTTATTCAGTAAAAACGCGTTTTATGCCTTTACGACCGCTGCGCCCGAACGCGGACCGGGCCTGACGCAGGCTTCGCCAGCTGCTACGTAAGCGATACGAGTTTCTACTCCAGCATTTCCTGAATCTTCTCTTGCAAGGTTTTCAGGTCGAAGGGTTTTTCGAGGATCGGTGCAGTCCGTGTGATGGGGCTGCCGGACTCGCGAATTTCAGCCGCATAGCCGCTGATAAAGATCACTTTCAGGTCCGGACGCAGCTTGACCGCAGGTTCGGCGATCATTACCCCAGTGATGCCGCCGGGCAGTCGATAATCGATGATCATGAGGTCCAGATGCGGTTTGCTGGCCAGAATCTCGAAGGCCTGCTCGCCGTTCCCGGCTTGTAATACCCGATAGCCCAGGCCCGACAGGTAGTCGGCGAGGAGCATGAGGATTACCGGTTCATCTTCGACGATCAATACAACGTCTTGTGCATCTTCACTCATGGAAAACCTTTGTTCGGTCAATAGCTGCCAGATACGACCCTAGGGTCAGGCAGAGGTTGCGTTGCGTGCGGCTGTTTTCTAGAGCGGCAGACAAACGCGAAATAACGAGCCTTGGTTGATCTTGCTTTCGACGCTGATAGAGCCACCATGGGCGGCGACAATCTGCTCGGAAATGAACAGTCCGAGACCGAGGCCCGCCACTGCGGTTTTCGCCGACACCCGCTCGAACTGTTGAAAAATACGTTTCTGGTTCTCGTCGCTGATGCCAATGCCGTGGTCACGCACCTCGACCCGCGCCTGGCCGTCTTCGGCGTACACGCGCACCTCGATCAGCCCCTTGGCGCCATAACGCAAGGCATTGGTCAGCAGATTGGACACGACCTGTTCGATGCGAAATTCGTCCCAGTCGCCCTCTACCGGTTGATCCGCGACCAGACTCACCGAACATTCGGCTGCGTCGATCTGCGGGGCGAAGTTTTGCAGCAGGTTGCGCACCAGCTGCGCCAGGTCAAACCGGGTGGTACGAATCGACAGCTTACCGGTGCGAATCCGCGAGACATCGAGCATGTCTTCGATCAGCCGGATCAGGCTTTTGATCTGTCGCTCGTCGCGATCGACCATCGCGTGCATCTTCTCGAGGGTGAAGGCCGCAGCATTGTCCCGGGCCAGGTGCATCTTGCGCAGCTGGGTTTCGAGGATCAACCCGTTCAGCGGCGTGCGCACTTCATGGGCGACGATCGACATAAAGTCATCGCGCATGCGTACCGCCTGTTCGAGCTCGTTTTGCGTGGTCTGCAATTGCGCAAGCAGCGCCTCCTGCTCGCGGCGGCTCTGCTCCAGGGCTTCGACCTGCTGCTGCATGGCCTTGCTTTGCCGGTAAAGATCGACAAACACATTGACCTTGCTTTTCACCGCGTGGATATCCAGCGGCTTGTACAAGAAGTCCACCGCCCCGCTTTCATAGCCCTTGAAGGCATAGTTCAGCTCGCGCCCCCCGGCACTGACAAAAACAATTGGAATGTTCCTGGTTTTCTCGGTGCCGCGCATCAGTTCCGCCAGTTCGAACCCATTCATGTCCGGCATCTGCACGTCGAGAATGGCCATGGCAAATTCGTGCTGCAGCAGCAGTGACAAGGCTTCGTCCGCGGACCGGGCTTTATACACCGTGCGGTCTTTACGCGTGATCAGCGCCTCGAGCGCCAACAGATTCTCCGGCAGATCGTCGACGATCAGCAGTTTTGCCTGGATATTACTTAACATGATTTGCGGTAAATCCGTTGTTGTTTGACCAAAGGCTCGAACTGCTTGCCATACGTGGAAAAATCCAGGGTTTCCTTGCTGCCCAGCGCCAGGAAACCGCGATGGCACAGCGATTCGTGAAACAAACCAAAAGCTCGATTTTGCAATTTTTTATTGAAATAAATCAGTACGTTACGACACGAAATTAATTGAGTTTCTGAAAAAACGCTATCGGTCGCCAGACTGTGATCGGCAAAGGTCACGTTCTCGCGCAAGGTCTTGTCGAAAATCGCATAGTCATAGGCAGCAGTGTAGTAGTCGGCGAACGAAGACTGGCCACCGGCCTGCTGATAGTTGTGGGTGTAGGCGCGAATATTCTCCAGAGAGAAAATACCCTGCCTGGCTTTTTCCAGCGAACGGGGGTTGATGTCGGTCGCGTAGATGATGGTGCGGTCCAACAGGCCTTCTTCGCGCAACAGGATGGCCATGGAGTAGACCTCCTCCCCCGTGCTGCAACCGGCGATCCAGACCTTGATCGAGGGCCAGGTTTTGAGCAGCGGCACCACTTCCTGACGAATCGCCAGAAAGTGCGCGGGATCACGAAACATCTCGCTGACCGGAATGGTCAGCAGTTGCAGCAGTTGCATGAACACCGTCGGGTCGTGCAGCACACGCTCCTGCAACGCGGAAATGCTCTTGCACTCGAACTGGTGCAGCGCATGGTTGACCCGGCGCTTGATCGAGGCGCTGGAGTAGTCGCGAAAATCGTAGCTGTACTTGAGGTAGATCGCCTCGATCAGCAAACGCAGTTCGATCTCGGAATTTCGCTCCACTTAGATGCGTTCCATCTTCGGCAACCACACACGAATGAGTGAGAACAGTCGATCCAGGTCGATGGGCTTGGCCAGGTAATCATTGGACCCCGCCTGCAGGCAGCGCTCCTGATCATCCTTCATGGCCTTGGCCGTCACCGCGATGATCGGCAGTTTGCGCCAGCGCGGATCCTTGCGAATCTCGATCGTGGCTTCGAAGCCGTCCATCTCCGGCATCATCACGTCCATCAGCACCAGGTCGATGTCATCGACTTGATTGAGCTTCTCGATCGCCTCGCGGCCGTTACGGCCAATGACGACGATTGCCCCCTTTTGTTCAAGGGCACTGGTGAGGGCGAAAATATTGCGTACGTCGTCGTCCACCAATAGAACCTTGCGCCCCTCGAAAACCCTGTCGCGGCTGCGGGCGGTCCTGAGCATTTTTTGCCGTTCCTGGGACAGTCGGGATTCGACTTTATGCAGAAACAGTGTCACTTCATCGAGCAGGCGCTCCGGTGAACGCGCGCCTTTGATGATGATCGAGCGTGAGTACTTGCGCAGCTCGCTCTCCTCATCGCGGGTCAGGTTGCGCCCGGTGTAAACGATCACCGGCGGGAACGAGCAGATATCTTCGGTGGACATGCGCTTGAGCAGGTCATCGCCAAGCATGTCCGGCAGCTTGAGGTCGATGATCATGCAGTCGTAGATCGTGCTGCGCAAAAGATCCAGCGCCTCCTGCGCCAGGCCGACGGCGGTGATCTCGATGTCATCATCGCCGATCAGCCGGGCAATGCTCTCACGCTGCAGGTCGTCGTCTTCCACCAGCAGCACGCGTTTGACCTTCTGGGTCAATTTGGCTTCCAGACGGGCGAACACGTCCTTGAGCTCTTCGCGGGTAGTGGGTTTGATGGCGTAGCCAATAGCGCCCATGTGCATGGCGGCCTCGAAGCGGTCCTCGACGGAAATCACGTGAACCGGGATATGCCGGGTTTCGGCATGTTCCTTGAGGCGTTGCAGCACGGTCAGCCCGGAGTGATCCGGCAGACGCATGTCCAGAAGGATTGCGTCCGGGATGAACCGGGTGGCGAGACTGTAGCCCTCGTCGGCACCATGGGCCACCAGGCACTGATAACCCAGCTCGTGGGCCAGATCGAAGAGGATGTGCGCGAAGTTCGGCTCATCTTCCACCACCAGAATGCAACGGGTGGCGAACGGTGCCTTGTCGCGGTCATCGGCAAAGCGTGGAATCTCGACTTCGCTCACCACAGGTAATGGAGCAACAGCAGGTGCGACGACCATAGACGCGGCCCGCAGGGGTTCGATCGGCACTTCGCCAGACTCGACATACTGCTCAGGCAACACCAGGGTAAAAATGCTGCCCTGCCCCGGCTCGCTGCTGACGCTGATGGAACCACCCAGCAGCGCCGCCAGATCGCGGGAGATCGACAAGCCCAGCCCGGTGCCGCCGTAACGGCGGTTGGTGGTGCCGTCGGCCTGGCGGAAGGCTTCGAAAATGCTTTCCTGCTGATCCCGGGCAATACCGATTCCCGAGTCACGCACGGTAAAGGCAATACCGCCCGGCTGACGAGAGACGGTCAGACTGACGTTGCCCCTTTCGGTGAACTTCACTGCGTTGGACAGCAGGTTTTTGAGGACCTGCTCCAGACGTTGACGGTCGGTGAAGATCATCTGGGGAGCGCCATCCTGCAATTCAATCTGGAACTGCAAGTGTTTATCCGCGGCCAAAGGCTGGAACAGCTCGCACAAGCCTTCCACCAGACGTGCCACGTGGGTGTTTTCCGGGCGTATTTCCAGCTTGCCGGCTTCGACCTTGGAAATGTCGAGAATATCGTTGATCAGGTTGAGCAAGTCGTTGCCGGCCGAGTAGATCGACTCGGCGAACTTGACCTGTTCGGCGCTGAGGTTCTCCTGCGGATTTTCCGCCAGCAACCTGGCCAGGATCAACGTACTGTTCAGCGGCGTGCGCAGCTCATGGGACATATTGGCAAGGAATTCGGACTTGTAGGTGCTTGAGCGCTGCAGCTCCAGCGCGCGGTCCTCCAGCTGGATCTGCGCCTCACGCAGCTCACCATTCTTGTGGTCCATGGCATCGCGCTGCTCAGCCAGAGCCAATGCCTGTTCGGCCAGCATCTCGTTGGTCTGCTCCAGTTCGATCTGTTGGGCTTCCAGATGGGCCTGGGAGTCCTTGAGGATCCGCGACTGTTCTTCAAGCTCCTCATTGGCGCTCTTGAGTTCTTCCTGCTGCACTTGCAGCTCTTCATTGAGTTGTTGGGTTTCGGCGAGCACTTCCTGCAAACGCTGGCGGTAGCGTGCTGCTTCGATGGAGGTGCCAATATTGTCGGCAATCAACTCCAGCAATTCGACGTCGCGGTCGGTCAATGCCCGCAGAAAACCCAGTTCAATAACCCCATTGACCCGGTCATCACTGTTGGTCGGCACCACCAGCACACTGCGCGGCACGCCTTCACCCAGCCCGGAGCTGACCTTGAAGTAATCGACAGGCACATCGTCCAGGCGGATCAAACGATCCTGCTGCGCCACCTGGCCGACAATGCCTTCGCCGCTGAAAATGGCCTGACCTCGCTCTTCCTGCTCACGGGAGAAACCGTAGGACGCCACGCGTCTCAGGCCGCCGTGCTCTTCGCGCACATACATCGCTGCGACGGCGGTTCCCAGGTACTGCGCGCAGAACTGCAGGATATTGCGCCCCAACACATTCAACGTCAGCTGGCCAAGCACCTGTTCAGCCAGTTCGGTCTGGCCGTTACGCAGCCACGCTTGTTGTTCCAGACGTTGCGCACTCTTCTGTTGCGACTCGAGGTTTTCTTTGTAACTACTTGAAATATTTAGTAAGTCGCGCCGACCTATATAGGCCAGCAAGGCGCTGAAGCCCAGCACAAACACCAGGTACAGCGTGACGCTCAAAATCGTCGTACTGCTGACTTCCTGATTACGGCCAACCCGCAACTGCTGCTCCATCGCCACGGTTTCGTCGTATTCCTTGCGCATCTCGTCGGTCAGGCGCTTGCCCCGCCCGGCTTGCACGGCCCCCCGGTAATCACCATTTTGCCGGCGCAACTGGATCATGCTCTGAGCGTAGTTATTCCACTCGACTTGCAAGGCCTCAAGCCGCTTGAGCCGGTCAACTTGCTGCGGGTTATCCGCCACCAGATCCTGCAGCCCGCGAAGTTCGCCGATGATTCGCGGTCTGGCCACTTCATAAGGATCGAGAAAATGTTCGTCACCGGTGATCAGAAACCCGCGCATCCCGGTTTCGAGGTCGACGCTCAGCTTCGCCGCTTCATTGGTGTTATTGATCACTCGATCGGAGTGCTCGACCCACTGGATCACCGACAGCAAATAGGTAATCAAGGACACGAAAAAGACTGCACTGAGCACGCCGACGCCCAACGGCAGACTGACGTTACGGTTCAGGAGTCGGCGCAAACTCTGCTCATCAACCGAAGACGGAGGGGTCATTTATTGGCCTTGATGGAGTGTTGATAGCCATGGAGTTTGCCCCATAGCTGGACGCAACATCTAATCTTCTGACAACTCTACGCGCAAATCCCTACACAGTGCTGCCCAGGGTCAAGCAGACCGGTTATTCTTGCAGACCGTTGTACAGCCATGTTTTTTTGTACAGCTTCGGGAACTTGTCAGGATCCGCCACTTACTCATGCAAGAGGCCGGTACATTTCTGCGACCGGTATGCGCGATTTCATTTTTCGAGAGCCCATCATGTCCACCATCCTTGTAGTCGAAGATGACACCATCGTGCGCATGCTGATCGTCGATGTACTGGAGGAGCTGGAGTTCAAGGTACTCGAAGCCGACGGCAGCGAAGCCGCCTTGAAGCTTATCGAGGACAGTGGGCAGATCATCGACCTGTTGCTGACCGACGTCGGACTGCCTGGCATGGACGGCAAGGAGCTGGCTGCCCGCGCCCGTGAACTTCGACCCGCGTTGCCGATTCTGTTTGCCAGCGGCTATGCCGAAAGCATCGAAGTCCCTGTCGGCATGTCGGTCATTGGCAAGCCGTTCTCGATCGATCAGTTGCGCGACAAGGTTCGTGGCATGCTCTGATCCCGGAGCAGCCTTCACCGGGTTTCTGTCCTTGGGAACAACTAATGCCTCAACGAAACAAAAAGCACAACATATAACCTGGCCAGCTCGATATTATTAGTATTACTCTAAATTCCGCCATTTACTAAACCAAACACAAATCAACAACTGACAATTACGTCTTCGCAGGCATGCGCACGCCTGTCAATCATCAAAAAGGACTTATGATGAACACCACTCAATATGATTATAGAAAGCCATCAACCATTGAAACCTTAGAATCCGACATTGAAGCTTTGCTGGAAATAAACAAATCAGAAAAACAATCCATTATTGCAGACCTGGAAAGCTATTTAGCCAATCCTCCCGACGCCAATGCCGAATTCAAACTTTCCAACCTGATTGTTTCGGCCACCCCTGGAAGCTCATTGCAACTAGCTCAACAGGCAGGTCAATCCAAACTGAATGACCTGTTGCGAAGCGCTGAATTTTTGAGCCTGGAAGAATTATCCAGCCTTCCGAACACCGCAACGTACCTGTGCGATTCCAAGAAGAACGTGCAGGTTATAGTTGATGACGATCCAATGCAAATTGACGACCTTCTCACGGAAAATGAAGCCCTCAGCCAATACCTGGACGAACTCAGCGAATATGCGAGCAGAGCCGGCGGCTTTATATACAGCTCCGATGACATCAACATCGAGCAGTGGCTGCGATTTTATGGATATCCTATGCCGTCCACGGCAAAGCAGCTCATGAGCCTGGTGGACTTTTTGAACAAAAAACGTCCTGAATTATCAGCAAGAGGAGACTATTACGAGATTCTTAAAAATCCGGATATTTTCCCAACAGCGCTCTCCCAGGCCCAGCGCGAAGAAATCCAGAAGGTAACAAAAACGTTCGGACTAAGTGGTACAGGTCAACTATTAAACCGTTTGTTCGAGCAAGCAATTAGCGCATCAGTCGATGCGTTGAGGAGCGAACCTCACCAATATATAAACCATTTAATGGCGAATACGATTGGTAACATATGGGCAAAGGGTTACCTGAGCGCTTTAGAGTGGTACGGCACTAACGCGGATGAGTCGCCATCCCAAGAGGATCTTCAACAGCTCCTCATGACAGCCATCCTGCTGAACATTGACCCGACGATAGGTGAGGTTGAAAGCAAGGGCCGTGTAATGGGTTACGAACTTTACAAGCCTGCGAACGCAGAACGGCACCCGTCTCAAGTTTTACTCGGCCTGGAAAAGCACCTTGTCGATAACAACGTAATCGACGCAAAAACAGCCCCCTTGGCCGCGTACATTCTTGTATCTGGCGTAGCACCTGAACTCCTCGTAAAAAAAATCCCCGCCGACATGACAATCGGTGCGCCAGGATGGCTCGTGCATAGCGTTACCGTTGCGAAAATCGAAACTATTGCCCCTGGCTCATCGCGTGCAATGAGTTATGAACAAGTACAAATGCATTCCGATATTGAACCGTTCGACGAGCAACTCGAGCAACTATTTAGTCTTATTGTAATAGAGTCCGCACTGAACTGGGGCGCAGTCAACAGCATCATTCCGTACAGCGCTGACGGTGAATACACCGCTGATAACTTTTGCGCAGCCGAGACCCACTATGCCAAATACACCGAGGCCTTGGAGCAATGCAGCAAAGCACTAAGTACACCACTCCCTACGCGAGAAGAGGTGGCCTTGGAAGAACTTAAAAGAGTCTTGCCGGGTGGCGACTACCTGACAGAAAAAAACTATATGCACCCGGATTTTTCATCTGGTGAGGTATCGATTCATGAATTATCCATGTCCGGAGATTTATTAAATTTTGGCTGGACCGGAAACGCGGCAGCATATAACATCGTCTTACTCGACACAAAAAACGATTTAGACCTGATCACTCCCTATACCCACAGCCTTAAAAATATTCAAACCCTGCACAAGGAAAAATTCGACAATTATTTCAAACAATTACAGCTTGGAATAGCCACCGCATTAAAACTTGCCCTATCCAAACTGCCTGAGAAAGATCGAATTCGCCTGGAATATGGCACTCTCAGCTTTTATACCGCGCGCAAGAAATTTTCCGATCATGCGACACAAGAAACACAACGACAGAGGGACAAACACAGGGGCCGCTATGGTGTTATCATTTGCGCCCAATACAAATCGCAACGTTATTACTATGAACTGTTTACGCTGCGAGCTGTATGCGACAGCCGCCACGACCTCCGAAACGTGTTCGTGGGGACCCCCATCGAATATTTTGATCCCACCGAATCAGCAGACAAGGACAAGAAACAATGGCAGACGCAAGCTCTTGATTGGCCCTTGGATATTGACGCTTACCTTAATGGAACCAAGCCCGTTAAAGGCGCTACTAACAAATTGGTTGTCGAGAAGTTATGGGAATCATACGAAGCCGAGCGAGTCGCTCCAATCACCATGGGTCAGCTGGAAACCTTTTTCTCCCAGAAAACGGAAGACATTATAAACAAGGTACTTAAACATTTCCCGCCTGCCAAATATGACGAACTGTACGATGTGGGTTACGGCATAACGCCACTTGAGGCGGCAAGAAAGAACTCGAAAGAAAACCTGGATTTGATTCTTAATTTGATTATTCCGTTCAAAAGTTGCATCGAAGATCTGACCTCGGGTGATCCTGACCGTGAAGCATCCGGGGCTTTCGGATGCGCACTGGACGCGCTGGCGGTCGTTGGTGCGGTAGTAGGCGTTGCTCCGAAACTCGCAAGCATCGCTTTGAAATCCGGAAGCCTGCTTTCGAAATCCGTAAAGCTGATCAGGGTCAGTGGCAGCTTTGCCTTGAGTTTGATCAACCCATTGGATGGTGTCCCAAGTCTCATGAAAAAAGGTGCGAAACTCACCAAAAATGGTGCGCTGCTCATCACCGGTCATGGAGTCAAAACCTCCGGTAAAGCTACCCGACAACTTCGATCTGTAAGCGGAACACTCGATGCATTGAACGCGGCAAAGTCCTTGAATTGCGTAGACGTTAAAATTGCCCATTTGGAAAGCATTGGCGAACTGTCCCAAGCAGCTGATGTACTGGTCTTGAAAAGAGGCAACGATTGGTACCACCTCTCGCTGAATTCCTACCAGGCGCGAGGGGCGAAGATAACCAGTTATTTGACCGCTTTTAGATAGTTCTACCGGCGAGCGGAGTGCCTGGATAGGCGTGAATGGCTTATAACGGTTGCCAGTGCCTGCGGGCGGTGCATACGAAGAACTCACCGCTCGCGGGCCTGACAGTCCCACTCCTGTTCGCCGACTGTGGTTTAATTGCGCCCCCTCATTTGTCCCAACCTTCTGCTCGCCATCAGGAATTGATCGCTCATGATTCAGCCCCGCGCAACCAAAGTCCTGGTCATTGGTTACGTATGGCCCGAGCCGCGCTCATCTGCCGCCGGTGGGCATGTGATGCAGATCCTCGAAACCTTTTTACAGCAAGGCTGGGACGTCACTTTCAGCAGTCCCGCGGGCATTGGCGAGCACAAGGCCGACCTGCTCGCGCTGGGCATTCGTGAATGCCCGATCGAATTGAATAACAGCAGCTTCGATACTTTCATCGCCGAACTGGCGCCGGATATCGTGTTGTTCGATCAGTTCATGATGGAGGAGCAATTCGGCTGGCGCGTCGAGAAACAATGCCCCGACGCCCTGCGCATTCTGGAGACATCGGATCTGCAAAGCCTGCGGCATGCCCGTCACCAGCAACTCAAGGAACGTCTCAAGGCCAGCGATGACCAGGACGACTTCAGTGCACTGTTTGCCCCTGCCCTGCGTCAGGAATTCGAGCATATGGCCGAGACTGACCTGGCCAGGCGGGAAATCGCCGCGCTCTATCGCTGTGACCTGAGCCTGATGATTTCCGAAGTGGAAATCGAGCTGTTGGTCGAGCAATTCAAGGTTCCGCGCTGTTTACTGCACTGGTGTCCGCTGATGCTCGACAGTCCGCCGGGCGAGTTTCTGCCCTTCGAAGACCGCGCGCATTTTCTCAGCATCGGCAACTTCCGCCATGCGCCGAACTGGGACGCGGTGCTCTGGATGAAAACCACGATCTGGCCGCTGATCCGTCAGCAACTGCCCGGCGCGCAGTTGCACATATACGGCTCCTACACCCCGCCCAAGGCCACCGCGTTGCACAATCCGGCCCAAGGCTTTCATGTGATGAACTGGGCCGAAGACGCCTTGCAGGTGATGTCGGCCGCACGGATCTGCCTCGCACCGCTGCGTTTTGGTGCCGGGATCAAAGGCAAGATTTTCGATGCCATGCGCTGTGGCACACCCAACGTCACCACACCGATTGGCGCGGAAGCCATGAATGGCGACCTGCCCTGGCCAGGTGCGATTGCCGAAACCGCGAGCGCATTCGCCGAGGCCGCCGTGCAGTTGTATAAGGACCAGACCCTATGGACTCAGGCGCAGGTTCGTGGCCGTGAACTGTTGGCTGCCCGGTACCGGCAACAGGTCCATGGCCCCGCGCTGATCGAGCGTATTGCGCTATGCCGGGCAAATCTTGCGCAAGAGCGGCGCAACAACTTCACCGGCGGCATGCTGCGTCACCATCACCACAAAAGCACCCAATACATGGCGCAGTGGATCGAGGCGAAAAACCGCAGCAGTTGAAAGTCCTGAGCTGGCGCGGTTCACTGCAAGGAGGCATTATCGTTTCAGCCATAACAATAAAACGGCCCCGGCATGACCCGAGCAGCAAGAATCACCGATCCTTCCTACGAACTGATGGACGACCACAACGGGTTGTCCATCATCTATCGCCAGCACGGTTTTCCCAGTCCGCTGGTGCGCTGGCATTTCCATAAGGAATACGAGCTGCACCTGATCGTCGCCAGCTCCGGCAAGGTGTTCATCGGCGATTACATCGGTAACTTCTACCCCGAAACACTCTTCCTCACCGGCCCCAACCTGCCACACAACTGGATCAGCCAGATTGCCGAGGACGAAGTAGTCCCCAAGCGCGACATGCTGGTGAATTTCACTGACGAGCTGTTTGAAAGCGGTCATCAGGTGTTCGCCGAGCTCAAGGCCCTCACGCCCTTGCTCGAACGCGCGCAATACGGGATCGAGTTTCGCGGCAAACACACGATCCGCCAGGCAATGACCTTGATGCAACGCATCGCCGATTCCAACGGAATCACCCGGCTCGGGCATTTTTTCATTCTACTGGAACTGCTGGCGGCGACCGATGATTACCAATTGCTCTCGGGCGCGACCACCCCGCAACTGGCCGACGAACACAACATCGACCGCACCAACCGCGCGGTGGATTACATCTTTGCCCATTACACCCGCGAATTGCCGCTCGAAGAAGTCGCCGAACACCTGGGCATGAAGCCCACGTATTTTTCCCGAGTGTTCAAGCAGGCTACCGGACGCTGCTTCATCGAGTTCGTCAATCGCTTGCGGATCAGCAAGTCCTGCGAGCTACTGGCTGATGGCGACAAACCGGTCACCGATGTGTGCTTCGAGTCCGGCTTCAACAACATTTCCAATTTCAACCGGCGTTTTCAGCAGCTCAAAGGTATGACGCCAACTCATTACCGGCGCTTCGCTGTGCAGCGGCTGACTGAGCAGAATCCGGGTTGAGCCCAATCAAAATCAAGATCGAAAGCAAGACCAAAAGCTCGCAGTCTGCGGCGGCTAACAGGGGAAACGCGTACTCCGGCCCATACAAACAGGCCGGCCGGTAGGCCGCCTCGCTTTGGCTTTTGATCTGGCTTTTGATCTACCCGCCCCTTCGGCAGGCCGAGCGGAGGTGTTCATCAGGGGACTGGCGCGCAGCGCCCCTCGGCGAAGCCGAGGACATCGCATGGAGGTCGTCGCGCAGCAGACCGGAGGGCGATGCCCCCTGATGGACACCGCAGCGAGGGAACACCGAGCCTTAGCGAGGGGCCGGACGCTCGGGGCGAAGCCTTGCTTACTTTTCGGCGTCTGGAAAAGTGAGGCGCCGTAAGGGCGAAACCCTAAGTGGCCGTTACCGCAGGAATGGATATGTACACCAGCGAGAAATAGGCCGGCTGTAAGACCGTCATCGCGAGCAAGCTCGGCTCCCACATTTGATTTGGGTACATCCGCAAGAGACAGGTCGGCTGTCAGGCCGCCTTCGCAGGCAAGCCAGCTCCCACATTTGATTGGGTACATCCGCAAAAGACAGGTCGGCTGTCAGGCCACCATCGCAGGCAAGCCACACAGTGGTCTGTGTACATCCGCGCCTACGGATTTTTTGCTGAATCGTTTAATGCGCTTTACCCCTGCATCTCCCTCCAGTGCAAAAAAGTATCGATTCAAGTGTCATGGATGATTTGTCATCGCGTCGTTAGAGGGCTGTAATCAGCCCACATTCTTCCTTACCTGCGGAAGACATAAAAACAACAACGGTCCTTCTGCTGCCTGCCGGGCGTAGAAGAGGAGTGCGCGATGAAACCCTCTGTAAAAGCTCTGCTTGTCTCCACCTGCATGACCCTCAGCGGCGTCAGCCTTGGCGCACAAACCCTGACCATCGCCACGGTCAACAACAGCGACATGATCCGCATGCAAAAGCTCTCGAAGACCTTCGAAGCCGAGCACCCGGATATCAAGCTCAATTGGGTGGTGCTGGAAGAAAACGTCCTGCGCCAGCGCCTGACCACCGACATCGCCACCCAGGGCGGCCAGTTCGATGTGCTGACCATCGGCATGTACGAAGCCGCACTCTGGGGCGCCAAGGGTTGGCTGGAACCGATGAAAGACCTGCCCGCCTCCTACGACCTCAACGATGTATTTCCTTCGGTGCGTGAAGGCCTCTCGGTCAAGGGCACGCTCTATGCCCTGCCGTTCTACGCCGAAAGCTCCATGACCTACTACCGCACCGACCTGTTCAAGGACGCCGGGCTGACGATGCCTGAACGCCCGACCTGGGAGCAGATTGGCGAGTTCGCCAGCAAACTGAACAAACCCGGGCAGGATCAATACGGTATCTGCCTGCGCGGCAAGGCCGGCTGGGGCGAGAACATCGCGGTGATCTCCACCATCGCCAACGCCTATGGCGCGCGCTGGTTCGATGAGCAATGGCAACCGGAATTCAATGGTCCGGAATGGAAAAACGCGCTGAATTTCTACGTCGATACCCTGAAGAAATCCGGCCCTCCGGGCGCCTCCAGCAACGGTTTCAACGAAAATCTGGCGCTGTTCAACAGTGGCAAGTGCGCCATCTGGATCGACGCCAGCGTGGCCGGCTCCTTTGTCACCGACAAAACCCAAAGCAAAGTCAGCGAGCATGCCGGCTTCGCCTACGCCCCCCATCAAGTGAGCGACAAAAGTTCGGCCTGGCTCTACTCCTGGTCTCTGGCGATTCCGGCCAGCTCCAAAGCCAAGGACGCGGCGAAAGCGTTCACCAGTTGGGCAACCTCCAGGGAATACGGCGCATTGGTCGCCGAGAAAGACGGCATCGCCAACGTACCGCCAGGCACTCGCGCCTCGACCTACAGCGAGGCCTATATGAGCGCCGCGCCGTTCGCCAAGGTCACACTGGAATCGCTGAAAGCCGCCGACCCGAGCAAGCCGACCCTCAAGCCGGTGCCTTACATCGGTATCCAGTTGGTGACCATTCCCGAGTTCCAGGCGATCGGCACCCAGGTCGGCAAACTGTTCTCCGCCGCACTGACCGGCCAGAGCACTGTCGACCAGGCCCTGGCCGCCGCCCAGCAAACCACCGAACGTGAGATGAAGCGCGCCGGTTATCCCAAGTAACCCCGCAACCCCTGTGGGAGCGAGCTTGCTCGCGAAAGCGGTGTTCCAGTCGCAGAAGATGTGTCGGATGTACCGGCCCCTTCGCGAGCAAGCTCGCTCCCACACTGGATCTTCATCTGTCTGTTCCCAATTGGTTGTTATCACCATGAATATTTCAACGCTCAAAGCTCACATGGACATCCCCCAGCCGCTGCGCAAAAGCCGTCTGGCCAATCCCGGCTGGTTTCTGGTCAGCCCCTCGGTCGCCCTGTTGTTGCTCTGGATGATCGTGCCGCTGGGCATGACCCTGTACTTTTCGCTGATCCGCTACAGCCTGCTCTACCCCGGTGAAAACCAGTTCGTGGGGCTGGAGAACTTCAGCTACTTCCTGACCGACTCGGGCTTCCTGCCCGGCGCCACCAATACCCTGTTGCTGGTGGGCAGCGTGTTGCTGATCAGCGTGGTGCTCGGTGTGTTGATCAGCGCCATGCTCGAGGCCAGTGAGTTCCTCGGTCGCGGTATCGTTCGGGTGATGCTGATCTCGCCGTTTTTCATCATGCCCACCGTAGGGGCGTTGATCTGGAAAAACCTGATCTTCCATCCGGTCTCGGGGATTCTCGCCGCGCTGTGGAAGCTGTTCGGCGCCCAGCCCGTGGACTGGCTCGCGCATTACCCGCTGCTGTCGATCATCATCATTGTGTCCTGGCAATGGCTGCCCTTCGCGATCCTGATCCTGATGACCGCCATGCAGTCCCTGGACCAGGAACAGAAAGAAGCCGCGCGCCTGGACGGTGCCGGGCCGATCGCGATCTTCTGGCACCTGACCTTGCCGCACCTGGCGCGGCCGATTGCCGTGGTGGTGATGATCGAAACGATCTTCCTGCTCTCGGTGTTCGCCGAAATCTTCACCACCACCAACGGCGGCCCCGGCTACGCCTCGACCAACCTCGCCTACCTGATCTACAACCAGGCGCTGGTGCAATTCGATGTCGGCATGGCTTCGGCCGGCGGCTTGATTGCGGTGGTGATCGCCAATATCGCGGCGATCGTCCTGATCCGGATGATCGGCAAAAACCTGACTGACAAGCCTTGAGGCCTGCGCCATGACCCTTCAACAATCCCGTCGTCTGCAAAGCCTGCTGCTCGGCACCCTGGCCTGGGCCATCGCGATCCTGGTTTTCTTCCCGATCTTCTGGATGGTGCTCACCAGTTTCAAAAGCGAAATCGACGCCTTCGCCACGCCGCCGCAGTTCATCTTCACCCCGACGCTGGAGAACTACCTGCACATCGAAGACCGCAGCGGTTACTTCAGTTTCGCCTGGAACTCGGTGCTGATCTCCTTCAGCGCCACCGCCTTGTGCCTGCTGATCGCGGTGCCGGCGGCCTACTCCATGGCGTTCTACGAAACCAAACGCACCAAAGGCACGCTGCTGTGGATGCTCTCCACCAAGATGCTGCCACCAGTGGGCGTGCTGATGCCGATCTACCTGCTGGCCAAGAGTTTCGGCCTGCTGGATACGCGGATCGCGCTGATCGTCATCTACACCCTGATCAACCTGCCGATCGTGGTCTGGATGATTTACACCTACTTCAAAGACATCCCCAAGGACATCCTCGAAGCCGCCCGCCTCGATGGCGCGACGCTGTGGCAGGAAATGGTCCGGGTGCTACTGCCGATCGCCAAGGGCGGCCTGGCGTCCACCGTACTGCTGTCGCTGATCCTGTGCTGGAACGAGGCCTTCTGGTCGCTGAACCTGACCTCATCCCACGCCGCGCCGCTGACCGCGCTGATCGCCTCCTACTCAAGTCCCGAAGGTCTGTTCTGGGCCAAGTTGTCGGCGGTGTCCACGCTGGCCTGCGCGCCGATTCTGATCTTCGGCTGGATCAGCCAGAAACAACTGGTCCGCGGCCTGTCCTTCGGCGCCGTGAAGTAAACATTCTCGCGAACAATTAAAAGTGGAGGCCCATCATGGCCAACCTGAAAATCAAGAATCTGCAAAAAGGTTTCGAAGGCTTTTCCATCATCAAAGGCATCGACCTGGAAGTGAACGACCGCGAGTTCGTGGTCTTCGTCGGCCCGTCCGGTTGCGGGAAATCCACACTGCTGCGGCTCATCGCAGGGCTAGAAGAAGTCAGCGGCGGGACCATCGAACTCGATGGCCGCGACATCACCGAAGTCAGCCCGGCCAAACGCGACCTGGCGATGGTATTCCAGACCTACGCCCTGTACCCGCACATGAGCGTGCGCAAAAACATGTCCTTCGCCCTCGACCTGGCCGGTGTGGCCAAGGCCGAAGTCGATAAAAAAGTCGGCGACGCCGCGCGGATTCTGGAGCTGGAACCGATGCTCGAGCGCAAACCGAAGCAGCTGTCCGGCGGTCAGCGCCAGCGTGTGGCCATCGGCCGGGCGATTGTGCGTAATCCGAAAATCTTCCTGTTCGACGAACCGCTGTCCAACCTCGATGCCGCCCTGCGGGTGCAGATGCGCCTGGAGCTGTTGCGGCTGCACAAAGAACTGCAAGCGACGATGATCTACGTGACCCACGATCAGGTCGAAGCCATGACCCTGGCCGACAAAGTGGTGGTACTCAATGCCGGACGCGTCGAGCAGGTCGGCTCGCCACTGGAGCTTTATCACCAGCCGGCCAACTTGTTTGTGGCGGGCTTCCTCGGCACGCCAAAAATGGGCTTTCTCAAAGGCAAGGTCAGCCGTGTCGAGGCTCAGGGCTGTGAAGTCGAACTGGACGCCGGCACCCGCATCAGCCTGCCGCTCAGTAGTGCGACATTGAGCGTCGGCAGCCCGGTCACCCTGGGCATTCGCCCGGAGCATCTGAACCTGGCGCAACCCGGTGACTGCACGTTGCAGGTAACCGCCGACGTCAGCGAACGTTTGGGCAGCGACACCTTCTGCCACGTCCTGACCGCTTGCGGTGAAGCCCTGACCCTGCGCATACGCGGTGATCTGGCCAGCCGCTATGGCGAGACACTGAGCCTGCACCTGGACGCTGAACACTGCCATTTATTCGATGCCGACGGTGTGGCGGTTACCCGACCGCTGCGCGCCGCCGCCTGATCGCCGAGACCTTAGTAATGAAATTGAACCAGCAGAACCTCAGCCGTCTGGCGCCTGAAGTGGTCGTGCCAGCCTACGCAGTGGCTGATACCCGGCAAGGCATCGCACATATCGGTGTCGGCGGCTTTCACCGCGCCCATCAGGCGTATTACACCGACGCCTTGATGAACCTGGGTGAAGGCCTGGACTGGAGCATCTGCGGCGTCGGCCTGCGCCCCGAGGATCGCCGCGCCCGGGACGACCTGGCCGGCCAGGATTACCTCTTTACCCTGTATGAAATGGGCGACACCGACGCCACCCAGGTACGGGTGATCGGCGCCATCAGCGACATGCTGCTGGCCGAAGACGGCGCCGACAGGCTGATCGACAAACTCGCCAGCCCGCAGATTCGTATCGTCTCGCTGACCATCACCGAAGGCGGTTACTGCATCGACGACAGCAATGGCGAGTTCATGACGCACTTGCCGCAGATCCAGCATGACCTGGCCCATCCGGATGCACCGAAAACCGTGTTCGGCTTCCTCTGCGCCGCCCTGGCCAAACGTCGCGCCGTCGGCACTCCGGCGTTCACCCTGATGTCCTGCGATAACCTGCCGCACAACGGCGCGGTGGCCCGCAAGGCGCTGCTGGCCTTTGCCGCCCTGCGTGATGCCGACCTCCACGACTGGATCGGCGCCAACGTCAGTTTTCCCAATGCCATGGTTGACCGCATCACGCCGATGACCAGCGCCGCCCATCGCCTGCAACTGCACGACGAACACGACATCGACGATGCCTGGCCGGTGGTCTGCGAGCCCTTTGTGCAATGGGTACTGGAAGACAAGTTCGTCAACGGTCGCCCGGCCTGGGAGAAGGTCGGCGTGCAGTTCACCGATGACGTCACGCCCTATGAAGAAATGAAGATCAAACTGCTCAACGGCAGCCATCTGGCGCTGACTTATCTGGGGTTTCTCAAGGGTTATCGCTTCGTTCACGAGACCATGAACGACCCGCTGTTCGTGCGTTATATGCGCGCCTGGATGGACCTCGACGTCACCCCACAATTGGCGCCGGTCCCCGGGATCGATCTGACGCGTTACAAAGACACGCTGGTGGAACGTTTCTCCAACCAGGCGATTGCCGATCAGCTGGAACGGGTGTGTTCCGATGGCTCGTCGAAATTTCCCAAGTTCATCGTGCCGACCATCAATCGCTTGATCGCTGATGGTCAGGAGACAGAGCGCGCGGCCCTGGTGATTGCCGCTTGGGCGCTGTATCTGAAAGGTGTCGATGAGAAGGGTGACAGCTACCGCATTCCCGATCCGCGGGCCGGGTTCTGTCAGGCGTTGGTGGCTGATGATGGGTTGATCACGCAGCGGTTGCTGAGCGTGGAAGAAATCTTCGGAACAGCGATTCCTGAGTCGCCCGAGTTTGTCGCGGCGTTTGAGCGATGCCTTGACAGTTTGCGCGAGGATGGGGTGACCCGGACGTTGGAGCGGGTGTTGGAGAAAGTGGGTTGAGCCTCAGGCTTTTGTGGTGAAGCCAAAGCCGCCTTCGCGAGCAAGCTCGCTCCCACAGGTTGTTCGTTGTTCACACAATCGAAGGCTGGCGCGAATTCCTGTGGGGGCGAGCTTGCTCGCGAATGACCGTGAAGCGGTCACAACGATTTGTGCAGCAACGATATTGAACTGACGAACCAAGGTCTTTCCATGGCAAACCAATCACTCTTCCTCGGCATCGACTGCGGCACCCAAGGCACCAAAGCCCTTGTCCTCGACTCGATCAGCGGCAAGGTCCTGGGCCAGGGTGCGGCAGCCCACAGCATGATCAGCGGCGCCAATGGCCGCCGTGAGCAGGACACCGCGCAGTGGCTGGAGGCGTTCATCCTCGCCACCCGCCGGGCATTGCTCGCGGCAAACGTCAGCGGCCAGGAGATCCTCGGCATCGGCGTCTCGGGCCAGCAACACGGCCTGGTTCTACTGGACGAGCAGGGTGAAGTGCTGCGCCCGGCCAAACTCTGGTGCGACACCGAATCCACCCCGCAGAACGACCGGCTGCTGACTCATCTGGGCGGCGAACGCGGCTCGCTGGAGCGGCTCGGCGTGGTCATCGCACCGGGTTATACCGTGTCGAAACTGCTCTGGACCAAAGAACAGCACCCCAGAATCTTCGCCCGAATCGCCCATATCCTGCTGCCCCACGACTACCTCAACTACTGGCTGACCGGCCGCTGTTGCAGCGAATACGGTGATGCCTCAGGTACTGGCTATTTCAATGTGCGCACTCGCCAATGGGACTTGCAATTGCTGCGTGACATCGACCCCAGCGGCCGTTTGCAGTCGGCCCTGCCCGAGCTGATTGACGCCCATCAGTCGTTGGGTACGATCCTTCCGGGGATCGCCGAGCAGTTGGGCCTCAATCCAAAAGCGCTGGTATCCACTGGCGGCGGCGACAACATGATGGGCGCCATTGGCACCGACAATATCCAGCCCGGCGCGATCACCATGAGCCTCGGCTCCTCCGGCACCGTGTATGCCTACGCCGAACAGCCGCACGTCAGCCCGGATGCGTCGGTGGCAACCTTCTGCTCATCCAGTGGCGGCTGGTTGCCCTTGATCTGCACCATGAACCTGACTAATGCCACGGGAGTGATTCGTGAACTGTTCGAGCTGGACATCGAACGCTTCAACCAGTTGGTCGCCGAGGCTCCTGTCGGCGCCGAAGGCGTGTGCATGCTGCCATTCCTCAATGGCGAACGGGTTCCCGCCCTGCCCCATGCCACCGGCAGTCTGCTGGGCTTGACCATGAGCAACCTGACCCAGGCCAACCTGTGCCGTGCGGTGGTCGAAGGCACCACCTTCGGTTTGCGCTATGGCCTGGACCTGCTGCGCAATAACGGTTTGCAGAGCCGCAGTATCCGGCTAATTGGCGGCGGCTCGAAAAGCCCACTGTGGCGACAGATGGTCGCCGATATCATGAACACCCCGGTGATCTGCACCGAACAAAGCGAAGCCGCTGCCCTGGGTGCGGCAATTCAGGCCGCCTGGTGCGAGTCCTGGGTAAATGGAACAGAACACAGCCTGCTTGAACTGTGCGAGCGCTGTGTCAGCCTCGATCCGGCCAGCGAAACCTTGCCCATCGAGGCTAATGTGAGCGCCTATCAACAGGTTTATGAACGCTATCAACAGCATGTAGCAACCCTTTAAAGAGCGAATGACTATGTATCTGGTATGTGGCGAGGCGCTGTTCGATTTCTTCAGTGAGAACGACGCCAGCGGTCAGGCTTCAAAAGTGAATTTCAAGGCAATTGCCGGCGGTTCGCCGTTCAACGTGGCGCTGGGTTTGCGCCGTTTGGGCATCGACGTGGCGCTGTTTGCCGGGCTATCTACCGACTACCTCGGCCGCCGTTTGCAGCAAGTGCTGCGCGAAGAAGGCGTGCGCCCGGACTACCTGCTGGACTTCGACGCGCCCACCACGCTGGCGATGGTCGCCGTCGGTGCCGATGGCTCGCCGCATTACAGCTTCCGCGGTGAAGGCTGTGCCGATCGTCAGCTACAGGTCGAACACTTGCCTGAACTGGGGCCAGAGGTTCGTGGCCTGCATATCGGCTCGTTCTCGCTGGTGGTGCAGCCGGTTGCCGACACCCTGCTCGCCCTGGTACACCGGGAAAGCGGCAAACGCCTGATCAGTCTCGATCCCAACGTGCGGCTCAACCCTGAGCCGAATATCGGACTCTGGCGCGAACGCATCAGCACGCTGGTCGAGCACGCCGACCTGATCAAGGTCAGCGACGAAGACCTGAACCTGCTCTACCCCGAGCGTGACCCGCAGAGCGTGATCGAAAGCTGGCTGGAACACCGCTGTCAGTTGGTATTCCTCACCCGAGGCGGCCAGGGAGCAACGGTATTCAGCCGCCGCCATGGCAGTTGGTCGGTGCCGGCCTGCTCCGTGGTGATGGCCGATACCGTGGGCGCCGGCGACACCTTTCAAGCCGCATTGATTGCCTGGCTCACAGAACAGCAACTTGACTCAATCGAAGGCCTGCAGCGCCTGACCCGCGAGCAAATCAACGCCATGCTCACCTTCGCCGTCAGTGCCGCCGCCCTGACCTGCAGCAAAACCGGGCCGGATTTGCCGTATCGGCATCAGCTCGATTGAGATCTGGTCGAGATCTACTTTGATCTGCTCTGACGTCATCGCGAGCAGGTCGGATCGCCGCACCGTCGCTCCCACACTAAATCTGCGTTAGCCACACATTGTGTGCACACCGCAATTCAAATGTGGGAGCGACGGTGCGGCGATCCGACCTGCTCGCGATGACGGTAGAACAAGCAACACAAATCCTGGTCCGAATCTGATTGTCGCACCTCAGAAAAGCTGCAAGCTCCCAACTTAATTATTGGCTAATCCAGCAGTCTAAAATTAAACAGGACCGCGTTAGCGCAGAATATTCCTGACGCCCTGCGCGGCAAGTTCGACGTCGTTTCAACGTCGGATTGACGATTCAGAGCAGCTCGGAGAATTCTCATGAACAGTCGTACATTGCTGATTGCAGGTGCCCTCGCCCTTTCTGCATTTGCCGGTGCAGTTCAGGCCGACACCGACACCACCACCCAAGCCGTGCCCTATCACTACGGAATGCCGTTGCATGTGGCCAAAGTAGTTTCCATGACCGAGCCGTCAACGATGGAGTGCAAGGTGATTACCGCGAACATGAAGTTCATCGATATAGCAGGCGAGCTCAAGGAAATCAGTTATCTCAAGCTGTCGGATGCCTGCGTTTATCAGAACTGACTGGCATAACCGCTAGCGGTAATAGTCGAGATCGCGCTTGGTCTGGGGTTTATCCAGACCAGGCGCGCATCAATCGGGCTCACGCAAACAATGGGTTAATGCGGTTTCGCCCCCAAGCCGACGAAAGGGTGGCTACCTGGGTTGTGTTCAAGGTCGTAGCGCAACTCTGCGATCAGGTCGCCAATCTCGCGGCATCCGTTGAGGCGGTCCGCTTTTATGCCTGTGACTACCAATTCCACGCGGTCGGTTTCGTGGTCGCCGTACACCTTCACCGTCATCGACAAATCCGGGGACAAGGTGCATTGGCAACGCTTGGGCAGGAAACTGCCTTCAATGATATGGCGTACTTCCAAGGCAGAAAGAAACATCGTGACCCTCTCTTTAGCAGGAGACTGTCTATCAGTTTTTGTCAGTACCATGTGTATTCGCAAGCCACCCGGGCTGAGTGACTTCCTGCATTGCTCCACCGACCCTGGAGAGCCAATGCCAATTCCTAGAGTAGGCCGATTTTCCGATCCCTGTCAGCTTTTTTTAATCGTTGATTCAAAGGCCTTCATTTACCTTCTAAGCTTTTTGGAACTGGCCTTGCCAAGACTTTTTTGGCATAAAGAAATAGACTCGAATGCATGCATTTATTTTACGTTCCTGCGCCCGGTACTCTCTTGATGACTCCCCTGCCACGCTGAATACCCGGTTCATCTACCCAAGGAAGGAATACATGAAAGCTGTCGCACTCCCTTTGATCGCCCTCATCGCCTTCGCCGGCTATACCGTCTCGGTGATGTTACAGGCCGAGCAGTCGCTGATTGATTTTGGTATCAGCCTGATGTCCCGCCCGGATACTGCGCAAGTGGTGATCGATCTCTATCTATTGGCGACACTGGCCTGCGTCTGGATGTACAAGGATGCGCGCAGTCGTGGTCAGTCGGTACTTGCGGTGCTGCCGTACCTGCTGATCACCGCGGTTTTCGTGTCCATTGGGCCGTTGCTGTATCTGGTGATGCGGGGGCTTCGCGGGCCGAGCTCAAATGTCTTCTAACGGAACGCGGGCTTGATGCGAAGACAATCCAATGTGGGAGCGAGCTTGCTCGCGATGCAGGCGACACGATTTGTCTGTAACACCGAGGTGATGCCATCGCGAGCAAGCTCGCTCCCACCCTGTAGATTGCATCTGCCCATCTACTTAACTAACAGGCATCAGCACTGTTCTTAGGGTCGATCACTCCAACCCGATTCTATACAACGCCCCATCATCCTCATCGGTCAGTACATACAGGTAACCATCCGGGCCCTGCCGCACATCCCGAATCCGCGCGTTCAGCTCACCGAGCAGACGTTCTTCGTGGACGACCTTGTCGCCCTCGAATTGCAGGCGGATCAGCTCCCGGGATACCAGCGCTCCGATAAACAGGTTGTGCTGCCAGACTTTGAATCGGTCGGCGTCGTAGAACGCCATGCCACTGATGGCCGGGGATTTTTCCCAGACATGGTGTGGTGCCACGGTGCCTTCGGCGGTTTTGCCCCTGGCTTCCGGTATCGGCCCGCCCGAGTAATTGATGCCGTGGGTCGCCAGCGGCCAGCCGTAGTTCTTGCCGCGTTCGACGATGTTGACTTCATCACCGCCCCTGGGCCCGTGTTCGTTTTCCCAGAGCGTACCGCTCCAGGGGTTCAGCGCTGCGCCTTGCGGATTGCGATGGCCATAGGACCAGATTTCCGGGCGTACGCCTTGCTGACCGACAAAGGGGTTATCGTCCGGCACTTTACCGTCAGGATAGATCCGCACGATTTTGCCCTGGAGCTTGTCGAGGTCCTGGGCCGTTGCCCGATCGTTGTTTTCGCCCAGGGTAATGAACAGATAGCCGTCGCGGTCGAACACCAGCCGCGAGCCGAAGTGAAGTCCGGTGGAAAGCTTCGGCTCCTGACGGAAGATCACCTTGAAATCCTTCAATTGGCTCAAGTCTTCGGACAATCGCCCACGACCGACCGCGGTTCCAGCAGTCCCCCCCTCACCACCGCCTTCGGCATACGAGAGATAGACCATGCGGTCCTCGTTGAAAGCCGGCGACAGCACCACATCCAGCAGACCACCCTGCCCTTTGGCCCAAACCTTTGGCACTCCGCTCAGCGGGGCGGACAGTTTGCCTTCAGGACTGACAAGGCGCAGGTTGCCCGGCCTTTCGGTCACCAGCATGCCTTTTTTGTCCGGCAGGAATGCCAGCGCCCATGGATGCTCAAGACCTTTGGTGATCCGGGTTGCACTGAGGGTGCCTTGCTCGCTTTGAAACTGCTGGTTTTGAGCGGCAAAGGCCGGCACCGTCACCAGAGCGCTGGCACAGAGGGTTGCCAGAAGAGTTTTACGCAACATGCACGATTCCTTTTGTCGAAAAAATGACCGGCAAGACTTCCTCGTCCACCGCTCAACGCTTGCTGTCATTCGAATCTCTTGGGGCCGATTGTGGCTGGATAATGGGTCTGACCGCGCCCGGCTCAGAACCGTTGCGTGGATAGCCATTGCGGATGCCGCCGTTTTCCAGGGTCGGTGGACGCGGCACTGGCACGAAATTCGGCGAGCGAACCGTCGGGGCGCTGGGCCGAGTGCCCTGCATGCTGTTGGGATTGGCCCGACGGATCGGGCTGTTGTAAGGATTGTCGCTGCTGCCCGGTAGATTCTGGGCAAGGACCATGGGTTGGCGCGCGGCATCCTCTGACGTGAGTGCTTCTGGTCGGGCCTGGACCAGGCTGCTCAGCAAACCACTCAATGCCAGCACTATGAATCTGAGCACAAGCCTGTTCATTGGATACCTCCTTTGTGTAGCCAAGACGCCAAAAACTTTCCCTTCGATAACACGCTACGCGCCGGGTTCGGATTTGTTAACAAAAAGTCCCTCGGAACATGTAACACGAACTCTCAAGACCGCTGATCCGCCGGAAAATCCCTGGCCGCAACCGACTGAAACTTTGCCGCGCGCCACAGGTCACCTGAACATTAGAGGCTTGCAGGACTACGGCGATGGCACGGGCAATCTGGAAAGGCGCAATCAGTTTCGGGCTGGTGTATATCCCGGTGGCGCTGGTCTCGGCCACCTCTTCCCACGGGGTCGATTTCTCCTGGCTGGATTCACGCAGCATGGACCCGGTGGGTTACAAGCGGGTCAACAAAGTCACCGGCAAGGAAGTGACCATGGAACACATCGTCAAAGGCGTGGAGTACGAAAAAGGTCGCTACGTGGTCCTCAGCGAAGAGGAAATTCGCTCGGCGCATCCCAAGTCGACCCAGACCATCGACATCTTTGCCTTTGTCGACAGCGAGCAAATCCCGCTGCAACACATCGACACTCCGTATTTCCTGGCACCCGACAAGCGCGGCGGCAAGGTCTATGCCTTGCTGCGCGAAACCCTGAATAACACCAACAAGGTCGCCCTCGCCCAAGTGGTGCTGCATACCCGCCAACATCTTGCGGCGCTGATGCCGCTCGAATCGGCCCTGGTGCTGGTGATGCTGCGCTGGCCGGCCGAAGTGCGCAGCCTCGACGAGCTGGCCCTGGGCAGCGACGTGACCAAGCCCGACCTGGCCAAGGGCGAGCTGGATATGGCCAAACGTCTGGTGGAGGACATGAGTGCCGATTGGCAACCGGACGAGTACCGCGACAGCTTCGAGGACAAGATCATGCAACTGGTCGACCAAAAAGCCCGCGAAGGCAAGATCGAAACCGTCGAAGCCGATACCGGTGAAGAAGAGCGCAGAACTGCCGATGTGATCGACCTGACCGAGTTGCTCAGACGCAGCCTGGCGGGTAAAGCACCGGGTAAATCCACGTCCAGGTCAGGCAAGCCTGCCGGCAAGACCGCCCCAGCCAAAAAGGCCACGAAGACCTCGCGCGGCTGAACGCCTCGCGGGTCTGCACAAGGGAGTTCTTCATGGCCAAACCTGTGAGTGAGTACAGCCGCAAACGCAACTTCGACATCACCTCCGAGCCCTCGGACGCAACACCTTCCGCCAAGGGCAGGAAGACCACCGCGTCCCTGCGTTTCGTCATCCAGAAACACGATGCGCGCAACCTGCATTACGACTTCCGCCTGGAATTGGCCGGCACCCTGAAAAGCTGGGCGGTGCCCAAAGGTCCAAGCCTGGATCCGACGCAAAAACGTCTGGCCGTCCACGTCGAAGACCATCCGCTGAGCTATGGCAGTTTTGAGGGCACGATTCCCGCCGGACAATATGGCGCGGGTGACGTGATCGTTTGGGACCAAGGCGTCTGGCAACCCCACGGCGACCCCGAGGCGACCTATAAGGCCGGAAAACTGAAGTTCACGCTGATCGGCGAGAAGCTCGCGGGCGACTGGGCCCTGGTCAGAACCCACCTCAAGGGCAGCGGCGACAAGGAGCAGTGGCTGTTGATCAAGGAACACGACCGGCAGGCACGGCCAATCAGCGAATACGACATCGTCCAGGCGCAACCCAAAAGCGTGTTGAGCGGTGCAACCGTGGGCGATAAAAAACCAAAGGCGGCCAAGGCCAGCCAATCTCCCAGCGCCAAAGCCGTGAAAAAGAACACCTGCGCCCTTCCCGAAAGCCTCGCGCCACAACTGGCAACGCTGATGGACCAGGCCCCGGCCGGTGACTGGACCTATGAAGTCAAATTCGACGGCTACCGCATCCTCACGCGTATCGCCGACGGCGAGGTGCGCCTGCTGACCCGCAACGGTCACGACTGGACCGAAAAGCTGCCGTTGCAAGCGAAGGCGCTGGCCGCGTTGAAACTCGAGGACAGCTGGCTCGATGGCGAAATGGTGGTGCTCAACGATCAAGGCTTGCCGGACTTTCAGGCGCTGCAAAACGCGTTCGAGATCGGTCGCAGCGTCGACATTATCTATTACCTGTTCGATGCACCGTTCCTCGACGGCGTCGACCTGCGCGAGTCTCCTGTGGAGGAACGTCGTGCAGCCCTGAAGAAGGCTATGGGGCGTCAAGCCAGCAAGCTGTTGCGTTTCTCCGAGGCATTTGCGGCGCACCCTCTTGATATCCTCGCAAGTGCCTGCGCACTGGCGCTGGAGGGTTTGATCGGCAAGCGTGCCGGCAGCTCATACGTGTCGCGGCGCAGTGCCGACTGGATCAAGCTCAAATGCCGGTTGCGCCAGGAGTTCGTGGTGGTGGGCTACACCGGTCCGCAAGGTTCGCGCAGTGGCTTTGGCGCATTACTGCTGGCAGTCAATGATGACTTAGGGCTGGTATACGCCGGCCGGGTCGGTACCGGCTTCGACCAGGCGACCCTGAAGCGGCTTCATGAGCAGATGCAGGCGCTTGAGCGCGACTCATCGCCTTTGGCCAAGGCCATCACCTCCTCTCAAGCTCGCGGGGTTCACTGGATCGAGCCGCAGTTGGTCTGCGAGGTCGAATTCGCACAGTGGACCCGCGAAGGCGTGGTTCGCCAGGCGGCGTTTATTGCCATGCGCAACGATAAACCGGCAAAGGAAATTATTCGCGAACAGCCGCAATCGATTAACGCGACACAACCCAACGCTGAAAAATCCGCCTTGTCCAACAGCCGAAAAACCACCGCCATCGTTGCCGGGATCAAGATCACTCATCCAGACCGGCTGATCGACCCGCAAAGCGGCACGCAAAAGCTGCAACTGGCTGAGTTCTACAACACCATCAGCGACTGGATACTGCCACATCTGCGCAATCGGCCGGTCTCCCTGCTCAGGGCACCGGATGGCGTCGGTGGCGAGCAGTTTTTCCAGAAACATGCCGAGCGGCTGGCGATCCCGAATATCAAACACCTCGATCCGGCACTGGATCCCGGACACGCGCGCCTGATGGAAATCGACAGTACCAAGGCACTGATCGGCGCCGCGCAAATGGGCGCCATCGAATTGCATACCTGGGGTGCAACCAACGACCAGATTGAAACGCCAGACTGCTTCGTCCTCGACCTGGACCCCGACCCAGCGCTGCCCTGGAAAAGCATGGTTGAAGCAACCCAGCTGACCCTCTCGGTGCTGGACGAGCTGGGCCTCGAGGCGTTTCTCAAAACCAGCGGCGGCAAAGGCATGCACGTGATCGTGCCGTTAGCCCGCAAGGACGACTGGGATACGGTCAAGGCATTCGCCAAAGCCATCTCGCAGTTCTTGACCCGGCAACTGCCGGAACGTTTTACCGCGACCATGGGGCCAAAAAACCGGGTGGGGAAAATTTTTATCGATTACCTGCGCAACACCCGTGGTGCCAGCACGGTGGCGGCCTATTCGGTACGTGCCCGGCCCGGATTGCCGGTCTCGGTGCCCATTGCCCGTGAGGAGTTGGGTGAACTGCACAACTCTCAGCACTGGGATATCCATACGTTGCCCGAGCGGCTGGAGGGATTGAAAACCGATCCTTGGGCGGGCTATGCCCATCGGCAGAAGATTACAAAAAAGATGTGGGAGAAGCTGGGGGGCAGGAACCCGTGAGAGCGGTGTCTTGATGGGATTTTTTTGCTGAATGTTCCGGCCTCATCGCGAGCAAGTCGGATCGCCGCACCGTCGCTCCCACACTGGTTTTGCGTCGTGCTCATAAATGCAGACAAACGAAGATCAAATGTGGGAGCGAGCTTGCTCGCGATAGCGTAATCGGCATTTCGAATGTTTCAGATCAAAATAAAAATCGCGGGCATCAGGGCGCGGGAGGTTTTTCGCCATTGCCAATGCGTCTGGCGATCTCTATCGCCAAATCCATAGCAGCCTCCATGTCCAGGTGATGGACCGCTGGCGCGTAGCCCTCAACGATGGGTGCCCCATCCGGCTTGTACGCATCGATGACCAGCTGCAGGGAGCCATCCCTGAGGATCTTCGCGTGCACCTCGATTCTGCAGCCGTTTGATAGCCCTTCGTGGTGATCTATATGGCGCTCGGTCATCACCGCATCCTCCTGAATTCAATGCTCAGTAAGGCACACCCTTTACCCTCGCGCCACTCGAAGCAGGCACTGAGAATCCGATACCGGCCGCCATATAACTGCCCTCACACATTTGTTGCGATCCGGCAAACTTTTCAGCAGGTGCTAATGTAAAACTGCCACTATCAAAGGAAACTCGTCATGAGATACAACCTGTTCGAGAACCAAAGAGACGTGATCATCCTGCTCGCCCGCATTCTTCTGATGATCCTTTTCATCATGGCCGGCTGGAACAAGCTGACTAACTTTGACGGTACCGTTGGTTACATGACCTCACTCGGCGCCCCTGTGCCGATGCTCGCTGCGGGAGTTGCGGTAGTCATGGAGTTCTTTGTCGCCATAGCGATCATCCTGGGCTTCTACACCCGTCCGCTGGCCTTTCTCTTCGCCTTGTTCGTACTCGGCACGGCACTGATCGGACACCACTTCTGGACCATGGCTGATCCGGAACGCGCAGCCAACATGGCCCTGTACTTCAAGAATCTCAGCATCATGGGCGGCTTGCTGCTTCTGGGTATTACAGGCGCGGGTAGATATTCGATTGATGGCAGATAGCTGCGCGCGCATCTCTCGAATCACGCTATAGCCTCTGATCCCGTGCCCCATGGCGAAACGGCGGGAGCCAGAGGCATGACCAGGCACAAACGTTGCGCTCTACTTTGAAATAGTGGAGGTGAGCTCGCTCTCTGTTAGCTCGTCTATGCCCGCTGTTGGAAAAGATGATTCACTATGATGGGTGGCTCGATCAACTGCGGTTCGAGCGCACCCGAGGCTGGCACGAAGCGCGGGCCGGTGCTTCCAGGCGTTGCCCGCAACCTCCAGGTGCGCTGCACCTTCGCCAGCCTGGCGACGCCCGGTGCCAGGGACCAGCGCCGGCAGACCTTCTCCAACTTGAGCGGGTAGAGGGTGAGTTGGTCGCCTTTGAAGTGCATGCGCAGAAAGCATTTGTAGTTTGAATAGCGGCCCCCGATCCTGGAGATGTGCTCTGGTGGGGTATGATTGCGCGCTGAGTCGACCTGCATGTCATCCAGTCGGGATTGGTCGTCCCAAGCCCGGCCCAGCGCCGGGCTTTTTGCTGTGAGGTGCCCGCCTGTCTTAAGCCGATAAGAGGAGATATTTATGGTTCGGGGAATGCTGATTCTTTCTTTGATGCTGTGGCTGCCAGGATGCAGCGACTCCGGACCATGGAATGGGCCTGCCGGCACAAAGATGGGCCTGAAGAAAGATCAGATTGAAAAATATGCCGTGCTTGAGGCTTCTGGATCGAACAATACAGGGGTCACTGTGTATTCATCAAAGCAAGCTCCATCCATGAAGGCGCAAGCGGACTCGTACAAATACGTTTTTAGCGCAGAAGGTGATTTATGCCTGGTCCAGCTGCTCTTCGATGATGTGAGTCAAACGGCCTCACCCGCTATTCTGGAGCTTAAATCCAGATACGGAGTGCCCGTGAAGGATGACAAGGTCCCCCGGGGCGTTGTCTGGTCAGCGGATAAGTACAAGCTAGGCGACGACCTGATAGAGATTTCCAGTGAATTTTTAGGTTCTGAGCCTAATGTCTCGGCAATTGTGAGCTTCTCCTATAGGAATATGGATGAGTGCACAAAGAAGAAAGGCTAACGACACAGAGTACCCAGGCCCGTCTGGCGCGGGCCTTTTGCCGATCTGCCCTGTCATGCCTTTGTCACACCTTCCAGGCACAATGCGGTCAGCCAAAAGGATTTGGCCCCTTCTATAGAGAGCCCGGCCCAGCGCCGGGCTTTTTCGTATCTGCACCTTTTCACGCTTTCTTCACAACCAGAGGTGCAGGCTACATCCAGCCAAATGATTTGGCCCCATCGGCAGAGAGCCCGCTACGTGCGGGCTTTTTGTTGTCTGCGATTTGTTGAAGGTGCGCCAGCTTTTGATCCTGGACTACGCTTTCCTCTCTCAATGGAGGAATAAGCCATACCAAACGATCCCCTCCCTGCCCTGCTCTACCGAATCAACCAGAATGTTATGCGCAAAGACCCTGGCGACGAGCACTTCACGCCGAGTTGATCGATTGCGCAGTTATGGGTTTTTCTTTCCTAACCCTAAAATCGTCAGAACCCCCATGGCTGCGGGATCAAAATGAGCGTACGCGGAAAGAGCAGAATAAAGGTTGAAAACTGCATAGTGGAAGCTTGATATTTTTTCGCTGACGAGGCTTGGATCTATTTTCCCTTGGGTGGTCTCAACGTAACTCACAAAATCTTCCAGCTTATTGGCAAAGTCATTCCGATCTAAATCGTGAGTCAGCGAGTTGCGAGCCGAGTTTAGTTTCTTCAGAGCCGTCCAAATCCACGGGGAGCCGTCAAGGTCGCTAAAACAACGAGCCAGCGTAGCTTTTGAGGAAAATGATATCTGTGTCTTTTTCAGATGTTGAGGATTTTGCGCCTTCTTTAAAAGAATGTGAGTTAACACTTCCTCAATTAAAAGATGTGATTTCAATAAAGCCAGCTCAACATCGCCACTGTTTGGCATGTGATCAATGAATTTCATGAGTGGCTCTAAGTTTAGCGTTCCCTTCGGATATTTATCCATTGCATCCTCGCTGGCAGACGGGTAGTTGAAACGATTTAAAATCTTGGTAGGTCGCCAATCATTCTGCCTGGAACAGCACGCTCTTCGGTTACGGTCACCTCACCACTTTGCAAGTGACCCTCCAGTAGCTTTCCACCTGACACCGTCCCGATGCCCGCTTCGAATGTGATCTCAACAACGTCGCCATCGCGAATAGCCGCAATGATGTCTTCCATCGAAGCTATGTGCGGCTTTTCAAGAAGCCTTCCCCTGCTGACGCTGGGGTCAGTCTTTGCCCACATGAAGAGCTCTATTTCGTCGTCATCGTTGATTCGAACGGCTGTAACCACATAATGCACCATGGGCTCACCTTGAAGGGTTCACCTTCTCGATCTGATCAATCCTCAGCATAGCCCCTCACCTATTGCGCTGAAGGCAGAGGCAGGCGCGCAACGGCAGCTTGGGCCATTTCAATCTCGGGCCTTGAATATGCGCAGCTTTGGATGGATGGCCGGGAGATCACGGCGGGCACCCGGCGATCGGGCGCTGAAAAACCATTACCGATCGCCGTACAACTACCCTCTCACATATGCGATAATGCGCCCCAAATTCCACCATGACCCCCGCATTTATTGCTCAGCAACCTGGCCAGCGCGTCCAGATGTTGCTGTCGACGTATGCCTGCTGGCTCGAATCAAGCTAAGACTGAACCTGAACCGGACTGGAAAGCTCCAGAGGGTTGAAAAATCGGTTTCAGCAGACATAAGCCAGCTCTAAACCATTGATAGGTAAGGTAATTGATCTCCACAGCGAACATCACGATGCAGTTCGGCGCCAAGCCGTTATTCGAGAACGTTTCGGTCAAATTTGGTGCTGGTAACCGTTATGGCCTGATCGGCGCCAACGGTTGCGGCAAGTCGACCTTCATGAAGATCCTCGGCGGCGATCTGGAGTCTTCCGGTGGCCAGGTGATGCTGGAGCCGAACGTACGTCTGGGTAAATTGCGCCAGGACCAGTTCGCCTACGAAGAATTCACCGTGCTTGACACCGTGATCATGGGTCACGAAGAGCTGTGGAAGGTCAAGGCCGAGCGCGATCGCATCTACTCGCTGCCGGAAATGACCGAAGAAGACGGCATGGCCGTGGCCGAGCTGGAAACCGAGTTCGCCGAGATGGACGGCTACACCGCCGAATCCCGTGCCGGTGAGCTGCTGTTGGGCCTGGGTATCGGCATCGAGCAGCACAACGGCCCGATGAGCGAAGTATCGCCGGGCTGGAAACTGCGCGTGTTGCTGGCCCAGGCGTTGTTCTCCGATCCTGAAGTGCTGTTGCTCGACGAACCGACCAACCACCTGGACATCAACACCATTCGCTGGCTGGAAAACATTCTGACCCAGCGCAACAGCCTGATGATCATCATTTCCCACGATAGACACTTCCTGAACAGTGTCTGCACCCACATGGCTGACCTGGACTACGGCGAGCTGCGCCTGTTCCCGGGCAACTATGACGAGTACATGACCGTGGCCACCCAGTCCCGCGAGCAGCTGCTCTCGGACAACGCCAAGAAGAAAGCGCAGATCTCCGAGCTGCAATCGTTCGTCAGCCGCTTCTCGGCCAACGCCTCGAAAGCCAAGCAGGCCACTTCCCGCGCCAAGCAGATCGACAAGATCCAGCTGGCCGAAGTCAAGCCGTCGAGCCGGGTCAGCCCGTTCATCCGCTTCGACCAGACCAAGAAGATCCATCGCCAGGCGGTCATCGTCGAGCGTATGGCCAAAGGCTTCGATGGCAAGACGCTGTTCAAGGACTTCAGCTTCACCGTCGAAGCCGGCGAGCGCGTGGCGATCATCGGCCCGAACGGTATCGGCAAGACCACCCTGCTGCGTACTCTGGTCAACGAACTGAGCCCGGATGCCGGCACAGTGAAATGGACCGAAGCGGCGGAGCTGGGCTATTACGCACAGGATCACGCGTCTGACTTCGAAGACGAATCCAACCTGTTCGACTGGATGGGTCGCTGGACCAAGGAAGGCGAGCAAGTGGTTCGTGGCACCCTGGGCCGCATGCTGTTCTCCAACGACGAGATCCTCAAGTCGGTCAAGGTCATCTCCGGTGGTGAGCAAGGCCGCATGCTGTTCGGCAAATTGATTCTGCAAAAGCCGAACGTGCTGATCATGGACGAACCGACCAACCACCTGGACATGGAATCCATCGAGGCGCTGAACCTGGCGCTGGAAAACTACCCGGGCACGCTGATCTTCGTCAGCCATGACCGTGAGTTTGTATCGTCCCTGGCAACCCGCATCATCGAGCTGAGCCCGAGCGGTGTGATGGACTTCAGCGGCACCTACGACGACTACCTGCGTAGCCAGGGCGTGGTGTTCTGATTTAGCACCAACGCATAGCTTCAAGCCAAAGCCCTGTCCTTGTGACGGGGCTTTTGTGTTTTTGGGCTTGTATCTTCAGTGGTCTCAGGATCATCGCGAGCAAGCTCGCTCCCACACTGGATCTCCTGTGGACACACTACTTGTGAACACCAGAGATCAAATGTGGGAGCGAGCTTGCTCGCGATAGCGGTCTGAAAGGCACCACAACTAAACAAATCGTTAGCCTGCTTTCTTTTATCCCACTCCCGCGCCATGATGCAGTTCTCCAACCGCCCGCCCGCGAACGAGCCCTCATGTCTGCGCAGCAAACGCCCCTACTCAGCTCGACGGCGATCACCCTGCAGATCGTCGCCATCGTCTTCTATACCTTTATCGCCTTTCTCTGCATCGGCCTGCCGATCGCTGTGCTGCCCGGTTATGTCCATGAACAACTGGGTTTCAGTGCCGTGGTGGCCGGGCTGACCATCGGCTCGCAATACCTCGCCACCCTGCTCAGCCGCCCCATGGCGGGACGCCTGTCGGATAGCATCGGCACCAAGCGCGCAATCATCTATGGGTTGCTGGGGATTGTCTTGAGTGGCGGGCTGACGCTGGTTTCGACCTTGCTGCAAAGTTTGCCGCTGCTGAGTCTGTTGATTCTGATCGGCGGCCGCTTGCTGCTGGGTATCGCCCAAGGCTTGATCGGGGTCGGCACCATCAGTTGGTGCATGGGCCAAGTCGGCGTGGAACATACGGCCCGCTCGATCTCCTGGAATGGCATCGCGTCTTATGGCGCCATCGCCATTGGCGCACCGCTGGGCGTGGTGATGGTCGGTGAATTGGGCTTCGCCAGTCTGGGCATTGCCCTGTCATTGCTGGCAGCGATGGCTTTGCTGCTGATCCGCAACAAGCCCTCGGTGCCCGTCATCAGCGGCGAGCGCCTGCCGTTTTGGGCCGTGTTCGGGCGCATTGCCCCGTATGGCGCCAGCCTGAGCCTGGCATCGATCGGCTATGGCACCTTGACCACCTTTATTACGCTCTTCTATGTCAGCCGTGGCTGGACCGGCGCCGCTTACTGCCTGACGGTATTCGGCGTGTGTTTTATTCTGGCGCGACTGCTCTTTATCTCCAGCATCAGCCGATTCGGCGGCTTCACGGCGGCGATCGCCTGTATGTGTATCGAAACCCTGGGCCTGGTATTGCTTTGGCTTGCACCATCGACTGGCTATGCCCTGTTGGGTGCCGGGATGACCGGATTCGGTTTGTCGCTGGTCTACCCAGCCTTGGGTGTCGAAGCGATCAAGCAAGTACCAAGTACCAGTCGCGGCGCGGGCCTGAGTGCTTATGCGGTGTTTTTCGATCTGGCGCTGGCGATTGCCGGGCCGTTGATGGGCGCCGTGGCGCTGAACCTGGGTTACTCGTGGATTTTTTTCTGCGCGGCGATGTTGTCGGTGACCGGGCTGGGTTTGACCTTGCTACTGAAACACCGGTCCGCGTAGGAGCTGTTATTGATCGGCATCCACGCCCTCAAAGTGCCACGACCGCATAACCTGGGCCAACACCTGAAACGCCAGAAACAAAAAACTCCATACCCTGACCGTCTACTGACGGCCAAGGTATGGAGTTTAGCGGCTGTTAACCGAGCGGCTTACGCCTTTACACAAGCCTTACGCGGCAGCGAACAACTGCTCGCTGATCTGCACCTGAGCATCGCTCATGGCTTTGACGCGGACTTCGTCACCATAGGCCAGGCCATGGGCACGGACGAATTCGATGTCAGTGATGCCGAGGAAGCCGAACATGACTTTCAAATACTCTTCGTGGGCAACGCCAGTCGCTTGACCGACATGCAAACCGCCGGAAGTCGACACCACCACGACTTTCTTGTTGCCGCACAGGCCTTCAGGGCCGGCTTCGGTGTAACGGAAGGTCTGGCCGGCCACCGCGATACGGTCGATCCAGGCTTTCAATTGGGTTGGAATGGTGAAGTTGTACATTGGCGCGGCAATGACCACGGCGTCAGCCGCGAGGAATTCGGCCAGGGCCTGCGCGCTCAGCTCGGCTTCGTGCTGTTGCGCGGCGTCGCGCAGTTCAGCGGTAGTGCCAGCGGCAACCAGGGTGGTGGCGGAGAAATGGCTGATGGCATCGCTCGCCAGATCGCGGTAAGTCACCACGGCTGCCGGTTCAGCGGCTTGCCAGGCTTGGACGACGCTGCGGCTGAGCTGACGGGAAGCGGAGTTGTCGCCGAGGATGCTCGAATCGATATGCAGAAGTTTCATGTGGGATCTCCAAGTGAGGATCGCCACCGGGCGATCAATTGAGGACAATCCTACAGGTGAAACCAATAGCTGATTAGACGGCATTGATGCGATAGTTCGTCTCACTGATAGAACAGTCGAGTGTTGACCATGCAAGACCTCAATGATCTTTACTATTTTGCCAAGGTCGTCGAAGCCGGTGGTTTTGCCGCCGCCGGGCGCATGCTGGGCATTCCGAAGTCGCGCTTGTCCCGGCGTATTGCCGAGCTGGAGGAGCGGTTGAATGCCCGATTGCTGCAGCGCACTACCCGTCAATTGAAACTGACAGCGGTCGGTGAACGTTACCTTCGGCACTGCCAGGCCATGTTGCTGGAGGCGGAAATGGCCGACGAGGCGGTCGCCAGCATGTCCAGTGAACCCCGTGGACGTTTGCGGGTGTCGTGCCCGGTGGGGCTGGCCCATGAATTCTGGCCGGTGGTGACCAGCACCTTTCTTGAGAAATACCCGCAAGTTCAGCTTGAGATGATGCTGCTCAACCGCAGAGTCGACCTGGTGACCGAAGGCATAGACGTCGCCTTGCGAGTCAGGGAATTGGGCGATGAAGACCCGTTGCTGGTCACCCGACGCCTGCGTCAGGCCCAGACGATCATGGTTGCCACCCCGGCTTTTGTCCGCGAGCGGCAGATCAACACCCCCGAAGACTTGAAGAGTGTTCCGGTATTGGGTGCTCTGGAAGCTGATCGCCTGGTTCACCTGCGTCTGCTCGATGCCCAGGGGCAGGCCTTTGAGTTGGCGCTCGAAGCACGCCTGGGGGTCGATGATTTCATCGTGCGCAAAGCCTGCACACTGGCTGGTTTGGGCTTTACTACCCTGCCGATGATGTATTGCGAACAGGAACTGGAAAACGGTCAACTGGTTCAGTTACTGCCCGAGTGGTCGCTGCCTGGCGGTTGGCTGCAAGCGGTCTACCCTCATCGGCGCGGCGTGCTGCCAGCGGTGCGCGCCTGGATTGATCATTTGACCGAGTCGTTCAAAAGCTGCGGAGATCGACGGCTATGAAAGCCAGACCCATGACCGAAGAGGACGTGGCTCACTTCTGCCTGGCACTGCCCGGCGCCAGGGAAGACTACAAGTGGGGGGGCGTGCGGGTGTTCTCGATTGCCGGGAACAAGATGTTTGCGCTGCAGAACCTGCGGGGTGCGTCGCTGGCCTTCAAGGTCGACAAGGAGCTGTTTCTCGGCCATGTCGACCGCCCGGGCATTCATCCTGCGCCTTATCTGGCACGGGCGCAGTGGATCATCATGGAAACGCCCTACCCGCTGGCCACCGATGAGCTGCAAGGCTTGTTGCAACGCTCCCATCAATTGGTGGTCAGCAAGTTGCCCAAGCGCGCGCAGATCGGCTTACAGCTCTAGAACAGGGAAAACACAGTGGCGCCAAGAAACAACCAGTCGATCCAGAACACCTGGTGCAACAGCACGATCACCCAGAACACCAGTTGATAGGAGACCTTGCGCGTCTTGTGCCGAAACAGCTGCTGGGCCAACAAAGCGCCCGGCCAGCCACCGGCCAGCTCCACTGCATGCAGAACGTTTTCCGGAGTGCGCCACCTGTCGGCGCTGGCCTTGCGTTTGTCGCTCCAGTACAGGAAGAACGCCAGCAGGCTGACGATCCCGTAGGCTGCCAAAGGAATCAGCGAGATATCGCGAAGCCATAGCAGCACCGAGCCGAAGCCCGGTAATACACATAGACCGAGAAAGACCAGCCCTTTGAATCGCGGGTAGCGGATGACAATCCCGGACTTTTGCCCGGAGTTGCCGCGGGGCCGGGGCTCGATCACGGTTTCGCCGCCGCCCAGTCGACCCAGCCGAACTGCCAGGTGGCGAGGATCACCAGGCCAAAGGCAATCCGATACCAGGCAAACACCGCATAGCTGTGGCTGGCAATGAACCTGAGCAGCCCCCTGACCGAAAGCATCGCAAAGATGAATGCGGTGACGAAGCCAAGGGCAAACACCGGAAAGTCACTTGGCTGGAACAGGTCGCGGTATTTATAGCCCGAGTACACTGCCGCTCCGACCATGGTCGGCATCGCCAGAAAGAACGAAAACTCCGTGGCGGTTTTGCGCGACAAGCCGAACAGCAAGCCGCCGATAATGGTCGAGCCGGAACGCGAAGTACCGGGAATCATCGCCAGGCATTGGGCAAAGCCGACTTTCAGCGCATCTTTCCAGGTCATTTCGTCAACGCTGTGAGCATGCACTTCATGTTGGCGACGCTCGGCCCAGAGCATGACGATCCCGCCTGTCACCAGCGCTGTCGCCACGGTAATCGGGTTAAAGAGGTAGTGGTGAATCAGGTCGGCGAAAATCACGCCCAACACCACCGCCGGCAAAAAGGCGATCAGCAGATTGATGGTGAATCGTTGAGCGCTGGGTTTTGTGGGTAACCCGACGACAACGTCGAAGATCTTGCGGCGAAACTCCCAGACCACCGCCAGAATCGCCCCCAGCTGGATGATGATGTTGAAGGCCATGGCCCTTTCACCGTCAAAATTGAGCAAGTCGGCGACAATAATCTGGTGCCCGGTACTGGAAATGGGCAGAAATTCCGTCAGTCCCTCTACAATCCCTAAAATCAATGCCTGAGCGGCAGTCCAAAGATCCATCAATCCCCCAAATGAAGCGATGCCTCCAGGCATGCCTCGTTAATATTTTCCATAGCGTTTGCTTCGCTAGCGCAGCTAAATTTCTGCGCGCATCAGATCAACAGGAACCGTAAAAATTCGGTAAAAAACCATACCAGACTCAGGTTTTTCCGCGCGCGGCCGAAATCCTATCAGACATACCCGATTAACGCTGTCGCGTTAGCAGACTTGGGTAGGGCTGGCGGCATTTATTACAAGAATAAGAATCGGGAGTAACGGGTTATGAATAGCTTGCGCAGTGTGTCGATCAGTCGTCGGTTGTGGCTCATCCTGATAGTGGCGGTGTTGATGCTATTGACCTTGGGCGTGGTGATGCTCAAGCAGATTCATGATGACCTTTACCAGGCCAAGGCGCAGAAGACCCAGCACGTAGTGCAAACCGCCAATGGGGTACTGGCTTATTACCATGGCCTGGAAACCGCTGGCACCTTGAGCCGTGATGCTGCGCAGAAACAGGCGCTGAGCGTTGTTCGCGGTTTGCGTTATCAGCAGAACGACTACTTCTGGATCAACGATCTCAAGCCGGTGATGCTCATGCACCCGACTAATCCAAAACTCGAAGGCCAGGATCTGTCCGGGATCAAGGATCCTGACGGCTATGCGCTGTTCAACGAGATGGTGAGCATCGCCAAGGCCAAAGGCGCCGGCATGGTCAACTACCGCTGGCCAAAACCAGGCGCCAGCGCTGCGGTTCAGAAAACCTCCTATGTACAGCTGTTCGAACCTTGGGGCTGGATTCTTGGTTCCGGTGTCTACATCGATGACATGCAGGCCGAGTTCTATGGCCAGGTAGGGGAAGCCTCGTTCATCGGGCTCGCCATTGCGCTGATCATGGCGCTGCTGGTGACCTTGATCGCCCGCAGCATTGTGCGCCCCCTGCAGGAAGCGGTGCAGGCCATGGCCAATATCGCCAGCGGAGAAAGCGATTTGACCCGCAGCCTCGATACCCACGGGCAGGATGAAGTCGCTCAATTGGCCCGGCACTTCAACGGTTTCACGGCCAAGCTGCGTCAGGTCATCAGCCAGTTGCAAATATCCGCCAGCGCCCTCGGTCAGTCCTCCGTGGATCTGGGCAGCAACGCCGCACAGGCTCAGGAACGCAGCCAACAGCAATCCCGGCAAATGGAACGGGTGGCCACGGCAATCAACGAGGTGACTTACGGCGTGCAGGACGTGGCGAAAAACGCCGAGCATGCGGCCAGCGAAATGCGTGACGCCGAGGTACAGGCTCAGCAAGGCCAGGTGAATATCGATGGCAGTTTGCAGCAGATCGACCAGCTCTCGACCACCATCGATCAGGCCGTCGAGGTTATCCGCACGCTGGCGGCAGAAAGCACGCAGATCGGCAGCGTACTCGAGGTGATCCGCTCCATCGCCGAGCAAACCAACCTGCTGGCGCTCAACGCCGCGATCGAAGCAGCGCGAGCCGGTGAGCAAGGCCGTGGTTTTGCGGTGGTCGCCGATGAAGTCCGGCTGCTGGCCCAGCGTACGCAAAAATCCACGGCCGAGATTCAGTCGATGATCGAGCGCCTGCAGAATCACTCCGAGGCTGCAGTCAAAGTCATCAGCGACAGTAGTCGGGCATCGCAACTGACCATCGAACAGACAGGTCTGGCCAGTGCCAGCCTGAACGCCATCGGCCAGGCTTTGCGCAATCTCAACGGCCTGAATGCCTCGATTGCCAGCGCGACATTGCAACAGGCGCAGGTGGTCGAGGACATCAACCAGAACGTCACCCAGGCTGCCGGCCTGTCCCATGGCACCGCCTTGGCCGCCGAGCAGTCCAGTGTCGCCAGCCTGCACCTCAAAGAGCTCAGTGAGCAGTTGAACGGGTTGTTGCGCCAGTTTCGCGTGTGATGTTTTTGTGGCGAAGGGTGCTTGCCCGGTCAGTTAACGAAAATCTATTGTCGGACGGTCAACTGTGGCGAGGGAGCTTGCTCCCGCTCGGCTGCGCAGCAGTCGTAAAGCCTGTACATGCGGTCTGTCTGGCAGAGCCGGCTTGCAGGTTTTAGGGCCGCTGCGCGCCCCAGCGGGAGCAAGCTCCCTCGCCACAAATGCCACCCAACTGAAAATTTGCGCTAACTCCCGCAGGCTAACGCGCCGGCGCACTCTCTGGTTACAATCCACCCTCTTCAACTCCTCCAAGGAATCCGCATGTCCGGGCTTGAACTGTTTGCCGCCGCGCTGGGTGTTATCGCCGTCTGGCTGACAGTCAAACAAAACCCCTGGTGCTGGCCGATCGGCCTGGTCATGGTGCTGCTCTACAGCTGGATCTTCTTTGAGGTGAAGCTGTATTCGGACATGCTTTTGCAGGTGATCTATGCCGCGCTGCAGCTCTATGGCTGGTGGCAATGGACTCGTGCGGGCGAGGCTCATCATGGACGGCAAATCAGTCAGCTGGACACTCAACCCATGCTGCTCGGTCTTGCTGTTGGTGCAGTCGGCAGCCTGCTGCTGGGGGCCGCCATGGCCCACTGGACGGATGCGGCTCAGCCTTGGCTGGACGCCGCGCTGACAGGATTCAGTCTGGTCGCGCAGCTGTGGATGGCGCAGAAACGCATACAGTGCTGGCCGCTGTGGATCGCGCTCGATGTGATTTTCGTCGGTCTGTTTGTCTATAAAGGTATGTACCTGACCGCCGCGCTCTACGGCATATTTATGCTGCTGGCGGTGCAAGGCTGGCGGGAATGGCGCGCCGATCCGGCGTTGCGCACATGAAAGTACTGGTCTTGAGCGGCCCGGAGTCCAGCGGCAAGAGTTGGCTGGCGGCCGAGCTGCAAGCCTGCTTCGGCGGGGTGCTGGTGGGTGAGTATGTGCGTTATTTCATTGAGCAGAATCTGCGCGACACCTGCCTGGCCGATATCCCGGACATCGCCAACGGACAGCTGGCCCGGGAAGACGAGGCCCGGGCACAATTACCGGCCTTGCTGATTCTCGATACCCATCTGCTGAGCAATATGCTCTGGAGCCGGACCCTGTTTGGTGACTGTCCAGACTGGGTCGAACAGGCATTGTTATCCCGGCATTACGATCTGCACCTGTTGCTGTCACCCGAAGGCGTCGACTGGACCGATGACGGTCAGCGCTGCCAGCCCGAGCTGACTGAACGCCAGTGCTTTTTCGACGCCAGTCTGGTCTGGTTGCAGCAGCATCAACAACCCTTTCAGGTGATCAGGGGTGACTGGGAGGAACGCCGCAAGCAGGCGTTCAATGCCGTCGAAAAACTGCTCGCTCGCTGATCCTGCTCAAATAGAGACATAAAACCTCCATTTGCTTGAGGATGTGTCCATTCCTGAAACACTCGTTGCTCACAAAAACACCCTCCCCACGCGGGTTCACTACATTGTCATTACGATTGTTAATCGTTTGATACACCTCTTCGTCAATGCCTGATTCATAGTTCCACGCTGTGTACAGGTAGTTACTGAAAGTTTATCTGTCTCACAGCTGGAACACCTGAACCTGAAAAAGTTTCAGCGTTTAAACACAACCCGCTGATTAACAAGTAAAAACCGAAAGCGGCACAACTTCTGCTCTTTCCTTCATATCGCTGAATAGGGCCAGCGCATAGAGAAGGATTTTCGCCGTGGGAACTATCAATACGGGTTTTGCTCGCTTCCTGCTCATCGGTTGTACCATCAGCTCGATACTCAGCTTCCCGGCCCAGGCCACTGATGACGGCACAATCGTCCTGCGACGCGATGTGCAGCCACAAGCCGTCGGCAGACCTCCACTGCAAAAAGACCCCTATCCGACCACCGTCAGTGCCAATCCCTCGGCGCGGGTCATTCAGTCGGCCAATAACACCGAATTGAGTGACGGCGACTTTGCCGGGGTCAGCAGCGGTTCGTCCATTCGCGGCGGCAATAACCTTCCAAACAGTTCAAACCTGCCAGGGCTCAACGTCGTGACCAATCCCAACGGCATGCCCGGCATGAGTGCTGGCCACGGTGGCGGCAGCGGCAACGCGATCTCGGGAACGATCAACCGTTCCATCGGTGTGGGCCTTTCTCCGCTGTCCAACATTGGCGGAGGGAAATGAGATGAAGCGCTCCCTTTTGTTTCTGGCATTGCTCGGTTGTACCTGGGCCATGGCCGACTCCGCCGTACCTGTGGTGAACAACGCCACCCTGCAGAACTCGGGCGCGCAATACCACGGCAACCTTACCGTCAACCAGGCCGCCGGCGATCAGCAACAACAAATCAACAGCCGGGCCATTGCTATCGATACCCAGGCACAGGCCGGCGGTAGCCTGAAGCAAAAACTCACCACTGGTGCCGATCGATCCATGAATGCCACGACCACCATTGGCGGCAGCTCTTTCAGCAATGGCAACGGCGCGCTGGGCGTCAACCAGTCCGCCGGGGCCAACAACCAAATGATCAACGCGATGCGGATCAGCATCAGTGCCCAACCGCAAAGCATCGATGACAGCGTCCTGTCCCAACAGAACGTAGCGCTATTACCAGACTCGGGAGCAACTGACGCTTCGCAAGGCAGCCGCCAGGTCGTTACCAGCGACCAGGCATTCACTGGCAGCCGGGGAGTGATTCAGGTGAACCAGAGTGCCGGGGTGGGGAACCGAATGGCTAACACCCTGAGCATCCGGGTCGCTGACTGACCCGAACGCAGTGCGATTAGGCTAAACGAAGTGCATTTAGAACGTACCGACACTTAACCAACTAATAAGCACGGAGAAACACCATGAAACCCACAACGGCTCTCAAACCACTGGTCTTCGCTCTGGCGGCGATCATGGCTATGGCTGTACAAGCAAACGGCAGAAACGAACACGGGCATGGTCACCACCATCACGGACCCAAAGGTCCAACCTGGGAACAGCAGCTTTCAATCGATGCCGCCGCTACCGCGACCGTAGGCGACTACCAGGAAAGCTCGAACAACTCAGTGCTCAACCAGGCCACCGAAAACAGTGCCGAAGTCGACGACTCGATGAACGGCTCCGACGGCAATATGGGCGCCAACGTGGCGGGCGGTGACGGCAACCAACAAGACAATGCCGTCGCTCTGGCTACCGCTGATGAAAGTTTCATCTTCGGCAGTGCCGTGGCATCGTCCACCGCGTACCAGGACAACACCAATAACTCCGTCAGAAACTTCTCCACGCAAAACACCGCTACGCTGGACAATTCGGGCAATAACGGTTCCGGCAACATTGGCATCAACGTGGCTGCCGGCAACTTCAACCAACAGAAAAACAACCTGGCAATCGCCGTGTCCGGCGGACGCGTAGCGACCGCATCAGCTGACGCTGACCAATACTCCGGCGGTCTGGATGTGGACAACAAAGGTGTGCGGACTTACAAAACAGACACCCTTACCGGCACTGTCGAGTCCAGTGGCACTTACGAGGGTACTGGCAGGGGCCGCATTGGCCACCATGGGGACAGATTCACCTTCCACGAACAAGGCACTATCGATCTCTCTGGCGTAACGACCCAGCAAGTGCTGACCAAAGACGGCTGGAAAGACCCAGTGGTGAACTTCGCCGGCATGAGCGGTTCGATGAACGGCTTCTCCGGCAACGGTGGCGCCAACGTAGCGGCGGGTGTGGGTAACCAACAAAGCAACTCGATGTCCATTGCTGCCGGCTGCAATGCCTGCCCAAGCACGTTCTAACCACGATGATCAAAAAGCCCCGGAAACGGGGCTTTCCACAGTCCCCACAAGGCGAATCGATCATGCGTATGGCTGCCCTCACCTTCCTCCTTTGCCTGGCTGGCCTGACTCAGGCCGCACAAATGCCGGTCGCCGTCCTCCCGGGCGGAAACCTGGTGTACAAGCCTGTACAAAGCGTGCGCGAGCGCAAATTCAGCGACCTGGTCGAACAGAAAACCGATTTCAGTTGCGGCGCCGCTGCACTGGCCACGGTGTTACGCCAAGCCTACTGGCTCGACGTCGATGAGGAGCATGTCATCAAAGGCATGCTGGTCAACGCTGACCAGAACCTTGTACGCACTCAAGGTTTCTCCATGCTCGACATGAAGCGCTACATAGAAAGCATCGGCATGCGTGCCCGGGGTTACCGGATTCCTCCAGAAAAGCTTGCGGCCGTGACGATTCCGGTGGTGGTACTGATGGAAGTTCGCGGCTACAAGCACTTCGTGGTGATGCAGCGGGCACACAAGGACTGGGTCTACATAGGTGACCCGGTACTGGGCCATAAACGCTATTCCCACGCGGACTTTGTCAAAGGCTGGAACGGCATCGTCTTCGCAATCATCGGCACCGGTTACGACAAAACCAACGCTTTGCTCGACCCACCGATCCCCCTGACCGCGAAAAACAAGCTGGATACCTTCAACCCCGTCAAAGATGCAGAACTGATGGACTTTGGTTTCATTCAGAGCGACTTTTTCTAGAAGCCAAATAATGATAATGGGGCAGGAAGCTCCGGGAGCAGCAGATGAAAACCTCATACTGGCTGGCCGCCGCCTGCCTGGCAGCAACCTTTCCTGCGCTTGCCAACGCAGGATTCAAACCGATAGAAGTCAAGGATCAGGAACTCGCGCAATTACGCGGTCGTTATGTCATGCCAGGGCGGATCATCAGCTTCGGCATTGTCATGAGCAGCACCTGGCGCAATGCCAGTGGTGATCTGATTGGCGCAACCGCGTTCATGCAGATCCAGCAGTCCACCATCAAACCCGAATTCTATGTCTCGACCATCAGCCAAGCGGGCGATGGCACCACCCCCAGCCATGGCACGGGGAACATCACCGGCGGTGCAGGCCTGAGTACTACCCAGGGCGTCACTCAAAGCGTGCGTGCCGCAGGCGACGGCAATACGGCCTACAACGACGTCAGTATCAACGTTACAGAAGCCAGTCAGGCCCCGGCACTGCCTCCCACACAAGGCCAGATGTTGATGAGCGGACAAACGATTACCAGCAGTAATGAAGCTGGCAGTGTCGCGGTATCCGCCAGTGGCGGCGGCGTCCAGATGGCGATTCAAGCCAATAACAATCAGGGCAGGTCCCTGCAGCAAACGGCCCACGGCGGCCTGCTGCAAAACACCCGACTGCTGGGCAACAGCAACCAGGTCAACAACCTGACTCGACTCAACGTGGTGCTCAACAATAACGGCCACAGTGCCGGTGCGCTGGACTGCAATTTGAGTCAACTCAGAGGGCTACGCAATCAGGGATATTGAACTACGCTGTTCTCGACCATTGGGCTACAAGGGATGGGTTAACTCATGTATCGATCAGCGGCGCTTAGAGTGGTTGTATGCTTGAGCGCTCTCTATCCGGCAGCACTGCTGCAAGCAGCACCTGATGCGGACGTAGAGAGCCTGAAACAGGAACTTTTAGAGCTGAAACAACGATACGAAGTGCAGCAAAAAGCATTAGCGATACTGGAGCAACGGGTTCGTCAGGTGGAGGAGCAACCGGCCACGCCACAACCCAGACGCCTGGCCAAATCTCCAGCGGACATGAAGGGCAACACGCAGGTCGCAGGCACTGGTGCTCGCGCCGCCTCAGGGGGCGCTGCGGGTGGCAGTTCCTACGGTCAATCGCTCAAGGATGATTCGGAACCGGCGCAAAGCGTTTCCAACCTCTACGACGAGGCCAGCGGCTTTTTCGGTGGCGGCAAGTTCAGCGTCGAAACCGGGTTGACCTATTCGCGCTATGACAACCGGCAGCTGATTCTCAATGGCTTCCTGGCCCTGGACTCGATCTTCCTCGGCAACATCAACCTGGACCGGATCAAGGCGGATACCTGGACTCTGGACGTCACCGGGCGCTACAACTTCAACAACCGCTGGCAGTTCGAACTCAACGTACCGGTGGTTTACCGTGAGTCGACCTATCAATCAGGTGGTGCCAATAACGGCGCAGCAGGCGTAACCAGCGAAGAAACGGTCACCCGAGATCCGGCCCTTGGCGACGTCCACTTCGGTATTGCCTACAAATTTCTCGACGAATCGGTCAACACCCCGGATGCCGTGCTGACCCTGCGGGTCAAGGCACCCACCGGCGAGGAGCCGTTCGGGATCAAACTGCGCCAGGTGCAAAACAACACCAACCTGTTCGTACCTGACGAACTGCCAACCGGTAACGGCGTCTGGTCGGTCACTCCGGGGATCTCGCTGGTCAAGACCTACGACCCGGCCGTTCTCTTCGGCAGCCTGTCCTACACCCACAACCTGGAGGAGTCTTTCGACGACATAAGCTCGACGGTCAATGTGCAAACCCCGGGCAAGGTCAGACTGGGCGACAGCTTCCAGATCGGTGCTGGCATCGCGTTCGCCTTGAACGAAAAAATGAGTATGTCGTTTTCGTTCTCCGACCTGATTCAGAAAAAGAGCAAGCTCAAGCCCGATGGCGGCGATTGGCAATCGGTGGTTTCCAGCGATGCCAACGCAGGCTACTTCAACGTCGGCATGACCCTGGCCGCCACCGACAACCTGACCATCGTGCCCAACCTGTCCATTGGTCTGACCGATGATGCGCCGGACTTCACCTTCAGCCTGAAACTCCCGTACTACTTCTAGCGATCCAAAAGAAAAGGCCCGCTGCGATGGAAATCGCAGCGGGCCTCTTCCCTTGGGAAACCTAACGAATTTGATGCTTGTGCAGCAGTCGGTAAAACGTCGGACGCGATACACCCAATACTCTGGCGGCCACACTCAAATTATCGCTGTGCCGATTCAATACGTCGCACAGCGCCTGGCGTTCGGCGCGGTGCTTGTAGTCTTCGAGGGTGCCCATGGGTGTTGCGATGGAGTGGGGGCTGAGTAATCCCAGATCCTGCGCTTCGATTTGCCGTCCCTCGGCCAGGACCAACCCGCGGCGAACACGATTGGCCAGTTCACGGACATTGCCAGGCCAGTCATGCTTGCCCATGGCTACCAGTGCATCCTCACTGAAACTGCGCGGACGTCGACCGGTTTCCTGGCTATAAAAGTGCGAAAAGTGATTGGCCAGCATCGACAGGTCACCATGGCGCTCACGCAAGGGCACAGTGACGACTTGTAATACATTCAAACGGTAATACAAGTCCTCACGGAAACGCTTTTTTTCGATGGCTGCTTCCAGATCGACATGGGTGGCTGCCAATACCCGCACGTCTACCGGAATCGGCTGACTGCCACCGACCCGCTCGATGTGCTTTTCCTGTAAGAACCGCAGCAGATTGGCTTGCAACTCCAACGGCAAATCGCCAATTTCGTCGAGGAACAGCGTGCCGCCGTGGGCCGCTTCGATACGTCCGATCTTGCGTTGGTGAGCGCCGGTAAAAGCGCCCTTTTCATGCCCGAAGAGTTCGGACTGGATCAGATGTTCGGGGATAGCACCGCAATTGATCGCCACGAACGGCTTGCTGTGACGCTGGGACTGCCGATGCAGGGTTCTAGCCGCCAACTCCTTGCCGGTGCCGCTCTCGCCACGAATCAATACCGGCGACTCGGTCGGCGCCAGTTTGTTCAAGAGTTTGCGCAACTCGCGAATCGGTCGACTGTCGCCCAGCAGTTCATGCTCCGGTTGATCGACATGAATAGAGCCCTGACCGCGCAACCGCGCCATGCCGAATGCCCGCCCCAGGGTCACCTGAACCCGCGATACATCGAAAGGCAAGGTATGAAAGTCAAAAAACCATTCGCAGACAAAATCACCAACGTTTTGCAAATGCAGCATGTCCTGGCTAAGCACGGCGATCCATTCGGTCCCGCTGTGGCTGATCAGTTCCTTGACCGCCTCCGGTCGCTCCAGATGAAACGGCTGCAACCGCAACAGACCCACATCGCAGGAACGGTCGGTGGCGGCCTCCAACGTACAGCTGTCGACGTCCCAGCCGACCGTGCGCAAACCAGGCAGCAGACGATGACAATCGTCACAAGGATCGACCACTAGCAGTCGTCGTAGGGCAGGCGCTTCGAGCATGACTGTTCCTTGGCGCCAAATTTAAGAAATGTTATTAGAAACAATCATTTGGCGGGCCCGTTTGTAACATTAGCAACAACTTGACGCGGCCTTGTATCGTTTGATTATAGGGGCAATACCCAATCATCCTTGATTCGCTATAAGAACGGACTTTGTTAGTTGCCTATTGAGTTACAAACCTTTCATTCAGCTTTCAAAAGCACTGTTTAACTGGCTATTTGAAGAAAAGTTGAAAAAACCTGTTATTGCGTGTGACCTGCCCCACCTCTTTGTGCATCAGTACTAGTAACCAGCCGAACGGTAAGCCCAACCGGCGGCATATCACTTGTTTGGGCATTTGGAGAGAAGACACATGGACGCCCCGCTCCGCATCAACGAAGCACTTTTGATTGCCGGCCACGCATTCGAGCCTTTTCAGTGTGTCGCCTGGGCCGACGGTAATGGCGAACTCAGCCTGACCGTCATCGACCGGACCAATACCCGTATTGGCCGCAAACAGATTCCAAGCAGCACCTACTCCGATCCTGCCCAGCTGGAAAGTCTGCTGGAAGAGGCTCGCGCCGAGTTGAGTCAGGAAGGCTACACACTGCAATCCTGGACAATGCCGGAGTAAGCCATTGCCTTCAGGTGCAAGACAATGGTTGAAAGAACGGACATGCTCATTCTTTCAACCATTTTTGGTCAAGAAACCAGTGAATGGTATTTAGCTGAAAAAGTATCGGCGTCCAGTGCCGAAGAATGAGCCACCCACAGGGTGAGTGGGTGGCCGGTTATGACATCTTGACCTCGGTGGTCATGAAGGGTATTGCGGCCCTTCGCATGAGTTCAAGCCTGGAGCCCGTAAACCACTGGGCCGCGACGCCCACTATCGAGGAAAGCTTCACCGCCAACGATAATACGAGCACTGCTCTGAACCTTCACATCCCAGGACAATCCTCCTGACGTACCGACATGAACCCACCCGGTCGTACCGAAGCTGATGTCATGAACACCATTGGGTAATAGCCTGCAAGCGATCAGATCCCGAGCAATCGGCTGCTCTACTGTGCTGTCGGTGTATCCGACCACCACGAGCTTGCCATCCAGTTGTTGGACCAATGAAGTCCAGCGTAAAAGAGCACTATTGGCGTAGGTCAATACAGGAAGCCCGCCATTCCACTGCTCATCGGGGTGACCGTCTGCGGTGAACCTCATCACGATGCCCCTTGTCCTCACGCCCCCTTCTGATTTCATGCCAGCAAACACCAGCTTGTCATCCGTCTGCACGATGAGTTGCCCAAAGCTGAGTGACAAGCCGTCCGTCGCAAAAAAAGCAAAACCATTGTCACCAAATTTGGTATCGATCTTCCCCTCCATGTCATAACGCACAAGAACCAGCTGACCGGGTGTGGCGCCACCTCCTACAATGATTTTTCCGTCTTGAATCACAACGCTACGAAGCAAGATAGTGGTGTCCTCACTTTCGACCTCGACAAAACCGGTACCGGCAAAGCTGGTATCGAGTTCACCGTTACTTTGCAGGCGAAGCAGTACTGACCCTCCGGAGGTAGAAGTGAAATAACTGAAGGCTATGAGAATTTTTCCATCATCCTGCAGACAACCGTCGATCCAATCCACAAAGGCGTAATCACGGTGTGGTATAGGGATAACGAACCTGCCGAAGACCAGGTCCGGGCTACCGTTGGCATTAAAACGTGTCAGTGCTGCCGGCTTGAGACCGGTGACTTCCAGGCTATTGCCGATCACCAGAACCTTGCCATCCTTTTGCAATAGCAAGCGCGTTGGTCTTGCATCTTCACCGTCGACAAACTGCCACTCACCGGTATTCCCACTACCACCACCAAACCCTGGGTCCGGGATACCGTCGGGATCGGTGCGGTATAAAGTGAAACCTTTTCCCTGCCAGGCAGCGTAGGTCAAGGCACCTTCAGCTGATAACACAGTGGCCCTGACCGAGCCGCTCTGAAAGTTGGGTCTGATTTGTCCAGAATCAACAAATTTCGGGTCGAGTTTGCCCGGGTCAACCCGGCTGACCTCTTTTGCCTGAATTTCCATGATGTTTGCACCTGTCTCTATAGTTTTGAATACTGCTCGCGGTACGCCCTGAGTCGCCTGACAAGCCAGTCATCACAACCCACGACTTACCGGGATGATTCAAACAGAACTGTTGAGCGTTCGAAACTGTCATAAATGACAGTTGTATCTTTGCAAAAAGACGAGATTGCAGTATTCAAGGGCCTATGCAGACGATCAATCACAAGTCAGTAAAGCAATAGCGCACCTTGAACTTCCCCTTCGCTTACGGCACCTTGCGCGCTTCTTAATACAAGGAGCTGCCGATGTCCGGTTCAATGGCCCAGGCGTTCGCGCACAATTTTCTCGGGCATTCGCCACGCTGGTACAAGGCAAGCATTCTCGCGTTCCTGATCCTCAATCCGCTGGTGCTCTGGACCGTCGGCCCGGTGGCTGCCGGATGGCTGCTGGTGGTGGAGTTCATTTTCACCCTGGCCATGGCGCTCAAGTGCTACCCGCTGCTGCCCGGCGGGCTGTTGCTGGTCGAAGCCTTGCTGCTAAGCATGACCACGCCCCAGGCGCTGTATGACGAATTGCTGCATAACTTCCCGGTGATCCTGTTGCTGATGTTCATGGTCGCAGGCATCTATTTCATGAAGGACCTGCTGCTGTTCCTGTTCTCGCGCTTGCTGTTAGGGGTTCGCTCCAAGGCGTTGCTGGGGCTGATGTTCTGTTTTCTTTCGGCGTTTCTGTCGGCGTTTCTCGATGCATTGACCGTGACGGCGGTGATCATCAGCGCCGCGGTGGGGTTTTATTCGGTCTATCACCGCGTGGCCTCGGGCAATGACCCGCGCCAGGACAGCGAGTTCGACGACGACCAACACCTGCCGACGCTGCACCACGAAGACCTCGAACAATTCCGCGCTTTCCTGCGCAGCCTGCTGATGCACGGCGCAGTGGGCACGGCGCTAGGCGGTGTCTGCACCCTGGTGGGCGAACCGCAGAACCTGTTGATCGGCCATGAGATGGGCTGGCACTTCGCCGAATTCTTCCTGAGAATGGCCCCGGTCTCGCTGCCGGTATTGGTGGCCGGCCTGGTGACCTGCGTGCTGCTGGAGAAGCTGCGCTGGTTCGGTTACGGCACCTTGCTGCCGGACAACGTGCGCGCGGTACTGGCCAACTATGCCGCTGAAGACAACGCCGAACGCACCTCGCGTCAGCGCGCGGCGCTGCTGGTCCAAGGCCTGGCGGCGTTGATTCTGATTGGTGGGCTGGGGTTTCACATTGCCGAAGTCGGCCTGATCGGCTTGATGGTGATCGTGCTGATCACCTCATTCACCGGCATCACCGAAGAGCACCGCATCGGTAATGCCTTCAAGGATGCAATGCCGTTCACCGCGTTGTTGGTGGTGTTCTTCGCCGTGGTGGCGGTGATTCACGATCAACAGCTGTTCACGCCATTGATTCAGTGGGTACTGACCCTGCCGCCAGAGCAGCAACCGGGCATGCTGTTTATCGCCAATGGTCTGTTGTCGGCCATCAGCGATAACGTGTTCGTGGCGACGATTTACATCACTGAAGTGAAACAGGCGTTCATTTCCGGCCATATGAGCCGCGAACACTTCGAGACCCTGGCGATCGCCATCAACACCGGCACCAACCTGCCAAGCGTGGCGACCCCGAATGGGCAAGCGGCGTTTCTGTTTCTGCTGACGTCGGCGATTGCGCCGCTGGTTCGCCTGTCGTACGGGCGGATGGTCTGGATGGCGTTGCCGTATACCGTGGTGATGGGGGTTTTGGGGTGGTATGCGGTGAGCTTCTGGTTGTGAGGTGATTGCACCGGCCTCTTCGCGGGCAAGCCACGCTCCCACACTGGATCTGCGGCGGGCCGAAAATTGATACCCGTACTCGGTCCAGTGTGGGAGCTGGCTTGCCTGCGATTCAGGCGACTCGGTGTCTCAGGCTAGCCCATCCCGAGAATAAACCGCTCGATCGCCTCGGCCGCGCCATCCTCGACATTGCTGCCAGTGACCACGTCGGCCTGCCCTTTCACCTCTTCTGGCGCCTGCCCCATGGCAATCGACAGCCCGGCGCGATGAAACATCGGCGGGTCGTTGCCGCCATCGCCGATAGCCGCGGTCTGCTCCAGTGCCACGCCGAGGAATTCGGCCAGGGTTGCCAAGGCATGCCCCTTGGTCGCCTGCATCGCGGTTACGTCCAGGTAGATCGGTTGCGAACGCGAAACCTGGGCCTGGCCCTCGACTTTGGGTTGCAGTCGCGCTTCGAGCTCAATCAACAATTGCCCATTGGCGCTGGCGGCGACGATTTTGTCGATCCGTTCAAGGTACGGCTCGAAACTCTCGACCGTCACTGGCGGATAACCCAGGCTGTGCTGTTCACGGGGAACCATGGGCGCGGTCGGCTCTCGTAGCAACCAGTCACCGTCGGCGAAGACCCAGACCTCCACCTCCGGTTGCCCGCAAAACAACTCCAGGGTGGTGATTGCCGCATCCCGCGGCAGGTAATGGGCGACCAGAAAACTGCCATCCGGATGAACGATGGTTCCGCCATTGAACGCCGCCGTCGGCAGATCGACGCCCAAGGCCTCGATCTGCTGCAGCATGGCCTTGGGCGGTCGGCCAGTGGCCAGACTGAAGAACACCCCGGCCCGACGCAGCGCCCGCACCGCCTCGATCGTCCGCTGACTGAGGCTGTGGTCGGGAAGCAACAAGGTGCCGTCCATATCGCTGAGCACAAACTGGATCGGATAATCCGTTACACCTCTCATCCGAGGCTGTGCCAGACGCGCCCGTCTCGAGTCAGCAAATCTTCTGCTGAGGCCGGGCCGTCTTCGCCCGCCGCGTAAGTCTGAACCCTGGACTGCTCCTTCCAGGCATCGAGGAAAGGTTGCACGACGCGCCAGCCATTCTCGATATTGTCCGCACGCTGGAACAGCGTCTGGTCACCGGTCAGGCAGTCGTAGATCAGGGTTTCGTAGCCGGTGGACGGCTGCATTTCGAAGAAGTCCTTGTAGGCGAATCCCAGCTCGATGTTGGCCATGGCCAACGCAGGCCCGGGACGCTTGGCCAGCAAGTCGAACCACATGCCTTCATTGGGCTGAATCTGGATCCGCAGATAGGTCGGTTGCAGCTCATCGACTTCGGTATCGCGGAACGGCGCGTACGGCGCGGGTTTGAAACAGATGACGATTTCCGTGTCGCGCACGCTCATGCGCTTGCCGGTGCGCAGGTAGAACGGCACGCCGACCCAGCGCCAGTTATCGATCATGATTTTTAGCGCGACATAGGTTTCGATGCTGCTGTCGGGGGCCACATTCGGCTCTTCGCGATAACCGGCCAACGGCTTGCCATCAAGCTCACCCGCCGCGTACTGGCCGCGTACCGAGTTAGCCAGCGCCTCCTCGGTGGACCAGGGACGGATCGCCCCGATGACCTTGGCTTTTTCTCCGCGCACCGCATCGGCGCCAAAAGCGGCCGGCGGCTCCATAGCGACCATCGCCAGCAGCTGAAACAGATGATTGGGCACCATGTCCCGCAGCGCGCCGGTATTTTCGTAGAAGCTGCCGCGGGTCTCGACCCCGACGGTTTCCGCCGCGGTGATCTGCACATGATCGATGTAATGGTTGTTCCAGAAGGCCTCGAACAGACTGTTGGAAAACCGGCTGACGAGAATGTTCTGGACCGTTTCCTTGCCCAGATAATGGTCGATCCGGTAGATCTGCTTCTCCGTCATGACCTTGAGCAGGCAGGCGTTCAGCGCTTCGGCGGTTTGCAGGTCGGAGCCGAACGGTTTTTCGATCACCACCCGGCGAAAGGCTTCCGGGGTTTCCAGGAGCAAGCCGGCGGATCCGAGGCGACGCACCACTTCGCTGAAAAAGCGCGGTGCGGTCGCTAGATAAAACACCGCATTAGCGCTGCCACTGGCGGCGATTTTCGCGGCCAGTGCCTCGTAGGTACTGTCGTCGAGGAAATCACCCTGGACGTAGCTGATGCTCTTGGCCAGCTTGGACCACAACAGCGGGTCCAGGGCTTCCTTGCCTTTACCGACCTTGTTGGCCACCTCGGCACGAATGAAGTCCTCGATTTTCCTGGCGAAGTCCACATCACTGATAGCGTTGTGATCGACGCCCACGATGCGCAGGCCATCGTCCAGTAAACCGTCACGACTCAGGTTGTACAGCGCCGGCATCAGCAGCCGCTTGACCAGATCACCATGGGCGCCGAACAGAAACAGCGTGGTCGGCGGCGCGGGTTCTGCCTTGTTTTTTTTTCGGTGCGAGGTCATTTTTTCGGTGTCTCGACATGGCCGCCAAAGCCGAAGCGCATGGCTGATAACAGTTTGTCGCCGTAAGTGCTTTGTTGGCGCGAACGAAAGCGCGCGAACAACGAGTTGGACAGGACCGGTACCGGCACCGATTGCTCCATGGCCGCCTCGATGGTCCAGCGGCCCTCGCCACTGTCGGCCACGGCGCCAGAGTAGCCGTCGAGTTTAGGGTCGCTGGCCAGCGCATCGGCGGTCAGGTCCAGCAGCCAGGACGAGACCACGCTGCCACGACGCCAGACTTCGGCGATGTCCGCCACGTTCAGGTCAAAGCGCTGATCTTCCGGCAGGTTCTCGGACGCCTTGGTCTTGAGGATGTCGAAACCCTCGGCGAACGCCTGCATCATTCCATATTCGATGCCGTTGTGGATCATCTTCACGAAGTGCCCGGAACCCGCAGGACCTGCATGGATGTAACCGCGTTCGGCGCGATCATCTTCGGCCACGCGATCCCTGGTCCGTGGGATGTCACCCAGGCCGGGCGCCAGGCTGTCGAACAGCGGGTCGAGACGTTTGACCACTTCGCTATCGCCGCCAATCATCATGCAGTAACCACGCTCCAGCCCCCACACGCCGCCGGAGGTGCCGACGTCGATGTAGTGCAGGCCGCTTTCCGACAACGTCCTGGCGCGGCGGATGTCGTCCTTATAGAAGGTGTTGCCACCGTCGATGATCACATCGCCGGCGTCGAGCAGTTGGCTCAAGGTTTCGATGGTGTCTTCGGTTGGAGCGCCGGCCGGCAGCATCACCCAGACCGCTCGTGGTTTTTCCAGGCCCGCGACCAGCGCCGGTAAATCCGCCACGCCAGTTGCGCCCTCTTCGCTCAAGGCGCTGACAAATGCTGCGTTGCGGTCGTAGACCACGGTGGTATGCCCATTGAGCATCAGGCGTCGCGCAATATTGCCGCCCATGCGGCCCAGTCCAATAATCCCGAGTTGCATGTACTGATGCTCCCTACTACAAATAAAGACGTGTCAAAGGTTATAGCGCAATGAGGCTAATGAGGGTTAGTCCAGAGCGGCTCGACATAGTTTCCCGTCAAGGGGATCGATGCGCAGGATCACGTCAGAAATCGCGACGAAGACACAAGGACAATAAAAAATAAAAAAGTTCCATTTGCCGGAAAAAGAAATCAGAATCGACGCCGATGGTGATCCGACCCTCAGACTTGAGCGGCCGGACCACAGTTGAGACACGCCATTTGCGAGGTGAGCAGTGGGCACATTACTGACAGCACGTCCTGCACAAACTCTTTACGTCACCATTCGTCGCGATGAACTGCGCCAGCTCAAAGACGAGCGCGAGCAGTTGCTCAACCAGGTTGCACAACTGCGCCTGCAATTGCAGGCGCTGGGCTTCGAAGATCTGTCGCCTCGTTCGCTGATCCGCTCCCTGGATTGATTGGCAGATGTACACGGCTAATCGGCGGTTTTGACGCTATGATAGCCATCGATACGATCCAGTCTTTTGATTAGTGCATGACTTCTGCTTGCTCCGCGTTACGCCCTTGGTGGGAGGGGATCGAAGAAGTATTTCCTGGCGAAATCGGTTTTCATAGTGCCGGGATAGATAACGCTTCCCGCCCCGCCCCCGGGGTTGCTCAACTGATCTTTAACAGTCATGAACCTTAAACGCGCCAGTTTCAGATGCCCTTGCGTCATGGAAACGACTGATTTGGCAGAGCAATGAAAGTGTGCATACCACACTACTTTTCTAGCGCTTCGACTTTTGCTGTCGACTATTTCGTACTCAAGTAAAAAACTTTTTTCGTTCGGCGTAGACTTATCCGTCCAGGACGGGTTTTCGACATGAACTTCACGCTCTCCCAGTAGATATTCGAAGCTCCCGGCATTCGGCGGCAAGGTCTTGGTTACATCAATTCGCAGCTTTTTCCCTTCAACGGTCAGCCGCTCACCTGCGCTCTTCAGATCCTGGAACACTTTGACAGCCGCGCCCCAATCAGGGCCTGTAACGCCTTGCATTTTTTGCTGGATATCCGCAGCCATTTCATTCAGTTTTTTTGCCTGAGCCAGAAACCTGTCTTCGAGACTGGCTGGCTCACGGTACCGATGAGCGTCTTTCTTGTAATCAGCAATAAGTTTAATGACGCCATCGACAAACTTTCTGCCCTTGTCGATTAACGTAAGGAGCGCTGGAGCAGGCGTGGGTGATTGGGGTTCTTGCGGTTGCTCGACAATTCTCTGCCGGTAAATGTCTTCACCCTCATGCTTGTAGTAAATAATGTCTTCTCCGGTTTCGACATCCTTTACCGCCACCGTTTCGTCAGGTTCGCTCGCTGTTTTCTCTTGAGCGTCTCCCAAGCGGTAGCCTTCCGATGTTTTAATCAGACGCTCATTGGGACGCTTGACCCTCTTTCTGGTTTTTTTCGGGGCCTCCCCGACGGGTTGTTCAGTCTCTACCGGGGAAGGTTCTTCACCCAGCACCTCCTCATTGATCGACTCGGACAACTCTTTTTCAGCGATAGCCCGCACACGCTTCAAGGCATCAAGAAACCTCTCGAGAAAGTCCTGAGGGACATAAGTACGTTGATTTCCAACTTTGCGCAGGTTGCCCGCCATCAGTTCCGCGTCATTGTAAACATTGACCGCCTCCTGGAGCAGGTCGATACGTTGCCGCGGCTCAAACCCCTGCGTCGATTCCAGCTTCAATACGTTAACCGTCACTGCTCCCAATCTCGCCTTGCCCACCCCTTCCAGGCCCGCCACTTCAGCGAGGCTGGGCTCAAGTGCGGGATCCCCGGCCAGCACACCTCGCAAGCACGCCAATTCACGAACGATTAACCACTCGGTGGTCTCCGCGCGCTTCTCCAGCGCGTCTTTAAGCAATTGAGTCTCTGCGGACAAATAGCCGGTTCTTTGTAAATAACCCTTTCTTGTACTTCTATCCAGGGCCTCAAGCTCTGCCATTGTCTGCTCAAGTCTGGTACTGACTCTGATCCGTTCGGGAAACCCGTTAAGTACTCGCTTCCTGATTTCCAGCAACGCGCTGTAAGGCACATCAGTCGTAACGGTCTTGAGATTAAAGGCCAGTGGAAATACGTTTTTCTGAGAAAGCCCCAGCTCCAACCATATCGCCGACAGCCTGATCAGCTCCTCATCGACAACACCATAACCGATCACGATCCCCTGCAGATTTTCAAGAATGGCATCACGTTGATAGTCTTTATCTTTTTCAAGAAGCCTCGCAACTTCCTCACGTAGACTGATTAGATTCAAATGACCATCAATGAATCGCCTGGCTTTCTTCCTGTAATCTATATCCGCATTGCGCAGACTCTTTTTCAGCGTTTCGAGTTTCGTCTCAAGCCGACTACGCTCGTCACCGACAAGCGTCTCACGTGTTGCAGCGTCGCGTATTATATCCTCCGCTATATGGCGCGCTTTACCGAAGGCACCCTTTGCTTCGTTCAATGCTTGCTGTATGCCTGAGTGCAATTCAGCTATGCGATCATTCAGTCTCTTGACCTTGAGCGCATAATCCACACGTCGCGCTCGTAGCTGCGGATCAGCGAACACGTCAGACAGATAGCGGCTCATTCCTGGTCCGCCGCCACGCACACGAAACTCCGGTGCGATATCCCAAAGGTCCTGGCCGTTGTTTTTCAACTCCAGCCATTTTATCGGCGCCCCAAGATTATCGAGGACCACGACGTTCTCGCCCTCGGTCGGCGCGACATTCGCCCAACCCTGCCCACGGAGACGACCGGGCACTTTTGCATACCAGCGTCCATCGACCACCTCGATCCCTTTCGGCGCCGGTGCGGTAATGACCGGCCCGCGTCCGTCCTGATTGACCCGCAGAAAACGCTCGAGCAATTGCCGGGAATTGCCGGAAATCGGCGAGGAGAAATCCAGCACACTGTCGGTAAGGGCGCTGGCCGCACCCGACCCGATGGGAGGTTTCAGCTGCGCCTTGACCTCGACAGCACCCGGTCTGGACACAATCCGGTGGGGTTCGAAGGGTTTGACCGGCGTAGTGGAAGCGGGTGAAAAACGAATCAACAAGGCCAGCGCCAGATTGATCAACAGGTTGAACGTCAAGTCTTTCAGAGGTTCGCTGTCGTCCTCCGCGAGTGACTCCAAGGCCTGTAAAACAGCGGTCTCCATAACAAACAACCAGCCAACGGCTGCTGCGGGCCCACTCACAAATGGCAACACCACGTTAAGTACGCTGTTGAAGGTGATCAAGCCCATTTCTTTCAGCGTGTTCCAACGGTACTCGGCATTGGACAGCGTTTGCTCGTCGGCCTGGAGAGCCAGGACGTTGGCGTTTGCTTCGTACAAATGAGCCAGCACATCGCCGTTCAGCACTTGCTTGTCGAGCTCAGCGGGTGCCGGGCGGAGCAAGTCCGCATCGAATATGACACCTGCCGGATGGGGTTCGCGAAATCCTCCGTTGTCATAGATTCTCCGCACATCAGGCGCCAACCAGTCCAGGATGCTTTTTTGCAGCGACGGATTGGGCCGGCTGCCCCGGGGTAGTTCTAACGTTGGCCGAGGGTCGTTACTGACGACCTCATCCATCAAGGCATCGAGCGAAGCAAACTCAATCAGTCGTTCCGGGTAAAGAGGCCGGTACAGGATATGCGGGCCGACCGTCACGTCTGTTGGCCCGAACACAAACATATCGGGAACCACATGCGTCTGATTCGACACATCGGTATTGAAGGCCAGGGACCTGGCCACGATCACTTGCCCGCAAACGCGCCTGGCTTCAGGCTTTGCTTCCATGATTGCCGCCACGCAACGATATCCTGCGTCGGTAAAGCCCGAGCGCTTCCTGATCTTGTTCTCGAGTGCCAGCATCGGCAGTTGAATACGCAACTGATTGGCGAAGAGTTTTTCGCGCTCGGCTCTCTGTAGCTGATCACCGAGCAGCAATCTTTTGATTTCGGCCGGGTAGTTTTTGCCGATGTCCGCGGCGCTGATCAGATCTCTCAGCCTGTCGAGGGTCATCCAGGCCGGCGCAGGCGAACCGTCTTTACGCTTGAACTCAGTGGCCAGGAAGGGTAATCCGGCGAGGTTATTCAACGCCCTGTGAGTCAGGCTTTGGGTTTCGCTGGTAAGCCGTCCGGTCCCAGGCCCAAGGATTACCAGCACGCCATCTTCATTACGGTATTGGGTGACGTCGATCTGGTCCGGGTCCACCGCTTCGCCATAGGCAGACATCCCGTCCTCCAGGGCCTTCCTGGCGAACTGCTCGGCAGTACGAATCCCGTGATTGTAGGCCTGTCCTTTTGTCGCTTGCTGAAGGGCCGCCAGCCGAAACATGTAACGACTGTATTCCTGAGTCTCGACAGGGCTGGCCAGCTCTATCCAGTCGGGCAACTGAATGCTGACTTCGTTATAAAGCGTTTGCTCGTAAACACCGGGGTTCTGTTTGAGCAGATAGGGAGCCAGATCTGTCAGACGCGCATATCGATCCTCCAACGCTTTTAGATCCTGCCCCTCGAATGCCCCGAAGAAGTTCAAGACCTCAAGCTGATTATTGAGCAACGCCTGGGCCTGAGTAACAAAGACATCACCGAACGACTCATAGGGTTGCAGCTCAAGCGTGCTGATTTCCGCCCGGCGCCCCCATTTGCTCCCCTCTGCGTCAGCGAAAGCCTGCAGCGAGTCGTAGGTTTTGATAAAGCCACTGGGTTCAAACCACACTACAACCTGGCGACAGCTGACGTAACGCATCACCAATATGTCATAACTCAGGTGAGCCCTGTAGGTGCCTCCAGTCCGGGCACGATAGTCAATGAGGAAAGCCTGCGCGCAGTCCGGTCCGTATTGAATCAAACGATCCTCTTTGATGGGGCAGTTGATGACTTGCAAGAGGGTGCCGGCCTGCTCTGCATCCAGAAAGGAGCCACTGCCCGAAGGCCCCATGCTGACCAGCAATGCGCTTCTGAGCACATCGCTGAGCCATTGCCAGCGGCTGGTGCCTTCAACCGCCGGCTCATTCCAGTAATCCGTCAAGGATTGCTGCAATGCGGCAATCATGACCTTGGGCAACCTTCGTAAAAGATCTTCGACTTCGCGCATCTCTACCGCTATGCGCCGGTTTCGTTCATCGCTCAGAAAGTGCTCGCGGGTGAAATGCAACCGGGCTTTTGCGGTAATGCTATGGATCATCACCTCGAACAGCGGTGTTCTGGTATAGCCATTGATCCAGGTGTCCTGGCGTTCAACAAAGCGACTGTGTTCACCGTAGCCCTCAAGAACAGTCCGTTTTCCGCTGACCCAATTGGGCGTATTGAGGGTCACCGTGAGCACGTTAATTTTCAGTTCGGGGTATTTGTTGTTCAGCGCCGCACTGAACTGTCTCAAAGCAGCCGTGATCACTATCGGTCGGTCCTTGAACTCTTGATAGACCGCCTGGGCCAATGTGTCAGAGGCCTTTTCCGGTGTTGCTGGAACGTCTGTCATTTCAACATCCTGTTGTTATGCATTGGGCAGCAGGCCCCTCTGGCCTGCTTCAACGGGATGTAATGCGATTTCACCGGTCGATGTGCGGTAACTAAATATCCCTCCGTGCGCCTCGACCATGCTACTCACGTTTTTTTCACACTCAGATAGTGATACTCCTGAACATTATGGCTGCTCGATTTTTGAGCGGTTTGTTGTCGCTGGCGCGTAGAAATCTCCAGCGGTTGAAGTCATTAATCGGCTGGAGCCCTGAATGGCATTGTTTAAACGCAGCAATACGTCTGCGAAAGGTTTTGACTGGGCAGGATTCGGTTGGCTGTTTCTGTTCTTCTGGTATTTTTCCGGCATCACCCAACTGCTGATCCTTTTGACCGGCACATCCGGTTTCTCCGGCTTCCGTCAGGCCTTTGTGATGAGTGCCGTGTGGCTGGCACCGATGCTGCTGTTCCCAGCGCGCACCCGGTTGCTGGCGGCATTGATCGGTGTGGTGTTGTGGGCCTGTTCGATGGCGAGCCTGGGCTACTTCTTCATCTACCAGCAAGAATTCTCGCAAAGCGTGATCTTCATCATGTTCGAGTCGAACATCTCTGAAGCCGGCGAGTACATGACCCAATACTTTGCCTGGTGGATCGTGCTGGCGTTCATCGCCCACACTGCGTTCTCCATATTTCTCTGGACCCGATTGCGTGCGGTGCATTTGCCCCGCGCTCAGGCCTGGATTGCCGCCATGGCGATCGTGATCGCCGTCGTCGGTTACCCGCTGATCAGACAGATCATCAAGAACGACACGTTGACCGCCGCCATCGAAAAATTCGAAACCAGGGTCGAACCGGCCGTGCCATGGCAAATGGTCGTCGCCTGGCGTCGCTACACCCAGCAACTGGAAAACATGCAAGGCATGCTCGACAACGTCAGCAAGATCGCGCCTCTGCATAACCTCAAGGATGCGATGGCCGACCAGCCGGCGACCCTGGTGCTGGTGATTGGCGAGTCGACCAACCGCCAGCGCATGAGCCTGTATGGCTACCCTCGGGATACCACGCCGGAACTGGACAAACTCAAAGACCAGATGGCGGTTTTCAATAACGTCATCACGCCGCGCCCTTACACCATCGAGGCGCTGCAACAGGTGTTGACCTTCGCCGACGAAGAAAACCCGGACCTGTACCTCAAGACTCCGTCGCTGGTCAGCATGATGAAACAGGCCGGTTACAAGACCTGGTGGATCACCAACCAGCAGACCATGACCAAACGCAACACCATGCTCACGACTTTCTCCGAGCAGGCCGACGAGCAGGTCTACCTGAACAACAACCGCAATCAGAATGCCCGTCAGTACGACGGCGATGTGCTGCAGCCCTTCTCCAAGGCACTGGCCGACAGCGCACCGCGCAAGCTGATCATCGTGCACCTGCTCGGCACGCACATGAGCTACCAGTACCGCTACCCGCCGACCTTCGACAAGTTCACCGACCGCAAAGGTGTACCTGATGGCGTGCGGGACGATCAGCTGCCGACCTACAACAGTTATGACAACGCGGTTCTGTACAACGACTTCGTGGTCTCGAGCCTGATCAAGGACTATGCCAAGACTGACCCGAACGGTTTCTTGATGTACCTCTCCGACCATGGCGAAGATGTCTTCGACTCCCCTGGCCACAACACCTTGGGACGCAACGAAGGCAAGCCGACCGCTCCGATGTACACCGTTCCGTTCATGGCCTGGGCCTCACCGAAATGGCGTGAAACCCACACTTGGGATTTTGCCGGTGATGTGGACCGCCCCTACAGCAGTTCGCACTTGATCCACACCTGGGCTGATCTGGCCGGTTTGAGCTTTGACGAACTGGACCGCAGTAAAAGCCTGGTCAGTGACAGCTTCAAGGTGCGTCCGCTGTTGATCGGCAATCCGTATGAACGCAAAACAAAACCGCTGATCGATTTCAGTCTGATGAAGCCGAAGATCGCACCGCAAGCTCCGGCAGTCGTTCAGAAGTAAGATGGCTTTTGCAGGAGCACGGCTTGCCGGCAATCCGTGCTCCTACAAGGCTTTGGTCCAGAACAGCATGCGGCCATGGGCCGGGTCGAGCATCCCGGCGGCGAAACCGAATTTGCCGTAGGACGCCTGAGCCGCGTCATTGCCTTCAAGGACTTCCAGGGTAATTTTGCAGCAACCACGCTGGCGGGCGATATCCTCGACCTTTTGCAGCATTTTCTGGCTCAGGCCAAGCCCACGGTATTTCTTCACCACCGACACGTCATGCACATTGACCAACGGGCGACAGGCGAAGGTTGAAAACCCTTCGAAACAGTTCACCAACCCGGCAGGCTCGCCACCGACGAACGCCAGAACACTGAATGCGTGAGGACGCTTGGCCAGTTCACCGGGCAAATTCTGCAATACATCGGCCGACAACGGCGCGCCACCGCCCATGGGATCTTCGGCGTAGTGGTTCAAGACAAAACCGATGGCCTCGGCATGCACCGGATTGGTATAGCTGGCTTGTAGTACCAGAATTTCTGCGGCTTCCATTTCCATCCTCGATCACCTAGTGGTTTTCCCTTCCCCAGTACGTCTCCAGACGGCTGAAAAGGTCAACGGACATTATCGCGGCCAGACCCATTCCTACAATACCTTTGCATTTTTCCTTCAGCATTAGAGTCTATATCTTACGTCCCCCACACCTGCTCAACTGCCCGCAAGCCTTGGCCAAGCGGTGATTGGCCCAGGCGTTCTGGTAAGCCATGGTCAGTAAATGGTGGGACAGAGGCTGGCTCACAGCGGTACCTCCCATGATGTTCAAAGCGCCTGGCAAAACCGCTGCAATTGCATTTCCCGCAAGCGACTGAGGGTGCGGCGAAACGCAAATGCAAGATAACCCTCGGTGTACAACGACTCCATTGGCACCCGGGCTTCGATGTACAGTGGGACCTTGCGGTCGTAACACTCATCGACCAAGGCGATAAAGCGCCGCACGCTGTCGTCATACACCGACAACTGCGGCAGCTCGCGGTCTCCGGCGTCGACCCGTTCGACCCCGTCTTCCGTGCCGCGGGCAATTCGGCCGGGGCGCTGGTGTGCACTGAGATTCGGGACTTCGCTCAATAGAATAGCGCTGAAGCTGTCGCACAGCGCCATGAAGTCCATCGCCGCAAAGGGTTGCGCGCACAGGTCCGCGTAATGGCACCAGAGCACGCTAATGCTGGACTGCACGGCCGTGACGCAGCGGTAACCGACGCTGACCGGCTCGCTGAAAACCGCTTGCCCGACAGTCAATCCCTTGAACACTTCGCTCATGGCGCTTGCCTGGTCGGGTGCGCTGACCCAATAACGCTGAACTCCGAGGCCCGGATGCAATCGATGGTCTTCACTCCCCTCCACCGCCACCACCTGCATACGGCTTTTGATCGCGGTAATCGCCGGTAGAAACCGGTCACGATTGAAACCATCGACGTAGAGCTGCTCCGGTGGCTGATTGGAGGTGGAGACGATGACCACGCCTTCCTCGAACATCACCTGAAACAGCCGGCCGAGAATGATCGCGTCGCCAATGTCGTTGACGAACAGCTCGTCGAAACACAACACCCGCACCTGGGCACTCAGCTCGCGGGCCAGGGCTTTTAGCGGATCGGCGGTGCCGGTCAGCTGGAACGAGCGCTGATGCACCCATCCCATGAAATGGTGAAAGTGCTGACGCCGGGCCGGGATGCGCAAGCTTTGGTAGAACTGATCCATCAACCAGGTCTTGCCTCGGCCCACCGGCCCCCAGAGGTAGACGCCGGTGACGTGCGTGTGGCCCTGATGCAGAGCTTCGTGACACTGCTCAAGCGCCTGCACCGCTTGCCATTGCGCGTCATCCTGGACGAAGCCTTGTTGCTCGATAGCATGTCGATAGGCGCTGAGGGGAGAATCGAAGGTCATACAGGCAAAAGAGTCCGGGAGGTTGAAGCTGGGCAATGTAGCAGCAGGCTTCGCCAGCTGCTACACGACCGTCGAGCTGTCGCGGGCATTGGCGGCGGCAATGTAAGCGGCGATGGCGGGCGCAAGTGAAGAGGCTGGATTCGACATGTGGGTATGGCTCCTTGTTGGTTGATTCTGGAAGCATGCTAAAACAGCCCTGTGTCAGTTCTTGTCAGGAGTGAAACGCCCCGCTTCATCCAGTTTTTGCGCCAGGCCCGCAGCAGGTCGCTGCGACGTCCCGGATAGCGCTCGCCCTGCTGTGGCGGCGAGCCTGAAACTCTCGGGTTGTCGTATTACTTCATCCGCCCTGCGATTACCTGTCAAAAATGTAATCTTCGCCCCACGCGGGCGTTAACTTCCACTTAATAGAATGGCCACACACTGCACCCGTGACTTCATATCACGTCCGAAGCGGACACCACACACTCTTGAGGCTAAACACAGTATGAAACTTTCAACTCTGATCCTCGCTGGCTTGATGACCGTTAGTTCTGCCGCAGTCTTCGCCGAAGGGGGGGCTGAACGAATCAGGCAACATTGGGACAATTTCAAGTTGAGTCAGCAACAACTCCACGGTAAATCCGATAGCACGGCGTCCGTCGACACGGTTAAAACCGCACCCGCTAATGACTATCAGATAGAAAAAGAACAACAGCCCAACACCTGACCCCACGCAGCAATCTACTAAGTTCTGGCAATACCGCTCCTTTGGCAGAGATTAGCTTTGGCGTCCTTTTGGGTGCCTTTTTTATATATGACACTTTCGCAATTCCCGCCTTGCCAATCGGTAAAGCGTCCGAAAAACTACAAATACGTTATTGCACAGCATTGATCTTTTCAGCGTATTAGTATCCGACACACATTAACCGTGTTTTCAACACACGCCGAAACAATACGTGTGGAAGTTACTGGATTCGACATGTTGATACAGCGCCTTGTCTATTGATTCTGGAGTCATGCTAAATCAGCCGGGGGACTTTATTCACGTCTGCATAATCGATGTGCAGCTTTACCTGGCTGCGAATGGCCTGGCGAAAGACATTCAACTCCACGGCATTTTGCGGATAGCCGTAACCCGCCGGTCCGGCAAGCACCGTCGGGTTGCGCAAGGTGGTTTAAAAGCTTCGCGGGCAAGCCCGCTCCCACAAATCATGGGTGAGCACAAAATTGTGACTGTACTCAATCCATGTGGGAGCGGGCTTGCCCGCGAAGGTGGTCTGACAGTCACCGAAGAAGTGCAGGAAACTCCAATCTACCGATCCACCTTATGCCGCGCGGCATACACACACAGCATCTCCATCGCCAGGGTCGCTGCCGCCAATGAGGTGATGTCTGCGCTGTCATAGGCTGGCGCGACTTCCACCACATCCATGCCCACCAGGTTGATCCCGCGCAAGCCGCCGATAATCTCCAGCGCCTGCACCGTGCTCAAACCGCCACACACCGGTGTGCCGGTACCGGGAGCGAATGCCGGGTCGAGGCAGTCGATGTCGAACGTCAGGTACACCGGGTTATCGCCGACCCGCTCGCGGATCGACTCGATGATCGCGTCGCAGCCACGCCGATGCACCTGCCGCGCATCCAGCACCTGAAATCCCTGATGATCATTATTGGTGGTGCGCAAACCGATCTGCACCGAGCGGGACGGATCCACCAGTCCCTCCTTCGCCGCATGCCAGAACATGGTGCCGTGGTCGATGCGCTTGCCATCCTCATCGGGCCAGGTGTCGCTATGGGCGTCGAAATGGATCAGCGATAACGGACCGTGTTGTCGGGCATGGGCCTTGAGCAGCGGATAGCTGATGAAGTGGTCTCCACCAAACGTCAGCATCGCGCAGCCGGCCGCGAGAATTTTTTCGGCATGGGCTTCGATGCTGTCCGGCACCGACTGCGGCGTACCGGAATCGAAACTGCAATCTCCGTAATCGATCACCGCCAGATGATCGAATGGATCGAAGGCCCACGGCCAATGCCGCTCCCAGGCAATTCCGGTCGAGGCACTGCGGATCCCCCGCGGGCCGAAACGTGCGCCCGGGCGGTTACTGGTGGCGGTGTCGAACGGCACGCCGCTGACCACCACATCGACACCGCGCAAGTCGCGGCTGTAACGCCGGCGCATGAAACTGGTGATGCCGGCGTAGGTGCTTTCAGCGGCAGTCCCGTAGAGGCTGTCGCGGGTCATGGCCTGATCGTTCAGGTCAGCGATTTCCATGGAGAGATCCTTATTATTGGCGGCTACGGAAAGTGGTCCACACGCGGGTGCGCTGACGCATGTCCTTGAGGCTCATGCTGCGGTCGGCGTATAGACGGCCACGCACATCGGCGGGCGGAAAAATGTCGGAGTCATCACGCACCGCGGCATCCACCAAGGGTGTCGCGGCCCGGTTGGCGGTGGCGAAAAACAACCTGTTGGTCAGCCCTGCCACCGATTCCGGGCGCAGCATGAATTCGATAAAGGCCCGCGCGGCTTCCGGGTGCGGGGCATCCTTGGGGATCGCCAGATTGTCCTGCCACACCAGCGTGCCTTCCCTGGGAATCCGGTAGGCCACTTCGAACGGCTTGTTGGCCTTGTGTGCCTGGTCGGCGGCCATGCTCGCGTCACCGTTGTAGGTCAACGCCAGGCATACGCTGCCGTTGGCCAGATCACTGATCTGGCGCCCGGTGGCTACGTACAGCACCGAGGGCTGCAACCGATGCAGCAAGGCTTCGGCGGCGGCCAGATCGTTCTTATCGGTGCTGTAGGGATCTTTACCCAGATAATGCAGTGCCAGACCGATCACTTCCTGCGGCGAATCAAGAATGGCCACACCGCAGTCTTTCAGTTTGCTGGCATATTCGGGTTTGAACAGCAGGTCCAGGCTATTCAGGGCTACGCCCGGCAGTCGCTTCTGCACCGCCTCGACATTGATGCCCAGACCCAAGGTACCCCAGGTGTAAGGCACGCCATAGCGGTTGCCGGGGTCGACAGCGGCGAGCTTTTCCAGCAAGTCCGGGTCGAGGTTGGCGTAGCCTTTAAGGCTGTCATGGGGAATTTCCTTCAGCGCACCGGCGGCCATACCACGGGCCAGCACACTGGACGACGGCACCACCACGTCATAGCCGCTGCCGCCGGTGAGCAGTTTGGTTTCCAGGACTTCCGGGGTATCGAAGGTGTCATAGCGCACACGAATGCCGGTTTCCTGTTCGAAACGCTGCAACGCCTCGGGCGCCACGTAATCGGCCCAACTGTAGAGATTAAGCACTTTGTCTTCGGCATGAGCCGACAGCGCAATGGCGAAAGCCAGAGCTGGACAACAGAATCCGAGAAACTTACCCATGACGAAATACCTGCCGGGATTGAGTGCCTGCAGCATGCTGCCTTAGGATACATTGTAAAAATATTAAGTTTATTATCCTGACTTTATCCAGGAGTAATGTTTGATGCTCGGTCAAATTCACGATCTGGACCTGCACCTGCTGCGCCTGTTTGTCAGCGTCGTGGAATGCGGCGGTTTCAGCGCCGCCCAAGGTGAACTCGGGCTCAGCCAGTCGAGCATCAGCCAGCAGATGGCCAAGCTCGAAACCCGTCTCGGCTACCGGCTGTGCAGTCGCGGCAAAGGCGGTTTCAAACTGACGCCCAAAGGTGAACAACTGCTCGGCTCGACTCGCGAGCTGTTCCAATCCATTGAAGCCTTCCGCCATCAATCCAACGGGGTGGCCGGTCGATTGCTCGGTGAAGTGCGTCTGGGTTTGTCCGAAGCTCTCGATCAGTCGGTACTGCAACGGGTAGCCGAAGCGATCCGGCGCTTTCGCGAACGGGATGAATCGGTGCGCATCGAACTGATCAGCGCCATGCCCGGCGAGATGGAAAGGCTGTTGCTGCAACAGCGGCTGGACCTGGCGATCGGCTACTTCTCACAGGTGCAAAGCGCTTTCAATTACCGTCAACTGTTCACTGAAACCCAGCATCTGTATTGTGCGAAAGGACATCCGCTGTTCAGCAACGACGCACCTGACGATGAGGCGCTACACAGCACCGATCGGGTCGACCACCCTTATCGTTTTCTGCGCAGTGATGAACCCTTTCAGGGCAAGCTCTGCTCGGCCCGCTCGGAGCAAGTCGAAGGCACTCTCGCCTTCATCCTTTCCGGCAAGCACGTTGGTTATCTGCCCAGCCACTTCGCCCGTTCGTGGGAGGAAAAAGGCTTGCTCAGGGCCGTGCCTCGGCCAGACTTGAGCTTTGAGGTGGCCTTTCACCTGGCCCGCCATCGGGCACAGGTTCCCGGGGATGCGCAGCGGGCATTCGAGGAAGACTTGCTGACGGCGTTTTCCCTGACCTGGCATGCAGAACCCGGATGTCGACCGAATCAATCAGAGAGTATTTCATGCGCAGATTCCTCGGTTTATCCCTCTCCCTGCTCCTGCTCACCTTGAGCGCCTGCGCCCTGTTCCCTGATCGTGATCCGCTGAACATCAATGTGGTGGGCATCGACCCCCTGCCCAGTCAGGGCCTGGAAGTGCGTTTCGCGGTGAAACTGCGCCTGCAAAACCCTAACGAAACGCCGATCACTTACAACGGTGTGGCGCTGAATCTTGAAGTCAACGGACACCCCTTGGCCAGTGGCGTGAGCGATCAACAGGGTTCGATCCCGCGTTTCTCCGAAGCGATCCTGACAGTGCCGGTGAGCATCTCGGCCTTCTCCGTGCTGCGCCAGACCCTGGGCCTGAGCCAGACCCAAAGCCTCGACAACCTGCCTTATGTGCTGCGCGGCAAACTGGCGGGCGGGGTGATTGGCACGATGCGTTTCGTTGAGCGCGGTAATCTGAGCCTGCCTGGCACGATCACCGGGACCCGATAAGCCGAGCGCAGACCTGTGGCGAGGGAGCTTGCTCCCGCTCGGCGGCGAAGCCGTCGTAAAGCCTGCAAACGTGTTTTACCTGACACAACGAGCTGGCTGGTATTGGGGCCGCTACGCGCCCCAGCGGGAGCAAGCTCCCTCGCCACAATTGATCGCCAGACGTAGATTTCTGTTACACACCAAGGAGGAAACATCGCACATGGAACCCACCCCAATCCTGTACACCGAGCGCCTGATTCTGCGCCCGCTTGATCTGTCTGACGCCGAGGCCATTCAGCAGCAGTTCCCCCATTGGGAGGTGGTGCGTTATCTCAATGCCCTGGTGCCCTGGCCTTATCCGGCGGACGGCGCGCTGACCTATCTGCGTGACATTGCCTTGCCGGCCATAGCCCGGGGCGAAGAATGGCACTGGTCGATCCGCCTGAAGTCGGCGCCCGAACAACTGATCGGTAACGTCAGCCTGATGGCGGAGCAAGACAACAACCGGGGCTTTTGGCTCGCACCGCAATGGCAGCGCCAGAGGTTGATGAGCGAAGCCAGCGCCGCGGTGACCGACTATTGGTTCCAGACCCTGGATCGCCCGCTGATGCGAGTGCCCAAGGCCTCACCGAACCTGGCGTCACGGCGTATTTCAGAACGTGATGGCATGCGTCTGATCGGCACCGAAGAACGCGATTTCGTTGGCGGGCGCTTCCCCTGTGATATCTGGGAAATCACCCGCGAGGAATGGCGGCGTCTCAGATAAACCGCACCCCCGGCTTCGCCCGCTCATCCACGGTCAATTCGAATACGTCCGGGCGCGCATAGTGTCCGGTGACGTCGAAATCATAGCGGGCGCCGACCAATTGATCGGTGTCGATTTCAGCGCTCAGCAGACCCGCGCCGCCCAATAGCGGTCCGGCGAGAATATCGCCCATGGGGCCGACAATCACGCTGCCGCCGGCAATCAGCGGGCGCTCGGCCGGCCAGTTGGCGATATCCAGGCCCAAGGCGTGCGGTGAGTCCTGAACCTGACAGGCACTGACCACAAAGCAACGTCCTTCGTGAGCGATATGCCGCATGCTGACCTGCCACATTTCCCGCTCATCCACCGTCGGTGCGCACCAGACTTCCACGCCTTTGGCGTACATCGCGGTGCGCAGCAACGGCATCATGTTTTCCCAGCACACCGCGGCGCCGATTCGTCCGACGTTGGAGTCAATCACCGGCAAGGTCGAGCCGTCGCCTTTACCCCAGATCAGCCGTTCGGTACCGGTGGGCATCAGCTTGCGGTGCCTGGCCACCAGACCGCCTTGCGGTTCGAAATACAGCACGGTGCAATACAGCGTGCTGCCGAAGCGCTCGATCACCCCCAGCACCAGACTGGCGCCAGTGCGCGCGGACAATCGCGCCAAGGCCTCGGTTTCAACGCCGGGGACATCGATGGCATTGGCGAAATAACGGGCAAAGGCTTCGCGACCTTCCGGCAAGCGATAACCCAGTTGCGTACCAAAACCTTCACCTTTTGGATATCCCCCAAGCAAGGCTTCCGGCATCACCACCAGGCTCGCACCGGACTCGAGGATGGCCCCTTCATAAGCGAGAATCTGTTCCAGGGTCTCGTCCTTGCCGCCGGGCAATGAACCGATTTGCAGTGCAGCAACGATGGACTTGGGCATCACGGTAACTCCATAAGCAATGAGGTGTTGCTCATTCTCCGGCCGCGACCGATGATGAACAAAGACCACTTCACTGCTGAATGATATGAGCCAGATGAATATCGCCAACGTCGACCTCAACTTGCTCAAGGCCTTCGAGGCGCTGCATGACGAGTCCAGTGCCAGCCGCGCGGCGTTGCGTCTGGGAGTGACGCAGTCGGCCATGAGTGCGGCATTGCGGCGGTTGCGGGACTTGTATGGCGATCAACTCTTCGTGCGCACGGGTCGCGGGTTGGCACCGACGTTGCGGGCCAACCAACTGAAACCGGTGGTCAGTGAAGCACTGAACAAGTGTCGGCAAAGCCTGGCGATGGTCGACCCTAATGTCGGCCACTACGAAGGCCGCTCGGTCACCGTCGGTTTATCGGATGACTTCGAAATTGCCTACGGCCGCAGGTTGATTGAGGAGATCGCGTTGCGCGCACCGAAACTGCGCCTGATCTTTCGGCAAACCCACAGTCAGATTGTTGCCCATGCATTGATGGAGCGCAGTATCGACCTGGCAATCACCGCCGGTGGTTTTGCCGAGCGCATGCTCAGCCGCCAGGTGCTCGGCGAAGGGAGTTATCTGTGCCTGGTGGACCCGGGCAGCCTGGCCGACGGGCAGCATGAAATCGACCTCGACGAGTTCGTCAGACGCGAACATATTCTGGTGTCGTCGGGAGGGTTTATCGGGATCACCGATGAGGGCCTGGCCGGGTTGGGACTGAACCGACAGGTCTGCGCCTCGACCACCCACTTCGCGGCGTTGCCCTGGTTGCTCAAGGGTAGCCAGGCCGTGGCGACCATCCCGGCCCATGCGGCCCGGAGCATTGCCGCGCTCACCGGGCTGACGCTGCTGCCCTGCCCTCTGGCGCTGCCGCGCTATCCGATCGAACTGGGCTGGCGCACCAGTACTCAGCTCGATCCGGTGGTGTTGAAAGTCCGCGAAGCGATAGTGGCATGCTTTCTGTAGCAATAGCGCCGAGCGCAGAACCTGTGGGAGCCAGGCCGGCCGGTAGGCCGCCTCGCCCCGCCCCGCTTTGCTTTGCTTTGGCTTTTGATCTACCCGCCCCTTCGGCAGGCCGAGTGGAGGTGTTCATCAGGGGACTGGCGCGCAGCGCCCCTCGGCGAAGCCGAGGACATCGCATGGAGGTCGTCGCGAAGCAGACCGGAGGGCGATGCCCCCTGATGGACACCGGAGCGAGGGAACGCCGAGCCTTGGCGAGGTGCCGTACGCTTGGGGCGAAGACCTTTGCTTCCTTTGGGGCGTTTGCCAAAGGGAGGCGCCGTAAGGGCGAAACCATAAGCAGCCGTTACCGCAGGAATGGATATGTACACCAGCAAGAGATTGGCCGGCTGTCAGGCCGCCATCACGCCCTGAGCCTCTCCGTCAACACGGTTTTGCTGTAATCCGGCTCGCTTGTCACCACATAAACAGGCCGGCCGGTAGGCCGCCTCGCTTTGGCTTTTGCTTTCGCTTTTGATCTACCCGCCCCTTCGGCAGGCCGAGTGGAGGTGTTCATCAGGGGACTGGCGCGCAGCGCCCTGCAGTGGTCTAATTTCCCCAGACACCCCGATAGGTGGAAAATACATCTATCGAGGAGTTTTTCATGACCGACAAACGCAGAGTTTTTGACGAGAGCTTCAAGCTACAAGTCGTTAGGATGATCAAGGACCAAGGCCTGACCGTTCCACAGGTCTGCCTGGATTTGAATCTAGGTGAGACGGCTGTTCGACGTTGGGTGCGTCAGTACGATGCTGAGCTACTGGGAGAGACCGGTATCGGCAAACCACTGACGACTGAGCAACAACGTATCCGGCAATTGGAGCAGGAAAACCGCCAGCTTAAGATGGACAATGACATCTTAAAAAAGGCTACCGCCTTCTTTGCCCGCGAACTGAAATGACCTATCGGCTGGTCAGGCAGTTGCAACAGAAGGCTTACTCGGTTGCGCATGTCTGTCGGTTACTCAACGTCAGTCGATCCGGTTTCTATGAGGCCAACAAACGCGCTGCTGAGCCGGCATCTGTGTGCCCGATCACGGTTCAGCTCAAAGCCTCGTTTGTCGAAAGTGGTGGTTGCTACGGCAGCCGCCCGTTGCGGGATGCTTTGCGTGGCAAGGGCATGGTGGTCGGCCTTTATAAAATCCGCCGTTTGATGAGTGCCAACGGTCTGCGTTCGGCCTGGAAGCGCAAGTTCGTCCATACGACTGACAGCAATCATGACCTGCCCATTGCCGAAAATGTGTTGAATCGTCAGTTTGACCCCGCTGCGCCGAACAAGGCTTGGGTGGCTGACATTACCTACATCCGGACCCGCAGCGGCTGGTTATACCTGGCGGTGGTGCTGGACTTGTACTCCCGTAAAATTGTCGGCTGGTCCATGGCCCCGAACATGCCGGCGGAGCTGGTGTGTAGCGCGATGCAGTTGGCCATTGCTCAGCGTCAACCACCACCGGGACTGATCGCTCACTCAGACCGTGGCAGCCAATACGCCAGCGCGAGCTACAGAGCGCTGCTGGCGCGAAATGACATGCAGCAAAGCATGAGCCGTAAAGGTAACTGTTGGGATAACTCGGTGATGGAGCGCTTCTTCCTGAGCTTGAAAATGGAGCGGGTCTGGCGACGTGATTACGCCAACCATGGCGAAGCGATCCGCGACATCACGGAGTACATCGTTGGGTTTTACAACAACAAACGGCTGCACTCGAAACTGGGATATCTACCACCGACCGTTTACGAACGGACAATGGCGTCGAAACCACCTATCGAGGTGTCTGGAATTAGTTGACCACCGCACCCCTCGGCGAAGCCGAGGACATTGCATGGAGGTCGTCGCGCAGCAGACCGGAGGGCGATGCCCCCTGATGGACACCGGAGCGAGGGAACGCCGAGCCTTGGCGAGGGGCCGAACGCTTGGGGCAAGCCTTTTGGTTACTTTTTGGCGTTTGAAAAAGTGACACGCCGTAAGGGCGGAACCATTAGTGGCCGTTACCGCAGGAATGGATATGTACACTATTAAGTGATCGGTCGGCTGTCAGGCCGCCATCGCGAGCAAGCTCGGCTCCTACAGGTACAAGGGTGGCCTTGCCGATAGACACAGGAAAATCCGCTTACTTCGCCGCCATCAACCGGTTGACTTCACTGCGCACCATGTTCGCGAATTCCGGCGGGGACAGGGTATCGAGCTCCGAGCGCACCCATTCCGCCCATTTGCCCTTGCGCTTGGCGCGCTCACCGAGCAAGCGTGCGCCCTCGCCTTTGGCCTTGCCCAGATTGCTCTGCCAAAGGTCGAACAGACGGGACTTTTCATCTTCGAGCGCAGCGCGCTCGGCAAGGGGCTGGTTGGCCAGATTGAAGCTCATGGGAGTTACCTGCTGCGTAAAATTGGCGACATCTTACACTGTAGGAAGGAATGTCCTGGCCTGGATTTTTCGTAGGCTTACGACCCAGGCACAAAACAGCTGCAACTTTTCCACTTGCAGCCGACTCCATTGTTCACTGCCCATTCACCTGCAAGGAGTACCCCAATGGCCCGAAGAAACGACACGCAAATGGCCGACGAACAAATCAAGGATCAAGTCTTCAGCGAGCTGCAGGCGCTGATCGAAGAGTCGGAAAAATTACTCAAAAACAGTGCCTCGCTGGTGGGTCCGGAAGGTGAAGGTCTGCGCGAACAAGTCTCGCTGAAACTCAAGCAGGCACTGGATTCGGTGTCGGTCGTGCGCGAACGCAGCAGGCCGGTGGTCGATGCCACCGAAGTCTATATCGGTGGACATCCCTGGCAGACGGTGGCGATCTCTGCCGGTTTCGGGCTGGTGGTGGGTCTACTGCTCGGGCGTCGCAGCTAAACACCTGAGCCTGGTGCCTCAATCTCCAGCCAACACACGCAAATGCGCCAGCTCATCCAGCGCAATGGCAATCCCTTTTTCGTGAGACCTGGCTCGCTCACGATGACGACGATCCCCCGGCATTCGCTTGAGCCCTACCCCATGCATCTGTCGCACCAGTTCCTGACTGCGCTCGGCGAAGTTCTGCCCGGCGGTTTTGCTGGGGTCGATCACGATAATCAACTGCCCGGTCCAGGGGGTTTTGGCCCCCGGGTGATTCGACCAGTCGAATTCGAACGAGAAGTTGCCACCGGTCAGGGCCGCCGCCAGCAGCTCAACCATCATCGACAACGCCGAGCCCTTGTGGCCGCCAAACGGCAACAGCGCACCGCCTTCGAGGATCGCTTTGGGGTCCTGAGTCGGCTGGCCCAGGCTGTCCACGCCCATGCCGGCCGGCAGACGCTCGCCCTTGCGCGCGGCGATCTGTACGTCGCCGTGGGCGATGGCACTGGTGGCCAGATCGAAGACAATCGGATTGCCACCGGCCCGCGGCGCGGCAAAGGCAATCGGGTTGGTGCCGAACAGTGGACGATCAGCACCGTGAGGCACCACGCAGGTCATGCTGTTAACCACGCTTAACGCCACCAGCCCTTCATCGGCGAAGGGCTCGACATCCGGCCAGAGTGCAGCGAAGTGGTGAGAGTTGCGAATCGCCAATACCGCGATCCCGGCGCTTCGGGCTTTTTCTACCAGAAGCGCCCGAGCAGCCGCCAGTGCCGGTTGAGCAAAACCGTTGGCCGCATCGACCCTTACAAAGCCTGATGCCACGTCCTCGACAACAGGTACCGCTTTACCATCGACCCAGCCGCTCGCCAGCGTCGAGACATAACCGGGAATACGGAATACACCATGACTGTGGGCGCCATCGCGTTCGGCACTGGCACAGTTTTCGGCGAGGACGCGAGCCACTTTGACCGAGGTACCGTGATGCAGAAAAATTTGCTCTAACAGCGCCACCAGCTGAGCGAAGGTGACATGTTCTGAAGGGGTTTCGACAACCAAAGGTGATGCAGACATCTGAAGCTCCAGTTTAATTATTGGAGGGGGCAACAGCGTATGAAGGTCCGGCACCGCGATTAAACAACGCTTGGCGAGCTTCCTGTCAACTCTTGTCGATGGCTCGTGCGCAAGCGCTGGTCGCGAAATCTGTATCTGTCACGCATAAGCACTAACTATCCCCCATACGGCGGCCTGGAAAAGTTCGAAAATGCCGGCAATCTGATAGCCGAACTGACCGAGCGCGCAGCAGGTGCGCTGCAAAACTGGGTACTCAGACTTCTCCCGGATTCCCAACAGGCGACTTACAGGAATTTGCTGGCAGCGCTGATTCACCATAGAGACGAAGCAAGCGCAGAAAATTTAACCGAGCCATCTTTTTTGGATATCTCACCTGTCTCTGACTTGATACCGACAAATTTTCTACATCTCAATCTTCATGATTGCCTTGCTCGTTCGTCTTAGTAACAGAGAGCATCCATCACTTTCCTGATCAGGCTCTAAAAAGGAGTTTTTTTGCATGTACAACCAGCAACTGCCAATGGATGGCAACACTACCCCGCACAGCCCATCGCTGGCGGGTAGCAACGGTGTATTCGGTAAAAGCGCCGAGCGCCACAGCAATGACCGAATCAGGTTTTTGCTCAAAAGCTTCGGCCTGCGCACCAGCCTGATTCGCCTGAAGGTCATCGACGCCTTGTTGACGGCCGCCGAGAGCGACCGCGCGCTTGGCGTACGTGGCGTACATAGCCATTTGCTGGAACTGGACATTCCCTTGTCCTTTCTCAGCGTGCGCGAAGTGCTCAAGCGTCTGTGCAGCGAAGGTGTGGTCACGCTGAACCCGGACAAAAGCTACAGCCTGAATCCAGACGCTGTCGCGCTACTCCACAGCAAGGTCTGAAGCCCTGAGCGTCAGGGTTTCAGACCTTGACCTTGCGGCGCATTACGCCATTGACCACTACCACGATCACCGCCACGCCAATGGCGATGTACTGGAACATTTTTTCGCTAATCATCCCGACGTTTTGCAGGTAAGACAGGCCAAACATGATCCCCAATACCACCAGGGAGATCAGAATCGAATATTTCAAACGTTGCGACTGGGTCATTACGGGTTCCTGAGCCTGAAAATTTGTATCCGGTTTGTATCCTGATGCATACCAAACCTCTACATTTTCGAGGGGAATGGGCAGCTACAAACGGGGTCTCATGTTACAGCCGATGAAGAGTTTTCGCTTCATTGCGGCTTCAACCATGAGGACTTTGAAATGTTCCGCCGAATCACAGTGCTGATTCCCCTGCTGATGACCTTGACCCTGAGCAGCTGCCTGATTTTCCCCGACGGAGGCTGGCACCATCACCAACACCGCCATCACGATGGCGGACATGGCTATCATCACCGGCGCTGAAAAACCTTCAGTGAACCTCTCGACGTTGCATCACCACGATCATCCTCCCGGGCGCTGGAAATCATTCCGCTCCCGGGAGCACAGTCTATGTAAAACTTTGAAACACAAGTGACCTTTTTCATTGGGGAAAATGGTCAGAATGCGCACAGTGAAATGATCAGCAAGAGATAACCGATGAAAACCATACTGCGTCTGGCAGCCCTTTCTACCCTGTTCATCACCTCGCTGGCCCAGGCCGCCGAACTGATTCCGATCGACGTGCACCGCGATGCCAATTGCGGGTGCTGTAAAAAGTGGATCACTCACTTGCAAGCGAATGGCTTCAAGGTCAACGACCACGTCGAAACCAACATGAGCGAAGTCAAACAGCGCCTCGGTGTGCCGCCGCGCCTGGCTTCGTGCCACACCGGCGTGATCAACGGCAAATTCGTCGAAGGCCATGTGCCTGCCGAACAAGTACTGGCCTTGAGCAAACGCTCCGACCTGCTCGGCGTGGCCGCTCCGGGGATGCCCATGGGCTCGCCGGGAATGGAAATGGATGGCATGGCCGATGCCTATCAAGTCATCGGCTTGAGCAAGAACGGCACCGATGAAGTGATCGCCGACTACCCGGCCCATTAATGCTCGCAGGCTACCTCGGGCTATTCCTCGCGGCCTTCGGCGCCGCCACCTTGCTGCCATTGCAATCCGAAGCAGTGTTGGTCGGTTTGCTGCTCAACGACAAGCACCTGGTCTGGTTGCTGTTGAGTATCGCCATCGCCGGGAATGTGCTGGGTTCGCTAGTGAACTGGTGGCTGGGACGCGGCGTTGAGCGCTTTCGGGACAAGCGCTGGTTTCCGGTCAATCCTCAATCATTGGAGAAGGCTCAAAAGCATTATCAGCGCTATGGTCACTGGTCATTGCTGCTGAGCTGGGTACCGATCATCGGCGATCCTCTGACATTGGTCGCCGGGGTGCTGGGCGAGCCGTTCTGGCGTTTTTTGCTGATCGTGACCCTGGCCAAGGGCGCACGCTATCTGGTATTGGCTGGGGTGACGCTGGGCTGAAGGGAGGAGCCCCGGACACATTCGGATCACTGACACTTCCAATGTATCGGCATTTGCCGGACACTACATGGCAAATGCCGAATCAATGGAGGTGCTCAATGTTCGCCGAAGTCATGCGGGAACCCGCCTACGGCGCGTACCGAATCCGACTGGAATCTCTCCTGCAGATTCCGACCGACGCGAGCGAGTTGGAGATCCACGAGATCATCCAGTTCGGTTTCGATGCTGGACGACTGATGAAACTGTGCGATCAGGGTGATGTAACGCCTTTGGAGCGTGATCAAATCATCCCGCTGAAAACGCTGAAGACTCGTATCGCCAAAGACCAAAAGCTGACCGTCGATGAGAGTGATCGGTTATTCCGTGCGGCCCACATCACCGCCATGGCGGATGCTCTGTTTGGGAATGACGAGAAGGCCAAGCGCTGGTTGTCGAAGCCCAAAGATCGGTTCTCCGGGAAAAGTCCAATGGCCATGCTATCGACCATTCAGGGTACCCGACAGGTTGAGGAGATGCTTATCCAACTGGCAGAAGGCTTTACCTTTTGATTTTCTGGCGGATAAGCGCGTTTGCAGACCTGACGGGGCGCGGTGGCGTTCTCGCGAGTGGGCGCTGGCACACAGCTGGAAGGCCTGTCGTTTACCTCGCCGGGACGCCTGCCGGTGCCATGCTTGAAATACTGGTCCATCTTGAGGTGGATCAGGAAGACTTTCCTGAAACACTGCAACTGCTTAGGGTCGAGATCCCTGATGACATCCGCATTGCCCCCGCGCCACAACTCAAGGCGGACTGGGCTGACGACCTTCGTCACACGAAGGGGCTGGGCGATGCGTTCCTCAAGACCACAGCTGAACTCCTGATGCCTGTGCCAAGCGCTATCATGCCGCACAGTCAAAATTACCTCTTCAACCCCATGCATATGGACTCGACGAGGGCCGTTCTGTCCGGCGAGATCTTCAAGCTGGATAATCGCCTGCTGAAGAAACAGTAGGCAGAACTACCGGCAGTTCTTTTCGCAGATGATCGATGACATTCAGGCTTGGTCCACAGGACAGCCGATCCGCCTGTTGACCTGATCCCTGTGGCGAGGGAGCTTGCTCCCGTTCGGCTGCGGAGCAGTCGTAAAACCGGCACGCGCAGTGTATCTGAATAATTGCGGTGCCTGATTTTAGGGTCGCTTCGCAACCCAGCGGGAGCAAGCTCCCTCGCCACAAGTGCTCGCACCATAGTGGTGCGCCACCATCACCTTCTTCGCGCATCGAGGGCAAAAAAGCCTGCCCTTCGTCAACGTGTCTGTAACACATCCATGGTAGTCATTCGCCTCATTCAGCACTTTGTCGGACAATTTTGCCAAGAAGCCTTCCCCGCTCTAACTTCTGGCCTAGACTCAGTTTCCCGGGCGAAAACCGATCGGCTGGCCGCCTAAAAAAAGTCGAAACTTTCTACCCGGACGAAAGGTCAGGTTAAAGGTAGGCCGTATTGTTTGGTGCATTCCTTGCAACGGTAAATCCACTCTTTATTGCTTCAGCGTACTCGAAGCCATTTACCCGTTTTGCGTAGCGCTTGTGCGCTTTGGTCACAGAAGTTGACCAACCCTATCGCTGGTGATTCGCCAGGAACAGATCAATAAAAGGGGAAAGACAGATGATCAGTGCCGCTGTAGATACCCAAGGAAAACTTTCTCATCAGCAGACCGGCGAACCGGTGCTCACGCCGGTTCTCATGCCGGGCGGCAAGACGGCGCTATCAGCGCCCAGGCAGAATCCCAATCGCAAAAAAGTCCTGTTCGTGACTTCGGAAATTGCCGATCTGGTGAAGACTGGCGGGTTGGGCGACGTCTCCGCGGCGTTGCCCAGGGCAATGGCCCAACTGCATGATGTACGTGTATTGATTCCTGGTTATCCGCAAGTACTCGAGAGCGAAAACCCGATTCATATCATCGGTGAGCTGGGTGGTCATGCTGCACTGCCGCCCTGCAAGATCGGCCGTATGGACATGACCGACGGCCTGGTCATTTATGTGTTGATCTGCCCTGAATTGTACGAGCGCGAGGGTACGCCCTACGGCGCCAACAACGGTCGCGACTGGCCGGACAACCATATCCGCTTCGCCCGTCTGGGCCTGGCCGCCGCCGATATCGCCGCCAACCTGGCGCAGATCCATTGGTGCCCGGATCTGGTGCATGCCCACGACTGGCCTGCCGGTCTGGCACCGGCCTATATGCACTGGCGCGGTCAGCGCACACCGACCCTGTTCACCATTCACAACCTCGCCTATCAGGGCGTGGTCAGCCTGGCCTGCTGCCCGGAGCTGGGTATTCCGGTACATGCCCTGCAACAGGAAGGCATGGAGTTCTACGGCAAGCTGTCTTTCCTCAAGGCCGGAATGGCCTATTCAAGCCATATCACCACCGTCAGCGCGACCTATGCGCAGGAAATCACCACGCCGGCCTTCGGCTGCGGTCTTGATGGCTTTCTGGCCAGCAAGACCCAGCAAGGCCTGCTCAGCGGCATTCCCAATGGCATCGATGAAAGCTGGGAAGCGGCCACCGATCCGCATCTGATCTGCCCGTTCAGCATCGGTGACTGGGAGGGCAAAGCGGTGAACGCCGCTCATGTCCGCGAGCTGTTCGGTCTGGAAGATTCCGCAGGGCCGTTGTTCGCCGTGGTCTCGCGCCTGGTCTATCAAAAAGGCCTGGACCTGACCGAAGGCGTGGCCGAGTTCATCGTCGCCTCGGGCGGTCAGATTGCGATCATCGGCCGTGGCGAACCGGAAGAAGAACACGCCATGCGGGCACTGGCCCTGCGTTTCCCCGGACAGATCGGTGTGCGTATCGGCTTCAACGAAACCGACGCCCGACGCATGTTCGCCGGCAGCGATTTCTTGCTGATGCCTTCGCGGTACGAGCCCTGCGGTTTGAGTCAGATGTATGCGCAGCGCTTCGGCTCGTTACCGGTGGCACGTAATACCGGCGGTCTGGCCGACACCATCGAAAACGGCGTGACCGGTTTCCTGTTCGATGAATCCACGGTGCCAAGCTATCAAGAAGCGCTGGAGCGGGCGTTCAAGGTATTCGCCTACCCCGACCTGCTCAACGCCATGCGCTGCCGGGCCATGGCCGCGCCCTTCAACTGGTGCAAGGCGGTCGAACCCTACGCCGAACTTTATGAACAACTGGTGGATAAAGCGCTGGGTAAATCGGGCAAACAGTAAGAGGTCTTCATAGATGCCTTTACGGACTCTGGAAACCTGGCCCCACGGCGCAATCATGCTGGATGCAGAGCACACCCGCTTTGCCTTGTGGGCGCCAGATGCGTTTTATGTGAGTGTCGAACTGGAAAACCGCCAGTCGTTGCCGATGCTACCTCAAGCCGACGGCTGGTTCGTGGTTCAAACCCGCTGCCCCGCCGGCACCCGTTACCGCTACAACATCGATGGCGAACTCGAAGTGCCTGACCCCGCCGCCCGGGCTCAGGCCGGCGACGTCGATTCCCACAGCGTGGTGGTCGACCCGCTCGCCTACCACTGGCAGCACAGCACCTGGCAAGGCCGCCCCTGGCATGAAGCAGTGATTTATGAACTGCACGTCGGCGTGCTGGGTGGCTACAGCGAAGTCGAAAAGCACTTGCCGCGCCTGGCTGCGCTGGGCATCACCGCGATCGAACTGATGCCTCTCGCGCAGTTTCCGGGCGAGCGCAATTGGGGTTACGACGGGGTTTTCCCCTATGCCCCGCAAGCCTCCTACGGTTCACCTGAACAGCTCAAACAGCTGATCGACAGCGCCCACGGTCATGGTCTGGCGGTGATTCTCGACGTGGTCTACAACCACTTCGGCCCGGACGGCAACTACCTGCATCGTTACGCCCAAGGCTTCTTCCGCGAAGACCAGCACACCCCTTGGGGAGCCGCCATCGACTTTCGCCGCCGCGAAGTGCGCGACTTCTTCATCGGCAATGCCTTGATGTGGATTCAGGAATACCGTTTCGACGGCCTGCGGCTGGACGCGGTGCACGCCATCGACGACCCGGATTTCCTGCAGGAACTGGCACACCGGGTCCGCCAACAGGTCCACCCGAATCGGCATGTCTGGCTCACCCTGGAAAACGAGTTCAATCAGGCCAGCCTCCTGGAGCAAGGCTTCGACGCACAATGGAACGATGACGGCCATAACGCTTTGCACGTGCTGTTGACCGGCGAAACCGATGCCTATTACGCCGACTTCGCCGACCAGCCCACCGAGAAACTCGCCCGCTGCCTGAGCCAGGGCTTTGCCTACCAGGGTCATGCCACGCGCCACGGCACGCCCCGTGGCGAACCCAGCGGGCACTTGCCACCCAGCGCTTTTGTGCTGTTCCTGCAGAACCACGACCAGATTGGCAACCGCGCACTGGGTGAACGACTGCACCGCCTGTCGTCTGCACAAGCGCTGCAGGCCGCCACCGTACTGTTGCTGTTATCGCCCATGATCCCCTTATTGTTCATGGGCGATGAGGCGGCCGTCAGCGAGCCCTTTCTGTTTTTCACCAGCCACCACGGTGAATTGGCCGAGGCGGTTCGTGAGGGGCGGCGCAATGAGTTCGCCGCCTTCAGCGCTTTCGCCGATCCGCACAAACGTGAGCAGATCCCCGACCCCAACGCACCTGAAACCTTTCACGCATCAAGGCCGAATCTGGCTCAAGCCAATGCGGCGACCCAGCGCGCAACGCAGCAACTGTATCGGCAACTGCTGGAAATCCGCCAGCGGGAAATCATTCCCCGCCTGCCCGGCGCCCAGGCACTCGGCGCACAAGTGCTGGCCGAGGGCGCCGTCAGCGCCCACTGGCGACTGGGCGACGGCAGCCTGTTGCGAATTGACCTGAACCTCAGCGCGCAACCGGTGGTCCATTCACCACAGGGTCCAACGCTACAGAATCAGGTACGAGAGCTTTTCGAATACCCGCAACAGGCATTCAGCCTTCTGCAACAGGGCACACTTTCCCCGTACACTGCGCTTGTCAGTCTGACAGCGCCACCCCTGACTGGAGAGCGCCCATGAGCAATTCGCAACTGGAACTACTCGCCAGCCGGGCGGGCCTGGCAGTCGACTGGATCGACGCCAACGGCCGGCCACAAAAAGTCGCTCCCGGCGTACTGCGTGCGGTACTGGCCGGGCTGGGTCATCCCGCCTCCACGGCACAGGAAATCGCTGCCAGCCTGCTCGAGCTCCAACAGGCTCAACAGAACAAAAAACTGCCGCCCCTGTTGACCGCAGATATCGGTAAAGGGCTGGATCTGGCGCACTACTTTGCCCCTGAAACGCCCTGCGAGATTCATCTGGAAGACGGCGCCATCCTCAACCTGAAACTGGACGCCAATGCTGTACTACCGGGGCTGATCCCGCCCGGCTATCAAAGCGTCAGCATCGCCGGCCAACACTTCACCCTCGCCGTAGCCCCCAGCCATTGCCACAGCGTAAGTGATGCCGTCGACAGCGCGACAGCGCGCGCCTGGGGCTTGAGCGTTCAACTGTATTCCCTGCGACGTCCCGGCGATGGTGGCTTCGGTGACACCCAGGCGCTGGAGAACCTCGCCCGGGTCGCCGGCGAACGCGGTGCCGATGCCCTGGCGATCAGCCCCTTGCATGCGATGTTCAGCAGCGATACCCAGCGCTACAGCCCCTACTCGCCTTCCAGCCGACTGTTTCTCAACAGTCTGTACGCCTCGCCTGGCGAGATTCTCGGTGAACGTGCGCTGCGCATGGCGATTGACGCCACGGGCCTTGCCAAGCAGCTGCATCAGCTTGAACAAGAGGCACTGATCGACTGGCCCGCGGCGGCAGACGCCAAACAGCGCCTGCTGCACGCGTTGTATGAAGGCTTTTGTCAGGGTGAAAATCCCCTTCACGAGGACTTCAGCAGTTTTCGTCACTGCGGTGGCGAAGCGCTGGAAAACCATTGCCGTTTCGAGGCCATTCAAGCCGAGCGCGCAGCCCGCGGCGAAAGCCTCGACTGGCGCGAATGGCCAGATCAATGGCGCGATCCACGCAGTGCGGCATTGGCCGAATTTGCCGAGAAAAATGCCCGACACATCGGTTTCTTCGCCTTCTGCCAATGGTTGATCGCCCGCTGTCTGGAGCGCGCGCAAACGGCGGCGCGCAGCAGTGGCATGGGCATCGGCCTGATCGCCGATCTGGCGGTAGGTGCCGACGGCGGCGGCAGTCAGGCCTGGAGTCGCCAGGACGAGTTACTCGCGGCGCTGACAGTCGGTGCGCCACCGGACATCCTCAACAGCACCGGTCAAGGGTGGGGCATTTCGGCGTTTTCTCCCGAGGGCCTGGTGCGCAACGGATTTCGCGCATTCATCGAAATGCTCCGGGCCAACTTCGCTCACGCCGGTGGCTTGCGGATAGACCATGTAATGGGCCTGCAGCGCTTGTGGGTGATTCCCCTCGATGCACCACCGAGTGAAGGCGCCTACTTGCATTACCCGGTGGACGACCTGCTGCGGCTGTTGACGCTCGAATCATTCCGGCATAAGGCCATAGTGCTCGGCGAAGACCTCGGCACCGTGCCGCAGGGGTTGCGAGAAAAACTGAGCGCCCGTTCGATTCTCGGCATGCGCGTGCTGCTTTTCGAGCAGGATAACGGCGCGCACTTCAAGCCGATCCTCGACTGGCCGGACAACGCCTTGGCGACCACCAGCACCCATGACCTGCCAACGCTCAACGGCTGGTGGCATGGCCGCGATATTGATTGGAATGTGCGCCTCGGGCTGAGCGACACTAGCGCCGAAACCCATTGGCGGGAACATCGACAGCGCGAACGTGATGGATTGCGCCGGGCCTTGAGCCAGGACCCGCAGAATTTTCGCGAAGAGACCCACGAGACCGATCAAGTGCTCGACGCCAGTGTGCGTTTCCTCGGTCACACCCGCGCGCCACTGGTATTGCTGCCGCTGGAGGATGCCCTGGGTATCGACGAGCAGGCCAACCTGCCCGGCCCCAGTAACGGCCATCCCAACTGGCGTCGGCGCTTCGCCAGTGACAGCGCAGCGCTGCTCGATGATCCCGATGCCGCGCGGCGCCTGGAAATCCTCGCCTGCGCACGGCAACAGGCATTCGAGCGTGACCAATGAGCACCACGCACCCCACCCCGCTTCGGGCGACGGTGCGCCTGCAATTCCACCAGGGTTTCACGCTGGATGATGCGGTGCCGTTGCTACCGTACTTCGCCAGCCTGGGCATCAGCCATATCTACGCCTCGCCATTGCTGCGCGCCCGCGCCGGCTCCATGCACGGCTATGACGTGGTCGATCCGACCACGGTCAATCCGCAGCTTGGGGGCGAAGCGGCCCTGCATCGACTGGTCGACGCCCTGCGTCAACAGCGCATGGGCCTGATCCTCGATATCGTTTCCAACCATATGGCGGTGGGTCGCGCCGACAATCCCTGGTGGCTGGACTTGCTGGAATGGGGCCGGCTCAGCCCCTACGGTGAGTTCTTCGATATCCAGTGGCACTCCCCCGACCCTTTGCTTGAAGGTCAGTTACTCCTGCCATTTCTCGGCACCGACTATGGCGTGGCGTTGCAGGACGGGACGATCCCCCTGCGTTTCGACCCTGGACGCGGGGCCTTTTATGTCGAACACTACGAGCACCACTTCCCGATTTGCCCCACCGATTACGGTGAACTGCTCAAACACGGCAATCAGCTTGATCCCGAACACGCGCAATTGCTCACCTCCCTGGCCGATCGTTTCACCGCCCTTTACTACCAATCTGACGCCCACTCCCTGGCATTGCCGCTGCAACAGGAACTGGTCGAACTGGCCCGGCAACCGCTCATCCAGCAAACCATTGAACACACCCTGAACCTGTACGACTCCCGCCAACCTGAAGGCTTCGCCCGCCTGCACAACTTGCTGGAGCGACAAAGTTATCGCCTGGCCAGTTGGCGCACGGCGGCCGACGATATCAACTGGCGGCGCTTCTTCGACATCAATGAGCTTGGCGGTCTGCGGATCGAACGGCCGGTGGTGTTCGAGGCCACCCACAGAAAAATCTTCCAGTTGATCCGCGATGGTCTGGTGGACGGTTTGCGTATCGATCATATCGACGGTCTCGCCGACCCGCGGGGTTACTGCCGCAAACTGCGGCGGCGGGTCGATGCCTTGTCGCCTTCGCGGCACTTCCCGATCTATGTCGAAAAAATCCTTGGTCAAGACGAAACACTGCACCGCGACTGGCAGGTGGACGGCAGCACTGGTTACGAGTTCATGGATCAATTGTCACTGCTGCAACATGACCCGCAAGGCGCCGACACCCTTGCCGAGTTGTGGAGCCGCCACAGCGAACGCCCTGCCGGATTCACTCAAGAGGCGCAGCTGGCCCGTCAACAGATTCTCAACGGTTCTCTTGCAGGGGATTTCGAAAGTGTCGCCCAGGCGCTGTTGCAGATTGCCCGCGATGACCTCATGAGCCGTGACCTGACCCTGGGCGCCATTCGCCGGGCATTGCAGGAACTGATCGTGCACTTTGCGGTGTACCGCACTTACATCAGCGCCTGTGGCCGACCCGCGCAAGACGAGGTGTTTTTTCAGCACGCCATGGCCGGCGCCCGTAGCACACTGAGCGAAGCCGACTGGCCGGTGCTCGACTACCTCGAACGCTGGCTCGGCGGCGAGCCGTGGCGCAAGCGACCCATGGGCAGGCAACGCAAGCTCCTCAAGCATGCCTGTGTGCGCTTTCAACAGCTGACGTCTCCGGCGGCGGCCAAGGCCGTGGAAGACACCGCCTTCTATCGCTCGGCCGTGCTGCTGTCGCGCAATGATGTCGGCTTCAGCACCGAGCGGTTCAGCGCCCCCATCGCCGACTTTCACCAGGCATGCAGCCAGCGCCTGGAGACCTTCCCGGACAACCTGCTGACAACGGCGACCCATGACCACAAACGCGGTGAAGACAGCCGCGCCCGGCTGGCCGTGCTCAGCGAACGCAGCACCTGGTATGCCGAACAGGTCGAGCACTGGCGAGCGTTGGCCGCACCACTGCGCAACGACCCACTGGCGCCGTCAGCGGGTGATGAACTGATCCTCTATCAGGCGCTGCTCGGCAGTTGGCCGCTGGAACTGCGCAGCGACGATACGCAAGCCCTGCAAAACTACGCTCAACGTGTCTGGCAATGGCAGCAAAAAGCTCTGCGCGAAGCCAAACTCCAGAGCAGTTGGAGCGCGCCTAACGAGGCTTATGAACAAGCGACTCAGGCATTTCTCGAACGCGTGCTGTTATCCCCCAAAGGATTCGAGTTGCGCTCGGCCATCGGCAATGCCGCACAAGCGATCGCACCCGCCGGCGCCTTGAATGGCTTGGCTCAAACCTTGCTGCGGCTCACGGTACCGGGTGTTCCGGATCTTTATCAGGGCAACGAATTCTGGGATTTCAGCCTGGTGGACCCGGACAACCGCCGGCCCGTGGATTTCAACGCCCGGCAACTGGCATTGAAGGCACCTTGCGAGGTGACGGAGTTGCTGCTGAACTGGCATGAAGGTCGCGTTAAACAAGCGCTGATAGCCCGGGCACTGACCCGACGCGCCGAGCACCCGGAGCTGTTCCGCCGGGGCAGCTATCAAGCGTTGGAAGTGCTCGGAAGCCAGGCGGAACACGTGCTGGCCTTCATGCGCGAAATCGGTAGTCAACGGGCCGTGGTGATTGTTCCCCGGCTTGTCGCCAACCTGCTGAAAACGGGCGCGCAACCGCTGGTGTACGCGCCGGATTGGGGCGATACCCGGGTAATACTGCCGTTCACTGCCTCCGGGCAAAACCTGAAGGGACTTTTTTCAGCCTGCGCAGTCACACACCACAAGGAATTAATGATCAGTGCCGCGCTGGGGGACTTCCCGGTCAATCTCTTTATCCAAACTTGAGTTCAGTTCAGGAGCAGTGCGATGAGTACCGACGACAAACGCGTCCGTGAGTTTGCCTATCAAATCTGGGAGTCCGAAGGTAGACCCGAAGGCCAGGAAGCCCGCCATTGGGAGATGGCGCGCAAGCTGGTAGAGGCTGAAGCCCTGACGCCGGGCAAACCGTCCAAAACCGGTACGACCAAGGCCGCACCAAAAGCCACGCCAAAAGCGACACCCAAAGCCAAAGCCAAACCCGCCGCTACGGCACCGGTAGTGGCGCCGCCGGGTGAAAAAAAAGCCGCCGTGAAAAAACCGCGAGCACCGCGTAAAGCACCGGCCAGTTGACCTGCGTAAACCTCTTGCAACTGGAGAGCCGGACACAAACCCTGTGGCGAGGGAGCTTGCTCCCGCTGGGTCGCGAAGCGGCCCCAAAACCAGCAATCGCGTTTTTTCAGGTAGAACACATCAGCCGGATTTACGGCTGCTGCGCAACCGAGCGGGAGCAAGCTCCCTCGCCACAATTGGTTATCAGACTATAGATCTCCATTACCGGTATCAGGGTTCGCCACGGTGGGCCGCTATCCCCTGAAAAACCGCCCTATCTGAACACGTCATTCCTTTGCAGGAGCCTCCATGACCAAGCCCAAAAAAGCCGCGCCCGAGCCTCACGCCGAGCCTTCACGCATCCGTGAAGGCTTGCCCTTTCCGCTGGGCGCGACCTGGGATGGCCTGGGGGTCAATTTTGCGCTGTTCTCGGCCCACGCGACCAAGGTCGAACTGTGCCTGTTCGACGATGCCGGCGAAGTAGAACTCGAACGCATCGAGCTGCCGGAATACACCGACGAGATTTTTCACGGCTATCTGCCCGATGCCCATCCCGGGCTGATTTACGGTTATCGGGTCTACGGCCCCTACGACCCGGAAAACGGTCACCGTTTCAACCACCACAAGTTGCTGATCGACCCCTACGCCAAGCAACTGGTGGGCAAGTTGAAATGGTCCGAGGCATTGTTCGGCTACACCATCGGCCACCCTGACGCCGACCTGAGTTTCGACGAACGTGACAGCGCGCCGTTCGTGCCCAAGTGCAAAGTGATCGACCCGGCGCACACCTGGGGTCACGATCATCGGGTCAGTGTGCCGTGGGACCGGACGATCATTTATGAGACTCACGTGCGCGGCATGACCATGACTCACCCCTCCGTCCCCGAGAACCTGCGCGGCACGTTCGCCGGGTTGATGGTCGACGATGTCATGGAGCATATCCGCAAACTCGGCGTGTCATCGGTCGAGCTGCTGCCGATTCACGCCTTCGTCAATGATCAGCATCTGCTGCATAAGGGCATGACCAACTACTGGGGCTACAACAGTATCGCCTTCTTCGCCCCGGACCCGCGTTACCTGGCCAGCGGCAAGATTGCCGAGTTCAAGGAGATGGTCGCGCACCTGCACGAAGCCAATCTGGAAGTGATTCTCGACGTGGTCTACAACCACACGGCCGAAGGCAACGAGCAAGGCCCGACGCTGTCCATGCGCGGCATCGACAACGCCTCTTACTACCGTTTGATGCCGGACGACAAACGCTTCTACATCAATGATTCCGGGACCGGCAACACCCTGGACCTGAGTCATCCCTGCGTGCTGCAGATGGTCACCGACTCACTGCGCTACTGGGCCACGGAAATGCACGTGGACGGCTTCCGTTTCGACCTGGCGACCATTCTTGGCCGGTATCACGACGGCTTCGACGAGCGCCACAGCTTCCTCGTGGCCTGCCGCCAGGACCCGATCCTGCGTCAGGTGAAAATGATCGCCGAGCCCTGGGACATCGGTCCTGGTGGTTATCAGGTCGGTGGTTTCCCGCCGGGCTGGGTCGAGTGGAACGACAAGTTTCGTGACACTGTGCGCGCCTTCTGGAAAGGCGACGACGGTCAGCTCGCCGATTTCGCCGGGCGGATGACAGCCTCCGGCGAGATGTTCAATCAGCGTGGTCGCAGGCCTTATTCGTCACTCAACTTCATCACCGCCCACGACGGTTTCACCTTGCACGACCTGGTGTCGTACAACGACAAACACAACGAGGCCAACGACGAGAACAATCAGGATGGCAGCGACAACAACCTGTCCTGGAATCACGGCGTCGAAGGCCCGACCGACGACCCCGAAATCAACGCCCTGCGCGCACGCCAGATGCGCAACTTATTTGCCACCTTACTGCTGGCCCAGGGCACGCCGATGCTCGTGGCCGGCGACGAGTTCGCCCGCACCCAGCACGGCAACAACAACGCCTACTGCCAGGACAGCGAAATCGGCTGGATCAATTGGGAGCTGGACGACGACGGCAGGTCGTTGCTCAAGTTCGTCAAACGCCTGATCAAGCTGCGGCTGGCCTATCCGATTCTGCGTCGCGGGCGCTTTCTGGTGGGTAATTACAACGAGGACATCGGCGTCAAGGACGTCACCTGGCTGGCGCCGGACGGCAGTGAGATGACCATCGAACAATGGGAAGACAGCCACGGCCGCTGCCTGGGCATGTTGCTCGACGGCCGCGCCCAAGAGACCGGCATCCGCCGCCCCGGGGCAGATGCGACGCTGTTGCTGGTGGTCAACGCCTATCATGACATTGTCAATTTCCTGCTCCCGGAAGTGCCTGACGGCGGTTTCTGGACCTGCATGATAGACACCAACCAACCCTCGGTTCGGGGTCAGGAGCGCTTCGACTTCAACTATGAATATTCAGTGACCGGACGCTCGCTGTTGTTGTTCGAGTTGCAACATGAAGAAGAGGATTGAAAGGGTCGTTATGAAGAAGTTGATCCTGGCGATGTAAAAAAACTGCAGCCGGTTTTTCATACAAGGGCGACGTAATCCGGAGTATGGTCAATACTCAGTTCGCGGCAATCCAGGGTTGGAGAGCCTGCAAACCTCTATCAACACGTCATCACTGGCGTGCCGAGCCATCGTAAAGACTGGCGGCAAGACCATGACAAGGATGTGATACCGATGAAGTCTGTCTCCCTCCCCGACAAAAATCTCCCTGCACAGATCTGGAACAGTGCCCGGCAGCTGGACAATATCCCGGTCATCAATACCAGCACATTGGTCCCGCCAGGAGCTCGCGCGGTGGTGATCGCCCCTCATCCCGGCGACGAGGTGGTGATCTGCGGCGGTCTGCTGCAGTTATTGGCCAGTCTGGGCCATCCCTTGCAACTGATCTCGATCACCGACGGCAGTGCCTGCCATCCAGGTTCGAACCTGTGGTCGGCCAAGCGCCTGAGCGTATTCCGCCCCCAGGAAAGCGTCGAAGCCCTGCGGCGACTGGGCCTGCCGATGCACAGCCTGAAGTGGATCCGCGGCGGCTTCACCGACAACGCGCTGGCCGAATCCGAGCACCAGCTGACCCAGTTCATTGCGCGCTATTTGCGCCCCGGCGATGTGGTCTTCAGCACCTGGCGTGAAGATGGCGATGTCGACCATGACACCGTCGGCAGGGCCAGCGCCAGGGCCGCCGAGATGGTCGCTGCGCACTTTCATGAAGTACCGGTCTGGGCCTGGCACTGGTCGGCACGCGAGCAAGGCCAGATTCCCTGGCAACGGGCCCGCAAGGTTCGCCTGGACACCTGGACAGTGGCCCGTAAAAGCCACGCGACCCATGCCTATGCCAGTCAACTGGACGGCGAGCCCGCCATCGGCATCGCGCCGTTGCTGCCGCGGGTCATTCTGGAGCGCATGCGCCTGCCATACGAGATCGTGTTTGTGTAATCGACACCAGGACGGATCAATGCGCCTGAAAACTCTGACCTGAAAAACTCTGAACTGCCGGGCAAAGCATCAGTCGCATAGGTAATCAGCCTTGATTCAGAGGAGTGACCGTGACCATCGATTCAAACAGCCGCCCCGTCCGCTCAGCCCCCATGAACAGCTTGCCGGCGATTCATCGCTTGAGGGTTCTGACGGTCAACACCCACAAGGGCTTCACCGCCCTCAACCGGCGTTTCATCCTTCCGGAACTGCGCGAAGCCGTTCGCAGCACCTCGGCAGACCTGGTGTTTTTGCAAGAGGTGCTGGGCGAGCACGACCGCCACGCCTCGCGCTACTACAACTGGCCGCAGCAGTCACAGTACGAATTTCTCGCTGACAGCATGTGGAGTGACTTCGCCTATGGACGCAACGCCGTCTATCCGGACGGCCATCACGGCAACGCGCTGCTGTCGAAATACCCGATCCGCCAACACCGCAATCTCGACGTTTCCATCACCGGCCCCGAACGCCGCGGACTGCTGCATTGCGTGCTGGAAGTCCCGGGGCATGCCGAAGTGCATGCGATCTGCGTGCATTTGAGTCTGCTGGAAAGCCATCGTCAGCTGCAGCTGGCCCTGCTCTGCCAACTGCTCGAATCGCTGCCCGACGATGCGCCGGTCATCATCGCTGGCGACTTCAACGATTGGCAGCTGCACGGCAACGCCACCCTCGCCCGGCGCGACTACTTGCATGAAGCCTTTGAACGCCATCAGGGGCGCCCGGCGAGAACCTACCCGGCGCGCTTCCCGCTGCTGCGCCTGGACCGTATCTACCTGCGCAACGCCAGCAGCCACGAACCAAGGATTCTCAGTCACAAGCCGTGGACGCATCTCTCCGATCACCTGCCATTGGCGGTTGAAGTGCGGCTGATTTAGTCAAAAACCGAGCCGGGGAATCATCGTCGGCAACCCGGGTATCCGGATGAGCCGGCAATCGCATAGCAACCTAACGAAAGCCTCTAGCCCGGTACTTTTCGATGATGTTTCGTACAAACAAGAACTTATAGAATCCTTTAATTTCAAATATTTGACGCCTCTAAATTAACCCTACCGCCCATCGGCCAATTTCTTGACGCGGTGTCGGGGGTCTTCTTAGCTACACCTTACTACCCCCGGAAATACTACCAGGGACAAGGCTCGAAACGCCTGCGCAAGCGGGTCGCCGAGCTTTGCCTCATTGAATTCGGTCGCCCCTCATTCGGGGTAGGAGAGACGCCATAGCGAGACAGAGCATGCGATTGCAAGGTAGACCTCCATGAAAAACCCCATCACCCCACAAGAGATCAAAATTACCCTTTGCACCGTTTCGACTTCACTTCTGCTGTGTTCTTCCATGGAGGTTCAGGCAGCCTCCACCGAGGATGAATCGATACCCTGGTATCGTCAGGATGTTCCGGCGTTTACCTTGCCAACGTCTGATTCGACACTCACCGGCAGTTTCACTGCAAACACCCGCTTCGAGACTAGCCCGCAGACCATCAGTGAAGCAGCGCCCTCAGCCTGGGAGCGCGTGTATGGCCGAGCCTCCAGACAGGCTGAAACCGACTACCTTGCATCACAGTTTTCCGGCTCCGACAGCCTGTCGAAAGGGCCAGCTCTCTACACCTTGCAAAATGGCAGCGGAACCACTCAGCGTGTCGGCCTGCTGGGCGGTCAGAGCCAGATCCAGGGCAACAGCAACGGCATTCTGACCACCCGGGCCATGGCCGATCCGCGTAATGACAGCCTCAACCTGCAAGGCTCAAGTCTAGGCGCCTACTGGAGCCTGACGGGCGCGCAGGGCTGGCATGTGGATTTGACCGCGAGCGGCGGCCGGGTCAATGGTTATAGCCGCACCGATCAGGGCACGCGGCAAGCGACCGAAGGTAGTGCGGTGACACTGTCGGTCGAAGGCGGATTTCCCATCGGCATCAGCGAAAACTGGGTAGTCGAACCCCAGGCGCAGTTGATCAACCAACGGATTACCCTGGACACCCCGAATGCCGGAAGCGGCAACGCGTCGTCCAGCGATTTGACCTCCTGGAGTGGCCGGGTCGGTGCGCGTTTGAAAGGTAACTATGAAATTCGCGGGCTGCCGGTCGAACCCTATGTGCGGACCAACGTGTGGCACAGGGTAAACAGCGGTGACACGCTGACCCTCGGCCAGGTCGACAAGATCAGCAGTGGCCGCAACTCCTCCACCGTTGAACTGGGTCTCGGTCTGGTGGCCAGAGTCTCGCCCACTGTGAGCCTGTATGTGAGCGCCGATTTCAGCAGCGACGTCGACGATAACGACCTCAATGGCTTGATCGGCAGTCTGGGTGTGCGGATGCGTTGGTGAAGATGTGGGTGTTGGGCAGTGACATGTTTAGTGTCTGAGCCGCCGTCATCGCGAGCAAGCTCGCTCCCACACTGGACCTGTGTCATTCACAAAATCGTGCTACGACGCAGATCTAATGTGGGAGCGAGCTTGCTCGCGATGGCCGTGACGCGGTCGATAAATCCGGATCAACCCTCCGGCCGCAAGATCAGCACCGCCAACGGCGGCAGGTTCAGCACCAGTGACAACGCCTGGCCATGGCTGGGCTCGTCCTCGGTAAAGACCCCACCGCCGTTGCCATAGTTGGAACCGGCATAGGTATCGGCATCGCTGTTGATCGCCTCGGCCCAGCGCCCGGCAAAGGGCACGCCGACCCGGTAGGCCTGACGCGGCACCGGTGTGAAGTTGGCCACCACCAGCACCGGACGCCCGTCCTTGCTCCAGCGCAGCCAGGCATAGACGCTGTTGATTGCATCATCACCAATCAGCCACTGGAACCCTTGCGGTGCATCGTCCTGATCGTGCAGCGCCGGTTCTTCTCGATACAACCGATTGAGGTCACCCACCAGTTTCTGCACGCCCCTGTGCTCCGGGTACTGCAACAGATACCAATCCAGCTGCTGATCGTGATTCCACTCCCGCCATTGGCCGAACTCACAGCCCATGAACAGCAGCTTTTTGCCTGGATGGGTCCACATGAAACTCAGGTAAGCCCGCAGATTGGCAAATTTCTGCCAGCGGTCACCGGGCATTTTGTCGATCAGCGAATGCTTGCCGTGCACCACTTCGTCGTGGGAAATCGGCAGGATGAAACGCTCGGACCAGGCGTACACCAGACCGAAGCTCAACTCGTTGTGATGGTGAGCGCGGTACACCGGATCCTGCTGAATGTAATGCAGCGAATCGTGCATCCAGCCCATGTTCCATTTGTAGGCGAACCCCAAACCGCCCTGTTGAGTGCCTTGACTCACGCCAGGCCAGGCCGTGGATTCCTCGGCAATCATCAGCGCACCCGGCGCTTCCAGGGCGATCACGTCGTTCAGGTGTCGAACGAAATCGATGGCTTCCAGGTTCTCGCGGCCGCCATGACGATTGGGCACCCACTCGCCCGCTTTGCGTGAGTAGTCGCGGTAAAGCATCGAGGCCACCGCATCCACGCGCAGGCCATCGACATGGAAATGCTTGAGCCAGTGCAGCGCCGAGGCCAGCATGAAACCGTGAACCTCAGTGCGGCCCAGGTTGTAGATCAGTGTGTCCCAATCCTGATGAAAGCCTTCCTGCGGGTTGCCGTACTCGTACAGCGCGGTACCGTCGAACTGCGCCAAACCATGGGTATCGGTCGGAAAATGCGCCGGCACCCAATCGAGGATCACGCCGATGTTCGCCTGGTGGCAAGCGTTGACGAAGGCGGCGAAATCATCCGGCGAGCCGTAACGGGCGCTTGGGGCGAACTGCGACAGTGGCTGATAACCCCAGGAACCTCCGAACGGATGCTCCATGATCGGCATCAGCTCGATATGGGTGAAACCCAGATCCTGCACGTAGGGAATCAAGCGCTCGGCCAGCTCATGCCAGTTATATTGGCGCGAGACCTCACCGAGGTCATCGATTTCGCACTGCCAGGAGCCGGCATGCAGCTCGTAGATCGACAGCGGCGCATCCGGCCGTTGGCGCTCGCCACGGGACTGCATCCAGTCGTGGTCCTGCCAGTCGATCCTCAGTGGCGAGGCGACTTTCGACGCGGTATCCGGCGGCAACCGGGTCGCCAGTGCCATCGGGTCGGACTTGAGCGGAAGAATCCCGTCCGCGCCAAGAATCTCGTACTTGTAGGCCTCCCCTGCTTGCAGGCGCGGGATAAACAACTCCCACACACCAGAGGGATGGCGCAGACGCATGGGATGCCGACGGCCGTCCCAGACGTTGAAGTCGCCGACCACCGAGACCCGCCGGGCATTCGGTGCCCACACCGCAAAGCGCACGCCGTCGACGCCATCCACAGTCTTCAACTGCGCGCCGAGGCAAGCGCTCAGGTCACGGTGATTGCCTTCGGCGAACAGGTACAAATCCATCTCGCCTAGCAACGGACCAAAGCTGTAGGGGTCTTCGCTGGTCTGCTCGCCGCCTGCCCAGTAAATCCGTAACTGGTAGGCTTGGGCCCGGTCAAAATGCCCGACAAACAAACCCGGTACATCGGCCGCGTTCAAACTACCAAGCTCTTCCCCGCTGTCCCTGGCCAGCACCTGAACACTCAGGGCACCCGGCAAAAACGCGCGGATAAACTGCCCGCCGGCACCATCGCCATGGGGGCCCAGAATCGCAAACGGATCGCGATGCTCGGCACGCACCAGGGCCTCAATATCCTTTGCACCGGGCAGCAATGTCACTCTCGAATGTCCCTGTTCCCTGTTTGAGAAACTCATGACTACTCTCCACTGGTCTCTGTGTCGGAAAAGGGTTTAAGCCCGTTCAATAACCCGTACAAACCGTGCAATGGCACAGGCAGCCAAGTGGGTCGATTTTCCGCTTCATACACCACTTCATAGGCCGCTTTCTCCAGGCCGAACAACGCCAGCGCGGCGTCTTCACCTTCAGCGTTTTGCCATGCATGAGCAAGACTAGCTGTTGCCCGGCGATATGCCCGGACAAAGGCCTGTTGCGATTCACGCAAATAACGCTCCGTCACACGTTTGCGCGCGGCATGGGCCTGTGCCGAGCCGTCGACGTTCTGCACATTCAGCGCCATCGCCGCCGCATAGTCGAACGAACGCAACACGCCGCTGACGTCCTTGTACGGACTGTGCTTGCCCCGACGTTCATGCAAGGCGCGCGCCGGTTCACCCTCGAAGTCGATCAGGTAGGCATCGCTTTTGATCACCAACACCTGCCCCAGGTGCAGGTCACCGTGTACCCGCATGCGCAAGCCACCGACTGCCTGCTTCGCCAGATTCTGGATGTGGCTCGGCAGGGCTTTCTTGTGCTGCAGCAAACGGCTGACCAGCGCCTGATCCTCAGCTCCAAGCTCGGTCTGATGTTCCTTGAGCAACTGCAAGGCGCGCTCCAGTTGCGTGCCGATGTGTCTGGCCCACTCTTGGGAATCCTTGATCGTACTCGGTTTCGAGCTGAAGTCCGGGTTGTCCGTGGGCGCGGCCAACACCTGATGCATTTCACCCAGGCGCTGACCCAGCATGCCAGCGAACTCTTTCAATTCGCCCAAGGCGTTGTAATGCTGTTCCTGCTCGGAAACGGCCTGGGCCGATTCGTCACGAATCGCCCGTTCAAGGTTGTTCTGCGTCCATTCCCAGGCGTCGCCCTGATTGCTCAGGTAACCCTGAGCGATCATCAGCAGGCTGTCCTGCCCCTGCTCGTCACGGCGAATCACCGAGCCGAGCAACGGCGAGATATGGGCGAAGCCGGCCGCGGTCAGGTAAGCGCTCATCTCCAGCTCCGGATGAACACCGACGCTGATCTTGCGGATCAGTTTGAGCACCAGACTGCCGCCGATCACCACCGAACTGTTGGACTGTTCGGCCGACAGATAACGCACTTCAGAATCCTGGTTCAGGCCGAGTTTCATCAGTTCGGCGGTGGGTTCGAAACGGATCTCACCCTCGGTTGATGGCACTATGCTTTGCGTCTGGATGGCCTGCAAAACCGCATGGACAAAGGTATCGAGGCTGAAGGCATCGGTGATCAAACCAACCTGCCGCCCGCGGCGGACCCGAGCGAGTGCAAGCTGCTGCGGCAAGGCTGAGCTGAACTGTTCCTCGGCCAGCAAACCGAATGGCAACTGATAGCGACTGGTCTGCCCATCACTGGTGACCTCGACCTCGCTGAGCAGCACCGGATGCTGCGGATCGCCAAAGCGCACGCCGTAGGCGATATGCACCTGTTCGATTGCCGAATCCTTGTTGGCGAACCAGCGTCGCTTAGGCAGCCAGGCCGGCAGCGAAGTCTGCTCCAGAGTGGTGCGTGACGGTGCTTCGAGCAATTCTTCGAGATGTTTTTTCAGGACCAGAGTGGTGAAGTCCGGCATGCTTTTCGCCGGTTCCACATGCCAGCTCGGCATCTGATTTTCCGCCGCCAGCACAAACCAATAAAAACCGTATGGCGCCAGGGTCAGCAGAAAATTCAGCTGGCCTATCGGCGGAAAAGCGTTCCCGCCGAGCATCTCCACCGGCACCATGCCGGCGAACGCCGACAGGTCCAGTTCGGCGGCCTGAGCACTGCGGGACACGTTGGCCACGCAGAGGATGATTTCGTGCCTGCCGTCGGCTCCGGTGTATTCACGGGTGTACGCCAGGATTCGGCGATTGCTCGGCGAAAGCATTTTCAGCGTGCCGCGACCGAACGCCTTGGACTGTTTACGCACCGCCAGCATTCGCCGGTTCCAGTTCAACAGTGAATGCGGATCGCCAGACTGGGTCTCGACGTTCACCGACAGATAACCATAGAGCGGATCCATGATCGGTGGCAGCACCAGGCTGGCCGGATCGGCACGGGAGAAACCACCGTTACGGTCGATCGACCATTGCATCGGCGTACGCACGCCGTCGCGGTCGCCGATATAGATGTTGTCGCCCATGCCGATCTCATCGCCGTAATACAGGGTCGGCGTACCCGGCATCGACAGCAACAGGCTGTTGAGCAATTCGATTCGACGGCGATCGCGCTCCATCAATGGCGCCAGGCGCCGACGAATCCCCAGATTGATCCGCGCCCGACGGTCGGCCGCGTAGTAATTCCACAGGTAATCACGCTCTTTGTCGGTGACCATTTCCAGGGTCAACTCATCGTGGTTACGCAGGAAAATCGCCCACTGGCAGTTGGCGGGAATCTCCGGGGTCTGGCGCAGAATATCGGTGATTGGAAAGCGATCTTCCTGAGCCAGCGCCATGTACATGCGCGGCATCAGCGGGAAGTGAAAGGCCATGTGGCACTCGTCGCCGTTCAAGCCTTTGCTGTCGGTATCACCGAAATACAACTGAGTATCTTCCGGCCACTGGTTGGCTTCGGCCAGCAGCATGCGGTCCGGGTAATTGGCATCGATCTCGGCACGGATCTGCTTGAGCACCTGATGGGTCTCGGGCAGGTTCTCGTTGTGGGTGCCGTCGCGTTCGATCAGATAGGGAATCGCATCCAGCCGCAGGCCGTCGATGCCCATGTCCAGCCAGTAGCGCATCACCGAAAGCACGGCTTTCATGACTTGCGGGTTGTCGAAATTCAGGTCCGGCTGATGGGAGTAGAAGCGGTGCCAGAAGTACTGGCCGGCTACCGGGTCCCAGGTCCAGTTGGATTTTTCGGTGTCGAGAAAGATGATCCGCGTGCCGTCGTACTTCTGATCGTTATCGGACCACACGTAGAAATCCCGCGCCTTTGATCCCGGCTTGGCTTTGCGCGCCCGCTGAAACCACGGGTGCTGGTCGGAGGTGTGGTTGATGACCAACTCGGTGATGACCCGCAGCCCGCGTTTGTGGGCCTCGGAGATAAAGCGCTTGGCGTCGGCCATGGTCCCGTAGTCGGGGTGAACTCCCCGGTATTCGGCAATATCGTAACCATCGTCACGCCGCGGCGACGGGTAGAACGGCAGCAGCCAGATGGTATTCACACCCAGATCGGCAATGTAATCGAGCTTGGCGATAAGACCGGGAAAATCGCCGATCCCGTCGTTATTGGAGTCGAAAAATGACTTTACGTGGACTTGATAGATCACCGCATCCTTGTACCAGAGCGGATCCTTGATAAAGGCGGCTGACCCGGGTTTCTTCGCCATTGGAAACTCCTGTTGAATTCATGATTCCGACTGGCCTGATGCAGCATCTCTGAGGTGAGGTTTACACCTGTGGCGAGGGAGCTTGCTCCCGCTCGGCTGCGAAGCAGTCGTAAAATCGGCAGTTGCGGTGTGCCTGACAGAACGAGGTCGCAGCATTTGGGGCCGCTTCGCGACCCAGCGGGAGCAAGCTCCCTCGCCACAACATCACGTCGCCGTTATCCGCCAGATCCCGAACGGCTGGTGCCACGGTTCGATCCGCATCCACTGGTTTTTGCCATACCAGGTCCAGCGATGGCCGTTCATCAAGTCCTCGCCTTGAGTGACGGCATCGTCGGGCAAATCCATCTCCCACAGCGGCAGTTCGAAATTCGCCTCTTGTGCATTGAACGGATCGAGGCTGATCGCCACCAGAATGAAATTGCTGCCATCCGCGCTGCGCTTGCCGAAATACAGAATATTGTCGTTCCAGGCGTTGTAGACCTTAAATCCCAAATGGCTGTGCAGCGCCGGGTTCTGTCGGCGAATGCGGTTGAGCTGGGCGATCTCGGCAATGATGTTGCCCGGCGCGGTGAAGTCCCGTGGACGGATCTGATATTTCTCCGAATCCAGGTACTCTTCCCTGCCCGGCACCGGCGCGGCTTCACACAGCTCGAAGCCCGAGTACATGCCCCAGAGTCCCGAGCCCATGGTCGCCAGCGCGGCGCGGATGAGAAAACCGGCGCGGCCGGACTCATGCAGGAAGCCCGGATTGATGTCCGGCGTATTGACGAAGAAGTTCGGGCGGAAACACTCGCGCCACGGCGACTCGTTCAGCTCGGTGAAATAGGTCGCCAGTTCAGTCTTGGTGTTACGCCAGGTGAAGTAGGTGTAGCTCTGGGAATACCCGACCTTGCCGAGGCGCGCCATCATCGCCGGCGTGGTAAAGGCCTCGGCGAGAAAGATCACTTCGGGGTACACCGCCCGTATATCGGCGATCATCCACTGCCAGAACGGCAAGGGCTTGGTGTGCGGGTTATCGACCCGAAAGATCTTCACCCCCTCCTCGACCCAACCGACGACGATATCGCGCAGTGCGAGCCAAAGACCGGGGATCGCCTCGGCCGCATAAAAGTCGACGTTGACGATGTCCTGATACTTCTTCGGCGGGTTCTCGGCGTATTTGATGCTGCCGTCCGGGCGCCAGTTGAACCAGCCCGGATGCTCCTTGAGCCAAGGGTGATCCTGGGAACATTGAATGGCGAAATCCAGGGCGATTTCCAGCCCATGCTCAGCCGCAGCGGCCACCAGGCGGCGGAAATCTTCGCGACTGCCCAGTTCCGAATGAATCGCCTCATGCCCGCCCTCGGCACTGCCGATGGCGTAGGGGCTGCCTGGATCGTCAGGGCCGGACGTCAGGGCATTGTTCGGACCTTTGCGGTAGCTCAGACCAATCGGGTGGATCGGCGGGAAGTACAAAACATCGAAGCCCATGTTGCGCAGCATCGGCAATCGCGAGTGCACATCATCGAAGGTGCCATGGCGCTCCGGGTCATCGGTGATCGAACGCGGAAACAACTCATACCAACTGGCGAACTGCGCCAGTTCCCGTTCGACGTCCAGCGGATACTCAGAGCTGATGCTCAGGTAAGGACGGTGGTCGGCCTGGGCCATCAGCCCGGCGCTACGTTCGTGCAAAAACAGCGCGACTTGCCTGGTTTCAGACAAACCAGACAAATCACGGTGCAACACGCGCAACTGCTCGCTCAGTACCCCATCACTGCGTTCGGCCGCCTCCTGCACGTGGTTGCGCCCTTCCTGTAACTCCAGGCTGACCGGCACCCCGGCCTTCTGTTTCTTGCTCAGCTCATAACAAAAACTGGCGAACTGATCGATCCAGGCTTCGATACAAAACACATAGCGACCCTGGCTGACCAAGGTGAACTGCCCTTGCCAGCCGTTATTGCCCAGATCAGTCATGTCCTGGCTTTGCCACACCGAATCAGCCAACCCGCGCCAGCGGATCTTGACCGCCAACTGGTCATGGCCATCGGCGAACACCTTGCTGGTGACCGTCACCGGCTGGCCCACCACCGCCTTGACGGGAAACTGGCCACCATCGATGACCGGCATGGTGTTTTCTATCGCGATCCGCGGTAACAGCAGCGCCTGCGACAAGGGCAATTGCGGGTTGTGTTCAAGCTCTGTCGGTTTTCCAGCAGTCATTGAGCATCTCTCCTTACGCCCCATGGACGCTCTGGTACCTGGTCGTGTCTCACCTGCGCTCGTCTTCTCTGAATGAACCCACTTAGGTTCCGAGCCAAAACCCCGGCAGAAAGTTCAGATGAATTTGCCTGCGGCGTAGCCCAGCAGGGAATTCAAGCCGCCCGTTGACGGTCAACCGGTTTACTCACATCAACAGCAAGCAGAAACGAGGCCATGTTCATGGGTATTCCCATTCCACCTGAAACGCCCGATCCCAACATCGACACGACCCGACGCCAGATCCTCCACCTGTTCCGGAGCGGGACCCGACTCCACCGGACAATCAGCCACCCGTGGGAGATCCACCGAGCCACGAGCCGCCGGTCAAGGCTTGATGCAAGAGTAGTTATAGATCCCGGCAGGCGTCAGCTTCTTGAAGCAGTCGATTTTCGTCAATTGAGGCTACCGTTCGTCGCATTTTTTTAAAAAAACAAGACACCTCGAAAATAAAACGTACATGAAAAGGGGAAATGACTTACTTAGTCCTACAGACACGTTTTGATCAGCGCTACTTCGATATATTCCAGGCTAATACCGCCCAAAAACAAGCTTTTAAAAGACTCTCAAACGACATCACACACTATTTCGTCTTTTGAATATAAAAATCAACTACCACGAACATTCCCATTTCTTTGTACGACCACTCCTTCAAAGTTGAATGACATTTCCTACGCGCACATATCGACTCGTTTGCAGTTAATCCTGCAAACAGCTAATACTAGCAATGGCGCCACCCATAGGACTAACAGCCATGAAAAACAATATACACTTGAGAGTTATTGCACTGACGGGATCATTCATAAAAGAACAATTAAAAAAACCTATGCGCTTTTTTCTGGATCATGATTTCTCCCTGTACCCTTTTCTATTTTTTTGCAACAACCAGATACCAACTACTTCTTAGTAATTATACAGCCGCATCAGCGTGGTTTACGTTTACATTTCATCCAGCTAGCTTTATTTGGATTTGCCTTTTACATAATCGAACGAAGAGCGAGGGGCAGCACGGATTTCGCCCATCACTTATGGAAGGGACTGCAGATGACTTATTTATCAGTTACGGCATTTTTTTGCCTAAAATCTTTAAAACCGACTAATGCAATTTGCGCTAGAGATTTAACAGGCCCTCTTTCCACTCGAAGCCCGATTACTCTGACGCCTCGATCGTTAACCGCAGTGTGGTTGTGCCCTCCTCCTCAGTTCTGTACCGGCGCTGAAAATGGCAGTCAAACGTGTGGTTACCCGTTCTCTACCAGTCGAACCGAAAGCGTCATTCCCGGATATGGCGCTTCGCTGAAAGTCGCCAATCCAATCGCCAGAACAGAGAGGGCGATGTGATGGATAAGACTTCCGATGTCGTGTATCCGGTTACTCTGGAACAGTCTCGACGACTCAAAGCTGTCCATTTCGCACTCGGTAGCCAATACGGAATATCGCCCTACTTGGCAAGTATCAAATGGCCCTCGCAATCTGACTCTGTGGCGTTGTCCATGGCATTTTATGACGTAATTTCCCGGCATGAAGTTCTGCGCTCAAAGATCACTTATCCCAGTTTTTCCAGTACCCCATTCCAGGAAGTTCTTGCGATCTCCGACAGCCCTTCCCTTGGCCTACAGGCTGACACTCCGGCCCCCCTGAAAAATGTCTTCGACTCGCTTGAACAGCGTTGGCGGGAAGGCGGTTGCGAACATGCTCTGCTGGTCGCCAACGGCCTTACCGAAGCGGGTGAATCCTGTCTCGCCATACTCTTATCGCCGGTCTTTGGCGATTTGCCGACCCTGCGGATATTTGCCAAGGACTTTGCACACCAATACCACCAAAGGATTCTGGGACAAGCAGAGACACAAGAGTCGCCGCTGCAGTTTGTTGAAGTCGTCGATTACTTGAACGAACGAGAGCTGGAGCAACCTCTGGTAACACCGGGCTCAGCTAATTTCACGAGCACTGGCTTGCAGCTGTGTGGATTTCAGGAGAAGCGAGAGAGGCAAAGTAATTTCTGCTCCGCGGTCGTCGATATCGATGCGGCAATAATGGAGCAGATGTCCAGGCTTTGTTCGCGGCTCGTGGTGTCGAAAGAGTCTGTACTGCTCGCGGCCGCACAGAGAGTCTGGATGCAACTTCATTCGACGGAGGGGGCCGCGTTTACGATTCTCACCGAAGGGCGTTCAGAAACCGAACTCAGCGGAGCCTGTGGTCCTTATGCCATACGTCAGCGCCTGGGGGGTGTATGGAATGCAGAGGAACAAGCACTCGATGACGTATTGGGTCGCACGGCACATTTCATGGAAACCCCCTTTGAAACGTGCGCCGAGCAACCTCAATCCCCGAACACCATGAACCTGGTTTTCGAATGCGGACTGGGGAACACCTCCGCAGACCATCCGGATTTTCAACTCACCCTGCATGCAGCTCCCGCGACGCGTGCAGAAACTGTCATTTCCTTTGCCACGGATGCAATGGCCTCTGCGCATGGAGCCCTGATTCTAAGCGGACATCCAGCAACCACGAGCGAGGCCGCGCTGACCGGCCTTGGCCAGATGATCTGTGCCCAGTTACATGAATGGCTGAGCCCGGCGGCGGAGTGCTTTTCATTGCCTATGCATCAGCAAGAAAGCCTTGGTGGAGCATATGGCCCCGACCTTCGCACGCTGCTGAGCAGCGCTTTGCGCCGGGGCGGAAACAGCCTGGCGATAAAGTTGGGCCGACAAGCACTAACCTACGATCAGCTGCACAGTTTCGTGAACGCCGCAGGCTGGCGCCTATTGGAACTGGGAGCAGACAAGAATCACGCAGTGGTCCTTATCGACACGGCCTCGATAGAACTTATCGGCACCCTTTGTTCCTGCATTCTGCTGGGCATTCCATTTGCCGTCATCGATCCAGAGGCGCCAGCTCAGCGACGCCAGGCGATTCTGAACGATCTGGCCGCCTCGCTGATCCTGGTCACTGAAGGTCCATTGTTGGCCGAGCTGCAGACCTCTGGAGCAAAAGCGATTGGCATTGGTGAGTTCGTCACAAAAGCACCTCTGCCCATTGCTCCCGTGGATGCCAGTCATCCCGCCTATGTGTTGTATACATCGGGATCTACAGGCACTCCCAAAGGAGTGGAAGTCAGCCAAGCCGCTCTGGGAAACTTTTTCTCGTGGATGACGCAAGCCTTCCCACTTGCACCTGCCGATCGTATTTTGGTCAGCACTGCCCCGACCTTCGATGTATTCCTGCGTGAAACATTCTGGCCCCTGCTGCAGGGGGCTACGGTGGTACTCCCCGAACAGCAATCCAACTGGCTGGATCCTCGTGCACTGGCGTCCCTGTGTGCAAAGGAGCAGATCAGTCATGTTCGCCTTGTACCTTCATTAATATCGGAATTTGTTCATCTGGGGGTAGTACTACCCTCTTGCATTAAACGCTTCATGAGTGGTGGAGAAGCCCTCTCGACAGGCCTTTTGCAGGCATTCCTAGAGTTCAACCCACTGCCCTTTTGCGTTTTCTATGGGCCGACCGAAACCACAATCAACGTTGCTTTCTGGCAGGGAGAAGGCCATTTCACCTCCTCCTATGCTCCCCTTGGCGCACCAGCAGCAGGGGCACGACTGTTCATTGTGGATGACGCGTTCCAACCGGTACCGTGGGGGGCAGCTGGACAGTTATGTGTGGCCGGCAGGCCATTGGCGAACGGCTACAAAGATAACGCTGCGCTGACTCAGGAAAGCTTTCGCTGGCTGGATCTGGGCCAGCCGGGTAAAACCCGGGTCTATTTGACGGGCGACCGGGCACGCAGGCTGCCGGACGGCTGCTATGAGTTCCTCGGGCGGATGGATGACCAAGTCAAGGTCCGCGGCTTCCGGATCGAGCTCGGAGAGGTCGCCCATGCCCTCAGACGGCAGAACGGTGTGGTGGATGCACTGGTACTGGCGGATCCTCACGCCACGGAGACCCGCCTGATCGCCTACGTGATGCCCGCCCCCATCACCGGGGGCGGCACTGCTCTGCGCGAAGCCCTCAGGCACGAACTGCCCGAGTACATGATCCCCGCCGCGATTGTCGGACTCGATCAGTGGCCCCTGACCCCCAACGGCAAGATCGACAGGCGCGCACTGCGACAACCACAAGCCGCAACAGGCGGCCGCGGCGCCCTGCCCGCCGAGGGTCTGCAGACCCAATTGGCCCAGGCCTGGGCCGAAGTGATCGAGGTCGAGCATCTAAGCGTGGAAGACAATTTCTTCGACCTCGGCGGCCACTCCCTGTTGGCCATGCGTTTGATTGCCAGGCTGCGTGAAAATGCCTTGCACATAAACCTGAGACAGTTTTTCGATCGCCCCACCATCGCCAGGCAAGCCGAGTTCTTCACTCAGCAGCCTCAGGGCCAATCGCTCCAGGCCGTGGAAGTCCCGCGCCTGCCCCGTGAAGAACTGCTACCGCTGTCCATGACCCAGAACCGCTTGTGGGTACTGGACCAACTGGCACCAGGCAACCCGGTCTACAACATTCCCCTGGCCCTGCGACTGTCCGGGCCGCTGCAACAGCCCGCCCTGCAGGCCGCCCTGGAAGAGATCGTGCAGCGCCACGAGATCCTGCGCGCCAACTTCATCAACGATGAAGGTGAACCACAAATCAGTCTGCGCTCCTCGGCCATCCTTCCCTTCGAACACATTGACCTGTCCACTGCCGGACAGGCCAACGCACTGGATCAGTTGCTGACCCAGCGGGCGCGCCAACCTTTCGATCTGAGCGAGGATTCCCTGATCCGCGCCACGTTGGTCAAGCTCGGCGCCGAACAAGTATTGCTGCTGGTGGTTCATCACATCGTATTCGACGGCTGGTCACAGTCCGTGCTGCTGAAGGAGTTGGCCCAGCTGTACAGCGACCTGTGCAATGCCCGTGCGCCCTCACTGCCCCCGCTGCCCTACCAATATATCGATTACGCCCAATGGAAACGCGCGCAACTGGCCGAACAGGGGGTGTACGAACGCCAGCAGCGCTTCTGGCGCGAAAAGCTGGGCAGTGCACCGAAAGTCTTTGGCCTGCCCACCGACTTCCCGCGCCCGGCGGTACAGAGTTTTGCCGGCGCCGAATATGTATTCGACCTCCCGCAGCCGCTGGTGCAGCAACTGGAGAAGATCGCCCAGGAGCAGAAGGTCACCCTGTTCTCCCTGACGCTCTCGGCCTTCGCCGCCACACTCGCTCGACTCTCGGGACGCCAGGATGTGGTGGTTGCGGTTCCTCACGCAGGTCGCTATCCGGACTCCGGGGACCTGATCGGCTTTTTCGTCAACACCGTATTGATCTCACTTGCGGTTGATCCTGCAAGCACGATCGCCGATCAGGTAAATACGGCCCATCAGACCGCGCAGGAAGCGTTCGATAACGGCGATCTGCCTTTTGACCTGGTGGTCCGGACACTGGGGCTCGCCGGGGCCAACCACAGCGCCGTAACAGACGTCATGTTCACGTTCTCATACATGGACGCTGCGGCAGTGATCAGCGAAGAGCTTCATTTCGAAGCCTATGACGTCACGCTCAACGTGGCGAAGTATGGACTGATGGGATCCTTCATCGGCCACCCCGACGGCGCGCAATTTCGCTTTGAGTACGACGTTCAGCTATTTGCGCCAAATACCATAGAGCGTTTTGCCAGCAGCTTCAGCCAGCAGCTCGCTGACTGGATATCCAGCCATGAGCAATCGTGCGCAGTGTCACCGGCACAACCGATCGAAGGGATTCTGAAATGAATAACGTGCAAGAACACACCATGAGTGCAGTCGAGTACTCCCTCGCCGAGATCTGGGCACAAGCACTGAATCTGAAGGCAGTAGAACCCGATGACAATTTCTTTGCTCTGGGAGGCCATTCGCTGTTGGCGCTTTCAGTCATTGAACAAATAAAGCTGAGACTTGGCTGGATCGTGTCGCTGAGCACCTTCATTCAATATCCGACCATTCGTGAGCTGGTGGCCAACGCCTCGCAGCCCACTGCGGCCAATGGCGACCGCTTGTTGATCAGGATGAGCAAGCGCGGACGGCTCAAGCCTGTGGTCTTTGTACCCGCCATTGGCGGAATGATCTTTTCGTACGCAAAGCTGGCCCGTCATCTATCCGCCAACCGCGCCTGCTACGCGTTGCAATCTCCCGCCCTGATTGGCAATCCCGTACCGGAAACCATCGATCTGTTGGCCAGTCTGTACATCGACACGGTGGTCGCCGAGCTGGGTACCAGCGACTTTCATCTGGTGGGTTGGTCGTATGGCGGCCTGGTTGCCTTCGAAATGATGCGCCAGCTCGGCACAGCCCCAAGTCGCGGACTCGTGCTTATCGACTGTTTCGTCCGCCCAGAAAAACGCTCGCAGCCCTCCGAAGAGGCGATCCTCTCAGCGTTCATTGACGACCTGCTATCGCAATTCGGTCTGCCCCATGACATACCTCTCGGCACCCATCGCCCACTGGCGTTGCAAGCATTGGCATCCAGCATATTTGGTGCCCACGCCGTCGACAGCAACCCGCAAACCCTTGAGTTCATCGAGCGCATGTACCAGGCATATCTCGCCAACCTGCAGGCCATGATGGCTTATGAATGCGCTGCCGCGCCTGTCTCGGCGCTGCTCCTTCCGGGGCCTGCCAACGATACCGTGCCGAACTGGCGCCGCATGCTGGAGAACCTCGAAACCGTCGACCTTCCCGGTGATCATTACTCACTACTGGACGAGAACATCGCCGCACAGATTGCCTCTGTGGCTGGGGCCTATCTCGATCACCCAAACCTTATCGAACGACCGTCGGCAATAGGGGTACACCCATGAATCCGAGGACCCTGCATGGTCTGTTTGAAACCCAGGCGATACGAACCCCCAATGCGCTTGCACTGATTGGACCGGGTCAGCGCCTGAGCTTCAGCCAACTCGATCAGCTTTCCGAGCTACTCGCCGTGCAGCTGCTGCAACATGGCGTTCAACCTGCAGACTTTGTACCTATCGCAGTCCCCAAAGGCATCGATGCGGTCGTCGCCATCCTGGCTGTACTGAAAATCGGTGCCGCTTATGTTCCATTAAACCGTAGGTTTCCCGAGCAGCTGACGCAGTCGATCCTCGACGATATTCAGGCAAAGGTCTGCATCGGCGATGTGGCCGGCCCGCTTCCGGTGCTGCATCCGCCCCGGCACGTTCCGCCACTTCATGCACCTCAAGCACGACCTTTCAAGGCTGATAACCCCGTTGCCTGGGTCCTGTATACCTCGGGCTCCACGGGTAAACCCAAAGGTGTGTTAGGCACGCACAGCGCGTGTCTGGCACGTTGCGATGCATTGCTGCAGCACCAGCCGATTGCCGCCGATGACGTCTGCGTCGCGTACACCGCGCTCACAGTCGTAGATTCTTTCTGGGAGATCTTCGGCCCTCTCTCGGTCGGTGCTCCAGTCCTGGTCCTGCCTGAGACGCACACCCTGGACTTCGTGGATCAGCTCGATCAGTTGCGAGAGCACGCCGTCACAAGGATCTGCCTGGTGCCGTCGATGCTGCGCGTATTCATAGAGAGCTGTCCGCAACTGAGCCAGCTGCTGCCAAGACTGCAGACCTGGATCGTGAGTGGTGAACCTCTGGATAGAAACCTGGTACGCCAGTTCTATGCGGCCTGCCCGGACGCCATTCTGTTCAATCAATACGGTTTGACTGAAAGCTGCGCCGATGCCACGAGCTTTGATACAAAAAGCATCGTGAATGATCCCGCTGAAGGGGTGGTGCCTGTCGGGCGCGTTTTCGACCACTCCTCGATCCATATCGTGGATAAAGACCTTCGGGAGGTTGCTCCCGGCGAAGAGGGACAGATATGTCTGGGCGGGGCATGTGTCGCTGCTGGCTACCTCAACGCACCTGAAGTCAGCGCGGAGCGTTTCCGCCATCTGACCCATATCGCTCCCGGGTGGATTCTGCTGACAGGTGACTTGGGACGTCTTGATGAACACGGACAACTGCTGGTTACCGGCCGCATTGATCGACAAGTCAAGGTTCGAGGCTTTCGAGTCTCCCTGGATCAGATAGAAGACACCCTGAACAACCTTCCCGTTGTCGCACAAGCGGTGGTAGTCGCACAGGCTGCGACAGATCGCTCCCAACTGGTCGCCTATGTCATTGCCGCGCAGCCCGGCCTGTGCGCTGAACAGGTACGCAAGGCCTTGGGATTGGCGCTCCCCGATTACATGATGCCGGAAGGTATCGTCCTGCTGGATCGCCTGCCGACTACCCATTCTGGAAAGCCGGACCGCAAGTCCCTGCCACGCTGGGAGCCGCAGCATGATGCCTCCCAGGGCGCCACCGATGTGGCTCGAGACAATGGTGGTCTGCAGGCACTCTGGTGCGAAAGCCTGAAGCTTGAACGTTGTGCATCCCTGGCCGACTTCTTTGCCTTGGGCGGGGACTCTCTTGAGCTTTTGCGCCTGGCGGCCGCCATTCAGACTCGCTGGAAGAAGCGACTGGAGATGTCGAAGTTTCTCAGCGCCCCGACGTTCGAAACACTGAGCAGTCTGTTAGCCATATCCCCTTCTCTAGAGCTTGGGGTCAGCCCCCGCCCCGGACATCAGGTTGACATCGCGACACCGGGCCAGCGCCAGATCTGGTTACATGATCAAAGTCTTGAAACATCTGCCGGGTATGTCATCACGATTGGATGCCGACTCATCGGAGCTTTCTCTTCAGCCGCATTCTCCCGGGCCATTGACGCGCTGGTCGAGAACCATCCAGCACTGCGCACCAACCTTGTATTGGATGATTCAGACATTGTTCAACGCCTGCGCGACATCGCGGAGATCGAGATATCCGAACACCCTCTCAGTGCCGACCAATCCCTGACGATGCACACCCCGGAACAGCTACCCCAGGCAGTGGTTCGATTCATCGGCGAAGGGATCGACATTCAGCAGGAAGCACCCTTTCAGGCGCTGGTGCTGCATGAGGCTGATGACCGTCACATTGTGGTCCTCAAGGTTCATCACGCGATCATCGATGGCCCGGGCCTGGACCTTGTTCTGAAAGATCTGTCGAGGTTCTACAGCAGCATATTACGGCAGCAACCGATTGAGGCTGCGTACTACAGTACTGAAGATTATTTCGCCCGATGCAACGAACTAGACAACGCTTTTATCCATCCGGATGATCAGTTGTTCTGGACTGAGCGTTTGCGCGGTACCCGAGAGTCCTTGCTGATCGAATCAGATGTCGTGGCGTTCAGCGATGCTGAAACCTGCGGCTCGATTAACCTCAGATGGTCCGGTGAAGCGCTCGGCGCAATTCTAGATACCGCCGCACGCTGGTCAAGCACTCCCTATTCGCTCTTCCTGACGGCCTATGCACTAACCCTTGCGGCCTATGCGCCCGCCTGCGATACCGCATACATCGGAGTGCCGGTATCTCGCCGCCAAGGTCCACACGCGAATATGCCCGGCTGCTTTATCGAGACCCTTCCCTGCCAAATACCGTTGATCCGCTCAGGCACCCTGGAAGAGGCCCACAGACAAAGTCTCGAGGCGCTCAAGCAATCGATCGCACATATGTCAGCGCCCTTTCAGAAGGTAGTAGAAAACGCCGCAGGCTCGAAGCAGTCCATCAGCGCCAATACGTTTCAGACACTCCTGGCCTTCGACACAGAGCACGAAGCTCATCTCCAGTTTGAGGGGGCCTCCAACCATCCACTGCACCTGGAGAGCACTTTCGCGAAGTACCCGTTATCGGGGGACATCTATACGGCTGATGACTGCTGGCGATTGCGTTTGGAATATGACCGAAGGATCTACACCGACGAATTCGCGCAAGCGATAGCCGAGCACTTTCAGTCTGTGCTTGAGCATTTGATCGACAATGCCGAAGCCGACGTCAGTGTGGTCCTGGGTGCCGACAAAGCGTGTTATCAAGGCCAATCTCCATTACTGCGTGGTCAAGAACGTCGTGTGCAAGCCTCGACCATTGCCCAGCGCATCGCACAGGTTTCACAGGGCTGCCCAGATCGAACAGCGATGCGATGCATCGACGGTGAGTTGTCCTATGGGCTGCTGGAGGTGCTTAGCGATCGTGTCGCTGCGGCCTTGATCAAGAAAGGCGTAGGCATGGGCAATACGGTCGGTGTCGCGCTTGAGCGTAATCGCTGGTTCATCGTTGGCCTGCTGGGGATCCACAAGGCTGGAGCAGCCTACTCTCCCCTGCCCGATCTGGTGCCAGTCAATCGGTTTCACACCCTGATCGACGCCGCCGCGCCGACACTCATCCTCTCGAGCGGCCAACGTTATCAGCAGTTGTTGCAAGTGCAGGGAATACCCGAAGTAGTGGATGTGGCCGCGCTGGGGAACATCGAAGCCCAAGCCCCAGGTGTCTGCACAACGATGCACGCTGCGGCCTATGTTCTGTTCACGTCCGGGACAACAGGAACACCTAAAGGCGTCGCCGTGCCTCATCTGGCCTTGGCCAATCTCGTGGACTCTTTCGCGCAGGAACTCTCTGTGACGCAGAAGGATGTCGTCCTCGCGATCACCCCCTTGACGTTTGATATTGCGGGGCTGGAGATCTGGTTACCTCTGAGCCAGGGGGCAACCGTCGTATTGCTGGGTGAAGGTGCACCTGGGGATCCACAACTGCTCGCCCACACCCTTCAGACTCAGGGCATCAGCATTATGCAGGCGACGCCAGCGACCTGGCTGATGCTGTTGCGTGACGGCTGGAACGGTGCGTCCTCGTTGCGTGCACTCTGCGGTGGCGAGGCCATGTCCATCGAGCTCGCCCGCCAGTTGCATGCCCGGGTCAAGCAACTGCGCAACGTGTATGGCCCCACCGAAACGACCATCTGGTCGACCTCTCTATTGATCCATGAGAGCCATCTGAAGGGCGCGGTGTTACCGCTGGGGCAGCCTATTCAAAACACCTCACTGCATGTCGTCAACACCCGTGGCAGACCGTGCCTGCGTGGTGTGCCCGGTGAGCTCTGGATTGGTGGACAGGGTGTCGCGCTGGGTTATATCGGACAAGAGGAGTTGACCCACGAGAAATTCGTTTCCAACCCGCTTCTCGACAACACCCTGCTTTACCGGACGGGGGATCTGGTGCGATGGCGTCTCAACGGTGACCTGGAGTTCCTCGGACGGATGGATGACCAGGTCAAGGTCCGGGGCTTCCGGGTCGAGCTTGGAGAGATCGCCCATGCCCTCAGACGGCAGAACGGTGTGGTGGATGCACTGGTTCTGGTGGATCCTCACGCCACAGAGACCCGCCTGATCGCCTACGTGATGCCCGCCCCCATCACCGAGGACGGCACTGCTCTGCGCGAAGCCCTCAGGCACGAACTGCCCGAGTACATGATCCCCACCGCGATTGTCGGGCTCGACCAGTGGCCTCTGACCCCCAACGGCAAAATCGACAGACGCGCACTGCCGCAACCACAAGTCGCAACAGGCGGCCGCGGAGCCCTGCCCGCTGACGGCCTGCAAACGCAATTGGCTCAAGCTTGGGCTGAAGTGCTCGAGGTCGAGCACCTGAGCGTGGAAGACAACTTCTTCGACCTCGGCGGTCACTCCCTGTTGGCCATGCGCTTGATTGCCAGGCTGCGTGAAGACGCCTTGCACATTAACCTGAGACAGTTTTTCGACCGCCCCACCATCGCCAGGCAAGCCGAGTTCTTCACTCAACAGCCTCAGGGCCAATCGCTCCAGGCCGTGGAAATCCCGCGTTTGCCTCGTGAAGAACTGCTGCCGCTGTCCATGACCCAGAACCGCTTGTGGGTACTGGACCAGCTGGTCCCGGGCAACCCGGTCTACAACATTCCCCTGGCCCTGCGACTGTCCGGACCGCTACAACAGCCCGCGCTGCAGGCGGCCCTGGAAGAGATCGTGCAGCGCCACGAAATCCTGCGCGCCAACTTCATCAACGATGAAGGTGAGCCACAGATCAGTCTGCGCTCCTCGGCCACCCTTCCCTTCGAACACATTGACCTGTCCACTGCCGGACAGGCCGATGCGCTGGATGAGCTGCTGACCCAGCGGGCGCGCCAACCTTTTGATCTGAGCGAGGACGCCCTGATCCGCGCCACGCTGGTCAAGCTCGGCGCCGAACACTACGTATTGCTGCTGGTGGTTCATCACATCGTATTCGACGGCTGGTCACAATCCGTGCTGTTGAAGGAGCTGGCGCTGCTGTACAGCGACCTGTGCAATGCCCGTATGCCCTCACTACCCGCACTGCCCTACCAATATATCGATTACGCCCAATGGAAACGCGCGCAACTGGCCGAACAGGGGGTGTTCGAACGCCAGCAGCGCTTCTGGCGCGAAAAGCTGGGCAATGCGCCGAAGGTCTTTGGCCTGCCCACCGACTTCCCACGTCCGGCAGTGCAGAGTTTTGCCGGCGCCGAATATGCATTCGACCTCCCGCAGCCGCTGATGCGGCAACTGGAGAAAATCGCCCGGGAGCAGAAGGTCACCCTGTTTTCCCTGATGCTCTCGGCCTTCGCCGCCACACTCGCTCGACTCTCGGGACGCCAGGATGTGGTGATCGGAACAGACCTGGCGGGGCGCAGAGCCTCCGGTAGCGACAGCCTGATAGGTTTTTTTGTCAGCAACGTCCCTCTACGCTTTGTATTGACATCCGGTCTGACCTGGCAGCAGCTGGTTAGCCAGATCCATGATCAGGTCATGGAGGTCATTGATCAGCCCGTCGACCTTGAGTTCGACCAGATAGTAGAAGCGGTGCGCCCCAAGCGTGACGCCAACCGCAACCTGCTATTTCAGACCTTGTTCGCTCTGCATCATGAGTCGCAGGAGATGCCGCACTGGCAAAGCCTCACCGTGGACCGCATGGATATCGATAGCGCCACCAGCCCGTTCGACCTCTCCCTGCATGTGACTCGACGCGGCCCACATACCTTGGGGCTTTGTCGCTACAGCACCAGCCTGTACCTGGACACCTCCATTGAAATGCTCTGTACCTCATTCACAGCGATGCTTGATCGCTGGGCGACGTCTCCAGACAGTCTGCTCGAAGGAGGCCCGGTGCCTCCAGATGACTCAGGCCAACCTCATCACAGTGACCAGACCCTTAACACTTAACCGGAGCCTTCATGTCTTTACCTATTTTCCCGGCCCGGATGACCAGGCAATTCGCGTGGATAGCCATCGCTACGCTCAGCACACTGGTCGTCAAGGAAGTCTGGCAGACTTCGGTACCTCTGATCGCCGTGTCCATCATGCATACCGATCCGAGAACGCTGGGGTTTCTGGTGGCGACCGAAACCCTGCCCTTGGTGCTTCTTGGGTTGCTGATCGGCGGCTGGGTCGATCGCCTGGGTCCGCTCATGACCCTGGGCCTGTCGCAGGCGGGTCTATTGGTGATTTTCTCCATAGGCGTTTATCTATGCCGTAGATACGACCTGTCGGGCGCTATCCTGGCCTTGTTTGCCGTGGTGTTTCTGGTTGGCCTGCATGGCATGTTATTCGATGTGTCATTGCTGGCTGTCACACCGACCCTGGTCGAGTCCGAACAGTTGCCATGGGCCAACAAGATTCAAGCCATCTGCCAGTCGCTCGCCGAAATAGGCGGCCCAATCCTGGCCGGCAGCGCTTTGGCCATCACCGGGCCTGTAGGAGTGGCCAGCGTCTTGTGCTTACTGTCTGCAGTGTCCCTGATCACATGCATTACCGCAGCACGCTCACGGTCAAGATTGAAAGCCGGAGCAGCCCCCGCGAAATCGGTACAGGTTCAAGGCTCCAGGCTTTCCGGTTTCCGGTCATTGACACAGTCGGCTCTGATGCGGGCGGTGGTTTTCAACTCCTTAACCTGGAACCTGTTCTACGGCATGTTGCTGCCCATCTTTGTCAGCGGCGTCGCAGTCCTGGGGCATCGTCCAGAATTGACCATCTCAGTGGCCTTTTCAGCAAATGGCGCGGGCTTTCTCCTGGGCAGCCTGAGTTCAACCTGGATGGTCGCCCGCCTGGGTGTGGGGCGCACCATTCTTGCGGCAAAGTCGCTGGCAGCGGTAACCAGTCTCGCGCTACTGCTGTTCATGCATACCTCGCGTTTCGAGACCCTGACCGCCATTGCCGCCATGGTTTTCTTCATCTTCGGAGCAGTGGTGGCCACCTCACAAGTCAGCTCCGTGAGTATTCGCCAAGCCTCAATCCCACGCCCTTTTCTAGGCCGCACGATGGCTGCATTTCGTGTAACGACCTGGGTCGGCTTGCCTCTGGGTTCAGTGTTCGGTGGCTATGCAGCTCACAGCCTGGGCACTTTTGGCGCACTGAGTGTGGCCATTGCCTTCAACGTGCTTTGCACCGCTGTGCTATGGCGCTCATCACTGTCAGCACCTGTCCTGGACATCCAGCAGGTCAGTCACGACGTCCCTTCCAGCCTTCCAGACCCGGAGCAAAGATGAACACCATTCGCCGACAAAGAAACGGAATATCGTCTATCGATGCACTCCAGACTCTTATCTCGTTCAGTACTGAAGCAAACGAACCTCCCTGTACCCTGAGACCTCGCATTTCAGGAGTTTCACTGGATGATCTGCGTAACGAGCGCCTGGAGCAGGTAAGGCAGTTGCTCGCTCAGCAAGGTTGCGTTTTGCTGCGATCGTTCCGGGTAGAAGGGGCAGCCATGTTCTCCACCTTCATTCAACGACTGGCCAAGACCTCGGCACATTATCGGGAACCTGCCACACCACGCACACATGTGCATGGCGACGTCTTCACCTCGACCGAGTACCCAGCCGACCAAAGCATTCCGCTGCACAACGAGAATTCGCATTGTGTGGCTTGGCCGATGACCATCGCATTCTTTTGTGAAACCCCGGCACATACCCGCGGGGGGACACCGATTGCCGATTGCCAACGGGTACTGGAGCGGATCAGCGACACAATCTTGTCTGAATTCGAGCAACGCAAGATCCGCTACATTCGCCGCTTCGGAGAGGGACTGGGGTTCAGCTGGCAAAAAGTATTCGGCGTTGATACCCGGCAAGCCCTCGAAGCCTACTGCGCGGATGCCGGCATGAGCACCCAATGGACAGCTAACGGCCTATGTGTGACCTATGAGCGCGAGGCGATTCATCGCCACCCGCTAACAGGCCAGCGGCTCTGGTTCAACCACGGCCTGTTTTTCAACCCGGCAAGCATGTCCGATCAGATTCGCAACGAACTGTTCGCGCAAGTCGGCGCCCAGGCCCTTCCCTACGACACATGTTATGGCGATGGCCAGCCTTTCGAGCCGGAAACCCTGGAAGCGATACGTGCGGCCTATGCCGCAGAGACACGGGTATTCCAATGGCAAACAGGCGACGTGCTGGTGCTGGACAACATGCGCTTTGCCCATGGCCGAGAGCCATATACCGGCCCCCGTCGGGTGCTGGTCGGCATGAGCGATGACATCAGCACATTGGGTGGCTCATCCCGCCACTAAGGAAATCTGCTTACACCCCAGGCAAGTCAGTGTACGGAGACACTATGCATACATCAGCCGATAAGCGTGCGACACCCACCGACGATACATCGCCGGTATCAATTGAGGGACTGTTTACTCGTATCGCGGCACTGACCCCCGATGCCATCGCCGTCTCTGATCGGGGTCAGGATATGGCCTACGCAACACTTTGCGATCACGCCTGGACGTTATCCGAGCAACTCGTCAACGCGGGCATCGTCGCCGGAGACTTCGTTGCGCTGTCGCTGGAGCGTGGCGCGGATATGATTTGCGCGATGTTGGCAACGCTGATGGCTGGCGCGGCCTACATCCCTGTAGATCCACGTTATCCAGTGGAGCGACGGAAATTTATCCTCAACGATTCACAAGCCGTTGCGTTGATCAGGGACAGTAATGAGCCCGGGCAAAAAAGCCCTCGGATTCTCCCCATCGAGCGCTCCACCGGGCGCAGACCGGCCCCTTCGGTCACTGGGCGCGTGGCCTATGTAATCTACACCTCGGGTTCAACGGGTAAGCCCAAGGGTGTGATGGTCACGCACCATAACGTATTACGACTGTTTCACAGCACAAATGGTTTTTTCGACTTCTCTGCAAGCGACGTCTGGTGTGGATTCCACTCGCCGTCCTTTGATTTTTCGGTCTGGGAGATCTGGGGAGCACTGCTGCACGGCGGTCGTCATGTGATCGTTCCGGTGGAGACGGCCAAGGACCCGCTGCGATTTGCGCAACTGCTCACAGAACAGGCCGTCAGCGTGCTCAACCAGACCCCGTCGGCCTTCCGCAATCTCATCCCCGTACTTGGGGCGCATGGCGTCAGCAAGAGCCTGCGTTACGTCATTTTCGGCGGAGAGAAACTGGACGGCGCCGCCCTGCGTCCCTGGGCATCACGCTTCGGCCTGGATCGCCCGGCTCTCGTCAACATGTACGGCATCACTGAAACGACAGTGCATGTGACGCATAAACGCCTTTCTCTGGCAGACCTTGAGCAAAGTGACAACAGCCCGATAGGTACTCCCCTCAGCGACCTGCAAATTCGCGTGGTATCGGCCAGCGGTCACGAGTTGCCTGCCGGTACCGCTGGAGTCATGCATATCGGCGGCGACGGGGTCAGCGCGGGCTACCTGGGGCGCGAGTCGCTCACCGCCGAGCGCTTCTACCAGGCACCTGACGCCAATGGAGTCATGCGCCGCTGGTACGACTCTGGCGATATCGGCATGCAACTGAACAATGGCGAATATGCCTGCCTGGGCCGAGCCGACAAGCAATTGAAAATCAGAGGTTTTCGAATAGAGCCCGGCGAAATCGAAAGCCTGTTGCGTAACGATCCTGATGTCATCGATTGCGTGGTCAGCGCTGCCGATTTTGCCAGCGATGACCGACGCTTGATCGCCTGTGTCGTGGTGTCGCAAGCCGCACTGCACTCAAGCGCTCAAACCCTCAGGCGACTGAAAGCCTTAACAGAGTCGTCATTGCCAGCACATATGTGCCCATCCCGATACTTTCTTGGAACGGAGTTTCTTATGACAGCAAACGGAAAACTGGACATCAACGCGTACGTGCATCAACCCGAGCAGAACTCGCAAACATCGTCCAAAGAATCAGCTCACGTATTGGTGCGAAATGTATGGGTGCTGCTTCTGAAGAACGGGGATTTCTCTGATGACGACGAGTTTTTTGATCAAGGTGGAACCTCTTTCACCCTCATCAAAATGCTTCAGACCATCAACCTGATTTTCGACACCCAGGTTCGGCCCGATGCATTGAGTGAGGGCGTCACCGTCAACAGATTAGCTGACTTGATTCACCAACAACGTCAATCCAAAACCGCATAAAAAGGAACTTACATGCTTACTCAAGAACGTTCTTTTGCCCTGACAGACGAAGAGCTTAGAGACTTCCACCGTAACGGCTACGCAGGCCCCTTCACCCTGTATGAGCCCGAAGAAATGAACAATCTGTGGCGCAAGCTCCGGTTGCAGTTGCTGGACCGAAGCAACGCGATCTACCAGATCGATTCCGCCATATCGGGCGTCACGAACATTGCCAACTATGATCGGCACCTGGACAACGAGCACTTGGCCGAACATATCTGCCGTCCAGAAATCGCTGAACGCGTGGCCAGCATTCTAGGTCCGGACGTGCTGTGCTGGCGCACCGAGTTTTTCCCAAAATATCCGAGGGACGAAGGTACGGATTGGCATCAGGCGGACACCTTCGCCAATGCTTCAGGCAAACCGCAGATTGTATGGCCACAAGACCGCGAGTTCGGCGGCACCATTACCGTATGGACGGCATTCACCGAAGCGAACATCGAAAACGGTTGCTTGCAGTTCATTCCCGGTACGCATCAGACCATGAATTACGATGAAACCAAGCGGATGGTCTATGACCCTGATGCCTTCAGTCAAACCGAGAAAGAAGGCGTACGGCGTGGCTTCTTTGGCTACGACTACCGTCAGCTGCAAGTCGATCCGGACTGGAAACCAGATGAGTCCGCAGCGCAATCCATGGTCATGCGCCCAGGCCAGTTCATCATTTTCTGGTCGACCCTGATGCATGCCTCCCATCCTCACTCAGGGCAGTCCGAGCAGATGCGCATGGGGTTTGCCTCCCGTTATGTCCCCGCCACCGTACATGTCTATCCAGATACGGATGTCGTCGATGAGTACGGAGGCAGCGTGAGCCTGGAGAAATTTGGCTCCGTGGTCGTAAGCGGCCGTGCTTCCAACAATGGAAACCGGATAGCGACACACACAACTACAGGCAAACCTTTTCTGAAAAAACAGCCTATGGAAGCTTAACGCCTACAAGGTGTGGCTTTCTCTGACATGGACGGGGGGTGCTATGGAACATGAGTGGAAACGGCTTACACGGGCGCTGTTTGACTGCTGTAGTTTCTTGGCGGCATGCGACACGCTCGTGCGTATCTATCCGATTGCCAACGTTGATAACCCGGCGCAAGAAAGCGAGCAGAGAACGAAGCAGATGGCAGCCATGGAGAAGGTCATAAACACGACCTGCAGCGCTCTGGGCATACGATCACCTGTCATGTGTGAAGCTGAACCTGACAATGCGTCGAGTCTGGATGTCGGCTTGAGCCGTTTTCTGGCGCTGGATGGTCTTTCTTACCCCCCCGGCCTTTATCTGAAGATCAACCTGAATTCTGCCCCGCAGCTGCCCTGGACGATGGCCTGAACAAACGGCTTGTGCGGCTCAACGGTGATCACCTCTTGAGCGTGTACACCGCCGGTGAGCAATCAACGGTTGCAGTGTTACTGGTTCCTCCCTGTGGGGTACCGGCTGCCGCACTCAGGCCGTGGATGCAACTACTGGGCGAGCAGTACCTGACCATCACCTGGGAGTCAGCGCTGATGTTCTCCAGCGACCCCCTGCCGGCCATTGCCGGCGATCCCGTACAGGTTGTCTGCGACGAAATAACAGGCCTCATAACGGCATACGAATTAACCCGGGTACACCTGATTGGCATCTGTGGCGGCGCCGCGTCGTCCTTGCTCGCCGCCGCGCAAATTCCCGAGCGGATCGCGTCCCTCAGTGTCTGCCACGGCGACATAAAAGTCGGTGCCGACAGCCCCAGAACCCCCTTTCAAGAACAGTTCGAAAGCATGCTGTTCGACACCCAGGAGAACATCGAACAGGCCAGATCCATCTACGAAACCTTGCTCGATCCGGGGCTCGCACTCAGCATCCCGGCACGTCTGGGTCCGTTCGTGCTCTACCCCTACACGCGATTTTCTTTGTTCCAGCGTTATGCGCTGATCAACAGCGCATTGATGAACTTTGATGCGTTACCCATAGCGGATCAAATCACTTGTCCGGTCCTGCTGCTCACCAGCCAGAACGATCGGATGGCACACCCGGAACCCTCACGCCGACTGGCGAGCCTGCTACCGCAGGGACAGCTCCTCGAGCGCCCCAAGGGTGACCACCTCGATGTCCTGTTAGAAGACCAGGAACTGCTCAGTACCGTCAGCGATTTCATCGCCTCGGTCTCGACCACGCAGTTTCCGGCCCGGACCTGCGACGGACTTTCGACATTTGCAAAAGGTGAAATATGCAAAAGGATTCTTTACTAGTGCAACTGGACGGGCACCAGCGGACACGCCCCCAGGCTCCAGCGATCATTGCTGATGGACGGCAGGTTTCTTACGCCAGTCTCTGGCAAGGAGCGAAGAGCACAGCGTCGGCGTTGCGCGATGCTGGAATCGGCGATGGGCATCTGGTACTGGTCGAAGGTCCCCGTAGCGCCGATCTGCTCATCCACCTGCTGGGTGTGCTGCTCTCTGGCGCCGCTTACTGCATACGCGAACGACGTGAGTCGGGCCATACGCCGGCAACTGTGTCCGATGATGAGCTGTTTGACGCGCTGATCAGCGTAACCCAAGGCTCGGATCCCTCCCCCAGGCCATTGACGGTCTTTGCCAACGGCGCTCATCCCCACTCTCGCGAGACCGGGCTCGCCTGTATCGTGCTCACCTCGGGTTCCACCAGTCGCCCCAAGGCTGTCGGCATCACCCACGACAACATCGCCCACTACTGCCTTGGGTTGAGCGAACGACTGAAGATTACCCAGGCCTTGTCCTGTGGACACGTCAGCAGCCTGGAGGCAGATCTGGGCAACACCAGCCTGTTTATTGCCTGGTGGACTGGCGGCGCCATGGTGCTGGCCAATGATATCCAGCGACGCGACCCTACGGCTTTTTGGGACTGGCTGAGCAACACTGAGATCGGCCTTCTGAAAATGACCCTCTCACATTGGCAAGCGATGCTGAGCTCTTGCAGAACGCTCCCCTTCAGACAACCGTTGCTCGACTTTCTGCTATTGGGCGGTGAGCGTTTTACCTTCGATGTGGCACACATGTCTTTGGATTCCAACTGCGCAACTCAGGTCTGGAATCACTACGGCCCCACTGAAACGACCATTGGTGTCGCCGCCTACCCGGTCCTCGATGTCGGACAGCTGCAGCGTCAAGGACACACATCAGTCCCTATCGGCCGGCCGCTGGGGGCTACCCGTTTTGTCGTTTCGATCGAGGGTGAACGGGCATCGACGGGCCAGGGCGATCTCTGGATAAGCGGCCCGGCTATTGCGGTCGGCTACCTGAATGATGCCGAAGCGACAGACCGGTCTTTTATACAGCCAGACGGCCCGACGGGAATTCGCTATTACCGTACGGGCGACGACGTCCGTCTCGGTGATGATGGCGTAGCCGAGTTCATCGGCCGGCAGGACCGGCAGGTAAAACTGAGCGGATTCAGGGTCCAGCTGGATACTCTTGAACAGACTATCGTCGCCATCCTGGAGGCTGAACGTGTTGCCTGCCTGATCGCACCTGCAGAGTCAGGACGGCTGGTAGTGTTCGCCTTGAAGTCGCAGAGAACGACGACATCGCAAGACATGATAGGCATATTGGCTGCCAGTCTTGACCCGGCACTCCTGCCTTCAAGATTGCTATGCGTTGATACCTGGCCTTTAAGCGCCAATGGCAAAACCGATTACAAAGCACTGGCGGCCTTGCTTCAGGAGCCTGTCGTATCCAGGACAGACTCCGCCGTGGATATGTCCGAGGACCCGCTGATTGCGCATTTGCAAACTGTCTGGATGCGCCAGCTGAACCTCGACAGCGTCTCACCAGGGGAAGACTTTTTCGAGATCGGCGGTAATAGCATCGAAGCAATCAAAATGATCGGTTCACTGCAGATGAATGGACTGGAAGCCAGCACCAAGGACTTTCTGAACGCACCGACCATCCAGGCCCTCGCCCTCTCGATACGGGCCGCCCAAGCCCTCGCCGTGTCGGCACCCGAAACGATAGAACAAGATAGGTCGCGACTATCTCCCGCGTTACACGACTGGTTCGGCAATCATCAGATCGTCGACAGAAATCACTGGAATCAGGTTTTTGTCGTTGAAATAGAAAGCCTCGTCGATCCCGAGCACGTCAAAAGCGCGGTCTGCGCTTTAGTAAAGCGCCACCCGACGCTCACCGCTCGTGCAGTTCAAGTCGGTGAAAGCTGGCAACTGCAGCGTACTGAGAGCAGCAGCCCTTACTTCAGCCATTCTGCGCTTCTGGCCAACGCTGATAAAACCCAGGACTTGCGTCTTGAGCAGGCGATGTCAATGCTTCAAAGCAGCATTGACCTGTGGCGAGGTAACGCTTTCCACATTCACCTTTTCCAGATGGGAGGGAACAGGGACCTCATATTCTGTGTGGCTCATCATGCGTTGGTGGATGGGATTTCCTGGCGCATTGCCCTCTCGGAGCTTCTGGATGACTTGAATGGCAAGTATGCCGCGACCGCGACCCACAAACGTCTGGAGCTTTCTATCGCCAACTCGTGGTTCAAGGAACTCGAGGCCGAAAAGCGTGCGCAATCCGGACAACTGAAGCTCTATCTTGAACACTGTCGCAAAGGCCTGCCGATGGTCATGACCCTGCCCGTACTGGCTGCCAGCGAGGGCGACGCCTACTCAATCTGGCTGGAACTGAGCGCGACGGAAACCGGCGAGCTGATAGCGGCCTGTGCAACGCGCGATGTACCTGTCCACATTGTCGTGCTCGCGGCTTTTTGCCAGGCATATGCCACGCAAACGGGCGTAAAGGCTTGCTGGGTGGATATTGAAAGCCACGGTCGTGTCAGAAAGAACGCGTCAGTCGATGTTTCTTCGTGCATGGGTTGGTTTACCAGCCTCTATCCCGTGCTGATGAACGCCTCGCCCGAGCACTTCCAGGAAACCCTGGAGGCCGTTCTTCAAGCCATGCAAGCTGTGCCTTTGGCCGTCAGCGAATGCGGGGCGTTCGCCGAAGACTTGCGTAAGGCGAAACTCCCTTCACCGCACCTGCTGTTCAATTTCCTGGGGCGTTTCGAGCTGCCGAGTGAACATCCTCTACGTCCAACGTTCTCCCGCTGCTATCCCGGACTTTCCCGGGGGACCGGCAATGCGCGTCAACATTCGACGGCCCTGACTGCAAGGTTACTGGAAGAGGCGCTGACCATCGATTGCACATTCACCGCACAACGCATTGCACGGGACACCGTAGCGGCAATACTGCGGGAGATGCAGCGTATTCTGCTGGACTTTTCCCAGTGCGCCCCACGCCCGACTGCCCTTGTGCAATCCGGGAATGCCAGCGGCGCACTGTGGTATCGGGCAGCGCGCCGACGCTTTGAGCAGGTCAACTATCCTCAGCGAGACAGCGTACTGCTGACCGGTGCCACAGGGTTCGTCGGCGTCCATATTCTGCAAGAACTGCTACATCGCACCAGTGGCACGATTTACTGCATCGTCCGGGCACCGAATGATGTCGTTGCACAACAGCGCCTGCTTGAGACGCTCAATGAATACTGCCAGAAAGACAGCATCAAGGCTGTTGCCAAGCTCCGCTTGGTGGCACTGGCAGGCGACATCAGCCTGCCGGATCTGGGATTGTCCCGCCAGCGCTACGCACAGCTGCGTGATGATCTGGGCGCCATCTATAACAGCGCGGCCGACGTCAGGCTTTTTGTGCCATTGAGCCAGCTCAAACAAGTCAACGTAGAAGGTGTCGAACACCTGCTCGAACTCGCGACCCAGGCTGGCTATCTGGACTTTCACCATGTCTCGACCCTGTCGATTGCCGGAAGTTGCCACGCTGCTGATGTGATGATTTTCGATGAAAGCACACTCAATGCAGGCCAGGTGTTTCGTAATTCCTACGAACAATCCAAACATGCCGCGGAGGAGCTTGTACGGCAGTACGCCCTGAACGGCGCCAGAGCAATGATCTACCGACTCGGCAACGTCTGCGCCCACTCTCGTACAGGTCGCTTTCAACGAAATGCCGCTGACAATCAGATTGTTCAGATCATCCAGGCTTGCCTGGACGATCTGAGGATAGATTTTCATCAGTCACTGACGCTGGCGCCGGTGGACGTTGTGGCGGCGGGCATTGTCGCTCTGTCTTTGGATGAACGCCTGAATGCCGCTACGTTCCACGTAGATTCCCCCTATGAAGACAGCTACGAACGCTTGATTCGCCGTGCGCGGAAGATTGCCAGTACCTGGCCGGCAGCACCCGGTTCAACTCGCGCTTCGGCTCAGGAAATCAGCCACCTGGCGAAATTCTGGTTGACGCGTCCTCAGCCCAACGTGCGTTTCCTGAGTCATCGCACGCGCCACTATCTAAATCGCCTGGGGCTGAGCTTTGCCCCTCTGGATGAGTCCTGGTTCGAGGCGTTCGTAACCCATCTGCTCGAGAGTGGAACGCTCGACAGTTCTGCGATCTACGAATACTACGAGGCGTTTGGGCAGCATCAACCCGGTGCCCGATCGCAGCGCCCCGTCGCCAACCCACCTAGCCAGTCATAGGACTATCAATATGAAACGTGTAGCTCTCGTTACAGGGGCAAGTTCAGGAATTGGCCAGGCCATTGCCACTCGGTTCGCCAAAGATGGGCTTCAGGTACTGGCGACCGGACGTCGCCAAGGGCCGCTGGATCTCTTGGTCGACGAGTATCCCAATATCGCTGCGCAGAGTGCAGACCTTGCTACTCCCTCGATCACCAGCCACCTGCTGGAAATTGCGACAAGCCGGTTTGGCGCACCGCCCTCGGTCATTGTTCTCTCCGCAGGCAGGGGGCTGAAAGGGAGCTTACTAACGTCCGACGCCTCGCAGTGGCAGGAGCTGGTGGACATCAACTTGCTCTCCATCATGAAACAGATGCGCGAAAGCGCACAGTTCCTGTTGTCGAACCAGACAGGCGAATCACCACGAGATATCGTCATTCTCGGCTCCACGGTAGGACGTACTCTATCTGCCGCAAACCCGGTCTACGGAGCGACCAAGTTCGCCCTGCACTCTCTGTGTGAGAGTCTGCGTCAGGAGCTCTGCACCCACGCAATACGGGTCACGCTGATTGAACCTGGATTCGTGAAATCAGGATTTCAGGACTCAGCGGGGTACGACCGTCAATGGTTCAAAGATATTGAAGTGGAGTCAGGCCCATTCCTGGTACCTGATGACGTTGCCGCCACGGTATCTTTTGTGGTCGCACAACCGCCCCATGTCCATCTCGATGACATCCGTATTCGCCCGACCCGTCAGAAGGTGTGAAATGGACGAACCTCAAGTGGTGGTGCTGACCCATGCGCTCTCCTACGCTGGCCCAGGAGTTCTGGCCGCGCCCTCACGCAAACCCGAGGATGTATTTCTCTGCCATGACCCGGCGTTTGCAGACGAGACCGCGAGAGTGCAATTCATGAAGCAGTGGCCCGGCGCCCTCGCGAGCCCTGCCTTATCCCCCGAAGCCTTGATAGAGGATGCCCTGCAGCGCTTTACGCGCGTCGACAAACTGATCAGCAATGATGTTGGACCGGCACTCTGGACACCACTGGAAGAAGGCGAAGCCGTCGATCTTCGCGAAGCACTCGAAGCCATGGTTGTCTGGCCATACCGACTGCTGACCAGTGCCGCCTTGGCGATGAAAGAACGTCGTAAAGGAAGGATAGTTCTGGTGACCTCAGCCGCTCCTCTGCGACCGGCATCCGGCTTTGTCGTATACGCCAGTGCGCGCGCCGCAGCCAGTGCAATGGCCCGAGCCTCAGCCAAGGAATTCGCCCCTCTGGGGATTCAGATTAATGCTGTGGCTCCGAACTTTCTTGAAAGTGCTCAGTACTACCCGAATGAATTATGGAGCACGCCGCAAGCTTTAGAGCAACTGCGTGAGAGTGTTCCCATGGCTCGACTTGGACGGGCCACTGAAATAGGTGAGTTGATCTTGTTTCTGCTTTCCGGAAGTACTGACTTTGTCACCGGTGAAGTGATCAACTTCACTGGGGGCTGGTCTTGACACCTCCAACTGCGGAGAAGCTCGCCGCTGCTTAATAGAAGCAGGCACAGCGCTAATATAAACCCAGGTTCGATAGTTTCAATCAACGCACCCAACGTGCGCTTACAGGGAAGTACTGCAATGTTTTTATTGCTGATACAAACATTGACTATTCTCATCGCACCACTGGTTTTATGGTGGCCTTTACGCAAATTGATCCCATTGGCGGTGATTCAGATACTGTCGGGAATTGCACTGGGCCCCACTCTTCTCGGAGCTGTAGCGCCAGAGCTTAAGTCAGTACTTTTCCCTGTCAACAGCTTCCCTGGGCTGCAAGTATTGTCTTCTCTTACCGTGGTTTTTTTCTGCTTTACCGCAGGGCTTCACGTTGATGTAGAACAGGTGCGTAACAGGGGCAAAGGTATCCGTGCTGGTGGCGAGCAGTATGTTCCTGGTGCTTGGCGAACTCGCTCAATGGCTGCGCTATAGTTTTGACCGCGAACAGGATGTGAGAATTTTGAATCTTTAGGAGGTTTGCATGTTTTCTTATACAGAATGGGTGGCATTTTTAACACTCGCCATCGCCGCGACCTTATCACCCGGCCCGGCTGTTCTACTGGCTATACGTAATGGTTCACAAGTTGGTTTTCAGCGTGCATTGAGTGGGATTGCTGGAAATGTCAGCGCCATGCTGACCTATGCATTATTGGCCACCGCGGGAGTGGCGATTGTATTTAATTCATCCCCCATGTTTGCGTTCTGGGCGCAAATTCTGGGCGGCGGATATCTGATTTTTTTCGGTATTAAGCTACTGCTCAGCCGCGGACCAGTAAAGACTCAAACTTGGGAAATGACAAGCCAGACAACTCGCACGCGGCTATTTATCGAAGCTTATCTGGTTGGGCTTTCAAACCCCAAGGCCCTGCTTTTCTACTCCGCACTCTTTCCTCAGTTCGTAAAACCTGGCGAACTCATCCTGGCTCAATCACTCTCGCTTGCCTTGACGTTTGCCTTTTGCTCTTTTATTGCACTTTGCTTTTATTCCTGGCTCGCAAGCCGAGTCGCTGCACGGCTTTCTTCTGGTCGGACATGGAGTATGATCAATCGGGGCAGCGGAGCCGTCTTCATAGGATTAGGTGGCGGTCTGATCTTGAATTCTTCGATGCGCTAAATCATCCAATTAGCCCCTTCCCTAGTGTCCCGTTTTCACAAATAAGATCCCTTATGCTTGTAAGGTCATTACCTCACGAGCTCGCTGTATCTTGTTCAAAATATCTACTCATCCTTCTCCAACAACCGCACCACCCTCGGCATCACACTAAACACCGCCAACGCCAGCAAGGTACTGAGTACCGCCGTCGCCTCTCGGCCCAAACCGGCGGAGACGCCGATGGCGGCGGTCATCCACAGGCCGGCGGCGGTGGTCAGGCCTTTGACGTTGCCCTCGTCGCCCTCGTGGTTTTTCAGGATGGTCCCGGCGCCGAGGAAGCCGATGCCGGCGACCACGCCTTGGACTACCCGGCTCAGGGCGTCGGCCTGGGCGCCGGACATTTGTGGCACCAGGACGAACAGTGCGGCACCCAGCGCCACCAGCATGTGGGTGCGAACCCCGGCGGCCTTGCCCTTCTGTTCGCGTTCGAATCCAAGAATACCGCCCAGCACGGCAGCCATCAGCAAACGCACAGTGATTTGCGTCAGCTGCCTGGCATCGCCGATATCGGCGAACTCAGCTTGTAACGTCAGCCAAACCTCATGCCACCAGGCGTTCATGGTGCTGCCCTTTTTATGGGTCGATATGCGATGGACAGCAGCCACGGGCAGACGTGCGTCGGAGACGAACTCAGGCGGGCGCGTCTACATCACCAAAGCAGAAACCGACGCATTGACCGTCGCAGGCTCAATGGATGGCCGTAAGCATTTGAAAGCCAGCGACAGTGGTTCGGTGGTTTGACTGATACAGATCACAGACAGCGGCCAGTGCCCGGGTTAAGCGCTGGCGTCTCGCTGTAACGGGGCCGCCGAGGGTGCTGCAACTTGTCGCAGGCAGACGCCGAGCGCCCATCTGATCCGCTTTTTATTCGAATACCTGAGTCTGTTATGCAAACAGATCGCTGGTCATAGTGCTTCGGCCTGATGGAGGCTGATGAGCGAAAGACCATGAGCGATAAAATCCCCGTCCGATTAGTAGAAACATTCGAGCCTTCGCGTCCAAAGATGAAGGCCAAGTCCAGCGACAACCTGATCCACACCCGCAGCTTCAGCGGCTTGTTCCGCAACTTGCGAGTGAGCGGCGCGGGCTTGTTGTTCCTCGCGTTCTTCGGCACTGTGTGGCTGAACTGGGGCGGCCGTCAGGCGGTGCTCTGGGACTTGGCGGAAAGCAAATTCCATATCTTCGGCGCGACCTTCTGGCCGCAGGATTTCATTCTGCTCTCGGCACTGCTGATCATCTGTGCGTTCGGGCTGTTCGCGATCACTGTTTTCGCCGGCAGGGTCTGGTGCGGCTACACCTGCCCGCAGAGTTCCTTTACCTGGTTGTTCATGTGGTGCGAAAAGGTCACCGAAGGCGAGCGCAACCAGCGGATCAAGCTGCAAGCCGCCCCCTGGGGCCTGAACAAGCTGATGCGCCGCTCGGTCAAGCACGCCATGTGGCTGGCCATCAGCCTGCTCACCGGTTTGACCTTTGTCGGTTACTTCACGCCGATCCGCCCGCTGGCCAATGAACTGCTGACCTTTCAAATGGCCGGAGTCAGCCTGTTCTGGGTGGTGTTTTTCACCGGCGCGACTTACATCAACGCCGGCTGGTTGCGCGAAGCGGTGTGCATGCACATGTGCCCCTATGCGCGCTTTCAAAGCGTGATGTTCGATAAAGACACCCTGACCATTTCCTACGACGTGGCCCGCGGCGAGAACCGCGGCCCGCGCAAACGCGGCGTTGCATCGGCCGAGGCTGGCCTGGGTGACTGCATCGACTGCCAACTGTGTGTGCAGGTCTGTCCGACCGGTATCGATATCCGTGACGGTTTGCAGATGGAATGCATCGGTTGCGCAGCCTGTATCGATGCCTGCGATTCGATCATGGACAAAATGGGCTATGCCCGCGGGCTGGTCAGCTACACCTCCGAGCATGAGCTGCAAGGTGGCAAGACTCACCTGCTGCGCCCCCGACTGATCGGCTACAGCGCAGTGTTGCTGCTGATGATCGGCGCGTTGGCGCTGGCCTTGGTGGAGCGGCCGATGGTCTCGCTGGATGTCAGCAAGGACCGTGGGATGTTCCGGGAAAACAGCTTGGGCCAGATCGAGAACATCTACAGCCTGAAAATCATCAACAAGACCCAGCAACGCCAGCAGTACCGCCTGGCACTGGTGGATGGCGATGGCTTCCAGTTGCAGGGCAAGACCGAGCTGAGCCTGGCGGCGGGTGAAATCACGGATGTGCCAGTATCGGTGGCGATGACCGCCGAACGGCCGGGCAGTAGCTCGCAAAGCATCAGCTTCAAGATTGTCGACAGCGACGAGCCTGACATCTACAGCGTGGCGAAAAGCCGGTTTGTTGCGCCGATGAACCGTTGAGCCTTTAGACTGCAGTGCGCCCATTCGCGGGCAAGCCACGCTCCCACAAGAGCGACGCCGAACCTGTGGGAGCGTGGCTTGCCCGCGAAGAATTCACCCGAATTTTCCTGAATATCGCCAAACCGGGTCTTAGATGAAACGCTACGAAAAATTCGCCGACGACATCGCTGAACTGATCCGCTCCGGGGTGCTCGGCCCCGGCCAGCGCGTGCCGTCGGTGCGCTACGCCAGTCAGACTTACGGGGTCAGCCCGTCCACGGTGTTCCAGGCCTATTACCTGCTGGAGCGCCGCGGCCTGATCCGCGCCCGGCCGCGTTCCGGTTACTTCGTCAACACCCACGCACCGAGCCCGTTCTCGGAGCCGGTGATCAGCAGCCAGGTCAACGAATCCACCGAAGTCGACGTCAGCGAACTGGTGTTCTCGGTCCTCGACTCGATCAAGGACCCGAACACCGTGCCCTTTGGCTCGGCCTTCCCCAGCCCGACCCTGTTCCCGCTGCAACGGCTGGCCCGCTCACTGGCCAGCGCCAGCCGTGAAATGGACCCACGGATGGTGGTCACCGACATGTCGCCGGGCAATCCGCAACTGCGTCGGCAAATCGCCCTGCGCTACATGGTCGGCGGCTTGATGCTGCCCATGGAAGAGTTGCTGATCACCAATGGCGCCCTTGAGGCCCTGAACCTGTGCCTGCAAGCAGTGACCGAACCCGGCGACCTGGTGGCCATCGAAGCCCCGGCCTTTTATGCCAGCCTGCAAGTGCTCGAGCGACTGAAGCTCAAAGCCGTGGAAATCCCCGTGCACCCCCGGGATGGCATCGACCTTGGGGTCCTGGCGCAAACCCTCGAACGGCACCCGATCAAGGCCTGCTGGTGCATGACCAGCTTCCAGAACCCGATGGGCGCGACCATGCCCGAAGCCAGGAAACAGGAACTGGTGGAGCTGTTGCGCCGCCATCAGGTGCCGCTGATCGAGGACGACGTCTACGCCGAACTCTATTACGGCCAGCAGGCGCCAAAACCGGCCAAGGCCTTCGACACCGAAGGTCTGGTGATGCACTGCGGCTCCTTTGCCAAAAGCCTGGCCCCCGGCTACCGCATCGGCTGGGTCGCCGCCGGGCGCTACGCGCAGAAAGTCGAACGGCTGAAACTCATGACCTCACTCTGCGCCTCGATGCCGGCTCAGGCCGCCATTGCCGACTACCTGCAACACGGCGGCTACGACCGCCACCTGCGCAAGCTGCGTTACGCCCTCGAAGAACAGCAAAGCGCGATGCTCGCCGCCATCGCCCGCTACTTTCCGGCCCAGACCCGCGTCAGCCAACCGGCCGGCGGCTACTTCCTGTGGCTGGAACTGCCGGCGCAGATGGACTCGTTGAAGTTGTTTCAGATGGCGTTGGCCCAAGGGATCAGCATTGCGCCAGGGCCGATTTTTTCGCCGACCCAGCGGTTCAGGAATTGTATTCGGTTGAACTACGGGAGCCCGTGGACTGAGGATTCGGAGAAGGCGATGGAGACGTTGGGGCGGATTGTGCGGTCGTTCTGATGGTTCAGTGTTGCCTGAGCCACCGCTATCGCGAGCAAGCTCGCTCCCACAGTTGATCTGCATATGGCCACTATGGTGTGAACAACACGGATCTAATGTGGGAGCGAGCTTGCTCGCGATGACGGCTGAACAGACGATGCAGCTCTAAAGCCTTAACGCCCGCCCCCCAGATCCACAAAAGTCCCGGTCGCATACGAAGCCTTGTCCGACAGCAGCCAGATGATCGCCTCGGCCACTTCATCGGGGCGGCCGCCGCGGGCCATGGGGATGCCGGATTCGAGTTTGCTGACCCGCTCCGGATCGCCGCTCAGGGCGTGGAAGTCGGTGTAGATATAACCAGGTCGCACCGCGTTGACGCGAATGCCCTCGCCGGCCACTTCTTTGGACAGGCCGATGGTGAAGCTGTCCAGCGCGCCTTTGGAGGCTGCGTAGTCGACATACTCGCCGGGAGAACCCAGACGCGAGGCGACGGAGGAGACGTTGACGATGCTGCCGCCCTGACCGCCGTGTTTGGGCGACATGCGCAACACCGCGTGCTTGGCGCAGAGGATCGGCCCCAGCACGTTGGTTTTCATGACTTTGAGAATGCGAAATTCGGACATTTCATCGACCCGGGCCTTGTGCCCGACGGTGCCCGCGTTGTTCACCAGTGCCGTTACCCGGCCCAGTTCGGTATCGACCCGGTGGAACAAACCGATGACTTCATCTTCGATACTGACATCGGCGCGCATGGCAATCGCTTGGGCGCCCAGCGCGCGGACTTGCTCGAGCACCTGCTGGGCGGCCTGCTCGTCCGCCTGGTAATTGATGCAGATCCGATAACCCTGCTGCGCTGCCAGCAGCGCAGTGGCCGCGCCGATACCGCGGCTGCCACCAGTGATGATGATGACTTTATCCATGCTGGCTTTCCCCCATTCAAAGCTGCAATCCGCTGCAAGAGTACTCGCCAGTGATCGCTTTTGCATGGGCTCGAGTCAAGCACAACGCCGTTCAGCTCGCCGCCAATTGCTCCGCCCGATGGATATCGGCAATGAAACGCTCGGCCGGCAGCGGATGCCCAAGCAGGTAGCCTTGCAACGAATCACAACCCAATTGGGTCAGGAAGTTCTGCTGCACGTCGGTCTCCACACCTTCGGCGACGATCCGCAGCCCAAGCGCCTGGCCCAGGGCGACGATGGCTGAAACGATGGCGGCGTCGTCGCTGTCATGTTCCAGATCGCGGACAAAACCACGGTCGATCTTCAATTCGTTGGCCGGCAAACGCTTGAGGTACATCAGGCTCGAGTAGCCGGTACCAAAATCATCGATAGACAGGTCAACGCCCATATCCGAGAGTTCCTGAAGTACCGTCATGCTCGCATCCGCGTCACTCATGGCGGTGGTTTCGGTGATTTCCAGGGTCAGACTGTTGGCCGGCAACTGGTGCCTGGCCAGTGCGCTGGCGACGCTTTTCACCAGCCCCGCATGACAAAACTGCAGGGCCGACAGGTTCACCGCGATACGCCAGCCGGTATAGCCCTGCACGTACCATTCACGCATCTGCCGGCAGGCTTCGTTCAATACCCACTCGCCGATCGGGATAATCAGCCCGGTCTTTTCCGCCAGATCGATGAACTTGTCCGGCAACAGCATGCCGTGCTGCGGATGCACCCAACGCAACAGCGCCTCGGCACCGATCGGCTGGCCGTTGCCGGCATCGAACTTGGGTTGGTAATACAGACTGAACTGTTCGTGCTCGACGGCAGCGCGCAGGTCTTGCAGCAATTGCAGTTGTTTGCGGGCGTTGGTGTTCATCGAGGCGTCGAAGAAGCGATAGCCGTTCTTGCCGGTGCCTTTGGCGTGGTACATCGCCGCGTCGGCGTTCATCAGCAATTCTTGTGCGGTCTCACCGTTACCGGGATAAACGGCGATGCCGACGCTGGCGGATATTTGCAAGTCATGCTCGGCCACCCGGAACGAACGCGAAAGCAGCCCGACCTGCCGGGCCGCCAGGCGCAAGGCGTCGTCCGGTTCGCCGAGCTGCACCAGCAACACGAATTCATCACCTCCGATGCGCGCCAGGGTGTCCTGGCTGCGCAAGTCCTCGCGCAGGCGCAGGCCGACTTCACGCAGCAACTGGTCACCCATGTGATGCCCAAAGGCATCGTTAACCGGCTTGAAGCCGTCCAGATCGATGAACATCAGCGCAAAACAACCGCCCTGCTCCTGCACCAGATTCATCGCCTGATCAATGCGATCGGCCAGCAGCACCCGGTTCGGCAATCCGGTCAGAGTGTCGTGCAGGGCCAGTTGGGTGAGTTCCTGATTGGCCAGGGTCAAGGAGTTGGCCAGCCCCGCGGTTCGGGCTTCGAGGCGGGCATCGAGGACCGAGGTCAGTAATGCGATACACAGCACCGCCAGCGTCGAGACCAGCACCAGGTTGTCCAGCCCCTTGCCGCTCAGGCCACCCTGCGCCGCGCCACAAAAACTGCCGTCAGCGAAACGCGCTGCGGCCATCCCGGTGTAATGCATGCCGACTATGGCGATGCCCATGATCACTGCCGCGCCGCCACGGGCAAATATGACGTGAGGGGTGTTTTGCCGCAGCCGGAAAGCGATCCACAGCGCGGCGGCTGACGCCACGACGGCAATCAACAAGGAAGCGCTGAACAACGTCGGATCGTAATCGATGCCCGGCTGCATGCGCATGGCAGCCATGCCGGTGTAGTGCATGGCGCTGATTCCGGCGCCCATGATCAAGGCACCGAACGCCAGTTGCCAGGTCGGCAAGTGCGGCTGACTGACCAGCCACAGGGCAAAACCAGAAGACAGAATGGCGATCAGCAGGGATAACAGGGTGATCGTCAGGTCATAACCGAGGTCGATCGGCAAGCTGACGGCCAGCATGCCGATAAAGTGCATCGACCAGATGCCCACCCCCATGGCCAGCGCGCCGCCAGCCGTCCACAGATGAACCGCCCGGCCTTTGGCCGTGGCGATACGTCCGGTGAGGTCAAGTGCGGTATAGGAAGCGAGAATCGCCACACAAAGGGAGATCAAAACCAGGGCGGGGGAATAACTACCGATGAGCATGGGACTTCTCGTAGCCGGTGAGCCGAACTGCATCCATGCTCGGGGGCAAAGCCGTCGATTGTACCGATTGCGCTACAGAACGCACTGAGAAAAATTATCAATTGGCCATTGGTCTGATGACTTGATGTCCCTCACCCAATGTGAGGATGATCTAAGTGATCTGATGACTTGCACTGACTTGTGGCGAGGGAGCTTGCTCCCGCTCGGCTGCGCAGCAGTCGTAAAATCGGCGAATGCGGTGTGCCTGATGCAACACCTTTGCAGTTTTTAGGGCCGCTGCGCGCCCCAGCGGGAGCAAGCTCCCTCGCCACAGGAATTACACTCGCCCTACTCTTTCTCACTCACCGGCATCTGCCCATCCCAGCCACCACCCAGCGCGGCGATCAGTTGCACGCTGGCGATCAAGCGGCTTTGCTGCAAAGTCAGCACGCTGCGCTCGTTGCTCAGGGCAGCGGCCTGGACCACCACCACATTGAGGTAGGCAATCAAGCCTGCCCGGTACTGGTTCTGGGTCAGGCGCAGGGATTCACGGGCCGACTCCAGGGCCTGCTGGCGCACCGCCGCCTCGTCTTCCAGTACTTTGAGCTGCACCAGAAAGTTCTCCACTTCGCGAAAGCCATCGAGCACGGTCTGCCGGTATTTGGCCACGGTCTGGTCGTAGACGGCTTCAGTGCGGTCGACTTCCGCCGAACGCTGGCCACCGTCGAACAGGGTCATGGCCAGTTGCGGGCCCACGGACCAGAAGCGGTTCGGCACGCTGATCCAGTTGGCGAAGGTACTGCTGCTGTAGCCGCCGCTCAGGCTCAGGCTCAGGTCCGGATAATAGGCAGCTTCTGCGACGCCGATATTGGCATTCGCTGCGATCACCGAGCGCTCGGCTGAGGCGATGTCGGGACGGCGTTCAAGCAGCTGTGACGGCAGGCTCAAGGGAATCTGCGGCAACGCCGGGATGTTCTGGGTCTCTGCCAGACTGAACTCTGCCGGCGGCACGCCGGTCAGCACGGCGATGGCATTTTCCAGTTGCGCACGCTGCCAGATCAGGTCGATAAGGTCGGCCTGAGTGCTTTTGAGCTGGGTTTGCGCCTGGGCGACCGCGTCTTTGCCGGATACCCCGGCGCGGTATTGGTTTTCGGTCATGGTCAGCGAGCGCTGATAGGCCTCGACCGTCGCCTCCAATAGACGCTTCTGTTGATCCATCACCCGCAGTTGCAGATAGCTCTGCACCAACTCCGACTGTTGGCTCAGGCGCATCGCCGCCAGATCCGCGAAACTTGCCTCGGCGCTGGCCTCGTTGGCTTCCAGGCCGCGACGCAACTTACCCCAGACATCCGCTTCCCAGCTCACGCCCAGTTGGGTGTTGTAAGTGTCGCGAATGCCACTGCTGGAGCTGGTCAAACTCGAACTGCTGCTGCCGGTGCCCTGGCTGGAACGGGTTTTCCCGGCGCTCAGGTCCACAGTGGGGAAGAACGAACCCCGAGCGCTACGGACCAGGGCCTGGGCCTGACGGTACTGGGCTGCGGATTGGGCGACGGTCTGGTTGGCGCTGTTGAGCTTCTCGATCAGGCCGTTGAGTTGCTGATCACCGTATAGCTCCCACCAGGCGCCACGGGCCAGAGAATCGCTCGGTTTGGCCTGACGCCAGCCTTGGGCCTCCTTGTATTGGGCTGGGGCACTCAGCTGCGGGCGCTGGTAATCCGGACCGATCGCGCAGGCGCTGAGCATCAACCCGCACAGAGTCAGGCTGAGCAGACGCGAACCGCGAGCCATCGCCAAACGTTGGGCGGACAGCGCAGGGGCCTTGGGAAGCGAACGATCAGTCATAGCGGAGTTTCCAGAGCAGCATCGGTACGTACCCCACGCCAGTGGTTGAAGCGGTGGCGCAGACGGTCGAGATAGAGGTAAACCACCGGGGTGGTGTAAAGGGTCAAGACTTGACTGAAGATCAGCCCGCCGATAATCGTCAGGCCCAGCGGTTGACGCATTTCCGCGCCCTCGGCGGTGCTCAGCAACAACGGCAAGGCACCGAGAATCGCCGCCAGCGTGGTCATCAGAATCGGCCGCAGACGCAACAGGCACGCGCTGCGGATCGACTCCAGCGGCGCCATCCCCTGCTGACGTTCAAACTGCAACGCCAGGTCGATCATCAGGATCGCATTTTTCTTCACCACGCCAATCAGCAGGAACAGCCCGAGCAACGAAATCAGGCTGAACTCGCCGCCCAGTGCGTAGATCGACAGCAGCGCGCCGACCCCGGCCGACGGCAGCGTTGAAAGAATGGTCAGCGGATGAATGTAGCTTTCATAGAGCACCCCCAGCACCAGGTACACCGCCAGCAGCGCGCCGAGAATCATCCATGGCTGGCTCTTTTGCGTGGCGGCGAAGGCGTCCGCGGTGCCGGCCATTTTGGCGATGACGTCTTCCGGCAGGCCGACCTTGGCGATTGCCCGTTCGATGGCGGCAGTGCCCTGCTCGACGGTGACCCCATCGGCCATGTCGAAGGAGATGCTTTCAGACGCGAACTGCCCTTCATGGCTGACCCGGTCATCTTCCAGACTGTTTTCATAATGGGCGATGGCCGACAACGGAATACGCGCGCCAGCGGCGGTAATCACCTGGACCTGATTGAGGGTAATCGGGTCCTGGGCGTATTTCGGGTTGACCTCCATCACCACCTGATACTGGTTGAGGCTGTCATAGATGGTGGAAATCTGCCGCTGGCTGTAGGCGTTGTTCAGCACCGCGGTGACCATGTCCATGTCAACGCCCAGGCGCTTGGCCTGATCACGGTCGACCACCAGGGTCACTTGCTGGGCTCCGCGTCCTTCGCGGGCATCGATGGCAGTCAGCTCGGGCAACGCCTTGAGCGCCACGACGACTTTCGGGTACCACTCGCGCAAGGCACCCAGATCACCGCTTTGCAGGATGTAGGAGTATTGCGAGCTGGTCTGTTCGCGACCGCCGCCAAATTGCAGGTCCTGGTCGGCCATGAGCATCAGTTGTCCGCCCGGCACCTTGGGCATTTCCTTGCGCAGGCGCTCGATGACTTTTTGCGCGGAAATCTGCCGTTCCTTGATTGGCTTCAAACGCACCAGCATGAAGGCGTTGTTGATACCGTTATTGCCACCGATGAAACCGGCGACGCTTTCCACCGCCGGGTCGGTCAATACCGCGCGACGGAAGATTTCCATCTTGGGCTGCATCACGTTGAACGACAGACCGTCATCGCCGCGCACGAAACCGATCAACTGACCGGTGTCCTGCTGCGGCAGGAAAGTTTTCGGCACCACCACATACAGCGCGACGTTGACCCCGATGGTCAGCAACAGGCTGAGCAAGGTCAGCAGCCGATGGCGCAGCACCCAGTCCAGGCTGCGGGCATAACCGCTGACCATCCACTCGTTGGCCCGCTGGCTCCAGCGTTGCAGGCGGTTCTCCTGGCCCGGAGTGTGGGGTTTCAACCAGCGTGCACAGAGCATTGGGGTCAGGGTCAGCGAAACCAGCAGCGAGACCACGATGGACGCTGCCAGGGTGATGGAAAACTCGCGGAACAGGCTTTCGATAATCCCGCCCATAAACAGGATCGACAGGAACACCGCCACCAGCGAGACGTTCATCGACAGCAGCGTGAACCCCACCTCCTGAGCCCCCAGATACGCGGCCTTCATCGGCGGCACACCTTGGTCGATGTGCCGGGTAATGTTCTCCAGCACCACGATGGCGTCGTCCACCACCAGGCCGGTGGCGAGGATCAGCGCCATCAGCGACAGGTTGTTCAGGGAGAATCCATAGAGGTACATGATGGCGAACGTGCCGACCAGCGACACCGGCACGGCCAGGGTCGGGATCAACGAGGCGCGCAAGTTTCCAAGGAACAGAAACACCACCAGAATCACCAGCACCACGGCGATCAGCAGGGTCATCTCCGCTTCGTGCAAGGTCGCCTTGATCACCGGCGAACGGTCCATGGCCAGGTTCAGCTTGACGCTGGCCGGCAACACCGCCTGCAACGCCGGCAGCTGGTCCTTGATCGCGTTGACCGTCTCGATGATGTTGGCCCCGGCCTGCCGGTTGATCACCAGCAGCACCGCCGCGTCATCGTTGAAGAAGCCACTGTTGTAGCGGTCTTCGACGCCGTCGCTGACCTTAGCCACGTCGCTCAGGCGCAACGCCGAGCCGTTCTGGTAACGAATGATCAGCGGCTCGTAATCCCTGGCTTTCTCCAGTTGGTCGTTGGCCTGCACCTGCCACATGCGCTGGTCGTCTTCGACCGAGCCCTTGGGCCGGCGCACGTTGGCGTTGGCGATGGTGTTGCGCACATCGTCCAGCGCTACACCGTACTGGTTGAGCAACTGCGGCTCCAGCTCGATGCGCACTGCCGGCAGCGAACTGCCGCCGATCTGCACTTCGCCGACGCCCGGCACCTGAGACAGGCTTTGCGACAGGATGGTCGAGGCCAGGTCGTAGAGCTGGCCCTTTTGCAGCACGTCCGAGGTCAATGACAGCACCATGATCGGCGCCTGGGACGGGTTGACCTTCTTGTAGGTCGGCATGCTGCGCATACCGCTGGGCAACAGGTTGCGCGAGGCATTGATCGCGGCCTGCACTTCCCGCGCCGCGCCATTGATGTCGCGATCGAGGTCGAATTGCAGGATCACCCGGGTCGAGCCCTGGCTGGATCGGCTGCTCATGGTGTTGACCCCGGCGATGGCGCCGAAGGAGCGCTCCAGCGGCGTCGCCACGCTCGACGCCATGACTTGCGGGCTGGCGCCGGGCAGGCTGGCCTGAACCACGATCACCGGGAAATCCATCTGCGGCAGCGGTGCCACCGGCAGCAGGCCGAAGCTCACGCCCCCCAGCAACAGGATCGCCAGGCTCAGGAGCATGGTCGCTACCGGGCGTTTGATGAACGGACCGGAGAGGTTCATTGACGCCAGTCCCCACCACCAATCACTGTGGGGGTGTGCCTTGCATAGGGATTACTTTTCGGCATCGTCATACCGCCACCTCTTCGGCGTCGGCATTGGTTTTGCCGAAGCGACGACCGAGGCGATCGAAGTACAGGTAAATCACCGGGGTGGTGAACAAGGTCAATACCTGACTCACCAGCAAACCACCGACCATCACCAGACCCAGCGGTTGACGCAGTTCCGCGCCGGAGCCGGTGGCAAGCATCAACGGCACAGCGCCGAACAGCGCGGCCAGCGTGGTCATCAGAATCGGTCGGAACCGCAGCAACGCCGCCTGATAGATCGCCGCCTGCGGGTCCATGCCCTGATTGCGTTCGGCCTCGAGGGCGAAGTCGATCATCATGATTGCGTTCTTTTTCACAATGCCGATCAGCAAAATGATGCCGATGATCGCGATCATCCCCAGGTCGTTGCCGCTGAGGAGCAACGCCAGCAAGGCCCCGACCGCCGCCGATGGCAAGGTCGAGAGAATGGTGATCGGGTGGATATAGCTCTCGTAGAGCACGCCGAGCACGATGTACATGGTCACCACCGCTGCCAGAATCAGCAGCAAGGTGCTCGACAGCGACGCTTCAAAGGCCTGGGCGGCGCCCTGGAATTGAGTCTGCACGCCGACCGGCATGCCGATGTCCTGCTGCACGTTGTTGATCAGCTCGACCGCCTGCCCCAACGCCACGCCAGGCGCCAGGTTGAACGACATCATCACCGCCGGGAACTGGCCGATGTGGGTGATCGCCAACTGCGCCTGGCGCTCTTCGATATGCGCCAGACTGGACAACCGCACCTGACCGCCGTCGGTGGTTTTGACGTGAATCTGCTCCAGCGCCTGCGGACCGATCTTCTCGCCGGACTGCGCCTGTAGCACCACGCGGTACTGGCTGGCCTGGGTGTAAATGGTGGAAATCTGCCGCTGACCGAAGGCGTCGTACAGCGCGTCGGTGATGTTCGACACCGACACGCCGATCCGCGACGCCGCATCGCGATCGATTACCAGAAAGACCTGCAACCCCTTGTCCTGCAAATCGCTGGTAACGTCGGTCAATTCCGCTTCTCTGGACAAAGCCTCGACCAGCCTGCCGCTCCAGAGGCTGAGCAGTTCGGCGTCCGGCGAGGACAGGCTGAACTGGTACTGGGTCCGGCTGACCCGGTCTTCGATGGTCAAATCCTGTACCGGCTGCAAGAACAGCCTGATCCCCACCAGTTTGTTCAGCTCTGGTTGCATCCGCGCAATCACCTGGGTGGCGCTCAGATCACGTTCGCTGTGGGGCTTGAGGTTGATCAGCAGGCGGCCGCTGTTCAGCGTGGCGTTATCGCCGTCGACGCCGATGTAGGACGACAGGCTCTCCACCGCCGGGTCTTGCAGGATGATTTTGGCCAGTTCTTGCTGGCGCTGGCTCATGGCAGCGAACGAGATCGACTGCGGCGCTTCGGAAATGCCCTGAATCACCCCGGTGTCCTGCACCGGGAAGAAGCCCTTGGGCACCACCATGTAGAGGAACACGGTCAGGCCCAGAGTGGCGATGGCTACCATCAGGGTCAGCGGCTGGTGCTTGAGCACCCACTGCAACTTGCGCCCATAGGCGGCAATCATCCAGTCGATCCACGCACCGCTGGCCCGGTAGAAACCGCCCTGCGCCTCTACCTTGGGTTCACGCTTGAGCAAACGCGCGCACATCATCGGCGTCAGGGTCAGGGAGACAACCAACGAAATCAGGATCGCCACCGCCAGGGTAATGGCAAACTCGCGGAACAAGCGCCCGACCACGTCGGCCATAAACAGCAGTGGAATCAGTACCGCGATCAGCGACAGGGTCAGCGAGATCAGGGTGAAGCCGATCTGCTTGGCGCCCTTGAGCGCCGCCACCATGGGACTGTCTCCCTCCTCGATGAAGCGTGAAATGTTTTCCAGCATGACAATGGCGTCATCCACCACAAAACCGGTGGCGATGGTCAGGGCCATCAGGGTCAGGTTGTTGACCGAGAAACCGGCCAGGTACATCACGCCAAAGGTGCCGATCAACGACAGCGGTACGGCCACCGACGGAATGATGGTCGCACTGGCCCTGCGCAGGAACAGGAAGGTCACCATGACCACCAGGGCAATGGCGATCAGCAGTTCGTGTTGCACGTCGGTGACCGAGGCACGGATGGTCTGGGTGCGGTCGGTCAGCACGATCACCTCGAGGCCGGCCGGCAGGTTGTCGGTGATGCTCGGCAGCAACGCCTTGATCCGGTCGACCACTTCGATCACGTTCGCGCCCGGCTGACGCTGGATGTTCAGCAACACCGCCTGGTTTTCATTGGCCCAGGCGGCAAGACGTTCGTTCTCGGCACCGTCGACGATCTGCGCCACGTCCTTCAGGCGCAGCGGCGCGCCGTTGTTATAGGCAAGGATCAACTCGGCGTAGTCTTTGGGCGAGGTCAGCTGGTCATTGGCATCGAGCATCGAGACCCGGGTCGGGCCGTCGAAGTTGCCCTTGGGCTGGTTGACGTTGGAAGCACCGATCAGGGTCCGCACGTCCGAGAGGTTCAAGCCATTGGCCGCCAACGCCTCGGAGTTGACCTTGATCCGCACCGCCTGGCGCTGACCGCCGGCGATGCTGACCATGCCGACGCCGCTGATCTGGGCGATTTTCTGCGCCATGCGGGTATCGACCAGGTCATTGAGCTTGGGCAACAGCATGGTCCTGGAGGTGATGGCCAGGGTCAGCACCGGGGTATCCGCCGGGTTGACCTTGTTGTACACCGGCGGCGCCGGCAAGTCCTTGGGCAACAGGTTGGTGGCGGCATTGATCGCGGCCTGCACCTGCTGTTCGGCGACATCCATATTGATGTCGAGGTTGAAACGCAAAGTCAGCACCGAGGCGCCGCCGGAGCTGGTCGAGGCCATCTGGGTCAGGCCGGGCATCTGCCCGAACTGACGCTCCAGCGGTGCGGTGACCGCACTGGTCATCACATCCGGGCTGGCGCCGGGGTAAAGCGTCATCACTCGAATGGTCGGGTAATCGACCTGAGGCAATGCCGAGACCGGCAACAGTCGATAAGCGATCAGGCCGGCCAGAATAATGGCCAGCATGCTCAGGGTGGTGGCTACCGGTCGGAGGATGAACAGCCGCGAGATGTTCATGCGCCGCCCTTTTGCGCCTTGTCGGTGGCTGCCGGTTCAACCGCGGTGCTCGTGCCCTGCAGGTGCCCGGTCGGCGTGGTCGGAACGTCCTGAGGGTCGTTGACCACTTCCACCTCGCTGCCCTCTTTCAGACGGTCGGTGCCTTCCAGGACCACGCGATCACCGGGTGCCAGGCCCTCTTCAATCACCGTGACATCGCCGTCGCTGGCACCGATTTTCAGGGGGTGCATCTTGACCTTTTTGTCGCCGTCCAGCGCATACACGAAGGTGCCATTGTTGCCGAACTGAATCGCCGCCGACGGCGCCAGCACCACGTCTTTCAGGGTATCGGCGAGCAAGCGCACATTGACGAACTGGTTGGGGAACAGCGTTTGATCGCGGTTCTCGTAGCGCGCCTTGAATTTCAGGGTGCCCGTGGTGATGTCGATCTGGTTATCCAGACTCTGCAACACCCCGGTGGCCTGCAACTTCAGGTCGCCGCGATCCCAGGCTTGCACCGGCAATCTGGCGCCACTGCGGTAACGCTCAAGCACTGTTGCAAGGCTGCTTTCCGGCAAGGTGAAGGCGACGCTGATCGGTTGGGTCTGGGTAATGATCACCAGCGCCGTGGTGTCATTAGCCGCCACCAGGTTGCCGACGTCCAGTTGACGCAAGCCCAGGCGCCCGGCGATCGGTGCGCGGATTTTGGTGAATTCCAGATTGAGTTTGGCGTCATTGACCGCCGCCTGGTTGGTCTTGACCGTGCCTTGGTATTGGCCCACCAGCGCTGTGGCGGTGTCCAGGGTCTGTTTAGCAATGCTGTCTTCGGCGTACAGACCGCGGTAACGCTCCCTATCGACCTGGGCGTTTTTCAGTTGCGCCTGGTTCTGCAACAAGGTGCCTTCGGCCTGAAGCAAGGCATTCTGGTACGGACGCGGATCGATCTCGGCCAGCAAGTCCCCGGCCTTGACCATCTGCCCTTCCTCGAACGCAACCTTGACCAGTTCGCCGGCCACCCGACTGCGCACATTGATGGTATTCAGCGCCGTGACCGTGCCCAACGCCTTGTAGTACAGCGGAAAATCCCCGCGCGTTGCCGGCGCCACCCGCACCGGAACCGGTCCGCTTGCCCCACCGAAACCCGGACGCATCCCGCCGGACCTGCCGGTATGCCCGGCGACGGCTTTTTGCCCTGCTGTGTCTTTATGAGCAACGTCAGCGGGCCAGAACTTCCAGCACAGGCCAGCGATGACCAACAGCACAAGCAGGCCGAACAGCCAGCGGCGGGGATTGCGGGAAGCGGAGGATTGCATGGAGTGATCAACCATTGGGCGCGTGAGCATCTTCTACGGAAGGCTGAAAGATAAGCACTGGCAGGGATTTAGCAAAGCGCCTTTACCGGCAATTTACCTTGGGCTTACGTTCGTCAGCGCTTGCCAAGCCACTGAGGACGCCTTCGCGGGCAAGCCCTTGTAGGAGCAAGCTTGCTCGCTCCTACAAGACCAAATAAAAACGGCCTGGACAGGGCCAGGCCGTCAACAACGGTAAAACCTGTTACTTCAACACGGCCAACGCAGCTTCGTAGTCAGGCTCTTCAGCGATTTCCTTGACCAGTTCGCTGTGCAGCACAGTGTCGTTTTCGTCGAGGACGACAACGGCACGGGCAGTCAGGCCTTTGAGGGGACCGTCAGCAATGGCCACACCGTAGTTCTGGATGAATTCGGCGCCACGCAGGGTGGACAGGTTCTGGACGTTTTCCAGACCTTCAGCGCCGCAGAAACGCGCCTGGGCGAACGGCAGGTCAGCCGAGATGCACAACACAACAGTGTTGGCCACGTCATTGGCCTGGGCGTTGAACGTGCGCACCGAAGTGGCGCAGGTCGGGGTGTCGATGCTTGGGAAAATGTTCAGCACTTTGCGCTTGCCGGCAAAGCTCGCCAGGGTAACGTCGGACAGATTGCCAGCAACCAAAGAGAAAGCTGGCGCCTTGGAACCGGCTTGTGGCAGTTCGCCGTTGACTTGAACCGGGTTGCCTTTAAGAGTGACTTGAGCCATGAACGGAGTCCTTTTAAGCAGGGTTTTTGTGAGAAATTTTTTAGCGTTTCGCGGAGCCGAAGTTAAACACGAAAGCGCCTTGCAGCCTATCCCGGATTGCTGTCAAACGACTCCGAAACCATGAGCTGAAATGTCCTGCTCGCGATGTTGAATGACAGACCGCTTTCGCGGGCAAGTCGGATCGCCGCACCGCTCGCGCCTACAAATCATTCCATTCGACTGGCCAAGACAGCGTTCCCTGCTAATTTCATCTTAAGTGTCCTGCCAGAGCAAAAAGCCCTATCAATCGGCCACCCAGCACCGAATCGTCCACTGAACCACCAGGGAACCGGGGGGAATCATGTCGAGAAAGGTCTACGCACCCGTCATGCTATTGGCCGCAACGCTATCACCTGCGTTTAGCGCAGTGGCCGACAATGCCGATACAGCGAACGCGAGCAACAATCCGCTGAATTTCGCGTCCGGGATGAACCTGCAGGACTACTACACCCCGAGAATCTACGATAGCAACGACCACACCAACGACCTGCTGGTGCGCGGAACCTTGCCGATTGCTGCCAATGATTTCATTGGAGTCGCGCAACTGCTGCAAGCCGCTGCGCCGATCAGCACGCATCCCGATCCCCATGGGGGCTACAGCACGGGTGAAGGGGATGTGAGCCTGTCCGATATCTTTCTACTCAAGACCGACGGCGTGCAGTTGGGCATCGGCCCGCAGATCACCCTACCGTTCGCCGACCAGGACGAACTCGGGACGGGTAAATGGCAGGCGGGTCTGGTGGCCATTGCCATCGACTCCTCTCCCCGCGGCCTGCTCGGCGCGCAAGTGCAGTACCAACGCTCGTTCGCCGGCGACAGCGATCGTCAGCACGTTGAAACCGCGACTTTCCAGCCCATCATCACTCACAACCTGTCCCAGGGTTGGTACCTGCGCTCCACCGCCATCTGGACTTTCGACCTGAGAAACGACTCCCACTACATCCCCCTCGGATTCGGTGGCGGCAAAGTCTGGAAATCGGGTGATAATGTGCTCAACGCCTTCATCGAACCGCAGTGGACCGTGGAACGCAGCGGCAATGGCCAGCCGCAGTTCACGCTGTTGGCCGGACTGAATGTCACCTTCGGAAAATGAGGAGACTTTTATGAATGGTTTGCTTTGCGCTGCGGGATTCAGCCTGATGGCGTTTTTCGCCAGTTGTGGTGTCGGTGCCCGGATAGAGCACAGTCATGTGGTGGCGGTTGCCTTCACCGCCACACCGGCCGATGCACAGTGGATTGTTGGAAAATAGCAGTTTCCAGAATCTATATCGACTGGCAATACGTCATCGCGAGCAAGCTCGCTCCCACACTTGATCGCAGTCGTACACAAATTAAGTGATCGCTGAAGACCTAATGTGGGAGCGAGCTTGCTCGCGATTGGGTCTCCAATTCAGCGAGTGCCTGTTGGACAAGCCGCGAACTAAATAAACCCGCCCTACTTCGCCTTCAGCTTCAAATACGCCTGATGAAGATCCGCAGCCCAACCGTCGATAACGTTTTTCACATCGCTGGCCTTCATGACCTGTGATTCGCCTGCCAGTGGCTTGCCGGTGCCTTTGCGCACCACTTGCGCCACGACCTTGTTGCTCCCACCATCGAGGAACACCGCTTCGGTGGCCAGATTGGTTTCCTGGTCACGAATGCCAGTGGCGGTACTCACGGCTGCGGCCACCAAAGTAATCGGGAGTATTTCATAGGGTTTCAGGCCTTCAGTTTTGCTGCTGACCGCGGTAATCGCGGCGCGCATCACGAGCACGCCTGGACCGGGACCGGTGGCCAGCGGCAGCGATTTGCTCACCTCACGTTTGAGTGCCTGATCGTAGTAGCTGGTGATGCCCGACAAAGTGCTTTGCGGGACTTTCTCGGTCGGTTGTGGCTTGGGGTAGAGCTGGGTGGGTTCGATGTAGACGCTGGTGTACTTGTTGATGTTGAGTTTCGGATCGACCCAGCGCATCACTGGAACGCCAGAGGGAGACTTCGCTTCCTTGAGTTGGCTGTAGTCCTTGAGGAACCCGGAATACTCTTCTGGCTGGGTTATTTTGCTGGAACAGCCGACCACTCCAATGGAAGCGATGCACAGCGTGCTCATCATTAGCGCAAGCTTCATTCTGTAACTCCTGTCAGAAAGCCAACTACGGTATTGGGAAAGGGAATTGTAGGTATAGCCAAAATTCAGCGCATTGTTATTACAAAAACCGGATATTCGCTGAATGCTGCGGGAAATGATTACCAGTAGAGGAAACCGGTGTCGCCCAACCGGGGCTGGCCACTCAAAACCCCCACCTCAAGAGTAAAAGCACCTCAGCATTTTTTAGATGATAGCTCATAGCCATTAGTGCTAAAGTGCCTGCCGTTGAAAACAAAACCCCAATCGAAAAATGACCGCGCGACCGCACGAAGCGTGTCTCGGCCAATGACGGCACAGTACTGCCCCAAGGAAAACAAAAGCAATGAAAGCCATTCGCACACTGATCACCGCTAGCGCTATTGCCGCCACACTCCTGACCTCAGGTTGTGCCAGCATTGTCGGCGACAGCAAATACCCGGTAAACGTGTCCAGCACACCCAGCGGTGCCAGTTTCACCGTCAAGAACAAGGACGGCATCGTGGTCCACAGTGGCTCCACTCCCAATAGCGTGACCCTGCCATCGGGTCGCGGTTACTTCAAGGGGGAGGACTACACGATCACCTTCAAGAAGGACGGCTACGCCGATAGCACCGCGAAACTGGAAACCAGCATGAGCGGTTGGTACTGGGGCAATTTCGTGTTTGGCGGGCTGATCGGCCTGTTGGTCGTCGACCCTATGACCGGTGCCATGTACAAACTTCCAGAAGATGTGAAGGGCAATCTCGGCAATCCGCTTGCTGGCGAAGCGCCGAAAGACCTGACGTTGCTGGAAATCGATCAGGTACCGCAAAACCTGCGCGCAGGGCTTGTACGAATCAACTGATTGCGTCTTGTGGCGAGGGAGCTTGCTCCCGCTGGAGCGCGAAGCGGTCCTAAAACCTGCAAACCCGGTCCTGTCAGGCGCATCGCATGTGCCCGGCTATTTTGCGACTGCTGCGCAGCCGAGCGGGAGCAAGCTCCCTCGCCACAGGCCTCCTAACGTCGGCGAAACAACGGCCGTGGCTCGATCGCCGAGCGACCATACAACACGCTCATTCCGGCCAGGCCCTTGAGCGCGTCTTCCGCGGATTTGTCTTCGCGCACCGCGAAGGCGTCGAAACCACACTGACGCATATGGCTGAGCTGGTCACGCAGCACATCGCCAATCGCGCGCAATTCGCCCTGCCAACCCAAACGCGTACGTAACAGATAAGCCTGGCTGTAGGCGCGACCGTCGCGAAAGCTCGGGAAGTCCAGGGCAATCAGCGGCAGGTCGGAAAACCACGGGATCAGGTTTTCCACTTCGTCGTCAGGACCGAGCCAGACGCCTTCGAACGCCGTCGTGGGTTGAGCATTACGGGCAAGCCATTGGGATAGCGGCAGGATCAGCTGTCCGCTCGGCAACTCATCCGTCGCGTCACGAATCAACTGCCAGGGGTCGTCGCGCAGCCATTCGGCTACGCCCTCTCGCACACGCAGCAGATTGTTCATGCCGACACCTCCAGAACCTTCGGATAGACCCGCTCCTTGAACGGCTCCAGACCGATGCGTTGCAAGGTGTCGACGAACAGTTCTTCGCTTTCCCGGCAACGGGCGAAGGTGGCGATGATGCGCTCGATGACGTCCGGCACTTGCGCCGCACTGAAGGACGGGCCGATCACCTTGCCCAAGGCGCTGTTCTTGCCCTGGGAGCCGCCGAGGGTGATCTGGTACCACTCGCTGCCGTTTTTATCGACGCCAAGGATGCCGATATTGCCAATGTGGTGGTGACCACAGGCGTTCATGCAACCGGAGATATTGAGGCTGATATCCCCCAGGTCATGCAAGTAATCCAGATCGTCGAAACGCGCTTGAATGGCCTGGGCGATGGGGATCGACTTGGCGTTGGCCAGGGCGCAGAAGTCACCGCCGGGGCAGGCGATGATGTCGGTCAGCAAGCCAATGTTGGCGCAGCCCAGCCCCTGTTCGCAGGCCAGGCACCAGAGCGCGAAGAGATCGGCCTTGGGCACATCCGGCAGCACTATGTTCTGTTCATGGGCGATGCGAATTTCGCCAAAACCAAACTGTTCGGACCAGTCGGCGACGGCATCCATCTGCTCAGCGGTGACGTCGCCTGGCGGTGAGGCGATGCCGGGTTTGGTCGACAACACCACGCTGGAGTAGCCCGGCACTTTGTGCGGCTGCACATTGCGCGAGACCCAGCGGGCGAAGGCCGGGGTGTCGCTCAGCCGGGTGCCGAAATCCAGATCGGTGTCCGCAACAGTACGATAAGCCGGCGGCACGAAGGCACTGGCGACGCGCTGATACTCGACATCGGTCAACTGCGCCGGACCGTCCTTGAGGTGCTGCCACTCCTCCTCCACTTCCTTGGAAAAAGCTTCAATGCCCAGGGCTTTGACGAGGATCTTGATCCGCGCCTTGTACTTGTTATCGCGTCGGCCATGACGGTTGTAGACCCGCAACACCGCCTCGACATAAGACAACAGGTGCTGCCACGGCAAGCCCTCGCGAATCTGCAAACCGAGGATCGGCGTACGTCCCAGACCACCGCCAACGATCACCCGCAACAGCATCTGGCCGTCGGCATCGCGGTAAAGATACAGTCCGATGTCATGCATCATGATCGCCGCACGATCCTGCCTGGCCGAGCAGATGGCGATCTTGAACTTGCGTGGCAGGAAGAGAAATTCCGGGTTGATGGTCGACCACTGCCGCAGGATCTCTGCCAAGGGTCGCGGGTCCAGCAACTCGTCGGCAGCCACTCCGGCAAAGGCTTCGGTGGTGATGTTACGCACACAGTTGCCGGAGGTCTGGATGGCATGCATCTCCACCTGCGCCAGGCGTTCGAGGATGTCCGGCACCTGAGCCAGTTCGATCCAGTTGAACTGCATGTTCTGCCGGGTGGTGAAGTGGCCGTAGCCGCGATCGTAATCCCGGGCGATGCTCGCCAACGTACGCATTTGCTGCGCGCCAAGGGTGCCGTAGGGGATCGCGACCCGCAGCATGTAGGCATGTTTCTGCAGGTACAGGCCATTTTGCAGGCGCAGCGGCAGGAACTCTTCCTCGCTCAGCTCACCACCCATAAAGCGCTCGACCTGATCGCGAAACTGCGCAACACGCGAGAACACCAGGGCCCGGTCATAGTCATCGTACTGATACATGTGGCTGCCACCTCATCAGGAATTTTGCACAGAACCTGTGGGAGCGGCGGTGCGGCGATCCGACTTGCCCGCGAAAGCGGTGTGTCAGGCAGCAAAGATGTTGAATGTGCCATCGTCTTCGCGGGCAAGCCCGGCTCCCACAGGGTCAGCGGTGTATCGGGCTCTACGGCTCGTTTGTGAGATAGCGACTATGAATGAGCAGCGCAGCACGTAACAGATTCACCTGAAACCTGAAAAACCGTATCAGAGCGCAGCGGATGGCCGCAGGCAGCCATCCAGTCTGATCCGTATAAATGAAAGATTCCTGAGCCTGTTTTGTTTCCGACGGTATTCCTACAGTGCAGCCCATGCCAGACCGGGTGGCCTGGCAAGACTTTGCAACCGTGGAAGAATTGACCATGAGCACAGCAGCAATCGGACAAGCCTATAACTACAAGGTCGTCCGCCAATTTGTCGTGGCAACAGTGGTGTGGGGCATTATCGGCATGGCGATGGGTGTGTGGATCGCCTCGCAACTGGTCTGGCCGCAAATGAACCTGGACCTGCCGTGGACCACCTTCGGCCGCTTGCGTCCGCTGCACACCAGCCTGGTGATTTTTGGCTTTGCCGGTAGCGCGCAATTCGCCGCCAGTTATTACGCGGTGCAGCGCACCTGTCAGGTACGGCTGTATTCCGACAAGCTGGCCGCCTTCACCTTCTGGGGCTGGCAGTCGGTGGTCACGATCATGCTGATCACCCTGCCGCTGGGCTACACCACCACCAAGGAATACGCCGAAATCGAATTCTCCGGCGCGGTGTGGATGACCGTGGTCTGGGTCGCCTACGCGATTGTGTTCTTCACCACCGTGGTGCAGCGCAAGACCAGACACATCTACGTCGGCAACTGGTTCTTCGGCGCGTTCATTGTGGTGATCGCCATGCTGCACGTGGTCAATCACCTGTCGATCCCGGTGGACTGGTTCAAGTCTTACCCGGTCTACTCAGGCGCCACTGACGCCATGGTCCAGTGGTGGTACGGGCATAACGCCGTAGGCTTTTTCCTGACCACCGGTTTCCTCGGGATGATGTATTACTTCGTGCCGAAACAGGCCGGGCGCCCGGTGTATTCCTACCGCTTGTCCATCGTGCACTTCTGGGCGCTGATCACCCTGTACATCTGGGCCGGCCCGCACCACTTGCACTACACCGCACTGCCGGACTGGGCGCAGTCGCTGGGCATGGCCATGTCGCTGATCCTGCTGGCGCCGAGCTGGGGCGGCATGATCAACGGCATGATGACCCTCTCCGGCGCCTGGCATAAATTGCGCACCGACCCGATCCTGCGTTTTCTGGTGCTGTCATTGGCCTTCTACGGCATGTCGACCTTCGAGGGGCCAATGATGGCGATTAAAACCGTCAACGCCCTCTCCCACTACACCGACTGGACCATCGGCCATGTGCATGCTGGCGCCCTCGGCTGGGTGGCGATGATCACCTTCGGTTCGCTGTACCACATGATCCCGAAAATCTTCGGACGTTTACAGATGCACAGCATCGCGCTGATCAACCTGCACTTCTGGCTGGCCACCATTGGCACCGTGCTCTACATCGCGTCGATGTGGGTCAACGGCATCACCCAGGGCCTGATGTGGCGCGCGATCAACGACGACGGCACCCTCACCTATTCATTCGTCGAGGCGCTGCAAGCCAGCCATCCGGGATTCGTGGTGCGCTTTGCCGGCGGCGTGTTCTTCCTCAGCGGCATGCTGTTGATGGCCTACAACACCTGGCGCACGGTGCGGGTCGCGGACCTGAGAATGGCCGAAGGTGAAGCGCAATTTGCCTGAGGCCAGGAGCTTGAGATGATCGAAATCGCACTGGATGTACTGGCCGTGGTGTGTCTGTATCTGTCGGTGGAGTATTGCTTGAGGAATCAGTCGACCGAGAGTCTCGACGAGGCGAGCCTGATCCCCTTCGCCGATGACCCGCAAGTGGCGCGGCGGGTTGAGCTGGCGACGGGCAAGACGGTGAAGGCGGTGGCGCCTGAGGTGGCGAAGGACGGTTGGGGGAATGTGAAAATCTAAAGAAAAGCCACAACCCCTGTGGCGAGGGAGCTTGCTCCCGCTCGGCTGCGAAGCAGTCGTAAATCGGATACCGGAGTCCAACTGAAAGAACTCGGTGTCTGATTTCAGGACCGCTTCGCGCTCCAGCGGGAGCAAGCTCCCTCGCCACAATAAAGCTCGCACCTACCGGGCGGCTTAACCGCGCTCCCGTGGAATCAAACTCTGCAACTGCAGCGCCAGGAAATCCGCATCAAAGGCAAAGATATCCGGGTCTTTCAGGCCGTTGGTCTTGCGCCACTGCCAGTCGGTCGACGGCGGTTGGCACACCAGCGAGACACTGCCGTAACGTGCGGCCGTCAGGCCCATCACTGCGACAGAGATCAACCCACCGACACCCATCACTTCCGGCACGAATTCCACCGGTTTGCCGGCGATCAGAATCGTCAGTTTCGCGGTCTTGAAAGTAGAGGTTTCGACGGGAAGGTTCGGCCCTGACGCAACGTAGGCTTCGCGGCTCACCTCAAGCAGATTCGGGCTTTTCACCGGTTCAAGCCACTGTTCGATCTGGTCGAACAGCTCACCAATGCGCACCGCCCAATTGGCCGATTGGGTCTCGAACACCTGTTTCTTGTGCGCTTCGCTTTCTGCATAGTGGCGAAGCATCTCGCCCAGTTGCTTTACGTCGTCCATCGCGATGTTCCTTGGGTGAAGCATGACTGCAAGGTATTGATCATGGCAGATGCCGGCCAGCGGCGTATGACTAAAACCCGGTGCGTCTCCCGCGCAGTCCGGTTTGCGCGAACGCAGCGAGTTGCGGCTCGGGCATCAACCCATGTGGCATTGATCGGCAATCACGGGCACTGTAAGCGGCCCACGGCAGAAAATACCCTTCAGGGCATTTTCTTCGACAAGGATTTGCCCTCAACAGGAGAACAGTATGCGCACCATCGGCCTGATCGGCGGTATGAGCTGGGAGTCCAGCGCCGAGTATTACCGGATCATCAACCAGCAAGTGCGCGACCGGCTGGGGCCGCTGCGTTCGGCGAAGTTGCTGATGTACAGCGTCGACTTCGGCCCTGTCGAACAAGCCCAGCATGCCGGGCGCTGGGACGATGCGGCGCTGATTCTGGTGGACGCGGCACGTCGTCTGGAGGCCGGCGGCGCCGAGTGCGTGGTGCTTTGTACCAACACCATGCACTTGGTGGCCGAGCAGATTCAGGCGGCGATATCGGTGCCTTTTCTGCACATTGCCGACCCGGCCGGACAGGCCGCGGTGGATGCCGGAGCGCTGACGGTCGGCCTGCTCGGCACCGCGTTCACCATGGAGCGGGACTTCCTCAAGGATCGTCTCGCAGCCCAAGGGCTGAAGGTGCTAGTACCAGAAGCCGCTGAGCGCGACGCGGTGCACCGGATCATCTACGACGAGCTGTGCGTCGGGATGATCAACGACCGCTCACGGGAAACCTATCAACGGATCATCGATTCCCTGGCCGCACGCGGCGCGCAGGCGATTATCCTTGGTTGCACCGAAATCAGTCTGCTGATCAAACCTGAACACAGCTCGCTGCCGCTGCTGGACACCACCGGGTTGCATGCCCGGGCTGCCGTAGCCTTTGCCCTGGGCGACTGACTCAGGAGGTGGTTCGCGTGCGCCGCAAACGGGCCATGCTCAGTGCATCGACCAGGCCGCCGTCGCGAATCGCGTAGTCGCGCAACAGGCCTTCAGTCTCGAAGCCGAACTTGCGGTACAGCCCGATGGCCGCTTCGTTGTCGGCGTAGACCGAAAGTTCGACCCGTTGCAGGTTCATCCAGTTGTCGGCGATGTCCAGCGCCGCAGCCAGCAGTTTCGAGCCGATGCCCTTGCCCTGCCACGCCAGCGCGACCCCCATACCGAGACTGCCGGCGTGGCTGCGGCGGATCCGTGAAAACTGCTCCAGACCAATGTTGCCGATGATCATCCCTTGATGCAGCGCCACCAGCTGCACCACTCGCTCGTTATCCTGCGCCAGGCGTTTGCGCCAGACCTCGGTGGACTGAAACGGCATCTGCAGCACCTGACGGGTGATGGCCGGGTCGTTGTAGAGCGCGGTAATGCCCTCGATGTGAGATTCGTTGAAGCGCTCGAGGGTAATGACGGAGTCGGCGGGCATGAATGTTTCGTCCTTGATGCGTGCACGGCCGCCTACTCTATAACGGCGCAAACCTTTGTGGCGAGGCTTGCCCCAATGCCGGTAAGTTAAGCGTACGCTGTACCCCTGATTGGGTGGAGGCAACGGGCTTGTGCCCGTTACCCCTCCCACACCACCGGACGTGCGGTTTTCCGCATCCGGCGGTTGAACAGCTCAGCAAGGTGCTGAGGCGAAGTCCTGCGGCGTCCACAGTCCCCAGCGACGCATCATGTTCAGACTCATCGCCTGCTGCATCACCGGGTGGCGCGCCGCTCGCCAGGCACCGTCGTGGAAGCTTACTCGCGCGAGTTGCCGGCTTGCGATACCAAGCCCGCGCAGTTTGCGCATTCGTCCCTCACGACTGTGCCAGCGTTGCCAGAAACATTTGCGCATATGTCGGCGAGTCCATTGCGATAACCGCTTGAAGTCGTCCTTCACCCAGCGGAAGTATTCGTACCACCCCCGGATGTAACGTCCCCATTGAGCCACGAGTTCGGTGCTCGTCAGACTTTGCCTGGCCGACCACAGCTCGCGAACTTTCTTGCGGTATTTCTTCACGGTCTTGCCGGACAGTTGGCCATTCCCTTGTTCGTCGATGTTGTAACCAAGGAAGTCGCGATCCCAAGGCCGTCCCGTTCCACTCTTGCTGGCACTCACTTTGAGCTTGAGGTGTTTCTCTATCCAAGCCGTCACACTGCCCAGCACGCGATCCGCACTGCGTTCGCTGGTGACATAAATCACCAGGTCGTCGGCGTAGCGACAAAAGCTCAGCCCTCGGGCTTCCAGCTCTTTGTCCAGTGCATCCAGATAGAGGTTGGCAAGCAGCGGGCTTAGCGGGCCTCCTTGCGGAGTTCCGGCCGTCCTTTTGACCCGCTGACCGTCCAACAGCATATCCGCTCGAAGCGTCTGACCGATGTAACTCATCAGCCGCTTGTCACGGATATCCCTGGATATGAGGCTCATCAACCTGTCGTGATTGACCTGATCGAAGAAGGCTTCGATGTCGATATCCACGACCCAGGTCTTGCCTTCCAGGACAAAGGCCTTGGCGGCTCGTATGGCATCGAGATTGCTCCTGCCTGGCCGGAAACCGTAGCTGTGTTCGCTAAATTTGGCATCCCACAGCTGCGTCAGGTGCTGCTGGACCGATTGCTGGATCAAGCGATCCTGCGTATTCGGAATGCCCAACAGCCGCTCCCCGCCTTGCGGCTTGGGGATCCTGAGACCTTTGACAGGACCCGGTTTATAGGTCCCGTCCAGAAGCTTGCTCTTGATGGCCGGCCAATGCGTTTGAAGGTGTGCGGTGAGTTCGTCGGTAGTGATTCCGTCGACCCCTGGCGCCCCTTTGTTCGACCGGACCTTCTTGAGCGCTCGGTGCATATTCTCCTTTTCGACAATCGTTTCCATGCAGGTTTCGCTCAACACGTCTCTATTCCCGTTCCGTCTGCCTGCTGACTCGCCCCTTCCTTGCGCGCATTGGTCGAGGTCCACCCGACTTTCCCACGCACGGCCTTCCCGCTACGTGCCACATGGCATTTCCGGGTGCGGTTTCAAAGGGCTCTCGCTTTGTAGGCAGTAGTCTATGGTGAGTGTTTCTGTTCTTCAGCCCTTCGCTCCAGATCCATTACGACCCTTCTTCACTACTACGGCATCTGCTGACTTCTCGCGGGCTACGCCCGCGAGATCTCCCCGGGTAAGGTGCCAAAACCTTCGGCTCGGGCCGCCAAGCTCTACCTGATGCGTCTTTCGGTGACGGTTGGATTTCGTGGCTCCCAGCACACTTATCGCCCGCATCCGGCCTCGCTGCTTGTTCGTGTTCCTGCGGTCGCGCCTTTGCTACACGCTTCTTTCAGGCTGGCCTCGCGGCTTCCCCCTTGCGTTTCGCTACAGTTCTCGTCACTCATTCTGGTCACCACTTTTCAGGTGACTGGCTTTGGCCCATGCCGGGCACACTGGGAGCGAGCTTGCTCGCGATGGACGTTAACGATAACGCGTGTTTTCTGAATAAACGCGTCGCCCTTGAGACCATCGCGAGCAAGCTCGCTCCCACATAGAGACCTCATTTCCTTAACTTACTAGGGCTTACCCTCTCGCCACAGTTTTCTCCCTCGATTCGAGACTCTCCATTGATCATTCGCTGGCTGTTTGCCGAAAGCTCACCGCCAGACGATTCCAGCTGTTGATGGTGCTGACGGCCATCGTCAGGTCGACCAGCTCTTCTTCGCTGAACTGCTCCCGGGCCACTGCGTAAACGTCATCGGGCACGTGGCTTTCCGAGAGCAGGGTCACCGCTTCGGTCCAGGCTAGAGCGGCCCGCTCCCGAGGGTTGAAGAAGCCGCTGTCGCGCCAGACCACGATCGCATACAGCCGGCGATCGGTCTCGCCGAAACGACGCGCGTCCACCGAGTGCAGGTCGGTGCAGAAGGCGCAGCCATTGAGCTGCGAGGCGCGGATTTTGATCAGGTTCAGCAAGGCCTGTTCGATGCTCAGGTTGCAGGTCAAGGCCTCCATGGCGATCATGGCTTTTATCGCTTTGGGCGATGCGCTGTAGTAATCCAGGCGGGCGTTCATGGAGGGACCTCATGGAGCGAATCAGTGCCCCCACGGTAGGCGCTGATGCACGAGTGTTACAGAGCCAATTCAGCGAAAAAGCCATGGACCGCCCGGCAGAAGTCCGATCGGAGGTTTTTCGCCCACGCAACTTCTGCGCAGCCGTTCATGCGGGTAATCTGGTGCGACGCACAGTCGCCTCAACCGCCCCAGGAGCCCCGCCGGTATGGAACTTCATGTTGTCATCAACGGCCGCAAGGACCTCGCAGGCCAGTTGTACCGGCAACTGCGCAGCGCTATTGAATCCGGTCGCTTGGCAGCCGGGACGCAGCTGCCGCCCAGTCGCTTGCTGGCTGAACAACTGGGGATCTCGCGCAAGACCATTTCCGACACTTATGCGCAACTGACCTACGAGAACTTCCTCACCGGGGTGATCGGCAAAGGCACTTACGTCAATGCCCGGGCGGCGAAAATCGTCCGCAAGCAGAGCCATTCAGAGCTGGCCAGCTTTGATGTCATCGAACGCTGGCGCAACTTGCCGACGTTCTTGCGCCACCCGACGCTGGAAGGCTCGCTGCGTTACGATTTCATCGGTGGCGCCACCGGCAAAGGTCAATTTCCGCAAGACGACTGGCGCCGCTGCACCTCCCACGCCTTGCGCCAGATCGCCGGTTCCAAAGGCCTCTACAGCCTGCCCGAAGGCCTGCCGGCGCTGCGCAATGCGATTGCGCGGCACATCGCGTTTTCGCGCGGGGTCAATTGTCAGGACGAAGACGTGGTGGTGTGCAACGGCGCGCAGCAGGCGCTGGACCTGATTTCCCGGGTGCTGACCCAACCGGGGAGCCTCGTGGCCATGGAAGACCCCGGTTACCCGCCGGCGCGCCTGTTGTTCGGGACCCACGGCGCGACGGTGGTTGGCGTGCCGGTCGACGCACAAGGCATCCAGGTCGAGCAAATACCCGATGGCACCCGGCTGATTTACGTCACCCCGTCCCACCAGTTCCCCTTGGGCATGCCCATGAGCCAGGTCCGGCGCGAAGCCCTGCTCACGCGCGCCCACGAACTGGGGGCGATCATCATCGAGGACGATTACGACAGCGAATTCCGCTACGAAGGCCGGCCCACCGACTCGCTGCAAAGCCTGGATGAGCGCGGCATCGTCGCCTACGTCGGCACCTTCTCGAAGACCCTGTTGCCAGAGTTGCGGCTCGGTTACGCGATTCTGCCGCCAGCGATTCTCGAAGCAGTGATCCGCGCCAAGCAGCTCACCGACCTGCACACCTCCACCCTGCCCCAATGGGCGCTGGCCAAGTTTATCGCCGAGGGCTGTCTGCTCAAGCACATCCGGCGCTGCCATACGATTTACGCCGGGCGCCGTGAACGGATCCTGGCGCGCATGGCGGGCGACCTTTCGCCGTGGTTTGAAGCGGTGCCGACCACGGCCGGGTTCCACATGGCGGTACTGTGTAAGGTGCCGGTCGATATTCCATTGGTGATCGAATTGGCAAAAAAAGTCGAAGTGGGGCTCTATGCCCTGGACGGCTTTTTTTACCAGCAAGCGCCGCGGGCCGGGCTTTTCCTGGGGTTCGGCGCGATCGAAACCCTGGACATCGACATCGCCCTGGATCGTTTGCGGGACATTTTGCAGCAGGTCGGCTGACGGATTGGTCTGCGGCTTTATCCGGCGATTGGCTGTTGGCGGCCCAAGGGTGCAGGCCTATCCTGAATGGGTGTTATCCCTCAATGAGCAGGATTCGTCCGGCCCGATTCAGGAGTGTGAGCAATGTCCAACGAAGTGATCAACACCGTAAAGGTGCAGGCTGCCGCCGGCTGCTCGGATGAACTGGGTAAGCAACTGCAAAAGATTGTCGACACCCTGCGCGAACTTCCGGGCTGTGACTCCTATATGGTCGACCGCTGCCCCGAGGACGACACCCGCTGGACGGTCAGCGCCCGCTGGCAATCGGAAGCGGCCATGCAAGCGCATTTCAACTGCCCCGAAGTGCAAGGCTTTATCAGCCTGATCGACAGCCGACTGGCCAACGCTGTCGACTTCAATAGCTTTCCAATCGTCTGACAAACACCTGTGGCGAGGGAGCTTGCTCCCGCCGGCCGGTCCGCGCTCGGGCGCAGCAGACGTAAATCCGGCGAACGCAGTCTGCCTGGTCCTGCGCGTCCACCGGTTTTGGGGCCGCTTCGCAACCCAGCGGGAGCAAGCTCCCTCGCCACAGTTCATCACCCTTTAGCCCTGCGCACTCTGTAATTGGTCCCCTCACCTTCCCGAAAATTGGCCGTTTGATTGCCCGATAGCGCGATTTACTGTGGTCCCTGACGACTCACCACCTCAGGTAATCAACCATGAATGCGCTTCGTTTTTTTGCTGCCCCTCTCGCCGCCTTGACACTAAGTGTTTCAGCCTCGGCATTCGCCCACGAAACCACTGCCCCTTCAGAAAAAGTCACCATCCTGCAGGACCAGATGCTGAAAAACGTACCCGGCAAAAAAGCCTTGATGATCGAAGTCGATTACGCACCGGGCCAATCGTCGATCGCCCATAAGCACCAGGGCACGACCATGGCCTACGTGCTCTCGGGGGAGATTATTTCTCAAGTCAAAGGTGAAAAAGCGATCACCTACAAGGCCGGCGAATTCTGGTACGAACCGGCCGGTTCGGAACATCTGGTCTCAAAAAACGCCAGCGCTACCCAACCCGCCAAACTGCTGGCTTTCATGGTGTTGGCTCCGGATGAAGAAGTGTTGATCCCTTTGGAGAATTAATAGCTGAGGCGATGCTGATGGCCGACCAGACACCACAAAATCTTCAGACGTAAAAAAAGCCCCGCCTCTCTCGAGACGGGGCTTTTTTCATTCAACACTCAATCAGGCAGCAGCAACCGCCTTTTTACCGCTCACCGCCAGCTCCGGCGTGGCAGTAACCACCGCTTGACCGCTCATCGCCAGGTCAAGCAGTTCGCGGTTGGCTACCGCATACATGGCGTAGTCGGTGCCGCTGGCGGCACGGATGTCCACCAGCATGGCGCGCCAACGCTCGACCATGGAGTGGTTCTGCTCCAGCCACAATGCCAAGCGTGCTTCCACCTCTTGCGGGGCATCGGCCATTTGCAGAACCGCGATGGTGATCGCCCGTTGCTGCCAGTCGACGTCATCGCGGAAGGCTTCACGAGCCAGCGCCTGCCAGTTGTTTTCCACCGGCAGGTTGCTGATCTGTTGCAGGTACCAGGTGATATCCAGCGCACTGCCCACCGCGAAGAACGCCTTGGCCACATCGGCTGGGTTCTGACCGGTAACGTCCGAGGCTTCGATGACCGGCAGCAAGGAGTACAGGTGAGTCGTGCCTGCAACCATGCGTGCCAGCAACTCAGGAACGCCCGCTTCGACGTAAGCCTGATAACGGGTCTGCCAGCCTTCGCGGGTCGGACCTTCGAGCAGTTCGTCGAGCTTGAGACCCAACGCTGCCAGATGCGGACCGAAGTGTGCCACATCACGTGCAGCGTTCTGCTCGTTGCGACGGCTGCGCAGGAACCAGCGGGTAGCCCGACGGCCCAGACGCATCAGCTCATCCATCAGCTCCAGTTGTACGTCCGCCGAAACCTGGTGATCCAGGGCCTCTATCTGCCGGAACCAGTGCGGGAGATGGAAGATGTCACGCACGATCACGTAGGCGCCAGCGACGTTCGCCGGGCTCATGCCGGTGGACTCTTTCAAGCGCTGAACGAAGGTGATGCCCATGTGGTTGACCAGATCGTTGGCGATCTGGGTGCTGACGATCTCGCGCTTCAGACGGTGACGACGCATGGCTTCGGCGAACTTGCTGACCAGGGTCGGCGGGAACGCAGTTTCCATGTCGCGGGTCAGGTAAGCGTCATCCGGCACCAGAGAGTTGAGCAGTGCTTCCTTCAGGTCGATCTTGCTGTAGGAGATCAACACCGACAGCTCGGCACGGGTCAGGCCATGGCCAGCCGCGACACGCTCGTCGAGTTGCTCTTCCGACGGCAGGAACTCGATGGCGCGGTCCAGCTTGCCGCGGCCTTCAAGGTCGTTCATCAGGCGTTTGTACTCGGCGATCCGTACGTAGGCACGACGGGCCGCCAGGGACAGCGCCTGGGTCTGCTTGTAGTTGTTGCCGAGCACCAGGTTGCCGACTTCGTCGGTCATGCTCGCCAGCAACTGGTTACGTTGCTTGTCGGTCATGTCACCGGCGTGCACCACTTCGTTGAGCAGGATCTTGATGTTCACTTCGTGGTCGGAGCAGTCCACGCCACCGGCGTTGTCGATGAAGTCGGTGTTGGAACCGCCGCCATTGAGGCCGAATTCCACACGACCCAGTTGGGTCATGCCGAGGTTACCGCCCTCGCCCACGACTTTGCAGCGCAGTTCGTTGCCGTTTACGCGCAGTGCGTCGTTGGCCTTGTCGCCGACATCGGCGTGGCTTTCGGTGCTGGCCTTGACGTACGTGCCGATACCGCCGTTCCACAACAGGTCTACCGGTGCCTTGAGCAAGGCATTCAGCAGTTCGGTCGGGGTCAGCTTGTCAGCCTGAATGTCGAAGCGCGCTTTCATCTGCTCGGAGATGGCAATGCTCTTCGCGCTACGGGAGAAGATCCCACCGCCTTCGGACATGATGCTGGTGTCGTAATCCGACCATGCCGAACGCGGCAGATCGAACAGACGCTGACGCTCGGCGAAGCTGTTGGCAGGCTCCGGGTTCGGGTCGATGAAGATGTGCAGGTGGTTGAAGGCCGCGACCAGTTGCAACTTGTCGGACATCAGCAAGCCGTTACCGAACACGTCGCCGGCCATGTCGCCGACGCCGACCACAGTGATGCTGTCTTCCTGAACGTTGATGCCGCGCTCACGGAAGTGGCGCTGCACGCCGACCCAGGCGCCCTTGGCGGTGATGCCCATTTTCTTGTGGTCATAACCGGCCGAGCCACCGGAGGCGAACGCGTCACCGAGCCAGAAGCCGTAGTCGATGGCAATACCGTTGGCGATGTCGGAGAAGGTCGCAGTGCCTTTGTCCGCCGCCACTACCAGGTACGGGTCATCGCCGTCGTGACGAACCACGTTGGCCGGAGGCACCAGGCCACCGTCTTTCAGGTTGTCGGTGATGTCCAGCAGGCCGGAGATGAAGATGCGGTAGCAGGCGATGCCTTCTGCCGCGATCTCGTCGCGACCGCCGCCCAGTGGCAGACGACGGGGCAGGAAGCCACCCTTGGCGCCGACCGGCACGATCACCGAGTTCTTCACTTGCTGGGCTTTTACCAGGCCCAACACTTCGGTGCGGTAATCTTCTTCACGATCGGACCAGCGCAGACCGCCGCGCGCGACGTTGCCGAAGCGCAGGTGCACGCCTTCAACCCGTGGCGAGTAAACGAAGATTTCGAATTTCGGAACCGGTTTAGGCAGCTCTGGAATCAGGTGCGGGTTGAACTTGAAGCTGAAGTAGGACTTGTTCTGACCGTTGGCATCGGTCTGGTAGAAGTTGGTCCGCAGGGTAGCCTTGATCAGGTCCAGGTAGCGACGCAGGATACGGTCTTCGTTCAACACCTGGACGTCGTCCAGCGCGCTCAGAATCGCGTGTTCCAGACGTAGCTGCTTGTCGTCGAGGTCTTCGCCGGTCAGCTTGCGGGCCAGGTAGAAGCGGGTCTTGAACAACCGGGTCAACTCGCGAGCGATGTCGGTGTGGTTGTTCAGGGTGCTGGCGATGTAGCCAAGGTCGAAGCCCAGGCGGATCTGCTTCAGGTAACGGGCGTAAGCACGCAGCAGCGCCACGTCGCGCCATGGCAGGCCGGCAGTCAGTACCAGACGGTTGAACCCGTCGTTCTCGGCATCGCCACGCACGATATGGACAAAAGCGTCCTGCAGCGTGTCGTTCAGCTGCTGGATGTCGAGGTTCAAGCCTTCAGCGGCGGTGAACGCGAAGTCATGAATCCAGAACTCGCGACCGGTGCTGTGGCGCAGGCGATACGGGAACTCGCCGAGCACGCGCAGACCGAGGTTTTCGAGGATCGGCAACACGTCGGACAGTGCCAGCGGGGTATCGGCGTGATACAGCTTGCAATGCAGCTGTTGCTGACCGGCGGTTTGCCCCAGCAGCGGCTGGTAGAAGCTCATGACCAGCGGGTTGGCTTCGTTCAGGCTCAGCAGGTGTTGCATGTCGACCACGGCCGAGTGCGCAGCGAAGCGCTCGCGGTAGCCGGCCGGGAAACCTTTCGGGAAGTCCGACAGCACGTTGGTGCCGTGGGCTTCGCCGAAGCTTTCGATCACCAGGCTTGCGTAGTCGTCCTGCCAGCTGCGGCAGGCCTGCACCACTTCTTTTTCCAGCAACAGCGGATCGATGTCGAGACGGTTCTTCGGGTCGACCCGCAGAATCAGTTGCACACGGGCCAGCACGGACTCGGAGAAGAAGGTCCAGAACTCGCAATCCGAGGCTTTCAGGCGATCCATCAGCACTTGCTGGATCTTCTGCCGCACTTCGGTGGAATAGATGTCGCGCGGCACGTAGGCCAGGCAGTAGCAAAAACGGCCGTACGGGTCTTTGCGCAGGAACACGCGGATCTTGTTGCGTTCCTGGATCTGCACGATCGACATCACGGTGCTGAACAGCTCGTCGACCGGAGTCTGGAACAGATCGTCACGAGGCAATACTTCGAGCACCTGAGCCAGTTCCTTGCCCAGGTGAGCCTTGGCCTGGAAACCGGAACGACGTTCGATTTCCGCGACCTTGCGGCGGATGTACGGAATCACTCGCACGCTCTCGCCATACACCGAAGAGGTGTACAGGCCCATGAAGCGGCATTCCTTGATGACTTTACCGCTGGCATCGATCTGGCGGATCGACACGAAATCCGGGTAGGCCGGACGATGTACTCGGCTCGGGTGCGCAGCCTTGGCGAACGACAACGGAGTCGGTTCACGCAGGTAGTTCACCGCGTAGTCTTCGATGCGCAGGTCTTCGGCCGTCAGGCCGGCGCGCAGCGATTTGGTCAGGCCCAGGAACGAGTCCTGGTCGTACTCGATATGGCCGCCATCCTGTCCGTCGCGAACCACGAACTCTTCGTAGCCGAGGAAAGTGAAGTGGTTTCCCACCAGCCACTCGAGGAAACCCTTGATCTCGATCTTTTCGTCTGCATCAACAACAAACTTGCTTTTGTCGATGCCGTCGATCAGCTCCTGGACCTTGGCTTTCATCGGTTCGAAATCGGCGACCGCAAAGCGGACTTCACCGAGAACCTGCTCCAGCTCTTTGCTCAATACATTGAGCTCGGCGGTATGAGCGCAGCGATCGATCTCCAGGTACATCAGAGATTCTTGCTGGATGCCTTCGCCCTGGGTGCCTTTTGGCAGGATTTCCAGCAACTCGTTCTTGCTGCCGCGACGCACGCTCAGCACAGTGGTTTGCAGCGTGTGGATGCTGTAACCGCGACGGTTCAGCTCGGTGCGTACCGAGTCCACCAGGAATGGCAGATCGTGGTGCAGCACTTCGACCGCGGTGTGGGTCGACTGCCAGCCGTGACGTTCGTAATCGGGGTTGTATACGCGCACTTGCGGTTGCGCGTGATCAAAGCGCTCAAGCAGGCGCCAGGCAGAAAGGGTGCAGCCGGCGAGGTCAGACAACCGACGCTGAGTGAGTTCATCCAGGGAAATGATGCCGAAAAATTGTTCCGCGAACAACGCCACTTGTGGCAGTGCCTGTTCGCTGGTGTGCTGTGCCAGTGCCGCTTGCAGTTGGTGCTGGAAGTCGGCTTTGCTGGCTGCGGTGAAGAACGCCATCTGTGGTACTCCGCTTGGGCTTGTTATTGATGGAAGCGTCGCGTGCAAACCCCTCGCGGGGCAATCCGTCACCCTGTTCCTGATTCTCGGGCAGAGGAAACAGGATGACAGGTGGGTGAAGCTGGACGAGACACTCAGGTCACATTCACCTTCCAAGGATGGGCATCTGCAAAAACGACTGCCGGGTAGACAAGCAATGTCTTTAAAGGTGTCCATCCGTTGCGCAGCTTAACGAGTGCGGCAAGGCCCCTGCTTGCGATGCTGCGACATATTCGGTCATCGGTACGTAACTCGCGTGCTGCGCATCGAACAACACTAGCACTCGTACAGGAAAACCGCTGTTTTAAGCCGGTTTTTACGGCACGTTCGTACCAGAAATGACCGACAGGCCTGATTCCGTTCGTAGCAGACGTTCTGACACACAAGTCAGCAGAAAATCCTTCGGGGTGGCAGAATTGCACTTTGCTTGCCTTCACAGCGCTCCCTGAGCCAGGACCCCTCCCATGCAACTGACCACCGCTCATTTGATCGCCAACCCCTGCGATGACGAAGAAGACAACATGGCCATGCTCTGCTGCCATAGCGCCAAGGGCGAGATGTTCCTGATGACTCGCTACCCCGATGAGGACGAAGTCGAGATCACCCTCGATGGCGAGCCTTCCACCCTCGATGGCTTGAAAGTCACCCTCAGCGCCGATCGCCTGCTGATCGAAATCGGCGCCGCGGACGCCGATGCGCTCAATGGCGACGATTCGCTGGAAATCATTCACAGCACCGATGCGAGCGATCTGGCTGAAGTCGAAGAAACCTTGCAGAACATCCTCAAGGGGACTGGCACCTATATAAGCCAGCTCTGAATCACAGCGCCTGAGCGACCGCCATCGCGAGCAAGCTCGCTCCCACATTTGATCGCATTTCTATGTGAGAACCCGGTCACCTGTGGGAGCGAGCTTGCTCGCGATGAGGCCAGCACATCCACCACAACCCTGAAGTCCTACAAAACTCAAACAATTTTGCCAATCAATTCCTGCACTTTGCACAAAATGCCGTTAGTCGCCACCCCCTGCGATGCATTAAAGTAACGCCCCCAGCCCTGGCGTTACTCGAACGTCTTCGGTCACCCTTTCCAGGAACAGTCATCGATGGAACATCGTGAAGCGCTGCTTGCGCTGCGAACCTTTCTTTCAACGCAGATTCTCGGCCAGGAAAAACTCATTGAGCGCTTGCTCATCGCCTTGCTCGCTGACGGCCATATGCTGGTCGAAGGGGCTCCCGGCCTGGCCAAGACCAAGGCCATCAAAGAGCTCGCCGAAGGTATCGAAGCGCAGTTCCATCGCATCCAGTTCACCCCCGACCTGCTCCCCGCCGACATCACCGGCACTGAAATCTATCGCCCGGAAACCGGCAGCTTCGTGTTCCAGCAAGGGCCGATCTTCCACAATCTGGTGCTGGCGGACGAAATCAACCGTGCTCCGGCCAAGGTCCAATCGGCCTTGCTCGAGGCCATGGGCGAGCGGCAAGTCAGCGTCGGTCGCAGCACCTACGAGCTGTCGCCGCTATTTCTGGTGATGGCAACGCAGAACCCCATTGATCAGGAAGGCACCTATCCGCTGCCCGAAGCCCAGCTCGACCGCTTCCTGATGCACGTCAAAATCGGCTTCCCCGACGCGGCCGTCGAACGGCGCATTCTGCAGCAGGCTCGCGGCGAAGCCCTCAACGGCGAAACCAAGCCCGAACGCCGCGTCAGCCAGCAGGCGATCTTCGCCGCGCGCAAGGAAATCCTCGGTTTGTACATGGCCGATGCGGTGGAGGAATACCTGGTGCAGTTGGTCATGGCCACTCGTACCCCGGCCAAGTTCGACCCGGAAATGGCCGAGTGGATCGCCTACGGCGCCAGCCCCAGGGGTTCGATTGCCCTTGATCGCTGCGCCCGGGCCCATGCCTGGCTGGCCGGTCGTGATTTCGTCAGCCCGGAAGATATCCAGGCCGTGCTGTTCGACGTGTTGCGACACCGCATCATTCTTTCCTTTGAAGCCGAAGCCGCGGGCATCGACCAGGACCGGGTGGTCCAGCGGATTCTCGACGTCGTAGCCGTCGCTTGACCCCCATGACACACACTATGCCGGCCGAACCAGGCATCTGCGTCAGCCTCGCCGAGCTGATCAAGATGCGCCATCGCGTGCGTGAAGTGCAGTTGTTTTCAACGCCCAACCAGCGCAGCCCGCTGATTGGCCTGCACCACTCGAAACTGCGCGGCCGTGGTGTGGACTTCGATCAGGTGCGGGTCTATCAGGCCGGTGACGACGTGCGAACCATCGATTGGCGCGTCACGGCGCGCACCCAGGAGCCGCACACCAAGCTGTTCCATGAAGAGCGTGAACGGCCGATTTTCATCATGGTGGAACAAAGTCGTCGGCTGTTTTTCGGTTCCGGCCTGATGTTCAAATCGGTGCTCGCCGCTCAAGCCGCAAGCCTGATCGGCTGGGCCGCGCTGGGTCACAACGACCGGGTCGGCGGGCTGGTGTTCGGCGACAACGAGCACTACGAAATCAAGCCACGGCGCAGTAAGAAAAGCCTGCTGCAACTGCTCAACCGTCTGGTGCGAGTCAATCAGTCGCTGCACACCGACAGCGAGCCGGACCGTGATGCCTTCGGTATCGCCCTGCGCCGCGCCCGGGAGGTGTTGCGCCCGGGCAGTCTGGTGATCGTGATCTGCGACGAGCGCACCTTGTCCGATGGCGCCGAGCAACAACTAACCCTGCTGTCGCGGCATTGCGACCTGCTGTTGCTGCCGCTGTCCGATCCGCTGGACCACGCCCTGCCCGCCGCCGGCCTGCTGCGCTTCGCCGAGCGTGGCGCGCAGCTGGAACTGGACACGCTGAACTACGATTTACGCCAGGCCTATCGTGCTCAAGGCGAAGCACGCATTGCCCGTTGGGAGTTGCTCGGGCAAAAACTGCGGGTGCCGTTGATGCCCCTGAGCACCCAAAGTGAAATGGTCGAGCAACTGCGCGAGTACCTGAATCCGCAGCAACGTCCGGGGAAAACCCGATGAGTAGCCTTGAGCAACTGCAACCGCTGATCTCCCCGCCACCTATTGGATTCTGGCCGCCCGCGCCCGGCTGGTGGCTGCTGTTGGTCCTGTTGCCGCTGATCGGTTTCGGCCTGTGGAAGCTGCGGCGTTTTTTACCGAACAAGCGCCCGGTGGCCCGCGCAGAGCAACCTCTTGACCCCTTGCGGGTGGCGGCCCTGGTTGAATTGGCCCAGATGCCAAAGCCCTACGACGGGGCGCCCGCAGGTGCCTGGTTGCAGCAGCTCAACGGACTGCTCAAACGCCTGTGCCGCAACGATTACCCCTACAGCCAGAGCCACACCCTCAATGGCCGCAAATGGCTGGCATTTCTCGACAACCGCTGCCCGGCTGCCGGCCTGACCCGCTGGATGGTGCTGGTCGAAGGCGCCTATAAACCCGAATGCAAACTCGATGACAAGGCCATTGCCGGCCTGACCCAAGCGGTCGACACCTGGATTCGCAAACATGTTTGAGTTCGCCTGGCCATGGATCTTCGCCCTGCTGCCGCTGCCCTGGCTACTGCGGGTGCTGCTGCCGGTGGCCGACAGTGGCGAGCCGGTATTGAAAGTAAGCTTCCTTGGCGACCTCGAAGGCCTGGTCCGACGTCGCGCCCGGGCCAATCTGCCGGCCTGGCGCCAGCAAGCGCCGTTCATTCTGCTCTGGCTGCTGTTATTGATCGCCGCCGCTCGCCCGCACTGGCTGGGCGAGCCGTTGCCGATTGCCGCCAGCGGTCGCGACTTGCTGGTGGCGGTGGACGTTTCCGGCTCCATGGACTTCCCCGACATGCAGTGGCAGGACGAAGACGTCAGCCGCCTGACGCTGGTCAAGCACCTGCTCGGTGACTTCCTCGAGGGTCGCGAAGGCGATCGCATCGGCTTGATCCTGTTCGGCAGTCAAGCCTATCTGCAGGCGCCACTGACCTTCGACCGACGTACCGTGCGAATCTGGCTCGACGAAGCGCGGATCGGTATTGCCGGCAAGAACACCGCCATCGGCGACGCCATTGGCCTGGCCCTCAAGCGCCTGCGTCAGCGTCCGGCGCACAACCGGGTGCTGATTCTGGTCACCGACGGTGCGAACAATGGCGGCAAGATCGACCCGATCACCGCTGCGCGGCTGGCCGCTGAGGAAGGCGTGACCATCTACCCGATCGGCATCGGCGCCGACCCGGAACAAAGCGGCACGCAGGGCTTTCTGGGGTTGAACCCGAGCCTGGACCTCGACGAGCCGGCCTTGAAGGAAATTGCCGAGGCCACTGGCGGACGTTATTTCCGCGCCCGCGATGGCGAAGAGCTACAGGCGATCAAGAAAACCCTCGATCAGCTTGAACCCGTTACACAGCAACCGACCCAGGCTCGTCCTGCCCAAGCCTTGTACAGCTGGCCGCTGGCTGCGGCGTTGCTACTCAGCGTGCTGCTGGTGATCCGCGAGCGCTGGCCGGACAACCCCATACAGCGCTTTTTCACCAGGAAGCTTTTTGCGCATCAGCACCCTGACTGGCGTCAGCGGCTCAAACGCCTGCGTCTGCGGAGGCGCCGATGATTGCGCTCTGGCCGCACTGGTTCCGTCCCTGGTGGTTGTTGCTGTTACCGCTGCTGGGCTGGTTACTGTGGCAACTCTGGCATCGGCAAAAGCGCGTCGGACGCTGGCAGATGATCCTGCCCCCGGCCTTTCACGCGGCGTTGCTCAGCGGTGGTAGCGGCCGCGAAAGCAAATTGCCGTGGGTCGCTCTCGGCCTGGCCTGGACCCTGGCGGTCCTGGCCTTGCTCGGCCCCAGTTGGCAGCGGGTCGAGCAAACCAGTCAGAAGCCGGTCGATCCGCTGGTGGTGCTGCTGGAACTGACCCCGCAAATGCTCGCCACGGATGTTCCGCCGAACCGCCTGGAGCAGGCCCGACGCAAGCTGTTCGACTTGCTGCAACACCGCAGTGATGTGCAGACCGCGATTGTCGTGTACTCCGGCAGCGCGCATACTCTGGTGCCGTTGTCAGATGACCTGGCCACCAGCCGCAACCTGCTGGAAGCATTGCAGCCATCGATCATGCCCCAAGTGGGGCATCGCGCCGATCTGGCGCTGGAAAAGGCCCTGACTCTGCTCCAGGGTGGTGCCATCGGTCAGGGCCGGGTGTTATTGATCGGTTCATCCCTCACCGAGCAGGAACGCCAGGGCATTCGTCAGGCACTGGCACTCAGCGACCAGCCACCGCGGTTTTTGATGCTCGGTATCGGCAGTCGCGAAGGCGCTCCGGTGGCTCAGGAAGACGGCAGTTTCCTCAAGGATGAGCAAGGCGCGATTCTCGTCTCGCAGCTCGACGGGCCGAGCCTCAAGGCCTTTGCCAATGAACTGGACGGACGCTACCGGCAGGCGCGACTGGACGATAACGACCTGCGCGGTCTCGGCCTGCTGAAAGGCCCGCAAAGCTTGCGCAATGATGGCCAGCCACTGCTGCTGGATACCTGGGCCGATCAGGGCTATTGGCTGTTACTGCCGTTGTTGCTGCTCGCCGCCTGCGCCGGGCGACGGGGCTGGCTGTTTTGCCTGCCCTTGCTGTTCATGCTGCCGCAACCGGGCTACGCCTTCGAATTCAACGACCTGTGGCTGCGCCCGGATCAACAGGGTCGGCATTTGCTCGAGCAAAAACGCCCGGCCGATGCCGCCCGGCACTTCCAAGACCCACAGTGGCAAGGCGTCGCGCTCTATGCAGCTGGCAATTACGTAGCTGCCGCTCAGCGCTTTGCCGAAGGCAACGACGCCTATGCCCATTACAATCGCGGCAATGCCCTGGCCCAAAGCGGTGATCTGGAAGCCGCGCTGGATGCCTACGAACAGGCACTGGAGCGCCAACCGGATTTACGACCCGCGCTGACCAACAAAGCGCTGGTGGAAAGCCTGCTCAAACAGAAACAACCACCGGCACAAGACGAACCGGGCAAGACCCAAGGTTCCGAGGCCGAGCAAGCCGCACAAAACCCGCCACCCGACGCGGCGACTCAACCCTCGCCCGGTGACGAACAGAAACCCGAGACACAGGACCCGTCGTCGACCGGTGAACCTCAGGCCCACGGCACACCGCAACCGGGCAACAATGAAGTGCCCGGCAGCGAACTGGGCGACGAACACACCACCACGCCACCCATCCGCTCCGCCCGGGACAACTTCGACGGTGAGCACCGGCAGGCGCTGGAACAATGGCTGCGACAGATTCCGGATAACCCGGGCGAACTGCTCAGACGCAAATTCTGGTACGAACAGCAACAACATCAGGATCAGGGAAAAATTCGATGACCCGCTTCACCGCCCTCTTGCTCGCCTTCCTTCTCTGGACCTGTCAGGTCCAGGCCGCAGGGCTGGTCGCCAGCGTAGATCGTAGCCAGCTGAACGCTGGAGAGACGGTCGAACTGACCCTCGAATCGAACGATGTCACGCTGTTCGGCAAACCCGATCTGACCCCGCTGGACGAACTGTTTGAAGTGCGCGGCACCCGCCAGGTCAACCAACTCACCTCGCTGAACGGTGACAACCGCGCCATCACCCGCTGGATCATCACCCTGCTGCCCAAACGTAATGGCACGGTGCAGATCCCGTCGCTGCAACTGGGCGAGGTCAAAAGCCAACCGATCACCCTGCAAGTGGTCGAAGGCGAAAGCCAGGACAGCAGCAATGAACTGGCACCGGTGTTCATCGATGCCAGCCTCGATCAGGCCAGTGTCTACGTGCAGGCCCAGGCGATCCTGACCCTGCGCATCTATCACTCGGTGTCGCTGTATGACGACAGCAGCCTGACGCCGTTGCACATTCCCGATGCGCGCATCGAACAGCTGGGTGAGTCGCGCACTTACGAAAAAGTCATCAATGACCTGCGTCATGGCGTGATCGAACTGCGCTACGCGATCTATCCGCAGCACAGCGGCGAGCTGAAGATCCCACCACAGATGTTCAGCGCAACTCTGGTCGACGCCCAGCCAAGCCAGGAACCGGCACCCCAGGGCCCGAAACAAGGCAAGCTGATGCGCGTCACCTCTGCCGAGATCCCGCTGACGGTCAAGGCCAAACCCGCCGATTATCCGACCGATATCCCCTGGATGCCGGCACGCAGCCTGAACCTGAGCGAAAGCTGGAACCCGGAGCCGGATCACAGCCTGGTCGGCGACTCCCTGACCCGCAGCCTGACAATCACGGCTGAAGGTCTGTCCAGCTCACAACTTGCGCCCCTGCCTGCTACTGAGGTCAATGGTCTGCGCCGCTACCCGGACCAACCGGTACTGAGCAACCAGAACGGCGAGCGCGGGCTGATTGGCAGTCGCGAAGAACGCGAAGCCCTGGTGCCAAACCGCAGCGGCCCGATCGAGCTGCCAGCAGTGGAAGTGGTCTGGTGGAACACCTTTGAGGATCACCTGGAGCGCAGCAGCTTGCCGGCCCGCACCCTGCAAGTGGCGAACAACCCGAGCCTGGTGGTCGATAGCCCCGCCAGTGGCACGCCAGCCACCTCAGTGGCCGACAATCCAGGGCTCTGGCGCTGGCAGCTCAGCACCCTGATCCTGGCCTGCACCACCCTGCTCGGCTTTGGCCTCTGGTGGCGTGCCCGTTGGCAACCGGCGATCCTGAAGGCTGCGCAGACCGGCCCAAGCCCGCGCACCCTGCTCGACGATCTCAAACGCGCCAGCCTGGCCAACGACCCGCAAGCGACCCGCCAGGCACTGGATGCCTGGGCCCGGCAACAACCGGAAACCCTGGCCGACATGGCCGCCCGCGACGTGCCACTGTCCGATGCACTGGACGGCCTGAACGGCGCGCTCTACAGCGAAACCGGCCAACACTGGCAAGGCGAGGAACTGTGGCGAGTGATCCGTGCCATCTCGATGACCGAACGCGCCCAGGAGCTGGTTGGCGACAGCAGCAGTCTGCCGCCGCTTTATCCGAAATAAACCGTTTCAGGTCGGGAGCGGCCCCTTGTGGCGAGGGAGCTTGCTCCCGCTCGGCTGCGAAGCAGTCGTAAATCCAGCGGACGCGATCTGCCTGAGAAAACTCGGTGGCAGGTTTTAGGACCGCTTCGCGCTCCAGCGGGAGCAAGCTCTCATGGAACAAATTACAACTTATTGATTTTTAAGTATAAAAAATCATTTACTAAAACCTGCTATCTCGTGAGCGCCGCCCTAGCTCCCTGCGCGACAGCGCAGCGTCGAGGACGCGGCGGCCACTCCCTCGCCACAAAGGTCGCCAACCTGAAGAATCGGGTTAACTGACTGGCATCAACCGCCCCCCTGACCTTTTTTTGCCAGTAAACTCTCCCCTTTCGCCGCTATCATTTTTCCCGCGGCCACACCTCATTTTTCAAGCGGAGTTTGCCTTGCGTCTGTTTCACACCTCCGACTGGCACCTTGGGCAGAACCTGCACGGCCAGGAGCGCGACTTCGAACACGCCTGCTTCCTCGACTGGCTGCTACGGCAGCTGGCTCAGCACACACCCGAGGTGCTGCTGATCGCCGGCGATATCTTCGATACCGTCAATCCACCGGTCAAATCCCAGGAACGCCTGTACGACTTCATCGTCAGCGCCCACGAGCAGCAGCCATTGCTGACCATCGTGATGATCGCCGGCAACCATGATTCAGGCTCGCGGATCGAGTTGCCCGCGCCCTTGATGCGGCGCCTGCGCACCCATGCCCTGGGTCGGGTGTTGTGGCTCGATGACGGCCAACTGGATGCCGAGCGCCTGTTGATTCCCCTACCCGATGCCAGCGGCGAAATCGCCGGTTGGTGCCTGGCCTTGCCGTTCTTGCGCCCCGCCGAAGTCACCGGTGCGCATTTGGGTGACGACTACCTGCGCGGTATCGCTCAGGTCCACGAATGGCTGATCGCCGCCGCCAATGCCAAGCGCCAACCGGGGCAGGCGTTGATCGCCATCAGCCACGCGCACATGGCCGGTGGTTCGGTTTCCGAAGACTCGGAGCGCAGCCTGATCATCGGTAATGCCGAAGCGCTGCCCGCCAGCCTGTTCGGGCCGAGCATCAGTTACGTCGCCCTCGGCCATTTGCACAAACCACAGAAGGTCAACGGCGAGGAACGCATTCGCTACAGCGGCTCACCGATCCCACTGTCGTTCTCCGAGATCGGCTATCAGCACCAGATCCTCGACATTGAACTCGACGGCGAAACCCTGCTCAGCGTCGAACCACGGCTGATCCCCCGCGCCGTCAATCTGCAACGCCTGGGCCCAGTGCCATTGGCTGACGTCTTGAGCCAATTGGCCGACCTGCCGAACATCGACCTGCTGGCCGATATACAGCGCCAACCCTGGCTGGAAGTACGGGTGCGCCTCGACGAACCGCAGCCGGACCTGCGCCAGCAAGTGGAAACCGCGCTGCAAGGCAAAGCCGTGCGCCTGGTGCGAATCGCCGCTGAATACGCCGGCAACGGCAGCCGCGAAGGTTCTGATAACGGCGGCCAATTGATCGAACTGGACCAACTCACGCCGCAGGAATTGTTCAGCCGCGCCTGGCAGGAGAACTACGGCAGCGAAGTCGATGAGCAGACCCTCAATGACTTCGCCGTACTGCTGCAAGACGTTCAGCTGGAGAGCGAACAACCATGAAGATTCTCGCGATCCGCCTGAAAAACCTCGCCTCCCTGGCCGGCCCGTTTGAAATCGACTTTACCGCCGAGCCGCTGGCCAGCGCCGGCCTGTTCGCCATTACCGGGCCGACCGGTGCCGGCAAAAGCACCTTGCTCGATGCTTTGTGCCTGGCGTTGTTCGGTGCGGTGCCGCGGCTGAACAACGTTGGCCGTGAAACCAAAGTGCCGGAAGTCGATAGCGAAATCCTCACCAACGATCCGCGCACACTATTGCGTCGCGGCACCGGCAGCGGTTTTGCCGAGGTCGATTTTGTCGGCATCGACGGCCGTCGTTACCGCGCCCGCTGGGAAGCCAATCGGGCCCGCGACAAGGCCAATGGCAAGCTCCAGGGCAGCAGGCAAAGCCTGCACGATCTGGACAGCGCGCAACTGCTGAGCAACCAGAGCAAAAGTGAATACAAGCAACTGATCGAAGCCAGACTCGGCTTGAACTTCGAACAGTTCACCCGTGCCGTGATGTTGGCGCAGAGCGAATTCAGCGCCTTCCTCAAGGCGGATGACAAGGATCGCAGCGAGCTGCTGGAAAAGCTCACCAACACCGCGATCTACAGCCAACTGGGTCGCCGCGCCTACAGCAAAAGCAAGGAAGCCGAAGAGGCTCATAAAGAACTGAAAGCCCAGGCCAGTGGCGTGACACCGCTGGAACCCGAGGCCCGCGCCGAACTCGATCAGCACTTCAACGACGCGCAGCAGCAACTCAAGACTCAGCAAGCGCAACTCAAGCAGCTTGAGCTTCAGCACACCTGGCTCAAGGATCTGCGCCAGCTGCAGGACGAGCAGCAAAGCGCTGCCGAACAACTGCAACTGGCTCAGCAACACTGGGACAGCCAAGGCAACGAGCGGGTCAAGCTGACGCGTCTGGAGCAACTGGCGCCGCAACGGCATCAGTTCGCCCGGCAGGCCGAGCTGAACCTGCAACTCAGCCCGCTGACCGCGCAGATTCAACAACACACCCAGCAGCAAAGCGCACTGCAAAACCATCAGGGCCAGCTGGAGCAAAGCCTGCAAGCTGCCCAGACCGCGCTGACTCAGGCGCAAGGCCAACACACTGCCAGCGCACCCTTGCTGCGCCAGGCGTTTGAGGAGCAAAGCAGCCTGGCCCGCCTGACCAAAGAGTCGAGCCAGAGCGAAGCCCTCAAGCAACAAGCCGAACTGGCCTGCACCCAAGGCCAGAGCACGATTCAAGGCTTGCTCGAGCAACAACGGCAAGTCGCCGAACGTCTGGAGCGGATTGCCAGTCAGCTGGAACACAGCGCGAATCTGGCGCCGCTCAGCGAAGCCTGGAACGCCTACCGCGACCGCTTGCAACAGCTGATGTTGATCGGCAATCGGCTGAACAAGGGCCAGGCCGAAATGCCTGAACTGGAGCAACGCGCGCTCAGCGCCGCCCGGCAACTCACTGAACAACGCAGCCACCTTGAACTGTTGTACCGTGAAGCCGGTGCCGAACCCGAGGCGGTGGCCGAGCAGATCCAGATTCTCGGCAGCCTGTTGCAGGACAACCGCAAACAACAGCGAGCGTTCGAAGAGCTGGCGCGACTGTGGGCCAGTCAGCAGGAACTGGACAAGCGTTCGCTGGAGCTTGGGCAAAAACAGCATACCGCCCAGCAGCAGCGAGAAGAATTCAACCGTAAGGGGATCCAGGCCAAAGCCGAGCTGAGCGTCGCCGAACAAACCCTGACCGTCACCCGACAGCTGCTGGAGCGCCAGCGCGTGGCCCGCAGTGCCAGCGTCGAAGAGCTGCGCGAGCAACTGCAGGACGATCAGCCGTGCCCGGTCTGTGGCAGTCACGAGCATCCCTGGCATCAGCCCGAAGCGCTGTTGCAAAGCCTGGGCCGGCACGATGAAAGCGAAGAAGCCAACGCGCAAAAAGCCGTGGACACGCTGAAGGAGCAACTGGCGGATTTGCGTACCGAGGTGGGCGGCCTGATCGCTCAGCAAAAAGAATTCCTGCAACAACAAGAGCTGCTCGCCACCCAGCAACAAGCCCTCGCCCCGAGCCTCGACGCCCATCCGCTGTCAGCGCAACTGCTGAAACAGGACACCGCCAAGCGCGATGGCTGGCTGAATCAACAACTGAGCCAGCTGAACCAGAACATCGCCCAGGATGAGCAACGGCAAACGGCCTTGCTGACCTTGCAGCAAGAGGCGGCACGCCTGCAGCAGCAACTGCACGCCACCACCGAGGCCAGCCAGCAAGCGGCGCAACATCTGACCAATCAGCAGCGCGAGCTGGCCGGTGATCGCCAGCGTCTTGAAGAAGAACTGGCAGCGTTCACCTCCCTGCTCCCGGCGCAAACCCTTGAAGGTTTGCGCAACGAACCTGCTGCGACCTTTATGCAACTCGATCAACAAGTCGCCCAGCGCCTCGAACAGCTCGAGCAGCAGCGCGATGAACAGACCGAGCAGCAACTGCGCCAGCAGACTCTGGAGAAGGAACAGGATCGGCAACAGACCCGCGTTCAGCAGTTCGAGGTCGCGCAACAGCAGTTCACCGCCCTCGCCGATCAGCAGCAAACCTGTCAGCAAAAACTGCTTCAGCTACTGGGTGAACACGCCAGCGCCGAGCAATGGCAGCAGCAACTGGATCATGCCCTCGAACAGGCACGCAACGCAGAAACAGCGGCCAGTCAGGCACTGCAAGAGACCCGCAGCCAACTGATCCAGCTGGGCGCGGACCTCAAGGCCAGACAAGAGCGCCTGCACGCCCTTGAGCTGGAAAACTTCGAGTTGAGCAGCAGGATCGCCGATTGGCGCCAACTGCATCCCGAGCTGGACGACGGCGGCCTGGAACGGTTGCTGGCCTTCGACGACGAGCAGGTCAGCCAGCTTCGCCAGCAGCTGCAACACAGTGAAAAGGCCATCGAACAAGCCAAGGTCCTGCTGCACGAACGCGAACAGCGACTGCATAACCACCAGGCGCAACACAATGGCAATCTTGATGCCGAGCAACTGGCCAGCGCCCTGAGCGAACTGCAAAGCCAATTCGCCGCCAGCGAACAGCTCAGCGCCGAACTGCGTGCCCAGCAAGCCGAAGACCAACGTCGGCAGAATGCCAATCAGGCGCTGGCGCAACGCATCGCCGAGGCCTACAGCGAGTGGCAGCGCTGGGCACGCCTGAATGCCTTGATCGGCTCGGCCACCGGTGACACCTTCCGCAAGATCGCTCAGGCCTACAACCTCGACCTGCTGGTGCATCACGCCAACGCGCAACTGCGGCAACTGGTGCGCCGCTATCGCCTCAAGCGCGGCGGCAGCATGCTCGGTCTACTGGTGATGGATACGGAAATGGGCGACGAGCTGCGCTCGGTGCATTCGTTGTCCGGCGGCGAGACCTTCCTGGTTTCCCTGGCGCTCGCCCTGGGCCTGGCGTCGATGGCCTCCAGCACGCTGAAAATCGAATCGCTGTTTATCGATGAAGGGTTCGGCAGCCTCGATCCTGAATCGCTGCAACTGGCGATGGATGCCCTCGATGGCTTGCAGGCTCAAGGGCGTAAGGTTGCGGTGATTTCCCACGTGCAGGAAATGCACGAACGGATTCCGGTGCAGATCCAGGTCCGCCGCCTGGGCAACGGCCTGAGCACCCTGGAGGTGAAATGAGTACGGCGACGCTCTACTCCTTCCGCCGCTGCCCCTATGCGATGCGGGCGCGCATGGCCCTGCGTTATTCAGGGATTGCGCTGAACATTGTCGAGGTCAGCCTGAGAGCCAAGCCGGCCGAAATGCTCGCGCTGTCCAGCAAAGGGACAGTGCCGGTGCTGAGCGTCGATGGCCGGGTAATCGATGAAAGCCTGGAGATCATGCACTGGGCGCTGGAACAGAACGATCCGCAGGACTGGTTGCTCAAGGACCACCCTTCGGCACAGCAAACAAGCGCCGCATTGATCGAAGAGAATGATCAGGTGTTCAAGCTGTATCTGGATCGCTACAAATACGCCGATCGCTACCCGGAACAGCCGATGGAGCATTACCGCGCGCAAGGCGCCGGGTTTTTACAGAAGCTCGATGAGCTCTTGCAGCAGCATGAGTACCTGGTGGCTGATCATCCGAGCCTGGCGGACATCGCCCTGGCGCCGTTCATACGGCAGTTTGCTCATGTCGATCGGGACTGGTTCGCAGAAGCGCCGTATCGGCATTTGCAGGCGTGGTTACAGCGGTTTCTGGAGTCGGAGTTGTTTGTTGGGGTGATGGCGAAGTAGCGAAAATTTGTGGGATTGTTTACTTAATTGTGGCGAGGGAGCTTGCTCCCGCTGGGCTGCGAAGCGGCCCTAGAATCTGCAACCCCGTTGTGTCAGACACACCGCACTCTCAGGTTTTACGACTGCTGCGCAGCCGAGCGGGAGCAAGCTCCCTCGCCACAGGTACAAGGCTCGGTTCCAGACTTCATTCTCAAGCCACTCCCCGCCCGGCAAACACATTGCACATCTCCAGCACCGAGCAATCCACTTGGAACGGCCCCAAAAGCGCTGCCTTCGGTTTAATCGGCGGATTACTTGCCAGCGCCCCCAAGGCCTGGGCGGTCTGGATGTTGTGAGCGATGTTGTGATTGCATTCAATGGCCCGCGCCAGCGAACCGGCCGAAGCCTGCCCCATCCCCAGCAATGAAGAGCCGTTGGTCAAGAACGCCAGGAAGGCGACGACCCAGAGTTTGCGTCCTTTCATTGCCCCACCAATCCCGCAACGTCTGCATGTTCGGCAGTGATGCCTTGTGCGCGATGCTCGAATTGAACGCCTGGGTAAGCGACTTGAATTGGCGGTTCGCTGGAGTGCCGAGTCTGGCCAGACAAGGTGACCACCAGGATCATGACTACGTACAAACCGATGGCGACGTAAGCACCGTGTTTGGCAGAGGTAAGCAGTGTGCTGGCCATGGGATTCTCCGTGGGCATGTTTCAGTGCCCACAGGATCAATCAAATAGCGAAGTATGAAAAACGACCTCCATGCATAGTAACTATCAGCTTTGTTGATCCTGAATCCGCGGTATTTCAGTCCTGCAACAAGCTCATCAAGCGCTCACGCGCGACATCCGGCTCGTCCGGAACAGGCGGGGCAGCCGACACAATAGGGGTGGAATAGAGGAACAGAAGAACCACTGCCAGACGCATAACCATGCTGTCGATCCCTTGGAGAGACTGAGTCAATAAATTAGCGTCAAATTTAAACACATGGCCACATGCCATTACCAAGAGAATTTGTACTAACCAGTCCTTTCTGTCGTAAACGGTTTATGCAGGAGCGACATCACTCTTGTCCCTGCCGACGAAAATGGACGCCGATCAGAGCAGTGACTTCGCTCCTGCATAAATTCGTTAGTGCGCAGGTTTCAGTGTTGGATCTTGTGATCCAGTGCGGCGTAGAAGTTGGCGCTTTGTTGCAGGTATTTCTGGGTGTAGCTGTGGCTGCCGGATTTTTTCTCGTTTATTTCAACGCTGGCACTAACTGGTAGAGCCACGGTAGCCGAGATAGCGGAAGCAGCGATGACCGAGAAGAGATTGAAGTTCATGGCGATAACCCTCGTGGATTCAGTTGGCTTGCTTGCCCGTGGGGGCCGTGAAGCAAACTTACGTCCGAGGGTCGGTGCGTTGAAATTCTTTGCAGCAGTAGCGGATATCAGTGTCATTAATAGAAGTACGCAGGCCCCGACATTCGGGACCTGCGGCCTATTGACCGAGCAAGAATTTGATATCGCTGGGGGAATCGAACGGCAGTTTTTGCACGGTTTTGCCTAGCAGGCCGCTCTTCGCATCGCGCTCAAGCACCACGATCTGGTGGCTTTTCTGGTTGCCGATCAACAGGAACTTGCCACTCGGATCGAGGCTGAATTCCCGTGGATGATCACCTTCCACCGAGCGTCGCTGGATTTCCTTGAGCTCGCCCGTCGCCGGATCAATGGCAAACACCAGCAACTGATTGGCGGTGCCACGGTTGCTGATATAGAGGAACTTACCGTCAGGCGATGCATGCAGCGCCCCAGCGGCTTTCTCTGCCTTGGGTCGGTCGGCAGCCAGTTCGACTATCTGCCGCTGCACCAACTTGCCAGCCTGATAAACGAACACCGCGACCTGCGCGCTCATCTCCAGGGTCAGCCAGGCATGCTTGCCATCGCCGCTGAACAGCAGATGTCGCGGTCCGCTGCCCGGCGGCAACTGCACGAAAGACGGTGTGGCTGCGGTCAACGGCAGCTCGGGATTGGCGTTGGGGTCGTAGCGATAGACAAAGATCTTGTCCGCCCCCAGATCGCTGGAAAACACGTACTGGCCGTCCGGCGATGACACCGTCGAATGCACATGCGCCGACATCTGCCGTTCAGGGTTGACCCTACTGGCCGGATGACTGCTCAGTTGCACCGGCGGCGCCAGCGTGCCATCGGCGGCCACCGGCAACACCGCGAGGCTGCCACCCGGATCTTCCACCACCGAGTAATTACTGACGAACAGGTAGCGGCCGTCAGCGCTCAGGCTGGAATGGGTCGGCTCGTTGCCGAGGGACTGGACCTGATTGATCAGGCTCAGCTGATGATTCTTCGGCTCGATTGAATAGCTGCTGACACGGCCGACCGGGTCAGCCTGGCCGGGACCGTTTTCATTGACCACGAACAGTCGCCGCCGATCGTTAGACAGGGTCAACCACGACGGGTTGGCGCTCTTCACCACCTGCAACGGTTTAGCGTCGAGCTGACCGGTGCGGCTATCGAAGTTCAGACGATAGAGGCCCTGACTCTGGCCCTGGGTGTAGGAGCCAACTAACAGCTCATAACTATCGACGGGGGCCGCCTGCACCGACATTGCCCCGACACTGCCAGCCATCAGCAATGGCCAGAAGTTACGCATCCTCTTGTTCGTCATCCGCTTCGTCACCGCCGCTGAATGCGCTCATGCACACCAGCCGGTGCTCGCCGGAATCGCCGGTGATGGTCCAGCTTTGCAGGGTCTCATCGAAGGTCGCAGCCTGCACCTGAGCCATACTGAACACCCAGCGCTTGGCTGCCCGGCCGTCCATGCATTCGATGTGGAGTTGATCCTGTTCATCGAGAGAGAAATCAAAGGCGTGCAGCCCGTCGATTTCCAGCATGTCGCAGGTTTCGAGAACGGTGAGCAAAGTGTCAGTAGCGGCAGTCATGGCGATCAATCATCAAGTGGAAAGTCGCAATGATAGCCCATCGACTTGCCTTAGCGCCGTTCAGTGAAATGGATGCAATCTACAAAAACTCACAGTTCTTGTGTGGGAGCGAGCTTGCTCGCGATAGCGGACTGTCAGTCGATATCAATGTCGACTGGTTTGCAGTCATCGCGAGCAAGCTCGCTCCCACAGGGTTTTGTGCTAGATCTTCAGCCAAAAAAAAAGCCGCAACCCAAGTTGCGGCTTTTTTACTTCTATCACCCCTTAATGAGCAAACAACGAACTCCCCTTCTGCCCGGCCAGTTTCTCAGGTTTGATCAGGAACCGCGCCAGCGCTGGCAGCAGCCACAACGCGCCGAACATGTTCCACAGCAGCATGAAGGTCAGCATCAGGCCCATGTCGGCCTGGAACTTGATCGCCGAGAAGATCCAGGTGCAGACACCGATGGCCAGGCACAGACCGGTGAACAGCACCGCTTTACCGGTGGATTTCAGAGTCTGGTAATAAGCTTCCTGCAGCGGTAGACCGGCACGCAGGAAACTTTCGAGACGGCTGTAGATGTAGATGCCGTAGTCGACACCGATCCCCACGCCCAGCGCCACTACCGGCAAGGTCGCGACTTTCACGCCGATGCCCATGAAGGCCATCAGGGCGTTACCAAGCACCGAAGTCAGCACCAGCGGCAGCACGATGCACAAGGTCGCCGCCCAGGAACGGAAGGTGATCATGCACATGGTCGCCACACAGAGATACACCAGCACCAGGATGATCAGCTCCGACTCCCTGATCACTTCGTTGGTGGCGGCTTCGATCCCGGCGTTGCCGGCCGCGAGGATGAACTCCAGACCGTCCTTGTTGTTCTCCTTGGCGAACTCCTGCACCGCATGCACCGCTCGATCCAGGGTTGCGGCCTTGTGATCGTTGAGGAACACCAGCACCGGCGCCAGCGAGCAACTGTTGTTGTACAGACCATCAGCGCGAGCGATGGAATTGTTCAACACGTCCGGGTTGCGCGACAGGGTTTCCCATTTCAGGTTGCCCTCGTTCATGCCCTTGATCATCTGCTTGGAGACAGTCACCAGGGAAATCGCCGACTGCACGCCTTCGGTGTTCTGCATTTTCCACATCAACTGATCGATCGGCGCCATGGCTTCATAACGCGAGCAGCCTTCCGCGGCGGTCTTGACCATCACCACCAATACATCGGAGCTGGTGGAGTAGTTGCTGATGATGAAATTGTTGTCCTTGTTGTAGCGCGAATCAGGACGCAGTTCCGGCGCGCCTTGATCGAGGTCGCCGATTTTCAGGTTCTGGCTGTACCAGAGGCCGCCGCCGAAAGCCAACAGGGCCAGGGCGATCGACACCGGCGCAACCTTCGGGCTGGCAAAGTTCGACAGCAAGCGCCAGAACGGATGCTCACGCACCGCGTCTTTCTTGCTGCGTTCGACGGAGCGCTTGCTGATGCCGACGTAGGAAATAGCTACCGGTAACAGAATCAGGTTGGTGAACACAATCACCGCTACGCCGATGGAAGCGCCGATGGCCAATTCGCGGATCACGCCGATGTCGATGATCAGCAAGGTGATGAAGCCTACGGCGTCGGCCAGAATCGCGATCATCCCCGGCAGGAACAATTGCCGGAACGTTCGCCGTGCCGCGGTCAGGGCGTTGTCGGCCTCACTGGACTGCAAGGCGATGCCGTTGATCTTCTGTACGCCGTGGGAAATACCGATGGCGAAAATCAGGAACGGCACCAGCATCGAATACGGGTCCAGCCCGAAACCGATGGCGTGCATCAGCCCAAGTTGCCAGACCACCGCCACCAGCGTGGTAATCAACACCGCAATGGTGCTGCGGATACACCAGGTGAACCAGTACAGCAACACCAGGGTGATGACGAAAGCGACGCCGAAGAACATCACCACCATGACCAGGCCGTCGATCAGATCGCCGACTTTCTTGGCGAAACCGACGATATGGATCTGCACATTGGGGTTTTGTGCTTCGAATTTGTTGCGGATCTTGTCTTCAAGCTCATGGGAGAATTTCTGGTAGTCCAGCGCGAGCAACTTGCCCTGGTCTTCCGGATCCGGATAGGACTCCAGCAACGGGATATCGACGATGCTCGACTTGAAGTCGTTGGCTACCAGCCGACCGACCTGACCGGACTTGAGCACGTTGTTACGCAACAGATCGAGGCTGTCGGCCGAGCCGTTGTAGCTCTGCGGAATCACCTCACCACCGGCGAAACCTTCCTCGGTCACTTCAGTCCAGCGAACACTGGGGCTCCACAGCGACTTGAGACCGGAACGATCAACACCGGAGATGTAGAACACCTCGTCGTTGATCTGCCGCAGGGTTTCCATGTACTCCTTGGAGAAAATGTCGCCATCGGTGGCTTCCACCGAGATCCGCACGGTGTTGCCCAGGTTGGCCAGATCGTTGCGGTGCTCAAGCATCTTCTCGATGAAGGGGTGCTCGAGCGGGATCATTTTTTCGAAACTGGTGGATGGCCGGATCAGCGTCGCCTGCCAGAACAGGAACACGCTGACCAGCAGGCAGATGACGATCACTGCCGGGCGGTTATTGAAAATCAGGCGCTCGAGAAATGTCGCCTTGTCCTGGCGATGACTGCTTATGGAAATCTTGTCTTGGTGTTGAATGTTCATGGAAATCCTCGCCTTCTTATTATTTGCCCAGCTCAGCGCCGGTTGGCGTGGTAGCGCGAACACCGCCCTGTCCTACCAGAATCAGGTTGCCATTACCCGCCGCCGTGACCGCCGACAAGGAAATGCGGTCCGGTCTATTGTATACGCTGAAGGTCAACCCATCGTCGGTGCTGCGCACCACGCTGCCGCCGTTGCCGACGATGACCAGTGAACCGTCGTCGAGCAACGTCGCACCCGACAGACCGAATTCGAGTGCACCGCGGGCAGCTTTCAATTCAACCGGTTCCCAGGTACCGCCGAAATCCGTGGAACGGAACAGATTCCCGCGCAGACCATAAGCCAGCAGTGTGCCGGGCTGGCGGGTACCGATCACACCAAACAGCGAACCCTGATACGGCCCTTCGAGGCGCTCCCAGGTTTGTCCCCAATCGGCGGAACGGAACATGCTGCCCTGCTCACCGACGATGAACAGACCGGAATCCTTGACCGCCGCGATGGCGTTGAGGTGGTACTGGTCTTCGTTGTCCAGGCGATCGCTGACAATTTCCCAGTTCTTGCCGCCGTCGGTGGTTTCCAGCAGTGCGCCATAGGCGCCCACGGCAAAGCCATTGCCGGCATCCTTGAACCAGACGTCGAGCAACGGCGCTTCACGGGTCAAGTCTTCGTATTGCCTGGTCCAGGTGACGCCGCCGTCTTCACTGGCAAGGATCTGCGCGTCATGCCCGACCGCCCAGCCGTGCTTGTCGTCGACAAAGAACACCGCGGTCAGCAACTGCCGGGTCGGCACTTTGGCCTGGGTCCAGGTCTTGCCCTGGTCATCGGAATAGAGAATGTGCCCACGATCACCCACGACCACCAGACGCGCACCGGCATGCACGACGTCGAGCATCAGGCCTTTGGCGGACTTTGCGGATTCAATCGAATAGACAGTATCGACCGCCGCCGTGGCAGCAGCCTGGACGGGGGCCGACACCGCGGCAACCGCCAACAGCGAGAGCGCTGTAGCCAGCAACGCAAATCTGCGTAACGCTGGCGGGCGGCAAAAACCCACACCCATGACAGGCTCACTCATAGACCTTTCTCCCATTATTATTGTTAGGTCATTCGACCTTGCAGGGCGCCGTACAGGGCGTTTTTCTGCTTTGCCGCTTCGGATCGTCGTCCTGAAACCTGCAATCTAGAGCCCCTTTTGAAGCTGGCCTATCCTATCCAGCTTTGGAAAGCCCTGACAATCGATACGACGTTATGTTTTGTTAACCCGGCGCTTTGAGTCGTGGCTGAATGGCGAGACATTCGCTGGGATAATGAATAAAGGCCAGTATTTGGCCTTTATCAAGGTGACGGGGGTACGGCCCCCCGGTGTCAGGGTATGGATATGTACACCCGCGAGAGCCAGGCCGGCAGGGCGCCATCGCAGGCAAGCCAGCTCCCACATTTGATCTGGGTACATCCGCAAAAGACAGACCGGCTGTCAGGCCGCCATCGCAGGCAAGCCACACACCGAATCTGCGTCAGTCACAGCAATCAGATTCTCACCCCGCCGCCAACCCCTTCCCTGCCCGCTCCAGATTGCGCCACAACCAAACGGGCAACACATCCGGATCAAGACTGTCGATCAGATTCTTCAACGCCAACCCCAACTCAGTATCACCCTCGATCACCAGACGCCTGCGGAAAAACAGCGTATCCGGATCCTCCTGACGACTGGCAAGCAGTAAAAACTCTCGCCAGTTGCCGCTGATAGTCACTTGCGCCTGAGCGCACTCGGCAATCTCCAATCCCCCACGTCCCAGAGTCAGGTACCAGGACAAACCCAGGTCCGGAATCCGCAGACACAACCAACGCCCCCGCAACAGGTCGAACCCGCCCTCTTGCAAAGGCTCGGCAAGGCAGCGATTGAGCGCTTGCTGCAACGCCAACCGCTGCACGACAAAGGGCACCCGGCGCACCAGCGGCAATAACCGGTCGGCACCTTTCAACAGCCATTTTTTTCGGTTCAACACAGACCAACCTCCTCGACGCGCAACATGCCGGCCTGGCCATGCCAGTAACCATTGCAACCTTCGACGAACAGCGGCGGCGTCTCGCCCAGACGGACCCGTTGATAAGCCGCGATCACATCGTTCATGCCCTGGGCACGCGGGCTCAGGCGCAACAAATCAGCACCGCAAGCCACCAGCCCGGAATAATCCGCCAGCAGATTGGTCACCTCGGCCGACATCGTCTGAATGCCGTTGATGGTGAACAACGGCTGACCTTCCTGACTCGTCAAGGCCAGGCCATCGGGGTAGTTGATGCAGCAAAACTGGCAGTCGTCCTTGGGCCGGTTTTCCGCCCGGGCGGTGAAACAGCGCGCGGAATAGGCCAGGGGCAAATGCCCGTAGGCAAAAATTTCGACTTCCGGCACTTCACGACCCAATTCGCGCACCTGCTCGATCACATCGCCAATCAGCGCCGCCGAACATTCCACCGGCGGCACCCAGCGGGTCATCCCGCAGTCGAGCAGTTGCGCCAGCGTATGGCCGTTGTACAGATTGAGGGCCGGACCACCGACAAAAGGCAGTTTGCGCTCGGCCAAAAACTGCACCGCCCCCATGTCGTTGGCCTCCACCAGCAATTGGCCGTTGTCGCACAGCCGTCGCAGGCTGGAGAGTTCGGACGCCGCTTCAATCAGCGTCAGGCTGGAAAGCACCAGCTGCGCCTGAGTGCACTCCTGCAGCTCGCGACCCAGGCCAAGCCACTGATCCAATGAAAATGCCCGGCGTTTCGAACACACGGTTTCCCCCAGATAAATCACATCCAGAGGCAAGGCCGCCATCTCGGCGTAAAAGTTGCTGAGTTGCTCTTTGTCCCAATAAAACAGGACCGGTCCCAGGCTGAGCTTCATGTCCCGTCCCTCATTGCCATGATCGATGATAGGCACCCAGGGTGGTCTGGCTGCCTTCGGACAAGCCGGCCAGCACCTGACGCCATTCATCCTTGACCCGAAAACTGCCCGGCGAGCCGCGATGGGCATCCAGGGCGGCGCGCCAGACGCGGGTGACTTGTTCCACATAGGCCGGACTGCGTTGGCGGCCCTCGATTTTTACCGCTTCGACGCCGATGGCCGTCAGTTCCGGCAGCAGGTCCAGGGTATCGAGACTGGTGGGCTCTTCCAGCGCATGAAAGCGCTTGCCACCCACCAGGAAACGGCCTTTGCACAAGGTTGGATAACCGGCCGGCTCTTCAGGGGTGTAGCGGTCGATCAACACCTCACTGAGCCGCGCGCTCAAGCCTTGGGCGTCTTCGCTCCAGCGCACCGCCTTGGCCGGCGAACAGACGCCGCACAGGTTCGGCGATTCGCCGGTGATATAGGAGGACAAATGGCAACGCCCTTCGGCCATGATGCATAAGCTGCCGAAGCCGAAGACTTCAATGGGCACCGGGCTGCTGGCCGCGACCTGACGCACTTGCGCCAGTGACAGCACCCGCGGCAAAACGGCGCGACGAATACCGTAGCGCTGCGCATAGAACCCCAGCGCGGCGGCATGGGTCGCCGAACCCTGGACGGACAAGTGCAACGCCAGTTGCGGGTGACGCTGACTGGCATAGTTGAGCACCCCGGGGTCGGCGGCGATGAGCGCATCCACGCCGAAATCGGCGGCGCGATCCACCGCCCGCTGCCAGCGCTCCCAGCCCTTGGGCTGAGGGTAGGTGTTGACCGCGACGTAGAGCTTGCGTTGATGTTTTCGGATGAACGCGACCGCGGCATCGAACTGTTTGTCGTCCATATTCAACCCGGCGAAATGCCGGGCGTTGGTGTCATCACGAAAACCGACGTAGACAGCATCGGCGCCTTGGCGCACGGCCGCTTTCAGCGCAGGCAGGTTCCCTGCCGGGCAGACCAGTTGCATGGGTAATCCTCGCGGTCGAAAATGCGCTGCCAGTCTAGCGAGACCGGCAGGCACGGCCTTGACGGCAATCAATTGCCATCAATGCATCAGGTCGGCAAAGGACAGGAACATGACGTTGTCGTGTTTGCGAATCTGTTGCTCGCACTCCACCACCGCAAGCCCGTCGGCCCAGCAGGCGGCGGTCAACATGGCGGAGCTTTGCTGAGGGTGCAGTTCGACGCTCAATTGCCCGTCGGTGCCCGGGCTCAGCCTTGCCCGCAGGTACTGCCGACGCTTGTTACGCTGCAGCCAGTCGAACGCCGCCGGCACGGCCAATGGCACCGGCCTCACCTCGGTTACACCCTGTGCCCTGAGCAGGAACGGGCGCACCACCACCAACGCGGTAATCAGCGCCGCCGATGGATTGCCCGGCATGCCGATCCAGGGTTTGCCAGCCACTTCGCCAAAGGCCAGCGGTTTACCCGGCTGGATCGCCAGCCGCCAGAAGTCCACGCTGCCGAGTTCCTCGATCGCCTGCTTGAGATGGTCCTCCTCGCCTACCGACACGCCGCCCGAAGTCAGCAGCAGATCGCATTCCGAAGAGGCCAGGCTCAAAGCGTCCCGGCTGGCGGCCAACTCATCGGCCATGACCCCATAGTCATGCACCTCGACGCCCCAACCGCGCAACAACGCGGCGAGGCAATAACGATTGCTGTTGTAAATCTGCCCCGGCGCCAACGGATCACCCGGCTCACGCAGTTCATCGCCGCTGCTGAGCAGGCACACCCGCAAAGGCCGATAGACCTCGACCCGCGCCACGCCGGCACCGGCCAGCAGTCCCAGTTCTTGTGCGCGCAGGCGCTTGCCGGCCTTGAGCAGCAGATGCCCGCGGCGGACTTCTTCGCCCTCCTTGCGCACATGCTCGCCAACGCTTACCGGCGGCAACCAGACGTGCTCGCCCTCGACCCGGCAACGTTCTTGCGGCACCACGGTATCAGCACCCGGCGGCAACGGCGCGCCGGTAAAGATCCGCACTGCTTGCTGCGCCAACAATGGCGAGCTGTCGCCGGCCCCTGCCGCTATCCGCCCGACCACCGACAGACAACCGCCTGCCAGGGGCAAGTCCGCCGCCCTGAGGGCGTAACCGTCCATGGCGCTGTTGTCCCAGGCCGGCAGGTTTACCGGGGAGTGAATGTCAGCTGCCAGCACTCGCCCCAAGGCTTGATCCAGGGAGATTGTTTGCGCAGGTGGCGGCGGCGGTGCCTGGTTCAGCAGGCGCGTGATGGCCTCGTCCACCGGCATCAGCTTGCCGCTGTCGCACACCGGGCCGGTCATGAGCGTGCCTCGCAGGCATCCATGAGCTGTTGCGGCTGTGGCTTCAAATGCGGGGCGAAATTGCACGGGCCGGTGCGACTGTCCAGCTGTTCCAGCAGGATCTTGTTCCAGGCAGTTCGGCACGCGCCCGGTGAGCCCGGTACGCAGCACACCAGCACCCCATTGCTCATCCCGGCCAATGCCCGTGACTGCAGACTGGACATGCCGATTTCCGCCAGCGACACCTGACGGAACAGTTCGCCGAAGCCTTCCACGTGTTTGTCCAGCAACGGGAGGACCGCTTGCGGGGTGTTGTCGCGTGGGGTGAATCCGGTGCCGCCGGTCATCAGTACCACTTGCACTGTCGGGTCGGCGATCCAGTGGGAGAGTTTTGCGCGGATCTGATAAATGTCGTCCTTGACCAGATCACGGTCGATCAACACATGCCCTGCGGTTTGCAGCAAATCCGTCAGGGTCTGTCCCGAGGTGTCGGTATCGAAGGTGCGCGTATCGCTGATGGTCAGCACGGCGATGTTCAGCGGTTGAAAAATGCGTTGCGCCAGATGGGCCATATCCAAGCCTTCCTGTAGATAAGGGTATGGCCCAGCCTGAACCGGAATGTAGACCGAGCCTATTCCTCCAAGGAGGTACCTCGACGGGGGGAATGAGTTGATGACGGTCAGTTAAAGAGTATCGAGTCGAGCACATGTGGCGAGGGAGCTTGCTCCCGCTCGGCTGCGAAGCAGTCGTAAAACCGGCAGATGCGCTCTACCTGAAGAATTGCGGTGGCAGGTTTTGGGGCCGCTCCGCAGCCCAGCGGGAGCAAGCTCCCTCGCCACAAGTTCTGTGTTCGGCGTGTCATTTTCATGGGTACTCAAGGTGCCAAACGATTTCGTTGCCACACGCCCTGCTGCAACCGGTAATCAAGCCGATCATGCAATCGATCCGCACGCCCCTGCCAAAACTCCAGCCGTTCAGGACGCAGACAGTAGCCGCCCCACTGTTCGGGTCGTGGAATGGTCTGGCCGACGAAGCGCTTGGCGGTTTGCGCCAGCAAGGATTCAAGCACGGCCCGGCTTTCCAGTGGACGGCTTTGCGGCGAAGCCCAGGCGCCCAGACGACTGGCCAGGGAGCGGGTGTCGAAGTACGCATCCGAGAGCTGCGGATCGAGCCTGGAGACCTGGCCCTCGATGCGCACCTGACGCTCCAGACCGGGCCAGAAGAAGGTCATGGCAGCAAAAGGATTGCCCGCCAATTGCTGACCCTTGTCACTCTGGTAATGACCGAAAAAAGTGAAACCCTCATCGCTCAAGCCCTTGAGCAGCAGAATCCGGCAATGTGGGCGCCCTTCACTGTCGACCGTCGCCAGGGCCATGCTATTGGCCTCGACGGGGGGTTGCTCGGTATCGCGGGCTTGTTGCATCCACTGTCGGAACAAGGCCAGAGGATCGTCCAGCGCCAGATTGTCCTGCAGGCCATCCAGGGTGTAGTTACGACGCATTTGAGCCAGGGAAAGGGGCATGGCGGTGATCTCCGGAAGGTTCTGCGCAGTGTGCGATGCACGGCGCGACACCACCTTGACCACCATCAACACCGAGCATCAATGATGCACCGTCGGTCTTTACTTGAGCCGCAAACGCCGGGCCAGTTTGTGCAGATTGCTGGGATCGACTTCCAGCAGCCGTGCGGCGCTGGCCCAGTTTTCCCCCGACAGGCTCAAGGCGTGGAGAATTTTTTCCCGCTGATAATCGTCGACGGCTTCGCTCAGGGGCTGGAACGGCACATCAGAGGTAGCGTCCAGGGCCAGCTCGGCAACCGGCTCCGGCGAACCCATCGCGCTGTCGAGATCGAGTATCTCAGGCTCCAGGGTCATGATCAGGTTGCGACTGGTACCGCGGCTGAGCTGCTTCAACGCGGCTCGACTGATCACATGCTCCAGTTCCCGCACATTGCCCGGCCAGGCATAGCCCAACAGCGCGCGCTCGGCCGCTGGCGACAGACGCAAGCCGCGCAGGCCAAGCCGCGCCCGATTGAGCTCGAGGAAATACCCGGCGAGCATCAACACATCGTTACCGCGTTCGCGCAGGGCCGGAATCGGCACCGGATACACCGAGAGGCGGTGATACAGATCGGCACGAAACAAGCCGTCGCGGATGCTGTCCGGCAGGTGCCGGTTGGTCGCGGCGATGATCCGCACATCGACATGCAGCGGCTTGTCGGCGCCCAGCCGCTGAATCTCGCCGTTTTGCAGGGTGCGCAGCAATTTCGCTTGTACGCTCAACGGCAGCTCACCGACCTCGTCGAGAAACAGCGTGCCGCCGTTGGCCGCATCGAAACGCCCGGCGCGATCGCTGGTGGCCCCGGAAAATGCCCCTTTGACGTGCCCGAACAACTCACTTTCGGCCAGCGATTCCGGCAAGGCGGCGCAATTGACGTGCACCAGGGGCTTGTGATGCCGGCGCGAAAGACGGTGCAAGCGCCGGGCAAACAGCTCTTTACCGACCCCGGTTTCCCCCAGCAGCAATACCGGCAGCTCGGAATCGGCCAGCACCTCCAGCTCGTTGAGCAACTGACGCAGTACCTCGCTCTGACCGAGAATCTCGCCATCTTCGGCGGGCATCCGCACGTCCTGAGTATCACTGCGGGACAAACGCAGGCTACGGTTCTCCTGTTCGAGCCGGGTCACCCGCACGGCGGCCTCGATCTGCAAGGTACAACGCTTGAGCTCCTCCCGCGCGCGGCTGTCGAAGGTCCCGGCATGCAGCGCATCGAGCGTGATCGCGCCCCAGATCCGCCCCTCCACATACAGGCTCACGCCCATGCAGTCATGCACCGGCAGCGGTTCGCCGGCATGGCCGTCGAGCAAGCCGTCATAGGGATCCGGCAGGCGACTGTCGGGTTCGAACCAGGTCGGCTCGCGCGACGCCATGATCGCCGCCAGTCGAGGGTGCTGGGCGATGACAAACCGGCGCCCGAGCGCTTCGTGAACCAGTCCCACAGTCGCAACCGGCCTCAGGCTGTCGTCGTCCAGACGCAGCAAGCCCACGGCGCCACTGTTGAAGTATTCGCGCAGGGTCTGGACCAGCCGTTGCAAACGCACGGCATTGGGCAGCTCGACGATCAAGTCGGCGGCGAGGCTTTCACGCAGCATGGTAGTAACCACCCTTTATGGTTTGATTCACCCTGAGTCGTCAGGGTGCTCATCACCACAACAAAAAATTAATCGAGCATTTTCAATGCGTTAGGTTTGGCATGCCGGATGCAACAGGACCGGGGAACCTGTGAAACCTAAAAGGAATCCCGATGAGCCTGACCCTTCTGGAACAAAGTCTCGGCCAACTGGCCTGCGACATTCCCGGCGCCACCCGGACTTTTCACGCCTTCAATCTGGACTTCTGTTGCGGCGGGCAGAAAAGCCTGCGCGAAGCCGCCCTTGGCAAAGGCCTCGATCCGCTGTTGATTGCCGAGGCTCTGCACGCCCTGCAAGACGTCGGTGAAACCCAACACGACTGGCGCAACGAACCCGAGGATTTGTTGATCGCCCATATCCTGGCGCGCTACCACGCCCGCCACCGCGAACAACTGCCGGAACTGATCCGCCTGGCTCGCCGCGTCGAGCAGGTCCATGGTGCGCGCAGCACCTGCCCAAATGGCCTGGCCGATCACCTGCGGGACATGCAGCAAGAACTCGAAGGCCACATGCTCAAAGAAGAACAAGTGCTCTTCCCGATGCTGCAACAAGGGCTGGGGCCTCAGGCAGCACCGCCGATCCAGGTCCTGCGTTTCGAACATGATCAACATGGCGAAGCCCTGGAAAAAATGCTCGCCCTGACCAACAACATCACCCCGCCTGCCGATGCCTGCAACACCTGGCGCGCCCTTTATCGCGGCTTGCTGGAATTCAGGGACGACCTGATGCAGCACATCCATCTGGAAAACAACGTGCTGTTCATCAAGGCCCTGAACCCTCGCCATTGACCGATTGCCAGCAACCCGCGCCAGCCAACCGGTTGACGCGGCTTTTTCTTATTGGGGAGCGTTTGGGCTGAACGAATCTGCCATCAGCCATGCCAATAGAACATGGCCTTGGCCAGGATCACGATCAACAGCATGTGCCCGAGGATGCTACGGCGAATCCAGCTGGCGCGGGTCGAGGTCAGCCGTGCGCTTTTCAGCCAATAGGCCAGCAGCAAGTAATGCCCGATGATGCTCAAGGCCAGCATGATCTTCAGGCTCAATAGCGTGCCAAAACTGCTGGCCAGCGGCTGACTCAAGACACCGCGATGCTGCCACGCCAGCCCGATGCCGGCGCCATACAGCAGCAACACCACGCCATGCAGCACCTTGCGCGAGCGCACCGCGATCGCCTGATCCGCCGTCAGTTGCGCACCGTTCACCAACTGTCGACGTGCGGAGTGCCAGATGAACACCTCGAAAAACAGCGTGCCGATAAAGGCGGTGGCTGCCAGCAAGTGCGTGACCAGTAAAAAGGGATACATCAGCGCCAGCCTCCGTCAATTCGACTGCTCATCCTGGATGGCCGTCCACCCGGGCCCGCAGCAGCATCGGCCCATAGCGCCAGGCGTATAGCGCAAACGCCAGCACCCAACACAGACCTGCCAGCCACAACGCCCCCAACGGCAAGAACAGCACCAAAACCACCCGACTGAGACACCCCAGATTCAGCAAAATGAACGCCAGGGTCATGCCCGATGGCGGCTCCAGCGCACGGCCGGTATGCCCCAGGCTGACCCGCGCGATCATCGCCAGGATCAAGCCGCCCATGGCGCCTATCGTCAGGCAATGCACCGCCAGACTGGGGTTCACCGGCACACCGAAATGCCACAGCGCCATCCCCAGGCAGGCCACCGCCAACCAGCCATAGGCCAGGTGCAACGACCACAGCAACGGCACTCGCCAGAGCGCCCGATCATGCCAGCGAACCAGGCGCACCCAATGCCCCGCCGCCAACACCGCGAACAGCAGGCCGACCCAGACATTGGGATTAAGCGCAGGTCCTGCGGCATACAACAGCGCCACTAGCGGCGAGCCGATCAACAGCAGACGATCCAGCCAGGGCCAGGCGGCAACCCCGTCGACCCGGCCGAGGCCACGCTGGGTGAAAAACGGAATGACCCGTCCGCCGATCAACCCAATCATCGCTGCCACCAACCAGATGCCGCTCAGCACGCCTTGACGCTGCCAGCCTTCATGGCCCTCGATCAGGCCGTACACGGACAAGCCGTCGGCCACGGTCAACAACAGCAGCACCAACACAATCGGATAGTTACGCTGCTGCCGCACCTTCCATAGGGTGAAGCCCATAAGCGCCGCCACTGCCAACGGAAACGCCAATTCCAGAACCACGAGCAGCGGCCACGGCACATTCGCCAGCCAGGCCAGACGCGCAAACAACCACAGCAGCGCCAGAGCCGCCAGCGGCCTGCCGCTGATGCCCGGACGACCGGTCCAGGTCTGCACGGCCGTCAGCAAAAAGCCCGCGATAATCGCCAGCGCAAAGCCAAACAGCAGCTCATGCCGATGCCAGGCCAGCCAACCGCCCGCCGGCTGCCAACCGGAAATCGCGCCAGTGAAGGCTGCCAGCCAGAGCGGTATGGCCAGCAACGCCAGGACGCAGCCCGCCAGGAAAAGCGGCCGAAAGGCCAGACGTAACAGCGGCGTAATCGCCATCGCTGTACGGCGGTCAAGTACTTGCATAAAGCCACTCCTCTACCTTGCTGCCGGAGGGTAAATCCCGGTTCGATCATCGGGCATTCTCAATGAGCTGCACTTGTCACAGATCAAGCTTGCAAACTGCCAGAGGGTTAAATTGACCGTCTGTGGTCGAACAAGGGGTTGCAAGGGGCGTGCCTTGATGCCAAACGCTGACCCCCTGTGGCGAGGGAGCTTGCTCCCGCTGGGGCGCGCAGCGGCCCTAAAAGCTGCATCCGCGGTACGTCAGGTAGAACACATCTGCCGGTTTTACGACTGCTTCGCAGCCGAGCGGGAGCAAGCTCCCTCGCCACAGGTGTCATGCACCCAAGGTACAAATGACCACATGAAGGTATTTTTAACCCTAAACCCCATGGTCTTTTTCACCCCACACCCTGACACCCCCAATAAACAAGGGCCTGCGGCCATGGCCCGAGTCTTGCTCAACCATGAGCACCCCAAGATCCCTCGATTACCCGGAGTCGTCATGAAAAAAGTCATCCAGCCAGTGGCATGGTTTGTGGTTTTAACCTCAATCGTGGCTTTGGCCAGCGGCGTCTCTCTAGGCCTCGTTTGATTTGACCGCCATCCCCTTCTCAACCATCAGGATGAATTTTTATGGTGCTTCATCGAGTACATCACCAGATTCTGCGCAGTCATCATTTGTTCGAGCCGCTGAATGAAGAACAGCTGGATGAGTTGATGAGTACCAGCCACTTGCTGAGCATCGACAAAGGCGAGCCGTTGTTCCGTCAGGGCGAGCCGGCCGACTCGTTCTATTTCGTGATTGCCGGCGCGGTGAAAATCTATCGCCTGACGCCCGATGGGCAGGAGAAGGTGTTTGAAGTCATCGGCGATCGGCAAACCTTCGCCGAGGCGATGATGCTGATGGACACGCCCAACTATGTGGCCTCGGCCGAAGCGATCTGTCCCACTCAGCTCTACCGCTTGTCCAACAGCACCTACATGCGCCTGTTGCAGAGCAATAGTCGATTGACCTTCGCCCTGCTCGGCAAGCTCTGCGTACGCCTGCACCAGCGGGTCAACGAGATCGAAACGCTGTCGCTGAAAAACGCGACCCACAGGGTCGTGCGTTATCTGCTGACGCAGCTGGTGCGCCTGCAAACCGTTGACAGCCAGTTCGAACTGCCAATGGCCAAGCAACTGATTGCCGGGCATCTGTCGATCCAGCCGGAGACGTTTTCGCGGATCATCCGCCGCTTGATCGATGAAAAAATCATTACTCAGGATGGTCGTCAGATCGCCATTCTTGATCGTCTGCGCCTGGAACAGTTCGAGTGAGTGCCATGCCCGTCTGTCTGTATTGCCAACACGCCAACGCGCCGCAGGAAACCGAATGCCGCCAATGCGGCATGCCCCTGCCGGCGCTGGCCGAGCACGCCGAAGAACGTCGGCTGCGCCGCTTCATGTGGTTCTGCGTCGGCCTGACGATCTTTTGCGTTGCGATGTTTTTCTGGCTGCCGCGCAGCATCTCCTGAGCCGCGCCACGATATCCAACCATCCCCCTGCGTAGCAGCTGTCGAGTAGAACGAGGCAGCGTCCGAGGACGCAGTCCTCGTAAAACCTGTGCTCGCGGTTTATCTGAAACACCGAGGTGCAGGGTTTTACGACTGCTGCGCCCGAACGCGGACCGAGCCGAACGCAGCCTTCGGCAGCTGCTACGCCAACGTCGCCACGCCCCGTAGCCGTGGCCAAAGAAATCAAGGCTGGGTCAGCTGACGATACAACTGCGGCAAGCGCAGGGGTAATTGCTCGGGCTGACGGATCAGGGTGTAACCATTGGCGCCAAACATATAGGGCAGGTAGTCACCGGCTTCGCGATCAATGGTGATGCAGAACGGCGTCAGCCCCTGGCGCCGCGCCTCCAATACCGCTTCGCGAGTGTCTTCCACACCGTAGCGCCCCTCATAAAGATCCAGGTCATTAGGCTTGCCGTCAGTCAGTAGCAGCAACAGTTTGCGCCGCCGTTTGCAGCCACCCAGCAGTTGCGTGGCCTGGCGGATCGCGGCGCCCATGCGCGTGTAATAACCCGGTTTGAGCCCCTGAATGCGACCGCGAGTGTTGTCGTCATAACGTTGGGTGAAGGACTTGAGTTCTTGCATGCGCACCTGCTGGCGACGCAGCGAGGAAAACCCGTACAGCGCGAAGTCGTCACCCAGCACCGACAGGGTTTCGCCGAACAGCAGCAGGCTGTCCCTGATCACATCGATCACTCGATGCTCATCGTTCAGGTGGGCGTCGGTGGACATCGACAGGTCCGCCAGCAACAGGCACGCCAGGTCGCGACGAGTCTGGCGTTGCTCCATGAACAGGCCGCGTTCGGCGCACTGGCCATGCTGGCGTTCAACGTGAAAATCCAGCCAGGCCTGCATGTCCAGTTCAGACCCTTGAGGCTGCTGGCGTAACCACTGACGGTCATTGCGCAGGTGCTCGAACTGGCGCCGCAAACGGTGCGCCTGCGCCTTGAGTCGTGACGGCAGCGGCTGGGCCTCGCAGTCACGCGGCTGCATCATTTGCAGATTGACGAAGCCGTCCTGCATCTGCTGTTTGCGATAGTCCCACTCCGCTAACTTGATGCCCTCGCCCAGCGGAATATCGTCGACATCGGCCGGCGGTAAATCCAGGTGCAGCTTCAGGCCGCCGCCCTTGCGCAGACGCGTGCGCGACAGGGTCAATTCGTCCAGGTCGTCGGCGACTCTGGCGGCGTCCGGATCTTCGCTGTCATCCGTCCAGCGATCCAGATCCACGTGTTCGGTCCAGCTGAACAGGTTCTCCAGACGCACCACCAACAGCCCGCCTTTGCTAGTGCTTTCATCAATTCGTTTGGCGCGTTTGCGTCCGCCTTTCTGCTCGCCGGGGGGCGTGGCCAGATGATCTTCCGAGTCTTGCGACTCTTCGAGATCCGCAGCCTGCGGGCTGGCGAGGTTCTGCGGTGGGTACAACCACAACGGCAGCGGCCAGGCCGCCCGTTCGCTACGGGGAAAATGCTCGACACTGCCCGGCTCGCGCAACGCCTGGCACAAGGCCCGCTCCAGTGCCGCTTCGCCGCTGCTCAGTGAAGCCGGATCCGGGCGCAATTGCAGATGGGCATCGACCAGGCGTTTGTAGCGAGAGCGCAACGCGGGATAACGCCGCAACAGCATTTGCGTCCAGCGCTGGTTGTCTCTACCCCAGTGACGCATCTGGCCAGCCTGTGCCGCCAGCAATGCCAACCAGCGGTAGAGTTCCTCGTTCAATGCCACTTCAGGGAAGACCGCCAGGCTCGACGGCAGACGAAGATTATTCTCGTCGCACCAGGCCAATGGCACTTGTTTGCAGGTACCGGCGATCTGCTGCAGCACGTTGCGGCGCAACAACAGATCGCGGTCGCTGGCGGCTTCCACACCGATGCCACTGGCGCCGCCCATGGCGCGAAACAACAGCGCCAGCGGTCGCTGCTGGCTGACCAGTTCGACCCGTGCTTCGGGGAAATCCGGGCTGGCGCGACGGGTGATAAAGCGATGCCAGACACTGCCGACCCACTCTTCCAGTTCGACGGTAAAGGCCATGGTTTTTTTCCTCTGAAAACCAATGTAAAACGGCCCGCTGTACCAGCCGGGCCGCCCTCCTCTAGAGTGTTCCTTGACTCACGAACGAACGGCGGATGCATTCATTTCAGTGATCGCCACACGCCCCCGCTGCTTGAAGCTGAACAGGTAGCAGATCAGCCCTGCGAAGAAACCGAGGCCGGCGCCCAGACGGGCCCAGAACAGCACTTGCAGATGATCGACAGTGGCCATGAACGGCAACGCGACCCCATCGACCGGCCAGCGTTGCAGGTAGATCTGCACGGCACCGGCAGCGGTGAGCAACAGCGTGATCATCACCATCGACAGGGTCATCAACCAGAAGCCCCAGATCTCCAGGTTCTGCGAACGTTCGTCCGCCGCCTCGCCGAGCCCGCGCAGTTTCGGCATGGCATAGCTGATCAAGGTCATCACGATCATCGCGTAAGCACCGTAGAAGGCCAGGTGACCGTGAGCCGCCGTCAACTGCGAACCATGGGTGTAGAAGTTGACCGGTGCCAGGGTGTGCAGGAAGCCCCAGACGCCAGCGCCGAAGAAGGCGGTTACCGTGGTGCCCTTGGCCCACAGCGTGGCCGCACGGTTCGGGTGGTCCCGGCGCCGGTTCTTGACCATGGTGAAGGCGAATATCACCATGGCCAGGAACGGCAGCGGCTCGAGTGCCGAGAAGATCGAACCGACCCACAACCAGACCTCAGGCGCACCGATCCAGAAGAAGTGGTGACCGGTACCGATGATCCCCGTTATCAACGCCATGGCGATGATCACGTACAGCCATTTCTCCACGACTTCCCGGTCCACGCCGGTGATCTTGATCAGCACGAAGGCCAGCATCGAGCCCATGATCAGTTCCCACACGCCTTCTACCCAAAGATGCACCACCCACCACCAGTAGAACTTGTCGCGGGCGAGGTTGCCGGGGTTGTAGAAGGAGAACAGGAAGAACACCGCGAGCCCGATCAGCCCGGTCATCATGACCATGCTGACCGTGGTCTTGCGACCTTTGAGCAAGGTCATGCCGATGTTGTAGAGAAAGCCCAGGCAGACCACCACAATGCCCATCTTGGAAATGGTCGGCTGCTCCAGGAACTCCCGCCCCATGGTCGGCAGCAGCTCGTTGTGGGTCAGCTTCGCCAGGCCCGCATACGGCACCAGCAGATAGCCCAGGATCGTCAGCACGCCAGCGGCGGCGAATACCCAGAACAGGATGATCGCCAGCTTGGGACTGTGCAGTTCGCGGTCGGCCTCTTCCGGAATCAGGTAGTAGGCAGCACCCATGAAGCCGAACAATATCCAGACGATCAGCAAGTTGGTGTGGACCATCCGCGCCACGTTGAAGGGAATGATCGGGAACAGGAAGTCCCCCACCACGTATTGCAGGCCCATGATCAAACCGAACAGTATCTGACCGAGAAACAGCATCAGGGCAAACACGAAGTAGGGTTTGGCCACGGCTTGCGAGGCGAATTTCAGATGCGGATTAGCAATACTCATCACTCAGCCCTCCTTGTTTGGCGGCCAGCCATTGGTATTGATGTTCGAAGTCCATTTGAGGAACTCGGCGATGTCATTCACCTCCTGTTCGCTCAGATTGAATTGAGGCATCGCGCGCCGGTCTGGTATGCCCAGCGGCTGCATTTTCATCCAGGCATGCAGAAAGGGCTTGAAACCCTCCTCCCCGCCGCGCCGTTTGAACACGTTGCCCAGTTCAGGCGCGAAGTACGCACCCTCGCCCAGTAGCGTGTGGCAGCCGATGCAGTTGTTGTGCTCCCATACCGTCTTGCCGCGTATCACTGATTCGCTCAATAGCGTTTCATTGCTGCGTTCCGGAAATGTCTGCTCGGTGTGATAGGTCAAGGCCAGGAATATCATGAAGAAGAAGATGCTTCCCCCGAAGTAGATATTCCTGGCCATGCCTTTAGTGAAGGTCTCTGACATGGTCGCTTCCTCTTTGCTTGGCCTGTCCATTCTAGGAAGCGAAGGGTCGAAACCTGCTTGATGGCGATCAAGAAACGCCGATGGTTTTGGTTCCCATCAAGAAGCCGGGTACCTTACCTGTGGCGAGGGAGCTTGCTCCCGCTGGAGTGCGAAGCGCTCCCAAAACCAGGCGATGCGTTTCTTCAGTGAGACCGCATTGGCAGGTTTTACGACTGCTTCGCAGCCGAGCGGGAGCAAGCTCCCTCGCCACAAGGTAGGTGCTCGACTCAAAACACCTTAATTGACCGACACCAGCGCCAGCCCCACCACCGCCGCCAAAACCACCGCCCAGCTCAACATCAACCTGCGCCACAAACGTGGCGCGTGGCGCATTTCCATGAAGCCGTCGGCGATCAGCCAGGCCTTGCCGACGGCAACCAGCAAGATGGCAATGGACAGTAGCGTGGTGGCTGCGGCATGCCCCAGCACCACGGTGCATACGCTTAGCGCAGCCAGCCCTGTCCAGCAGGCGAGCAGAACCCTGGAAGCGGACATGAGAACCTCGTCAATTCAGCACGTAGACCAGCGGAAACAGCAGCACCCAGATCAGATCGACCATGTGCCAATAAAGCACGCCGGACTCCAGCCCGCTGGGGTTGCTGGCGCTGTACAGACGACGCCGGCAGCGCTCGGCCAGCCAGCCGAGAATCAGCATGCCGAGTAGCACATGCAGGAAATGAAACCCGGTGAGGATCCAGTACAGGGTGAAGAAGGTGTTGTGCTCCATGCCCAGCCCGCAGGCCAGCAGATGCGCGTACTCAGTGAGTTTCAACAGCACATAGACACTGGCAGCCAGCAAGGCCGCCAGCAGGAACAGCGCGCCGTGGCGGGCCCGCGATTGCCGGACCTGTTCCTGAGCCAGCGCGGCGAATAGCCCGGCGGTGAGCAGGCTCAAGGTCATCGCCAGCCCGGCGGAGCTGTTGAGCAACTGGCGGCTTTCGCTGAACATCTGGGGTTTCAGTGCCTGGGTCACGGCGAACGCGAGGATCAGGATCGCGAACACCGAGAGCTCGGCGAGGATGAAAAACCACATCGCCAGATCGCCCGGCAAATGACCGGGAGACGCGGCCGTGATATCAGGCAAAGTGGACATCAACCACGCCCATCAGCGCCGCAACGGTCAGCGGATCATCGCTCAACGGCTCGGCCAGACAGGCCATGCACGCCTCACGCGGGCTCATGCCGGAGCGGATCATTCGCGCGGTGAAAATCAGCAACCGGGTGGACGCGACTTCTTCCAGATCATGTTGATCGAGCCGGCGCAGGGCCTGTCCCAGCCTGACCACCTGCGCCGCCAGCGCGACGTCCACCTGGGCTTCTCTGGCGACAATGCGCTCTTCATCGGCCACCGGTGGATAGCCGAAGCGCATCGCCACGAAGCGCTGGCGGGTGCTGGGTTTCATGCCTTTGAGCAGGTTCTGGTAACCGGGGTTGTAAGACACCACCAGCATGAATGACGGCGGCGCCTGCAGCACCTCCCCCGTACGTTCGAGGAACAGCTCCCGACGATCGTCAGCCAGTGGATGCAGCACCACCACCGTGTCCTGGCGCGCCTCGACCACTTCGTCGAGGTAACAGATGCCGCCTTCACGCACCGCGCGGGTCAGCGGCCCGTCCTGCCACCAGGTGCCCTGGGCACCGATCAGATGACGGCCGATCAGGTCGGCAGCGCTCAGGTCGTCATGGCAGGCCACGGTGTACAGCGGCAGTTTCAGCCGATGGGCCATGTGCTGGACGAAACGGGTCTTGCCACAGCCGGTAGGGCCTTTGATCAGCACCGGCATGCCATGTCGCCAGGCTTGCTCGAACAGCGCTTCTTCATTGTTCAGCGGTTGGTAGAAGGGTTCGGCCTTGTGTTCGGCAGAATGAGTACGGTCCATGGGGCACCTGAGGCAAGAGCGGGATTGAGGACCACGCTACGGGCGCCTGCGACAACCTGGCAAGCGACGTGGCCGGCAAACTTGATCGCGGTCAAGCGAGCATTGGCCTGCGGGGCATAGCCTTGCATGGCACTAAGAACCTGCGCTCTGTGCTGCCGTTTCAGCGCATCGCAAAGGTCTCGCCTGAGGAGAAATGGAATGCTGATCAGCAATAGAAAAACCTTTGCTCTGACCGTCGCCAGCCTGTGCTCGGCACTGGCATTGGCCGTGACTCACGCCGCCAGAGCCGAGGAGCCCGCCGCCGCGGCAAACCCGCCCATGGTCAAAACAGCGGGAGCGCCCGACCTTGGCCAGGCCGAGTTCGACTCATCCAAGGAGATTTATTTCCAGCGCTGCGCGGGCTGTCACGGGGTGCTGCGCAAAGGGGCCACCGGCAAGCCGCTGACCCCGGACATCACTCAAGGCCGCGGCCAGCCTTATCTGGAAGCCTTGATCACTTATGGCTCGCCGGCCGGCATGCCGAACTGGGGGACGTCCAATGCGCTGACCAAGGAACAGATCACAGCGATGGCCAAGTTCATTCAGCACACGCCGCCGACGCCGCCGGAATGGGGCATGGCCGAGACGCTGAAAACCTGGAAAGTGCTGGTCAAACCCGAGGATCGTCCGAAGAAGCAGCTGAGCAAACTTAACCTGCCCAACCTGTTTTCGGTGACGTTGCGCGATGACGGCAAAATCGCCCTGATCGACGGTGAGAGCAAGAAGATCGTCAAACTCATCGAGACCGGCTATGCGGTGCACATCTCCCGTATCTCCGCCTCCGGACGCTACCTGCTGGTGATCGGTCGAGACGCCAGGATCGACATGATCGACCTGTGGCCACTGGAGCCGACCAAGGTCGCCGAGATCAAAGTGGGCATCGAGGCGCGCTCGGTGGAAACCTCCAAGTTCAAGGGCTACGAAGACAAATACACCATCGCCGGTTCCTACTGGCCGCCACAGTTCACCATCATGGACGGCGAGACCCTGGAGCCCAAACAGATCGTGTCGACTCGCGGCATGACCGTCGACAAGCAGGAATACCACCCCGAACCCCGGGTCGCGGCGATCATCGCCTCCCACGAATGGCCGGAGTTCATCGTCAACGTCAAGGAAACCGGCAAGGTGATGCTGGTCAATTACCAGGACATCAAAAACCTCACCGTCACCTACATCGATGCTGCGCCCTTCCTGCATGACGGCGGTTGGGACAGCAGTCACCGCTACTTCATGACCGCTGCCAACAACTCCAACAAGGTCGCCGTGATCGACTCCAAGGAGCGCAAATTGACCGCGCTGGTGGAGGTCGGCAAAACCCCTCACCCCGGTCGCGGCGCCAACTTCAATCACCCCACCTACGGACCCGTCTGGGCCACCAGCCATCTGGGTGATGACGGCATCTCGCTGATCGGTACCGACCCGGCCAAACACCCGCAATACGCCTGGAAACAGGTCGCCTCACTCAAGGGCCAGGGCGGCGGATCGCTGTTTATCAAGACCCACCCCAACTCCCGTCACCTGTATGTCGACACCACCCTCAACCCGGACGCCAAACTCAGCCAGTCCGTAGCGGTCTTCAACATCGACAAACTCGACAGCGGCTACACCGTGCTGCCCATCGCCGAGTACGCCGGTATCAAGCAGGGAGCCATGCGGGTCGTGCAACCGGAATACAACAAGGCCGGCGATGAAGTCTGGTTCTCCGTGTGGAGCGGCCAGGCAGATGAATCGGCGCTGGTGGTGATCGACGACAAGACGCTCAAGCTCAAAACAGTGATCAAGGACAAGAGACTGATTACCCCAACCGGTAAATTCAACGTCTACAACACCCAACACGACATCTATTGAGCTCCATCAATACGAGAGAACCTGATGAAAAATATCCTGATTCCACTGTTCGCCCTGACCGCTGCGCTGAGCCTGCAACCGGCATTGGCACAAGACGGCCCGACGCTGTTCAAGAGCAAACCCTGCGCAGCCTGCCACTCCATCGACACCAAGGTAGTCGGCCCTGCGCTCAAGGAAGTCGCGGCCAAGAACGCCGGCGTTGCCGGTGCGCAAGAGACCTTGGCTAAACATATCAAGGAAGGCACGCAAGGCAATTGGGGGCCGATGCCAATGCCGGCAAACCCGGTGACTGAGGAAGAAGCGAAGGTTCTTGCGGCTTGGGTACTGACTCTCAAATAACGACAGGGAGGGCGTCATGAAGGTTTACCGACACGCTGCGATTTTGGCGGCCCTCCTGCTGATTTTTTGCGCAACCGCGGTTGCGGCGCCCGACGTCAAGCGTCAGGCACAACTCGAACAGCTGCTGGCCCAGGACTGCGGCGCTTGCCACGGCCTGCGCATGACCGGCGGGCTCGGCCCCGCACTGACCCGCGAAGCGCTGGCCGGTCAATCCACGGACAACCTGATTGCCACCGTCACCCAGGGCCGACCCGGCACCGCGATGCCCGGTTGGGGCCCGTTGCTCAGTCCCGACGACATTCGCTGGCTGATCGATCTTCTTCTCCAAGGATATCCCGCACCATGATCCGTTCAATCCTGCTGTCAGCGGCGATCGGTCTGTTGTTGTCCGCCTGCGCTCAGCCACCCTTGCGTGGCACCGGCGATCTGGGGGTGGTGGTGGAACGTGCCAGCGGTAGCGTGCAAATCATCGAAAGCGACACCCGGACCGCCCTCGCCCGACTCGAGGGTTTCGGTGATTTGTCCCATGCCTCGGTGGTGTTCTCCCGCGACCAGCGCTATGCCTACGTGTTCGGCCGCGACGGCGGGCTGAGCAAAATCGACCTGCTGACCCGGCGTATCGACCAGCGGATTATCCAGGGCGGCAACAGCATCGGCGGTGCCATCAGTCAGGACGGCAAGCTGATCGCGGTGTCCAATTACGTGCCCGGTGGCGTCAAGGTGTTCGATGCCGCCACCCTGCAACAGGTGGCCGATATTCCTGCCACGCTGCTGCCTGATGGGATCAAACGTTCGCGGGTGGTCGGGCTGGTGGATGCGCCCGGGCAACGTTTTGTGTTCAGCCTGTTCGATACCGGCGAGATCTGGAGCGCCGATTTCAGTCAGGGCAACACGCCGCAGATCAGCCGCTTCAAGAACATCGGCCAACAACCCTACGACGCCCTGATCACCCCGGATGGGCGTTATTACATGGCCGGACTGTTCGGCGAAGACGGCATGGCTCAACTCGACCTCTGGCACCCGGAACGCGGGGTGCAGCGGGTGCTCGGTGACTACGGTCGCGGTCAGACAAAACTCCCGGTCTACAAGATGCCCCATCTGGAAGGCTGGGCAGTCGCCGACAATCAGGCCTTCGTGCCCGCCGTCGGGCGTCATCAAGTGCTGGTGATGGACTCGCGTAACTGGCAGCAGACCGCGGTGATCCCGGTGGCCGGGCAACCGGTGTTCGTCACTTCGCGGCCGGACGGTCGGCAGCTCTGGGTCAACTTCGCCTACCCGGACAACGACCGGGTTCAGGTCATCGACACCGAGACCCACGCCGTGGTCGCCGATCTGCAGCCGGGACCGGCGGTGCTGCATATGGAATTCACCGCCCGTGGCGATCAGCTGTGGCTGTCGTTACGCGACGGCGATCAGGTTCAGGTCTGGGACCCGTACCGCCTGAAACAGCTGACCACCCTGCCGGCAACAAAACCGAGCGGGATCTTTTTCAGCAGCCGCGCGCAGAAAATGGGGTATTGAAATGAAACTTGACCCACTCAGCCGCCGCCTGATCGACCGCTTCCAGCATGGCATGCCGCTGTGCCCGGAACCTTACAAGGAAATGGCGCACACCCTGGGTTGCACCGAAGCCGAGGTGCTGGCCTGTCTGCAACACCTGGAACTGGCCGGCATCCTGTCACGGATCGGTCCGGTGTTCGAACACCGCCACGCCGGCGCCAGCACCCTCGCCACCCTGGCCGTGCCCGCCGAACGCCTGCAGCAGGTCGCCGAGCGCGTCAGCCGCTATCCCGAGGTCAATCACAACTATGCACGGGAACATCACTACAACCTCTGGTTCGTACTGACCGGCCCCGATCGCCAACACCTCGAACGAGTGCTCGACGAACTGGAGCAAGACACCGGCCTCACGCCGCTGGACTTGCCGATGCTGACCGCCTACCGCATCGACCTCGGCTTTGCCCTGGGAGATGTGTCATGAACGCGGGCTTGAATGCTGAACAAGCGCTGACACTGCGCCGGCGACTGGAAACCGGTTTGCCATTGGTGCCGCGTCCCTACCAGGCTCTCGCCCAACAGATAAACGCCGACGAAACCCAGGTGCTCGAGCAAATGCGTCAATGGCGCGAGCAAGGGCTCTTTCGCCGGGTGGGCCTGGTGCTCAATCACCGCGCAGTCGGCTTTGCCGCCAACGCCATGCTGGTGCTGGACGTTCCAGATGCGCTGATCGACGAAGTCGGCCAGCGCCTGGGGCGCTCGCCCGGCATTACCCTCTGCTATCAACGGCCACGGCGGTTGCCGCAATGGCGATACAACCTGTTCTGTATGGTTCACGGTCGGCAACGGGATCGGGTCGAGGCACAGATCCAGACGTTGCTGGAAACCCATCTGCTGAGCGACCTGCCCCATCAACTGCTGTTCAGCACCCAAGTGTTCAAACAATGCGGCGGGCGTTTTGCCCAAGCACCGACAGGAGCACCGCCCCATGGATGACCTCGACCGTCGATTGATCAACCGACTGCAACTGGGCCTGCCGCTGGTACGCCATCCCTGGCGGGTGCTGGCCGAGGAACTCGACAGCAGCAGTACCGAATTGCTCGACCGCCTGCATGAATTGCTCGATGACGGCATTCTCACGCGCTTCGGCCCGATGTTCGACATCGAGCGGCTGGGCGGCGCCTTCACCCTCGCGGCGCTGGCGGTCCCGGAAGAGCGCTTCGAGGACGTCGCCGAACTGCTGCATGGCATGCCTGAAGTGGCGCACAACTACCGTCGCGAACACGCCTGGAACATGTGGTTCGTACTCGGCTGTCCGACGCAGCAGGGCATCGCCGAGACCCTGCAACGCATCGAAACCCTGACCGGCCTGCCGCTGCTCAACCTGCCCAAAGAGGAGACCTACCATGTCGGTCTGTATTTCCCGGTCTGAAGACGCGCTGGCCTACCGGCTGATCGAGCTGACCCAGGCCGGCCTGCCGTTGCTGGACGATCCCTGGGCCTGGCTCGCCGAGCAGTTGGGATTGAGCATCGACTCCACCCTGGATTTGCTCCAGCGGCTACAGGCCGAGGGCGCTATCCGCCGTATCGCCGCCGTACCCAACCACTATCGCCTGGACTATCGCTACAACGGCATGACGGTCTGGGATGTGCTCGACGCGGACATGCCGCGTCTCGGCGCGTTGATCGGCGCGCAACCCTTTGTCAGCCACTGTTATCGCCGGCCGCGCCGAACTGCGTGGCGCTACAACCTGTTCGCCATGGTCCATGGCCGCAGCAGCGACGAAATCGACAGCTACCGCGAGCACCTGCGCTGCTTGCTGGGCGACGCCTGTGCTGCCGACGAGATGCTGGTGAGCAGCCGCATCCTGAAAAAAACCGGTTTGCGGCTACCGCCAGCGCCACGCTGAACAAGCGCGCACTCAAGGAGAGTTGCATGTTGAGGATCAGCCATTACCTGCGTGCCCTGGCCGGCCAGAGTCCCGCCCCTCGAACCAGCCCGCCGGGCAGCACCCGAGCGCCAGTGGTGATCTGGAATCTGCTCAGGCGTTGCAACCTGACCTGCAAACACTGCTACGCCACCTCGGCCGACAGCGTCTTTCGCGACGAGCTGGACACCGCCGCTGCACTTAAAGTGATCGACGACCTGCACGACGCAGGAGTACGGGTCTTGATTCTTTCCGGTGGCGAGCCGCTGTTGCGCGACGATCTGTTCCAGCTCAGCGCCCACGCCAGAGACAAAGGCTTCTTTGTCGCCCTGTCCACCAACGGCACGCTGATCGATGAGCAGAATATCGCGCAGATCAGCGCGGCGAATTTCGACTATGTCGGGATCAGCATCGACGGCCTGCAAGCCACCCATGATGCGTTTCGCCAGCTCAAGGGCAGCTTCGCCAGCTCCATGCAGGCGATCCGGCTCTGCCGTGAACAAGGCATCCGCGTCGGCCTGCGCACCACCCTGACCCAGGAGAACCATGCGCAGCTGCCCCAGTTGCTGGCGCTGATGCGCGAGTACGACGTGCAGAAGTTCTATCTGTCGCACCTCAACTACAGCGGTCGCGGCAAACGCAGCCGCAAGCTCGACGCCCGGCAGCAGATGAGTCGCGAGGCGATGACACTGATCTTCGAGCGGGCCTGGGAGGACATCGAGCTGGGCCGCGACAGCGATTTTGTCAGCGGCAACAACGATGCCGACGCCATCCTGTTGCTGCAATGGGTCGGCCTGCGTCTACCCGAGCATTACCCCCGACTGGAACAGATGCTCCGCGCCTGGGGCGGCAACGCTTCGGGCAGCGGCATCGCCAACATCGACAACACCGGCGAGGTCCACCCGGACACCTACTGGTGGCAGCACTCGGTCGGCAATGTCCGGCACACCGCGTTCCGCACCCTTTGGCTGGACCGGCCTGACGCCTTGTTGCAGCAGCTGCGCAAGCATCCGCGAGCGGTCGGCGGGCGCTGCGGGCAATGCCGCTGGCTGAGCATCTGCAACGGCAATACCCGCACCCGCGCCTGGGCCGAAGGCGATCTCTGGGGCCAGGACCCCGGCTGCCACCTCAGCGATGAAGAAATCGGCGTGCAGCCGTTACCGACCATTCCTTGCACGATCTACTGAATAGCCTGGCCGGCGAACCCTCTGGCAAACGATGGGGCCGGTAAACCTGATGAAGAACCAAGGAAGTCCCATGCATCCATCGATTGTTTTACCTGCCGCGCTTGAGTCCCCGTTCAGACCGGGCGAAGTTGCCCTGGTCGGCGCTGGCCCCGGTGACCCACGCCTGCTGACGCTGCGCGCCTGGAGCCTGTTGCTGCAGGCCGACGCCGTGGTCTATGACCGGCTGATCAGCCCCGAGCTGCTGAGTTTGATTCCCCAGACCTGCGCCCGGCATTACGTCGGCAAGGCCAGCGGTTGCCACAGCCTGCCTCAGGAACAGATCAACGAACTGCTCGCCGACCTCGCCGATCAGGGGCAGCGCGTGGTTCGGCTCAAGGGTGGCGATCCGTTCATTTTCGGCCGTGGCGCCGAGGAACTGCAGTACTTGCTCCAGCGCAGCATTGACTGTCAGGTGGTTCCGGGCATTACCGCCGCGTCAGGCTGCAGCACTTACGCGGGGATTCCACTGACCCACCGCGATCTGGTCAACTCCTGTCGTTTCATCACCGGCCATTTACAACGCGATGGCGTGTTGAAATTGCCCTGGAGCAGCCTGGCGGACAGCAGCCAGACCCTGGTGTTTTACATGGGCTTGGCGAACCTTGCGCTCATCTCTGAGCGCCTGATCGAAGCCGGCCTGGCTGCCGACACACCGGCGGCGCTGATCAGCAACGGCACCCGCCCCGACCAGCACGTCGCCCGCGGCACACTGCAACAACTGCCGACCCTGGCGCTGGACTGCCCCCAAGGCATTCCGACACTGACCGTGATCGGCAAAGTGGTCGATCTGTTCGCCGCCGAGCAGCTGGAGTACCCGGCGCGCATTTACCCCGCTCAGTCGCCGCTACGCCCCGCCAAGGTGGCGGTATGAGGCGACTGGTGCTTGCCCAATTGCTCTGGATCAGTGCGGCCCATGGCGCCGCAGCGACTCCGAATTCTGCTGCTTCGCTTGAACAAGCTGCGCAAAACTACCAGCAGCATTGCCAGAGCTGCCATGGCGTCAACCGCCTCGGCGGCGCGGGACCGGCGTTGCTACCGGAGAGCCTCGGCCGGATCAAACCCGATGAAATTCGCCGGGTGATTCAAAGCGGCCGCCCGGCCAGCCAGATGGCCGGGTATTCCAGTGTGTTCAATCCGGCACAGATCGACGCGCTGGTGGACTACCTTCAGCAAGCACCCGCCACTTCACCCACCTGGAACGATGAGCAGATTCGGGCCAGTCACAGCCTGCTCGCCGACATCAACAAGCTACCTATCACTCCCCAGCATGGCGTCGACCCGCTGAACCTGTTCGTGGTGGTGGAGGCCGGCAACCATCACATCAACATCCTCGACGGCGATCGCTTTGAAGTGCTGGCGCGCTTTGCTTCGCACTTTGCCGTGCATGGCGGGCCGAAGTTCTCGCCGGACGGCCGCTTCGTTTACTTCGCCTCCCGCGACGGCTGGATCAGCCTGTATGACCTGCACAACCTGAAACTGATCGCCGAGGTGCGCGCAGGACTCAACACCCGCAACCTGGCGGTGAGCAAGGATGGACGCTGGGTGCTGGTGGGCAACTATCTGCCAGGCAGCCTGGTGCTGCTCGATGCCCGCGATCTGTCGCTGGTCAAAACCATTCCGGTGATCGGCCAGGACGGTAAAGCGTCACGGGTCAGTGCGGTCTACACCGCGCCGCCGCGCGAGAGTTTCATCGTCGCGCTCAAGGACGTGAAGGAAGTCTGGGAGCTGTCGTACGCCGGCAAAGCGGACTTCGAACCGCGACGCATCAATGCTCAGGACTATCTGGACGACTTTTCCTTTTCGCCGGACTACCGACAGTTGCTGGCCACTTCACGCAAGGCTCAGGGCGGTCAGGTGGTCGACCTCGACAGCGGCCAGGTGGTCACCGACATACCGCTGCCGGGCATGCCACATCTGGGCTCGGGTACCTACTGGAAACGCAACGGCCAGTGGGTGTTCGCCACGCCGAATATCAGCAAGGGGCTGATCTCGGTCATCGACTTCAAGACCTGGAAGCTGCTCAAGGAAATTCCGACATTGGGGCCGGGCTTCTTTATGCGCAGTCACCTCAACTCACGGTATGCCTGGACCGACGTGTTCTTCGGGCCCGACAACGATGCGATCCACCTGATCGACAAACAGACCCTGGAAATCGCCCATACCTTGCGCCCGATGCCCGGCAAGACCGCCGCCCATGTCGAGTTCACTCGCGATGGGCGTTACCTGCTGCTGAGCATTTGGGACACCGAGGGTGCGCTGATTGTTTACGACAGCAACAGCCTCAAGGAGATCAAACGGATACCGATGAACAAGCCGTCGGGCAAGTACAATGTTGGCAACAAGATTGAGTTTGCGGAAGGGACTTCGCACTAAGCTTTGTGCCCCACCCAATACGCCACGCTGGTTGCGAGCTTTTGAACCCGGCTCTGTGATGGCCTTGGCCACCACCTCTCGACTGGCTTCGTACATGTCCAACGCGTTGAAATCAGAATCAAGAAGCGAAGGGCTGAACCAAATCAACAGAGCCCAATCGGCCTGCTATCCTGATAGGGGCCGCGACACACCGGCCTTTTTTAATCTGAATCCGCGCCGGGCAGCCATTTCTCAACTCTGTAGCGTCGAAACCGGCCTGTCTGGTGCGATGCGTAATGCTAAATAGCCATATCTCATTTTCAAGAAAGGAAACAGGGATGCACTCAAGGATTGCCGTCGGGACATTGCTGGTCGCTATGCTAAACGGGTGCACATCTGTTCCACCTTTGAATTTCTCCGTACAAAGCGTTTCGCCCTCGACTCACAAGATGGATGCGGACCTTCGCGCAGTATCCGTTTCCTTTTCTGCGCCAAATGAGCAAACAGGGGATGTGCCGTCTGATGGTGAAGGGATTCCCGAACTCTGGGAAAGGGCAGTTGTAGAGGCCGTTAACAAAAGCTCAGTGTTCGACGACGAGTCGACAAAAAAAGTGAATCTTTTCGTCAAAATCCAGGAACTGGATTCGCCGGCAGCTGGGGTGACCATGGTCACTGATGCTTCCGCAAAGTACCTGCTGGTAAATCGGAAAACGGGCGAAACCTTGCTCGAAGAAACGATAACCACCAAGGGAGTCGTCCCTCCTGGCTACGCCTTCGCGGGTATCGTCCGTGCCAAGGAATCAGTCAATCGGGCCGTACAGAACAACATTCGAGATTTTCTGACGAAACTGGAAGCTCAGAAGTAAAATTAGGCGTAAAGACCAGGTGACCCGCTGCTGGTGGCATATCCATTAGCAGTGATGTTTCCTGGAACCGAAAAGCTACCCGGTTAGGTGAGTCTCAGGATTTCTTGAGCAAACGGGTGTCTAAGCCGAAGCGCTCCTGAGAGACAAGCTTGAATTTATCTGCGGCCAAGTCGCAGCTCACCAGTAAATTCCACGAATGACGAGTGACCGCGCAAGGGATGAGCAAGAACGGATGCTGGGCTAGCAGCTGATCAGCAAACTGTTGCTGATTGGGCGAGGGTTGAGACGGGATGAGCCAGTTCGGGTTCGGCACATCTTCAGGTTGAACAACGTTAATGAGTTCCGGATCTAGCACTTCGAAACAGGTCAGCACGTGAGGCACCATATCGAGAGTATCGAAGCCTACGTGGGCCGCGACCTCCAGGATGGCAGTGGACGGGTCGGCCGAAGCGTAAATAACCCGGCGGCCGGGAGGGTTCCATCGACCACCGGATCTTTGCGCACCAATGCCACTGTCCCACGTGTCCTTGTAGACCTCGCGGTCAAGGCGCCAAGCGTGCCACTTTCCGTCCCAGGGCAAAGGATTCATTGGTAGACCCCGTGTTCAATCCGGGTCAGGTAGTCCTCTACCACCTGGAAGCCAAGCGAGTTGTCGATCAGCTCCAGCGGGACATTACCGTCGAGGTATTTGCAGGGCTTCTTCAGCCAGTCCTCAGCCAACTGCTGATTGCCAAACACGTTGGTGGCGTGCTCCAGGGTCTGCGCATATTGGAAGGCAACAGTGCTCTGCTGCTGGTTCAGTCGTACCGGCTTGGTCTCTTTCACCAAGCGCTGGACTGTCCTGACGGACTTCCCAGTGATTCGCTGAACAAGGCCGTGCTCCATGTAAAGAGTTGATGTAGAAAGCATGTCCCTGACGTCGCTCAGGTTGAAGCCTTCCTGCGTGTACCGGATGATCAACATGCGCGTGTCACCTTTGCGGCCATGTAACAGCACCTCAACAGGCTTTTTGATGACCTTCTTGCGCCCCATCACCACGACTGCTTTTTCTGTGGATTTGACGGTTGGCTTGTCTGCTTGATTCGCTGCGGGCATACCAATTACCTCCATACGACATTTGACGTAATGATAGCGCCAAATGTCGCGACTTGGGCAATTGAGTTTGTCGGCTAGCGTGTATTGCACACGGAATCGATCCGTCCGTACAGCTGCCCTCTACGCCTTTCAGCTCAGGGTATACCCGCTATCGACCTTCCAGTCCTGACCAAAGACACCCCGCGCACCCTGGGACAACTGAAACACAATCACATTGGCCACCGCCGCAGCATCGAGAAAATGACCAGGCAGCAGACGTTTCGCCAGGTTGTCAGCGACATCGCCCAATTGCTCCTCGCTCAACCCCAGGTTGTCCCACATCGAAGTCGCAGTCGGCCCTGGCGAGACCAGATTGATTCGCACATCAAAACGCGCAAACTCCACCGCCAGAGTGCGCACCTGAGCCACCAGCGCCGCCTTACCGGCAATGCAGGCAGCCAGCCCGGGAAAGCTCGAACCGGTCAGAAAACTCCCGACAAACACCACTGAAGCCGGGCTCGCCAGTTCACCGCGCAACGCCGCCAGAGTATTCAATGCCCCCGCACCGTTGACCGCCCATTGGCGCTGGAAGGCATGCATATCCAGGCTATCGGCCATTTCCGCAATACCGGCATTGGGCACCAGATAATCCACCGGGCCCAGTGCCGCGGCGCATCGGGCGAGACCCTGCAAGTCCTCCTGGCAAGTGACATCCCCGGCATGCCAGTGCAGTCGTTCGCCGTAGATCTGCTGCAATGCCGCCAGCTCGCCAAGGGAACGTGACATCGCCAGCACCTTCACCCCTCGGGGCAATAGCGCTGCGCACAACGCCAGGCCAATCCCGGAGCTGGCACCCGTGACCACCGCCAAACGATCCTGAAACTCGGTTTTCATCATTTCCTCCTGGGCATCGCTAATGCCAAGCACTGGGGACGTAACAGACCCCTATCTTTGAGCAGGCGAAGAAATACCGACTTGACGCCGATCAGATTTTCTCGACACAGCTTTGGATGACCAGCCGCTCAATGAGGCGCGTGCGACATGGCGGATTGCTGTTGGAGCAGCGCCAGATCGATGTCGCTGAAGCGCAGCACTCGACCACCCGTGTCAGCGGCGAGCTTCTCGGCCGCCTGCTGGTCGGAGAAAGACGCCAGCACCACGCCCATGGCACCTTTGAGCCCGGAGCCGATCACATAAAAAGCATTTTTCGCATCGATCAGACGGGAGTCATCCGGTGTATTCCAGGTGCTGCGGCCCATGTCGTGGACATAGAGTTTGGCATCGCCATGATGATTTTCCGGCTGCAACCACCAACCGAGCATTTCCGCCGTGGAGCAGAATTTCTTGATTGCGCCCGGCTCGACCACCTGGCCCTTGGGCCCGGGAAATCCGGTGATGAGCATCCCGCAGACATGGCATTCGTCGCTGGGGTGAAAGGCCGCAGCAACGTCGTTCCAGGTTGTCTGCACGGGCTTGTCACAGGCCGCCAGCAGCACACAGACCATCAGGCCAGCCAGTGCCCGCGCCGTACTCAGGTACAGGGTTTTCATCGTCAACAGCTCCGCAAATATCAAGAATAAAAATCACGCCGACCGTCGAAGAAACAGCAGGTAGGCCAGCCATAACGGCAGCGCGACCCACAGCAACAGACAGAGCCAGAGCATCGAGCCCGGCATCGGCAAATCGCTGCCCAGCGTCAGCACGCCGGCGGCATTGGCACTGGACTCGAAACCCGAGAGATTGATCAGGCGATAGACGTCGGCGGGATTGAGCAACAGCAACCAGGGCAGCACTTTCGGGCTGAACTGGCCTTCGCTGAGCACCAGTAGCGCCAGCAACGCCAGATCGAACACCAGCACAAAGAAGAACCACACCCCCAGCGCCAGGCCGGCAGCGGTGGATTTCTCGGCCGAAACGCTGCTCAGCACATAGGCCAGGCCGAGAAACCCCCAGCCCAGCAGGGTCGAGGACAGCATGAAGCGCCCAAACGCCCAGAGCAGCAGGCTCAGCTCGACATCCTCCACCAACACGGCGATCGCCAGCATCGCGCAACCGAAACCGATCAGTGTCGCCAGGGCCAGGATCAACCCATGGCCAACGAACTTGCCCAGCAGGATCTGCCCGCGCCCCAGGGGATAGGTCAGCAACAGCAGCAAGGTGCCGCTCTCGTCCTCGCCGACGATCGCGTCATAGGCCAACAGCAAGGCGATCAGCGGCATCAGGAAGGTCGCCAGACTGGCCAGGCTGGCGATGGTCGCCGGCACCGAGGTAAAGCCCAACTGCCCGGAGGCCGCAGCGCCCAGCCAGGCGATGCCGATCGCCAACACCGCGAACAACAGGCTGATCGCCAACAACCAGCGGTTGCGCAAACCGTCACTGAATTCCTTGCGGGCCATGTTCCAGATCGGTTTCATACGCCCTCGCTTTTCGGCATCGCAGCATTCTGCATCACAGCGGCCCGGCTCATGTAATAGCGGTAAATATCCTCCAGAGAGGGCTGATGAATTTCCACGTCTGCCGGTTCGTCTTCATTGAGTAATTGGCGCAACAACCCGAGCTTGCGGCCATTGAGCGCGGCCACTTCAAGACCTTCCAGGCCCCAGCGCTGAGTGACATGCCCGGCGTTGTTCCAGCGCTGCTGCAGAGGTCCGGCGCGCTTGAGCCCGTTAGCGCGAATCAGCGTCGGCAAGCCGGCTTCCTCCCGCAGCGTGCGCAGACTGCCAAGCGCCAGCAGGCGGCCTTGAGTAAGAATCGCCGCACGGTTGATATGCGCCTCGACGCCCGGCAGTACGTGAGAACAGAGAATGATGCTGGTGCCCTGACTTCGCAGGCGGTCGAGCAACCGGTAAAGATCCTGGGTGGCAATGGGATCGAGGCCGACGGTCGGCTCGTCGAGCAACAGCAACCGCGGCTCGCCGAGCAGGGCTTGAGCCAGGCCCAGGCGTTGGCGCATGCCCTTGGAGTAAGTCTTGACCCGCCGGTGAGCCGCGCCTGCCAGGCCGACTTCTTCGAGCAACACATCCACCTGAGCACAAGACGCGCCTTTGAGCCGCGCGAAATGGCGCAAGGTCTCAAGACCGCTCAGCTGCGGGTAAAAGGTCACGTTCTCCGGCAAGTAGCCGAGCAGACGCCGCACCTGCGGATCACTGGGCAAGCGGCCAAACACCCGGACCTGCCCTTCACTGGCCTGGAGCAAACCGAGCACCAGCTTCATGCTGGTGGTCTTGCCCGCACCGTTATGTCCGAACAAGCCCAGTACTTCACCTTCAGCCAGACTCAGGTTCAGCTTATGCAACACGGTACAGTGCCCATAGCGCTGGCTGACGCCTTCGATATCGACGACATTCATGAGGCGGGCTCCTTGGTCAGGGTTTGAATGGGTGATTCCATCAGCGGATGGCTGTCCAGCACCCCCGGCGATTTCATCACCGGAAAGGCCCGCTGCACCCAGCGCAGCAACTCGATCCCGGGGCTGTTCATCAATAGCCGCACCTGGGGATACAGCCACAGCAGGCGGTCGACATTGTCATTCGGTTCATAGGCGACATCACCCAGGCCATCGTCATTGCGGTCCCAGCCCAGATAGTCGCTCCAGTAATTGCCACGGCCATCTGCCGACCACTCCTGCAAACGGGTGGCGACGTACTTGACCTGCCGCTGGTTGCCGACAAAGGCGTTGTCGGCGATGCGGTTGTCTTCGGAGCCGGCGGTGAGGTGAATGCCCACGGCACTGCGCTCGAAGTGGTTGTGTTCGATGCTGTTGAACAGCGAGTTGTAAATGAACAGCGCTTTGCCCTCGGCGCCGCTGATCATGCTGTCGCCGGTCGAACCGTCGCGCACGTCAGTGACAAAGTTGTCGCGCAAGGTTGAATAGGTGATGTAGTTCATCAGGATGCCGTAGTTCTGATCCTGTTCGGAGCGATTGCCGATCACCCTGAGCTTGCGGCTTTGCATCAAGGCGTAGCCGGTACGGGTGCGGCGGGTGGTGTTGCCGATCAGCTGATTATCGTTGGCGAACATGTAATGCACGCCGTAGCGCAGGTCTTCCAGGGTATTGCCCTGCAGCAGATTGCCGTTGGAGGTGTCGATGTAAATGCCATCGCGGGTGTCGCGCACATGGTTGCCGATGACCCGGGCGCCATGCACCGCATACAGATGAATGCCGTTGCCACGATCCTGCGAGCGCATTGCCGGATCCCCCTGAATGCTGTTGTCGATCAGGCTCACATCCTGAGTGCCATCGACCCATATGCCGAAACCCTGGCCTTGCATGCGATTGCCCTCAACCACCGCGCCACTGGCCTTGGGCTGGATGAATACCGCCGCATTCATGGCCGTGAGGTCGTGCCCCCAGTCCAGAAAGGTGCAACCCTGGACCTTCACCTGCGGCGCGCTGATGATCAAACCGTTGCCCTGCCCTTGCCCCTGAAACACCGCTCCCGGTTCGCAAAGAATCTGCATCGGTTGATCGACGCTGAACGAGCCGCGGTATTCCCCGGCAGGCAGGCGCCAGCGTTGCTCGCCATCGGCCTGCAACGGCAGCGCGGTGATGGGTTGCACCGCCGCCAGAGCGCTGCCTGAAATCCACAGGAGCGCAAGTGCAATGACGTTTATCCGGGAGCCACGAACCGGGTTTTCCTTGATATCGGCCATTGGCCCGCTCCTGTCGATTGGCAACCGTCAGGCCCGCTCGACCTTCATGCGGCCGACCATTTCCATGTGCAGCGCATGGCAGAACCAGCTGCAGTAGTACCAATGCAGGCCAGCCTTGTCGGCAGTGAAGGTAATGGACGAGGTCTGCTGCGGGCTGATTTCCATGCTCACGCCATGGTTGGTCATGACAAAGCCGTGGGTCACGTCTTCAATCTGGTCGATGTTGGTGATGGTCACGGTGACCTCATCGCCCTGTTTGACGGTGAACTCCGGCATGCCGTAGGCCGGGGCCATCGAGGTCATGTAGACGCGGACTTTCTTGCCGTCGCGGATGACCTTGTTGTCGGTCTCCAGCTTGATCCCGTCCTTGGCGGCGATCGCTACGGTTTCGGCGAAAAACGGGTCGTTGCGGTCCCAGATCTTCTTGGTCTTGATCTGGTCCCGACGGGCCATGACGCAGTCGTGGGGTTCGGCGAAGGCCGGGCCGTCGTGCACCAGTTTCATTTCCTCACCGGAAATATCGATCAGTTGGTCATTTTCCGGGTGCAACGGGCCGGTCGGCAGGAAGCGGTCCTTGGAGAACTTGCTGAGGACCATCAGCCATTGGCCGTCGGCCTCGCTGGTTTCGGTCAGCGAGGCATGGTTGTGACCCGGCTGGTACTGCACGTCGAGTTTCTGCTTGATGTAGTTGACCTTCTCGCCGGTGTAAGCGCGAATGGCCTCCTCCACGTTCCACTTGACCACCTGGCTGTCGATAAACAGCGTGGTGTAGGCGTTGCCGCGGCCGTCGTAGGTGGTGTGGAGCGGACCAAGACCCAGTTCAGGCTCGCCAACCACCACGTCGCGCGGTTCCTTGATCTTGTCGCTGAACAGATCGTCGAGCTTGGCAATGGCGATGATGGTGCAGGTCGGCGAGAGCTTGCCGTTGGCAATGAAGTACTTGCCATCAGGCGAGGTATTGAGGCCGTGGGGGTTCTTCGGCACCGGGATGTAACGAGTGAATTCGCTGTCCTTGCCAGCGGTTTTACGACCGTCGACCACCGGTACCTTGGAATCGCTAAGAGTGATGAACTTGCCGGCCTTGATCGCAGCGATGATGCGCGGAATGTTGAACACCACCACCCAGTCGCGCTCGTTGCGCATCATGCCGCCCAGGTCGTAGGCCTTCTCCGAGTTGTAGCAGGTCGACGCCGCATACTTGCCGGTGTAGTCGGCGTCAGTGTTATCCAGGTTGCCGTCGACGATGACCTGGAAGGCCATCTCCATCTTCTCGGCATCGATGGCGTTGAACATTGTGTAGCTGTTCTTGTCCTGCAGGTCGAAGGTGCTGCCGTCATTGGGGTGCGGAATGACGAACTCGGCATTGGCGAACACGTACTTGGTGTACGGCACTTTCTGCAGGCGCAGACCGTGCACGGCCTGCACATTGGGCACGGTGAGCATCTTGTCGCATTTCATGACATCCAGACGGATGCGCGCGACCCGGCTGTTGGCCTTGTCATTGATGAACAGGTACTTGCCGTCGTACTTGCCGTCGGTCAGGGACAAGTGTGGGTGGTGGCAGTCGCCGTTCTGAAACCGCGCGCTATCGCCCATGATCCGCTTGCTTTCGTTGGTCATGCCCCAGCCGGTGGCGGAATCGACGTTGAACACCGGGATACGCAACAACTCACGCATCGACGGAATGCCCATGACCCGCACTTCGCCCTGGTGACCGCCACTCCAGAAACCGTAGTACTGGTCCAGTTCGCCCGGAGCCACATGGACTTTCGATTGTGCGTCCTTGGCCGCTGCCGCCCAGGACTCGCGAGTGAACACCGCGCCGCCGATGGCCGTGGCACCGGCCAGCACCGCACCGGTGACCGCGCTGGTGCCGAGGAAGCCGCGTCGGCTGAGACCAGTCGATTCCGCTGCTTCAGCTGGTTTTCTGGATTCTGTATCAGTCATAAAGTGTGCTCCATGAAGAGATAAAAAAGTCACTGCGGACGTGCGCTCACGGGGTTCATTCCGCAGCCATCACTTCCACGACAGGTATCAGTTGCACGCCAACCGGTGCGGCCTTGCCGCGCTTCTTGCGCTTGTTGATCAGCGGCGGGCATTTGTTCTCGTTGTGGTAAGTCATCTGGCAATCGAGGCAGTAGTGGCACTCGTTGGCATTGATCCGGCCATCGGGATGAATCGCCTGGATCTCGCATTCTTTGGCGCACAGTTGGCAGGGGTTGCCGCAGTCCTTGCGCCGTTTCAGCCAGTCGAACAGGCGCAATTTGGTGGGAATCGCCAGCGCCGCGCCCAATGGGCAGATGTAGCGGCAATAAACCTTGCGGGTGAAGATATTGATCACCAGCAGCGCCACCGCGTAGAGCACGAACCACCACTGGCGGTCGAACCTGAGGGTGATGGCTGTCTTGAACGGTTCCACTTCAGCGAACAGTTCGGCAGTGGTCATCGATTCCAGGGAGACGCCGAACAGCGCCAGCAGGATGATGTACTTGATCGCCCACAGCCGTTCATGGACTGAGAATGGCAATTCGTACTGGGGAATCTTGAGTTTGCGCGCGGCTTCGTTGATCAACTCTTGCAAGGCGCCGAACGGGCACAGCCAGCCGCAGAACACCCCGCGGCCCCAGAGCAGAATGCTCGCGGCGGTGAAGACCCAGAGCATGAAGATCAGCGGATCGGTGAGAAACAGCTCCCAGCGAAAGTTCTCGAACAAGGCATGGACGAAGGTCAGGACGTTGACCACCGACAGTTGCCCCAGGGCATACCAGCCGATGAACACCACGGTAAAGATCAGGTAGCCACGGCGCAGCCAATGCAGAAACCGTGGCCGGCGGGTGAATGTGTCCTGCAGGAACAGGATCGCCGTGAGCAGCAGCAAGGCCGCCCCGAGCACCATGATCTGGAGCTGCTTCTGATACCAGATAGTCACCCACATCGGCCGGCTGGCTTCCTCGATGGCCGCCAGTTCCTCGGCGCTGGGCAACGGCCGTTCCAGGTATTGCTCGGGCAATTGGTAAGGCAGTTCGAAGCTGCTGAAGGTGCCACTGACCGGCCCGGTCTGACGGCGCACCAGCAACTCCAGGGACCAGGCGGCTCCCGGATCGAACCTGACCGGCTCACGCACAATGAAAATCGACATTTCATTGAACTCGGGCATGCCCTTGGCGAACACGTCGTCGAGCCGTTGATGGTCCATATCGCGAAAGCTGATGACGTTGCCGAACTGGCGCAATTGCACCCGATCGAAGATCCCGCCGCGCACATAACCCGAACCTTTATAGGAAAACAGGCCGCGACCCAGCACGGCGATGGCCTGCTCGCCGGGCTTGAGATCCTGCATGAGGAAACGGTACTGATTGTCGCCCAGCAGGTTGCGGCCGATGGTCGGCGGGTTCAGGTCGGCAATGTAGAGTTCGATAAAGGTCTCATCGATTTGCTCGGCGACGGCATTGTCGACGCCCTCGGCCTCGGTGCCCTTGAAGGCGCTGTCGACCTGGCCGCGGGTCAGGTTCAAGCGGCGGATAGCGCCGTTGCCGGTCAGTTGCTCCCAGCTGGCAGGTTCGAAAAAGTCCTCGCGCACGGTGGCGGGTTTGCGCGTCACGCCCGCCTTGTCCTCGATCAGCTTCAGCGACACGGCCACCTCATGGGCGGCGCGCATGATCACCTCATTGACCACCATCGCCGTGACTGTCGCGCCCGCGATCGCATCCACGGTGACCGCGTTCGGGTCGCTGGAATGGCCGACGACGACCCGCTGACTGACCTTGATGTCTTTGTATTTGGCGCTGAAGGCGTGAAGTTTTGCTTCGGGAATCCCGATCAGCAGAATCGGCTCGTGGTGCTCGAGGACATAGGCGTCCTGAATCACGCCAGCGGTGTCGAGGATCACCTGGGTATTGATCGGCTTGCCCGAGTAGGCCGGAATATCGACCACATCCAGACTCTGGAACACATAACCGAGGACCTTGCCGCCGGCGGACAGCGTGCACACCTTGAACTTGCCGTCGGGCTGGGAAACAGAATCGACTTGAGGGAACACTTTCTCGATGCGTTGCTGTTCGATGTCACCGTAGGTTTTAGCCTGCACCACCTCGAAGGTGACGAACATCAGCGCGAGCATGATCACCAGCCAGACGCTCCAGGAGCGCAGGTTGCCAGGTATCGAAGGCTGATGGATCTTCATGGACGCTCTGACTTCAAAGGCGGGATCTGGCGGTCATGTTAGGGAGCCTTGCGCCCCCTGCCCTTGATTGAAATCAACTCGAGGGCCGTTGCCCCAGCACAGTGTTGCACCCCGTCAAACCGTGCGGGAAAACCGGCCTTTTTGCTCGCCACCCAGATAGGCGTCAAACGCCATCGCCGCACTGCGCATCAGCAAATGCCCTTGGGGCAACAGCACCAGCTCGTCGTGGTGAATCTCCAGCAGTCCGTCGCGAACATGCTCGTCAAGCTGCGCCAGTGCCTCGGCAAAATACTCGGTAAAGCGGATGCCATGCCGCGCTTCGAACTTGCTGAAATCGATCCGCCCGTGACACATCAGATCGCTGATCACCTCGCGGCGCAGCAGGTCATCGGCGCTCAAACGGTAACCCCGATGCACCGGCAACAAGCCCTGATCCAAACGCGCGTAGTACTGCGAAAGCTCTTTGACGCTCTGGCTGTAGCTGTCGCCGACCTTGCCGATCGAAGACACCCCAAGGCCGATCAAATCGCAGTCGGCATGGGTCGAGTAGCCTTGAAAATTGCGCTGCAGCGTACCCTTGGTCCGGGCCAGCGTCAGCTCGTCGTCCGGCAAGGCGAAATGGTCCATGCCGATATAGACATAACCGGCCTCGGTCAGACGGCTGATGGTCAGCTCGAGCAACTCCAGCTTGCGCTCCGGCGGCGGCATGTCGGCCGGGCGAATCAGCCGTTGCGCGCGCACCAGTTCCGGTAAATGGGCGTAGCTGTAGGCAGCAATCCGATCCGGACGCAATGCGATGATCTTGCCGAGGGTGACATCGAAACTCTTCACGGTTTGCAACGGCAGGCCGTAAATCAGATCGACGCTGACCGACTTGAATTGCGCCTGACGAGCAGCCGCGACCAGCCCATAGATCTGTTCTTCGCTTTGTAAACGATTGACGGCGGCCTGCACGTCGGGGTCGAAGTCCTGCACGCCGAAGCTCAGGCGGTTGAAACCCAGCTGGCGCAACGATTGAATCTGTTCGGTGCTGATGGTGCGCGGGTCGACCTCGATGGAAAACTCGTGGTCATCGCTGTCATCCATGTCGAATGCCTGATGCAGGCAGTCCATCAGGTCAGCCAGCTGCTCGCCGGTCAAATAGGTCGGCGTTCCACCGCCCAGATGCAGTTGCGTGAGCTTGCGGCTGCTGTCGAACAACGCGGCCTGCATAACGATTTCACGCTTGAGGTACGTCAGGTACTCGACGGCGCGATGGGTTTTCTGGGTAATGATTTTGTTGCAGGCGCAGTAGTAGCAAAGGCTTTTGCAAAACGGAATATGGATGTACACCGACAGCGGTTTGGGAACGTGCGCCTGATTGCTGTCCCGGGCGGCACGTTGATAGTCGTCGACGGCAAAGGCCTGATGGAACTGTGGTGCGGTGGGATAAGAGGTATAGCGCGGCCCCGGGCGGTCATACTTTTCGACCAGGGCTCGATTGAAATCAAATGAAGGTTTCATGCTCGATCAACTCGCAGTTGGGTTCTTGCACCGCCCAAATCCTTTTCAAACAGGTTGCAGATGGCATCCACTTCCAGCCGACCGGCGGGAAGGATGCTGATGAAACGGTCCGACAGCTCAATCAGCCCGTCCCGACTCAGTTGCTTGAGCAACGGCCAGGCAGATGAAAAGTACTTGCGAAAAATCAGTCCATAGCGCGTTTCGATGGCCTGGATATCCAGCTCCAGGTCACACGCCAGGCGCTCCATGACCATGTGCCTGACCTGATCACCCGCCTCACAGCGCCAGCCGCGACACGTTGGCAATTGGCCCATGTCCAGTTGCTGCCGATAACGCTGGAGATCGTCAGTGTTTTGCGCATACAAATCGTCGAGCTGGCTGATGGCGCCGATTCCGAAGCCGACGTGATCGCAATAGCCATGGCTGGTAAAACCCTGACAATTGCGGCGTAACCGGCCCCGTTCCTGAGCGATCGCCAGATCATCATCGGGTCTGACAAATTGTCCCAGACCGATATAGTGATAGCCCGCCGCGCTCAGCTGCTCGAAGCAGCTCCGGCGCATCGCGCCTTTGTCGTCCTGACCACAGAGCGCTCTTACGTTATCCCCGCTCAGCGGCCGATAACGTTGTGGCGGCTGGGCATAGTCGAACACCTGCAGCCTGTCCGGCTCCAGCTCGATAATGGTCGCCAGCTTCAGCGCGAAACTCGCCGGCGTCTGCCAGGCATGGCCATAACCCAGATCGACGTTGATCGAGCGATAGCCGAAGGTGCGAGCGGCGTCGATCAGTGAATGAATCGGCGCCGGATTCTGGTAGCAGGCAACCGACATTTCACTGTCCGTGCCGATATCCGGAACGCCGATGCTGACATGATTGAATCCCTGCTCGCGCAGCAAGCCCATGGTCGACCAGTCTGTATGGTGAAGATCCACCTCAATGCTGTAGTCACCACATTCATGGTCGAGAAAGTTGAACCGGTTGCGCAGATGACTCATCAGCCGCTGCAGATCGGCAATGGCGGGTGTTCCGCCACCCAGATGAAATTGCTCGACCCGTTGCTCCGCACCCAGGTGACAACCGACCAGATCGATCTCCAACTCCAGGCGCTGAAGATAATCTTCAATACCGCTGCGCAGAGAGCTGAAAGAAGACTTCAGGCTGGATGGCAACTGCACATTCAGGGACAGCGGACGTTGCTTCTGACGACTGCCGCGCAACACACGGAGCAAATCCAGAGAGCCGATGCCGCCATGAAATTTTCGGCTATCAGCATGGCAGTTGGGATCGAGCACGCCTTGATCACGCCGAATGAACAGCTCGCTGGGGTTATGGAAAAGATCGAGCATGACGGTCTCCGAGACTGGCTGCGGATGGTCAGTGTCCGGGTTTACCGATCGATGCTCCTTGATTTGTATCAAGCGTGGGCCAAGCAATTGCAGAACACGACAGTCGGTCAGTCAAGCAGACACGGGCTCGATGCAAAGGAAATCCAATGTGGGAGCGAGCTTGCTCGCGATGGCAGCGACGCGGTACATCTGAAAAACCGCGGTGCCTGCATCGCGAGCAAGCTCGCTCCCACATTAGACCTGTGAAGCTTTGGAGATTTAGGTCAAGCCCGGTTACCACGTCAGGTAGAACATGCTCTTGGCCAATAGCACGATTGCAACCATATGGCAGAACAGGCTGCCATGAATGAAATGCAGGTATCGGGCATTCATGCGTCCAGTTCTGAACAGGAACATGGCGCCCAGGAAATGCAGCAATACGCTGACGGCGAGGATGATCTTCAACGTCAACAACGTACCGAACGATGAGGCCAGCGGCGAGGCCAGCGCCGGTAGATAGCGCAGCCAGATCATCCCCAGCCCGGCGCCGAACAATACCAGCAACACCCAGGGCATCAGCGTTCGGGCCCGGCGACCGATCCCCTGCTCGACCAGCAGCATCACCTTGACCGATAGCTGCTTGCGGATGCTTTCCAGGAACAGGACTTCAAAGAATACCGTCCCGATAAAGATCAGTGCGGCGAATAGATGCAGGGTCAACAGGAATGGATAAATCATGGTCGCCTCTTCTTTCGCGGCGATCTTGTCGAGGACCTTTTCGGGCAGATCAGGTCAGTCTCGAGAAACAACGACGCACGGAGCATTCTCACCCTCTGTGCTCAGTTCGACCTTGACGCTGATCAACATCAATCGCGAGCAGTCGAGCGTCGACCGGCGCTCCCACATTGATCGTTCCCACGCTCCCGCGTGGGAATGCAGCAGGTGACGCTCTGCGTCACATTCAAAAGCGGACGCAGAGCGTCCAGGGATGCATTCCCACGCAGAGCGTGGGAACGATCAACGCCGCCCGGACCAATCGAGCGTCGACCGGCTACTCCCACATCAGATTTGACCATTTGGCTTTAGAAGGTCTTGCCGGCGCTGGCCACCAGTGTCGCGCTGCACAGGTCGTCGTAACCGGTAAAGCTCAGGCATTCGGTTTTCGAAAGGTCGGTATCGATATAGCTCAGGCCCCAGGTAATGCCGACAACGTCACGACTGAGTTTAATCTCCCAGTCGTGGTAGTCGGCGCGGCTGCTGCCATTATCGCTGAAGAATACGTCGTCCTTGTAGTCGACGTATTCATAGCGCGCTTCCAGTCCAATTTCCGCAGGCAGGACCGTGCGATAGCCAATAAACACTGAAGAAAAGTCTTCGTCTTTTTTGCCCGTGCGCAAATTGCCCTGCTCATCCTCGTAGTCCGGGCCCTTCATGTTGCTGGCGTATTTGGCACCGAGCAAAACACCATACACATCAAGGGTGGACTGGATGTCGTTCTGGTTGTACTGGCTTTCCCGGGGAAACTCATACTTGGTGTAGAACGTGTCGAGGCTGATGTCGTCGCTGATTTGCCAGTAATAACCGCCGTAGTATTCGATCTCCTGGCGCGTGCTGGAGTCATAGCCAAAATCGACATTCGAGGTCCAGACGCCGGCATACAAGCCGTTGGAGTGGATGAGGGTGATCGCCAGTTGCGCGGCGGGATCGCCCCGTGTTTGCGAGATGCCGCTACTGCGATAGTCGCTGACCAGTGCTGGAGCAATGGTCAGAGTAAATTTTTCGCTGAGTTCCAGCGCCTGGGCGTTGAGCAGTGGCGACAGTGCCAGGCCGGCAAGCACGAAGACAGATAATGCGTTCATATCGGTTCTCTTGTTTTTATGGATGTACGGAGGCTCGCCCACAAAGGTGCAGCGCGGCGTCAGCTGTGATTGTCAGGCGTCGGGGGCGTAAACCTGCTTGCCGGCGAAAAAAGTTTTCAGAACCTTGGTGTCGAACAACTCGACATCGCTGACCTTGAATACATCACGATCGAGAATGATCAGGTCGGCCTGCTTGCCGGGCGCCAGAGAGCCAATCTGCTGATCCAGACGCAGGGCTTTGGCGGCGTTGATGGTGTAGGCATAGAACATGGCCTGGCGATCGATGCTTTCCTTGGCATTGAGCACGCCTAGCGGCCCTTTGCGAGTGCTGGCCTGAGCGATGGCGTTCCACGGATTGGGGCCGGACACCGGCCAGTCACTGCCGCCGGCGATGACCGCGCCAGCGCTATACAAGGATTTGGCTGGATATTGGTAACCGTAAGCAGACGCACTGATATAGGGTTTGACCAACTCCACGGTGTAACTCTCGCCGGTGGCCCAAAGCAGTTGCATGGAGGCGATCACCCCAAGCTGCTTGAAACGTGGAAACTCTTTGGGGTCGACCAGTTGCAGGTGGCTGATGCTATGGGCCATCGGTGTCGGGTTGAGCTTGCGCGCATAGGCAAAGCCATTGAGTGATTCACGGACTGCCCGGTCGCCGACCGCATGCATGTGCACGATCCAGTCGCGCTTCTCCGCCGCCACCACCAGCTCACCGAAATGTGCAGGCTCGATCAGCAACTGACCGTTTTTCTGACTGTTCTTGTAGGGGGCAACGACCGCCGCGGTCTGGCCGGGAAACTCCAGAACGCCGTCGGCGAATACCTTGATGCCGGGAAAGGTCAGGTTGGGCACGCCTTCGAATTTTTTTATCACCGTGGCCAGCACCTCCAGGTCGGCCGGCCGGCTTTTTGGATTGGCCAACAGCAGCGCGGCGACGTGTGCGCTGAGTTCGCCCTGCTCCGCCAGTTTGCGGTAGAGCGGCAGTATCCCGTAACTCTGCTCGGTTGCATTGAAATCGAACAACGAATCGCCACTGCCGGCATTCGCCGCCGCGTCCATCCAGGCGGTGACGCCATATTGATTATTGATTTTCACCGCCGTGCGGGCAGCCTTGAGCATGACCTCTTCGCTGGCCGCGGGAATCTGGCTGCGTACCCGGTCCCAACCAGATTCGGCAAAATAACCATTGGGGGTGAAATCGGCTTCATGGCCGACAAAGCTGCGCTCTTTTCCCGGCAGGCTTTTGACCAGCGCGGCGTCGATCTTCAGGCGCTTGAGCATGGCGTTGTTGGCCCAGCCGGTATGACCGTCAATGCCGCTCAATACTACCGGCTGGTCGGCCCAACGGCCCTGATTGAAGCGTTTGCCCAGTTCACGGCTTTGCTCCCAGTAAGCCGAACTGACCCCGGCAATGCTGATCACGTCACCGGCGCGCGCGTGACCCGCCTGATCCTGCTCGATGATCCATTGCTCAAGCACTGGCAACGGCTTTACTTCGTCCAGCAGATTGGCACGCAGGCTGTCGAAGGCGGCAACCACCGGATGGCTATGGGTATCAATCATTCCTGGCATCAGCACCTTGCCCGCCAGATCGATACGCTGGGTGTTCGCATCGGCCAGTGCGTTGATCTCGGCATCGCTTCCGACCTTGAGAATCCTGCCGTTTTCTACCGCCACTGCCTTGGCCAGGGATTGACCGGGAATGCCGGTAAACACCTTGCCATTGGTCAGTACCAGGTCAGCCGCAGCCATGGCCTGCAACGAGGGGAGCGTTAACATTGCAGCCAGTAAGCCGGGAGTGAATCGCATCATCTGAATGTCCTCTTTTTGTTTTTATCTTGGCTTTGCTCTTGGCCACTGAACGAATCAGTGGCCGGCGATTTCCTTGAGTCGATACCAGCACATGCCCAGTGCCAACAACGGCGAGCGCAACAGTTTCCCGCCGGGAAAGGTCATGTGCGGCACGCTGGCGAACAGGTCGAAGCCCTTGCTGTGTTCAAGGCTGATGGCTTCAGCCACCAACCGGGCCGCCATGTGCGTGGTGTTGATCCCGTGTCCGGCGTAAGCCTGGGCATAGAACACATTAGGTTGGGCCTGCAAGCGGCCAATCTGCGGCAGTCGATTGGCACCGATACCAATCATCCCGCTCCACTGAAAGTCGATGCGTTTGGCCGCGAGCTGTGGGAACACCTCGAGCATTTTCGGCCGCATGTAGCCGGCAATATCCTTCAGGGTCCGTCCCGAGTAGTGACACGCACCACCAAACAGCAGCCGACGATCCGCCGACAGGCGATAGTAATCGAGCCCTACTCGCTGATCGCAGAGTGCCCGGTTGGCGGGTATCAGGGTCTGGGCAAGGGCTTCGCTCAAGGGTTCAGTCGCCACGACGTAGCTACCCGCAGCGAGCACCTTGCCACTGAGTGCCGGTTCCAGATCCCCCAGATGAGCATTGCCCGCGAGTACCAGAGTCCTGGCGTGAACCACACCCTTGGCGGTGTGCACGCGAATGCGGCTGCCATAGTCGATACGAATCGCCGCACTGTTCTCGCACAAACGTACGCCCAGGCGTTGGGCCAGAGCGGCCTCGCCCAATGCCAGGTTGAGCGGGTGCAGATGCCCCGATCCCTCGTCTATCAAGCCGCCGACATAGCGATCGGAGCCGACCACGCGGTGCATGTCGCGTTGTTCGACCAGCTCGACCTTATGGGGATATCCCTGTCTTGCGAGTGCTTCGCGCTCCGCCAACAGGTTTTCATAATGTCGAGGGGTATTGGCCAGCTCACAGTGCCCCCAGCGCAAATCACACTCGATGCCGTGCTGCTGCACTCGCTGACGGACCAGCTCGACAGCCTCCAGGCCCAGTTGCTCAAGCACCTTTACGCCTTCGCTGCCGATGGATTTTTCGTGGGCGCCAAGGTCGTGGCCAATGCCACGAATCAACTGACCGCCGTTGCGGCCAGTGGCGCCCCAGGCTATCTGGTGCGCCTCCAGGACGATCACCGAGTGGCCCCGTTGAGCCAGTTCGATCGCGGTATTCAATCCAGTAAAACCAGCACCCACGATGCACACATCCGCCTGTGCCTGGCCTTCAAGTGGCGGGCAGTCGAGCTGACGATTTCGAGTGACGCTGTAGTAGGTCTGCGGTGAAGAAAACTGGGACGTCATAAGGGCTACTGCCTTTCAGTTGCCGGGCGCAGGTTCCCGCCCGGCGCAGGGGTTAACGACCGGACTTGAGCTTGCTCCACGAGCGATTCATCCAGCGCATGATGTCGGGTGGCAGCTCCGTCGAGACGTAGAGCTTTGCCTGTATCGATTCAGGCGGGTAGATCGATGGGTTGCCGGTGATGTCCGCACTCATCAGCGACGTGGCCTGGCTATTGGCGTTGGCGTAGCCCACATGCTCGCTGACCTTGGTAATCACCTCGGGTTTTAGCAGGTAGTTGATAAACGCATGGGCTTGCTCGGGGTTCCTGGCATCGGCCGGAATCGCCAACATATCGAACCACAGGTTGCCGCCCTCCTTCGGCACGGCGTAGGCGATTTTCACGCCGTTCCCGGCCTCCTCGGCACGCTGGATGGCCTGGTACACATCGCCCGAATAGCCGAAGGCGATACAGATGTTGCCGTTGGCCAGATCCGACACGTATTTGGAGGAATGGAAATAGGTGATGTAAGGACGCAAGGTCAGCAGCTTGCGCTCGGCGACCTTGTAATCCTCAAGCCGGGTGCTGTTGGGATTGAGCCCCAGGTAATTGAGCATCGCCGGCAGGGCTTCGTCCGCGGAGTCCATGAAGGCAACGCCACAGGCTTGCAGCTTCTTGAGGTTCTCGACCTCGAACAACGTGCTCCAGGAGTCAATAGTGTCGACCCCCAGCACCTGCTTTATCTTCTCGACGTTGTAGCCAATGCCATTGGTGCCCCACAAATACGGCACCGAGTATTGATTGCCGGGATCGTTGGCTTGCAGGCGTTGCAGCAATATCGGGTCGAGATTTTTCCAGTTGGGCAGCTGCGCCCTGTCGATTTTCTGGAACGCTCCGGCCTTGATCTGCCGCCCGAGAAAGTGATTGCTCGGCACCACCACGTCGTAGCCGGTGCGCCCGGCCAGCAACTTGCCTTCCAGGGTTTCATTGGAATCGAAAACGTCATAGACCGGCTTGATGGCGGTTTCCCGCTGGAAGTCCACGAGGGTGGTTTCAGCGATGTAATCGGTCCAGTTATAGATGTTCACCAGATCTTGCGCCGAGGCCGGGCCGGCCAGGGCGCAGAGTGTCGTGAGCATGAGTTTCAGGGCGAAAGGTCTCATTCAGATGTCCTTACTGTGGGTACATTTGAGAATGTGTTCAACGCATCGAGCTAGACGCTGAGCAACAGGAACTCACGCTCCCAGGAGCTGATGACCTGCTTGTAGTTCTCGTGCTCGACCCGCTTGACCGCGACAAAGCCTTTGGTGAAACGCTCGCCGAGGTACTCTTTGGTCATGTCCGACTGTTCCATGCGCTCCAGCGCCGCCTCCAGGGTCAGCGGCAGGCGCAGGTTGCGCCGCTCATAACCGCGACCGACCACCGCCGGGCTTGGCTCGACACCCTCGACCATGCCCACGTAACCGCATAACAGGCTGGCCGCCAAGGCCAGATATGGGTTGGCATCCGCACCGGCGAGACGGTTCTCGACCCGACGATTCTGCGGATCCGAATCCGGCACCCGCAGGCCCACCGTACGATTTTCCTCGCCCCACTCGACGTTAACCGGCGCTGAGGTATCGGGTAGAAAGCGCCGGAACGAATTCACATTGGGCGCGAACAGCGGCAGGGTTTCAGGAATGTATTTCTGCAATCCGCCAATGTGCTGCATGAACAATTCACTCATGCTGCCATCGGGATTGGAGAACACCGATACGCCGGTGTGCAGGTCCACCACGCTCTGGTGCAAATGCATCGCGCTACCCGGCTCGCCCGTCATCGGTTTGGCCATGAAGGTGGCGCTGACATCATGTTTGAGGGCTGCCTCGCGCAGGGTGCGCTTGAAGACGATGATCTGATCGGCCAGGTGCAAAGGATCACCGTGACGGAAGTTGATCTCCATCTGCGCAGTGCCTTCTTCGTGAATCAAGGTATCCAGATCCAGCCCCTGGGCCTCGCTCCAGTCATACATGTCTTCGAACAGCGGATCGAACTCGTTGGTCGCCTCGATCGAGTAGGACTGACGCCCGGTCTCCTGGCGACCGGAACGGCCGATCGGTGGTTTCAGCGGGTAGTCCGGGTCGGGGCTGCGCTGAGTCAGGTAGAACTCCATTTCAGGCGCGATGATGGGCTTCCAGCCGCGCTCGGTGTAAAGCCTGAGGACCTTTTTAAGGATATTGCGCGGCGACAGTTCAATCGGATTGCCTTGTTTGTCATAGGTGTCGTGGATGACCTGAGCGGTGGGTTCCAGAGCCCACGGCACCAGGAATACCGCGCCTTCGTCCGGGCGACAATGCATGTCGATATCCGCCGCATCCAGCAGCTCGTAGTAGATATCGTCTTCAACGTAATCGCCGGTGACGGTCTGCAACAAGACGCTCTCGGGCAGGCGCATGCCCTGCTCGTTGAGGAACTTGTTGGTCGGAGATATTTTGCCGCGAGCAATGCCACTCAGGTCCGAGATCAGGCACTCGACTTCAGTGATTTTGTTTTCTTTGAGCCATAGGCTCAGTCGATCCAGATTGCCTTTCATAACGCCTCGTACAGGGAAATGCCTGGGGCGCCCCTATGGCGGCCCGGTTCCATGCTTCAAGGAGATAGTGCAATCGGGAGGATGCCGGCTTCTATCCGATTTACGCCGTTGTTCATGCATCATTTTGGTGCATGAGCAACGGACATCGGCGATTCAGCGGCGGCGCAAGAGTGTGCAGCTGGGAAGCTCGCCGAACAGGCCGCGATAGGCCTCGGAGAAACGCCCCAAATGCCAGAATGACCAGCGCATGGCGATTTCCGCCACGGTGGTCTCACCTGCTGATGTGCGCAGCAGATCGCGGCGCGCGAAGTTCAGTCGGCGCAGTCGCTGCCATTGGCTGGGCGACACACCGGTATAGGAAGTGAAGCTTTGCTGCAACTGACGTACAGAAACCCCGGCGCCATTGGCCAGTTGCAGCACATTGAAATGCTCTTGCGGGCAGGCCATGACCAGATCGAAAACCCGCTGAATCAGCCGCCGATCATGGGCCAGGTGTTTCTGGCTGGCGCGATCCAGCGTCTGGCTCGGGCAGTCGAGGATATACAGGCAATCGTCGACCAGTTGCTGCGCCAGGCCCTCCTCTTCCACCGGAGGTTGTGTTGAGAGCCGTTGCAGCGTACTGCTCAACCAGCGACCGAAGACCTGGCTCTGCTGGGAAACCAGCGGTGTCAGAAACAATCCATCAAGGCTGCTCAGATTCAGGCAGTCGAGTTGTTTCAGGTACTGAGGGCCAATCACCACCGCGACTTCTTTATAGTTCTCCGGCGTGATCCAGGTGTTTTGAGTTTCCTCGTTGAGTAAATACAGCGAGCCATTGCGAGTATCGAAACTGAACACCAATGAATCAGCGGGCGCATGAAAATGCTGTTCTATCCGCGTGTTCATCTGTTCTTCATACACCTCAACGCCGCCCAGCTCCATGTGCACGACCTTGCCCTGAAAATAACCGGGCGACATCTGCTGGTAATGCTCCTGCCAACCGGCGATGACCAGTTGCTGATCCACATCCGCAGTATCGTGCGATTGAATCTGCATGCGGTTTTCCTTGTATCCCTGCTCGGACGAGCCAGGACAGGGTCAGTAATTATCTTTATCCGCGCACCCTAGCAGCGCGTAAAAAACCACGCAAGACGGCAAAATCTGCAAACCGGATGTACGTTAGGACCCGTAGCAGCTGCCGGAGGCTGCGTTCGGTCTGGGCCGCATCCGGACGAAGCGGTCGTAATACAGCAAACGCGTTTCCACAGGAGGAATTGATCGTTCCCTCACTCCCGCGTGGGAATGCAGCCCGTGACGCTCTGCGTCACATCAGGAGCGGACGCAGAGCGTCCAGTGAGGCATTACCACGCAGAGCGTGGGAACGATCAAAGCAGCGCCCCCAATCGCGAGTAATCGAGCGTCGACCGGCTGCTCCTACGGCCTACGGCCGTTCGCTCTTCTGTAGCCTGGCCATGTTGTGCTTGAGGACATCCATCACCGCAGCGGTCATCACCGAGGTGGAGACGCCAAACATCAGGATACCGTTAGCCGCTTCCAGCGGGCCGAGCAGACGCCAGCGTTCGGTCATGACGATATCGCCATAGCCCAGGGTGGCGAAGTTGACCCCCGAGTGATACAGCGCGGTGGCGAACTCGCCAAATTCGCCGAGCAGCATGAACAGCGCGGCCCAGATGGCCATCTGCACGAAATTGCCGAGCAACATCAGCAGCATCACCATCGACAGCATCAGGATATCCAGTAACTGCGATTCGTGGCCTTGTTGGGTATGCCTGAAGCGCACGTAGTAGCGCAGGCACCTGGCCACGAAAATGGCCTGCAGCAGCAGGCAGAGGAACATCACGGGGAGGCCAGTCAGGAGATTGAGCAGCATGGTTGACCTCTTCAGCGCGCGGCCTGCCGCACGCGGCGACGTTGGTCGAGCAGATAGACCATCAGGCAGGCATAGAGGGTAACGACAATGAATAACCCCATGCGCACGGCGAAAGCGGTATAGACATCCTTGCCGGTGGCGCTGTCCTGCACCGACTGGCCGAGCAGGATGATCATGGTCACCAGGCTGTTGAGCCACAACCCCGGGCTTTGCCGGGTCGGGCTCAGGGCATACAGCTTGCGGGCCAGCAGCAAACCGAACAGCAGCATCCACAGGAAGAACATCCACAGATGCACAAACAGGCTGAGGGCGCACCAGAACAGAATCGCCAACAGACCGCCAAGCAAGGTTGAACCGAGCAGTTCGTGAGCGGCATTGCGAGCCGTGGTGGAGCAGCTCTGTTGGCCGAGGCTGACTGCCTTGAGGATAATCGGCAGGTAGCTGGCCGGATCGATCAGCGCCAACAGAAAGGTCGGCAGTACCACCAGCGCGGCACGCAGTGCCACCCAGCTGACCTCTTCGGTCGGTAAGAGCGGGACGGCCGGCGGCGACTGCGCGCCGGCCGGCTCGGGAAATAGCCAATGGCTGACGGACAACGACATGACGGCGAGGAGCAGGCCCTTGACCAGCGCGCCGATGACCATGAGCGCCAGGTCGAAATCGGCGGTGCCGGCTACCGGAATCATGGTCAGACCCATCACCAGGAAAATGACGATCAGGTTGTTAGCGCCGCGCAGTCCAAAGCGGAAAACCACGAACAGCCCCAGGCCGATCAGCAGCACGCCGCTTGCGGGGTAATAACGCAGGATAGGGATCAACAGCAGACCGATACTGGTGGTCAACATCGCTACCAGCGCCAGGCCCAGTCCAGCCTTGAACGGCAGCGGACGGTTGACCGAGGCCAGGAGCATCACACCCAGCACGGGGGCGATAAAGGGGATCGGCAGTGCCAGTCCAAAGCTGGCAGCAAGGCACAACGCCGTGCCGCTGGCCAGGCGCAGCGCTCGCTGAGCGCGGGGGTCGCGCTTAGTAGGCATGCTCTTGATAGGCCCGCTCTTAATAAACATAGGATAGCCAGCTCATCAGACGCAGGAACATGCGCCCGAGTGGATTGAGCGGATTGCCCTGAGTAGGGAACGCCATGACTTCGGCCTGCCCCCCGGCGCGCACGCCGCGGCGGATGTCGCGCAACCTGGCCAACGCATCAGGGGAAAACTCGATAATCACTGGAAAGCGCTGTGCCGGGCGCAGCCAGTCGCGGCTGTTCTGCACACTCGGCAGGGTACCCGGCGGCGTGCTCTGACCGACGCTGACACCGTAGCCGATGCTGCGCACACGGCCCTCGAATATCTCGCCGGGCAAGGAGTCCAGCACAATGGAAACCGGGGTATCGGTTTCGACCAGGCCCAGGTTGTTCTCGGTCATGTCCGCACTGACCCATACGTCATGGATGGCAATCAGGGTCATGACCGGACTTCCGGCAGCTGCAAATTGTCCGGTATCGGTCCGCAGATCGGTGATCAGTCCGGCTGAGCGTGCTCGCACCCGGGTGTTGGCCAGGTCCAGTTCAGCTTTTTCCAGAGCGGTGGCGGAACTGCGCAGCAGAGCGTTATCTTCCTCGCTCCCGCCCTGCTGTTCGCGGGCGCGTTGAACTTCGGCGCGGGCCGCGGCGACCTGACTGATGGCCTGTTGGAGGTTGGCGCGAGACACTTCGAGCAGACGCACGGAAATGGTCCCGGGATCTGCGCGGTACAGGCCTTCAAGGCGCTGGCTATCCTGCCGCGCCTTGAGTTCGTTGGCTTGGGCGGCCCGCAAGGACGCCTGCGCCGAATCAATGCCGGCGGTGCTGGCGCCGATTTGTCGACGGGTCGACTCGAGGTCGGCGCGCGCGCGGTCGACGGCAATCTGATAGGACTGCTGATCCACCTCGAAGAGCACTTCGCCTGCCTTGACGTCCTGATTGTTGCGCACATGCACCCGGGTCACCCGCCCCGCCACTTCCGAGGCCACCGGAATGACAAAGGCCTGTACCCGCGCCTGTTGCGTATAGGGGGTGAAGCGGTCAGCCAGCAGGTACCAGACCAGGCTCAGAACGATCAGCAACAGCACCCACTTGATGCCCTTTTTCGTAGCGTCGGCGGCAGGCTCTGGCGTCTTGGGGGCAGGCGCCTCAGGGGTGGGCTGCGCGGCTTCACTCATGGTTTTTTGACCTCGCGTGGCGTCGGGGTGGAGTTGGCCGCCGGTTCATCCAGCAGGTCGCCCCAGTCAGTACGTTGCTGCATCTGTTCGCGGGTGGCTTGATCCACTCTTGGCAAGGCGCTATACCAGCCCCCTCCAAGCGCCTTGTACAGGGCAATCAGGTTGCTCACGGCATTGCTGCGGCTGAGCAGATAATTGTCCTGTTGCTGGAGCAGCGCGCGCTGAGCATCCAGCACCCGCTGGAAGTCCGAGTAGCCTTCGCGGTATTGGGCGCTGGCCAGGACCAGCGAACGCTGCGCGGACAACGCCGCCTCGCGCAGGATTTGCTCGCGCTCCAGTGATTTGGTCAGGCCGCTGGCGGCATCGTCGGCCTCGCGCGCAGCCTGACGGACTTTGTCGCGGTAGACCTCGATCAATTGCTGCAAGCGGGCATCCTGCACGCGCACGTTGTTGCTGATCTGGCCGTGGTCGAACAGGTTCCAGCGCAGACTGGGGCCGCCGATCAGGTCCAGATTATTGGAGGCACCGCTCAGTGAGGTGGTAGACCAGACGATGCTGCCCAGCAGGGTCAGCGACGGATAGAAATCGCTTTCGGCCACGCCGATGAGCGCCGATTGGGCGGCGACATCGAGTTCTGCGGCGCGTACGTCCGGCCGACGCAGTAGCAGATTGGCCGGTACGTCCTGCAATACGGCGCGGTCAACCAATGGAATCAGCCCCTCTCGCTCGGCGAGCTGCGCCAGCGGACCGGGTGGTCGGCCGATCAGCACTGCCAGTGCATTGCGGGTGCGCAGTACCTGGTCTTCGAGGTCGGGGATGGTGCTCAGGGTGCCCAGGTACTGGGTCTTGGCCTGTTGCAGGTCGAGTTCGGCAGTCTGACCACTGTTGAACAGCTTCTCGGTGATTTCAAAACTGCGTTTTTGCTGCCCCGTGTTCTCGCGGGCGACGCGCAAACGCGCTTCAGTGGTGCGTAGCGCGAAATAGGTGTCTGCCACTTGGGCGCGCAGCAGCACCAGTACGTCCTCATAATTGGCCTGGGCGGCGAAGAAGCCGGCATCGGCCGACTCTATGGCACGGCTGAAGCGTCCCCAGAAGTCCAGCTCCCAACCAATGTCGAAGCCGGCGCTGTGTTGCCAGAAATGGCTGTCCTGCGGGTTGCGCCCACCGGATTGATTGCGGTCCAGGTACAGGCTGTCGGCGCTGGCCTGCTGCAGTTGCGGGTAGCGTCCGCTTTGAGCGATTCCCAGTTGGGCGCGGGCTTCCATCACGCGCAAACCGGCAATCTTCAGGTTGGAGTTGTGCGCATCCGCCAGGGCAATCAGACGATCGAGGACCGGATCGGCGAAGACCTGCCACCACTGACGGATATCGGGTTGTGGATGCTGCTGGCTGGCCTGTTCGAGTGCAGGACTGTTCCAGTGTTCGATCCATGCTTCACGCGGTGGCTGAAAGTCCGGTCCCAGGCGCACGCAGCCGCTGAGGCCCACTCCCCCCGTCAGGAGTGCCCCAATCAGCAATAACCGGCCTCGGCGAAATGAAGGGAACATAGGGCGCGCCAAGTCGCGTCAGCTCAGCCGCTGGTCGTCTGGTCCGTCGACTTGCGACGGCTCCCTCACCCATTGCCAGAACAGCTGATAACCGACCGCCAGTACCACCGGGCCGATGAACAGGCCGATGATGCCATTGGTGACCATGCCGCCCAAGGCACCGATCAGCACCACCGGCATCGGCACATCGACACCACGCCCCAACAGCAGTGGCTTGAGTACGTTATCGGCCAGGCCGGCAACGAAGACATAGACAGCAAAGACGATGGTCGCGGTGCTGGCCCCCTCGGTGGCAAAAACGAAGGCGATCACCGGAAGCGTAATCAGGGTGGCCGGTAGCTGCATGATGCCGAGCAGCAGCACCGCCAGGGCGAGCAGACCCGCGCCGGGGATGCCCTTGAGCACGAAGCCGACGCCAATCAGCAGCATCTGGATGAAGGCGATACCGACCACACCCAGCGCCACCGCGCGGATGGTGGCGGTGCACAGTTCGGTGATTTTCGGCCCCTTGGCCGGACCGCTGAGGCGCGAAGCGATCTGCACCGCGCTGCGGCTGCCACTCTCCCCGTAGGCCATGACGATACCGGCGATGATCAGGGCGAAGAGGATTATGAGGAGTCCCATGCTGGCACCGGCGAGCTTGCTCAAGAGGGTGAGACTGACGCCTTTGATCTGCGGTATGAACTTCTGCGCCAGATCGGGCAGGTCGGTGGCGGCTTGCAGCCAGAAGCCATACAGCGGCTTGCCCACCAACGGCCAAGCGGCTACCGAGTCGGCCGGTGGAGGAATATGAATACTGCCACTCTTGAGCATGCTCATGACACTTTCCACCGATTCAGCAATCGAGGTGCCCAACAGGTAGATCGGCACCAGGAGGATGCCGATGGCGATCAGCACGATCAGCGTCGCGGTACGCCCCTCCTTGTTGCCCAACATGCCCTTGAGCCTGCCTTGCAACGGGTAGAGGGTGATCGCCAGGATCAGCGACCAAAGCATCAGGTCGAGGAACGGGTGGAAGATCTGGAAGCAAAAAATCACCAGAACGGCGATCAGCCCCGCGCGAATCAGTACTTCAAGCAGGCCATGGGAAAACGCTTTCTCGGACGTGGGCACCATTGATTGCCTCCTTGCAGGTCGCTGCACAGGGATGAGGTTGGTTAGCCCAGCATAGACGCTCAACGGACGGCGAGATAAATCTATGCGTTTGGCCGCTTGCCGACGTTCGGGCGTAGTCCTTCACGGCCGTCTAAGCTCCAGACACAACAGCGAATTAATTGAAGGAAGGTACGAAGATGACGAGTTCCGACCAGAACACCCTTGAGGCCGCTTCAGCCGGCTGGCGCTTCAAATTGGGGATCGCAATTATCTGTTTGATGGCGGCATCGTGGCTGATGGTGCCTCTCGCCGCGGCGGCCGATGTACCCGGCTCAAAGGTCGCGGCGCTGACCGGCATCTTGTTTATCAGCAACAAGATCCTGCTGATCCTCGCCATCGCGATCATGGGCAAGTCCGGCTTTCAGCAGTTGAAACGCAGTCTGTTCGGCTACGTGTCCGCGCTGGCTCCCAGCGCAGAAGTCGAGGTTGGCCCTGCTCGTCACAGAATTGGCCTGGTCATGTTCTGCCTGCCGCTGATCTCGGCATTTCTTGAACCCTATATCGATAGCATCTGGCCTGGGCTCAGACCGAATCTCTGGCAGGTCCAGCTACTGGGCGACGCCATGCTGATCGGCAGCTTTTTCGTGCTGGGCGCAAATTTCTGGGACAAGGTTCGCGCGTTGTTCATCCGAACCGCACGGGTTGTCGATGCATAGGCTGCCCAGCGCAGGAGATGCCGCCTCACCCCTCTAATTCGAAATAATGCACTTTGTCATCGAGCATTTGTTCGCCTTTTCTTTATAGGCATACGGTTATGCATGCTCTGCGGATCGCCATAAGGCGACCCGCAGGCAGCGAATTTTCCACTCGGTATGGGCGAATCAGAAGTCAACGGTCGCCGAAAGGAGGTAGGTGCGCGGGGTCGACAGCGTCAAGCCAGGCTCGCTGTCATCCGAGGCCCCGGCCGAACTCCAGTAGCGTTTGTCCGCCACGTTCTCGACATTGGCACGCAGGGTGATGTTCTTTTCCTCGACCTTGAACGCGTAGCGTGCGCCCACGTCAAAACGCTCCCAGGAGTCGATTTCCTTGTTGTTGGACTGATCCAGAAACTGCGAGCTGGAATAGATGCCGCGGCTGGTCAGGGTCAGGCCCTGTACGGTCGGCACGTCCCATTCGGCGCCCAGGTTGACGTTGTATTTCGGCGTGGCAGGCGCCCGGTTGCCGTCGAAGGTGCCGTTGGTGGTATCGGTCAACTCGCTGTCGATGTACATGACACCGCCGAGCAGGCGCAAACCCTTGAGCGGCTCACCGAACACACTCACTTCCACACCAGTGTTTTCACGCTTGCCATTCGGGCCGAAGACGCGCGTCGTGGCGTTGGTCTCGTAGGCCGGCTGCTTGATCCGGAACACCGCGGTCGTGATGGCGAACGCACCGGCGTCATACTTGGCGCCGACCTCGACCTGGCGGCTGATGAACGGCGGGAAGATCTCGTCCTCGTTCACCGAGGTCGACGGGGCGATCTTGCCCTGGCTCAGGCCTTCCATGTAGTTGGCATACAGCGACAGCTTATCGGTTGCCTTGAACAGGATGCCGCCCGACGGCGAAACCTTTTCCTCATCGTAGGCCGTGTCGCCTTTGACATCGTCCGCCCAGTCGTCAACCTTCACCCGCTGCCAGCGGGCGCCCAGAGTCAGCAGCAGCCGGTCATCGAAGAAACCCAGTGTGTCGGACAATGCCACGCCGCTGAAGCGGTTCTCGGTGTAGACCTTCGAATCCTGTCGCGTGGGTCTGACCGGCGTTGGTGTTTCCACGGGGTCATAGAGGTTGCTGGGGGCCGCCGCATAACGGGCGCCGCCATTTTCGAAGTCCATGTAGAAATAGCTGGCAGCCAGGTTGACTTCATGGCTCACCGGGCCGGTATGGAACCAGTTGCGCACCCCGGCCGTGGCCGTCCGGACATTTTCGTCACGGGTGAAGTCACGCGGTGAAACGCTGAAATCGCCGGCGTCGTTGGTGACCGCAACGGCATGCCGGAGAAACTCATGATTACTTTTGCGCGCGCCCACACCGCCGTACAGCATGACGGAATCGCTGACATCGAATTCGCCGTTCACCGTGCCAAAGGTGTCGTTGGTACTCGCCTTGCTCCAGGGCTGCGCATAGTTGTGGCGCACATCGTTCGCATTCGGCACCTTCGCATTGGGGCCGACCTGCACGCGCTCCTGGGGGGCGTCGGTATCACGCTCGGTGCGCCCGATGTCCGTCGAGAGCCGCAGGCGTTCACCGCGAAAATCCAGGCCCAGCACGGCCATCTCGCGGTCGACACTCTGGTGATCCCATTCGGTGTCGCCGGACTGCTTGACGCCGTTGAAACGAATACCGAACTTGTTGTCTTCACCGAAGCGCCGGCTGACATCCACGGCACCACCGGCCTGGTTGTCGGACGCGTAGCTGCCGGTAAACGAAGTGATGGGCTTGTCGGTCGCGCGCTTGGGCACCACGTTGATCCCGCCACCCACGCTGCCCCGCGGCGAAATGCCGTTGATGAGCTGGCTCGGGCCTTTGATGACGTCGACGCGGTCGGCCATCGCCATGTCGATCGTATAGGTCGGCAGGATGCCGTAGAGACCGTTGTAGGCGACATCACTGTTGAACAGGCTCAACCCGCGAATGGTGAACTGCTCATAACGCCCACCCGCCGGGTTGGTGGCGCGAACCGAGGGATCGTTGGCGATCAGGTCGCCCAAGGTACGAGCCTGCTGGTTTTTGACCACCTCGCTGGTGTAGGTGGTCATGCTGAACGGCGTTTCCATAAAATCTCGCGAGCCCAGCAAGCCTTGCGAACCGCGGCGCGCGACCTGACCGCCGGCATACGGATCGCCGTCTGCCCCGTCAGTAGCACCGAGAATCGAGGTGGGGGCCAGTTGCAGGCTGCTGCCTTCTGGTGCCGGGGTCAGGATGTAGGCCTGTTCGCCCACCGGCTGCAGCTGCAGACCGGAACCCTGCAGCAACCGGGCAAAGCCCTCCTCGACCGCGTACTCCCCGGAAAGCCCGGGACTGTTGCGACCGCTGACCAGCGCGGGATCCACCGAAAGGTTGACCCCGGCCAATCCGGCGAAGCGGGTCAACGCGGCGCTGAGGCTACCGGCCGGCACCTGGTAACTGCGCCGAGAGCTGTCTTCGGCCCAGCTGACTGCGACAAACAAAGGACAGGCACCCAGACTCAACAGCAGACTCAGGTGCAACAACGGGCGCAACCTGGAAGAAGCCAGACGCGTACTGCAGGGCATCAATGCGGGCATTGAGAATCTCTCTGATTTCGTTTCACTTGCCTTGAATGACCAGCGAGGCGAAAAAAAGGGACAGGCTTCAGACCAATTAGTTAAGGAAATGAGGTCTCTGTAGGAGCGAGCTTGCTCGCGATGGACCCAAGGGCGACGCGTTTATTCAGAAAACACGCGTTATCGTTAACGTCCATCGCGAGCAAGCTCGCTCCTACAGGGGCGCAGCGTTCGCTGGTATTGCAGGCTTCAGACATTATTTTTTCGCGGCAGCAGCGTGACCCAATAACGAGTACGCGAATGCACCTCCAGCGGCAGGCTGGCGGCCAGTAGCGAGAGAATGCGATCGGTGTCTTCGAGGCGGAAACTGCCAGTGACCCGCAGCGACTCAAGCGCCGGTTCCCAGCGCAGCACGCCCGGTCGATAACTGCTCAGTTCCCGCAGAAAATCCCCCAGCGGCTGGTTCTGCGCCATCAACACGCCCTCGCGCCAACCCGGCGCGAGCACATCGAATGGTTCCACCACCCCCACGCCCGCGGCCAGAAGGTTGACCTGCTGGCCGCCGCGCAACGTCAATGCCGGCCCTTGCAAGGGCCGCAATTGCACCGAACCTTTGAGCACCGACACCCGGCAGCCGAGCGAATTCTGGCGAACGCAGACCTCGCTCTGGCTGACGATGACCTGCCCATAGCGGGTCTGGATCGTCAACGGCGACGTCCCTGGCACCTTCAGCGCCATCTCGCCGTCCACCAGCGTCAAGCGCCGGCTCCCCAGATCCACATTGACGGCGCTGGCGGTATTGAGTTGCACAGCGCTGCCATCGGCCAGCAGTACTTGCTTGCGCTCCCCGGTGGCGGTGTGCAGGTCAGCCCGCCAGGCATCCAGCGGTAATTGCCGACTGAGCATCCAGGCGGCCGGCACCAGCACCGCCACGCCCAATGCGCGCTTAAGCACCGCACGGCGACCCGGCTCCGGGCGATCCAGGCTGACCAGGGCCAGCGCCGAAGGCAGTTCGGCAAAGCGTTGGCGCAAGAGTTGGGCCTTCTGCCAGGCCTGCTCGTGACTGGCACAGCTGTCGCGCCAGCGCTGCAGACCGACTCGATCGCGCTCATTGGCGGTGCCGGACTCCAGCAACGCCAGCCACTGCGCGGCGGCCCGCGCCACTTGACGGGCCTGGGCCGAAGGCGCCGGATTGATCACAGCGCCACCAACAGACAATGTTCGTAGGCTTGCGCCATGTAACGCTTGATCGTGCGCTCTGACACGCCCAGACGTTCGGCGATCTGTTGATAGCCCAGGCCCTCCAACTGGCTCCAGAGAAACGCCCGGCGTACCGCCGTCGGCAGTCCGTCGAGCAATTCGTCCAGCGCTTGCAGGGTTTCCAGCAGCAGCCAGCGCTGCTCGGGAGACGGCACACTGTCCTCAGGCAACAGCGACAACGCATTCAGGTAGGCCTGCTCCAGACTGCGACGCTGGTAAAAGTTGCTCAACAGCCGCTTGCCCACTGTCAGCAAATACGCCCGCGGCTCCTGCAAGTCGGCAATCCGCTGGGAGCTGGCAAGTACCCGCAAGAACGTATCCTGGCTCAGGTCTGCCGCATCACAGCCATTCCCCATGCGTCGCCTCAACCAGCCCTCCAGCCAGCCACGATGGTCGCGATACAGGTCGTGGAGGGTTTGCTCCGTCGGCAACGCTGTATCGCTCATGTCAGGAAACCTTGTACCAAAAAATATTTTAAATGAGACTCATTCTAATTAATGTATAGACTGTAAGCCAAGGGCTTTTATGCTGTAGGACCTTGGAAGGGTTGAAGGCAGGAAGGATGACAGGGATTTTGAGGGTGAAATCACGCCTGATCTCGGTGGCAAGGTTGGCGCTCCATCGTAGGAGCGAGCTTTCGCAGGTTGGCCTGTAGGAGCTCTGAATACCCCAGCCCTCTGACTCAACCGTCGTTAAAGCCCCCGATCACTTTTTCTCAAAGTGGTCTTTCAGGTACGTTATTCGGGATATCCTGGAGAGTGCCATGGCAGCTGTTGCCGATACGCTGAAGCTGTTTCTCGCCGGCGACGTCATGACCGCCCGCGGCATTGACTCAGTACTGCCGCATCCTGGCGATCCGCGGCTTTACGAAGCTTACGTCAAGAATGCCGGCGATTACGTCCGGCTGGCAGAAAGACTCAATGGCTCGATTCCCCGCCCAGTCGATTTCGCCTATGTCTGGGGCGCTGCGCTGGATGAGTTTGAACTTCGCCAGCCACACGCACGCATCATCAATCTGGAAACTGCGGTGTCCCGCCGCGGACGACCGGAGCCAAAGGGCATCAATTACCGCATGAGCCCGGAGAACTTCCCGGCCATCCGCGCAGCCGGCATCGACTGCTGCGTGCTGGCCAACAACCATGTGCTGGACTGGGGCGCAGCCGGCCTGGCCGATACGCTGGATACCCTGGCGAGCAATGGTATGTGCAGCGCCGGTGCCGGGCACAACCGGCAATCCGCCGAAGCACCCGCCGTGTTGCCGCAGCCTGGCGGGCGGCGCTTGCTGGTGTTTGGCCTCGGCGCACCCGACAGCGGCATTCCGTCGGACTGGGTCGCCACGGATAGGCGCGCGGGCGTCGCGCGGCTGGAGGATCTGTCGATGCAAAGCTTGCGCCCTGTGGCCAAACGGATTATCGAGGGCAAAAATCCGTGGGATCTAGTGGTTGCCTCCATTCACTGGGGCGGCAACTGGGGGTTCGATATCCCGCGCGAGCAGGTCCGGTTCGCCCATGCCTTGATCGACGAGGCCGGAGTTGACGTGGTGCACGGGCATTCCTCGCACCACGTCAAGGGCATCGAGGTGTACCGCGAACGCCTGATTCTCTATGGTTGCGGTGATCTCCTGAACGATTACGAAGGCATCGAGGGTCACACAGCCTTTCGCGGCGACCTGGGGCTTCTATACTTTGCCTCGCTGGACCCGGGCGGGCACCTGCAGTCGCTGGACCTGATACCCACCCGCATCCGTCGCTTTCGCATCTGTCGCGCCGAAGGGGATGACCGTCAATGGCTGCACGACACCCTCTCTCGCGAGTGCGCACGCTTGGGCAGCAGCATCCAGCCGGGCGCGAAAAATGCCTTCGAGTTGCGTTGGTAGGAGCGTCTGGACACGACTAAAGTAACCGCGCTTTTTATCAGGGCCTGGCGAAGGCCTTGGCCGAGGCCGCAGCGGCCAGCGTTCGGGCTCAGGTTCGGGTGATGATCCACTACATCGATGACCTGGATCCGGCAGCCACGGCGCAACGTATCCTGCAGCTGCAAGGTGAGGTCGATGCTCTGGGTGTCGTGGCGGCTGACCATGCAGTGGTGCGCAAGGCCGTTGCGCAAATGCGCTCGGCCGGCGTCCCCGTGGTGGCCCTGGTATCCGAGCTGGAGGCTTCGGCAGCCGCAGGTTATGTCGGTGTCGACAACCGGCGCATGGGCCGCACCGCAGGTTGGTTCATTGAACATCTGGCGCCACAACCCGGCCCGGTGGCGGTGATGGTCGGAACCCAGCGCTTTCAATGCCAGGAACTGTGCGAAATGAGTGTGCGCTCGTACCTCTCGGAACAGTCCGCGGATTGGGAGTTACTGGCGACTCGCCTGACGCTGGAGGATGAGGAGTTCGCCTATGCCAGTACCCTCGACCTCCTTAGCAGTGAACCCGAGCTGGTCGGCCTCTATGTGGCAGGTGGAGGAATCGAGGGCGTGCTCAGCGCACTGCGCGTACTGAAAGCCCGGAACATCCCGCTTCCGACCGTGGTGTATCACGACCTGACCCCGATCACATCAAAGCCCCTGCGCGATGGCGTGGGGCCAACCCGTTGCAGGTGATTCGGGCTGACGACGACACACCGGAAAAACAGCGTCCATACGAAAATACAAACCCACCAGCGTGCGTATCATTTTTCCGCGAAAAAAATCTATCAGACCAACGGATGAGTAAAGTACATCCAGCTGCCTGCTTGAGCTCGATGTTATAGAACGTCCGCGATCGAGTTGTTATCAGCATCCGTTACATAAGGTCAGCGTTAGATAACAAGCGCGAATCTGTTATTTCAGGGACAAACCCTGCCCACTCATAACAATCCATCAAAGATCACACAGCGGGAACTTTACTGGCACACACGGAGTCTATTCCCGGGAACGCAGCGCTGGGGCCGAAAGATAGCATAATGCCATGATCTCCAACCCAAGGCGGCCACCAGCAATAGTTCGAACCTGGAAAGACAAGACCGAACCATGGCAGATTCACAATCTATGTTAAAAACATCGTGATAATCGCCGAAGAAATGCGTCAAAATGTTAGCAATAGTCAGTCACAGACAAGAAGCGTTACATTAACATTCGAATGCCAGTACCCATCCGAGTCAAAGCATGATGCTTAAAGGGAAAGGAAGGACCACAACACACGGCCAGACCATGGAGGAGACGGGGGTTCTCACCATTGGACGAACCCTTGCTTTAGCTGAGGATTTCAGGCAGTTGGTAGCAAGCCATCTACGCAATGATATACTTATTGATACGATGTGCTACAGCCACTTCCCCAAAAAAAACAAACATTCAAGTTCGTATCGAGCGATCTTTGTCGTTATTGACAGCCCCCTTGCTTTCCTTGAAAGCCTCGCCGCTGTGGAAAATATTCGCGCCGAAAATTCGACGTCAATAATCTCCGTAATCATTACCGGCAAAGGCACTTACAACAAGATTAAATACTATCTTGCCGGGGCCGATCATTGTATTAAATTCACCAGTGTTCCTGACGAGAATATTGATGTGCTTTCCGTTTTTTTTTGCAGTCCAGAATGGCAAAGAGAAATAAACTTAGTGCTGGACCCCGCTCGTATGTGCCTTCACAGCACTGATCAAAAACTGGAAATATCGTTTGCGGAAATGAAAGTTCTGGAGGCGTTAACGCAAACAAAAAATCACATCTTGAGCCATGACGAAGTTGCCAGAGTCATGGGCCTGAATATAACCTTTTATGATCCGAGAGCCTTGGAAAAATCAATTAGTCGCCTTCGTGTAAAAATAAAAAATATGTATGGCGCCAACGCCATTCAAAGTATCCGCGGGCATGGATATCGTTTAAGTAGAGGTCTGATTTCGTCAACCTGATCCACTTTCATATACAGGGAGTTATTGCGTCATGAATGCCACTGGATGCACCTCACACGTTAATGGTGCAGATCATTATCTGTCTCGGCAATTGATCCTTAGGCGAGATGACTGCCCGTTCGGCAGCGAGATAAGAATAAACCACGAAGGCAGACAGGCTCTTCCCCCTCATGCATCCTGCACACTACCGGCGCATCAGATGAGCGGCCTATACAATGAAGTACTGGCCTTCTCGCTAAAAGATTGCAACACCTCCAACGGGAAAGAATACTTCAGTCGAAAATTCGTTTGCGTAGCACTGTCAGATCTCATCGACACTGCACTCGTAGACGAGTTGATACAGTCCGGTGACGCCCTGCGCGATGTCGGCCAGACCCTGGTTATCGCCTTGAATGAGCTGCCTCTCTCGGCGGCCAGTTTTCAAGACAAAAAGAAAATCCTCCACACTATGTATCTGCTGAAAGATCACGGTATAGAGATCGCTTTCGACCATTACAACCTTCACGATGAAAGTGTCGAAATCTTTACAACCCTGAATCTATTCGACTATATAAAGATTCCCGTTTCAGCCTTAGACTCCAGCCTCAAATCCAATGGCAACGCGGAGTTATTCAATCGACTCTATGACCGCATGGTTACACTGATCCACAACACCAAGGTATCCTTTATAGCCGACAACGTAGAGCATACTGCCAGCCATATACTGGCACGAACCTTGCCTTTTGATTACTTTCAAGGGAGCTATTACTCCCCTGCCGACAACCTTTGAATTATTAACCTGGCGTGCCCCTCAGGAGAGCGAAATGGAAAATGGAATGACCTTCACTCGAAAATACTTTGTCGTTGTCACTCATAGCCCGGCATCACAACTTGAGCTCGAGACAATACTGTCCAGTGAACGATATAACTCGTTCGGTACATCGCAGGCAAAAATGTTTGTCGAAGGTATTGAATCACCCTTCCCCACCCAAAAATTGGCCGACGTTTTCTTCCAGCACGTGAGCAGAGAGACCTCTCCCGCTAACAAGCATGACACAGAGCATATGTTTTCAGCCCTGGAGGCTGAGTGGCTAACCTCCCAGCCATCCACCCAAACGAATAGCATCGCCTCGGCTATAGAGGAAACCCGGGATGACACCGATGAACCCATAGCGGCCAAAGCGCACTCGATATGCGCTGAAACCTGGCGGCTGAGCAATGGCGGCAACACCTTGGTGAAAAACGATGTTGAAGTTGTCTTGACGAGTTTAGAGGCAGCCCTCGTAAGAAAAATGTTGCACCATGAAGAACGCGTGGTCAGTAAAGATGATCTTATTCGGAGTATCGGCAGAGAGCCTGAACACTATCAGGGTCTCGAAATGTGCCTGAGCCGGTTACAGGAAAAGTTTAAACACGCCACCAACGGCGAACGTCTTTTCCGAGCTGTCAGGAACCGTGGCTACTGCCTCATCCAAAAAACAACACACGGAAAAAAGCCTGCCCTGAGCACGTAGAATAACGATCGTGGCGGTACTACTACAAAAATAAAAAACGTACCCTGATTAAATTATAAATCTGCCTTCCTCCCTCCCCGTTCAAATAAGCGCTACTACAATATCAACTGCACCGCCCTCCATCATCGACCATTTCTAACGCCGGCCGCTCCAACATTAGATGCCACCGTGATATCACGCTCGTTATAAGTCGTCAGACAGTGCATCTCTCAATAAATTAATCTATTCACTGGCGATAGCGCCGACAGCGGCGCTGCTATTGATATCGCCGTGCCATCCAAAAAATAATAATAACTCTGGCTTCAACAACCTGGCTCTTGTCTGTCGACACGTGAATGGACTCATTTTGGGGATATATAGCATGGTTAACAGTCTTCGTATCAATCGAGATACCAGCCTCAAAGGACTTACCTTCTGGGGACAATGGGCACTTGCACTGGGCTTTGTTGTCGCCCTGTTGTTTCTACTGGTTTATTCCAAGACAGGAACGGTAGAGTTTTATTATCGCGTGTGCGCGATAGTGACTATTCTCGCCTCCGTCCCGGCCTATTCATGGTGTGACGTTTATGCAAAAAAAGATGGCTACCTGACGGGATTGGGACGCCTGCTCATGGGTTGGTTGCTGACACTGGCAGCGTTGGCATTTGTGGGCTTTATCACCAAGTCCGGTGAGTTATTTTCTCGTGAAATCATCCTGGTGTGGGCTGTCACCAGCTACATCGGACAGGCACTCTTATATGTGCCCCTGCAGGGCTTTTCCAAATACTATCAACGGTCACTTCAAAGCGAGCATAAAACGCTGATTGTCGGTACTGGCGAGCTGGCATTGGAATTGGCTAAAAAACTCCGCACCCTTGAACACTTCCCCTTGGTCGGCCTGGTCAGTACTGACGCCACTCCCTTGCTGGAAATGGGCGCGCCTCGTGTCGTGGGTCCGCAGGAAGAACTGCTGGAGCTGATCAAGACCCATGACATTCGACGTTTGTACATCACGCTGCCCCTGAGTGAAGCGGCACAAATCGAAGCCATGTACATTAATTTGCTCGATGCCAACGTAGACGTTGTCTGGGTTCCGGACTTGAACAGCCTGACGCTGCTGAATCACTCGGTGAGAGTCGTGGATGGCTTGCCGGCGATCTATTTGAATGAAAGCCCGTTGACCAGCCAACCCACTGCCGCCCTGAGTAAAAGCCTGCTCGATAAAAGTGTGGCGCTGATGGCCATTGTTGCTCTAAGCCCGCTGTTATTGATCATTGCACTTTCCGTCAAACTCACCTCCCCGGGGCCGATATTCTTCAAACAGGACCGTCATGGCTGGAATGGCAAGGTGATCAAGGTCTGGAAATTTCGCTCGATGCGCGTGCACGACGATCATGAGGTCAAGCAGGCCAGCCGCAATGACTCACGGATCACCTCGGTCGGGCGCTTTATCCGTCGCACCTCAATCGATGAGCTGCCGCAGCTGTTCAATGTCATCCAAGGCCATATGGCCCTTGTCGGGCCACGTCCTCATGCCGTTGCACACAATGATTACTACTCCGGGAAAATTCTCGCCTACATGGCTCGCCACCGAATCAAACCAGGTATTACCGGGCTGGCTCAGATCAACGGTTGCCGCGGCGAAACCGACACCATCGACAAAATGCAAAAGCGTGTCGAGATCGACCTTAAATACATCAATAACTGGTCGTTGTGGCTTGATGTGAAAATCCTGGTGAAGACGCCCTTCACCCTGCTTTCAAAAGACATTTATTGACGCGAAGACTGTAGGAGCGAGCCTGCTCGCGATGGACGTTAACGATAACGCGTGTTTTCTGAATAAACGCGTCGCCCTTGAGTCCATCGCGAGCAAGCTCGCTCCTACCCAAGTAAGGAAGACTCGGATGATCGCGAGTGAGCAATGTGCCGTGCCAGCCTGGTACCTGATTCACTGCAAAGCCAAGCAGGATGAACGCGCCGAGGACAACCTGATGCGTCAGGGGTATGAATGCTTTCGCCCCACCTATCGGCGCGAGCGTCTTACACGGGGCAGACGACAAACGCTCTGTGAGTCGCTGTTTCCTGGTTATCTGTTTATCCAACTCAGCCTGCACGACAACTGGGCGCCCCTGCGTTCGACGCGTGGCGTGTTGAGGACCGTGAGTTTCGGCGGCCAGCCAGTAGCAATCGCAGATGAAATTATTGGTCACCTGAAACTGCGTGAGCGTGAACCGTGCGTGCAAACGCTGACACAGGGTGACCCGGTGCGTATCAATCAAGGGACTTTTGCGCAGCTGGAAGCGCTGTTTATGGCGATGGATGGCGATGAACGGGTTGTACTGCTGATGAATTTTCTGCAACAAGAGCAGCACGTCAACCTGCCGTTATCGAGTATCACCAAGCTTTAGGAACAGTGGGGCGCTGTACGGAAAGCCGCCGAGCGCAGGCGATCTGTGGCGAGGGAGTGGCCGCCGCGTCCTCGACGCTGCGCTGTCGCGCAGGGAGCTAGGGCGGCGCTCACGAGATAGCAGGTTTTAGTAAATGATTTTTTATACTTAAAAATCAATAAGTTGTAATTTGTTCCATGAGAGCTTGCTCTCTCGCCACAATTGATCGTAAGCGTTCAGCCAACGCACGTTGCGTGACTAAGCGGGCGCCCACCTATGCGGCAGCAACTGCATTGGCGAGGAAATCAGCGAGCAGCTCGAGATCGTGCCGATGCAAGTCCGTGTGATCAAACATGTGCGCAAGGTCTACGCCTGCCGTGGCGGTGAAACTGCGCTGATCACCGCCGACAAGCCGGCGCATCTGATCGAAAAGAGTATGACCAGCCCCAGCGTCGCACAGCACGAGCGCTGGCACCTCCACCCGCACTGCGCGCACCTCTTTTTATCCTGACGGCCAAGCGCCGGCTTTGTAATAACCATGATCTATGAAAGGTTATTATTTGACGCATTTCTAACAGCGGCAGATTGCTATGATCCCCGGCAAACCCCACTGCTAGAGGCTCTGAAGTGAAATTAACACCTGCCGAAAACACCAAGTCTCGGGGATGGGGATGGGCTTATAAAAAAATCAGGGGGTATGGATGCTCTCGAAGGACAGCCATCCACAGAGCAACCCTGTATGTACTTCGAGGCGACTCGGGAGTGTTCTCCAGCAAGCGGAGTTTTCAAAGTTTCCGGCTACGACGTTAGGTAATAACAAGCCAGCCCACTCCCCCGAGATGGAAATTTCCACTCATGGCGAGCGGGCTTGCTCGCGATGGCGGTGGGTCAGTCAACATTGATGCTGAATGTTATTCCGTCATCGCGAGCAAGCCCGCACTAGATCTGCTGCGTTTTACAGACCGCCCCAGATCGCCCGCCCTCACTCCGTAATCTTCTCAAAGTTGCGATAGAACAAGTCACTGTCACGGCTATCGGTCATCGTGTGCAGTGAGTAGGCACGATTGAGCCGTGCACCACCATCCCGGGTCAAAGGCGCCCAGACGACATTGGCACGACGCATCGTCGACAGGCTCATCAACTCGTCGAAGGGGATGGAGATGTAGATTCCCTTGTCGAAACTGCCTTCGCCATATTCGGCTTTCGTGGCGGTGGTCAGCGTGACCCAGCCACCAAATCGCACACCGTTGCTGAACTTACGCGACAGGTCGATCGTGGTGCCCCAGTCGCGCGCCAGGTAACGTCCGACGCTGACAGCCGCCAGCGCTTCGTAAGGCAAGTCGGTGTAGCCCGTGATGTGGCCAGTGACGGCCGAGTAGTCACGCAGACCAAACCCTTGGTCAAAGTCGCGCTGACGAACGTAGTTCAGATCGGCGCCTACAGACCAGCGCTGGCCCATTGGACGATAGAGCACCTCACCGCCGACGCCGGCAAACATCGACTCCAGATACCCCCCGTAGACCATGCCATACAGGTCTTTATCCAACTGTTTGGCGTGGTTGAGCTGGAACGTCGGCATAGTGACGTCGGAGGTCGTCAAGTACTTGCGCAAATCCGTGCGCACCCGAGGCAATCCACTCGGTGCGTCGTAGGTGAAGTTGTCGTAGTTGTTCAACAAATTGACACTCAACAGGCCACTCCACCAGGTATTGCGCGTAAAGCGGTATTCAGCGTCCGCATCGGCGCTGAACTGGTAGAGCAAGCCATCAGGACCGCCGATGTTCTGCTTGTAGCCCAGCCCCAAACCATAAGTGAAAGGATCCCGCGCCGCGGTATAGAGCGTGGTCTCGGTGTGCGGGAGCGCCGCAGTGACCTCGGTGGCACGATGCAGGTCTTTGAGCCCCTCTTCGTTGCCGACCACCTCGCGAAATGTTTCGCGGGGCACACTGGTTTCTTCCAGCGGCATGTCGTATCGCTTGTTCACCAAGGTGAACCAGTCGATATCGTCATTGACACTGTTGTCCAGAATCCGGCTGGCTCGACCGACAGCTTTCGCCGGATAGAAGTAACGCGATTGTTCGCCGTAGACCATCAACTCGGAGCCCCGCTGGGTAATGCGCTCCACTTTGTAGCCAGCATTGTCCTGCAGGCGCCGGGACACATTGGCCCAATTGACCTGATCCGGGGAGGTGGCGGGTGCTTGGGCCGGGAGCGCTTCCGCTGGTGGGTCATAGGTCTTGGTCGGCGCCTTGCGGCTGACAAAGTTGGTGTGCAGCGTGATCCCGAACATCGCGGTATTACCGCGCTCCCAACCGGCGCTGAGGTCAATCGAGTCTGTCAGCTTGTAAACCGCACCGATGTTGATGGGCGAGTCTTGCTTGATCACGTTATCGAGCGGCTCGTTTTTATAGTCGTTGCCTTCGTACTCGACTTTCAGGCTAAGCGGCGCCCAAGGTGTTTGATAAGCCACGCCGCCGAACAAGGATGGGGATCCCCTGAAATAGGCATTGGTATTCACATCGCCGGCTCTGGCAACCGCAGCGGTGCTCTCGGGCCTGTCCTTGAACTTGTCTCCAAACACGGCCAGCGGGTTACTGAAGTCGCCGCGATTGCCAATGTAGCCCCACGCGATGCCGAGACTGAAATCAAAATCGCCGGCGCGCTTGTTCGCCACGAAGTACTCGCTGGAGAACAGCCCGGTGCCGCCAATATCCCGGAAGCCCAACGCCACTTCGGGCAGCCAATGACTTTCTTTCCAGAGCCGGGCTTTGGCGTCGATAGCCTTGTCTTTGAAGCTCTGGTCGCCACTGAATGACTCGGGACCGTACTTGCGGTTAGTAATGGCGGTGTATCGGAAGGAGCCTTCAAGCCATTCAAAGGGCTGTAGCGATAGGCTGTAGCGGCTGTAGGGACTGGTTCGACTGGCGTTGACACTCAGTTCACCGGCAGGCGCCATACGCGCGGTAGGTGTTTGTAACAAGCCCACACCACCGAAATCATTCTGGGTATAACGCGTCTCTCCATGAACCAAACCACAAGGCAATAACAGGACGGCTGCAAAACGTAACTTCAAGGGACCACCTCAGCCACCGGTTGCGTGGCGAGAAACTCGGCCAACTGCTGATTTAGTTCGGGCGTGGGCGGATCAAGATCATCGTTCTTGATCGGCACCAGGATTTTGCTACCTGGGGCGGGGGGGAATCCCGCCTCCCGATTCCACAAGGCGATGCCAACCCGTTGGGTCTGGCCATCGGGCTGGATGATCCAGAGGTAGTCAGCCTCGGCGTCGGACGAAGCCTGACAGGATTGCAGATAGTCCCGGGCTTCTTGCATCGCGCGATAAGGCAAATGGCAAGGCGCCGTGACCGCACCTAGCACCACCACGGTATCGGGAAGAAGCGGATAGACAAGACGGTCGCCGTCATCAATACGGTAGTTGCGAGCAAACCCGACCTCTACGGCAACCGGATCAAGTATTGCAACCTGACGACCTGTCACCGGCAACCGGCTGACCTCTTCATATAGATGTTCCGCCAAGGCCGCCCGGGCAGGTTTTTCATACAGCAACGCGCCGCGCTGAAGTACTTTCAGATCGAACAACACCCCGGCTTTTAGCCGAAGCTGTTTTTCGAGCAAAGGCCGGCGCAACCATGCGGCGCCCAACCAGTAACTTTCGGCGTTCGGTTGCGCAGCGCGAATGACGTCCAGCAAACGCGCTCCCGGCTGAATATCGAACTGGCCAGGACTACGAACATCACCGCTGACCGTAACGGCGGCATGGCTTACGCCCGAACAGGCTAATAGCAAGCCCGTAAACGCTAGATTCAGACGCTTCAATTAATAGCTCCCTGCTCAGAACGTAACTGAATGACCTTCAGGGAAAGTTGAGGCGTCAGGTGCTGCTCGCTCTGCATGACGAAGCCATCGCGAGGTCTGATCCAATAATGATTGACTGCATGGAAATCTATTTCGGGAGCGTCAATGCGTTCATCGACACGGAGCAAGGCGTAAGTCTTGTCCAGAACCTTGATGTCCTCGATGCCTTGTCGGGTAAACCGGCTGTTAACGGCAATCCCGACACGGTAACCGTCATAGAGATCGATCCAGCGGGTACTGCTATAACCGTCGGGCAACAGATGCAGGCCACGCTTGAACGGAGACTCTCCCTCCCAGCGAGTACCATCGAGGTTGATACCAAGGCCGACGCTGCGCACGATCAAACCGTCGCGCATCAACAACACCTGCTTGCCGGAAGCGACCCAGAACTGCAGGTCGCCACGCTGGCGAATCTTCGCCATCACCCCTTCGCTGCTGGGGGTGGTGACTTTTATCTGTGGAAAGGGAACAGCGTCCAGTTGAGCCTGAGTCAACTCCAAAGAGTCTGGCCCCGCAATGGACGCTTCAAGAGTATTCAAGGAGGCCTTCATCAGCGGGTTACACCCGCACAACAGGAAAGCCGCCACCAGGTAGGTGCCACTACGCAAAATGTTCACGGGTAAACTGTGCCCTTATCTGCTGCTGGCTTCGCTCATATCATTTCTTGCAGCTGCGCCTATGCCAACGAGGGATGCAGACGGAACCAACTGGCTGATAAAGCGATTCCAGCGGGTAACATTCGCAGGCCCGACATAGACCACGTCCTGCGCTTGCACATCGAACCGTGTTGCCAATGCCATGGCAGAAGGCGAGCTGGCTTCCAGCTGGAAGATCTTCGCCGGCTCTTTATCCAGGTTTTCTACACCCCGGATCACGTAAACGGCATTGCCATTTGAGGTGGTCTGGTTCAAGCCACCCACCGAACCGAGCACATCGGACAGGTTCATGGTTTTGGTTTTGAAGCTCAATGCCCGGGGCTGGATAACTTCGCCCATGACGTAGATCCGCTTGCGATCGTTGTAAGCCAGATACAACTGATCGCCACCTTTGAGGTAGACATTGGGTAACTCGGATTTGTTCTGGCGGTTGAGCGCGTCCAGATCCAGTTTATATTCGTGACCATCACGAGTAAGGGTCAGGCCCGAAAGATCGGCATTCAGAGGATCGACGCCAGCAGCACCAATAGCCTCCACCACACTCAGTGGCGTTGTAGTGATTGGCTGTTGCCCTGCTCTGATGACTGCACCAGAAACAACGATTTTTTGGCTGGCGAATCGCAATACACTGACATCGACTTGTGGACTTTCGATAAACTGCGATAAACGACTGGAGATATGGGCACGCAGCTCCTCAATTGTTTTGCCTGCGGCAGCGACATTGCCAACATAGGGATAAAAAAGATTACCGTCCGGGCGAACAAGACGCCCGTTTGCATCGATTTGCTGCTGGGGCCCGGAAGGCGCTGTCAACTCTGGATGGTCCCAAACGGTGATAAATAACAAATCATTGGCACCAATCCGATAACTTTCCGGCGAGTAGTGCAACAGTTCTGCCGGAATGGCCTCACCTGACTGAGTTGTCGCATCCATCGCAATCAATTTAGGCGTGATAGGGATCAGTTCAACACGGCTGCTCTCCGGCGTTCCATCACGAACGATGTGACTGGTGTCCATATGCTGACCGGGAGCGAACATACAGCCTTGCAAAGTAATACTTGCCAGTATGGCAACAGATAAATTACGAATCATATTGGCACTACGCTAGTTGAGAGCAAATCCAAAAAAACAAGGTCACCCAGGTAGCCCTGCGTGACCTTGTCCAAAACACTGCAGCTATGTCAATTACTGGTACCGGTAGTACCTGTAGTACCGGTGGTGCCGGTTGTGCCGGTAGTGCCGCCATTAGAACTCCCGCCACTGTTGGAGGCGGCTACCACACCCGCAATCACCGCAGCGCCGACCAACAAGCCTGTACCTACAGTGACTGAACCGACCACCGGGGTACTCAGGGTGAGCGGTTCCTCCACCGCGACCGATTCCGCCGCCATCGCTGAGGTACTTGAAATAGCCAACAACGTAATAGCCAATAGTTTTTTCATATCAGACTCCTTCTCGATATACAGGATTTGATACTAAGTACCAGGAAGCGAAAGAATGAACAGACACCGACAAATGAAAAGCGACAAATGACCGTATCCGCTCCCCCTTTACCTTCTGTAGATCATGTCACTCACAGATCATCTATGCCAGTGATTGACCGTGCCCGGCCAATCGCGCGAACCATAGCCAATAGCTACAGCGTTTTCTAACATCCATAGATTCTCTAATAAACTCAGCCTGTTCAGAGGCTTTTTCAGTACGCAACACTGGATGCGGACAGCTTGATTTCTGCGAAGAATGTTAATAATGGTCAGTTTTACATTTGCGTTTTTCAGGCATCAAACACTTCAACATTTCACTAACTGCTGAAGAACTGGCTGGAGCTCTTGTACCCAATTTCTCGGTAGCAATCCATGTGCGTCCGCCAGTTTCTGGCAGTCCAGTACGGACCACTTAGGCCGCTTGGCCGGGGTTGGGTACTCTGCGGTGGTGATTGCGTTTAAATTCGGGCTCTTTTCCAACAGACCAAGGCTGACAGCCTGGGTGAATATCTCGTTGGCAAAGTCATACCAGGTGCAAGCAGGGAAGCCACTGTAGTGATACACCCCCCACTCAAGGCGCCCCTCTCGCTGAAAAATCGAAGCCAACGCCCACAGCGTATCGGCAATGCTACCCGCGGAGGTCGGACCACCGTGCTGATCGGCGACGACGGACAGTGTGTCCCGATCCTGTCCAAGACGAAGCATGGTCTTGACGAAATTGTTGCCGTTCGCACCAAACACCCAGCTTGTCCGCAGAACCAGATGGCGTGAGCAGTGCTCCAGCAGCTGCTTCTCTCCCGACAACTTGCTCAACCCGTATACACCCGTAGGGGCGGTAACGTCATCGGCCGTGTACGGCTTGTCGCCATCACCGCTAAACACATAGTCCGTGGAAATATGCAGCAGCGGGATGCCCATCTTTTCCGCGGCAGTCGCCAGATTCGCCACGCCGTCTGCGTTGACTGCATAGGCGCGCTCCTGGTCGGTTTCGGCCTTATCCACCGCCGTATACGCAGCAGCGTTAATCACCAATTCCGGCTTAAGTGTTTCAAATACGGCCTGGACCTGATCGTCATCACTGACATCCAGATTTTGCGACCCATAGCCAAACACAGAAAAACCAGCGGGTGCTCGCTTGAGCAGTTCGTATCCGACCTGGCCCTGAGCCCCCGTGACAAGAACACGCATATTCATTCCCCGCCCAATAGAGCTCGCAAGCTCGGGTGACGCAGATCCTTCTCCGACAGTTTGGGGGCTTCCACCGGCCACGGAATGTTTACCTCAGGGTCATTCCAGATAAGACCACCCTCTTCCTCCGGTAGATACAAGTCGGTGCATTTGTATTGAAAGTCTGCACTATCACTCAACACACAGAACCCATGGGCATAACCCGGCGGAATCCATAGTTGAAGATGGTTGTCCGCAGTGAGTTCAACGCCTACAAACTCTCCACAGGTCGCAGAGTCAGGGTTGATATCAACCGCCACATCGTAGACCGCACCCTGTGTCACGCGTACCAATTTACCCTGGGGCCGATTACGCTGGAAATGCAAACCACGCAGCACGCCATACTGAGACCGCGAATGATTGTCCTGCACGAACGGCAGCTCGATTCCGGCGTCACGATAGCGCTGCTCCTGGTAGCACTCCAGGAAGAACCCGCGCTCATCGCCAAACACCTTAGGCTCAATGATCAGAACGCCAGGCAAATGGGTCTGGATGACATTCATTTTGAAGGCCTCGTTGCCAACAGACCAGCGAGGTACTGGCCATAGCCCGTTTTGTGAAGAATGGTTGCTTGTTTATCCAGCTCTGCAGCGCTTAACCAGCCCTGGTTGTAGGCAATCTCTTCCAGGCACGCCACCTTCAAACCCTGACGCGCTTCAATAGTCTGAACAAAATGTCCGGCTTCCATCAATGAGTCATGGGTGCCGGTGTCGAGCCAAGCGAAGCCCCGACCCAAGACACTGACGTGCAGGTCACCACGTCGCAGATAAGCATTGTTCACATCGGTAATTTCAAGCTCGCCCCGTGGCGAAGGCTTAACGTTTTTGGCGATCTGCACCACGTCGTTATCATAGAAATACAGCCCGGTAACGGCATAGTTGGACTTCGGACGCTTGGGCTTTTCTTCGATAGAAACAGCCTTTCCATGGCCATCAAACTCCACCACACCAAAGCGCTCTGGATCAGCGACATGGTAGCCAAACACGGTAGCACCCGTTTGACGTTTAGCAGCTTCCAACAGGCTGGCGCTGAAACCATAGCCGTAGAAAATATTATCGCCCAGAACCAAAGCGACATTGCTGTCACCGATAAAATCTTCCCCAATAATAAACGCTTGGGCTAAACCATCCGGCGAAGGTTGCTCGGCGTAACTGAGTTCGATACCAAAAGAAGATCCGTCACCTAATAGTTTCTGGAAATTAGGCAAATCTTCAGGGGTTGAAATAATCAATACCTCACGGATACCGGCAAGCATCAATACCGACAACGGATAGTAAATCATTGGCTTGTCGTAAACAGGTAGTAATTGCTTGGATACGCCACGGGTGATGGGATGCAAGCGGGTGCCGGAGCCACCTGCCAAAATGATGCCTTTCATAGAGAGCGTCCTTTAGTCGTTAATCAGAAAATAAAGCAGTTTTACACCTATCAGAGGTCGCCAATACGCCCTAGTTGGTATTGACCATTGAGCACACGCTCCCACCATTGAGTGTTATTCAGATACCACTCAACTGTTTTTCGCATCCCACTCTCAAATGTTTCTTGCGGCACCCATCCGAGTTCACGCTGAACCTTGCTTGCATCAATCGCATAACGAAGATCGTGACCCGGTCGATCCTTAACAAAGGTGATGAGTTCACGATACAAACTCACACCCTGCGGCTTGATCGGCGCGAGTTCTTCAAGTAAGTCACAGAGCGTTTCTACTACATCAAGATTACGCTTTTCGTTATGACCGCCAATATTATAGGTTTCCCCCACAACGCCCCGAGTAAGCACCTCATACAAAGCGCGCGCATGGTCTTCAACAAACAACCAGTCACGGATCTGCGATCCATCGCCATACACCGGCAATGGCTTTCCATGAAGGGCATTCAGAATCATGTGAGGGATTAATTTTTCAGGGAAATGAAAGGGCCCATAGTTATTGGAGCAATTGGTGACCAATACGGGCAACCCATACGTTCGGTACCAGGCACGCACCAAATGATCGGAACTGGCCTTGGACGAAGAATAAGGTGAGCTTGGCGCATAAGGTGTCGTTTCCGTGAAGAAATCATCAGTACCTTCAAGGTCTCCATAGACCTCATCGGTAGAGATATGATGGAAGCGAAAACTTAGCTTCGCCTCACCTGAGAGCTCATTCCAATACCGTCTGGCTGCCTCCAGTAGCGTATAAGTGCCCACAATATTGGTTTGTATAAAGTCAGCAGGGCTATCTATAGAACGATCGACATGAGACTCAGCAGCCAAATGCATGACCGAATCAGGACGAAACTCTTTAAAGGCTTTATCCAACGCAACAGCGTCACAAATATCTATTTGAAAAAAATGATATCGGGACGACTCTACAACATCAGACAAGGATTCCAGGTTACCCGCATACGTTAGCTTATCGAGGTTGGCAACCTCACACTGGGTATTTTTGATTAGGTGACGAACAACGGCAGACCCGATAAATCCTGCGCCACCCGTTAGAAGAATTCGTTTAGTCATTTATTTAAGCCTCGCGGGATACCAAGTTGTAAGCAGCTTTTCATACTGAGAAAGAATTTTCTCCCACGTAAAACTTTCTTGAAAACGACGTATACTTTCCGCCTTCATCAAGAGTACTCTGGACTTATAATCCTCATTGAGAGCGGCATCAAATAGTGAAGCGCAATCAAACTGATCCCTAAAATAAATAGCCGCATCACCCGCAACCCAACTATTGAAATGGTTGTCATGGGCAATCACGGCACAACCTGCGCCTAAAGCCTCAACGAGTGATGGGTTCGTCCCTCCCACGCGGTGGCCATGAATATAAAATCTGCTATAAAACCGTAATGCCTGTACGACTGCTTTATCGTATATGGCCCCCGGAAAGATGACTTCATCACTAGCAGCATCCATTACTTTCTTGTGATACGGTACTTTATCAGGAGTAAAGTTCCCCAACACGACAAGCTTATGATTACGAACCTTGCTGCTGAACGCTTCAACAATTTCAAAAAAAGAGTTCTCAGGTTCGGGACGAGCAATGACAACTGAGAACCCGCTTTCTTTTAAATTATACCGGTCCAAACAAGTTACATCAGCACCCAACACTTCGTCACCACCATAAGGGATCATAGTCACTTTCGACTCTGACACCCGGGTCGCTAAATGTGACTTTATGAGTGGATGATCTGCCACCAAATGATTTCCGACCCAACATCCTGCCCGCTCATTCAGCCAAAACCATGCCTTAGCGACACTCCCCCATTTATCTCGTTTCCACTCAATACCATCCATATTGATGACATTGACTTGACCTTTAATTCTTTGAAGCACGTTGAACAAGGCTGTATTATAACCAAGGGTTAGAAACAAGCCTTTCTTGCCCAGCGCATTTGTAGTTGCTTTCCAGTCAAATATCACAGTACCGCCAGCACCTGCTCGAGATACCGGGATGTGTATTCTGTTGATGCCATTCCATTGACTTGTTGAAATATCACCATTACCAGCCTCCTGACAATACACGGTGACATTCCAGCCGTTTTTTGTCAGGTACAGCGAAAGTTTTTCCGCGAACGTCTCAAACCCACCGTGTTGAGCAGGGATACCACGTATACCCAAAATCGATATTTCTTTCATAACTTACTCATTTAACCTTTAATTTTTTATACAGATCGATCAATTTTTCGTAATGCAGTTCTCTATTGAATTTTCTCTCAAGATTAACCCTACCCTGCCGGCCCATTTCCACCGCAATATCTCTATTATCAGCGAGATATCTAATTGCAGTTGTTAACTCATCAATACTGCCAGGCTTTACAAGTAGCGCATCTTGACCGTGCTCTACTACTTCCGGCATGCCGCCTATATTTGAAGCGATAACAGGCTTCCCATAAGCAAATGACTCGGTAAGCGTAAGACCGAAAGTCTCATACCATATAGACGGTGCTATGGTTGCTATTGCCGAACGCATTATCAGACCAAGTTCAGCCTTAGATTTAAACCCCACAAATTTGATGTTCATCAGATTGTTTTTTGCGCAATATTCTTTCAGCATTGGAAGTTCGCCACCATCGCCAACAACTAAAAGAGTTAAATCATGAAGCATCTCAAACGACTTAACTAATTCCCAAACCCCTTTCAATCGCTCTATTCGCCCAAAGTAAACAAAATACTCACCCTGAACATAGGATGGGGAAAAATCAGATGCGTCAGTAAAGTTATGTATCGTCGTAACTTTATTCTCGGGAACACCCATCGAAATAACCTTATCCCTAAGAAAGTCACTCACAGAGATAAAGTGGTCAAACTTTGATATCGCCCCCAAATATAAACTTACATATGATTCCACTGTCGACACAGCGGAGCGCACCAATGAGTTTTGATTGCATTTTTTCAAAGTGGCGTTGTAATATTTAAATCCGGAGCAACTTTCACATACACTACCATTAGATGTTAAGGTATACACTGGGCAGACTGCTTTGTACTCATGCAACGTTTGAACTAGTGGTATACCTCTAGCTTTCACTTCGGATAAAATAGATGACGTCAGCTTTCCGTAATATATATGACAATGAAAAATATCAGGCTTGAAATTTTCTAGGAGTCGAGAAACTGACTTCCTTGACTCGCCACTGTATATATACCGAAAAACATCTTTTAATCGCGGCTTTTTAAGATCAGCGCAATCATCTGGAAAAAAATTTGCCCATTCCGTTTTTAAGTTCTTCTCATTGGCCGCTGCAAATGGAATAGCCATATGACCTTTACTATTTAGCAGATCAATTTCATCAATAAGTACTCTATCCGACCCCCCGGTCACATGATAGTTTTGACCAGCCAGTATAACTTTCATCTTTTATTATCCGACTCAATATTTTTCGAGAACATATGCTTTAGCAAATTGAGCCTTGTCTGAGGCGGGGCGCTCCCCGACTCCAACACTTCAGCATGCCTTTCGTTATTGTTAAATTCCGGATTCCAAAAGCCGGACCCCTTAAAGTCGTGATAAGTCCAGCCCCACTTTTGATCTTCCATAATTTCAAGGACATCGATTAAATACTGATACCCATTACTTGGTGCAAGATTGCTCACGCTAAATTCTCCAATAAAAATATCAGCATTATATTTTTTTTGAAACTCAGCAATTGGAGCTAGAGCACTCTTAAGGGTCTCTTTATCCCAATATATACCGTTGATATATCCTGGATATTGCTTTCCGACCTTAGAGCCCGACATCACGCCTTGATGGGTATACTGTAACGGGACATAAACATGAGGGCTATACACAATATTGGGAGAATCTATAAGCTCAAGATCCAACATTGATTCTGCCCTTGTATTTGTTTGTCTACCCTTAACAAACTTGACCGCAGGCTCAATTATAATGACTCTATTTTCGTCGTACTTCCTTATCTCAGTTACTATTTTTTTTGCTAAAACATTCCAATCCCCAACCTGCCCTTTTTCGTAACCAGGGGGCATAGATGGCTCATTTAGAATATCATAGGCTAAAAGAGTTTTATTATGCGCCTTATACTTGTTTGCTAGATACCCCCACAGCTCAATCAAGATATTTTGATAATACTGTGACGTCCATAATTCATCATCTGGGGATGTGGTGAATTTATTTTTGAGTCCTGGCACTGTATGCACATCAACTATTACCTTTATATTGTACAACTCGCAGTCTGCAAGAATACGATCAAGCTGTTCAATAGCGTGGTTGTTAATTCTATACGGATACCTTGCCTCAACTAATGGAATTATATCAAAGCTAAGTCGAATTACATTAACTCCTAACTTAGACGCTTCCTCTAAGTCAGATGCCTTAATATCAGGATGCACATTAAATCCTCGCACCCCAACATCCCAAGTACCGGCCAACGCGAACGAGCTAAATAACCCTAGAAAAATAGCTACTGATGCCAATTTAAACATATGACGCAACATTAATATTGTCTTTCGGTGAAAAGTTGACATATTTTTTGCTCATATTGTGGCCACTTAGAAGCCCGCTATAGAGTGCAAACGTAAAGCAAGTAAAACCAAACAGAAATATATGTCCCGTAAGCAATCCGTTAGCGACAAACATTAAAACCACTATTTTCTTTAACTCACAGGACTTCTGAATTGCTGGCGCGGGTTTTTCGCCAAAAATCTTCCACATAATTAACGTAAATAGTAGCAACCCAATTAATCCATACGACATAAATAGATCGACAATATCATTCTCCGAGAAAGAAAACTCCGTGCCGCGCTTAGCACCATAAAGTACTCCGTACTCAGAAAGATTTACGCCAATGGCGATGTCAATAAAACTGTAAACTTGACACACAATATCCCAAGCAATTACCACCAATGTGTCTCGCTCACTTATTAACGCACTAAATACATTCAAGTAGCTAAGTTTTACAGCTAACTTTTCCGCTCCAAAGCTATATTTCGATAGCAGCAAAATAATAAAATCTGTAACTGATGACACTATGACCTGCTGAAGCTCAAGCGTGGAAAACAACAAAAACATAAATACCAATACAAGCATGTAAAATAGACGCGTTACTTTTTTTGACCCCAAGTACATTCTGATAACAAAAAACAATGACAGCAATGGCACAAATGACTTATTACCCATAATTACAAATGTCACCAGTGTCGCTACTAAAACTAGTACTTTTATTCTAAAACTTCTCATCACCGAGAAAATCACAACAAAAGATATTAGGTATACAAATGTTATTTCATTCACAGATGGAAAATAAAACTTATTCCCCGCCGAAAACTCTTCGTAGGTGTATAGACCTATACCCCCTAGTTTGGCGAGGACAATTAAAGCTGTAACCACCCCCCATGTGTACAGAGCCGACATCATTAAGAGTTTTTCTTTGTGAGTCTCTTGAATATCTTTTGCTAGCAAGTAGGTAGCGACACCTAAAACAAGAGATCTTAAAAGCGCATAAAAGTCATATGCAAAACTTCCTGTCATTGCAGACTTGCCTATGGTTAGAATTAAAAAAATAACCAATAGGGCAAGACAGCTTACATCGAGCAGGCTTAATGAACGATTTTTTTTGTTTATTAAGGGCACGAACAGCATGATGATAATGGCAGAAATTATATTTGTCAGGGCCTTTGAAGTATCACCCTTAAATATAAACCCCTGCAAACATTCAACTAATGGATATGCCAACACTGACATAAAAATCAGCATATAAGGCAATTGTTGATTGATAGCTCTACTATTGAGCTTAGTCATACTGTATATCTCGCCCAAAATTCGTCCAGGTCGTGAGGATATTAAATGCTTTCGATCACAGTATAATATTCATTTAAAGGTTTTCTTTCCGACTGACAAACCTTTAAAGTTTCCGACGGATAACCTGCAGCAAGCATCATCATCACCGTATGTGATTCTTTTATCTTAATAGCCTGTCTAAACTTAATATCAGCAATTGGATTCTTACTCCAATTAAGGCAACAGGTGCCGAGGCCTAATGAATGGAATGCTAAAACCAACGACATTGAAAACATACCTCCGTCTATCCAATGTTGATATCTTTCCTCCGGCATCTCAAACGCATTCAAGTCAGTTGTCACTATCAAAAGACTTGGAACTTCATGGCCAAAACCGCCATTACCATTTTGATGCGCCAAAGCTGCATCAATTAATTCCCGGCTATCTATATGGTAGACGTGCCACGCTTGCCTATTACAAACCGAAGGAGTCTTTAAGGCCATCTGGATTGCGCGCTTTACCGTATCGCGGTGAACTACTTGCTCGGAAAAATCTCTTATGGAATACCGACTATTAAAAAACAGCTCAGGATCTGAGAGTTTACCTTGAAGCAAATAGTCCGTACTCACATCTAAAACGCCCCCCTTGTTTATGAGATGATTCTTTCTCCCACTCACAAACTTCATGACTTCTTCACTGCGCTCACCATTTGAAGGCGATTGCTCAACAAAATCAGACAAGACCTTTAATGCGACCCCCTCATGGAAAGTAGGTATTGTTTTAGAAAAATCAGACTTTTCTAAAAAATACATTAAATCATCTACTGCACTCCAGCCTGAGTTAGCTTTTCTATTTCTAAAGCTCAGGCTTTTTTCGAGCCGATGATAGATTTTTACCGACTTATATCCTCTCCTACCAGACTCATGAGTAGATCGCCACCCTGCATGTTTAAAATGACGAACATAATCATACATAAAGCCCGCCCCGCTAATCAGCGCGTACTTTATTGGTCGTAAAATATCTTTTACTTTGCGCTCTACATTAGACATAAACTAATCACCGAATAAATTCTGTTTGCCGCTGCTTAAACACAAAAGTGCTTGCAGCGTACCTATACAAAGTTAGCAACAATACTTCGCTTACTAGTGTTGCGGCAGCCGCCCCATAGTAACTAAACATAGGAATAAGCGCTAAATTTAAAATTATATTTATAACCGCAACAGCCCCCATGTATTTTACTTTTTTTCGCATATGTTCTTGGGTTACCAATACTGCTCCAACACTCATAGCAACAAATCTTAAGGGCGCACAAAAGGCTAATATAAGAAGTAAATTAACAGACGTTTTGTACGCTTCACCAAAAAGCAAAGGCACCATATAGGGTACGATTATCCATAGACCAATGGCGGCCAGTACACCCAGTACTGCCATTGCCAAATTCCCTTGACGGTATGCTTTGTAAAACATATCTTTATCGTGACGCGCCCAACGATGTAGCTTCGCCAACATGAATTTCTGATAGATCACGCTCGGTAGCAAATATACTCCCGTCATTACGATAAAGGCTACGTTGTAAATACCAGCAGCATTATCGCCGTCTAACTTTTGAAGCAATACAATATTACTTTGATAGTATAAAAGATGAAATATGACAGCTAACCCAAACGGCCAAGCCTGGGAGCAGGTTTCATAAACTGTGGGGTATACAGTCGTTTTACTTAAGGGGCCACTAAATGGCCCATGTTCCTTTAGAGCAAAATGCCGATTTGTCATTTGCCACAAAGGATAAATACCCAGTAGAGCAAATAAAATAGCAACGATAGAATAAATTATTGAAATCTCGACTGGACTCATACTTACTTCGGTCGTTACGACAAAACCTACTATTATGGCTAGCCTGCCTAAGTGCGGAGTCAGTTGCCAAGCTGAAAGCGTTAGATATTTTTCCTCCAATTGTAATTTTGTAGAAACCAACTCCAAAATAGCTTGTCCTGCAAGATAGGACGTTAGAATCATAAGTGAGTATTTTGTATCTAAGCCATGCGGGCCGAATTCCGCCCATATGATTAGCAGACCACTTACGAGTAGAGTGCTGCTCACTACAAACTTAAACGAGGCAGGTAACCAGCGTCTGGCGGCCCAACCTTCCTGCCCAAATGCTTTTAACCAAAAAGCTTGTAGACCAAACCCCGCAAGAGGCGCTAGAAGAGTGACAGTTGTAAGAGACGCTGAAAAAGCCCCGTACTTTCCTGGTCCTAAACAGCGTGCAAGAATTATTTGTGTCAAAAATCCGAAACCTGCCCCCAATAATGACCCGATCCAGAGTAATGAGATTGCCTTCAACGCATACTTTCTATTCATGTTAGATCTTTATCTATGATTGAGTTCTTGAGCATCACTATATGAATAGACAGCTGAGCGATCACTACTAGCTGCACATTGCTCGCTCAATGAAGTTCAGGGAGCTGACCTTCTGTTGTTGAAGCAACTTTGAAGGGTTATCGTAAGGACACCCAATTTCAATACTCTCTATTTCAGACTCTTTGCTTATTATTCTCTGATCAAGTCCCAAGAGTTCAAGCAGACTCCTAATTCGAATCACACTTAGTCCCGGGGACGCGACAGTTAGAGGAATTTCAAAATTGACTGCAAATGCGACTCCATGGAAGGAGTCAGTGACTACATAAGACGCCTTTGAAAATAGATCGACAAACTCGACAGGACCTATATTTTTTAGTGTTCTTACAACCCCTTTATCAGGGAATACGCCTGGGCTGATTGATATAATTGGTAATTTTGTTAATGCCGCAACTTTCTCCAGAGTTTTTCTATAAAGTCTATTTTTGCGGTTAACAAAATAAGACAATATATATCCTCCTTCCACCCCGAGATCATTTCCTTGCGACTTGGTTTTGTTAAGCCAATCTTCTTTATTCAGAAGCAAAGTAGGATCCAAAACATGCTCGACATCCTTATTTACGATCCCTTTAACTACATCTTTCAGTTCACTCTCTCTCGCTCCTATATGGCTATATAAACCAAGAAGAGGTTTTATTTTATTCTTTTCTATTTCGGTATACTTGTGTGAACCTGCACTAGAGGCATATGCTATTTTTTTTGAACTATCTGGTGCAAATGATAAAAAATAATTATTATCTAACTGTTTTTTTTTGCTGATGCACGTTGGATTCCATATTTGATCGCTACCGGAAACGTAAACATCAAATTTCTCTACCGACTCGCCGCTACTGTGCTGTGTGGAAGTTAGATTCAAGTGGGTTACTAGAAAGCCTTTGAATTTCTTTATCGACTTAAGACGATCACTTATTTCAAATACATCTTTTGCGGCAATGACAAGCCCCTTAAGACTTATTTCAAGCCTAATAAGCTTTAAACTTTTCGATATATATGGATTATCATAATCAATGATTTTTGTTTCACCGTACTTAGCGAGCACTTCTTGCAAAGCATAAGCTTGAAGCATAGCTCCATAATTTTTAGCGTTATGGATCGTGATAATTCCAATTTTCATAGGTGCATATCTCAATTTATATTCTGAAACCATCGCAATATTTGCGCATCCCCGTAAATAGACACGCTACCGCCCTAAGATTTATCGTCATTTCCCTAAGGACGATGTCATATGTATTAACCACATATGATTTTATAAATTTTCAGAGAACAGTATCTTCATCGCTTCTACTTCTTTACCAGGCGTCTTAAGAAAAGATGCAAAAAATCAAAAAGCCTTAAGCCTTATCCGACTTATACTCATAGTGGTAGTACTCATAGTTACCATAACTATAGCCTGTTGTTCTTTTTTCCACGCCATTGAAAATAGCGCCCTTAAGCTCAACTCCATTCTGAGCGAATCGCCGAATAGTAAGTTCAATTTCCCTCGCAGGATTTAGCCCAAACCGTGTAACAATAAGATTTGTTCCCGATTGTCTTCCGACAATCGCAGCATCTGTTACAGCCAGCAGAGGTGGTGTATCTAAAATCACCAAATCATACATTTCACTAACTTTCGCTAACAATTCCGTGAAATTTCGATGCATCAACAATTCAGAAGGATTCGGGGGTATTTCGCCTCGGTTGATAAAGTCAAAATTCTCTATATTGGATTTATAGATTGCTGTTGTCAGATCGCATCGCTTAGCCAAAACATCAGAAAGTCCATTTTTTGCTGGAATACCCAAAGTTTTGTGTAAATAGCCTTTCCGCATATCCACATCTATCAGTAAGACTCTCTGTCCAGTCTGAGCGATCACGGCAGCTAGGTTTAAAGATACGAAAGTTTTACCTACCAATGGGCTAGGGCCTGAGATCATGAGACGATTATTGCCTGCATCAAGCATGGCGAAGTGCAAGCTGGTGCGTAGGCTCCGTAGCGCCTCAATTGCCAAATCAGTAGGATGGCTAATAGACAGCAAGGAGGCAGTTTTATCATTTTGTCTATTTGCTACTTTTGAAAACTTTTCCTCTTCAGCTTTTTGCAAGGAGCTGAATGGAATCGAAGCATATACCGGCAGTCCTAGTTGCTCGATTGCCTCAGGGTTTTCCAAGCCCATATTGAGAGCTTTACGTACAAATACAAAAACAACCGCTAAAAACCCACCAAAGAGAGTGGCAATTAATACAATTAATATTTTCTTGGGCTTTACAGGTTTAGTTAGGTCGACATCAGCCTTATCAATCACATGTACGTTACCTACTGTTCCTGCCCGCATTACATCTAGCTCTTGAGCTTTATTTAGAAGTTGAGTATAAATCTCAGTACCAACTTCTACATCACGAGTTAAGCTCAACAACTCTTGTTGGGTGGATGGCAAACCTTCGACTTTCTTTGCTAACCCTGATTGTTTGCTGGTCAACTCATTTATTTGGGTTAACAACGCTCGATATGCAGGGTGTTGCCGCGTAAATTTTCTATCCATCTCAGCTTGCTGTAGTTTCAGCTCGGAGATACTAGTATCCAAACCCACAATTTGATCGAGAATTGCTTTAGTTTCTAGGCTGATATCTACAGATTTATTGCGAGTCTGATATTGATTGAGAGCGTCGCCAGCCTTTTCCAGATCTTTTTTGACCAGTGGAAGCTGCTCTTTCAAAAATTGTAGGCTTTGAGCCGCCTCAGCTGAAGTGCGCTGGACATTCTGCTGTACGTAGAGATTAGCAATTTCGTTCAATATCTTGACAGCTTGTTCTGGGTCTATACTTTCTAACGCTATAGCGATAATACCCGAGTCTTTTCCACGCTCAGATACGTCAAGCGCATCTTGATAATCTAAAATGCTAGTCAGTCGAGGATTGCGAACAATAGTAAACTTGGTTCCAGGATTAGCCAAAAGCTCCTCCACCTGAACCTTAATTCCACCCTGATCAAAAGTCCTACCTACTTCACTCTCACCCAATAAATTGCCATCTTCGTCAAGAAGAGCAAAATGACCACTTTCACCAGCGATGAGTGTCAGTTTTTTGCCAAGCTCATGCTCCGGGAGATTCAATTCAAGTTTTAATAACTCACCTCCCCAAGCGTAACTATTCATACCCAGCCATGGACTCGCTAACTCGCCAGGGTTACTGGTTTTGAACCGGCGAGCTAAAAACTCCCCAACAAAAGGGAGATAATTTGGCTCTACGACAATATCAAGATTCATATTATCTACAGTAGCGCCAATTACTGTCCGGGACTTAATCAACTCGATCTCAGTCGCTGAAGGAGACTCTTTCCCTAGCATACTTCCGATATCGGAAAAACCAAGCATGTCATTTTTTTTTGCTTCGACTTGCAGCAGTGCATTCGCTTTATATGTCGGAGTCGCCAGCACTGCATAAGCAATCCCCGCAGCCATGAAGGCACCAGTTACCACCACAATCAGCCATTTATGGTGTATAAGCGTTCCGAGTAAATCGAGAAGATCAAACTCGTTGCGATTGTCATCCTGCACATTAACTACTGGCGCTTGCTGCATAAAATAAGTTCTTTGCCTTATTACTGTTCGAGAAGTGGCATCAGCGTACGAGACGCTGTGCCCATGCATGTACGGCTTCTTCTATCAATGCATAAGCATGCACAAAGGCAGGTTTGCCTTGGCGATACGGGTCACTGATTTCGCGGTTGTCTTGCCATTTACCCAGCAAAAAAACTTTCCCCCTGGCCTCGGGTGCAACACTGAGAACACCATTAATATGCCGCTGCTCCATCACCAGGATCAGATCTGATTCAACGGCGGATTGTGGAGTCAGTTGAATGGCTTTGTGTTCCCTAGGTAAGTGACCATGTTCCTCAAGAACAATGCGCGCCATCGGCTCGATAGGGTGGTCCTCGAGTGCAGCAAGCCCCGCGGAGCTAACCTCAATATCGGACCGAACGAGAGCTTCTCGCAACAGGTTTTCTGCCGTAGGACTGCGACAGATGTTGCCAATACAAACGATCAGAATTTTCTTAAACAAGGCAACCTCCCTGCACCTGAAGTAATAGAGTGTTATCGTTCTAGAACGATAAGCAGCCGAACGGCAAAAAAAACACTCATTTCTTCCACAATGTGAATGTAGAGAAGAACGAAGTTTCTCCCTGTCGGCTTAACCTGAAAATACCCCACGCATAGGCCTTGATGAAAATCTTAACTGCGAACCCCCAACGACATCAACCTTTAAATACCAAGTGAACACTTAGTGCCACATCACAAAAATTCGTTCCATCAATAAATACAGACATAAAATAACATTCATCCGAAATTCCAGACGTAAACTAACATTCGCGACTTTCCAGATGCTACCTAGCATAGGTTATGGTATCTATTGCGGGAACTTATAAATGAATATCGAATCCTGAGCAAGTAACAGTGCTCAACGCGATGGTATCCATCGCCTTTTTGTTATTAACATTTCTAACGTATATCTAACAGGACACTACATGATCCGTAAATGCCTCTTCCCCGCAGCCGGCTATGGCACCCGCTTTCTACCTGCCACAAAGGCCATGCCCAAGGAAATGCTGCCTGTCGTCAACAAGCCTCTGATCCAGTACGCCGTAGAGGAAGCACGGGACGCGGGTCTTCAGCATATGGCGATCGTAACCGGTCGTGGCAAACGGGCTTTAGAGGATCACTTCGATATCAGCTACGAGCTGGAGCATCAGATTCGCGGCAGCGACAAGGAGAAGTTCCTGGCGGGCACTCGCGAGTTGATGGAGGCCTGCACCTTCTCTTACACCCGTCAGGTGGAGATGAAGGGGCTTGGGCATGCCATTCTCTCTGGTCAGCCGTTGATTGGTGATGAGCCGTTTGCGGTGGTGCTGGCTGATGACCTGTGTCTGAACCTTGAAGGCGATGGTGTGCTGACTCAGATGATCGCTCTCTATAAGCAGTTCCGCTGCTCGATCGTGGCGATCCAGGAAGTCCCCCATGATCAGACACACAAATACGGGATCATTGCCGGCGAGCAGATTCACGATGGCATTTATCGGGTCAACAGCATGGTTGAAAAGCCCAAGCCGGAAGACGCACCGTCCAATCTGGCCATTATTGGCCGTTATATTCTGACGCCTGATATTTTTGATCTGATCGCTGACACAGAACCAGGCAAGGGCGGCGAAATCCAGATCACCGATGCATTGATGAAACAGGCACAAAGTGGCTTGGTGCTGGCTTACAAATTCAAAGGTCATCGTTTTGATTGCGGCGGCGCGGAAGGTTATGTCGACGCGACCAACTTCTGCTTTAAGCACCTGTATCAGAACGGCCTGTAAAAGGGATTTTCTTTAGCTCCTGGGTGCCGCCTCTCTAGGCGGCCATAAACCTTTTTGCAATGGCGGACCACTATGAACGCTTCTGGATCACCGATCGACTCTGTCTATACATCGCGGGACCCTTTTGCATCCGGCACTATCGTTTTGGGGCAAGAGCTCACCGAGGGCAACAGTGGGTTGATGGTTTGGTTGCAGACATACGAGAGACGCCCCTCCTCTACTCCGCCACAGCCGAGGTTGTTGGTGGAGCGTATTGGGCTCTTTCCTTCCTCTGGGGAGATTCGACGCGCGGTCCGTAATCCACTTGCCGTTCTGGAGCACTTCAAGACCCGGTATGCCGGCGAAGTGCTGGACATGGATGAGAGCAACGGTCTAAGCCTGACGTTCACTGAATGGCGCTTCAAGATCCGCCTCTCGGAGACCGAGCCCGAAATCCTGCTGAATGTTGAGAGTCGTGGCGATGTTGCGTTGATGCAGATGAAGACTGCAGAGCTGCTGGATCAGATTGATGAGAAGAATATGAGTGAGTCCTAGTGCCGCCACTTCACCAGGACTCGCAATCAAGCCAACCTCTATAGCCGTAACGATCCGTCAGCCCCACGCCAGTGAGGCTGCTTAAAAGCCTTCTCTGCCCCCGAAAGAGACACCGCGAGCGTGTTCAATAACCCCTCAGCGGTATATTTCGGAATGCTCGCACTCAACATAATCACCACAAGCCCTAGCGCCACGGCCGGCAGGGGAATTTTGCCGAGTTCCTTGTTTTCCAATCTGTAAAGGAACACGCAGGCCGCCGCGGATCCCACAAGCGCTCCGGCAATGGCTTCTGACAGAGGATGGATAGTGGTTCCGACATAATGGACACTGAACCACCAGGTCGACAGCAGCCCTGCACCCAGCGCGAACCATCGAAGGCTGTGGTCTATCTGTCGGAACAGTAGACTCAGCACCACGGTCGACACCAGGCAAGCGTTCATCGCATGGCCGCTGATCACCGCGATATCCAGGCTTTCCAGGCCGATTCCCCAGCCCTTGAACAGCACTTTGCTCAGGCCGACGACGCAATAGGCGACGAGCAACACACCTAGCCATAGAAAGGCGACCTTTTTTGAGGCTGTGCACCACAGCCAGCCGGCGACGACCAGGGCTGCCGGGAGCATGACGGTGATGCCGGCGTATTGAGTGATGTACCGTGTTGAATCCAATCTACCTCCTCGAATACGCCTTGCTGCGCAGCAAGGTAAATATCGCCTTCAGCGATCCAATAAACACTTCAAACGGCCCTCTACAATAGCCGTCGAATAATTCGCCACGCCCATCGCCAGTTCTGCCTCCACCAGCGCCTCCAGCAAGGCAGCTTGCGCCTCGAAGCGCAGGCCGCGCTTAAGCTTTCGCGCTGCGTGCATCTGATCCAGTAACACATGGGTCACTTGGTAAGGCGTGCTGATTTTCAGGCGCTGTAGCCAGGCGGGAAGTTTCTTTGCGATCTTACGTTGCCGGCCGTCCTCGACACCCGTCGCCTTATCCGGGAAAGTATTTTTTGAAACTGCCACTATTTCTTCAAATACATCGGTCAACTTCTTTAATACATAGCCCAGCATCAAATCATCGAAGGCGGCCAAAACTCACACTCCATCGCGTCGGAAAATTATTGCTCCCGATAAACACACCCATTACTGATGATCACATTACACCTCATTGGACAGTCATTATTGGACGCATTATAACATTCACACTTTCCACGAATAACATAACGCCTTAATAACACTCAGACGAATGCTAACAAGCCTCACTGACTTTTCTTAACAATCATTGACACCCAGACGCAGACATCAGAGATTAGTGGCACTCTGCCAACCCCCAGACGACGCATCAACGTTGTTAAGTTAATGGAATGCTGAGTTTCTGAGTTATTTCATTCCTGGTACAACGCATGAAATATGTAGACGATATTACGAAACTCTTTACACGTTTTGGCGCCAATGCGCAGAGCTACCAGGAAATACAACCGAACTATAAAGATTTCAAAGACGACCCGGTTACGCCAACGCCCCCTGTGTTTCTACTGGATGAACCACAGCCTACTTTGTTGATTGGCGCGCCGGTCGAGCCTGCGAAGCGTGTTGTTCTCTCGCTACCTTCGCCAAAATCCCCTCCCCTGACCGAGTCACCTGCGGTTTCTGCAACGGGTGACCGTCAGCGATTGAGCGACCTGTTGCATGAGCTCAACCAGGTTCGTAGAGACGGCCTGCCGGAAACAGCTCGCAAGCGGACCAGGGCAAAGGTCATCGCTATCGCTTCGGCGAACGGTGGGGTGGGTAAAAGTACCGTCGCAGCCGGCCTTGCGAAAACACTTCGGCGCCCTGGCGAGAGAAGCATCGTCATTGATCTTGACCCTCAGAACGCCCTGTCCAGCCACTTGGGTATCACCCGACAGGTTCCTGGGCTGATCCAGCTCAAACAGCCGGACGCAGACTGGAGTGCCCATTGTCTGCGGGGCTATGGCGACAGTGAGTGCCTGCCCTTCGGCACTGGCGAGGTGAACGATCGTCGATTGCTCAAACAGCTGATGTTTGAAGATCCTGGCTGGTTGAATCGGCACCTTGCGTCGATGAACCTCAGCGAAAACGACACCGTGATCCTGGATACCCCTTCGGGAGCGACCGTCTATTCGCAACAGGCCCTCGATGCCGCCGATCTGGTGCTGGTGGTGACGGTGGCCGACGCGGCCTCTTACCTGGCACTGGACACCATGACACAGTGGCTGGCAACCAGCCGGCGACGGGCGCAACGGCACAGGTATGTGCTCAACCAACAGGATGACTCGCGTTCATTCAGCAAGGATATGGGCGTGCTGTTCCTGCGGCGGCTCGGTGCTGACCTGATCGGGACGATACACCTCGATCACCAGCTCAACGAATCACTGGCCTATGGTCGGGACCCACTGCAGTACTCACCCGACAGCATTGGCTGTCAGGACACGCTTTCGCTGTCACGCGCGGTCCATGCCCTGCTTGCGGATACCTGCGGCCAGCAGGTTACGCCATGACCGTCCAGCTGAATCCGGCACCTGCGAAGACGTGGTGGTTGCAGGGGCTACTGGATACTTTCCAGACCCGCTTCAGTCGATGGCCGCTGTGGTGCCGCCGAGGCCTGAAGATTTCAGCCGGACTGATTGCAGCGTTGTTGGTGCTGGGTATCCTCACCGCGCCGCTGGATCTGTATTCCCAGGCAGCGTTTGCCGCCGTCTGTTTTGTCACCAGTCTGATCATCCGCAGGCGAACCGGGCGTCTGGCGATCCTGACCCTGGTCACCCTCTCGCTGATCGCTTCGTTGCGCTACATGTACTGGCGCCTGACCGACACCCTGGGCTTCGACAACTGGCAGGATGCCGTATTTGGCTACGGGCTGGTGCTGGCTGAACTGTATGCCCTGCTCATCCTGGTGTTCGGCTACGTACAGACCGCCTGGCCGCTGCACCGCAAACCGCAGTTTCTGCAACAGGCGCCCGCTGAATGGCCGACGGTAGACGTCTTCATTCCCACCTATAACGAAGCGTTGAGCATCGTGAAACTGGTGGTGCTCGCCGCCCAGGCCATCGACTGGCCCGAGGGCAAGCTGCGGGTGCACGTGCTCGATGACGGACGTCGGGAGGAATTCAAGGTTTTCTGCCAGCAAATTGGTGTCAACTACATCACCCGCGACAACAATCAGCATGCCAAGGCCGGCAACCTCAATGAGGCGCTCAAAGTCACCGATGGCGAGTTCATTGCCATATTCGACGCCGATCACGTGCCCACCCGCTCCTTCCTGCAGATCACCATGGGCTGGTTTATCAAGGACCCGAACCTGGCGTTGCTGCAAACACCGCACTTCTTCTATTCACCCGACCCGTTCGAAAAGAACCTCGATACCTTTCGCTCGGTGCCCAATGAAGGCGAGCTGTTCTACGGTCTGGTACAGGACGGCAACGACCTCTGGAACGCGACATTCTTCTGTGGCTCCTGCGCGGTCATCCGCCGCACGCACTTGCTGGAAGTCGGCGGTATCGCCACCGAAACCGTGACGGAGGATGCACACACCGCACTCAAGCTCAATCGCCGTGGTTACAACACCGCCTACCTCGCCATTCCACAGGCAGCAGGACTCGCCACGGAAAGCCTTTCCCGGCACATCAGTCAGCGCATACGCTGGGCACGGGGTATGACGCAGATTTTTCGGACCGACAATCCGCTGTTTGGCAAAGGACTGAACCTGGGGCAGCGCATCTGCTACCTCAACGCCATGATGCACTTTTTCTACAGTCTGCCCCGTCTGGTGGTCTTGACTGCTCCCTTGGCCTACCTGATGTTCGACGCGCAGATTTTCCATGCCCCGGCGTTGATGATCATGGTCTATGTACTGCCACATATTTTCCATTCCAGCCTGACCAACTCCAGCATCCAGGGGCGCTTTCGCCATTCCTTCTGGAACGAAGTGTATGAGTCGGTTTTGGCCTGGTACATCATGCGCCCGGTACTGTTCGCCCTGCTCAGCCCTTCGCTGGGTAAATTCAACGTGACCGACAAGGGCGGCACCATTGAAAAAGACTATTTCGACTGGAAACTCGCGCGGCCTTACATCGTCCTGCTGACCTTGAATATGGTCGGTCTGGTGATCGGCATGGTGAAACTGCCAGGGAGTGATTCGGCCGAAGTCACTACTCTGCTGATCAACCTGGCCTGGACCCTGTACAACATCATCATGGTCGGCGCCGCCGTGGCGGTGGCCCGCGAGTCCTCTCAGGTGCGCACCGAACCCAGGGTGCCCGCTGATCTGCCCATGCGCATCTATCGCGAAGACGGCACCTCGTTCGATTGCAAAACCCAGAATTTCTCACAGAACGGCGTGGGTCTGACGCTGCCACCGCAGGTTCAGCTCTGCGCCAATGAGAAGCTGCGGCTCTGCATTCTGCGCACGCCTCCTTCAAGCCTCTTTCCCGCAACAACGATGTTCAGCAACGACTGCATGGCGGGCGTGCAATTCGACGCCTTGTCCCTGCGCCAGCAAAGTGAACTGGTGCGACTGACATTTTCACGGGCCGACACCTGGGCCAACACCTGGGGTAACGGCCGCATCGACGCGCCTTTGAAGGCGTTGCGGGAGATCAGCAGCATCGGCTTACGCGCCATCCTCCACTTGTTCGTTGCAACCCTAAAGGACGGCCAGGCGCTGCTGCGCAAACGCCCGGACGCTCCATCACCTATCGACTCCACCGCGGACACGCAACGATCTTGAAGCCTTCCACTCGCCGGACCTTTCTTCCTCGTCGCTCACTCATGCTGATCGCCTGCTCGCTACTGGGCTGGAGCGGCTGGGCCTTGAGTGCTGCCGCCCAAATCAGCGCCACGGACCCGGCGGCGATGCCGGTCGCAGCGTTGCCCGGGACCGATGCCCCGTCCAACAGCTACACCCGCACCCTCAAGGAGCTGGGCAAAAGCTATTCGATGAACTTCAAGGGCGTGGAGGCTACCGACAGTGTGAATTTCGATGTGCGCGCCGATGAAGTCGTCACGGCTGCGCAAGTCACGCTGCAGTACAGCTACTCACCGGCGCTGTTGGCCGACCTTTCGCAGATCAACGTGCTGGTCAACGATCAAGTGGCTGCCAGCCTGCCCCTGCCCAAGGACGAGGCCGGTAAGTTGCAGACCCGGACCGTGCAGATCCCGCCGCAGATGATTACCGAATTCAACCGGCTCAGCCTGCAGTTCATCGGTCACTACACGATGCAATGTGAAGACCCGCTGCACTCCAGCCTGTGGGCCAGGGTCGGCAACGAGAGCCAGCTGAGCCTCCAGGTGTCTTCGATAAAACAGCCCAACGATCTGTCCGCTCTGCCGCTGCCCTTGTTCGATCGTCGAGACGCCTTGCCCTTGAAGCTGCCCTTCGTGTTCGCCACCCGCCCTGGTGGTCCTGAGCTCGAGGCCGCCGGCATCCTGTCCTCCTGGTTTGGCGCCCTGGCCAGCTACCGCGGCGCAACCTTCCCCGCCAGCCTCACCAGCCTGCCGGCCAAAGGCAACGCCGTGGTGTTTGTCAGCGGTAGCGAATCAACAACCTTGAGTGGCTTACCGATCAAAGAGGCTACGGGGCCGACCTTGACGCTCATGAGCAACCCGAATGACGCTCAGGGCAAACTGTTGATCGTTTCCGGGCGCGATGGCGCCGATCTGAAAATCGCCGCGACCGCGCTGGCGCTCGGCAGCTCGGCCTTTTCCGGGCAGAGCGTGGTGATCGACCGGATCGACTCGCTCGAGCCACGCCAGCCGTACGACGCGCCAAACTGGCTGCCCTCCGATCGCCCGGTTCGTCTGGGTGAACTGGCAAAGCCTAGCGAGCTCAATGTGTCAGGTTACAACCCGGGACAACTGACGGTTGCGCTGCGCTTGCCACCCGACCTGTTCAGCTGGCGTGAGCCAGGCGCGCAACTTGACCTGAAATACCGCTATACCCCCCAACCGGTCTCCACCAATTCCTCGTTGCTGATCAGCTTCAACGACACCTTTATCAAGTCGATCGAACTGCCTTCGATCGAGGAACTCGGCAATAGCGACAGCCTGCTGGCGATGCTCAAAACCGATGACAGCCTGGCCCGCACGTCGCGCATGCTGTTGCCGCTCAATTCAGTCGCGCTGCAATCGCGCCTGCAATTTCGTTTCATGTATGACTACATCAAACAGGGCGAATGCCGCGACATCATCATCGACAACGTGCGCAGTGTGATTGACCCGGACTCGACCCTGGACCTCAGCCAATACGAGCACTTTATGGCCATGCCCAACCTCGGGGTGTTCAAGGACAGTGGCTTCCCGTTCACCCGCATGGCCGACCTTTCTGAAACCTCGGTGATCCTGCCCAATGATCCAGGCCCGGCCGATCTAGGCGCCTATCTGACCCTGCTGGGCCGCTTCGGCGACTCCACCGGCTATCCGGCCACCGGCGTGAAGGTGGTCCATGCCGCCCAGATCGCCGAGCAACGCGACAGAGATTTGCTGGTACTTGCCTCGGGCGACAATCAGCCGCTGCTGGATCAATGGCAACACCTTCTGCCGGCCAAGGGCGAAGACGCCGCGCAATACTTTGAACTGTCTGACCTGCCCTTGCGTCTGCGCAACTGGATCAGCCCGGATGCGAAAACCAATCTGCGTGAAGCGCGCAACAGCTTCAGGTTTACCGCTGAGGACGGCAGTGCTTATCTGACCGGATTTGAATCGCCGCTCACCAGCGGGCGCAGTGTGGTGTTTATCGCAAGCGCCAGGCCCAGCGGCCTGAGTGACGTGACCGATGCCCTGCTCAGCCGTGAAGAAAACAGCCACGAGCTGCAAGGCAGTCTGGTGGTGGTCAGGGGCAAGCACGTCGAATCGCTGGTTGCCGAACAGGATTACTACGTCGGGCACTTGGGCCCATTGCGCTACCTGCAGTGGTACCTCTCGCAGAACCTGATGGTGCTCATGCTGTTTACCCTGATCGGGGTCCTGCTGCTTGCTTCGATGGCCTACCTGGCCCTGCGCTTGCGGGCCAAACGTCGTCTTGGCCATTGAGCCGCGCAGGCCTGTGTCGTCCATGAGCAGCCGGGATGCTTCACTTCGCCAGGGCCTGCGCAGTAACGCGCGCAGGTTGAGCGCTGTGCTTGCGCTCGCCCTGCTGGCGCCGGCGATAGCGGCCGGAAAATCCTGTGAGTCGCCGGCTTGGCCACTGTGGCAAACCTACTCAACGCGCTTCGTCCAGGACGACGGCCGGGTTCTGGAATCCAGCCTGGAGAACAATCACAGCACCTCTGAAGGGCAGTCCTACGGCATGCTCTTCGCACTGATCGGCAACGATCAGCCACGCTTCGACAAACTCTGGCGCTGGACCTCCGCCAACCTCGCGGGCGGATCCATCGCCACACGCCTGCCGGGCTGGTTATGGGGGCAAGGCACGGACGGTCAGTGGCGCCTGCAGGACGCTAACTCGGCCGCCGACGCCGACCTGTGGTTCGCCTACGCCCTGCTCGAAGCCGCACGCCTGTGGCATCGGCCGGACTATCACGCAGACGCCCTGCAACTGATGGCGACGATCGAAGCGCAATTGGTCGTCAGGCTGCCCGGGCTGGGCCCGATGGTATTGCCTGGGCCGCAGGGTTTCGTCCAACCGAATGCTCTCTGGCGTCTGAACCCCAGCTACCTGCCACTGCCGCTGTTACGGCGGCTGGCCAAGGAAGCACCCTCCGGGCCCTGGCAAGCGATTGCCGACAACAGCGCGACGATGATCAGCCAATCAAGCGCCCACGGTTTCATCGCCGACTGGGTCGGCTATCAAGGGACTTCAGCGCAATCGGGCGTGTTCGTGAGCGACCCGATCAACGGCGAAACCGGCAGCTACGACGCCATTCGCGTGTACCTCTGGCTGGGCATGAGCGCCGCCACCGAACCGCTGGCAGCGCCCCTGCTCAAACGGCTGGACGGTATGGCCCGCAGCACTCGGGCCACGGGTGTCCCTCCGGAAACGGTCCAGGTTCTCCACGGCAGTGTTCAGGGTCAGAGCCCTTTCGGATTCTGGGCTGCATTAATTCCATATCTTTCGGCCAAGGGCCAGCCCGGCTTCGCTGATCAGCAACGACTGCGGGTGGACCAGGCCTTGGGCGAGGCGCTGTCCAGGCCTGATGCCAATGCGGGTCCGCCGCGTTACTACAACTTCATGCTTAGCCTGTTCGCACTCGGCTGGGCAGATAAACATTATCGATTCCGGGAAGACGGAACGCTGAAACTCTCCTGGGAGACCCCATGCTCGCGCACCACCGCACGCTAGCCATCGCCGTCATGAGCGTTTGGACGGCCGCTGCTGCCCACGCTCAAAGTCCGACGCCACAGACATTGCTCGTCGAGCAAGGGCAGTACTGGCAGTTGCACAACAACCCACAACGCGCTGCGGAAGTCTGGCTGAAAGTCCTGCTGCTGGACCCGGTCCAGGTTGACGCACTGTATGGCCTGGGCTTGATCGGCGTGCAACAGGGCAAGCCACAACAGGCACAGCAATACCTCACCCGCTTGCAGGCCATCCAGCCAGCGCCTCGGCAGGCACTGCAATTGGCGCAGGACATCGCCCTGGCACAACCGCAAAACCAGCAGCGTCTGGAAGAGGCTCGCCGCCTCGCTGATGCCGGCGAGCGCGACAAAGCGACCGCCGTGTTTCGCTCGCTGTTCGATGGCCGTCCACCTCAAGGCACGATCGGCCGCGAGTATTACAACAACCTTGCCTTCAATCAGGCTGACTGGGCTGAAGCGCGCGGCGGATTTCAGCGCCTGCAACGGGAAATGCCCAACGACTCGATCGTCGCGCTGTTTTACGCCAAGCATCTGGTGCGCCGTGAAGACAGCCGGGCCGAGGGCATCCGCGCCCTGGCCGGGCTGACCCAGCGTACCGACATTGCCGGTGATGCCGACGAAAGCTGGCGCCTGGCGCTGACCTGGATCGGCCCGCCCAATCCGGCACAAGTGCCGTTGTTCGAGGCGTACCTCAAGACGCATCCGGATGACGTGGAAATCCGGGCGCAGATGAACAAGGGCAAGCAACAGGTGGCATCGACGGCCAGCAAGGAATGGCAACCGCCCGCCGAAGTCGCGCGCGGCCTGAAGGCCCTGAAAGAAGGCGATCAGACCACCGCCGAACAGGCCTTCCAGGCACGCTTGAATGCCCAACCCGATGATGCTAACGCGCTGGGTGGCCTTGGGGTGATTCGCCAGCAACAACATCGATTGGCCGATGCAGAAAAGCTCCTGGGCCAGGCCACACGACAACGCGACGGCAGCCACTGGCAAGCCGCACTGAACGAAGTGCACTACTGGTCTGCGTTGCAGCAGGCCCGCGACGCCCAGGCCAAAGGCCAGACAGCCCAGGCATTAGCCTTGGTCAATCAGGCCCTGCATCTGACCCCGAACGGGGTGGACGCTCGCCTCGCCCTGGCGGATATTCAGACCAGCGCGGGCCAGTTCGATGACGCCCAGCGCAACTATCGCCAGGTGCTGAGCCTACGCCGCGACGACCCTCAAGCACAGGAAGGGCTGGTCAACGTGCTGCTCAAGAGCGGCAAGAACGATGAAGCCCTGCAACTGATCAACGGCCTGCCAGCCACCGGAGAGGCAAAGATCGGCCAGTCCGCACGCCTGCAAGCCTTGCGCGCGACGCAACTGGCCGCGCTCGCCGAACAACGCAACGACCTGCCCGCTGCGCGCAGCGCCTTGCAGGACGCGCTGCGCTACGAACCGGACAACATCTGGACACGCTTCGCCCTGGCCCGCCTGAACCTGGCGATGGGCGAACCGCAAAAGGCTCGGGACCTGATCAACGCCATGCTCCAGGCCCGCCCCGACAATGCCGATGCGCTTTACATCAGTGCCTTGCTGTCGGTCCAGATGGGTGAGTGGAAAGCCGCCCATGCAACCTTGGGACGCTTGCGCCCCGACCAACGCACCCCGGACATGGAAGCGCTGGCCGCTGATGTCTCCCTCAACCTGCAACTCAGCCAGGCGATCGAGTTGGGCAAACGCGGACAGCGCCAGGAAGCCCTGACCTTGCTCGAGCGCATTCAGCCGATAGCCAACAACAGTCCAGAACGCACGGCGAGCCTGGCCTCGGCCTATGTCGACATCGGCGACTCGCCCCGTGCGCTGGCCCTCATGCGCGGCCAGTTGCAACACACCACGGCGCCCTCGGCGGACTTCATCCTGCAATACGCCGCTGTCCTGCTTAAAACCGGAGAAGACGTAGAGGTCAACACGATTCTGCGCGACCTTCAGAACCGTCCCTTGAACGCACCGGCTCGCAAACGTTTCGACGACCTGCTCTATCGCTATCGCATCCGCCAGGCTGACCAGCTGCGTGAACGAGGCAATCTGGCCAGCGCTTATGACACGCTGGCGCCCGCACTGGCGCAACGTCCCGGTGACAGCGCTGGCGTCGCGGCCCTGGCACGGATGTACTCGGCAAACGGCGACACGGCAAAGGCCCTCGATCTCTACAAACCGCTGTTACAGCGCCAGCCAAACGACCCGCAACTGCTGCTGGGTGCTGCCGACGCGGCGGTGCTGGCACATGACACTGCATTTGCCGAACAGGCACTGCAACAGCTGCTCAAGACCGAATCCGGTAACCCTCAAACGCTGACGGAGGCCGCACGCCTCTACCAGAACATGGGCAAGACCGGCATGGCGGCCGATTTGCTGCGCAAAGCCGTAGCCATCGAACAGAGCGAGAAACGCAGAAGTCAGGGCGGCCAACTGGCAGGTTCGACGGTGGCGCCCAACCCTTTTGCCGGGGTGTCGGGTCAGCGTGGCGAGGTCAGTCGCGACACCTTGCTGGCAGCGATCCCGCCACCGGCTCAGGAGATGCCGGGCAGCGTGAAGTCTTACGGCCCCTTTCACATCGACGCCACTCTAAGGCCGCAGCAGGCGAGCAATCCATTCGAGTCGCAGGTGCCGCGCGCAGCACTGGCGAGCGAGGACATCAGCCCCGCGCAACTGGCGCTGAGTAAAATCCTTCAGGAGCGCAGTGCCTACGTCACCCAGGGCGTGAGCATTCGCAGCAACAACAGTGAGTCGGGACTGAGCAAACTGACCGATATTGAAACACCGCTGGAAATCAATATCCCGCAGGATGAAAGCCGCGTCGCCCTGCGCGTAACGCCCGTCTCGCTGAACGCCGGCAGTGCCAGCGGTGAGGCGCTGCAGCGTTTCGGTAGCGGTGCGCAGAGCGACGGCGTCGGTTCGCAAAAAGCCGAGGGTGTCGGCCTTTCCCTCGCCATTCAACGGCCCGCAGATGGGCTCAAAGCCGATCTCGGCACCACCCCGCTCGGCTTCAAATACACCACCGCCACGGGCGGCATCAGCGTTGATCGCCCCATAAGCGACACCTCCAATGTCCGTTACGGCGTGAGCGTTTCCCGGCGTCCGGTGACCGACAGCGTCACCTCGTTTGCCGGCACCACGGACAAACGCAGCGGGCAATCCTGGGGCGGTGTGAGCGCCAACGGCGGGCGTGGCCAGTTGAGCTATGACGACAACGAAATCGGCGCCTATGGCTACGCCTCCTGGCACCAACTATTGGGCAACCATGTCGAGTCCAACAGCCGCAGTGAACTGGGCAGCGGTGTGTACTGGTACCTGCAAAATGCAACGGACAGCAAACTGACCGTCGGCTTGAGCATGACCGGCATAAGCTACGCCAACAACCAGGACTATTTCACCTACGGCCACGGCGGCTATTTCAGCCCGCAGACGTTCTTCGCCCTGGGTGTGCCGGTGACCTGGGCACAACGCTCCGGACGCTTGAGCTATCAAGTCAAGGGCTCGGTCGGCGTGCAGCATTTCGAGCAGGACAGCGCCGATTATTTCCCTACCGACAAAGCCCTGCAGGCGGCCTCTGGCCTGCGCTACGCCGGGCAAAACAAAACCGGGATCGGCTACAGCCTCGCCGCGGCGGCTGAATACAAGCTCGCTTCGAACTTCCTGCTGGGCGCCAATCTGGGCCTGGACAACGCCCGCGACTACCAACAACTCAGCGGTGCCCTGTCCTTGCGCTACCAGTTCGAGGACATCAGCGGCCCCATGAGCCTGCCGGTCAGCCCCTACTCCTCGCCTTATTCCAACTGATCATTCTGGAGCTTTCGATGCCCACTTCTGCCCTTGCCGGTCTGACTCTGCTTGTCCTTGGGGAGAGCCATATGAGCCTCGCAGACCATTTGCTCGAGCCGCTGCACGACAACCTGACTCGCCAAGGCGCCCAGGTTCACTCCATCGGTGCCTGCGGCGCCAGCGCCGGTGACTGGCTGATCAGCAAGAAGGTCGACTGCGGTGCCGAGCGCAAAGGCAACGGCAAGATCGTGATCAAGGGACGCGAGGCAACCACCACACCGATCCAGGACCTGATCGCCGCCGACAAGCCCGACCTGGTGGTACTGGTCATCGGCGATACCATGGCGTCCTATGACAAGCCGGTGTTTCCAAAGGCCTGGGCATGGCAAAGCGTCACCGGCCTGGCCAAGGCCATCGCCGCCACCGGGACCCGTTGCGCCTGGGTGGGCCCGGCCTGGGGCAAGGCCGGTGGCATGTACCAGAAGAATGATGCCCGTACCCAGTTGATGTCGCAGTTTCTGGCCGCGAACGTGGCGCCTTGCACCTACATCGATTCGCTGACGTTCTCCAAACCCGGGCAGTGGATCACCACCGACGGGCAGCACTTCACCGTCGCCGGTTATCAAGCATGGGGCACTGCGATCGGTGGTGCATTGGCCAAACTACCCGCCGACCGCGTCAGCAGCACAGGAGCCGGCAAATGACCCGACCAATACCTGGCTGGACCTTGTTCGCGCCCTTGATGCTGAGCCTGCACGCCCAAGCCGCCGACATTGCCCTGTACCCGACGGGCCCGGATCAGGACTCGGCCTTCCTGCGTTTTATCAACGCCGCCGACCGACCCTTGCAGTTGCTGGCCGAAGGCTCTCGGGCAAGCCTCAAACTGGAAGGCCCGAATGCCGTGTCCGACTACCTGCCCGTGCCCGCCAACCAGCCGATCAAGGGCACCCTGGAACGCAACGGCAAAAGCCAGCCGCTGGACATCCAGGTGGCAGCAGGCGAATTCGCCAGCGTGATCGCCTTGCCGGACAGTACTCAAGGTATCCGCCAGGTCGTCATCCGTGAGCAACCCGACGATTTCAATAGCCTGAGAGCTTCACTGGCGTTTATCAGCGCCGATCCAGGTTGCACCCACGCCGGCTTGCGCGCTGCGGGGAAGAACACCGACCTGTTCAAGGATGTGGCCAGCGGTAGCGTGCAACGCCGCGCCATTAACCCCGTCAGTCTTTCGGTGCAATTGGTCTGTGCTCAAACCGACGTCGGTGCGCCGCTTGACCTGGGTCAGCTCAAGGCCGGCGAACGCTACAGCGTTGTACTGTTGCCTGGCGTAAACGGCCCATACCTGCTGCTCGTGACTGACGTCCTGGCCCACTGATCGGATCGCTGCACTACCATGGTTTTTGCCTCTCTCGAGTTTCTGACATTGTTCCTGCCGCTGTTCCTGTGTGCCTATGCACTGTGCCCAGCCGCCTGGCGCAACGTCACGTTACTGATCGGCAGCTGGCTGTTCTATGGCTGGTTGAGCCCACGGTTCCTCGCTGTGCATGTGATCCTGACGATCGCCGCGTGGATCGGCGGCCTGCTGCTTGACGCTTTCCGGGAGGACAGGGGCCGTGTACGGATACTCGTGACGCTGATCGTGCTCAACACGGCGGTGCTGTGCTGGTACAAGTACGCCAACATCGTCGCCGGCACGCTGATCGATGCCGTCACCTGGTACGGCGCCATGCCCCTGGACTGGCAACGGGTCGTCATGCCGGCCGGATTGTCGTTTATCGTGTTGCAGGCGATTTCCTATCTGGTGGATGTGCATCGCCGCAGCGTGCCGGTCGAACGCAGCTTCATCAATTACGCGACCTATATTTCGATGTTCGGCCATTCCGTCGCCGGTCCCATCATTCGCTATGACTGGGTGCGGCGCGAGCTGAATCAGCGTTACTTCAACCTGCAGAATTTTTCGCTGGGCGCACGCCGGTTCATGGTCGGGATGTGCATGAAGGTCCTGGTGGCCGACACCCTGTCGCCTGTGGTCGATGTGGCGTTCAGCTTGCCGAACCCTAGCTTCGTCGACGCCTGGGTTGGCTGCCTTGCCTACTCCTTGCAACTGTTCTTCGACTTCGCGGGCTACAGCGCGATGGCCATTGGGCTGGGATTGATGTTGGGCTTCCACTTCCCCGAAAACTTCGACCGTCCCTATCTGGCCAACAGCATCCAGGACTTCTGGCGTCGCTGGCACCTGTCGCTGTCCAGCTGGCTACGTGACTATCTTTATATTCCGCTGGGCGGCAATCGCAACGGCACCTGGAAAACCTGGCGCAACCTGTTCCTGATCATGGCCATCGCCGGCCTCTGGCACGGTGGCGATAGCTGGAATTATCTGCTTTGGGGCTGCGCCCATGGCATCGCCTTGTGTGTTGATCGTGCCTGGAACCGTTCCACCCTGCCCCCGGTACCGCCGGTGCTTTCCCATGGGCTGACACTGCTGTTCGTGTGCCTGGCCTGGACGCTGTTCCGCGCCCCCGACTTTCACAGCGCGCTGCGCCTGTATGCCGGACAGTTCGGCCTGCAGGGCATCGCCCTCGGTGATGAACTGTCCGCGACTCTGCGCCCGGTACACGGCATTGCGGGTTTGCTGGGTGTGTTCGGTGTCGTCGCACCGCTGCTGCGCCCTTACTGTGAGAAACGACTGGGCGGCCTTTTGCTCTACGCCGCCGCCCTTTGGCCCATCGCCGGTTTCATGCTGTCGTTCGCACTGATCGCCAGTCGCGAGACCGTACCCTTTCTGTACTTTCAATTCTGATGACGACTCCAGAGCACTCCACTGACCCCACTCAGCCAGATGATCTGGCGACACGCAGCAGTCTGCTGGCTGGCGTGGCGCTGCTGATATTTCTGTTCGTCGGGTTGCTGTCCTCAGGCCGGTTGATCGGGTCAGGGCAGATCGAGCTGATACCTGAAAAGTGGGTGGTCGGGCAGATGCTTGAAGGCGATATCACCCATCGGATCGCCAAGGAGCTGTCGAAAGCTCACGTTCCCACCACCTTCGCCGACCTGGAGCGTGGTGGCAGTTGGGTGTTCCTCAGCGACATGGGGTCGAGGGTTCGTTTGGGCTGCCCTGACTGGCTGTTTCTGGCCGATGAACTCAAGGTCAATCATCAAGCGCAGCGCAATGCCGATGCCAAGGTCCAGGCAGTGATTGATCTGAAACAGCAGCTCTCTCGACGTGGAATCAGCCTGCTGGTGGTCATCGTTCCAGACAAGAGCCGCATCGCCGCTGCGCAACGCTGCTCACTGCACCGCCCCGCCTCTCTCGAAGGGCGCATCCAGGCCTGGACCTCAAAGCTGAGTGTGGGCGGTGTGTCGAATCTGGACCTGACCGGTGCGCTGACGCCACTGGGGGCCAGTGCCTGGTTGCGCACCGATACGCACTGGAGCGAATCCGGTGCGAAGGCTGCGGCCGAGGCCATCGCACAGCGCCTGAAGAACTTGGGCATCACCGCAATGCCACGCAGGTCGTTCGAAGAAAGTCATGCCCTGCTCGCGCTGCGGCCTGGCGATCTGGTCCATCTGGCAGGCATCGACTGGTTGCCGCTCAAATGGCAACCCGCCCCCGAAATGGTCGCCCAAACCAGCACCCTCGAACTTCCCGCTGTGCCAGTCGACAGTCCTGACAATGTGGGGGACCTCTTTGGAGATGCCAACCTGCCTGACACCGCTCTCATAGGGACCTCATTTTCGCGCAACTCCAACTTCGCGGGGTTCCTGCAGCAGGCATTGGGCGCCCCCGTGGGTAACTTCGCCAAAGATGGCGGAGCGTTCTCCGGCGCCGCAAACAGCTACCTCAACAACCCGGCCTTCAAAGAAACGCCCCCCACACAGATCATCTGGGAGATCCCGGAGCGGGACTTGCAGTCGGCTTACATCGAGCCCATCAAGGTGCTGCCAGGCGACGTTCGATGAATAGCAAGAAAAGCGCCGCTGCTGAAAACGCCGCGCCACAGCCCAACCTGAAAAGATTGGGCCGTCATTGAAATAGGGTCGGGATAGCTAAAAGCTACTTCGCGACATATTTCGTGTTGTGCGGATCATTAAGCTTTGCCTGCAACAGCCCCCACTCACGCTGAATGATCGAGTACGGGATAAAGATGCTGATCCTCTCAGCGCCCTTCAGGCCGGGGTGAAAGCTCACATCGTGCAGTGTGGTGGAGTAAAAACCCATATTAATGCCGACAATACTGCCATCACTGCCGATGACTGGCCCTCCTGACATCCCCTTGATCAGCGGGGCATCATGGATGGCATAGCGATCGCCGCTGTGTTCATCGGAATTGACGAAAGGCGCTTGATACACCTTGCCTTTCCCGGTGGCAGTCACCAGGTATGGGCTCGCCCCAACGGCAGTTATGTCCTCGCCCACACGCGGTTCGCGCCATGACGGGTAGCGGCCGTTGGCTTTGTGCTGGATGAAGACGAGGTCGCAGCCTGTGCTGCAGCTGTATTTCACGTTGGAAATGAGCGGGGTGTGGCGGGTGGTGACGGCGTAGTCCTCGTTCCATTGCACGGCCGAGGCCATATAGATATACGGCAAAGGAAAGCCTGAGAAGACTAAAAAGTATGAATCGTTAGTAGACCCCGAAAAGTCGGGCTTTACCATGCCGTTGCATCCTGCAATTACAACTCCTATGAAAAAGTAGGCCATGATCTTGATCATGATGTATCACCGACTTATATAGGGAGAAAGTGACTGTTTTTTGTTGTCAATTTTTTTGTCTTTTATCGGGCTGTAGTTCTCCTCGCCGTGAGATCTAGTTGAACACGTCGTTATTTATGGCTGAGGTTGTAATAGCGCGCATGAATAAATCGCACTAAGGCCTATCGCTTTTCAAACCATCCAACTAGTACAAATATTGGCGCCTGAAAAATGGCGAAAACACAGGCAAACGAAAGGAGCCTCTATCGGCTCCTTGATTAGCACGCCGTCAATGCGCTGCATTTACTTTCTTCACATCACCCTGAACTTGAACCGCTATTGAGAGACTTACTTTAATAAAACTTTAGAGTCATCGCTTCTTACACAAGGCGATGTAGAAATTATTAATGGGATTTCATCCAGGGCTCTAGATCGCAGGCAAGTTCAACATGCCACTAGTGGCCTGAGCGGTTAATCCATTAATTTATTTTTTATCACGCTCAGCTTTGCCTGGACTGCAAGAAAAATTCAGTCATGCTGTAGCCCTGACAAGCCGCTTGTCGTTATAAAACGTCAGCCACTGCCGACAATGAACTATTAATATAATAAATGTCATTATGCAATTAGACACTGCAGGGTTTGCGCTTTGGCACAGACTCGTACAAACAGGAAAATGGTCGCCAAAGGGCCCTTCACGCTCCTGTCAAAAGCTATCTATTAATACGTTTAATTACTCTACGCTTACGACATGAGTGTAGGAGCGAGCTTGCTCGCGATGGACGTTAACGATAACGCGTGCTTTCTGAATAAACGCGTCGCCCTTGAGTCCATCGCGAGCAAGCTCGCTCCTACAAAGGCGCATCGTTCGCTTAACTGACGGCATCGGGGCTTGACCCGGCAAATCGACTTCAATGAGAACGACATGGACAGCATAAATCCCGTACAGGTTATCGCGGTAACCAGTGGCAAAGGTGGTGTCGGCAAGACGAGTGTGGCGGTGAACTTGTCGCTGGCTCTGGCTAAACTCGGCCAACGCGTCATGCTGCTGGATGGCGATCTCGGGCTGGCAAATGTCAACGTCTCACTTGGCCTCCCGCCCGATCAGACCCTCGTCGACGTACTCGAAGGACGCTGCGAGTTGCGCGAGGTGATACATCAAGGGCCTGGTGGAATTCGTATCGTCCCGGCCTCCTCCGGCAGTCAAAACATGAGTCATCTGACCTCGGCGCAGTACGCCGGACTGATCCAGGCCTTCAGCGATATTGACGATGATCTGGATGTCCTGGTAATCGACACCGCGGCCGGAATTGGTGATTCGGTCGTCAACTTCGCCCGCGCGGCGCAGGAAGTACTGGTGGTGGTGTGCGATGAGCCGACCTCAATTACGAACGCCTATGCGCTAATCAAAGCACTCAATCGCGACTGCGGCATGAACCGCTTCCGTGTACTGGCCAACAGGGTGCTGGGCGAGCAGCAAGGCCGCAGCCTGTTTAGAAAACTGAGCAAAGTCACGGATAGCTTCCTTGACGTCTCCTTACACTATGCCGGCGCTGTGCCTTACGACGAAAACATGCTCAAGGCCCTGAAGAGCCAGCGGGCGCTGCATGAGGCTTTTCCACGTTCCAAGGGCGCCCTGGCATTCAAGTCCCTTGCGCAGAGAGTCAATCGCTGGCCTTTACCGAGTACTGCGCGAGGGCATCTGGAATTCTTCGTCGAGCGACTCGTGCGTCAGAGAAGTGCAGCCGCTCTAGTGTGACCCGCGGCTATCGTGCATCGTACGGCATCCATCCTCGCCCCTGCGGCTGATTGCTCCCATCAACCGAACTCGAGAACGCATTCGACAGGAGCGCCCTACATCAACTCTATTTTGTTTTTACAGAATAACTCTCAAGCATTGACCCGCATGGTATAGAGAGAATCCGCTTTCATAGAATGCACTTCGCAATCTCGCACTATAGAGTGTCTTCATTGTCGAGAAAGGTATCGGTAAATCTTCAGGCAGGTCGTGGATCAAATAGTCAGCCAAGGCCTTGCCAACAACAGTACCGGTAGTATTTCCACGTCCGTTATACCCCGTAACCGCGACGATACCAGGCGCAGGCTCAAACAGACGCATCAAATGATCTGGCGTAAAGTCAATACACCCCGTCCAATGCATTTCCCACTCGACCTTGCCCAACTTAGGAAAGTAGTGGCCCTGGATTCTATCGGCCCAACTTTTGATGAACCAGTCAGGCTTGTTATCGGTTCGGCCCATACTGCCAAGCAGCAGGCGTCCCTCTGCATCTCGGCGGATGCTACTCAATACCAGACGTGTGTCCCAGGATCCCTGGCCATGCTTCAACACGTTATCGGCGTCGGCACCTGCCAGAGGTTTCGAGGCCACTTGGTAGTAATAGCCACGGAAATGGTTTTTCTGCAGTTCAGACCAATCGCCTTCGGTGTATGCACCGGTCGATATGACGACTTTGTCTGAAACAACCGCGCCACCCGCAGTCTTGACCCACCAGGAACGGCCCTGCTTCTCCAACTGGGTAACGGCTGTGTTCTGGAACAAATGACCGCCCAGGCGTCGCACAGCTTCGGCCAATCCGGTGGTATAGCCCATCGGATTGATTGTTCCGGCCCGATGATCCAGCAATGCCGCAGAAATTTTATCGGTGCCGCAATATTCCTGGCATTGAGATCCTGTCAGCAGTTCAACATTGGCTCCCCGGCGCTTCCACTGATCATGGCGGGCTTGCAAGTCAGCAACACCTGAAGCGTTGTGGGCCATATGAAGGGTGCCATCGTTACGGGCCTGACAATCGATACCGAGCCTGTTGATGGTGGCGAAGACCTGGGCTGGCGCATCCCCAAGAACTTTGTTGAGCCGAGTCCCGACCTTGGCGCCTAAAGTAGCTTCCACGTCATCGGGGCGGATCCAGGTACCTGCATTGACCAAACCTACGTTACGCCCGGAACCACCGTGACCGACCCGATGTGCCTCGAGCACCGCAACGCTCTTGCCGTTCTCAAGCAAAGTCAACGCAGCCGAAAGCCCGGTAATGCCACCGCCAATAATGCAGACATCGACTTTGATACTGCCGGTCAGTGCACCAGGCAGTGCCTGTTCAGGCGTGACATGTTCCCAAAGACACTCTCGACGTAACTCAACCATACAATCAACCTCTTTACCGCAGACTCGCATTATTTTTTACAGCTTGTCAGCCGATTATTCCATTCAGGCGAACTGCACTCCCCGCACCGATCAAAACCGGCGCGAGGAGTAACGTCATCAATCGAAGACGATCCCTTGAGCCAGAGGCAACTCGCGAGAATAGTTGACCGTATTGGTCTGACGACGCATGTAGGCTTTCCAGGAATCCGAACCGGACTCACGTCCGCCACCGGTTTCTTTCTCACCACCGAATGCACCGCCGATTTCGGCGCCGCTGGTGCCGATGTTGACATTGGCAATACCGCAGTCACTGCCGGATGCACTTTGGAAGCGCTCGGCTTCGCGTACGTCCAGGGTGAAAATGCAGGACGACAGGCCCTGAGGGACTTCGTTGTTCAGACGAAGCGCTTGCTCAAACTCGTCGTACGCCAACACATACAGAATCGGTGCGAAGGTTTCGTGACGGACGACGTCGGACTGGCCTGGCATCTCAACAATGGCCGGCGCAACGTAGTAAGCGTTCGGATACTGATCCTGCAGCTTGCGCTCACCACCAAATACCTGACCACCTTCGTCACGCGCCTGACTCAGAGCACCCTGCATCGATTCGAAAGCGTGCTTATCAATCAGCGGCCCGATCAGATTGTCCTTGCGTGGATCACCGATACGCACCTTGGCGTATGCAGCTTTCACTCGGGCAACAACCTCATCTTTGATCGAGCGGTGCACGATCAAACGACGCAGGCTGGTGCAGCGCTGACCGGCAGTACCGACAGCACTGAACAGGATGCCACGCACGGCCAGATCAAGGTCAGCACTCGGCGCCAGGATCATCGCGTTGTTGCCGCCGAGCTCGAGAATGCTGCGACCGAAACGAGCCGCCACTCGTGGACCGACTTCACGACCCATACGGGTGCTACCCGTAGCACTGATCAGTGGAATGCGCGGATCATCAACCAGAACCTCACCGGCCTCACGATCACCGATGATCAGTTGGCTAAGCCCTTCTGGAGCCTGACCAAAGATCTTCAGTGCCTGCTCGAACAGTGCCTGGCACGCCAGAGCAGTCAGCGGGGTTTTTTCGGACGGCTTCCACAGCACAGAGTTACCGCAAACCAGTGCCAGAGTGGTGTTCCAGGCCCATACAGCAGCCGGGAAGTTAAACGCACTGATCACACCAACGACGCCGAGTGGCTGCCAGGTTTCACGCATGTGGTGACCTGGGCGCTCAGACGCGATAGTCAAACCGTACAACTGGCGAGACAGACCGACCGCGAAGTCGCAGATATCAATCATTTCCTGAACTTCGCCCAGGCCTTCCTGGAAGATTTTGCCGGTTTCGACCGATACCAATTCGCCAAGCTGTTCTTTGTTCTTGCGCAGCACTTCGCCGAACACACGAACCAGCTCACCACGACGTGGCGCCGGCACATCGCGCCAGGAAAGAAAGGCCTGATGGGCGAGATCGATCTTCTCGGCGACGGCAGCTTTGCCTTCTAACGTGACGGAAGCGATTTGACTACCATCGATAGGTGTATGAATGGGATAGCCGCCATTCGTGAATGCTGCCTCAGAAACGCCAAGGGCTTTAAGCAGTCCATCAACCATTTTTTTCTCCTGCATCTGATGGTGGTTGTAATTATTGATCCGGATCAGTATTAATCCGATCCCATCGATCAACAAACGACGTTTACTCAGCACATCATTCCCTGAGCTAATGAAGTTGATTTCTCACCAGATAGAGAGAGATATGTCCAAACGCCTGACTCCTTCCATGGCAGCCCTTCAGTGCTTCGAAGCAGCGGCTCGTCACTTGAGTTTCACTCGAGCAGCCGAAGAGCTCCATTTGACCCAAAGCGCTGTCAGCAAACAGGTTGCGCAACTGGAGGAAATGCTCCGACATCACCTCTTTCATCGCGTACGCCGACGCCTGCAGCTGACTCCTGCGGGAGAGCTGTACCTCGCTGAGGTCGATAAAATATTGACCCAGGTCGATATGTCGAGCCGGTACATTCTTTCGTACGGAGGCGAAACCGAAGTCCTGCGAGTAGCCACCCAACCCACCTTTGGCGCACGGTGGCTGGTACCGAATCTGAAAGGTTTCGGTAAGCGTTTTCCTAATATCCATCTGGACATCCGCAGCGAACTGGAACCCTTCGACCTGCTCAAGGCAAAGGCTGACGTCGCCTTCTTCTTCGGCCATGGCTCATGGCCAGGAGCTGTCTGCACCAAGCTTTTCGACGAAGACGTGGTACCCGTTTGCTCACCGGACATTCTGGCCAACAGATCGATCAAGAGTGCCGCCGACCTGACTGACCTGGTCTTGCTGCAATGCACCTCTCGACCTGAAGCCTGGCACGAATGGTTTCTCGAGCAGGATCTGCATACGGAAAACAGCTATCACGGCCCACGCTTCGATACGTTTTACATGTGCATACGCGCAGCCCAGGCAGGCTGCGGAGTGGCACTGATACCTAAATTTCTGGTCAGCGACGAGATTGCCGAGAAAAAACTGGTGGTTGCCTGGGACTACTCCGTGCGCAGCACCGGATCACATTTCATGGCCTATGCAGAGCACGCCGCTGACATACCGAAGGTAGGCAATTTTGTTGAATGGGTACTGGAGCAAGCCAGGTTCGGAAACCACCCACTTTGAGGCTTCAAGAGTTTACGGAATGACTCCGTAATTTCTTTTCGCTTGTCGTGACCTGGCATTCCTCGCTTACATAGAAAAAAACCTATGCAGCCAGGAACATAAAAATGCCAATGCGTGCCACAAAACAGTGCCAATGGACGACGCCATCATGACACAGTCCTCCATCAGCGAGTCCATCGCAATCGTCCACCCCATCACGTTGAGTCGCGGTATAAACGCAGAGGTATGGGACACTGACGGCAAGCGTTACATCGATTTCGTCGGCGGCATTGGCGTTCTGAACCTGGGTCACTGCAATCCACGGGTGGTCGAGGCGGTGTGCGATCAAGCCTCCAAATTGACGCATTACGCCTTCAATGCCGCGCCCCACGAACCGTATAAACAACTGATGGCTCGACTGGCCGAGTTCATTCCCGTGCCCTGGCCGGTCAGCGGCATGTTGACCAACAGTGGTGCCGAGGCCGCAGAGAATGCGCTGAAAATAGTCCGTGCAGCGACCGGTCGTACTGCCGTCATCGCATTCGATGGCGGCTTTCATGGACGCACCCTGGCCACCCTGAACTTGAACGGGAAAGTCGCCCCCTACAAGCAGCGTGTCGGCACCTTGCCGGGCCCCGTTTACCACTTGCCCTACCCGAGTGAAGACACTGGCGTCACGTCGCTGGAAGCGCTTAAAGCAATGGATCGGCTGTTCAGCGTCGAGATCGACGTCGATGAAGTCGCCTGTTTCATTCTGGAACCCGTCCAGGGCGAAGGCGGATTCCTTGCCCTCGACCCGCAGTTTGCACAAGCATTACGCAAGTTCTGCGACGAAAAGGGCATTTTGCTGATTGTCGATGAAATCCAGTCCGGATTCGGTCGCACGGGGCAGCGCTTTGCATTTACACGACTGGGTATCGAACCCGATTTGATCCTGCTGGGTAAAAGCATTGCCGGCGGCCTTCCACTGGGCGCGGTGGTCGGTAAAAAATATCTGCTCGACACCTTGCCCAAAGGCGGCTTGGGTGGGACTTACTCAGGCAACCCGATTGCCTGCGCTGCTGCGCTCGCCACACTGGACGAGATGACCGACGCCAACCTTTCTTCCTGGGGCGAAAATCAGGAAAAGGCAATCGTCAGTCGGTATCAGGCATGGCAGCAAAATAAGCTCTCCCCTTATCTCGGCAGATTGACCGGTGTTGGGGCAATGAGAGGGATTGAGCTGATGACTCCTGAGGGGCTGCCTGCGACTTCGGTGTTAGCACAGCTGCTTGGCAGCGCCAGACAAAACGGTCTGCTGTTGATGCCTAGCGGGAAATCCCGCCACATCATTCGACTGCTGCCACCGTTGACGATCGAACCGGCAATCTTGAACGAAGGGCTCGACATCTTCGAGAGCTGTCTGGCTGGAATTCGCTGATACGTGATCGCCCCTGCGCCGATAGAGCTCATAAGGGGTCTACCGGCGAAGTTCGTCCCTCGACGCCACGGGCCATCCGATCATCGCGGCCGCGGCAACGCTTTACGACTCCACGAAGGCCGCGCGCCAAACCTGGCAAGTGATTATGGAGGATGTCGCCACCGGCAGCGCCGCAGGCGTTATCGGCGCGTACCGTTTAAAACATGGTTTGGCCAGATCTGGTGAATTATTCACGCTTCATCAGGGGCGCTTCACTGGACGCCCGAGCGTGCTTCGTGTGAAGCCTGAAGGCAGCAGCAGCGCAGTCACTACGGTTCAGGTCGGTGGGGACGTTGCCTTCGTTGGACGTGGCACGCTGGAGGTGCTGCCATGAGTGTTCGCATAATAAACGCCGATGAACTTCGGGCACTGGTGACGTTTGAGGACTTGATCGAAGCTGTTTCCCGTGCCCCAGATCCACTGTGGGAGCGGGCTTGCCCGCGAAGGCGGCCTGACAGCCGACCTGTCTCTTGCTGGTGAACATATCCGTTTCTTCGGTAACGGCCACTTGGGGTCGGGTACATATCCATTCCTGCGGTAACGGCCACTTAGGGTTCCGCCCTGACGGCGGGTCACTTTCGAAAATCCGGAATGCCGGCCCAGTCGAAAGTAACCAAAGCGCTTCTGCCCCACCATTCGGTGCCTCGCCTAGGCTCGGCATGCCCTCACTCCGGCATTGCTCCGGGGGCCCGCCGCCATCGGCCATCCATGGCCGAGGCTGTGTAAAAACGTTTTAGAGCAGGTTTGACGGTCAGAACCAGAACGAAAATCGCGTTCCTACGCAAATTTCAGGTCTGCTGACTAGCCAAGCGCTGGCAGATTTTACGTAGCAACGCAGATTTCCAAACGGTGTCTGCGTTTTTACACACTCTGGACCGGGGGCGGCTATCTCGGCATCCATGCCGAGATGCCCCCTGCGCAACGCCTGCGTTCGGCCTCTGGGAAAGGGGCAGGCAGATCAAGTTCAAAAGCCAAAGCCAAAGCCAAAGCCAAAGCCACGGCAACGGCAACGGCAACGGCAACGGCAACGGCAACGGCAACGGCAACGGCAACGGCAACGGCAACGGCAACGGCAACGGCAAGATCAACAGCTTCGCGAGCAGGCTCGCTCCCACAATGGCTCGGCGTACAACTCGCTTTTCACCACTCAACAGGCCGAGCGTTAGCTCGCCTGCAGCTTTTGATCTTGATGCACCGCCCCCTCGAGAGGCCGAGCGCAGGTTCTGCGCAGTGGGCAACCCGGCATGGATGCCGGGTTAGCCGCGCACGGCCATGGATGGCCGATCGCGGCGGGCCCACGGAGCAGGACCGGAGCGAGGGCATGCCGAGCCTAGGCGAGGCACCGAACGAAAGGGGCAAGAGCCCTTTGGTTACTTTGGGGCTTTTCCAAAGTGACCCGCCGTCAGGGCGGAACCCTAAGTAGCCGTTACCGCAGAAACGGATATGTACACCCTCAAGAGATAGACCGACTGTCAGGCCGCCTTCGCGAGCAAGCTCGCTCCCACAGTGGATTTGGGTACATCCGTGAGACGCAGGCCGGCTGTCAGGCCGCCTTCGCAGCCAAGCCCGACTTCAATAGCTGAAGGAATGAAATTCTGAACAATCATCGTTTGTACCCCCACTCGATGATGCTCAGAATCCATGGCACAGAACTCAGTTTTCTGAGCTCAATCGCCCACGCCACACATAGATATTCAGCAAGGAGTTCCTTTGATGAACACCCCAGGTTTCGTCGACCCGGACGAAATTCGCGCCCGGTTTTCCCGCGCCATGTCCGAGATGTACAAGGATGAAGTCCCCCTCTACGGAACACTCATGGAGCTAGTCGCAGAAACCAACGAAAAGGTGCTGGAGTCAAACAAGACTGTTGCCGATTATCTGAAGCGCACAGGAGAAATCGAGCGCCTGGACATGGAACGTCACGGGGCGATCCGCGTTGGCACTGCGCAAGAGCTCGCAACTATTGCACGACTGTTCGCCGTAATGGGCATGCAACCAGTCGGCTACTATGACCTGACGCCTGCCGGCGTCCCAGTGCACTCCACTGCATTTCGCGCCGTACATGAAGCGTCACTGCAGGCAAGCCCGTTCCGCGTATTCACCTCCCTGCTGCGCCTGGATCTGATTGAGAACGAAGAACTGCGAAAACGGGTTCAGGCAATCCTGAATCAACGGCAGATTTTCACACCGAATGCGTTGGCCCTGATCGAGAAATTCGAAGCCAATGGCGGTCTTGATGCCAAGGATGCCAAGGACTTCATTCAGGAAGCATTAGAAACATTCCGCTGGCATCACGATGCGACAGTGACGGCAAAAGAATATCAGCGCCTGCATGATCAACACAGACTCATCGCTGACGTTGTCGCTTTCAAAGGCCCGCATATCAACCACCTGACTCCCAGGACTCTGGACATTGACATGATCCAGCAGGGAATGCCGCAAAAAGGCATCACACCAAAGGCCGTTATCGAAGGGCCGCCACGCCGTGAATGCCCTATTTTACTGCGTCAAACCAGCTTCAAGGCGCTCCAGGAAACCGTAGCCTTCACCGACCAAAGCAACAGTGCTTTCGGTAGCCATACGGCTCGCTTCGGGGAAATTGAACAACGCGGTGCAGCACTCACACCAAAAGGCCGTGCCTTGTACGACACCCTGCTGAACGCGGCACGAGCAGAGTTAGGTGAGTTCCCCTCTGAATCCAACGCTGAAAAATACACCGAACTGCTGGAAAAACACTTCAAGGAATTCCCGGACAACTACGCGGATCTGCACGATAAGGGACTTGCCTACTTCCGCTACTTTCCAACGCAACTCGGCATTGCATCGCGCAGTAACAGCTACCGACCAAGCTCGCGGCAAGACCTCATCGCTCAGGGGCACATTCACTACGAGCCACTCGTCTACGAAGACTTCTTGCCTGTCAGCGCAGCGGGAATCTTTCAGTCGAACCTCGGCGATGACTCACAAAGCCATTATGCCGGTAGCTCTAATCAGGACGAGTTCGAAAAAGCACTGGGGCAAAAAGTTATCAACGAACTCAAGCTCTACGCCGACACCCAACGCCGCTCATTGCTGGAATGCTCCACCACGTTGGCGGTTCCTCCTCTCGTCTAGACTCGAGTCAACAACGGCAAACCCGGGTTTGCCGTTGTGCTTCTGATTGATCGAGTCAGTACCTGTCAGGAAGTGCGCCGCCCACCCCGCACCATTCGACTCAGGAGATAACAATGCATAAAACCATTTCTCGTCGTAGCGGAGGTCAAATCCTGGTGGATGCCTTACGCATCCATGGCGTTAAAAGAGCTTTCTGTGTTCCGGGAGAAAGCTACCTCGCGGTACTCGACGCATTGCATGACGTACAGGAAGAAATCGATCTGGTCGTATGCCGTCAAGAAGGTGGGGCCGCCTATATGGCGGAAGCCTATGGCAAGCTCACTGGCGAGCCAGGCATCTGCTTCGTTACCCGAGGCCCGGGTGCAACAAACGCCTCTGTTGGCGTTCACACGGCGTTTCAGGATTCCTCGCCGATGATTCTGTTCATTGGCCAGGTAGCTCGCGATCAACAATATCGCGAAGCCTTTCAGGAAATTGACTTTCGCCAGATGTTTGGTCCCTTGGCGAAATGGGTCGTCCAGATAGACGACACAAGCAGAATTCCCGAGCTGATAAGCCAAGCGTTCCATCGAGCGGTCAATGGCAGGCCAGGACCGGTAGTGGTCGCACTGCCAGAAGACATGCTGAGCGAAATGGCGGAAGTCAATGATGCCGGGCCTTTCAAACGTGTATTGATGACTCCCGCAGCCGAGCAAATGGCAGCTATGCAGCAACTGCTCCAGCAATCCGAGCGTCCACTGATGGTGCTCGGTGGCAGCGGCTGGGATACCGAATCAGTGCACAACATTCGGCTTTTTGCTGAACAGCAGAACCTCCCGGTTGCAGCTTCTTTTCGCTGCCAGGACCTGTTCGACAATCGACATCCGAACTATGTCGGCGATCTGGGATTCGCCGCCTCCACCCAACTGACTTCAGCGGTCAAGGACGCCGATCTCCTGTTGGTAGTGGGCTCTCGAATGGGAGAGGTTTCGACAGGTGGATACACGGCTTTGGATATCCCCGTCCCCAAACAAACCCTGATTCATGTTCATCAAGGTATCGAAGAGTTGGGACGCGTTTACCAGGCAGCGCTAGCGATTAACAGCAGTATGTCGAGCTTCGCAGCGATGGCCGCCCGACTTGCGCCCACCCCGTCACACCATCACCGTGAGTGGACGCGCACACTGAACGATCACTATCTGCGTAACCTGGAATGCCCGGCCTCACCTGGCGATGTTCAACCGGGCGAAATCATTGGCTGGCTGAATCAGCGACTACCCGATGACGCCATCCTTACCAATGGTGCCGGTAATTACGCCGTCTGGCTTCAACGTTTCTACCAGTTCCGCCAGTACCGCACCCAGCTCGGCCCTACCAACGGTTCCATGGGTTACGGTGTTCCAGCCGCTGTGTCCGCCAAACTGACGTACCCGGATCGAGTGGTGGTTTCGTTTTCAGGGGATGGCTGCTTCTTGATGAATGGTCAGGAGATAGCGACTGCAGCGCAGCATGGCGCCAACGTGATTTTCGTGGTGATCAACAACGGGATGTACGGAACCATCAGAATGCACCAGGAGCGCAATTACCCAGGACGGGTTTCAGGGACTGAATTGCTTAACCCGGATTTCGCTGCACTTGCCCAAGCCTATGGACTGCATGGCGAGGTGGTAACAGCCACGTCGGAATTTGCGCCCGCTTTTGAACGCTGCCTTGAAATGTCCCGACCATCCTTGATTGAGATCAGAATCGATCCAGAAGCTTTGACGCCTCGACTTAGCCTGACCCAGATCAGAGAGCAATCAAGTAAAAAGTAGGCGGCATCGGGGTCACGCCGATCCTCTGAGAACACCAGGCGAACCCGCAATGGGTTCGCTGCCATCGCATCGCGCGTTGACCTATGGGAAGATGGGTCCTGCCTTGAGTCGGCGCCCCCCTCCTTTCAATGCCTGATATATCAACCATGAACCCGACCACACGCGTACTGAATGCCTGTACCAAGACGCTTTGCCTGTTGGTATCGCTGCTGACAGCCTATAGCGCGTGTGGTGCACCGTTGCCGCTTGAACTGTATATCCCGGACGCGCCTCCACTGACGTTTATCGACGACGCCAAAGGTCACGGGATAGTCGGCGACGTCATCCTGCTCGCCATTGCCAAGGCTGGCCATGTCGCACATATCCATGGGCTCCCCTGGGCCAGAGCGCAGAAATACGTCAATGAACAGCAGGACCTGTTGATCGCCCCTTTGTCACGCACGCCAGAACGTGAACACCTCTTCACCTGGATCGCCCCCATCATGCCCATGGAGCGAGCTTTTTTCAGCCTTGACCGGCAAGTGAGCAGCTTCGCAGAAGCCAGGAAGGCCTACCGCCTGATCGGTGTCGGCCTGGGCAGTGCGCAAGAGGAAATCCTGCGCACGCAAGGCTTCAGCAGCGAGCAGATCTACCCGCTGATCATTGGTGACAATCCCGCGCAAATGCTCTTGAAAGGTCGCATTGATGCCTGGTTCAACGGTGTCCCCGAGAGCCAATACATTTGGCCGAAGGTGTCTGAACGCAAACTGCTCATGAGTCCCGTCATGAGCAAAGTGGATCTCTATCTGGCTTGCTCCAAGCGTTGCTCCGCGCAACTGGTGCAAGACTTGCGCGCGGCGATTGAAACACTTCGCAGTGACGGCACTGTGGCGCGTGTACAAGAAAGCTATTTGGCGCAATAGCTCAAATCTTGGAGCTGAGCTTGGTCCGGGCGGCGTTCCGACGATGGCGATCTCAAGAACACCATCGCCGGCAAGCCGTGCTCCTACAAGTGTTCAGCGCGGCAGCGCTCGGCGAGCACTCCCTCAGAACCAGGTTTCCATCTGTATGCCGTACTGCCATACACCGCCGGCGTTGAAGTCCGACTTGCCGAAGGAGTCTGTGGAACTGTATCTGTCCAGATCCGAAGACCAGTTCATGAGGCTTGCGAACACTCGCAATTCGGGACGGGTGAGCAGGTCTCCAAAGTCGGGTTTGAATGTCGGGGCGACCGTGAATTTCCAGAAGTTACCGTCGACCGCATTACGCTGCAGGTAGCCCTTGGGGTCGAGGTCCATGGTTTGCCAGCTCATTTCGTAGGCCATCTCGAAATTGCTGTTGATTTCATTGGCCAACCGCACGTTCAAGGTCATCCAGCGGTAGTCGTCACCCTTGACGTATCTGTCCTTGCTTTGTTCGGCCAGCAAGCTTGGGCCGATGCGCCAGCCAGGCGCAATGGGTGTCTCACCATAAAGCGCCAGACGCAGCGCGCGGGCATCGTCGATCAGTTCGCCATCCGAGCCGATGTTCTTGACCTCCGCCCCCAGGCCTTGCCCATAGAGCAGCGCCGTTTTGAAGAAGCCTTCCCTGCCGAAAAAGTTTTTCTGGTGATTGGCCAGCATGCTGTGCAAGCCGGAATCCGCAGGCGTCAGACCCGCTTCATTGCTGCGGGTGCCAAAGTCGTTTTTCTTCGAGCCAATGCCATTGAACATCCACTGCCACTGACCATTGTCGAAGAACTGATTGGAGGTCAGGATGTAGCTTTCCACATCGGCATTGACACCGCCCTCACTGAAATCCCCGTAGTTACGCCCGATCAAGGAGTAATTCGAGCGCCAGTCCTTGTTCATCTGCACATCGTAGATACCACCCCCCGTACCGGCCAGAAAGACGATGTCCGAGTCCAGCCAGTGGATATCGAAATTATCTCTATCGAATCGCTTGCCTGCCCACAGGGTGGCGTTCTCGAACACTGAATTGCCCTTGAATGCGGCGAGATGATCGAGCTCGGTAAATACCTGACGCACGTTCAGGTTGCTTTCGTCGGCCGTCCAGTCATTGGAACTTTCCACGCCATCGGCGATGGAAACCGTGAATTTGGAACGGGTGCCATTCTGCGCATAGGCTTCTTTCGACAGGTCTATGCGCATGTAGGTGTCGTCTTCGTTACCCAGTCGCCCGACTGCACCACCGACTGAACCGGCAGGGGTCGTATAAGGGCCGCCACGCCCACCACCCAGCCCATCGTTGATCAGCAATCCGGAGCGGGCGTAGCCTTTGAAGCTGAAGCCGTCAGTGAGGTGTCCGGTACTGCCCTGTTTTTCCATGCTTTGCTGACGGGCTTCGAGTTTTGCCAGTCGGGTGTCCAAAGCAGGCGCCGACATGGCTGCTGCAGTAGACGCAGCGGGCTGCAAGGCGGGAGTGGAAAGTTTGATTTGCTGCAATTCCCTGGCAAGTGCCTGGGTTTGCTGTTCGGCTGCGGCGGCGCGTTTTTCCGCTGCGCTGGCACGGGCTTCAAACGCAGCCATGCGCTCTTCCAGGGTCGCGGCCTGAGTGGTCGCCGCCGAGGTGCTGAGCACGCCTGCGAGTAGCCATCTTGATGCTTTCTGCATGGGGATTTCCTGTTTTGTTTTTATTGTTTTGTTCCAGTGGCCGAGCTTTTTTTCCGTGATTCGTGAATTGCCCGAATCGACAAAAAAAAGGATGCCTCATCGCAAATACGCTGTTTTTTTGTTCCAGTGACTGAGCCTTTTTTCCGTGATTCGTGAATTGCCCGAATCGACAAAAAAAAGGATGCCTCATCGCAAATACGCTGTTTTTTTGTTCCAGTAACTGAGCCTTTTTTCCGTGATTCGTGAATTGCCCGAATCGACAAAAAAAAGGATGCCTCATCGCAAATACGCTGTTTTTTTGTTCCAGTAACTGAGCCTTTTTTCCGTGATTCGTGAATTGCCCGAATCGACAAAAAAAAGGATGCCTCATCGCAAATACGCTGCTACATTGACGATGTTAACGTTAACTTCTCTCAAAACAAAAATAAAGAGGGCTTTATGAAACAACTGAAATCTCTCCTTCCTGCAGCACTACTCACCCTCTGTGCCGGGCTTCCGTCCGTCTCGAGCGCAGCCGATTTGACGATCTCCTGCGGTGCGGTGGGTGCGGAGTTGCAACTCTGCAAAGAGGCTGTCGAGGCGTGGTCGAAACAGACCGGCAACCACGTCGAGGTGGTTTCCACGCCTAACTCGGCGACCGAGCGGTTGTCGTTCTACCAACAGATCCTCAGTGCGCAGTCCTCCGACATCGACATCATTCAGATCGATATGGTGTGGCCGGGGATGCTGGCCAAACATCTGCTGGATCTGCGCGAGGTGCTTCCCGCCAACGCGACCCAGGGCTACTTCCAGGCACAGGTGGATAACGCCACGGTGAATGGACGGCTGGTGACGATGCCGTGGTTCACCGACTCGGGTCTGTTGTATTACCGCAAGGACTTGCTCGAGAAGTACCACCAGCAGGTTCCCCAGACCTGGGAGGAAATGACCGCTACCGCCAGGACTATTCAACAGGCCGAGCGCACTGCCGGGAACCCCAATGCCTGGGGTTACATATTTCAGGGACGCGCCTACGAGGGCCTGACGTGTAATGCGCTGGAGTGGATCAGCAGCCAACCGGAAGGCGGGCTGGTCAATTCACGCGGAGACATCGTGGTCAACAGTCAGGCCTCAAGAACGGCTTTGACCCTGGCGAAAAGCTGGGTAGGAGACATCTCCCCGCGCGGCGTACTCAATTACACCGAGGAAGAAGGACGTGGCGTATTCCAGTCGGGCAATGCGCTGTTCATGCGTAACTGGCCGTATGTCTGGGCTCTGGTACAAAGCCAGGACAGTGCCGTAAAAGACAAGGTCGGGGTCGCCCCCCTGCCCCGTGGCGGCAAGACCGGCACCCATGCCTCCACCCTCGGTGGCTGGGGCCTGGCGGTATCGCGTTACAGCGCCCATCCAAAACTTGCCGCAGAGCTGGTGAGCTACCTGAGCAGTGCCCAACAGCAAAAACATCGTGCCCTGATAGGCGCCTATAACCCGGTTATCGAGTCGCTCTATCAAGATCCCGAGCTGCTCGCAGCAATGCCTTATTACGCTCAGCTGCACAGCATTCTCAACGATGGGGTCATGCGCCCCGCATCCATAACTGCCGATCGCTATCCACGGGTCTCCAATGCGTTCTTCGATCGAGTGCATGGCGTGCTGGCGGGCGAGTTGCCTGTCGATCAGGCGCTGGCCGAACTGGAAAGCGAACTCACGCGCATCAAACGCCGGAACTGGTAAGCCACAAGGAAGGAAATCACCATGTCTGTCTCTACTACTGCCCCCTGTGACGAGCTCCTGCTCACCAGGGAAACGCCGGTACAGCGTCGCCGGGTACGCGCCGCCTGGCTGTTTCTGACACCGATGTTGCTGTGTCTGGCCCTGGTGGCGGCCTGGCCGCTACTGCGAACATTCTGGTTCAGCCTGACCGACGCCAACCTGGCGGACACCGGTGGCGGAACCTTCATAGGCTTGAGCAATTATCTGTTCCACAACGGTTCCAGCTGGTCGGGCATCCTGGTCGATCCACAATGGTGGAACGCGGTACGCAACACCTTGCATTTCACCTTGGTGTCGGTGGGACTGGAAGTCGTACTGGGACTGCTGGTGGCGTTGCTGTTGAACATCAAGTTCACCGGCCGTTCCCTGGTGCGTGCGTTGATTCTGATTCCGTGGGCGATTCCGACCATTGTCTCGGCGAAGATCTGGTCATGGATGCTCAACGACCAGTTCGGCATCATCAATCACCTGATGCTGCGCCTCGGCCTGATTGACGCGCCCCTGGCCTGGACGGCGGATGCGGATCTATCGATGTGGGCGGTGATCATCGTCGACGTCTGGAAGACCGTGCCTTTTGTCACGCTGCTGATGCTTGCTGCGTTGCAGATGTTGCCGAGCGATTGCTACGAAGCCGCCAGGGTCGATGGCATTCATCCGCTGAAGGTGTTCTGGCGTGTCACGCTTCCCCTGCTGATGCCGGCATTGCTGGTGGCGGCGATCTTCCGCATCCTCGACTCCCTGCGGGTATTCGACGTTATCTATGTGCTGACCTCGAACTCGTCGAGCACCATGAGTATGTCGGTCTATGCCCGCCAGCACCTGGTGGAGTTCCAGGACGTCGGTTACGGCAGCGCGGCCTCGACTCTGCTGTTTCTGGTGGTTGCGGTAATCGCCCTGCTTTATCTCTATCTCGGACGTCGTCAACTGGAGGTCCGGTCATGAACCTGCGCCTACTGAAAAAAGCGCTGTTGCGCCTCGGGTTCTGGTGCCTGATCGGGGTGTTGCTGCTGTATGCGGTCTTCCCTTTCTACTACGCCATCGTGACTTCGCTGAAGCCGTCCAGCGCCTTGTTCGAGGTGAGCTACTGGATCGATAACCCCGACTTTTCCAATTACGCGGCGGTACTCCATCAAGCCTCATTCCTGCGGGCTATCGGTAACTCGCTGGTGGTTGCGCTGTGCGTGGTGACGCTGGCGTTGTTCCTCAGCCTGACCGCCGCCTATGCCCTGGGCCGGGTGAAGTTCCGAGGGCGTGGCACGGTGTTGATGATGGTCCTTGGCGTGTCGATGTTTCCCCAGGTCGCGGTGCTGTCGGGGCTGTTCGAGGTGATCCGCGCCCTGGGCCTGTACAACACGTCCTGGGCGTTGATCCTGAGCTACACGATTTTCACCCTGCCCTTCACCGTCTGGGTGCTGACCACGTTCATGGGACAACTGCCCCATGAACTGGAAGAAGCGGCAATCATGGATGGCGCGTCCCCTTGGGTCACCCTGACCAAGGTGCTGTTGCCGCTGCTCTGGCCCGCACTGGTCACCACGGGCTTATTGGCGTTCATCGCCGCGTGGAACGAGTTCCTGTTTGCCCTGACCTTCACCCTCACCGACACGCAACGCACGGTGCCGGTCGCCATCGCCTTGATTTCCGGCGGCAGCCCCCATGAGCTGCCTTGGGGGCTGTTGATGGCCGCATCGGTGGTGGTCACCGTCCCACTGGTGATTCTGGTGCTGATCTTCCAGCGCCGAATCGTTTCCGGTCTCACTGCCGGCGCGTTAAAGGGTTGATGCCCGACAACTACAAGGAACAGCATCGTGATCAAGTTGAAACTGGACAACGTGAACAAACAATTGGGCGGCGCGCGGATTCTTCGCGACGTCAGCCTGGAGATCGCTGCGGGTGAATTCGTGGTGTTCGTCGGTCCTTCGGGCTGCGGAAAGTCGACCCTGCTGCGCCTGATCGCCGGACTGGATTCGATCTGCGGCGGCGACCTGCTGATCGACGGGCGTCGGGTCAACGACCTGGAGCCCCGCGAACGTGGCGTCGGCATGGTGTTTCAGTCTTATGCGCTGTACCCGCACATGAGCGTCTACGACAACATCAGCTTTGGTCTCAAACTGGCCAAGACAGAAAAGAGCAGCCTGCGCGAGCGCGTGCTGAAAACTGCGCAAATCCTGCAATTGGACAAGCTGCTGCAACGCAAGCCAAGGGAACTGTCCGGAGGGCAGCGTCAGCGTGTGGCCATGGGCAGAGCCATGGCGCGGGAACCGGACATTTTGTTGTTCGATGAGCCGCTCTCCAACCTGGATGCGTCCTTGCGAGTGCAGATGCGCAACGAAATTGCCCGGCTGCATGCTCGACTGGGCTCGACCATGATCTACGTCACCCACGATCAGGTTGAAGCGATGACCCTGGCCGACAAAATTGTCGTGCTCAATGGCGGTCGCGTAGAACAGGTCGGCTCACCGCGCGAACTCTATGAACGCCCGGCCAGCCGCTTTGTCGCCGGTTTCCTCGGTTCGCCCAGAATGAATTTTCTGGCGGCGCGCCTGCAGGCACCAGGCGAAACCAGCCTGGTCGATTGCCCCGTATTGGGCATGACCTCCCTGCCCTTCGACAGCTCGAACCTGGCGGCGGACACGCAGCTGAGCCTGGGGATTCGCCCGGAACAGGTGTCGCTCAAGGCGGCGCAGGGAGCTGGCGTCGTCGTGACCGGGGTCGAATACCTGGGCAGCGAAACCTATGTGCACCTCGATACCGGTCAGGACGAGCCCCTGATCTGTCGTTGTGAGGTCAACGCCGGATGGCAGGTGGGCGATCGGGTCGAACTGCAACTGGAGATCGGCAATCTGCACCTGTTCGACGCCGACGGCACGGCCTTGAGGCGCCACCCACAAGCCATTGAAACCCAGCCGGATGGCGTCACTTTGCACTCGGTACGAGCAGGCGCCCTATGACCTTGTCTTTGAATACCATGAGCGATCCAATGTCTGCTTCCTTCGAGCTCGCGCAGCGTGCGCTGAGCGATGGCCTGTCTCGGGTCATCCACGATTACCGACCCGGTTATCATCTCGCCCCTCAGGTGGGCTGGATGAACGACCCTAATGGTGTGGTGTACTTTCGTGGCGAGTATCACGTGTTCTATCAACACCACCCCTTCGAAGCGAAATGGGGCCCGATGTATTGGGGGCATGCCAAGAGTGCCGACCTGGTCCATTGGCAGCATCTGACCATTGCGCTGGCGCCCGGCGACGACTTCGACCGTGACGGTTGTTTTTCCGGTAGCGCGGTGGTGTGTGGAGATACCCTGGCACTGATCTACACCGGGCACACCTGGCTGGGGGAAGTGGGTGACGAACGCTCGATCCGTCAAGTCCAGTGCCTGGCCACCAGTGTCGACGGCATCCGCTTCGTCAAGCATGGCGCTGTCATCGAGACCGCGCCGCACGACACGATCATGCACTTCCGTGACCCCAAGGTCTGGAAGGAGGATGACTATTGGTACCTGATTGCCGGCGCACGTCTGGGCGATGTGCCGCTGCTCCCGCTGTACCGTTCCACGGATCTGCACACCTGGGAGTTCCTCGACTATGTGTCCAGCGGCAGCGAGGGCGATGGCTATATGTGGGAGTGCCCGGATCTGTTCCGACTGAACGGACGCGATGTGCTGCTGTACTCCCCCCAGGGCATGCAACCCCAGGGTTACGAACGGCTCAACAAGTACCACACCGGTTATCGAGTGGGCCGACTCGACAGCGAATGGCACTTCACCGGCGGGCCTTTTATCGAGCTGGATAACGGCCACGATTTCTATGCCGCGCAAACGCTACTGGCCGCCGATGGTCGGCGCCTTGTGTGGGCATGGCTCGACATGTGGGACAGCCCGATGCCGAGCCAGGCCCATCACTGGTGTGGCATGCTCGGTTTGCCGCGCGAACTTGAACTGTGCGCAGATCGCCTTTGCGTGTATCCGGCACGGGAGCTCAGTGCTCTGCGCAAGGCGCCATTGCCGGGCACATCCTGGTGGGACGAGTCGGGAACCCGGTGGGTGCCGCAAGTGAATGGCGACATGCTCGAAATCCATGTGCATCTGGATTTGCTCGGCTGCACCGACGGCCACTTGGGAATCGCCTTGCGCTGCAGCGACGATGGCGATGAAGAAACCCTGCTCTACTACGATGCATCACTGCAGCGCCTGGTGCTTGACCGCAGCCGCTCGGGCGCGCAAGTCACCGGTCAGCGCAGCGTGTCGATAGACCCGACACAAGGGCGACTGGAACTGCGCGTGTTCCTCGATCGCTCGTCTATCGAGGTGTTCGACGAAAACGGGCGCTTCAGCCTCAGCAGTCGCCTCTATCCGCGGCCCGACAGTCTGGGGGTGAAGCTTCTGGCAAGCGGGAGTGGCGGGCGGGTCTCCATTCCCAAGGCGTGGCCTCTCGACTCTGGATGGCTGTGAGCGGCGGATGGCTATGAGTTGCGTCATTCGAGTCGCGAGAAGTCCGGGCCGTGTGTCATGATTCTCCGTCAACCTGACCGGCCTCGCCTCGCATGACTTCAGTGAAAGACGTTGCACAGCTGGCCGGCGTGTCCCTGATGACGGTTTCTCGAGCGCTCAACAATCCGGAAAAACTGAGCCCCGAAACCCTTCTGCGGGTGCGTCGCGCCATTGACGAACTGCAATTCGTACCGAGCCTGTCGGCGCGCAAGATGCGCGGCGACAACCTCCAGTCGCGAACCATCGGTGTGTTCGCGCTGGACACCGCGACCACACCATTCGCGGTCGAGCTGCTGCTGTCCATCGAACAGACCGCGCAGCAGGCGGGCTGGAATGTGTTCATCCTTAACCTGTTGAGCAACCCGCCCACCGACCAGAACATCGACCTGATGTTGTCGCACCGTCCCGACGGGTTGATCTTCAGCGCCATGGGGTTTCGCCAGGTGTGCATTCCCGAGCGATTGAAGAGCAAACCCCTGGTGCTCGCCAATTGCCTGGCAGATGACAGCCATCTCGTCAGCTATGTACCAGACGACGAAACGGGGCAGTATCGAGCCGTGCATCACGCGTTGAGCCAAGGCTATCGGCGCCCTCTGTGTATCAATCTGCCAAAACAGAGTCTGGCCTGGGGTCTGCGACAAAAAGGCCTGCAGCGTGCCTGTCAGGCATTCGGCCTCGCGCCTGACGCACTCCTGCAGTACGACCTTTCCGATCATGACGCCTATGGTGAAACCGCAGCCATCCTCGACCGGCACATCATTGAGGGTCGTCCCCAGTTCGATGTTCTGATCTGTGGCAACGACCGTATTGCTTTTTGTGCCTATCAGCTGTTGTTGGGCCGTGGCCTGAAAATTCCCGACGATGTCGCCGTGCTCGGCTACGACAACATGATCGGTATCGCTGAATTGTTCATCCCGCCGCTGACCACGGTGCAACTGCCGTACTACGAAATCGGTCGCCAGGCTGCCCGGCACCTGATCGAAGGCCTCGAGGTATCGGGAGCCCAGCCGGTTGATTGTCCATTGGTGGTCAGGACGTCGTTATGAGGGATTGATGCGCTATTGACGGGTATCCGGCAAAAAAAAAGCATTGGGCGGGTGACCAAACCTTCCCAATGCAAAACGACCTGTTCCGACGTACGTTCAATGATTCAACGAAGATTGTTAAGGCACACGACTTTGGGTTGAGTCATTTCCTCATAGGCGAAGCGAACCCCTTCCCGGCCCAGACTGCCGTATTTGAAGCCGCCAAACGGCATCGCATCGAAGCGGTAGTCGGATGAATCGTTGATCATCACGCCCCCTGCTTCAATCCTGCGTGCCGCGCTCATGGCCGTTGCCAGATCATTGGTGAAGATCCCCGCATGCAAGCTGTACTCGGGCTCATTGGCCAGCGCGATGGCTTCATCGAAGGTCTCGAAGGGCTGCAACACCACCACCGGTGCAAACACCTCGTTGCGCCACAGCCGGCTGGCGTGATCGACATTCTCCAGCACAGTCGCGGCGTAGCACGAACCCTGGCGCTGATGTCCGCAGAGCAACCTGGCACCCTCTTGCAGGGCTTCGGCCACCACCTTCTCGGCATTTTGCGCGGCCTGTACGGTAATCATCGGGCCGATGTCCGTGCTGGCCAACGTCGGGTCGCCAGCCACCAGCGTCTTCGCGAGGCTGACGAATCGGTCTCGGAAATCCTCATAGATCGACGCCTGAATCAGCAGGCGCTGAGTACCGATGCAGTTCTGCCCGGCGGCCCAAAAAGCCCCGGACGCGCAACTCTCGATGGCGGCCTCAACGTCACAGTCGCCCATCACTATCACCGGCGCATTACCGCCCAGGTCCATGGCCAGTTTCTTCAAACCGGCCGTCCGGGCAATCTGCTCACCCGTGACGAAGCCACCGGTAAAGGAAATCATCCGGACCTCACGGGCAGCGACCAGGGCCTTGCCCAACTCCGCTCCGCCGGTGGCGACGGTGACCACCGACTCCGGCAATCCTGCCTCGACCAGATACCCCACCAGTTTGATCGCCGACAACGGCGCCAGCTCGGACGGTTTGAGAATGACCGCGTTGCCGCCGGCAATCGCCGGGCCGAGCTTGTGTGCCACCAGATTCAACGGATCGTTGTACGGGGTGATCGCCACAATCAGGCCCAAGGGCTCGCGGGAGAACCAGCCCTGCCGCGACCCGGAACCTTCATAGGCGTCGAACGGTACCACTTCCCCTGCATTGCGCCTGGCCTCATCCGCAGACAGCTTCAAGGTGTTGACGCAACGTTTGACTTCTTTCTCCGCTTGTTTGAGCGTTTTGCCGGCTTCGTCGACGATCAGCCGGGCAAATGCGCGGGCATCTCGTTCGATGTTCAACGCCGCCTGTTCAAGGATCCGTGCCCGGTGATAACGCGCTAACCCGGCGCAGGCCTGTGCACCACTGCGCCCTTGCGCCAGCAACTGCGGAACCTGTGCCGCACAGACATCCGCTACCGACCCGATGACGCTGCCATCAAAGGGGTTCAACACATCGATTTGATTCTCCACAACGGCTATGGCCAAGCGCGATACGTTCACAGGCCTACTCCTGGTTGTTCAAAACAGACTGATGGATGCTGATGATGTCCGACAGCAGCGCGAACGCAGTTTCCGTACGCCCGGCTCCCGGCCCCGAGACCGTCACCGCGCCGAGCAAGCCGGTGTTGAACGACACCGCATTGGTCGCGCCGCAGATGCCGGCCAGCGGATGATCGTTGCTCAACAGTCGGGGTTCGACACTGGCACTGACCGAGCCATCGGCATTGCGCGTGGCGGCGCCGATGAGCTTCCAGCGCGCACCGTCTTGCCGGGCACGTTCAATGTCGTCAAGGTCGAGGGCGCCAATACCCTTGCAGCTGACATCGCTGACGTTCAATTTGGCGTCGAGCAGTTCATTGGCCAGGATCACCACTTTGAGGCGCACATCATGCCCCTCGACATCCGCTGTCGGATCGGCTTCGGCATACCCCAGTTGCTGGGCTTCGCTGACCGCCTCGGCGAAACCCAGTCCGTCTTCCATGCGGCTCAAGACAAAGTTGGAAGTGCCATTGAGGATCCCTTCGAAGCCGACAATTGAACTGCCCGCCAGAGACTGCCTGGCAAGACGGATCACCGGCGTACCACTCATTACCGAACCTTCGTATTCGAAGGCGACGTTATTGCGCCGGGCCAGCGCTTTCAGTTCAGTGGCATACAGGGCAACCGGCCCCTTGTTGGTCGTCACCACATGCTTGCCGTTTTCCAGGGCCCAGCGGCAGAACGAGGTGGCCGGCTCACCGTCTACCGGATTGGTAAAGGTCGCCTCGGCAATGATGTCTGCTCCGGAGTGCTTGATCACCGCTTCATTGAAGGCTTCGGCATGACCGCCAGGCAGTTGCGCCAGGGCGCCCTTGACGGCGGGCAGGTTCGCCAGCAGACCGGCATCCAGGCCGCCGCGGCCAACCACCGAACCGAGGAAAAGATCGGTCACACCGACGATTTTCAGGGTAAAACCCAGCTCGCGTTTCCACGTCTCGTTACGCTCGGCGATGAGCTGAGCCAATGCACGATTGACACCGCCGAAGCCGACCAGCGCAAGTTTGTATTCAGTCATTTTTTATTGCCCTTCATCCGGGTTATGGGTTGTTGGGCACTAGATTAGGCTGGCGGCCAGGGCAGTGAAATATGGCAATCAGCTCTATTTCATGGCCATTTTGACCAGTGCCTGGCCAAAGCGTCGACGCAAAAAAAAGCCAACGATCGTTGGCTTTTCAGATGGGTAGCAGCGCTATACAACGGACGACAACACGAATGAAGTCACGGTGTTTTCCACCCCCGACAGAGCGGATATTTCATTCCAGACTTTATGTACGCGCTCGGGGCTCGAAGCTCCGACGCGCACCATCAGATCGAACTCTCCACTCATGACATCGCACTGGATGATTTCCGGCATTCCCCGCAGGGCCTGCAACACTTGCGCACCGCGCATGCGGTCATAGCGATAGACGAAAATCACCGCGTTGATGCTGGAAGACGGTTGACGGCCGTCGCCGGTGCGTACCGTATATCCTTGTATCGCACCATCGCGCTCGAGCCGTTCGATGCGCTGGCGCACTGCATTGCGTGACAGGTTGACCTTTGTCGCCAGCTCGGCATGGGCCATTCGGGCATTCAACGTGAGTTCGGCAATGATGCGCTCATCGAGAGGATCCAGAATTCGCTTCACTTAGCCCCCTTGTCGCGTCTTCAAAGACCGCGGAGCACTTGATGGATGGTTTCGATGTCGTCGGGTTGAATCTGGTAAAGCTGCTGCGACGATCGCCCCCTGGGCGGGCTTCGCTGTGGCACCGAGGTGATCCCCAGCTCAGCGAGCAACACCGCCGACTTGACTGGCGAGATCTCACCCAGTGTGACCATCGGCGCCACCAGGCTTCTTCGGTACAGCCGGGCCGCGAGGACACCGGTGGCGGTATGGGGATCGATGACATAACCGGTATCGCGATAGAGGGAGGTCATTTCCTTCAGCGTCTCCTCATCGCTGACCGCGTAGGAGTCGATGATCATCCGGGCCTGCAACCAGAACTCGTTGGCGATGGTCATCTCCCCGCGGGATTCGAACGCGTCCATCAGTGCGCTCACCGCTTGATGATCGTGCCCATAGAGCTCCCACAGGAAGCGTTCGAGGTTGGAAAAAATCGACAAATCCATGGCCGGCGACAAGGTCTTGTTTGCTCGCAACCTGGAGTAGTGGTTCTTCGAAAACAGCTGATGCAACGCGTCATTCTGATTGGTCGCGACGATCATCTGGGTGATCGGCAGGCCCATCTTTTGCGCAATATACCCGGCGTAGACTTCGGCGAAACTGGCCGCCGGCACGCTGAATCCGATCGGCCGCTGACCGCCTCCCAGTTGCAGAACAGCGTGAAAATAAAACACCAGCTGAGCCATCACACTGACCCAGTTGCTCGAGTTGAAACTGATCGCCTCGTACTGCGCGGATGGCCATTGCCGCAATAGCCGGGTGACGATGGTCTGGCACTCGTCGAAGCTGCCGTTCACCGCGAACCTGTGGACCTTCGGGTGAGCGATAGCCTGCAAATGCTGCAGTTGGTCATCCGGCACACCGGATTGCGGATAGAAAACCACCACGGCGGTTTCGTTGCAGTGCTGGAAAGCCTCAATGGCGGCGAGCCCGGTATCCCCGTTGGTCGCCCCCAGTATCAGCGCGCGGCGCTGGCGTTTAACGAGAAAATACTCGACCAGTTGCGCTTGCAACCGGGCGGCAAAATCTTTCGAAGAACGAGTCGGCCCATGGAACAATTCCAGCACCCATTCGTTCCTGTCGACCTGATGCAACGGCGCGACGGAGCGATGGCTGAAGGTGCTATAGGCCTGCTTGAGCAGCCGCTTGAAGTCCGCCTCCGGGATTGCCTCGCCAACAAAAGGACTCATGACCCGATAGGCCAGTTCGTCATAGGGCAAGGTTGACCAATTGGCGATTTCCTGCGCGCTGAATACCGGCAGACTGACCGGGACGAACAGCCCGCCATCGTCGGCGATCCCGGATAATACGACCCTCTCGAAATCGGCCTGCACGGTCGAACTTCGTGTACTCACATAGCGCATGGTTGACTCCGAACACTCACTTGTAACGATGTGCCTGCTCAACCAGCCAGGTGGAAAACATGACCGCGTCAGGGTGCTGATCAGCCTCGGAACTACGCACCAGGTAAAAGGATTCGCTGGCCTCAATCCGGCGGTCGAAGGGTTCGACAAGACGACCGTCCTCGAGCATCTCTTCGACCATGGATGAGCGAGCCAAGGCAATGCCCTGCCCAAGCTCAGCCATGCGCAGCGTCGAAATCAGCGTGTCGAACTGCATGCCTGTCGAAGAATCGACGGTATCCGCACCGACCATCTTCAACCAGTAGCCCCAACCCTCTTCATATCCCAATACGTGAAGCAAAGGATGATGGGCCACGTCACCCGGCACCTTCAGCGGCAAGCTCACCATCAACTGCGGCGAGCAGACCGGAAACAAGGTGTCCCAGGTCAGGCGTTGAGAAACCAGGCCCGACCACTGTCCATGACCCCAGCGGATCTCCATGTCGTCCTCGCCATCGAGTTCCTTGACCCAGATATTGCTGATGTAGCGTATATCCACATGCGGATGGGCCTGACGAAAGTCCACCAGCTTGGGCGCCAGCCAGTGCACAAAAAAAGACAAGCTGCCTCGCACCTTGATCGGTCGGCGTTTGTGCTGGCCAAAGATCTCATTGGTACCAACCGCCAGCCGGGTGATCGCATCCTGCACCACCGGCAGATAGGCTTGCCCCTCCTCGGTCAGACCCAAGCCACGGGGCAAGCGCTTGAACAGCGCTACCCCCAGGTGACCTTCCAGTTGCCGGATCTGCTGGCTGACCGCGCCCTGGGTCAAAAACAATTCTTCGGCGGCATGGGTGAAGTTAAGACAGCGGGCGGACACCTCAAATGCGCGAAGCCAATTCAGCGGGGGTAACGTCTTTTGATTCATTGCCTGGACCTCATTGACGCCTCCCGCACCGAGCACTCTTGCCCACCCCGTCGACAGTGCCTAAAACGCATCGGACGGTTGTGCCAGGGAGGTAAGCGACAAGCGGCGCTCGCGGCTTTTTCGAGTAATGTAATACACGAAATAGCACAAGGCGATGAACGGCAGACCGAAGTACAGAGCGACACGCTGTTCAGGATCAAAGGCAATCCCTACACAGGCCAGGCTGCAGCAGACCAGCGCACCCAGTGGCACCCATGGATACCCTCGTACGCGGAACTTGAGGTCGCGGATGTCGCCGCCATTGGCCACATAGTGGCGGCGAAAAGCGATCTGACTCGCGGCAATGCTCATCCAGACCACCACCACCGCCAGCCCGGAAATGGAAACCAGCGCCAGGTAGATAGTGCCCGCGGCAAATACACTGCTGAGCAGCGATGCCAAGCCCCCCACCATACTGACCACGATGGCATTGAACGGCGTACCCATGCGGGTCAAGGCACAGAACTTCTTCGGCAGATGGCCTTGATCGCTCAGTGTCCAGAGCATGCGCGAAGCGGCGTACAACCCGGAGTTGGCGGCGGACAACAGGGCGCTGATGATCACGAAGTTCATAATGTCGGCGGAGTACGGGATGCCGATGTAGGTGAACACCGTCACGAACGGACTCTCGACCACCCCGGCCTGCTCACGCGGCAACAAGGTCGCCAGAACGAAAATGGTCCCGACGAAGAAGATCGCCAGCCGCAACACGGTAGTACGGATGGCCCGCGGCACATTGCGCTGAGGGTCCTTGGTTTCACCCGCAGCGATACCGATCAGCTCGGTGCCGGAGAAGGCAAAAGACACCGCCAGCAAGGTCATGGCAATCGACATGAAACCGGTGGGGAACAACCCTTCACGGGTGAAGTTGCTTAGCCCGATGGTGTGGGCCTGTTCGATGTGGAACACACCGAGGATCGCCCCGCCGCCAACCACCAGGAAAGCGACAACCGTCAGCACCTTGACCAGTGACAACCAGAACTCGGTCTCGGCAAACAACCTGACAGAAACCACGTTGCTGAGAAACACCACTGCGGCAAACAGCGCACTCCAGATCCATACGGGTGTGTCCGGGAACCAGCGCGTCATGAGGATGCCGGCAGCGGTGAATTCGGAGCCGATCGCCACCGTCCAGGTCAGCCAGTAGAGCCACGCCACCGTGTAGCCGGTGCCCGGGCCAAGAAAGCGCGTTGCGTAGGTACTGAATGACCCGGTTTCCGGCATCTGTACGGCCAGCTCGCCCAGGCACATCATGACCATGTAGACCATGAGCGCGCCGATGATATAGGCGATGACCGCACCCAGAGGACCGGCCTGATTGACGGTGTATCCGGACGTGAGGAACAGTCCGGTACCAATGACGCCGCCCAATGCCAACATGACAATATGACGGGTCTGCATTTCCTGTTTAAAACCGGCACGCGCGTTGAGTTGTTGTTCTTTTATGGACATGGTTATTCTCATGAAAGTTGTTAGGGCACGCATTAACTTCTGCAATGAGTGACGGGGCAGAATACAAACAGGTCGCCGCTAAATTTTATTATTATTCCTCTTCATGAATGCCTCACAGGCTGCCTTGTCGTGAGGTATTAACAGCTGAATGTCAGGTTGCTACCTCAGTGCAAGATTCATTCAATAGGGGTTTGGTTATTGACATTGATTGTTCGAGCAATGAACTTCTGACCCACGCAAAAGCCTGTTTCAAATCGTCAAGCAGATCATCGGTGTCTTCAATGCCAACAGAAATACGTACCAGACCTTCCGAAATACCCAGGGCCAAACGCTCTTCCAGGGTATTTTCCACATGACTGGTTGTTCTGGCTGGCCCATAGATGGTTTCAACCGCACCGAGATTCCCGGCACAGTGGGCATAACGTAACCGCGGCAACAACACTTTGATCGTGTCCATACCGCCCGCCAGAACAAAACTGACGATGGCGCCGAACCCGCACATTTGCGCGCAGGCCACGTCGTGGTTCGGGTGATTGGGCAAACCCGGATAGTTCACCGACTCCACCAACGGTTCAGTACTCAGAAACTCTGCCAGGGCGCGGGCACTTTGTTGTTGCTGGCGCATGCGCAATACCAGTGTCTTCATTCCACGAATGATCATATAGGCCGAGAACGGATCGAGCGTGGCACCGTTGATTTCCCGATAATGACGAACTTTATTCATCAACGGCTCGGTCCCGCAGACCAGCCCGCCAAGCACATCGCCATGGCCACTGAGGAATTTGGTCGCGCTGTGAACAACCACATCCACTCCAAGCGCCAACGGATTCTGATTCAAAGGCGTGGCAAAGGTATTGTCGGCGACTACCAGGGCACCAACGCGCTTGGCCGCGGCAACCAGTCGTTTGATATCGACTATTTTCAGCGTTGGATTGGTGGGCGTTTCCAGGTAAAGAAGGTCACAGCCTTTGGCGATTTCCTGCTCGATTTCCTTATGATCGAAGGTTTCACACAAGGCGACACTCACACCCATGCGCGGGAGGAACTCTTCAAAAATCTTGTTGGTGCCACCATAACTGTCCTTGGTTGAGACAACCCGACTGCCATTAGCAAGGAAGGTATAAAGCACACCGCTGATCGCGGCCATGCCACTGCTGAAAGCCACAGCAGATTCTGCGTGTTCAAGTTCGCAGATTTTCGCCTCGAGGGTCGCAACAGTCGGGTTGCTCATACGGCTATAAATAAAACCTGGAGCCTTGCCCAACGCAACGTCATACCATTCATCAATATCGTCATAAGCGTACGCGGCGCTGACCACTATGGGGGTTTGCGTGGCGTTATAAGGGTGCCTGACTTGCTCGCCACCCCAGACAACTTTTGTCCCGATCCCAGCGCTCTCACGCTTCGCGACTTCCACGATATCAGGTTGTTTTTTCATTAACTCTACCCGCAGTGAATGATGACGTATATTTGCCAGAGTGCTTGTCCTGGCCGCCAATATAGTCAAAAGCCATACGCTGTAGAAACGATGATATCGTGGCCTAAGGGCCGCTTTTTTTAATGGCTCTTGATGCGCAGTGGACGCTCGCAGTAGTTCGCACAGATATACAAATTGGCGGGACGCACCCTGCATGGCGCATCAAAGAAACGCCGGCGCATAATGGCTAATGCCAGTCAGTTAAGGTGCGGAACCTGTGGGAGCGAGCTTGCTCGCGATAGCGGTTGATCATTCAGCATCAATATCGACTGGCCCGCCGCAATCGCGAGCAAGCTCGCTCCCACATAGGTTGTGCTTAACTGACTGTTTCCCTGGACGGGATGCAGGCTAGAGCAATGGCAAGGTATAGCTGACGATCAGGCGGTTTTCATCCTGATCGCGTTGGGTCGGCGTACCTGACCCCGAGGCCGGCAACTCGCTGCGCAGCGAAGCATTCTTCCAGGTGAAACCGAGGCCCTTGAGGGTGCCATTGGGAATCACGTAGGCCAGGGTAATATCGCGCTCCCACTCGCCCTGGTTACCGCTGCGGACCTTGATATTGTCGCCGTTCAGATAGACCGTGTTGAAGGTCAGGCCCGGCACGCCCACTTGGGCGAAGTCGAAGGCGTAACGCACCTGCCAGGTGCGCTCGCCAGCGCGCTGGAATTTAGCGATCTGCGAGTCGGTGATCAGATAGGCCGAAGCACCTTCGCCATCCCCCCGATTGAGGAACGGGAAGTCACTGTCGCCATTCAGCGCCTGGTAGCCGGCACCGAAGCTGTGGCCATACACCGTGTAGGTAAACAAGCCGCTATAGGCGCGGTTGTCCACTTCGCCCTTGGTCACGCCGTTACCGTAGTAGCCACTGCTGAGGTAGCCGTCGGCACGGCCCGCGGCGCTGCCGTTCTTGCCATCGGAATCGCTGTTGAAGAAGCGCAGGTCAGTCTTCAGTACACCCGGGCCGATCGCCCAGTTGTGCAGCAAGCCAAGGAAGTGCTGCTGGTAGAAGTCTTCCAGGTTGCCGTAGTAGTACTGCAGCGTCAGGTCTTTGCTCAGTTTGTAGTCGCCACCCGCGTAATAGAACTTGTTGCTGTCACGCGCCGAAGCGCTGCTGCCGTTGGCGCCAGCGATGCTCAGGCTGCGCTCGTTGGTGGAGTTACGACCCTTGGAGTGCTCCAGCTGCCCACCGATCAAGGTCAGGTTCTTGATTTCCGTCGAGGCCACCTGGGCACCCTCGAAGGTCACCGGCAGCAGACGGCCATCGTTGTAGACCACCACCGGTAGCTTGGGCTGCAGCGTACCGTAGCGAAACTCGGTGTTCGACACTTTGGCCTTGGCGGTCAAGCCCAGGCTGCTGAAGTCATCTACCGCCGAGCCATCGCTGTCCGAGGGAAAGACGGTACCGGCTCGCTGCGAGCTCGACTCGAAGTGCTTGGCCTTGCTGCTGTCCAGGCGCACGCCAAGCAAACCCAGCGCATCCACACCGAAACCGACGGTGCCCTGTGTAAAGCCCGAGCTGTAGTTGAGCAGGAAGCCTTGGCCCCATTCTTCCTGCCTGGACGGCTTTGCAGTGCCTTCGCGGTTATCGGTGTTGATGTAGAAGTTGCGCAGCGTCAGGCTGGCCTTGCTGTCCTCGATGAAACCAGCCGCTAGCGCCTGTTGCGTCAGCGCGCAAAGGGTGCTTGTTGCTACGGCCAAAGCCAAGGGAGAGGTCTTCATTTGTACTGCTCCAAATATGTTGACTCTTATGGTCCTGATTGAAAGCCTTGATCAAAGCTTCACAGGTAGTGTTTGGTCTCCCTGACTCGTAATAATTAGTGGTGACGTCGAGGGAGATTCCGCCCCTCGGTCAAAGCCCGTCCCGGGTTCTCCCTGGCATGCCCGGTGCTGGAAAAAACGCAAAAAAAAAGGCGCCCGAAGCTGTAAAGCTTCAGGCGCCTTTGCCTGTTATTCCCCTGCTATTCATATAGGAGATGAGATGTCGCCAGACAACACAGCCCGGCACACCTGTCCTGTGCCCTCAGGCACGTTGTGATCGGCGTTGACCACCAGGACGGCCAACCACTGGATTCAGGGTCGGTTGAGCAAGCCATAGCAGATAGCATGCCAGGTCGTTTCTGGTGAGCTGAGTCAGGAATCGATCGATGGGGCTTGCAACATCTGGAGAGGCTGGCGGATGGGCGAGACACCCGCCTTATCGGACTCCTTTGAAATAGCCTTCATTGCGAGGCGACAGAACCCCGCTCCTGATTGGCTCGAACCAGAACAGCGCACTGCGCCTCAGCCATTCCCGCGACTGGTGCGTTAATCGTCATTTCTGCCTTCGAAGCTATAGCCATCGAATGGAATCCCCCCTTCACTGCGTAGGCGACAGGCTGACGAGCTGTCGACAGCAAAGGCTGGCAAACAACTTGCTTGGCTTTCATCAGGTTTGAGCCATCAACGACGGTGGCTGCGCAAACATCACGGGCAACGGCGTCCGCTCCCCTCCACATCGTGGAAGGTGGGCGTACGCCGTTTTTGCTTTCATCCCGGCACAAAAGGAAACCCTCATGCCTGCTCAAGGAATGCTTCCCTCGAGTCATGCCATCGCGGCTCTGCACAGCGATGTCGGCAAGCCACGCCCTGCTGGCACCGCACTCAGGGCATTGTTCGAACCCGGTATGGCCCTGCTCGAGCGCAGCAGGATCGGCCTCTGGTTACCGCTCGGATTGGCCCTCGGTGCCTGCGGTCTCGCGCTGGCCGAACACCCCGCAAGCGCGCTGACCCTGATACCCGGCGTCCTCTATCTGGGCTGCGCCTGGCACCTGCGCGAGCGCCATCAACACCATCTACAGACATTCTGGGACAGCGAACTGGCACGGCTGCTACGCAACTCCCGGGATGCCGACCCAGCGACGCTACTGGTGGCCGCCAGCATGCAGCTGCGCAACAGCGAGCGTTTGCGCAGCGAAGTACAGTTCGCCAGCCGTGCCCTTGAGCAGATGGCCCAGCGGGCCCGCGACCAGGGTGAGGAACAGAGCCAACGGATCGCCATGATCGCTGCCGCCAGCGAACAGATCGATCAGACCCTGCACAGCATCGATGCTCTGGCCCAAGGTGCTTTGGCAGCTTTTGCCGACGCCCATGCCCAGAGCGATGCCGGTTGTCTGGAGGCGCGCTCGGTGGGTGGCAACATGCGCGCCATTCAGCACAGTCTGGGCAATACCGCACACGCCGTGGAAGCGTTACTGCAGCGCACGACCGCAGTGGAAAACACCGTCAGTAGCATCCAGGCACTGGCCAAACAGACTCAGTTGCTGGCACTCAACGCCTCCATCGAGGCTGCCCGCGCGGGCGAGCACGGTCGCGGTTTCGCCGTGGTCGCCGAGGAGGTCCGCAGCCTGGCCCAGGCCACCGACCGGGCGACTCACGAAATCACCACGGCCGCGACGGCGATCGCCACGGCCGTGCGTCAGGTGGATGGCGAGGTCAAAGAACACCGCGACCTGCTGCAAGCCGGCAGCCAACAGAGCGAGCACCTCGCCGCCAACCTCGACGACCTGGCTCGACGCAGCCAGACCAATCTGCAGCACCTCGGCGCCATGCAACAGGCGCTCAGCGAGCACCAACAAGCCAATCATGCCCTCAGCGAACAGTTGCAACAGGTCAATGGGGCCGTCCAGGAACAGAGCACGCAGACCAATGCGCTGCACGACCTGACCCGTTATCTCAACCAGCTCACCGTCGGAGGCCGCCCATGAACCTGACACTCGCCGCAGCACTCGATGGCGGGCAACCCCGACCCACCAACCTGCCACAGAGTGACGCTGGCCTGAGGCAGGCTCTCTTGCTGGGCCTCGACCTGCTGCAAGGTCTACAGCAGCATCGCGGTCTCGGCGGACAGATCACCCGCGAGGCACAACAACGTTGCCAGGCACTGGGTCACTCGCTTGACCAACGCTGGAGGGAGTGGCCGTACTCCGCACAGTGCCAGTCCTGGAACGCATTACGCCGCGAGCCTGCGGATTTCGATGGCCATTGCCGGTTGCTGCAAGACCTGCTCGGTGCCATCCAGCACCTCGAACTGCAGCGCTGTGCGCTCATTCTGCAGCCGCCGAGCATCGCCGAGCGCTGCTGGGAGCTTGAAGACCTGGGGCGACTGCGCGGCCTGTCGGTGCGCGCCGCCGCCCATCGAAGTTGCCCGCTGGAAATGCTGATTCAATTGCAGTACCTGCACGAACGCTTGCTCAGGCATGCCCCCCGTTCGCTGCACAATGCTCTGGAACGGCTGCAACGCTGCCTGATCGGTACCACGACAGTGTCCATCTCCCCGGCGGAGTGCTACGCCCTGCTCACCCCATTGCTCGACGAACGCCTCGACGCTATCCGCCGGGATCTGGGCTGAGGTTTATCTCCATTCGACTTCGCAGCGGTGCGCAGGAGAACCGTTTTAGTTCACCTCGCACCTAAGTTGCCCAGAAAACGATCAGTGTTTCGCTCCCCCTGGCTCTACGCCCCCCTTCGATATCTTTTTAGAAGACCTCACAAAACCACTTCAAGCCTTTGTTCTGATTGGTTTTTATCGCATAAAAAAACTCGGACATAAACCTGGCAAGCCCTTTGCAATGCTGTCTTACAGAATCAAGCAGCACACCAATGGCGGCGTGCAGCACTTCCGGACAACGGCGTCCGTCAGGCCCCTCTATCGAGGGTGCCTGGCGCACGCCGTTTTTGTTTGCCCCTCAAAAAAGGATGTGGTTATGACTGATGAGCGTGACTCGAAACATCCGGTGCACCCTGGCCGGCGCACCTTCCTGAAGCAATCCCTGGTGGCGGCAGGCACTGTCGCCGGGATCACCGCCCTCGATCTGGCCGCGCCGGGCTTGCTGCGCAGTGCGGTCTGGGCCGCCGGCAGCGATGCGCCGGAGAAAGCTGCGCTGAAGGTCGGTTTCATTCCGCTCACTGACTGCGCATCAGTCGTGGTGGCGGCAACCCAGGGTTTCGGCGAGAAATACGGTCTCACTATCACTCCGAGCAAAGAGGCATCCTGGGCCGGCGTGCGCGACAAACTGCTCAACGGCGAACTGGATGCTGCCCATGTGCTCTACGGCCTGATCTATGGCGTGCAACTGGGCATCGGCGGGCCGCAGAAAGATATGGCCATGCTCATGGGGCTGAACCAGAACGGCCAGGCGATTACTCTCTCCAAACAGTTGCAGCAAGCGGGCGTGACCAATGGCGAACAACTGGCAGCCAAGGTCAAGCAAGGCGGCACCCCACTGACCTTCGCCCAGACATTCCCCACCGGCACCCATGCCATGTGGCTCAACTACTGGCTTGCCAGCCTCGGCATTAACCCACTGAGCGACGTGAAAACCATCGTGGTGCCGCCGCCACAGATGGTTGCCAACATGCGCGTGGGCAACATGGATGGGTTCTGCGTCGGCGAGCCCTGGGGAGCCCGGGCGATCTCCGACAACATCGGCTTCACCGCCCTCACCACCCAGAAACTCTGGCCGGACCATCCGGAAAAAATCCTTGGCACCACCCGTGCCTTCGTCGAGCAATACCCCAATACCGCCCGGGCGCTGACCATGGCGGTGCTCGACGCCAGCCGGTTCATCGAGGCCAGTGAGCAGAACAAGAAAAGCACCGCCCAACTGATCGCCGGCAAGGCCTACGTGAATGCGCCCGTCGAAGTGATCGAGCAACGCTTCCTCGGCCACTACGAGGACGGCCTGGGCAACAAATGGACGGACGAGCATGCGATGGCCTTCTGCAAGGACGGCAGCGTCAACTATCCCTACCTGTCGGATGGCATGTGGTTCCTCACTCAGTTCCGCCGTTGGGGACTGCTCAAGGAAGACGTGGACTACGCCGGAGTGGCCAAGTCCATCAACCAGACCAAGCTCTACGGCGAAGCCGCCAGCCAGCTGGGTCTGGCCATACCGGGCAGTCCGCTGCGCAGTAGCACCCTGATCGACGGCAAGGTCTGGGACGGCTCCAATCCGGCCGCCTATGCCAACTCCTTTGCCATCAAAGCCTGACCGGAGTAACTCACTATGAACGCACCCCTCAAGTTGTCAGCGCCGCCCACCGCTACGGCGAATACCCAGCCAGAGCGACGCTCCCCCCTCCTGAGCGGGTTGCGTCAGCGCGCCAGGGATGGCATTGCCCCGTTATTGGGTATCGCCCTGTTTATCGCCGTCTGGGCGTTGATAGCGGCGCGTAGCGAGGGCCTGCCCGGCCCGCTGGCGACCTGGTATTCGGCCCTGGAGCTGTTCAGCGAGCCGTTCTACGACAAGGGTCCGAACGACATGGGCATCGGCTGGAACGTGCTGGCCTCCCTTGGCCGGGTCGGCATCGGCTTCGGCCTCGCCGCCCTGCTCGGTATCCCGCTGGGCTTCGCCATCGGCCGCTTCGCCTTCCTCGGCGGCATGTTCGCGCCGATCATCAGCCTGCTGCGTCCGGTCTCGCCGCTGGCCTGGTTGCCGATCGGCCTGCTGGTGTTCAAGGCCGCCGGCCCGGCATCGATCTGGGTGATTTTCATCAGCTCGATCTGGCCGATCATCCTCAACACCGCCGCAGGGGTCGCCAGCGTGCCGCAGGATTACTTGAACGTCGCACGGGTGCTCAAGCTCAGCGAGTGGAAGGTGTTCACCCATATCCTGTTTCCTTCGGTGCTGCCGCATCTGATGACCGGTATTCGCCTGTCCATCGGCGTGGCCTGGCTGGTGATCGTCGCCGCAGAAATGCTCACTGGCGGTGTCGGTCTGGGCTTCTGGGTGTGGGACGAATGGAACAACCTCAACGTCGAGCACATTCTCATCGCCATCATCATCGTCGGTCTGGTCGGCCTGCTGCTCGAGCAGGGCCTGCTGTGGATCGCCAAACGTTTTGACTACACCAACTGAACCGACACGCGCGCGGGTGTTTGGGTTGCCCGCACCTGACGCTTACCCGATGCAGGAGAACCGATATGACGAAATTCGTCGAGCTGACCCAGGTCAGCAAACACTTCGATACCAGGAAAGGCCGCTTCCAGGCCCTGAGCAACGTCAACCTGAGCGTCGCTCGTGGCGAGTTTGTCTCGTTGATCGGCCATTCCGGCTGTGGCAAATCCACCGTGCTGAACCTGATCGCCGGTCTGCTTGAAGCCAATGGAGGCGGGTTGATCTGCAACGGTCGCGAGATCGACGGCCCCGGCCCTGAACGCGCAGTGGTGTTTCAGAACCACAGCCTGTTGCCCTGGTTGACGTGCTTCGGCAACGTGCATCTGGCCGTGGAGAAGGTATTTGGCAAACGCGAAAACAAGGCCGCGCTGAAGGCGCGTACCGAGGCGGCGCTGGCAATGGTCGGTCTTGAGCATGCCATGCACAAGCACCCCAACGAAATTTCCGGAGGCATGAAGCAGCGTGTCGGCATCGCCCGCGCGCTGGCCATGGAGCCGAAAATACTGCTGATGGACGAACCCTTCGGCGCGCTCGACGCCCTCACCCGTGCGCACCTTCAGGACGAGCTGCTGCGTATCGTGGCAGCCACTCAGAGCACCGTGGTGATGGTCACCCATGATGTCGATGAGGCCGTGCTGCTCTCCGACCGCATCGTGATGATGACCAATGGGCCGGCGGCCACCGTCGGCGAGATCCTCAGTGTTGACCTGGCAAAACCGCGCAACCGCCTGGTACTGGCCAACGACCCCGAGTACCACCGCTATCGCACGACGGTCCTGGAGTTTCTCTACCATCGCCAGCAAATGCCGGCGGCTTGAGAACAGGGTTCGAGGAAGCTCTTGGCAAGAGGTGCGAGTAAAGTCAGGAAAGCAGCCATCAAAACTGAACAAGGCGTCCTTCGAGAGACTGTTTGTAGCTGTCGAGTGAACAGTGGTTTACTCGGGTGCAACAATCACCACGGAAGAGTTTTTGTCTATGTTCAATCCGCCACGTTTACCGCAGCTGTTGTTGAGTTGCGCCGCACTCGGCTTGCTCGCCTGCAGCGCACAGGCCAGTGCGCTCTCCTCGGCAGCCACTACCTTGCAACCGCTGCTGGTGACCTTGAATGAACGGCTGAATATTGGTGATCTCGTGGCCCTGACCAAATGGGACAGTGGCAAACCTGTCCAGGACAGTGCCCGAGAAGCACAAGTCATCGCCAATGCCAGGAAGCTGGCCGTTGAGCGGAACCTGGACCCGGAAGAGGTGGGGCAGTTGTTCGCAGCCCAGATGGAAGCCAACAAACTGGTGCAATACGGGCTGCTGGCCAAATGGCAAGCCGCCGGCGCGGCGCCTGAGACCCCACGCCCGGACCTGACCAATCAAATCAGGCCACGCCTGGATGAGCTGCAAAACCGACTATTGCAGCAATACGCCGACTTCACGCCGTATCGCAATGATCCGCACTGTCGGAACTGGCTAGCCCAGATACGCGCTCGCCTGGCCAAGGACCGCTTGCATGAACTGGCGCTGATACGCGCCACCGGGGAATTGTGTGCTGCCGATCAACCGCCCGCTTGAGACCATTGCGGTGCACAAAGCGTAGTCGCCCCACCAAACAGTGTTTGGCGGGGCTTCGTTTTACAGGGCCATATCAGCCGATGGATTACTCTCGATCTGCGGTTTCACCTGACCTGCAGCCGGATTTTGCGGAGCAACGGTCTGGTCGATCGCGGGCGGTGGAGTCAGCTGGAGGACTTCACTGGTATACGCCCATTCCTGGGATACGCGCTCAGGACTATCGTTGAGCTTGGTACCGTAGCTCGGAACGATCTGGTGCAGTTTTTCCTGCCAGGCAGGGGTTGCAACCTTGTCCTTGAACACTTTCTCAAGCACGCTCAGCATGATCGGAGCCGCGGTGGACGCACCTGGCGATGCACCCAGCAAGCCTGCAATGCTGCCGTCCTGGGAGCTGACGATCTCGGTGCCCAGCTTCAGGACGCCGCCGTTCGCTTCATCGCGCTTGATGATCTGAACGCGCTGACCTGCTTGCCACAGGCGCCAGTCTTCTTGCTTGGCGTTAGGGAAGTATTCCTTCAGGGCGTTGAGGCGATCTTCATCCGACAGCATCAGCTGGCCAGCGAGGTACTCGACCAGCGGGTACTCCTTGATGCCGACCTTGGTCATAGGCCAGATGTTGTGCGTGGTGGTGGTGGTGAGCAGGTCCAGGTACGAACCTTCTTTCAGGAACTTCGTGGAGAAGGTCGCGAACGGGCCAAACAGGATCACGCGCTTGCCATCCAGCACGCGGGTATCCAGGTGAGGAACCGACATCGGCGGTGCGCCGACTGAAGCCTTGCCATAAGCCTTCGCCAAATGCTGCTCGGCGATTGCCGGGTTTTCGGTGACCAGGAAGGAGCCGCCTACAGGGAAACCTGCATATTCTTTTGCTTCAGGAATGCCCGACTTCTGCAGCAGATGCAGTGCACCACCGCCCGCGCCAATGAACAGGAATTTGGCGTCGGTCTGGGTTTCGGTGCCGTCTTTCAGGTTCTTGTAAGCGACGCGCCAGGTGCCATCTTCATTGCGCGTGATGTCTTGCACTTCGCTCGACAGCTTCAGGGAGAAGTTCTTCCGGGTTTGAAGATGCCCGACGAACTGACGAGTGATCTCGCCGAAGTTGACGTCCGTACCGAGTGGGCTCCAGGTAGCCGCGACCTTTTGATCCGGGTCACGTCCTTCCATCATCAGCGGAACCCATTTCTTGATCTGCGCCGGATCTTCCGAGTACTGCATGCCGCGGAACAGAGGGCTCACCTGAAGAGCCTCATAGCGCTTCTTCAAGAACTTGATATTGTCATCGCCCCACACAAAGCTCATGTGCGGTGTGGAGTTGATGAACGAATGGGGGTTCTTCAAGACATTGTTCTTGACCTGCCACGCCCAGAATTGACGCGAGATCTGGAAGGCCTCGTTGATTTCGATGGCCTTGGGGATCTCGACCTTGCCATTCTTGTCTTCTGGCGTGTAGTTCAACTCAGCCAAGGCAGAGTGGCCGGTACCGGCGTTGTTCCAACCGTTCGAGCTTTCCTCGGCGACGCCATCGAGGCGTTCAACCATCTCCATCGACCAGTCGGGCTCGAGCTCATTGAGCCAGACGCCCAAGGTCGAACTCATGATGCCGCCGCCGATGAGCAGCACATCGACTTTTTTTGCCTCAGCCGCATGCAAGGGCGCAAGTCCCAACAACATGGCCAGGCCCAGTAGCACCGTGTTCATCTTCTTCAAAATACTGTAACCCCTATGATAGAACGCCATCCGCCCCATCCTTAATCATGAGCAACCCTGGCTCACGGAAGGTATCCGCATGCCATGGATTCGCGCATCAGAAGGATTGGAGGGTGGGCACACAAGGCCGATGACACTATCGACCTCACTTTTATATCCCTCCTGCGCTGACTTCTTATTCATTATTGGCTTCAGCTACTTGAGTGACTTGCTTCTGTTGGTGAGTCATCGGACGCAGGAAATGAGCAGGTCCTGCCGCTCACTAAAATCAAGCTCTTCGCGATTCCTTCGACGCCTGGCAGGACAGGTATGCTCGATGGCACCTGTCGTGCTCGAAGGCCCTTTCCAGCATCCAGACTGCGGCATTCTACCTCAGGTCACCCAAATCGACGAACTTGAGGTCGCGGCAGCGCTATTCGTCTTCGCTGATGCCCGATCCCCCTAATTCCTTGGGGACATCCTTCAGTTTGGGCAAGCCATCTTTGATGCGCAGCACGGTCTCCTGATAGTGGACGTGAACGCCTGGCGAGTACGCGAGATCCGGGATGACCGCGCAATACACGTCGATGAGCCCCATCCCCGGGTGTTCGGTGAAGATGTGCCCACCGCAAGTCTTGCACCACTTGCGGTAACTCTGCGGCGTCTTGTTGTATGTGCCGATGTTGTCAGCACCCCGAGTCACTTGTACCGCCTCGGGTTTCCACAGCGTGAAGGCATTGATCGGCCCTGCAGACCAATGCCGACACGACTCGCAATGGCAATAGCCCATCGCGGCCGGCTCGCCGCTGACTGTGAACTCGACTGCGCCGCAAAAACAGCTGCCCTTGTAAGACCGTTCAATGCTCATGGAATGACTCCTTGACCCATTGTCAGGCGATACCGCCGGACATGGCATGGATCGCCTGAACGTTGCCTGCCTTCACTCGTCGATGTAGCGCACCGCTGGCGCCGGCGTGCGCCGCACCTGCAGTTCGAAAATGTCAGGGCGCGCGTAGTGCCCGGTGACGTCTAGCGTCCGCCGCGCTGGCGCCACGAGTGTGACGTCGATGTCCGCATACAGAATGCCTGCCTCTCGGTGTAACGGGCCGGCCACGAGCCGGCCTTGGGGATCGACCACCACCGAGTCGCCGTCGTTGATCCATTCGTCCGGATCGGGAAACAGCTGCGTACGAGCCGGGAAGTCGTCGGGGATGTCGCTGCCGCGCAGTAAGGTGCCGCTGCCGAGCACCCAACAGCGGCCTTCGAGTGCAATGTGGCGCATCGTGCTGATCCAGCCATCGCCACTGTCGTACGTGGGTGCGACGTAGATCTCCACCCCTTGGGCATACAGTGCATAGCGTGCCAGCGGCATGTAGTTTTCCCAGCAGATGAGCGTACCCACGCGGCCGACCGGTGTATCGACCGTGCGCAACCCGGTTGCATCACCGAAGCCATGCACCATGCGCTCGGGATTGGTTGGCATCAGCTTGCGGTGTCGGTTGAGCACTTCGCCGTTCGGGCCGATAACGACTACGCTGTTGTAGAGCGTGCCGCCGCCATGGCGCCGGTCGCATTCATTGATGCCGCAGACGATCGTCACGGCATGAACTCTGGCGGCCTCGCACAATTGGCTCAGGTCACCGTTCGCGATATCGACGGCGTTGGCCAGCAGCCGCGCATGCAACTGGCCCATTAAAGCCCCGTCCCTTCCCGCCGCCAGCCGCCAGATCCATGACGGGTAACCTGGAATGAACTGTTCGGGCAAAACGATCAGCGCGGCTCCCGCCGCCGCAGCCTCAGCGACCGATTGCACGGCCCGGGCGATCGTCGCGCTGCGATCGAGCAGCACTGGCGGGCGCTGAATGATGGCAATCATCGTCATGGTGTTCTCCTGTGGCGGTTGGCTTTCGAAGGCCTCAGCGTGCGCGCGACGAAGTCGCGAGGCTAGTTCAGAATCTGAAGCGTTGCAGTTGCGGAGTCCAGGCGATGGAAGATAGCTACGGTCAGTTCTGCACGGTCGCGCGCGGTGCTGAAGCACTGTGCGAGCGCTGGACACCTTTGGTCGTGCGCGAGCTGCTGTGCGGCAGTAAGCGCTTCAATGAACTGCACCGCGGCGTACCACGGATGTCCACCAGCCTGCTGGCACAGCGGCTGCGCCATTTGGAAGATATCGGTGTCGTGCATCGCACGGCCGCAGGCAAAGTCTGGGAGTACAGCCTGACCGAGGCGGGCGAGGATTTGCGCCCCATCATCATGGCGCTCGGCCATTGGGGCGCGCGCTGGATCGGCAGTCGCCTTCGCGATAACGAACTCGACGCGGGCCTGCTCATGTGGGACGTGCGCCGGTTCGCGCGCATCGAGGAGTTCCCGTCCCGACCGGTGGTCATCCACTTCAGGTTCCGCGACGCTCGGTCCGGCGAGCAAGCGTGGTGGCTCGTGGTCGAACAGGGTGTGGCAGATCTGTGCCGCGACGACCCCGGACGCGAACTGACGCTCGTCGTGGACTCTAGCGTGCGCGCGTTGACCGAGGTGTGGACTGGCGACCGCACACCGCGGGAGGTCCTTCAGTCGCGAGAGCTGCGTGTAGACGGCGCAGTGCAGGATGCGCAAAGCTTGTGGCGCTGGCTTGGCACGAGTGCGTTCGCCGGTACCCGGAGCGCTGCACTCTAGCCCTGGCGCCGGCTTTTTCTCCCGCCAAAAACAAAACCCCTACCTGCATACGCAGATAGGGGTTTCGGAATTTAATCTTGACGATGACCTACTCTCACATGGGGAAACCCCACACTACCATCGGCGATGCATCGTTTCACTGCTGAGTTCGGGATGGGATCAGGTGGTTCCAATGCTCTATGGTCGTCAAGAAATTCGGTAGCCGGCTCGTTTACTCAGTTGAGTTCACGCTCCAGCGAATGGGTATGTAATAGATTTGTGTGTTGCGAACTTTCGACTGTTGCGTCTTCACACACACCGCAATCTGGCCTTTCGACGCAAATTGCTTGGGTGTTATATGGTCAAGCCTCACGGGCAATTAGTATTGGTTAGCTCAACGCCTCACAGCGCTTACACACCCAACCTATCAACGTCGTAGTCTTCGACGGCCCTTCAGGGGACTCAAGGTCCCAGTGAGATCTCATCTTGAGGCTAGTTTCCCGCTTAGATGCTTTCAGCGGTTATCTATTCCGAACATAGCTACCCGGCAATGCCACTGGCGTGACAACCGGAACACCAGAGGTTCGTCCACTCCGGTCCTCTCGTACTAGGAGCAGCCCCTCTCAAATCTCAAACGTCCACGGCAGATAGGGACCGAACTGTCTCACGACGTTCTAAACCCAGCTCGCGTACCACTTTAAATGGCGAACAGCCATACCCTTGGGACCGGCTTCAGCCCCAGGATGTGATGAGCCGACATCGAGGTGCCAAACACCGCCGTCGATATGAACTCTTGGGCGGTATCAGCCTGTTATCCCCGGAGTACCTTTTATCCGTTGAGCGATGGCCCTTCCATACAGAACCAC
>NZ_CM174502.1:3555000-5245000 GCF_057839965.1 Pseudomonas sp. KH_024_B2
ACCGGAAGTGGGGCGAATTATAGACTTCCAGAATCTGCCGTCAAGCACTGATTCAGATTATCTATCAACAATAGTCTAAAACCGCTGAAGCCCTGCTATATATAGAAGCGCACAAACAATGCAGCGCCCTCCTCCGTAACCTCGTAGTAGGCACCCTTCCGCGCAGATCCGAAGGAAGTCCCGCCCCTGGAACAGCGGAATTGCCCGCCCCGGCCCCAAGCGCTGAATCCGGCGGCCACCCAGTAGGCTGGCCAGGGCCCCACAACACGCCGGCAATCAAGGCCACTTGCTGCGCCGCCATGCCCTGGTCCAGCAGCAAGGGTTTTGAGGTACAGCCAGACAGCGCCGGCAAAGGGAAAGCTGGTGGCCCAAGCGGCCTATCAGGTGGGTTATAAGTTCCCCAACAATTTCTGCGTGGCTTTTACCCGGTTTTTCGGCAAGCCACCCAAATCGGTATTCGGCAAGCGCCGCTGAGCAATCAAATACAAACCCAACGTTATGCTTTCGCAAGTGCAATGGCATAATATGCCAATGATCGAAAATGACTGTTTGTCCTGATCCGGAGCAAACCATGGCGACTCGAAACGTTGTTCTCACCCCTCACCAGGAACAGGTTATCAATGACCTGGTTCAGTCCGGCCGTTATCAGAATGCAAGCGAAGTGATGCGAGAAGGTTTGCGTCTATTGGAGCAGCGCGTAGCCGAAGAGGCTGCGAAAATTGAAGCACTTCGTCAGGCGACCTCGATCGGCATCATGGATTTTGAGCACGGGCGATTCGCTCAGCTAAATGAAGGTGATCTGGAGCAATACCTCGAGGGGTTGAGCCTGGAAGCAACCATCCCGGCGAGGGAGAGACACTGAGCATGCCGCAGTATCGTATTTCCAATGCTGCGCGCGCCGACATTATCGACATACTCAGACTCTCCCAAACGCAATTCGGCGATCAAGCACGGCAGCGATACCAGGCATTGATCCTCACCGCATTGCAAGATATCGCCGGCATGCCACACCGCATTGGAAGCCACTACCGCGATGAGATTGCGCCGGGGCTTCGCAGCTACCACCTCACCTACTCACGTCAGCGGGCAAAACAAATCAATGGAACGGTCAAAAGCCCGCGTCATATCGTTTTCTATCGTGTGGCAAACGACGAAGTGATCGAGGTCGTCAGACTCCTTCATGACGCCATGGAGGTCCAGCTGCACTTGCCTAAAGACTGATCTCAAAAATCGCCCAAAGGGTTAAATGGCTCCCCATGCTTTCGATTACGTTAATCAACACGCTGGTGGTTGTGGTCGTGGTGATCATTCATTACGAATGCTTGATGCGCCTGAATGAATGGCTGCCCAAGCTGAAAGCCTGGAGCCGCTTCAGAATGGTTGTAGGGGTATTCGGGGCACTGGTGGCCCATGCAGTCGAAGTCTGGTGTTTCGCGCTTGCCTATTACCTGATGGCCCGTTCTGGCAGTTGGGGCAGTTTGCAGGGCAACTTCGATGGCTCATTCATGGACTGCGTGTACTTTTCCTTCACCACCTATACCACCATCGGTTTTGGCGATATCTCGCCCATTGGCAACCTCAAGTACCTGACCGGACTGCAGGCGCTGACAGGTCTGGTGCTCATCTCCTGGACCGCGTCATTTCTATTCGTCGAAATGCAGAAGTACTGGAAAATCAAATGATCCGTTTACTGGCGGACGTTTTGTATCGAGGTCCTGCGTCATGGTGCAACCCGTTGACCGCGCTCCTTCCTGTCGTAAAATCGAAAAGTGAGGCGCTCTCCATGACAGCCTCCGAGGAGCCAGAGCATGCTCACCCAACGCCCTCTTCTGTTCGCTCTGCAAGGCAGTGAGCACTACGCGACCCGCGTGGCGCAACGGCTTGGCTGTCAACTGGCCCTTCACGAAGAACGCGACTATGAGGATGGCGAGCATAAATGCCGACCGCTGGAGCCGGTCAACGGCCGCGAGGTGATAGTGTTTCATACTCTGTATGGCGATGACCGACAGAGCGCGAACGATAAACTGTGCCGCCTGCTCTTCTTCTGCGGCGCCCTCAAGGATGCCGGTGCTCACCAGGTCCAGGTGGTGACTCCCTACCTCTGCTACGGGCGCAAGGATCGCCGCACCCAACATCAGGATCCAACAATCACTCGTTACCTGGCGGCCATGCTCGAAGCGTGTGGCGTAGATCGTCTGGTCGCACTGGAGGTCCACAACCCGTCGGCGTTCGACAACGCCTTTCGCATTCCCACATGGAATGTGCAGTGCACGGAATTGTTCGCCGAGTATTTCGCCGGTCTGGTCGGTGATACCGCGGTGGTTGCCGTTTCCCCCGACACTGGAGGTGCCAAGCGCGCCGAACAATTTCGCCAGGCCCTGGAGCGGCGATTGGGCCGCCCGGTCGGCGGTGCGCTGATGGAAAAGCACCGAGATCAAGCCACGCTCACCGGCACGCTGCTGGTGGGCGACATCTTGGGCAAGACCGCGATCATTTTTGACGACCTGATCAGCACCGGTAGTACGCTGATGCATGCTGGCCGTGCCTGCCAGAAGGCCGGTGCCGTCCGCTTGCTCGCCGCAGCCACCCATGGCTTGTTCACCGGTGGCAGTGATCTGCTCGACAGCACGCTGTTTGAGCAGATCGTCATCTGTGACAGCGTGCCACCGTTTCGCCTGCCACCCGACCAGGTGACGCAGCGCTTGCACATCCTCGACAGCACGGAGTTGGTTGCCACGCTCTTGGCTGAAAATGGAGCGTGGTCAGAGGGCTGACCCAACCCCTCCGAGATACCCCGTCCATGAAATGACGACGACAATCCGCTGGCACGCCATGCCGTTGCGCCCGTCATGGGTTGGGCAGACTGCGGTTTAAGCCTTCACAGCCGATTCGGCGCTGACAAGGCAGCTACCCAAGCGCTGCGCGATTCCTTGAACCCACAAAGTAGCAATTCGCCAGCGGCGCGGGAAAAAGGGCATGCCGAACCGCACTTTTTAACAGGGGCAGAGAGTTGATGCGGTATCCACCACGCCAGCATTTTCTATTGTTCTACGCTTGAAATGGATAGCCATAATGTCCACAGATGGGAATACCCAAGTGTCGTAACGGCCCGCCCAGACAGCCAACACATGCTGTTAACGGTTATTTAACAGCTGTTAATGGCCATGTAACAGCTGGCTCTGTCGTTGACTACAGATACTAAAACGTCCACGCTGGATTGGTCATCTGAAGATGACTGTCGCTCGATAACTAGTTATGCCTCAAGCGTACTCAGCCGAATGTGCGCGGGGGATCGATTTTATCTATCTGCCGAAAAGTCACGCCGCTTGAGTTGCGTACAGGTCCTGTTTAGCGCCGCGGTCATTGATCGTATAGGCGCACACAATGGAGAAATATGATGAAAGCACCTCACGTTGTCGCATTGTTTGTAGCGGGATTAATCTCGGTAACGGCCCAGGCCAAAGATTGGGAAAGCATCCGCTTTGGTGTCGCTCCTGGTTATGCGCCGTTTGAGTTTCGTGCTTCAAATGGTGATTTAAAGGGTTTTGACATTGAACTTGGCAACGCGTTGTGCGCACGGCTGAAAGCCAAGTGCATCTGGGTTGAAAATGACTTCGACGGAATGATTCCCGGGTTGGTAGCGAAGAAGTTCGACGCCATCAATTCCGCGATGAATATCACCGAGAAGCGTAAGGAGATGGTGTCCTTCACTGAGCCGCTTTATCACGTACCCACAATGATGATCGCCAAGACCGGCAGCGGGCTGCTACCAACAACTGTCTCTTTGAAAGGGAAACGAGTTGGCGTTCAGCAGGGAACTACCGAAGAGTCCTATGCCAACAAGCATCTTGCATCGAACGATATAAAAGTCGTGACCTATCAGTCTCAGGAACAGGTCTATGCGGACCTGGTCTATGGTCGTCTGGACGCTAGCCTGGTAGATGGTCCGGCTGCAAGTGAAGGTTTCCTCAAACGGTCGCAAGGCAAAGGCTTTTCTTTTGCCGGCGCTGCACTCAATGACGAGGCGACGCTTGGAGTGGGTACCGGTATAGCCGTTCGCAATGAAGATAATGATCTGCGTGAGGCGCTAAACAAGGCATTCAAGCAACTCAAGGCAGATGGTACATATGACACGCTGGTCAAAAAATACTTCGATATGGATATTTCTGCCAGTTAACCAGAACTGATTTCGGCGCTACATGGATTTGACCTAGGGTCAACTATATGTAGCGCTGTTTAGTGCGTCATATTTTACTGCCAAAAGCTCTATCAAGGATTGTGTTCCTGGCATTGGGACAGAACTCTATTCAACTGCACTTCAAGAACAACTGATTCGGCTCCGGGAAGACAGCTATGCATGTCATTGTGTTAGGAAGCGGCGTGGTGGGGACTTCCACTGCTTATTATCTTGCGCGACAGGGAGTGTCGGTCACCGTTCTCGATCGGCAGGCGGGGGCCGGGATGGAGACCAGTTTTGGCAATGCGGGTGAAATTTCCCCGACGTTTTCCGGGCCGTGGGCCGACCCCAGTGTTCCGGGTCAGGTCCTCAAATGGTTGGCGGATCCTCAGGGGCCACTCAGGGTGTATCCGCAGATGGATCTGCATCAATGGCGGTGGCTTTGGCAATTATTGAAAAACTGCACACAAGAGGCTTATGAACTCAACAAGTCTCGAATGCTTTCGCTGGCCATGTATAGTCGTGAGCAATTCGTGGCTTTTCGCGAACAGGGCATCCACCTCGATTACGATGCTCGTCAGCGTGGCACACTGATGCCGTTCCTGCAGAAACAGGATGCGGAAAAAGCCGCACGGGATGCGGCGGTGCTGGCGAAGTATGATCTACCGTTCCAGATGCTCGATCGCGAAGAGGTGCTGGCAATCGAGCCCGGATTGCAATATTCCGATACGCCATTGTTAGGCGGCATGCATTTGCCGCTGGATGAAACCGGAGACTGTTTCAAGTTCACCCGGGAACTGGCCGAGCTGTCGAAGACCCTTGGGGTCACCTACCGTTTTGGAGTGAACATCCGGCAAGTCCTGAGCGACGGTTCCCGTATTACCGGGGTCGAGACGGATCAAGGGCTGGTGACAGGCGATGCGTATGTCCTTGCCTTGGGCAGTTACACGCCATTGTTGACCCGCCCGCTGGGTATCAAATTGCCGGTGTATCCGGTCAAGGGGTATTCGGTGACGGTCCCGGTGATCGATGACGCCAAGGCCCCGCAGTCGACCCTGCTGGATGGCCGCTACCGAACCGGTATCACCCGTATGGGCGAGCGCATTCGCGCGGCCGGTACGGCGGAGCTGTCGGGGTACAACCAAACCTTGCGGCCTGGTCGTTTGGCGATCATTCGCAAGTCGGTGCAAGACCTGTTCCCGGACGGTGGCGATTACAGCAAGGTGGAGTCCTGGACCGGCTTGCGACCGATGACCCCCGACGGTACGCCAGTGGTCGGCCCTACTCGCTTTCCGAACCTTTGGCTCAATACCGGTCATGGGACACTTGGTTGGACCATGTCGCTCGGTACCGGCAAGCTGGTGGCCGATTGGATCTGCGGGCAAAAGCCGGAGATCGAGACCGATGGGCTGATATTGGCTCGCTATGGTTCCTGACTTCAGAGTGTGCTGTTTCAGAAACAACTTACCCACCAGCCCGTGAGGCCATCGCCTCACGGGTTCGCTGTATCGAAAATCTCCTCGCGAACCACAGTCATTTCAGCACGGGTGTCCGCCAGGTTCGGCATTTTTCCGCCCTCGTGAACGCGCCGTACACCTTACCCCTGAGAGGCTTTTTCAAGGCTTGGCAGCAAGGAACTGGCCGCCACCGATGAAGGAGCGCAAATATCCCCTGCCCGCACCGTCTCGGGCTTCTCCTCTTCAACATCGCCATTCAGCGCCTTGTGCATTTTCACTGTGTCCAGCGCTCCGACCCATTTGGCAATGGCCATGGTGCCGACACCGTTGCCGATGGTGTTGGTGATCGCCCGCGCTTCCGACATGAACCGGTCGACACCCAGCAGTAACACCATGCCCGCCACCGGTATGGTGCCAAGGGAAGATAACGTCGCTGCAAGAATGATGAATCCCGAACCGGTGACGCCCGCAGAGCCCTTGGATGTGAACATCAACACCGCCAGTACGATCAACTGATCAGTCAGGGTCAGCGGGGTGTTCGTTGCCTGGGCGATGAAGATGGCGGCGATGGTGTAGTAGATCGCCTGCCCATCCGGGTTGAACGTCAAACCGGAGGGAATGATCATCCCCGCAACGGGTTTGGAAACACCGGCCTTTTCCATCCTGGAAATCATCTGCGGCAACACCGATTCCGAAGAACTGGTGCCCAGTACGGTGAACAGTTCTTCCTTGATGAACTTCAAAAACTTCCACAGGCTGAAACCGCTGTAGCGGCAGATCGGCCCCAGCACAAAGATCACGAACACGGCGCAGGTCAGGTAGACGCAGGCCATCAGCTTACCAAGCGAGAACAGCGAGCCAAAGCCGTATTTGCCGATGGTGAACGCGATTGCGCCGAATGCACCGATGGGGGCCAGACGCATGACCATGTTGACGATGCGGAACATCCCCTGCATCAGGCTATCCAGCGTGTCGACGAACGCTTTCCCGCGCGGCCCCGCATGCGCCAGAGCAACGCCCAGCAGAATGGAGAACAGCAAGATTTGCAGGACGTTGCCCTTGGCGAAGGCATCCACGATGGTGTCGGGGATGATGTTCATCACAAAGTCCATGAACGACGCATGCTTCACTGCGGTGGTGTAGGTGGCCAGGCTGGAAGTATCCAGCGTGGCAACATCGATGTTCATGCCTGCACCGGGCTTGAACACATCGACGACGACCAGGCCGACGACCAGCGCCAACGTGGAGACCACTTCGAAATAGATCAGCGCACGAAAGCCGACTCGACCCAGCTCTTTCATGTTCTCCATGCGTGCAATGCCCGTCACTACCGTCAGGAAGATTACCGGAGCGAGGAGCATTTTGATCAGTTTGATGAACGCGTCGCCCAAGGGTTTGAGCGCCGTTCCGGTTTCGGGAATGAGCACCCCGACGACGGCGCCGAGGATCACGGCGATGAGCACTTGTACGTAGAGTTTGCCAACTATTCTTTTCATGACAGGGCCCTGATTTTTTATTGTTGTCAGGAAATGCCAAGGGGTCGGATCGGTGATCGGCCCCTTGGCGTTGTGCCGCAGCTTGAATCAGCGATTGATCAACTCGATCACCGCATCGGTGATCTGCCGGGTGGTGGCCGTGCCGCCCAGATCCGGAGTATGCAGACCGCTCTCGGTCACCGCCTCGATGGCCGACATCAGGTGTTTCGCCGCGGCCGCTTCGCCCAGATGTTCGAGCATCATCGCCGCCGTCCAGAACGTCGCGATCGGGTTGGCGACGCCTTTGCCGGTGATGTCGAAGGCCGAGCCGTGGATCGGTTCGAACATCGAGGGGAACTTGCGCGAGGGATTCAGGTTGGCCGTCGGCGCGATGCCCAGACTGCCGGACAACGCGGCGGCCAGATCGGACAGGATGTCGGCGTGCAGGTTGGTGGCGACGATAACGTCCAGCGTCGACGGTTTGAGCACCATGCGCGTGGTCACGGCGTCGACCAGTTCCTTGTCGATCCTGACGTCCGGAAAGTCTTTGGCGACTTCGTAGAAAATCTCGTCCCACAACACCATGCCGTGACGCTGAGCGTTGGATTTGGTGACCATGGTCAGGTGTTTGCGAGGACGGCTCTGCGCCAGTTCGAAGGCGAAACGGTGAATACGCTCTACCCCGGCACGCGTGAACACCGACACTTCGGTGGCGACTTCTTCAGGCAGGCCCCGGTGAACGCGACCGCCGTTGCCGGAGTATTCGCCCTCGGAGTTTTCACGCACCACCACCCAGTCGATCTGATCACCATTGAGCAGAGGGCTTTTTACCCCAGGCAGTACACGAGCCGGACGCACGTTGGCGTACTGGTCGAAGCCCTGGCAGATGGGCAGGCGAAGACCCCACAGCGAAATGTGATCGGGAACGTTGAGCGCACCGACAGCACCAAAGAAGATGGCGTCGAAGGTCTTCAGTTCTTCCAGACCACCCTCAGGGATGTAGTAGCCGTTTTTCAGGTAGTTATCGGAGTTCCAGTCGAAGTGTTTGAAATCCAGTTCGAAGCCGGATTTTTTCGACAGGGCTTGCAGCACCTCGACGCCAGCGGCGATCACTTCAACACCGATGCCATCACCTGGAACCGCAGCAATTTTGTATGGGCTCATCATCAACTCCACTCTCGTTACGTTCTTGTTGTGCCTGTCGAACGGGGGTGTTCAATCAGGGTGTGAGCGGAGTATATGTAGTGAATAAAGAGCTGTGAGTTACTCCAAATCACTACATAAATAACTTTGAGTTACGAATGAGCCAGACCCTGGATTTGTCTTTTTTCTACCTGCTGGCCAATAAGGGCAGCCTCGCAGCGACTGCTCGGGAGCTGGGTGTCACACCGCCGGCAGTCAGCAAACGTTTGACCGCGCTGGAAGCTCGACTTGGCATCCGCCTGGTCAATCGCACCACGCGGTCGATGAGCCTGACCTCGGAAGGCGAACTGTATTTCTCCCATGCCGCGCGCATCCTGACGCAGATCGATGAAGTCGAGCAGTTGATCAGCAGTAGTCGGGCGACCCCTAAAGGCTTGATTCGCGTCAATGCATCGCTGGGGTTCGGTCGTCGTTACATCGGCCCTGCATTGGGCGCGTTCTTCGCGCAATACCCGGAGGTGGAAATACAGCTGGAAATCAGCGATCACCCGCTGGATCTGGCGACCCATGGGTTTGATCTGGGCATTCGTTTCGGCACGCTGCCTGACGCTGCCTTCCATGCACGCAAGATCGCGTCCAATCGCCGCCTGCTATGCGCCTCGCCGCTGTACCTGGAAAAGCATGGCGTGCCGCAACGCCTGGCGGATCTACAGCAACATAACTGCATCTTCCTGCGTCAAAACGAAACGCCCTATGGCGTATGGAGTTTTACCAACGGTGGACGCACGCAAAACATCAAAGTGCGCGGAGCGTTAGGCTGCAACGACGGTGAAGTGGCCCTGAATTGGGCGCTGGAAGGCTATGGAATTCTGCTTCGGGCGGAATGGGATATCGCCCGTTACGTGCGCAGTGGTCGCCTGCGCCTGGTGCTGGAGGATCAGACCCCGACCCGCGCGGATGTCTATGCGGTTTACCCGCAACAGTTGCACCTGTCAGCGCGAGTGCGCAGCCTGATTGATTTCCTGGTCGAGCGCTTCAAGCACATCGATAACCTGGATGAGCCGCAATAGTCCCTCGACTGCCTCTTACCATCCTGCCTGAAACGTCGTCGAGGTTGAGGATGACCGCCGCCCCGTTCCGCCCGGTACAAACACCAGCGAAACGGGGCAGCGCATCAATGCACAAGGGTCAGAACATCACACTGGCGCTGAGTTTTGCCGTGCGCGGCTCGCCGACATTGACTGCCAGTTGGCTGCCGGTGGAGGACGGGTAGTACTGTTTGTCGAACAGGTTGTCGACGTTGAACTGCAGCGAGGTTTTGTACCCGAACACCGGCGACTCCCAGCGCACGAAGGCATCGGCCACGGTATAACTGCTCAGCCAGAAATCGTTGGCGTTGTTGGCGGCGCGCTCGCCGATGTAACGCGCGCCGGCGCCGGTATGCCAGGCCCCGAACTCCGCAGGGACGTTCAGGTGATGCGTCAGGTACAGGCTCGCGGTGTGCTTCGGCGCATCGGCAAGGCGATGACCTTCGTCATCCGGATCGTCGAGGATTTCCGTGTGGGTGTAAGCGTAGGTGCCAATCAGGTCCCAGCGCTCGGCCACACGCCCGGTGATGTCCAGCTCCAGGCCCTGTGAACCGACCTTGCCCGCTGCCTCCGAGAGGCTGACGCCATTGACCGTCTGGGTGGTCACGACGTTTTTCTTGACGATGTCGAACAGCGCGAGGTTGATGTTCAGCCCCGGCAGCGGGTCGTACTTGGCGCCGACCTCGTAGCTGCGGCCCTCCTCCGGATCGAAGGTGTGGCCGGCATCGTCGACTTCGGTATTGGGCTTGAACGAACGGCTGTAGTTGCCGTACAGCGACAGGGTATCGGTGGCTTTGTAGACCAGGCCCAGGAACGGCACGAAAGCATCGCCGTTATCGTCGCGGTTGACGGTGTAGCGGCTGCCCAGGCCCTGATCGCTGTACTGATCGTAATGCTGCTGGCGACCACCGAAGACCAGGATCCAGCGGTCATCGAGGTGCCAGTTATCCTTGAAGTACAGGGAGCTGGAGGTCAGCTGGTTGCTCAGGTTGCTTTGGGCGGCGCTGACGAGGCTTGGCTCGGCCAGACGACCATAAACCGGCGACGTGATGTCGAAGCCGGACCGTGCGGCATTACGGTAGGTTTTGCCGCGGAATTGGTCGGACGCTTCGGTGTCCGCACCGATCAGCAAGTCATGGCGCTGGCCGAACAGTTCCTGCCGGCCGATGAAATCCCAGCTGGCGTAGCGGGTCTCATCGTCATAATGAGCGCCGTTGGCAGCACGTCGCAGATTGTTGCCGGTCAACGAATTCGGCTGGGCAATCGAGAGGCTGTAGCGGTCGTTGTTCCAGCCGTAGGTAACGCGGGTTTTCCAATCGTCACTCAGCTGATACTCGAAACGCGCGGTGGCCACTTCACGGATACCGACGCTTTTTGCCCAGCGCTCGTCGAGGCGCTTGTCGTAGTCGATGTCCGCCGGATGACCGTTGGTGAACACGGTGCCGCGGTCGAAGGGGCTGGAATAATCGGTGTATTCGTAGCTCAGGGTCAGGCTGGCGCGGTCGCCGGTCCAGGTCAGCGATGGCGCGACCAGGGTGCTCTCATTCACGCCGTAGTTGCGCCAGTAATCTTCATGGCCGCGTTCGGCAATCAGGCGATAGGCCAGGCCCGTGTCCCCCAGCGGCCCGGTGGTGTCAACGGCCATGGTGCCGCCGCCTTCACTGTAGGCCGAGCCGCTCAGGGTCGTGCTCTGGGTGTATTCAGGTTTCTTGCTGATCACGTTGATCAATCCGCCGGGCTCCAGCGCGCCGTACAGCATCGAAGCAGGCCCTTTGAGCACTTCGATACGATCCGTCGTGGCGCTGAAGTTGTGCCCCAGATTGGAACGCACGCCATCGCGCAGGATCGAGCCGTCATCGTTGGTGCCGAAACCACGCTTGACCAGCGAGTCCCGAGAGTTGCCCAGAGTATTGCTCTGGCTGACGCCGCTGACGAACTTCATGGCGTCGTCCAGCGAACGCACCTGATAGTCGGCCAGGGTTTGTTGGGTTACCACGTTGACCGATTGCGCCTCTTCCTTGATCGGCACGTCACTTTTACTCGCCGTGCTGGCTTGGGAGGTGGTGTAGCTCGTGTCTTGGCTGGTGCGGCTCGCCTGAATATCAGTGGTCGGCAGTTCGATGAGTTCCTGTGCCCACAGAGGACTGGCAAACATAACGCAGGAGAGTGTTGGCAACGCGTGCTTCATGAAGGCTTTGCGGCGGGCAAAGGGGTGGGGATGGCTCAAGACTTCGCGCTCGATGAGTTTATGTTAATGATTCTCATTGTAATGTGCGATGTATTTCCAGTAAATAGCCTCGCGGCTATTAGCGCTCGGGTAATGCCGGTCAGTTAACATAAATCTATGGCAGGACTATCAATTGTGGCGAGGGAGCTTGCTCCCGCTGGACTGCGAAGCGGTCCTGAAACCAGTCACCGCGCTGCTTCTGGTAGAACGCATGCGCCGGTTTACGACCGCTGCGCGGCCGAGCGGGAGCAAGCTCCCTCGCCACAGGTGCAGTGTTCATCTTGGGACCTGCGGAGCTTTTTTCGTTCCTGTGGGAACCACTGAAATTCCGTCCCGAATGGGAATCCGGTTCAACGTACCTGACTACTGGAATTAGTCAGGACTATCTGAATCAGCTTCTCAACTCCCCCCATCAAGAATTTTTCAACGGCTTCGTCCACCAGGCGCCCGTCCTGGATCTTGCCGGCCACGCTGCCAATCACGATCTGCGGATAGACCACCAGCTGCGCCTGGATGGCCCACAGGGTTTCATTCAATTGTTGATGAGCCCGCGCGCCACCGGTAAAGGCCGGCGAGGCGGTAAAGGTCACCCCGGTGGGGTCCAGGCCGAAGATCGCCGGCAGTTTCGGCAACGGCAAATGGGGGAACCACTTGACCCAGTTGGTCAAGCCCTGATGGTCGGCCTGGACATCGGCCTCAAGGTCGCGACCCTGCCGGTGATCGCCTTGGGCGTGGGGATTGGCGTGGACTACTCGCTGTACATTCTCAGCATCACTCTGGCCAACCTGAGGCAAGGCGCAACCTTGTCCAACGCCTACTACACCGCGCTGCTGTCCACCGGCAAAGTGATCAATAATGTGTTGGCTTCCTTCCTCGGCCTGGTCTGCTACTTCGCCTCGCACCTGCCCCCGGCGCTCGACACCTTTGTCGAGCTGGCCACGGCATCGGCGCTGGGTGTTATCGCCGGGCTAGTGGCCAGCCGGTGAAGAAACGCCGGAGAGGGCAGCAGGCCAACAGGAGCCATCTCGATAAGCAAGCATCGTTAGCGGATTAGCCTTATGTCTGCGGTTGCGGCGATGACTTGCCGCAACCTGCTTCCCGGGGGGAACTCAGAGGCTTTCATCGACCCAGCACCGTCGATACAGGCTTGCTGGCAGAACAACCGGGGGGCTTTGAGCTGCATGTGGTGCCTCGCGTCAGCTTTTTTTGCTATCGTCTATAAAGCTCATAATGCTGTCGCCCGCCCTGAGAATATCGTCAGCGATTGCCTTGCGGGCCTTGGCAGGTTTCTTGTCGTGTAATGCTTTAATAAGGGTTAAATGCTCACTGGCGCCGACGTAAGTGTTGTGCCCTTTGCTGTAAAACAGATTCAATATTGGCCCCATGGACACCCACAAACCTTCGATCTGCGCCGTGAGCATCTCCATGCCGGACAGTCTATAAAGGGTAAAGTGGAACTCGCGGTTGTAATGCATTGCACCGACACCATCGTTAAGGTGATCAGCCTCTTCGAATTTCGCGTGCAGCATTTCAAGCTTCGCCAAGTCAGCCTCGGTAACATGACGAGTCGCCAATTCCGCCGCTAAACCTTCCAGGGCAATACGGATGGTGCGAACTTCCAGATAACGGCTGAGCGTCAGCGCCGGCACAGTGGCAAAGCGTCCTGAGCGCAGTTCCAGGCCGCGCTCGCTAACCAGCCGTAAGCAAGCTTCTCGCACCGGAGTGACGCTGGTACCCAAGCGTTCAGCCAGATCCTGCATCACTAGCCGCTCTCCCGGCTTGAAGTTGCCGGCAATCAAGCCTTCACGAATCGAATAATAGGCTCGGGCTGATAAGTTACCTTGTTCCAATGGTTGAATTTGCACGATGACTCCCTAGGTTAATAACTGACGATCTTTCGACCCCACTTATAACATATAACCTATTATCCATGAGTGAAGTAGCCGTCGACGGCTCCGGTCGACGGCGATTTTCAGCGACGAAGCAGACGCAAGTTGTCTTCGATCAGCCCTAGTGTTTCGTCAAGGATGTCCCGCGTATGACTGGCCGACAGGTACAAACGTTTAAGTTGTAGCGGTTGGAAAATTTGCCGTTGCTCGATAAGTCGTCTGCGCAGGGCCATGTCCAGAGCGTCATCATTGCGTAACAGATCGCGATACTGGCTGTAAGGCCCACTAAAAAAGTACAGCAACCATACTGAACCAAAACCGGCACTCTGCGCCGGGATGCCGAGACGCTCGACAATGCCGTCGAGTTGTCCACGCATATACTCGCCGAGGGCAAACAACCGTTCATAGACGCCCTCTTGCGAGAGCGCATCTATCGTAGCCAATACCGCGGCCAGGGTTGAGGGTGTGCCATTGAAAGTGCCGCCCATGAACACACCCCGTTCACCACCCTGTCCGAAACGCTCGAGGAGATTCCGACGGCCCGCCACAAAACCCACCGGATAACCCGATGAGGCCGCCTTGCCGAACGTGGCCAGGTCCGGGGTGATACCCACCAATGACTGGTAACCACCCAAAGCATGGCGGAACCCGGTGATGACCTCATCGAAAATCAGGATCACGCCGTGCTCGGTGCTCAAGCGTCGCAGTGCTTGCAAAAACTCCAGCGTCGCAGCCACCGCGCCCATGTTATGGGCGATCGGCTCAACGATGATTGCGGCTACCTGCCCCGGATTAGCCTTGAGGTAGTTCTCCACGGCTTCAACATCGTTATACGGCAGGATCGTTGTATAACGCGCAGCATCGAACAAGATGCCGTCGGACATTGGATCGTAGCCATCCATCTTGTCCCGGGCACTCTGGCCATTCATCGCCACGTAGTCATGCCACCCGTGATAGCCCCCTTGAAACTTGATGATCCGCTGTGCACCGGTCGCTGCCCGCGCCAAACGCAGTGCGTGATAGGTCGCCTCGGAACCACTGCTGCAAAAGGCGATCTGCTCGGCACAGGGAATAAGCCTGACAAGCGCTTCGGCCGCCTCCACCTCCAGGTCAATGATGCCTGCTCCGATCAGATCGACGCTTTCGCTGACTTCGAAGACTCGATTGCGAATGGACTCTATGCCATGACCCAGAACGTGGGCACCGAAACCACAGTGATAGTCGGTGTATCGCTGGCCATTGGCGTCATAAAGGTACGGACCTTGGGCACGGACAAAAGCATAAGGCTGGCCTAGTTTTCGACTGGGGCTCAGATGCCCCCCGGGTAATACCCGCTGAGCACGGTCATAAAGCGCCTGGTTGAGATCAACCGACATGTTGAGCTCCTTGCGCCAACGCTTCGCGGGCCACGGCTTCGATACCTGCGGCATCCAGTCGATAGTGCCGATAAAGGTGAGTCGGCGGCGCGATCAGGCTGTATTCATCTTGAATGCCGTGCCGCAGCAGACGCGTGCCTTGGCCGACGTCAGCCAACACTTCCGCGACGGCACCTCCGAGCCCGCCGAGCACGTTATGCTCCTCGACAGTGATCAAGAGTCTGGTCTGACGCGCGGCCGTCAGTACCGCCTCGCGATCCAGCGGTTTGATCGTGTGCATATCGATCACGCCAACCGAAAGCCCGCTGGCACGCAGAGCTTGGGCGGCTGCGAGGGTTGGATGGACCATACTGCCAGTGGCGATCAGCGTCAGATCGCGACCTTGCGCGTGAACGATGGCTTTGCCGAACTCGAACAGCATGTCGTCCGGGTAAACATTGGGTTCCTGCCCCCGACCGATCCGAAAATAGATCGGCTGCGGGTGATGGATCGAAGCGCGAATCGCTGCCGCCAATTGCGGACCGTCAGCGGGCGCGACCACAGTGAGGTCGGCAATGCTGCGGGTAATGGCCAGGTCTTCGGTAGCGTGGTGCGAAGTGCCATAAAAGCCCAGGCTGATGCCGGCGTGGTGCCCGATCAAACGGACAGGCAAGGCTGAGTACGCGATATCCATACGAATCTGCTCGCAACAGAGCAAGGCCAGAAAAGAAGCGAAAGTTGCTACGAATGGCATGCTGCCGGTGGTGGCTATACCCGCGGCAGCGGTCACCATGTTCTGCTCGGAAATCCCGAACTGAATGAACAACTCAGGATGCTTTTCAGCGAATCGACCAAGACCGTTGGAGTACTGCAGATCAGCAGTGCCAACGCAGATCTTGTGGCCATCGGCAACCAGGTCGATCAGGCCGTTGGAGAGATAACTCAGGCCAGGAGCGCGAGCGTTGATTTGTCGGTATTGCCAGGTATCGGGACTGACGGGCGCGCTCATTGCACACCTCCTTGGGCTTTGATTTCTTCGATGGCGAGTTTTTCATCTTCTTCGGCCAACCAGCCAAGGTGCCAACCGGGCTCGGTTTCCATGTACTCGACCCCCTTGCCCTTGACGGTCAGGGCGATCACACAGACCGGCTTTTTGCGCTCGGTATCGGCTTTCAATCGCCGCAAGAGACGAGCCACGGCAGCAACGTCGTGCCCATCGACTTCATGCACCTCCCAGCCGAAAGCTCGCCATTTATCACCCAACGGCTCGATGCCAATGATGTCGTCGACCTTGCCGTCAAGTTGATAGCCATTGCGATCGACAATGGCGATCAGGTTTGAGGTTTTGTAGTGCGCGGCAGCCATCGCGGCTTCCCATACCTGACCTTCATGCATCTCACCATCGCCAAGCAGTACGTAAACGTCGAACGCCTTGTTCTGCAAACGCGCGCCCATCGCCATGCCAAAACCACCCGACAACGCGTGACCGATGGAGCCGGAACTGAAATCCACCCCGGCAACTTTGCGCATGTCCGGGTGATCACCCAGCGGATTGCCGAGACGGGTATAGCCATCGAGTACGGATTTATCGAAGAACCCCCAGTCCACCAGAATCGGATAAAGACCGACCGCAGCATGTCCTTTGCCCATCAGAAAACGGTCACGCCCTTCCCACTTCGGTTCGCCGTGACGCAGGCGCATGGCGTCGTAATACAGCGCCGAGAAAATCTCCGCACAGGAAAAAACCGAGGTGTAGTGGCCGACCTTGGCGATGGAAATAAGACGTACCGTTTCCAGGCGTACGAACAGGGCACGCTCCTTTAGGTGGGCGATGTGATCAGGGCTTGGATCGGGCGGCGAGGCCTCACGGGCTGGAGCGGGATTGGCAATCGACATGGCTGCAGTTCCTGAATATTTGTTGTGGGCTTAGCCGTCTTCACGGCCTCCTTCTTACAACTTATAAGATATATGTTGCACCAACAAGCCATTGGCGGTATTTTTTTTGGCAACGGGAAAGGCCCGAAAAGGGTTGTTGATTTTCGACGAATACAACGTACATCATATAAGTTATGCGAAGATTTGAATTTAGGAGGTGACCGTCGTGTCCCAGTTGAACATCCCTGAAATTAGCGCTACAGCCCAGATAGACCAGTACTTTCACCTCCATTCGCAGACCAATCTGCGCCGCCATCAGCAGCAAGGTCCGCTGGTTATTGAGCGGGGGGACGGCATTCATGTCATTGATGAGAAGGGGCAGACATACATCGAAGGTATGTCGGGTTTGTGGTGCGCAAGCCTGGGGTTTTCCAATCGACGGTTAGCCAAAGCCGCACAGCAGCAGTTTGAGGTTCTGCCCTACTACCACACCTTCAACCATCGGGTTTCAGCGGTAACGGCACGTTTGGCCGAACGCATCGCCGAGCTCGCCCCGCTACCCAATGCCAAGGTGTTTTTTGCCTGCTCCGGCTCTGAAGCAAATGACTCGATGATCAAGATGGCCTGGGCTTATCACCGCGCACGGGGCAATCCGCAAAAACGCAAAGTCATCGCTCACCAAAAAGGCTTTCATGGCTCGACGGTCATGGGTGCCACGCTGTCTGGCTTACCGAATATGCATGGGGCTTTTGGCCTGCCACTGGATGGAGTGATTCACATCGAGTGCCCGCACCATTACCGAAATGGCCTGCCGGGCGAATCCGAGGATGCGTTTCGTGACCGCTTGATCGCCGAACTGCAACAGAGAATCGACGCTGAAGGTGCGCAAAACATCGCCGCCTTTATCAGTGAGCCCATCATGGGGGCCGGCGGAGTTATCGTGCCACCATCCGGCTACTTTGCCGCCGTGCAGGCGCTGCTTGCTCGTCACGACATCCTGATGCTCGCCGACGAAATCATTTGCGGCTTTGGCCGCACCGGTCGCTGGTTCGGACATCAGACCCTGGGCTTCAAGCCCGACATGATGGCCTGCGCCAAAAGCCTGTCAGCGGGGTATCAGCCCATTTCCTGTGCGGTAGTGAGTGGCGCGGTCTATGACGTGCTTGAGGAGCAGAGCCAGCAACTGAACGGCTTCGGCCATGGCTTCACTTATTCGGGTCACCCGGTAGCCGCCGCCGTCGCCCTGGAGACATTGGACATCTACCAGGAAATGGACTTGCCAATTCACATCCAGGAACTGGGCAAGGTGTTGCACGAAGCACTCGCACCGCTGCTTGACCATCCGCTGATCGGTGAAATACGCGGTATCGGCCTGATCGCGGGACTGGAGTTGGTAGCCGACAAAACGTCTCGCGCATCATTCCCGGCGAGCCTGGCCATCGGTGCACAAGTCGAGCTGGCAACCCGCAAACACGGCTTGATCGTGCGCAACATGGGCGACTCCATCGCCCTCGCCCCGCCCTTCATCATCGAGCCCGCACAGATCCACGAAATGGTTGCGCGCCTGACTGCCGCCCTGAATGACGTCTACCACGCCAACGGACAACGCCCATGAACAGTGCCGTGCGCTCCCTCGACACGCCTCCCTCCCTGATTGAGCTCAGTCACGTTCAAAAGAGTTACGACGGTAAAACGCTGATCATCAAGGACCTGAATCTGTCCATCGCCCGGGGGGAGTTTCTGACATTGCTCGGAGCCTCGGGATCGGGCAAGACCACCACGCTGATGATGCTCGCCGGTTTCGAAACGCCAACTCGCGGTGAGATCCGCATGGGGGGCAAACCGATCCAGAATGTCCCGGCACACCGGCGAGGCATGGGCATGGTATTCCAGAACTACGCCCTGTTCCCCCACATGAGCGTAGCGGAGAACCTGGCCTATCCATTGAAGATGCGCGGTCTCAATCGCAGCACTGTCGAGAAGAAGGTCAAGCGCGCCATCGACATGGTGCAGTTGCATGACATGCAGCAACGTCGCCCAACAGAGTTGTCAGGAGGACAGCAGCAAAGGGTTGCGCTGGCCCGGGCCATGGTTTTCGAACCGGATGTGATCCTGATGGACGAACCTCTCGGCGCTCTGGACAAGAACCTGCGTGAACACATGCAGTACGAGATCAAACAGCTACATCGCAGCCTTGGTGTGACAGTGGTTTACGTCACCCATGATCAGGGTGAAGCGCTGACCATGTCCGACCGTGTTGCAGTATTCCACCAGGGCGATATCGCCCAGATCGGCGACCCGATTTCACTGTACGAACGCCCGGAAAACGCCTATGTCGCGACCTTTATCGGCGAAAACAATGTCTTGCGCGGGCGCCTCAATGGCAGCCCTGAGCGGCAGCTGGAAGTGGCTCTGGACGCCGGCTTCAGCGCTCGCGGTATTGGCGTGGGTTCGACGAAAACACCATCGCAACAGGTCGAACTGCTGATCCGCCCGGAAAAAATCCGTCTTTGCCCAATTGATCAGACCAGCTATCAGGCGACGCTCGCCGATCGCGTTTATCTGGGCGATCACTTGCGCATCCACCTGAAGCTGGGCAACGGCGACACGCTGATAGTCAAGACCGCCAACGACGAGGCAGTCAAAGCGCTGAGCAACGGCCAACCGATCGGCTTTACCTGGAACCCGGAAGATGCACGCATCTTCGCCGTTGGATAAATGCCGCCCGATGCATTCACCCGCAACCCCGTAAAAAAATCACCACACACCCACAACAATAAGAAGGTCATCACCATGCCAAGCTTCGATCACTCGACCTGAACATTTCCCTGCCCCGCCGAATCTCGTAGACCCAACTCGCTATTCCTTCAGCAGGAGAAACGCATCATGTCCTCACCTTCAACACAGCTCGCCATCGCGCTCGCCCTGAGTCTGGCCGGCACCCTCGCCCAGGCCCGCGACCTGACCGTAGTCGGTTTCGGCGGCGCGACCCAGGAAGCCTTTGACAAGGCCTACTTCAAACCCTTCGCCACCCAGAGCGGCAAGCCGGTGGTTCAGGACACCTACGGTGGTGGCCTGGCAAAACAGAAAGCCATGGTCGAGTCCGGCAATCCAACCTGGGATCTGGTGCAAATGGACCAGAACGAAATGGAGCTGGCCTGCGAACAGGGTCTGCTTGAAGAACTCGACCACACGCAGTTGAAGAACGCCGCCGAGGTCAATCCCGAAGCGTTCTCCACCTGTGGTGTCGGGGCATTTATCTGGTCCGAAGTGATGACTTACGATCAGAAAAAATTCGGCGCCGACGGCCCGAAAAGCTGGGCCGACTTCTGGGATGTGAAGAAGTGGCCAGGCAAACGTGGCCTGCGCAAACAGCCGCGCATGACCCTGGAAATTGCGCTGATGGCCGACGGTGTGGCCCCGGTCGACGTCTATAAAGTGCTAATGACCAAACAAGGGCAGGACCGCGCCTTCGCCAAGATGGACGAGATCAAGCCCTACATCCAATGGTGGGAAACCGGCGCTCAACCGCTGGAGTGGCTTGCGGCCGGCAACATTGCGGTAACTGCCGCTTACAACGGGCGCATTGCCATTGCCAATCAGCAAGGCAACAACTTCCCGCTGATCTGGCAGCAACAGCTGTACAGCATGGATTACTGGACCATCATCAAGAACACACCCAATAAAGACACCAGTTACAAGCTGCTGGATTTCATCCTCAGCAGCAAAGCGCAGGGCGACTTCGCTCACGCGATTCCATACGGCATCGTCAATACCAAAGCCAGTGCTGCGCTGGATACCAAGACCGTCAACGCCCTGCCCAACGCCCCGGCCAACATGAAGGACGCCTTGCTGCTGGATACGCCGTTCTGGGTCAACTACGAGGAAGACCTGATGAACCGCTTCACCCGCTGGGTCGCTCAATAAACCCAGGCCCGACGACTGCGCCATCGTTGCCCAAGGCGATGGCGCCGTTCAGCATCGCTTCACCAAGGTGGGTTTGACTATGTCCGCTTCCTCGATTGACACATTGACCAATGAAGTTGTTTCGCTGGCCAGCGCCCATCATCGCTCCAGTCGCCGCAAGCGTCTGTTTTCGTTGTTGCTGTTGCTGCCGTTATTGGCCTACACCATGGTATTTTTCGCGTTGCCGATCGGCATGATGTTCTACCGCGCCGTCAGTAATCCCGAATTGCTGCAAGCTTTCCCGCAAACCATCGCGGCTCTGGCCGAAGGCGAAACGCCAGCCGCCGAATCGCTCCCGGCCGCGCGGGTGTTCGACGCCCTTGAGCAGGACTTCATCCAAGCGTCGAACATCGCCGTAATCGGCGAAGCCGCCCGGCGCCTGAACTATGAAAACAGCGGTTATCGCTTTTTGATCATGAGTACTGCGCGGCATTACAAAAAACCCGCCAGTGACGACGCCAATGCAAACACTGCCCAGCAGCGTCTGGCCGCCATCGACCCACGCTGGGTATCGCCGCAGCTATGGGCTGACTTTCGTCGCGCCTCTCCGGCCTACAGCCCTTACTACCTTTTGGCGGCAATGGACCTGAAACAAACCGATCACGGCGTCGAAGCCGTCCCCGAGAGCCAACGGGTGTATATCGACCTGACATTGAAGACATTGAAAATCGCGCTGATCGTTTCCTTGCTGTGCCTGCTGTTGGGTTTTCCCTTTGCAGCGTTGATGGTCAAAGCCTCACGACCGATGCAGGTGTTGCTGTTTCTGGCCGTGATGCTGCCGTTCTGGACCTCGCTACTGGCCAGGACCACGGCGTGGATCGTGGTGTTGCAGGAAAAAGGCATCGTCAATACCTTGCTATTGCGCCTGGGCCTGATCGATCAACCGTTGCCGATGATTTTCAATCTGTTTGGCGTGTACATCGTCATGGTCCATATCCTGCTGCCGTTCAGCGTGTTGCCGTTGTACAACGTCATGAAAAGTATCCCACCGCACTTCATGCGCGCGTCGGCATCGCTGGGCGCGCATCCGTTGCGCGGTTTCATTCATGTCTATTTGCCCATGACCTTGACCGGGATCGGCTCTGGCACCCTGCTGACCTTTATCGTCGCCGCGGGCTACTACGTGACACCCACACTGGTGGGCAGCGCCCGCGAGCAAATGCTCGGCTACTTCATCGCCTTCTACACCAACACCACCGTCAACTGGGGCATGGCCTCGGCGTTGGGTCTGGTATTGATTGTCTGTGTCATGGTCATCTACCTGCTGGCTGCCCGGCTGGTGGGGATTCGCCAAATTGCCGGCCTGCGCTGAAGGAGCCTTGACCCATGAATCATTTCTTTTTTGCGTCAATCGCACGCAAGGCCCACGTGCTGTTCGGCCTGGCCATGAGCGTGTTCATGATCGCGCCATTGCTGGCCGTGGTGCCGATTTCCTTTAGCAGCGGCTCCTTTCTCTCCTATCCGCTACCGGGGTTTTCCCTGCAATGGTATGAACGGGTATTCACCAGCGGCCCCTGGATGCAGGCGCTTGGCAACAGCCTGATAGTCGGCATTGCCTCGACCTTGCTCGCCACCTTGCTTGGCACCCTGGCGGCACTGGCATTCGCCCGGCGCAACTTGCCAGCAGCCAGCAGCATCCTTGGCCTGCTGATTTCACCGATGATTTTCCCACCGGTCATTTCCGGGCTGGGCATGTACTTCCTGTTCGGCCAACTGGGCCTGACCGGCACCATGACCGGCCTGATATTGGCGCACACGGTATTGGCCACGCCTTTCGTGCTGATCAGTGTTGCCGCCAGTCTGCAAGGGTTCGACATGACGTTGCTCAAAGCTGCGGCGATGTCTGGCGCCTCGCCGACGCGGGCGTTTCTGGGCATAGCCCTGCCGATCATCACCCCGGGCGTTGTGTCGGGCGCGTTGTTTGCCTTTATGACCTCGTTCGATGAAATCGTCGTAGTGCTGTTTATCGGCGGCCCAAGCCAGCGCACGTTACCCCGACAGATGTTCGACGGCATCCGCGACACCATCGACCCCTCCATCGTAGCCATGTCGACATTTTTGCTGCTGGTGGGTATCGCCGGCCTGCTGACCACTACCTTTCTGACCCTGCGCTCCCAGCGCAACACTCATCGGGAATCCTGAACATGTATATCGTCACTGGCGGCACCCACGGTATTGGCGCGGCAACCGTCGAGTCTCTGGCCAATCAAGGGTTTAACGTGGTCTTTAGCGGACGTGATAGCGAAGCCGGACTGGCGCTGGAAAAACGCTTGCCATCGAGTACGTTCGTCGCGGGCGACGTACGCAGCGAGGCGGACTGCCAAAGGGTGGTCGCCAAAGCGCTGGAGTTGGGCAATGGCTCGCTCAAAGGTTTGGTCAACAATGCTGGCACGGCCGGTCGCAAGGTTTTTCATGAAACCACCCAGCTGGAATGGGACAGCATGTTCGAGGTCAATACTCGTTCCGCATTCTTCTTCATCAAGCACGCGCTGCCCGGTTTACAGTCGGGTCACGGTGCAGTCGTCAACGTCTCATCGATTGCCGGCAAGACCGGGGAACAAGGCCTGGCGACCTACTGTGCAAGCAAGGCCGCACTGCTCGGATTAACCCAGGCACTAGCCCTCGAATACGGCGCGACGGTACGTTTCAATGCTGTCTGCCCCGGTCAGATTGCCACGCGAATGATGAGTGGGGTCATTGCAGACGCCAAGAAGACCGCCGCTCTGACGTCTCGTATACCAGCCGGCCGGCTGGCCCGCCCCGAAGAAGTTGCAGCAGCCATTTGCTGGCTCCTCTCCCCGGCTTCCAGCTATATCAACGGCACTTCTCTGACGATAGATGGAGGTGAAACAGCCGGCCTGCTCACACCAAAAATCCAGCCCTTGGGACTCTAAACCCTGTCGGCCGTGACGAATTCGGAACCTTGTGACTCGTGAGTTCGTCGGCCTGTCCCATCAATAACAGCAGTCGATCAATGGCCGGAACAGCATGCATCCGCAAAGACAAACCCTGCACAACGAATTACACGCGCGCCCGTCTCTGTATTTCAACGAGCCGGCCCATGTGTTTCATCTGGCCTTCCTCGGTGGGGACGCCGAGTGCAACGCGCTGCTGCAGAACTGCTGCCCTGCCCCCTTTGACCCGAATGCGGCCCAGGGCATCACTCACCTCGACGGCCACCCACTGAAGTGGGAACGTCACGCCGAGTTCTTCACCCTGACCCTGGTGGTCACTTCGTCCAGCCATGACCTGTCCTGGACATCGTTGCCCGAGTCGCTGGCGCAAGGGGTTGAAGCGCATTTGCAGCAGATGATCAACTCGGTACAGATTGTAGTGCGTGGTGAAGAGGCACTGGACCTTGCGAGCTATGGCTTCAAGGACCCTTGCGGCTCTTGCGTGGGAGGAGGTGACGCCGTGGTCTGGAGTGACTTTCGCCTCGGCGAGGACGGCAGCAACCGTTTCTTGTTCATCAACCGGCGCCTGAACGCTTACCGCCAGGGACGGATGATCCGCCGCCTGCTGGAAATCGAGACCTACCGAATGATGGCCTCGATGTCATTGACCACTGCCAAGACCTTGAGCACCCAACTCAATGTCTTCGACAGGACCTTGGTCACCCTCTCCGAGCGTAATGCCGGTGCCGACACCGAAAATGCCAAAGTCCTGCTGGCCGACATTTCCAGCCTGTCGGCGCAGATAGTCAGTAGCACTGCGAAAACCCGCCACCGTTTCAGTGCCACCCAGGCCTACGCCCAGCTGGTATTCGAGCGTCTTGGAGAACTGCGGGAAAGTCACGTGGGGGATTGCCAGCGCCTCGGCATCTTCATCGAAAGGCGCTTCAAGCCTACCGTCAGGTACTGTGCCGCCACCGAGCAACGCCTGGAACATCTGGCCAAAAGCGTGGCCAACCTGGGCGACCTACTACAGGCGCGGGTGCAGGTCGAAATGGAAGAACAGAACTCGGAAATCCTCAAAAGCCTGAACACCCGCGCCGATACCCAGATCAAGATCCAGCGCGCCGTGGAAGGTTTCTCGATTATCGCCATCACCTACTACCTGCTGAACCTGCTCAAGCTTGGCTACTCAGGGTTGCACCTGCTCGGCGCCGAGGTGGCCCCACGGGAGGCCATGTTGGCCATGACGCCCATCGCGATCGGCATTCTTGCGCTGATTGTGCTGCGCATCAAGAAGGTCAAAGGGCACTGATACGGATGACTCATCAGTTGCTGTCGCCTCCCGTGCACTGCTCCTCTTCTCGTCGATACTCATTAGGCGTCATATGAGTAAGCTTTCGAAACATGCTGTAAAATTCTGTGCTTGAAAGACGAAACCGCAGGGCTTACCACCGCCATCACAAAGGTAGAGGCCTATCCTGAATGACCCGTTTCATAACGAGGGTCGAGGTCAACCGTTGAACGTTGGGCAAGGTCGAAAGGCTCTCATCGTAGAGCCGTTGGAAGGCCGGCAAATCCTCAGTGATGACGTGCAGCAGGTAGTCCGGCTCCCCGAATAACCTCTGGGCATCGACCACTTGCGCAATGTCAACGAGCGCCGTCTCGAAAGCCTCGACAGCTTGCCTGTCTCCCTCACGAAGCGTGGCAAACACCATGGCGGAAAAGTTAAGGCCCAATGCGCCCGGGTCCAGCTGTGCTCTATAGCCGAGCAACACACCCGACTCTTCCAGTGCCCGTACTCGTCGATGGCAAGGGGAAAGGCTCAGTCCCACACGCTCGGCGAGGTCGGTGACCGAAAGGCGACCGTCCTTTTGAAGCTCAGAAAGAATCTTTCGATCAATCCTGTCCATTTGGAAGAATCTCCCATCCTGCAGCGTTTTCATGAATATCTTTGAAAGTAAATTCTAACAAGATTTCATTATTCTTCCTCAATCCAATATTTGTCGGAGCGGGACGATGCAGAGCGCGGTGTGTCAGCAGCAGAAGTGGCTAGCGCCATGACCTTGAGCGTTTTCGTTGCCTTCTGGGCGGTGTCGATTCTGTTCGTCATCACGCCAGGCGCAGATTGGGCCTACGCGATTTCAGCGGGTTTGCGGGGCCGGGTCGTCATACCCGCCGTGGGCGGGCTGTTGTCCGGTCATTTGATAGCAACCGTGATTGTTGCCGGTGGTGTCGGCACGCTGGTTGCCAACCACCCCGTTGCCTTGTCGGTACTTACCGTTGTCGGGGCGGGTTATCTGCTGTGGTTGGGCATCAACATGCTTGCCCGCCCCGCTACGCCGCACGCTGATGACATTCAGGCGTCGGGCTCCTGGAAGCGCTGGGCGATCAAGGGGCTTTGCGTGAGCGGGCTGAATCCGAAAGTGTTCCTGCTGTTCCTGGCGCTATTGCCTCAATTTACCGACGCTGCCGCTGCCTGGCCTGTGCCGATGCAGATGATTGCGCTGGGGCTCATCCACACCGTCAGTTGTGGCGTTATCTATCTGCTGGTCGGATTTGGCTCACAGGTCGTACTGCAGGCACGTCCCGCCGCTGCTCACTTTGTCAGTCGTTTCTCCGGAGCGGCCATGATCATCATCGCGGTCGTACTGCTCACCGAGCAGATGCTGGGTTAATCCATTATTTCAGCGAGACAACACCATGAGCGATCAGCCCTCACCGTATGACAACGCCCAACAGGCGCCACGAGTCCGGATCCCGCATCTGAAACAAATGAAAAAAGAGGGCCGGGCTCTTACCAGGCCTCGGCGGAGCAATGCTTCCACACAGCCGTCCGGTTCATGAAAGAAGCCGGTGCGCATGCGGTCAAACTGGAGGGTGGAATCGAAATGCTGCCTCAGGTCGAGAAGCTCGTCCGCTCTGGCATACCCGTCATGGCGCACATCGGTTTCACACCACAGATGGAACATCAACTGGGTGGCTATCGCGTCCAGGGTCGGGGCGAAGATGCGCAGCGCCTGATAGACAGTGCCAAAGCGTTTGAAGCAGCGGGCGCATTCGCTGTTTTGATTGAGATGGTGCCAGGAGATGTGGGTCGAGCGATCACTGAAGCCGTTTCAATTCCTACCGTCGGAATTGGCGCGGGTAGCCAATGCGATGCCCAGGTGCTGGTCTGGCAGGACATGGCCGGACTGCGCACAGGTCGTATGCCGCGATTCGTCAAGCAATACGCCGACCTTCGTTCGGTACTTCAGACAGCAGCAAGGGACTTTGCACTTGAGGTGGGTGCAGGAACATTTCCGGGCCACGAACATACTTTTTAACCTCCCACCCTCACCGCCCAAGGAGTCTTTATGAAGAGCCCAAGAGATCGTGCTGCCGAAGGTCTCCAGGTCGGAGACCGGTTCACGATAGTCCGCTGCTTTTCAGATGACGATATTCGTCAATTCGCGCAGATTTCTCGAGACTACAATCCGGTTCACTGCGATGCACGCTACGCCGAGATACGAAAGTTCAAGGCGCCCATCGCCCATGGCCTTCTGACAGCAAGCCTCGTCACCGAAATTGGCGGGCAAATCGGTTGGCTGGCAACAGGGATGAGTTTCGCGTTCAAACGACCGGTTTATGCGGGAGAACAGATCACCTGCCACTGGCTCATCGCTGACATCGATGAACGCGGTCACGCAAAAGCCGAAGTCAGGATACTCAACGCAGAGGGAATCACAGTGCTGGAGGCGACTACGACTGGAGTGCTACCCGGAACTGAAGAACGTGAATGCCTCAAACAGATGCTTTCTGACGGAGATCCCACCAACGGTGCTGCCGGATCCGCCAGTTGATAGCCTGGAATTGATGGAAGCAGTCATGTGCATTATCGCAAGCGGCAAGAAAACTACCGGACAGGTCTGAGCACCCTGCATCCTGGCGCCCCAAAGAGCCTTACCGGTGTACCTGGTTGCGCCCATTGCGCTTGGCTTGGTAAAGCGCGTCATCGGCGCGAGTCAGGAGGCTCTCCAGGTTGTCACCCGTTTTGGCGAGGGCGACACCAAAGGACGCAGTGATTGTGTCGAGCACCTTGTCGGTGCTACGTGCCTTGATCCGTAGCGACTGGATTTTCAGACGCAGTTGCTCGGCGAAGGCATGGGCACTGTCGAGATCGGTGCACTCTTGCAGGATGACGCAGAACTCTTCGCCGCCATAGCGTGCCGCCAAGGCGTGAGGTGGCAGCGAGTTACGCAGTACCTGACCGACATGCTGGAGGACGCGGTCCCCTAACGGGTGACCGTACTGGTCATTGAATTGCTTGAAGTGATCGATATCCAGCATGACCAGTGCCACGCGCGGGGAGGCATTGCCCAGTGCTTGCTCCAGCAAGCGCGTGAAGGTGTTTCGGTTGAGCACCTGAGTCAGACCGTCCAGCGTCGCAGCCAGCTGGGTGCGTTCAAGCTTGTCTCGCAGGCTTTTAATCTCATTTTGAGCAGCGTGCAGCTGGGAGAGGAAAAGCTCTTGCTGATCCTGCATGAGCTGGGTGCTCTGTTGCAGCTCGCTCAGTATGGTGGGCAACCCTTCGCTGACCGGTTCATCGAGCATTTTCAGGCAGTGCCCAAGGCTGGCCTGAAAGTTGAGACTACCCTTCACGCTACGCGAGACGTCACGCTCCATGTCGTCAACCAGATTGATCGCTTGTTGCTGCCCGGCGCGGGCGTCCTCCAATTCGTCGCGAATGATGTAGTCGCGAAAAAGCTTCGCCGCGGATTCCGGGGGGAAACTGTCGAAGTCTTTGACAACCCTGTCCAGGTGGCGATTGAGCTCTGGTTCCAGGCCTTTGCTGTAGGTGTACCAGAGGGCGTAGTGCACCGGGTTGGGCGGGATGTTGTGACGCACCATCAGAGGAATAGCTTGCTTGAGCAGGGCCGCCGCCTCGCGGGTGTCCTCTGGATATAGTGCCAGGGCACTCGCCCGCTTCTCTGATTGGCTCATAACGTCACTGCCGTTGTTTATTGTTGGCGAATATACAGCAAGAGGCGCTTAACCATGCATCTGACAAACGACATGGTGGCGGCTTGAACCTGCAAAAATTACGAGGGCGCGCAGACTCGAAAAAATGCTTTTACTTGACGAGTCGCGTTTCCTTGGAAGGTCTGTAGCCGAAATACGAGCTATAGCACTTGCTGAAATGACTGGGCGAAACAAAACCACAGGCAACCAGCACGTCGACCTGGGATAGCTCTGTGTGTTGCAGGAGTCGACGCGCCTCGGTGATACGCAATTCCATGTAATACCGTTGCGGCGTCGTTCCCAGTTGCTCCTTGAACAAACGTTCGAGTTGTCGACGGGAACGGCCTGCGTAGACCGCCAACTGCTCCAGCTCCAGAGGCTCTTCGAGGTTGGCATCCATCAGCTTGACCACCTCGCGTAACGGCGCGCTCACACAGATATTTTCAGCCGGTTTGATGCGCCGATAACGAGACTCCTCGAAAGCCAGAATGTCCTCGATACCCTCTACAAGTGCTTTATCGTGCAATCCCTTGATCCAGTCCAACGCCATATGGAAGGCCCCCGAGGGACTGGAAGCGGTGAGCCGGTCTCGATCAATGACATAGGGCTCACTGGTGACATGCGTCGCCTTGGAGATTTCCGCGAGTGCGGGGCGATGTTCGGGGTGAATGGCGCAACGATATCCATCGAGCAAACCTGCGCTGCCCAGGAACCATGCGCCATTCCACAACCCGGCCAGACTGACACCCAGGTCTGCCGCCGCTCTCAACAGGCTGATCAACTCATCGGTCGCCTTCAGTTCTGTCCTGTAGCCGCCGCAAATGACCAGCAGATCCAGGTTGTAAATGGCTGAAGCATCGATACGTGCATCCGGCCGAATGACCAGGCCCAGATCGCTGACGACCTCCCCGTCATTCAAGCCGAACGTGCGGGAAGAGAACAACCCGGGTCGTAGAAGATTCGCGGTGACAATCGTATCCAGCGCTTGCGTGAACGCAGGCAGCGAGAAATGCTCGAGCAGCAAAAAGCCGGTCCGGGTCATTCGAGCAGGCTCGGCTGGGTTTTCATTTAGATAGCGGAGGTTTTTCCCCTTCATGCCTCCGCTGAATTGACGTCGTTCGATCAATGTTTGACCCACTCGGTTACGTTAACCAACCTGTCGTTTGGTGCGCTGATAAAGCGTAATGCTAACTGCAGAAGCTCTAAAAGCCCTAGCGCCATCTGGGCCGTGGCCTGGCTGCGTTTACGAACGAAGTTCACCCCGCCCGAGGTGCCGCCCGAGCCCTTCATCATCCCCGCCGCGCCGCGCAGACTTCGACCCGGTCGTAATACGCCATGTCGCTGCTGAAACTGTCGGCCTGGACATAGCTGCTGCCCATGTCCAGCGGCACACCGTCGTATTGATACAAGTCGTTGGCGGGCATGACAATGGAATAATTCACGACTGATAATGACTCGCACTGTCGTTCGGCCAACGGCGGGTTGCAACAAATACGTGAGGGGGTGGTTCCTGCCGGAACGAAAAAAGGACCCGAAGGTCCTGATGCCGAAGCTCACGCTGCGTAGCGGTTAGGCCGATGATTCATCGCAATGATCAGGTTCAACACCACCGCTCCCGCTACTGAAATGATGAGCGCCGGCACACTCACTACGTACAGCGAAGCGAACATGACAAAAACGTCCACGATCAATTGCAGTTTGCCGGCACGTATGCCAAATCGGTCCTGCAGGTAGAGTGCGAGGATGTTGACCCCTCCCAGGCTCGCCTTGTGTCTGAACAGCACAATGAAGCCCAGCCCCATGATCAGGCTGCCGACCAAGGTAGCGTAGATTGGCTGGAGCTGATCGATATGGATAAATCGCAAATGCAGGTCAGTGAACAGCGAAACCAATGCGACGGCACAAAAAGTCTTGAGGGTGAACACCCAGCCCATGCGCCGGATGGCGAGGTAATAGAAAGGCAGATTGATGAGGAAAAACGCTATACCGAATGAAACATCCGAGGCGTAATGGATCAGGAAAGCCACCCCCGCCGTACCACCTGTCAGCGCACCCGCCTGGCGTAGCAGCATGATGCCGAACGAGACCATCAACGTGCCGACGAGCACGGCCAAAACATCTTCTAGCAGCGTGTGTTGCACGCGGGAAACTGGAGTGACTTCGGCCATACAGAATGCTCGTTTTGCTGATGGAGCGTTAGACCTTATGCAATCCATTAATCATGCCAACCTTTAACCGGCCATTTATCAAGGACCTGGAATTATTCGGGTCATTTGAACCTCGCCACCTTGGGTTAATGAAACCCGGATAGGGTAGTAAATACCCTTTGGCCGGTCTGGATGAATGGCCAGACCAACCGGCGTGTCCCTCGACTTCTTTGAATAGCTGCAGAGGCTGGCCCTAAGGGCTCTTGTGGGAGCGAGCTTGCTCGCGATAGCGATCTGCAGTCAGCATCAATGTCGAATGTGATGGCCCCATCGCGAGCAAGCTCGCTCCCACATTTGACCCGTGTTGCCCGCACTTTTTGTGATCGACACTGAAACAAGGTGCGAGGAATGGCGGATGCAGGCACCGATGAAGGCGATCGGCGAACGAATGGTTATGTGCGACCGATATCAGGAGGGGAAAAAGGAGTCGTACATCAGGCATTGACGAGCTTGCCATCGCGGATGACGATGGTGACCAAGATATCGGCACCAGAGACGACGGCAAGCGACGCGCTACACTTCCTGGCTCCGCCGCGGCACCTGAACTGCCAAAGCCCCTGTCTCCTGATCCGGAGGTATCCAATGAGCGATAGCACCGAACTCACGACCTTCACCGGCTGGGCCGCAACGGCGGCCGGCGCTCCACTGGAGCGTTATAGCTACGATCCCGGTCCATTGGGGGAAGAGGAGGTAGAAGTCGCAGTGGAGTATTGCGGCGTTTGCCACTCTGACCAGTCGATGATCGATAACGAATGGGGCCTGAGCCACTACCCCTTTATCCCCGGCCACGAGGTGGTCGGCAGTATCGTGCGAGTGGGCGCACAGGTACGCGGTCTCGAAACGGGACAACGGGTGGGCATTGGTTGGTACAAGGGCAGCTGCATGCATTGCTCCTCGTGTATCGAAGGCTCCCACCAGCTATGCAGCACAGTCCAACCCACCATCATCGGCAGCAACGGAGGCTTCGCCGACCGCCTGCGTTCGCACTGGGCCTGGGCTCTTCCGATACCGGACGGACTCGACCCGGCCATGGCCGGACCACTGTTTTGCGCCGGCTCGACGGTGTTCAGCCCACTTGTGGAATTCGACGTCAAGCCCACTGACCGGGTCGGTGTGGTGGGAATCGGCGGCCTCGGTCATCTGGCACTACGCTTCCTCAACGCCTGGGGCTGCGAAGTCACGGCCTTTACCTCGTCGTTGAGCAAGCAGGACGAAGCCAGGCACCTGGGCGCACACAAAGTAGTCGCCTCTACCGACAGTAACGCGCTGAAGTCCATTGCCGGCACCCTGGATTTTCTCCTGGTCACCGCCAACGCCGACCTCGACTGGCCGGCCATGCTCGGAACCCTGCGCGGCAAGGGTCGCCTGCATTTTGTTGGCGTAGTGCCCGGCGCTATTCCAGTGCACGTGTTCGATCTGCTTCCCCAACAAAAGACCTTGTCCGCCTCGCCGGTCGGCTCACCCAGTACCACGGCGACCATGCTGGAATTCTGCGCACGTCATCAGATCCTGCCGCAGGTCGAGCACTTTCCCATGAGCCGGGTCAACGACGCCATCGATCACCTACGCAGTGGCAAGGCGCGCTACCGCGTCGTGCTGGACGCCAGCAAATGACCGACTGGCGCGTCGGCACACACCTGGCGCCCACCTTCGCAGACGCCTTGCGCATGCACGATTTGATCGACGCCATCGAGCTCTCCAACCACGAAGGCGTGCGCCTCAGGTTGCAGGCGTGAGAAATCAGATGCGCAAGTGCGCACTCATGTAGTCAATGAAAACGCGCAGCTTGGGCGAGGCATAGCGGCTGGCTGGCCACAGCATCCAGAAGACGACCTGGCGGTCCATGTTGTCGTCCAGCACTGTGACCAGCTGGCCGCCTTCCAGCGCTTCGCGCACCAGGAAGGTAGGCAGAAAGGCAATGCCCCTGCCCTGGATTGCGGCATAGGCAAGAGGCTCGATCGTATTCGACGTCATCGTGGCGGGCAGCACCAATTCAGCCTCGGAGGCTTCGAGCCGCAGCGGCCAACGCTCCAGCTTTCCCGTTGCGGGGAATTTGTGCTGCAGGCATAAATGGCGTTCCAGTTCACGCGGATAAGTGGGTACACCATGCCGCTTGAGATACGTGGGCGACGCCACCAGCACATGTGCGCAGGAACCCAAGCGGCGCGCGGCCAAGCGCGAATCGGTTTGCTCGCCGGTCCGAATCACCGCGTCGAACCCCTCCTCGATCACATCGACCATGCGGTCGCAAAAATCAATATCCAGTTCGACTTCCGGATACCGCTCCATGAAGCCGTCAAAGGCCGGCATCATCAGGTCGCCCAGTAGAGGTGTGCCCACGCGAAGCCGCCCACGTGGACTGCCAGCCAGGCCTGACAGCTCGGACTCGGCAGCGGTGACCTCGCTGAGGATGCGGCGGCATCGCTCAAGGAACAGGGTCCCCTCGGCAGTCAGCGTGATACTGCGTGTACTGCGATGAAACAGCCGTACATGCAAGCGTTCCTCCATCCGAGCGATGGTTTTGCCCACGGTCGAGGACGACACCCCCATCTGCCGGCCGGCCTCGGTAAAGCTGCGCGTTTCGGCAACTTGCACGAACATTGAAATGCCACTCAGGCTTTCCATCACTTTTCCTGCTTGCTCCAGCAGTACCCCACCAACAAGGCGGGATTACGGAAAAACTATCCGAAATGTTCGGCATCGCGGGATATTTTTCTTCACAAATTTTACGCCTACATTGCGCCCATCCCACCACTGCCAGGTATCGATGTCATGTCCAAACTGCATACGAGCATCCAAGTAGGCCCATACCAAATTACCCATCGCGTCGTCCTAGCGCCACTTACCCGGATGCGTGCCGAACCGGGCGCCATCCCTGGCCAGTTGATGGCCGAGTACTACGCCCAGCGTACCACCGCCGGTGGCCTGCTGATCGGCGAAGCCACTATCGCTGCACCCAATGGCAATGGCTACCTCGGTGCTCCCGGTCTATATGACGACAGCCAGATCGCTGGCTGGAAGCTTGTGACCGACGCCGTCCATGCCAAGGGCGGCAAAATCTTCCTGCAGCTCTACCATGCAGGGCGCCAGTCCAATAGCCTGCTGCAGCCGGACGGCGCCCAGCCGGTAGCCCCTTCCGTCGTGGACCACGGCGGCCTCGCCTTCACCGAGACCGGCTGGACCCCCGGCAGCCCGCCGCGCGAACTGACCATCGCAGAAATCCGCGGGCTGGTAGAAAGCTTCCGCGCCGCGGCCGAGCGCGGTATCGCTGCCGGCTTCGACGGCGTGGAGTTGCACTCGGCCAACGGCTACCTGTTCGATCAGTTCCTGCAGGACGGCAGCAACAAACGTACGGATATCTACGGTGGCTCGTTCGAGAACCGCAGCCGGTTCCTGCTGGAAGCGGTAGAGGCTGTGATCTCCGTCTGGGGCAGCAATCGGGTGGCGGTGCGTCTGGGGCCGAGCGGCAATTTCGGCGATATGTCCGACAGCGACCCCGTTGGCTTGTTCACCTATGTCGCGCGCGAGCTGAACAAGCTGGACCTCGCCTATCTGCATCTGATCGAACCGCGCATTTTAGGTGTCGCCGAGGACGAGAGCCGGGACCAGAATCCGGTGGCGTCCCAACTCATCCGCCAGCACTACAAGGGCACCCTTATCGCAGCGGGCGGCTTCTCCGGTGAATCGGCCAAGGCGATCCTTGAGGCCGGCGATGCAGACCTGGTCGCTTTTGGCCGCCACTTCATCGCCAACCCTGACTTGCCAGAGCGCCTGCGCAACGGCTGGCCGCTGAACCCGTACGACCGCGAGTCGTTCTTCGGCGGCACGGAGGTGGGCTACACGGATTATTCCTTCTACACCGAAGTTGCCTGATACGCGGCACCGCCGGCAACTGGGGGCCATAGGTGCCCCAGCTGCCCCTGGACACCTGTTTCATTTCCAGAGTGGCTACTCTGATCCCACCATCGCTGCCAATTTAACGCCACCACCCAGCACGACGCATCGGTCGATCTGTTCATCCGGGCAGCGCGCTGGACGCTCAGAACTGGCAACATCGGGCGGCCCCAGCGCTCGCCTGCCCCTCACATTGCTGATAGGACCAGGACTATGACCACACGCACACCAGCCGAGAACAAGGCAATCGTTCTCGAAGGCTTCGAAACCCTATTCAATCGCAAGGATTTGGCTGCGGCCGAACACTTCTGGTCGCCCTCCTATATCCAACATAGTGCTCATGTGCCCCCAGGTCGCGAGGGCCTGTTCGGTCTGGTCGCCGCGGGGTCGGCCGACCTGCGTTACGAATGCCAGCTCGCTGTGGCGCAAGGCGATTTCGTCATGCTGCACGGCCGGTTCTCTGGCCTCGGCCAGCCGGCGAACTGGGTCGTGGTCGACATCCTGCGCCTCGAGGACGGCGTGATGGTCGAACATTGGGACGTCATCCAGGACGAGGCGACGCGCGAAAGCTCCGCCGGCGGCCATCCCATGTTCGGCGATCACTTCCCGGGCTGACGCCCCCGAACAACCACTCGGTCGTCTTTGCGGCTTCAGACCGGCACGCTAGTGGTGTACTTCACCCGCGACAGCGCGAACTGTGAACTGGCATTCGCGACAGCTGAATGCCGCAACAGGGTGTGCATCAAGAACTGCTCGTAGTCTCGAATATCAGCCGCGACGATCCGAAGCAGGTAATCCCATTCGCCCGATACGGTATAGCACTCGAGAATGTTCTCCTGGTCTGCGACGAAGCGTTCGAAGGCTTCGGCATCCTGCTCGCCGTGAGACTTGAGCCGCAGCGATTACGTTCCACCTATACCAGAGAATTCGTAATTATCACGAGTACCTCAGGATTTGGCATCGACGCCAGCGAGCATTGCCTCCCCTAACGCTACTTTTCCGTTGTCTTTCAACGCCTGACCGGCACCGCGGATGTCTCTCGCTTCCTTGTTCTGACCCAACTTGAATTTACCGACCAATCGAGTGATCTCGATTTCTACCCCAACGATCGCTTTAAGCATCGCGGCGATGTAGTCCTTCGGGGCATCCGTCATTTTCCATGGCTCGGACCGGGACGACTCTTGGGTTCGGGTCAGGAGGGCCACCAACCCACGAACGTAGCGCTCGTCATCCCGAATCGTGATCCTCCCATGCGCGTGCACCACCTTATAGTTCCATGTCGGAACCTGTTTGTGGGTTTCGTGCTTGCCCGGATACCAGGTGGGCGAGATGTAGGCTTCAGCGCCACGAAAAACCACAAGCACTTCGTCCCCATCCTTGACGTCCTGCCAGACCGGATTAGCTCGCGCTACGTGAGCATGGAGAACGCCAAACTGCCCCTGCGAGGCCTTCAACTCGAAAGGGATGTGGTTAGCATCCAGTCCGCTTTCGCCGTTCGTAAAAAGAATGCCAAGCGGGTTCTGAACCATCAGTTCATGAAGGGCTTCGGTGCGAGGCTCATCGAAGTGGGCAGGTACGTACATATCAACTCCGTCAATCGTTCAAGGGTGGGGACATCGCGGGACAGGTAAGGAAACACTCGCCTTTTTCCGAACGTCTCGGCAGTGGTGGTGTGGCCTTCATATAAATTGTGCTGGCTAACTGGCCTATGGTATAGAGCCAATATCAAACATTATTACTGAGCCAGAATTGATGGCACGAAAAGCCAACGTCGTTGAAATTCCATCGCTAGGCACGCTGGATCGCAGTGCAGGTCAATTAGGACGACAGCTCGCTCAAGCGCTTCGGTCTGCGATCCGCAGGGGCGACGTCAAGCCAGGCGAGCTGCTGCCATCGACGCGCATTCTCGCCAAATCGCTGATGATTGCCCGAGGCACCGTTATCGAGGCATTTGAGCAGTTGATCGCAGAGGGCTTCCTGGAATCCCAAGGCAGAGCGGGCACGCGGGTTGCCCGCTCTTTGGTAGATGCGTCGCCAACCAGCCAGCAGGAAGAAGGCAGGCCAACTGAAACAAGGTCGTGGACTCCCTCTGCGCGAATCGAGAGGTTCGCTCAGGTGGCCCGGCAGTTTGGAGCAGCTCCTCAGATTCCGTTCTCAGTCTCCGTGCCGATTGGAAAAGTGGCTCCTGACGATATCTGGCGTCGCCTTGGTAATCGCATAAGGGCGCGTGGGCCCGGAGCTCCATCGGGGTACGGCGATCCACAGGGCGCTCTTGAGTTACGCGAAGCGGTAGCGGATTACGTGCGCAAGTCACGGTCTGTCCGATGTGAAGCGAGCCAGGTCATCATCACGTCCGGCACGCAACAAGGCCTATACCTCGCCTGCCAGGTGCTTCTCGATGTTGGGGATTTTGCGTGGGTGGAAGATCCGGCTTACCGGGGTATCACCGGGATTCTGGAAAGCGCAGGCCATACCAGTCAGATGATCCGCGTCCCTGTTGATTCCGAGGGTTTGAACGTTGAAAGCGCAATAGAGCAATGCCCCCAGGCACGGGCGGCCTTCGTTACCTCGTCACATCAATACCCGCTCGGCATGCCGATGAGCATGGCCAGACGCGACGCCCTGTTGTCGTGGGCCAGGGCTTCCAATGCCTGGATTGTCGAGGATGATTATGATGGTGAACTGCGTTACGCCGGCCACCCTTTTCCCTCCTTGCAAGGACTGGACCCCGACCGCGTTATCTATCTGGGGACATTCAGCAAAATATTGTTCCCGTCTTTACGGCTCGGATATGCAATTGTTCCGCCTTACCTGGTGCAAGCCTTTTGCGGTGCAAGAGTCCTGATCGACCGGCATCCTGCCAACGCCGATCAGCATGTACTCGCAGCGTTTATCGCAGAGGGGCATCTGGATCGACACATTCGGCGAATTCGCGGAGTGTATGCGGACATCCACAGGCAAATAATCGAAGCGGTAAACAGGTTGGTGCCCCGCAACCTTGCATGGCTGGAACCCAGTGACCAGGGCATGCATCTGGTGCTCTGGCTGGCGGATTGTATCGACGACAGGTGGGTTGCCTCAAAGGCCTCCGAAGTTCACGTATCGGTGCGTGCAGTGTCCCCAATGTATTCAGGTGGCAATGGCCGTTCTGGATTGATTTTGGGCTTGGGTGGTTTCAGTGCCGAAGAGATTGAGTCCGCCACCAGACGCCTTGCGCACGTCATCACGTTAGCTGCGCAGAACCCTGCTGGAAAGAATGTATCCATTACAATAATTTGATTGTGCTGGCTCTCATTCATAGCATGTATCTACGCAACCGAAATTTGCACAGGAAGAAGACAGCATGCATATCGCAATTCTGACTTTCGAAGGCTACAACGAACTCGACTCCCTCATTGCACTGGGCATTTTGAATCGAATCAAGAAGCCCGGTTGGCGTGTATCAATCGCCAGTCCGACAGCCAAGGTTCGCTCCATGAACGGGGTGGTCATCGAATCACAGGCAACACTTCAAGAGGCCAGCGAAGCTGACGCGGTCATCGTAGGCAGCGGTATGCAGACACGAGAGGTAGTGGCCGACCCTGCCCTTATGGCACAGCTGCAGCTTGATCCATCGAGGCAATTGCTCGCCGCTCAGTGTTCGGGAACCTTGGTGTTAGCCAAGCTGGGATTGCTCAAGGACATTCCTGCATGCACCGATCTGACGACGAAGCCCTGGGTTCAAGAAGCAGGGGTCGATGTTCTCAACCAGGCATTTTTCGCCAGAGGTAACGTTGCCACTGCGGGTGGGTGCCTTGCTTCTCAATACCTGGCCACCTGGATTATCGCTCGCCTGGAAGGCATCGAAGCAGCAGAGAGCGCAATGCACTACGTCGCGCCTGTAGGCGAGAAGGAAGAGTACGTTCAGCGCGCCATGCGCAATATCACGCCGTACCTGCCCGCAGAATAAATCGCCGTTTAAAACAGTTTTCCAGAAAGGAACAAAGATGAGCATTCGGGTATTCCAAGGCGCTACACGCCAGTAACTCACCGACCTGAACATTTCACGACTTCTAGCTCGACGGTGATTTATGCCACGGATAGCCCTTCGCGCTGAGTTGAAAGGCGTAATCGAACAAACGCTTCATGTACTCGCCATCGAATTTCTGATTGCGAGGAAAGTAAAAGTCAGAGCCGATGTACGCAAGATTGAAGTCCGCCCCATCCTGCTGAGCGATACGGTAAATTCGATCAAGGTCGCTGATCCCCTGAGTTTGAATCAATGCACTGATGGCTCGACCGCCAATGCTCAACGTACGGCGCTTCGTGCCAGACCACTGCGGCTCGAGTTTCCCATTGCGAATGACAAAGAAACGACGTTCGCGTCGCATAGTTGCTCCGGGGACTCTGCTCAGCGCCATCACAGTGCCAGGCGGGTAAAGGAACACCTGAGTGATTACGCCTCCGTCCACATGCATTTCCTGAAACTGTTTGCCGTCAACGTCCACATCGATCATGACGGGTGAGACTGCGCCGGGAATACTCATCGACGCGATCATGATGTTGCGAAAGAGGTGGAGCGCTCCCGGTACTTCGCTTGCGGCAATCGCGCCCATGTTCCAAGTGACTGGCCGCCCTGAATCAAGGTCGGTGGTGCCGATCATCAGGAGTCGTCCTGTTGCGTATTCCGACGCGATCGCCGCAAGCACCTCGGTAGTGACGTACTTTGCAATGAGCCGCGCCAGTGGCTTGCTGTCCGCTATACCGTCGCTGGCAAGACGGGTCAGGACATTTCGCGAATGGAAAAAGTCTTTTGGACCGATTGCGTTGGAGATGCCCAGAATTACGCCGTCGTACTGAGGCCCCAGGTAAGCGAACGGGGCGACCAGGGCGCCAGCGCTAATGCCCGTGACGACCTTGAACACAGGGCGAGTCCCATGCAGGGTCCATCCCACAATGAGTCCCGCCGCAAATGTGCCTGCGTCGCCGCCACCCGAAACTGCCAGCATATCTGCCAGCGGCAGGATGTTGTTCGGCTTCCCGGCTCTGGCGAGAGCCTCGCCCTCTCTTTTGTTGGCCTGACTTACATCCTGAATGAACGAAGTCAGATCCTGGTCTAGCCAGTAGCGAGCACTTGGAATGCCAGGGATGAGCGCTTTTTCCGTTAAAGTTGGCGGCACAGCGTCACGGCGTTGCAGGCACCCTTGAAGCAACATGTTCAGCGTTGAGGTACCAGGTCTGAGCAGGAATGGTTTCAAAACGCCTCCCCCGGCCCCTGCGGTCGACAGCGAACGCGCTCATCGTAGTATTCGGTGAAATGTCCTTACCCATAGTGCCCGAGATGGCTACACGCAAGCCGACTGCGACACGTTATTCAAACGTCCAGTTGCTCATCTTGCGCTCCTTTACGCGATAAACAAACTCGTTGCCCACCCCTGGTGGCCTGTGTGGCGAGTACCGTAAACCGCCGGACGCCGTGGGCGGGATTGCCGGTCGTATTTGTAGCTCCGTGCCAATGTTTGACACCGGGAGGTGTCCAGATCACATCACCCGGCTTGATCAGCTGCTTCTCACCGCCAACTTGCTGAACCCAACCCGCACCTGTGGTAACTACGAGGGTTTGTCCCAGTGGATGCGTATGCCACATGGATCGCGCAGAGTCAGGGCCAGATGCTCATCGCGCTACGTAAACTGCTCCAGCAACAAACCGATTCAGTAGGCGTCAAAATCCTGGACTCAATCCTGGACTTAAACGCACCGGATAGTGCTGGATTTCAGTATTTCCCGCCGGAACGAAAAAAGGACCCGAAGGTCCTGATTTCAATCGCTTACAGAATTCAGTGGAACTCTGCAGCGCAATATTTGGAGCGGGAAACGAGACTCGCATCTGGCGTCCGACCCATTGAAATCTAAGGGATTTATTTTTCTCACGAAGCAGGAAAAGACTTAATCCTGGACTTGTTTTTTGGATGTTTCAAGAGAAGCAAAGGAGAAATTCCAAGGCAGTCGACTGGGCTCTGCTCCTAGCCATTTCTGGTGGCGATTGGCTTCAGTGGTACCGGGACAGCCGCCATCAATCCAGCTTAAGCTCATCCAAACGCCGTATCACAAACAAGCTGACAATCAGGTCCAGGTGCGCACCACCCGCATTCTTGTACACGGTGATCTCGTCCTCACCCCGCTCAAAGGCCAGCAATTGACACAGATCGAAGAGATCCCCCTCGATTTGCGCATCACTGATCGCTCCCGCTTCCAGCGGAATCAAGATATCCCCCGCCACTGCCGCTGACTGGCGGTCATCGACAAAGATCCGCGCCTTGCCCAGTAACACGTTGTCCGCCTCCTGCATGTCCGGACGGAAACCGCCGACCAAGTCGACGTGAGTACCCGGCCGCACGTGGCGCCCGAGGATCAGCGGAGCAGAAGAGCTGGTAGCCGAGCTGATGATATCGGCCCGGGTTACCGCCTCGTTCAGATCCTGCACGATGGTCGCCTCAAGGCCCCGGCGCTGCAAGTCAGTGCAGGCTTCCTGCAATTTCTCCGGCGAACGATTCCACAGCATGACCTGGCGAATCGATGGACGGATGTGCAGGTAGGCGTCTGTCAGCGACCGAGCGACCGGCCCTGCGCCGAGCACCAGCAGCACTTCGCTGTCCTCGCGGCTCAGCCGGCGTGCGGCCAGGACCGAATCGGCGGCAGTCTTGATGCTGGTGATGGCCGGGCCGTCGAGCACGGCTGCGATGGCTTTGGTGGTCTGGTCGATCACCATGAACGCAGCATGTTCGGTGGGCAGTGGCGGCGTGGCCTTCGCGTTGGCGGGATAGATCGAGGCGAGCTTCAGGCCAGCGCCAGACCCCGGCAGAATCACGCCGCGGCTAAACAACCCGTAGTCGGCGTCGCCGATGAAGTAGCTATCGCCCAACGAGCGTGCGCCGAGATGGGCCTCGTGCAACGCCTGTAGTACGCCTTCCCAATCCAGTACCGATTGAATCTGTTGCGCGCTGATCATTTGCATTGTGTGTTTCCCAAGCATGGATAAGGCAAGGCCGCTGCCGCAGGTCCTGTCAGAGGTGTTCAGGTTCAGATCGTTTCTTGGTCTGTCACGTCATTGGATGATGCTTCCGTCAGCCATCAAAGCGAGCTGTCCTCATCAATCAGTATTCATGTGAGGCTGCAAGCCAACTCCCCTGCAAGAAGTACGCAACCTAAAAATTTCACTTATGGTTGCGTTGACAACCACAAGTAAAAAACCACAGCCTTTCCACCACATAATGCCTCGCAGATCGGCCTACGCGGATTTGTGCTCGTTACCGTTGCTGAGTTTTATAACCGCAACGATAATACGAAAATACTCAAATCAGGCATTTGCGTAGCCTTAAGAGCGATCAGACCTTCTCGATTTCTTGCAGATGCGCATAGCTATCAACGAATCGCTTAAATTTATGTTTACCACATGTGTAGGCTTCATACTTCGCGGGTAACGCCTCACTCACGCAGGTTGGCACAGGCTCAACGACCGCATCGAAATCCAAATCAATAAAGAAAGGTATTGAATAACGCTCTAGACCGCTAGTATTTATGACACGATGCATTGTCGAGGTGTAGCGATCGTTGGTGAGGGTTTGAACTAAATCACCAATATTGACGATAAAAGTGCCCTCAACTGGTGGGGCAGTAACCCACTCCCCTGCACGGTTCCTGACTTGCAAACCGCCAACTGCGTCTTGAGATAGGACAGTCAAGAAACCGTAGTCCGTGTGCGCCCCAATACCAATCTCCTCTTGGGAAACCCTTCCGATCTGGGGCGGGTAACGCAAAATTCGCTGAATAGTGATGGGCTTGCGCTGAAGATGCTCAAAGTAATCTTGTGGTAAACCCAAACTCAGCGCGATCCCGCCAATAAGCATTCGCGCGAGCGCCAACACAGAGGAATGATAAGCTTCGGCAACCTTCTCAAATTGCGGCAGTACAGACGGCATTTGATTAGGACCAAAAAATGGAGAGACCTCATCATAATGAGCTCCGCAATCAAAACACTCTTTGAAATCGCGGGTATTAGCAGGATCGACGTTTTCCGCGTACATCGGTATATAACCACGTAGCGTGAGCCCGGAATTCACGACATTAAGCTTGTTCTTCTCCTCATAAGGAAGCTTGAAAAAGTTTTTGGTAAGCGCATACATCTCATCTATTAGCTGCTGGTCAATGCCATGGTTCTTTATATAAAAAAACCCAACCTTTTCGCATGCATCACCTATTTGGCTTGCCACCTTCAGCGGATTTTCGCCGTTTATGAGCGACGATATATCTATGACTGGAATTTCAGTGAAAGCTGTTTGTTTGCTAGCCAAGCGAATATCAAATAACTCTGTCACCTATGCTCTCCTTTTCGAAATATCAACAAGGCAGAAGATTAAGAAAGCACCACTGTGCCCTCTTCAATCTCACTGAATCACATCTGAACCGTCGCCTATAACACCCACTTTCACGTCCACCTCAACGAATGCGGTTTGCAGCTGCGCGCACTTTCATCACGCTGCGGCCACTGACCGCTCAATGCGATGGAAGCCAGGTGAGTACGAGCCAAATCAGTCTTGGTTTTGACGGATGTTAATCCTGGATTTTTTGGCACGCAAGCAAAATGTACACTTGTGTCATCAATAATTGACACAGGTGTACATTTATCCTAGTTTTAAGTCACCGAGCCCGATGAAGCCCACTTTGGAGCGCACCACGATGTCCAGCGATCCCTTGCTGCAACCCTATAAAATCAAGAATCTGACCCTCAGAAACCGGATCATGACCACCTCCCATGAACCGGCCTACCCTGTGGACGGCATGCCCAAGGATCTCTATCGCGCCTACCACGTGGAGCGCGCAAAGGCCGGTGTCGCCCTGACCATGACTGCCGGTTCCGCTGCCGTATCCCGAGACAGCCCGCCGGTATTCAACAATGTGCTCGCCTACAAGGATGAAGTGGTCGGATGGTTGAAGGACCTGACCGATGAATGCCACGAACACGGTGCGGCGGTGATGATCCAGTTGACTCACCTGGGCCGCCGTACCCGCTGGGACAAGGCCGATTGGTTACCAGTGGTGTCACCTTCACACCGCCGCGAAGCGTCGCACCGCTCCTTCCCGAAGAAAATGGAGGAATGGGACATTGAGCGGATCATCAAGGACTATGTAGACGCCGCGGAACGCATGAAGGCGGCAGGTCTCGATGGTCTGGAGCTTCAGGCTTACGGGCATTTGATGGACCAGTTCTGGTCACCGTTGACCAATGACCTCGACGGCCCTTACGGCGGCTCGCTGGAAAACCGTATGCGCTTTACCTTCGACATCCTGCGTGGCATCCGCCAGCGGGTCGGCGAAGATTTTCTGCTCGGGGTTCGCTACACCGGTGACGAAGAATTACCCGGGGGCTTCAATGCCAGCGAGGGCATGCAGATTTCCCACATGCTCAAGGACAGCGGGCTGGTCGATTTTCTGAACGTGGTACGCGGCCACATCGATACGGACGCCGGCCTGACCGATGTCATCCCGATTCAGGGTATGCGCAACTCACCCCACCTCGACTTCGCCGGCGAGATCCGTTCGGCAACAGGCTTCCCGACCTTCCACGCGGCGAAGATTCCCGACGTGGCCACCGCGCGCTACGCGATCGCCTCGGGCAAAGTGGACATGGTGGGTATGACCCGTGCGCACATGACCGATCCGCACATCGTGCGCAAAATCATCGAGAAGCGCGAAGAAGACATTCGCCCGTGCGTGGGCGCCAACTATTGCCTGGATCGCATCTACCAGGGTGGCGCGGCCTACTGCATCCACAACGCAGCGACGGGGCGGGAAACCACCATGCCTCATGACATTCCCAAAGCCGCCGTCAAGCGCAAGGTGTTGGTGGTCGGTACCGGCCCTGCTGGGCTGGAAGCGGCGCGGGTAGCCGGTGAGCGCGGCCATGATGTAACGGTGCTTGAGGTGGCTGACCAACCTGGCGGGCAGATTCGCCTGACTGCGCTGAGCGAGCGTCGTCGCGAGATGATCAGCATCATAGATTGGCGAATGGCGCAATGCGAACGGCTGGGGGTGAAGTTTCACTTCAATACCTGGGCCGAAGCCGACACTGTGCAAGCCTTCGAGCCAGACGTGGTTATCGTTGCGACCGGCGGCCTGCCGGATACCGAGGTGCTCCGCGTGGGCAACGAACTCGTGGTTTCAACCTGGGACATCATTTCCGGCGACATCAAGCCCGGTCGCAACGTACTGATCTTCGACGATGCGGGGGATCATGCTGCCCTGCAGGCTGCCGAGGTCATCGCGCAAAGCGGTGCGAGAGTCGAAATCGTCACCCCTGATCGCTCGTTTGCACCTGAAGTCATGGCCATGAACCTTGTGCCCTACATGCGCAGCCTGCAGGATCTGGATGTCACCTTCACCGTGACCTATCGGGTCGACACAGTGGAAAAATGTGATGGCGGGCTCGTTGCAACCTTTGGCAGCGATTACGGACAGGTTCACAAGCAGCGCGTGGTCGATCAGGTGGTCGTCAACCACGGCACCCTTCCCCTGGACGACTTGTACTTCGACCTGCGTCCTCTCTCCACCAATGGCGGCGCGGTAGAACAGCATGACCTAATCGCCGGCACGGCACAGAACATCGTCACCAACCCCGAAGGACGCTTCCAGCTGTTCCGGATCGGCGACGCAGTGTCTGCTCGCAATACCCATGCGGCCATCTACGACGCATTGCGCCTGGTGAAAGAAATCTGAATCCGAGCCTCCCTTCTTGGTGGAACGGAGGCTCGCCATGAACAAGAGGGAAACCATGTCAGCAGTGACCATTAAATCGAAGGCGGCAGTCGCTTTCGGCCCAGGACAGCCGTTACAGCTGGTGGACATCGATGTCGCACCGCCCAAGGCTGGTGAAGTACGGGTACGAATCGTGGCAACCGGTGTCTGCCACACGGATGCTTTTACCCTGTCGGGCGATGATCCCGAGGGGATCTTTCCCGCCGTGCTGGGCCATGAGGGCGGCGGGATCGTCGAGTCGATCGGCGAAGGCGTGACATCGTTGTCGATCGGCGACCATGTGATTCCGCTGTACACGGCTGAGTGCCGGCAATGCAAATTCTGTCTATCGGGCAAGACCAACCTGTGCCAGGCAGTCAGAGCGACACAGGGCAAAGGCCTGATGCCTGACGGAACATCGCGTTTCTCCTTTCAGGGTCAACCGGTGTTCCACTACATGGGCTGTTCAACCTTTTCCGAGTACACGGTACTGCCGGAGATATCCTTGGCGAAAATCCCCAAGGATGCGCCGTTAGAGCAGGTGTGCCTGCTGGGCTGTGGTGTGACCACAGGTATTGGTGCGGTACTCAATACCGCCAAGGTTGAGGCCGGGGCAAGCGTTGCAATATTCGGGCTCGGCGGGATCGGGCTTGCGGCCATTATCGGCGCGAAAATGGCCAACGCCGGGCGAATCATCGCCATTGATATCAACCCGGCCAAGCGGGACGTTGCCCTATCGCTCGGCGCGACCGACTTCATAAATCCCAAGGACTATGACAAGCCCATCCAGGACGTGATTGTCGAGCTCACCGACGGTGGTGTGGACTATTCGTTTGAATGCGTCGGCAACGTCAAATTGATGCGAGCTGCTCTGGAATGCTGCCACAAGGGCTGGGGAGAATCGATCATCATCGGTGTCGCCGGTGCGGGCCAGGAAATCAGCACCCGCCCTTTCCAACTGGTGACCGGGCGCGTCTGGCGCGGCAGCGCGTTTGGCGGGGTCAAGGGTCGCACGGAGCTTCCCAGCTACGTCGAGAAAGCGAGCGTCGGCGAAATTCCGCTGGAAACCTTCATCACTCATAACCTTGGCCTTTCGGACATCAACAAGGCTTTCGAATTGATGCATGCCGGGCAAAGCATTCGCACCGTCATTCATTTCTGACCAAGGCACTGCCGTGATATCGGCCTGCGCTCACACCCGCATCACAACCCAAAGGAAATCAAAATGTCTGTTTTTACCCATGTCACTGTCGGTACCAATGACCTTGCCAAAGCACGGACCTTCTATGATGGCGTTCTCAAAGAAATTGGTCTCAACCGTGTTGCCGACCTCGATGAATCCGGCTCCATCTGGGGCGTGGATAAACCGTCGTTCTTCGTGCTCAAACCCGCCAATGGCAATCCTGCCAACGTTGGCAATGGCGTGACTGTCAGCTTCGAAGCGCCAAATCGCGCTGCGGTACATGCATTCCACGAAACCGCACTCGCCGCCGGTGGCATCTGTGAAGGCCAACCAGGTTCGCGTAACTGGGTTGAAAATGCCTATGCCGCTTACGCTCGGGACCTTGATGGCAACAAACTGGCTGTCTATTGCTTCAAGGCCGAATAATCGCAACCGTCTGACGCCTTCTGCAGTGAAGGCCCTTCAGCGGGCCTTCACTGTATATCCCCAGCCCTAGCTACATTCCCCGCCGCGCAACCTCAGCGCCTGCCTTCACTGCCCGCCCCACAATGGACTCGATGTTCTGATCAGCCATCGACTGCAGCGCTGCTGCCGTCACGCCACGGTAAGCCATCAACGACTCAATCATTTGCTGCGGATCGCGGCTGGCAAGCATCTGGCCGCCCCCCACCACTACGCCTTGTGCAGCGCGCTGCGCGATGGCAAGGGGAATTCCCGCAGCCACCGCCTGATTAGTCAGTGCCATTTGCAGCATTGCCGGGAAGGCCGGCCCAGTCCCGGACAACGCGCTGAGGTAATCAATAGAGTCTTCATCAGGCACTTCGTCCGCCGAACCTACGCACTCGAACAGTCGCTGCACCCACTGGCGGTCGCGTTCAACAAGGTTTCCGACACTGTACCAAGGCGTGAACGACTGCCTGATTTCCACGGCCGCATTCGGCATGGCCCGCACCACTACATCCGCACCGGTGGCCGCGCTGATGGATGCCGCCGGAACGCCGGCCATCAGGGAAATCACCAGTTTGTCGCGGGCGTTGATCTGCAGTTCACGAAACTGCTCCGGCCGGATGGACAGCACGACAATATCGCTGAGGTCCACCAACCGCTGGTTGTCGGCCAGCAGTCTCACGCCTGACTCGAAGGTACTGACGCCGGAGCGGTTCGAGATCAACAAATGGTCAGGCTTGATGAAACCGCTATCAAGGAGCGCCTCGGCGATTGCACGCCCTAGCCAGCCGGTGCCTCCGATGATGCCCAGGGTTCTATTCTCCATCGGCAGGGGACTCCTCGAATGTTTCGACCAAGGGAACGAAAACGCCGGGCTCTTTTTCTGCGTAGCCGAACTTTCCATAAAAGCGGTCTAGCTCGCGCCGCTTCGGTACTTTGCCGGTAAACACGCTCACGTACTGAGGAATCCGTCGAAATCGAACGACGATATCTTCATTGGTTTTCATGGAGATGTAGCCGATCTGCGTGAGGTAGATCGTCCTGGCCCGAACATCGGCCCCCTCGCCGTCGTAGCCAAACCGTCGGAACATAGCGGCCAAGGCATTCATCCGCGCCTCATCGGCCAGAGCGATTTCAGCAGTGACCTCGTCCGATTGCAGCGCCCAACTGCGCACGGCAAATTCGAATTGCGAATCGAACAGCTCAGGGTTCACCCAACACTCGAAGACGTTGAGAATCGCTTCGGAAATACTTTCTGCGTAACTCTCACATTGGCTGACCATTCCGCCGGTGTTCTTGTCCCGCCATCGAGCCAGGAGTGCCGCGAGCAGCTGTTCCCGATCTTCATAGAACCAGTAGAAGCTGGTACGAGACAAGTTCAAGCGTTTGGCCAGCGGCATCACCCGCACAGCATCCACACCCGACTCTTTAAGAGCATCGTAGGCGGCGTCCAGCCAACCATCGACGGAGCCGCGCCAGCCTGCGTCCTGCGCTTTGGTTTTCGCCCTTCCTGTCTGCGACATTCGGGTTGCACCTTTCTTTGAAAATTCTTCGTCACTGTACACCCCAGGATCTGTGGCGTACACGGCATGTACACGAGCGTACATTTTCGAGACGTTCGCTCGCCAACTCAAGTGTGCACACCAGCAGTGGACTCGAATCAATTCGCTAGTCAAAAAAGCAGATTCCACACAAAAAAACGCGGCGCACAAAGTACTTCATGCGCCGCGCTGCTGGAGTTCAACTCAGCGATATACCGCTACGGGTTCTCCGACGACGTCCCGATTGATCGTGAGACCCAATCCTGGGGTCTGCGGGGCACGGATACGGCCATCCACGACGGGAATGTCGACGTGCGCCGTGATCGGTGGATACATATCGCGCGTATCAAGCACGCAGCGCAGATTTCGGTGCGGGATAGATTGCCCGAGGTGAGTCAGCGCAGCGAACGCTACCTGTGAGCCAGCGGTCTCCTGGACGCTCATCGTCAAGCCGGAGGTCATGCACATGTCGCGCAGACGTCGGGCTCTGGTCAGGCCGCCATGCTTGGAAACTTTCAGACCAATACCGTCCGCAGCCTTCTCGCTGATCAGTTGCATCACAGAAGCTTCGTCCGTCGCCAGCTCGTCCATGATCAGCGGCACATTGGTTCGCTGGCGCAGGGACATGTGCTCAGCCCAGGTGGCGCATGGTGCCTCAAGGACGAAATCCAGCCCGGATGGCAGCAGCTTCAGCATGCGCAATGCATGCTCTACCGTCAGGCCACCGTTGCAATCAACGATGAAGTATTCCTCGGGCCGGGCATCTGCAAGTGATGCCTCAATGCGCGCGGCATCCAGCGCGGGCCCACCCTCCTCCGGTGTCGCGCCGACCTTCACCGAATGCCCCAGGTATCCTTGCTTTCGAGTCTGAGCAACTCGACGACGCATGTCATCGGGGTCGCCGGCATAGGTCGAGTCGATGATCGGCATGGACAGTCCTGTACTGCCCCCCAGCAGTTCACACACCGGCATCCCGACCGCTTTGCCCAGGATGTCCCAGCAGGCCACATCAATCGCAGCTTTCGCATGAAGGTGGCCCATCAAGGTGCTGTCCATGAGATCGTTGATTCGATCAACCTGTCGGGGATCCCGGCCGATGAGCAGGTCCGCCATTTCGGCGATACCCGCTCTCACCCCGAGCGCATGGGCCGCAATGTAGTTCGGGCCGAAGGGTGTCGACTCGCCCCAGCCTTCAAGACCAGTGTCTGTGCGAATACACACTATCGTGGAGTCAAAACTTGTGTAAGTACGGCCGCCTGACAGCTTGTAAACACCGCCAGCATAGGGCAGATCGACTTGATAAACTTCAATTTCAATGATCTTCACAAACACTCTCCTGTGGTGGCACCAATACCAGTTTTCCCGCATAACGTTTTTCTATGAAATCATTCTGTGCCTTGGCAATGTCGGACAGTGGATAACTGTTGCTGACAAAAGGACGGATACGACCGTGTTCAATATGACTGACCAACTCCTCGAAAACTGCATCCTCTTGGAAAGTGCAGCCATGAAATGTGAGGTCCTTCAAGTAAAGCGTTCTAAGATCCAGCTCGACGATTGGGCCAGCGATAGCACCCGAAACAGCATAGCGACCACCATGCTTCAGCACTTGCAAGAGCGCGGGCCAATCTTTCCCACCCACCAGATCCAGCACCACGCAGATGCTATTTTCACCAAGCGCCTCAACCAGGTTTGCGTCTCGGTGAATAACGCGATCGGCGCCCAGAGACAGAATTTGATCCGCCTTGCTTGCGCTGGTAATTGCAATCACCTCGGCGCCGCGGCATTTCGCCAACTGGACCGCAGCCGATCCCACACCGCCGCTTGCACCGGTAATCAGCACTTTATCAGCACCATTGACGGCTGCACGCTGGAGTAAAAGTTCGGCGGTTGAATAGGCACATGGAATAGAAGCTAATTCGATATCGCTCCAGTCACTGTTCACGGGCCAGGTGTCCGCCGCCGGCGCAACTGTAAATTGCGCAAAAGCACCATTGCAGTCTGAGCCGTAAGTCCAGCACTCGAACGGCCGATTATCAACCGGTGCTCGCAGCATGTTGCGTACCAGTACGCGCTGTCCGATTCGAGAATCGTCCACCCCTTGGCCAACTGCAACAATGCGCCCGCAGCAATCGGCGCCCTGGATCAGTGGAAACTTAAGCGGAACACCGGACCAGGATGCGTCCTCAGTGTCGATCTTAGCGAATCCCGAAGCGCCGCCCGAATTGGTGGCGCCGGTTATTTGTTTGGAGTACCAACCAATACGCGTGTTGATGTCGGTGTTATTGACTCCAGCAGCGCCAACTTTTATCAAGACTTCGCCAGCACCAGGGCGAGGCACTGGCACATCAGTATGGTATTCAAGCTGCTCAGTACCCCCATGCCCCTTCAGAAGCACAGCGTGCATGGTCTTGGGTAATGTAAACGTCATTCGGCTCTCCTAGTCGTTTGAGGGGGTATGCAACCTGTCTTCGGTTTTTTATTAGTCGGAGGATTTGCCAAGAAGATGTTTGCTGCGCGCGCAAACAAAAAGACTTTACTGGCGGTTATTTATTCTTATTCATTAGGCGCTCAAACGCTGCGTATCAACGCCCTAGGTGTTACCAGCAAAACAATGAGGCTTGTAAAATGCAAATTTGTAGCTTTCTACTTATAGAAAACCTTAGCAGCTGTTACCCCCTGACCATAATGATATTTTAGATAGATAAATGATGACTTCACGTTATGAATGGATGAGGTTCCGTGGGATCGCGCGCTATGACAATGATCAATGCTGGCAGCGAAACTACATTTACCCCTAGCCAACCGGCTTCCCGATTTCAAATTCTCGATTCAGACAATTTGGATAACGTCAGGTTATCTTTGGCCCTGTAAAAAAGTTGCTGGACGCTGCGATCCATTGAAATTAAATAATGGCTCCGCCAAAAACTTACCAGGTAGGTTGCCCGATGAAATTCAATAATAAAGTGGTGGTCATTACCGGCGCTGCCGGCGGTGTCGGACAGGCGTTAGCGTTATTGTTCGCCCGAGAAGGTGCAAAGCTTGTTTTGTCTGATCTTGACGAAGCCGGTTGCAAATCTATTTCCGCCAAAGTCCGTGACTTAGGCGCCGAAGTGCACTACGTGGCAGGCGATTTACGCCGTAAAGAATATTGCGAAGCGATTGTCCAAACTGCCGTCGATATTTTTTCGGGGATCGACATCGTATTGAACAATGCGGGCATCATTCCCCGCGGCACGATTGAGGAAACCACTGACGACATGTGGTTCGACGCCATGGGCGTAAACCTGAATGCGGTGTTCTTCATCTGCCGTGCCGCGATACCGCACATGAAAAATCGCCCGGGCGCCGCAATCGTCAACACATCATCTGTCTGGGGAATTTATCCAGGCCCCGCCCACGTGGCGTATTGCACAAGCAAAGGGGCTGTCGCGGCTTTAACCAAGAATCTGGGCCGCGATTGCGCCCCCTTGGGCATCCGTGTCAACGCCGTGTGCCCGCACGAAATCAATACCCCGATGATACGCAGCGGCTTTGAACGTCGCGGCCTGGATCCGGACAAGGCCGTGCAAGAGTTGAACAAGAGCGTGCCATTAGGCCGTATCGCCGAGCCTGAAGACATTGCGGATGTCATCGCATTTCTGGCGTCCGACGAGGCCAGGTACATCGCCGGTGAAACGGTAGAAGTCACAGGCGCCAAGCCGGTATCCGGCTAAGGAGAGGTAGCGATGCTCAAAGGTAAAAATGTAGTGGTAACCGGGGGCGGCAGAGGGATTGGCCGAGGCATCACCGAACAATTGCTTGAGGCGGGAGCTTCTGTGTTGATCGCTCAGCGCCAGGCACTGGACGCCGATTTGCAAAATCACCCTCAGGTCTATTTCGTCGAGGCTGATCTCGCTTCGATGGAGTCACCCAATTTGATTGCACATTTCGCCCAGGAGCAGCTTGGCGGAATCGATGTATTGGTTAACAACGCCGGGTTCATGTTCGAGAAATCCATTGATGATATGACCGAACAGGACTGGGATCGCATGATGGCTGTCAATCTGCGGGCGCCAGCGTTCTTGTGCAAGGCGTTGGTGCCTCAGATGCGTCAGCGAGGCGGTGGCAGCATCATCAACATCGGCTCGATCGAAGGGATAGGCGCCAACCCTGAACATGCCGCGTACTGTGCCTCCAAGGCAGGCATCCATGGGCTGACCCGAGCCTTGGCAATCGATCTCGGCCGGGACGGCATCCGCTGCAATGCCATTGCTCCAGGGTGGATCAATTCCGAGTTGAGCGATGCGTACCTCGCCACTCAAGCTGATCCCCGTGCGGCACGCCAGGCACTCCTGCGCCTTCACCCGGTCGGACGTACCGGATTGCCGACGGATGTTGGCGGGACAGTCGTTTTCCTGGCCTCGGAATCATCGGCCTTTATCACCGGGCAAGTACTGGTGGTGGATGGGGGGCGCACGGCGAAACTGCCACTGCCGTTTTGATCGAATCAGCCCCACTTGCGACGGAGGGAGTCACCTATCCACCTCCGTCGCAGGTTGCGCGAAGCCAGACTCTGGCTCGCTGCAAAATTTTGCAGCGGGCGACGCATTTATTACTTGGGCGCTTTGTTCTCTATCAGGCAATTGCCACCATCGACCACCAGCAACTCACCGGTAATGTAACTGGACTCAGGTGAGGCCAGAAACGTAACGGCAGCAGCCACTTCTTCCGGGCGCCCAGCTCTGCCAACCGGGACATACTTCGCTGCATTCACTTCCTCTGGGGTGCTTGATCCTGTGGCGATCCAGCCCGGTGCGACCGAGTTCACAGTGATTCCAAAGCGCGCGACCTCAAGGGCCAGGCTCATGTTCATACCCACCATTGCGGCTTTGGCCGCAGCATAAGCCGCCTCTCCTGGATTACCTGCCCGAGTGCCAGTCGTGGAGCTGACATTGACGATACGGCCGTAGCGTCTGTTACGCATCCCCGGCAAAATTCCACGGGTCAATAGAAAGGCAGTAGTCAGATTTCGAGCAATCGAAAGATTCCAGCTATCGACACTCATGTCCGCCAGATCGGCAAAAGGCTCCGGATGCCCCTGTGCGGCCATGCCGGCATTGTTCACAAGAATATCAATTCGCCCCCATACCGATTCGGCCCAGGTGGTCAACTCAAGGACTTGATCCTCTTCGCTCAGGTCAGCCGCACGCCCTTGTACTTCAAACCCTGTGGCACGCAACTCCTCCACTCGATCATGAATGCGAGCGCTGCTGCCAGTGACGATCAACCGCACGCCCAAGCTGCCCAGACGCTTCGCAATCGCAAAGCCAATTCCACGTTCACTACCGGCGCCACTGACAAGCGCTACCTGACCACTCCAGTCCGCAACCATCGCCTTTTGCTCCTGTCGTCGGGGATTAGTCCCTGAACTGATGGCAGTCTAGGAGAGAGAAATCAGCTGAGCCATTCAGCGTGGTACTGCATGTTCACGCCTTCGCTTTGATCGCATACAGCCCACCGATAATCACCAACGCTGCGCCGACAACCACCCAGGTATCCGGGTGCTCGGCAAAAACGATTACACCAATCAAAGTGGCGAACACCAGAAGCGCATAGTTGAAAGGCTGCAGGGTAGATGCGGTTGCGTATTTCAGTGCTTGAATGAGGAGAATCTGAGCGATTACTCCCGTCAATGACAGGATCCCCATCAAGAGGCCCTGGACGGGAGTCGGAGTAACCCATGCGGGTAGCCCCGCAAATGTGACCGTCAGGGCACCCACAGTTGCCATAAAGAGCATGTTCGTCGCAAAGGAGTCGTGCTGGCTAATCCGGCGCGTCAGTACGTTGAACACCGCGAACGCCAAAGCAGCCAGCAGGGGGATCAGCGCCGCGAGTTCAAAGACGCTCGCGCCTGGTCGGAGAATGATCAGTGTGCCGGTGAACCCTATGGCCGCAGCAACCCAGCGCCGCAGGCCTATGAACTCCCCAAGCACTGTCCCCGCCAAGGCCAGTGTCATCAGCGGAAATACGGCATAGAGCGCGTGCATTTCGGCCAGACCCAAATATCGTAGCCCCACCGCAAACAGTAGGGTTTCACCCACGGCTAACAGCGCTCGAATGATTTGCAGCCAAGGGTGCTTACTCCGAAACGATTCCTTGACCTGCCCCTGGTAGGCGGCATATCCGAGGGCAAAAACGACAAACACCCAATAACGCACCATGACCAGTTGGGCAACCGGGAAGTCTTTGACAAGCACCTTGGTTATGCCGTCCTGGCTCGCAAAGATAAGCATTGAAAGCAGGCATAAAAAAATCCCGAGTTGGGGCCTTGCGACCCCAGGACTAGCAACAACGGTGGGCGCAGTATTTTTTGTTCGGTCGCTCTTCAATCGCAACTCGGTCATGCCCTCCTCCTTAAAATTTCTGCGACAGCCCGTTTTTTACTTCACCAACCGCGTTTCTCTCGAAGGCCGGTAACCAAAATACGAGCTGTAGCATTTGCTGAAATGGCTCGGCGAAACAAAGCCGCATGCGACCAGCACATCAACCTGAGACAGCTCTGTGTGTTGAAGCAATCGCCGTGCTTCGGTAATGCGTAATTCCAGGTAATACCGCTGTGGTGTGGTACCCAGTTGTTCTTTGAACAAGCGCTCTATTTGTCGACGGGAACGTCCGGCATAGACCGCTAGTTGGTCCATTTGCAGCGGCTCTTCAAGGTTGGCATCCATCAGTTTGACCACCTCTTTAAGGGGGGCGCTCAACGAGATGTTCTGCGTCGGTTTGATACGCCGATACCGCGACTCTTCGAAAGAAAGAATGTCTTCGATGCCCTCGACAAGCGCCTTGCCGTGCAGCCCCTTGATCCACTCGAGGGCCATGTGAAAAGCACCCGCCGGACTCGAAGCCGTAAGCCTGTCTCGATCCATGACAAATGCTTCACTGGTGACATGCGTGACTTTTGAAATTTCTGCGAGCGCGGGTCGGTGCTCGGGATGAATCGCACAACGATACCCTTCAAGCAAACCTGATACGCCCAAAAACCACGCCCCATTCCACAGCCCGGCCAGTGTGATACCAAGTTCCGATGCTGTTTTGAGGATGCTAATCAGCTCGTGATTGACTTTGAGTTCCGTGCGGTAGCCGCCGCATATGACCAACAAATTAAGGTCTTTGAGCGCTGCGACCTCCAAACGCGCATCCGGTCGAATCACCAGGCCGAGGTCGCTGGTGACCTCTCCACCCTGCAACCCAAAGGTTCGTGAAGAGAACAACGAGGGACGCAACAGGTTGGCAGTGACAATCGTATCGAGCGCTTGCGTAAATGCAGGCAACGAGAAGTGCTCGAGCAGTAAAAATCCTGCCCGAGCATGAGCCGTCGGCTCACTCCGAGTCTCTTCCAGATAGCGCAGGTTTTTACCTTTCATACACCCGCTGAAATCTCGTCGTTCGATCACTGTACGCCTCGCTTCTTTACACTAACGAACGCAGCCTTTGTGAAAACCACGGTTGAATCTGCGCATCCGAAGAATCAACCGCTGGCGCCGTGACCAAACTGTTTATGCGAGCTGGAACCCGTGAGCCAGAGGGTCTTTGTCATCGACGAAAATGGTATTGTGACCTATCACCTCAGCCCAGCCGCTGATACTCGGCTTCATGCCGTCGAAGGTTCCGACTTTTACCGGCGCCTCAACCTTTCCTTCATAAATCGTACCGATCAGGCTTTCAAGTCGGTAAATGTCGCCGACGTTCAGACGCCCCTTTCCAAAGAGCTGAGCCATCCGGGCAGAAGTACCGGTACCACCGGGAGAACGATCAATAGCTTTATCACCGTAGAACACTGCGCAGCGGCCATGCACGGTTCTGCTGTGTGGTTTGTCACACCAGATAATGTGGTGAACACCACTGATCCTGCCGTTCTCCGGATGCACAGGGTCACAAATATCCGAGAGAGCTGCGCGCAGCTTCTGGCTCAACCCCACGATGTCGGCCGTCGTCTGCCCTTCTAGTCCAGTCCAACATTCCTGTGGTTCGACCACCGCGTAGAAATTCCCACCGTAGGCGATATCCACCGTAAACGTGCCGACACCTGGCACATCCACCACCACATCGGCGCTGTGCAGGTAGCTGGCTACGTTGAACAAGCGAATGGACTCAACAAATTCGCCGCCCATGGTGTATTCGACATCGACACGTCCTGCCGGTGTTTCAATGGCGAGTTTTCCCGGCTCACGAGGTGTCACCAAGCCCTCTTCAATGACCACGGTCGATAATCCGATGGTGCCCGCTCCACACATCGGCAGGCAGCCGCTGACTTCGATAAACAGCGCACCGAAGTCGCAGTCATCACGTACCGATGGATAGATGATGACGCCGGACATGATGTCGTGTCCCCGGGGCTCGAACATCAATGCGGTGCGTACCCAGTCGTGGTCACGCACGAAAATATCGCGACGCTCCACCATCGATACGGAGGGCATCAGTGGTGCTCCGCCCGCTACAACCCGAACCGGGTTGCCGCACGCGTGCGAATCAATGCAAAAAAAGCTGCGTCTCATACTGATGCCCTTTCAAAGGAGTTTGCTGGGGGAGTGACGCTGCAACGCGCCCCGTGACAGTCGATCCAACAGCAGCGCAATAGCGACAATGGCCAGGCCCGCTCGAAGCCCCAGGCCCATCTCCATCCTGGAGAGGCCACGGGTAACTTCAGCCCCCAGACCGCCTGCCCCTACCAGACCGGCCAGCACGACCATCGCCAGCGACATGAGGATGCATTGGTTCAGGCCTACCAACAGCGTGGGTGCAGCAGTCGGCAGTTCAATTTTGAACAGAATGTCTTTAGGTGAAGCACCGGATGCCTGGCCCAACTCAAGGAGATCCTTGGGCAGCTGCTTGAAGGCCAGGGTCGTCAATCTGAGCATCGGCGGGATGCCGTAAACAATCGTTGCGATGATCGCGGGCACCCGTCCCAAGCTGAACAGCATCACTGCGGGGATCAGGTATACCCAGGGCGGCACGGTTTGCATGATGTTCAGAATCGGCAGCAACGCTTCATCTACACGCTTCACCCGGGCGGCCAAAACCCCCAGCGGGAAAGCGATGGCCACCGAGATCAGGACCGACACACTGACGAGCGCGATCGTCTGGATGGACGCGACCCAAAGGCCAGCGAACAAACAAAAAGCCAACATCACCGCAGCGAAAACAGCGACCCGCTTATTGGCAAAAAAGAAGGCCGCGACGACGACAATACCGATGAATAAATACGGATGGGGAGCAAGCAGCGCTCCTTCCACTGCACCGAGTACCGCCTCAACGACCTGACTGATCCCTTTGAACAGGCCATGTAAATTCGTGTTCAGCCAATCAACGGCAGGAGCCAGGTAATCGCCTGGAGAAAATTGAATGTGCGTTGTCATTGAGAAGCCCCCACCCGCGTCCGTGCGGCGCTCTGCGCCAGACGATCCAGAATCATGGTCAGAATGACGATAGCGATGGCTGCGTTGATCGACTTGGCGATATCCAATGTACGAACGGACCCGTAAATCGCCTCGCCCAAACCGCCCGAACCTACAATGCCGGCGATGACGACCATGCCGAATGCCATCATCAGGCTTTGGTTAACGCCGGCCATGATGCTGGGCATGGCGAACGGTAAGCGGATCTTGAAAAACATCTGCATTCCAGTCACGCCGCTGGCATCTCCCAATTCAATGAACTCCTTGGGCGTCATGCGTATACCCAGAGAGGTCAGTCGTAGAGCCGGGGGAAGCGCGACGATAAAAGTCGCCAACAGCGCCGTGGCCGGGCCGTAGCCGAGCAGCGCAATGGCCGGTAGCAGGTAGATGTAGGGCGGCATCGTTTGGATCAAATCCAGACAAGGATCAACCACACGATCAAAGGCAGGCGCCAGACCCGCGACGACTCCCAGCGGAATGGCGACAGCCAATGCCAACAAGGTAGCGGTGAGCACAAGTGCTAGCGTACTGACTGTCTCTGGCCACAAACCGATGATGTCGCAAAGCAACAATGCCAGACCTGAGAGAATCGCGAAGCGGACGCCGACAACACGCCAGCCAATCAACGCCATGACAATCGCTACGATGTAATGCGGCGGATAAGCGATACACCACAGCACGCCTTCGTAAATGCCCTTCAGCACCGCATTGACGGCATCGAACACGAACTCGCCATTATCCGAAAGCCATTCCAGCCCTGTATCAATGGATGCATCAAACTGACTGGAAAAATCCGGCGTGCTCATGCGGACGCCTCCATCGCATTGGCAGTTGCTACGGGCGCCAATTCATTGGGAATACCTTGCACGCCCCGCAGCAGATCACGGGGGGTAATGATCCCCACCACTGTTCCGTTATCGACGACGGCAAGCGCGTCGCGCTCGGACTTCATCGTCAATCCGATAAGTTCATTGATATCGGCGTCAAGCGAGGTTTTGGTGAGCCTGGAGATGTCGCACGTCGGGTGTGCTGCCTTGTAGGCCTGGACCGACGTCATGACCGAGTGAGCCTTCACCAGATGCAGTCGGGAAATGCCGGCGACAAATTCCGCCACGTAATCGTCAGCCGGATTGAGCACGATCTCCTCGGCGGTGCCCACCTGAATGATGGCGCCATCCTTCATGATCGCAATGCGATCACCGATGCGGATAGCCTCGTCCAGATCGTGGGTAATAAAGACCGCGGACTTGCCCAGCTCCTTGGTCAGCTGGCGGAACTCATCCTGCAACTGTCGGCGAATCAGCGGATCAAGCGCGCTGAACGGCTCATCCATCAAAATCACTTCTGGATCGGCAGTCAGTGCACGGGCCAGTCCGACCCGTTGCTGCATGCCCCCGGACAGCTCGCTGGGATAGCGCGAAGTCCACTCGCTCAATCCAACCTTCGCCAGCGCCTGCTCGGCCACTTTGTAACGTTCAGCCTTGCCCACACCCTGCACTTCCAGGCCAAACGCGGTGTTCTCCAGAACCGTACGGTTAGGCAGCAAGGCAACGCTCTGAAAGACCATACCGATGTGACGCGCCCTCACCTCTCGCAGCTGTGCGGGCGACAAGGATGAAACGTCCTTGCCTTTGACCAGCACCTTCCCCGAGCTAGGGGTGATCAGCTTGTTGAGCAACCTTATAAGGGTGGATTTGCCACTGCCGGACAAACCCATGATGCAAAAGATTTCCCCCCGGCGAACCTGGAGACTGACATCGGAAACCCCGACCACGCAGCCGTAGTTTTGCAGGATCTGGGTCTTTGAAAGACCCTGCTGAACAACCGCATCCATGGCTGCAGGTGCACTTTTACCGAAGATTTTCCAAACCGACTGGCAATCTACCAGCACTTCGTCAGTATTAATTGTGGCCATTGTCATTTCGTAATCCATCGAACCAGTTGTTTACTGGTTTCTCTAACTAATCAAAGGGCGGCAGTGGCAAACAAACAAAACTCAATAGTTCTTGATATTTCCCCAACGACTTACAAGATCTGTATGGCTGTCTATCCAATCCTTGATAGCCTCATCCATGGTCTTGCCATCCTTGACTTCAGCATTCATCGCGGTGATATCCGTGATAGGCACATAAACACTGGCCATCAGTTCACGCGCACGCGGATTGGCTTCAGCGAAGCCTTTGTGTCCGATCCAGTAATAACCCTGCAATGGCGGGAAGACCCCTTTTGGATCTTTCAGGAATTTGAGATCAAATTTCTTGGTCATCCACGAAGGATCCCAAACAGTGACCGCCACCCATTCCTTGCGGTCGACTGCCGACTTTAAAGCCGCCGTCATTGCGGAAGTACTGCCTTCGACCAGCTTCAGCTTGATGTCGTACGCTTTGACCACGTTGTTCGCGTCACTCATCAAACCCGAACCAGGTTCGATGCCTATGATTCTGTTCCCCAGTTTGTCCGCGTTTGCATTCAGCTGTTCGATGGAGTCGATGTCTACGTAACTGGGTACTGCCATGCCCTGATAAAGACCAAAGGAGACCGGTGACAGCTTCTCGATTTTGTTCTTGTTCTTTTTCCAATAATCGGCGGCGGCGTAATCAGTCTGGGATGCCAACACTTGAATATCCCCTTTGCTGAGTGCAGCGTAGGCGATACCCCACTCGGAAAACTCCACTACTTTTACGGTATATCCAGCGTTCTCGAGTACCTTCTTGGTAATGCCGCTGATAGGCACCAAGTCCTCCCAAGACATGGTGCCCATTACTATGTTTTTTTCTTCAGCGTGTGCCTGCAAACTCATCATGCCCACAAGCGCGAGCGCGCAGAATGCCTTCCAAATATTCTTCATGGATTGTTCCGTTCTTATTAGTGACTTATTAAACGGCCTTTATAGGAAAAGCCGACAACTTAAACTTGTTAACCTTCTCGCCCGGCCCAAAACTCATGCCAGCGAATAACCGAACTGACGCCCAGTTTCGTTATTATCTTGGGTGGTAGCTTGCTGGGGCCTGGTGCGTGACTGAAGCTATCGAGAAACTCCGAACGCGTACCCGATGCCAACTCCGCAGCCATCACACCTGCCAGGGTGCTTTTCACAGTACCCAGTCCATTTTCGCAGCAAGCCGAGTACAGGTTTTCTTCAATCTCGCCAAATGCAGCGGCGCTGTTACGACTCAGACACAGACGGCCGGCCCAACTGAATTCCAACGCAGTGGATTTCAATTCGGGAAAGCGGGCATCCAAGGAATGTCGCTGTTCTTTGGCTACCGCAGCTACCCGCTCTGGAGTGACCTGGATACTCGGGTCATAGGTGAACTTTGTCCGGATGACGATACGCGAGAGACCGTCTGAAGAGATCTTGCGAACGGTCGCTCCCATTGGATCAGCCGGCAACAAGGCCCACCGGGCTTTGCCCGGTACATCCTTCCTGAATTCATCATCACTGTACGCTGCCGTCATGGAGGCGTACGTAAACACGTGCAGCAGGCGTCCTTGATAATGACCAAAGTCTTCAATGTGGCCGTTGACCGCCAGAATGACCTTGGGTGCGCGCACCACCCCGTTATGAGACCGAGCAGTCCAACTGCTACCCTGCCTGGACAACTCAATAATTGGAGAGCGCTCATAGAGAGTGATTTCCCCTTCCAGCCCCGCTGCAAGGTCTCTGATGTATTGCGCAGGTTGAATCAACACTGCGCCGGGGGTATAGATCCCACCTTGGTAATAGGTGGACCCCGTGATTTCACGCATTTGCGCTGTATCCAACATCTCGAACTTTTCGCCAATGCGCTCAAGGGATTTGGCGTAATTGACGTTCAGCTTCAATCCCCGCTCAGTGGCGGCAGCGTTGATCTTCCCTGAAGGATCGAAGGTGTCTGCGGACATGCCGTACTCGCGTGCGGCTTGCGCGGCAAAATCAATCGCGAAACGATTTTGCGTGATTTCCAGAGCCGTCGCAGACTCACTGGCAACGGAGTACTCCCCGGACGACAGACTGTGCGGCACATCGATCATGAAGCCAGAGTTTCTGCCTGCCGGCCCCTTGGCGACTTCATGAGCATCGACCACAACAATGCTGTCACCCGGGTGCAGCTGTGAAAGTCTGCGAGCGGCGGAAAGGCCGGCAAAACCGGCACCAATAATCAGCCAATCCGCCGTCACGTTTCCATCAAGCATGCGGACAGGCGCAGTGCGTGCGGAAATCGCCTCCCAACCTGAAACCCCGGTGTCTACCGGCAGGCGCTTGATGGTATGGGTGCTCATTTTTCGGTCTCTTCATCCGACCGATCAGACACATCGATCCAGATGGTTTTGATTTCGGTGTACTGGTCATGGGCAAAAATTGATTTGTCCCGACCGCCGAACCCTGATTCCTTGTAGCCGCCGAAAGGCGTCGACGCATCGCCTTCGCCAAAGCAGTTGACGGTGACGATGCCGGCGCGGATTTCTCGCGACAACTTGATCGCCCGACGCAGGCTGCCGGTATAAACCGAGGCCGCCAGGCCGTATACCGTGTCATTGGCTAGCGCAATGGCTTCGGAGAGCGTGTTGAAGGTGGTGACCGAAAGAATCGGGCCGAAGATCTCTTCCTGGAACAACCGGTTGTTCCGATCCACGCCGTCAATCACCGTCGGCTCTACGAAGGCACCGTCTTTGGTTGCGCCGCCGTACACGACTGCGAGCTTCCCGGCGGTGGCGTGCTCAAGGTACGACCTCACTTTTGCGAAATGTTCAGGGCTGACCAGCGACCCTACGCGGTTTTCCGGATCGAGTGGGTCGCCCATCTTCCATTCGCGGATGTAGGCGCCCATGCGCTCCAGCAGCTCGTCTTTAACAGACGCATGGACGATCAGACGCGAGGTCGCGGAGCAGTTCTCACCCATATTCCAGAACGCGCCATTGACGACATGCTGAGCGACGAGATCCAAATCTTGGGCATCGTCCATCACCACCGCCGGATTTTTTCCGCCGCACTCAAGGACGATGCGTTTCAGGTTCGAATCGGCTGCGTAATGCAGGAAACGGCGGCCGGTCGCGGTGGAACCGGTGAAGCTCACCATGTCGACGTCGTTGTGCAAGCCAATCGGCTCGCCGACCTCTTTGCCCGTGCCGGTCACAATGTTGAGGACACCGGCGGGTATACCGGCTTCAAACGCCAGCTGAGCAACGCGCAACGTGGTCAGCGACGTTTGTTCGGCAGGTTTGACGATGACCGAACAGCCCGCAGCGAGTGCCGGGCCGATTTTCCAGGCCAGCATCAGTAGCGGGAAGTTCCAGGGCAATACGCAGCCCACCACGCCGATCGGCTCCCGGACCACCATGGTCAGCGCGTCGCTGCCCACCGGAGCGGTGTTGTCATAAATCTTGTCGATCAGTTCCGCGTGCCAGCGCAAGGTGTGGATTGTGTCCGGCACATCGACCAGCTGACATTCACTCACAGGCTTGCCGCTATCGAGGCTTTCGAGGACGGCCAGTTCGTGTTGATGGCTTTCAAGCAGGCTCGCAAACTTCAGCAGAACAGCTTTGCGCTCCCGGGGCGAAATCGATCTCCAGCGCCCATCCTCAAAAGCCTCTTTAGCATTAGCGACCGCAAAGTCGACATCCTCAGACGAACAGGCAGCGACGCTAGTCAAAAACTCACCCGTCGCCGGGTTGTTCGTGGCGAAGGTTTTGCCAGAGATCGCGGGCTTGAACGCGCCATTGATGAACGCGTTGGATGGCAACGAAATGTCTTTAGCCAGAGCGGCATATTCGGCCTTGCTCAGAAGATCACCCATGGCTGGCTCCCGAAGTAATGTTGGCTACGTTGCGTTTAAGTTCGGCGATGACCGATGCAAGGCTTTGCTTTTCTTCTGCTTCAAGTGGCTGAAGCGGCAAGCGCACGTCACCTACTTTTAGTCCGGCAACCTCGCAACCGTATTTGATCGACTGCACGAACTTGCCGCCGTCCAAGGCATTCATCAGCGGCATCATCGCCGACATGATTTGACGACCTTTGTCGAAGTTCTTTTCGATCACGCAAGCTTCATAAAGCGCTACGTGTTCCTTGGGCAGGAAGTTGGAACCTGCGCACACCCAACTGCGGGCGCCCCAGGCAAAAAACTCGAGGGCCTGGTCGTCCCATCCGCAGGACAAGGCAATGTTGGGGAACTGCCTGGCCAGCATATGCACCTGGCCCATGTCGCCGGAACTTTCCTTGATGGCGACGACGTTTTTCGATTGGCTGACACGCGTAAAATATTCTTCATCCATCGAAACGCACATGCGCCCCGGATAGTTGTAAAGCATGATCGGCAAGTCCGCTGCGCGATCGATAGTGAGCGCGTGAATCGCGTTTTCCTGGGAGGTTGGCAGCGCGTAAGGCGGGGACGTGACGAGAATGGCGTCCGCTTTGATCGATTTGGCATCCTTGGCGTACTGAACCGCATCTTCGGTACGAATCGCCCCGGTACTGACGATCAGTTGCACCCGAGTGCCGATCACATCTTTGGCGTAGGCCGCCAACTCGGTGCGTTCTTCCGAAGTCTGCGCATAATACTCGCCGGTCGACCCGCCGATAATAATGCCGTGCACCTTCGCCTCAATCAGCGACTCCAAAACTTCCGAGTACACATTCCAGTCAATCTCCCCATCAGAGTTATAAGGAGTTACTGCTGGCGTATAAATACCTTCAAATTTCAAGATAAATGCTCCGAATGCGAGTTAGGTGGAAGATCAACGAGCGCGTCAGCCTTGATGCCTTGAGGCGCGATAAAAATCTCCATGTTTTCACGGGACAGTTCCCAATGCTCAAACACGAGATCAACTACGGCACTTTCATCACGCCATTCAATGGCTTCAATAAAAGCGTCATGATGTCCGGCAGATTGCTCGAGACGTTTCTCCATGTCCCCGTTTTGAGGGCGAAAAAACGTATTGCCGATACGAGCATGATCAATAAGCAGTCTTCCCAGACTAGGTTCCAGGTAATGATTGCAAGCCATTTCGCCCATGATGGCGTGAAACCGATTGTTCTCGACAACCATCGCAAGTGCATCTTTTGAAACGGTGGCTGTGCGAAAGCGTTTCTGGGTTTCTTTTAACTCAATCAATTGACGTGGCTTGAAATTTTGTACCGCCAGGCGGCCAATAGCTGCGTAGATCATTGGCGCTACCAGAAAAAAGTTTCGAAGAGTCGCGTAATTCATGGGAATGACCCGGGCGCCTCGATTCTCTCGAATGTCTATATAACCTTCGCCAGCCAAACGTCTGAAAACTTCACGGACAGGCGTTCGCGAGAGACCATAACGCTCACTAATAACAACCTCGTCCAGCGCTTCATCTGGATCAAGTTCCATTGTCAGAATCTGACGTTTCAAGTCTTCGTAAAGAGCACTTTTGCTGCCTTTCACAAATGACCTCCAGAGGTTGTTTTACCGACTAGTACGGTTAACTGTTGAATCCAGACTGGCATGGGCCAAGAACGCGGTCAATAGAGTGTATTTCTGGCGTATACATTTCTAAATGGGCGCATCACTCATCATAAAAAATAATTTTTCCTTGAAATTCAAGGATTTAAGATTTCCTCGCCGGAGCCGCGACGTCAATCGATAACATTTGTTTATGCATTGATAAGAGTAAATGTTTCTTGTTGATGCATGATTGCCGTCGTAGCCTTACAACACCGATATTCTACCGACGAATTGGAGAAGAAGATTTCTCGCACATTCGTCCCATTAGTTAGGATCCGTTTGCCCGGGCTCGAAGAAGGAGCTGTAGAAATATTGTTATTGATGCAAACCTCGGCATTAAAGAATTGTCTGCATTAGTAAGGACTCAGAAACGAAATGAGTGCACGGATGGCACCACCATCCAAGAAGGCACATTTTTCGTAAGGCGCTTCCTGGACGTGGCAAACCGTTCCGGTTCGCGGATAGAAGCAGCACGGTTTGATGGGCTTGCATCCACAGACGGTACTGCGAACTCAAGACCGTTTAGCCTCATCTCGCTGAGCAGGCTGAACGTGTCGCCCCCCTTGGTATTTTGGAGTGTGTTGACCGTGAGCACTAAATCGGCAGTTTCAAATCTTATCGCGCAGCGCAAGCCTGACCACGCGCTGCCAGGTGCCCTCTATAGCGACCCAGATGTTTATAGGCAGGATCTGGAACAGATCTGGCACAAAAGCTGGATCTTCGCAGGGCACACATTTGAGCTGGAGAAGTCGGGTCAGTACCTGTCGCTGCAAGTCGGCGATTACCCTGTCGCGGTCGTCCGTGGCGCAGATAAACAGATTCGCGCGTTCCACAACTCCTGCCGTCATCGCGGCTCCAAGGTGTGCCCGGAAGCAAGCGGCAAGGTCGCCAAGCTGGTGTGCCCTTACCACAAATGGACATTCGAGCTGGATGGCAGACTGCTTTTCGCCGGGAACATGGGGGACGATTTCGACAAGTCTCAGCATGGTTTGAAACCCGTGCATTGTGAGGTCGTCGAAACCTACATCTATGTGTGCGTCGCTGACGTCGCCCCTGACTTTTCTTCATTCAGAAAATCCGTCACTCCTTTCGTTGCGCCTCATAACCTGGATGACTGCAAAGTCGCGTTTGAGTCGAACATCATCGAGAAAGGCAACTGGAAACTGGTTTTCGAGAACAACCGTGAGTGCTACCACTGCGATTGTACTCACCCGGAATTGATGCACTCATTCGTGGACAACCCATCAGTGGGCGGCGCTGGCGGTGATGAGGATCTCGAACTTAAAGAGCATTGGGACCGCTGCGAAGCGGCAGGTCTGCCTAGCCGATTGGTCATGGACGATGATGGTCGCTTCCGAATGACTCGCATCCCACTGTTTTCGGGGGCCGTCAGCTACACAATGGATGGCAAGCCTGCGGTCGCTGGCCGGTTGGACACAACGGGTGAAGCCAACATCGGTGCGCTGCTTTATTTCAACTACCCATCAACCTGGAACCACTTCCTGGGCGATCACGCGTTGAGCTTCCGCGTTCTGCCTATCGGTCCGAACGAGACGTTGGTCACTACAAAATGGATTGTCAAGAAGGACGCACAGGAAGGTGTCGACTACGACATCGATCGACTCACTAAGGTTTGGCTTGCAACCAATGACCAAGACCGCACCTTGGTGGAAGGTGCGCAGGTAGGGGTTAACTCTCCTGCTTACGAGCCAGGCCCGTTATCGGTGGCCAGCGAAATTGGTGTGTGTCAGTTTGATGATTGGTACTGCAAAACGATGCTTGAGCAGCTCAATGACACGATCCCGTTAAGATCTGTCGGCTAAGTGCAAAACTGCCGGTGGTGAGAACCACGAATGATCACCACCGGCACACCTTTAAGTTCTCCTTGGAGAATACCCGTTAGCCGTGGGCGTCCCGTCATACTCCCCTCCCCGCAACCCAAGTCACTGCTCAGCCTCTGCCAGCGTTCCTTTCTTCTAAACGGCTCAGGAAAACTGGGCGAGAATCCAGTCACGTAGCCGACAACAAGCGTCGTCATTGACCCGGTCTTCACGAAATGTCAGATAGTGCTGGCTTTCATGGAAGACCACTTCCTCTTCGACCGGACGAATCAGCGTGCCGTTTTCGATCAGGTTTGCGACCAGGTGATTCCATCCGAGGGCTACGCCCTGATGGGTCAACACCATGCTTATCACGAGGTTGTAGTCATTCGCGTTGAAAACGTGAGGGCTGTCGTGGGGCCGTTTCTCGATATCAACATCGTGATAAGCCAACCAAACGCCCCAGTCAACGTGCTCCGCTACCTGGGATCTGCCATAGGGGCTGAGGTTTAGCAAAACCCCGTCGCGTAATGCTTCCAGGCTGGATAGCTCAGGATGCTCCTCTTTATAACGAGGTGTGCACACCGGGTAGATGACGTCATGAAACAGCGGATAACTACGGTAGCCATCCTGAATCCTGGCCATCTTGGTGATGAAGATGTCCGGAGTTACACCCGGTTCCATCGACAAAAAGTTTTGAGTGGTCACCAAGTTGAGATCGATGTCTGCGTTCGTCGTGAAAAACCCCGGTAGCTTGGCTGCGAGCCAGAGGGCTGAAAACGCTGGAGAACAGCACAGTGTCAGGGTGCGCTTGCCTGAATTATTGGTGCGAATACGCTCCGCAGCCTGGGAAATGTTGACGAAAGATATCTGTGCAGCATCAAAAAATATGGTTCCGGCTTCCGTCAACTCGACCGCTCGACCCACCCTCTTGAAGAGATCCACCCCAAGGTATGCCTCCAGCTCCCGAATCTGACGACTGATTGCCGCTTGAGTAACGCAAAGTGCTTCTGCCGCACGCGTAAAGCTCTGATATTTGGCAGCTGCTACGAATGACTTCACGGCTTTCAGAGACGGCATTTTCAGCAGCGTCATGTCTGGATCGATGTGCTTAACCATAACCTAGAGTATTGAATGTCCGGTTCGGGGCCACTGGGAGGGCCTTGAGAGATGAGATCGGCGGGAGGGTTCCACCTATAGCGCACGCTTGAGAGTAGCTGAAAGGGAGGGTCTACGACAGGGGGGACGGCGCTTTGCTTAATAAGAAGCGCTTGCGGCGTCGAAATTGGATATCAGTACAGGATCGATAACATAGCGTTATTGATTGGCCAGAAGAAATGTTGTTAGACGCTGACTCTATTAAGGGCGGATGCAGGAGCTGAGTGCAACACGGTTATTGAATTGAAGCCGGGGCATCATGCCGCATAGCCATGGCCTCTTGCATCACTTGGCCCATCACTTCGATTGGACATTTGAAATCGAAACGCTTACGTGGGCGCATGTTCAGTTGCAGCGCTATGGCATCGAGCTCTTCCTGGCTGTGGACTGACAAGTCAGTCCCCTTGGGCAAGTACTGGCGGATCAGCCCGTTGATATTTTCGTTGCTGCCGCGCTGCCAAGGGCTGTGCGGGTCACAGAAATAGATGGCCACACCGGTCTTCTGGGTAATTTCGACGTGCCGCGCCATCTCCCGGCCCTGGTCGTAGGTCATGCTTTTACGCATCGCCAGCGGCATGCGATTGAGCGCCGCACTGAAGCCCTCCATCGCAGAGGTCGCCGTCGCATCATTCATTTTCACCAGCATCAAGTAACCACTGGTACGTTCCACCAGGGTGCCTACAGACGAGGCGTTGGCTTTGCCCTTGATCAGATCGCCTTCCCAATGTCCCGGCATCAACCGGTCTTCAATCTCGGGTGGGCGCACGTGAATGCTGACCATTTCGGGGATCTGGCCTCGCCGATCCACTCCACCAGAGCGAGGCCTACGGGCCGTTTTGCCTTGGCGCAGGCAGATGATCAGCTCCTTGCGAAGCTCACCGACCGGCAGGGCGTAGATCGCGGTGTAGATCGTCTCGCGGCAGACGTAGGCTTCTTTGAGGCTGGGTATGTTCATGCTGCGTAGCTTGCCGGCAATTTGCTCGGGAGACAAACGCTCACGCAGCATATGAGTCACTAACTCGAAACGTTCGCTGCCCGGCAGCAGCTTACGTTTGGGTCGACAGCTGCGGCGGCGAACCTGCATGTAGTGCTGGGCAGCACGTACCGAATAGCGGCCACAGGCTTCTCGGTTGCGGCGCAGCTCCCGGCTTACCGTCGAGGGCGCTCGGTTGATCAAACGGGCGATCCTTCGCTGACTAAAGCCTTGGGCTTGGCCGAGCTGGATGGTGACGCGTTCTTCGACGCTGAGTTCGTTATAGGACATAGGGGCAACACCGTACCGGAAAGGTCAGGTGTTGCACTCAGTTTTTGCGGCCGCCAAGTAATAACTTGGTTCTCAAGGTGCTGCTCAATTCAGCGCCGATAAAACAAAAATAATAAACATCACATAATAAAGAGGATGGTCACAATGACTAATTCCCAACCCTTCTCCCAGCTTGACTGCCCCCAAAAGCACTGTCTTAACTGATCAAGACACGTACACCTAAATTCTTGATCTTACGCCGTAATTGCAGCAGGAGGGGTTATGAGTCTTGGTGACGAGATACTCTCGGTAAAAAACATTTACAAAGTCTTTGGCCCTCAGCCGAAGCTCGCGATGGAGATGCTGGCTCGCGGTGCTGACAAGAATGAAATTTTCAGCAAAACCGGTCAAGTCGTTGGCGTTTTTGATGCCAGTTTCTCCGTAAAACGTGGAGAGATTTTCGTCATCATGGGGCTTTCCGGTTCTGGAAAGTCGACGATGGTGCGGTTGTTCAACCGACTGATCGAGCCAACCTCCGGAACGATCCATCTTAACGGACAAGAAATCACTGGTCTGTCGGACGCTGATCTTCTTAGCGTTCGTCGCAAAGACATGAGCATGGTGTTTCAGTCATTTGCACTGATGCCACACATGAATGTGATCGACAACGTTGCTTTCGGTCTGGAAATCTCTGGTATCGAGGAGAGCGAGCGTCATAAACGTGCACTTGAGGCACTCAAACAGGTGGGTCTCGAGGGGCACGCCTACAGCTATCCGCACCAACTGTCTGGCGGTATGCAGCAGCGCGTGGGTCTAGCCCGAGCTCTGGCCAATGACCCCGCCATCCTGCTGATGGACGAAGCCTTCTCTGCTCTCGACCCATTGATTCGCAGCGAAATGCAAGGCGAATTGATCCGCCTGCAGGCAGAACAACATCGCACCATCATCTTTATCTCGCATGACATTGACGAGGCGATTCGCATCGGACATCGCATTGCGATTATGGAGGGTGGACGGGTGGTACAGATCGGTACGCCTCAAGAGCTACTTTGCAACCCGGCGAACGATTACGTCAAAGCTTTCTTCAAAGGTTTCGATGCCTCGAAGATCCTGAAGGCTGGCGATGTTGCCAAGATTTGTGCGGAGCACCCCTACGCCTTGGATCAGTCCACACCCACGCTGCAGGCTGACGTTCCACTTCATGACGTCTTTCACATCGTCGCCAATGCCGTTAACCCGGTTGCCGTGCTGGATCGCCAGGGTGTTTTCAAAGGCACGATCTCCAAGAGCCTACTGCTCCAGACAATGAGTCGTCACTAATGGTCTCTACTCGCTGGCTTGCCAGGCTCAGACATTCAGGTGGTTAGCATGAACGAATTCAGTCTTCTAGACCCGTTTCAATCCATCAACATCCCTTTGGGCCAATGGGTAGAAGTTGCCCTGAATTATTTGGTCCATAATTTTCGCGAAATATTTCGTTCGATAAGATGGCCTATCGATCAAGTTCTTAATGGCATTCAGTACGGTTTGCTGTCTATTCCTCCGTCGATATTTATTATTATCGCGATGCTCTTTGGCTGGCAGGTGGGTGGAAAAAAAATAGGTATCCTTTGCTTCGTTACCCTCACTCTATTAGGAGTGATCGGAGTGTGGAATGACGCCATGATCACCCTCGCTCTGGTGCTCACTTCACTGTTTTTCTGCGCGGTTATTGGCATACCGCTGGGTGTCCTGTGTGCCCGTAGTGACCGGTTGGAGATGCTTCTTCGCCCGGTACTCGACGCAATGCAAACGCTGCCTGCATTTGTTTACCTGGTACCCGTCGTAATGCTGTTTGGTATCGGGAATGTACCGGGTGTGCTGGTCACGATCATCTTTTCGGTGGCACCACTTGTCAGGCTCACTAACCTGGGAATTCGGCAAGTGCCGGAAGATAAGGTTGAGGCCGCCAGGGCTTTCGGATGTACTCCGCGCCAAATGCTGAGGCGAGTTCAACTTCCTTTAGCTGCACCGACGATCATGGCGGGTTTGAATCAGGCATTAATGTTGTCACTTTCGATGGTGGTGATCGCATCAATGATTTCGGTTGGCGGGTTGGGAATGATGGTGCTTCGTGGGATTGGCCGCCTTGATATGGGCTTGGCAACCGTCGGTGGCGTGGGCCTGGTATTGCTGGCGATTTTCCTTGACCGCCTGACACAAGCGATGGGCGAGCGCAGTAACAGAGCAACCAAAGGTGAGCACTGGTACCAAACAGGCCCTGTGGGTGTGTTTTATCGCATGAAAAGAAAAAATACCGTTAGAACAATAGAAGTTAGTCCCAAAGAAAGCTAACCCGCTTAGCGGCGCGTCGGGAACCAAAAGAACTGCCAACATCTTAACCCAGCCAAGGTAAACGATAATGAACTTCACAACATTCGGAATAAAACAGAAATTCATTCATTCTGTGGCGCTTTTAGTACTAGCGGTTTCACCTGTTTTCGCATCAGCCGCCACGGCGCAGGAGCCCGGAAAAGGGGGGCGGCCGCAAAAACTGAGTGCAACACCTGACCTTTCCGGTACGGTGTTGCCCCTATGTCCTATAACGAACTCAGCGTCGAAGAACGCGTCACCATCCAGCTCGGCCAAGCCCAAGGCTTTAGTCAGCGAAGGATCGCCCGTTTGATCAACCGAGCGCCCTCGACGGTAAGCCGGGAGCTGCGCCGCAACCGAGAAGCCTGTGGCCGCTATTCGGTACGTGCTGCCCAGCACTACATGCAGGTTCGCCGCCGCAGCTGTCGACCCAAACGTAAGCTGCTGCCGGGCAGCGAACGTTTCGAGTTAGTGACTCATATGCTGCGTGAGCGTTTGTCTCCCGAGCAAATTGCCGGCAAGCTACGCAGCATGAACATACCCAGCCTCAAAGAAGCCTACGTCTGCCGCGAGACGATCTACACCGCGATCTACGCCCTGCCGGTCGGTGAGCTTCGCAAGGAGCTGATCATCTGCCTGCGCCAAGGCAAAACGGCCCGTAGGCCTCGCTCTGGTGGAGTGGATCGGCGAGGCCAGATCCCCGAAATGGTCAGCATTCACGTGCGCCCACCCGAGATTGAAGACCGGTTGATGCCGGGACATTGGGAAGGCGATCTGATCAAGGGCAAAGCCAACGCCTCGTCTGTAGGCACCCTGGTGGAACGTACCAGTGGTTACTTGATGCTGGTGAAAATGAATGATGCGACGGCGACCTCTGCGATGGAGGGCTTCAGTGCGGCGCTCAATCGCATGCCGCTGGCGATGCGTAAAAGCATGACCTACGACCAGGGCCGGGAGATGGCGCGGCACGTCGAAATTACCCAGAAGACCGGTGTGGCCATCTATTTCTGTGACCCGCACAGCCCTTGGCAGCGCGGCAGCAACGAAAATATCAACGGGCTGATCCGCCAGTACTTGCCCAAGGGGACTGACTTGTCAGTCCACAGCCAGGAAGAGCTCGATGCCATAGCGCTGCAACTGAACATGCGCCCACGTAAGCGTTTCGATTTCAAATGTCCAATCGAAGTGATGGGCCAAGTGATGCAAGAGGCCATGGCTATGCGGCATGATGCCCCGGCTTCAATTCAATAACCGTGTTGCACTCAGCTCCTGCATCCGCCAAGTATCAATCACCCCAATTTTCCCGTCAATTGCCGAAGAGCGATTTCGCGGAGAGATTGCAATGGCGGGCCTCAAGGAATTGGGCTACGACGTTGAGACTCCTAAGGAAACCGAGTACTCCACCATGATGGTTGCGATTGCCAATGGTGACGCTGATTTCTCGGTGCATTTGTGGGAGACACTGCACGACTCCTTCTACAAAAAGGCCGGCGGTGATGAGACGATGGTTAAAACCGGCGATATTATGCCGGGTGTGTTGCAGGGATACATGATTGACAAAAAAACTGCCGATGAACACCACATCACGTCTATCGCAGATTTGCAGAAACCGGAAATTGCCAAACTGTTCGATGCTAATGGTGACGGTACAGCTGACCTCACTGGTTGCAACCCGGGTTGGGGCTGCGAGCTCGTCATTGCGCACCATATGAAAGCCTATGACCTGATGAAGACCGTTACCAATAACCAGGGCTCTTATTTTGCTTTGATGGCTGACACCATTGCCCGTTATAAACAAGGTAAGCCGATTCTCTATTACACCTGGGTGCCTCAGTGGATCTCCGGTGTTCTGGTCGAAGGTAAAGATGTTGTGTGGCTAACCGTGCCGCGTACGGATCTTCCAGGTGGCAAAAACGATACCAACACTACCTTTAATGGTAAAAACCTTGGCTTCGCGGTAGACAGTGTCAAAGCGGTTATTAACAAAGAGTTCGCCGAGAAAAACCCAGTCGCCGTGAAGTTCCTGTCTGAAATGCAGATCACTACCGACGATGAAAGCGCGCAAAATCTCAAAATGCACAATGGTGAAAAAAGTGCAGCTGACATTACGCGGCACGCCAAAGAGTGGATCGCGGCCCATCGCGCGAAGTACGACAGCTGGCTGGCGGACGCGCGCGCCGCGGCTAATGCCGCCACCGCGAAGAAATAATCTGTTCTTCTAAAACTGCGTAAAAAGTTGCCCTTCACTGGGCAACTTTTATCCGTTTCAGCATTCATCATTCAGGAATCATGAAATGCAGTTGTATTCATTCGTCCAGAATTTCAATTACATGGACGCGCCTCTGCATACACGCGAGCTGGTTAAAACTTGCCTGCTTGACATCATTGGTGTGGCCGCCGGAGCCCGCGACAATCAAACCAGCGTGATGCTCAAAACCTACGCTGACACCCACTACTCTGCCAACAAGCTGTCCAGCCGCCTTTGGTTCGACGGCAGGGCCGTACATCCATTGGGTGCCGCGTATGCAGGCGGTTTTTGCGTTGATAGCCTGGATGCACATGAAGGTCACTTCACCTCCAAGGGGCATGCGGGTGCAACCGTTGTCCCGGCCATTGTTGCATTGGTAGACGCGTATCGCAGTCAAGGCAAAGACATCAGCGGTGAGGAATTCCTCAGCGCACTGTGCATCGGGTACGAGACCGCCTTGCGTGCGGGCCAGGCCTTGATGGCCACCGCCCCGGAATATCATGCCTCAGGTGCATTTTCCGGGATCGGGGTAGTTTGCGCCGGAGCCCGCCTGCTGAAGCTTGATGAAACGACGTTCCGTCATGCTCTGGGTATCGCGGAATACTTTGGCCCGAGGTGTCCGATGATGCGCCTCGTGAGCTTTCCAACGATGTTGCGTGATGCCCACGGCGCCGGGGCGTATGCTGGACTCAACGCCCTATTGATGGCGCAGATGGGTGTGACTGGCGCTCCAGCCGCCACCGTTGAACCTCTGGAGATTTCCACTTTCTGGCAGGACATCGGCACCCGCTGGGAGATCGATGAGCAATATTTCAAACCGTGGCCGGTATGTCGCTGGGCGCAACCGGCACTCACGGCCATGACCGATTTGATGCGAGCACATCCAGTCATCACTGCTGAGTTGATCGAGACCATAGATGTCGAGACATTCCACGAGTCTGTGTGCTTGCAGGGGCACTTTCCGAAGAATGCGGACGAGGCCCAGTATGCGCTAGCGTTCCCACTCGCCGCCTTGATCGTTCGCGCAAAGCTGGGCCCTAACGAAGTCACCGGGGATTCGATTCATGCGCCGGACATCTTGAACATCAGCGGGAAGATAACCCTTCATGAGGCGCCTGACCTTTCCGCCAGGTTCCCGGAGGAAATTCTCTCTCGCGTGACCGTTACCCTGAAAGACGGCACGCGTCTTACGAGCCCAACGGCGACGGCCAAGGGCGACCCCGGCAACCCTATGTCGAGTGAAGAACTCACAGCTAAATACCATTTACTGGCTGATGACAGCTTGGGAACCACGCTCAGCAATGCAATCAAGAACAGTGTTGAAGCATTGCCCGGCAGTGATGACTGCCAATCATTCTTTGATTTGTTGCTGTCCGCTCCAAAAATCGCTGTCTAGATTCCGCAACGGTTTCTTGGCTATTCGTTCAGGTGTCAAAGAGGATTTATGCCATTCGTATTCGAGAGCGTGCTTAAAGACAAGAATATGGGGTACTCCTATACGGCTGAGAAACCATTGAAGCCGCAGGCGGTGACTCGTGTAGCTTTCGTGCTTTTGAACAATTTCTCGATGATGTCATTCACCGGCGCTATCGATGCGCTGGTGACCGCTAACCTGATTAGCGAGACACCGGCGTTTGAGGTGCTTACTGTCGGCATCAAGAGCCGTCTGGTAATGAGCGATCTGGGAATTGCAATTTCAGCAGACCTGGAGCTATCACAATTACCCGATCGTATCGACGTTCTCATCGTCGCCGGTGGTTTACGGGTCAAACTGATCAGCGACCCACTATTACGGCGCAAGCTACGTAACGTCGCCTCTCTTGGCGCGACCATGGGCGGTTTGTGGAACGGCGCATTTTTCCTGGCGGAAGCTCAGCTAATGGACGGTTTCGAGTGCGCTTTCCATCCAGATGGGCGAGCGATGATGGAGGATGTTTTCCCCAAAGTCCTGGTCTCCTGTCGAACTCACGTTATAGATAGAAACCGTATCACATGCGCCGGCGCCAGTAGCTCGTTACGAATGATGCTGGAGCTCATCACCGCTAAACAAGGCGTGTCGCTGACCCATGCTGTAGAGGAGATACTCAGCTGCGATCAAACCTCCGAAGTCTCTGGGATATCGACTGTCATAGTTGACTCTGACCCCACCTTGCCACAAACCCTAAAGTTCGCTTTAGAACTTATGCAACAGAACATCGAAGAGCCGCTATCGATCGATGAACTGGCTGATTGTGTGAACATTTCCCGACGACAATTGGAGCGTCGCTTCTGCCGTTTTGTCGGCGCCACGCCCACGCGTTACTACCTTGAGCTGCGCTTGACTCGAGCGCGACAGCTTATTCTGCAGAGCAATCGGCCGATTACCGATATCGCGATTGCAACCGGCTTTTGCAGTTTCGCCAACTTCCATATGCGTTTTCGTGACTTCTTTGGCGTAGCGCCCAGTAGTTATAGAGCGACGTATGAGCGCAGGCGCTAAGTTTTCCGAAACCCAGGCACGCAAAGAAACACAAGAAACCCGCACTGTCTAAGCCGAGCAAATGATGGCTAGTGTTCCGTGCGGATAATTAATTTATCTAAATGAACAGTGGAGATATACTGCGGGCCCAACGTCATGGATTGATTATGCGCATGGCCCGTCCCACTTCTCCCTTTGCTCTAACCTCCTCCGATCTCGCCACTTTGCAGGGCTGGCTACGGATGGGCACCTTGAAGCAGAACCTCGCACAACGCGCGCGAATCCTGCTGCTCCTGGCCGATGGTTTGACACCCAAAACGATCAGCGAACAGATGCAGGTAACGCCGCCGACGGTTTTCAAATGGCGCAAGCGCTACCTGGAGGCCGGGATTGAAGGGTTGACCGACCTGCCTCGCAGCGGCCAGCCGCATAAGCTCAGCGCCCAAAAGATGAAGGAAATTCTGACGCTGACCACCCAGCGCGTACCTCGTGAGGCGACGCATTGGAGTGTGCGCCTGATGGCCAAGTACGCGCAGGTCACCACGTGGCAAGTTCGGCAGGTCTGGGCCGCCTCCGACCTCAAGCCGCATCGCCTGAAGACGTTCAAGATCAGCAACGATCCCCTTTTTGCCGACAAGGTGGTCGATGTGGTCGGGCTTTACCTGAACCCGCCGGATAACGCCTTGGTGCTCTCGGTTGACGAGAAAACCCAGATCCAGGCACTGGATCGTACTCAACCGATGTTGCCACTGCGTCCGGGCCAAATCGAGCGTCGAACCCACGATTACAAACGCCACGGGACGGCAAGTCTGTACGCTGCTTTTGACATCTTGACGGGCAAGGTCATCGGGCGGATTACCCAGCGTCACCGGGCCAAGGAGTTTCTGGCCTTCCTGCAACAGATTGATCGCAGTACGCCCGCCGAACTGGATCTGCATGTGATCCTGGACAACAGTTCGACCCACAAGACCGTCGCGATCAAGCAGTGGTTGGAGAAGCATCCCCGCTTCAAGCTGCACTTCACGCCGACCAGCGCCTCATGGTTGAACGCCGTGGAAGGCTGGTTCGCTCAACTGGAAAGACGAGCCCTGTATCGAGGGGCGTTTACCAGCGTCACCGATTTGAAGGCAACCATCCGCCAGTTTATTGAAGTGCACAACGAGCACTCAGCGAAACCATTCAAGTGGAACAAAACCGCTGAGACCATCATCAGTTCGGTGCATAAGGCAAAGCTGGGGGCGATAAAAAATAGATTAATGAATTAACCGTACAGGCCACTAGCATCATCAATAAGGATTACCGAGAATTATGAATGCTCCATCGCCAGTGTTGATACCCACGGCTAACCACAGCGAGCGGATGTCCACACGCATCGCCTTTCTTATCGCGGGCTTACTCATGTCCGCTTGGGCGCCTCTGGTTCCATTGGTTAAAGCCCGCGCTGGCCTGGACGATGGTGGTCTGGGGTTGCTGCTTCTCGGCCTGGGCGGTGGATCTATCGTGGCCATGCCCTTCGCTGGATATCTCACTGCACACTATGGATGCCGCCCAGTCGTAATCTGGGCGACGATTGTCTTGTGTGCCGTTCTTCCGCTGTTGAGCACCGTGGTCTGGCTGCCTGGCCTGGTCATAGCTGTCATTATCTTCGGTGCCAGTATGGGCATGCTTGATTGCGCCATGAACATACAGTCCGTCATCGTCGAAAAAAACAGCGGGCAGGCACTTCAGTCCGGCTTCCATGGCCTTTACAGCGTCGGAGGCATATTGGGCGCCGGGGCCATGACCGCTTTATTGACCTTAGGGCTGGATCCACTGATTGCGGCGCTCTGTATCGTTGCCACCGTTTTGGGATCGCTTTACAAGGCTGCGCCTGCTTTGCTGACCTATGGCACTGAACGGGGTGGGCCATTGTTCGCGGTGCCCAGGGGTATCGTGCTGTTTTTAGGGGCGCTCTGTTTCATCGTCTTCCTCACTGAAGGTGCAATACTCGACTGGAGCGCGGTTTTCCTTGTCTCGAGCCGAGGGTTAGAGCCGAGCATCGCCGGTTTGGGCTACGCATCCTTCGCCGCTGCGATGACGGTGGGCCGCCTGACAGGAGATGCCATCGTCAGCAAACTAGGCGGCGTGCGCGTCGTTGCGCTAGGCGGGCTCTGCGCAGCCGCAGGCATGGTCGTGTCGCTTGGGATCGAAGGTTGGGTCGCGTCCTTGATTGGCTACGCTCTGGTCGGTGCTGGATGCTCAAACATTGTCCCTGTGCTCTTTACCGCTGTAGGCCGCCAGCAACGTATGCCACAGGCGGTAGCCATCCCCGCTGTCATCTCTATGGGCTACGCGGGCATTCTGATCGGTCCCGTATTTATTGGGGCGGTCGCCCATCTGAGCACCTTGTCATTCGCTCTTGGCTGCGTGAGTGTTTTGCTGGTTTTTGTCAGTGCGACAGCTCGATTACTTCGCAATTAACCGAATCGTTTCAGGCGCGATTCCAGCATTGGCCATTGCGAATCGAGCTCAATCGTTCAGAAAGCCAAGAGACAGCTCGATGGATGTATCACTGAATTCTCAAAGTGATCTGCCTGGTATGTTCAAGAGGTAAAAGGTCATGCAGTCGTACCCACAGATGTCGGAACAAGAACTCCTGATACAGGGAGTGGTGATGCGGGAGGCACTTGTGCGAATCCTGGCCCGGCATTCTCAAGTGAGTGGTGTTGATGGCATGGATACAAAAATCTGTGTTCGCTCATTGAGCAATGCGCGCCTGGACATCGGCTTGCCTCCGTTCTCGGGCACTTCCCTGCCCGCTTGCCTGGAGCCCACGGTAGCGCGGGCATTGGCTGATGCTCCCCGAACGGATCGGGACTTCAAGATTCTGCTATCGGCTCTTGAGACCCTGCTGTCCAGTAGTCGCTGGATAAAGCGATCCGCTTCAGAAGGGGACGATGATGCTTTTGAAGAAAAGCACCGACATGCGCTGATTCTCGGCAAGGGCGCACTGCTTGAATGTTCGACTTTGACAGTGGGGTTGGCGGTAATGGAGCCCGAACTTTGCTATCCGTACCACATGCATCCTCCGGCAGAGTTTTATGTCGTCTTATCGGAAGGTTACTGGTACCGGGAAGATGTTGGCTGGTGGAATCCCGGGCCAGGCGGCGTGGTGTTCAACCCACCTTCGGCTGTCCACTCCATGAGGTCTATCGACAAGCCGCTGCTGGCACTGTGGGGACTTTCTCATGCAGTGGATTGATGCACCGACAATCAGCAGACTGCTCGACTATCCAAGCTTATGTGCCGCTTTTGCCCAGGCACATAGAGAGCCGCTGCCCGTCATCGCCGATCTATGCCTTGAGCACCCTGGTAGCGCTGATCGTTTCATGTTGCGTCCCGCTTGGAGCGAACGGCAAATGGTGGGAGTGAAGCTTGCCACCGAGTTTCCTGGCAACCAGCACCGACACCCGGCCTCCCCTTCGATACAAGGCGTCTATGTCGCGTTTGATGGCATCACCGGCGCCCCTATATTCGTTGCTGATGGCGCGGCCCTTACGGCCCGCAAGACTGCTGCCGACTCGGCCCTGGGACTTGATCTGCTTGCGCGCCAGGATGTCCGAACGATGCTGATGATCGGTGCCGGTGACATGGCGGGCCCACTGATCGAGGCATTCACCGCGTTGAGACCCTCGTTGCGCCAGGTTTTTATCTGGAACCGCACGCGACCTCGCGCAGAGAAGCTGGCTGCCGACCTTCAAATCCCCGACGTTGAACTCACTGTTGTCGATGATCTAGACGCGGCATTACCTGCGGCTGAAGTTATCTGCGCCGCAACCATGAGCGACCAGCCTTTGATCCGTGGCGCCCAGGTTGCTCCTGGCACGCATGTCAATCTGGTGGGTAGTTGGCAGCCGCACATGCGTGAGGCCGATAACGATGTCCTGATTCGCGGCCAACTCTATGTGGACTTTCGACCGACTGCCCTGGCAAGTGGCGAACTCCAACTTCCGTTAGCGTCAGGCGTTATCTCGGTCGACGATATATTTGGCGATCTCTTTGATCTGTGCGGTTGTGCTCCGCCTCGCTTCACGACAGATCAAATCACTGTGTTCAAGAATGCCGGGGGAGCCCACCTTGACCTGTTTACGGCTCAACTACTGGCGAGACGATTGGGTATTGAGTAAGCGGCGCACCCAGGAACTCACGAACAAAAAAGGCCCTCGAAGGGCCCTTTTCTTGCACTCAAAACGAAATCACTTGGCCAGCCAGGACTCGACCGTGTCGGAGCCGTGTTTAGCTTTCCATTCTTTCAATGTTTTATGGTTGCCGCCTTTGGTTTCGCCTACTTCACCGGTAAGAGGGTTTTTGTAGACCTTCACTTGGCGAGGCTTACGGCTACCGGATTGCTGCTGGGCACTAGGTGCATGGCGACCCACCTGAGGATCAAGCAGGTTCACCACGTCTTTCAAGCTGTAACCAGGACCAGATGCTCATCTCGCTATCCAAGCTGCTCCAGCAACAAACCGATTCAGTGCGCGTCCGAGTTCCAGACTCTCATTCGGGACTCAATTCAGGACTTAAACGCACCGGATAGTGCTGGATTTCAGTATTTCCCGCCGGAACGAAAAAAGGACCCGAAGGTCCTGATTTCAATCGCTTACAGAATTCAGTGGAACTCTGCAGCGCAATATTTGGAGCGGGAAACGAGACTCGAACTCGCGACCCCGACCTTGGCAAGGTCGTGCTCTACCAACTGAGCTATTCCCGCGTCTTGGTGTGGCGCATTCTATAGAATCCAGATGCCACGTCAACCCCTTGATTCAAAAAAGTTTTATTTCTTTTCCGGGGTGGTCTTGAGATGCGGCCAGGCCGCTCGCAAATATTGCAGCATGGACCACAACGTCAGCCCCGCGGCAATCAGCAGCAGCGCATAGCCCACCAACACCCAGAAGCTGAAGTCCGAGGGGTTGGCCAGCAAGATAACCAGCGCCAGCATCTGTGCGGCGGTTTTCCATTTGCCCATGTTCGAAACGGCAACATGCGCGCGGGCTCCGATCTCGGCCATCCACTCGCGCAAGGCGGAAACCACGATTTCGCGACCGATGATGACCGCTGCCGGCAACGTCAGCCAAAGATTGCCGTGTTCCTGTACCAACAGCACCAATGCCACTGCCACCATCAGCTTGTCGGCCACCGGATCAAGAAAAGCGCCGAAGGGTGTGCTTTGTTCCAGGCGACGAGCCAGGTACCCATCCAGCCAGTCCGTGGCGGCGGCGAATGCGAAGACTGAACTGGCCGCGAGGTAGCTCCAGTGGTACGGCAGGTAAAACAGCAAAATGAAAATCGGAATGAGCAGGACGCGTAAGACGGTGATCAGATTAGGGATATTCATCGGCACAACTGGCTACGAGGTGAGTTGGGCATTCTACTCGCTGTGCAGGTTTGCATAAATCAACTCCGCGAGCTTTTTACTGATCCCTGGTGCTTTGGCGATCTCTTCGATGCTGGCACGAGACAGCTCCTGTAATCCACCAAAATGTTTCAGAAGATCCCGTCGACGTTTCGGACCTACCCCTGCGACCCCCTCAAGCGTTGACGTACGACGGGTTTTGCCGCGTCGCGCGCGGTGCCCGGTAATGGCGAACCGGTGAGCCTCGTCACGTATCTGTTGAATCAGATGCAGTGCCGGGGAGTCGCCACGCAAGGTGAATTCATGGGCAGCGTCATTGAGGTAAAGCGTTTCGAAGCCGGCCTTGCGCGTCGCCCCTTTGGCGACACCCAACAGGATCAGGTCTGGCACCGCGAGCTCATTGAGCACGTCGCGAGCCATGGACAGCTGGCCTTTACCGCCGTCCACCAGAAGGATATCCGGCAGCTTGCCCTCGCCGTCCTTCAGTTTGCTGAAACGCCGCGTCAGTGCCTGATGCATCGCCGCATAGTCATCACCCGGCGTCACGCCTTCGATGTTGTAACGGCGATAGTCGGACTTGATCGGGCCTTCAGGACCAAAGACCACGCAGGAGGCCACCGTCGCCTCACCGCTGGAGTGACTGATGTCATAACACTCGAGCCGTTGCGGCGGCTCGTCCAGATGAAGAACTTCAGCCAGCGCTTCAAACCGCGCAGCGACATGTTGGCGGTTGGCCAAACGCGCGCTCAATGCCTGTTCGGCGTTGGTCACGGCCAGTTGCTGCCAGCGCGCCCGGGTGCCGCGAACCCGGTGACTGATGGTCAGCTCACGACCGCGCAGCTCTTCGATGGCGGCAATCAAGGCCGGGAAGTCTTCATGGACGACGTTGACGATCAACTCGCTCGGCAAGTCCCGCTCCGGACTGCTGATGTAATACTGGCCGAGGAACGCCGCCATGACTTCGGCCACCTCCTCCTCAATGCCGACTTGCGGAAAGAAGTTCTTGCTGCCCAGTACCCGTCCGCCGCGCACGCTGATCAGGTGAACACAGGCGCCTCCCGGATTGACGAACGCGGCGATCACGTCCACATCACCGGTACCGCCTTCCATGCTCTGTTGATCCTGAACCCGTCGCAACAGGGAGATCTGGTCACGCAGTTCGGCGGCGCGCTCGAAGTCCAGCGTACTCGCCGCCTGCTCCATGCCACTGGACAATTCATCAGTCAGGGCATTGCTGCGGCCTTCGAGGAACATCACCGAATGGCGCACGTCTTCGGCATACACTTGCGGTTCGACCAGACCGACACAAGGCGCCTTGCAACGCTTGATCTGGTATTGCAGGCATGGCCGCGTGCGGTTCTTGTAAAAACTGTCTTCACACTGGCGCACGAAAAAAGTTTTCTGCAGCAGGCTCAGGCTCTCACGGATAGCACCGGCACTCGGGTACGGCCCGAAGTACTTGCCCTTCTGTTTTTTGGCACCACGATGGATGCTCAAGCGCGGAAAATCGCCATCCGAAAGGAAAACGTACGGATAGGATTTATCGTCGCGCAACAGGATATTGTAGGGCGGCCGCCACTCTTTGATCAGCGTCTGCTCAAGCAGCAACGCCTCGGTTTCATTGGCGGTGATCGTTGTTTCGATCTGAGCGATGCGACCCACCAGAGCGGCGGTTTTCGGCGCCAGGCCGGTTTTGCGAAAATAACTCGCCAGGCGTTTTTTCAGGTCTTTGGCTTTACCGACGTATAGCAAGCGCGCATCGCTGTCGAACATGCGATACACACCGGGGCGCCCGGTAACGGTCGAGAGAAAAGCACCTGGATCGAACGGGTCAGTCATTTTCAGAGGCTGGCATCAACCATGCCGTGTCGGACCGCCAACAGCGTCAACTCGACATCGCTGCTGATCGAGAGCTTCTCGAAAATGCGGTAACGGTAGGTATTCACGGTTTTGGGGGACAGGCACAACTTGTCGGAAATGATCTGCACTTTCTGACAACCGACGATCATTAACGCGATCTGGATTTCCCGCTCTGAAAGCGCATCGAACGGGGAGTCGCTGGTTGGCTGAAACGATTTGATCGCCAGCTGCTGGGCAATTTGCGGGCTGATGTAGCGTTGCCCGGAGAACACCAGGCGAATTGCCTGAACCATTTCCGACAGGGCAGCACCCTTGGTCAGATAACCTGCGGCACCCGCCTGCAACAGGCGCGTGGGGAACGGGTCCTCTTCGCACACGGTGACGGCGACGACTTTGATATCCGGATGGCTGCGCAGCATTTTACGCGTGGCTTCCAGACCGCCGATCCCGGGCATCTTGACGTCCATCAGGACCACATCGGGCTTCAATTCCCGCGCCTTGATCAGGGATTCCTCTCCCGATTCGGCCTGGCCGACCACTTGCAGCCCGTCGATATCGGCCAGCATCCGTGTAATGCCTGTACGAACGAGATCATGGTCATCGACCACTAGCACCCTAATCAAGCAGACACCTCGCGATATGGTCTTATTGGTTGTCGGACACCTTAGCAAAAAACCGCTGGGCAGACCTAGTTAGAAGCGTCATTAAAGAGTATCAATACGCTATGAGCGCCCGTCGAGCGACAGGCGCGGGTCCCTGGTCGATCAGCGCTCGTATGACTCAATCTTGTTGTTCAAGGCATGGGCAACGGAAAACTCTGCCAGCGTGGTGGTCAATCGGCGAATTGCGTCCTGATCTTCCTTGAAGAGCGCCCGATAGCTGCCCAAGACCTTCGCCTCCATCTGGCTGAGATTTTCGATCAGCGTCGGCGTCGGATTTCCCGTCAATACAAACAGGACATCCACACCTCTCTCGGCTACTCGGGACAAATAATCTGCTTTGGGCACGCGTCCGCCACTTTCGTATTTGCCTTGCGCGTTAGCTTCAACGCCTCCGATTTCGCCAAAAACTTTCTGCGACAAACCAAGCCGTTCTCTTTCCTGCCTCAACCGCGAACCAATTACACTCATTTGGATGCATGATCCTGTTTAATACACCCCTAAAGGGTGTTACACCTAGTGCTCGTTGAACTTTTTTGAACGGTTTTGAACTATGCCCGGTATTCGCACTGGCGCACAAGCCAAGGCCTGGCTGGAACATCAAGGTAAATCCGTTCAACCATTTGCTCGTGAGCAGGGACGCTGAGAAACCTTGCAGTATCAAGCAGCTACGGCGCAGCGGAGCACATTCGCTCCATCCTCAAAAAACAGTCCTCTTCACCCACAACACTCAATCCCATCCGCTGATACAGGGCTTGCGCCGGATTATTCTTGAAGACGGTGAGACGCAGCGAAGACCGCCGCTCCTTGCAGGCCATCGAATACACCCGTTCGATCGCCCAGCTTCCCGCCCCCTTGCAGCGCTCGCCCTCGATGACGTGCAACTCACGAATGTACACAGCCTTCGCATCGCGACTCAGGCTGAGAAACCCCAGCACCGACTCGCCTCGGCAAATCAGCCAGTTCTCCCGACCGGCCCACGCCACATCAAAGGCTTCGTCCAGCCACAATAAATCGTGCTGAATGTAATAGCGCAGCATCGTGCCGCGGGTCAGTGCTCGAGCGAAGGGCAGGTCTGCTGCCGAGGCAGGACGTAGCTCAAAGTCCATATCCAGTTCCCTCAGGCATCCGGCACAGCCACGACCTGGCCGATCCATCCATCGACGTCTCGGCGAACGACCACCAGCACATCGCCGATACCGGGCGCGACGGCAATCAGTTCGCCGTTCGGTGCCCAGATAGCGCTACGTCCTGCCGATTCCCAGCCGCCAGTCGCACCGCCGTGGTTGGCCATCAATACCGTCATCGAATGCTCGCAAGCGTAGCCCTGCAACAAGGCTGTATCCGGGACATAACCGTTTTCCGTGATCAACACGCCCGCGGCGTAGAGGTCTGCAGCTGAATCCGCAGCCTGCTGCGCATGGCTGGCATGGGAAAAATCGGCGCAGACCGCCAGAGCGACCTTGTCGCCACCGATGGTCAGCATCGAGCCACCCGAGCCCGGGGCAAACGCCACCTCCTCGCCCGGGTGCAGATGCTGCTTGCTGTAAATCCCCAACGAACCATCGGCGGCCAGGACCAATGCGCCGATCAACACCTCAGAACCGGCGGACAAGCGAATCGGCATACCGACGACCGTGGTCACCCCGACTTCCCGGGCAAAGTCGCGCAAAGATTGCAGAACCGCATCGTCCGGCAGCACCGCCAATTCGGCGGCCAGGCTGCGCTCGTAGCCGGTCAGCGACAATTCGGGAAACACCAACAGCTGTACGCCGTGCTCGGCGGCGATCTCGATGAAGCGCCTATGCCGGGCGATATTGGCTTGAAGATCACCGGCAATGGAGATCGATTGAGCGGCGGCGATGGTCAATGTCGGCATGCTTCGTCCCTGGTGACAGATTTCTGGAAGAAATTGAGTGTGTCACAAAGCATCAACCCACTTAAGCCATAGAACCCCACTCACCGCTCCATAGCATTTTCCGATTGAACCCCTGCCCCCGCCTCTAGTAAGCTCGGCGCATTCATCGGAGACACACCATGTTGCACACCCTCTCACCGCTTCGTCACACCGCCAGCGCCCTGCGCTCGGTTGCGGCTACCCGTGTGAGCAACGTCTGTGCACCGGTCAGCTTTTATTTTGGGTATTGGTTTAGCCACTGGCGCGCCTGATACCCACACGGCGCCCACTTCTACGGGTCGCCACTTGAGAATTCTCAACCCCCGGTCGGCTTCCCGACCGGGGGTTTTGTTTTTTCAGCCCCCTACATTTTTAGCGTCACCCAAAACGAATCGAGGAATCACGACATGAACTACGCCACCTATTACCGCTACGACACCTTTACCGCCTGGCGATTTACCAGCCTCCGCTCGGGACAGCCTGCCGCCTCCGATCGGTCACCCACAGGTGGCAAGCACACACTCGTAGCCAATCCGGCCAATTGTCGAACACCCCAGTAGGGCCGAGCGTGCGGGAACAAACCCGCCGCCAGCCCAGGAAGCCCGAATATGAACTCGTCCATCTGCGCTCTGCCGCTGTCCAGCCTGACCTCTGCCAATGAAGCGCTGACCCTGCGTCTGCCCAGTTCACTGGCGCTCAAGCATCAATTGCCGCTCAACACAGCCCTGACCCAGCAAGTCGCCAATCACCGTCAAGCGGTGCGCGCGATCCTCAACGGTGAAGACTCCCGTCTGTTGGTCATTGTCGGCCCCTGCTCTATCCACGATCCTCAATCGGCACTCGAATACGCCGGCAATCTCGCCAGCCTGGCGGCCGAAGTCAGCGATGAAATGCTGCTGGTGATGCGCGCCTACGTCGAAAAGCCCCGGACTACCGTCGGCTGGAAAGGCCTGGCCTACGACCCACACCTGGATGGCAGCGATGACATGGCAGGCGGTTTGACCTTGTCCCGCGAGTTGATGCGCGAAATGCTGCGCCTGGGTTTGCCGATTGCTACCGAATTGCTGCAGCCGATGGCCGCTGGCTACTTCGACGACCTGCTCAGTTGGGTTGCCATCGGTGCGCGCACCACCGAGTCGCAGATCCACCGGGAAATGGCCAGTGGCCTGAACATGCCGGTCGGCTTCAAGAACGGTACCGACGGTGGCGTTGCCATCGCCTGTGACGCCATGCGTTCGGCGGCTCACCCTCATCGTCACTTCGGTGTCGACAGCCAGGGGCATCCGGCGATCATCGAGACTCAGGGCAACCCGGATACCCACCTGGTGCTGCGCGGCGGTCATCGCGGACCGAACTACGACCGTCAGGCTGTCAGCCAGGTGCACAGCGATCTGAGAAAACTGGCGATCCCGGCGCGGGTCATGGTCGATTGCAGCCACGCCAACAGCGGCAAAGACCCCTTGCGTCAACCGGCAGTGTTCGCCGATGTGCTCGAGCAACGCCTGCAAGGTGACCATTCGCTGATCGGCATGATGCTTGAGAGCCACTTGTTCGAAGGTTGTCAGCCCTTGAGCAACTCCCTGCGTTATGGGGTCTCAGTGACGGATGGCTGTCTCGGCTGGGATGCAACCGAGCAACTGTTGCGTCAGGCGGCGCACCGGCTGCGCTCATCCGAAAGGGTTCGGCAAGCGAGCATTTGAAGGTCGCGACGCGGATTGCGATCCAAGCCCGGGGTCTGAAATATTACTGGACCCCGTCGTCCCTTCACCTTGGCAAAGCAGGCGGAAGTGCTTTCACCCATGCGCAACGCACACCCATTGAAACTGCCCCCTACCTTCCATACAGCTGAACAAACTACTTTTACTCCATTTTCTTCGGGATACCGCGGCTATTTCCCACGCATTCGCCCTATCCGGCTGCACTAGAGTGAGGAGGCAAATCCGGGACACCTCCCTTACTGAAGAAAGGAAATCAACATGCAACGGAATGCGACGACTCAATACCCAATCCTCCTGGTCCACGGACTTTTCGGCTTCGAGAGCATTGGCAACATCGACTTCTTCTACGGCATCAAGCAAGCCCTAAGACAGGCCGGAGCTCGGGTATTCATCCCCTATCTGTCGGCGGCACATTGCAACGAACTGCGCGGCGAGCAATTACTGGCGCAAATCGACCGGATACTGATCGGAACAGGTGCGACCAAAGTCAACCTGATCGGTCATAGTCAGGGCGCGCTGGCCGCCCGCTATGCCGGGGCGATGCAACCGAAAAAGATCGCCTCGGTCACCTCCGTCAGCGGGCCGAATCATGGCTCCGAGCTCGCCGATTACCTGCGACTGGCATTGATCCCTGGTCGCCTGCCGGAGCACGTGGCGGCCGCCATCGCCAGCCTTTTCGGCGAATTCCTGTCGCTGCTTAGCGGCAACCCACAGCTCCCACAGAACGCTGTTGCAGCACTCAACGCGCTGACCACTGAAGGCGTCGGCGCATTCAACGACAAGTATCCGCAAGGTCTGCCCACCACCTGGGGCGGCATGGGCAAAGAACGGGTCAATGGGGTGCGCTATTTCTCCTGGAGCGGCATCCTCAAAGGCAACCTTCTCGCCGAAGGACCCGACCTGCTCGATCCGCTTCACGGCGTATGCCGGGCGTTTTCCAGGTACTTCACCACCGAGCCTGAGGAAAACGACGGTTTGGTCGGCCGCTACAGCTCGCACCTGGGCACGGTAATCCGCTCCGACTACCCACTGGACCATATGGACACCATCAATCAGACAGCTGGCCTGGTGCGCAAAGATGTCGATCCGGTTGAGCTCTATGTCGAGCATGCCGAACGCCTGAGAAACCTTGGATTGTAATGCCGTGATGCACGCGTCCAAACGCTCGGACCAGAGCTGGCGCACCGGCAGTACGTCCGGTCATGGAACTTTGGCGAGAAATAGCCCACGGAATCCGGTAGGCTCAGCACTTTATTGAAAGCTCAATGGAGTACTTCCCCATGGCCAAAGCCACTGCCCGTCACATCCTCGTTGCCAGCGAAGACAAGTGCAACGAACTGAAAGCACAAATCGAAGGCGGCGCTGATTTCGCTGAAATCGCCAAAACCAACTCCACCTGCCCGTCCAGCCGTCAGGGCGGCGATCTGGGCTCGTTCGGCCCAGGCCAGATGGTCAAGGAATTCGACACCGTGGTCTTCAGCGCACCGGTCAACACCGTGCAAGGTCCGGTCAAGACCCAGTTCGGTTATCACCTGCTGGAAGTGACCAGCCGTCAGGACTGATCCATCCGCGATTTTGTTTAAACAACGGCCCGCCTTTTGGTGGGCCGTTGCGTTTGAGTTGCATAATTGTGGCTGGCGAGCGATACGCGGGTAGCGTACAAATTGTCTTCATCGATCACCCGGCTTTTAAGGCTGACAATGCGACTGGTTTTCCCCTTATTGATGTTCACCGCACTGGCCCTGCTGCTGAATGCCACGGCTGCGAATGCCGCACCGCAACATGCGCTGACTGTGTATGGCGAACCCGCCAGATACCCCGCCGGCTTCAGTCACTTTGCCTATGCCAACCCGCAGGCCCCCAAGGGCGGCAGCCTGCGTCGCTCGGCGATGGAGATCGGCCACTTCGATCATGTGCTGCCTTATATCGACAAGGGCATCGGAGTGTCGCAACTCGATGGGTTGATCTACTCGCCGCTGGCCCAGCGCTCGCTGGATGAGCCCTACACGGTGTATGGCCTGGTGGCGCAAAAAATGGAGCGGGCCGACGACGGTTTGTCGCTGCGTTTTTATCTGAACCCCAAGGCCCGCTTCGCCGACGGCACGCCGATCACCGCCGAGGATGTGCGCTACACCTACGATTTGCTGATGACCCAGGGCAGCCTGCGTTATCGCACCCAGTTCGCCGACGTCAAGGGCGTCGAAGTGGAGTCAGCGCGCACCATCCGCTTCGACTTCAAAAGCAATGAAAACCGCACCCTGCCCCTGGACCTTGCGACCTTGCCGGTGCTTCCCGAACACTGGTGGAAGACCCGCGATTTCGCCAATGGCGGCGGCTATGAAGCGCCGCTGGGCAGCGGCCCGTATCGAGTCAGCAAGATCGACTCCGGGCGCAGCATTACCTTTGTCCGCAACGCCGACTGGTGGGGCAAAGATCTCCCCGTCAGCCGCGGGCTCTACAACTTCGATCGTTTCAGCATCGAGTACTTCGGCGACACCGATGTTGCCCGCCAGGTGCTGCGTGGCGGCGCCTACGACTACAATCGAGAGTTCTCTGCCACCGCTTACTCCATCGGCTACGACAGCCCGGCCCTGAGCGATGGCCGTCTGCAAAAGGCTCACCTGGCCAAGCAAGCACCACAACCGGCCCAAGGCTATGTGTTCAACCTGCAAAACCCGATGTTCCAGGACCGCCGCGTGCGGCAGGCGCTGGCCATGCTCTGGGACTTCGAGTGGAGCAACCGGCAAATGATGCGGGACCTGTATGTGCGCCAGCAGAGCTTCTTTTCCAACACCTCTCTGGCGGCCCGGGCGCTTCCCGATGCAGGCGAACTGGCGATTCTCGAACCGTTGCGCGGGCAGGTTCCCGATGAAGTCTTCACTCAGGTATTCGAAGCGCCGAAAACCGACGGCAGCGGCCTGATCCGCGATAAACAACTGCAGGCCCTGGCCTTGCTGGAAGAAGCCGGCTGGAAACCGCACGGCGACCAACTGGTCAACGCTGCGGGGCAACCACTGAGTTTCACCTTCCTCAACACCCAGGGCGGGATCGAGCGTCTGCTACTGCCCTACAAGCGCACCCTGGCGCAGATCGGCATCACCCTGAACATACGGCGCATCGACTCCTCGCAATACATCAACCGCTTGATGGCCCGTGATTACGACATGATCGTCACTGGCTATCCAGTCACCACCTCGCCGGGTATGGAGTTGTATAACTACTTCGGCTCGGCCTCGGCCAATGACGCTGGTTCCAATAACTACATGGTCCTGAAGGATCCGGCGGTCGACACGCTGATCAGCGGGCTGGTCAAGGCCACCACTCAGCCAGAGATGCTGCGATATGCCCATGCACTGGATCGCGTGCTGCAGTGGAACTACTACTGGATTTCCAACTACTACCCGCCGGGCTCCGCCACAGTGTGGTGGAACCGTTTCGGTATTCCGGCGGTGCAAGCCAGCAATGATGAAGCCATCGAGAGCTGGTGGGAAATGAGCTCCGTACCACTGACCAACGAGCAGATGGCCGCTGAGCGCATCCGCCGTGGCAAACCCGGAGGGCCGCATTGATGCTGGCTTACATACTGCGGCGCTTGCTGCTGGTCATCCCGACCCTGCTGATGATTCTGCTGGTCAACTTCGTCATCGTCCAGGCGGCGCCCGGCGGTCCGGTGGAACAGGCCGTTGCGCGCCTGCAAGGGATTGGCGGCGGTGGCATCGGTGCTTCGAGCGACGCCATTAGCCACGGCTCGCGGGCCAGTCGCGGCCTCGACCCGCAACTGATCAAGGACATCGAAAAGCAATATGGCTTCGACAAACCGGCCCATGAACGCCTGTGGCTGATGCTCAAAAGCTATGCCCGGCTGGACTTCGGCAAGAGCTTCTTTCGCGGCGCCACGGTCACCGAGCTGATTCTGGACAAGATGCCAGTGACCATCTCTCTTGGACTCTGGGCGACGCTTATCACCTATCTGGTGTCGATCCCGCTGGGAATTCGCAAGGCGGTCCATCACGGCAGCCACTTCGACATCTGGAGCAGCACCGCGATCATCCTCGGCTACGCCATGCCGGCATTTTTGTTCGCCATGTTTTTGATCGTAGTCTTTGCCGGCGGCACCTCGTTGAACTGGTTCCCGGTGCGCGGTCTGGTTTCGGAGAACTTCGATCAGCTATCGACTATCGGCAAAATCGCTGACTACTTCTGGCACCTGGTGCTACCCGTCACCTCGCTGGTAGTTGGTGGTTTCGCCACGCTGACCATTCTCACGAAAAACTCGTTCCTCAATGAAATCACCCGTCAGTACGTGGTCACCGCCCGCGCCAAAGGGCTGAGCGAGCGTCGGGTGCTTTACGGCCATGTGTTCCGCAATGCGATGCTGCTGGTGGTTTCCGGAATTCCTCAGGCGTTTATCAGTGTGTTTTTCGCCGGCTCCCTGTTGATCGAAGTGATCTTCTCTCTCGACGGTCTGGGTCGCATGAGTTACGAAGCGGCGGTTTCACGGGATTACCCGGTGGTGTTCGGCTCGCTGTTCATTTTCACCCTGTTCGGCCTGCTGATAAAACTCATCGGTGACCTCTGCTACACGCTGGTCGACCCGCGTATCGACTTTGCCGCGAGGAATGCCTGATGTTCAGACTTTCGCCGCTAGGTCGTCGACGTTTCGACCGTTTCAAGAAAAACCGCCGTGGCTGGTGGTCGCTGTGGCTGTTTATCGGCCTGTTCATCCTGACGTTGGGCGGTGAACTGATCGCCAATGACAAACCGCTGGTGGTCAGCTATCAGGACTCGCTGTATTTCCCGGTGTTCAAGCGCTACACCGAACAGGAATTCGGTGGTCAGTTGCCGTTCCAGGCCGACTACCGTAGCGACTACGTGCAGCAACTGATTCGCAAGGACGGCGGCTGGCTGCTGTTCCCGCCGATTCCGTTCAGCGATGACACACCCAACTACGACCTCAATCAGCCAACCCCCAGCCCGCCGACGAAAGTGAACTGGCTCGGTACCGATGATCAAGCGCGTGATGTTTTGGCGCGGGTGATTTTTGGCGCCCGGGTGTCGATTCTGTTTGCCTTGGCGCTGACCTTTATCAGCGCGCTGATCGGCATCGCCGCCGGCGCTTTGCAGGGCTACTACGGCGGCTGGGTCGATCTGCTCGGTCAGCGGCTGCTGGAAGTCTGGTCGGGGCTGCCGGTGCTGTACCTGCTGATCATCCTGTCAGGCTTCGTCGAGCCGAATTTCTGGTGGTTGCTGGGCATCATGGCGCTGTTTTCCTGGCTGGCGCTGGTGGACGTGGTGCGTGCCGAGTTTCTGCGCGGGCGTAACCTGGAATACGTCAAAGCCGCCCGCGCCCTTGGCTTGACCGACCGTAAAGTGATAGTGCGGCACATCCTGCCCAATGCCATGAATGCCACCTTGAGCTACTTGCCGTTCATTCTGACCGGGGCGATTTCGACCCTCACTGCGCTGGACTTCCTCGGCTTCGGCATGCCCGCCGGCAGCGCCTCGCTGGGCGAGCTGATCGGCCAGGGCAAGCAGAATCTGCAAGCACCGTGGCTCGGTCTGACCGCATTTTTTACCCTGGCGTTGATTCTTTCTTTACTGGTGTTTATTGGCGAGGCGTTGCGTGATGCGTTCGATCCGCGATCTTGAAACGGACTGTTGATATGAGTGACAACCTGATCGAAATCCGCGACCTCTGTGTGGCCTTCAGCGGCCAGACCGTGGTGCGCGACCTGTACCTGGATATCCGTCCCGGAGAATGCCTGGCGCTGGTGGGCGAATCGGGCTCGGGCAAGTCGGTGACCGCCCACTCGATCCTGCAATTGCTGCCCGAATCCGGCACGCACACATCGGGCAGCATTCGCTATCGCGGCCAGGAACTGTTGGGGGCTGATTCCGGCACGCTGCGACAGCTTCGCGGCAATCGCATTGCGATGATTTTTCAGGAGCCGATGACCTCCCTCAATCCGCTGCACAGCATCGAAAAGCAGATCGGCGAAACCCTGTTGGTGCACAAAGGCCTGGGCGGCAAAGCGGCACAACAACGGATCATCGAATTGCTGGAACTGGTGGGCATTCATAAACCCCTGGAGCGGCTCAAGGCCTATCCGCATCAGCTCTCCGGCGGCCAGCGGCAACGGGTGATGATCGCCATGGCCCTGGCCTGCGAACCGGAACTGCTGATCGCCGACGAACCGACTACCGCGCTGGACGTGACGGTGCAACGCAAGATTCTGTTGCTGCTCAAGTCCCTGCAAAAACGTCTCGGCATGTCGTTGCTGCTGATCAGCCACGACCTCAACCTGGTGCGCAGCATCGCGCAACGGGTCTGCGTGATGCGCGCCGGAGAAATCGTCGAGCAGGCGGATTCCGAGACACTCTTCACTCACCCGAAACACCCCTATAGCTGCGTACTGCTGAACGCCGAACCGGAAGGTGAAGCCTTGGCTCGGGATGAGCGTGAAGCGGTGTTGCAGGTCGATAACCTCAGCGTGGTCTTCCCGTTGAGCGGCGGACTGTTTCAGCGCAAGACCTGGCTGCGTGCGGTCGACGGCATCAGCCTTAGCCTGCAGCGTGGCAAGACCCTGGGCATTGTTGGCGAGTCCGGTTCCGGCAAGTCCACCCTCGGTCAGGCGATCCTGCGCCTGCTCGATTCCGAAGGCAGCATCCGCTTTCAAGGGCAAGCACTCGATGGCCTGACCCAGAAGCAACTGCGGCCCTGGCGCAAGCAGATGCAAGTGGTGTTTCAGGACCCGTTCGGCAGTCTCAGCCCACGCATGTCAGTGGCGCAGATCATCAGCGAGGGCCTGGAAGTGCACAGCCAGTCGACGGCTGCCGAATGCGAAGCCCAGGTCATTCGGGTGCTCGAAGAAGTCGGCCTCGATCCACAAAGCCGCCATCGCTATCCCCACGAATTTTCCGGCGGCCAGCGCCAACGCATCGCCATCGCCCGGGCCCTGGTGCTCAAGCCGGCACTGATTCTGCTGGACGAGCCGACTTCGGCGCTGGACCGTACGGTGCAAAAACAGGTGGTCGCCCTGCTCCGTCAGCTGCAGGAAAAACATGGCCTGACCTACCTGTTCATCAGCCATGACCTGGCGGTGATACGCGCCCTGGCCCACGACATGATCGTGATCAAGGACGGCAAAGTGGTGGAAAGCGGCGCCAGCCATGAGGTATTCGATGCGCCGCAGCATCCCTATACCAAAGAACTCCTGGCCGCCGCGCTCCCGCATTCGCCGCCGACCCTGTAACCTTGGGTGCATCACAACCTCATTCCTTATCCGGACGTCACATGAGCCCTAACGCAGAACTCTATAACCCCTCCACCGACTACGCCGACAAGCTGATCACACGCATCGGCCAGACCCCCACCTGGATCGCCAAGCGCATCGGCGTCACCGACAAGCGTATTCGCTACATCCTGGAAGGCTCGCGAACCGTCAAAGGCGAAACCACCTTGATCCAGATGACCTATACCGAGCAGTTCGCCCTCGAGTGTCTGGCGGCCGAGGCCGCTGCCCGGAAAAAATAACGCATCTGAGACCGCCCATGAACGACACCGAAAGCCTCAAGGATTACCAGCGCGTTCGCCTGCTGGCGATCCGCTCGTTGTTCGAGATCATCGAGCAGTCCAGCGAAGGCACGGTGATCGTCGACCGTGACGCCAACATCGTCTGGATGAACGAACGTTATGCCAAACGCTTCGGCCTCGAATCGGCCGAGGTGGCCATCGGCAAGCCTTGCGAAAGCGTGATCCCCGGCAGTCTGCTGCGCGAAGTGGTGCGCACGGGCCGGCCGATCCTGCTGGACATGCAGGACACCCCGAAAGAACCGCTGGTGGTGATGCGCCTGCCGATCCATGACGCTGCCGGCACGGTCATCGGCGCCATCGGCTTTGCCCTGTTCGATGAACTGCGCAGCCTGTCACCGATGCTCAAGCGTTACATGAGCATGCAGGAGGAGCTGGCCTCAACCCGATCGCTGCTACGGGCGCGGCAGACCAAGTACAACTTCGCGCACTTTATCGGCACCAGCGCTGCCAGCCTGGAAGTCAAACGCCGCGCCCGGCGCAGCGCCAGCGCCGAATCGCCGGTACTGCTGCTGGGTGAAACCGGTACCGGCAAGGAACTGCTGGCCCAGGCGATTCATGGCGCTTCACCGCGGGCGCACAAAGCCTTTGTCAGCATCAACAGCGCGGCGATTCCGGAAGCGCTGCTGGAAGCCGAATTTTTCGGCACCGCACCCGGCGCCTTCACCGGCGCGGACCGCAAGGGTCGAAGCGGAAAACTGCAGATCGCCCAGGGCGGCACCTTGTTTCTCGACGAGATCGGCGACATGCCGCTGCCGCTGCAAAGCAAGTTGCTGCGAGTGTTGCAGGAAAAAGAGTTCGAACCGGTGGGTTCCAACGAAGTGATTCAGAGCGATGTGCGGGTGATTGCCGCCACCTCGACCGACCTGCAAGCCGCCATCAAGCGCGGCGAGTTTCGCGCCGACTTGTATTACCGCCTCAATGTGCTGCCGATTCAAGTGCCGCCGCTACGTGAACGGCTCGACGATCTGCCAGCGCTGAGCGAAGCGATCCTGGAAGAACTGCGCAGCCAGCATGAACTCGACAGCGAAGCCCTGGCACTGCTCGGTCAGCACGCCTGGCCGGGCAACATCCGCGAACTGCGCAACGTGCTGGAGCGCGCAGCGTTGCTCAGCGATGACCTGATGTTGAATGCGGCGGATATCCGGGCGGCGATCGGCACTTTCAGTCCGGTGGAGCGCCTTGCGTCTTTTGCGCAAGAGCCTGTGGCCAATGAAACCTTCAGCGCCGCGCGGGAGCGGTTTGACCGGCAGTTGATTGAAACGACCCTCGCGCAATGCGCTGGGAAAGTGATTGAGGCTGCGGCGCGATTGGGGCTGGGGCGCTCTACGCTGTACAAGAAGATGGTGGCGTTGGGGATTGCAGAGTCTCAGTAGAGAGACTTGAATCTCCATATAGAGAAAATCTTTTTTGAGCGCTTCGCGCTCATCGCGAGCAAGCTCGCTCCCACAGTGGCCTGCGTCGGTCACCAATTTTGTGTACACCACCAAATCCTGTGGGAGCGAGCTTGCTCGCGAAGGGTCCCTTCCTGTTTAAAAATATCTCTAATCAGAGACAAACATCCTAAAATCAACTCAAATCTATAAAAATATCAATATATTTCAATAGCTTAAAGCAATGGCACGAAACTAGCTAAGCCTACAGCCACAAAAGCTTCACCCTACAAAAATAACAATCCAGGAGACACACCATGAGTGTGATCATTGCCTTGGCAGCTCTCACGCTGCTGATGCTCGCTGCTTACCGTGGCTACAGCGTTATCCTCTTCGCCCCCATTGCCGCCCTCGGCGCGGTGCTCCTGACTGACCCCTCTGCAGTCGCTCCGGCCTTCACCGGGGTGTTCATGGAGAAAATGGTCGGCTTCATCAAACTGTATTTCCCGGTGTTCCTGCTTGGCGCTGTGTTCGGCAAGCTGATTGAGCTGTCGGGCTTCTCGCGCTCGATCGTCGCGGCGGCCATTCGCTTGCTCGGCACCCGTCAGGCGATGCTGGTGATTGTGCTGGTCTGCGCCCTGCTGACCTACGGCGGCGTGTCGCTGTTCGTGGTGGTGTTCGCGGTCTATCCGTTTGCCGCCGAGATGTTCCGCCAGAGCAATATCCCCAAGCGCCTGATCCCGGCGACCATCGCCCTCGGTGCGTTCTCCTTCACCATGGATGCCTTGCCCGGCACCCCGCAGATCCAGAACATCATCCCCAGCACCTTTTTCAATACCACCGCCTGGGCTGCGCCATGGCTTGGCCTGGTCGGCGCGATTTTCGTTTTCTGCGTCGGCATGCTGTATCTGCAACGCCAGCGCAACAAGGCCCAGCGTTCGGGTGAAGGCTACGGCGCAGAACTGCGTAACGAGCCGGAAACCGCCGAAGATATCAAGCTGCCCAACCCCTGGATCGCCCTCTCGCCGCTACTGCTGGTGGGCCTGATGAACCTGCTGTTCACCCGCTGGATTCCACTCTGGTACGGCAAGACCCACAGCCTCAGCCTGCCGGGCATGACCGCGCCGGTGCAAACCGAAATCGCCAAGCTCACGGCCATCTGGGCGGTCCAGGCGGCGCTGCTGGTGGGCATCATCATGGTGCTGATCTTTGGCTTCCAGGCGATCCGCGGCAGACTCGCCGAAGGCAGCAGAAGCGCGGTCAGCGGCGCGTTGCTGGCGGCAATGAACACCGCATCGGAATACGGCTTCGGCGCTGTGATCGCCTCGCTGCCGGGCTTCCTGGTGTTGGCCGACTGGCTCAAGAGCATTCCCAATCCGCTGGTCAACGAAGCCATCACCGTCACCCTGCTGGCGGGTATCACCGGCTCGGCTTCGGGCGGCATGAGCATCGCCCTGGCGGCAATGTCCAACAGCTTTATCGCGGCGGCCAATGCGGCGAATATTCCGCTGGAAGTCCTGCACCGGGTCGCGGCCATGGCCAGCGGCGGCATGGACACCCTGCCGCATAACGGCGCGGTGATCACCCTGCTGGCCGTTACCGGCCTGACCCACCGCGAAGCCTATAAAGATATTTTCGGCATCACCATCATCAAGACCCTGGCGGTTTTCGTGGTGATCGGCACCTTCTACGCCACTGGCATTGTGTGAGGCATTTATGACGAATCTTACCGGCAAAACCGCATTGGTCACCGGCTCCACCAGCGGCATCGGCCTGGGCATCGCCCTGAGCCTGGCCAAGGCCGGCGCCAACCTGATCCTCAACGGCTTCGGCGATGCCAGTGCAGTGATCGCCGAAGTGAAACAGTTCGGCGCCAAGGTCGGCCATCACCCGGCCGATGTCAGCGACCCGGCGCAGATCGCCGAAATGATCGCCTATGCCGAACGCGAATTCGGCGGCGTCGACATTCTGGTGAACAACGCCGGTATCCAGCATGTGGCCGCCGTGGAGGACTTCCCGGTGGAGCGCTGGGACTCGATCATCGCCATCAACCTTTCATCGGTGTTCCACAGTACCCGCCTGAGCCTGCCGGGGATGCGCGCCAAAGGCTGGGGACGGATCATCAACATCGCCTCGGTGCACGGCCAGGTCGGCTCGGTGGGCAAGGCCGCTTATGTCGCCGCCAAACATGGGGTGATCGGCCTGACCAAAGTGGTCGGCCTGGAAACCGCCACCAGCAATGTCACCTGCAACGCCATTTGCCCGGGCTGGGTGCTGACCCCGCTGGTGCAGAAACAGATCGATGATCGCGTAGCCAGAGGCGCCGATCCGCAGCAAGCGCAACATGATCTATTGGCCGAGAAGCAGCCGTCACTGGAATTCGTCACTCCACCGCAGTTGGGTGAACTGGTACTATTTTTATGCAGTGAAGCCGGTAGCCAGGTGCGTGGCGCGGCGTGGAATGTCGATGGTGGGTGGTTGGCGCAGTAAGCAGCCGATAGACCGAGTTATCGTTCTTCGCGGGCAAGTCGGATCGCCGCACCGCCGCTCCCACAAGGACAGTGCATAACCTGTGGGAGCGGGCTTGCCCGCGAATGGACTTCGAGATCACAACAAGAGACCCTTTATGTCCGAAATCTTGTGGCAACCCAGCGCCGAGCGAATCAGCAAGACCCGGATGGAGGTCTTTCGGCGTTTCGTCAATCACCGACACGACCTTGAACTCGCCGACTACCCGGCCCTGCACCAATGGAGCATCGATCGGCGCGAAGATTTCTGGCAGGCCATCGTCGATTTCTTCGACATCGAATTTCATACAGCACCCAGCGCAGTATTGCTGGAAGGCCCGCAGATGCCCAGCGCCCACTGGTTTCCCGGGGCCACGCTGAATTTCGCCGAGCATCTGCTGCGGCGCCGTGACCAGTGTCCGGCGGTGATCGCCATCCGCGAGAACGGTCAGCGCGAACAACTCACCTACGCCGACCTGGCCAGCCATGTCGCCGGCCTGCAAAAAAGCCTGCAAGCGGCCGGTGTCGGTCTCGGCGACCGGGTGGCCGCGTGCATGCCGAATACCTGGCAAACCCTGGTGGGCATGCTCGCCACCACCAGCCTGGGGGCGATCTGGTCCTGCTCCTCGCCGGATTTCGGCACCCAAGGGGTGATCGACCGTTTCGGTCAGATCGAGCCCAAGGTGCTGATTACCTGCGCCGGCTACCGCTATGCGGGCAAAGAGATCGGCCAGACGCTGAAGGTCAACGAGATCCTCCAGCGCCTGCCATCGCTACAGCAATTGATCATCGTGCCTTATGCCAATCCTCAAACTCGCGCCGAGGACTTCCAGACCGCGGCCAACGTGACGCTCTGGAATGATTTCTATCAAGCCGGCGGCGAGCCAGAATTCGTCGCCGTGCCCTTTGAACATCCGCTGTACATCCTCTATTCCAGCGGCACCACCGGTGTGCCGAAATGCATCATCCACAGTACCGGCGGTGTACTGCTGCAACACGTCAAGGAACATGGCCTGCACGTTGACCTTGGGCGTGACGATCGGCTGTTCTACTACACCACCTGCGGCTGGATGATGTGGAACTGGCTGGTCTCGGCGCTGGCGGTCGGCGCAAGCGTGGTGCTGTTCGACGGCTCGCCGTTTCACCCTGTGCCTGCGCGGTTGATCGACCTGATCGACAGCGAACAGATCAGCGTATTCGGCACCAGCCCCAAATATCTGGCAGCCCTGGAAAGCGCCGGCGTTCAGCCGCGTCGCAGCCACGACCTGAGCAGTCTCAAAGCGCTGCTGTCCACCGGCTCGCCGCTGTCACCCCACAGCTACGATTACGTCTACCGCGAGATCAAAAGCGATCTGTGTTTGTCCTCGATGTCTGGCGGCACCGATATCGTTTCGTGTTTTGTGATCGGCAATCCATTGCAACCGGTGCGCCGTGGCGAGATGCAGGGCAAGAGCCTGGGCATGGCCATCGAGGTGTGGAACGACGCCGGCCAGCCGGTTGTCGGAGAGAAAGGCGAACTGGTCTGTACCCGTCACTTCCCGGCCATGCCGATCGGTTTCTGGAATGATCCGTCCCAGGAAAAACTGCACGCCTCGTATTTCAGCCAGTTCCCCGGTGTGTGGGCCCAGGGCGACTATGCCGAACAGCTGCCCCACGGCAGCCTGATGATCCATGGCCGTTCGGACGCGGTGCTCAACCCCGGCGGCGTACGCATCGGCACTGCGGAAATCTACCGGCAGGTGGAAAAGCTCGAGCAAGTGGTGGAAAGCGTCGCCATTGGCCAGAGCTGGCAGGACGACGTGCGAGTGGTACTGTTCGTTCGCCTGAAGGAAGGCGTCGAGCTCAATGAAGCGCTCGAACAAGAGATTCGCCAGGTCATCCGCGCCAACACCACGCCACGGCATGTACCGGCGAAAATTCTTGCCGTCACCGATATTCCACGCACCATCAGCGGCAAGATTGTTGAACTGGCGGTAAGGAATGTAGTGCATGGGGTAGCGGTGAAAAACACCGATGCACTGGCCAATCCAGAGGCGCTGGAGCAGTTTCGGGATAGAGTGGAGTTGCAAGTGTAAGGAACCGGGCGGGAAACGCCGCCAGCCATTGCGGGTGAAACAGTGGTATTGGTGGAGGACGATCCGGCGGTGCGCATGTTGGTACTCAATGTGCTCGGTGAATTGGGCTATCACGCCCATGAAGCTGAAGACGCCAAAACCGCACTGCCGCTGCTGGAGTCGGACCTGCGGGTCGACCTGCTGGTGACCGACCTCGGCCTGCCGGGCATGAATGGCCGGCAACTGGCGGAAATCGCCCGCCAGTATCGCCCGCAACTCAAAGTGCTGTTCATGACCGGTTATGCCGAAAAGGCCCTCGAACGCCAGGGTTTTCTTGAGGAGGGCATGGACATGGTTGTCAAACCGTTCTCCATCGACGTGCTGGCCAACAAGATTCGCACGATGATCAGCCAGAAAAGCTGAGTTTCGGGCATAATCCCGCGCCCCGCTGACACCACCGCTTCAAGGTAACTGCCCGATGAAAGCTCAAGCCCGCCATATCCTGGTGAAAACGGCCGAAGAAGCCGAACAACTCAAGCAGCGTATCGCCAAAGGCGAAGCCTTCGATGTGTTGGCCAGGAAGTACTCCACCTGCCCCTCCGGCAAGCGCGGCGGTGACTTGGGCGAAGTACGGCCCGGGCAGATGGTCGGCGCCATTGACCAAGTGATCTTCAAAAAACCGCTGCGCACTGTGCATGGGCCGATCAAGAGCAAGTTTGGTTATCACCTGGTGCAGGTGTTTTATCGGGATTGATGAGGGAAGACATTGTGGCGAGGGAGCTTGCTCCCGCTGGCTCGCGAAGCGGGCCCAAAATCGGTCATCGCGATTTGTCAGTTACATCGCGTCAGCCGATTTTACGACTGCTGCGCAGCCGAGCGGGAGCAAGCTCCCTCGCCACAGGGCCGCATTTCAATCCCGAGGGATTAGCGCCCCCGACACCTGTATCACCCGACTCGCCAATCGATGCCCGGCTTCAGCCGCCTGCACCGGGCTCCCTCCACCGAGCCGACTGGCCAGATACGCCGCACTGAACGAATCCCCCGCCGCCGTGGTATCCACCACTCGCTCGACCACCTGCGCCGGCACTTCAAAATACTCGCCTTCGCAACGAATCAAACACGCCTCAGCGCCGCGCTTGAGCACCACTTCCGAGGTACCGATCTGCTCATACGCGGCAAACACTGCTGCGCAATCGGAAAAATGGAACAGCGCCTGCTCGTCATCGACTGTCAGCAAGGCCAGGTCGACATACGGCAACACAGCGCGATACGCCGCCCGCGCGTCTTCGACCGAGGCCCACAAACGCGGCCGGTAATTGTTGTCGAAGACAATTCGCGCATCCCGCCGCCGGGCTTCAATAAGCGTCTCAAGCAGCTTTTCTCGCCCTTGAACGCCGAGCACCGCCAGGGTGATACCGCTGAAATACAGCACATCGTAATCCGGCAGTGCCACCAGAATCGGCGCGGCCGCAGGCGTGGTGAAGCAATCACGCACAGCTGCTTCATTGCGCCAATAGAGGAAGCGTCGCTCGCCTTGGGCGTCGGTCTGGATGCAATACAAACCGGGCAAGCGTCCCGGCAGACGCTGGACCATGCCCAGGCCAATGCCCTCGCCCGCCCAGCTCTGGCACATGGCATCGCTGAAGCTGTCATCACCCAGGGCGGTGACGTAGTCCACCGTGGCCCCGTCGCCCAGTTCGCGAGACAGATAAACGGCGGTGTTCAGGGTGTCGCCACCGAAGCTCTGTTGCAGGCTGCCGTCGGCGCGTTGCTGCAACTCGATCATGCACTCGCCGATCAGCGCGATACGCGGGGGATTGGGGCCGAGACTGCTGATGTTGTTCATTCTGGGACTCTTATGTTGACCGGATTACGACCGCTTCGTCCGAATGCGGCCCAGACCGGACGTAGCCTTCGGCAACTGCTACGGATGAGCGACATTTGTGCTTTTCGTAGCAGCTGGCGAAGCCTGCGTTCGATCGCGGAGCGGTCGCAAAACGGCAGGACTCAGTCTTCGGCCTAGAAACAGGTTTCCATGCTTTCGATGACATTCAACTGTTCATCCACCAGACACCCGGTGCGCCACTTGTCGAAGGTCAGGCACGGGTGGGAGGTGCCGAAGGAGATGATGTCCCCCACGCGTAATTCGCAACCGGGTGCCACTGTCATGAACGCATGCTGGTCCATGACCGCCGTCACCTTGCAGGCACTGACGTCGTCGCCCTCGGCCGGCAGTACACCGGCCTTGTAACGCAACAGCGGCACCGGCAAACCGGCATCGTACGCCACATCGCGCTTGCCCAGGGCGATCACCGCGAACCCCGGTTCCGGCAACGACTGCACATGGGCCCAGACTTCCAGCGCCGGGCGCAGGCCTTCGTGCAAATCACTGCGCCGATCCAGCACGCAGCATTGCGCTTCTTTGTAGATGCCATGATCGTGGGCCACATAACTGCCGGGGCGCAGCACGCTGAGGAAACGTCCGCTGGCGTTCTGCGCTTCGAAGGATTCGGCGATCAGGTCATACCAGGCCGAACCCGACGCAGTGATAATCGGCTTGTCGATATCGAAGGCGCCGCTGTCTTGCAACTCCACCGCCAGACGGACCAACGAGTCAGCAAACTGACGAATCCCGCTCACTGCCTGATCGCCGTGGATCACCCCTTCATAACCTTCGATGCCAGTCAGGGCCAGCGCCGGTTGCGCCTTGATCGACTGCGCCAGCTCCAGCACCTCCTGCTCGCTGCGGCAGCCGCAACGGCCGCCGACCACGCCGTATTCGATCATCACGTTCAGGCGCACACCGCGTCCGGCGAAAAACGCCCCGAGGTCGGCGACGTTGTCCGGATGATCGACCATGCAGTGGAATTCGAACTGCGGATCGGCCAGCAACTCGGCGATCAACGCCATGTTCGGCGCGCCGACCAACTGGTTGGCCATCAGCACCCGACGCACGCCGTGGGCATAGGCCGCACGGGTTTGCACCGCAGTGGCCAGGGTGATGCCCCAGGCGCCCTGCGCCAACTGACGACGAAACAACGCCGGGGTCATGCTGGTTTTGCCATGGGGCGCCAGTTCCGCGCCGCTGTTGCTGACGAAGTCCTGCATCCAGCGAATGTTGTGCTCCAGTGCGCCTTGGTGCAGCACCAGGGCCGGCAGGCTGACGTCGCGCACCAGGTTGACACCGGGTTGGGCGGCGCCCTTTTCCACGGCAGCGATATTCAAGGCAGAAGGCATGATCTGATTCCTCACAATCGCGGCCGCGAGCAGCCGCTGTTATTCGTTGATACGACGGGCCAGGTTGTTCGCGCTGTCGATCAGCACCCGGCGGTAGTCGTTGTAATTGTTCTTGGCGTCGGCCCGTGGGGCGACGATGCACAGGGTCGCAATGCAAATGCCGCGTTCGTCCTTCACCGGCGCGGCGAAGCAATGGGTAAAGGTGTCGGCCACACTGTCGAAGGAAAAGAAGCCATCGACCCCGGCCTGACGAATTTCCTTGAGGAAGGTTTCCAGCGGCAAGCGCTGACCGTCGGGCAGGATGAAGTCCTCGTCATCGATCAGCTCGACAATCTCCTGATCGCTCAAATGACTGAGCAGCAAGCGCCCGGAGGCGGTCCAGGGAATCGGCGCGTTCTCGCCGATATCCGAGGAAATCCGGAAATGCCGCTCGCCTTCTTTCATCAGCGCGACCGTGTACTTGCGCCCGTTGAGCAGGCACATCTGCGCGGTCTCGCGGGTCTGGCTGACGATTTCCTGCAAGGCATGATCAGCCTCGCGGCTCAGGTCGAAATGGCGCAAATGCGCCTGACCGAGGAAGTACAGCTGACGGCCCAGGTAGACATGACCGTCCTTGCCCACCGGTTCGAGAATCCGTCGTTCGAGCAAGGACGCGACCAATTCATAGACCGTGGATTTCGGGCTGCCGATGCCGCTGGCGATGTCGTTGGGGCGCAGCGGCTGGCCGATTTCCTTGAGGAAATCGAGGATATCGAACGCCCGGTCCAGCCCGCGAGCCCGGCGCTTGATGGTGTCTTTGGTCATATCAGTGGATTCCCATTCAGATTCGCCGGGGATATTGCCAGAACGCTGGCTTGACTGTCAGGCCGCGCAGAATTCAGCGCGGTCTAGGCCTTTTTCTTATAAGCCACGCAATCAATCTCAACCTTGCAGTCAACCATCATGTTCGCCTGCACACAGGCCCGGGCCGGGGCGTGTTCGCTTTTGAAGTACTCGGAAAACACCTTGTTGAAACTCCAGAAATCCCGCGGGTCCTCCAGCCACACGCCGGTACGCACCACATCTTCCAGGCCATAACCGGCCTCTTCGAGGATGGCGATCAGGTTGCGCATGGTCTGATGAGTCTGTTCGACGATCCCACCGCTGATGATCTCGCCATCCACCGCCGGGACCTGGCCGGACACGTACAGCCAGCCATCGGCTTCAACGGCGCGGGCAAACGGACGGGGCTGGCCGCCACCGGCGGTGCTACCGGTGCCGTAACGAGTAATGCTCATGGGTGTTTCTCCTGTGTTGAAGATTAAAATCGGGTGTTCTTGAGAAATTCCGCCAGACGCGGCGATTGCGGGCGCTCGAACAGCTCTTTGGGTGGCCCCTGCTCTTCGATACGGCCCTGATTCATGAAGACGATCTTGTCCGAGACTTCAAAGGCGAAGCGCATTTCGTGGGTCACCAGCAACATGGTCATGCCGTCCTCGGCCAGGCCCTTGATCACGCTCAGCACCTCACCCACTAGTTCCGGATCCAGCGCCGAGGTCACTTCGTCGAACAGCATCAGGCTCGGGTTCATGGCAATCGCCCGAGCAATCGCCACGCGCTGTTGCTGACCACCGGACAACTGACCGGGATAGTGGTCACGCCGATCCAGCAAGCCAACACGCTCCAGCCATTTTTCAGCCAGCGCGACCGCTTGGTCCTTGGGCAGCTTTTTGACTTTCAGCAACCCAAGGGTGACGTTCTGCAACGCACTCAGGTGCGGAAACAGATTGAACTGCTGAAACGCCATGCCGGTCATGGCCCGATGCCGGGCGATGACTTTCTCCGGATGACGCACACGCTTGCCATTGACCTCGTGGTAGCCGATGGACTCGCCATCGAGCATGATCTGCCCGCCCTGGAACTCTTCGAGCATGTTCACGCAGCGCAGCAGCGTGGTCTTGCCCGAGCCGCTGGAACCGATCAGCGTGACCACGTTGCCGCGCTGCATTTCCAGGTCGACGCCCTTGAGCACTTCAAGCTGGCCGTATTGTTTGTGCAGCCCGCGGATGCTCAGCAGTGCCTGGGCTTGTTTTGGATCTGTCGGAGATTGAATCGAAACTTGAGCGTGAGTCATGGCAAGGCCACCCGCTTTTCAATATGCCGGCCGAGTAACTCGATGGCGTAGTTGATGATGAAAAAGAGAAAACCGGCAAACAGGTAAAACTCCAGGGTCATGAACGTCCGGGCGATGATCTGCTGGGTGCTGAGCAGCAACTCGGCCACACCGATCACCGAGAGCAAGGTCGAAGCCTTGACGATCTCGGTCGATGAATTGACCCAGGTCGGCAGGATCTGCCGCAGCGCCTGGGGCAGCAACACGTAGCCAAGGGACTGATAAAACGTCAGGCCAATGGCCTTGCCCGCCTCCATTTGCCCGTTCGGCAACGCCTGCAAGGCACCGCGCACGATCTCCGCGACGTGGGAGCCACAAAACAGCGTCAGCCCCAGCACACCGGCCTGAAACGCGCTGATCTGCCAACCCAGCGCCGGTGCCATATAGAAGCAGGCCAGCACCAGCACAAACACCGGCGTGCCGCGTATCAGGTCGACGTAGAAGCGAAATGGCGCGCGCATCCAGAACTTGCCGTAGGTCAGCACAAGCCCGGCGACGATGCCGATCAAGGTGCCGAGCAAAATCGCCAGCACCGAACTCTGCACGCTGGTCAAAAAGCCCGACCACAAGACTTCGCGAGCTACCCACAATTCGTGCAACCAACTAGGGGATTGGTACATATGGGGGCCTTCCTAACGGCGAATCGCCAGACGCTGCTCCAGGTAACGCAGCAGCATGGCAATGAGGTAACAGGCAGCAACATAGAGCGCAGTGGTCACCAGCCAGGTTTCAATCACCCGGTAGCTCTCGACATTGATCTTGCGCGCGTAATAGGTCAGCTCCGGCACGGCAATCGCCGCCGCCAGCGAGGTGTCCTTGAACAGCGAAATGAAGTTGTTCGACAGCGCCGGCAACACATTGCGCAGCATCACCGGCACCGTGACGTAGGCCCGCACCTGCCACTCACCCAAACCGATCGCCAGCCCGGCTTCGCGCTGGCCCTTGGGAATACTCAGCAACCCGGCGCGGAACACTTCGGTCAAATAGGCCCCAGCGTACAACGACAGGGTGATGATGAACGACGGGATCTTGTCCAGCCGAATGCCCAGACTCGGCAAGGCGAAATAGATCAACAGAATCAACACCAGAATTGGCGTGTTACGGATCACCGTCACATACACCGATGCCATGGCCCGCAGCGCTCGATGCTTTGAAAGCAAAGCGAACGCCATCATCAGGCCGATCACGCAACCGATGGCGATCGACACCAGTGCCAGTTCCAGGCCCAATCCGAGCCCCGCCAGCAAGGTGTCGAAATCGCGCCATACGGCGGCAAAGTTCAACTGATAGTTCATGGTCAGCAGTACCTTGAGCGGGGCGCCAAGCTGGGCGCCCCCACTCTCACCAGATCATTTGAATTCGACAGGGAAACCGATGGTGGGGGTAAGGCAAATCCACACCGAACCACTGTTTGAAGGACGCCGCGTAAGTCGGGAACTCAACGCCGGTCATGGATTCATGCAAGGTGGTGTTGACGAAATTCAGCCAGTCCTGATCGCCGCGCTTTACCGCGCACGCGTAGGTCTGTGGACTCCAGGCGTAAGTCGGGCTGCGATAACGGCCAGGGTTCTGCACCATCAGGTATTTGACCGACGACTGATCGGTAGCCGCCGCGTCAGCGCGACCAGAGTTCACCGCCTGATACATCAAATCGACGCTGTCGTACTGATCGACCTTGGCTTTGGGCAGCGCCTGATGCACCAGCTCTTCAGCGTACACATTCTGCAGCACCGCAACGGTCACGCCGTCGCCAGCGGCTTTCAGGTCTTCGATTTCCTTGTACTTGCTGTTGGCCGGCAACAGCAGGCCAACACCTTCGCGGTAGTACGGCAAGGTGAACGCCACCTGCTGTGCACGACTGGCGGTCACGGTGATGAACTGACAACTCATGTCGACCTTGTCGGTCAGCAGGTTCGGAATCCGCGCATCGGACGACTGCACCACGAACTCGACCTTGCTCGGGTCATTGAACAAACCCTTGGCGACCATCCGCGCAATATCGATATCAAAACCCTGCAACTTGCCGTCCGCGCCCTGGAAATGCCACGGCGCATTGGTACTGCCCGTGCCCACAATCAAACGACCGCGCTGCAACACGCTATCGAGCTTGCTGTCCGCCGCCTGCGCGACACCCACAGCAGAGGCCACAGCGGCGAGGAGAAAAACACACGCTTTAAACAAGGAAGGTCGGCGATGCATGGCAAGCACTCCAGGATGATGTATATTCCGCTATACCGGAACTAAGTATGTAACAACGGAATAGACAGCAGAAAGTGTGCCACAGGTTGCGGGAGAAATACGGGTGGAATTGAAAAGTGTTTTGAATCAACGGGATGAAAGAACGCGCCCGAATGCGTTACGAAAGGCACACAGGATGAGCGCTACCGTTGGCTACAGGCCACGTGTAGTTGGGCCACAAAGGGGGCGTGGGGTGGTTCCGAAAGGTGCAATGTTGCTCTTCATAAAATACAGGGCAGCAACGGACATTACCGCTTGCCCGCTTCGTGATAAACATCTCCCCGTTCCCTTTTTCCATCGGCAATAACCGTCACCACCAACACTTCATCCACCACCCGGTAAACCAACCGATACCCGGCGCTACGCAATTTGATCTTGTAAGCGTTGTCTATCCCGCTCAGTCGATCTCCGGGGACATGGGGATTACTGAGCCGCTCCTGAAGTTTCGTTTTTACAATGCTCCCTCAATGTGGCCCCAAGCTTGTGCCACTCCTTCCAGGCTTTATCGGAAAACTCCAGCTCATAGGTCATCAAGAGAAACCTTGATCGTCGGATCGTTCTCCCGTTCGCGGCAGAGGGCGACAAGCTCCATGTCTTCAAGGCGGTCCATCATGGCTTCGTATTCTTTTGCCGGTACACAATAGAAAGCAGGCTCATTACGATTGAGGATCGCAACCGACAGTCCACTGCCGGCAGCAACGGTGCCCATTGGATTCTTTTTGAGTTCGGAAATGCTCGCGACGACTTGCGATAGCACAATATGGGTCATGGCACCGCTCCTTTGGAGTGCTTTTAAGAGGGCTTGAAATAGCACTTCTCAGAAAATCCGGCTTCTACCCTTTGTCATACGAGTCGGTGTCGCTTGTGGGCTATGTCGCTTCGGCCGTACCTGCCCAACGAAGTATCAAACGCACACGTCAGATCGCGCGGCGATGGGTAAGTAACAGAGACCATTTCATGCGAAGAAGGTGTAATGGCAACTATCGCATTCGCGGCAAGCGAAGCGTCGCCCGGCCCTTCCCACAAGGGATATCTAGCGTCCAGAAAAACGCAACCTGGAGAGCATCCGCAAATTGCCCTCAAGGTAATACTCATCGCTCCAGCTATCATCCACGGCCAACGGCTTGACCTGCTTCAACGCGAGTTTTTTAGCGTAGTAACGAAACCGGTAATGCTCGTAGAAACGCAGCAGTTCCAGCCCATAACGATCGGCCAGATCGGTATCGCCGCGCATGATCAGGAAGTTTTCGTCATTGCCGTTGCTGGCAGCCGCACTGAGGTTGTGGCTGCCGCTGATGATCACCGGGGTATCGCTGGTGAAGTCGCTGATGACCGCTTTGGTGTGCACCAGCAGGTTGCCCTTCTGACCTTTCAAGCCTTCCTTGAGCCAACCTTCGATACCGGTGTTCAGTAACGCGACGGCAGTGAACTCCGCCGTTCGGTCAGCATGAAAACCGCTGATCCGGCTGGCGGTGTTCTGCAGGCCGTAGCGCAGCACATCATCGTGGGGCTGACCGAGCAAGGCATTGAGGATCTCGTCCGGCAGCGCGAACGCAGTGGCGAACAACACATCCTTCTTCGCGGCGTTGATGATCTCGACGAACTCATGCAAGTCGCCTTGCCCTGTGCGCGGGGAAAAACCGGCGAACAACGCTTGTGTCGGCGCCATAGGATTGTTTTTCGTGAGCCATTTACGGGTGGCACCGACATCGGCCGGCGCGGCCCAGATCTGCTCGAACACTTGCAGATAGCTGGTGGCCACGCGAGCGTCGTCCAGCACATGCACGACGTTGGCCTGACGATAAACACCGTTGGGCGTGAAGTTGGTGCTGCCGCAGAGCACTGCTTCAGGCTCGTACTCATTCGACGGGTTAAGTTTGCTCAGCACGATGAATTTGTTATGAAAAATGTTATGGGTGACGCGCCCACGCTTGTTGGCTGCGGGGATCTGTTCCAGGCTGGCTTCGTTTATCAAGGTGTCGTCGTCATCCGGCTGCGCGTGATACAGCACTCGCAGCTTCACCCCACGGGCGAACGCAGCGTTGACCGCCTCGATGATCGACTGCAACTGGTACTCGTAGATGGCGATATCCAGCGCCCATTGAGCGTCGACGGCGCGCTCGATAAAACCCAAAAGCGCTCCCAGCAAACCGTTTTCCAGCCATTGGCGCGGTGCGTCGGGCCAGGCTTCGATGGGTAGGTTCTTGTTAGCGCTGAGCAGTGCGTCGAGATCGGCGAATTTACGCGAGAACGCCTGACTGGCGGCCACCGCACGATTGAAGATGACCCGCTGGCCCTGCGGTTGACCGTTGTCCGAGGTGATGGTCACTTCCAGCGGTTCGCCCAATTGCGGCGCATCGGCGCTACCGTAGGCCGGATAAACGCGGTAGTGGATGGTGGTGCCGGGATTGACCGCGTAGTCGGCCCAGCGAAACTTCTGCAACGGCGCGATATCGCTCGGTGTGGCGTGGTACTGAGGGAAGGTGTGAGCCTTGCCGGGGAAGGTCAGGCTGTTGAACAGAAACAGCCAGGGCTTGTTGCCTTGCTGCTTCTCGATGGCAAACCCCAGCAAGCCTTTGCGGCGAGACTCGGTGAGGTCCATGGCCAGTAACACCCCATTGGTACCGGCATAGGCTTTGACTCGAAAGTCGTCCTGACTGTTGCGGGCGAGTACGCGCATGGTTCATTCCCTTGATTGATTGCTCAACAGCATAGGTGCTGTGGGTTAAGCAGGGATCCAGATGTCGGGTTTTATCTATAACCGAGGTGATGCTATCGCGAGCAGGTCGGATCGCCGCACCGTCGCTCCCACACTGGATCTGGATTGCCGCAAATTTCATGTACACCAAAAACGCAATGTGGGAGCGAGCTTGCTCGCGATGAGGGCATAACAGACAACAGAGATTTCAACCCGGCAGCAAATCATCGATATGCCGATAATCCGTCTGCAACCCGGTTGCCAACTCTTTGGCCCGCCCCAATCGAATCGGACCTCTCTCGATATCCACCAGCAACCCCGGGCAACTGAGCGTCGGTAATACAGGCCAGTCTTTCAAGCGGCCATCGGTCAACAGCAACACCCGCTGCTGCTCCGCGGGAAAACGCTTTCGCCTGAACGCCAACCACTCGACCGCTTCATCCAGCGCAGCCAGCAACGGCGTGCCACCGCCTGCGCCCAGAGCATCGAGCCAACGGCTCAAGCCTTTTGCAGCCTTGAGGCCTTGCACCTGCCATTTCGGCGAGTGACCACTGGCAGTCAGCAATGCCAGTCGCGCCCGCTGGCGATAAGCATCATCGAACAGCTGCGCCAGCAACCCTTTGGCGTCGCTCAGGGCCCGATGACGACGAGTCGAAGCCGAGGCATCGACGATGATCAGCCACAGCTCATGGGGCGAACGACTGCGCAGGCGGTAAAGCAAGTCCTCGCGCTGGCGCGGCCGTCCGTTGAGCAAGGTGCCCGGCCAGTTGATCGAACCGCCACGCGCTGCATGACTCTTGCCCTGCCTGCCATTGTCCAGCCGTCCCGCACGGGGTTTGGCATCCGCCCCCGCATCAGATCGAGGGCGAATGCCTAGGGCTTTTTTGGCCAGCTCGGGACTTCACGTCGAGCGCCGACCGGCAGCGCGTGCGCGGGCATTTCGCCCCATTGGCCCTGGCCTTCGCTCGGATCGGGATTCTGTGCGGATTGAGCCTGCGGCGCGTTGGCCTGGCCTGGCGCAGGCGGCGACTGCTCGCGACGCCGGTGGCGCAAGGCGAATTCCGCTACTGCGTCGATATCTTCCTCGGCAATCGCCTGCGCACCTCGCCACGCAGCATGGGCGCGAGCCGCCCGCAGCCAGACCAGATCGGCACGCAGCCCGTCGACGCAGGCAGCAAAGCAGCGTTCAGTGATCTGCTCCAGGGCTTGATCGTCGAGGGGAATGCTCGCCAAGGCTAAGCGCGCCTGTTGGCAACGTTCGCGCAGGGCATGCTGTTGGTCTTCCCACTCGGCGCAAAACCCTTGTGGGTCGCTGTCGAAATCCAGTCGGCGACGAATGATCTGGCCGCGCTCTGTCGGTGGCGTCTGCCCGCTCAAGGCCACGTTCAGACCAAAACGATCGAGCAATTGCGGACGTAATTCGCCCTCTTCCGGGTTCATGGTGCCGATCAGCACGAACCGCGCCGAATGCCGATGGGAAATGCCATCACGCTCGATCAGGTTGGTGCCGCTGGCGGCCACGTCGAGCAGCAGGTCAACCAAATGGTCGGGCAGCAGATTCACTTCATCGACATAGAGTACGCCGCCATCGGCCTTGGCCAACACGCCAGGAGAAAACTGCGCCCGACCTTCGCCCAGTGCGGCGTCAAGGTCCAGCGTGCCTATCAGACGCTCTTCAGTGGCGCCCAGCGGCAAGGTGACGAACTGCCCGCTGGCCAGCAGATCCGCCAGACCACGGGCCAGGGTCGATTTGGCCATGCCCCGCGGACCTTCGATCAGCACGCCGCCGATCTTCGGGTCGATGGCGGTCAGGCACAGCGCCAGCTTCAAGGCGTCGGCGCCGACCACGGCGGACAGCGGGAAATGTGGGGTATCGCTCATGTTCGGGTCTCGGTCGTGATCGGCGGTGTCTGTTATTACGTCTTCGCGGGCAAGCCCTAATGACGGTCGGTTAAGAAAAATATGCGCCGAGCGCAGAACCTGTGGCGAGGGAGCTTGCTCCCGCTGGGTCGCGCAGCGGCCCTAAAATCAGTCACCGCGATTCCTCAGATAGAACGCAGCTGCCGGTTTACGACTGCTTCGCAGCCGAGCGGGAGCAAGCTCCCTCGCCACAGTCAGCGCCCGCCATTATCCAGCGCTCATCCCTCTTCCTCGATATCCAGCAACAAATTCTCCAGCGCCTCGCGGTACTCGCCCGGTTCACTCCACATCCCGCGCTGCTGGGCTTCGAGCAGGCGTTCGGTCATGTCGCGCAAGGCGTGGGGGTTGTGCTGCCGAACGAACTCGCGGGTCGACGGGTCGAGCAAATAGGCATCGGCCAGCAAGGCGTACTGATGATCGTCGATCAATTGCGTGGTGGCGTCGAACGCGAACAGATTATCCACGGTCGCCGCCAGTTCGAAAGCACCTTTATAGCCGTGGCGTTTAACCCCTTCGATCCACTTGGGATTGGCTGCCCGGGAGCGGATCACCCGGTTCAACTCTTCCTTCAAGGTGCGGATCTTCGGCAGGTCGGGCTGGCTGTGGTCGCCATGGTAGCTGGCAGCCTGCTCGCCACTGAGGCTTTCCACGGCGGCGAGCATGCCGCCCTGGAACTGGTAATAGTCATTGGAGTCGAGCAGGTCATGCTCATGGTTGTCCTGGTTTTGCAGGACTGCCTGGACCTGGCTCAAACGCTGGGCGAACTGTTCGCGCGCCGCCGTGCCTTCATCGGAACCGCCATAGGCGTAGCCGCCCCAGTTCAGATAAACCTCGGCCAGATCCTCGCGGCTTTGCCACAGACGCCCGTCGATAGCACCCTGCACGCCCGCGCCGTAGGCACCGGGTTTGGCACCGAATATCCGCCAACCGGCCTGACGCGCTGCAGCGTCCTCGTCCAGCCCGGACAACACCAGCGCCTCACGCTCACTGCGGACCTTGGCCGCCAGCGGGTTCATGTCATCCGGTTCGTCCAGCGCGGCCACGGCTTGCACCGCCGCATCGAACAGGCGGATCAGGTTGGCGAAGGCATCACGGAAGAACCCGGAAACCCGCAAGGTGACGTCCACCCGCGGCCGGTCCAGCAGACTCAGCGGCAGGATTTCAAAGTCATCGACCCGCTGGCTGCCAGTGGCCCACACCGGGCGCACGCCCATCAGCGCCATGGCCTGGGCGATATCGTCGCCACCGGTGCGCATGGTCGCCGTGCCCCAGACCGACAGCCCGAGCTGACGCAAGTGGTCGCCGTGATCCTGCAAATGCCGCTCAAGAATCAGGTTCGCCGACTGAAAACCGATACGCCAGGCCGTGGTGGTCGGCAGGTTGCGCACGTCCACCGAGAAAAAATTGCGCCCGGTGGGCAGCACATCCAGCCGTCCACGACTCGGTGCACCGCTGGGACCGGCCGGAACGAAACACCCGCTCAGGGCATCCAGCAGCCCGCGCATTTCTGCCGGGCCACAGGCGTCGAGACGCGGGGCGACGACTTCGCGCAGGCTGTCGACGATCGCCTTTACCTCGGTCCAGCCCGGTTCGTTCAAGGTGTCGACATCCGCGCTTAACGCTCGCTCGATCAACTGCGCGGCAAACAGCTCAAGACGCTCGCGACTGTCTCCAGCGGTGCGCCACAGCTCATCACTCAGTGCTTGCAGCGCAACCGGTCGCGGCCCGACCCAGGGCTCGGCCAACGCACAGTCCAGCGGATCGAAGCCCAGTTCGAAGGCTTTGGCCAAGGCCCGCAGCAAACTCGACTGCGCACCGCGTCCATCGCCACGGGGAATGCGCAACAACGCCAGCAGGGTATCGATGCGCAGCCGGCCAACGGGCGACTCACCGAACACATGCAAGCCGTCGCGGATCTGCGACTCTTTCAGGTCGCACAGATAGGTGTCGAGGCGCGGCAGCCAGATTGCGGCGTCGGCGTCGCTGTCGAGCTGTTCGTCCAGCTGCAGTTCGCGGTCGATGTGGGTTTCGCGCACCAGTTTCAGAATATCGCGCTGCAACTCACGGGCGCGGCGCGGATCAAGCATCTGCGCCTCATAATACTCGTCGGCCAGCAGTTCGAGATTGCGCAGCGGGCCGTAGGTTTCGGCGCGGCTCAACGGCGGCATCAGGTGATCGATGATTACCGCCTGGGTGCGCCGCTTGGCCTGGGCGCCCTCACCCGGGTCGTTGACGATAAACGGATAGATATTCGGCAACGGCCCCAGCAGCGCGTCCGGCCAGCAGTTTTCCGAAAGACCGACACCCTTGCCCGGTAGCCATTCGAGGTTGCCGTGCTTGCCGACGTGAATCACCCCGTGGGCGCCATAGGTTTGCCGCAACCAGAAATAGAACGCCAGATAACCGTGGGGCGGCACCAGGTCCGGGTCGTGATAGACCGCGCTCGGGTCGACCTGATAACCCCGCGCCGGTTGAATACCGACAAAGGTCAGGCCGAAGCGCAGACCAGCGATCATCATCCGCCCGCCGCGAAACATCGGGTCACTGTCAGGCGAGCCCCAGCGTTCCAGCACCGCGTTGCGATTGGCTTCAGGCAAGGCGTTGAACATCGAGAAATAGTCGTCCAGCGCCAGGCTTTGCTGGCACGGTCGCTGGTCGATGGTCTCCAGGTCGTTGCTGACTCCGCCGAGCAGCGCTTGAATCAGTGCCGTGCCACTTTCCGGCAAATCAGCCGGCAGCGGATAACCCTCGGCGTGCAGCGCCCGCAGGATATTCAACGCAGCGGCCGGGGTATCGAGACCCACACCATTACCGATTCGGCCGTCGCGGGTCGGGTAGTTGGCCAGAATCAGCGCGATACGCTTTTCGCTGTTCGGCACTCGCGCCAGCTCGATCCAGCGCCGCGCCAGTTCGGCGACGAAGTCCATACGTTCCGGTTGCGGTCGGTAGCAGACCACATCCGACTGGCTGCGCTCACTGCGCCAGGCCAGGTCCTTGAAGCTGATGGGGCGACTGATGATGCGCCCGTCCAGTTCCGGTAAGGCGATGTGCATGGCCAGATCGCGCGGCCCGAGGCCCTGCTCGCTGGCGCGCCAGCCGGGCTCGTTGTCTTGGGCGCAGATCGCCTGGATCACCGGAATATTGCGCCGGAACGGCCGCAGATGCGGCGCTTCAGGGCTGGACTGGGCAAAACCGGTGGTGTTCAAAATCACCGAAGCTGAGACTTCATCCAGCAAGTCCTCGACCACCGCCAGGCAACCGGGCTCTTTCAAACTGGCCAGCGCAATCGGCAACGGGTTAAGCCCCGCCGCCTGCAAGCGCTGGCAGAAAACATCGATGAAAGCGGTGTTCGCCGCCTGCAAGTGCGAGCGGTAAAACAACACCGCCGCCACTGGCTGATCGGCGTGCCAGTCGGCCTGCCAATCTCTGAGTGCGGCGTTGCTTCTGTGGGGATGGTAAATCGCCGTGCGCGGCAGGACTTGTGGTTCGGCCCATGGATAATCGCGGCCCAGCCAGCGACTGGCCAGGCAGCGATACAGATCCAGCGCATTGCCCATGCCACCCTGACGCAGAAAGTGCCAAAGCCGATCGCGGTCTTCGGCGGCCACCGTACTCAGGTCGCTCAGTTCAGGGTCGGGACGATCATCACCCGGCACCAGAATCAGCTGCACGCCCTGCTCGGCCAGCTCCACCAGGCGCTCGATGCCGTAACGCCAATAACCGATCCCGCCGTGCAGCGAGATCAGGATGACTTTGGCGTGACGCAACACCTCATCGACATACAGGTCGACCGAAGCGTGATTCTGCACCTGCATCGGGTTGGCCAGACGCAGGCTTGGATAGTCGTCCGGCAGCTGCTGCGCAGCTTCGGCGAGCAGCGCCAGGCTGGAGTCGCCGCTGCACAGGATCACCAGCTCGGCGGGCGTTTGTCCAAGGTCGGCAATGTTGTCATCCGACACGAAACCGCCGGGCTGGGTCCTGAGCAGATGCATGGCTTAGACGCTGAGTGCAGCGCGCAACTGCGCTTCGATCAGCACCGCGTCCAGCTCCTGGCCGATCAGCACCAGGCGCGTTGCCCGCGGCTCATCGGCGCGCCAGGCACGGTCGAAGTGTCTGTCGAAACGCGTGCCCACGCCCTGGACCAGCAAGCGCATCGGCTTGTTCGGGACCGCCGCGAAGCCTTTGACCCGCAGAATGCCGTGCTGAACCACCAGTTGGGTCAGGGCGTCCAGCAGCAGGCTTTCGTCGGCCTGAGGCAGTTCGATGGAGATGGAGTCGAAAGCGTCATGGTCATGATCATCATGCCCTTCACTGTCGGCGTCGCCGTGGTGATGGTCGTGATGGCTGTGACGGCTGTCGATGTGCTCTTCGGAGCCGGCGCCCAGACCGATCAAAACGTCCAGCGACAGACGACCGCTGCTGGCTTCGATGATTTTTACCGCCGGCGGCAGTTCTTCGGCGACTTCCAGGCGCACTTTGGCCAGATCTTCAGGGCTGATCAGGTCAGCCTTGTTGAGGATCACCAGGTCGGCGCTGGCCAATTGGTCGGCGAACAACTCATGCAGCGGCGATTCGTGGTCCAGATTCGGATCGAGCTTGCGCTGGGCGTCGACTTGATCCGGGAACGCGGCGAAGGTGCCGGCGGCTACAGCCGGGCTGTCGACCACGGTGATCACCGCGTCGACGGTGCAGGCACTGCGAATTTCCGGCCACTGGAAGGCTTGCACCAGCGGTTTCGGCAGGGCCAGGCCAGAGGTTTCGATGAGGATGTGGTCCAGGTCGGCGCGACGGGCAACCAGTTCACGCATCACCGGGAAGAACTCTTCCTGGACGGTGCAGCACAGGCAACCGTTGGCCAGTTCATAGACGCGGCCGCTGGCTTCTTCTTCCGTGCAGCCGATGGAACATTGCTTGAGGATCTCGCCGTCGATGCCCAGCTCGCCGAATTCATTGACGATGACCGCGATGCGCCGACCCTGAGCGTTATCGAGCATGTGCCGCAGCAAGGTGGTTTTGCCCGAGCCGAGGAAGCCGGTAACGATGGTGACGGGAAGTTTGGCCAGTGTTTTCATCGGATGCCCTTTGGCAAGGTGGCGGGCATACGGGACGACAACCGCGCGCATAGGGGCGCAAGAGTTCGCCACCGGATCACCCCGCCCGGTTGTAGTGAGAATCTGGACGAGGCAGGTCTCCTGGCTGACGGTGTGCCGGTCTTGTTGACCTGGCATTCACTGCGCCTTCCCGCGAACCCTTTGGACGGGGTTTGCAGTGGCGTGGCAGCGAACATCACCGTTCACAGTTGCGGGGGCAGCCGCGGCATTGACCGCGTTCCCTTCTTAGCTTCGGATCGAGCACCGAAGAACCTCGAAAGCGCAAGGCTACGCAGTGCTGGGGGGCGGGTCAATGTTCAAGCTGAGATCTGTGGTGACTGTACTGGCCCCTTCGCGGGCAAGCCCGCTCCCACATGTTGACCGAGTATCCCTGTGGGAGCGGGCTTGCCCGCGAAGGGGACGCCTCGGTCTAACAGGTGAGAACCCTTGCCAATTGACGCCCATCCCCTGCTCATGTTCTCCTTCACACCTTGTTACGGGTGCCCTTCACAGGGTGAAACGGGAAACCGGTGCGTCATGTGCTTTACTCAAAGCCTTGATCAGTCCGGTGCTGCCCCCGCAACGGTAAGCGAGTGAAGAGTCAGATCCACTGTGCCAGCAGTACGGCATGGGAAGGCGACTCCTGCAGGTTCGGGTGCAAGCCCTGCCCCTCGCGAGCCCGGAGACCGGCCCGCTACACACACATAACAAACCCGCGGTGGGCGGGCGCTGTTCAGACCTCTGCATGCCTGTCTTGCGGGGTTTCCATGCGCTCCATTCACCCGCTGACACATCAGAGGGAAGCGCCATGTCGATCATCACCAGCACCCGCCACACAGACGCCAGCAGCACTACATCCACCCTGAGCCAACGCCTGGTTGCCGCTATCGGCGCATCGATTCTGGGCGCGTGCCTTGTGTACTTCGCCGGTTTCTCGCACATCGAAGCGGTGCACAACGCCGCCCACGACACCCGTCACAGCTCCGCCTTTCCGTGCCATTGAGACCTGCTGACATGATCAAGCGAATCGCGCAAACCGCAGGTTTCACCGGGCTGCTCGCCGCCTTGTTGCTGACCCTGCTGCAAAGCTTCTGGGTCGCGCCGCTGATTCTCCAGGCGGAAACCTACGAAAATGCTCCGGCTGCCGAAGTTCACGAACATGCTGAAGGCGCTGTTGCCGCTCACAGCCATGACGCCGAAGCCTGGGGGCCGGAAGACGGCTGGCAGCGCGTGTTGTCGACCACCGGTGGCAATCTGGTGGTGGCGGTCGGTTTCGCCCTGATGCTCGCCGGCCTCTATACCCTGCGCGCACCGAACCGTACCTCTCAGGGTTTGCTCTGGGGTCTGGCCGGTTACGCGACCTTCTGCCTGGCGCCGACCATGGGCTTGCCGCCCGAGCTGCCGGGTACTGCCGCAGCTGACCTGGCGCAGCGGCAGATCTGGTGGATCGGTACCGCGGCATCCACCGCCGTCGGTATCGCGCTGATCGTGTTCGGCAAGCATTGGGCGCTGAAGATTCTCGGCGTGGCGACTCTGGCCGTGCCGCACATCATTGGTGCACCACAGCCCGAAGTGCATTCGATGCTCGCCCCGGAAGCGCTCGAAGCCCAATTCAAAATCGCTTCGCAGCTGACCAACGCGGCGTTCTGGCTGGCCCTGGGCCTGATCAGCGCCTGGTTGTTCCGCCGCAAAAGCGCAGGTCAGTAACGCGCATGACGCCGATCAGCACAGCGCCGACCCTGGTGGTCGGCCTGGGCTGCCAGCGTGGCTGCCCCGCCAGCACGCTGCGGGCGCTGCTCGATCAGGCGTTGCAGGCCTATAACATCGAGCTTCGAGCGATCCGGGCCCTGGCCAGCATCGACCTGAAACGCGATGAACCTGGCCTGCTTCAGCTGGCCGAGCAATTGGCGCTGCCGCTGACGATCTTCACTAGTGCGCAACTCGCTGCCTACGAACCCCAACTCAGTCACCGCTCAGAGATCGCCTTTGAACGCACCGGCTGCTACGGCGTGGCCGAAAGCGCGGCTTTGGCACTCGCCGAACAGCTGGCGCAAAACCCGGCCAAACTGTTGATCACGCGACAAAAATACGCCCAGGCCACCTTTGCATTGGCGTCTGCTCAGTAAAATCCTCGATAATCCCCGCCCTTGATCATGAGCAATCTTCATCTGAAGAGCTGCCGCCACGACTTTGCACAGGAAACCGCCATGACCGTCTACTTTATCGGCGCAGGTCCCGGCGACCCGGAACTGATCACCATCAAAGGCCAGCGGCTGATCCGCAGTTGCCCGGTCATCATCTATGCCGGCTCCCTGGTGCCCGCTGCCGTACTGGAAGGCCACCAGGCAGAACAGCTGGTCAACAGCGCCGAGCTGCACCTGGAGCAGATCATCGACCTGATCAAGACCGCCCACGGCAAAGGCCAGGACGTGGCCCGGGTGCATTCCGGCGATCCGGGCCTGTACGGTGCGATTGGCGAGCAGATTCGCTATTTGCGCGAGCTGGATATTCCCTTTGAAATTGTTCCCGGCGTGACCGCGACGGCCGCCTGCGCGGCGCTGCTGGGCGCGGAGCTGACGCTACCGGATGTGTCCCAGAGCGTGATTCTGACCCGCTACGCCGACAAAACCGCGATGCCGGCCGGGGAAGAACTCGGCAGCCTGGCGCAGCATGGAGCGACCATGGCGATTCATCTGGGGGTCAATCATCTGGAAAAGATCATTGCCGAACTGGTCCCGCACTATGGTGTGGACTGCCCGATTGCAGTGATTCATCGCGCCACCTGGCCGGATCAGGACTGGGCCATTGGTACGCTGGCGGATATCGCGGAAAAGGTTCAGGCCAAGGGATTTCGCCGTACGGCGCTGATTCTGGTGGGTCGGGTGCTGGCCAGTGACAGTTTCAGTGAGTCGTCGCTGTATCGCGCCGGGCATGCGCATTTGTACAGACCATAGGGCCTTATCGCGAGCAAGCTCGCTCCCACATTGGAATGCGGTCAACTGTGGGAGCGAGCTTGCTCGCGATGGGGCCAATGAATTTCACCCATAAAAAAACGGCGCTCACGGGCGCCGTTTTTTTGTTCGCAGCGAACGCCTTAGTAGTAGGCGTTTTCTTTCTGCGTGTGGTCGGTCACGTCGCGTACACCTTTGAGCTCAGGAACTCGCTCAAGCAGCGTGCGCTCGATGCCTTCCCTCAAAGTGACGTCAGCCTGGCCGCAGCCCTGGCAGCCGCCGCCGAATTTCAACACGGCGATACCGTCGTCAACCACATCGATCAGGCTGACCTGACCGCCGTGGCTGGCCAGCCCCGGGTTGATTTCGGTTTGCAGGTAATAGTTGATGCGCTCGTTGATCGGGCTGTCAGCGTTGACCATCGGGACTTTGGCGTTTGGCGCCTTGATGGTCAGTTGGCCACCCATGCGATCAGTGGCGTAATCGACCACGGCATCGTCCAGGAAGGCTTCGCTGAAGGCATCGATATAAGCGGTGAAGCTTTTGAGCCCCAGCGCGGTATCTTCCGGTTTTTCTTCGCCCGGCTTGCAGTAGGCAATGCAGGTTTCGGCGTATTGGGTGCCAGGCTGGGTGATAAAGACGCGGATGCCGATGCCTGGGGTGTTCTGCTTGGAGAGCAGATCAGCCAGATAATCGTGGGCGGCGTCGGTAATGGTTATGGCGGTCATGGAAACTCCTCGCAGGCTTGGGCGCAGTTTACGCCAATCATCGCGCCGGACAAAGTCCTAGTACTTTTGTCGGGAAAGAACCATTGCCTGTGCCCATACAGCTGAAGCCATACCCATCAGTTTCATGGCGGTATATATGTAAAACCGCTGATGTAAGCATTGTCGCTAGCCTCCTCCTATCCAGCGTATTTGCCCCCAGGAGGCAGCATGACCCCTTCCACTACTCAAACATCTTCAACCGAGGCTCGACAGCAACACTTTCTTGACCAACTGCTGGAATATCAGAAGGCGCTCAAGCAACTGCTCGACCAGCAGCCCAAGGCTGGCAAGGTGCTGACGGACCTGCTCCATGCAACGATTCAGCGCTCATTCTCCGACCAGCCCCTGCCCATTGCCCTGGATGCGGTGACCTATGAAGATTGCATCCGGATCACCACCCTATCAGGCTCAAATATGCAGGTACTGCCTCACACGCCGCAGCGCCTGTTGTCCGATTTGTTCAAACAAAAACCCTGGGGAGGAGAAGGTTTCGAGGCGCCCAACCGGTTCTACCGCTATTACACCAAAGCCACCTACCAGGTGAAAGATGCGTCCAGTCCCAAGGGGATGCGCACGATCAACCGCACGACCGGCAGCACTCCCGGGTTCGAAACCTTCATGGAAGGACTGATGCAAAGACCGGATCGCCACTACCAGGACCAACTTGACCGTTTCTGGAGCGGGGCCTTTGCCCCCGGCAGCCCGATGACCCGCAGCCAATGGCTGGCCGATCAACTGGGCAAGGCCTTGCTGGCCGAAGCCTCCCTGCGTGTGGAGGATCGCACCCTCGACGAACCCTGCAAGGTCTTGATCGGCCAGTTGGTTGCCAGCCCGTCAGGCGACTCACGCGCGCACCTGCCCGCCGCGCAAAGGCCGGCCGCTTTCGCCCTGAGCCTCAAGGGCCAGAACAACGAATCTGATATCCCGTTAACCAGGATCCTGGTCTTTTCCTGCAAAACCCCGCCCGGGGAGATTGATGCCAGTGCCAATATCGGTGCGGTTGCGCTCTATACACCTAACAGTGGCATTGAACCCTTCGCCTCGCTCCAGGCCCTCGATCAAGCACTGCGCGTCAGGCTCGCCAACATCGACTCAGGTAAATACCTGCGGCTCAATATTGCCTGGCAAGACCAGGCGCGCGCCCAAAGATACCAGGAGGCAGCCCCCCGTATCGGTTACACACAGATCCATGAAAACCTGCTCGAGAACAGCGTGCGCTCGCTGCTGGACCTGCAAAAGCAGGACATCGAACACATCTGGCGTTTACTGCCACAAGACTCGGTCGACCTGGAACAGATAGATGAACGGTTCAATCGCCTGGCGCATATCGGTTCATTCCTGGATATCCAGGACTTGATGGTCGAGCGCAGCAGGCGGTTCGTCAGCGCGACGTTGCCCGTGTGGTATCTGGACGCGAGTACCCAGGAGCAGCAGGCACTGAGCCGTTTGCTGGAGGCCGAACAGCAGTCCAGCAACATTCTGATGACCCGACTCAAGCAGGCAGCCATTCCCTCTCTGCGCGTATTTGCTCACCAGGAACTGACCAGGCAACTGGGCATCGACTATCCGCAAAGGGCCATCAACCCGGATCAAGTGACCGTCAAGATGGTTACCAGCCTCAACCCCGCCAGCATGGGCGGTGGTATTGGGCCCGACCACGTCCCCGTCTCGGACGACCAGACATCCAGGATCAGCTACACATCAACCTTGTCACTGACAGAGCTGGCATTAAGAAACAGCAATCCCTGGGATTTCAGCTTTTACAAGCTGTACACCGGAGAAGAAACCTCGATGTCTGCCTCCATCACGGACAAGGCCGGGAACACTACCGTATTTGACCAGCGCTACCTGACGTCCTTGATCAAAGACCTGGACATGAGCAAGGGCTACGACCAGTTGCTGCAAAAGCGCCTGATTGATGACGGCGCAGCACTGCGTCGTGCCTGGACCGATAGCCACCGGGCAAGCATGGCGACCCATGCATTGGTGGCCCGACTGGACAACAACTGTTTTATCGAAGACCGGGAAAACCGTGGATTTCAATGGATCAAGACACTCATCGACGCGGACATCCAGGCTCGACGCAAAACGGTGGGTGGCCACAGGATCGTCGCGAGCGCACTGGTAATTGCCAGTTCAAGTGGCACCAGAAACGGTTACGAGCTCAATGACGTCTTGATGATCAGCGTCGAACAACGCCAATCCGTACCGAATGTCGTCCTATATACCCCCGGAGCACCCACTGCACAGGTGTTCAAGGAGTTTGCCAATATGGATGCGATGCAAGACTTCCTGAAGCAGCAATGGGCCTCATCCCCCGCCTGGCAACGCTACTTCATGCAACGCCTGTCAACGCCAGGACAGGCGTCGCTGACCGAACGCAAGCTGTCACGCACAGTGTTGTTGAGTGAACTGGTGCTTGGCGCCCGAAGCAGAATCGGCAATCCATTCGACACCCTTCATGTATTCGCGATTACCGCCCCCCTCCACGACGCCTTGTACGAGCAACAAGTCCATACGTTGCGGCGCAATGCCGACCATGAATCGACCAGTAACGCCGAGGTCGAACAACAGTCGCTCTGGAACAAGATCACGTTCGGCGTGGAGCTGGCGATGGAGCTGATCAGCTTCGTCCCCATAACGGCAGCTTTCAGGGCGGCCAGCAGTGTCACCCGCACGCTGTTGCTCCTCAAGCAACTGGGCAGCTCGACCTCCGCGGCCAGGGCCTTGTGGTCGATGACCGGCGCCCGGGGCCGAATCCTTCTGCAACCCAGGCCCCGCGCCATTCCATCGCTGCTGCGTGGGCCGGACCTCTCAGGCCTGGAGGTGACAGTCAATCCCCTTGAGCTGGATCGACTCAAAGGCAATCTGTTTCAAAGCAAGGTGTCCCCCCAGCAATATGTCGTGCTCAATGACAAACACTATCTCTGCAATGTGGCTCAACAGCAGCGCTTCATTTACCCGCCTGGCCGAGGCGCTGAAACCCGGCGTTACCCGTTAGCCCTGGATGCAACCCTGGAGAACTGGACTCCCCAGCCTCGCCCTCGATTACTGGGAGGCATGGATCCGATTGAAAAAGGCCCATTGGAAACCACCTACCTGGACTATGAGCTGCCGGCCGCGGACCTGGCCTCGCTCCCGGCGCAAAATCTGGCGAGCCCTGGCTCCTTGAGCCTGGGTATTTTGCACCTGGTCCTGCCGCTGGATACGTCGGCAGGCGTGCTGCACCTCTTTGCCATCCAATCAAGATTGTGCCGGCATGCCCGACGCTACTTCAAGGCATTCACTGCGCCTGCCAGGCCGCTGGTGTTACCGGCGCGGGACCTGCTACCCGAGCAACTGTTCAATCATCTGTTCAACCGACACAACGGGCTGGTGATAGGCGAATCCCATATCTTTGCGCAGGCGCGTAAATTACTGATCGAAAACATGGCGACACTGGAAAGACAGGGCCTGAGGAGTCTCTACCTTGAGGTACTCACCACAGACCTTCACCAGGTGCATCTGGACCGCTTTAATGCATCAAAAACGCTTGCACTGCCTGCACCGCTGAGAGACAGACTTCAGCTGATGGATACTCTGCATGCCCAGACAGGTCCCTATAGCTACACGCGTCTGGTAGAAGAGGCCCATGCCCAAGGGCTCCACGTCATGGCCCTCGATACTACCGCCAGTTCACTGTTTACTTCGACAGACCTCATCCCGCCGGGAGCCGTGCCGACACTGGCCGATCAACTCGATCGGGTGGTCATGTTCAATTTTTTCGCTCACAAAAAAATTTCTTTCGATCAACTGACCCATGGCCCGCATCGCTGGGTAGCGTTTGTGGGAGAGGCACACTGCAACACCCTTCAAGGTATTCCGGGCCTGGCGGAACTGACCGGTGCTTCCGGCATCCGTCTGGGAGGACGGATCCCGACGCTGCCTTCGCGAATCAAAAGTGATCCGGGCGTCATGATCAATTCCCCTTCCGGAACTCACCAGATCAGACTCCAATGTGACGTGCTGCTCAGCCTGAGTGACCAGGCAGGCAGTCACTCTCTTGCCTCTCTAGTCTACCGACCCAACCTGTTCACGATCATCAACCCACCTCCCGGACAGGCTCTTGTGCACTATATGAACGCCCGGGGTCGACGCATTGATGTTCCGGTCTTTGCCGATGGCACTCAAGCCTATGTCAACCACCTCGAGTTTGGCCCGGTGAGCAATCGACGCTTCATCGACCTGGCTGCACTGGCTGACGCACTGTCTGATGAACTACAGATGATCGAGGTTTAAACAGGCCCTAGAGATTCTCGTAGCGGTTCATGTCCAGCACGCCCGCTTCCACCGGCTCGGTCTCGCGGATGTATTGGGTCAGGTCATGGAAGTACTGCCAGAACTGCGGATGGCTGCGACGGATGCCCCAGCGGTCGACGATTTTCTCGAAGCGATCGGCGTCCCTGGCGTTTTCCATCCGCGTAACGAACTCAGGGACCTGCTCGGCAGGAATGTTGAAGATGAAGTTCGGGTAGCTGCTGAGCACGCCCGGGTAGAGGGTCAGTGTGTCCAGCCCCGGCTGATAGCGCAAAGACTCGCCAAGCAGGAACGCCACATTGCTGTGGGCCCGGTTGCGCAGCAGGCTATAGACCTCACGTTTACCGCTTTTGGTTTCGATACGCAGCAGCGTGGCTTCCGGCAGCTGATCGATGACCCTGAGCCCGGCGGCCGGGCGCGAAGCCAGGCTGCTCAAGGCTTGCTCGGCGTCTTGCAGGGCCGGATCGATGTTCGGCCGTGAACAGTACGCGCCGTCACAGCGATTGATCGGGTCAGGCCTGGCGTTCAGGTCACCGTAGCGCATCAGCAGCTGATGGGCGAAATCGCGTTTCGGGTCTTTCTCATCCAGCTTCAGTGCGCTGGGCTTGTCGTTGTCGATGCTTTCATAGTCCAGCCACATCTTGAACTTGCCACTGTTCTGGTACCAATCGTCGAGGTAATCATCGCGGGAATCGGCCGGCATCAGGCGCAAGAAGTTCTGCTCGGCGCCGTTGCGGATCAGGTCGAAATACAGACGGGTCTGGGCCTGATGGGACAGGTTGCCGAACACATCGAAATTGACCGCCAACTGGTAATAGGTGCGCTCTAGCAACGGATAGTCGAACAGCCACATCGTTTGCGGCACGTCACCGATCAGGCCTTTGTTCACCGAGGCGCTGTCGAAGTGCCGGAAGATGCTCAGCAAGGCGTTGTCATTGCCGGCCCATAGGGTCGACCAGCTCGGTGCCGGCAAATCGGCGTAGCTGTCCCGGCGCAAGATTTCATATTCGTTGCGCTTGTCCCGATAGTCGTGCCACAGGCTCAGGACGCTGCCGACATCGTCATTCTGCCCCGGCATCGCCAGCAACGGCGTTGTCTGCCCTGCTGATCGGTGAGACCGGTCACGGCCAGCGGCATGCCCTCTTTCGGATGGGCGCCGGCATAGCCATCGAACTCGCCCGGCATCGGGCACATGTTTTCCCTATTCAGCCCCAGAACAATTTCACCGGGTAACTTGGCATTGGATTGCAATGGGGTTTTGTGGCCCAACTCAAGCATACGCGCCATCAGCGCCGCCTGGCTGCCCTGAGCATCGAGGACTGAATAGAAATCCTTGCGCTGCCAAGCTGTTTTGCCAAAAGCGTCGTAGAACAAACGCGTCGGCGGCGAGGCTTTACTGCGTTCGCCGTCATAGACCGGAACTTTCGTCGCGCCTCGCGTCACGCCTTCACCGCTGCCCAGGTTGAGCTGACAGGCGGAGTCGTAACAGGCATGGCAGGCCACGCATTTTTCGGTGAAGATCGGTTGAATGTCGCGAGTGTAGGAAATCGCCGGCGCCGGGCCTTGCGCTGTGGCGGCAGAGCTTAAAAGCAGCAAAACACTGCCGATGACAACGCGATAGAACATGTCCCTGGTCCTATTGATAGAAAACGTCGCGATTCTACCGGTCCAGCCCCACCACCAACATGAGCGATATTCATGCAAAACCTTGTCATGCTCTAAAGGCGCACAGGTTTGCTATCATCGCGCCTCTTTGTATTGGCCTTCCCAGGTAGTCCTATGTCCGATCGCAGCGCTCGCCTTCAAGCCCTCCATCAAGCTCTCAAAGAGCGCATCCTGATTCTCGATGGCGGTATGGGCACGATGATCCAGAGCTACAAGCTCGAGGAGCAGGACTACCGTGGCAAACGCTTCGCCGACTGGCCGAGCGATGTCAAAGGCAACAATGACCTGTTGATTCTCAGCCGTCCGGACGTGATCGGGGCGATCGAGAAGGCGTATCTGGACGCCGGTGCCGACATTCTCGAAACCAACACCTTCAACGCCACTCAGGTATCCCAGGCCGACTACGGCATGGAAGCGCTGGTCTACGAGTTGAACGTGGAAGGCGCACGCCTGGCGCGCAAGGTAGCCGACGCCAAGACCCTGGAAACCCCGGACAAGCCGCGCTTCGTCGCCGGGGTGCTCGGCCCTACAAGTCGTACCTGTTCGTTGTCGCCGGACGTGAACAACCCCGGCTACCGTAACGTGACCTTCGACGAGCTGGTGGAAAACTACAGCGAAGCCACCAAAGGCCTGATCGAAGGCGGCGCCGACCTGATCCTGATCGAAACCATCTTCGACACCTTGAACGCCAAGGCCGCGATCTTCGCCGTGCAAGGCGTGTTCGAGGAGCTGGGTTTCGAACTGCCGATCATGATTTCCGGGACCATCACCGACGCCTCCGGCCGTACCCTCTCCGGCCAGACCACCGAAGCTTTCTGGAACTCCATCAGTCACGCCAAACCGATTTCCGTCGGTCTGAACTGTGCCCTTGGCGCCCGTGAACTGCGGCCGTACCTGGAAGAGCTGTCGGACAAGGCCAACACTTATATTTCCGCCCACCCGAACGCCGGCCTGCCCAACGAGTTCGGTGAGTACGATGAGCTGCCGGCCGAGACCGCCAAGGTCATCGAAGAGTTCGCCCAAAGCGGCTTCCTGAACATCGTCGGCGGCTGCTGCGGCACCACACCCGGTCACATCGAGGCGATCGCCAAGGCAGTGGCCAACTACGCACCGCGGCCGATTCCGGACATTCCAAAGGCCTGCCGCCTGTCGGGTCTGGAGCCGTTCACCATCAATCGCGAGTCGTTGTTCGTCAACGTCGGCGAGCGGACCAACATCACCGGTTCCGCGCGTTTCGCCCGGTTGATCCGCGAAGACAACTACACCGAAGCCCTGGAAGTCGCCCTGCAGCAGGTCGAGGCCGGCGCGCAGGTGATCGACATCAACATGGACGAGGGCATGCTCGATTCGAAGAAGGCCATGGTGACCTTCCTCAATCTGATCGCCGGCGAACCGGACATCTCCCGCGTGCCGATCATGATCGACTCCTCGAAGTGGGAAGTGATCGAAGCCGGCCTCAAGTGCATCCAGGGCAAGGGCATCGTCAACTCCATCAGCATGAAGGAAGGCATCGAGCAGTTCATTCATCACGCCAAGCTGTGCAAGCGCTACGGTGCCGCGGTGGTGGTGATGGCCTTCGACGAAGCCGGTCAGGCCGACACCGAAGCGCGCAAAAAGGAAATCTGCAAACGCTCCTACGACATTCTGGTCAACGAAGTCGGCTTCCCGCCGGAAGACATCATCTTCGACCCGAACATCTTCGCCATCGCCACCGGTATCGAAGAGCACAACAATTACGCCGTCGACTTCATCAACGCCTGCGCCTATATCCGTGACCACCTGCCCCACGCGCTGACCAGTGGCGGCGTGTCCAACGTGTCGTTCTCGTTCCGTGGCAACAACCCGGTGCGTGAAGCGATCCACTCGGTGTTCCTGCTGTATGCGATCCGCAATGGCCTGAGCATGGGCATCGTCAACGCCGGCCAGCTGGAGATCTACGACCAGATCCCGGCCGAGCTGCGCGATGCCGTCGAGGACGTGGTGCTCAACCGCACGCCGGACGGCACCGACGCCCTGCTGGCCATCGCCGACAAATACAAGGGCGACGGCAGCGTCAAGGAAGCCGAAACCGGCGAGTGGCGCAGCTGGGACGTCAACAAGCGTCTGGAGCATGCGCTGGTCAAAGGCATTACCACGCACATTGTTGAAGACACCGAAGAATCCCGACTGTCGTTCGCCCGCCCGATCGAAGTGATCGAAGGTCCGCTGATGTCCGGCATGAACATCGTTGGCGACCTGTTCGGCGCCGGCAAAATGTTCCTGCCACAGGTGGTGAAATCCGCGCGGGTAATGAAGCAGGCCGTGGCCCACTTGATCCCGTTCATCGAGCTGGAAAAAGGCGACAAACCGCAAGCCAAGGGCAAGATCCTCATGGCCACGGTCAAGGGCGACGTGCACGACATCGGCAAGAACATCGTCGGCGTGGTATTGGGCTGTAACGGCTACGACATCGTCGACCTCGGCGTGATGGTGCCGGCGGAGAAGATCCTCCAGGTCGCCAAAGAGCAGAAGTGCGACATCATCGGTCTCTCCGGCCTGATCACTCCGTCGCTGGACGAGATGGTCCACGTCGCCCGGGAAATGCAGCGTCAGGATTTCTATCTGCCGCTGATGATCGGCGGCGCGACCACTTCCAAGGCCCACACGGCGGTGAAGATCGAGCCCAAGTACAGCAACGACGCGGTGATCTATGTCACCGACGCCTCCCGCGCCGTGGGCGTGGCGACGCAATTGCTGTCCAAAGAGTTGAAACCTGCTTTTGTCGAAAAGACCCGCCTGGAATACATCGAAGTCCGCGAGCGCACCGCCAACCGCAGCGCCCGTACCGAGCGCCTGAGCTACCCGGTGGCGATCGCCAAGAAGCCGCAGTTCGACTGGAGCAGCTACCAGCCGGTGAAGCCGACCTTCACCGGCGCCAAGGTCCTGGACAACATCGACCTCAAGGTGCTGGCCGAGTACATCGACTGGACGCCGTTCTTCATCTCCTGGGACCTGGCCGGCAAGTACCCGCGCATTCTCACCGATGAAGTGGTGGGAGAAGCGGCCACCTCGTTGTTTGCCGATGCCCAGGAAATGCTCGCCAAGCTGATCGACGAAAAACTCATCAGCGCCCGCGCGGTGTTCGGTTTCTGGCCGGCCAATCAGGTGCAGGACGACGACCTGGAAGTCTATGGCGACGACGGCCAGCCAATCGCCAAACTGCATCACCTGCGCCAGCAAATCATCAAGACCGATGGCAAGCCGAACTTCTCGCTGGCCGACTTCGTCGCGCCGAAAGACAGCGGCATCACCGACTATGTCGGCGGCTTCATCACCACCGCCGGGATCGGCGCCGAAGAAGTGGCCAAGGCTTATCAGGACGCTGGCGACGACTACAACTCGATCATGGTCAAGGCCCTGGCCGACCGTCTGGCCGAAGCCTGTGCCGAGTGGCTGCACCAGCAAGTGCGGAAAAACTACTGGGGTTATGCCAAGGACGAACAGCTCGACAACGAAGCGCTGATCAAAGAGCAATACACCGGCATCCGCCCTGCCCCCGGCTACCCGGCGTGCCCGGATCACACCGAGAAAGGCACTTTGTTCAAACTGCTGGACCCTGCTGCGAGCGAACTCAAGGCCGGGCGCAGCGGTGTGTTCCTCACCGAGCACTACGCGATGTTCCCGGCCGCCGCCGTCAGCGGCTGGTACTTCGCCCACCCGCAGGCGCAGTACTTCGCCGTGGGCAAGATCGACAAGGATCAGGTGCAAAGCTACAGCGCACGCAAGGGGCAGGATTTGACTGTGAGTGAGCGTTGGCTGGCGCCTAACCTGGGTTACGACAACTAAGAAATAGCGCCGGGCACCCCTGTGGCGAGGGAGCTTGCTCCCGCTCGGTCGCGCAGCGGCCGTAAAACCGATAGACGCGTTTTATCTGACAAAATGCGTTTGCCGATTTTGGGGTCGCTGCGCAACCCAGCGGGAGCAAGCTCCCTCGCCACACGATCTTTGGGCGTCTATGCTCTCTTCACACACCTGCGCCGAGGGCTTTATGGACGACCCTGACAACAAACCACCGACCCTGTGGCAGATGCTCCACAGCGTCGTGGCCGCTGCATTTGGCGTGCAAAGCGGAAAGAATCGCGCCCGGGATTTCACCCACGGCAAGCCCAGTCATTTCGTGATCCTGGGCATCCTGTTCACGGCGGTCTTCGCCCTGACGCTGTTTGGTATCGTGAAGCTGGTCCTGCATCTGGCGGGGATTTGAAGCGCTGATCAGTGCATCAACAGTTGCAGGCTGAACGGATAGCGGTATGAGGACGACTTCCCTTGTGCCGAGAGCGCGTGAAAGTCGACCTTGTAATCGCTGGCTTGCTTGAGTCCCAACAAGCGCTGCGCCTGCTGCCGGCCGATCAGCTGCAACAAAGATACTTGCCGGTCCCGGCCGCCATGACGGGCGATATCGATTCCCCGGGCGTGGTCATGCAACAACACCATGGCCCAGCCGCCAATGGTGAAATGCCCGGCGGTCAAGGCACTCAGACGACCGTCGACCCGCGCCTGCAACACCTCTGGCGAACTGTTGACCGCGCTGAAAAACACATCCTTGCCCGGCCGGCCTCCCGCCTCCTCCAACGCCTTCATCGCCCCCAAGGCCATTTGATCGTTCGCCGACCATATCAATGCCGTCTGCGGATAGCGCTTGAGCAGCTGACTGGCCTGCTCATAGGCTCGCTCACGGTTCCACTCGCCATACACCAATTGGCGCAACCGCACTTCAGGATGCTCGGCCAGGGCCCGCCGCAGGCCCCGCTCGCGCAATTGCGCGGCCGGGGTTATTTTTATCCCGGAGAACGCCAACAGATCGATGCCCTGGCCCGCCGCCACAGGTCCGTGCTGACGGATAAGCTCCTTGAGCATCAGGTAACCGCCTTCCTCATCATTGGTCACCATACTGCCGATCCAGTCGGGATACTTGCTGTCGTGCTCACCCAACAGCTTGAGCTGGTCGGGCGTCAGGCCACTATTGACGATAAACAGCTTCACGCCGCTGCCCTGTGACAGGCGCAGAATTTCCGGAGCGACATACTGCTCGTTGACGAAAACCAGATAATCCGGACGTTTTGGCCCCTGCAGGGCTTCACGGGCCTGCTTGAGATTGGTCTCGGGCACTCGCTCGGCATAGAGGATCTGCAGATCCATGCCAAGGTCCTTGGCCGCTGCCTGCATGAATTGCGAATAGCTGACCCAGAAGGTTTCCGTGCTGATTCCCGGATTCAGGAACAACACTGATTCCGCCTGCGCAGCAGGCCCGATGACCGAGCCAAGCACCAGCAACACACCGCAGAGAAACTTCAACATGAATCCGAGCCCCGGAAATTAGCCGCGCATTATAGCTAGCGAAAGGCCAAGCCAACTGCGTTTAATTACCGTTTTGTCCGACAATCATCGGATCAGGGCCCGGACAGGGTTACTTATTGATGGCTGACCCAGAACACAGCGGTCGAGACCACCAGGATGATCATAAAAAGAATCGCCCATGCATCGACAGCGCTGTCGCTTTTCCTTGCTTTGGTCGGGTTGCTCATTGCATCGCCTCTTGTCGGTTTTATCGGTGATTGCATAAAGACTCGGCCACAGTTAAGTCCAGAATTGCCCGCACCACAAATGTGGGTAAGACAATAACCGACCTCATTAGTCGTTTTAGTTCTTTGCATATACTCAAACATCACTTTTGCGCATAACTGCAAACTGGTATCGTGCGCCGGCTCCGTTGGGAGTGCGCGGCCGTGCGCGCAGAATTGCTGTAGCAGCCTGAGAACAGGACTTATATGTACGTATATGACGAGTACGATCAGCGGATCATCGAGGACCGCGTCAAGCAGTTCCGTGATCAAACCCGACGCTATCTGGCAGGCGAGCTGAGCGAAGAAGAATTCCGCCCCCTGCGCCTGCAAAATGGCCTTTATATTCAACGGTTTGCCCCGATGTTGCGGGTTGCCGTGCCTTATGGCCAATTGACTTCGCGCCAGACGCGGATGATGGCCAAGGTCGCTCGCGACTACGACAAGGGCTATGCCCACATCAGCACCCGGCAGAACGTCCAGTTCAACTGGCCGGCGCTGGAAGACATTCCGGATATCCTGGCTGAACTGGCCACCGTGCAAATGCACGCCATTCAGACCAGCGGTAACTGCCTGCGCAACGTCACCACCGACCAGTTCGCCGGTGTCGCTGCCGACGAACTGATCGACCCGCGCCCCTGGTGCGAGATCGTTCGTCAGTGGACGACCTTCCACCCGGAATTCGCCTACCTGCCGCGCAAGTTCAAGATCGCCATCAACGGTTCGACCTCGGACCGCGCAGCCATTGAAGTCCACGACATTGGCCTGGAGCCGGTGCACAACGCCGCGGGCGAACTGGGCTTCCGGGTACTGGTCGGTGGCGGTTTGGGCCGGACCCCGGTGGTTGGCGCCTTTATCAATGAGTTCCTGCCGTGGCAGGACCTGTTGAGCTACCTCGACGCCATTCTGCGTGTCTACAACCGCTACGGCCGTCGTGACAACAAGTACAAGGCGCGGATCAAGATTCTGGTCAAAGCCTTGACCCCTGAAGTCTTCGCGCAAAAAGTCGACGCGGAAATGGAACACCTTCGCGGTGGCCAGACCACGCTGACCGACGCTGAAGTGCATCGCGTTGCCAAACACTTCGTCGATCCGGACTACAAGGCCCTGGACAACCAGGCTGGCGAACTGACCGAACTCGACAAGCAGCACCCGGGCTTCGCTCGCTGGCGTACCCGCAACACCCTGGCGCACAAGAAGCCGGGGTATGTGGCCGTGACCCTGTCCCTGAAGCCGACCGGTGTTGCACCGGGCGACATCACCGACAAGCAGCTCGACGCCGTGGCCGACCTGGCCGAGCGCTACAGCTTCGGTCAGCTGCGCACCTCCCACGAGCAGAACATCATTCTCGCCGACGTCGAGCAGAGCCAGTTGTTTACTCTGTGGGGCGAGTTGCGCGAGCAAGGTTTCGCCACGCCGAACATCGGCTTGCTGACTGACATCATCTGCTGCCCGGGCGGCGATTTCTGCTCCCTGGCCAACGCCAAGTCGATTCCGATCGCCGAATCGATCCAGCGGCGTTTCGACGATCTGGACTATCTGTTCGACATCGGCGAGCTGGACCTGAACATTTCCGGCTGCATGAACGCTTGCGGTCACCACCACGTCGGCCATATCGGCATTCTCGGGGTGGACAAGAAAGGCGAAGAGTTCTACCAGGTCTCCCTTGGTGGCAGCGGCAGTCGCGATGCCAGCCTGGGCAAGATCCTCGGTCCATCTTTTGCCCAGGGTGCAATGCCTGACGTCATCGAGAAGCTGATCAACGTGTATCTGGAACAACGTACTCCAGACGAGCGCTTCATCGACACTTACCAACGTATTGGCATTGACCTCTTCAAGGAGCGCGTCTATGCAGCGAATAATTAAGAACAACGAGGTCGTCGACGAAACCTGGCACTTGATGCCCAAGGACTCGACCCTCGACGGCATTTCCAACTGCGACGACCTGATCGTTCCGCTGGCCCTGTGGCGTGAGCACGCTCACGCCCTCAAGGCCCGCGACGGCGGTCTGGGCGTATGGCTGGATGCAGACGAAGAAGCCGAAGAAATCGGCGACGACGTTGCGCACTTCCAGGTGATTGCCCTGAACTTCCCGGCCTTCACCGACGGTCGCAACTACTCCAACGCGCGCCTGCTGCGTGATCGTTACGGCTACAAGGGTGAACTGCGGGCCATCGGCGATGTGCTGCGTGACCAGCTGTTCTACCTGCACCGTTGCGGCTTCGATGCCTACGCCCTGCGCGCAGACAAAGACCCGTATGAAGCCCTGGAAAGCCTCAAGGACTTCTCGGTGACCTATCAGGCCGCCGCCGACGAACCGCTGCCGCTGTTTCGTCGACGTTAAATGATCAAAAGCCTTGAACCCGGCCTTGGGTTCAAGGCTTGCTGCACCCATCAATCCTGCAGATCAGCTATCGGAATGGGTCTGCCCATCTGTACCCAGTCGTTGTACAACCTGACTCTGTTCTCCAGACGCGTGAAGCTCACCGGCATCAAGGGCCAAGAGGCCGACATCCCTGCTTAATTGACCCCACAATTCGTCGCAAGCCCTGAAAAAAACCCTGAACCAAGAGTTAACGCTTGAGTCCAGGGCTTGATGACAACTTCGAAATGGCAGGCTGGCCATCTTCCAATGACACATCAGCCTGTGGGGATACTTACCAGAACCGCTGCTGAGTCAAACGACTCCACCAACCCAACAATACGCGATCGATCGTGCCGCTCGCTGCCAGGCCGACACGCTCTTGCAGGCTTTTACGCTCGCTGTAATGCAAGTGGTACAGCTCGGCACCCTTGGCGCGATCGGCGAGGTATTCGTCGCTGGTCTTCAGTTCGTCGACCAGTTGCTTGTCCAGCGCCGCGACGCCGAGCCAGACTTCGCCAGTCGCCACTTCGTCGATGGCCAGTTGCGGGCGATAGCGCGAGACGAAGTTCTTGAACAGTTGATGGGTGATGTCCAGCTCTTCCTGGAATTTCTCCCGGCCCTTCTCGGTGTTTTCGCCAAACACCGTCAGGGTGCGTTTGTACTCACCGGCAGTCAGCACCTCGAAGTCGATGTCGTGCTTTTTCAGCAGACGGTTGACGTTGGGCAACTGGGCTACCACACCAATCGAGCCGAGGATGGCAAACGGCGCGCTGATGATCTTCTCGCCGATACAAGCCATCATGTAGCCGCCGCTGGCTGCGACCTTGTCGATGCAGATGGTCAATGGCACGCCAGCCTGGCGGATCCGCGCCAGTTGCGAAGAGGCCAGACCGTAGCTGTGGACCATGCCGCCGCCGCTCTCAAGACGCAGCACCACTTCATCCTTGGGCGTCGCGAGGGTCAGCAGCGCGGTGATTTCGTGGCGCAGGTTTTCAGTGGCAGAGGCTTTGATGTCTCCGTCGAAATCCAGCACGAACACCCGTGGTTTGGCCTCAGGTTGTTTCTTCTGTTTTTTCTCGAGCTTGCTTTGGGATTTGCGCAGGGCCTTGAGCTGATCCTTGCTGAGCAAGGTCTGCTCAAGTCGCTCACGCAGCTCTTTATAAAAATCGTTGAGTTTACTGACGTGCAACTGGCCCGCAGTCTTGCGCCGGCCTTTGCTGCGCAATGCCGCGAAACTGGCCAGGACCACCAGAATAGCGATGACCAGGGTGATGGTTTTAGCCAAAAAACTTGCGTACTCCGCAAAAAACTCCACAGGGACTCCTTAAATACTGTGCGCCGCTGGACAATCGGTCGCGGGATATCTCCAGCATACCCATGCGCCCGCCTCGCGGCCAGCCGAGAAACCTGTTGTAACGGGCCTCCAACGAACATTTCAAACAAGCGTATGTTTTTTCATTGACAGCCCACCGGCATCCTCATAACCTCGCAAAACTTACAACGTACCGGGACGACGCGGACGTGGGCAGCATCTACTTGATTCGACATGGCCAGGCCTCCTTCGGTGCAGACGACTATGACGTGCTGTCGCCGACCGGTGTTCGCCAGGCGCAAGTGCTCGGCAGCCACCTGGCTGAACTGGGCCTGAGCTTCGATCGTTGCCTGTCTGGCGACTTGCGTCGACAACAGCACACCGCCAACTCGGCGCTGGAACAGTTCAGCGCAGTCGGCATGCCGGTGCCGCCCCTGGAGATCGATTCTGCCTTCAACGAGTTCGATGCCGACGCCATCATCCGTGCCCTGCTTCCAGGCCTGCTGCCGGACGAACCCGAAGCGCTGAACATCCTGCGCAATGCCACACAGAACCGCACGGAGTTTCAGCGGATCTTCGCCTTGATCATCGAACGCTGGCTCAGCGGCACCTATGACACACCGGGGCTGGAAAGCTGGCTGGGGTTTGTCGGTCGTGTCCAGGCCGGTTTGCAGCGCATTCTCGAACAGGCGGACAACACCCAGAAGATCGCCGTGTTCACTTCCGGCGGCACCATCACCGCCCTGCTCCACCTGATTACTCAAATGCCTGCCGCACAGGCCTTTGAACTGAATTGGCAAATCGTCAACACCTCGCTCAACCTGCTCAAGTTTCGTGGTCGCGAGGTGGCCCTGGCTTCCTTCAACAGTCATGCGCACTTGCAACTGCTGAAGGCCCCGGAGCTCATCACCTATCGTTGAGTGCCGGCTAACTGTGACCCTTGTTGCAATCACCCATAAAAGGATCGAACCATGACCTCCGTAGCTGATGCCGTACAAGCAATGAAAGCCAAGTTCAACCCAGCCGCTGCTGCGGGCCTGGATCTGGTTTTCGGTTTTCGCATCGACGAAGAAAAGAATTTCTCGCTGGTCGTCAAAGACAGCACCTGCGAGCTGCAAGAAGGCGTGAACCCTGATGCTGGCGTGACCCTGGTCATGGACAGCGAAACCCTGCAAGGCATCGTCAGCGGCGAGACCGACGGCATGCAGGCGTTCATGGGCGGCAAACTGCGCGCTGAAGGCGACATGATGCTGGCGATGAAGCTGAGCGAACTGTTCCCGGCCTAAGCACGCGGCTCCCGACATTCGGGAGCACGTCTTGCGGCTGCAAACGAATCCCGCCTTTATGGCGGGATTCGTGTTTTCAAGGATTCCACTCCAAACGTTTCACCTGTGGCGAGCGAGCTTGCTCGCGCTGGGCTGCGAAGCAGCCCCAAATCGGACACTGAGTTGTGTCAGGCAAACCGAAACAGCGCCTGTTGCTCTACACTGCACCCCCCTTTGAATACCGGGATGCCCATGGACATCGATCTGGCCCGAACCTTCCTGGAGATCGTTCGCCACGGAAGTCTCGCTTTGGCAGCCGAGAAGCTGCATGTCACTCAGACTGCCATCACCGCACGGGTCCAGAAGCTCGAGAGCCAGCTCTCCAGCACCTTGTTCGTGCGCAATCGCGCCGGTGCCAGGCTGACCCCGGATGGCGAAGCCTTTGTGGTCTATGCCAATCAATTGGTGCAGACATGGGAGGCGGCCCGTCGCGATCTGCCGCTGCCTGACGGTTACCGTAACGTGCTGCATATCGGGGGTGAGGTCAGCCTGTGCAATCCGCTGATGCTCAGTTGGGCTCGCGAGTTGCGCGAGAAGATTCCTGGCCATGCGTTGCGCACGGAAATTCGCGACGGCGAACATCTGCTGCGCCAGCTTGAGCTGGGTGTGCTGGATGCAGCCCTGGTCTATCAACCCGAATATTGGCCACGCCTGCAAGTCGAGCAATTGCTGGAAGAAAAGCTCATTCAGATTCGCCTGGTGGCCAATCCGCAACCCTATGTCTATGTCGACTGGGGCAAAGACTTTCGGCGGCAACACGACGCCGCGCTGCCAGACAAGGCGAAGGCTGCCATCAGTTTCAACCTTGGGCCATTGGCGTTGCAGTACATCCTCGAAAATGGCGGCTGCGGCTATTTCCGGACCCGAGTGGTGCAAAGCTATCTCGACAGCGGCGTGCTGGAGCGGGTGCCCAAAGCGCCGGAGTTCAGTTACCCGACTTATCTGGTCTACTCACGGGATCGTGACTCGACCACCTTGCAGTTGGCGTTCGACTTGCTCAGAGAAGTGGTCAAGGCCGACAGTGACTGGTCTCAGCGCTGGGATCCGATGATTTGATTCTGTAGGAGCCGAGCTTGCTCGCGATGCAGGCAGCGCGGTCTGTCTGTTTCACCGCGGTGATGCTATCGCGAGCAAGCTCGGCTCCCACAGTCCCCACCCCGATCAAGTTCGTATTCCAGCCACTCGGCCAGCACCTTGAATCATTGCGCTTGAACGCCCATTCCGAATATCCATTAGCTGAATAATTCGGCCGGGGTTAATCTTCTGTCAATAGAGCGCGAGTCGGCAGCGTCCATGCTGGCATTGTGTGAAATGGCGCAGCGTGCCATTGCGGTCCAGACAGGAGTTATCGCTTGATGAGTCGCTCCCCCCGTCGAGTCAAATTTCACCACATTGTTCTGCTTCTGATGATTGCCATCGCAGCTTTTCTGCTACTGGTGCCCACCAAGGTGCAACCAGTCGGCTGGACACCTTCCGCCGCGCCGTCGCTGACTACCGGCGTCTACGCCGAAAACCAGAAGCTCAAAGGTGTGGAGCCGGTGGGCACCCTGGATATTGCCGGGCCTGAAGCATTGTTGCTGGAGGATGGCGCTCTGATCACCGGCCTGCACGATGGCAGGGTTATCCGCACCAGCCTCGATGGTAAAATACTCAAAGTGCTGGCCGACACCGGCGGTCGTCCACTGGGCCTGGCCCGGCATCCGGACGGCCGGTTGATTATCGCCGACGGGATCAAGGGTCTGCTGGCACTGGACACTCAAGGCCAGTTGACCACCCTGACCAGCACGGCTGACGGTCTTCCATTTGGCTTCACCGACGACGTCACGGTGGATGCGGTCGGTCGTTATGCGTATTTCAGCGATGCCTCCAGCCGCTGGGGTTATGGCAAGGATGGCGAGGCGATCATCGAGCACGACGGCGACGGACGACTGCTGCGCTACGACTTCCAGAGCGGAAAAACCGAGCAGTTGCTGGACAGGCTTGAGTTCGCCAATGGCGTGGCACTGGGGCCGAACGAGGATTTTGTGCTGGTCAACGAAACCGGTGCCTACCGCATCACCCGCTACTGGCTTACCGGCGCAAAGGCCGGCACCCATGATGTGTTCATCGACAACCTGCCAGGCCTGCCCGACAACCTCAGCTTCAACGGCCGCGACCGCTTTTGGGTAGCCCTCTACGCCCCGCGCAGTGCGCTGCTCGATGGCACGGCCGGCCATCCGTACCTGCGCAAGATGATCGTGCGGGCCATGATGGTCCTTCCCAAACCGATAGAGAAACGGGCATTCGCGCTTGGCCTGGACACCGAAGGCAAAGTCATCGCCAATTTGCAGGACAGCAGCAAAGGCAATTACTCACCGATTACCACAGTCCGTGAGTACGGTGACTGGCTGTATCTGGGGTCGCTCAAGGCCAGCAATATGGCGCGTCTGCCGCTGAGTCGGGCGATGCAGAGCGCGGAATAGGCCATGTAGAAACGTCGAACGCAGAACCTTGTGGCGAGGGAGCTTGCTCCCGCTGGGGCGCGGAGCGGCCCTAAAACTGCAAAGGAGTTGTATCAGACACACCGCATTCACCGATTTTACGACTGCTGCGCAGCCGAGCGGGAGCAAGCTCCCTCGCCACACATCCGCATCGCTCGCCGCGTCATCGTCCTCATCCAGCTCAAGCAGCGCTTCATCGTCCGGCAGTTCATCAATATCCGGCTCGTTGTCCGGATGAACCGTCGTGCGTCCTGGACTCAAGGGTTGAGGGGATTTCTGCATCGGATCATAGCCCCCCTGCTCTTCGCTGGGGAGTTTTGGATTGCTCATAAGCACCTCCCATGGAACCTGAAGAATCAGTCCCTGATGCGTTAGCATTTATGGCCGTTCCATTTACTTGTTCATCGGTCATCGAGCCAATCTTGCGGGGTGCGCAGGAGCCTGTGCAGCCCCGCTCAGGGCTTCGCAGATTCAGGACTTGGTCATCAACTTTTTGGAAATCTCTCTTTTGATAAACACACGCTTCTCCTTGAGCTTCCTCAGTTCATCATCAGCGAGCGCCGCAGCCTCAGCCTTCAGCACTTCGGTATCGAGGCGTGAGTATTGATCGAGCAACGAGTGGAGATGGGGGTCGTTGGCGCGCTTTTGTTGAATCTCTTCCTTCGTGAAGTGCAAATCCTGATAAAGGTCATGGTTCACCGGCATGGAACACCTCCGTTTGTTGATCGGTGGCAACCGCGTTTTATCGCAATTACCAAGTATCAGCATGGCCTCGCCTATGCCCTTCTGTCGACCGTCAATCAGACCAGTGGTGCTCCCGACTCATGCCTGCTCAGTCTGTGCCGTATTTCGGCGAGCGCGGCCCATACAAAAGTCCGGCAGGTTTCCCAGCCGACAGCAGACGCTGACTGGTGACACCGGCAATCGGGTGACCGGCATCTGTCGAGCTGTTGATGATCTGCTTGACCGCAGCGGTGATCAGCATGCCGACAAGGCCGCCTGCATTGCTGTTGCCACCCTCTTCGCTCGACGCTCTGGCGGTACCTGTCCACAGCGCGGTCCCGGTCTTGAGATCGACCAGCTTCGCGCTCGCGGTCACCGCGGTTTCGCTGGAGATCAGCATATAGCGGGTGCCGTACTCCTTGACCGTGATGTACAAAGCCGCATCAGCACCGAAGATATCGCGCAGTTTACCGGGTGCCACTTCATGGATATCCGCTGGCGTGGTCAGACCGTTCTGCCGAAAGGTCTCATCGACCAAGGCAACCGGCAAAACGTAATAACCCGCCTCGGCCAGCGGGAAAGTGACCTGCGAGAGCAAGCTGTAGGAGGCCTTGACGTCCGGTGACTCATTCAGCGCTGGCAATACCAGAATGGTCCGGGGCCGACTCTCTTTGAATGCCGAATAATCGACCGTCCTGGGTGCCACACAGCCAGCGAGCAATGCCAGCGCACACAACCCGAGCAGCGTTTTAACAGTGCGCGGGGTCATTTGCTGTCTCCGGTTTTAGCGTTCTTGAGCAGGAAATCCATGTAAGGCGTCGACTCAGGAAACAACACCTTCTCCGTTTTGAACTGCTGCACCATCTGGTCATCCTTGCCCATGCTCAAATACAACATTCCCAAATGAGCGTGGTAGCCCGGAGGTGGGGTCTTGCCGGTGGCATCGATCTTTTGCAGATCACGCTCGAGCACCTCGACCTGAGCCTGCGCGGGCGTTTCTCCTTTAAAGTATTCATAAACCTGTGGCTGGTAATCTTCCCACTGGTAAAGCGTCTTCGGACCGCTGCTGCATCCAGCCAGCAACCCGCTCCCGACCAGCATTGCCGCCATCATTGCCCGTGACTCAAGCGCCTTGATCATGCGTTACTTCTCCCTGTAAACGATGTTCGTCAGTTGCCTGGTTTCCAGGATCCTGAATCAATTCCGCCGACAAGACGATTGATCGCCTCGCGCATGGCCAGGTCGAGCACCTTGCCGTTGAGTGTCGAGTCGTAGCTGGCGGTGCCACCGAAGCCGATGATCTCGCGGTTGGACAGGGCGTATTCACCCGCGCCCTGAGTGGAATAGACGACTTCCGAGGTACTGATGTTGACGATATTCAGGTTCACTTTGGCGTAGGCCACCTGGGTCTTGCCACGACCAAGGATGCCAAACAACTGATGGTCGCCGACTTCCTTGCGGCCAAACTCGGTGACATCGCCAGTCACCACATAATCAGCGCCCTTGAGTCGCTGGGCCTGGCCTTTGATCGCCGCCTCCTGCTGGATCTCGCCCATATTGTCGCGGTCGAGCACGCTGAACCGATTGGTTTGCTGCAGGTGGGTGATCAGAATGGTCTTCGCCTGACCGCCGAGGCGATCCACACCATCGGAAAATATCCCGCGCATATAGCTCGAACGGTTATCGAACTTGCCGACCGCCATCGGAACCCGCACACCGGACCAGGCGCGACTGGCACTTTCGACTTGTGTCACAGGCAGTGCCCTGGAACTTTCCGTCGCACACCCGGCGATCGCACCCAATACTGCAATTGTCATTCCTGACAACACGATTCGCGAGATCATTCTCACTTGCATTTCTCCTGAAACCCAATGAATAGCGATTTTTTATTCAGCCATGGCACAGACAACAGTGCGAAGCGCGGCCATTGAATGTGCGTGGGAATTGAATCGAAGTTGACGTCCTGGATGTCACTGCCGGCGATTATGACAAAATGCCATCATTGCGAACAGGAGTAAAACGGGACAAGCCCTAATGACCTACATCTCAGCGAAAATCCCGGCTACGAACACTGATCCCCGTCAGCAACGAACTCAAATCACTCAACCGCCCGGCAATCAAATGCCGCACCTCGCCCTCGGTCTCCAGCGTGCCGTCGACTTTCAACAATTGCGAGCCCACCAATACCTGCCGTTGACGCTCGGCCAAGTCACGCCAGACCACCACGTTGACGTTGCCGAACTCATCTTCCAGGGTGACGAAGGTTACGCCGCTGGCGGTCCCGGGTCGTTGCCGGCCAGTCACCAATCCGGCGACGCTGACATTGCGTCCATGCTCGACCTCGAGTAATTCCCGCGAACTGCGACAGCGCCGGGCTTTCAATTCGCTGCGCAGCAAGGCCAGCGGATGCGGGCCCAGGGTCGTGCCGACACTGGCGTAATCGGCTTGCAGGTCTTCACCCACAGTTGGCTTGGGCAAGGACACCGGGGGTTCGTCCTGACTCGGCAAACCCGCAAACAAGCCCAGCTGTTTCTGCACCCCGGCCACCTCCCAGCGCGCCCGATGGCGATCCCCGGCCAAACCCCGCAAAGCTCCGGCGTCGGCCAGTTGCTCCTGAGCCCGGGAGTCGAGCCGCGCCCGCGCCCCGAGGTCGGCGATATCGACAAACTTACCGGCCAGGCGTGCCGTTTCAATGCGTCGGGCATCGTCCTCGCGAAAACCACGGATCATCCGCAAACCCATGCGAATCGCCGGCTGCTCACCGTGGATCGGTTCCAGGCTGCAATCCCAATCGCTGGCGCGCACGTCCACCGGACGGATCTGCAAATGATGCCGACGGGCATCCTGCAGAATCTGATCCGGGCTGTAGAAACCCATCGGCCAGCTGTTGATCAGCGCACAGGCAAAGGCCGCCGGTTCGTGGCATTTCAACCAGCAACTGGCGTAGGTCAACAAGGCAAAACTGGCGGCGTGGGACTCGGGAAAACCATAGCTGCCAAAGCCCTTGATCTGCTCGAAGATCTGCGCGGCGAATGCTTCTGTGTAACCATTTTTCAGCATGCCGTCCTTGAGGCGTTTCTGATGCGGCTCCAGACCACCGTGACGTTTCCAGGCGGCCATGGAGCGACGTAATTGATCGGCTTCGCCGGGGCTGTAATCGGCGGCAACGATCGCAATCTGCATGACCTGCTCTTGAAACAGCGGCACCCCCAAAGTGCGCTCCAGGACTGTTTTCAGTTTTTCCGACGGATAGGTTTCAGGTTCTTCTTTATTACGCCGTCGCAGGTACGGATGCACCATACCGCCCTGAATCGGACCGGGACGGACGATAGCCACCTCGATCACCAGGTCGTAAAACTTCACGGGTTTGAGCCTTGGCAGCATCGACATCTGCGCCCGGGATTCGATCTGGAAGACGCCGATGGTGTCGGCACGGCCGATCATCTCGTAAGTTTTCGGGTCCTCTTTCGGCACCTGCGCCAGGCTCAGATCCAGGCCACGGTGACGACGCAGCAGGTCGAAACAGCGGCGAATGGCGCTGAGCATGCCAAGGGCGAGAATATCGACCTTGAGCAGGCCGACCATGTCCAGGTCGTCCTTGTCCCACTGAATAATCGTACGCTCGGCCATGGCGGCGTTTTCCACCGGCACCAGAGTGTCCAGCGGTTGCTCGGAAATCACGAAACCGCCCGGGTGCTGGGACAGATGCCGGGGGAAGCCGATCAGTTGTCCGGTCAGGCTCAGCACCCGGCGCAACACCGGGCTGTCCGGGTCGAAACCGCCTTCACGCAGGCGCTCCACCGAGGGCGGTTCGTCGCTCCAGTGACCGCAACAATCGGCCAGTGCATTGACCTGATCCGGCGGCAAGCCAAGGGCCTTGGCGACATCGCGCACCGCTCCGGCGCCATGGTAGGTACTGACGACTGCCGTGAGCGCCGCCCGGGTCCGGCCGTAGCGCTGAAACACGTACTGCAACACCTCTTCACGGCGCTCGTGCTCGAAGTCGACGTCAATGTCCGGCGGCTCGTTGCGCTCTTTGGAGAGGAAACGCTCGAACAGCATGTTCATCAGGCTGGGGTTGATTTCGGTGATGCCCAGGGCATAACACACCGCCGAGTTGGCCGCCGAACCGCGCCCCTGGCAGAGGATGTCGCGGCTGCGGGCGAAGCGCACGATGTCGTGGACAGTGAGAAAGTAACTCTCGTAACCCATCTCGCTGATCAGCGTCAGTTCCTTTTCGATCAGCGCCAGCACCTTGTCTTCCACACCTTCAGGCCAGCGCCAGCGCATGCCCCGTTCAGTCAGTTCGCGCAGCCAGGAGGCCGGCGCCTGACCTTCTGGTACCAGTTCACGCGGGTATTGGTAGCGCAATTGGCCGAGGTCGAAGGTGCAGCGCCGGGCAATGCCCGCGGATTCTTCAAGCAGTGGCGGCGGATAGAGTGCCTGCAAGGCATCAAGGCTGCGCAAGTGTCGTTCGCCGTTGGGGTGCAGGCGTTGCCCGGCCTCGGCGACACGCACGTGATGACGGATCGCGGTCATGGTGTCTTGCAAGGCCCGGCGCCCACGGGCGTGCATGTGCACATCGCCGCTGGCCACTGCCGGAATATCCAGTGCAGCGGCCAAGGCCAGCAACCCCGCCAGCCGTCGGGCATCGTTCTGGCCGCAGTGCAGTTCGACGGCCAACCACAGCCGGTCAGCAAAGACCTTGCGCAACCAGCGCCCTTCCCCGTCAACCTCGAGACTATCGGGCATCCACAACGCCAGCAGCCCCGGCAACGGCTCGTCGAGGTCCTCGCGCAGCACCTGATACTGGCCCTTGTCCGCCCGACGGCGGGCTCGGGTGATGAGTCGGCAAAGCGTCTGGTAACCCTCGAGGTTCTCCACCAGAAGCACCAGTTTCGGGCCATTTTCGATGCGTATTTCACTGCCGATGATCAGCGGCAACTCCAGTTCTTTAGCGGCCTGCCAGGCACGGACGATACCGGCCAGCGTGCATTCATCAGTAATCGCCAACGCTTGATAACCCTGACGTTTGGCCCGTTCGAACAGCTCGCGGGCACTGGAGGCACCGCGCTGGAAACTGAAGTTCGACAGGCAGTGCAGTTCGGCATAGTCGACGCTCATGCGAACCAGCCTTGCAGCCACAAAGGCCCGGTCTCGCCCACCGTGCGCCAGGCCCAGGCCTGCTGACCGGAACGGGTTTCGATCAGGTAGTAATCGCGACGCACATCGCCGCCATCCCACCAGCCGGACTCGATCCGCTCCGGTCCCATGAGGATCCGCGCCGCACCTTCGTGCAGCTGCTGCGGTTCCGTGAGCAGCCAGCCCGGACGTTGCAGACCAAGGCTCGGCGGACACGCCTGGCTATCGGCGCTCGGCTGCCAGCTGTGCTCCGGCCGATGATCAGCCTGCCAGCGCAGACCCTGCACCGCATCATCTCCAAGTCGCGCCCGCAAGCGTTCGCGCAGTTGCTCCCAGGGCAAGGATTGCTGCGGGCGCTCGTCGAACAGTTCGCGGTGCTGCGGGACGAACCGCGGCAAGTCATGGGCCACCAGGCGAAAACCCCGTACCGGCGACTCGACTTGCACCTGTTCCAGTCGACCGCGAGCCAGTTCGAAAAGCATCGCCGGATCGCGCTCGGCGCTGAGCAAGCCGACCTTGATCTGCGTATCAGGCAACCCGGCATGTTCCAGCAGCAGATCGAAGCGTTGCACGCCGCTATCGCGCCCACAGAGAAACGCCGACAGATCACCGGTGAGCCGGCGCAACGGAAACAACAGCGCCTGATGGGACAGGACATCGAAATTCAACTCGATGCGCACGTCAAAACGATCCGGCGGCAAGTAAAACGCCAGGGCCAGCGAGCGGTCCCCCAGCAGCGTGTCGAGGTGCTTGAGCACCTGAGCCTCAAAGCGTCGCGCCAACGTATGACGCGGCAACGCCTGTACCTGCCTCAAGGTCCGCAAGCCCATGCGCGATAAGGCCGTGGCGACCTCCTGCGCCAGCCCGACCCGGTCGATGGGCATCTGCCCCAAGACCCGGCGCAAGGTTTCATTGTCCGCCACCGCCAAGCCGTCACAAGCGTTAGCCAGGACCCGCGCAGCTGCCGGATTGGGCGCGGCGACGATGCGATGGCGAAAGCCCAGTTCCGTGAGTTCCGCCCGCAGCCGCGCCTCGAACTGCGGCCAGGGCCCGAACAGGCCCAGGCTCGATTCGATTTCAAACAACAAGGCGCGGGGATAAAACACGCTGACCTGGGAGCTGAAACGGTAGGCCCAGGCCGCGAGAAATTGCTGCCAGCGCTCGATCTCGACAAGGTCGTATTCGGCGCTGGCAAAGGCTTTGCTCAAGGCATGGGCGGCAGTCAGCGATTGCCCCGGCCGCAGGCCGAGCGCCCGAGCGGAAGCGTTCACCGCCTGCAATACCCGGCGCTGCGCAGAGCCCGTCAGCAGCGCCAGCGGTTCTTCGGGATCGGGCCGCTGACGCAGCGCAGCATCCAGCGCCAGCTGCGGAAAGAGTATGCAGACCCAGCGCATGCCAACCTCAATGCCCTGTCGCGAAGGCAATCGGCGCCGATCGGGCCAGGCCGCCACGGCACTTGAGTATCCGCAATTGCGCGGGCCGGGCGTCGATGGCGATACGCAAGGCGGCCGGCGAAGGATTGATCGCCTCCTTGATCGAGCGATAGGCGAACGCCAGGGTCTGACCGGTTTCGGCGGCCACTTGCAGGCGGCGCAAGGCACGGTCATCGGCCTTCTGCGGCCAGCACAAGACCGCGCCGCAACTACCCGAACGCAGGCATTGTTCAGCGGCCCACAGGGCATCGCGTTCGCTGGCCTGGATCACCGACAGCTGACGCAGATCCACACCGGCGTTCTGCCAGGCCTGCGGATACGGCACATGGGGCGGCGCCACCAAGACAATCCGCTCGCCCTCGGCGGATAACCGCGCCAACGTCGGCCACACCAGTTGCAACTCGCCGACGCCCTGCCCGGCGATGAGAATTTCAGTCAAGGCCGACTCCGGCCAGCCCCCCGTGGGCAACGCCGCGTCCAGGGCCGAATGACCCGTCGGTTGAGGGCTGACCGGTGGTGCGGCGGGCCGGCCCTTCCAGACCTGACCGCCATTGAACAGCGTGTCCAGAGCAACGACGGCGCCCATCATCCTTGCCTCACCAGACCGCAGAACACCCCTTCGATGGCCAGGTCCTGATCGGCGTGCACAACGATGGGCCCATAGGCCGGGTTGCGCGGCAGCAAACGCACAGCCCCTGCAACCCGTTCAAAGCGTTTGATCGTGACTTCACCGTCGAGCCGCGCCACCACGATCTGACCGTTTTCAGCTTCGGCACTGCGCCGCACGCCCACCAGGTCACCGTCGAGAATGCCATCCTCGATCATCGAATCACCCTGCACCCGCAGCAGGTAATCCGGAATCCGCGAGAACATCGCCGGGTCCAGCATCAAGCGGCTGTGAACCTCGGCATCCGCACCGATAGGCGCACCGGCAGCTACCCGGCCCAGCACCGGAATATCCAGCAATTCGGGCCGAGGTGGCTGATTCAGCAAGCGAATGCCCCGCGCCTGGTTGGGATTGACCTCGATAAAACCGGCTTCGGTAAGGGCCACCACATGCTTGCGCGCCACGCTGCGCGAAGCAAAACCAAAGGCCTCGGCGATCTCGGCGAGGCTCGGGGGCTGACCTTGCTGCGCGATGCGGTCGCGGATAAAAGTCAGGATGGCAGTACGGCGGGGGCTTAAAGTCGTCATGGAGTACATTTGTACTCCTGTCGGGTTTTTCTGACAAGAGCCGCCAGTCCGTCAACATCGGCGCGGGCGAGACCACTGCACAGGCCGGCCGGCAGGCCGCCTCGCTTTTGCTTTTGATCTGTGCTTTTGATCTGCCCGCCCCTTCGGCAGGCCGAGCGGAGGTGTTCATCAGGGGACTGGCGCGCAGCGCCCCTCGGCGAAGCCGAGGACATCGCATGGAGGTCGTCGCGCAGCAGACCGGAGGGCGCACCCCTGATGGACACCGGAGCGAGGGAACACCGAGCCTTGGCGAGGTGCCGAACGCTTGGGGCAAAGCCTTTTGGTTACTTTTTGGCGTCTGAAAAAGTGACACGCCGTAAGGGCGGAACCCTAAGTGGCCGTTACCGCAGGAATGGATATGTACACCCGCAAGAGATTGGTCGGCTGTCAGGCCGCCTTCGCAGGCAAGCCAGCTCCCACACTTGATCTGTGTACATCTGCAAAAGACAGGCCGGCTGTCAGGCCGCCTTCGCAGGCAAGCCAGCCCACATTTAATCTGTGTACATCCGCAAGAGCCAGGTCGGCTGTCAGGCCGCCTTCGCGAGCAAGCTCGGCTCCTACATACCCGCCAGATATGCCAGCTGCGCCAATCAGCCGATCCGCAGCGCCCGCAAATCGAGCCGGCCATCCTTGAGCGGCGGGCACCAGTAATAGCCACCGGTAATCGGCCGACTCATCCGATAAATACCATCAACGATGCCGTCTTCCAGGCCGCTCATGCGCCGCAGTTGTACTTCGAAGGCGTCAAGGGAATACCCGAAGGCCAGAAACATCAGACCGGCCCGATCACCTTCCACCCACGGCATGGAGCGGCGCACGACAAAGGCTTCAGGCGCGAAGCTTTCCTGAGCGGTGCGTTTGACGTGGGCAGACTCCGGCGCGTCTTCGAGCTCTTCGTTATCGCTCTTGCGCCGACCGATGATGTGATCCTGCTCCTGGGCAGGCATCGCGGCGAAGCCATCCAGATCGTGTTGCCACTGCTGAATCGCGGCGAAGCTGCCGCCGTGCAGGCCATCTGTGCCCTCGCCCACCAACGCTGCCGCCACGGCCGCTTCATCGTGGGGGTTTTCAGTGCCGTCTTCGTAACCGGTCAAATCGTGCCCGGTCTTGTAGCGAAAGGCCTCGGTCATCTGCACCAGGCGTAACGCCGGGGCCAATGCAGCTTCGATAGCGCGGCTGCGATGCAGCAACTCGCCGCGGTCCTCACCGTGTAGCCAGCACCAGAGTGCGTGCTGGGTCGAAGGGTTGTCCACGCCGACGCCGGCCAACGCAGGGAACGTGCGCAGCCCCCCAATCTGACCGCCCAGCGCCTGTACCAGCGACTCACCGAAACCGACTACCGCCGATTTCCCGTCTACCAGTTGCACCAGCTTATCGATCGCGGCCGGCAATGCCTCGGCGGATTCGAGCGCGAAAAACATATGGCGTGCCTGAGGCGGTACGGGAGTGGCAAGGATGCCCGGCTGGTAGTAACTCATGAGAACTCCTTTTAGAAAGCACAAAGTTTAACCGGCATACGGGAGTATGTGCTTGCGGTTTCAAGGGCAATGAGCAATCCACGACAAAAAACCGCGACCAGGATTCCAGGGCGGACATCGTTCGATGGATAGAGCATGACAACCCTTGCCGCAATCAGGTAAAACGATTCAGCAATGCTGATCATGGTGCGTGGCCTTGACCGTCTGGCAACGCTCCGTGATAACCAACCTTATCTGCATCACCCAATCCATACGGGGTAGCGCCATGACCACAGATAACATTCTCGACAACCTGTTCCCCAGCGCCGCGGATATCCCGGAAAAGTACCGCCTCAATGGCCAGATCGAACAACGCGAATATCTCGTCGATGGCGTATTAAAAATTTGGTCCGGCCCACTCGCGCTGGTGCGCAGCCCGGTCTATCTGGTCAATGGAAATACTGATGAACAAGTCATCCTCGGCAGCACGCCGCTGCTGGACGCCGACACTGCATTGACCGCTCTGGATGCCGCCGTTCGTGCCTACGACAAAGGTCAGGGAATCTGGCCGACGATGCGTGTTGCCGAACGTATTCAGCATGTCGAAGCCTTCCTCGGCCGCATGCGCGAACAGCGTGAAGCGGTGGTCAAACTGCTGATGTGGGAGATCGGCAAAAATCTGAAAGACTCGGAAAAGGAATTCGATCGCACCTGCGACTACATCGTCGACACCATCAATGCCCTAAAGGAACTGGACCGTCGTTCCAGCCGATTCGAACTCGAGCAGGACACCCTCGGCCAGATCCGCCGCGTACCGATGGGCGTGGCACTGTGCATGGGGCCTTACAACTATCCGTTGAACGAGACCTTCACCACGCTGATTCCGGCCTTGATCATGGGCAACACCGTGGTATTCAAACCGGCCAAGCTGGGCGTGCTGTTGATTCGTCCATTGCTGGAGGCCTTCCGCGACAGCTTCCCGGCCGGTGTCATCAACGTGATCTACGGCAGCGGCCGGGAAACCGTCAGCGCGCTGATGGCCAGCGGCAAGATCGATATCTTTGCCTTTATCGGCACCAATAAAGCCGCCAGCGACCTGAAAAAACTGCACCCAAGGCCCCACCGTTTGCGTGCGGCGCTGGGACTGGATGCCAAGAACCCCGGTATCGTGCTGCCCGAGGTCGATCTGGACAACGCAGTCAACGAGGCGGTGACTGGCTCGCTGTCGTTCAACGGGCAACGTTGTACCGCTCTGAAAATCCTCTTCGTCCACGAACAGGTGGTCGACCGCTTCATCGAGAAATTCAACCACAAACTCCAGTCCCTCAAACCGGGCATGCCTTGGGAAAGCGGCGTGGCACTGACGCCACTTCCGGAGTCGGGCAAGGTCGATTACCTGCATTCGCTGGTGGCCGATGCCGTCAGTAAAGGCGCGAAAGTGGTGAACGCCAACGGCGGCGAATCGCGCGGGTCATTCTTCTACCCGGCGGTGCTCTACCCGGTCACCACCGAGATGCGTGTGTATCAAGAGGAGCAATTCGGCCCGGTGGTGCCCATCGTCCCCTACCGCGACCTGGAAACCGTGATCGACTACGTACTGGAATCGGACTTCGGCCAACAGCTGAGTATCTTCGGCAATAACTCCACCGAGGTCGGTCGTCTGGTCGATACCTTCGCCAATCAGGTCGGACGCATCAACCTCAACGCCCAGTGCCAACGCGGCCCGGACACCTACCCGTTCAATGGCCGAAAAAACTCGGCCGAAGGCACGCTTTCGGTTCACGACGCGCTCAGGGTATTTTCGATCCGCACCCTGGTCGCGACGAAATTCCAGGAGAGCAATAAAGAGCTCATCAGCGACATCATCCGTAATCGTGAGTCGAGCTTTCTGACCACTGATTACATCTTCTGAGCAATCGGCGTCAGCGCCTGGTGAAGACCGAGGTGCAGTGGAAGATTTGAACATCGATCACTGCACCGCCGCTCGGCGAAAACCAAATCCCCAGCCCTGCTGCATACCTGCCGCCGCCAGCAGAATCGCGATCACGCCCAGCCACTGCATCAATTCAAGGCGATGACCGAAGGCGAACCAGTCGACGAAAATCGCCGCAATCGGATAGATAAATGACAGCGCACCGGTCAGTGCGGTCGGCAGCTTTTGAATCGCGCCGTAAAGCAACACATACATCACACCGGTGTGCACCACCCCCAGTGTCAGCAGGCTGGCCCAAGCTCCCGCCTGCTGCGGCAGGGCAGCAAAATTCGCCCACGGCACCAACAACAGAACGCCAGTGCAGACCTGAATCAGGGCGATCAAATGCGGTGGAGTACCGGTCAAACGCTTGATGATCAGTGCAGCGAAGGCATAAAGCAGCGCGGCGCCCAACGCCAGAGCGATACCCAATAGATAATCGCCACCACCTGCGCCCTGTTCACCATGAGCGCTGACGATCGCCAACATCCCGAGAAACGACACGCCGAGCCAGAACAGTTTCTGCGCAGTGATCTTTTCTCCGAGAAACAACGCCGCCAACCCCACCAACATAAAGGGTTGAACGTTGTAGACCGCAGTACCAATAGCAATCGACGCTCGGGAATAAGAGGCAAACAGCAGCACCCAGTTACCGACAATCGCCACACCGCTGAGCACTGCGAGGAGGAATGTGGTGCGAGTCAAAATACCGGGCCGCAGAAAACCCAGTACCGCGCAGATCACCAACAAGGTCGCAGCGCCAAACACGCAGCGCCAGAACACCACATCCAGCACCGGCTGCCCGGAAACCAGCACGAACCATCCAATGGTTCCCGAAATCAGCATGGCTGCGGTCATTTCAAACGACCCACGACGTATCGACTTGTCCATCATCAGGCTCCTCAGCAAGTGCCCAAAGTATGACGATCCACAGTGAGGCAGCTCCAGAGCCAATAGCAGGCTAAAATCCATTTCTGCCTTTCTTATCAAGGCAGATTGAACCCTTTGCCTAATGAGGTTTGTATGACCGATGACATTGACCAGGTATTGATCGCGGCACTGATGGAAGACTCCCGGCGCTCACTCAAAGCCTTGGCGCAGATCAGCGGCCTGTCTTCACCCAGCGTTGCGGAGCGACTGCGCAGACTCGAAGAACGCGGCGTGCTCAAGGGCTACACCGTCGAGATAGATCCCAAATGTTTCGGTTATCAGCTCCAGGCCATCGTCCGCATCCGCCCGTTGCCCGGCCGGCTGCAGGAAGTCGAACGGCAGATCCAGGCCATCCCCGAATTTACCGAATGCGACAAAGTGACCGGCGATGACTGTTTCATCGCCCGCCTGCACGTTCGCTCGATGGAACAACTGGACACCCTGCTCGACCGGCTTAACAGCCATGCAGAAACCAATACCGCCATCGTCAAGAAGACCCCGGTGAAACGACGATTGCCGCCGATGGGGTAAAAGCTGCATTTGCGCAAGAGAACCGCGTTATTCCTGAGCAGCTTTCACCCAGACAGCAAAAAGCCCGCCGAAGCGGGCTTTGTGCTCAAGGCTTGCGATTAATCATCGCGGCTCATGATGCCGAACAGCTGCAACAAGCTGACGAACAGGTTGTAGATCGATACATACAGGCTGATCGTCGCCATGATGTAGTTACGCTCGCCGCCATGAATGATGGCGCTGGTCTGGAACAGGATGCAGACCGAGGAGAACAGCACGAAGCCCGCGCTGATCGCCAGTTGCAGGCCGCTGATCTGGAAGAAGAAGCTGGCCAGCGTTGCGCCCAGCAGGACAAAGAAACCGGCAGTGATGAAACCACCGAGGAAGCTCATGTCCTTGCGGGTGATCAGCACGTAAGCGGACAGGCCGCCAAATACCAATGCCGTCATCGCAAAGGCCGAGCTGACTACTTCAGCGCCGCCTTGCATGCCCAGGTAACGATTGAGAATCGGGCCCAGCAAGAACCCCATGAAACCGGTCAGGGCGAAAGCCGACACCAGGCCCCAGGCCGAGTCACGGAGCTTGTTGGTGAGGAAGAAAAGACCATAGAAGCCGATCAGCACCACAAAGATGTTCGGGTAGCCGACACGCATCTGCTGCGCCGCGAATGCCATCACGCCGCTGAATGCGAGGGTGAGTGCGAGCAAGCCGTAAGTGTTGCGCAGGACGCGGCTAACCTCTAGCTGCCCAGCCTGCACGCTGTTATTAACTGCGTAATCCTGTTCGCGCATGGCGACACTCCTGTAGGTTTGAAACGTTCAGTCGCAAAGATCATAACAGACGCCCTGCAACTAGCTATGCAGAGAGTTTGACAGTGTGTTTCATTCAGGTATTATGGCGCCCGCAACGCAATACGGAGGTGTGGCCGAGTGGTTTAAGGCAACGGTCTTGAAAACCGTCGACTGTAACAGGTCCATGAGTTCGAATCCCATCGCCTCCGCCATATTTGTACGTTAGAGCCCTGATTATTCAGGGCTTTTTCGTTTCTGGGATTTTGGTAAAAATCCGACCACACCCGAAGCGTTACAAAACTTTTCGGGTGTCGTTACAAAACTATCCCGTTTTTCCTGCCTTCCGGCGTCCTGTTGATTACCCTCTGATCCCATGCAGAAATCCTGCTGCTACGCTGAAAACTCCACGGAGGATTCACGATGCCAAACTCAGACCTGCTCCCTTCCCTGCTATTCAAGATCAACGAAAACCAGCTCGCGCTTGAGGCCGCCATCATGGAGCTTTCAAACTGGGTTGAGCAGCGCGGGTCGGCCGACGTCGCCGACAACGTGCGCGGCGCCCTGGACACGATCGGCCAAAATTCGGCCAAAATGAGGAGTTCATTAAGATGACGCTGGCAGTGCTCATGACGCCGGAGTGACTCCCAGCCTCGAGTTCGTGAAGCATTGCTGATATAGCGAAGAGGGATTCGAACCCCTTCTTACGACAGTGCAAACCGCTTCAGACCAGAAAAAATGGAGATTTCGCCCTTTCCCTTCGGCGCTCTGCGGGCTGTAGCGGCCTCGGATATGCCCTAATTTTGCCCTAAACTTTCCACTGTAAATCCCTACTTCTCAAAACCACGACATGATTCATCCTGCTATCATCCAAACGCCAAAATTTGTGATCCTCTTTAACAAGTCAATCCCAAGGCTCGCCGATCATGGATGTTTTTCACCTCGTTATCGACACGAGCATGTTGCGTAGACTGCATTTCAAGCATCCAGACTTCGAGCGCCTGCTGCTCCAGTCGCAAATGGGCAAACTCAAGATCTACATTCCGCAGATTGTCATTGAGGAAGAGCGAACCGCAAAGCTTGCGGAGCATGTGAAGCTTGTCGAAGAAATGAAATCGAGGTTTGAAAAACTGCAACGCGGCATGCTTGGAATGTTAGTGGAGGGCCTTGCTGAGCCTCATCTTGAATTATGGGATGCAGAAGATGTGGAGCGCAGCTCGAAGGCGGCTTTCACTCTGTTCATGGCTAGCAATAAGATCGAGGTGATTGAGATTTCGAGGGAGCACGCTCCCAAGGCTTGGGGCAGATATTTCAACGCGGCCCCGCCGTTCAACCCAAGAGAAGATCGTGAAACCAGGCGTAAGGACATACCAGACTCGTGGATACTTGAGGCCGGGATTGAGATTAAAACAAGAAAAGGACAGCATTGTGCTTTGGTCGGCGACAACAAACTGGCCGATGTATTTGAGACAGAAGGCCTTAAGGTCTACAGGGACGTCCAGATATTGCTCGATGACATCGAACAGTCTACCGCTGTGATCCCCATTCGACAGGCCGCCGCCGAGGACCAAACCGTTTCTCTCGATCAACTTCGTAGTCCAGACTTCAAGGACATGGACGTTATTGTGTTGGGCTTGATCGATGCTCTAGGGACTCCCTCCAAAGACGATCTACTCGCAGCAATATCAAAGGCAGGCCTGAATGCCGATATTGCTGAGCATGAAGCCCGTACGATGGTGCTGTCCGGTAGACTCACCGAAACCGGCACGCACTTCATTCCGACGGACCGTACTCTCGCCCAACAAGCGGCGGCGATGGATGTAGTGACCAATGTGCTTTTGAGGATAGCCTTATGAGCCAACTCGACGTGCGCCTGGCGGCGCTTTCGAAACTGGTGGACATCAAGTCGGCGGCGGTGGATCAACACCTGAGCGACGAATTCAGCCGCATCGAGAGTATCTTCCAAAACAGTAATGAATACGCTGAACTATCAGATGCTTTGAAAACACTTTCGGTGTTGGTTCCTCGGTTTCATATGGCAACGCTACCGTTGCTGGAGACCTTCGTACGCTCGTTGCCAAATAGAGTTTTAACCGAAAGCGGTTCTCCAATCACCAGTGCCCGGCATCGCTACCGCTCCAATGAGAGTCTGATTCGCGAAACAATCGACGTCGTGGAGAATATTCGATTTTTGCACACTGAGCAGGTAGTAGGCTTCCTATTGGAGATGTCACGAGCCTCTGATAAAGATGTCAAAGCCAAGGCTGAGGGAGTGCTCGTAGCACTAGCCACGTTCGACCTAGACATATTCTACGGCGACCCACCCTTGGGTGCAGAACCGCAGGCTCGTATGGTTGCCTACTTCGCAGGGCTTCAAGATGAGTCATTGCTAGCCAACGCAAACATCATCCTCCGAGTCCTAAGCACTGTGCTTTCGCCAAGCATGGAAGGACACTCTTGGTCGTACGATAGTGTCACCATTCGTAGAGGCTCAATAGGTAGTGGCGGCGGCATTGCCACCTTGCGTTCCGAAGCCATCAGCTTAGCGAAGCGGATCTACAGTCTCGACACATCCGTTGAACATAGACGACATGTGTTACAAACCCTGGACTCTGCCACACGACGCGAGGCTCCCGCTAGCGATGAAAAAACGTCCGCCATGTTCGAGCGGGACGCGATCATAGTGTTGGAGTTTATGCGTGACCTTGTGGCAACCGAGGCACTGCCACTGATTCAAAAGATCGAACACCAAAGCTACTGGATCTATTTCCATGGTGCGACCCCGGCGATTAAAAACAAAGCGTTGGAAATACGCGACGCTGTGAATGCGCATGCCGAGTATCAGATTTACAAGCAGCTCATCGGATTCGAAGGAATCTTCGGAAAATGGGAAGACTTAAGCCGCTCCGAAGCAGCGTGGGACTATAGTGATCAGAAGCGTCGTGAAGCTGCCCGTAAATACCTTGAGGAAATCAATGACACTAGCTATGCAACATGGCTTAACAGGATCCTCGAATTCTCACGTACCAGATCAAATGATCTAGCTACGTTCCCCGTTTATTACGATTTCCTGAAATCGATCGGCGAGAAACGTCCACGACTCGCTTTGGATCTTTTGTCCAATCACGAAGATCTCATGAAACCATTCCTCATAGCTCTATTGAATGGTCTTTGGATCAGTGCGGACCAGTCCGATGTTGAGTCGATCGCCAAATGCTGGATTGAGAATGGGCGGCACCTGGCTTCAATTGCCAAATCACTATACCAAGTTGGCACGTCACGATTGGACGTGCTTGCGGCAGTAGTCGACCGCGCTACAGTAGTCGATGATCGAGAAGCTCTCGTGCAAGCTATGAGCGTCGCCACAAACCTCTTTTTAGAAGGCGCTTCGGAATCAAAAGCTATTTTCATGCGGTCGTTGCGTGAAATGTCCAAGCGTGATGATGCTAGCTGGGCGAACGTTTTGTGGCTCAGTCAGGATTTCCGAGCCCTGATAGATGCGATGGAGGCTGACGAGCGATCCGAGTTGCTCGCCACTCTGACACTGCTGCCTGAACTGAACTACCAAACCGAAGACCTTCTCTATGAAATTGCGAAGCATGACCTACACGCTGTTCTCGACTTCTTAGTAGGCCGGTTACAGCATGCTAGGGTGTTGGCAAAGCGAACCCGTCAGACCGGCAAGAATGAAAATGACCGATTCGAGCCTATCCCCTACAAACTCAATAAGCTGAACGAAATTCTAGCGCAGGTGCCTGATGCGTTACTGGCAGCCCTGCGGCGTGACTTCGACGTGGAATCCAGCACCATGTTCAGCTATCGCGGCGCGCGAATCATCAAATCGGCGTTCCCAGAGTTTGATGACTCGCTCGAGATACTGCTGCTGAAGTACATCGAGAGCAGAGAAGAACTTAATATTGAATTCGTCATTGGCATTTTGCGGACATACGAAGGCTTGCCTAAAATTCAAAACGTCTGCAAGGAAATTATTAAAACAGTGCCAGAACGCTCGCAAACTTGGAACGAAGTTGCGGCAGCTCTTGAGTCGACTGGTGTTGTTCGGGGCGAGTACGGTATGGTTGAAGCGTATGAGAGCAAGGTGCTGGAGCTATCAAGCTGGATTAATGATGACGACGAGCGCGTTCGAGCATTCGCAGAATGGCTTATCGGAAACTTGCAGAGCTTGATCGAACAAGAGCGCCAACGCACTGATCAAAATTTAGCTCTTCGCAAATACCAGTACGGTGTTGACAAGGACTGGAGTTAAGTAGCGGACCCGCGCACTGAAAGATACTACTTGCAGTGCACCACCCATAATTGATTGATGTTAGTCGGGAAGCTCTGCCCATCATTTCGCGGCGCATGGACCAATCCGGATGGCTCGGCACGCTGGCACGCTGGCTGGCTGGCTGGCTGCACAGAGTGTGCCTCTGCCCCAACGGTCGTTGATTGATCCAGCACCGCCATCACCTTTTATCGCAGCAGTAGCGGTGGTATGTTAGAGAGCGACCGACAATCCTCACCGACATCGGAGCGTGCCTAAATCTCGCAAAGCATATATACGGCCAGACATTCGATCCATCCTTAGAAGTTGAGACATTTTAAGCTTACGCATAATCGTGTGATGGGTAAGGACGATGAATATATTTGAAAGCGAAAAGGAACGAGAAATGGCATCAAAATGGATTCAGACATGCCCAACTGCGCTCATAGAGGACACGATCGAATTATTGAGCCTAACGAGTGACGGAAGAATTTCTTTTCGAATGGGAGCAGATTTTAACTTCGACAACCTATACGGCTTGATTGACCACAAACACAATCTAGACAACACAGAATTATTTCGCCTATTCAAAGAATCAATATTTTTTTGCTATAAAAAAGAGCAACTGAAAAAACCTGAAAACCTCCTTCTGGAATTCGACAAGCTGTGCTACAAATACAACACAAAAGAAAAATTCATCATAGTTACGCCAATCACTATAAAGAACATATATTCATTACCACGACTTTTCATAAATAACTGCACAATCAATTTTTACAACTCAGTCCCTAAAAAATACAGAAAAGCTAGGGAGACGGAGTTAGCCGCTAGCTACTCAGAGGAGATTAGCAAAGAGAAAGAACTAACTATCGCTACAATTTCAACTTCAGCCGCAAATACCGAAGCCGCAATTACACAGGCGAACGAAGCCTTCGACATAATAATTGCCCTACTTCAGATTGGGTTCAAAAAAAGCATAAACTTTCTTGCCATGGACGACAGCGCAAAATATCCATCACGCAGCGTAATCAACTATGGCATCTTCCAAACCATACATAAAGCAAATGGAACCTGCTGGCCAAATGCACTTTGGAAAAACTCCGATCACATCGATCGCAAACCAACCACTTTGAAAAACCAGCACAACACAATATCGCACCTAAAAAAACAGTTAAAGAAACTGGAGAAGCTCCCTTACCAAAACCACTTAAAAAATGGCCTTAAAAACTACACCACTGCCCTCACCCACCAAAATCTAGAACTACGATTTTTAAAACTGTGGGTTACACTTGAACAGCTAGCCATGACCGACGACACCGAGAAACTTATAAAACGAATATCATTCTTCTACTCCAATCCATCGCTGCATAAACTTACATTAAAATCTTTACGACAGTCACGCAACACATATATCCACGCTGGAAAATCGCCAACAAACATAGAAATGAAAATTTTCCAAATCTGCATTTATACCGAACATCTGCTCAGATTTTTTCTGGGAAACCCATTCAAGCATAAAACCGCCAGAGAAATTGAAGCATTCATCTCCTTGACAACCGATGCGATAAGTATATCCGAGCAAATATCTCGTTTGAAAACCGTGCAGAAATTCATCGACAACAATTAGAATCTTACTAACTAGCAAGAGTTGACGCACTCGACTTAGAAAGCATTATACAAATTTAAAGAAATCTCCTAGCAGGTCCGATTGAACTCAAAATAGACCCCAAACGTATTTGGCTCCCAGTTCATGATAATTAGCTCCGCGCTGACATCAGCTTTTCCTTGGCGCTGGTTGGTTGTGGTGTAGCGGATGTCCAGAGTCTCGAAGTGGAAGCCCTCAAACACGCCGAATATCCAGGTGATCGTTGATGCTGACCATCACCTTGCCTTTGCAGCGACGCATGAAGTCGGCCATGCGCTCGTAGTTCTCGAACGGAAAGTCCACCCCATAGCCGGCGGTCTGCCAGTAAGGCGGATCCATGTAATGGAAGGTATGGGCACGGTCGTAGCGTTCAGCGCATTCAAGCCAGGGGAGGTTTTCGACGTAGGTGCCGGACAGACGCTGCCAGGCGGCCGAGAGGTTTTCCTCGATCCGCAGCAGGTTGATGGCCGGGCCGGTAGTGGCGGTACCGAACGTCTGCCCGGTGACCTTACCGGCGAAGGCATGGTGCTGCAGGTAGAAAAAACGGGCAGCGCGCTGGATGTCGGTGAGGCTTTCGGGGCGGGTCATCTTCTGCCACTCGAACACTTGGCGCGAGCTGAGCGCCCATTTGAACTGGCGCACAAACTCTTCGAGGTGATTCTGCACGACGCGGTACAGCGTCACCAGATCGCCGTTGATGTCGTTGAGGACTTCGACCGGCGCTGCCTGGGGCCGCATGAAGTAGAGCGCGGCACCGCCAGCAAAGACTTCGACGTAGCATTCGTGAGGTGGGAAGAGCGGCATGAGGCGGTCGGCCAGGCGGCGTTTGCCGCCCATCCAGGGGATGATGGGTGTAGACATTGATAGCAAGACCATTACTGTGTGGATAAACAGGTGCTAGGCTCACCGCGCTTTGTGCACGGAGCAAGAGCCTTGGCTGGACTTGCAGGGACATTCTGCAGGAACGGCGGTCGGATTGGATGTTGACGCATCCAACCCGGTCGCTCTTTTTTACTTCGTATTGGTACTTCTTTGACGTAGGCCTGAAATGCCGCCAGAGGCGGTCGATCTCTGATCACCTTGCCGGAAATGGCGACATTTTGAGCGTCCACCGCCCTGGCTTAGTTGCTCAGCTTTGGCTGCAGGATCACCCGAGCCAGCATCACCAGGATGCCCAGAACGCCATAGGCTGCAGGCGGCAGTGCCGCCTGCAACTGAGGCAGCATCTGCTCAGCAATACCCAATGCTGCAATCGTGCCGCCATTCAATATGGCGCGTGAGTGGGGTCTGACCTCCAAAGAAAATCCCTGTCAGGGTGTACGCAAGGTAAGCGATCCACCGAGTACACATTCAACCCCACCAGTTGAAGCCTGATGCTGGGCTCCCGATCTCTTTTCAGGAGCCAGCCACCATGATGCGTCCCGACGCCAAAGTTGAAAAAGTGTACCTCTACCCCAAGCCTGTGGACTTTCGGAAGTCCATCGACGGTCTCACCGCTTTGGTCGAGCTGGATATCAAGGTCGCGGTGTTCGATCCTGTGCTTTTCGTTTTTCTCAACAAGACCCGCAATCGGGTCAAAGTGTTGTACTGGGAGCGCAACGGCTTCTGCCTCTGGCTGAAGCGCCTTGAGTCTGAGCGCTTTAAAACATCTCCCGACGCAACCGACGAGGCCATTGTACTAACGGTTCAGGAGCTGAACTGGTTGCTCGACGGTTTCGATCTGTGGCGCAACCGCCCACATCAGGTTTTGACGCCGCGATTTGTCGCGTAGTTGGGTATAATCCGGGCATGATTTCGATGCCCGACAACCTTCCTGATGACCCTGTACGACTCAAGCAACTGCTGCTTGAGTCTCTTGCTCAGCAGGCCAAAACAGCTGAAGCGCTTCTGGCTCAACAAGGTCAGATTGTTGACTTGAAAGAACAGATCAAGTTGCTACGTCAGCGCTTGTTCGGGCGCAAATCAGAACAAACAGTCGATCCGCAGACGCCGCAGCTCGCGCTCTTTAATGAGCCCGAAAGCCTCGCGGTTCCGGTCACCGATGAGTCTGACGAAGAAGTTGTTGCCCCGACCCAGCGCCGTGGCAAACGCAAACCGCTGTCCGCCGACCTGCCACGCATTGAAGTCATCCACGAACTGCCCGAACACGAACTGACTTGCGCGTGCGGCTGCCGCAAACACACCATCGGCGAAGAGGTCAGCGAACAGCTGGAAATCGAGCGTTACATCGAGGCCGGCTTCCTGCCCATTGATAACAATAGGGCCGAGCGAGCAGTAAAACCCTTTGTGATCGGTCGCAAAAATTGGATGTTCAGCGACACGCCCAAGGGCGCCACGGCCAGTGCGCAAATCTATAGCCTGGTCGAAACTGCCAAAGCCAACGGCCAAGAGCCCTATACGTGGCTGCGCCACGTACTTGAACGCCTGCCGCAAGCTACTTCGGTAGAAGACTTCGAAGCCTTGCTGCCGTGGAACTGCTCGCCGACTATCTCGCGCTAAATGCACACATCGGTTTTTTGCCATGTGTGGTTTATGGGTCGCTTACTACGCAAGAACAAAGAGACGCCTCGGGACTATTACGCGAACGATGTGGTTTGGGATGCTGTTTACAAGAAAGCAGCTCAAGAGCTGAAGGATGCGATGGATCTTGCCTACCTGACAGGGCAACGGCCGGCCGACGTCCTGGTTATGCGCAAGGACGATATCGATGGGGAGTATTTGATGGTGCAGCAAAACAAAACACACAAGAAGCTACGTATCCATATAACTGCCAGCGGCTCGGCAAACAGCCTGGGTATGCTGATCGCAAAAATCGCAGAGCGAAACACTCAGCACGTTTCGAGCTACCTGATTGTGAGTGCGCGCGGGAAGCGTATGACTGCCAAGATGCTTCGCGACCGCTGGGATAAGGCCCGGGAAAAGGCCAAGAAAGAAGCGATCGAGACTGGTGACACGCTTCTTGCCGGAAGAATCAGCAGCTTTCAGTTTCGGGACATCAGGCCAAAAGCCGCGTCGGAAATTACTGACATCGGAGAGGCGAGCCTGCTCCTTGGGCATACCAAGGGTGACATAACTGAACGCGTATACCGTCGCGTCGGCGCAATTGCGAAGCCGTCAAAATAGCGGAAACGCGTTACAAGACGCTGAGTTCATCAAGATAACGCTGGTGGTGACGCCAGCTTCAGGTCGTCGCCGCAATGACTACTTTCGGCTGTGGATTCAACCGGTCATGCACCGTTCCTAGTAAATCAGGTGCGACTCAGTGCTGCTAAAGAGGGATAATAAATCTACACCAACATAGATGCCTGTGCAGGATTTACCGAGTTAACGTACCCCCATATTCCGCTTTTTTGCTTATCACTTGTTGCATTCTTATAATTTGATAAAAGCTCATTGAATCGCCAGCTAGTTATTTCAATAAAGCTTTGTCTCAAGTCTATATTGAATGCAGTGACTTTATCGGATGGACCTTGTGATTTTTCTTTATTTAATGCAAACCCTGACCGTTCTGCACTTTTCTGGATCATCAAGAGAGCAGTTTCTGCCTTTTTGAGGCATTGAGTAGATACGATAATGTCGTCAACGTAAACACTTACCCTTACACCCTCAGTCTTGTTCAGTATGTCAATCGTGTTTCCAAGTGAGCTTTTTCGCAAACATAGCGACGCTATAATTGTCGACTGAACAAAACCAAATGGCAAAGCGAAAACCTGCCCTGAGTCTGACGGTATCGAAACAGTTGACTCCATGGCTATAGCTCTTGATTTTTCGTATCCAAAATACGGTTTTAGTTCGCGAGTTATTCGACTTCTATTTATGCTATTGAAAAATTTTTTTATATCGGCATGAACAAAAAATTTTCCGCCCAAGTGATATTTTACTGCGTCAACATGCCCGCCACTTTTTAAGTGATAGTAGTTGGCCGGGGGGTGCCATTTGAATTCAATAACTTTCTTGAAAAGCTTTCCCTCCTTTACAGTTTCTAAAGTCGGGATATACACCCAAGTGTTAGATCTTAGTCGAAATCTGCTGAGCCACTTATGAGAGTTCTGCATCAGGCATAGACTCGGAATAGTTAAAAGCCACGCTCAAGAGCGGAAGAGCTGCATCCACGAACTTCAAAATGACCGTAGCCAAAGTGAAGATCTTGGTAGCAAACTCAATACGCTTCTGAGCTTGGCTGTAATCAAATTTCTTCATGATTACGTACCTCATCTAAATTCCTGGCTGACCGAGCGCTAAGCGCATGGCTTTACAACCAACGAGGAGACCGATGAGACGAAAAGGAGTCATATCGGATAACCCAGAGATCACATAGTGACGCGATGAGGGACACGCTGCGAGGCAGCCTGTCGCCAGGAAGGTTGGATCCTATCATCTCGCGCTGATAAGCCGCAATGGCTTAACACTCAGGCTCATAGCTCTGTGAGTACGCGTGGTTTTCTAGGTACCTCAAATGGCTGCCGTGGGTCGGTTGCAGCCCTTCGAGACGGGCAGAAATCGGCCCAGGCTGTGTAAAAACGCGCTGCAGGTGTTGATGCATGCGTTCCTACGCGAAATCTACTGACGATCGGATGCTCAGCAGACCTGAAATTTGCGCAGGAACAGGACTTTTCGAGTGATTCCGCTCAGCCGTACCGATTGAAAATCGTTTTTACACAGCCTCGGCCAAAAGCGGCCATCGAATGTCCACTGACTCAGGGGCGATTCACACACCGTGGCGATCATCGTCATACCACGCTGCATCATGAAGGATTATGTTGGTCGAGCCGCGCCGCACAGGGTCAGCACCACAGAGAACTCTAGACGAGCATCGAACCCCCGTAATGTGTGCTGAAGTTAAAGCAGAAACTCAGGCCCCCTTAGCTCAAGGGCGCCATATTTGCGCGCACTGGATGCGCTTGGAACAGAGGTTAGAGAAGACTACGAAGCGGTGTTGAACTATTGAAACCGGAGCTGCGAGGACGATCAAACAGGATTGGCCTGATAGGGTATGGGGACAGTCGAAACACGCATCGGTCGTCCGCGCCAGCTGTATACCGGTTTGAAGAAACGAGACACTCCCGCCTGTTCAGACCCATAAAAGATCATAGTGCCACTGCCTGACACCAGGTAACACCATGACCCCGAGCGCCAGGGACCGGCGCTCCACTCCCCGTTGCGCCCCCCCTCATATAGCCCCGCTCACAAAGCATTCATTTCAGCAATATCACGCACCACCTGATCTGCAGAGCGGTCGAACATCGCCTGCTCCTGCGCATCCAGAGACAACTCGATCACCCGCGCAACCCCCTCCTCTGCCAGCACACAGGGGACACCCATGGCAATACCTGTTCGCCCGTACTCGCCCTCGAGAATCGCGACCGTCGGCAAAATGCGGTTTCGCCCATTGGCGATAGCATCCACCATCTGTGCAATTGCCACGCCCGGCGCATCGCAGGCGCTCCCCACCTTCTTCAAACCCAGAATCTCGCCGCCACCCTGACGTGTGCGCTCCACAATCCGCTCTATCTGCTGATTGGACAGGAAGTGAGACAGCGGCACCGAACCGACCGCACAGTATCGCATCAGCGGCACCATGCTATCGCCATGCCCTCCCAGCACCAGCGCCGTGATATCCCGAGCAGAAAACCCTGTCTCCTCGGCAATGAAACACTTCATGCGCGCTGTATCCAGTACCCCCGCCTGCCCGAACACCCTGTTGCGTCCCAGCCCACTGAGACACCAAGCCCGATAGGTCAGCACGTCGACCGGGTTCGACACCACCAACACCGTCGCCGCCGGAGCATGACGATTAATATCCAGCATGATGCTATCGAGAATTGGCAGATTGATACTCAATACATCCTGACGCGACTGACCAGGCTTGCGGGGCACACCCGCCGTAATCACCACCAGGTCAGAATCCTGCAGCAATTCGGCATTGGACCCGCCGTAAACCCTGGTATCAGAACCTGACTCAACTGCCGCCTGCCAGACGTCCAGCGCCTTGCCCTGTGCCAACTCACCCTGCACATCAATCAACATCAACTCACGACAGAACTCTTCCCGGGCGATGATCTGAGCCGCCGCCTCACCCACCATACCGGCACCCACAATTGATAGCTTGTTCACCTCACACCTCCCCGCGGCTCGCGCCACCAGCAACACGCCCGCCTATACAGAGAAGTATTACCCGCTAATGCTAAAATGCCACCCGAAGGTGGCCTGTAGTTGTTTTACCTGCTTTTCGCCATTCCCATGGCGGCATTACTTTAGCCTCTGATAACTCCCATAGGCCAAGCCGTGCGGCCTTAGCGGACTGCTCCAGGTCTATCGCAGCCCTTTGCCATCGTCCGCAATGGGTCGAACTCGGTCGTTCGTGACAAGCAGTAGTCGGCCAGAAGCGTGCCTGCTCTTGGGGCATACCGGGGGCAACATATCTGAACGTGTTTACCGTCGCGTCGGCGCCATTGCGAAACCGTCAAAATAACGAAAAAACGCGTTACAAAACGCTGATGCCACCCCTTGCAGAATGCGGCCTACAGCGGAGCCAAAAAATGATCGTATTAGAACGAAATCAAGCAACAGGCCACGAATTACGGGCGCTTGTATCTCGGACTTGAAAACCGTCGACTGTAACAGGTCCATGAGTTCGAATCCCATCGCCTCCGCCATATTTGTACGTTAGAGCCCTGATTTTTCAGGGCTTTTTCGTTTCTTGGGTTTGGGTTTCTTCACGATATTTCGCCAATCGTATCTGCTCTGTCATACCTTCGTCACACCTGCCAAGCACACTGCGGTCAGCCAAAAGGATTTGGCCCCATCCATAGAGAGCCCGGCCTGATGCCGGGCTTTTGGTATCTGCACCTTTTCACGCTTTCTTCACAACCTGAGGTGCAGGCTACATCCAGCCAAATGATTTGGCCCCATCGGCAGAGAGCCCGCTACGTGCGGGCTTTTTGTTGCGTGCGCCAGGCATGGCGCGTTGCGCCGTCTCATGGCGACGTTCAAAGAAATTCCTTTCGGATGTCGATACTCGACCGTTCGCCAATATTCCGGTAGTTCTCCGTGAGCCACGCCTCGGCCTCGCGTCGTCCGTTATCGCGTAGTCCGCAAAGGAAATCCCAGCCCGCGTTGTACTTGCTGGACACGCTGAGCGCGCACATCGCTTCGTCAGACCGAATGGAGTGGATCAGCATCTCCTTCATCTCGTCGCGATCGATCTTGCCTTGCTGAATGAGGTCGGTGACAAAGGCAATGGTGCGCATCTCACGCATCAGCGACGAGTTGAAGCTGATTTCATTGATGCGATTGAGGATGTCGGCAGCTGTAATGGGCACGCCCGGGCGAATGAGCGGGTTGATGTGGACGATCACCACATCGCGCGCATTGCAGTGGTAGATCAACGGGAAAATGGCCGGGTTGCCCATATAGCCGCCATCCCAGTAGTGCTGGCCGTCGATCGTGATCGCCTGGAACAATGTCGGCACACAGGCCGAAGCAAGCACCGCTTCGACGCAGACGTCCTCGCCCGAGAAGATGCGTATCTTCCCCGTCTCGACATTGGTCGCGCACAGATAGAGGTGGAGCGGGCATTGCTTTCGCAAGGCGGCGAAATCGACCTGACTCTCCAGCACCTCACGCAGCGGATTCAAGTTGTCGCGATTGAACTGGTAAGGCGAGAAGATACGCAGCGCCATGTCCGCGAACGCATACATGGGCGAATGGTCCAGTCCGAAGCTGTGCGTCCCTTTCAGCCATGGCATCCAGCGCAACGGGTTATGACGCTCGGCGGACTGCGCCACGGCGTGCCAGAAATCGTGCAGCGCCTGGCGCGCGCCGGCCTCGCCGCCCTGCAGCATGCCGTGGGCCAGCACGACGGCATTCATCGCGCCGGCACTGGTTGCGCTCACCCCTTCAATGGCAAGCCTGCCGTCCTCGAGCAACCGATCGAGCACGCCCCAGGTGAACGCCCCGTGCATCCCGCCGCCCTGCAAAGCCAGAGCGACCGGCTTACGCTCATCACTGCCCCGACGATTACCATTCTTCGTGGTCATTCCTGGTCTCCTCGTCGGTGCCGAGCCGCATCGGGCGCTTGGCGCGGTGCTTCGCCCCGTCACGCGCTTGCCGACGACACGCCGATGCTCCATTGAGCGCCATGCGTCATCGATCGTTCACCCCCCGCTTGGTGCCCATGCATCGAGCAGCGCCTTGGCTTGTAGCAAATCAACGCTGTCGAAGCCTTCGGTGAAGAAACTATAGATGTCGGCCAGCATCTGCCTGGCCGCCTCCTTGTCTCGTGTTTCCCATAGCTGAGCAAGGCTCACTGTGGCTCGTAGCTCGAGTGACTTTGCCCCTTGTTGTCGAGCGACCGAGATCGCCTTTTGAAAGCATGCTTGCGCTTGCTGCTGCACGGAAGAATCCTGGCTGTCTTCGCCCGGACATTGGAGGCTAAACGTTCCCTTGAGCCGGTACAGTTCTGCTTCGTAAAAGTGCTCGCCTGTTCTGTTCACCATCGCCAGAGCGTCGGTCACGGCAGCCAATCCTGCCTGCGGTTGCCCGGCGCGCCCGTGAGCTGCGGCCAGCAGGGCCAGAAAATAAGAGCATCCAAGCTCTGCTCCGGCTGCCTGGTAAGTGGCGATACCCTTGGTTATCTGAGCGATTCCCTCGTCAATGTTTCCCTGCTCGGCGCGAGCCCAACCCTGGAGAATAGTCCCCCACGCCAAATAAAACGGAAACCCTTGTTCGAGTGAAAGCTTGATGGCGGCATCAGCACACTCTTCGGCAAGTTGTACGTCGTGCCGAAACTGTCCCAGTATCGACGTAGCAGACAGGGTGAAGGCCAGGCTGAACGGGTCGAAAATCTTATTGGCCAGAGCAAGGGCCTCCCGGCTGCGCGTGCTTGCCTGATCGGGGAATCCCAAGAACCAAAGGCTCCAGGCCGAATGTGTCAGGGCATAGCCCGGGTCTATGCCGTACGAAATGGCATGTGTGCGATGACGGTCCGGGTTGTAGAGGACACGCACCTGCTCCTGGTGTTCAAGGGCATTGCGCAGATCCCCCTGTAAAAGCAATGTCGCCCCGAGTGCCGCATGGGCTCCCACGAGCAAGTCCGGATCCTGCGCAGTTTGCGCAACACTGAGCAATCGTTCACCCAGTTCGCATGCAGTAGAGTATTGCGCACGCAACTGGTAGTACATCCGCAGCCCCATCAGCGCAGGGAAAAGCGAGTCGTCGCCTACTTGCTCGCATAGCGCCAGTGCACGGGTGTAGGTGGCCGCCACCTCGGGCACACCATAGCCTCGCACGGCCATCAAGGCCGGCCCCAGGCAGAGCAGCAACGTCAGTTCCTGATGAGCACGCGCGGGCGTGTCGGGCAAATGCCCGAGCAATTCCAGCGCCGCGCCGAGGTGACGCATCGCATCGAGATGGGCGCAATGCTGGAGGGCCTGTTGCCCGGTACGCTGCAGGTATTCCACGGCCTTCGGGACATTGCCGCTCAGCCTGTAGTGGTGCGCCAGTTCGCTGCAGTAATCCGCGATGCGGGTGGGGAACAGTGCCTCGATGGCCTGCGCCGTGCGTTCGTGCAGTGCGCTACGCCGCTCCGTGAGTAGCGAGTAGCCCGCGACCTCCTGGGTCAGCGCATGCTTGAACGAATACTCCACCTCCGGAAATGCGGGCCGCTGGTAAATGAACTCCGCGGCCTCCAGTCGGGCCAGCAGATCGCGCAAATCGTCGTCCATCCGAGCACCCCGTCCATCATAGATGCGCTGGATCAGACTGAACACAAACTCCTTGCCGATGACGGCGAGCGTCTGCAGCAATTCCTTCTGCGCAACGGGGAGCCGGTCGATACGGGCGGCGAGCACACCCTGCACGGTGGTGGGAATATGCAGCGCAGCCGGAGTTTGCTCGATCCGGTAACGGCCGGGTTCGCCGAGCAGCGATTTCTCCTCGACCAGCGTTTGGACCACTTCCTCCATGAAGAAAGGGTTGCCCTCCGTCTTCTCCAGGATGAGCTGTTTGAGGGGGACGAGGGTCGGATCGTCCCCCAGCAGGGCCCCGAGCAGTCCCTGGGCTTCGGCCGGGCCCAGCGGTTCGAGCCGCAGCTGGCTGCAATGACCCGCGTGCGTCCACGCAGGCTGATACTCGGGCCGGTAGTTCACGAGGAGCAGGATCGGGGCGCTCGCCACGCGGTCGATGAGGCACACGAGGAATGCTTCAGTCTCGCGGTCCAGCCATTGCAGGTCCTCGAACAGCAGCTCGATCGGCTGATCGCGACTCTCGCGCGCCAGAAGCTGAGTAATCGCGTCGAAGATGCGATCGCGCCGGATCTGCGGATCCATTTCCGCGAGCGCCGAACTGCGTTCGCCAATACCCAGCAGATAGAGCAGGTAGGGCACGAGCTCCTCGAAGCTGCGCTCGAGCGTCAGGGTCTTGCCCATGACCTTTTCCCGGCACCGCCGCTCGTCGTCCAGGGCAGTGATCTGAAAATAGCTTTTCAGCAGCTCGATGAGCGGAAAATAGGCAAAGGCCTTGCCGTGCGACACCGAGAACGTCTCCAGCACCAGACAGCCGCGTCGCGAGCGTTCCTTGAACTCATGGAACAGCCGCGACTTCCCGACCCCGGCCTCGCCTGCCACCGCGACAACCTGCCCGTGGCCCGCTTTGGCCTGATCGAGCGCCTGATGCAGGTGATCCAGCTCGACCTGGCGGCCGACGAACCTGGCCAGCCCGCGATGTGCCGCCAGTTGCAGGCGCGTACGCAGCGCGCCGACACCCTGCACCTCATACACGACAAGCGGATCGGGAATGCCTTTGACCTGGGTAGCCCCCAGAGTCCTGAACTCGAAATAGCCCTCCGCCAGCTTGTAGGTGGACTCGCTCACCAGGATCGACGATGGTGCGGCGATTCCCTCCATCCGGGACGCAATGTGGATCGTGTGCCCGACCGGATCGTAATCGGTGTGCAAATCGTCCGTGCGGATCGAGCGCACGACGACCTCTCCGGTGTGGATGCCGACGCGGATTTGCAGCGGAATGCCCTTCTCCAGACGAATGCGGTCGCCATGTCGGTGAATCGCCTCCTGCATCCGCAGCGCCGCATACAGCGCCCGCTGCGGATGGTCCTCATGGGCGATGGGGGCGCCGAACAGCGCGAGGATGCCATCGCCCAGCGACTTGGCCACGTAGCCTTCGTAGTAGTGGACGGCTTCCATCATCAGCGCGACGACGGGCTCGATCAGGCGCTGGGCCTCTTCCGGATCGAGGTCGTGGATCAGCGCCATGGAGCCGGCCATGTCGGCAAACAGCGCCGTGATGGTCTTGCGTTCGCCGGCGGTCTCGCCCCGGGCTTCCATGGCCGCCTGTTCGGCGCGGATGCGCTCGGCAAGGTAGTGGGGCGTGTAATGAATGGGCGCTGGAGAAGGCCCTGAAACAGGCCGGGGGCGCGGTGATGGCGCAGCAGGCGCATCGGTTAGCGGTGCGCCGCATTCACTGCAGAATTTGGCGCCAAGGCCCGCCTCGTGGCCACAGCGCGGACAGCTGCAAGACAGCCTGGTGCCGCACGCTTCACAGAAGCTGGCCCCGGAGGGATTCTCGAATCCGCAGTTTGCGCAGCGCATACGACCTCCTCGCTTGGCTGGTGCCTGTTTCTTAACATTAGGCGCCGGACCCGCTGGCCGCAAGACGCGACCGGATGAGGTGCCTGCGCCATATTTGTAGGTTAGAGCCCCTGATTATTCGGGGCTTTTTCGTTTCTGGGGTTTGATGCCGACAGTCCTGCTGGCGGGGTGTTCCAGAACTATTATGGAAGTTCCAGAACTAAAGCCGTTTTCAGGCCCTCCGTGAGGCCCGCCCTAGCTGCGGTGGAGTTTTCTTTGCTCAATAAAAACCCCGCACTTGGCGTAATACCGTTCAGTTAAGGAAATTGTAGGAGCAGCCGGTCGACGCTCGATTGCTCGCGATGGACTCAAGAGCGCCGCGTTTAGCCAGTAAACACGCGTTATCGTTAACGACCATCGCGAGCAAGCTCGCTCCTACAGTGGACCACATTCGCTTAACTGAACGGCATTAGGGCTTGCCCCATCTCAGCTAAGAAATATTGATTATCCGTAGCAAGCGGCGAACATCGTCAACTGACCGCAGTTTGATGGTCCATTCCCCGTCAGGTTTGTCATTCACCTCGCCAAACTCTGCGGATAGCGCTTTAAGCGAATGATGTTCAGTCTTGAAGGATGGCAGCCGAAAGTGAAATAGAAGCCAATTATGGCTGGACACAAAGCTGAAGGGGCAGCTTCCATCGGATGCCGAAAAAATCCCGATGGACCTCTTTAGCTCGCCCTGCGACATGGGCGCGCAATCATAATTGCTCATTGCGCAAATCGCGCCAACCAGCATGCAAAACGCCTCCCGCACTTGCGGGCTTTCGATGGACGAATAGCACTCAACGTACTTCTCTGCATCCCGGGCATCAGTGATCATCTGATTCTCTCCTGGGTTTGTCCCCTCTTCCAATGGGTGAACGGCGGGCGAAGGGTTATTGGCACCACTGAGATTCGCAGGGAACGCCACCTGACCTGCCTTCAACTATTGCACTGAAGCCTCGACGGACCTAACGACTCAGCCACCTGTACGCGAGATCAATACCTCGGCGCATGGCGTCTGCAAACGTCGGCCATTCGCCAATTTCCTCGCCGAGCTTTGCGTAGCCATTTTCGTCCTTGATCCAAATGGTAATTCCGACAGGCGACAGGCTTTTAGGGTCGCCCCAGATGAAGTCTATCTTCGCCATCTCTCCGTTTGGATGGATGTAATCCACGGGATGAGGTCTTTCAACACCCAAATGCATGGCGATCTCCCAAATCCGACCTCGCGCCTGAATACAGAAATAGCCCACAGCTCCATTTCACGCCAACCAACGAGGTATCCCCGATACCTACGAATTATGAGCGCGTGCAGACCCTGCGACATGCCCTTTTCACGAAGCTTTCACTCCGAGGCGTTTAGATTGAACCTGCTCCCTTCAAGAACGTCTTTTAAGCCCGCCCGCATGCGGGCTTTTTTCTGCCTGGCGGTCGGTGGATACCGGCATCTTCTACAGTTCGTCGCCTCAAACCACTTTCTTCACAGCTGTCGTTTACTGTCTATGCATGCGGTATCGGTAAAAGGCAGCACCCGGACAGACAAGGCTCCTGACTGAAAAGACTCAGGGTCCTTTTTGTTCACTTCGAACAGGGAATGGGGTCAGGCGCGGCATTGATTTTCAGGAGGTCATCATGTGGCTCAACGAACTTGAGCAGGACCTGAGGCGCGATCTTCAAGACGTTGCGTCTGATTTGAGATGGTCGATCGTCGAGCTGACGCAAATTGCTGAAAGATTGAGCGAGGCGCAGAATGACGCCGATGCTCAGGCACTGCTGAGAAAGTGCGAGGTGCTCCAGGCCGGTGAAAAACGCCTGATGGCCTACGCCGATGAGGTGAAGGCTCATGTAATCCATCGGACCAAAGCCGAGTAGGTCGCTTGGCAGTCAGGTCGTCAGTTCGAGATGAGCGCAGGAGCAAGCTCTCCTGCGATCTCACTGCGTGCACTCAATCGACAATGAATAATCTGGCGCCCGGACCACTAAAGGATTGATGCGCCTCGGCGTTGTCGCCAACCTGATAGCTCATTCCCGCAGTCAATACGAACTTTCGCCCGTCTTCGAGGGTGGTTTCCAACTCGCCCTCCAGACACAACAGAACATGCCCTTTATGGCACCAATGGTCTGCAAGGTAGCCCGGGCTGTACTCCACCATACGCACACGAAGCTGATTCGGCTCGTCACCGAAAAACCGGGTTCGCCAATAGGCCACTCCCGTCTCGCCCTGGTGTTCTGTTCTTTCGATCTCTGCCCAATTGGTGACACCAAAAGCAAACGCATCCATTTTCATACTTCTTCCCCGATGATTTTTTGTCGAATGCCTGCAGCCATCAGCCTCCCATATCACTATTTTTTTTGATAGATAGTGGTACCTGGTGGCTACGCTTAACACACCTGCAATCAAGGACTGACCATGGCCTCAACCGAACAGCAGCATGAGCGGGCTTTACAGAAATTTCTCGCTGAGCGTCCGCCCCTCAGGGACGAACTCGACCACCTGAATCCTTTGGCTGCCCAGGCGAAAGGCGAGACGATGGCGCAGTACCGCGATGAGCGCCTGCACGAAGCATTTGAGGCGGAGGCTGAGCGTTTGGGTTTCTTTGCCTGGGAACTGACGCTGCAACTGACCACCGAAACGCCTGAGGAATTCGAAACCCGCAGGACTGAGGTGCACAAAGAAGTGGCGGAGATGGCCGGCATGAACTGGACGGATTACTGCCAGCTGCATGGCTTCGACGCCTCATAAAGGATCTTTACCGATGACATTTCACTGATGCTGCCCTCTTCTCCTAAAAACCATTCCCACCCTGGCCTTCTGCACACTCATAAATGGCGAGGTCGCATCGGTCTGTGCCTGGTCGCGAGCCTTTCCGTGCTGGCCGGGATGACCGACGCCATAGGTTTCATGGCCACCGGTGATTTCGTGTCGTTCATGAGCGGCAACACCACTCGCCTGGCGGTAGCGATCAGTGATGGTGATATCGGACTGACCCTTAGAATTTTTATTCTCATCGCCACGTTCATCACTGGCAATGCGCTCGGCATTGTCGTCAGCCGCTTCGGCGGTCGGCGCGCCCTGCCCTTGCTGTTGTGTATCGCAACTCTGCTGTGCGGTGCCGCTGCCTGGCCGTTTGATACTCAGCTGCCTGCGTTGCTGGCTGCGATCATCGCCATGGGAATGCTTAACGCCGCCGTCGAAGAGGTGAATGGCCTGCCTGTCGGGCTGACCTACGTGACGGGTGCACTTTCACGCTTTGGCCGTGGCCTGGGACGCTGGATGCTCGGCGAGCGTCGTAATGGCTGGCGCGTGCAGTTGATACCCTGGACCGGGATGTTTGCCGGCGCGGTACTTGGCGCTGTACTGGAGCACCAGCTGGGGATGAAAGCGCTGTTTGTCAGCGGTCTGATTTCCGCTCTTCTTGGTTTTGCCTGCCTGAAGATCCCCCGTCGTTGGCAATTGGGATACATGCCACACTGACCTTCAGGCACTTGGCCGCAAACGGATTTCGCGGACCCTGCGATAAAGCTTTATCATTGCGCAAGGTTTGCTGACAGAGTCCGTCATGAAGTTTGCCATTGCGCTTTTCTCCGCTGCCCATGCGCCTTCCTCGCGCCGTGCCCTGCTGTTCGCGCAGGCGGCACTGGCCGGTGGCCACGAGATCGTGCGGCTGTTTTTCTATCAGGACGGTGTGCACAGCGCGTCGGGCAACATCGTCACGCCGCAGGATGAGCGGGACTTGCCGTTGCAATGGCGCACGTTCGTCAGTGAGCATCAGCTCGACGGCGTGGTGTGCATTGCCGCCGCCCTGCGCCGTGGCGTGCTGGATGAAGAAGAAGCCCAGCGTTATCAGCGTCCCGCGGTCAATTTGAGCGCGCCCTGGGAGTTGTCCGGGCTGGGGCAACTGCATGACGCCGTGCAATCGGCCGACCGATTGATTTGTTTCGGAGGGCCGTGAAATGCCTAAATCCTTGTTGATAATCAGCCGACAGGCGCCCTGGTCAGGCCCCAGCGCTCGTGAAGCGCTGGACATCGTGCTGGCTGGCGGCGCCTTTGATTTGCCGATCGGTCTGCTGTTTCTGGATGACGGTGTGTTCCAGCTGGCGCCGACACAGGATGCCAGGGCCGTTCAGCAAAAAGACCTCAGCGCCAACTTGCAGGCACTGTCGCTGTTTGGTGTTGAAGATGTCTTTGCTTGCAGCTACAGCGTCACTGAGCGTGGGCTTGGGTCATTGGGCCTGGACACCGTGCAGTTGCTGAATCCTGCGCAAATCTCTTCGATTATTGATCGTTACGACCAGGTTATAACTCTCTGATGTCGACTTTGCATGTGCTGTCCCACTCGCCGTTTAGCGATAACCGGCTGACCAGTTGCCTGCGCCTGCTCGGTGCCCAGGACGCCATTCTGCTCTGCGGCGATGCGGTGTATGCCCTGCAACCCGATAGCGCGCCGTTCAACACGCTGCAGGCACGGGTCGATACGTTGAGTGTGTTCGCCCTCGCGGAAGACACTCAGGCCCGCGGCCTGGAAGTCCCTGACTGGGTCAAAAGCATCGATTACCCAGGCTTTGTCGAGCTGTCGATTCACTACGACAAGGTCAACACCTGGCTATGAATTCGCTCACCGTGGGTGCACAGAGCATCGACCTCGATAAAGACGGGTATCTGGTCAACCTGAGCGATTGGTCCATCGAGGTGGCCAGTGCACTGGCCGCCGCCGAAGAGCTCGAACTGAGCCCGGAGCACTGGGAGATCCTCGAATTGCTGCGCGGGTTTTATCAAGAGTTCCAGCTGTCGCCGGCGACCCGCCCGCTGATCAAATACACCGCACTGAAGCTGGGCCCGGACAAGGGCAACAGCCTGCACCTGAACCGACTGTTCAAAGGCACTCCCGCCAAACTTGCCGCCAAGCTGGCGGGCCTGCCCAAACCGACGAATTGCTTATGACTGATTTTGCCCCGCTGATGACCGAAACACCCGCCGAGCACCCTTTCGCGCCCTTCGTGCGCATTCTGGGCAAGGGCAAGCGCGGTGCGCGCAGCCTGACCCGTGAGGAAGCTCGCGAGGCCATGGGCATGCTGCTCGACGAGAAAGTCGAAGACACCCAACTCGGTGCCTTCCTGATGCTGTTGCGGCACAAGGAAGAAAGCCCGGAGGAACTGGCCGGCTTCACCGAAGCGCTGCGTGAGCGTCTGAATGCACCTGACTTGAAGGTTGATCTGGACTGGCCGACCTATGCCGGCAAGAAACGTCATCTGCCGTGGTACCTGCTGGCGGCCAAATGCCTGGCGCAGAACGGCGTGCGTATTCTGCTGCACGGCGGCGGCGCCCATACCGCAGGCCGCCTGTATAGCGAGCAGCTGCTCGAGCAATTACAGATCCCGCTGTGCCGTAACTGGCAGCAGGTCGAAACGGCGCTCGAGCAAAGCAACCTGGCGTTTATTCCGCTCGGTGATTGGGCGCCACAGTTGCAGCGGATGATCGATTTGCGCAACACCCTGGGCCTGCGCTCGCCAATCCACTCACTGGCGCGCATTCTCAATCCACTGGGTGCTCGCTGTGGCCTGCAAAGTATTTTCCATCCCGGTTACCAGGGCGTGCACCGCGACGCCAGCGGCTTGCTGGGCGACAACACCATCGTTATCAAAGGCGATGGCGGTGAGATCGAAATCAACCCGGACACCATCAGCCATTTGTATGGCACCACGGGCGGCGAAAGCTGGGATGAAGAATGGCCTGCGCTGTCCACCCAGCGCCATGTCAAACCCGCGACCCTCGACCCCGAGCAACTGAGCGCGCTGTGGCGCGGCGACGTGCAGGACAGCTATCCGCAACTGGCGCTGATTTCGACCATGGCACTGGCCCTGCGCGGCCTTGGAACGCCGCGAGAGCAGGCGTTCGAACTCGCTCAGCAGTATTGGGATGCGCGGGACAAATCGATTTAATCGATCATTAGCGCCCAACCTTTGCACTTTTTGTTCGAACCCATCCGATTAGACTGAACTCCAACGCATATTAGCCGAGGAGTTTCTGATGGGTTTGCTGATTGAAGGGCGCTGGCGTGACCAGTGGTACGAGAGCGGCGAAGACGGCGAGTTCCAGCGCGAACAAGCGCAGCGCCGCCATTGGCTGACCGCCGACGGTAAGCCTGGCCTTGGCGGCGAAGGAGGCTTTCCCGCCGAAGCCGGTCGCTATCACCTCTATGTGTCTCTCGCTTGCCCCTGGGCGCACCGCACGCTGATCCTGCGCAAGCTCAAAGGCCTTGAAAGCCTCATCGACGTTTCTGTCGTCAGCTGGTTGATGCTGGAAAACGGCTGGACCTTCGATAAGGCATTCGGCTCCAGCGGCGACCGCCTCGATCACCTGACCTATATGCATCAACGCTACACCGCAGATACCGCCGATTACACCGGCCGCGTCACGGTGCCTGTGCTCTGGGACAAGCAGCAGAATCGCATCGTCAACAATGAATCGGCGGAAATCATCCGCATGTTCAACAGTGCCTTCGACGATTTGACCGGGAATGCCCTGGACTTCTACCCGCAACCACTACGGGCAGAGATCGATGAGCTGAACGCGCGGATCTACCCGGCGGTGAATAACGGCGTTTATCGGGCCGGTTTTGCCACCTCGCAGACAGCGTATGAAGAGGCTTTCGACGAGCTGTTCGCCGAACTCGACTGGCTGGAAAAGAGACTGGGTGACAAGCGCTATCTGACCGGCGAATACCTCACCGAAGCCGATATCCGACTGTTCACCACACTGATTCGCTTCGATGCGGTGTATTACAGCCACTTCAAATGCAACCTGCGGCGAATTGCCGATTACCCGAATCTGTCGAACTGGCTACGAGAGCTGTATCAGTGGCCGGGGATTGCCGAGACTGTGGATTTCACCCACATCAAGGGACATTACTACGCGAGCCATCGCATGATTAATCCCACAGGGATCGTGCCGAAGGGACCGGCGCAGGATTTCAATGCGGGTCATGATCGGGAGCGGTTGAGCGGGAAAGGGGTTTGGCAGAAGGCCGAGGTCTGACCCAGGATTTGTATGGACCTTGATGGCCTCTTCGCGGGCAAGCCCGCTCCCACAAGGACTACACGAACCCTGTGGGAGCGGGCTTGCCCGCGAAGCTTTTCAGACTTGCGACTGAGCCCCTTCAAACCACTTCAGCTTCTCGCGAAGCTGCACCACTTCCCCGACAATCACCAGCGTCGGCGCGTGCACTTCGTGCTCGGCAACCAGCTGTGGGAGGTTGGCCAGCGTGCCGGTAAAGACCCGTTGGTTCGAGGTGGTGCCCTGCTGGATCAGCGCGGCTGGAGTATCCGCTGAACGACCGTGCTTGATCAGTTCATTGCAGATGATCGGCAAGCCAATCAACCCCATATAGAACACCAGCGTCTGCGCCGGGGCGACCAGATCGCTCCACGGCAGATCCGTGGTGCCATCCTTCAGGTGCCCGGTCACGAAACGCACCGACTGCGCATAATCACGATGTGTCAGTGGAATCCCGGCATAAGCCGCACAGCCGCTCGCCGCGGTAATACCCGGCACGACCTGAAACGGAATGCCCTGGGCCGCCAGTTCTTCGATCTCTTCGCCGCCACGGCCGAAGATGAACGGATCGCCGCCCTTGAGACGCAACACCCGCTTGCCCTGCTTCGCCAGATCAACCAAATGCTGATTGATCTGCTCCTGAGGGATTGCGTGATCCGCCCGACGTTTGCCGACGTAGACCCGGTCGGCATCGCGACGGCACAGTTCAAGAATCGCCGGAGCAACCAGACGGTCATACAACACCACATCCGCTTGTTGCATCAGCCGCAGGGCACGGAAGGTCAATAGGTCCGGATCACCCGGCCCGGCCCCGACCAGATAGACCTCACCCGTTGCAACAGGCGCAGTGCCATTGATTTTGGCTAACAACAGGCGCTCGGCTTCCGCGCCCTGCCCGGCCAGTTGGCGGTCGGCAATCGGTCCCTGGAAAACATCTTCCCAGAACGCCCGACGCTGCTGCACATCCGGGAACAAGCCTTTGACCTGGGTGCGAAAACGCGCCGCCAGACCCGCCAGCTGGCCATAGGTCGACGGAATCCAGGTTTCCAGTTTGGCCCGAATCAGCCGCGCCAGCACCGGCGCATCACCGCCACTGGAAACCGCAATCACCAATGGCGAACGGTCGACGATCGCCGGGAAAATCACGCTGCACAAGGCCGGAGCATCGACCACGTTGACGGGCACGCAACGCTGATGGGCATCTTTGGAAACCTGCGCGTTGAGCGGTTCGTCGTCAGTGGCCGCGATAATCAGCACGCAACCATCGAGGTCGGTCTCGGCATAACCGCGCAGAACCAACTCACCGCCACTGCTCTGCACCAGTTCGCGCAGCTGGGTTTCTATCTCGGGTGCAACCACCCGCAGCAGCGCACCGGCATCGGCCAGCAGGCGGGATTTGCGCAAGGCAATCTCCCCCCCACCCACGACCAATACACGACTGCCGCGCAGGTTATGGAACAGCGGCAGAAATTCCATTTAACCGATGACCTCGATGCCGCCCATGTAGGGTTTGAGTACGGCCGGCACACGGATCGAACCGTCGGCCTGCTGATAGTTTTCCAGCACTGCCACCAGGGTACGGCCGACTGCCAGACCGGAACCGTTCAGGGTGTGAACCAGTTCAGGCTTGCCGGTTTCCGGGTTGCGCCAGCGGGCCTGCATACGACGGGCCTGGAAGTCGCCGCAGTTGGAGCAGGACGAAATCTCGCGGTATTTGTCCTGGCTCGGGATCCAGACTTCCAGGTCATAGGTCTTGACCGCGCTGAAGCCCATGTCGCCGGTGCACAACGCCAGTACGCGATATGGCAGTTCCAGCAGCTGCAGAACCTTCTCGGCGTTGCCGGTGAGGCCTTCCAACGCTTCCATCGACTGGCTCGGCTCGACGATCTGGACCATCTCGACCTTGTCGAACTGGTGCTGACGAATCATGCCGCGAGTGTCACGACCCGACGCACCGGCTTCACTGCGGAAACACGGCGTATGGGCGACAAACTTCAATGGCAGAAGCTTGGGATCGAGAATCTCGCCGGACACAATGTTGGTCAGCGACACTTCAGCGGTCGGGATCAGGTACAGATCGGCTTCGCCATCGCGGCTGATCTTGAACAGGTCTTCTTCGAACTTCGGCAATTGGCCGGTGCCTTGCAGCGCCGGCGCCTGAACCAGGTACGGGGTGTAGGCTTCCTCGTAACCGTGTTCATTGATGTGCAGGTTGATCATGAACTGCGCCAGCGCGCGGTGCAGACGAGCGATCGGCCCGCGCAGCAAGGCGAAACGCGCGCCGGAGAGCTTGGCGGCGGTCTCGAAGTCCAGCCAGCCGAACTTCTCGCCCAAGGCAACGTGATCCTTGACCTCGAAATCGAAGGTAGTCGGCTGGCCCCAGCGACGCACTTCGAGGTTGGCCTCTTCATCGGCGCCAATCGGCACGGACTCGTGGGGCAGGTTCGGGATATTCAGCAGGATCGAATCCAGTTCGCTCTGAATCGCGTCCAGCTCGACTTTGCCGGTATGCAGCTCGCCCGCCATGCGCTCGACGTCGGCCATCAAGGGCGCGATGTCTTCGCCGCGCTGCTTGGCCTGACCGATGGATTTGGAGCGCGCATTACGTTCAGCCTGCAGGTGTTCGGTGCGGGTCTGGACGGTCTTGCGCTGTTCTTCCAGCGCTTCGATGCGTGCAACATCCAGGGTAAAACCACGGGATGCCAGGCGGTCCGCTACGTCCTGAAGGTTGCTACGTAACAGTTTGGAATCGAGCATGTCGGTCTCTCGTTATCAAAGTTTGGTCAAGGACAGGCCAGCCCAGGTCGCGAGCAGCCCGCCGAATACGCTGATAGCCGCATAGCCCAGGGCCAGCGGCGCTTGCCCGGTTTCCAGCAAGCGCAGCGTATCCAGTGAAAAGGATGAAAAAGTCGTCAGGCCGCCAAGCAAGCCCACTATCAATCCGGCACGCACCTCGATCGGCACCTCCGGACGCAGCATAAACAGGCCATACAACAAGCCGATCAACAGGCAGCCCACGATATTAACGGCCAGCGTCGCGGTATAGAAGTGCCGCGGCCAATTAGCGTTGATCCAGTTACCGGTAGCAAAGCGCAACAAAGTCCCGGCGATGCCCCCCACGGAGACCGCAATGATCACTGCAATCAAGGCTTTCTCCGCTGTCTGGGGCTGAGTCGGTCCAGTTCGGCAAGGTGATTGAGCTTCTCGCCGATTTTCAGTTCAAGGCCACGGGGCACTGGCTGATAGAAGTGCTGCGGCTCAAGCTCGTCCGGGAAATAGTCCTCACCGGCGGCGTAAGCATCGGGTTCATCGTGGGCGTAACGGTATTCGTCGCCGTAACCCAGCTGTTTCATCAGCTTGGTCGGCGCATTGCGCAAATGCAGCGGTACTTCCAGAGAACCATGCTCGGCAGCGCTGCGCATGGCGGCCTTGAAGCCCATGTACACCGCATTGCTTTTGGGTGCGCAGGCCAGATAGGTGATGGCCTGGGCCACCGCCAACTCACCTTCGGGACTGCCCAGACGCTCCTGAACTTCCCAGGCCGCCAGACACAGGCTCAGGGCTCGCGGATCGGCGTTACCGATGTCTTCACTGGCCATGCGCACCACGCGCCGCGCCAGGTACAGCGGATCACAGCCACCATCGAGCATACGGGCGAACCAGTACAGCGCGCCGTCCGGGTTGGAGCCGCGCACCGATTTGTGCAGTGCGGAGATCTGATCGTAAAAGGCTTCACCGCCCTTGTCGAAACGTCGCCGGGTATCACCCAACAGGCTTTGCAGCAGATCGACGCCGATTTGCGTGCCGTCTTCGGCCAGATCGGAGGCGTTCTCCAGCAGATTGAGCAAACGTCGACCGTCGCCATCGGCGGCCGACAGCAGCATCTTGAAGCCTTCGTCGCTGAGGCTCAATTGCCGCTTGCCAAGGCCGCGCTCTTCGCTCAGCGCGCGCTGCACCAGTTTGTGCAGGGCTGCCTCATCGAGGCTTTTGAGGACGTAGACGCGAGCGCGAGACAACAGTGCGTTGTTCAACTCGAAGGAGGGGTTTTCCGTCGTCGCGCCGATAAAGATCAGCGTACCGTCTTCGACATAGGGCAGAAACGCATCCTGCTGCGACTTGTTGAAGCGATGCACTTCGTCGACGAACAGGATGGTCCGGCGGCCGTATTGCCCAGCCTGTTGCTTGGCAATGTCTACCGCCTGACGGATCTCCTTGACCCCGGCCAGTACCGCCGAGACCGTTTCGAAATGCGCGTCCGAGACTTTCGCCAGCAAGCGCGCCAGCGTGGTTTTACCCACTCCCGGCGGCCCCCAGAAAATCATCGAATGCAGGGCACCCTGCTCGAGGGCCTCGCGCAGAGGCTTGCCGCGAGCGAGCAGGTGTTCCTGACCGACGTACTCGTCCAGGTTGGTCGAGCGCAAGCGCGCGGCCAGGGGCTGAGCAATCGGGTCACTTCGAAACAGGTCCATCACTACTTATGAAACCTCACTGGGTCCTGATGCCGTGTGGGAGCAGCCGGTCGACGCTCGATTGCTCGCGAAGACAGAGTGTCAGTCGCCATTAGTGTTGTCTGACACACCGCATTCGCGAGCAAGCTCGCTCCTACAGGGTCCTGCTCTTTATTCCTGGATCACGTCGGCACCCTTGGGGATGTCGAACTTGAATTTGGAGGCCAGAATCGGCTCGTTGGCCTTCACGCCGGTGAACAGAATGTTGGTGCGCTGACCGACGCTGTCGATCAACTGCATGTCATTGACCATGCCGTTGCGGAACGACAGACGCAGGCTGTCAAACAGGGTGTCTTTGGTTTTCGGCTTGAGGGTGAAGTCGATCACGCCGCCGGCTTCCTTGGCACTGATCTCGAAACTCTCGCTGATTTTCGACACGTCACCGGACAGCAGCAACGCCGGGGTCTGGCTCAGACGCTGATCGAGCTTCTTGATGGTGACCTGCTCCAGGTCCGGATCCCACAGCGAAACCTTCTTGCCATCGGAGACCACCAACTGCTCTTGTGGCGCATCGGTATGCCAGTAGAACAGGCCTGGACGCTGCACAGCCATTTCACCGGTCGTTTCCTGCAACTGAGTGCCACCGCCATCGAGGGTCAACTGCGAGAAACGCGCCGTCAGCGTCTGCGACTTTTCGAGCAATTGGGTCAGACGCGCCACCGCTTTGTCATCGGCATGGGCCGAGAGCGTGGTTAAAGCCAGTACCGGCAGCAACAGCATGCGGATAAGACGCATGGGAGTCCTCATTAAATTCGTTGGGGGTGCGAGCAGCGTATCACCACGCCGCTTATGTCAGACAATGGTCAGTCGCGCATTGGGGCTGGCGCCAGTACTTCACGGGAGCCATTGGTGTTCATGGAAGTCACGACCCCGGCCATTTCCATGGCTTCGATCATGCGCGCGGCGCGGTTGTAACCGATTTTCAGCTTGCGCTGAACGGCGGAGATGGACGCGCGACGGCTTTCCAGAACGAACTGCACCGCTTCGTCGTAAAGCGCATCGGATTCGCTGTCTTCGTCGCCGCCACTGCCGCCGCCGTCAAAGCCGCTACCGGCCTCTTCGACACCGGCGAGGATCTCATCGTTGTATTCCGGCGCGCCACGCAGTTTCCAGGCTTCAACCACCCGGTGAACCTCGTCATCGGAGACGAAGGCACCGTGGACACGGATCGGCAGACTGGTGCCCGGCGGCATGTAGAGCATGTCGCCGTGGCCCAGCAGTTGTTCGGCGCCGCCCTGATCGATGATGGTCCGCGAGTCGATCTTGCTCGACACCTGGAACGCCATACGCGTTGGAATGTTCGCCTTGATCAGACCGGTGATCACGTCAACCGACGGACGCTGGGTCGCGAGGATCAAGTGGATACCGGCAGCACGGGCCTTCTGGGCGATACGGGCAATCAGCTCTTCAACCTTCTTGCCGACGATCATCATCATGTCGGCGAATTCGTCGACCACGACCACGATGGTCGGTAACTTGACCAGCAGCGGCGCCTCGTCATGAATGCTTTCGCGCTTGTACAAAGGATCAGTCAACGGCGTACCGGCGTCCTGAGCTTCCTTGACCTTGGCATTGAAGCCCGACAGGTTACGCACGCCCATCTTCGCCATCAGCTTGTAGCGCCGCTCCATCTCGGCGACGCTCCAGCGCAGGGCGTTGGCCGCGTCCTTCATGTCGGTCACCACCGGGCACAACAGGTGCGGGATGCCTTCGTAGATCGACAGCTCGAGCATTTTCGGGTCGATCATGATCAGTTTGGCGTCTTCCGGGCCGGACTTGAACAGGATCGACAGGATCATTGCGTTCACGCCCACCGACTTACCGGAACCGGTGGTACCGGCAACAAGCAAGTGCGGCATTTTTGCCAGGTCAGTGATGACCGGTTTACCGCCGATATCATGGCCCAGGGCCAGAGTGACCGGAGACTTGAAGTTATCGTACTCCGGGGTCGACAGCACTTCGGAGAACCGCACGATCTGCCGGTCTTCGTTGGGAATCTCGATACCCACGGTGGTCTTGCCGGGAATCACTTCGACCACCCGCACGCTGGTCACCGCCAGCGAACGCGCCAGATCCTTGGCCAGGTTGGAAATACGGCTGACCTTGACCCCGGCGGCCGGCTGAATCTCGTAACGGGTAATCACCGGGCCCGGATGGATCGAGTCGACCGAGACTTCGACGCCGAATTCCTTGAGCTTGATTTCCAGCAAGTGGCCGACCGCAGCCAGAGACTCAGGGGAATAGTTGAGTTGTTTCTTTTCCGCCGGGTCGAGAATCGAGATCGGCGGCAAGGTGCCTTCGACCGCACTGTCGACGAACAGCGGCGTCTGCTTTTCCTTTTCCACGCGATTGCTTGGCGGCGGCGCTTTGGGCGGCGCTGGGGCAATCACCGGTGGAACCTGCTTTTCGCGATCGGACATGTGCTTGCTCAGGGCCTGCTCACGCTCGATCAAGCGCTCTTTGACTTTGGCCTGCTCGCGTTTATCGGTCACGGTCGGAGCAACCACGTCGTTGACCCGGTTATCGACTTCACGCAGTTGCGCAACCAGCTGTTTGCGCTCATTGCGCGCCGCCCACCAGCGATTGGCCGCGCCCTGGAACAGCTCGAGCAGATCGAGGGTGATCTTGCCGGTGACGTCCATGACCTTGAACCACGAAAGGTCGGTGAACACCGTCAGGCCGAACAGAAACAGCGCAATGAACATCAGGGTGCTGCCCTGGATATTCAGCGCGTTCTTCGCCAGGTCACCGAGGCTTTCACCCAGGGCCCCACCCGCGCCTGCCGGCAAACCGGTCGGCGCATGGAAGTGGATGTGCGCCAGGGCAGCGCCCGACAGCACCAGAAACACCAGACCGATCAGCCGCCAGGAAAACAGCCAGCCACTCCACTGCCATGGCTCGTGACGCTGACGGAATATCTGCCAAGTCTTGATCGCCAATAGCAACGGGAAGATATAAGCGAAGTAACCCAGCACCATGAACAGAATATCGGCGCTGTAGGAGCCCGCAGGCCCGCCGAAGTTCTGCACATCTTCAATTTTACTGTTGTGACTCCAGCCCGGATCATCCTTGCCATATGTCAACAATGCCATCATCAGGAACAGGCACAAGGCTCCAATGGCAATCAGCGCACCTTCCTTCAACCGGTAGTGCAGTTGCTGACGCCAGAGCGGAACTACTGTTTTAGGTGTAGCGGTGGATTTCTTCAAAACGCGTCTTTTCCTGCGCCTGTAGCGCGACCAACTGTTGATTGACTATAAAAACTGCCCAATCCAGGCAGGTAACAAAGTTAACGAGCGCAACTGGAGCTACTTTTAACACTCTGGCCTTCGATTCTGAAACAGCGTAATGACTGAACATCTTGCTATAGACCCGCATTGTACGGATTTGTCCGCCCGATGCCACGCCAGAGCGGCTTCGGTGTAGCATAGCCAACAGCACTGATACGCGGTTCAATTTGAGCATGCATTCTCTTTGGTGACAAAGGCTTATGAGGTGTTTTTATGAGTGAAGTGAAGCATTCACGCCTGATTATCCTGGGTTCAGGCCCTGCCGGTTACAGCGCCGCCGTTTATGCCGCTCGCGCCAACCTCAAGCCGACGGTCATTACCGGCCTGCAAGCCGGTGGTCAACTGACCACCACCATCGAAGTCGACAACTGGCCCGGCGACGTGGAAGGCCTGACCGGCCCGGTGCTGATGGAGCGCATGCAAAAGCATGCCGAGCGTTTCGACACCGGGATCGTCTACGACCACATCCATACCGCAGAGTTGCAGCAGCGCCCGTTTATCCTCACCGGCGATAACGGCACTTATACCTGCGACGCGCTGATTATTGCGACCGGTGCCTCTGCGCAATACGTCGGCCTACCTTCCGAAGAAGCCTTTGCCGGTAAAGGCGTCTCTGCCTGCGCAACCTGTGACGGTTTCTTCTACCGCAATCAAGTGGTCGCGGTCATCGGCGGCGGCAACACCGCCGTGGAAGAAGCGCTTTATCTGTCCAATATTGCCAGGGAAGTCCATCTGGTTCACCGACGCGACAAACTGCGCGCGGAGAAAATCCTTCAGGACAAACTCTTCGAAAAGGCCGCCAACGGCAATATCCGCCTGCACTGGAACCAGAACCTCGACGAGGTGCTGGGCGATGCCAGCGGCGTAACCGGCGCCCGCCTGCGCGATAGCCTTACGGGCGCGACCAGGGACCTGGAGTTGACCGGCGTATTCATTGCCATCGGTCACAAACCCAACACCGACCTGTTCCAGGGTCAACTGGAAATGCGCAACGGCTACCTGTTGATCAAGGGCGGCAGCGAAGGCGATGCCACTGCAACCGGCATTGCCGGGGTTTTCGCGGCCGGCGACGTTGCCGATCATGTCTACCGCCAGGCTGTTACTTCCGCCGGAGCCGGCTGCATGGCGGCACTGGACGCCGAGAAGTACCTCGACGACAACTAAATTATCCAGCGCCTCGCGGCGGGCCAATGACCCGCCATCGCCCTCCCCTTCTGTAAGTCTGAATGCCATGCTGACCTGGTTACAACGCAATAGCCTGACTTTCCCGCCATTGGAAAAAGCCATGCACGATCCCAATGGCTTGCTCGCCGCGGGTGGCGATCTGTCCGCCGACCGCTTGATTCAGGCCTACCGCCATGGCTGCTTTCCATGGTTCTCGGAAGGCCAGCCGATTCTCTGGTGGTCGCCCGATCCGCGCACCGTGTTGTTTCCAGATGAACTGCATGTCTCCCGCAGCCTGAACAAGCTGCTCCGCCAGCAGCGCTACGAGGTGACCTTCGATCGCGATTTCGCCTCGGTGATCCGGGCGTGCGCCGCTCCGCGCGAGTATGCCGACGGCACCTGGATCACCGATGCCATGCAGACCGCTTACCTGCAATTGCATCAGCGAGGCTACGCGCACTCGGTCGAGGTCTGGGATCAAGGTGTTCTGGTCGGCGGGCTCTACGGACTGGCGATGGGGCAACTGTTTTTCGGCGAATCCATGTTCAGTCGTGCCGACAACGCCTCGAAGTTCGGTTTCGCGACACTGGTCAAACACCTCCAGCAATGGGGTTTCGTGCTGATCGACTGCCAGATGCCTACCGACCATCTGCACAGCCTGGGTGCTCGCGCCATACCGCGCAGCCGTTTTGCCAGCTACTTGCAGCAACATCTCGATCAACCGAACACGGCCACCTGGGTTTCCTAGGCGACTTTTCCCAGCCTGGCTTACAATTAACAAAAGCTTACCCCGAGGGTTGATCATGACCGAGTTGGCGCGCTTGAAGTTTTATGCCACTCAGCCCCACTCTTGCAGCTATCTGCCCGAAGAACAGGCCACCACGCTGTTCCTCGACCCTAGTCAGCCCATGGATGTGCATGTCTACGCAGATCTGTCGGAAATGGGTTTCCGTCGCAGTGGCGACCATCTTTACCGGCCGCATTGCCAAAACTGCAATGCCTGTGTTCCGGCGCGAATTCCCGTGGCGCGATTTCTGCCTGACCGTCAGCAGAAACGCATCTTCAAACGCAATGCCGATTTGCAGGTCCAGCCTGCGAAACCCGATTACAGCGAAGAGTATTTCGACCTTTACCAGCGCTATATCGAGCAGCGGCATGCTGATGGCGATATGTATCCACCCAGTCGCGACCAGTTTTCAACCTTTTTGGTCCGCGACCTGCCGTTCTCGCGATTCTATGAGTTCCGTCTTGAAGGGCGCCTGCTGGCGCTAGCCGTCACCGATCTGCTGCCCAACGGCTTATCGGCGGTCTACACCTTCTACGACCCCGAGGAAGAACGCCGCAGCTTGGGTCGTTATGCGATTCTCTGGCAAATTGGCGAGGCCCGGCGCCTGGGGCTGGACGCCGTCTACCTTGGGTATTGGATAAAAAATTGCAAAAAAATGAGCTACAAGACCCAATATCGCCCAATCGAGCTGCTCATTAACCAGAGATGGGTCACCTTGAACTAGAAGCCCTTGGCTTAAACCCCATTTTTCGGGCACAATGCACGCCGCTTTTGCCTGGCGCAGTTGCACCGGGCCATTCATTGGATACCGAGGGCTTTACTGCATGTCGAAAGAAGACAGCTTCGAAATGGAAGGCACTGTCGTCGACACCCTGCCCAACACCATGTTTCGTGTGGAGTTGGAAAATGGGCACGTCGTAACCGCGCATATCTCCGGCAAGATGCGCAAGAACTACATTCGTATTCTTACCGGTGACAAAGTGCGCGTCGAGCTGACGCCCTATGACTTGAGCAAAGGGCGCATCACTTACCGCGCTCGTTAAGCAAGTCAATACAAAACGCCCGGCTTATGCCGGGCGTTTTTGTTTGTCCGTTTTAACCCTCACCTGCCTCTTGCGGATGTACACAGATCAAGTGTGGGAGCAGGCTTGCCTGCGAAGGCGGCCTGACAGCCGGCCTGGCTCGTGTACATATCCATTCCTGCGGTAACGGCTACTTAGGGTTCCGCCCTGACGGCGGGTCACTTGGAAAAGCCCCAAGTAACCAAGGGCTTTTGCCCCTTTCGTTCGGTGCCTCGCCTAGGCTCGGCATGCCCTCGCTCCGGTCCTGCTCCGTGGGCCCGCCGCGATCGGCCATCCATGGCCGTGCGCGGCTAACCCGGCATCCATGCCGGGTTGCCCACTGCGCAGAACCTGCGCTCGGCCTCTCGAGGGGGCGGTGTATCAAGATCAAAAGCGAGGCGGCCGACCGGCCGGCCTGACCACAAACGCGCGTTCCCCTGAGCTGGCTTGCCAGCGAAGCTGTTGATCTGCTGTTGATCTGCTGTTGATCTGCTGTTGATCTGCTGTTGATCTGCTGTTGATCTGCTGTTGATCTGCTGTTGATCTGCTGTTGCTTTGGCTTTGGCTTTTGATCTACCCGCCCCTTCGGCAGGCCGAGTGGAGGTGTTCATCAGGGGACTGGCGCGCAGCGCCCCTCGGCGAAGCCGAGGACATCGCATGGAGGTCGTCGCGCAGCAGACCGGAGGGCGATGCCCCCTGATGGACACCGGAGCGAGGGAACGCCGAGCCTTGGCGAGGTGCCGAACGCTTGGGGCAAGCCTTTTTGGGTCCTTTTGTGGCGTTCCCTCCGTGTCAGGCTACCTGTCGCCCTTGTTGATTGACTCATTCATTCAAGGGGGCGAAGGTGCATAGCAATGTCTAAACGTTACACCGACGACTTCAAAGACTGGGCCGTACAGCAAATGATGCCGCCCCTCAATCGTTCAGTGGCGGACCTCGCTGTTGCACTCAATGTCACGCCACAGGCACTGCGTAATTGGAGGCAAATGGCTAGAGATAACGGTTTGATCGTGCCCGGAAACGGGAAGACCAGTGATCAATGGTCCAGCGCCGATAAATTCAATGCCGTCATGGAAACCGCACCGCTGAGCGAGGTGGAGATTTCTCAATATTGCCGAATCAAGGGCATTTATCCTGAGCAAATCCAGCAGTGGCGCGAGGCCTGCCAAAACGCCAATACCCTCGCTGATCTGAAGCCCAGCGCAGAGAAAACTGCCGAGCAGCGACGGATCAAAGAGCTGGAGCGTCAGTTGATCCAATCCGATGCTGGACGTGCCGAAGCGGAGGCTTTGCTGGAACTCAGAAAAAAAGCCAATGCGATTTGGGGCAAGGACAAGGAAGATTGATCAGCGCCCCCGATCGTATGCAAGCCATGAAGTTGATTGCTGAAGCGGTGCTGAGTGGGGCTCGTCGATATCGGGCGTGCAATGAACTGGGGCTGAGCCTGCGCACGGTTCAACGTTGGCAACACACCGACTGCGACAGGCGTCTGCTGGCTCAGCGGGCAGCTCCGTCGAACAAGCTCAGTGAGGCGGAGCGCCAGGCGGTGCTCGATGCCGCCAATCAGGCTGGCTATGCCAGCCTCACGCCACACCAAATTGTTCCCAAGCTGGCAGATGAGGGCATCTATCTGGCGTCGGAGTCGACGTTCTATCGCGTGTTAAAAGCTGCGAATCAAAACGTTCGCCGTGGTAGGGCCAAAGCGCCCAAACGCAGGGTACTGACGACACATCGTGCTGACGGTCCCAATCAGGTGTGGTGCTGGGATATCACCTGGTTGCCTAGCACCGTCAAAGGCCGTTTTTTCTACTGGTACATGGTCAAGGACATCTACAGCCGCAAGCTAGTAGCCAATGAAGTGCATGAGGTGGAGTGCGCTGAGCATGCGTGCGAACTACTCGAAAAGGGATGTTTGCGCGAACACACGGCCGGTCGTCCATTGGTGCTGCACTCGGACAATGGCCACGTCATGAGAGGCTCTCTTCTGCGTGAAAGCATGGTTTCGCTAGGCGTAGAGCCGTCATTTAGCCGACCGCGCGTGAGCAATGACAATGCGTACGCCGAAGCACTTTTTCGTACCGCAAAGTACTGCCCACTCTGGCCGGACCAGCCGTTTGATACGGTCACGCAAGCAAGGCTTTGGGTGCAAAAATTTATCGAGTGGTACAACGAAGATCATCGTCATAGTGCCTTGAAATACGTGACGCCGAACGAGCGCCACGAAGGCAAAGCAACAGCTCTATTACAGGCCAGAGCAGCGCTTTATGAAGATGCCAGGGAGGTCAATCCGAGCCGCTGGAGTACCAGGACACGCAACTGGAAATTGGCAGATGCGGTGTATTTGAACCCCGAACGCCCTGAAGTTAAGGGCGCAATGGGTTAGCCGCAGCAGTACCAAGGCGACAGGTACCTTGACACGTACCGCGTTTGCCAAAAGGGCCTCGCCGTAAGGGCGAAACCCTAAGTGGCCGTTACCGCAGAAATGGATATGTACACCCGCAAGAGACAGGTCGGCTGTCAGGCCGCCTTCGCAGGCAAGCCAGCTCCCACATTTGATTTGGGTACATCCGCAAGAGCCTGTAAGGCCGCCTTCGCGGGCAAGCCAGCTCCCACAATCTCGCACGCAGCAAAAAGGCGCCTTTCGGCGCCTTTCGCTTTACAGCAGCAACACTACATCAAGCCATCTCTGCAGTGGTCTCGAACTCGAAGGTCAACTCGCCGTCCTTGAGGTCGATGTGTACCACACCACCATGCTCGGCCAGTTCGCCAAAGAGAATCTCCTCGGCCAGCGGACGCTTGATCTTGTCCTGAATCAAGCGAGCCATTGGTCGCGCACCCATCAGCACATCGTAACCACCCGCCGCCAGCCAACCGCGCGCAGCATCGGTCACCTCGAGCAGCACACGCTTGTCTTCCAGTTGCGCCTGAAGTTCGGTAAGGAACTTGTCCACCACGCTTTTGATGACCTCATGACTGAGGCGACCAAACTGGATAATGGTGTCCAGACGGTTACGGAATTCCGGCGTGAAGCTCTTCTTGATCGCTTCCATCGCATCGGAAGAGTGATCCTGATAGGTGAAACCGATCGAAGCTCGCGCTGCAGTTTCGGCACCGGCGTTGGTGGTCATGATGATGATCACGTTGCGGAAGTCTGCCTTGCGCCCGTTGTTATCGGTCAGCGTACCGTGGTCCATGACCTGCAGCAGCAGGTTGAAGACTTCCGGATGCGCTTTCTCGATTTCATCGAGCAACAGCACGCAGTGAGGCTGCTTGGTGATCGCCTCGGTCAGCAGACCGCCCTGATCGAAGCCCACGTAGCCAGGAGGTGCACCGATCAAACGGGAAACGGTGTGGCGCTCCATGTACTCGGACATATCGAAGCGCACCAGTTCGATCCCCAGCGCCTTGGCCAGTTGCCGTGCGGCCTCGGTTTTACCGACACCCGTAGGGCCGGCGAACAGGAACGAACCCACTGGTTTGTCAGGCGACTTCAAGCCGGCACGGGACAGCTTGATCGCCGTCGACAAGGAGTCGATCGCCGCATCCTGGCCAAACACGGTCAGCTTCAGATCACGCTCAAGGTTACGCAGCAGTTCTTTGTCGGAGCTGGTGACGTGTTTTGGCGGAATCCGCGCAATCTTCGCGACGATATCCTCGACCTGAGCCACCTCGATGCGCTTCACACGCTTCTCGATCGGCTGCAGGCGCTGATAGGCACCCGCCTCGTCGATGACGTCGATCGCCTTGTCCGGCATGTGCCGATCATTGATGTAGCGCGACGCAAGCTCGGCAGCGGCACGCAACGCCTCATCACTGTATTCGATACCGTGATGCACCTCGAAGCGCCCCTTGAGACCTCTGAGAATGCCAATGGTGTCTTCTACCGAAGGTTCGGACACATCGACTTTCTGGAAGCGACGAGCCAGCGCACGATCCTTCTCGAAGATGCCACGGAATTCCTGGAAGGTGGTCGAGCCGATGCAACGGATATCACCCGAAGACAGCAACGGCTTGAGCAGGTTCGAGGCATCCATGACGCCACCGGAAGCCGCACCGGCCCCGATGATGGTGTGGATTTCGTCGATGAACAGGATCGCCTGCGGACGTTTCTTCAATTCATTGAGCAGCGCCTTGAAGCGCTTCTCGAAATCGCCGCGGTATTTGGTACCGGCCAGCAACGCCCCCAGATCCAGGGAGTAGACGACGCTGTTAGCCAACAGATCAGGTACCTGATTGTCGACGATGCGTTTGGCCAGACCTTCGGCGATCGCGGTTTTACCCACGCCCGCCTCACCCACCAGCAGCGGATTGTTTTTGCGTCGACGCGCCAGAATCTGCGCGACCCGCTCGACTTCCAGCTCCCGGCCGACCAGCGGGTCTATTCGACCCTGGCGCGCGAGCTCGTTGAGGTTGCTGGCATAAGCATCCAGAGGATTGCCTGAAGAAGAAGACTCACCGCCCTCGTCGTCCTGCATATCTTGCTCACCTTCAGAGTGATCGCCATGCCCTGGCACTTTCGAGATGCCATGAGCGATGTAGTTGACGACATCGATGCGCGCAACGCTCTGCTGTTTCAGCAGGAACACCGCCTGACTCTCTTGCTCACTGAAGATTGCGACCAGCACGTTGGCGCCAGTCACTTCGCGTTTGCCCGAGCTCTGTACGTGAAAGACAGCACGTTGCAGTACACGCTGGAAACCCAGGGTTGGCTGGGTTTCGCGATCCTCGTCATGGACAGGGATCAATGGCGTGGTGGAGTCGATGAACTCCTGCAGGTCATGCTTGAGTTTGTCGAGGTTTGCGCCGCAGGCACGCAGAACGGTAGCGGCTGCCTCATTATCCAAAAGAGCCAACAGAAGGTGCTCGACGGTCATGAATTCATGACGTTTCGAGCGGGCCTCCTTGAAGGCGAGATTGAGGGTGACTTCGAGCTCGCGGTTTAACATAGCTTCACCTCATACCCAAGTGGTCGGCGTTAACCGTCCTTCTCGATTTCACAGAGTAGCGGATGCTGGCTTTCCCTGGCGTACTGGTTGACCTGCATGGCCTTGGTCTCGGCGATGTCGCGGGTAAACACTCCACATACTGCCCGTCCTTCTGTATGAACGGCCAGCATTACCTTGGTCGCCAACTCTCGATTCAGGTTAAAAAACACCTCGAGCACTTCGACGACGAAATCCATCGGTGTGTAGTCATCGTTGAACAAAACCACCTTGTACATCGGCGGTGCCTGCAAGGCGGGCTTAGCCTCCTGTACAGCAATGCCCGCGGAATCGTCATCGTGTAAATCAGGACGATCCTGATTGAATGTTAGTCGAATCTGGCTGATTGCATGCATGGAAAGAAAGGTTCGTTTAGTTGAACAAATACAGTGGTGGGGGCGCTCAGGCCGGATTTCAACCCTGACTGCCCGGTCACCTTGACTAATGGCAAAACGGTGTTACAACCAATAGAGCCCACAGTGGGTAATAAACGTCCGCACAGTCAACCAGATTTCCTGGTTCGGGTGCTGATGAACTGGATGATACTCCAGTGATGGAGTCTGTTGCAGAGGGATATGTGTATGGCAAGCGGCAAGGTCAAGTGGTTCAACAATGCCAAGGGATATGGGTTCATCAACGAAGACGACAAGGACGAAGACCTGTTTGCCCATTACTCGGCCATCGAGATGGAAGGCTACAAAACCCTGAAAGCCGGTCAGGCCGTGAGTTTTGAAATCATCCAGGGCCCTAAAGGCCTGCATGCCGTCAAAATCAACTCGGTCAAAACCCAGACCGCTGCGGCTGCCCTCCCCCCTCTCCACGAAACCGCATTAAACTGACTGCGCCCAACACTCAGTCATAAAAAAACCGGCCGACTCGATTATTTTGAGTCGGCCGGTTTTTGCTTAACGCGGATCAGCTCACATGTGAGAGATCAGCGCATCGCCGAACGCGGAAGAAGACAGCAGCGTGGCGCCGTCCATCAGACGTTCGAAGTCATAGGTCACGGTCTTGGCCGAGATAGCGCCATTGGTGCCTTTGATGATCAGGTCAGCCGCTTCGGTCCAGCCCATGTGGCGCAACATCATTTCAGCCGACAGGATCAGCGAACCCGGGTTCACCTGGTCTTTGCCGGCGTACTTTGGAGCCGTACCGTGGGTGGCTTCGAACATGGCGATGGTGTCGGACAGGTTCGCACCTGGCGCGATACCGATACCGCCGACTTCGGCCGCCAGGGCGTCGGACAGGTAGTCACCGTTCAGGTTCAGGGTCGCGATCACATCGTATTCAGCCGGGCGCAGCAGGATCTGCTGAAGCATGGCGTCGGCGATGGCATCTTTGACGATGACGTTCTTGCCGGTTTTAGGGTTCTTGAACTGCATCCAGGGGCCGCCATCGAGCAGGGTCGCACCGAACTCTTCAGCTGCCACTTCGTAGGCCCACTCCTTGAAGGCACCTTCGGTGAACTTCATGATGTTGCCTTTGTGCACGATGGTCAGCGAGTCGCGGTCGTTATCGACAACGTACTGCAGAGCCTTGCGGGCCAGACGCTTGGTGCCCTGCAGCGAGACCGGCTTGACGCCGATACCGCAGTTTTCGTCGAAACGGATTTTGGTGACACCCATTTCTTCTTTCAGGAACTTGATGACCTTGGTCGCTTCCGGCGAACCGGCTTTCCACTCGATACCGGCATAAATGTCTTCCGAGTTTTCACGGAAGATTGTCATGTCGACGTCGCCTGGCTTCTTGACCGGGCTAGGCACGCCTTCGAACCAGCGTACCGGACGCAGGCAAACGTACAGGTCCAGCTGCTGACGCAGGGCAACGTTCAGGGAACGGATGCCGCCGCCGACTGGCGTGGTCAGCGGGCCTTTGATGGAAACGACGTAGTCTTTGACAGCGTCCAGAGTTTCCTGAGGCAGCCAGGTGTCCTGGTCGTAGACCTGGGTGGCCTTCTCGCCGGCATAGACTTCCATCCAGGAGATTTTGCGATCGCCGCCGTAAGCTTTCTTAACAGCAGCATCGACAACCTTGATCATGACCGGGCTGATATCGACGCCAATACCATCACCTTCGATGAAAGGGATGATCGGGTTATTAGGAACATTGAGAGAATGGTCTGCATTGACGGTGATTTTGTCGCCGACGGCTGGAACCTGAATCTTCTTGTATCCCATGCTGAACTCCGTTGTGTGGATTGAACATCTGGCTGCGCTGGAGCGTAACCCAGTTGAATCTGGACGGGAACCTTATGTTCCATACATCCAGGCCAAAACCTATACTCTTTGCGGCCTACAAGCCTGAAAGCAAAGGGAAAACCGACAAAGTCAGGACTAATCCGATCAGTGTACGGCGCCGCCCCGGCGCGATCCTTTAGACCAAAGAACCTCGCTTTGAATACGCGACCTATCGTCGCAACACTAAAGACCTATGTATAATGCGCCGGTGACCACCGAGTCACACCGGCTGACCGGTCTGGAATGAGACTTTCAAGCCTGAAAACGCCGGGCTGTTACCGCGACCCGGCCGTCCGACGCTCGACTGATGCACCTAACATCACCGCGAAGAAACCTCGACTTTCGGCTCAGGGATGACTTTGAACGAAAGCGCCCACCCCGCGCATCTCGAGATTCCGAGCACGCCTAGCAAAGAAGAGAGTTAATCCGAATATGCCCACCCGCTCGAAGATCATCTACACCTTCACCGACGAAGCCCCTGCCCTCGCCACCTATTCACTGCTACCTATCATCGAAGCCTTCACGGCCTCGGCCGATATCGCCGTGGAAACCCGCGACATCTCTCTTGCAGGACGTATTCTTGCCAGCTTCCCCGAGCAGCTGGGCACAGACAAAGCCGTGTCGGACCACCTCGCCGAACTGGGCGACCTGGCCATCACGCCTGAAGCCAACATCATCAAGCTGCCCAACATCAGCGCATCGGTTCCACAACTCCAGGCCGCGATCAAAGAACTGCAAGCCCAGGGCTTTGAACTGCCGGACTACCCGGAAACCGTGACCAGCGATGCCGACAAGGACGCCAAGGCGCGTTACGACAAAATCAAGGGCAGCGCCGTGAATCCGGTGCTGCGCGAAGGCAACTCCGACCGTCGCGCTCCGCTGTCGGTCAAGAACTACGCCCGCAAGCACCCGCACAAAATGGGCGCCTGGAGCACTGACTCCAAGTCCCACGTCGCTCACATGAGCGCTGGCGATTTCTACGGCAGCGAAAAAGCCGCCCTGATCGACGCCAAAGACAGCGTTAAAATCGAACTGATCGCTCGGGATGGCAACACCACCGTCCTGAAAGAAAAAACCGCCGTGCAAGCCGGCGAGATCCTCGATTGCGCGGTCCTGAGCAAAAACGCTCTGCGCAGCTTTATCGCCGCTGAAATCGAAGACGCCAAGCAGCAAGGCGTGCTGCTGTCGGTCCACTTGAAAGCGACCATGATGAAGGTCTCCGACCCGATCATGTTCGGCCAGATCGTTGCCGAGTTCTATAAAGACGCTCTGAGCAAGCACGCTGACGTGCTGAGCCAGATCGGCTTCAACCTGAACAACGGCATCGGCGACCTCTACGCTCGCATCAAGGCTTTGCCTGCCGAGCAGCAAGCACAGATCGAAGCGGACATCCAGGCGGTCTACGCCGTTCGTCCGTCGTTGGCCATGGTCAACTCCGACAAAGGCATCACCAACCTGCACGTACCGAGCGATGTGATCGTCGACGCTTCGATGCCGGCAATGATCCGTGACTCCGGCAAAATGTGGGGCACCGACGGCCAACTGCACGACACCAAGGCCGTGATCCCGGATCGCTGCTACGCCACCATCTACCAGGCGGTGATCGAGGACTGCAAGCAACACGGCGCCTTCGACCCAACCACCATGGGCAGTGTGCCAAACGTTGGCCTTATGGCGAAAAAAGCCGAAGAGTACGGCTCCCACGACAAAACCTTCCAGATCAAGGCTGATGGCGTGGTTCGGGTTTCCGACAGCGCTGGCCGCACCCTGCTGGAACAAACCGTGGAAGCCGGCGACATCTTCCGCATGTGCCAGACCAAAGACGCGCCGATCCAGGACTGGGTCAAACTGGCGGTCAACCGCGCTCGCGCGAGCGACACCCCGGCGATCTTCTGGCTGGACCCGATGCGCGCCCACGACGGCGTGGTGATCGAGAAAGTTCAGGCTTACCTGAAGGATCACGACACCGCAGGCCTGGACATCCGCATCATGTCGCCAGTCGACGCGATGAAGTTCACTCTGGACCGCACTCGCGCAGGCAAAGACACCATCTCGGTGACTGGCAACGTACTGCGCGATTACCTGACCGACCTGTTCCCGATCATGGAACTGGGCACCAGCGCCAAGATGCTGTCGATCGTTCCGCTGATGAACGGCGGCGGCCTGTTCGAAACCGGCGCCGGCGGTTCCGCACCGAAACACGTCCAGCAACTGCTCGAAGAAAACTTCCTGCGCTGGGATTCGCTGGGCGAGTTCCTGGCGCTGGCAGCGTCCCTCGAGCACCTTGGCACCACCTACAACAACCCGAAAGCCCAGGTACTGGCCAAGACCCTCGATCAGGCCACCGGTCAATTCCTGGACAACAACAAGTCGCCAGCGCGCAAAGTCGGCAGCATCGACAACCGCGGCAGCCACTTCTACCTGGCGCTGTACTGGGCCCAGGCCCTGGCCGCCCAGACTGAAGATGCTGCACTGCAGGCGCAGTTCGGCGAACTGGCCAAGACCCTGACCGAGAACGAAGCGACCATCGTTGCCGAGCTCAATGCCGTTCAGGGCAAACCCGTGGAAATCGGTGGCTACTACTACGCCACGCCAGCACTGATCAGCAAGGCCATGCGCCCTAGCGGAACCTTCAACGCGGCAATCGCTGCGCTGGTTTCCGATAACCTGGCTGCCTGATAGCGTTGCAACACCACAAACCCCGGCCCTGTGCCGGGGTTTGTGTTTTCAGACTTCACACAAATCAAATGTGGGAGCGAGCTTGCTCGCGATAGCGGTTTATCATTCAGCATTGATGTCGACTGTCCCACCGCATTCGCGAGCAAGCTCGCTCCCACATTGGATCTCCGTCGAGCTCAAAGGCAGGTACTTATATGGATTGGCAACCCCACATCACCGTCGCGACAATCGTCGAAGATAACGGCCGCTTCCTGATGGTCGAGGAACTCGCGGACGGACGAGCGGTACTCAATCAGCCCGCCGGACATCTGGATCCCGACGAAAGCCTGATCGAGGCCGCCATCCGCGAAACCCTCGAAGAAACCGGCTGGGACATCGAACTGACCGGCGTCATCGGCATCTACCTCTATACCGCTCCGAGCAACGGCGTGACCTACCAGCGCGTATGCTTTGCCGGCAAACCGCTACAGCATCATCCCGATTATCAGCTGGACGACGGTATTATCGGCCCGCGCTGGCTAACCCGTGACGAACTGCTGGAACAACGCTCATACTGGCGCAGCGAGCTGATCATCCAGTGCATCGACGATTATCTGAGCGGCAAGTTGCACAGTCTCGAGCTGATCCGCCCTTCTGTTTAGCCTTGCGGGCTCCGGCCTGCTAGAATCGCGTCCTTTTTCAAGACACTCATTGAATCCTTATGCGTGATCCAGCCCCTTCTGATACACAAAAGAAGCGCGTCATTGTCGGCATGTCCGGCGGCGTGGACTCTTCCGTTTCCGCTCTGTTGCTGATCGAGCAGGGCTATGAGGTGGAAGGCCTGTTCATGAAGAACTGGGAAGAAGACGACGGAACGGACTATTGCACCGCGATGGACGACCTGGCCGACGCCCAGGCCGTTTGCGACAAGATCGGCATCAAGCTGCACACCGCCAACTTCGCCGCCGAGTACTGGGACAATGTGTTCGAGCACTTCCTGGCCGAATACAAGGCCGGCCGCACGCCGAACCCGGACATCCTCTGCAACCGTGAAATCAAGTTCAAGGCGTTCCTCGACTACGCGCTGATGCTCGGTGCCGACCTGATCGCCACCGGCCACTACGTGCGCCGCCGCGACATCGATGGTCGCACCGAACTGCTCAAGGGCCTGGACCCGAACAAGGACCAGAGCTACTTCCTGCACGCGGTCGGCGGCGAGCAGATCGCCAAGACCCTGTTCCCGGTCGGCGAGCTGGAAAAACCTGCCGTTCGCGCGATCGCCGAGAAACACCAGCTGGCCACCGCGAAGAAAAAGGATTCCACCGGGATCTGCTTTATCGGCGAACGCCGTTTCAGCGACTTCCTCAAGCAATACCTGCCGGCACAACCGGGCGAGATCAAAACCACCGAAGGTGAAGTGATCGGCCGTCACCACGGCTTGATGTACCACACCATCGGCCAGCGCCAGGGCCTGGGCATCGGCGGCCTGAAAGACGCCGGCGAAGAGCCGTGGTACGTGCTGATCAAGGACCTGGAGCACAACGAGCTGATCGTTGGCCAGGGCAATGATCACCCATGGCTGTTCTCCCGCGCCCTGCTCGCCTCGGACATCTACTGGGTCAACCCGGTCGACCTGAGCACGCCACGCAGGCTCACGGCAAAAGTCCGCTATCGCCAGAGCGATCAGCCTTGCACCCTGGAAAAGACCGCCAACGGCTATCGTGCGACCTTTGATGACCCGCAACGCGCCGTCACTCCAGGCCAGTCCGTGGTGTTCTACGACGGCGAAATCTGCCTCGGCGGCGGCGTGATTGAAGTGGCCGAACCCTGGAGCAGCAAGGACCAGCGCCCATGAGCCCGACTCAGGAGCAACTGACCGCGCTGGGCGGCGTGTTTCTCGCCGCGGTGCTGGTCGACAAGATCGCCAGGACCGGCCAGGTCACGGAAGCCGGCCTCGGCTGCATGCTGGGCAGCCTGCTGATCCGGGATCCGAAAGACACCCTGGAAGTCTACGGTGGCGACGACATCAATCTGCGCGAAGGCTATCGCGCATTGATCGGCGCTCTGGAGCGTGACCCGAGCAGCTTGCAACGCGAACCGCTGCGTTATGCGCTGTCGATGCTCGGCCTTGAGCGGCAACTGGCCAAGCGCGCCGACATGCTTGAAGCCATCGGCAAGCGGCTGCCGCAGATTCAGTCCCAGGTCGAACACTTCGGTCCCACTCACGAAAACGTCGTGGCGGCCTGTGGCGCGCTGTATCAGGACACCTTGAGTACCCTGCGCCAGCGCATCCAGGTGCACGGCGACATGCGCAACCTGCAGCAGCCGAGCAACGCCTCGAAAATCCGCGCCCTGCTGCTGGCCGGCATCCGCTCGGCACGCCTCTGGCGCCAGTTGGGCGGCCATCGCTGGCAACTGGTGGTCAGCCGCCGCAAATTGCTCAAAGAACTTTACCCGCTGATGCGCAACAGCTGAACCGCGCCCGCAAGATCTTTTTTGTAATTTGATACGCGTAAGTCGCTGGTCAGTTGGCAACGGACCAGCGGTTTTTTTTCATGTATGATACGCGCCCCATTTCGTTGCCCGACTGTCCGAGAACACCCCATGCAGCTTTCTTCGCTCACTGCGGTTTCCCCTGTTGACGGCCGCTACGCCGGCAGAACCCAGGCCCTGCGCCCGATTTTCAGCGAATACGGTCTGATCCGTGCTCGCGTCACGGTTGAAGTACGCTGGCTCCAGCGCCTGGCCGCTCACCCGGGTATCAGCGAAGTTCCGGCGTTCTCCGCCGAAGCCAACGCGGTCTTGAATACCCTGGCGGAAAACTTCTCTCTGGAGCACGCCGAGCGCGTCAAAGAGATCGAGCGCACCACCAACCACGACGTCAAAGCCATTGAGTACCTGCTCAAAGAGCAAGCGGCCAAGCTGCCCGAGCTGGCCAAGGTCAGCGAATTCATCCACTTTGCCTGCACCAGCGAGGACATCAACAACCTGTCCCACGCCCTGATGCTGCGCGAAGGCCGTGATGACGTCATGCTGCCGCTGATGCGTCAAACCGCTGAAGCCATCCGCGAACTGGCTGTGCGTTTCGCCGACGTGCCGATGCTGTCGCGCACCCACGGTCAACCGGCTTCGCCGACCACCCTGGGCAAAGAGCTGGCGAACGTGGTTTACCGCCTGGAGCGTCAGATCGCCCAGGTCGCTGCCGTTCCGCTGCTGGGCAAGATCAACGGCGCTGTCGGCAACTACAACGCACACCTCTCGGCCTACCCGGAAATCGACTGGGAAGCCAATGCTCGCGCCTTTATCGAAGATGAGCTGGGCCTGGGCTTCAACCCCTACACCACGCAAATCGAACCGCACGACTACATCGCCGAACTGTTCGACGCCATGGCCCGTTTCAACACCATCCTGATCGACTTCGATCGCGATATCTGGGGTTACATTTCCCTGGGCTATTTCAAACAGCGCACCATCGCTGGCGAAATCGGTTCCTCGACCATGCCGCACAAGGTCAACCCGATCGACTTCGAAAACTCCGAAGGCAACTTAGGGATAGCCAACGCCCTGTTCCAGCATCTGGCGAGCAAGCTGCCGATCTCCCGCTGGCAGCGTGACCTGACCGACTCCACCGTACTGCGCAACCTCGGCGTCGGCTTCGCCCACAGCGTTATCGCTTACGAAGCAAGCCTCAAGGGAATCAGCAAGTTAGAGCTCAATGCTCAGAAGATTGCTGCGGACCTGGATGCGTGCTGGGAAGTGCTGGCCGAGCCGATTCAGACCGTGATGCGTCGCTACAACATCGAAAACCCGTACGAAAAGCTGAAAGAGCTGACTCGCGGCAAGGGCATCAGCCCTGAAGCGCTGCAAACTTTCATCGATGCACTGGACATGCCTGCCGAGGCGAAGGCCGAGCTGAAAAAGCTCACCCCGGCCAACTACATCGGCAACGCCGTGGCACAAGCCAAACGTATCTGATCACCGCTTGACCCCTTGAGACGCCCGGCAGCGCCGGGCGTTTTTATTCCCGTCTGAAAAGTGCTTTTTTTCAATAGGTTACACATGAATCCTGACACTCCTCTTCAACTTCTGGGCGGCATCACGGCACGGGAATTCCTGCGCGACTACTGGCAGAAAAAACCGCTGCTGATTCGCCAGGCAATTCCTGATTTCGAAAGCCCGATCGATGCCGACGAACTGGCCGGCCTGGCGCTGGAAGAAGAAGTCGAATCGCGCCTGATCATCGAGCACGGCGAGCGGCCATGGGAACTGCGCCGCGGCCCGTTCGCCGAAGACGAATTCAGCAAGCTGCCCGAGCGCGAGTGGACCCTGCTGGTACAAGCGGTCGACCAGTTCGTGCCGGAAGTCGGCGAATTGCTGGAGCACTTCCGCTTCCTGCCAAGCTGGCGCATCGACGACGTGATGATCAGCTTCGCCGCCCCGGGTGGCAGCGTCGGTCCGCACTTCGACAACTACGACGTGTTCCTGCTGCAAGGCCACGGCAAGCGCAACTGGAAAATCGGCCAGATGTGCGATTCCGAGAGCCCACTGCTCGAGCACGCCGACCTGCGCATTCTTGCCGACTTCGAAGCCACCGCCGAGTGGACCCTGGAACCGGGCGACATGCTCTACCTGCCACCGCGCCTGGCCCACTGCGGCGTGGCTGTCGACGACTGCATGACCTACTCGGTGGGCTTCCGCGCCCCGAGCGCCGCCGAAGTGCTGACCCACTTCACCGACTTCCTCAGCCAGTTCCTGCCTGACGAAGAGCGCTATACCGATGCCGATGCACAGCCTGCCAGCGACCCGCACCAGATCCAGCACGACGCACTCGACCGCTTGAAAGGCCTGCTGGCCGAGCACATGAGCGACGAGCGTCTGCTGTTGACCTGGTTCGGCCAGTTCATGACCGAGCCGCGTTACCCGGAGCTGGTGGTGGGCCCGGAAGAAATCGAAGAAGACGACCTGCTCGCCAGCCTCGAGCAAGGCGCAGTGCTGATTCGCAACCCGAGCGCGCGCCTCGCATGGTCCGAAGTCGATGACGACCTGCTGCTGTTCGCCAGCGGCCAGAGCCGTTACCTGCCAGGCAAACTGCGCGAGTTGCTGAAAATGATCTGCGCCGCCGATGCCCTGCACAGCGACAATCTCGGCACATGGCTGGCCGACGAAGATGGGCGCAACCTGCTCTGTGAACTGGTCAAGCAAGGAAGCCTGGGGTTTGCCGATGAATAAGATTCACGTACGTGTCGCAGACTGGCAAAAGGATAACGCCGAGATCCGGCGCATTCGTGAAGCGGTGTTCGTCGCCGAGCAATCCGTTCCGCCAGAACTCGAATGGGATGCCGACGACGAAAGCGCCGTGCATTTCCTCGCCTTCGAAGGCGACTTTCCGATTGGTACCGCCCGCCTGCTGCCTGATGGGCAGATCGGCCGGGTGTCGGTACTCAAGGACTGGCGCGGACTCAAGGTCGGCGATGCACTGATGCAGGCGGTGATCCTTGATGCCGAGAAGCGCGACCTGAAGCAGCAAATGCTCAGCGCGCAGGTCCAGGCCATGGCGTTCTATGAGCGCTTGGGTTTTACCTTGGTCAGTGAGGAATTCCTGGAAGCCGGGATTCCGCATGTGGACATGGTGCGCCATTCGGCTTGAGACCTGTGGCGAGGGAGCTTGCTCCCGCTGGGCTGCGCAGCAGCCCTAATAATTTTGGGGCCGCTTCGCGACCCAGCGGGAGCAAGCTCCCTCGCCACAAAAGCCCTCAGGAACACCACAAAACGCCCCGCCATCCTCGGATATCGGGGCGTTTTGCTGTCTACGATTCAACTTGCCCCCTCCCGGGCCGACAAACTGGCAATATCAAGACTTTTAAAGGCGCAGATAATGGACATATCCCTACGCACCCTGCTCACTACGCTGCTGCTGACCTGCAGTTTTTCGGTCATGGCCGCCACCGAGATCGTGCCCCTGAACTACCGCACCAGCACCGACCTGCTGCCTGTAGCGCAGAATTTCATCGGCAAGGACGGCAAGGTCAGCGCCTACGGAAATCAGCTGATCGTCAATGCCGAACCCCGCAGGATCGACGAACTTAAGGCCTTGATCGCGCAACTCGACGTTGCTGCCAAGCGCTTGCTGATCACCGTCGACAGCAACGAAAACAACTTCCAGAGCGACCAGGGTTACTCCGTAAACGCTGCCAAACCGAGTCAGACCCGCATCATCAACCGCAGCACCGACAGCCGCGATGGCGGCATCCAGCAGATCCAGGCCAGCGAAGGAGCGCCGGCACTGATCCAGGTCGGCCAGAGCGTGCCGCTGACCACCACCCGGACCGACCCCTACGGCAACCAGCAAAACCAGACGCAGTATCGCAACGTCACCCAGGGCTTCTACGTCACCGCCAGCGTCACCGGCGACATCGTTCACCTGGCGATCAGTACCAACCGTGACCGCATGAGCCAGGAACGTCCCGATGTAGTGAACGTGCAAAGCACTGACACAACTGTCACGGGGCGACTGGGCGAATGGATCACCCTGGCCGGCGTGAACCGCCAGACGCAGGCCGACAAACAGGGTCTGACCCGCAGCCACTCGACTCAGGGCCGGGATGACATGACCCTGCGGGTGAAAGTCGATACTTTGGACTAAAGCACCAAAAACTGACTGATTAGTCGTATTAGACCAAAGATGTAGTGCTTGAAAAAAAGCACTACAAAACGTTTGACGATCGAAAAAAGCAAAGGCATGATGGCCTCGCTCCCGCTAATCAGGGGCCCTGGCAAGGGCCTTCGAGGCGTTGTTCGCACCTACCCCGCGAGCCGTTTCGTGTCTGTACCGCCAACAAGGTGTGTTTGACGAGGTTGCCGACTGGAACGAAGTTGTCCCGAGGGACGGAAGCGTAATTAGGTAACCCGGCACCCCACTGAAGTTCGTATAAAGGCCCACGACGCCCGAATGCGCTCGCCAGTTCGCCCTTACCTGCTCACTTCCCCTCGAGCCCATCGTTCATCCCGTCGCCACCCCCGCCGAATCCGACTTGACCATCTAAGCTTCTGGTCAGCGAGCAGCCTTTACGCCCCTTAGAAAGGCTTATTGGCTGGAGCAAGGAATTTTCCACCGCAGAACAACTTTCCATACAAGACGCGACGAGGTTTATCTCCATGGCACTGACACGCGAACAGCAAATTGCAGCCCTCGAAAAAGATTGGGCTGAAAACCCGCGCTGGAAAGGCGTGACACGCGCTTACTCCGCTGCTGACGTCGTCCGTCTGCGTGGCTCGGTTCAACCTGAGCACACCTTTGCAAAAATGGGCGCCGAGAAGCTCTGGAACCTGGTGACCCAGGGGGCCAAGCCGTCCTTCCGTCCTGAGAAAGATTTCGTCAACTGCATGGGCGCCCTGACCGGTGGCCAGGCTGTACAACAAGTTAAAGCCGGTATCCAGGCGATCTACCTGTCGGGCTGGCAAGTCGCTGCAGACAACAACTCCGCCGAATCGATGTACCCGGACCAGTCGCTGTACCCGGTGGACTCGGTTCCAACCGTGGTCAAGCGCATCAACAACTCGTTCCGTCGTGCCGACCAGATTCAGTGGAAAGCCGGCAAAGGCCCGGGCGACGAAGGTTACATCGACTACTTCGCTCCAATCGTGGCTGACGCTGAAGCCGGTTTCGGTGGCGTACTGAACGCCTACGAGCTGATGAAGAGCATGATCGAAGCAGGCGCCGCCGGCGTTCACTTCGAAGACCAACTGGCTTCCGTGAAGAAATGCGGCCACATGGGCGGCAAGGTACTGGTTCCTACCCAGGAAGCCGTACAGAAGCTGACCGCTGCCCGTCTGGCGGCTGACGTTGCCGGTACTCCGACCATCATTTTGGCCCGTACCGACGCCAACGCGGCTGACCTGCTGACTTCCGATTGCGATCCGTATGACAAAGCGTTCGTCACTGGCGAACGTACCCAGGAAGGCTTCTACAGAGTGCGCGCTGGTCTCGACCAGGCCATCTCCCGCGGCCTGGCCTACGCACCGTACGCCGATCTGATCTGGTGCGAAACCGCCAAGCCGGACCTGGACGAAGCTCGTCGTTTCGCTGAAGCGATCAAAAAGGAATACCCGGACCAGTTGCTGTCGTACAACTGCTCGCCTTCCTTCAACTGGAAGAAAAACCTGGACGACGCGACCATCGCCAAGTTCCAGCGCGAACTGTCCGCCATGGGTTACAAGCACCAGTTCATCACCCTGGCTGGCATTCACAACATGTGGCACAGCATGTTCAACCTGGCGCACGACTACGCCCGCAACGACATGACCGCCTACGTGAAGCTGCAAGAGCAAGAGTTCGCTGACGCTGCCAAGGGTTACACCTTCGTGGCTCACCAGCAGGAAGTCGGCACCGGCTACTTCGACGACATGACCACCGTGATCCAGGGTGGTTCGTCTTCGGTTACCGCACTGACCGGCTCCACCGAAGAAGAACAGTTCCACTGATCGACTTCTTGAGCAAACGGCCATTGCAGAACGAGTAAAGAGCTAACTGCAGTGCCGCACATCTAACGCCCCGACTGGTTCGGGGCGTTTTTTTGCCCCCAATTTCACAAGCGCCACAAATCCCTTGTGGGAGCGAGCTTGCTCGCGATAGCGGTGGTTCAGCCGACATCAATACTGGATGATCAGCCGCCATCGCGAGCAAGCTCGCTCCCACAGGGGGGTAAGCGGTGAGCCGTTCTTCGCGGGCAAGCCCGGCTCCCACAAAAGCACAGCCCATCAAGCTTGCGCCCGCCCTGACACAAAAAATTGATCAAACGCAGTATCCGATCCCGAAAAAGAGGTTAAAAAGGCCGAGCTCGCAACTTGCTGTAACGAGCATGTAAGCACAACTTCCCGACCACCCTCTCGAATAACAGTTTAAAAACCACCCCAAACAATATTGATTATCATTTAGCAGCCAGGCAGTTCATTGCAACACCCACAAGACATAATTGACAAAACCCCGCCTGATGCCCGCATGGTATGGGCTGCGGGGCCCCGGAGGCTCACCATGTCCCTATTTCACTAAATAATTTCGCTATAGAAAATTTACTTGCACGGTGTTTAGCCATAAAATCACCGGGATCGATTGCGCTGCGACATATCGTCACTGCTTTATTTCTTTTCAAGCTCAGAGACCTTTGCTCTCTGTCAAGGATTACCAGCATGCCCGAAGCGACAGGACTCATGGCCCATAACTGGGGCTTTGCCATTTTCCTTTTGGGTGTTGGCGGCCTTTGCGCCTTCATGCTCGGCGTCTCCAGCCTGCTCGGCAGTAAAGCCTGGGGCCGCAGCAAAAACGAACCGTTCGAGTCCGGCATGCTACCTACCGGTAGCGCCCGCTTGCGGCTCTCAGCCAAATTCTATCTGGTCGCGATGCTCTTCGTGATCTTCGATATCGAAGCCCTTTTTCTCTTTGCCTGGTCTGTGTCCGTCCGCGAAAGCGGCTGGACCGGATTCGTCGAAGCTCTCGTTTTCATAGCAATTCTGTTGGCAGGCCTTGTCTACCTATTCCGAGTGGGCGCCCTTGACTGGGCTCCGGAAGCTCGTCGTAAGCGGCAAGCGAAGCTGAAACAATGAGGCTTTGGCGATGCAATACAATCTCACCAGGATCGACCCGGATGCTCCTAACGAGCAATACCCGATCGGCGAACGGGAAACTGTTTCCGATCCGTTAGAAGATCAAGTCCACAAAAACATCTTCATGGGCAAGCTCGAAGACGTGCTGAACAGCACGGTCAACTGGGGACGTAAAAACTCCCTGTGGCCGTACAACTTCGGCCTGTCGTGCTGCTACGTGGAAATGACTACCGCCTTCACGGCGCCCCATGACATCGCCCGCTTTGGCGCCGAGGTTATCCGGGCATCACCGCGTCAGGCGGATTTCATGGTTATTGCCGGAACCTGCTTCATCAAGATGGCGCCGATCATTCAGCGTCTCTACGAGCAGATGCTCGAACCGAAGTGGGTTATCTCCATGGGTTCGTGCGCCAACTCCGGTGGCATGTACGACATCTACTCCGTCGTTCAAGGGGTGGACAAGTTCCTGCCCGTGGACGTCTACGTGCCTGGCTGCCCGCCCCGCCCTGAAGCTTTTCTGCAAGGCTTGATGCTCTTGCAGGAGTCGATTGGCCAGGAGCGCCGCCCACTTTCCTGGGTCGTTGGCGATCAAGGCGTGTATCGCGCCGAGATGCCTTCCGAAAAGGAAAAGCGCCGCGAACAGCGTATTCAGGTAACCAACCTGCGCAGCCCCGACGAAGTCTGATCCAGCTCCGCTCTTACAAAGAAACGAGAAACTGGCTTCATTCTTTACGTTGACCGAAAGCGATAAAAAACCATGACTACAGGCAGTGCTCTGTACATCCCGCCTTATAAGGCAGACGACCAAGATGTGGTCGTCGAACTGAACAACCGTTTTGGCCCCGAGGCGTTTTCCGCCCAGGCCACCCGCACCGGCATGCCGGTGCTTTGGGTTACCCGTGCCAAACTCGTCGAAGTCCTGACCTTCCTGCGTAACCTGCCCAAGCCGTACGTCATGCTCTATGACCTGCACGGCGTGGACGAGCGTCTGCGCACCAAGCGCAACGGGCTGCCGAGCGGCGCCGACTTCACTGTGTTCTATCACTTGATGTCGATCGAACGTAATAGTGACGTAATGATCAAGGTCGCCTTGTCCGAGAGCGACCTCAGCTTGCCGACCGTCACCTCGATCTGGCCGAACGCCAACTGGTACGAGCGTGAAGTGTGGGACATGTACGGCATCCACTTTGCCGGCCACCCGCACCTGACCCGGATCATGATGCCGCCGACCTGGGAAGGTCACCCGCTGCGCAAGGACTACCCGGCCCGTGCCACCGAGTTCGATCCGTTCAGCCTGACCCTGGCCAAGCAACAGCTGGAAGAAGAATCCGCGCGTTTCAAACCGGAAGACTGGGGCATGAAGCGCTCCGGTGCCAACGAGGACTACATGTTCCTCAACCTTGGCCCGAACCACCCTTCGGCTCACGGTGCGTTCCGTATCATTCTGCAGCTGGACGGTGAAGAAATCGTCGACTGCGTGCCGGACGTCGGTTACCACCACCGTGGTGCCGAGAAAATGGCCGAGCGTCAGTCCTGGCACAGCTTCATTCCGTACACCGACCGTATCGACTACCTCGGTGGTGTGATGAACAACCTGCCGTACGTGCTCTCGGTCGAGAAGCTGGCCGGCATCAAGGTGCCCGAGAAGGTCGACGTCATCCGCATCATGATGGCCGAGTTCTTCCGGATCACCAGCCATCTGCTGTTCCTGGGGACTTACATCCAGGACGTCGGCGCCATGACCCCGGTGTTCTTCACCTTCACCGACCGCCAGAAGGCGTACACGGTGATCGAAGCCATCACCGGTTTCCGTCTGCACCCGGCCTGGTACCGCATTGGTGGCGTCGCCCACGATCTGCCGCGGGGCTGGGAAAAGCTGGTGAAAGACTTCGTCGAGTGGATGCCAAAGCGTCTGGACGAATACCAGAAAGCTGCACTGGACAACAGCATCCTGCGTGGCCGGACCATCGGCGTCGCCGACTACAACACCAAGCAAGCCCTGGAATGGGGTATCACCGGTGCTGGCCTGCGTTCGACCGGTTGCGACTTCGACCTGCGCAAGGCGCGCCCGTACTCCGGTTACGAGAACTTCGAATTCGAAGTGCCGCTGGCGGCCAATGGCGATGCCTATGACCGTTGCATCGTGCGCGTCGAAGAAATGCGCCAGAGCATCAAGATCATCGACCAGTGCCTGCGCAACATGCCGGAAGGCCCGTACAAGGCGGATCACCCGCTGACCACGCCGCCGCCCAAAGAGCGCACGCTGCAGCACATCGAAACCCTGATCACGCACTTCCTGCAAGTTTCGTGGGGCCCGGTCATGCCGGCCAACGAATCCTTCCAGATGATTGAAGCGACCAAGGGTATCAACAGTTATTACCTGACGAGCGATGGCGGCACCATGAGCTACCGCACCCGGATTCGTACCCCAAGCTTCCCGCACTTGCAGCAGATCCCTTCGGTGATCAAAGGCAGCATGGTCGCGGACTTGATCGCGTACCTGGGTAGCATCGATTTCGTTATGGCCGACGTGGACCGCTAAGCATGAATAGCACGCTTATCCAGACAGACCGTTTCGCCTTGAGCGAAACCGAGCGCTCGGCCATCGAGCACGAGCTGCATCACTACGAAGACCCGCGCGCGGCGTCGATCGAAGCCCTGAAGATCGTCCAGAAGGAACGTGGCTGGGTGCCTGATGGCGCGCTCTACGCCATCGGCGAGATCCTCGGCATCCCGGCCAGCGACGTTGAAGGCGTGGCGACGTTCTACAGCCAGATCTTCCGTCAACCGGTCGGCCGTCACATTATTCGCGTCTGCGACAGCATGGTCTGCTACATCGGCGGCCACGAGTCGGTGGTCAGCGAGATCCAGAGCAAGCTCGGCATCGGCCTGGGTGAAACCACCGCCGACGGTCGTTTCACGCTGCTGCCGGTCTGCTGCCTCGGCAACTGCGACAAGGCGCCGGCGATGATGATCGACGACGACACTTTCGGTGACCTACAGCCTGCTGGCGTCGCCAAACTGTTGGAGGGCTACGTATGACCCTGACTTCATTCGGCCCTGCCAACCGCATCAAGCGCAGTGCAGAAACCCATCCGCTGACCTGGCGTCTGCGTGACGACGGCGAGGCTGTCTGGCTCGACGAGTACCAGGCCAAGAATGGCTACGCCGCTGCGCGCAAGGCTTTCGCCGACATGGCTCAGGACGACATCGTCCAGACCGTGAAAGACTCGGGCCTTAAAGGTCGCGGCGGTGCAGGCTTCCCCACTGGCGTTAAGTGGGGCCTGATGCCCAAGGACGAATCCATCAACATCCGCTACTTGCTGTGCAACGCGGATGAAATGGAACCCAACACCTGGAAAGACCGCATGCTGATGGAGCAACTGCCCCATCTGCTGATCGAAGGCATGCTGATCAGTGCTCGCGCGCTGAAAACCTACCGTGGCTACATCTTCCTGCGTGGCGAATACACCACCGCCGCCAAGCACCTGAACCGTGCCGTGGAAGAAGCAAAAGCTGCGGGTCTGTTGGGCAAGAACATCCTGGGCAGCGGCTTCGATTTCGAGCTGTTCGTCCACACCGGCGCCGGGCGTTACATCTGCGGTGAAGAAACCGCACTGATCAACTCCCTCGAAGGCCGCCGCGCCAACCCGCGCTCCAAGCCGCCCTTCCCTGCCGCCGTTGGCGTATGGGGCAAGCCGACCTGCGTGAACAACGTCGAAACCCTGTGCAACGTGCCGGCGATCATCGCCGACGGCGTGGACTGGTACAAATCGTTGGCCCGTGAAGGCAGTGAAGACATGGGCACCAAGCTCATGGGCTTCTCCGGCAAAGTGAAGAACCCTGGCCTGTGGGAACTGCCATTCGGCGTGACCGCTCGCGAGCTGTTCGAAGACTACGCCGGCGGCATGCGCGACGGCTTCAAGCTCAAGTGCTGGCAGCCAGGCGGCGCCGGTACCGGTTTCCTCTTGCCCGAGCACCTCGACGCACAAATGTACGCCGGCGGCATCGCCAAGGTGGGCACCCGTATGGGTACCGGTCTGGCCATGGCGGTGGACGACAGCGTCAACATGGTCTCTCTGTTGCGCAACATGGAAGAGTTCTTCTCCCGCGAATCCTGCGGCTTCTGCACCCCGTGCCGTGACGGTCTGCCGTGGAGCGTCAAGCTGCTGCGTGCGCTCGAGAACGGTGAAGGGCAAGCCGGCGATATCGAGACCCTGCTGGGTCTGGTCGGTTTCCTCGGCCCTGGCAAAACTTTCTGTGCTCACGCACCGGGCGCCGTGGAGCCATTGGGCAGCGCAATCAAATATTTCCGTCCGGAGTTCGAGGCCGGCATTGCATCCAACAGTGCTGCCGTCCCGCCTCTGGCTCGCCCGGTCCAGATTCCGGTCGTCGCGTAAACGTATCGAACGAGGGTGGTCCGTGCCGCCCTCTTATCGTCTGAAGACGCTTCAGACTTATTGAAAACGTTGTTTTCAACGAGGCTGTCATAGCGCCAGGCGAGTACACAGATTCCATTAGCCACGCCCGCTGACACCGGGCCAACGAAGAACTTTGAACCATGGCCACTATCCACGTAGACGGCAAAGCGCTCGAAGTCGATGGGGCAGACAACCTGTTACAGGCGTGTCTGTCGCTAGGCCTCGACATCCCGTATTTCTGCTGGCACCCCGCCCTTGGCAGCGTTGGCGCTTGTCGCCAGTGCGCGGTCAAGCAGTACACCGACGAGAACGACAAGCGTGGTCGTATCGTCATGTCCTGCATGACACCTGCCACCGACGGCAGCTGGATTTCCATCGACGACGAAGAAGCCAAAGTGTTTCGCGCCAGCGTCGTCGAATGGCTGATGACCAACCACCCGCACGACTGCCCGGTCTGCGAGGAAGGCGGTCACTGCCACCTGCAAGACATGACGGTAATGACCGGCCACAACGAGCGCCGTTACCGCTTCACCAAGCGTACCCACCAGAACCAGGACCTCGGCCCGTTCATCGGTCACGAGATGAACCGCTGCATCGCCTGCTATCGCTGCGTACGTTTCTATAAGGACTACGCCGGCGGTACCGACCTCGGTGTATTCGGCGCCCACGACAACGTGTACTTCGGTCGCGTTGAAGACGGCACCCTGGAAAGCGAGTTCTCCGGCAACCTCACCGAGGTTTGCCCGACCGGTGTGTTCACCGACAAGACTCACTCCGAGCGCTACAACCGCAAGTGGGACATGCAGTTCTCGCCGAGCATCTGCCATGGCTGCTCCAGCGGTTGCAACATCAGCCCGGGCGAGCGTTACGGCGAACTGCGGCGCATCGAAAACCGTTTCAACGGTTCGGTGAACCAGTACTTCCTCTGCGACCGTGGCCGTTTCGGTTATGGCTACGTCAACAGCAAGGATCGCCCACGTCAGCCACTGCTGGCAGACGGCACCAAGTTGAGTCTCGACGAAGCGCTGGATAAAGCCGCTGACCTGCTGCGCGGTCGCAACATCGTCGGTATCGGTTCGCCGCGTGCCAGCCTGGAAAGCAACTTCGCCTTGCGCGAACTGGTCGGTGCCGAGCACTTCTACTCGGGTATCGAAGCGTCCGAGCTGGAACGTATTCGCCTAGTCGTGCAAGTGCTGAAAAACAGCCCGCTGCCGATCCCGAACATGCGCGACATCGAAGACCACGATGCGATCTTTGTCCTCGGTGAAGACCTGACCCAGACCGCCGCCCGTATGGCGCTGGCCCTGCGTCAATCGGTCAAAGGCAAAGCCGAAGACATGGCCGACGCCATGCGCGTTCAGCCGTGGCTGGATGCGGCGGTGAAAAACATCGGTCAGAACGCGCTGAACCCACTGTTCATCGCCAGCCTGGCTGAAACCAAACTCGACGATATCGCCGAAGAGTGCGTTCACGCCGCTCCCGACGATCTCGCCCGTATCGGTTTCGCCGTGGCTCACGCCCTCGACGCCAGTGCTCCAGCCGTTGAAGGCCTGGACAGCGAAGCCCTCGAACTGGCTCAGCGCATTGCCAATGCCCTGCTCGCGGCCAAACGTCCGCTGATCATCGCTGGTACTTCCCTGGGTTCCAAAGCGCTGATCGAAGCCGCGGCGAACATCGCCAAAGCCCTGAAGCTGCGCGAAAAGAACGGTTCCATCAGCCTGATCGTGCCAGAGGCCAACAGCCTCGGCCTGGCCATGCTCGGTGGCGAGTCGGTAGACGCTGCGCTGCAAGCTGTGATCGACGGTAAAGCCGACGCAATCGTCGTCCTGGAAAACGATCTGTACACCCGTACCGACAAAGCCAAGGTCGATGCTGCACTGAACGCTGCGAAAGTGCTGATCGTTGCCGACCATCAGAAGACTGCCACCAGCGATCGCGCGCACCTGGTTCTGCCAGCGGCCAGCTTCGCTGAAGGCGACGGTACGCTGGTCAGCCAGGAAGGTCGCGCCCAGCGCTTCTTCCAGGTCTTCGACCCGACTTATCTGGATGCGAGCATCCTGGTTCACGAAGGCTGGCGCTGGCTGCATGCCCTGCGCAGCACTTTGCTGAACCAGCCGCTGGACTGGACCCAACTGGACCACGTCACCGCAGCCTGCGCCGCCAGCAACTCGCTGCTGGCAGGCATTGTCAGCGCCGCACCGTCCGCTGCGTTCCGCATCAAAGGCCTGAAACTGGCCCGCGAACCGCTGCGTTACAGTGGCCGGACCGCCATGCGTGCCGATATCAGCGTGCATGAGCCGCGTACCTCTCAGGACAACGACACCGCGTTCGCGTTCTCCATGGAAGGCTACTCGGGCTCCGTCGAACCGCGTCAGCAAGTGCCGTTCGCCTGGTCTCCGGGCTGGAACTCGCCGCAAGCCTGGAACAAGTTCCAAGACGAAGTCGGTGGTCACATCCGTGCGGGTGACCCAGGCACTCGCCTGATCGAAACCCAGGGTGATGGTCTGAGCTGGTTCGCCAGCATTCCGACCGCGTTCTCCCCTGCTCGTGGAACCTGGCAAGTGGTGCCGTTCTATCACCTGTTCGGCAGCGAAGAGAACTCTTCGAAAGCCGCTCCGGTTCAGGAACGCATCCCGGCCGCCTACGTTTCTCTGGCCAAATCCGAAGCGGATCGCCTGGGCGTCAACGACGGTGCCTTGCTCAGCTTGAACGTGGCCGGTCAGACCCTGCGTCTGCCACTGCGTATCAACGAAGAGCTGGGTGCCGGTCTGGTGGCTTTGCCTGCCGGTCTGGCTGGCATCCCACCGGCTCTCTTTGGCAAAACCGTTGATGGTTTGCAGGAGGCAGCTCAATGACCTGGTTCACGCCTGAAGTGATCGATGTGATCATCTCGGTGGTCAAAGCCATCGTGATTCTGCTCGCCGTGGTGGTGTGCGGCGCGCTGCTCAGCTGGGTCGAGCGTCGTTTGCTTGCCCTCTGGCAGGATCGTTACGGCCCGAACCGGGTTGGCCCGTTCGGCGCCTTCCAGATCGCCGCCGACATGATCAAGATGTTCTTCAAGGAAGACTGGACGCCGCCGTTCGCCGACAAAGTGATCTTCACTCTGGCGCCGGTGGTGGCCATGAGCGCCTTGCTGATTGCCTTCGCGATCATCCCGATCACCCCGACCTGGGGCGTGGCGGATATCAACATCGGCATCCTGTTCTTCTTCGCCATGGCCGGTCTGTCGGTCTACGCAGTGCTGTTCGCCGGCTGGTCGAGTAACAACAAGTTCGCCCTGCTGGGCAGCTTGCGGGCCTCGGCGCAAACCGTGTCGTACGAAGTGTTCATGGGCCTGTCGCTGATGGGCATCGTGATCCAGGTCGGCTCGTTCAACATGCGCGACATCGTTGAGTATCAAGCCCAGAACCTGTGGTTCATCATTCCGCAGATCTTCGGTTTCCTGACCTTCTTCATCGCTGGCGTCGCCGTGACTCACCGTCACCCCTTCGACCAACCGGAAGCGGAACAGGAACTGGCCGACGGTTACCACATTGAATACGCCGGCATGAAATGGGGCATGTTCTTCGTCGGCGAGTACATCGGTATCGTGTTGATTTCGGCGCTGCTGGTGACCTTGTTCTTCGGTGGCTGGCACGGTCCGTTCGGCATTCTGCCGCAGATCCCGTTCATCTGGTTCGCACTGAAAACCGCGTTCTTCATCATGTTCTTCATCCTGCTGCGCGCCTCGATTCCGCGCCCACGGTATGACCAAGTGATGGACTTCAGCTGGAAGTTCTGCCTGCCGCTGACCCTCGTCAACATGCTGGTGACCGCTGCGATCGTGTTGCTCAACACGCCCGCCGTCGCGGCTCAGTGAGGATAGAGAATCATGAAGTATATTTTTGACATCGTGCATGGCTTCTACACCCAGCTTCGCAGCCTGGTGATGATTTTCAGCCACGCCTTCCGCAAGCGCGACACGCTGCAGTACCCGGAAGAGGCGGTGTACCTGCCGCCGCGCTTCCGTGGGCGTATCGTGCTGACCCGCGACCCTGACGGCGAAGAGCGTTGTGTAGCCTGCAACCTGTGCGCCGTGGCGTGCCCGGTGGGTTGCATCTCGCTGCAGAAAGCTGAAACCGAAGACGGTCGCTGGTACCCGGAGTTCTTCCGCATCAACTTCTCGCGCTGCATTTTCTGCGGCCTCTGCGAGGAAGCCTGCCCGACCACCGCGATCCAGCTGACACCGGATTTCGAGATGGCCGAGTTCAAACGTCAGGACCTGGTTTACGAGAAAGAAGATCTGTTGATCTCCGGTCCCGGTAAAAACCCTGATTACAACTTCTATCGTGTTGCAGGTATGGCCATTGCCGGTAAGCCAAAAGGCTCCGCGCAAAATGAAGCCGAACCGATCAACGTGAAGAGCTTGCTGCCTTAAGGAAGAAAGATGGAATTCGCTTTCTATTTCGCGTCAGGAGTTGCCGTTGTGTCCACGCTTCGCGTGATCACCAACACCAACCCTGTGCACGCCCTGCTCTACCTGATTATTTCGCTGCTTGCCGTGGCGATGACCTTTTTCAGCCTCGGTGCTCCATTCGCCGGTGTACTGGAAGTGATCGCCTACGCCGGTGCCATCCTGGTGCTGTTCGTGTTCGTGGTGATGATGCTGAACCTCGGCCCGGCCTCGGCTCAGCAAGAGCGCGTCTGGCTCAAACCCGGTATCTGGGGTGGTCCGGTCGTACTCGCAGCGTTGTTGTTGGCTGAACTGCTGTATGTCCTGTTCGCCAATCCAAGCGCCGGCGCTATCGGTCACACCACCGTAGACGCCAAGGCCGTGGGCATCAGCCTGTTCGGTCCTTATCTGCTGGTGGTCGAACTCGCCTCGATGCTGCTGCTCGCTGCAGCCGTCACGGCGTTCCACTTGGGCCGCAACGAGGCGAAGGAGTAACGCTATGCCTGCTATCCCTTTCGGTTCTATCCCATTCGAGCATGGCCTGGCTGTCGCCGGTGTCCTGTTCTGCCTCGGTCTGGTCGGCCTGATGGTCCGCCGCAACATTCTCTTCGTGCTGATGAGCCTGGAGATCATGATGAACGCCTCGGGTCTGGCCTTCATCGTTGCCGGTAGCCGCTGGGCGCAGCCGGATGGACAGATCATGTTCATCCTGGTCCTCAGCCTGGCTGCCGCCGAGGCCAGTATTGGCCTGGCGATTCTGTTGCAGCTGTATCGCCGCTTCCACACTCTCGATATCGACGCTGCCAGCGAGATGCGCGGATGAACCTTCTCTATCTGACTTTCCTGTTCCCTCTGATCGGTTTTGTGCTGCTGGCGTTCTCTCGGGGACGTCTCTCGGAAAACCTCTCGGCATTGATCGGCGTCGGTTCCATTGGCCTCTCGGCCATTGTCGCCACCTACGTGATCTGGCAATTCAACGTCGCCCCGCCTGAAGGCGGTCACTACACCCAGGTGTTGTGGCAGTGGATGGCGGTGGAAGGCTTCAAGCCGAACTTCGCCCTGTACCTGGATGGTCTGTCCGTGACCATGCTCGGTGTGGTGGTGGGCGTCGGCTTCCTGATCCACCTGTTCGCCTCCTGGTACATGCGCGGTGAAGCCGGTTACTCGCGCTTCTTCGCCTACACCAACCTGTTTATCGCCAGCATGCTGTTCCTGGTCCTGGGCGATAACCTGTTGTTCCTGTACTTCGGTTGGGAAGGCGTGGGCCTGTGCAGCTACCTGTTGATCGGTTTCTACTACAGCAACCGCAACAACGGTAACGCCGCACTCAAGGCTTTTATCGTCACCCGTGTCGGCGACGTGTTCATGGCCATCGGCCTGTTCATCCTGTTCCAACAGTTGGGCACGCTGAACATCCAGGAGCTGCTGGTACTGGCACCGCAGAAATTCCAGGTCGGCGACTTCTGGATCGTTCTGGCGACCCTGATGTTGCTCGGTGGTGCGGTCGGTAAATCCGCGCAACTGCCGCTGCAAACCTGGCTGGCGGACGCGATGGCCGGTCCTACTCCGGTCTCGGCACTGATCCACGCCGCGACCATGGTGACCGCCGGTGTCTACCTGATCGCCCGTACCCACGGTCTGTTCGCCCTGGCGCCGGATATCCTGCATCTGGTAGGGATCGTCGGTGGCGTGACGCTGGTACTGGCCGGCTTCGCTGCGCTGGTGCAGACCGACATCAAACGCGTCCTCGCCTACTCGACCATGAGCCAGATCGGCTACATGTTCCTGGCCCTGGGCGTTGGTGCCTGGGAAGGCGCGATCTTCCACCTGATGACCCACGCCTTCTTCAAGGCGCTGCTGTTCCTCGGATCCGGTTCGGTGATCGTTGCCTGCCACCACGAGCAGAACATCTTCAAGATGGGCGGTCTGTGGAAGAAACTGCCATTGGCGTATGCCAGCTTCATCGTCGGTGGTGCCGCACTGGCAGCCTTGCCGCTGGTGACCGCAGGTTTCTACTCCAAGGACGAGATCCTCTGGGAAGCCTTCGCCAGCGGTAACCACGGTCTGCTGTACGCCGGTCTGGTCGGTGCCTTCATGACCTCGCTGTACACCTTCCGCCTGATCTTCATCACGTTCCACGGTGAAGCCAAGACCGAAGCCCATGCAGGTCACGGCATTGCTCACTGGCTGCCGCTGTCGGTGCTGATCGTGCTGTCGACCTTCGTCGGCGCCATGATCGTTCCACCGCTGCACGGTGTACTGCCGGAAAGCGTCGGCCATGCCGGTGGCGAAGCCAAGCACAGCCTGGAAATCGCCTCAGGCGCTATCGCCCTGGCCGGTATCCTGCTGGCGGCCCTGCTGTTCCTCGGCAAGCGTCGCCTGGTCACCGCCATCGCCAACAGCGCTCCCGGGCGTTTCCTCTCGGCCTGGTGGTTCGCCGCCTGGGGCTTCGACTGGATCTACGACAAACTGTTCGTCAAGCCGTACCTGATGATCAATCACATACTGCGCAAAGACCCGCTCGACCAGACCATTGGTTTGATCCCGCGTATGGCCAAAGGGGGTCACAACTCCCTGAGCCGTACCGAGACCGGTCAACTGCGTTGGTATGCCGCTTCGATGGCTGCTGGTGCCGTGCTGGTCATGGGCGCCATCGTGTTGGTAGCGGTCTGATATGAACCTTGCGAAATTGCGAAAGGAATTGAGCCCGTCATGATTCTGCCTTGGCTAATCCTGATCCCCTTTATCGGCGGCCTGCTGTGCTGGATGGGGGAGCGCTTCGGCGCTACCCTGCCACGCTGGATTGCGTTGCTGACCATGTCCCTGGAACTCGCTCTCGGCCTCATGCTGTGGGCCCAGGGTGACTATTCATTTGCGCCGGCGCCTGGCGCCGATCCGACCTGGGTGATTGAGTTCAAACACGTCTGGATCGAGCGTTTCGGCATCAACGTGCACCTGGCCCTCGACGGCCTGTCGCTGTTGATGATCCTGCTGACCGGCCTGCTGGGTGTCCTCTCGGTAGTCTGCTCGTGGAAAGAGATCCAGCGTCACGTGGGCTTCTTCCACCTGAACCTGATGTGGATCCTGGGCGGTGTGGTCGGCGTGTTCCTCGCCCTCGACCTGTTCATGTTCTTCTTCTTCTGGGAAATGATGCTGGTGCCGATGTACTTCCTCATCGCGCTCTGGGGTCATAGTTCATCGGACGGCAAGAAGACCCGGATCTACGCGGCGACCAAGTTCTTCATCTTCACCCAGGCCAGCGGCCTGATCATGTTGGTGGCGATTCTTGGGCTGGTACTGGTCAACTTCAACGACACCGGGGTGATCACGTTCGATTACGCCCAGTTGTTGAAAACCAAGATGTCGCAGACCACCGAGTACATCCTGATGCTCGGCTTCTTCATCGCCTTCGCGGTAAAGCTGCCCGTGGTGCCGTTCCACTCCTGGCTGCCGGATGCCCACGCCCAGGCGCCGACCGCCGGTTCCGTGGACCTGGCCGGTATCTTGTTGAAGACCGCTGCTTATGGGATGTTGCGTTTCGCCCTGCCGCTGTTCCCGAATGCTTCGGCCGAGTTCGCGCCGATCGCCATGACCCTGGGTCTGGTCGGGATCTTCTACGGTGCGTTCCTGGCGTTCGCCCAAACCGACATCAAGCGTCTGATCGCCTTCTCCAGCGTTGCGCACATGGGCTTCGTGCTGATCGGGATCTACTCCGGCAGCCAGCTGGCGTTGCAAGGCGCGGTGATGCAGATGCTGGCGCACGGTGTTTCGGCAGCCGCACTCTTTATCATCAGCGGCCAGTTGTACGAGCGCATGCACACTCGCGACATGCGCGAGATGGGTGGCCTGTGGTCACGCATTGCGTATCTGCCGGCGGTCAGCCTGTTCTTTGCAGCCGCTTCGCTGGGCTTGCCGGGTACCGGTAACTTCGTCGGTGAATTCCTGATCCTGCTGGGCAACTTTGCCAGCTGGCCATGGATCACCGCGATTGCCACCTCTGGTCTGGTGTTCGGTTCGGTCTACTCGCTGATCATGATCCACCGCGCCTACTTCGGCCCGTCCAAGTCGGACGAAATACTGCACGGCATGGATGCTCGCGAACTGATCATGGTGGTCGGACTTGCGGGGCTGCTGATCTACATCGGCATTTACCCGCAACCGTTCCTCGATACCTCTGCCGCGACGATGCATGGCGTGCAGCAATGGTTCGGCACCGCCTCCACTCAACTCGCTTCGGCCCGGTAAGAGCGCTATGGACCTGACGACTCAACACTTTATCGCGCTTGCGCCGCTGCTGATTACCAGCGCCACGATTATCGTGGTGATGCTGGCAATCGCCTGGCGTCGCAACCACTCACAGACCTTCCTGCTTTCAGTAGCGGGTCTCAACCTGGCACTGCTGTCGATCCTCCCGGCCCTGAAAGTCGCGCCTCTGGCCGTGACGCCACTGCTGCAGATCGATAGCTTCGCCTGCCTTTACATGGCGCTGATCCTGGTCGCCACGCTGGCTTGCGTGACCCTCGCCCACGCCTACCTCGGCGATGGCGGTTCGGGTTATCCGGGCAACCGCGAAGAACTGTACCTGCTGATCCTGATGGCTGCGGCCGGTGGCCTGGTGCTGGTCAGCGCGCAGCACCTGGCCGGCTTGTTCGTCGGTCTGGAACTGCTCTCGGTACCGGTCTACGGTCTGGTGGCATATGCCTTCTTCAACAAACGTTCCCTGGAAGCCGGCATCAAGTACATGGTGCTGTCTGCAGCCGGTTCCGCGTTCCTGTTGTTCGGTATGGCGATGCTTTACGCAGAAGCCGGTAGCCTGAGCTTCAGCGGCATCGGTCAGGCACTGGCCGCTACCGGTCTGCCAAGCCCGATCGCGCAACTGGGCCTGGCCATGATGCTGATCGGTCTGGCGTTCAAGCTGTCGCTGGTACCTTTCCACCTCTGGACCCCGGACGTCTACGAAGGCGCCCCTGCCCCAGTGGCAGCGTTCCTGGCGACAGCTTCGAAAGTCGCGGTGTTCGCGGTAATGGTGCGTCTGTTCCAGCTCTCGCCAGTGGCCAACAGTGGCGTACTGAGCAACGTTCTGACCATCATTGCCATCGCCTCGATCCTGTTCGGTAACCTGCTGGCGCTGACCCAGAGCAACCTCAAGCGTCTGCTGGGTTACTCGTCCATCGCACACTTCGGTTACCTGCTGATCGCCCTGGTGGCGAGCAAAGGTCTGGCGATGGAAGCCATCGGCGTCTATCTGGTCACCTACGTGATCACCAGCCTCGGCGCGTTCGGCGTGATCACCCTAATGTCCTCGCCGTACAACGGCCGTGACGCAGATGCGTTGTACGAGTACCGCGGCCTGTTCTGGCGCCGTCCGTACCTGACCGCGGTACTGACCGTGATGATGCTGTCCCTGGCCGGTATCCCGCTGACCGCGGGCTTCATCGGCAAGTTCTACATCATCGCAACCGGTGTCGAAGCCCACGAGTGGTGGCTGGTCGGTTCTCTGGTGCTGGGTAGCGCCATTGGCGTCTTCTACTACCTGCGCGTCATGGTCACCCTGTACCTGATCGAGCCGAACCTGCGTCGTCACGATGCTCAGCTGCATTGGGAACAACGTACCGGCGGCGTGATGCTGCTGGCCATCGCTGTTCTGGCGTTTTTCCTCGGCCTGTACCCACAGCCGCTGCTGGCGCTGGTGCAACAGACCGGCCTGGCGGGTTGATCGCTTAGTTACACGCGGTAGAAAAACAGAACGGCACCTTCGGGTGCCGTTTTTGCGTTTGGGGGGGAGATTTTTCTTTACCTTAGCGAACTCTGAGGATTGTGTGTCCAGCCAGGAGAAGCTGGATATCTGGAATGGCCTCATCGCGAGCAAGCTCGCTCCCACATTGGATCGCTGTCGTACACCGATTCTGTGTTCACTGAAGATCTAAGGTGGGAGCGAGCTTGCTCGCGATAGCGGTGGAACAGACACAATTGAAAACGGCACCTTACGGTGCCGTTTGCTTAACGCCTGAAGCGATTTACTTACGCGCCGCCTCCCACGATTTCAGCAGTTCGGCGTAGCTGACGGTCTCGCCTTTAGGCTTCTCGTTGGCCAGCTTGGGTTTCGGGGCGCCCGGTTGATCGAGCCAGTATTGCGCATCGCGCTCGGGGTTCATTTTCGGGGCGCAGGTGGCTTGTGCCTTGGAACGTTCCAGACGGGTCAGGATTGCGTCCTGATCCTTGGCCAGGCCATCCAGCGCTTGTTGCGGGGTTTTCTCGCCGCTGGCGGCTTCCGCGATATGGCTCCACCACAGCTGTGCCAGACGCGGATAGTCAGGCACGTTGGTTCCGGTCGGGGTCCATTGCACCCGCGCCGGGCTGCGGTAGAACTCCACCAGACCGCCAAGTTTCGGCGCCAGGTCGGTCATGGCTTGCGAGTTGATGTCCGACTCGCGGATCGGCGTCAGGCCGACGATGGTTTTCTTCAGCGAAACGGTTTTCGAGGTCACAAACTGCGCGTAGAGCCAGGCCGCCAGCCGTTGTTTCTCCGGTGTGGATTTGAGGAAGGTCCAGGAACCGGCGTCCTGATAACCGAGCTTCATGCCCTCCTCCCAGTACGGGCCTTTCGGTGACGGTGCCATGCGCCATTTCGGCGTGCCGTTGGCGTTCATCACCGGCAGGCCGGGCTTGGTCATGTCGGCGGTAAACGCGGTGTACCAGAAGATCTGCTGGGCGATGTTGCCCTGGGACGGCACCGGGCCCGATTCGGAGAAGGTCATGCCCGCCGCCTCCGGTGGCGCGTATTTTTTCATCCAGTCAACGTACTTGGTGGTCGCATACACCGCTGCCGGGCCGTTGGTGTCGCCGCCGCGGGTCACGCTGGAACCGACCGGATGACAATCCTCGACGCGGATGCCCCACTCGTCCACCGGCAAGCCGTTGGGTATGCCTTTATCGCCAGCGCCGGCCATGGAGAACCAGGCATCGGTGAAGCGCCAGCCCAGCGACGGGTCTTTCTTGCCGTAGTCCATGTGGCCGTAGACGCGCTTGCCGTCGATTTCCTTGACGTCTTCGCTGAAGAATTTAGCGATGTCCTCGTAGGCCGACCAGTTCACCGGCACGCCCAACTCGTAGCCATACTTTTCTTTGAATTTCGCTTTCAAATCCGCCCGCTCGAACCAGTCGGCGCGGAACCAGTAAAGGTTGGCGAACTGCTGGTCAGGCAACTGATAGATCTTGCCGTCCGGCGCGGTGGTAAAGGAGATGCCGATGAAGTCCTTGATGTCCAGGGTCGGCAAGGTGTAGTTCTTGCCTTCGTTGGCCATCATGTCGGTGATGGATTCGGTCTTGCCGTAACGAAAGTGCGTGCCGATCAGGTCCGAGTCGTTGACCCAGCCGTCATAGATATTCTTGTCCGATTGCATCTGGGTCTGCAGCTTTTCCACCACGTCGCCTTCTTGCAGCAAGTCGTGGGTCAGCTTGATCCCGGTGATTTCAGTGAAGGCCTTGGCCAGCACCTTGGACTCGTACTCGTGGGTGGCGATGGTTTCCGAGACCACGTTGATCTTCATCCCGCGAAACGGCTCGGAGGCCTTGATGAACCACTTCAGTTCCTCAAGCTGCTGAGCTTCGGTCAGGGTGGACGGTTTGAATTCGCTGCCAATCCATTTCCTGGCAGCGTCTTCATAGGCATCCGCCCAGGCGGTAGCGCTCAACCCGCTGAGTGCCAGCAGGGTTGCCAATGAAACGCTATGTCGCAGCTTATTGTTTTTGTCGAACATAGAGACCTCCTGTTTGGGTTTCGGAGCATGACTGCCGGATTTCGGCTAGCCCCAACGCATCACAGCCAACAGCCACACCAGAGACAGCGCGGACGCCACCCAGATGCTCCAGCCGGTCACGCCAATCACCAGCAAATGCAGGTAGGCGCTTCCAAGAAGACCGATAAACAGCCGATCACCACGGGTGGTGCTGATCGGTAAAAAGCCGCGTCGTGGGATACTCGGCGAACGCAGTTCCCAGGTGGTCATGCCCGTCAGCAACAGGGCAATAGCACCGAAGAACACCGCGGTCGGGGTGGTCCAGTTCATCCATTCCATCAGCAGTTCCTCAAACCCGGCCGAGGGCAAAGCCCTTGGCCACGTGATTACGAACGAACCAGATCACCAGCATGCCCGGCAGAATGGTCAGCACCCCGGCCGCTGCCAGCACCCCCCAGTCGATCCCGGAGGCCGACACCGTGCGAGTCATCACCGCCGCGATCGGCTTGGCGTTGACCGAGGTGAGCGTGCGCGCCAGCAGCAGTTCGACCCAGGAAAACATGAAGCAGAAGAACGCCGTCACGCCGATGCCCGAACCGATCAGCGGGATGAAAATCTTCACGAAGAACTTGGGAAAACTGTAGCCATCGATGTAGGCGGTTTCGTCGATTTCTTTCGGAACCCCGGACATGAAGCCTTCGAGAATCCACACCGCCAGCGGCACGTTGAACAAGCAATGAGCCAGCGCCACCGCGATGTGGGTGTCGAACAAGCCAATGGACGAATACAGCTGGAAGAACGGCAGCAGGAACACCGCCGGTGGCGCCATGCGGTTGGTCAGCAGCCAGAAGAACAGGTGCTTGTCGCCGAGGAATCGATAACGCGAGAACGCATAGGCCGCCGGCAGCGCCACGCTCAGCGAGATCACTGTGTTAAAACTCACGTAGTACAGCGAGTTGAGGTAACCGGTGTACCAGCTCCGGTCGGTGAAGATCACCTTGTAGTTGGCGAAAGTGAAGTCCTGGGGAAACAGCGTCAGGCTGCCGAGGATCTCGGTGTTGCTCTTGAACGACATGTTCAGCAGCCAGTAGATCGGCACCAGCAGGAACAGGATGTAGATCAGCAGCGGAATGAGCTTGCGCTTGGTCATGGCAGGCCTCAGCGATTGGCGTCGGAGTGGGTCATGGCGGTGTAGAACAGCCAGGACACCAACAGGATGATCAGGAAGTACACCAGCGAGAATGCCGCCGCCGGGCCCAGGTCGAATTGTCCGACCGCCATCTGGGTCAGGGTCTGGCTGAGGAAGGTCGTGGCATTACCCGGTCCGCCGCCGGTCAGCACGAATGGCTCGGTGTAGATCATGAAGCTGTCCATGAACCGCAGCATCACCGCGATCAGCAGCACACTCTTGAGCTTGGGCAATTGAATATGTCGGAACACCGCCCAGCTCGACGCCCGATCAATCCGTGCCGCCTGGTAGTACGCGTCCGGAATCGCCCGCAGGCCGGAGAAGCACAGCAGCGCCACCAACGAGGTCCAGTGCCAGACATCCATCACTAGCACCGTGACCCAGGCGTCCATGGTGTTGGCCGCATAGTTGTAGCTGACGCCCATGGCGTTCAGCGAATAACCGAGCAAGCCGATGTCGGCACGACCGAAGATCTGCCAGATGGTGCCGACCACGTTCCACGGGATCAGCAGCGGAATCGCCATGACGATCAGGCACAGCGAAGACCAGCGGCCCTTGGTCGGCATGGTCAGGGCAATGGCAATGCCTAGTGGAATTTCGATCAACAGCACGCAGCCTGAGTAGATGAACTGGCGCAGCAGCGAGTCGTGCAGGCGCGGGTCCAGCAGTACTTGCTTGTACCAGTCAGCACCGACGAAATAGCGGCTCGACTGATCGAAAATGTCCTGCACCGAGTAGTTGACCACGGTCATCATCGGGATCACGGCGCTGAACGCCACCAGCAGGAACACCGGCAACACCAGCCACCAGGCCTTGTTGTTCTGCACCTTGTTCATGGCTGGACCTCCAGCAAGTAGTCATCGGCATAGACCATCAACCACTGCGCCGGGAAGCTGATCCAGGCCCTGCCTTGGGGCACCGGTTTGTCCTCGGTCAGCCGCACTTTCAGCGGTGCACCATCCAGATCGAGGGTCACGATCTTGTAGGTGCCCAGGTCTTCGACATGCACCACGTCAGCTTGTAGTGCTTCGTCATAAGGCTCGTCCCGGACGTGGATGAACTCCGGGCGAATACCGACTTTCAGGGTCTTCCATTCGCTCTCGGCGATACGCTGCTGCAAGGCCTCGGACAGCGCCAGATGGGTCCCGGCAAAACCGACACCACCTATCTCGGGCTTCACCTCGATCAGATTCATCCCCGGGCTGCCGATGAAATAGCCGACAAAGGTGTGGCTTGGCCGCTCGAACAATTCTCGTGGCGTACCGAACTGGACGATCTGGCCGCCATACATCACCGCAATCTTGTCGGCGAAGGTCGAGGCCTCGAGCTGATCGTGGGTCACGTAAACCATGGTGATGTTGAACTGCTCGTGGATCTGCTTGAGCTTGCGCCGCAGCTTCCACTTCAGGTGCGGATCGATCACCGTCAACGGCTCGTCGAAGAGAATCGCCGACACGTCATCACGCACCAGCCCACGGCCCATGGAAACTTTCTGCTTTTCATCGGCGGTGAGGTTGCGGGCCTTCTTGTGCAGCAGCGCCTGCAAATCGAGTACCTCGGCGATTTCCTGCACCTTGCTGTGAATCTTTGCTTCGGCCATGCCTTGATTGCGCAACGGGAAGGCCAGGTTGTCGAACACCGTCATGGTGTCGTAGACCACTGGAAACTGGAAAACCTGAGCGATGTTGCGCTTTTCCGGGGTCAAGTCGTTGACCACCTTGGTGTCGAACAACACCTGCCCTTGCGACGGGCTGAGCAGGCCGGAGATGATGTTGAGCAAGGTCGACTTGCCGCAGCCGGACGGCCCGAGCAAGGCGTAGGCGCCGCCCTGCTCCCAGATATGGTTCATCTCGCGGATCGCGTAATCCTCAGGCCCGGCCGGCGTGCGGCTGTAACTATGGGCGAGGTTCTGCAAATGGATCTCAGCCATCAGGCAACCCTCGCGACGCGGCGACCGGGCGCCTGGACCAAGCGTCCCTGCGCATCGAAAACAAACAGCTTGTGGGTCGGGATATAGATGCGGATCGGTGCATCGACGTCGTACTCATGCACTCCGGGCAAATGCAGCACCAACAGGAATTGCTCGTTACGCACATGCAGGAAGGTTTCCGAACCGCTGATCTCCGCCACCTCGACGGTCACCGCCAACTCCAGGTCGTCGTCGTTGCTCGGCACCAGGGAGATATGACTCGGGCGCACGCCAAAGCGAAACTCGCCCTCACCGACCGGCCGTAAATCAACGTTCAATGGAAAGTGCACGAAATTGGCGAAGCTCACTTCATTGCCGGCGATACGCCCCGGCATCAGGTTGATCGGCGGCTCGGAGAACAGCTCGGCGGCCAGCACCGTCTGCGGCTGGTGATAGACCTCGGCGGTCTTGCCGCTCTGGATGACCCGGCCTTCATGCAAAATCGTCGTGGTGCCGCCCAGCGCCAGCGCTTCGTTGGGCTCGGTGGTAGCGTAGATGGCGATGGTGTGCCGTGCCTTGAACAACTCGCGCATTTCCTGACGCAGCTCTTCGCGCAGTTTGTAGTCGAGGTTGACCAGCGGCTCGTCGAACAAAATCAGCTCGGCATCCTTGACCAGCGCCCGGGCCATGGCCGTGCGCTGCTGCTGACCACCGGAGAGCTCCAAAGGATGGCGCTGAAGGAATTTCTCGATGCGCAACATCTTTGCGGTTTCGAGCACTTTGCTCTGGATCAGCTCATTGGAGACGCCGGACTGACGCAGTGGTGAAGCGATGTTCTCGAACACCGTCATGGTCGGGTAATTGATGAACTGCTGATAGACCATCGACACATTGCGCTGCCGCACCGGGCGCTGGGTGACGTCGACGCCGTTCATCAGAATGCGACCGCTGTCAGGTTTGTCCAGACCGGCCATCAGCCGCATCAGACTGGTCTTGCCGGACAGCGTGCGCCCCAGCAAGACATTGAAGGATCCGGGTTCGAAGCGAAGCGTTGCGTCATCGATCCAGGTCTGGCCCTCGACGGCGCGGCTGACGTGCTCCAGCGTTAATGACATGGCTCGGCCTTTTTATTATTGGAGTCAAGCGACCGAAGCAACAGAGCGACATTCGTGCCAGAAATCACAAGCAACTGATCTGGCTCAAGTTTTCTGAAATGGATGGAAAAATTGCATTCGTTGCTGAACAGAAATGAACAACGCTGACTGAACAATTGAACAGATCCGGGTTTGACAATGAACAATTGTGAACAACACTGGATGGATGCTTTCGACGCCGCCTCATAACAAAAACAATAAAGTTTGCTCAGAGATCGACTGCCATGGCCGCACAGCCCGCCTCGCCCTTAAGCCACGAAGCCATCATCAAGGATTCCTGGAGCCGCTGCCGGGCCTTCGGGCTCAGTCACCAGAGCATACCGGCCTTCGATCAACTGCCGGCTGAAGGCATCGCCCAGCTGCTCGAAAGCCAGCATTCATTGGTGCAGACCACCCATCAAGAGGTCCTGCCCTATTACGAAAACATCCTCAGCAACTCCAACTGCCTGATCATGCTCGCCGACAATCAGGGCCAGGTGCTGACGTCGTGGGGCACGCAACGCTTTATCGAGCCGAGTCTGACCCGTGGTTTCAGCGCCGGCGCCAGCTGGATGGAACACTGCACCGGGACCAATGCCATCGGCACCGCGCTGGCCTGCTCACAGTGCGTGCATATCGAACACGATGAGCACTTTCTCAAGGCCAATCGCTTCATGACCGGCTCTGCAGCGCCGATTTTCGACGCGGATCGACGGGTGATCGCGGTGCTGGACGTCTCCAGCGACAGCTACCTGCCACCGTCCCACACCCTGGGCATGGTGAAAATGATGAGCCAGACGGTGGAGAACCGGCTGATCCTCAACCTGTTTCAGGGCCAGCATTTCCAACTGACCTTCAATACCGGCCTGAACAACCTCGACAGCCAATGGGCCGGGTTGCTGATCTTCGATGAAAGCGGCCAGGTGCTCTCGGCCAACCGTCGCGCCGACAATCTGTTGGGGATCAGCCTGTCGCGGGTCAGCGTCGAAAGCCTGTTCAAGGTCTCGTTGCTGGAGCTGCTAAACCAGCCCGAAGGCATACCGTTCGCGTTGCAGGCCGCCAGGCACAATCGTTTTCATTGTGTGTTGAAGCGACCCAGGCAAATGCCGATTCAGGCGCGGGTGTTTGCCGAACCGGTCAGCCCCGCGCCGGCCGCGATCAGCCTCAGTACCCTGCACTTTGGTGACAGTCGTGTGGAAAAAGCCGTGCGTCAGGCCGAGCGCTTGCTGGAGAAAGACATCCCGCTGCTGATCCATGGCGAAACCGGGGTCGGCAAGGAGGTCTTCGTCAAAGCCCTGCATCAGGCCGGCTCACGCAGCAAACAGCCGTTTATCGCCGTCAATTGTGCGGCGATCCCCGCCGAACTGGTGGAGTCTGAGCTGTTCGGCTATGAGAAAGGTGCCTTCACCGGCGCCAACCAGAAAGGCAGCATCGGCCTGATCCGTAAAGCCGACAAAGGTACGCTGTTCCTCGACGAAATCGGCGACATGCCACTACCAACCCAGGCCCGGCTGTTGCGGGTGTTGCAGGAGCGTTGCGTGCAGCCGGTGGGCAGCAGTGAACTGTACCCGGTCGACATCCGCATCATCTCCGCGACCAATCGCGCCTTGCGAGAGCAGGTTCAGGTCGGGCGTTTCCGCGAAGATCTGTACTACCGCATCAGCGGGCTGACGCTGGAATTACCGCCATTGCGCGAACGCAGTGACAAACAGGCGCTGTTCAAGCGTTTGTGGGAGCACCATCGTGAACCGACGCAGTGGGCCGGGCTCAGTCGTGAAGTGCTGGAGCTGTTTCAACGCCACCCGTGGCCGGGGAATTTGCGTCAGGTCAGCAGTGTGATGCAGGTGGCGCTGGCCATGGCGGAGGAACAGCCGATCCGGCCTGAGCATTTGCCGGATGATTTTTTTGTGGATTTGGAGATGGGGCCGGTGGCGGTGGCCGAGCCGGTGTCGGTTGATTTGAACGATGCCGAGGATCTAAATCGGCAGTTGCAGGCGGCTGGGGGGAATATTTCCCATTTGGCCCGCAGGCTGGGTGTGAGCCGGAATACCCTTTACAAGCGATTGCGCCAACAGGAGAACTGAGGCGGCTGAACCTGTTGTGTTCGGCTTGAAACCATCGCGAGCAAGCTCGCTCCCACATTGGTCCGTGGTGAATTTCAATTTTGTGAGCGACACAAACCCCCTGTGGGAGCGAGCTTGCTCGCGATAGCGCCCTTTCAGACAACACAGCCATCAAGTCCTGCCCATAAACAAAAACCCGCACCAGGCGGGTTTTGTTTGTAGCAAACGCAGCAATCAGTCAGCCAGACGCCAGGTCGTGCCGCCCTTGCCGTCTTCCAGCACCACGCCCATGGCGGTGAGTTGGTCGCGGATGCGGTCCGATTCTGCCCAGTCCTTGTCGCTACGTGCCGCCAGACGCGCCTGGATCAGCGCGTCGACCTGAGCCGCATCGACCCGGCCTTCAGCGCCCGCTTGCAGGAAGTCATCGGCTTGCAGTTGCAGCACCCCGAGTACGCTGGCCAGCTCTTTCAAGCGCGCCGCCAGACCGGCCGCCGCTTGCACATCGCTGTCGCGCAGACGGTTGATCTCACGGACCATCTCGAACAGCACCGCGCAGGCTTCCGGCGTACCGAAGTCGTCGTTCATCACCTGGGTGAAACGCTCGACGAAGGCTTCGCCACCGGCTGCCGGAACAGTCGGCAGGCCTTTGAGGGCATGGTAGAAACGCTCCAGCGCGCCCTTGGCGTCCTTGAGGTTGTCTTCCGAGTAGTTGATCGCGCTGCGGTAGTGGCTCGACACCAATAGGTAGCGCACGACTTCCGGGTGGTACTTGTCGAGGACGTCGCGAATGGTGAAGAAGTTGTTCAAGGACTTGGACATCTTCTCGCCATTGATGCGAATCATCCCGCAATGCATCCACGCGTTGGCGTACGGCTTGCCGGTGGCGGCTTCGCTCTGGGCGATTTCGTTTTCATGGTGCGGGAACTCGAGGTCGCTGCCGCCGCCATGAATGTCGAAAGTCTCGCCCAGGCAGCAGGTCGACATCACCGAGCATTCGATGTGCCAGCCCGGACGCCCGGTGCCCCACGGCGATTCCCAGCTCGGCTCGCCCGGTTTGGCGGCTTTCCACAGGACGAAGTCCAGCGGGTCCTGTTTCGACTCGTCGACTTCGATCCGTGCGCCGATGCGCAGGTCTTCGATCTTCTTGCGCGACAGCTTGCCGTAACCCTGGAACTTGCCGACGCGGTAGTACACATCGCCGTTACCCGGTGCGTAGGCATAACCCTTGTCGATCAGGGTCTGGATCATCGCGTGCATGCCGGCGATATGATCGGTGGCCCGCGGTTCCATGTCCGGCTTGAGAATATTCAAGCGCGACTCGTCTTCGTGCATCGCCGCGATCATGCGCTCGGTCAGCGCTTCGAACGACTCGCCGTTGTCACGGGCGCGGTTGATGATCTTGTCGTCGATGTCGGTGATGTTGCGCACGTAGGTCAGGTCGTAACCGCTGAAGCGCAGCCAGCGGGTCACCAGATCGAAGGCGACCATGCTGCGGCCGTGGCCCAGGTGGCAGTAGTCGTACACGGTCATCCCGCAGACGTACATGCGCACCTTGTTGCCATCCAGCGGCTTGAAGACTTCTTTGCTCTTGGTGAGCGTGTTGTAGATCGTAAGCACGAATGCTCCCTATTTATCAGAACCGGTCAGGCCTGACTCTGAATCACTGACCCCAGGAGTCGCGCAGGGTCACGGTACGGTTGAAGACCAGATGACCGGGCTTCGAGTCCTTGATATCCGCGCAGAAGTAACCTTCGCGCTCGAACTGGAAACGGTCTTCCGGCTGTGCTTGAGCCAATGACGGTTCAGCACGACAACCGGTGAGCACCTGCAGGGAGTCAGGGTTGATGTTGTCCAGGAAACCTGCGCTGTCTTCAGCCTTCTCCGGATTCGGCGAACGGAACAGGCGATCGTACAGACGCACTTCGCACTCGACGCTGGCCGCGGCCGGAACCCAGTGCACCACGCCTTTGACCTTGCGGCCTTCAGGGTTCTTGCCGAGGGTTTCCGGGTCGTAGGAGCAACGCAGTTCGACGATGTTGCCGTCGGCGTCCTTGATCGCTTCGTCGGCACGGATCACGTAGCTGCCGCGCAGACGCACTTCGCCATTCGGCTCCAGGCGCTTGTAGCCTTTTGGCGGCTCTTCCATGAAGTCTTCACGGTCGATGTAGATCTCACGGGCGAACGGTAGTTGGCGCACGCCCATGTCTTCTTTCGGGTGGCACGGCAGTTCGAGGTTCTCGACCTGGCCTTCCGGGTAGTTGGTGATCACCACTTTCAGCGGACGCAGCACGCACATGGCACGCGGGGCGCTGTGGTCGAGGTCGTCGCGGATGCTGAATTCCAGCATGCCGAAGTCGACCACGCCTTCGGAACGGTTGGTGCCGACCATGTCGCAGAAGTTGCGGATCGATTTCGGGGTATAGCCACGGCGACGGAAACCCGACAGCGTGGACATGCGCGGGTCGTCCCAACCGTTGACGTGCTTCTCGTCAACCAACTGCTTGAGCTTGCGCTTGCTGGTGATGGTGTAGTTCAGGTTCAGCCGCGAGAACTCGTACTGACGCGGGTGCGCCGGGACGGGCAGGTTGTCGAGGAACCAGTCGTACAGCGGACGGTGGCCCTCGAACTCCAGGGTGCAGATCGAGTGGGTGATGCCTTCGATGGCGTCCGACTGACCGTGGGTGAAGTCGTAGTTCGGGTAGATGCACCAGGTGTCACCGGTCTGGTGGTGGTGCTCGTGACGGATGCGATACAGGATCGGGTCGCGCAGGTTCATGTTCGGCGAAGCCATGTCGATCTTCGCGCGCAGTACGCGCGCGCCATCCTTGAATTCGCCGGCTTTCATGCGGGCGAACCAGTCGAGGTTTTCTTCGACGCTGCGCTCACGGAACGGGCTGTTCTTGCCCGGCTCGGTCAGGTTGCCACGGTATTCCCTGGCTTGCTCCGGGGTCAGGTCGCAAACGTAGGCCTTGCCAGCCTTGATCAGCTCCACCGCCCAATCGTGCAACTGGTCGAAATACTGCGAGGCGTAGCGCACTTCGCCGGACCATTGGAAACCCAGCCATTTGATGTCGCTTTCAATGGCGTCGATGTATTCCTGCTCTTCCTTGGCCGGGTTGGTGTCGTCGAAACGCAGGTGCGTGACGCCACCGAACTCTTCGGCCAGGCCGAAGTTCACACAGATCGACTTGGCGTGGCCGATGTGCAGGTAGCCGTTGGGCTCTGGTGGGAAGCGGGTCACGATCTGCGTGTGCTTACCCGAGTCCAGGTCCGCCTGGATGATCGGGCGCAGGAAGTTGACTGGAACGGCAGGTCCGGTCTTGGAATTCGAGGTAGGGTCGACAGTGGGCTTGCTCATAGGATCCTTGGACGTACAAGTGCATGGCCAGAATAAGGGCCTGACAAAACAAAGGCAGTATCATAGCCGATGCGGTCAAGTGCCTGACAGAGCAGGCCCTTAAAACAGGTGCGTTTAATGCACCTGTTTTGAAAAACAGCCTCGAAATTCGCGCCCGGCACGCTAAACTGCGCATCTTGGCCGAAACAGGCCGGACCGGTTGGGGGCGGCGCTGCCCTGAAACCCACGAATTCCTTAAAGAGTAACGATCATGACTAAAGTCAAACTGACGACCAACAAGGGCGAGATCGTCCTGGAACTGAACGCCGAGAAAGCACCGATTACCGTTGCCAACTTCGTCGAGTACGTCAAGGCCGGTCACTACGAAAACACCGTATTCCACCGTGTCATCGGCAACTTCATGATCCAGGGCGGCGGTTTCGAGCCTGGCATGAAAGAGAAGAAAGACAAGCGCGCCAGCATCCAGAACGAAGCTGACAACGGTCTTTCCAACGACAAATACACCGTTGCCATGGCTCGCACCATGGAGCCGCATTCGGCTTCCGCACAGTTCTTCATCAACGTTGCCGACAACAGCTTCCTCAACCACAGCGGCAAAACCGCACAGGGCTGGGGCTACGCGGTATTCGGTAAAGTGGTCGAAGGCAGCGACGTGGTCGACAAGATCAAAGGTGTTGCCACCACCATGAAGTCCGGTCATCAAGATGTGCCAGCAGAAGACGTGATCATCGAGAAAGCCGAGATCATTGAGTGATACTGCTGATTTCAGATTTGCATCTGGAAGAGGAGCGCCCGGACATAACCCGGGCGTTTCTGGATTTACTGAACGGGCGTGCCCGCTCGGCGCAAGCGCTGTACATATTGGGAGATTTTTTCGAGGCATGGATCGGCGACGATGCCATGACCCCCTACCAGCTTTCCATTTGCCAGGCACTGCGGAACTTGAGCGACCACGGTACGCAGATTTTCCTGATGCATGGCAATCGCGACTTCATGCTCGGCCAGGCCTTTTGCAAGGCCGCAGGTGCAACCCTGCTCAAAGACCCGAGTGTCGTCGAACTCAATGGCGAACCCGTGCTGTTGATGCATGGCGACAGCCTCTGCACCCGCGACGAAGCCTATATGAAGCTGCGTCGTTATCTGCGCAACCCCATCACCCTGTTCATCCTGCGGCATCTGCCCTTGCGCACCCGGCACAAGCTGGCGCGCAAGCTGCGCAATGAAAGCCGCACCCAGACCCGCATGAAAGCCAACGACATCGTCGACGTGACCCCCGAGGAAATCCCGCGGATCATGCAGCAGTACGGCGTGCGCACCCTGGTCCACGGCCACACTCACCGCCCGGCCATTCACAAGCTGCAGATTGGCGAGCAAGCGGCCAAGCGCATCGTGCTAGGGGATTGGGATCGTCAAGGGTGGGCGTTGCAAGTGGATGAGCAAGGGTTTTCGCTTGCTCCGTTTGATTTCGCAAGCTGATCGTTCCCACGCTCTGCGTGGGAATGCAGCCCGTGACGCTCCGCGTCACATCCAGAGCCGAACGCGGAGCGTCCGTTGAGGCATTCCCACGCGGAGCGTGGGAACGATCATCAAAAATCTGAGGTTTGCGCAATCATTGTGGCGAGGGAGCTTGCTCCCGCTGGGGCGCGCAGCGGCCCTAAAACCTGCAATCACATTTCGTCAGGTACACCGCGTTCCCAGGTTTTACGACTGCTGCGCAGCCGAGCGGGAGCAAGCTCCCTCGCCACAGGGTCCGCGGTGCCTTTAGAAATCCCGTTTATAGAAAATATCCAGCGAACTGGCGATGCCGCTGGCCGCTTCCAGATAGACCTTCTTGCTCAGTTTGTAGCGCAGCGCGATGGTATTGGCCGGTTCGAACACGCCAACGCCATAACGCAAACTGAGCTTCTCGGAAATGTTGCCGCTGGCGACCACGCTGGTGGTGTTGCCGCTGCCTTGGGTGTCGAGTTGAAAGTCCTGAATCCCCAGGTTCCTGGCCAGATCGCCGGTGACCTTCGAGCTGCCCATCAGCCCCAGACCCAGCGCCGCCTGGGCCAGCATGTTGTTGTCTTCGCCGGTGGTGCTCCGCGGATGACCGAGCACCAGCCAGGACAGCGCATCTTCCTGGCTCATGGCCGGCTCGGAGAAGATCTGCGTGGTCGGTTGCTCGGCGTTGCCGCTCAAGCGGATGCCGGCGATCACGTCGTTGGTCTGGCGAATCGCTTCGATGTCCAGATACGGTTGATCGATGGGACCTGCGAACAACAGCCGTGCACGGCGAACGGTCAGGCGCTGGCCATAGGCCCGATAACGACCATCGTTGAGCCAGAGTTCGCCGCGGGTATCCATGTTGTCGCCGATATGCACCTGGCCTTGCAGGTTGGCGCTCAAGCCAAAGCCGCTGAAGCTGAGTTTGTCTTTGCCAACCTCGACATCGATGTCCATCGCCATGGCCATCGGCGGTCTGCCCTCTTCGGTCTGATGACCAACGATCACCGCGTCAGCCGAGACCTTGACCGTCGATGGCGGCAGTTCACGGACGGTGATTTCGCCTTTGGGCACCCGCACTTTGCCGACAATCGCCAGCTTGTCGTTCTGCATCGAGATTTTCAGGTCCGGCGCCACCTCCAGCACCGCATAGGGCTCGACCGTGACCGGCAGTTGCGAGCCTTTGAGGTTCAGATCAACCACCAGCGCTTCGCCCCAGGCCACATTTCCGTTCAATGTGCCCTGGCCGGTTTTGCCGCTTTTCCAGCCGCCGTTCAGTTGCACACTTTCACCGGCGATCAGCGCCTGAATCTGCAACGCCTCGAAACGGGTGGGCAATTCGGGCCCGGATATTTCACCGTCGCTGAGGATCAGGCTGCCATTGACCTGGGGCGCGAGCAAACCACCGGACAAATTGCCGCTGCCGTTCAAATGCCCGGACAGCTTCTCGACCATCGGTAAAAACGGCCGCGCCACCGACAGATCCAGCCCACTCAAGCGGAACGAACCGGTCAGCGGTTTGTTCTTCGGTAACGGATTGATCTGCGCCTGCACCATCAGTTCGCCGAGCTTGCTACCGACGAAGTCGAGTTGGGTATCGATGCGATTCGGGTTGAGGGTGCTGTTGAGTTTCAGCGTCTGGTAAGGAAAATCCAGCCACTGGTCTTTTTCGCGCAGGCGCAGTGTACCGCCGCTCGCGTCGACCATGATCCGGCCTTTCGGGCCGCTGGCTGGCAGATCCAGTTGCACGTCGGCGTTGAGCTTGCCCTTCCAGGCGAAATCCTTGGGCAGCCATTGCGCGAGGCTTTCAATCGGGAATTGTTTGAGGTGATAACGCAGCTTGGGCTCGGGCATCAACCGCTGGTCTTCACCGCACATGCTGGCTTGCCCGGACACCCAGCAATGAGCGGCGAAGGTGACTTTACCGTCCGCCAGGCGCTCGAGTTTCGCCGGATTCTGCAACTTCCAGTCCTGTCCGCCAGCCTGTATCTCACCGCTGGCCAGACGTCCACGCCAGTTGCCTTTGTCCAGATTGCCGTCCAGCCCCAGCGCCAGTTTGAGCATCGGGCCCTGGAGGTCCAGTTGCAGCTTCTGATTCTTGATATCGCCCTGACCGCTGGCCGTCAGCGTGCCCAATTGCGTATCCCCGAGCTGGATGCCGCTGCCTTTGAGGTCGATGCGCGCCCGTTGAGCGCTGTCGAGATTGGCGTCCAGATTGAGGCTTTGCAGGCGATTATCCTCAAACCCAAGCTGCAGGCCTTGCAGACTCAGTTTGCCTTGCGGGGCTTTCAGGGTGCCGGCGAGATCGAGGCGTCCATTGAGTTGCCCGCGCAATTGCGGCCAGAGTTGGCCAAGGCGTGGCATCTTGATGTCGAGTTGCCCGGCCAGTTTCTGTTGCAGGCTGCCGGCGCCATTGATGCGGTTGTCACCCAGGCGAATGTCCAGCGCGCTGAGTGTCCATTGTTCGCCAGCACCATCGGCCTTGGCCTGGAACACTGCCGGTTGACCGCGCAGTTTACCTTTGAGGTCCAGGTCGGCGTTCAACTTCAGCTGTTCATTGTTCATTTCGCCTTTGCTGCGCAGTGGCCCGGCCAAAGTGCCCGGTAACTCCGCCAGCCAATACGCCGGGTTGATCGCCGACAGGTCCAGCGCCGTATCCCAGGCGATGCCGTCGGCAAATTGAAGATTCAAATGCCCTTCAGCCTTGCCCTGCCCTGCCGCCAGTTTGAACTGGGGCAAGAAGATTTTTGTCAGGTCGCCACTGAACGGGCTGCTCAGGCTGAACGCTCCTGCGGGGCCATCGAGCGCAGCCTTGAAGTTGCCCAGATAGTTGCCGTCGCGCCAGGACACTTCGCCGTTGAAGGTCCGCAGCACTACCGCCGGTTCGTCGATCAGCGGATAGAGCCGATGCCATGGGAAGTCCAGCCAGTCGACCTTGGCTTGCGCGCTGAAGCCTTCACTCCAGTCCAGTTGCCCGGTGAGTTTGAGGCTTTGTTCGGCGCTGGCACTGAGGTCCAGCGCGGCGATTTGCGCGCCCTTGGCGTCGACCCTGGCTTGCAGCATCAGACCGACCGGCCCCTGTTCGGCCGGCAAGGTGGCGTTACCCAACAGTTGATAACCGTTTTTCAGATCGCCCTTGCCAGTGAGTTCAAGCTGATTGAGTTGCAGGGTGTCCGGCAAATCGGCGCTGGCCCTGAAGCCATCCGCGGTGATGCGCACTTGAGCCGGCAGGTTTTCCACCAGCGGTTGCAGTTCGCCGGTCAACTGACCTTGCAGGTAGCCGCTGCTGTCGGCTTTGAGGTTCAGGGTTTTCAGCAGATCGCCGTCGACTTTCAATGCCAATGTCCACGGCTCGGTGCCCGGCGCCGGCAAGGTCAATTTGCCTTCAGCCGTTAATGGCCAGTCACCGCTCGGTTGCAACAGGCCGGACAGGTTCAGGCTCAGCTCGTCCCGTTGCAGGTGCACGGAGTCGATCTGCAAGCCCTTGGCCGTCCATCGCGCTGCCAGTTGCAGGCCTTTGAGCTCTTCGCTGCCATTGAACAGCAGACTGCCGATCTGCACTTCGCCCAACTCAATGGCCATCGGCAGTTTCAGGTCGGGCAGACTGATGGGGCCGCTGCTCTCATCGGTACCCGGTGGAAATTGCAGGCTGAGCTGTTCGGCCTTCAGCTGGTCGATGCACAAGGTCATGCGCATCAGACACGCTGGCGACCAGGCAAAAACCGGCTTGCTCAGTTCGACCCGGCTGCTGTCCTGCTGCCAGAGCAGATGGTCGGCACGCCACTGCGCACCTAGATGCCCCTGGAAATTCTCCACGGTCAAGCCTGGCACCAGCCCCAGCGCCCAACGGCTGCCAGCCTGAGTCCCAAACAAGGTGGCCAGCACCAGCAGTACGACCAGCACCAGCGCAAGGATCGCCAACAGCGCTATTTTCAAACCACGCTTCAAAGCTCAGGCCCCATGGAGAAGTGCAAACGAATACCGCCGTCATCGTCTAGCGCATGGGCGAGGTCCAGACGCAGCGGTCCGACCGGCGAGACCCAGCGCACACCGATGCCGACCCCGGTCTTGAGGTTCGGCAGTTCAAGGGTGTTGAACGAGTTGCCCTGATCGATAAAGGTCGCGACCCGCCATTTCTCGAGGATGGCGTACTGATACTCGAGGCTACCGGCGACCATATAACGACCACCGATGCGATCACCGTCGGAATTTTCCGGGGACAGGCTCTGGTAGTCGTATCCACGCACGCTTTGATCGCCACCGGCAAAAAAGCGCAATGACGGCGGGACCGACTTATAGCCATTGGTGGCGCTGCCACCGAACTGCACGCGGCCAAGGAAGCGATGCTTGTCCCACACCGTGGTCACGCCTTTGAGCAGCGCAGTGCCATAGAGCAAATTAGTGTCCGAGCCCAGCCCTTCCTTGGCAACCTTGGCATCGAATTGCAGGCGATAGCCATTGTGTGGATCGATGCGATTGTCACTGCGCAGGTAGGAGTAGCTGACGCCAGGCATCAGTAAATTGCTCAGGCCCGCATCATCGCCAAGACGATATTCCTCGCGCTGCCACTTCAGCGAAACCACCCGCTGCCAGCCACTGGGCAGTTTGCTGTGCCACTCGGGGCCGAGGGTCAGCAGTTTGCTCAGAGTGTCGGTGCCGGCCAGTTCTTCATATTGATAGCCGCCGGCAAAACGCAGTTTGTCGGTCAGCGGCGGATCCAGCGGCACGTCGTACCACAGGCCGACATTCTGCCGTGGCGCAGACACCTCTGCCTCCCAGCCGTAACTGTGGCCTTGGGGGTTGACCCAATGCCGGGTCCAGTTGGCTTTCGCGCGCGGACCGACATCGGTGGAAAAACCCAAGCCCAGACCCATGGTTCGTGGCTTGCGGGTTTCCAGCTGCACCGCCACCGGAATCACGTCGTTAGCAGCCGCGGCCGGGGCGGCATCGACCCGCACACCCTCGAAATAGCCGCTCGACTGCAGCGCCTGATTGAGTTCGGCGATCAGTTCGGAGTCGTAGGGATCGCCGGCCTTGAACGGCACCATGCGTTGCAACAAATCTTCATCGATCGGCGTGTCGCCGGCAAAGCTGACCTTGCCCAAGGCGTAGCGCGGACCACTGTCGTAGATCAACTCGATGTCGGCGACACCGGCCTGGGGATCGACTGATAACTTTTGGCTGGTGAAACGCCCACTGAAAAAGCCGTAGCGCGACGCCTGATTCTGGATCAGCCGCTTGGCGTCTTCATAATGGCCGTGATTGAGCACCGCACCGGACTTCAGCAGATCGCTTTTCGGCACGCGAAAGGCTTTGAGGGAGGCCGCAGGGCCATCGACGCGCACGGTGACATTGCGCAAGTGCACAGGCTCGCCGGGATCGATGTTCAACACCAGCTTCGGCGACTTACCACCTTTGACTTCGCTGTCGATCTGCGGCTGATAGAAACCCAAGGCCTGGGCGGCCTTTTTCGCCTGTTCTTCGGCACCGCGACTGAAACGCAGCAAGGCTTCTTCATCGCGATCGCCGAGACTACCGATATAGCCCTCGACGTTGGCCTTGAGTTCATCGTTGGACGGTTTGATCCGCACATCCAATTCGCTTTGTGCCAACGCCGCACAGCTTGTGACCAGCATGAGCAAGCCGCTGGTAAATCTTCCTGAAAATTTCATAGGCGCGGATGCTATCACGAGCTTGGGAGCGTGATAGAGCCCTGGAATGGCCGGAAGTTCTACATCAAGCGGTTGCTGTTTGTAACTGCTGTGGATTGGGGTGGAAAAACACATGTTCGAGGACAGGCCCTACAGCCACCTCGCCAATTTCCTCGTAACCCTGACGCTTATAGAACTCCAGATAACGTGGATTCCCGGTGTCGAGCACCACGCCTTTTGAGTGCTCGTCCACTGCGCACCAGTTATGCACGGCTTGAAGTAGCTGTTCGCCGAAGTGCTTGCCCTGAAACTGCGGGTGAATCCCCAGCAGTGGCAAGACATGAACCGCGTCGGACGGCAGGCAGGCGACCACCGCCTCGTGATAATCCAGATAACGCCGCGTGCAGCGAAACCCGGTGCTCAGCACCATGCGCAGGCGCCAGGCCCAACTCTCGGTGATACCCAGGCGGCGTTGTGGCGGCGCGATCAAGGCGATACCGATCAGCCGGTCGTTGACCAGCAGGCCAATGGCCGGCAACTCCTGAAGAAAGTGTTGCCTGACCAATTCGCGCACCGTTGCCCGAACGCGATGCTCATAGCCGGGCCGCTCGGCCTCGAACAGAAAGCTGAAGGTCGGCTCATGGCGATAGGCCTGATACAACAAGGAGCGCGCTTCGCGGGAATAGCCGCTGTCGAGCATATGAATGTCGGCGATGGCAGTTGAGGTTTCGGGCATAACGGTTGAACTCCCCTGGACGCGGCTCAAAGTGGCCGTGCGCTTGTTACTACGAGCGTTCGATAGCCGGCACAGTTCCTTCTTCATCACCAAGCGATCTGTGTTGACGGCGAAAACGTCTTCGCGGGCAAGCCCGCTCCCACAAGGTATAGACCAGCCCCAAAGAAAGTGATCGATACACCACCTGTGGGAGCGGGCTTGCCCGCGAATGCGGACGTGCTACCACCACAAAAACCACTGACTTCCTCCAAACTGAGGACGACCTGGTGCCACCTCCAACCTACCGCCACGCTGGCCGCCGTCGTCCTGGTCGGCTAGCATCGCAGTTTTGCCAGGACTGTCGACCATGAAGATCGTCTCGTTCAACATCAACGGCCTGCGCGCCCGGCCCCATCAGCTGGCGGCGCTGATCGAGAAACACCAGCCGGACGTGATCGGCCTGCAGGAAACCAAAGTCCATGACGACCAGTTCCCGCTGGCCGAGATTCAGGCCCTGGGCTATCACGTGTATTACCACGGGCAAAAGGGCCATTACGGCGTCGCCCTGCTCTCCCGCCAGGAACCGATCGCCCTGTATAAAGGTTTTGCCGGCGATGAAGAAGACGCTCAGCGACGCTTTATCTGGGGCACCTTCGCCGACGCCAACGGCGTGGCGGTGACCATCATGAACGGTTATTTCCCACAAGGTGAAAACCGCGACCACCCGACCAAATTCCCGGCCAAGCAACGTTTCTATAACGATTTGCAGCAATTGCTCGAAACCCGGTTCAGTAACGATCAGCCGCTGGTGGTGATGGGGGATGTGAACATCTCTCCGGAAGACTGCGACATCGGCATCGGCCCGGACAACATGAAACGCTGGCTGAAAACCGGCAAGTGCAGCTTCCTCCCGGAAGAACGCGAGTGGATGGCCCGCCTGAAGAACTGGGGCCTGGTGGACAGCTTCCGTCACCTGAACCCGGACGTCGCGGATCGCTTCAGCTGGTTCGACTATCGCAGCCGCGGTTTCGAAGACGAGCCTAAACGCGGCCTGCGCATCGACCTGATCATGGCCTCCCAGGGGCTTTTGCCACGGATCAAGGCTGCCGGTGTCGACTACGACCTGCGGGCCATGGAAAAACCTTCCGATCATGCGCCGATCTGGCTTGAGTTGAGTTGAGTCCCTGAAGGTCTACAAAAAGCTAATGTGTGCGAGCTTGTGTGGGAGCGAGCTTGCTCGCGAAGAGGCCGGCACATTCAACAGTGATGTTGACTGACAAACCGCTATCGCGAGCAAGCTCGCTCCCACAGTTGACCTGTTACGTTTGATAGATCGCACGTCTGTGCATCTGTCATCTTTCAGCAACCTCACTGACTTATTCTCCCGGCACTTCCTTTGCCCTAGAAGGTGCCGACCTGATGCTGCGCGCTCTGTTTGTGATGATGCTTTGCGGCCTGACTGTACCTGTCTTCGCCAATGAGCTACCGACCCCGGAGCATGGCCCTGCCCTGCGTATTCAGGGTTCCAACACCATCGGCGCCGCGCTGGGTCCGGCGCTGGTCAAGGGACTGATGGAAGATCAGGGCCTGCTCAAGGTGCGCAGCGAAATCACCGGCAAAGCCAACGAACAGCGGATCGTCGGCCAGACGGCAGAAGGTCGCCAGGTGGTAGTGGACGTCGCGGCCCATGGTTCCAGTACCGGGTTCGTCGCCCTGAAAACCTCAAGCGCCGACCTGGCCGCCTCATCGCGACCGATCAAGGACAGTGAACTGGTCGACCTGGAAGCTCTGGGCGACTTGAAAAGCCCCGGCGCCGAGCAGGTGATCGCCATTGATGGCCTGGCGATCATCCTTCATCCACACAACCCCTTGAGCCAGTTAAACACCGAGCAGCTGGCGCGGATTTTCAGCGGCGAGATGAAAACCTGGGAAGAACTCGGCAGTGCTGGCGGACCTATCCACCTGTATGCCCGGGATGATCAGTCAGGCACTTACGACACCTTCAAGGAGCTTGTTCTCAGTCGTCGCGGGAAAACCCTGGGCAGTACGGCGAAACGCTTCGAATCCAGCGAACAGCTGTCCGACGCGGTCAGCCAGGATCCTCAGGGCATTGGTTTTATCGGCCTGCCCTATGTGCGCCAGGCCAAAGCCGTGGCGATTGTCGATGGCGACTCGCAGCCGATGTTGCCCCTCAGCAGCCTGATCGCCACCGAAGATTATCCACTGTCACGGCGCCTGTTCCTTTACCTGCCACCCAATGGGCAAAACCCATGGGCCAACGCGCTGGTGACCTTTGCCCAGAGCAGCAAGGGCCAGGCGATTGTCGCGGCCAATGGGTTTATTGCCCAGACCGTGCAGGCCATGACAGTAGCGCCCAGCCCGCAGATGCCTGCCGACTATCAATCCATCGCCCGCAACGGGCAACGGCTGACGGTGAATTTTCGCTTCGAGGAAGGCAGCGCCAGCCTGGACAACAAGGCCCGCCAGGATCTGTCGCGGGTGCTCGACTACCTGAAGCTCCACGACAAGCTCAACAGACAAGTCACGCTGGTGGGTTTTGGCGATGCCAAGAGCGACCTGGCGCGAGCAGCATTGTTGTCAAAGCTGCGAGCCATGGCAGTGCGGCGCGAGTTGATCAAAAGCGGCGTGGTGTTTCGCGAGATTCGCGGGTTTGGCGCCGAAATGCCGGTGGCGGCCAATAGTGCGGATGAAGGCCGGATCAAGAACCGGCGGGTGGAGGTTTGGGTGTATTGAAGTGACCACAGACCATTGTGGCGAGGGAGCTTGCTCCCGCTGGGGCGCGAAGCGGCCCTAAAACCTGCAAACTCGATGTATCAGGCACACCGCGTTTACCGACTTTACGACTGCTTCGCAGCCGAGCGGGAGCAAGCTCCCTCGCCACAAAGGCGATGCGGTCTTACTGCCCGCTACGCATCATCTCTTTGGGCACATATTTACCGATCTCGAACTTGCCGATCGCTGCACGGTGCACTTCGTCCGGGCCGTCGGCCAGGCGCAGGGTGCGCTGCATGGCGTACATATAGGCCAGCGGGAAATCGTTGGATACCCCGGCCCCGCCGTGGATCTGGATCGCCCGGTCGATGACCTTCAAGGCCACGTTCGGCGCGACGACTTTGATCTGGGCGATTTCGCTTTTCGCCACCTTGTTGCCAACGGTGTCCATCATGTAGGCCGCTTTCAGTGTCAGCAGCCGCGCCATGTCGATTTCCATCCGCGAGTCGGCGATCTTGTCGATATTGCCACCCAACCGCGCCAGCGGTTTGCCGAATGCGCTGCGATTCACCGAACGCTTGCACATCAGTTCCAGTGCGCGTTCGGCCATGCCGATGGAGCGCATGCAATGGTGAATCCGGCCCGGGCCCAGGCGACCCTGAGCGATTTCAAAACCGCGGCCCTCCCCCAGCAACACGTTCTCGTAAGGTACACGGACGTTTTCGAACAACACTTCAGCATGGCCATGCGGCGCATCGTCGTAGCCGAACACCGGTAACGGACGGACGATTTTCACGCCCGGGGCATCCACCGGCACCAGAATCATCGAGTGTTGTTGATGCCGCGGCGCATCCGGATTGCTCAGGCCCATGAAGATCAGGATCTTGCAACGCGGGTCGCAAGCACCCGACGTCCACCATTTCTTGCCGTTGATCACCCACTCGTCACCCTGGCGCTCGGCACGGGCGGCCATGTTGGTGGCATCGGAGGAAGCGACATCCGGCTCGGTCATGGCGAAAGCCGAACGGATTTCTCCACGCAACAGCGGCTCCAGCCAGCGCTGCTTCTGCCCTTCGTTGGCGTAACGGACCAGCACTTCCATGTTGCCGGTGTCCGGCGCCGAGCAGTTGAACGGCTCCGGCCCGAGGAGCGAGCGACCCATGATTTCCGCCAGCGGCGCGTATTCGAGGTTGGTCAAACCGGCACCGAGCCCGGACTCAGGAAGAAACAAATTCCACAAGCCTTCGGCCTTGGCCTTGAGTTTGAGTTCTTCCATGATCGCGGTCGGCTGCCAGCGATCGCCTTCGGCGACCTGGCGTTCGAACACTGCTTCAGCCGGATAAACGTAAGCGTCCATGAACGCGGTCACGCGCTCACGCAGTTCTTGCACCTTGGGCGAATAAGCGAAATCCATGGCAGCTCTACCTTCTTTACAGACAGTTGTGGAGAGGTTGTTCAGGTCATGCAATCGATGCTAGAACAGCTACGAAAATTTACCTAGCCTATTCTCGGCGTGTATTAACATTCATCACCGATATATGATCGGCTGATTGAGAGCCCAACAATAAGAGTGCAGCGCAATGAATCTGAGCAAGGTCGACCTGAACCTTTTCATCGTCTTCGACGCGATCTACACCGAAGCCAATCTGACCCGTGCCGGGCAGATCGTCGGCATCACCCAGCCAGCCGTCTCGAACGCTCTGGCCCGTCTGCGCGAGACCTTCAACGACCCGTTGTTCGTACGCACCGCCCAGGGCATGGTGCCCACGCCGATGGCGCAGAACATCATCGGCCCGGTGCGCAATGCGTTGTCGCTGTTACGGGTGTCGGTGCAGGAAAGCCGGATTTTCAACCCCTTGCAGGCGGCCAAGACCTACCGCATCAGCATGACCGACCTCACCGAGGCGGTGATCCTGCCGCCGTTGTTCCAGCGCCTGCGTCGCCTGGCGCCGACGGTGATCATCGAGAGCTTTTTGTCCAAGCGCCGGGAAACCACCAAGGAACTGGCCGCCGGTCGCCTCGACTTCGCGGTCGATGCGCCACTCAACACCGACCCGCAGGTGCGCCACGTCAAGCTGATGGAAGACCGCTACGTCTGCGCCATGCGCAAAGGGCATCCGCTGGCGGGCAAAGAGAAATTCACCCTCGACGACTACCTGTCACTGACCCATATTCATATTTCCAGCCGCCGCAGCGGTCTGGGGTATGTCGACCTGGCACTCGGCAAGATGGGCATCCAGCGCAAAATCGCCCTGCGCTCGCAGCATTACCTGATGGCCTCGCAAGTGCTGCAACAGACCGACATGGTGATGACCGTACCGGAGCGCTTCGCCCGTCGACATGACCTGTATTCGGTCGACCTGCCGGTCAACAACGTGCCACCGGTCGAAACCCACCTCTACTGGCATGAAAGCACCGACCAGGACCCGGCCAACCGCTGGATGCGCGAGCAGATGATCGAGTTGTGCCAGCAGGTGACGGCACATGAGAAGAAGCTCGACAAGCAAAGTGCATAAGGGGGTGAAGGCCGGTTCTTGTGGCGTACCTGAGGGCCAATCGCGAGCAAGCTCGCTCCCACACTGGACCGAGTTGAGCCGCAGATTCGCGATCAACATAGATCTAATGTGGGAGCGAGCTTGCTCGCGATGAGGCCAAGACAGACAACACAAATCTCAAGGAGTCACTCACTCCCCTGGCTCAGATTTACGCAACAAATACGTATCCATAATCCAGCCATTGGCCAACCGCGCCGCTTTGCGCACTCGCTCGATGTCATCGGCGACATCCTTGAGCTTGCCGGCAATCAGGATTTCATCCGGCGTCCCCAGGTAAGCGCCCCAATAGATGTCCAGATCCTGATCCGCGACATGCTTATAGGAGTCCTCGGCATCGAGCATCACCACCACGCTGTCGGCATCGCTGACTAACCCGGCGGCGAGCCGGCGTCCGGTGGTGATTTCGACTGACCGGCCAATACTGTTCAGCGGCACCTTATGTTGTGCCGCCAGGGCCTGAACGCTGCTGATGCCGGGGATGACCTCGAAGTCGAAGGTGCAACGACCACTGGCGAGAATCGCCTGCAAAATTCTGATGGTGCTGTCGTACAACGCCGGATCGCCCCACACCAGAAACGCCGCGCATTCGTCGTCCACCATCTCCTCAGTGATCAACCGCTCGAAGGTCTGCTGCTTGTCGCGGTTCAGATCATGGACGCTTGCGGTGTAGTCCACGTCGCCGCGAGTGCGCTCGGGGCTGTGGGCTTCGACGAAGCGGTAGTCGCGATCGGTGATGTAGCGTTCGCAGATGTCATGGCGCAGGTCGGTGAGTTTTTCCTTGCTCTGGCCCTTGTCCATGATGAAAAACACGTCGACCCGATTCAGCGCGTTGACCGCCTGCAGGGTGATGTATTCGGGGTTACCGGCGCCGATGCCGATGATCAGAATCTTCTTCATGGGGTAATCGTCTCCGTCTCTGGGCGGTTTTCCTGCAGCCTTAATCGCCACCGCCCATTGAAGCGCAACTCGGTGGCCGACAACGGCTCGACATCGATCACGTTGAACGCCGCGGGCGGGCACTGCATGACGTGCACAAGCGCCGCACGAATGACGAACGGATGAGTGATCGCGACGAAGTGCCCTGGGGTAGCGCGCAAGGTTTCCAGCCAGTCAGCCACCCGCTCGCCTAGTTGCGCGACCGACTCGCCACCGTGGGGGGCGCAGGTGCTTTCGGTCAACCAGGCCTGAAGTGCCTCGGGTTCAGTTTTTTGCAGGTCATTGATCCGCAGGCCCTGCCACCGTCCGAAGTCGCAATCACGCAGTGCCGAAACGATCTGCATGTCAGCGCCGAACAGCTCGGCAGTTTGCCTGGCACGGGCCTCCGGCCCGCAGAGCAATTGCGGCACGCGCTTGAAGCCGCCGGCTCGCGAGCCCCGCGCGGCCTGCCAATCCATTTCGAGCGGCTCGTCCAAAGGCAAACGCGCGAGCTTCTGGGCGTCGGTTCGGGCGTGGCAGATCAGGGTCAGGCGGGTGGCTTGCAAGGGAAATCACTCGAGTCAGGGTAATCGATACGCACTGTACGCTTGGCGACACATTATAGGCGGACCGCTCTGGTTTTAGGGCCGCTGCGCGCCCCGGCAGGGGGCAAGTCCTGAGCTTGCCTTAATGCCGGTAAATTAATTTGATTGTGTGTACATCCGTTTTTTGCGGTGACTGCGGTTGGGGTTGGGGTACATATCCGTTTCTGCGGTAACGGTCACTTGGGGTCGGGGTACATATCCGTTTCTGCGGTAACGGTCACTTAGGGTTCCGCCCTGACGGCGGGTCACTTTCGAAAATCCGGAATGCCGGCCCAGTCGAAAGTAACCAAAGCGCTTCTGCCCCACCATTCGGTGCCTCGCCTAGGCTCGGCATGCCATAACGAAGGCATTGCTCCGGGGGCCCGCCGCCATCGGCCATCCATGGCCCAGGCTGTGTGAAAACGCAGGCACCGTTTGGAAGTCTGCGTTGCTACGTAAAATCTGCCAGCGCTTGGCTAGTCAGCAGACCTGAAATTTGCGTAGGAGCGCGATTTTCGCTCTGATTCTGACAGTCAAACTTGCTCTAGAACGTTTTCACACAGCCTGGGCCGGGGGCGGCTACCGCGGCATCCTGCCGCGGTGCCCCCTGCGCAACGCCTGCGTTCGGCCTCTGGGAAAGGGGCAGACAGATCAAGTTCAAAAGCCACAGCAACGGCAACAGCCACAGCCACAGCCACGGCCACGGCAACGGCAACGGCAAGATCAACAGCTTCGCGAGCAGGCTCGCTCCCACATGGATCGGCGTACAACTCGCTTTTCACCACTCAACAGGCCGAGCGTTAGCTCGCCTGCAGCTTTTGATCTTGAGGCACCGCCCCCTCGAGAGGCCGAGTGGAGGTTCTGCGCAGTGGGCAACCCGGCATGGATGCCGGGTTAGCCGCGCACGGCCATGGATGGCCGATCGCGGCGGGCCCACGGAGCAGGACCGGAGCGAGGGCATGCCGAGCCTTAGCGAGGCACCGAACGAAAGGGGCAAGAGCCCTTGGTTACTTGGGGCTTTTCCAAGTGACCCGCCGTCAGGGCGGAACCCTAAGTAGCCGTTACCGCAGAAACGGATATGTACACAATCAAAAAGCCCCAATCAGCCCCCCAGTGCTCGCCAGACTTAAGATTTACATTCACATCGAATTGAACACGATGTAATGCGGCGCCCGGCAAATGACCCGATTACGCCCGGTGGTTTTCGCTTCGTAGAGCGCTTGGTCGGCGTCATTGAGCCAAAGGGTCGCATCGGTGTATGCGGGATTGAAGGCGGCCAGACCGATGCTCAGGCTGACCTTGAGCGCCGGGTCTTGCTCATAGCCCAGGCAGGCGAAGCGATCACGCAGAGCGTCCATGGTCCGGGCGGCGCTGCTCAGCGGCATGTCCGGCAGGATCACGCAAAATTCATCGCCGCCGTAACGCCCGGCCAGGTCACTGGCGCGCAGGTTTTGCCTGAGGATCTTGCTCAACTGGCGCAGCACGATGTCCCCGGCGACGTGGCCGTAGGTGTCGTTGATGGTTTTGAAGTGATCGATGTCGATCAGCGCGATGGCCCCACCCTGCTGCTGGCGCTGGCAACGCTGGAACTCGACTTCCAGTTGATCCTTCCAGGCACCATGGTTCAGCAAGCCAGTGAGACTGTCGGTATGGCTCAGCGCCAGCAACTCACGCTTGTGCCGCCCAAGCGTGTGGGCTTGTCGATAACAAGTCCAGCCCAGCTGCAACGGATACAGCGTCAATAGCGGCAGACAGGCATACAGCTGCAGAGGGCTGGTTTCGGGGATGAATGCCGATGAAAAAATCAGCAGCGCGGTGGCGATACCCAGTACTTGAGCGACACAACCGGCCAGCAGAAAGCGCATACCGCCGATCGCGACGTTGTGCATCGCCATCATCGACAGCGTGGCCACCGCGGGCAATGGATTGAAGTGCATGGCCCCGACCCAGAAACCGCCGAGAAACGAATCGATCAGTATATTGCGGTGCTCGGCGTGGAAAGGGACTTTTGAAAAACGTGCCCATTGAAAGGCCAGATGCGGCCAGACAAAGCCGTTGAAGACCATGAAGACCCAGACCCAGGTCGGCGGATCGATCGGGTACATCGCAGCGCCCACGCAAATGAATCCCAGCGTCAGGCCAAACATGCGTGATGTGTACAGCCTCCTGGCCAGTGAAAGTCCCTTTCCTCCAGTATGTCGCATAGGGGCCAAAGCTCCTCTGTGCTGCTGAACGGAACCTGAGATCTATTGCGGGTTTGCTGGGAGTCTATCAGGGACGCGGCAGATTGCCATCACCGCTCAGCGGCGCTCGATTCTGGAATGCTGTGCCGCGCTGAATCTGCCGTCACAGTGTGACAGTGCAGCATGGATGTAACTGAAGGGAGTTCGCCCAGTGCGGTGGCCTTGGCAATCCGTGCACCGGTAAAGAGCCATTACACTGGGCGAACGAAGGGATTTTAATGGAACCTGAGCGATATGTCCGCGCACAGAATCTGAATAAATCTGGACACAATATTTCTCGCACTGAACTCACCGGTACGACCATTCAGAACTGATCTCAATACCCGGTCATTTCCAGATACCCGCTGCCAGCGTGACTGCCACTCAACTGCACCGGTCCTTCCCAGTAAGGAATCCGAAGCGCCATCCAGGCGTTGGGGTTCAGCGCGAGGAGAGTGATGTCCAGGTTTTTGCCGGGAATTTTGATCGACCAACGAGTCGGCATCTTGCGCCCCGCTACGTCAGAGACCGCCAGCGGCGTGAGGCTGATGTCGTCTTTGCGCAGTGTTTGAGTACGCCCATCGGCCAGTATCCAGGTCCCGGTCAGATACGCGGCGCCATCCTTTTCGCGCACCCGAAACAGCATCAGTTGCTCACCGCTATCCAGATGCAGGGAGAACCAGTCCCAACCGGTTTGGTTGGCGGTCAACGGCTGGCTGCTCCACTCGCGGTCGAGCCAGGCCGGGCCGCTGACCTGCCAGGTTTTGCCGTCGATCTCAAGGCTGCCCGACGCCTGAAAAAACGGCTGGCTGTAGTAGTACGACGCCTGGCCTTGCTCGGATTTCTGACTGAAGCCCTGCTCGCCTTGCAGCACCAGGGGCTTGCTCGAGGTCAGGCGCAATCGATAGCTGAAGCCTTCCCCACGGGCGTGCAGTTGCAGCTCGGCCAAGGGGTTTTCGGTACCTGACTGACTGGCAAAACTCCAGTCATCGATCCAGGCCGCGAACGGGGCAGCGCTGACCCCGGCCTGGCCGACACCTCCACGGGCATAGCGCTCTGCGGCGTGATGCTGGTTGGCCGAAGTCACTGCCGCGTGGCCCAACCAGATGGTCTGGCTGCCCCAACCGGATTGCTCGGGTACGGCTTTCAGCGCATTGCGAAACAAGGTCCATTGCACGCCGAAGCTGTTCCCCTGATCGTCCTTGAGATTGGCGGTGACGTACCACCACTCGATGCGAAAACCGTCGTGGGGTCCGTGATCCGCCGGGAAGCTGAATGCTCTGCCGGGAACCACAGGGGTGAACGCCTGCGCCTCACTGCCCAATCCGGCAAAACTGTCGGCGTTGCCGGGCGCCTCATCGCAACCGCTCAGTTGCCATATCATCAACAGCAGAAAGCCGAGCCGCAGCCGCTTAATCTTCATGGGCAAAGGTCCTGAGCAGATCGGCTGGTCGGCTGCGGTAGAGCTTGAGCAGCGGCCAGGCTGATGCGAGTAACGTCGCCAACAAAGCCAGGGCCATCAACTGCAGCAGTTGCAGCGGGAAAATCCGCAGCGGCAGACGCCAGCCAAACGCCTGAACGTTGATCACCGCGTTCAGGCACCACGCCAGCAAGATCCCCAACGGCAACGCCAGCAGCAAGGTCAACACCGCCAACAGCCAGGTCTGCCCCAGGTTGAGCAGCATCAGTTGGCGGCGCGTCACACCCAACGCCCATAACGGCGCCAGTTGCCCGAGACGACTCTCGCTCTGGGTCAGCAAGCTGATAAACAGCGCGACACCGGCCACCCCCAGGGTCAGGCTGTTGAGCGCGGCGGTGGCGGCGAAGGTGCGTTCGAACACTTGGCTGGACCAGACCTTGAGTTGCGTCTGATCGACGATACGATTGTCGACCAGGGCAAAGCGCGCTTGCAGAGCACGCACCAATGACGGTACCGACGCGGGATCGATGCGTACGTTGAAACGACTCGGTGCCAGCTGCGGCCAGTAACGCTGCAAATGATCGGCGTTGACCAGCAGATGCCCTTTCGGATTGCCGTAGTCGGCATAGATCCCGACGATGCGCGGCGACCATTGGCCTTGGGGCGTGGGAATCGCCAGGCGATCGCCCAATTGCACCGTCAGCCGACGGGCCAGTTGCTCGCTGAGCATCAGCGTGTCGTCAGCGGCCAACTGCTCCCACGGCGTGTCCCCCTGCGCTTGCAGCAACGGCCAGTGCTGGCGATACATAGGGTGATCGATAACGCCGTACACATCCGCCGGCCAGCCTTGCAACTGGATCGACACCTGCCAGCTGGGCAATACCGCAGAGACCTGCGGCTGCTGGCCCAGCCACTGCTGAATCTCACGGGCCTGAGCCGGACTTTCTGGATTGACGTACAGCTCGGCAGTCAGACGTTGCTCGAGCCAGTCACTGAAGGTCTGGCGAAAGCCTGCGGTCATGCTGCCGGCGCCAATGTTGGCGGCCATTGCCAACAACAGCGCCATCAGCGCCAGACTCAAGGCCGGTAATTGCTGGCGGCAATCGGCGATAAACCACTGCCCCAACACCGAGCGACTGCGCCTGAGCACAAGGGTCAGGACGGCATTGAGCAACACCGGCAAGCCCAGTGCCGCCCCCAGAAACAGGCAAGCCAGCAGCATAAAACCGCTGCTCAGGCTGTCGCCCAACAGCAATGCCAATAGCGCCACCACTGCTGCAATGGCCGCCACCCAGCCCTGACGTCGCAACCAGCGGGCATGGGCCTGATGCCAGGCTTGCGGGTTGGCCAGCGCGAGCAACGGCAGACGTGCCGCCCGCAGCAAACTGTTGGCGCCGGCCAGCAGCGCACCGAGCAGGGCCAAGCCGACACCACTGACCCACCAGAGCGGGCTCAGGCTCAATTGCCCGGCCACTTCAGCACCGTACAACCCACGCAGGCTGGCAGCGACATCCGGCAACAGCACACCGGCCAGCAGGTAGCCACTGACGACCCCGGCGATGCCGCCCAGCAGCGCCAGGCAACCCAGTTCCACACTCAGGCTGAAGATCAGCATCCGCGCACTGACACCGCAGGCCCGCAGGGTTCTGATCAATCCGCGGCGTTGCTCCAGTGCCAGGCCGATGGCGGCATGCACGATAAACAGGCCCACCGCGAACGACAAAAAGCCCAGGGCATCGAGGTTCAGGTGAAAGCTTTCGGTCAGGCGTGACAGGTTGTTTTCTTCGCCGCTGTGTTTGAGCACCAATTGTCCGGCCAATTCGACGGGTAACGATGGCTCAGTGGCGGCGAAGTCTTTGGGCAGCAGCAGGCGCGAGAGCTGCTGCGGCATGCCCAGAACCTGTTGCGCGAAGCCGATATCCATCAGCAATACACCGGGCGCCATGTCGGCCTGGCTGTGCAGCGGCGGCAAGCGTTGCCCATTCACGGCAAGCGGTTGTTCGCCTTCCTGATAACCCAGTGCCTGCAAGGTTTGTGGGGCGATCCAGGTGCTGCCTGGCGGGCTGATGAAGTCGACCATCCGCGCGATGTCCAGTGCTTGCCCGGCCACCGCAGAGCCGCTCGGCAACGACAGCGGCTCGATGCCCATCAGTTGCAAACGTTGATCCTCATGGCCCTTGAGTGACAGCCGCGCTTGCAGCACCGGCGACACCGGCCAACCGGCACGCCGCAGGTTGACGAATAACGCCTGGGAAAAGGTCGCACCGCCAGGCGCGGTGAGGCTGGCCTGAGGCTCACCGCCGATCAACTGGCTCGCTCGCGCGTAACTTTCCCGCGCCTGACTGTTCAGCGCTTGCACGCCGGTCAGCAGACTGGTGGCCAGCCAGAGCCCGGTCAATACGCTGAAAAACTGCACCGGATGCTGCCGCCAATGGCTGAGCAGCGCCCGCAGTGCCCCATGAAAAACCCGCATCAGCCCTCACCCGCGCCCGCCAGACGCCCGCCATGCAGCACGACCTTCTCCGCCAGCCGCGCCGCGACCCTCGGGCTGTGGGTGACCATCAACAGGCTGGTGGGGCTGTCTTCGAGCAGTTCCAGGAGCAACCGAAGTACTTCATCGCTGGTGGTTTCATCGAGGCTGCCGGTGGGTTCATCGGCCAGCAACAAGCCCGGGCGCGGAGCCAGCGCGCGCCCTAGCGCCACCCGTTGCTGCTGACCGCCCGAGAGTTGTTCGGGATAGCGTTTGAGCAGGTCACCCAGCCCCAGCCGCTCGATCAACTGCGCTTGCCACACCGGCTCATACCGCCCGGCCAGGCGTGCTTGAAAGGCCAGATTGTCTTCCACCCGCAGGCTGCTGATCAGGTTGTATTGCTGAAACACCAGGCCCACTTCAGTGCGCCGCCAGTTGGCCAATTGTGATTCGCTCATCTGCTCCAGGCGCTGATCGCCGATGCAGATACTGCCGCGATCGACCTTATCCAGCCCGGCAATCAGATGCAGCAAAGTGCTCTTGCCACTGCCCGACTCACCCATCAGCGCCAGACTGCTGCCGTTCCTCAACTGCAAGTCGACACCCTGCAACACCGCCAGCGGGCCCTGCGGCGTTGCATAGCTTTTGAACACACCTTGCACCTGAAGCATGGGCACGCTCGTTTGACGGACGGTGAGGCCAAGGATAGCGGTTTGTCGTTGGAGCGGGCTTGACTCAATGCCGGTCAGCCAAGAAACAGAAAGCGAACGCAGTCCCTGTGGCGAGTTCGCCAGATCAACCGCATTATCGTTCATCGCGAGCCTGCTCGCGATGAGGCCCTATCCAACAACACAGAAGTCATTGCCCACCCTCATGTCTGGCCCTCCGCCTCTTGAATGCGCTTGCTCTCTAGAGCCATATTGTCTATATTTGCATCTACAGAACAATCAAGAGGTGACGTCCATGACTGTAGCCCTCCAAGCCCAAGGCTTCACCAAAGACCAGTGCGTGACAGGTCTGCGAGCCGCTGTGGGCATACTCGAAAAGTGGCAGGCGTCGAGCGATCAGGCCTGTCATATCCTGCGCATTTCCCGCAGTACGTACACACGGGCAAAGCAACGCGATCCCAATTGGTCCGTAAGCCTGGATTCAGACCAGATGCAGCGCATCAGTTTTGTTCTCAACATCCACGCCACTTTGCGCCTGGTCTTTGATAACCCTGAGAACGTCTATGGTTTTGCGGCGATGGCCAACGAAAACGAGTTTTTCAACGGGCGTACCCCGCTCGAAATCATGTCCCAGGGGGATATGATTTCCCTGTACGAGACATTTCGGCGGATCGACGTGCTGCGAGGCGCGCAATGGTAATGGTGGGCCAGCTGGCGGAGTTGGCCGGTGAGCAGTTGCAGGCCTACCGATTGGTCAATTCAAAGTTTCCGCCTATTGCGTTGTTTGACGACGTGGCGGATGCGGAGGAGTTCGATGTTCTCTATCAGATACAGGCCCTCACGAATCCGCGGCTGCAAAATGAGACCGGTCGCCTTGAGCTGATACCCCGTGCGCAGATTCCCTTTGGCATCCCTGGGTGCTCTTACGCGACAGCGCCTTTCACCCACGTCAACCCGGCGGGTTCGCGTTTCAGCGATGGCAGTTTCGGCGTGTTGTACCTGGCTGCCACGATGGAAACCGCGCTGGCTGAGGTGCAACATCACCAGAATCAGTATTGGTCGAAAGTCCAGAACCTCAATTACGAGAGGTTTGTTTTCCGGGGGTTATCCTGCACATTCGTTGACGAAGCAATGAGGGATGGCGCCTCCGTTCCGATGAACGATCCTGTCTACGATCCGGTCGATTACACGCACTCCCATCGCCTGGGGAAGGCAGTCAAGGATGCAGGGTGCGCTGGCCTGCGGTACAACTCCGTGCGTCTGCAGGGCAACTACTGCTGGGCGCTGATGACCCCGAGACCCGTCTCATCGGTCATTCAAACAGCCCACTACGAGATGATCTGGAACGGATCGATCACCAGCGTCAATAAAATCAGCGTTGCCTGACTGCATTACCGGCTGCCGAACAGCTCAGGCATGCGCCTCGCGATCAAGCACTTCAGTCACCCATTGATTGATGCTTTTATGAGCCAGCTGTGCTTTGACGGCGACGGTGGCATGAAGTGCCGGTTCCAATCGCAGACTGATATTTCCCGAGTAAGGTTTCTGTGGGGCGCGGTCCAGTTTTGCGCAAGTATCAAGGTAGTCGACAACCGCCTCTTCAAATGCAGCTCGAAGCTCTTGTACAGATTCGCCATGGAAACCAACGACATCTCTTATGCCAGCAATATGGCCGACAAATAGGCCGTCTTCTTCACTGTACTCAATTCGAGCGGCGTAGCCTTGGTAACTCATCACGTTCATGGGGTGACTCCTGCTTGTTCAAGGAAAGCCCGGGCATCACGAACCTGGTAGGGCTTTGCTTCTTTATCGGGGTGTGGTCGATGGAAGGTACCCATCACACCGTTGAGCTCAAAGCGTACCCGCGACCCTTTACCCTCAATGGTCCTGGCACCGGCAGCATCGAACAATGATTCAATACGGGCCCACTCCAACGTGGCTGGAACAGGCTTTGAGAAGATAGCTTTAAGGGTGCTGAGCTGTTTATTGTTCATGGTATTATATTATGATACCAAAACAAGACAGGCAATCACTCAAAACGTTCGAGGTCAGTCCCTTACCCACCCGCCGCCAAACCCACCGGAACCTGAGGTGGCGTGACGATTTGCGAAAGGTCGATATGCTTCCACACCGGCATTGCCCCCAGACGCGCGTTGAAGCGAATATTGAAGGTAAAGTCGTCCTGGGTCGGTTCACTCAATGGCTTGCCGTAAACCGGTTCGATTGCCGCCAGGTCGTAGCCCATCAGCTGCAACATCGTGGGGAAGATGTTGTAGTGACTGGAATGATCTTTATTGCCCGCCAGCGCGGTTTGCCAGTCCAGCGTGCGCAGGTCACTACCCTGGATCACCACCAGCGGTACCAGGCCCTCCTCCTCTACCGGATCGCCGCCACAATGGGTATTCAGGCCCGGGTTGCCGCGCTCGTGCAGGTCCTGGCCATGATCGGAGGTGTAGATCAGCACCGCGTTACTCAGGTCCGCCTGGGCGAAGATTCGCGAAAAGAACTCGCCGACATTCCACAGCAACGTGTTCTTGTAGGCATTGCGGTACAACGCCCAGTCATCTGGCTGGCCATTGAAACCATCGCGTGAACCGGTGTCGGCCACTTCGACATAGTGCCCCCGTGGCAGCGCCGGTCGGTAGGCCATGAAGTCATCCGGGTATTTGTCGTGGACCGGGAAATGCGCACCCACCTTATTGATGATCACCAACTCCGGCTGACCGTCGTTGAGCAACTCGATCAACTTCTGCGCCACCGCCATATCCCGGTCGCGCACACGGGTCCGGTCGAACTGGACAAACTCGTCGATGTCCTGGCGCTCAAGGTCGGTCATCAGATTCTGCAAGAAGCCACCCGTGCGCTGGGCATCGATATACACCGTGCGCAGTCCCGCCTGCCTGGCGTATTGCCAGATCGACGGCAGGGTCGAGTTGATTCGCATGTAGTCATGGCGGGTACCGCCATAGCGCAACGTGACGTTGGTATCGGCACTGCAGTTGGCAATGGACGCGGCGTAACCGTAGTTGTAAATGTCCACCCCCGGACGCGGCTCCTTCAGGTTGCTGTGCACGCCAAAGGGCGCGTTGATATCCAGGTAATTACCGGAGATGCTTTCATCGATGATCAGCACGATATCGTGACCGACGGCCTGGGGTTGTCGCGACAGGCTGACCGCCTCACGAGGGCCTACGGTGTTATGGGCCGTCTCATAGGCCAACAGGTTCAGATAAGCCAGCGGCGTGTACATGATGGGCAAGCCTCTGGCGCCTTCGCCCGCACGCACGAAGAGCACTGCCGAAAGCAGCACGACCCCGAAAACCGGTGCCGCCGCCAATACGTAACCTGGCAGCGGGAGGCGTCGCCGTGGCTTGAGCGCGATCCCCACCAGCAGCAACGACCCACTGGCCACCGAGCCGAAAATGACCTCGCGGTATTGGTAAGCCGCCTCCTGAATAAATCCGCCTGAATAGATCAGCGAGATGAAGTTGCTGTAGGTCAGGTAATCGGCGGTGACTTTGCCGTAGATGTCGAAAAATACCGCGGATATGAAGAAGATCAGCGCGAACAGGTGACGGACGAATGTCTGGCGGATGTAGGCGCTCAACAGTAACGCGAGTACCAGAACGATGAACATTGCGGTAAACAGCAGTACCGGTAAACCGAAGCCCATCGCGGTAATGCGCTCAAGGTAATAATCATGGCTTTTCAGTAGATACAGAACGATCAACAGTTCCTTGATGTACCTCGCCATAAATCCCTCTCTGGGCTGGCGTGCAACCCGCGCCGTGACTGTAAATGCCCGTAAACAAAGACAAAGTGCGCCTGCAAAGGTTACTGCTGATCTTCCCCTGCAGCGTCTTGCCAGACCAGTCAATTAATTGACGACCTCGATTCGTCTCCACCGTCTCCGTTACTAATATGGGTAAGACACTAGCATTGCACTGTCAAAGCGCAAGAGAGTGTTTCAACCTTGAAAGCGTCAAAAAACAGATGACTCAAATCTGACACACAATTAGTGCTGAGAGCCACGCAGATCAAGCGATACAGACCGTTCGTCGTTTAGATATCGAGGCTATTTTTGGTTAAAAAACGTACCAAACCCGCTGCCACAAAGCGCTTGATGGCAAAGAGCCGAAAACGCCATTATTTCCCAAGCACGAAGAACATGTCATTTCGTTGACATGTTTTGCCCAAGCTGGTCTATACCCACTTCAACAGTCTCATTTCATTAACATTCATTGCTTTCTATACGAGCTACGAGGCACGCCATTATGGACGTGAGCGTATTCGGCACAGGCTACGTTGGCCTGATTCAAGCAGCCGCATTGGCAGATGTGGGCCATCGGGTGTTATGTGTCGATATCGACCTCAACAAAATCAGACAGTTACAACAATCAGTTCCACCCATTAGTGAGCCTGGGCTTTCCAGCATGCTGGAAGACAACATCAAAGCCGGCCGGTTGCTGTTCAGCACCCAGGCCAGTGATGCCATCGCCCATGCCGAATTGATCTTCATCGCGGTCGGTACGCCGGCGAATGAGGACGGTTCGGCTGACCTCAATCATGTGCTGACGGTCACCCGGGAAATCGCACGGTGCATGGATGCCGATCGCACACTGATCATCAAATCCACGGTGCCGGTCGGAACCGCCGACAAAGTGGCCGCCTGCGCCCTCGAAGAATTGCAGCGCAGAAGCAAAACGCAGCTGAATGCGCGTGTGGTTTCCAACCCGGAGTTCCTCAAGGAAGGCAGCGCCCTCAACGACTGCATACGCCCCGACCGCATCATCATCGGCACCAATGACGAGGTAGCTCGCAGCCAGCTTGCAGAGCTTTACGCGCCGTTCTGTCGCAACCGTGAAAAGTTGATGTTCATGGATAGCCGTAGCGCAGAGCTGACCAAGTACGCCGCCAACGCCATGCTGGCCACCCGCATCAGCTTCATGAATGAACTGGCCGCCCTGGCCGAATGTTTGGGTGCCGACATCGAAGCGGTCCGTAAAGGCATCGGTTCGGACCCACGTATTGGATATCACTTCATCTACCCCGGCTGCGGCTTTGGCGGTTCGTGCTTCCCCAAGGACCTGCGGGCCTTGCTGCATACCGCCGGGCAGAACGACATGGCGTTGCGCTTGCTGCACAGCGTCTGCGAAGTGAATGACATCCAGCGCCATATTCTCTTCAGCAAACTCAAACCGTGTTTCCCGCAGGGCCTGGCTGGCAAGTCGATCGCCGTTTGGGGGCTGGCCTTCAAACCGAACACCGACGACATGCGCGAAGCCCCCAGCCGCTACCTGATGGAAGCGCTATGGCAGGAGAGCGCGACCGTTCGCGCTTTCGACCCTGAGGCCATGGCCGAGTGCCGGCGCATCTATGGCTATCGCAACGATTTGCAACTGTGCGCCACCCGTGACGACACCCTGGAGGATGCCGATGCCCTGGTGATCTGCACCGAGTGGAAGAACTTTCGGGTGGTCGACTTTGACCTGCTGGCGAGCAAATTACGCTCGCGGGTGATCATCGACGGCCGCAATCTCTACAACCCTGAGCAAGTCGCGGCCGCAGGGTTGCACTATCGTGGAATCGGCCTGCGCACCATCGCCCCGCAAGGGGGTGACTGAATGGAAATCCTGGTGACTGGAGCCGCCGGTTTTATCGGTGCCCATTGCATCCTGCGCCTGCTGCGCGAAGGGCACCAGGTGTGCGGGCTGGACAATTTCAACGACTACTACGACCCGGCACTGAAGGAGGCCCGCGTGCACTGGGTACAGGCGCAAGCGGGCGACTTCCCGTTGTTTCGCCTGGACCTGGCCGACAGCGAGGCGATCGCCGAACTCTTCGCCCGCGAGCAACCGGACGTTGTCATCCACCTCGCCGCGCAGGCCGGGGTGCGCTACTCGCTGGACAACCCACGCGCTTATGTCGACAGCAACCTGAAGGGTTTTCTGAATATCCTCGAAGGCTGCCGTCATCATCCGGTGCGACACCTGATCTACGCCTCATCCAGTTCGGTCTACGGTGCCAACCAGCACACGCCCTACTCGGTGCAAGACGGGGTCAACCACCCTCTTTCGCTGTATGGCGCGACCAAGAAAGCCAATGAGCTGATGGCCCACAGTTACAGCCACCTGTTCGGCATTCCCTGCACCGGCCTGCGTTTCTTCACCGTGTACGGCCCGTGGGGTCGCCCGGATATGTCGCCGATGCTGTTCGCCCAGGCCATTGTTCAACACCGTGCGCTGAAACTCTTCAACTACGGCCAGCACCAGCGCGATTTCACCTACATCGACGACATCATCGAAAGCCTGATCTGCCTGCTCGAGCGTGCACCGCAAGCCGCCCCGAATTGGGATCGCGAACGCCCGGACCCCGCGACCAGCATGGCACCATGGCGGCTCTACAACATTGGCGGACAGCACCCGGTCGAACTCAAGGATTACCTCGCCCTCCTTGAAAAACACCTGGGCATCAAGGCTGAGGTCGAGCTGCTGCCCCTGCAACCGGGCGATGTGCTCAACACCAGCGCCGACGTCTCGTCACTTGAGAAAGACACCGGCTTCCATCCCCGGGTCGAACTGGACGAAGGGCTCGCGCGCTTCGTTTCCTGGTTCCGTGATTACTACCCATTGCCCGTCGTTGAGGCACCGCTAGAAAGTCGGACTTCGCCACTGGCAGTACCTGTGCAGAAGCGGAGAAATCTATGACCGGTCCGCAGCAAGGTGTGCCGCTCGCAGAGCTGCATCTAGACAAACGCCTGGATCCCAATCATCGCATGCGCCTGGATGCCGCGATCCACAGGCAGGGCCGCGGCTGGATCACCGGCCGCAATGGCGGGCGCCCCTGGACACTGTCGCGGACCAATCGCGTGGTGGCCTGCCTGGGTGCATTGGTGCTGCTGGTGCTGCTCTCGCCTGTTCTGCTGACACTGGCCGTGATCATCAAGCTGAGCAGCCCGGGCCCTGCGCTGTTCGTTCAGAAACGCACCGGGTATCGCGGGCGCGGTTTCGGCATGTACAAGTTCCGCACCATGGTGGCCAACGCCGAAGAGCTCAAGGAGTCCCTGCGCCACCTCAACAAACATGGCTTTGACGCCATCGACTTCAAAATCGATCAGGATCCGCGAGTGACCCATATTGGCCGCTGGCTGCGGCGCAGCAGCCTGGACGAGTTACCCAATCTGATCAACGTGGTCACCGGCGACATGCGCCTGGTGGGACCGCGCCCAACCTCATTCAATGCCTACCGCTACAAGGACACCCACCTTGCGCGGCTGAGCATCTACCCCGGCATGACTGGTCTCTGGCAGATCTCCGGGCGTAGCAATCTCGACTTCGACCAACGCGTGGAGCTGGACCTGAGTTACATCGCTCACCAAAGCTTCATGCTTGATTTGAAGATCCTCTTGAAAACCCCCTACAAAGTGTTCAGCGGACACGGAGCGAGTTAAATGGACGGCTCATCAACCAAAAGCTTGACCATCGCGAACCCGAGCGAGACCAACCTGACCTCGACCGTGCTCGATCAAGATCTTCGGATCCTATTCCTGACTGCCGCCAATACCGGCTGCGGCACCAGCACCAGCGCCCTGGCGCTGGCCGGTCAACTGGCACAAATGAGCAGCGGTCAGGTGCTGCTCGTCGACGCAAGCCTGGCGGACGCCAATCTCAGTCAGCAGCTTGGCTTACAGAAGGAGCGCGGCTTTCGCGATCTGCTGTTCAACCAGAGCCCGCCGCTGCTGCAGGACTGCATCGTGAATGTCTCGACCATGCCCTTTCACATCCTGCCTAACGGCCGGCACATCCGCGGCGCCGATCATCTGAACCCGGAGCAATTGCGTCCGCTGCTCAAGCAGCTCGGTGCGCAGTATCGCTTCGTGGTGCTCGATGGCGACGCGGTGTATTCGGCTGCCGACACGCTGGTCATCAGCACGCTGGTGGACGGTGTGATTCTGGTGGTGCGCGCCGAGGATACCCGCTGGGAGGTGGCACAGGCCGCGGCCCAACGCCTGAGTCAGGCCGGGGCGAAACTGGTCGGCAGCATCTTCAATGGCCGCAAGTACTACATGCCCAAGTGGCTCTACAACAACCTGTGAGCAGCAGCCAGAGGATGACGACATGAAAGCTATATGGTTTGCCCTGCTGTTGCTGCCGCTTGCAGGTTGCTCCAGCCATTCCGAAACACAGAGTATGCCGGTGCAGATCCTCACGGCTGCACCGGCCGACGCCCAGGCCAGCGATATGGCCAGGGTCGAGCAGACGTTGCGGCCCAAGGATGTGCTCGATGTGATCTTCCACATCAGTACCAGTGGCTCGGATGCCTACCGCATCCAGTCCGGTGACCAGGTCGCGCTGAACTTCACCGCGGCCAGCCAGCTCAATGGCACCCAGGTGGTGTTACCGGACGGCACCATCGAGCTGCCCGGCGCCAACACGTCGGTGAAAGTCGCCGGGCTGACCACCAATGAGGCGCGCGAGGCGCTTCAGCGCACCTATCGAAACAAAAGCCTGTTCCAGCCCAATCGCAACAATCTGACCGTACTGGTCACCACCCCGCTGACCAACGAGCAGAACCTCAGAACCACGCTGAACCACCCGGCGACCGGCATGAGCCGGGAGATCGTCGTGGGCAACGACGGTTATGCGAGCTTCCCGGAAATCGGCTCGATCCCGCTGCAAGGCATGACGGTCAACCAGCTGGAAAGCTACCTCAACACACGCTATGCGAAGTTGCCTGGGCGGATGAGCGTCGACGTGCTGCTCAAGTCCACCTCGGGCAACGAAATCTATGTGCTCGGTGAAGTCGGCCAACCCGGCGCCTATCCGATCCGCCGGCCGATCTCGGTTCTCGAGGCGCTGACACTGGCCCGCGGGACGAACGTCAAGGCGCGGCTCGACTCGGTGGTGATCATGCGCCGCAACGGCAATCAGGTCGAAGCACGCCGCTACAACGTTGAAGAGGCGCTGAGCGCCGATGCGCCGCAGATGGCCTATCTGCAGCCGGACGACATGCTCTTCGTGCCCAAGACCCGATTGGCCAGCGCCGGTGAACTGGCGCGGCAACTGGCTGACGTGGTGTTGTTCCAGGGAGTGGGCGTGGGCTTCTCCTATCGCCTGGACGACAACGACAGTGACAACTAACCCTCACAGGTACCCGGCCATGAACCCAAAGGAAAATTACCTGCATGAGTTTTTCAGGATCTTCTTCGCCAACCGTCAGTTGGTGAAAAAGGTATTTCTGATCTTCGCTGCAATCGCCCTGGTGCTGCCGTTGGTGCTCAAACAGAGCTTCGATGTCACTTCCCAGGTGATCGTGCAGTCCAAGAAACTCTCGCAAAGCGACGCTACGACGTCAATGACTCAGGACAGCGACAAATTCATTCCGCCTTCACTGGCGGACATGGAAACCGAAAGCAATATCCTGCGTTCACCGGCGCTGACCCGCCAGACCATCAGCCAGTTGCACGAGCAGGGCGAATACGCGCCCGCCCCGGGCCTGCTCGATACTCTGGTGGTCAACCCGCTGCGCGAGTACGTGATCGATCCGGTACGCGATCTGCTCGGCCTTGAAGTCGATCCGGTCGGCGCTACCGATTTCGATCTGGATGCTCTCGCTGTGCAGGCTATCGATGACCTCAAGATCGAGACGCTGCCGGGCTCCAATGTGATTTCGATCACCTACAGCTCCGGCGATCCGGCCCTGGGCACCAAGTTCGTCGCGCAACTGTTGGAAAACTATCTGCAAAACCGCCAGGACCTGCAGTCGATCGACCTGCCGCAAACCTTCTACGAACAGAAGAAAATGCAGTTCAAGGACCGTCTGGATGGTCTGGAAGGCACACGCCTGGGGCTGCTGGAAAGCATCGGCGCTTCCAATCCCAGGGAAGAAATCACCTTCCGCCTGAATGCGATCAACACCGAAGAACAGTCGCTCAACCTGGCCCGCGACCGCCTGCTGCAAAGCCAGCGCTGGCTCGACTACCTGAAAACCAGTCTGGCTGCTGCCAAAAGTGCCAAGCTCAGCGATTACACCTTCCCCTACACCTTCACCACCACGGTGGACAACATCGCTTTTGAAGACCGTGAGGTCCGGCAGCTCGGCGAACAGCTGACGACTCTGGTCACCCGTTACAACAACGACCTGTCGATCTTCCAACCGGGCAGCGAACCGATGCAGTTGACCCAGGAGCAGATCTCCCGCGCGCGGCAGCAGTTCCTCAAGATCGTCAGCAATCGCATTCAGGAGCGAACCATCGATCTGGGGGTCGTCACGGCGGTGATCAACCAGAAGACCCAGCGCATCGCCGAGTTCAAGAACCGCATCCATCAGTTGCAGGAGACCCAAAGCAAACTGCAGCAAATGGAAACCGAAATCAACGCCCTGCACGCGGCCTTCTCCACCTACGCCCAACGCTTTGCAGAAACCAGCAGCCAGCGCATGTTCGACAGCGACTTGTCGAACGCACGCGTTCTGAGCCCGCCCTATGAACCGACCGAGGCGGCTTTTCCCAAACCGCTGTTGATCATTCCGTTCGGCATGCTCACCGGTCTGTTGCTGGCCATCGCCTTGGTCTATGTGCGCGAGTTCTTCGATCATCGCTTCAAACACCCGGCGCAAATCACCCATCAACTCGGCCTGCCGGTGTTGCTGGTGATCAACGACCAGAATGAAGGCCAGCCCAATCCACATCCCAATTGGTCGACACAGAGCTTCTTGCATTGGGTGCGTAAATGAACCTTGCGCTCACCCCTGCGCTGCCGATCATCCATCTGCTCGGCAGCGGCGGTTTCTATGGGGCTGAGCGGATGCTGCTGGATCATTGTCTGGCGACGCCGGGGCAACATCAGGTGCTGTTCCTCGGCGCACCGCCCGAGCTGATCGCGCGGTTCCGTGACGCCGGGGTCGATTGCCGCAGCTGCTCGGGGCTGGGCGAGCTGTTGCGGCACTTGCGTCAACGCCGTGCAGAACGCCCGTTGCTCAATACGCATAACTTCAAGGGCCTGCTGTTTGGCTGGGTGGCGGCCACGCTGTGGCGCCTGCCGCTGGTGATTACCCAACACGGCTTCACCCCGCGCAGTCACAAACAACGCTTCTATACCTGGCTGAGCCTGCAACTGTGCCGCACCTCCTCGGTGGACCGGGTGGTCTGTGTCGCCGAAAGCATCGCCGCGCTGCATCGTCGCGCCAGCGTACGAGCGGAAAAGCTGCAAGTGATTCCAAATGGTCTGCCGACCGCCACCAGCCGGTACCCGCGCACGACCGACCATCGACACTTGCGGGTTGGCTACGTTGGGCGGCTGAGCAGCGAGAAAGGTCCGGACTTGTTTCTCGATGCGCTGATCCCGCTGTGCCACCAGTACCCCGGGCTGCACGCGGTGATGCTCGGCGACGGCCCCGAACGCGACATCCTGCTCGCACGGATCGGCGCTGCCGGGCTGCTGGCGCGCATCGAGCTGCCGGGCTACCAGACCGATATGGGTGCGTGGTGGACGAAACTCGATGCACTGGTGATCAGTTCGCGCACCGAAGGCACGCCGATGACGTTGCTCGAGGCGATGCAAGCCGGGGTGCCGGTGGTGGCGTTCAGCGTCGGCGGGATTCCCGATGTGATCGAGGACCGGCACAACGGCCTGCTCGCAGAACCCGCTGACGGCGCTGCGCTGGCCCGTCAGATCGCCGCCCTACTGGACGAGCCGCAACTGGCGCGGACCCTGACCACTAACGCTCGCCGGACCCAGCTCGAGCGCTACGACCTACCGGCCCTGGCCGAGCGCTGGTCGCAGCTTTACATCCGCACTGCACGGGAGGCGCGTACATGATTTTTCCGCTCTCGATCGTCAGCTTGTTCGGTCTGGTTTGCCTTGGCTTGCTGGTCAGCCCTTATCCGTATCTGGCGCCCGGCGCTGTACTCGGCCTGGTCGGGGTCATGGTGCTGTACCGGCGCCCGGCCTGGGGCCTGCTGGGCATCGCCGCGTTGGTGCCGCTCGAAGGCCTGTTCAAGGACAACGCCCTGTCCGGGACAAAACTCCTCGGCGTCTCGCTGGCGCTGATCCTCGCCCTGCAACTGGCTCTGCACCAGATCCCGTCCGAGCGGCTACGCAGCAATGTCTGGCGCTTTCTGGGCGGGTTCATGGTGTTGTACCTGCTAAGCCTGCTGGTCAGCGATAACCAGGGCATGTCCTTCACCCATCTGCGCGAGATGAGCGTGGGCCTGGTGCTGTTCGTGATCACCCTGCTGATCGGCCGTGAGTTGAACATGGAGATGTTCTGTCGGCTGGTGACCCTCAGCGTCACAGCGACCTGCATCCTCGCGATATTTTCCAGCAGGTACCAGGACCAGGGACGGGCCTCCGGTCTGCTCGCGGACCCGAACACCTTTGCCTTGCTGATCGCCTTTGCCATCCCGTTGGCGCTGTGGCTGGTGATCAAGAGTCCGAACCTGTTGCAGCGTCTGTTCTGGCTGGGCTGCTGCCTGCTGCTGCTGGGCGGCATGACCAAGACCGATTCGCGCTCCGGGCTGGTGGTGCTGCTTCTCAGCCTGGCCGTCGGCGCCTACCATTACCGCGGGCAATTGCCGCGAATTCGCCCGCGCCACCTGGGCTTCGCCATGCTCGGTCTGGCGATCATCATTCCCCTGGGGATCTACTCGATGCCAGCGGGCTACGTCAAGCGCATCCAGTCCCTCAGCGTGCTCAAGTCCGGCGCCAGCAGCACCGACGAGTCCCTCGGGCGCCGCGCGTCGTACATCCTGGTCGGCTCGCAAATAATCCGCGAACACCCGCTGCTCGGTTCCGGCCCGGGAACTTTCTCGCTGCACTACGCGACCACCGGTTACGCCAAGGTCTTCTCGGCCAACAAGAAGGTCGGCGACCTGTACCGGCGCGCGCACAACACCTACCTGGAAATTTTCAGTGAGCTGGGAATTCCGGCGGGACTGTTATTTGTCGGCATGCTCGGCATGTCTCTGTACAACATTCAGTGCGCTCGCCGCGCCTGGTTGCGCAGGCGCAATTGGGACCAGGCAGACCTGCTCACGCACTTGGGCGTGAGCCTGTTGGCGCTGGCGCTGTTCCTGATGTTCCTCAGCGCGCCCAATCACAAATACCTGTGGATCATGCTCGCGCTGTCCAGTGTGCTACGCCTGAAGGCTGAAGAAAGCCCGATGCCGGAGGCACGCTCATGAGCCGCATCACCATCGTCATACCGATGTTCAACGAGGCCCGGCACATTGGCCGCACCTTGCAGGCAGCAGGCCTGGCTGCCCAGGTCGCGGGCCTTGAGTGTGATCTGGTGGTGGTCGACAACGGCTCCCAGGACCAGGGCCCGCAGATCGCTCGTGAACTGGGCGCTCAGGTGCTGATTCTGCCCGGATTGCCCATCGGCGCGTTGCGCAATCACGGCGCTGCCAATGCACGAGGTGAATGGCTGGCGTTCATCGACGCCGATATTGAGGTGCCGCTGAACTGGCTCTCACTGTTACTCGAACTCGAGTCCGGCGGTTCGGCCGATGTCCTCGCCCTGGACTGCGACACCCCCATCGAAGCGCCGTGGTTCGCCCACGCCTGGCAGCGCCGCACGTTGCGCCCCAACACTCATACCCTGCACTCGGTGCAGTGGCTGGCGACGGCTAATCTGCTGATGCGCCGCGAGTGGTTCGTCCGGGTCGGTGGCTTCGACGAAAGCTTGCGCACTGGCGAGGACAAGGACCTGACAATGCGCCTGGGCCGAGCCGGTGCGCGGTTGCTTGCGGTCAATGAGAGCGTCGCCCTGCATTGGGGTTACGAGGGCAGTTGGCGCGAATGGTCGGGCAAGGAGCTGTGGCGTCAGGGCAGCCATCTGCAATTGCTGCGCAGCAATGGCGCCAGTCTGCGCTTGCTGCGCTTCCCGTTACTGTCGATGGGTGCCTGGGTATTCGACGCCATGGCGATTTCGGCACTGCTCAACGGCCTGCCGCAACTGGCGCTTTTGCTGTTGCTGGCGACCAGCCTGCCGGCGCTGGCGCTGAGCCTGCGCCACAGCCTGAAACACCGTGACCCTGGTTTGACCCTGCAGCTCTGGGGACTGCACTGGCTTCGCCTGCACCTTGGTGGAGTGGCCTTCGTGCTCAGCCTTTGTCACTGGAAAGCCAGGAGGCCTGCCCGTGGCTGAATTTATTTTCTGGTTGTGCCTGCTGCTGCCTCTGTACGCCTATCTGGGCTACCCGTTGATGCTGGCGATCCTGGCGCCATGCTTTGCTGAACGTCGATACCCGGTGACCGAGCCGTTGACCCTGAGCATCATTATCGCGGCCCACAACGAAGCCAGGCATGTCGAAGAGAAACTGCGGACCTTGCTCGCTCAGGATTACTCGGCGCGCACGCTGCAGATCATCCTCGCCAGTGATGGCTCCAGCGATGACACCGTGGCCTGCGCACAACGGGTGGTCGATCCGCGCATCCGGGTTCTCGACCTGCCGCGTCAAGGCAAAGCCGCCACCCTCAATGCCGCGGTCGAGCTCAGCACTGGCGAGATACTGGTGTTCACCGACGCCGATAACCAATGGTCCACCAATACCCTGGGCCAACTGTTGGCGCCGCTGAACGATCCACAGGTCGGTGCCTGCGCCGGACACATGTTGATCCCCGTGCCGGGTAAAGGCCTGAGTCATGGCGACAGCCTCTATCGCCGTTACGAGGGCTGGCTGCGCCGGGTGGAAAACCGTACGGGCTGCATGGTCTCCGCCGACGGTGCCCTGCTCGCCCTGCGCCGCGAATTGTTCCAGACCATACCGGGGCACGTGAACGATGATTTCTTCCTCAGCACCTGCGCGCCGGTGGCGGGCAAACGGATTGTCTACGTCGAATCGGCGCAGGTGATCGATCAGGGCGTCGATGAGGCCGACAAACAATTTCGCCGCCGCCAGCGGGTCACCGTCGGCGGCCTGCAAAGCCTGGCGCAGCGTCGCGAGCTGCTCAATCCGCTGCGTCATGGCCTGTACTCAGTCGCGCTGATCAGCCACAAACTGATCCGCCGCCTGGCGCCGGTGCTGCTGGTGCCTCTGCTGTTGAGCAGTGTCTGGCTGTGGGGCGATCAACAGTTTTACAACCTGGCCTTGATCGCCCAACTGCTGGGCTATGGGGTAGCCCTCGTCGGTGTGCTCGATGTGCACCACCGCTTGCCCAAACCCTTTCGCATCGCCGCTTTTTTACTGGTGACCCTTGCCGGAATGGGGGTCGGTCTGTGGCAGTTCATCCGCGGTCAGCGGTATAGCCAATGGAATCCCGAACAGAATCGATGAGAGTGCTGCACCATGTCGATCAAGCAAATGCTCAAGCGCACCAGTGGCTGGCTGTACCTCAATTCACCGTTGGGACGCAGCCAGTTGCGCGGTGCCGGGGTGATCCTGATGCTGCATCGGGTCCTGGCCAATGACCGAGACGCCGAGTTGCCCCATCGCAATGAGTTGTGTGTCGGCCCCCGGGCTTTCGATCATTTACTGGGTTGGTTGAAGCGGCATTTCGACTGTGTGCCACTGATGGTGCTGCTGCAACCCAAGTCCACCTCAGCCAAATCCCGGCGGCCGCGCATTGCCCTGACCTTCGACGACGGCTGGCGCGACAATGCCTTGAACGCTTTTCCGCTGCTGAAAAAGCATCAGGTGCCGGCGAGCATCTTTCTCTCCACGGACTTCATCGGCAGCTGCCAGCGCTTCTGGTGGGAAAGCCTTGGTGAAACCCTCTGGGGCAGCCATGGCCAAGCCTCACGTCAGCGACTGATCAAGCACCTGCAACTCATCGGCCGGCCGCTGCCCAGGGCCCTTCTGCAGGATGGCGACGAGTTCGACCGCAGTCTGACCCTGGTCCATTACCTGCAAAGCCTGAAAACCCTGACGCTGGACGACCTCAACCAACTCACCAATGAGTGCCCCGAAGAGTCGCTGCCCCAGGCGCTGGACTGGCAACAGGTGCGCGGCCTGGAAGGCTCCGGGCTCATCAGCTTCGGCCCCCATGGCGCCAGTCACGCTATCCTCACCGGACTCGACGATCAGCACCTGGCGGAGGAACTGAGCCGCAGTCACCGGGCCTTGATGCAGGGCTGTATGCGGCCGCTGCCGGTGTATTGCTACCCCAATGGCGATCACGACCAACGGGTCCGCGAGTACCTGGTCGCGTACAGTTACCTTTATGCGCTAGGCACCGATGCGGGAATTTATCGGGGTGCCGGCGATCCGCTGATCTTGCCGCGCATTGGTGTCAGTCAACGCAATGCCTGCCGTCCCGAGCTGTTGGCCTGGCGCATCGGTCGGAGCGATCGAGCATGAGTCGTAGCCATTATCTCAAGCACCTGGCGTTGAGCATGGGCACCCGGCTGGCGATGATCGGCTTGAGACTGCTGCGCAACGTGCTGCTGGCACGGATCCTCGGGCCCAGCGAACGCGGGCTGTTCGCGCTGCTCAGCACCTTGCCGGATCTGATCAGCGCGGCCACCAGCGGCGGGCTGAATTCGGCGGTCGGCTATCAGGCGGCGCAACAACGCTCCATGGGTCTGCTGCTCAGCCAGGTGCTGGTGTTCGGCTGCCTGCTCGCCGGGTTGCTGACCCTGCTGTGTGTCGCCCTGGTGCGTGAGTTCGGCGGCGAACTGGACATCACCACTCAGCTCGGATTGCTCGCCTGGTTGCTGCTGCTGGCGGTGCCGCTGACGGTACTCAAGAGCGGTCTGCTGACCTTGCACAATGCCTCTGGCGCGGTGGTGGCCTTCAACGTCCTGCGGCTGGTCGAATCGCTGGCGCCGCTGCTGCTGTTTCTCGCGTTGTTCTGGATGTGGCAAAGCGCCGCGCTGGAAGCGGCGCTGATCAGCTGGCTGACGGGCATCAGTCTGGTGGTGCTGGCCGGCTGGGTCTGGCTCAAACGCGATCATCCAATGCACTTGCAATGGGACCGCGCCAGCCAGAAAGAACTGCTGCGCTATAGCGCCAGAAGCCATCCGGATTTGCTGTTTCAACAGGTGATCCTGCGTTCTGACTACCTGTTCATCGGCGCCCTGCTCGGCAGTACCGCACTGGGTCATTACGCCATGGCCAGCGCCGCCGCCGAGTTGCTGCTGATCGTTCCTGAAGCGGTGACCACACCGCTGATGAAACGCCTGCTGCAACAGGGCGAGGGCATCGAGCGCCTGACTCCGCTGGCCTTGCGCCTAACGGCTACGGTGATGCTCGGCGCCTGCCTGAGCATGGCACTGATCGGCGAATGGCTGATCGTCACGCTGTTCGGCGTGGCCTATCAACCGGCCTATCCGGCACTGCTGGCGCTGCTGCCGGGGCTGTTCGGCCTGTGCTACGCGAGCATCCTGCGCCTGGACCTGCTGGGCAAGGATCGCCCCGGCAGCATCTCGTTGCTGGTGGGCCTGGGGGCATTGCTCAACCTGACGCTGAACCTGTTGCTGATCCCCACCTACGGCATCGTCGGCGCCGCCTCGGCGTCCTCCATTGCCTACCTGGCGGTCACCGTCGCATTGCTGGTTCTGTATTGCCGACTGAGCGGCGTACCGGCCTGGCAAACCCTGATCATCCTGCCCAGTGATCTTGTGCCGATGCGCAAGATGCTGCTGCGAAAACCGGCATGAAACGCCTGGCGCTGCTGGTGAGCCTGGGGCTTGGCCTGGCCCTGAGCGCTCACGCCGCGCCGATGCGCTGGGCCGATATTCGCGACGCCAGCCTGTACCTGCAACCGGATCGCCCCGACACCTTGACCGTGAGTTGGGTGCCGGCCTGGCAAGCGGACGCCAACGAAGAACGCCTGTACCTGCTCGATGGCCAGGGGCATTTGAGTGGTGAGCGGCTGATCCGCGCCAATGAAACCAGCGGCAGCCAGAGCTGGCCACTGGCACCCAGTGCCGCCAGTTACCGACTGGAGATTCCCGGCTACAGTTTCCGCCGCTATCGGCTCGAACATGATGAACGCACCAGTGCTCAATTCGCCCCGACCAAGGTGCACTTCAGCGCCGAAGCCCGTGATGGCGACGAACTGTATTTCAAAGTCGCGGCCGGCGAACAGGCAGTGCTCGCCGGCAAGTTCCATGGTGGCGTCGGCGCCCTGCTAGCGCAGCGTGTGCCCGATGGCAAACGGGTCCTGCTGAGGCTCAAACCGTACCGTGGGTACTGGCAGTTCGATCAGGTCGCGCTGCCGACCGCCAGTGTCGAGCAGGTCTGGCACCTGCGCCTGCAAGGCAGCGGCAAAGTCGCCTTCTGGCTGGACGGCACGGCCAACCTGTTCGCCCAACAGGCGCAACAACTCAAACCGCTGCGTCAGGATGACGGTCAGACCCGACTCGATCTGCACCAGGAAGTGGTCGGCAAGACACCCAGCCTGGGAGTCGCCCTGCCCTACATGATGCCGCCGCCATCCAGCTACCCGGTGCTCGATGCGCTCAAGCCACAAGCGGCCAGTTTCTACAGTTTCGTCGACGTGCTGAGCAAGGATGCGCACTACGAAGATCGCTTTCGCCAGCTGTACCGGGACCGTTTTGCGATTACCCAGGACATCACCTTGCTTGCCGGCACTGGGCGCGTGGCCGACTTGCGCGCGGACGCGGTCAGCAATGCCGGCCTCGACGCTTGGCTCGCCGCGACCCGCGCCCTTGGCGGCCAGGGCACGCATTACATTGCTTTTGCCGACGAGCCGAACCTCAACTACCCTGACTTCGCCAGCTATCAGCAGATCTTTCGCAGCATGGCGCGGCAGGTGCGCAGCGACCCCGCAAACTTCAAGGCCGGCGTGCGCATCGCCATGCCTGCCAGTTCCCGGCTGATCAATGGGCCGTTCCTCGAAGACGCGGCCGAACGGCGCGGCATCGACTGGGCGCGGCGTCTGCTCAGTGAATCGGCTGATCAGATTGACGCCTTGGCCTGGCACGAATGGATGATCCGCGACCTGCTCGCCACCCGCGTCTACCGTGACAGCGTGCGCCGAGCGGCGGAGCTGGTGGGGCTGGATGCCCAGGGCCGACCGCGCAAGGCGCTGCTGCTGGACCAGACCAACATGTCCAGCGGCTCGAGCCTCAGCCCTTACGATCAGGAAACCCACTACGCTTCGCTGTGGTGGGCCTCGGTAGTGATCAATTCGGCACAGGACGGCCTGCTCGACATGCTCAACTGGTTCCAGGTCGCCGATGAGCCGAATTACCCCAAGGGCATGTTGCGGGTGCTGGGCGAGGAGCATTTCGAATTGAAACCGGTGGGCCTGGCCCAGCAGTTCATCCGCCGGCATTGGCTGGACAACGTCCTGCGTCTGGACAACGACGCCTTCGAGGTCGATGTACTGGCGATGGCCAGCCAACAACAGCGCAGCCTGCTGGGCGTCAACAAAGGTCCGCGCTTGCAACACGTCAGCCTGGGCGGTGCCGACGCCCTGTGCTCGGCGCGCTCAGCCGCGCTGGTGTATTTCGGTGCCGACAGCCAGAGCCGCAAGGCCGGGTTTCACTGTCAGGCAGGTCGGGTCAGCTTCGAGCTGCCCGGCGAAACGTTGTTCGCCTTGAGTTGGAGCGCCCCATGAGACGCCCAACCCGTTCCAGCGTTACTGCTCTTTAATACGGGCCAGCCCCGTCAGGAGGCGATATGAGTGCTCTGCAGAAGCTCAATACACGGATCAAGGAAAAAGGCCTGCGCGCCACCTTCAACACACTGTGGAAACGCTATGTGTTCTTCCACAGTGAATTGCTCTGGCTGGGGCGCGATCTGGTCAGCCCGGTATCGCACACCCTCAAGCCCTACCCACCGGTTCGCCTGGAACTCATCACCGTGCAGAACGCCGATGCCTTCGCCAGATACTATGGCCCCCGCGTCGAAGTCATGCGTGAACTGGCTGCCGAGGGGTATACCGGGCACATGTACCTGGACGACAAGGGCGATGCCGTAGGCTTCATTTGGGGCAGCGCACGCGACTACCATGATCGGCACTTTTACGGTTGCTGGTTCCCGGTGAAAGACGGCGAGTTCTTTCAGTTTGGCGGCGAAGTGATTCCGGCCTACTGGGGCACCAGTCTTACGGCGGATGCCCAGTTCGCTATCTGGAACGCCATGCATGTGCAGGGCTGCACAAAGGTGGTGGACGTCTGCGACATCCAGAATATCCAGGCGATCAAAATGCATATGCGCATGGACTATCTCGAGCAAGGGCGGATCACCCATGTGTATGGTGTGTTCGGGCGCTGGCGCTTCTATCGCGAAACCCGTTACAGCGGCTCGCGACTGGATGCATTGCGCAAATCCGGACGGCCTGACGTCGCTGCGCCTGCGACCTGATCTCCATGTCGGTGCATTTCGAATGGCGCACGTCGCTGTGCGCCACAGACTTCCCGGCCGCGGCCTACGAGGCCTTGCGCAGGCGGGTTGCGGACAGCACGCCATTCAACACGCTGGCGTGGTTGTGCGCGGCCGAACATGGGTTGGGTCGCGATGAACGCCTGCAAGTGCTGCTGGCCTGGCAGGACGAGCAATTGTGCCTGTGCCTGCCGCTGCTGGCGTCGTGCGAGCGGTTCGGTGGATTGCCGTTTCAGGTGTTGCATCACCTCGGTTATCCCCTCGGCGACCGTATTGCCCTGCTCTCCAGTCTGGATGCCGAGAGTATCCGGCAAGCGCTGCGGGAAATCCGTCGGCACCTGCCCCACGCGCTGCTGCAACTCAACGAACTCTTCGAACCCGCAGGCGAGGAAAGCACTCTGACGCAATGGATGCGGCTCAGCTCCACCGGCGAACGGCGCCTCAGTTGTCGGGTGCCGGTGCACCTGATCAGCGACAGCGACCACCAGGAAGTCTGCGGCGATCCGCGCTACAAATTGCGTCGGGCGCGCAAGCGAATCGCGGCCTGCGGTGCACAGGTACGGCGGCTGACCCCCGACGCCGCCAGTATGAGGCCATTGTTGCGGGTCATTGGCGAGGTCGAGGCCGTCAGCTGGAAAGGTGACGAAGGTGTCGGGATTTTTTCCGCTGCCCGGAGTCGGCAATGGATGGACGAGGCCTTCATCGCCCTCGCCGCCTTGGGCCTGGTGCGCGTGGTGGTGCTCGAACTGGACGGGCGCTGCATCAGTTACCGTATCGGGCTGCTGGATCAGGGCCGGCTCTATGACTACAACCTGGCGTTTGTGCCGCAATACGCCGATCTGGGCAGTGGCCGGGTGCTCCTCGACGAGTGGATTCGCTGGGGCCTGGACGAAGGCTGGCAATGGATCGACGCGTCCCGGATCAGCCTGGACAACTCCAGCCACCAACTGCATGAACGCATGAGCGGACAACTCGAACATTGGCGCTGGAGTTTCTACTCCTGGCGTCCCGGCGGTATCTGTCTGGGCCTCGCCCACCGCCTTTGGCAACGACTCAAACCGTACCTGCCATGGCTGCGGGCCAAACGTGCGGCGGCCGCCGTCAAGAGTGACGCAACCAGCAAAGCCACCCTGGAGAGCCTCAATGCCTCACCACGTCATAGTCAACGCTGACGATTTCGGTCTCAGCGAGAACGATAACGCCGTGATCCTGCGGGGCTTCCAGACCGGGTTGATCAGCTCCGCCACCGCGATGGCGAACATGCCGGCTTTTGCCGTCGCCTGCGCAATCGCGCAACACCCCCTGCTGCAGGGGCGAATCGGGCTGCACTTCAACCTCACTTATGGCCGTCCGCTCAGCCAAGCCATTCTCGAACAACCGGCATTCTGTAACCCCAGCGGCGAATTCGCTCTGGGCCTGGCTCGCTACCGCCTGTGGCTCAACCGCCGTGCCCGACAGGCCGTGGAGGAAGAACTCGAGGCGCAATGGCAACGCTGCCTGGAACTTGGCCTGCGCCCCTGTCATCTGGACTCGCACCAGCACGTCCACAACATCTGGCCCATTGGTGAAATCGTCGCGCGCTTCGCTGCCAGGCAAGGCGTGGCAGTGCGCCTGGCGCGCAACCTCGGACACAATATCGGGCCCGGCAAGCGCCTGTTCAAAACCTTGCTCAACCTGCGCCTGCGCAGCCTCGCCGGAGCCACCGCCGACCATGTCTGTACCCCGGCCGATCTGCGTCATTCATCGCCGCCGGCCGACGGCCTGCTTGAGGTCATCATCCATCCCTGCTTTCTTGGCGCCGATTTTGGAGACGCCTGCCTGAACCCGGGGGAATCCTTGACACAAGTGCTGGAGAGTCGCCTGCCGGGTGTCCCGCGGGTCCCTTACAACCTGGCAGACAATGTGCAGACTGGATCGGCCGGACCGGAGGAATCGTTGATGCAGGTGCTGGAGCGCTATCTGCCGAAAGGTCCGCGGGTTCCTTAGCGCGTGGCAGGCAAAACGAGCCCTACTCCTGCCCTGACGCATAGAGCAAGGAAAGCCCCAAGTGCACTATTGCATCGTCCGAATGGCTTAAAGAAGAAGTCCTGAGGTTGATCGGCTCGCCACCCTCTTCCCCAGGGTGAACCATGCCTTGCAGCGTTAGATGAAGGGCCCATACCGGCAGCCAGACCGGCTCATCCCCAGGGTTTCTCTGCTGCCTTTGAATGACATATTTCCCGTACATCCCGGCTTCACTGGTAAAAATTCCGAGATGGGCTCGGGCGACGCCGAACGGCGATTTAATATTCCAGGAAGTACCGTCATCAAGAACCTCGAATGTCACCCCCAAACTTCTTTTGTGGTGATTGTCATCGAAAAATGCGTTCAGCCTTCTGGTCAACCCGACAGCATATTCTTTGAGCTGTTGCGCGTTTTCGGCAGCGACTGTGACGGTGGCCCACTGCTCTTCCGTTATCGATTGATATCTCATGGCAACCTCCTGTTCTACATGGACTTTCGTACAGACGAAAAAGCCCCGCACGCAAACCGTAGCAGAATGTGGTGAGCCTGAAATCCCACAGGCATCAGGGCTTCAGTGGCCACTCTTCATCCAGCTCCGACAGACTTTTACCGTCGTCTGGATGCTTCCAGGTTTGCGGCGGCGGATTCTCTTGCTCGGTAGCTTCGTCATCCTCTTCCCAGGACGGATCATCTGGCTCTCGGGGTTTCTGTTCGGTTGCCATACCTGCCTCCTTTTTCTCAAGTCGTCAGTATTGAGGATAGGACAAACCCATTGGGTTCGCTTTGGCTCACAACGGATAGCAAAAACCCGGAAAGCAGTTAAATCAATTTGTTTGTATCAGCGACAGCGTGAGCCGATCGGGTTGACCCTCGAAGTACTGCTCCAGCGCCTCACGAAAAATATTGCCATCGGCAGCGACCCGCTCGAAGAGGGTCATGCAAGAGTGGAATTTCAGATGATCGGGACTGCCGAATATCAATCGGATCGATTTCCCCTGAAGTTGCGTCACCAGCCGGGTACAGTCTTCCAGACGAGGGCCGAGCACCGGATGCTGCAGATACGCCGCAGCCTCCTCAAGGGAGGAAATGGCGAAATGCTGCGATATGTCGCTGTGCCCCAGGCCGGCGTACTGCGGGAAGATAAACCACATCCAGTGGCTGCGCTTTTTCCCGTTGCGCAGCTCGTCTTGTACTCGATCGAAAACCGGGTCCTGCGCTTGAACGAAGCGCTGCAGGCTAAAGGGATCATCGGTGTTTCTCATTTCAGCGCACCTCAGGCATTCACACCATTGCCAGTGGATGCTTGCGCTTCGGCGCGCAGAACACCCGGTCAATCGCCTGCAGATCCTCTGCGTCCAGCGTCAATGCAGCGGCTTGGGCATTCTGTCGGACATGCTCGAGCTTGACGGCTTTGGGGATGGCGATAATCCCCTCCTGACGCAAAACCCAGGCCAGCGCCACTTGGGCGGGAGTCACCTCATGGCGGATGGCGATGTGCTTGAGCGTCGGGCTGGTCAGGAGTTCTCCCCCCTGGGCGATCGGGCAGTACGCCATCAGCGGCAGGTGGTGTTGCTGCCACCAGGGCAACAGATCAAATTCGATGCTGCGCTGTTCGATGTTGTAGAGCACCTGATTGGTCGCGCAGGCCGGGGAAGCCAGCTCCTGCAGATCCGCCACGTCGAAATTGGAGACGCCCCAACGTCCGATCTTGCCCGCTTCGCGCAAGCGCTCGAAGGCCTCGACCGTCTCTTCAAGGGGATATTGTCCGCGCCAATGCAGCAGGTACAAATCGACATGGTCAGTGCCCAGACGCCTCAGACTCCTCTCGCACGCCAAGGGGATGCCTTTGCGACTGGCATTATGCGGGTAGACTTTACTGACCAGAAACACCCGATCACGCTGCCCTGCGATCGCTTCGCCGACGACTTCCTCAGCGCCGCCTTCGGCGTACATTTCTGCGGTGTCGATCAACGTCAAACCCAGCTCGATGCCTGATTGCAACGCCGCGACTTCATTGGCGCGCTGGTGCGGATCCTCACCCATGCGCCAGGTCCCTTGGCCGATGACAGGGACGGATACGCCGACCAGATCGAGCGTTCGCATTGCAACCTCCTGATGAAATCCGCTGACGGCACCGTCAAGCAAAGGGTTCATTTAGCGCTAAACATCAGACTACAACGGTGAACATGAAAGTTCCCTTGGCTTCTGCGCTTTTGTCTATCGCTGGTGCTCAGCTTTATTGTTATAGGATCTAACAAACAAGCAAAAAACACTGTCTTAACCCTACTCGGGCGAATCCCGCCGCGCATAAGGAGACAACAGTGTTTACTTGTTTTTCAAGGCTTGCCTTGGTAGCTGCGATCCTGGCGTCCTCGGGATGTTACTACCATGACTATCACGATCGGGATTACGGCCGGAAATACGATCGAGACGACCGCGATGATCACCGCCGTCACCATCGCCATCATCGGGACCGGGATTCGTATGACCGTCGCGACTATGACCGCAGGGGAGACGACAACCGCCAAGACTAGCGCTTGACCAGGCCAGTGAGACTCAGGATCACTACGATCAGCGCGCCAGCCGACTCAAATCCAGTGAGTACCCGGGCAAGAATCCGCACTTCTTGTTCGCCTTGCAGTGACTTCACTCGCAGCAGTAAAGCAAATGCCGCGAGAGCGCCCAACCAGCCTCCTGCTGCCAACAGATGAAAGATGTCGCTGATGGAATGCACATAACGGCGGCTGCCCTCAGGCGAATACCAAGCGTTTGCCGCGTGGTACTGAACACGGAGATTGGCCAGGATTCCAGTGTCTCGGTGCTGATACACGATGCCACATGAGCGCATACCGTTCGATTACAAATCAGTCAGCTTGGGACCGGCTCCCTGGGCCCTGTACAAAACCTGAAATCGCGTATCAGAATCCAAATGATTTGCATTTACTTACAAAAGATAATCGTTATCATTGGCGCGATAAATTGATACAAAAGGAGCCAATGGTGTTTTCATCTCGTATTTACCCAGCCTCTCTCTCGCTGCTGGGGGTTTTTGTAGTCCCCGATTTACAAGCGCAAACCAACGCTGATTTGACCCTACCCGCAACCGCTGTGACCAGTGAATACAGCGAGCAGAGCTATATGCCGACCGACAGCAGGAGCGCGCTGAAGATCGATGCTCCGCTGCGGGATATCCCTCAGACAGTGAATGTGATTCCCCAGAGCGTGATCAAGGATCAGGGGGCACAGTCGATGGAAGACGTGCTGAAAAATGTGCCCGGTATCGGCCTGTCCAATGGCGATGGTCAGCGTGATCAGGTCACCATCCGTGGCTTCAGCGCTATCGGCGATATGTACGTCGACGGCATTCGCGATGACGCGTTGTACTTCCGTGATCTGTCCAACGTTGAGCGAGTGGAAGTGGTCAAGGGGCCGGCTGCCGTGCTTTATGGCCGTGGCTCTTCCGGCGGCCTGATCAACAGCATCAGCAAGAAGCCCAACTTCACGCCCAAGCAAGAAGTCGGTGTCAATGTCGACAGCGAGGGCAAAAAGCGCACTCAGTTCGATGCGGGTTGGGCCGATCAGCAGCAGGGCGATAAAGCTTTTCGTGTCACGGGTGCACTGGAGAACAGCGACACCTTCCGCGACGATGGCTATATCGATCGCAAGGCCATCGCGCCTTCGGCCTGGTTCAAGCTCTCCGATGATCTGGAGCTGAACCTGGGCGCTGCCTACCTGTATGACAAACGCTTGATCGACTTCGGCATCCCTGCGCGAGACGGCCGTCCGGTCGATGTCGACCGCGACAAACGCTTCGGTGCCGCCGATCCGGACGACGACTACACGCGCAGTGAGGTGTTCTCGTTCACGGCCGGCGTCGACTACCGGATCAACGACAACTTCAGCCTGAGCAATACCAGTCGCTACTACCACTACGATCTGGATCGCAACAACACGCTGGCTGACTCCAGCCCCACGCGCTTTGTCACCGCCGCCAACGGCGAACTGCTGGTGAAGCTCAATCGCGGCAATGTACAGCGCAAGGAAGACGGCTGGTTCAACCAGACCGAGTTGAAACAACGTGCCGTGCTCGCCGGGATGAATCACAACCTGCTCTATGGTGTGGAGCTGGGGCGTCAGGTGAAGGACCAGTCGGTGTTCAGCCAAACCAACGTGGCGCGGGTGCCCGTGTACCGCGATGGCCTGGTCGATGTGCCGTTCCAGGCCAACCGGCAAACCACCAAGGGCACCACCACCCAGGACACCGCCGGGTTCTACGTACAGGATCTGATTGAACTGGCACCGCAGTGGAAAGCACTGCTGGGCGTACGTTATGACGTGTTCGACCAGCAGTATTCGGATGATCTGACCGGCAACGAGATGTCCCGCACCGATAGCACCTGGAGCCCGCGTGTCGGCCTGGTCTATCAGCCGGACCAGATTCAGTCCTACTACGTTTCGGTGAGCCGTTCCTACCAGCCCTCCTCCGAAGTCTTCGCCCTGAGCACGACGAACCAGGGCCTTGAACCGGAGCAGACCACCAACTTCGAGATCGGCGGCAAGTGGGACCTGCTCGACAATCGTCTGGCGTTGACGGCGGCACTGTTCCGTCTGGAACGCACCAATATGAAAACCACCGATCCGGCGAACCCGACGAAACTGGTGCTTGCGGGCGAACAGCGTACCGATGGTCTCGAGCTGACCGCCAGCGGGAAATTAAGCGATAAATGGCAGGTTTATGCTGGCTACGCTTATCTCGATGCCGAAATCATCAAGTCCAACAGCCGTACCAACGGCGTCGCCCACGAAGGTCAGGTGCCCACCTTGACTCCGCGTCACAGTGCCAACCTCTGGTTGGTGCGCTCGTTGACCGAAACCTGGCGCGTGGGCATGGGGGCGAACTATGTCGATGACCGTTACACCGCCCTGGACAACCAGGTGGTCATGCCCGCTTACACCACCGTGGACGCGGCATTGCTCTATAACCTGCCGAAATGGGATATGGCGCTACGTTTGCGTAACGTCTTCGACAAAGACTATTACGCCTCGGCCCATGGCTCGGTGGACCTGATCACCCCTGGAGCGCCACGGACTCTGGAACTGAGTACCAGCTATCGGTTCTGAGTGCAGACTACTGTAGGAGCAGCCGGTCGACGCTCGATTGGTCCGGGCGGCGTTCCGACGATGGTTGTTAACGATAACGCGTGTTTACTGGCTAAACGCGGCGCTCTTGAGTCCATCGCGAGCAAGCTCGCTCCTACAGGCTCAAGTCGTCAGTGACAGCGATCAAAAGCTCAACTAATCTTCAGCGCCGGGAGTGAGTGAGAATCTCTCGCGTTATCAGATAAATACACTATTTCGAGGAAATCCTATGCGCAAACTTCTGTTGATCTCCCTTCTGGCCGCCAGTCCACTGGCTTTCGCCGGCCCGCAATGCACCACGACCGACAAGGCTCAATGGCAGGATCAGGCCAAGTTCCAGCAAGACCTCAAGGCACAGGGTTACGACATCAAGAAATTCAAGGTCACCAGCGGCAATTGCTACGAGATCTACGGCTGGGACAAAGACAAGCGCAAAGTCGAAATCTACTTTGATCCGGTCACTGGCAAGGTCGTGAAGCAAGAGATCGAAAAGGCCTGATCATGAAGGCTGAAACCCTGCGCCTCTGGGACCCGCTCGTACGCTTTTGCCACTGGTCCCTGGTAGTCGCCTTCGTCGGTGATTATTTTCTCACTGAAGAAGGTGACGGCTGGCATCGCTGGCTGGGCTATTACGCGGTCGCTGTGATACTGGTACGCGCGGTGTGGGGTTTCATCGGTTCACCGGCAGCGCGGTGGTCGGACTTCTGGCCGACGCCGACACGTCTCGTGCGCCATACCAGAGCTTTGCTTTGCGGTGAGGAGTATCACCGCATGGGGCATTCGCCACTCGGTGCTCTGGTGATGGTCCTCATGCTGGTGTTGCTGGTCGGCATCGGTATTAGCGGTTTCCTGATGGAGGAAGTCGACTATTTCTGGGGCGAAGACTTGCCCCGCGATATTCATGCGTTCATGGCCAACGCACTGTTCGCTCTGGTCTGTGTGCACATCGTCGCTGCGGTGGTGGAAAGCCTGCGTTTGCGCGAAAACCTGCCTCTATCGATGATCACTGGCCTGCGTCGCAAACGCTAGCGCCTGACGGCTGCTCAAGAAAGAAATCGCGACCTGACACAACTGTAATATCCACCTAAGGTTTCTGACAGGGGACAAGTCTTAGGGTGATGTTGAGCCCGGAGCTCAACCCCACGCATCCTCTCTTGATGTGGATTCAACGGGGTAACCAAAACTCATCCGAGGATACCCAAATGAATTCCCTGAAAATCCTGTTTGTCGTTGCTGCGTTGAAGGGGAAGACACTAACGAGGCTCGATTTATAGCGGGTATCCGGATGTGGTTCTGAGTCGATCAGTGGCTGAAGAGATCCAGCGCAAGCGATAAGCCCCTACTAAAATAGGTTTGGTACTACCCAGCGCCAGAAGCCCTCATTGACAGGGGAATGGAATGTCCAGAACAACACCACAAAAAAGCCAGTCCCTGGTTTTTCCATTGATTCTGGCTATCAGTTTTTCGTCTATTGCAGGTTGTGCAAACAAACATACCGAGACCCGTGCTTCAACTCCAATCGAGGGCTCCAACTGCTACGCAAAAGCAATGCCCACTGCTGGAGAGGGAAGCCTGGCGTGGGGTGCCGATTTGCAGATGACACGCACAGCTTCAATCAATAATTGCAGGCGCTATGCAGGCCGATCAGGTGGAACGCCGAATACCTGTAAGGTAGTGGAGGCGCGCTGCAAAAATTAATCCTCCGTCCTGGTGGTTTCGCTGCTGATGGCAGGATTCGCAGACAAACGCTCGCTGCCGCCACTCACTCCTCCCCTGTCGGCACGCACCTGAGCTAATCTGAATGCGTAACGGGAGGATTTGGTCATGTGCGGAAGGCTTTCTCAATACCGGGGCATTCACGATTTTGTGGCCGCGCTGAGCATGCCCAACGCGCTGGTCAATACTGTGGGTGATCAGCCGATCGAGCATTACAATGTCGCGCCTACAGACCAGGTTGCGCTACTCCATCAAGAGGGCGAAGTGCTGCACGCCGATCTGGTCCGCTGGGGCTGGCGCCCGCACTGGGCAACCGACAAGCCGCCATCGATCAACACCAGGGTCGAGAAGGTGATGCACGGCCCTTACTTCCACGCGATCTGGCCACACCGCGCCATCACGCCGATCGACAACTGGTTCGAGTGGGTTTATGAGGGTGGTCCGAAGAAACAACCCTACCTGATCCGGCGCAAGGACCGCGCGCCCATCCTGTGTGCGGCCATCGGCCAATACCCTGCCGGCGGCCGAGATCCGAGGGAGGACGATGGCTTCGTGATCATCACCGCGGACAGCGCCGGCGGCATGGTCGATATTCACGACCGGCGGCCAGTTGTCCTGGCGCCGGAACTGGCTCGAGAGTGGCTTGACCATGCGACCCTCAAGGAACGCGCCGAGCAGATAGTGCGACTGCTGGGTGAACCGTCCGAAACCTTCGAATGGTTCAAGGTTGATGCAGCGATTGGCAATGTGCGAAATCAGGGAAAAAACCTTATCCGGCCAATGAAGTAACTGCACTGGCCTGTCCCTGACCGCCAACACTAAATATTCAATGATAATTGCCGATGTTGCAGGTACTACCTCATAGTAGGAGCTCATCCCGATTTACAGCTACAAGGCAGAGCTGATGAACGATATTTACCTCCTGATCGAGCATGGTCAGGACCAGGGCGAAGTGTACGTACTGGGCTGGTTCGACAATGAGAAAACAGCAAAAGAGGTAGCGCAGGAAAAGGAGTGGGAGGCATACCGCTCAGCGCTAAAGAGTCAGCATTCATGGTCAAATCACCCACCGCTTTCACCAGACCAGACAGAATATCGACGCTTCTGGGTTAAAGCGATTTCCAGACTTGAGCGTGCTCCTGTCCCTGGATCTTCAGCAGTTCACTGATATTGCTCGCGATGGACTCAAGGGCGACGCATTTATTCAGAAAACACGCGTTATCGTTAACGTCCTATCGTCGGAACGCCGCCCGGACCAATCGAGCGTCGACCGGCTGCTCCTACATCATTCAGACCGAAGGTAAGAGCGAAATATTCACACCTGATCTACGGTTAATGGATGATAGCCAATAGCCATGGAGCCGTTCGTGAAGCCCGCGCATTTTATTATCTGCTATAGCTTCAACGGGTATCGAGTCGTGTTCGCTCATCCCTCGAAAACCATGACGGAGGCAGACGCTTGTTACCTCTCCTTCCTTCACTCCGGGTGCAAATTAACCACAAGTCCGCCCTGCGGCGGTACAGTCCGGGCGATGCGAGACTTTGTGCAATCAAGCGGCATCACTGAGGTCAAGTGGCATCGTCCTTTGTTGACTCCACTTCATACGAAAAAGCCCCGGCAGATACCGAGGCCTTGAAACTGGTTTGCGGTCTCTCCCGCCGTCCGCTGAGGACCTTCCTGAAGCCCACTTGAATGCGGCGGTGGCGTCCCCGGCCCCGTTAATCCCTATACCAATTCGACTAGTGGTACTTGAGCGAGAACCCCCGTCTTCCTACGATATTGTTACGCAGCGGCTTAAGTGTCCTGGCAGCTGCGTGGGTGGCGAGTGACCTGAACCCCAATCAAGCTCGCCATTCGCTTCACGCGCATCTTGAGCCTCAATGGCTCTACTTCCTCCCCATCAAAGAGCTTTGAGGCTCTTTTTTTGCCTGGAAAAACCCTGTAGGAGCAGCCGGTCGACGCTCGATTGGTCCGGGCGGCGTTCCGACGATGGACGTTAACGATAACGCGTGTCTTCTGAATAAACGCGTCGCCCTTGAGTCCATCGCGAGCAAGCTCGCTCCCACAGGGGAGCGGCGATCGGTCATTGGATGGTTTTCGCCATCTCGGTGGTAGCCGCCCAGCCCAATCCTTCATAGACCGGTTTGCCTACCGTCGTCGCATGCAGCACCGCGAAACTCAGCCCGCGTTGGACAAATTCGGCTTCGGCCAACTTCATCAGGGCACAAGCCAGCCCCCGACGCCGATAGGCGGGTTCGACGTACACATTCAGCACATAGCCGCGCTGATCCAGGGTTGGATGGGACGGATGGGGCGGCCAGTCGATGTTCATCAAGCCTATAGCCGCCACTGGCTGCTCGCCCTCCATCAGCGCGAAACCGTAATAACGCCCATCGAGTAAACGCTCGCGCAACCAGGGCCGGAAGTGCTCGGTCATCAGCCGCAGTGCCGATGGCTCTCCCCCCGTTTCGAGGAACATCGTCTCGCGGTGCGAGCAGATGAGTTCGAGGTCATTCGCAATGACCCGACGTGCCGTCAACCCTGAAAAATCAATACCGCCGGGAATCTCATTCATCGCCTGCTCCTAGGTAAGGCAGACGATGCTAGATGGGATCAAATGACGATGTCAGACACAGAGTGAAATGAAAATTTGCATACAGTGATTACAGCGCGTTTCAGCCACTGCAGGTACGAAAAAGCCCGCACAAGGCGGGCTTTGAAATTCAAGTAGGTGGCCGGTGCTGGTATCCGGCTTACAAGGTTTATCAGGCCTCTCACAGAAGAGTTTTGTGCTCTTCTGCTTCACACGGCATAAGGGCTGGATCTCAGCGCGGAGATCTTTCTAACCGTGTACCCTTAGGAAAACGCGCCCCACGTCTCCTTGCTATCCTCTTGCGCATCAGTCTGCGTCTTCGCCTACACCCTCAGAATAGCAAAAAATCCGCAGCGCTGGCCGGGCTTTTTAGAACGATTTTATCCAAGGGGAAGCACGGCAAGATGGAAGAATACTATCGCCAGCCGAACATTCTGGAGACGTAATAGTTCTCAGCAAAAGCGAACCCCTCCCCAAGAAACGGACAGATATCGCCTCGAATCCGGATAGATGCACTGCACAGAAAAGCTTTCAATCAGGTTGAGCCTAAAACTACAAAAGGGTGCACCTGATGAGCAGCACTAGAAGCATTACGCAGTGGCAAGAATACATCCAGGGCTGCCTGGATTTCCGTCCGGCTGAAGGCGTTTACCGCATCGCCCGTGACATGTTCACCGAGCCGGAACTGTTCGACCTGGAGATGGAACTGATCTTCGAGAAGAACTGGATCTACGCCTGCCACGAGAGTGAAATCGCCAACCCCAATGACTTCCTGACGATGCGTGCCGGTCGTCAGCCGATGATCATCACCCGCGATGGCAACCATCAGCTCCACGCGCTGATCAACGCTTGCCAGCACCGGGGCGCGACCCTGACTCGCGTCAGCAAAGGGAACCAGTCCACCTTCACCTGTCCGTTCCACGCCTGGTGTTACAAAAGTGACGGCCGCCTGGTCAAGGTCAAGGCCCCGGGGGAATACCCGGAAGGCTTCGACAAGGCCACCCGCGGCCTGAAGAAAGCCCGGATCGAAAGCTACAAGGGCTTCGTCTTCATTAGTCTGGATGTCAACGGCAGCGACTCGCTGGAAGACTACCTTGGCGATGCCAAAGTGTTCTTCGACATGATGGTCGCCCAGTCACCTACCGGCGAGCTGGAAATACTGCCCGGCAAATCGACCTACAGCTACGAAGGCAACTGGAAGCTGCAACACGAAAATGGTCTGGACGGTTATCACGTCAGCACCGTGCACTACAACTATGTCTCCACGGTGCAGCATCGCCAGCAAGTCAACGCTGCCAATGGCGGCGGCTCCAGCACACTGGACTACAGCAAACTGGGCGCCGGTGATGCAGAAACCGACGACGGCTGGTTCTCGTTCAACAACGGTCACAGCCTGCTGTTCAGCGACATGCCCAACCCCACAGTGCGCGCCGGTTATGCCACGGTCATGCCGCGTCTGGTGGAAGAGTACGGCCAGCAACAAGCCGAGTGGATGATGCACCGTCTGCGTAATCTCAACATCTACCCGAGCCTGTTCTTCATGGATCAGATCAGCTCGCAGCTGCGTATCGTGCGGCCGGTGGCCTGGAACAAGACAGAAGTCATCAGCCAGTGCATCGGCGTCAAGGGTGAGTCCGACGCGGACCGGGAAAACCGGATTCGCCAGTTCGAGGACTTCTTCAACGTTTCAGGCATGGGCACCCCCGACGACCTGGTGGAGTTTCGTGAAGCCCAGCGCGGATTCCAGGCACGCCTTGAGCGCTGGAACGAAGTATCGCGCGGCAGTGAAAAATGGGTCGAAGGCCCCACTCCCAACAGTGAGGTTCTGGGCATCAAACCGGTACTGACCGGCACCGAGTTCACCCATGAGGGGCTCTACATCAATCAGCACGGATCCTGGCAGCGCTTCCTTCTGCAAGGTCTGGAACAAAAAGCCCTGAAGTTGAAGGAGGTGTGAAATGAGCGCACTACAACAGTCCGTCGAACAGTTCCTCTACCGCAAAGCCGAGCTGTGTGATCAGCAGGATTGGGACGCCTACATCGCTCTCTTCGATGAGCAGAGTGAATTTCACCTGCCACAATGGGAGTCGGAGCATGTGTACACCACCGACCCCAAGCGCGGCATGTCGCTGATTTACTACTCGAACCGCTCAGGCCTTGAAGACCGGGTATTTCGCCTGCGCACCGGTAAATCGGCGGCTTCAACCCCGATGCCGCGCACCTTGCATCAAATCAGCAATGTGCGGATCAAGGAGCTCGATAACGGCTTGCTTGAAGTCAAGGCAGCCTGGGTCACGCTCTACACCCGACAAGGGTTGTCCGAGCAGTTCTACGGCCATGTGACCTACCACCTTAAAGCGGTCGCAGACAGCTGGAAGATCACTCGCAAGCACATCGTGCTGCTCAACGACACCATCAACTCAGTGCTTGATTTCTATCACCTGTGAGCTGCGGAGCACGCTGTCATGAACCATAAAGTCGCTTTCAGCTTCGCCGACGGCAAGACCTCGTTCTTCGAGGTCAAGCCCAACGAGTTGCTGCTCGACGCCGCGCTGCGCAATGGCGTGAACATCCCGCTGGACTGTCGCGAAGGTGTCTGCGGCACTTGCCAGGGACGCTGCGAATCAGGCCAATACACTCAAGATTACGTCGATGACGAGGCCCTCTCCGAGCACGATCTGGCGCAACGCAAGATGCTCTCTTGCCAGACCCGCGTGCAATCGGATGCCTCGTTCTATTTCGACTTCGATTCGAGCTTGTGCAACGCTGGGGCAACCCGGTTATTGCAAGCAGTGATTACCCGTGTAGAGCAGGTTTCAGGCACTACCGCGATCCTTCATCTGGACGCTTGCTCCCACCAGCAGCAATTGGACTTTCTTCCGGGACAATACGCTCGACTGCATGTACCTGGAACCAGTGAGTGGCGCTCCTACTCTTTCGCCAACCGACCCAATCCCACTAACCAGCTGCAGTTTCTGATCCGGTTGTTGCCTGATGGGGTGATGAGCAATTTTATTCGAGAGCATTGCCGCCCCGGTGAAATGCTCGAGTTCGAGGCCCCATTGGGGAGCTTTTATCTACGTCAGGTGACCAAGCCTCTGGTCCTGGTGGCAGGCGGTACCGGCCTTTCGGCCTTCCTCGGGATGCTGGATAACATCGCGCAAACGGGTGGCTGCGGGCATCCGATCCAGCTGTTCTACGGCGTCACGCAGGACAATGACCTGTGCGAGACCCAACGCCTGGCTGATTATCGCGATCGTATCGCGGGCTTCGACTACCACCTTGTGGTGTCGAAACCCTCCGCAGACTGGAAAGGCAAAACCGGGTGGATTCCTGATCACTTCGACCGCCAGTCGTTCGAAGCCAATCCATTCGACATTTACCTGTGCGGTCCTCCGCCGATGGTCGACGCGATTAAAACCTGGTTCAGCGATCAGAAGATCGAGCAGTTCCAGATGTATTACGAAAAATTCATCGAGAGCAATTCCAGGCACCAGTGACGCATGGGGAATATCTGGATAGGTTCCAGATATTCCCCAGAGTTTGGAAAAGCAATCGACAACTTCGAGCGCCATCCTGTTCAGCCTCTTCATCCGTGCGTCGGAACTCAGCGAGAAACAGCTTCGCCGACCACCAAGGAGATTTACTTAGCCACAAGCAGGCAGCGACAATACGCGCCCAATTTTTCTCGAGGTTCGCAACATGCGTAAAGCACTTTCCGTCTTGGCCCTGAGCGCCCTGTTTGCCCAAGGCGCTATGGCTGCAGGCGGCACCCAGGCGGCGGTCGGCGGTGGTTTAGGCGGCGCCCTGGGTAACGTTCTTGGCCAGAAGCTTGGCGGCAGCACAGGCGCAGCCCTCGGCGCGGGCCTGGGCGGCGCGGCAGGCAGTGCCGTTGCAGCCAAAAAAGGCCACAAAACCAAGGCAGCCATTGGTGGCGGCCTGGGTGCGGCAGGTGGCTCAATCATTGGCAACAAACTCGGCGGTAGCACCGGCGGCGCCATTGGCGCAGGGCTTGGTGGTGCTGCTGGCGGCGCTATCGGCGGTAAGTGAAACGGATTCTATCGCTAACGAAAAACCCGGTTCAGTGGTCAATGCCTGTCAGTTAAGGATTTTGAGATGAACATCGCACCCTGTGGCGAGGGAGCTTGCTCCCGCTGGGGTGCGCAGCGGCCCTAAAACCTGCGATCGCATTTTGTCTGGCACACCGAATCCACTGGCTTTACAACCGCTTCGCGGCCGAGCGGGAGCAAGCTCCCTCGCCACAGGTTCGGCGTTCGGCGTATCTCCTTTTAACTGACTGGCATTAGGCTCAGTGGTCGGGTTTTCTTCGGTTTTGCTAATAGCATGCCTGATGAGAATCAAGCGCGAACTGTTCGGGCGTAAAATAGCTGTGCCACCTCATCAAAAGGAGCCGCATATGAACGCCGACCAAATGAACAAACGCTCGGCCGGGGAAAGAGTCGTTTGGGATCAGTATTTTTGTGCTGCATTGATTGCGGAAAGCAATCTAACGGCACCGGTTGTAGGAGAGGCCACTCACGAAGACAGACAGAACCTGTTAGTCCAAAGGGCCAAAGCTCTCGCCGACAAGATGATGGAAAACCGAAACTAACCAGAGCCCAGCCATCGCGCTGGGCTCTTCACATCTGGAGCCACCAGGCCGGCCCACTCCACCGCGCGCGACCATTCGTCGTATCGGAAACCTGGCGCGGAACAAGCGCCTATGGCTGGCTTAGGGATTGCAAAGGACGCCCCTAGCGGCCCCAGAACGACGTAATTCTGACGCGGCCGCACTCAAACTAAACGCTTAAGGACTCCAGCGCTACGCTTGGTCAGTCACCGGAGATGTAACGTGTCAACTCTCAATGAAATCGCAGCGAACCACGCGAGAATGGCTAAGGCAAAGGCAGAAGAGTCGACCGGGCTGAGTGAGCGACACCTTCAAATAGTGGGAAGCTTCGAAATCCCATCCATTGTTGAGCAACAGCACATTCCACTGCATCTCATCGCTGGAGTACAGGACAACCACCTCGGACAAGCAACTGGCTATTTGCTCTGACTGTGCGCTCCGGGCGTCGACCTGGTCGGCGCCAATTGGGGCCCGCCTTGCAAGCCAATGATCTTGGCGCGGGCTCATCACTATAGCGGCTAAGACTCATCAGCGAGTCGGAATTGCATTTCTACCGGTGCGCCAGGCGCCTGTATTTCATTGACCTGCACATGCCGAGCACCGCACTCGGTGCATTCAAAAACCTGACTGTCGATGCCCTTGTCGTAATGCATGGCGACCTCGGTGTCTTTGCCGCATTTCTGACAAACGAATTTCACAGTCATGGCTGTTACTCCCGCTTCAGATGAGTGCTCATCCTGAGCCTCTGCACTAACCCCTTCAAGCACCGCCGCAACTAGTTGCGGCGGACCATTCGTCGACTCATCCAGCACTTCCCCATGCCCACAGAAAACCGCAAAGGCGTGATGTCAGCTATAACAGAGAAACAAGTACAGGCAATATCCAGGCAGATCATCGCTGATATCAAGGCAGCCAAGGCCGAATAGAAAGCGATCTGGCGCGGCGGGAATTTTCAGGAGATCACCATGCCACTCAACAAACCCAATCAAGAGCTGCGCCGCGACTTGAAAGCCGCCGCGTTCGCCATCGAAGAGGCCGCCCTGGAAATGTTCAGGATTGCAAAACAACGCGGGGATGCAGAGCTTCTGGAGTCAATGGATACGATCGAAAAGCTGCATGAGCAAGCTGATCGGCTGACTGCTTACGCCGAAGAGGTGAAGGCGGGAAGGATTGTGCGGGCGAAAGCCGAATAACTCGCAATCCTTGGGGCACATGTTCTGGTGGGTGATGTACTCGCGCTGATCGATCCGATCGACAAAACACAGAAAATAACAACCACAGGAAGTGAACTAATGAAAATCATCGCCCCCGTACTGGCAGTGGTTCTCGCCGCTACCTCAGTATCTGCGATCGCTCACGGTGGCCGCACCGACAAGCAGGGCTGTCACAACGACAAAAAAGCAGGGACACGACACTGCCACTAATGGCGTGAGTTATCTGGCGCGGCGGGGATTTGGAGGCTGGCGAGTCCACGAAAAACAGATCCGGGCTCTGGCGAACTCAGGTCGATTGCCAACGCTGCCTTAGGTCAGAGCCGTCCAATAGACACAAAGCCCAAGCAGAGGAGATATTTATGGATGACAAGGTCCCTTGGGGCGTTGTCTGGTCAGCGGATAAGTACAAGCTAGGCGACGACCTGATAGAGATTTCCAGCGAATTTTTAGGCTCTGAGCCACATGTCTCGGCAATTGTGAGCTTCTCCTATAGGAATATAGATGAGTGCAGAAAGAAGAAAGGGTAACGACACAGAGTATCCAGGCCCGCCCATCGCCGGACTTCTTGGTATTTGCACCTTTTCACGCTTTCTTCACAACCTGAGGTGCAGGCTACATCCAGCCAAATGATTTGGCCCCATCGGCAGAGAGCCCGCTACGTGCGGGCTTTTTGTTGCGTGCGATTCCGGGCGGCGCCAATGTAACCGTCCGAGCTACACCACCTTGCATCTCAGACCTCAGCCGCGGGCGTCTTCGTTCATGTCGGTGAGTTCCGCCAGGATATCTTCTTCCGCGCTGCTGAATGCTTCCCCGATTTCGGCCATCAGGTCGTTCTGAACCTTCAAGCTCTTCTGCGCAAGCTCCCGACCATCCTTGCTGCCCATGATCAACGTCATGGCGTTCGCAGGATCCTTGGTGGCTTTGATAATGATGTCGAGTTCATCCGCATCGAAATGGGATGCATAGGCCTCAACAATCACTTCCTTCAAGTCATCTTGGGAGACGTACTCCCTGATGACCGTCTTGATCTTTGCGTTGGGAACATTACGGAATTTCGGGGTGTAGCTTGCAGCTGCCATGTCGACAACCCGCTGGTATTGAGCGTCCATGTCCATAGCGTCGGCGAGCTCTTCAGCCTTGTCGGTGCTGCTGGAACCGCAGCCGGCAAGCAGCGTTGCCAACAGAGCCATCAGCGCCCATTGGGTAATCTTGATCATGAAAGGTCCTGTCAGGTGACTTGCCGGGATATCTGGAGTTGACCGTGGAGCCCGGCGAGCCGAGCTCCTGGTCTTAGGGAACGAGGCGATCAGTTCGTCTCGAGTGTGTAGCTTTTGCTGACAAACAGGCCGGCGAATAGCGACTTGTCTTCCTTGAACGTGTAGCTCTCTTCGAACTTGCCATCGGTGGCGAGCTTCTGGGCAATCGCACACTCCGAATCATTGTGGTCTTTACCCTTGGCACCGAAATCGTTCTGGAACGTCGAAAGGCCAGCTTCTGCACAGTAGCCCGCAAAATCCTGTTGCTTGGTCGCCGTCTTGTACTCGTCGAACCCGTCCTTCAGCTGACCGAATCCTTTGTAGACCAGCGAGTAGTTGGCCACCTTGGCTTTGCGCGCAAAGTTGCTGGTGGCGTCGGCGAGGACGGATTGCCCCATGGAAGTGTTGTAAGCACCCATGATGAAACCGCTGTAGGCACCTTTGAGCTGTTCCTGGACGTCGTCCAGCGGAGGAATTGAAGCGAACTCAGCCTCCCGCGAGATGCGGCCTACTTCACTGCCGTCATTGCGGTGAACCACGACAAAAGTCATGGATCCTTCGCCATCGTCAGACCGCTTGATGGTGAAGTCGAGGTCAACCTTCACCCCGATATCGCCAGTTGCGCCACTCAGGAACGCCCCGGCGAACGGTAGACGGGAAACGATGTTGCTGCCCCACGAATAGGTGGAGTTCACTACACGGCCGTTCTGATCGACTTCGGCCCGCGGCTGAATCTCATCGCTGACTTCAGACACCAGAACCACATCAGCGCCTTTGTGCGAGATGTAGGGATTGCTCATGTCCAGACCCAGCAATTGGACATGGATCTCGCCGTCTTTGCTGTCACCCGATCGGCTGAGCTTCAGGGCGTCGGCCTTGAGGTAAACCCCGCCAGCACGGCCACCACCGGTCGTGGAAGTGAGCAAGTACCGGGACCAGGCTGCCAGGCCGGTTTCTGTAGTCGACCCGCTCGTCCCTCCCAGCAATGCCAGCATGCCCTTCAGGAAGGTTTCGGCGCCGTTCGTTTGTGCTGCAACCAAGCGAATTTCCGGCGATTCCACAGTGAGGTTGCCAGAGAAGAAGGAATACGACACCTCCCCCTCAGTCAGGACGTCATCAAGGAACAATTGCTCCTTCAGTTCCTCGTAGTAGCTCAGCGTTTCCTTCTTCCCAGCGCCCGACAGCATTGAAGCCGTAATGCCAAATTGACGTAGCATCCGCCGCGCCTTTCAGCTCAATTCGCTTTCCCGGATGAGCTTCTTGTTAATCTTCCCGACGCTGGTTTTAGGGATCTCGGCGACGAACTTGAACTGCTTGGGGATCGCCCATTTATTGATACGGCCACGCTCGACAAAGCCTTGCAGGTGCGCCTCCAGCATCTTGCGGTCGAGATACTGCCCAGGCTCGCACACCACCAGCGCCATCGGCCGTTCGCCCCATTGCTCATCGGCGATGCCCACGACCGCGACCGACTGGACCGCTACGTGCTCGCTGATCAGGCTCTCCAGTTCCAGGGAGCTGATCCACTCCCCGCCCGTCTTGATGACATCCTTGATTCGATCCTTGATTTCCACCCCTCCCAAGGCGTCGATAGAGGCCATATCGCCGGTGTGCATCCAACCGTTGTGCCACAACTCGGCGCCCTTTTCGGGCTCTTTCAAATAACCTTGAGTCAGCCAAGGCGCGCGCACCACGATCTCGCCCAGGGACTCACCGTCATGAGGAACGTCATTGCCACTGGCATCGATGATTTTCAGATCGACCATCGGCACGGGCATCCCGGTCTTGATGCGAATGGCCAACTGGGTTTGCGTGGATAATTTCAGCTCCTCATCACGCAGGTACGTCGTGCACAGCAACGGACAGGTTTCCGACATGCCATAACCGCTGTGCACCTGAATACCTTTGGCACTCGCTTCGCTGGCAATGCCTAAGGTCAGCGCGCTGCCGCCCAGAAGCATTTTCCAGCCATCAAAACGGGTCTGTGCCGCTTCCTCGCAACTCAGGATCATTTGCAGAATGGTCGGCACGCAGTGGGAGAAAGTGACCTTCTCCTCACGATACAGCCTGACCAGGCTGTTGGGTTCGTAGCGGCCGGGGTACACCTGCTTGAGCCCCATCAGGGTGGCGACATAAGGCACACCCCAGGCATGCACGTGAAACATCGGGGTGATGGGCATGTACACATCATCGGAACGCAGCAACGGCAGGCCTTGATAGACGCCCAAAGTGCCCACGGCATTCAAGGTGTGCAGGACCAGTTGGCGGTGGGTGAAATACACGCCTTTAGGGTCGCCAGTGGTGCCCGTGGTGTAGAAAATGGTCGCCACCGAGTTTTCATCGAAATCGGGAAAGTCGTACTGGTCTGCGGCCCTGGACAACAAGTTTTCATATTCCCCCAGCACCGGTAACGACGTGTCGGTTGCTGTGTCGTCCGTGAGCTGCAGGTAACCTTTGACGGTTTCAAGCCGCCCGTGAATCTGTTCAACCAGAGGCAGGAAATCATCATGCACCAGCACCAGATCGTCCTCGGCGTGGTTCATGGTGAAGAGCACCTGATCCGGCGAAAGACGGATGTTCACGGTATGCAGTACCGCACCGATCATCGGTACCGCGAAGAAGCATTCCAGGTAGCGATGGCTGTCCCAGTCGAGCAGGGCCACGGTATCCCCGGCCTTGACGCCGGCAGCGGTCAAGGCGTTGGCCAGCCTGCGGATCCGCTGGTTGAGGGTCTGGTAGCTGTAGCGCAGTTTGTCGGCGTAGACGATTTCCCGGCCCGGTTCGTAGCGCACGCCGGACAGCAATAATTGCTTGATCAGCAAGGGATAGGCATAGGCGCCATCGGCGGGCGGAATTATTTTTGTCGCCATCATGGTTGGGGTTCCTTGTCCTTTCGATCAGAAGTGCGCTGCTTCCAGCTCGTAGAGGGATTCGCTACCGGCCTTGACCGAAGCACTCAACGAGTGGATACGCGGCAGCAGTCGGGCGAAGTAGAAGCGCGCAGTGCCCAGCTTGCTGGCGTAGAAATCATCCTCGGCCTGTTTGCCCATGGCCGCTTTGGCCATCAGTGCCCACATGTAGGCATAGGCGGTGTAGCCGAATACCTGCAGGTACTCGACCGAGGCGGCGCCGATTTCATTCGGGTTGTTCTGTGCCCGATCGAGCAACCACGCGGTCAACTCGTCGAGGGTATCCACCGCCGCACTCAACGGCCGGGTGAACTCGTTCAAACGGGGATCGGCGGTGGCGATGAAATGGCGAATTTCGGTGGCGAACAAACGGTAGAGTGCCCCACCGCTGCCAACGATTTTGCGCCCGGCCAGGTCCAGCGACTGAATACCATTGGTGCCTTCGTAGATCTGCGTGATGCGCACATCGCGAACCAGTTGCTCCTGACCCCATTCGCGGATGTAACCGTGGCCGCCGAAGATCTGCTGGCCATGCACCGTGGTTTCCAGCCCCATGTCGGTCAGGAACGCCTTGGCCACCGGCGTCAGCAGCGACACCAGTTCTTGCGCGCGAGTGCGGGCTGCAGCGTCTTCACTGTACTTGGCGGTATCCAGTTGCAACGCCACATAGCTGGAAAACGCCCGCCCGCCCTCGTTCAAGGCCTTCATGGTCAACAGCATGCGCCGTACATCCGGGTGCACGATGATCGGGTCGGCGGCCTTGTCCTTGTTCTGCGCGCCGGTCGGTGAACGGCTTTGCAGACGGTCACGGGCGTATTCGACTGCGTTCTGATACGAGCGCTCACCCAACGCCAGGCCCTGGATGCCCACGCCAAGGCGCTCGTAATTCATCATGGTAAACATCGCGGCCAGGCCCTTGTTCGGCGCATCGATGATCCAGCCGGTCGCTCCGTCAAAGTTCATCACACAGGTGGCGGATGCCTTGATGCCCATTTTGTGCTCAATGGAACCGCAGGACAGGGAGTTGCGCTCGCCCAGCGAGCCATCGTCATTGACCAGCACCTTGGGCACCAGAAACAGCGAAATCCCCTTGGGACCGGCCGGTGCATCCGGCAATCGGGCGAGCACCAAATGAATGATGTTTTCGGTGAGGTCGTGCTCGCCGCCGGTGATAAAGATCTTGCTGCCGCTGATCTTGAAACTGCCGTCGGCCTGAGGTTCGGCTCGGGTGCGAATCAGGCCCAGGTCAGTGCCGGCATGCGCCTCGGTCAGGCACATTGAACCGGTCCAGGTGCCGGCGTACATGTTCGGCAGATAGCGTTCCTTGAGTTCCTGACTGGCGTGGGCATTGATCGACAGGCACGCACCGGCGGTCAGCATCGGGTACAGGCCGAACGACAGACTTGCCGAGTTGACCATCTCCTCGACCTGAGCCGAAATGGCCTTGGGCATACCCATGCCACCGAACTGCGGATCGCCGCCAACACCCACCCAACCACCTTCGGCGAAGGCTTGATAGGCCTGGGCAAAACCGTCCGGGGCGGTGACCGCGCCGTTGCTCCAGGTGCAGCCCTGCTCGTCGCTGCTGCGGTTCAGCGGCGCGACCACCTCGGCGCTGATCTTGCCGGCCTCTTCAAGGATCGCGGCGGCCGTTTCTTCATCAATCACCTCGGCCAGGCCTGGCAATCCGGCCCAGAGCCGGGACACCTCGAAGACCTCATTGAGTACGAAGCGCATGTCGCGCAAAGGAGCTTTGTAATCAGACATCGTTGGCTTACTCGGAAGTGGTCAGGGCATGCGGCATGTCCTGACGTTGGGATGTACCGGTTTCACCGGTTTGCGCCACATGGGCTTGCGCAACGGGGTGACGCAGCAAGAAGTACGACAGGGCTGGAATCAGGATCAGCGCGCCGAGCATGTTCCACAGGAACATGAAGGTCAGCAGGATGCCCATGTCGGCCTGGAACTTGATCGGCGACCAGACCCAGCACACCACGCCGGCTGCCAGGGTGATGCCCACCAGGCCCACTACCCGGCCGGTAAACGACACGGCGTTGCGGTAAGCCTGACTCAGCGGCAGGCCCTGGCGCTGGTAATGCAACTGCACGCTGAGCAGGTACAAGGCGTAATCCACGCCGATGCCCACGCCCAATGCGATCACCGGCAGGGTCGCGACCTTCACGCCAATGCCCATGGCCACCATCAACGCCTCGCAAAGGATCGAGGTCAGGACCAATGGCAACAGGGCGACCAGGGTCGCGCGCCAACTGCGAAAGGTGATCAGACAGAACAGCGTCACCGCCGCATAGACGTAAAGCAGCATGGTGCGATTGGCCTCGCGCACCACGATGTTGGTCGCTGCTTCAATCCCGGCCGACCCGGCCGCCAGCAGGAACTGGCGATCATCGCTGTTGTTCTCCCGGGCGAATTTTTCGGCGATGCCCACCACGGCATCCAGGGTCTCGGCCTTGTGGTCCTTGAGAAAGGTGATCACCGGCATCAGCGAACAATCGGTGTTGAACAACTCCGGGGAGTTGACCGAGGCTTGCTGCGCGGCGTAGTTCAACACGTCCTGATTGCGCTGGATGCTGTTGAGCTTGGGGTTGCCTTCATAAGTGCCGGCGGTGATCTGCCGTACCGCGTTGACCAGCGAAGCGGTCGCCTGCACGCCCGGATACTGTTGCAGCTCCCAGGCCAGGCGATCGGCGAGGACCAGGGTCTTGTAGTTCAGGCAGCCTTCCGGCGCGGTCTTGATCATCACCGCGAACAGGTCGCTGGACAGCGCGTAGTGGCTGGTGATGTAGGCGTTGTCACGGTTATAGCGAGAGTCGGCACGCAACTCCGGTGCGCCACTTTCCAGGTCGCCGATCTTCAGCTGCAGGCTGATCATGAAGCCGCCGATGCCCATCAGTACCGCGACCAGTACCGCCCCCGTGGCCCATTTGGCCGTGGTGAAGCGGTCGAGCAGGTCCCATAGTTTGCCGAAGCCTTTGTGCCCTTCTGCGCGCGTGTCGATTTTCAGCGCACGCTCGGCAGCCCTGGCGCCGACGCCGACATAAGACAGCGCCACCGGCATCAGCAACAGCGAGGTGAAGATCAGCACCGCCACACCGATACTGGCGGTGATCGCCAGGTCCCGGATCACCGGAATATCGATCAGCATCAGCACCGCGAATCCGACGGCGTCGGCCAGCAGCGCGGTGACGCCGGCAATGAACAGGCGGCGGAAGGTGTAGCGTGCGGCGATCAGTTTGTGAGTGCCACGGGCGATGTCCTGCATGATGCCGTTCATCTTCTGCGCCGCGTGGGACACACCGATGGCGAAGATCAGGAAAGGCACGAGCACCGAGTACGGGTCGATGGCATAGCCGAGCCAGGCGACGATGCCGAGTTGCCAGACCACTGCGACCAGCGAGCAGCCGACCACCAGCAAGGTGCTGCGCACGCAACGGGTGTAGGCGTAAATGATGATCAGCGAAGTGACGACGGCCAGGCCGAAGAACATCATCACCTGAATCAGCCCGTCGATCAGGTCGCCCATCAGTTTGGCGAAACCGATCACCCGGACTTTGTACTGGCCCTTGCCCTCCTCCCCGGCCTTACGTGCAGCGCTGTCACCGGCGAACTCGATCTTGTTGCGCAACTGCTCCTCGAGCATCTGCGAAAACGCGTGGTAGTCGATGCGCTGACCGCTGGCCGTGGCCTTGTCCAGTAGCGGCACGATCAGCATGCTCGATTTGTAGTCGCTGGCCACCAGACTGCCGACGATACCGGCGCGGGAAATGTTCTGGCGCAGCTGTTCAATTTCTTCCGGCTTGCCCTGATAGGTATCGGGCATCACCGGGCCGCCCTGGAAACCTTCCTCGGTGACTTCGGTCCAGCGCACCGCCGGGCTCCACAACGACTTCATCCAGGCACGGTCGACGCCTTCGGTGACGAACAGCTGATCGTTGACCTGTTTGAGCACGTCAAGATAAGCGGGGTCGAAGATATCGCCCTGGGTGTTCTCCACCACCACCCGCACCGAGTTGCCCAGACCGCGCAGCGACTGGCGGTTTTCCAGGAAGTTCTGGATGTACGGCTGACTCTGCGGAATCATCTTTTCGAAGCTTGGACGCAGCTCCAGGCGAGTCGCGGCCATGTAGCCCAACACCACGGTGGCCAGCGCCATCAGCAGCATGAACAGCGGACGGTAGTTGAATACCAGCCGCTCCAGCAGGTTGCCGGAATGGCGGTCGAAGTCACGCAAATCGCGGATCACCGGCATGGTTTCTTGTTTGGTATGGCCCATATCTGGGTGCTCGCTCTAAGGGTTCGAGGGCTTATTCAACGGACAGCGTCCGTGCACCACGGCTGCCAACCACCACCAGCGCACCGTCGGCGGCGCGCGTGACACCAGTCACCGGGACCGGCTCGGCTTGCTGCACCCAGTGCATTTGCGCACCGGCGCCCTGGCTCACTAGCATCTGCCCGCCCTGGGTAAACAAGCGGTAATCACCATGGGTATCGACGATGCCGGCGGTGATGCTGACGTGCAGACCACTGTCCAGCGGGGTCCAGCTGAGACCGCCATCGGTGCTGCGCAGCACATTGCCGCGCAAGCCGTAGACGAGCGCTTCCCCGGGGTTGCCGAGAACACCGAAAAAACTGCCCTGATAGGGTGTCTGCACGGCGGCGAACCGCTGCCGGGCGTCATCCCACTTGAGCAGCAGGCCCTGCTCTCCGGCGATGTACAGCGCGTCGCCAGTAGAGGCGATGGCGTTGAGGTGAAAGCCCTGCGGGTTGTCGGTGCGGTCCTGAAACGGTGTCCAGCTCTGGCCAGCATCCTCGGTGCGCAGGATCAGGTTGAACACACCGACCACATAGCCGAGGTTGTTGTTGGCGAACCAGACGTCGAGCAAGGGTTTATCCGCGCCCTGCTCCACCAGACGCTGGCCTTCGGCAGCCAGCCGTGACCACTGTTCGTTGCCCGGTTCTGCACTGGCCAACGCCCCATAATGCTTGACCAGCAAGGCACCGATCTGGCGGCCGTCCAGTTGCTTGCGCCAGGTCGCCCCGGCGTCGCTGCTATGCAATACCACGCCGTCGTTGCCGACCGCCCAGCCCTGCAGGGCAGAAGGAAAATTCACCGCGTTGAGATCGGCACTCACCGGGACACTGGCTTGCTGCCAGTGCTTGCCGGCATCATCGGAATACAGAATGTGGCCACGCTGCCCGACTGCGACCAGACGGTCGCCGGCGCGGGCCATGCCGGATAACGGGCTGTTGACGGCCAAGGCACTGACCCTGGCCGGCAGATCCAGCACGTCGACATAGCCGGCCGCCTGGGTGAGGCCCTGCAACATTGCAAGCAGGGCGCCCAGCGCCAGCTGCAGGTATTTTTTGTACGAACACATACCGCGTCCTCTTCGGAAAACTGCGTCGGGATACACAACCGTGCAGCCTGATGTTCAAACCTGGCGTCCAGAACGATCTGGCCGTGCACCGACCGCCGTGCGCTCACACGGCCCTTGCAGGCCGCGGATCGAACGGACGCCTTGTCGCAGCTCGTTTAGCGAATACCGCTACCGGCCAGCGACTCCGGCGACCACTGCGCCTTGGAGAGCGGATCGATGTACTTGATGCCGCCGTAAGGGCCCACCACACCGTTGATGTTGTAGGAGCCACCGACCAGGTCGTAAATCATGAAGGGCGTGGAATCCGGGATCTGCTTGTCATAGCTTTGGCTGAGAAAAGCGAAGGAGCCACGGTACAGCTGGCCACGGGCGTCGTATTGGTCAGAGGCCAGAGCGGTCCAGCTGTCTTCATCGAGGTAGAAGCGACGCTTCTGATAGATGTGTCGGGCGCCGGCCTTGAGGTTGCCCTCCACCACCCAGACCCGGTGTTTTTCCCAACGCACGTATTCCGGTGACAGGTGGTTGGCGGTAGTCAGCGCCTTGGGGTCCTGGGCGTAGGTCAGCTTATAAGTGTTGTAGGGCACGATCATTTCCTGCTTGCCCACCAGCTTCCAGTCGTAGCGGTCCAGTGCACCGTTGAACACAAAGACATCGTCGTAGGTGCCCGCGCCGGCGGTGCCAGGGTTAGGCGTGTCGTAAGCCAGGTTCGGTGCCAGCTTGACCCGACGCTGGCCAGGCAAGTATTGCCAGGCGCGGCGCGGTTGCTGCAGCGGGTTGGCGGCGTCCTTGAGCATCACCGCTTCGCCGGCCCGGCGTGCAGGGCCGGTATAGGACAACTTCATCTGGTAGTACACGTCGGCGCTGCTGATCGGCTGCGTCAGGTTCTCGTAGATCGGATAGGAAATGAACGCCTGCCCGGTGATCGCCAGACTCGCAATGCCTGCGGAATCGACGTTCCAGGAGTCGTACTTGGAGTTGATGTTGACCCCCTGATAACGCAACAGGAAGTTCCACATCGCCTCGTTGCCCGACTGCGGAATCGGGAACGGCACACCGGGCAGTACGTTATCGATGGCCAGGCCGCCTTCCAGGGACTTGGCGCCGGTGGCGTTTTTCACGCCATTGTCCAGGACGGCCTTGGGCAAAGAGACTGTACGGTGGGTCGGGTAGACATTGACGTGGAAGCTTGGGAAACGTTTGGCCAGTTCCGCCGTGGTTGCACTGAGCAAGCCCTTGTACTGATCGACGTTCTTGCCATCGATCACCAGCAACGGTTTTTCGTTGACGAAGGGATCCGGACGCATGCTGTCACCGGATTTGAAACTGGCCGGCGGCGTGGTCAGGCCACCGTCATAAGCGGGGATGGAACCATCAGCGTTCCCGGCCTTTTCGGCGCCCACCAGGGTCAGGCTGCTGCCCAACCTGGCAGCGTCCTGAGTTGAAACAGCGGCCTGTGCCTGGGCGGCAAGGACCATGGCCAGCGAAGCGGCCAACACGGTTTTTGCGAATTTCATCTTGTTATTCTCCTGCTTGCATTGAGCAAATCAGTGGTGAATCAAAAAGTGGTTTTCATCGTCAGGTAAACGGCACCACGGTCCTCAGTCGTGGCACCACCACCGGAGAAGGCCGAGTAGCCGCCGCCGTAACACGCGTAGTTTTCATTGCCGCTAAAGGCATTGGGTGTGGAGCCGTCGCCGCTGCCGGCATTGGCCGCGCCGGTGCTCAGACCGCTGGCGTCGCACTTGTCGGACTTGCCGAAGGAGTCGACGTACTTCAGGTCGACAAAGTATTTGTTGTACACAACGGCACCCACGCCCACGGCATAGTTGCCGGTGTCCTTGGCACCGCCACCGGACACCGGTGAGACGCCGTCGAGACCGACGTTGATGGACATCGGTGCGTTGAGGTCGACGCCGGGAAACACCTGGTACCAGGTCGGCGTGAAGTTGACCGCGATGCCCCAGTTGTCCCGGGTCGGCTGGTCGATGCCGCGATAGGCGCCCTTGCCCTTGTAGAGCGCTTCGTTTTTGCTATCGAGCTTGAGCAGGTTGCTGTAGTACAACTCGGCGAGCAGGCTGGCCGAATCGAACACAGGTGTTTTCGGGAAGGTCATCAGGCCGTTGAGCGTCCAGTGCAACGTGTCACCGGTGGCACTCATGCTGTCGCCCTTTTGCGGAGTGTCATAGATCACCCCGGTGGCGGCCGTGCGGGCCGGCAACAGACCGAGGCCGGCGCCCAACCCCAGAGGACTGGTCGAGCTGACAATCGCTGGAATACTGGCCAGCGGCATGTTGTGACGAATGTTCAGGTCCGAACCCACGCTCACCCCGCCAACGTCCTTGGACAGGCTCAGGCCAACGATCTTGATATTGTCGGCATAGGCCATTTGATAGGTGGCGGTGCTCAGCGAGTTGAGCGTATTGACCACCGCAGGCACTTGCCCTGCCGGCCGGGTGCCGTTGGGGTTGGCCGAACTCAGGCCTCTGGCATCCAGCCAGGCTTGCGGAAGGATTTCCGAGGTTTCGCGGTAGTAAACACCGAGCGTACCGTCCAGCCAGGCGGGCGACCACTTAGCCATCACGCCCCAGTCGCCGCGATTGTCCGGTGTCAGATCATGCCCCCGACGCACGTTGGTCAACCCGTTGCACGGCGCCAGGCCACATCCCAGCGGGCTGCCGGGCACCACGCCATTGGTGTTGCCCAGCAGGAACGACTGCGCACCGAAGCCCACCAGATCGGAACCGCCGTAATAGGTGCCCGCTTCAGGCAGTCGGGCGGCGTCCCAATCGAGGAAGTACTGGGCACCCACGGTCAGCTCGGGATTGACGGTAAATGACATCGACAGCTGATTACGCGGGACGAACAGTTCCTTGGCTTCGATACCTGGGGATGCCGCCAGTTTGGCCAGGTCCAGACCGGACTGGCCGTAGCTGATCGAGTGCACCGGGTTGAGAATGGTCTCGCCCCAGAACACGTTGTGCTGACCGGCCTTGACGCTCAGCAGCGACTCCTCGCCCACTTCGGTGCTGTAGAACACGAAGGCATCGAGGATTTCGCCGGAGGGACCGGTGTAGTAACGCTGGGCGTAGTTGCTCAGGTGCGGGCTGCCATTGCCGACATTATCGCCGGTGACCGCGGCCAGACGTGGGTCGTTGGCGACCAGCCCCGACCTCGCGTCGTTGCCGTTGACGAACGGGTTGGAATTGGAACCGGTGTTCTCGTAGGCCTTGTCATACCAACTGGCGGCACTGACGCGAAAACCCATGTGGTTTTGGTAGACCACATCCATCTCGGTCAACAGGTCGATGCGGTTGCTGATATTGGTCCCGGACTTGCGAAAGTTGTAGTCGCCATCGTTGTTGTTCGGTGTCGCCAACATGCGCTTGTCGGCGCTTTCGGTGCGTACGCCGTAGTTGTACTTGACGGTGTTATCCAGGCGCACGGTCCAGTCCGGGTTACCCGTATCGAGTTCGAACGCATGGGCCGCCGGCATGCTTGCGGCCAGAATGGCCGAGGCCAACAAGGTGTAACGCGAAGGTGTGAACCCGTGACTCTTATTGTTGTGCATTGCGTTGTCTCCGCCTTTTTGTAGTTGTTTTAAGCGCAGCCGCCCTCACGCAACCTCTTTTTCCAGGGATTGGCGTTTTTCAGGAGTGAGGGCAATTACCGGATGGCGTGCGGCCAGCCGGCGCCTGAACTAGCGATCCAGCTCCAGGATGAGTGCTTCGGCTTGTGGCCAGTGGCCAAACCCTGCAGCCGGATTGAGATGACCCACTGCGCCGAGATTGCGCAGTTCGGCGCCCCAACCTTGAGCCATGCGCGTGACGGCCGAAAGGCTGGCGAGGTGATCGTTGGTGCTGCCGGCCACCAGGCTGCGGAACGGCAGCGGGCCTAGGGGAAGAGGATTCCAGCCCTGGCTACGCAGGGTCTGGGGGGATGGGTAGCCTTGCGGCCAGTCGGCGTCGAGATCCGGTGGTGCGGCCAGCAGAGCGCCCTTGATCGGACGACTGTGCCGTGCGGCCCAGTGCGCGACCATCAACACGCCAGCACTGTGGGCCACCAGAATCACCGGCCCTTCGATCTGCTCCAGCTGGTGCTGGATCGCCCGGACCCGGGCCCCGCAGTCGAGCTTGTCGGTTTCAAGTGGCGGGACACTGCGCACCTTGCACAGCCTGGCCTCAAGCAACGTTTGCCAATGCTCGGCAACGTGCTCGCGCAGGCCCGGTACGATCAGAACGGTTGCGGCAGTCTGCAGTTTGTCCACGTCAACACCTTCGCTTTCTCGATGACTCGACTGGCTCTATCGCCAGAAGCTTTTTGTAGTGCCGACATTAAAGAGCGCCCACCCAAGGCGCTTTTCATTTGACGTCAGGCGCTTTTCTTTTGATGACAGATTTTCAGGCATTGGTGTGCCGCGACCATTGGTCGAAAAAACCCGCAGGCTCTCCCCGGGTCACTGTAATCAATGGGTGAGGGTCGATTGATCCATGGGAACGGCTGTGATTCGGGGCAGGATTGGGTGAACGCCATCGATAACGTCACAACTGTTCAATTGATGACGTGCTGGATATAGTCGCCACGCTCATTTCCATCGCAATCAGCCCAGGAAAGACTTCGCATGCCCAAGCTTGTTCGCGCCGCCGTCTTGACCAACTACCTGGAGGTCACCCAGTACCTGGGGTTCAACCCGCGCGATGTACTGGCTGCCGTCGGTCTGAGCAAGGCCCTGTTGCAAACCCCCGAACACCGTATTCCCATCGATGCCGCCGTGCGCCTGCTGGAAGATTCGGCCGCCGCCAGTGGCTGCCAGAGCTTCGGCCTGAGCATGGCCGAGTCGCGTCAGCTCTCTGACTTCGGTGTGGTCAGCCTGCTGCTCAGCCACCAGCGTACGCTGCGTGATGCGTTGCAAGTGTTGGTGCATTACCGTCATCTGATGAACGACTCGCTGGCCCTCTTCATTGAAGAGGCTGGCAAGATGGTGATCATTCGCGAGGAGGTGGTCACCGAATCGCCAATGCCCTGCCGACAGGCCAATGAGCTGGCCATCGGCGTGATGTTCCGCCTGTGCGCCGCGCTGCTCGGCACCCACTGGCATCCCTACAGCGTCAACTTCACACACCAGCCCCCGGACAATCTGCAACTGCATCGCCGCCTGTTCGGTTGCAAGCTGGAATTCGGCAGCGAGTTCAATGGCATTGTCTGTTCCGATGCCAGCCTCGACATGACCAATCCCCATGCCGATCCGGCCATGGCGCGCTACGCTCAGAGTTACCTCGACTCGTTGCTCAGTCACGAAGGCCCGTCGATGCTGTTCGAGGTGCGCAAAGCCATCTACCTGCTGTTGCCAATGGGGCGCGCCACCATCGAGCAGATCGCCCAGACCCAGGGCATGAACGTTCGGACCCTGCAGCGCCGCCTCAAAGACGACGGCTGCGCCTTCAACGACCTGATCAACGACGTGCGCCGCGATCTGGTGCTGCGCTACCTGGAAAACCCGAATTACTCGCTAGGGCGCATTGCCGACATGCTCGGCTACTCCATGGCGAGTTCCTTCACTCGCTGGTTTATCACCCAGTTCGGCATGCCGCCCGCCGCTTGGCGCAGCGCGCAAAAGCACACCGTCAAAGCACCGCCGGACCTGACCACCCTGCCCGGCTCCAGCGAACCCTGAACCGAACAAAACAGACGCGGGGCTTGCAAAAAAAAAAGCGGCGACTGTTGGTACAGTCGCCGCAAAAGAGCCGGTGCTTGTGACACCGGCCCGAAGCCTCACTGCGACGAGGAGTCAACGCAGTGCGGCCCTGCCATCAAGTGTGATTCAGTCGGGCTTACAAGCCCCAGTGCAGCAACAGCAGCACCAGCACGACAAGGAACACCGTCTCCCCCACCATCAGCAGGATGGGCTTGATGCCGACAGCGGCCAGCTCCTTGAGCTGGGTCTTCATACCCAGGGCGCTGATGGAAACCACCAGGCACCAGCGCGATAGCTCGTTGACCGAACCCTGCACCACCGGGGCTATCCAGCCGGTGCTGTTGATACAGGCCAGCAGCAGAAAACCGACGGCGAACCACGGTAGCAGCGGTGGTCGCTTGCCGGTCGGATCGGCACCCTGCATACGCGTGACCATCGCCGCACACACGATCACCGGCAGCAGCATGGCAACCCGCATCAACTTGACCACCGTGGCCGTATCACCGGTCTCGGTCGACATGCTGTAACCGGCACCGACCACCTGGGCGACATCGTGAATGGTGGCGCCCAGGAATACGCCGGCCACTTGCGGGGACAATGACAGCCAATTGGCAATCATCGGATACAGGATCATCGCCGTGGTGGACAGTGCCGACACCCCGATGACCGTGAACAGCGTGGCGCGCTCTTTCTGCGGATGATTGGGCAACGCCGCCGCCAGCGCCAACGCCGCTGACGCACCACAAATCGCGGTTGCCCCACCGGTAAGCATGCCGAATAAACGCTGGAATCCCAGCGCCTTGGCCGCGATCACCGAGACGCCGATCGTCACCACCACCAGAATCACCACCAGCGCCACAGGCTTCCAGCCCAGCGCGGCAATCTGTTCGAGAGTGATGCGCATGCCCAGCAAGGCCACGCCAATGCGCAACACAGTGCGCGACGTGAACTCGATGCCAGCCTTGCAGGCACCGTCACCGGCCAGGAAGTTCAGCGCCATGCCCAACAGCAAGGCAAACAGCATCACCGGCGCACCGTAATGCTCGGACAAAAAGGACGCGGCCGCCGCCACGATCAGACTGACGACAAAACCCGGCGCCAGTTCGCGCGTTCGGCTATGGATACGGGTAAGAGCGATAGCGCTCATGGCGCGGACTCCTCAGAAACGATGACGATGAATGCCTGGCCGTCGATGACCTCGACCGGGTAGTTGGCGACTTTGAGCTGGGTTGAGTTGAGCAGGTAGCCGTTGCGCAGATCGAAGCGCAGGCCATGGGCGCAGCATTGAATCACCCTGCCCTCCAGACGCCCGCCACATAGCGAAGCCCCCTGATGGGGGCAACTGTCGTCAATGGCGAACAGGTCACCTTCGACGTTGAATAGCGCCAGGCTTTTGCCATCGAATTCGAACAGCGCACGACCACCCGCCTGCGGGAGCTTTCCGGCAGGCACGGGGATACGAAGACTCATACCGGTTGCCGCTTGCGAGCACTGTCGAGCAAGGCTTCGCACATGGCGTCCAGCAGCACCTCGGCAGGCTGTGCGCCCACCACCGTCAGGCGACGGTCGAACTGAAAACTGGGCACGCCGCTGCCTGCTCCCGTCTCGTTGCCGACGTAAGGATCGCCGTCACCTTGCAGGAAGGAGGCCATGGCATCAGCGTCGAAGCCACACGACCGGGCGATGGCAAGCAAGGTCTCTTGGCAGCCCAGATCTTCGCCAAACTGGAAGTAGGCAGCGAACAGACGCTCAAGCAAAACATCGCGTTGGGCGGTATTGCCCAGCACGCTCGCACGCTCCAGCAAACGATGGGCATCAGCGGTATTCGGCATGGTGATGATGCGACTCAAATCGATGGGCACGCCCACCGCCATCGCAGCCTGCTGCACCTGGGCCTGACGCATCACTACGGCTTCAGGACCGCCCAGACGCTTGAGGTAAAAATCGGCGAAGGGTTCACCCTGTGCCGGCAGCTGCGGCAGCAACTGCACCCCATGCCACACCGTGCTGATCTGCACATCCGGTTGCTGGATGCGCAGCAGGTCCTGCGCGCGCTCCAGTTGACGCTTGCCGATCAGGCACCAGGGACAGATGAAATCGAAAAACACATCAATACGTAAACGACCACTCACAACTTCACCTCTAACGCCACTTTGCCAATCGAATCGTGGACTTGCTCGCCTCGAAGCCGGGCGATGTCCTTGTGGTAGTGACACTTGGCATAAAAGAACACGGCCGCTGCCGCGATGCTGACCAGTGGCACCAATTGAAAAGCAGCCTGCAAGCCGATGAGGTCGGACACCCTGCCGGTGATGAACGGCCCAGGCGCCAGCCCCAGCATGTTGTTGGCCAAGGTCAGCGTGGCGAAGGCCGTGCCATGGACCGAGTAATGGGTCAGGTTGGCAACCATGGCTCCGCAAGGGCCGGTCGTGCCGGCGGCAATCAACATGCCCAGGCAGATCAGCACCAATTGCACAGGCCCTGTCGGCAAGGCGAACGCTGCCGACAACAGCAGACAACTGCCCAGGCAATAGGCGATGGCCAAAGAGACCTTGCGCTCCGGCGAATGGCGACACAGTCGATCACTGAGCATGCCGCACAGGATCATCCCCGCACCGCTGCACAGCACGATGATCGCCGCGACTCCGCCTGCCTTGTCGGTGGCCATGTCGTAATAACGATTGAGGTAACTGGGCATCCACACAATGACGGTGCCGCCGACGAACAGTTGCAAGCCACTGCCGATGTAGGCAGCGATCACCGAACGGCTGGAAAACAGCGTACGCAACGGACGCTTGACCGCGGCAGCCGCTTTGTTCGCCGCCTGAGCGGCTCGTTGCGGCGCAATGCGTGCTTCCTTGACGATGACCGGGTAAAGCACCGCCAGCAGCAGGCCGAACAGCGACATGCCGGCAAACGACCAGCGCCAGCCAAGCTTGGCGGCGATTGCACCGCCCAGCGCCATACCTAATACCGAACCGAACATGCCGCCCGCCATGAACGCACTGGCCAGGGTTGCACGCATGTGTTTGGGAAACACCGAAATCACCACCGCGATGCCGACGCTGCCGTACGCCGCTTCGCCGACGCCGACCATGAATCGTGCAACGAACATCTGCTGATAGTCCTGCGCCAATGCGCAGCCCAGCGTGGCCAGACTCCACAGTAAAGCCATCAGCGCCAGGCTCTTGACCCGGCCGAAGCGATCCGCCAGCAATGACAGGGGAATTGTCAGCAGCCCCACCATCAGGGCGACAATGCCACTGAGCAGGCCGAGCTGACCGTCGCTCAGGGCCCACTCGCCCTTGAGCATTGGGAACACCGCGTTCAGTACCTGACGCGACATGTAATCGGAAATCAACAAGCCGAACGTCAGTGCAAAGACGATCCAGGCATACTTGCGCGCAACGCCGACGCCACTGCAGTCATCATCGTCTGCGGCGATTGGGTGAAAGGCCATGCAGCCTCCTCAAAGCTTTGTTTTATTGTTGTTATCAAGCGTGTTGCAGTGCAGCGAGCGGGAGGCCATTGACCGCCCGCGTCGTCTGCCGATCAGCCGCGTTGCGGCACACCTTTCTGCCCGGCCTTGCGGTTGGGGGCCATGCCATTGGCCAGCAGGGTTTCTTCGATGCTTTGGTACTGCACACCGATGCGGTAGATCTCACGCGCCTCTTTACCGGTGGCGATTTCGCGACCCAGCTCATGAGCGATGCGTACGGTCTGCTTGATCTGCGCAACTGAGCCGAAACGATCGCCCTTGTGATCAATGATAGTGTCTTCATTGCCCACACGCGGGTGCATACCCATGGCCATCGACATGGTGTTGAACGGCATGACGTTTTTGAGCAGCGACTCGGAGGTCAGGGTGCAACCGTCTGGCGCGCGGTGGATGAAGTTGAAGAAGTTGAACGGATTGGGGCCATCGAAACCGCCGCCGATACCGATCCAGGTCAGGTTCAACGGGCCCTTGTAGACGCCCTTGCGCACCAGACGCTCAAGGGTTTCCATTGCATGCATGCCAGTCAGCTGGAAGTGCGGCTGGATGCCGTTGTCCATCAGACGCTTGAGGTGTTCGGCGACCCAGGCCGGGCCTGCCGGTACGGTCATTTCGCTGTAGGCCGCTTGATAGGCAGGATTGGCCAGGGACGTGCCTTCCAGGTATTCCGGATACAGCAGTTCCATGATGTTCATCTGGGTGGTGTTGATGGCCACCGTGACCTGATCCGGTTTTGGCGTCAGGTCCGCCAGCATATGGCGAGTATCATCGGACAGCCACTTGGCGGCTTCGCCATCGCTTTCGGGGGCGAAGGAAATCGAACCACCGACCTGGATGATCATGTCCGGCACGGCTTCACGCACGCCGGCGATCAACTCATTGAACTTGGACAGACGCTTGGAACCCTTGCCGTCCAGTTCACGCACATGCAGGTGCAATACCGTTGCACCGGCCTCATAACAATCAACCGCCTTCTGCACCTGCTCGTCCATGGTCAGCGGGATGTCTTCGGGGAAGTCTTCCGGCATCCACTCGGGGCCATACGGGGCCACGGTGATGACCACCTTTTCCATGTTTTCCGGGTGCAGGGAATCGTCGAAGAATTGCATGAGTTACTCCTATTCTTATGATTGTTCCGCCCACCCGGGATCGTGCCGGGCAGGCGTGTCTACGAGAGCGAATGCAGCTGCGGTCGATCAGTAAGTCCTGTCGCCGATGATGCCGGCACGTTCCATCTTGCGGTGGCACGGCGGGTAGTCCATGACGGCGTAGTGCTGGGTACTGCGGTTGTCCCAGATGGCGATGCTGTTGGGTTTCCAGCGCCAGCGCACCTGATACTCGGGGATATAGGCCTGGCTGATCAGGTAGCGCAGCAGCTCACTCGCGCCGGGGTTGGCGTCCTGGCCGAAGCGCACCCGCTCAGGGGTGTGGTAGTTGCTCAAGTGGGTGGTAAAGGCGTTGACGAACAGCACCTTTTCCAAGGTTTCCGGGTGGGTGCGTACCACAGGATGTTCGGCATCCGGGTACATCGCGTTGAGCGCCAGACGCTTTTCAATCGGCATGGCGGCGCCAAAGCTCGCTTCGATGCTGTGGCGCGCACGCAGGTCAGCGATCTTCACCTTTACGTCTTCCGGCAAGCGCGCATAGGCCTCGACCATGTTGGCCCACATGGTGTCGCCGCCGACCGGCGGGCACTCCACACAACGCAGCACACAGCCCATTGGCGGGGCTTCGCGCCAGGTAGCGTCGGTGTGCCAGGCGTTCTCGTAGCGGTCCATCGGCTGGTCCGGCCGCTTGTAGATGCGCACCAGCCCTGGATGATCCGGATCACTGCCGGCCACCGGATGATCCTCCAGTTCGCCAAAGCGCCGGGCGAATGCCACATGCTCGGCGCGAGTGATGTCCTGATCACGCAGGAACACCACCCGATGCTGGAGCAGCTGAGCACGAATCTCGGCAAAAAGACCGTCGTCGTGGAGGGCGTCGGCGAGGTTGACGCCGATCAGCTCCGCGCCAATGCTGCAGGTCAATTGTTCGACTTTCATGGCAGACGACTCCCTTAAATGACGAAAATCGACGAGCCCGTGGTCTTGCGTGATTCCAGGTCGCGATGGGCCTGGACGGCATCCTGCAAGGCATAGTGCTGGTTGATCTCGATCTTGATCCGACCGCTGCCGACATGGTCGAACAACTCGCCCGCCAACGCGGCTTTTTCCGCCGGGTCGGCGATGTAATCGGCCAGGGCCGGACGGGTCATGAACAGCGAGCCTTTCATCGCCAGCAGTACCGGATCGAAGGCCGGGATCGGACCGGATGCCGTGCCGACGCAGACCATCAGACCGCGGCGTTTGAGCGAATCCAGGGAGCCCATGAAGGTATTCTTGCCGACACTGTCGAACACCACGTTGACACCGACGCCGTCCGTCAGCTCGCGAACGCGCTGGGCGACGTCTTCATGGCTGTAATTGATGACATGGTCGCAGCCATGGGCCCGGGCGACTTCGCCCTTGACCTCGGTGGACACGGTACCGATGACGGTCAGGCCGAGCAGCTTGGCCCACTGCGAAACGATCAGGCCTACACCACCGGCAGCGGCGTGCAGCAGAATACTGTCGCCGGCCTTGAAATCGTAAATGCGCCGCATCAGGTACGACGACGTCAGGCCGCGCATGGTCATGGCCGCGGCGGTCTCGAAACTGATGGTTTCCGGCAGCTTGATCAACGGCGCGGCCGGGATCAGACGCTCGGTGCTGTAGGCACCCAATGTATTGAGAAAACCGGTGTAGGTAACGCGATCTCCCACGCGTACATTGGTAACCCCCTCGCCGATGGCCTGGACCACACCGGAGGCTTCAACCCCCATGCCATTGGGCATCGGGATCGGGTAAGTGCCATTGCGAAAGTAAGTGTCGGCATAGTTCAGGCCAACCGCCACATGACGAAGACGAACCTGGCCTGGACCGGGTTCGCCAACTTCGACCTCCTCATAACGGAGGACTTCGGGACCACCGGTTTCGTAGAAGCGTACGGCTTTGGCCATGTTTTCTTATTCTCCAGTCTGCAATATGGGCGTGCTGCGTCGATTTGCGCTGATTGGACTGTAGGACGCAGTCTGGCGAGCCGCTTCTCATCAGACGACAATGGCTTTTCATTTCGTGACAGTTGGCCGCCAACATCAACGGCTGCGGTGGATGACTTATCCAGTACCGTGCCAGGAACTGATCGACTGGACCGCCCCCTCCTGCACCCTGCGAGCGGTCATTAAAAACGTCAGGAGGGGAAGCGAAAGACCAGACAATACTGGTAAAAAAGAGACCACGCGCGAGTACTGAAGCCTGCATCCGCCCGCGCGGAAGACGTGAGGATTCCACCCAGAGCCAACAGATTTGTAGGGGTAAAAACGGAGACAAATAAAAAGGGGTCGCGAGATAAAATCTCGCAACCCCTTGAATTATATGGTCGGGACGGAGTGATTCGAACACTCTACCCCTAGCACCCCATAAAGGTAAACCACAATCCAATTCAGTCTAAGAAAATCCAGGAGCAAGGCCTAAAGCACTGTATTTACTAGGCCAATGCAGTTTACACAGTCCAACCGCTTCCGATAGCATTCTACCAAAGCCAGCGAGAAACGGTGACCCAACGGTGACCATCTGGTGCCTGGCCTTTCTGGGGAAGCGAAAGTGGCGACGATCACCGACAAACAGATGAACGCAAAACCAGCCAAACCTACCTGGCTGATCGAGGATGCTCCTCGCGGCTGCGGCCGATTCATGGCACGTCTTCGCCCAGATGGCGAGCGCCTGTTTTACTTCAGGTATACCGACACCAGCGGTGGAAGAGTGTTTCTGCCCATAGGTGCATATGACGCCACTGGCACTGATGGACTTACCCTCAAGGAAGCAAGAACTAAAGCTGGAGAGTGGTCACGCCTCTACCAAAGTGGAACTCGCAACTTACGTGAACATCTGGATGCCGAGGAAGCTGCCCGTATCGCAGCCCGAGATAGTAAATTGGCACGACACACCGCCGAGAAAGCAGAAGCCGAAGCCGAGCAAGCTCGCCAGGCGGCACGCAAGACTGTTACCGACCTATTCGAGCACTGGGCTAAGGTTGATCTCATCAACCGCAAGGATAAGGGTGCAGAGGCTCGTCGGATGTTTGAAAAGGACGTTCTGCCCTTCTTGGGCGACTTGGCTGTCGCTGATGTGAAAAAGGGTCATATCACCGAGGTGACAGATGCCCTCCTCGCTCGCGGTGTAAACCGTATGGCAAAGATGGTTTTTTCGCTTATGCGCCAAATGTTCCGCTTTGCCGTAGACCGCGACCTGATCGAGCACGATCCCAGCGCCAGTATTCGAAAAGCTAAGATAGGTGGCAAAGACACCGAGCGCGATCGAGTACTGAGTGATGATGAAATCAAGCTGCTTGCTAAGAAAGCCCCTGATGCAGGGCTGCTGGTCACCACCGAAGCTGCAATCTGGATTGCCCTATCCACCTGCTGTCGAATTGGTGAGCTCCTGAGCGCCCGATGGGAGCATATCGATCTAGAGCAGAGCACTTGGCTGATTCCGTCCGAGAATAGTAAAAACGGCAAACCGCACAGCATCATCCTTTCAGATTTTGCCATTAGCCACTTCAAGCGCGTAAAGCAGATTAATAGCCTGTCACCTTGGTGCTACCCGAACACTTACATAACTGATCATGTATGCCCTAAAACGGTAACCAAGCAACTGGGAGATCGCCAGCGCCTTCCGGAACAAGGCTCCATGAGCCGACGTAGCGCCAAAGCCCAAGCACTGTTGCTACCAGGCGGCAAGTGGACGCCACACGACCTGCGACGCACAGGCGCGACGATTATGACGGCTATTGGCGTGCTTCCTGAGGTAGCTGAACGCTGCCTCAACCACACGGAGGAAAACAAGGTAAAACGCACGTATCAGCGTCACAGCTACGCTAAAGAAATGACTGCGGCGTGGCGATTTCTCGGCGAATACCTAGAAAGCCTAACAGGTATAGATGCCAGCAAAAAAGCTACAACCATTTGCAACTAATCTAGTGAGAGTGCTGAGATCAGATTAGACCACCTTTTCTCTTGGCTCTAGACGTAAATATCTTACGGCACCCAACACAAACAACAATCAAGCAGCATGAGTCGACACTTCACATGAAAGCCATTGACGATAGCAACCGCATGATTCACCTCGCTACCCAAGTCATCAGCGAGCTTGGCATAACTGCTGATTCCCTTATTGATCTCGCATCGAAACTCAAATCTACCTTCCTGATTGAAGTCCCCGACAACACTGAGGTTTATCTGAAAGGCACCACCTTAAAACGCATCCAGACCACATTCGCTGAAGCCGCGAGAAGCTTTTCGGATTTTGATTATGACGCACCTATAAAAGTTGACCCCTCAATAGGATTTTTGTGCCTCTACGCATCTGACTGCGAAGCAATTGTTCAGAGAGGAGCGCTTCGAAAAAAGCAATTCGAGTCTGTTGCGCTATTCAAGAGTGAAACTGGCACAACCTGCTTATGCCCCACAGATTATGCAAAACAATTTCTACCAAGCCAAGAAAGAGTCATATACATAACTGGGTCTTTTCAAACCTTCCAAAGGGGTGATGCGAGCATAGAAAAATCAATCATCATTCGATTTGAAAATATACTCATCAGCACCCAAGAACTTCGAGCTATCAGGAAAGAACTGAAAAACAAAGAACCCGACTACGGAAAGTTTCAGAAAGGGGACTGGGCCTCAACGAAACTTGCACAACTGAACGAAGCGTCAACTTTATTTTTTTCACAAGATCATAATAACCGCTCAGAATTATCCATTGAAGAAAAAGAGGAAATCAAGGCTTGGTTTCGCGCTCACTGGGGCGCAGAAACTGGGGTAGACCTGATAGAGCAAGCCATCAACGCAATACTGCCTGACCGTCTTTACCCCAAAGCACCGCCACAGGAGACTATCAACACACCATTAAGAAGCGAGTACAATGGCTACGCATCTACGACACTAATTCTTATCAATGAAGCGGCGAAACACTTCTGGCAGGCGACTCAAGAAAAAAATCATAAAACTCAAGATAAAAGAATAGAAATAATAAGAGTTCTTAAAAGTTCAGAGTGGGGGTTCACGGCAAGGCTGGCTACCGCAGCAGCTACCATTATCAGCCTAAAAACCAGACCCCAATAAGCCATGAACGTGTCTAGACGGCGGCGCATCCTGGACCCTGGGGCGCCCTCTCTTCACAGACTTCAGCTTAGGCATATTTCCTCTGAAAAATGATCTGCCACTTTCCGGGGAGAGGCGTATCCAATAATCCACCTTGGTCAGGTAGGACGCCACCCTATTCTTCAAAGCACTTACCCTATCCGGCTGATTAAAACTGATCATACCTATTCCAAGATATCTATATTTCTCCTTGACTGCATTGCAATTGAAATAGCGTCCTGCTCCTGCCGTAACTGAGTCTCGCCAATACTCACCAATCACTCTAGCCAAAACTCCATCCTGGCGATGATTTGATCCATTATAAAAAAGCAACAAATGAAAGTGAAACCCCTTTAGCTGACCATACTCTAGCTTACAAGCGAACCCTAACAACCCATAAACTGGAATGCCCTTATGTAGATCTTTCTGCATTTTTGCCCAATGCACCTTGACCTTTTTAATATCGCCATAAAAATCCTCGCGACCACTTACAAAGCCTGACTGATAAGACAAATCAACACGCACAACAAGCATCCTAGAGTGCTGGGCAAAAAGAGCATCTATATAACCTTCCAAGCTATTAACTCGCTTAAAGGACGCTTTACGGAATCGTTTCAAAACGGCTTTAAAAGCATCACTGGACAGCTCCAACCGAGCAAACTCTACGAGATCATTCATTAGACCTAAAAAAGCCTCAGCGGCTCCATTGCGTAAAGTCCGCCAGACTCTGAGCGAATGAAGATCATCGAGTCGATCAACACATTTGAAAAAAACCTCCACATATGGGTTAACTTCATGAGAGGGGAAGTACCATTCAAACCCTCCCTTCCTCCTCTTCAGTTTGTCAACAAAATTGCGACCAAGCCTCTCTGCCTTAACCTTTACCCCGTCACGTTGATGAGTACAAGAAGAGAACAAAAAGCCCTTACTACCTGCAAGTTCACACATTAATTTTTCAATAGAACGCAACTCCAAGACCAAGCTTTCCTCAACCCTTAAAACAGGAAGCCCTGCAACCTCCTCAACCATTAAATCTAACGCACCTCCATTATCAATCCAATCAACTTCATCTATCACTCACTGACTCCTCAAGAAGCTAGCAGCATGGCTTTGGGGAGCCATGCTGCTGACAAATGATCGGTTGACATCACAACCGCCAACTACTACCTCATCAACTTAATTGGCTAATTAACTAAATATCAGATAATTACTCTAATTAAACCGAACAAACTACTTAACCTCACTATTAAATAGGTACTTAATTAAATAGTAATCCATAATCAAGCAGTGACCGCCATGCACTCACCTTCTGACAAACCAAGACAAACAAACTCAAGCAACCCGTCAATCACCAAACACTAAATACCAGAAGCACTAAAAAGTTAGTACCCTGAGAAGAACCCAGCACCATCTACAAACCACCTTGCCAAGGACATAGGTCGATATAAACAGCTTTGTTACCAGAATGGTTAAAACACTTAATAACCCCATGACTCACCAAGCGCAATAGAACATGCTCAAGAACAGATTTCTTTCTAAATTTCCCAGGCCCGTACTGCAAAATATGATTCTTCTTAACAAATCGCTTACCCGTCATACGAAAACTATCCAGCCAGCAATTTAATTCCTGCTCTTCATCGCTCTCTTTAGAGTTCTCCCCAAACAACTTTATAAACTCATTGGAGTACCATTTAGCAAGATCCGTTGCCGCCTGCAAGGTTGACATCGAAATATCACCCTCAAACCCTTCAAAACAATGAAGCAATGCAGCCAACCTAGAAATCACCTCCATTAACTTTGAGCCATGATCACCTAGCCCATACAGTATTCCACCTGCACACATCCTTGACTCAATATCATTCGCAATCTCCACCCAAAGCCGAGCCGCTTCGGAGTTGAATCCGATCACTTCTTTTTCTTTTTTATTTCCTCTGAAACGAATAAGACCCGCCTCAAGAAAGTGCTCCAACCGCGAAGAAAATTGTGTTTGATGATACCAGGATGGTACCTGAGTGCTTACATATCTAGTTCCCTGTGTTGAAGCCGGGCGACAGATTAGAAAGCGCGCCCACAAACCAGACCCCCTAGACACTCCGCCTTTATGAGCCATGTACTTTGAAAATACGCTCTCCTGGACCATAAGTGAGACTGTCAGCCGTGCGCCAACAAGTTCAAAGCTTTCCGCCGTCTTACGATCAATTTTGATTGAGTCACCACTCCAAATCGCATTTTGCTTCGAAAGATCATTAAAGGCGCGCCCTTCTAAAACACCTCCACCTTCACTTGAAATCAAACCAGCCGCAGGTAAATTTTCGTACATCCCATGAAACAAAGCCTCAGAGGTTGAGTCCTCATACAAGATCTTAAATTCTTTTGGCTTAGCTGGAGCTTCTTTCTCTAAAGCCAATAGAACCTTCTCCTCTTCGTCAGCAGAAAGCCCTTTTGATGCTTTTTTCGTAATCGCTTTTAATACTCCGTTACGTCGAACCATCCAGGTATCGTACTTAACTTTCCACACCGACTGACTCTCCTTCACCTCCTCGCCCTGTTTAGCCTGAAAGGCCCTAATCGGCTTCAAAAAAACATTCTCAACCGTTGACTTCCTTTCACCCGAGTCAGCAATTGCAAGAAGCATCAGCGAGGTCGGACCGACCTGACCATTAGGTTTACAAACATCTACATGGCCCTGCAAGACAGCAGAAATCGCGGTTAAGGCCGCATTTTGAATCAATCCCCGTGGGGCCTGAATATTTGCTTGAGCTTCATTTATTGCAGCATCCAACAAGGGAAACTGCGACAAACTCGGATATAAATTATCTCCGAAATTAGGTTGTTTTGCATTTTGTTGCCTAAAAAAATTAAAATACATAGATCACCATAAATACAAACAGCTAGTATCAAACAACCATTGCAGATATAATTTCCGCCATTGAGCCTTGACTCTGCCTAGACAGTTTCACATACTCCTCCATCCACGAATTTATTTCGCTTTCAATCCAACGCACAGATGTTTTCCCAACTCGTATCTGCCGTGGGAATTTCGCATCATAATGTTTAGAGCCCTCCTTAAGCTTGTTATAAATAGTTGACCTAGAAAAACCTGTGCGCTTTAAAACATCTTTCAAGCGAAGCATAACCAATGTTTCTGATTTTTCATTAAACATCATTGCACCCTTTAGGACTGGACGAGGCAATCTTATAAGCAGCAACTCGAATCTCAAAGAACGTGAGCGTAACGCTTGCTAACGTTACGCTTTTGGAGCTCACCACTTTGACAGCAACTCTGCACTCCTTCAAAACAGACTGCCTCTCCCCCTTAGCCAGTACTATTCCAGCTATTAATAGCTAAAATAGCAGCCCATAACGCCAAAACTCACATTCAGATACCGCCCACTATGCCCCTCGCGGGGACGTTGTTTCGGCAAGCCTTATTCAAAAAAATCTCAGACCTATATCACCCAGATGAACGCTCAACGATGAGCGCGTCATTAAACATTTCTGCGTGATACGTGGACTCAGTAAATAGAGAGGAATCCTAATATGTATACGCCTTGTCCAAGCTGTAACTCTGGACGCGTTGTCACAAAAAATATTGGCAAACAAGCAGGTGGATTGATTGGTGCGGCGGGCGGTGCGGCCAGTGGTGCCGCCGGAGCCCTGTCGGGTGCAGAAGTTGGCGCGGTGCTGGGCGTGGTCGGCGGGCCAGTCGGGATCGCTATTGGCAGTATTGCTGGTGCTCTTCTCGGGGGGCTGTTTGGCGGTGTGGCGGGTGGGATAGCCGGGTCCACGCTGGGCGCACAGATGGATGACAAGGTGCTGAATAACTATCAGTGCCTGGCGTGCGGCTACAGCTTCAGCGTCAACCGTTAAGCCGTTGTGAACAGGCGTCGCTTGTTGGTGACACCACGCTCATTTCCATTCATTCGCAAGGAATCATTCCCATGGCTCACCTCGTTGAACAAATGGCTTACGTTGGCGCAACGCCCTGGCATGGCTTGGGCAGTCGCCTATCGCCGCAACAACCGCTCGAAGTCTGGCAGCGGGAAGCCGGGATGGACTGGCAGATCCAGAACAGCCCGGTCCACTTTAAGGCGGATGCCATCGGGCATCTGGGAAGTATTCATACCTTCCCTGAACAGAAGGTACTCTACCGTTCCGATACCAAGGCACCACTCTCGGTCGTATCCAACCGCTACCAAATCGTACAACCGCGTGAAGTCCTGGAGTTCTATCGGGATCTGACCGAGGTCTCGGGCTACGAGCTGGAAACCGCCGGTGTATTGAAAGGTGGCCGCAAGTTCTGGGCTCTGGCCCGTACTGGGCAAGGCACGGCGTTGAAAGGCAACGACCAGGTGAATGGCTACCTGCTGCTGGCTACTTCCTGTGACGGCACCTTGGCCACCACCGCCACCCCCACCACGGTGCGAGTGGTCTGCAACAACACGTTGACCATCGCTCTTGATGGAACGACCCGGGCGATCAAAGTGCCGCACAACACCCGCTTCGATCCGCAAATGGTGAAGAAGCAGTTGGGTATCGCCGTCTCCCAGTGGGATTCCTTCATGTACAGCATGCGCGCCTTGTCTGAACGCAAGGTTCAATGGCATGAGGCCTTGGGGTTTTTCATGAACGTATTGTGTGATGCCAGCCCCAACACTCCACTACCCGCAGTACTTCCTAACGAGCGGGCGCTGCGCAAGGTGCAGAGCCTGTATGAAGGTCAGGGGCGTGGCGCCACACTGGTGTCGGCTCAAGGAACCGCCTGGGGCTTGCTCAATGCTGTGACCGAGTACGTTGATCACGAGCGGCGGGCCCGCAGTACTGAATACCGCATGGACTCGGCCTGGTTTGGCCAAGGTGCGGTCATCAAACAACGCGCCCTGCAGGCCGCACTGCAACTCGCCGCCTAGCGCCACTCACTTACTCACCCATTAAAGCGCCTGGTCAGCTTCTGCTGGCCGGGCGTTTTTTATGCCGCACAGGAAAACATCATGGGCACACAAACTCTGCAACAACCCAGCAGCAAACCCCGCCCTGCCTTACGTCTGGTGGGGACTAAACAACTGCCCAGAGAGGATTGGCTGGCCGTGCGTAAGCAAGGCATCGGCAGTTCGGATGCCGCCGCTGCCGTGGGTCTGAATCCTTACAAGTCCCAGCTTGAGTTGTGGCTGGAGAAAACCGGCCGTGACACCGCACTGCCCAAGCTCGATCCACAGGATGAAGAAAGCCCAGCTTATTGGGGCAATATCCTGGAGCCGATTGTCGCAACCCATTACACCCGGCGCAGTGGTCACCGGGTGCGACGGGTCAATGCGGTGCTGCAGCATCCTGATCCCAAACTGCCCTGGATGCTGGCCAACATCGACCGAGAAGTAATCGGTGCGTCAGACGTACAGATCCTCGAATGCAAAACCGCCGGCATAAACGGCGCACGCCTCTGGAAAGAAGGTGTGCCCGAGTATGTGCAGTTGCAAGTCATGCACCAGCTCGCCGTCACTGGCAAGCAGGCTGCTGATGTGGCGGTACTGCTCGGTGGTCAGCACCTGGAGATCCATCGCATTGAACGCGACGACTCACTGATTGCTCGGCTGGTCGACTTGGAGCGACTGTTCTGGGATTACGTGGTCAGTGATACCCCGCCACCGGCAGACGGATCTGCCTCGGCGGAGCAAGCGTTGCGCTGCCTGTATCCACAGGACAGTGGGCAGAGCGTGGACTTCAGCCAGGACATGCTGCTCTGTACGACCTTTACCGCACTGCAGAGCGTACGCGAATCAATTGCACAGCAGGAGAAGCTGGAAGCTCAGTTCAAGCAAACATTACAACAGGCCATGGGCGATGCCAGTCGGGCAACCTTCGCCACTGGCTGCATCACTTGGAAGAAAGCCAAAGACAGCATGGCTCTGGATATCCCCCGCCTGCTCAAAGAAAAGCCCTATCTGCAAGTGCGCTACGCAACCACCAAAACCGGCAGTCGGCGTTTTCTGCTGGCCTGAACGTTTGTTCGCTTCTCCCTTATTCCCATGCCCTTTCTCTCCCACGCCACCCTGGCCGTTTACGTCCCGGTGGCTTTTTTATTTTCAGATGCAGGAGAACTCCCATGCTCAAAGGTTTAGCGATCACGCCTCCGGTACTCGGGCGCATTTCCATTGGCAAGGTCGTCGAGAAAAACGGCAAGCGTCTGCCCGAGAAAGACGATCAGTTCACCATTACTTCGCAGGTGCAAAGTCGTGACGGTTGGCTACTGCACCGGCTCAATGAGGAACTGCGCAATGGCCAAGACGGCAAGCTGCGCAGCATTCCGATCCGCCTGCTGTTCAACGAACCGGACCTCAACTTTCGGGCTGACTACAGCCTGTTCGACCGTAACACCGGCCGGCCGCTGTGCGTCGGCAATGGTGAGACCTGCAAGCGTTTGACCAAGGACGGCATCCAGTCGTTGCCCTGCCCTTCGCCGGATGGCTGCTCCCTGGCCCAAGGCAATGCCTGCAAGCCTTACGGCCGGCTGAACGTGGTGATTGGTGACGATGATCCGCTGGGCAGTTTTGTCTTCCGTACCACTGGGTTCAACAGCATCCGCACCCTGGTGGCACGCCTGCAGTACTTCAGCGCAATCTCCGGCAATCGCCTGGCCTGTCTGCCGCTGGAGCTCCGTCTGCGGGGCAAGTCCACCCGCCAAAGCCACGGCACGCCGATCTTCTACGTGGACATCACGGTGCGCAGCGGGCTGAGCCTAGAAGACGCCTTGCTGGAAGCCAAGCAACTGGAGGAAACCCGGCAAGCCGCAGGCTTTGATCAGACCGCCTTGGATCAAGCGGCACAACAGGGCTTTAGCAACGGAGCCTTTGAAGACAGTGATGAGGACACCGGGGCCATCGTCGAGGAGTTCTTCCCCGCAGCTGAAGATCAGACCAGCAAGGCAGAAGCCGCCCCCAAACCAGCGACCCCTGCCAAAACCTCACTGGTTCAAAAGCTGGAATCCAAATCCCTCCAAAGCGGCAGTGACCACTCTGCTCGCGCCCACTGATCACACTTCCAACCTGACCCAAGGTCTTCCAACTCAAGAGAATCCCCATGAAATATCACAAACTCACAGCTGGTGAAACGACCGGTACCTATGTAATGGAATCCCCTGTCACCGAGGCCGACATCCTGCAGATGGCGCAACAACTGGCGATGAGTCGTCTGTCTAAAGGCCGGGTACTGACTGAGCCCAAGCAGGTCCTCAGCCACCTGCAAACACTGCTGCAGTACCACGAGTACGAAGTCTTTGCTTTGCTACTGCTTGACACCAAGCACCGGGTGATTGGTTTCCGGGAGCTATTCCGAGGTACTCTGGATGGTGCCAGCGTGTATCCACGGGAAGTGGTGAAGATCGCACTAGAGCACAACGCCGCAGCCGTAATTATGGTTCACAACCATCCCTCCGGCGATCCGGAACCCAGCCAAGCCGATCGCACGCTGACCACCACCCTCAAAAACGCTCTGAACATGGTCGGCACCCGAATATTGGATCATATTGTGGTGGGCTCTGAAGGTTGCGTATCGCTGGCTGAGCGGGGTTACCTGTAATCGGATGGACCTAGTGGCTTCATCTGATGACCACCCCGGCATATCGGTCAAGGGTGGTCATCGGTACGGCCATTGTATGGAGTGGAGAGGCTCGATACTGGACAACCTGCCGGGATTTTCAGTACTAGGGCTATAGCCCCATCACCGGGCATCGACTGATCTCTAGCTCAGAAGATCCCCCCACTTACGCTGCAGCTCACGTTCCTCTTGGAGGACTTCGCGGGTTATTACATCGACCCACTGCACGGCGAAACCGTTAGCCTCCCGCAACAGCAACATAACGTCATCCATTTCAAATCCGCCTTGCGTTTTATTGTTTTTATGCTCCTCAAGCATCCCCCTAACTACTTCATTAAGTTTGTCCTTTGTAGCTACTTTGGCCATTGTGTAAGCCAAAGGCATACAAACAGCATCGATATCCACCTCAATAGTAAGGTTACGCTCTTTATATTTTTCGCAAATCATCAAAAACCCTAAAAAGAAGGCCTTGAATACTTCATCTTGCTTGCGAATATCTTCAGGGATTTTATGAAAGGAGAAGCCATACATGAATGAAAGAGTGTACAACATATGAACTTCAACATCAGCCTTGGGTTGCTTCGAGAGTTTCCGCGCACGCGCCACTAGGGCCCCCAGATAGTTGATCGGCATCTGCAGAATGAACTTAGCGTCAGGATCCTGCGCTACGTCCTCTTTCAGCTCGTTGAGGATTTTTTCAAAATGGACAATGACAACCGCACCGCTGTCATCGCTCAGCGAAGCTTCTTCCCCCAATAAGGAATTCAGCGCATCATCCAAATCAGTCTCTGCAGAGAGCATAGGAGCTATGGAAGCGACCGGCGCAGGTAAAAGGGCTGCAGATTCAATTTCGCTCTGCATCAGCCTATCCAAAATTTTATTTCGGTTAGCCAGAACAAACTGAATGAACACTTGTTCTCTGAGCGCCAATCGCACGACACCAGGCAAGAGCGCATAGATAACCCCTGCCAGTTTCTCGACATTTTCGTCATTCCGCAGCGCGGAAAGAGAAGCTTCGCCTGTTTTTTCTTTTAGGTAGGGCAGAATTTTTGATTTATTTTGCTCAATCGCACTCGATATATAATCGAAAAGTTTGTCCTTGGCGCTGGTTTTCTGAACTGAAGGGATATCAGTTTCAACCAACATGGCATCAGCGCGAACCACCCTTTCGGTATTTTCATTACTCGCCACAACCACATTTTTTTCCAGCTCGGCAGCAGGCTCCTCAGTAACCATTAATGCTCCTTGTGAAACTCCAGGTCTCTGGGAGACCACCAAGGAAGTGCTTCCGAGCTTGCTACCTCCCAAACTCCGCGCTTCACTAAGTGCACTATTGATCACCGAGCAAAACGCCATCAGTTCTTTGCCACTCAATTGAGTAAAGCTACCGATTTTTCGCGAGTTCACATAAAAATCTCGCTTTTCCACAGCTACAGAAATCAGATGCTTCCAAAAAAAAATACGAGGGGCATCGAAAACCATTTTTAAAGCGAGTGTACTTTTACCTATGAGAAGGCCTTCTTTGGCGCTTCCGAATAACGTATCGTCGATCAGCACAAGGACGTCGTCTTCGGCCATACTCGATCCGTACGAACAAAGTGCAGCCTGCAATTTTTTTTGCGGAATATGCGGCTGTACATACACCCGTTCCAGCCCCATGCGCTCAGCCGCAGCCAGTACTTTTTGCAGTACGACTTGCACCTCTGAGCTTTGAAGCTCTTCGGCATCAGCACTTGCTAACAAAGCTGGCGATGAGACCCGACTAGCAGGGGCCTCGGACGAGCTGATTGAGAGCCACTCGTCAATAAGGTCAAAACATTCTTTGATATCTTTTTTATCAGGAACATTGAAAGAAATAACTTTCTCATCGTCCAGAAAAAGTTTATTCCCTTTCACTTCTATCACATCGATTTCGTCGAAGTCATAGGCAACTGAGTCAGTGAAAATTTCTTTTATGCCCAGATGCTTCAACCCGATTAAGCACCCGTCCTTGCCGCTGCCGAAAACCGTGTCATCAATCAAAATAACGATCTCAGCAGGATCAACGCTCAAGCCATAGGAGGTCAACGCGTTGCTCAGCAGCTTTTTCGGAATATTGGGAGCAACATAAATCTTGGCCGCGCCGACATATTGTTTCGCGCTCAAGAAGTCCAGTAGTGACATATCCCTATCCCCAATCAATGCATAAAATTTGAATATCTAATCGATCTCACTGAAACACCTTAGCAGTGCTCCATGTCGACAAAAAACTGACCTTACCGACCTGATGCGCCAGCAATATCAGGTACGTCTAGGTCAGATGAAGCCAAAGCTCTTCATTGAGATTGTTAGCAAAAACCAACCGCTCGGCCTGTAGTGTCCATTTGCCGCACTCCCAGTTTTTCGGCAGAGCGCACGCTGGCTTTAGCGTCGAACGTATATTTTTACCAACGGAAATGCTTAATCCCGCTCGACCGACTGCGATCCTCTGGTGCGAGCCAGATCAGTCTTACCTCCGTACAGATAGAGGAAATAGATCAACAAGCCCATGCACAAAACAAAACCGATCTTGAACGACCGCGAAATACCTGAGAAGCCGATCAGAGCCACCAATATTGCGATAAAAATCAACATTCGCATTTCTCCTTGTAAACGACCCGGTACGGGTCAGAATCTGCCTCTGCGGGCCATTAATTCCGCCAGCAGCCCATCGAGAAATCCCGCCGCGAAAACATTGATCGCCTTACTGGTGCAGCGTGGACACTGGGTGAAATACTCACCCGCCCCCAATGCATCGCTACGCGGCGCTACTGTTTTTTTCCATTGGCAATCGCGGCACACAAACATAAGCGGTCTGGGCTTTATTGGCATCGCAGTTCTCCTGAAAACCTACCCATAGTCGACCCCATCAGCTGCCTCACCCGCCGGGATACATCTGCTCAATCTGCTGATCGAACTCTCCACCATTCCCGTAGTACTCACGCGGAATGCGTTCAATATCTTCGGCAATCTGCTCGATCACTTCGCGCAGCTCCAATTGACCGTACCATCGAGCAGGAATCGCCGCAGCACCATACTGAACTCCCAACAAGTGCCCGGCGATGAGCCCGGTACTGTCGCTATCGCCACTGTGATTCACCGCCGTGATTACGCCTTCTTCGAACGAAGGCGCTGCCAGGGCACACCACAATCCGATAGCCAGCGTTTCTTCGGCGACCCATCCGCCACCGAGCTCGCCTATTCGTTGCGGAGTGGGCTGGTAGCCCTCGTAAAAGAAGAAAAGTACGCGCTCAATGAGGCTCCGTATTTCTTCCATACCGGGCACTTGTCCATATTGGGCCAGGCTCTGAGTGACTGCGTGTTCCAGGCTGTCTTGCCGATCGACAATGCGCTGGAGAATATCGGCAAACAACCCGGCCGCCAGGTAGCCCGTAGGGTGTCCGTGAGTCAGGCGCCCTGACTGGACAGCGTAGTCAAAGGCGTTTGCAAAGAAGGCGCAGGGCGCAACGCGCATCAAGGCGCCACAGCCTTTGCTGTTGTTCTCGGCAACTGCGCCCAGCCGCGGACTGGCCTTGAGTGCACCTAGGCAAGTAGTGCCAGGGGCACGCCGAGACCAGAGTTCCGATTGCTTGATCAGCCAGCCGTCCACGCCGATCGGCATCGCCGTAGGGTAGTCCTGGGTTATCAGCCAGCGAAGCAACGAATGGTGAATAATGCTGGGGACGTGGCAAGTCCCTCGTGAGCTGCCGCACACATAAGCCCGCAGCAAGCCTTCTGCGGTGAAAAGCATCATCTGCGTGTCGTCGGTGATGGCGCCGGTGGTACCGAAAGCAGGGGCAAAATCAACGATACCTTGTGGACCGAACTTAGCTTCAATTGCAGACCACTCGAGAAACTCCACTGGGGCGCCTAGCGCATCACCGACGGCGCCGCCGAGCAGGCAACCCTTGATCCGTTCAAGTCTGTTCATGTCCTTCCCTCATCCCTCTGCAGGGATCAATTCCTGCAGAATCACCAGCTTTCTTTGCAACTGCTGGACGTGCTCTTTCTCGGCTCGCAACGCCGAACGCAGTTCGCGGTTTTCCATTTCCCAGATCCGCGCCCAACGCACATTTTTTTGGCAGCCCATAGCCATCTGCCAGAGCTCACGCAATCTCAAACACTGATGCAGTAACACCAGCAGGATTGCTCCCATCATCAGCAATGCACCCGTCGAAACCGCTTCCGACATACTCATGTCCACTTCCTTTCGTGACTTCAATTCATTTTGAAGACAGACACACGATATGTAGTGTTAAACGACAGGTCTAGAATGTAGACTTATACAGGTAAAGTATTCGCGCACATGGAGAGGGTATGAAACGCAAGCAGTCCATCGAACAGGTCCGCTGGGATCTGGCACTTCGCTATCGTTTGATTGAGACCGTTGCCTGGTGGGAAGGCCGCCTGACCACGGGACACTTGATGCAGAGCTTCGGCATCAGCCGACAGCAGGCATCCAAAGACATCAACACCTACATCAACGAGCATGCGTCTAAAAACCTTACATATGACAAAAAAATAAAGGGCTATGTGCCCAGCAAGGCATTCAAGCCGCTGTTCATTGACGACAGTGCCAGCGCCTATTTGCACCTGCTGTATCAAAACAATGCGCGCGCGCCGCACATTGAGGGCCTGGCCCTCGCATATGCCCACACCAAGGTGCTGGAAGTGCCGGATCGCTCGATCAAGGCGGAGATCCTTCGGCCGTTGCTCAAGGCTTGCCGCGACCACCTGCGCCTGGATATTGACTACGTTTCGCTGAATAGCCCAGACCCCGAGGGCCGCACGATCGCGCCGCATACCCTGGTGTACACCGGCATGCGCTGGCACGTTCGCGCCTACTGTGAGAAAAATCGTGAATACCGCGATTTTGTTCTGAGTCGACTACGTGGTGTGCCCGACGTGCGGGATGATGAAACCGAAAATGGCATCGATGGAGATGATGTCTGGAACACCGAGGTGGCGGTGATCATCAAGCCCGACGAGCGCCTGACGCTGGCGCAGAAGGCGATCATCCAGACTGATTTCGGTATGGTGGATGGGCAGCTAGAGATTCCCAGTCGCCAAGCGTTAGTCAAGTATGTGTTGCAGCGGTATCAGATCGATCCCAAGAATCTAGACCCAAAACCAGAGGCACAACAGATAGTGGCGGGGAACCTGAAGGAGTTGAAACCCTGGTTGTATGACTGAGGGAGTCAGGCACACATCTCCATTCCAGGCAGCGCGTTCCCTGAACTTACGCATTGCAGCGTAACACTCAGGGGCCGAGCGCGTCAGAAGTCGTCGTAAATCGAGTGGGCCTGGGCGAGGTCGTTCTTGATTAGCTGGAAAAAACCACGCTCCACATCCGCCACCCGGTATCTCCCATCGTAGTAAGTCGAACTGATGCAACGACACTCAGAGCGCCAAAGATCGTACACCTGCTCGTTGGCTTGGGTAATTGGAATGCTTGTCGGATATAGGGTCAGTCGATCTAAAGCCCGGCTGATTGGCCGGGCTTGTTTCTTCAACTTACAGATCTGCAAATCCAGCACGCAATACTCCTGGGGGTTCAGGAACATCAGAATCTTGGACACGAAAGAGATATTTGAGTAGCTGGGAAACCCAAGTCGCTTGAGCGCAGCCAACGAGGGGGTACCTGTGCTAACCAGGCCATTGAACGAGGCGTAAGGAGCAAACGAGCCAATCAGTGAGTTAAATTTTGCGAATCGGCTATCTCTGTAGCCGGCCGTCGCGTTTCCCCAATAAATGATGTTGCCCAGGCCTTGCTCGATATCGGTAGGCACCGTCGACCGCAGTTGGGTCTGAATAATCGACTCCAGTTGCTGAATACTGCTCGCGACCTGAGGGTTCTGCTGTTTCGGCAATGCGTGATCGTAGTAGTCCAAAGGGAAGCTATAGGTATGGATGGAGTGCTGCAGGGCCTCTATCTGGGTCCGGTTTAACGGCATAGGTTGTTCCTTTAAGGGTCAACAGAGGGCAGCGCCAGTTGCGCCAACGGCGTTACCGATGAGAGACGTATCGACACGAAGTCATGTTTCTTGAGTTTGCTGCATTGGATGAATGAGGATGCTTACTTGAACTCGCTTTAGGTTCCGGCTGTCGCAGCCGGTCCACGCTCGGGAATCACATCAAGCCTTTCCGTCACACTCATCTACGAAAGAATGCCGTCGAACTTCCTCGCTTTCAGCCCCGGGATGACGCTGCCCCTGGGACTTTCCATCCATACGCATTTGACCTTGAGCTGGGCACAGATGGCGCTGCCGATATCGATGTCGAGCCCCACTAGATTACCGTCGGGAGCCTTCGACTCGAACGGCGAACTGGGATTGACACCGAAGCGAATGACAGTCCAATCCTTTGCATAGATTGGGGCCAAACTCAGGCAGCTCAGCGAATAACCGGAGCAATCGAAAGGTCAGCGCCTTTTCACTCATAGGAAAATTGTCACGACAGGAATTGTCGCAAGCTTAGCGATAATGGAACCTCACCGCAAAAAACCGATCACAGGGGCCTCTCATGACGCGCAATGACTACCTTACTAATCCGACCGTAAAAGATTTCATCGAGTGGCTCAGCGGCAACCTGGACAACGCCACGATTCGTCATCAGTACCTGAATCGACAGAGTAAAACCTTGTGGTATTGCGACAGCCTTGCCGACGCTTACTCGGTATACCAATGGCAACATCCTGCAATCAAGCGCCTGCAGGTTCCGGCAGGTAAAACCGCAGTGAGCAACGATGTAGCTCTCAGCGCCCTAAAGGCCGACCTACAGAAGGCGTTGGCACTCGCCCCAGCGGTCAACGATGGAGCGTGCTGCCAAGCTGCTATCGACGTGATGATATGGGGCGGTGTACAGAGCAATAACGTTACCTGGCTCAATATGAACTTGCGCGGCCTGGCAGCTACCCTATCAGCCACCCGTGACGCCATCGACGCTGGCGTAACCGACGTCCCCATCCTTCAGGCCAAAGACCTCCGATTCAACGCTGGCATGACCAAGGTCTACTCGCTGGTCTGCAAGGATTTTGTCATTTATGACAGCCGTGTCGCAGCAGCGCTTGGCTGGGGCGTAGTGATGTACTGCAAAGCTCGACAACTGAAGACTGTGCCGGAAACCTTGACTTTCCCATGGGCACCAGCGAAGGAAACCGGTAAGCATTTCGTGAAATCCCGAAACCCATCCGAAGGAACGCTTCGTTTCCCCCGCCTGAAAGCTGGTTCCCACCATGCGGAATGGAACATGAAAGCAAGCTGGATTCTCAGCAGTGTAGTTGCCCATCCAAACGCTGCTGCGAGCGCATTCCTAGCCAATGACGGAACCAACGTTGATCCACTCCGCCGGCTGGAGGCCGCTTTATTTATGATCGGGTATGATCTTTGGAATTACCCAGAGGAAGACCAAGGATCAACTCAACAGTTCGAGCAGGATCTCTCATGGATCGATTGCTGCACACCAACTCGCTGCAAGCCCTTCCGCTACAAGCTCACCGATGAAGGTTTCAGCGTTGAAGGAGGTCCGTACTTCCCTATCGGGGTCGTAAACAAAACCTTGGGCAACCTCCAGAAAACGTTCGGCATCCAGCCTTTCCCGTTAGCCAACAAGGCCGATAACGTACGCAACGGTGATAGCGCCGAAGGGATCGGAACCGCATACCACCATGCTACAAACGGACGTGGCAACATCCCCGACACCAGCAAGCTGGCGGCGATTCTCGAAAATCTTGGGGTATTCACTGTAAATCACAGCACCAAACTATGGGCGCTGAACGCTGACCTGTTAGCTACGAACGTCGACGGGCAGCCCGACATCGCGCCGGTCATTCTGCGTACGATGGATGAGGATACGATTAGCTGACATTAGTCCATGGGCCAAACGAACATCTTCTCGGTGATAATTGTCGGCGGGCATCTGAGCCGACAATCTAAAGGGAGATCGGCCTCGCGTTTTGACCGGCCGCTTTGGGTCCAGGCTGTGTGAAAACCTCAAAGTTTGGTTGGTTTAAGGGGTACTTTGCTCCTCCACTTCCAACTAGTAGATCGTCGCATATGCCCGATTACAGGAGGTCGATTTTTGAGTGAGTCGACCTTCGCTGGGGTTTTCGCACAGCCTAGGTCGATTGCTACATGTCGTAAATGGCTGGAATCAGCCAAAGCCACCCCTTGGCCTCATACCAGCAACTGAGATTAATCGCGACTACCCCGATTCCGATAACCTCTGCGAAAATACACTTATTCCAACTGCCCTCATATTGCGAGGAACGGGCACATTCCGGCGCGCCGTGTTAAGCATCTATATATGTTAAGCGGCGCTCCAGATCATCCAATGATTGTTCTCGGTAAAGCGCGATACTCACTATATCGGCTCTAGGCGGTAGCTAGCAGATTTGTCGATTAACTCAAAAAATAACTCGCCCTCACCTTTTCTGGGCACAGAAGATGCTGCCGCCCAGAACGTTGCATGGGTCCGCGCCAGCTCGCAGAGTTCATGTACTACACCACTCTCAAGGCGTAGGTTTTCCAACTCATCGCGCTTCAGACCCGGGAGGAACAATAAGGCGATATCGCGTTTTTGGTTAACGGAAATCTCGGTTAACTCCTTGCTGTGACGGCTGAGCCACTGGGTAATCGGCGTTTTTCAAGGTAGTTGTCGCGTCAACCGTCTAACTATGCCGCTCTTTTCTCGACCTGTTGCTCTCGATCCGGGTTCAACAGCACGGTGCCGATCGGTTCCCAGTTACGTGTTCGACCCGACCACCGTTCCGGCTTATTCGCTTTGGCTCGTTCGTACAGCTCATGTCGCCGGGCCAAGACCTGATGGTCCAGTCCTCGATGCCGCTCAGCCGGTGTGACGAACCGGATACGGCTATGCCGGTGCTCGTGGTTGTACCAACGCATGAAATCCCTCACCCACGCTCGTGCCGCGTCCAGACTGGCAAAGCCTTCCTGCGGCCATTGCGGGCAGTATTTCAGCGTTCTAAACAGCGACTCCGAGTAGGGATTGTCGTTGCTGACCCGCGGTCGTCCCCGCGAGGGCGTGATGCCCAGTTCGTACATCTTGCTCAACAGCGTCACCGATTTCATCGGCGCTCCGTTGTCCGAGTGCAGCACCAGCGGTTCGTGTAAACACTGCTCGCCGATTACGCTGCGTTGCAGCAGCGCGGCAGCTTTCTCGCCGCTTTCCGCGTCGTAGACCTCCCAGCCCACGGCCTTGCGGCTGTAAATATCCTCGATCAGATAGAGGTAGTAATACTGGCCGCGTATCGGCGACGGCAGATACGTGATGTCCCACGACCACACCTGATTGGGCGCTTTGGCCGCATGCGTCGTCGGTGCTGCGTACCGCCTGGGGCGCTGACTACGACCTCGATACTGCTGTTGACCCGCTGCACGCAAGACGCGATAAAACGTCGCCTCCGACGCCAGATAACGCCCTTGATCGGCCAGGCGCGGCACGATCTGGCTCGGCGGTAGGTGGGCGTACTCCGGGCTGTTGCACAGCGTCACAAGGGCCTGCCGCTCAGCCTCGTTCAGTGCATTTCGCGGCGTTGGCCGTGTGACTGTCGTTCGGGCATCGGCCTGGATAACGTCTGTTTCAGTCCACCGTTGCAAGGTCCGCAGCGATAGACCGATTTCCCGGCAGGCTCTGATTTTTCTGGCTCCCGCCGCGACCGCTTGGCTCAGCCAGTCAACGAGTAACTGCCGTTCTGGCAAAGACGTCAGTTGTCCTCGTTGTCGGTCCCCCAGTAGTCGTTGAGCTTTTTTCGCAGCACCAACAACGCGGCTGTTTCAGCGAGCGCCTTGTCTTTGCGGCGCAGTTCGCGCTCAAGTTCCTGGATGCGTTTCTTATCTTTGCGAGACTGCTCCCGATCGTCTTTTTGCTGGGCCTTTTCTGACTTCTGGCCGGTGATGAAGGCTTGTCGCCACGCGGTGATTTGCTCGGGGTAAAGGCCTTTGCGGCGGCAATACTCGCCCAGGTCGATCTCGGACAAACCGGCCGCTTCAAGGACGACAGCAAACTTGGTTTCGGCTGACCAGTTCTGGGTCGATTGCTTGTTTTCGGACACTGCACTTCCTTCAGAACTGAGCTGCTTGCGCCAGTTGGACAAAGACATTTCGCTGACCCCTTCGCGCCGGGAAACCTCGGCCATCGACAGGTTCAGTGGGGGAAGCAGCATCTTGAGTAATGCGGCTCTGCGTTCAGGTGAATAATACGGCACGACCAGTCTCTTTCCGCCCCCGATATGCTTTTTTAGGAAAATTCGGAGAGGCGACAACTATCCTGACACCGGGGGTAATCAGACGAATATCGGCGTGGTGCCTGGCATCAACCACTTCAAGCTGTGCGAGCTTTATCGCTGAAGGTGCCACTATTAACCGACACGCAACGTATCGATCACTCCCTACCAAGGCTGCGCTGGCATTCAGCAAAGCCAATTCCGGTGTGGGGCTGGCATATGTTGAATGGCGTCGGGATGGGTAATGTTCAGGCCGTAACCATTCCCACAGGTTATCGACCACATACGGGACATTACTGGGAATCCTAGCTGACATCTGGCGTTTGATTCCCTCTGCTGATGCCGCCAATTTGCTTTCAGGTATTGCCCGAAAAAGGTCTGCGCTCATGCGTTGCTCCTTATGTTCATCTATCTTCAAAGTTTCTTCGAGACAGCAAAAAAATGAGGTCGACGACCATCGACGCCCATGTCCAGTGCCCACTGGCTGCCAAGCCGAATAGCATGATCACGCCAGAAGTCAAACATGAGTCCATCCGGGTCTGGCGGTGCCAGCAGGGTCGAGTTATAGAGATAGGCCAAATGCTCGGCCGCCATCATGTGTCCCTTCATTGCCGCCCATTGCAGCAAGTAGATTCCGAGTGCCCGTTCATGAGTGGGTGAGTGGTTATCCAGCACCAAGCAACCCAAGAGGAAGCAGGCATCAAGATCATCGCCTTAAGCTGCCCATATGTACCACTGCACAGCTTTGTGATGATCAGCCGTCCAGTCGTCGGTACTTTCGCAATACAGACTACCCAGCACGCGCGCGGCGCACAGAACACCGCCCTCGTACGCCTGTTCGTAGTAGCTGATAGCCAGATCCCGATCAACCGCCATAGAAGGCTTGCTCGCCGAGATTGAAAGCCGCCTCTGCGGAACCAAGAATGAAGGCTAACTTGAAAAGCTGTCGGGCCAGAGCAGGCTCAAACAGTACTCGACTGCCATTGAGCTATAGCCAGCCCAGGTCATTCAAAGCATTAGGGTCTGAAGCCATCGCATCACCACGCAGAGATTCATAGTGGACTCGTAACCTGCCAGGTTCGACCATGCCGCGAAGCGGATTGGCGGCCTTGATTTGATAGTAAGTCGCCAGGCAAAAATCGTTGGCTTGGCTGATCTCCAAAATTCGTAGTGAAGGAATACCGATGCCGGCATAAAGGGCCAGCACGTCGTTCGGCTCGAAAAACCGGATGCCATTGACCATGGGCAATATGCCCTCCAATAGATTGAACACCTGGGAGTCTTTAGTCATGCTCATGTCCTGATCGGCGAACTTATTGGCCCGACCATTCTCCAGACAGGCGCGACAACCTGTGTCGCATAGCAATCCACATAATTGAAAGGCAGGGATATCGCAGTGGAACAACTCTTTCGTCAGGAAGTGCTGCTAGGTTTGCTACCCCGCTTGGAAAGCGCCATCGACACAAAAACCATCCATGAACGCCTCGAAAATCAAGGAATATCTGTCGACCTACGCACCCTACAACGCCATCTACGCGAGTTGGAGAAACGCTTCCCTCATGTAAAAAGTAAACCTAAATCACCTAAAGCCAAAGCTAGGATCTGGTGGGCAGACAGATCACTTTCTCGCCTAAGCCTGCTACCGACCGATGCGATGAGCCTAGTGATGATCATGGACCACGCCAGTCGGTTTGGTATGGCGGCCCAAGTCACCAATCTTTCGGCACTGCATGAATATGCCCGGTCTTTGATGCGTGAAGCCCGGCCGTCTCAGGACTGGTCTAAGAAAGTCATCAGCAATACCCGCTTCATCACTTTAAGGCCGGGCAAAGTAGACCCTCAAGTGCTCGAAACCCTTCAAAAGGCGCTACTTGATGACTACGCTATTGAAGCTCAATACCTCAAGCGCGGCGCACGCGAAGCTAAGTCCTATCGTCTTCTACCGCTTGGATTGTCCTATCAAGATTCCAACATTTACCTCTCCTGCGTATTTGCGAATCAAATAGACACCCGGCCGGTGGCCTTGCCACTACATCGGTTCATTTCAGTCACAACAATTCCAGAAACAATAGCGGCCCCTGAAAACTACGATATCAACTCGGTTAGCGCACAGCGTAGCCTGATCAGCCTTGCGTCGGATGAGCCGGTACCGCTACGTCTGCTTTTAAGCCAAGAGATGTACGAGCGACTAGCGGAAAACCCACTCACAGCAGATCAACAACTGCTCGATGAAAATGGCTGCCGAACGATGGTAGGCAGCACCCACCTAAGCCAAGGACTAGAGCTTTGGCTTCTCAGCCAAGGTGACAATCTTGAAGTGGTCGAGCCGTCTATCCTGCGCGAGAAAATGGCAGCCACCGCACAAAAAATGGCGGCGCTTTATTTGAAATAATTAGAATACGACATAGCGTGTCGCACGTTGCGTAAAGACTCTTCTCCTACCAAATCCAAGGAGTCTTGACGATGAAAACCTACAAAGCCTTCATGCAACGTGTCACGCCTAACGCAGGTCCAGCGGCCAACTTCACCATTACTGTGCAAGCCATCACCTCGGCCATGGCCAAGATAACGGCCGAAGCACAGTACCCTGGCTACAAATGTCCCAACGCACCGACCCAGGTGCGTTGAGAAAACCAACACACGGAGTCGTGGGCTGGCTCAGTGTCATTCCTTGAGCACAAACATCCATTCACCTGGACGTAATCCATCGTTCGCGAGTGTTTGCAACGCGTCGCTGTGCTTGTCAAAGGTATCCATCACCTCGGTGACATCCCGTGATTTTCCATCACTTGAGACCAGCCAAAGTCGCCAACCGAGGTCTCGCTGGCGATATTCCAGCGCGCGCCGTCTTTCGTTGTCAGACACGAAGAACCTGCCGCTCTTCAATTGAGCGACTCGTTTGACCTCGACCTGCAGAAAGCGCCTGTCACGTGGAACCAGCACATCGAATCCGGCGTTACCGACGTATTCGGCGACGTGAAGCAAGCTGCGCATTTGCTCTTCGCGGGTTATCAGTGTCGAGCGCCGCTGACCTTCATCCCCAAGAAACGCCAGAGGCGCGGCCAATGCCTGGTGAAAGCCTTCCGGGTCCTCTTTGAGCCAACGCATGGCTTCAGGTACGCAATGGTCCAGAACGGCCTCCTCGGCCCGTAACCCACCTGTCGCCTTGCGTCGGGCATCACGAATGAAATGATCCTCATCCTGAGGAGCATCGCGGGCAATCATACTGACGCGCGTTGCACTGAACGATTTTAAGCCCAACTTATCAAGAGCTTCGGGCAGCGCACTTAGGACCAACTTCCCGCTCGCAAATGCCAGAGCATCCGTTGAGGGCGCCTGGTCTTGCGGCTCAATATCCAACCGACGATGCAAGATTACCTGGGGATCGAAATCCATCATTTTCAGCTGTGCGCTCTCGTCGGCATGCTCAACCCTGACTTCCTTCTGCAACCCTTCCAGCAACGTTTCAATCCAGCGTTCACGAGGAGTCGCTTCAATCGCAGCTGCCAGAGCAGGCAAGGTGTCGGCCAGCGCCAACGCCGATGCATGCGTGCCTGCGAAGTCGACAAGCGGACGAAGCTTGCTGATCCCGGCCAATGCCTCTGTCACCTCATCTTCTGCGACATTCCGGGCATTCAAAAAAATCTCCGGTCTGATCACCATACCTGGAAATGGCTCGCAGCTCAGGCCCGACGCGAAGCTTTGCAGTACTTCACGAACCGACGCCACCCACAGCAACCGCTCTTCAGCAGTCAACACAAGGGCGTCAATACGCAACCGGAACTCCGCTACCTCCTGATCGGAAATTCCATACTCACGACGAAAGCGCTGAACGGCTCCCGACACTCGCCCGTCTTTACCGACAGAATCCGCAGCATTGCTCCACGCATGCAGCCCATCCTTGAACAACGCACCGAATGCCCGCTTTTCTGTCAGCAGTTGGCTCAAGGGATGCGCGCATTCGACCAAGGGCACATCCGGCCCATCGAACCAGAGCTCATGCGCCCCCTGTTGCGTGACGTGTTCAAAGACATCACCTACCGAGTCTTTGCCCAGGCAGCCGAGCTTGCCGTCAAACGACCATTCGATCCAGACATCGTCATAGTGGCGGATGATCAATCTGGCGAAAACCTCCAACGCCTTGCTGGCATTGAAATCGTTGTGCGCCGCGCTGGCAGCGGCCATCAGATCCGGCATAGCCAAATGCAACTGGCTACGCAGCTTCACCGCCAGCGGATCATTACTGTCACCGTGGCAGCTGATTTTTGCGGTTTTCGGTTCGAAATGCTCCAGACCGTAGCGGCAGGCGTTCTCTTTGCTCAGTTTTCTGACCACCCACAATTTGATGTCGTTGAACGAGAGCAATGCGGTGGGATTTTCCCCGCTATCGTGCCAGATGCGGTCCCCTGCGCTGCCCCACGCCAGTCCTTGTTGGCGCCCCGCTTCGCCGACGACTCGATAGAGCAAGGGCGGTGTCAGGCTTTCGTGCTTGAGGGTCAAATCCATCAGACTGCGATACAGCTCGCGCAAATCACGCAGCGCCGCCGAGTCCAATGTGCGCGGATCAATGTGCCGCAGGCGCTCAAAAGCGCGGCGCACCCGCTCGGCGCCATTGGTCTCCAGTGCATTGGCAATCCCAAGCTGGGCGTACCAGGTCGCGTCATTGCCTCGTTCTACTTCCAAACGCGGCAACAACAAGGTTCTGAACCCCCCACTGCTCCGCTGGCGCCAGATGTCCAATGGCGCATAGGGACCCTGGCCCTGCAGCCCGTCACGGATAATCACCGCGCCGCCGCTGTGCAGCCAGCGGCACCGCTCCAGGGCAGCCAACAGATGCCGGCCTTCCTCTCGGGCGAGAAAGCCGGAAAGCAATGGCCAGCGCGCAACAAGCTCGGTCATCGTTTCGACCGGCAACTCATCGGGCAATGCGATCGTTTCAAGGTCGGACAATGGAATAGGGCCAATCCCCAATAGCAGACACAGATCATCGATGGTGGACGACGGCACAATACCGTCCACAACTTCAGCCAGCCAGAGCTCATCCAGTTGTGGCCACGGTCCTTTGACTCGTGCACACGCCTGTGCGGCATGCCAATGGCCATCCATCCCTTTCACCATCAGGCTGGCCAGGCTTGCACCAGCACTGGCGGCAGTTTCCTTGCTAACAAAACGCCAGGCCGCGCCGACACCACGCTCCTTCGCCCGACGCAAAAACGAGCCAACGCCTCCAGTGCCCTCATGACCGGCCAAGGCCAGCGCGGCGCAGACCAGCTCGACATGATCGTCTTCGTTGTCCCCAGGACGCAGTTGCGCGAGTATTTCTGGTCGATCAAAGTTGATCAGTCCTTGTTGCGCGAGTGACATATCCAAGGCAGGCGTGAAGGTCGTGATAAAGGACTTCTGACGCATGATCACTTGAGCCAGCTCGGTTTGATTTTCAAGCCCTGAGCGGCGGTAGTAGATGCGGTCGACTTCGGCACCACGATGCTGCCCCCTGGCAATTTGAACCAGCGGCTGCGCGCGCAGGACAGGCGCATTCTCCTCCAACCCCTCGCTGACAATCGGCAGGACCTTGGCGCCACTGGCCTGAATCCGCGCTAGCAGATATTCACGGTGCGATGAAAGATAACCGAGCTTCAGGTTGCGATAAGCGTAATCCGCCCAGGCTTCAAGCGCCTCGAACAACTGTCGGTAGCGCACCAGAGGCCATGTCCGGCCAGTCGAAAAACTCTTCTTCACCATGCTTTCAAATACCGCTCCGCGCGTCTGCCAGAACAGCGTGGCGACTTCGCGTTTCAGGTGCGGGCAAGTACAGGCACGCGGCGTGGCGTATTCCCAGAATGTTTCAGCCAGGCAAACTTCCGGCGTTTGCCAGAGCTCAACGATGCACTCAGCGGCCAGACGCACCAAAGTCGCATTCCACCCCGCCGGGTCAGTCGCTTGCCCGGTGCCTTCCAGTTTTCGCAGCGTCAGGTGACGGCGCGAATTGCTCAAGTAGAAGTCGCCGTGAATCTGAACGCCAAACCCGGCAGGCTGTTCGGTGGGTAAATAGGACCAGTAGCGCGAGTTGCTCGGGTCATTGGACGCAATCACCCGCACATCTGCGACGTCCAGATCCAACCCGGTACTGGCACGCACTTCGACCGGGAATGCCATGTGCCGCTGCGCCATCGCCAGGTAATTCTTGGCGTCGATAACATGGGTGACGTCCTGCTCCCCTGCGACACTCAAGGTAATGCGCAAGCCAAGTGCGGAGCGCTCCTGCAGGAAGGCCAGCGGTCCACGGCTCAACTCCGCCATGGATGCCTCAATACTGGCAACGACCTCAGGTTTTTTGATGTCCTGCAAGCGAATCAGTGTGACATGCTCTGAATCGAGTTCTGGCTGGGCCGAGAGCATCAGCGGCACGTAAAAGCTGGCCGCGTCCTGGCTGATCCAACCGTCAACGGCCACCGCAAAGCGCGCCGGATGTTGCAGATGCATGCCCCACCAATGGCCATCTTCAGCACGACTCCAGACCTCGACCTGACTGCCAGCACCAAATACCGAACGAAAGCCGACACCTTTATTGCCAATGCTTTCGCCAGCTGATTTGCTGCTCGAATGCATACTCAGCAACGCCTGAATATCGGAGCGACGTCCGTCCACGCTCTGGGTCGTGATCGCGCGTCCATCGTTGGCGACTTCGAGAATCTGTCGTTGTCGATCCCAGCGAAGCAAAATATGGCCAGTAGCGCGATCAAGGGCGTTTTGCAGCAGCTCGAAGACAACCCGTCCCGAATAATCCTGCACCACCGCTTTTTCCGAGCCCAGGTCCCGCAGCCGAGTACTTTCCGGCAGGTGTCGATGTTCTTCGAGATGCGCGTGCAACAGGGCCCGCACCTGTGCAAGGTTGCGGGGTAATCCCTTGATACCGATCATCGTTGAGCCTCTTTGGACAACTCAGCCTTTAACTGCAATGCCAACCCACTCAAACGCTGTACATTGCGGCTCACCGCGCCCTCAAACACCCCAGGGCCGGTCTCAATCAGGCTGAACCAGTTTTTCGCGCGGGTAATGCCGGTGTAGAGCAGCTCCTTGGTCAGCACCGGGTTTAGCGCATCCGGGAGCAGCAACGCGGTGTGGTTGAATTCCGAGCCCTGGGATTTATGCACGGTCATGGCGTAGACCGTTTCGACTTCAACCAGCCGGCTGGGCAAGACAAAGCGTACATCGCCAGTGCCGTCATTGCGGGGGAACGCCACCCGCAGGCTCATGCGTCCGGGTTGACTGTCATCGGGCACTGGAAGGTAGAGCGCTATGCCGATGTCGCCATTCATCAATCCCAGGCTGTAGTCATTGCGGGTGACCAGCACTGGTCGGCCTTCGTACCAGCCATGGTCGGTGTCGATCAGTTTGCGATGTTTCAGCTCGCCGGCCACGCGCAGATTCAATCCTTCTACGCCCCAAGGGCCACGGCGCAAGGCGCAAAGCAGCCGGAACTCATCGAAGGCTTTGAGAACATTGCTCGCCCATTGCACCCAGCCATCGCTGTTCCAGACAGTGCCAGTTGCCGGCCGCAGCTGTTGCAATTGCTCCAGGTAATAGCGATAGCCCGAGGGCTTGCCGTCAGCCTCGGGATGACCATCGATAATCAGACGGGTAAGTTTGCTGTCTTGTTCGCCTCGCAGTTTCAAGCTGAACAGTTGTTCCGGCGGATGTTCGAGCAGTTGTCGAGCCTCGCCAGCATTCTTTTCGTTGACCAGCTTTGCCAGGCGTCCGATGCCTCTGTTGGCATCGAAACGTCGCGAGTAACGCAGCATCACTGTCTGCTGCGCCAACGGGTCGCCCAGGCCCTCGCCAAGTTGCAGGCCCGCCGCTTCAACTGCTTCGTGGGTGTGTTCAGTGAGCCAGGCGCTGGTCGCCGCAGAGTAACGCCCTGCCTCGGCGTCGCGACACAGGTCACCCAGCACGGCGCCAGCATCGACAGAGGCCAACTGGTCCTTGTCGCCGAGCATGATCAAGCGTGCCTGCAGCGGCAAGGCATCGAGCAGGCAGGCCATCATTTCCAGATCGATCATCGATGCTTCATCGACCACCAACACATCCAGCGCGAGAAAATTGTCCTGATGGTGGATAAAGTTGCGCGAGTCGGGACGACTGCCCAGCAAGCGATGCAGCGTCGAAACATCGGTGGGGATGGCCTGGCGAACGTCGTCCGTCACTTGCAGTTCGCTGACCGCCTTGCCGATGGACTCCGACAAGCGTGCAGCCGCTTTGCCAGTCGGCGCGGCCAAGCGAATGCGCAAGGGTTTGCCAGCCTCGACGGCCGGGGTCTGCAGCAGCCCCAGCAGGCGCACCACCGACGTGGTCTTGCCGGTGCCAGGCCCGCCGGTGATCACGCTGAAATGCCCACGAGCAGCCAACGCACAGGCCAGCTTTTGCCAGTCGGTGATCCGCTGACCACCGTCCTTGGCCGATTCTGGAAACAATTCATCGAGCCGTTTGGACAAATGATCGGGGGTGATCGGCGGCTGAGTCAGTCGAGCGCTGAGCGCTTTGGCAATTTTCTGCTCGTAGTTCCAAAAGCGTCGCAGGTACAAGCGTTGCCCGGCGAGCACCAAGGGGCGCTCCGAGTAACGTATTGGGGTGTCGCGGTCTTCGACCAGATCACTGGCAGCCAGCGCTTGGCGCCAGGTGACCGCATCCAAACCGTGCAACCACTGCGATGGTAGCTGTCCACCTTCATCGCCTTCAGGCGGCAGCGAAAGGACGAAGTCCGGCGCGCTGAGGGTTGCCGTCAGATCGAGACAGGAATGCCCTCGGCCCAATTGATGGCTGGTCATCGCAATCGCCAACAGGACACTTGGCGGCGCTTGGGGGTCCTGCTCCAGGACGAACGCGGCCATTGAACGATCCAGGGCGCGCAGCCAACCGCGGGTCACCCAAAGCTCCAACTGCTGCAGCAAATCCTGGCTAGAAGCCTGAGACAGGGCAATCGCAGGTGCGTCGCTGCTGCGCTGGCTGTCACTGAGTTGTTTGAGTGTCAGGATCATACTGCCACCTCCGTGTGCTGGCCCATGAAAAGTCTGTCCATTTGTTCGATGAGTTGGCGAGGCGGTCTTTCGAAATGCACACCCTGGCTGGCGGAATGGTGCCCGCGCACGAATAGATACACAGCACCGCCCATGTGCCGGTCGTAGTCATAGTCACGTAGGCGCAACTTCAATTGCCGATGCAGGGCCAGCAGATAGAGGCAGAACTGCAGGTCGTAGCGCTTGCTGAGCATGGTTTCGGCCATCGATGCAGCGTCATAACTGTCGTCATTGCGGCCCAGCCAGTTGGACTTGTAGTCGGCCACGTAGTAGCGCCCCTGATGTTCGAACGTCAGGTCGATAAAGCCTTTGAACATACCGTTCAGCTGGCCGGGATTGAGTACCGGTCGCGGTTCGCCATTCAAGGTATATTGGCGCACCAATTTGTCGAGCTGCTGGACATTTACCGACTGACTGGAAAACCAGAACTCCATCTCCACCTGATAGGTGCTCAAGCCACTCAGGCTGACCGAGCTGCCGTCAAAACGCAGCGGTGTACTCAGATAGGATTTGAGCCAAGCCGCCAGTGGTTCGATCCAGGTTTCCCAGCTTCGCAGGTTGCAACGGCGGCCAACTGTGCTGTCGATCGACTCGGGCATGGCCTGAGCTTTCGCGAAGCCTTCGTTACCCGCCCACTCGAACAACCCATGCAGGAAAGTACCGGGGCCTGCGCCACGGGGAAAACCGTGAATGCCCGGACCCGCAGGAAGCGTCGCGACTATTTCATCCACAGCAAGGCCTTCCTCGGTGAGGTTCGCCTCCAGGGCCGTGGCAGGCTCAAGCCGCTGACCAGCTTCGGCGCCCATCAATTGGTTGCCGTCGGCGATGGACAGTGCCGAGTAGCTGGCGATCCACCAGTTTGAGGCGGGCTTATGCAGTGGGATCAATGCCTGGCTGAGCTCGGCTTTTAGTGGTGGTGTATAACAATCATCCGTGGCCTCGGGTGCTGGTTCACAGACGATGTGTTCGCAGTCCCCGCGCAGGTCGGACAAAAGCGATTCAAGTTGCCCTGCAACAATCTTGTCACCGCCAGCCAGCAGATAACCCAGGCCGCCTTTATCCAGATCGGTCGCCTTGCCATTGGAGCGACCCACTGCTGCGATACCCAGCCAGGTGGCGTAACGGGCACGGGTCAATGCCACATAGAGCAGACGCATTTCCTCGCCCAGACGCTCGTCGTTGGCTTTTTCATACGCCACCCTGGCTGCCTCGGACTTGCCCAATTCGATGCACAACTCGCCGTCATCGTCGCCATGGAACATCGGCGGCGACTTGCTACGACCATTGAGTTCAGTCGCGTTGCAAATGAATGGCAGCAGAACCAGTGGATACTCCAGCCCCTTGGATTTGTGGACGGTGATGACTTTAATCAGATCGGCATCGCTTTCCAGACGCAGTATTTCTTCTTCACTGGCAGCTTGCAGCTGCTCGGCCAAGTGACGAATCAATGCATTTTCGCCGTCCAGCTCAGTGGCGCTACGCTGCAGCCATTCGGCCAGATGCAGCAAGTTGGTCAGGCTGCGTTCGCCGTCGGTCTGCAGCAACAAACGCGCGGGTATCTGAAAGTCTGCCATCAGTTTGCGCAGCATCGGCAGCACACCTTGCTGCTGCCAGAGATGACGATAATCCCGGAAGCGTAAAACCTGTTGCTCCCAGTAAAGTTCGTCATGGTTGAGCTGCTCCAGCGTCAGCCAGCTTAAGCCAATGCTGTGCGTCGCCAGCGCCGCCCTGAGCAGCCGATCCACTGAAGGCTCAGCGCAGGCACGCAGCAGATAAAGCAGGTCCTGGGCTTCTGGACTGTCAAACACCGAGTCGCGATCAGACAGATATACGCTGGCCAGTTTGCGCTGGGACAGCGACTTGCGGATGGCCTCGGCTTCGGTTCGATTGCGCACCAGAATCGCGATGTCGGCCGGTCTCAGGGCAACGAAGCTGCCATTGGGCTGACGCAGACCTGCTTGCTGGGCACCATCCGGCACCAACCAGGATTGAATAGCCGAAGCCGCTGCTTCTGCCATGCCTCGCCGGTACGCCCCGGTGCTGATCATGCCGTCAGTGCCGGGTAGGCTCCACAACGTCATCGCGGCAGCGGCCTCACCGCCTATTTCCAGACGCGCCTCGCGCCCCTTGGCAAGCACGGCGGAAAACGGCACTGGGTTGGCAAAGCCTTCCCGGGCAAACCGAAAGGCCGCTCGCGGATGTCCTTCGGCAAACTCGAAACAGCGGTTGGCGGCCGTCACCATGGCCTCGGTGGAGCGGAAGTTTTTACCCAGGGTGTAATGTCGTCCACTGGTGGCTTCACGGGCGCTCAAGTAAGTGTAGATGTCCGCGCCACGGAAGGCGTAGATCGCCTGCTTCGGGTCACCGATCATGAACAGCCCGCTGTCCGGTGAATTGTCGGCGATACGGTAGATGCTTTCGAAAATTCGGTACTGCACAGGGTCGGTGTCTTGAAACTCATCGATCAAGGCAACCGGATACTGCTCACGAACAGTTTTTGCCAGTCGCTCACCCGACTGCCCCTGCAGCGCCGCATCGAGCCGATTGAGCAGATCATCGAAGCCGATTTCGGCGCGGCGCAGTTTTTCGGTATCGAAACGCTCGCTGATTTCAGCCAGCGCATGAAGTAGTAACTGGGCCCGAATGTCCTGCTTGCTTGCTTGATGGTCCGCCAAGGCGTCGATGGCTGCGAACGCTGGATGCGATGGGGCCTGTGCGCCACCGGTGAGTTTGAAACGCTCCTGACCAAACTTGCTCAGATTGCCAGGTGCGGTCTGGCCCTGGCTCCAGTTCGCCAAGGCCTCAAGCCACCCGGCAAATACCTGATCATCCTTGACGCCCCGATAGGTATTGCCATGCAGCTTGCTGCGCATGCCGTGCAGCAATTGTTCAATCTGCTGCCGGTCATCGCGCCATGCCGTTCGTGCGAGTTGCTCCAATGCAGAGAGGCTGACCTTCCAGTCAGCAGGCGCCTTGAGCAAGGCCGCCAGGGTTCCGGGGGTAGGCAATACTGCGCCGCCATGCATGAAGCTCGCAGTGCGCCGCGCCAGCAAGGACGAGAGCAGCTGACCCAACTCTTGAGGCCCGCTGAAATAGTCGGCGATCACCTCAGCCTGATCCAGCGATAGCCCATAAAAATGCCGCCGCCAGTAATCCCTCACCACCTCGGCCAGCAATTCGCTCTGATCGGTTTCCAGCGTCTGGGTGAACAGGCTGCCGCTGTCGAAGGCATGCTCACGCAACATCCGATAACACCAGCCATGGATGGTCGAGACCGCCGCCTCATCCATCCACTCGCCGGCCAGTTGCAGGCGACGGGCGCAATCGGGCCACTGCTCAGCCGGATAATCAGCGCGTAGTTGCTCCAATAACGAATCGTGACTACCGAGGGGCTCGGCGAAACACTGCGCGGCTTCACTCAAACGCAGGCGGATACGATCGCGCAATTCCTGAGTGGCGGCGTCGGTAAAAGTCACGACCAGAATCTGCGGCGGATTGAGCGGCTCTTTGAATGCATTCGCGCCGCCGTGCCCAAGCACCAGTCGCACATACAGCAACGCAATAGTGAATGTCTTGCCGGTCCCGGCGCTAGCCTCGATCAGACGGCTGCCGTGTAACGGAAAATTCAGAGACTCCAGATTCACGGGATTCATAGGTCGCTCCCTGCGCCAGCAGATGAAAGATGGTTAAACAAAGGGCCATACAGGTGTTCGGCCAACAACGTAAATCGTCCATCACCAGACAATGCATCGAAGTCGGGATAAGCGCGGCGCAAGGCGGCCGAACTGGCGACCTCCCCGGTCACCATATAGCCGCCCTCGAATGTTTCCCTGGCCTGGTCCAGAGCCGCGCCCCCACTGCCCGACAACCAGGCGAAAGCAGTCTTGCAGCCAACCGGCAGCGGTTCGCACATGCCCTCGACCCAGTATTGCAACAAGTGCTGCAGATGGTCTTGCGCAGTAGCCTTGCTCAATGGAGGGAACAGCACATTGCCGTTGAGACAAACCAAAATCGTCGTGCACGGCTCGGTACCCAGCTGCAAAGCAAGGTGCCGTACCCAGAGACGAACTAGGTTATGCCAACGAAAACCGTCGTCGGTGAGCAGTTTGTTGCTCACCAGTTGCACGTAGGCCAAGTCCTTCCCGGCGTTACGGCGCAGCCCGCCCAGCCAGTCGACGAAGCCTGGCGTCGAATCCGTCGGCTCGCACCTGAGCTCGATCTGGCCTGGCTCTACCTCGCTCCATTCCTGAATGGCCGCGTGGTAACGCGCCATCAGATCAGGAAGCGGTCCAGCAAGCTTGGCCGCACTCAGTGAGCCGAATGCCGCCAAGGGCAATTTGCCCTCCCGTTGCAAACGCTGCACATGCTGTTCCAGCTGGGCGTCCATATGCTCAGGCTGATAGGACTCCTCGACCCAGCGTTTGAGTGATTGGCTCAAGGTTTCCTGATGCTGCCAATTCTCCAGCGCGTCCAGCTCAAAAGGCTCCTCATCGCGGCTGACCATTTCATCACTGTCGAAATGTACCTTGAGGCGCTGTTGAAAGAACGCAGCCACCGGATCGCGCAGAAAACCCGTCAGTTGGCGCAGGTTCAAAGGCGTGTCTTGCTGGAGCGGTGTCAGCTCGATCGGCGCCAGCACTGCCTCGGCAACCGTATGAACGTTGCGCCACTCATGGGAATAGGTGAACAGACCGTCCGGCCCCGACAGATTCGCAAAGTACGAAGGGCTAAAGGGCTGCAGCGGGTGTTCCAGGGTCAGAGCGTCAATCAGCGCCTTCGGATTCTCCTCGCTACCGCTCAGTCGCCAACCGGTCGACAGGTGATCGCGCAGTTGCCCGATCAAAACCGATGGCACCCGCTCACTGTTGTCGCGGATATTGCGCCCCACCCAACTGACATACAGCTGATCCCTGGCCGACAGTAGCGCCTCAAGCAGCAGGTAGCGGTCATCCTCTCGGCGGGAACGGTCACCGGGACGGTAGTCATGACGCATCAGGTCGAAGTCGACGTGGGACTGCTGGCGAGGGTAGTCGCCATCATTCATGCCAAGCAAGCACACCACCTTGAAGGGGATCGCACGCATCGGCATCAAGGTACAAAAATTCACCGCGCCCGCCAGGAAGCGTTGGGACAGGCCGCCCTGATCCATGCCGCCAAGCCAGGTTTCGTGGACAACGCTCAGCGGCACCGCCTCATCAAACTCAGCCTCGTTGCAGGTTTTCAGCCAGTCATCGAGAATCTTCAGCAGTTGGTTGACGAGCAATTCATCGGCCTCGCCAACGGGCCGGAAAAACACCTTGAGCAGCGACTGTAAACGCTCAACCCAAACCTTCGGCACTGTGGGTTGCTGCAAGTCCAGACGGGCGATTTCCATGTGATCGAGCAGGGTCAGCAACGGGCCTGCCAGCGCGGCTTCGAGGCCGGAGACTTCGTCGTAAGGCTCGATGCCGTCCAGCGCCGGGCCTTTGCCCGCGGCATATCCCAGCAGCATGCGGCGCAAGCCGAAGCGCCAGGTGTTTTGTTCAAGCCCGGCTGGCATGTCCAGGCTTTCACGCTGCGCTCCATCGAGTCCCCAGCGAATACCGGACCCTTCAATCCAGCGATGCAGCGTAGGCAGATCGGCCTCGGTGACGCCAAAGCGGGCACGAAGCGCGGGCACATCAAGCAGGTCAAGAATATCGCTGACCGCAAAACGGCTCTGCGGCAGCTTGAGCAAGTGCTCCAGCGCGATTAACAGCGGCTCGCGACCACGCTGCCCTTGGTCGGCGAGAGTAAACGGGATGTAACGCGGGTCGTGGTAAGGCACTTGCCCGAAGACTGCCTCGATGTGCGGCGCATACGCGTTGATGTCCGGGACCATGACAATCACGTCACGCGGGCTGAGCCGTGGGTCTGCACTGAAACGGGCCAGCAGCTGGTCATGGAGGATTTCCACTTCTCGCTGGGGGCTGTGCGCCACATGGAAACGCACTGAGCGATCTTTTTCCGACAGTACCGGCGCCCAGTGTTCGCGAGTTTCAGTCAGTGGCCGCAGTTCCAGAATGTCGTCCTGCAACTGCGATAGTAGCGTCGGGGCCTCATCTTCACTGAACAGGTCGATTCGCCCGCCATTCACGTTCACAAACAGATGCCGGTAGCTGGAGGGGTCGTCGTAGCTGTCAAGCAGATTGATATAGTCGCGACCCTGTTTTCCCCAGGCGGCCAGCAGTGGTTGACCGTTTTGATGCAGCGGATCTGCCAGCGTCGGGCTGGCAGCCTTATGTTGTTGACGTTTATAGCTGTGAAGCAGCAGGTCCTTGTCGGCCACGATATCGATCCAGTGATGACGACAGGGGTTATGTACGCAGAGCAGCACCTGACTGAACCGCGAAAGCATCGCTAAGGCTTCGAGCACCTGAGCCGGCATCGACGAAATACCAAACACCACAATGCGCCGAGGTAGACCTTGCGGAGCCTGTTCCACCGATTGCAAGCGGGCAACAAAGCGCTTATGGACACCTGCTCGGCTGCGCTCAAGCGCGCCTTCGCCGACATCCAGCAACAGCTCGCGCCACAGGTCGGCCTGCCAAAGATTATCGGCATCCAGCGGGTTAGGCATGCCATTGATCTGCTTGAGCTGGTCGCGGACTTCAGCCCAGTCTTCCAGCCAGTCCGCACGGTACACCTGGTACTGATCGAACAAATCGGCCAGACGCTCGGCTAACTGATGACGCTTGCGAAGATCGTCGTCCTGCTCCAGAAACCGCTGCAGGCTCTGGAAATTAGGCTTGCTCATCAGCTGCGGCAGCAAGCGCATCAGCCGCCAGCTCAGGGGAGTCTTGTCCAGTGGCGAGGTTTCAGGTGTTGAGTCCTTACCCAACACTGATCGATAGGCTTGCCACAGAAAACGTGCCGGCAACTGCACGTCCAGCGCAGCTGCAATGCCGCAACCGCCTGCTTGAGGGTCATCGGCCAGGGCCAGCTTGAGCCACTGCGAAATACCATTGCTATGGACCAGCACCACTTCGTTTTCCAGTGGTGCCAGCGGATAACGCTGCATCCAATTCACAGCCAAGGCTCGCAAATCATCGAGACGGTTGCTGTGGATAATCATGAAGCCAGGCTTCAACTCATCTGCGTCCTGCATAACACCACTCCCACATTCATAGACTGTCGCCAACACCTGGGTGCCAGCATCGAAAAGCTGTTAGCGCACAAGCGCCAGATTCGCCCTGAACGCCATCAAAATCAGTACCTGTCCAAACGCCGCTGCTGAGCGCAGACCGGTTTATTGAACAAAAAAAGAGGTGTTGCGATGCCCGACCGTAATGACACGAACGGCACTCACCACCGCATAGCTGTTGCGGGATTTTTCGGCCAACTGCCGGTCCTGGCTGCACACGCTTTGCAGAAGGCCATCGAACGCATCATGATCAAACAGATAAACCTCGGCGCCGTTCTTCCAGATTCGCACGCGAAAATTGCGCAACCACTCAACCTGCTGCGCACGAATTCTCCGCTGGGTACAGCGCTGAACGGCATGATGACTGAACTCCCCCCCTTTCGCCCGCCTGGCGATGATCTACATGACATAGAAAACATCAAATCCTCCTTGATTCAGGCTTCAGCGGTCGGGGCCAAAATTCCGTACACGCAGACGATATGTCGTTAAACACTACCGGGGAATATTGGGCGGATATACAGGTCAAGTTTTGCAGCAGGTTCCTCGCGTCGACAGGGGAAAAAGCAGCATACGGCGAGCGGAGATCCATTGTTGTGTGCGTTTTGTTGACGGTAGGCCACTGTCGGTCGTGATCAAATGAAGGCCAGCACAAGCCCGCCAGATGTTATGCCGGGACGTCCTGACTTTCATCTTGATAAAGAATAGGGGCCAGCTGAATCATGAGCCGCCGCTTCAGCTTCTCCAGGTCGCCGGTGCACAGGTTGAGGCTCTTGAGATGCTCAAGCAGCTCACTCTGGCCAGGTTGGCCGAATGCCAGGCGATACAGGGATAAGATTTTCAGCATCTGCGGATAGCGTTGTTGCTCCTGACTCATCGCCATGACTGGAACCAGACGACGAATCTGAGCATCGCCCTCGGGATAGTGCCAGTAAGGTACGAGGTCGGTTTTCCAGGGCATTTTTGCAGCGGTCTCAAAGAGTGCTGCCCACCGCTGGGACGAGTCGGTCTCTTTGGAAAGCGCCTGGACCACCCGCCGTCTCACGACCAATGACTGGTAGCGATTCACTCGTCCTTCACGCTGTTCCAGGTCGATGGGATTGCTTGGCAGGTTCCAATGCACGACATCACTACAATACCAATGGAAATCCAGTCCTTCTTGACCAATCGACGTCGAGGCGAGAACAAACGGACGAAACGGCGAGTTGAAGCTCTCACGGATACTGACGACCCGTTCCTGACCTGCTTCATCACTGGCCTTCTGCGTACCGAGCTGCACTGCGTAGTGACAACGCAAGTGAGTGCTGTCATCGATCGGACCGGCTTTCCAGACTTTCACGCTGGACGGCTTGGTGCGCAGCGAATTATCGATGGCTTTCACCGCGTCATCGACACCGTTCGATGAGGAGAGCATGTAGAAATACTCCTCCAGCATCGCTTGCAGCCCCCCTTCAGCGCAGTATTTGACAATGCCTCGCCAATGCTGTCGTTTGCTGATGCGCTTGATGACGGCGCTACCGCTGACCCCATTGAACAAGCTGACGAACGCCAAAGCGATGGAGCTGGCATGCCCGGAATTCACCGTTGGATCATCTTCGCTATAGGTCAGAGACAGTGCGCGATAAGCACATATAGCAGGTGAACCAACAGACAACCAGGCGAGATACTCTGGCAAATCGGCAGGCATTTCACCGAGCTCTTTAACGCTGTCCAGCCGCTGAGAGATATCGTCCACTCGCCCTAGAGTGTTTTCGTGAAAATCAGATCCGTTGCTGATACTCGCGATCCAGTCCTCATACCAATTGTCGTTGTGCATGCGGTCGAGCAACATTGGCCCCAGCACATACCAGTGATTCTGATTGCGACTTCCGCTATGCCCCGCCGCCAGCGGTTTGAGCAGTCCGGCAAAGTGTTTGATTCTCTCGGCAAGCAAATCTTTGAGCGATGCTTCATTTCGCTTCAGAGGAACATCGATCAACACTTTGCTCGGATAAACCAGCGACCAGTACGCAAGATCGCCAGCGTCCAGCCGGATCAGACGATTCAGATCATGATGGCTGGCGGAGTCATCTCGCGCCTTACTCCTTGTCTTGCGCGGAAAATAATCAGCCTCAGGCTGGCGTCGACCTAACACCCGCCTCTCGGACTCATAACTCAACAAACCACTGAGCATCCGCGGGACCATGGCCCAGGCAGAAAATAACAGCGTCTTGCTGAATGTTTCGTGGCCGATAAAGACACCTGCCAGCGGATAGTGGGGCATGCTGGGCGGAACCCACAGCAGCATTTCCGGCCCACTTTTCTTACCGTCACCAAACAAATGAGTAGTCAACGACCGCACCCTAGGATTTGGAGCATCCCGTGCGACATTCAATTTATAGTCGTTGACCTGATCCCGAGGCAGCCAAAGGCTCTGACTGCGCTTTACCCACTTGCGCACTTCGGGATCACTCTCGAACTTGCTCTGCAATACATCTTGCAGTTTGTAGCCTGTGCTAAACGACAGCGGCCATGCGGCTGACTTGTAGAAATCCATCATCTGCCGGGAGAAACTCAGGTTACGGTCCTTCTCAAGCAATCTCCCCAGTCGATCCAGCTCTATATAGGCCTTGATGTCCTCAGTACGCACTTCAGCGCTGCAGTCGAAAGGAGGCGCATCGATCAGGCGATTTACGTCCACGGCTATCTGGCTTCGTTCGGTACGGACAATAAGCGGGCGCAGCAGGCTTTCAACCTGCTGGCGAGGGCGCTCATCCAGATCATCAACCTTCACGCCGGCTTGACGCAGGCGCTGCAATTCCGACTTGAGCATTTTGCGCACAGGCTCATAGGCCGTAAGCGGGGTCAGGTTCAGAAAACTCAGTATTTGCTCCAGCTTGGCAAGGTGTCCGTCGTCGTTTTCGTCATCGGGGATGGTGCTTAGTGCCTTGAACGGTGTCGCCGAGAGTAAGATGATCTTGCTGCGGCGGTTCTTGCGGAACACCTGCTGGGCAATCATCGAGTGCTCGTTGCCCTCAGACTGGTCGAGCAAACTTTCAAACCGCTGAAACTCGTCGAGGATGAACAAGTCCGCCTGCAGGTGTGCCGCGCAAGATCCGGCAAAAAGTACGCGTAGACGACGCAACAGGCTGTGTTCTTCGGGGCTGTCTCGATTAACGCCAGTCTGGGCGACCTTCGTCAGTACCTCCATGTTTGACCGGGCCTCACCCGGAGCAACTTCCGTCAGCTTGTGATGAAAGTCCTCGACGATCTTTGTATTAAGTCCGCGGACTTGAACTTCTTGAAGCCCGTACTCCCAACCCTCTACGTCCTGCACCCTATCGCGAAACAGATCAGATAATTTGCCCTGCAGTGGGACGATATCTTCATGTTGAAGGAGAGCCGCAAAAATCACCAACCGTTCGCGCTTGTTCCCCGCGCCGTAAGTCATCGAAAAAGAAGTACTGGGCGTGAGCGTACAAACTTCCAGCAAGGCTCCGTCACCAAGATCCGGTTGAGGAAGCAACGCAACTTCTGCCAGCCTCGAGAAAGAGGGCTCGCGCACCAGTTTCGCCATGCTCGGGTCTTTGAAAACCGCAAGTTTTGAGCGGTTTTCAGTCGCCAACGCTAGGTTGGAACAGATGTACGTGACGCGAAACGGCCGGGGCTCATGCCAATCCAGTAACAAAGATGCGATGACGCCCTTGGCAACGATAGTTTTACCCAGTCCCACCTCATCGGCCACTAAAATCCGGTGACTATGGCTGGGGTCATTGAATAAAGAAGTTATCCGTTGCACCGTAGCCTGCTGGAAATCCTTGAGCCCATTGAGCGTGGACCTTAACTCCAGGCATGCGCGCTCATGCGTCGTTATGCTTGTATTCACGCTTTTTCCGTCCCTAGAAATGCTTTGTAGTTGTCCCATAACCGGTTGAAGTCATCGGGTATACGACCTTCCACAGATCGCAGATGACTGAGTACCGCCTCTATTCGCTGCAGCTTTTCGGGCTGCCGGGCTGCACACAGCAGTAGCGACTCGTATATGGGCCCACCCATCAGATGGCTCAACAATTCGTCAGAGCCATCTAGTGCTGAAGCGCCAGGGTCGCGGGCGAACCATTCAGTTTTTTCATGATCAGGCTGCAACACCATTCGTATGTACGCCAACAGCTTGTGCGGACTGTCGATCAAATCGCTGACAATTTTCTGCTCTCGACCGTCGCCACCGTCAATAATGAGTGAGGCTTTGATTACCCGCTCGATAACCTTGTCGCCAACCCGCACTTTCACGACCAGAAATGCACTGACCTGCAAGAGGCTGAGTCGATCCCACACCAACGTCGCCTTCAGGTCCTGGTAGCCAGGCACGTCCAGAAACCGCACCTGGACCGATTCGGAGCTTGCAAGGAGCGGCGCTGAACAGTGGACTTCACACCTGTAGGTGAAATCGGCATTAACCTTTGCCCTGACACTCCAATCGTCCTTAATCAAGGTGTGCAAAAGTTTGCGCAGACCCTCGTCGTCCGAGTTCTGCTCTCGCTGCTCTTCATTCTGGAACGAATGAGGAATGAAAACTCCCGTCGAATTTTCCTCGCTACCGATCAGCTCCAATTTCAATTGTTCGGCCGATTGGGCGATACCCGAGCTTGAAAGGCGTAACATGAACTCAGTGTTACGAGGCGGTGCTTGCCTGAGACCACCAAGCGCTGCCTTGGTCGCATTGGCAGAGCCCACGTGCCAGTGACTGGTAGCGCCGTTCTGGACCAAAACCAGCTTGGCATGCAGGTTTTGCGTTTTACCGTTATCCAAGTGATCTTCGCCATTGACAACCCGCTGGTTAAGGGCAAAGCACTCCCAACCCGACAGTTTCTCAGCCCCCAGTCGCTCCAACTCTTCAGCACGACTGAATAGCCAATGGCGCTCGCCACGCTCTTTGAGCATGTCGAGTGCCTCCGCATGCAGAAAAGGCGATATCACCAGCACAGTGTTCGTGGAGCCACCCAAGTCCAGCGGAACCTGCTGTGCCTTACCCAACAAGGTTTTTAGCTCTCGAAAACCATTGGGTTTTTGCCAAACGACACGGGTCAGTTCTTTCTTGAATAGAGTGAAAGCCGGGGCAAAATCCAACGCTTTGTCTTTATGCCTTGCGAAAGGTGCGAGCTCCTGCAAAAGCTCCAACAGACCATCATTCTCCCGACTGTTTTCCGTGGCCACCTCTCCCTCAAGCGCGACGGCCAGATCCCAACTGCGGTCAAACGTCAGATTGCGAGACAGCACCAATAGCCGGTAGCGCACCTGCCTGGTGTCATTGGTGAACCGCAGCAGCCATATCTTGGGGTGGAACGAGCTGAAGCACCCGCTTGGAACCATGGGCACCAAACAAGGTTCGAGGAGTGTAAACAGGGGGGTGAACGCACCGGGAACTTTGATATTGCCTTGCTGAAAAAAGACTTTCAGTCGACCTTTAAGTTGGCGGATGCCCTCAAGCGCAGCCAGCTTGCCGCCATGCGGATTGCCCTCCAGCGTGCCGTTCAAGGACAGTGCCAGGGGTAAGCACAGCAGGGTATCGAGCTCCAGTGAATAACTGGTTGCCACCGCGTAGCTCAGCTGAAAACCTTCCGGGGCCTGCAGCTTTTCGCCATAGTCAAGACGATCGACGCTCGGATTTAACATGGCAAACCTTCCTGAATATCGCCCAGGATGGTGCGCACTTGAGACCACCGGAAATCAAGACGGCTCATGCCGATCCAACGGTAGTTATCAGGCAAACGTTTTTTCAGAATTGATCGCTCTTTTTTGTTTCCCAGAGCCTGTTTTTCAACCAGAGCATCAAGCACACCTAGCGATGCATTGTTGGCGATATGCTCGCTCCACTCCATTAAAAATGTCCCAACCCGGCCTTGCAGCGTGATTTTGGTGGCTGCCAACCATTGCAGAACCTGTTCAGGTCCAGCCTGACGAACCTTACGCCAGTCGAGCCAGTGAGACTCGTACTGATTGACCAAATCCTCACGCTGATTATTCCTAGCAACCAGAATGTTGAAGCGAAGATGGGCACCGTAGATCAGCTCACTGAATGCATGAGCCATCTCTACCGTGTCGCGGGTGCGCTGAGCTAAGTCGGGCTTTGCCGCTACCCACCCGGCAAGTTGAGCGAAGCCCGCCAGATCCTCATCTAAAACCTCTTTCAACAGGCCACTGAGCTCAAACTGCGATGGCAGGCTATTGAACGGACCGTTTTGAAGTTTGTCGCTGAGAAACACAGCCTCGGACTCGGTCAAGGTGATATGAACATCCTCAATCCATTGTGGATCGTATCGATCGAGGTGAACTCTGCTATCAGTCGAGACACCATCGGCATCGTCGGCCTCATCTGGCAGGCTGCTTCCCAGGCTGCTTTCGGGAGATTTGACTGACTTCAAGAATTGATTAAGCGAAGCCTGGGTATTGATGATGCCCCAAGTACGTAATGCCACCCAATAGACAGACGATGGCAATCGTGCAACCGATTCGCCTTCCTTCATCGTTGAGCCGATGATGCCGGTCACACCCTCATTCTGGTGTTGCAGGGTCAGAGCCCTGGCAAGCTGATTTTCCTGCTGTTCAAGATACTGCTGCAGTGACTGCTTGCGTTGTTGCGCTGGCTTGAGCGCCAGATAATCGCGAATGATCCGTGGAATGGTTATCAGGTATTTAGCGCGGGTTTGAATGGTCGAAAACCCAGGAAACATAAGGTCGGCAAAACCATCGCGCAAGGCACCGATTCCGAGTTCATCAAGGGTTCCAGGTTCTGAGAGCTGCTTGATCACATCCCTGACCCGATCCCTGTCCTCGGATGAAAAATCCACCCAACCCATTTCACTTTTATTCAGCATACCGATGACCTTTCCCATGGCGTCCCACTGACGACATCCTTGCTAAAAATCCTGCGCCAGCATGCAGCAGGCTCTAGTGCAGAGCAATTAGCCATTGGCCGCGATCATTCAATAAATAAAATCGTGACTCTTGGGTACGACGGAATGAGTCGTGAGCGATCTGACCTCCCTTCCGGTGACGGTCTGTTCCTGGAAAATCTGCTGCTGTTCGATTCTGATGAAGACCGCGACACATTGGCCCCCCATAGCCCATGATCGTGCCTCCTCAGTCTCAGGAGTACCTTTCGCTGGCCAGAGGCAATACCTGCAAGCCCTACGGGGGGACTGAATGTGGTAATCGGCGGCAGTGACCCACTGGGCAGCTTCGTCTTTCGCACTACAAGCTTCAACAGCATCCACACAACAGCAGCATCCATGAGTGTTGTGCGCTTTATTTTTTCTGCTCAAGCTACTGACAATGCAGTCCGACCAAGTGAACTTGGAAATAGGGCTTACGAGTTGAGATCGTTAAAAATCGATCGACGTTATTTTTCACGCACCCGGCGCCGACGCTATTAGCGATCCACGCGAAATCATTCAAAACGCAAAAAACTTTACAGTAAATAAATTTACACTTCTGCCTCGTATCAGGCATCATCTGGACCATCTCACATTCAGGAATGCCAATGCCGCTCCCCAAACACGAAGCCCTCCTCAGGCTACGCGCGATAGAGCTAATCAGCTATTGGGAGGGTCGCCTGATCACCACTCAGTTGATGGCATGGTTTGGTATCAGCCGCCAGCAAGCTTCTTCCGACATCAATCGCTATAACAGCGAATTCAATCCAGGCTCGCTAATCCACAGCCCTGCAGTTAAAGGCTATGTGCCGACGGCTGGTTTTCAGCCTGTACTGAGCGCTGGACACATTAATGAGTACATGGCACTAATCGGCGAGCAATCTGATCAGCCCGTGTCTGAGGTTTTGGAAGCTCACCCCAGCGTCACTACTGTCCAACTTCCAGACCGTGCAGCCCGCCCTGAAGTGGTTCGCGAGTTGATCAGAGCCTGCCGCAATGCCGGCAGCCTGAAAGTGCTCTACGCCTCCATGTCCAACCCGCAAATTCATGAGCGCGTGATTTCACCTCACACGCTCGTTTATACCGGTTTTCGCTGGCACGTTCGCGCTTGGTGCCATAAGCGCCAAGCCTTCCGCGACTTTTTGCTCTCACGTATCTGTCGCACGCCAAAATCGTGCGACGCTCACGCCCCATTATCAAGTACAGACAGTAGCTGGCACGACCAAGTCAACCTGACACTGATCCCTAATGAGCTACTCAGTGATGCCCAAAAGTCTTTAGTTGAACGCGACTTCGGCATGCCGGAAGGACGCCTACAGCTGACTGTTCGCACAGCACTTGCCCACTACACCCTTCAACGCTATCAGGCGGCCATCACCGCAGAAGAAGCCGAGCGAGTACGCGAGCATCCATTGCAATTGCTTCCAGCTGATCGCGCCAAGCTAACTCCCTTCCTTTTTAGCAGTGATGGGGAATAGGCATGCATAGCTTCCATTACGACTCTGACTTAATCGGCGGCTCGTTGCAGGTGCGTGAATCACGCATCGTTGCAGACCTGCTGCTGCAGGACGCCAGCCCTGAACAATGGCATGAGGTCATACAGAAACAGAACCGACTGCAGAAACGCGCACCAGCTTCGGCCAAGCGTGTGGCTCAAGCCATCCGCAAGCGTCTGGAGCGACTGGATGCCCCTTTCTGGCGGGCAATTCGAGATGGAGATGATGAACTCGCTACCCAAGTGGTGTTCTGCTCGGCCATGGAGCGCAACCTGCTGCTCGTCGAATTCATCGAGACCGTCCTCAAGGACGCTTTCGTCACCCGCGCCGACGTGCTCGAACCCTACCACTGGAATGAGTTTCTGGATGAACGCAGCCATCGAGATTCGACCATCACCACTTGGACGGAGTCCAGTCGTAAGAAGATGGCGCAAGTTGTCTATCGCATGCTGGCCGAGGTCGGCCTGTTGAAAAGCACCCGCAACATGAAACTACAAAACCTGATAATTCGGTCAGAGGTCCGCGTATTGCTGGATGACAGCTACCGCTATCGCATAAAAGCCTGTTTGGAAGTATCCAATGCCACCGGACAGTAGGCGTGGAATAAGGAGTGTTCGCATGAATCAGCAACTGCAGGATCGGCTAAACCAGATCCCAGACAAGATCCTCACCGAAGAGTTCTTGAGGAGCCAAGGATTGGGCAATGAGCTCGGTTTCTGGATCTTCGACTACACCCCCGAGGACGAGCTGCAGGTGCGCGAATACCTCAGTTTTCTGCAGGGGTTCCTCGCCAAGAAGCATAGCCAGCTCAAAGTGGCTCATATCAATTTGCTGCAGGCTATGCGCGAATATCTGGATCAACGCAGCTTCACTGAAAAAGCCATTCAGATGCAGCAAACCAAAGGTGACCTCGCGTTGCTCAAGGCGCTGTCCGGACCGTTGCATATGGACAAATTCGCGCCCTTCCTAATGGAACACAGCGACGCCGATCAACACGACGTGGTGCTAATCAGTGGTGTGGGCTCAGTTTGGCCGGTTCTTCGCGCCCACAACCTTCTCAACAAGCTACACGCGCTGCTTGGCCACAAGCCTCTGGTTCTTTTTTACCCCGGCCATTACTCAGGGCAGTCACTCGCCTTGTTCGACCGCATTCCCAGCAACAACTACTACCGCGCCTTCAAGCTGGTTCCCTGATCAATAAGGACGATTGCCGTGAGCATTAAAGATATTTTCTTCAAGGAACTCGATCGCCCGATCAACGGCGTGGTTAAGGCGGATCAGTCCGACGACGCAACCGTGCACCAGGAGCTGGATGAGTACGTTGTCACCAACGAGCTGGAAAAACACTTCCGCAGCTTCTTCGAGTCCTACGGTACTGACTTGAACGATCCCTCCATCGCCAACCGCGTGGGCGTATGGATCAGCGGCTTCTTTGGCTCGGGTAAGTCGCACTTCCTCAAGACCTTGTCATACCTACTGGCCAACATCGAAGCGCGCGACGACCAGGGCAATGCTCGCAAGGCTGTGTCCTTCTTTGATGCGAGCAAACTGCGTGATGCCACCATCCGTGCCGACATCGACAAGGCCGTTGCCAACAGTGCCGATGTCATCTTGTTTAACATCGACAGCAAAGCCAGCTCCAACGATGCTGGCAACCCGATCCTCAATGTCTTCCTACGGGTGTTCAACGAGCATCAAGGTTTCAGTGGCGACCATCCCCACATCGCCCACATGGAGCGTCATCTGGCCCAGCGCGGCGTCTATGAGCGATTCAAGCAAGCCTTTAATGATTCCACCGGGATGGACTGGACCGAGGAGCGTGATGGCTATCAGTTCTACCAGGATGACATTGAGCAAGCGGTAGCCGCAGCCCTCGATCTATCTGCTGAGGCCGCGCACAAATGGTTCGAAGACTCAGAACAAACGTTCAGCGTCTCGGTCGAAAACTTCTGCAACTGGGTGCGCGAATACCTCGACACCCAGCCAGCCAAACACCGCGTGTTGTTCCTGGTGGACGAAGTCGGCCAGTTCATCGGCAGCGACACCAAACTAATGCTCACCCTGCAGACCATCACCGAAAACCTCGGCACCATCTGCAAAGGCCGAGCCTGGATCATTGTCACCTCTCAGGCCGATATGGATGCCGTACTGGGTGAGCTGTCCGCCTCCAAGGCCAACGATTTCTCGAAAATTGCCGGGCGCTTCAAAACCCGACTTTCGCTGTCCAGCTCCAACACTGACGAAGTCATCCAGAAGCGCCTGCTGCGCAAAACACCGGAAGCTGAAGCCGAGCTGCGCGCCCTCTGGGAACAGAAAGGCGACATCCTGCGCAACCAGATCACCTTCGACCGCTCCGGCCCGACTCTGAAGAACTTCGATGGTCCGGAAAGCTTCATCAGCAACTACCCCTTTGCGCCCTACCACTTCCAGCTGGTGCAAAAGGTTTTCGAAGAAATCCGTAAGGTCGGTGCCACCGGGGCGCATCTGGCTTACGGTGAGCGCTCCATGCTCGATGCCTTCCAGATGGCGGCCATGTCTATTGCGGATAAACCGCTCGGCGCGCTGATTCCCATGTACAGCTTCTACCGCGCTGTCGAAGGCTTCCTCGATACAGCAGTCAAGCGCACCATCGACCAGGCGGGCGAAAGCAGCGTCCTCGACGCCTTCGACGTACAGATCTTGCGCACTCTGTTCATGATCCGCTATGTCGACCTGATCAAGGGCACCCTCGACAACCTCGTCACCCTATCCATTGAACAGGTCGACGAAGACAAACTGGCTCTACGTCGAAGCATCGAAGAAACCCTCCAGCGCCTCGAAAAGGAAAGCCTGATCACCCGCAACGGTGACGAATTTGTCTTCCTCACAAACGAGGAACGCGACATCACCCGCAAGATCAAGGCCACAGAGATCGCCGGTTCAGAAGAGAACAAGGCACTCTCGGACCTGATCTACAAAGACCTGCTCAAGGACAAGAATAAGTTCCGCTACAGTGTCAACAAGACCGACTACAGCATCGGTCGCTACCTAGACGGCCACAGCCTGGAAGGCCGTTACGAGCACGACCTCCGGGTCGAAGTGATCTCGCCACTGGATCTCGACTACGCCCTATATGGCGAAGCCGGCTGCATCAATAAAAGCAACGAAGCCCCTGCCGGCATGGCACTGTTCAAATTACCTGACAGCAAGGATTTCTTCACCGAGCTGCGCACCTGGCTGAAGACCAACAAGTTCATCCGCCTCAACGACGACGGCAGCCAGCCTGAGCTGAGCAAGATCCTCGCCGAACGCGGTCGCGAAAACCAAGAGCGTAAAAAGCGCCTGCGCTTGCTGCTGGAAGAGCTGGCCGAGCGCGCAGAGGTCTATGCGCAAGGGCAGCACCTGAAGCTCAACAGCAACAATATCATCAGCAAGTTCGACGAGGCGTGCCAGTACCTCCTTGAAAACACCTTCACCAAACTAGGCTACCTGCGAGTACTACAGCAGGAGCCCGAGCGTGAACTCCACGCCATTCTGCACACCAACGACATCGGCCAACTCGGCCTGACCCTCGACGGTGACGAAGGTAATCCGCAGGCCATCAAGGAAGTTGAACAGTTCATTTCGCTACGCGCGTCCGGTAACGAACGCTTGCTGGTCGCAGACATCATCGAGCGCTTCAGTAAGCGCCCCTATGGCTGGCCGGATGGAGAGATCCTGCTGGTCCTCGGTCGCCTGGCCGCTTCCAGCCGTATTTCGTTCCACGCCGCAGGCCCCAGCATGCCGCTGCCGGACGCCTTCGAGTACCTCACCAACAGCCGTAAGCGCCGTGAAGTCTCGGTGCAAAAGAAGCGCCAGACCGACGAAGGACTGCTCAAGCAAGCACGTAATCTGACCCAGGAGCTGTTCAACGCCCTTGGCCCAGCAGGCGAGAAGGAGTTGTTTGAGTATTACTGCGTGCACTTCGGCAGCTGGCGCACCAACCTGGAAAAATACAAAGCAACGGTTAGCGCCGGGCGCTTCCCTGGCAAAGAGTCCATAGAACAGGCCTTGCTCAGCCTGCAGCGCCTGCTGAGCAACACTGATAGCGTCGACTTTTTCAAGGCCGTGGTCGACAACAAGGATGACTTGCTGGATCTGGAAGAGGACTACCGGGATCTACACGAGTTCTTCACCAACCAGTTGCATACCTGGCAGCAACTGCAGCTGGCCTTGCGTCGTTTCGACAAGAACAAACCAGCGCTGGATAAAGACGAGAAAGCCCGCAAAGCGCTGGCCGAGCTGAAAGCCATTGAGCAGAACACCACGCCCTACGGTCAGCTGCACCAGGTCGCCACACTGGTTGAAACAGTAGAAACCATTAACGCCGCCATCTTGGCTGAAAAGCGTCAACATGCCCTGGCCCGTGTCGACGAGAAAATCGCCCAATTACAGTCCGAGATTGCCAAAAGCGGTATCGAAACCGCTGAGCTGAGTAACCGCTTACTGCGTCCCTTGCAACTGGTCAAGGCGGACCTAGAGACCGAAACCGGCATCGCCAACATCTACATGCTGCAAACCCAGACCGCTGACGAGCGCCTGAACGACGGCGTATTCGATCTGGAGCGCGCCATTCAGGCCGAGGTTGAACGCCTGCAGAAGCTTCAGGAAGAGCAGGCCAAGGCCGCACAGGCAGCCAACACAGCTAACGGCGTCAAGGAAGACCGAGCGCCTGCCTTGGTGCCAACCTCCAAACCTGTAGCACCGCCCAAACCGGTGCTCGAGGTGGCAGCGACCAGTGTGTTCAACAAACTAGGGAACGGCTTGTATCTAGAAAGCCAGAGCGATATCGACTGCTTTATCGACGCCCTCAAGGTAGAGCTGGAAAGTGCGGTTAAGCAAAACAAACGCGTTCGTATTCGCTGACCCAGCGCAACCAGTAGGAGATGAGACCACCTCCAGGCCGCAGTAAAGCGTCAATGTCAGCTCAAGAAGATTAGGGAAAGTCCATATGAACACCAACAACATCAAACGTTACGCCCCCAAGGCACGCACCGCCTTCATTGCCGCAATGACCAAGCGCGCAGCGCTGTTTGGCATCCGCGAATCCAGTATTCCCAGCATGGGCATCGAGCCGCTGGAACAGAAAGGAGATCTGGCCCTAATCGGCAATCGGCCTTTCCCGGCCAGCATCATCCGCCCCCGCGCGGCCTTGGTGAAAAAGGTCGAGCAAATGGGCTTTGCCCAGGCCATGGAGCAGGCGGCCTACAGCTGGTTCAACCGCCTCTGCGCCATCCGTTACATGGAGCTCAAGGGCTACCTAGAACATGGCCGCCGTGTGCTCAGCCACCCGGATCAACCGGGTAGTTTTCAGATTCTCGACGACTGCCTGGATATCGAGCTGGAAGGCCTCGACAAGCAGCGTATCGCCGAGCTAAAGCTGGACGGCACCAAGGACGAAGAGCTGTACCGCGAGCTGCTGCTAGCCCAGTGTCATGCCCTGCACAAGGCCATGCCCTTCCTCTTTGAGGCGGTCGACGACGCCACTGAGCTGCTGCTGCCGGACAATCTCACCAAGACCGACTCACTGATCCGCGAGCTTGTCAGCGCCATCCCCGACGAGGACTGGCAGGACGTGGAGATCATCGGCTGGCTCTACCAGTTCTACATCTCCGAGAAGAAGGATCAGGTCATCGGCAAGGTGGTGAAGAGCGAGGACATCCCCGCCGCCACCCAGCTGTTCACCCCCAACTGGATCGTCCAGTATTTGGTGCAGAACTCCGTGGGCCGCCAGTGGCTGCAGACCTACCCGAACTCGCCGCTCAAGGCCAAGATGCCGTACTACATCGAGCCAGCCGAGCAGACGCCCGAGGTAAAGGCCCAACTGGCCGCCATTACCCCGGACAGCATCGACCCGCTCAGCATCAAGGTACTCGACCCCGCCTGCGGTTCCGGCCATATCCTGGTCGAGGCCTACAAAGTGCTCAAGGCCATCTACGAAGAGCGCGGCCACCGCAGCCGCGATATCCCGCAGCTGATCTTCGAGAACAACCTCTTCGGCCTGGATATCGACGACCGCGCCGGCCAGCTCGCCGGATTCGCCCTGATGATGCTGGCCCGCGAGGACGACCGGCGCGTCTTCAGTCGTGAGGTCAAGCTCAACGTACTGTCGCTGCAGGAAAGCCGCCACCTCGACTTCGCTGGCCTATGGAAGGCACTAAACCTGACCAGCGACTGGCAGCACGGCCAGTCGCAGAGCCTATTCGACAGCGAGCAGAGCGATCTCAGTACTGCGCAGGCCGACAACCGCTACCAGCTGCTGAAAACCACCCTGGAGCACTTTACCCAGGCCAAGACCTTCGGCTCGCTGATTGAAATACCGGCCGAGAATGCCGAGCCGCTGGGCGAGTTGCTGGAGCAATTGCGACAGTTGGCCAAACACGGCGATATCATGCAGAAGCCGGCGGCGGAGCAACTGATTCCCTTTGTGCAGCAGGCTTGGGTATTGGCCCAGCGGTACGACGCGGTAGTGGCTAATCCGCCGTACATGGGTAGTAAGGGGATGAACTCCGATTTGAAAGCCTTTGCGGGGAAACAGTTCCCCAACAGTAAGTCTGATCTGTTTGCCATCTTTATGGAGCGGGCCTTCGGCCTCGTCAATGTTTTTGGGCATAACGCACAGGTAAACATGCAGAGCTGGATGTTTCTTTCCAGCTACGAAAATTTGCGCGAATGGCTATTAAATACCAAAACCTTTATCACCATGGCCCACCTTGGGGCGCGGGCGTTTGGGCAAATTTCGGGGGAGGTAGTTCAGACGACCGCTTGGATTTTAAGTAAGAAGCATGTAGATAATTATTATCCAGCTTTTTTTCGACTAACTGATGGAAATGAAGAGGATAAACGAGCAACAATTATCACCAGAAAGAATCATTACGACAAATTGAAGCAGGGCGATTTTAAGAAGATACCAGGCAGCCCGATTGCATACTGGCTGAGCCCACTTATCATGCAGTGTTTTTACAGAAACAAAAAAACAAAATCTATGTGCCACTCTTTTCAAGGAATCATAACGGGGGATAATAATCAGTTCCTTAGATATTGGTTTGAAGTTAAAAAAGATGCTATTTCTTGGGAGCATGCGTCGTACAAAGATGCCGAAGGAATAAGGTCGTGGGTGCCGTACAGTAAGGGCGGAAATTATAGAAAGTGGTACGGTAACAATGAGCATGTATTAAAGTGGAATGGTTACGGCGATGACTTGACACGGGGCCGGACAGAGAATAGAGGCTACTTCTTCAGAGAAGGCCTAACCTGGTCGGATATAGCTGCATCCAAGCCTGCATTTAGGTTGCTGCCCGCATCTCTGTTATATGACGCAAAAAGTCCTTCTGCGTTTTATGCCGACAATCAACATATCCATGCAATTGGCTTGATGAACTCCAAATTCGTCGAGGCCATAGCGCCGGCATTAAATCCAACACTAAGCTTTCAGATTGAAGAGTTTTATAAGATCCCAGTCACTGAATCTGTAATCAACGATGGAGTGATCGCTGAGGCAGTAAAATCTTGTATATCGTTGTCCAAACAAGACTGGGATTCTTATGAGAACTCATGGGAATTTAAGGCAAACCCATTGCTAGCAGTCCACCCCCACACGGTAGCAGAACTGTCAGGCGCCAAGAGTTCTGACAAATTTAACGATTCAAGCTCTGCTTTGGCTGATATATATAAAGAATTCAGGCTAAAGCATAATGAGATAATTTCTCAGATGCAACGAATTGAGCAGGAAAATAATCGACATTTTATCGATTCATATGGTTTATATGGAGAGCTGGAGGATGATGTTCCTCTGGAACAAATCACATTAACTATTAACTCAAAGTACCGCTATGGTTCAGATTTGCCTGAGGATATTCTAGAAAGCCGTTTTCAGTCTGACACTCTGGCCGAGTTAGTCAGCTACGTCATTAGTTGCATAATGGGCCGTTACTCACTTGACCGCGAAGGTCTGGTCTACGCCCATGCCGGCAATCAGGGTTTTGCCGAGCTGGTCGCCGAAGGTGCCTATAAAACCTTCCCCGCCGACAGTGATGGCATCTTGCCGCTGACCGATCAGGAATGGTTCGCCGACGACGCCACCAACCGCTTCCGCGAGTTCGTCCGCACCGTCTGGGGCGACGAGCACCTGCAAGAGAACCTCGACTTCGTTGCCGAAAGTCTGTGCCTGTACGCAATCAAGCCTCTAAAAGGTAAATCAGGCGGCGAATCAGCGCAGGACACCATCCGCCGCTATCTCAGCACCCAGTTCTACAAAGACCACCTCAAAACCTACAAGCGGCGCCCCATCTACTGGCAATTCAGCTCCGGCAAGCACAAGGCCTTCGAGTGCCTGGTCTACCTGCACCGCTACAACGAAGGCACCCTGGCGCGCATGCGTACAGAGTACGTCATCCCCCTCACCGCCAAGCTCAACACCTACGCTAGCAAGCTAGCCACGGACATCGAAAACGAAACCGTCACGCCCGAGAAAAAACGCTTGGAAAAAGAACTCGCCACCCTACACAACCAACAAGCCGAACTCGCCACCTTCGACGAAAAACTTCGCCACCACGCCGACCAGCGAATTAGCCTGGATCTGGATGAGGGAGTGAAGGTGAACTATGGCAAATTTGGCGACTTGCTGGCTGAGGTTAAAGCTGTAACAGGCGACAAGGGCGACTGACCACCCGCATGGAGCATTACCGATGGCACTGAAAGCATTCCGCGGCACACCCTTCGAGCACACGCACGAGAATCGGGCCTTCAACGAGCTGTTTGATTTACTCGACGCACATTGCTCGGCTTCTGGACAGGACTGGTACCTGCTGGGCAATTTCTATGTGGGCAGCCGTGAACTGGATGCAATGGTGATCAAGCCAAATGCGGTGATCATTCTCGACTTTAAGGAATTCCGAGGAAAATTACAGTTCTCTGAAGAGGGCCCTTGGCAGATTGAGGACGAAGAAACGGGCAGCAATGTCCAAGTAAAGGGCGGCGCCAGCGTCAATCCGCTGCGCCAGTTGCGAATCAACAAAGGGGCCATGCTTGATTTTTTGGGCCGCAATTTTACTGACCTTAACGCGACCTGTAACTGGCGGCACGTCGCAGCTCTGGTAGCCTTTCAGGGGCCGATTGAATTCGATCATCGCCACTTACCCGGTTCGATAAAGCCTTGGTTCCATATCAGCGATATGGGCCGGATCGTTCGCGATTTAGACGCCATTGTCAGCAGGGAGATCTTTCTCTCGCCCGAAAACGTGGAACGCCTCACTGCTCAGCTTGGTATTGATCCTTTTGTACCGGCAGGCTCCCCCAAGCTTAGGCAATTGAGTGGCCGGGCGGCTTCAGGACCTGACGAAAGAAGATTGACTCAGCAGCAGAGTCAGGCGCTAGGCGAGTTTTCGACCTGGCTGAGATCTAGCAGAGGCGTATTTCGTCTCGCCGGCATGGCCTCAACTGGCAAACGCTTCATCTTTCAGCACCTAGTAGGCGCCTTGGAAGAAGCCGGTATCGAATTGCTTCTATTGACCCCAAGTGCACGGATTTCCTCGACCTATCAACACCCTTTAGCTCAGCCCGTCTCTATCTATACTTGGCTGTACAGCCAACAACCCAATCGTTTTGAGATCAAAGACGGTCGCAAAGTAGGGATTCACGAGATAAGAGAGGATCACCTTTTACATGGAAAAATCCCTGTATTGGTGGATGCCCATCTGCTGAGTGACGAAGAGTTTGATGTGGGGGACCGGCGTTATGGCTCAGGTCGACTGATTCATGACTTTCTCTCGGTTGTTGCAAAGCAAAAAGCGCCTTTTGTGGTTATCGGCGATCCCTATCAGATGTCTAGAGGATCACTGCAGCGCTCCCTGATCAACGGCAACATGCTGGAGCAGTTAGGGCTCAGTGTTGTCAGCTACCTGTTGACCGAACAGATTCTAGATGACGGAAATGACGCGCTAAGCAAGCTGCAGGCGCATCTCGTGAATAGCTTAGACAAAGACCGCTTCAATAAGCTGCCACGCCTGTCAGGCAAGCGTCTTGATATTCTTGAAAACGTCAATTCAAGGAGCTGGGTGCCGGACATATCCAATGTCCGCGCTGAGTCCATCCTGGTTTGTGGCACTCATGAACAAGCCGCCAAGGTCAATGGCGCGGTGAAAACAAAGATTCTGGGGCATCTCAGTCCGACCAAATTAGCAGCGGGTGACCGGATTGACTTTCACAACCGTACGCCGATCTTGGCGTCCGAGCCTGATGCATTCAATCAAAGTACGATTCGCTGGGTCAGCTCCGGCGAGATCGGTCTTGTCGACTTTGTTGAGGAGCGTATTGAAACTCATTTTGTTGAGCTTCGTGGGCGCAAAGAGCCAATACACCTACACTTCCAGCGAGCCAGTTGCCGGCTGCCAGGCTTGGGAGAAGTGGAGTTTCGCTACTTGGTAGATTACTTTGAAGCTGATCGGCCTGACATCACCGGTGACCAGTACCTGGCGCTCCAAGTGCTTGCTCGGCAGCTTGCTAAGCCAGAACTTGAAGTGCACAAGCAGCGACTACCGGACAAAACAGATCCCCGCTATGAGCAAGCAAGGGCCGAATATGACAGGCTTGAATACCAGGTTCTGCAGGCGCGAGGGTATCTGTCTGCAGCGCTTATCCGCCCTGCTCATGCATTGACTCTCCATCGTGCTCAGGGGCGTCGCTGGTCTAGTGTCTGGGTAAATGCATCACGCAGCGCTTCGAGTGAAAAACCCAATAACGCCGGCTATTTCCGCTGGCTGTATACCGCCTCTGTCAGTGCCGACGAGATGTTCACTGTCCGTCAGATGCCCTTTCTCAGCCCCCTGAGCAATGCAGTCGTGAGCCGCGCCCATAACTTCGGAATTGGTACCTTCCCGCTCAAGCACGGACTGTTTTATGACTCATCTCGTCACCCCACAGAGCAGGAAGCCTCGATGGTTATGCCGTCGGGTTTCAGCGAAATGGCATTGCGCCCGCTGTTTCTTGAGCTGAGCGAACGGCTTGCTGACTCAAACTGGAGCATTAGCGACTGGCGTGAGCACAGGTATCAGGTGGTCATCACACTCTCTTATCAAACAGCCGCTACAAGCATTCGAGTCAGGCTGCATTACGACAAAAAACTCACCATTACCAACGTGGACTTTCTCGACGGTAGCAATACTGAACAGGAAACCATCAGCAAGCTTCTGATGAAGCCTTTCAAGCCACGAAGCGAAACCCTGGCTGAAGCTGTCGAGGTACTTCAGGCGGTGCTGGCTGCACATAGGTTCGTGATCGTCGAGGGGGCGGAGGCCAGTTATCGGGTGCAGTTGACGCTCGCAATTAATGACGAAACCATTGAAATCCAAGTTGATGCTGACAAAGAAGGCATGATCAGCTCCATACGGGTCTTAAAAGCGTCCTCAGAAAGCATAGTGCAACAGTTGGAAAAGGCGTTGGCGGTGCAGTCATGAGTGTTTTTGATGATATTCGGGATCACAAATCACGTGAGGACATTGAAGGTGCCTGGCAGGTAGGTTCCAAGGCATTGGAGCAAGATTCTGGTAATGCGTTCCTGAAGACTTCGCTATTTTGGGTCATTTATGCAGAACTGAAAAAGCTGCTGGAGCCTATCAAAACACGCGATAACAAAACGCCCCATCCAAATGAGCAGCGGATGATTGATCTATGGGCTTCACGCATTCACATGCTCCAATTAGAGCTCCCCTGCGAAAATATTGATTTCCGTCTGTGGAATCTTTTCCGTGAGACCGGAAAGTTTTGCGATCCGATCTGTCTCTTCATTTTGCAACGCGGCCGTGCACTGTTCAGTCCAGACGATCACAAACCATTCAGCACAGAAAAAGGAGAATCACCCAGCGTTGTACTGCGACTGGCACGCATGGTGGCCGTCAATTACCTGCACAAGGGCCTAGACAGTCCCCTTCCTGTAAGTCGAGTCGTCGCATTTTTAAAGTATGCCTTGGATAAAGCAGAAGACTCACCGCAAGGGAAAATATGGCTTGAATACGATAAAGCCAGAATTTTTGTAACTGCCGGCGAGATCGTGAGGGCAAGAGACGCCTATTTATCTGTGCTTAAAAACAAGCGCGGCGAATCCTGGGCATGGTTTGGCTTGGCCAAGACCTATGAAAACGAACCAGAAAAAGCTATTTGCCTAGTCTCTTTCGGCTTAACCTGCGCTCACGACCCCAAGTTCAGCGTCCCCGGACTGGTGCGGCTGGCGGAGTTACTTGCCCAGACAGGCGTGCATGATTACGCCTCAAAGGCACTGGTAAAACTGACAAAAATTTACAGCAATAATGGCTGGCCGCTTAAAGACAGCATCGTTAACCTTACATCATCTGCATGGTTTGACGCATCGTTGGATACCAGTGATCTTGATGCTCATGTAGCGAAGCTCGCAATAAGTGCCAATCGGTACGCCATGGCCAAACCAACCTACATCTCAGGGGTACTCCTTTCAGTACACGAGTCAGGTAAAAGCGCCACGATTTATATCCACAGAGATCTTAAATTTTCTGCGCGAAAGGCTGTATTCGAAAATAGAAAAATCCCTAAGCCCGGAACTCTTGTGAAAATTTTTTGCGACATGGGTTCTGAGAATCAGGATGTAGTTTCGGTTGAGAACATACAGGTGATTGAAACTCAGGATATCCGTTCCTTCAGGGGAAGTTTGAAAGTAAGCGAAAAAGGATTTGGGTTTGTAAATGGCGACATTTTTGTCCCGCCAAGTCTGGTTGAAGGCGTACAGCGGGACACTGAGGTTGCCGGCGCAGCCGTTATGTCTTTTGACAAAACCAAGAACAAATACGGGTGGAAAGCTATTACGCTGTTTAAAGAAGTTGGCTCACCAAACTCAGGTGAACTCGGACCATTGCAAGGCCCGCCATGAATTACAACTATGGTGACAACAAATCTCCGGATGTTTTCAAGTGCGACATGTACGCCGAAAAAACGTACATATTGATGAGTTCCGGGCCGTCAGGGATGCATTGTTGTCTTACGATGACATTTTCCACGCTGACCTCTCGTTTCCAGTTTCAGGCTTAGGCGAATAAGTGCATGAACACCCAACAACTGACCCAAGGCCTGAATCAGGCATTCTTCAAAGAAAATCACCGCATCGTTTTCTGGTACGACCCTGAGCAAGGCTTCACGGATGAACTCGGCCAACTCGATCTGCCCGGCGTTCAGGTGCTGAACATGCAGGGGCACTCCACCTTCGGTACCAAGCTCAAGCTGGAGCTTGAGGACACTGAAAGTAAGTACCTACTCTATTTCCCTTGCGCCGAACCAGACGCGAATGATGACTGGCTGCTGGACATCAAGCTGTACTCGCGCAGTTTCTACGCTGACAAAGTGTCACTGATATTCAATGACCTGGGCTTACACCAGCAGGTGCTTCGTGAACATCTAACCAAACGTGAGCGCTTCCTTGGCAGCAAGGCCCGTCTAGCTAGCGTGAAGCGTTTGATCCAACCAACTGACACTGAGCATGAGCTGGATCTGGCGATGATTGCCGTTGTGCTGGGTGCAAGTGGCAGTGACGTCATGACGCTGCTTTGCACTTTGGCCGATGGTGCCGTACGTGACGATTTGGGTCTTGAGCAGAATCCAGCGGTCATCGATGAACTGTACAAGCTCGACCTGATGCCTGCGTTGCTGCAGGCCCTGCGTGACGAGGTAGGCTATCCAGCCTCCATCGAAGAAATCAGTGGCAATAAACCCTTCAACTTTGGGAATTTCCTAATTCGACTGCTAGCAACCGGGTTCTGCGAAAGCATCGGCGATATACCCAGCTGGGCATCCGCGATTGCTATTCCCTCAGCCAGCGCACGCGCTACTTCACGTGCACTGCTTTCCCGCTGGCGTGACAGCTCACGGTTTTACCAAGCCTACGATGAGATTTCCGGCTGGGTCGGTGAGGCCCTGCATATCACCCAGAAGATTGGTGAAATCTCGTTGGAGAGCTTGGCCAATGTTGCAACCTTCGAAGCCGTCGAGCGGCAGATCATTGTCGATCTGACCAAGGCTATTCCGGAGGCAGATCCGCGCGACCTCGGTCTGTTTGCGAAGATCATTTCCGAGCGACTGGATAACTATTGGGCGACTCGCCATAAGGACGATGAGACACGCCGCAAGTACCGGCTGCTATACACGGCGCTGTCGGCTGCAATCGACCTGTTTACGCTGCGCCACCAGCACGCTGCAGGCTTCCACTTCACCAGTTCAGAGGCACTATACAAAGCCTATGAGAGCGAGCTGTATCGCTTTGACACGGCTTATCGCCATTATTTCGCCGCCTCTCAACGCGCCCACGTCGAGCTGCTGAAGAAGCTCGATGAGGCCGTCGAGCAGTGCTATGCGTATTGGTATCTCGATCAGCTCGGACGCTCCTGGGGCGACCGCGTTGAGGCCGAACAGCGCTTGGAGCACTGGAAAATACCTGGCATTCCTAACCAGCATAATTTCTATGAGCGTTGGGTAGCGCCCATGTTGGAGGGGCATCGTAGCAAGCGTGTTGTAGTAATCATCAGCGATGCCTTCCGCTATGAAGCCGCCGTCGAGCTGTGCCAGCGCATCAATGAAAAGCGTTACAGCAAAGCCAGCCTGAATAGCCAATTGGGCGTATTGCCGAGTTACACCACGTTGGGCATGGCGTCCCTGCTGCCACATCAGACGCTGGAATATCGCGAGGGCAGTGATGGTGTTTTTGTAGACGGACTCAATACGGGCAACACCATCGCTCGCGACAAGGTTCTTGCCCAGCATGGCGGCATGGCCGTGACCGCACTTCAAGTCAAAGAGTGGTCCCGTGACGCTGGGCGTGAAGCGCTGAAGGATCAGCAACTGGTATACGTCTATCACAATGTGATCGATGACCGCAGTGACAAGGGCGGTGGCTCCGAGGTGGATACCTTCCATCACGTCGAGTTCGCCATTGAGGAGCTGACTGAGCTGACCCGCAAGATCCTCATGCACTTTAACACCAGCACGGTGTTGATCACGGCCGATCATGGGTTCCTCTTCCAGCAGAGCAAGCTTGAGGCGGCGGATCGCACCTCACTCGCAGAGATGCCGGATAGTGCGATCAAGAGTAAGAAGCGCTATGTCATTGGCCATACTCTGCCTGCTGCCAAGGATGTCTGGCAGGGATCGACCAAGCAGACCGCGGGCACAACATCAGACACTCAGTTTTGGATACCCAAAGGCGCGAATCGTTTCCACTTTGTCGGAGGTGCACGCTTCGTCCATGGCGGGGCCATGCCTCAGGAAATCGTTGTGCCTGTGCTGATGGTCAACCAGTTGCGCGGTGAGAAAGCGGAGAAACGCACCAAACGTAAAGTCGGCGTGATCTCACCGAAATCAGCCCTGAAGATGGTCACCAATATCCAGCGCTTTGACCTGATTCAGACCGAGTCAGTCAACGAACAGGTGCTTCCAGTAACGGTTGCTGTTGCGATCTACGAAGGGGAGCAGTCAGTCTCCAGCGAGGAGGTTGTAACGTTTGATTGCGCGACGGACTCCATGAGCGAGCGCCTTAAGCAGGTACGCCTGTCACTATCAGGCAGTGACTTCGACCGGCAGAAAGATTACTTCCTGGTGATCCGCGATAAAGATCTGAACATCGAGCTTGAGCGCTACCGTGTGACGATTGACCTGGCCTTCACTGACGACTTTTTTTGAGAGTACGAGACTAGATGGAAACCCAAGTGGATAAAGATCTCGATCAATTGCTCAACGAGCACTTCACCGGTCGCGTGGTGCGCAAGGACCTGACCAAGCTGATCAAGGAAGGCGCTAACGTACCGGTTTATGTGCTTGAGTACTTGCTGGGTATGTACTGCGCGTCCGATGACTCAGAGGTGATCGAGCACGGACTGAAGAATGTGAAGACAATTTTAGCCGAAAACTACGTTCGCCCGGATGAGGCTGAGAAGGTCAAGTCTCTAGTTCGCGAGCGTGGTACGTACAAGGTGATCGACCGAGTCACCGTGCGTCTGAATGAGAAAAAAGATCGCTACGAAGCCTCGTTCAGCAACCTCGGCATCAAGGACGCGGAGATCTCTGCCGGCATCGTCAAGGAATACGAGAAGCTCCTTGTGGGCGGTATCTGGGTGATCGCAACGCTGAGCTATTACCACGAGGAAGGCCAATCTGGATCACCGTTTGGCGTCACGCTGCTCAAGCCGATCCAGATGCCGAATATGAACATGCAGGAGTTGTTCACCGGGCGCGCCGCCCTGAACACATCGCAATGGCGCGAGGCCTTGATCCGCTCCATCGGCATGGAGCCCTCGACCCTGGATGAGTCAGTACAGTGGCATTTGCTGGCCCGCATGGTTCCCTTCGTGGAGAACAACTACAACGTTTGCGAGCTCGGCCCCCGCGGTACCGGCAAGAGCCACATCTACAAGGAATGCTCACCGAATAGCATGCTTGTTTCTGGCGGCCAAACCACCGTCGCTAACCTGTTCTACAACATGAGCAGTCGCCGTATCGGTCTGGTCGGTCTTTGGGATGTAGTGGCATTCGATGAGGTGGCAGGCATCAACTTCAAGGACAGGGACGGCGTGCAAATCATGAAGGACTTCATGGCCTCCGGCTCCTTCGGTCGTGGCCGTGAGCAGATGGAAGCCTCCGCTTCCATGGTCTTCGTCGGAAACATCAATCAGAGCGTCGAGTCGCTGGTGAAAACCAGTCACCTGTTGGCCCCCTTCCCTGAGCAGATGATCGACGCCGCCTTTTTCGACCGATTTCACGCTTACATTCCTGGCTGGGAAATCCCAAAAATGCGCCCGGAATTTTTCACCAATAGATACGGACTGATCGTAGATTACCTGGCTGAGTTTTTCCGCGAAATGCGCAAGCGCAGCTTTGCGGACGCCATAGACAAACACTTCAAATTGGGTAACAACCTTAATCAACGTGATGTGATCGCAGTACGCAAAACTGTATCCGGTCTGCTCAAGCTGCTCTACCCGCACGATGTGTTCACCAAAGAAGACGTGCGCCAGTGCCTCGAATACGCACTTCAGGTCCGCCGCCGCGTGAAAGAACAACTAAAGAAGATCGGTGGAATGGAGTTCTACGATGTTCACTTTAGCTACATCGACAACGAAACCCTCGAAGAGCACTTCGTCACCGTGAAAGAGCAAGGCGGTGGTGGTCTGATCCCTGAAGGGCCAGGAAAGCCCGGTTTTATCCACACTATAGGCTTGAGCGGCAAAGGCATGCCTGGGCTATATAGGATTGAACTGCAGGTGACCAAGGGTACTGGCAAGCTGGCTACCTCAGGTCTATGGAATTCCAGCTCTGCCAAAGAACAGGTGAAAATTGCCTTTGACTACTTCAAGGCCAACGCCTCGCGCATCAGCGCTTCGGCTAAGGTGCTGGAGCACGACTTCCATTTACATGTCGTTGAACTGCAAAACACCGGCCCTCTTACTCATATGGCCCTACCCAGCCTAGTAGCTTTTGCTTCAGGCCTGATGGGTAGGCCTGCGCAAGGTCAAATGGTAGTGCTCGGCGATATGAGCTTGGGAGGCAGCATCACGCCAGTTGAAAGCATCGCCGAGTGCCTGCAAGTGGCTTTCGACGCGGGAGGCAAGCGCGTTGCGCTTCCAATGAGCAGTGCCAAGGATATCCCTAGCATCCCAGCCGAACTGTTCACCAAGTTTCAGACCAGCTTTTATGGCGAACCAGTAGAGGCTGTATTTAAGGCAATGGGCGTGGATTGAAACAAGTCTATCTATTAGCCCGCTTGCGACTTTGAGGCGGGCTGTTTGGCTTGAGCACCAGTTTTCGAAATGCTGGCTTGGCCCATTGATTCACCCTTACAATTCCACTCTAACCAAGGAGTGCAATCGGATGGCGTTTTACATCGAAAGTATGGGTGAGGCTGTGATCAGCCTTCAAAATGAGGAATTTCGGGTTGACTCCGACACTTTGAAGCAAGGTGATACCGTCCAGACAAGTCAACAAGACTATGATGAGGATGACGTCGACTTCGAAACTTGGTTCTTCTCTACGTCGCGGGGTGAAACCACCGAAGCAAAGCAGCTCTTCACATGGAAGGTGGAGTACACCCAAGATTTCAGCACCGGCAAGCTTTTTATCAACGCCGCTCAGTGTGTAACTCCAGACGTGATAATGATAAAAGACCTCGCTTTCAGCGCTGTAGCCGAAGATGAGTAGTTAAAAGGAGCTTGCGCCGGGCGCTTTCCTTTAAGCGCCCAATGCCTCAGCCATTGCATACCCTGACGATGGATGGGCCCGCAGCTACATCGAACCTACTCAATTTAACGAGCTTCGAGAAAGCCGTACTTTGGCGGTCGCTTCGAGCTTTGTCTGACTACACCATCTCTGGCCTTCCTCCGAACACCAGAAAAATCGCCCCCTCTACAACGCTCACCATGCGACGATCTTCACTCAGTTAATGCCAACGCAAAGGGGTCCCGCCTACACCGCCCCCAGACCCTCTGACTGACGCCAAAAGCCCCTTACTGTTGCGGATGGTACGGACTCTGCCACCCGTAGGACGAAAACACCTATCTCACCCAGTTGGTGATCGACCTCACCCTGATTTGCCTTATCCTTCAGGTGGTGATCAGAAAAATGATCTGAGTACAGCTCGTCGTACCGATATCAGTCAGTGCCCGCCAAGAGAAAGATCGCGACAAGGAACAGTCCGCAGCCAATACAGTCAGGACTGGAGCTTTGACAAATCTTAATGTGACCAAGCCCTGTATGGCGCACTCTACGAGCTTTTTGCTAACGGTGACCCAACGGTGACCAAAATGAACAAACGCCAGAAACAACAAAGCCCGGTCGTTTCCGAACCGGGCTAAGTCATTGAAAAATATGGTCGGGACGGAGTGATTCGAACACTCGACCCCTAGCACCCCATGCTAGTGCGCTACCGGACTGCGCTACGCCCCGACTAGGCGTTGACTCTGTTCCTCATCTCGAGGAACGCTCAAGAATATATCGCAAGCTTTTGAAAACTGGAAGTATTTAAAAGCAGAAATTTATTTCTTGAGTACCACCAGAACATCTTCCAGTTCGGCGATCATCTGGCGGATCATTTGCTTGTATTGGGTGGTGTCGTCTTTGGCTTCGTCACCGGAAAGGCGCAGACGCGCTCCGCCGATGGTGAACCCCTGGTCATACAGCAACGCGCGGATCTGGCGGATCATCAGCACGTCCTGGCGCTGATAATACCGGCGGTTTCCGCGGCGTTTGACCGGGTTGAGTTGAGGAAACTCCTGCTCCCAGTAGCGCAGCACGTGCGGTTTGACCGCACAGAGCTCGCTGACTTCACCGATGGTGAAGTAGCGTTTGCCTGGGATGACGGGTAGCTCGTCGTTATGACTTGGTTCCAGCATAAGCCTCAACTCGGGCCTTCAACTTCTGCCCTGGACGAAAGGTGACCACACGGCGAGCCGTGATCGGGATTTCTTCTCCCGTTTTCGGATTGCGGCCAGGCCGCTGGCGTTTGTCCCGAAGGTCGAAGTTGCCGAAACCGGACAACTTCACCTGTTCGTTGTCTTCAAGAGCGTGCCTGATTTCTTCAAAGAACAGTTCGACCAATTCCTTGGCCTCCCGTTTATTCAGGCCCAGCTCTTCATACAGACGTTCCGCCATTTCAGCTTTCGTCAGAGCCCCCATACGTCACTTCCTTAACGTGGCGTTCAACCTTTGTTCGAGCGAGGTGAGGATGTTTTGCGTCGTGGTATTCACCTCATCGTCATTAAGAGTGCGCGATGGATGCTGCCAGGTCAAGCCGACTGCAAGGCTTTTTCTATGCGGATCAATGCCTTTACCCTGATACACGTCAAATAGCCTGAGGTCTGTCAGCCATTCGCCTGCATTTTCACGGATTACGTCCAGTACGGCACTGGCTGCAACGTCTTTGTCGGCCAGCAATGCCAGGTCACGACGCACTTCAGGAAAGCGCGATAACTCCTGGAATTCAGGCATTTTACCCAACGCCACTTCGGCCAGAACCAGCTCGAAAACGAAGACCGGACGGTCGAGACCGAGGGTTTTCGACAATTCAGGGTGGAGCGCGCCGACGAAACCGACTTCACGACCATCGCGCTCGATGCGCGCGGTTTGACCCGGGTGCAACGCAGGGTGTTTGCCCGGCACGAAGGTGAACGCGTCCAGTGCACCGGCGAAGCCCAGCACTGCTTCCACGTCGGCTTTGACGTCGAAGAAATCCACAGTATCGCGACCTTGCGCCCAGCCTTCCGGCAGACGGCTACCGCACACCACACCGGCCAGCATCGGCTCTTGCTTCAGGCCTTCCAGCTGACCGACGAAGCGCAGGCCGCTTTCGAACAGGCGCACACGATCCTGCTGACGGTTCAGGTTGTGCTGAAGCGCCTTGACCAGACCCGGCCACAAGGACGAGCGCATGGCAGCCATGTCGTTGGAAATCGGGTTGGCCAGCAGCAGCGGTTCGACACCCGGGTTGAACAACTCGAACTGTTTCGGATCGATGAAGCTGTAGGTGATCGCTTCCTGATAACCACGGGCCACAAGTAGACGGCGCAGTTCAGGCAGATCGCTACGGGCTTCAGCCTTGGCTTGCGGCGCGAGACGGGCTTGCGGGTAGCGAACCGGCAGACGGTTGTAGCCGTACAGACGAGCCAGCTCTTCGATCAGATCGACTTCCAGGCTGATATCGAAGCGATGGCTTGGCACTTCAACGCGCCACTGCCCTGCCCCATCGGCAGCAATTGGCAGGCCCAAAGCGCTGAGCAGACGCTCGACTTCGGCCGGATCCATTTCCATACCCAGCATCTGGGTGATGCGCTGGGCACGCAGAGTGATCGGCGCGATCGATGGCAGGTGCTGCTCACTGACGGTTTCGATGATCGGGCCGGCTTCGCCGCCGGTGATTTCCAGCAGCAGGCCAGTGGCGCGCTCCATGGCTTCACGGGCCAGCTGCCAGTCGACGCCACGCTCGTAGCGGTGCGAGGCATCAGTGTGCAGGCCATAGGAACGGGCCTTGCCAGCGACGGCGATCTGGTCGAAGAAAGCGCTTTCGAGGAATATATCGCGAGTGGTCGCGGACACACCGCTGTGCTCGCCGCCCATCACACCGGCAATCGCCAGGGCGCGGGAGTGGTCGGCAATCACCAGCGTATCGCTACGCAGGCTGACTTCCTGACCGTCGAGCAGCACCAGCTTCTCGCCCTCGATGGCCATGCGCACGCGGATGCCGCCATTGATTTCGGCGAGATCGAAAGCGTGCAGCGGTTGACCCAGTTCCAGCATCACGTAGTTGGTGATGTCGACCGCGGCGTCGATGCTGCGCACGTCGGAACGACGCAGACGCTCGACCATCCACAGCGGCGTCGGCCTGGACAGGTCGACGTTACGGATCACGCGCCCCAGGTAACGCGGGCAAGCGGCCGGCGCCAGGACTTCAACCGAACGCACTTCATCGTGCACGGCTGGAACGGAGTCAACCACCAGGCGGGTGACTTCGGCAGCATAGAGCGCACCGACTTCACGGGACAGACCGGCCAGAGACAGGCAGTCGCCACGGTTCGGGGTCAGGTCGACTTCAATGCTGGCGTCGTCCAGGCTCAGGTACTCGCGAATGTCCAGACCCACCGGCGCATCAGCCGGCAGTTCCATCAGGCCGTCGTTGCCTTCACCGACTTGCAGCTCGGCTTGCGAGCACAGCATGCCGTTGGACTCGACGCCGCGCAGCTTGGCTTTCTTGATTTTGAAGTCGCCTGGCAGTTCGGCACCGATCATGGCGAACGGGATCTTCAGGCCCGGGCGCACGTTTGGCGCGCCGCATACCACCTGGAAGGTCTCCGAACCATTGCTGACCTGGCAAACGCGCAGCTTGTCGGCGTCCGGGTGCGGCTCGGTGCTCAGCACTTCGCCCACGACCACGCCACTGAACTCACCGGCGGCCAGCGTAACGCTATCGACCTCAAGACCGGCCATCGACAGACGAGCAACCAGCTCGTCGCGACTTACCTGCGGGCTTACCCAGCCGCGCAGCCATTGTTCACTGAATTTCATCCTGTTCTCCTAATAGATTCGTTACGGGCGTGCGACCTAGCGAAATTGCGCAAGGAACCGCAAGTCGTTGTCGAAGAACAGGCGCAAGTCGTTCACGCCGTAACGCAGCATGGCCAGACGCTCAACGCCCATGCCGAAGGCAAAGCCCGAGAACTCTTCCGGGTCGATCCCGGACATGCGCAGCACGTTCGGGTGAACCATGCCGCAGCCCATGACTTCCAGCCAGCCAGTCTGTTTGCAGACGCGGCAGCCTTTACCACTGCACATCACGCACTCCATGTCGACTTCGGCGGACGGCTCGGTGAAGGGGAAGAACGATGGACGGAAACGCACTGCCAGTTCTTTTTCGAAGAACACGCGCAGGAATTCCTCGATGGTCCCTTTCAGGTCGGCGAAATTGATATCGCGGTCGACCAGCAGGCCTTCGACCTGGTGGAACATCGGGGAATGGGTGATATCCGAGTCGCAGCGATACACACGGCCTGGGCAGACGATGCGGATCGGCGGCTGTTGCGATTCCATGGTGCGGACCTGTACCGGCGAGGTATGGGTGCGCAACAACATGTTCGCATTGAAATAGAAGGTGTCATGCATCGCACGGGCCGGGTGATGGCCTGGGATGTTGAGCGCCTCGAAATTATGGTGATCGTCTTCGACCTCAGGACCTTCGGCGATGCCGTAGCCAATGTGGGTGAAGAATTGTTCGATGCGTTCCAGAGTCCGGGTAACCGGATGCAGACCACCCGAGGTCTGGCCACGGCCAGGCAGGGTCACGTCAATGGACTCGGCGGACAGTTTGGCGGCTAGATCAGCCTCTTCAAACAACGCCTTGCGCGCATTGAGAACCTCTGTCACACGCTCCTTGGCAACGTTGATCAGCGCACCGACTTGCGGACGCTCCTCTGCCGGCAAATTCCCCAGGGTCTTCATCACCTGAGTCAATTCGCCCTTCTTGCCAAGGTAGTGAACCCGGATTTGCTCCAGGGCATTGATATCTTCAGCGCTTTGCACAGCCTCTAGTGCTTGAGAGACCAGCGCATCCAGGTTTTCCATGTACAGACTCCAGATACAAAATAGGGGAAGAGCTTGAAGGCTCTTCCCCTATTTATGACGTTTAACACCTGGGCCCACGGAGGTGAGCCCGGGTGACTGTCGGGGGTACTTAAGCCAAGGTGGCTTTAGCTTTCTCGACAATCGCAGCAAACGCCGCTTTTTCGTTCACTGCCAGATCAGCCAGAACCTTACGGTCGATCTCGATGGACGCTTTTTTCAGGCCGGCGATGAAACGGCTGTAGGACAGACCGTTGATACGAGCACCAGCGTTGATACGAGCGATCCACAGAGCGCGGAACTGACGTTTTTTCTGACGACGGTCACGGTAGGCGTATTGGCCTGCCTTGATTACCGCTTGCTTGGCAACACGGAATACGCGCGAGCGAGCGCCGTAGTAGCCTTTAGCAAGTTTCAGAATTTTTTTGTGACGTTTACGGGCAATGACGCCACGCTTTACACGAGCCATGAATTACTTCCTCTATTCTTAACCAAAAATTAGCAAAGGCGCAGCATACGCTTGACTTTTGCAACGTCGGACGGGTGCAGCAAGCTGCTACCGCGCAGTTGACGCTTACGCTTAGTCGACATTTTGGTCAGGATGTGGCTCTTGAAAGCGTGTTTGTGCTTGATGCCGTTAGCAGTTTTCAGAAACCGCTTAGCAGCACCACTTTTAGTCTTCATCTTTGGCATGTTCGGATACTCCGCATTCAGTTGATAAACATAACCGTAAGGCCTGCCGTGCCCTGGTGGTTATTTCTTCTTTTTCGGGGCGATGACCATGATCAGTTGGCGTCCTTCCATCTTAGGATGCTGTTCGACCGAACCGTACTCGAGCAGGTCAGCTTCAACCCGCTTGAGGAGTTCCATCCCCAGCTCCTGGTGGGCCATCTCACGACCGCGGAATCTCAACGATACCTTGGCCCTGTCCCCGTCACTCAGGAAACGTACCAGGTTGCGCAGTTTTACCTGGTAATCCCCTTCCTCCGTCCCTGGACGAAACTTGATTTCTTTAACCTGAATCTGCTTCTGGTTTTTCTTGGCCGCGGCAACCTGCTTCTTCTTCTCGAAGATCGATTTGCCGTAGTCCATCAGTTTGCAAACAGGGGGTACTGCATCGGCGGAAATCTCCACCAGATCCAGTTTGGCCTCTTCAGCCTTAAGAAGCGCGTCTTCAATTGACACAATCCCAAGCTGTTCACCTTCAGCCCCAATTAACCGAACCTCGCGTGCCGAGATATTCTCGTTGATCGGGGCTTTCGGTGCAGCTCGTTTATCTTGTCTCATTTCACGCTTAATAATAATTACTCCGAATCTGGGCGACCACGCCGGGAAACCGCTTGCGCGAGGAACTCAGCGAACTGGGCGACGGGCATCGAGCCCAGGTCAGCACCTTCACGAGTACGCACAGCGACAGTCTGCATCTCGACTTCCCGATCTCCGATAACCAAGAGATAAGGAACCTTGAGCAAAGTATGCTCGCGGATTTTAAAGCCGATCTTTTCATTTCTCAAGTCGGACTTGGCACGAAATCCGCTTTGATTGAGGGTTTTTTCAACCTCAGCGGCAAAATCTGCCTGTTTATCAGTGATATTCATGACCACTGCCTGAGTCGGAGCCAGCCACGCAGGGAACGCGCCCTCGTAATGCTCGATCAGGATCCCGACGAAACGTTCGAAGGAACCGAGGATCGCCCGGTGCAACATAACCGGATGCTTGCGACTGTTGTCTTCGGAGACGTATTCGGCTCCCAGACGGGTCGGCAGGTTAAAATCGAGCTGCAGGGTACCACACTGCCAGACACGACCAAGGCAATCTTTCAGCGAGAACTCGATCTTCGGACCGTAGAAAGCACCCTCGCCCGGCTGCAGATCGTACGGCAGGCCCGCACTATCAAGGGCTGCGGCCAGTGCAGCTTCGGCGCGATCCCACAGCTCGTCGGAACCGACACGTTTTTCCGGACGAGTGGACAGCTTCATCTCGACGTCTTTAAAGCCGAAGTCGGCATAGACGTCCATGGTCAGCTTGATGAACGCAGCGGATTCGGCCTGCATCTGCTCTTCGGTGCAGAAGATGTGGGCGTCATCCTGAGTGAACGCACGCACGCGCATGATGCCGTGCAGCGCACCCGATGGCTCGTTACGGTGGCAGGCACCGAATTCGGCCAGACGCATCGGCAACTCGCGGTAGCTTTTCAGGCCCTGGTTGAACACCTGCACGTGGCATGGGCAGTTCATTGGCTTGATGGCGTAGTCGCGGTTTTCCGACTGAGTGGTGAACATGTTGTCGGCGTAGTTGGCCCAGTGCCCGGATTTCTCCCACAGGCTGCGGTCAACGACCTGCGGAGTCTTGATCTCCAGGTAACCGTTGTCGCGCTGAACCTTGCGCATGTACTGCTCGAGCACCTGGTACAGAGTCCAGCCGTTCGGGTGCCAGAACACCATGCCCGGCGACTCTTCCTGGGTGTGGAACAGGCCCAGACGCTTGCCGATCTTGCGGTGATCGCGCTTTTCAGCTTCTTCGATCCGCTGGATGTAAGCCGCCAATTGCTTCTTGTCGGCCCATGCAGTGCCGTAGACGCGCTGCAATTGCTCGTTCTTGGCATCGCCACGCCAGTAGGCGCCGGACAGCTTGGTCAGTTTGAAGGACTTCAGGAAGCGCGTGTTCGGCACGTGCGGACCACGGCACATGTCGACGTATTCTTCGTGATAGTACAGGCCCATGGCCTGCTCGTTCGGCATGTCCTCGACCAGACGCAGCTTGTAGTCTTCGCCGCGGGCAGTGAACACGTCGATCACTTCGGCACGCGGAGTGACTTTCTTGATGACGTCGTAATCTTTCTCGATCAGCAGATGCATGCGCTGTTCGATGGCCGTCAGGTCGTCCGGCGTGAAAGGACGCTCGAAGGCGATGTCGTAATAGAAGCCTTCATCGATGACCGGACCGATGACCATCTTCGCCGTTGGGTACAGCTGCTTGACCGCGTGGCCAATCAGGTGGGCGCAAGAGTGGCGAATGATCTCCAGCCCCTCTTCATCCTTTGGCGTGATGATTTGCAGAGTGGCATCGCTGTCGATCATGTCACTGGCATCGGCCAGCTTGCCGTTGATCTTGCCGGCCACGGTGGCCTTGGCCAGACCGGCACCAATGGATGCGGCGACCTCGGCTACGGAAACCGGATGATCGAAGGAACGTTGACTGCCGTCGGGAAGAGTAATAGTTGGCATGGCGCCTCCTCTCCTAGTGGTGACCCCTACCAAAGGTCACGTGGGTTGGGATGAGCCAGTACAAGATTCGGTCCAGCCATTCAATGACGAACGCCTGCCTTACAGCGGCAAGAGCCTTGCGGCCAACCGGAAAACCGAACCAGAGTGACTGGAGTTCAAATCAGAATTATCAGGGTGCTGACCGCTACCGGGACGAAATGCCATCCGGAGCCTGAAAACACTCAAGTCGGGCATGCTAGCACAGATGAACGGTCGTCGCGCGGCTCCACTTAAGCCCCCAATGCCTGTCAGTCAAGAATCGCCTGATTGCGTGCAAACGTGCTGAACTTGGACTGCACTTCGAGTCTCAGATATATAGACAACCCGCATCACTGACCACAAGGAGCATCCCAGCATGCGTCTGAATCGTTTTTTTGCCATCGCCGCGCCCATCATCATGCTACTGCCTCTGAGTGCTCACGCTGAATGGCCCAAGGAAACGCGCGCGAAGTACATGGCCCAATGCACCCAGGCCGCAGGTTCTCAGCCAGGTATCAGCCCGGCAACCGCCAAATCACATTGCGCTTGTGGCGCTGACAAGATTGCCTCGTACCCGGCAAAAGATCTCCAGGCACTGATGGATAACAAGGCCAGTGTAGATCTGCAGAATAAAGCGCTGGCTGCGATTTCCACGTGCAAGGTGCAAAAAAAGTAAGCGCCCAAAGACCTCTTCAACCGCTTTCGGGCCGGTAAAGGGGCTCTGAAAAGAGCTTTTTCGTACAAATTTCACAGGTTTTTCAGCTTTTTTTATCGCTTTTATTTTCGCCAGAAAGCCCTTTAAACCGGGGCTTTCAGACGCTTTAAGCAACAAAGAAAGTGCAACCGGCGGGCAAACAGCACGTCCGGGGGGCTCCCAAGCCGAACATTTCGACTATGATACCCCGGTGTGCCCAGTTGGCCTGAGCAGCACAGTACTACTGAAAATATATGTTTCTTGGAGATACACCATGTCTAATCGCCAAACCGGCACCGTTAAATGGTTCAACGATGAAAAAGGCTTCGGCTTCATCACTCCTCAAGGTGGCGGTGACGACCTGTTCGTACACTTCAAAGCTATCGAAAGCGACGGTTTCAAAAGCCTGAAAGAAGGCCAGACTGTTTCCTTCGTGGCTGAGAAAGGCCAAAAGGGTATGCAAGCTGCACAGGTTCGCGCTGAGTAATTCTGCGCGTTCTAAAAAAACCCCGTCCATGTGACGGGGTTTTTTATGCGCTGAGTTTTTTATGTGCTGAGCTTTTTATGTGGTGAAGAAGGGCCGCAAGCGATTCAGCCGCAGTTGACGCGAGTGACCACCAGGTTTGCATCGGTGTTGAGATTCAGGCGATCGGAGCGGTATTCCAGCGTCACCATGTCGTTCGGCTTGAGGGTTCGCGCGTTTTGCGCACCTGAACGCGTGCGAGCCTGCTCCAGAAGTTCCGGCGAGGCCTTCTTGCCGATGGCGAATGCGGCGGCTTCAGACTCGCAGCGACTGTGTCCGGTCTCGGTAGCCACAGGGTCTTTTGTCGCCTGCGAAGTGCTGCATCCCGTCAAAATGACTGCAGCTAACAAAGTACCGAATGACGCGAGCTTCCAAGGCATGAGGCCTCCTTTTTCAAAAATAGACAGAAATCGTGCGACAGCCATTTTGGCTTTTGGTTTCAAAGGAACACCGGCCCTCTGCCTATGTAGGAGCGAGCTTGCTCGCGATGGACGTTAACGATAACGCGTGTTTTCTGAATAAACGCGCCGCCCTTGAGTCCATCGTCGGAACGCCGCCCGGAGCAATCGAGCGTCGACCGGCTGCTCCTACAGGGGCGCAGCGTTCGCTTAGCGGCAAGTCTGCCTCAGCCCTGAGGCAGTGTTCATTGCGCAATCGTGACTAAATGTGAGCCGCGATCAGTAGACGTCAATGTAGTCGAAAGGCGGATTGGGCCAATTCTGCTTCAACGCGTTGTAAATCTGCATAACCCAGACCGCGTCACTTGCAGCTACCGCTCCGACGTATCCAGAGCCTTTCGCCCAGGTTTCCAGACGAAACAAAAGACCGTCAATATCCGTACCGCCCACAACGCCTGAGGAAATATAGGCGATTCCGGCCCTGGTGACCCGCAACTGGGTATGTGCATCATCGCTGGCAGACGCCAGCAGTTGACGCACAGCGTCGAGCGTCAGGCCATCGGGAGTGCTCAAATCGATCTGCAAAGTGCTTTCCTTGGAAATCATCAAAGCCCGAGTGTCGCATAGCCCTCCCCTCATGCCTAAGTCGGAGTGCCAAAAGCCTCGCAAGATGGTTAACTCGACACAGCCCGAACAACCTGGAAAAACCACCAGGCAGTGGGCGACCTATTCAGACCTCTCGAGTGCATCATGACAACCGTAAGCATCGACGCCGACATCAAAGCCAAATGGCCTCAAGGCCATTGTTCCTACAGCCCGGGCAGCCCTGAAGAACTGGCGATCATCGGCATCGACCTGTTGGTCAAGGAGTTGGGAACCCAGGCTGCCCAGGCGTTTATCACACAGGTATTCGAAAAATACCCAAGCGAGTACATGGGTGTACACGAGGAAAGGGAATAACACCCTACAGGTTGGGCTGAAACTTATTTGAGGCGAGCGAGACGCGCCGTCAGCAAGTCGAAGAAACCCTGGGCATCGCCGTTCTCGACCCAGAACACGTTCTTTTCCTGCTTCAAACCGTCGTACCAGTCGACGATGGTCTGACCAAAGGTCGGGCCTTCGCGGCTGTCCACCACCATGTTCACCTGACGACCGGTGAACAACTGCGGTTTGAGCAGATAAGCGATGACGGTGGCGTCATGCACCGGGCCACCCGGAAGGCCGTAGTGCTCCATGTCGCCTTTGACGTACTCGTTGAGGATATCGCCCACCACCTTGCTGGCGTTGTTGCCCAGGGCCGCGATCTGCTGCAGACGCGCGTCACTGGTCAGCACCTTGTGGGTCACGTCCAGCGGCAGGTAGGTCAGCTTGACGGCGCTGTTGAGGACCACCTCAGCGGCCTGCGGATCAGCAAACAGATTGAATTCGGCGACCGGGGTAATGTTGCCGCCGTTGAAGTGCGCGCCCCCCATGACCACCACTTCCTTGATGCCTTGGGTAATGTCCGGCGCCTGAATCAGTGCCAGCGCCAGGTTGGTCTGCGGGCCCAGCATGGCAATGGTGATGCTGTGGGGTTTGGCTGCGCGCAACGTGTCGATCAGGTAATTGACCGCGTTACCCTTGGCCAGCCCTGCTTTGGGTTCGTGCACCGCTACACCCGAAAGACCTTCCTTGCCATGAATATTCTCGGCATAGATTGGCGTGCGCAACAAAGGCTTCGGCGCACCCGCGTACACCGGCACGTCTTCGCGCCCTGCCCACTCACGAGCCAGCCGCGCGTTACGCGAGGTCTTGTCCAGTCGCACATTACCGGCAACGGTGGTGAGCGCACGAATGTTCAGCTCCGCAGGCGAAGCCAGGGCAAACAACAAGGCAACGACGTCATCGGCACCCGGATCGGTGTCGATGATCAAATCGATTTTTTCCGCCGCCTGGGCGCTTGTAGCGGTGATCAATGACAAAAGCAGCAAACTCCTTGCGCGTGAAAAACCCGGGGTGGGATACAGCGAGCTAAAACGTCACTCCCGCGACCAAAACGATGTTGCAGTACGGCTGACATTCGCCGGTACGAATAATCGCCCGCGCTTGGCGGCTGAGGGTTTTGAAGGCGTCATGACTCAGCAACCGGCGTTGGCCCAATGCAGCCTTGGTCGTCAGCTCGTCAATCACTTGAAGCGCGGGCGGCTGCTTGAGCAGAATTTCTTCGGCCAATACATGGCTTTCCACCTGCATTTCGCTGAGCACGATCTGCAAGGTGCTGACGAAGTCCGGAATCCCCTGGGTCAACGCCAGGTCGATCAACTCGACACCGGGCGGCACGGGTAAACCGGCATCGCCGATGACCAGCATGTCGCCGTGCCCCAGGGAGGCAATCAATCGCGACAAGGCGATGTTGAGCAATGGGGTCTTTTTCATGAAGGGCTGAAGGCCTGTACCTCGGACAAACTGGGAATGGAAGGTTGTGCACCCGCGCGAGTGACCGACAACGCAGCAGCGGTCTGACCGAAGCGAATGGCCTCGGCTTCGCTTTTGCCGAGCGCCAGTGCCGCGGCAAAACCGCCAACGAAAGTATCGCCCGCCGCCGTGGTGTCGACCGCCTTGACTTTGGGCGCCGGGAAGTACTCGAAGCTCTGCCCGTTGGCGAACAACGAACCCTGGGCGCCAAGGGTAATGATGACTTTGCCAGCGCCTGCCGCAATCAAGCGACTGGCCGCCGCTTCAGCGGTTTCCAGCGAGTCCACCGGCAAGCCGCTCAAGGCCGACGCCTCGCTTTCGTTGGGAATCAGGTAGTCGATGGACGAATACCAGTCGGCTGGCAGCGGACTGCTTGCGGGGGCCGGATTGAGAATCATGGTCTTGCCCAGTTCACGACCGCGCTTGAGGGTGTAACCAACGGTTGGCAACGGCACTTCGAGCTGACAAATAATCACGTCGGCCGCTTGCAACACTGCGTCAAAACCCTTGACCACTTCGCACGTGAGCAGTCCATTGGCGCCCGCGACGATCACGATCGCGTTCTGACTGCTGTCATCGACCACAATCAGCGCCACGCCACTGGAACCTTCGACTGTCGTCAGCGCCTGGCAATCGATTTGCTCGGCCAGCAGCGCCGCTCGCAGTTGCTCGCCGTACCCATCGGCACCGACACAGCCGATCATCGAAACCTCAGCGCCCAGTCGTGCCGAAGCAACGGCCTGGTTCGCGCCCTTGCCGCCCGAGACGGTGGCGAACGACTCGCCAATCAGCGTTTCACCGGGCCGAGGCAGCCGCTCGGCCCGGGTGACCAGGTCCATGTTCAGGCTGCCTACTACCACTACTTTTGCTGGCATACATCAGTACTCGATCAATTCGTTTCAGCGGTATTCGGTGAACACGCCGCTAAGCGGCGCAGTCGATTCCCGCAAGACAATGCTGGGCGTCACGATGCGTTGCTCAGTCGCCAGTGCAGGTGTCGCGATCCGGCGTAACAGGAGCTCCGCCGCCATCTCGCCCAGCTGCAGGATCGACTGGCCGACCGTCGTCAACGCCGGATAGACATATCGGCTCATCTGGATATCGTCGAAGCCAATGACCGAGAGCTCGCTCGGCACACGAATATTGCGCTCGGCTGCCGCACGCAACACACCGATACCCATCACGTCGTTACCGGCGAATATGGCGCTGGGCGGATTCTTTTCCAGAAGCAGAGCCGCCGCGTTGTAACCGCCGGTACTGGTGAAGTCGCTTTCCAGCATCCGTTGTTGCGGCACCTCGACGCCCGCCTCTTTCAATGCCCGGCAGTAACCGGCCAGACGCATTTGCGCCACGCTGGTATGCGCCGGACCGCCAATCCAGGCGATATCCCGATGCCCCAGGTCGAGCAAGTGTCGCGTCGCCAGCCAGGCGCCGTACTCGTGGTCGATGCGCACCAGATCCGCATCGATGCCCTCCAGGCCCCGGTCGACAATCACCATGGGCGTGCGCACTGCGGCCAGACCTGCAGCCAGGCCGGCGTCACCGCCAGCCGAAGCGACGATCAAGCCGTCGATCCGTTTTTCCAGCAGCACCCGCAGATAACTGCGCTGCTTGTCCGGGTTGTCATCGGAGTTGCACAGAATCACGCAGTAGCCGTTACGCTCGCAGTAATCCTCGATCCCCCGGGCCAGTTCGGCGAAGTAGGGGTTGAGGCTGTTGGGAACCAGCAAACCAATGGTCGCCGTAGTCTTGGCTTTCAACGAACGGGCCACGGCGCTGGGTACGTAGTCCAGGCTTTTGATCGCCGCCTCGACTTTGACCCTGACCTCTTCGCTGACTGGCCGTGTTTTGTTCACCACATGGGAAACTGTGGTGTAGGAAATTCCCGCCAGCGCTGCTACATCTTTAATCGTTGCCATGACTCAAGCCCGCCGCTGTGCGCGTTGACTGCGATAAGTATCCAGCACCACCGCCACCACGATCACTGCGCCGGTGATGATGCGCTTGGTCGGTTCGGTCGCGCCGATTTGCGCAAGACCTGCAGCCAGCACGGAAATGATCAGGACGCCAAAAAAGGTACTGATGACCGAACCGCGACCGCCCATCAGGCTGGTGCCGCCGATGACCACCGCGGCGATGACTTGCAGCTCCAGGCCGGAACCGGCATTCGGGTCCGCCGCTTCCAGGCGGGAGATCTGAAACAGCGCCGCCACACCCGCCAGCAACCCCATCAGACTGAACACCAGAATCTTGTAAGGCTTTGGATTGATACCCGCCAGACGCACCGCTTCTTCGTTGGTACCGATGCCGATCAGGTAGCGACCGAACACCGTGCGCGTCAACACGGCCTGAGCGATGAAGATGATCGACAGCGCGATGATGAACGACGGCGAGATGCCAAAGGCAATCGGGTTGGACAGCCAGGCAAACACATCGCCGATATAGGCGGTGCGCGAACCGGTCATTTGATAGGCCACCCCGCGCGCCATTTCCAGTACGCCCAGGGAAACGATGAACGAAGGAATGCGCCAGGCCACGGTGATCGAACCGGTGATGGTGCCCGCCAGAGCGGCAACGGCCATGCCGAGCAAGGCTGCCGGAAAGACACTCCAGCCCCAGCCGAGGATCGCCACGCTGACCGCCGAAGCGGCCAGCGCCAGCACTGAACCGACTGACAGGTCGATACCGCCAATGATCAACACGAACGTCATGCCGACGGCCAACACCATCAAATCCGGAATCTGGTTGGCCAAGGTGCTGAAGGTGTCATAGGAGAGGAAATGACTGCTCAAGGTCGAGAACAGGGCAATCATCGCCAGCAACGCACCGGCCAGGCCCAGATAGGTGCCCAAACCGTAATAGTTGCCACTACGTTTGCTGACAGAAAGAGCAGTTGTCATGAAATCTCCCTAGGCGCCGCTTCATGGAGCAACGCATCACGTTTTTGGTAGCCGGCAAACGCGGCAGCCAGCAGTTCATCCTGAGTCCAACTGTCGCGCTCGAAGGTGTCGATCAAGCGCCCGGCGGAAAGTACCGCAATCCGGTCGCAGATCAGCATCAGCTCGCGCAGATCACTGGAGACCACCACCAACGCCTTGCCCTGGCGGGTCAATTCACCCAGCAAGCCGTAGATATCGAACTTGGCACCAACATCGATTCCTCGGGTCGGCTCGTCGAACAACAGCACCGCGCAATCGCGCTCCAGCCAGCGACCGATCACGACTTTCTGTTGATTGCCACCCGACAGTTCGGACACCAGTTGTGCGGGGCCGGAACTGCGAATCCGCATGGCGTCGATTTGACGCTGGCACAGGGCTATCTCGTCACCACCATTGACGATTCCGCCACTGGAAATGACCGGCATATTGCCCAGGGCAATATTCGCGCTGATCGATTGAGTCAGCAGCAGACCTTCGCCTTTGCGATCTTCAGTGATCAGGGCAATCCCGTGCCCTACCGCATCGGCCGGTGAACGGATACTGACCACCTGCGCCGGTGACCCCAGCGCGACCGTGCCGCTGTCTGCGGTGTCGGCACCGAAAATCAAACGCAACAGCTCGGTGCGCCCTGCCCCGATCAACCCGGAAATACCGAAAATTTCGCCGCTGCGAACTTCGAAGGAGACATCGCGAACCTTGTCCGAACGGGTCAGCCCTTGCACTGTCAGCGCCGCTGCGCCGATCTGGCGTGGCCCCAGGTCAATGTATTCGCCCAGCTCACGGCCAACCATCAGGTTGACCAGTTGCTCGCTGTTGTAATTGGCCATCGGCTCGACACACACCAGACAACCGTCACGCAGCACCGCAATGCGTTGCGCGACACGGGCCAGTTCTTCCAGTCGATGGGAGATATAAATGATCGCCACGCCGCGAGTTTGCAGGCGGGTGATCTGCGCGAAGAGCATTTCGACTTCGCGAGCCGTCAGCATCGCGGTCGGCTCGTCGAGGATCAACACATGGCAATCGCCAATCAGGTTACGGGCGATTTCGACCATTTGCTGGTGACCGATGCCCAATTCGCCGACCAGCGTGTCCGGATCGATCGCATCCAGCCCCACCTGGGCCATCGCTTCAATAGCGGCCTTGCGCAGTTGCTTGCGACTGATCCAGCCACCGCGGCTGGGCAGATTGTCGAGAAACAGATTTTCGGCGACGGACAAGGTCGGCAGCAGATTGAGTTCCTGCATGACCATGCGGATCCCGAGATCTTCAGCCTGGGTCCGGCTACCCGGACGGTAATCCTGACCATTGAACTGCATCCGCCCTGTGGTCGGCGTGACCAGGCCACCGATGATTTTCGACAGCGTGCTTTTGCCGGCGCCATTTTCACCGGTCAACGCCAGCACTTCACCGCGCATCAGCGTCAGGTCGATGTCGCTCAGCACCGGCTGAGCATAAGTCTTGCCGATACCGCTGACCGAGAGGACAGCGTTCGGGGCGAAAACTGACATAAGAAACTCTCCATGCGCTCGCCTGGACAGGCGAGCGCCGTTGTGTCGCCAGAATGACTACTGGGTGACCAGTTCAACCGGCGTTTCGATCACGCCGCTGGCGCCGCCGTCGACCTTCTCACCCTTGAGCATTTTCAGCGCCGTTTCGATGCCAAATACCGCCTGCCTGGCAGCGAACTGGTCGGCAGTCGCCAGTACACGGCCATCATTGAGCATGGGCTTGATGGCATTGATATTGTCGTAACCCACCACCTGAACCTTGCCCGCCTTACCTGCTGCACGCACTGCGGAAACAGCGCCGACCGCCATGCTGTCGTTGCCGGCCAGTAGCGCCTTGATTTGCGGGTATTCGCTCAGCATCGATGATGCGACCTGGTTACCTTTGTTGATTTCCCAGTCACCGGATTGCACGGACACCACTTTGATCTGTGCCGCCTCCATCGCATCCTTGAAGCCCGCGGTGCGCGCCTGGGCATTGGTGGTGGTGGAGACACCTTCGATGATGCCGACCTGGTCACCGGCCTTCAGCTGCCCGGCCAGATACTCACCAACCAGACGGGCACCCTTGCGGTTATCCGGCCCGACGAAAGGTACGCTGATGTTTTTGCTTTTGAGTACATCGGTGTCCAACTGGTTATCGATGTTGATCACCGTGATACCGGCGTCGACCGCCTTCTTGATCACCGGCACCATCGCTTTCGAGTCGGCCGGGGCGATGATCAGCGCATCGACTTTGGAAACGATCATTTGCTCGACAATGCGAATCTGGTTGGCCGTGTCCGTTTCATCCTTGATCCCGTTGGAAATCAAATCGAAATCGGCGGAATGCTCTTTCTGGTAGGCCCTGGCACCATCTTCCATGGTCAGGAAGAATTCGTTGGCCAGGGATTTCATGACCAGGGCGACTTTGGGTTTTTCCGGGCTCACGGCGAAAGCCGAAGAAAGAGGCAGCGCGGCGGATGCGGCTGCAAGCATAGCGACAGCGAGAAGACGTCCAGCGAATGGCAGCTTCATGGGTTCACTCCGTTCTTATGATTATTCTGAGCAACGCTTGCACTGGAGTACGCTTCGACAGCCGCCAGCCCGATCGACAAGATCATTCTGAAAGCTTGCGCAAACGTTTGCGTAGATAGAACTATGCGAATCCTGCCGGCTTTTGTCAACGGCAAGCAAACGCCTGAAACCGTCTCATCTCACCAGAGTGAGACCATTCAGTTTTTATCGTAGGAATTTTCGGACAACCGAACGTCAAACCTCCACATCGTCGGAAAACCGGACACCGGCCTGCATCCGAAAACCAATGAATCATAAAAAAATCATATACATCAATTAGTTACATTAATTATTCAGGCAAGGTGCGCCTGGTACAGATCCTGCTCTTCTCCAGGGACCCCACGGCATTCAGATCTGCCGGGGGCGTTTCTAGATGAACCTGCATCAGCACCGTCATAACAACTAGAGAGAAAAATAATGAAATCTGCTTTCAAGACCTTTGTTCCGGGCTCCTTGGCCCTCCTGCTGCTACTCCCTACCGCACTGCAAGCAAAAGAACTCGAAACCAGACAGAAGCTGGCTAACGTGGTGATCCTGGCCACTGGCGGGACTATCGCCGGGGCGGGTGCCAGCGCTGCCAACAGCGCCACTTATCAAGCGGCCAAAGTGGGTATCGAGCAGCTGATTGCCGGTGTCCCCGAGCTGAGTCAAGTGGCCAATGTGCGTGGCGAGCAGGTCATGCAAATCGCTTCGGAAAGCATCACCAACGAAAACCTGCTGCAACTGGGTCGCCGCGTTGCCGAACTGGCCGACAGCAAAGACGTCGATGGCATCGTCATCACTCACGGCACCGACACCCTGGAAGAGACCGCTTACTTCCTCAATCTGGTGGAAAAAACCGACAAGCCGATCATCGTCGTTGGCTCGATGCGTCCTGGTACCGCGATGTCTGCTGATGGCATGCTCAACCTGTATAACGCTGTCGCGGTTGCCGGCAGCAAAGATGCGCGCGGCAAAGGCGTGTTGGTCACCATGAACGATGAGATCCAGTCGGGTCGCGATGTCAGCAAGACGATCAACATCAAGACCGAGGCCTTCAAAAGTGCCTGGGGCCCGCTGGGCATGGTGGTCGAAGGCAAATCCTATTGGTTCCGCCAACCTGCCAAGCGTCACACCATGAGTTCCGAGTTCGACATCAAAACCATCAAGAGCCTGCCTGACGTCGGCATCGCTTACTCCTATGGCAATGTCAACGACACTGCTTACAAGGCCCTGGCTCAATCTGGCGCCAAAGCCATCATCCATGTCGGCACCGGCAATGGCTCGGTCGCTTCGCGCGTCGTCCCATCCTTGCAGGCACTGCGCAAGGATGGTGTACAGATCATTCGCTCTTCCCACGTCAATGCCGGCGGCTTCGTACTGCGTAACGCAGAACAGCCTGACGACAAATACGACTGGGTCGTTGCCCATGACCTGAATCCGCAAAAAGCCCGCATCCTGGCGATGGTCGCTCTGACCGAGACTCAGGACAGCAAAGAGCTGCAACGGATGTTCTGGGAATACTGATTCACCTTGCCCGACCTGATCAGGTCGGGCATCTGCTGCAACCACTCACCTGCTCTGGTGAGTGGTTCGAAACGCCCCCCTCGCTCGCGCTGACTATCTAAAAAAAAATCAACCGCCCCATACCAAACGGAACAAATCGCTGTCAGAGGATTTTCTTGAATTTTAAGCAGTTGCGAAAATGCCTACAGTTAAATACTGTATGCACGTACAGCTTAATAAGGATTGTTCCGTGGCCAATACCTCCGCAGCAGCAACTACACCTCCAGGCTCCTACGAACGCCTGGGATTGCGTGTCCAGAAAATCATCAACTCCCCCAACGCACAGAAAGCCAAAGCGGCACTGATCTTCCGCCTCCCGGACGAACCCGTGGATGAATGGGAGCGCCTGCTCGAAGAGATTGCCGAGAACGACAACGTCACCCTCGCCTATCGCGACGATGGCGGCGTGCAAATTTTCTGGGTTGTGCCGAAGGAAGACTGAGTCAATGATTGTTCGTTTGCTTGCATTGCTCTGTCTCTTCATCGCAATAAGCGCCCAGGCCGACGCACCGCGCACCTTCAAGGAAGCGAAAAAAGTCGCCTGGAAGCTGTACGCCCCACAGTCCACAGAGTTTTACTGTGGCTGCAAATACACCGGCAACCGCGTGAACCTTGCGGACTGTGGCTATGTACCGCGAAAAAACGCCAACCGTGCCGCGCGCATCGAGTGGGAACATATTGTCCCGGCCTGGCATATCGGTCATCAGCGTCAATGCTGGCAGCAAGGTGGCCGTAAAAACTGCACCCGCAACGACCCGACCTACCAACGCGCCGAAGCCGACCTGCATAACCTGGTTCCCAGCATCGGTGAGGTGAATGGTGATCGGAGCAACTTCAGTTTTGGCTGGCTACCGGAGCAACCCGGGCAATACGGTTCATGCCTGACTCAGGTCGATTTCAAAGCCAAAAAAGTCATGCCCCGCCCCTCTATCCGCGGCATGATCGCGCGCACCTATTTCTACATGAGCAAGCAGTACAACTTGCGCCTGTCGAAACAGGACCGGCAACTCTACGAAGCCTGGAATAAAACCTACCCGGTGCAGAGCTGGGAACGCCAGCGCAATCAAAGCGTGGCGTGCGTGATGGGTCGCGGCAACGAGTTCGTCGGGCCGGTGGATATGAAGACCTGCGGCTGAACCGCAGTTGATCAGGTGCACCGTCTCGGTCGAAACGGTGCATGCGTTTTTACACAGCTTGGACCCATAGCTGCCGGTGGCGACCGGAAAAAACCGGCCATGAGTTGTCAGTCGCGGCTGGTGTCCGATAGACGATTGTCGCCAGGGGCAATCGCGAGCCTCCTCAGGCAGGCCATGGGCGACAGGACTGTAAGAACCTGAATGGCCCCCTCGCAACCCAGCGCCACAGCTCACCCCTGTCTCTAGACCCCCCGCGCCGCACTAACTCGGGCCGTCGCGCCAGCGCCGCAGGTCGGCCAGCCAGGCCTCCGGTCGCTCGATCAGCGTCTCGTACTCGCCGCGCCAGACTTCGCCGCTGTCGCCGTCCAGGGTGATCAGCTCGCCCTCGGCCAGCACCTCGCCGCTGGCGAACTGCAGGTAGCCGCGCTTGGCCTCGACGTGCAGGCTGTTGCAGCCGACCAGGCAGACCTTGTCCATCTGCCGTGCCACCACCACCGCGTGGGCGGTGCGCCCGCCGCGCACGCTGAGCACGCCGTTGGCCAAGGCGATGCCGGCGAGGTCCTGGGTCGCCATCTCCGTCCTCACCAGGATTACCGACCGACCGGCTTGGTGCAGCGCTTGCGCCGCGGCCAGGCTAAGGGCGATGCAGCCGCTGGCGACCCCAGGGCTGGCGGTCAGGGCACGCGCCAGCGGCATGTCGCCGGGGCGCAGCGCCAGGTGGCGGCGGCCGACAGCCTCCAGGTCCAGACCCGCGAGCCGTTCCAGGGCGCGCGCCGGGTCGATCCGGCCCTCGCGCACCTGCTCGACCGCGACCACAACCGCCGCCCAGGGCGTGCGCTTGCCCGAGCGGGTCTGCAGCAGGTAGAGCACGCCTTCCTCGATGGTGAATTCGAATTCCTGCATGTCCCCGAATGCGGCCTCGAGCACCGTGGCGGCCTCCTGCACCTCGGCCGCCAGCGTCGGCATGCAGCGCTCGAACAGGTCCAGGTCGCCCAGCGCGTGGCGGCCGGAGACGAGGTCCTCGCCCTGGCTGTTGAACTGGAAGTCGACGTACAGGCGCTTCTCGCCGGTCGCGGGGTCGCGGCTGAAGGCGACCCCCGAGCCCGAGGTGCCGCCGCTGTTGCCGAACACCATCGCCTGCACCGCGACCGCAGTGCCGAGGCCTTCCGGGATGTCGTTGAGCCGGCGGAAGGTCGCCGCCTTGCCCGAGTCCCAGGATCTGAGGATCGCCAGTACCGCGCCCTGCAGCTGGTCCTGCGGATTCTGCGGGAACTCTTGGCCGGTTACCGCGCGGAACAACTCGAGGCTCTCCCGGGTGAGCGCGCGCAGCGCGTGGAAGTCGAGCTCCGCCGGGGCGGCGACCCCCGCGGCGGCGAGATGCTGGGCGGTCAGATCATCGAAGCGGCCCGCCGGCGCGGCATGCACCACTTCCGCGTAGCTCCTCACCAGGCGCCGGTAGGAGTCCCACACCAGGCGCGGGTTGCCAGTGGTGCGCAGCACCCCTGCGGTAGTTGCGTCGCACAGTCCGATATTAAGCAGGGTCTCCAGCATGCCCGGCATGGACACCGGCGCGCCGGAACGCACCGACACCAGCAGCGGCCGGCGGCGGCCGCCGAAGCTGCTGCCGCTGCGCTGTTCCAGCCAGCGCATGTGATCCACCAGCGCACCGCCGAGTGTCGGCAGCGCGCCTCCCGCCTGATGCCAGGCCTGGTACCAGTCGGTGGTGAGAACGAAGGCTGGCGGCACCCGCAGGCCGGCCGCGGCCATGCCCGCGAGGTTCCAGGCCTTGACCCCGAGCCGATCGGCGCCAGCCGCCGGTGCCGCCTCGCCGGCACCGATATGGAAGATCTGCTGGGTGAGGGGCAGGTCGTTCATGGGCACTCCTCATAGGGCCGCGCGGGCCAGCGTCTGATCCCGCAGCATCTGCACGGTGTGCCTCAGGGCATCGGTCGCGCGCTCCAGATTGCCGGCGATGGCGTCGAGCACATAGAGTTCGCGCGCCTCGATCTCCTCGGCAAGCAAGGCATGGCGGACTTGGCGCAGGGTGTCGTCGGCCATCTTCTCCAGATCGACTACCCGGTGCGCCGCCTGGAGGAACTCCTGCATGTCCTCGCGCGCCGTTCCCCGCCCCAACGCCTGCGCCGCGACCAGTGCCTTAAGGTATTCCTGAGTCGCCGACAGGGCGAGCGCGAACAGTGCCGCCAACGGAGAAGCGGCCGGGTGTGCCAACGGGCTGCGCGGCAGCAGCGAGCAGTGAAAGGCGGCCTCTTCCAGCTCGTCGGTGACGTCGTCGGCACAGCTGGCGAGCCGGAGCATGAATTCACCGCATTCGACGCGCGGGCTCGTCTCGCGCACGCGCAGCACCAGGTCGTCGGCGCGCCGCTCCCAGTCCTTGGCGCGCAGGGCGCGGGCCGCCAGGCACAGATTGAAGTCGGCGATGCCCAGTTGCAGCCAGGCGTCGCGCAGGCTTTCGGCGATCTCGACGGTGTAGGCCGCGTGTTCGACCATGGCGTCGAACAGGTCCTGTTCAGCACTGCGGAAGTAGCTGAAGAACTCGGCTTGCAGCTCGTCGCGCACCAACGCCTGGGAGCGCCCGGCGAGCAGGGCATTACTGCAGGCTGCAAGCACGAACTGCAGCAGCTGGCGCGCCTGCGGCAGGCCGATGATCTGCTGGAGCTGCTCGCCATAGCGCAGGCTGCCGCGGCCGGCCGACTCGAGCGTGTCGTACAGCAACTGCTGGCCACCGCAGAGCAGGAAGGCCATGTGTCCATAGCCGTTCTTCGCCGCCCAGGACAGCAGCGCGATCGTCTCCTCGTTCGGCAGGAACGCCTTGAGCTGCTTGCGCGCCTTGTTCCAGTCGATCAGGAATACCAGCCGCGAGCCCAGCAGGTCGAGGAACTGCAGCAGCTTGTCGCGCTGGGCGGAGCGGAAGCGACCGATGCACAGATGATAGAGTCCATCCGCCATGGTCGGGTCCTTGCGCGAACGGGCGCCTTCCCAGTCGACTTCGACGCCTTCGAACAAGCCTTGGAAGAACTGCAGGCGCTGGTGGTGGACATCGGTGTAGGTGACAGTCACCTCGTCGGCGCTCACATGCACCACCAGAACATGTGCGTCGGTGGTGCCGATGTCGTTCTGGATGATCAGGGTGTCGCCCGAACGGGTCGCCGTGGTGCCCAGGCCGGGATGGTTGAACTTGAGCGGCGCCGTCTGGTGGAGGCCGGCCATGAACGCGCGTACCGCATCCCGATCCGCCTCGTCGATGTTGTAGACCGCCGCCCCTTCTAGATGCTCCGCGGCGAGCCGGCTTTGCACCTGGTTGAGCGCCTTGTGCGTATCTATCACCAGCAGATGCCAGCTGTCACCAGCTTCGCGGTCGCCGGAGGTCAGCAGGCCCAGGGCCTGGTCGTCGAGCAGGTCGTCGGCGGGGCGCTGGACCCGTTCTGACAGACGCGCCAGTCGCGTAGTGAATTCCGCCTCTTCGCCGCTTGCCAGCAGGCCGAGCGGCACCAGCATTTCCTGCATGTCCTCGACGATGCCGCAGACCAGTCCCTCTGCATAAGGGATGCGATAGCGGCCATTCTCCTGCAAGGCACTGCCGACCACTGTATCCAGCTCTACGCTATCCACACCGCAGGCCAAACGCTCAACGTGCAGTGAGGAAAATGGCAAGTCTGGTCGTCGCGCATGGGAGCGAGCCGCCTGCAACAGGGCAAACCGGTATTTCAGCCGATCATTGGCGGCGAGCGCCCTGTTCACCAAGGCCGGCAGGGCGATGTCCTCCTCGCCTAGGGCAAGCACGATCTTGCTCTTGTCCACCATGATGAGACCTCGCCGGGACCTTTCCCCTGTTTCTTCAGATTAGTCGCGTAGGGTGTCGCCCTGGGGGCGACTGGATGATCGGCAGCGGAGGTCGTGGCCGCTCGTAATAAACCTGTTGGACAGGACAGAGGGGGAAGGCTGGATTCAGCGGGGAATGCCCAGTGGTGGTAAATCACATCGTTTTTTTACCCTTGTTTTGTTCTATCTGTTCAAGTCGCTCTTGAACACGGAACCCGGATGCCCTGCGGTACACGCTTTGGTACTGTCGATCGCGCAAAGGCTATGACACCGCTCTTGACCAACAGCTATCGACCCAGGCTGTGTGAAAACGCAGGCACCGTTTGGAAGTCTGCGTTGCTACGTAAAATCTGCCAGCGCTTGGCTAGTCAGCAGACCTGAAATTTGCGTAGGAGCGCGATTTTCGCTCTGATTCTGACAGTCAAACTTGCTCTAGAACGTTTTCACACAGCCTGGACCCGTTGCGGACACTGTCTAACGCTCGGCATCAGCGGCGGCGCACAGCGCCGTCCGCTGCATGCCGTTGTTAGGCGTTTCTGTGCTGCCTTGGGGCTCGCAGCTTCGTTAGCACCGATTTGCCGTGAAACGCTATGGTTTCAGGTCGAGCGCCGCTTGGTAGGTTTCCATGTTGATGGGCACCGAAAGATGCTCATGGGTAACCATCCACGTGCCGCCGATCTTGCGGAAGCAGACGGTCGCGCGCACCCAGACATCGGTGTTTTCTCCGCTTGTCCTCGCTCCATTAATTCGATTGAGACTGCGGCAGAAGGCCACGTCATCGCCCGTCGTGATGCTCAGGTCGCGAATCTCGTAACCAACAACCGGGCCCTGGAACGAGGCGAACCAATCCGCCCAGTTCTTGCGATACGCGACGGCTCCGTCATACCGCAGCGGGGGCGGGACGTCGAACACTACGATGTCCTCTGCGTAATAGGACATGAGCCCATCAAGGTCCTTGGCGCGTAGTGCCTTTGTCCAGCCTTCTATTCGCTGGCGGATTTGGGCTTCAGCCATCGCTGCGCTGCTTTTCGTTGTCATTCTTGTCTCCGTTGTTTTCAAGCATACACTTCACAGTGGCGCGTAGAAACGACCTAACGACCTATAGCAGCCTGTTGCACCAGGTAGAAAACGGCCAAAAAACGGTCACCGGGTGAGCACCGAGATGAGCCTGCATGTACTCGCCTACAACTTCAAACGCGTGTTACGGCTGTTGGGCAGAGATGCCTTGATAGCGGCGATGAAGGCCTGAGGCCTTTTTAGCGGTGTGATAAGTGTTTCTGGCAGGTGCTCGCTGGCAAAAGCCCGGGCTGATTTTTTGGGCGGTTTCTTGGGCAGTTTCTTGGGCAGTTTCTTGGGTGGTCGGCGGCGTTTCCCCCAACAACAAGCGCGCGGTGTCTCCCAGAACCTCGGTCAGCTGCATAGAATTGGCTCGGAAGGTAAGCATTAACCCCGACAGGCTGCTGTCGAATAGCGGTGGTGGGATGTCGTGCTTACGGCACTCGCTGAGAATTTTCTCGATGCCCCGGCCCCAGGACTCCACGTAGCCGGTACGGAAAAACGCCGAAGCCAGCAGCGGGTAGGCATTGCCTTCCCCTTGAACGTCATAAGCACATCATCACATCTGATGAAATAAGACTCGACCTTGGCTAACCCTTGCGCACCAGATACAACGCAAAGGCCCCGGACAAAATGTCTCGAGGCCTTTTGTTTCCATCTTGGGTGACCGCTCACTGAGCCGCGTTACGCTCAACTACCGCTGACACGATGTTGCGTTTTTTCGCCCGGGTCAGGCTCTCGGTCAGCTGGACCTGCCTGGCTTCAGCCTCGGCCCTGGAGTTGAATGGGCCGACCAGGATCCGCTGCGCAGCGCCATCCTTGCTCACATAAGATACAAAACCATGTTCGATCAACCAGCCGGTCAGATCGCTCACCGCCAGCGGGATGCCGCCCTCGCCCTTGACCTCGACATCCCACTGCGCAACTGCCGCAGTCGCCGCAGGTTGCACAGCCGGAGCAGCCGAAGGTGTTGCCTTGTGCTCGACGCTGGTTCCTTCACCACATCCCGCCAGCACCAACACCGTCATTACCATCGCCAGTTTACGCACACCCTTCCCCTCGAAAATTCAAGTCGGCGATTTTACCACCCACGACGGGCTCGCGGTCGCTACAAAACAGCCTCGAAACAACGAGAATGATGCTTGTAGCCTCTGTATAGTGCGCCCGGGAATTAATACAGCGGCTACGCGTCTGAAAGAGGCACCCACAGTGGCACTTCGCTGTAATCTATACATACTTCCGACATCTGCATCATTTTGAATCAGGTGCCTCACAAAGCAATCAAGGAGAAGATCATGCTGATACTCACTCGCAAAGTCGGTGAAAGCATAAACATCGGTGACGATATTACGATCACCATTCTGGGCGTTAGCGGCCAACAGGTCAGGATCGGTATCAACGCTCCGAAAGACGTCGCCGTACATCGCGAGGAAATTTATCAGCGTATCCAGGCAGGTTTGACTGCTCCGGACAAACGCGAAACGCCCTGAGCCTCGTCAGCAAGCCAGCCCTTTCTCTCACAGCAATGGCTGGCAAAAAACGTGAGCGTGTTTTCGATTCGTCATTTCTTTTTTTTCAGCCCTCCCTCCTCCTCTTCAGGCCGCCACAGCCACCCGCCGCCAGATCTGCGCAGCACCCCGACGGCATCCACACCTTTTTCATGCTCGACTCGGCTACGGGTGTTCTAGCCTTTAGAGATGCGTAGAACCCGCTACCCAAACACGACCCCACGAGCCATCCCCGTCGCAGCCACCACAATGACTACAATCAGCAACGCTTCAATGTGGCTGATCCGGGCAAACAGCGTCGCGCGCCGACTGTCGATCGAGCGCCCTCGACTCAAGGCGATCCGCCATTTGATCAAGGTGGCCATCGGGGCGATCTCAAGCAGCAGGATAATGACGAAGAGTGTCATCTTGAGATGAAACAGTGGCTGGTGCAGGTAATAGTCCGTGCCCTTCTCATAGCCACCAAAGGCGCGAAGCCCACCGGTGAGCAAAAGAATCAGCGCCGAAATCCCCCACCAATTATCTGCAAGCAATACATTCCGCGGATCTGCTGCATTCATCGCGACGCGACGCAAAGCCACCCCGCGCGCGAGCACCGCCGCGAAACCCATGGCAAATGCCAGGAGATGAATAGCCGCGAGAAACCAGTGTGCAAGCATCAACTTGATCTCCAACCCATGAAGAAAAAAATATCGGCCAGACAGTAGTAGCCCATAAAACACCGGTTTGCTTATAAGGCGAAAACCAGGGGAACGACTGCAGTATTGGGCTGGACCAGAAAACGACAAAGGCCAGCGCGGAGCTGTTACACACCGCTAGTCGAATGGGTTAGCAGAAAGTTGCGCAGTGCACCTATTTAGGTACACTACGTTCATGATCGATATCGCACCCGTTCTCAACGTACGTTTTTTCTGCACGGATGCCGGCAATGAGCCTGTGCGTGAATGGCTGACCGATCTTCCGAGAGAGCACAGACGACTGATCGGTACAGACATCAAAACCGTTCAGCTTGGCTGGCCAATCGGAATGCCGGTGGTTCGCAAGCTAGACACGGGGCTCTGGGAGGTCAGGATCGATCTGGGCGACACCATCGCCCGCGTTCTATTTACGGTGGTGGGCGCCGACATGATTCTGCTCCACGGTTTCATCAAGAAAAGCCAAAAACACCAGCGTCTGACATGGCAACCGCCAAGCAGCGCAAAGCAAGACTATGAGGTACAGCACATGAACAAGCATATCGGGTCTGACTTTGACGACTTCCTCGCCGAGCAAGGTCTCGCAGAAGAAGTTTCCGCCGCAGCTCTCAAGCGCGTTATCGCCTGGCAGATCGCTGAGGTGATGAAGGCACAGCACGTCACAAAGAAAGCGCTCGCTGATCGTATGCACACCAGCCGTACAGCCGTGGATCGAGCACTCGACCAGAATGATGCGGGCATGACCTTGGCAACCTTGGCCAGCGCTGCCCGCGCACTTGGTCAGCGCGTAGAGGTTCGCCTTATCCCTGAGCGCGAAGAGGCCCACGCATAACCTCCAGTCCTTTGCCTGGCCCAAGGATTGGGGTTGCGCCAATCCCGGCGCGACACGGGTTTGCTTTAGGACGGGATAACGCCCTGAAATCCCCTGTAAGGAATTGCATGTGGCATGAAAAGTGGTATGAGATTCCCCCTCCTCCAGACGTCCTGCCGCCCCCTATCCCATAGCAAGAATCAATGGATGTCGACTTGCGGGGTGTATGGCGTAGCCCTACACTCCCCTCATGATAACGACCTTCCAGCACAAAGGCCTCCGGGACTTTTTCGAAACAGAGTCGACCCGGGGCATCCAGGCAGAACACGCAGCTCGCCTCAAGCGCATCCTCGGTGCTCTAGACGTTGCTATCAAGCCAAGTGACATGGACTTTCCAGGGTTTCGCTTGCATCAGCTCAAAGGGAAGCTGACAGGTTTCTGGTCGGTCACAGTGTCAGGCAACTGGCGAGTGATCTTCCGTTTCAATGGCTCCGATGTGGAGCTATTGGATTATTGTGACTACCACTGACAGGAGGGTAATGACTATGCCTATGCACAATCCGCCCCACCCTGGGGAAATCCTGCGAGAAGATGTTCTTCCCGCACTGAAAATGACCGTTGGTGATCTGGCCGCACACCTGGGTTACTCGCGCACGCACTTCTCTACGATCCTCCATGGACATACAGCGATCAGTGCCGAGCTGGCGTTGCGCCTGGAAATGGCCGGTTTGAGTAGCGGCCGCCAGTGGCTGGCGATGCAGTCTGCTTACGATCTTTGGCAAGCAGAACACCGTGAGCACCCACACATCACTCGGCTTGAAGTCGCGTGAAACAACTCAAATTTAGAGCCCCGCGATTGCGGGGCTTTTTATTTGGTTCTTCACGGAATCTCGGGAAACACTGAAACAAGAACGCCGAGCTGGCGTTTTGAGTGGGGTTTGCAAAAGTTTTGCAAATCGCAAGCAACAAAAATGGCCCACCTTTCGGTGAGCCATTCTAGACCGCCCAGCAGAGCGGATTTTGTTTGGTAGGCGCGATTGGACTCGAACCAACGACCCCCACCATGTCAAGGTCTGCTTGAGCAAGCTACAAGCCTTGCTGCTCTTGGTTTTCACAGAACGCCCATTCACAGTATGAGGCGTCAAAAATGGCCAATCTCCGCTTACTTCCGTCCGGCAACTGGAATGCTCAGGTACGGGTAAAGGGTAAATCTCCCCAATCGAAAACCTTCAGCACCAAAGCTGAAGCCGAGTCATGGGCGAATCAGCTTGAAGCCGTAACGATGGAGCGCAAGCACCACACCATCTATACGTTGGGCATGACCTACTGCGAAACGATGCTCAAAGGGAAAGGTAGCTACGACCACGCACAAAAAATCGTGGAGCATCTGGGCAGGCACTTCACTCAGTCCATTCACGACATCACCCCGCAGATGATCAACGACTTCAAGATCATGCGATTGAAGACGGTGAAGTCATCCACATGCAGGACGCAACTCGCATTCATGTCTCGGTTCTACCGATTCGCCAAACGCGGCTTGCTAATCGACATTCACAACCCCGTAAGCGATATCGCACTCCCTAAGCCTGATCGGTCTTCCGACAAAGTGATCCGTGCGAGTGAGCTTGAGCTGCTGCTGGCGAAACTGTCCCCAACCATGAAGCTCATTGTTGAACTTGCCTATGAAACTGCGATGCGGCGCTCTGAAATCCTGAAACTGACGAAAGACTGCCTGCACCTCAAAGACCGTATTGCTGATGTGATCGACGGGAAGAACGGCACGCGATCAGTTCCCCTCACCCACCGCGCCGTTGAGATTCTTCAGCTCGCTCAACTGTGGGCCACCGTAGAACGCCATTCAAATGGTCTGCTTTTCACGGTCACTCCACATGCTGTCTCGCAGGCAGTGCGACTGGCGCGTAAAAAGGCGGGATTGGATAGCAGCGTCAGACTGCACCAACTCAGACATACCAGAATCACCAATGTGGCAAAGAAGGGATTCAATAACGCCCAGATCATGATTGTATCGGGGCACAGAGATACTCGATCCGTAGCGCGATACTCTCATTTGAACGTCAGGGACGTGTTGCACCTAATCGACTGATTAAATCGGACGGGCAGCCATGAGGAATTTATGGTATTGGCTGCCTCGGAAACTCCCCCGAAACCTATCGTAAACCACAGTAAAACCTCCACCACTTTCGCTACACATCGAGCTGTCACTTCCGTTTCGCCCCGTGCTTGTTAGATCAAATGGACTTCCGAACCAAGCAAAGGGCGTATTCCGCACCGAAAATCGGTTTCGTAAAGATTCGCACCGCTATGGGCGAGGGATTGACTGAGCCAAATGGTGCAAGAGCCACTTTCTAGATCAGCAAGTTCACGCCACGTCAACTAGGTAGTTGACAGAAATTAGTGTTCCGTGTAGAGTTCGCACCTCAACCAAACATACCGAACACGTCCCGCACTCATGTAGTGCCAGATGATCGGTAAAGTGTTGTCTGCAATTTACCAACTAACCGGCAATGCCCAAGGTAGCGCCTATCGCAATGAACTGAACAGGAGAAATGAAGATGACCAGTATCGCCCCCAACAAAGTGATTCACACCACTGTATCGGCAACCGATATTCGCTCCACACTCATCAAACACCACACAGCTACCTTCGAAAGCTTTGTCTTCGACAAGAGGACAGGCGAATTGCTGGGCTGCTACACCATCTCGGAGTACGCCCCCGAGCCGATTGATTATCCAGCGGCGGCCAATCATGCAGAAGCCAACTACATTTTTGACAATGATGGCAGCCCAATCCCGCTTCTCACTTCGGTGGCGAATAACGAGCGCATAGCAACAGTCTCCATCCTACCCACTCCGAGTGTTCGACAGCTCGCCGTGGTAAAGAGTGGAAAAGGTCGAAAAGAGCCGGTGATTAAGAATCCGGTGCATACGGCAATCTGGGCCGCAAAAGTTGAAGAGATTCCAACACCGTGGTTGGACGACTATGTCCGAGGGGCTATCAATACGGGGCCAGGAGTGATTAACGGCAAGTACAGCGTATCTCCTGCTGACGTCACTAAATTACTCAGGCTACCGGAGATTTCAGTAGACAGCGCGTCAAGATGGTTACTGAACCACGACCGTAACCCCATGAGCGTGAGACAGATTCAGCGTGTCGTCGAAGCCGCGAGAGTGGCACTGAAGGGGATCGCACTGTACTTGGAGCGTCATCCGGAGACACTCCTCCGGCTCGGTGTTGAAATTGATTTCAGTTCGTTTTGGACAAGCTACACATCTGACAAAAAGCAGCAAGGGCGAAAGGAACACCCGAAGCGACAGGAGGTATTACGCCTACTGGAGCAAGGCGAAGCAGTAAAGACGATTGCACGACAAACTGGCGTTTCCAAGACCACTGTCAAGAAATGGCAATTAGAACTGCTGGCCGCCTGAGCCAAGCCTGCTCACCCCCATGACGAGAAAACTGTCAGGGGTCAGTAACTTTAATTAACGACAGATATATAAGAGACTGGTAAGTCGCATCGTCCCGATTCTGGATCAGTACACCATCCAATAAAATGAAGTCAACACACATCAAAGCTCGTCGCTTTTGATCTTGATTTTCTCGGTATGCGGAGCATGGGGATGATCAATGTAAGCGCCGCTTACAGGCTGACTCAACTTACATGATTGGGGATGAATGATATTATATATCATCCCCTTACCCCTAGGCTTACCGCCTTGATGTGCAACCAGCCAAGCGGAGCTTGAACGGGATACCATCGTTAGCTGTCGCTAACCACCTTGCACCAACAATCAAGATCAAGAGCTGGATTTGTGTAGATATTTTATTGGTGCTACGTCCGACCGATAGGTCAGTGGTGTTTTTCCGTAGGTAGGATGTCAGCTTGAAAGCCCGACTTTCGGTGCGATCAACCAGCGGAACTAGGTAGGGTATCCATCCAGGTCAAAGCTAGTCGCCTTGGGTGCGAGCGGACTTATCAAAGCCCTCAGCCTCACCTGCCACTGACTCGACATAATTTAGAAGTAATGATCGCTTTTCTTCTGGCAGCCTATGGAAAAGCACCAGTAATCTGGCGGTGTCGTCCTCCTGTGCGTAGAAGTAGGCCGTTGGTAAATTCAGCACGCCCGCAATCTGCCTCACAATGTTTATGTTGGGTTCGTGCCTATCGTTCTCGTACTGATTCATCCGGGCGCTGGCGCTGGCAGGATCGATACCTGCCTCAATTCCTAAAAGCTCCTGCGACATCTTTGAGATTTTCCTAGCCTCTCGCAGACGCTTGCTAAAAGTTGACATCTCTATAATCTGCCTCGCAGTGGAGGCTAAGAGATTCTTAGATTTACCTTGACCTTGTGCTAAGACATTCTTAGGATTTCACTTCTGAGTGACAACTAGCTGACCACTCAACCCAGCGAGCTAAGGATTTTGCAATGAAGTGTTCCCGCCTCTTTTTACTGGTATCCCTCCTTTCCGCCCCTCTCATGGCGTCTGCCTCTGGCACGGTAGTAACCCTGCTGGCGGATTCGGTCATCTGCTAAAAGCGCGGCGACTGGGAACAAATGATTGCTGCTGGCACGGATCAGGATGCTCAATCAATGATGCGACTTGTTAACTCAGGCAAATGCCGAACTATCCATAAGGCAACCAAAGTCGGATACCTCGACCCAGCTGCCGGTGGCGAGTGGGCCTTGATCGTGCTGGAAAGCGGTAAAACCGCATATACATGGGATAGCTTCATACAGGGCAAGTAAGTCCTTCAGGAGCAACTTATTCCAGCCCAGATGCGGGCCAAGGTGCTTGCTGATGGGTTGGGAATGTCGTTGTCAGCACTGTTTGCAGTGGTCTGCAACCCGTCGCGGTGCTCCCCCACCCCCTTGGTTAACTACAGCCAGCTCCGTCTTGGGCTACGATCATCCCACCCCCAAAGGATGACCACCCATGTCAGACAACGATGCCACCATTGCCGATGTACTGGAACTGCTGCTGATCAACCAGAACGCTATGGCTGCCGGACTTGAAGAAGTGGCCCTCTGGATCGAGGCAAGGGGTTCACAAGGGGCTCAGTAGACGCGCACGAGAATTTCGTCACCGCCTTGGAAACCCTCGACCAGAATACCGACGCCATCAAAGCCGGGATTGAGAAGCTGAGTCGGTAACCCCCACCGAGCGTAAGCCTTCCTGCATTCAATGCCGCGCCACAAGCCTAGATTGGCAGTGACCGATTTGGGTATACATCAGCAAGTACAGCCTGATGATCGCTTGTGGTCGTACCGAATATTCGAATAGACAACCCTAACGAGTACAGATAGAATCGATACACCCAAAACGGTACAAGGCATTCAACATCATGTTCATCCGTGCTTACCTCAGAGCTTCGACCGACTCACAAGATGCCAGTCGTGCCAAGAATGCTCTGATCCAGTTCGCTGCTGACAACGCTCATAAGATCGCTGCCTTCTACATTGAGAACGAATCAGGAACCAAGCTCGACCGTACTGAACTGTTCCGCTTGCTGGACGATAGCCACGATGGTGATGTGCTGCTGATTGAGCAGGTGGATAGACTGTCCCGCTTGTCTCCCGATGACTGGGCGAGCCTGAAAGCCATTATTGCAGCCAAGAAAGTGACGGTGGTGTCTCTCGACTTGGCTACCAGTCATGCTGCATTGAAGCCAGCCCAAGGTCAGGATGAGTTCACCAAAGGCATGATCACTGCCGTGAACGGAATGTTGCTCGACATGCTCGCTGTGGTAGCACGAAAGGACTATGACGACCGTCGCCGCCGTCAGGCGGAGGGCATTAAGAAAGCGAAGGCCGAAAAGGTGTACAAGGGCCGACAGGTTGATCTGGCTCTACATGCTCGTATCAGGGACTGCCTCGCATCCGGCATGAGCCTCCGCAAAACCGCAACAACTGTTGGTTGTGCCTTGAGTACAGTGCAGCGAGCCATGAAGAACTAACCCACAGGAAAAACGAAGCATCACCTTCCATAGCATTAAGCTCTTCAGCGTGTGGAATTCAGGCCACAACTGTTGCATGAGCCTGCTCTCGTTCTTTCCGCTTGCGTTCCTCGTCACTGAAAAAGGCAAGGGCATATACCCAGCAGGTGCAGTGAAGCTTGACCTATCTGACAAATCGTTGTTCGTAGACCTTTCATCTAGAAACGTCCACTTCTCCAGTTTCCCTGCGGTCGAGTTACAAGGCAATCAGATGGTCGCATCTGAATAGCAGCATGTCTATCGTGAGCTATCCAATAAAGTGAACAAGGCCAACGAGCGAAGGTAAGTAGCTGGGGACCGGAGGCCACTAGCACTACAGCAGCGGCGCAACGACTCAAGTCAAAGGACATGACTCATCCGTGACGCCCCACAGGGCCACCACAGTGACGTTCCGCCATTCCTTTAACCCAGAGACTGTAAGAATGCTGATCGTCTCAGCCAGTGCTGTAGAGCCTCTGATAGAGGGGCATCAACTTATTTAAAAATCACTTGGCTTTCTATTTACCCCTTGTGCACACCGCTAAGCAGCGCAAGTAGAACCAAGCCAATTCAACATACCCCACCCCCGGAGTGCCCCCTTCTATAAAAGAGGGCTGAAAAAAATACGGGGGCTTGGTATCTGGAAAATCGATGCTACTTCGACCACTTGGCTACGGCAAGCGCCTCGAATGCATCAATTTCATCGCGATTCATCATCACCCATTCTTTGGCTATTTTGGTAAGTTCCGGGCTTAGCCAAAGCGGTGCATTGATGGCTTTAAAACCCCAGTGGGTCTTAGCGGTCATAGCTCGTTGTCCCCCAAACATCGCGTTACGCCAGATCAACCCTTCCCGAGCGGGGCTCTGGGGGGCTGCGAGGATGTTCTCAAGTGAGCCGTTCGCAAGGTGGCCATGCTCTGGTGGGCCGTTCAGTGCAACTTCAACTTTTGCAATATTCTGGAGAAGGACGTTTTGATCAGGCGTGTCGTTGTAGTGCTCAACGTTCAGTGGCACGCAATACTGGCGAAGCTTCCACACTAGCGAGTCAAAATGAGTAAGCTCGTAGTTGAACAAGTGAAGCGACTTAATTAGGTACCGGTTCTCTCCAGCCTCATCAATATGCTGAAAAACCGCCTGCTCATCGGCAGACAGCTTGATGCTGAAAGGGAGTTCCCTGTGGATGGCGTCCAATGCCTTCTGTAGGTCATGTCTCGTCTTAGCACTACACCTATTCAATACCAAGATGCACTTCAGGTATTTCTCAACCGCTTGCAGCGCAGACCATAGGAACTGCACCGGTAGACCTGCTCTCATGGCGAGTCGTGCAGCTATGTAATCACCGTCGCCGGTTTCCCTGAAACACCTGATTGCGAGATCGTTGATAAGAGCATGTTCATTCGGGGGCTGATACATCTGGCGTGCCCTTTCAATTTCGTCGTCGCTCATGGTGCTACTCCTTGTTGGTGCGATCATCCTAGCCGCTACGCTACCACCGTGCCATCACGTCACACGTTGTACCTGGCTCAGCGTCTCACCTTGTCTCCGTGGGCGCCGTAGACGTATGTCATTCGGCTTGTTTCTCGCTCTCGGTCAGCAGCGTAACACTCGCTCAGTCGCTGGGTGATTCTCAGGTGCTCAGCTTTCAGCTTCGATAGCTCGTTATTGAGCTTGCGGTTGTCAATCACCAACCCGGCAACGTTCTCAAGGCTACGCCGTAGCGCCATCTGCACTGACTCAAGTTCACATTCCAAGCGCTGGCACTCATGCTCAAGAAGGTCTTGGTGAGAAGGCTGGCCCCACTCGAACCCGCTGTCGTCGATCAAATCATCTTCCATCATTGACACTACTAAATACTGTACACGCATACAGCACAAATGGAAAACTGGTCGCTCAAGCGAGAGAAGACAGGTGGTGAAAAGGATCGAGGTATAGAGGAAGAATCGCAGCGATTAACAGGACGCTCGTGGCGTTCACATTGCCCAGTGTGAACGAACCCGATATTTTGTGAACGTTCTGCAAAAAATCAAAAGCACAAAAAAGGGCCCACCTTTCGGTGAGCCCTTCTAGACCGCCCAGCAGAGCGGATTTTGTTTGGTAGGCGCGATTGGACTCGAACCAACGACCCCCACCATGTCAAGGTGGTGCTCTAACCAACTGAGCTACGTGCCTGCTGTGAGGCGGCATTCTACGGAATTCCGGAGGGGTGTCAACACCTTTTTTGCAGCTAAGCCTATGAATATGCGAATTTTTTATTTTCAGGGCCACAAAGAAGATTTTTCGCTGGCTGGCAGCCTATTTTTAACTCAGGTAGGATCGATGCACTCGTAAAAAATATAAAACAGAGGTTGCAGGATGGCGAACACACCCTACCCGGACTCCTATTACGCAGCATCGGCCAACGCGGTTCCGCCGCGCCCATCGTTGCAGGATGACGTAGAGACTGATGTCTGTGTGATCGGTGCCGGCTACACCGGCCTGTCCAGTGCGCTGTTTCTGCTGGAGAACGGTTTTCGGGTGACTGTCCTGGAAGCGGCCAGGGTCGGCTTCGGCGCCTCGGGCCGTAATGGCGGCCAGATCGTCAACAGCTATAGCCGTGATATTGATGTGATCGAGCGCAGCGTCGGCCCCAAACAGGCACAGCTGCTCGGCCAGATGGCGTTCGAGGGCGCCAGGATCATCCGTGAACGCGTGGCCAGGTATCAGATCCAGTGCGACCTGAAGGACGGCGGCGTGTTTGCGGCAATCACCAGCAAGCAGATGGGCCACCTGGAGTCGCAGAAGCGCCTCTGGGAGCGCTACGGCCATACTCAGCTGGAGTTGCTGGATCAACGCCGCATACGCGAAGTGGTGGCCTGCGATCAGTACGTGGGCGGCATGCTCGACATGAGTGGCGGGCATATCCACCCGCTCAACCTTGTCCTTGGCGAAGCCGCTGCAGTGGAGTCACTGGGCGGCAGCATTTATGAACAGTCGCCGGCCGTGCGCATCGAGCGCGGCCCCAATCCGGTCGTGCATACACCGCAAGGTAAAGTCAGGGCCAAATTCATCATCGTTGCCGGCAATGCCTACCTGGGCAATCTGGTTCCGGAGCTGGCAGCCAAGTCGATGCCCTGCGGCACCCAGGTCATTACCACCGAACCCCTGGGTGATGAGTTGGCGAAAAGCCTGCTGCCGCAGGATTACTGTGTCGAAGACTGCAACTACCTGCTTGACTACTACCGCCTCTCGGGCGACAAGCGCCTGATCTTCGGCGGCGGCGTGGTCTATGGCGCACGGGATCCAGCGAATATCGAAGCGATCATCCGACCGAAGATGCTCAAGGCCTTCCCGCAGCTCAAGGATGTGAAGATCGACTACGCATGGACCGGCAACTTCCTGCTGACCCTGTCGCGCCTTCCGCAAGTCGGACGTCTGGGCGACAACATCTATTACTCACAAGGCTGTAGCGGTCATGGCGTGACGTACACCCATCTGGCCGGCAAAGTCCTGGCCGAGGCCCTGCGCGGCCAGGCGGAGCGTTTTGACGCCTTTGCCGACCTGCCGCACTACCCTTTCCCTGGCGGACAGGTGCTACGCACACCCTTCGCCGCATTGGGCGCCTGGTATTACGGTCTGCGGGACAAGTTCGACTTCTGAACAAGCGAGCACAACAAAACCCCGCCAATCGGCAATGCCAGGCAGTTAACGTAAATCTTTGGTCTGATGAGCATTTGTGGCGAGGGAGCTTGCTCCCGTTCGGCTGCGCAGCAGTCGTAAAGCCAGTTGATTCGGTGCACCAGACAAAATGCGATCGCAGGTTTTAGGGCCGCTGCGCGCCCCAGCGGGAGCAAGCTCCCTCGCCACAGGGTGCGATGCTCATCTCAAAATCCTTAACTGACCGGCGGGCTTTGTCGTTCAGGCGACGACGCTACCGGCTGGCTGCGGACGTTTGCGGGTGGCGCAATCCCGGTCTATGTTCCAAGCGAGACTTTGTCTGCGACTGGCGCGCTGACTGGCCGCTGGCTGCTGTCCATCCAGTGCGGATTACCGCAGCGAGGTGACAAAATGCCGAACGACTCCCGCCCCGCCGTACTCGAACTGATTGGCAATACGCCACTAGTGCGTGTCAGCCGCTTCGATACCGGCCCGTGCACGCTATTCCTCAAGCTCGAATCGCAGAACCCCGGCGGTTCGATCAAGGATCGCATCGGCCTGGCGATGATCGACACCGCCGAGCGCGATGGCCGCCTGCGACCCGGCGGCACCATAGTCGAGGCCACCGCCGGCAACACCGGCCTGGGCCTGGCCCTGGTCGGCCGCGCCAAGGGTTACCGGGTGGTGTTGGTGGTGCCGGACAAGATGTCCACCGAGAAGGTCCTGCACCTCAAGGCGATGGGCGCCGAGGTGCACATCACCCGCTCCGACGTCGGCAAGGGCCATCCCGACTACTACCAGGACGTCGCTGCGCGGCTGGCGCAGGAAATTCCCGAGGCCTTCTTCGCCGATCAGTTCAACAACCCGGCCAACCCACTGGCCCACGAGTGCAGCACCGCTCCGGAGATCTGGGCGCAGACTCAGCATGATCTGGATGCCATCGTCGTCGGCGTCGGTTCGGCCGGCACCCTGACCGGGCTGACCCGCTTCTTTCGCCGCGTGCAGCCGAACCTGGAAATGGTGCTGGCCGATCCGGTCGGCTCGGTGATGGCCGAATACAGCCGCAGCGGCACCCTTCCCACCCCAGGCTCCTGGGCGGTGGAGGGCATCGGCGAAGACTTCATTCCGTCGATTGCCGACCTTTCCAGCGTGCGCCAGGCCTATTCGATCAGCGACGAGGAAAGCTTCGATCATGCCCGCCAACTGCTGCGCGCCGAAGGCATTCTCGGCGGCTCTTCGACCGGCACATTGCTGGCGGCGGCACTGCGCTACTGTCGCGAGCAAACCGAGCCGAAGCGGGTGGTCAGCTTCGTCTGCGACACCGGCACCCGCTACCTGTCGAAGATCTACAACGACCAGTGGATGACCGATCAGGGACTGCTTGCGCGCAAGCGCTACGGCGATCTGCGCGACCTGATCGCGCGGCGCTTCGAGGATGGCCGGGTGATCAGCGTGGGCCCGGACGACACGCTGCTCACCGCCTTCCAGCGCATGCGCCTGGCGGATGTGTCGCAACTGCCGGTGCTGGTGGACGGAAAGCGGCTGGTCGGCGTGATCGACGAGTCCGACATTCTGCTTGGCGTGCACGAAGACGCTTCGCACTTCCGCATGACCGTGGCCAGCGCGATGACCGACAAAGTGGAAACCCTGCCTCCCGGCGCCAGCTTGGCTGAACTGGAGGCGGAACTCGACCGTGGGCTGGTGGCGGTCATCGCCGACGCCTCGGGCTTCCACGGCCTGATTACCCGCGTCGACATGCTCAATCACTTGCGCAGATCCCTCTCATGAGCCAGCACGATGAAACCGCCGCCCCACGCGCCTTCGCCACCCGCGTGATCCATGCCGGCCAGGTGCCGGACCCTTCCACCGGGGCGCTGATGCCGCCGATTTACGCCAACTCCACCTATCTGCAACAGAGCCCCGGCGTGCATAAGGGCTTTGACTACGGGCGCTCGCACAACCCGACGCGTTTTGCCCTGGAGCGTTGCGTGGCGGACCTCGAGGGCGGTACCCAGGCCTTCGCCTTCGCCTCCGGGCTGGCGGCGATCTCCACCGTCCTCGAACTGCTCGACGCTGGCGCGCACATCGTCTCCGGCAATGACCTGTACGGCGGTACTTTCCGCCTGTTCGACAAGGTGCGCCGGCGCAGCGCCGGGCATCGCTTCAGCTTCGTCGATCTGACTGATCTGGCGACCTTCGAAGCGGCGCTGCAGGACGACACGCGGATGGTCTGGGTCGAGACGCCGAGCAATCCTTTGCTAAGCCTCACTGACCTCGTCGCCGTCGCGCGCACCTGTCGCGAGCGAGGCATCATCTGTGTGGCCGACAACACCTTTGCCAGTCCATGGATACAGCGCCCGCTGGAACTGGGCTTCGATATCGTGCTGCACTCGACGACCAAGTACCTGAATGGCCATTCCGACGTGATCGGCGGCATCGCGGTGGTCGGGCAAAACTTCGATCTGGCCGAGCGCCTTGGCTTTTTGCAGAACGCGGTGGGGGCTATCGCCGGGCCGTTCGACGCTTTCCTCACCCTGCGCGGCGTGAAGACCCTGGCGCTGCGCATGGAACGCCACTGCAGCAACGCGCTGGAGCTGGCGCGATGGCTTGCGCATCAGCCGCAGGTGGCGCGCGTCTATTATCCGGGCCTGCCGTCGCACCCGCAGCACGAACTGGCGCTGCGGCAGATGCGCGGTTTCGGCGGGATGATTTCCGTCGACCTGAACAGCGACCTGGCCGGCACCAAGCGCTTCCTCGAGAGTGTGCGGATCTTCGCCTTGGCCGAGAGCCTGGGCGGGGTGGAAAGCCTGATCGAGCACCCGGCGATCATGACCCACGCCAGCATCCCCGCCGGCACCCGCGCGCAGCTCGGCATCGGCGATGCGCTGGTGCGTTTGTCAGTGGGTGTCGAGGATGTCGAAGACCTGCGCGCCGACCTGGCCCAGGCGCTGGCGCGGATTTGAGCTCAAATCCCAGACACAAAAAACCCCGGTCTTTCGACCAGGGTCTTTGCTATCAATCAGAAGAAGCCAGTGGCTTTCTTCGTAGCTTCAAGGCGTTCAGTGGGCCTTGAGGCAGATATGGCGCAGCGGACGGGACTCGAACCCGCGACCCCCGGCGTGACAGGCCGGTATTCTAACCGACTGAACTACCGCTGCGTATCGCTTGGACTTGCGTCCATTTGAACCTTTGAAATCGTCTGACTGGAAAGCTTCGAGGCTTTTCAATCTCAAACCGGGTAAACCCGATCTGGAAAATATGGCGCAGCGGACGGGACTCGAACCCGCGACCCCCGGCGTGACAGGCCGGTATTCTAACCGACTGAACTACCGCTGCGCGTCGGTGGAGGCTTTTGACAGCTTCCGTCTTGCTTTCGCAAAACTCTCAAGAAGTGGTGGGTGATGACGGGATCGAACCGCCGACCCTCTGCTTGTAAGGCAGATGCTCTCCCAGCTGAGCTAATCACCCTTTGCTTCGTTGAGGCCGCGAAATTTACGCAGATACCGAAGCTAAGTCAATACCCTGCTTGAAGTTTTTCTGAAAAAGACAAAATCGTGTCATACGCAGTCAGACCGCTTTCGCGAGCAAGCTCGCTCCCACAGTTGATTTTCGTCGAGCACAGAACTGATGTTCACCGCAGAACCCTTGTGGGAACGGGCTTGCTCGCGAAGACGGCAGCACATTCAACATCAATGCTGGCTACATCTGTCAGGATTACTCGCGGTAAATCATTTTCTTGGTCATGCCGCCGTCGACCACAAACTCCTGGCCCGTGACAAAACCGGCATTCTTCGACAGCAGCCAGGCCACCATCGCCGCCACGTCCTCCACGGTCCCTACCCTGCCCGCCGGGTGCTGAGCATGATCGGCGTCCGTCAGTGGCTCGGCACGGCGCGCAGCCGGGTCTCGGGCATCGATCCAGCCAGGACTGACCGCATTGACCCGAATCTCCGGACCAAGACTGATTGCCAGCGCATGGGTCAGCGCCAGCAGACCACCCTTGCTCGCCGCGTAAGCCTCGGTATCCGGCTCCGACTGCCCGGCCCGGGTCGAGGCCAGATTGACGATGGCACCGGCGTGAGCACGCAGATAAGGCGCGCAGTGCTTGGCCAGCAGCATCGGCCCACTGAGGTTCACCGCAAGAACGCGATTCCAATACGCCAGATCAAGACTTTCCAGGGTGATATTGCGCGGATCGGCCACCGCCGCATTGCAGACCAGCGCATCGAGGCGCCCGAACTGACCGAGCACCTCGGCAACGCCCAAGGCAACCTGCTGCTCATCCGCGACGTCCATGGAGATGAACCAGGCACTGTCACCAAGGACCTTGGCAACCTTTGAACCGCGCACGCGATCGAGGTCTGTCAGCACCACCTGCCAGCCTTCGCTGATCAGCCAGGCCGCGATCCCCAGACCAATGCCACGCGCCGCGCCGGTAACCAGAGCGACACGACCATGGGTGCTGCCCGCCGCCATGGACATCTCGATCACAAGGCAGCCAGCCCACGCGCCAGATCCGCCTGCAGGTCAGCGACATCTTCCAGACCGACTGCGATGCGGATCAGGCTGTCACGAATCCCCGCCGCTTCACGCTCTTGCGGCGCCAGACGGCCGTGAGAAGTGGTGCTCGGATGGGTGATGGTGGTCTTGCTGTCGCCCAGATTGGCGGTGATGGAAATCAGACGGGTCGCATCGATAAAGCGCCAGGCACCCTCTTTTCCGCCCTTGACCTCAAAACTCACGACCGCGCCAAAGCCTTTCTGCTGACGCTGGGCCAACTCATGCTGCGGATGGCTCTTGAGGCCGGCGTAATGGACTTTCTCGATGCCGTCCTGCTGCTCCAGCCATTCGGCCAGTTGCTGCGCGTTGGCGCAATGCGCCTTCATGCGCAGGCTCAGCGTTTCCAGGCCCTTGAGGAAGATCCAGGCGTTGAACGGGCTCAGCGTTGGCCCGGCGGTACGCAAGAAACCGACGACTTCTTTCATCTGCTCGCTGCGACCGGCCACCACACCCCCCATGCAACGGCCCTGGCCGTCGATGAACTTGGTCGCCGAGTGCACGACGATGTCCGCGCCCATCTTCAGCGGCTGCTGCAAAGCAGGGGTGCAGAAGCAGTTGTCGACCACCAGCATCGCGCCTTTGGCGTGAGCAATTTCCGACAGCGCGGTGATGTCCACCAATTCGGCCAACGGGTTGGACGGCGATTCGACGAACAGCAATTTGGTGTTGGCCTTGATCGCCGCATCCCAGCCGGACAAGTCCGCCAGAGGCACGTAATCGACTTCGATACCGAAGCGCTTGAAGTACTTTTCGAACAGGCTGATGGTCGAGCCAAACACGCTACGCGATACCAATACGTGATCGCCGGCGCTGCACAGGCTCATTACCACGGCCATGATCGCGGCCATGCCGGTCGCCGTGGCCACCGCTTGCTCGGCGCTTTCCAGCGCGGCAATGCGCTCTTCGAACGCGCGCACGGTCGGGTTGGTGTAGCGCGAGTAAACGTTGCCCGGCACTTCCCCGGCAAAGCGTGCCGCCGCGTCGGCAGCGGTACGGAAGACGTAGCTGGAGGTGAAGAACATCGGATCACCGTGTTCGCCTTCCGGCGTGCGGTGCTGACCGGCGCGAACGGCCAGGGTATCGAACGCTACGCCTTCGAGGTCGCTGTCCAGCCGACCGGCATCCCAATCCTGACTCATGCTGTCACTCCTTGCTTTGCTCTAATCAGTAGATACAAAACCGGCCCCTCAGGGCCGGTAGTTACTCAGTTGTTGTACAGATCGATGATCGCACTGACGGCCTGCGTCTTGACCTTGGAGGCATCGTTACGAGCCTGCTCGATCTTGTTCAGGTAAGCCTCGTCAACGTCGCCGGTCACGTACTGGCCGTCGAACACCGCACAATCGAATTTCTCGATCTTGATCTTGCCGCCACCGACCGCTTCGATCAAGTCAGGCAGGTCCTGATAGATCAACCAGTCAGCGCCGATCAGGTCGGCTACGTCCTGGGTCGAACGGTTGTGGGCGATCAACTCGTGAGCGCTCGGCATATCGATGCCGTAGACGTTCGGGTAGCGAACGGCCGGTGCCGCGGAGCAGAAGTAGACGTTTTTGGCGCCGGCTTCGCGAGCCATCTGGATGATCTGCTTGCAAGTGGTGCCTCGAACGATCGAGTCGTCCACCAGCATCACGTTCTTGCCGCGGAATTCCAGCTCGATGGCGTTGAGCTTCTGGCGTACGGATTTTTTCCGTGCAGCCTGGCCCGGCATGATGAAGGTCCGGCCGATGTAGCGGTTCTTCACGAAGCCTTCGCGAAACTTGACGCCCAGGTGGTTCGCCAGCTCCAGGGCCGCGGTGCGGCTGGTGTCCGGAATCGGGATGACCACGTCGATGTCGTGCTCTGGACGCTCGCGCAGGATCTTCTCGGCGAGTTTCTCGCCCATGCGCAGGCGAGCCTTGTAGACCGACACGCCGTCGATGATCGAGTCCGGACGCGCCAGGTAGACGTGTTCGAAGATGCACGGAGTCAGGGACGGGTTGGTAGCGCACTGACGGGTGTGCAGCTTGCCGTCTTCAGTGATGTAGACCGCTTCGCCCGGTGCCAGGTCGCGAATCAGGGTGAAACCGAGCACGTCCAGGGAAACGCTTTCGGAGGCGATCATGTACTCGACGCCTTCGTCGGTGTGACGCTGGCCGAAGACGATCGGGCGGATACCGTGCGGGTCGCGGAAACCGACGATGCCATAACCGGTGATCATCGCCACGACGGCGTAACCACCGACGCAACGGTTGTGCACGTCAGTCACGGCAGCAAATACGTCTTCTTCGGTTGGCTGCAACTTGCCGCGCTGGGCCAGCTCGTGCGCGAACACGTTGAGCAGCACTTCCGAATCGGAGTTGGTGTTGACGTGGCGCAGGTCAGATTCGTAAATCTCCTTGGCCAGCTGTTCAACGTTGGTCAGGTTGCCGTTATGCGCCAAGGTGATGCCATAAGGCGAGTTGACGTAAAACGGTTGAGCTTCGGCCGAAGTCGAGCTGCCCGCGGTCGGGTAACGCACATGGCCAATGCCCATGTGCCCGACCAGGCGCTGCATATGCCGTTGATGAAATACATCACGGACCAGGCCGTTGTCCTTGCGCAGGAATAACCGGCCATCATGGCTGGTCACGATACCGGCAGCGTCCTGGCCGCGGTGCTGGAGGACGGTTAGCGCGTCATACAGCGCCTGATTGACGTTCGACTTACCGACGATACCGACGATGCCACACATGCGACGCAACCCCTACTTAATGAATCTGAACTGAACACAACTCACTGAGGCGTTTTGGCCGTCGGCAAGAGGTGCTCCTTGAACGGTATTTCAGCGGGTACGCTGATACCGCTGGCAAGCCACTGACTGCTCCACCCAAGAATCAGGTTTTTGGACCAGTCTGCAACCAATAGAAATTTTGGCACGAGTTGTGACTGTTGCCACCACCCGTCCTGCTGTACCGGCCCCAGGCTCAACAGCCCGACCGCCACGACCACCAGCAACGCGCCACGCGCTGCGCCGAAGGCTGTGCCGAGAAACCGGTCGGTCCCGGACAGGCCGGTGACGCGAACCAGTTCGCCGATAAGATAATTGATCATCGCGCCTACCAATAAGGTGGCGACAAACATGATGGCACAACCCGCGATCACGCGAGCCGAAGGTGTTTCGATGTATCCGGCGAGGTACTGGGACAATGAGCCACCGAACATCCAGGCTACGGCTCCTGCGATGATCCAGGTGAGCAGCGACAGTGCTTCTTTGACGAAGCCGCGACTCAAACTGATCAAAGCGGAGATGGCGATTATTGCAACGATCGCCCAGTCAACCCAGGTAAATGGCACAGTGCAGCCTACAGACGGATAAGGCGGCGCATTTTAGCAGAAGCGCATGCCTGTCGGTAAGCGGCGATTGTCAGCGCATTTCAAATCAATGCGATAGCATTAGACGATAACACAATCTGCGAGCTGCCGAAGGCTGCGCCAGCTGCTACGAGTAACGTGGCGCACTCCAATCCTTTAGCCGCGTTCCGGCTGGAAACGCACCACAAAACCCTTGAGATTCTGCTGACGACTCAGCAAGTCCCGCAGGCGATCGGCTTCAGCGCGCTCGATCAGCGGCCCGACGAACACCCGATTTTTGCCCTCAGCGGTACGGATGTATGCGTTATAGCCCTGACTGCGCAGGGATTTCTGCAAACTCTCGGCGCTTTGACGGCTGGTCAGACTGGCCAGCTGAACCGACCAACTGACTGACAGGCCATTGGCATCGACACGGCTTTGGCTGACATCGGGCCTGGCCGTTGCGGGCGCGGCCGGTGGTGCAGTGGCCGGCTTGGGTGCCACAGGCGCTGTCACAGGCTTGCTGGCGACGACCGGCGGCGCTGCCGGGGTGGCCGGCACGCTCGGCGCAATGGGCATCGACGGCGTTTGCTGCTGAGCAATTTCTTCATCGCTCGGAACCGGTTCCTGCGGCAGGCTTTGCGGCTCAGGCACGGCCACCGGCTCAACCTGCACCTGCGGCACGGCAGGCGCTTGAGGTGCGGCCGGGGCTTCAACGCTGACCTGGCGCTGCTCATCCTGACGGGAAAACAGCATCGGCAAGAAAATCACCGCCAAGGCCACCAGAACCAGCGCCCCGACCATACGCTGCTTGTAAGCGTTATCCAGCAAAGCCATTTGCACTCTCCTCCGTGGAGTGCCGGGCTAACCATTCGAGAGCCTCGGCAACACAATAAAATGATCCGAACAGCAGAATTTCATCCTCGGCCGTCGCCTGGTCACACTGCCCTTCCAACGCGGCAGCGACACTTTCATAGGACGTCACTGACGCGCCAAGGTTCTGCAAGGCTGTTTGCAGATCCGCCACCGGGCGACTGCGTGCAGAATCCAGCGGGGCAACAGCCCACTGCTGGACACTACCATTCAACTCGGCGAGAACTCCATCAAGATCCTTGTCCGCCAGCAGACCAAACACCGCCAGACGCTTGCCAGCCAATGGGCGCAGAGCCAGGAGATGCGCCAGATATTCCGCCGCGTGCGGGTTATGCCCCACATCCAGCAGCAGATTCAGACGCTTGCCGTGCCAGTCGAACTGACGCCGATCGAGGCGTCCGACTACCCGGGTGTTTTTCAATGCCTCGACAATCTGCTCCGCCTGCCAGGGCAACCCGAGCAACAGGTAAGCCTGCAACGCCAGCGCAGCGTTTTCCATCGGCAGATCGAGCAGCGGCAAATCATGCAGTTCAACCGCATGGCCTTGCGCGTCAAGGCCGCGCCATTGCCAGTTGTGCTCGGTGAGACCCAGATCGAAATCGCGACCGCGCAGGAAAAACCCGCAGTTGAGCTCGCGCGCCTTGTCCAGCAAGGGTTGAGGAGGATTGAGATCGCCGCAGAGTGCAGGCACGCCCTGACGGAAGATGCCGGCCTTTTCGAAAGCCACCGACTCACGGGTATCACCCAGCCAGTCGGAGTGATCGACGCCAATACTGGTGACCAGCGCCAGGTCGGCATCGATCAGGTTGACCGCATCGAGGCGCCCGCCCAGACCGACTTCCAGCACCACTGCATCGAGACCGGCACGCTGGAACAGCCAGAATGCCGCCAGGGTGCCCATCTCGAAATACGTCAGGGAAGTTTCGCCGCGACCGGCCTCGACCGCTACGAAAGCCTCGCACAACTCAGCGTCAGTAGCCTGGAGACCATTGACCTGCACCCGCTCGTTGTAACGCAGCAGATGCGGCGAGTTGTAGACACCGACCTTGAGCCCCTGCGCGCGCAACAAGGACGCCACGAACGCACAGGTCGAGCCTTTGCCGTTGGTACCCGTGACCGTGATCACCCGAGGCGCCGGCTTGCCCAGCCCCATCCGGGACGCTACCTCTCGCGAGCGCTCCAGCCCCATGTCGATGGCCGACGGATGCAACTGCTCAAGGTAGGCGAGCCAGTCGCCAAGGGTACGTTCGGTCATAGGTTTGCAGGCACCGGAGGAATCACGATTGGCACGATAGGAGCAGCGACGAATTCCGGCGTCGGCAGGCCCATCATTTGCGCCAGCAGGTTACCCAGACGCGGGCGCAGTTCCTGACGGGCGATGATCATGTCGATGGCGCCGTGCTCCAGCAGGAATTCGCTGCGCTGGAAGCCTTCCGGCAGTTTTTCACGCACGGTCTGCTCGATCACGCGCGGGCCGGCGAAGCCGATCAGCGCTTTAGGCTCAGCGACGATCACATCGCCGAGCATCGCCAGACTGGCAGAAACACCGCCGTAAACCGGGTCGGTCAGCACGGAGATGAACGGAAGGCCTTCTTCACGCAGACGCGCCAGAACCGCCGAGGTCTTGGCCATTTGCATCAGAGAGATCAGCGCTTCCTGCATCCGCGCACCGCCGGAGGCAGCGAAGCAGATCATCGGGCAGCGGTTTTCCAGCGCGTAGTTGGCAGCGCGAACAAAACGCTCGCCAACGATGGCGCCCATCGAGCCACCCATGAAGGAGAACTCGAACGCCGAGACCACCACCGGCATACCCAACAGGGTACCGCTCATGGAGATCAACGCGTCCTTCTCACCGGTCTGCTTCTGGGCAGCGGTCAGACGGTCTTTGTACTTTTTGCCGTCGCGGAACTTCAGGCGATCCACTGGCTCCAGGTCAGCGCCCAGTTCGGCACGGCCTTCAGCGTCGAGGAAGATGTCGATTCGCGCACGTGCGCCGATACGCATGTGGTGATTGCACTTGGGGCAAACGTCCAGGGTCTTTTCCAGCTCCGGACGATAGAGCACGGCGTCGCAGGAAGGGCATTTGTGCCATAGGCCTTCAGGCACCGAGCTTTTCTTCACCTCGGAACGCATGATCGAAGGGATCAGTTTGTCTACTAACCAGTTGCTCATGCTTTCTTTCTCCAGTACCGGCGGCCCGAACGCCTGACGTTCGAAGCCCCGAGTATGCCCTTGAGCTAAATTCATGTGTGCGGCGATGACCCGTTGGTTACCGCGGTCAGCGCGAGGCTTGACCTGCATGCAACCCAACGAATCCTCAGCCATCCCGGCCACCGCTGCAGAGCGGTTGCCACTTCGGTTTCGGCCCGTCCAGCGACGGTGCCAGCCTGTTTTGTACAGTGGTGTTATGGACGGCGGCAGACTGCCAGCCGTCACATCGACTACTTGCTGTTACGTACAGCCTGTATGAACGCCCGAATCTTCGCGTGATCCTTGATGCCCTTGCTCTGCTCCACCCCGCCACTGACGTCCACCGCATACGGATGGACCTGCGCAATGGCCTGCGCCACGTTCGTCGCCGACAGACCACCCGCGAGGATGATCGGCTTGCCCAGGTCCTTGGGCACCAATGACCAGTCGAAGGCTTCACCGGTACCACCAGGAACGCCTTCGACATAGGTATCGAGCAAAATACCGCTGGCGCCCGCATAAGCCTTGCAACTGGCGGCGATGTCATCGCCGGCCTTGACCCGCAGCGCCTTGATCCAGGGCCGGTGATAGCCTTCGCAATCGGCCGGGGTTTCATCGCCGTGAAACTGCAACAGGTCCAGCGGCACCGCATCGAGAATCTCACCGAGCTCGCAACGGCTGGCGTTGACGAACAGGCCAACGGTGGTCACGAACGGCGGCAACGCGGCGATGATCGCCCGCGCCTGCTGCACATTCACCGCCCGCGGGCTTTTGGCATAGAACACCAGACCAATCGCATCCGCCCCGGCATCAACCGCCGCCAACGCATCTTCTATGCGGGTAATCCCACAAATTTTGCTGCGAACGGCCGACATATCGTTGGAACCTCAGGACTTATCCGGGAAAGTCCCGGATGGTAGCAAATGCTTTTCCGGGCGTCAGCCGTCAAGTTCCGAGAAACCGGTCAGGAAATGTGGACCGATGAAACGCTCGGGCAATTCGAACTCGTCGTGGTACTCGACCTGTACCAGATACAGCCCGTACGGATGGGCTGTCACACCGCCGGTTCGGCGGATACGGCTTTCGAGCACTTCCCTGGCCCACTCCACCGGCCGCTCGCCCGCACCGATGGTCATCAGCACCCCGGCGATGTTGCGCACCATATGATGCAGAAATGAACCGGCGCGGATATCCAGCACAATCATCTTGCCGTGTTGAGTCACCCGCAGATGGTGGAGCTTCTTGACCGGCGACTTGGCCTGGCACTGACCCGCACGAAACGCGCTGAAATCGTGAGTCCCGACCAGATACTCGGCGGCTTGCGCCATACGCTGTACGTCCAGCGGGCGATGGTTCCAGGTGATTTCCTGATTCAAATGCGCCGGACGAATCTGATCGTTGTAAATCACGTAACGGTAACGCCGGGCGATCGCCTTGAAGCGCGCATGAAAATCCGCCGGCATGACCTTGGCCCAGCTCACGCTGATGTCGTGGGGCAGATTGATATTGGCGCCCATGACCCAGGCCTTCATCGAGCGCTCGGCCTGAGTATCGAAATGCACCACTTGCCCGCAGGCATGCACACCGGCGTCGGTGCGCCCGGCACACATCAGCGATACCGGAGAGTCGGCGACTTTGGACAAGGCATTTTCAAGGGTTTCCTGCACCGTCAAAACGCCGGAAGCCTGACGCTGCCAGCCGCAATAACGCGAACCCTTGTATTCAACACCCAGAGCGATTCTGGAAAAACCTGCGGCCGCCATTTCGGCGGCCGCGCTATCTATATTTGCCAAGGACGTACAGCCTGCTGATTTACGCAAAGGCGGCCATTATAAGGCCACGAGACCGAGACGCCATCTATTATCAGGCGTGTGCAAACCTGTGGGAGCGAGCTTGCTCGCGAAGACGGCATCCCAGGCAACAATGCCCCCGGATTTTAAACAACAACGGCAGCCTCGATGGCTGCCGTTATCGTTATACCGGGTGCTCTATCCGACCAAACGCGTCAGCATTTCCTTGGCTTCGCTCTTCTGGCCTTCATCGCCCTCAGTGATCACTTCACCGAGGATATCCCGTGCACCATCGCTGTCGCCCATGTCGATGTAAGCCTGAGCCAGGTCCAGCTTGGTCGCGACCTCGTCGGTACCCGAGAGGAAGTCGAACTCGAGCTCGTCAATGTCCGTTGCTGCATCCTCGGCCGCGAAGCGTGGCTCGGCGAACGGTTCTGCGATAGGCGGTTGTTCCAGGCTTTGCGCCAGACGATCGAGCTCGGCGTTGACGTCATCCAGCTCGCAAGTGAACGCATCCGGCTCGGCCTGCACATCAAATTCATCAGCCAGAGACAGGTCGAAATCAGCTGGCAGGTCCAGATCATCGAGCAATGCCTCGGCAACCACTGGCGCCTCGGTTGCCGGCAGATCTTTGAGATCATCGTCAAGACTCAGCAGAAACTCGTCGTCAGCCAGCGTTTGGGCCGGCACATCGCCACCGAGATCAAGGTCGAAATCCTCCAGATCGTCCAGGCTCTCCTTCGCTTCAGTCTGCTGCTGCAAAACCGATTCGAAGCTCAAGTCGTCATCCAGTGGAAAGTCGTCAAGCTCCGGCGCAGGGGTGACCACCGCAGGCGCTGGAGCGGGAACTGGAGCGGGAGCAGCCGTTTCCAGATCATCCAGGCTCAGATCAAAATCCGTATCGAATTCATCATCCGCTGCAACCGGAGCCGGGGCTGGCGCCTCAGGCTCATCGAGCAGCAGATCCTTGACATATTGAGCGTCCAGCTCGGCCGCCACCGCCGCCGCGCCGAGACCTGCTGCGGCCGCTACGACGACCATCGCCGGGAAACGGCTTTTCAGTCGTTCGACTTCAGCGTAATTCTTGCCATTGGCAACCAACTGGCGCTCTTGAGCGACAAATGCGTCACGATCGCCCTGCCCGCCATAGACTTCCATCAGCTTCAAGCGCAGCTCGCTGCGTTGCGGCTCCTGCTTGATGGCTGCTTCCAGAATGTCGGCGGCCTGATTCAGAGCGCCGCGCTCGATATGCGATTGCGCTTGCAGCAGAACGTCATCCGAACGCTCGGCCGCAGGCGCAACCAGCGGTGCGGCGATGGGCGCTACAACCACAACAGGTTCGACGACAGGAGCTGGAGCTGGAGCTGGAGCTGGAGCTGGAGCTGGAGCTGGAGCGAGTTTCAAGCTCGGCGGAGGAACTTCAAGGCCTTCGAAGCTGCTTTCCGGCAGATCCAGATCGATGGAAAACTCCGGTTCCTCCGACAAGGCTCGCGCCATGCGCAGGTGCTTCTCGGCCTCTTGCCGGGCTTTGCGACGACGCACCAACAACAGCAGCAACAGCAGCACCGCTACCGCACCACCACCGACCAATCCCATCAGGACTGGATTGGTCAGCAGATCGTTGTATTTCGGCTCATCGACAGCTGGGGTCGCCGCTTCAATCGGCGGCTCGCCAGGCACGGCAGCAGGTACGGCAGCAGGTGTGGCAGCATCAGGTGCCAGCGCTGCTCCCGGTGGCGTCACGGCAGGTTGGGCAGCCTGAGGATCAGCGGCCAACTCGGCCGACATCGGCGCTGAAGGCTGAGCAGCGCCCGCGCCTTCGGCTTGCAGTTTGGCCAACTGATTGTTCTTCAATTCGATCAAGCGCTGGAGCTTGTCCAGCTGGCTTTGCAGATCCGTCATGCGGCTTTGCAACTCGGCATTGTCACGCCGGGTCGAATCGAGGCTTTCCTGGGTGACGGCGAGCTTGTTGCTCAGCGCCGTGCTGTCGCCAGCCGCACCTTTGCCACGGGCGTTGCTGGACTCGGCGGAAACCAGACTCAATTTATCCTTGGCTGGCGTTTGCGACGGCGCGGCATCGCCACGCGCGCGTTTGGTGGCATCCAGTTGCGCGGGTCGTGCGACCGAACGACGGCCCTGGCGCCAGGCAGTGTTCTGCGCAGCCACTTCGGCAATGGCCTGAGGTTGCTCCAGGCTGGTGCTTTGCACCGCGTCCGGCAAACGCAGCACCTGACCGGTTTTCAGCCGATTGATGTTGCCGTCGATAAAGGCATCCGGGTTCAACGCCTGAATCGCCAGCATGGTCTGCTGGACCGAAGCGCCGTTACGGTTTTTCGCGGCGATCTCCCACAGGGTGTCGCGCCGCGTAGTGGTGTATTGCGCAGGCTTGCTTGCCCCGGTGACGGGAGCCGTGACCGCAGCGGATTGACCCGACGCAGGCTGAGCGGCGGCTTTGGCGGTTTGTGGAGAGAACTTCGAGGGATCAAGCAACACACTGTAGTCGCGCAGCAGACGGCCATTAGGCCACATCACCTGCACCAGGAATTTGACCATCGGTTCGGAAAGCGGCTTGCTCGACGTCACGCGCAAAACACTTTTGCCACTGGCATTGAGCACCGTGGTGAAGGTCAGGTCGTTGAGGAACGCCTGACGATCGACACCCGCCTTGGCGAACTCTTGCGGCGACGCGAGGCTCGGCACCACTTCGCCAGCGCTGAGATCCTTGACATCAAGCAGTTCGATTTCCGCCACCAGCGGCTGGTTCGCAGTTGACTTCAGGGTCAATTCCCCGAGTCCAAGAGCCTGCGCCACACCGGAGGACAGCGCCGAGGCGGCCGCAATTGCCAACACCAGTTTGCGAACTTGAACCATAGCCTTATCCTTTGTTTAAACACTCCCCGGCCTGCGAGAAGGTGTAGTAGCCGCTGCCATAAGGCATTGCGCACAGTGTTGAACGTCACCTGCACGCGATTATTTCAATCATGCCCCTGGAGGCCCCAAACAATGGCTCGCCTCCAACAACAGCCAGCCAGGCATTACGCCCGGCCAGAATCAGTCTGCAAATTGTTGCCAAGTATCTTTTACAGAAGGTCTTTTATCAACAACTCAGCCAACTGCACCGCGTTCAGCGCGGCGCCTTTGCGTACGTTATCTGACGTCAGCCACAGATTAAGTTCCGCCGGGTCGTCGACACCGCTCCGAACCCGTCCGACATAAACCACATCCTGCCCCACCGCATCCCCCACTGCCGTCGGGTAATCACCCGCTTCGACCAGCTCGACGCCTGGAGCTGCGTCCAGTGCCGCGTTGACCTTTGCCAGGTCGATAGCGGTCGCTGATTGCAAGGTCACGGTAAAGCTATCGCCAAAAAACACCGGGGCTTGAACGCAAGTGACAGAAATCTTCAACAAAGGCGCTGCCAGAACCTCGCGCAGCTCTGTGACCAGGCGTTTTTCCAGCGCGGTATGGCCCTGAGCATCAGGCTTACCGACTTGAGCCAACAGGTTAAAGGCCATCTGCCGATCAAAGAATCGCGGCTCCAACGGGCGAACGTTGAGCAGTTCAGCGGTTTGTCGCGCCAGCTCTTTAACGGCTTCGCGACCCTGGGAGGAGACTGCCAGGCAGGCGGTCAGACTAACCCGCTGGATATCGAGCAAACCACGCAACGGTGCCAGCACTACTGCCAGCGCCGTGGCCGATGCGCTGGGGCTGCTCAGTTGTACGGGCTTTTTCAACCCCGCCAGTACCTGGCCATTGGCTTCAGGAACGACTTGTGGGGCTTGCGCGGCAGGCAATGCTCCGGACAAATCGATCACCGCACAACCGGCAGCGGTAGCGCGCGGCGCAAAACTCAGCGTCACCGCAGGGCCTGCCGCGAAGAACACCAGTTGAACCTTGCTGAAGTCGAATTCATCGACTTCACGCACCCGCACGTTCTTGCCGCGGTACGGCACTGAATGCCCGGCCGACTCGCTGCTGGCCAGCAAGTGCAAATCGGCAACCGGGAAATCACGTTCTTCGAGAATCTGGACGAGGGTTTCGCCGACAGTACCGGTGGCGCCGATCACGGCGATATCAAAGGACTGGCTCATGTTGCTACCTCAGGCGAAACGGGGGAGCGGCACTTTACCGGGTGGTTGGCATGCAGGCAATTCACCGGGGGTTTTGTGGCGCCTGTGCCGGCCCTATCGCGAGCAAGCTCGCTCCCACATTGGATCTCCAGTGTTCACACGGTCCCTGTGGGAGCGAGCTTGCTCGCGATGACGGCCTGACAGGCACCAACGCCCCCTCAGACTGACAACATAAAAAAACCCGCGCCTCCTTCAAGGCGCGGGTTCTTCATTACATCAATCAATCAACGCTCAAGCAGAATCCGCAACATGCGACGCAGCGGTTCGGCCGCGCCCCACAGCAGTTGGTCGCCGACGGTGAAGGCGCCGACGAACTGCGAACCCATGTTCAGCTTGCGCAGACGGCCCACCGGGACATTCAGGGTGCCGGTGACCTTGGTCGGGCTCAGCTCCTGCATGCTGATCTCACGCTGGTTCGGCACCAGTTTGACCCAAGGGTTGTGCTGGCTGATCAGCCCTTCGATATCGGCGATCGGCACGTCTTTGTTCAACTTGATGGTCAGCGCCTGGCTGTGGCAGCGCATGGCGCCGATCCGCACGCAGATACCGTCGACCGGGATCGGGCTCTTGAAGCGACCGAGGATCTTGTTGGTCTCGGCCTGAGCCTTCCACTCTTCACGGCTCTGACCGTTCGGCAGTTCCTTGTCGATCCACGGGATCAGGCTGCCGGCCAGCGGTACGCCAAAGTTTTCGGTCGGGTACGCGTCGCTGCGCATGGCTTCGGCGACTCTACGGTCGATGTCGAGGATGGCGCTGGCCGGATCGGCCAGTTGATCGGCGACAGCGGCGTGGGTCGCGCCCATTTGCTTGATCAGTTCACGCATGTTCTGCGCGCCGGCACCGGAGGCCGCCTGATAAGTCATGGCACTCATCCACTCCACCAGACCGGCTTCGAACAGGCCGCCCAGGCCCATCAGCATCAGGCTGACGGTGCAGTTGCCACCGATGTAGTTCTTGGTGCCCGCGTCGAGCTGCTGGTCGATGACCTTGCGGTTCACCGGATCCAGCACGATCACCGCATCATCCTGCATGCGCAGGCTGGAAGCGGCGTCGATCCAGTAACCCTGCCAGCCGGCTTCGCGCAGCTTCGGGAAGACTTCGCTGGTGTAGTCGCCACCCTGGCAGGTCAGAATCACGTCGAGGGTTTTCAGCTCTTCAATGCTGTAAGCGTCCTTGAGCGGAGCAATGTCCTTGCCCACGGACGGGCCTTGGCCACCGACATTGGAAGTGGTGAAAAACACCGGCTCGATTAGATCGAAATCCTGCTCTTCCAGCATCCGCTGCATGAGCACGGAACCGACCATACCGCGCCAACCGATCAGACCTACACGTTTCATCGCAACTACACCTTCTTGAAAAAGTGGGCCGCTGCTTTCAAGGTTGAAAGTTGCAGCGGGCCCAAGAGATTACAGATTCCGCAGCGCGGCGACTACTGCATCGCCCATTTCCTGCGTACCGACTTTGGCACAACCCACCGACCAGATGTCGCCAGTACGTAAACCTTGATCCAGCACCAGGCTCACGGCTTTCTCGATGGCATCAGCGGCATCCAGCAGATTGAAGCTGTAACGCAGCATCATCGAGACCGACAAAATGGTCGCCAACGGGTTGGCAATGCCTTGCCCGGCGATGTCCGGCGCCGAACCGTGGCACGGCTCGTACATGCCCTTGTTGTTGGCATCCAGCGACGCCGACGGCAGCATGCCGATGGAACCGGTGAGCATCGACGCTTCGTCGGAAAGGATGTCGCCGAACAGGTTGTCGGTGACGATCACGTCGAACTGCTTCGGTGCGCGCACCAGCTGCATCGCGGCGTTGTCGACGTACATGTGGCTCAGTTCGACTTCAGGGTAATCCTTGGCCACTTCCTCGACGATTTCACGCCACAGCTGGCTGGAGGCTAGTACGTTGGCTTTGTCGACCGAGCAGAGCTTCTTGCCGCGCACCATGGCCATGTCGAAACCGACACGGGCGATGCGACGGATTTCGCTTTCGCTGTAAGGCAGCGTGTCGTAGGCCTGACGCTCGCCATTTTCCAGCTCGCGCACGCCACGCGGCGCGCCGAAATAGATACCGCCGGTCAGTTCACGGACGATCAGGATGTCCAGACCAGCGACGATTTCCGGTTTCAGGCTCGATGCATCAGCCAGTTGCGGGTAAAGGATCGCCGGGCGCAGATTGCCGAACAGTCCCAGTTGCGCACGAATCTTCAGCAAGCCGCGCTCAGGACGGATGTCACGTTCGATCTTGTCCCACTTCGGACCGCCCACAGCGCCGAGCAGCACCGCATCGGCAGCGCGAGCGCGCTCCAGGGTTTCATCCGCCAAAGGCACGCCGTGCTTGTCGATGGCCGCGCCACCGATCACGTCATGACTCAGTTCGAAGCCCAGGCTGTACTTTTCGTTCGCCAGCTCCAGCACTTTGACTGCTTCGGCCATGATTTCCGGGCCAATACCGTCACCTGGGAGAATCAGAATCTGCTTGCTCATGCTTTCCTCATGTCATCTGTCGGCGTGCCCGCGGGCATACCCGGAAAAAATTCTATCGTTCGGCGCTTATCGTTCAGCCATCAGCACCAGCACATCGGTACTAAACGAACCATCGGCCTCAATCTCGAAATACTCGCGCACTTCGTTGCCCATGGCCTGCTGCAATTCACGGATCGCCACCCGCAGCGCTTCAGGCGTACGCATACGCTCGACCCAGGAGGTGTACTCCAGACGCAGACGCTGGCGTGTGGTGCTACGGGTATGCAAACCCGCTTCGCTGACCTGACGCAACCACTCACCGGCAGAATAATCGCGCACGTGGCTGGTGTCGCGCAGCACTTCGACACTTTGCAGGTAAGTGTCGAACAATGGACTACCCGGCGACATCACATCGATAAAGGCCGCTACCCCACCCGGCTTGAGCACCCGCCGCACTTCACGCAGGGCCAGACCGAGATCGCTCCAATGGTGCGCCGAATAACGGCTGAAGACGAAATCGAACTCGCCATCGGCGAACGGTAAACGCTCGGCAGCGCCCAGCACTGTGCTGACATTACTCAGGCCACGATCGACCGCCGCGTCCGCCACCACGTCGAGCATCTGCTGGGACAGGTCGTAAGCCACGACCTCGTTCACCAACGAAGCGACATGGAAGCTGACATGACCGGCGCCACACCCCAGATCCAGAACCCTGGCATCGGAGCGGTCAGCCAGCTCGGCCTGTAGCAGCGCGAACTCGGTGCCTTGAGCGTGCACGGCGCTGCTCAGATAGGCCGCGGCCTGTTCACCGAATTGCTTTTGTACTACCTGTGTGTGCTTGGAGGTGCCGGTCATAGTGAAGTCCTGATATTTGTGTTGTCTGGGCTGCCGTCTTCGCGAGCAAGCTCGCTCCCACATTTGATCTACTGTGTTCACGCGGTCAGTGTGGGAGCGAGCTTGCTCGCGATGAGGCCAGCACTGCCGACATCAATTGCGGATCAATCACACGTCGCGAAACAACCAAGGCTGGCTCGCACGGTGCTTGGCTTCGAAGGTGGCAATCGCTTCATGGTCCTGCAGGGTCAGACCGATATCGTCCAGACCGTTGAGCAGGCAATGTTTGCGGAACGCATCGATCTCGAAGCTCAACACCTTGCCATCCGGACGGGTGACCGTCTGGGCTTGCAGATCGACCTGCAACTGATAGCCAGGATTCGCTTCAACCTGCTGGAACAGCTCGTCGACTTCAGCATCGCTCAAGATGATCGGCAGCAAGCCGTTCTTGAAACTGTTGTTGAAGAAGATGTCGGCATAGCTCGGCGCGATGATGCTGCGAAAGCCGTACTCTTCCAGTGCCCACGGTGCGTGCTCACGGCTCGAGCCGCAACCGAAGTTCTCCCGGGCGAGCAATACGCTGGCGCCTTGATAGCGCTCGGCGTTGAGCACGAAATCCTTGTTCAACGGGCGCTTGGAGTTGTCCTGATAGGGCTGCCCCACATCCAGGTAACGCCACTCATCGAACAGGTTCGGGCCGAAGCCGGTGCGCTTGATCGACTTGAGAAACTGCTTGGGAATGATCTGGTCGGTATCGACGTTGGCACGATCCAGAGGCGCGACAAGACCAGTGTGCTGGGTAAATGCTCTCATGATTACTGCGCTCCCTGGATCAATTCGCGGACGTCGATGAAACGACCGTTGACGGCGGCGGCGGCGGCCATGGCCGGGCTGACCAGGTGCGTACGACCACCGGCACCCTGACGGCCTTCGAAGTTACGGTTGGAAGTCGACGCGCAATGCTCGCCAGACTCCAGGCGGTCCGGGTTCATCGCCAGGCACATCGAGCAACCTGGTTCACGCCACTCGAAACCGGCTTCGAGGAAAATCTTGTCCAGACCTTCCAGTTCAGCCTGCGCCTTCACCAGACCCGAGCCCGGGACCACGATCGCCTGCTTGATGGTCGAGGCCACTTTACGGCCCTTGGCGATCACCGCAGCAGCGCGCAAATCTTCGATCCGCGAGTTGGTGCAGGAACCGATGAACACACGGTCCAGTTGAATGTCAGTAATCGCCTGGTTGGCGGTCAAACCCATGTACTTCAAGGCACGCTCGATGGAATCGCGCTTCACCAGATCAGGCTCTTGCGCCGGGTCCGGCACGTTCTGGTCGACCGCGAGGACCATTTCCGGAGATGTGCCCCAGCTGACTTGCGGTTTGATCTGAGTAGCGTCGAGCTCAACGATGGTGTCGAACTTCGCATCCGCGTCGGACACCAGATCTTTCCAGGCTTCGACCGCCAAATCCCATTCCGCGCCTTTCGGAGCAAACGGACGGCCCTTGACGTAAGCGACAGTCTTTTCGTCCGCCGCAACCAGCCCCACCCGTGCACCGGCTTCGATGGACATGTTGCAGATGGTCATGCGGCCTTCGACCGACAAATCACGAATCGCGCTACCGGCGAACTCGATGGCATGGCCGTTGCCGCCGGCAGTGCCGATCTTGCCGATCACCGCGAGAACGATGTCCTTGGCGGTCACGCCGAACGGCAATTGCCCTTCAACTACAACCTGCATGTTCTTCATTTTTTTCGCGACCAGGCACTGAGTGGCGAGCACATGCTCGACCTCGGAAGTGCCGATCCCGTGAGCCAGGGCACCAAAGGCGCCGTGGGTCGAGGTGTGGGAGTCGCCGCAGACCACGGTCATGCCCGGCAAGGTTGCACCCTGCTCCGGGCCAATGACGTGAACGATGCCCTGACGGACGTCGTTCATCTTGAATTCGACGATGCCGTACTCGTCACAGTTGTCGTCGAGGGTCTGAACCTGCAACCGCGAGACCTGGTCGACGATGGCTTCGATGCCGCCTTTACGCTCCGGGGTGGTCGGTACGTTGTGGTCCGGGGTCGCAATGTTGGTATCGATGCGCCAAGGCTTGCGCCCGGCCAGACGCAGGCCTTCGAAGGCTTGCGGCGAGGTCACTTCATGAATGATGTGACGATCGATATAAATCAGCGCCGAGCCATCGTCGCGCTGTTTGACCAAATGCGAATCCCAGAGCTTGTCGTACAGCGTTTTGCCGGCCATCAGACGGTCCTCATCAGCTTGTTTCTATGCCGTGGGTTTTGATGCATCTCAATAACCCCTTGGCTTGTGAGGTCGATCCTATGGCGTTACATTAAATAACTCAAATTCATATTTTTCATGCTTTGGATAACCACCTGGAATACAACCATGGATCTGGCCAACCTCAATGCCTTTATCGCGATCGCCGAGACCGGCAGTTTCTCCGGTGCCGGTGAACGCCTGCACCTGACGCAGCCAGCCATCAGCAAACGGATTGCCGGGCTGGAGCAGCAACTCAAGGTGCGCCTGTTCGACCGGCTCGGCCGTGAAGTCAGCCTGACCGAAGCCGGACGCGCCCTGCTGCCCCGGGCCTATCAGATCCTCAATGTGCTGGATGACACCCGTCGCGCGCTGACCAATCTGACCGGCAAGGTCACCGGCCGTCTGACCCTGGCGACCAGTCACCATATCGGCCTGCACCGCTTGCCGCCGCTGTTGCGGGCCTTTACCCGGCGCTATCCAGAGGTGGCGCTGGACATTCAGTTCCTCGATTCGGAAGTCGCCTACGAAGAAATCCTCCATGGCCGCGCCGAACTGGCGGTGATCACCCTTGCACCGGAGCCCCATGCGCTGGTGCGGGCGACGCCGGTCTGGGATGACCCGCTGGACTTCGTCGCCGCACCGGAACATCCGCTGGTCAGCAATGGCCCGGTCAGTCTGGCGGACATTGCCCTGCATCCAGCGGTATTCCCTGGCGGCAATACCTTTACCCACCATATTGTCCAGCGCCTGTTCGAAGCTCAGGGGTTGACGCCGAATATCGCCATGAGCACCAACTATCTGGAAACCATCAAGATGATGGTCTCGATCGGCCTGGCCTGGAGCGTTTTGCCGCGCACCATGCTCGATGAGCAGGTCGCGCGCATTCCTTTACCGGGCATACAACTCACTCGCCAGCTAGGCTATATCCTGCACACCGAACGGACACTGTCGAATGCTGCGCGGGCTTTCATGGCCTTACTGGATGCACAAATCGATTTGCCAGGGACTCAAGGCTAAGTTGTGCTAATCCTTTATCACCTGAAGTCCTCGCGCTAAACGTTCTATTCAGCCCAAGGCCTGCTGCCAATGCACAAACCTGCTGACCGCACTCGTCCCACGCCCCCGATGCCGCGTATTCAGGCGCTCGACCCGAAAACCTCGGAACAGAGCTGGGAAAGCGCCCCGCAATTGCTCGCCGCGCTGAACGGTGCACATCTGGGCGCCTGGTATTGGGACATAGAACGCGGGCAAATCAGTTGGTCACGCGGCACTCAGGCGTTGTTTGGCTTCGATCCGCGGCAACCGCTGCCGGCCGACCTGGAATATCTCGACCTGCTGCCCATCGAGGATCGGGCCAAAGCCTTGCGCGCCTTCAAGGCGGTGGTCGCCGGCGCGCCACTGGAGCAGGCGCTGCACCACCGGATCCGCTGGCCGGACGGCAGCCTGCATTGGCTGGAGATCAATGGCAGTCTGCTGCCGGACAAGAATGGCAAACCGCGAATGATCGGCGTGATCCGCGAAATCACCCATCAACGCCAGCGCGAACAAGCCTTGAGCAGCTCGGAAAAACGCTTCGCCACGCTGTTTCATCTGTGTCCGAACATGGTGCTGCTGACCCGTCAGGAAGACGGCCTGATCAGCGAGGCCAATCAATACTTTGAAAGCCTGTTCGGCTGGCCGGTGCAAGACGCGATCGGCCGCACGACCCTGGAGCTGGGGCTCTGGGTCCATCCGGAGCAGCGCGCCGAGCTGATCAAAGCCACCAAGGCCAAAGGCGAACTGATCAACATGGAAGTGCAGTTCCGTGCCAGCAACGGGCAAATCCTCGACGGTATTCTCAGCGCCCAAAAAGTCGAACTGGAAGGTCAGCCCTATCTGCTCAGCACCTTCCTCGACACCAGCGAACGCAAAAACGCCGAGCAAGCCCTGAAGGACAGCCAGGAGCGCCTCGACCTGGCACTGGACTCCGCCCAACTGGGCACCTGGGACTGGCACATCCCCAGCGGCATGCTGTATGGCTCGGCCCGCGCCGCTCAGCTGCATGGCCTGGAACCCAAGCCTTTTCACGAGTCCTTCGATGCATTTTTCGAAGGCGTCCCCGGTGAGGAGCGCGATAGCATGCGCGACGCCTACCGCAGCCTGCGCGAGGGACCGGCCGGCAACTATCAGCTGACCTATCGCGTGCAGATGGAAGACGGCAGCTCGCGCTACCTGGAAAGCCGCGCCCGGCTCTACCGCGACGAAGACGGAAATCCGTTACGCATGGCCGGCACTTTGCTCGACATCACCGACCAGGTTGAGCGCGAGCAACGCCTGATCACCTCCGAAGAGAAGTTCGCCAGCCTGTTCCAGGTCAGCCCGGACCCGATTTGCGTGACGCGTCAGGACACCGGTCAATTCATCGAGATCAATTCCAGTTTCACCCAGACATTTGGCTGGACCGCCGCCGACGTCATGGACCGCAGCGCCGACGAGATCGGGCTTTGGGACGACTCGGCGAAGCGCCGGCAGCGTATCGAGCAAGTCATCCGCGAGCAGGCACTGAACAATGTCGCGGTGATTGTTCATCACAAAGACGGGCACGCCTTGACCTGTGTGATCTCGAGTCGCCAGATCAGCGTCGGCGACCAGCCTTGCATCGTCACCACGCTGCGCGACATCACCCAACAGCAACGCTCCGAGGCCGCACTCAAGGCCAGCGAAGAGAAGTTCGCCAAGGCATTCCACTCAAGCCCCGACGCCATTACCATCACCGAACGCGACACCGGGCGCTACCTGGAGGTCAATGACGGTTTCTGCCGGTTGACCGGCTACCGCGCGGACGAAGTGCTTGGACGCACGGTGTATCAGGTTGGTATCTGGGCCGAAGAGCAACAGCGCTCGGCCCTGCTCGCTGAATTGCGGATAAAAGGCCGGGTTCATCACCTGGAAATGCTCGGCCGTAACAAGCGCGGGGACATTCTCACGGTCGAGGTCTCGGTCGAGCCCATCACCCTGAATGAAACCCCCTGCCTGCTGCTGACGGCGCGGGATGTCAGCCTGCTGAAGAATGCCGAGGCGCAGATCCGCCATCTGGCTTACCACGACCCACTGACCAATCTGCCCAACCGTGCATTGCTGATGGACCGTCTGAGCCAGCAGATCGCGCTGCTCAAACGCCACAACCTGCGTGGCGCCCTGCTGTTCCTCGACCTCGATCACTTCAAACACATCAACGATTCCCTCGGCCACCCGGTGGGCGATACGGTGTTGAAGATCATCACCGCCCGGCTCGAAGCCAGCGTGCGCATGGAGGACACCGTCGCGCGTCTGGGCGGCGACGAGTTCGTGGTACTGCTCAGCGGCCTGGAAGGCACGCGCAGCGAAGTCAGCGATCAAGTACGGGCGCTGGCCGACACCTTGCGCGAACTGCTGTCCGAACCGATGTTCCTCGACGGTCAACGACTGCAAGTCACACCGAGCATCGGCATCGCCTTGATTCCCGATCACGGCTCGACCCCGGCCGACCTGCTCAAGCGCGCGGACATCGCGCTCTACCGCGCCAAAGATTCAGGGCGCAATACCACGCAAATGTTCCATGGCAGCATGCAAAAAGCCGCCAGCGAGCGATTGCGCATGGAAACCGACCTGCGCCTGGCCCTCACGCGAGGCGAGTTCAGCCTGCACTTCCAGCCACAAGTCGACGCCCGCGACAACCGCATAGTGGGCGCCGAAGCACTGGTTCGCTGGCAACACCCCGAACTGGGCGCGCAATCACCCACAGAGTTCATCAAGGTACTGGAAGACAGCGGGCTGATCCTGGAGGTCGGCACCTGGATACTCGATGAGGCCTGCCAGGCCTTCCGCCAACTGATCGACAAAGGCCGGATCGACCCGCTCAACTTCAGCCTCTGCGTCAATATCAGCCCACGGCAGTTTCGCCAGAACGACTTTGTCGAACGAGTCGAACGCAGCCTGAGCAACCATCAACTGCCCTGCTCGCTACTGAGGCTGGAGATCACCGAAGGTATCGTGATCCAGAACCTCGATGACACCGTCACCAAAATGCGTCGTTTGAAGAAACTCGGCGTGAGCTTTGCCATGGACGATTTCGGTACTGGTTATTCCTCACTGACTTATCTCAAGCGCCTGCCAGTGGACGCACTGAAAATCGACAAGTCCTTCGTCCGCGACGCCACCAGCGACCCGAACGACGCGGAAATCATCCGCGCCATCGTCGCCATGGCCCTCAGCCTTGGGCTGGCGGTGATTGCCGAAGGGGTGGAAACCCCTGAGCAGCTTGAATTCCTGCAAGGCCTGGGCTGTCATTTGTATCAAGGCTACCTGCATAGCCGGCCGTTGCCGCTGAAGGAGTTCAGGAAGTTGCTTAAATAACGGGTGCCGAACGCAAAACTTGTGGCGAGGGGGCAAGCCCCCTCGCCACAAAAAATCAATGCTCCAGCGCCGGTTTATCCGTCCCGCTGATCGGGATGACCCGGGCTTTTTCCTCTTCCGGCACGACACGCAACAGGTCGATACTCAACAGCCCATTGCTCAGGCCCGCAGCCTTGACCTCGATATGGTCAGCCAGGCGGAAGGACAGTTTGAAGGCCCGCTGAGCGATACCTTGATACAGGTAAGTGACGTCTTCGTTGGCATCACGCTTGCCGCCACTGATGGTCAATACACCTTTTTCGACTTGCAGCTCCAGGTCTTCTTCCTGAAAACCGGCCGCGGCAATCACGATGCGGTAGTGATCTTCCGCGTGTTTTTCGACGTTGTAGGGTGGATAGGTGCTACCTGGCTCATTGCGTAGCGCCGACTCGAACAGATCGTTGAAACGATCGAAGCCAACCGACGAACGGAACAGTGGAGCCCAGGAAAATGCAGTATTCATGATCAATCTCCTGAAAATTCAGCAAGTGGTTATCTCCGCGACCCGGATTCGGCATCGCGTACAAAAGAGATAAGGATTGACCCACCGTTTTCAAGAGACCTTTTTATGAAATTTCAGGCCGCTTCGGTGCGCCGAACGCCCAGTAAACGCCCGACCTGATCCAGATCGGTTTCCCGGCGCATTGCCGTGAACAGCTCAACCGCCTCAGGATAATTACGAGTCAGCATTGCCAGCCATTGCTTCAAACGGCCCGGCGCCGAACGTGGCGTCAGTTGTGCGACGGCTTGCGCCCAGAACTCCTGAAGCATCGGTTGCAGATCGGCCCAGGACATCTCGACAACCTCTTCGCCGGCCCGCGCCGCTGCAATCTGCCGCGCCAGATCCGGACGCGACACCAGACCTCGACCGAGCATGATGTCTTCGACACCGCTGATCTCGCGGCAGCGGCGCCAGTCTTCGACGCTCCAGATATCGCCATTGGCGAACACCGGCACCTTGACCACTTCCTGGACTCGCGGAATCCACTCCCAATGGGCAGGCGGCTTGTAACCGTCGGTCTTGGTCCGGGCATGCACGACGATGTGCGCGGCGCCGCCCTCGGCCAGGGCCGTGGCACACACCAACGCGCCGTCCGGGCTATCGAAGCCCAGGCGCATCTTGGCCGTCACCGGGATATGCGCCGGCACCGCGCGGCGGACTTCGGCGACGATCGCATTCAGCAGTTCCGGCTCTTTGAGCAACACCGCGCCACCGCGAGACTTGTTGACGGTCTTGGCCGGGCAGCCGAAGTTCAGGTCGATGACTTGCGAGCCCAGCTCGCAGGCCAGTGCGGCGTTTTCGGCCAGACATACCGGGTCAGAGCCGAGCAATTGCACGCGCAGCGGCACACCGGCAGCGGTCTTCGCACCGTGGAGCAATTCAGGAGCCAGCTTGTGGAAGTAAGCCGGGGTCAGCAGACGATCGTTGACGCGGATGAATTCGGTCACACACCAATCAATACCGCCAACCTGGGTCAACACGTCCCGCAGGATGTTGTCGACCAACCCCTCCATGGGCGCCAAAGCAATTTGCATGGATAACACTCAACGAAAAACGTGCGGCAGTTTACTGGGTTTACAGGTGAAAGAGGTATGCCTCGCATTTGTGGCGAGGGAGCTTGCTCCCGCTGGGGCGCGCAGCGGCCCTAAAATCAGACGCCGAGTTTCTTCTGAAAGAACGCAGGCGCTGGTTTTGCGACTGCTGCGCAGCCGAGCGGGAGCAAGCTCCCTCGCCACAGGGGTCGGTGCTAAGCCGTGACTTGCAACGCAGGGCCATAACCCTCGATAAACTCCGCCGGCATACGCTTGGGCTTGCCGCTGGACAGTTCGATGCAGACGAACGTGGTCTGGGCGCGGAGCACGGTGGTGTTATCGCTTGGGCGGACCAACTGAAAGCGTCGGGTCATTTTCAAACGCTGATCCCAATCGACGATCCAGGTCGCCAGCTGCAATTCATCGCCTTCGTAGGCGGCAACCAGGTAATCGATCTCGTGGCGCACCACAGCCATCGCCCGGTCCAGTCGCCGATACTCGGTCAGGTCCAGCCCCAGACGCTGTGAATGACGCCAGGCGCAGCGTTCGAGCCAGGTGACATACACCGCGTTGTTGGCATGCCCGAGCCCGTCGATGTCCTCGGCATCCACCTGCAGATCAATGATAAATGGCGTTGCCAGATCCCAGCCCATGCCCCACTCCCCGGTCAGATAAATTCGACCGGGGCAGTGTAACGGATGCTCAAGCGGTTTGGCGCGATTGCAGACTGCGCCCGGCCAGCAAAGCCAGCACACCGTCGATCAGACGCGGGTCAGCCAGTACACGCTGATGCCCCCCCGCTTCCAGACGCAGCAAACGGCTGTCAAACCAGGCCTCATGAATCAACTGCGATTCCTTGACCGGGACAAAGCAGTCATCCTCGGCATGCACGATCAGCCCTGGCATATCCAATTGATAGTGGGCCACATCGAGCCGGGACGCCTGCATGCCGACCTCCTGCTCAACTTGCCGGATAAACGCCGAACGCGCTTTCGGCGGCAAGCGTACATAGCGGGCAAATCCACGCAGCACAGCCAATATGCGGGCCGGCGCGGCGATGCTGACCAGGGTTTCGGTGCGCAAGCCCAACTGGACCGCCAGCATCGCGCTGGCGCCACCCATGGAGTGACCGATGACGGCTTGCAGCGGTGGTAATTCCGCTGCGGCCTCGAGCATGGCGCGGGCAAACAACACCACATTCGCCTCATGACCAGGAGATCGACCATGGGCCGGGCCATCCAGCGCGACCACGGTGTAACCGGCGTCGACCAGCGCGGTGATCAGGCTGGCAAACTGCGTCGGCCGCCCTTCCCAACCGTGCATCAACAAAACGGTCGGACCTTGACCCCAGCGCAACGCCGAAAGCCCGAACCGCAAAGTGATCCGCTCGGACTTCGCCAGCAGCGGCAATTCCCAATCCCGTGGCGGCAGCTCGCGCGGCGTCATGAATGCCAGACGCATCTTGCGCGCTACCAATCGCGGTGCAAACCAGCCCAAGGTGCCATTAATGCCACGAACCCAGCTTAAAGTGCTCATCGCTCATCTCCTCAGGCTAACGCTTCAGGTCAAAGCACCGCCGACTTGGCGGCACGTAACAGTCGATCGGATAACTCTCCGGCACCCAGAGCACGCGCCAGCGCCAGACCACCCACCATCAAGGCGATGTCGGCCAGGACTTTATCGATGTCTTCCGGGCTGGCCGCCAGTTGCGCGACCATCAGCTCCATGTGCTCATTCAACGCCTGACGAAAGTCGTCCGGCAGCCGGCCCAGCTCCCCGATCGAAGCCGGGATCGGGCAGGCATGGTCCGTTGAATCACGGTGCTTGCGCGACAGGTAGAACGCGGCGACCAAGGCGCGACGCTCTTCGCCGGTCAACTCGGAATCCATTTGCGCTATCAAGTCGCGGCGCTGAGCGAGCAGTTGCTTGAACGCCTCCAGCATCAGCGCATCCTTGCTTTCGAAGTGCGCATAGAAGCCGCCCACCGTAAGCCCGGCGGCGCCCATCACTTCTCCCACGCTCGGTTCGGCCGGACCACGCTGGATCAGCGCAGAACTTGCGGCCTTGAGGATTCGTTCGCGGGTTTGTGCTTTCTTGTCGTTCATCGTTGCCTCCGAATATTACGATTGAAATATTATTCTCATAATAAATTTTCGCAAGCCTTTGATGTGCCCGTTGGTCAGAAGAGTCACTTCATTTAAAAAAAAGCTGAGAACAGAGAGTTGAGATCAGAGCTGAAGAAAAGAAGAATTGGCGAACGCCAGACAAACAAAAGGGCCATTCAATAATTGAATGACCCCTATAAATCCCGCAAAGCGGGTAATCGTGGCGTCCCCTAGGGGACTCGAACCCCTGTTACCGCCGTGAAAGGGCGGTGTCCTAGGCCACTAGACGAAGGGGACGCAAAACCTTCTATACAACTGATCAGTGCTGAGAACTGATCGATTCAAGGCCGGTGTGGCCAGACCTTGAACTGTAAAATTGGTGGAGCTAGACGGGATCGAACCGTCGACCTCTTGCATGCCATGCAAGCGCTCTCCCAGCTGAGCTATAGCCCCGGATTTTTCGCCTCGCGGCGGAGCAGCATCTTTCAATACTGCTTCTGTAAAACTGGCGTCCCCTAGGGGACTCGAACCCCTGTTACCGCCGTGAAAGGGCGGTGTCCTAGGCCACTAGACGAAGGGGACGTAACCCTTCTATACAACTGATCAGACTGAGCCTGATCGATTCAAGGCCGGTGTGGCCAGACCTTGAACTGTACAATTTGGTGGAGCTAAACGGGATCGAACCGTTGACCTCTTGCATGCCATGCAAGCGCTCTCCCAGCTGAGCTATAGCCCCACGTTGTGGACGGGGCGCATGTTAAGCGCGAGACGGGAACCTGTCAAATAAATTTTCAACAAATTTCAAAATTTTTCGTCGGCATAACAATCACTTACCGTCCAACCCCCGGAATTCCGGGGGCACAATGGCCACTACGCGCCCGGACGCAATGGCCATCAATCCCTTACGCAGCCTCTCAGGCAATAGCGCCCAGGAGTTTTTCCCACTCCTTGTTTTCCTTCTTCGACACGCCACCGAGCAAGTCGATGGCCTGGCGCAGACGGAAACGCGTCAGGTCCGGGCCGAGGATTTCCATCGCATCGAGCACCGACACCGAGCTGGCCTGACCGGTAATTGCGGCAAACATCAGCGGCATGGCGTCCCGCAGCTTCAGCTCGAGGGATTCGACCACCGCCTGAATGGTCGCGGTGATGCTGTCTTTCTCCCACTGACGCAGGCTTTCCAGCTTCCACAGGATCAACTGCATCAACTGACGCACCTGATCACCCGAGAGCTTCTTGGACTCGAACAGCTTGGCGTCCGGGTTCACACCACCGGCGAAGAAGAAACCGGCCAGCGGTGCGACCTGGCTGAAGGTTTCAACCCGGCCCTGCACGTGCGGGGCGATCTTCATCATGTATTCAGGGTTCAGTGCCCACTTCTGCACGCGAGCAGCGAACTCTTCCACCGGCAGGTCACGCAGCCACTGGCCGTTGAGCCAGGAGAGCTTCTCGACATCGAAAATCGGCCCGCCCAGGGAAACCCGCGACAGATCGAAATTGTCGACCATTTCCTGCAGCGAGAACTTCTCGCGCTCGTCGGGCATCGACCAGCCCATGCGACCCAGGTAGTTGAGCATCGCTTCCGGCATGAAGCCCATACGCTCGTAGAAGGTCACCGAGGTCGGGTTCTTGCGCTTGGACAGCTTGCTCTTGTCCGGGTTACGCAGCAGCGGCATGTAGCACAGCTGCGGTTGTTCCCAGCCGAAGTATTCATAGAGCAGGATCAGTTTCGGCGCCGATGGCAGCCACTCTTCGCCACGCAGAACGTGGGTAATGCCCATCAGGTGATCGTCGACCACGTTGGCGAGGAAGTACGTCGGCAAGCCGTCGGTCTTCATCAGCACTTGCATGTCCATGCGATCCCACGGGATCTCGACGTCGCCACGGAGCATGTCCGGTACCACGCAGGTGCCTTCGGTCGGCACTTTCATGCGGATCACGTGCGGCTCGCCAGCGGCCAGGCGGCGCGCGACTTCTTCGTTGGAGAGCAACAGCGCACGGCCGTCGTAACGCGGGGTTTCGCCGCGGGCCATTTGCTCGGCGCGCATCTGGTCCAGTTCTTCCGCAGTGCAGAAGCACGGGAAGGCATGGCCAAGCTCTACAAGCTGCTGGCAATACTGCTGATAGATATCGCCGCGCTCGCTCTGGCGGTACGGGCCATTCGGGCCGCCGACATCCGGACCTTCGCTCCAGGTGATGCCCAACCAGCGCAAGGCATCGAAAATCTGCTGTTCGGACTCGCGAGTCGAGCGCAATTGATCGGTGTCTTCGATCCGCAGGATGAACTCACCGCCATGCTGCTTGGCAAAGCAATAGTTGAACAAAGCGATGTAAGCGGTGCCGACGTGGGGATCGCCGGTAGGCGATGGCGCGATGCGAGTGCGGACGGTGGTCATGGCATGTCTCGAAAAGAATATGAAAAGCGGAGATGAAACAGGGGGCGAATGGTAACAGGCGGGACCGACCCGGCTCCAGTGAGCAGGGTATTTAAGCCGGGGTTGAGACTGCAAACCGCTCTAACACCGCTCAATGAAGGCTTCTGCGCTGCCCTCCAGGACGCCTTCGCGGGCAAGCCCGCTCCCACAAGGATCGCGCAGAACCTGTGGGAGCGGGCTTGCCCGCGAATAATCGGGAGGTCACATCAATATTGACTGACCTCCAAACAGATCAAACCACCATCAACCGCTCCCGCAGCTTGCCGATCTCGTCGCGCATCTGCGCGGCGGCCTCGAACTCCAGATCCCGCGCCAACTGGTACATTTTCTCTTCGAGCTGACGAATACGCTTGGAGATCTCGCTCGGCGAGCGCAGTTCGTTTTCGTAGCGGGCGCTTTCCTCGGCGGCCTTGGCCATGCCTTTGCGCTTTTTACTGCGCGAACCCGGTACGACAGCGCCCTCCATAATGTCGGCAACGTCCTTGAACACACCTTTAGGGGTAATGCCGTTGGCCAGGTTGAAGGCGATCTGCTTCTCGCGGCGACGATCGGTCTCGCCAATCGCCCGCTCCATCGACCCGGTGATCCGGTCAGCGTAGAGAATCGCCCGGCCATTGAGGTTACGCGCCGCACGGCCAATGGTCTGAATCAGTGAACGCTCGGACCGCAGGAAGCCTTCCTTGTCCGCGTCGAGAATCGCCACCAGCGACACCTCGGGCATGTCCAGACCTTCACGCAGCAGGTTGATCCCCACCAGCACGTCGAAAGTGCCAAGGCGCAGATCACGAATGATCTCCACCCGCTCCACCGTGTCGATGTCCGAGTGCAGATAGCGTACCCGCACGCCATGATCAGCCAGGTAATCGGTGAGGTCTTCGGACATACGCTTGGTCAGCGTAGTCACCAGCACCCGCTCTTCCAGTGCCACGCGCTTGCTGATTTCCGAGAGCAAATCATCGACCTGAGTCAGCGCCGGACGGATCTCGATCTGCGGGTCCACCAGACCGGTCGGCCGCACCAGTTGCTCGACCACTCGACCGGCATGCTCGGCCTCATAGTTACCAGGCGTTGCCGAAACGAAAATGGTCTGCGGGCTGATGCTTTCAAACTCGTCGAAACGCATCGGCCGGTTGTCCAGCGCCGACGGCAGGCGGAAACCGTATTCCACCAGGGTTTCCTTGCGCGAACGGTCGCCTTTGTACATGGCGCCGACCTGCGGCACGCTGACGTGGGACTCGTCGATCACCAGCAAGGCATCGGCGGGCAAGTAGTCAAACAAGGTCGGTGGCGCCTGACCGGACTCGCGGCCCGACAGGTAGCGCGAGTAGTTTTCGATGCCGTTGCAGTAACCCAGCTCGAGAATCATCTCCAGGTCAAAACGGGTGCGCTGCTCCAGACGTTGCGCTTCCACCAGCTTGTTATTGGAACGCAGATACTCCAGACGCTCCTGAAGCTCGACCTTGATCCCTTCGATGGCCCCCAGCAGGGTTTCTCGCGGCGTCACGTAGTGGCTTTTCGGATAGAAAGTGAAACGCGGCAGCTGGCGGATCACTTCGCCGGTCAGCGGATCGAAGGCGGAAATCTTCTCCACTTCATCATCGAAGAGTTCAATGCGGATCGCTTCAAAATCGGATTCCGCCGGATGGATATCGATCACATCGCCGCGCACACGAAAGGTCGCACGGGCGAAGTCCATGTCATTGCGGGTGTATTGCAGGTCGGCGAGCCGGCGCAGCAAGGCGCGCTGATCGAGCTTGTCGCCGCGATCCACGTGCAGCACCATCTTCAGATAGGTTTCCGGGCTGCCCAGGCCGTAGATGCACGAGACCGTGGTGACGATGATCGCGTCCTTGCGCTCCAGCAAGGCCTTGGTCGCGGACAACCGCATCTGTTCGATATGGTCGTTGATCGACGCATCTTTCTCGATAAAGGTGTCGGAGGACGGCACGTACGCTTCAGGCTGGTAGTAGTCGTAGTAGGAAACGAAGTACTCCACCGCGTTATTCGGGAAGAACCCCTTGAACTCCCCGTACAACTGCGCCGCCAGAGTCTTGTTCGGCGCCAGCACCAGCGTCGGGCGGTTGATCTGCGCGATCACGTTGGCGATGCTGAAGGTCTTGCCCGAGCCGGTCACACCGAGCAACGTCTGGTGCGCCAGTCCGGCCTCGATGCCCTCGACCATCAAGCGGATGGCTTCCGGCTGATCGCCAGCGGGCTCGAAGCGGGTGACTAGCTGGAAGTCAGACATAATGTACCTCTGGTGAAGGCCTGCACGGTAAAACCGAACAGCAACGAGAAAGACCGCAAACGACAGATGTCGCCGGGAAAAAACTGGATTGTGCTAGATGTGGAGCCAAATGCCACGGGTTTCAAGCTAAACGTCCTACATCCCCCTAAGCCCTTTGACGTTGTAACATGACAAACGGCCGAGAAAAAATCCGAAAAACTTGCCCGAAAAGCCCAATCGCCTGTCGCAGCGATCGGTGATGGCCTCTATACTAGCTCCCCGTTTGTGCACCGCTCTAGTGCATTCGGCTGGAGCGCTACACCTCCCTCCACTCTCCATTCAGAGCCACGCAATAATGAGCCTGTTCTCCGCTGTCGAAATGGCACCACGCGATCCAATCCTGGGCCTCAACGAAGCATTCAATGCCGATACCCGTACCAACAAGGTCAACCTGGGGGTCGGTGTTTACTGCAACGAAGAGGGAAAAATCCCACTCATGCGTGCCGTTGACGAAGCCGAGACGATTCGCGTAGCTCAACACGCTTCCCGCGGCTACCTGCCGATCGACGGTATTGCCGCCTACGATCAGGCGGTGCAAAAGCTGCTGTTCGGCGCTGATTCACCGCTGATCGCCGCCGGCCGGGTCATCACCACCCAAGCCGTTGGCGGTACCGGCGCACTGAAAACCGGTGCCGACTTCCTCAAGAAACTGCTGCCTGACGCCGTCGTCGCCATCAGCGACCCAAGCTGGGAAAACCACCGCGCACTGTTCGAAACCGCCGGTTTCCCGGTGCAGAACTACCGCTACTACGACGCCGCGACTCACGACGTGAACCGCGCCGGCCTGCTGGAAGACCTCAACGCTCTGCCTGAGCGCTCGATCGTTGTGCTGCACGCTTGCTGCCACAACCCGACTGGCGTCGACTTGAGCCCGGCCGACTGGAAAAATGTTCTGGATGTGGTCAAGGCGAAAAACCACGTGCCGTTCCTCGACATGGCCTATCAGGGCTTTGGCGACGGCATTGATGAGGACGCTGCAGCTGTGCGTCTGTTCGCCGAATCGGGTCTGACCTTCTTCGTCTCCAGCTCGTTCTCCAAATCCTTCTCGCTGTACGGCGAGCGCGTTGGCGCGCTGTCGATCGTCAGCGAATCGAAAGACGAAAGCGCGCGCGTACTGTCGCAAGTCAAACGCGTGATCCGCACCAACTACTCCAACCCGCCAACCCATGGTGCAACCATCGTTGCCGCCGTGCTGAACAGCCCGGTACTGCGCGCCCAGTGGGAGCAGGAACTGGCCGAAATGCGCCTGCGCATTCGTGGCATGCGCACGCAAATGGTCGACCTGCTGGCGGAAAAAGCGCCTGGCCGTGACTTCAGCTTCGTCGGTCGTCAGCGTGGGATGTTTTCCTACTCCGGCCTGACCGTTGAGCAAGTCACCCGCCTGCGCACCGAGTTCGGCATCTACGCCCTGGACACCGGCCGCATCTGCGTCGCCGCGCTGAACCAGAGCAACATCGACGTGGTGACCAAGGCCATCGTTCAGGTGATCTAAGTCACACGCGACAACACAAAAGGGGAAGCCTGTCGGCTTCCCCTTTTCGTTGTCGGCGAGAAGACAAACCGCACGAAACGCAGAAGGCGGCCAACTGGCCGCCTTCGTTGCTTGCAGGGTCAGGCTTAAAAGTCGTCTTCGACCTGGCCGTCTTTGACTTTGAATTCGCGGTTCTGCAGATAGGCGTTGCGGATGAACACGTATTTGTCGCCGCTGATCAGCTTCTCGGTCGACAACAGACTGGCGCGGGTATCGATCACATCCATGCCGATTGCCATATTGCGCGCCGGAATGTCATTCATGTAACGGTAGGGTTCGGTGTAGCCGTCCACGTATTTGGAGGGAGCGTCACGCAGAGTACTCGGGCCAAAGAACGGCAGCATCACATACGGACCGCTGCCCACACCCCAGTAACCAAGGGTCTGACCGAAGTCTTCGTCGTTGCGTTGCAGACCCATTTTGGTCCCGACGTCGAAGAAGCCGAGCACACCGAACGTGGTGTTGAACATCAGTCGCGCGGTGTCGACACCCGCAGCCTGGGGCTTGACCTGCAACACATCGTTGGCCAGGTTGCCGACGTCACCGATGTTGCGGTACATGTTGTGGATGCCGTCTTCAAGGAACTGCGGCGTGACCGCCTGATAGCCCTGCGCCAGGGGTTTCAGTGCATAGGTATCAAGCAGGTCGTTGAACCGGAAAATCGGCCGATTGATGCTCTCCCAAGGATCTTCTTCCGTTGCTGCCTGAGCAATAAACGGCACCAGCATGACGCTGGCACACACACATAGTCGAGCTAGACGATTGCTCCAGCGCATAGCAAAAACTCCTTGGATATTTCTGTCCCGGGGACTTTGCCCTGGCAATAAGCGCGCTAGTATAAGACGGATCAGCTCTATTACGCAGCATCCCGAGAGATGCCTTACGGCAGACTCGGCTTCGCTCTGCCCCATTCATACAGATGTCACTCAACTGTCATCGGCAACGACTAGCCTGAGAGGCTATTTCAGGGACGTCGATATGCCGCACGCTCAAGCCTTACCCGTAGCCGCACCTGCCCTGACCGCTGTGCTCTTTGGCCTCAGTGGCTGCCTGGTCGATTTTGGTGCCCGGACCCGCCAGCACAGCGCCGATCAGCCTCCCCACGACCCAGCCAGGGCCACCCCTGGCGCGCTGGACATCCTGCATAGCTTGCAACGCCAGGGCATCCCCTGCGCCTGGCTCGATGAGCTGCCGCAGGCGGTCAGTCACTCGCTCTCGGCATCGCTGCCGGACTGGATCAAACCCACCGATAGCGCCGCAATCGCCAGTCAATGGCCTGCTCCGAACGCCTGCTGGCAGGCGTTGATGGCACTGAATGTCAGTCGCCTGGACGGCTGCGTGCTGGTCAGCGGTGAACCGCGCTTGCTGCAGTCGGGCCTTAACGCCGGGCTCTGGACCATTGGCCTGGCCTCATGCGGCTCGCTGTGCGGGTTAGCGCCCAGCGAATGGCAAGCGTTGAGCCAGCAAGAGCGCGAGCACAAACGCGGCAAGGCGACGCTGCAACTGTTCGGCCTCGGCGTGCACTCGGTGATCGACCATTTGGGCGAACTCGGCACCTGCCTGGCAGATATCGGCCTGCGGCGACTCAAGGGTGAAAAGCCCTGATCGGCTGATGTTGATCGAGATCATGCACGCTGCGATGGAGTGGATTACTCTAAGGTCAGGGTATGGACCTTTAGTCTGCTGTAGCGGTCCATCCCTGTGCCTATCAATAAAGGGAGAACGCCATGCCTGCCCGCGACCTGCAAAAACAGCTCGAGACCCTGCGCGAGCAATTGGAGCAGAACCCACCGCTTTCGGAAGCAGAACGCGCCGATCTGCAATTGCTGATGCAACAGATCGAACTCGAGATCGAACTTGAGAGAAAAACCCAGGACACCAGCCTGGCCGATGGCGTCAATCTCGCCGTAGAACGCTTCGAAGTTGATCATCCCGCGATTGCCGGCACCTTGCGCAATATCGTGCTAGCGCTCGGTAATATGGGAATCTAAAACACCCCCCATACAAAAGCCCCGCTCGTTAAAGCGGGGCTTTTTCGTTTTTGCGGTATTGAACGCAACCTGGCGATCACCGCCAACCCAATGTGGGAGCGGCGGTGCGGCGATCCGACTTGCTCGCTATGCGGACACCGCGGTTCATCAGGAAAACCGCGTCATCGTTCATCGCGAGCAAGCTCGCTCCCACATTAGATCTTCATTGGCGGACCAATCTGAGGTTCGGCAACTCCACCACTTCAGTGCTGCGGTACGGATTGATATCCAGACCGCCACGGCGCACGTAACGCGCATAGACCGTGAGTTTCTCCGGCTTGAGCAGGCGTTGCAGGTCGAGGAAGATCCGCTCCACGCATTGCTCGTGGAAGTCCGCGTGCTGACGGAAGCTCACCAGATAGGCCAACAGGCTGGCGTGATCCAGCGCTGCGCCACGATATTCCACCGCAACGCTGCCCCAATCCGGCTGGCCAGTCACCGGGCAATTGGATTTGAGCAGATGGCTGTGCACGCTCTCCTCGATCACCCGCGAATCATCGCAACGCAGCAATTGCGGACGCGGCTGCTCGTAGTCGCTGACGCTGACATCCAGCTCGTCGATACAGACACCCGGCAACCCGGCCACACCTTCGGCCTGGACTTCACCCAGGCTGCGAATCCGCACGCCCACCGGCTTGCCGGCCGCAGCCGACAAATCTGCCTGCAAGGTTGCTTCAAGGCTTTGGCGATCAGCGAACGGCGTCTGGTTCAGCGAATTGAGGTACAGCTTGAAGGACTTCGACTCGATGATGTTCGGCGAATCGGCCGGAATGCTGAATTCGCCGATGGCCACCACCGGCTTGCCGGACGGCAGCAACCAGGACAGCTCGAAGCAGTTCCAGAAGTCCACACCCTTATAAGGCAGGGTGTCGGCGCTCAAGCCGAGCTCGGCCCATTTCGCCGCGCGCGGGATCGGGAACAGCAAAGACGGGGTGTACGTGGAGATGTATTCACTGGACTTGCCCAGCGGCGAGTGTTCGGCTGCGGGATGCATGGCGGAAACCTGACTAAATAAACCCGACAAGTCTATCAGCCTTTGCTCCCGTCTTTGAGTGCGAAGCGCTTACTGGCTGACGGTAAGCTTTGGGATACTCTAATAGCGCGCCGCGGCCAGCCAACTGACTGCTGGATTACAACTTTGTCAGGTTGCGCCACATCGCAGCCGCCCACGGTATAAAGCTCCTGTCCGTTTGCCATGAGTCGCCCATGAAACTGCTGATCGTCGAAGACCAACCGAAAACCGGGCAATACCTGCGCCAGGGACTGAGTGAAGCCGGCTTCAACGCCGAACTGGTGGCCGATGGCACCACCGGCCAGCACCTGGCGCTGAGCGGCGATTACGCGCTGTTGATCCTGGATGTGATGCTACCCGGTCGCGACGGCTGGCAGATTCTGCAAGCGGTGCGCAGCGCAGGCCTGGACATGCCGGTGCTGTTTCTGACCGCCCGCGACGCCGTGGAGGACCGCGTGCATGGCCTCGAACTGGGCGCCGATGACTATCTGGTCAAGCCCTTCGCGTTCTCCGAACTCCTCGCCCGCGTGCGAAGTCTGTTGCGCCGAGGCAGCGCCACACCTCAAGAAACCAGCCTGCAACTGGCCGATTTGCGCCTGGACCTGATTCGTCGGCGGGTCGAACGCAATGGTCAGCGCATCGACCTCACCGCCAAGGAGTTCGCCTTGCTGGAGATGCTGTTGCGGCGTCAGGGCGAAGTGCTGCCCAAATCCTTGATCGCCTCGCAGGTCTGGGACATGAATTTCGACAGCGACACCAATGTCATTGAGGTCGCTATTCGACGCTTGCGCCTGAAAATCGACGATGACTACCCGAACAAATTGATTCATACCGTGCGTGGCATGGGTTACGTCCTTGAAGAGCGCCCGGCCTGATGCGCCGGCTTTCCCTGAGCAGCCGCCTGGCGTTGTTGTTTGCCGCCTGCACTGCGGTGGTTTCGTTGTTGGCCGGCGTGCTTTTCAGCCGCGCCAGCGAAGGGCACTTCATCGAACTCGACCAGCAACTGCTCGACGGCAAACTGATCGCCCTGCGCAGCGCCTTGCAGGGCGCCGATGATCCGGCGCGCTTTGCCGAACGCAAAGCCCGGCTGCAGGATGAACTCAACCATCAACCGGACCTGTCGCTGCGGGTCAGTGCCGCAGATGGCAGCGTCTGGTTCACCAGCTCAAGCGCCCTGCCCGCTGACTTGCCGTCCGAGCCCGGCTTGCACAGCCGGCAAAGCGCCGACAGCACTTACCGGGTCTACAGCGCTGCGCTTGCGCCGGACAAGCCGGACTCCCCGCAACTGACCCTGCTGCTCGACATCACGCACCACCAGCACTTCCTGCAACGCATGCAGCACTTGATCTGGCTGACGGTTGGCCTCTCAGCGCTCGTCACCGCGTTACTGGGTGCCTGGGCGGCACGCAGCGGTTTGCGTCCACTGCGACGCATGAGTGAGGTCGCTGCCAGCGTATCCGCCAGTTCGCTGACCAAACGCCTGCCCCACGATCAGATGCCGGCCGAACTCGCCGAACTGGCCCACACCTTCAACGCCATGCTCGAGCGTCTCGACGATTCGTTCCAGCGGCTGTCGGCGTTTTCCGCCGACATCGCCCATGAACTGCGCACACCGCTGTCGAACCTGCTGACCCACACCCAGGTCACCCTCACCCGCCCACGTCCGCTGGAAGATTATCGCGAGGCGCTGCACAGCAACCTCGAAGAGCTGCAATGGATGGCGCAACTGGTCAACGACATGCTGTACCTGGCCAAAGCCGATCACGGGTTGCTCATCCCCAAGCGCGAACCTTTGGAGCTCGGGGACGAGGTGGACCTGTTGCTGGAGTTTTTCGCACCGCTGGCGGAGGAAACACAGATCAGCCTGACCCGTGAAGGCCACGCGCGTTTTGCCGGGGACCGCAGCATGCTGCGTCGCGCGCTCTCCAATCTGCTGGACAATGCGCTGCGGTTTACCCCGCCAGCGGGTGAAGTGAGGGTGCGGATTGTCGATATCGCCAAAGGCCTGAGCCTGAGTATCGAGAACAGCGCAAACGCGATTGACCAAGCGTTATTGCCGCGTTTGTTCGATCGTTTTTACCGGGCGGACCCGGCGCGCCGCGAAGGCAGCAGTGAACATGCGGGATTGGGATTGGCGATCACCCAGTCGATCATCCGCGCCCATGGCGGGCAGATTCGTTGTGAGTCGGATAAGGGGTGGACGCGGTTTGTGATTGAGTTGCCAAAGGTGGATTGATGTCAGCAGGTCTGGCCTCTTCGCGGGCAAGCCCGCTCCCACAGGATGTATATAGCCCTTGTGGGAGCGGGCTTGCCCGCGAAAGCGGCGTTACGGCTTACGAATATCTCAACGCATCCGCCGGCTGAATCTTCGACGCGCGCCAGGCCGGGTAAACCGTGGCCAGGAAGCTCAGCACAAAACCCGCACCGCAGATCAGCGCCACATCCACGCCTTGCAGTTCAGACGGCAGGTTGCTGACGAAGTACACGTCGGAACTGAAGATGTGCTGCCCGCTGACCCGCTCCAGCCACCCCACCAGCTCGCTCACGTTCAGCGCCGCGATCACGCCGAGAATACCGCCGATCAAGGTGCCGACGATCCCGATCACGGTGCCCTGAACCATGAAGATCGCCATGATCTGCCGCGGTGTGGCGCCGATGGTCCGCAGGATCGCAATATCCGCGCCCTTGTCGTTCACCACCATGATCAAGGTCGCGATGATGTTGAACGCAGCCACGGCGACGATCATCAGCAACAGCAGACCGATCATGGTCTTTTCCATCTTCATCGCACTGAACAGGCTGCCTTGCGTGTGAGTCCAGTCATCGGCCTTGAAATCGGCACCCAAGCCATTGGCGATAGCCGTCGACACCTGTGGCGCGGCATAGAGATCCTTCACCGCCAGACGAACGCTTTGTACCTGATTCGGCTGCCAATGCTGCATTTGCGCGGCATCGGCGACGTGAATCAACGCCATGGAGCCATCCAGCTCGGCACCGACCTTGAACACCCCGACCACATTCAGACGCTGCATGCGCGGGGTGATGCCCCCCGGCGCGGAGCTGATTTCCGGGACAATCAGGGTCAGTTTGTCGCCGACATTCAACCGGAAGCGGCGCGCGGTGATTTCGCCGAGCACCACGCCAAACTCGCCCGGCTTAAGGGCATCCAGACGGCCCTGCACAATGTGCTGGGTGACGATGGAGACTTTGCCCTCCTGAGCCGGGTCGATGCCGCTGATCTGGATCGGCTGCATCGAGCCCTTGTAGGACAGCATGCCCTCCATCTCGGTGAACGGCACCGCAGCCGTCACTTCGGGATTCTTCATGGCGGCCGCCGCCACCGGTTGCCAATCATCGATCGGATTGACGCCGACGATGGTCGCGTGGGGCACCATGCCGAGGATGCGCGAGCTCATTTCGCGCTGAAAGCCGTTCATCACCGACAGCACCACGATCATCGCCAGCACGCCGAGGGCGAGACCGATCATCGAGGTCATCGAGATGAAGGAAACAAAGCGATTGCGGCGCTTGGCGCGGGTATAGCGCGTGCCGATAAAAATCGATAACGGTCTGAACATTCGCTGGGGCACCGTATGAAAATAAAAGACCCGACGCGCTTTTCCGCCACGCCGGGTTTCGGCCAATCAGATGGGCGTCAGGCAACCTTCCTGCAAATGCAGGACGCGATCCATCTGGCGAGCCAGGTTCATGTCGTGAGTCACCACCAGGAACGCAGTGCGCATCGAGGTGCTGAGCTCCAGCATCAAATCCTGAATGCCCTGGGCGGTGTGCGAATCGAGGTTGCCGGTCGGCTCGTCGAGCATCACCAGGCCTGGATTGTTGACCAATGCACGGGCGATGGCCACACGCTGGCGCTCGCCACCGGACAGCTCCGCCGGTTTGTGCTCCAGGCGATGACCCAGCCCTACCCGCTCCAGCAAGGCCGTCGCGCGTTGACGGGCCTGCGGGATTGCCGTGCGACCGATCAGCAGCGGCATGCAGACGTTTTCCAGCGCGGTGAACTCAGGCAGCAAGTGGTGGAACTGGTAAACGAAACCCAGCGACCGATTGCGCAGCAGACCGCGAGCCTTTTCATTCAGCGCCGACAGCTCTTCACCGGCCAGCCAGACACTGCCCTTGGTGGGCGTATCGAGGCCGCCCAGCAGGTTGAGCAAGGTACTTTTGCCCGAACCCGAGGTACCGACAATCGCCACGCGCTCACCCGGATGCAGTTCCAGTTGCAGACCGGCCAGAACCTCTACCGATTCCGGGCCTTCCTCGTAGGATTTGCCCAGGTTGCGGCAGCTCAAGATTGCTTTATCACTCATGCCCGACTCACTCATAACGTAGCGCCTCCGCAGGCTGGGTGCGCGCAGCACGCCAGGCTGGATACAGGGTGGCGAGGAAACTCAGGACCAACGCGGCGGCGCAGACCATCAACACATCTTCGGCCATCAGTTGCGACGGCAAGTAGTCGATGAAGTAAACGTCGGCGTTCAGGAATTTGTGTCCGATCAAGCCTTCCAGACCGGAGATCGCCGCACTGACATTCAGCGCGGCAAAGATCCCCACCACCGCGCCGATCAACGTACCCACCACACCGATCACCGTGCCCTGGACCATGAAGATCGCCATGATCTGCCCCGGCGTAGAGCCGAGGGTGCGCAGAATCGCGATGTCGCCTTTCTTGTCATTCACCACCATCACCAGCGTGGAGATGATGTTGAAGGCAGCCACGGCAACGATCAGCAGCAACAGCAGGCCGATCATGGCTTTTTCCATGCGGATGGCCTGATACAGGTTGCCGTGGGTGCGGGTCCAGTCGCGGGCGTAGTAACGATCTTCACCGAACTGCTGAGCGATGTTCCACGCCGTGCGTGGCGCCTGGAACAGGTCGTCGAACTTCAGCCGCAGGCCCTGGACCTGATCCGGTTTCCAGCGATGCAATCGCGCCAGATCCTGCAGGTTGGTGACGCCCAGGTAACCGTCGATCTCTCCGGCGCCGACATGGAAGATGCCGACCACGGTAAAGCGTTTCATGCGCGGGAACATCCCGGCCGGGGTGACAGTCACTTCCGGGGCAACGAAGGTCAGTTTGTCGCCAATGCCTGCGCCGAGCTTGGCCGCTGCCTTATCGCCGATAACAATGCCAAAGCTGCCGGGCGACAGGTCGTCCAGTTTGCCCTGCTGCATGAAGTTATCGATGATCGAAACCTGGCGCTCTTGCGCAGGATCGATGGCATTGAGCAGCACCTTGGAAACCTTGCCGTTGTTGGTCAGCAAACCCTGCATCTGGGTGAACGGCGCAACGGCCACCACCTGCGGGTTTTGCTTGACCCTGGCGGCCAGGCTTTGCCAGTCATCGATGGCTTCACCGGACTCGATGGTCGCGTGGGGCACCATGCCCAACACGCGGGTGCGCATCTCATGATCGAAGCCGTTCATCACCGATAACACGACGATCATCACGACGACGCCGAGAGCGAGCCCGATCATCGAGGTCAGGGAAATGAATGACACAAAATGATTGCGACGCTTTGCACGGGTATAACGCGTGCCAATAAATACGAAGAGAGGTCTGAACATGTCGGGGCTTGTTCGGAGGGAAAAGGAACGTCCTTGTGGCGGGGGTCGACAACCAGCTTTACACTCAGACCACCGCCGCTACCATGGGTTCGCCATGTCGACATTAGATGAAGAAGATCGCCGCGAATACTACCGTATCGAGGACACGATCGCACTGGAAATTAGGCCCCTGTCTGCCCACGAAGCCGCAGACCAGGAAGTGTTGCAGGATGAGTCACCGCTGTTCAATCTGCTCAGCGAACTGCACCTGAGCGAATTCGAGTCACAGCACCTGCTCAGGCAGATCAGCGAGCGCGATCGAGCCATGGCCGCTTACCTGAAGGTGCTGAACAAGCGTATCGACCTGCTTGGCCAGGTGGTGGCGCAAACCGTGCTCGACAAGTTCGACGAGCCACAGCATGTGGTGCTGTCGGAAGGCGGCATGGAGTTCGAGCATCACCTCGCCTACCCGCCCGACAGCCATCTGGCGATCAAGCTATTGCTGATGCCGCAAGCATTGGGCTTGCTGTTGCGAGCCAAGGTCACTCACTGTGAACCGGAGGGCTTCGGCACGTTCAAGCTCGGCACCGAGTTCGAGTCCCTGACCGATGCGCAACGCCAGTTGCTGGCCCGCCATATCTTGCAGAAACAGGCGCAAGAGCGACGCCTTGCACGCGAACAGAACGAATCGCCAGGCAATTAATTAAGGAAGAACCGTGACCCTTATCTACGGCCACCGCGGCGCCAAAGGCGAAGCACCGGAAAACACCCTGACCAGCTTTCAGCAATGCCTCAAACACGGGGTACGTCGCTGCGAGCTGGACCTGCATTTGTCCATGGACGGCGAGTTGATGGTGATTCACGACCCGACGCTCAAGCGCACCACTGACCGGCGCGGCAAGGTGGTCGAGCGTTCCGCCGCGGAACTGGTGACCTACGATGCGCGTACGGGGGGCCCGGGCTGGATCAAACCGTGCCCGATCCCCCGTCTGGAAGAGCTGTTCGAAAAATGCGATTTCGAGCACTGGCAGCTGGAGGTCAAGAGTGCTTCGCGCACTCGCGCCGTGACAACGGTGCTGGCGATTCGGGAAATGGCCCAGCGCTTCGGACTGCGGGACAAGATCACCATCACATCGAGTTCAAGGGAAGTGCTGAAAGCCGCGCTGGAACTGACACCGGACGTGTCGCGTGGGCTGGTCGCCGAATACGCCTGGCTCGACCCGTTGAAGGTCGCGCAGAGTTATGGCTGTGAGATTCTGGCGCTGAACTGGACGCTGTGCACTCCCGAGCGCCTGGAAAAAGCCCAGCGCCAGGGCCTGCATGTGTCGGTATGGACAGTCAACGAACCCGCGCTGATGCGCAGGCTCGCCGACTTCGGCGTAGATAGCCTGATTACAGACTTTCCCGGTTTGGCCAGCGCCACTCTCGAGAATTGCTGAAATCGGTCTCCCCGGCCGGCTCAGGCCACCGGCCGGAGCCGCTCAAAAAAGCCGGTTGAGGCCGTCGTAAGCCGCGACCCGATAGGCTTCGGCCATGGTCGGGTAGTTGAACGTGGTGTTGACGAAGTACTTCAGGGTATTGTGCTCGCCCGGCTGGTTCATGATCGCCTGACCGATGTGCACGATCTCCGACGCCTGGTAGCCGAAGCAGTGAACGCCCAGGACTTCCAGGGTTTCACGATGGAACAGGATCTTCAGCATGCCCTGGGGTTCGCCGGCAATTTGCGCGCGCGCCATGCCCTTGAAGAACGCCTTGCCGACTTCGTAAGGCACCTTGGCCTGAGTCAACTCTTGCTCGTTCTTGCCGATCGAGCTGATCTCCGGAATCGTGTAGATGCCGGTCGGCACGTCGTTGACGAAGCGCCAGCTGCCATTGTCGATGATGCTGCCGGCTGCCGAACGACCCTGGTCATGGGCGGCACTGGCCAGGCTCGGCCAGCCGATCACGTCGCCAGCCGCGTAGATGTTCGGCACACAAGTGCGATAGGCCTCGTCCACTTCGATCTGGCCACGGCTGTTGACCTTGACCCCGATGTTTTCCAGGCCTAGCTGATCGGTGTTGCCGGTGCGACCGTTGCACCAGAGCAAGGCATCGGCCTTGATCTTCTTGCCGGACTTGAGGTGCAGGATCACACCGTTGTCCACGCCTTCGACCCGGTCGTAATCTTCGTTGTGGCGCACCGTGATGTTGTTGTTGCTGAAGTGGTAGCTCAGCGCCTGGGAAATCTCGGAGTCGAGGAAGCTCAGCAACTGGCCGCGGTTATCCACCAGCTCCACCAGCACGCCCAGACCACTGAAGATCGAGGCGTATTCGCAACCGATGACCCCGGCGCCGTAAACGATGAGTTTACGTGGCGTGTGGCCCAGGCTCAGGATGGTGTCGCTATCGTAGATACGCGGGTGGTGGAAATCGATGTCGGCCGGGCGATACGGGCGCGAACCGGTGGCAATGATGATCTGCTTGGCTACCAGCTTCTCGACCACGCCGTTGGCGCACACCACTTCGACAGTCTGCTCGTCGGCGAAGCTGCCGGTGCCGAAGAACAAGTCAACCCGGTTGCGCGCGTAATAACCGGTGCGCGAGGCGACCTGCTTGGAGATGACCTTTTCCGCACTCTTGAGTACGTCAGGGAAAGAGAACCAACGCGGCTCACCAATGGCCCGGAACATCGGGTTGGTGTTGAATTGCATGATCTGCCGTACCGAGTGACGCAAGGCCTTGGACGGGATGGTCCCCAGGTGGGTGCAGTTGCCGCCGACCTGACGACGGCTATCGACCATCGCCACCTTGCGCCCCGCTTTGGCGGCGTTCATTGCCGCACCTTCTCCTGCGGGGCCGGAACCCAGCACCACCACGTCGTAGTTGTAGACAGCCATGCGTACTCCTCAGAACAGGCCGAGACACCACTCTGGCGTCTCCGGCTAAATCATGCCGCGGCCGGCGGCATGAAGGAACAATTTGGGTCAGTCACGAATCGGGACACAGTCTATAGAAGCTTCAACGCCGCGCACATTACCCCTTGGCCGCGTCGTAGGCTACTTCTGCCTGCACTACATCGTTATCGTGAAACACCGACACTCGCGTCATTACTCGGTTGTTTCGGCGACCAGACGATCAAAAGCCTGGCTGGTGCGTGTGACGAAACCTGTGTCGGCACGAATCACAAAAAATGCACCGACATTATGTTTTTCTGCGTAATCCCAACCCCGTTGCGGGCCAAGGATCAGCAGCAGCGTCGATAAGCCATCGGCCATCAGTGCCGAAGGATGAATCACTGTCACTGACGCCAGAGCATGTTCGACCGGTGCACCGGTGCGGGCATCGAAGGTGTGGGAATAACGCCGTCCATCCTGCTCGAAATAATTACGATAGTCGCCAGACGTGGAAACACCGTAACCGTCCACCGCGATCACCCGCTCGGCCACCTGCTGATCGTCCCTGGGCTCTTCCAGAGCGACCCGCCAGGGCGAGCCATCGAGTTTTTTACCGGCAGCCTTGAGTTCGCCGGTGACTTCAGCAAGGTAGCTGTCGATGCCCATGGCGGTCAGCTGCGCAGCGATTCGGTCCACGGCGTAACCAGCAGCGACGCTATTGAAGTCGACTCCGACCGGCGCATCCTTGCACAGCCGGTCACCCTCGATTCGCAAATGCCCATGACCTACCCGTTGCCGGACCTGCGCCAGCGCCTCGGTGCTCGGGACTTTCTCATTGCGGGCCTGCGGACCGAAACCCCACAGGTTCAGCAGCGGTTCCACGGTCAGATCGAACGAACCGTCGCTGTCGATCGACAGTTGTTCGCCGACACGCACCAACTGCAGGATCGACGCGGGCATTGGCTGGCAACTGTTCGCCGGTAAATCGTTGAAGCGCTCGATGTCCGAGTCGCTGCGGTAGGTCGACATCTGTTGATCGACCTCGGCGAGGATCTTCTCGACCTGCTGCCGGACCTCGGCCGGCCCGGGAATGCCGTTGTGGCGCACGTACTTGATTGAATAGGTGCTACCCATGGTCGGACCACCGAAAGTTTCCAGCGAGTCACCATTGCCGCAGCCTGACAGTGCGCCGACCACCAGCAAAAGACCGAGAACCTGCATTGGCCACTTACGCAAACCCCACCCCTCCAAATACTCAATCACCCTGTAAGCAGGTACTTCTCAGGGGATGTGCACTATGCCACCCTGTGCGGGGCGACTCCAATGCCAGTCAGTCAAGCATGGAGTTCCCGAAAAGATCGCAGCCTTTGGCAGCTACGGGATTTATGCCCGCCTGTGAATTCGGAGCGCCAAGCGCCTCTTCCCTGACTAGAGATCACATGAAAAACGATAACTTGCGCGCTGACCGCGACGAACTGGACAGTTTCATCCCCCGCAAACAGGCCAAACGCAGCAGCGGACTGGTCTGGCAAATAGCCACGGGGGTGTTCCTGGGCGGCATGGCGCTGTGGCTGGTGCAACTTGCCGCCACTGCGTTAGCGGCGAAGCTCATGCTCGGCACGCTGACGTTCGGCTAGCCTGCCAGTTCGCTCGAACGCTGGCTGGCAGCGTCGTCAAAGGCTACATAAAGCGATTCCGCGACCTGGCTCTTGATTGCTTTAGCGCTCTCCAGCCCCAAAACAAAACCTTCAGCCTTACCGCCTGCGCGGTTCAGGTCATCGGCTGTACCCGCCTGGGTAATCGCGTCCCACAGCTTTGCGGCTTGAGGGCCAACGCCTTTGGGCAGACTGATCTGATCGATGCTCATGGGGCCACCTCAAACTGTCGTGGAGTGGCGAGGGGTTGTACGGCTGAATACAGGGTCATGGCACCTACCTTTGCGGCTGAAGGCCGGCAGCGCGTGAAACCACTTCCGGGGGGGCATGGTAGACCTGTACCGAGGTTCTGGTAACCGGCAGTCATCGATAAACCACGCATTGCCCATGCTGCGCTAGCGGACTATGCTGATAGTGTTCGCAAAAATCTATTTGCTGCTTGACTTCTCCTTTTCAATCAGTAACATACGCCGCATTCCGCGATAGCTCAGTTGGTAGAGCAAGTGACTGTTAATCACTGGGTCCCTGGTTCGAGTCCAGGTCGTGGAGCCAGACAAGGTTCCAGAGAAGGCTTCAAAAATCTCTGAACCCCCCGAAAAACCCGCCTTATGGCGGGTTTTTTCGTTTTGGCGTTCCGTCGGATTCCGGTGGAAGCGCGGAACGATAGACGTTGCTTTAAGGGTACAAAACTATCTGCAGAGCATCATGCGCGAGGCAAAGCGCCTCCGGTTTATCACCGTAAACCCTGCTTACGACCTCGAAGGCTCGATCAAAGCCTCGCGAGTCGTCTACCGCCCCGCGTTATCCTTATCGCGCTTGCCTTAATTGCAGGAACGGATCGACACCTATAAAGGCCGCGCACTTACCCGGCTGACAGTCTTGCTGTCGCTGCACGTGTTTGTACGCTCCAGCGAGCTGCGCTTCGCCCGCTGGAGCGAGTTCGACCTCAAACGTGGCGTCTGGGAAATACCCGACACGCGACCAGCGTTGGAAGGCGTACCCTTTTCCGGTATCAAGCAACATGAGTGTTCGCTGCAAGCTCATGCGCGGGCTCAGGCTTGATCTTGAACCAGAGGGCGTACATCGCTGGCAGGAACACCAGGGTCAGCACGGTGCCGGCAAACGTACCGCCAATCAGGGTGTAGGCCAGCGTTCCCCAGAACACCGAATGAGTCAGCGGAATGAACGCCAGCATTGCCGCCAGCGCCGTGAGAATCACGGGCCTCGCGCGCTGCACAGTAGCTTCGACCACGGCGTTGTAAGGCGACAGGCCGGCTTGCTCATTGGAGTGAATCTGGCCAATGAGGATCAGCGTGTTGCGCATCAGAATCCCTGACAAGGCAATCAATCCCACCAAGGCGTTGATCCCGAACGGCTGCTGGAACAGCAGCAGAATTGGCACCACACCAATCAGGCCCAAAGGCGCGGTGGCGAACACCATCATCATTGCCGACATCGAGCGCACCTGAATGATGATGGTCAGCAACATCAGCGCAATCATGATCGGGAACAACGGTAGCAATGCCTTGTTCGCTTTACCCGACTCCTCGATCGAGCCGGCAAACTCAATCCGGTAGCCAGCCGGCAGTTTTTCGATGATGGGCTGCAACTGCGTTATCAAGGCGTTGGAGACATCGGGAGGCTGAAGACCTTCAGCCACGTCACCGCGCACGGTTATCGTCGGCGTACGATCACGACGTCGCAGAATGGGCTCCTCCATGCGCACATCCACCGCCCCTACCTGGGACAGCGAAACGCGCTGCCCTTGGGCGCCGGTCAGCGTGAAGGCGGCAATTTTCGACGGATCCAGACGCGTCTCTCCCGCCGAGCGAGCGACCACCTGAACCGAACGAATGTCCTCGCGCACCTCGGTGACAGGCACCCCCGTGAGCAGGAATTGCAACTGTTGCGCGACATCGGTCGAGGTCAAGCCGAATGCTTGCAGGCGATCCTGATCCAGCGTGAGATGAAGCGCCGGTGTGCGCTCGCCCAAGTCGGTGTTGACGGTCCTCATCATGGGGCTGGCGGTCATGACCTCACGCACCTGAGCGGCGATATCCCGCAACACTGCGGGGTCGGCGCCCATCACCCGAAAGGCCACCGGATACGGTGAGTAAGGACCAAATACCAACTGCGTCACCCGCACGCGGGCTTCAGGCGCCAAACCATCGGCCGTGGCTTGCCTGAGCCGAATCTTGAGCGCCTCACGCTCTTGTTGATTCGCCGTCAGGACGACGATTTTTGCGAAGGATGGATCGGGTAGCTCAGGGGCCATCGCCAAATAGAAGCGCGGCGCGCCCTGGCCAATGTAAGCGGTGACGATCTTGGCTTCCGGCTGCTGAGCCAACCACGCCTCGACCTTGGCCGCCGCCACATCAGTCTGTTCGATAGAGGTGCCGTAAGGCATCTGCACCTCAACCAGCACCTCAGGTCGGTCGGATGTTGGAAAGAACTGCTTCTTGACCACGCCCATGCCCAGAATCGCAACAACAAACAAGCCCACGACGGATGTCGCCACCAGGCCTTTGCGGCGGATCACACTGCCCAGCAGGCGCCTGAAACGCTGGTAGTTCGGTGTACCGTAAATCGCCGTATGCCCGCCTTCAGGCACCTTGATCTGCGGCAGCAGTTTGACACCCAGGTAAGGGGTAAACACCACGGCCACCACCCAGGAAGTGATCAGCGCAATGCCAACGATCCAGAACATGTTCGCGGTGTACTCACCAGCGGTCGACTTGGCAAAACCGTTGGGCATAAAGCCGATCGCCGTCACCAACGTCCCCGACAACATCGGCGCGGCCGTGTGGCTCCAGGCATAAGCGGAGGCCTTGATTCGGTCGTAGCCCTCCTCCATCTTCACCACCATCATTTCAATGGCAATGATTGCATCGTCCACCAGCAGCCCCAGCGCCAGAATCAACGAGCCCAGGGTAATTCGATCGAAGTCCTTGCCCGTGGCCGCCATGACAATGAACACGGCCGCCAGGGTCAGCGGCACCGCCGCGGCAACCACAACGCCGACACGCCAGCCCATGCTGAGAAAACACACCAGCAGCACCACGCCCAAGGCAGCAAAAAATTTCACCATGAACTCGTTGACGGAGGCGCCAATATTCACCGCCTGATCCGTGACCTTGGTCAGGCTCATGCCCAAAGGCATCTGCTCGTTGATCGCTGTGGCCTCAGCGTCCAGCGACTTCCCCAAATCCAGGCCGTTCCAGCCGTCGCGCATGACCACGCCGAGCAACAGTGCCGGCTCGCCGTTGTTGCGTACCAGGAACGTCGCGGGGTCCTCATAACCGCGCTTGACCTCAGCCACATCGGACAACTTGAGGGTTCTGCCCTGCACCGTCAGTGGGGTATTACGAATCTTCTGCAGGTCATCAAACGCGCCATCCAGGCGGATGAAAACCTGTGGGCCCTTCGCTTCAACTGAGCCGGCCGGCGTTATCATGTTCTGCGTGTTCAACGCACTGAAGATGTCTCGTGCGGAAATGCCCAGTGTCGCCAGACGCTCGTAGGACAGCTCGACAAAAATGCGCTCGGCCTGTTCACCGATGATGTTGACCTTCTTCACACCCGCCACATGCAGCAGACGCTGGCGCAAGCTCTCGGCTTCGCGCACCAACAGACGTTGCGGCTCGCCCTTGGCCTTGAGCGCATAGAGCGCGAAGGTGACATCGGAATACTCATCATTGACCATCGGGCCGATCACCCCAGGCGGTAACCCCTTCTGCTCATCCAGAATTTTCTTGCGCGCCTGGTAAAACTCCTCCTGGACGGCTGAAGGCGGCGTGCTGTCGAGCAGGTACACCGTAGTGAATGCTAAGCCGGGCCGGGTAAAGGTCTCGGTCCGATCGTACCAACGCAGTTCCTGCATGCGTTTTTCCAGCTTTTCTACCACCTGGTCTTGCATCTCCTGGGCCGTCGCCCCAGGCCAGGCGGTGACCACCGTCATTTGTTTAATGGTGAATGCGGGGTCTTCCGCACGCCCCAGTTTGAAGAAGGCGTACAACCCACCCACAGAAATCAGCAGGATCAAAAACAGGGTGATTGAGCGCTCGCGAACTGCCAGCGTCGAAAGATTGAAGCCGCTCATCGACTCACCTCAACCACCGTTTTTTGCGTGACACCGGCAAGTTCAGTCCTGACTTTCTCTCCCTCATTCAATAGGTGCGCACCCAATGCGACGACACGATCACCCACCTGGAGATCACCCGTCACGCGCACGCTGGCCTCGTTATTCAAGCTGCGAACCTTGATCGGGCGCCATACCACATGCTCCGGTTCTCCCCCAACCACCCAAACACCCGGGCCTTTACCCGCGTCGTAGAGGGCCCCCATGGGCACCTGTAATTCCTTGGCATCAGCAACCTCCGTGTCAGCGATAACCACTGAGATCGTCGAACCCAGGGTGGCGTTGGAGAGCGCCCCCTCCAGCACATAACGCGCTTCAAACGTTCGGGTCTGTCGGTCGGCAGAGTCGGACAACTGGCGTAAACGCGCTTTACCTGCAGTCTGGTGCTGGCCGTATAGCTCAACCGTCCCCGAAGATCCCAAAGCAGGGCGTAACGTCTCGGGCAACTGGATCACCGCCTCGCGCTGCCCTGAGTGGGCAACACGCACCACCACCTGACCTGCGCCAATCACCTGCCCCGGCTCAGCCAAGGTGTCCACCACAACCCCATCAGCATCAGCCAGTAACGTCGAATAACCGGTCGCGTTTTTCGCCACATCAGCCTGGGCTTGGGCAGCGTTGAGTTGGGCTTTCGCCGAGTCGGCAGCCGCTTTGAACCCTGCGTAAGCTGAAGCAGATACCGCTCCGACGGACACCAGATCACGGTAGCGAAGCTCGTCATCGGAGGCCTGCCGGGCTCGGGCCATGGCAGCCAGTACCGCTTCCTGCTGCGCCCTAGCGGTCAGCGTCAGGTCGTTGGCATCGATGCGCATGAGGGGCTGCCCGCGCTTGACACTCTGCCCAGAGTCCACCAAGCGCTCCAAGACTTTCCCAGGTACCCGAAAACCGAGATCGCTCTGAACTCGAGCCGCGACGATACCGGTGAATACCCGTGCCGCAGGTGCTGAGGGTTGAACCACACCAATGCGCACCAAGGGCATCTGGAGACGAGGATCTGCAGGCGTGGCCTCGTTGCAGGCCGTCAGGGAAAACGGCAACAAGCCAATGAAAATGAATGACAGGTGGGGGCGCTGGATCATAGAGACCTCTCAGTAGCGGATGCCCCATGCTTATTCAAGTGACCATTTCTGTCAATAGTCACAATCTAAGTAAATGAACGTCGCCCTGTTGATCAGAGCAACGCAGAAAGGTTAGAGATCCAGTTTTTCAGGCGCGCACGTTGATACGGATGGCAGCGCATCCGTCAGCTGCGGCTTAAGGCATTAGGCTGCGCAGAACAAGATTGGAGATGAGCGAAGGGGCTTCTTCAACAAAATCGAGGTTGTGCTGCAAGAGCAAAGGATTGATGAAGGGCCGCAGAGCAAGATGAATCGCTTCTACTGTCTCGTCCAACGGTGTCTTGCGTTCAAACTCGCCGAGTTCTCGCCCCTCACGCACGATTTGCAACACGAAGTTCTTGATCTGAGCGTCATAGACTTGCGAGCTCGACCAGCGCTCCGACGCGGAGAACGCCGCGATGTCATAGAGTTTACGGTCGTTAAAGAACAGGCTCACACCCGTAGCGATTAGGGTTTTGACCAATCGCCGAAAACGCTCAGTCGGCGAGATGCCGTCTGCATTGATGGCCTGCTCCACAGCTGCAACGATTTCCGTCAGGCAATTGGTACAGATAGCGTTACCAATCGCCTGCTTGGATTCAAAGAACTTGTAGATGTAAGCCTTGGAAAAACCGATGGCCTTGGCTAGGTCAGAAACCGTTGTTTTGCCGTAACCGTACTGACTGAAATGCTCGTTGGCCGCCGCGACAATCTGGTCTCGGATGTCGTGATCGGCTGGGCCACGGGCGCTGGGCGAAGAAACGGATGGCTGATTCATGCGAGCAGCTTACTCATCCCAAAGGTGGTTGACAACTTGTGACCAAATTGTAATATCGTCACAAACCGACCCTTTCGCAGGTATCGCATGCACCCTCCTCCTCGTTTCGCCGTCTTACTGTGTTTGGGTATGGTTGCAGGTTGCGCAGTGGGCCCCGACTACTCAAAACCCAGTGTGGAATTGCCCGAGCATTTCTCGGCGAAAACGTCTAAAGCACAACAAGTTGGCGCCGCAACTACCGATCTCGCCGCTTGGTGGGACGCATTCAATGATCCAGTACTCAGTCAGCTGATAAATCGAGCACTTGAACAGAGTCTCGATTTAGCCCAGGCAAGAGCAAGGATCGAGCAGGCTCGCGCCGGTTTGGGCGCAGCTAACGCAGCTCTCCTGCCGTCGGCTACCGTCAACGGTCAAGCGGCCCGAGCCCGACAGTCATTGGAAACTCCGTTGGGCCAAGTGCTGAATTCAGACCCTTCCTATAATCGCTACGGCAGTGCCTATGAGGCGAATTTGAATGCCGGCTGGGAGCTGGATGTGTTTGGCGGGCTGCGCCGAGGTAAAGAGGCCGCCTTCGCCGACTATCAGGCCTCGCAAGCCGGAGCAATTGCCACACGTCTAGCGGTGGTCGCGCAGGCGGCAGACCTTTACATCAGCATCCGCGGCCTGCAAGCGCGCTTAGAAATTGCCCGACAGCAAATAGATACGCGACAACAGCTGCTCATCACCATCGAACACCTCTATGCAAAAGGACTGGCGGCTGAACTGCAATTGAACCAGACCCAAGGATCGTTGAGTCAAGCTCAGGCAACCGTGCCGGTACTGCAAGCCGGCCTTGACGCGGCGATGAACGCCCTGGATGTATTGCTGGGCAAAGCGCCGGGCACTTATAACGCGCAGTTGACTAAGCCGGCGCGCATCCCTGAGGTGCCAAGCCTCGCCGACATGGGCTCTCCGGCCGACCTGCTGCGTCGGCGTCCAGACTTGATCGTAGCTGAGCGCCGCCTTGCGGCATCCAGCGCGCGCATCGGCGAAGCCATTTCCGAGTACTACCCCAAACTTTCTGTGGGTGCGCTGCTCGGCAGCGCTACATCGGTATCCAGCGCAAACCTGTTCAGCAACGGCGCCAGTCAGGCTTCGGCGGTGCTGGGATTACGCTGGAGGCTGTTCGATTTTGGCCGCATCAACGCCCAGATTGACTTGGCGAAAGGCCAAGAAGCTGAAGCCTTAGCCGCTTACCGCCAGTCAGTTCTTCGGGCCTGCGAAGATGTCGAAAGCGCTTTTTCGGCGCTGATCAACCGCGAGCAGCAATCGATAAAGCTAGGCCAAGGTGAGTCTGCTTATACGAAAGCCCGAGCTATGTCATTTGCCGCGTATGAAAAAGGCGTAGTCAGCCTGATCGAAGTACTGGATGCAGATGAACAACTTTTAGCGGCATCTGATGGTAGAGCCCAGGCACAAACTGAATCGGCTCGCGCTGCAGTGGCCACATTCAAAGCATTGGGAGGCGGCTGGCAGCGAGACGACTCAAATGCTCGTGTTGTCTCAAAGGCACTGTAAGACCTTAGAACGTTACACACCTGTTTCATCCCTCTTTACGGCCTTAACCGGCCGTTTTTTTGGGTTTTATCGGCGAGTGTCTCCTCTCAGCCCGAAGACTCATCGTCGCTAAGTGGTCTCGACGCGCTTTGCATCGTGCTGGTGACGGAGTTCGGCCCAGTCGATAAGCGCTGTCATGGTAGGGGCAAGTGCATGACCAAGCTCTGTCAGGGCGTACTCCACCCGCGGAGGCACCTCTGGGTAAACGGTTCGGTGGACGATGTCGTCTTGTTGGAGCCCCTTCAACTGCTGGATAAGCATCTTCTGCGTGACATCGGGAATGAGCTTCTCCAGCTCAGAGAATCGAAGCGGCCGGCCTTTGGCGGCCATCAGCTCATTGATGATGACGATCTTCCACTTCCCCTCCAGTACGCGAAGTGTGGCGTTGATGGCGGCAGACCAGGCCTGACGCCGTAATGGGTTCTCACATTCCCACTCACGACCCATCAATACTTACCTTTTGGTGCGTTACAGACAAAAACGTCGGTTCTTGCGAATTTTGCAGCATCGATAATACCGTATCCGGACTTTGAATCCTTGGAGGGACTATGAAAATCGCTATCGTTGAAATCGGATCTATCGGCGGGAACCTTGCCCATCGACTCGCCGCTGCTGGCCATGAGGTCCGCGTGGCCAATTCCCGCGGAAAAGCGGCTGTGAGTAGCTTTGCTAAAGAGGCCGGCGTCACCCCTGCCGACCTCAAAGATGCGATAGACGGCGCCGATGCTGTGATACTTGCCATCCCACTGCCAGCAATGGCAACGCTTCCAGAAGGCCTACTGGCCGAACTACCCTCCTCGGTTCCGGTGGTCGACACCAGCAACTACTACCCAGGCCTGAGAGACGCGCAGATCCCCGCATTGGAATCTGGTCAAACGGAGAGCGTCTGGGTCAGCGAGCAGCTCGGCCGACCGGTTATCAAGGCATTCAACAATCTCCTGGCTTACTCGCTGGAAAATCTGGGTCAGCCGAAAGGGGCGGAAGGCCGTCTAGGCGTCGCCGTCGCTGGCGACGATGTCAGTCAGAAAACTCTCGTGATGAAGCTCGTCGATGACGTTGGCTTCGATCCGGTCGACAGCGCAAGCCTCGAGGATTCGTGGCGGCAACAGCCATGCACCCCAGCGTACTGCTGCGATTACACCGCTGATCAAATGCGTCCGGCGCTGGCCGCCGCAGTCAAGGGAGCCGCAGCGCAGAAACGAGAGGAGTTTAATGCTCGTTTACCTGAGCTCTTCGCCAAGAATCCTTCCCACGCCGACGTGGTGGTATTTAACCGGAACTTCAACGCGGTCAACTGAGTTCCTCGTCACCGATCCATTCGTAAGCCATGGTGTATGGATTGCGGCACGCCAATGGTTCCTTATGCAACGGTCCTGACAGTCGTTGCGGTGCCTTGCGCGAACTCGCAGTCGATTGGCGGCTGATTGAGATCGGGCCACAGACTTCACCGCCCTTTGCCACTATCATGGCGCCCATTTCCGGGGCTCTGCGCCCCTCTCTTTTCGAGTGTTGAATCTGTTCATGGATACTCTTGCACATCTGCGGGCCGGCCATTTAGCGGGTATCAAACGTCTGGATCTGTCCTGCGGGCTGAGCGAGTTTCCCCGGGAGATCTTCGATCTGGCGGACTCCCTCGAGGTGCTGAACCTGAGTGGCAATGCCTTGAGCCAGCTGCCAGACGACCTGCATCGGCTGACGCAGTTACGGGTGCTGTTCTGTTCGGACAATGCATTCACCGAACTCCCGGCGTGCCTCGGCCAATGCGCTCGCCTGAGCATGATCGGCTTCAAGGCCAATCGCATTGAACACGTCCCCGGTGCCGCGCTGCCACCCTTGTTGCGCTGGCTGATCCTGACCGACAACTGCATCAGCGAGCTACCTGCGCAGCTTGGCGAAAGACCGCATTTGCAAAAGCTGATGCTGGCCGGTAATCGCTTGCAACAGCTACCGGTGAGCCTGAGCCAATGTCATCGGCTGGAGTTGATCCGGATCGCCGCCAACCGCCTGACCGAGCTGCCGCAGTGGCTGTTATCGCTGCCACGCCTGAGCTGGCTGGCTTACGCGGGCAATCCGCTGGAATCCGAGGCCGATGCTTGCGCGCTGGACGCCACCCCGAACATTCCATGGCCGCAGCTGCGTCTGCAACAGCAACTGGGCGAAGGCGCTTCCGGGGTGATTCATCAGGCGCTGTGGGAACAACCCTCGCAGGTTGCGCGAAACGTTGCGGTGAAGCTCTACAAGGGCAGCATGACCAGTGACGGTTCACCGCTGCACGAGATGAATGCCTGCATCACCGCGGGCCAACACGCCAACCTGATCAAGGTCGAAGGCAGAATCGTCGACCACCCGCAGGCGCAAGCCGGGCTGGTGATGCACTTGATCGCTCCCAGCTACCGCAATCTGGCCGGACTGCCGAGCCTCGCTTCCTGCACTCGGGATGTCTACGATGACAGCACAAGGTTCAGCGCCAAGGTCGCGCTGCGGATCGCCAGCGGCATCGCTTCGGCTGCCGCGCACTTGCACCGGCAGGGCATCACCCATGGCGACCTCTACGGCCACAATATTTTGTGGAACGCACAAGGCGACTGCCTGTTGGGCGATTTCGGCGCGGCGTCGTTTCACGCTACGTCAGACAGTTTCGAGACGCGCGCACTGCAACGCATAGAAGTCCGGGCGTTCGGGATTTTGTTGGGGGAATTGCTGGAGCGGATCGACTCGAGGTTGAGCGCCGAGAGCCGTGAGATGCTGCAGGACTTGCAGAGCCGCTGCTGTCAGCCAGAGGTGCTGGCGCGGCCGGGGTTTGCCGAAATCGGGCGGGAGTTGCAGGGGATGGAGTTGTAGCCCGTCAGTTAAGCGAACGCTGCGCCCCTGTGGGAGCGAGCTTGCTCGCGATGGACTCAAGGGCGGCGCGTTTATTCAGAAAACACGCGTTATCGTTAACGTCCATCGCGAGCAAGCTCGCTCCCACAGGTCTGACAACACGGCCGTCAAAGACCGAACCCTTTAACCCGCCAAACCGACAAACATGTCTTGCACGTCATCATGGTTGTCGAGCCCTTCGAGGAAGGCTTCGACTTCTTCCATTTGCGCATCGCTCAAACCGCTAACCGGGTTTTTAGGCTGGTAGCCCAATTTCGCCGACAACACGGTAAAGCCCTGCTCAGGCAATGCTTTTTGTACCGCGTCCAGATCGGCAGGTTCGGTCAGGAACAGCGTCGTACCCTCTTCTTCACCTGGCTCGAAGTCCTGAGCACCGGCCTCGATAGCCGCCAGCTCCGGATCAGCGTCCGGGCTGTCAGGGGACGCTTCAATCATGCCGACATGGTTGAAATCCCAGGCAACCGAACCCGAAGCACCCAACTGACCCTTGCGGAACGCCACACGAATTTCAGCGACGGTGCGGTTGATATTGTCGGTAACACACTCAACGATGAGCGGGACCTGATGAGGCGCGAAGCCTTCATACGTGACGCGATGATACTGAACGGTTTCGCCCAGCTGGCCCGAGCCTTTCTTGATCGCGCGCTCCAGGGTTTCGCGTGGCATCGAGGCTTTTTTCGCCTGCTCTACCACCAGCCGCAAATGCGCGTTAGTGGCGGTATCCGCGCCGTTGCGCGCGGCAATGGTGATTTCTTTCACCAGTTTGCCGAAGATCTTGCCCTTGGCATTGGATGCCGCTTCTTTGTGTTTAACCTTCCACTGTGCGCCCATTACTCACTCTCTCGATCTGTGGCGCCGAAACATCTATTGGCCGACGCTTTGCGCAAGTTTATACGGCATAAAGTTACCAATCGACCAAAAAGTGGAGTGACTGATCGACTTCTCCACAACGTGTCGTAGGGGTTTTCCTAAAAGCCGTTTACGCCGCCCATTCATCGCTGTGGTTTCGTAACCTCTGCCCCTAAACGAAGACAAGAGCGTATGAAATGCACAAGGATCGGCAAAACCCCTTTACCCTGACACTCACCGAAGACTCCGCGAGCCTGCCGGTGAACCGATTCACAGGTCGCGAAGCACTCAACGAGCCTTATCGTTTCGACATCGACCTGAGCCACTGCAACCGTGCAACCAACCCCGGCATGCTGCTGCAACAGCCGGCGTTCCTGCATCTGGGGGACGACAGCGGCATCCACGGCATCATTCACTGCATCAGCGAACACTATGAAAGCCCGTTCCAGAGCGGTTACCGCCTCAGCCTCGTGCCGCATCTGCAAGCGCTGGAGCAGCGCACCTGTCGCCGGGTGTTCCATGACCTGAGCGTGCCGGGCATTCTGCGCCAGCTGCTCGAAGAGCATGGGATTGAGGTCGACAGCTATCGCTTCGAACTGCTCATTGGCCAATATCCGCTGCGATCGTTGTGCATTCAGTACGACGAAAGCGATCTGTATTTCCTGCAACGTCTGTGCGAGGAGGAAGGTATCCATTACCACTTCGAACACCAACCCGACCGGCATGTCATGGTGTTCGCCGATGACAGCGAGGGGTTTGGACTGTTGCCGGTCATCACGCCCTACCGTCAACCGGCGGAACAGGAATGTGGCTCACCCACGATCAGCGATCTGTCCGAATGCCACCTTGCACATTTTGCACAACCGATGCGCGCTCATGACCCGATCCACACACCGTGCACGGACGAAGACGCAGCCAATCAGGCCCACGGCCCGACTTACATCAGTTCCGATAGCCGACCCGGATCCCCTCAGGCCTACCAGAACCAGCTGAGTCGTCGCGCTCTGGAGCGCCTGCGCAGCCTGCAACGGCATATCGTCGGCCATAGCGATCAACCCCGGCTGCACAGCGGCCAGATCCTGCAGGTGCTGAGCCATCCGCTGTCACGGCTCAACGATCAATGGCTGCTCACCGAGGTTCAACACCAGTGGCAACACGCACTCAAGCCCTCCTCCTCACGGCAACATTGGTGGGAAGTAGTCGAGCAGCTGAGAGAAGACAGCGGTACCAACGCAATGACTGCGTCGCTGCGCCAAGGCTATCGCAATCAATTCAAGGCCATTCCCTGGGCCATGGCATTCCGGCCGGCGCTCAAGCACCCCAGACCCAGCGTTTCCGGTTACCAGATCGCCTACGCGGCCGGGCCCAACGGGCAATCGGCAACGCAGGATGAGCAGGGGCGGATCAAGGTTCGTCTGGCATGGGATCGGCAAGATGCCCACAATGAGCACACCGGTGTCTGGTTGCCGATCGTTCACCCTGAGATCGATGGCCGTATCGATCGCAATACACGGCCATTGGCAGGCAGCGAACTGCTGGTCAGTTTTATCGACAGCGACCCGGACCGCCCAGTCGTGTGGTCAGCCGCAGGCAAGATTGCCAACCTGCCGTCCTCCCCGCACTCAGCGACCGGTCTTTACCTCAATGGACAGAGACTTGCAGAAAACACCCGCCGGTTACATGTCGAACCAGGGCAAACGCTGTTGGTACAGGAAAACCAGGCGCTGACATTGACCGCCAACGGCAACCGAATCCACCTCAGCCCAGACCGCCTGACGCTGTCGGGAGTGATGCTCGGATCAACCCCTGAAGTGGCGCAAAGCCCGGCACATGAAAACCAGCTAGTTGCGACCGGCGACTCTCTCCCCGAACTCTGGAACGGCGACATCTGCCTGTTCGAGCATCCCCCCATCCCGACTCATCGTTTGCCGCAGACCCACTGGTACATCGTGCGCATGCCGCGGCCGGGGCTACAGGAGCTGGCCAGCCTCAGTCGGGACAATATCCTCATGGAGGGCAAAAGCCAGCCTTCGGGTAGCCTGGACCTGAGCCCGGAAGAAAAGCGTCAATTGGCCCTGGAGTTTGTCCGTACCCCGGATCAACTCTGCCTGCTTTACCTCGGGCAATGCGTGGCGCTGGCCGAGTACTTCCAGCAACACTGGAGCACCGAGCAACGGCTGGCGTTCATGGGCACCGGCGAGGCAACCATGGCTCAGCCCGAGCCAAACGGGTCAAACCTGCTGTTCGACTGGCTGGTGAGCAGACCAGACACCTGACGCTGAAACACTGCGCAAACAAAGTTCACAGCGGCTAGTGGCGACCTTTCCGGAGAGGGTTCGCGAGAGTCTTGTGCAGGTCACACTGACCTCATCGCGAGCAATCGAGCGTCGACCGGCTGCTCCCACAATAGATCTCCACAAATCATGCTGCTGGCGAAAATCCAATGTGGGAGCGACGGTGCGGCGATCCGACCTGCTCGCGATGGCCGCACCTCGGTCTATCTGACGGACTCGCCCCCCGGCGCCAACTCGAAAAACGCCTGAATCAAGCGCAAATCCCGACGCCGCTCCATACAGCCGATCATGTGTCGATTGACCAGCCCTTCGCCAATGATCGGCACCGCAGCCACCCGCGGATCATGGCTGACCTCCACCGAAGAGACGATGCCCACACCCAATTCGGCGGCCACGGCCTCGGTCACCGCCTCGCGACTGTCCAGCTCCAGCAGCACCCGTGGATTGACGCTGGCCAAGCCACAGGCGTCGTCAAAGGTGCGACGGGTAATCGAACTCGGCTCACGCAGCACCATGATCACCTGATCCAGCTGTTCGATGCCGATCCCCGCAGGCGTCGCCAGCCACCGGTGATTGGCCGGCACCAGCGCGCAAATCCTCGACTCGCTCATTCGTTGTAAATGCAGTCCCTTGCGCGGCTCCACTTCCGTCAGCACTGCCACATCCGCATGTTCGGAGAGCAACGCTGCGAGGGTTTCCTGGGCATTGCCCAGACGTAAATTCACGGTGATCCCCGGGTACCTCGCCCGCAGGCTGGCAAGCATCGGCATGACCATGTGCGGGCCGTCCGCCGCCACTTCCAGACGCCCGGTGAGCAACTGCCGGTTGGCTTCAAGCATCGCCTGGGCTTCTTCGGCCAGGCCAAACATGGCACGGGTGATTGCCGCCAGTTTGGTCCCCTCCGCCGTCAGCTCCACCCGTCGCGCGGTGCGCCGCAACAAGGTGATCTGGTAGTGCTCCTCCAGCGCCTTGATATGCCCGGTGACCGCCGGCTGGCTGATGAACAACCGCGCAGCCGCCCGGGTGAAGCTGCCTTCACGGGCCACCGCATCAAACGCTCTGAGCTGGAACAGGTTCATATCTATCGGCCTCACTGATGGCTGGCATAACAACAAACAATTTGATTGATGACAAGCCAAACCGCAATTTATGTCCCGTACCTTCATCCCCAAGCAATTCGCGAGGACATCCGCATGAGTACTGCCGAGCCAATCCTGCTCACCCCTGGCCCATTGACCACGTCGGCCCGCACCCGTCAGGCGATGATGGTCGACTGGGGTTCATGGGATGACCGTTTCAATCAACTGACCGCCAGCCTGTGCGAGCAACTGCTGGCGATCATCAACGGCGCCGACAGCCACCACTGCGTGCCGTTGCAGGGCAGCGGCACCTTCTCGGTAGAAGCGGCCATCGGCACCCTGGTGCCCCGCGACGGCAACGTGCTGGTGCTGATCAACGGCGCCTATGGCAAACGTCTGGCGAAGATCTGCGAAGTGCTCGGCCGCGCGTGTAGCACCTTCGAAACTGCCGAAGACGAACCGACCACCGCCGCCGATGTCGACCGCCTGCTACTGGCCGACGCCAGCATTACCCACGTCGCGCTGATCCACTGCGAAACCAGTACCGGGATCCTCAATCCGCTGCCGGAAATCGCTCAAGTGATCGCCCGCCATGGCAAACGGCTGATCATCGACGCCATGAGCTCCTTCGGCGCGCTGCCGATCGATGCCCGGCAAGTGCCGTTCGATGCGCTGATCGCCGCGTCCGGTAAATGCCTGGAAGGCGTGCCGGGGATGGGCTTCGTCTTTGCCCAAAAGGAAGCACTGGCGGCATCAGCAGGTAATTCCCACTCGCTGGCGATGGACCTGTTTGATCAACACACCTATATGGCCAAGACCGGCCAGTGGCGCTTCACTCCGCCGACCCACGTGGTCGCGGCGCTGCACGAAGCCCTGCGGCAATACAACGAAGAAGGCGGTCTGCCGGTGCGGCATCAGCGTTACGCCAATAACTGCAAAGTCCTGCTCGACGAAATGGCCAGGCTGGGCTTGCGCAGCTTCCTGCCGGCGGCGATCCAGGCGCCGATCATCATCACCTTTCACGCACCAAAAGATCCGCGCTACCAGTTCAAGGAGTTCTACGAACGGGTCAAGGCCAAGGGTTTCATTCTGTACCCCGGCAAGCTGACCCAGGTCGAAACCTTCCGTGTCGGCTGCATCGGCCACGTCAATGAAGCCCAGATGCACGCGGCCGTGGCAGCCGTGGCTGAAGTGTTGCGGGAAATGGAAGTGCAAGAAATCTGATTACACCACTGACCCCTGTGGGAGCGAGCTTGCTCCGGGCGGCGTTCCGACGATAGCGGACTGTCATTCAACATCGACGTCGGCTGACAGGGCCTCATCGCGAGCAAGCTCGCTCCCACAAAAGCTGCTCTCCTCACAGGACTTGATCACCATGAACTACACCAACCCAACCAAGCTTCAAGCCGCCATCCTCGACTGGGCCGGCACTGTCGTCGACTTCGGCTCCTTCGCGCCTACCCAGATTTTTGTCGAAGCCTTCGCCGAGTTTGACGTTCAGGTCTCCATCGAAGAGGCCCGTGGCCCAATGGGCATGGGCAAGTGGGACCACATCCGCACCCTGTGCGACCAGCCGCAAGTCGCCGAGCGTTATCGCAAGGTGTTCGGTCGCGCACCGACCGACGACGATGTCACCGCCATCTACCAGCGCTTCATGCCGCTGCAGATCGAGAAGATCGCCGAGCACTCGGCACTGATCCCCGGCGCCCTGGACACTATCGCCAACCTGCGCCAGCAAGGTATCAAGATCGGCTCCTGCTCCGGTTATCCCAAGCAGGTCATGGACAAGGTCGTCGAGCTGGCAGCCACCAATGGCTACATCGCCGACCATGTGGTCGCTACCGATGAAGTCCCGAACGGTCGCCCATGGCCGGCTCAGGCACTGGCCAACGTGATCGCATTGGGCATCGACGACGTCGGCGCCTGCGTCAAGATCGACGACACCGTCCCCGGGATTCTCGAAGGCCGCCGCGCCGGCATGTGGACCGTGGCGTTGATCTGCTCGGGCAATGCGCTGGGTCTGACCTACGAGGGCTACCGCGCCCTGGGCAGCGAAGAACTGGCCAGCGAACGCAAGCGCATTCACGGGATGTTCGAGGGTTCCCGCCCGCACTACATGATCGACACCATCACCGACTTGCCGCAGGTGATTGCCGATATCAACAAACGTCTGGCCAACGGTGAGATGCCTCAAGCCAACTGATCCCCGACATGCGACACAAAAAAAGCGGCAGCCCTTGATCGGGGCTGCCGCTTTTTTTGTGTCGGATGACGGCTAGTTGCCGCCCGTCATCGCAAAACCCCGACGACCCTGCAAGCCGCCGGTGTGCACAAAGATCAATCGCGTACCTCGGGCGAAGCGCCCCGCTTCGACCTGTTGCTTGAGCGCCAACAGTGCTTTGCCGGTGTACAGCGGTTCAAGCGGCATGCCGCTGCGCTTTTCGGTGAACTCGATGAATTCAAGCAACGCCGGATCGACCTTGGCGAAGCCGCCGCGACTGGCATCGAACAGCTCATACGCCGGATCACGCAGTCCTGCTTCCAGAGCAATCGCCTCGACCTGTCGAGCGACCCCGTGATCATCAGGCACCGCCAACGCGCCATAGACCGGATGCACACCTGCCTCGGCCAGCACCAGCCCGGCCAGCGTGGTACCGGTGCCGGCAGCCAGCCACCAGGCGTCATAATCGCTCCAGCCAATTGCACTCAGTTGATCGCGCGCCATGGCCAGTAATCCAGCGCAGCCTTGCGCGCCGCGTAAACCGCCGCCGCCTTCGGGCACTGGTTGCAAATGCGGGTATTGCGCCTGCCACGGCAGCCAGAAGTCAGGCGCATGCCGCGCTCGATAACCGCCATACCCCAGCCAATGCAGCTGCATGCCATAGGCCTGTAAATCCAGTACGGTCGGGGTTTCTTGTGGATGACCGCGCAACAGGCCGACGGTAGCAAAACCGAAGCGCTTGCCCGCCGCTGCCAGCGCGTGCAAATGATTGGAGTGAGCACCGCCCAGACTGATGACGCCCTTGGCCCCGACTTGATCGGCCATTGCCAGATGTTCGATCAGCTTGAACCACTTGTTGCCGGAGATCAGTGGATCGATGAGGTCCAGGCGCAGGACGGCGACCTGGATGTTGGCTTGGGTGAGCCAGTCCAGGTGAAGGTGTTCGAGGGGGGCGTGGGGCTGCCAGTCGAAAGGAGTCAGGCCCATAGCTGAGCCTTGTCAGGAGAATGGAAAAAGAGCATCAGCGCCTGACTCTGGGTGGAAGAGCCAACATTCTAGCAGCTGTCATGCCGCCTTCGCGGGCAAGCCCGCTCCCACATTTGATCTGAGTTGGGCCCACATTATGTGAACGACTCGATTCCTGTGGGAGCGGGCTTGCCCGCGAATGCCATTGGCACGCTGAACCTGCAGAAAAACTACAGCTCAGCAGCCAACCGCGAACCCTGATTGATCGCCCGTTTGGCGTCCAGTTCAGCAGCCACGTCCGCGCCGCCGATCAGGTGCACGTTCTGTCCGGCCGCAACCAGGCCTTCCTGCAATTCGCGCAACGGGTCTTGCCCTGCGCAGATCACGATGTTGTCCACCGCCAATACCTGTGGCTCCCCCGCTTCACCCAGGCGAATGTGCAAACCGGCATCGTCGATTTTCAGGTATTCGACGCTGTTAAGCATCTGCACCTGCTTGTTCTTCAGGCCCGTGCGATGAATCCAGCCGGTGGTCTTGCCCAGGCCGTCGCCGACCTTGGACGTCTTGCGTTGCAGCAGGAATACCTGACGCGCCGGTGCATGGGGCTCGGCCTTGATACCGGCGACACCGCCACGCGCCTCGAGGTGGGTATCGATGCCCCACTCCTTCCAGAACGCCTCGCGGTCCTGGCTGGTGGACACGCCTTGATGGACGAGAAATTCCGACACGTCGAAACCGATACCGCCCGCACCGATCACCGCCACGTTTTTGCCAACAGGTTTGCGCTCAAGAATCACATCCAGGTAGCTCAGTACCTTGGCGTTCTCGATGCCGGGAATCGCCGGCAAGCGTGGCGCGATGCCGGTGGCCAGAATAATCTCGTCGAAACCACCCGCTACCAGCTGTGCGACGTCGACCCGGGTGTTCAGGCACAGCTCGACATGGGTGGTCTGCAACTTGCGATTGAAGTAACGCAGGGTTTCAAAAAACTCTTCCTTGCCCGGCACACGCTTGGCGACGTTGAATTGGCCACCGATCTCGCTGGCGGAATCGAACAGCGTAACCTGATGCCCACGCTCGGCCGCGACAGTGGCTGCCGACAAACCCGCGGGCCCGGCGCCCACCACGGCAATTTTCTTGAGCTGCTGCACCGGCAGGTAATTGAGTTCGGTTTCATGGCAGGCCCGCGGGTTCACCAGGCAACTGGTCAACTTGCCGCCGAAGGTGTGATCCAGGCAGGCCTGGTTGCAACCGATACAGGTGTTGATTTCATCGCCACGCCCGGCAGCGGCCTTGTTGACGAAGTCCGGGTCGGCGAGGAATGGCCGGGCCATCGAGACCATGTCGGCGTCGCCTTCGGCGAGGATCTGCTCGGCGACTTCCGGGGTGTTGATGCGATTGGTGGTGATCAGCGGGATCGCTACTTCACCGCGCAACTTGGCAGTGACCTTGCTGAACGCAGCGCGCGGGACCTTGGTGGCGATGGTCGGAATCCGCGCTTCGTGCCAGCCGATCCCGGTGTTGATGATGGTCGCACCGGCCTGCTCGATGGCCTTGGCCAACTGGACGATTTCTTCCCAGACGCTGCCGCCTTCCACCAGATCGAGCATCGACAGGCGAAAAATAATGATGAAGTTCGGCCCTGTGGCTTCGCGCACACGGCGGACGATTTCTACCGGCAGGCGCATGCGGTTTTCATAGCTGCCACCCCAGCGGTCGGTGCGATGGTTGGTGTGCGCTGCCAGGAACTGGTTGATGAAGTAACCTTCCGAGCCCATGATTTCGACGCCGTCGTACTCGGCTTTTTGCGCGAGCGTCGAGCAGGTGACGAAGTCGCTGATTTGCTTCTCGATGCCTTCCTCGTCCAGCTCTTTGGGCTTGAACGGGTTGATCGGCGCCTGGATGGCGCTTGGCGCTACCTGTTTCGGGCTGTAGGCATAACGCCCGGCGTGGAGGATCTGCATGCAGATCTTGCCGCCCGCTTCATGTACCGCGCGGGTCACGATCCGGTGCTGCAATGCCTCTTCTTCAGTGGTCAGCTTGGCCGCGCCCGAGTACACCCCACCTTCGTCGTTCGGACCAATGCCACCGGTGACCATCAGGCCAACACCGCCACGGGCGCGCTCGGCGAAGTAAGCCGCCATGCGCTCGAAACCGCCGGGCTTTTCTTCCAGGCCGGTGTGCATCGAGCCCATCAGGGTACGGTTGCGCAGCGTGGTAAAACCCAGATCCAGAGGGGCTAACAGGTGCGGGTAATGAGCGGCGGCCATCGGTAACTCCACAACGAGCAATCACGAAAAAGTGTAGGAGCTCTTTGGCTCCCATCAGTCATGTTCGACAGACTAAGAGCACTCCACTCACCGCTCAATGACCGTAACTGACAACTTATTGATCCAAATGCACAGCGCCCCCTTGGCAATCACCTGCATGGGCCCTACTCTAGTGGCCTGCACACGGCCGCTGATTGTTTTCCCATGCGCAAACTTCTCCGCTTCGCCTTTTCCATGGCCTTGATCGCCACCATCACTACCTATGTGATGTGGACCGTCGACCGCCCTGTCGGCCATTACTTGTCGGACCTGCGAATCAAGCTCGCCGTGGATCAAGGCATTCGCGCCGATCGCGGCAATCTTCTGGGCATCCAGCCAGAGTTGTTCCCCACCGATTATCAAAGCCCCCAGCGCTTGCATCGCAAGCTCGCGGCGTATTTGCAGCACGCCCGGGATCAAGGCTTGTTGAACGACAAGACCATCGTCGTGTTGCCCGAGCATGTCGGCACCTGGCTGATGCTCAGCGGCGAAAAGGATGAGTTGTACCAGGCCACCAGCCTTGAAGAAGCCATGAACTGGCTGGCCGTCAGCAACCCGCTGAAGTTCGCCCGTGCCCTGATCAGCGCCACAGGCGAGAGTCGTCTGGACGATGCGCACCTGCGCATGAAAGCCAAAACCATGGCCCGGGATTACCAGGCGCTGTTCGGCGGACTGGCCAGGGAATTTGGCGTGACACTGGTGGCCGGCTCCATCGTGCTGCCTGAGCCAACCGTCAGCGACGGTCAGCTGAAAATCAGTCGCGGTGCGTTATACAACAGCACGCTGGTGTTCGGCAGTGATGGCTTGCCAATCGGCCAACCCCAACGCCAGCTGTCGCCAACCCTGGATCAGCGTGGTTATGTCCAGCCCAGTCTCGATCAGACGGTCAACGTCATCGATACCCCGGCCGGACGCCTTGGCGTGCTGATCGGCAGCGACAGCTGGTACCCCGACAACTACCGCAAACTCAAGGCTCAGGGTGCGCAACTAGTCGCGGTTCCGGCCTTCGTCGTCGGCCGCGGCGCGTGGGACAAACCCTGGCGCGGATACAAAAGCCTGTCGACGCCCGGCGAAATCGGCCTCAAGCCTGGAGAACTCAGTGAAGGCGACGCCTGGCATCGCCTGACATTGACCCGCCAGCTTCCGGACAGCCAGGCCTTGACCGGTATAAGCGTGTTCTTGCGCGGCCAGTTCTGGGATCAAGGCAGCGACGGCCAGAGATTCATCAGCAGCGACGGCCAAACCATCGCCGGCGGCAATGCCCGCGGCGCCCGCTTGCTGAATATCTGGTTGTAACCGATGAAACCGCAGCCGATGCGCCTCGGGGATCTGTCGGTAGGTTTTGTCCATAGCCTTGCCGACGCAGTGCGCAGCCATGGCCTGGACCCGCAGGACTTGCTCGATCAATACGGCCTCGACCCGGCACGTCTGGCCGAAGCCGGCGCCAGGTTGTCGATTCCGCGTTACATGCGCCTGGGCCATGCCGCCATTCAACTAACCGGCGACCCGGCATTGGGCTTGCGCATGGGCCAGCTCAGTCGCCTCAGCCAGGTCGGCCTGGCCGGGGTCACGGCCGCTCAGGCACCGACGGTAAGAGAAGCTGCGCGCTGCCTGATCCGCTTCGAAGCCTTGTACGGCTCCAACTATCGCGGCCAATCGAGTTTCCATGAAGACGCCCAGGGCGCCTGGCTGCGGTTCTATTCCATCAACCCCTACAACGCTTACAACCGTTTTGTAGTGGACTCGATCATTGCCAGCTGGCTACAGCAACTATCCAGCCTGAGCCCGGAACCGCTGCACGCCGAGCGCATCGACATCGAGTTCGCCGAACCGGATTACCGCGAACGTTATGGGGTACTGGGTGATTGTCCGATCCATTTTGGCGCCGAGCACAATCAGCTGCGTCTGAGCCTGGCCAGTCTGGCGCTGCGCAATCGCGAACATTGCCCCAGCACCTGGCGTCTTCTGATCAAGTTGTGTGAAAGGGAACTGGAACAACTGACCCGAACCCGCAGCCTGCGTGAACGCATCATTCAGTTGCTGGGACCATTGCTCAATGGTGGTCGGGAGCCCGACCTGGAAGAAGTGGCGGCACGCCTGAAGCTGCCAACCTGGACCTTGCGCCGCAAGCTCGCCGAAGAAGGTACGCAATTTCGCGCCATTCTCAACGACACCCGTCGTGATCTGGCCATGACCTATATTCGCGACACCGAACTGGCGTTCGGGGAGATCGCTTACTTACTGGGCTTTGCTTCAGCCGAAGCCTTTCAACGCGCCTTCAAACGCTGGAACGGCCAGACCCCTGGCGAGTTTCGCCGCAGTCATCGCCAATCCGCCTGAAGCACGCTAGCGCCATCACAGCTCGGTAGCGTCTTCAGCAGGTTCCAGCGGATCCAGTTCAAACGCCTGATACTCGAGAAGCTCTTCTTGATAATCGTCCATTGCAAAATCCTTTTGGTTGCGGTGAAAAACCGATTGCTTAAATGACCTTCGCTCTCAGCATAAAGTGCCTTCATGACAGAAAAAGTACTTCTTCATGACATCAAGGCTCATAAAAATAAAACGTAGCAGATCCCTACGATTTACCGCAATCCGTTAAGCAACGATTGTCTTGGCATTGATGGTACTGGCCGCGCTGAAGGCGCCAGGAAATGACCGGCCGACTACCTGAAGTCACTCAAGCGATCAGCCGCTGCAGGATTGATGTTGGCAACGCCAATCCTGCAGCAGTCTGAGACGGTCTCAGGAGTTCGAAGCTGGCAGAGCGGAAATCGGCTCTGTCGGCGGCGGCAGCGAACTCGAATTCGCGGGGGGTGTTACGGTTTCAGTCGACGAGTCCGGCGCCGTGGCGTCGTCTGGGGTAATGGGTGTGTTTTCAGCGGGTGGCGCCATCGGCTCTGAGGCGGCCGGCGAGCTTTCGGCGGGCGCAGCTTCTGCGGCGGGTGCGATGGCAGGCTCGGGCGCAGCAGGCGTCGGTGTCGGCGCCAGGGAGGCAGGTGCAGCCGTGGGTTCAGGCACACCCAGATCGGTCTTCGGCTTCTCGATGATATGCGCGGCTTTCTTGGCCTCAGTCGGCAGGTACAGCTCAACCAGCGCAAAGAAACGTTCATAGAACTTGGCCGAAGACACTGTTTCGCTGGCGACCTTGACCATCGAATCATCGGAGGAGCCGATTGGCATCGACACCGAACCCAGCACACCGACCCCAAGGCTGGCGGAGTTATTGGTCTTCTTCAGCGCATAGCGATCCTGCAAGGCATTGGCGAACATCGTGGCATGGTGACTGGCACTGCCATCTTCAGCACAGACGACGTTGAAGCTGATCTCCAGATGCGTTTCACCGGTCTGCTGAAAGCTTTTTTTCCCGCTGATCAGCTTGGGGTCGGCGCTGGTGATGATATAGCCCTGGCTAAGCAAGGCACGACGCGCAGCCTCGCAGGACGCGACATCAGTGACCGGGTAGCTTCGCGAAAAGGTCCCGGAATCAGAGAAATTTTCATGCTCATAAATGGCGGCTTTATCCGACGAGCAACCTGCCGCGCCAGCCATCACAAGCGCCAGAACAGTGGCACGCAAGTGGAATGAATTAAACATTGAAAATCCTGAGCAAAACGGTTCGGGACGTATTGTGCAACAGATCGACGCCCAAGGGCGTACCGTTTAGTGTCTTAAAAGACTTACAACCTTACTGAGTGATCTTTTCAGGAAAAAGCTGCACGGTGAAAGACTATGCCCGTAGCAGCTGTCGAGCCTGCGAGGCTGCTGCTACGGGTGTGCAGGTACTTATCCGGCGATGATAAAAACCCGCCATAAACAAAGACCCCAGCCTTTCGGCCGGGGTCTTTGTTTACAGCTCGTTGACTCAATCAGGCATCAGAAACGCTCGATGTCCGCCTGACTTTCCAGTTGCTTGCGATAAGCCGCAAAATCTTGCTGGCCAATGCGCGAAGCAAGGAAGCGACGATACTGGGCTTTCTCTTCTTCGGAAGGGGCAGCCGCTTCGTTCACACCGTCCAGACGCACGATCACCAGGCTACCATCGGCCAGGGTCACGCTGTTGAAGGTCGGCTTGTCCTTGGCCGCAGGCTTGGGCATGCGGAACAGCGCTTGCAGCACGGCAGGGTCAACCCCTTCCTGGCCACGGGTCGCTGCTTTGCTGACTGTCCAGTTCTGACCGTCTACTGCTTTGTCCAGCGGCGCCTTGCCATCACGCAAGCTTGCGATCAATGCCTCAGCCTTGGTCTTGGCGTCAGCACTTGCATGCTCCTTGGTCAATTGCGTACGGATGCTCGCGGCGACGCTTTCCAGCGGCAGCTGTTGCGGCTTGCGATGCTCTTTGGCGCGCAGCACCACAACCGTTTCCGGGTCCAGCTCGATGGCGGTGCTGTTGCCACCCTCATCCAGCACTTCAGGACTGAACGCAGCTTGCACAACGCCACGGTTGGCAGCAACACCCTCGCCACCCTCACGACCGAATGGTGCGGAAGTGTGAACGGTCAGTTTCAACTCTTGAGCCGGCTGAGCCAGATCGGAAGCTTCGAACGAGGAGTCTTCCAATTGCTTGGTCGCCTCGACAAAACGCTGCTCGACCTGCTGGGCTTTCAGCTCTTTGGTCAACTTGTCTTTCAGGCTGGCAAAGCTCGGCACTTCAGGTGCCTCGACACCCAACAGCTTGATCAGGTGCAAACCGAAATCAGTGCGAACCGGTGCCGACACCTGATCCTTGTTCAAGGCGTACAAGGCCTTTTCAAAGGTTGGGTCGTAGACACCTGGACCGGCGTAACCGAGGTCACCACCGTTAGCCGCAGAACCCGGGTCCTGCGAGAACTCCCTGGCCAGCGCTTCGAAGCTTTCACCCTTGGCCAGACGTTGCTGAACTTCGTCGATTTTGGCCTTGGCTTGCGCCTCGTTCACCTTGTCGTTCACTTCGATCAGAATGTGCGCAGCCCGGCGTTGCTCGGAGAGGTTCGCCGTTTCTTTCTGATACGCCGCCTGCAGGTCTTCGTCCTTGACGCTGACCTGATCGAAGAAAGAAGCTTTCTTCAACTCGAGGTAATCGATCACCACCTGATCAGGAGTCATGAACTCCTTGGCGTGCTCGTCGTAGTAGGCCTTGACCTCATCATCGGTCAGTTTGACCGCAGCCGGATCGAGCTTGATGTTCAGAGAGGCGAAATCGCGGGTCTGTTTTTCCAGACGGGCAAACGCCAGAACCTGTGCATCGGTCACGAAACCGCTACCTGCCAGACCGGCACGCAGCTGACCAATCAGCATCTCCTGTGCCAGCAGCTGACGGAATTGCAGACGGCTGTAGCCCATTTGACGGATCACCTGATCGAAACGCTCAGGACTGAACTTGCCGTCGACCAAAAACTCGGGCGTTTGCAGGAGCACTTGATCCAATGCAGCTTCGGAGAAGGCAAATTTCGAATCTTCTGCGCCTTGCAGCAACAGCTTGCGATCGATCAGCCCTTTCAGAGCGGCTTCACGCAGCATTTTTTCGTCGAGCAAGGAAGCATCGAAATCCTTGCCCAGCTGTTGCATGAGCTGACGGCGTTGCATATCGACCGCCTGACTCAGCTCGTTCTGACTGATTTCTTCACCATTGACCTTGGCCGCGTCCTGGCTGTTGGTCGTGGCCTGGAAAATGGCCTCGATACCGGTGAAAGCCATCAATACAACGATGATTCCGATAATGGTCTTGGCAATCCAGCCTTGTGAATTGTCCCTGATATTCTGCAGCATGCGTCCCCCAGAAACGGTTGTACTTCAAATTAGGCAACCGTGGAGCGTGGGTAGAATCCGGATAGAAGAAAGGCGCATCCGAGGATGCGCCTTCTCGTAACTGGCGGAGCGGACGGGACTCGAACCCGCGACCCCCGGCGTGACAGGCCGGTATTCTAACCGACTGAACTACCGCTCCGCTGCCAAGTCAGGAATGACCCCGACCCGGATGGGTAAAGACTTGAAAGAGACTTAGTTAACAGCTTCTTTCAGTGCTTTACCGGCTTTGAAACCTGGTTTTTTGGCTGCGGCGATTTCCAGCGTCTTACCGGTCTGTGGGTTACGGCCAATGCGAGCTGGACGATCGGTAACGGAGAAGGTGCCGAAACCAACCAGTACAACGGAGTCGCCAGCCTTGAGAGCGCCAGTGACGGATTCGATTACAGCGTCCAGCGCACGGCCAGCAGCAGCTTTCGGGATATCAGCGGATGCAGCGATAGCATCAATCAGTTCCGACTTGTTCACTCTAAGTCCCCTTATATCTATTTGAGTATGATTCTAAGTTTTTTGGTGAAAGCAAAAACGAGTGCTGAATGGCCTACAGACACTTTAAGAGCCGCTTTATAACAAGGGCTCTAAAAAGCTGTCAAGGAAGCCCCCCAGGCAAATGCGTTCTAATGCGTGCTAATTCTTTCCTTAGAGTCAGACTCGCGTTTTTCATCCTTTGCAACTATCTCGGGAGCCACATCCGGCAAGGGCTCCGGCGCGTATTGCAGCGCAATTTGCAGGACCTCGTCAATCCATTTAACTGGTTTAATCTGAAGATCTTGCTTGATATTGTCGGGAATTTCCTTCAAATCGCGGACATTCTCTTCAGGAATGATCACGGTTTTGATCCCGCCACGGTGTGCCGCCAAGAGTTTTTCCTTGAGGCCACCAATCGCCAGAACCTGGCCACGCAACGTAATTTCGCCGGTCATGGCGACATCTGCACGCACCGGAATCCCGGTCAGGGCCGATACCAAGGCCGTGCACATGCCTACACCAGCGCTAGGGCCGTCTTTAGGCGTCGCCCCTTCCGGCATGTGGATATGGGTGTCACGCTTCTCGTGGAAGTCCAGAGGGATCCCCAGGCTTTTCGCACGGCTGCGAACAACCGTCAGCGCCGCGGTGATCGATTCGACCATCACGTCACCCAGGGAACCGGTCTTGATCAGTTGACCCTTACCAGGAACCACGGCTGCTTCGATGGTCAGCAACTCACCACCCACCTGAGTCCAGGCCAGACCTGTCACCTGGCCGATCTGATCCTGCTGTTCAGCCAGACCGTAGCGGAATTTACGCACGCCCAGAAAGTGCTCCAACAACTCGGCCGTCACTTTTACCGAGAAGCGTTTTTCCAGAGAGTGCTCTTTGACCGCCTTGCGGCACACCTTGGCAATCTGACGCTCAAGCCCACGCACACCGGCTTCGCGGGTGTAATAGCGAATGATGTCGCGGATCGCTTCGGCGTCGAATTCCAGCTCGCCTTTCTTCAAGCCGTTAGCCTGAATCTGTTTGGGCGAAAGGTATTTGACGGCGATGTTGATCTTCTCGTCTTCGGTGTAACCCGGGAGACGAATCACTTCCATCCGATCGAGCAGCGCCGCCGGGATATTCATCGAGTTGGCGGTGCAGAGGAACATTACATCGGAAAGGTCGTAATCGACTTCCAGGTAATGGTCGTTGAAATTGTGATTCTGCTCGGGATCGAGCACCTCGAGCAACGCCGAAGCCGGATCGCCGCGCATGTCGCTACCCATCTTGTCGATTTCATCGAGCAGGAACAGCGGGTTGCGCACGCCAACTTTTGTCATCTTTTGAATCAATCTTCCTGGCATCGAACCGATGTAAGTCCGCCGATGACCACGAATTTCCGCTTCGTCACGCACGCCGCCGAGCGCCATGCGCACGAATTTGCGGTTGGTTGCATGGGCAATCGATTCAGCCAGCGAGGTTTTACCCACCCCAGGAGGACCGACCAGGCACAGCACCGGACCACGAATTTTCTTCACGCGTTTTTGCACGGCGAGGTATTCGAGGATCCGTTCTTTGACTTCTTCCAGACCGTAATGGTCGGCATCGAGAATATCTTCAGCCCGCACCAGATCCAGACGCACCTTGCTCTGGGCCTTCCACGGCACCTGAACCAGCCAGTCGAGGTAAGAACGCACCACCGTCGCTTCCGCAGACATTGGCGACATTTGTTTGAGTTTGTTCAGCTCGGCTTGAGCCTTGGTCAGGGCATCTTTCGGCAAACCGGCGGCATCGATGCGCTTTTTCAGCTCTTCGACTTCGTTATGGCCTTCGTCGCTATCACCCAGCTCTTTCTGAATGGCCTTCATCTGCTCATTCAGGTAGTACTCGCGCTGGCTGCGCTCCATTTGCTTTTTGACGCGACCACGAATGCGTTTTTCAACTTGCAGCAGGTCGATCTCGGCATCCAGCAACGCCAGAACGTGCTCGACCCGGGCCGACAAATCGATGATTTCGAGTATTTCCTGCTTCTGCTCGATCTTCAGCGCCATGTGCGCCGCCATGGTATCGACCAGACGACCTGGCTCATCGATGCTGTTGAGCGACGACAGCACCTCGGCAGGTACCTTTTTGCCCAATTGCACATATTGCTCGAACTGAGCGAGCAAGCTGCGAACAAATACTTCCGACTCGCGCTCAGGCGCGTCACTTTCGTCAATCAGCGAGACTTCAGCGCGGCAATGGCCGTCCACTTCGATGAAACGCTCGATCGCGCCGCGCTGCTCACCCTCGACCAGCACTTTGACTGTGCCGTCAGGCAGTTTGAGCAGCTGCAGGACCGTCGCGATAGTACCTACGCGATAAAGTGCATCTTCACCGGGATCGTCGTCAGCAGGGTTTCTCTGAGCCAGCAGAAGAATCTGCTTGTCGCCCGTCATCGCGGCCTCGAGGGCTTCGATAGATTTCTCACGCCCCACGAACAGCGGGATAACCATGTGCGGATAAACCACAACATCACGCAATGGCAGGAGAGGCAATTCGATGGTTGTCTTCATGATTTCGCCTCTTCGGCGGCCATAAGGCCGTAAACAGATGGGAGTAAGCCTGAAACCAAGATGGGGGCTGTCTTGAAAAAAAACAAGCTCAAAGACGGCACTTCAAGCTCAAAGACATGACTTAAAGAATATAAAAGCAAAGGGGCCCGAAGGCCCCCTCTTTAATCCAGCTGCGCGACGCTTATGCGTCTGGCACTGCCTTGGCTGTCGGCTCACTGTTTTCGTAGATATACAGTGGCTTGGACTTGCCTTCTATAACGCTTTCATCGATCACTACTTTACTCACCTCGGACTGCGAGGGGATCTCGTACATAGTGTCGAGCAATACACCTTCGAGGATCGAACGCAATCCACGAGCACCGGTCTTGCGCTCAAGCGCACGCTTGGCCACCGACTTGAGAGCGTCGGTACGGAACTCCAGATCGACGCCTTCCATCTCGAACAACTTGGCGTACTGTTTGGTCAGGGCATTTTTCGGCTCGGTGAGAATCTGCATCAAAGCAGCCTCGTCGAGCTCGTCCAGGGTAGCGAGAACCGGCAGACGACCAACGAATTCCGGGATCAGACCGAACTTGACCAGATCGTCAGGCTCGACTTCACGCAGGGATTCACCCACCTTCTTGCCCTCTTCCTTGCTACGGACTTCAGCGTTGAAGCCGATGCCACCACGGGTAGAACGGCTTTGAATGACCTTTTCCAGCCCGGAGAACGCACCACCGCAAATGAACAGGATGTTACGCGTATCGACCTGAAGGAACTCTTGCTGCGGATGCTTGCGACCACCTTGAGGCGGAACGGAAGCGACAGTGCCTTCGATCAGTTTAAGCAACGCTTGCTGCACGCCTTCGCCGGAAACGTCCCGGGTAATCGAAGGGTTATCAGATTTACGCGAGATCTTGTCGATCTCATCGATATAGACAATGCCCATCTGGGCTTTCTCTACGTCGTAATCGCACTTCTGCAGCAGTTTCTGAATGATGTTCTCAACATCTTCACCAACATAACCCGCCTCGGTGAGGGTGGTCGCGTCAGCGATGGTGAAAGGCACATTCAGCAAACGAGCCAGTGTTTCTGCAAGCAGGGTTTTACCCGAGCCTGTAGGGCCGATCAGCAAGATGTTGCTTTTGCCGAGCTCGACATCGTCATTCTTTTTGTCGCGCTGGTTCAGGCGTTTGTAGTGGTTGTATACCGCTACGGCCAGAACCTTTTTCGCACGTTCCTGACCAATCACGTACTGATCAAGGATGCCGCTGATTTCTTTAGGCGAAGGCAATTTATGCGCGCTGCTTTCGGCCTGGGCTTCCTGCACCTCCTCACGGATGATGTCATTGCACAGGTCGACGCACTCGTCGCAGATAAAGACCGAGGGGCCGGCAATCAATTTGCGTACTTCATGCTGGCTTTTGCCACAGAAGGAGCAATAGAGCAATTTGCCGTTGTCCTCGCCGTTGCGGGTGTCAGTCATTCGATCGATCCAAATCCGATAGGCTTGCAACACAAGATGAAGGCAATTGCGGGCTTTTTCAAGCCCGCAGGTGGCCAGTTAAACCAACCACCTACATTTGGGCTGCTTAGGCAGGCATTTGACGCTTCGTGATCACAGTGTCGATCAGGCCATATTCGGCCGCACGCTCTGCGCTCATGAAGTTATCACGCTCGGTATCACGCTCGACGGTTTCGAGGCTTTGCCCGGTGTGATGGGCCAGCAACGAGTTCAGGCGATGACGAATGGCGAGAATTTCCTTGGCATGAATGTCGATATCCGACGCCTGCCCCTGGAAGCCACCCAACGGCTGGTGAATCATCATGCGCGAGTTAGGCAGGCAGTGACGCTTGCCCGCAGCGCCACCGGCGAGCAGGAAAGCCCCCATGCTGCAGGCCTGGCCGATGCAGATGGTCGAAACGTCAGGTTTGATGAATTGCATGGTGTCGTAGATCGACATACCCGCAGTCACCGAACCGCCTGGTGAGTTGATGTAAAGATGGATGTCCTTGTCCGGATTTTCCGCTTCAAGGAACAGCAGTTGCGCCGCGACCAGGTTGGCCATGTAGTCTTCTACCGGGCCAATCAGGAAGATCACTCGCTCCTTGAGGAGGCGCGAGTAGATGTCGTAGGCACGCTCGCCACGGGCGGACTGCTCGATAACCATCGGGACCAGGCCGCCTGCGGCCTGGATGTCAGAGCTCTGCTGATAATAAGAATTGCGGGACATGTCCGGCAGTCACTCCCAAATAGTTATGTCTTGAATACGCATAAGCCAGCGCGAAGGCTGGCTTATGTGTGTATTTTTCAAACAAAGAAAAATCAGTCGGCTTGTGGAGCTTCTACCGCCTTGACCGCTTCTTCGTAAGAGACCGATTTGTCGGTCACGCTAGCTTTCTGCAGAACAGTATCCACAACTTGTTCTTCCAGCACAACCGAACGAACTTCGTTCAGTTGCTGGTCGTTCTTGTAGTACCAGGACACGACCTGCTCAGGCTCTTGGTAAGCCGAAGCCATTTCCTGAATCATTTCGCGAACGCGAGCTTCGTCAGGCTTGAGGTCGAACTGCTTGACCACTTCAGCAACGATCAGACCCAGTACAACGCGGCGCTTGGCTTGCTCTTCGAACAGCTCGACCGGCAGTTGATCAGGCTTGATGTTGCCACCGAACTGCTGAACAGCCTGCACGCGCAGACGGTCGACTTCGTTGGACAGCAGGGCCTTTGGCACTTCGATCGGGTTGGTGGTCAGCAGACCGTCCATTACCTGATTCTTGACCTTGGATTTGATCGCCTGACGCAGCTCACGCTCCATGTTCTTGCGAACTTCGGCGCGGAAACCTTCGATACCGGTTTCCTTGATACCGAACTGAGCGAAGAATTCTTCGTTCAGCTCTGGCAGCTTAGGCTCGGAAACGGTGTTCACGGTCACGGTGAACTCAGCGGTTTTGCCTGCCAGGTCGAGGTTCTGATAGTCCTCAGGGAAGGTCAGGTTCAGAACACGCTCTTCGCCAGCTTTCGCGCCGACCAGACCATCTTCGAAGCCCGGGATCATGCGGCCGGAACCCAGAACCAGCTGAGTACCTTTGGCAGAGCCGCCCGCGAACACTTCACCGTCGACCTTGCCAACGAAATCGATGTTCAGCTGGTCTTCGTTCTGGGCGGCACGCTCGGCCAGCTCAAAACGGATGTTCTGCTTGCGCAGGACTTCCAGCATTTTGTCCAGATCGGCGTCCGCCACGTCAGCGCTCAGGCGCTCTACGGTGATACCTTCGAAACCGGCAACGGTGAACTCAGGGAACACTTCGAAAACTGCGACGTATTCCAGATCCTTGCCGGCTTCGATCGATTTAGGCTCGATCGAAGGAGCACCAGCCGGGTTCAGCTTCTGCTCAACAACAGCTTCGTAGAAAGAAGACTGGATCACATCGCCTACAGCTTCCTGACGCGCATCAGCACCGAAACGGCGCTTGATTTCGCTCATTGGCACTTTGCCAGGACGGAAGCCTGCAATCTTGGCCTTTTGGGCAGTCTGCTGCAGACGCTTGTTGACTTGGGTCTCGATGCGCTCAGCTGGCACGGTGATGCTCATGCGGCGCTCAAGAGCAGAAGTATTTTCAACAGAAACTTGCATGGATATTCCTCGTTGCACAGACGTTAGCCGGCCGTTTCCGACCCCAGAATCAAGGGCATGCATTCTAGTGGGTCAAACTCAAGAAGTCACCCTACTGAAAACGGGTAAAAAAACAGCAGGCAATTTAAAGGCGGGGACAAACGGTTGTGCCTCACCCTGAGAGCAAATACAGCAAATCGAGCCAGAGCCTCTACACCAACCCTTCTATATATAGAAGGAGCTGGCAGCCGTGGCCCTGACAGCCGGACCTGCGAGCAGACCGGCAGAAAAACACAGCACCATCCAGTAACAAAATAGCGACGACTCGCCACCCTTTCAGCCCAATGCCTGCGGCCGCACTGAAAACGCATGCTTCTGAAACCCATGCTTCTGAAACCAAAACGGCGCAGCCCTTTTCAGGTGCTGCGCCGATATCTGCTATTAAATAGCTACTTAATTGGTGCGGACGAAGAGACTCGAACTCTTACACCTTGCGGCGCTGGAACCTAAATCCAGTGTGTCTACCAATTCCACCACGTCCGCGTATCAAGCTTTTAAAGCAAAGGCGCCAGATTATTAATCTGGCGCCTTTCTAAATATGGGGTGGACGAAGGGGATCGAACCCTCGACAACGGGAGTCACAATCCCGTGCTCTACCAACTGAGCTACGCCCACCATATTGCCTTGTTGCGTTACTTGTGCCAAAGCTGCCTAATGGCGCACCCGGCAGGACTCGAACCTGCGACCATCCGCTTAGAAGGCGGATGCTCTATCCAGCTGAGCTACGGGCGCCTTGTTAATCTGTATTCTTGGACGATTACAAACTAAGTGCTTTCAGTCTCGCCGAATCAAACATCAACTCTGCTCAACCTTCTTAACCAGTGCTAGGCTGTGCCCGACAAGTGCGACGAATGTTATAGGCGAGCGCCTGGGTCGTCAACTCTTTTTTAAAAAAAATTCATTTAATTAAAGGGGTTAGGGGAATTTGCAGACCAAGCGCCTTTGCCCTCACGTCACGACATGCGAGAATGCGTTCTCTTTTTTTCCCCTCTCGATGGTTAATCACGCGTCATGACTGCACAACTAATCGACGGCAAAGCGATCGCCGCTAGCCTGCGCCAGCAGATCGCCAAACGTGTCGCCGAGCGTCGCCAGCAAGGTCTGCGCACTCCCGGCCTCGCGGTGATCCTGGTCGGCAGCGACCCCGCCTCTCAAGTTTATGTCTCGCACAAGCGTAAAGACTGCGAAGAGGTCGGCTTCCTTTCGCAAGCCTATGACTTGCCTTCCGACACCACTCAGGAAGCACTGACCGATCTGATCGATCGTCTGAACGATGACCCGAACATCGACGGCGTCCTGCTTCAGCTACCGCTTCCTGAACAGCTGGATGCCTCCAGACTGCTGGAACGCATCCGCCCGGACAAAGACGTGGATGGTTTCCATCCTTATAACGTCGGCCGCCTGGCGCAACGCATCCCGCTGCTTCGCCCTTGCACCCCGAAAGGCATCATTACCTTGCTGGAAAGCACTGGCGCCGACCTTTATGGGATGGATGCAGTTGTGGTTGGCGCGTCCAATATCGTCGGGCGTCCGATGGCGATGGAATTGCTATTGGCTGGCTGCACCGTCACCGTCACCCACCGCTTCACCAAGGATCTGGCCGGGCACGTTGGCCGCGCCGATCTGGTGGTGGTGGCCGCCGGCAAGCCGGGGCTGGTCAAAGGTGAGTGGATCAAGGAAGGTGCGATCGTCATCGACGTCGGCATCAACCGCCAGGAAGACGGCAAGCTGGTGGGCGATGTGGTTTATGAAACCGCCCTGCCCCGTGCTGGCTGGATCACTCCAGTTCCTGGCGGCGTTGGCCCGATGACGCGTGCCTGCCTGCTGGAAAACACCCTGTACGCGGCAGAAACGCTGCACAGCTGAGCGTAACGACTTGAACAAGGAACCCCGCCATTGGCGGGGTTCTTTGTTTAGCGCCGCAAAGCTCCGTTCAGCTGATTCAAAATGGGTACCGCATTAAAAATATTTCATTTAAAGCCCCGGCGCAGAGGGCGTGTAGCGCTTTCCTGGCACATACTCATAAAATGTTACGTTTTGTCGAAAAAGCCCGTTGCACAACGGCATATCCATCTTTGAGCGAGTCCGCCCGCGTGAAAATCCGTATCTCCATCCTCAGTCTGTTTTTTGCACTGGCAGGCACTTTCACCACGCAGAGCGTCAATGCTGGCGAGACCATCGCGGCGCCCCGAGACACTTCCAGGCTAAAAGTCGCTTCCAGTAGCGCGATGCTGCTCGACCTGCAAACCGACAAAGTCATCTATTCGAGCAATCCAGACGTCATCAGGCCGATCGCTTCGGTCACCAAACTGATGACCGGCCTGATCGTACTGGAAGCCAGGCAATCGATGGACGAGATCATTTCCGTGTCGATCAGCGACACACCGGAAATGAAAGGCGTGTTCTCCCGCGTCAAACTCAAGAGCGAACTGAGCCGCAAGGACATGCTGCTGATCGCACTGATGTCTTCGGAAAACCGTGCAGCCGCCAGCCTGGCTCATCACTATCCAGGGGGTTACGTCGCGTTTATCGCGGCAATGAATGCCAAAGCCAAAGCACTGGGCATGACCAGCACCCGTTTCGTCGAGCCTACCGGCCTGTCCATCCACAACGTCTCCACCGCCCGCGACTTGACCAAGCTGCTGCAGGCCGCGCGCAAATACCCGATGCTGAGCGAGCTGAGTACCACCAAGGCAAAGACCGTGGTTTTCCGCAAGCCGAAGTACGCCTTGGGCTTTCGCAACACCAATCACTTGATCCACAAGGCCAGCTGGGACATCTCGGTGACCAAGACCGGCTTCACTGATGAGGCGGGTCACTGCCTGGTCCTGGTGACCAGCATGGGCAATCGCCCGGTCGCCCTGGTGATTCTCGATGCCTTTGGCAAATACACCCATTTCGCCGACGCCAGCCGTATCCGCAAGTGGGTCGAAACCGGGACCAGCGGTTCGGCACCCAATGTCGCGCTGCGCTACAAGGCCGACAAGAACCTCAAAAATCGTCCAAATGGCGTAGCTCAGGCGACTGAAACGCAAAAAAAACCCTGAACGTCATGTCAGGGCATTCACAATAACGGCGCTCAAAAGCGCCGTTTTTTTTATCCGCTGAATCAACGTACGCCAAGTGCTTTGGTCGCTCTCGCCGCGGCCCGTTCCTGGCCGGCCTGAGCCAGCTCATTGGCGGCTTTCAACCAGCGCTGCTGGTCAACCCTGGCGGGTATTTGCGTCGGACCCTGGATCAGGACAGCCCAACTGCCAGCGTTTTCCCAGGAAGATTCAAACGACTTGAAGCTCATCAGCAAACGGCGATCCATCCCTGCACGGAGCAAGACGGTCTGTTTATGACGGTTGTAGCCCGCAAGCACGGCGTACCTCGGTCCGGACCAGAACGCCGAGCCCTCGGTGAAACGCACCAGCACCGGATAACCTGCCGCCACCTGGGTCAACAACGCGGGAAGATTATTGTCGAGTGGATAGACCACCATGCCGTACTCACGCGCCAGGGTCTGCATATTCTGCTGCAACCGGTCTTCGGCGCCCGGCAAATGCAGCGGCTTATCCAGTAAACCCGGGGTAATCACGATGCCTTGCTGGGACAGCATACTTGCCAGGGCGCTGGGCCCGCTCTGATAGAGCTCGCTGCGGAAAAACGGCACACCGTTGAGCTCGACGCGCTCCGGCAAGCGCTGGATCTCCGGCTGTACGTTGCCGGCGCAACCGGCCAGGCTCAGAACACAAGCGCCGGCGAGCAGCGCAGATCGAAATCGAGGAAATACCCGCAACATCATCACTCTCTTGTTCAGACGCAGGCAAACACACTGCCGGCTTGGCCCTCGATCATAGGGCCGTCTTGAGCGACGGTATAGCCTTGAACGGCAGTTAGTTGCACCCGATAGATCGAACTATTTGGAGGCTCTCGACCTTTGGTCAACAGCCTGAAACACATCAGCGACTAGACTGTCCATTACAGGAGTGTGTACCCCAGGCAGGGCAAAGAGGAGGCACTTATGAGCCTGACAACGACAATCATCATGCTGGTCTGTGGCTGGCTGGCCGTTGCCGCCGCGATGCTTTGGGGCTTGCTGCGTATTACTCGCAGACACCATCACCCACGCATCCAGCCAACAACCCCAGCGAAAACCGAAAAACCTGCCGGCCGCACCGCGAACGCGCACTGACGGGCCCTTTTTTCAGCCCTTTTTACAGCTCTTTTTACATAAAGAAAAAAAACGCTCGCCTGAACTCTTTCGAGTACAGGCGAGCGTTCGGTGTGTCCGCTACTTTTGTTTCAACAGCTTAAGCTTCAACAACCTCCCGCTTCTGCCGAGCGCGACGCGACAGCATGTTCAAGCCTTCAATCGTCGCCGAGAACGTCATGGCTGCGTAGACGTAGCCTTTCGGTACGTGGGCGCCAAAGCCTTCGGCGATCAGGGTCATGCCGATCATGATCAGGAAGCCCAGGGCCAGCATCACCACAGTCGGGTTGTCGTTGATGAACTTCGCCAGAGGCTCGGCCGCCAGCAACATCACCAGTACCGAGACCACCACCGCGATGATCATGATTGGCAAGTGCTCGGTCATGCCAACGGCGGTAATGATGCTATCGATCGAGAAGACCATGTCCAGCATCAGGATCTGACCGATCGCCGCGGCAAAGCCAATCGACACGCCCGAGGTCGCGGATGCCGTCTCCTGCGGCTCAGGGTCCATGCTGTGATGGATTTCCGTAGTGGCTTTCCAGAGCAGGAACAGACCACCGGCAATCAGGATCATGTCTTTCCAGGAGAACACCTGGCCAAACACATCGATGACCGGCGCAGTCAACTGCACGATGAACGCAATGGTGCTGAGCAGACCCAGACGCAGAATCAACGCCATGCTGATGCCGATACGTCGCGCCTTGGCACGGTGCTGCACAGGCAGTTTGTTGGTCAGGATCGAGATGAAAATCAGGTTGTCGATGCCAAGCACGATTTCCATGACGATCAAGGTGGCCAAAGCCACCCAGGCGGTGGGGCTGGCGGTGAGTTGTAAAAGGTAATCCATGGGTCAGTCCTGACTCGGTGTAAGACGGGTTAGATGGCCTGTGACGACTTTTCGGGTTGCTCACTGTCGTCCGCGGTCTTGTCCTTGTTACTGATCAAGCCCTGAGTCGCGTCGTCCAATGCCTGCTCCGCCGCTTTATGAGTGTCGTCTATCGCCTGCTTGGCTGTTTCGGCCGCTTTGCCCATCAATTGCTGGGCGCTTTTTTCGACCTGATCGCAGCCACTGAGTGCAAACACTGAGAACGCCAGCAGCGAAGCGGCGCCTATGGATTTGAGTTTCATCATGCTTCCCTCGATAGAACGTACGGCCTCTACGTGATGGCCCGTCAATAGCGTTGCATTCTAAGGAGGCAAGCACTTCAGGAAAATTCGTATTTTTAGCAGTTATACTTCGGTTTTTACGAACTGTAAGCACTTATGCTCAATTATCGGCAACTGCATTACTTCTGGGTTGTGGCCAAGACTGGCAGCATCGTTCGGGCTTGCGAGCAGCTGAACCTGACGCCGCAGACCATCAGCGGGCAAATCAGCCTGCTCGAACAGACCTACGGGATCGAGCTGTTTCGCCGGGTCGGGCGACAGCTTGAACTGACTGAAGCCGGGCGCCAGACCTTGCCGTACGCGGAACAGATGTTCCAGCTCGGTGGTGAACTGGAGGCGATGCTACGGGCGCAACCCAATGAGCAACAGATTCTGTTCCGGGTCGGAGTCGCCGACGTGGTCCCCAAGTCGATCGTCTATCGCCTCATCGCCCCCACCATGGAGCTGAGCGAACCACTGCGCATCACCTGCCGCGAGGACAAACTCGAGCGGCTGCTGGCCGACCTGGCCATCCAGCGCCTGGACCTGGTGATCTCCGACAGCCCGATGCCGTCGCATCTGGACATCAAGGGCTACAGCCAGAAGCTCGGTGAATGCGGCATCAGCTTTTTTGCCACCCGCGCGCTAGCCGAAAGTTACGGGAGGGATTTTCCCCACAGCCTGCAGGGTGCCCCGCTATTGATTCCCGGACAGGAAACCGTAGTGCGCAGTCGATTGCTGCGCTGGCTCGCCGAACAGCAGATTCAGCCGCGCATTGTCGGTGAGTTTGATGACAGTGCCTTGATGCAGGCCTTCGGCCAATCCGGCAGCGGGATATTCATTGGCCCGAGCGTGATTGCCGACGAAGTGAAACGCCAGTATGGCGTGGAGTTGATTGGCCAGACCGATGCGGTGACTGAGTCGTTCTACGCCATTTCGGTGGAGCGCAAGGTCAAGCACCCCGGCATTGTTGCCATTACCGAAGGTGCCCGACGCGAGCTGTTTACCGCGATCAACAGGTGAGGACTCAGGCGCAGACCGTCCGGGATTTGGCGGTCATCAACAGCAGCGCCAGCAAGATCGACAGCACAATGAAGCCCGCCGCCGCGAAGCCAAGACTGCCCAGCCCCAACGTATCGATCACTCGGCCGCCAACCATCGCTCCCAGTCCGATGCCCAGGTTGGCCCCGGCAATATTCAGCGACGCGGCAAACGCCGGTGCCTGCGGTGCGACCTTCATCAAGCGCACATGGCTGACCAGAAACAACGCCGCCTGGGTGACACCCCATAGGCCCATGGCAGCCGCCAGCCCCAGTGGCGAATGAATGCTCGGCACCAGCGTCACCATGCCGCCGATCATGAAGACGCAGAACACCATCGAGGCAATCAGTGGATGGCGATCGACCATACGGCCACCCAACGAGTTACCGATCAGCCCCACCGCACCGAACCCCATCAAACACCAACCGACCACGGTGCCGTTGAAACCGGCAAGCCGCTCCAGAATGTCGGCCAGGTAGGTGTATGCGGTGAACATGCCGCTGAAGACCAGGATCGACAACAGCACATGGCCCTGCATCAACGGACTGCGCAGGATCTTGAACTGCGAACGTAAGCTCACCTGCTGTTTGTGCAAGTTGGTTTTCGGTAAATAGATGAACAGCAGCAACGCTTTGGCAAAAGCGATCAGTGCCAGAATGCCGAAGGCACTGCGCCAGCCGAAGGCATCGGAAATCAGCGTCCCCACGGGAATCCCGAACACAGTTGCGCAGACAATCCCGAAACCGATTTTCGCAATCGCGCGTCCCGCGTAGTCCGGCCCGACGATGTCTACAGCCGTCTCGCTGGCCAGGGCCCAGAACACCGGCAAACCCAGCGCCGGAATCAATCGCGCCAGCGCCATTACGCCTATATTCGGCGCCATGGCCGCCAGGGTATTGGCCAGCCCAAACATGATCAGCACGCTGATAAACAGCCGTCTGCGCTCGAAGCGCGCGAAATATGCGGTCAGGAACGGCCCGAAGGCAGCCACGGTAAAGGCGAACAAGGTCACCAGCAAACCGGCCTGGGAGACGCTGACATCCAGGTCGCGGGCGATAGAGGGCAACAGGCCGACGATGATGAATTCCGTGGTCAGCACGGTAAAACCGGCGGCGGACAACAGAAGGATGGGCAACAACATGCATAACTCCAGAAACGACAACGCCAGCGATAGCCCAAGGGCTCACTGGATATGAAAAAAGAGGATGGCGGATGTTAACAGAGTGCGTCTGGCAGCAGTTACGCGAACCTGACTAACACCCGGGTGGCAGATCGTCACAGGTCCGAAGGAATCGTCCTACGTGTGATAAAGTCCGCGCCCTGCCCAAATCGGTCATGCACGGCGACGTGCTGGTACTGATGTCGCGATAGATCCTTGGTTCCGTTCGTCCAGCCTGCCCGTTTGTTGCTGCCAGAGCGTATCGAACCGCACACAAAATAATCAGAGATACCGCAATGACCGCTTCTCCCCCTTCTCTTATGCAAAAACTTCTCGGAACCCACCTGGTCACGCAAATCATCATCGGTTTGCTCGCCGGTATTTTGCTGGCGTGGCTGCTGCCCGACGTAGCGCGATCCGTGGCGGTCATCGGCAAGGTCTTTGTCTCGGCACTGAAAGCCGTCGCGCCGATTCTGGTGTTCATTCTGGTCATGGCCTCTATCGCAAGCCATAAACATGGCCAGGAAACTCATATTCGGCCCATTCTGTTTTTGTACCTACTCGGGACTTTTGCCGCCGCCGCCGTCGCGGTAGTTGCGAGCATGCTATTCCCGTCCAGCCTGGTATTGGCCACTCAGGATGTGGCCGTGAGCGCACCCGGCGGGATCAGTGAAGTGCTGCAAAGTCTTCTGCTCAGCGTGGTCGACAATCCGGTCAGCGCCCTGATGAATGCCAATTTCATCGGCATTCTGGCGTGGGCGATCGGCATGGGTATTGCTATTCGCCATGCCGGTGAAACCACCCGCACGGTGCTCGACGATCTCTCCAATGGCGTGACGCTGATTGTGCGCATGGTGATCCGCTTCGCACCTCTGGGAATTTTTGGTCTGGTCGCGTCAACCCTTGCCACTTCCGGTTTCGGTGCCCTGCTTGGCTATATGCACCTGCTGGCCGTGCTGATCGGTTGCATGCTGTTCGTAGCCTTGGCGGTCAACCCGGTCATTGTGTTCTGGAAGCTGCGTCGCAACCCTTATCCACTGGTCTTCACCTGCCTGCGTGAAAGCGGCATTACCGCGTTCTTCACCCGTAGTTCGGCGGCGAACATTCCTGTCAATCTGGAGTTGAGCAAGCGTCTGGGCCTGCACGAAGACACCTACTCCGTATCGATTCCGCTGGGTGCCACCATCAACATGGCCGGCGCGGCAATCACCATCACCGTGCTGACTCTGGCGGCCGTGCACACGCTCGGGATTGCCGTGGACATTCCGACAGCAGTGCTGCTCAGCGTGGTCGCGGCGATTTGCGCTTGCGGCGCTTCGGGTGTGGCAGGTGGTTCGTTGCTATTGATTCCGCTGGCATGCAGTCTGTTCGGCATTCCCAGCGAAATCGCCATGCAAGTGGTGGCCGTCGGTTTCATCATCGGCGTCCTGCAGGACTCAGCGGAAACCGCGCTGAACTCCTCCACTGATGTGCTGTTCACCGCTGCGGCCTGCCTGGCCCAGGAAGAAACGGCCGAGCGCATCGCGCAAAAAGCCTGAGGCAAGAAAAAGCCCGGAAAGCTTCAGCTTCCCGGGCTTTTTTTATTTTGCGGTTTAGAACGCGCCCATGTAATCGCGCTTGCCGACTTCCACACCGTTGTGACGCAGGATCGCGTAAGCGGTGGTGACGTGGAAGAAGAACTGCGGCAGGCCGTAGGTCAGCAGATAAGCCTGACCACTGAAACGCTTCTCTTTCGGCGTGCCCGGACGGGTGATGATTTCGATCCCTTCCTTGCCATCGATCTGCTCAGGCTTGATGCCGTCGATGAAGGCCAGGACTTTGCTGATCAGTGCTTGCAGCTCAGCGAACGTGGTTTCGGTGTCGTCGTACTTCGGCAGCTCAACCTCGGCCAGACGCGCGGAAACGCCTTTGGCGAAATCCACGGCGATTTGCACCTGACGTACCAGCGGGAACATGTCCGGGTACAGACGCGCCTGCAGAAAAGCGTTTGGCTCGATGTTTTTCGCTGTGGCGTGGGCTTCGGCCTTGTTCAGAACGTCGCTCAGGGCGTTGAGCATTTGCTTGAAAACCGGGATGGATGCGGCGTACAGAGAAATAGTCATGACAGTCTCGCAGGTGGTGGCGGGAGTTGAACGTGGCGCGATTATAGCCATGCTTGGCCGCTCTGGCGGCTTGTCTTTTATTCTGCAAGGATTAGGCTAGTCGCCTTCGACAGCATAGGGAAAGCGCGATGACCACCGAGCACGACACCTCCATCGATGAACTGCGGCTGAGCAGCACGGAAATCCGCATTCTCGGCTCTTTGATCGAAAAACAGGCCACCAGCCCGGAAACCTATCCGCTGACCCTCAATGCGCTGGTCATTGCCTGCAATCAGAAAACCAGCCGCGAACCGGTGATGAATCTCAGCCAGGGCCAGGTCGGCCAGAGCCTTCGCGCCCTTGAAGGACGGGGTTTCACCCGATTGGTCATGGGCAGTCGCGCCGACCGTTGGGAGCATCGGGTGGACAAGGCTCTGGAGCTGGTTCCGGCCCAGGTGATTCTTGCCGGCCTGCTGTTCCTGCGCGGCCCGCAGACCGTCAATGAACTGCTGACCCGCAGTGGTCGCATGCATGATTTCGAAGACACCGAACAGGTCGTTCATCAACTGGAGCGGCTGATTTCCCGAGGCCTGGCGTTGCTATTGCCGCGCCAGTCCGGGCAACGGGAAGACCGTTACATGCATGCTCTGGGTGACCCGGCCGATATCGAAGCGATTCTGGCTGCACGGCACAACCCGCTGGAGCGCGGTGCCGGCAGCGGTGTGTCGGTGGAGCGTATCGAAGAACTGGAAGCGCGGATTGCGGCGCTGGAAGAGCGTTTGGCGCGGCTGGAATAAGCGTGTGTAAGGCAGTCTGGTGATCCATTGTGGCGAGGGAGCTTGCTCCCGCTGGGCCGCGGAGCGGCCCCAATAAGGCCGCTGCGGTTTTTCAGGAAGAACTCCATGGCTGTTTTAGGGCTGCTGCGCAGCCCAACGGGAGCAAGCTCCCTCGCCACAGGTGTTTGTCAGATGCCAGGCTCTTGGTTAATCAACCCCGCGCGAAGGCTACCGCTTTCTGGAACTGCTCCTCGGTCGGGCGTACGCCGGTGTACAACACGAACTGCTCCAGGGCCTGAATGGCGATCACCTCAAGCCCGGTGATCACGCGTTTGCCCTTGGCGCGACCACGCAGGATCAACGGTGTTTCCGACGGAATCGCTACTACATCGAAGATTGTTTCGGCGGCGTCGACAGCATCCGCTTCGAACGCCAGTTGATCGACTTCCGGCCCGCCGGTCATACCGATCGGCGTGACGTTGATCAGCATCTGTGGCCGTTGATCACCCAGGTCTGCCCGCCATTCGTAGCCCAGGGAACTCGCCAGGGCACGGCCGGCCAGTTCGTTACGGGCCACGATCAAACCGTTTGTGTAACCGCCATCGCGCAAGGCGCTGGCCACTGCCTTGGCCATTCCACCGCTGCCGCGTAGGGCGAAGGTCGAGTTCTGCGGCACTTCATGCGTGTTCAGCAGTTGCGCGATGGCAATGTAGTCGGTGTTGTAGGCCTTGAGATGGCCATCGGTGTTGACGATGGTATTAATGGACTGAATCGCCCTGGCCGAATCGTCCAGCTCATCGACCAACGCGATGCAGGCTTCCTTGAATGGCATGGATACCCCGCAGCCACGAATCCCAAGCGCGCGAATTCCACCGACCGCGCCTGAAAGGTCCTTGCTGCTGAACGCCTTGTAATAGAAGTTAAGGCCCAGTTGCTCATACAAATGGTTATGAAAACGCAGGCCGAAATTCCCGGGGCGCCCAGACAACGACATACACAGTTGGGTGTCTTTGTTCGGGTTCATCAGCATGTCTATCTCCTTCAAATAGCACTTTCAGATGGACGGGATTAGCCAGCCCGACAGTTCTGTTCGATCATAATGATGTGAGGCTCAGTGCCTGTTTACGCAACAGATCAAGGTAAATAAACCGGTACAGACCTTACACAATATTTACTCAGCGGCCTCGCAGTTTTTTCACAAATGGCTGTCTGATAAGTATCCCCGCACAATCCTTGGGTCTATTGCAGACCACAAGCGTCGGGGCTGGAATCGAGGTATAGCCATGATTCGTAAACTCTCCACAGTAGCCTTGCTCATCGGGGCACTCGCTGTCACAGGTCAGGCATCCGCCGGTGGTGGTCACCATCACGGTCACGGTGGTTGGGAGGGTCCGGCGGTATTCGGCGCGTTGGTCGGCGCAGCCATAGTGGGTTCGGCAATCATCAGCCGCGACCGGCCGATCTATGTGGAACAGCCAGTGTACGTTCAGCCGCAACCGGTCTACATACAACAGCCGCCACCGGTCTATTACCAGCCGCAACCGGTTTACATCGAACGACCTGTCTATTACCGGCGAGCACCGGTGTATTACGGCCCGCCACGTGGCTATTACTATGGCCCACCGCGCGGTTATTACGGTCATCCACGCTGGTAACCGTCACGCTGTCATTGAATCGGGCCCCGCCTTGAAACGGGGCCTGATGCGTTATAGAACCTGAACAACGTCTGAATAAATCTTGCAAAGGTCGCTACCGAGACAGTGGCTGCGGTTAAATTTGGCATGATTGACCGACTGTCGCATCGGTGCAGCGGCTCTCATATTCATGTCATGGCAGGTCAGCAAGCTCTGATTTGTCCGTCAAAAACAGGCTTATAAAAACAAGGACGCCCCCACAGTGCCGACTCAGAATCCCCACCGCACGGCAGGCCTGTGCACTTCAAGCAAGGTCTACAGTGCGCTGACCGAACTCAAGCACCTTGAAGGCCATCGCAGCGCCAAGTTTCTCTCGTTGCTGGCCGAGAACCTGGTGCGCAAAGGCCTGCTCAATGATCAGGAAGTGGTGTACATGCTCGATCAGGTCGTCGACTGATACCGATTATCGAGTTCAGTTCTGCCCGCATCGATGTCCACTATCGAGCGCGATGATTTTTTGTTGAACCCGCAGGTCCGTAAGGTAGTCCCATAGATCGATGGGGGTACTTATGTCCAAGGTTCAAATCATGTCCGTTATCGGCAGCGCCGTTCCCGCACCACTCAGAGAGAAGGGATTGCTCGCCTGTTGGTATCTGATGCAGGACGGTGTGCCGATCAGCGGCCCGTTCACTTCACTCCTCGCCGCTCAGGCTCTGTCGCAAAGCATGGATATTCATGACCTGCGCGCCTAAGGCAACTGCACCCGTGGTTTGGTCTCGATGAACAGAGCCCAGCTTGATATGAACAACGCTGCGATCAATGGCCCAATGACAAATCCGTTCAGGCCAAAGATCGCCAAGCCACCCAGGGTAGAAATCAGAATCAGGTAATCCGGCATTTTCGTGTCCTTGCCCACCAACATCGGGCGCAGCACGTTGTCTACCAGACCGATGACCAGTACTCCGTACAATGCCAGTACCACACCCTGCCAGATCGCCCCGCTGAACAGAAAGAATGCCGCTACCGGCGCCCAGATGATCCCCGCCCCCACCGCTGGCAACAGTGACAGAAACGCCATCAACACCGCCCAGAGCAAGGCACTGGGAATGTCGAGAAACCAGAAAATCAAACCGCCCAATGCACCCTGAGTGATCGCCACCAGCACATTGCCCTTGACCGTGGCGCGCACCACCCGGTTGAATTTCAGTTGCAAGAGGCGTTTCTGCTGGTCGTCCAGCGGTATAGCGGTGCGGAACTTGCGCGCCAGCTCCGCGCCGTCACGCAAAAAGAAGAACAGCAAGTACAGCATGATGAAAAAACTCATCAGGAATTCAAAGGTGCCCTGACCGAAACTGACTATAAACTGACTGCCCTGCATGGCGCTCTTGACGATCTTCTCCCGCAAACTGATCACATCGCCCATGCCAAAACGATCAAGCAAATACTGAAAGTACGGCGGCAAGCTTTGTTTGAACTGCGCCAGGTAACCGGCAATGTCCAACTGACCGCTTTCGATGCTCTTGTACAAGGTCGCGCCTTCCTGAACCAGCAAGACGCCGATGAAGATCACCGGCAGAATCGCAATCACCAGGCAGATACTCAGGGTGCACAGGGACGTCAGGTTATGCTGCCAACCGAACTTCAATTGCAGCCGTCGCTGTAAAGGGGCAAAGACGATGCCGAGAATCGCCGCCCAGAACACCGCGCCGTAGAACGGCAACAGAATCCAGATAAAGGCGATAGTCACCAGAACAAGCAAGGCAAACAGCGATCTGTTTTGCAGCGTCGTTTCGTTCATGTCCGGTCCATGTCGACAAGGCGCAGGATTGACGGCTTCCTGATGTTTAGTCAGCCAAGCCGCGCTTGAGTGCCCTCTTTGTTCATGGAGCATAGATCCAGATCAATAAATCCCGGACACGACTCGCTTACCCTCCCGGTCTTTTGTGATCGACACGACCATGCCCCTCGCCACTCCCGAACTCCTCGCCCCTGCCGGCACCCTGAAAAACATGCGTTATGCCTTCGCCTATGGTGCCGATGCCGTATACGCCGGACAGCCGCGCTACAGTCTGCGGGTGCGCAATAACGAATTCGACCACGCCAACCTGGCCCTCGGCATTCGTGAAGCCCAGTCCCAGGGCAAGCGTTTCTATGTGGTGGTGAATATCGCCCCGCATAACGCCAAGTTGCGCACGTTCCTCAAGGATCTGGAGCCGGTGATCGCCATGGCGCCGGATGCGCTGATCATGTCCGATCCCGGGTTGATCATGCTGGTGCGCAAACATTTCCCGCAGATGCCGATTCACCTTTCCGTTCAGGCCAACACGGTGAACTGGGCCAGCGTCGAGTTCTGGCAGCAACAAGGCTTGAGCCGGATCATCCTGTCGCGTGAACTGTCCCTGGAAGAAATCGCCGAAATTCGTCAGCAGGTTCCGGGTATGGAGCTGGAAGTGTTCGTCCATGGCGCGCTGTGCATGGCCTATTCCGGTCGTTGCCTGCTGTCGGGCTATATGAACAAGCGCGATGCCAACCAGGGCAGCTGCACGAACGCCTGTCGCTGGAAATACAGCGCGCAACCCGCCACGGAAAATCAACTGGGTGAGATCGTTCAGGCGTTTCAACCCGAGCCTGCGCTGGGCCTCGGCGCGCCGACCGATCAGGTGTTTTTGCTGCAAGAAGCCAATCGTCCTGAGGAGCTGATGCCGGCGTTCGAGGACGAACATGGCACTTACATCATGAATTCCAAGGACCTGCGCGCCGTGCAGCATGTCGAACGTCTGACTGAAATGGGCGTGCACTCATTGAAAATCGAGGGCCGGACCAAATCCCACTTCTACTGCGCACGGACCACCCAGGTCTATCGCAAGGCAATCGATGACGCCGTGGCCGGCCGGGCATTCGACCGCAGCCTGATGACCGATCTCGAATCCCTCGCCCAGCGTGGTTACACCGAAGGCTTTCTGCGCCGGCATGTGCATGATGAGTATCAGAACTACCAGAACGGCAGCTCGGTGTCGGAGCGCCAGCAGTTCGTCGGCGAGTTGACCGGAGAGCGGCGTGATCGACTGGCGCAAGTTCGCGTGAAGAACCGCTTCCTCCTCAGTGACCATCTGGAATTGATGACCCCCAAGGGCAATTTCCATTTCGACCTGCATCAGTTGCACAACGCCAAGGGTGAAGCCATCGAGGTCGCGCCCGGGGACGGGCACACGGTGTATTTGCCGATTCCGGATCAGGTGGATTTGCGTTTTGGGTTGTTGATGCGGGATGTGGGGGTGCTAAGCAGAGAGTGATGTCGACTGTTCCGGCCTCTTCGCGGGCAAGCCCGCTCCCACATTGGACTGTGTGTGAACACAATCGATCCCTGTGGGAGCGAGCTTGCTCGCGATAGCGGTCTGTCAGACACCTGATTCCCTGGATCAGATGCGGAACTGCCCCACCAACTTGCCCAGGCGCTGACCCAGATCGGCCAGGCTGCGGGAGGTCTGTGCGCCGAGCTGGGTTTCGTCGGCAACGCTGTCCACCGCCACGGCGATCTGATGCACGCTGCGGTTGATCTCCTCGGCGACTGCCGTTTGCTCTTCGGCGGCGCTGGCGATCTGCGCGTTCATCGAATTGATGGTGCCGATCAACTGCGCCATGGTGTCCAGCGAAGCACCGGCCTCGTTGGCCTGGGCCGAGGTGCCGTCACCGGCATCGCTGGAACGGCGCATGGCTTCGACCGCCGATTGAGTGCCCTGCTGCAGGCGGTCAATCATGCCCTGGATTTCCTGGGTGCTTTGCTGGGTGCGGCTGGCCAGCGCCCGTACCTCATCGGCCACCACCGCAAAACCACGCCCGGCCTCACCGGCGCGGGCCGCTTCGATGGCCGCGTTGAGTGCCAGCAGGTTGGTCTGGTCGGCAATCGAACGAATGACACTCAGCACGCTGACAATCGACAACACATCTTTTTGCAGGCTATCCAGAGAGGTACCGCTGTTGCGGATATCGCTGACCAGCGCGTGAATCTGTTTGATGCTGCCATCCACCACGCGCTTGGCGGCCTGGCCTTCTTCATCGGTCTGCTGCGCAGCGACCGCCGCGCCCTGGGCGCTTCTCGCCACCTCCTGGGCCGCCGAAGACATCTCGTTGATCGCTGTCGCCACCTGATCAGTCTCGTGACGCTGGCGCTCCATGGCCTGCTCCGAACGTTGAGCCTGATCGGAAACCTGCGTTACCAGCCCGGTCAGCTGCGAGGTCATTTCGGTGATTTGCCGTACCAGGCCGTGGATCTTGTCGACGAAGCGGTTGAACGAACCGGCCAGTTCGCCCAGCTCATCCTGGCTGGTAATCGCCAGGCGACGAGTCAGATCGCCCTCGCCGGCGGCGATATCGTCCAGGTTGACTTTCATCAGGTGCAGCGGACGCAAAATGGTATTGGCGACGAACATGCCAACCGCCGCAATCACCAGCAGCACCACCACCGCGATGCCGACGATGCTCAGTACCACGCCCTCCATGCGCTCATGAACCTTGGCCTCGACCACCGCGACCTGAGCTTCGATCCCGTCCAGGTTGACGGAAGTACCGATGACCATGTCCCACTTGGGCAGGTATTCGGTGTAGCCGAGTTTGGGCACCAGGACTTTGCTGTTACCTGGCAGCGCCGAGCTGTATTGCAGGTAGTGAGTACCGTCCTTGGCGACTTTCACCAGCTCACGGTTGACGTACACGCCATTCGGATCGCGGTTGTCCTTGAAACTCTGGCCCACGCCTTCAGGACTGTTGGCCTTGAACAGGCGCACGGTATTGGAGTCGTAACCGTAGAAGTAGCCATCCTTGCCATAGGTAATGCTCGACAGCAGCTTGACCACCTGCGCCCGGGCCGCTTCATCACCGGGTACCGCCGCGTCGTACAGCGGCTTGATCGCGGTCATCGCCACCGCCACGTAACTTTGCAGGGTCGCCTTGGCTTCGGTCAGCAGGCGCTGGCGGGTTTCTTCGACTTCTTTGCCGGCCTGTTCTTGCAGAATGAACACCGTGGTCAGACTGATCACCAGCGCAAACAGTAAAACCGGGAGTACCGCGAGGGATAAAACTTTGGCCTTCAGGCTTAGGCGCATGGCGTTCACTCTTGATTTTATTGGCATGGGTAAGTCTTTAACGGCACGCCAACGCAAAACTGTAGGAGCGAGCTTGCTCGCGAAATGGACGCCGCGGTGTAACAGACACACCGCGTTACCGTTCATCGCGAGCAAGCTCGCTCCTACACGATCTAAAACGTTTCAGCGCCACTTTCTTGAATGAATGGATAAAGAAACGAAAAACACAGCCGCTACAGTTCAAAATCTCCCGCGCTTTATCCGATCAAGGACATCTCCATGTCGCTCAGGCAGCTTTCCATTCAATGGAAAATCACTCTTCTGGCCGGACTCTGCCTGCTCGGCATTGTCTCGTTGCTGGTGGGGCTTTCGCTCTATCGCATGGAGCACAACGCCGAGCTGGTCAAAGCCTCGAGCATGGAGATGCTCAACGAAGCGGCTCTGGCGCGGATCGAGGCCCAGGGTGAAGTCCAGGCGCTGGGCATTCGCCAGCAATTCATGGATGCCTATCAATACGGTCACGGCTTCTCCCGCCAGGTGCTGTTCCTGCGCGAACAAGCCGAGAAGCGCTTTCTCGATGCCTTCGACCTGCGCGAAGACCTGACCCGTCAGGTCAAGTCGGCACTGCAAGCCAACCCGCAACTGCTCGGCCTGTCGCTGGTATTCGAAGCCAATGCGCTGGATGGCAAGGATGAGTTGTTTGCCGGCCAGAACGAGATCGGCAGCAACGACAAGGGCCGTTTTGCCCTGTACTGGTCGCAGCCGACGCCGGGCAAGCTGACCTCGATGTCGCTGCCGGAAAGCGACATGGCCGACACCAGCACCGGCCCCAGCGGCGAACCGGCGAATGCCTGGTTCACTTGCCCGCGCGTCACGCTCAAGCCGTGTGTGATCGAGCCCTACTTCTATGTGATCGACGGCCAGAATGTGCTGATGACCAGCATCGTCTTCCCGCTGATGGTCGAGGGTAAAGTCATCGCGTCGCTGTCGGTCGACATCAACCTCAACAGCCTGCAAGCGGTCAGTCTGCAAGCGAGCAAGAAGCTCTATGACGGCCAGACCAATGTCAGCATCATCAGCCCGGTCGGTCTGCTGGCTGGCTACAGCGCGGACGCCAGCAAACTGAGCCAGCGTCTGGAGGTGGTCGACAAGGCCAGCGGTGCCGAGCTGATCCGCATGCTGTCCAGCGGTAGTCAGACCCAAAGCCTGCACAGCAATCAACAACTCAAAGTGCTCTCGCCATTCCTGCCGATTCCTGGCGGCAAGCCGTGGGGCGTGTTGCTCGACATCCCGGAAAAGGTCCTGGTCGGCCCGGCTGAAACCCTGAAGAAAGAACTCGATGAGCGCAGCACCAGCGGCACCCTGATCGAATTGAGCCTGGGCCTGCTGGCGGCGGTCATCGGTCTGCTGCTGGTCTGGTTGATGGCCCGCAGCGTGACCAGGCCGATCCTCGGTGTGGCACATATGCTCGAAGACATTGCCAGCGGTGAAGGTGATCTGACCCGGCGTCTGGCCTATGACAAGCAGGATGAACTCGGTCAGCTGGCCGGTTGGTTCAACCGTTTCCTCGACAAGTTGCAGCCGATCATCGCCGAGGTAAAACGTTCGGTGCAGGACGCTCGCAGCACCGCCGACCAATCCGCCGTCATCGCCACCCAGACCAGCGCCGGCATGGAGCAGCAGTACCGCCAGGTCGATCAGGTGGCCACCGCCTCCCACGAAATGAGCGCCACTGCGCAAGACGTCGCCCGTAGCGCCGCCCAAGCGGCGCAGGCTGCTCGCGACGCCGATCAGGCAACCCGTCAGGGTTTGACCGTGATCGACCGCACCACCGCGAGCATCGACAATCTCGCCGCGGATATGAGCACGGCAATGACCCAGGTCGAAGGCCTGGCCGCCAACAGCGAGAAAATCGGTTCGGTGCTGGAAGTGATTCGCGCCATCGCCGAGCAGACCAACCTGCTGGCACTCAACGCCGCCATCGAAGCCGCTCGCGCAGGCGAAGCCGGACGTGGTTTTGCAGTGGTCGCCGACGAAGTACGCAATCTGGCCCGACGCACTCAGGAGTCCGTGGAGGAAACCCGTCAGGTGATCGAACAGCTGCAAAGCGGTACTCAGGAAGTTGTCGGTTCAATGAGCAACAGCCATCGTCAGGCCCAAGGCAGTGTCGAACAGGTCAGCCAGGCGGTGACCGCGCTGCGCCAGATCGGCGATGCGGTGACGGTGATTACCGACATGAACCTGCAAATTGCCAGCGCCGCCGAAGAGCAAAGCGCCGTGGCCGAAGAGATCAACAACAACGTGGCGACCATTCGTGACGTGACTGAATCGCTGTCAGGGCAAGCCAATGAATCGGCACGGGTCAGCCAGTCGCTGAACAGCCTGGCCAACCAGCAGCAGAGCTTGATGGATCAGTTCAGGGTTTAGGTCAGGCCAGTGATTGCTCCCACACCATAGACGTGGGAGCAAATCCGACTTGCTCGCTAAATCAAGCACTCACCCCCGCATCCGCCTGCAACCCCTGCGCCTCGATGGCGCTGATCGCGCATTGCTCGTCGATGTCCGAGGTATCGCCGCTGATGCCGATGGCGCCGATCACCACCCCCTCCTGATCCCGAATCAACACCCCGCCCGGCGCCGGCACCACGCTGCCCTGCCCCAGGCTATTGAGCGCGGCGATAAACGCCGGCCGCTGTTGCGCATCCAGCGCCAACAGTCGAGAACCCTTGCCCAGCGCGATCGCACCCCAGGCTTTGCCAATGGCGATCTGTGGTCGAAGCAGGCTTGCGCCGTCTTCGCGCTGCAAGCTCAGCAGATGCCCGCCGGCATCGAGTACCGCGATGGTCAGTGGTGCTGCGGCGATCTCGCGCCCAAAGGCGATGGCTCGACCGGTCAGGCTGACTGCGACTTTCAAGGTTAAAGCGCTCATGGGTGCCGTCCTTATTTTGTTATGGGGAAAGCTTCTGGATTTCGGTAAGGCGAAATCCGATACGACAAATAGAACACAATGAGTTATTTTTTTGTATACAATATTGATCGAAAAGCTGCTCATGCGACGAAAAGCCACAGGACTTTAGGCTTCTGACGAATGACACAGCCGCTTGATAAAATGGATTGACCTGCGCCGTCCGCCGTGAATACACTCTGCGCAAAGCCACTTGTATACAATTACAAAACGTAAGAGGCACCAAAACCATGAGCAAAATGAGAGCAATCGAAGCCGCCGTTCTGGTGATGCGCCGTGAAGGGGTCGATACCGCTTTTGGCATTCCGGGCGCTGCCATCAACCCGCTGTACTCCGCCCTGCAAAAGGTCGGCGGCATCGATCACGTCCTCGCTCGCCACGTTGAAGGCGCCTCGCACATGGCCGAGGGCTACACCCGCACTAAAGCCGGCAACATCGGCGTGTGCATCGGTACTTCCGGGCCTGCCGGTACCGACATGGTCACCGGGCTCTACAGTGCCTCGGCCGACTCGATTCCCATTCTCTGCATCACTGGCCAGGCACCCCGGGCCCGTATGCACAAGGAAGACTTCCAGGCTGTCGACATCACCGCCATCGTCAAGCCCGTGACCAAGTGGTCGACCACCGTGATGGAACCGGGCCAGGTGCCTTACGCGTTCCAGAAAGCCTTCTATGAAATGCGCTCCGGTCGTCCAGGCCCCGTGCTGATCGACCTGCCGTTCGACGTGCAGATGGCCGAAATCGAATTCGACATCGACGCCTACGAGCCACTGCCACTGGCCAAACCAGCAGCCACCCGCAAGCAAGTCGAGAAAGCCCTGGCGATGCTCGATCAGGCTGAGCGTCCATTGCTGGTCGCCGGCGGCGGCATCATCAACGCCGACGCCAGCGACCTGCTGGTGGAGTTCGCCGAGCTGACCGGTATCCCGGTCATCCCGACGCTGATGGGCTGGGGCACGATCCCGGACGATCACCCGTTGATGGTCGGCATGGTCGGCTTGCAGACGTCGCACCGTTACGGCAACGCGACCATGCTCAAGTCCGACGTGGTACTGGGTGTTGGTAACCGCTGGGCCAACCGTCACACCGGTTCGGTTGACGTGTACACCGAAGGTCGTAAATTCATTCACGTCGACATCGAGCCAACCCAGATCGGTCGTGTGTTCACCCCGGATCAGGGCATCGTTTCCGACGCTGGCCTGGCACTGAAAGTGTTCATCGAGGTGGCTCGCGAGTGGAAAGCCGCCGGCAAGCTCAAGGACCGTAGCGCCTGGTTGCAAGACTGCCAGCAGCGCAAGGCCAGCCTGCACCGCAAGACTCACTTCGACAACGTACCGGTCAAACCGCAGCGCGTGTACGAAGAGATGAACCAGGTATTTGGCAAGGACACCTGCTACGTCAGCACCATCGGTCTGTCGCAGATTGCCGGCGCGCAGTTCCTGCACGTCTACAAACCGCGTCACTGGATCAACTGCGGTCAGGCCGGTCCGCTGGGCTGGACCATTCCGGCAGCGCTGGGCGTGGTCAAGGCTGACCCGAGCCGCAAGGTCGTTGCCTTGTCCGGCGACTATGACTTCCAGTTCATGATCGAAGAGCTGGCGGTGGGCGCGCAATTCAAACTGCCGTACATCCACGTAGTGGTGAACAACTCGTACCTGGGGCTGATCCGTCAGGCGCAGCGCGGCTTCGAGATGGACTACTGCGTGCAGCTGTCCTTCGACAACCTCAACGCTCCGGAACTCAACGGTTACGGGGTTGACCACGTAGCCGTTGCGCAAGGTCTGGGTTGCAAGGCACTGCGCGTGTTCGAACCGGCTGACATCGCCCCTGCCCTGCGCAAGGCGCAAGAGCTGATGGAAGAGTTCAAGGTGCCGGTGATCGTCGAGATCATTCTGGAGCGCGTGACCAACATTTCCATGGGCACCGAGATCAACGCCGTCAACGAATTCGAAGACCTGGCGCTGGTCGGCAGCGATGCGCCGACGGCGATTTCGTTGCTCGACTGACGATCGTTCCCACTGTGGGAGCGAGCTTGCTCGCGAAGGCGGCTTCACATCCAACAGAGATGTTGACTGACCCACCGCGTTCGCGAGCAAGCTCGCTCCTACAGGGGGCCCTCACACATTTACAGGAGACCACCATGCCGCGTTTCGCAGCCAACCTGTCCATGCTGTTTACCGAGCAGGATTTTCTTGCCCGCTTCGAAGCTGCCGCCAAGGCCGGCTTCAGTGGTGTCGAATACCTGTTCCCCTACGAATTCAGTTCCACCGAGATCAAGGCCCAGCTCGATGCTCACGGTCTGACTCAAGTGCTGTTCAACCTGCCGGCCGGTGACTGGGCCAAGGGCGAGCGCGGTATCGCGTGCCTGCCGGATCGGGTCGAAGAGTTCCGCGCCGGTGTCGATCTGGCGATCGCTTACGCGAAAGTGCTGGGCAACACCCAGATCAACTGCCTGGCCGGCATCCGCCCGCAAGGCGTCGACGATGCCACCGTGGAAAAGACCTTCGTCGCCAACCTCAAGTACGCCGCCGACAAGCTGCAGGCAGTGGGCATCAAACTGGTGATGGAAGCGATCAACACCCGTGACATCCCGGGCTTCTATCTGAACAACACGGCTCAGGCTCTGTCGATTCGCGAACAGGTCGGCAGCAGCAACCTGTTCCTGCAATACGACATCTACCACATGCAAATCATGGAGGGCGATCTGGCCCGGACCATGGCCAACCATCTGGATGAGATCAACCACATCCAGCTCGCCGACAACCCAGGGCGCAACGAGCCGGGTACTGGCGAGATCAACTACCGCTTCCTGTTCGAACACCTGGACCGCATCGGTTACCAGGGCTGGGTCGGCTGCGAATACAAGCCGCTGACCACTACTGAAGCAGGTCTGGGCTGGTTGAAAACCCATGTGGGAGCGGGCTTGCCCGCGAAAGCCACACCTCAGTGTGCCTGACTCACCCCAGTGCCTGATTCGCGGGCAAGCCCGCTCCCACACAAAGCAATAAAAACAAGAGGATTTTCTCATGGCTAAAATCGGTTTTATCGGCACCGGCATCATGGGCCACCCAATGGCATTGAACCTGCAAAAAGCCGGTCACAGCCTGTTCCTGTCGGCGCACCACGACCCGGCTCCTGCTGACCTGGTCGCTGCTGGCGCGGTCGCTCTGGCGACCCCGAAAGAAGTCGCGCAGGAAGCCGAGTTCATCATCGTCATGGTCCCGGATACGCCACAGGTCGAAGACGTGCTGTTCCGCGCCGACGGCGTGGCGGCCGGTGTCGGCCCAGGCAAAATCGTGATCGACATGAGCTCGATTTCGCCGACTGCGACCAAAGCCTTCGCTGCGAAAATCAACGAAAAAGGCGCGCAATACCTCGACGCCCCGGTGTCCGGTGGTGAAGTCGGCGCCAAGGCCGCCACCTTGAGTATCATGATCGGCGGCGACAGCCAGGCCTTCGAACGCGCTTTGCCGCTGTTCCAGAGCATGGGCAAGAACATCACCCTGGTCGGTGGCAACGGCGACGGTCAAACCGCCAAAGTGGCGAACCAGATCATCGTCGCGCTGAACATCCAGGCCGTCGCCGAAGCGCTGCTGTTCGCTTCGAAAAACGGTGCTGATCCAGCCAAGGTCCGTGAAGCGCTGATGGGTGGTTTCGCCTCGTCGAAAATCCTCGAAGTTCACGGCGAGCGCATGATCAAAGGCACCTTCGATCCAGGCTTCCGCATCAGCCTGCACCAGAAGGACCTCAACCTGGCACTGGCCGGCGCTCGCGAGCTGGGCATCAACCTGCCCAACACCGCCAACACCCAGCAAGTGTTCAGCACCTGCGCGGCCATCGGCGGCAGCAACTGGGACCACTCGGCGCTGATCAAGGGCCTCGAGCACATGGCGAATTTCTCGATTCGCGATAAATAAAACGTTCGCAAAAAAGTGTGGCTAGCCCGATTCCTGTGGGAGCGGGCTTGCCCGCGAAGGAAGCGCCTCGGTGTACCTGATTCACCGCGTCGCCCGATTCGCTGGCAAGCCAGCTCCCACACTGAATCCAGGCACACACAAAAGATCTAGCCGTATCCCAATAACAAGAATTCCGGGAGCCCGCCATGTCGGTCGATCCGCAACAATTCCTTCGTGAGCTGTTCGCCACAGCCATCGACGCTGCTCATCCGCAGCAAGTCCTTGAAGCCCACTTGCCTCGCGATCGCAGCGGCCGGGTGATCGTCATCGGCGCCGGCAAAGCGGCGGCGGCCATGGCGCAAGTGGTCGAGCGTTGCTGGCAGGGCGAAGTCTCGGGACTGGTGGTGACCCGCTACGGTCACGGCGCTCCTTGCGACAAAATCGAAGTGGTCGAAGCCGCCCACCCGGTGCCTGACGCTGCCGGTCTGGCGGTGGCGCAACGGGTGCTGGAACTGGTCAGCGACCTCGGCGAAGACGACCGGGTGATCTTCCTGCTCTCGGGCGGCGGTTCCGCATTGCTGGCACTGCCGGCGGCCGGCATCACCCTGGCCGACAAACAGTCGATCAACAAAGCCCTGCTCAAATCCGGCGCCACCATCGGCGAGATGAACTGCGTACGCAAGCACCTCTCGGCGATCAAGGGCGGCCGTCTGGCCAAGGCCTGCTGGCCAGCCACTGTCTACACCTATGCGATTTCCGATGTACCGGGCGACCTGGCGACAGTGATCGCTTCCGGGCCGACCGTGGCCGACCCGAGCACCTCGGCCGAAGCCCTGGCGATTCTCAAACGCTACGCCATCGAGGTGCCGGCGACGGTGCGCAGCTGGCTGCAAAGTGCAGAATCGGAGACGGTCAAACCCGGTGATCCGAGTCTGGCCCGCAGTCACTTCCAGCTGATCGCGCGGCCGCAACAATCGTTGGAAGCGGCGGCGGTGAAAGCTCGCCAGGCCGGTTTCAGCCCGTTGATCCTCGGCGATCTGGAAGGCGAGTCTCGTGAGGTGGCCAAGGTCCACGCCGGGATCGCCCGTCAGATTGTCCTCCACGGCCAGCCGCTGGCGGCACCCTGTGTGATTCTCTCCGGCGGTGAAACCACCGTCACCGTGCGCGGCACTGGCCGCGGTGGGCGCAACGCCGAGTTCCTGCTGAGCCTCACCGACAGCCTCAAGGGTCTGCCCGGCGTCTTCGCACTGGCCGGCGACACCGACGGTATCGACGGCTCCGAAGACAACGCCGGCGCCATCATGACCCCGGACAGCTACGCCCGCGCCGCCACCCTGGGCCTGAGCGCCAGCGACGAGCTGGATAACAACAATGGTTATGGCTACTTCGCCGCGCTGGACGCGTTGATCGTCACCGAACCGACCCGCACCAACGTCAACGACTTCCGCGCCATCCTGATCCTTGAGAGCCCTGAACATGACGCCTGACAAAAAGGTCAAAATCCTCGCCACCCTCGGCCCCGCCACAGACGGGATCGACGCGATCCGTGAGCTGGTCGAAGCCGGGGTGAACATCTTTCGCCTCAACTTCAGCCATGGCGATCACGCCGACCACGCTCAGCGCTACCAGTGGATCCGTGAAGTCGAGAAACAACTGAATTATCCGTTGGGGATTCTGATGGACCTGCAAGGTCCGAAACTGCGGGTCGGGAAATTTGCCGAGGGCAAGGTTCAACTGATGCGCGGTCAAGCCTTGCGTCTGGACCTGGACGCGACACCTGGTGACCAGCGCCGGGTCAACCTGCCCCACCCGGAAATCATCGCCGCGCTGCAGCCGGGCATGGACCTGCTGCTGGACGACGGCAAGCTGCGTCTGCGGGTGACCGCCAAACACGCCGATGCCATCGACACCACGGTGCTCAACGGTGGCGAGCTGTCCGACCGCAAAGGCGTCAACGTCCCGCAAGCCTTGCTCGAACTGAGCCCGCTGACCGCCAAGGACCGCCGCGACCTGAGCTTCGGTCTGGAACTGGGCGTGGACTGGGTTGCCCTGTCATTTGTGCAGCGTCCGGCAGACATCCTCGAAGCCCGCGAGCTGATCGGCGACAAAGCCTTTCTGATGGCGAAAATCGAGAAGCCGTCGGCCGTCGAACACTTGCGCGAAATCGCCGAGCTGAGCGACGCGATCATGGTTGCCCGGGGTGACTTGGGCGTGGAGGTCCCGGCCGAAAGCGTGCCGCAGATTCAGAAAAACATCATCAGCATCTGCCGCCAGCTCGGTAAACCGGTAGTGGTGGCAACGCAGATGCTCGAGTCGATGCGCTTCTCCCCGGCACCCACTCGTGCCGAAGTCACCGACGTCGCCAACGCCGTGGCTGAAGGTGCCGACGCGGTGATGCTCTCGGCGGAAACCGCCTCCGGAGAGTACCCGCAGGAAGCCGTGCAGATGATGAGCAAGATCATCCGTCAGGTCGAAAATGGCCCGGATTATCAGGCGCAACTGGACGTCAGCCGACCCCAGGCCGAAGCCACGGTGTCGGACGCCATCAGCTGTGCGATCCGCCGCATCAGCAGCATTCTGCCGATAGCGGTGCTGGTGAACTACAGCGAGTCCGGCAGCTCCAGTCTGCGAGCCGCGCGGGAACGGCCGACGGTGCCGATTCTCAACCTCACGCCAAACCTGCAAACCGCCCGCCGCCTGACCGTGGCCTGGGGTGTGCATTCGGTGGTCAATGATCGGCTGCGTCAGGTTGATGAGGTCTGCTCCACCGCCCTGGAAATCGCCCAGGCGCAAGGCATGGCCAAGCGTGGGGATACGTTGTTGATCACTGCGGGGGTGCCTTTTGGTCAGCCGGGATCGACCAATTCATTGCGCATTGAGACGTTGACCTAGCGCCTGCACCGGCCCCTTCGCGGGCAAGCCCGCTCCCACAGGTTTTGAGCCAGACCTCAATTCTGTGAACAACAGATTACCTGTGGGAGCTGGCTTGCCTGCGAATCAGGCGACACGATTTATCAGGTACCCCCCATTCCCAGACCCCACCATGCCCACACACCACTTCAACACCCACTGCCCCGACTGGGCCACTGCCCTGCTCAACGGCTTCAGCCAGATTTTCCTTCAGCGCGATCCGCTGTGCGGCTTGTTATGTCTTCTGGCGATTCTGCTGACAGCCCCGACGCTACTCGGTGGTGCGCTGCTGGGCGGTGTTGCCGGTTTGCTCACTGCGCAACGTCGCGGCTATACCAAGGCCGATCGACAGGCCGGGCTCTATAGCTACAACGGTGTGCTGCTGGGTTTGCTGCTGAGCCAGCAATTCGCCTGGTCAGCCATGTTGCCACCGCTGATCATCGCCTGCGGCGGTCTCAGTGCAATCCTCACCCGGCAATGGCTCAAACGCGCCCGCGACCAGCATTCCCTGCCAGCCTACACCGCACCATTCGTGGGTTTGAGCTGGATACTGCTCAGCCTCGCAGCCCCCCTTCAAACACCCCCGGTCCTGTTGCCCGACCTTGATGCCCTCAACCTGCTCAGCGCCGGGTTCAAAGGGCTGGGACAAATCATGCTGCTCGATCACCCATTGGCCGGTGCATTGATCGCTGGCGGATTGCTGATCGCCAACCGTCGCGCCGCCGCCTGGGCGCTGCTGGGTTCCGGCATGGGTCTGGCGTTCGCGGTGTTGCTCAATGAGCCTTCGACCGCACTGCTTGGCTTGAACGGCTACAACCCGGCACTGGCCGCCCTCGCCTTCAGTCAGCAACGTCGCCAACCCTGGTTGCCGTTGTTCGGCATTGTGCTGGCCATACTGCTGACACCCGGCTTCAGCGCCTTTGGTCTACAGGCCCTCACCGCCCCCTTCATCCTCGCCTGCTGGCTGGTCCATGCCGGCATCCGCGTGCTGCGCCAGGCCGCTGTCGACAGTGCGCCTTGCGCTATCAGGGACAATCACCCTAGGCTTCGCTGATCATTGGTTCAGGCGCTCTTCGGCCTTGCGCGGCAGGCCAACGCCATGCGCGGTGAACAGCTGCAGCACGGCTGCCCGGTGTGCAAGAAAAACCATCACGAGCACGGCGCGGCGTTTTGCTCGCGCTGCGGCAATGTGTTGTTCAGAAAAATAGAATAAGCAAAGTGCTTTTTAATCTTTAAAGAGATATGCAGCCACCGCTATAGTCGCTGGCATTAGCCCCACTTCTAATGAACAAGGAATGCGCAGTGAAAAAACTCTTTAGCGCCTCACTTCTGGCCGCTGGCCTGGCCCTGGGCAGTCTGGCTCAGGCTGCACCGACCCTGCTTAACGTTTCCTACGACGTGATGCGAGATTTCTACAAGGACTACAACTCTGCCTTCCAGAAACACTGGCAAGCCGAGCACAATGAAAACATCACCCTGCAAATGTCCTTCGGCGGCTCCAGCAAACAAGCCCGGTCGGTCATCGACGGCCTGCCGGCTGACGTCATCACCATGAACATGGCCACCGACATCAACGCCCTCGCCGACAACGGCAAACTGGTTCCGGACAACTGGGTCACCCGCCTGCCGGACCACAGCGCGCCGTTCACCTCGGCCACTGTGTTCATCGTCCGCAAAGGCAACCCGAAAGCCCTGAAAGACTGGCCGGACCTGCTCAAGGACGGCGTGCAAGTCATAGTGCCGAACCCGAAAACCTCCGGTAACGGTCGCTACACCTACCTGTCGGCCTGGGGTTACGTGCTGAAAAACGGCGGCGACGAGAACAAGGCCAAAGCGTTCGTCGGCAAGCTGTTCAAGCAAGCGCCAGTACTCGACACCGGTGGCCGCGCCGCCACGACTACCTTCATGACCAACCAGATCGGCGACGTGCTGGTGACCTTCGAAAACGAAGCGGAAATGATCGCCCGCGAATTCGGCCGCGACCAGTTCGAAGTGATCTACCCAAGCGTCTCCGCCGAAGCCGAACCACCAGTCAGCGTGGTCGACAAAGTCGTCGACAAGAAAGGCTCCCGCGCCGCGGCCGAGGAATACCTGAAATACCTCTGGTCCCCGGAAGGCCAGGAAATCGCTGCCGCCAACTACCTGCGCCCACGGGATCCGAAAGTGCTGGCCAAGTACACCGACCGTTTCCCGAAAGTCGACTTCCTCTCGGTAGAGAAAACCTTCGGCGACTGGCGCACCGTGCAGAAAACTCACTTCAATGATGGCGGGGTTTTCGATCAGATTTACAGCGGACAATAAACGCTGGGTACAAAAGAACAAGGCGACCCTCGGGTTAATGCCAGTCAGTTAACGAAAATCTAGAGTCTTGTGAGCACTTGTGGCGAGGGAGCTTGCTCCCGCTCGAGTGCGCAGCGCTCGCAAAACCAGCAAATGCGTTCTACCTGATAGAACGCGATTGCAGGTTTTAGGGCCGCTGCGCGCCCCAGCGGGAGCAAGCTCCCTCGCCACAGGTGTTTTGCGTTCGGCGCTTCTCTTTTATGCCGGTTAGCGTCTCACATCGGTGGCGCGACTCCATCCTTGCCGGCGGCAATCCATTGAGCCGTCAGCGGGCCATCGACGCTTTGGGTCGCGAACAGCGCAACCTTGACCCCGACCTGGAGCAGGCTGCGATCGCCCGGGGCCAGGTTGACGATGGGCACGTCGTCCGGCACCAGGATTTTCTGTTGGCCGCCCTTATAGTTGACCGTCAGGAGCCGCCCGTTGCTGACCACCAGATCGCCGACGCTGCCATTGGTCATGCTGCTGCCCTTGACCAGGTCAAAGGGCCGATGGCCGTCGCCGGTACCGGCCATCTGTGGGGGAAACACATGCACTTCCAGCGCCTTGAGCGTCCCGTCCGACTGCGGCACCGCGGCCGAGCCGATGTAACTGCCAGGCTTGATGTCTTCGATGTTGGCCAGAGTCACCGCGCGCACCACAGTGCCCGGGGTGAGGTTGAGGGTCAGGTTTTCGCCGCTGTTGACCTGCACTTGCATCACGTCCCCGGCGATCCCGGTGATCTCACCGCGTACGCTGACGCGCATGCCCGGAGCGTCCTGGGCCTGAGCCGCGCCTGCGGGTATCAATGCCGTCAAGGTGATGGTCCATGCCAGTGCCGTACCTCGCATCACGCGGCTGAACATCTGATTCATGGATTTGGCTTCCTGTACGGGAACATCGAAGAGCGGCGCTGGAGAACGGGTCGCGCTCATGGAGTGTAGAGAACACAAGGAGCGAGCGGTGCGGCGATCCGACTTGCCCGCGATGGCGATCTGACCGACAACCTGAACATCGTGCCTAGTGCCGAACCAGCTTCTCCATCGCTGCATCCGCCAAAAACGACGAGCGGCTTTTGACGTTGTGCTCACGCACATAACGATCGATGCGCTGAATGACGAAGCCTGGCAGCGTCACATTCACTTTCTCGGTTTTGCCAAGATAGGGCGCGATATCAAGTTCCAGCATTCCCCAGCCCATGTCGGCGAAGTCGGGATTGTCACGGTGCGCCGCGGCCGAAGTCGGCATAGGAATGGCCTGCCCGTCAGCGGCAATCTCTTGCAGCATGATGTGAGCGATCTCGACGGCCGCGTTGTAGGCCTCTTCGAACGTATCGCCTGCGGTCACTGCACCCTGTATATCGGGGATCTGAATACCGATGGCGGTGTTTTCGTCGCCCCATTCGATACAGATTGGATATTGCATTGCGCGGTTCTCCTGCGAAACTACAGCCTTGCTAAACAAGCCCGGCTCGCTTCCTGATGCTTTTGACCGTCCCGATCGGCAAATCTTTTCTGGGATGGGGTACGGGTACTGTGTGTGGACTGCAAGGGTGGTTGAAGATGTGATGACTGCCAGTGACCCGGTCGAGTATCCAACCCGCCGCCTCCAGCTCCTTGATCAATAGCCTGCTCTGCACCACCAGCCTCCTTGCTCCGGCCCAAATAAAAGTAACTCTGGAGTTATTTTTATTCAAGCTCAAAAAACCGGGCCGTGACTTTCTCTTGTTTTACAGAGTGTTGAAAAACGATGGCGCCAACCTCGAGAAAGCCGGAGCGAATCCGCTGACAAGCTGTGGGTGCCATTCCCTTGAGATTTATTCTGAATGTTCCGACGCCTTCGCGGGCAAGCCACGCTCCCACAGGTTGAGTTGTACCTGTGGGAGCGGCGGTGCGACGATTCGACTTGCCCGCGAAGAGGTCCGATCAGCCGACGCAATTTCTGATCGACTGCCTCAACCAGCCATCGCTCAATGGCGTCAGTCGGCGGTCCGCTGAAAAATCCGGCCTTTTGAGCTCCAGTTGCCAAAACAAAACGGCAACCCTGAGGCTGCCGTTAATGCTTACTGACCGAACTGACGCCCCAACCCCGATGGCACGCCATGAATATCCGTCTCTTCCCAAGGCCCGTTCGGGCTGATGGAGCGGCTCCAGCCGTTGTTCCAGCGGTAGTAGGTACGTTGGCGGTAGAAGGTGTCGGTCTGGTTGTCGAGGACGTAGACGCCCAGCTTCGCATCCCAATGGCTATTACCGCCCGGTGGCGGAGCGAAGCTGGCGGAGGTGCGTGGCAGCGGCTTGGCGGGTTTGCTCGGGGTGACCGGCTTGCTCGGCGTCACAGGCGGCGGAACCGGCCTGGTGCTCGGTGTCGAAGGCCGGATGGGCGGCAAGGTGTCCGGCGACGGGCGCTGGACCGCACAGGCGCTTAACCCCAGGACCAGACTGAGCAGGGTGATACGAGCAATGGCGGTCATAGCGGTTTCTCTGTTATTTATCCGGGCTGTCGATGGTCAATTGTTGTTGCGCGGTGGTGCTGCTGGCCAGGGGCTGGCTGCGGCCGATCCATTCGCCGGCAGTCGGTTGGCCGGCGCGTGAGATGCGCGCAACCAGTTGGACTTCAGGGAAGTTCGACAGTTTCAACTGCGGCATCATCGCGTCGGCATCCCCCAGCTCGACGGTCGCCGGCAAATCAGCAACGGTCAGGCGCTTGGCCGCCAGTGGTGCGGGTGGCCCCGAGGTGGCACGGGCGAAGATGAATACACTGTCACCCGGCTGGACCTTAGCTTTCAGATCAGGCGCCAGGTCGACACGAACCTTGAGCAGCGCTGCGGTTTTCGCCGCAACCGCTGGCGCTTGAGCGACTTTGCCACCGCTGGCCTGCAGTTTTTCACTGGCCCGCTCGATCCCGCCTTGCAGCGCAGTACGGGAGTTATCCTCCGGCGGTAGTTGCACCAACAAACGATTCCAGTAGTCGATGGCGTCCTGATAACGCTCACTTTCGAAGGCGGCGATACCCAACAGACCAAGGCTGGTGACTTCTTTCGGATCAGCCTTCAGCGCTTCGTCGGTCAACGCCTGCACCTTGTCCGACCACTTTTTGTTGTCGGCGAAATATTGCGCCTGAGCCCATTGGCCCAGCAGTTCCGGCTGACGACCGGCCAACGCCACGGTGCGCTCGAAGATCTTCGCCGCATCTGCCGGGCGATCCTGGGCCATGTAGGTGCGACCGAGGAAATACAGGCCTTCAGCCGAGTCCGGCTGCGCGGCGACAGCGCGCTCAAGACGCTGGGTCATCTCTTCCATCGATTGCGGCGCCTGGGCGAATTCGCGGGTCAACCCGACCTTGTCGCTGGCACCGAAATGCAGGTACAGGCCAAGGCCCAATACCGGCACCAGTATCGCCGCCAGCAATGGCAGCGGCTTGCCCAGACGCGAAACCCGCGCCGTGTCGGCACCTTCGGTATCGGCCAGCAGTTCACGGGCCGCTTCCGCGCGGCCGGTGTCCAGTTGCGCGGGAGTGAGCACGCCCTCTTCCTGCTCAGCTTGCAACTCAGCCACGCGCTCCTGATAAAGCGCCACGTTCAGCGCGGTACGATCCTCTTCACGTTGGGCACGGCGGCCGCGTAAAACCGGGATCAGCAGAAAACTCAGGGCAACCAGTAAGAGCAGCCCTGCAGCGAGCCAGAAATCAATCATTCTTTGTCTTTATCCAACAGTTGATCGAGGCGCTTGCGCTCATCAGGGGAAAGCGTATCCGGGGTGTCGGTGCGCTGTACGCGACGACGGCGGATGATCACTGCAATGATCACCACACCACCGAGCAACAGCCCGGCCGGACCGAACCAGAGTACTGCGGTTTTCGAGGTCAGGGCCGGCTTGTAGCGCACGAAGTCGCCATAGCGATCGACCATGAAGTCAATGATCTGCTGATTGTCCTTGCCCTCGCCGAGCATGCGGAAAATCTCTTTGCGCAAGTCAGCGGCAATCGGCGCGTTGGAATCAGCGATGTCCTGGTTCTGGCACTTGGGGCAACGCAGCTCTTTGGTCAGTTCGCGAAAACGCTCGCGGTCGCGGTCATTGGCGAACTCGTAAGTGTCGATCGCGGCGTGAGCCACGCCAGCTAGGCTCAAGCCGAGAATGGCTGCGGCTATCCAGCGCTTCATGGCTTGGCCTCATCGACCAGCGCCTGATACCTGGCGGCCAGTTTTTCACGCCAGACCACTTCGTCGATTACACCGACATATTTGTCGCGGATGATGCCTTTGGCGTCGATGAAGAAGGTTTCCGGAGCGCCGTACACGCCGAGGTTCAGGCCCAGGGTGCCCGCATCGTCACGAATGTCCAGTTGGTACGGGTTGTGGAATTCCGCCAGCCACTTCAAGGCGTCGGCGTTGACGTCCTTGTAGTTGATGCCATAGATCACCACGCCCTGCCCGGCCAGCTTGTTCAACACCGGGTGCTCGACCCGGCAGGAAATGCACCAGGTACCCCAGACATTGACCAACGCCGGTTTGCCGAGGATATCGGCCTTGGTCAGGGTCTTGCCGTCCTGTACCGACGGCAGGGAAAACTCGGGGAACGGCTTGTCGATCATCGCCGAGGGCAATTCCGCCGGGTTCAGGTACAGCCCTCGATAAAGGAACACCGCAACGACCAGAAACAAGGCCAGCGGCAACACCATCAACCAACGCTTCATGCAGCTGCTCCTGTCATGCCCAGTGCTTCCTGCACGCGGCTTTTCACCTTGACCCGATAACGCCGATCCAGGGCCGCCAGCAAACCGCCCAGACCCGTGAGCAAGCCGCCGAACCAGATCCAGCGCACGAACGGTTTGACGTGCACCCGGACCGCCCAGGCGCCATCGCCCAGCGGTTCGCCAAGGGCAACATAGATATCGCGAGTGAAACCGGCGTCGATCCCGGCTTCGGTCATTACCGAGTTCTGCACGGTGTAGAGACGTTTTTCCGGGTGCAATACGCTGACTTCCTTGCCATCACGGATGACACGCACGGTGCCTTTGTCCGAGGTGAAGTTCGGGCCTTCGAAGTGTTTGGCACCTTCGAAAATGAAGTGATAACCGGCCAGGTCCATGGATTCGCCCGGCGCCAGACGCAGGTCACGCTCAGCGCTGTTCTGGCTGGAAAGCACCACGCCCAGGGCGCAGACGGCGATCCCAAGGTGCGCCACCTGCATGCCCCAATAACTGCGGCTCAGGGTTGGCAGACCTTTGATCAGGCCTTTGTGACGGGTCTTGTCGAAGATATCGCGCACACCGGCCAGCAATACCCAGGCGGCGAGCAAGAAAGTGGCCAGCACCGCCCAGTTGAAGTCGCCATAAGCGATGCCAGCTACGACGGCCAGCGCAGCACTGCCGAGCAGCACCGGAGTGAGCATGCTCCCCAGCCATTTGACCGGGGTGTCTTTCCAGCGCACCAGCATGCCGACCGCCATCACCACCATCAGCAATCCCATCAAGGGAATGAACAGCGCATTGAAGTACGGCGGGCCGACCGACAGCTTGGCGCCGGTCATCGCATCGAGGATCAGCGGGTACAAGGTGCCGAGCAGGATCATCGAAGCGGCCACCACCAGCACCAGGTTGTTGCCCAGCAGCAGGGTTTCCCGGGACCAGAGGTTGAAGCCCACGTGGCTCTTCACGACCGGTGCGCGCAGGGCGAACAGCGTCAGCGAGCCACCGACCACAAACAACAGGAAGATCAGGATGAACACCCCACGCTCCGGATCGGACGCAAAGGCGTGCACCGACGTCAGCACGCCGGAACGCACGAGGAAGGTCCCGAGCAGGCTCAACGAGAACGCGGCGATCGCCAGCAACACGGTCCAGCTCTTGAACACCCCGCGTTTTTCCGTGACCGCCAACGAGTGGATCAGCGCGGTGCCCACCAGCCAAGGCATGAAGGACGCGTTTTCCACCGGGTCCCAGAACCACCAGCCGCCCCAGCCGAGTTCGTAGTAGGCCCACCAGGAGCCCAACGTGATGCCGATACCGAGGAAGGCCCAGGCGACGATGGTCCATGGACGGGACCAGCGCGCCCACGCCGCATCCAGGCGACCGCCCAGCAGCGCGGCGATGGCGAAGGCGAACGCCACGGAGAAACCGACGTAACCCATGTACAGCATCGGCGGATGGACGATCAGGCCGATGTCTTGCAGCAACGGATTGAGGTCGCGACCGTCTGCCGGCACTTGCGGCAGGATGCGTTCAAACGGGTTCGAGGTAAGGATCAGGAACAGCAGGAAACCGATGCTGATCATGCCCATGATCGACAGCACGCGAGCGAGCATCACTTGCGGCAACTGTCGGGAGAACACCGACACCGCAAAGGTCCAGCCACCGAGGATCAGCGCCCAGAGCAGCAACGAGCCTTCGTGAGCGCCCCACACCGCGCTGAACTTGTAGTACCAGGGCAAGGCGCTGTTGGAGTTACTGGCGACATAGGCGACGGAAAAATCGTCGGCCATGAAGGCGTAGGTCAGGCAGCCGAAGGCGAATAGTAGAAAGGTGAACTGCCCCCAGGCAGCCGGCTGAGCCAGGCTCATCCACAGCCGATCACCGCGCCAGGCACCGAGCAACGGCACGATCGCCTGAACGATGGCAAAGCACAGGGCCAGGATCATTGCCAGATGGCCCAGCTCGGGAATAAACAAACCTGAACCAAAGAGTGCGGACGTCATCGGTTAACCCTCTTTGGCTGCTGTAGGCGCCGACTGGCCGCTGTCTTTCAGGGCCTTGGTGACTTCCGGCGGCATGTACTTCTCGTCGTGCTTGGCCAGCACTTCATCAGCTACTACCACGCCATCAGCGTTGAGCTTGCCGAGGGCGACAATGCCCTGCCCTTCGCGGAACAGGTCCGGGAGGATGCCGCGGTAGGTGATGGTTACGGACTTGTTGAAGTCGGTGACGATGAACTTCACGTCCAGGGAATCGCCGGAGCGTTGCAGCGAGCCTTTCTCGACCATACCGCCGGCACGAATGCGGGTGTCATGCGGGGCTTCGCCGTTGGCGATCTGGGTCGGGGTGTAGAACAGATTGATATTCTGCTGCAAGGCGCTCAAGGCCAGGCCGACAGCAGCGCCGATCCCTATCAGGATCGCGAGGATGATCAATAGACGCTTTTTACGCAGCGGATTCACTTGCCGTTCTCCCGGCGCAGACGACGCGCCTCTTGTTGCAGATAACGCTTGCGGGCCAGGATCGGCGCCGCAACGTTGAGGGCCAGCACCGCAAAGCAGATGCCGTAGGCTGACCAGACATATAAACCGTGATGACCCATGGCGAGGAAGTCGCCTACAGATGCAAAACTCATCGTGCGACCTCCAGGGTGTTCAGCACCTGGGCCTTGACCCAGCTGCTGCGAGCTTCACGCTTGAGCACTTCAAGGCGCATGCGCAGCAACAGCACGGCGCCGAAGAAACAGTAGAAACCCAGAACCGTCAGCAGCAGCGGCAGCCACATTTCGGCCGGCATCGCCGGTTTTTCGGTCAGGGTGAACGTCGCGCCCTGGTGCAGGGTGTTCCACCACTCCACCGAGTATTTGATGATCGGGATGTTGATCACGCCGACAATCGCCAGCACCGCGCAGGCCTTGGCCGCACTGTCACGATTGCTGATGGCGTTGCCCAGCGCAATGAGACCGAAGTACAGAAACAGCAGAATCAGCATCGACGTTAGTCGTGCATCCCAGACCCACCATGAGCCCCAGGTCGGTTTGCCCCAGATCGCCCCGGTGACCAGCGCCACGGCGGTCATCCAGGCACCGATGGGGGCCGCGCATTGCAGGGCGACGTCGGCCAGTTTCATCTTCCACACCAGCCCGACGATACCGCACACCGCCAGCATTACATAGCAGGACTGCGCCAGCATGGCGGCCGGGACGTGGATGTAGATGATCCGAAAGCTGTCGCCTTGCTGGTAGTCCGGCGGCGCGAAGGCCAGGCCCCAGACTACGCCGACGCCGATCAGCAGCACGGCGGCCACACTCAGCCAGGGCAGCAGTTTACCGCTGATGCCATAAAACCACTTGGGTGAGCCGAGCTTATGAAACCAGGTCCAGTTCATTGCTGTTTCCATCACGGTTGCTGCTCGCCATCACGAGCAGCCAAGGGTCTGTCTTTTCTCAAAAAAAGTGATCAAAAAATGATCAGACCTCATTATTATTCGCCGACGCTGATCTTCAGGCCAGCAGCTATTGCAAAAGGTGTCAGGGTTATCGCCAGGGCGGTCAGGCTACCAAGCCACAAGAGATAACCGGTCGCCGGCATCCCCTGCAATGCCGCCTGCAAGGCGCCACTGCCGAGAATCAACACCGGGATATACAGCGGCAGAATCAGCAGCGCCAGCAACAGGCCACCGCGTTTCAATCCTACCGTCAGCGCTGCGCCCACCGCACCGAGCAGGCTTAGTACCGGTGTACCGAGCAATAAAGAAAGCAGCAACACCGGCAGACAGGCGGCAGGCAAACCGAGCATCAACGCCAGCAGGGGCGCGAGCAAAACCAGTGCCAGGCCGGAAAACGCCCAGTGTGCCAGTACCTTGGCCAAAACCAGAAGAGCCAGGGGGTGCGACGAAAGGACCCACTGCTCCAGCGATCCGTCCTCGAAATCACTGCGGAAAAGCCCGTCCAGCGAGAGCAGGACGGACAATAAGGCCGCTACCCAGACCAGTCCCGGAGACAAGGTTTGCAACAATTGAGTCTCAGGACCGACCGCCAATGGAAACAATGCAATGACGATTGCGAAGAAAACCAGCGGATTGGCCAGTTCTGCAGGACGGCGAAACAACAACCGCGCCTCGCGGGCGACCAGTAGTGCGAAAACACTCATACGGCCCAGCGCCCCAAATCGATGTCGCGATAACTGGCAGGCATGCGGTTCAAGGTGTGGTGCGTGGTCAATACCACCATGCCACCTGTCTCGCAGTGAACGGCCAGATGCTCTTCGAGCTGCGCCACACCTTGTTTGTCGAGGGCAGTGAAGGGTTCGTCGAGGATCCACAGCTTCGGGCTGTCCAGATACAGCCGGGCCAGGGCCACGCGGCGTTTCTGACCGGCCGACAAGGTGTGGCACGGCACATCCTCGAAACCGCGCAACCCCACCGAATCCAGCGCTTTCCAGATGGCTTCAGGGCTGGCCGGTTGATGCAGGGCGCAGAGCCAGCTGAGGTTTTCTTCCGCAGTCAGCAAATCCTTGATCCCGGCGGCGTGGCCGATCCACAGCAGGTTATGTGCCTGTTCGACGCGCTGCGTTTTCAATGGCTGACCGGCGAGCAAGACCTGGCCTGCGGTCGGCTGCATGAGACCGGCGAGCAGACGCAGCAGGCTGGTCTTGCCGCTGCCGTTGGGGCCGCTGATCTGCAACATGTCGCCGCCCGCCAGACGCAAATCGAGGTTTTCGAAGAGCATCCGCCAGTCTCGCTCACAGGCGAGCGCTACGGCTTCTAGAAGAGGGCTGGTCAAGAGATCGCGGGCCTTTACAGTTCAAGTCGGCGGTGGAGCGGCCGTTAAAGTGATGCAGAATAAATGTATTTGCGGCTTGTTCCAGAGAGCTGCGTCAAACATTTGTGATGTTTTTGCCGCTCCCTTGATATCGGGACGGCATTATACATGCAGTGTCCTGCCCTCAAGAGGGCAATTTCCACAGGTTGCGACCCGATGACAGGCGAAATGAACATCCTCCCGCTGCCGCAACCAACTGCCGGCGCCACGCGCCCGGCCGTGGTGAGTGGCGAGTTGCTCAAGCTTGTGCAACCGCTGGAAGGCCTGATCGCCGCCGGGCAGACCGCCAAGGCGGAAGTGCTGTCGCTCAAGCAGGCGGATCAGACGTTCCAGTTGCTGCTCAAGGTGACCCTCGACAGCGGCCGCCAGACCACCGTTCAAGCCACCAGCAACCAGCCGCTGCCGCAAGGCACCCATCTGGCGGTGAGCCAACCGTCGGCCGGCAATCTGGCAATCAGGGTGCAACAGGCCATCGCCTCTAACGTCGCCACCCTCAGCCGTCTGGATACTTCGCAATTGCCGGTTGGCACCTTGTTGCAAGGCAAGGTGCTGACCACTCAACTGATGCCGCAAGCCACTGGCCAACCGGCGGTCTATCGCTCGCTGGTCAGTTTGCTCAACACGGCCTTGAGCGGCAGCACGTTGAGCATCGACAGCCCGCAGCCGCTGCGCATCGGCAGCCTGCTCAGCGCGATGGTCCAGGGTTCACAGTCATTGAGCTTCGTGCCCCTGAGCGGTCGTCAGGAACAACTGGCCGTGGCGCAACAATTGATCAGCCAACAAAGCCGTCAGGGCTCGCTCGACGGGCTGATCAACGCCCTGCAAAACCAGCCGCCGTCCGACGCAACCTCGGCTGACTTGCGTGCCGCGGTCGACAAGTTGCTGGCCGGGTTGCCGGACGTTCAACAACTGAGTACGCCAAAGGGCCTGGCCCAGGCACTGGCCAACAGTGGGCTGTTCCTGGAAGCGAAACTGCTCGCCGGTCAGAACCCGGCACTGACGGAGGATTTGAAAGGCAATCTGCTGCGGTTGATTGCGCAAATCACCCCAGGCCTGCCGGGCAACACCAATCTCAATGCAATCATCGCCGCCAACACCCTGGCCCAGGCGCTGCCAAGCTTTGTGCGCAGCGCCCTCGGCACCCTCGGCCAGGTCAGCGCCAAACCCCAGCCCAGCAGCTTTCCCCTGCCCTCACGCTTGCTGCAAAGCCTTGAGGGCGAAGGTGATCTGGAGCACTTGCTGCGTCTGGCCGCCGCGGCCGTTTCGCGCCTGCAAAGCCATCAGCTGTCCAGCCTGGAGCAGACCGGCACCACCGCCGATGGCAATCTGCAAAGCACCTGGCAGCTGGAAATCCCCATGCGCAACCTGCAAGACATCGTGCCGTTACAGGTCAAGTTTCAGCGTGAGCAAACGCCCGGGAAAGAACCAAGCGAAAAGCGCGAAGACCGCGAACCCAAGCAGCCGTTGTGGCGAGTTGAACTGGCGTTCGATATGGAACCCTTGGGGCCGTTGCAGGTTCAGGCGCAGCTGATTCAAGGTCGGCTGTCCAGCCAGCTATGGGCCGAGCGACCGTACACTGCCAGCCTGATCGAGAGCCACTTGAGCGGGCTGCGTGAACGCCTGGTGGCGTCCGGCCTGAACGTCGGCGATCTGCACTGCCACCTCGGCACTCCACCGCAAGGCGCACACACCCGCCTCGAACAACGCTGGGTCGACGAAACCGCATGAAAAACCCTAACTCGCCACGCCAGGCCATCGCCCTAAAATACGATGGCCAGCACGCACCGACCCTCACCGCCAAGGGCGACGACGAACTGGCCGAAGCCATTCTGAAAATTGCCCGCGGCTGTGAAGTGCCGATCTATGAAAACGCCGAGTTGGTGAAACTGCTGGCGAGGATGGAACTGGGCGACAGCATTCCGGAGGAGTTGTACCGGACCATTGCCGAGATCATTGCGTTTGCGTGGAATCTGAAGGGCAAGTTTCCTGAAGGGCATGATCCGCAGGCACCAATGGTAGAGCGGGATGTGACGGCGCAGGGAGACGACTACTAGTCGAGAGGGATGTTGGCTTTAGGCCGCCTTCGCGGGCAAGCCCGCGCCCACAGAGATCACCGCTCACTTTGTGGGAGCGGGCTTGCCCGCGAAGAACGATAACCCGGTGCATCAGGGATACCGAAGACCCACAGTTATTCATAGCTTCATTTACTGGGCTGGAATCTTGTCGACCTTGAAAAAACGCAACAACATGAAGGACCGACCGACAATCAAGCCATTTATAAGACCCGACGCAAGAGAGGAACAGGCAATGACCGAGATGTCATTGACTGTATCTGGACTAATTGCTGCGTGATAACCGCTATAGTACCGCCACGCGAAAAAAACCCAGTAAACCATCAACACTTTTGGCGAACCACCAATAACAAGGCTGTCACCTTCTCGCCCAATATCACGATACGAGTAAAACCAGGAAGCTATGAACCACCCTATCGTCAAACTCGCGCCATAAGACGCCAGCGGCGTAAATACGCCCTGAGAAAGATTCAAGGAAAACAACGATACTGTTACGAAAATCAGCGGTATCAACTGCAAAGATCTTTTTGTTTCATGACTTCGAAACAGGCAAGAACGCCGTAATAAGTTACGACGAAAAAAACGGCATAAACCCAAAGCGGCGTACCACGCAATATATCCAGCATACATGCCCTTAACAAAGGCCGTCACCCGTGTGATGGCATCTGGATAATAGTGAAGCGTGAGCGGTAATCAAGGTGTCCAGCACACAGGAGTTATACCGGACCGCCGGGAGGGTTATTAAGCCAGAGAACGCAACAAGTCCCCTGTGGCGAGGGAGCTTGCTCCCGCTCGGCTGCGCAGCAGTCGCAAAGCGGCTGATTCAATTTTCCTGAAAGAACGCCGTTGCAGGCTTTAGGGCTGCTTCGCAGCCCAGCGGGAGCAAGCTCCCTCGCCACGCCGCGTCGCTTCAGCTTTTATGCAACTTTCTCATCAACTCGGCTTCTGCCTGGGTCAATCCGCAGGACTGGGTCAACTCGTCGACGCTGGCGCCCATTCCGACCAGGCGTGCGGCCTGGGCGAATGACAGGCTGGTCGGATCGCGCTGCTCCAGTTGGGCCAGTTTGTCCGGCAACGGCCCTACCACCGCGCGCAGTTCGTGCAGAGCCTCACCCATCCGGACATTCCCGTTCAGGTAGTCGTCGACGCGCTTGGCCAGGTCCTTGATGCGCTGGTCACGCAGCGCATCGCCCTGGGCCTGTTGCACCGCGATCAGACGCTGGCGGCGTACGTACGTCAGGAACATCGCCAGCGTGCCTGCCCAGAAGATGAACAGGACAATCACCGCAACCTCAAGAATCAATCAGATTTGCTCCAGGTCCGACCATTCTTCTTCGCTCATCATCTTGTCCAGCTCGACCAGAATCAGCAACTCGTTGTTCTTGTTGCACACGCCCTGGATGAACTTGGCCGATTCTTCGTTACCGACGTTAGGCGCGGTTTCGATTTCCGACTGACGCAGGTAAACCACTTCGGCCACGCTGTCGACCATGATCCCGACCACTTGCTTGTCGGCTTCGATGATCACGATACGGGTGTTGTCGCTGATCTCGGCGTTCATCAGGCCGAAGCGCTGACGAGTGTCGATCACGGTGACCACGTTGCCACGCAGGTTGATGATCCCCAGCACGTAGCTGGGTGCACCCGGCACAGGGGCGATTTCGGTGTAACGCAGGACTTCCTGAACGCGCATCACGTTGATGCCGTAGGTTTCATTGTCCAGCTTGAAGGTTACCCATTGCAGGATCGGATCTTCGGAACCCTTTGCAGACGACGCCTTATCATTCATACCCTGACCCCTCGAAAAACCGTTGAAAACGGTGTGTGTTCTGTCTGGCCGTACTCAAAGCGCGGCCTGTTATTGGTTTATGCAGGTCTGTTGGCCGGCTTGCTGCCGAGCATCTGCTTTGCCCCGCCGCTGGCAATCAGCTCCGCCAGCTCGGACACATCCAGCAGCGCACACATGTGCTCAATCACCGTGCCGGCCAGCCACGGACGTTGACCACGATGGGTGCGCCATTTGATTTCGTTCGGGTCCAGGCGCAAGGAACGGCTGACCTGATGCACCGCCAGCCCCCATTCATAACCCTGAACCGAGATCACGTATTGCAGGCCCTGGCGGAAATCATCGCGGTAGCGATCGGGCATGACCCAGCGCGCGGTATCCAGCACTTTGAGGTTGCCGGCCTGGCTCGGCAGAATCCCGAGGAACCACTCCGGCTGACCGAACAGTGGTGTCAGCTCGTGACCGGCCAGCGAATAGATCGAGCCCAGACACACCAACGGCACTGCCAGCGTCAGACCGGCCACATCGAACAGCAGGCACTCGAACGGCTCGGCAGCCCATGACGGACGGCCATCGTTTTCCACTGGCGGCGGTGTGTTGCTCGGCGGCAGATGAACTTCGACCACCGGCGGGACCAACGCTTGCAGCGTCGGCGCGGCCCGTTCAACCGGGGCGAGAATCGGTGCAGGCACTTCCAGCACCGGCGCAGCGGTTGGCGTCGGCGCCTGCACGGCGGCAGCTACAACCGGGGCGACCACGCTTTGCGGCTGCGCATCGCGAGTCCGCTCTTCAAGCACGGCGGCTTCGAATTCATCCAGCGTGTCCAGCAGGTCGACGACCTCAGGCAACGCTTGGGGCGTCAGCTCAAGCGCTTCGGTCGCGTCCTGCAACAACGCGTCGAGATAAGACTGCAGCGCCAGTTGCGGCCGGGTCGTAATCTTCACAGGACGGTTCATTGGAACACCACTCCCGCATTGGAAATAAGCGTCATCTCAAGCCACCTGCGGAACGAGTTGCTGGGCAAGCAGGTGTTTGAGCAACGCCCGATAGGCCAGAACCCCGCGGCTTTTGCCGTCGAATCGGGAGGGCGTCAACCCTGCCCGGCTGGCATCGCGCAAGCGGGTATCGACCGGAATGTAGCCTTGCCAGATGTCTTCGGGGTACCTGTCGCGCAGCACCCGCAACGTGCCCATGGAAGCCTGGGTTCGGCGGTCGAACAGGGTTGGCACGATGCTGAATGGCAACGCTTGCTTGCGCGAACGGTTGATCATCGCCAGGGTGTTGACCATGCGCTCGAGGCCTTTGACTGCCAGGTGTTCGGTCTGAACCGGGATCACCAACTGCTGGCTGGCCGCCAAGGCATTGACCATCAGCACACCGAGCAACGGCGGGCTGTCGATCACCGCGTAATCAAAATCCTGCCACAACTGCGCGAGGCTCTTGGCGATCACCAGACCCAGGCCGCTCTGCCCTGGCGACTGACGCTCAAGGGTGGCCAGCGCGGTGCTGGAAGGCAGCAGGGAAATGCGTTCGTCACTGGTCGACAGCAGCAGTTGAGCGGGCAACCCCGCCGGCACGCTGCCCTTGTGCAGGAACAGGTCGTAGCTGCTATGTTCCAGGCTGTCGGGATCGTAGCCGAAGTAGCTGGTCATCGAGCCGTGGGGGTCGAGATCGACCACGACCACGCGCTTGCCCGCCTCAGCCAGCAAACCGGCTAAAGCGATGGAAGTAGTGGTTTTTCCAACACCACCCTTTTGATTGGCGACTGCCCAGACTCTCATTCAGATCCTTCCTCCCGGTCTAACAGGCGCAACCGGGAAATGGCGCTAAGTTACAGGGCTGGCGACGGAGAATTGACGGCGCTCTCTCGTCCCGGCGACTTTACAGGCGTGGGTGCAGTTTGTGTGCCAGCACGCTTCAATGCGGCATCGGGTTTGGCATTGGCGGTTCCGGTACCGGTCAGGCTGCGGCGTACATCGAGGTTGCGTGACACCACCAGCACCACGCGGCGGTTGCGCGCCCGGCCTTCGACGGTCGCGTTATTGGCCACCGGCTGGAATTCGCCATAGCCGACCGAAGCCAGGCGCCCCGGATTCACCCCTTCCATGGCGAGCATGCGCACAATACTGGCCGAGCGGGCCGACGACAGTTCCCAGTTGGTCGGGTATTGCGAAGTGCGGATCGGCTGATCGTCGGTGAAACCTTCGACGTGAATCGGGTTGTCGAAGGGTTTCAGAATCTTCGCCACCTTATCGATGATGTTGAACGCGATATCACTGGGCATGGCGTCACCGCTACCGAACAGCAGGCTGGAGTTCAACTCGATTTCGACCCACAACTCATTGCCGCGGATGGTCATCTGCCTGGAGCTGATCAGGTCACCGAACGCCGCGCTGATGTCATCGGCGATGGATTTCAGCGGATCGTTACTCGCCTGAGCAATGCCAGCGTCAGTCTGCTCGCTGTCCTTGACCAAGGGTTTGGCCGGCGTGACTGTCTTGGGGCGCTCGTCACCGATGGGTATCGGCTTGAGAGTGCGCTGCGGGTCGTTGAACACGCCGATCAGTGCCTGGGAAATCTCTTTGTATTTGCCTTCGTTGATCGAAGAGATCGAATACATAACGACAAAGAAGGCGAACAGCAGCGTGATGAAGTCGGCGTACGACACCAGCCACCGTTCGTGGTTGACGTGTTCTTCAGGTTGGCGACGACGTGCCATGGTCCATTACCCCCATCAGTCCATGAAGCCCTGAAGCTTCAACTCAATGGAACGAGGGTTCTCACCTTCGGCAATCGACAGAATGCCTTCGAGCAACATCTCGCGATAACGCGACTGACGCACCGCGATCGACTTGAGTTTGCTGGCAATCGGCAGCAGCACCAGGTTGGCACTGGCGACACCGTAGATAGTCGCGACAAAAGCCACGGCGATCCCGCTGCCCAGTTGCGAAGGGTCGCCCAGATTGCCCATGACATGGATCAAGCCCATGACCGCACCGATGATGCCGATGGTCGGCGCATAACCGCCCATGCTTTCAAAGACTTTGGCAGCGTCGATGTCACGGCTCTCCTGGGTGTAGAAATCCACCTCGAGGATGCTGCGGATCGCTTCCGGTTCAGCACCGTCGACCAACAACTGCAGGCCTTTGCGCGAGTAGTCGTCGGGCTCGGCATCGGCCACGCCTTCAAGACCCAGCAAACCTTCCTTGCGGGCGGTCAGGCTCCAGTTCACCACGCGATCGATGCCACCGGCCAGATCGAGATGGGGCGGAAACAGAATCCAGACAAGGATCTGCATGGCGCGTTTGAAGGCACTCATCGGCGACTGCAACAACGCGGCGCCGACAGTACCGCCCAATACGATCAGCGCCGCCGGGCCGTTGGCCAGCGCACTGAGATGACCACCTTCCAGGTAGTTGCCACCAATGATGGCGACAAACGCCAGGATGATCCCGATAAGGCTTAAAACATCCATCAGAGGCACGCCTCGACCAGATGCTTGCCAATCTCGTCCAGGCCGTACACGGCATCCGCCAGGTCCGCTTTGACTATGGCCATCGGCATGCCGTAGATCACGCAGCTGGCCTCATCCTGGGCCCAGATCGCACTGCCGCCCTGCTTGAGCAGACGTGCGCCTTCACGACCGTCGGCGCCCATGCCGGTGAGCACCACCGCCAGAACTTTGTCACCGTAGGATTTGGCTGCCGAACCGAAGGTGATGTCCACGCTCGGTTTGTAATTCAGACGCTCGTCGCCCGGAAGGATTTTCACCGCGCCACGGCCATCGATCATCATTTGCTTGCCACCCGGCGCCAGCAGCGCCAGGCCTGGACGCAGGATGTCGCCATCCTCGGCTTCCTTGACACTGATGCGGCACAGCTTGTCCAGACGCTCGGCGAACGCCTTGGTGAAGGCCGCCGGCATGTGCTGGATCAGCACGATCGGCGCCGGGAAGTTGGCCGGCAATTGGGTCAACACACGCTGCAACGCGACCGGGCCGCCCGTAGAGGTGCCGATCGCGACCAGTTTGTAGGCTTTGCGTTTCGGTGCCGGCGAGCTCGGGCCGGCCGCCGGCGCACGGGCAGGAATCGGCACCGGCGCGGGACGCGCAGGCGCACTGCTGCCAAAACTGCTGACAGCAGGTGACGGTGCGGGCGCAGCGACAGGCTGTGGCGCCGGAGCGCTGTAAGCACTGAAACGACGGTTGCTGCGCGAAATGGTGTGGATCTTCTCGCACAGCAGTTGCTTGACCTTCTCGGGATTGCGCGAGATGTCTTCGAAATTCTTCGGCAGGAAATCCACCGCGCCGGCATCCAGCGCGTCGAGGGTAACGCGAGCGCCTTCATGGGTCAGCGAGGAGAACATCAATACCGGAGTCGGGCAGCGCTGCATGATGTGCCGCACTGCCGTGATGCCATCCATCATCGGCATCTCGTAGTCCATGGTGATCACGTCCGGCTTTAATGCCTGCGCCTGATCGATCGCCTCTTTGCCGTTGGTCGCCGTACCGACGACCTGGATATTCGGATCCGCTGAAAGAATTTCCGAGACGCGGCGGCGGAAAAAACCCGAATCATCCACCACCAGGACCTTGACTACCATAAACACTCCGTTAGGCAGAGCGGGGCAAAACCGCCCCGCTCTGCCAGAATCAAATTCGCCGCGCGGCGTAACGCTTGAGCATGCTCGGGACATCGAGAATCAAGGCGATGCGGCCGTCACCGGTAATGGTGGCGCCGGACATGCCCGGGGTTCCCTGGAGCATCTTGCCCAATGGCTTGATGACCACTTCTTCCTGACCGACCAGTTGATCGACGACAAAGCCGATCCGCTGGGTGCCCACCGAAAGGATCACCACGTGGCCTTCTCGCTGCTCTTCGTGAGCGGCGGAGGCGACCAGCCAGCGCTTGAGGTAGAACAGCGGCAGCGCCTTGTCGCGCACGATGACCACTTCCTGGCCATCGACCACGTTGGTGCGCGACAGGTCGAGATGGAAAATCTCGTTGACGTTGACCAGCGGGAAAGCAAAGGCCTGGTTGCCGAGCATGACCATCAGCGTCGGCATGATCGCCAGGGTCAGCGGGACCTTGATGACGATCTTCGAGCCCTTGCCCTTGGTCGAGTAGATATTGATGGTGCCGTTGAGCTGGGCGATCTTGGTTTTCACCACGTCCATGCCCACGCCGCGCCCGGAGACGTCGGAAATCTCGGTCTTGGTCGAGAACCCCGGAGCGAAGATCAGGTTGAAGCAATCGGTCTCGCTGAGACGGTCCGCCGCATCCTTGTCCATCAGGCCTTTCTTCACGGCGATACCGCGCAGAACATCGGCGTCCATGCCCTTGCCGTCATCGGAGATGGACAGCAGGATGTGGTCGCCTTCCTGTTCAGCGGACAGAATTACTTTGCCGCTGCGGGGTTTGCCCATCGCTTCGCGCTCAGCCGGCTCTTCGATACCGTGGTCGACCGAGTTGCGTACCAAGTGGACCAGCGGGTCGGCCAGGGCCTCGACGAGGTTCTTGTCGAGATCGGTTTCTTCGCCGACCAACTCCAGGGCAATCTCTTTCTTCAACTGACGAGCCAGGTCGCGAACCAGTCGCGGGAAGCGGCCGAAGACTTTCTTGATCGGCTGCATCCGGGTTTTCATCACCGCGGTCTGCAAGTCGGCGGTCACCACGTCGAGGTTCGACACGGCTTTGGACATGGCTTCGTCGCCGCTATTGAGGCCTAGACGGACCAAGCGGTTACGCACCAGCACCAATTCGCCGACCATGTTCATGATCTCGTCCAGCCGCGCGGTATCGACCCGCACGGTGGTCTCGGCTTCACTGGCCGGTTTTTCCGCAGGTGGCGCGGCCGGGGCACGGGCCGCAGCCGTCGCAGCGGCTGCAGCAGGCTTCGGTGCTTCGGCTCTAGGCTCGGGCGCTTTGGCGACGGGTTTCGGTGCAACAGCCTTGGCAACCGGCGCCGCAACCGAAGCGCTGGCGCCGGTAGCGGTGCCAACTTCAGTGAACTTGCCCTTGCCGTGCAATTCGTCGAGCAGCGATTCGAACTCGTGATCGGAGATCAGATCGCTGCCGACAGCTGCAGCGGTTGGCGCAGCCGGGACCGGTGCCGAAGCAATGGCCGATTCCAGCGCATCAACGGCAAAGTTGCCCTTGCCGTGCAACTGATCGAGCAGCGCTTCGAATTCGTCGTCAGTGATATCGGAGCTGTCGCCTGCCGCTTTCGGAGCAGCTGGTGCAGCGGGTGCTGCGACCACCGCATCGACGGCGAACTGGCCTTTGCCGTGCAGCTGATCGAGCAACGACTCGAACTCGGCATCGGTGATTTCATCACTGGCCGCAGCATTGCTGGCAGGTAGAAGAGCAGCCGTCGGAGCCTCGGCCTGTGCCTTGACGGCGTTCAGCGAGTCCAGCAGTTGTTCGAACTCGTTATCGGTGATGTCGCCCGATTCGCTTTCGCCAGCCGGTTCTTCGACCATGTCGGCAACCGGAGCGGATGCAGCCTCGGTTTGCGGCTCGGCCAGACGGGCCAGAGCCGCCAGCAATTCAGGCGTGGCAGCCGTGATCGGGCTGCGTTCGCGCACTTCGGTGAACATGCCGTTCACCGCATCCAGCGCTTCCAGAACCACGTCCATCAATTCCGAGTCGACGCGACGCTCACCCTTGCGCAGGATGTCGAAGACGTTCTCGGCGATGTGACAGCACTCCACCAGCTCGTTGAGCTGGAGGAAGCCGGCGCCCCCTTTTACAGTGTGAAAACCGCGAAAAATTGCGTTGAGCAAGTCTGCATCATCTGGCCGGCTTTCAAGCTCGACCAGTTGCTCGGACAGTTGCTCAAGAATCTCGCCGGCCTCAACCAGGAAATCCTGAAGGATCTCTTCATCGGCGCCGAAGCTCATTAAGGGTGTGCTCCTAACAGGTCTAAAAACCTAAAATCCAAGGCTGGATAGCAAATCGTCCACATCGTCCTGACCGGACACAACGTCTGCTCTTTTATCGGCATGAATCTGCGGACCTTCACCCTGAGAGAGATGTTTTTGCGGATCTTTTTCTGCGAGGATCGATTCGTGGTCATGTTCAATGCCCGCAAACCGGTCGACCTGACTGGCCATCAGCACGAGTTTGAGCAGATTGCTTTCGACTTCCGTGACCAGTTGCGTCACGCGCTTGATCACCTGACCCGTGAGGTCCTGGTAATCCTGAGCCAGCAGGATGTCGTTGAGATTGCTCGACACGACGCGAGTCTGTTGCTCGCTACGGGTCAGAAAACCCTCTACCCGCCGGGCCAGCTCGCGGAACTCTTGCGCACCGACTTCGCGGCGCATGAACCGCCCCCAGTCCTCGCTCAAGGCCTGAGCCTCGTTGCTCAGACCGTTGACCAGCGGGGTACTGTTCTCGACCAGGTCCATGGTGCGGTTGGCCGCAGCCTCGGTCAGCCTGACCACATAGGACAGGCGCTCAGTGGCATCCGTGATCTGTGAAACTTCCTCGGCTTGCGGCATATTCGGGTCAATCTGAAAATTGACGATTGCACTATGCAGTTCGCGGGTGAGCTTGCCGACTTCCAGGTACAGGCCGCGATCACGAGTCTGGTTGAGCTCATGGATCAGTTGCACAGCATCGCCGAACCGGCCTTTTTCAAGGCTGTCGACCAGTTCGCGGGCATGTTTTTTCAGGGTCGATTCAAAATCGCCCTGTGAAGTTTCGTTATGCTCCATAGCTCCCCCGTGGCGGACTCATCAACCGATGCGTTCGAAGATCTTTTCAATCTTGTCTTTCAACGCCTGAGCCGTGAATGGTTTGACCACATAGCCGTTCACACCGGCCTGAGCGGCTTCGATGATTTGCTCGCGCTTGGCTTCGGCCGTGACCATCAGCACCGGCAGGTGCTTGAGCTTTTCATCGGCACGCACGTGGCGCAGTAGATCGATACCGGTCATGCCGGGCATGTTCCAGTCCGTTACCAGAAAGTCGATGCTCCCGCTGTTGAGGACCGGAATCGCGGTAGTACCGTCATCCGCCTCGACCGTGTTGGTGAACCCAAGGTCACGCAACAGGTTTTTTATGATCCGCCGCATCGTTGAGAAGTCATCAACGATGAGGATTTTCATATTCTTGTCCAATTCGACCTCCAAGCAGTCTTAAAACGCGCGCAGCACCTGAACGCGCCATTCAATCAATTAGGCGTAACACTCAACGGTTGTATGGATTACAACGGGCCGTGACCGGTGCAGCAAAATGCCGTACCAACCTCGTTCGCAGTGTCCCCACACTGCCTGTCAGCGCGCTCGCCACTCCCCCAAACGCCCCCGTAAACGGGCCGCGCACTGGCTGTGTAACTGGCTGACCCGCGATTCGCTGACCCCCAGGACCTCACCGATTTCCTTGAGGTTCAGCTCTTCGTCGTAGTACAGCGCCAACACCAGTCGCTCACGCTCCGGCAAATTGGCAATCGCGTCCGCCAACGCAGCCTGGAAACGTTCATCTTCCAGATCACGCGACGGCTCGAGATGAGCACTCGCGCCATCCTCGTGCAGCCCTTCATGCTCGCCGTCCTGCAACAGATCGTCGAAACTGAATAAGCGGCTACCCAGGGTGTCGTTCAAAATCCCGTAATAATCATCGAGACTCAATTGGAGTTCGGCCGCAACTTCATGATCTTTAGCGTCACGGCCGGTTTTAGCTTCAATTGAGCGGATTGCGTCACTGACCATCCGGGTATTGCGGTGGACCGAACGTGGAGCCCAGTCGCCTTTACGCACTTCATCGAGCATCGCGCCACGAATGCGGATACCCGCGTAAGTCTCGAAACTCGCGCCCTTGCTGGCGTCGTATTTGGTCGACACTTCCAGCAAGCCGATCATCCCGGCCTGGATCAGATCCTCGACCTGAACACTGGCCGGCAGGCGCGCCAGCAAGTGGTAGGCAATACGCTTGACCAGTGGCGCATAGCGCTCGATCAGTTCGTACTGGCTGTCACGCGCCGACGTCTTGTAAAGGTTGTAACCGCTGGCTGTCATAGAACAGGACCCGCTGTCTGATGCACCAGCCGTTCGACGAAAAATTCCAGATGCCCACGAGGATTGGCAGGTAGCGGCCAGGTATCGACCTTCTGGGCAATAGCCTTGAACGCCAGCGAGCACTTCGAGCGCGGGAACGCTTCATAGACCGCACGCTGTTTCTGCACAGCCTTGCGCACGCACTCGTCGTAGGGAACCGCACCGACGTATTGTAAGGCCACGTCCAGGAAGCGATCCGTGACCTTGGTCAACTTGGCGAACAGATTGCGGCCTTCCTGCGGGCTCTGCGCCATGTTGGCGAGCACCCGGAAGCGGTTCATGCCGTAATCGCGATTGAGCAATTTGATCAGCGCGTAGGCATCGGTGATCGAGGTCGGCTCGTCGCAGACCACCAGCAGGACTTCCTGGGCGGCGCGCACGAAACTGACGACCGACTCGCCAATCCCGGCGGCGGTGTCGATCACCAGCACGTCGAGGTTGTCGCCGATATCGCTGAAAGCCTGGATCAGCCCGGCATGTTGCGCCGGACTCAAATGCACCATGCTCTGCGTGCCGGACGCCGCGGGGACAATGCGAATTCCGCCGGGTCCCTGCAGCAGCACATCGCGCAGCTCACAGCGCCCCTCGACCACATCGGCCAAAGTGCGTTTGGGTGTCAGTCCCAACAGAACGTCGACGTTCGCCAGCCCCAGATCGGCATCCAGCAGCATGACGCGCCGGCCGAGCTCAGCTAGAGCCAGGGACAAGTTCACTGACACGTTAGTCTTCCCGACGCCACCTTTGCCGCCGGTCACCGCGATCACCTGTACGGGATGCATGCTACCCATGTTCGTTTTTTACCTTGTCTTACTTAGACGGAGGCCACATAACTGGCTGCGCGTTCACCATTGGAACAATGCATGGCAGACCATCGATGTAGATACACTGCAATCTATTCATTATTACCTCAGCCGACCCGCTTGGCCGGACTGTGGTAGAGATCAGCGAACATATCAGCCATGGCTTCTTCGCTGGGTTCTTCCTGCATCTGCACACTCACGGCGCGACTGACCAATTGATGGCGCCGCGGCAAATGCAGATCATCCGGAATCCGCGGCCCATCGGTCAGATAGGCAACGGGTAATTCGTGACTGATCGCCAGACTCAACACTTCGCCCAGACTCGCCGTTTCATCCAGTTTAGTCAGGATGCAGCCGGCCAGCCCACAACGTTTGTAACTGTGATAAGCAGCGGTTAGAACCTGTTTTTGGCTGGTTGTTGCCAACACCAGATAATTTTTTGATTTGATCCCGCGACCGGCCAGGCTTTCCAGCTGCATGCGCAACGCCGGGTCGCTGGCCTGAAGGCCGGCGGTATCGATCAACACCACACGCTTGCGCAGCAGCGGATCGAGCGCCTGCCCCAGGGACTGGCCCGGGTCGAGGTGGGTCACGGAGACATTGAGGATGCGCCCCAGGGTCTTGAGTTGTTCCTGAGCGCCAATCCGGTAGCTGTCCATGCTCACCAGCGCGATGTTCTGCGCGCCGTACTTGAGCACATAACGCGCCGCCAGTTTGGCCAGCGTAGTGGTCTTGCCCATGCCGGCCGGGCCGACCATGGCGATCACCCCACCCTCTTCCAGCGGCTCGATCTCGGGTGTGGCGATCATCCGCGCCAGGTGCGCCAACAGCATGCGCCAGGCCTGGCGAGGCTCTTCAATTTCAGCGGTCAGCGCCAGCAGATCGCGCGACAGTGGACCGGACAGACCGATGCGTTGCAGGCGACGCCAGAGGTTGGCCTGCTGTGGTTTGCTGCCTTGCAACTGATTCCAGGCGAGCGAACCCAACTGCACTTCCAGCAGTTCACGCAGACCGTTGAGCTCGAAACGCATCGAGTCGAACACCCGCTGATCCACAGCCGGAGCGGCAGGTGCCGGTGCTGGACGGCGGGGTTCGGCAAACGTCGGCTCGATCAAGGGTTCGGCGGCGGTCAGCGGCAAACCGGCGAACAACTGGCGATTGGTGGTTGAATCGCCGTCACCGCGCAGGCTCAGCTCAGCCTGGGCCGTGACAATCCGCGACTGGGTTTTGCGTAATTCGTCTTCGAGCTCGATATTCGGTACGCGGGGTGCCAGCGCGGACAGTTTGTAATCAAGCGCAGCCGTCAGCTCGACACCGCCGGCGATCCGGCGATTACCGATAATGGCAGCATCAGCGCCCAGCTCATCGCGAACCAGCTTCATGGCCTGGCGCATATCGGCGGCGAAAAAACGCTTAACTTGCATAAACCACTACCTCAGCCGTTGGGCCCTACTGTCGCAACGATGGTCACTTGCTTGTTGTCAGGAATTTCCTGATACGCCAACACATGCAAACCCGGGACTGCCAGCCGTCCGAACCGCGAGAGCATCGCGCGGACCGGACCGGCTACCAGCAGAATCACCGGCTGACCTTGCATTTCCTGACGCTGCGCCGCTTCGATCAACGAGCGTTGCAACTTCTCAGCCATGCTTGGCTCCAGCAGAACGCCCTCTTCCTGACCTTGTCCTGCCTTCTGCAGACTATTGAGCAATATCTGTTCCAACCTTGGCTCCAGGGTGATCACAGGCAGCTCCGACTCAAGCCCCACAATGCTTTGGACGATGGCACGGGATAATCCGACACGCACCGCGGCGACCAGCGCGGCAGTATCTTGACTCTTGGCGGCATTGTTGGCGACGGCTTCGGCAATGCTGCGAATGTCGCGAACCGGCACCTGCTCGGCCAACAACGCCTGCAGCACTTTGAGCAGCTGCGACAACGACAGAATGCCCGGCACCAACTCTTCAGCCAGTTTTGGCGAGCCTTTGGCCAGCAACTGCATGAGTTGCTGGACTTCTTCGTGGCCGATCAGCTCACTGGAGTGCTTGTACAGAATCTGGTTAAGGTGCGTGGCGACCACGGTACTGGCGTCCACCACCGTGTACCCCAGCGATTGCGCCTGGGAGCGCTGACTGATTTCGATCCATACCGCCTCCAGACCAAAGGCCGGATCTTTGGCGGTAATGCCATTGAGCGAGCCATAAACCTGCCCCGGGTTGATCGCCAGTTCACGATCCGGGTAAATCTCGGCTTCGGCCAGGGTCACGCCCATCAAGGTGAGGCGGTAGGCGCTCGGCGCCAGATCGAGGTTGTCACGAATATGCACAGTGGGCATCAGGAAGCCCAGATCCTGGGAAAGCTTCTTGCGCACCCCCTTGATCCGCGCCAGCAACTGCCCACCCTGGTTACGGTCCACCAGCGGGATCAGCCGATAACCGACTTCCAGGCCGATCATGTCGATCGGCGTCACGTCATCCCAGCCCAGCTCCTTGGTTTCCTGAGCGCGCGACGGTGAAGGCAGCAGTTCCTGCTGACGCTTGACCTCTTGCAGAGCCTGAACCTTGACGATGTTTTGCTTCTTCCAGAACAGATAAGCGCCGCCGGCAGCCAGCGCTGCCATGCTGAGAAAGGAAAAGTGCGGCATGCCCGGCACCAGGCCCATCACTGCCATCATGCCGGCGGCCACGGCCAGGGCCTTGGGCGTGGCAAACATCTGCCGATTGATCTGTTTGCCCATGTCTTCGGAACCGGAAGCACGGGTCACCATGATCGCCGCGGCGGTCGACAGCAACAGTGATGGCAATTGCGCCACCAAACCGTCACCGATGGTCAACAGCGCGTAGACCTTGCCCGCATCGGCGAAAGTCATGCCGTGCTGGAAGATACCAACCGCCATGCCGCCAATCAGGTTGATAAACAGAATCAACAGACCCGCGATGGCATCGCCGCGAACGAATTTGCTGGCACCGTCCATGGAACCGTAGAACTCGGCTTCCTGGGCCACTTCCATACGGCGCGCCTTGGCTTGGCCCTGATCGATCAGGCCAGCGTTCAAATCGGCGTCGATGGCCATCTGTTTGCCGGGCATCGCATCGAGGGTGAAACGCGCGCTCACTTCGGAAATCCGTCCGGCACCCTTGGTCACTACCACGAAGTTGATAATCATCAGAATCGCGAAGACCACGATACCAACCACGTAGTTACCGCCGATCACCACCTCACCGAAGGCCTGGATCACCTTGCCGGCGGCGGCATGCCCGTCCTGGCCGTGGAGCATCACCACCCGGGTCGAGGCCACGTTCAGGGCCAGGCGCATCAAGGTGGCGACCAGCAGAATCGTCGGAAACACCGCAAAATCCAGCGGCCGCAAGGCGTAGACGCAGACCAGCAGCACGACGATCGACAAGGCAATGTTGAAGGTGAAAAACACGTCGAGCAGAAACGGCGGGATCGGCAACATCATCATCGCCAGCATGACCAACAGCAACAGCGGCACACCCAGATTGCCTCGACTGAGGTCCGCCAGGTTGCCGCGAGCGTTGTTGATTAACTGAGAGCGATCCACCGGTATTCCCCGTCCCTTGAAGCAAACTTTTGACGCCGAAAGCAGGCGCAGGGCGGGTACTGCAAGAAGCCTTCCAACTTTTGTGCTGGCGGGGAATAGAAGTTATTGGAGGGTTCCGTGTAGCCTGGACTGGCGCTATGGCGAGCAAGTCCGCTGGTCATCTGGATCAGCCTCAGGTTGACAGTCGCGCCACTTTCGACCGGCAACCCTGAAAATCCACTGGACATTTCCTTGTTTCTGGAGTCAAGGGGTGAAGGTTTATTTTTCATGTCGGAAAAATATACCTTCACCTTTTCTGCTCATTTACTTTTTAAGCTTCAGGAAAGTCTTCTTACAATGATGTTATCTATTTGATAGTCATTCCCACCGTCACTGCCAGAGCCACCTCCCCTGTCCTGATGACTCACTATGCGCACTAGCTGACTTCCTGTCTGGGCAACGGTGAAGTTGGCAATCTGTTGATACCATTGGCCTGTCCTGGGGACGCTATAGACAGGAAGAATCTGCTGGCCCAAGGCGGTGCTGACTGAAAAAATCGGCGGCACATTGTTTGCGAGCGGACTAAAGTTTCGAACGCTATAGCTGAATGAATAGGTTCGTCCTGTCATGAACCCAAATGTTTGACTGAACAACACTCCGGCATGCCCCGAATAAGCTGTCGTATCATTATGAAATACTCCCCCCGTAATACGCCCTTGAAAGCCTGCAGGGCCTATTTGCCAGTTACCTGCGGTCCCATCGTTGAAGTCAGTAATGGAGTCCCGCCAGGTGTCAACCTCTACGGTAAACACTCGCGCCGCCGACACCGGATCACTGCCGTACAACGCCTTGGCCGTGATGCTGTGGGTGCTGACGCTCAGCCCCGTCAGCGGCACCGTCCAGTCGCCGCTGGCATTGACGTTGGCCGGCCCCTTGAAAACCGTGCCGTCGAAAATCTCGATCTTCTGGTTCGGGCTCGCCTTGCCGCTCAGCGTGACACTGGTGTCAAAGGTCGTGCCGCCAGCTCCGACCTCGCCTTTGGAGTCTCTGACCGAGGTGATGGTGGGTGCCACCTCCGCCACCACATTCACGCCCCAGGCCGCCGACGCCAGCGATTCCGACTTCGCGACGAAGCTGTGTGCGGCCCGGCTCAACCCGGTGCGGGTCGCGGTCCAGATCCCGCTCGCCGGGACATCGACCGTCTGCGGCAAAGCGCCGTTATCGGTAATGACCACCTTCAGGTTCGGCGTCGCCTTGCCGGTCAGGATCACCGTGGTGTCGACGGTCGTGCCGCCGTTGGCGATATCCCGCAACTTGGAGTCCGTGACCTTGTCGATGCTCGGCTGCACCTCTGCCACCACATTCACGCCCCAGGCCGCCGACGTCAGCGATTCCGACTTCGCGACGAAGCTGTGCGCGGCCCGGCTCAACCCGGTGCGGGTCGCGGTCCAGATCCCGCTCGCCGGGACATCGACCGTCTGCGGCAAAGCGCCGTTATCGGTAATGACCACCTTCAGGTTCGGCGTCGCCTTGCCGGTCAGGATCACCGAGGTGTCGAGGGTCGTGCCGCCGTTGGCAATATCCTGCAACCGAGAGTCCGTGACCTTGTCGATGCTCGGCTGCACCTCTGCCACCACATTCACGTCCCATGCAGGAGATTCCATTCCGGAGCCATAGCTTGCTTTGGCAACAAAGCTGTGCGCGGTCCGGGTCAGCCCGGTGCGGGTCGAGGTCCAAGTCCCTTCGGACCCGACATCGACCGTCTGCGGCAAAGCACCATTATCGGTAATGGCCACTTTCAGATTCGGCATTGCTTTGCCGGTCAGGATCACCGTGGTATCGACGGTCGTGCCGCCGTTGGCGATATCCCGCAGCTGCGAGTCGGTGACCTTGTCGATGGTCGGCTTGACCTCCTTACCCACATACAACTCCAACGCCGCCGAATAACTGTACTTACCCGTAGCCGCACGCAAAAGGGTGTAACGCACCTCGACCTGCTGATCCAGATTCGGCGTAATGAACCGCTCGTCGATGCGAAAATCCACCGGTTTACCGGCGATGATGGTGGTAATCGGTATCCAGTCGCTGGTACTGCCGGCGGCAGTGGGCCCGCGCCAGTAGTAAGTCAGCTCATCGCCTGCCGCTGTCCCCAGGTAACCAATGCGCAAGGTGGCGCCGCCAGATACCCATGCCGGGTCAAGAAAGTCGTCCGGAGCTTCCACCACCTTGGGCGCCGGCAGCTCGGCGCGAATGCGCTCGACGCTGAAGAACGCATGCTCGGACTCACTGACGCCATAGAGCGCCGACTTATCATTGGAGACCCGGTAAAACAGATCGAGCTTGCCGTTTTCGAGCACCTTGATGTGCTCCGCCTCCACGTACAGCGTAATGGTTTGTCCAGCCTCGCCCTCGCTGACAAGGTGCGGTATTTCATGCAGGTACGGCTGGCCATTGGATTTGGTTCCCAGCCAGACCAGATCGATCAGGTCTCCTCCTTTGATGAGGTCGCAAGGCCCGATGTCCACCGTCGCCATGCTCTCGTCAGGTTCCAGCGTATCGCCGATGACTTCGCGAATGCTCGGAGCCGGCAACTGCGAGATTTCACCGACCACATTGGCAAAGGTACGTTTGGATGACAGCGGCGGGCCGCCATCTTTTTTTGTCAACACATAGGAAGCATCCGCCTTGCCCATGGCAATGGCGCGAACATCGGCGTTCGGTACCTCAAGCTCGAGGATGCTCGGGATATTGCCGATGAGTGTTGGCTTGCTACGGTGAATCAACTGTTCGCCCTGAAACGGCGTACCGATCCAGGTCATCACCACCGTATCGCCAATATCGAAATCGTCCGTACGGACATGAATCTGTACCGTGACATTGGCTTTGCCCAATTTGATCAGGTCGATCACCCCATTGATCGACTCCTTGATAATCGGCGGCTCCAGCCGCCAGGCGCCGGCATCAACCAGTACCCTGGTGCTCAAAGAGCGCTTCTGACACCAGTTCCAGACCTCATCGCGCATCTCGTACTCCACCGTCAGCGCGTTACTGTCCCCCCCGGCGAGAATCGCCTCCTGATCGGCGACAATGATGATGGGGTCGCTGCCATCGACCTGTCTCTGGGTGACCATATGAGGAGCAAGACGCACACTGCCCCACCATAGATAAATGACATCGCGCAAATAGATACCTGGATAGGCCGGCACGGTCATCGGCACACCTTTTTCCGCCCATTCGGCGGTGACGCCGTTCTGAATCACATCGTCCGGTAGCACGACCGGCTTGAGCTCAGAATGACCGGGCAGATGAGGAAATTTATCGTACCCGCCCGGCTCGTCGAGCTTGACCAGCAGCCGCAACGGCACCGAAGGGTCATCGGGTGCGGTCGAGCCTTTGCGGGTCAACTGGTAATAAGCTTCCTCGACCCAAACGGGCTTGAGAGGATCGGGTTTGATCGGTTCGGTGGGCAGATAGAAATACAGGCGTTTATCAACTTCATCGGCCCCCACCTCTTTGTGCCAGATCTTCAGTACGCCCCAGTAAATATCGTGCCGATCCCCGGCTTGCATGCCCACGTACGGATCGATGACGCACAGCACGCCGTCGGGATAGTCGCTCACCACAGCAATGTTGATACCGCCGTCGCCATCCACCACGGGCCGGGTCATGCCCGCAATAAACAAAGGCTTGAGCGCGAAAAGTTCAAGGCCGGTGCGGGGTTCGATCAGAGGAAACAGAAGGGAATTGAAAGTGCTCATGGGCGCAGTTCCTGCCTTGGAATGATGGCCATATTTAAGGCGCATCCCCACAGGACTGGCTACTGTCAGAAATAACAGGTCAACAGGTAAAACCGACGGACGGTACTGTGTGAACAGCACTCGGCTACGCAAAAAGTTTGCACCAGAACCCGCAACAATATGCCGAGTCCCTGGCCTGGCGTTCTGCTTACGGTTTCTTAAGCAGGCGATTATCCAGCTTGAAGATCTCGCCGCTCAGAACTGCTCTCGCCGAGTCCGGATGCATGGGGTTGAAGAGGTAATTTTGACTGTGCGGCATGATAGCGCTTGGCACAGGCATCAGGAGTTCTGCAGTGGTCTTGAGGAACGCATCGCCCAGCCCTTTGGTGTGACGAAGGTCGTCAGCCCAGTCAGCCTTGAGTTGTGGCGCGAGGGCAATGCGGACGTCATCAGCGATCTCGACCCTAAGCAGTTGCAGTGTTTCAGGAAAGTCTTCCTGATCCACCTCAAGGTGGACCAGGATTTCAAGCATGGCACCGGCAGGCGTCCCGGCGAGGTAAACGACTGGCCTTCCAGCTGTGTGCCAGCGTCCACTCGCGAGAACGCCACCACGCCCTGTCAGGTCTGCGAACGCGCTTATCCGCCAGAAAATCAAAAGGTAAAGCCTTCTGCCAGCTGGATGAGCATCTCCTCGACCTGTCGGGTACCCTGAATGGTCGATAGCATGGCCATTGGACTTTTCCCCGAGAACCGATCCTTGGGCTTCGACAACCAGCGTTTGGCCTTCTCGTCATTCCCAAACAGAACATCCGCCATGGCGGTGATGTGGGCCGCACGGAATAACCGATCACTCTCATCGACGGTCAGCTTCTGGTCTTTGGCGATACGAGTCTTCAGCGTTTTCAACGGGATGATTTGATCGCGCTCCAAAGGCGTCACATCCCCCTGCTCGCACAGCTTCATCAATCGTCCGGCATCGAAGCCGAACTGGATGATTTCATGGATCTGCAACTCGCTCGCGTCGGTCGGAATCTGCAGGAGCGATTCCAGTCGGATTCGGTACGCGCCATAGGCGGGTTCGCGCATGACTTCGGCTAACATTGAGCACCTCCATTGACTCGGCATTTGCCATGCAGTATCCGGCAAACGCCGACAAGTTGGAAGTGCCGGTGATCCGAGTGGTCCCAGGCTCCAGTACCCCTTGAGTACCAAGTGAAGTAGTTTCCGCCTATTGCTCTGTTTGACGACGTGGCGGACACGGAGGAGTTTGATGTTCTGTATCAGATACAGGCCCTCACGAATCCGCGGCTGCAAAATGAGACAGGTCGCCTTGAGCTGATACCCCGTGCGCAGATTCCCTTTGGCATCCCTGGGTGCTCTTACGCAACAGCGCCTTTCACCCACGTCAACCCGGCGGGTTCGCGTTTCAGCGATGGCAGCTTCGGCGTGTTGTACCTGGCTGCCACGCTGGAAACCGCGCTGGCCGAGGTGCAGTATCACCAGGATCAGTATTGGTCGAAAGTCCGCAACCTCAATTACGAGAGGTTTGTTTTCCGCGGGTTATCCTGCACGTTCGTTGACGAAGCCATGAGGGATGCCGCCTCCATTGCGATGAATGATCCTGTCTACGATCCCGTCGATTACACGCACTCCCATCGCTTGGGGAAGGCAGTCAAGGATGCAGGGTACCCTGGCCTGCGGTACAACTCCGTGCGTCTGCAGGGCAACTACTGCTGGGCGCTGATGACCCCGAGACCCGTCTTATCGGTCATTCAAACAGCCCACTACGAGATGATCTGGAACGGATCGATCACCAGCGTCAATAAAGTCAGCGTTGCTTGACGAGGTGACCGGCTAATGAGTGTCCCCTTTTTCTTGGTTTTGACGATAAGCCCCTGGTGCGCCTTCCGGGCATGAAGCGACAGACCACGATTAATATCGTGGTCTGTCGCTGGTTTTCCCCTGGTTTTCCCGTTGAAACGTCTTGGAAAGTTGTGCGCCATCGAATGAGCAACATCGAATACATCAATTACCTGCGGGATCGGGTACACCCGCAATGAAAGCCGTGCGGTGACCTTTCCTGAGCGCAGCTACACCGTCAAGGCGGTGGTGGAGCTCAAGCCTGAGATCACTTCGGTGCGTTATACACCGAGGTGCTGCCTTGGGCAATCGGGCGGACTTTGTCGGTCAAAAAACGTACTTAGCGTACACTTTCGCACGATCGGGCTTCAAACCCCTATTTCAGTTGCAATTATTGTGAGCCCAAAATTGCGCTGATTGCGAGTCCGACTGTTTTCGAATGCGAGTCGTTACAGGTAATCACTTCCGTTAACACTCTAAAAATCCAAAAACAAAACTCACCCTGCAGCGCAAGGTGAGTTTACCGTAACGTTTCCAGCCACCTCTGTTAACGATGGAATAATCGAATCCTCATATTGCTATCCGCATATTCTTGCTTAAATCTTTGCCATGTGTTGGCATCATTCGGATCGAATACCTCTGCTCTTACAGTAGCGTATGTCATACCCAAAACTCGTTTGTTGTAACTGTTTTGTATGACGATAGATCCGTTTGGACGCGTCAATATGGTGAAACTTGTATAGGCGTTACCTGATGGGGGGGCGCACCAGACGGCTGTCTCGCTCATGTGAAGCGCTGTACCGTCGTATGGGTTTCGGATACCAGTTGATCCGTCGGCTTGTGGGACAAACACAAATGTTAGTCCTCTAGCGCCGTGTAGTAATTCTGGATAGACCTGTTTCACAGCTTCATTCATGTAAAGATATAATGGTTCGGTTCCGGCAAGCTTCGTAAGCACGAATGCGGGGGATGTCGGCCTATTACCATAAACGGCCTTGGCGGTAAAAATGTGTCTACCAACGCTCAGTCCGCTTACTGTGTGTGTCCAGATGCCGCTTGTATTGGCAGTTGATGTACCTTTCAAAGTGGTACCATCAAAAATTTCGACTTGGAGATTTGCAGTGGCCCTGCCGCTCAAGGTTACATTGGAATGCGCGGTGAACGCGTCAAAGTGACGCCGCACGATCTCGTACCCATCCCCATCCTTCACCGAGCTAATGGCCGGCGTGACCGCTGCCGCGACGGTCAAGGTCCACGCTGCCGACGTCTGACCACTCCCATACTTCGCCTTCGCCGTAAAACTGTGCGCGGCCAAAGCCAGCCCTGTGACCGTTTTGCTCCAGTTGCCATTGCCATCAACGGGCGCTGTTCCTTTTGACACTGTGACATCGAAGATCTCCACCTGCTGGCCCTTACTGGCGGTGCCGCTGAGGACAACGGTGGTGTCCACGGTATATCCGCCGTTCGGGATCTCAACGCCTTTGGAGTCCCTCACCGAAGTGATCGCAGGCGTGACGAGTGCAACAACCGTCAAGGTTCGCGCTGTCGACTCCTCCTCGTTGCCATACTTGGCCTTGGCCGTGAAACTGTGCGAGGTCAACGCCAGCCCTGTGACCGTATGGGTCCAGTTGCCACTGGCATCGACAATCGCGGTTCCTTTTGAGGCCGTGCCATCGAAGATTTCCACCTGCTGGTCCTTGCTGGCGGTACCGCTGAGGACAACGGTGGTGTCCGCGGTATATCCGCCGTTCGGGATCTCAACGCCTTTGGAGTCCTTCACCGAGGTGATTACAGGCTTGAGCGCCACCAGCGCCTTGACGATATAGGTCCTCACCGGGAAGGTCACCGCTTCGGCTTCCACCTGACTGCCTCCCAGCGCGGCCTTGAACTCCAGGGTCAGGCTTGAGCCGTCCTTCAACCCTTGCAGCTCGGCCTTGTTGGTTGCGTGGTCATAGCGGCCAGTGGCGATCCAGGTAGGGTTGGTCTGCGCGCCCGGCGGCTGAAACACTGTTTTGCTCCAGGCAGTATTGTCCGCCTTCGTGCCCTGCAGGCGCAGCCACACATACTGACCCAGCGCAATCAGCGGCCAGTTGAGGATCCGGATGACGGCATCTTGGGTAAGACTGGTCACGTCGAATTCCGGACCTTCGCCATTGTTGGCGGCTTCGAGGATGGTGGGTGCACGCAACGCGCTGTCGGGCAGCCGCCCAACCGCCAGGGTCCGAACGCCCGAGGGCAGCGGCTGGTTGGTGCCACGGGTCACGGTGTAACTCACTTCAACGGACTTGCCGAGGTTGAAGGCAAGCACCGAGACCAATAACGGGATCTCCTGCACCCCGACCGTCGCCACCGACCTTGGCTCGGTGGCGTGCGAACCGCCCGTGGGCGTGCCGGCGGCCCCTTTCCAGGTCACGCTGATCTTGTCGCCGATCTGCATCCCCACATAGTTCACCTGGGCCGTGAGACTGGTCAGGGCGGCCATCGGGTCCAGCCTGGTGTCGTTCGGCGCTTCCTTAATGCTTGGAGGGGTCAGGTCCAGCGCTACCCCGACACTGAATTCCAGCGCATTGGAATAGCTGGTTCCGCCGGCCGCCCGATTGATGAGATACGACGCCGACACCGTTCCGCCTTCATTGCCCTTGATCAGTTCCGCCTTGATGCTGAACGGCACCGGTTGGCCAGCGGTGAACGAACTCAGTTTGACCGAGTCGCTGGCCTTGCCGGTTTTGGAGCCCACCCACTCATAGGTCACCTCGTCGTCTTTAACCGTCTGCAGGTACTCCACGGTCAGTGTGGTGCCTGACCGGTCCGGGTCGAGAACGCCGTCGACGACCCCGGCCACTTTCGGCTCGGGCAGTTCCAGGCGCGGTTCGCCGACGTTCAGCGGCGCCAGGTGCAGGGATTCGCGGATGGCGTGGGTGGCGTTGACCTTGTTCAGCGTACCCCGCGCGGCGTCGTCGATCAGCAGCTGGTAATACAGTTCCAGCGTGCCGCCCTTGATCGGTGTGAGGTGTTCGCCCGCGACCGTGATGTACAGCGATTCACCGGCCTCGATATCGCCATTGGTGATCGGCCGCAGCCCGAGGTCGGGCAGGTAGGTGCTGAAGTCCGGCCGGGTGCCGAGCCAGAACAGTTTGAGCGCCTGGCCGGCGGCGAAGGATTTGTCGAAGGGGATTTCGATGCGCGTGCGCGGCAGTTCCGGGTCGATGGCGCCTTGCTGGGCGTCCTCGGCGATCGGCGCCTTGAGGCGCTGGATTTCGCCGATGACCCGGATGAACCGACCCTTGGACAGCAGGTCGGCGCTGCCATCGGCTTTTTTCAGGCGATAGGAAAACACCATCTGGGTCTTGGCCAGTTGCTTGAGCGCGGCGTTGGGCACCTTCAGTTCGGGAATGCTCGGCACATTGCTCAGCGGCTCGCCTGTGATTTCGAGGTCGACCGGCGCGCCCTCCACCGGGGTGCCCTTGACCCTGAGGACGATGATGTCGCCCAGCTTGAAGTTGTTGTCCACCGCCAGGATCTGTACGGTCGCCTCCTTGTCGCCCAGCTTGTCGACGTCGAGTTCATTGTTCACGGCCTCCTTGACGATGGGCGCGGTGAGGCGCGTCTGGTCGACACCGACCACCACCCGCTGCTCGGCGCACCAGTCCTCGGAGCGGTTGTCGACCACGTCGTAGACTTCGAAGGCCACGGCCAGGCCACTGCTGTCCGAGTCGCCAGCGGCGCGGATGGTGGCTTCGTCGATCTGCACGACGATGGGGACCTTCCCATCGACCTGGTCCTGGGTCAGCGGCTCGCTGAGCACGAACCGGCCGCCCCAGGTCACCTGGATCACATCGCCGACGGCCATCTGCGGATAAGCCAGGATGGTGATCGGCACCCCGGCCGCGACGTTGTCCTTGTCGATGCCGCCGTCGAGGATCTCTTTGGGGAGGGTCATGTGCAGTTCGGAATGGCCGGGGGTGTCGCCATTCTGGTCCTGGCCACCGGGCCGGGTGAGCTTGACGAACACCGGCATGACCTCGGAAGGCTCGGGCGTACCGCCCAGGCGGGTGACGCGGTACGACACGTTAACGGCACCGTTGGCGATCCGCGCCGCCGGGATGAACAGTGTCAGCTCGGTGTCCTTCTCCGCCTGATCAACGGTCTCCTGCAGCACCTGATTGCCGTCGCCCCAGAAAATCACCAGCTTGTCGCCCACCCCCATGTTGCCCCAGGGCCCGGCCTGGCATTGCAGGCCGTGGCGCGGAAAGTTGTCTTGCGCGGCGGCCAGGTTGATGCCCCAGGCACCGGAAGGCGTGGGGCCGGTGCGACCGGGGATCTTCAGTTCGCGCAGGAGCAGCACGCTGCTGTCCGCGGAGATGGGGGTTTGGCTGGTCATGTGAGACTCCGGTTGGGGATAGGCTTGACGGAGTTATTCAATGCCAAAGGCGGGAGGGTTGGCTACTGTCAGAAATAACAGGTTGGGGGTGGATTCCGACGGGTGGTAAATGGCGGTAAGGAAATCCTGCCAGGTAAAGCGACCGGGATTCATGACAGTCCCGATTAGCGTGCCTGATGTCTGCTCGGCCGCCACCCTGACCCTGGACCTGTCCGACGACCTCGACGGCAAGGATCGCAACCTCGCCCTGGTCATCCATCAAATGCTCGAACTGGGGTTGCTGCTGATCGAAAAGGTGCTGGACAACGAATATCCAGTGAAGCCGGTGGGGCACAACAACGCTGCCGAGCTGCTACGGACGTTAGAGCCAAAAGAGAGGTAGATATTGGCCGGCACACTCAGCGAAAACATCAGAAGTCGCACCGCAAATCGGCAGGTCACTTGGATTCATGGCTTGCCGTTTTTCTTTACGCGGACCAAACTAACAAGACTTAGTCTGGTCGGGAGTCAATCATGCAGACCGTCAATATCCACGAAGCCAAAACTCACTTGTCACGTCTTATCGAGCAGGCCGCGAAAGGGGAGCCTTTTATTATTGCCAAAGCCGGTAAACCGTTGGTCAAGGTGATGTCACTGACCGCACCGGAATCCAGCCAGGTGAGGCGAGTAGGATTCATGACGGGACAGATCAGCGTGCCGGATGACTTCGATCAAATGGGCAGCACTGAAATCGAACAATTGTTCGGCGGTGAAGCATGAAGCTACTGCTGGACACGCATTTGCTGCTGTGGGCTGCGGGTGATCCTGATCGCTTATCCGTCGCAGCCCGTACATTGATTGAAGCGCCTGAAAATGAGCTGTTCTTCAGCGCCGCCAGCCTATGGGAAATTGCTATCAAGCATGGACTGGGGCGCTCTGATTTTCAGGTGAATGCACGCGTACTGCGTCGTGGGTTACTGGATAACGGTTACAGCGAGCTACCTATCGCCAGCGAGCACGCGGTCGCCGTCGATAGTTTGCCATCGATTCATAAAGACCCTTTCGACCGGATTCTGGTGGCACAAGCCACAGTGGAAGGCATAACCTTGTTGACCGTCGATGCGTTAGTCGCTCAATACCCGGGCCCTGTTCAAATAGTCTGATCGGTATTGATTCGCGGCCAAGCTATGAGGCTTCGTCAGATAGACCCGGTTATCGTTCATCGCGAGCAGGCTCGCTCCCACATTAGATCTTCAGTGGACAAGCATTTGTGTTCAAAGCAGATCCACTGTGGGAGCGAGCCTGCTCGCGATGGGGCCGGAACTAACACTGCAACTATCACGAATCTCGCCGCAAATCCGGCGGAATCGGCAGGTCCTTGAGCGGATCAGGCCGTTTGCCCTTGCCCGCCCGGTGCTGACGGATCTGGTAGACGTAGGCCAGTACCTGAGCCACCGCCAGATACAATCCCGCCGGGATTTCCTGATCCAGCTCGGTGGAGTAGTAGATCGAACGCGCCAGGGCCGGCGACTCCAGCAACAGGACTTCGTTGGCCACGGCGATTTCACGAATCTTCAAGGCCAGGAAATCACTGCCCTTGGCCAGCAGCACCGGCGCACTGCCCTTCTCCGGGTCGTACTTGAGGGCGACGGCGTAGTGAGTCGGGTTGGTGATGACCACGTCCGCCTCGGGAATCGCCGCCATCATGCGCCGCTGGGACATCTCGCGCTGCAGCTGACGAATCCGCTGCTTGACCTCCGGCCGGCCTTCCTGATCCTTGTGCTCGTCGCGGATTTCCTGCTTGGTCATCAGCAGCTTCTTATGGCTTTGGTAGAGCTGCACCGGCACATCCACCGCCGCAATCACCAGCAACCCGCAGGCAATCCACAAGGTGCTCCAGCCGACCAATTGCACGCTGTGGATGATCGCTTGCTCAAGCGGCTCATGGGCGATACGCCGCAGGTCATCGATATCCGAGGACAACACCGACAGCGCCACACACAGCACGATCAGAAACTTCGCAAAGGCCTTGAGCAACTCGATCAGCGCGGTGCTGGAAAACATCCGCTTGAGCCCACTGGCCGGATTCATCCGGCTGAATTTCGGCGCCAGGCTACTCCCCGCGAACAACCAGCCCCCCAGGGATATCGGCCCCAGAACCGCCGCAATCAACAGGACCGCCAGTATCGGCTGGGTCGCGATTAGCGCAATCTTCCCGGAGTGCAGCAGATACTGAACCATGGCGTCGGTATTAAGCAGCACCTCGCGGGGCAGGGAGAAATTCAGGCGCATGATTTCCAGCAGGTCTATCGCCAATGCCCCGCCGAACACCAGCAGCGCACCCGCTCCCGCCAACATCACCGCCAGGGTGTTGAGCTCTTTGGATCGGGCCACCTCGCCCTTTTCCCGAGAGTCCTGCTTGCGCTTCTCCGTGGGCTCTTCTGTTTTGTCCTGACCGCTCTCGCTTTCTGCCATGGCTCAGCGCGCCTTTGCCAGTTCGCGTAAAAACTGCAAGGCCTCGGTGGCCAGCGGCTGATACTGAGTGAGAATGTCCGCCAGGCCGATCCAGAAAATCACCATGCCGAGTACCAGCGTCAGCGGAAAGCCGATAGAGAAGATGTTCAGCTGTGGCGCCGCCCGGGTCATGATGCCGAAGGCAATATTAACCACCAGCAACGCCGTGATCACCGGGAGTACCAAGAGCATGGCCGCGCCAAGCACCCAACCGAGCTTTCCCGCCAACTCCCGGAAATGATTGACCAGCATCGCGCTGCCCACCGGCATCGTAGTGAAGCTTTCAGTCAGGACTTCAAACACCACCAGATGGCCATTCATCGCCAGAAACAGCAGCGTCACCAGCATCGTCAGGAATTGCCCGATCACCGCTGTCGATACGCCGTTGGTGGGGTCGACCATGGACGCGAAGCCCATGCCCATCTGAATCGAGATGATCTGGCCGGCCACGACAAAGGCCTGGAAAAACAACTGCAAGGAGAACCCCAACAGTGCCCCGATAATGATCTGCTCGGCGATCAGCAACAGCGCACTGAGGTCCAGCGCATTCACCTGCGGCATCGGCGGCAATCCCGGCATGACCGCCATGGTGATCGCCAGGGCGAAGTACAGACGAACACGCGTGGGTACCAGTGTCGTGCCGAAGATCGGCATGGTCATCAGCACCGCGGTGATACGAAACAGCGGCAACATGAAGGTCGCCACCCAGGTGCTGATCTGCGTGTCCGTCAGCGCAAGCATCGACATGGTTTAGCCGATCAACTGCGGAATACTGCCGTACAACTGCAGGATGTATTCCATGAAGGTCTGCACCAGCCAGGGCCCGGCGACGATCAGCGTGACCAGCATCACCAGCAGGCGCGGCAGGAAGCTCAAGGTCTGTTCGTTGATTTGCGTGGCGGCCTGAAACATCGCCACCAGCAAACCCACCAGCAAACTCGGAATAACCAGCACGGCGACCATCATGGTCGTCAGCCAGAGCGCTTCACGGAACAGGTCTACTGCGACTTCAGGAGTCATAACGGGCTACCTGCCAACAAGGTTTCAAACGCCACCGAAACTGCCCGCCAATGTCCCGACAATCAACGCCCAGCCATCCACCAGCACGAACAACATGATCTTGAACGGCAGGGAAATGATCAGCGGCGAGAGCATCATCATGCCCATGGCCATCAGCACACTGGCCACGACCAGGTCGATGATCAGGAACGGAATGAAGATCATGAAACCGATCTGGAACGCGGTTTTCAGCTCGGAAATAACGAAAGCCGGAACCAGAATGGTCAACGGCGCCTGATCCGGGGTGGCGATGTCGGTGCGCTTGGACAAGCGCATGAACAACTCCAGATCACTGCTGCGGGTCTGCGCCAGCATGAAGTCCTTGATCGGTACTTGCGCCCTGGCCACCGCGTCCTGAGCCGTGAGCTTTTCCGCCAGATATGGCTGCAAGGCGTCCTGATTCACCCGATCGAAAACCGGTGCCATGATGAACATGGTCAGAAACAGTGCCATGCCGGTGAGGATCTGGTTCGACGGCGTCTGCTGCAAGCCCAGGGCCTGACGCAGAATCGAGAACACGATGATGATCCGGGTGAAGCTGGTCATCAGCATGACGAACGCCGGAATGAAACTCAGCGCCGTCATGATCAGCAAAATCTGCAGGCTGACCGAGTATTCCTGCGCCCCTTCGGCGTTGGTGCCCAGGGTAATCGCCGGGATCGACAACGGATCGGCGGCGAACGCCAGCGGCGCCGCCAACATCAGGAGCAGCGTGAACATGATGCGCAAGGGCATTACTTCCTATCCTTCTGATCCTTACCCAGCAGCTCCATCAGGCGCTGGGCAAACTCGGGTGTCGCTTTCTCGGCGCCGGGCACGTGCACCGGCTCCTTGAGCACATGCAATGCGCTGATGGTGCCCGGCGTCAGCCCCAGCAGAATCTGCTCGTTGCCAACCTGTACCAACACCAGACGATCCCGCGGTCCGAGGGCACGCGAGCCGATCAGTTCGATCACCTGCCCTTGGCCGGCAGATCCTGCCCGCTGAACCCGACGCAACAGCCAGGCGAGGAAAAAGATCAGGCCCAGTACCAGCAGCAAACCCAACACCAACTGCGTCAGTTGCCCGGCAACACTGCTGCCGGCGACCGGCGCCGCAGCCTGGGCCAGCGGTTCGGCCGCCAGCACGCTGAACGGCAAGGCCAGCAATACGCCGAGAAACTTCTTCACTTAGCGCAGCTTCTTGATGCGTTCGCTGGGGCTGATCACGTCTGTCAGGCGAATGCCGAACTTCTCGTTGACCACCACGACTTCGCCGTGAGCGATCAGCGTGCCGTTGACCAGCACATCCAGTGGCTCACCCGCCAGACGATCGAGCTCGATCACCGACCCCTGGTTCAACTGCAGCAGGTTACGGATATTGATTTCGGTGCTGCCGACTTCCATGGAAATCGATACCGGAATATCCAGAATCACATCCAGGTTCGGACCGTCGAGAGTGACCTGTTCGTTATTCTTCGGCACGCTGCCGAACTCTTCCATCGGCAAACGGTTGGACGCCCCGGACGTTCCCGCATCGGCGGCCAGCAAGGCATCGATATCGTCCTGGCTGGCATCACCGGATTCCCCCAGCGCGGCAGCCCACTCATCAGCCAAGGCCTGATCTTCCGCGGAAATTACATCGTCATTAGCCATCAGTTGTCCTCGGCGGGCAAAAAATCATTTAACAAAAGCGAATAGGTTCGAGCACCGCTTAACGGCGCACGATCGGCTCAACCACTTGCAACGCCAGATTGCCCTTGTGGGAGCCCAGCTTGACCTTGAAGGCCGGCACGCCATTGGCGCGCATGATCAATTCTTCCGGCAGTTCCACCGGGATCACATCACCCGGCTGCATGTGCAGGATGTCCCGCAGACGCAGCTGACGACGCGCGACCGTGGCGCTCAGCGGCACATCGACGTCCAGCACATCCTGGCGCAAGGCATTGACCCAACGTTCATCCTGGTCATCGAGGTCCGACTGAAAGCCGGCATCGAGCATTTCCCGGACCGGCTCGATCATCGAGTACGGCATGGTCACGTGCAGATCGCCGCCACCGCCATCGAGTTCGATGTGGAAGGTCGAGACCACCACGGCCTCGCTCGGCCCGACGATGTTGGCCATGGCCGGGTTCACTTCCGAGTTGATGTACTCGAAGTTCACTTCCATGATCGCCTGCCAGGCTTCCTTCAAATCGATGAAGGCCTGCTCCAGCACCATGCGCACTACGCGCAACTCGGTGGGGGTGAATTCACGACCTTCGATCTTCGCGTGACGACCGTCACCGCCAAAGAAGTTATCCACCAGTTTGAACACCAGCTTGGCGTCGAGGATGAACAACGCGGTGCCGCGCAACGGCTTGATCTTGACCAGATTGAGACTGGTCGGCACATACAGCGAATGCACGTATTCGCCGAACTTCATGACCTGTACACCACCGACGGCAACGTCCGCCGAACGACGCAGCATGTTGAACATGCTGATGCGGGTGTAGCGGGCAAAACGCTCGTTGATCATTTCCAGAGTCGGCATGCGTCCACGGACGATGCGATCCTGGCTGGTCAGGTCATAGCTTTTGACGCTACCGGGCTCGGCAGCGTTGTCGGTCTGTACCAGACCGTCGTCGACACCATGCAACAGCGCATCGATCTCATCCTGGGACAGCAGGTCCTGCACGGCCATGTCGTGTTCCTACTGCAGTACGAAGTTAGTAAAGAGCAACTGCTCGACCACCACTTTGCCCACTTCTTTCTGCGCCACTTCCTGCACGCTGGCAGTCGCCTTCTGGCGCAGCATTTCCTGGCCGACCGGAGTCGCCAGGGTGTCGAAGCTTTGCCCGGAGAAGAGCATGACCAGGTTGTTGCGGATCACCGGCATGTGGACTTTCAGCGCATCCAGATCGGCCTGACTACGCGCAAGCAGGGTGATGCTCACCTGCATATAGCGCTGCCGACCGTTCTGGTTGAAGTTGGCCACGAAGGCTGGAGCCATTGGCTCGAAAATCGCTGGCTGCTTGCCGACAGGGGCGGTTTCAGCCGCGGCGGCAGGCTTGCTCTGGGCGCTGTGCATGAAGAACCAGGTCGCCCCCACGGACAAGCCGATCGCCAGCAGCAGGGCCACCACGATCACAATGATCAGCTTGAGTTTGCCTTTGGTTGCGGGGTCTTTTACTGCTGCTTCGCTCTTCGCCATGCCAATAATCCGTCACTATTCGGGTTTTCACAGTCGCACGGCAAGGCAAGAGCAAGTGTTATGCCAGAGTTGTCAGGGAAAGAGAGAAGGAACTGATTCAGTACACAGCTTTGGTGACTGCGCGGACGCCTTCGCGGGCAAGCCCGCTCCCACAGGTATCGCGGTGTTCTTGTGGGAAGGGCCGGGCGACGTTCGCTTGCCCGCGAATCTTTGGCTGCCGCTATCTGTCAGGCGTAATAGTCGACCGCACTGGAGCCGATCACACTGGTAGTGCTCGCGGCGACTTCAGCCACGCTCATCGGCAGATCGTCATCTCCCGAATCCAGGCGACCGCCATTGCCAGCGCTGCGATTTTGCCCCTGCTGAGCCTGTTCCTGCCCCTGCCAGCCACGGGATTGATCGGAGACGTTAACGTCGACCTGGCCCATACCCTGTTGGGTAAACATGTCGCGCAACCGGAACATCTGCCCTTCCAGCGCTTCACGCACGGCGGGGTGAGCACTCATGAAGGTCACTTGAGTCTGCTGGTCCGCCGCCATGTTCACGCGAATATCCAGACGTCCCAACTCAGCCGGCTGCAGCTGAATATCGGCGGATTTGAGATTGGCACTGGACAGGTACATGACCCGATTGACCACCTCTTCGGTCCAGCCACTCTGATGCATGGCCAGCGGCTGATTCACCGGCAGCGCATTGGCGGTCTTGGGCGTTGCCGCCTGGGTCAGCGCTGCCAGGCGGTTGGCGAAGTCATCGACACGGGTATCGCTGGAGGCATTTTTCAGGTCTTTCAGACCATCATCGATCAAGCCGCTGAACGCCGCGTCACTGCCCTGGCCGGTGCTGTCTTTATCCGCCTCCAGGTCGACCATGGCCGCCATGCCGTTGGCAAAGTTTTGCGCAGGAGGAAGCGGTGACTCAGCCGGTGCAGCTTTGCTCTGGGCCTGACTGGAAGCCGAAACATGCCCGCTTTGCTCAAGGGCCAGCCGCAGTGCGGGTAGCGCATCGAGCGGATCGGCCTCGGGGTCAAAATCGGGTTCTGTCATCGCCGCCTGGGCAGACGCAGCGGCGGCGAGCGTAGCTTCAATCTGCGGCTGTACCGCAGCAACCACGGGAGACGTTTCGGGCACAGCTGTCGGCACGACCGGCTGCAGCGCCTGCATCGATGCCGGGTCCAGCGTCGGCTCGACGGGAACAGTATCGGCCACCGGAGTATCGGTTACCGGCGCATCGTCACTGGCGACCTTATCGTCCGTGTCGCTCGCTTTATCGGCAGGCAAGGATTTGCCGCTATCGGCAACTGCCGGCTCCGGGGCGGCAGCGTTATCACTGATCGCATCCTTCTTGTCGGCGTTATCCGCGACCTTGTCGCGCATTGCCTTGGCTGACCCCTCACCTGGCGTGACAGGCTTGCTCTGCGACTCTTTGGCGTAGACCTGGGCAAAGCTTGACGCCTTGTCTGCAGGCCCGGCAGCGACCGCCGGGGCATTGGCGCTGGCGGCTTGAGTCTTGGCCTTCGACGCGGCCTGAAGAAGCATATTCGGGGTAAGGGGCATAAACGGTCTCCGCTGCACTGGGATCGTAGGTACAGTTGGAAGACTGTATTGCAAGGGTCGAGCCAGATGGCTTCGCCAAAATCAAAAACGTCGGTTGAGCCGATATGCCCGTGGGAGCGGGCTTGCCCGCGAAGCTTTTGGCGGCTTTGAGGACCTCTTCGCGGGCAAGCCCGCTCCCACAGTGCGATTCGTAGCAGCTGGCGAAGGCAGCTGCTACGGGGAATGTGCAGCGCCATGGCTTTTCAGCATTGGGAACGCTTGCGCTCTTCCTCGTACAGAGGGCGTACGATGGCCAGCTCACCGTCAATCTCTGCTACCAGTGTTTCGATACCACCAAGCGACAGCTCTTTGGCTCGCTGCTCGAGTTGATGGCAAAGCTCGGCGAGACGGATAGCGCCCATGTTGCTGCTACTACCTTTGAAACTATGGGCGGTGGCGATGAGCTGGTTTGCATCTTCGGCTTTGTGCAACTGCCGCAAACGCTCTTCCGAATCCGCAAGAAAGGTCTCCAGCAACACCGGATACCCATCCTCCATGACTTCCTGCAATGTGCTCAGCACATCGCGATCCAGATGAATCTCAGCCACTTGCTCGCTCCTTGATCAAGAATTCGCGGATTTTGCCAGAGCCTCCCAGGAAAACTCCACGCGGGCACTGCGGCCATCGTCGGACCAACTGGCGCTGTGGCTCAACTGGCGAATCAGGCTGACGCCACGCCCTGACAACTTGCCGGCATCGACGGGCCTGGCCATGACTCGCCGCACATCAAAGCCGGCGCCACTGTCCTCCACCCGAACCACCAGACATCCACCCTTGCCTCGCGGCTCGACCTGCAAATGTACCCGCACATAGCCGTCTTCGAGCTCGGTCAGGCGCGCATTGCGCTGCTGATAGAACTGCGAGAACCCTTGGGCATCGCGCTTGAGGCTTGAATCCAGCCCCAGCACGCCGTGCTCCAGAGCATTGGAATAGAGCTCGGCCATCACCGTGTAGAGCGCTCCGCTTTGCGCCCGCAGACCATGCACTTCAAGCAATAATTGCAGCAAGTAGGGCAGTGGGTTGTAACACTTGAGCGTGGCCGCGCGAAACTCGAAACTCACCGACCAATCCACAGGACTGGACTGGCCACTGCCGGAGAAAACCATCATCGGCGGATTCAGCTGTGCCGCTTGGGGCAGGCTCACCTCGACCATACTGACGTCGTCGCGCGCCTCACCGCGAAAATCCTTCAGGGCCTGCTCGATCTCCTCGAACAGCTTATCCGGCTGGTGATTGGCATCGAACACCCGTTCCAATCGCTCGACGCCAAACAATTGCTCATTGGCATCACAGGTATCGATCACGCCATCCGACAGCAGGATAATCCGGTCTCCGAGGGCCATGGGAAAGACCTCGGTCCGGTCATCGAACGCCTGAGCACCCAATACACCCAAAGGCAAATGCCGCGACAGCAACGGCGTATGTTCGCCCGTTGCGATGCAATGCAGATAGCCATCCGGCATCCCGCCATTCCAGACCTCTACGGCCCGGCGCTGAAAACTCAGGCAAAGCATGGTCGCGCAGCAAAACATATCGACCGGCAGGATGCGCTTGAGCTTGGCATTCATCTCGCGCAGGGTTTCCGACAGGCCAAAGCCCTTGGCCGTCATGCCATAGAAAATCTCCGCCAACGGCATGGCACCCACCGCTGCCGGCAAACCGTGGCCGGTAAAATCGCCCAGCAGCACGTGCATATCGCCGACGGGTGTAAACGCTGCCAGCAACAAATCGCCGTTGAACAAGGCATAAGGCGATTGCAGGTAGCGGATATTCGGCGCGCTCAGGCAGCCGGAATGCGCCACCTTGTCGAATACCGCCTTGGCGACCCGCTGCTCGTTGAGCAAGTAGTCATGGTGCCGGGCAATCTGATCGCGCTGCTCCAGCACCGTCGCCTGCAAGCGCCGTAAACGGTCCATCGCCTTGATCTTGGCCGCCAGGATCACCTGGTTATAGGGTTTTGCCAAAAAATCGTCGCCGCCTGCTTCCAGGCAGCGAGCCAGGGCTTCGCTTTGCGTCAGCGAGGTCAGAAAGATAATCGGCACCAGCGTTTCGCCAGCCAATCGCTTGATCTGCCGCGCCGCCTCGAAACCGTCCATCACCGGCATCATGGCGTCCATCAACACCAGCTGCGGGCGCTGACGCTCGAACACCGCCACCGCCTCGGCACCGTTGCTGGCCGTCAGTACCTCATGACCCTGGCGACGGACGATAGTCGACAGCAGCATGCGATCGGCTGCACTGTCTTCGGCGATCAATACCGTCAGCGCTTCGAACACCGACTGCATGGCGATCAACTGATGTCGAAGAGTTTGTCGAAGTTGGAGATGGCGAGGATCTTCTTCACATCCGAACTGCCGTTGATCACCCGCACGTCGGAGTTTTCTCCGCCAGCATGATCACGTAGCAACAGCAGCATGCCCAGCGCCGAGCTGTCGAGGTAGGTGGCTTCTTTCAAGTCCACCACAATAGCATTGGGTTTCTGGTTGAGGCGCTCATAGGATTTGCGAAAATCCTCATGACTGCCGAAATCAAAACGCCCCTTGATCGAGATTGTCAGCTTTTGCCCGTCCGGTGAAACTTCAGTGATGACCGACATGATAGTGCTTCCTTGTCATTGGCAACGTGTACAAGGTTTAGCACCCCTCAAGCCCTTGGGCAACAGGCAAAACCGGAAATATCGAATCAATACGGGTCCTGGCGCGGCAAGCGCTGCGACAACTCATCCAGCAGCTTCTGTTCGCGCTTGTCGTCGAGCTGACGCGCCTCATCGATATAACGCTGGACCAGCTTGCGCAAACCCTCGACCCGCGCATACGCCTGCTGCCAGGTTTCCCGCGATTTATTGAGGTTGTTCTGGTGCCAGGCCAGGCTTTGCCGCTGCTGGCCGACAGCCGTTTCCAGTTGATTGAGGAAGTGCTGGTAATTCATCAACCATTGCCCGGACACGCCGTGACTGCCCCGGTCGATCCATTGCTGCTGGTATTCGCCACGAAAGCGCTCCAGATCGCCGAGTTTGCTTTCCGCCAGGCGGACCTGGCCCTGAAAGTGCCCCAGACGCTGGGCAGCGGTACGCTCGGCGCTTTCAGCCATGTTGACCACCGGCGCCAGGCGCGCCGCACGGCTCTGGGCCATGGCGGCTTAACCGCCAGCCGCAGGGGCAAACACCGAGGCGAGATGCGCCTCGCTCTCGCCCATGCTGATGTTGTCGTTCAAGCCCTGGCGCAGGTAGGTGACCATCGACGGCTGCAGGGCGATGGCCGTATCGGTTTCCCGGTCGCCGCCAGGCACATAGGCACCGACACTGATCAAATCGCGACTTTGCTGGTAGCGCGACCAGAGTTGTTTGAAATGCTGCGCGCGTTTCATGTGTTCGGCACTGACCACCGACGGCATGACCCGGCTGATGGACGCCTCGATATCGATGGCCGGGTAGTGACCTTCCTCGGCCAAACGCCGCGACAACACGATATGCCCGTCAAGCACGCCCCGTGCCGCATCGGCGATCGGGTCTTGCTGGTCATCGCCTTCCGAGAGCACGGTATAGAACGCGGTGATCGAACCACCGCCTGCCTCTGCGTTACCCGCACGCTCCACCAGTTTCGGCAATTTGGCGAACACCGAAGGCGGATAACCCTTGGTCGCCGGCGGCTCACCGATGGCCAGGGCGATTTCCCGCTGGGCCTGGGCAAAACGGGTCAGGGAATCCATCAGCAACAGGACATTCTTGCCCTTGTCGCGAAAGTATTCGGCGATGCGTGTGCAATACATGGCGGCACGCAAGCGCATCAGCGGCGCGTCATCCGCAGGGGACGCGACCACCACCGAGCGCTTGAGGCCTTCTTCACCGAGGATATGCTCGATGAATTCCTTAACTTCACGACCCCGCTCGCCGATCAGCCCGACCACAATGATGTCGGCCTCGGTAAAGCGGGTCATCATGCCCAGCAGCACACTCTTGCCGACGCCGGTACCGGCGAACAGCCCGAGACGCTGACCGCGGCCAACGGTTAATAATCCGTTGATGCTGCGAATGCCGACGTCCAGCGGTTGGCTGATGGGATTTCGCTTGAGCGGGTTGATGGTCGGACCGTCCAACGGCACCCAGTCTTCGGCTTTCATCCCGCCCTTGCCATCGAGCGCGCGCCCGGCGCCGTCGAGCACCCGGCCGAGCATGCTCATGCCCATCGGCAAGCGACCGGTATCGGCCAAGGGCACGACCCGCGCGCCCGGCGCGATGCCGGCCACACTGCCCACCGGCATCAGAAAGACCTTGTTGCCGGAGAAGCCCATGACTTCCGCCTCGACCTGCACCGGGTGATAGCTGTCATCGTTGATCACCACGCAGCGACTGCCCATGGCCGCGCGCAAGCCTTCAGCTTCAAGGGTCAAACCGACCATGCGCAGCAAACGCCCTTCAAGGATCGGCTGGCCCGCGAGCTCGATGGCTTCGGCATAGCTGCTCAGGCGCTTGCCGAAGCTGGTTCGCTCAAGGCGCATCCGCGGTGTCCAGCTCGAGGTGAGATGCCTCTGCAACAGGAAGCTCGGCAACAGTAAGCTCGACAGCCGCAAGCTCGACGCTCAGATCAGGCTCGGCCGGGTGCAGCGCCTGTTCGTGCAACTGGTCGAAGAGTTTGGCCATGACCTGGGTAATGCGCGTTTCGACGGTTGCATCGATACGACTGTGGGCGGTTTCAACCCGCAAACCACCGGGCAGCAACGCGGCGTCTTCAACAATCCGCCATTTCTCTTCATGACGTTCGCGCAGGGCTTTGACCTGATCGAAATCCTGCGGATTGATAAACAGACGGACATTTTCGGCGTCCAGCGGCAGCAGCTTCAAGGCTTCACGCATGACCTGTTCGATTTGCCTCGAATCAATCGCCAGTTCGCGCTGAATCACTTGACGAGTGATGTGCTCGACCAGCCCGACCATAGACTTCTCGATCTGCGAATCCTGATCGGCAATCGGCTCGAACAGGTTGCCCATCAGCCGTTCAAGGCTGGCCAGCTTGGCACTCAAGGCCACCTCGGCTTCCTGACGAACCTTGAGCGTGGAGCTGTGAAAGCCTTCTTTCTCACCGGTAGCGAAGCCTTCGTTATAAGCCTCCTGACGGATGCTTTCGAGCTCTTCAAGGGTCAGTGGCTGGACTTCTTCCAGCGGCACTTCTTCCATCTCCGGCGGTTCTTCTTCCTCTACCGGCTCGGGCTCAGGTTCCGGCTGATGCGGGTCGAAACTGGGCAGCGACCAGATGTCGAAACCACCGACATCTCGCGCACGGATCAGGTCAGAGGGGGACTCATCACTCTTCGAAGACATGGCGGAGGTCGTGCTCATGGTAAATGGCGAAGCGAGTTGGGGTCTGTGGTCGTGCCAGGCAAGGCGCGGGACGCAGGGAATGTGCGTTTCCTTGCCAAGTCCCGCAACGCAGCATGGCGCGACCACAGGCCCCAACCCGAAGGGCCGCAGGCGCGCTCGTCATTTACCATGGGCACGACCTCAAATCATCTCTTCGCCGCCCTTCCCGCCGAGAACGATTTCTCCGGCTTCGGCCATACGGCGGGCAATGGTGAGGATTTCTTTCTGCGCGGTTTCCACGTCGCTGACGCGCACCGGGCCTTTGGCCTCGAGGTCGTCGCGCAGCAGTTCGGCCGCCCGTTTGGACATGTTCTTGAAGATCTTCTCTTTGACGCCTTCGTCCGAGCCTTTGAGGGCCAGTACCAGCACGTCCGAGGAGACCTCGCGCAGCAGCGCCTGGATACCCCGGTCGTCGACGTCGGCCAGGTTGTTGAAGACGAACATGAGGTCTTCGATCTGACCGGACAGGTCTTCGTCGACTTCGCGAATCGAGTCCATCAGCTGACCTTCGATCGAGCTGTCGAGGAAGTTCATGATGTCGGCAGCACGTTTGATCCCGCCCAAGGTGGTGCGAGCCGCGTTGGAGTTGCCGGAGAACTGCTTCTCGAGAATCTGGTTGAGTTCTTTCAGGGCCGCAGGCTGGACCGTATTGAGCGAGGACACTCGCAGAACGATATCGAGCCGGACCTTGTGATCGAAGTTCCCGAGCACTTCACCGGCCTGGTCCGGGTCCAGATAAGCGACAACGATGGCCTGGATCTGCGGGTGCTCGTAACGGATCACGTCCGCCACCGCTCGCGGCTCCATCCACTTCAGGCTGTCCAGACCGCTGGTGTTGCCACCCAGCAGGATCCGGTCGATCAGGCCGTTGGCCTTGTCTTCGCCCAGGGCCTGGGTAAGCATCTTGCGCACATAGTCATCGGAACCAACGCCGAGGCTGGTCTGGTCACCGACGATTTCGACGAACTCGCTCATCACCTGCTCGACTTGCTCGCGGTGCACATTGCGCATTTGCGCCATGGCCACGCCGACCCGCTGAACCTCTTTGGGTCCCATGTGCCGCAGCACCTGCGCGGCGTCGGTTGAGCCCAGGGACAGCAGCAAAATCGCAGCTTTGTCGACCCGGGTGAGTTTCTCGGTAGCGGCTCGGTTATCACTCATCTGCGTTAATCCACTCTTTCACGACCTGAGCCACGCGACCCGGATCTTCTGCCACCAGACTCTTGATTGCGTTCAACTGTGCGTCATAGCCTTCGCTCGGGCTCGGCAGCAGGATACTGGTCGGGCCACCGAGGCTGACGCGGTCGTTGGCCAGCTCGCCATCCATACCCATGCCGCCCATGCCGCCCAGCTCGACGTCGCTGCCAATGCCGTCCAGCGGCTTGCCTTTGCCGGTGATGTTGTTGAGTACCGGCCGCAGCACGCCGAACACCAGCACCAGGATGAACAACACCCCAAGCAGCTGTTTCACGATGTCCCAGAACCAGGGCTGCGAGTAAAACGGAATTTCGGCAATCACTTCACCGCGCTCGGCAGAGAACGGCACGTTGATCACGCTGACGCTGTCACCACGGCTGGCGTCGAAACCGACGGCGTCCTGAACCAGGCGAGTGAAGCGCGCCAATTCGTCGGCGCTCCATGGCGCACGAGTGGTTTCGCCATTGGCCGCGTTGAGCTTGACCTGATCATCGACCACCACTGCAACCGACAGGCGATTCAATCGCCCCTGCTGCTGTTTGGTGTGGCTGATGGAGCGATCCAGTTCGAAGTTCTTGGTGGATTGTTGACGCTTGTCCGCCGGGTACGGTGCCAGCATTGGCTGGCCGGTGGCCGGGTCCATGATTTGCTGACCGTTGGCATCGAGCAACGGCTGACCCGGTTGCACCATACCGGCCGACGCAGTGGCGCCACCGGTGGTTTGCGGCGCCGAGGCCGGCGATGGCGGCTGGTTGCTCAGGGCACCCGGCACGCCTTGCGGACCGTTGCTGGCGGTGCGTTGTTCGTTGACCGACTGTTCGCTGCGCAGCGCAGGTTGATCCGGATTGAACTGTTCGGAAGTCGACTCGACGGCACTGAAGTCCACGTCAGCCGACACTTCGGCTTTATAGCGGTCGTTGCCCAGCACCGGTTGCAGAATGTTGTGTACACGCTGAGTCAGCATGCTTTCCATGCGGCGGCTGTAATCGAATTGCTTGCCGGCCATGGTCAGTTCGGAATTTTCCGCCTGGTCGGAGAGCAGGTTGCCCTTCTGGTCGACCACGGTGATCTGCGACTTGCTCAGCTCAGGAACGCTGGTTGCCACCAGATTGATGATGGCCACGACCTGACCCGGCTCCAGAGAGCGACCGGAATACAGCTCAACCAGCACCGAAGCACTGGGCTTGCGCTCGTCGCGCACGAACACCGAACTTTTCGGAATCGCCAGGTGCACGCGAGCACCCTTGACGTTATTCAGGCTGGAGATGGTCCGCGCCAGTTCGCCTTCAAGGCCACGACGATAACGGGTCGCTTCCATGAACTGGCTGGTACCCAGGCCCTGGTCCTTGTCGAGGATTTCAAAACCGATGTTGCCGTCGGTGGGCGTGACACCGGCAGCCGCCAGTTTGAGTCGAGCCCGCGACAGATCATCGGCCTTGACCAGCAAGGCACCGGAGTTCGGCTCAACGTTGTAAGCGATGTCGGCAGCGGCCAGGGTATCCATGACCTGCTTGGTGTCCATACCGGCAAGGCTACCGTACAGCGGACGGTAATCGGGCTGTTGGGACCACAACACCACGGCAAAACCAATCGCCACACTCGCTGCCAGACCGACCATGAGGCCGACCTGACGCAACATGGTCATCTCGGAGAGGTTTTCCAGAAAGGACAAACCGAACAGCGGCGGTTTACCGTCTGCTGGGGTGGCCTTGGCCGGAAGGTTATCGGCGATTGCATCTGCCATGACTCAAGTCTTCCTTAAACTGGCATCTGCATGATGTCTTGATACGCCTGAACCAGCTTGTTACGCACCTGGGTCAACGCCTGAAAAGAGACGCTGGCCTTCTGCGAGGAAATCATCACGTCCGTCAGGTCGACACCGCTTTTACCGATTTCGAAGGCACTGGCTAACTGGCCCGACGCCTGTTGAGTATCGTTGACCTTGTTGACGGCCTGGCCGAGCATGTCGGAGAAACTGCTGCCACCCATTTCCGGCACTGCGACAGCCGATTTGGATTGAGCCATGGCATCCATCTGCATGGAACGCATGTCCAACATCAATCGATTAAATTCAATACCTTGGCTCATGGTCTACTCTCTTTGACGACCCGCAATTTTTTGACGCTCTCGCAGCGGATAGTGAGGTGTTAGCAACAAGGGTGCCAGCTCCCCACCCGCCCTGAACAAAAGCCAATCCTGGACTTTTGTTTACTGACGAATCAGGTCGCGAACAAATAAGCCTCGACGTCCATTCCGGCATCACGCATCTGTGCCAGCTTGTAGCGCAATGTCCGCGGACTGATGCCCAGGCGCTCGGCCGCCTCTTTGCGTCGACCACGCTCGGAACGCAGCGTGTCGATGATCATCTGGAACTCGCGACGACGCAGATCATCGCCCAGCGCGCCCGCCGATTCACCCGGCTCCATTTCCACCGCAACGGTGCGTATCTGTGGCTGGCCGGGAGCAGCCAAAGCCGGAAGCGGAGCACAGGCCACAGGCCCCGCCAGACAAAAGTCCTGAGGCTGGATCAATCCGCCCTGCTGCAAAATCAGCGCACGCTGGATCGCGTTGTCCAGTTCACGCACGTTACCCGGCCACGGATAGCCGATCAGGCAGGCCTGAGCCTCAGCCGACAGTCGCGCGGCGGCGTGCTTCATTTTATTGACGTGCTTGGCCAACAGACGCTCGGCCAGCGGCAGGATATCGGCGGTACGCTCGCGCAGCGGACGCCAGGCCAGCGGAAACACCGACAACCGATAGTAGAGATCTTCACGAAAGCGCCCCGCCGCCACTTCACCGGCCAGATCACGGTTGGTGGTCGCCACCACGCGGATATCCAGGGTGATCGGCTTACGCGCACCGACGCGCTCGACTTCGCGCTCCTGCAAGACACGCAACAGCTTGGCTTGCAGCCCCAGGGGCATTTCGGAAATTTCGTCGAGCAAAATGGTGCCGCCATCGGCCTGTTCGAATTTGCCGGCCTGGGCCGCAATGGCACCGGTGAACGAGCCCTTCTCGTGACCGAACAAGGTGGCCTCGAGCATGTTGTCGGGAATCGCCGCACAGTTGATGGCAATGAACGGCTGACCGGCACGACTGGAATGCTGATGAATGTAACGCGCCAGCACTTCCTTGCCCGTACCGGACTCGCCAGAGATCAACACCGTGGAATCACTTCGCGCCACTCGCGCCGCCAATTCAAGCAACTGCGCACTGGCCGGCTCGAACGCCACCGGCCCCTCATCCTGCGCCGCCCCCAGACAGCCCAAGGCATGGCGCGCCACCAGATCGAGCAACGCCCTGGGCTCGAACGGCTTGACCAGATAATCGGCCGCGCCCTGGCGCATGGCGTCTACTGCCCGCTCGACCGCACCGTGAGCGGTCATCAACAGCACCGGCAATTGTGGCTGACGCGCACGTAACACGCCGAGTAGCTGATGCCCATCCATACCCGGCATATTGACGTCGCTGAGCACCAGATTGAACGTCTGGGCCGCGACCGCCTCCAGCGCCTCCTCTGCCGAGCCGACGGCCTGGTAGTCATGCCCGGCCAACAGCAGCGTATCCGCCAACGCCTCACGCAGGGCGCGATCGTCTTCGACCAGCAATACCTTCAACAACGCCTTGACCGCCATGACCTTCATTCCACTCCTTGAACGCGAGGCTGTTCACCAGAAAACAGCGGCAAAACCACCAGCGCGCACGTACCGCGGCCCGGCCGCGAGCGCAGCAGCAATTCTCCCTGATGAGCGCGCGCCACCGCCTTGACCACGGTCAGGCCAAGGCCGGTTCCCGTGGTTTTGGTGGTAAAAAACGGTTCGCCCAATCTGGCCAGCACGGCCGCATCGATGCCACTGCCGCTGTCACTGATGCACAGGCGCAAGGTGTTTCCACGGATGCTTTCACGGGTATAGAGATGCACCTTCAAACGGACATTGCCTATACTTGCCTGAATGGCGTTTTCAATCAAATTGAGCACGGCACCCACCAGGGTGTCGCGGTTGCACAGCAACTCGCCGACATGACTGTCGCACTGCCAGCGCACCGGCAAATCCTGGATATGGGTCAGCGCCGCAGCTTGCAGCGATTGCATCAAGGCATTGGGGGTAAGGCGATCCGTCAGCGGCAGTTCGCCACGGGCAAACACCAGCATGTCGCGCACCTGATGCTCCAACTCGTGCAAACGCTCTTTCAAGCGTCCGGCAAAGCGTTGCTGGGTGGCAACCGGTAACGCCTGCTCAGTCAAATGACTGGCATAGAGCAAAGCGGCCGATAGCGGCGTACGAATCTGATGAGCCAAGGACGCGACCATCCGCCCCAGGGACGACAAGCGCTCATGGCGGGCCAGCTGATCTTGCAGATGACGGGTTTCAGTCAGATCGTTGAGCAGCACCAACTGCCCAGGTTCGGCATCCAGCGAACGGGTGGCGATCGACAACCGCCGACCATCTTTCAGGGAAATTTCATGACCGTCGTCTTCACGGGGCGCAAAGCAGCGCGCGATGACCTGACGCCAGAGCTCACCCACCAGCGGCAGACCAAGTAATTCACAGGCCGTGGGATTGGCTTCGCGGACCATGCCTTGCGCATCGATGACGATGACGCCACCGGGCAACAGATCGAGGAGGTTTTGCAGTCGGTTGGCCAGGCGTTCTTTTTCGGCCAGCTCTTCCATGCGCTGGGCACTGACCACCGCCAGCTCACCCTTGAGCTCGGCGACTCGCGCTTCCAGCATGCTGTAGGAGTCGGTCAGCTGGCTCGACATCTGGTTGAACAGTGCAAAAGCCTGCTCAAGCCCAAGCCGGCTCGCCCGCTCTACGGACGACGATTGCCCCTGAACATCAGGGACAGGAGACATCTGGGCGGCTTGGGGCATCGTGCTCTCTCGCTTGGCTGACCGTCAGTTAAACGGAACGTTGCGAGAGCTATAGCAATACCCGTGCCTAAAAAAAACCGTCCACTTATCAAGGGGTTAAAAAACCGGCGTCAATCATCCGCCTGTTCATCACCGTCACGGCGACTCATGCCGTACTTGCGCATCTTCTCCACCAGGGTGGTGCGACGAATGCGCAGGCGCTCGGCAGCCCGGGCGACAATGCCATTGGCATCATCCAGCGCTTGCTGAATCAAGCCTTGCTCCAGACCACCGAGGTAGTCCTTCAAGTCCAGCCCTTCCGGCGGCAGCATCGCGGTGGCCGCAAAGTCCGGGGTATGCCCATTGATGGCCACCCGCTCTTCCAGAGCGCTGCGCAGGCTGTCGACCAGTTGCTCGTCTTCATCGTCCACATAACGGAATTTCTTCGGCAGCTCGACCACGCCGATCACCCCGTACGGGTGCATGATCGCCATGCGCTCCACCAGGTTGGCCAGCTCGCGAACGTTGCCCGGCCAGCCGTGACGGCACAGCGACATGATCGCCGCCGAGTTGAAGCGGATCGAACCGCGCTTCTCATGCTCCATGCGCGAGATCAACTCGTTCATCAGCAACGGAATGTCTTCGACACGCTCACGCAGCGGCGCCATTTCGATCGGGAACACGTTCAGGCGGTAATACAGGTCTTCGCGGAAACTGCCGACCTCGATCATGCTTTCGAGGTTCTTGTGAGTCGCCGCAATGATCCGCACATCGACGCTTTGGGTCTTGTTGCTGCCCACGCGCTCGAAGGTACGCTCCTGCAACACACGCAGCAGTTTGACCTGCATCGGCAACGGCATGTCACCGATTTCGTCGAGGAACAGCGTACCGCCGTTGGCCAGTTCGAAGCGCCCGGCGCGACTGGTGATCGCCCCGGTGAACGCGCCCTTTTCATGGCCGAACAATTCGCTTTCCAGCAATTCGGCCGGGATCGCCCCGCAATTGACCGGCACGAAAGGCCCGTCACGGCGCTTGGAGTGGTAGTGCAGGTTGCGCGCGACCACTTCCTTGCCGGTTCCGGACTCGCCAAGAATCAGCACGCTGGCGTCGGTGTCAGCCACTTGCTGCATCATCTGACGGACATGCTGAATCGCCCGACTGGTGCCGACAAGGCTGCGAAAGAGATTGGGTTCGCGATGACGACCGCGCTCGCGGGCCTGATCGTACATCTCGCGATAGACCTGGGCACGGTGCAGCGAATCCAGCAACTTGCTGTAGCTGGGCGGCATTTCCAGGGTGGAAAGCACTCGGCGACGCTGGTCTTCAGGCAGGTCAACGGAAGAAATATCGCCCATTAACAAAACCGGAAGGAACTCATCCCAGGTTGAGAGTGTCTTTAACAGGCCCAAGAGAGCGCCAGGAGCATTTACGGTCCCGATAAGGACACAGATTACTTCACGACTGGATGACAAAGAGCCGACAGCCTGCTGCCAATCATGGCTGCCGCAGGGTAAATTTTCTTCGCCAAGAAAATTTAAAATCACCGCCAGGTCGCGGCGGCGGACGCTATCGTCATCAATCAGCAGAATTTTGGTTTCACGCCACATGCAATAGCAACTTCCCTAGTCAACTCAATGCCCGAAATGCGGGGCAGCTAGACGCTCGCGGGCATTTTCTGCCGGGTAGACGCCTGAAATCTTGTAATCAGCCACTAGTTAAGTCAAAAAAACGTGCACAGTCAAATTTATGGCGCACCACGTTCGGATTAACTATGGGGTTAACCGAACAGATGGTAAACCTTTGCCGCGTTCTGTGCATGGTGGATCTGCGACATCTCGTCAACTATCGATTGACGTTCGCCTGTCGTCACGGCCAGCAACTCTTTGTACACCGCCAACAACCCTTCCAGATTGCTGCGCAAAGCTTCTTCGTCGATTGGCGCTTCACTGAGCACCTCGTCGACGCATTCACGACAGGCCACATCCAGTTCGCCGATCGCATCCCAGTTTCGCGCCGCCAAAGCGTCGACCAGGGCTTCACGCGTTTCTTCAATCCGCTGCAGTGCTTGACTCATGGCATTTACCTCGGAAATTAAAGCGAAAAGCATTAGGGAGCGATGGCATCCCAACCTTCCTTGATGTTATTGAGTAAGCCGGAAACCTCATCGAGAATGAGCGGATCACTTTTGACATTCGCCTCCGTCAGTCGACGCATCATGTACTCGTAAAGACTGTCCAGGTCCGACAATGATGTAGGTGACTTGTCATTGTCCAAGCCCTCACGCAGACCACCGACAATTGCAACAGCCTTGCCAATACAAAGCCCCTTGGTAGCCGTATCGTTACGCTCCAGCGCTCCTTTTGCCTGCGCAATACGATCCAGACCACCCTGCATCAGCATTTGTACCAAGCGGTGAGGACTGGCCTCGGAGGTCTGAGCGTGCGAGTTAACGCTTTGATACTGGCGAAGGGCTCTCATGGGGTTCATGTTGGTTTCCTCGGAAAAAACAATAAGCTGTCAGTTAGCTGCTATGACTGGCTATCGACCTGAATGGGCAAAACTTTAGCCGCAGCCCACTACACAAAACGAAAAAACCCGGAACGCCTGATGAGAGGTGTCCGGGTTTTTCAGCCTGATGATCGTCAGTCGTCGCTTACTTTATTCAACGCATTGAGCGTGGTCATGATGCTCTTGGACGTCGCATTCAACTGCGCCACCAGGGTGTCCATGGCCGTGTACTTGGCTGTCAACGTGGTTTGCAACGTCGCCACGCGTCGAGTCAACTCCTCTTGATCAACCTTAAGTGAATCCAGGCTATCTGTCAGGCTCGTCTGGCGTTGAGCCAGGATTCCGCCCGATTTCGCGTAACCATCGGTTGCGCTGGTCATACGATTGATGATGCCGTCCTTGCCGGTGAACAGTTCGGCAACCTCGGAACCAAAGGCCTTCACGCCCTTGTCCCACTTGGCATCGTCGATTGCAAGCAAACCTGTGCTCTTATCGGTGTTGATACCCAGCTGGGAGAGCATGCTCAGCCCGCTTGCTCCGGTGTCTGCCTCCCCGCCAACCAACTCATTACGCACTGAAGACACCAGACTGCGCATCGTGGCATCACCGGTGAGCGCTCCACCTGTCGTGGTGGAGCCGCCAGTAGCGGTCGCGGACGACGTGACTTTGGTCTGCGTATTTATGGCCGTCATCAGTGCGTTATAAGCTGTCACGAAGGCTTGCGCGGAAGTCTTCAATTGCGCGGTACTGGTCGATACCGTGACTGTGGACTTGCCCTCTGCAATCAGCTCCAGATTGACCCCACTGACCACCGAACTGATTGAGTTGGACGCTGACTCCATCTTCACGTTATCAAGCGTGTATTCGGCATTCTGCGGGACGGTGGTGACCACATAGTCCTTGGTCAACTCAGGAGCACCCGTGAGGATCAGCTCAGTTCCCTTGCCGGTGGTATTTGAACTCACAACCAATCGAGAGCCGTTGGCATCGGTCAGAATGTTGGCACTGATATTCTTCGATTTGAGCTGAGTGTTGATTGCGTCACGGGTCTCTTGCAGAGTCGCACCTGGCTCGATGCTGACATTATAATCAGAGCCTGATTGAGAAATAGTCAGCGTGGTCGACTCTGTACCGCTATTGACGACACTCGAAGCACCACCCGCAAACACGGCAGTCGAGACCTTTGAAGCCGTGGCAAGCTTGGTGACCTCTAGAGCGTAAGTACCATTGGTAGCCGTATCGTTGACCGTTGTCTTGGCGATTTTCTCATCAGACGAAGCACCAGAGATACTACCGAAAGCAGTGGCCGTATTGAGTTTGGCAATCGCTGCCCGGTAAGTGTCGAGCGCACTTTTGATCATCGATATACCAGACAGCGTTGTGCTGGTCGAAGCGGTCTGCTTATCGATCTGAGCCTGCTTCGGCGCTTTTTCGGCATCAACCAAAGCTTTGACGATGCTCTGGGTATCGATCCCTGATCCAACGCCACTTACCGTTGAACTTGCCATTCCTTTTCCCCTTACCGGACGGTCGCCATGTTCTTGACGAACAATTCACCAATAACAGCCACATCAAAACACGTGCCAGATTAAGCTTTTTCGTCAAATAGAAGGCTGCTGGCATCACTTAAGCTTGCGGCCAACTTCAAAGCCGCTTCCGAGGGTAGCTGGCGGATGACTTCACCACTCTCCGTAGCGATCACCTTGACCACGACTCTACCGGTCGAGTCATCAATCGAGAAATCCAGATTGCGCTTGCTGGACTGCACAAAGTCTCGAATATCGGTCACCGCTTGTTCCAATTCTGCCCGCTTGGGCTGTTCCATCGGTGGTAACACACTCACATCGGCCGATTGCGGCGACGATTGTGGGCTGGTTGTCCCCTGCAACGCACTGACAGGTTGGGACTGATTGAACTTGACGCTCATGTCCATTGCCATCACCTCAAATGAAAAATCAACGGAATGAATAAAAGGGCGCGTTAGACGCGCCCTTCTTTTTCACTGACCAGACGCGGGGATTACTGAAGCAGTTTCAGTACAGCGGATGGCAGTTGGTTCGCCTGGGACAGGATCGCGGTGGAAGCCTGTTGCAGGGTTTGCTGCTTGGTCAGTTCTGCAGTCTCGGAAGCGAAGTCAGCATCCTGAACGCGACCACGGGCAGCGGTGGAGTTTTCAGAGATACTTTGCAGGTTAGCGACGGTGCTGTCGAAACGGTTTTGAACAGCACCCAGCGCAGCGCGCTGGCTGTCGATTTGCTGAATAGCCGCATCAAGCGCCTGTACGGATTGCTGAGAACCAGCTGCATCCAAGATGTTCAGGTCGCCAATCGTGGTTTGTGTTTCCAACGCGTTAGTGGTGCCAGCGGTGAGACCAAGATCGGTCAAAGAACCTGTGTTACCGGCGCTAATTACAATGTCTTTGATACCGGCGAGAGTCAGCTCGCCATCTTCGGTTTTGGATGCAGTCACACCAGCACTGGCACTGTTGATAGCCGACACAACTGCGTCGATGTCGCTACCCTTCGTGATTTTGACTTCGGTTGTACCAATTTTCAGCGAAGTGTCAGCATTCATCTTAACGGCAGTAGTGCCGCTATTGAGGCCCAACGAAGCTAACGAGCCGCTTGTTGCTCCATCAGCCAACACCAAATCTTTGCCATTCTCGGAAGTAATAGAGATGCGACCGTCTTTGATGGATGCGGTACCGACGTCGGTGAGGGCCGTGATCTTGTTCAGAACACTCTGCACTGTGTCGCCATCAGCCCAAGTTACATCCTGGTTGTTGACTTTAATTGCGCCTACACCGAGGGTCGAAGTACCGGTCGACTTAGTTTCGGTTGAACCTGTGGTCAAACCAAGTGCGGCAGCGCCAGTACCCGCAATAGAAACACCGCCACGGGTGTTAGTAAATTCAAGAACCCCAGCAGTATTGGTTACTGTTGTAGTACTGCCGACACCCAAGGCTGCGGTGATAGAAGTTACGACATCATCAGCATCATCGCCGGCAGTGAATGCGATATCAACACCGTTGATGCTAAGTTGCTCATTCCCTGTCGCTGCAAATGCGATGGCTGGGGCCACACCAGTAACGACGGTCTGAGCCTTCGAGACAGTGGCGCCAGTTACCGAAGCGCTCATGGCAGTCAAGTTACCGCTTTCGACGGAGGCGCTGCTGTAATTGCCTTTCAGACCAGATGCGCTCAGGTTACCCATACCGAACGAAATGGTTTCGTTGGCGCTGGCGCCTACCTGGAAGCTGGTGTTCTGGAACGAACCGTCGAGCAGGTTCTTGCCACCGAAGGTGGTGGTGTTGGAGATACGGTTCAGTTCACCCGACAGTGCGGTGAATTCCTGGTTCAAGGAAGTACGGTCGTCATCGCTGTTCGAACCGTTGGCCGATTGCAGGGCCAGTTCACGCATACGCTGTAGGATGTTGGTGGATTCTTGCATCGCGCCTTCAGCCGTCTGGGCGATGGAGATACCGTCGTTGGCGTTTTTCACGGCAACGTTCAGGCCATTGATCTGGCTGGTCAGACGGTTGGCGATCTGCAGGCCGGCAGCGTCGTCTTTAGCGCTGTTGATTTTCAGGCCGGAAGACAGGCGGCTCATCGAGGTGCTCAGGGCATCGGAAGCCTTGTTCAGGTTTTTCTGAACGCCCAGGGAGGTGATGTTGGTATTAACAGATAAAGACATGACGAATTCCTCGTTGGTTGGGTGCTGCGGCTTCCGGCCCTGGCAACCGCCGGGTGTGGCCTAGAGAACCTTCGTAATGGTTATCGTCGTGAAAGGAAGTTGCTTGAGTTTTTTTTTCAAATTTTTACTAGCACCGTGCCACCCCCTTGCGTTTCAAGGCTTTAGACGGCATGAGCCGGACTCGCAGGAGCGAGACTTGCCGGCAACTACACTCTTGAGACCGCCATCGCGGGCAAGCCTCGCGCCTACAGAAATTGTGCGCCTTGGGAATTGACGGCAACAAAAAACGCCCATGACCTTTCGGCCATGAGCGTTTTTTTGTTGTGGCGAAGCTAGCGCATCAAGGGCGGTGGATAATTGCCGAGCCCCAGGACAGGCCCACACCAAAACCACTGATAGCAACACGCTTCCAGCTTGAATTGAACATGTGTTTTTCCAACAGTAACGGAATGCTCGAAGACACTGTGTTACCCGTCTCGACCATGTCCTTGATGAACTTCTCCGGCTCGCCTTCGAAACGCCGCGCCACGGCATCGACGATGGCCGCACTGCCCTGGTGAATGCAGAAGGCATCGACGTCTTCGGACTTGAGGCCTGACTCATCGAGCAATTCATGCAAATGCGCCGGCACCTTGAGCAAGGCGAAGTTGAACACCTGCCGCCCGTTCATGAAGAACACACCGTCGCTGACCTTCAGGTGCGGGGCGCCGGAGCCGTCGGTACCGAATTTGGCCTTGCCCAGCTGCCAGGAGGCGTCTTCGCCCATCCAGGTGGCCGTGGCGGCGTCGCCAAACAACATGGTGGTATTGCGATCTTCCGGGTCGACGATTTTCGAATAAGGGTCAGCGGTCACCAGCAGGCCATTTTTCAGCCCTGTGGCCTCCATAAAGCCCTTGATTGCATAGAGGCCGTACACATAGCCAGAGCAGCCCAGGGAGATGTCGAAGGCCGCGACACTGGTCGACAGGCCGAGCTTGTCCTGGACGATCGCCGACGTATGGGGCAAGCCCTCCTCGTCGCCGTTCTGGGTCACAACGATCAGCACATCGATGGATTGACGGTCGAGCTGCGGGTTGTTCGCGAACAACGCATTGGCCGCCTCGACGCACAGATCGGAGGTTTCCTGGGCGGCATCCTTGCGCGGCAGGAATGCCGAGCCAATCTTGCCCAAAATAAACTCTTCATCCTTGGCGAATTTCGCGCCCTGAGCGTAGTTATCAAGCCCGCTCACCGGCACGTAACTGGCGATGCTTTTTATGCCAATCATTGTGGCTTCCCAAAACAAAATAACTGGAGATCACCGCTCGCACGATCGAGAGGCACTGATAACAAAGGGGTTAGCGCACAAAAATGCGCCGAACACGGGAGCCAAAACCATGAAAATCAACCCAGCGAAGACCGAGCCCCCGTCCCACTCTTTTCACACGATACAGTGAAGATGCCCTTTATGACTCACAGGTCACTCTATTTTGCGTGCTTTGAACAAAACAGCCAATGCTGCAGAAATAATCGGCCAAGCGTTTACCCACGCAAAACGCATGCAAAATAAAGGGGATGATGGCAGGAGAAGAGAGAGAGGATCAAGCATAACCGGCCCAACACTGAGTTCAGTGGCGGGCCGGCATTCAGGCGAGAATCAAAGCTTGTTGAACAGGCTCAGTTGGGCAATTTTTACAAAGGACAGTTGCGAGGCCTGCAACAACGATTGCTGGAACGCCAGGTCGATGGACGCCGTCGCGATATCGGTATCAGCGATGGACGCCTGGGTACTGGCGTTGGCCAGGCCCATGCTGATGTTCTCGGTGCTCTGGATATCAATGGAATTCAACCGTGCACCGATCGACCCTCGGACGATATCGACCTGCTCGCTGGCATTGGCCAGGTTGCTGATCGCCGCATTCACCGAGTCCTTGAGCTTGAGCCCGGCCAACACATCGCCATCGGATGGTGTTTCCAGCGCTTGGCGTAACTGACTCAAGGTCTCCAGAGCGCTTTGGTTTTTATGACTGCTGGCGCCCACCGCAAATTGGTCACCCGCGTCCGGTGTGCCCGAAACATCAAAAGTGACGCCTGCCGCCGTAATCGAGGTACCGCTCATGGTCCCCGAAGCGATCGCCTTGCTGTTCGCACTCAAGGGCTGCGCGTAAACCTCATAGTCTGTCGCACTGGTGAACTTGATGACCGCACCACTGCTCGGGAAGGTGCTGGTGTAATCCGCCTGATCCGTCACACTGGCACCGGTCACCTGTGCAGTGGAAGTATTGCTCGCGGTGCGCGAAGCATTGAAGCTATCGGGCTTGGTCTCCAAGGTAAAGACGTGATCCTTGACCACTGCATCCGGGTCGGTATCGGTGTCCTTGAGGTTCAGACTGATATCGAACGTCACTCCACGCAGACTGATGCTCGAGGCGCCCTCCTTCTTCGAATCGAAGACCCCATTGCCGGGAATTTCGGCGGTCACATCGTTGCCGCCGGTATCGGTCACGGTGTATTGGGTGCTGCTGGTGAACTTCACCGAGTAAGGCTCGCCTGAGGCGAAGTTTTTGTTATAGGCCGAGTTCGACGTCAGCAAGCCCGCAGAAATCGCGACCTTGTTATCATTGACATCACCGACCGTAGGCGGCTGCCACGTTGCCTGAGTGCGGCCCGAGTTGGTTGCCCCCTCCAGAATAGTTTTACCGGTGTCATTGCTGGCAATCGACAAGGTATCCGAGACTTGCAGGCTCAACGGGGTCTCATCCCCCTGGTAGGTATAAGTACCGTCATTGTTGCGCACGTAAGGTGGAGTCGAAGTCTTTGAACCGGAGAACAGGTACTGGCCGGAAGAGTCTTTGCTGTTGAGCAAACTCAGGACTTGCTCCTCGATCTCGCCTATCTCGCTAGCGATGGATTTGCGATCGGCATCACTGATGCCACCGTTCCCCGCCTGAAGCGCCAGCTCTCGGGCGCGCTGCAGCGCAGTATCGACGCTGCCTAGCACACTCTCTTCATTGGTCAGAGAGTTCTTGAGGCTGCTCATATTGCCGCTGAACTGGCCGAGCATGTCTTTTTGCTGCTGCAACAGCAGCAACCTGGCAGCACCCACCGGATCATCCGCGGCGGTCTGGATGCGCACGCCGGAAGTCACTTGCTCCTGAGTCTTGACGATACTGGAAAAGTTGTCCTGGTATTTAGCCGCGCTGGACTCGAAATACTGAGCTGTAGAAATTCGCATCGTCGACGACTCCCTTAAAGACTGTTGATCAGCGTACTGAAGGTTTCTTGCGCGGCCTTGATGATCTGCGTCGACGCGGTGTAGTACTGCTGAAACTTGACCAGGTCAGCGGCCTCATCATCAAGGTTGACCTGGGAAACCGAATTTCGACTGGCCTTGGCCTGAGCCAGAATCGCGCCGGTTGCCGTATTGTCTACACTGGCCTGGCTGGCTTGGGCACCCACCTGCTCCACCAGCCGGCTGTACGCTGTGGTCAGACTGACACCCGCATTGCCCCCAGTCACACCCACCGTTGCCTTGGTCTGCAAACCGAGAAGCGCGTTGGCGTTGCGGTTATCCGATTTGCCTTCAGCGTTAAACGAAATGGTGTAGCTGTCGTCTTTCGCTGGCGAGCCGCCAATGGTGGTATCGAAACTAAAGGTCTTGGGGTTGTTGGCGGCATCGAGAATCGGGTTCCCGGCGGCATCGCGCATCGGCACACTGATTGTCAGATTGTTGATCTGGCCAGGAATAATGCTGCCCGAGCCAATCTTCGTGCCTTTGGCGTCATACACGTTGTAGACCTGTGTGCCGCCACTGGCCGCGTCAAAGGCCAGTTTGACCGGCATTGAGTGTTCGATGGCACCTTGCAGCTCAGCCAGGTCCGCGCCGCCGTAAATATCCAGCGCAGACGACAGCGACGGCTGGGTAATCGTACCGGTGCCATCATTGCCGGTGTTGCCAGTAGTGGACAACGGCCCGGCGAATGCCAGTTTGGTGGCATCGGTCAACTGTGTACCAATGGTGGTCGCGCCCGCGCGGGTTGGTATCACCTTGAAGCTGTCGCCGGCGCTGAGGGCACCAGCGCCATTCAGTGACAGAGTGAACCCATCGATTACCGGCGGCGGACTGGTCGACACATCGAACGAGCCCATGGATGTACCGTCGGAGCGACTGACGCTGTACTGCGTGGCACTGCCGAAGGTCACTTTATAATCGTAGGTAGACAGCGCACTGGTATCGGTGATGGTGACATTCAGATTGCCGGAGCCAGCACTGTTGCTTGACGCCGCGAGACTGCGCTGGCTGATGGACTCAGCGCTGTTGATGTTGGAGAACAGCGATGTTCCGAATTCACCATTGGCGTCCAGACCTTGCCCAAACTGACTGTTGACCGCACCTGCAACCACCAGCGCCGTGCGCCCAAGATCATTCATTGCCGGTGCCAGCACATCGTCGCGATAACGCAGCAGGCCACCGATTTGCCCCCCGGTAATCACCGAGGTCACATCAGCGCTAGACTGGGGGTAATTGATTTGAATGTTGTACTGGCTCTTGTCAATCGGACCGGGAACCACCGACAGCGTGCTAGTGGTAGTGCCAAGGACCAGCAACTGCCCCGAGCCAAGCGCAATATCATAGTTGCCGTCGCGCTCGCTAACGGTCACACCCACCAGCTCATTCAGCGAGCGAACCGCCTCGTTACGAGCATCAAGCAGGTTCGCCGGACCGCTCCCCGACGTCGCCGACTGGGTAATCTGCTGGTTAAGCGAAGCAATCGATGATGCCAGCTGATTAACCTGCCCGACCAACGTACCCATCTGGGCGTTGATGCCTTGGTTCTGCTGGTTCAATTGCGACGAAATGGCGTTAAACCGGTTACTCAGCGTCTGCGCGCTGGTCAGTAACAACTGCCTGGAGGACATATTGTCCGGTGCCGCGGCAGACGTCTGCAACGAAGAAAAAAAGCTGCTCAGCACGGCACTAATGCCAGTGGACTTATCGGACAGAAGCTTATCGACCGAACCGATCTGGTCGAGATACGCCTTGGCATCGCTATTGAGCGAGGTGGTGGTCTGCAACTGTTTATCGAGGTAGGCGTTATATACCCGGCGCACATCAGCCAGGGACGTGCCGCTGCCGATAAACACGCTACCGTACTGTTGAGAAGCCTTGCTGCTCTGGACGGTTTGCTGACGTGAGTAACCCGCGGTGTTGGCGTTGGCAATGTTATTACCAACAGTGGCCAACGACGATTGACTCGCATTGAGCCCCGACATCCCGATATTGAGCAAACTCATGATTCAGACCTTATAGCTTATGCCTACAAAGGCGTGGTGGAAGCGCCTGCCGCAGCGTAGTTCTGGTAACTTTTCATCTGCTTGGCTATCTGCGAAATCTTGCTGGCGTAGTCCGGGTCGGTTGCATACCCGGCTTTTTGCAACTCGCGTACAAACTGTTCCGGGTTATCGGCCGACTTCAGCACTTCTTGATAGCGATTGTTGCTTTGCAACAAGGTCACCAGGTCGTGGAAGCTGTCCTGATAAGAGTCGTAGGAACGGAACTCTGCGGTCTCCTTGACCCTCTCGCCATTTCTGAATTCGCTGGTGATCGCTCGGGCCTGAGCACCCTTCCAGCTGCTGCTGGCCTTGATGCCGAACAGGTTGTGGCTGCTGCTACCGTCCTGCTGACGCATGACCGATTTACCCCAACCGGTTTCCAGCGCGGCCTGGGCCACCAGATACCGTGGATCGACGCCAATCCGCTCAGCCGCCTGCTGCGCCATTGGCAGCATGGTGGCGACGAATTGGTCTGCGGAACTGAACGCCTGCCTGGCCGGCGCCAATGGCGGCTGGGCCACGGCACGAGCGTAAATCTGCATCCGCCCGCGAGGCGCGGAATAGCTTTGCGCAGCCTGCCCATCACCTTTGATCACGGCATCAAGGGCCGCAGTGGTGCGGTCCGGCAACGCGGTTTTGTGGGTGGCCACGGACGCCGTCGCGGACGACGGCACGATCCCGGCCAGCAAACGATCGGTCAGTTTGCTCGGCAACGACAGTCGACGCTGGTTGAGCAACGCCATATCGTTATGCACAGTACCGTCAGCAGCCTTTTGCGGATCAACCGCGCGCGACGCCCAGAGCGGACGCTGGCCATTGAGCCGGGTCAGCGCTCCGCCCTGCGCGCCGGTACCGGCGGCGATGGCCGTAGGCGTCGGCGCCTTGAGCACTTCAGTCGCGCCGGGCAATGCGGCGGCAGCGGCGGCAGTGGTCGATTTGGTTTTCGACATCTGGCGCAGCAACACGTCAGCCAGACCAATACCACCGCCCTCGCGGGACATGGAAACCGCCAGTTGCTGGTCGTACATTTCCTGGTATTGCTTGGCCGCCGGCGTGTTGAGCGGATTGTCCTCACCCAGCGCGTCGGTGGCCGAGCGCATGGACTTGAGCATTTCGTTGAGGAACAGCGACTCGAACTCCTGCGCGACCTTGCGCATGTTCCCGTCGCTGTCCTTGTCGCCGACCTTGAGCTGGTTAAGCCGGCTGAGGTCGGAGTAAGCCCCCGAATCCCCACGGGTGACCAGACCGCTCTTGCGAATATCCACGGCCGCTACCTCAAATCACGATCAGGTCGGCTTGCAAGGCGCCGGCCTGTTTCAAGGCTTCGAGGATCGCCATCAAGTCACCCGGCGCTGCGCCGACCTGATTCACGGCACGGACGATCTCGTCCAGCGTGGTGCCCGGGCCGAACTTGAACATCGGCTTGGCTTCTTGCTGGGCATTGACCCGCGAGCGCGGCACAACCGCCGTTTGACCATTGGACAAAGGCCCCGGCTGGCTGACGATCGGGTCTTCGGTGATGGTCACCGTCAGGCTGCCGTGGGTCACGGCGGCCGGTGAAACCTTGACGTTCTGCCCGATCACGATGGTCCCGGTGCGCGAGTTGATAATGACCTTGGCGACCGCCTGACCCGGATCGACTTCGAGGTTTTCGAGGATCGACAAATAGTCGACGCGCTGGCTCGGATCCAGCGGCGCAGTCACCCGAATCGAACCGCCATCGATGGCTTGAGCGACGCCAGGGCCGAGCATGTCGTTGATCTTGTCGACGATGCGCTTGGCGGTGGTGAAGTCCGAACGATTGAGGTTGAGGGTCAGGCTGTTGCCCTGATTGAAACCACTCGGCACCGCTCGTTCGACCGAGGCACCACCGGGGATCCGGCCGGCCGACGGAACGTTGACGGTGATCTTCGAACCATCAAGCCCTTCAGCGTCGAAACCACCGACCACCAGATTGCCCTGAGCGACCGCATAGACGTTGCCGTCGATACCCTTGAGCGGCGTCAACAGCAAGGTGCCGCCACGCAGGCTCTTGGAGTTGCCGATGGAAGCCACCGTGATATCGATCACCTGGCCCGGCTTGGCGAATGCCGGCAAATCCGCACTGATCGATACCGCCGCGACGTTCTTCAACTGCACATTGCCCGAGCCGGCCGGTACCTTGATGCCGAACTGCGACAGCATGTTGTTGAAGGTCTGCAGAGTGAACGGGGTTTGCGTGGTCTGGTCGCCCGTGCCGTTAAGCCCGACGACCAGGCCGTAGCCGATCAATTGGTTGGAACGTACGCCCGAAATACTCGCGATGTCCTTCAACCGCTCGGCATGGGCGCCGAGGGTTGTAGACAGCAAAATGACGGCCGCGACCAGGTGCTTGAGATTGAACATAGTCACCTAGAAAGGGAACAGCGGGCTGAGGAAGAAACGGTCGAACCAGCCTGGCTGACTCGCATCGGCAAACGAACCGGTACCCGAGTAAGTAATGCGCGCATCGGCAATCCGGGTCGACGGTACAGTGTTGTCGGTGGCGATATCGTCGGCCCGGACCAGACCGGCAATGCGCACCAGTTCATCGCCGGTATTGAGGGTCATCCACTTCTCGCCGCGTACAGCAATGATGCCGTTGGGCAAGACGTCGGCGACGGTCACGGTAATCGAGCCGGTCAAGCTGTTGCCCTGCCCGGCCTTGCTGTCACCCTTGGTCGCACGGTCACCGCTGTAACTGGCATCCAGGCTCAGATCGCTGCTGCCCACCGGGTTATTGGTGCTCAAGCCGCTACCGAACAGGGAAGTCAGACCGATGCCGGCCTTGCTGTTCTTGTCTATTTGCGAGTTGGCGTTTTTGCTCGCCTGGGTTTTCTCGTTCAGGGTGATGGTGATGATGTCACCGACCCGGAATGCCTTGCGGTCGCCATACAGGTTCTGCTCGAAACCGGCCTGATAGATCGAGCCGTTGTTCGCCGCAGCGGGCAACGGCGTACGCGGCAACACCGGCGCGTAGTAAGGGTCATTGGGCTTCGGCGTCGGGGCAACACAGCCCGCGAGCACAGCGATCCCACTCAGTGCTAGAACAGAAACAAACCGATTCATGACCCTACCTCACGGTGTTGCAGGCGACCTCAGGCCGCCTCATAGACTTGATTACAGATTCTGCGTAACGAACCCAAGCATCTGGTCGGCGGTGGAAATCACCTTGGAGTTCATCTCGTACGCGCGCTGGGTGGTGATCATGTTGACCATCTCCTCAACGGTGCTGACGTTGGAGGTTTCCAGGGTGTTCTGCAGAGTGGTACCGAAACCGTTCAGGCCCGGTGTGCCGATTTGCGGCGCGCCACTGGCCGCGGTTTCCAGGAACAGGTTGCTGCCCGCCGCTTGCAGACCGGCCGGGTTGATGAAGTCAGCGGTCTGCAGGTTGCCGATCACTTGCGACGCAGCGTTACCGGCGGTCGTGATCGAAACGGTACCGTCCTGGCCGACGGTGAAGGTTTGCGCTTCAGCCGGAACCACGATTGCAGGCTCCAGCGCAAAACCGTTGGCCGTCACGATCTGGCCGTTGGAGTCCAGGTGGAAGGTACCGTCACGGGTGTACGAAGTGGTGCCGTCCGGTTGCAGAATCTGGAAGAAACCGCGGCCATTGACGGCCAGGTCCAGCGGCTGCTCGGTGGTTTGCAGGCTACCGGCGGTGAAGTTCTTCTGGGTGCCGACGATGCGCACACCGGTACCCACTTGCAGGCCCGATGGCAATTCGCTGTCCTGGGTCGACTGGGCGCCTGGCTGGCGTTTGATCTGGTACAGCAAGTCCTGGAACTCGGCACGGTCACGCTTGAAACCGGTGGTCGAGACGTTCGCCAGGTTGTTGGAAATGGTGGTGAGGTTAGTGTCCTGGGCGGACAGACCTGTTTTGGCAACCCATAGAGCCGGAAGCATTCGATTCTCCTCGTGCGCCTGTTTTACGGCGCGACGTTCTGATAATTAGCTGATCTGCAAGACCCGAGCCATGGCTTGGTCATCTTCTTTGGCAGTGTTCATCATCTTGATGTGCAGCTCGAACTGCTTGGCCAGCGCCAGCACCGAGGTCATCTCTTCGACGGCATTGACGTTGCTCGACTCGAGGAACCCGGACACCACTTGTACGCTGGCATCGGCCTGCGCCGGCTTGCCGTCCTTGGTGTGGATCGAACCGTCCAGGCCCTTGGTCATGTTCTGCAGATCCGGCTTGACCAGCTTGATCCGGTCGACTTCAGCCATCACCCGCGGGCCTTCGCCCAGCGCGCGGATGCTGATGGTGCCGTCCTGACCGATTTCGACTTTCTGCTCTGGCGGCACGGCAATCGGCCCACCATTACCCATCACCGGCATACCGTTGCCGGCCCGCAGTACGCCGAGGGCGTCGACGTTCATGCTCGCGGTGCGCACGTAACCTTCGCCACCATCGGGGGTTTGCACGGCAATCCAGCCGTCGCCGCTCACCGCCACATCGAGGTCGCGACCGGTTTCCACCATGGACCCGGCAGTGAAATCGGTTGCCGGCCGTTCGGACAACGCAAACGCCCGCGCCGGAAAGCTGTCGCCAAACACCGGCATCGAACGCGCCTGCTCCAGGTCACGCTGAAAACCGTTGGTGGAGATGTTCGCCAGATTGTTGGCATGGGCCTTTTGCGCCAGTGCATTCTGGCTGGCGCCGGTCATTGCCACGTAAAGGTACTTGTCCACAGTCTTTCCTCTATCTGCCGGACGTTTGCCGCCCACCGCTGTACTGCTGAGCCATAAGCAATAAGTGCACCAACTTTTTTCTGGCGGCTGGAGGGCAGGCAAACAAGGGACTTGAGGGGATCAGAGGGGATTTATGAATTGTGTCAAAGACGAAAAACCGGCGGGGTTATGCCGCCAAGTGGCAACGATGGACATCGGGCAACGGCCACCACCGCTATCGCGAGCAAGCTCGCTCCCACAGGGATCTTCAGCGCGACGCAGATCCACTGTGGGAGCGAGCTTGCTCGCGAAGAGGCCGGCACAAACACAGCAAGTGTCAGCTAGGACTCAGTCTTGCCAACCTCATACTCACGTAACTTGTTGGCAATGGTGGTATGCGAAACCCCCAACCGCTTGCCCAATTGCCGGCTGCTCGGATGCTCGGAATACAGTCGTTCCAGCACCGCCTTCTCGAAGCGCCCGACAATCGCGTCCAGCCCGCCTTCCAGGGAAAAATCGCCAAGCGGCTGGCGCACGCCGTAGTCCGGCAGACGAATATGTTCGGCCTTGACCGTCCCGCCCTCACACAGCGAAACCGCCTGAAACAACACGTTCTCCAATTGCCGAACGTTGCCCGGCCAGTGGTAATGACTGAGCCGATCCATCGCCGCCGGCGCCAGTTTCGGCAAGGGGCAACCGATCTGCCGGCTGGCCTGATCGAGGAAGTGCTCCACCAATGGCGTCAAACCGTCGAGGCATTCGCGCAATGGCGGGATATGCAGGGACAGCACATTGAGCCGATGGTAAAGGTCCTGGCGGAACTCACCGCGAGCGCACAGCTCCGACAGATCGACCTGAGTCGCGCAGATCACCCGCACATCCAGATAAACCTCTTCGTCGCTGCCAACCCGACGGAAGCAGCCGTCCTGCAGAAAGCGCAGCAGCTTGACCTGCAAGCGCGGACTCATTTCCCCCACTCCATCGAGAAACAGCGTGCCGCCCGCTGTCAGCTCCAGCAGACCGAGCTTGCCTTCGGCCCGCGCGCCTTCGAAAGCACCGGGACCGTAGCCGAACAGCTCGGTCTCGGCCATCGACTCCGGCAGCCCGGCGCAGTTGAGCGCCATCAGTGGCGACTGCCCACGGGGGCTCGCCAGGTGGCAGGCGCGGGCCAACAATTCCTTGCCGGTGCCGGTCTCGCCTTCAATCAGCAATGGCGCATCCAGCGGCGCCATGCGCCGCGCTTCGCGAACCACCGCGGCCATGACTTTAGAACTCTGGAAAATGCTGTCGAAGCCGCGCAGCTCCTGCTTGCGCACGTTGTAGATACGCTCGCCGACCCGATCGGCCCGGTGCAGCGTCAATACCGCACCCGCCATGGCCTCGCTGTCGTCATGCTCCGATTGCAGCGGCGCGATATCGGCGAGAAACACATCGCCCTTGACCTTGACCCGCAAGCCGTTGATCCGCGATTTGTTGGCACGAACCAGTTCTGGCAAATCGAAATCTTCGGCGTAGCGCGACAGCGGAATCCCCGGCACCTCATCCACCCGCACGCCGAGCAGCTGTGCAGCGGCCCGGTTCGCCGCAACGATGGAGCCGCCCATGTCGATGGACAGCACCGGAAACTCCAGCGCCCCCAACAATGCGTTGAGCTCCATATGCCGACGCTCGCTGGGCATCAGTCCTACCCGTTTGACGCCGAACACACCGGTAATCGCCTCGAATTTCGGGCGCAGGGCCTGGAACTGGATATTGATCAGATTCGGGCAATGCAGGTAGATCGCGTTGCCGTGCTCGCCGCCGACTTCGCCGCGGGCGACGTTGATCCCGTACTCCACCAGCAGATTGAGAATGTCGCGCAGGATGCCGATGCGGTTCTGGCAGTGGACTTTGATGCGCATATAAAGGCCCGCAATTTTATTGGAAGGTCGAGAATCCCTGAACAAGCGCTCTAGAGACGCTTACGCAGGTAAAACCCAATGCCAGTCAGTTAACATAAATCTGTGGACTGATGATCACTTGTGGCGAGGGAGCTTGCTCCCGCTGGGGCGCGAAGCGGCCCCAAAAACAGCAATCGCGTTGTTTCAGGTAAAACACATCAGCCGGATTTACGACTGCTGCGCAGCCGAGCGGGAGCAAGCTCCCTCGCCACAGGTTCTGCATTCGGCGCCTCAACTGTTAACTGACCGGTATTAAGGTAACGCCCGCCACTTTTTTTGCAGTCAGGCTCAGTTAGTCGTCAAGATTATGTGACAGTTTCAAGCCTTTTCAAACCGGCAGATCTCAATGCACATGGGTTCGAGATCATAACGTAACGAAAACTTTACAAAAAGCAGGGAAAATTCCTACCTACTCTCCAACCGAGGTACTGCAACTCGCTCTTCTCTGCGCTATCTATATGTACATAAGTTGAACCATAACAAGAACGTATCCCCTAGCAGGAGAGCAGCATGAAGCAGACGCACTACGTGGCTCGCGAGCCCGATGCGCAAGGTTTTATCGACTACCCCGCTGAAGAACATGCGGTGTGGAACACGCTGATTACTCGTCAACTGAAAGTGCTCGAGGGTCGTGCGTGCCAGGAATACCTGGACGGCATCGAAAAACTCGGCCTGCCCCATGACCGCATTCCGCAACTCGGCGAAATCAACGAGGTCCTGGCTGCCACCACTGGCTGGCAAGTCGCCCGGGTTCCGGCGCTGATCCCCTTCCAGACCTTTTTCGAATTGCTGGCCAACAAACAGTTTCCGGTGGCGACCTTTATTCGTACCCGCGAAGAGCTGGATTACCTGCAAGAGCCGGACATTTTCCACGAGATCTTTGGCCACTGTCCGCTGCTGACCAACCCCTGGTTCGCCGAATTTACCCACACCTACGGCAAGCTTGGCCTACAGGCTTCCAAGGAAGAGCGGGTCTACCTGGCGCGGCTGTATTGGATGACCATCGAATTCGGCCTGGTCGACACGCCCCAAGGCCTGCGTATCTATGGCGGCGGCATTCTGTCCTCGCCGAAAGAAACCGTTTACTGCCTGTCGGACGAGCCGGAACATCAGGCCTTCGATCCGCTGGAATGCATGCGCACGCCGTACCGCATCGACATCCTGCAACCGCTGTACTTTGTCCTGCCTGACTTGAAGCGTCTGTTCGACCTGGCTCATGAAGACATCATGGGCATGGTTCAGCGCGGCATGCAGCTGGGCTTGCACGCACCCAAGTTTCCGCCAAAGCCCAAGGCGGCCTGAGAACGTAGCGCTCGCGACGTTCTCGAAAAAATAGTAGTTTCCAATAAGAACCGAATTCAGGAATACACCATGTCCACTCTGAACCAAGCCCATTGCGAAGCCTGCCGCGCCGATGCTCCCCAAGTCAGCGACGAAGAACTGCCGGTACTGATCAAGCAGATCCCTGACTGGAACATCGAAGTTCGCGACAGCGTCATGCAGCTGGAAAAAGTCTTCCTGTTCAAAAACTTCAAATTCGCCCTGGCCTTCACCAACGCTGTCGGTGAAATCTCCGAGGCCGAAGGTCACCACCCAGGCCTGCTCACCGAGTGGGGCAAAGTCACCGTGACCTGGTGGAGCCACTCGATCAAAGGCCTGCACCGCAACGACTTCATCATGGCCGCGCGCACTGACGAAGTGGCCAAAGAAGCCGAGGGCCGCAAGTAATGCATTTCGATGCCATCGGCCGAGTGCCCGGCGACCCGATTCTCGGCCTGATGGAGGCCTATGCTGCGGATACGAATCCGCGCAAATTCGACCTCGGCGTTGGCGTCTACAAGGACGCCCAGGGCCTGACGCCGATTCTTCAGGCCGTGAAGCTGGCCGAACAACGGCTGGTCGATCGACAAACCACCAAGACCTACATCGGTGGTCACGGCGATCCGGCGTTCGGCAAGGTCATCAATGACCTGGTGCTGGGCGCGGACTCCGAGCTGATTGCCCAACAGCGGGCCGGTGCGACCCAGACCCCGGGCGGCACTGGCGCACTGCGCCTGAGCGCCGACTTCATCGCCCGCTGTCTGCCGGGTCGTGGCATCTGGCTGAGCAATCCGACCTGGCCGATCCACGAAACCATCTACGCCGCGGCCGGCCTCAAGGTCAGCCACTATCCGTATGTCGGCAGCGACAACCGCCTCGACGTCGAAGCCATGCTGGCGACCCTGAATCGGGTGCCCAAGGGCGACGTCGTGCTGCTGCATGCCTGCTGCCATAACCCCACCGGTTTCGATCTGTCCCACGATGACTGGCGTCGGGTGCTGGAGATCGTCCGCAGCCGCGAACTGCTGCCGCTGATCGACTTCGCCTATCAGGGCTTCGGCGACGGTCTGGAGCAGGATGCATGGGCTGTGCGACTGTTTGCACAAGCATTGCCTGAGTTGCTGATCACCAGCTCCTGCTCGAAAAACTTCGGCCTGTACTGCGAACGTACCGGCGCATTGATCGTCTGCGCAGCGAATGCCGACAAACTGCTGGATATCCGCAGCCAACTGGCCTTTATCGCCCGCAACCTGTGGTCGACACCGCCGGATCATGGCGCGGCAGTGGTCGCGACCATCCTCGGTGATCCAGAACTGAAAAGCCTCTGGGCCGATGAAGTCGAAGCCATGCGTTTGCGCATCGCGCAACTGCGCTCAGGCCTGGTGGAAGCCCTTGGGCCTCACGGTCTTGGCGAACGCTTCGCCCATATCGGCGTCCAGCGCGGGATGTTTTCCTACACTGGCCTGACACCGACCCAGGTGCAGCGCCTGCGTGAGAACCACAGCGTGTACATGGTCAGCTCCGGCCGCGCCAATGTCGCCGGTATCGATGCGACACGCCTGGATTTGCTGGCTGAGGCGATTGCCGAGGTTTGCGCATAAACCCTACCCCTCCACCGATCGTTCCCACGCTCTGCGTGGGAATGCCTCAATGGACGCTCTGCGTCCGCTCTTGGGACGCGGAGCGTCCCGGGCTGCATTCCCACGCAGAGCGTGGGAACGATCATTGGCTCTCCTTTTCACCTGTCTAGACAACCCCATCCGTCGTAACAATTGGATATAAAAGTCTTTTTGGCATTTCCAGTGCTGTATCCTGCCGAGGCTTTTTAAAAGCGCGGATCTACCAGCGATTTAAAAACAGACCTTGCGAGGAGCGACGACGATGCACGAAATCCCTAATCTCCCCTTCCCAAGCCTGCACGAGACTGAGCAGACAACCCCGCAACAAGCCGGCGCCCAACAGCCCGAGCCCAAAGAAGCAGTTGAACGCCGCAATGCCGACAGCCAAGACTGAAAGCGATACCCAGACCGTGTGGAAAGCGCTGATAATGCGCTTTCCACACAGCCTGAACGCCAGCCCTTGAGAGCCGAACCATGACCGACAACTTCAGCGAAACCCAAGCCAACGCTCTGATCGGCACTGCTGAAAAGATGATCGAGGTCTGGAGTCGTCTCTCTCCGGAAAAACAAGCTGCGCTACTGCAACGCTTCGGCACCCAGGAAAACGCGCTTGCCGCTCTGGTCGCCACGCAAATGCTGGCCCCCGCCAAGTCCTGATTTTTCCCGCCTGAATCAAATCATTGCCGCATCCTTTGCGTCGGCGAGATAGTTTTCGTTTTAGCCCCCTGCATCGGCGCAACCATCGGTATCATAAGCAGCCTATCTATCCTGCTGCCCCCATGGACCTTGACCCATGCCAGATACCCAGCGCCCCATGGCGGTCACGCTGCAAGTCGTTTCCATCGTGCTGTTCACCTTCATCGGCTACCTGAATATCGGTATTCCCCTGGCCGTGCTGCCGGGCTACGTGCACAGCGACCTGGGTTTCGGCGCGGTGATCGCAGGCCTGGTGATCAGCGTGCAATACCTCGCCACCCTGCTCAGCCGCCCTTATGCCGGGCGCGTCATCGACAACAAGGGCAGCAAACTGGCGGTGATGTATGGCCTCGCCGGTTGCGGCTTGAGTGGTGTGTTCATGCTGATTTCGGCCTGGACCCAAAGCCTGCCGATGTTGAGCCTGATCAGTCTGTTGATCGGCCGCCTGGTGCTCGGTAGCGCGGAAAGCCTGGTGGGTTCCGGCTCGATCGGTTGGGGCATTGGCCGGGTCGGCGCGCAGAATACCGCCAAGGTGATTTCCTGGAACGGCATCGCCAGTTACGGCGCGCTGGCCGTCGGCGCGCCACTGGGGGTGCTGCTGGTCAATCAACTGGGACTCTGGAGCATGGGCGTCAGCATTCTGTTGCTGGCCACGCTGGGCCTGCTGCTGGCCTGGCCAAAAACCGCCGCGCCGATCGTGGCCGGCGAACGCCTGCCGTTCCTGCATGTACTGGGGCGAGTGTTGCCACACGGCTGCGGCCTGGCCCTGGGCTCAATCGGCTTTGGCACCATCGCCACGTTCATCACGCTGTATTACGCCACTCAGCAATGGTCCAACGCCGTGCTTTGCCTGAGCCTGTTCGGCGCCTGCTTCATCGGTGCGCGGCTGCTGTTCGGCAATCTGATCAATCGCCTCGGCGGTTTTCGCGTGGCGATTGCCTGCCTGTCGGTGGAAACTCTGGGGCTCTTGCTCTTATGGCTGGCCCCGGATGCCCACTGGGCCCTGGCTGGCGCAGCGCTAAGCGGCTTCGGGTTTTCGCTGGTATTCCCGGCCCTGGGTGTGGAAGCGGTCAATCTGGTGCCGGCCTCCAGCCGTGGTGCGGCGGTCGGGGCTTATTCACTGTTCATTGATCTGTCGCTGGGGATCACCGGGCCATTGGCCGGAGCGATTGCTGCAGGCTTTGGCTTTGCTTCGATCTTTCTGTTCGCGGCCCTGGCGGCCATGAGCGGCCTGATGCTGAGCCTCTATCTGTACCGGCAGGCGCCGCAGCACCTGAACGAAAGGCACCGCAAAGATCGCGAGGCGAACTAGAAGTCGACCTTACCGCGCCCAGCCTTGATGCTGCCGCGCTTGGTCTTGGATTCGAGCCGACGGGTCTTCGAACCGAGGGTCGGCTTGGTCGGGCGGCGCTTCTTTTCGACCTTGGTAGCGCTGAGGATCAACTCGACCAGACGCTCCAGCGCATCGGCGCGATTCTGCTCCTGCGTCCGATACTGCTGTGCCTTGATAATGATCACCCCTTCATGGGTGATGCGGCTGTCGCGCAGCGCCAGTAGCCGTTCCTTGTAGAACGGCGGCAAGGATGAAGCCGGAATATCGAAGCGCAAATGCACCGCGCTGGAGACCTTGTTGACATTCTGCCCACCCGCGCCTTGGGCACGAATGGCGGTCAACTCGATCTCGGCATCCGGCAGATGCACAGTGTTGGAAATCACCAGCATGGAAAAGGGTCCGCAGTCAGGGCTCTCAGGATACCTCGAATGATGTGCTGACTGGACGGGCCCTTTCGCGAGCAAGCTCGCTCCCACAGGGTTTGCGCCGATCACACCTGGGAGGTTTGACACAAATCCAATGTGGTAGCGAGCTTGCTCGCGATGAGGGAGTATCAGCAGACATCAGCTTTGAATGTGCTGGCCTCATTGCGAGCAAGCTCGCTCCCACAGGGTTTTGGGTGAAGCCCATAACCCATAAAATGACAAACCCGGCACATAGCCGGGTTTGTTGTTTCTGCGTTACGTGCTTACTTCGCGGTGGAAGCCGCAGCCATCAGCGCAGTTTGAGCACTGCGCTTGTTCTTGATGCCGTAGCAGACCCACATGAACGCCACCCACACCGGAATCGCGTAGACCGAGATCTGGATGCCCGGGATCAGCAGCATCACGCCAAGGATGAACACCACGAACGCCAGGCAAACGTAGTTGCCGTACGGGTACCACAGCGCCTTGAACAGCGGCGTCTGTTTGGTGCGGTTCATGTGCTGGCGGAACTTGAAGTGCGAGAAGCTGATCATCGCCCAGTTGATCACCAGGGTCGCGACCACCAGCGACATCAGCAGTTCCAGCGCATGTTGCGGGATCCAGTAGTTGAGCAGCACGGCGACCAGGGTCACCGCGGCCGACGCCAGAATCGACCGCACCGGCACGCCGCGCTTGTCGATCTTCGCCAGCGCCTTCGGTGCATCGCCCTGCTCGGCCATGCCCAGCAACATACGGCTGTTGCAGTAGGTGCCGCTGTTGTACACCGACAACGCCGCGGTCAAGACCACGAAGTTAAGGATGTGCGCCGCGGTGTTGCTGCCCAGCATCGAGAACACCTGAACGAACGGGCTGCCGCTGTAGGCATCGCCGGATGCGTTCAGACTCGCCAGCAGGCTGTCCCATGGGGTCAGCGACAGCAGCACGACCAGTGCGCCGATGTAGAAAATCAGGATCCGGTAGATCACCTGGTTGATGGCTTTCGGGATCACGGTCTTCGGCTGGTCAGCCTCGGCTGCGGTGAAACCGAGCATTTCCAGGCCGCCGAAGGAGAACATGATGATTGCCATGGCCATTACCAGACCGCTGACGCCATTGGGGAAGAAACCACCGTGTTCCCACAGGTTGCTCACCGAAGCCTGCGGGCCGCCGTTGCCGCTGACCAGTAGGTAGCTGCCCAGGGCGATCATGCCGACGATGGCCACGACCTTGATGATCGCAAACCAGAACTCGGCCTCGCCAAAGACTTTGACGTTGGCCAGGTTGATCAGGTTGATCAATACGAAGAACCCGGCTGCCGATGCCCAGGTCGGGATGTCCGGTGCCCAGTAGTGGATGTATTTGCCGACCGCGGTCAGTTCCGACATGCCCACCAGGATGTACAGGATCCAGCAGTTCCAGCCCGACAGGAAGCCGGCAAAACCGCCCCAGTATTTGTGGGCGAAGTGGCTGAACGAACCGGCTACCGGCTCTTCCACGATCATTTCGCCCAGTTGGCGCATGATCATGAAGGCAATGAAGCCGCAGATCGCGTAGCCGAGGATCATCGACGGACCGGCCGATTTCAGCACGCCGGCAGAGCCCAGGAACAATCCGGTACCGATCGCGCCACCGAGGGCGATCAGTTGAATATGACGATTTTTCAGGCCGCGTTGAAGCGTACCTGAATGCGAGTTTTGTCCACTCATTAACGGGTCTCACGCAAGGTTTGATGATGTTGGGTTGCTGCTTGGGTCAAGCAGTGCAAATCAAACCCCAGCGCAGGCACCAGGAGTTCTGCTTCTTTTTACGGGTCATGCGTCACCTGTTTGTTTTTATCTGCGACGAAATCGAACCCACCACGCTTGTGACGCGGCGGAGTTAACAAAGCGGATAGCCTTGAGTTTATTGGCCTTGGGCAATCGAACGGCGTGCTGGGAGCAAACGAGTCATGACAGCCGACAGGCGCAAAGTGCGCGGATACGCAGTTGAGTCACAGTTAAAACGCCGCGCATTGTACACCCGTAACCCGCTGCTACCAGACACCGCCTGATCAGCGCGTCGGTTGCCGGGATGGCACGGGGCCGTCTCGAGGGTCGCGGACGGCGACAATAAACTGGACGCCCCGCTGTGGGCCGTCAGTGGCGACGATGGGGGAATCATCGCCTGGGGAGAGTCGGTAGGAATGGATCATGGCGTACATTGCGCCTCCTTCTTGTTATGACCTGCACGACAGGCATGGGACGCATAACACCCTTACCAGCGTCGGGAAACAACCGGGATAGAGCCTTGCAGCCAGCAATGACGGCGCGATTTCGGCAGGATTTCCTTACGGCACTGAAGGTCCGTCGATTCCATGGGTGAAAAGCGGGATATTCGTAAATATTTCTTTACGAAGTGGAACACAGAATTTCCACTGCAGATCCGTCAAGGGATGGGCTGTTGCTACTGACGCCATCGCGAGCAAGCTCGCTCCCACAGGGTTTTCGAGTGTTCACAAATTATGTGACCACTGAAGATCCAATGTGGGAGCGAGCTTGCTCGCGATGGCGGATGCAGGAGCACCGCAATTCTGCAGAGTGATACGAAGAGCAAAAAAAAACGCCAACCCTAAGGTTGGCGTTTTTGTTTGCTGCTTACCGCTTACTCAGGCTTGCGACGACCAAACCCCGGACGCTGGCCGGAACCGGCCGGTGCGCCACGGCGTTTGCCCGATGGCGCATCCTTGTCGACCAGGACGATCCCCGGACGTTTGGACTTTGGCCCTGGCTTGGCTGGACGCTTGATGTCGGCCGGGCGATCTGCCACGGGCGTACCACGGCTGGAATCGCTGCGACCGCCTGCTGGAGCACCGCGACCGGTCGCCGGGCGCGGAGTGCGTGGACCGCGTACACCATCCTGACGCGATTCCGCTGGCTTGCGCGCCGGGCGCTCGCCTTCGATCTGCGGCTCGCGGGCTGGACGCGGGCCAGCGGCCGGTGCGCCAGCAGCTGGACGCAGGGTCCGCACGCGCTCGGTCTTGCCGACCGGACGGGACGACTTGCGCTGCATACGCTCAAGCTTGTCTTTGCTCTTGGCGTTCATCTGCGGCATGGCGACCGGCGTCAAGCCGACTTCAGCACTGAGAATGTCAACTTCGTACTGGCTCATTTCGCGCCAGCGACCCATCGGCAGGTCAGAGTTGAGGAACACCGGACCGAAACGCACGCGCTTCAGACGGCTGACCACCAGCCCTTGGGATTCCCACAAACGACGCACTTCACGGTTACGGCCTTCCATCACCACGCAGTGGTACCAATGGTTGAAGCCTTCGCCGCCCGGTGCTTGCTTGATGTCGGTGAACTTCGCCGGGCCGTCTTCGAGGACCACGCCGGCCTTGAGCCGCTCGATCATCTCGTCATCGACTTCGCCACGTACACGCACGGCGTACTCGCGGTCCATCTCGTAGGAAGGGTGCATCAGGCGGTTGGCCAGTTCACCGTCGGTGGTGAACATCAGCAGACCGGTGGTGTTGATGTCCAGACGACCGATGTTGATCCAGCGACCTTCTTTCGGACGCGGCATTTTATCGAACACGGTCGGACGGCCTTCAGGGTCGTCGCGGGTGCAGATTTCACCGTCGGGCTTGTTGTACATGATCACGCGGCGCACCGATTCGGCAGCCTCTTCGCGTTTGATCACCTTGCCATCGATGGTGATGGCGTCATGCAGGTCGACGCGCAGGCCAAGGGTGGCATCTTTGCCATTGACCTTGATCCGGCCATGACTGATCCAGGCTTCTACGTCGCGGCGCGAGCCGACGCCGATACGGGCGAGGACTTTCTGCAGTTTTTCGCCTGCGGGGCCGATTTCCTGGTCGTCTTTCTGGTCTTTGATACTCATCTGGGCACCTCCCGGTGTGGTCTGTTCAGGCCTGGCCTGAAGCGTTGAAAGCTGGTCTTTGGGCGAAAGGATCGCCGAAGGGTCGCGAATCATACGCTCATGGCGCCGTTCGCGCATCAGAGACTAGTTGATAAGTCGTGGCTTGTTGGTTTTTCCGCCGGCCGGTGGCGTCGAGTTTGATCAACCGCAGCGCCGCTATTGGAGTCGACACTGATCCAATGTGGGAGCGGCGGTGCGGCGATCCGACTTGCCCGCGAAAGCGGTGTATCAGACAACATTGATGTCGACTGACACTCCGTCTTCGCGAGCAAGCTCGCTCCCACAATGATTTATGTCAATCTTCGAGCTGGCGGCGTTCGTTTTCGATCGCTTCGGCGAGGGCCTGGGCTTCGGCTTCTTCGTCGCTCAGCGCAGGCGTGTGCTGTTCCAGCGCCGCCACGGCGGCCAGGAGTTTTTCCCGGGCCTCTGCGACGCCGATGACGTCGTCTTCCTGCTCTTGCTCTACCTCAGCTTGCACCTCAGCCTCAGCCTCAGCCTCGGTGCCGGTCTCGCTCACCGCCCCATCCCGAAGCAAATCGTCGAAATCGGTCTTGAGCCCCTCCTCCATAGTGTCCAGTTCCAGCAACAGGCTGTGGAAACTGGTTTCGTCCTTGGGTTCTTCCGGCTCGGCGCTGGCGTCGGCCAGGGCCTGGATGCTTTCCGGGACCGGTGCGTCGTCGAAGTCGAGAATCGGATCGGGTTCCAGTTCACGCAGTTCGGCCAGCGGCGGCAGGTCGTCGAGGTTCTTCAGGTTGAAGTGATCGAGAAAGGCTTTGGTGGTGGCGAACATCGCCGGTTTGCCCGGCACGTCGCGGTAACCGACGATGCGGATCCACTCGCGTTCGAGCAGGGTCTTGACGATATGGCTGTTGACCGCCACACCGCGCACATCCTCGATCTCGCCCCGGGTGATCGGTTGGCGATAGGCGATCAAGGCCATGGTTTCCAGCATCGCCCGTGAGTAACGCTGCGGCCGTTCTTCCCACAAGCGACCCACCCAGGGCGAGAATTTTTCGCGAATCTGCAGGCGATAGCCGGACGCAACCTCCTTGAGCTCGAAGGCCCGGCCTTCGCAGGACTTGCGCAAGATCTCCAGGGCCTTCTTGAAGACCGGCGGCTCCGGCCGTTCACCCTCTTCGAAGAGTTCGAACAGGCGCTCCATGGATTGCGGCTTTCCCGAGGCCAACAGAAAAGCTTCAAGCAGTGGCGCCAGCTCGCGGGGTTCAGTCAGATTCATTGTTTCAGCTCGTTATTCGGCTCGCGCCCGCACATGGATAGCCGCAAAAGGCTCATTCTGCACCAGCTCGACCAAGGACTCCTTGACCAGCTCGAGGATCGCCATAAAGGTCACGACCACACCCAATCGGCCTTCTTCGGCAGTGAACAGCTCGACAAAGGGCACGAAACCGCCGCCCTTGAGCCGTTCCAGCACATCACTCATGCGCTCGCGGGTAGACAGCGCCTCGCGGCTGACCTGATGGCTTTCGAACATATCACCACGGCGCAGGACTTCAGCCATGGACATCAGCAACTCGTCCAGACTCACGTCCGGCAACAATTTACGCGCCCGGGCCTCAGGTGCATCGAGCTTGGGCACCACCACATCGCGCCCGACCCGGCTCAAGCCGTCGATGCCTTCGGCTGCGGCCTTGAAACGTTCGTACTCCTGCAAGCGGCGAATCAGCTCGGCGCGCGGGTCATCCTCTTCCTCTTCGATCTCGCTGGCCCGTGGCAGCAACATCCGCGACTTGATCTCGGCGAGCATCGCCGCCATCACCAGGTACTCGGCGGCCAGTTCCAGGCGCACCGACTGCATCAACTCGACATAACCCATGTACTGGCGAGTAATTTCCGCCACCGGGATGTCGAGGATGTTGATGTTCTGTTTGCGGATCAGATACAGCAGCAGGTCGAGCGGGCCCTCGAAGGCTTCGAGAAAAACCTCCAGCGCATCCGGCGGGATGTACAGGTCCAGCGGCATTTCCATGACCGCCTGGCCATAGACCATGGCGAACGGCAGTTCTTGCTGCGCCCCCGCCTGGCTGTCCACTTTCTCGACTGCCGACATCTAGGCTTCGACCGTGAACGGCGCAGGATCGCCACAACCGACACGGATCACTTCAGGCTCGCCGTCCGCCAGATTGATCACCGTGGACGCTTCCATACCACCGAAGCCGCCGTCGATGATCAGGTCGACCTGATGCTCGAGCAACTGGCGCATCTCGTAAGGATCGTTCATCGGTTCGGTCTCGCCGGGCATGATCAAGGTCACACTCATCAACGGCTCCCCGAGTTCTTCAAGCAGCGCCAAGGCAATCGGGTGACTCGGCACCCGCAGGCCGATGGTCCGCTTCTTGGGGTGCAGCAACAGGCGCGGGACTTCGCGGGTAGCGTTGAGAATGAAGGTGTACGGCCCAGGCGTATGAGCCTTGAGCAGGCGAAAGGTGCCGGTATCGATCTTGGCGAACAGCCCCAGCTGCGACAGGTCGCTGCAGATCAGTGCGAAGTTGTGCTTGTCGTCCAGTTGCCGCAAGCGACGGACACGCTCGATGGCGTTCTTGTCGCCGATCTGGCAACCAATGGCGTAGGAAGAGTCCGTTGGATAGATCACCACCCCACCGGACCTGATGATCTCTACAGCCTGTTTGATCAGGCGCGCTTGCGGGTTTTCCGGATGAATCTGGAAAAATTGACTCACATTTTCTACCTGTTCAGACGACGGCAATAATTGGGTCATGTTTGAACCGACACCAAAGCGGCGGCAGATCCTCCGGGAGCGGGCGGTATTCGCCTATCTCGGACCAGCCTCCGGGGCCATGGAAATCACTGCCGGCACTGACCAGCAGCCCAAACTCACGAGCAAGAATAGCCAGGCTGCCCACCTGCTCGGCGGGCTGATGGCCGTTGACCACCTCAATCGCGTGGCCACCTGCCTGAATATAGTCGGCAATCAGGCGTCGGCGTTTGCTGCGAGTGAAATCATAGTGCCAGGGATGCGCCAGGCTGATCCATGCACCCGCCGCACGCAGGGTTTCGACGGTTTCTTCCAGGGTCGGCCAATGCTGTTTGACGTCTCCGAGCTTGCCGGCGCCCAGCCATTTGCGGAACGCTTCGGCGCGATCCTTGACGAAACCGGCGCGCACCAGGTAATCGGCGAAGTGCGGTCGAGCCGGTGCATTACCGCTGTCGCCCAGTTCCTGCTGAATCGCCCGGGCACCTTCCAGCGCTCCCGGCATGCCTTTGAGCGCCAGCTTGCGGCTTATTTCTTCGGATCGTAGCCAGCGGCCGTCGTGCAATTTGGCGATGGCCTCGACCAAAGCCGGGGCATCGACGTCGAAACCATAGCCCAATACATGAATGGTTGCCCCGCCCCAGGTGCAGGACAGTTCGACACCGTTGATCAGTTGCATGCCCAGCGCTACCGCCGTGCTGCGGGCCTCTTCCAGGCCTTCGAGGGTGTCATGATCGGTCAAGGCCAGGACTCGCACGCCTTTCTCGAACGCACGCGCAACCAGTACCGCGGGCGCCAGGGCGCCATCGGAGGCCGTGCTATGGCAGTGCAAATCAACATTCACAGGACTCTGTAACCTCAAAATCAGCTGGAGCTTTCGCTACCAAGGATGTTTGTTATTATGCCGCCACATCCTGCTTCTGGCTGCCACTGTGAAACAATTCATCGACTTCATCCCGCTGCTGCTGTTTTTCCTCGTCTTCAAAATCGATCCCCAGGTCGTCGACATCGCCGGCCATGAGCTGACTGTAGGCGGTATTTACAGTGCCACGGCGATGCTGATCATCAGTTCACTGGTGGTGTACGGCTCATTGTTCATTTCCCAGCGCAAGCTGGAAAAAAGCCAATGGCTGACCCTGATTGCCTGCCTGGTCTTCGGTAGCCTGACCCTGGCCTTTCACAATGAAACCTTTCTCAAGTGGAAAGCCCCGGTGGTCAACTGGCTATTCGCACTGGCCTTTGCCGGCAGCCATTTCATTGGTGACAGCCTGCTGATCAAACGCATCATGGGCCACGCACTGACCTTGCCGGACCTGGTCTGGACCCGTCTGAACATCGCCTGGATCGCGTTTTTCCTGTTCTGCGGCGGCGCCAACCTGTTCGTGGCCTTTACCTTCCAGAGCTACTGGGTCGACTTCAAAGTCTTCGGCAGCCTGGGCATGACCCTGCTGTTCCTGATCGCTCAGGGCATCTACCTGGCCCGCCATCTGCACGACGCCGACACCACCACTCCGAAAACCGAGGACTGACATGCTTTACGCAATCATTGCTACAGACGTCGCCAACTCCCTGGAAAACCGCCTGGCCGCACGGCCTGCGCATCTGGAGCGGCTGCAACAGCTGCAAGCCGAAGGTCGCGTGGTGCTGGCGGGGCCGCACCCGGCCGTCGACAGCAATGATCCCGGCGCCGCGGGTTTTACCGGCAGCCTGATCGTCGCCGAATTCGACTCGCTGACGGCCGCCCAGACCTGGGCCGATGCCGATCCGTATATCGCGGCGGGCGTCTACGCCAATGTTCTGGTCAAACCATTCAAGCAAGTCCTGCCATAAAGTTCTCCTGCGCGGTGAACCTTGTCGGTTCATCGCTCGCTCATTATTCTCGTTTAACGGCCGACAACCTGCTCAACACTCGATTGGAATCAGGAGTTCCGATGCGCCAAGGTCCGTTGTGTCTGCTGTTGGTCATGTTATCGATCGGGGCCCTTGCCCATGCCGAAGAAAACCCGGATGCGGGCTATTCGACGCCTCTGTCCCTGAGCGCCGGCAGCCGGATCACCGAGTTGCAGCAGCGTTTGAAGGAAAGCGAGCGCCAACGCGATGAGCTGAACAAACAATTGCACAGTGCCGATGGTGAACGCGAAAGCGCCATGACCGGCCTGCGCCAAGAGAATCAGCGTCTCAAGCTGCAACTCAAGGAAACCCAGGCCAGCCCGCTGCCGCGCCTGCTGACTGACCAGCAGCAGTGGTTCGTCACCGGTGCCGGAGTAGCGCTATTGGCCCTGCTCTGCGGTATCTTCGCCAGTGGCGGACGTAGACAACGTCGGCAATGGCTAAATTGATTGAGTGAGTCATGAGCGAGCTGTTACTGATAGATGATGACCAGGAGTTGTGTGAGCTCCTGACCCGTTGGCTAAGCCAGGAAGGCTTTCAGGTCCGCGCCTGCCACGATGGCCTGAGCGCTCGCCGCGCCCTGGCCGAAACCGCGCCGGCCGCCGTGGTGCTGGACGTGATGCTGCCTGACGGCAGCGGCCTGGAACTGCTCAAGCAACTGCGCAACGATCATCCGGATTTGCCGGTGCTGATGCTCTCGGCCCGTGGCGAGCCGCTGGACCGCATCCTCGGTCTGGAATTGGGTGCTGACGATTACCTCGCCAAACCCTGCGATCCACGAGAATTGACCGCCCGCCTGCGTGCCGTGCTGCGCCGCAGCCATCCGACGGCAGTGTCCAGCCAACTCGAGTTGGGTGACCTGTGCTTCAGCCCGGCCCGCGGCGTAGTCAGTATCAATGAGCAGGAATTCACCCTGACCATCTCCGAAAGCCGCCTGCTTGAAGCGCTGCTCAAACAACCGGGCGAGCCGCTGGACAAGCAGGAACTGGCGCAGATCGCCCTGGGACGCAAACTGACCCTGTACGACCGCAGCCTGGACATGCACGTCAGCAACCTGCGCAAAAAAATCGGCCCACACCCCGACGGTCGTCCGCGCATCGTTGCCCTGCGCAGCCGTGGTTACTACTACAGCTTGTAGTCAAGCCTTCGGCAGCTCCGAACACGTACCCTCCACAAACAGGCCGGCCGGCAGGCCGCCTCGCTTTGGCTTTTGATCTGGCTTTTGATCTTGATCTACCCGCCCCTTCGGCAGGCCGAGCGCAGGTGTTCATCAGGGGACTGGCGCGCAGCGCCCCTCGGCGAAGCCGAGGACATCGCATGGAGGTCGTCGCGAAGCAGACCGGAGGGCGATGCCCCCTGATGAATGCCGGAGCGAGGGAACGCCGAGCCTTAGCGAGGTGCCGAACGCTTGGGGCGAAGACTTTTGCTTCCTTTGGGGCGTTTGCCAAAGGGAGGCGCCGTAAGGGCGAAACCATAAGTGGCCGTTACCGCAGGAATGGATATGTACACCAGCAAGAGCCAGGTCGGCTGTCAGGCCGCCTTCGCGGGCAAGTCGGATCGCCGCACCGCCGCTCCCACAGTGGATCTGGGTACATCCGCGAGAGACAGGTCGGCTGTCAGGCCGCCTTCGCAGGCAAGCCAGCTCCCACAATTGATCGGTGTACATCCGCAAGAGCCAGGTCGGCTGTCAGGCCGCCTTCGCGGGCAAGCCCGCTCCCACATGAATGAATCTGTGTACATCCGCCAACCTCTTTACTCAAGCTTTACGCTCCGCTGACCGCCGCTGACCTTGATCTGGGTAATCTGCACACATCCGGACTCACCGGGAATCGAGACAAGGAGATACACCATGCGCAAGACTCTTATCGCCCTGATGTTCGCTGCTGCCCTGCCAACCGTCGCCATGGCCATGCCCGAAGGCACAGGCTCGATGGGGCCAATGGACGGCTCGCGTCACGGCGGGCACATGCACGGCAAAGGCCCGTACAGCCAGCTGGACCTGAGCCGCGAACAGCACCAGCAGATCCGCAAGCTGATGGGCGAGCAAATGCGTGAACGTCAGCACCTGATCGACACCTACCTGGAAAAACTCCCGGCAGCCGATCAGAAAGCCCTGAAAGACCAACTGGCGGCCAAGCACCAGAAAACCGAAAGCGAGATTCGCGGCCTGCTCAAACCAGAGCAACAGAAGCAATTCGACGAGATTCAGAAAAAACAGGCTGAGCATCGTGCTGAATGGGCCGAGTTCAAGGCCTGGAAAGCGCAACAACCGCAAAAAGCGCAATAATGCTCTAGCGTTCATTCCCAGCCCAACGGTTCACGCCGTTGGGCTTTCCTTGTTTGAGGACTTCCCGTGCGTTCATTGTTCTGGCGCATCCTGGCCAGTTTCTGGCTGGCCATCGCTCTGGTTGCAGGGCTTTCGCTCCTGCTCGGGCACATGTTGAACCAGGACGCCTGGATCCTCAGTCGCCACCCCGGTCTCAAGACCCTGGCCGAAGACTGGACGCAAACCTTCGAGACCCAAGGCGAAGATGCCGCTCAGGATCTTCTGGAGCAACGCAAACGCCAGTATCGCATCGATGTTCAGGTGCTCAATGAAAGTGGCGATCCGGTGGTGCATGGCACCTTTCCGCGTCGCGCAGCGGCCTTCGAAGCACGGCGAAACAACGAGGACCGGCGCCTGCCGTGGCGCCGTCTGACTGACGAATACACCAGTCCGAAAACCGGCGAAACCTACCTGCTGATCTACCGAATTCCACACCCGGAGCTGGTTACCTGGCACCGTGAGAGTCTGCTTTGGCCACTCAGCGCCTTGGGGATCGCGTTCGTGGTGCTGACCCTGTTCAGTTTGCTGGTGACCTTCTCCATCACCCGTCCCCTTAGCCGATTGCGCGGCGCGGTGCACGATCTTGGCCAGACCACCTATCAACAAAACAGCCTGGCGAAACTGGCCAACCGTCGCGATGAGTTCGGCGTGCTGGCCAACGATTTCAACCGCATGGGCGCACGCCTGCAAAGCCTGATCGGCAGCCAGCGGCAATTGCTGCGCGATGTTTCCCATGAACTCCGTTCACCCTTGGCCCGATTGCGTATTGCCTTGGCCCTGGCTGAACGCGCCGGCCCCGAAGAGCGGGAAAAACTCTGGCCACGGCTGACCCGCGAGTGTGATCGCCTGGAAGCCTTGATCAGTGAAATTCTGGTGCTGGCGCGTGTCGATGCCGATAACGCCAACGCCGAAGAGATTGACCTCAACGGGCTGCTGAACAACCTGCAAAAAGACGCCCAGCTCAACTTCGCAGAGCAAAGCGTAAGGGTCGAGGCCGAATCACAATTGAGCCTCAAAGGCTGGCCGACCATGATCGAGCGCGCGCTGGATAACCTGCTGCGCAACGCCCAGCGCTTCAATCCGGCGGGGCAGCCGATTGAAATGTTGGCGTTGCGCCAAGGGGAAAGAATTGTCATCAGCGTGCGCGACCATGGCCCCGGCGTTGAAGCCGAGCACCTGAGTCAATTGGGTGAACCCTTCTACCGCGCGCCGGGACAGACCGCGCCGGGACATGGCCTGGGGCTGGCCATCGCCCGCCGGGCAGCGGAACGCCATGGCGGCAGCTTGATACTGGCCAATCACCCGGAAGGCGGATTTATTGCCAGCCTGGATTTGCCATTGGTGCCTGGGGCTGTAGTTCAACCCTAACCTGTGGCGAGGGAGCTTGCTCCCGCTGGGCTGCGCAGCAGCCCTAAAACCTGTCACCGCGTTGTGTCAAGCATATGGCGTCGGCTGGATTGCGACCGCTTCGCGCTCGAGCGGGAGCAAGCTCCCTCGCCACATAGACAATCAGACCTTGGCCGGCCAAGCGCTGACAAACTCGGCAATATCCACCTTCGGTGCCGTGCGCGGTTCGTTCTGCGGCGTACCGAGGTACAGGAAGGCAATCACCTCTTCGCCCTCGGCCAAACCCAGGCCTTTGGCAACATGGGGTGAGTAGGACAATTCACCGGTACGCCACACCGCGCCGATGCCCTGGGCATAGGCCGCCAGCAAAATACCGTGAGCGGCGCAGCCGGCGGCCAACCGTTGCTCCGACTTCGGCACCTTGGCGTGATCCTGCAAACGCGCAATGACTACCACCACCAACGGTGCCCGCATCGGCATGGCGCGCGCCTTGTCCAGTGCAGCCTGGGTCACCTCGCCACCTTGCAACTGCGCCGCTTCGACCAACAGCTCACCCATTTGCTCGCGGGCCGCGCCTTCGACCGTCAGAAAGCGCCATGGCCGCAGCTGGCCGTGATCCGGAGCGCGCAAAGCCGCGCCAAACAGAGCCTCCCGTTGCGCCGCAGTGGGCGCCGGGTCGAGCAATCGCGGCACGGAAACACGGTTGAGCAAAGCGTCGAGAGCCTGCATCGGCCACCTCCTGAGAAAAATGTCCGGCCATTCTAGCTGCAACCGCCTTATGTATGCCGGTTTACATGCCCTGCCCCGCAGGTAGAATGGCGCCCTTCCCTTATCAGCCCGAGCGGACTTCATGGCGTTGCCGACCTTACGGATCATTGGTTTCATCATCGGCATCTTCCTGATTACCCTGGCCATCAGCATGGTCATACCCATGGCGACGCTGGTGATTTTCGAACGCACCAGCGATCTGCCATCGTTTCTCTGGGCCAGCATGATCACCTTTGTCGCCGGTCTGGCCCTGGTGATTCCAGGACGTCCCGAGCACATTCATCTGCGACCGCGGGACATGTACCTGCTCACCGTAAGCAGCTGGGTAGTGGTGTGCATCTTCGCCGCGCTGCCGTTTTTGCTGACCCAACGCATCAGTTACACCGACGCGTTTTTCGAAAGCATGTCCGGCATCACCGCCACCGGCGCCACGGTGCTCAGCGGCCTGGACGACATGTCTGCGGGCATTCTGATGTGGCGCTCGCTGCTGCACTGGCTCGGCGGGATCGGCTTTATCGGTATGGCGGTGGCGATTCTGCCGCTGCTGCGAATCGGTGGTATGCGCCTGTTCCAGACCGAATCCTCGGACCGCTCAGAGAAAGTCATGCCGCGCTCGCACATGGTGGCCCGGCTGATCGTCGGCGCCTACGTCGGCATCACCATCCTCGGCAGCCTGGCGTTCTGGTGGGCCGGGATGAGCCTGTTCGACGCCATCAACCATGCGATGTCAGCGATCTCCACCGGCGGTTTCTCGACCTCCGACAAGTCGTTGGCCAAGTGGCCGGAGCCTGCGGTGCATTGGGTCGCGGTCGTCATCATGATTCTCGGCGCCCTGCCGTTCACCCTGTATGTCGCCACGTTGCGCGGCAATCGTCGGGCGTTGATCAAGGATGAGCAGGTTCAAGGCTTGCTCGGCATGTTGCTGGTGACCTGGCTGGTACTCGGCACCTGGTATTGGTGGACCACCCAGCTGCACTGGCTGGAAGCGCTGCGCCATGTGGCGTTGAACGTGACCTCGGTGGTCACCACCACTGGCTTCGCCCTGGGCGACTACAGCCTGTGGGGCAACTTCTCGCTGATGCTGTTTTTCTATCTGGGGTTTGTCGGCGGCTGCTCCGGTTCGACCGCCGGCGGGATCAAGATCTTCCGCTTTCAGGTCGCCTACATCCTGCTCAAGGCCAACCTCAATCAGTTGATTCACCCGCGAGCGGTGATCAAACAGAAGTACAACGGCCACCGTCTCGACGAAGAAATCGTCCGCTCGATTCTGACCTTCTCGTTTTTCTTTGCCATCACCATCTGCGCGATCGCCCTGGCGCTATCGCTGCTCGGTGTGGACTGGATGACTGCCCTGACCGGCGCCGCCGCCACGGTTTCCGGTGTCGGCCCGGGGCTGGGCGAAACCATCGGCCCGGCCGGCAACTTCGCCACGCTGCCGGATGCGGCCAAGTGGATTCTTTCGCTCGGCATGCTGCTCGGCCGACTGGAGATCATTACCGTGTTCGTGCTGTGTATTCCGGCGTTTTGGCGTCATTGAGTAACGCTGACGCGTCCATCAGCCTCGTCCGGTATTCGCCGGGGGTGACATCGAACCAGCGCCGAAAAGCCCGGAAGAAGTTGCTCGGGTCAGCGAACCCCAGCAGATAGGCGATTTCCAGCAGCGTCATGCCAGGCTGCGCGAGGTACTGCTCGGCCAGTTCACGCCGGGTGTCGTCGAGCAACGTCTGGAAACTGGTGCCCTCTTCCTGCAAACGCCGCTGCAGGGTGCGCTGGGACACATGCAGGGTCTGCGCGACCGTGTCACGCTTGGGTTCGCCTTGGGGCAGCAGTCGACACAAGACCTGCCGCGCCTGATGGGTCACCCGGGTTTCAGAGAACCGCGCCAGATATTCACCGGCAAACCGGTCATGCAACAACGCCATCGCTTCATTGGCCGTCGGCAATGGCGCTTCCATGTCCGCCTGTTCGAAAATCAACGCGTCGTAGGGGGCGTTGAATTCCAACGGCGCATGAAAGGCTTGTTTGTAGGGTTCGAGATCGGCGGGGTGATCCGCTTGAAACAGCACCTTGCGCGGCTGCAGGGTACGCCCGGTCAGCCAGCCGCATAGTGCCAGCGCACAGGCCAGCGAAGCCTCGGCACTTTGCCGGGTCGGCGGCAGGTGGTCGCCATGCACGGTCAGAATCAGCGCATAGCCTTCGGGCAGAAGACCGAAGCTCAAGTCAGCGCTTTCAGAGATGATCCGCTGATAACGCACCAACCGCTGGAAACCCTCGGCCAGGGTCCGGCTCGACATCAAGGCATAACCGGCCACATGAAAGGATGCCGGTCGCACCACCTTGCCCATGTTCAAGCCGATCGCCGGGTTACCGGACAGCTCCACGGCACGCTGCCAAAGTCGCGTCATGGAGTCCTGAGTGAATCGCGCATCCGGGTCTTCCAGCGCCCTGTAGTCAAGTCCCAGCTGTTTGAACAATACCCGGCAATCCAGGCCGTCCATCTCCAGTGCTTTGACAATCCCCATCGCCCAGCTTGCAGAAGTCGTTCGTTCGCTCATGGCGTTTACTGACATGATGAGCCGCTTACCACGGCCAATTTCCAAGGATACTAAAGTGGCGCCTATTGTCACTGGCTGCTGCCACTGATGACTCTAGACTCAAATAAGCTACCCGCAGAACATCTGACTATCGGAACAATCACCACAGAGATCGCAGTCGTGGAAAACATCAAGCGTTTCAATAGCTTTGCTGAGTTCTACCCTTACTATTTAACTGAGCACAGCAACAGCACCTGCCGCCGCCTGCACTTTATCGGCACCAGCCTGGTGATTTTCATTCTGGCGGTTGCCATTGCCAAAGGCGCCTGGCTGTTGTTGTGGACGCTCCCCCTGGCCGGTTACAGCTTCGCCTGGGTCGGCCACTTCGTCTTCGAAAAGAATCGCCCCGCGACTTTTCGCCATCCGCTTTACAGCCTGCTCGGCGACTTCGTCATGTACCGCGACATGGTCCTCGGCAAAGTGCCGTTTTAGGCTCACCCGGTTGCAGACATCGGGACCGCTTCGCGGTCCATCGCGAGCAAGCTCGCTCCCACATTGGATTTTCGCCGTACATCAATTTTGTGATCGGCGAAGATCAAGTGTGGGAGCGAGCTTGCTCGCGATGACGTCGGAACAGACAACTGATTCCTCAACCCGGTTCTGCAACCTTCACCAACTCCGCCTTCAACTGCGCCTCCCGAGCCTGTGCATCGGCCAACCGATACAGTTCGATCGAGCCATCCCAGTGCTCGATCAATGCGGTGCATGACTCCACCCAATCACCACAATTGAGGTAATCCACCTCGCCAACCTTGCGGATCTCGGCATGGTGAATATGCCCGCAGACCACCCCGTGCAACCCGCGTTTGGTGCATTCGTGGGCGATGGCTTCTTCAAAGTCACTGATAAAGCTGACCGCGGTTTTGACCTTGTGTTTGAGATACGCCGACAACGACCAATAGCCGTAGCCATACCGCGCGCGCCAGTGATTGAGCCAGCGGTTGAGAGTCAGGGTGAACTCGTAGGCCGAGTCGCCCAGAAACGCCAGCCAGCGGTGATAGCGAGTGATCACGTCGAACTGATCGCCGTGGATCACCAGCAAATGCCGGCCATCGGCGGTGACGTGCACGGCTTCGTCCACCAACTGGATATTGCCCAGGATCAGCTTCGAATAACGTCGCAGGAATTCATCGTGGTTACCGGTGACGTAGATCACTTCGGTACCGCGCTTGCTCATGGTCAGCAAACGGCGAATCACGTTGGTGTGCGCCTGGGGCCAGTACATGCCGCTGCGCAGCTTCCAGCCATCGATGATATCGCCGACCAGATAGACCCGATCCGCGTGGTAGCCCTTGAGAAACTGCGATAAATGCTCCGCCTGGCAATCCCGGGTTCCGAGATGCACATCGGAAATCCACAACGTGCGCACGCGTTGCTTACGGCTGGGTTTGGCGAGCTCAGCGCTGGTCATGGGCAACCTCCTCGGTATTTTTTGCGAGCTTGCGCCAGAGCGATTAATAGCCCATGACACTAATACGGCAGTCTGATGACAGCGAAAGCCTGAGTGGTGTCGGTGTAGACTGCCGATCTGCCAGGGAGATTGCGATGAGACCGATCCTCACGCTACGCCAATACAGCCACGACTTGATCGTCCACAGCCATGAACACGCACAACTGGTGTTCGGCCTGTCGGGCCAGCTCGACTTCGAAGTCGAGGGCCACGGTAGCCAGGTGGTTCAGCAGAGCTTCGTGGTGGTCCCCTCGGACGCCCATCACACCTGCGGCAGCCCGAACGGCAGCCGCTGCCTGGTGCTGGATGTACCCAGCGATCACTGGGTGACGCAATCCTTGGGCGACCACGCCGATGCCAGCCGCCGCCTGCTCGACAACCCCGGTCGGCAGCCCCTGAACGCCGGGCAAAGCCAGTTAGTGAGCTGGCTGGCAGGCAGCCCGATGAATGACCCATTGATCGCCCAGCAAGGCGCGGTTCTGTTACTGGCCAGCCTCAATAACGCTGCGCCGAACAGCGTCGGCGGTCGACGTTTGCCCTATGCCGCGCTGAACGCGCATATCGATCAATACGCCGCCTACCCGCTGCAAGTCGCCGACCTCGCCCGCGTCGCCGGCCTGTCCAGCGCACGCCTGCACGCGCGATTCATCGCCGAATGCGGCCAGACACCGATGGACTATATTCGCAGTCGTCGTCTGCATATCGCTGTGCGACTGTTGCGCGAATCCGCGCTGCCAATTGGCGAAGTCGCCAACAGAGTCGGTTACAGCTCCCAGAGCGCGTTCGCTGCAGCGGTGATGCGCGAGTTCGGCGCCTCGCCCGGCACATTGCGCCGCGAGGTCTGAGACAAATAACGCGAGGATGGCGACAGACACACATGAGAAGGACGTTCATTGTGTCGGGGAACGGCGTTGGTCTCTAACGTCGTCTTCCACGTTCAACACGTTTATCAAGGACTGCAATGACTCCGCGTACCGCCCTTGGCGCCCTGCATATCGGCGCACTGATGTTCGGCCTGACCGGCGTGTTCGGCAAACTTGCCGCCGCCTCGCCCGCCATTATCGTCTTCGGCCGCGCCGCATTCGCCGTCATTGCGCTGGCGTTCTTCGCCCGTTTCGCCAGCAACACGCGCTGGCAGCGACTTGAGGCCGCCGACTGGCGCCGTCTGCTGCTCAGCGGCCTGTTGCTGGCCGGGCACTGGGTGAGTTTTTTCATCGCAGTCAAAGTTGCCGGTGTGGCGATTGCAACCCTGGGCTTTGCCAGCTTCCCGGCCTTTACCGTGATCCTTGAAGGACTGATCTTCCGCGAGCGGATTCGCGCCAATGAAATCCTGCTGGTGGTGCTGGTGAGTATCGGCCTGGTCCTGGTTACCCCGGACTTCGACCTCGCCAGCGAAGCCACCAGTGGCTTGCTCTGGGCTATGGGCTCGGGGTTGTTGTTCGCCCTGCTGTCGCTGACCAACCGTGCCGGTTCAGGACGGATTCCGGCGGTACAGGCCGCACTGTGCCAGAACGTGGTGGTCGCCCTGTGCCTGCTGCCGGTGGCTGCGCCAGGATTGACCGAAGTTCGCGCCATCGACTGGCTGTGGATCGGTTTGCTCGGGGTGTTCTGCACCGGCGTCGCCCATAGCCTGTTCGTCGCCAGCCTCGCGGTGATCAAGGCGCGCACTGCTGCGGTGGTATTTGCCCTGGAACCGGTCTACGGCATCAGCGTTGCCTGGCTGCTGTTTGGTGAAAATCCGACCCTGCGCATGCTCATGGGCGGCGCCTTGATCATTATCGCTATCGTGGTTTCCAGCAGTCTGGGCAATGGCGCCGTGAGCAAAAAAAACTCTGAAACTGCGGCGGCGCACTGATTGGCCGTCACTCACTGCGGTCGTTATGACCAAGGTCGCGATCCGGATCGATCTGATCGCGAACCCGCTGCTTGAGTACTTTAGCCTCGGGAAAACCACCGTCGACCTTGCGCTCCCAGATTTGAACGCCATTGCAGGTGATGTGAAAGATCCCGCCCGTACCGGGCACCAGGGAAACTTTGCCCAGGTCATCGCTAAAGGTACTGAGCAGTTCCTGAGCCAGCCAGGCGGCGCGCAACAGCCATTGGCATTGCGTGCAGTAGGTGATGACGATTTCCGGTTTGGTGACAGTCATGGTGAGGCGAACTCCTTTAATCTGGAGAGGTGTGTTGATAGGCAGTCAGTCTTCGCGGGCAAGCCCGCTCCCACAGGGGGGACAACGATATTTGTGGGAAGGGCCGGGCGACGTTCGCTTGCCCGCGAAGAGGACCTCACAGTCAATCGAGGTCCAGAATCAGAAGCATGAACGTTAACGAATACTGGCCAACAAGTTACGCGCCGTCTGTTGCAGCGGCTCGCCGCCTTCCTCCAGCAACTCCGTGAGCAAACGAATGGCGCTGTCCAGATCGCCGTCGTCGATACAGGTTTGGGCCTGCTCCAGTTTACCGGCGCAGGTCGGCTCGCGCTCCTGCGTGTCGAAATCCATCGATAACGGTTCGATCTCCAACTCCTGCGGCGCGTTGGCGAAACTATCGAGAAAGACTTCGTCCAGTGCCTCTATCTCCGACGTCGAGGGCAGCGCGGGTTCGGGCTCACTGAAGTCGCTCAGAAACTGCTCGTCGGAGATCTCGAATACTTCAGGCAACTCTTTCAAGTTCGACGTAAAGGTCGGGTCGAAGCCGGGCGGCTCATCGGTGACGGGAGAGTTGCGCATCGGCGGCGTGGTATCGAACGGGCTGATCAAGTCCCAGTCCGACTCTAACGACAGGTCATCCAGATTCAGTTGGAACTCATCCTGCGCGGAACTGGCCGGTGCCGGAGCCTCGACCTCAGCCAAAACAGGCGGTGTCGAAGGCGCTTGTGTCGGCGCTGCCGACAGTTTCGTAAAGCGCGCACGAGTGTCTTGCAGGGCCTGGGCGCTAACGCCTGATTCGAGCAAACGGCTCTCCTGCTCGGCATACCCGACAGCATCGCCCTGCTGCCCGAGGACCTCCAGCAACCGCATACCCAGATCGAGTCGTTCAGGCTCCTTGAGTAAAGCCTCGCGCAAAATACCCACGGCTTCGCCAAGGCGGCCGTAAGCAACGTAGAGATTGACCCCCTCGAGGACATCGGACACTTGCGCGGGCTCCCGACGCGGTGCCGCGGTTTTCTGTGCTGACCTCGCTTCATCGCCGGTATTTTCCGGTACGTGAGGCGTCACTGGGCTAACCCGTGAGTCACGGGCCACAGGCTGCGCGGGCAAGGGCTCAGGCGTCGTTTGAGCCTGATCCCGCTGACGGCGCACCCAGAATGCCAGCATCAACAGCAATAACAGCACCACCAGCCCCGCCACCACCAGCAAGTTCGGTCCGCCAGACTCTTCAGCCTGCGGTGCGACGGGCCGCGGGCTTGTTAGCGCAGGAGCGGCAGGCACGGCAGGCACGGCAGGACTGGCAGGGAGCCTGTCGACTTCGGCCAATCGGGTTTCCAGGTCGATGATTTTTTTCTGGCTGGCAGCGATCTGCTTGTCCTGGGCTTGCAGTCTGGTTTGCTGATCGTCGACGGTTGTTTGCAGACGCTGGTTCTCCAGCACGCTGGCGGCCAATTGCTCGGAAGTGGATTCGGATTGCTCCTGAGGCGCTGTCACGGCAGTTGATTGAGTGTCGTCTGCAGATCCGGGTGACTTAGGCTGCACCGCCGTATCGGGCAGCAACAGGCTCTGACCAACAGCCAGACGTTCGCTGCCTGGGTTGAGTGCACGGATGCCTTGCATCAGCTCGTTGGTCGACGCTTTGCTACCGGCGTCATGCAAACGCCTGGCGATAATCCACGGGTTGTCGCCTTTGACCACGGTGTAGCGTTTGCCTTGCAGAGCCGGCGGTGGCGGGCCAGGCGGAGCTGTTTGCTGCCGGGCCGCAGCAGATGGCTGACGACTGGCTGACGAATCTTGCCTTGGCTCGTTAGAGGAAACGATCCCCGGTGAACCCGGTGGATCGATCAATACCGTGTACTCACGCAGCAAACGCCCGTTAGGCTGATTCACTTGCACCAGGAAATTCAGGAAAGGTTCATTGACCGGCTTGTTCGACACCACCCGAATCGCGCTGCGATTGCCCCGCAGGATGGGGGTGAAACGCAAGTCGTTGAGGAAGAACACCCGCTCGACGCCGGCGCGACTGAACTCCTCGGCCGTCGCCAGGCTCACGGACAACTCACCTTCGGCCAGATCACCTGGCTCCACCAGTCCGATCTCGGCATCGAGCGGTTGGTTCAACGCCGAATGCAGCGTGATATCACCCAGCCCCAAGGCCGGGGCCAGTGCCGAGTAACACAAAGCCCCGCAGGCCATTAACAGCGAACGCATTTTGCGCAGCCGGGGGTTTTTTCCAGAGGCGTTCAATCTGACGGAACCGCGCAATGCGCACTGCAAACTCTCGAGCATGAGCATCCCTTGGATAACTGAAAATCTGCGGGTGTTCATGCGTCCTGCACGAACACTGCTAACTCTTATAGTCTGCCAAACGCTGAATCTCAAAAGTCCGCCTGTTGGTAATGCCTCAAGATTTTTCCAGGTTGGCCAGAATGTGCCCATGAACCCGCATGCACACACGTAAATCTTCTTCGTCGACGCCGGCGAAAAGTTCGTGGCGCAACGCGGTGGCGATGGTTTCAATTTGTTCGATCAACGGCCGGGCCGGAGCGCAGAGAACGATCTTTTTCGCCCGGCGGTCTTCAACGACCGCTTGGCGCTGCACCAGCCCTTGAGTCTCCAGACTGTCGAGCAAGCGGGCCAATGTTGGTCCTTCGACCCCCACGCTTTGGGCCAGTTCACGTTGAGTCGGCGCTTCGTTAAAACGGGCGAGGTGCAGCAGCACCAGCCAGCGAGCCTGGGACAAGCCAAGCCCGGCCAGACGGCGATCCAGTTCAGCACGCCAGCCTCGAGACATCTGCGCCAGCTGCATGCCAAAACGGTGTTGATCGGTTAACGGCATAAAACACTCATGGTTAGACTGAAATAGAGAAAAACTAATTATTAGTCAGCTAAGCATGACCCTTCGCTCGAGGCAAGGCTTGCTATGTACTGAATCGTTACATCTATGAAACCGCTCACTTAGATCTCGAATTCCGACTGCAAAGCCGCGCGCACACAATAGAGAACGCCCTCGGGAACCCGTCCGGCAAACAGTTCGATAACCTCTGCGGCAGGCGGTAGCTCCCCTTCCCCGTCAAGGAACGCGTCCTGGATTTCACCCAGCAGATCTTCCGGCAGGTCCAGCGCCTGCTCCAATGACAACTGCTGCTTGCCAATAGCCTCGGCGAGCAAGGTGTAGACGTTCTTTTCGGAGCACTGCAACTGACCGGCGATCTGCATCGGCGTCATGCCCGCACGGGCCAGGGTGATCAGCTCGTGGCGAATATCGGCGACCACTTTCGGTGCCTCGGCCTGGCCGCCCAGCACTTCGAGGAAGGCCTTGCCGTAACGTTCCAGTTTGCGCGCACCGACACCACTGACCCTGGCCATTTCCGACAAGGAGCCCGGCTGGCTGCGAAGCATTTCCAGCAAGGTCGAATCGGGAAAGATGACGTACGGCGGCACGCCATGCTCTTCGGCCAGTTTGCGCCGCAGGGCGCGCAAGGCTTCCCATCGCTCGCGCTCCTCAAAGCGCACCAGCTGGCTAGCCTGGCTGGTACTGCTTTTCACTGTGGTTTGCGGCTTGAGATCGCGGCGCAGTTCCAGGCTGACTTCGCCCTTGAGCAACGGCCGGCAACTGTCGCTCAAGCGCAAGCCGCCGTAACCTTCCAGATCGATGTCCGCCAGACCACGAGCCACCAGCTGCCGGAACAGCGAGCGCCATTCACCCTCGGTCCGCGCCTTGCCTACACCAAACACAGAAAGATGTTGATGGCCGATGCCGCGCACTTTTTCGTTGTCTTTGCCCAGCAGCACATCCACCAGATGCCCGACGCCATAGCGCTGGCCGGTGCGGTAGATTGCCGAAAGCGCCTGGCGTGCAGGTTCGGTGGCGTCCCAGGTTTGTACGCCGTCGACGCAGTTGTCGCAGTGACCGCAGGGTTGCGGCATGTCTTCGTCGAAATACGCCAGCAGGGTCTGACGCCGGCAGCGGGTCTCTTCACAGAGTGCCAGCATGGCGTCGAGCTTGTGCTGCTCCAGACGCTTGTGGCGCTCATCGCCCTCGGAGTTTTGCAGCATCTGCTTGAGCATCAGCACATCTTGCAGACCGTAGGCCATCCAGGCGTCCGCGGGCAAACCGTCACGGCCGGAGCGACCGGTTTCCTGGTAATAGGCCTCAAGAGACTTGGGCAAGTCGAGGTGCGCGACAAAACGTACGTTCGGTTTGTCGATGCCCATGCCGAAGGCAATGGTGGCGACCATGATCAGGCCTTCCTCATTGAGGAAGCGCTTCTGGTTGAAAGCCCGTGTCTCGTTGGGCAGTCCGGCGTGGTACGGCAGCGCCGGATAGCCTTGCTCGCACAGGAAGGCGGCCACTTCGTCGACTTTCTTGCGCGACAGGCAATAGACAATGCCCGCATCGCTGCGCCGCTCCGACAGGAACGCCAGCAACTGCTTGCGCGGCTGCTCCTTGGGCACGATGCGGTAGAAAATGTTCGGACGGTCGAAGCTCGAAAGGAAACGCTCGGCGTCCTGCAAATGCAGACGATTGACGATTTCTTCGCGAGTTCGTTTGTCGGCCGTAGCGGTCAGGGCGATACGCGGCACGTTGGGGAACATTTCCGCCAATTGCCCCAGTTGCAGGTATTCCGGACGGAAGTCATGACCCCATTGAGAAACGCAGTGCGCCTCGTCGATGGCGAACAGGGCTATTTCCAGGCTCTGCAGGAACGCCAGCATCCGTGGCTGCACCAGACGCTCGGGGGCCAGATAGAGCATTTTCACTTCGCCGCGTTTGATTCGCGTCGCCAGATCGCGCTGCTGTTCGGCGCTCAGGGTCGAATTCAAGGCGGCGGCGGCAACACCCAGCTCTTCCAGCGTCGCGACCTGATCGTCCATCAACGCGATCAACGGTGATACCACCACCGCCAAACCTTCGCGCAACAACGCCGGGACCTGGAAACACAACGACTTGCCGCCGCCGGTAGGCATCAGCACCAGAGCGTCGTCGCCGCTGGCTACGCGCTCAATGATTGCACCCTGACGGCCACGAAAACTGTCGTAGCCGAAGATGTCCTTGAGAACGCGCTGAGCCTGTTCGAGCATGAAAAACTCCAAATATCGCCGAATATCCCTCTGTGCAGGCTGGATGAAAACCTCACGATCTTCACGGAAAAATCCGTAAGCGGATTTGTCCCGATTCGTCGCAACAGCTGCAGGGCATTACAAAACGCGGCAGTATACCCGAGCGGTCCCAGGCATTGGGTGCCGGTGACGAATAGCCCGCGATGCTGACGACTCGGTCGGTTTGATACACCGAGTCGATACTATCGCGAGCAAGCTCGCTCCCACATAAACCGTGCAAATCTGCCCTGCGGCTGGCCTGAGCGCTCAAGAAGGCCTAGAATTCAGCATCGTATATTCCCAAGGTAGCCCTTCAATGTCCTTCGCTGAGCAACTAACCCGCCTGCAAGTCTTCCTCGACGCCGACGAGCTGCATGACGAGGCGCTGGACTATGTGGCCGCCCACGGCTATCTGACTGCGCTATCGATCTGTTCCGAAGAGGTTCCGGAGCGCGAGTGGATCGACGCCCTGTTCGCCGAGGAGCCGCATTACAGCGACGACGCCGAACGTGAAGCGATCGAAGCCACTCTGGTGCTGCTCAAGGCACACATCGCCCGTCAGCTGGCGTCCGATGAAGACTTCGAACTGCCGTGCGATCTCGACCTCGGCGAAGACCCGGATGACTCCGAGCTTCGCGGCTGGTGCATCGGCTTCATGGAAGGCGTGTTCCTGCGCGAAGCGGCCTGGTTCGAAACCGCCGAGGACGAAGTCAGCGAGATGCTCCTGCCGATCATGGTCGGTTCCGGTCTGTTCGATGAACAGCCTGAATTCTCCGACATCGCCAGCGATGCCAACCTGATGGACGACATGATCGTCCAGATCCCTGAAGCGCTGACCGCGTTGTACCTGCTGTGCAACGCACCAGACGAAAAACCGGCCATTCTCAAGCCTCGTCACCACTGAGTCCTTGCCTATGGCCAAGCCCATAGGCAATCGCCCCCTGGTACTGCGTTACCTTCTGCTGGCCATCGGCTGGCTGAGCGTAGTGCTGGGGGTGACGGGGATTTTCCTGCCGGTATTGCCCACCACCCCCTTCCTGCTGCTGGCAGCCGCTTGTTTCGGCCGCAGTTCGCCGCGTTTCTATCACTGGCTGGTTGAGCATCCACGGCTCGGCCCATGGATCCGCGACTACCTCGACGGCAACGGCATCCCGCTCAAAGGCAAGATCTACGCCATTGGCCTGATGTGGCTGAGCATTAGCCTGTCCTGCTACCTCGTCCCCCTGCCTTGGGCTCGCGGCTTCATGCTGACCAGCGCGGTGCTGGTGACGGTTTACATTCTGCGGCAGAAGACCCTGCATCGACCTTGAGGCTGGCTCTTTATTGTGCCGCCCTCGCCAACCGACAATCTATCCGCCCTTTCATAAAACACCGCCTAAACTTCAGAAATCTGCACTTGGGCAGCCAGACATGTCCCGTAGTCCGCGTAGTCCAGGATGGTCAACGCTCCGACTTCGGCTCGGCGGATGGCTGTTTGTGTCGGGTTTTCTGCTAGCCGGCCTGGGCAGTGCCTGGGCGAACCGGGATTTTGCGCTGATTCTGCAAACCGCCGAGCAACGCTACGGCGCCCTCGGCCCGGCCAAAGGACGGATCGAGGCCTGGAATCAGATGCTGCGAAGCGCAGCGAAACAACCGGAACTCGAGCAACTGCGCACCGTTAATAGCTTCTTCAACCAGCAACTGAGCTTCCAGGACGACACGCGTATCTGGCATCAAATCGACTATTGGGCCACACCCGTCGAATCACTGATCAAGGGCGCGGGCGACTGCGAAGACTATGCCCTCGCCAAATACTTCAGCCTGCGCAACCTTGGCGTGCCCAGCGAAAAACTGCGCATCACCTATGTCAAGGCACTGACCAGCAACCAGGCGCATATGGTGCTGACCTGGTACGCAAGCGCCAGTGCCGAGCCATTGGTGCTGGACAACCTGATCGACGAAATTCGCCCTGCCTCCCAACGCAAGGACCTGCTCCCGGTGTACGCCTTCAACGCCGAAGGCCTGTACTTGCCTGGCGCGAACGGTGGCAAACGCAGCAGCGATTCGAAAAAGCTCTCGCGCTGGCAAGACGTATTGAGAAAGATGCGGACCGAAGGTTTTGTCGTGGGTGATGGCTAACGCCGCCAACAACCAAGGAGCGCTATATGTCGCTACACAAACAGTTGTTTCTCGCCATTTGCCTGTTCCTGCTGGTGGCGTTCAGCGGCAGTTTTTTTGTCAGCCTGGAGACTTCCCGTGAGCAAATGCTCGGCCAGTTGCGCTCCCACGCCCAGGACGCCGCCACTGCACTGGGGCTGTCGTTGACCACGCAAATCGATGATCCCGCGATGATTGAACTGATGGTCAGCTCGATCTTCGACAGCGGTTACTTCACCAGCATCCGGGTGGTGAATATCGTGGATGAACAGGTTCTGGTGGAACGCAGTACACCGACCGTTGCCGAGGACCTACCGGACTGGTTCGTGCGCTTGGTGAACCTGCGCCCGCAAGGTGGCGATGCGCTGATCATGCGCGGCTGGGAACAGGCCGCGCGGGTCGAAGTACTGAGCAATCCGCAGTTCGCCCTGGTGAAACTCTGGGACAGCACCCTTGGCAGCCTGGTCTGGTTGCTGCTGTGCGGGTTGCTCAGCGCAGTGTTCGGCGGCTGGCTGCTGCGCCGACAGTTGCGCCCGCTCGACAGCATGGTCAAACAGGCCGAAGCCATCAGCAAGCGCGAGTTCCTCAGCCTGCCTAAGCTCCCCCGCACCCCGGAACTCAGGCGCGTGGTGCTGGCCATGAATCAAATGGTCGAAAAGCTCAAGGCGTTGTTTGCCGAAGAGGCCGCCCGCAGCGAAAAACTGCGGGCCGAGTCCTACCTGGACGGCCTTACCGGCTTGGCCAACCGGCGTCTGCTGGACGAACAACTCGCCGACCAGTTACTGGTCACCGAACAAAGCAGCGCCGGTCACCTGTTGATGCTGCGAGTCAACGATTTGACCGGTCTCAACCAACGCCTCGGCGGCCAGCGCACCGACGCCCTGATCAGCGCGATCGGCGAGTTGCTCAAACGCATGATCCAGCAAACAGATCGCCGTCACTGGCTGGCGGCGCGCAACCGTGGTGGCGAGTTCAGCCTGTTGACCCCGGGCCTCGACAGCAAAGACGCGGCACGCCTTGCCGGCGAAATCAGCGCGACCCTGGAGAACCTGCGCCTGACCGGGGCGAGCGATTGCATGCCGGTCGCCCATTTGGGGATCGTCGGCTATGAACCGGGCGAGACTGCCAGCAACCTATGGCTGCAGCTCGATCAGGCGCTGACCCAGGCTACCCATCATCCAGAGCGGCCATGGGTGCACCTGCCCCATAACAGTGGCGCACTGAATCAGACCCAACACGATTGGCGCAACTGGATCGATGACGCCCTCAGCCACGGCAAGCTGCAGCTGTACTTTCAACCGGTGGTGCAATGCGCCGATACCAGCCAGGTGCTGCATCACAAGGTACTGGCCCGCCTGCTCGATCCGCAGGGCGAGGCAATTGCCGCCGGGCATTTCCTGCCATGGATCGAGCGTTTGGGCTGGTCGGCGCGCTTCGACCTGGCCATGCTCGAACACACCCTGGAATACCTCGCCGAACACCCATGGCCACTGGCGCTGAGTCTTTCCGGCAGTACCCTGCGTGATGCGCCGCACCTGCAACAAATCCTCGCCCTGCTCAAAGGTCTCCCCGATCTCGCGCCGCTGCTGATTCTGGAATTCGACGAACGCCAACTGCCACCACCGGACGAACTGCAGCAATTGAGCCAAAGCATTCAGGCCACCGATTACCGGATCGGCCTGCAACACTTTGGCGGCAACTTCAGCCAGATCGGCAACCTCACCCACCTCGGCCTGGCCTACCTGAAAATCGACGGCAGTTACATCCGCGCCATCGACCAGCAGAGCGACAAACGCCTGTTCATCGAAGCCGTTTTCCGCGCGACCAACAGCATTGATTTGCCGTTGATTGCCGAGATGGTCGAGACCCAGGGCGAGCTGGAAGTGATCAAGGAATTGGGATTGTTCGGGGTGATGGGGAGATTGATCGGGCCGCCGGAACCGATGTAGCGACAGAAATGGCAAAGGCCGATGTATCGAAAAAGCCTCGCATTACGACGCAATGCCGTTCAGTAGGAGCGAGCTTGCTCGCGATGGACTCAAGAGCGCCGCGTTTAGTCAGTAAACACGCGTTATCGTTAACGACCATCGCGAGCAATCGAGCGTCGACCGGCTGCTCCTACAGTGGACCAAAAAGCCAGTTAGAAGTTTAAACGCAGCCCCACGTTCGCGCCCCACGGCTGTTCTATATGCTCACCCTTGCCATAATCGAAATCGGCATGCACCTGCAGATTCCCGGACAATGAAACCGCCACCCCCAGACCCAATTCGCCACGGGAGCCGGACAAGTCGTTGTTGAACACATTGTTGTTGACCTGAACCTCATTGCGCTTGGCGAACTCATGCACCATCGCCCCGCGCACATAAGGCTGTAGTACGCGGCCGCCACTCAATTCGAAGTTATGGCCCACGGTCATGCCGACCTTGCCCAGCAACGAGCGGGTCCGATCGCCTTCTGCATGCATGCCGTTGTTCAAATCATAATTTCTGGCGGAAATCATCACCGCCGACAGCTGGGTGAACGGCTCGATAAAGGAGCCATTGTCGAAGGTGATGTGCCGACCGAACTCCGCCGAGCCACCCACACCTGTGTTGTCATAATTGCCCTTGGAGCGAGTGCCGTCACTCATGCCGACTTTCGACTCGTTATGGAAACGGTTGAACTTGAGCACGCCATCGAAGTAGTAGCCACTATCGGAGTCCAGCCAGGTGACATAAGGCCCCACGTAATAGCTTTTGACTGTCCCGGAAGTCCCGCGATTGAGGTCCAGATCGGATTTGCTGTGCCCGGCCAGCACACCGATCAGCCATCCACCGTCGCCGAGCGGCGTATCGACGCCCAGGGAAAAACCCTGTTGAGTCTGCTGATAACCGACGCCCGAGCCATCGGCCACATTGTATTTATTGCCGTAGGTCCGTACCCAGGCACCGGACTGGCCGCCGTTGAACCGCAACTCGCCCATGCGGCTGCGCAGTGAACTCAGCTCGCCGTACCAGACCGTCGGTGCAGTGTTGAACAGCGCCAGTACCGAGCGGGCACCGGGGCTGATGTTGGTAGTGGGATCCAGGTACCAGTCGTTGGCCCCCGACTCGCCGGGTCTGTTGATCAGCTCATAGGTCCAGGTACCGACGTCTACCGGGCCGCCGACCAGCGAGAAATGTGCATCGCCTGCCGCGGTATGCACCAGGTGCAATTGCTCAGGCGAGACCGCATCCGTACCGGAGGCCTGGACCAGCAGACCATGGGTGCCGGCGGCCACACCGGTGACATTCAGGAAGTCATGATCGCCGGTGGCGAAATCACCCTTCATGGCGAACGTGCCGTTACCCGCCAGGGTGCCGACATTCAGTTGGTAGAACGCATTGGGCGCGTCGGCGGCACCGAAAGTCACTGTCCCGCCGTTCATTGCCAAGGCGCCTACGCTGTCGTTGGCCGTCATGTTCCAGTTCGACTGGCTGTTGATCGTCACGCCGTTGACCTTGTCCAGCCTGCCGGTGAACACCGACTGATTCTGCAGGGTGACGTTGGCAGAACTGCCGTCCTCGACCAGAACGTCACCGGTCATCCGGCCCTGGTCGAAAGTGAGATTGGCCGTGCTGTTGGCGGTGACCCGAACATTGCCGTCGAGCGTGCTGTTAGCGACCTTCATCGCCGCGGTCGAGGCGCCCTGCACCTCCAGCAGGTTGCCGTTGCCGGCGATCAGGGTCGAGTTGTTCAAGACCTCGATGTTGGTGGTTATCCCTCTGTCAACCAGAATCGCCGAGCCACTACGCCCTTCCACACTCGAGTTATCCAGCACCAGCGAATTAGCCCCAACTCTGGCGGGATCATTAGCCATCCGCACACCGGTAGACCCACCGCTGATCAGACTGCCGGCGGTCGCACGTACATCGCCGCCGAGAATACTCAAACCGATGCTGTCTGCGGCAGTACCTGTCACATCGGTGTTGATCAGCTCCAGGGTACTCAAACCAGTGACCTGGGCACCGATTTCACCACCATAGATTTGACTGTCCGTGACAGACGCCCTCGAGCCCTGCGTAGATGAGTTCGGTCGGTTCAGTGTCAGACCGATGAAATCGCTGGTCACGATGGCCCGATTGATAACTCCTTGGCTCCTATTGATCAAAATACCCGTGGCACCGCTATCAGCAACGATGGTTGCACCGTTGATGTTCAGCGTCGACCCTGATTGAACGGTAACACTTTTAGTGGTCGCGCCAGTCAAGTTCAGAGTACTGTTATTACGCACCAGATAGTCAATGGACGGGATTGAGGAGTCGATATCCTTCGTTTCGCCATTATCGACGATCGTCGCCGCAAAAAGGGACGAACTCAGTAAAAACAGTGTTGGTATCACTACCAGTATTCTTAAAACACGCGCCGGTACCCGCGAGAAAAAAACAATATAATTAACGTTCATATGGTGTTCATCTCCTTTTGCATCATCAAGTTCATCCACAAGCAAAAATAGCTGAAGGCACTGCGAGAGCCGCTAACGATACAGTCACGGGCTACCGAAAAATGTAGGAATAATCTCCACGAATGACTGAAAAGTCCTACATGCTTATAATCCCAATCAAACCCATACCCCATAAAGCCCACCAAACTGAACACCGCCACAGAAAATGATGTCAAAAAAAGGGAGCCACATGCAGTGGCCCCCCTCATCGCTCCCGGCAGTCAGGAAAGTCCTGGTACAGGGCAAGTCCCACCGGCCCCAAGTCTCATATGGACTCTAACCAGATGCCGAACTGAAGGAACGGGAAAGCCATCTATGTTAGCGACATAACTAACAGCACCCCAGGCACTCTCTGTCACCCTGAAAGGTTCATAGGGGATTTTTACGACAAACCCATCAGCGGCTTCTTGGGCAGTAGGTCTATATGTGACGTCCAGATTAGTCCCTGGCTTTACAACAGTCCCGGCGGAGTCCGTATAGCCCTGATAGGTAAAAACAATATCCTGGCCAGCCAACTGCGGTTCCCCGCCCGCGACCACGACTTCGACAACAGTGCCTCTGACGGTATCCTGGCGCAACGACTTACAATTCAGCCAGTCTGTGAAGTCCGGATCAAGATGCTGAAATGTAACACCCGGTACAATGCCTTGCCGGATAAGGACGTTAACCTCTTGAGGTCGCGAAGTATCTATATTGTCATTGAGGGAGTGGGCGATGGTGTAATGAACAGGAAGTTTGTCACCGTTTCCGCCTGCATCAATAACTGCCCAAGGAATCTGGAACGGGATTCTGAACGCAGGATCTTCGGTGCCCAACACTCTATAGACGCCCCCGAGAGCCGGCAATGTAGCCTCGGGTACCGCAACACCTTTCCAGTAAAGCTGCACCACGTCGCCAGTTTTATACTCGTCATAAATAAGCACACTGGCAGTGGCATCCTCGCCCACGTCGTCAATGGTCAATTTATTGGGATCAGTCGTGACGGCCCCTTGAACAGTAACCAACGCTAGAGCAGGGTTCACCGTCCCAGGTGGAATGTCGGGGTTTTCAGGCCCAGGTTTTCTCAGATCAACGGCAATATTATCCTGGGAAGGTGGCACCGCCGGATGACGTGCGGTACCTCGCACGATTTGATAACTAGCGGTTACGTCGTTTACAGGGCCATCCCCACGGTTCCGCACAATCGCAAAAGGCACGATGTGATGAAACGGAAACCCGGGAATGGTTACCGGTGACAACTTCTGTCCATCCCAGGTCACCTCCAGTTGATCGCCTGGCAGGTAATTGGTGTACTCAGCCACAATACCGACACCTACCCCCTGGTAGGCATCCTCCAGATCGATCCCGTCAGCAGCCTGTGGAATATCCGGTGGCAACAAACCGACAGGAGGGTCCGTCAGGATCACGTTAAGTCTTTTGTAGGGTGAAACTGCACTTCTGTTGCCTTTTCGGTCAGTCAGGTAGTAAAAAATCGACTTTTCGCCCTCTTCCGTACCGACCTTCTCCGCCGTCAGTTCGAAAGTAATCGGTGTTGTGGTGTCTGTGCGGGTGATCTCACCAATGAGCGTAGGTGTGGGCAACGAGGTTCCAAAATAAGCCTCGATTTTATCGCCAATTTTTTTGGTCCCATAGTCGGGAATAGTGACAAGGACAAAGCCATTAGCATCCAGGTAAGCTTTGGTAATGCCATCACGGTCTACTTCAGGAGGGACTCTCACCATCCCATTGGGGGTGGGCGCTTGCGTGTCTATATTTATTACCAGCGTACCCACTTCATCTGTGTTACCGCCGTGATTGAGGACATAACTCAATTCGTGTCTCCCCGGGGTGGTAGTAATTCCTCCCGGCAGAGTTAATACAAAAGGAAATTCGCTGGGACCCACAGGGGTTGTATAGTTTTTCCGGGCAGACGGGTCAAATATATCGCTGCCGTCCCACGTCAGCCGGACAAATCCGACTATGCCATTAGGATCTGCCGAGTCAGCAAATAGTGGAATATTCACTTTAAGCGGCAACCCCTGAAGCCCGGCAGGTAGTTGATTAGGTGCATCATCCGGCTCATCTGGCAACGTCGGATTATCCGGATGCAGACTAGGCGCATCAGCAGGCGCTTTCGGGCTATTAAGGCGCATTAGCCGATAATCGAGTCGGGCTTGTTGTGCGAGAGTTAAAACTGTAAAGCTAGACATTTACATACTCCTTACAATGATTGGGCTTCACCTGCCCCAGGTATATTTTTCGTTAACCACCTATTGAACATAGGCGTTGTGACGACCACAGAAATCCGTCAACTTTTCATCTAAAAAAAGCAGAAACCAACCCACTAAAAACAAGTGTTTCACGCGACCGGGCGTTATTGCACAGCTTCAGATCAGTGTATTCAACAACGTATTTTTCACGGCGAAGGCTATTGACCGCACGTTTCGTTATCGGGCGAACATACATCACCACTTGGCATAGTTCTGGTGATCTTGACGACATCCTCTTTCGACTTGCCCACGCCCCCGCTGGCCTTGGCCAAAGTGTAGTAAGCGAGGGCCGAGCCGTTATCCACCATCGGCGCAATCAACTTTTCATAGTCCGAAACATGCACCTCGAAGCCATCGCGCGCTTCTTGCGCATTCAAGACCTTGGGGAACTCATCTCGCACGCCGGGTATCGGGTTTGTACCATTCAACCCGGTACAGCCCTGCCAGATCAGTACGACCGTATCGTTCTCCGAGAAAGCGGGATTGCCCTCGACTTTCACCCACACCCCTTCCCAAAGTCTTGGCACTGCACAGCAGTTCAGATAGCCCCATTTGTCCGCATGGGGAAACGAGGGCTCCTTGAGCCCCTCAATGACCACTATAGAAACCTGTACCGGAGTGGTTGGCGCCTGCTGCTGGTTAACCCCGTTGCTGGTGGTGTAGTAGACCGGCAGGGCCGGGTTGTTTTTATCCAGCTCGATCACGCGCCAGGGGATGGTGAATGGCACAGGCTGACCAGCGACGTCGCCTGGCTGAACCTCATAGTCCGCCACCGGTGTGCTTACTGTCCCCCAGTACAAGTGCAGCATTTGCTTTGGCTGCGGGTCGTCGAACAACGCCACCGTCGCCTTGGCATCGTAGCCGTAGTCGACACCGAGCAATTTGTTCGGGATGTTCGACTTCTCCCCACGCACTTCGAGCCTGGCCAGATTATTGTTCAACAACGCAGGGGCATTGGCGTGGTCCTGTCCGGCAATGGTCAGATTGACCGGTACCACCGTTTCCGGGGACGGCGGCGTGTCGGTACTACCTCGACGCACCTTGTAGTCCACCCGCGCATCCAGGCGGCCGAGGCCCCTGACCGTTAATGTTGCCCACGGCACGTAGGCCCTCAGCGTCGTCCCTGGGATGACATCAAGGGGTTCCAACTCGGTGCCGTCCCAGGAAACCAGGACTTTATGCGTGGCGTCCGCGTGATCGTAAGGATCGATTTCTACCGTCACCCCCCTCTCATCGACAGCGCCTTCGCGGGCATGTTGACGGTCGATCAGCCCCCTCGCCGAAAGCGGCACCCGCGGTGGTTTGAGTACACCCGGTGCCGGACTCAAATCGACAAAGACGGGGAATAGCGTTGACCTCGGTCCCCGATTACCGGCCCAGTCCCGCAGCCGATAGTAGACATAACGCTGGCCATGCCCTTTGTCTCGAATGTCCTTTTCGTAGATAGTAATAATCAGTCGGCGATCATCGATGTCTTTCTGACTGAATGCCTGCTCGCGTATTTCTGTTTCGGAATCTGGCGGATTGTCGTTATCCGTCCAGTAGTAAATCGCCCGGTCCCGGGCCTTCAGATCCAGGTAAATCGGTACACTGAAACGCACTTCTCCGTGCTGCGTCAGATAGTCATCGGTGATATCGCCGGTCCATCCCTCAGGAAGTAGCGCTCTAGGCTCTTGACCATCCTCGGGTGCGACCCGGTCTACCGTCACTTTTTTATTTTTCGAAGGCGTTTCGTTACCGCCAAAACTCAGCATATACGACAGGTCATAGACTCCATGAACCAGCTTATCCTGGGGAACGGTCACGCGCTTTTCGCCCGGGGAGGGGTCATCGAAGGGGAATCGAGCCACTTCGGTAAATGGCCCCCCTTGTCCTACCCAGCTCACAATAATGATGTAAGGAGGATCTGCGGCAACAGTTGGTTGCCACCACGGAACAATGACCTCAAGGTTCTGATCCAGCACGGCACGCGGCAAAAGTCCATCAGGGCTCTCAACGTTGTCCTCGTCTTTGAGAATCGCAGGCACTTCAGGTGCGTCGAGTAAGTCGGCAGTGACACCGTCTCGCGCACTGCCCGCACTCACAGGATTAACCGATTGTTCAAGAGACGACATTGCAGGCACTCCATGGCAATGAATATGAGCAAAAGCGAGAGGATGGGAGGGCTCAGACCACCCCCAGAAACACCACAACCACTGACTTCGCTTCGGGTCATTCGATGGCTTGATTTAAAGCCAGTCCTGCACGGTTGGCTACTGTCAGAAATAACAGGTAAGAACACCGCTCGTCGGATATTTGTGTTCAACAAACGGGCGTTCGAATGTCCTTGAAGATCATTTTTAACCCAGGCAGCGCAAGCGTCTTCGGGGAAATGTCCGACAGGTTTTCGGGGCTGCGCTGGGGATTCAGCAGATGATCGAGTTGGGCGAGTTGTTGGCGAATCGGGCGCTGGATAAGGTCGATCCGCGATAGGTGTTGATCGTGGTTGTCAGGTAGACCGCGTTATCGTTCATCGCGAGCAAGCTTGCTCCCACAGGGTCTGCGTCGAAATCAACAGGTGCGACTGACGCCAAACCCTGTGGGAGCGTGGCTTGCCCGCGAAGGCGTCGGACCGGCCAAGCCAATTCCCCTGCCCCAGACAAAAAAAACCGCCACCCTCTCGCGAAGGTGGCGGGTTTGTCGTTTCAGGTCAGACGGTATCGACCTTCAACGAATGGTCGTTGAGCATGCCGTTGATGATGGTGGCGGTGTCCGCGCCGCCGGCGATCACCCCGCCTGCTCCCGGTGTCACGCCATAGTGGTCGGCGAGGTTGACCCCGGCCAGGTCGATGGTCTGGGTCGGGGTGGCACCGGCTATCGAGCCGACGTCGATGCTGGTCACCAGTGAGGCACCGCTGCCGGTTACCTTGAAGTGCAGGTAGTCGTCGAGCGAGGCTGGAGTCGCATTTTCGCCCTGCAACAGTTGCGACAGGTCGAGCTTGTCGGTGCCCGGTGTGAAGTCGGTGACCACGTCGTGCCCGCTGTTGCCTTGCGGCCACTGGAAGGTGTCGCTGCCCGAGCCGCCGGTCAGGGTGTTGTCGCCCGGCCCACCGATCAGGAAGTCGTCACCGTCGCCGCCATTGAGCACATCGTTGCCCAAACCACCGGTGATGATGTTGGCGTTGTTGTCGCCGGCCAGGGTGTCGTTGTAGTGGGAGCCGACCAGGTTCTCGATGGCGGTCAGGGTATCGGTTCCCGCACCGACCGTGTTCTGCGCGCCGGGCAGACTGAGGTCAACTGTCACGCCGGCCGTGGCATGGGCGTAGCTGGCGGTGTCATTGCCGGTGCCACCGTCGAGCAGGTCATTGCCCGGCCCGCCGAACAGCAGGTCGTTGCCCGCGCCACCGTGCAGGGTGTTGTTGCCGGAACCTGCGGTGAGCACGTCGTTGCCATCACCGGCGTTGAGGATGTTGTCACCGTCGCCGGCCACCAGCACATCGTCGCCCGAGGTGCCGGTCAAGGTATGGCCCGCTTGATACTCGATGCTCACCGCCGCGCTGTCGCTGCCACCATGGTTGTCGCTGGCAGTGTAGGTACCGTGGAAGTCAGGGGTACTCTCTTGGGCCCCGGAGTAGTTGACGGTCATGGTCAGTTGATAGTCTTCCGCGCCGCCACCGCTGTTGCCGGGGCTGCCGGCGTCGACGATGTTGGTGATATGGATCTGGTAGACCCCATCAGTGGCCGCCGCGGGAATGGTGTCGCCGTCGAGAATTGTCACGAAGGCGCCACCGTTGACCGAGTACTCCATGGTGATATGCCCGGCCAGCAGGTTGTGGTCCAGGTTAAGGGTTTCACCCTGTTTGAGGCTGACGGTAATGAGGTCCTCATGATCGTTGTTATTGTTATTGTTGGAGACATTGCCCAAAGCGCCACTGACCACCAGGACCGCGGTCATGGTCGCCGCATTTTTGGCAAAGGAGCTGCGGTTTACGCTGAGCGCCGGAACATTGTTCCCGGGAAAGCTGACAGCCCCGGAGCCAGTGAAATCGGCACCTTTGGCTCCCCAGCCGGTGTTGAAGGTAGTCGGTGAGGCATTCAACGGGTCGCCGTTGGCATCGGTGTCGTTGGCCAGCAGCACATCCGCCGCAATCACCACGTTGTTTGACAGTACGTTCGTGATGATGTGGTCGTCGACCGCCACCGGTGGCGCGTTCGGGTTGACCTTGATCACCAGGTTGGAGCTGGCCAGGTCGCCATCGTTGTCGCTGACGACATAGCTGAAGTTTTCGGTGGCCACCACGCCAGTGATTTGCTGCGAGCTGTACGTGAAGTCGCCAGTGTCCAGGTTAATCACCAGGGTGCCGCTATTGCTGGTGGCGATGCTGATGCTGTTGTCGACGGTGTTGAAAGTGCCATGGTTCACACCGCCACTGAAGGTCAGCAAGCCCTGATTGCTGTTGCCTGTAGGGTCATAGGTATAGGTGGTGCCATCGACCAGGATCGATTTGATGAAACCGCCGTCAGCGCCGAACGAGCCGAACGAGCCGCCATCGCCCAGCAGGCTGCCGGTGACGGGTGCGCCCTGAACGGTGCCTGACAGCACCGAGTTGAGCTGATTGAGGTCGGTCACCACCACGGCGTTGGTGTCGGTGTGAAGGCTGCCGTCATAGGCCAGCGGGTCAAGGTTGGCGCTGCTCACGCCGGAACCCAGACCGATGGCGTAGTTCTTGATACCGTTGGCATCGAGGAAAGCTTTCCAGGCTGTTTCATCCGCAGCCCCCACCTCCTGGCCAGACGTTGGCTCACCATCAGAGAAGAAGTAGCCGACATTTTGCGCACCGGTCAGCTGGCCGGTGGTGACGAACGCCAGTTTCGCTGCCGCGACGCCAGCATCGTAGTTAGTGCTACCCCCGGCCGTCAGCGAATCCACGATGGCCTTGGCGGTGGCGACATCGACCCAGATCGGTGTCTCGTCCGTCGCATCGCTGCTGAAGGTGACAATCTGGACTTTCACATCGCCCATATCATCGTACTTGTCGAGCAAGGCGCTGATCGCCTGCTTGGCCAGCTCAAGACGCGACAACCCCGACACGCCTGACTCGTCGTCCATACTGCCGGACACGTCGATTACCAGCAGCAGGTTCGAATCGATTTCAACTGCCGTCTCCACGCGCTCACTGGCGACGGCTTTGGGTACGTCATCGACGATGCTCACCACGATGGTGCTGGTGATGCTGTTACCCAGCGCATCAGTGGCTTTGTAGTTGAAGCTTTCGCTCAGGGTATTCGCGCCGTCATCGGCATTCGGCGAGGTTTTCGGTGCCGAGGTCAGGGTGTAGGTGTAGGTGCCGTCGGGGTTGAGCAGGATCTGTCCGTAGGTACCGGTGGCGCTGCCGACCAGGCTGTAGGTGATGTCGCCGGTGGCGCCGGAGATCGAACCGACCAGGGTGCCGGACGCCGTTTCGCCCGTTGAGGTCGGGTCGCTGCCGCTCACGCTGCCCGCTGCCAGATCCTGGCCATCCTTGCTGAGATCGAGGGCTTTTTCGTAGACAGTGACATCCTCATCGGGGAGGACTATGAGGCAGTTGTCGGTGACGTCGATGCACAGGGTAGTGGTACTTTCATCGCCGTCGGCATCACGGATGGTGTAAGTGAACACGTCCGTGGCCCCCGGAGGGCTCACCGAGTCGGGGTTGCTGTGATAGACCGCATTACCAGCGGCATCCAGCGTCAGGTAGCCGTAGCTGCCGTTGATGTTCGAACCCAGGCCGCCAATGGCCGAGGTCGACGTATCGCTCCCCGCCCGCACACCAACCACTGCCCCGCCGAGCGCCGCACCATCGGCGCCGGTGATGTCGTTATGCAAGACGTTGCCCGTGACGAAGCCACCTTCAGAGACCGTGGCGGCATCGCTATTCGCGCTCGGAAGGTCATCAACGATATTGACGTCGATCACCCCCGATGCGGTGCTGCCATCGGTATCGGTGGCGAGCACATTGAAGTGCTCGGCGATACTGTTGGCGCCCAGCCCGATGGGGTGGGTATCGTTGTCGACCAGGGTGTAGCTATAACTGACCTCGCCGGTGCTGGCGTTGTAGCCGGTGACAGTCAGCGTGCTGCCGAGCGCGGTGGTAATCGATTGCGGGAACCCCGCGGCCACACCGCCGCTGACCACGTTGATGCCACCGACACTGAGGCTTTGCAAACCGTCGGGCGCAGTGACCGTGAAGGTGCTGCTTTGGGTCAGTGCACCTGCATTCGGGTGGCTGCCGTCGCTGAGATTTTTTTCGTAGACCGTCAGTTCTCCGCCCTCGATGTCGAGGTCGCAGATGATGACCGGGTCATCGTCGTTGTGGACTTGCAGCAGCAGGTCGGCGGTGCTGGTATCGCCGTCGGAGTCGGTGAGGGTGTAGGTGAACGTGTCGGTATCGCTGCCGCCGCCGTGCCCCTTGAAGTCCGGGTCATCGGTGTTCAGCGTGTAGGTGTAAGTGCCGTCTGCGGCCAGCACCAGAGTGCCGTAAGTGCCGGTAAAAGTACCGGCAGTGATCGGCCCGCTTGGTACTCGGTCGGCGCCCTGCACATCATTGGTCAATACATTGCCGCTCAGGATCAGATTGTTTTCCGAGGCGGTGCCGGCGTTGCTGTCGTTTGCGGCGGTCGGCAGATCATCGATCACATTGACGTCCAGTGAACCACTGGACGTGCTGCCATCGGTGTCGGTGGCGACCACGTTGAAATGTTCGCTGAGGCTGTTGGCACCGTCGGCGCTGGGATGGGTTTCGTTGTCGACCAGGGTGTAGCTGTAACTGACCTCGCCAGTGCTGGCGTTGTAGCTGGTGATGGTCAGGGTATTGCCGAGCCCGGTGGTAATCGATTGCGGGAAGCCTGCGGCCACCCCGCCAGTCAACACGTTGATGCCACCGACGCTGAGGGTTTGCAGACCGTCGAGCGCGGTGATGGTGAAGGTGCTGTTTTGAGTCAGTGCACCTGCATTCGGATTGCTGCCATCGCTGAGGTTTTTCTCGTAGACCGTCAGTTCGCCGCCCTCGATGTCGAGGTCGTTGACGATCACCGGGTCATCATTGTTATGGACCTGCAACACCAGATCGGCGGTGCTGATGTCGCCGTCGGAGTCGGTGAGGGTGTAGGTGAACGTGTCGATATCGCTTTCGCCGCCGTGCCCCTTGAAGTCCGGGTCATCGGTGTTCAGCGTGTAGGTGTAAGTGCCGTCTGCGGCCAGCACCAGGGTGCCGTAGGTACCGGTGAAAGTGCCAGCGGTGATGGGCCCGCTCGGCACCCGGTCGGCGCCTTGCACGTCGTTGGTCAACACATTGCCGCTGAGGATCAGGTTATTTTCTGAGGCCGTGCCATTACTGTCGTTGACGGCCGTCGGCAGATCATCGATCACATCGACGTCCAGCAAACCGCTGGACGTGCTGCCGTTGGTGTCGGTAGCGAAGACGCTGAAATGTTCGCTGAGGCTGTTGATGACGTTACCCGAATCATGCACATCATTGTGAGTCAGGGTGTAGCTGTAGCTGACCACCCCGGTGCTGGCATCGTAGCCAGTGATGGTCAATAGGTTGCCCAACGCGGTGGTCAGCGCTTGCAGGAGGCCGCTGGCGATGCCACCCGCGACCACACTGAGGCCACCCACGCTCAAGGTATGCAGACCATCCGGCACAGTCACGGTGAAGGTGCCGGTCCGGGTCAACGCCCCTGCATCCGGACTGCTGCCGTCGGCCAGGTTTCTCTCGAAGACCGTCGCCTCGGCCCCTTCGCCATCCAGATCGATGACCACCGAATCATCATTGTTGTGAACCTGCAGCACCAGGTTGGCGGTGCTGGTATCGCCGTCGGCATCGGTCAGGGTGTAGGTGAAGGTTTCAGTGGCGCTGCCGCCGCCACGCAAGGCGACGAACTGTGGATCAGCAGGGTTCAAGGTGTAGGTGTAGGTGCCATCCGCGGCCAGGACCAGGGTGCCGTAAGTACCGTTGAAGGTGCCGGCGATGATGGGCCCGGTGGGCACGCGGTCGGCGCCCTGCAGGTCATTGGGGAGCACGCTGCCGGTCAGGGTCAGCAGGCTTTCCGAGGCGGTGCCGGGATTGCTGTCGTCGAACGCTTTGGGCACATCGTCGGTGATGTTGACGTCCAGCGAACCGGTCGTGGTATCACCGTTGCTGTCGCTGGCGATTACCGTGAACTGTTCGCTCAGGTTGTTGGCGCCATCGCCGGCGGAATGGGTTTCGTTGCCGACCAGGGTGTAGCTGTAACTCACCACACCGGTGGCCGCGTTGTAGCCAGTGATGGTCAGGGTGTTGCCCAGTTGGGTGGTGATCGATTGCGGGAAGCCTGCGACCACCCCGCCGCTGATCACGTTGATCCCGCCGATGCTCAGACTCGACAGCCCGTCTGGCGCAGAAATGCTGAAGGTAGCGCTTTGGGTCAGTGCCGCCGGATCGCTCGCCGAGCCTTGGGCCAGATTGGCCTCATTGAGGGTCAGCTCGCCACCTTGCACAGACAGGCCGGTCAAGGTCAGCGAATGGTTGGGCGGCACGATAACCGCAGGGGTCTGCTCGCCGTTGTCCAGGACAGCATCACGACGGTCTAAAGGAAGCTCGGGAATGCCGTTGAAACCGGCCGTAGGGAAGCCAATGACCGGGTCGACCCGTCCCGCCACTTCCTCCAGTAATACAAACGAATGGCCACCGCCCAAGGCGCCCGGTGCGCCAGTACTGCCAGGCCCGGCCGCAGTGGCCTCGCTGGTCTGGGTCGGGTCGGCACCGGCCGCAATGGCTTTCTGCGTTTGTTGGACATCGGTCAGTTGCGCCTGACTGGGCGTCACTGCCTCGGGCGCGTCCATATGAGGCGCCTGGTGGGCCAGCAGTTGCGGGGTCATTTGCAGGCTGCTGCCACGTCCCAGGGTCAATTCCTGGCCATTTTTCAACTGCACGGCCACCGCGCCTTCGGCACCGGTGACCAGTTGATCCCCGACAAACAATCGGTCTCCTTCGACCAGGGCGCGTCGGGTTCCATCACCCGCAACAGCGAAAACCTGACCGACGACCTTACTGACGATACCGATAAGCGTTGCCATGTGCATTCCTCCGCCGCCGACAGCTATCGGCACCTGGTTGCGCAGAGAAAGTGTTCATGGCCTTGCCGGGTTGCTTGGCGAAACATCGGCCTGGCAGCTCGTTTACTCAGCGTAAACTGCGCTCCATCGCGATCTTCTCGCCCCACTGACCCTCGCAAACTGACTGTTTTCTGTCGCAGTAACCGAATGAAATCAGCTTCACGCCAGGACAGTCTTCCTGCGAAAGCAGCGTCACGATTTTTTCGAGAAGAGTGCCAAAAAAATGCCACTCAAAAAACCGTGCCGCTCCATCCCTTCCACCACTTCCCCGCCCTATTTTGAAAAAGTGATTGAACCTTTTTTCAGCCCGCCAAAGCTTATAAACCCCGGGCCTCATGCTTTGAACAATGTGCTGGATTTTGCAGAGCGCATAAGTTTTTTTTGACATAAGCCTTATGAGAAATCCTTCTTAGCTTCGCGCCAAGATGTTCTTAGCTCTCTGTTACAAACTTGAAACGGTTTGACCTATAAAGATCGTCAATTATTTGGCGATCGATAAGCACCATCAAGGATCAGGGAGATGTACCCATGGGCGTTTTGAAACCCCTCTGCAGCGCGATTTTATTGGCCATGGCTTGCTCGCATCAGGTCCAGGCCATGTCACTGACCGAAGCCATTCAGAGCACACTGGATAACCATCCGGAACTGCATGCCAGCGGGAACAATCGCCTGTCTGCCGATGAGGATGTGAAAGTCGCCAAAGGGGGCTTCTACCCTACCGTCGATTTGAATGCCGCTTACGGGCGCGGCTACAGCGACAACACCACTACCCGCGCGCTGGGCAATCACAACACCGAAACCCTGACCTACACCCAGTCGGAACTGCGTCTGCGGCAAATGCTGTTCGATGGTTTCAACACCGCCAATGAAGTCGGGCGGACCAGGTCAGTGGTCAACTCCCGGGCTTACTTCACCCGTGGCACTGCCGAAAGCCTGGCCTTGCGCACCATCGAGGTGTACCTCGAAGTCCTCAAGCGCCGTGAACTGGTAAGCCTGGCCAAGAACAACCTGCAGGCGCACTTGCGGGTCAACGATCAGATCGGCCTGCGCACCGAACGTGGTGTGGGCAGCAACGCCGACCGCGATCAGTCGAGCGCCCGCCGGGCACTGGCGGAAAACAATTTCGATACCGCAGAAGTCGACCTGGCCGATGCCGAGGCGAACTTCTTCAGCGCAGTCGGACGCATGCCTGACGAACTGGAAACCCTGCCCTCGATCAGAGGCGAGTTACCCGCCACCCTGCCCGATGCGCGGCAAAGCATGCTGGAGAACAACCCGTACCTGAAATCCGCCCAGGCTGACGTTCACGCCGCCGAGGGCCAGTACGAGGTGGCCAAATCGCCGTTCTATCCACGCTTCGATGCCGAAGCCGCGGTCGGCGCCAACGACAACATTCAAGGCGACAAGGGCCACGACAACGAATGGCGGGTTGGCATAGTGATGAACTACAACCTGTTCAGGGGCGGCAGTGACAAGGCACGGCTGCAATCGGGCGCACACAAAATCAACCAGGCCATGGACATCCGCAACAACGCCCTGCGCATGCTCAACGAGAACATCACGCTGGCCTGGAACGCCATGGTCAACGCGAAAAAACAAACCCCGACCGCCCGTGAATACGCCGAAACCACCACCCGCGTCCGGGCGGCCTACCAGGACCAGTTCGGCCTTGGCCAACGGACTCTGCTCGATCTGCTGGACAGCGAAAACGAGCTGTACAACGCCAATCGCCGCTACACCGAAGTGCGCTACACCGAGGAGTTCTCCATGTACCGCGTTCTAGCGAACATGGGCGAGTTGCTGAACAAGGAAAAAGTCGTGGTACCTGCTGAAGCGATCGCGCAAACAGAAGTGAAAAGCGAAGCCCGTTTGCCGGAAATGAGGTAGCCAGAAGTGACGTAACCAGAAGTGAAGTAAGTGGTTCAGTAGTAAGGAGAGACTCATTTGACCAGCATGGAACCCCGTAGCCTTGGTGTCGATCCGCGCCAGAGCTTTGATGACCCGCTGTTGGACGGATTGTTGATCCTCTGCAAACTTCACGACTGCACCGTCAGCCGTGCCAGCCTGAGTGCCGGGCTGCCACTGGCCCAGCAGCGTCTGAGCCTGGACCTGCTGCCGCGTGCCGCAGCCCGGGCCGGCTTGCAGGCGCGTTTGCTGCGCCGGGAGCTTGCGGCCATCTCGGCGCTCAACCTGCCGGTGTTATTGGTCCTCAAACATGGCCGCTGTGCGGTCTTGCGACGCTGGGGCGACGACGGCAAGGTGTTGATCCTGCCGAGCGAAGCCGAGGGCGGTGAACAATGGGTCAGCCGTGAAGAGCTGGCCGACGACTACAGTGGTCAGGCGCTGTTCGCCCGGCCACGGCATGAGCTTGAAGACTTGCGCGCGCCATTGGTGCCACGGGTCCACGCCTGGTTCCGCGACACGCTGAAGCTGTCGCGCTGGCTGTACAGCGATGCGATTCTGGCGAGTTTCCTGATCAACCTGCTGGGGTTGATGGTGCCGTTGTTCGTGATGCAGACCTATGATCGCGTGGTACCGAATCAGGCGACCTCGACGCTTTGGGTGTTGTCCATCGGGCTGCTGATCGGCACCGGTTTCGAGCTGGTGCTGCGAGTAGTCCGCGCCCACCTGCTGGACCAGGCCGGGAAGAGAACCGACATCATCCTTTCCGCCACCTTGTTCGAGCGCATCACCGGCATGTCGATGAAGGCCAAACCTGCGACCGTCGGCGGCTTTGCCCAGAGCATCCACGACTTTCAGGGCCTGCGTGAATTCCTCACCGCCGTGACCCTGACCAGTCTGATCGACCTGCCGTTCGCCGTGCTGATGCTGGTGGTGATCGGCCTGCTCGGCGGCTGGCTGGTAGTGATCCCGTTGCTGGCCTTCCCCCTCACGATTGTCTTCGCCATGCTGATTCAGGCACGCCTGCGCGACACCGTGCAGAAAAGCCTGAGCCTGGGCGCCGAACGCCAGGCGCTGCTGATCGAAACCCTCGGCGGCCTGGAAACCCTCAAGGCGTGCAGCGCCGAAAGCGAACGCCAGCACCAATGGGAAAGCATTCATGGCGCGCTGACCCGACTGGACAGCCATGCGCGCAACCTGTCGGCGCTGGCCACCAACGGCACCTTGTTCATTCAGCAGTTCTGCGGCATGGCGACCATCGTCGCCGGGGTCTACAGCATCATCGCCGGCAACCTCAGCGTCGGCGCCCTGGTAGCGACCTACATGCTCGGCAGTCGGGTACTGGCGCCGCTCGGGCAAATCGCCGGGCTGATCACCCGCTATCAACAAGCCCAGCTGACCATGCGCAGCACCGACGCGCTGATGGCGCTGCCGCAAGAACGCGACGCCAAACAGCGGCCGCTGGAACGCACCCAGTTGCAGGGCGCACTGGACGTCAGCCAGGTGACCTTCCGCTACAACGGGCAGAACGCCCCGGCCCTGGCCACTATCAGCTTCAGCATGAAACCCGGCGAACGAATCGGCATCATCGGCCGCAGCGGCTCGGGCAAAAGTACCCTGGCGCGGTTGGTCATGGGCTTTTATGCACCGGAGGAAGGCCAACTGCTGCTCGACGGTCTCGACCTGCGGCAACTGGATGTCGCCGACCTGCGCCAGCAAATCGGTTACGTCGCTCACGATCTGCCGCTGCTGGCCGGCAGCCTGCGCGATAACCTGACCCTCGGCGCCCGCTATATCAGCGACGCGCGAATGCTTGAAGTGGCCGAGCTGACCGGTGTCACCGAGCTCGCTCGCCAACACCCGCAAGGCTTTGATCGCCCCGTCGGTGAGCGTGGCCAGTTGCTCTCCGGCGGCCAGCGTCAGGCGGTACTGCTGGCCCGCGCGTTGTTGCTCGACCCGCCGATCATGGTGCTCGACGAACCCACCAGCGCCATGGACAACAGCAGCGAAGATGTTCTGCGCCAACGCCTGCACAAGTGGGTTCAGGGCAAGACGTTGCTGCTGGTTACCCACCGCACCTCGATGCTCAGCCTGGTGGATCGGCTGGTGGTGCTGGACAACGGCCGGATCGTCGCCGACGGTCCGAAAGAAGCGGTCATCGATGCACTGCGCAAGGGCCGTGTCGGCTCTGCGGCTGTCTAGGAGTCGCTTATGTCTGCTTCATCGCCTGCTCCATTGAAAGCGCGCAGCTATTTCGGCAGCTTCGGCAAAAGCGCCGAAAGCGAATTCATGCCGGAAGTGGCCGGTGCGTCGCTGCAGGATTCGCCGCGCGGGTCGCGGATGACCGTGTGGATCGCTGCGGCGCTGCTCATCACCGCGCTGGTCTGGGCCAAATTCGCGGTGTTGCAGGAGGTCACCACGGGTGAAGGCAAGGCCATACCGTCGAGCAAGATTCAGGTGATCCAGAACCTGGAGGGCGGTATCGTCACCGAGATCTTCGTGCGCGAAGGGCAAATGGTGAACAAGGGCGATACCCTGCTGCGCCTTGATGACACCCGGTTTCTGTCCAACAAGGGCGAGAGCGAAGCGGATCGCTTTGCCCTGATCGCACAGGTCGAGCGGCTGTCTGCCGAAGCCGAGGGTCGGCCTTTCAAGCTCTCCGAGGAGGTCGTCGGCAAAGCGCCGCAAGTGGCTGAAGACGAGCGTTCGCTGTTCGAGCAACGGCAACGCCGGCTGGCCAGCGAGCAACGCACGCTGACCGAGCAACTTCGGCAAAAAACCCAAGAGCTGGCGGAGTTTCGTTCCAAACAGGGCCAGTTCAGTTCCAGCCTGGCTTTGCTGCAACAGGAAATGAACATGTCGGCGCCGCTGGTGGGAACCGGCGCGGTTTCTCCGGTGGAAATCCTTCGTCTCAAACGCAGTGCGGTGGAGATTCGCGGCTCGTTGAACGCCACTACCCTGGCCATTCCACGGGCCGAATCGGCGATCAACGAGATCAAGAGCAAACTCGACGAATCGGTGCAAGGCTTCCGTTCGGACGCCGCCAAGGAGCTCAACGAGAAACGCACCGACCTGTCGAAAATCACCGCGTCGAGCATCGCCATCGACGACCGGGTGACCCGCACCACCGTGGTTTCGCCGGTGCACGGAATTATCAAAGTGTTGAAGGTCAATACCATCGGCGGCGTGGTCCAGCCGGGCAGCGACATGGTGGAAATCGTGCCGCTGGAAGACAACCTGCTGATCGAAGCCAAGGTCCGTCCGCAGGATGTGGCCTTCCTCCATCCCGGACAGAAAGCCATGGTCAAGTTCAGCGCCTATGACTACACCATCTACGGCGGCTTGAGCGCCAAACTCGAACTGATCGGCGCCGACACCATCACCGACGACAAGGGCAACAGCTTCTACCTGATCCAGGTGCGCACCGACAAAAACCACCTGGGCGGCGAACTCAAACCGCTGCTGATCATCCCCGGCATGGTCGCCACCGTGGACATCATCACCGGCGAGAAAAGCGTGCTGGATTACTTGCTTAAACCGGTGCTCAAAGCCCGGACCGAGGCGATGCGCGAACGCTAAAAGCTTCGCGGGCAAGCCCGCTCCCACAGGGGAATGCGATCAAAATGTGGGAGCGGGCTTGCCCGCGAAGGGAGCAACATGGTGGGCCTGCTATTCAAGCATCAGCCGCCCCACCATGATTTCGCCGAAAGGTCTCCTCCCCCATCGCTGCAATCTGCCCTTCGATCAACGCTTCGAAAGGCCGCAACAGCGGCTCGAACGAGGTTGGTGCTTCAAGGGTTTGCAATGCCTGGACGATCGCTTCCACCGTCGACAACGCCCCTGGTCCCGGTGCCTTGCGCAAGCGATAACGCGACACCGCCCCCTCAGCCAACGTCACTCTCGGCAATGCCGCCAGCAATGGATTGAGGTGCAGCAACTTGCGTGCCTTGCGCCAGGTGCCGTCCGGTACTACCAACAGCAACGGTTGATCCGACGGGGTGTAGGCCTGCAACGGTTGTGCATCATCAGCCGGGAACAGCAGTCGCGCTTGATAGCCTGGCGGGTTCAACAACGCGGGCAAATCCTCGAACACTTCCCCCACGATCAATTCGCCATTGTTCAACCCCAAGGCCGCCAGCCGCGCGGTGTTCAGCGCATGGTTCACTTCGCTGGGATGCTGCAACAGCAACACCCGGGTGCGGCTATCGAGCTGCGGGATCAATGGGCACAGGCAATGGGTTGCAGGGCGCAGACAACGGGCGCATTGGCTTCTGGACATGAGGTTCTCCCGATCAGGCCTGGTTGAGCTGCGCTTTAAGCAAGTCGCGGAAGGTCTGGATCAGCGGTTCACGGCTGCGACCGCGGCGCATGATCATCGAGAACGGGGCCTGATAGCCAAAGGTCGCCGGCAGCAGCACGCGCAAATCGCCCTTGTCGGCCCAGGCCTGAGCGTAATGCTCCGGCAAGTAACCGATGTAAGCGCCGGACAGCACCAGAATCAGTTGCGCCTCCATACTCTCCACCGTCGCCGCACTGTGCTTGAAGCCGTGGCGAGCCAGTTCGGCCTGGCTCCAGTAACCACGACCGACCATGCGCTGCTGGGTGATGACTTGCTCGGGGATGCGCCGCTCGGTGAACAATGGATGACGGTTGCTGCAATACAGCCAGTGTTGTTCACGGTATAGCGGCATATAGACCAGCCCGCTCATGCGCGTGGAGAACGCACCAATGGCCAGGTCCAGACGGTTGTCCTGAACGCCGAGCTGCAATTCGTACGGGCTCATGACCGATAAGTGCAAATGCACCGCCGGGTGTTCCTGGCTGTAGGCGCCGATCGCTTCGGCGAACGGCAGGGCCTTGTCGCTGACGGTCGAGTCGATCACGCCGAGGTTAAGGGTGCCGCGCAATTCGCCCTTGAGCGCTGCGGCGTATTGCTCGAAACCTTCCAGTTCGCCTAGCAGGCGCAGGGTTTCCTGATGGAACAGTTCGCCTTTGCTGGTCAGGCTGAAACCGCCCCGACCACGATGACAGAGCACCAAGCCCAACGCGGCCTCGAGCTGACTCATGTAAGTGCTGATGGCCGACGTCGACAGGTTGAGCTCCTGCTGAGCATTGGCAAACCCCTGATGCCGCACCACGCTGACGAAGATGCGCAATAGTTTCAGGTCGGGTAAAGCGTTGGCCATGGGGGGGCTCCGAAAGAAGGAGGAAACTCTGAGCGTCAACACTCTTTGTGGCGAGGGAGCTTGCTCCCGCTCGAGCGCGAAGCGGTCGCAATCAGGTCTACTCGGTCTGCCAGAAGAAACGCGGTTGCAGATTTTACGACTGCTGCGCAGCCGAGCGGGAGCAAGCTCCCTCGCCACAAGTTCGGCGTTCTCCTTAAGCACTTGGTACGAAGTCTAATCCCCCTCCACCCATTAGTTTAGAAAAATCTGAACTAAGTATTTGCCGGTAGCGATTCTTCCCGCTCACTACATTTCGCAGAATCGCCCCCTGACAAATAAAACAACGATGAGGCCCTACCCGTGGACAAGATTCTTCACCAACCACTGGGCGGCAATGAAATGCCGCGCTTCGGCGGCATCGCCACCATGCTGCGACTCCCCCATTTGCAATCCGCTGAAGGCCTCGATGCTGCTTTCATCGGCGTCCCGCTGGACATCGGCACCTCGCTGCGCCCCGGTACCCGCTTCGGTCCACGCGAGATTCGCGCTGAATCGGTGATGATCCGTCCGTACAACATGGCCACCGGTGCTGCCCCGTTCGACTCGCTGTCGGTCGCCGACATCGGTGACGTGGCAATCAACACCTTCAACCTGCTGGACTCCGTGCGCATCATCGAAGAAGCCTACGACGCCATCCTCGAGCACAATGTTATCCCCCTGACCCTGGGTGGCGACCACACCATCACCCTGCCGATCCTGCGGGCGATTCACAAGAAACACGGCAAGGTCGGTCTGGTGCATATCGACGCCCACGCCGACGTGAACGATCACATGTTCGGCGAGAAAATCGCCCACGGCACGACCTTCCGTCGCGCCGCCGAAGAAGGCCTTCTGGACTGCGACCGTGTCGTGCAAATTGGTCTGCGGGCTCAGGGCTACACCGCTGAAGACTTCAACTGGAGCCGTAAACAGGGCTTCCGGGTGATTCAGGCCGAAGAATGCTGGCACCACTCGCTGGCACCGCTGATGGCTGAAGTGCGCGAGAAAGTCGGCGGCGGCCCGGTGTACCTGAGCTTCGACATCGACGGCATCGACCCGGCCTGGGCACCTGGCACCGGCACTCCGGAAATCGGCGGCCTGACCACCATTCAAGCGATCGAGATCATCCGCGGTTGCCAAGGACTCGATCTGATTGGCTGCGACCTGGTAGAAGTTTCGCCGCCTTACGACACCACCGGTAACACCTCGCTGCTGGGTGCCAACCTGCTGTACGAAATGCTCTGCGTACTGCCGGGCGTGGCCCACCGCTGAGGAATGACCATGAGCGAACGTGATCAGGTGTTGAAAGCCGCCGCAGAACTGGTGTCGGCCTTTGCCCGTAACGATCGCGAAGCCTACTTCGGCGCGTTCAGCTTTGAAGCCAGCTTCGTTTTCTACACCCTCGAACAGCCGTTGCTGTCGCGCGACGCCTACCAGGCCTTGTGGGACAACTGGCGCCGCGAGGATGGCTTCGAGGTGCTCTCGTGCACCTCGAGCAACGCCTTTGTCAGCCTCCAGGGTGATGTGGCGATCTTTATTCATGACGTCGCCACCGAGCTGCGCATGCAAGGGGAGCAACTCTTTAGCCAGGAACGCGAAACCATTGTTTTCAAACAACAGCGGTTTGGCGAACAACAAGGCCGTTGGCTGGCCTGCCACGAACATTTGTCCGCAATGCCGGAAGGGCTGCCCTCCCCTTAGCCAACACAGGTGACGCTCACACACGATGAGCGCGCCTTGATGATCGGAGCAGATCATGAATAACAACAACAAAGAACACAGCATCAAAACCATAGAAACCTTCGGGGTCGAACAGATCCCGGATCATGAGCGAACCGCCACACCGAGTGATCTGTTTCGGCTGATCTTCGGTGGCGCCAATACCTTTGCTACCGCCGTACTCGGCAGTTTCCCGGTGCTCTTTGGCCTGTCGTTTCAAGCCGGGGTCTGGGCGATTGTGCTGGGCGTGTTGCTCGGCGCGATCATCCTCGCCCCGATGGGTCTGTTCGGTCCGCTCAATGGCACCAACAATGCCGTGTCTTCCGGTGCGCACTTCGGTGTACACGGGCGGATCGTCGGTTCGTTCCTGTCGCTGCTGACGGCTATTGCGTTCTTTTCGTTGTCGGTATGGAGTTCGGGCGACGCCTTGATCGGAGGCGCCAAACGACTCATCGGCCTGCCTGAGACCGACCTGAGCCTGGGCCTGGCCTATGGCCTGTTCGCAATCCTGGTGCTGACCGTGTGCATTTACGGTTTCCGCTTCATGTTGTGGGTCAACCGGATCGCGGTATGGGCTGCCAGCCTGCTGTTCCTGCTGGGGATCTTCGCCTTCGCGCCAACCTTCGACAGCCAGTTCGCCGGTACCGTCGGTCTCGGTCAGGCCGGTTTCTGGGCGGCCTTTATCGGTGCCGCGCTGGTCGCCATGAGCAACCCGATTTCCTTCGGCGCGTTCCTCGGCGACTGGTCGCGTTACATCCCGCGCGAAACCCCGAAAGGCCGGATCATGCTGGCGGTCATCGCCGCGCAGGCAGCGACCTTGATTCCGTTCCTGTTCGGCCTCGCCACCGCGACCATCGTGGCCATCAAGGCACCGGACTACATCGCGGCGAACAACTATGTCGGCGGCCTGTTGGCGGTTTCACCGAGCTGGTTCTTCCTGCCGGTGTGCCTGATCGCAGTGATCGGCGGCATGTCCACCGGCACCACCTCGCTGTATGGCACCGGGCTGGACATGTCCAGCGTGTTCCCACGGGTGCTGTCGCGGGTCAAGGCGACCTTGTTGATTGGCGTGCTGTCGATTGCCTTCATCTTCATCGGACGCTTTGCCGCGAACCTGGTGCAGAGCGTGTCGACCTTCGCCGTGCTGATCATCACCTGCACCACCCCGTGGATGGTGATCATGATCATCGGTCTGCTGGTGCGTCGCGGCTTCTACTGCCCGGATGACCTGCAAGTCTTCACCCGCGGCGAAACCGGCGGTCGCTACTGGTTCCAGCACGGCTGGAACTGGCGTGGCCTGGGTGCGTGGATTCCCAGCGCACTGGTCGGTCTGTGCTTCGTCAACCTGCCGGGGCAGTTCGTCGGCCCGTTGGGCGAGCTGGCGGGTGGCATCGATGTCAGCTTGCCGGTGACCCTCGGTCTGGCGTCGCTGGTGTACCTGACGCTGCTGAGCCTGTTCCCGGAACCGGCACTGGTTTTCGGACCGAACGATCCACGCAGCAAGCGCACGGATTCGCTCGCTAAACCTGAACTGACAGAAACAGCCTGATAACGAACTACCTGTAGGAACGGGCTCTTGTGGCGAGGGAGCTTGCTCCCGCTCGATCGCGAAGCGGTCGCAAAACCGGCTGACGGGTTCTTCCTGAAGAATCTCGGTTGCAGGTTTCAGGGCTGCTTCGCAGCCCAGCGGGAGCAAGCTCCCTCGCCACAAAAAGCGCTTTGAACCTACATTCCACATAAAAAAGACAATCGGAGACACGCTGTAATGGCTTTGGATTTATTTGTTGTTCTCATCTACGCCGCCGGCATGCTGGTGCTCGGCTACTACGGCATGCGCAAGGCCAAGACCCACGAAGATTACCTGGTGGCCGGGCGCAACCTCGGCCCGACCCTGTACATGGGCACCATGGCCGCCACCGTACTCGGCGGCGCGTCGACAGTCGGCACCGTACGCCTGGGTTACGTCCACGGGATCTCCGGTTTCTGGCTCTGCGCCGCACTGGGCTGCGGCATCATCGCGCTGAACCTGTTCCTGGCCAAACCGCTGCTCAAGCTGCGGATCTTCACCGTCACCCAAGTGCTGGAAAAACGCTACAACCCGATGGCCCGTCAGGCCAGCGCGGTGATCATGCTGGCCTATGCGCTGATGATCGGCGTGACCTCGATCCTCGCCATCGGCACCGTACTGGAAGTGCTGTTCGGCCTGCCGTTCTGGATTTCGGTACTGCTCGGCGGTGGTGTGGTGGTGGTTTACTCGACCATCGGCGGCATGTGGTCGCTGACCCTGACCGATATCGTCCAGTTCGTGATCAAGACTGTCGGCCTGATGTTTGTCCTGCTGCCGATCTGCCTGTACCGCGTCGGCGGCTGGGATGAGTTGGTCACCAAACTGCCAGCCTCGAACTTCAGCTTCACCACCATCGGCTGGGACACGATCATCACCTACTTCCTGATCTACTTCTTCGGGATCCTGATCGGTCAAGACATCTGGCAGCGTGTGTTCACTGCCAAAAATGAAAAAGTCGCGCAATACGCAGGCACCCTCGCCGGTTTCTACTGCATCGCCTACGGCCTGGCCTGCGCCCTGATCGGCATGGCTGCTCACGTGCTGCTGCCGGATCTGGACAACGTCAACAACGCTTTCGCCGCGATCGTCAAAGTGTCCTTGCCGGACGGTCTGCGCGGTCTGGTGATCGCCGCTGCACTGGCAGCCATGATGTCCACCGCCAGTGCCGGCCTGCTGGCCGCCTCCACCACCCTGACCGAAGACCTGCTGCCAAGACTGCGTGGCGGCAAACAGTCGAGCCTGAACATCAATCGTCTGTTCACCTTGCTGACCGGCATCGCGGTGCTCGGTATCGCGCTGGTGGTCTCCGACGTGATCAGCGCCCTGACGCTGGCTTACAACCTGTTGGTGGGCGGCATGTTGATCCCGCTGATGGGTGCCATTTTCTGGAAACGTGCGACTACCGCAGGGGCTATCTCCAGCATGGGTCTGGGCTTCGCCACCGCGCTGGTGTTCATGCTCAAGGATGGCCTGGATGCCAACACGCCGATCTACTACAGCCTGGCGGTAGGTTTGATCAGCTTCGTCGTGGTCAGCCTGTTGTCCCCTCGCCCGGTGGCGGTGGCCAACGCGATCTAATCCGGGAATAGAAACGGCTTAACCTTTTCTTCGACGGGTGCGGCGTCGGTTGCCGCACCCGTTTTTTTTCGTCCGAAGTTTCGGGTACTTGTGGCGAGGGGCAAGCCCCCTCGCCACAAAGATGCAACGCTACACACCTGAATGGAAGGCCATCAAGCCGCGCTTTTAACCAATGAGGGAGTTTTTTAGCCTGGTTCCCGTTGATCAGTCAGCGGGAAGCCGGGCCTTTTTTTCGCATGATGCAAGAGATCCCGCGCCGTGCGCAGGATGGCTCAACCGCCGATCATTTACCGGCGGCGCTGCTGACGCCGGCGTTGCTCGTCGTCAGTGCGGATGGGCACGGGTTGCAGAGGCGGTTCGATCAGGCCGAGAGCAACACCGAGGTCATGGAGCCAGTTTTGTAGTTTCTCTTTCATGGTGCCCCCTTCAGGGTAGTGCTGAGCGACCGGGATTCTATAGCCGCTTCATACAGATAATAGTCCGAAGTCCTACGCAATGCTCGCCCGGCATGACAATGATCTGTAACACGAATGTGTCAGGTCATGTCAGGCGCTGACCCGGACTTCCAGTGGTTGAACCGGCCTCGCTGCAGCTGGTGATGCAACGCTCGCGGGAACTGGCGCCCCACAACACCCAACGCAATACCGGGCTGCTGACCGCCTGTTTCGCCGTGGGTCAGCTCAGCGGGCCGTTGCTGGCGGCGCTGAGCAGCCATTTCAGCGGGGGATTGGCGCCCGCGCTGATGATTGCCGGTAGCGGGTTGCTGCTAGGTGGCGCGCTATTGCTGCGCCCGGTCATTGCCCCAGGGCTTTGCGCAAACGACGCCGCACCCACTGTTCTGCGCTGACGAAGGTGATGCCGAGCAACACCAGCACAGCGCCGACCACGAAGTTGAAACTCAGCGGTTCATCCAGCAGCACCACACCGAACGTGACGCCGAACAACGGCGTCATGAAGGAGAACACCGCGAGATTCGCCGCCAGGTAGCGGCGCAGCAGCCAGAACCAGGTCAGGTAGCTGAAGAACGACACCACCAGGCCCTGGAACAGCACACTGGCCACGGCCACCGTGGTCAGGCTGACATGGCTGATCTGCCCGCTCACCGCAGCAATCAGCAGCAGACCGACGAAGCCGGTGATCAGTTGATAAAACAAGGTCAGGGTCGCCGGCGCTTCGGACAAACGTGAAGCGCGCACCACCACCGTGGTCGCCCCCCAAGCCGCCCCGGCCAATACGCCCAGCGCGTCCCCCAGCAGCATCCGCCGATCGAGGTTATCCAGCGACAAACCACCGGCAAACGCAAAACCGATGCCGATAAACGCGAGGAAAATTCCCAGCCACTGCAACGGTCGCAGCCGCTCACTCGGCAACAGCCAGTGCACACCCAAGGCGGTGAAGATCGGCGCGGTGTAGAGGAACACCGACATGTGCGCCGCCGTGGTCAGTTGCAGACCTTCGGCGATAAACAGAAACTCCAGGCCAAACAGGCTGCCGGCCAGCAGACCGCCGCGCCAGGTGTTGCCGACCTGCTCCCAACCGCCCTTCCAGAAGATCAGCCCAGCGACCAGTACCGCAGCGATTCCGGAGCGGCCGGCGGCCTGCATGACCGGCGCGATGTCCGCCGCCGCCCATTTGATCATCACCTGCTGCACGCCCCAGATCAGGCACAGGCCCATCATCACTTGCAGGGCAAAACCATCGGCGCTGCGCCGTTCAGCGCTCACTGCAAGACCTCGAGGACAGACAAAACATTCAGCTCAACTCGATACGATCAGCATGAATCACGATCTGCCCGTTCTTGTAGAGCGCACCAATGGCCTTTTTGAAGTTGCCCTTGCTGACGCCGAACAAGCCGCTGATCACCGCCGGGTCGCTCTTGTCGCTGACCGGCAAGGTACCGTTGTTTTCGCGCAACCTGGCGAGGATCTTCGAGTTCAGGCTGCTGGACGCTTCTTCGCCGACCGGTTGCAGGCTCAGGCTGATCTTGCCGTCGGCACGAATCTCTTTGATAAAGCCTTTTTCTTCCTTGCCGGCGCGCATGAACTTGAACACTTCGTTCTTGTGGATCAAGCCCCAGTGTTTGTTGTTGATGATCGCCTTGAAGCCCATGTCGGTCGCTTCGGCCACCAGCAAATCAACTTCCTGGCCAACCTGATAGTTAGCCGGGGTTTTGTCCAGGTAACGGTCCAGGCGGGCGGTGGCGGTGATGCGGCGGGTGTGCTTGTCGAGGTAGACATGCACCACGCAATACTCACCGGCGGTCATCTGGCGTTTTTCTTCGGAGTACGGCAGCAACAGGTCTTTAGGCAGACCCCAATCAAGGAAAACCCCGATGCTGTTCACTTCAACGACTTTCAGACTGGCAAAATCGCCGACCTGAACTTTCGGCTTTTCAGTAGTTGCGATGAGTTTGTCATCGCTGTCCAGATAAATAAAAACGTTGAGCCAGTCTTCATCTTCACTGGGAATATCTTTGGGAATATAACGATTGGGCAACAGGATTTCGCCGTCCGCCCCACCGTCCAGATACAAACCAAAGTTAGTGTGTTTAACCACTTGCAAGCTGTTGTAGCGCCCGACTAAAGCCATTTCCAATACCCTCATTGCGTGGCGGCATTCTACCCGAGTTTGCCGGTACAGTTCTGCGAGCAGCCGGGCGGCCGATGAAAAACCTCTGGGCAGCCTGATTTTTCTGGCCTGGGGAACCTTTTTGGCCCGCTCGTCAGACCGATCAGCTGGTTTTGTCCTGTCCAGGCGTGGCCAGGCACTGCTAATTGCCACCAGGGTTTTTAGTTAAAACAGTGGCTTAGACGTTTATCCCAAAGATCGACTTATGTTTGTTCGACCTGTGGGCCCGATTATTTCAGGGGGATATTTACCAAGCAATTGTCAAGTATTTCCTGTACGATGCCTGGCCAAGTTAATTTTCTACAGGTTAATGGCCGCCATGCGTGTAAAAGCATCCAACAGCAAAGCAAAGCCAGCTCCAGCCGTTGAAACCAGCGAATCGATCAACAGCCAGATTGCTGCGTTCCTGAAGTCCGGCGGCGAGATTCAGCAAATTGCCAAAGGCGTCAGCGGCCAGACGTTCGGCCCGTCCAAGCAAATCACCCTTGGCAAAAAGTAATACCCCTGCGTCACCCCCTGGTCCCTATGCGCTTTGAGCCTTGAAGCGCTAGGACTGGAACCCTCCCGCAACACCCCCACCAGCTGGATCAATCCTGCAAAATAGACGAACCCGGCTCGCCAATGTCCGTCGCGCACGGTGGTTATGTGCGCCGCTTCGATGACTGGTCGGTGAAATTCTCGCGGCCGTGGATGGGCATCGACCTGAACCTGATCTACAGTGATTCAAACCTCAGCGGTGGCGATTGTTCAGCCTGTTCCGGGCACAACGCCCAATGCGACAGCCTGCTCACATTCAAGGCCGAACACTCGTTCCATTGAATGGCTGAACTGCCGGGCTCATTCCGGGTTCAGATGCAGAACCTCGCATTCGCAAGGACTCGCCTATGTCGCACCGGTTGAAGCACTTCTCTTTACTGCTGATGCTGAGCCTCGCGCTGTCCGGCTGCAATCGCGTGGGCGTGGCCTACCGCAACCTCGACGTGATCATCCCCTGGACGTTCAACGACTACCTGGCCATGAACAGCGCGCAAAAAAGCTGGTTCAACGAGCGGCTCAAGGAACACCTCAGCTGGCATTGCACCACGCAACTACCCGACTACCTCGACTGGCTGGATCGCTTGCAACAGATGATCGAGACCCATCAGGTCAGCGACGCCGCCCTGCAGGCCAGAGCCCTGGAAGCCAGGCAGGCCATCGCGCAAAGCGCTCGGGAAGTCACCCCATCGGCCATCGAGTTGCTTCAGGGCCTTGATGATCAACAAGTCAAAAAAATCAACGAGGCGTTCGCCAAAGACCAGCGCAAACGCCAGGCCAGCTACCTGAAATCGTCTTTGGAGCAGCAGATACAACAACGCAGCGAGCGGATGAGTAAACGTCTGAGTGCCTGGTTAGGCCAGCTCAGCGCCAGCCAGCAACAGCGGGTCGTTGTCTGGTCGACTTCGTTAGGCGATCAGAACCAGCAGCGAAACGCCAACCGCGCCCTGTGGCAGACGCAATTCAGTGCCGCCATGGAACAGCGCCAGAGCAGCGACTTCCCGCAACGTATCAAGCAGCTGCTGGTCAATCGCGAAAGCTTATGGACCCCGGCCTATCGTCAGGTCTACAACCTGTCCGACCAAGCCACCCGCAACCTGCTGGTGGACCTGATGGCCCAAAGCACGCCGGCTCAACGCCAGCGTTTAGTGAAGAAAATCGATGAGGTGCGCAGTGACCTCACCACGTTGAAGTGTTTGAAGGCGCCGCAGCAGGGGTGATTAAGCGGTGGTTGTAGGATTTTTTCGCGGGCAAGCCCGCTCCCACAGGGTTCAGCGTAAGCCGCAACCTCAAAAACCGCCGGGCGCCTTGTCGATTTCAGCCTCGGCCAAACGACTAGGCTGTGTAGGCAGTCGCCGGCAAAGCGCTGCAACCTTCGCAGGAGGAAAAATCATGAACACCTGGCAACCGCAACAGCACAAGGTGGTGCCCCGCGAACAATGGCTCGCGGCACGTAAAGAACATTTGCTTCACGAAAAAGCCTTCACCCGGGAACGGGACAAACTCAGCGCCGAACGCCGCGCATTGCCTTGGGTGAAAATCGACAAGTCCTACAACTTCGAAGGCCCCGACGGACGGCAAAGCCTGGCAGACCTGTTCGGTGGCCGCAGCCAACTGATCGTCTATCACTTCATGTTTGACGTCGGCTGGAAAGAAGGCTGCACGGGCTGCTCGTTCGTGTCCGATCACATCGACGGCGCCAACCAGCATCTGGCCCACCATGACGTGGCACTGGTGGTGGTTTCCCACGCGCCACTGGCCGAATTCCTGCCTTTCAAAAAGCGCATGGGCTGGAAATTCAATTGGGTGTCTTCGGCCGGCAGTGACTTCAATGCAGACTTCAACGTGACCATCAGCGACGAAGAACTCGCCGCCGGCACCGCCGTCTACAACTACGAAAAAAGCACCAGCGCCGGCGAACAGCCTGGCCTCAGCGTGTTCTATCGCAATGACGCCGGCGAGATCTTCCACACTTACTCCACCTATGCGCGGGGCCTGGATTTGCTGGTCGGTGCCTACAACTACCTCGACCTGACCCCCAAAGGACGCAACGAAGACGAGATCATGGAATGGGTCCGTTATCATGATCGTTATGAAGACGAACCGGCAATGGGGGAGTCGAACTGCTGTTCCGAGTGAGGCCGAAGGGTCCCGCGCTGTCAGCTCAATCGCCATCGCGGGCAAGCCACGCTCCCACAAGGATGACGCAATCCCCTGTGGGAGCCTTGCCCGCGATGAAGGCGATCCTGAGATCACCCGTGAACAAGCTTTATGCACATGATCAATGGGTAAGCACCAATCCCTGTTCAATCGTCAAAGCCTGGTCATCGCCTGTTGTACATGGGCCAGGAACAGTCTTGGCAGTTATCCCTTGCGGATGCTGAACGCAGAACCTATGGAGAGGGGCTTGCCCCCGCCGACCGGTCCGCGCTCGGGCGCAGCAGTTGTAGACCTTCGAATGCGGTGTGCCTGACGAAATGTGCTTTCAGACTTTGGGGCCGCTACGCGCCCCAGCGGGGGCAAGCCCCCTCGCCACAGGTTCTCCAGGTTGTCGTTGCTGCCCATCCTTGGACTCCAAAGGGTTCTCACCCATCAGGTTGATCTTCTCCTGTTGCGCTACCCGCTGAACGAAACTGTTACCGGCCGACAGTTTGCTTGCCCAATCTTCAGGGGTATAGAGCGTCGGGTTGAGGGTGCGACCTAATTGCTCTTCCGTTGGCATCAGTCGTTCCATCACTTCACTGTAGTGCAGCCCCACACCGATCAGCATCAGATCTATGTCACTGGATGCGTGCGCCTGACCTTTGGCGATGGAACCGTAGATAAATGCCCATGTCAGTTGAGTTGCAAATGGCGCCAACGCGATGCGCAGAGGCTCGGCGATACCAAAGGTCTTACGGGTAATGCCGAGCAGTTCCTGATAGATCGGACAATCGGGATTGACTTGATAGTGGGTCTGGTTGCCCTGGCGTGTCATGTTCAGCACTCCTGCCAACTGCAGCCGCTCCAACTCGCGCATCAGGCTGCCTTTGCCAACCTGAGCCCAACGAGCGATCTGATTGGCATAAAAGCTTTGGTCGGGTTTGCCAAAGAGCAAACCCAACACTTTTTGCTGTGTTGAGGTAAACAATGCGTCACTAAGAGACAGGCTTTGCACGGCCACAACCAATAAGTCCCAAAAAGGGAACGATAGGTCCCTTTTTGGGACTTATCAAGTTTTCAGGCGCGCTTCATGGCGACTTATGTCGACTGTTCGGGCCTCTTCTGACTGGCTGCCCAAAAGCGGCATGCAGTTCGATGCGCGACCCTGCTTTGAACGGTATCCGGTAGACGCGAAATACGATGTCCAGACCGGAGAGCTGGAATGCGAAATCTGTATACCGGTGAAAGCGCTCTAAACAGCGCCACCATCCTGTAGGAACTGCCGAAGATCGATCATTCCCACGCTCCTGCGTGGGAATGCCCCCGAGACAGGACCATAGACACAAAACACGCCATAAAATGACCAACAGGTCTGACATTGATCTGAACATACGCTTTTCGGATACAAAGTCAGGCTAAAAGCCTTGCCGACGCAAATATGAATATGTATCATTTCGTTTCAATTTAAGGGCGCAGGGAGTGCATTTCCAAATAAAAATAAGGTCAAGGCAAATGCTTAAAATGCTACTCGTCTACGGTCATCTGCTCGCCACTTGTATTGCCCTGGGCCGGGTTTTACAGGCCGATCACAAGCTTTGGAGTTGGCGCAAGGAAGCGCTGGATAAATTACAACGTGAGTATCTTGAGGAAACCCAGAAAATCGCCACCCTTGCGCTGCTGGCCCTTTGGGCAAGTGGCCTGTTGTTGGTGCTCCAGGGTTACCTCGATGACGGCATCGCGTATCTGCTCAATCAGAAGCTCTGGGCCAAGGTTACCGTTGTCGCGCTACTTAGCCTGAACGGCGCGTTGTTGCATCGAATCGGTTTCCCCCTGCTGCAAAAAGCGCCCTTCGTCCTGTTACCCAGTTCCGCCCGCAACCGCCTTGCCCTCCTGGGCGCGCTCTCCATGAGCGGCTGGCTGTTCGCCGCGTTCCTGGGCGTGGCTCGAGCGTGGAATCATGTGTTGCCTTATCTCCATCTGATGGGTGCTTTCACTGTGTTCTCGTTGCTGGCGTGTGCCGTGGCGCTTGCTGTCGCCAGTACTGCAAGCGCTGGGAGCAAGGAAGAGCCTTCGGTGTCAGGATAATTGTCGTCTGATCGAAATCGTTAACGAAAAACGGGCGACCTCGGGGTCGCCCGTTTTTTTTTGTCAGCCCTTTTTGCAGCAACTAACGCGAAGGAATACTTCTGATGTCGGACACGATATCTGTCGGCAAGACACGGACATAGAACCTGAAAAAAAGCCCGGACAATGTCCGGGCTTCTTGTTGTGTCGCTACGGCGCGTTACTCAGCCGCCGGTGCTTCTGGCTTGCGGCGCTTGAGTGGCGCCATGCCGTCCTTGCTGACCAGCGACAGGGCGTCGGTCTTCGGCCGGTTGGCGATCTTGCGCTTGGTCGGTGCCTTGGCGCCGGTTTTCTTCTTGTCGCCTTTGGCGTCGGTCTTTTTCTTCTTCACGCCAACGGCTTTACCGGAAGCCTTGACCTTTTTCGGTCCGCCGTAGGTGCCTTTGACTTCCTTGATCGTGCGGCGCTCGAAGGTCTGCTTCAAGTAGCGCTCGATGCTCGACATCAGGTTCCAGTCGCCGTGGCAGATCAGCGAGATGGCCAGGCCATCATTGCCGGCGCGACCGGTACGGCCGATACGGTGAACGTATTCGTCGCCGCTGCGCGGCATGTCAAAGTTGATCACCATGTCCAGACCGTCGACGTCCAGGCCGCGCGCGGCAACGTCGGTGGCCACGAGAATTTTCACGCCGCCCTGCTTCAGACGATCGATCGCCAGTTTGCGGTCTTTCTGGTCCTTGTCGCCGTGCAAGACGAAGGCTTTGTATTCCAGGGCCACCAGGCGGCCGTAGATGCGGTCGGCCATGGCGCGGGTGTTGGTGAAGATGATCGCCTTTTGATAGGTCTCGTTGGCCAGCAGCCAATTGACGATCTGTTCTTTGTGCTGGTTGTGGTCAGCGGTGATGATTTGCTGACGGGTCGTCGCGTTCAGCTGGCTGACGCTGTTGAGCTGCAAGTGCTCAGGGTTGACCAGCACCTTGCCGATCATCTCGCGCAGGCCCGAACCGCCGGTGGTGGCGGAGAACAGCATGGTCTGCTGACGGCTCGCGCACTCATCGACCAGGCGTTGCACGTCTTCGGCAAAGCCCATGTCGAGCATGCGGTCGGCTTCGTCGAGTACCAGCACTTCGACTTCTTTCAGATCGAGGTTGCCGGCGTTCAGTTGCTCCAGCAAACGGCCCGGAGTACCGATCAGGATGTCCGGCACTTTGCGCAACATGGCGGCCTGGACCTTGAAGTCTTCACCGCCGGTGATCAGGCCGGACTTGATGAAGGTGAACTGCGAGAAGCGTTCGACTTCCTTGAGGGTCTGCTGTGCCAGCTCGCGGGTCGGCAACAGGATCACCGCTTTGATGCTGACGCGGATCTTCGCCGGGCCGATCAAACGGTTAAGGATGGGCAGAACGAAGGCCGCGGTTTTGCCGCTACCGGTTTGAGCCGTCACCCGCAGGTCACGCCCTTGAAGCGCGAGCGGGATGGCCGCTGCTTGCACTGGCGTTGGCTCGACAAATTTAAGCTCGGCCACGGCTTTGAGCAGGCGTTCGTGCAGGGCGAATTGGGAAAACACGGGTGCTACCTCGAAGAAATACAAAAAAACAGCTGCATAGGGTAACGGTTTCGAGCGCCGAGGCCGAGTTTCTTTACGCGAAGAGCAGCAATCAGGCACTTTTTTGTTAAGGGATTTGTCCCTGATCGTAACTTTAGTGCTCTTAAATGCTCTAATCGCCCCGTCTCGGCCCACAGAAGAATCGTTTTAGCGTATGGATATCAAACAGCTCTGGCTCAACGCCCAGGACCTCTGGGGTGCCCTCGATCAACATCCGCTGCTGCATTCCAGCCTGGCGCTGGTGTTGCTATTGGTGGTCGCACTGGTCCTCGGACGAGTGGCACGCTACCTCATTCTGCACGCAGTCAAATTGCTCGGCCGGCAGCCGGCGCTGCATTGGCTCAATGATTTGCGGCAGAACAAAGTCTTTCACCGTCTGGCGCAGATGACGCCGTCACTGCTGATCCAGTTCGGCCTGCACCTGATTCCGGAGCTGAGCAAGACCAGCCTGCTGTTTCTGGGCAACGTCGCGCTGGCGTTCAGCATTCTGTTCCTGGTGCTGGCCCTGAGCGCCCTGCTCAGTGCCTTGCTGGATATCTACGCACGCACCGAATACGCCCGCACCCGCTCGATCAAGGGCTACGTGCAACTGGCGAAGATGGTTCTATTTGTCTGCGGCGCGATCATCATCATTGCGACGCTGATCGACCGCTCGCCGCTGTTGCTGTTGTCCGGCCTGGGTGCGATGTCGGCGGTGATTCTGCTGGTCTACAAGGACACCTTGCTGTCGTTCGTCGCCGGAGTACAGCTGACCAGCAACGACATGCTGCGGGTCGGCGACTGGATCGAAATGCCGCAAGTCGGTGCCGACGGCGATGTGGTGGACATCACTCTGCACACGGTCAAAGTGCAGAATTTCGATAAAACCATCGTCTCGATTCCGACCTGGCGTTTGATGTCCGAGTCGTTCAAGAACTGGCGTGGCATGCAGCAGTCTGGCGGTCGGCGGATCAAGCGCAGCCTGTTTATCGACGCCAGTGGCGTGCGTTTTCTGCATGATGAGGAAGAACAGAAACTGACCCAGATCCGTTTACTGACCGACTACATCGGCCGCAAACAAGCTGAACTCAAAAGCTGGAACGAAGCCCAGGGCAACGTCGCGGCGATGTCGGCCAATCGTCGGCGCATGACCAACCTTGGGACCTTCCGCGCGTACGCACTGGCTTATCTGAAGAGTCATCCCGAGATTCAAACCAACATGACCTGCATGGTCCGCCAGCTGCAGACCACCGCCCAAGGCGTGCCGTTGGAGATTTACTGCTTCACCCGCACCACCGCCTGGGCCGATTACGAGCGGATTCAGGGCGATATCTTCGATTACCTGCTGGCGGTGTTGCCGGAGTTTGGTTTGAGTGTGTATCAGCAGCCGAGTGGTCATGATTTGCGCGCGGGGATATTGCCGGCGGTGTTGGGGGCGGGTTTTATCCCTGAGAACGAAAAACGTTCTATGTAACAACACATCCCCTGTGGGAGCGTGGCTTGCCCGCGAAGAACGATAACGCGGTGTGCCTGATGCACCGCGCCGCCTGCATTGCGAGCAAGCTCGGCGCCCACAAGAACACCGCAAGCCCTGTGGGAGCGTGGCTTGCCCGCGATGAACGATGACGCGGTATACCTGATACACCGCGCCGCCTGTATCGCGAGCAAGCTCGGCTCCCACAAGAACACCGCAAGCCCTGTGGGAGCGTGGCTTGCCCGCGATGAACGATGACGCGGTTTGCCTGATGCACCGCGCCGCCTGCATCGCGAGCAAGCTCGGCTCCCACAGGATCAGTGTGCAACTGCCGGCTGCCGCACACCCAACCGACTAATCCACACCGCGCCCAATATCACCAACCCACCAAAAAACAACCGCCCCAGCTCTTCATGCTGATTCCAGATCAGCAAATTGATCAACAACCCCACCGGCACATGCAGGTTGTTCATCACCGCCAGCGTGCCGCCATCGACCAGGCACGCGCCCTTGTTCCACCAATACAAACCCAATGCCGTCGACACCAGCCCGAGGAATACCAGTACGCCCCACTGCACCGGTGCTTCGGGCAGGAAGTTGGTTTTGCCGAACAGCAGAAATGCCGGCAACGCCACCGCCAGTGCGCCCAGATAGAAGTAGCCAAAGCGCCGGTAATGCGGCAGGTCACTCGGGTAACGGGCCACCAGATGTTTGTAAAGCACCTGTCCGGCGGCGTAGGTGAAGTTGGCCAGTTGCAGCAGCAAAAAGCCCATGAAGAAATCCGGGTTGATCCGGTCGTAGCGAATCACCGCAGCCCCAGCCACCGCCACCAGTGCGGCAATCAAGGCCCACGGATTGAAGCGGCGGTTCAGTGCGTCTTCGATCAGCGTCACATGCAACGGCGTGAGGATGGTGAACAGCAACACTTCCGGCACCGTCAGTACGCGAAAGCTCAGGTACAGGCAGACGTAGGTCACGCCGAACTGCAAGGCACCGATCAACAGCATCCTGCGCATGAAGGCCGGCTCGACCTGACGCCAGCGGGTCAAGGGAATGAACACCAGGCCGGCCAGCAGCACACGCACCAGCACCGCGAAGTAGCTGTCGACATGCCCGGCCAGGTATTCGCCGATCAAGCTGAAGGAAAACGCCTGAATCAGCGTGACAAAAAGTAGATAGCCCATACGCGCCTCGTTTCGAATGGCGGCGACGATAGCGGGTTTTTCCCTTCATCGCGAACAAACCTGTGGGAGCGAGCTTGCTCGCGAATGCGGTGTGTCATGCAACATTTATGTCGACTGGCACTCCCTCTTCGCGAGCAAGCTCGCTCCCACAGGTTCATGCCCCATCTGAAAATCGCAGGCAAAAAAAACCCGATCTCGCTAAAGCGTTCGATCGGGCAGGAGCACTCAGGAGCTACAAGTGCAAAGGGAGGTTCGATGCGCGAACCGGCTTGAAGGGGGCCAATGGCGCTACTAGACCATCAGGCGATTATCTGACGATTAAACCTCAGGCGACCTGAGCGAGCCTGGCGTTGGCCTGGTTCAGACCTTTCTCGTGGAAGTCGCCGCCTAGGTTCATGCCTTCGGCGTGAATGAATTCAACGTCGTGGATCCCGATGAACGCCATGACCTGACGCAGGTAGGGTTCCTGGTGATCGGCGGTGCTGCCGGCGTAGATGCCGCCGCGAGCGGTGAGTACATAGGCACGCTTGCCGGTGAGCAGGCCTTGCGGACCGGTTTCGGTGTACTTGAAGGTCACGCCGGCACGCAGCACGTGGTCCAGCCAGGCTTTCAGGGTGCTCGGGATGGCGAAGTTGTACATGGGCGCGGCCATCACTAACACGTCGGCGGCCAGCAGCTCATCGGTCAACTGGTTGGAACGTGCCAGAGAAGCATGCTCGATCTCGTTGCGCTGCTCGGCAGGTTTCATCCAGCCGCCCAGCAGGTTGGCATCCAGGTGTGGAACCGGGTTGCTTGCCAGGTCACGAACGGTGATCTGGTCAGCCGGGTGTGCGGTTTTCCACTGGCTGATGAAGGTTTGGGTCAGCTGGCGTGAAACCGAATCTTGCTGACGGGCACTGCTTTCGATGATCAGAACGTGGGACATGAGATGTAGCCTCCATCGGTGAATGCTGTAGGTCGATGGAGTGGAGATTAAACAGTGTCATATCGATGAAAAAGCGTAAATAACTGCTATAACCCATCTATAAATTCGTTTATAAGCGGAGCATGCCCGGCTGGCCTGCTCCACTTTGCATTATTTGGGTTTGCAGGTGACGGTGATGTACAGCTTGATGATCTTGCGGTTGAACTTGGCCGAAAGATCGGTGCTTTTGCCCGCGTCCAGGCTCACCCGGCGGGTCTTGGGGGATTCCGGGCCGTTGCGAAATATCACCGAGCATTCAGCGGCGGTGTCGCCGTAGTTGTTCAGGGTTATGGCGCCCAGGTCGTAGTCGGTGGCGTAGGTGGTGTAGTCGATCTTCATCCCGCTGAGGTCTTTCTGCACATCGATCGGATAGGCAAACGCAGTCAGCGGCAGCATCGCCAGCCACACACAACAGATTTTTCTCATTCGGCAGTCTCCAATAAGGACCGCCAGCTTAGGACAAGAGGAGCTCATCTTGAAAGCGCCCCGCGTTACCCTTGATCAATGGCGAACATTGCAGGCCGTGGTCGACCACGGTGGCTTCGCCCAGGCAGCCGAAGCGCTGCACCGTTCACAATCGTCGGTCAGCTATACCGTGGCGCGCATGCAGGATCAGCTCGGCGTGCCGCTGTTGCGCATCGACGGCCGCAAAGCGGTGCTGACCGAAGCTGGCGGCGTGTTGCTGCGCCGCTCCCGGCAGCTGGTCAAACAGGCCAGCCAGCTCGAGGACCTGGCGCACCACATGGAGCAAGGCTGGGAAGCGGAAGTGCGGCTGGTGGTCGATGCCGCTTACCCGAATGCCCGCCTGGTACGTGCCCTGACCGCATTCATGCCGCAAAGCCGTGGCTGCCGGGTGCGCTTGCGCGAAGAAGTGCTGTCCGGGGTCGAAGAGGTGCTGCTCGAAGGCGTCGCTGACCTTGCCATCAGCGGCTACAACATTTCCGGTTATCTGGGCACAGAAATGAGCGCGGTGGAATTCGTCGCCGTGGCCCACCCGGAACACCCGCTGCATCGGCTGAACCGCGAGTTGAGTTTCCAGGACCTGGAAAGCCAGCTGCAAGTGGTGATCCGCGACTCTGGTCGCCAGCAACCGCGGGACGTTGGCTGGCTCGGCGCCGAACAGCGCTGGACCGTCGGCAGCCTGGCCACTGCCGCGACCTTCGTCGGCAACGGGCTGGGTTTCGCCTGGCTGCCACGGCACATGATCGAACGGGAAATCAAGGAAGGCCTGCTCAAGCTGCTACCGTTGGACCAGGGCGGCAGTCGCCGCCCGACGTTCTATCTGTATTCGAACAAGGACAAACCACTGGGCCCGGCCACACAGATTCTCATCGAACTGCTGCGCACCTTTGACACCGCGCCGCTGGATGCACCTTTCGCCGCTCCACAGCAAGCCTGAAACCCCAGCAAATCTGAACAGGAGTTCTGCCATGGCCTATTTCGAACATGAAGGTTGCACCCTGCATTACGAAGAGTATGGCCACGGCGAACCCGTGCTGCTGCTCCACGGGCTGGGCTCCAGTTCTCTGGATTGGGAGTATCAGGTTCCTGAGCTGGCCGCCCGTTACCGGGTGATCGTTCCGGATGCGCGTGGCCATGGCCGCTCCGACAAGCCCAACGAGCGCTACAGTATTGCCGGTTTCAGCGCCGACCTGATCGCGCTGATCGAGCACCTGAACCTGGGACCGGCCCATGTGGTCGGGCTGTCCATGGGCGGCATGATCGGCTTTCAACTGGCGGTGGATCAGCCGCAATTGCTCAAAAGCCTGTGCATCGTCAACAGCGCGCCCCAGGTCAAAGTCCGCACGCCCGACGAGTATTGGCAGTGGCTCAAGCGCTGGAGCCTGATGCGCGTCGCGAGCATGAGCGCCATCGGCACAGCGTTGGGCGGGATACTGTTCCCCAAACCGGAACAGGCCCAATTGCGGCAAAAGATCGCCGAGCGCTGGGCAAAAAACGACAAACGTGCTTATCTCGCCAGCTTCGATGCCATCATCGGTTGGGGTGTGCAGGAACGACTTTCCCGTGTCACCTGTCCAACCCTGATCGTCAGCGCCGACCGTGACTACACGCCGGTCGCGTTGAAAGAGGCCTATGTAAAACTGCTACCCGATGCGCGACTGGTGGTGATTGCCGATTCCCGCCACGCTACGCCGCTGGACCAACCGCAAGCCTTCAACCAAACCCTGCTTGAGTTTCTTACCGCAGTCGACACCACTAAATCAGGAACACTGACCCATGTTTAAAAAAATCGCCCTCGTCGCCGGCTCCGTTCTGTTCGCCGCTAACCTGATGGCCGCCACGCCAGCCAAGGCGCCGCATGTTTTGCTGGACACTACCAATGGCCAGATCGAAATCGAACTGGATCCGGTCAAGGCTCCGATCAGTACCAAAAACTTCCTTGAGTACGTCGACAGCGGCTTCTACAACAACACCATTTTCCATCGCGTGATTCCGGGCTTCATGGCCCAGGGCGGCGGTTTCACCACACAGATGCAGCAAAAAGACACCCAGGCACCGATCAAGAACGAAGCCAGCAACGGTTTGCATAATGTCCGTGGCACCCTGTCGATGGCTCGCACCTCGAACCCGGATTCGGCCACCAGCCAGTTCTTCATCAACGTGGCCGACAACGCCTTCCTCGACCCGGGTCGTGACGCCGGTTATGCGGTGTTCGCCAAAGTGGTCAAAGGCATGGACGTGGTGGACATCATCGTCAATTCCCAGACCACCACCAAAAGCGGCATGCAGAATGTGCCAATCGACCCCGTGCTGATAAAATCGGCCAAGCGCATCGACTGATACGCGAAGGGAGTCCTGAGCGGCGGTTCTTTATTGGAGCCCCGCTCACCTACGGAAAAGGAGAGCCCCTACGCGGGCGTGAGACCTCATGCTTTATCGTCGCTTTGAACAACTGATCGATATCTTCCGCGACGCTCCGACGGCGGCTCCGCCGAACACGGTTCTACCCTTCTATATCTATTACCTGCGGCAGGTCTGGCCGAGTTTTGCCGCCCTGCTCATCGTCGGCCTGTTCGGTGCGCTGATCGAAGTCGCGCTGTTCAGTTACCTGAGCCGGATCATCGACCTGGCCCAGGGCACGCCGAATGTCGACTTCTTCAAGATTCACGGCACTGAGCTGATCTGGATGGCGGTGGTCGCGCTGGTCCTGCGTCCGGTCTTCGTCGGCCTGCATGACCTGCTGGTGCACCAGACCATCAGCCCGGGCATGACCAGCATGATCCGCTGGCAGAACCACAGCTACGTGCTCAAACAAAGCCTCAACTTCTTTCAGAACGATTTCGCCGGGCGCATCGCCCAGCGCATCATGCAGACCGGCAACTCTCTGCGCGACTCTGCCGTGCAGGCAGTCGATGCGCTGTGGCATGTGCTGATCTACGCCATCAGTTCGCTGGTGCTGTTCGCCGAGGCCGACTGGCGCCTGATGATCCCGTTGCTGACCTGGATCGCCTGTTACATCGGTGCGCTGTGCTACTTCGTGCCGCGGGTCAAGGAACGCTCGGTGGTCTCCTCCGACGCCCGCTCGAAACTGATGGGGCGGATCGTCGACGGCTACACCAATATCACCACGCTCAAACTGTTCGCCCACACCCACTTCGAACAACAGTACGCCCGCGAGGCCATCGAAGAGCAAACCGAAAAATCCCAGCTGGCCGGCCGCGTCGTCACCAGCATGGATGTGGTTATTACCGGCATGAACGGCCTGTTGATTGTCAGCACTACAGGCCTGGCCTTGTGGTTATGGACCCAGTCGCTGATCTCGGTCGGCGCCATCGCCCTGGCCACCGGCCTGGTGATCCGCATCGTCAACATGTCCGGCTGGATCATGTGGGTGGTCAACGGCATCTTCGAAAACATCGGCATGGTCCAGGACGGTCTGCAGACCATCGCCCAGCCGGTCAGCGTGACCGACCGCGAACAGGCACCGCGCCTCGACGTGGGGCGCGGTGAAGTGCGTTTCGAGCACGTCGACTTCCACTATGGCAAGAAAAGCGGAATCATCAGCGACCTCAACCTGACGATCAAACCCGGAGAAAAAATCGGTTTGATCGGCCCGTCCGGCGCGGGCAAATCGACCCTGGTCAACCTGCTGTTACGCCTTTACAACCTGCAAGGCGGACGGATCCTGATCGATGGCCAGGACATCGCCAACGTCGCCCAGGAAAGCCTGCGCGAGCGGATCGGCATGATCACCCAGGACACCTCGCTGCTGCACCGCTCAATCCGTGACAACCTGCTCTATGGCAACCCCGACGCCACTGATGAACAACTCTGGGAAGCGGTGCGCAAGGCCCGTGCCGACGAGTTCATCCCGCAGCTTTCCGATGCCCAGGGCCGTACCGGCTTCGACGCCCATGTCGGAGAACGCGGGGTGAAACTGTCCGGCGGTCAGCGCCAACGGATCGCCATTGCCCGGGTGCTGCTCAAGGACGCGCCAATCCTGATCATGGACGAAGCCACCTCGGCGCTGGACTCGGAAGTCGAAGCGGCCATTCAGGAAAGCCTGGAAACCCTGATGCAAGGCAAGACCGTCATCGCCATCGCTCACCGCCTCTCCACCATTGCCCGCATGGATCGTCTGGTGGTGCTGGAAAAAGGCCGGATCGCCGAAACCGGCAGCCACGCCGAACTGCTGGCCCACGGCGGTTTGTATGCACGGTTGTGGCAACACCAGACGGGTGGGTTTGTGGGTATCGATTGAAGGGGATTGAATCGATCTTGTGGAAGCAGGGCTTTCTGTGGCGAGGGAGCTTGCTCCCGCTCGGCTGCGAAGCAGTCGTGAAACCAGCAACCTTGTTCTACCTGACAAAACCGTGTGGCTGATTTTAGGGCCGCTTCGCGACCCAGCGGGAGCAAGCTCCCTCGCCACAAAGGCGCATCCCACCCCACCAAAAAACCGCCGGAGCCCTTTAACCATGGGCACTGGCGGTTTTTTTTGGACTGGCGTTCCGGCAAATCCCTGCTGTACTGAGCCAAGGCTCTGGAGAGGGTCTGTAGTCAACCTGCAGGATGCATAACGGCTATATCGACTCTATCGTCGACCTACTACAAGGATGCGTCTCATGTCTCTGTTCAAACGTTCAGTCACTGAGTTGTTAGGTACCTTCTGGCTGGTGTTGGGTGGTTGCGGCAGTGCGGTACTGGCGGCGGCTTTTCCGGATGTCGGGATCGGATTGCTTGGGGTGTCGCTGGCGTTTGGTCTGACAGTACTGACCATGGCGTTCGCCATCGGCCATATCTCCGGTTGTCATCTCAACCCCGCGGTGTCGGTCGGACTGTGGGTTGGCGGTCGGTTCCCGGCCAAGGAACTGCCCGCTTATATCGTCGCGCAGGTCATTGGCGGTGTGATTGCGGCCGCTTTGCTGTACTTCATTGCCAGCGGTAAACCCGGCTTCGAATTGGCCGGCGGCCTGGCATCCAATGGCTATGGCGAACATTCACCCGGCAGCTACTCGATGGCTGCGGGGTTTGTCTGTGAACTGGTGATGACCGCGATGTTCGTGGTGATCATCCTCGGCTCTACAGACAAACGCGCACCGGCAGGGCTGGCACCCATTGCCATCGGCCTGGCACTGACGTTGATTCACCTGATCTCGATCCCCGTGACCAACACCTCGGTCAACCCCGCCCGCAGCACCGGCCCGGCGCTGATCGTCGGCGGTTGGGCGATTCAGCAACTGTGGATGTTCTGGCTGGCGCCGATTCTTGGCGCGGTGATCGGTGGGGTGACTTATCGCTGGCTGGGCAAGGAAGACAGTTAGGCCGCAGATCTGCGGGGATCAGTCCTGCCGATATGGCAAGGCGGTCCTCGCCTCTTCTGCATAAGCCAGGACGCCGAGCCGCTCCTGTTGCAGAAAATCTTTCACCGCCGCCTTCAAACCCGGATGCCTCAGGTAATGCCAGGAATGCGTGATGACCGGCTCAAAGCCGCGAATCAACTTGTGCTCACCCTGAGCCCCGGCGTCGAAACGCTGAAAGCCGTTGGCGATTGCGTACTCCATGCCCTGATAGAAACAGGTCTCGAAATGCAGTCGGTCGAACTCCGCCAGGCAGCCCCAATAGCGACCGTAAAAACTGTCGCCGCCCACCAGACTGAAGGCCATGGCCACCGGTCGTGAACCCTGCTTGGCCAGCACCACGCGTATCGCTTCAGGCATGCGCTCAGCCAGCAGACTGAAGAATTCCCGGGTCAGATAGGGCGCCTGGCGGCGTATGGCATAGGTGTTGGCGTAGCAGGCGTAGACGAAGTCCCACTGCGCCTGATCAAGTTGCCGACCCTCAAGCCATTCGAACTCGATGCCCTGCCCCGCGACCTGTTCACGCTCCTTGCGCATCTGCTTGCGTTTGCGCGAACTCAGGGCGTCGAGAAAATCCTGAAAGTCCCGATAACCACGGTTCTGCCAGTGATACTGGCAGCCGACACGCTGCAGCCAACCCGGCTGCTCGGCCAGCGCGGCATCGGTGAACGGGTCGGTGAAATTGATGTGAGCACTGGAGAGCCCTTCGATTTCCAGGTACCCCGGCAGGCTTTTCAGCAACTCGAAGCCGTCCTCTACCTTGGCGGCCAACAGGCGCGGCCCACTTACCGGACTGAACGGCACGGCGGTCAACAGTTTCGGGTAATACTCGATCCCGGCACGCTCGCAGGCATCAGCCCAGGCATGATCGAACACGTATTCGCCATAGGAATGCCATTTTCGGTAACTCGGCAACGCCGCCAGCAAGCGACCGTCTTCAACATGCAATAAATGCTCGGGCTGCCAACCGGAATGCGGGCCCAGGCTGGCGCTGTCTTCCAGCGCACTGAGAAAGGCGTGGCGCAGGAACGGCTGAGCGTCGGGCACCAGCGCATCCCATACTTGAGGCGAGATGGCTGACAGACTCTCCAAACGTTGTAGCGGCATCGCATTCACCGACGATCATGACTCACAGACGCGCCGAGTATCGCCCATCCCGGCACTTGCCGAAATAAAAAAAACCCCGCCGGGGCGGGGTCAAAACGAAAGGAGCTTTAACGGATGAGAAAGAGCCCGGTATCGGTTTAGCGCGGCTTAGAACACGTACTGAGCACGAACGATGAAGCCGTCACCGCTGTCATCGCCAGTACGACGTGCCGGAGTACCATTGCTGGCGGCGGTCGCGTTGGTCACGTTATCGGTCTTGGCCTTGACGTAGGTCGCGGAGACTTTCACCGCTTCGTTGGCGTACCAGTTCACACCCAGGTTGTGGACTTTGACTTCGGCATCGCCGACATCACGGGTCAGGCTGGCGGTGGTGATGTTGTCGTCTTCGACGGTCAGGCTGTCGTAACGATAGAACAGCTCCCAGGCGCCGAAGGCCTTGTTGGCCGGCTTGATGGCGTCGAACTTGCCCACTTTATAGCCGCGCGATTCGCCGGTGAGGGTGTAGGCCGCCTGGGCATAGAAACCCTGCCCCTTGATGTCTTCACGGCTGCTGTCATCGGCCCTGGTCTTGCGAGCGATGTATTCACCCTGGATCGATGCCGGGCCCATGGCGAAGGCGGCTTCCAGACCGAGTGCATCGTCACGGTCATAGGAACCGGCAGGCGAAGTGGAACTGCCGCCCAGCACCGGACGGTTGCCATTGGTACCCGCATCGTTGCCGCCGAGGGTTTCAACGCCACGCATGCCCATGCGAGTGCGATAACGCGAATCGAAGGCCGTGTCAGAAACATCGCGGGAAGCGACGTTCACGCCGAAGTGCAGCACGTTGCCCGCTTCATGCATCGGAGCGAATACGAAGCGACCGTTGACCTGCTTGACGCTGTTGCCATCGGTATCGTCGGTGTCCTTGCTGAATACACCGGCGGATGCGTAGAACGAATCAGCGAAGGTACTGGAGGCTTGCAGACCCAGACCATTCTGATGACCGTTCGCCCAGTCGATCATGTCGTACGCCGCGTTACGCTCTGGCGCGGTAACCCACTTGGAGCTGGTGGCTTTTTCCAGACCGAAGTCCGGGTCGAAACGACCGACTTTGATCGAGACCGGCTTGAAGCCGTTGTAGGCCAGGGAAGCTTCGTCGAAGTAACCGTTGTCGGAGTCGCCGGTGTTGTGGGAGAAATCGTAGCTGATGACGTAAGCCCAATCCGTGTACAGCACGCCGGACAATTCCAGGAACGCGCGACGGAAGTAGGCAGCATCGGCAGTGTCGCCATTCTTCGTGTAGACACCGTCGAACTGGCTGTAGTCAGCCTGCACGCGTCCGCCGAGCTTGAAGCTGAACTCTTTGTCGGTCGTTGCGACCTCAAGGCCGCCTTTGGTCTTGACTACGATATCGGCGCCGTCAGAAGTGACAGTGCCAGCGAAAGCCTGGGCGGTAACCGCCAGGGCCAGGGCGCTGGCAGCAAAACCGGCGAAGTGCTTACGGATCATCGAAGAGTTCCCCTAATTGGTGGTCTTGAAAACTGAAAAACACGCGGGTCGGGCCCGCTTGTGTTGGGAGGGAATCTTGGCGATGGGTTATTTCAGGGGAGTTGCTGATATATAAAGATTTTGTGACAACGGAACTTTTTTACTTCGAATGGAAATAAGGGTGGAGCAGCGGCAAGCTATAAGCTGAAAGCCGCAAGCTAGAGTGCTGAAAAGGCCTGCGACAGCTACGAACAGAGCGCGTACCCCATACAAACAGGCCGGCCGGCAGGCCGCCTCGCTTTTGCTTTTGATCTGTGCTTTTGATCTGCCCGCCCCTTCGGCAGGCCGAACGGAGGTGTTCATCAGGGGACTGGCGCGCAGCGCCCCTCGGCGAAGCCGAGGACATCGCATGGAGGTCGTCGCGAAGCAGACCGGAGGGCGATGCCCCCTGATGAATGCCGGAGCGAGGGAACACCGAGCCTTGGCGAGGTGCCGAACGCTTGGGGCGAAGACCTTTGCTTCCTTTGGGGCGTTTGCCAAAGGGAGGCGCCGTAAGGGCGAAACCCTAAGTGGCCGTTACCGCAGGAATGGATATGTACACCCGCAAGAGCCAGGTCGGCTGTCAGGCCGCCTTCGCGGGCAAGCCAGCTCCCACATTAGATCGATGTACATCCGCAAAAGCCAGGTCGGCTGTCAGGCCGCCTTCGCGGGCAAGCCCGCTCCCACAAGATCAAGATCAAGATCAAGATCCTGAAGATTGCCCAACTCTAAGGGTTGTTTTTGCGGCGTTCGGCAGCGAGACGCTCGGCCAGTTCGTCGGCGCCCGGAACAGGAGGTTCCGGCATCACCCGCAAAGTGGCCTGCATCAAGCGCATCTGCCGGATGAAGCGCCGACACTTGGGACAAAACATCAAATGATGACGCACCATCAGCCGCTCGCGAAAGCTCAACTGACCATCGAGGTAGTCACTGGATCGCGCCACTTGTTCCTTGCAGGTCAACATTCGCCGGTTTCCTCAAAGTGCTCCACGGTCGCAAAGACCTTCAGCCGTGCCCGATGCAGCAGTACACGAACATTGGAGAGCGAGATCTGCAGAAGATTACAAATCTCCTCCAACTCCAGACCCTGGCGCTCGCGCAGCAGCAACACACTGCTTTGCAGCTCGGAAAGACTCAACAGGGTATGTTCCAGGCATTCGCGCAGCTCATTTTCGGTGAGCAGGGCCTCGGGCGTGTCCTCGTGCCAGGTGAACGGAGCCACCAGCCAGTGACCGTCGCCGGAGGAAAATCGCTCATCGCCAATCGTGCCGTGGGGCGACGGCAGATCATCCAGCAGGACTTCCCGGCGGTTTTGTTTGTAACGGCTTTTAGCGGAGTTGGCGGTGATGGTCAGCAGCCAGGTCTTGAGGCTGGAACGCCCCTGAAACCCGGCCAGATTACGCACGACCGACAGCCAGGCGTCCTGCACCACTTCATCGGCATGACGATTGCCGACAATGGCGTAGGCCACGGCGCGCATGGCGCTCTGGTAGGTGCTGACCAGTTCCTTGTAAGCCCGCTGCTCGCCCGCCAAGAGGCGTTCGAGCAGTTGGGTTTCGTCAGTCATCAACACTGATTCCCTGCGGTGAGGGGGTCTTCCCCAATGCCGTCAATTTTCAGATGAACATCACACCTGTGGCGAGGGAGCTTGCTCCCGCTCGGCTGCGAAGCAGTCGTAAACCGGCTGATGCATCTGCCTGATAAAACACGGTTGCCGATTTTAGGACCGCTTCGCGCCCCAGCGGGAGCAAGCTCCCTCGCCACAATGGATTTTCGTCGACGCTGAATGCAATCAACGCTTACGCAGAATCACGCTACCAATCGAATAACCGGCGCCAAAGGAACTGAGCACCGCCAACGAACCGCTTGGCAAGTCATCCTGATTCTTGTGAAAGGCGATCACCGAACCGGCCGAGCTGGTATTGGCGAAGGTATCGAGAATCACCGGCGCTTCTTCTTCCGTGGCTTCGCGGCCCAGCAGTTTCTTGACGATCAGGTGGTTCATGCTGAGGTTGGCCTGGTGCAGCCAGAAACGCTTCACGTCGCTGATGTTGAGCTGGTTCTCTTCCAGGTGGGTACCGATCAGTTCCGCCACCATCGGGCAGACGTCACGGAAGACCTTGCGACCTTCCTGAACGAACAGCTTGTCCGGTGCACCGACGCCCTCTTCGGCTGCGCGGTTGAGGAAGCCGAAGTTGTTGCGGATGTTGTTGGAGAACCTGGTCAGCAGCTTGGTGCTGACAATGTCGAACTGGTACGGCGAGGTTGCCAGATCGGCACGCTCGATGATCACCGCCGTCGCAGCGTCGCCGAAAATGAAGTGGCTGTCGCGGTCGCGGAAGTTCAAGTGACCGGTGCAGACTTCCGGGTTGACCATCAGAATCGCCCGGGCCTGGCCAAGCTGGACACTGTTGGCCGCGGCCTGGATACCGAAGGTCGCCGAGGAGCAGGCGACGTTCATGTCGAAGCCGAAGCCCTGGATGCCCAGTGCTTCCTGGACTTCGATGGCGATGGCCGGGTAAGCCCGTTGCAGGTTGGAGCAGGCGACGATGACACCGTCGATATCGGCGGCGGTCTTGCCGGCGCGCTGCAAGGCTTGCTCGGCGGCGCCAATGGCCATTTGGCAAAGCACCGACCATTCATCGTTGGCGCGCTCCGGCAGACGCGGCGTCATGCGCTGCGGGTCCAGGATGCCTTCCTTGTCCATGACAAAGCGGCTTTTGATTCCCGAGGCCTTTTCAATGAAAGCGGCATTGGATTCGGTCAGCGCCTGAACTTCGCCGCGTTCGATGGCAGCGGCGTTATCGGCATTGAACTGCTGCACATAGGCATTGAAAGACTGCACCAGCTCTTCGTTGGAGATGCTGTTGGCCGGTGTGTACAGGCCGGTGCCGCTGATGACGACGTTATGCATGGTCGTTTCTCTAATCTGTTCAGGCAGAAAGTATTGGCACCGACGTACCAACACATAAAGGGTTTGATCCCACGAAAATCTTGCGGCGCTTTACTTCGATCCACCTGGGCTGCCAAGGCTCAAATCCGTGGGGCCGGCGTTTATAACCGCGAAGTTTGCCATAAACGCTAGCATTTGGCCCCTTTTGCGAGATTAAAGACTAAGGCTCAACCTGGCTCCATTGCTTGCTTAAACGCTTGTCGGAGATCGGTACCCTGGTCCCCAATTGTTGGGCAAACAACGACACCCGGTATTCCTCCAGCCACCATCTGTACAACTCAAGCTGTGGATCGCGTTTGCCTTCCTGGGCGTGTTTGTTGGCGCGAGCCTGGTATTGCGTCCATAACCCGGACAGTTCAGTGCTCCAGACCCGGTCCTTTTGCACCTGGCTCGGCAGTTTCTCAAGGCGCAACTCGATGGCCTTGAGGAAACGCGGCAGCTCCTTGAGCCAGACAGCCGGGGTTTCGCGAACAAAACCCGGATACACCAGCTGACTCAATTGCTGCTTGATGTCGTTGAGTGCCACCGCCTGTGCCAGGTCGATCTTGCCCTTGAAGCGCTTTTGCAGACCGTGCCAGAGCTTGAGCGTTTCCAGCGTCAATTTCGCCAGCCGTTCGGCATGCTCAGTCCAGCCGCCACGCTTGCGCTCGGCCAACGAGGCCAGCCCGGCGCCATCGCGCGGCAAACTGGCTTCGCCGTCGAGAATGCAGCTGTCCAGACTGGCCAGCAGAATGTCTTCCACCAGGCTATCGATTCGCCCCAGCTCGCGGTACATCAGCCCCAATTCGGTCAGCCCCGGCAACTTGCCGCGCAGGAACTTGGCCGGCTCGGCCAGTTGCTGCATCAACAAGCGCTGCAAGGCCCGGCGATGCTGGAACTCGGCCTCGGCGGCAGTGGAGAACCGACCTTCCTTGACCGTCCCACCCTCTTCCACCAGCGCCGGATAGACCGTCATCGACAACCCGGCGATCTTCTGTTGAGTCTTCTCGGCCACCGCGGCAAAGACCTTGGCCTCCACCGGCTGTTGGCTTTTCGCGGTTTGCGGCACGGCCAACGCGGCCTGGCTGGCCTCGACGAAACGCGCCGTCAATTCGGCGAGGTCGCGGCCTTCACCGAGAAATTTGCCTTGGCCGTCGACGATTTCCAGGTTCATCCGCAGATGGCCATCGACCTGCTGCGCGGCTTCGGCCCAGGCTTCGTCGCTGACCCGCGCACCGGTCATGCGCAGTAATTCGCGTCCCAATGCCTGAGGCAGCGAGCCCTCGGCGAAGGTGATGCGCTGCAATGCGGCTTTGACGAAGTCCGGCACCGGCACGAAGTTTTTGCGCAGGACCTTGGGCAGGTTGCGCACCAACGCGATGCACTTGGCCTCGATCACCCCCGGTACCAGCCATTCCAGGCGCTCGGATGGCAGGGCCGGCAGCAATGGCGCCGGCACCCGCAAGGTCACGCCATCACGGGGATGATTGGGCTCGAAGTGGTAACTCAAGGCCAACGCCAGATCGCCCAGATGCAAGGTGTCCGGGTAATGCGCGGCGGTGACTTCACTGGCCTCGCGGGCCAGCACGTCTTCTTCGCGCATGACCAGCAGTTGCGGGTCTTTCTGGCTGTGGATGCGATACCAGCTGTCGAAAGTCGCGGTCTGGTGGATATCGGCTGGCAGGCGCGCGTCATAGAAAGCGAACAGGGTTTCTTCGTCGGCGAGGATATCGCGACGGCGGGCCTTGGCTTCCAGTTCGTCGAGCTGTTCCAGCAATTGCTGGTTGGCGGTCAGGCACTTGGCCCGGGACTGGATTTCCCCGCGTACCAGACCTTCACGAATAAACAGCTCACGGGACAGCACCGGCTCGATCGGGCCGTAATGCACCGGCCGCCGACCGACCACGATCAGCCCGAACAAGGTGATCTGCTCGAAGGCCACCACCTGCCCGCGCTTCTTCTCCCAATGGGGTTCGAAGTGGTTCTTCTTGATCAAGTGCCCGGCCAGCGGTTCAATCCAGTCCGGCTCGATCTTCGCCACCATCCGCGCATACAGCTTGGTGGTTTCCACCAGTTCGGCGGTCATCAGCCATTGTGGGCGCTTTTTACCAAGCCCGGATGACGGGTGAATCCAGAAGCGCCGCTGGCGGGCACCTAGGTAATCGCCATCTTCGGTCTTCTGGCCGATCTGGCTGAGCAACCCGGACAGCACCGCTTTGTGCAGCTTCGGGTAATCCGCAGGCTCTTTATTGAGGCTCAGCTGCATGTCGCGGCAGATCAGACTCAACTGCCGGTGGGAGTCGCGCCATTCGCGCAAGCGCAGGTAATTCAGGAAGTTCTTGCGGCACCAGTTGCGCAGCGGGCTGGCAGTCAGGGCCAGGCGTTGTTCTTCAAAACCGCGCCACAGATTGACCAGCCCGGCGAAGTCCGAGTCCACATCTTTCCATTGCGCATGTGCCTGATCGGCGGCTTGCTGACGCTCCGGCGGACGCTCGCGCGGGTCCTGGATCGACATGGCGCTGGCGACGATCAAGACTTCCTGCAAGCTGCCCAGTTTGGCAGCTTCCAGCAGCATGCGGCCCATGCGCGGGTCCACCGGCAGGCGTGCCAGTTGCCGACCCAACGGGGTCAGCTGGCTCTCGCGATCGACCGCCGACAGTTCTTGCAGCAGGTTGAAACCGTCGCTGATGGCTTTGCCATCCGGCGGCTCGATAAACGGAAAATCAGTGATTTCGCCCAGGCGCAGATGCAGCATCTGCAAAATGACTGCCGCGAGGTTGGTGCGCAGAATTTCCGGATCGGTAAATTCCGGCCGGCCGATAAAGTCCTCTTCAGCGTACAAGCGAATGCAGATGCCCGGTTCGACCCGACCGCATCGGCCTTTACGCTGGTTGGCGCTGGCCTGGGAGATGGCTTCGATCGGCAGGCGCTGAACCTTGGCGCGGTAGCTGTAGCGGCTGATTCGCGCAGTACCACTGTCGATTACGTAGCGAATGCCCGGCACCGTCAGCGAGGTTTCCGCAACGTTGGTCGCCAGCACCACGCGGCGTCCCGGGTGAGACTGGAAGATCCGCTGCTGCTCGGCCGGCGACAGCCGTGCATACAGCGGCAGGATTTCGGTGTGCTTGAGTTGCGCCTTGCGCAGCATGTCGGCGGCGTCGCGAATTTCCCGCTCGCCGGGCAGGAACACCAACACATCGCCAGGGCTGCGGCGCTCGCTGCGTTCATAGGCGGCGATTTCGTCGAGGGTGGCGAGGATCGCCTGATCCACCGTCAAATCGTCTTCGACGCGGTTGCCCTCTTCATCCTGCTCCAGGGTCAGCGGGCGATACCAGGTGTCCACCGGGAAGGTTCGGCCAGAGACTTCGACAATCGGCGCGTCGTTGAAGTGCTTGGAGAAGCGCTCCAGATCGATGGTCGCCGAGGTGATGATGACTTTCAGGTCCGGGCGACGCGGCAGCAGGGTTTTCAGGTACCCGAGCAGGAAGTCGATGTTCAGGCTGCGTTCGTGGGCTTCGTCGACGATGATCGTGTCGTAGCGTTCGAGGTAACGGTCGTTCTGGGTTTCCGCCAGCAGAATACCGTCGGTCATCAGCTTGATCAGGGTATTTGAATCGCTTTGATCCTCGAATCGCACCTGATAGCCGACCAGCGCACCCAGCGGCGTCGCCAGTTCTTCAGCGACCCGGCTCGCGACGCTCCGTGCAGCGATCCGGCGCGGCTGGGTGTGGCCGATCAGGCCGTACTGGCCACGACCGATTTCCAGGCAGATTTTCGGCAACTGGGTGGTTTTACCCGAACCGGTTTCGCCGGCGATGATCAGCACTTGATGCTTGAGCAGCGCCGCTTTGATTTCGTCGCGCTTGGCGGCAATCGGCAGGCTGTCGTCATAGCGAATCAGCGGCAGGCTGGCACGCCGCGCCACAACCCGAGCACAGGACGCCTGCGCGCGCTCGACCCACTGGGCCAGCTTGGCCGCGTCAGGCTTTTTGCGCAGCTCAAGCAACTGCCGCCGCAGCCGGTGACGGTCGGCAAGCATGGCGTGATCGAGGTTTTTCAGCAGTTGGTCGATAGCGGGCGATTCGTCAGTCATCAGGTACGCAAAAGTCGTCTAGTGGTGCAGGGGGCGGATTGTCGCAGATTTGCGCCTATAAATGAGCGATCAAACGGCTGCATGAAGGTCCTTCGGCCCTTTTCGCGGGCAAGCCCGCTCCCACATGGATCGCGAAACACCTGTGGGAGCGGCGGTGCGGCGATCCGACTTGCCCGCGAATGACCGCGCAGCGGTCGCAGAGAACTACTCGTTATCCAGCCCCTTGCGTCGATACGGGAACACGTCGATCACCTTGCCGGCGCGAATCGCCGCTTGCAGGCCTTTCCAGTAGTCGGCGTTGTACAGCTCGCCGTGCAATTGATCGAACAACCTCCGCTGTCCGGCATCGGCGAACAGGAACGGTGGGAATTCCTCCGGGAACACGTCCAGCGGCCCGATCGAGTACCACGGCTCCGAGGCCATCTCATCTTCCGGCGTGCGCGGAGCCGGGATGTGGCGGAAGTTGGCTTCGGTCAGGAAGCAGATTTCGTCGTAGTCATAGAACACCACCCGGCCGTGACGGGTCACGCCGAAGTTCTTCAGCAGCATGTCGCCGGGGAAGATGTTCGCCGCCGCCAGTTGCTTGATCGCCAGGCCGTAATCCTCCAGCGCCTCGCGAACCTGCGCCTCGTTGGCGTGTTCCAGATACAGGTTCAGCGGCGTCATTCGGCGCTCGGTCCAGCAGTGGCGAACAAGCACCGTGTCGCCATTGACCTCCACCGTTTTGGCCGCCACTTCGAGCAATTCAGCCAGGCATGCCGGGTCGAATTTACTGAGCGGAAAACGGAAGTCGGCGAATTCCTGGGTATCGGCCATGCGCCCGACCCGGTCGACGCTTTTTACCAGGCGATACTTTTCGATCACTGTCGCGCGGTCGACGTTTTTCGACGGCGAGAACCGGTCCTTGATGATTTTGAATACGGTGTTGAAACCCGGCAGGGTAAACACGCTCATGACCATGCCGCGCACACCCGGAGCCATGATGAACTGGTCGTCGGTGTTGGCCAGGTGATTGATCAGTGAGCGATAGAACTCGGACTTGCCGTGTTTGTAGAAGCCGATCGAGGTGTACAGCTCGGCGATGTGTTTGCCCGGCAGGATGCGTTTCAGGAAGCCGATGAACTCCGCCGGCACCGGCACGTCGACCATGAAATACGAACGGGTAAAGGAGAAGATGATCGACACGTCCGCTTCATCGGTGATCAACGCATCGATCTGAATCCCGCGGCCTTCGCGGTGCAGAAAGGGGATCACCAACGGCCATTGGTCATCCTGGGTGTAGATGCGTCCCACCAGATACGCACCCTTGTTGCGGTACAGCACCGAGGAAAACAACTCGACGCTCAACTGCGGGTCCTTGCAGACCCAGTCCGGCAAGTTCTCGCGCAACTGCGCTTCGAGCCGACGCAGATCGCCCGGCAAGTCGGCGTAGGCCTCGCTGAAGCTGTGGTCGACGAAGATCTGCTCGAGCATGCCCGACAGTTCACCCTCAGGCTTATAGATGTGGGTTTGCGCCGCACGGGCCCGGCGCAGGCTCGGCCGGGTGGTGTGGATGAACATGCAGCCATCGCTGATCAGGTCATGGCTGAACAGTCCGCAGAAGGTCGAGTTGTACCAGGTCTCGGACAGCTCATCGTCGAAGCGCAGGTCGATCAGGCTGATATAGGCACTTTTCACCAGCGGCCAGTAGCTGACGTCCAGCAGCGCCTCGGCCTCGAACGCCTCGTGCAGCCGAGCGACCACTTCACCGACTTTATCTTCATAGAGGTTGATCCGCGCCGCCGAGGCGACCTGCGCCTCCTGCCATTGCGCCTGCTCGAAACGCCCGCGGGCGCCGTCGGTGATCTGGCGGAAATGCTCGCGGTAATCGTCGAAGCCATCGAGGATCATTCGGGCGATGTCGGCGGCTGGCCATTGCTGCGGCATAGATAAACCTCTGGAGATGGTTCTTATCGTTGAAGGGCTGAGCTTAGAGGCCAACTGTTACGCAAAGCAACCATTGCCATGGGTCGTACCTGCGGCGACACTTGCGCGCCAATCAAGGAAGGAACGAGCCGTGAACCCCGTCGATATACTGCGTTTGCTGGCGCTTGCCGCCATTTGGGGCGCAAGCTTTCTGTTCATGCGCATCATCGCCCCAGAGATTGGCACTATCCCCACCGCCTTTTTCCGCGTATCGATTGCCGCCAGCGGGTTGCTGGTGATCCTGGCGCTGATGCGCGTCAGCTGGGATTTCCGCGGCAAGTTCAAGACGGTGCTGCTGCTCGGAGTGATCAACTCGGGGATTCCGGCGACGATGTATTCGGTCGCCGCCCAAGTGCTGCCGGCCGGTTACTCGGCGATTTTCAATGCGACGACGCCGCTGATGGGCGTGTTGATTGGCGGGGTGTTCTTCAGCGAAAGACTCACCCCGGCGAAGATTGCCGGGGTGTGCCTTGGGCTGTTCGGGGTCGGCATTCTGACCCGCGCCGGTCCCGTGGCCTTCGATCTGGAACTGCTGATGGGCGCCCTCGCCTGCCTCCTCGCGACCACCTGCTACGGCTTCGCCGGTTTCCTCGCGCGCCGCTGGCTCGATCAGCAAGGCGGGCTCGACAGTCGCCTCTCGGCGTTGGGCAGCATGCTGGGCGCGACGCTGTTTCTGTTGCCACTGTTCGGTTACAGCGCCATCAGCCAGCCACCGGCAAGCTGGGGGGGCTGGAGCGTCTGGTTGTCGCTGCTGGGGTTGGGACTGGTCTGCACCGCCTTTGCGTACATCCTGTACTTCCGCTTGCTCAGCTCGATTGGCCCGGTCAAATCGATGACCGTGACCTTCATGATCCCGCCATTCGGCGTGTTGTGGGGTGCGCTGTTACTTGATGAACCCTTGTCCATGGCCCATGTGTATGGCGGAGTTTTGATCGCGGCGGCGTTGTGGTTGGTGCTCAAGCCGACCGTGGCGAAGGTATCGAAGGTGGTTGCGTAATAGGGAGCCTTGTGGCGAGGGAGCTTGCTCCCGCTCGGCAGCAGTCGTAAAGTCGGTAAATGCGGTGTGCCTGATACAACGCCTTTGCAGTTGTTAGGGCCGCTGCGCGCCCCAGCGGGAGCAAGCTCCCTCGCCACAGGGGTTGTGCGTGTATCCCCTACCCCGCCGTCATCCGCATCCGCCGGGCCTTTAACCCGGCCATCAATGATGGCCCGAGGGCGACCAGTGCCGAGCCGAGCACCACCAGCACTGCGCCGCCATAACCCAGGCCATTGATCTGCTCGGCTTGCACGTACTCAGGCCAAATCCAGGCAGCCAGTGCCACCGCAGCGAAGGTCACCAACGGCGTGATCGCCAGCGTCGCACTGACCCTCGAAGCCTCCCAATGCGCCAGCGCTTCGGCAAACGCACCGTAGGCAATCAGGGTATTCAAGCAGCAACCGAGCAACAGCCAGCCTTGCAGCGGACTCAGTTGCAGCGCCTCCAGCGGATGCACCCAAGGCGTCAGCAGCAGCGCGCAAAACAGGTAGATCACCATCATCACCTGCAGCGAATTCCACACCGTGAGCAACTGCTTCTGGCCCAGGGCATAAAAGGTCCAGACCGTCGACGCCGCCAGCACCAGCAAGACCCCAGCGGTGTAATCGCTGAGGGAGGTCAGCAGTTCAGTCAACCGCTGATTGAAAAACAGCCCGAAGCCGATCAACAGCACCAGCAAGCCAATCCCCTGCCCCAGACTGAACCTCTCCTTGAACACAAACAGACTGGCGATCAGCAGCAGGACCGGCCCTATCTGTACCACCAACTGCGCGGTGCCCGAGCTGAGCAGATTCAGGCCCATCAGGTACAGCACGTAGTTGCCGACCAGCCCGAGGACCGCCATCAACACCAGCCAGCCACCCTTCGGGCCGAGCTCTCGCCAGCCAGGCAAACGCTTGACCGCCGCCAGATAAATGAACAGCAAGCCACCGGACACTATGAGTCGATACCAGGTCACCGTGACCGGGTCCATCACCAACAGTACTTGCTTGAGTTTGATCGGCAAGATCCCCCACAGCAACGCGGTCAGCAAGGCGAGGAACAATCCATAAACCCAGCGACCGGACGAAATGTGCATGAAAACCCCAAAACCAGACGGTGAGAAAACCATTCTAGGCCTGCACCGTTGCGCTACACAGGTACAGTTTGGAATCGGCCGCTAATGAGACTGTGCTGGTCGCAACGTAAAATTGGCGATATGCCACTGATCAGATGGCCAGGCGCTGCAGGTGGTTCAGACATAAGCTGATTTGAGTATGGATCCAGGTCCTGAGAGGAGACAGTCATGTTCGGCATGCGTGCGCAAGACCCGGCCCCCGCCACTCACTTTCGCAGTGGACGGGTCTGTCGGGTGAACGGGAGATTGTATTTCTGCACCCGGGAAAACACCCTGGAAGGCCCGTTCTACCACCAGGATGATGCCGAACGAGAGATTCAGGCTTATATCGAGCGCATGCAATCGCTGCGTACGGGCTGATGACCGCGGCGCGCCCATCGCGAGCAAGCTCGCTCCCACATTTGATCTGCGCCGATCACACCATCGCGGGCTGACACAAATCCAGTGTGGGAGCGAGCTTGCTCGCGATGGCGATTAGGAGAGCGACATCAACCCTTGTGGCTTAACGCACCGCCTCAAACAACCCCGTAGCCCCCATCCCGCCGCCCACGCACATGGTCACGACGCCGTAACGCAGGTTGCGCCGTTGCAGTTCGCGCACCAGGTGCCCGACCTGACGCGAGCCGGTCATGCCGAACGGGTGACCGATGGAGATCGAGCCGCCGTTGACGTTGTATTTATCGTTATCGATCTCCAGCCGGATGCGGCTGTACAGGCACTGCGAGGCGAAGGCTTCGTTGAGTTCCCAGAGGTCGATATCGGCCACGTGCAAGCCCTTGGCCTTGAGTAATTTGGGCACCGAAAACACCGGGCCGATGCCCATCTCGTCCGGCTCGCACCCGGCGACGGTAAAACCACGGAAGAACGCACGAGGCTTGAGCCCCAGTTCCAGGGCTTTTTCCAGGCTCATCACCAGGGTCATCGACGCGCCGTCGGACAGCTGCGAGGAGTTGCCCGCGGTCACCGAACCGTCTTCGGCGAACACCGGTTTCAACCCGGCCAGGCTTTGCAACGTGGTGTCCGGGCGGTTGCAGTCGTCACGGTCAACGACGCCTTCGACGATCTGCACCTGGCCAGTGGTTTTGTCTTCGACTGTGTATTTCACCGCCATCGGCACGATTTCATCGTCGAACAACCCGGCGGCCTGGGCCTGGGCGGTGCGCTGCTGACTTTGCAGGGCGTACAGGTCCTGCTCTTCGCGGCGCACGTCATAGCGGCGGGCGACTATTTCAGCGGTCTGGCCCATGGGGAAGTAAATGCCCGGCACCTGTTCCTTGAGCAGCGGGTTGATCAGGTTGTCGGTGTTGACGCTTTTCATGGTCAGGCTGATGGACTCGACGCCACCGGCGATGATGATGTCGCTGCAACCGGAAGCGATCTGGTTGGCGGCAATGGCAATCGCCTGCAAACCCGAGGAGCAAAAACGGTTGAGGGTCATGCCGGCAGTGCCGGTGCCCAGTTTCGACAACACCGCGACATTACGGCCGATGTTGTAACCCTGGGCGGCTTCGTTGGAACCGGCGCCGACAATGCAATCCTCGACGCTGGCCGGGTCGATGCCGTTGCGGGTCAGCAACGCATTCACGCAATGGGCAGCCATGTCATCCGGACGGGTCTGGTTGAACTTGCCGCGAAAGGATTTGGCCAAGCCAGTCCGCACGCTATCGACGATCACCACTTCACGCATGGCATACCTCATTGTTGTTGTCGGTTAGAAGTGGATCGAGCATAAATCCACCCTATTACCGACCGCGACAATCATTCACCCCGCGTATGCGCAACCATCGGCTCAGTGCTTGTTCTTTTTCGTCCTCTTGCCGGACTTGTCGAAGGCCTCCTCCAGCGCCCGATTGATGGTGCGCAAGACCTTGACCCGGGCCCAGCGCTTGTCGTTGGCTTCCACCAGTGTCCAGAGTGAAATTTCGGTACTGGTACGGTCGACCATGTCGTCGACGGCCGCGCGATAGTCATCCCACTTGTCGCGGTTGCGCCAGTCATCCTCGGTGATCTTGAAACGTTTGAAGGGAATGGCTTCGCGCTCCTGGAAGCGCTCCAGCTGGGTTTGCTTGTCGATGGCCAGCCAGAACTTCACTACGATCACGCCGGCATCGCTGATCTGCTCCTCGAAGTCGTTGATCTCGGCGTAAGCGCGCATCCAGTCGGCCCGACTGCAAAAGCCTTCGATCCGCTCCACCAGTACCCGGCCATACCAGGAGCGGTCGAACACGGTGAATTTGCCCCGCGCCGGAATATGCCGCCAGAACCGCCAGAGGTACGGGTGAGCGCGTTCTTCTTCAGTCGGTGCAGCGATCGGCACGATGCTGTATTGCCGTGGATCGAGGGCCGCCGCCACCCGCCGGATCGCCCCGCCCTTGCCGGCTGCGTCATTACCCTCGAACACCGCGATCAGCGCGTGCCTGCGCATGCGTTTGTCGCGCATCAGGCCGGAGAACCGTGCCTGCTCGACGATCAGTTGCTTCTCGTAGTCGTCTTTATCCAGGCGCGGGGTCATGTCCAGACTGCCGATCAGGCTCAGTTGATCGACACTTGAGAGCAGCGGTGCGGCATGCACCGAGTCGGGTTTGACCTTGGGTCGGTTCAGGGCGTTTTGCAGCCCTTCGAGTAAAATCTTGCCTACTGCCAGGCTGCGGTAATGCGGATCAACGCCTTCGATCACATGCCAGGGCGCATAGTCGCGACTGGTGCGACGCAGCACCCGTTCACCATATTGCACAAACTTGTCGTAGGTTTGCGATTGCTGCCAGTCCAGCGGGCTGATGCGCCAGCTGTGCAGCGGGTCATCCTGCAAGACCTTGAGGCGGTTTTTCATCTGCTTCTTCGACAGGTGAAACCAGAATTTGAAGATCAGCGCACCTTCATCGCAGAGCATCTCTTCCAGACGCTCGGCAGCGCTGATCGACTGATCCAGCACGGCATCCTTGAACAACCCGTGAACCCGCCCCTGCAGCATCTGGCTGTACCAGTTGCCGAAGAAAACCCCCATCCGGCCCTTGGCCGGCAGCATCCGCCAATAGCGCCAGGCCGGCGGACGGGCCAATTCTTCATCGGTCTGCTGATCGAAAGTGCGGACCTCGATCAGCCGCGGGTCCATCCATTCGTTGAGCAACTTGACGGTCTCGCCCTTGCCGGCGCCTTCGATTCCATTGATCAACACGATGACCGGAAAACGTCGTTGCTGCTTCAGTTCGAACTGCGCTTCGAGCAAGGCTTCACGCAGGGCCGGCTCCTCGGCCTCAAAGGTTTCTTTATCGATGGCGTGACCGATTTCAGCGGATTCGAACATGGGCGGCTCCCCTTCCTGGATTGAGCAAGACTAGCGGATTGGGCAATGGTGTGTAGGAAGAAATCCCCGAGGCCTTGATAGACCCACACCCAACCTTGCCATGAATCAATCCCACAGACAGCGATCAGCTAGAATGGCCGCCTTGCCGTTGCCGAGCCGAACATGATCACTCAATTACCCCATGCCCAGATTGACTGGGATGACCACGGTCGTCCGCGCTCGCGGGTGTTTGACGACGTGTATTTCTCCGACCAGTCGGGCCTTGAAGAAACCCGCTACGTGTTCATCGAGCAGAACCGCTTGAGCGAGCGCTTTGCCGCGTTACCGGCGGATGGGCGACTGGTCATCGGCGAAACCGGTTTCGGCACCGGGCTGAATTTTCTCTGCGCCTGGCAGTTATTCGAGCAACAGGCTGTGGCCGGTGCGCGGCTGCATTTCGTCAGCGTGGAGAAATACCCGCTGAACCACCCCGACCTGCAACGCGCCCTCGCCCTTTGGCCTGAGCTCAAGCCGTTTGCCGATCAGCTTCTGGCGCAATATGTCGCTCTCCATCAGGGCTTCCAGCGCCTGGTGCTCGATGGCGGAAGAGTGACGTTGACCTTGCTGATCGGCGACGTGCTGGAGCAACTGCCGCAATTGGATGCGCAGATCGATGCCTGGTTTCTCGATGGCTTCGCCCCGGCGAAAAACCCGCAGATGTGGACACCCGAACTGTTTGCCGAGTTGGCCCGCCTGGCGGCCCCCGGTTCGACCATCAGCACCTTTACCAGCACCGGCTGGGTGCGACGCCTGCTCAATGCGGCGGGCTTCAAGATGCGCCGCACGCCGGGGATCGGCCATAAATGGGAAATCCTGCGCGGCGAATTCCTTGGCTGGCCTGAAGACGTACCTCAACCTGTCGCGAACAAGCCATGGTTCGCCCGGCCTGATCAGCGCATTAGCGAACGTCGAGCACTGGTGATCGGCGGCGGGCTGGCCGGTTGCGCCAGCGCCGCAAGCCTTGCCGCACGCGGTTGGCAGGTCAGTCTGCTGGAGCGCCATGGCGAGCTGGCTCAGGAAGCCTCGGGCAATCCGCAAGGGGTGCTCTACCTCAAGCTGTCGGCCCATGGCACGGCGTTGTCACAGTTGATCGTCAGTGGTTTCGGGCATACCCGACGCTTGCTCGAACATCTACAGCGCGGAGTCGACTGGGACGGTTGCGGGGTGCTGCAATTGGCGTTCAACGCCAAGGAAGCCGAGCGCCAGGCGCAGCTTGCGGCAGCCTTTTCGCCGGGCCTGTTGCACCTGCTGGATCAGCCGCAAGCGCAGGCTCAGGCAGGGATCGCGCTGGCCCATGGCGGTTTGTTCTTCCCCGAAGGTGGCTGGGTTCATCCGCCTGCGTTGTGTCAGTGGCAAGCGGCGCATCCGGCGATTGAAGTGCTGACTCATCACGATGCGCTGGAGCTGCGCAAGGTCGATGACCAATGGCAAGTCTGGGGCGGCTCAAGGTTGCTGGCTTCAGCACCCGTGGTGATTCTGGCCGGTGCCGCCGAGATCAAGCGCTTCCCGGCAAGCGCCGAACTGCCGCTCAAACGTATTCGCGGGCAGATCACCCGCCTGGCACAAACACCGGAAAGCGCGAGCCTGGCCACCGTGGTCTGCGCCGAAGGTTATGTCGCACCGGCTCGCCTGGGTGAACACACCCTGGGCGCCAGCTTCGACTTCAAGAGCGATGACCTGACCCCGACCACGGTCGAGCACGCGGGCAATCTGGAGTTACTCAAAGAAATCTCGACCGATCTGGTGAGCCGCTTGCACGCCGAACAACTGGACCCGGAACAGCTTCAAGGCCGCGCGGCGTTTCGCTGCACCAGCCCCGATTATTTGCCCATCGTCGGCCCGTTGGCCGATTACCAGGCCTTCGCCCAAACCTACGCCGCGCTGAGCAAGGACGCCCGGCAAGTGCCAGACATCCGTTGCCCATGGCTGGATGGTCTGTATGTCAACAGCGGCCACGGCTCTCGCGGCTTGATCACTGCCCCGCTGTCGGGGGAATTACTGGCCGCCTGGCTGGACAATGAACCATTGCCGCTGCCGCGAAGCGTGGCCGAGGCCTGTCATCCGAATCGTTTTGCATTGCGTCAGTTGATTCGCGGTAAGGCCTGATTAACAGAAATCGGCGATCAATTGTGGGAGCGAGCTTGCTCGCGATGGACTCAAGGGCGACGCGTTTATTCAGAAAACACGCGTTATCGTTAACGTCCATCGCGAGCAAGCTCGCTCCCACAGGGTTCAGCGCCCCCTCGCCACAATTAAGCGCCTCTTCAAACCTCGTCCGGCCCCGCCCCCACCTGCTTATAACCCATCGGTCTAAAACTCCAGCGATTCCGCCGGGTCAGTTTCAGGGTACCCGCCATTTGGCGCGGTAACGATTGACCACTCCCCAACGGAAAAACCGGTAAGGAATTTATGTGCGGATTAGCTGGAGAATTACGTTTCGATCACCAACCTGCCGACCTGGCTGCGGTGGAACGGATCACCCATCACCTGGCGCCTCGCGGTCCTGACGCGTGGGGCTTTCATAGTCAGGGACCGATTGCCCTGGGCCATCGGCGCCTGAAAATCATGGACCTGTCGGACGGCTCAGCGCAGCCGATGGTCGACGGTCAACTGGGCTTGTCCCTGGCCTTCAACGGCGCGATCTACAACTTCCCGGAACTGCGCACCGAGCTTGAAAGTCTCGGTTACGCCTTCTATTCCGGCGGTGACACTGAAGTGCTGCTCAAGGGTTACCACGCCTGGGGCGAAGATTTGCTGCCCAAGCTCAACGGCATGTTCGCTTTCGCCATCTGGGAACGTGACAACGAGCGGCTGTTCATCGCCCGCGACCGTCTCGGGGTGAAGCCGCTATACCTGTCGCGCACCGGCCAACGCCTGCGGTTTGCCTCGGCGTTGCCGGCGCTGCTCAAGGGCGGCGATATCAACCCGGTCCTCGACCCGGTGGCGCTCAATCACTACCTGAACTTCCACGCCGTGGTACCGGCGCCGCGCACCTTGCTGGCGGGCATCGAAAAGCTGCCGCCAGCCACCTGGATGCGCATCGATGCCAATGGCCACACCGAGCAAAAGACCTGGTGGACTCTGCCCTACGGTCCTCGCGCCGACGAAGCGAATCTGACCCTGGAAGACTGGCGCGACCGCGTGCTCGATAGCACCCGTGAAGCGGTGGCCATTCGTCAACGTGCGGCGGTAGACGTCGGCGTGTTGCTCTCCGGCGGCGTCGATTCAAGCCTGTTGGTCGGCCTGCTGCGTGAGGTCGGCGTCGAAGACCTGTCGACCTTCTCCATCGGTTTTCAGGATGCCGGCGGCGAGCGCGGCGACGAATTCCAGTACTCGGACCTGATCGCCAAGCACTACGGCACCCATCATCACCAATTGCGTATCGAAGAAAAAGAGATCATCGAGCAACTGCCCGCGGCGTTCCGCGCCATGAGCGAGCCGATGGTCAGCCATGACTGCATCGCCTTCTACCTGCTGTCGCGGGAAGTGGCCAGGCACTGCAAAGTGGTGCAGAGCGGCCAGGGCGCAGACGAACTGTTCGCCGGTTATCACTGGTACCCGCAAGTGGACGGCGCGAGCGATCCGTACGTGGCCTATCGCGATGCGTTCTTCGACCGCAGCTACGACGACTACGCCGCCACCGTGCAGCCGAAATGGCTGACCGCCAATGACGCCGCTGGCGACTTCGTCCGCGAACACTTCGCCCACCCCGGTGCCGATGCGCCTGTGGATAAAGCGTTGCGCCTGGACAGCACGGTGATGCTGGTGGACGACCCGGTCAAACGCGTCGACAACATGACCATGGCCTGGGGCCTGGAAGCACGCACGCCGTTTCTCGACTATCGCCTGGTGGAGTTGTCGGCCCGCGTCCCGGCCAAATTCAAACTGCCGGACGGCGGCAAGCAAGTACTCAAGGAAGCCGCGCGGCTGGTGATCCCCAGCGAGGTAATCGACCGCAAGAAGGGTTACTTCCCGGTGCCGGGCCTCAAGCATTTGCAGGGCGACACGCTGAATTGGGTTCGCGAACTGCTGCTCGATCCGAGCCAGGATCGTGGCCTGTTCAACCCGGCCATGCTCGATCGCCTGCTGACCGATCCACAAGGCCAGTTGACCCCGTTGCGCGGTTCCAAACTGTGGCAATTGGCGGCGCTGAACCTGTGGCTCAGCGAACAAGGAATCTGATCCATGAAGCCCCACGCCACGGCCTATAGCCAACGCTTGCTGCGCGGTCAGTCGCCATCCTATGAGCGCCTGCAGGCACGCTTCGCCGAAGACGGCAGCGAACCCGGTCCCGAGCCCATCGCGGTGCATTGCGGCTGGGGCCGGCTGCTGATCGGCCATACCTTTCCAGATGCCGCTAGCCTTGCAGAGGAATTGCTCCATGAGCAACCGGGCGAGCGTGACATCGCCTTGTACGTTGCCGCGCCCCAGCAAGTGCTGGGGCTGGAACCGGCGCAGTTGTTTCTCGACCCGTCCGACACCTTGCGCCTGTGGTTCAGCGATTACCGTCCGGCTACCCGGGTGTTTCGCGGTTTTCGGATTCGCCGGGCGCAGAACGAAGCGGACTGGCAGGCAATCAATCAGCTGTATCTGGCCCGCAGCATGCTGCCCATCGACCCGGCGCTGCTGACACCGCGCCATGAAGGTGGCCCGGTGTACTGGCTCGCCGAAGACGAGGACAGCGGCTCGATCATCGGTAGCGTCATGGGCCTCAATCATCAGAAGGCTTTTCACGACCCGGAAAATGGCTGCAGCCTCTGGTGCCTGGCGGTCGACCCGCATTGCACGCGGCCGGGTGTCGGTGAAGTGCTGGTACGACATCTGATCGAGCACTTCATGAGCCGCGGTCTGAGTTACCTCGACCTTTCGGTTTTGCACGACAACAGTCAGGCGAAAAGTCTTTATGCCAAGCTGGGTTTTCGCACGCTCTCGACCTTCGCCATCAAACGCAAAAACGGTATCAACCAGCCGTTGTTTCTCGGGCCGGGGCCGCAGGCGGAGTTCAATCCCTATGCACGAATCATCGTCGAAGAGGCCCATCGTCGCGGGATCGATGTCCAGGTCGATGACGCCGACGCCGGGATGTTCACCTTGAGCCATGGTGGGCGGCGGGTGCGCTGCCGTGAGTCCCTGAGCGACCTGACCAGCGCCATCAGCATGAGCCTGTGCCAGGACAAAAGCCTGACCCATAAAGTGCTGAAAACGGCCGGTTTGAATCTGCCGTCGCAGCAATTGGCGGGCAATGCCGACGACAATCTGGCCTTTCTCGATGAGCACCAGCGGGTAGTGGTCAAACCACTGGATGGTGAGCAGGGGCAAGGGGTGGCTGTGGATTTGCGGACGATCGAGGAAGTCCAGCAAGCCATTGAAAACGCCCGCCAGTTCGACAGCCGCGTGCTGCTGGAAAGCTTTCACGAAGGCCTCGATTTGCGCATCCTGGTGATCGGTTTTGAGGTGGTGGCGGCCGCCATTCGCCGCCCGGCGCAGGTGGTCGGTGACGGCCAGCACTCCATCGGTGCACTGATCGAAGCGCAGAGTCGACGGCGCCAGGCCGCTACCAGCGGTGAAAGCAAGATCCCGCTGGACCACGAAACCCAACGCACCTTGCACGCTGCCGGTTACGACTACGACAGCCTCCTGCCGGCGGGCGAACGTTTGTTCGTGAGGCGCACCGCGAATCTGCACACGGGCGGTACGCTGGAGGATGTCACGGCGATTCTGCATCCGACCCTGGTGGATGCCGCTGTGCGAGCGGCCCGAGCGCTGGACATCCCCATGGTCGGACTCGATCTGATGGTGTCCGCAGCCGATCAGCCGGACTACGTGTTTATCGAAGCCAACGAACGCGCAGGGTTAGCCAATCACGAGCCGCAACCGACCGCTGAGCGCTTTGTGGATTTGTTGTTTCCCCATAGTCAGCCGGCGGTATGAGGTTTTTGTGTTGTTTGAGCAGAAGTCTTCGCGGGCAAGCCCGCTCCCACAGGTTAGGCACATTCCATGTGGGAGCGGCGGTGCGGCGATCCGACTTGCCCGCGAATGGATCTGACTGGCACTGATATTCAATAGCCTGGACGCATTAGCCAGCCTGTTCCCCCCATCGAAACCATCGATGCGCTCTTCTCATCAGGAGTTTCCATGACCAGAAAAATCCCCGAACCGGATCTCAACTACCTGCAAAAAGTCCTGCTGGAGATGCTCGCTATTCCCAGCCCGACCGGGTTCACCGACACCATCGTGCGTTACGTCGCCGAGCGTCTTGAAGAACTGGGCATTCCTTTTGAGCTGACCCGACGCGGCACCCTCCGCGCCACCCTCAAAGGCCAGCAAAACAGCCCGGATCGCGCCGTGTCGGCGCACCTGGACACCATCGGCGCAGCCGTGCGGGCGATAAAAGATAACGGCCGTCTGACCCTGGCGCCGGTCGGCTGCTGGTCCAGCCGTTTTGCCGAAGGCAGTCGCGTCAGCCTGTTCACCGACAGCGGCGTCGTGCGCGGCAGCGTGTTGCCGTTGATGGCGTCCGGGCATGCGTTCAACACGGCCATAGACGAAATGCCCATCAGCTGGGATCACATCGAACTGCGCCTGGATGCCTACTGCACCACCCGAGCCGATTGCGATTCGCTGGGCATTGGCATCGGTGACTTCGTCGCCTTCGACCCGCTGCCGGAGTTCACCGAAAGCGGTCACATCAGCGCCCGCCACCTGGATGACAAGGCCGGTGTGGCGGCGTTACTCGCAGCGCTCAAGGCGATTGTCGACAGCGGCGAGCCGTTGATGATCGACTGCCATCCGCTGTTCACCATCACCGAAGAAACCGGCAGCGGCGCGGCGGCCGCTTTGCCGTGGGATGTCAGCGAATTCGTCGGCATCGACATCGCCCCGGTCGCCTCGGGCCAGCACTCCAGCGAACACGCAGTGAGCGTGGCCATGCAGGATTCCGGTGGGCCTTACGACTATCACCTGTCACGACACCTGCTGCGGCTGGCCGGCGCAAACGAACTGCCGGTGCGCCGCGATCTGTTCCGCTATTACTTCAGCGACGCCCACTCGGCAGTCACCGCCGGCCACGACATCCGCACCGCCCTGCTCGCCTTCGGCTGCGACGCCACTCATGGCTATGAACGCACCCATATCGACAGCCTCGCTGCACTCAGTCGCCTGCTCGGTGCCTACATCCTCAGCCCGCCGGTATTTGCCAGCGACGCACAACCGGCCAAAGGCTCACTGGACCGCTTCAGCCATCAGCTGGAACATGATGCGCAAATGGAAAGCGATACTCGCGTGCCGTCAGTGGATAGCCTGGTGGGGCAGCGGTCGGAGGGTTAACCACCCTGCCAAGAGATTTGATGTGTCTGGGAGATCGCTATCGCGAGCAAGCTCGCTCCCACACTGGACCAAGTTCAGCCGCCGGATTTGCGGCTGACACAGATCTATTGTGGGAGCGAGCTTGCTCGCGATAGCGGAGGAACTGACACCGCTGAACATCGGGGACTGCCCCCCATAGACTAGCCCCGCAGCCCCAAGCCCAGTAGCATCGCCGGGATTGTTTACCGAGGTATTTATGCTGATTCCGTACGACCAACTTGAAGTCGACACCCTGACCCGCCTGATCGAAGACTTCGTGACCCGAGACGGTACCGACAATGGCGACGAAACACCGTTGGAAACCCGCGTGCTGCGGGTTCGCCAGGCGTTGACCAAGGGGCAGGCGCTGATTGTCTTCGATCCTGAAAGCCAGCAATGCCAGTTGATGCTCAAGCACGATGTGCCCAAAGAGCTGTTTGATTGACGCTGTCAGCCGAGTTCGATTTGCGCCGCTTGCGCCTGGCGGCGTTCGTAGACTTCCGCCCGATGTACCTCGACCTCTTTGGGCGCCTCGATGCCCAAGCGAACATTGTTTCCGCTCACTGAGAGTATGCGTACGCAGACATTGTCGCCGATGGAAATCAATTCGCCCACAACGCGGCTTAATACGAGCATGGCACTAGTCCTTTAGGGTTACCGGGCTTTAAAGATGCCCGGTGCGCCGACTGCCTTCAATGCACCGGCACTAAAACAGTCAAACCCTACGCCACATGCAATTGCGCCTGTCAGAAAGTTCTTTCAAGCCTTCGTTTTCGCCGCCGTTTAAACCGCCCTTCAGACGCTGGTAAAACGTGGGCCAAACAGAATGATGCTCGCACCGATCACGCACAGGGCAATGCCGAGCCAGTCCGAACTCAAGGGACGCACCCGCTCGACCATGCCGAGCCAGCCAATGGACGCAATAATGTAGATGCCGCCATAGGCCGCATAGGCGCGGCCAGCATAGGTCGCTTCGACCTTGGTCAGCAGCAGCGCGAAGAGAGTCAGGCTCAGCAGCCCAGGGGCAATCCACCAGGCACTCTTACCCTGACGCAACCACATCCAGAACGCGTAGCAACCGGCGATTTCAAACACTGCCGCAAGAAGAAACCACAAATAGTTGAGCATGCAAGGGTCTCGTCAAGGCTGCCGGAATGGGCAACCCTAACGACGCTGCTGCCCACGAGCAAGTTCAGCCTGCGGTTTGTTTGGCTTTAGCGCGCATCTTGTCGGCCATCACGGTCATTTCGTTGTAGAGCAGTTGCGGGTTCTTCTGCTTCAGTGCCCAAGCCATGCGGCCCTGTTCATGGGGCAGAATCATGAATTCACCCTCGGCGACACGCTGGTAGATATAGTCGGCGATCTCGCTGGCGGTGATTGGCGAGCTTTCCAGCAGCTTGCCGACCTGGGCTTTCATGGCCGGTGTCGGGCCACGGAAGGAATCCAGCAGGTTGGTCTGGAAGAATGACGGGCAGACCACATGCACAGCGATATTCTGGTGTGCCAGTTCAATCAACAAGCTCTCGGACAACGCCACCACGCCCGCCTTGGCCACGTTGTAGTTGCTCATCGCCGGGCCTTGCATCAAGGCCGCCATCGACGCGATGTTGATGATCTTGCCTTGGCTTTTTTCCAGCAGCGGCAAGAAAGCCTTGCAGCCCTTGACCACGCCCATCAAGTTGATCGCGATCTGCCAGTCCCAGTCTTCGAGGGACAGTTCACTGAAGAAGCCGCCCGAGGCCACACCGGCGTTATTGACGATCACATCGATGCCGCCCAGCTTCACTTCGCAGGCCTGGGCAAACGCGGTCAACTGGCTGTAGTCGCGTACGTCACAACGCTGGATAAAGCCGTCGCCTCCGGCTTCGCGCACCAGCTTCAGGGTCTCTTGCAAACCCGGTTCGCTGACATCCGACAAGGCCAACTGCCAACCCTCGCGAGCCCAGCGCAGAGCGATTTCGCGACCCAGGCCGGACCCGGCGCCGGTGATCATCATGCGATTTTGCATAGGAAGTTGCCTTGTTGTTCTGAGAGATGAGCCGCAGTGTAGCGAAGGATTTTCCTACACCCACGCACCATCAGAATGCTGAATGCCTCAGGCAAACCACGGCGCTGTACGACACCGAATCGCGTCTGACTTACAAACTTTTGATGAATTAAAAGAAATAAGCCAAATATCAAAATACATTAAAAAGCCCCGGAATTAGCCACAGCTCCCCAGAGTCGGAGATTATAAGCGGCTCGGGTTTATCGCATCCGGGCTGACCCTTTAAAGCGCTACGGTCTTTCCAGGAACCTACCAATAAAGGAAATCGACATGGGCACAATTCTTATCATTATTCTGATCCTCTTGCTGATAGGTGGCCTGCCGGTCTTCCCGCACTCCAGCAGCTGGGGCTATGGTCCGTCCGGCATCATCGGTGTGGTGTTGGTAGTGCTGCTGATCCTGCTGTTACTTGGCAAGATATGACGTTCTACAACGTTGCCAAAAAAAAAGAGGCCCGCGAAAGGGCCTCTTTTTAATGAGCCAGATGTTTAGTCCGGCTTGCCATCGATAACACCTGCCGTGTTATCCAGCAGACTTTTGGTCGCTGTTTGCAGGAAGGACTCCAGCTTCAGCTTCAGCTCGGCCGTACGCGGTGCATCCGGAACGATTTCAGCATGAGGATTGGCACCCAGTTGGTACTGGTACACCTTCGGCGCCATGGCCTTTTCCCTGGGCAGAACCAGGATCTGGTCAGCAGTGATGATGGCCGTGGTCTGATCGCTACCCGACGGTTTGATCACGCCAAAACCGCTATCGCCTTGCGGCAGGTTGAGCAGGTCCCGGCCCCAGCACTGATTGCGCACTTCACCGCCAAGCCGCCCCATGATGGTCGGTACGATGTCGATCTGAGTGCCCACAGTGTGATCGAGTTGACCGAACTTTTCCTGGATGCCCGGAGCGATCATCAGCATCGGTACGTTGAAGCGGCCCAAGTCCATTTCGGTGATCTGGCGTTCGTTACCAAAACCATGGTCACCAACGATGACAAACAGGGTCTCCTTGAAGTACGGCTCTTTACGAGCCTTTTCAAAGAACTGGCCCAAGGACCAGTCGGCGTAGCGCATCGCGGTCAAATGTTCGTTCAGGCTGCCACGATCGGTCACGGGCTCGACCGGCAAAGGCGTCGGCAACGCGTAAGGCGTGTGGTTGGACAGGGTCTGCAGCAGCGCATAGAACGGCTTCTTGCCTTCACGGGCTTTGAGCTCTACCAGGCCACGGTCGAACATGTCCTGGTCGGACACACCCCAGGTCGGATCGGAGAACACCGGGTTGACGTAATCGTTACGTCCGATGAAGTTGGTCATGCCCTGGTTGCTGAAGAAACCCGCCTGGTTGTCCCAGGCGAAGTCGCCGTTGTAGACATACACATCGTCGAAGTCACGGGCACTGAGCAATTGCGGCAGGCCAGACAGCTTGTGGCTGCCTTCCGGAGTCTGCATCAGGTATTCGAAGCCCGGCAGGTTCGGGAAGCAGGCCATGGTGGCAAACATGCCCTGGTGAGTATGGGTACCGTTGGAGAAGAAGCGGTCGAACAGCAGGCCTTCTTTCGACAGTTTGTCGAGGTACGGCGTGATATTGCCCGGGGCGCCCAAGGCACCTACCGAGTGACCGGCCATGCTTTCCATCAGGATCACGACGACGTTCTTGATCGGCAGGGTCTTGTCGGCCGGCGGTGTGTAATCGCGGCGTATGGCCGCGATATCGGCATCCACCAGCTTGTCATCCGCCATCACCAGCATCTCGCGGACGATCTTCTGGGCTTCAGGCTGAGGCAGGGTAGCCTTCCAGACGTTGTCGCGGTGTGCGGATATGCGGCTCTTGGCAGCAGCGATCAGCTGCAGCGAGCCATTGAGGCCCAACTGGTTGGCGAAGTTCGAGTCAGTGGTATAGACGTCGCCCCAACGCAGCGGCGGGCCCTGACGCAAGGTGCCACGGGCGGCCACGACGCAGACCAGCAGGCACACCACGAATACACCGATACGGGTGTACCACGGGGCGATCTGGCGAGTACCGATGCTGCCACCGCTGAACGGGCCACGAGGCCGGGTCGCACGGTCGGCGCCCTTGAATGCCAGGCTCAACAGCCAGGTGCCGATGGCCCAGGCCAACAGATAGCGAACCACCGGGAAGCCGTACCAGAGCATGCTCATCACGGTTTTCGGGTCTTCCTTCACGTACTGGAAGACCAGCCCGTTGAGGCGCTGGTGAAACTCGCGATAGAAGTCCATCTCCATCAGGCCAAGGAACAGCGCAATGCTGGAGGCGATGGTCAGCCAGAAACGGAAGAACCCGCGGGCGGCCATGGCCCGGGCGCTGAACAATGCCAGCAACAGCGGGACGCTGAGGTAGACCACCAGACGCAGGTCAAAACGCAGGCCGTTGGCAAAGGCTTCGAGGAAGGTCGAGGCCGGGGTATCGAGGATCATCTCCCGGTTATAAACCAGCAGCGCCACGCGCAGCAGGGAGAACATCACCATCATGACCAAGGCGCAGAGCAGCGTGTAAGCCAGATGCGATTTGACGGTCGGTTGCAGCAAGCGACTTGAAGCTCGCCGCTGACTCAGGACGTCCAGGTTTGACATGTCGATTCAGGACCCATTGGAAGTTGAAGTTTCATAAATGCAGCTGCGCCCAGCCCTCTCATAACCATTACGTGTGCGTAGTGGCTTCGGGGAATGCGCGATGCGCAAATGTTGCACGATCACTCGCGGCATTGCCATTTATTACTGGCATGCACCGCCACCCGGTCTTTCAAGGTTCTGGGATAAGCAATCACAGGAGGTTGAGCGTGGACAACAAAGCATGCGAATTGTCTTGGAGCGATTGTGAAAATTTCGTGCAACGCATATTTGGATACATAAAAAAGGGCCTCGCGGCCCTTTCGTCACACTATTGCTTAGTCATTGCTCGGTTTGTTGACCGCCTGCAAGACATATTGCGGCAAGGCGAAGGCGCCGATATGAATCTCGGGGTTGTAGTAGCGAGTGAGGATGCCGCTGCCAGCAAAACGCTGACGCAGGGTCTCGCGGGACAGCTTGCGGTAAGCCGTGTTGGTCGCACCCCAGGCGAAAGTCATTGCGCCGCCGATGTAGGTCGGCACTGCGGCCTGATAGAAATGCCAGTCCGGGAACAGGCTACGCATGCGACCTGCTGTGGTTTGCACTTCGCTTAGCTGCATGAACGGCGTGCCATTCTGGGTCACCAGAATGCCGCCCTCGTTCAGGCAACGACGGCACGCCTGATAGAAGTTTTCCGAGAACAGCACTTCGCCCGGACCGATCGGATCGGTGGAGTCGGAAATGATCACGTCGAACTTCTCTTCGGTGGTCGCGACGAAACGCATGCCGTCGTCGATCACCAGGTTCAGCCGCGGATCATCGAACGCCCCCTTGGAGTGGTTCGGCAGGAATTCCCTGCACATCTCGACCACCGTGCCGTCGATCTCAACCATGGTGATGTGTTCGATGCTGCGGTGCTTGGCCACTTCACGCAGCATGCCGCCGTCACCGCCGCCGATGATCAGCACGCGCTTGGCGGTGCCGTGGGCGAGGATCGGCACGTGGGTGAGCATCTCGTGGTAGATGAACTCGTCGGCTTCGGTGGTCTGGATCACGCCGTCCAGCGCCATTACGCGGCCCATGCGCGGGTTCTCGAAGATCACCAGGTGCTGGTGCTCGGTGCGCACTTCGTGCAGCAGTTTATCCATGCGAAAACGCTGGCCATAACCTTCGTAAAGGGTTTCCAGGTATTCGTTGTCAGTGGTGGTGCTCATGGGTAAGTCCCCCGGTGAATGCTGGTGGCGACGGACGGTTACCCGCCCATGATGGGCAATCGACAATACAATGTGTTTTCAATTGGCCAAGGAAAGGCGCGCATTCTACGTCGCCGAACATGACAGGTCGAACCTTCTGGCTCTATCTTTGTGTTTGAAGCTCTCCAGAGCCGACCAGATGCTTTACCACTATCACCCCAGCCCCTCGGGCCGCTACTGCTGGCCGGCGATGAACAGGGGCTGCTGCTTGAGGATCATGGTTGATTTGATGCGTCACCCTTACATCCGCAGATTGCCCCGCGGCCCGGCGATGGCCCAAATGATCAGGCCCAGTACCGGCAGCAAGATAATCACCAGCACCCAGATGATTTTCATCCCGGTTTCGGTGCCGCTTTTAAGAATGTTGAGGATCGCCCAGATATCCAGGGCAAGGATGATCAGCCCGACCAGACTATTGAAGGTGGAACCCATGGTGTCGCTCCCAGGTGATGGCATGCACCCTTAGGATAGTCGGGCTTGATAAGGATTCCGTTTTATTACGCTCAGACGTGAATCGCCACCCGCAACGCTTCCAGGGACGGCGCTGCGTTGATGCCAACTTCGGCGCACAACTCCAGGACCCGTGGCACGTCGTTGCCATACACCAGCACCGCCTGGATCTCGTCGTCGAGCAGTTGGCTGAAATTCATCAGAACATATCCACCGTTTTCCGGATTCATGCTGCTCAGCTGGATCTGGATACGGTTGAGCGCCGTCAACGCCTCGATTTTGGCCAGCTGTTTGGGCTTGATATTGAACGCCACACCCGGGCCGAACGAAGCGACGATCTGGGCGAACAGGTCCATGTAGGTATCAGCCTGGAACAACACGGTTTCCGGCAGACTGCCGACCACGATCCACTCACCCAGCGGGATGGGAAAGGTGTCGTCGTAGTTGATGTCCGGATTGGCCGCCAGGAAAGAGTCTGCGTCGGCGTAGGCCTGCGCAGCTTCGTCGGCGATCCGCGCCACTTCATCGTCGCCCATGCACCCGGAGCTGATTTTGCTGATGAGTTCAACGAGGGCGGTTTTCATGGGCGGATCCTGATGCGAGGGAAATTTGAGGGCGCGAAGGATAGCGCATTGCGGGCGCTTCGCGCATTTGTGGGTAATTGTGGCAAGGGGATTGCCCTGATGCCGATAAGATTTGAGCGACGAATACTGTGGGAGCGGGCTTGCCCGCGAAGCGAACACCGCGGTTTTTCAGGCATTGCGCGTCATCGTTCTTCGCGGGCAAGCCCGCTCCCACAGGGTTGCGCGCTAGTCTGAAAATCTCAAGCCAGCAGCTTTTCCAACTGCGCCGTGGTGTCTGCTGCGCCCATGGTTTTTGCGGCGTCCAGCGCGGACACGCCGTTGGCATCCTTGGCCTTGGGATCAGCGCCTTTGCTGATCAGGTAGTCGACGATTTCAGTGCGATTGAACATCGCCGCCATCATCAACGCGGTGCGACCGTCAAAGGACGAACCTTCAACCTCGGCACCGCCTTCGACCAAGGCTTTGACCACTGGAAGATCACCTTTGAACGCAGCCCCGGCAATCGGGCTTTGGCCGTTGTTGTTGCGAATCTGCGGGTCAGCCTTGTGCTCGAGCAGTACCCGCACGGCATCGACATGCCCGTGATAGCTGGCCAGCATCAACAAAGTATCGCCCTTGTGATTGCGCAGATTGACCGGCAGGCCTTTGCTCAGCAATGCGGCGAGCATGGCCGCGTCGCCTTCACGCGCTTTGTTGAACACCTGCTCGGCAAACTCCGAAGCTTCTTCTTCGTTCATCTGGCGGCTGTTGTCTGACATTCGGGACTCCACATTCACATCGTAAAGCCACTAGTTTCCCGAGCGCCCTCGAGCCTGTCACTGCTTTTTTCTCAAGGCAGGCAATAGCCAGAATCAATAGCGGAATTTGCCACCCTGTATATCCGCTAGCACCTGCTCGGTTACTTGCACATAAGTATCCGATCCTGGCAGCCAGGCGTAGATCGGATCATCGCCGGTTTTACCCGGGTCGAAGGCCTCGTCCTTGAGCCGGACCTTCTGATACTTGAAGGTGCCGGTGGTCTCCATCTTCACTTTCACCCGCAGGAACAACGGCACCGCGTAGGCCGGCATTTGCTGTTTGGCGAATTGCAGCAACTCGCTGAAATCCAGAGTGGCCAGTGATTCGGCCGGGGTAATCGCGGCCATCCCGGCACGCCCGTTGGTGTTACTGATCTCGACACCATAGGCCACCGCCTCGGCGATATGCGGATGCTGCAGGAGGATGTTCTCGACCTCGGTCGTCGAGACGTTTTCGCCTTTCCAGCGGTAGGTATCGCCCAGGCGGTCAACGAACTGTGCATGACCAAAACCGATATTCCTCAGCAGATCGCCGGTATTGAAGTAGCTGTCGCCCTTCTCGAACACATCACGAAGAACGACTTTTTGAGTCTTCTGCGGGTCGGTGTAACCATCGAGCGGTGCCTTGTCGTCGATTTTCGCCAGCAGCAGCCCCTGCCCGCCCTTGGCGACTTTCTGCATGAAACCGGCCGCGTTGCGAATCGGCGCACAGTTGGCGTGGGAATATTCCACCAGCTCCCAGGACATCAGGGAAAAGCCAATCGTGTTGTCGAAGTTGAGAATATTGGTGAAGCCGATATTGCCATCGCTGGCGGCGTACAGCTCGCACACATGATTGACCGCAAAGCGCCGCTTGAACTCAGTCCACACGCCCGGACGCAAACCGTTGCCAATCATCTTCACCACGCCATTGTGGCTGTCGTCGGCGCTGGGTGGCTGGTCGATCAGATAACGGCACAATTCGCCGACATAGCCGATGGTGGTGGCGTTGAATTTGCGCGCATCGTTCCAGAACTGACTGGCGCTGAATTTACGCCGGATGGCAAATCCCGACGCCCCGCTGATGGCAGAGCCCCAACACACGCACAACCCGGTGGCGTGGTACAGCGGCAAGGTGCAGTAGACGACATCCCTGGGGCCCATATCCAGGGCGATCAGACCGAAACTGGTGGAGGTCCTCATCCAGCGACCGTGCTTGAAAACCCCGGCCTTGGGCAAGCCGGTGGTGCCCGAGGTGTAGATATAGAAGCAAGGATCATCGAAATAGATCTGCTGACTGCTGGCCGGATTGTCTGTGGCGCAATCGGCACTGGCACTCATCAGGTTGATAAATCCAGCGGGCGCTTCGCCAGGGTCGCAAGAGGTGTCCCGATCGGCAACGCACCAGATTTTGGTCTCATCGATGACGACTTGCTCGCGAACCGCGGAAAAAACACCGGCCAACTCTGCCCCGACCACGATCGCGACCGGTTTGACCAGGCTCAGGCTGTGGACCAGCACATGCTGGGTTTGCGAGGTATTGAGCATGGCGCAGATGCCGCCCACCTTGGCCACCGCCAGCACCGTCACCAGCAGTTCGGGACGGTTCTCGATGAAGATCCCGACCACGTCGCCCTTGCCGATACCTTGGGCAATCAGGTGGTGGGCAATACGGTTGGCCCACTGGTTGACCTGTGCATAACTGAACGCGACGCTGCCATAGAGCAGCGCCGGGCCTTGGGGGTTGCGCAACGTGGCTTGCTCGAAACTTGCGCCCAGACCGCAGGGTTGATTCGGCTTGTTGCTGTTGACGACCCTGAGTCCCTTGATCACCCGCGGGATGGCTTTGGCAATGGCCGGCAACTTACGGATCATCATGCCCCAGGTAATCATGTCGCTTGGGTGGCTGCTCATAAGTGAGTCCTGGTTTTTTATTATCGGGCGAACACAAACCCATCCGGCCGTGACGCAAAACGTTCCGTTAAACACCAAAAAAATCCTGTTGGCGTTCAACTAAATCGCTTAACAAGTTGGTTATTCCAGGCTGGAAAATACGTCAGTCATTCTTGGGCTGTACATGGAGGATTTGAAAAGTTTTGTATCCATTGGCAGGGTCAGCGCCCCTCCCTGAAAACCACGCAAAATGCAGGATGCACGATGGCCATTCATGCAAAATGCACGAAACCGAAATTACGACAGAATCATAAATAATTGATTTATATACAGTTTTATCAAAGTTCAATACTGGCACAATCACTGCAGCTATCACTTTACGCTTGCCATTCAAAAGCTAACGGAGCTGATAGTCATGAGCCTGATACAAGAAAAATTCGCTTCCTTGTTCCCCAACTTCGAAGTCTCCATTCAGGACAGACCTGACGGCGGTATTTTGCTGACGTTGCGCAACAGCGAAGGTAAACAGCTCAAACGATCGATCTCCTATGCGCAGTTGCATGCTGGTGACCAGCTTTGCTGGGTGATCAGCGCGATTCGCCGCGACCTGGCAGAGCAGGCCAGCGAACTGCCACAGATTTCGATGCTGCAAAGCCAACACCGCTTCGCGCTGCCGACCTATCACTCGGTCTGAATCGACACCCGCTTTACCCGCTCAGGTCGTGCAAGCCTTCAGGCTTCACGGCCTGACGTCGTTCAGGGGGGTCAACTCAACAAACCGCGATTAACGGCCTCACCGACAGCCTGGGCTCTATTGGTCACTTCCAGCTTGCAGTAGATATTGCTCAAGTGGAATTTGACCGTGGCTTGGGAAATGGCCCGAATCACACTGATTTCCCAAACCGTTTTCCCGGCCTTGGCCCACCGCAGGACTTCAAGTTCCTTGTCGCTCAAGGGCTTGCCCACCGGACGCTGTCGACTGCTCATTGATGAATCTCCTCACACCTCGATAGATCGCACAACCGTCCGTATAAACATTATGTTTTACAGATGCACGAAAAAACCAAAGGGTTACATACGCATGAGATTTAACAAGGAAGAAAGACCACAAACAGCGATGGCCTACAGATCAACAAGCAGTTTCTTACACAATCTATAGAACTCTTGAGCGGTATTTAAAAACCGACCTGCACATTCGGCTGACTACTGACACCGCGTAGTCGTAGTCAGCCGCTGCCACTTAAAAAGTTGCAGGGTCTATCTGCGCAAAGCTGCTCACGTTTGGATGCCCGGCCAATTCGCCACCATCGCGCACCAGCCCGCAAGTGGCCATGCCGGCTTCTTGGGCGGCATCCAGTTCCTGAACGATATCGGACAAGAACAGAATCTGCTCGGGTTGATAGCCAATTTCCTCGGTAATCCGCTGATAGGACTGCGCTTCGCGCTTGGGTCCCGACGTGGTGTCGAAATAACCACTGAACAACGGCGACAAATCACCCGCCTCGGAGCAGCCGAAAATCAGCCGTTGAGCCTGGATCGAGCCGGAGGAGTAAACAAAGAGTTGATAACCTTGCTGATGCCAGCGTTCAAGCGCTTCGACGGCATCCGGGTAAACGTGCCCTTTGAGCTGCCCGGCTTGATACCCCTGCTCCCAGACCATTCCTTGCAAGGCCTTGAGCGGCGTTGCCTTGCGGTCTTCGGCGATCCAGCTCAAGAGGATCTCGATCACCCGCTCGACCTCCGCTGCCGGCTCGCCACTGTCCTGACGGACAGCTTGCAGTTGCTCGGCCACATCCGCTCGTTCGGCGTTCTGGCGCACGAACTCGGGAAGATGCTTGGCGGCATAGGGAAACAGCACCTCAAACACGAAACTCACCGCGCTGGTGGTGCCTTCGATGTCGGTGAGAATGGCTTTGATCGACATCCGCTCAGTCCTCCAGGCCAGGAAAACGGCGAGCGATATCTTCGCCGGTGAATTTGGCCACCCAGCCCTCGGGATTGTTGAACAGGCGGATCGCCACAAAGTACGGGTTCTCGCCCATGTCGAACCAGTGCCGCGTCCCCGCGGGTACCGAGATCAGGTCGTTCTTCTCGCAAAGCACGGCGTACACGTAATCATCAATGTGCAGGGTAAACAGGCCACGTCCGGCGACGAAAAACCGGACTTCGTCTTCGCCATGCTGGTGCTCATCGAGGAACTTGGCACGCAGTTCGGCTTTTTGCGGATGATCGCTGTTGAGGCTGACCACATCGACGGTGATGTAACCGCGCTCGGTCATCAACTGGTCGATCTGCACCTTATAGGCAGCGATCACTTCTTCCTGGCTGGCCCCGGGCTGAATCTTCGTCGCGGCTTGCCAGCGATCGAAGCGCACGCCTTTTTCGGCCAGGGTCGAGGCAATGTCGTCGAAATGGGTCAGAACCTTGTTCGGCAGTTCCGGGCTAGACTCGTGGTAAACGGACAGGCTGCTCATGCTGGCAACTCCTCGGTATCAGCATCGCCTGCAGGTTTTACAGACCGGTCAGGTGGTGCGTTTCATCAGACGGTGGGCTACTTCAGAAGAAGTAAGCGTTAACGGTTAAGCACCGAGCGAGTCTTCAACTCGCACTCGAACAAAAATTCAAAGGCTTCGATCTGCCGCAGCGCATCGCTCATCCGCGCGCCCCAGGTGTAGAGACCATGACCGCGGATCAGGTAACCCACGCAATCGGGATGAGCCTCAAGCCAAGGCTGCACCTTGGCGGCCAGGCGGGCAATATCCTGATCGTTATCGAAGATCGGCACCCGCACTCTGGACTCGTGGGTGGAGATGCCACTGAAGGCCTTTTGCAGTTCGTAGTCTTCGAATTCGATAAAGTCTTCAGCGGTCAGGCGCGACAGTACGGTGGCGTTCACCGAGTGGGTGTGCAACACCGCGCCGATCTCCGGGCGCCAGCTGTAGAGCTGGGTGTGCAACAGGGTCTCGGCCGAGGGCTTCTTGCCCGGCTCCAGACTGTTGCCGGACAGATCGGTGGCCAACACGTCGTCGATGCCCAACTGGCCCTTGTGCTTGCCGGAAACGGTGAGCAAGGCTTCGCTGGGCGACAGACGGGTCGAGTAATTGCTGCTGGTGGCCGGCGACCAGCCGCGACCATAGAGAAAACGCCCGGCTTCGATGATTTCCAGGGCTAGCTGTTCACGGGTAAGGCTCATGGCCTGTCCTCTTGCATACGAGTGGCAATGATAACGGCTGCAGCCAGTGCTGCGAGGCTGGCAATACTAAAGGTCAATGTCGCCCCAAGGGCATTCCAGCTGTAACCGGAGTACAACGCGCCCAGCGCACCGCCAATTCCGGCCAGTGTGGCGTACAACGCCTGCCCCTGACCTTGCTGACGAGCGCCGAAGCTACGTTGCACGAAATGGATGGCAGCGGCGTGAAAGCTGCCAAAGGTGGCTGCGTGCAAAACCTGCGCGAACAGCAGCACCCACAGAAACTCGGCAAAGGAGCCCAGCAACAGCCAGCGCAACGCGGCCAGCAGGAAACTCGCCAGCAACACCCGACGCACCGAGAAGCGCGCCAGAATCTTGCTCATGGCCAGGAACATCAATACTTCAGCGACCACGCCCAAGGCCCAGAGCATACCAATCAAGCCACGGGTGTAGCCCAGTCGCTCAAGGTGCAAAGTCAGGAAGGTGTAATACGGCCCGTGACTCATCTGCATCAGCCCCACGCAGGCATAAAACGCCAACACGCCGGGGCTGCGCAATTGCTTGAGAAAGCCCTCGCCTGCCAGACGACTGCCCTGGACTGGCTGGGCATTCGGCACCCAGGCGCTGCTGACGACAATCCCGGCCATAATCACCACCAGTGTCACCGGATAGATGTCCAGGCTCAGCCATTCGAACAGACGCCCGAGAGCGACCACGGTGATGATGAAACCGATGGAACCCCATAAGCGGATCTGGCTGTAGCGCGAGGTCTGGCCGTTCAGGTGCGCCAGGGTGATGACTTCGAATTGCGGCAACACCGCGTGCCAGAAGAACGCGTGCAGGGCCATGACCATCGCCAGCCAGGCGTAGCTCTGGCTGACGAAGATCAGTGAGAAGGTCAGCAGCGTGCAGACCGCGCCAAAACGCACGATCGCCAGTCGCCGTCCCGTGTAGTCACCGAGCCAGCCCCAGATATTCGGCGCCACGCAACGCATCAGCATCGGGATCGCCACCAGTTCGCCAATGCGCGCGCTGGAAAAGCCCAGATGATCGAAATACAGCGCCAGAAACGGCGCCGTCGAGCCGAGCAAGGCGAAATAGAACAGATAGAAACTGGATAACCGCCAGTATGGAAGCGCCGCCACGGCCGTCAGACCGTGGTGGCTTTGAGGTTTGCCATTACAGCTGGCCCAGCACCGGTGTGCTCACGCGCACGTCCGCATTCTGCCCGCGATGGCGCAGCAGGTGGTCCATCAGCACGATGGCCATCATCGCTTCGGCAATCGGCGTGGCGCGGATGCCGACGCACGGGTCGTGGCGACCTTTGGTGACAACGTCTACCGGGTTGCCCTGAACATCGATGGAGCGGCCCGGCGTAGTGATGCTCGAGGTTGGCTTGAGGGCCAGATGCGCAACGATCGGCTGACCCGAAGATATGCCACCGAGAATGCCGCCGGCGTTGTTGCTGAGGAAGCCTTCGGGGGTCATTTCGTCACGGTGCTCGGTGCCACGCTGGGCGACGCTGGCGAAACCGGCGCCGATTTCCACACCCTTGACCGCGTTGATGCTCATCAGCGCATGGGCCAGTTCGGCGTCGAGACGATCGAAAATCGGTTCGCCCAGACCCGGCATCACGCCTTCGGCGACCACGGTGATTTTCGCACCGACCGAGTCCTGATCACGACGCAGCTGGTCCATGTAGGCTTCCAGTTCTGGCACCTTGTCCGGGTCGGGGCTGAAGAATGCGTTCTCTTCCACCGAATCCCAGGTCTTGAACGGGATTTCGATCGGGCCCAACTGGCTCATGTAGCCACGGATTACGATGCCCTGGCTCGCCAGGAACTTCTTCGCAATCGCGCCGGCTGCCACGCGCATGGCGGTTTCCCGGGCCGAGCTGCGACCACCGCCGCGATAATCGCGTTCGCCGTATTTGTGGTGGTAGGTGTAATCGGCGTGGGCCGGACGGAACAGATCCTTGATCGCCGAGTAGTCCTTGGACTTCTGGTCGGTGTTGCGGATCAGCAGACCGATCGGGCACCCGGTGGTGCGGCCTTCGAAAACCCCGGAGAGGATTTCGACTTCGTCGGCTTCCTGGCGCTGGGTGGTATGGCGGCTGGTGCCGGGCTTGCGCCGGTCCAGATCGCGCTGCAGGTCGTCCAGCGACAGCTCAAGGCCCGGCGGGCAGCCGTCGACAATGGCGACCAACGCCGGACCATGGCTTTCGCCAGCGGTGGTGACAGTGAACAGCTTGCCGTAGGTATTGCCGGACATGCAGGGCGCTCCGCGAATTCAGCTTAAATAACTTGAAGCGCGTCAGTATACGCAGGCTACCCAACTAGTTCATCCTCGAACCTTATCGGTGCCTGTGAGTCAAACCGGCACCTTGTTCATGATGGCGCGATGATGCTGCGAGTTCTTGCCTTGAGCCTTTCCCTGTTTACCGGCCTCGTCCAGGCCACCGTCCTGCAACGCCCGATCAGCCTGGACACCGGCACCGGCGAGTTATACGGCTCGTTGTTGTTGCCCAAATCCGCCACGCCGGTGCCGGTGGTATTGATCATCTCCGGCTCCGGCCCCACTGATCGCGATGGCAACAACCCCGACGGCGGGCGCAATGACAGCCTCAAGCGCCTGGCCTGGGTGCTGGCCAAACACAACGTCGCCAGCGTGCGCTACGACAAACGTGGCGTGGCCGCCAGCCTCGCGGCAACCCCCGATGAACGCAATCTGACCCTCGACGCCTACGTGGCCGACGCCGTGGCCTGGGGCCAGAAGCTCAAGGCCGATCCACGCTTCGGCAACTTGATCCTGCTCGGACACAGCGAAGGCGCGCTGATCGCCAGCCTCGCCGCTCCGGCCGTGGATGCCGCAGCGGTGATTTCCGTTTCCGGCAGCGCCCGACCGATCGACCAGGTGTTGCGTCAGCAGTTGAGCTATCGCCTGCCACCGCCGCTGGTGCTGCGCAGCAATCAGCTGCTCGACAGTCTCAAGGCCGGCCACGTCGACGACGATGTGCCGCCGCAGCTGCAAGTGATTTTCCGCCCCAGCGTGCAGCCGTACCTGATCACACTGTTTCGCCAGGACCCGGCAGCGGCCTTCGCCAGACTGAAGATGCCGGCTTTGATCATCCAGGGCAGCAACGACATTCAGGTCGGCGTCGGCGATGCGCAAATGCTCAAGGCGGCCAAACCGGATGCCGAGCTGGCGCTGATCGAAGGCATGAACCACGTCATGCGTATCGTGCCCAACGATATCAAGCGGCAAATGGCCTCTTATAAAGACCCGCAACTGCCGCTGGCCGCCGAGCTGGGCGCGCACATCTTGAGCTTTATTGAAGGACTTCGTGCCAGTTAAGCGGCTTTTACCCTCCAGTCCTGAAAAAAACGGCCGATAAAGCTTTGCCGACAGCTCACTTGCGCTCGGCAAGCAGAGCTTGGACAGGATCTCGCCGTTATGACCGATACCCAGAATTCACCTGAAACCGCAGCCGATGAAACCGCCCCCGAAGCGGTCGAGCTGCCGTGGGCGGACGTCCATGCCGAGCACCACAAGATGCTCCGTCTGGCGCCGCTGCAAACCGATCGGGCCACGGGCGGACGGCCCTTGCGCTTTGTCGAGTTCGGCTATGCCGAGCGCAATAACAAGGATCGCAGCCTGCTGCGCATGAGTATCCAGCTGCCGAACCAGCGGGTGCGCAAAGAGCAAAACCATCTGGACGTGTGGGTCGACCACGCCACCCATCGGGTGCATTTCGGCCCTGAAAGCGGCGTGCAGATCGAGCCATGGAACCGTGGGATTGGCCGTTTTCTGTTGGCGCAGGGAATCACCTGGGCGCAGAAAAAGTGGTCGCACTACCGCGTCGACGGCTTCGATCTGGCGAACAAGGATGCCCTCAACGAGGACACGCGCCTGCGCCGCGATCACTTTCTGCGCGCCCATGGCCTGAATGTGGTTTACGCCGATGCCCAACACTTGAAAGGCAGCGTGAAAGACCTACAAGTCGGTGAATTGAAGGCAGGCTGGAACACTGAAAAGCTGCAGTTCGTGGAAATCCTCGAAGCCGCGCAGATGCTCCAGCAAGCCGAGCAAAACCTGGCGGAACAGGAAGTCAAACTGCGCCAGCAGGAAGAAAAGGTCACCAAATTCAAGCGCGAAGACACCGGCTTGCGCTTCACCATCACCTGTCTGGTGGCATTTTCGGTGTTCCAGGCTGGGTTGTTGATCTGGATTGCTACCCATCGTTAATCCGATTGATCGGCAGGAGCCTTCGACAACGTCGAAGGCTCCGACAGCCACCTCGAATCAGCGCGTTTTACGGAACACAAACACCAGTCCGACAATGATCAGCAGCATGCCAAGCATGCTCAGCGTCGCCAGTTTGTTGCCGAAAAACAGGTAGTCCATCACCGCCGTCACCGCCGGCACCAGGTAAAATAGACTGGTGACATTCACCAGATTGCCTTGGGCGATCAGCCGATACAGCAGCAAGGTCGCCAGCACCGAGACCACCAACCCCATCCACAACACCGGCACGATAAAACCCGCGCTGTGTTCAAAGTGAAACGGCTGGAACGGCACAAACACCCCGCACAGCAACAGTCCTGCCAGGTATTGCACCGGCAGCGTGCCCAACGGGGTATCGGTGATGCGCTTCTGCATGATCGAGCCAAAGGTCATGCTCGCCAGTGCGAGCAAACCGAAGAGCATCCCGGCCAGGGACATTCCGGCCAGGCCAATGCCTTGGTAAACCACCATGATCAGCCCTGCCAACCCAAGCACCAGACCGAAAATCCGGCTCCAGGAACGCCGACGCTCGATCAGCATCACCGTGAGGATCGGTTGTACGCCCATGATGGTGGCCATCACCCCGGGAGTGACCTTCAAATCGAGGGCCAGCAGATAGAAAATCTGATAAGCCCCCAGCAACACCACGCCGGTGGCCGCCGCATAAAGCATGGGTTTGCCGCCACGGGGCAGTTTGAGCTTGAGCAACGGCATCAACAGCGCCAGCCCGAACAGCGCAATGGCGAAGCGGATCAGCAGGAAGGCAAAAGGTGAGGCGTGAGCCAGCCCCCACTTAGAGAAGATCGCCCCGCTGCTCCAGAGCAGGACGAACAGGCTCGTCGAGGCCGCCGCGGCCACGGATTGTTTCGAAATGACAAACATGGATACCACCTGTAATCAGGCAAAAAAGCCAATTCAGCAAAGGCTGAAATTCATCAGGTTTTTTCAGGCGGGCACAGGGAACAGCAAACGAAGCTGATCAGCCCGAAAAGCCAACGCCTGGCGGTGATACGACTGCGCACACCGGCGTGCTACTGACAGGTGGGGGGTAATGACTGATCTGCGCAGGCTGCTGATCCCCGCACGGCACGACGCCAGCGTTGACCGCTGAATCGACTACCACGTTGATGAGGGAAGCTGGCATGGGCTGATCTTTTTTGAGGAGAGAAATCAGGTGGGTTAAGTAACGCACCGAGCGCCGACTATAACCAGCGCTCGATACATATTGCAACGGCTTAACCAAAAAGCCAGTAACGACAGCCAAAGAAGCCTTGCCTACCCTTAAAAGAAATAGAAGTACCCGCTAACAGGGACATGGAATGCAAGAGATCAAATGCCAAGGGAACGGACCTATCTTCGGTATCAGTTGTACAGATCAAAGGCTCGACATCTCGCCAGACTCACTACAGCCAAGCTGTACAAGGAACTGGAACATATTGGCACTACGGAGAATGATTTTACGAAAGTTCGATTCGAGGCGATCAGCACTGAAGCTCTGACCGCTTATGGCTACTGGGGTGATGATTCATACTTTTCATGGGATGAGGTCTTGAGCTGGAAAGCAAGGGAACCTATGTCCTTCGATGTCGCGATTTGGTTTGACCGCGAATTGTGCGGACTATGTTTTGCCAATCCCAACCAGAGTCGGCTCCGGGTAAGGATCGTGCGCCTGGAGGGAAAGCCAGACAAAAACCATCCTTTGAAACGTCGCGTTGCCACACTCGCATTGATCGCTGTCAGCCATTACGCCCGGATCATCGGCAGCAAACAAATAGAAATTCAAGAGCCCGTAACAGGAGCAATTCCGCTCTATCAAGAACTCGGTTTCGAATTCGACGCCGAACGCCGCCTTGTGATGGTCGTGGAGAGCGACTAGTATCGGGGCAATTGTTCAATTAATGATCAACGCTGGAGGTTCAATGAAAGCTCTCATTGAAGGCAATCCCACAGAGAAAAAGTCGTCCAAGGCAAGCAAGAAACCTCCCGCCATGGAGCTTTCCGCGAGTCAGCTACGTCTTTTCAAGGCTGCACTGGCTGGTACTAAAGCCGAAGAGCCTATCGGTGTTCTCGCAGGGCGCCAGTAATATTGATCCGCAAAAAAAAACCGCTCACAAGGAGCGGCTTTTTCGTTCAGAAACCGGTATCAACCAAACAGCCAACACCCCAGTAACGTCAGCACGACAACCGCCAACACTGGCCGCAGGATTCGATAGAGCTTGGGATTGCGGCGTTTCCATTGCTTGACCACGCCACTGAAGCGGTCGCTGAAGTTCTTGCTCCAGGCGTAGGCCTGGTTGATCCCGCCGACGCGTTCGTCGTCATGGTTCTGTGGCGCGGTGGCGCGGCCCAGCAGGCCACTGATCCAGCGATTGATGCCGGTCATGAGGCGGTTGCTCAGCGGGCGCTCGATGTCACAGAACAGAATCACGCGAGTCTTGTCCGTCTCGTTCTTGACCCAGTGCACGTAGGTTTCGTCGAACATAACGTCTTCGCCATCGCGCCAGGCGTAGACCTGACCGTCGACGAAAATCCGGCAATCGTCGGAATTGGGTGTCGACAACCCCAGGTGATAACGCAGGGAGCCGGCGAATGGATCGCGGTGCGGGTTGAGGTGGCTGCCACCCGGCAGCAAGGCGAACATCGCGCCCTTTACGTTGGGGATAGTGCCGAGAAGTGCCACGGTTTTCGGGCAAAGGGCCGCGGCTGACGGTAGTGGTTTGTCGTACCACTTGAGGTAGAAGCGCTTCCAGCCTTTCTTGAAGAACGAGCCAAAGCCGGCGTCGTTGTTTTTCTCGGCGGCGCGAATATAGCCCTCGTCGAACAGGTGCATGGCTTCGTCGCGAATGACTTCCCAGTTGTCCTTGAGTACATCCAGTTCCGGGAACTTGCTGCGATCCAGGTACGGTTTGGACGGCACACCGGAGAACAGGTACATCAAGGCGTTGTAGGGCGCGAACAGTGCCGAATGGTTGACGAACTGCCGCAACACCGGCAAACGCGCCTTACCGCGTAAATGCACATAGAGCGTGCTGCCCATAAACAGTAGCAATACCGAAGCCTTGGCGGCTAAGGATAAGCTCATGCAACATCTCCTTGATAACAGGCAACTCTGCGCGATGTCATTTACCCGACATGGCAGCCGGCAATGATCAACACTACCGGCCTTGGGAAAAACCCGTCTGACTTAACATTCAATGGCTATACGCAATAAATCACTTATTAACATAAGGCAGCTGAACAGGGGCTGATGTGAATCAGCCAATCCAGCGGAGCGCCATTCGCGGGCAAGCCCGCTCCCACAGATCATATGCAGCCCCTTGTGGGAGCGGGCTTGCCCGCGAAGACGCCGTAACAGGCACTACAAATCTAACTACCTGACGCCTTATTGCTGATTCTCCTGCTCGGTAAACAAATCACTGAACAACATGCTCGACAGGTAACGCTCACCCGAGTCCGGCAGAATCACCACAACAGTTTTGCCCTGCATTTCCGGAGTTTCAGCCAGACGCACGGCGACTGCCATGGCTGCGCCACAGGAAATGCCACTCAGAATCCCCTCCTCCTGCATCAATCGCAGCGCCATGGCCTTGGACTCTTCATCGCTGACCAATTCGACCCGGTCGACCATCGACAGATCGAGATTTTTCGGCACAAACCCGGCGCCGATGCCCTGGATCTTGTGCGGGCTCGGCTTGATCTCTTCCCCGGCCAACGCCTGGGTGATCACCGGCGAGACAATCGGCTCTACCGCGATCGACAGAATCGGCTTGCCCTTGGTGTTTTTGATGTAACGCGACACCCCGGTAATGGTCCCACCCGTGCCCACACCCGCCACCAGCACGTCCACCGCACCGTCGGTGTCATTCCAGATTTCCGGGCCGGTGGTTTTTTCGTGAATCGCCGGGTTGGCCGGGTTATCGAACTGCTGCGGCATGAAGTACTGAGCCGGATCGCTGGCGGCAATTTGCGCCGCTTTCTCGATTGCACCCTTCATGCCTTTGGCCGGCTCGGTCAGCACCAACTCGGCGCCCAGTGCCTTGAGGACTTTGCGCCGCTCGATGCTCATGGAGGCCGGCATGGTCAGGACCAACTTGTAGCCTCGGGCCGCCGCGACGAACGCCAGGCCGATGCCGGTATTGCCCGAGGTTGGCTCGATGATGGTCATGCCAGGCTTGAGTTTGCCGGAGCTTTCGGCGTCCCAGATCATGTTCGCGCCGATCCGGCACTTGACCGAATACCCAGGGTTGCGCCCCTCGATCTTGGCCAGAATAGTCACGCCACGGGGGGCGATCCGGTTGATCTGCACCAGCGGTGTATTGCCAATGGAGTGGGCGTTGTCAGCAAAAATGCGACTCATGACTGGGTCCTTAATACAGCATTAACGAAGCCCTCAAGGGTATGCCTCGGGCTCATGGGCGTCCAGTCGGCCGAACGACTGTCGTGCAGCGCAGTCAATGGTTTTACAAGGCTTGAGACTAAACGCCATGAACCGTCGATTGAGCTGGCCACTATGGGGCCTGGCAGGGGTTGTTCTGCTATTGGTCGCGCTGCACATCGCCCTGCCCTACCTGGTTCGCGACTACTTGAACGACCGACTGGCGAACATGGGCGACTACCGCGGCCAGGTCATCGACGTCGATCTGGCGCTGTGGCGCGGTGCCTACCAGATCAACGGACTGAAGATCGTCAAGGTCGACGGCAAAGTGCCGGTGCCCTTCGTCAATGCACCGTTGATCGACCTTTCAGTCAGTTGGCATTCGCTCTGGCACGACCACGCGGTGGTGGCCAAAGTCCTGTTCGTCAAGCCAGAGCTGAACTTCGTCGACGGCGGTGCCAACAAGCGGGCCTCGCAAACCGGTGAAGGCACCGACTGGCGGGCGCAATTGAACAAGCTGTTGCCCATTACGCTGAACGAAGTACGGATCAACGACGGGCGAATTACTTTCCGCAATTTCAATTCGAAACCGCCGGTCAACATGGACGCCAGCCAAGTCAACGCCAGCCTGTACAACCTGACCAATGTGGTCGATCTCAAAGGCAAACGTGACGCCCGTTTCGAGGGGAAAGCACTGCTGCTTGGGCATGCACCGCTGGAAACCACGGCCACCTTCGATCCGCTGGGCAACTTCGAGGACTTCGAGTTCCGCCTGCGGGCCAAAGACATCGAGCTCAATCGGATGAATGACTTCGCCTCGGCCTACGGCAAGTTCGACTTCAATGCCGGCCACGGTGACGTCGTGATCGAGGCGAAGGCCACTAAAGGCCAGCTCACCGGCTATATCAAACCGCTGCTAAGGGACGTCGATGTATTCAATTGGCAGCAGGATATCGAAAACGAGAAGAAAGGCATCTTCCGTTCCGTGTGGGAAGCCTTGGTCGGCACCACTGAAAACGTGCTCAAGAACCAGAGAAAAAACCAGTTCGCCACCCGCGTCGAGCTCAGGGGTAGCGTTCACCAGCGAGATATCAGTGCGTTCCAGGCGTTTTTGCAGATCCTGCGCAATGGTTTCATCCAGGCCTTCAACGCCAACTATGAACAATCCAGACCGTCACCTGGCTAATTTTTGCGAGTTACTTGATAGCGACCGGTTTCTTCAGCTGCTTGCAAGGTGGATGATCCCCGCTCCTGTAACGAGTCCCAACCCAGACAGGCCAGCGCCAGCGAACGAGGCACCGGCTCGCGGCCGTTACTGTAGCGGCTGATGCTACGCGTACTGACCCCCAGCGCTTCGGCGGCCTGGCTAAGTGGCAACCCGGTACGGGCTCGCCAGCCGATGAAGATCCGGGTGTTTTCGTCGGCAGCATTCTGCGCCAGAGCATCCAGGTACAACGTATCGGCACCGATCTGAATGTCCAGCTGCGGCCATTCAACGGTCCAGCCGTCATCACCCAGTTCTGCACCGGAAAACACTTGCCCATCCTGCAGCGGCAGCAGCCCCGGGAACTTGTCCAGATCGCCACTTAAATCCAGGGTCAGTTGCTGACCATCGATAAAGGTCAATGCCAGTCTGTTATTTGGCAATGCCTGTACGGCCGCCAGGCGTGGCCGTTTCATGGATGCCATAGCTTCCACTCCTCCAAAAGTTGCTCGCGATGCGCCTTTACCCATTCCAATGCCTCCTTCACGATCAGCGCGGGAGCGTGGCCCGCTATTACTTCCACTGTTAGCAGGCTGATCATCACGTCCACCCCACCACCGGTCAGGTGAACGTGTGGAGGTAAATGGTCCCTTTCCCGCAACTGAATGCGGTATTTATCGCGAAATCGATGTTTAGTAGACATGTGCAGCAAGCTATCGCCAAAATGGCGATACATAAATACTGGCCTCCAGCCCTGACTGAGTCAAGATGTGACGCCCCATTCAGAGACTGAATGAGGCGTCCGCGTTCACAGTCGACCGGGCGCCGCGTTATAGTCGGGCATGACTTTTATTTCGCCCGCCCTGCCTTGCTCAGGTCGGCGTTACCGTTCGAGGAATTGCAGATGAAGTTCGAAGGCACCAGCGCATACGTCGCCACCGATGACCTGAAGCTTGCGGTCAACGCCGCCATCACGCTGGAGCGACCATTGCTGGTCAAGGGCGAACCCGGCACCGGTAAAACCATGCTCGCCGAGCAACTGGCCGAATCCTTCGGCGCGCGGTTGATCACCTGGCACATCAAGTCCACCACCAAGGCTCATCAAGGCCTCTACGAGTACGACGCGGTCAGCCGTCTGCGTGACTCGCAGCTGGGCGTGGACAAGGTCCATGACGTTCGCAACTACCTGAAAAAAGGCAAGCTGTGGGAAGCGTTCGAGTCCGAAGAACGGGTGATTCTGCTGATCGACGAAATCGACAAGGCCGACATCGAGTTCCCCAACGACCTGTTGCAAGAACTCGACAGGATGGAGTTCTACGTTTACGAGATCGACGAGACGATCAAAGCCAGGAAGCGCCCGATCATCATCATTACCTCCAACAACGAAAAAGAGCTGCCGGACGCCTTCCTGCGCCGCTGCTTCTTCCACTACATCGCCTTCCCGGACCGCATCACCCTGCAAAAAATCGTCGACGTGCACTACCCGAACATCAAGAAGGATCTGGTCAGTGAAGCGCTGGACGTGTTCTTCGACGTGCGCAAGGTGCCGGGCCTGAAGAAGAAGCCATCGACCTCCGAACTGGTGGACTGGCTGAAACTGCTGATGGCCGACAACATTGGCGAAGCGGTGCTGCGTGAGCGCGATCCGACCAAAGCGATCCCGCCGCTGGCAGGCGCCTTGGTGAAGAACGAGCAGGACGTGCAATTGCTTGAGCGCCTGGCGTTCATGAGCCGTCGCGGCACTCGCTGATCCTTCTTTTTTACGATCTCAAGGGCGACAGCCATGCTGCTCAACCTGTTCAATGAAATGCGCGCAGCCAAGGTGCCGGTCTCGGTGCGCGAACTGCTGGACCTGATCAACGCGCTGAAACAGCGGGTGATCTTCGCCGACATGGACGAGTTCTATTTCCTCGCCCGGACGATTCTGGTGAAGGACGAACGACACTTCGACAAGTTCGACCGGGCGTTCGGCGCCTACTTCAATGGCCTGGAGAAGCTCGACGATCATCTTCAGGCGTTGATCCCCGAAGACTGGCTGCGCAAGGAATTCGAGCGTTCCCTGAGCGATGAAGAACGTGCGCAGATCCAGTCCCTCGGCGGCCTCGACAAGCTGATCGAAGAATTCAAAAAGCGCCTCGAAGAGCAAAAGGAACGCCACGCCGGTGGCAACAAATGGATCGGCACCGGTGGCACCAGCCCGTTCGGCTCCGGCGGTTTCAACCCGGAAGGCATTCGGGTGGGCGACGCCGGCAAACGCCAGGGCAAAGCGGTCAAGGTCTGGGATCAGCGCGAGTACAAGAACCTCGACGACTCGGTCGAACTGGGTACCCGTAACATCAAGATCGCCCTGCGTCGTCTGCGCAAATTCGCTCGCCAGGGCGCGGCGGAAGAGCTGGATATCGACGGCACCATCGACCACACCGCTCGCGATGCCGGCCTGCTGAACATTCAGATGCGTCCGGAGCGGCGCAACACCATCAAGCTGTTACTGCTGTTCGACATCGGCGGCTCGATGGACGCCCACGTGAAGATCTGTGAAGAGCTGTTCTCGGCCTGCAAGACCGAGTTCAAACACCTGGAGTATTACTACTTCCACAACTTCATTTATGAATCGGTGTGGAAGAACAATATGCGTCGCGGCTCTGAACGCACCTCAACCCAGGACCTGCTGCACAAGTACGGCGCCGACTACAAAGTGATCTTCATCGGCGACGCCGCCATGGCGCCCTACGAAATCACCCAGCCCGGCGGCAGCGTCGAGCACTGGAACGAAGAAGCCGGTTATGTGTGGATGCAGCGTTTCAGGGAGAAGTACAAAAAGCTCATCTGGATCAACCCCTACCCGAAAGACACCTGGGGCTACACCGCCTCGACCAACATCGTGCGCGACCTGGTCGAAGATCAGATGTTCCCGCTGACGTTGCGTGGGTTGGAAGAGGGGATGCGGTTTTTGTCCAAGTAGATTCTCGGCGTCTGTGACACCGTCATCGCGAGCAAGCTCGCTCCCACAGGGTTCAAGTCGATCACATAAATGTGGTGCAACCCGGACAATGTGGGAGCGAGCTTGCTCGCGATGCTCTTAGCGGTCCATGAACCTCTGCAAATATTCAACTTGCTGCTGATGCGCCGTCTCCTGCACCACCGGCGTCAACCGCAGTTGCATACCCGGCAAGCACTGCGCCAGCCGCGCCAGCGCCAAGGGTGTCAACGCTCCCAACCGTGGATAGCCGCCAATGGTCTGCCGGTCATTGAGCAACACGATCGGCTGCCCATCCGGCGGCACCTGAATGGCGCCCAGCGGGATGCCTTCAGAGATCATCGGCTGGCCCTGATACTCCAGCTCCGGCCCCAGCAGGCGAATGCCCATGCGATCAGCCCGACTGTCGACAGTCCAGGCTTTGTTGAACGCATCGAACAGACTTTGCCCACTGAACTCGCCGATCTGCGCACCGAGCACCACCTCCAGTGGCAGGTTCAGTTTGAAGTCCGGAATGAGTTCGCGAGGCAGTTCGCGCACATTAATGGCTGGTGGCAGGTAACTCAGCTCATCGCCTTTGGCCAACGCCCGGCCAAAGCCATCGAGGCCGCCGAGCTCTTCACGCACCACCGTGGCACAACTGCCCAACACCCTGGACGCAGCGAAACCACCTGGCGCTGCGAGATAAGCTCGAGCCCCCAGCAGTGGCTGAGTAAATTGCAGGCGCTGGCCCTTCTTCAGGCTGAAATTGCGCCATGGAGCGAGAGGCTGACCGTCAAGCAGCGCGCCAAGATCCGCCCCCGCCAGTGCGAGGCAGCAATCGTCCTGCGCCACCAGCGTGAAACCGCCGAGGGTCACTTCGATCACCGCCGCATCCAGCGAATTGCCCAGCAGCCAATTGGCCCAGGACATCGACACCCAGTCCAGCGCGCCACCCTGAGTCACCCCCAGATGCCGCACGCCGAACCGCCCGGCATCCTGCAGCAGGCACAACGGCGTGCTGGCTTCGATCAATAGACGGCTCATGCCATGTACTCCAACGGCGTGTCATCACCGCCCAGATTGATGAATTCGGCATGGCTGACAGCCTCGAAGCGCACCGTGTCGCCCGGTTGCAACAGGCTATAGCCATCACGCTGGCGATCGAACAACTTGCTCGGAGTACGCCCGATCAGGTTCCAGCCACCCGGCGATACCAGCGGGTACGCTGCCGTTTGCCGCTCGGCAATCCCCACACTACCGGCCGCCACGCGTTTGCGCGGGGTACTCAAACGCGGTACGGCCAGCGCCTCTTCCACCAGGCCCATAAAGGCAAAACCCGGCGCAAAACCCAAGGCAAAGACCTGGTACTCGCAGCCGCTGTGGCGACGAATCACTTCGTCGACCGAAAGACCGCTGAGCTCGGACAACAGGTTCAGCTCAGGCCCGACGCTCAGGTCATACCAGACCGGCAGCACATGACATTGGCCTCTGGCCTGCGGGTTCGGCTTCAGATCGGTCAAGGCCTCGGCGATCAGCTCGCGAGCCTGGGAGGGTGTCAGCGCGGTCAGATCGTAATGCACCATCAAGGTCGTATAAGACGGCACCAGATCGATCAGATTTGCGCCGAAGCCGCTGCGCAGTCGTTCACTGGCGGCGAGCATCCACGGCATGTTGTCCTCGGCGATGACGTCGAACAACCGCACCATCAGACAGTCAATTGCAACCACTTCAACCCGTGGCCTCATGATTGAGCCTGCTGGTTCAAGGCTTCGCGGATACGCCGCACGGCGGCCACCGAACTGGCGTTGTCGCCATGTACACACAGGGTGTTGGCTTGCAGGTGCAAGGCGCTGCCGTCGCTGGCGATCAGGTTGTCACCACGAGCAATGATCAGCGCCTGTTCGATGATTTTTTCCGGGTCGTGATGCACCGCCCCCGGCAACTGCCGCGAGACCAGTCGCCCGGCGCTGTCGTAAGCCCGATCAGCGAACGCCTCGAACCACAACGACACACCGTACTCATCGCCCAGGGCTTGAGCCGCGCTGTTGTCGCGGGTCGCCATCAGCATCAATGGCAATTGTCGGTCATAGGCGGCTATGGCCTGGATCACCGCACGTAATTGTTCGGGGTTGGCCATCATGTCGTTGTACATCGCGCCGTGGGGTTTGACGTAACTCACACGACCGCCTTGGGCCCGGCAAATGCCATCGAGGGCGCCGATCTGATAATGCAGCAGATCCTGAATTTCCTGAGGGGTGCAGGCCATCGAGCGGCGACCGAAACCCACCAGGTCCGGGTAGGCTGGATGAGCCCCAATCTGCACGCCGTTGGCCAGTGCAAGGCTGACCGTCTTGCGCATGATGCTCGGGTCGCCGGCATGGAAACCACAGGCAATGTTGGCGCAATCAATGAAGGGCATGACCTCGGCGTCCAGACCCATGGTCCAGTTGCCAAAGCTTTCGCCAATGTCGCAGTTCAATAGCAGGCGGTTCACACTGAACACTCCTGTAGGCTTTTGAATATTCTTGTGCGGGACCTTTCGTCAGCGTCCCGCAAAGGTTATCAGCTACTGCGCGTCGAGTTGCTTGCCGCGGGTTTCCGGCAGGCTCAAGGCCGCCAGAATCACCACACCGTAAGAAACTGCCGCAAAGGCTCCGATCCCCATGCTCAACGGCACTTTCTGGCTGAGCAGACCAATCAGCAGCGGGAAGAACGCCGCCAGTGCCCGGCCGATGTTGTAGCAGAAGCCCTGGCCCGAACCACGAATCCGCGTCGGGAACAGCTCGGTCAGGAACGAACCCATGCCGCTGAAAATCCCCGAGGCGAAGAACCCCAGCGGGAAGCCCAGCCAAAGCATCACGTTATTGCTGACCTGCAGTTGGGTGTAGAGCAGGACGATGGTGAAGGAGCCGACCGCGAACAAAATGAAGTTCTTTTTGCGACCGAGGATGTCGGTCAGGTAGGCGCTGATCACGTACCCTATGTAGGAACCGACAATCACCATCGCCAGATAACCGCCGGTACCCAGCACGCTTAAACCGCGTTCGTTCTTGAGGAAGGTCGGCAACCACGAAGTGATTGCGTAGTAACCGCCCAGAGCACCGGTGGTCAGCATCGAGGCACGCAAGGTGGTGCTGAGGATGCCAGGAGCAAAGATCTCGTAGAACTTCGCCGGATTGCTCGGTTCTTGACGGGCCTTGGCCTCGCGGTAGATTTCCGGGTCCTTGACCAGCCGACGGACGAAAATCACGAAAATTGCCGGCACGATCCCCAGCAGGAACAGCGCACGCCAGGCATCTTCTGGTGGTAACCATGAGAACAGCAACGCATACAAAATCGCTGTTGCCCCCCAACCCAGTGCCCAGCCCGATTGCACCATGCCAACCGCTTTGCCGCGATCCTTGGCGCGGATCACCTCGCCTATCAGCACCGCGCCGGCGGTCCACTCACCACCGAAACCGAAGCCCATCAAGGTGCGGCTGATCAACAACTGCTCGTAGTTTTGCGCGAAGCCACAGAGGAAGGTGAAGAAGGCGAACCACAACACCGTCAGTTGCAAAGTACGCACGCGGCCGATGCGGTCGGAGAGAATGCCTGCCACCCAACCGCCAATGGCCGAGGCGATCAGGGTACTGGTGTGAATCAACCCGGCTTCACCGGTGGTGATGCCCCACATGGCAATCAGCGTCGGCACGACGAAACTGAGCATCTGGGTGTCCATGCCGTCCAGGGCATAGCCGATCTTGCAGCTCCAGAAGGTCCGGCGCTCCTGCTTATTGATATTGCGGTACCAGCCGAAGGGACCGGAATGGCCTTCGGGCTTGGCGACGTCGACGATGTCGGGCGCACTCATGGCAAAAATCTCCACGCTAATTTTTATTGATATTGTTCTAAGTCCCGACGACGCTTATCGTGGGTTAGGCGCATTCTTCGGCGCAGGCGCCCTGCCCGTCCAACTAATAAAAACCACCCCAAGACATAAGAAAAAGTTGATCCCATGAATCTCAAGTTTCTCGAAACCTTCGTCTGGGTGGCCCGGCTCAAGAGTTTTCGCCTGACCGCGGAAAAACTCTTCACCACCCAGGCCTCGATATCCAGCCGCATCGCCGTGCTCGAAGGCGAGCTGGGGGTGAAGCTGTTTCTGCGTGATTCGCGCGGTGTGAGCCTGACGCCGGAAGGCTTGAAGGTGCTCGACTACGCCGAGAAGATGATGGACACCATGCAGGCGCTCAAGCAGTCGATCTCTACCCCTTCGAGCAAGGTCGGGCGGATTCGCATCGGTGTGATGGACACGGTGATCCATACCTGGCTAAGCCCGCTGGTGGCGGAAATGACCGACGTCTACCCCTTGGTGGAAATCGAGCTAGTCGCCGATACCTCACTCAACCTCTGCGATCAGCTGCAAAAAGGCTTCCTCGATCTGGTGCTGCAAACCGATCTGCTGCATCAGGAAACCATCCGCAGCCTGGAGCTGGCGAGTCATCCCATCGGCTGGATCGCCGCCACCAATTCGATCTACAACCGCGAGTACTCAAGCGTCGCCGACCTTGCCCGCGAGCGGATCATCACCTACTCGAAAAACTCTCGCCCCCATCAGGATGTGCTCAGCCTGATGGGGGCCAACGGCGTGATCGCGCCGCGACTCAACTGCGTGAATTCGGTGTCGGCGATCACCCGATTGCTGCGGGACGGTTTCGGGGTTGGTGCGCTGCCGCCGGTATTGGTCAGCGAGGAACTGGCGCGAGGTGAACTGACCTTGCTGGCCATCGAACAACGCCCGCCGAATCTGCAAGTGGTGGTGTCATGGCGGGTCGGAGCGGAGTTGGTCGAAGAGATTGTGGTGTTGTGTCAAAAGGTCTTGCGCAGTTATGCACAGAAGGTGGGTGAGGGATATATCGTGTTGAGCAAGCCTTTGGCCGGCGTACAGCCTTAGAGATTTCCGCTGCCTGACAGGCCGTCTTCGCGGGCAAGCGAACGTCGCCCGGCCCTTCCCACAGGGTATGCGCAAAACCTGTGGGAGCGGCGGTGCGGCGATCCGACTTGCCCGCGAATGATCTTGAGCCTGACTCGGACGCAACGATCAGCGAAATTTACAACCCCCGCAAATCCCGCTCTTCTATCGGCCGGCTCTGGCGCAGGCGTTTGCCGCCGAGCACCACCCAGTCGATCAGGCGAAACAGGCACTCCAGACCGAACGACAACAGCAACGCGCCGCCCATGCTCCAGCCCATGGCTTGGGGTGTCAGCAGGATCTGGTAGCTGTAGCCGTTCCAGGTTTCCTTGCGCACATCCGGGTCGGCAGCCAGCGCCACCTGCAACGCGCGGATGTACCACGGACCCTGCATGGCCTGGAACTGTTTATCGAGGGCCTGTTGCCGGGTTAGCAGGGTGCTCAGGCTATCGGCATCGCTGCGAAAAACCGGGTCTTCGCTGGCACGGTAATGAGCCACCAACGCCTGCATGTCGCCCTTGAAGAACTGATTGGCAGTGCCCTGAAAACCACTCAAACCGGTCTGCGCCTCGATCAGATGGGCTTCGATACGCTTGGCATAGTCACCGATGAAACCCGGCACTTGCACGCCGACCAACAGGCCCGCCGCAAACAACACCAGCCGCAGATAACTGAGCAACATATTCGACGTCCTTATTCGGTCTGGCCCTGGCTGACGCATTCGCCGCGTCGCCACAGGCTCCATTGGCCCGGTTCGTAGCGGGTCCAGGTTTCGTTTTCGGTCAAGGGCTCGGTGGCGATCACCGTCACCACGTCATTGGGTGTGGTTTCTGCCTGGAAGTCGACGATCACATCGACATCCTTCAAGCGTGCCGGGCCGAACGGCGCACGGCGAGTGATCTGCGCGAGCTTGGTCGAGCAATAGCAAAACAGCCAGTCACCATCGCTGAGCAGGCAGTTGAACACGCCTTTGCTGCGGTATTCGGCGCAGGCAGCCACCAGGTCCGGCAGCAGTTGCTCGACGTCCACCGGTTCCGGGAAGGCCTGGCGAACCCGGTTGAGTAAATCGCAAAACGCCGCTTCGCTGTCGGTATCGCCGATCGGCCGATAGAAACTGGCGACGGGCTGGAAATCGGCCAATTGACCGTTATGGGCGAAACACCAGTTACGCCCCCACAGCTCACGCACGAACGGATGGGTATTGGACAGACAGACCTTGCCGACATTGGCCTGACGGATATGCCCAATCACCACTTCGCTTTTGATCGGATAACGCTGCACCAGTTGCGCCACTTGCGAATCGCAACTGGCCGCCGGATCCTGAAACAACCGCAAGCCCCGGCCCTCGTAGAACCCGATACCCCAGCCATCTCGGTGCGGACCGGTACGGCCACCGCGTTGCATCAGCCCGGTAAAGCTGAACACGATATCGGTTGGTACATTGGCGCTCATGCCCAATAACTCACACATGCTCGGACTCTCGCTTCAATGCGGGGCAGGATTACAAACGCGGTTCGACTCGCAAACGCTGGGGATTGCCCGGAACGGGGGGACGGCCATAGCGGTCATCACCGGGGGCACCACCGAAAGGTTGATCATCCTCGGGTTCCTGCGCCGACACCGCGGCTTTCGCGGCAGCGGCCTGTTCCTTGCGAGCGTTGGAGGCGCGCTCGATGGGCCAGCGGATCAACACGAATATGAGGTAAATGCCGAAGGCGATCATGCTGTACATGAGCAGATCGGAGAGAGCGCGCCAGACGTTGTTGCCGACCTTGAACAGCAAGTCCAGGGCGGTGATGGCCACGGCCGGAGCAAACTTTTCCTTCACCGGGTCGATAATGGTCGGACTAAACAACAACACCGCCATCAGCAGGCGCAATGGCTCGCGCAACCCGCGCCACATCCAGCGGGTCATGCGCATCCACACCAACAGGCAGCCTAAAGCGGCGAAGGCGTAAAGGCCCCAGGCGATCAGATAGTCGTTCTCGGTCATGGTGTCCATGGCAAGGCAGGCAAATAGGCGCTTATGATAACGGCTTTTCGCATGTCAGGCTGCACCGCCGTCCGCGAACTCTTCTTTTGTACAACGTCCGAGAGCCATTCATGCCCTTATCCGCCAACGTTCTCGCCGCACCGATCGCCCACAAGGCTGACGGTGCCGACCCTTATGCCTGGCTGCAGGAACGCGACAGTGCGCCTGTGCTCGACTACCTCAAGGCGGAAAACCGCTATCAGGACGCCCAGCTAGCCGATCAGGCTGAACTGCGCGAGACCCTGTTCGAAGAAATCAAGGCGCGGATTCGCGAAACCGACCTGTCGCTGCCCTCGCCCTGGGGCCCGTACCTGTACTACACCCGCACCACGGCCGGTGATGAATACGCCCGCCATTACCGCTGCCCGCGCCCGGCCGATGACAGCCTGCTGGTCGATGAGAGCCAGGAACAACTGCTGCTCGACCCGAACGTGCTGGCCAACGGCGGTTTCTTCTCGTTAGGGGCCTTCAGCATCAGCCCGGACCACCAGCGTCTGGCCTATAGCCTGGACACCAGCGGCGAAGAAACCTACACCCTGTTCGTCAAGGAACTGTCCAACGGCAAACTCAGTGAACTGCCGTTCGAAAACTGCGACGGCAGCATGACCTGGGCCAACGATAGCCTGACGCTGTTCTTCGGCGAACTGGACGACACCCATCGCCCGCACAAGCTGTTTCGCTATCGCCTGGACGGCACCGCGGCCGAGCAGGTGTTCAATGAGCCGGACGGACGTTTCTTCCTGCATTGCTACCGCTCGAGCTCCGAACGCCAACTGATATTGTCGCTGGGCAGCAAAACCACCAGCGAAGTCTGGCTGCTCGACGCCACGCAACCGCAGCAGCCGTTCACCTGCATGGCGCCGCGAGTCGAAGGCCATGAATATGACGTCGACCACGGCAAGCTCGACGGCCAGTGGGCCTGGCTGATTCGCAGCAACCGCGACGGCATCAACTTCGCCCTGTATCAGGCCGCCGACAACGGCGTCGTACCGTCCCAGGATGACTGGCAGAACCTGGTCCCCCACAGTGACAGCGTGATGCTCGACGGCATGAGCCTGAACGCCTCGGCCCTGACCCTGAGCCTGCGCGAAGGTGGCTTGCCGATCATAGAGGTTCGCCCCCAGAGCCTGCCCGCCTACCGCGTGCAACTGCCCGACGCGGCCTACAGCCTGCATGTGCAAAACAGCCTGGAGTTCGTCAGCGACAAGATCCGCCTGCGCTACGAAGCCCTGAATCGTCCGGCCCAGGTCCGCCAGCTGGAGCTGGCGACTGGCGAGCAGAAAGTCCTCAAGGAAACCCCGGTCCTCGGCCCGTTCGATCCCGATGCCTATGTCAGCCAGCGCCTCTGGGCCACCGCTGCCGACGGCACCCAGGTACCGATCAGTCTGGTGGTCAAACGCGAAAACCTCGGTAGTCCAACGCCGCTCTACCTCTACGGTTACGGCGCCTACGGTGAAAGCCTCGACCCGTGGTTTTCCCATGCGCGCCTGAGTCTGCTCGATCGCGGCGTCGCCTTTGCCATCGCCCACGTGCGTGGCGGTGGCGAACTGGGCGAAGCCTGGTATCGCGCCGGCAAGCAGGAACACAAACACAACACCTTCAGCGACTTCATTGCCTGCGCCGAACACCTGATCGCCAAGGGCTTCACCACATCAAAGCAACTGGCGATCAGCGGCGGCAGCGCCGGTGGCTTGCTGATCGGCGCGGTGCTCAATCAACGTCCGGAGCTGTTTCAGGCGGCGATTGCCGAAGTGCCGTTTGTCGACGTGCTGAACACCATGCTCGATCCCGACCTGCCACTGACCGTCACCGAGTACGACGAGTGGGGCAACCCTGAAGAACCTGAAGTCTTTGATCGAATCAAGGCTTACGCGCCCTACGAAAACGTCAGTGCCCAGAGCTATCCGGCAACCCTGGTGATCGCCGGCTACAACGACAGCCGCGTGCAGTACTGGGAAGCGGCCAAATGGGTGGCAAAATTACGCGCGACCAAGACCGACAACCATCTGCTGCTGCTCAAGACCGAACTCGGCGCTGGCCACGGCGGCATGAGCGGCCGCTATCAGGGATTGCGTGACGTAGCGCTCGAATACGCATTTGTTTTTAAGGTTTTGGGCATTGCCTGAGGAACTCGGCACTGCGTCCGGCGGGCAACTGCTCTCGCAGGTCTAACCGCCGGGGGTCTTGGCTTTCTGCTGGTTTTGCTCCAACGCCGGCAAAGTCTGATCCTTGGGCGGATTGGGCATTTCAATCGGTGGCAGCAAGGGTGAGCCCGCGCTCCTGCCGCCAGCCTTGGGCACACTCATTGGCGTGATCTGCGGATACGGCGTGGGCGTCGCGGTACCCGGTAAACCGGAGACCGGCCCTGGAAAAACCGGGACAGTTTGCAGCTCTTGCGCCTGCGCTGAACTTATCGAGAGCGCGGCCAACACAATGGCCGTTAGAATGGTGCGCTTCATCTATGGCTCCGTTGCCCTTTTTGCTGATCTTCAGGCTACTCCCAACCGCTCAAGTTTGCGCTTCTCAATGCCATTTTTCCCTCCCTGATGAGAGTCCCATGAAACGTTTCGTTCTGCTCGACACCACCCCGATTCCCGATAATGGCGGTGCCTTGTGCCTGTTCGAATACGGCGAGGACTTCGTCATCAAGATCCAGGGCGGTGACGGCGGGCAACTGATGAATACCCGCATGCACGGCTCCGAAGATGCCCTGGCGGAGATTCCCTGCCGCAAGGTGGCCGGGCGGCCGAACTCGCGGGTGCTGATCGGCGGTCTGGGCATGGGCTTCACCCTGGCCGCGGCCCTCAAGCATCTGGGCAAGACCGCCGAAGTGGTGGTCGCGGAGCTGGTGCCCGGCGTGGTCGAGTGGAATCGCGGGCCGCTGGGGGAAAAATCCGGTCGGCCACTGCTCGACCCGCGCACGGTGATCCGCATGGAAGACGTGGCCAAAGTGCTGCAAGCCGAACCGCAGGGCTTCGACGCGATCATGCTCGACGTCGACAACGGCCCCGAAGGCCTGACCCAGAAGGCCAATAGCTGGCTTTACTCCTCCGGCGGCCTCAGTGCCTGCGCCAAGGCCTTGCGCCCCAAAGGCGTGCTGGCCGTGTGGTCGGCCAGCGCTGACCGGCAGTTTTCCGACAAGCTGCGCAAGGCCGGCTTCAAGGCCGAGGAAGTGCAAGTCTTCGCCCACGGCAACAAAGGCACGCGGCACACCATCTGGATTGCCGAGAAGCTCAAGGCCTGAGCTAAACTTGGTTCATAACCGTCATTAGTCTTTTACAAAGGTGAACCCATGAGTTCGTCAACGCCTCCGTCCAACACTGCCAAGCTGGACCGCATCCTCGCCGACGCTCAGCGCGACCGTGAGATGGGTTACCGCGACAAGGCCCTGAAGATGTACCCGCATGTGTGCGGACGCTGCGCCCGTGAGTTTTCCGGCAAGCGCCTGAGCGAGCTGACCGTGCACCACCGCGACCACAACCACGACAACAATCCGCAGGACGGTTCCAACTGGGAACTGCTCTGCCTGTACTGCCACGACAACGAGCACTCGCGCTACACCGACCAGCAGTACTTCGGCGAAGGCTCCACCAGCTCACCGAAAATCGCCAAGGCGACCCACAACCCCTTCGCCGCGCTGGCGGGGTTGATGAAAAAAGACGAGTAAAGGCAGGAAGTTCTTTACTGTCAGTCCAGGCCTCATCGCGAGCAGGCTCGCTCCCACACTGGATCTTCTGTGAACACACTATTTGTGAACACCAGAGATCAAATGTGGGAGCGAGCTTGCTCGCGATAGCAATTGACCAGACGACACGCATCTTCAAACTGACCGCCCTTCGAGCAATCCCCGTATAATCGCGGTTTTTCTCGAAGGCACCCGGCTCGTGGCAAACAAACGGTACAGCTGCATTGGTTTGTATAACCCCAAATCACCGGAGAACGTCGGTTCGGTGATGCGCGCCGCTGGCTGTTATGGCGTGGCGTCGGTGTTCTACACCGGCAAGCGGTATGAACGCGCCCGCGACTTCGTCACCGATACCAAGAAGGTCCATCAGGACATTCCGCTGATCGGCATCGAAGACCTGAAAAAAATCCTCCCGCTGGGTTGCATCCCGGTCGCTGTCGAACTGGTCGAAGGCGCTCGCTCGCTGCCGGAGTACACCCACCCGGATCGCGCGTTATACATCTTTGGTCCGGAAGACGGCTCGCTGGATCAAGACATCCGCGACTGGTGCGAAGACGTGGTGTACATCCCGACCACCGGCTGCATGAACCTCGCTGCCACCGTCAACGTGGTGCTTTACGACCGCATGGCCAAAGGCAATAACACTCGCTCGGGTCCGAAGTTCTGATCTGGCAATGAAAGCGGCAATGAACATTTGATGGAACAAGCCGCCCGCTTCGGCAGTCAGCTTTATATCAATCACCCTTCTGGAGACAGATCATGAGCGAGCGCAAAATCGTCGAGCGCATCGAGTCCACCCCATTCCAGACTCAATCAACACAGAACGTCCAGGGCTGGGAACGCATTGGCTCGCTGGCCGGTGGCGTGCTGATGATGGGCAAAGGTCTGCGCCGTGGCGGTATTTTCGGTCTGATTCAGGTGGCGATTGGCGGCGTGGCCCTGGCCCGCGGCATCACCGGCCACAGCTCGGCGAAGGACCTGCTGGAAAAAAGCCGTCGGGACATGACTGACGCGCGTTCGAAAATCGAACGGACCGGGGAAGAGTTGAGCCGTTTGAAGGCCAATGCCGATGCGGCGACCCGCACCGCGACGGTGACCGGCAATGAGTCGCTGAAATCGCCTGAAGCCGGGGTTTGATGGAAGTGGCGCTGATCACAGGATCGTGATCTGACTGAAGCACGATGGTGATTCTCAGGACGCCTTCGCGGGCAAGCCCGCTCCCACAGGAGTCGAGTGGTTCACACATAATAGTGATCCAACTCAGATCCACTGTGGGAGGATGGTGGTCTGACTGAAGCACTATGGTGATTCTCAGGACGCCTTCGCGGGCAAGCTGCTCCCACAGGAGTCGAGTGGTTCACACATAATAGTGATCCAACTCAGATCCACTGTGGGAGCGGGCTTGCCCGCGAATGATTCGGGCCGCGTTCGGACGCAGCAGTCACGACAATTACTGCAACAACTCGCTATCCAGCACCTTCGACGACTCGCCAAGAACGCTTTCACTCAACTGCACAAACTCTTTGGTGCTGACGCTACCCAGGCGCATCACCGCACGCATCACATCATCCAGTGACCGCTTGTTGCGGGTTTTCAGACGTATTTCCCGGTCCAGTTCCTGCAACAGCAGCACCGCCCTGGCTACCGCCGGCCCACTGATTTGTTCGCCCCGCAGGGTAGCCACGTTGTGGCTGTCCCTGGCCAGTCGGGTCTCCAGGCTCTGATAACGCTCGTCACTCATGCCGCCAGCCCGGCGCATCAGTTCGATTGCGTAGTACTCGGCAAAACCTTCGCTGATCCAGTCGCTGCGTTGACTGTCGTTGATCCGGCCAAATACCTGCACCAACTCGCGCACCAAGGGGCTGGTGCCGCTTTCGCTGACCAGCGGTATGCGGCTGTGCAGATAGATAGAATCCCGCCCGGCCAGGCTACCGCGCCACATCGGGTCGGCGGCACCGACGATCAGCAGTTTGCTCGGGTGACGTGGGAATACCGCCTGCACTTGCGGCCAAACGAAGGTCAGCAGTGTCAGCACGTCCATGCGGCGCATGCCCTGCCCTTGCGGCGAGGCGACCGTGACTTGGGTTTCTCCCAGACGAGTGCGGCGACTGCCCAAGGTGCCCGCGAGCATCCAGCCGGTCGGCCGGTCGAACAAACGTGAGGGGTTGTCGACCCGAAAGCGCTGCTTGCCGATACGCGGCCAGGCGGTCTCGACGCTTTTCCAGCCAGTCGGCAATTCGAACTCCAGACGCGACACCAGCTCGATGCCGTCCTGCTGATCCAGTCGGGCGGCGGGCACCAGTTCTTCGCCGCGCAGCAGCGCCCAATTCGGGGTCATGCGGGTTTCGAAAGTGCCCTTCTTGCGGGCATGGCTGATGCGCACACGGTAGGTGAGGCTGGACTTGCCGCTGGCAGGACGCCAGATACCGCGCTGGCCTTCGGCAGTTTGGGGCGCAGTGGATTGCCACTGACCATCGGCCTTGAAATCGCTGTAATCACCTTGATTGCCCAGATCGAAGTCCAGACTGCGTACCGCAGCGCCCTCGGCCAGTGTCAGCCGCACTTCGGCCTGGTCGCTCTGCGGCAACAGGTGTACGTGGTAATCCAGATCGACTTTCTTCGCCGCCCAGAGTGGCGAACTCAGCGCCAACAGCAGAAAAGCCAACGGCAGCCTTGAGCACGCAGCCATACACACTCCCTCGTGGATCAACGTTCAAACGCTAAACCGGTGCGCTCTTAACCAGCACGGAAGATCAGGTGATCTTCCCAATCTTCTTCAGCCACGCTGCCTTCAGCGAGCATGCGCCCGGATTGGGAAATCCGCTCGTGGTGCACCGCATCGCGATCACCGCAGACCAGATGGTGCCAGAGCGGCAAGTCCTTGCCCTCGCTGACCAGACGATAGCCACAGGTCGGTGGCAGCCATTTGAACTGGTCAGCCTTGCCCGGCGTGAGCTGGATGCAATCGGGCACCGAGTCGCGACGATTGGTGTAATCGGTGCACTGGCAGGTTTTCAGGTCCAGCAGTTTGCAGGCGATTCGCGTGTAATAGACGCTGTTGTCTTCTTCGTCCTCAAGCTTTTGCAGGCAGCACAAACCACAGCCATCGCACAACGACTCCCACTCCTCTTGATCGAGTTGTTCGAGGGTTTTGCGTATCCAGAAAGGTTCGACTTTGGCGGCCATGGTTCAAGCATCGTTATCAGGCAGTGAAAAGGCCGCCAGTCTAGTGTGCAAGGACTCTGGGGCCAAGCGCTTGCGACTGCCGGTAGAACAGGACTTGTCAGTTCCTGCGCCGCAAAGTAGCTTTGCCAGTCGCAAGGAGCCCAACCTAATGCCATTAACGCTCAACCGCGTTGCATCAGGTGAACTGACACGGCTCATACTCAAACGTAGCAAGGAATCTCTTGATGAGTGCTAACCCCCGCATCGCCGACTATGCCATCCACCCTCAGTTCACCGATCGCTGGTCTCCCCGCGCCTTCACCGGCGAAAGCATCCCGCAAGAAACCCTGCTGAGTTTTTTCGAAGCCGCGCGCTGGGCGCCATCGGCCTACAACTCGCAGCCTTGGCGCTTTCTCTACGCGCGTCGGGATACGCCAAACTGGGAGCGCTACCTGGGTCTGTTGAATGAATTCAACCGCAGCTGGGCACAACACGCCTCGGCGCTGGTGATCGTGATTTCGAAAACCACCTTCACCATCCCAGGTGCCGAAGAAGAAACGCCAGCACTGTGGCACACCTTCGACACCGGCTCGGCCTGGGGCCATCTGGCGCTGCAAGCCAGCATCAGCGGCTGGCACACCCACGGCATGGCCGGTTTCGATCAGGAGCTGACCCGCAAGGAGTTGAACATTCCTGAAGACTACGCACTGCACGCCGCCGTGGCGATCGGCAAGCTGGGAGACAAAGCGAGCCTGGCCGAATACCTGCAAGCCCGCGAAACCCCAAGCCCGCGTCGCCCGCTGGACGAGACAGCTGCTGAGGGTGATTTCAGCCTTTAAGCCACACTGCAAAACCAACTGTGGGAGCGAGCTTGCTCGCGATGGCGGCGTGACAGTCAACAGTGATGCTGAATGTGATGGCCCCATCGCGAGCAAGCTCGCTCCCACAGTTGATCACCGCGACTTCAATACCCGCGATTGAAATCCACTTCCCCGCGCAACGCTGTATCGGCCTGATACGCCCGCAAGTTTTCGACAAACAACTGCACCATCATCGACGGTGAAGTCGGCGCCGAACTGTGGCCGGTCAGCAACAAGCCCCAGGCGGTCCAGAACGGATGACGTTGCGGCAACGGCTCCTGACGGCAGACGTCGATCACCGCCCCCGCCAGATGCCCTTCCTTCAACGCTTCGACCAGATCCGCATCGACCACTGCCACACCGCGTCCGACGTTGATGAACAACCCGGTCGGCTTGAATTTCTTGAACAGCGCCGCGTCGTACAGGTCATGGGTATTCGGGGTGTTGGGCAGCAGATTGACCACGTAATCGACCTCTCCTACCAGACGACCCAAATCTTCCAGCCCGGCTACTTCGATAAACGGCGCCAGCTCACGCGCTTCGCTGGCGATGCCGTACAACTCGACACCGAACGGCAGCAGGAACTGCGCCACGCTGCGGCCGATATCACCGGTGCCGACGATCAACACCTTGCGCCCGGCCAGGCTCTGGCCCTTGCGGTCGTCCCACTTGCGCTCGACCTGGCTGACCAGCCGCGCCAGCACTTCGCGCTCGTGGCCGAGCATGTAGGTCAGCACATACTCGGCCATGGCCTGGCCGAAAATACCCACCGCCCGGGTCAGGCGGTAATGCCGAGGCAAACCTTCGGCGAGCAACGGCGTGATTCCGGCCCAGGTCGATTGCAACCACTGCGGTTCGTGACCCTGACGCAGCAGGGTCGCCAGCAGGTCCGGTGAGCCGAGCCAGATCGGGCAATTCGCGGCAAAGCTTGCCAGTTCAGCGGAGTCGCCGCTGGTGAGCACTTCCAGGTCAGGCGCAGCCTGACGCAACAATTGGGCGTAAAGAGCGTGGTCGTGTTCAGCAATCAGAACGCGCATGGTTCAAACCTTTCAAAAACAGTGCAGCGGGTCGTCGACGGGGGTTGCCCACCGTTAACGTCCTACGCCGGATTATTCAGTTTCATGTGTAAGGCAGGGCTCCCAGCCCCATCCGTCACATCGGATCATTGCGCCGTAGCAGTTCTTCGGGCAAATGCTCGATGTACTCGTCTTCGGCCGGTGGCATTTGCAGGTGGTAGCCCTGTTTTTCAAGGTTCTCCAGCACCACCGTGATGTCTTCGCGCGACAATTTGCGTTCGGGGCTCAGCACCAGGTCGAAGGCGTGATGGGGCTTGCCGAAGGCGACCAGCAACGGTTCCGGAACGCGCTCCAGTGCATCGCTTTTGAGCACATAGAGGTACATCCCGTCTTTCTTCAGGCTTCGGTAGATGGAACAAATACGTTTCAAGGCTGTTCTCCGGCGGTGGCCAGGCTGTCGAGCAGTGCCTGGCCCATCAATTCGCGGCGCCAGCCACGCAGCGAATCAGGCAATTGGTAAGGACCCTCGGGGAAGCCGCTTTTGACCAGGGCTTCCAGGGTTTTCTTGCGCAGCATTAATTCGGGTGCCATTTCCAGGCGTTCCGCTTGCGCCTGACCGAGCGCCCGCAGACGCTTGATCAGCGCCGCAGCCTCGACCGGCAATGGCTCAGGCACGGCGGGTGGCCATTGATCAGGCGATACACTGCCAGCCTGCTTGATCAGATCAAGCAAAAACTCGCCGTCCTGACGCACGGTACGCGGGTGCATGTCTTCGATTTTTGCCAGCGCCGCGAGGTTGTCCGGCTGAGTCCGGGCCAAGGGCCACAACGCGTGTTCACGGACAATCCGGTTGCGCGGAAGGTCGCGAGCGCGGGCTTCACGCTCACGCCAGGCACAGAGCTCACGCAACACCGCCAACTGAGCGCGGGAAAGTTTCCAGGCCAGTTTGGCCTCGCGATAGACCTCATACGGGTCGACTTCGCGGCGCAGGTTGGCCACCAGCTCGGCGCCGTCTTCCAGTACCCAGGCGTACTTGTCGTCAGACAGTTTCGCACGCAAACGGATGTAAACCTCAGCCAGATGCAGCGCATCTTCGGCGGCGTAGCTGATTTGGGTCTCGGACAGCGGGCGTTGCAGCCAGTCCGAACGCGTCTCGCCCTTGGGCAGATCGATGCCCAGCACTTCCTGGACCAGGCGCGAGTAGCCCATGGAGAAGCCCAGGTTCAGGTAGGCGGCGGCCAATTGCGTATCGAACAGCGACGCCGGCAGGCTGCCGGTCAGGCGCAGTAATACTTCCAGGTCTTCGCTGCAGGCGTGTACGACCTTGATCACCGCTGGATTTTCCAGCAATGCGGCCAGCGGCTGCCAATTGTCGATGGTCAAAGGGTCAATCAGGTAAGCGCGTACGCCATCGCCAATCTGCAGAAGCCCGGCGATCGGATAAAAAGTGTCGACCCGCATGAATTCGGTGTCGAGGGCAACGAATGGCAGCTGCTGCCACTCGGCGCAAAACTGACCGAGGCTATCGTTGTCGCGAATCCAGTGAATATCGATGGCCACACGGCTCTCCCTTGAAGAATGGCGCGCAGTATATATCGCCCCCGGCAATTGCGAGCATCCAGTGCACAAGAGCCTGAGCGAAAATACCTGCCGGATTACCCAGAATAGCCCCACAGATCATGACTAACTGCCTTTACGCAGTACATAGACCCGCGACAGAGCGCATCCGGGCATGAAGTCTTGAGCATGGAGAATCTCGAAACCCGCTTGCCGGAACTCGCCCTCGACCTGGGTTTTGCCGACCAACTGGTGTTTGGCAACACCCGCCGACGCCCCTTGTTCAGCGCCCTGCCCCTCGCGGCACCGAACGTTGAAGCCGCCGTCGACCCGCACCGAAACAATCACCGCGTCGCGGCTGACTCGGTGAAATTCACGCAACAGGATCAGTCGATGGTCACTGCAGACAATGTGCCGAAACAACCGCATACAGAAAATGCAGTCCACCGCATTAGCCGACAAACCAATGGTAAACGCTGAGCTCTGGAAGGTTTTGACCCGTTTCAGCAAATCCGCCGAGTGATGGGTCTGGGCATGCTCGAGCATGTCCTGTGAATTGTCCGTCGCCAGGATGACCCGGTTGGCATGCTCGGCCAGCACCGGCCAGAAACGCCCGGAACCGCACGCCACGTCAAGCACCAGCCCGGGCTCGCCCGCCTCCTTGAGGGCGTGACGCACCAACTGCTCATCTCGCCACAGCGAAAGTCGCCGGGCCAATCCGGTCGGCCGTGTCTCCAGGCAAACTCGAGTGTGCTCCTGGTCGTAACGCCTGGCGAACTCAAGCTCGATGGCGGATGGGGACTGCGATGACATGACGCGCTGACTCTTATGAAGGGATCTACTGGCGACAGGTTAATGGCTGGCACGTGAAAAAAAGGTCGAACGCCCGTGAAGATCTCACTGGGTCGCCAGCACTCCGTCGATCACAGCGCCCCGGCAACCGGCAAACATGTCCAGGCTGGCGTTGTAGACACTGCTGTTGACTTCCAGCAGGCCGAGCATCGAATGAAACAGGTTGTCCTGACTCAGAGGTTTTTCGCGACTCAGTTGCAGGCAATGGGTGTCCACCGAGAAAGCCTTCTGATAACTGTCCGAGAACCAGGCCAGCATCGCCACATGCTTCTGTTGCTCCGGCGCCAGCATATAAGGCGTGCCATGCAGGTACAGGTTGTACTCACCCAGCGACTCACCGTGATCCGACAGATAAAGCATTGCGGTATCGACCTTATCCTGATTGCTGCGCAGCAAGTCGATCAGCGTCGACAACACGTGATCGGTATAGACCAGGGTATTGTCGTAACCATTGATGATACTTTCGCGACTGCAATTGTTCAGCGCGTTGCTTTCACAGACCGGGGTAAAGTGCTCGTACTCTTTGGGATAACGCTTGAAGTAATCGGGTCCGTGACTGCCCATCTGGTGCAGCACCAGCACGGTATCCTTATCAAGGTTGTCGATGAAGTGCTGCAGACCCTGCAGCAGGATCTCATCGCGGCACTCGCTATCGGCGCACAATGCCGGGTCCTTGAGGTTACTCACATCGTCGATCGTGACCCGATCGCAGGTGCCTTTGCAGCCTGACTGGTTATCCCGCCAGATCACTTCCAGCCCGGCGCGCTTAAGTACATCCAGCAGGCCTTCTTCATTTTTCGCCTTACTGGCGTTGTAATCCTTGCGGCCCATATCAGAGAACATGCACGGTACCGACACCGCGGTTTCGGTGCCGCAGGAATGCACTTCGGTAAAGGCAATCAGGCCGGCTTCTTTATTCAGTTTCGGTGTGGTGTCGCGGTCATAACCCAGAATGCCGAAGTTCTCCGCCCGGGCACTCTCACCCACCACCAGAACCGTTAGGGACTTGCGGCCATGGGTCTGCCAGAGCGGGCTTTTCTGCGCGTCTTCACCGATCTTGACGAATGGCTGTCGGGCGGACATCAGTTGCTCACGCAGATAGCCGACCGAAGCACCCATGTAATTGCTCGGCACTATCATCAAGCGCAATTCGTGGTGATTGCGAAACAATGAAGACAAGCCTTGATAGTTGACCAGGGCCACCACACCAATCACGCCTGCCGAGACGACACCCACCAGCACCTTACTTAGTACTTCGCGATGCCAGCGACGATAATTAATCGGGGTTCTCCACAACAGCCACGACGGCAGCACACCCAGGAAAACCACATAAGCCAGCCACTTCAGCGAGAGTAAGTCGCGCACTTCAGTGGCATTGGTTTCGGCGAAGTTACGCAGCATTCCGGCGTCAATCAAAACCCCGTACTGCGCCATGAAGTAAGCAACGCCGGCACTGATTAAAAACATCAATACCAGCACTGGCTTGAGGACATAACGAAAGGCCAGCAGCGTCAATACGATATTGAACGCGCACACCACCATCAGCGCAAACGCCACACGCATGGCAATGCCTTGTCCGTCGGACGAGGTAATGTCAAACAGGTGTTGCCAGAGAGTAAAATTGAAGCCAAATAATAAAAAGGCGCTGGCAATCAGCGTCACCCACTCCGGGCGCATGGCTTTAATAGTCCACATGACGGTCTGCTTGATCCTTGAAAGAAGTGCCGTCAGGAAGTAATAAAAATATTCACTCCCCACGACAGCACAAACTTTAAGCAGCCAACCATCAATATTTCGTGAAAAAGAAGCCAACAAAAAGTTGAGCTATGGCAAATTGCCAAAACTTTTTCTCAGGCTCTCGACGCTTCAGGCCTGGTGCAAATACCAGCGCCAGTCCTGCTCACCCACTTCGCCCATGAACTGACGGTACTCGGCACGCTTCACCGCCAGATAAACCCCAAGAAACCCGACCCCGAACGCGTCCCGAGCCCAGGACGAACCCTCCAGCGCGCGCAAGGTAGTCAGCCAGTCCGTAGGCAACAGCTCTTTGGCTTGGGCGTAACCATTCCCTTCAACCGGCGCGCCAGGATCGCGCTGCTCGCGAATACCCCGATGAATGCCCGCCAGAATCGCTGCCGCCGCCAGATACGGGTTGGCATCGGCACCGCAGATACGGTGCTCGATATGCCGGGAAAATGCCGGGCCGCCAGGCACTCGCAGGCTTACCGTGCGATTGTCCACACCCCAGGTGGCGGCCAGCGGCGCGTAACTATTGGTCTGGAAACGCCGGTAGGAGTTGGCGTTCGGACAGAACATCAGCAATGAATCAAGCAAGGTACTGAGCATGCCACCGACCGCCTGCCTGAGCAGCGGCGTACCGTCGGGCGCTTCGCTGGCGAAGAGGTTATTGCCGTCCTTGTCCGCCAGACTGACGTGCATGTGCATGCCGGTGCCAGCCAGGTCATCGAAGGGCTTGGCCATAAAGCAGGCCGTCATCCCGTGCTTGTGCGCCACGCCTTTGACCAGGCGTTTGTAGCGCACCGCCTCATCCATCGCCTGCAAGGCATCAGTGCGATGTTCGAGAGTGATCTCCACCTGCCCCGGCGCGTACTCGGAAATCGCCGTGCGTGCCGGAATACCCTGGAGTTTGCAGGCGTTGTAGAGGTCGGCGAGAAACGGCTCGATCTGCTCCAGCTCACGCAAGCCATACACCTGCGTTGCCAGCGGCCGACCGCCATCCACATCCCGAGCCGGTTGTGGCCGACCGTTGCTGTCGCGCTGGCGATCGAGCAGATAAAACTCCAGCTCCGCCGCCATCACCGGATAGTAACCATCAGCCTTGAGCCCATCGATCACCTTGGCCAACAGGTGCCTGGGATCGGCCACCGTCGCCGGCATCCCCTCCTGCGGGTGCATGCTGACTTGCACTGCTGCAGTAGGGATCTGCCGCCACGGCATACGCTGCAAACTGCCACTGAGCGGATAGGCCCGGCAGTCGATATCGCCGACTTCCCAGACCAGCCCGGAGTTTTCCACATCGTCGCCATTGATGGTCAACCCGAGGATGGTACTCGGCAGCGGCCGGCCGCTTTCGTACACCGCCAGCAGCTCATCGCGATGCAGCAACTTGCCCCGTGGCACACCGTTGTTGTCGAGGATGAACAACTCGAACATCTCGATATCCGGGTTGTGCTCAAGAAAAGTCAGGGCTTCTTGCTTCGAGGCAAAGGGGGTCGTGGCAAAACTCATGGGAACTCTCGTATTTGTGCGTCAGGCGAACGCACAGGCGCCGCCGGTTCGATCCACTCTACCGCGCAGGGCGAAGTGCGATCCATATGAAGACGTAACGGGAAATGTAGGTATCCGGTGGGCGCGCGTGGCGACAGTGCCACAGCGCCCAGAAGGCCAGTTCGGAAGGGAGTGCAGAGAAGTTGGGCGCGGTGGCAGGCGTGAATCGACGACGAAGGCTCGACGCGCTGGCGCCAGGCGAAGCCTCGTGTTTGATTCCGATCAGCCAAGCGCCCATAGAAAAAACCGCAGCAAACAGATGCCGAGCAGCGTCACACGGGCAGATGAGTCGTTAAATGTGGATTTGACGAAGTTTGGTTGTGGGTTGGCTAAACATTCGTTTTCGGCGTAGGAAATTTCTTTGAGAAGCAAAGAATATTGATACAGGCTCATCGGAAAACTCCGACCTTCATACTTATCGCTTAAAGCGATAATCAAGAGCGACTTAAGACCGATGAAAATTACGAGGTTATTAAGATCCATGCCCTGCAGATGCAGGCGGAAATCATATACAAGAATCTTCGCGCATTAGGCGCTTGAGAAAACATGAAAACCTTATTGTGTTTGCTAATTGCCACCGGGGTCGGTACCGCGCTGCAGTATGCCGGTGTCCCCCACGGCCTGTTGCTTGGCTCGATACTCGCGACCGCGGTGATCGTCAGCAACTGGCGTTTCTCTCCCACGCTGCGCTTCGGCCTTGGCTACGTGCAAATCGTGCTGGGGATCGCTACCGGCCTGATGTTCGAGTCGTGGGACAGCCAGACGGTGGCCGCCATGTTGCCCAGCCTAGGCTTCCTGCTGCTGTGCCTGACGGCTCAGATCGCCGTAGCCGGTTTCTGGCTGCTCAGAGTCTCGGGATGGAACCTGAAGGACTCCCTGTTGGCGGTCTACCCGGGCGCACTCGCCGCGGTGTTCGATTTGCTGGAGTCCGAACGTGCGTCCAGCAAGGTGATCGTCGTGCATCTGGTCCGACTTCTGTCGATCACCGTTCTGGTCAGTTTTTGCATTCCCGGGCATACAGACGTGGCGCTTGGCGAGAGCAGCCCGCTGGTCATGAGCACGCTACTGACACTGCTGTCGCTGATCGTCCTGTGCATTTTGCTCGGCCGCTTGTTGTTGGGCGTCGGCGTCCCTGCACCGTTCATGCTCACAGCGATCGTCGCCACCGGCGTCTATATCAAGATGGGCTATCTCCAGGCATTCCACATGCCGCAATGGAGTGTCGATTGCGCCGCAGTCATCCTCGGTGTACTGATTGGATCGAAATTCAAGGAAATCACCTTGGTGGAGCTTGTTCGCCACGGACGGGCCGGGCTGATTTCCGTAGCACTGATGCTGCTGATCGCAGCGGCGTTTGCCGGGATGGCCGGGCGGGTCCTGGGCAACGATCCCTTGTCGTTGTGGATGGCGTATATGCCTGGCGCCATCGAGACCATCGCCATCGTCGCGTTCAGTGGCGGGCTGAACGTTGTGTTCATCCTGTCTCATCATCTGGTGCGGATGGTCGTGTTGCACTTTGCGCCAGCCTTGATCGTTCAGGCGCGTCGCTGGCGCGAAAATGATCTCAACTGACCAACTCCATAAGAAAAACTGCAGACAACAGATGCCAGGTGCCAGGTGCGTTACACGACCGGATAAGCTGTCAAATCCGGAATTGAAATACCTTGGTTGCAGGTTGGCTAAACATTCGCACCCAGCCTAGGATTACCGGCCAGGTGCTTGCCCAGCGCTGAATCGCAGCAAGTAATGCCCCCGTCCTCTTCATCCCTCGGCAGCCCTCAAGGATCGAACCCCCATGAAAATACGCCTCTTGCTCTGCTCGCTACTCACCCTCAGTTCCCAGGTGTTTGCCCTTGACGGCCCTTCACACCTGGACCAGGTAATCGAACGCGGGCACATGACTGTCTGCACCACCGGCGACTACAAGCCCTATACCTATCTGCGCGCAGACGGCAGCTACGAGGGGATCGACATCGCCATGGCCCAGTCCCTGGCGCAAAGCCTGGGGGTCGAGGTGAAGTGGGTGAAAACCAGCTGGAAAACCCTGATGCCGGACTTTCTGGCGAACAAATGTGACATCGCGGTAGGCGGCATTTCGGTCTCCCTGGAACGACAGAAGAAAGCCTTCTTCAGCGAAACCCTGGGCGTCGACGGGAAAATCCCTCTGGTGCGTTGCGCCGACAAGCACCGTTATCAAAACATCGAGCAGATCAACCAGCCCTCCGTGCGCCTGATCGAGCCACCGGGGGGCACCAACGAAATCTTCGCCCGTGCCCACCTGCCCAAGGCCGCGCTGACGCTGTTCCCGGACAACGTGACGATCTTCGAGCAGTTGCTGGAGAACAAGGCCGACGTGATGATCACCGACGCTTCCGAAGCCCGCTTCCAGCAGAAGCTCAAGCCAGGTCTGTGCGCGGTCAATCCGGAACGTTACCTGCAGTACAGCGAAAAGGCCTTCCTGCTGCCGCGCGACGATGTGGCCTGGAAAAGCTACGTCGATCAGTGGCTGCACCTGAGCAAGGCCACCGGTTTCTATGACGGCGTGGTCAGTCAGTGGCTGGCAGCGCCGACATCCTGATCACTGACAGTCCTTCGCCCCCGTCGCAGGTCAGCGAGAACGGCTAAACATTCCCCCGCTGTTCAACCAACTCGACAAACGCCCCACACGCGGCACTTCGGTAAGCACCCTTGCGACTGAGCAGCACCACGGTGCGTTGCAGCAACTCGGGATCAAGTGCCAGCGATTGCAATCCCGTCTGCTCGCGGGCAACGGATTGCGGGAGGATGGTTGCCAGTTGGCTGTGGCGCACGATTTCGATAATTGCGCTGATGGAGTTGGCTTCGATTGCAATGCGTGGCGCGATGTTTTGCTCGCGGCAGTAGCGGTCGATGTGCTGGCGGGTGGCGAAGTCGCTGCTGAGCAGGACCAGCGTCTGCTCGCCCAGTTCGTGCGCAGTCAACGACTGTTGTCCGATAAAACCTGGATGGGCAGCACTCACCACCAGGCTCAGGGTTTCGGCGAACAGCGCCTGGGGTTCGATATCGGCCAGGTGCTCACCGCCAAAACCGATGCCGATATCCAGCTGGTCCTCTGCCAGAGCCGCTTCTATACGGTCCTGAGTCATTTCCTCGACGCTCAGGGTGATCGCCGGGTAAAGGCTGTTGAAGCGGGTAAGCAACGGGCCGATCAGATAGGTGGTGAAGGTCGGGGTCATCGCCAGACGCAACGCCCCCCGGCTCAGATCCTGCACGTCATGCATCGCCTGCTTGGCCGCCTGCAGATCCTGCAAGGCCTGCCGCGCATAACGCACATAGGCCTCTCCGGCGTCGGTCAGGCGCACGCAACGCCCCGAACGGTCGAACAACGGCGCACCGAGGGAGTCCTCCAGTTGCTTGATCTGCTGTGACAGCGTCGGTTGAGACACATGCAGTGCTTCGGCGGCTCGGGTGAAGTTGCGATGTTCGGCAACCGCGAGCAGGTAACGTATATGACGTAACAACATGGTCGTTCAACTATAGGCATGACTTATGGAAACAATAATAGATCGGTCTTGGACGCTATAGTTGAAAACTTTCATCCTTGCCCCATCAGCGACGCAAGGAGAACCACCATGCAAGACATCATCGACGGCTTCCTCAAGTTCCAGCGTGACGCCTTTCCAGAGCGCAGCGAACTGTTCAAACAGCTCGCCACCACCCAAAGCCCCGGCACCTTGTTCGTCACCTGCTCCGACAGCCGCGTGGTCCCGGAACTGCTGACCCAGCAAGAACCCGGCGACATGTTCGTGATCCGCAACGCCGGCAACATTGTCCCCTCCTACGGCCCGGAGCCGGGTGGCGTGTCGGCCACCGTGGAATATGCAGTCGCCGTGCTCGGCGTCAGCGACATCGTGATCTGCGGCCATTCCGACTGCGGCGCGATGACCGCCATTGCCACCTGCAAATGCCTCGACCACTTACCGGCAGTCGCCAACTGGCTGCGCCACGCCGAGTCGGCCAAGGTGATCAACGCCTCTCGTACTCACGCATCAACCCAAGACCGGCTGGATTCGCTGGTACGGGAAAACGTCATCGCCCAACTGGCCAACCTCAAGACCCACCCCTCGGTCGCTCTGGCCCTGGAGCAGGGTCGACTGAACCTGCACGGCTGGGTCTATGACATCGAAAGCGGCTGCATCGCCTCGCTGGACGGCACCAGCCAACGCTTCGTCTCGCTCGCCGAACACCCGAAGACCTGTGCCCTGTCCACCAAACCGCAACACGCCGCCTAACCGATATTTCTTACATCACCCAAGAGGAAATCATCATGCTGCAATCCCAATTCACTCAAGCCCCACGCCTGGCCCTGGCCGATACCATCATCGACGCCAAGGCCCGCAAGAACCTGTCGTGGCAGGACCTGACGGACGGCACCGGCCTGAGCCTGGCCTTCGTTACCGCCGCCCTGCTCGGTCAACACCCGCTGCCGGCGGAAGCTGCCGAGGTGGTCTGCAAAAAACTCGACCTGGACCAGGACGCCAGCCGCCTGCTGCAAAGCGTGCCATTGCGCGGCAGTATCCAGGGCGGCATCCCGACCGACCCGACCATCTACCGTTTCCATGAAATGCTGCAAGTCTACGGCTCGACGCTCAAGGCCTTGGTCCACGAACAGTTCGGCGACGGCATCATCAGCGCCATCAACTTCAAACTGGACATCAAAAAAGTCGAAGATCCGGACGGCGGTTCCCGGGCGGTGATCACCCTGGATGGCAAGTACTTGCCGACCAGGCCGTTCTGATTCAAAAGCCACTGTCTGCGGAGAAATCGGCGCGAGCCTTTAGACCGCCTTCGCGGGCAAGCCCGCTCCCACAGAATCAGCGCAACCTGTGGGAAGGGTCGGGCGCCGCTTCGCTTGCCCGCGAAGAACAATGACGCGGTTGACCTGATAAACCATCTAATTTCCAAATACCCCAAGTGACTTTCTGAGTTGCCGAACCCTATCCAAAACCGCCTAATTCCCCCTTGTCATTCAAGGTCTGGTTATGGAAAACGTTCGTGCTGCAAGCCGTCCCGCCGTCTGGCTAATGGTCAGCGTGATTCTGCTGGCGCTGAACTTGCGACCGTCGATGGCCGCTGTCGGGCCATTGCTCTCGGCGATTCGCGGGGATGTTGCACTGAGCTTCAGCCTGGCGTCGCTGCTGACCATGTTGCCGGTCATGGCCATGGGCCTGGCGATGTTCTTTGGTATGCGTATTAGCCAACGCCTTGGCGAACACCGCACGGTGGTTCTGTCGCTGCTGATCATCGGTCTGGCGAGCGTTTCGCGGCTGTTTCTCGACTCCGCGGTGGAGTTGATTCTCAGCGCGGTGCTCGCGGGAATCGGGATCGCGCTGATTCAGGTGCTGATGCCAGCACTGATCAAATCCCGCTTCAGTGCAAACGTCTCGCTGTTCATGGGTTTGTACGTTACTTCGATCATGGGCGGTGCGGCCATCGCAGCTTCATTTGCCCCACTGGTGGTGCTGCAAACCGGCAGTTGGCGAATGGGTCTGGCGATCTGGGCAGCGCTGGCATTGCTGGCCCTGCTGCCCTGGTATGCCCAACGCTCGACCCTGTTGGCACCGCCGCAGACTTCGCAACGCAAGGAGTCATTTTTCGGCAATCCCCGAGCCTGGCTGCTGGCGATTTTCTTCGGGCTGGGTACCGCGTCCTACACTTGCGTACTCGCCTGGCTCGCTCCGTACTACGTCGAAAAAGGCTGGAGTGAACAAAGCGCTGGACTGCTGCTAGGTTTTTTGACGGCCATGGAAGTGTTGTCCGGGTTGGTGACACCCGCCATTGCCAACCGCAGCCGGGACAAACGTCTGGTGTTGGTGGTGCTGCTGACATTGATCATGGCGGGCTTCTGCGGCCTGATTCTCAGCCCGCAGCACTTGAGTCTGTTGTGGCCGTGCTTGTTAGGGCTGGGTATCGGCGGGCTGTTCCCGATGAGCCTGATCGTCTCTCTCGATCACCTGGAAAACCCGCAACGAGCCGGCACTCTCACCGCTTTTGTACAAGGCGTCGGCTACCTGATAGCAGGACTTTCGCCGCTGATTGCCGGGATGATTCGCGATCAGTCGGGCAGCTTCGAGTGGGCCTGGTGGTCACTCACCGCCGTAATGGCCGTGATGATGGTCATGGTCCTGCGCTTTGACCCGCGACATTATGCCAAACACCTCCATTGACTCGCAGGTAGCGCACATGAAAAACCTCAGTTTCGCTGCGGCAAACGCCGGTATGCTGCTTTGGGCACTGTTGATCGCCGCTTCGTTTTTTGCTGCCGCACAGGTCAGTCAAGCCATCGACCCGATTCTCCTGACCGGTCTGCGGCTGCTGTTTTCAGCCTTGATGTTTCTGCCGATGCTGCTGCTCAAAGGCACCACGCCCATGACCGCTCGCGGCTTGCTCAGCCATGCAGTCCTCGGGTTGTTGCTGGCGGTGTATTTCGGTTCGCTGTTCGAAGCCTTGCGCTACACCTCTGCGGCCAATACCGGAACGATGTTCACCCTCGTGCCCTTGATGAGTCTGCTGTTCGAAGCCTTCCTGCTGCCCAATAACAGCTTGAAAAACCGCTGGCTGCCCATGCTGATCGCAGCGGTCGGCGCGCTGCTGCTGATTCTCAAAGGCACAGGACCAGGCGAATTGCCGTCGCTCTATGCCGTTGCGGTGTATGGCTTTGGCTGTCTGGCGATGGCCTTTTACTCACCCCTGAGCCAGCGACTCAAAGATCACAGTCTTAAAGGTCGCGGCCCGGTGGCCATGACCTTCTGGAATATGTTGTTCGGCTCGCTGTTTCTGTTTGTGTTCTGCCTGTTCAGCGGCGGCTGGCGCACCGGCTCGCTATTGGCGGTCAGTGATGTGTTGTGGCTGGTCTACCTCGCGCTGTTCGCCACACTGGCTACTTTCTGGCTGCTGCATCGGGCGATCGGGGTCATTGCTCCGTCCACGGTAATTTCCTACGTTTACCTGAGCACGCTGTTCATCACCCTCTTCCATTGGTTATGGCTCAGGCAACAACCGCCGCTGATGGAATTCATCGGCGCGCTGCTGGTGGGGATCGGCATGCTGGCGCTGGTTATCTCCAGCCGACGCCCGGAACCTGCGACGGCGTAAGATCAGCCGCAGATTGTTGAGGGCATTTGACGATATGATTGGCGATTGAATGCGCAGGTCGTGTCACCTACAGGTTGTGCCCCACATCCGACAATGAAACCTCCTACGGGGTATTCTCCTGGGACTATCGTTCCGTTACCCTTTCACGGATAGGTTGCGCTCAACCAGCGCAAGGAGTTCATCGAGACGGAACTGATGCTGAACAGCAACTTGCTTAGAAAGCTCGACATGCAGGACCTCATGGTGTTTATCGCCGTGTATGAACAACGCAGCGTCACTGGCGTGGCTGAATCCCTCTGCGTCAGCCAGTCCACCGTCAGTTATTGCCTGAAAAAGCTGCGCACCGGCTTCGAAGACGAGTTGTTCATCAACACTCGAACGGGTATGCATCCGACCTGCAAAGCCAGCACCATGTACGGGCATGTACTAAAGATTCTTGAAAGCATCAACCTCTGCCATTCCGGTGTTCAAGCCTTCGATCCGACCCAGAAAGCCGTGACCTTCAACATTTGCGCGCCGGAATATTTCGAGCTGTTGATTCTACCGCGGTTATTGAGAAACTTCGATTTCGCCGACCTGCCGGTGATCATCAATGTGCACAAACTCGAAACCGATATTCCCGCCGATGAACTGCGCGACGGCAGCCTTGATCTGGTGATTTGCTTCGGCCCCGACTTTCACCACAGCCACAAAGACTTCAAATCCCGGATGCTGGTTGAAGACGATCTGGTCTGTGTCTTCGATAAACGCGCAACCCCGATGGAGCCGCGCTTGAGCCTGCAGTCGTTCGTTGAACGTCGTCACGTGTTCCCCACGCCCTGGACGTCCAATACCAACATGGTCGACGGCTGGCTGACCCGCCAGGCGCATAAACGGCAGATTGTCGCGCGGTCCAACAGCTACAGTGCGGCTCTGAAGATGATCACCGGCACTGACTTCATCCTGACACTGCCGCGGCGGATTCAAACGCTGCTGGCCAATGCCGCGGTGTTCAGCCATTGCGAAGCACCGAGCGGCTTGCCCGGATTCACCCTCGACATGCAGTGGAACGAAGCCAGCGATCAGGACAGCGCCAATACCTGGCTTCGTGAGCAAGTGGTCAAGGTCTGCGCGGAACAGGGTTTGCTCTGAACCCAAGGCCTCGCCGGTCAGTGGCCGATAGCGGTCTTGGTGTAAGACTCACGATCAATATCCAGAATCTCCGCGCACAACTGCACTTCTACATCGGCCGGCCACTCACACAGATCCTGCAGCACGGCCAACAGGCTTTGCGACAACTGTTTCTTGATCTCGGCCGAACGGCCACTCAACAGCGCCAGCTTCACATGCACAAAAGCCCGCTCGCCCAAGCCGGTGCCCACCCTGAAGGCGCCCACCTGCACTGCCCGGCTCTTGATATCGAACTCCGCCGCAAACTGCCCGGAAGCCACCAACGCATGGTTGAGTCGCAACAACGCCTTGTCGGCATCGAGCGCTGGCAGGTTGGGGGTGTATTCCATATGCAGGTGAGGCATTGGGTGCTCCTGATCGATTGAAGGAAAGTTCGTAGATATAACACAGCGGCGCAGACCATGGTTTCAGAGCGGCTTGAGGTTCTCTAAATCAGACAAACCATGCTCACTCATAAACGCTTCCAGGCGCAAACGCAGCCAACGCTCGGCCGGATCGGCATCAACGTGACTCAACCAGACCATGGACAGGTCCAGCGTCGGTGTCTTGAACGGGAACGGCTCGTTGAACAATTGACCTGAAACGGCCATGGCGGCGCCCGCGTAATCCGGCAAGCTGGCGATCATGTCAGTGCCGGCGAGCAATGCCGGCAAGGAGCTGTATTGCGGCACGGACAGCACCACATGGCGCGTGCGGCCGATTTCCGCCAGCCATTCATCCGCGAAGCCGCTGACATTGGCCGTGTGAGAAACCAGCACATGCGGCCGTGAGCAGTATTCATCCAGGGTCAGCGGGGCTTCAGAGGCGTCCGCGCGCAACACGCTGGGATGAATATGCCTGAGCAATTTGCGTTTGGCATTGGCCGGCAGGCCGCGGGTCTGGCTGATCCCGACGGTGATGTCGCCGGATGCCAGCAAGTCCGGGATACGCCAGTAATCGACGTGCTGGACGACAAACACCACTTTCGGCGCCTCTTGGCGCAGCGCACGCAATAACGGCGGCAGCAAACCGAACTCGACATCATCGGACAAACCGATGCGAAAGGTCATGGTGCTGCTGGCGGGATCAAAGTTGTGGGTCAGACTCAGCGCGACCGACAACGAATCCAGCGCCGGCGACAGGTGCCGAATGATCTCCTCTGCCCTCGCCGTCGGCTCCATGCGATGACCGACCCGGATGAACAGCGGATCGTTGAACAGCGTGCGCAAACGATTGAGCGCCGAACTGATGGTGGGTTGCCCGAGAAACAGCTTCTCCGCCACCCGCGTCACATTACGCTCCAGCATCAGGGTTTCGAACACGACCATCAGATTGATGTCGGCCTTGCGCAGTTCATTGCGATTCATCTGCTGCACCCAGTCTCAAAGACGGAGCACAGTTTAGGGAGGAGTGAGGACCGGCGTCTATGCACAGAGGCTACGGCCCTTGCCGCACGATTGGATCCGAACCACCGATAAACCGGATACGCAGGGGCGGTTATTCGTTTAAAAAACCGACGATCACGTCCTGCTTCGTACAGTCATTTGCTTTTTTCAGGCCGCGTCTGGCAAGGCAGTCGAACGCCATTAAGCTGTGGATGGCTTGGGGTCAAAACGACTGCCGCCCCGAAAACCACCTATAACCCTATAAGGAAATTATTCATGGCTAGAGACAAAGCAAAAGACGACCTGTATTTCAACTGCAGCCAGCCTCACGAAAAATCTTATGTCGCCAACCTCTATCCAGGCGCTACGGACAAAGTCGAAGAGTTTCTAACCTTCGCTTGTAAAACCAATGCCATCCGTAATTCGACGCATAAGGAAGTCTATGCGTTGATCCATAAAAAACCGGGTCTTGAAACACCTCCGGTGAAGTAATGTGATGCAAAGCTGCTCATGACAGATGAGCAGCTTTCGACACCCGTCATCGATACGTCCAGAAGTTATGCAGCACAAAGGTGAACGCCGGAATGGTCAACGCCACCGCCCCGATCCCCAGCAAGTAATGAAGCCCGGCCATTTGGGCGGCCCAGGCCACCAGCATCGCCAAGAAGAAACCGGCACCCGACACCAGCAGAAAACGCAGCAGCGTTCGGCCGTGCAATCGGCTGGAAAAACTCCAGGTGGTGTTCAGCACGTAGGAAACCACGGTCGCAACGGCGAACGCCACGCCATTGGCCAAGGGCGGCAGGGGCAACACATAGTTGATGAACAGCACGGCAACCAGGGCATGAAGGGCCGTGACGAACAACCCCGTCACGGCAAAACGCATGGCTCGTTTGATCAAGGCCGACTTGTCGGCGCCGGTCTCCCGGCTCATCGCCGGTCACTCAGGCAGCGATGTGACGTCACGGCTTCTGCGCCAGACAGAACACCGTCAGACCGGCCAGCCGGTTCGCGCCCATGAAAGGCAGCTCGATGCTGCACAACGTCTTCAACAGTGTATTGACCACAGGATGATGTCGTTTGAGTTGCGAGCGCGGTGGCGACGCTTGTGCACCTTTTGACAGCAGCCGCAGGGTTGCAGCGATTGGGAAAACCAGGCCGAAGTAGTAAGCCCCCTGCTTGACCGTCAAACCTGCGTCTTTGGCCACCGTTTCCAGTTGCGCCAAGGTGTAGCGACGCTTGTGTTCGAGAAAATCATCGTGCCCGCTCCAGAGGAACTGGAACGCAGGCACCGTTATCAGGAAACGACTGCCGGACGGGACTTTGTCGACGTAGGCCTTGAGCAATCCGACGTCGTCATCGACATGCTCCAGCACATCCATCAGCAGCACCAGATCGGCATCCACTGACTCGATCGATCGGCGATAGTGCACCGGTTTGCCCGCGGTTGTGGCGTCCGAGTCCGCCGCATAACTGATGTCCACGCACCAGGCCTCGCTGGCAGGCGTATGGGTCAGCAGATGATGGGAAAAAAAACCCGAGCCGGCGCCAACATCGAGAATCTTGCCGATCCGCGCATCACCCAGCAGACGCCTGGTGGCGGCGGCTTTTGAACGGTAGTACCAATGCTGCTCGATGCTTGAACCGAGGATGTCGGTTTCCTTGAGATCCATGGTCAGTCCTTGGCGTTGTAGACGCGACGCACCAGGTAAACCGGGCGGCGTTTTGATTCGATGTAGGTTCGGCCCAGGTATTCGCCCAGCACCCCGATACCAATCAGTTGCAGGCCGCCCAAAAAGGTCACGGCGACCATGAGCGAAGCGTAGCCGGGCAGATCGATACCGGAGATCAATGTCCGCAACCATTCAACAGGCCATCACCGTGGAGTCAGTTACGCTGACTGGAATGCCATTTGAGCTACTCTGCCGTCTCAATAATCGCCCGCAAAACGGGTTCGATGCTGATGAGCATAGGGGTACTTCCCCTGATATCTGGCCCGCTCAGCGCTTGAAACCCTAAAGACTCATAATATGAAACGGCATTCGGCGCCGCATCCAGGTACAGACCTTTGATAGGCACCTCTCGGTGAACCTTGACTGCCTGGATGAACGTATGTCTCAGGATTTCCTGACCGATGCCAAGCCCCTGATATCGGCGATCCACACCAAACATCACCATGCGTACGACGGAAAGCTGAGACGGCAGGTTGGATTTTTTGATAACGGACTTTGCCAGGGTCTTATCAATATGCCCCAGCGTGAGCGTACCAAAGCCGACGACTTCACTCGCCGAGCTGATGGCACCAATACCCCGAATGTTTTCGCTCTTCAAGGCACGCTTCAAATTGCTTTTGTAGTACTCGTCCATCATGACAAGCCCACAATCGAAATCTTTCAAATACTGGTAAGACTCGAAACGGGCCTGCAAATTATTGTCGATTTCATAGGCCGGAATCGCTGTTGTCCCCATGCTTCCCTCTCATCAGGTTCAGTAGCCCAGGCGTCGGCGTCGAATCCTCGTTAAGGATCTCCAGGGCGCGGGCATAGGCTTGTTCCGACACTTCGATGCGCCGATGTTTCTCCATCACCTCTTCGGCCTTTTCAAAGGCAGACGAAATAATGAAAGAGGTCATATCAAGCCCCGAGATTGAAGCAGCCTTGCGGATGAACTCTTTAGCGACATCCGTGGTTTTGAGCTCAAGCCGAGCATTTTTTGGCGCTTTGAGTATTTCGTTAATTTCTAACATAAGGTGTACCCGTTCAGAGTGTGCTCTGAGTGTCATTTTGTTGCAGTACCGCGCTTCAGCAGCCTGGTTATGTTCATGAGCTGCGCTCAATCCTGGTCATCCAGCGGAATTTCGAACCATGTACGGATACTAGCCGTACAGCCATGGACAGTCAATTTACATCCGTACAAGAGCCGTACCCCGGTAATCAGATGCCCTGGATTCGACCCCCTTCTTGACTTCTCGCAGACCGCTACAAGCCATGAAAACAAGGAAAATCACACACTCTTCAAGGCCTACTCCGGCTTATAGCGGGCCCAGGCGGTGGGATCTTTGCTGGATGGCATATTTATCGTCCTCCCGCATCTCAAGCATTGCTTAAAAACTGGTTACAACTGACCGGATGCACGCCAATCAGTGTGGGATTAGCATTGCCCAAAAGTAAGCCATTGGCGTACATTATCCATGATTTTCATTGAGACCCCAATCTTCACCCGCCGAGCCAAAGAGCTGATGGATGATGACGTCCACATCGCCTTGCAGAAGGTGCTGGTGCTGGTGCTGAACCCTTCGGCTGGCGATGTGATCGAAGGCACAGGTGGAATTCGTAAAATTCGAGTCGCGGCCAAAGGCCACGGCAAACGAGGCGGAGCTCGAGTGATCTATTACCACTTTGTCTCGGATTCGCAGATTGCGTTGTTAATGATCTACCCAAAAAATGAACAGCAGACCTGACCGCCGATGAACGCAAAGCGTTGAAGGCCGTCATCGAACATTGGAGATAACCATGAGCAAATTTTTTGATGAGCTGATGGAAAGCGTGCAGCGGATGGACGAGATCGTACGAGGTGAACGTCAGCCCTCCCGCGAATTCCATGTCGATGCGCTACAAGTCAAAGAAATTCGGAAAGCGACCGGTTTGACGCAGGCCAAATTCGCAGCCTTGATTGACGTACAACTGGGCACTCTGCGCAACTGGGAGCAAGGCCGTCGCGATCCGACAGGGCCAGCTAAAGCACTCCTCAAAGCCATTCATAATGACCCTGTAAATGTGTTGAACGCATTGGCTGGGTGAATCATCGAGAACAGATTTCTTGGCGCAGAACAAACAACCTGGCAACGTTCTACCCCTGAACGGAAAATCAGCAAAGCGGAAAAATCGGGCGTCCACTTCAGCAAGAAGTGGGCGCGATATTGGAGCAAGGTTGACGTAACCCCTCCAGACAAACGGTCAAGCGGTACGCCTCTCAACCCGCCTCGACAACGCCTCCATCACCCGCTCATGCAACCGCTGCACCCAGTTGCGATACGTCCGATTCGCCGACGCCTCCAGCCCCATCAAACGCATCTGTTCAGCCACCGATTCCCGCTCCCGAAAAGGGGACGGATTTATTTACGTCGGAGCGAGGTCTCGCATCTTGGTTAGAAAATAAATCCGTCCCCTTTTGTCCCATAGGGCGGAATGTATCGAGGTAACCACCCATTCGCATTTTCCATAGCAGGTATGCATTCGAATCGACTTATCAGTCAATTTCGCTCTTGAGCGATTGAAGTGCATGGTGAATATCTTCCAGCCAGTTTGTTTCCAAGACATCGAATGCATGTACAAACACGTTTGCCGCGCCACGGTCGAAAATGCCTCGACTTGCAACATTCTTGTGAAGCAAGACCAGCGTTGGCAGGTCCAGCATCAAAGACATGGTCGTTTCAATCTGGTTCCACTCAGTGGGCAAGTTGAGGTTCTTCTCGATAGGCACATGTTTGACGTTGCCGCTGTGCATGAAAATTTGGGGAAGCCCGAGCACGATAGTGCACTGACACTTTTGCATTAGTCGGCGAACATCTTCAAATGGAGAGCGTAGCGGTACCTGGCTCTTGCCAATGGTGTTTGCTTTGAATCCAGAGTCTTTGAGCAGTTGGTAGAATGGCTCAAGCTTTTTCTCAATCACTGGAGGAGCCCAGTTTGGGCGGGAAATGAAAGTCTCTATCACTGTGACTCCTAACGTTTAGCTCAGGCAAGGACGGAGAGCGTAGCACGGAGAATTCGGAGATAGGCGATCTTGTTTCCAAGCACAATGGGAGGGATGGCAACCACAGATGAATGCTCGAAGCTAATACCATGACATATCCCGTGCCAAGCAAGCACGCACACTCCCTAACCACATCACTTAAGGATGACCACCATGCCAGACAATACAGATGCCAACATATCGCCACCGTTGGAATCCCCAAGCAGTGAAGCGTGCCTAGTTAATATTTCTGCAACAAACTAAGCAGCCCCATTGCGTACAGCAGGTTTTGACTTCCTACTTGGAAGGTTTGTGTGTCGGTAGCGTTGGATGCTTAGGCTTGTTTTCAGGGTTTACGTGACGCCGTCTGTCATCTTTGCCGTCGTCTCGTGCTGGTTTTGGTCCGGGCTTGATATCAGTAAACATGCGCTGTCCTTATCGTTGGGAGTGTTGGTTCTTCCGTTGGTGAATGAGTATCCGGGCTGAAACGCCCCATCCCCGCAAGAACAAATAGCGGCAATCGGCCATAAGTCAAGATAGGCAAAGACTTGATTTCTGGTCGCGGTAGGAATGGCAGTCACCTGCCACCCCCCGCACAGATTCGTACGTGCGGAATTACCGCATACGGCTCCTGCCTTGGGTTTTGACGCCGAAGCGGGTTATGGGATGCGGATGCATTGGTAGCTCTCTTGGATAGGCTATGAATAGCCGGGCCAACGTAGTCATGCGTTCCCAGTTCAGACGGTGCCGCTGACTTCGCCGTTTAAGAGCATGCCTCCACGCACCGATCACTTCACGGCGAAAGGCATCCAGTCGCCGTGTGTTACCGGGTACGTGATAGTAGTTGCAGTAACCTTTAAACAGACGGCTCAACCATTGTCCGATTACCGGGACGGGCTCATGCCTGCACTTGTGTAACTGCGCCCGTATCTCCCTGATTGTCGTTCTCATACGCTTGGCGATGGTCACGCGTCTAACCACAAACATCCCGTTCTTGGTTTGATCACAGATATGCGTGAACCCGAGAAAATCGAAAGTTTCCGGTTTTCCTTCTCCGCGCTTCTTGCGATCTTCGATCGCGAACCAGCCAAACCGTAGCAACCGTGTTTTCTCTGGATGCAGTGTCAGGTTGAACTGAGCTAGTCGAGCCTCCAACGCCTGGCGAAAACTCCATGCATCTTCATGCTTTTCAAACCCAAGCACACTGTCGTCTGCGTACCGCACAGCAATCATCTGACCTCGTGCAGTACGCTCGCGCCATTGCCTGATCCACAAGTCCATCACGTAGTGCAGGTAGATGTTGGCAAGCAACGGTGAAATGGGCGCACCTTGCGGCGTGCCCTGCTTCGCAGGAATGCGCTTTCCATTTTCGAGAACACCTGTGCGCAACCATCGAGCTATCAGCGCTAACATTCGCCTATCCGCAATTCGGTGTTGCAGGAAGCACATCATCCATTCGTGATCGATGGTGTCAAAGAACGCTCGAATATCCACGTCCAATATCCAACGAACACGCGAGTTCTGTATTCCTACCGATAACGCATCCAATGCATCGTGTTGCCCTCGACCTGGGCGAAAACCATACGAGAGTCCGAGAAAGTTCTGCTCATAAATTGCGTTGAGCACTTGCACGACTGCGGTCTGGACGATCTTGTCTTCCAATGCGGTTACGCCCAGCGGGCGCTCGCTACCATCTGCCTTTGGGATAAACACCCGCCGAACAGGCTGGGCGCGATAGCGGCCACTGTGCACTTTGTCGTGTAAGGCTGTCAGCCTTGTGAGCAGACCTTGCTCGTACTCTCGCCACGATAGACCATCCACACCACTGGCCGCGTCTCGCTTGAGATTGTAGAAACTCTCGTGCAATAGCTCGACCGTCACGTGGTGCAGCAAGCTCGTGAACTTTACCCGGCGATCTCGCCGAGCTGCTTGACGTACAGCGAGCAACCCTGACAACGCACTTGTCCGGCTCTGCGTCCGGGGTGCGGAAGGCTGTTCGCTGTTCCCCTTGGCTAACTCCCTTTCCTCCATCGTCTCCGCTGAGCAAAACCCATTGTTCGACAACTTCTCAGGTACTACGGAGTTATCCGACTTCTCATCCGCGTAGACGGCAGGCTTTGGGCTTGTGACCTTTCCTGCCCCGTCTGGCTTGTCACGACCAGACACGGGTGAGATCTCCCAGCTTCCGTACAGTTGACTTCCCAGCATGCTCAGGGTCTACGACCGCGCAGGGCGTGAAACATGGCTTGCGATTATCGTCATGCACACTGTGGCCTTCCGCTTCGCTTAACAGCGTCGGCGCCCTGGACTCATGATTTCGCGGCTCAATGGCTGGCCTGCTGGTTTCCCCTGCCAACGCTTCGCCGTACACCTCACGGTGCACAACGCATGACTCGGGGTCGAGGTGTTTCGCCATAACTTCTCTCGTAGGGACTTTCACCCTTTATCAACTGCCAGCTTGGCTGGCGCACTAAGCGCTCCATGAACCCCACATTCAAAGCCGCCACCTGATCCGCGATGCTGTGCTCCCGATTCTTTTCCGGAGCCCGCACCTCATGATGCGTCCCGACGCCAAAGTCGAAAAAGTCTATCTGTACCCCAAGCCCGTCGACTTCCGAAAATCCGTCGACGGCCTCGCCGCTCTGGTCGAACTGGACATCAAGGTCGCGGTGTTCGACCCCGTGCTTTTCGTCTTCCTCAACAAACCTCGAAACCGCGTGAAGATTTTGTATTGGGAACGCAACGGCTTTTGCCTTTGGCTAAAGCGCCTGGAATCCGAACGCTTCAAAACATCGCCGGATTGTTCGGATGAAGCCATCGTGCTGACGGTTCAAGAACTCAACTGGTTATTGGACGGTTTTGATTTGTGGCGTAATCGACCACATCAAGTTTTGACGCCTCGATTCGTCGCCTGATTCGGTATAATCCAGGGCATGATTTCCATGCCCAAAGACCTTCCTGACGACCCTGTTGTGCTCAAGCAATTGCTTGCGCAGATGCTGAGTGAGCGCGAGTCGGATAAGGGCAAAATCGTTCATCTCGAAGAAGAAAACGCGCTGTTGCGTCAGCGCCTCTTCGGGCGCAAGTCAGAGCAAACAGCCGATCCCGCGACCCCGCAAATGGCCTTGTTCAACGAAGCTGAAAGCGTGGCCGAGTCTGTCGACGAAACGCTGGAAGAAGAGGTCGTAGCGCCGACCAAACAGCGCGGTAAGCGCAAGCCTCTGCCCGCCGATCTTCCGCGTATCGAAGTCATCCACGAACTGCCCGAGCATGAACTGACCTGTGCCTGCGGTTGCCGTAAACACAGCATTGGCGAGGAAATCAGCGAGCAGCTCGAGATCGTGCCGATGCAAATCCGCGTGATCAAACATGTTCGCAAGATCTATGGTTGCCGCGATTGCGAAACCGCACCGGTTACAGCGGACAAGCCTGCTCAATTGATTGAAAAAAGCATGGCCAGCCCCAGTGTCCTGGCAATGCTGCTGACGACCAAATACGTCGATGGCCTGCCACTGCATCGCTTCGAAAAAGTACTCGGTCGCCACGGCATCGATATTCCACGACAAACCTTGGCACGCTGGATTATCCAGTGTGGCGAACACCTGCAACCCTTGCTCAACTTGATGCGCGATCGGCTGCTGGAAAGTCGCGTCATCCACTGCGACGAAACACGCGTGCAAGTGCTGAAAGAGCCTGGTCGAGAACCGAGCAGCCAGTCCTGGATGTGGGTGCAAACCGGCGGACCGCCAAATCAGCCCGTGATCCTTTTTGACTACTCGACCAGCCGGGCGCAGGAGGTGCCGTCGCGCCTGCTCGACGGTTATCGCGGCTACCTGATGACCGACGATTACGCCGGTTATAACGCCTTGGGCGCGCAATCCGGTGTCGAGCGTTTAGGCTGTTGGGCACATGCGCGGCGCAAATTCGTGGAAGCACAGAAGGTGCAGCCCAAAGGCAAGACTGGGCGCGCGGATATCGCGCTGAACTTGATCAATAAGCTGTATGGCATTGAGCGCGACCTTAAAGATAGCGACGACGAACAGCGTCATGCAGGCCGCCATGAAAACAGCTTGCCCGTGTTGGCCCAGTTGAAAAGTTGGCTGGAAAAAACGCAGCCACAAGTGACAGCGCAGAATGCCTTGGGCAAAGCCGTTGGCTACCTGGCAAGCAACTGGAACAAACTTGAGCGGTATGTCGAAGCGGGTTACTTGCCGATCGACAACAACGCCGCCGAGCGCGCGATCCGGCCCTTTGTCATCGGCCGAAAGAACTGGTTGTTCAGCGATACGCCGAAAGGCGCAGCGGCCAGTGCTCAACTTTACAGCTTGGTCGAGACCGCCAAAGCCAACGGCCAGGAGCCCTATGCGTGGCTGCGCCACGCACTTGAGCGCCTGCCAATGGCGTCTTCGGTTGAGGACTACGAAGCACTGCTGCCTTGGAACTGCTCGCCGGTATCGCGTAGTTAAACGCGCTATCCATCTTGAGGTTGGTGGGGGTTTACGGAACTTACTGAATACGAGCGGAGCAACGATCATGGAATACGACGATAGACTGATTGAAGAAGCCGTGCTTGCCCTGTTGGCAACCTTCAGTTTCGATAATGGCAATACTTGGAAAGGGTTCGACTTCGAGACCATGAACCGATTGCATGAACAGGGTTTCATCAGTAATCCGGTGAACAAGAACAAATCGATTTGGTTGACGGCTGAAGGGGTGGAGCGAGGTCGGCAGATAGCCGACCGGTTGTTTGGGGTAAGAACTCAAGTGGAGCATATATCCGACTCGAATACCTGACTTCATACCCCGGCCATACGGTAGGTGGGGTTTATGGATCGCTTACAAATCCAGCGCCCGGCCGATCAGGTAAAGCTCAGGGACCGAACTCAGCAAATCAGGAGGGAGGTAAAGGAGAAGCAACCAAAGCGGCTCAAAATGGCCAGGACGGCCTTAGAGGAGTAGTACTAATGAGTAATACAATCGGAAAAAAGCCCCGTAACTCATTGAGTTACGGGGCTTTTCTATGTATGGCAGAGAAATAGGGCCCAGCCCCGATAAACTACTAGCGGATGCTGCTTCGAGATTCAGAATCCCAATTCGTCTTCTTCAGACGATGCCAGGCTCTTTCCAGGTGGGAGGGCTTTAAATAAGCTCTCTTCCGCTCGCTCCAGTCATGTACAGCCCTGATGGCAAGCTCAGGATCATCTTTGGCTCCCGGGGCATTACACATAACCCAATGAACTGTGCTGAGTAGCTCCATTCCATATGGGTCTTCAAATCCATCAATTAGCTCAGCAACCATTTCCATGCGATGCATGGTTTCGACATCTCCGCACAGAAATTGCTCAGCTTCTTCGATAGCGCCCGCCTTTAGCTCCAACGGCTTGGTGGGATCGTCCTGACCGTCTCCGTAGCCATGGATAAAGTGACCATCTAACTTGATCAGTACTTGTCTAAGGTTCTTAGCATATGGGCCATACTGTTTAGCCTCGAACTGTAGCCGAAGTGGCTTCCCACTCTCCTGCAAGAAATACATTAGCTTATGAACTTCTAGCAAACTGACAAATGGATCCAGAAGCCCTTTGAGATAACGATCTATCAAAAGGATCAGTGCGGCACGACCGTCGGTCATCTTGGGACGCTCTGTTGTATTCGGCATTTGTTTTGCTGCGGGCGCACCAGATGGCGGATATAACAGTACCTCAACTTCTGGCAAGACTGAGAATGCCTCTTCAATTGCTGGCTGAACTTCCTCCCATTTAAGGCCGCCCAACCCACAACCAAGTGGAGGAATTGCAATAGACTTGATATGCAATTCATTCACTTTACGAACTAGATCATCAAGGCCGCTTTGAATATTCTCTAGCTTGCTTTTTGACTTCCAATGCCCCTTGGTTGGAAAGTTGATAATCCAGCGCGGCCCACCAACCAACCCGCCAAGATCAAACACATGGACTTTACCGAGCTGAACGGCATCATTCTTGCAAGCGTCCTGGTAGCTTTTGAACATTCCAGGAAACGCCTGCTTGAATTGCAGCGCGATACCTTTACCCATGACACCTTCAGTGTTCACGGTGTTCACCAACGCTTCAGCGGGCGCTGTAAGAAGGTTTCCTTCGCTAAGCTTGATCATATTAGAAGTACCAGTCATTTTTGACTCTCACTTCAGGCTGATGTGTTGAATCGCGCATGATCTTTTGCACTCGCTCAACCGCCGCCTGATTGTGGCAGCCAATAAAATGGATCCCCTGCCAAGGGAATTGCTCCGCCACCAAGAACTCTGACTGCTTTTGGTGCCGTTTTTCTCCCCAGTACTTGGCATTGATTGTGGACCAATCCAAGCCAGCGAGCTTACCAATATCGTTATAAAAGTCTGTGTGGTAAGCACCAGCATTGCCGTCGCTGAAGGCCCATTGCCGTTGAAGCCCGACACCGGTACCGACGGAGCTCACAAGATGCACAATGTCACGTTGACACCCCTGAGGCTTCCCGGTGTTTCCCATGTTGACGGTGTAGAGCATCGGGGTACGGGGACAAAAATAGAAGGGCACAAATTCCCCGACATACCGAGGCCCGCAGCAGTCGACACCTATCTCACGAAGCCTACGAAGCTTGATGTGATCGTAGCCAATGACTGAGTGCTCCCCCGATTGAACCATCACGGCATCTGACTGAAGGCCGGAAGCGATAATCCCAGGGAGATTGGCAATATCTGTAATGTGATAGATCAGTACGTCTTCAGGTCTGGATTTCATAGATCACGCCCGCGTTGGCATCTAGTAGCCAGTCCGCTCGCTGACCGTGACGTCTGTCATTAAGGCGCGAGCCCCGAACTGTCCTTGTTTGGACGCGAATAATATGTGATTTCTGTGCTTACTGCCGAGCTTTTCACCAGCTTACAGACTCAAAGATACGCAGCAGTGAGCCAGCGTGTTAGCCAAGGACGACAGGCCCAACGACACACTGTTTCCGGAGGTCACCATGCAACAAGGGCGAGCGAGCCCAAACAGATTCTTCCCATCCATGCACACCAGCCAGGCCCGTCACTTACGGTGACGCCTCCAAAGTAGTACAAATGAGTAGTACATCAGAAAAGAAAAAACCCCTGTAACTAATTGAATTACAAGGGTTTTCTATGTATGGCGGAGAGATAGGGATTCGAACCCTAGGTACCGGTGAAGGTACAACGGATTTCGAATCCGTCCCATTCGGCCACTCTGGCATCTCTCCAACGGCGCGCATCATAACAGCACCTTTGCCCAAAGCGAAGCCCCTGGGCAAAAAAATTCCGTGCTATCAGTCGCTTGCGTCGATTACAGCGGTACACCCAGACGCTGGGCGACTTCTTCGTAGGCTTCGATCACATCACCGAGGCCCTGGCGGAAGCGGTCTTTGTCCATTTTCTTGCCGGTGGCTTTGTCCCACAGACGGCAGCCGTCCGGGCTGAATTCGTCACCGAGGACGATTTCGCCGTGGAACACGCCGAATTCGAGTTTGAAGTCGACCAGCAGCAGGCCGGCGTCGTCGAACAGTTTGCTCAGGACTTCGTTGACCTTGAGCGACAGTTCTTTCATGCGAACCAGTTGCTCGGCTTTGCCCCAACCGAACGCCACGACGTGGGATTCGTTGATGAACGGGTCGCCCTTGGCGTCGTCCTTGAGGAACAGTTCGAAGGTGTAAGGCTCGAGCTTGAGACCTTCTTCGACGCCCAGGCGCTTGACCAGGCTGCCGGCGGCGTAGTTACGCACGACGCACTCGACCGGGATCATGTCGAGTTTTTTCACCAGGCATTCGTTGTCGCCCAGCAGTTTGTCGAATTGGGTCGGCACGCCGGCTTCTTCGAGTTTCTGCATGATGAAGGCGTTGAACTTGTTGTTCACCATGCCTTTGCGGTCGAGCTGCTCGATACGCTTGCCGTCGAACGCCGAAGTGTCGTTGCGAAACAGCAGGATCAAGCGGTCAGCGTCATCGGTCTTGTAAACCGATTTGGCTTTGCCGCGGTAGAGTTCTTCACGTTTTTCCATGATGGGCTCCGCTTGCTAAGTAGGTGGGCTAGGCGATATGTCGCCAGTCGAGCCCTGAATCTTGATCGGCCAGTTGCAGCCAGTCCGGGTCGCACCCGAGGGTGTCGACAAAACATTGCCGGGCCAGCTGCGGCAGGTTGTTCTTGCTGCTCAGATGGGCCAGGACCAGGTGTTGCAGGTCTTTCCAGCCCAACTCCGCCACCAGGAATGCCGCCTGATGGTTATTCAAATGTCCCAGCTCACCGCCCACCCGTTGCTTGAGAAAGTACGGGTAGTGACCGCGGGCGAGCATGTCGCGGCAATGGTTGGACTCGATCATCAACGCATCGAGATCCCGATAGCCTTCCAGCACCTTGCTGCAATACGAACCCAGATCGGTCAACAGGCCGAAACGCCGCTCGCCGTCACTGAAGACGTACTGCGTCGGCTCCTGCGCATCGTGGGATACTGAGATCACTTTGATGCTCAAGGCACCGACCTGAAGTTGCTCACCACCTGCCACGAAGCCCGCCGGTTCAACGGGTTTGCGCATCCCGCGCAAGGTACCGCGACTGAGGTAGACCGGTAGATTGTAGCGCCGAGACAGCAAACCCACGCCATGCACGTGGTCGGCATGCTCGTGGGTTACCAGTATGGCACTCAGCTGCGTCGGGCTTACACCCAGGCGCAGCAGGCGCCGCTCGGTTTCGCGCAAGGAGAAACCACAATCCACCAGAACGTACGTGTCATTGCGGGCGACAAGCGTGCCATTCCCTTGGCTACCACTGCCGAGAACGGCAAAACGCATGTGATCAGCCCAGGTTGTCCTGAATCACACCCAATACTTTGCGAGCCACTTCGGCCGGCGCAACGGTATTGATGTTCTTCTCGACGGTGACTTGCACGGTCTCGCCCACCTTGCTCAGGCGAACCTGATAACGCTCGGCGCGGGCTTCGATGTCTTCCTTGGCCGCTTTGCTGCCAAACAGCTTGCCGAAGAAACCTGGCTCGTCGTTTTTCTTCTCGGGTTTTTCAGCGAGGTTGATGTAGTACAGGCCCAGGCTGCGGTTGATGTCTTCAACCCGCCATTCGCCCTTCTCCAGCGCACGGCCGACACTCGACCAGGCGCGATCAAGGTCTTCGCCGAGGTTGAGCACCACGTTACCGCTGCCGTCTTCGGTGAGGCTGACGCGGTTAGGCGTATCGAAATCACGCGCGGCCAACAAGGAAACCGAACCGCCCTTCTCGGAGGTCCGGCTCATGCTCGCCAGCAGCTCGTCGACCAATGCAGCATCCAGACCGGTATTGACCGAACGGTTGGTGAAATCAACATTGGCCGTGCTGCCGGCAGGACGCTCGGCGCTGACCACGTAGACTTCACTGGTGTTGCGCTGCACGCCTGGCTCGATACGAACCCGCACGCGGGTTTCGCTGCCAGACGCGATCCCGGCGCTGCTCAGGCGTTTGGCCATCGCAGCGGACAACTCGTCGGAATGCTGCCAGGTGGTGCTGAACTCGCCGGTTTGCGGACGCTGTTCATCAATACGGAAACCGTTGTCCTGGAAGAACTGCATGGCCACTGGCCAGACTTCAGCCGGTGGCCGCTGGGCCATGACCCAACGCGAATCGCCGCTTTTCTGCAGGGTGTAATCGCTGGCATTGGCCACCGACGACAACGGCTGCGGACGCGGAACTTCGTACTCGCCCTTGGCGGTGTCGTCGGCCACGTTGCGCGGGATCGGCAGCAAAGGGTCGAGACGCTTGGAGGTGCTGACATTCGGCGGCAATTGCATGGGCGCGGTTTGTTGCGCCTCCAGGTAATCGCTGCCACGGTCACGGAAGTAGCCTTCCGGGCCCCAAACCCACCCGCAGCCACTGGTGCTGGAGATGATCAAGGCAAGTGCGGAAAGTCCGGCCATTCGCTTCATGCGTAGTACTTCCTCAATTAAACCAATACGCCGGACTGGCGCATGGCCTGTCGCAGCGGTTCGTGACAGGCAACACTGAGCCAGGTGAGCGGCAGACGGATACCGTCCGGCATCAAGCCCATCTCGTGCAGGGCCCATTTCACGGGGATAGGGTTGGATTCGATAAACAGGGTTTTATTGAGTGGCATCAGCTTTTCGTGAATCGCGCGGGCGGTCACGGCATCGCCACGCATCGCAGCGGCGCACAGGTCGCTCATGGCGCGCGGGGCAACGTTGGCGGTTACCGAGATGTTGCCTTTGCCGCCGAGCAGCATCAGCTCGACCGCGGTCGCGTCGTCACCGGAATACACCAGGAAGTCGCTGCTGACACCGGCCAGGATGTCCTTGGCGCGTTGCAGGTCGCCAGTGGCTTCCTTGATGCCGATGATATTCGGCACGGTAGACAGGCGGATCACCGTCTCGGCCAGCATGTCGCACGCAGTACGGCCAGGCACGTTGTAGAGGATCTGCGGGATGTCGACCGCTTCGGCGATGGTGCGGAAGTGCTGGTACAAGCCTTCTTGCGTCGGCTTGTTGTAGTAAGGCGTTACCAGCAGGCACGCGTCGGCGCCAGCGTTCTTCGCATTGTTGGTCAGTTCGATCGCTTCGCGCGTCGAATTGGCGCCTGTGCCGGCGATCACCGGAATACGCCCTGCAACTTGAGCTACCACGCGACGAATCACTTCAATGTGTTCGTTCACATCGAGGGTGGCCGACTCACCTGTAGTGCCGACCGCCACGATGGCGTTGGTGCCCTCTTGCAGGTGGAAGTCCACCAGTTTGCTCAGGCTGTCCCAGTCGAGACGACCCTGTGCATCCATGGGTGTGACCAGTGCCACCATACTGCCCGCAATCATGCAACCGCTCCTGCCGGAAAAAGAGAGCGGTAATGGTACTGGCGCCAAGATGCTTGTACAAGCAAAGTACTGCGCTTGCGCCATTCCCCTGAGCGATGGTTTTCGCTACCCTTCAGACTTTGATCGGTACTGATAAGCTTGTACGCCGGGTTCCAGCCTCCCTTTTCGGCATCCGAAGCCCCGATCCTGCGTTGCCGCCCTTCGCTCTCGCCTCACTGGAGCTCGTCGCAACCTCTGGACTCAGGGTTTCTGAATTCGCATCCGGACGCTCGCTCCCAGTACTCGAGCCCGCAAAAGTATCGACCGCTCATCGTTTTAGGAATGCTGCATGTCCACCCCCACAGTCCGCGAACAATTCCTTGTCATCAGTGCCCTCGGCGCCAACCCCATGGAGCTGACTAACGTCCTGTGCCGCGCCAGCCATGAAAATCGCTGTGCCGTGGTGACCTCCCGCCTGACTCGCCACGGCGAATGCAGCGCGCTGGTCCTGCAGATTTCCGGCAGCTGGGACGCCCTGGCGCGCCTGGAAGCCGGCTTGCCCTCGCTGGCGAAGAAACACACCTTCACGGTCAACGTAGTGCGTAGCGCTGCGCTGGAAAATCGCCCTGAAGCGCTGCCTTATGTGGCCTATGTCAGTTCGGCCTATCGCTCGGATATCGTCAACGAGCTGTGCCAGTTCTTCATCGACCATCACGTCGAGCTGGAAAACCTGACCTGCGACACCTATCAGGCGCCGCAAACCGGCGGCACCATGCTCAATGCGACGTTCACCGTGACCTTGCCGGCCGGTGTGCAGATCAGCTGGCTGCGTGACCAGTTCCTCGATTTTGCCGACGCGCTGAACCTCGACGCGCTGATCGAACCGTGGCGTCCACAGAACCCAATGTAAGGAAGCTTTCATGGCCGTTGCTATCGACCAACCTGTCGCCGACTTCGAAGCGCCTGCCACCAGCGGACAAACCATCAGTCTCGCCGGGCTCAAAGGCAAGCACGTGGTGATCTACTTCTATCCGAAGGACAGCACGCCTGGTTGCACCACCGAGGGCCAGGGCTTTCGTGATCAATACGCCGGGTTCAAGGCGGCCAACACCGAAGTGTTCGGCGTGTCCCGCGACAGCTTGAAGTCCCACGAGAACTTCAAGTGCAAGCAGGAGTTCCCGTTCGAGCTGATCAGCGACAAGGACGAAGCCATCTGCCAGCTGTTCGATGTGATCAAGCTGAAGAAACTCTACGGCAAGGAATACCTGGGCGTAGACCGCAGCACGTTCCTGATCGACAAGGACGGTGTTCTGCGTCAGGAATGGCGCGGCGTGAAGGTACCGGGGCATGTGGATGCGGTGCTGGCTGCTGCTCAGGCGCTGAACAAGGCCTGAGATTTGATTTCTGTGGGAGCGGGCTTGTGTGGAAGCGGGCTTGCCCGCGAAGCTGTTGGGGCTGTGATGGCCTCTTCGCGGGCAAGCCCGCTCCCACAGAGGCCTCTCATCCCACCGAGGCTACAATAACGGCGCCACAATCGGCTCCTTGCGCGGCCAGGCATCCAGCACTGCTTTGAACAGGGTCGCCAGCGGAATCGCGAAGAAAATCCCCCAGAAGCCCCACAGCCCGCCAAACAACAGCACCGCACAGATGATCGCCACCGGATGCAGATTGACCGCCTCCGAGAACAGCAGCGGCACCAGCACGTTGCCGTCCAGCGTCTGAATGATCCCGTAGACCGCCATCAGATAGATGAACTCATCGCTCCAGCCCCACTGGAACAGCGCAATCAGCAGCACCGGCACGGTCACCACCACCGCCCCGACGTACGGCACCACCACCGAAACACCGACCAGCAGCGCGAGCAATGCCGCGTAGTTCAGACCCAGCGCAACGAAGGCAATGTAAGTAACGCCGCCGCAAATGAAGATCTCGATGACCTTGCCGCGAATGTAATTGGCGATCTGACGGTTCATTTCCTGCGCAACCCGGGTGATCAGCGCTCGCTCGCGGGGCAGATAACCACGGACCCATTGCCCGATCATTTCCCGGTCCTTGAGGAAAAAGAACACCAGAATCGGCACCAGAACCAGGTAGATCATGATGTTGACCAGCAACGGCAGACTGGACAGCGAGAACGTCAGCGCCCATTGGCCGAATTTGCCGATTTCACCGCGCGCCACTTCGATGGCCTGCAACACCTGCTCATCGGACACCAGATGCGGGTAACGCTCCGGCAGCAGCAACAGAACCGATTGCCACTTGGCGAGCATGCCCGGCAACTCGTTGAACAAGGTGATCAATTGATGCCAGAGCAATGGCACCACCACCACGATGAACACCAGCAGCACGCCCATGAACAAGGCGAATACCAGGCCAACCGCTGCCCCGCCGGGCAGACGCAGACGCTCAAGGGTGCTGACCAGCCCTTGCATCAGATAGGCCAGCACCATGCCCGCCAACACTGGCGCCAGCATTCCACCCAGGGTCAGTACCGCGGTAAAGGCCAGGAACAATAGAACGGCCAGCACCACGGCCTCTTCATCGGAGAAGTAGCGCTGAATCCAGTCGCGTAACACCTTGAACATCAATAATCCTTAAGAATGGGCGCGGAAGATTCAGGCTTTGCGCAGCCAATAGCGATAGACACCAGCTTCATCTTCTTCGCGTAGCAGCGTATGACCGGCCAAACGGGCAAAGGTGCGAAAATCGCGCTGGGAGCCGGCATCTGTGGCGATCACCTTGAGCACTGCGCCGCTGGGCAGGCGGTTGAGCTCGAGTTTGGCCTTGAGCAAGGGCAACGGGCAGTTCAAACCACTGGCGTCCAGTTCGGCGTCGTGCGTTAAAGCATCGGTCATTACTTTGCTCCTGACAGGCATTCAAGCCGCCTAGAATATCTGGTCCCAAGCCAAGTGTCCGGCTACAGTAAGCTCTTTGTCGACTAAGGCTTTGTGCATGACTTTTTTGCGCCCTACCCTGCTGACGCTCGCTTGCCTGCTTGCCTCACCGGGCTTCGCCGACGACCTGCCGTCACTCGGCGACGCCAGTTCTGCCATTGTCTCGCCGCAACAGGAACACCAGTTGGGACGCGCCTGGCTGGCGCTGTTGCGCAGTCAGGTGTCTGCGCTCAACGACCCGCAACTCAAGGATTACGTCGAGTCCAGCGTCTATAAGCTGGTGGAGACCAGCCAGCTGAATGACCGGCGCCTGGAGTTCATCCTGATCAACAGCCCGCAACTCAACGCCTTTGCGGCACCGGGCGGGATTGTCGGGGTCAACGGCGGGCTCTTTCTCAATGCCCAGACCGAAAGCGAATATGCGTCGGTGATGGCTCACGAACTGGCTCACCTGTCGCAACGCCACTTTGCTCGCGGCGTAGAAGCCCAGCAACGCATGCAAGTGCCAATGATGGCCGCCTTGCTCGCCGGCATCGTAATCGCCGCTGCTGGCGCCGGTGACGCCGGGATGGCTGCCATCGCCGGTACCCAGGCCGCAGCGATTCAGGAACAACGGCGCTTCTCGCGCCAGAACGAGCAGGAAGCCGACCGCATCGGCATTCTCAACCTGGAAAAAGCCGGTTACGACCCGCGTGCCATGCCGACCATGTTCGAAAGGCTGATGCGCCAGTTCCGCTTCGATGCCAAACCGCCGGAATTCCTGCTGACGCACCCGGTCACCGAATCGCGGATCGCCGACACCCGCAACCGCGCTGAACAGGCCAAACAGGGCGGCACCGAAGACAGCCTGCGCTATCAGTTGATTCGCGCGCGGGTCCAGTTGATCTACGAAGAAACCCCAGGCCTTGGCGCAAAACGCTTCCGCGCCCAGCTCGATGAAAATCCGAAGAGTGACGTGGCCCGCTACGGTTTGGCGATCGCACAGGTCAAAGGCGGTCAGTTGAATGAGGCTCGAGAGAACCTGAAACAGCTGCTGGCCAAGTCACCGAACGACATCACCTATAATCTGGCGCAGATTGACCTGGACATCACCAACAACCGCCTGCCGGATGCCCAAACACGGGTGGACCGGATGCTGACGCAATATCCGGGCAACTATCCGCTGAATCAGGTACGCGTCGATTTGCTGCTCAAACAGAACCGCGCCGCTGACGCCGAGAAAGCATTGGAGGGCCTGCTCAAGACTCGTTCTGACGATCCGGATGTCTGGTACATGGTGGCGGAAACCCGCGGACTTTCCGGCAACACCATCGGCCTGCATCAAGCCCGTGCCGAATACTTCGCGCTGGTCGGCGATTACCGACAGGCTATCCAGCAACTCGACTTCGCCAAGCGCCGTGCCGGCACCAACTTCCCACTGGCTTCAAGGATCGATGCACGGCAAAGAGAGCTGATGAACCAGGAACAGATGGTCAAAGACATGATGCGCTGACTTGTAGCAGCTGCCGAGCCTGCGAGGCTGCGTCCGGCCGCGAAGCGGTCGTAAAATCAGGCAACACGTTCTTTCAGGTAAATCGCGTGCACAGGATTTACGAGGACTCCGGTCGAGCGCGACCCCGGCTCGAACGCAGCCTCGCAGGCTCGGCAGCTGCTACGGGCGTAGATGGCGGCGAATCTGACACACCGCGTCATCGTTCATCGCGAGCAAGCTCGGCTCCCACAGGATACAAAAAAGCCCGTCTCTTTCGAGACGGGCTTTTTAATGCCGCGAATAATCGGTTGCCCGGTTATTCAGCCAGTTTGAAGGTGATGAAGCTGGCACGGCCTTGACGCAGAACACGCATCGATACCGTACGATTCTTCGGCAGCGCCTTGGCGATCTCCGTAAATTCCTTGGTCGAACCAATTGCCTGGTTGTTCAAGTGAGTGATCACGTCGCCCGGTTGCAGGCCGATCAAGGCCGCAGGACCCTCCTGAACCTCCTTGATCACGACGCCGCCCTGGATGTCGTTGGCCTTCTTCTGTTCTTCGGTCAGCTCGACCACGGCAACACCCAAGCGGTTGCTGCTGCGCTCGATGCCGGATTTAGGCAGGGACTCCAACTCTTTGCCTTCTTCCGGAATGGCGCCGACGGTCAGCTCGACGTTTTTACGCTTGCCGTCACGAATGACTTCAAGCTTGGCAGCCGCGCCAGCCTTGAGGGCGCCCACCAGATGCGGCAGATCCGCCGACATGACAATCGGCTGATCATTCAAGCTAAGAATCACGTCGCCCACTTGCAGGCCACCTTTGGCAGCCGGGCCGTCATCCTGAATTTGCGCTACCAGCGCACCCGCCGGCTTGTCCAGACCGAAGGACTCGGCCAGGTCCTTGTTCACTTCCTGGATCACCACGCCCAGCCAGCCGCGGCTGACCTTGCCACCGCTCTTCAGCTGATTGGAAACGTCCATCGCCACATCGATCGGGATAGTGAATGACACGCCCATAAAGCCGCCGGAACGGGTATAGATCTGCGAGTTGATCCCGACCACTTCACCGGCGAGGTTGAACAGCGGACCACCGGAGTTGCCCGGGTTGATCGGCACGTCAGTCTGGATGAATGGCACATAGTTTTCGTTCGGCAAACTGCGACCGACGGCGCTGACGATACCGTGAGTCACGGTATGGTCAAAACCGAACGGCGAGCCGATAGCGACCACCCATTGTCCGGGTTTCAGATTCTGGGACTTGCCCAGTTTCAGTATCGGCAGATCCTTGCCTTCAATCTTCAGCAGCGCCACGTCGGAGCGTGGGTCAGTACCGATCAGCTTGGCTTTCAACTCACTGCGATCGGCAAGACGCACGAGGATTTCATCGGCGCCGGTGATCACATGGTTGTTAGTCAGGATGTAGCCGTCAGACGAAATGATGAAACCTGAACCCAGCGATTGCGCTTCGCGCTGACGGTCGCCGCGTGGCGTACGTGGCTGCTGCGGCATGCCGCGTTCGAAAAACTCGCGCAACATTGGCGGCAGGCCTTCCAGATCAGGCATTTGAGTCGGATCGGAGACCTTGCGATCCGGAAGCTTTTGCGTGGTACTGATGTTCACTATCGCAGGCGAGGCTTGCTCGACCAGTTGCGTGAAGTCAGGCAGCTCAGCCGCTTGGGCGGCGACCGTCTGACCGAGCAAAATCACGGCGGCAACAATGGATAGATAAGACTTCAAACGTGGTATCGACATACGGCTCCCGTTACGACGAGCATGGTTAAGCGATATGGAGCAGAGACACCGGGAAAATATACGCCGGTACTTTTGTTCCGGGAACAACAAACAAGGCCAGAGCCGAGGGGCTCTGACCTATAAGAAAGTTCTGGTTTTTTTGCAAATTGAAATGCTCACCAAACATTTCGCAAACTCAATCGAGAGCTCAATTGTGGGACCGGCATTGCTGGCCTCTTGCACAACCAAACGCTTTGATGAGCATCATGTCAGAAGCTCACTGCTTGGGCGCAGTGGCATCGGTGCGCATCGAAAGCGCAATCCGTTCAGCGGTGCCGATCGGTATCTCGCCAACCACCGTCACCATCACCTCGCCTTGCTGGGTGGTCAGACGTCGCGAGACTGCGGCGGTCGGGCCTAACTGGGTTCGGGTATCGGTGACCGCCGCGCCGTTCAACGGTTCGAGGAACACCGAGAATCGCGCCAGGCCATCGTCATACATCAGGCTATTAACCAACGTCTTGGTGCCCGGATCCTGACGCGCAGAGCTGCTGGTCAATTCGAACCCTGGTGGTAGCCAGTCCGAATGCCAGACCTGAGAAACTTTCATCGCCGAAGCCTTGTCGCTGTCGAGAACGACAGGTTTGCACTCGGCGCTGGCTTGCAGCTCGCTGTCCTTTGGCACCTCGGCAGTATCAAGCCGGGTAAACTGGAACCGCTCAAGCAACTGCCCTTTGTCATTCAACAGCAATGACTTCAAAGGCAAGCCGGTTTCACGATCCAGATGCAGTTCAAAACCATACCGATGCTGATCACGCGGGGTCAGCGAAACAATGACCGCCGGTCGGCCAGCCACACGCGACTTGCCGATGACGGCAAGGTCGTACCAATTCTTGAGTTTTTGTGGATCGAGTGTACGAGCAGAGGAGTCGGGAGCATTCCCCAGCCCTGCTATCAGAGTGCCGCTAACGCATTGAGTTTGCCCATCAATGCGCACGACTTCCTGAGCCGAGCCGTCGAGCTGAAGTAAACGCTCGCGGACCTTGCCGTCCTGGACGCGATGCCAGATGTCATGGGTAGAAAAACTACCGTTACGTTCGTAGACGAAAGTACCGTGAAAGCTTTGCTGTTGCTCCGCTTGACCCAAACGGGCCAACCAGTCCTGGGCTTCATCGGCATGGGCTGGAACAATGAACCAGCCACCGAGCAGAAGCGTAAGTAAAGGTATGGCGCGCATGATCCTCCTTTTTAGCGGTTTTCCAGGCTTGCTGCACGGGCATAAGGCAGAGCACTTTCAGTGCCTTTGAGTGCAGCTTGCTGAGCATGTTGACGCAAGTAGCCTGGCAGACGTTGATCGTGCCAGCCTGGCTGACCTTGCAGCACGCCGCTGGCCATAGGGCCAGTAGCTTCCGAACTCTCACTATAGCCTGCCAACACCGCTGGGCCTTTAACTTGTGGAGCAGCCAGAGCTGGTTGAGCCGATTGCTGAGCCAGTTCGACCCCGGCGATCTCATCCTGGTTATACAGACGTACGCCAGCCAGCACAGCAACAGTCACCGAAGCGGCAACAGCCAGACGACCCAAGGTGCGCCATGGGCCACGAGTAGCTTTGGCCGGTACGGCTTCGTCAGCCAGAGCAGCAGAAACTGCCGCAGCGATATCCAGACGAGGAAGCAACAAATCCTTGTGCATTACTGCCCGCGCGACTTGGTAGCGAGCCCAGGTGTCTCGGGTTTCAACATCGTCAAAGGCATTCAACACCCGACGCAATTCCAGTTCGTCCGCTTCGTTATCCATCACTGCGGACAGCGATTCCTGCAGGGCTTCACGACTCATGGCGGGTCCTCTCTTGGCTATCGCCGCTGTCTCGGTTAATCCTGCAACAACGGCTGCAGGGCTTTATCGATGGCTTCCCGAGCGCGGAAAATCCGCGAGCGCACGGTACCCACCGGACACTGCATGACGCTCGCAATGTCCTCGTAACTCAGACCATCGAATTCACGTAAAGTTAATGCCGTACGTAAATCTTCTGGCAGTTGCTGGATGGTTCGATGGACGGTGCCTTCGATCTCATCGCGCAACAACGCACGCTCCGGTGACTCGAGATCCTTGAGGCCATGATCGCCGTCGTAGAACTCCGCATCTTCAGAACTGACATCGCTATCCGGCGGTCGACGACCGCGTGAAACCAGATAGTTCTTCGCCGTGTTGATAGCAATACGGTACAGCCACGTATAAAACGCACTGTCACCGCGGAAATTACCAAGTGCACGGTAAGCCTTGATAAAAGCTTCCTGTGCGACATCCTGGGCTTCATGGGTGTCGTGCACGAAACGCACGATCAACCCGAGAATTTTGTGCTGATATTTCAGCACTAACAGATCGAAAGCTCGTTTGTCGCCGCGCTGAACGCGCTCAACAAGCTGCTGATCCTCTTCCTGGGTTAGCATGAACACTCCTCGTTGAACTCGAAGGAGGCTTGCATTCCCAAACGATCAAGCTTGCAAACATAGACTCGGGCTTTTCGCAAAAGTTCTCCCCCTCCAAGCAAGTTTCCGGCGGGCTCTGATTTGGCACGCACGAAAAACGCAGCGCGGGCAAGGCCGGCTGCGCGAATAATCTTGTCGTCGAATTCACCTGCAAGACCGGTGTACAGGTTCTGCATGATTCCGACGCTGCCTCCTTCCTTCGGGCAACCTTCTATTGAGCCTGTCTGCACAGCAAAAGTTCCCGATATTTATAGCCGGACGAAACGGATATTGTGCAACCGTGAAGAGAAAAAGACTGGTATATCCTCGATACAGTCGTCTAGTCGTCGATTTACCGGGGAAATCAACCGACGCACCGATCAGCGAGTACAGCCTCCTGGTCACAGTAGTTTCACAATGCCACGACAGCCCGGCTATTGTGCCGATCCACCCCTCTATATACTAGTAGACTGTGTGGCTGTCTTGACTCGCCGATCCAGGTGTCTTGCGCCAACCCCGACCCGGGTCGCTTTGAGCGGAATCCTGAAATGAGCCAACAGTTTCAACACGATGTTCTGGTAATTGGCAGCGGCGCTGCCGGCTTGAGCCTTGCACTGACCTTGCCCGGTCATCTGCGCATTGCCGTATTGAGCAAAGGCGACCTCGCCAACGGCTCGACATTCTGGGCCCAGGGCGGTGTGGCTGCCGTGCTGGATGACACCGACACCGTCGAGTCCCATGTCGATGACACGCTCAATGCCGGCGGCGGCCTGTGCCATGAAGATGCCGTGCGCTTTACCGTCGAGCATAGCCGGGAGGCGATTCAATGGCTGATCGACCAGGGCGTGCCCTTTACCCGCGATGAACAGTCCGGCACCGAAGACGGCGGTTTCGAGTTCCACTTGACCCGCGAGGGCGGTCACAGCCATCGACGGATCATCCACGCCGCCGATGCCACTGGCGCGGCGATTTTCAGAACCTTGCTGGACCAGGCAAAACAGCGACCGAATATCGAACTGCTGGAACAGCGGGTTGCCGTCGATCTGATCACCGAAAAACGTCTGGGCCTGGGCGGTGACCGTTGCCTTGGCGCCTACGTACTAAACCGCGGCACCGGCGAAGTCGACACCTATGGCGCGCGTTTCACCATCCTCGCCTCCGGTGGCGCGGCGAAAGTCTATCTCTATACCAGCAATCCCGATGGTGCCTGCGGTGATGGCATTGCCATGGCTTGGCGCTCGGGTTGCCGGGTGGCGAACCTGGAGTTCAACCAGTTCCACCCCACCTGCCTCTATCACCCGCAAGCCAAGAGTTTCCTGATCACCGAAGCCCTGCGCGGCGAAGGTGCGCACCTGAAGCTGCCGAACGGCGAACGCTTCATGCCGCGCTTCGACCCTCGAGCCGAACTGGCGCCGCGTGACATCGTCGCCCGTGCCATCGACCATGAGATGAAACGCCTGGGCGTCGACTGCGTGTACCTGGACATCAGCCACAAGTCGGAAGCGTTCATCAAGAGCCACTTCCCGACGGTGTATGAGCGTTGCCTGGAATTCTCCATCGACATCACCAAACAGCCGATCCCGGTCGTTCCGGCGGCGCACTACACCTGCGGCGGGGTGATGGTCGATCAACAAGGCCGCACCGATGTGCCGGGTCTGTACGCCATCGGCGAAACCAGCTTCACCGGCCTGCACGGCGCCAACCGCATGGCCAGCAACTCGCTGCTGGAGTGTTTCGTCTATGCCCGCTCGGCGGCGGCAGACATTCTTGAGCAACTGCCGCATATTCGGGACTCTCTCGCCCTGCCCGCCTGGGATGCCAGCCAGGTCACCGACTCCGACGAAGACGTGATCATTGCGCACAATTGGGATGAATTACGGCGTTTCATGTGGGACTACGTCGGTATCGTGCGCACCAACAAGCGCCTGCAACGGGCAGAGCACCGTGTGCGTCTGCTGCTCGATGAGATCGATGAGTTCTACAGCAACTATAAAGTCAGCCGCGATTTGATCGAATTGCGCAACCTGGCCCAGGTTGCCGAGCTGATGATCCGCTCAGCCATGGAGCGCAAGGAAAGCCGCGGCCTGCATTACACCCTCGATTACCCGCAGATGCTGCCGGTCGCCCTCGACACTATTCTGGTGCCGCCCACCTACGCCGACTGAATTTGAGCCTGAGCCGCAGGCGTCGGTGCACATCCGCCGCCTGCGAGTCGTGCGGCACGCAGATTGCCCGCACACGTCGCTCACCGCGCAGTCGAAAACGCAGCACGACGATCACTGGCAATGCCAGGCTATCAGGCCGCAACTGCACGGCCTGCCAGCCATGGGCGGCACTCCACAGTTGCCAGCCATCGGCATCACGGCGCAAACCGGTAAACGACGCGGGATGAGTCAACAGAATCTGCCGCGGCAGCACCCACAGGCCATGGGCCAGGCACACCGCAACGCCGGGCAGACTCGCCCAGATCGGTATGGAGAGAAGAGCCAGCGAACCCAGCGCGAACAGCTGGGCCAGAAGATAAGCCGCCAGCAACTGCCGTGAGGCATGCCAGCGGCATTCGAAATGATTACTTGGGCTGGACACGGTCCAGAATCATTCGAACCATGCGCTGCAGCTCAGGATCTTCCGATTCGGCGCGCTCCATGAACCAGCCGAACATGTCCTGGTCTTCACACTCGAGCAGCCTGGTATAGCATTCGCGGTCTTTGGCATTCAGATGCGGGTAAACCTCTTTCACGAACGGCACCAGCAACACGTCAAGTTCAAGCATGCCGCGGCGGCTGTGCCAGTAGAGGCGATTCAGTTCAACATCTTCGACCATGGAGCGCTCCTCAAATAGAGCGCAAGTATACAGCCCCAAGGTACGCCGAACAGTCGGCTTTGGTCGGGACCCGCCATACTTTGTGAGCTACCCATTTCAAGGGCGCCCCCTTATGATGTCTGCCAGACTTTTTATCCTGCGATGACCCATGGCTGATTCTGCTTTTTTCTGCACGTTGTCTCATGAAGGCGTTCTTGCCGTTCGCGGCTCGGACGCCGGCAAATTCCTTCAGGGGCAACTGACCTGCAACCTCAATTACCTGAGCGATACCCAGGCCAGCCTCGGCGCACGCTGCACGCAGAAAGGCCGCATGCAATCGAGCTTTCGCATCCTGCCTGAAGGCGATGGCTACTTGCTGGCGATGGCCACCGAGCTGCTGGAACCGCAACTGGCGGATCTGAAAAAATACGCGGTATTTTCCAAATCCAGACTGACCGACGAAAGCGCCGCCTGGGTTCGCTTCGGTCTCGGCCGGGCTGATGCCGCTCTGCGCGCCCTGGGCCTTGAGCTGCCGCCAGAAACCGATGCGGTAGTGCGCGCTAACGGTCTGATCGCCATTCGTGTATCCACCGACCGAGCCGAGCTTTGGGCTGCTGCGGATCAGGCCGAAACCCTGCGCGGTCAACTCTGCGCGCAACTGGTCGAGGGTGATTTGAATCAGTGGTTGCTGGGTCAGGTTCGCGCGGGCATCGGCCAGGTCATGCCGAGCACCCGTGAACTGTTCATCCCGCAGATGCTTAACCTGCAAGCCGTCGGCGGCGTGAGTTTCAAGAAAGGCTGCTACACCGGCCAGGAAATTGTTGCGCGCATGCAGTACCTGGGCAAACTCAAGCGTCGTCTGTATCGACTGCAACTGGACGCCAGCGAATTGCCCGAGCCCGGCACGCCGTTGTTTTCACCGACCCACGGCAGCTCCATCGGCGAAGTGGTCATCGCCGCCCGTGCCGAACACACCATTGAACTGCTGGCCGTGCTGCAAGCCGAGGCCGCAGAAGGTGGCATCATCCATCTAGGCGCGCTCGAAGGTCCCGCCCTGCAACTGCTCGACCTGCCTTACCAACTGGATCGTGATCGCGAAATCCAGCGTTAATTGCAGCACTTTTTTTGCAACACCCTAGAGAACAGAAATGAGCAAGCTGGCGGAAAAGGTCCAACAGGATTTGGTTGAGGCCATCAATAACGATGACCTGGTTCTGCCAACGTTACCGGAAGTGGCCCTCGGGATTCGCAAGGCCGCTGAAGACCCGGAAATCAGTGTCAGTACGCTGAGCAAAGTGATTGGCCGCGATACGGCGCTGTCGGCGCGGCTGATCAAAGTGGTCAACAGCCCGTTGCTGCGGGCCACTCAGGAAGTGACCGATCTGCACACGGCGATCACCCGGCTGGGCGTCAACTACAGCAGCAATCTCGCCATCGGTCTGGTCATGGAGCAGATTTTCCATGCCCGCTCCGAGGTAGTGGCGCAAAAAATGCGCGACGTCTGGCGCAGGAGCCTGGAAGTGGCCGGAATCAGTTATGCCCTGTGCCGCCGCCATAGCCAATTGAAGCCCGATCAAGCGGCTCTCGGCGGCCTGGTGCATCAGATCGGGGTATTGCCGATTCTGACCTACGCCGAAGATCACTATGAGCTGCTATCGGACCCGGTCAGCCTCAACCATGTGATCGAGCAGATTCATCCATTGCTCGGCGACAAGCTGCTCAGAGTCTGGGAATTTCCGGAAAAGCTGGTGAAGCTGCCGGGGCAATACCTTGACTTCAAGCGCCAGTCGGAGCGGGTCGACTATGTCGATCTGGTGCAGGTAGCCACGCTGTATTGCCACAAAGATACCGAACACCCGTTGGCCAGGATCGATGCATTCGACGTTCCAGCCTTCAAAAGGCTGGGTATGGATCCCGAAAGCAAGGCGATGTGCGCCGATCTGGAAGCGTCGCGGTCGATGTTTTATTGAAACCGGATTTTTGTGTCAGGGCTTCTATCGATTCGCGGGCAAGCCCGCTCCCACAAGGATTGTGCAAAACCTGTGGGAGCGGGCTTGCCCGCGAAGAGGCCCTGACGGGCACTGAAAAATTTGGCCTATCTACCCCGCAATAAAACTCACCCGCACCTTCAACCCCGCCCGCGCGCCGTCGTGCAGGCTGATCTGCGCCAGGTGGGCGCGGCAGATTTCACCGACAATCGCCAGGCCCAGCCCTGAACCCGCACCCTGCTGGCTACTCCGGTAGAAGCGCTCGAACACCCGATCGCGCTCCTCCTGGGGAATCCCCGGCCCGTCATCTTCGACCTCCAACACCGCCGGGGCCGTCACCCGCAGAATCACGTTGCCGCCCGGTGGCGTATGGGCCAGGGCGTTATCCACCAGATTGCTTAAGAGCTCATTGAGCAGTGTCGGTTCACCCCGCAACCACACCGGATCGTCCGCCTCCAACGCCAAAGCGACGCCCCGTGCGTGAGCCAGCGGCGCCATGGCCATGCCCAGCTCGCGGGCCAACTGGCTGAGATCGAGCAATTGTGCGCCGCCCTCGGCAATTGCCCGGGCGCCGTTTTCGATACGGGCCAGCGACAGCAATTGATTGGCCAGGTGGGTCAGGCGGTCAGTGCCTTGTGCGGCGCTTTCCAGGGTACTGCGCCAGGTTTCGGGGTCCGCAGCGCGCAGGCCCAATTCAAGCCGGGCCTTTAGCGCCGCCAGCGGTGTGCGCAACTCATGGGCGGCATCGGCGATGAACTGTGCCTGACGCTCGAACTGCCCACGCAAGCGCTCGGTAAAATGATTGAGTGCCCGTACCAGAGGCCACAGCTCATGCTGCACCTCCACCAGCGGCAGAGCGCGCAAATCATCGGGTTGACGCTCCTCTACCGCCGTGCGCAGACGCTCCAGCGGGCGCAACGCGGCACTGACGGCAAACCACACCAGCAGCAGCGCGCCCATGGCCAGCATGCCCAGACGCAACAAGGTATCGGCCATCAGGCTGCGGGCCATGCTGACCCGCGCTTCGTCGGTTTCCGCCACACGAATTTCTGCCATGCCGTTCATGTTCGGCTCACTGACAGGCTTGAGCAGGCTTACCACCCGCACGTTCTGCCCTTGGTATTGGGCGTTGTAGAAGCGCGCCAGCGCCGGATAATCGTCGGTACGCGGCGTGCCTGGCGGCGGCCCGGGCAGGTTTTCGTAGCCGGAAATCAGCTGCTGGTGAATGTCGTTGACCTGGTAATAAATCCGCCCGGCGCTGTCATAGGCGAACGTATCGAGGGCGACGTAGGGCACATTCGCACTGAGACTGCCATCGCGCTGGGACAGGCCGGCGGCGATGGTCCGGGCCGAGGCCAGCAAGGTCCGGTCATAGGCGGTATCGGCAGCTTCACGGCCATTCCAGTAGGCACTCAAACCACTGGCCAACATCAATACCACCAGCAACAGCGCGAGGTTCCACAGCAACCGCCAACGCAAGCTGCTGGGCTTATGCATCGCGGGTTTCCAGCAGGTAACCAAGCCCGCGGAAGGTCACGATCGCTACCGGCTGACCGTCGAGTTTCTTGCGCAAGCGGTGGACGTAGATTTCGATGGCGTCGGGGCTGGCCTCTTCGTCCAGACCGAACACCTGGGAGGCCAGTTGCTCCTTGCTCATGACCCGACCTGGCCTGGCGATAAGGGCTTCGAGCACGGCCTGCTCGCGGGAGGTCAGGGTGAGCAATTCATTGCCCAGGGTGAAGCGTCGCGTGTCCAGGTCATACACCAGCACGCCGCAACGCTGCTGGCGCTCGCCACCGAGTACGCTGCGGCGCAGCAATGCCTTGACCCGAGCTTCAAGCTCCGTGAGCTCGAAGGGTTTGGCCAGGTAATCGTCAGCGCCGAGGTTGAGCCCATGGACTCGATCCTTGACGTCGCTGCGGGCGGTCAACATCAACACCGGCAGATTTTTCCCGCGTGCGCGCAATCGCGCCAGCACCTCGAAACCGTCCATGCGCGGCAAGCCGACGTCGAGGATCGCCACCGCGTATTCCTCGCTGCTCAAAGCCAGGTCGGCGGCCACCCCGTCGTGCAGCACATCGACGGTCAGGCCGGTGCTTTTCAGCGCCTGGGCGACACTTTCAGCCAGCTGCAGATGGTCTTCGACGAGCAGAACACGCATGGATTTGTACCTCGTTCAGGGATAGGTCGACTCCATTCGCTGGCGCGGAGTTTACAGCCGCATCCGCTGCTGTGAAGCCTGAAAACACTGAAAAGTCTGTTGAAAGGTTAGCGAAAGGTTGGCCCGTTAAAGTCCAGCTACGGACAGTTTCGACTGCCGTGACTACTGAAGATTTCTAAAGAGTAGTTATCGAAAAACGCCTCGAAGCGTTTTCGTCAAATAAGAACAATAACGGAGTACATCACCATGCTGTCCATGCAGCCTCAGGCTCGCCCGCCTGTTCGTTTTTCCCGTCTCAGCCAGACCGCCCTTGCCAGTGCCGCCGCCCTCGCCGGCTTTTCGCCGTCAAGCCAGGCTGCCTTCTTCGAAGACAGTAGCGCCACCCTTGAAACCCGCAACATGTATTTCAACCGCGACTTTCGCGACGGTACCAGTGCCCAGCAATCCAAGCGTGACGAATGGGCTCAGGGCTTCATGCTCAACCTGCAATCGGGTTACACCGAGGGGACTGTAGGTTTCGGCATCGACGCGCTGGGCATGCTCGGGGTCAAACTCGACTCCAGCCCCGACCGCACCGGCACCGGCCTGTTGCCGACCCACGATGACGGGCGGGCAGCGGACGAGTACTCCAAGCTCGGCCTGACCGGCAAGGTAAAAATTTCCGCCACCGAGCTCAAGATCGGCAGCCTGTTCCCGGAACTGCCGATCCTCAAGGCCAACGACGGGCGCATCCTGCCGCAGACCTTCGAAGGCGGCCTGCTGACCTCCAAAGAGATCAAGAACCTGACCTTTACCGGCGGGCGACTGAACAAGGCCAAGGATCGCGACGACAGCAACTACGAGGAGATCGTCCTCAACAACAAGAACGGCCGCTTCGTATCGGGTGCCACCGGCGAGCATTTCAACTTCGCTGGCATGGATTACAAGTTCACCGACAAGATCACCGGCAGCTACCACTACGCCCAACTCGATGACGTGTACAACCAGCACTTCGTCGGTGTGGTCGCGTCGCAACCGGTCGGCCCCGGCACTTTCGCCACCGACCTGCGTCTGGCCATCAGTGACGACCAAGGCGCGGCCCGTGGCGGCAATATCGACAACAAATCCCTCAACGGCCTGCTCAGCTATGCCTTGAAGGGGCATAAACTCAGCGCCGGCTATCAGCACCTGTCCGGCGACAGCGCTTTCCCTTATGTCGATGGCAGCGATCCGTACCTGGTCAACTTCGTCCAGATCAACGACTTTGCCGGTGCCGAAGAACGCTCATGGCAGGCCCGCTATGACTATGACTTCGCCAAGCTTGGCATTCCCGGCCTGAGTTTCATGAGCCGTTATATCAGCGGTGACAACATCAAGCTGAAAAGCGGTGAGACCGGCAAAGAGTGGGAACGCAACAGCGAGATCAAATACGTAGTGCAAAGCGGCACCTTCAAGGACGTCGCCGTGCGCCTGCGCAATGCCACTTACCGTTCCAACTACTCTGCCCGCGACGCGGATGAAGTGCGTCTGCTGGTGAGCTATAGCGTTGCACTCTGGTAATGGATTCAAACGCCAAGGGCAAAAGATCGCAGCCTGCGGCACAGCTCCTGCACAACCAAAACAACAACTCCTGTGGAGACAATCATGAACCTATCACTGCGTAAAGTTGCTCTAGCCGCCAGCTGCATACTCTTTGCCGGCCAATTATTAGCTGAGCCCAAACGCCCGGAATGCATCGCCCCGGCCTCGCCGGGCGGTGGTTTCGACCTGACCTGCAAACTGGCGCAAAGTGCCCTGATCAATGAGAAGCTGCTGACCAAACCGATGCGCGTGACCTACATGCCTGGCGGTGTCGGCGCAGTGGCTTACAACGCGGTGGTCGCACAGCGTCCGGCCGACGCCGGCACGCTGGTCGCCTGGTCCAGCGGTTCGTTGCTGAACCTGGCCCAAGGCAAGTTCGGACGCTTCGATGAAAGCGCCGTGCGCTGGCTGGCAGCGGTCGGCACCAGTTACGGCGCCATCGCCGTGAAAAGCGACTCGCCCTACAAGAACCTCGACGATCTGGTCCAGGCGCTGAAGAAAGATCCGAGCAAAGTGGTGATCGGTTCCGGCGGCACCGTGGGCAGCCAGGACTGGATGCAGACGGCACTGATCGCCAAGGCCGCCGGGATCAACCCGCGCGACCTGCGTTATGTCGCCCTCGAAGGCGGCGGCGAAATCGCCACCGCGCTGCTCGGCGGCCACATCCAGGTCGGCAGCACCGACATCTCCGACTCCATGCCGCACATCCAGAGCGGTGACATGCGCTTGCTGGCGGTGTTCTCCGACAAGCGTCTGGACGAGCCGGAAATGAAAGACATCCCGACCGCCAGGGAACAGGGCTATGACATTGTCTGGCCGGTGGTACGTGGTTTCTACCTCGGGCCAAAAGTCAGCGACGAAGATTACGCCTGGTGGAAAGCCGCCTTCGACAAACTGCTGGCCTCCGAAGACTTCGCCAAGCTGCGCGATCAGCGTGAACTGTTCCCGTTCGCCATGACCGGCCCGGAGCTGGACACCTACGTGAAGAAGCAGGTTGCCGACTACAAGGTGCTGGCCAAAGAGTTCGGTTTGATCCAGTGATCGCCTCTGTCTAGCGGTTGCGCCCCTGCGCATCAGGGGCGCGACCAGGAGTTCCCCATGCTCTTACAACGCATTTTCGCCTCGGTGCTGCTACTGGCCTGTATTGGCCTGGCACTGATGGCATGGCCGTATCAGGCGGCATTTTCCTACGAACCGGTCGGCCCCCGGGCCTTTCCCCTGCTGATGCTCGGCCTGATGGGATCGGCCTTGCTTTATATGGTGTTCCGCCCATCGCCCATCGTGCACAGCGACGACGACCCGCAACTGGACCGTGAAACCCTGAACAAGATTGGTCTGTGCGTCATGTTGCTGCTGATCTTCGCCGGGTTGTTCGAACCTCTTGGCTTCATTCTCAGCAGCATCCTGATCGGCATTCCGATGGCGCGCCTGTACGGCGGTCGCTGGCCGCCCAGCGTGGTGATCATCAGTCTGATGAGCGTCGGCCTTTACCTGCTGTTCGACAAAGTAATGGACGTGCCGCTGCCTCTGGGGCTGCTCGACGTTCTGGAGAACTGATATGGATACTCTCGGTTATTTGAGCCATGGCTTCGGCGTCGCATTGACCCCGTACAACCTGGTGACTGCCTTGTGCGGGACGCTGATCGGCACCGTCGTCGGTCTGCTGCCGGGCCTGGGCCCGATCAACGGCGTGGCGCTGCTGATCCCGATCGCCTTCGCCCTTGGCCTGCCACCGGAGTCGGCGTTGATCCTGCTGGCCGCGGTGTACCTGGGTTGCGAATACGGCGGTCGGATCAGCTCGATCCTGCTGAACATTCCGGGCGAAGCTTCCACCGTAATGACCACCCTCGACGGCTATCCGATGGCCCGTCAGGGGATGGCCGGTGTGGCGTTGTCGCTGTCGGCGTGGAGTTCGTTCATCGGCGCGTTCATCGCCACCTGCGGCATGGTCGTGTTCGCCCCGATCCTGGCGAAATGGGCGATTGCCTTCGGTCCGGCGGAATATTTCGTGTTGATGGTCTTCGCGATTGTCTGCCTCGGCGGTATGGCCGGTAATCGTCCGCTAAAGACGTTTATCGCGGCGCTGATCGGACTGTTTCTGTCGTGTGTCGGCATCGACGCCAACAGCGGCGTGTACCGTTTCACCGGTGACAATCTGCATCTCACCGATGGCATTCAGTTCGTGGTGCTGGTGTTGGGCCTGTTCTCCATCAGTGAGATTCTCCTGCTGCTGGAAAAAACCCATCGCGGCCAGGAAGCGTTCAAAGCGACCGGGCGCATGATGTTCAACTTCAAGGAAGCCGCGTCAGTGTTTGCGGTGAACATCCGTTGCGGCGTGCTCGGCTTTATCATGGGCGTATTGCCGGGTGCCGGCGCAACACTGGCCAGTGCGGTGGCCTACATGACCGAGAAGCGCATCGCCGGCGACAGCGGCACGTTCGGCCAGGGCGACAAACGCGGCCTCGCCGCCCCGGAAACCGCGATCGGCGCAGAGGCCTGCGGCGCGCTGGTACCGATGCTGACCCTCGGCGTTCCGGGATCGGGCACCACCGCGGTGATGATCGGCGCGCTGTCGCTGTACAACATCACCCCCGGTCCGTTGCTGTTCGAGCAGCAACCGGACATCGTCTGGGGCCTGATCGCTTCGTTGTTCATCGCCAACATCATGCTGGTGATCCTCAACATCCCGATGATCCGTATCTTCACCCGCATCCTCGCCGTGCCGAACTGGGCACTGGTGCCGATGATCGCGATCATCACCGGGATCGGTGTCTTCGCGGTGCACGCCACGACCTTCGACCTGTTCCTGATGATCGGCATCGGCATCTTCGGCTACATCCTGCGCAAGCTCGACTTCCCGCTGTCGCCGGTGCTGCTGGGCTTTATCCTCGGCGGTCTGATGGAACAGAACCTGCGGCGTGCCCTGTCGATTTCCAACGGTGCGCTGGAGATCCTCTGGTCCAGTCCGATCACCCTGACTGTCTGGGGTCTGATCGTGGTCATGCTGCTGGTGCCGTTGCTGCGGATCTGGCGCAAACGTTCCGTACAGCGTCGTGCCTTGGCCAATGCCTGAGGTCACCTTGAAAAACTGGTGGGGAACACCGCTGGTCGGTCTGCTCGGCGGTTACCTCGCCAGCCAGATCGGCTGGCCGCTACCGTGGATGGTCGGCTCGTTGCTGGCGATCATCCTGGTGCGCTGCCTCACACCCTGGCAATTGGCGGAAATCCCTGGCGGGCGTAAATGCGGCCAGTGGATCGTCGGCATCGGCATCGGCCTGCACTTCACCCCGGTGGTGATCGAGCAGGTCATGAGCCACTTCGGTCTGATCTTCTTCGGTGCCTTGGTCACCAGCCTGTCCAGCGTGGTCGGGGTCTGGTTGCTGCGGCGTACCGGGGAGGATCGCGCCACCGCGTTTTTCTCCAGCATGCCCGGCGGTTCCGGCGAGATGGTCAACCTCGGCGCGCGCAATGGCGCAGTGCTCAGCCAGGTCGCGGCCGGGCAGAGTTTGCGGGTGCTGGTGGTGGTGCTGTGTGTCCCGGCGGCGTTCAAGTATTTGCTGGGTGACGGTGCTCCAGAGCTTCATCCGACGGCGGTCGATTGGCGCTGGCTGGCGCTGCTATTTCCGGCGGGCGCCCTGCTCGCCTGGCTCTGGCAGCGTTTGCGTCAACCTAACCCTTGGTTGTTCGGGCCGTTGCTGGTAAGTGCAGCGGTGAGCATCGCCTGGGATCTGCATATCGGCCTGCCGAATGGCGGCAGTCAGATCGGCCAATGGTTGATCGGCAGCGGTTTGGGCTGTCACTTCAACCGGCAGTTCTTCCGCCGGGCGCCATCGTTCATGGGCCGGACCTTGATCGGTACGGCATTGACCATGTTGATCGCCACCCTCGCGGCGCTCGGCCTGAGTGCCCTGACTCAACTGGACCTGCGTTCACTGACGCTGGGCATGATGCCCGGCGGCATTGCCGAGATGAGCCTGACGGCCGAAACCCTGCAACTGTCGGTACCACTGGTGACGGCGATGCAGGTGATGCGGTTGCTGTTTGTGCTGTTTCTGGCTGAGCCGTTGTTTCGGTATTGGGATAAGTTGCCGGAGAAGGTCTGAGATACCGAGGTGCCCCTGTGGCGAGGGAGCTTGCTCCCGCTGGAGCGCGAAGCGGTCCCAAAATCAGCAACCGCGTTTTACCAGATAAAACGCGTCCGCTGGATTTACGACTGCTTCGCAGCCGAGCGGGAGCAAGCTCCCTCGCCACAATCATCAAACCGGCGGCAATCGCCACTCGATCGGCGTCTCGCCATTCTGCTCAAGAAACTTGTTGGCCCGGCTGAAGTGCCCGCAACCGAGGAACCCGCGATAAGCGGACAGCGGCGACGGATGCACCGAGGTCAACACCAGGTGCTTGGTCGCGTCGATCAGTTTCTGCTTGCCCTGGGCATGGGCGCCCCACAGCAGGAAGACCAGATGCGGCTGGTGTTCGCTGACGATCTCGATAACCCGGTCAGTAAAATGCTGCCAGCCCTTGCCCGCATGAGAGTTGGCGTTGGCGCGCTCGACCGTCATGGTGGTATTGAGCATCAGCACGCCCTGCTCGGCCCAGCTTTGCAGGCAACCGTGAGCGGGAATGTCGATGTTCAGATCACGCTTGAGCTCTTTATAGATGTTCACCAGCGACGGCGGTGCCGGCACGCCCGGTTGCACCGAGAAGCACAAACCGTGGGCCTGACCCGGGCCGTGATACGGGTCCTGACCGAGGATCACCACTTTGACCTTGTCCAGCGGGGTCAGATTGAGGGCGTTGAAAATCATCGGGCCCGGCGGATAGATTTCCTTGCCCGTGGCGTATTCCTGACGCAGGAATTCGCGCAACTCCGCCATGTACGGCTGGTCGAATTCGGCACGCAGTGCCTCCTTCCAGCCCGGTTCGAGTTTGATACGGTCGTCAGAAGTCATCGCCTGGTCCAGAAAAAACAATGGGCGCACCCTAAGAAAGCCCGTCACGCTTGTCAATTGATCTGACGCAGAACCGGCACTTTCCTACACAGCGATCATACTGAATGCTCAATTCAGCCATCGAGGTCAAAATGAATCTGCACTTCGAAGAACTTACCGGCACCGACGGCGCGCGTATCGGCATCGCCAGCCTGGATGCCGAAAAGTCCCTGAACGCCCTTTCCCTGCCGATGATCCACGTCTTGAGCGAACGTCTGAACACCTGGGCCAAAGACCCGCAGATCGTTTGCGTGTTGTTGCGCAGCAACGGCGCCAAAGCGTTTTGTGCCGGCGGTGAGGTGCGCAGTCTGGTCGAGGCTTGTCGCGCTCATCCAGGCGAAGTTCCGCCGTTGGCCGCACACTTCTTTGCGGCAGAATACCGCCTCGACTACAGCCTGCACACCTACCCGAAACCGCTGATCTGCTGGGGCCATGGCTACGTACTCGGCGGCGGCCTGGGGCTGTTGCAGGGCGCCAGTATTCGCATCGTGACGCCGAACAGTCGTTTAGCCATGCCGGAAATCAGCATCGGCTTGTACCCGGATGTCGGTGCCAGCTGGTTTCTCTCGCGCCTGCCGGGCAAGCTCGGCTTGTTCCTCGGTTTGACCGGCGCCCATATGAATGCCCGCGATGCGATCGATCTGGACCTGGCCGACCGCTTTCTGCTGGATGAACAGCAAGAAGAACTGATTGAAGGCCTGCTGCAACTGAATTGGCAAGAACAGATACCCATGCAGCTCAATAGCCTGCTCAAGGCGTTGCAGCAGGAAGCTATCGGGCAATTACCCCCCGCCCAGTGGCTACCGCGACGTCAGCAGATCGACGAGTTGCTGGATGTGAGTGACGTGCGCTGTGCCTGGCGCGCCATCAGCCAGCTTCGTGATCACAACGACGTTCTGCTCAGCCGTGCCGCAAGAACCCTGAGCGAGGGCTGCCCGCTGACCGCGCATCTGGTCTGGGAGCAGATCGTTCGCGCCCGCCATCTGTCGCTGGCCGAAGTATTCCAGATGGAATACACCATGAGTCTGAACTGCTGCCGACATCCGGAGTTCAGCGAAGGGGTGCGCGCGCGGCTGATCGACAAGGATCAGAAGCCTCATTGGCATTGGCCCGATATCAATACGATCCCGGAAGCGGTGGTCGAGGCGCATTTCCACAAAGTCTGGGAAGGTCGACATCCGCTGGCGGATTTGTCCGACTACTGAATTCCAGTCGTAAAAAAAAAAGCGGCGCTTGATGCGCCGCTCGATAACGGTGGTGCTTTAACGGTGCCAGTCGCGGTTATCACTCCGATCTCTGCGATCTTCGCGTCTATTGTGGTGCTGATCCTGACGTCGATTATCGCTATGACGGTAGTCACCCCGATGGCGATCATCGCCATGACGGTAGTCACCCCGATGGCGATCATCGCCACGACGGTAGTCACCCCGACGAGAATTCGAATCCCAACCCCGGTTTTGATAAGACCGGTGCTCTATGCGCGGACCTGATTGGTAATACCGTGGAGCCGGTTGGTAATACCGTGGAGCTGACTGGTAATACCGCGGAGACGGGTAGTAACGCGGCGACGGTGCGTAGTAACGGCCCCGGTCCGAATAATAAGACCTGCCTCCGTAGTAATAAGGCGCCGGTGAGGTATAGACCTCGGAGCGGTAGTAGCTCGATCCTCCATCCTCGTAATAGGGTACGCAGGCAGAAAGAGACAAACCCAGTAAAGCAATCAGAAGAAGTCGTCGATACATAGCGGCCTCCTGGACCGCGAAAGAGCACACACCAGCGACGCTGGTCGGCGGCAGTCAAATCAGCTAACTGTCGAAACATCTGACAGCGAAATCCGAATCTGGTGCGTTTTTGCAACAGATTGATACAACTAGCGCAAAGCCATGATTGCCCCCAGGATCTCGAATACCCCTGCAAATGAAGCAGTTATTTCCGCGCCGTGCCATTAGAATGCCCCCACTCTGTATCTGTCACGGAATCGCTATGCTGCTTCGCTCTGCGCTGTATTCGCAACGCTTGTTGGTGCTCGCGCTGATCGCGCTGTTGGGTTGTGGTTTCCTCGCCACCTCACTGCTGAGCTACTACGCCTCGCGGGCGTCGATTCGCGACAGCATCGTCAATACCGAGCTGCCGTTGACCTCCGATACGGTCTACTCGGAAATTCAGAAAGACCTGGTTCGGCCGGTCCTGATTTCCTCGATGATGGCCCGCGACACCTTCATGCGTGACTGGGTAATGGCCGGCGAACGCGACCCCGAGCAAATGACCCGCTATCTCAACGAGGTCATGACCCACTATGACGCCTACACCGCGTTCTTCGTCTCCAACAGCAGCCTGACCTACTACCACGCCAAAGGTGTGCTGAAAAAAGTCAGCGCCTTTGTGCCCCGTGACGCCTGGTACTTCCGCGTGCGCGATATGGCCGAGCCGTATGAGATCAACGTCGATCCGGACATGGCCAACCACGACAACCCGACCGTTTTCATCAACTACAAAGTCCATGACTACAAAGACCAGTTCATCGGTGCTGCCGGCGTCGGCCTGACCGTCGACGCGGTGATCAAACTGATCGACAAATACCAGCAGCGTTACCAGCGCAGCGTGTACTTCGTCGACGCCTCAGGCCGCATCGTCCTCACCGGTGCCGAGGGCGGACCGCAAAGCGCGCGGGCCGGGCAGACCCTCAGCGAACTCGACAGCATGAAGGATCTGCTGAGCAAACTGCCCAAACCCCACAGTGGCAGCTATGAGTATTCGGCCCAGGGCCAGGGGCATTTTCTCAATGTGCGCTTCATCCCCGAGTTGAATTGGTACCTGTTCGTCGATAAGCGCGAAGAAGGCGCCCTCGGTGATATCCGCCAGTCGCTGTACCTCAACCTGTTGATCTGCCTGATCGTCACGCTGCTCGTGCTGGCCCTGCTCAACCGCGTTCTGAAATCCTACCAGCGCAGGATCGAAGCCCAGGCCACCCTCGACAGCCTCACCGGCCTGCCCAACCGCCGCGGCTTCGACCTGCTGGCTATCCAGGCCATGCACGAAGCCCAGCGCGAGCCGAAGCCGCTGACGGCCTTGCTGCTGGACCTGGACCACTTCAAGCGTTTGAACGACACCTACGGCCACCTTGCCGGTGACCAGGTGCTGGCCGGTTTCGCCCGCGATCTGCAAAGCTGCCTGCGTCAGTCCGACATCGTCTGCCGCTGGGGCGGTGAAGAATTCATCGTGCTGCTCAAGGACACCGACAGCAGCAACGGCCAGATGATTGCCGAAAAAATCCGTAAACAGCTCGAGCAGCAACGCTATGCCTATGAGGGGCAAGCGCTGCAGATCACCGTCAGCATTGGCCTTACCACCTTGCAAGCCGACGACACGCTGCACCTGCTGCTATCGCGCGCCGACCATGCCATGTACCGTGCGAAACAGACTGGCCGTAACCGAACCTGCGTGGAAATGCACCGCTCAAGCTATGAATAAACCCAACCTCTGCCCAGCCTGCGGTGCCAGCAACGACTGCACCCTGGCCGATCCGCGCACCGCCGACCGGGCATGCTGGTGCTACGGCGTCAGCATCGACCCGGCCGTGCTCCAGGCGCTGCCCGCCGAACTGCGCGACAAATCCTGCCTGTGCCCGCGCTGCGCGCAAGTCCAAGCGCAGTTGCAGGCAGCGATCGCGTAAGATGCGCGACCCTTTTCTGACCAGCCGATAGCCATGCGCGTTGACCGTTTCCTCAGTAACCTGCCCCGCTTCAACCGCAAACAAGTGCGCTTGTTGCTGGTCGAGCGGCGGATCAAGGTCGACGGACAAGTGGTCAGCGACCCTCACTTCGAGGTGCGCGAGTTCAGCTGCGTCGAGTGCGACGATGAAGTGCTGCAAGCCGGAAAACCACCGCGCTACTTCATGCTGCACAAACCGCCGGGCTGCGTCAGCGCCACCAGCGACCCCGGGCACCCGACCGTGCTCGACCTCATCGATGAGCCGGACAAACACGAACTGCACATCGCCGGGCGCCTGGACTTCAACACCACCGGCCTGATGCTGATCACCAACGACGGCAGCTGGTCGCGCCGCCTGACCCAGCCGCAGACCAAACTGCCGAAGATCTACTACGTCGAAACCGAACAGGACATCGGACCCGAGTACGCGCAAACCTTCGCTCAAGGTCTGTATTTTGCCTTCGAAGACCTCACCACCCAACCGGCCGAGCTGGTGGTGCTCGGGCCAAAGTCCGCGCGGCTGAGCATCGTCGAAGGCCGCTATCATCAGGTCAAACGGATGTTCGGCCACTTCGACAACAAAGTCCTGCGCCTGCACCGCGAACGCATGGGGCCATTGGTTCTGGACGAAGCCCTTGCACCCGGCGAATACCGCCCGCTGACCACCGAAGAAATCCAGCACATCTAAAACCTGCGGCCGAGTCACGACCATTCGGCAGAAAGTTATCGATCAATTCCCAAATGGCACTTGCGGGATGCGTTTGTCCCTGCTTGAATCAAGCCGTCGGCCGAAATGTGACCGATGAGTCACCAACATACTTCTAAGAAACCTTTTGCCGGCAGTGAGCCCTCAGGCTCCGCATTCCCCCGGCAGATCGCCCGTCTATAACAACACCCGTCGACCAGCTTCCATCGGATCGACATTGGGCCAAAAAAAATTCCAGGCATATGCCTACCTGTCACAAAGCCCGTGCAATCTCATTGCGCGCATACCCGCTTGCCAGGAGTCTTATGACATGAGGCCAGAAATCGCTGTGCTGGATATACAGGGTCAGTTTCGGGTCTACACGGAGTTCTATCGCGCAGATGCCGCAGAAAAGACCATCATTCTGGTCAACGGCTCAATGGCCACTACTGCGTCCTTTGCCCAGACCGTGAAAAACCTGCACCCGCAATTCAATGTCGTGCTTTACGATCAGCCCTATGCGGGCAAGTCCAAACCCCACAACCTGCATGAAAAAATGCTCACCAAGGAAATCGAAGGACAGATCCTCCTGGAGCTGATCGACCACTTCGCCGCCGAGCATGTGCTGTCGTTCTCCTGGGGCGGCGCTGCAGCATTGGTCGCCTTGGCCCATCGTCCACGGCGGATCGAAAAAGCCGTGATCAGTTCGTTCTCCCCAGTGATCAACGAACCGATGCGTGACTACCTCGAACGCGGTGTCGACTACCTCGGCAGCCTGGACGGCGACCGGGTCGGCAACCTGGTGAACAGCACTATCGGCAAACACCTGCCATCGCTGTTCAAACGTTTCAACTACCGCCACGTCAGCTCCCTGGCCGAGCACGAGTACGGGCAAATGCACTTCCACATCAGCGAGGTGCTCAACAGCGATCGTCAGTGCTACCTCAACGCGGCCAAAAAAATCGACATACCCTTGCTGTTCATGAACGGCGAATGGGATGAGTACACTGCCGCCGACGATGCCAGAATCTTCGCCAACCATGTGCAGCACAGCACCTTCAGCACCATCCAGGCCGCCGGGCACTTTCTCGACATGGAACATAAAGCCGCCTGCCGAGACAGCCGCCACGCCTTGCTGGGATTCCTGAAGCCGGCTCAACCAGAAAGCCGACCGCGCTACCAGTACGTCCGGGATCACCATGCATTGGCAATTTGAAATAGCGTCATCGCGGGCAACCTTGCCTCTCTAAGAACTCCACATTCCCCTGGAGCAAGGCTTGCCCGCGAAAGACCGCAACGCGGTCTCTCATTTCATCTCTGCGCCCCTGATCGTCAGCGCTGACCCCAGCCGCCGTCGACGATTGAATGCTGCCCGCCGCTTTCCGAAAAAACCGCGCAAACACAATTTCCCCAAAGAAAAACTTCAAATCCCCGCCCACATCTGGTACAAAGTCAGCCGCTCTGAGCGGGTGTCGTATAATGGTATTACTCCAGCTTCCCAAGCTGATCACGCGGGTTCGATTCCCGCCACCCGCTCCACTCAATTGAGTTCAACGTCGCGATGGTTTTGACGGGGGATGTAGAGACAAGAAAAAACCGGTCCAGGTGGCCGGTTTTTTTATGGGTGGGATTTAAGCAGGAATGACCTGGATGCTGGGTACCTTCTGGCAACTATCGATGTACTACACTCTGACAGCGCTCAAGCGATAGCCGTCGTCAGGCCCAGAGCAGTCCATGTCGTCCACTAAAGTTAGCCGAATGTCGCGAACCCTGATGTCTCTCTTCGCATTCGTTGCCGTTGCGTACCTGGTGCTCTGCATGGCGCTGTTTGTGTTTCAACGCGCCCTCATCTACTACCCGCAACCACGCGCCATCGACGCACCCGAATCGCTGCTGACGCTGTCAGTCGCCGACGCGCAGGTGCTGGTGACCGTCAGGCCGCACGACGGCCCGAAGGCATTGATCTACTTCGGCGGCAATGCCGAGGACGTTTCCCGCAGCCTGCCCGGGTTCTCGCAGGCTTTTGCGGATCATGCGATCTACTTGCTTCATTACCGAGGCTACGGTGGCAGTTCCGGCTCGCCTTCGGAGGAGGCGATTCAGCGTGACGCCATGAGCTTGTTCGACAGGGTCTACAACGCCCATCCCACTATCGCCGTAGTCGGGCGCAGCCTGGGTTCGGGCGTCGCCGTGCGCCTCGCCAGCCAACGCCCGGCCTCGCGGCTGATCCTGATCACGCCCTACAACAGCCTTGAAGACCTCGCCGTCCGCCAGTTCCGCTGGTTCCCGGTAAAGTGGCTGCTTCAGGACAAGTTCGAATCCTGGAAATACGCCGCTCACATTACGGTCCCGACGCTGTTGATCGCGGCCGAGCACGACGAAGTCATACCGCGCTCAAGCACGGAACAGCTCTACACGCATTTCGCCAAGGGCGTGGCCTCGCTGCAGGTCGTACCGGGCACGGGCCACAACTCGATATCCGAGAGCCCTCAGTACCTCAGGCTGATCGGTGCCGCGTTGTGAGTCAGGTGTAGGCCAACAGCCGGCCGCAAAGCACCACGGTGACCCATAACGCCATCGAAAGCACTGCCTGTACTTTTGCAATTGCCGGTGCCGCGGTGCCCGTGTTCCACCGGGTGACTGAACGGTATACACCGACGTGGAAAAGGGCTGCGTTGGCCCCCGCCGTAGCGATCAGGCACAGCTTTAAAATGAAAATATCGTTGCTGGCGAAGTCATGGGGATGTGCCGAAAACATCATCAGGCCAGCGGGTACGATCAATATCAGGGCAGCGACGGACCATGTCAGGAGATGGCGAGCCAGGGCCGTCACCGGAATATCTTTGGACAGGCCGAGCACCCGCAGATCGAACATGACGACCGAGCCGACAAGCACCACGAACCCAATGATGTGAACCACCTCGACTATCGGGTAAAGCCACAGCTCGCTTCGCATGGCTATCCCGAGTGTCGAGCCATCCAACCAGTCCAGCCAGCTTTGCGGACCTGTCCCCGAGCGGGTACTTGTGGTGTCCATCAGCGCAACTCGGTGGTTTTATCGCCGATGGTGATGCGTTCGGCTCGCAGTTCATCGGGCTTGTTTCGATTCGGATAGCCGACCACGGTAGCCGTCGTACCGACATTCAGCATGTCCTTCGACAGCCCACGGTTCTCCATGCGCGATGGAGGTGCCAGGACGATGATCCACGTCTTGTCGACTGTTTTGAGACGCAGGAGCCCGTGCGGATGGGAATAGCCGGATTCCTCTATCGTTCCGTTCAGCTGCAAGGACTTGCTGGAGTCATACTCACTCCAGCCGTGATGTGCGAACGCCGCAGTGGCCATCAGTAGCGATGACAGTCCGATACTCCTGAGCAAGAGGTTCATGATGCGGTTCTCCTGTTGCAGTCATTGATTAGCGTCAGTCGTGTCGAGAACAGCGGTGCCCGAACAACCGATCAATCGTCGCCATCGCATTTGACCTCTTTCTTGTACTCATCCCGCTTGGCTTCAATCTTGACCTTGCATGGCCCGTCCCTGTACTCGTCCTTCCACTCGCCTCGACGCCAACTGGCACCGCGGCCATCTGGGCATTTGATCTCTTCCTTGTATTCATCGCTTTTGGATTCGATCTTTACCTGGCACGGTCCGTCCCGGTACTCATCCTTCCACTCGCCACCCTCGCGTCCGCCTCGCCAGTGATCCGCTGATGCCGGCGTCAAGATGACTGAGCTCATCGCAGCCACCAGCCACATGCCCAGCATGGGTCTCGCACTCATTTCACTTCCTCTGCAATTAAAGACTATGCGACAGGCCAGGCTTGCTCATCGCTCACCGTATCGGCGTCCTGATCGTAACGATGTGCCTGCTGGTGATACGACAACGATCTGCGGCAGCTTTCTCCTTTGGCGAGACGAAATCGTGGGCTAATCGTCGGGAAGGAAACACGTCACCTATGTCGATCAGTGGCTTTACCGCGACACTCGACAAAAAACCGGCCCCAACAGGCTAATGCCGGCCGCGCTGGCGCGTTTGTCGGTCCCCGGGCCTTGGGCAGCCGTTTCGCGCATCAGGTGGTGGTCGGGTTCGAAGCTTGCGTCGCCCTGCTTGTCCTCCAAGTAGCTTAAAAGCTACAATTTACCCATGCACGAAATCCGACACTATTTGACTGAAACAGGTCGCGACCTTTACCAAGAGTGGGTTGACCGCCTCAAAGACCGTACGGCCAAGGCCAGAGTGACCATGCGGGTCAACCGTATGGCGACAGGAGCATTTGGAGACTGCAAGCCTGTGGGTGACGGTGTCTGGGAGTTGCGCGTAGATCACGGCCCTGGTTATCGGATCTATTACGCTCAGGCCGGGAAGAAGATTGTCCTGCTTTTGTTGGGTGGAGATAAGCGCCATCAGCAAGCAGACATCGACAAGGCCATTCAATACTGGGGCGATTATCAGAAGAGGAAGCCATGAGCAGAACACGTAGCCACGACGAGGCTGTCGTCGAGATGATTCGCAAAGATCCAGAGTTTGCCGTTGAGTATCTTCGGGTTGCATTTGAAGAACTGGACGAAGAAGGTGGTGAAGCTGGCTTCCTCGCCGCACTGCGTCACCTGGTAGAGGCCCGCGGTGGTATGGCTGAGATTGCCGAGAAAGCCGGTCTATCCCGAGAAAGCCTTTACCGCGCCCTCTCCCCCAAAGGGAACCCAACGCTACGTACGATGTGTCGGGTGGTGCACGCTACGGGGCTCACCTTTGCGGCCATTGCATAATGGCTTGCACCAAATTCACCACCGCCACCAGACTAAAGATTTCCATTAACTGACTGGCATTGGTCCCAGTGGCGGTTTTTATCGTGGGTGCAGTTTAAGTGCTGCTTTCAAGGTCCGCGTCCAGCCGAAAAGTCTGAAAGGACGGCTCTTCGGCCATCTTTACCGCGTCGCCACTATGAACAACCGTGGAAATGGCAGCAGTACCCCGCCATCAGCCAACACGGGATACGCCTGTTCGATCGCCGCGGTATAGCGCCTCAGGTACTCCTCTCGCTCAGCTTCGCCGAGTGGATCAAGGAAGGGTCGCAGGCCACTGCCCTTGAACCATTCCACCACCGCAGCGGCGCCTGCGAGGGGGTGATGGTAAGTGGTGCGCCACACATCCACCCGCGCACAGCTTGAACGCAACAAATCGTAGTAGCTGTTTGCATCGGCCATCGCCGGCCGCAGGCCAGCGGCGCCGGCGAGTTTGTCGGCCCATGGGCCTTGGGCAGCCGTTTCGCGCATCAGGCGGTGGGCGGGTTCGTTGAGGTTATCGGGCATCTGAATGGCCAGGCTGCCACCTGGAGCAAGCCGAGCCACAAAAGACGGCAACAGGCTCGTGTGGTCAGGCACCCATTGAAGAACGGCGTTGGCCAGAATCACATCAAACGGGCCAGGCTCATCCCATCCTTCGATGGCCGCCGTGTCGAACTGAATATTCGGCAAACGCTTGCGGGCGGCTTCGATCATGTCGGGCGAACTGTCCAGCCCACGGACCTTGGCATCCGGAAAGCGCGCCGCCAGCAGCTCTGTCGAGTTACCGGGGCCGCACCCGATATCGATGACGGAACGCGCTTGCGTCGTGGGTACAGCGGCCAGTAGATCGCGCGCCGGACGCGTGCGTTCATCTTCAAAGGCAACATATTGCTTGGCAGACCAGCTCATCGCGCGCTCCTGTCGATTTGGTTCTTTGTGCTGACGGCCAGGCACGGTACATCGACAAGCGTGCTTCGCCCCTGCGCTCGCTAAGGTATGCCGTGGCTGACATTCGGGCAATCATTGCCAAGGCCCGAAAAGATTCAGAAACACTTCAAGCCCCTACGCTATCCGCACTATCGCGCCTCGCCTTTCTACACTTCGACCCTTAGCACTTATCACCATCCATCAGTTTTTTCGGTGGTTATAGTGTTGATAAGAAAATATCAGTAGGTATAGTAACCACCTACACACCACATGGAGGTGATGTGAATAGCCGATTTTTGATATGCCAAATCGTCGCTGACGGCTGGTATCTGGTAAGGGTCAGAGGCAGTCATCACCATTTCAAGCATCCAACGAAGCCCGGGCTGGTGACGATCCCACATCCGAACAAGGATCTACTGAAAAAGACGGCCGCAAGCATTTTGAAACAGGCCTTGCTTTGATGAAGCGTCTGCACACGGTCCGCGGAGGACAACGAACATGCTTTACCCAATTGCGATTTCAATGGGCGATGAAGCACACGCCTGGGGCGTAGAAGTGCCGGATATTCCTGGCTGCTTTTCGGCCGGCGATGATCTGGACGATGCCATGGCCATGGCACGGGAAGCCATCGAAGGGCACTTCGAAATTCTGGCTGAGGACGGCGCCCCGATCCCTCCAGCCAACAAAGTCACCGTTCATGCGGCCAATCCGCAATACGCGGGTTGCACCTGGGCTGTGGTTGATATCGATGTGACCAAGTACCTTGGCAAAGCGCAAAAACTCAACATCACCCTGCCCGGCTACCTGCTGACCCGTATCGACGAGTACGTGCTGCATCACCCGGAAGAGAAAAGCCGCTCGGGGTTTCTGGCCTCGGCAGCGCTGAAGGTGTTGCAGCAAGGGTGATGGAACACCTGCTCGGGGTTCAGCGCTGAGCGTTTTTCCTGCACTTCTTTAATCCATTGAGATTGATATCAAAATGACCATTCCAGATAGATTGAGGCCTGAAAAACCCGACAAAAAACGAAGCGTTCCTCGCAAAAGTACCGCTTAACTGAACGGCATTAGCCTTGAATGGCCGGTTTTTTTCTGGTTGCGCAGCAGCGTTTAGTCGTAATACCCAACCGTTTTTTTCAGCCGATCCGAGTACTCGTAGATTTCATCGATAGAGCTAATCGGATGCCGGGTTTCAACCTTTTCCTCGTCAAAAATCCCGATGTACTTCTGTGTCCGATTGAAGTGCAAACGGCAAATCGGTTTGCGGTTGTTGTCATCGAGCAAGATGCCGAAATAGCTTTGTGTGTCTCGCTGCACGATGCGCTTGGCATCTACGACTGAGCGCACCACAGCGCGAACAATGTGATAGCCCTCCAGTTCTTCAAGAGTGGTCAGAACCCGGTCTGCTTCATCACGTTCCTCTAATTCCGAAGCACTTGCTCCAGAAACGGGAAGTGAAGGCAACGCAGGTTGAAGGACGCCACTCATCGCTGACTTGAGACGGTCATTGATTTGATCATTGAGAAACTGGCCGATCGCTTTTCTGGTCAGTTCTTGAAACTGCTCTCGGACTTTCTGGGTGATAACGCCGTCGTACACTCGTGAAGCGAAGACTTTGACGAAGTCGTCGTCAGGCTTGCTGACTTGGGAAGCAATGACCTTTTTGATCTGGCTGACATATTTCAGCTCACCTGCCGCGTTGATGATCGAATCCACATCGAACGCGGACTTGGTCAGCTTCGTCAGCTCGGGGACCGAGTATTCATCAATATCAAGGAGGTCGAGTTCCAGAAAGGGTTTCTCGTCCATCTTGTTGGGTGCGTCCAGGTCGGTGAAGAATTTGTAGACTTGGCCGTTGGTGAGGATCGAGATTCTGGCGCTGGTGACATGGAAGTAACGGAATAGCTGCGAGGCGTGGTTGATATGCAGCGGCTCACCGATTTTCTTGCACTCGATGAGGATCTGGACCTCCCCTTCTTTCATGATCGCGTAGTCGATTTTCTCTCCCTTCTTTGTTCCCACATCACAGACAAACTCCGGGGTCACCTCCGTCGGGTCGAAGACGTCGTAGCCCAATACCGTGCTGATAAAAGGCATGACAAACGCATTTTTAGTCGCTTCTTCCGTCTGGATCGCAGCCGCTTGCAGACGTACCTTGGCGGCGAGACTTGCTAGCTTTTCGAAGAATTCCATGAGTGGCCTCTTACCTGTTCCGATCCGTGTATGAGCATGCTGGCAAATTGACTGCCCTTGATACTAGACACAAACCGGCACAAAGAAAGAATCCGGCGAAAGATAGGAATAGAAGAAGAGAATTCCCACAAGGTTCTTCGTGGCGGTGAGGCTCAACAGCCGGCGGGTGACGTCCGGTCACCCGCAGTACTTTGATCGACCGTCCATGGGAAGGGCTAACGGCTGGCTTGCAACGCCCTGGCCCTTTGCAGATGGTTTTCCAGTTTGGGCAGGGTTTCTTCGGCGAAGGCTTTTATTTCGGGTACTTGGGTAGTCTGGGCTTGTTGTTGAAGCTGCTCGATAGCCTCCTGAGTGGTTTTCACCTGGCTGGCGACGTAAGCCTTATCGAACGTATCCCCCTCCTGCACCTCGGGCATCAGGGTCTTGGCCTTGTTCACCACTTCTTCTCTGTCGGCGACGGGCAGTTCGAGTTTTTTGGCGATTTTGGCCAGATGCTGGTTGGCCGTGGTGCGGTCGTTGATGACCTGAATGGTGTAATCCTTGACCTCTTGGGAAGCGGACTTCTGGTGCGCCAGGCGGCTGATTTCAATGTCGGCGACGCCTTTGGCCGAGGCGTCGTCAATGAATTCGGCAGGCGATTGTGCAAAGACACTGCTGGCGCCAAGTCCCAGCAGCACGGCAAAACTGGCGGTGCGTATTCGGCTGGCTATCCGGCTCATGTGTCGTGCCTCGTTGAAATGACAATTCAAGCGGGAGCTTGCGCTCCCGCCTCTCGATCACTGACTAGCTGCGGCCGCTTCAATGGCTGTGCTGGCCGCCTTTACGGCCTGCTTTGGCTTTTCCAGGGTCTTTGTCGACGGTCATGGTGGTGGTTTTCCCACCTTTACGCCCCGATTCAGTGGCCTTGGTGCGGTCGTTAGCGGTGTGTCCCATGTGCGAGCTTTTTGAGGTAGGCATGATTCTCTTCCTCTTGGTGAATGATTACGGCGAGCGATGCCCGCATAGAATCTGAATTTTTACGGCCACAAAGGTTTAGAAAAGTTGCGTCTGCCGCGACGAACGGTGGCGGTAAAAACGCAAAAGCCCGATCAGTGATCGGGCTTTTGCGTTACCAGGCAACTGACTATTGAACTCAGTCCTGGGTTCGCTGCACACGCTTGACCGCATACATCGCCTCATCGGCGTGTTTGAACAGTTGCTTCTCTTCAGTGCCGTGTTCGGGATACAGCGCGATACCGATGCTTGGCAGGATGCTCAGGCTATGGCCGTCCAGGCGTAGTGGCTGGTTAAGGACGTGATGGATCTTTTTGTCGACGATGCTGGCGTCCTCCGGCCCCTGAATGCTGTCGAGCAGAACGACGAATTCATCGCCGCCGATACGCGCCACGGTATCGGTTTCGCGCACACAACCTTTGAGCCGATTGGCGACGGCTTGCAGCAGCAGATCGCCGACCGCGTGCCCATAGGTGTCGTTGACCTGCTTGAACTGGTCGAGATCGACATACAGCAGCGCCACTCGCCCGGACTCCTTTTTGGCCTGCGCGAGCGCCGCCTTCACCCGCTCGTGGAGCAATTGTCGATTAGGCAGATGGGTCAAGTGGTCGTGCTGCGCCATGTACTGCAACCGGGCAAGCAGTTGCTTGCGCTCGATGGCCGCCGTGACTTGCGCGCAGACGTATTGCAGCAGCTCTTTGTCTTGCTCGGTGTAGCGCTCGCCGCCGGGTGTGCTTTTTACGATCAGCGCGCCAATGGTGCCCTTCTGCGAGTTGAGCGGCACCCCCAGCCAGCAAGGTAAATCCTCACCGTTGATCAGCTCCGCAAACCCGGAAAGCGGGCCGTAGTTGTCGGGGGTCAACAGGATCGGCTGACCGCTGCGAATCACTTCGGCGCACAGGCTGCCGGTCGCCGTGCCTGCTGGCTCCGGACCTTGCTCATGATCGTCGACATGGTAGGGAAAACTGATTTGCCCGCACTGTTCGTCGTACAGCGCCACGGAGAAATTCAGCGCCGGCAGCCATTCGCCGATGATCCGATGAATGCGCTCGAACAGTGCCAGCAAATCCTCGGCGGCATGGGCCGCTTCAGAGATCGCATAGAGCGCCGCCTGCCTGGACTCGGCCTGTTTGCGCTCGGTGATGTCACGGGCCACCGCGATGCGCAGTTGGTCGACCTCGGACCAGCGCGCCGACCACATGATATGCGCCACTTGCCCGTCCTTGCGCAGATAGCGGTTCTCGAAATACGGCTTGGGTTGGCCGTCCATGATTTCCCGGGCAGCCTGCAAGGTCCGGGCACGATCAGCGGGATGGACCATTTCGATCATCGGCTGGCCGATCAGCTCGTCCGCTGTATAGCCAAAAATACGCTCGCAGGCCGCGCTGACAAACACGAAGCGGCCCTGGGCATCGACCGCGCACACGGCATCCAACAAAAGATCGATGTAGCTCGCCAGCGGCGCGGAGTTATTGGTTGCCATTCGAAATCGATACTGCCCGTTAAAAATAATGCGCTGGGTATCAATCCATCGATCCGATCGACGGCGGTCGCCGCTGATCTCTGTTTGCTGTCGCAGCCCTGCGATCAGCCTCAAGCCTTGTTCGCCAACAATCCTGGCACCGCATGCAGCAAGGCATTGATGAACATCAACCCCGCCTATCCGGGTGATTGCCAGCTCATGCCGCTGGTACAGAGCGCCAACAACTGCGATGAGAATAGCGTATGCAACGATCCCGCCAATAAAACTCAAGAAGATCAGCCATGGCAACATCGACCCGTTCATGGTGCCTGGCCCCTCATGAACATGTAGTATGTTGTATTACACATCACTACACGGAGATCATCATGTCCGTCATGTCCTTGCGTTTACCTGACGAAATCGCTGACACCCTCGCCCATTTGGCAAAAGCCACCGGCCGCAGTAAGTCTTTTCTCGCCGTTGATGCCTTGCGTGAATACCTGGCGCGAGAAGCCTGGCAAATCAACGAAATTCAGCAAGCGTTGAAAGAAGCCGATGCCGGTGACTTCGCAAGCCCCGATGAAGTGAAAGCGATAGCTGACAAGTGGGGTGGCAATGCGCGTTGAGTGGCTGCGTACTGCACTAAAAAATCTCGATGACGAAGCAACGTATATTGCACTGGAAAATCCGACTGCCGCTGCAGACTTCGTCAAAGCCATCTTCGCCAGCGTAGAACATCTTGCTCAATTTCCTGCCATTGGCCGTGAAGGGCGCCTACCTGGCACCCGGGAGTGGGTGCTACCGGATCGTCCTTACTTGATTCCTTATCGAGTCCGTCACGGACACTTACAGATTTTGCGTGTTTTCCATACCCGTCGGCTGCCGCCAAGTGCCTGGTAAAGCGCAGCGACGGTAAAGTGTGACGGATCCTATTGCCCCTCAATTACGCACCGTCGCTTTCTCAATCTGCCCATTCAGGCTTGCTACAGAATCGCGGTCGGGATATCCGCCATTGAAAAGATAAGGAAATCAATGAAGAACAGAACCACTCTGGTCATCACCTGCTGCACGGTTTTTATGGCTCAACTGGGCATGAGTATTTATTTGCCTGCCCTGCCTGAAATTGCCCGGGACCTGTCCGCCGACGCCTCACAGGTCTCATGGGGAATGGCGGTGTATTTGATCGGCATGGCGTTGCCCATGTTGTTCTGGGGCAGCCTTGGCGAACGCATTGGGCGCAAACCGGTGTTGCTCGCTGCGCTGGGTATTTATGCGCTGGGTAATATCGCCCTGCCTGTCGGCACGTCCCTCGAGTCGTTTCTTGCGTTGCGGCTGGTTCAGGGGATTGGCGCCAGCGGCATTTCGGTCATGACCCGGGTGCTGATACGCGACAGTTTCAGCGGCAACCTGTTGGCCAAGGCGCTCTCCTGGTTTTCGATTTCCTTTGTGATCGCCTTGGGCATCGGCCAGTATCTGGGCTCGATGTTGCAAGCCGCTTTCGGCTGGCAGGCGATCTTTTATGTGCTGGGCGGCGCGAGCCTGCTGATGGGCTGGGTTGTGTCACGAATTGCTTTTCCTGCGTTACCTGAGCGGGAACATCAGCACTCAAGTTGGCACAGCTATACCCGCATCCTCTGCCACCGGGCTTTCTTGTTTCCGGCGCTTGCCGGCGGCCTCGGCTACGGGGTGATCATCGCCTTCAACACGGCAGCGCCACTGATTCTGCAAGGCCCCTTCAACTGGTCAGCCATTGAATACGGGCTCTTGGGATGGCCGATCAGCGCCGCTTATTTTCTCGGCGCAGTGGCGGTCAACAGGTTCGTGCTGCGCACCGGTCAACGACGCTTGATGAGTTGGGGAATGGCGCTGGTATTGGCCGGCAGTGCGACCATGCTTTTCGGCAGTCTGTTCGGTGCCACACTGGCCGTACTGTTCTGGTTGCCCTACTGTTTCGCGGTATTCGGACAATCGCTGATTTACCCCATCAGCCTGTCACTGGCCAATGACGGCTCGCCCGTCAGCGGTGCCTATGCCATGGCGTTGAGCGGCTTTTTCCATCAACTCATGGCCGCCATCATCGGTGGGTTTGCCAGCCTGCTGGTAAGCCAACAGGCATGGCCGTTGGCTCTGCTGTGCACGCTGCTGGCCTTGGCCACGATGCTTTGTGTGCTGCTCATTCCCCGCCCGCAACTGAACGAAAAAAGCCTCGCATGAATCTTCTTGGCTGGGGCTGGACCGCTAATACTGCCTACAGGATCGACCCATCAGTGGATGGCGTATCTTGATCTGGCTCAAGTCCCGGTCGTGATAAAGTCTGCGCCCTGCACACCTTCTGCCTTGAGACGACGAACGCGATGACGGATTTCCAGGAATTTGATGCCGAACTTGAAGACTGGAACGCGTTGCGCGCAACCACCTCGTTCACCGGCCTGCTGGTGGGTAACGGCGCCAGCCGTGCAGTGTGGGATGACTTCGGCTATGACTCGCTGTTCGAGAACGCCCGAACCGTTGAAGAAAAGCCCCTGAGCCAGTCCGAGCTGAGCGTCTTCGAGGCCATGGGCACACGAATTTTCGAGCAAGTGCTGAGCGCGTTGAAGACCACCAGCCGGGTCAACAAGGCTCTGGCCGTCAGTTCGGCCGCGCCACGCAATCGCTACTACGCGATCAAGGAAGCGCTGATCAACACCGTGCATGGGGTGCACATCCCCTGGCGCCTGATACAAGCGTCGAGCCTGGCGAAGATCAATCAGGAACTGGGCAGCTACCCAACGGTGTTCACCACCAATTACGACCTGCTCAATTACTGGGCGATCATGCACGACCCGCTGGCCATTACCGATCTGTTTACCGGCGCTGATTCAAACTTCGATTTGAGCAAAACCCAAGCGGACAAGGCGCGCGTTCTCTACCTGCACGGCGGCCTGCACCTGGTAAGAAATTCGGATGGTACCGCACGCAAGCTGACCTCGACCGAAGGCACCTTGCTTGGCAGTTTCGCCATCAACAACACCATCAAGACCCTGGACGATGTGCCGCTGTTCATCAGCGAGAGCACGGCCCAGGACAAGCTCAAGACCATCCGCAGTTCGGACTATCTATCCTTCTGCTACGAGCAGTTGCTGAGCCACAACGGCGCTTTATGCATTTTCGGTCACAGCCTCGGCGAGCAAGACAGCCATATCGTCCACGCCCTGCGCCAGGCGAAACTCAAGACCATCGCCCTTTCGATCTACCCGCGCAGCAAGGCGTTTATCCAGCATCAGAAACGCCATTACAGCAAGTTGTTTGAGGGTGTGGACGTGAGGTTGCGGTTTTTTGACTCGAAGAGCCATGGATTGGGGAATGCGCAGCTTTCGGTGCCGGTAGAACGTTAAGGGGTGACCTCACCGGCCTCTTCGCGAGCAAGCTCGCTCCCACAGGTATTGTGCTGCTCTTGTGGGAGCAAGCTTGCTCGCGAAACGGTCAAAGCACCGGCAAGGTTTTGTCCTTCACCACGGTGCTCGGCCCGTTGGCCTTGACGCTGGCAATACCTTTGTCTCGTGCCGCATCAGAGGAATAGGCTTCACTGCCACCGATGACCTGATGATTGGCGGCCTTGAGGTTGAAGTACGGATGGCCGTCCTTGGTGGTCTTTTTCTCGTAGCGTTCATCCTGCGGACTGTTGGCCTGAACCGAGGCGATGCCGCTCTCGGCAGCACTGCGGGTGGTGTACAACTCGCTGGTGAGAATGGTTTCGGCGTTGGCCGCCTTAAGTACAAAGCGGAACTGACCATTGCTGCTTTTGCTCAATTCGTACCATCCAGACATGGTGCTACTCCTGTCGATTGATAAGGCTTGCTGCGCCATCAGAGTAAAGACTGTGTCCAGCGTTTAGCCAATATCGAGCGCGGATTCCATGAAGGTTTTCCGGTCGAGAGTCTGGTTGCCTGATAAATCCAATCGCGAGCAAGCTCGCTCCCACATTAGATCCGTGGCGTATACAAAATGTGTGTCTGATGCGGTCAAATGATTGGGTGGAGGCAACGGGCTTGTGCCCGTTACCCCTCCCACACCACCGGACGTGCGGTTTTCCGCATCCGGCGGTTGAACAGCTCAGCAAGGTGCTGAGGCGAAGTCCTGCGGCGTCCACAGTCCCCAGCGACGCATCATGTTCAGACTCATCGCCTGCTGCATCACCGGGTGGCGCGCCGCTCGCCAGGCACCGTCGTGGAAGCTTACTCGCGCGAGTTGCCGGCTTGCGATACCAAGCCCGCGCAGTTTGCGCATTCGTCCCTCACGACTGTGCCAGCGCTGCCAGAAACATTTGCGCATATGTCGGCGAGTCCATTGCGATAACCGCTTGAAGTCGTCCTTCACCCAGCGGAAGTATTCGTACCACCCCCGGATGTAACGTCCCCATTGAGCCACGAGTTCGGTGCTCGTCAGACTTTGCCTGGCCGACCACAGCTCGCGAACTTTCTTGCGGTATTTCTTCACGGTCTTGCCGGACAGTTGGCCATTCCCTTGTTCGTCGATGTTGTAACCAAGGAAGTCGCGATCCCAAGGCCGTCCCGTTCCACTCTTGCTGGCACTCACTTTGAGCTTGAGGTGTTTCTCTATCCAAGCCGTCACACTGCCCAGCACGCGATCCGCACTGCGTTCGCTGGTGACATAAATCACCAGGTCGTCGGCGTAGCGACAAAAGCTCAGCCCTCGGGCTTCCAGCTCTTTGTCCAGTGCATCCAGATAGAGGTTGGCAAGCAGCGGGCTTAGCGGGCCTCCTTGCGGAGTTCCGGCCGTCCTTTTGACCCGCTGACCGTCCAACAGCATATCCGCTCGAAGCGTCTGACCGATGTAACTCATCAGCCGCTTGTCACGGATATCCCTGGATATGAGGCTCATCAACCTGTCGTGATTGACCTGATCGAAGAAGGCTTCGATGTCGATATCCACGACCCAGGTCTTGCCTTCCAGGACAAAGGCCTTGGCGGCTCGTATGGCATCGAGATTGCTCCTGCCTGGCCGGAAACCGTAGCTGTGTTCGCTAAATTTGGCATCCCACAGCTGCGTCAGGTGCTGCTGGACCGATTGCTGGATCAAGCGATCCTGCGTATTCGGAATGCCCAACAGCCGCTCCCCGCCTTGCGGCTTGGGGATCCTGAGACCTTTGACAGGACCCGGTTTATAGGTCCCGTCCAGAAGCTTGCTCTTGATGGCCGGCCAATGCGTTTGAAGGTGTGCGGTGAGTTCGTCGGTAGTGATTCCGTCGACCCCTGGCGCCCCTTTGTTCGACCGGACCTTCTTGAGCGCTCGGTGCATATTCTCCTTTTCGACAATCGTTTCCATGCAGGTTTCGCTCAACACGTCTCTATTCCCGTTCCGTCTGCCTGCTGACTCGCCCCTTCCTTGCGCGCATTGGTCGAGGTCCACCCGACTTTCCCACGCACGGCCTTCCCGCTACGTGCCACATGGCATTTCCGGGTGCGGTTTCAAAGGGCTCTCGCTTTGTAGGCAGTAGTCTATGGTGAGTGTTTCTGTTCTTCAGCCCTTCGCTCCAGATCCATTACGACCCTTCTTCACTACTACGGCATCTGCTGACTTCTCGCGGGCTACGCCCGCGAGATCTCCCCGGGTAAGGTGCCAAAACCTTCGGCTCGGGCCGCCAAGCTCTACCTGATGCGTCTTTCGGTGACGGTTGGATTTCGTGGCTCCCAGCACACTTATCGCCCGCATCCGGCCTCGCTGCTTGTTCGTGTTCCTGCGGTCGCGCCTTTGCTACACGCTTCTTTCAGGCTGGCCTCGCGGCTTCCCCCTTGCGTTTCGCTACAGTTCTCGTCACTCATTCTGGTCACCACTTTTCAGGTGACTGGCTTTGGCCCATGCCGGGCACACTGGGAGCGAGCTTGCTCGCGATGAGGCCATCAAGGTCAACTTAAAACCCAGCCCTACTTCACCGCCGAACGCACCACACTCAACTCCGGCGTCACCGCGCGCCGCTGGGTCAGATAGCGTGTGCAACTGACCCGCAGGAACGAGGCGAAATTCACCACTTCGCCGCGGTAGTCCATCACCTCTTCATACAGCTTGGCGATCAGTTGGTTAGTGGTCATGCCGTCGACCTCGGCAATCTCGCTGAGCATGTCCCAGAACTGGTTCTCCAGACGCAAAGTGGTCACCACCCCGCAGATGCGCAGCGAGCGGGAACGTGATTCGTAGAGAATCGGATCGGCTTTGACGTAGAGCTCGCACATGGGACATCCCTCCTTTACAGCGTGATTTTGGTACCCAGCAAACCAAGGAAGCCCGCCAGCCAGCTCGGATGTGCCGGCCAGGCCGGAGCCGTCGCCAGATTGCCTTGAACGTGGCCTTCAGTCACCGGGATATCGATGTACGTACCGTCGGCCAGTCGCACTTCCGGGGCGCAGGCCGGGTAGGCGCTGCACTCACGACCTTCGAGGATACCCGCCGCCGCCAGCAATTGCGCACCATGGCAGACCGCAGCAATCGGTTTACCGGCCTTGTCGAAGGCTTGCACCAGTTGCAGGACTTTTTCGTTCAAACGCAGGTACTCCGGGGCGCGGCCACCAGGCACCAGCAACGCGTCGTAATCGGCAGCATCGACCTTGGCGAAGTCGAAGTTCAGCGCAAACAGGTGGCCCGGTTTTTCGCTGTAGGTCTGATCGCCTTCGAAATCGTGGATCGCAGTGCGTACGGTTTGACCGGCGGTTTTATCCGGGCATACCGCATGCACGGTGTGACCGACCATCAGCAGCGCCTGAAACGGCACCATCACTTCGTAGTCTTCGACATAATCGCCGACCAGCATCAGAATTTTTTTAGCGGCCATGGGAATAACTTCTCTCGCAGAAATACGTGGGCAACAAGAGTATTCAAGGTAGTCCTTATCCGTAGGGGTAGGTAATAACCAGCTACTACGCAGGTGTGAGAGCCTTTGTGGCGAGGGAGCTTGCTCCCGCTCGGGTGCGCAGCAGCCGCAAAACCTGTGAATGCGGTGTGCCTGCCAAAATTCGATTGCAGGTTTTAGGGCCGCTTCGCGACCCAGCGCGGGCAAGCCCGCTCGCCACAGGGGCCAAGGTGTGGCTGATAACAGCGTCGAACTGTACGGACAATTCTGCGCCCAGCTGTAAGAGCGCAATCTCGAGGTTTATGGCTAGATGAAAGCCACTCCGCCACCCTTGATTCTGGTTCCCGTTATGTCTTCGCGCGAAAACACCGGCATGGCTCTTGGCCTGCTCGGCGTCATTATCTTCAGCCTGACCCTGCCCTTCACGCGAATCGTCGTGCAGGAAATCCACCCGTTGCTCAACGGCCTCGGTCGCGCGCTGTTTGCGGCGATTCCGGCAGCACTGTTGTTGCTCTGGCGTCGGGAGAAATGGCCGACCTGGAAACAGATCAAAGGCCTGAGCCTGGTGATCGCCGGGGTAATTCTGGGGTTCCCGGTGCTCTCGGCCTGGGCGATGCAGACACTGCCGGCGTCCCATGGCGCACTGGTCAACGGTTTGCAGCCGTTGTGCGTGGCGCTGTATGCCGCGTGGTTGTCCCATGAGCGGCCGTCAAAAGCCTTCTGGGCCTGTGCGGCGCTGGGCAGTGCACTGGTTTTGGCCTATGCCTTGATCAGCGGTGCCGGCAGTATTCAGGCGGGCGATTTGCTGATGCTCGGAGCGATTGCCATTGGTGGTTTGGGCTACGCCGAAGGTGGCCGATTGGCCAGGGAGATGGGCGGTTGGCAGGTGATTTGCTGGGCGCTGGTGCTGTCGACGCCACTGCTGATCGGGCCGGTGACCTACCTGGCGCTGCAGCATCAGGGGGAAATTTCCAGCAAGACCTGGTGGGCGTTCGGTTATGTCTCGCTGTTCTCGCAATTTATCGGTTTCTTCGCCTGGTATGCCGGGCTGGCCATGGGCGGCATCGCCCGGGTCAGTCAGATCCAGTTGCTGCAGATCTTCTTTACCATCGCCTTTTCGGCGCTGTTCTTCGGCGAGCACATCGAGCCGATTACCTGGCTGTTCGCCGTGGGTGTGATCGTCACCGTGATGCTCGGACGCAAGACCAGCGTGCGCCCGGCTCAGCCAGGCACATTGCCGTCAGGGGTTGCGCTCAAGCCCTTTAAATAAGCAGCCCGTCGGCCCGCAACAGGGTTTCCAGGCAATGCTCGCTGATGTTGTAGAAGGCTTTGAGCTCCTGAATCCTCACCAGCAGCTGAGCCGGATCGACCGGTTCGGCGCGCTTGACCGCCAGAATCATCTTGTTCTTGTTGGTGTGTTCCAGCGAGATGAACTCGAACACCTTGGTCTCGTAACCGCAGGCTTCGAGGAACAACGCTCGCAGACTGTCGGTAACCATTTCCGCCTGCTGGCCCATGTGCAGGCCGTATTGCAGCATCGGTTTGAGCAGCGCCGGGCTCTGGATTTGCAGGCGGATCTGCTTATGGCAGCACGGTGAGCACATGATGATCGAGGCGCCGGAACGAATGCCGGTGTGAATCGCATAGTCGGTGGCGATGTCGCAGGCATGCAGCGCGATCATCACGTCCAGCTCGCTCGGGGCCACACTGCGCACATCACCACATTTGAACACCAGCCCCGGATGATCCAGCTTTGCGGCTGCGGTGTTACACAGCTCGACCATGTCTTCGCGCAACTCGACGCCGGTCACCTCGCCTTCGGCTTTCAGGGTATTGCACAGGTAGTCGTGGATCGCGAAGGTCAGGTAACCCTTGCCCGAACCGAAATCCGCGACCTTAACCGGCTTGTCCAGCGCCAGCGGCGAGGACGTCAGGGCATGGCTGAAGACCTCGATGAACTTGTTGATCTGCTTCCACTTGCGCGACATCGCCGGGATCAGCTCGTGCTGCTTGTTGGTCACGCCCAGGTCGGCAAGGAAGGGCCGGCTCAACTCCAGAAAGCGGTTCTTCTCGCGATTGTGCTCGGCGGACGGCACTTCGCGCTGCTGTTGGGTCTTGCCCTTGAACAGCGAGCTCTTGCCCTTTTTGCTGTACTCGAGCTGCACTTCATCGGTCAGCGACAGCAGGTGCGCGTTCTTGAACGACTCAGGCAACAGGTCGGCAATCGCCGCCACACCGTCGGCCAGCGAGAAGTTCTTGGTGATGTCGCGGGTCTTGTAGCGATAGACGAAGGACAGGCACGGCTGCTCCTTCACGGTCAGTTGCTTGATGATCAGCCGCTGCAGATCCGCGTCGCTACCAACGTACTTGGCCAGCACCAACTTGATGAAGGAGTTTTGCGCGAGGCTGGTGTCCAGCAGATTCAAGAACTGCGCGTGATGATCCGGCGCGAGGCTGGCGGGAGTTGCGGTGACTGACATGTAAAAAAGTGCCTCGGGCGGTGCGGATCGGGAATGGCGGGTATTTTAGGAGGGATGGAGTTTGAGGGCACGGGATTATTTTCAGACGGGCCCGGATCGGGGGATCCAGACCCTGAATACAACGGTCGCAACCTTAGGGTTCAACCAGGCGCAACCGACGACTCGCCGGGGAATTGATGATGTGCTTGACGATCAGCCCCACCGGCACCGCCCAGGTGAGGCCGCTGGCCGGGTCAGTGACCACCGCTACAGTTTCGGAGCTGGCGGCGATATCCAGGCGTCGGCGATCATTGAGGGATTTCAGCGCTCCATAGGCATGGCTGACCAGTTTTTCCGCGAGATGCATCGGTACCTCCAATCCCTGCAAATGCTTCACCGCACGGCAAAACAGCAATTGATCGTCGTGGGGGTATTCGCTTTCATGTCGAGTCAAAAACACTTGTGCCGTGGCCAGGAGCTCAGCATTCAGTTTCTGGCTCTCGCCCATGTCGTTCATGCTGACGACTCCATTTCTTGTTCCGCCGACGCCCTGCTCACCTCAACAGGCCGCGCTGCACGACGCAGTTCGGGCCCGGCGCTCGGTAATCTGACGGAGGGGTTGGGCATGCCGCTCGGGGAAAGCTCATGGGTCATCTCGAACTCTGCCCGAACTGACCAGCCGCATGCTTCTGACGTACATTGCAGGTACGCCACTCGTAAGAAGATATGTCTGCCTTCACTGGTTCGAATGCGCATCCGATTCAAACAGTGCGGGCAAACCATTTTGTAGGTACTCATGCTTGGCTCCGGGATGTTAGTGGGTGGCAATCAACTTGATCAAAGGCAATACAATGTATTGACAGAGCCGATAAGACCCTGCGGATGACGTTCGCCAGAAAAGACCAAGTGAACCTGACAAGCGCGTAGTTGGTATACGTAAAGGCTGCGGGAAATTTCCCTGATACTATTAGGAAGTTTCAAAATTAAGTTCGTCTGATTCATAGTTAATAGTTGATTACATACTCAAGAAAGTATTCATTACGCATAAGTTAGGCACTCAAAACGAATAAGTCAAAAGGAAGAGGCTCAAATTGCGTAGCAAAAAATCTCAAGCTGTTCTGGCTCGCTTAAAACTGATAACCGGCGCAAGCACCGATGCAGCGTTGTCTTCAGCGTTGAATATCAGTCCGCAAACCCTCAGCAGCTGGAAAGGACGCGACAGCACTCCGTACGCAATATGCATAGATATCGCACAAACTCGCGGCATTTCCCTTGACTGGCTGTTGCTTGGCGAAGGGCCGATGCTGCGGCACGTGGCAACCAATGCCACGGACGTCACTCAGGAAGACAGCACGCTGGAAAATACAATGCTCGCGTTGTGGCGGTTGTTGAACGAAGACGATCGATCCGCCATTCATCATGCATTGGAAGAGAAGTTGCGTCTGCGGGATCTGGAACTCAAACTTGCAGAAATGGCTTCTACCCTGTCGACACTCCAATACTCGATCGACTCGCAAAAATCATAGCGGTTGGCCCCCCGGTCATTTCGCGGAGCGCCACAACACGACAACGTTGCCTCCAGAGCGAATGATCAGACTGCACAACAAGACACTGATGAGCGTGTCCCACAGGCTGACCAGGTGCCGAGCCAGCAATACGTCGATGCTGGCAAAACAAAACATGACGCCGCACAGGCTGGTCAGCAGGCACCCATGCCAACCCTTGCGTTTTTCGTCGCGCCGGTAACACGCCAGCCTGAACGCGCTGAACAGATAAGAAACGGCTGTTACAAACGTAAGAGTAAACATCAGGAGCCCCATTTCACCGCCCTCCTTTCAGACGTCGGATAATCTTCCCGAGATTGGCGCCGTCGACCCACTGCATCGCCTTGATGCTGATGGGAATGACCATCAACGCGCACAAAAATGCAGCGACACCGCTGGTCAGGAAGGGGGCGATCGGCAACGTCACCGGGGTGAACAGGTAGCCGACACCCGCTGACAGCAACAATGAGCCGAGACGTTGCCAAGGCTTGAGATTGTTCCGGGTCGTGGTGACCAACCAGGCTCCAAGAGCCGCGCCAAACAACGCCTCGCCATCAATCGGTGGCAGTGTCGTTGCGACGCCCAATCCAAGTAACAGTCCGCTGATACTGCTATAGGTCGAATTAGTCATGGTCATGGGCGTCTCGATTGATGTTACCCGTGGAAATAATCCCCAACTCGATGGCCTTGAACACTGCCGCACTGCGCGAGTTGACCTCGAACTTGCGGCGGATATTGGAGAAGTGGAAGTTGACCGTCGTTTCTGCGCAATTCTGAATCCGCGCGATTTCCCAAGAAGTTTTCCCTTGAAAACTCCACAGCAGAACCTGGGTTTCTTTTGCGGTCAGTATCGCAGGAGGCTGGGTATCGCCCCCAGGAAGCGGCTGCTGAAAAGTGACTGAATAGTCCGGTTGACGGTTTGACATGATGCGAAATCCCTCTATGGTCGAACGCCCGTATGCAGAGCGCTCATCAATAAAGAGAGATGTTGGACACACGCCTGGCCCCCGGCAACGCACCAGGGTTGTAGCGTCGAAAGAGACAAAACTGCAGGAATATATCCAGTGGCCTGTATGGCTAATACAGGCTACTAGCCGAGAACCACCAACCGGTTCGGCAATTCATTGCGCACATGGGTCAGCGGCACATGCACCTTGAGCAGTTCACCGCAGGCTTCGATGCAGGTAATGAAGCCCTGCAAGGTCTGGCCCTGTTTCACCTGCCGGGTGAAGGCGGCGACGATGAGGTCCCAGTTTTTGTTATCCAGACGTGCGGAAATGCCCTCGTCCACCAGGATTTCCACATAACGCTCGGCCTCGCAGACGAAGATCAGCATGCCGGTGCTGCCGACGGTGTGGTGCAGGTTCTGTTCGAGAAACTGCCGGCGCGCCAGGTTCGAGGCGCGCCAATGACGTACCGAGCGCGGGATCAGGTGGGTGGTGATCTTCGGGATCCGGAATACCAGGCACAGAATGATAAAGCTGACCCACTGCACCAGCAGCAACGTATGCATGTTCATCCAGCCGGACAGATAGTGCACGACGCCCGGCACGATCAGCGCCAGCAGGCTGGCCCAGAGCAGCGGGATATACGCATAGTCGTCGGCCCGGGCAGCGAGGACGGTGACCAGTTCGGCATCGGTGTATTGCTCGACCCGCGCAATCGCTTCGGCAACCTTGCGCTGTTCGTGTTCACTCAGTAACGCCATGTCTTCGAATACTCATTCATTATTTTAGTTACCAGCCGCCAGACGATCCGCCGCCGCCAAAGCTACCACCGCCGCCACTGAAGCCGCCCCCACCGCCAAAGCCGCCGCCGAAACCGCCCGAGCCGCCCCGGCCTCCCCGACCGCCGCCACTGGGAAGAATGCCGAGCATCTGACAGATAAAAATCGTCACGATAAACAGCAACACCAGAAAAATGAACACACCCGGGTGGCTTTCGACGAAGTCGTTGCCGCGATCCCGCCCCGCTCCTGACCCGACAACGTTGGCTGGCTCATCCAGCGGGTTACCGCCCAACACCACCAGCATGGCGGCAACCCCATCGCTGATGCCCTTGCTGAAATTGCCGCTCTTGAACGCCGGGGTGATGACCTGATGGATGATCACCGAGGTCTGCGCATCGGTCAGGCGCTCTTCCAGACCGTAACCGACTTCAATGCGCAGTTTGCGCTCATCGCGAGCGACGATCAGCAGCGCGCCATTGCTCTGGTCTTTCTGACCGATCCCCCAGTGCCGTCCCAACTGATAACCGAAGTCTTCGATGCTGGTGCCTTGCAGGTCAGGCAGGGTAACCACCACCAGTTGCTCGCCGGTGGCCTGTTCGTGAGCCGCAAGCTGTTGCGTCAACTGCTCGCGCACTGACAGCTCGATCATCTGGGCGTTATCCACCACCCGTCCGCTCAACGCCGGAAACTTCAACTCGGCCTGGGCCGCGACGGCAAACACCCAGAGCAACAGTACCAGGCCAACTTTCAACACGCGCATGGGAACCTCATCCGTGGTAACGCCTGGCGTGATCTACCTGCAAACCCTCGGCGACGAGAGCCTGGCGCAGATCAGAACTTCACTTCTGGCGCTTTATCGGCATCGGGGCTGGTCGCCTCGAAAGTCTCGCGAATCGGCAAATCGCTGTACATCACCGTATGCCACAGACGGCCGGGAAAGGTGCGCAGCTCGGTGTTGTATTTCTGCACCGCGAGGATGAAATCGCGTCGCGCCACGCTGATGCGGTTCTCGGTGCCTTCAAGTTGTGATTGCAGGGCGAGGAAATTCTGGTTGGCCTTGAGGTCCGGATAGCGTTCGGAAACCACCATCAAACGGCTCAGAGCACCGGTCAACTGATCCTGAGCCTGCTGGAACTGCTTGAGTTTTTCCGGGTTGTCCAGGGTGCTGGCATCGACCTGGATCGAGGTGGCCTTGGCACGGGCTTCGACCACCGCTGTCAGGGTCTGCTCCTCGTGTTGGGCGTAGCCCTTGACCGTGTTTACCAGGTTGGGGATCAAGTCAGCGCGGCGCTGGTACTGGTTCTGCACTTGCGACCAGGCCGCCTTGGCCTGTTCGTCGAGGGTCGGAATGGTATTGATGCCGCACCCGGCGAGGAATGTGCTCAGCAGCATCAGTACCGTGATTTGCCAGCCCGAGCGATAGCGCTGTAGTACTTTCATAGTTGTACCTTCATGTTGGTGACGCTCCCAAGTGCAACCCTGTGGAATGGAACCTGCGCCCTTTACATCGAGCGCTTGGGGCATAATCTGCTGCCGCCACTGGATTGCATCGAGCCAATCGGCTAAAAGATGCCCAGCGCGAAAAAGGTTTCAGAAGTGTGCTGCATTTACCTGAACAACAATAGACGCCCCCTAAATTTTGGCTGACCGGTGTGTACCCAACGCCGTTTGAGCCTTTGAGAAAACTATTCATGAAGAAGCTGTGTTTGCTGGGCCTTGTCATCAGTCTGGCCAGTCATCCTGCCCTGGCCGAGACAAAGCCGGCACCCATTCAGAACAAGGACGCCTTCATCGCCAGCCTGATGAAGCAGATGACCCTCGATGAAAAGATCGGCCAGTTGCGTCTGATCAGCATCGGGCCGGAAATGCCCCGCGAGATGATCCGCAAGGAAATCGCGGGCGGGCGCATCGGCGGTACGTTCAATTCGATTACCCGCGCGGAAAACCGTCCGATGCAGGACGCGGCCATGCGCAGTCGGTTGAAGATCCCGATGTTTTTCGCCTATGACGTGATTCACGGCCACCGGACCATTTTCCCCATCAGCCTGGCCCTGGCCTCGAGCTGGGATATGGACGCGATTGGCCTGAGCGGGCGCATCGCCGCCAAGGAAGCCAGTGCCGACAGCCTCGACATCACCTTCGCGCCGATGGTCGATATCTCCCGCGACCCGCGTTGGGGCCGTACTTCCGAAGGTTTCGGCGAAGACACTTATCTGGTCTCGCGCATCGCCCAAGTGATGGTCAAGGCCTTCCAGGGCCCTGCCCCGATCGCGGCGGACAGCATCATGGCCAGCGTCAAGCACTTTGCCTTGTACGGCGCGGTCGAAGGCGGTCGCGACTACAACACCGTGGACATGAGCCCGGTCAAGATGTACCAGGATTACCTGCCGCCCTACCGCGCGGCCATCGACGCCGGTGCCGGCGGGGTGATGGTCGCCCTCAACTCGATCAACGGCGTACCGGCCACCGCCAACATGTGGCTGATGCAGGACCTGCTGCGCAAGGACTGGGGCTTCAAGGGCCTGGCAGTCAGTGACCACGGGGCGATCTTCGAGCTGATCAAGCATGGCGTCGCCAAGGACGGTCGCGAAGCCGCCAAGCTGGCGATCAAGGCCGGCATCGACATGAGCATGAACGACACCTTGTATGGCAAGGAACTGCCGGGGCTGCTGAAGTCCGGGGAGATTGCCCAGAGCGATATCGATAACGCGGTACGTGAAGTGTTGGGTGCGAAATACGACATGGGCCTGTTCAAGGACCCGTACCTGCGTATCGGCAAGGCCGAGGACGACCCGGTCGATACCTACGCCGAGAGCCGCCTGCACCGCAGCGAAGCCCGCGATGTGGCCCGTCGCAGCCTGGTGCTGCTGAAAAACCAGGGTGAAACCCTGCCGCTGAAGAAAACCGCCAAAATCGCTCTGGTCGGCCCGCTGGCCAAAGCCCCGATCGACATGATGGGCAGTTGGGCCGCAGCCGGCCGGCCGGCCCAGTCGGTGACCCTGTTCGACGGCATGACCCGCGCACTCGGCGATCGGTCGACGTTGATCTATGCCCGTGGCGCCAACATCACCTCCGACCCGAAAATCCTCGGCTACCTGAACTTCCTCAACTTCGATGCCCCGGAAGTGGTGGACGATCCACGCTCGGCAGCGGTGCTGATCGATGAAGCCGTCAAGGCCGCACAGCAAGCCGATGTGGTCGTGGCCGCAGTCGGCGAGTCCCGCGGTATGTCCCACGAGTCCTCGAGTCGCACCGACCTGAACATCCCGGCCAACCAGCGCGAACTGATCAAGGCCCTTAAAGCCACCGGCAAACCGTTGGTGCTGGTGTTGATGAACGGCCGTCCGCTGTCGATTCTCGAAGAGAAGGAGCAGGCTGACGCGATCCTCGAAACCTGGTTCGCCGGCACCGAAGGCGGCAACGCGATTGCCGACGTACTGTTCGGCGACTACAACCCGTCCGGCAAATTGCCGATCAGCTTCCCGCGTTCGGTGGGGCAGATCCCGACTTACTACAACCATTTGAGCATTGGTCGTCCGTTCACCCCGGGCAAGCCTGGCAACTACACCTCGCAGTACTTCGATGACACCACAGGTCCCCTGTACCCATTCGGTTACGGCTTGAGCTACACCGACTTCAGCTTGTCCAACATGGCGCTGTCGGCCACCACTCTGAACGAGACCGGCAAGATCGACGCCAGGGTGACCGTTAAAAACACCGGCAAGCGCGATGGCGAAACCGTGGTGCAGTTGTATATCCAGGACGTCACCGGCTCGATGATCCGCCCGGTCAAGGAGCTGAAGAACTTCCAGAAAATCATGCTCAAGGCTGGCGAAGAGAAAGTTGTGCACTTCAGCATCGAAGAAAACGACCTGAAGTTCTACAACTCTCAGCTGAAATTCGCCGCGGAACCGGGCATGTTCAACGTGCAGATCGGCCTGGATTCCCAGGACGTGAAACAGCAGAGTTTTGAGTTGTTGTAAGCCCGAAACAACGAAAATCCAATGTGGGAGCGAGCTTGCTCGCGATAGCGGACTTGCAGTCAACATCACTGTTGAATGTTAAACCGTCATCGCGAGCAAGCTCGCTCCCACACTAGGCCAAGGCACTCGATAGATTGTTTTACCCCCGCCGATCCAGCAGATTCACCACCAACCGATCGACCCACCCCCACACCCGTTGCTTGACCCGCTTCCACAGTGGTCGGCTTTGCCATGTTTCAAGGCTGACAGCCAGGCTCCGGGCAAAGTCCGTTTCGAAGCTTGCCGCCACCGCGCGCGTCAGCTCAGGGTCGAGCGCCTCCAGATTGGCTTCCAGATTGAAGCGCAGATTCCAGTGATCGAAGTTGCATGAGCCAATGCTCACCCAGTCATCGACCAGGACCATTTTCAGGTGCAGAAAGCACGGCTGATACTCGAAGATCTTCACCCCGGCCTTGAGCAGACGCGGGTAGTAGCGATGCCCGGCATAACGCACTGACGGGTGATCGGTGCGCGGCCCGGTGAGCAGCAAGCGCACATCGACGCCGCGCGCGGCAGCTCTGCGTAACGAGCGACGGACTCTCCAGGTCGGCAGGAAGTACGGCGTCGCCAGCCAGATACGCCGCTGACCGCTGTTCAGGGCCCGAGTCAGTGATTGCAGGATGTCCCGATGCTGACGGGCATCGGCATAAGCTACCCGGCCCATGCCCGAACCAACCACCGGAACCCGGGGCAGCCGTTGCAGGCCGAAGGTCGAGGCGGGCTTCCAGGCCTTGCGATGACGGTTGGCGAGCCATTGCCGGTCGAACAGCATCTGCCAGTCGAGCACCAGCGGACCGGCGATCTCCACCATCACTTCGTGCCATTCGCTGATGTCCTTGCCTGGGGTCCAGAACTCATCGGTGACACCGGTGCCGCCGACCACCGCCAGGCATTGATCGATCAACAGCAGCTTGCGGTGATCACGGTAAAAGTTGCGTACCCAGCGCCGCCAGCTCAACCGATTGTAGAAACGCAGCTCGACACCGGCTTCGATCAATCGGCTGCGCAAACTCAAGGTGAAGGCCAGGCTGCCGTAGTCATCGAACAGACAGCGCACACGAACGCCGCGTTCAGCCGCCTGCACCAGCGCCTGGACCATGGCTTCGGCGCAGGCTCCCGCCTCCACCAGGTACAACTCAAGTTCTACCTGCTGCTCGGCACGGGCAATCGCCACCAGCATGCGTGGGAAGAAATTCGGCCCATCGATCAGCAGTTCGAAGCGGTTGCCTTCGCGCCAGGGAAATACCGCGCCGCCCATGTCAGCGCGCCGTGAAAATCAGTACCGCACCCACCGGCACCGAAAGACTGATCGCCGACAACCCGGCGGTTTTGCGTAACGCCGCCAAGCCTGGCGCCAGATCGAAGTCCTCGGCATTCAATACCAACGGCTCAAGGGTGACCACCTGGAAACGCCGGTCATCCAGCCTTGTGGCCAGCAACTCGGCGTTGTAGTTATGTTCCTTGCCGTGGAGTTTTACCGTCAGCGGCAGCCGCAGTTCGAGCTGCGCACCGGGAGCCAGGTCATTGATGGGTTGTAGATTGATTTGCGCGCTGATCAGCGCCTGCGGGAAGGTCTTGATCTCGAACAGGTCCTTGCGCATGCGCTCGTCGCGCAGCGGAATGCCGCTATTGACCGACTCCAGCTCGACCTGGACTTGCGCCAGGCCCTTGGGATCGACCTTGCCGTGCAGCACCAGAAAGCGCTGAACTTCGGAGATATGGGCATTCTTGGTAGAGATAAAGGACAGTCGTGAAGACTCGCCATCCAGATACCAGTTGGCGTGGACGGGCGAAGCTGCGCAAAGCGTCAGCAGCAAGGCGCACCGTTTGAATAGCGAAGGGATGGGCATAACAACTCATGGGTAAATAAACCTGAGCTGAACCTTAACTGGCCGCAGGCGAGTTGCAAACTATCTGTTGATTCGCCAGGTCCTTGTGGCGAGGGAGCTTGCTCCCGCTGGAGTGCGAAGCGCTCCCAAAACCAGGCGATGCGTTTTTTCAGTAGGACCGCATCGACAGGTTTTACGACTGCTGCGCAGCCGAGCGGGAGCAAGCTCCCTCGCCACAAAAGCCCCTCGCCACAGTCAAGGCAATAACTGGCACCCCCGGCGCTCGCCGATCCACCCCGCAGTATGGGTTCGCCCCATACCACTGGCCGTCACACGCTTGCTCACAGGGTCATCTAGAAAGGCGCTGGTGGGCAGATATTGCTGCACATAAGCACGGCAATACTCGGCCTGGTTGTTCATCACATACCGGCAAGAGCAATACTCCTTGGCGGTATAGGCGCTAATGATGTCTGGAAAAGCCTGTAACGCCACCCGCTCCTGCCAGCCCCAGCCAAGCAGCGCCACCACCAGCAAAATCAGCAGACTGCTGAACGGCCTGCGGCGGACAAACCGTTGGCGGCTCATGGCTGCACCTTCGGGGCAAAAGCGGCCAAGGTGCGTTTGAGCAGTTCGTTGTGCTGGTAACTGCCATCGCGATCATCGCCATAACGCACGATCAGCAGTTTTTCACTGGGGATGACATACAACGCCTGCCCCCAATGGCCCAGCGCGGCAAAGGTATCGGCGGGCGCGTCCGGCCAGGGTTTGGCGGCGCCATCGACTGCCCGATTAAGCCACCAATGAGCGCCCGGTACAGCTTCGTCCTGCTGCGCTTGATGGTGAACAAAGGGTTGCCGACTGAACTCGACCCAGTCCTTGGGCAGCAACTGGCGATCGCCCCAACGACCGTCGCGCTGCATCAGCAGACCGACCCGTGCCAGATCGCGGGCGGTGAGGTAGGCATAGGACGAGGCGACAAAGGTGCCGCTGGCGTCGGTTTCCCACACAGCGCTGCGTATGCCCAAGGGTTCGAACAATGCAGTCCACGGATAATCCGGATACTTCGCACCGAGCATGTTTTTCAGGGCTGCGGACAGCAGGTTACTGTCACCGCTGGAGTAGCGAAACGCCTGCCCCGGCGCACTGAACTCGCCATGTTCGGCGCTGAACGCAGCCATATCGCTGCGACCCCGGGTGTAGAGCATGGCCACCACCGATGACTTCAGCGGGGCATATTCATAGTCTTCCTGCCAGTCCAGACCCGATGCCCAGTGCAGCAGGTCGGCCATGGAAATCGCTGGATGCTTTTGCAGCGGCGGATAGAATTTCGCCGCAGGATCCTGCAATGCAAAACGCCCCTCGCCATAAGCCACGCCCAACACGGTGGCCATCAGGCTTTTACTGATGGACCAGGTGAGATGCGGCGTATCGGCAGTGGTCGGCCCGGCATAACGTTCGTAAACCAGCTGGCCGTCGCGGATCACCAGCAAGGCATCGGTACGGATGCCTTTGCGAGTGGTGTCGTCGCGAGTCTGAAAGGCGTAATCCTCCAGGGCTTCGAGTGCCGGGCCGCTGACCTGAGGGCCTTGGGGCCATTGTTCAGCGGGCCAGTTTTCGGCGCTGGCGTGAGCACTCATGAACAGCAGCGCAAGCAGCAGGATCGAGCCTTTGAACATGGCGGGCACTCAAGAGGATGAACCTGCCGAGCCTAGTCGAGATAGATGACAGTTTTGAAATCCCTGTTGCCCCCTCAACCGCATTCGCGGGCAAGCCCGCTCCCACAGGACTTGCGCAATCCTTGTGGGAGCGGGCTTGCCCGCGAAGGGGCCCTTTAAACCTGTGAAGATTCTGCCTGTCCTTACCTTGCCAACGCCTTCGCCAGTCGCTTGGCCCGTGCCCCGGTGGCCAGATCCAGCACCGCCCGATCACGTTCCCACAGATCCGCCCAATGCGCCGGGCCATCGTTGAACGCGTCATTGAGCTCGGATTTGAGCGAATCGAACTGCGCGAATAAACCACCGAGCAAAACATGCCCGACAGTCGTCCCCGGGCTCTGCCGACTGACTTCCGCACACCCGGCCAGCAGCGCCAACAGCCGCAGTTGCAGGCTCTGCGGCCAGTCGCAGTCCTGACCGACGCCATACAACCAGGCGTTCATGGCACTGAGCACGTAGATGTCTTCCAGGGTGCGGAACGGTTTGATGTAAGCATCCCAGCCGTCCCCGGCGAGTAATTCGCACAGGGCATTGTCGAGAAACAGGCGGCCATGGCTGATGTCCGGCATCAACGGGATGGCCGGCAGTTTTTCCAGGCGTACGCCGGGCTCATCGGGATAAACCACGGCCAGATTCAAGCGCGGTGGTTCACCCGGTGCTTCGCAGCGCGCCGCAATGAGTAGCCAGTCCGCCGCATCGCCGGCAGTGACGAAATCCTTGCGTCCGCTCAGCCGCAGGTCATGGAGGCGGGTCTGCATGTCCGCCGGGCGCAGGCTGCGCTGTTCGGTTGCACACAAGGCGCCCAGGCTCGGCGGCGCGCTGGGCCAGAGCATGCGTAACGCAGCCTGATAACCCACCAGAAACGCCAGCCCCGGCGTCGCCATCAACCGGCCGCCGCGCACCGCCAGTTCAAACGGCGTCACGTTGCCAACTTGCTGTAACAACACCGAATAGCCTTCGGCCAGATCCGGGTTGACGGGCAGGCGATCGCAACGGTTCAACAGGGCTTGCCAGGGCATAAAAGGATCCTCAAGGGGCTGTCATATAAGCATCACCAAAGCTTCATGGCGATGACACCGGGCCTACATAGCCTGACTTTGCACAACAAATTTGCATAAAGAAAGTCGATCGGCTGCAACCCAAGACGGGTGAACAGCCCGTACGGAGATTCGCAATGACTCAGATCGCCCGCATCAGCGACACCGGCAACGAACGCCGCCTGCAAGCCGAACGCCTGATCGGTGCCGAGGCCTTGCAGGAAGCCCAGGCCTTGCGCTTCAACGTTTTCAGCGGCGAATTCAACGCCAGGCTGAAAGGCGCGGAGCTCGGTCTGGACATGGATGACTATGATGTTCATTGCGCCCACATCGGCGTACGTGACCTGAACACTGGCCGCCTGGTTGCCACCACCCGCTTGCTCGACCACCAGGCCGCCAGCAGTCTCGGTCGCTTTTACAGCGAAGAAGAATTCAGCCTGCACGGCCTGGTGCACCTCAAAGGCCCGATCCTGGAAATCGGCCGCACCTGCGTTGATCCAGCCTACCGCAACGGCGGCACCATCGCCGTACTCTGGGGCGAACTGGCTGAAGTGCTCAACCAGGGCGGTTACAGCTACCTGATGGGCTGCGCCAGCATCCCGATGCAGGATGGCGGGATCCAGGCCCAGGCGATCATGCAACGCCTGCGCGAACGCTACCTGTGCACCGAGCACTTGCGCGCCGAACCGAAGAAGCCACTGCCGGCCCTCGACATCCCGTCCAACGTGATCGCCGAAATGCCGCCGCTGCTCAAGGCTTACATGCGCCTGGGAGCGAAAATCTGCGGCGAACCCTGCTGGGACGAAGACTTCCAGGTTGCCGACGTGTTCATCCTGCTCAAACGTGACGAGTTGTGCCCGCGCTACGCACGGCACTTCAAGGCGGCAGTCTGATGAGCCGGTTGCGGGTGTACGCGCGAATTGCGCGAGTGCTGGTGGTGGTCGCGCTGGGGTTGAGCATGGCCAGCGTATTCGGTCTGTTCGAGCGCATGGGCATGGCCAACTCCATGGTCCGGCGTCAGCGCTGGTCGCGGTTTTTCATGGCGCGCCTGGGCAATGCCCTGCCCTTTCGCGTGACCGTTCAGGGTGAACTGCCGCAACAGCCGATGCTGTGGGTCAGTAACCATGTGTCATGGACCGATATCCCGCTGCTCGGCATGCTGACGCCGTTGTCGTTTTTGTCCAAAGCCGAAGTGCGCACCTGGCCAGTCGCCGGTTGGTTGGCGGCCAAGGCCGGCAGTCTGTTTATCCGTCGCGGTTCGGGCGACAGCCAGTTGATCCGCAAACAGATGAGCCGTCATCTGGAACAAGAGCATCCGCTGCTGATGTTCCCGGAAGGCACCACCACCGACGGCCGTTCGCTGCGCACCTTCCATGGCCGCTTGTTGTCCGCCGCCATCGATGCCGACGTTGCGCTGCAACCGGTGGCCATTCGGTACTTGCGCGATGGACAGGTCGATCCATTGGCACCGTTCATTGGTGACGACGACCTGCTGTCACACCTGATGCGGCTGTTCGCCAATGATCAGGGTGAGGTAGAAATTCACCTGCTCAAACCCATTGCCTGTCACGGCCAGGAACGTGCGGCGTTGGCCTTTCAGGCGCAGCAAGCGGTGCAAAAAGCCTTGTTTGGTGAGGTTGTTGAGTCTGCTAAACCTCGGCGTACCGGCGAGCTGATCGCGGCCTGACCCGATCCTGTGCCAATGCACTGAACCTGTGGGAGCGAGCTTGCTCGCGAAGAACGATGACGCGGTGAATCTGGCAGACCGCGTCGCCTGATTCGCGGGCAAGCCCGCTCCCACATCACCGCTCTGCTCAAGAATGTATTCGCAATTGGTTTTGCGAGAACACCTGCAACTGCGGATAAAACACCCGAAAATCCTCGCTCAACGGCTGATACAACTGTTCCAGCTCCCGCATGGCGCCAGCCAACTCCTCCGGCCGCGTCAACCGTCGCGAGATCCCCCGCAGCACCTGCTCCAGCACCGCAAAATCCCGATACGAACCCAACCAGTCGTTCGCGGCCATATGCGGCGCGATCTGCGCCAGTCGCCCTGGCAACTGCGGTTCGGCGGCCAACACCCGGTAAACGTCGGAGGTGAAGTCCTCTAGCGGCCGGTCGGCATACAAGGTCCAGTCCCGGGCCAGACAGTGATCGAAAAAAACATCGAGCACGATGCCGGCGTAACGCCGCCGCGTCAGCGAAAACCGCGACAGCGACACGTCCACCAGCGGATGGCGATCGGTAAACATGTCGATACTGCGGTGCAACTGGATCGCCGCCTCGATTTCCGGATCGAACTGCCCTTGCAGCCGACCTTTGACGAAGTCGCCATACAGACTGCCGAGCAGTTGACCCCGGCGCTGACCGCCAAGGTGCAGGTGTGCGAGATAGTTCATAGAGCGCAGCTTAGCACCGTACATCCAATATCGTTATAACTCGATATATCGATTTTCGCGACGCTCAGAGCAAAATCATATTTGTATATCGCGAAATACCGATTTAAAGTTCGCCCCATCGCGATATAACGTTTTACTCACCCCGAGCACTGCCATGTCCATCGACCTCGACGAAATAATAAAAGCCCTGGCGCACCCAGTACGGCGAGAAATCCTTCACTGGCTCAAAGACCCGACCGTCGAGTTTCCCGACCAGAGTCACAGCAACGAGCACGGCGTCTGTGCCGGACAAATCGACCAACGCTGCGGCCTGTCGCAGTCGACCGTGTCCGCGCATTTGGCGACCTTGCAGCGTGCCGGTCTGATCAGCAGCCGGAAAGTCGGCCAATGGCACTTCTTCAAACGCAACGAGGAAACCATTCAGGAATTCCTCCGCGCCATCAGCAAAGAGCTCTGACCCAGAGTTCCACAAGGATTTGACATGCCCCTCTCGCTCCTCATTCTGGCCCTGAGCGCCTTCGCCATCGGCACCACCGAGTTCGTCATCATGGGCTTGCTGCCCGAAGTGGCGGCTGACCTCGGTGTGTCGATTCCCGGCGCCGGCTGGCTGGTGACCGGCTACGCCCTGGGCGTGGCCATCGGTGCGCCGTTCATGGCACTGGCCACCGCCAGACTGCCGCGCAAGGCTGCTCTGGTTGCGTTGATGGGCATCTTCATTATCGGCAATCTGCTCTGTGCCCTGGCCAGTGACTACGACGTGCTGATGTTCGCCCGGGTAGTGACGGCTCTATGTCACGGCGCCTTCTTCGGCATCGGTTCGGTGGTAGCTGCCGGCCTGGTACCGGCCAACAAACGCGCTTCGGCGGTGGCCTTGATGTTCACCGGCCTGACCCTGGCCAATGTTCTCGGCGTACCGCTGGGCACCGCGCTGGGCCAGGAAGCCGGCTGGCGTTCGACCTTCTGGGCGGTGACGGTTATCGGTGTGATTGCGCTGATCGGCCTGATCCGCTTCCTGCCGGCCAAGCGCGATGAAGAGAAACTCGACATGCGCGCCGAACTGCGCGCCCTCAAAGGCGCCGGTATCTGGCTGTCCCTGAGCATGACCGCATTGTTCGCCGCCTCGGTCTTCACCTTGTTCACCTATGTCGCACCGCTGTTGGGCGAGGTCACCGGTGTCTCGCCACGCGGCGTGACCTGGACCCTGATGCTCATCGGTCTGGGCCTGACAGTCGGCAACATCATCGGCGGCAAGCTGGCTGACAAAAACATGGCTGCGACGCTGATCGGTGTGTTCATCAGCATGGCGGTGGTGTCCACCGTGCTGACCTGGACCAGCATTGCAGTGATTCCAACCGAAATCACCCTATTTCTCTGGGCCACCGCGTGCTTTGCCGCCGTGCCGGCCCTGCAAGTGAACGTGGTGACCTTCGGCAAGGCCGCACCGAACCTGGTGTCGACCCTGAATATCGGCGCCTTCAACATCGGCAACGCTCTCGGCGCCTGGGTCGGCGGCAGCGTGATTGCCCACGGTTTCGGCCTGACCAGCGTGCCTCTGGCCGCTGCAGCACTGGCGGTGCTCGCACTGCTGGTGACCCTGATTACTTTTCGTCAGAGCGGCAATGCCGAACTGGCCCCCGCTACTAACTGATCGCTAAAAGAGAGCTATTTCATGACCACTATTTTCGATCCGATCAAACTCGGCGACCTGGAGCTGGCCAACCGCATCATCATGGCGCCGCTGACCCGCTGCCGCGCCGATGAAGGTCGTGTGCCGAACGCGCTGATGGCCGAGTACTACGTACAACGCGCTTCCGCCGGTCTGATCCTCAGCGAGGCCACCTCGGTCACGCCGATGGGCGTGGGCTACCCGGACACCCCCGGCATCTGGTCCAACGACCAGGTGCGCGGCTGGAGCAACGTGACCAAAGCGATCCACGGCGCGGGCGGCAAAATTTTCCTGCAACTGTGGCACGTGGGTCGGATTTCCCACCCCTCGTACCTGAACGACGAAGCACCGGTCGCGCCGAGCGCTATCCAGCCTAAAGGCCATGTCAGCCTGGTTCGTCCATTGGCCGACTTCCCAACTCCGCGCGCCCTGGAAACCGCTGAAATCGAGGACATCATCGACGCTTACCGCGTGGGTGCCGAGAACGCCAAGGCCGCCGGTTTCGACGGTGTGGAAATCCACGGCGCCAACGGCTACCTGCTCGACCAGTTTCTGCAAAGCAGCACCAACCAGCGTACCGACCAGTATGGTGGTTCCCTGGAGAACCGTGCACGCCTGATGCTCGAAGTGACTGACGCGGCGATCGACGTCTGGGGCGCGGGTCGCGTGGGTGTGCACCTGTCACCCCGTGCCGATCTCCATGACATGGGCGACGACAACCTGTCCGAGACTTTCACCTACGTGGCTCGCGAACTGGGCAAACGCGGCATCGCCTTCATCTGCTCGCGCGAGCAAGAAGCCGGCGACAGCCTCGGTCCGCAACTCAAAGAAGCCTTCGGCGGCCCGTACATCGCCAACGAGAGCTTCAGCAAAGACAGCGCCAATGCCTGGCTGGCCAGCGGCAAGGCCGATGCGGTTGCCTTCGGCGTGCCTTTCATCGCCAACCCGGACCTGCCGGCGCGCCTGAAAGCCGATGCGCCGCTGAACGAAGCGCGTCCAGAGCTGTTCTACTCCAAGGGCCCGGTCGGCTATATCGACTACCCGGTGCTGTAAGCAAAACCTGTTAAATCAAAAAGCCCCGATTCGAAAGAGTCGGGGCTTTTTGGGTGGTCGGCCCTAACAAGTAGCCCTTAACAAGTACCCATGCCCAACTGCATCAGCGCCAAACCGCCCTGATGCCAACCCCACCAGGCCAACGCCAATAGCAGCGCGCCGACACTCAAGCCGACGCACCATGGCCAGAACCTGCTCACGCCGCACTCACTTGCGTTTGCAGACGCGCAACCGGCCGTTCACGCACCGGCCAGTTCAACGCAGCGGCCAACACACTCAAGAGAATCGCCACCTGCCAGATCAAGTCATAGCTGCCGGTTCGGTCGTAGACAACCCCACCCAACCAGCCACCCAGGAACGACCCCAACTGGTGGAACAGGAACACGATACCGCCGAGCATGGACAGATTTCGCACGCCGAACAGTGTCGCCACCGTGCCGTTGGTCAGCGGTACGGTCGACAGCCACAAGAAACCCATGGCCATGCCAAACAGATAAGCGCTCATCTGCGTGACTGGCGCCCAGAGGAACAGGCCGATCACCACCGCACGCAACAGATACAACCCGGTCAGCAGGCGCGGTTTTGACATCCGTCCGCCGAGCCAGCCTGCAGTGTAGGTACCGAAGATATTGAACAGGCCGATCAGCGCCAACACCGTGGTGCCCGTGGTGGCCGGCAGATGCTGATCCACCAGATACGCCGGCAAATGCACGCCGATAAACACCACCTGAAAACCACAGACAAAAAAACCGAACGCCAACAACCGGAAGCCCGAGTGCGAACATGCCTCACGCAAGGCTTCGGACAAGGTTTGCTCATGGCCGAATACCGGCAACGGGTTGTCCTTGAGCATGCTCACCAACGGCACGATCAACGCCACCAGCAAACCCAGCGCCAACAGCGCCGTCGACCAGCCAAGCCAGCCGATCAACCCGAGCGTGCCGGGCAACATGGCGAACTGCCCAAAGGAGCCGGCAGCACTGGCGATACCCATGGCCATGCTGCGCTTCTCAGGAGCAACGGCACGCCCGACCACGCCCAGAATCACCGAGAACGAAGTGCCCGACAGACCGATCCCAATCAGCAAACCGGCACTCAGCGACAACGACCAGGCCGAGTCGGAAAGGCCCATGAACACCAACCCCAGAGCGTACAACACGCCACCGATCAGTACCACTTTCGCCGCGCCAAACCGGTCGGCCAGCGCACCGGTAAAGGGTTGCGCCAGGCCCCAGATCAAATTCTGCAAGGCAATGGCGAACGCAAACACCTCACGCCCCCAGCCAAACTCATTACTCATCGGCGCCAGAAACAGTCCGAAGCCATGCCGCACGCCCAAGGACAACGCGAGGATCAGCGCACTCCCAAGAAGAACCCAACCGCTGGTACGCCACATCGATGTCATTGTTGTTCTCCGCTAACGGGTATATACCCGCTTATGATCGGACTTAATTGCTTTACGCAAGTTCGTCCAGCAAGGCCAGCAAGGTTTCCCGCTTCTCTACACCCAGTTTCTCGATCAAACGCTGTTGCGCCGCTTCCCACGCCGGCAAGGCCGCCGCCAGACGTTCGCGCCCGGTTTCGGTGAGCAGCACGACACGGTTGCGATGATCCTCACCCTCGACCAGCGTGACCAGACCTTCGCCCTCCAGCACCCGCAGATTACGCCCCAGGGTGCTGCGGTCCAGGCCCATGGCGTGGGCCAGGGTCGAGATGCTGGGTTGGTCCAGGCGTTGCAAATTACACAGCAAAGAATACTGCGCAACGTTGATCCCGAAGCCGTCGAGGGCGCCGTCGTAATGCCTGCTGACGCCTCGAGCGGCGCGACGCAGGTTGGTGCATAAACACTGAGAGGGAAGCATAGTGCGTGTATATACCCGTGGTTAAATGAAAGCAAGTTTTGCCGCTACCTTTGTAGCGTCTGATCGATAGCAATCGCGAGCAGGCTCGCTCCCACACTTGGTGTGTGAACGGCGCAGAACTAATGTGGGAGCGAGCCTGCTCGCGATATGGCAGACCAGTCAGAAAATACCTGTCAGACCAACGCCAATCCCACCAACACCGCCACTTCCAGCAGCTCCAACAAGGCGCCTGCCGTATCACCCGTAGTCCCCCCCAACCGCCGCATCATCACCTGCCGCAACCAGAAGAACCCCACTACCGCCAGCGCCACGGCAAACACGCCACTGAACCCGGCGATCAGCACACAAACCAGCGCACTCAGCAGCAATACCTGCTTGCCGGCCACACGCGGCAGATGATCCGCCAGCGCCTGTCCCAATCCACCGGGTCGCACGTAAGGCGTGCTCAGGAACAATCCGAGCAATGCGCTGCGGCCGATCAACGGCGCCAGGATCAACGCAACGCTGTGCTGCTGCTCGATCAGCGCCAGCAGCGCGGCGAACTTGAGCAACAGCACCAACACCAGCGTCACCACCGCAATCGGCCCGCTGCGCGGATCCTTCATGATGGTCAGGGTTCGCTCGCGATCACCAAAACCACCGAGCCAGGCATCGGCGCTATCGGCCAGACCATCCAGATGCAAACCACCACTGAGCAAGACCCAGGCGCTCAGCAACAACGCGGCGTGCAACACCGACGGCGATCCGCCGAGCACCCAGTTCAACGCCCACAACACTGCGCCAAACAGCAACCCGACCAGCGGATAAAACAGCAACGAACGGCCCAGTTCCTGCGGCTGCGGCATGCCTGGCAGACGAATCGGCAAACTGCTGAGAAATTGCGCGGCGATCCAGAAAGGCAGCATGCTCAGATCCCTTCGCTCAACACGGCATGGGCCTCGACCCGCAGCGAAAACAGCGCACCGTGGCCGACTTCGACATTGAGCAATTGCTCGCGGGGCAAACCCCGAGCCTGAGCCAGCAGCAAACGCATCACTCCGCCATGGCTGATCAACAACACCCGCTCACCGGCATAGGCTTGATGCAGCCGTTCGACCGCCGCCAGCACCCGCGCCGAAAACGCTATGACCGGCTCGCCCTCAGGTGGAGTGAATCCGTACGGATCCGCCCAGAACAGGCCCAAGGCTTGGGCGTCGGTTTCCATCAGTGCCGCTGCGCTCTGCCCTTCCCAGGCACCGAAATGCAGTTCTTGCAGGTCTTTTTCCAGTTGCACCGGCAAGCCAAGGCGCTCGCCCAGTTCCTCGGCGAAACGTGCGCAACGCTGCAACGGCGAGCTGACCAGCCGATCCCACGGCCCCAAGGCCTGCACGGCGGCGCGCATCTGCTCCCAGCCCTTGGCCGTCAACGCGTCATCCAGACTGCCGCGCAAACCGCCACCGAGTTCGGTTTCGCCGTGGCGCAGCAGGTCCAGTCGCATCATGCCGGGCGATCCGCCACGGCCGCTTCGGCGAAGGTCGCCATCTGCCCGTGCAGGTCGCAGGCCAGTCGCAACAACGGTACCGCCAACGCGGCGCCACTGCCCTCGCCCAAGCGCAAACCGAGGTCCAGCAACGGTTCGGCGCTCAAGGCCTCCAGCACATGCCGATGACCTGGCTCGGCACCGCGATGGCCGAACAGCAACCAGCCGCGACAGGCCGGATTCAAGCGCACCGCGACCAACGCCGCAACGCTGCAGATGAAGCCGTCCACCAGCACCGCCACGCCTTCCTGGGCGCAGGCCAGATAAGCCCCGACCAGCGCCGCGATCTCGAAACCACCGAGGTTGAACAGGGTCGGCAAGGCATCACCGCGCTGGGCGGCATGCAGCACCAGGGCTCGCTCGATGACCTGCGCTTTATGGCTGACGCCCGCGGCATTCAGCCCCGTGCCCGGCCCGGCCAGATGCGCCACCGGGCAATCCAGTAGCGCGCAGGCCAAGGCGCTGGCAGCGGTGGTGTTGCCAATGCCCATCTCGCCGCCGATAAACAGTTCGGCACCGGCCGCAATGGCGCGGCGCACGCTGTCACGTCCGGCCTCCAGAGCCAGTTCGCCCTGGGTTTGAGTCATGGCCGGGCCATTGACGAAGTTCTGTGTACCCGCGCCAATGTTCAGGTGACGCACGCCCGGCAGGTTCAGCGAAGGGGTGACGGTGCCCAGATCGACCACTTCCAGCTGCGCGCCCAATTGCCGCGCCAACACGCTGATGGCCGCACCGCCGCTGACGAAGTTATGCAGCATCTGCCCGGTGACTTCCTGAGGGAACGCCGAAACGCCTTCGGCGACGACACCGTGGTCACCGGCAAAAATCGCAATCCACAGTTGATTCAGACTCGGTTTGACCCGCCCCTGCAACCCGGCCAATTGCACCGCAACGCTTTCCAGTTGCCCAAGAGAACCGGCCGGTTTGGTCAGTTGCTGCTGACGGGCCGCCGCCTGCTCGTAAGCCTGCGTGTCGATCGCTTGGCACGGGTTCAGCCACCAGGAGTTACTCATAACGCAGTTCCTTTCAAAGTCAGGGGCAGGCCAGCGACGGTCAATACGACACGCTGACAGCGTTCAGCCAGGGCTTGATGCAACCAACCGGCTTCATCGACATAGCGGCGAGTCAATTCGCCCAGCGGCACGACACCCAGCCCGGTCTCGTTGCTGACAAAAATGATTTCACCCGGCAACAACGCCAGGCATTCCAGCAGCGCTTCACGCTCAGCGGCCAGACGCTCGGGGTTGTCCAGCATCAGCAGATTGGTCAGCCACAACGTCAGGCAATCCACCAGCAGGCAACCCTCGGCGCTCGCGGTTTCGCGTAGCACGCGGGCCAGTTCCAAGGGCTCTTCGATCAGCGCCCATTCGGCGGGACGACGGGCACGGTGATGGGCGACCCGCTCGTTCATTTCGCCGTCCAGCGGCTGGCTGGTGGCGATGTACGTCACGGCCAGGCCGCTGTCGGAGGCGAGTTTTTCCGCCAGACGACTTTTACCGGAACGGGCGCCGCCGAGGATCAGTTGCAGCATGTCTTAAATCCTTAATTTAGCGGTGAGGCCACTGGCCCCATCGCGAGCAAGCTCGCTCCCACATTTAATCCGTGCAGGGCACAGAATTGCGGCACAACGAAAATCCAATGTGGGAGCGAGCTTGCTCGCGATGAGGCCATAACAGTCGGCCTAAATCCCACAGAGCTCCCGCAAAAGCCCGGTATCCAAATGCTGTTCCACCAAATCAGCCAAGCGCTCGATATCGCGTTCGCGCAAGGCGTGGTAATCCACCTCCTGCACATCCTGCAAACCCGCCCAACGCAACAGCGCACTGCAGGCCGCCGGCGACTCGAACAGGCCATGCAGATAAGTGCCGAAAATCTGCCCGTCCTCGCTTTGCGCGCCATCACTGCGACCGTCGTCCAGCTGCACCGCAGCCAGCTCCAGCGCGGCACCGGTGGTGACCCCGGCATGAATTTCATAACCGCTGACGGGCGCGTCTTCCAGGGCTAAATGGCCACGGACGTTGCGCAGTTGTTTCTCTTCTTCAAGGACCGTGGCAAATGCCAACAAGCCCAGACCTTTACTGGAACCCGCCGCGCCTTCAAGGCCTAGCGGGTCGTGCAACTGCTCGCCGAGCATCTGCAAACCACCGCAGATCCCCAGCAACTTGCCGCCGTACCGCAGATGCCGGGCGATGGCCGTGTCCCAGCCGTTGGCGCGCAGGTACGCGAGGTCGCTGCGCACGCTCTTCGAGCCGGGGAGAATGATCAGGTCAGCGCTCGGAATCGGCTGGCCGGGGCCGACGAATTGCAGGTCGACTTGCGGGTGCAAACGCAGTGGATCGAAATCGGTGTGGTTGCTGATACGCGGCAAGACCGGCACCACGACTTTCAGCACCTGCTCAACCTTGTCGGTCTGACGCTGATCGAGGCCGTCTTCGGCTTCCAGATGCAGGTCCATGACATACGGCAACACACCCACCACCGGTTTTCCGGTGCGCTCTTCAAGCCAGTCGAGGCCCGGTTGCAGCAAGGCAATGTCGCCACGAAAACGGTTGATGATGAAACCTTTGACCCGCGCCTGTTCGCTGGCCGACAACAACTCCAGAGTCCCCACCAGATGGGCGAACACCCCGCCGCGATTGATATCGGCGATCAGCAGCACCGGGCAATCCACCGCTTCGGCAAAGCCCATGTTGGCGATATCGCCGGCACGCAGATTAATCTCGGCCGGCGAGCCTGCGCCTTCGACCATCACCACCGGGTAAGCGGCACTCAAGCGTTGATGGGAGGCCAACACCGCCTGCATGGCGATGGCTTTGTAATCGTGATAGGCCACGGCATTCATGCTGGTGACCGCACGACCATGGATGATCACCTGCGCGCCGGTATCGCTGTTGGGCTTGAGCAGCACCGGATTCATGTCGGTGTGGGGTTCAAGATTCGCGGCCTGAGCCTGTACCGCCTGGGCCCGACCGATTTCGCCGCCGTCCGCCGTTACCGCGCTGTTGAGCGCCATGTTCTGTGGTTTGAACGGCACGACGCTGATGCCCTGGCGGGTCAGCCAGCGGCACAACGCCGTTACCAGGGTACTTTTACCGGCGTCCGAGGTGGTGCCTTGCACCATCAGCGTGGTCATGATGCTTCCTTGCTGTAGGCCTCGAAGGCTTGTTCGAGGCGCAGCCAGTCGGCTTCATCGCCCGGCAAGCCGAAACGCAGGCTGCTGTTGTGGGTGAAAATGCGCAGCAGAATGCCGCGTCGGGCCATGAACTCGTGCAACTGTTCCGCGTGGGAGGTGATCAGCCATTGGAACAAGGCGCAACCGCCTTGCGGTTTGAACCCATGGCGCTCCAGCAGTTGCGCCAGGCGTTGACTGGCCTCTTCACTGCGCAGGCGTTGCCGGGCATGCCCGACCGTATCGCGCAGGCAAACCTGCCCCACCACCCGGGTCGGCCCGCTGACCGCCCACGGCCCGAGCTGTTCGGCGAGCAATTTGAGCAGCTTGCGCTCGGCCAGCACGAAACCCAGTCGTACACCGGCCAGGCCGAAAAACTTGCCGAATGATCGCAGGACGATCAGCCCGACTTGAGTGGCATGCGCAGCCAGGCTCAGGTGCGGTGTGTTGTCCATGAAGGCTTCATCGACCACCAGCCAGCCACCGCGCTGCGCCAGTCGCGCATGCCAGTCGAGCAGGCGATCCGGGGTCAGGCTCAGACCGGTCGGGTTGTTCGGGTTGACCACCACCAGCACGTCGAGGTTGTCGAGAAAGAAGTCGACTTCCTGTTCCAGCACTTCTCGCACGATGTAGCCGCCGCGGCGCCAGGCCTCGGCATGTTCGGCGTAACAGGGCGAGAGCACGCCAACCTTGCCGGCGCGGCGCAAACGCGGCAGCAACTGGATCGCTGCTTGCGAGCCCGGCACCGGCAGCACTTGAGCGGCACCGTAGTAATCGCAGGCCGCCTGTTCGAGGCCATCATCGGTTTCCGGCAAGCGTGCCCAGGCCCGTGACGGAATTTCCGGTACCGGCCACGGCCAGGGCGCGAGGCCGCTGGACAGGTCCAGCCAATCGGTTTCGGCAATGCCATAGTGCAGCGCCGCCTTGCGCAACCGTCCACCGTGCTCAAGCATAGAATTCAGCCCCCACGCAGAGAATCAGCAGCCATAACCACACACCGCGCCGCACCAGTTGCCAGCCTCGGTCGATGGAGTCAGCGTCGGCAGGCAGCCCCTCGCCCAGTTGCGGACGCTGATGCAGTTCGCCGTGGTAGATTGCGGCCCCGCCCAACTCTACGCCCAGAGCACCCGCGCCCGCCGCCATCACCGGACCGGCATTCGGGCTGTCCCAGGTGGATCCCTGAGTCCGCCAGCATTTCAGTGCCAGACGCGTCTTGCCCAATAACGCGTAGGTCAAGGCAACCAGACGAGCAGGAATATAGTTAAGAGCATCGTCGATTTTCGCCGCCGCCCAACCGAAGCGTTCGAAGCGTTCATTGCGATAGCCCCACATCGCATCCAGCGTATTGCTCAGGCGATACAACACCACGCCCGGCGCACCGGCGACGGCAAACCAGAACAACGCGGCGAACACCGCATCGCTGCCGTTTTCCAGCACCGACTCGGTGGCGGCCCGGGCGACTTCCGTTGAATCGAGCTCACTGGTCTGACGGCTGACCAGATAGCCCACTCGCCGCCGGGCTTCGTCCAGGTCATCGCTGCGCAGGGCTTGAGCGACCGGCTCGACATGCTCGCCGAGGCTGCGTAAGCCAAGGGCGCAATACAGCGCGAGGATCTCGACCAGCCAACCGACATAGGGCAGCCAGGAAAGGGCCGTCGCCAACAGGGTCAGCGGCAACACCGCCAGCACCCAGGCGGTGACACCATGACTGCGCCAGCCGCGACCAGCGGAGTTGAAACGTTGCTCGATGCGATCGGCAAAACGGCCGAACGCCACCAGCGGATGCCAGCGTTTGGGTTCGCCCAGCAGCGCATCCAGCGCGACTGCAGCGGCACTCAACAACGCCACACTCATTGACTCACTCCCCAATAATTTTCATACAGCAATTCACTCAGCGGACGCGGCTGCGCCCAGCCTTCGAGCATCAACATGGGCGCCGGATAAAACGCTTTCACCGGTCCCAGACACAACACCGCCAAAGGTTTTGCCCCGGTCGGCAGACCGAGCAGATCGGCCAGCGCCTGGGGCTCGAACAACGACACCCAGCCCATGCCCAGGCCTTCGGCGCGAGATGCCAGCCAGAGATTCTGAATGGCACAGGACAACGACGCCATGTCCATTTCCGGCAAGGTCCGACGACCAAAGATATGCCGCTCGCGATCATCCATCAGCGCAGCGACCAGCACCTCGGCGCAGTCGTTGATGCCTTCGACCTTCAGCTTCATGAATTCGTCGGAACGTTCGCCCAGCGCCTCGGCGGTGCGCACGCGTTCTTCTTCCACCAGCTGCTGAATCTTGCCGCGCAACGGGCGGTCAGTGATGCGGATAAACCGCCACGGCTGCATCAGGCCAACGCTGGGGGCTTGATGGGCGGCTTCGAGCAGGCGGCTGAGCAGTTCAGGCTCGACGGTGCCGCCAGCGAAGTGGCGCATGTCGCGGCGTTCGCCGATGGCTCGGTAGACCGCCGCGCGTTCGTCCGCAGAAAATGCGTTGTCAGTCATGGCCTCTTCGCGAGCAAGCTCGCTCCCACAGTGAATTGCGTCGCGCTGTCCGTTGAGTACGACTCTTCTGCAAGCAAGTCGGCTTTCCCAGGGAGTACGCGGTCGAATGTGGGAGCGAGCTTGCTCGCGATAGCGGTTTGCGCGCCAGGCGCAAACAGCGCGGCCACCGCAGAGGGATTGGAAGGAAAGTAGAAGTGCACATAAGAGGCAGTCATTCGACCTTCACGGTAGACCGCTTCAGCGCCACGTCCACCGTTGGGGCTCAGACCACGGGCAATCGGCGCAAGCTCGGTGCTGGTCAGCGAGTGGTGATAGGTGTGACCGCGCAACGAGCCTTCCGGCAGATCAACTGCCTGCAAGGCCAAGGCCGCCAGGCGCTTTTGCATCACCGCGTCCCCCGCCAGCAAGCCCAGCAGTTCGGCGCGTTGTCCCTCGACATCGGTCAGGGAGTCGAGCAGATACAACATGCCGCCACACTCCGCCAGCAACGGCTTGCCCGCCCCGTGGTGCGCGCGGATCGCCGCCAGCATCGTGGCGTTTTCCGCCAGCGCCAGATGATGCAATTCCGGGTATCCGCCCGGCAGGTACAAACTGTCAGCTTCAGGCAGTTCACGGTCATGGATCGGCGAGAAGAACAGCAACTCGGCGCCCATCGCCCGCAGCAGATCCAGACTCGCGCCGTAGGTAAACGCGAACGCTTCATCGCGGGCCACGGCAATCCGCACACCGGTCAATAATGGCTCGGCGACGACGACCTCAGGCGCAGCGAACTCGACCGGCGGCGGCAACGCCACTTCGCAACTGCCGGCCAAAGCTTCGGCCGCCGCGTCGAGGCGCAGGTCCAGATCATTCAGTTCGCTGGCCTGCACCAGGCCCAGGTGCCGGCTCGGCAGTTCGATCCCGGTTTCCCGGGACAATGCGCCATACCAGCGCAAGCCCTCGGTCAGGCTGCCTTCGAGCAATTGCGCATGGCGCAAGGTGCCGACGCGGTTGGCCAGCACGCCGGCAAACGGCAAGTCCGGCTGATAACGCGCCAGGCCCAAGGCCAGGGCGCCGAAGGTCTGGGCCATGGCCGTGCCGTCGATCACTGCGAGCACCGGAACGCCGAAGTGCCGCGCCAGGTCAGCACTGGACGGCGTCCCGTCGAACAGGCCCATGACCCCTTCGATCAGGATCAGGTCAGCCTCGCCCGCCGCTTCCCACAACAGTCGGCGGCTTTCCTGTTCGCCGACCATCCACATGTCCAGTTGATACACCGGCGCACCGCTGGCGCGCTCGAGAATCATCGGGTCGAGAAAGTCCGGACCGCACTTGAACACACGAACCTTGCGTCCCTGATTGCGATGCAAGCGGGCCAGCGCGGCGGTCACGGTGGTCTTGCCCTGACCGGAAGCCGGCGCGGCGATCAATACCGCCGGGCAATGACGTGCATCACTACTCACAGCTCGATGCCTTTTTGCGCTTTGATCCCGGCCTGGAACGCATGCTTGAGCACACCCATTTCGGTGACCGTGTCGGCCAGATCGATCATCTCGGGCTTGGCGCCGCGACCGGTGACCAGCACATGCTGCATCGGCGGGCGAGCCTGCAAGTCGCTGAGCACCTGGTCCAGGTCCAGATAGCCGTGCTTGAGGGCGATGTTCAATTCGTCGAGCACCACCAGGCCGATGGCCGGGTCACGCAGCAGCTCACGGGACACTTGCCAGGCCGCTTCGGCCGCGGCGATGTCACGCTGACGGTCCTGGGTTTCCCAGGTGAAGCCTTCGCCCATCACGTGAAAGCGCACTTGCTCGGGGAAGCGTCGAAAGAACAGCTCCTCGCCAGTGCTGTTGCGGCCCTTGATGAACTGCACCACGCCGCATTGCATGCCATGGCCCATGGCCCGGGCAAGCATGCCGAACGCGGAGCTGCTTTTACCTTTGCCGTTGCCGGTCAGGACCAGCAGCAGCCCGCACTCGTTCGGTGAGTTGGCAATACGCTCGTCGATTACCGCTTTTTTGCGCAGCATGCGCGCCAGATGGCGTTCGTCACGATCGGGGGATTCAGTCATGGCAGCTCTCCACTAGGGTGGATAATGGGGGGCAGGAATAGAAATAGATGGCATAAGCCTGGCATCGCCCACCGTGATGCCGTTGGATGGATCAGGCCGGTCTCCGGGCTCATGAGTGGGTTTACTCCCGGACTGCACGCCTTCCCATGTCGACGTACGACACAGTGGCACAAAGCACAGTCTTGACTCATTTACCGTTGCGGGGGCAGCGCCGGGATCGCTGCCCGTTCTGTTAAAGAACGCACACTCACCGGCTTCCCTGTTTCACTCTGTCGACCCTCGGCCACAGAGCACCTGAAACAAGTCGCGAAGGTTAGAGGGTTGGGGGTGGAGCGTCAATTAAACCCGGGACGCCTGCCCGCGATTATGTGCCGTCGATCAATAAACTGACGCCAATCTTGTGCCACACTGAAAGCAGTGATATCAAATAGCCACAACCCCATCATCACAATAACAAGGGTGAGCAACATGCAAGGCATGATCATCAGCAATCCCAAGCTGGAATTCCTGCGCCCGGTGCTGGAGCGCTGGTTTGACTGTATCGATCGCTACAACCAGGTGCGCGGCGATAACGAATCGCCTTATTGGTTCGATGAACGAGCCAATCTTGGCCTGATCTCGGCTGCCGCCTGGATGGCGGAAATGGTTACCCTGGAACAGACCCCGAGCAAAAAACAGCAGGAAGACGGCGACCGCAACGGGCGTGCCGATCTCTTCATCGCCACCCAGGAAGAACGGGTCTATCTCCAGGCCACCCAGCGCTGGCCGCGGGTCAACAACCTGAATCTCACTCAAGCGCTGGCCGACATCGCTGGTGATGCGAAGAAAATCAGCTACGCCAGCGATCTGAAGCTTGGCTGCCTGTTCGTCGCCCCACAAAAGGCCCAGCAAAGCGCCACTCCCGAAGAACTGCAGGACATGCTCGACGACCTGCAAAAGGAACATACCTGCGCTGTGGCCTGGTATTTTCCTTACGCCTACCGCAAATTGCGCAATGAAGCCGGCAACTATCATCCGGGCATCGCCGTGCTGCTCAAAGAAGCGCGCGGCTGAGAGATTGATCCCTCCGGCACGGCGGCCAAGTGAAGCAATCGAGGCCGAACACATAACCTGTGGGAGCGTGGCTTGCCCGCGAAAAACGATGACGCGTAATGCCTAAAAAACCTCGGTGTTCGCTTCGCGGGCAAGCCCGCTCCCACAAAGGCTATTGCCTACCGCTTGCGGCACAACGTCAGCCCATCGCCTAACGGCAACAGCGACAAGTCGACACGCGAGTCATCCTTCAAGGCGCGGTTCAGCGCCTGGATGGCCCGGGTGTCTTCACTCTCGGGATTGACCTCGAGCACCCGCCCGCTCCACAGCGTGTTATCGAAAATCGCCAGGCCGCCGCTTCGCAGCAAACGCAAAGCGCTCTCCAGATAGGCCGGATAATTGGCTTTGTCGGCATCGATGAAGATCAAGTCGAAACAGCCGCCCTGCCCTTGCTGCTCGATCTGCGCCAGGGTTTCCAGCGCAGGTGCCAGGCGCAAATCAATCCGCTGCGCCACACCCGCCTCCTGCCAGTAACGGCGGGCGGTGGCATTGTAATCACCGGGGATATCGCAACAGATCAAGGTACCCTCTTCCGGCAAAGCCGAGGCCATGCATAAGGCGCTATAGCCGGTGAAAGTGCCGACTTCCAGCAAGCGCCTGGCGCCGGTCAGCTTGACCAATAACGCAAGGAACTGGCCCTGCTCGGGCGCCACCTGCCAGCGGGCCATGGGTAGCGCTTGGGTTTCGTCACGCAAACGACGCAACAACGGCGTTTCGCGCAGGGAAACCTCCAGCAGGTAACTGTAGAGGGCATCATCGAGGTTAAGCGTGCGAGCGGTCATGACAACCTCTGCGAAGGTGCGACCTAAGGGTTGCGCGCCAGATGCTCTGGCTGCAATACCCGCTTGGCGCTGAGATAGGCTTTCTGCCAATAGGCTTTGGACAGACTGTCCAGCTTCACCGTTCCGCCGGTGGCCGGCGCGTGAACAAATCGACCTTCGCCGACATAGATCCCGGCGTGGCTGACCTGTGAGCCGCCATTGGTGGCAAAAAATACCAGGTCACCGGTCTGCAATGCGTTCTGGTCGACATCCTGCGCCTGCATGCCAATCATCTCGCGGGTCGAACGCGGCAGCGTGATGCCAGCGGTATCGCGATAGACATAGCCGATCAGGCCACTGCAATCAAAACCCGAATCCGGCGTATTACCGCCCCAACGATAAGGCGTCCCCACCAGGCCCAAGGCACGGAAAAGCACGTCTTCGGCCGCAGGCGAGAATGTTTGGGCGGAAGTGAAAACAGGAGACCGAACCACCGGTGCAGGTGGCGGAGTACGGCTGGCGCAAGCACTGAGCAGTGCAGCGAACACGAGAAGCGCGAGGCGGGCCGACGTCGACATATGCAGAACAATCCTGATCTGGATGCGGCTTTCTCTGCCGTGAGGCTGAAAACAAAACCGCGCAAGCAAGGCTTACGCGGTTGAGTGATCAACAATATCTCAGGATTCTAGCGGCTATGCGTCAAACTTCAAGTAAGACTTTAAGTTGACCTTACAAATCGCAAGATTACTTGCGAACCATGACCGTGGTCGGTGCCATTGCCAGAACACGCTTGGCTTCGACGCCTTGTTCCAGCAACTGCCCCCCAGACAAGATTACTTGCGAGCCATGACCGTGGTCGGGGCCATTGCCAGAGCACGCTTGGCTTCGATGAAGGTCTTGCTCCAGTAACTGTCGCCCAGGCTATCGACCCGGACGCCGCCGCTGCGGCGGCTGCTGGAGTGAATGAACTGGTTATCACCCAGGTAGATCCCGGCGTGGCTGACGCGACCACGACGACCATTGGTGCTGAAGAACAGCAAGTCACCTGGTTCAAGGTTGTTGCGAGCGACCAGCGGTGCGTCCACGTTGATCATTTCGCGAGTGGAGCGCGGCAAATTCATGCCGGCCTCTTCACGAAACAGATAACCGATGAAACCACTGCAATCGAAGCCTGCCTCGGAGGTGCCGCCGAAACGGTAGCGGGTACCGACCAGGGACATGCCACGTTCGAGGATGCTGTCGGCCAGAACAGGCAGCTGATAAGGCTTGCTACCAGAGAAGTCGGCCAGTTCTTTTTCGCTTGCCTGCTCTTCCTGGTAAATAACGGAAGATTGGGCAGTAACAGAGTTTTTAACCTGTTGTTCTTGCTGTTGCTGCGTCACTGGAGAGTGCGCAGCGCAACCGAACAACAGGGTGACGAGTGCGAGAGGCACGAGGGGTGCAAAGCGATTTAGCATGGGCACGACCGTGGCTGATAGTTTTGAAGAGCCGAGACTATGCCTTCTATCATCCTCATTTGCAAATTCAATCGATGCAAATGTGACTTATCGGTTTCTCGTTTACATCTAAGGCCTTAAGCCCGATATAAACGCTTCGCGCTCCCTGAAAACATCCTCGGAGCGGGTTTTCTGGTGTCTGAAAAGTACCGAAAAAGCATTGCTGGCCTTGGTTTTACCAGCCCAGGGTTTCTTTCAGGAAAGGAATGGTCAGCTTGCGCTGGGCCTGCAACGAAGCCTGATCGAGGCGTTCGAGCAACTCGAACAACGCACTCATGCTGCGGGTGCCGCGAGTGAGGATAAAGTGCCCGACTTCGTCGGTCAGGTGCAGACCACGGCGCGAAGCACGCAATTGCAAAGCACGCAGCTTGTCCTCATCGGACAGCGCACGCATCTGGAAAATCAACGCCAGGGTCAGGCGTGATTTCAAGTCCGCCAGCTTAACCGGCAGCTCCCGTGGCGAGGTTGAAGCGGCGATCAGCAGACGCCGACCACTGTCACGCAAACGATTGAACAGATGGAACAGCGCTTCTTCCCAGTCTGCCCGCCCCGCTACCGCCTGCAGATCATCCAGGCAGACCAGCTCATATTGCTCAAGGTTGTCGAGAATTTCGATACCGCGATCCAGCAGCTCCGCCAGCGGCAGGTACACCGCTGGTTCGCCCATTTGCTCAAACCGCAAGCAAGCGGCTTGCAGCAAGTGCGTACGCCCCACGCCGTCCTTGCCCCAGAGGTAAATCAGGCTTTCGGTCCAGCCGGCGTCGGCTTCGCAAAGCCGCTCGACATAGCCGAGTGCAGCGGCATTGGCGCCTGGGTAGTAATTGATAAAGGTGGCGTCATCACGCAGACGCACACCTAGGGGCAGCTGAATCGGTTTCATGCTGACTGAACAGTTCTAACGAACCGTTAGTGGCCTCTGTGTAAAGTTTGCAAAGTTTATACCCGTGACGCCGGGCGCACAATGCAACAGACCATAAGCAAAATCAAAGGTTTGCGTTAACTTGCAGGAATCAGCGGGGTTTGTTTGCCAGCGTTTGTGACAGTCGCAAGAGCGCCAGGGCAAACCCGGCACTGAGCCGGGGGGCCCTCGACGACTAATCAGAAGACCTTATTAATCAGGATCTTCCACGCCGCTGTACATGCCCGAGTCCTTATACAAATCGTGCACATGGCGCACCAGCACCATGATCACCGCCGCCACCGGCAATGCCAGCAGGATCCCGGTAAAACCAAAAAGCTCGCCGCCCGCCAGAATCGCGAAGATCACCGCCACCGGATGCAGACCGATCCGGTCCCCCACCAGCAACGGGGTCAAGACCATGCCTTCCAGCGCCTGACCGACCATGAATACCGCAACGATGCCAATCATGGGGTACAGATCGCCACCAAACTGGAACAGGCCGGCCACAAGGGCCGCGCCGATCCCGATGACGAAGCCCATATACGGCACGATGGCCGCCAGGCCGGCAATCAGACCGATCAACAGTCCCAGCTCCAGTCCGACCGCCATCAAGCCCGCCGCATAGATCACGCCCAATGCCAGCATCACCAGCAACTGACCACGAACAAAGGCCCCGAGCACTTCGTGGCACTCGCCGGTCAATGACATCACACGCTCTTCACGATCGCGCGGCAGCAGACTGCGGACCTTCGCCATCATCAGGTCCCAGTCCCGCAGCAGGTAGAAACTGACCACCGGAATCAACACCAGATTGGCCAGCCAGCCAATCAACGCGAGACTGGACGCCGTTGCATGACTCAGCACCATGCCAACGATGTCAGTGGTCTGGCCCATGTGTTCACTGATGGCAGCCTTGACCTTGTCGAACTTCCAGAAGCCATCTGCAAGACCCAGCTTCGACTGCGCCCAAGGCATCGCCGTGTGCTGCAGCCAATCGAGCATTTGCGGTGCCAGTTCATACAAACGGAATAATTGCTTGGCCAACATCGGTACCAGAACCAGCAACAGCGTCATGACGATCACGCTAAACAGCGCGAACACCGCTATCACGCCCCAGGTTCGCGAGAGACCGAGCTTTTCCAGGCGATCCACCAGCGGGTCGAACAGATAGGCCAGCAGCAGCGCCACCAGGAACGGGGTGAGGATCGGATGCAGCAGGTACACAAACGCGAACAGCAGGATCACCCCGCCCAACCACACCCAACGACGCGTATCAGCCATGAACCGCTCCAGCTTCTATATAAGGAAAGAACAACTTACCAACGGAAACGCAATTGCACGGCGGGTGCCGGAGCAACAACTGGCGCCGCACCTCCGACCACCGGTTGAGCAGGCGCTACCGGCGCCACTGCCTCACCCACGGGAACCTCTTGCAGCCTTGCCAACCCCAATTGCGCTCGCAATTGCTCGGCGCTGCCATTGACCCGATAAATGACCCGGTCGCCCTCGACGCGCTGCAGTTGCCCGCCAAACGGCTCGAGCAAACGGCCCAGTTCCGCGTAACGCTCCAGGGTCATGCCCTGCACCTCCAGAAGTTGCGCGGTGGAAGAACCGGGTTTGGCGACGAAACGTGGCGCCAACTTCTGACTGACGGCCAGCAAGACCGCATCGGCGAGAGCCGCGGTATCGGCGCCCTGTACGCTGCCCTGTTCGCGCTGATCACCCAGCCACAGACGCCAGTTGGCCTGCCACTGCCCGCCTTCTTCACGGGCGTGCACGGCCAGCAATGCGTCAGCGGCGTAACGCTGCGAAGCCGCACGCAACGGCGCGGGGTCAGTGCCTTCAAGCGTCGGCGCGGTGGCGACAATCTGTTCATCCAGATCGCCCAATGGCAGACGTAATGGCAAACCGCGGTGCTGGGCCGCACGACGCAGCGGCACTGCGCTGGCCTGACCGTCGCCCACCAGGCTTGCGCCTTCAGCCGAATCGTTCAGCCACCAGCCAAGAATCGACGGGCGATTGCTCCCCCATAACGCCAACCCTGCCTGGCGCAATGCACGGTCGGTGCTGGCCGGATCGAAATCGACTTTCAGGCTTTCGGGCGGGCCGGCGTCATAGCCGTATTGACTGATGATCTGCTGCGGATCCTTGCGAATAGCCGCCAGCCCCGGGTTCTGCGGGGCCTTGGCATCACCGGTCAAGCGCAGCACCAGAGTGTCCAGGGCTCGCTGTGTGGCCTGTTCACGCTCTTGCGCAGACTGACCATCGACCGGCTCGCGCACTTGATAGAGGCCACTGAGGGTTTCGGCATGACTCGCCAGGCTGACAAATGACAAACAGCCCACAAAAAGAAATTTACACAGGCGCATGGAAGATTCCCGACGGCAAAAGCGGCTGGAACAGACCGCATGAACACAATTGAGCAAGGCTGTGACCACACGCCCAGGCAAAACATTCACACGACCCTGGTTAGTTTTCGTACTGTCATAACGATAGTCAGTTAAAGGCTATACCTTATACAGCCATGGGCGAGGCGACCAATACACGCAATAATGGTTTTTTTAACGCGATATGTCCCTGCCCGTCGGCCTGAGGATGGCCGCTGCCCCTCAAGCCTGATAAAATCGCGCGCCTTCGCAGACCGGCAACAGCTGGGCACCCTGAAATACCCGCGCAACAATCGCGCATTGGTTTTTCAGCGGTCTCACTGGACTCGGTCGATACCCCTGAATCCCCCCTAAAGGCCTGGATCATGAGCAAGCAACCCTCCCTGAGCTACAAGGACGCCGGTGTAGACATCGACGCCGGTGAAGCATTGGTCGAACGCATCAAGAGCGTCGCCAAGCGCACTGCGCGCCCGGAAGTCATGGGCGGCCTGGGCGGTTTTGGCGCCCTCTGCGAAATCCCGGCCGGCTACAAACAACCGGTTCTGGTCTCCGGCACCGACGGCGTCGGCACCAAGCTGCGCCTGGCACTGAATCTGAATAAACACGACAGCATCGGCATCGACCTGGTCGCCATGTGCGTCAACGATCTGGTGGTGTGCGGCGCAGAGCCGCTGTTCTTCCTCGATTACTACGCCACTGGCAAGCTGAATGTCGAAACCGCTACCCAGGTAGTGACCGGTATCGGCGCTGGCTGCGAATTGTCCGGTTGCTCGCTGGTCGGCGGCGAAACCGCTGAAATGCCTGGCATGTACGAAGGCGAAGATTACGACCTGGCCGGTTTCTGTGTCGGCGTCGTGGAAAAATCCGAAATCATCGACGGCTCGAAAGTCGCCGCTGGCGATGCCCTGCTCGCCCTGCCATCTTCCGGTCCGCACTCCAACGGCTACTCGCTGATCCGCAAGATCATCGAAGTGTCCGGTGCCGACATCGAGAACATCCAGCTCGACGGCAAACCGCTGACCGACCTGCTGATGGCCCCGACCCGTATCTACGTGAAGCCGCTGCTCAAGCTGATCAAAGACACTGGCGCCGTCAAAGCCATGGCCCACATCACCGGTGGCGGCCTGCTCGACAACATCCCGCGCGTTCTGCCTAAAGGCGCTCAGGCGGTGGTTGACGTCGCCAGCTGGCAGCGCCCGGCGGTCTTCGACTGGTTGCAGGAAAAAGGCAACGTTGAAGAAGTGGAAATGCACCGCGTACTGAACTGCGGCGTAGGCATGGTGATCTGTGTGGCTCAGGAGCATGTTGAAACTGCCCTGAACGTTCTGCGTGAAGCAGGCGAGCAACCTTGGGTCATCGGCCAGATCGCGACTGCCGCCGAAGGCGCAGCGCAGGTCGAGCTGAAAAACCTCAAGGTTCACTGATGCAAGAGCCGATGCCAGCAACCTGTGATGTCGTGGTGCTGCTGTCCGGCTCCGGCAGTAACTTGCAGGCCCTGATCGACAACAGTCAGGCCGGGGACAACCCGGCCCGCATCCGCGCGGTGATCTCCAACCGCGCCGATGCCTACGGTCTGCAACGCGCCTTCGATGCGGGTATCGAAACCCGCACTCTGGATCACAAGGCTTTCGAAGGCCGCGAGGCCTTCGATGCCGCCTTGATCGAACTGATCGACGCCTTCGAACCCAAGCTTGTCGTCCTGGCCGGATTTATGCGCATCCTCAGCGCTGATTTCGTCCGTCATTACCAGGGCCGCCTGCTGAATATCCACCCTTCGCTGCTACCCAAATACAAAGGGTTACACACTCATCAGCGAGCGCTGGAGGCCGGCGACACTGAGCACGGCTGCAGCGTGCACTTCGTCACCGAGGAACTCGATGGCGGACCACTGGTCGTACAGGCAGTGATCCCGGTAGAGTTAGACGACTCGCCACAAAGTCTGGCGCAACGAGTCCACGTCCAGGAACACCGGATTTATCCGATGGCCGTGCGCTGGTTTGCCGAAGGTCGGTTAACACTGGGTGAACATGGTGCATTATTGGATGGTCAGTTACTTGCGGCCAGCGGCCACTTGATTCGAATCTAGGAGATTTTATGCGTCGCGCCCTGCTCTTCGCTTGTGCTCTGCTCGCCCTGCCGGTTGTGCAGGCAGCAGACCTTCAACCTTTCTCCGCCAGCTATACCGCCGACTGGAAGCAACTTCCAATGAGCGGCACCGCTGAACGCAGCCTTGAAAAAACCGCCAATGGCACATGGAAGCTGAGTTTCAAGGCGTCCATGATGATTGCCAGTATCACCGAAGAAAGTACCCTGAAGCTCGACAAGGACACCCTGTTGCCGCAGTCCTACCACTTCGAACGTGGCGGCCTGGGCAAAGCCAAAAAAGCCGATCTGGATTTCGACTGGTCGACCAAGATGGTCACCGGCACCGATCGCGGCGACCCCGTCAAATTGCCATTGAATCGCGGCATGGTCGACAAATCCACCTACCAGCTTGCCCTGCAGCACGACGTAGCCGCTGGCAAGAAAAGCATGAGCTACCAGGTGGTCGATGGCGGCGAAGTCGATACCTATGACTTCCGTGTACTCGGTTCGGAGAAAGTCGACACCAAGGCTGGCCAGATCGATGCGATCAAGGTCGAGCGCGTGCGCGACCCGACGCAAAGCAAACGCATCACGGTCATGTGGTTCGCCAAAGACTGGGATTACCTGCTGGTACGCCTGCAACAGGTCGAGACCGACGGCAAGGAGTACAACATCATGCTCCTGGACGGCAACGTCAACGGCAAGACTGTCAAAGGCAGCTGATCCGGACCGAATCAAAAAAGCCTCGCGATTGCGGGGCTTTTTTTCGCCTGCATTTTTTAAGATCGCAGCATGATCGCTCCCACGTTCCCGCGAGGGAATGCATCCGGGGGTGGCGTCCCGGTACGATAAGTTGAAAAGAGACTACGAAAGCATGGTGGCCATGGCCTGTGAGGTCCTATGGCTACCGATGTGAAACGTCAACAGCCCCTAGCGCATGGGAACACGTCGTCCAAAATCGAGATCGGCAGCCCGGTAAAATGCCGTCGACTTGGCTTGATATCACGCCTTTTCGGTGTTAGCCGCTAGCATCGCACGACAACTCAATCCATTGAAGTATCTCCTGAACTGACTGTTGAACCGATAACTGATCGGTTTTTAGATGAATTTCTGGATACACCGGAATGTCATAGGCCGAGTCAATCGCAGTGAAATTCTTAATAAGCCCTAATCTTGCTTTTTTATAAAGCCCCTTAGGATCTCTGCTTTCTGCAGCCTCTAAGGGGGCGTCAACAAATACCTCAATAAAATTCTCGTTGCCAATGATAGAACGAGCATGATGCCGGCACACGACAGAAGGAGATATTAACGCAACGATCACAACCAACCCGCAGTCGATCATCAGCCTAGCAACTTCTGCGACACGGCGAATATTTTCATCTCTGTCTGCAGCAGAAAAACCGAGGTCTTTGCACAATCCTCCCCTCACAGAATCTCCATCTAAAATATTTGTAAATCGTCCGAGCCCCCTTAGTTTCACCTCAAGAGCATCTGCAATAGTAGACTTTCCCGACGCCGAAATACCCGTTAGCCAAACTACAAAAGGCTTCTGTTTCATCTGGGGATGATTAGCACGCAAATAGTTAAACGGAAACGCGTGAATATTTTCGCTAGCAATACTTGGAAAATAGCTCATACATCACACCCTCACTTATTAGAAGCAATGTTCTTCGATAACATAAACACCATCGCAAACTGTAAAAAAAGCAGAAGTGAGACAACAATATACACCGACGAGAAGGAACCAGTGACATCCCTGGACAGCCCGCCCAAAAAGTTCCCACACACTCCACCTAGCCCAATGAGGACATTGGCTATCCCGAAAGCCTGGGTCAAGCGAGTCACATCTACAATCTGTCCAATATAGGTGGGAACCAGTCCAAAAATCGGATAGAACGCTAATGCGAATAAAAATGCTGCTAGATAAAAAGCAGGAATATTACCAAACAGGTAGACTAAAAGGCTCGCGAACCCTGCACTTAAAAAACATAATAACAATGCAGATCGGATACCTATCTTATCGGCGATCCATCCTACAAGAAAGCCTGACGCCATTCCAACCGCGCCAATAGTCGCCCATATAAATCCAGTAGTTTCGACAGAAACTTTAAGCTCATCACGGAGATAAGGTGCCAGGTAAGTCTGAAAGGGTAACAACGTCAATCCATTTAGGAAAGCGATCGCCCAGGTTAGATACAGTGATTTACTTTTCCAGGCACGCTTGGATTCGTCTTGTGACGTTTCGTATCTTTTTAACTGTACATCAGGCTCAGAACCAGTGTTACGAAGCAAGATGTAAGCTACGACGCACAGCCCAATCGAAATGATGCCTGCGGTTAGCCAAATAGACCGCCAGCCGCCATGCAGAGTTAAAAAAGAGACCAATAAACCATTGACGAACACGCCATAGCTTGTGCCACTGGATATCAATCCCATCACTCGTGACCGGTTACCTGAACTAAAACTTTTGGTGACGATCTCAGCGAGAGGAATATAGACTGATGCCGAACAACCGCCCAAGAGAATTAACAGGCCACCTGACAACCAAATACTATCACTGACACTTAAGCCTAAAAGAGCAATCGAAGTTACTCCGGTTGAAAACAAACTAATCTTCCAGCCGTCCAAGTATTTGCTTATATAACTTGTGACGGATGAAAAAAGCAAAAAACCAACTTGAGCGCCTCCCGTGATTAGCCCTACTGTCGTATAATCAAATCCAATATCCTTCCTCATATCTACAACAAGATTTGCGAACAGGTAAACACCAAAGCCATATGTGCTGGCGACAAAACCAGTGAGCACTATCGCAAGCACAATGCTATCCATCGACTTGTTTTTTATTTGAGTTATAGAATTCATCCCGCCCCCTTCACACCGCAATAGCTGTGTGGATTATAAAGTCTGAATTCATCATGTCGAAGTCATGTTTGAAGTCACCGTACATTTCATGGAATGAAAAACCAGAAAGCTGAATCTCATTCTTTAGTTGACCTGGCAGCAGCGGATAAACTTTTAAGGTGTATGTAGCGGAGTCCTCAAATGAGTAGACAAACTCACAGAGCTTATCTGTTACTTTTCCTAAATTCACTGAAGCGGTGGTACCACAGTAGTAGTAGTTACCACTTGATTTATACCTTCCTGCTCTGATGGCAAGAAAATTACGCTGATCGACGATTAATAACCCGCCAGGATTAAGTAACGACCTAAATTTTTCTAGAACCTTTAGTCTGTCACTCTCATCGAATACATGACATAGCGAGCTGCCTAGACAAAGAACCGCATCAAATTTCCCGAGTTCCGCTGTATCGATATCCATCCAATCCATATGATGCGATTCGACTTCGACTTCATAGCGATCAAAATTTGACCGCGCTTTAGTCAGCATCGTCAGACTACCGTCAGTGGCTACAACTTCAATTCCTGCTTTTTTAAGCTGCACGGCATGAAAACCGCTTCCAGTGGAAACATCGATAACTTTCGCTGAAGCGGTGCGCGTCAACAAGCTTTCAAAAAAACCGTTCTCTCCTTTTGTTCTCTTTTCCCAGTCTATTAATTCATCCCATCTGCTTACAAACTCGGATGAGTATTGAGATGAATAACTGTCAACCAGATGTATGTCTGTCGCTGCGTTCATATTCATCAGAATCCTCTACCAGGTTGAATTTTTAAGAGCTGAATATTTTTGCCCAAGCTCGTGGGCAAACTCATCAGACTGGGAAATAGACATTGTCTTTTTTGAATACCCAAGGAGTTTATCCATGACGCTCATGCACTCATCATTGAAGGTTACTCGACCGTCATCATCTATCTCATCTATGCCATCCTGCCTTTGGCAAAGATTATTAATCTTAATCGCCGCATCCCTCTCACAGTCTGAAGTAAACAATACTTGGACACTCCCCCTGTGCAGAATCACCGGATAACCACCGGGCAAACCCAATGGCCCGGGTGCGTGAACCTTTACTGGCGTATCGGAAAAGATGCCCTCTATCACCGTCACTGCGGATGACGCCGTGAGGAATTGACCGTCAATACCTCCGAGCCTACGATATTCAGATTTGACTGATGAGAAGATCAATTCGTCAGGAAGTGTTCCTGACGCCTCACTTCCTTCAACGCTGTAGTGCATCTTGTAGTTCGCGTTAGGAGGAATTCCGTCCCGTGGCACGCAGTGACTGAAATAGTGTTGCGCATACAGGTTTACATCTACATCAGCTGGATGACAGTTTGAAAGACCTGCGATTGAAAGACGTATTGCCGGAATAAGATTAGCTACATTACCGATACCTAGATCGGGAGCGAGACCGACTTTACTTAAAATTGGATTAACTGCGTCAGGGAAAGCCGCATTCACAGTCTTCGCTTGGATGCCTGACATCTTAATTGCCAGCATTAGTCGATGCATAAGCGTCAAATGCATCGGCAGCCAAGGCCCGAACTGTGCCTTATCAAGCTCAGCGAAGGTGAGTTTGGGTAACGTAGTAATGATCCTCCAAGACTGTAGCGAAGCGCAGTTCAGAACGATGTCGGGTTTATAATCGTTAAGCACCTGAGCCATTTGATCAATTTCGTTAATGTCGACAGCCACTGATTCAATAGAAATATGGGCACCAAGCTGCGCCGATGCCAACCTCACCAAGTTACATAACCTTAATGTAGACTCTGCATTACGACTCACCACAATGAATGCGAACTCATTTTTTGGCGCTAGAATTTTGAGGATTTGCAAGCATAAATTACCCGCTCCAACTATCATGATTTTCTTTTTAGTTGTAAAAATCTTCACCGTGGGTATGCTCCGTTATCTACAGGTATAACTTTTCCAGTGATATGTTTCGCTGCATCAGACATCAGAAACAAAATTACTTCTGCGACGCCGCTGGGAAGAATCGGATCTTTTAGCACTTCCTGACGCGCGTACTCATCTCTTCGATACTCAGGGATAGTTTTATATATTGCCGTATCATGAATCAGCGCCGGAGACACTGAATTCACCCGCACGAAGGGAGCAAAATTCCAGGAGTTTGCTTTTGTCAGTCCTATAACCGCGGCCTTAGTGGCGCCGTAAAGTGCGTCACAGCTTCCCACCTCTCCTGCCACCGATGAGATATTCACGATGCAACGCATCGACTCGTACTGCATTTCTCGCTCGGCAAAATCCTTCGACAAATATACCAATGCTTTGACATTGACGTTTATAATCTCGTCAATTTGCTCGTCGGAGTACATATAAACACTTTTTCCGTGATATATACCCGCATTATTTACCAACGCATAAATTGTTGAGTGAGCTTTATATAATTCAGAAATAAAGTTTTTGATTTCCTCGCTTTTTGAAAAATCTATTACGTGCGTCTCCAGCACGTCACCCCCATAGATCAAGCTCAATCGGACCAAGCCATTTTTGTCTTTGTCCGCTGCGATGACGAAATACCCTTCGGCTATACATTTCTCTACTGTCGCTTTGCCTATTCCGTTGGCAGCACCGGTAATTATTACTTTCTTCATAATTTACCCCTTACTCGCAGAATGCATTCATACGCTCATAGAACGGACGGTGATACTCGTATAGTTTTTTCAACTTGGGGTTTTGGTTAAAAACCTCCATATCTATTTCAGGCTGTTTATCCGCCCTTATGTGTACGCTTTCCTCTGCCGCCTTATGCCAATTGCGCCACGTCTTCCACTGTTCAGGGCATCCTTTCTTCCAACCCATTGATTCTGGAATGAAATCTACCCCTATGTAATCACACAGTTTTCTCACTACAATTTCTGGTTCACGAGCTAAAACATCAGCATTAATCACGTATGGAATTTTTCCAGTTAGCTTGGTTACCACGCAGAAAATTTCATACATCGCTTTATGTCCTATCGATTCAAGCGGCATATCTGGGAAGACTGCATAGTGCGACAAGATGCTTCTAACTGGTTCTCGGATAAGAAAAATATTTGTCTGCTCGGATAAAAACTTCTCATCTGACTTCAAATCATCTTTACAGTGGTAGCACATATCTTTATGGAATACGTTCCTTTGCCTCTTCGCAGACAACAGCATCTCTTTGATTTCTTCATATGTGCTCGGAATGCTGTTGTCCCAGTCATCAGAGGGAATCGATGAAGCGGAAGAGAACGCCATATGAGCAAATGGCTCATGAAAAACCTCGAAGTCATTTCGTTCAATAAATACTCGTTCCAACACTGTTGAACGAGAACGAGGATGCGCCCAAAGTCCGACCATCTTGTTCATGCCGAAACTCCAAGTTCCGAAGACATCACCGAGCTGATGGAATTCTTAAAACCACCTTCGACTGGACAAAGACGAACACAATAATCCCTAAGCCGACGATGAGCCTCACTTGCCTCATTGCAAGTGTTGATGAAAGCTTCGTGATTAGAAAAGTGGTAGGGCTCTAATGCATCCCTAAAGTAGGCATCTACGAAATATGGAATTTTTACAAGCTTGTCGAAAGTGCTATCGGGAACTTCGATTCGTTCGTTGCAAGGTACTACGGGATTCCCATGACTTTCCCGCTCGATTATAAAGTCTACTACGTCTGGCGTAAGTGTGTAGCAGGTCTCATAGTTACCGGTTTTTTCCAAGTGCCAGCACTGCTTTCTACCTTTTTCATCCACATCGACTTTAATGCTAGAGATTAACAATTTCGCGACAGTTCCAGATTCTATGATTAGCTTCTGAATTTGCTCGTAGATAGATATTTCGGCCCAACGCCTATCCCGCGAACTTAGATCGATACCTCTTTCTTGTGCTTGCTTACTAAGCTCGGACTGACAAGCAAAGCGACCAATCATAAATGTTATGACATATTTGCATCTGGAAATGTCGACGCCATTTTTGGCAGCTAATTTTCTCCCCCTTTCTATCGCGTCAATCCCAGCTTTAAACTGCGAGACCGTGAAGCAAAATGTGATATTTATAGAGCAACCAGAGGCCACGAGGAGTTCTACTGTGGTAAGCCCCTCCATACTACCGGGGATTTTAACCATTACGTTTTGGCCTAAAGAACTAAGCTCCAGCCCCCTACTCATCATCAATTCGGACGATCTCACATCCACTGGATCGACTTGTGCGGAAATCCAGCCGCTTGCTCGACCAGACTTATTCCAGGCATCCAGCAAGGTATTAGACCCTTCGAGTATCACCTCATCGTACAGACTTCTGTGCAGACTACGTGGTGCAAAACCTCTCAGGTTAAACCGAGAAGACCAATACTCTTTATTATCCAATATAACGGCTGTTACCAGGCGCGGGTTGGTTGTAACACTGCTGAGCCCGCATCCCAAGTGTGAGAAGTCGTTTGGCATCAGCTGTTCGATATAAGCAACCACTGAAGGGTATTTCTCTAGAAGAACCTGTTTATGAGACGGGTATACTGATGGAGAAGAGTCCCACCAAATTTCCGAACTTACATTATTGCCCTTTAGCCTTTGTGTATATCCTATAGAGTTCAAAGCGCAGTCTCCCTTAGTATTTGACTAGCCGAGTATGACCAATAAATCGCGCATATTAGAAAAAGGCAGGGCGCCAGCATCAGCCAGCATTAAATGTCGACCGACAGGGCCGAAACCTAAAACCCTAATGTCTGCTGCAATCGCAGCTTGTACACCTGTCACGCTATCTTCAATTACAAGCGCATCGACAGCATTTACATTATTATATTTACAGGCAGTAATAAACACTAAGGGGTCTGGTTTCCAGCGTCCCAATTCATAACAGCTAAAAATATTTCCTTCAAAGAAACCGTAAAGCTCCGTCAATTGCAGGCAATGCTCGATCTTTGTTCTAGGTGCGCTTGATGCCACGCACATTGGGATTTTCAGACCTTGTAGTACTTCAACAACCCCATCAGTGGCTTTTAAATTGCGAGTCAAGGCTACAAGGGATTCCGCCCTGAACTCATCCTCGAAACTGCAAGGAAATTTTATACCTAGCTCTCGCTGGATTTCCTGCAAGCAATCTCCTATTTTACGCCCCCTGAAACGCTCAATGAAGTTATTCACATTTAGCGGTTGCTGTGTATCGCTATCTGCGTTCAACTGTGCATTGATCATAGATACAAGCACAGAAAGCGTTATCTCCTCACTTTGGACTAACACCCCATCGCAATCGAAGATTATAAGCTTTGACCTATCACGGTACTTGTAAGCTAAACTTTCAAAGCCTCTATTACCTTTACCCCTCGATACATTCATAGACATCTCCCTAATGACCTTGAATCACTAGCGGATGAGACTCGCACGCCCCTCCCCGAGAAACCTGTCAAATAATTTTAGATAGACTTTAAATTCAGTTTAGGAATGTTTATTGTGTTTTTATACACGTTTAACGACCAATTCCGTTGGAGATCCGTGTCGTTGATAACGGAAAGCGACACGCCCATGGAGCCTGAAGCACTGGACATGAAGTTAATTTTTACATAAGGATCCGCAGCCACTTCACTATGAACGGCGAGCAGGTCGGACTTATTGACAATGGGCAATAAGGAACAATCATCAAGGGATTTCAAGTCACCATGCGGACTTCCCGCCTCTTCGTAAACATCAACACAGGTAATTGCTTTATTCATGATATGAGTTTCTTAGGATAGTAAACCGTTAAGGAAGGTCTAAAGTACCCACCGATTTTTGATGCCCTCTCTGCGTGAGGTTCAAAAAACGCTGACTCGGTCGAAAACCAGATCTTTCCTGTCTTTAATTCATGTTTTTTCCTCGGCGGTTGCACTCAACTCATGCAACCATCTGGAATAAAAAGATAACAGTGCTTACCTACACGACTAGAACTAGCTTGCATATCTGCTCCTAAAGCCTTCATTCGTTAAGCTTGCTATTAACTTACGCACTGAAACAATAGACACAGCATTAAGTGGAAGTCAAAAATTTCCGCGATTTTTCCGAAAACTCCTACAAAAAATTATTTAACGTAAGACCAAGCCTACACTTCTTGGAAATCTCTTACGGTGGATAGGAAATTTATATTTTGAAGTTAAAATTTTCGAGCAGATCCTGAGAGATCCAGGGGGCCGGTGACGCTCTGCGTCACGTCCGAGGCGGACGCAGAGCGTCCAGGGCGGCGCTCCCACGCAGAGCGTGGGAGCGATCGATCAGCCCTCACCTCGTCATCACGCTCACCTAATCGTCAATAATCCAAAACAAGACACTCCCCTCAGAAAACGCGGCAACGTACTACAGACCAGCGGGCTCGATCACAGCAAAAATACCCCTCCCCCATCCAACTATCTCAAGCACGGCAAAGAGCGAGCAAATGAAGAGAAGCACTTAGATTATCGCCAGCTGTTTGAAAAGAGACACATAGCCTGCCCAGGCGTACCAGCAGGCTTCAAATTAAAGAAGAAATACCTAAGAGCGACCTGAACACCAAGAACAAAAAACGTAAGGGATCACAAATATAATTATGAATAAGTTAGTCAAGCACAATCGGCTAAACAGCTGGGAAAAACATAACGTTGAATCTCCATTTCTTGCAGCTGGGGTAAATCAGAATGCACTGGAGGGGAAAGGATTTGATAGCCTTTGGGGAGTTTCGGAATTCGCTGCTGAGCACAAAAATGGCTGAGCCGCGATAGCATTACGCGGCGCCAAAACGACTCAGCCAGACTCGGAACAACCGTACACCCCGCCTCCTCCCCTCACCACGGGACGTTATCTATCTAAAGGTGGTTTAACCGTTTATTTGGGGGTGCAGGCATGGAGGGGATTACATATCAAGCCAGATAGAAAAACTGTTGTCCGCCGGCATTGACGGAGCCATTGGAGCCTTCAGGCGATTGGCATCAGTCGACAGTTGCCGCAAAACGGCCAGTTCAACTTAATTGGGTATTCATGGGAATCTCTTATTGCAGCGCAGACCGCTCTTTTCTATGCCGCATAAGGGGAGATTATTGATAACCTGGTGCTCATCGGATCCCCGATATCGCAAGATTTTCTAAGTGAACTGAAAGGAATCAGAGGAATAAGGCGTGTACTGGTCATCGATCTGACCAATAACGATGACAGAATCTATGCCGGAATGTCCGAAGCAGAATTAATCGCGAGCCTGCCCAGCTTGAGCGAACAAATGATGGAGTCGCAACTATCAGGCTCCGGTCAAGGGCATTTCTTCTATGGAGTCGCAGGCGAACGGGGGGAGGTTCGGCGACGTCAACTGGCCGAGAGGTTAAAGGTTGAAAGACTCAAATAGAAACTGGCAGATCTCGGTCATTTTATGTACCGCCTGCGTCCTCGTTTTCCCCTTTAATGTGGCTGAGCTCTATATCTATTTCAAATTAGGCGTCTTTGAGCCCTATACCTACATCATGGCCATCCCTCCAGGCGGCGCGTCCTTTTTGCTTGTCCAGACAGCCGTCGCCATTGGGCTATATCGCAGAGCGTGGATCAGGACACATTCGATATTTTTGTTCCTGTGGTTGATCAATATCAGCATCTTCGGTTTGCTGATCTGGAGCACAGTTCCTGACCAGGCTCTGTAAGAAAAGTATCTGCACGCTGGGATTGCCCTCCCCACGAGAGCTGCAACACGACAAACCCCGCCGAAGCGGGGTTTGTTGTTTCTAATCCCTTACCACATCAGATCATCCGGGATCTGATAGGCCGCGTACGGATCATCTTCATCCGGCGCTTCAGTCACCACGTTCAGCTGCACAATGCGTTGCGGATCGCGCTCCTGAATTTTCAGCGCGGCCTCACGGGGGATCACCTCGTAACCGCCGCCATGATGAACGATCGCCAGCGAACCGTTGCTGAGCTTGTTGCGCATCAAGGTGTTCACCGACAGGCGCTTGACCTTTTTGTCGTCGACAAAGTTGTAGTAGTCCTCGGTGGTCAGCTTCGGCAGGCGTGTCACTTCGATCAATTGCTTGATCTGCGCGGCACGGGCTTTCTGCTCGACCTTTTCCTGTTGCTGACGATTGAGCTCCTGATCGCGCTTGACCTTCTCGGCCAGGGCTTCCTGGGCCAGTCGCTGCTGGGTATCGTCCTGTTCAATCTGGCCTTTGTGGACCAGACGCTGTTGCTTCTGCTTGTCTTTGCCGACCTGTTTGGCCTGCTTTTGGTTGACCAGCCCTGCTTTGAGCAACTGGTCGCGAAGGGAAAGGCTCATGTACTTACTCACTTAGGCAACGGCTCAGCCGCAGCTGGGCAAATTCTTTTCCTGACGTTTGGCTTCGCCCCACAAGGCGTCCAACTCTTCGAGGGTGCAATCTTCTATGGGACGGTGGGTGTCGCGCAATGCCTGTTCGATAAATCGGAAGCGTCGCTCGAACTTGACGTTCGCACCGCGCAAGGCGGTTTCCGGATCGACCTTGAGGTGCCGGGCCAGATTCACCACGACAAACAGCAGATCACCGACTTCATCGGCGATGGCTGCCGAGTCGTTGTCAGCCATGGCTTCGAGCACTTCATCGAGCTCCTCGCGGACCTTGTCGACCACCGGCAGGGCGTCAGGCCAGTCGAAACCAACCTGAGCCGCGCGCTTCTGCAATTTCGCCGCTCGCGACAACGCAGGCAGCGCAGCGGGCACATCATCGAGCAAGGACAACTGCTCTGGAGCGTTGGACTTCTCGGCCCGCTCCTCGGCCTTGATCTCTTCCCAGCGCCGCTTGACCTGTTCTTCGTCGAGCCGCGGGATATCCAGCGGCGCATACAGATCACCGGTCGGGAACACATGGGGATGACGTCGAATCAGTTTGCGGGTAATGCTGTCGACAACCCCATCGAATTCGAAACGCCCTTCTTCCCGCGCCAGCTGGCTGTAATAAACCACCTGGAACAGCAAGTCGCCCAGCTCGCCCTGAAGGTGATCGAAGTCGCCGCGCTCGATGGCGTCAGCGACCTCGTAGGCCTCTTCCAGGGTATGGGGCACGATAGTTTCGTAAGTCTGCTTGATATCCCAGGGACAGCCGTACTGCGGATCCCGCAGACGGGCCATCAGGTGCAACAAGTCTTCAAGTGAATACATCAATCAATCTCTGCGAGAACCTGTGGGAGCGGGCTTGCTCGCGATAGCGGTGTGTCAGGTAAAACGCTATCGCGAGCAAGCTCGCTCCCACAGGGGATTGCATTTCAAGGCGTGCGGTTGCGGCGGGTTTCGATGATGTTCGGCAATTGGGAAATACGCCCCAACAACCGCCCCAACGCATCCAGCCCCGGAATCTCGATGGTCAAGGACATCAACGCGGTGTTGTCTTCCTTGTTCGAACGGGTGTTGACCGCCAGTACGTTGATCCGCTCGTTGAGCAGCACCTGCGAGACGTCGCGCAGCAATCCAGAGCGATCGTAGGCGCGAATGATGATGTCGACCGGATAGGTCAACACCGGCACCGGGCCCCAACTGACCTGAATGATCCGCTCCGGCTCACGACCGCTCAACTGCAGCACCGAAGCACAGTCCTGACGGTGAATGCTGACGCCCCGGCCCTGGGTGATGTAACCGACGATCGCATCCCCCGGCAGCGGCTGGCAGCAGCCAGCCATCTGGGTCATCAGGTTGCCGACGCCCTGGATCTGGATGTCGCCGCGCTTGCCGGGTTTGTAGCCCGTGGCCTTGCGCGGGATCAGCTCCAGCTGTTCGTTGCCACGCTCCGGCTCGACCAGTTGCTGGGCCAGATTGACCAACTGCGCCAGACGCAAATCACCGGCGCCCAGCGCGGCAAACATGTCCTCGGCGGTTTTCATGTTGGCCTTGTCGGCCAGCTTGTCGAAATCGACCTGTGGCAAGCCCAGACGCCCCAGCTCACGTTCGAGCAGGGTTTTACCGGCGGCCACGTTTTGATCACGGGCCTGCAACTTGAACCAGTGGACGATCTTCGCCCGGGCCCGCGAGGTGGTGATGTAACCCAGGTTCGGGTTCAGCCAGTCGCGGCTCGGCGTACCGTGCTTGCTGGTGATGATCTCGACCTGCTCACCGGTTTGCAGGCTGTAGTTGAGCGGGACGATTCGCCCGTTGATCTTGGCGCCGCGGCAGTTGTGACCGATTTCGGTGTGCACGCGGTAGGCGAAGTCCAGCGGCGTCGCGCCTTTGGGCAAGTCGATGGCGTGGCCGTCCGGGGTGAAGATGTACACCCGGTCCGGCTCGATATCGACCCGCAGCTGTTCGGCCAGACCACCGATATCCCCCAGCTCCTCGTGCCACTCGAGCACCTGACGCAGCCAGGAGATTTTCTCTTCGTAGTGATTGGAGCCGGATTTGACGTCGGTGCCTTTGTAGCGCCAGTGGGCGCAAACACCCAGCTCGGCCTCTTCGTGCATCGCATGGGTACGAATCTGGACTTCCAGCACCTTGCCTTCAGGACCGATGACCGCCGTATGCAGCGAGCGATAGCCGTTCTCTTTAGGGTTGGCGATGTAGTCGTCGAACTCTTTCGGAATGTGCCGCCACAAGGTATGGACAATACCCAGCGCGGTGTAGCAGTCGCGTATTTCCGGCACCAGCACGCGCAGGGCGCGCACGTCGTAGATCTGGCTGAATTCCAGACCCTTGCGCTGCATTTTGCGCCAGATCGAATAGATGTGTTTGGCCCGGCCGCTGATGTCGGCATCGACGCCGGTGGCGTGCAATTCGTTCTGCAATTGGGTCATCACATCGGTGATGAAGCGCTCGCGATCGAGGCGACGCTCATGCAGCAACTTGGCGATCTGCTTGTACTGATCGGGCTCCAGGTAACGGAAGGACAAATCCTCCAGCTCCCATTTGATATGCCCGATACCGAGACGGTGAGCCAAGGGTGCATAGATGTCGAAGACTTCCCGGGCGACCCGGTTACGCTTTTCGTCATCGGCGGTTTTCACCGCACGAATCGCGCAGGTACGCTCGGCCAGCTTGATCAGCGCGACGCGAACGTCGTCGACCATGGCCACCAGCATCTTGCGAAGGTTTTCGACCTGCCCCTGGGTGCCGAGCACCAATGACTGGCGCGGGCTCAAACTGGCGCTGATCGCAGCCATGCGCAGCACGCCGTCGATCAGTTTGGCCACCACCGGGCCGAAACGTTGACTGACCACCGGCAACTGGATCTGACCTTCGCGGACACCGCGGTAAAGCACCGCAGCCACCAGCGAATCCTGGTCCAGTTTGAGGTCAGCGAGAATTTCTGCTATTTCCAGGCCGGTGCGGAAACTTGACGTCCCCTCGGCCCAGAGATTCTTCGCCGCATTGTCTTGCTGTTCAGCCTCGCGAGCGAACTCGCAGGCTTCCTTCAAGGCTTCACGGTCCAGCGCCGTATCGACACTGACCGCATGATCGAGCCATGCCTCGAGATTGATACTGCCGTCGGTGTTGATCGGCTGGTGCGCTCTCACCTGTACCATCTTGCTTACCTTCCCTACGACGCACATTCAATGCGTCAAAATCGCTGACCTTCGTTGCCAATGTTCCCTCGCTGGGCTGGCGAGGGTCATGCATTAGCGGGCCAATCGGACCAGACGAGCCTTCCTAGCTCGCTTCAAATAACGCCATGGCCTCGACATGTGCCGTCTGAGGAAACATATCGAGGATCCCGGCACGTTTTAACCGGTAGCCCTGCTTGACCAATTCAACCGTGTCGCGGGCCAGCGTTGCCGGGTTGCACGACACATAAACCAACCGTTTGGCGCCCAGGCCAGCGAGCTTGCGCACCACTTCGAAAGCACCGTCACGGGGTGGGTCCAAGAGTACCGCAGAAAAGCCCTCGCCGGCCCATTTGGCATCAGCCAAAGGCAGGGATAAATCGGCGTGAAAAAACTTCGCGTTATGCACATTGTTGCTAACCGCATTGTCGGTGGCGCGTTCGACCATGGCCGCTACGCCTTCAACAGCAACCACTTCGCGAACTTTTTTTGCCAGCGGCAACGCAAAGTTACCCAAGCCGCAGAACAGATCGAGCACGCGCTCATCGGCCTTCGGCGCCAACCATTCCAGCGCCTGAGCGACCATCGCTTCATTGACCCCGGCGTTGACCTGGATGAAATCTCCCGGCCGATAAGCCAGCTGCAAATCCCACTGTTCCAGTCGATAACCGAGCTGCTGATCCGGCTCGACCGGTTGCGGCTCGCCTTCGCCATGCAGCCACAACTGGGCCTCATGGAATGCGCAGAATTCCTTGAGTATCGTCAAATCAGCTTCGGACAGTGGCGCCATGTGCCGCAACAAAAATGCGTTGGAAGAACCATGGAACAACTCCACATGGCCCAAGGCCTGAGGTTTGCTCAACCGCCGGAGCATCTGCGGCAGATGTTTCATGATCGGTTGCAAGGGCTGTACCAACACCAGGCAATCATTGATGCCGACAATGTCCTGGCTGGCTGCCGCACGAAAACCCACTTCGAGCTTTTTCGCCTTGGCATCCCAACGTACCGCCACCCGGGCGCGACGTCGGTAGCTGAATTCCGGCCCGCTCAAGGGGGTTGCCCACTCTTCGGGCTCGACACCCGCTACCCGCGACAACTGCTCGGCGAGCATGCGCTGTTTCAGGGCAAGCTGTTCGGTGTGGGGCAGATGCTGAACGCTGCAACCGCCACAGCGCCCGGCATGGGCGCACGGTGCCGGACGGCGCAGTTCACTGGCCAGAAATACCCGCTCGGTACGTGCTTCGACGACTTTACCGTGGGCACCCAGGACCCGCGCTTCGACTTCTTCACCGGCCAAAGCACCGGCGACGAACCAGGTGCGGCCTTCGATAAAGGCAATGCCACGGCCGTCGTTGGCCAGACGTTCAATGGTCAAACGTTGTTTTTTACCGGTGGGCACTTGCGGGGCCCGGCTGCCGCCACTCGGTTGGAAGCGCAGGCCTCTCTCTTGCTTGGCCATCAGTTGGGCGCGTCGAAAATGCCGGTCGACAAGTAACGGTCGCCACGGTCACAGATGATCGCGACCATCACCGCGTTTTCGACTTCCCGGGACAATCGCAGCATCGCTGCCACGGCACCGCCCGAGGACACGCCACAGAAGATACCTTCTTCGCGGGCCAGACGACGGGTCACGTCCTCGGCTTCGCTTTGGGCCATATCGACGATCCGGTCGACCCGGTCGGCCTGGTAGATCTTCGGCAAGTATTCGTGCGGCCAGCGGCGGATGCCGGGAATGGCCGAGCCTTCCATCGGTTGCAGGCCAACGATCTGCACCTCTGGATTCTGCTCCTTCAGGTAGCGCGAAACGCCCATGATGGTGCCGGTGGTGCCCATGGAGCTGATGAAATGGGTAATGCTGCCCTCGGTCTGGCGCCAGATTTCCGGGCCGGTGCCGGTGTAGTGCGCCTCGGGGTTATCAATATTGGCGAACTGGTCGAGCACCTTGCCACGGCCATCGGCCTGCAGCCGCTCGGCGAGATCGCGGGCGCCTTCCATGCCCTCTTCCTTGCTGACCAGAATCAGTTCGGCACCATAGGCGGTCATCGCTGCCTTGCGCTCGGCACTGGAGTTGTCGGGCATGATCAGGATCATCTTGTAGCCCTTGATCGCCGCAGCCATCGCCAGAGCGATCCCGGTATTGCCCGAGGTCGCTTCGATCAGCGTATCGCCTGCCTGGATCTGCCCGCGCAACTCGGCACGGGTGATCATCGACAGCGCCGGACGGTCCTTGACCGAACCTGCGGGGTTATTACCCTCGAGCTTGAGCAGCAGGGTGTTGCTGGTGACGCCGGGCAGGCGCTGCAAACGAACCAGCGGGGTGTTGCCGACGCAATCGGCGATGGTGGGGTACTGCAAGGTCATGGCGTATTCGCAATCCAGACTGCGGGGGTGCCTATCATACCGGCAAACGTGCGCAGGCCATATCACGCAAAGTAAGGGGCTTATGGCATATGGGAATAAGGGCTGGCTTTGTGGTGGATGGCAGATCGCTATTGCGAGCAAGCTCGACTCCTACACAGCAAGCGGCTGGAAGCATTAATTTACAAAGATTGCCTGCATGCAAATGGCTACACTGCGCAGGTGGCGCGTGCCGGAGGTGCGCGTCAGTCATTCGTCTGTCATTTTCGTCTGCCATTAAGAAATAGCGTGGTAACAGGAGAGTTGCGTGCTTAGAAAACTGGGGATAAAAGGCCGCGTGCTGTTGCTGACCTTGTTGCCGACCAGCTTGATGGCATTGGTGCTGGGGGGCTATTTCACGTGGATGCAGCTGTCCGACCTGCAAACCCAGCTCCTGCAACGTGGCGAGATGATCGCCGAGCAACTGGCGCCACTGGTGGCTCCCGCATTGGCCCATAGCGACGCCGATTTACTGGAGCGTATCGCAACCCAATCCCTGGAGCAGACGGATGTTCGCGCCGTCTCTTTTCTCGCGCCCGACCGCACCCTGCTGGCCCATGCCGGCCCGAGCATGCTCAATCAATCGCCGATAGGTAACGGTACCCGCCTGCTGCAACGTACCGGCAGCGATGCGACACGTTATCTGCTGCCGGTATTCGGCCGGCACCGCAACCTCGCTGGCGACCTGATCCCCGAGGAAACCGACCGTCTGCTGGGTTGGGTCGAACTCGAGCTTTCCCACAGCGGCATGCTCCTGCGTGGCTACCGCAGTCTGTTCGCCAGTCTGATGTTGATCCTCGTGGGCCTTGCCGGCACGGCGCTGTTGGCGTTGCGCATCAGTCGCACCATCAACACGCCGCTCAATCTGATCCAACACGCCGTTGCGCAACTCAAGGACGGCAACCTCGAAACCCGCTTGCCAGAGCTCGGCAGCCAGGAGCTGGATGAACTGGCGTCAGGTATCAACCGCATGGCTGGCACCCTGCAAAATGCCCAGGAAGAATTGCAACTGAGCATCGACCAGGCCACTGAAGACGTTCGGCAGAACCTCGAGACCATCGAAATCCAGAACATCGAACTGGACCTGGCACGTAAAGAGGCGCTTGAAGCAAGCCGGATCAAATCCGAGTTCCTGGCCAACATGAGCCATGAAATCCGCACGCCACTCAATGGCATTCTCGGCTTCACCCATTTGTTGCAGAAAAGTGAGTTGACTCCCCGTCAGCTGGACTACCTGGGCACCATCGAGAAATCCGCCGACAGCTTGCTGGGGATCATCAACGAGATTCTCGACTTTTCGAAAATCGAGGCCGGCAAGCTGGTACTCGACAGCATCCCCTTCAACCTGCGCGATCTGTTGCAGGACACCCTGACCATCCTCGCCCCGGCGGCCCACGCCAAAGAGCTTGAACTGGTGAGCCTGGTCTATCGCGATACACCGCTGTCACTGGTCGGCGATCCCCTGCGCCTCAAACAGATCCTCACTAACCTGGTGAGCAACGCGATCAAGTTCACCCGCGAAGGCACCATCGTCGCCCGCGCCATGCTCGAAGAGGAGCGTGAAGACAGCGTGCAACTGCGCATCAGCATTCAGGACACCGGCATCGGCTTGTCCAATCAGGACGTGCGCGCCCTGTTTCAAGCCTTCAGCCAGGCCGACAACTCGCTGTCCCGGCAACCCGGCGGTACGGGTCTGGGCCTGGTGATATCCAAACGTCTGATCGAACAGATGGGCGGCGAGATCGGCGTCGACAGCACGCCCGGCGAAGGTTCCGAGTTCTGGATCAGCCTGAGCCTGCCGAAAACCCGCGACGATGCCGAAGACCTGCCGTCGGCGCCACTGCTCGGCCGCCGTGTCGCCGTGCTGGAGAACCACGAACTGGCCCGCCAGGCGTTACAACACCAACTGGAAGACTGCGGCCTGGAAGTCACCCCGTTCAATACCCTGGAAGCCTTGACCAACGGCATCACCGGCGCCCATCAGACCGATCAGGCAATCGACCTGGCGGTGCTCGGCATCACCACCAAGGACATGCCACCCGAACGTCTCAACCAGCACATCTGGGACCTCGAACATTTGGGCTGCAAGGTGCTGGTGCTGTGCCCCACCACCGAACAGACGTTGTTCCATCGCTCGGTGCCCAACCCCCACAGTCAATTGCAGGCCAAACCGGCCTGCACCCGCAAACTGCGCCGCGCCCTGGCCGACCTGATCAATCCGCGGCCGATGCGCAACGATCCCGGTGAACCCCTCTCCAGCCGTGCGCCGAAAGTGCTCTGCGTCGATGACAACCCGGCCAATCTGTTGCTGGTGCAAACCCTGCTTGAAGACATGGGGGCCAAGGTGCTCGCGGTCGAGAGCGGCTATGCCGCGGTCAAGTCCGTGCAGACAGAAGCCTTTGATCTGATCCTGATGGACGTGCAGATGCCCGGGATGGATGGCCGCCAGACCACCGAAGAGATTCGCCAGTGGGAAAGCGAGCGACACAGCACACCGCTGCCAATCGTCGCCCTGACCGCCCATGCCATGGCCAACGAAAAGCGCGCCCTGCTGCAAAGCGGGATGGACGACTATCTGACCAAACCCATCAGTGAGCGCCAACTGGCCCAGGTGGTGTTGAAGTGGACCGGCCTGGCGCTGCGTAACCATGGACCGGAGCGCGCCAGTGAGTCCTACGGCAATGGCCTCGAGCTGCAGGTGCTCGATCCTGAAGAAGGGCTGCGCCTGGCCGCCGGCAAAGCCGATCTGGCTGCCGATATGCTGGCGATGTTGCTCGCGTCTCTGGAGGCCGACCGTGAAGCCATCCGGGTTGCTCGAGAAGCCAATGACCAGAATGCGCTGATCGAACGGGTCCATCGCCTGCACGGCGCCACCCGCTACTGCGGTGTACCGCAACTGCGCGCGGCCTGCCAGCGCAGTGAAACCCTGCTCAAGCAAGAAGACCAAAAGGCCTTTGCCGCACTGGATGAACTGGAGCGGGCAATCAACCGCCTGGCCACCGAAGCCCGCATCAGTGCCTGACCCACGGCAATACCGGTGATGCAGGTGAGCGTTAAGCTCATTGCACCCCGAACAAGGATGACGCCATGCGCACGATTCTCTTCAGCAGCCAGACCTATGATCGCGACAGCTTCCTCGACGCCGGGCTGCCGGCCGGTGTCCAATTGCAGTTTCAATCGGCGCGCCTGAGCCTGGACACGGTGGCCCTGGCTGAACACCACGAAGTGGTCTGTGCCTTCATCAATGACGACCTCAGCGCACCGGTGCTTGAGCAATTGGCGGCCGTCGGTACCCGGCTGATCGCCCTGCGCTCGGCCGGCTACAACCATGTCGACCTGCCCGCCGCCAAACGCCTGGGCCTGAGCATCGTCCGGGTCCCGGCCTATTCGCCCCATGCGGTGGCCGAACATGCGGTGGCATTGATTCTGGCGCTGAACCGGCGCCTGCACCGCGCCTACAACCGGACCCGCGAAGGCGATTTCAGTCTGCACGGGCTGACCGGTTTCGATCTGGTGGGCAAAACTGTCGGCGTGGTCGGCACCGGGCAGATCGGCGCCACCTTCGCCAAAATCATGGCCGGATTCGGCTGTCAGCTGCTGGCTTACGATCCGTATCCCGACCCGCAGGTAAAAGCCCTCGGCGCGCGTTACCTGAGTTTGCAGGAGCTGCTGGCGCAAGCGCAGATCATCAGCCTGCATTGCCCGCTGACCACCGAAAGCAAACACCTGATCAACAGTCAGTCACTGGCCCATATGCAGCCGGGCGCGATGCTGATCAACACCGGGCGTGGCGGGCTGGTGGACACACCGGCGCTGATCGACGCACTGAAAAGCGGCCAACTGGGTTATTTGGGTCTGGATGTGTATGAGGAAGAGGCTCAACTATTCTTCGAGGACCGCTCCGACCTGCCGCTGCAAGACGATGTGCTGGCGCGCTTACTGACATTCCCTAACGTCATTGTCACCGCCCACCAGGCCTTCCTGACCCGCGAAGCTCTGGCTGCGATTGCCGCGACCACCTTGCAGAACATTGCCGCGTGGGCCGCGGGCACACCGCAGAATCAGGTAGAAGGCTGAGCCACGGGTCGGCTGCCTGATCGAAGGTCACACACCTGGGCCATGCTCGATTCCTCCGCGTGCTAGCATACCGCCCATATTTGGAGGACCCATGGTCGAACACGATTTCCGCTACACCCTGATGAGCCCGCAACACACCCTGATCGAATGCCGCGCCCTGATGCCAGGCCGTTATCAAGTCACCGGTAACGGCGGTTCGATACGCAATGACGACGTGCTGATAGTCACCTTGAAAGGCAGCAAGGACTTGTCCATGCGCCTGACCGTGGAAAAAGTCCGTCACCTGATCAACCCGATCGGCCAATGGGTCGCCGTGGCTCGTGGTCCGGTGTTCGGTGAACTGGCGATTCACACCTGGCAGGTCAACTGCGACAGCTGTTCGGCCGAGCTGAACTTCGAGTTTGCGGTCGACGCCAAACTCGGCAACAAGGCGCAAAAGCCTGCCGCCACAGCGCGCATTGCCGAGCTCGGCTGGGTCAGCGAAGGCGAGAAGCACCTGTGCCGCAAATGCCAGGGGCCCGTCTGATGAAACGTCTGGCCATGATGGGGATGGTCGGTGCCGGTCTGTTGGGTTGCGCCGCTGAACCGGTGAAGCTGCAACAGGATCACAGCTACATTCTGGAGTGGATCGGCGAACGTCCGTTGATCGACCGCAGCCACCTGACCATCACCCTCGGTGAAGACGGTCGGGCCTATGGCACTGGCGGCTGCAACCACTGGTTCGCCTCTTACACGCTGGATGGCGACAAGCTCAGCTTCGGCAAGGTCGGCAGCACCCGTAAAATGTGCGCGCCGGCGCTGATGGAGCAAGAGAAACGCTTCCTGCAAGCACTGGAAACCGTGCAGCGCTGGGACATTTCGCCGATCGAGCAAGTGCGTTTCTGGCCGGCAGTAGGCAAGCCGCTGCGCTGGTGGCTGGAAGAGGGTTAAACACAGACCTTTATGGCGGGGCTAGCTGTGGCGAGGGAGCTTGCTCCCGCTGGGGCGCGCAGCGGCCCTAAAATCTGTCACCGCGTTGTGTCAGGCATATGGCGTCGGCTGGATTGCGACTGCTTCGCAGCCGAGCGGGAGCAAGCTCCCTCGCCACAAAGGTTCGGCGCTCACCCGGAATTCTCAATTCTTCGCCTGCAACGCAGCCAGCTTCGCCATCACCCCCGCCGCCGTCTGCTCGCCCATCAACTGCTCACGCACCTTGCCCTTGTCATCGATGATGTAGGTCACCGGCAGCGCCTCGCTGCGCGGCAAATCGAAATAATCGGCCGGATCCTGAGCCAACACGGTGTATTTGATCCCTAATGCTTCACTGGCCTTTTTCAGTTCCTCGCCCTGCACATTGTCGAAATTGACCCCGAACACGCCGATCGACTTGTCCTGCAACTGTTCAGCCAGGCTATTCAACTCGGGAATCTCGGTCCGGCACGGGCCACACCATTCGGCCCAGTAATTGAGCACCAGCCATTGTTTGTCCAGGCGCTCGGACTCGACTTTCCGGCCCAGTTGATCGACACCATAGTCATTGCCACAGCCACCGAGCAGCAAGGTTGTGATGATTGCCAATGTCGCCGCCAGTCGCCTTGTCATGTCTTGCTCCTTGTTGAAAAAACGGGTCTGAATCCACTTTGGCTGCGGCCCATCGCCTCCCAAGGTTCAGGACTGCGCGCCGCACAGGTAGAATAGCCGCCACCTTACGCAAGATGCGACCCGCACATGACCGATCTGACGCTTTATCACAACCCGCGCTGCTCGAAATCCCGCGGTGCGCTGGAACTTCTGGAAGCCCGTGGCCTGGCCCCGACCATAGTGCGCTACCTGGAAACCCCGCTGGATGCCGCGCAATTGCAGAGCCTGCTGGGCAAACTGGGCATCAGCGCCCGACAGCTGCTGCGCACCGGCGAAGACGAGTACAGGACCCTCAACCTGGCAGACAGCAGCCTGAGCGAGGCGCAATTGATCGCCGCCATGGCCGCGCACCCGAAACTCATCGAACGGCCGATTCTGCAAGTCGGCGACAAAGCCATCATCGGCCGTCCGCCGGAGAAAGTGCTGGAGATCCTTGCGTGAGCACTCCGTACATTCTGGTTCTGTATTACAGCCGCAGCGGTTCGACCAATGAAATGGCCCGGCAGATTGCCCGAGGTATCGAGCAAGGCGGTCTGGAAGCACGCTTGCGCACGGTGCCGGCGATCTCCGCCGAATGCGAAGCGGTAGCGCCGAGCATCCCCGAAGAAGGCGCTTTGTACGCCAGCCTCGACGACCTGAAAAACTGCTCGGGCCTGGCCCTCGGCAGCCCGACCCGCTTCGGCAACATGGCCGCGCCGTTGAAGTACTTCCTCGATGGCACCAGCAACCTGTGGCTGACCGGTGCTCTGGTCGGCAAACCGGCCGGTGTCTTCACCTCCACCGCCAGCCTGCACGGCGGTCAGGAAACCACCTTGTTGTCGATGATGCTGCCGTTGCTGCACCACGGCATGCTGATCACCGGCCTGCCCTACAGCGAATCGGCGCTGCTGGAAACCCGCGGCGGCGGCACCCCTTACGGCGCCAGCCATCACGCCGGGGCCGATGGCAAAAGCCCGTTGAACGAACACGAAGTGGCACTGTGTCGGGCACTGGGCCTGCGTCTGGCGAAAACCGCCCTGCAACTGGAGAGCAACCGTGGCTAAAAAGCCCAAGATCCTGCCGTCGATCGAGTGGCTGGAGCCCCGTGTGCGGGTAGCTCGCGTACTCAGCCTGATCTGCTTTCTCGGCTTGATCGGCCTGCTGTGCGCCTATTACCTGATCGTCGCCGACCTGCATGGCGCACGGCCATGGGTGATCCTGCTGATCGAACTGGTGCCTTTGCTTGTGCTGGCGCCGGGCATGCTCAGCGGCAGCGCCCGCGGGCATTCGTGGATGTGTTTTGTGGTGAATTTGTATTTCATCAAGGGCGCACTGGCCGCCTACGACCCCAACCGACAGATGTTCGGCCTGCTGGAAATGGCCGCGAGCCTGGCGGTGTTCTGCAGCGCGTTGCTGTATGTGCGCTGGCGGTTTCAGCTCAATCGCAGGTTGGCGGGGGAAGGTGAGGTTCCAGCCTGACAGAGATGTGTCGCCTGATATGACGCCATCGCGAGCAAGCTCGCTCCCACATTTGATCCCTGGTGTTCACAAGTAGTGTGTCTACAGGAGATCCAGTAATGAAATGGCTACCCCCGCCGCCCCTTGCGATCGCCCACTAAGCTTTCGCAGGGGGCTCATCGGAGACCGTTGCCATGAACAAAGTAGCTATTGCCGCCATCGACCTGGGAAAACACACCTTTCATCTGCATGCGCAAGATGATCGTGGTCATGAGCTTTACCGCAAAAAGTTTAACCGAGTGGCGCTCATTCAACACCTGGCGAACCTCGAACCCTGCACCATCGTGATGGAAGCCTGTGGCGGAGCCCACTTCATGGCGCAGGAGGTGGCAAAGCTGGGACATACGCCCAAGCTCATTGCCCCTCATCTCGTGCGTCCTTACGTGAAAAGCAACAAGAACGACTTCGCTGATGCCGAGGCAATCTGCGAGGCGGCGACTCGTCCAACGATGCGCTTTGTGCACCCCAAAACCCCAGCTCAGCAGGCGCTGGCCATGCTCAACTCGACACGCGATTCGTTCATCGAAGACCGCACCGCTACCGTCAACCGGATTCACGCCGCCCTTCTGGAGGTGGGCGTCAGCCTGGCCCCAGGCTTCAAATCCATCAAAGAGCTTCCGGCGCTGCTGGAGGCGAGTTCACTTTCTGAACGCTTCAAAAAAATTCTGATGAAGCTGCATAAGCACTTCAACTATCTGGATGAGCAGGTCAAGGAACAGGACAAGGACGTGGAGTGCCAGGCCGCTGAAGATGATCTGGCGACTCGTTTGATGACCATGCCCTGTGTCGGTCCGATCACCTCCACCGTCCTGGCTGCCGAGTTGGGCGATGGCAAACAGTTCAAATGCGGTCGAGGCTATTCGGCCTCGATCGGGCTGGTGCCCAAACAGCATTCCACCGGCGACAAGACCGTACTGTTGGGCATCAGCAAGCGCGGTGATCGGAACCAGCGGCGCCTGCTGATCCAGTGCGCCCGTGTTTACTTGATACAGCTGGACCGACAGAAAGGCCGGCTGGCGGACTGGGTCCGGCAGCTATTGGCCCGCCATCACTCCAACCATGTGGTCTGCGCGCTGGCCAACAAGCTGGCGAGGATCGCCTGGGCGATTGCGGCCCACCACACTGAATTCGATGCAGGGCCAACCGCGATGAACGCCTGACCCTGCTGTCACCCGAGCACCACCCACCTGGTTTTGCGATGCTGGATAACAGATGACGTGAACGGCAAACCGGCCTGACGACAACCCTGAGCTCCCACACGGCTGAAAGGCCGTTCTAGTAATTAGGATCGTCGGGCATCGATTCTCATCGAGGCGCGGGGCCACAGCCCCACTCAGACGCCGGATAGATGAAAGCAAGCCAAACACCCATCAAAAACAGTATTGCAGAAAAGGGGGTAACCATAGATGTGGGAGCGAGCTTGCTCGCGATGGGATCACCCCGGTCTCAATGATTCACTGTGTACGCCAGCATCATCGAGATCTGACACATCGGCCGGCCGCCGCTCTCGGCGTGCCACTGATTGAAAGCATTTTGCACAATGGCCAGATCCCGCAGGCTGGTCGGCACTTTGTCGACGATCTTCTGCGCATTCAGCGCCGCGACTACGTCGTAGCTCGGCACGAAGGTATCCTTGCCGATCATTCGCAGAAAGCGCGGTGCCGACAAGCCACCCAATTGATGACCGTGTTTGGCCAGGTACTTCCACAGGCCAACGATATCGGTCACCGGCCAATCGGCAATCAGTGCGCCGAAACTACCTCTCTCTTTCGCCACATCCAGCACCAACTGCGCATTACGCGGCACGCTCTTGAGCTTGCCCAGGTGGCGGATGATTCGCGCGTCCTGCATCAGCCGCTCAAGGTGTTCGGCGCCCATCAGCACGACTTTTTCCGGATCGAAACCAAAGAACACTTCTTCGAATGCCGGCCATTTGGCGTCCACCAGGCTGTGCTTGAGCCCGGCGCGAAATACCCGCAACGCCAAAGTCGACAGGTAACGGTCATCGCTGATCTCGCGCAATTGTTCCGGGGTTTTGGGGACGGGCAGATGGGCTTCCAGTTCGGCCGCCGAACCGAAACGGTTCAGACAGTATTCGTGCAGCCACTTGTAATCGCGCATGCCCTCTCCTAAATGACAAACAGAAACGGCGCTCGATGGAGCGCCGTGAATCGCAAACACAGAATTGCGGGATGAATCAGAGATTCACCACATTGACGAAACGCGAGGCGGCCGTTTCGTCGATCCGCAAGCTGGTGAAGTCGAACAGGTTGCGGTCCGCCAGCTGCGACGGAATGACGTTCTGCAGGCTGCGGAAGATGCTTTCAGTCCGGCCCGGGGTCCTGCGGTCCCATTCCTGGAGCATTTCCTTGACCACCTGACGTTGCAGGTTCTCCTGAGAACCACAGAGGTTGCATGGGATGATCGGAAACTGCTTGAAGTCGGAATACGCCTGGATGTCTTTCTCGTTGCAGTACGCCAGTGGCCGGATCACCACATTGCGACCGTCATCGGCACGCAGCTTGGGCGGCATGGCCTTGAGCGAGCCGTTGTAGAACATGTTGAGGAAGAAGGTTTCGACGATGTCATCACGATGATGACCGAGGGCCATTTTGGTCGCGCCGATTTCGTCGGCAAAGGTGTACAAGGTGCCACGGCGCAGGCGCGAGCACAGCGAGCAGGTAGTCTTGCCTTCAGGAATCAGTTCCTTGACCACCGAATAGGTGTCTTTTTCGACGATGTGATATTCCACACCCAAGGACTTCAAATAGGCCGGCAGCACATGTTCGGGAAAACCCGGCTGCTTCTGGTCCATGTTCACCGCAACGATGTCGAACTTGATCGGTGCAACCTTCTGCAGGTGCATCAGCACGTCGAGCAGGGTGTAGCTGTCCTTGCCGCCGGACAGGCAGACCATGACCTTATCGCCCTCTTCGATCATGTTGAAATCGGCGATGGCTTCACCAGCCTGCCGACGAAGGCGTTTCTGCAGTTTGTTCTGGTTGACCGTAAGAGTGCCCATGGCGCTGAAATCCGCGAAGGTGTGTGACGAAAAGCCAGGTATTTTACCCATAAAGCGTGTGACGGCGAAGACCTCAGGAGCAGTGCAATGCGCCCCTTGTGGCGAGGGAGCTTGCTCCCGCTCGGCTGCGAAGCAGTCGTAAATCGGTCACTGGGTTCTAACTGAAAGAACCGGTTGCCTGGTTTTAGGACCGCTTCGCGCTCCAGCGGGAGCAAGCTCCCTCGCCACTGGGGTTATGCATACAGACGATGACGCGATTACCAGCCGCTTTTACAGCGCGATTTGCTCTAAAGGGCCGTACCGTTGCAGGCAACTACTTTCTATACTGCGACATAAGGTCGCACACTTATAGACCTTTACTTATTAAGGCCGCTTGGCCCGTAGGCGCTCCGCTGGGGGGCGATGGCAATAACGAAAGGAGTGACTGACTATGATCCACCACGTCGTGGGGCTCTTCACCCACCCCGATCAAGAATGGCGAGAAATCCGTGGCGACGCAGAGGAAAGCATCAGCCACATGTATCTCACTCACACGCTGATTCTCGCGGCGATTCCAGCGGTTTCAGCTTTTATCGGTACCACTCAGGTCGGCTGGGTCATCGGCAGCCGCGCTCCGGTCATGCTGACTCAAGAAAGCGCACTGTGGATGACGATCATGTCCTACCTGGCCATGCTCGGCGGCGTGGCCGTGATGGGCGCCTTCGTTCACTGGATGGCGCGTACCTATGACGCCACCCCAAGTCTGGCCCGCTGTGTCGCGTTCGCCACCTACACCGCTACACCACTATTTATTGGAGGTCTTGCGGCACTGTATCCACACATGTGGCTGGGAATGATCGTCGGTACTGCCGCCATCTGTTACACGGTATACCTGCTGTATGTGGGCTTGCCGACCTTCATGAACATTCCATCGGATGAGGGTTTTCTGTTCTCAAGCTCGGTGCTGGCCGTAGGGCTGGTCGTGCTGGTTGCGATCATGGCCTTCACCGTGATCGTCTGGGGCCTGGGCGTCGGCCCTGTCTATACCAACTGACGCCGTCTATAACAAACAAAAATCTGCCAACACAGGCCGCCGCAAGGCGGCCTTCTAATGAGCGCAATGACCATTGAGCGCCTGACCGATTCGGATTGCGCGAGGTTTGCGGCATACTCGCATCTCTGGAGATCCGTACAGCATGCCCGAGCAACTCAATACCCGCGTCGAAGACTGTTTCCAACAAGCCGAATCCTTTTTCAAGCGACCTTTCAAACGCCCCGTAGTCAGCTTCAAGTTGCGTGGCCAGAAAGCTGGCGTCGCGCATTTGCACGAAAACCTGCTGCGCTTCAATCCGCAGTTGTACCGGGAAAACAGCGAAGACTTCCTCAAGCAGACCGTACCCCACGAAGTCGCGCACCTGATCGCCCACCAATTGTTCGGCGAACGTATTCAACCCCATGGTGAAGAGTGGCAATTGATCATGCGTGGCGTGTACGAACTGCCGCCAAACCGCTGCCACACCTATGCAATCAAACGCCGCAACGTGACCCGTTATATCTACCGCTGTCCTTGCGCTGACAGCGATTTCCCGTTCTCGGCCCAGCGCCATAGCCTGGTCAAGCAGGGACGACGTTATTTGTGCCGGCGGTGTCGGCATACGCTGGTGTTCAGTGGGGAAATGCGGGTGGAGTGAGGGTTTCGATTTCTGGTCGAGATTCTTGGTGGCCACACGGACGCCTTCGCGGGCAAGCCCGCTCCCACAGGGGGGGTACGCGATCAACTGTGGGAGCGGCGGTGCGGCGATCCGACTTGCTCGCGAAAGATCTTGTGGGCGCTAACCAATGACCTTGGCACCACGCAGCTCTTCAATCCGCTGCACGCTGTACCCCAACTCCTTCAACACCTCATCGGTATGCGCCCCCAGCGCCGCGCCGATATGCCGAGGTTCAGGCAATCCGCCGGAAAACTTCAGCGGGCAGGCCATCTGCGGCTGGGTACTGCCGTCGTCCCGAGGCACCTGGCTGACCAGCTCCCGCGCTTTCAACTGCGGATGCCTGACGGCTTCGGCCAGACCGAGCACCGGTTCGACGCAGGCATCGACGTTGGCGAACAGCTCGCACAGCCAGGCAAAATCATGCTTCTCGAACTCGATCTGCAGCTCCAGTTTGAGCGCACGCTGCTGTTCAGGCTCGGGCGACAAACCATGTGCTGCCAGTTCCGGGCGGCCCAAGGTCGTGCAGAGCTGTTGCATAAACACCGGTTCAAGGCTGCCCACCGACAACCAGCGACCGTCACGAGTGCGGTAATAGTCGTAGAAGCTGCCGCCGTTGAGCATCTGGTTTTCCCGATCGGGCTCGACACCACAGGCCAGATAGCCGGCACCGGCCATGGCATTAAGACTGAAGGCGCAGTCGGTCATACTCACGTCCAGGTGTTGACCTTGCCCGCTGTGCTGGCGGGCTATCACTGCCGCCAGCAGGCCAATCACCCCGTGCAGCGACCCGCCGGCAATGTCCGCTGCTTGAATCCCCAGCGGCAACGGTCCGCTGTCCTGGCGCCCGGTATAGCTGGCCAGCCCGGCCAGGGCCAGGTAGTTGATGTCATGGCCGGCGCGATCCTTGTACGGTCCGGTTTGACCATAGCCGGTGATCGAAACGTAAATCAGCTTAGGGTTGATCGCCTTCAAGGCCTCGTAGCCCAACCCCAGACGCTCCATGACCCCGGGACGAAACTGCTCCAGAACAATGTCGTAGTCCTGCACCAGCTGCTTGACCACCTCCAGCGCGGCCGGCTGTTTGAGGTCCAGCGCCAGGCTGCGTTTGTTGCGGTTGAGGTAAGCGTGGCTGGCGGATACGCCCTGATCATGGGGCGGCAACACCCGCAGCAAGTCCATGCGGGTCGGCGACTCGATACGCAAGACCTCCGCGCCCATGTCCGCCAGCAACAACGAGGCAAACGGCCCCGGCAGCAAGGTGGAGAAATCCAGTACTTTGAGTGATGCCAGAGGACCTTGCATGAGCGCTCCATAATCCAGACCGATTGCCTCCAGAGTAGGCAGCTGACAAGCCCTCGGCAATCACCGCAAGCATCAGCCGGACTGACCGTTGCGCTCAAATCCCGAGCATGAAAAAACCCGCCGAAGCGGGTTTTTCATGACAGCACAGTCTTACTTGACGGACGCTGGAGCCGGACCTTCAGCTACGCCCAGATCGTCTTCTTCACGGGTGTCGGAAATACCACGACCACCGGAAGCCAGCTCGACCTGCAGCTTGTCTTCGTCCAGTTCCTTGACCCACTTGGCCACAACCAGGGTCGCAACCGCGTTACCCACCAGGTTGGTCAAAGCACGGGCTTCAGACATGAAGCGGTCGATGCCGAGGATCAGCGCCAGACCGGCAACCGGCAGGGAGCCAACGGCGGACAGGGTGGCAGCCAACACGATGAAGCCACTACCGGTCACACCGGCGGCACCCTTGGAGGACAACAGCAGCACCAGCAGCAAGGTGATCTGGGCAGTGAGGTCCATTGGGGTGTCAGTCGCCTGAGCGATGAACACGGCGGCCATGGTCAGGTAGATCGAAGTACCGTCGAGGTTGAAGGAGTAACCGGTCGGGATCACCAGACCCACTACCGATTTCTGCGCACCCAGGCGTTCCATTTTGATCAGCATGCGTGGCAGAGCCGATTCCGACGAGGAAGTGCCCAGTACGATCAGCAGTTCTTCACGGATGTAGCGGATCAATTTGATTACGCTGAAACCGTGTGCACGGCAGATGGCGCCCAGTACGACGACCACGAACAGGATGCAGGTGATGTAGAAGCAGATCATCAACTGACCGAGTTGAACCAGCGAACCGACACCGTAGGCACCGATGGTGAAGGCCATCGCACCGAACGCACCGACTGGAGCGAGCTTCATGATCATGTTGATGATGTTGAACATCACGTGGGCGAAACGATCGATGAAGTCCAGCACCGGCTTGCCATAGGCACCCAGACGATGCAGGGCGAAACCGAAGATCACCGAGAACATCAGCACTTGCAGGATATCGCCGTTGGCGAAGGCGCCGACGATGGTGTTCGGGATCACGTTGAGGATAAAGGCGATGATGCTCTGGTCTTTACCGGCCGAGATGAAGCCAGCGATTTTGCTGGTATCCAGGGTCGACACGTCGATGTGCATGCCGGCGCCCGGTTGCACGACGTTGACCACGACCAGGCCGATCAGCAAGGCAATGGTGGAGACGATTTCGAAGTACAGCAGCGCATAGCCACCGGTTTTGCCGACCGACTTCATGTTCTGCATGCCGGCGATACCGCTGACGACTGTGCAGAAGATGATCGGTGCGATGACCATTTTGATCAGTTTGATGAACCCGTCACCCAGCGGCTTGAGCGCCACGCCGGTCTGAGGGTAGAAGTGGCCGAGCAGAATGCCGATAGCGATGGCAACGATCACCTGGAAATACAGGGATTTGTACAGTGGCTGACGAGTCGTCATTGCAGAGTTCCTCATGAGTGTCGCCCGGCAATCATTCATCTGACGCCCACGACACCTACAGTGCGAACCCTCCTGCACCGGAGGGATTTGTTTTTTGGCGAGCTGCACGCTGGCAGTTCTATCTCCTCTATCGCAAAGCCCGTGCCACCTTGCCTGAATCGCCTGAAAGCCCTTAGATAGAGGGGCTCAGTAGTCACTTGCCGGAACATTTCGCTCGATCGAGATGGCGGATATCCGCCCATCGAAAGACCATCGCCCTACAATTTGGCGGATATCCGCCTTGTCCATTTGCCGGGCGCATGGCTAACATCCGCTCCTTAGTGGACGGATCTACCTTCATGCGCGAACGTACCATTGCCAGTCATTTCGCCCGTGCTGCCCTCGGTGGAGCACGCAGGCAAGGCTTCGACTATTCGGGCCTGCTGCAACAGCTAGGCATCAGCGCAGAGTTGCTGGACGAACCCAGGGCGCGCCTCACACCCGAGCAATTCACTGGCCTGTTGCAATTGCTCTGGCAGGCACTGGATGACGAATACCTGGGGTTTGGCCATGGCCCCAGCAAACGCGGCACCTTTGCCATGATGTGCCACGCCTTGATTCACTGCCGCAACCTGGAGAAAGCCCTCAGTCGCGGCTTATTGTTTTACAGCCTGTTCCCCGACGCTCCACGTCTGAGCCTGACCCGCGAGGGTGAAATGGCCCGCCTGAGCCTGGACGATTCGCAGCTTTGGGACCCGGATCACTTTCTCAGCGAATGCCTGCTGGTGATCTGGCATCGACTGGGCAGTTGGCTGATTGGCCAGCGCATTCGCCTGGAGCAAGCCACCTTCAGCTACGCCAAACCTGCGCATGCGGCCGAATACGATCTGCTGTTCCCCTGTCCTCACCTATTCTCGACCGAGAACAGCAGCCTGTTGTTCCACAGTCGCTACCTGAGCATGCCGCTGCTGCAGGACGAGCGAACCCTCAAGCACTTTCTCGAGCGCTCGCCAGCCGATCTGCTGTCGCGACCGGATGACGGCGACAGCACGAGCTGCCAGTTACGGCGTCTGCTCAGCCGTGACAGCTCACGCTGGCCTGATCTTGAAGCCGTGGCTGCACATCTGCATATCAGCCCGCAAACATTGCGTCGGCATTTGCGTGAAGAGGGAACGAGCTTTCAGGAATTGAAGGATCAGTTGCGCAGGGACATCGCGATTTACCATTTGGGGCGTGCCGACCTGTCGTTGCAACAGATTGCCGAACAGCTCGGTTTTTCCGAGCCTTCGGCGTTTCACCGGGCCTTCAAGAAATGGACAGGGCTGACGCCAGGGGCCTATCGTGCGCAAGAGAATTGAATACACAGGTTTGATTTTTTGGGTGCTTTGGCTGGCCTCATCGCGAGCAGGCTCGCTCCCACAGTAGATCGAAGTCGGCCGAAAACTCTGCGGCTGACTCGGTCAAGTGTGGGAGCGAGCTTGCTCGCGATAGGGCCAGCGAAACCAACATAAACTTCCAGCGACTCGAATAGAGCGGAAACTCAAGCCACCAGAAAGTGAATCCTGAATGCCGCCCCGCCTAGCGTCGAATCATCCAGCGTCAACTGAGCGCCGTAGCTTTCGATGATGTCCTTGACCACCGCCAGTCCGATGCCCTGCCCCGGATGCTGGCGATCCAGGCGTTCACCACGCTGCAGAATCCGCGCACGCTGATCCGGCGGTACGCCGGGGCCGTCATCTTCCACACACAACTCGATACCACTCAAGGTTTCCCGCACACTGATGCACACTTCGCTCAAACACAGGCGATAGGCGTTTTCCAGCAGATTACCCATCATCTCAAGCAAGGCACCCTGTTCGATGGGCACATAACAGTGCTCTGGCAGATCAAAAGACACCCGCACCTGTTTATCGCGATAGACCTTGTCCAGCGTCTCGCACAGACTTTGCAGCACCGGCTGCAGCCGGACCTGATGGCGAACCAGACCACTTTTACGCAGGCTGGCGCGCTGCAATTGATAGCCGATCTGCTGACTCATGCGTTCGATCTGGGTTTGCAGCACCCAGGCCTGTTCCCGGTCCTGCGGCCGCTGAGCCATGTCCTCGCTCACCCCTTGCAAGACCGTCAACGGGGTTTTCAAGCTGTGGGCCAGATCATCCAGAGAATCACGATAACGACTGCGCTGCTCGCGTTCGCCGTGCAGCAAGCGGTTCAACGAACCGGTCAATCGCAGCAGTTCACGGGGGTGTTCTTCGCTGAGGCTTTCGCGGGTGCCGCCTTCGATCTGGTCCAGTTCCTGGCTCAAGCGCCGCAACGCCTGCAAGCCCCAGGTCAGACCAATCCAGAGTAACGCCAGCAACACCAATAGCGCGGCACCGAAACCCAGATAGAGGTTTTCCCGCAGTCCTTCCAGGGTTCGCTGATACTCACGCACCGGTTGCAGGGCGACAATACTGAACGCCGCGCTTTGGCCGCCGAGCAACTTGACCTCGACGTCATAGACGAAGAATTCCTGGCCATTAGCCTCGCTAAACCGTGAGAACTCATTGCCCCGCCCGTCGTAACGCGGCATGTAGTCGATGTTTTCTTCCCGGGTCGCCTTCGAGCGCCACACCAGATGCCCTTCGCGGTCGTAGATGTAACCGAGCAAACGGCTGTCGGTGAGGTTGAAGCGCTCATCCGGCAACTGCGTCGGCATCAACAAGCGGTTGTTCTCGACCCGTGCCGCAGAAATCAGCGTGGTCACATCCGAGGCCAGGCGCTGCTCGATGGAATCCTGCAACGCCAGACTGAACGCCCCCTGCATCGCCGGCAACAGTGCCAGCATGAACAGCACGGCCAGAGTCGTCGCAGCCAGCATCAAGCGCAAACGTAACGAACGAATCACCGGCAGTGCTCGTTGAACAAGTAACCCATGCCGCGCACGGTGTCGATCGGCTTGAACCCGGCCGGCCCTTCCAGTTTACGTCGCAAGCGCCCGACCAGGACCTCGATCACATTTGGATCACGCTCGTCGTCATCCGGATAGAGTTGCTCCATCAAACGGTCCTTGGCCACCACCTGTTGGTGATGGCGCATCAGGTACTCGAGGATCCGATACTCATAGGCGGTCAAGGCCAGCGGCTGTTCATCGAGGGATGCCTGCTTGCGATTCAGATCAAGCAGCAAGGGCCCGGCGATGATGGTCGACTGGGTAAACCCGCTGGAACGACGCAACAAGGCATTCAACCGTGCATCCAGCTCTTCGAACTGGAAGGGTTTGACCACATAGTCATCGGCACCGGCAGCCAGCCCTTCGACTTTGTCCTGCCAGTTACCACGGGCGGTGAGGATCAGAATCGGAAACGTCTTGCCTTGCGAGCGCAGCTGGCGAATCAGATCGAGGCCGCCCATGCCCGGCAGGCCGAGGTCGATCACCGCCAGATCATGATTGAACTGCCCGGACTGGTACAACGCCTCTTCGGCATTGGCCACGGCCTCGACCACATGACCGCTGTCCGTGAGCCGGGTTTGCAAGTGATGGCGCAGAAGCGCCTCATCTTCGACGACCAGCAGTTTCATACAGCTCTCCCAGGCAAAATCGACTCTCCAGGGGCGCCTCTCGCGCCCTGATCGCTTACACGGCGACACCGGATCTCCTTTAGGTAGATCCGGCGCCGGTCAAAACCAGCAGACCTCAGAAAGCGTAGTTGGCGGACAGATAGGTTTGTGCGCTGCTGGTCAGGCTCAGCGAACCCTGTTTGCTGCCACCGCGGTCACTCATCTCGGTGCCGGCATTGCTGCGCAGATAACGGTAACCCAGTTCAACCGAAGTGTTCTGCGTAACTTGCTGCAACACACCGGTCTGCACGCCCACCGCATAACCGATGTCGCTGTCACGGCTATAACCTGGGGATTCCTGAGTCAATTTGGTCAGACCGGCCGTGCCACCGCCGAACAGCTTGGTGCTGCTGGTCACCGGCAAGAACATATCGTAACTGCCCAAGAGGTTTTCCTGGCGCAGTTTGATGCCGTTGTGGGAGCCGGAAACGTTGTCGTAAGTGCCATAGTAACGGGCCTGGTCACTCTGCTGGCCGAGGCGCAGCCCCCAAGTGGTGTCTTTGCCAATCACTCCGTCGGAATTGGGACGGTCCAGGTTGCTGTTGAGCTGGCTGGATTTTTTCACCTTGTCGCTGGTCTGGCCCAGGGTCAGGCTGGCAAAGTTGCTATCAGCGGCCTGGACCATGGCGCTGGCGCCGAGAACAGTGAAGGCCAGAATCAGTTTTTTGAAAGTCGTCATGGTTGATTTCCTCATGCGCTTTGCGCTGTTTGGGTACGGGGTCAGATTAACCACCTGCCCCTGAACTCCCCCTGAACACTCTCTGAACCTGAGCTGAATAGAATCGACTAGGCTATCTGGACGTCCTTTAAAGGAGAGCCGACCATGCGTGTATTCCTTGCTTTGGTATTACTGGCCTTGAGCGGGCTGAGCCAGGCGGCAATCAAGACCCAGGAAATCCCCTATCAGAGTCCGGATGGCAGCAAACTCATCGGGTATTACGCCTATGACGACGGCATCCAGGGCGCTCGCCCCGGTATCGTCGTGGTTCATGAATGGTGGGGACTCAACGACTATGCCAAGCGCCGCGCCCGTGATCTGGCCTCGCTGGGTTACAGCGCGCTGGCCATCGACATGTACGGCGAAGGCAAGAACACCGAGCACGCGAAAGACGCGATGGCTTTTATGCAGGCGGCAACGAAAGACAGTGCCGCCGCCAGCGCCCGCTTCAATGCCGGGCTTGAGCTATTGAAAAAACAGCCACAGACCAACCCGAACAAGCTCGCCGCCATCGGTTACTGCTTCGGTGGAAAAGTCGTATTGGATGCCGCACGCCAGGGTGTGCCACTGGCCGGCGTGGTGAGTTTCCACGGTCCGCTAGGAACCACCATCCCGGCTACCCCTGGTAGCGTCAAGGCCAAAATGCTGGTGGAACACGGCGCCCTGGACAGCCTGGTCACGGCGCAGAACGTCGGTGCCTTCAAGGCCGAAATGGACAAGGCCGGAGCCGACTACGAATTCGTCAGCCTTGAAGGCGCCAAGCATGGATTCAGCAACCCGGATGCCGATCGCCTGAGCCATGGTGAACATGGCGCGCCGGACATGGGCTACAACAAGGCGGCTGACGAACGTTCGTGGGCGGATATGCAGGCGTTCTTCAAGAAGATTTTTGGCTGATCGGCAAGACCGCATAACGGCCTTCGCGGGCAAGCCCGCTCCCACAAGAGCGACACCGCACCTGTAGCGAGGGAGCTTGCTCCCGCTGGGTTGCGAAGCAGCCCCAAAACCTGCAACCACGTTTCGTCAGGTATACCGAGCTCGCAGGGTTTACGACTGCTGCGCAGCCGAGCGGGAGCAAGCTCCCTCGCCACAGGGATCGCCTCAAGCCACTACCCAGCTTTGCCGCAACCCGGCAAAATGCCCGGCATGAATCCGCACTCTGCCCTTCCCGCCTGCTGCACCCCACTCGATGCCCACTGGCCATTGCCAGTCGCTCTGCCGGATACGGTGCTGCTGGGTACTCACTTCGATCCGTCACAGCTGGCGTCCGATGATTTCCAGCGCTGCGCTATCGAGCCACCGGCGAGCATTCAGCGTTCGGTGGCCAAGCGTCAGGCCGAGTATCTCGCCGGACGCCTCTGCGCCCGGGCCGCCTTGCAGCAGCTTGAGGGGCTCGATTGCATCCCGGCCATTGGTGAGGATCGCGCGCCGGTGTGGCCGACGCATATCTGCGGTTCGATCACCCACAGCACTGGCCGGGCCGCAGCGATTGTTGCGCGTAAAGCGCATTGGCGTGGTCTGGGGATGGACCTGGAAAACCTGCTCCATACCGAGCGTGCCCAGCGACTGGCCAGTGAAATCCTCACCCCGGCCGAGTTGCAACGCATGGCCGCTGGCCCCCAGGAACAGATCGGCCTGTTGGTGACCCTGACCTTCTCCGTGAAAGAAAGCCTGTTCAAGGCGCTCTATCCGATCGTCCGGCAACGCTTCTATTTCGAACATGCCGAACTGCTTGAATGGAGCGAAAGCGGACATGCCCGCCTGCGCCTGCTGACCGACCTCTCCAGTGAATGGCGCAACGGCAGTGAGCTTGATGCGCAATTTTGTGTGGGGGATGGGCAGTTGTTGAGTCTGGTCAGCATTGAGGCCTGAGAGATTTTTTGCGCCTGTTCAGCCGTCTTCGCGGGCAAGCCACGCTCCCACAGGAATTACGCGAATCCGTGGGAGCGGGCTTGCCCGCGAAAGCGATCTAACCGTCAATAGAGAAGCCCAGGACCAAACTCAATTCTTCTCCTGATGCCGCGGCCAGCTCAGGCTGAAACACGCCCCGCCCAGATTCTTGCTCTTGCTGATCAACGCCCGGCCGTCATGCCAGTGAATGATCCGCCGCACAATCGACAACCCCAGGCCATGCCCACCAGAGGCGCGGGTCCGGCTGTCGTCCAGGCGCAGGAACGGCGTAAAGATCCGCTCCCAGGCGTTTTCCGGAACTCCGGGGCCGTCGTCCTCGACATCCACCCGACAGCGCTGCTGGCCGACCTGATAGCTGATGCAGACCTGCGACTCGGCATGACGCATGGCGTTGCTCAGCAGATTCTGCAGCGCCCGGTGCAGATAGCGCGGCTCGGCCTCGACCCAGGCGTCATCACAGTCGGCAGCGGACAGACACAAACCGCGCTGAACCTTGACGTCGGGGCGTAACGGCGCCAACTCGCTGATCACCTGATTGACCAAAGCGTCCAGATCGACCCGCTGGAAGTTCAGTGCTGGCGAGCCCTGCTCCAGGCGGGCGTAGGTGAGCATTTCGTCCACCAGTCGGTCGAGGTCCTGAATATCGTTGTCCATGCCCACCATGTACTTATCCCGCGCTTGCGGGGTGCTGGCAGCACCGATCATCTCCAGGCCAAAACGCAAACGCGCCACCGGTGTGCGCAACTCATGGGACACCGCCCGCACCAGTTCACGCTGAATCGCCAGCAAGCGCTGCAAGTGCTCGGCCATGCCATTGAATGCGGCCGCCAGACGCCCGATCGAGTCGGCGCCGCGGGCCGGCACCCGGGTTTCCAGACTGCCCTTGGCGATTCGTGTCGCGGCCGACTCCAGCCCGCTCAAACGCCGCTCCAGTTGCCGCACCAGCAAATACACAATCAACCCGATCAGGCTCAAGCCAAGCGCCGCAATCAATACCAGCCACTCAGGCGGATAAGGATTCATCTGATACAGCGGACCGATTTCCAGCACCCAAGGCGTACCGACCATCCCGGCAAACACCCGGATCGAATCGCCACCCTTGCCCAGCGCCATCACCGTATCGCCCTCGGAGACCCGCCGACGCTGATCCTCGTCCATGTCCGCCTGATCGAGGGTGACCAGTTGCAGCTCGAAGCCAAAGCCGTTGTCTTTCTTCAGTGCTGCCAGGCGTTGCGGTTGTTCCGCCACCGGGTAACGCACCAGCTCATCGGCCAACAGGTAAATAGTTGCCCGCGCCAGTTGCTCGCTGATTTGTTGCACTTCACCCGTGAGCACAAGCTGTTCTTTATCGCTGACCAAACGGTAGACCTTCGCGGCGTGCGGGCCGGTCTGCTCGACCAGCGCCTGACCGCGCTGCACACGATTGCGCTGGGTCAGATCAAGATGGGTCTGAGTGAAGGTTTGCACGGCCAGGGGAATCCCCAGCAAACGCTCCCACACCACCAGTGCCCGACGCCGCTCGATCTCGCTCATCGGTTGCAGGTTGCCGGCCATCAACGAAAACGTACCCTGGGCCAGGCGCTCGCGGTATTGCTCGCTGCGCACCTGATTGAGCAGGTGTAACGCCAGCACCCCAAGCACCGCAACCAGAATCAGCGCTGCGCACATGCCGCCATAGATACGCAGGAAAATCGAGTTCACAGCGGCACGTCTACGCAAGCTTCGGGAACGAACAGGTAGCCTTTGCTGCGAATGGTCTTGATCAGCCGCGGATGGATCGGGTCATCGCCGATCTTCGGCCGGATGCGTGAGATCCGCACATCAATGGAGCGGTCCTGACCGTCATAACCGATGCCGCGCAGTGCGGTGAAAATCTCTTCGCGGGAAAGAATCCGCCCGGCATTGGCCACCAGCAACCACAGCAGATCGAACTCGGCACTGGTCAGTTCGATGCCGTTCTCATGCAGCCAGGCCTCGCGTAATGCGTTGTCCACTACCAGCGGGCCGAACTGCAGCCGCCTTTCAGGAACCACCGCTTGCGGCGGTTCACTGCGCCGCAGCAAAGCCTGGACCCGTGCCAGCAACAAGCGTGGGCGCACCGGTTTGCAGACGTAATCATCGGCGCCCATGTCCAGGCCCAGGATCTGATCCATGTCGTCGGTACGCGCGGTCAGCATCAGGATCGGTCCGTCATAACGATCTCGTACCTTGCGACAGATGCTCAAGCCGTCTTCGCCGGGAAGCATCAGATCGAGGATCACCAGGTCCGGTTGTTCGGCAATGATCCGCGCCGCCGCCAAGGCACCGTTACCCTCGATAGCGACCCGCAGTCCGTTGCTCTCTAGGTACTCGCGGGTCAACTCAGCCAGACGCTGGTCATCCTCGACAATCAATACCTGCCAGGCTTCTTGTTCCACGGGGTGACCTCTTCTTGCCAAAACCACAATTCAGGAAGGATCCACGCCTCTTTTTGTAATGATCGGGGTGGATAAGCAGTGTATAGAAGAGGCGATTGTAGCAACGCCTCCCCTTGAGAATACAAGCAGGCAAATGCGTTCGGTAACCGTCGATTTTTGTGATAGGGTTCGCGCCCGCAAAAATCCGCCCAAGGCTGTTTCCGGCGGCAAAAAACAGTGACAAACGGTCTATTCCAGTGCGGTCGCGGCCCACACGAGGTTTGGCGGTTTCATACACAATTTACGCACAGCTTTATCCACAGGCAGCACGTTGCAATCACCCCCCAAAACGCATTATCTTGTAGCCCGACGACAAAAAAACCCTACATGTAGGGTTTCAAGCCAAAAACCAAACACACATCAGACAAGAAACTCAAGCCCTTTTCTTGCTTCTGTTTGGTTGAACCAATCACTTTTTCAGAAGCCCAAACCGCGCCTGCGGATGGCAGCTGTTTTCCAGCCTCTGGCAGTGAAAACGGTACGGGTGTTGCAGTACGAAATACTGTCACCCCGTCAAGAATTCGGTTTTCAGCCCAGCGGCTGGGAACCAAAGACTTCGGCATGGAAGCGACGCCCGAAAGAGCTCCTTCCTACTGTCCCGAAGTGGTTATGCCCGGCGCTGCCGGTTGTAGTGCTTCAGGACGGAACGGTGGGCGCCATGATGGTGCCCAAACAAACATAGAGAACGTGGAGACACCCATGCAAACCGACACAACTCGCGAGAACCCGCAGGGCACCGCGCCGCAGGCCGCTGATTCGAATCTGGATCTGTCCGCCACCGCGCCGGGCCAACTGCGCGTGATCAAGCGTAACGGCACTGTCGTTCCTTACACCGATGACAAAATCACCGTCGCCATCACCAAAGCGTTCCTCGCAGTTGAAGGCGGCACCGCTGCTGCCTCGTCGCGAATCCACGACACCGTTGCCCGTCTGACCGAACAAGTCACCGCGACCTTCAAGCGTCGCATGCCATCGGGCGGCACTATCCATATCGAAGAAATCCAGGACCAGGTCGAACTGGCCCTGATGCGTGCCGGCGAGCAGAAAGTCGCTCGTGACTACGTAATATACCGTGACGCCCGTTCCAAAGAGCGTGCCGTTCGCACCATCGACGAGCCGGTACAAGCTCACCCATCGATCCGCATTGCCCTCGCCGATGGCAGCCTTGCACCGCTCGACATGGGTCGTCTGAACACCATCGTGACCGAGGCCTGCGAAGGTCTGGAAGAAGTCGACGGTGATCTGATCCAGCGCGAAACCCTGAAAAACCTCTACGACGGCGTGGCGCTCAAAGACGTCAACACCGCTCTGGTGATGACCGCCCGTACGCTGGTCGAGCGTGAGCCGAACTACTCCTTCGTGACCGCTCGCCTGCTGATGGACACCCTGCGTGCCGAAGGCCTGAGCTTCCTCGAAGTTGCCGACAGCGCCACTCACCACGAAATGGTCGATCTGTACGCCAAGGCCCTGCCTTCGTACATCGCCAAGGGTATCGAGTTCGAATTGCTGAACCCGGTTCTGGCCACCTTCGACCTGGAAAAGCTCGGCAAGGCGATCAACCACGAGCGTGATCAGCAGTTCACCTACCTGGGCCTGCAAACCCTGTACGACCGTTACTTCATCCACAAGGATGGCGTGCGTTTCGAACTGCCGCAGATCTTCTTCATGCGCGTGGCCATGGGCCTGGCGATCGAAGAGAAGAACAAAGAAGACCGTGCCATCGAGTTCTACAACCTGTTGTCGTCCTTCGACTACATGTCCTCGACCCCGACCCTGTTCAACGCCGGTACCCTGCGTCCACAGCTGTCGAGTTGCTACCTGACCACCGTGCCGGATGACCTGTCGGGCATCTACCACGCGATCCACGACAACGCCATGCTGTCGAAATTCGCTGGCGGTCTGGGCAACGACTGGACGCCGGTTCGCGCGCTGGGCTCTTACATCAAGGGCACCAACGGCAAATCCCAGGGCGTCGTACCCTTCCTGAAAGTGGTGAACGACACCGCCGTAGCCGTCAACCAGGGTGGCAAGCGCAAAGGCGCTGTCTGCGCCTACCTGGAAACCTGGCACATGGACATTGAGGAGTTCATCGAACTGCGCAAGAACACCGGTGATGATCGTCGTCGTACCCACGACATGAACACCGCCAACTGGATCCCTGACCTGTTCATGAAGCGCGTCTTCGATGACGGCCAGTGGACCCTGTTCTCGCCATCCGAAGTACCGGATCTGCACGACCTGACCGGCAAGGCCTTCGAAGAGCGTTACGAGTACTACGAAGCCCTGTCCCAGTACCCGGGCAAGATCAAACTGTTCAAGACCATCCAGGCCAAAGACCTGTGGCGCAAAATGCTCTCCATGCTCTTCGAAACCGGCCACCCATGGCTGACCTTCAAAGACCCATGCAACCTGCGTAGCCCACAGCAGCACGTTGGCGTGGTTCACAGTTCGAACCTGTGCACCGAAATCACCTTGAACACCAACAAGGACGAGATCGCTGTCTGCAACCTGGGCTCGATCAACCTGCCGAACCACATCACCGACGGCAAGCTCGACACCGCCAAGCTGGAACGCACCGTGAACACCGCCGTGCGGATGCTCGATAACGTGATCGACATCAACTACTACTCGGTGCCACAAGCGAAGAACTCCAACTTCAGGCACCGTCCGGTCGGCCTGGGCATCATGGGCTTCCAGGACGCGCTGTACCTGCAGCACATCCCGTACGGCTCCGACGCTGCCGTCGAGTTCGCCGACAAGTCGATGGAAGCGGTCAGCTACTACGCGATCCAGGCTTCCTGCGACCTGGCCGACGAGCGCGGCGCCTACGAGACGTTCCAGGGTTCGCTGTGGTCCAAAGGCATCCTGCCGCTGGATTCGCAACAGATCCTGATCGAGCAACGTGGCCAGAAGTACATCGACGTTGACCTGAACGAATCCCTGGACTGGGCGCCGGTGCGTGCCCGCGTGCAGAAAGGTATTCGCAACTCCAACATCATGGCCATCGCACCGACCGCCACCATCGCCAACATCACTGGCGTATCGCAGTCGATCGAACCGACCTACCAGAACCTCTATGTGAAATCGAACCTCTCGGGCGAATTCACCGTGATCAACCCGTACCTCGTTCGCGACCTGAAAGCCCGCGGCCTGTGGGACTCGGTCATGATCAACGACCTGAAGTACTACGACGGTTCCGTGCAGCAGATCGAACGCATCCCGCAAGAACTCAAAGAGCTCTACGCGACTGCCTTCGAAGTGGACACCAAGTGGATCGTCGACGCCGCCAGCCGTCGTCAGAAGTGGATCGACCAGGCTCAGTCGCTGAACCTGTACATCGCCGGCGCTTCGGGCAAGAAGCTCGACGTGACCTACCGCATGGCCTGGTACCGTGGCCTGAAAACCACTTACTACCTCCGTGCCCTGGCCGCGACCAGCACCGAGAAGTCGACCATCAGCACCAGCAAGCTGAACGCTGTTTCCAGCGGCGGCAACCACGGTGAGGACTCGGTCCTGGCAGCCCCTGCCGGTCCAGCGCCAGTGCCAAAAGCCTGCGCCATCGACGAGCCGGATTGCGAAGCTTGCCAATAAGCTGAGCATCGCCAGGCGCTAAAGCGCCTGGCTGAAACCCCCGATAGACCCTGGCTGGATGTGGGTTTATCGGGGGTTTTCTTTTGTCTGCGTGAAAGTCGTGCGGCTGGCAGCGACGCGACGGCAGGCGTAAGTCACTCTATGGGGCAAACCCATTGTGGCGAGGGAGCTTGCTCCCGCTGGGTCGCGCAGCGGCCCTAAAATTGGCGACGACGTTTCATCAGGTAGAACGGAGCGTCAGGTTTTACGACTGCTTCGCAGCCGAACGGGAGCAAGCTCCCTCGCCACAGGGGGGGTCTGCTAAAACTGTTTCAGCTCTTCAAGCTTTCGCTCGATAAACCGCCGCTCCGGCAACTGCCGAGTCAATTCAAGGGCGCGCTGCCAAGCCTCTCTGGCCTCATCGACACGTCCTAGCTGCCGACAAAACTCCGCCTTGGCCGAATGCGCCAGGTGGTAATCGAGCAACTCGCCTCGCGCCAGAATACCCTCGATCAATTCCAGTCCGGCCAGCGGACCATCACGCTTGGCCAGGGCAGCAGCGCGGTTCAGTTCAATCACCGGCGAAGGCATCGCCCGCAGCAGCACGTCATACAGACCGACGATCTGCACCCAGTCGGTCTCCCCGGCGGTTGGCGCTTCGGCATGCACCGCTGCAATCGCGGCTTGCAGGCAGTATGGACCGAAGCGCCGAGTACTCAGCGCCTGCTCCACCAACATGCAGCCTTCGGCGATCAGCTCGGCATTCCACAGAGAGCGGTCCTGTTCATCCAGTACAATCAACTCACCCGTCGCTGAAGTTCGGGCCGGGCGTCGCGACTCATGCAGCAACATCAGCGCCAGCAACCCCTTCACCTCCGGTTCCGGTAGTAGCTCCATCAGCAAACGAGCAAGGCGTATGGCCTCGGTGGTCAGATCTTCCCGGGTCAACTGCGCGCCCATCGAAGCCGAATAGCCTTCGTTGAACACCAGATAAATCACCCGCAATACGCTGTCCAAACGCTCGGGCAGCTCGGCCATGGACGGCACTTGATAGGGGATCTTCGCGTCACGAATCTTCGCCTTGGCGCGCACGATGCGCTGGGCGATGGTGGTCGGCGCGGTGAGAAAGGCCCGGGCGATTTCCTCGGTGGTCAGGTCGCAGATTTCCCGAAGCGTCAACGGCACCTGAGCGTCCGCCGCCAAGGCCGGGTGGCAGCAGGTGAAGATCAAACGCAGGCGATCGTCTTCCACGTCTTCCTCGCTCCAGTCAGCCTCTTCCAGCTCATCCAGCTGGCTGACCAATGCCGCCCGGGATGCGCTGAAGCGCGCCCGCCGGCGCAATGCATCAATAGCCTTGAAGCGCCCGGTCGACACCAGCCAGGTGCGCGGATTGTCCGGCACACCGTCACGCTGCCAGCGCTCGACCGCGACGAAGAAGGCTTCGTGCAAAGCCTCTTCAGCGAGGTCGAAATCGCCAAGCAAGCGAATCAGGGTCGCAAGGATTCGCCGCGACTCGGTGCGATAAACCGTCTCGACCAGCGCCCTGACCGCCCCGCTCGCCTCGCCCGGCATCAGTCGGGCATGCCTTCGGTCACCAGCGTTACCAACCGGTCCAGGCTTTGGCCCCAGCCATCATAAAAGCCCATCGCCTCGTGAGCCTGACGATCCTCTGCAGTCCAGTGCATGGCGCACGCGGTGTAAAGGGTTTTGCCATCCACCTCTTCAAGGGTCACTTCAGCGGTCATGAAGGGTTTTTCCGAGGGAATCCAGCCCGGCTTGAAGGCATCGGTGAAAACAATCCGCTGGGGCGCGACGATCTCCAGATAGACGCCCTGGGTCGGATACTCGCTGCCGTCCGGTGCGCGCATCAGGGTGCGAAACTGGCCACCGACCCACAGGTCCATCTCACATTCCGGCGTGGTCATGCCATGGGGCCCCCACCACTGCGCCAGCAACTGCGGCTCGGTCCAGGCGCGGAAAATCCTGCTGCGGGGTGCATCAATCAAACGACTGATGGATAACTCGAATTTGGCGGGCTGCCGTTTGCTGAGTTGAGCGCTCATCGGGGACTTCCTGCTTATGATTGTTATCAGGGATTCAATTCACGTACGGGGCGCACTTCAACGCTGCCGACCCGGGCCGCCGGGATGTTGCCGGCGACCTGGATGGCCTCGTTGAGGTCCTTGGCATCGATCAGATAGAACCCGGCCAACTGCTCCTTGGTTTCAGCGAACGGGCCGTCGGTGATCGACAGCTTGCCGTTGCGCATGCGCACGGTGGTGGCGGTCTGCACCGACTCCAGCGCCTCGGCGGCGAGCATCCGGCCACTGCCCTGAACCGACTCGGCGTAGGCCAGGCATTCAGCATCCTCAGGGCTGTCGGGATGGCTGTGCAGCTGATGCTCGTCGCTGTAGACCAGGCATAGATATTTCATGAAATTCTCCATCATCAAGCTGATCAACTATGGCTGCTGATTCGGGATTTGGCGAAAATCCCGACAAAAATCAGGGTTGCAGGTCGAACAAGACCGTACCGCTCATCATGTCGAACGGTGCCGACCAGTGCTCATGCACCACCCGCCATTGGCCATTGATGCGTTGATAACCGGCAGTCACCCGCATCCAGCAGGCTTTGGTTTCACCTTTCTCGTCCGTCCCGCCGCAATGGGCCAGCCAATGGGCAAAAGCGCTGTCAGCGGCCGGCACGACGTGCAGCTGGTGAAACTCGAAAATACCGGGGCCGGGGCAGACTTTCATGCACTCCTCCCAGTGCGCGCGGTAGGCCACTTTGCCTTTGAATTGCAGGGCGGTCACGGCATCGAAGGAGGTGATGTCGTCGGCGTAATAGCTGACAATTTTCTCGATATCCTTGGCGATGACGGCTTGCTGCCAGGACTCGATCAGGGCGCGGATTTCAGTTTCGGTGGTGTGAGTGTTCATGACGGTTCTCCTTGCGATTGAGGTGCAGAGGGTCATCGAGCCGCCTGATAGGCGGCAGTTAAATCGTGAAGACACCCCTAGTCGTATGGCACACACCGAAATCGACAAGTTCGACCTCTTGCGACAAAAATATTGTTGCCCACCGCAAACTCGTTAGAATCCGGATCTCACATTTGTCGGTACCGCTCGTGACTACTCAGCTTGTGCCCTACGAAAGCCTGACCCCGGTTCAGCGCCAACAAGTCGAAGCCATCGAAATTCTCCCGCAACAAAAGGAATTCTCCGGCGATATCGACAGCGCCTTGCACGCCCTGCGGTCCAACGCCAACCCCGGTGTCAAAGGCTTTGCCCTGCTTGCGCAAGAGGTGCCCGTGGCCTTCCTGCTGCTCAAACGCCCGCCGTGCCTTCCCCATTGGGCCGATGAAGACACTGCCACCCTGCACGCCTTGCAAGTCGACCACCGCGCCCAAGGCAAAGGCTATGGCAAAGCCTGCCTGCAAGCCTTGCCATACGTCGCTCGCCAGGCCTGGCCTGAAATCAATGGATTGATGCTCTCGGTGGACGCCCACAACGAAGCGGCGCTCAATCTGTACCTCAAGCAAGGTTGGGTCGATACCGGCGAAGCCTACAAAGGCCGGATCGGCTATGAACGCAGGCTGGCCCTGGCGTTCTGAATGCGCGGCAGTCTTTATTGAACCCACAAAAAAGGGCCGTTCTGAGGCGGCCCTTGGCGTTTACATCACAGACTCAACGCCATCTCATGCCACGCCATTCCACCATGGTCGGAGGCTGAAGCCTTGAGGTAGATAAAACCGAACTGCTCATAAAACGGCACGTGCCGCTCCTTGCACATCAGATTGATGCTCGCCTTCTGCATTGCGCGCATGCGCTCGATGAACTCGCTCATCAAGCGCTTCGCCAAACCTTGTCCCTGATAATCCGGATGCACCACCACCGACATGATCACCACATGCGGGCCATCCGGGTCGTGGCCGATCAGTTCCTTGAAGGCTTCGTCGGCCATTTCAACCTGCCAGGCGGCGCCGGAGTTGATGAAGCCTGCGACCCTGCCATCGATTTCAGCCACGATAAATCCCTGAGGCCAGGTGGCGATGCGCGTGGCAATTTTCTCCCGGGTTGCGGCTTCGTCGCCTTCGTAGGCAACCGATTCGATGGCGAAACAGCGGTCCAGATCAGCGGGCATAACCTGGCGGATGACAGTGTTTGACAATTTCATGGGAGACTACGGCTACCTTGTAAGGTGAAGATGACAGGCGCGACGGTCGTCGATTCTAACAATAGCTGAGGACGGGGAGCTTCAATGGGGCGGATCTTGAAACAACTCTGGTCGCAACTCGATGAAGGCGTCGTCAAGAATGTCTTCGACAATCTCAGAAACTTTCTGATGTGCGCCCTGCTGTTCGCCGCTGGCAACGATGCTTTATACGGCGACTCACGACTGCTTATGGGCTTGTTCGTTTCTCATGTGGCCGGTTGGGGGCTGATCATCCTGGCAGCGGTCCTGATGCTGTTGAATATCTGCGATGGCCTGAAAAGGCTTTCGAAGTTGCGCTATCACGTAGCCCTTCAAGTGCTGGTGTGTTTGTTCTACATCGTCTTTGCCGAACGCGTTGTCGAACTGGTCTGGAACTACAGATCGCCTTGATCGCGGGCAGTGCTCCTTTCTGCCCACAATTGACTACAAGGCCGATTCAATCGGGCTTGAGGGGCAGCCAAATTTCCAGGACACCGTCCCCTGTTTGCGGATTGAAGTCCGCGCTGTAACGCTCGAATTCCGGCGCATCCGCGGCTTCACGACCGGACTGCGGCAGCCAGGTATTCCAGATGTATTGAAAGGTCTGGGGCAAGGTAGCCAACGAGCCTTTGTGTTCGAACACTGCATAGTGCTGCGGCTGTACTTCGATCCAGCGGTATTGCTCAGGCAAGTCATCGAGCTTGCTGATTTCAACACCGGCGATGTATTCAAAACCGCCCTTGCCGTCCGGGTTGCAACATATGCCGTAGGTCACGTCGCCCTTTTGGCCCGGGACTTTTCCGATATGCGGAATGAATTTTTCCCAGAGTTGCGGGATCCGCGCAGCCGTTTTCGCGGTAAATCGTCCGCCAAGACCTGCGATCAGCAGGAAATGACCGTGTTCGAAGCGCGGTTCAGCCCTTTCGACGTGTGCTTGTTCATCCATGACTCAACTCCTGGAACAAAAAAGTAGGTTCGGCTGGGAGTATAGAAGCCAAACCCGATTCGCCCAGTCAGAGGCCGGGAAGTGGCGTGACGCTGGCCGGGCCGACGAACTCATTATAGCCCGATGTAATCACGTAGACCGCGAAATAGCAGAAGATCGCTGCAGATGCCAGGTATGAGTAACGCAATAGTTTGTCGCCCAACAACTTCCCGCCCTGGGTAGCGGCAAGACATACGCCGCCACACCAGAGCAGACCGGCACAGAAGAATCCCGCCAGAAATAACCCGGAGCTGAGCAGCCCCCCGCCACTGGAACGAGCAATGAGCGTCCCGCCCACCGCAGCGAACCAGAGGATGGCGCTCGGCGACGACATTGCCAGAAAGATCCCGCGGAAAAACTCCCGCCGATGGGAGCCGCCGCTGACTTCGCCTGCCTCGGCCAAGGCCGTCTGATGGTAGATCGCCGAATAAATCATTTTCGCTGCGAAGTACAACAACAGCGCTGAACCGCCGATCCACAGCACTAAGCGCACCGTCTCGTATTGCAACAGCACGGTCATGCCGGCCAGTGCCAGCAGCGCGTAGATCAAATCCCCCACGCAGGTCCCGAGCCCAAGGGCAAAACCCTGGAAATAGCCGCGTTGCATGGCCAGGGTGATCATCGCGATATTGGCCACGCCGACGGCGTTTTTCAAGGTAGTTGTCGCGTCAACCGTCTAACTATGCCGCTCTTTTCTCGACCTGTTGCTCTCGATCCGGGTTCAACAGCACGGTGCCGATCGGTTCCCAGTTACGTGTTCGACCCGACCACCGTTCCGGCTTATTCGCTTTGGCTCGTTCGTACAGCTCATGTCGCCGGGCCAAGACCTGATGGTCCAGTCCTCGATGCCGCTCAGCCGGTGTGACGAACCGGATACGGCTATGCCGGTGCTCGTGGTTGTACCAACGCATGAAATCCCTCACCCACGCTCGTGCCGCGTCCAGACTGGCAAAGCCTTCCTGCGGCCATTGCGGGCAGTATTTCAGCGTTCTAAACAGCGACTCCGAGTAGGGATTGTCGTTGCTGACCCGCGGTCGTCCCCGCGAGGGCGTGATGCCCAGTTCGTACATCTTGCTCAACAGCGTCACCGATTTCATCGGCGCTCCGTTGTCCGAGTGCAGCACCAGCGGTTCGTGTAAACACTGCTCGCCGATTACGCTGCGTTGCAGCAGCGCGGCAGCTTTCTCGCCGCTTTCCGCGTCGTAGACCTCCCAGCCCACGGCCTTGCGGCTGTAAATATCCTCGATCAGATAGAGGTAGTAATACTGGCCGCGTATCGGCGACGGCAGATACGTGATGTCCCACGACCACACCTGATTGGGCGCTTTGGCCGCATGCGTCGTCGGTGCTGCGTACCGCCTGGGGCGCTGACTACGACCTCGATACTGCTGTTGACCCGCTGCACGCAAGACGCGATAAAACGTCGCCTCCGACGCCAGATAACGCCCTTGATCGGCCAGGCGCGGCACGATCTGGCTCGGCGGTAGGTGGGCGTACTCCGGGCTGTTGCACAGCGTCACAAGGGCCTGCCGCTCAGCCTCGTTCAGTGCATTTCGCGGCGTTGGCCGTGTGACTGTCGTTCGGGCATCGGCCTGGATAACGTCTGTTTCAGTCCACCGTTGCAAGGTCCGCAGCGATAGACCGATTTCCCGGCAGGCTCTGATTTTTCTGGCTCCCGCCGCGACCGCTTGGCTCAGCCAGTCAACGAGTAACTGCCGTTCTGGCAAAGACGTCAGTTGTCCTCGTTGTCGGTCCCCCAGTAGTCGTTGAGCTTTTTTCGCAGCACCAACAACGCGGCTGTTTCAGCGAGCGCCTTGTCTTTGCGGCGCAGTTCGCGCTCAAGTTCCTGGATGCGTTTCTTATCTTTGCGAGACTGCTCCCGATCGTCTTTTTGCTGGGCCTTTTCTGACTTCTGGCCGGTGATGAAGGCTTGTCGCCACGCGGTGATTTGCTCGGGGTAAAGGCCTTTGCGGCGGCAATACTCGCCCAGGTCGATCTCGGACAAACCGGCCGCTTCAAGGACGACAGCAAACTTGGTTTCGGCTGACCAGTTCTGGGTCGATTGCTTGTTTTCGGACACTGCACTTCCTTCAGAACTGAGCTGCTTGCGCCAGTTGGACAAAGACATTTCGCTGACCCCTTCGCGCCGGGAAACCTCGGCCATCGACAGGTTCAGTGGGGGAAGCAGCATCTTGAGTAATGCGGCTCTGCGTTCAGGTGAATAATACGGCACGACCAGTCTCTTTCCGCCCCCGATATGCTTTTTTAGGAAAATTCGGAGAGGCGACAACTATCCTGACACCGGGGGCCGATATCCAGGCACAGCGAAAGGCTCAGCAGGAAGCCACTGGTAAATTCCATCGTTCATTCCATCGAAAGCGGTGAGTAGTCGGCGGGCATCAAACGCAGCGTTTCAACCCAAAGCACGTATCGGTTGTATCGCAGAAAAATGCAGCGTTGGTAAATGTGCCGAATACTGCCGCAAACGGCCATCGAAATATTTGATCACAGGCGCTGGACAACTCGCCATCGCAGCCCTTATCTTGCGCCACAGGCCACCGCAGTGGCCAACGTCGCTCGGACGGTTCCGGGCGCTTACGTACCAGAGGCAACAATGGCAGACCACGGTTCGCCGCGCCGCTTTGCGCGCATAGATCGACTCCCCCCTTACGTATTCAACATCACTGCCGAGCTGAAGATGGCCGCCCGTCGTCGTGGCGAAGACATCATCGACTTCAGCATGGGCAACCCCGACGGCGCCACGCCGCCGCATATCGTCGAAAAACTCGTCACTGTTGCCCAGCGTGAAGACACCCACGGCTACTCCACATCCAAGGGCATCCCACGCCTGCGTCGGGCGATTTCCAATTGGTACAAGGATCGCTACGAGGTCGATATCGACCCGGAAAGCGAAGCCATTGTCACCATCGGCTCCAAGGAAGGCCTGGCGCACTTGATGCTCGCCACCCTCGATCAGGGCGACACAGTACTGGTGCCCAACCCCAGCTATCCGATTCACATCTACGGTGCGGTGATTGCCGGCGCCCAGGTGCGTTCGGTGCCGCTGATACCCGGCGTGGATTTCTTCGCCGAACTGGAACAGGCGATTCGCGGCTCGATACCCAAACCGAAAATGATGATTCTCGGCTTCCCGTCCAACCCCACCGCGCAGTGCGTGGAGCTGGATTTCTTCGAGCGGGTGATCGCCCTGGCCAAGCAATACGATGTGCTGGTGGTCCACGACCTGGCCTACGCCGACATCGTCTTCGACGGCTATACAGCCCCGTCGATCATGCAGGTGCCGGGCGCCAAGGACATCGCGGTGGAGTTTTTCACCCTGTCCAAGAGCTACAACATGGCGGGCTGGCGCATTGGTTTCATGGTCGGTAATGCCGAACTGGTCAGCGCTCTGGCGCGGATCAAGAGTTACCACGACTACGGCACATTCACCCCGCTGCAGGTCGCGGCCATTGCGGCGCTGGAAGGCGATCAGCAGTGCGTGAAAGACATCGCCGAACAATACCGCCAGCGGCGCAATGTGCTGGTCAAAGGCCTGCATGAACTGGGCTGGATGGTCGAAAACCCGAAAGCCGCGATGTACGTCTGGGCCAAGATTCCTGAAGCCTACGCACACCTCGGCTCACTGGAATTCGCCAAGAAGCTGCTGGCGGAGGCCAAGGTTTGTGTGTCGCCGGGAGTGGGTTTTGGTGAATACGGCGACGACCATGTGCGCTTTGCACTGATCGAGAATCAGGACCGGATTCGCCAGGCAGTGCGCGGGATTCGCGGGATGTTCAGGGCGGATGGGCTGGTGCAGAAACCCAGCGCCAGTTAAACCGCTTTCCCGGGCTAGCCTGAGTGCCAGTAAGCTAAGGTCCGACACAAGACCTGTGGCGAGGGAGCTTGCTCCCGCTCGGCTGCGTAGCAGTCGTAAAACCGACACCTGCGTTCTATCTGAAGATACGTGGTGCCTGATTTCAGGGTCGCTTCGCGGCCCAGCGGGAGCAAGCTCCCTCGCCACATTACGGTGCCTTGACCGGCATTGGGGCTTGCCCGCTAAGCTTTTTTAGATCACCAGCGACAGCAGCAGGATGAAGATCAGCGCGACGATGGAGAGGATGGTTTCCATCGCGGTCCAGGTCTTGAAGGTTTCGGCGACGGTCATGTTGAAGTACTGCTTGACCAGCCAGAAGCCCGCATCGTTGACGTGAGACAGAACCAACGAACCTGCGCCCGTTGCCAGTACCAGCAATTCAAGATTGACGCCTGGAATCATCCCCACCACCGGCACCACAATGCCCGCACCGGTAATGGTTGCCACGGTCGCCGAACCGGTGGCGACACGAATCACCGCCGCCACCAGCCATGCCAGCAAAATCGGCGAGATCTGCGCGTTCACCGCCATATGGCCGATCACATCGCCCACACCGCTGGTCACCAGCATCTGCTTGAAGCCACCGCCAGCACCAATGATCAGAATGATTGCCGCGGTCGGCGCAAGGCTGGAGTCGAGCAGTTTGAGAATCCTCTTCGAATCAAACCCGCTCTTGTAACCGAAGGTGTACAGCGACAGCAGCAAGGCCAGCAGCAAGGCAGCGATCGGGTGGCCAATCATGTCCATCCAGTTGCGCACACCGTGACCTTCAGGCAGCGCCACATCGGCGAAAGTCTTGAGCAACATCAGGAACACCGGCAACAGCACAGTGATCAGGGTGATGCTGAAGCTTGGCAGCGTGGAGGCTTCCGGCTCATGGGCCAGTTGATCCACCAGCTCCTGATTCGGATGACCCGGAATGTATTTGGCGATGAACGTACCGAACAAGGGGCCGGCAATGATGGCGGTCGGCAGCGCGACGATCAGACCGTAGAGAATGGTTTTGCCAATGTCCGCACCGAATATACCGATGGCCAGCAACGGACCCGGGTGTGGCGGAACCAGACCGTGAACCGCAGACAGACCGGCAAGCAGCGGGATACCGATTTTGATCAGCGACACGCCGGTACGCTTGGCGACGATGAACACCAGCGGAATCAGCAGCACGAAGCCGATTTCGAAGAACAATGGAATGCCGACCAGAAACGCCGCGAACATCATTGCCCATTGCACGCGCTCTTTGCCGAACGCCTGAATCAGGGTGCGGGCAATCTGATCCGCCCCGCCCGACTCGGCCATCATTTTGCCGAGCATGGTGCCCAGCGCCAGGATGATGCCGACAAACCCAAGAACACCGCCGAAGCCGTCCTGGAAGGACTTGATGATCTTGTCCACAGGCATGCCCGAGGTCAGCCCGAGGAACGCGGCAGCGATGATCAGTGCAATGAACGGATGAAACTTGAACCGGGTGATCAATACGATCAGCCCGATGATAGTGACCACTGCATCAAGCAGCAGAAAGGACTCGTGGGACATGCCAAACATGGGGTGACTCCTGTTTGTTGTTGTTATAAAGCGGCTATAAACAAACCGTCTGCTAATGGGACAGCGCTATCTTTTGCAGTAAAACTCATACCGCCAGTTTCAACCCATGTTCGAGCCACCAGGCATTGGCCAGCTCAGCGAGGCGTTCAACACTATGCGTGGACGCGTCGAGAGCCAGGGTCAGCGGTTCACCGACCGGCGACTCGAGCGTGGCAAACTGACTGTCGATCAAGGTCGAAGGCATGAAATGGCCCGGACGATGGGCGACTCGCTCAGCAGCGACTTGCGGAGTCAGCTCGAGGAATACGAAACCCAACCCCGGCAAAGCCCGGCGAAGGCGTTCCCGGTAGCTGTGTTTGAGGGCCGAACAGGTCAGCACCGGACGCCGGCCACTGGCATCGACGCGGCGCAGTTCATCGCACAGGCTGTCGAGCCAGCCGGCACGGTCGTCGTCGTTCAAGGGAATGCCCGCGCTCATCTTTTCGATGTTGGCGGCAGGGTGGAAAGTGTCGCCTTCGATGGCGGTAGCGCCGCTGATTCGGCACAAGGCCTCGCTGACGCAGGTTTTGCCGCAGCCGGCGACGCCCATGATGACCAGGGCGGTGATGGGTTGATTCATGTAACACCTCAGCACGCAGACAGCGCTATCTTTGCTAATTGAAACACTAGTGCAAAAATAGATTCTGCCGACGCCTTCTTGTCATTTTTATGGGTTGCAGCATGTGCCGTTTCGACGCCGAAGGGTGGGATCAGGCAAACCACACTCAAGCATTTGCAGCCGCGTCGAGACAGCGCTACCTTAGTGCCTTGAATTTTGTTTGGCAAGCCGTCCGATGACCTCTTCTAAAAACGACAAAAATACCCGCACCACGGGCCGCCCTACCCTGAACGAAGTTGCACGCCTGGCCGGTGTCAGTCCGATCACCGCTTCCAGAGCCCTGCGCGGCATCAGCAGCGTGGCCACCGAACTGGTGGAAAAAGTCCAGCAGGCCGCCCTCGAACTGAACTATGTGGTCAACCCCGCCGCCCGCGCGCTGGCCTCGGCCCAGAGCCATTCTGTGGTGGTTTTGGTGCCTTCGCTGTCCAACCTGCTATTCATCGAAACCCTCGAAGCCATTCACACCGTACTGCGGCCCAAAGGCTTCGAAGTGCTGATCGGCAACTATCACTACTCGCGCGATGAAGAAGAAAACCTGCTGCGCAATTACCTGGCCTACCAGCCTTGCGGCCTGTTGTTGACCGGATTCGACCGCACCGAAAGCGCCCGACGGATGGTCGAGGCCAGCAGCATTCCTTGCGTCTACATGATGGACCTGGACCCCGGTGCCGGATTGAACTGCGTCGGCTTCTCGCAACTGAGCGCCGGCGAGACCGCGGCCGAGCACTTGATTTCACGCGGTCGCAGGCGATTGGCCTTCATCGGCGCGCAACTCGACCAACGCACGCTGTTGCGTGGCGAAGGTTTTCGCCGGGCGCTGCAAAAAGCCGGTTTGTATGACCCCGATCTGGAAATCCTGACCCCGCGCCCGTCGTCGGTCGGTCTGGGTGGCGAGTTATTCCTGCAATTGATGGCCAGCCATCCGCAGGTCGACGCGATCTTCTTCGGCAACGACGACCTGGCCCACGGCGCCCTGCTCGAAGCCATGCGCTGCGGCATCAAGATCCCGCAGCAAGTGGCGGTCCTGGGCTTCAACGACCTGCCCGCCTCGGCTCACATGGTGCCGCGTTTGAGTAGCATCAGCACCCCGCGAGAAGCCATTGGCCGCCGCGCCGCCGAGCAGATGTTGACCCTGATGGCCGGCAATACCGTGGCCAAACCGGTACAGGACATGGGGTTCGAACTGATGGTGCGCGAGAGTACTTAGCTGCACGTTCGGCGACACGGTTCAAGGAATTGGCCGTGCCTGCCGCTGCAGGATCATGGTAACCAACCCAGAAAGACGAACCATCCGTAATTGATGGGCGCCAATACAACAAACGTGATGAATGCAAGCGCTAGACTCAATCGCAACGCTGCCACGAAAGGGATTCTTCCCATTTCAATAGCGAGAACAATCGGAGAGGCTTGGTAAGGCAGAAGCGGTGTTGAAAAGCCGATGACCTGAATCATCAGAACACTAAGTAATGGAAACCCGGATGCAGTGGCTAACGACTGTGCCAAGGGAGTAAATAGCGCGGGTACTCCGTTCGCTGTAACCACAAAGTTGAGCAGCGTGGAGAAACCTACGATTGAGGCATAACTGCGCAACGGCGAGGCCGGATCCAACGGTGCGAGGGTGAGTACTTCATTGCCGATTAATGTTCCGAGTCCGCTTTGTCCTACAAGTGCGGCGAGTCCGAGGATTGCTGCGACATAGACCGCGGTCCGATGATTTACCTCTTGACCAAATTCTTCACTGGACACAAAGCCGATTCGGGGAAGGAGGCATAGGCAAGCTGCCACGAGACCGATCCATGCCGGGGAAATACCGTGGAAGGAGTCGGTTAGCCAGAGTCCCAGAGTCATCAAAAGGAGTATTCCCAACCTCTTCTCCTCCGGACTCAAAGGGCGAGTTGGTTCCACCTCTATACTTTTTTCCGCTTTATCTGGAAACAACCAGACGATGCATGCACAGAGTGCTAGTCCCTTCAGAAGGCCAAGTACGGGCGCGTGCAGTATCAGATAAGGCAGATAGGATAGCTGCAGCCCGTACGTGGTATCGATCGCCCCCGCCATAACAAGATTTGGAACATTCGCCGGCAGAATGGATGCCGAAAGCTGGAAGGTTCCAAAGCCGACAGCCAGTGAAAGACCTATACGCCCGGGACGTTTCTCCCTGAACCCCACTCGATCAGCAAGCGCCAGGACAATCGGCATCAGAAGTGCAATACGTCCCATATTGGAAGGCATAACAAAGGCAAGCGCGTAAGTGAGGCCGACAATACCAAAGACCATTTGTGGATATGATCTGGAAAGATGGGCAGCGAGTACCCTCGCACATCGAGCGGCCAATCCTGTCTTGCGAATAGCGATTCCAATGACATAGCCGCTGATAACGAGCCAGAATGCGGCCGAGGTAAACCCAGAGAAGATCAAGGAAGCGGGCGCAACATGGAGGATCATCGCGAACGCGAAGAACAAAAGTGCCGTCAAGTACTCTGGAAGTCTGCGTGTTGCCCATAACCCGATTGTCACAGCTACCAAACCGGCCACGGTAATGAGTTGCACATCCATGTTGCTTTCCTATGTTCCGCGGATTCGGTTTTACGTCTTGATTTAACTCAGTTCCTGCAGTCCGCATTCATGGACCGATGCTGCCCCTACGCCCCTTTTTCACGCAATTGTCGAGTTGGTTTCATATGAAGCTCTCCTGAATCTCGGACCGTAAACGTTCTGACCGCACCACTGACGACATCTTTGGCGCAGAAGAAGCATGGCGCCAGACAAACAAAATGTCTAATATTTAGAAAATACAGAATCAGTATCTTTGGAGTCCTAATTGGAACTCAGGCATCTACGTTATTTCGTCGTCACGGCCCAAGCGGAGAACTTCACACGAGCAGCCGAGCAACTCGGGATTGCCCAGCCTCCGCTTGGACAGCAGATACGTGATCTGGAGGATGAAATCGGTACGCCGCTTTTCCACCGGGTAGGACGCGGCGTCATACTCAGTGATGCAGGTAGGGTATTCCTGGTATCAGCACAAGATATTCTTGCGCGTGCCGAGGAAGCCCAAAAAAATGCGCGGCGCGCCGCACGAGGAGAGGTCGGCTCGTTGAATCTGGGATTCACTGAATCTGCTTCGTTCAACGATACAGTCACCGGCTTGATCAGCCGCTACCAGCGACAGCACCCCAAGGTGGAGGTAAACCTTGAGGAGAACGACAGCGAATCTCTTATTTCCAGGCTCGGCCGTGGAGAAATTGATGCCGCGTTTGTCAGACCTCCGTTTGCTATGGGTGGCGACATTGAGTTCATCCCCTTATCCGAAGAACCACTTATTGTTGTCCTGCCTGACGGCCACCCCTTAACGTCACGCAAGCGTCTGTCGCTTGTTGATTTACGGCAGGAGAACTTCATCCTGTATTCGCGAAAGTCCGGTTATGGTCTGAGTGCCGATATCGTGGCCGCTTGCCGGCAATGTGGTTTCAATCCGACCATCCGTCAGCAGGCGCCCCAGTTATCGTCCGCTGTTAACCTGGTATCTGCGGGGATGGGTATCGCCGTGGTACCCGCATCGATGCAGCGAATTCAACGCGATGGCCTGCACTACAGAGCGCTTCAGCTTGATTGGCCCAAGGCCATACTTGGCTTGGCCACGCGAAAGGCGAATCGATCAACAATGGTCGAAGACTTGATTAGTTCGACTAGCGAAGTGCCCAAGTGATTCAGAGTAGGGTCTGTCAGTCGGGTGCAAATCGGTGGTCGGTGCGGGACATGGGTTTCAGTACCCAGGCGAACACGCCCACCCACAAGATCGAAGCCCCGTAGTTGATCCGCTGATACAGACCAAACCCCTCCCCGGCTGCAACTGCCTGCCCCATCAACGGTTCGATTTGCCGATTGAGTACCCGTAAACCCGCAGGATGAAAAAAATTCCGGGCACCCGAAAGACCTGCTCAAACCCTTCCCCCGCCCAATGTTTCCGGGCACCTGAAGTTCGAAAAGCCCGTCCCAGGGCCTTCCCAACAACATCAATAATAACGCTTATCATTGGCGCCCGCATTTTCAACAGGTACTCTCTGCGCGTTTTTGACACGCTGTGCCTGGCCTTCCACGGCTGGCCCCTCTAGCGCAAGGACCGGAGCGACTCGGCCTGAGTGCTTCTCAGATCATCGCCTTCTCGCCGGAGTTCGAGACGAAATTTCCGATGGTGCTGTGGCCCTGCACCGCCAATACGCCCTCAAAACTAAAAAAAGACCGCACCATGACCCGTACCAAGCTATCCCTGTTGATCCCGCTGATTGGCTCCTTCAGTGCCCCGACCTGGGCCGAAGAAACCGAGCAACCGGCCTCTCTGAACCTGCAAGCCACCGTCGTCTCGGCCACCCGCAGCGAAGCGAGCATTGCCTCGATTCCAGGCTCGGTACAAGTCATCGACGAACACCAGATCCGTGAACAGAGCGGCGCCGGTCGTCGAGTGTCCGACATCCTTGGGCAACTGGTGCCGGGCATCGCACCGTCCACTGGCGGCATGAGCAACTTCGGTCAGACCCTGCGCGGGCGCAACATGCTGGTATTGATCGACGGCGTGTCGCAAAACGCTACCCGTGACAACTTCCGCCAGCTGAACAGCATCTCGCCTGCCAGCATCGAGCGCATCGAAGTGGTATCCGGCGCGAGCAGCATCTACGGTGCCGGCGCATCGGGCGGCATCATCAACATCATCACCAAGCGCAACCAGGGCCAGGACATCGCGTTCAGCAGCAAACTGGGAATGAGCAGCGGCAACAACCTCAACCGCAAAGGCTTCGCCTACGAGGCGTTCCAAAGTGCGACAGGCCGCCAGGACGCGCTGGACTGGTATGTCTCGGCAGACATGACGCAACGCAACGACCAGTTCGACGGCAACGGCAACCGCATTCCTCAGGACACGTCCCAAGGCAGCAACATGGACACCGAAACCTATGACCTGCAAGGTCGGTTCGGTTATGAACTGGATGCCGACAAGAAGCTCAGCCTGTCGCTGCAAGACTACAAGGACCAGCAGGACACCGGTTACACCAAAGCCTCGCGCAATGGTGAGGCCGTCGCGGTCAAGGGCTTGAAGCTCGACGACCAGCCCTACACCCATAACCAGGCGGCCAATCTCAACTACGCCGACAAGGACTTTTACGGCCAGGGCCTGCAAGTCGAAAGTTACTGGCGTCGTGCCGATGCGTTGTTCTTCCCCGACCTGTCACGGGGCAAGGCCGGCGTCTCCGACAACAACAGCGTGCAAGACGTGTATGGCCTGCGTGCGGCCATCGACACCCCGCTGCCGTCGATCGGCAATGCTACCGGCAATCTGGTCTGGGGCGCCGACTACAACCACGAGCGCTCCCGTCAGCGCGGCGACCAATACAGGGTCAACGGCCTGAACTACACCAAGACCGGCACCACCTATGAACTGGGCCCGGACATCGAAACCACCACCAAAGCGCTGTTCGGGCAAATGTCCTGGGACATCGCCGACTGGACCCTGCGCGGCGGCATACGGCGCGAGTGGATCGAAAGCGAAGTCTCCGACAGCATCGCCTATGGTGAAATCGTCCAGACCGGAAACCGCGCGACCTTGCCCGGCGACACCCTCAAATATGATGCGACCCTCTACAACCTGGGGGCGGTCTATCACCTGAGCGAAAATCAGGACATCTTCGCCAATTACAGCCAGGGTTTCTCACTGCCCGACATCCAACGCTTCCTGCGGGACGTCAACAGTCGCTTCGATATTCAGACCCTCAACGCCCAGGCGATCAAGGTCGACAGCTACGAGCTGGGCTGGCGCGGCAATTGGGACAAATGGCAAGCCGACGTCACCCTGTATGAAAACACTTCGGACGTGACCCAGTTCTACGACGCCACTGATCGCGTACTGCGTCTGATCAACCAGAAGGAACGGGTACGCGGCATTGAAAACAGCCTGACCTATCGCCCGACCGATCACTGGTCGGTGGGCGGCACCTACGCCTGGGCCAAAGGCGAAACCGAGCAGGACGGTAAATGGATCGACCTGCCGGCCACCCGCATTTCACCGGCCAAAACCACCTTGTTCGTCGGCTATACCGCGGATGACTACAGCCTGCGTCTGCAGGGCATGCGCCTGAACAGCTATGACGCCGCCGCCAAGGACAACAACGGCCGCGACATCGAAGGCTACACCCTGGTGGACCTGCTCGGCTCGGTGGAACTGCCGGTCGGCCGTGTCGAAGGCGGGATCTATAACCTCACCGATCGCAACTACCAAAACCTGTTTGCCCAGGCCAACGCCCGGGCGCCGTATGCCAATGCTGAAGGTCGCACAGTGAGTGTGAGTTATTCGCTAGATTGGTAAGCAGCCGCACCGGCAAACACGTTGCCGACAGGTTTCTGGTTGCTCTTTAAGCGTCTCAAGCAAGAACTGAAAAGGGTTCTCTATCAGGCTGCAATGCCTGGCAGGGAACCCTTTCTTGGTTAGATCATTCGCGGGCAAGCGAACGGCGCCCGGCCCTTCCCACAAGGGCTACACAATACCGACAGATGAACGTCGACTTCATCCCTCTCTATGCAATAGCCCGGGGAAATCTTGCAGATCAATTGGTTACTTGCTTAGAAGTGAAAGCGGAGCCCGATGGCCGGGCTCCGTGAAAGACGACTCAGTGACCGAACACGCCGACCTTTTTGGCTTTCTTGTCGGCGCGTTTTTCATCGGCGGTTTTTGCCGGTTTTTTCTTTGCAGCTTTCTTTGAATCCATGCCTTTGGCCATGATGCACGCTCCACTCATACGGGATGTAATATGAGGTATAACACCTATTGCGCAGCAGAGTTTCATTTCAACGATTTAAAATTTTTTGCCCCTCATCGTCCTTCATAGCTCTTTGCAGAAAGTCCTCTCAAACCATGCCAGACCTACATTTCAGCCCGCTTGCCGAGCCGCTGCGTCCGCTGCTGAACAAGTTCTATCGCCTGCACAACTCGCCGATGCGCGCTGCCAGCGAGGGCCAATTGTGGGTAGCCAAACAAGGGGAGATCGTTGCCGGACTGTGCCTGACACAGGTTGCCCAAGGGCATTGGTTGACCGGGTTGTTCGTCGATCCGGCATGTCGAGGCCAAAGGATTGCCACGCAACTGGTCGAACGTGCCGTTGCGCATACCGATGGACCGGTCTGGCTGTTCTGCCAGCCGGACCTGCAGACGTTCTACGAGGGTGTGGGGTTTTCCATCGATCCGCAGCTGCCGCGATCCCTGACAGATCGCCTGGCTCGCTACACTCGCACTAAGCTACTGATCGCCATGGGCATAAAACCGTTGTTTCGGTCGACCTCGGAAAATGTGTGACTGAGCGCTGAATGCCGACTTGCCCGCGAAGAGGCCCGAACAGACGCCTCAATCGTCCGCCCCAGGATCCATATCCGGAAACATCACATCGATAAACCCAAACTTGCTGAAGTCGCTGATCCGCGACGGGTACAACCGGCCGATCAGGTGATCGCATTCATGTTGCACGACGCGGGCATGGAAACCCGAGGCGATGCGCACAATCGGCTCGCCCTTGGGGTCGAAACCTTCATAGCGAATCTGCTGATAACGCTCCACGGCACCGCGCAATCCCGGTACCGATAGACAACCTTCGAAGCCCTCTTCCAGGATCGGACTCAATGGTGTGATCAGCGGATTGATCAGGATGGTCTGTGGCACGGCTTCCGCGTCTGGATAACGTTCACTGTGCTCGAAGCCAAAGATCACCAATTGCAGGTCGACGCCCACCTGCGGTGCGGCCAGGCCGACGCCACCCACATGCTCCATGGTCTGGAACATGTCATCGATCAGTTGCCAGAGTTCCGGGCTGTCGAACATCTCCAACGGCACCGGCGGGGCAATGCGCAGCAGGCGATCGTCGCCCATTTTCAGGATTTCACGGATCATGTTCAGACTTCGTCAGTGGTCGGCTTGAGCGAGTGATCCCGTCCCAGTCCCGAAACGTGGTGTTTTTCGTCGTCCCCGTTGAAGTCCTTCTCGCCAGGATGCTTGTCATGGGTCGACATGTGATCGATCGCCGCGTTCATTTCCGCGCCGAGCAACAATGCCGCCGCAGAAATATAGAAATACAGCAGCAATACGATAATCGCACCGATACTGCCATACATGGCGTTGTAATCGGCGAAGACTTTCACGTAATAACCGAAACCCAGCGAGGCGAGGATCCACACCACCACTGCCAGCACCGAGCCTGCGGTAATCAGGCGGAACTCCTGCTTCACGTCCGGCATGACGTAATAGATCAATGCTACGGCGACCATCAGCAACACCACGACCAATGGCCAGCGCACAAGGGTCCAGACGGTGACGATAAATTCCTCCATGCCAATCTGCTGTGCCAGCCAGTTCATCGCTTGCGGCCCCAGGACCATAAACGCAGCGGCGATCAACAGCATTCCGGCGATACCGATGGTGTAGATGATCGACAGCGGGAAGCGCTGCCAGATCGGCCGCCTTTCAACCACGTCGTAAGCGGCGTTCATCGCGCTCATCATCAGCCGCACGCCGGCCGAAGCCGTCCACAGCGCAATCACGATACCCACTGAAAGCAGCCCGCTATTGGATTGCTGGAGCTGGTCGATTACCGGGTTCACCTGCTCCAGGGCTTGCGGCGGCAGCACCAGCTCCGATTGCAGGCGCAACCAGGAGAAAAAGTCGGGAAGGTGCAGAAAACCAATCAGAGCGATGAGAAACAATATGAAGGGAAACAATGAAAACAGCATCTGATAGGCCAACGCCGAGGCATAGGTCGACATCTCGTCGGCGACGAATTCGGTGACGGTGCGGGTCAGAACGCGATGCAGCGGTAAACCTTTCAAGTTCGGAAAAATCATAGCGTCTCCTTCGCCGCAAAAAGGTTGAAGTCGTTGGCGACTCAGGGGCCGTTTTCTACATCAAAGTAGCTTAATTGACCGCGTTGAAACAGTTTCGTTGTTTGACAGTGCTACTGATGGTGTTTTTCCCGGTAGAAACAGGGCGATGAGCCCTATTACGTAAAGATTGATCCGGGGCCGTTGCGCAGAGTTTCATTTATTTTCACGGCGCCATTTCATCGCCGCGCGCAGGTTTGGCTTTATGTTTCTCCCTCAACCCCCGAGAATGCGCAACGTATTCAGGCCGTGGCGCTGAAGATCCAACCCGTAGGAATGTTATGAAACTCGATAAAGCGCAGGCCATTGCCCGCAGAAACCAGGAACTCGGCGGCGCCGTGCTGGGCGTCAATAACTGCCATTTCACCGAATTGAATCGCAACAAGAACATCTGGTGGTTCGATATCCCCGTCAGCCGCCTGGCCATCGGTCAGTACGAGTGGATTCACTTGCTGCTGCACACCCCGAGCACCGATCAGTTGCTGCACTTGAAAGTGCCGACGGTGTTCCTGCGCGAGAAGATGGAAGGCCTGGTGGTACGCAACCAGGGTAAACGCAAGCCCACCGTCAGCTTGGAGCTGAGCGCCGACAAGGACGCCTTCCTTGAAGACGTGCGCCCGGCCGGTACGGGCGTGAACTTCGCGAAATTCTTGCTGTAACCGCCGAAGTTTCCAACGCAATACAGGTCACTGAAAAAATCCGCAATCCGATAAGGATTGCGGATTTTTTATGTCTGTAACACAGGATCCGGATACTGTTCTGGACCGGCATAAAACCCCCTCGAAACAAGTTTACTTCCCCGCTTTTTTGCCGATTTTCGATGAATACGGCACACTACCGGCGCCCGAGCGCTTGCTCGGTTTTTTAACTCACGCAGAAGCCGTATGACCCGCTCCCCGTTCCGCCGTCTTGTGTTTGGCACCTTGCGCCGACTGCTGTACCTCTGGGTTCGCTCGGAGACAATCAACCAGTCGTCCTTCACCCTCAACCTCGACCGCAGTCGTCCGGTGTTCTACGTCCTGCAAAACCCGTCGCTGACCGATCTGGCCGTGCTCGACACCGAGTGCAGCAAGGCCGGTCTGCCGCGCCCGGTGTTACCGGTGTCGGTGGGCAATCTGCTGGAGCCTGCCGCCTTCTTCTACCTGACGCCGGAACCCGACTGGCTTGGCCGCCAGGACAAACGCGGCGCGCCGCCAACGCTGACGCGACTGGTCAGCGCCTTGAGCCAGAACGCCGCCGAGGACGCGCAAATCATCCCGGTCAGCGTGTTCTGGGGCCAATCCCCGGACAGCGAATCGAGCCCGTGGAAGCTGCTGTTCGCCGACAGCTGGGCCGTCACCGGCCGTCTGCGACGCCTGCTGAGCATCATGATTCTGGGACGCAAGACCCGCGTGCAATTCTCGGCGCCCATTCATCTGCGTGAACTGATCGAACACAACAAAGGCCACGAGCGCACCGTGCGCATGGCCCAGCGAATTCTGCGGGTGCACTTTCGCAACCTGAAAGCAGCAGTAATCGGCCCGGACATTTCCCACCGGCGCAATCTGGTCAAAGGCCTGCTGAATCAGCCGCTGGTCAAGCAGGCGATCCTCGAAGAAGCCGAACGCGAAAACATCTCCCCGGAGAAAGCCAAGGCTCAGGCCCTGCGCTACGGCAATGAAATCGCCTCGGACTACACCTTCACTGCGATCCGCTTTCTCGAAGTGGTGCTGAGCTGGTTCTGGAACAAGATCTACGACGGCATCAAGGTCAACCACATCGAAGGAGTGCAGGCCGTCGCCCAGGGTCACGAAGTGATCTATGTGCCTTGCCATCGCAGCCATATCGACTATCTGCTGCTGTCATACCTGCTGTTTCGCAACGGCCTGACCCCGCCGCACATCGCGGCCGGGATCAACCTCAACATGCCGGTGATCGGCAGCCTGTTGCGTCGCGGCGGGGCGTTTTTCATGCGCCGCACCTTCAAGGGCAACCCGCTCTACACCTCGGTGTTCAACGAGTACCTGCACACTTTGTTCACCAAAGGCTTCCCGGTGGAGTACTTCGTCGAAGGCGGCCGCTCGCGCACCGGACGCATGCTGCAACCCAAGACCGGGATGCTCGCCATCACCCTGCGCAGCTTTCTGCGCTCATCGCGGATGCCGATTGTTTTCATCCCGGTCTACATCGGCTACGAGCGGGTGCTGGAAGGCCGAACCTACCTCGGCGAATTGCGTGGTGCGACCAAGAAGAAAGAATCGATCTTCGACATTTTCAAGGTCATCGGCGCCCTCAAACAGCGTTTCGGCCAGGTCGCCGTCAACTTTGGCGAACCGATCAAACTGGCCCAGTTCCTCGACCAGGAACAACCCGACTGGCGAACCCAGGAGCTCGGCCCGCAGTTCCGCCCGGCATGGCTGAACGAAACCACCAACCGCCTCGGCGAGCGCGTGGCTCGGCACTTGAACGAAGCCGCAGCGATCAACCCGGTCAACCTGGTGGCGCTGGCCTTGCTCTCCACCAGCCGTCTGGCCCTGGATGATCGCGCCATGGCGCGAGTCCTCGACCTGTACCTGGCGTTGTTGCGCCGCGTGCCCTATTCGCCTCACACCACATTGCCGGAAGGTGATGGCCGCGCGCTGATCGAGCACGTGAAAGACATGGACCTGCTTTCCGAGCAGAGCGATGCCTTGGGCAAGATCCTTTATCTGGACGAGCAGAACGCCGTCCTGATGACCTACTACCGCAACAACGTGCTGCACATCTTCGCCCTGCCGGCGCTGCTGGCGAGCTTCTTCCAGAGCAACTCGCGCATGAGCCGCGAACAGATCCTGCGCTACACCCGTGCGCTGTATCCCTACCTGCAATCGGAGCTGTTTATCCGCTGGTCGCTGGAAGAACTGGATGCGGTGATCGATCAATGGCTGGAAGCCTTCGTCGAGCAAGGTCTGCTGCGCTTCGAGAAAGAGGTCTACCTGCGTCCGGCACCGAGTTCGCGACACTTTGTGCTGCTGACCTTGTTGTCCAGGAGCATCGCGCAAACCCTGCAACGCTTCTACATGGCCATCTCGCTGCTGCTCAACAGCGGCCAGAACAGCATCAGCGCCGAAGAACTGGAAGACCTCTGCACCGTCATGGCCCAGCGCCTGTCGATCCTGCATGGCCTGAACGCGCCGGAGTTCTTCGACAAGAGCCTGTTCCGGCACTTCATTCAGACGCTGCTCGATCTCGATGTACTGCGTCGTGATGAGGCCGGCAAACTGAGCTATCACACACTGCTCGGCGAACTGGCCGAAGGCGCGGCCAAGCGGGTATTGCCAGCGGAAATTCGCTTGTCGATCCGTCAGGTGGCGCTGCATCGCAGTGAAGATGCGGCCGATCAGGTCGATGGCCCGCAGCAAACCGACTAAATTGTTTCAGGCGCCAGCCTGCTGCTGGCGCCATCGATACGGAGATCAGGATGAAAAAACTCTCGTTGCTCGCGCTCACCACTCTGCTCGGCGCCTGCCAGACCCTGCAACCAGCCGCCAAAGCCACTCTCGACGGCGAAGTGTTCTACCTGCAACGCATCGCCCTGCCGCCAACCGCGACATTGAGCGTCAGCTTGCAGGATGTTTCCCTCGCCGACGCGCCTGCCATCGTGCTGGACGAACAACGCGGCCAGGTCAAAGGCCAGGTGCCACTGCCTTTTCACCTCAACTACGACCCGGCCCAAGTCAAACCCGGCCATCGCTATTCAGTCAGTGCGCGCATCGAAGTGGACGGCAAACTAATGTTCATTTCCACTGAACATCACGGCGTACAACTCGACGGCAAAGATCCGCAACCATTGAAAATCCGCGTCGACGCGGTACGTTAACCCACTCTATTGATTAAGGAAGCTGCCATGCTCCGTCCTTCCCTTCGTTTCGCCGGCCTGTGTGCGGGCTTGTTGATTTGCGCCAATGCGCTGGCCCTGTCCCTCAACGATCTTTCACAGCAAGACGCCACCGGCGGGCTCAAGGATGCCTTGACCCAAGGCGCGCAGATCGCCGTCAAACAATTGGGCACTCCAGGCGGCTTCAGCGGCAACCCGGACGTGAAGATCGAGTTGCCGGGGCAACTGGGCAAGGTGGCCAAGAAGATGAAGCAGTTCGGCATGGGCGCCCAGGTCGATGAGCTGGAAGCCAGCATGAACAAAGCGGCTGAAGCCGCAGTGCCACAAGCCCAGGCGCTACTGGTAGATGCGGTGAAGAAGATGAGCGTGGACGATGCCAAAGCCATTCTCAGCGGTGGCAAGGACTCAGCGACTCAATACCTGAGTAAAACCAGCCGCGAGCAAATCCGCGTCAAGTTCCTGCCGATCGTCAAGCAAGCCACCGATCAGGTTGGCCTGGCCAAGCAATACAACTCCTTCGCCGGCCAGGCCGCGACCCTCGGCGTGCTCGACGCGAAAGATGCCAATATCGAAGGTTATGTCACGGAGCAGGCACTGAACGGCCTGTTCGAAATGATTGGCAAGCAGGAAGAAACCATCCGCCAGAACCCGGCGGCAGCGGCCACCAGCCTGGCGAAGAAGGTGTTTGGGACGTTGTAGATGATTACGCGGCGTAGGGGCTGGCGTAGCCTTCGCCAGCCCCTACGCCCAGGCCTTTTTGATGTCCTGGGTGTCGCGTAGAAAGAAAACCCACTCGCGCCCCTGCTTCTTTTTCTCGAAAACCTTCAGTTCTACCAATCCATTCAACGTGGCCGAAGCCGTGTTGTACGAGCAATCCAGATTTTCCTTCACGTTCACTGCCGTGAATTCCCTGGCCATACCGCTTTTGGCGACCTGAAACACGGTCCGTTGCTTTTCGCTCAATTGCTTGAACAGCCCGGACTCTTCCAGCCATCGATCAAAGCCCTCGGCATACGCCAGACTCTTCTGATAAGCCGAGGTAAACCCGGTCACCGCACGGACGATCACCGAGCACTGGTAATCGATGAAATAAGTCAGATCCAGGTCATCCGTTTCGGTATGCAAATAGGATCGACCATATTTCATCGGCGCATTGCGCAACAAGATGCTGATGGCGATGTAGCGGAATGCCGAGAAGTCATTCTTGAACATGAACCAATAAAACAACGCTCGTGCCACACGGCCATTACCATCACGGAAAGGGTGTTCATAACCGAGGGCAAAATGCAGGGCGATACCCTTGATCAGCGGATGAAGGTAATCGGTGCGCACAGGGTCATCGTGGGAGTGATTGATCCAGTTCGACAGCGCGTGGAGCCTGGCCTGGATACCCGCTGCTGGTGGCGGCGTATGGACCGTGTTGCCTTCGCCGTCCTGGACGACAACCTCGTCGTTGACCCTGAAAGCGCCCGGTGAGTATTGGCTGTCGTCGATACCCTCGACACCAACCCGATGGAGCTGCGTGATCAACTCGACACTCAGTGGCTCATGCCGCTTGTCCCAGGCAAAAATCATCATTTTGTAGTTGCCGATAACCATCCGCTCGTCCGGGGTACGCGGCAACCGGTTGCGCTTGAGCATATCTTTGGCCACCAGCGTGGTGGTCGCCGCACCTTCAAGCTGGCTGCTGCTGATGGCCTCGTCTTCGATCAAATCATTGAGCAGGTAACTGAAATGTGCTCGCTCACCGATCTTGCTGGTCATGTACTCCAGAGCAGCGGTGGTCGCTTGGCGGTCAACCGTCGAAAGAGTCTTTTGCGCGAGGGGCGTCAGGATGAACTTGCCCCATTGAGTGGGTTCCCCTAAGGGCAGCAGGCTGGAATATTGCGCAGCGCGGGCTTTCTTGACGAGCGCCCAGCACAGCGTTGAATCAAGGCCCGGTGCCCAGCGATAGCGAAGTTCGTCGAACGGCAGATAACGTCCTTGGTCATCCAGCGGTTTAAGCAACGCCAGATAGTCGGCCAACTTCTCCTTGTAGGGAGATTTGCCCAACAGATCGAAAATGCTGTCCGGACTTGCGGGAGGACTTTTGATCATCACTGTCTCAAAAAAGCCAAAAACCGAGCTCTGAGTACAGCACAAACCCAAAGATGTCTCAATATTTATAGAAATTGAGACAAGAGAGCATGGATTTGATCGTTCCCCCCGCTCCCGCTTGGGAATGCATCCCGTGACGCTTTGCATCACATCCGGAACAGACGTGGAGCGTCTATGGCGGCATTCCCACGCAAGCCCACTCCTACATCGGCGTACACCCACCGCAAACAAACAGGCCGGCCGGTAGGCCGCCTTGCTTTGGCTTTGGCTTTGTGCAGTGGTCTAATTTCCCCAGACACCCCGATAGGTGGAAAATACATCTATCGAGGAGTTTTTCATGACCGACAAACGCAGAGTTTTTGACGAGAGCTTCAAGCTACAAGTCGTTAGGATGATCAAGGACCAAGGCCTGACCGTTCCACAGGTCTGCCTGGATTTGAATCTAGGTGAGACGGCTGTTCGACGTTGGGTGCGTCAGTACGATGCTGAGCTACTGGGAGAGACCGGTATCGGCAAACCACTGACGACTGAGCAACAACGTATCCGGCAATTGGAGCAGGAAAACCGCCAGCTTAAGATGGACAATGACATCTTAAAAAAGGCTACCGCCTTCTTTGCCCGCGAACTGAAATGACCTATCGGCTGGTCAGGCAGTTGCAACAGAAGGCTTACTCGGTTGCGCATGTCTGTCGGTTACTCAACGTCAGTCGATCCGGTTTCTATGAGGCCAACAAACGCGCTGCTGAGCCGGCATCTGTGTGCCCGATCACGGTTCAGCTCAAAGCCTCGTTTGTCGAAAGTGGTGGTTGCTACGGCAGCCGCCCGTTGCGGGATGCTTTGCGTGGCAAGGGCATGGTGGTCGGCCTTTATAAAATCCGCCGTTTGATGAGTGCCAACGGTCTGCGTTCGGCCTGGAAGCGCAAGTTCGTCCATACGACTGACAGCAATCATGACCTGCCCATTGCCGAAAATGTGTTGAATCGTCAGTTTGACCCCGCTGCGCCGAACAAGGCTTGGGTGGCTGACATTACCTACATCCGGACCCGCAGCGGCTGGTTATACCTGGCGGTGGTGCTGGACTTGTACTCCCGTAAAATTGTCGGCTGGTCCATGGCCCCGAACATGCCGGCGGAGCTGGTGTGTAGCGCGATGCAGTTGGCCATTGCTCAGCGTCAACCACCACCGGGACTGATCGCTCACTCAGACCGTGGCAGCCAATACGCCAGCGCGAGCTACAGAGCGCTGCTGGCGCGAAATGACATGCAGCAAAGCATGAGCCGTAAAGGTAACTGTTGGGATAACTCGGTGATGGAGCGCTTCTTCCTGAGCTTGAAAATGGAGCGGGTCTGGCGACGTGATTACGCCAACCATGGCGAAGCGATCCGCGACATCACGGAGTACATCGTTGGGTTTTACAACAACAAACGGCTGCACTCGAAACTGGGATATCTACCACCGACCGTTTACGAACGGACAATGGCGTCGAAACCACCTATCGAGGTGTCTGGAATTAGTTGACCACCGCATTGGCTTTTGATCTACCCGCCCCTTCGGCAGGCCGAGCGGAGGTGTTCATCAGGGGACTGGCGCGCAGCGCCCCTCGGCGAAGCCGAGGACATCGCATGGAGGTCGAAGCGAAGCCGACCGGAGGGCGATGCCCCCTGATGGACACCGTAGCGAGGGAACACCGAGCCTTAGCGAGGTGCCGAACGCTTGGGGCAAGACCTTTTGGGTCCTTTTGGGGCGTTCCCTCCGTGTCAGGCTACCTGTCGCCCTTGTTGATTGACTCATTCATTCAAGGGGGCGAAGGTGCATAGCAATGTCTAAACGTTACACCGACGACTTCAAAGACTGGGCCGTACAGCAAATGATGCCGCCCCTCAATCGTTCAGTGGCGGACCTCGCTGTTGCACTCAATGTCACGCCACAGGCACTGCGTAATTGGAGGCAAATGGCTAGAGATAACGGTTTGATCGTGCCCGGAAACGGGAAGACCAGTGATCAATGGTCCAGCGCCGATAAATTCAATGCCGTCATGGAAACCGCACCGCTGAGCGAGGTGGAGATTTCTCAATATTGCCGAATCAAGGGCATTTATCCTGAGCAAATCCAGCAGTGGCGCGAGGCCTGCCAAAACGCCAATACCCTCGCTGATCTGAAGCCCAGCGCAGAGAAAACTGCCGAGCAGCGACGGATCAAAGAGCTGGAGCGTCAGTTGATCCAATCCGATGCTGGACGTGCCGAAGCGGAGGCTTTGCTGGAACTCAGAAAAAAAGCCAATGCGATTTGGGGCAAGGACAAGGAAGATTGATCAGCGCCCCCGATCGTATGCAAGCCATGAAGTTGATTGCTGAAGCGGTGCTGAGTGGGGCTCGTCGATATCGGGCGTGCAATGAACTGGGGCTGAGCCTGCGCACGGTTCAACGTTGGCAACACACCGACTGCGACAGGCGTCTGCTGGCTCAGCGGGCAGCTCCGTCGAACAAGCTCAGTGAGGCGGAGCGCCAGGCGGTGCTCGATGCCGCCAATCAGGCTGGCTATGCCAGCCTCACGCCACACCAAATTGTTCCCAAGCTGGCAGATGAGGGCATCTATCTGGCGTCGGAGTCGACGTTCTATCGCGTGTTAAAAGCTGCGAATCAAAACGTTCGCCGTGGTAGGGCCAAAGCGCCCAAACGCAGGGTACTGACGACACATCGTGCTGACGGTCCCAATCAGGTGTGGTGCTGGGATATCACCTGGTTGCCTAGCACCGTCAAAGGCCGTTTTTTCTACTGGTACATGGTCAAGGACATCTACAGCCGCAAGCTAGTAGCCAATGAAGTGCATGAGGTGGAGTGCGCTGAGCATGCGTGCGAACTACTCGAAAAGGGATGTTTGCGCGAACACACGGCCGGTCGTCCATTGGTGCTGCACTCGGACAATGGCCACGTCATGAGAGGCTCTCTTCTGCGTGAAAGCATGGTTTCGCTAGGCGTAGAGCCGTCATTTAGCCGACCGCGCGTGAGCAATGACAATGCGTACGCCGAAGCACTTTTTCGTACCGCAAAGTACTGCCCACTCTGGCCGGACCAGCCGTTTGATACGGTCACGCAAGCAAGGCTTTGGGTGCAAAAATTTATCGAGTGGTACAACGAAGATCATCGTCATAGTGCCTTGAAATACGTGACGCCGAACGAGCGCCACGAAGGCAAAGCAACAGCTCTATTACAGGCCAGAGCAGCGCTTTATGAAGATGCCAGGGAGGTCAATCCGAGCCGCTGGAGTACCAGGACACGCAACTGGAAATTGGCAGATGCGGTGTATTTGAACCCCGAACGCCCTGAAGTTAAGGGCGCAATGGGTTAGCCGCAGCAGTACCAAGGCGACAGGTACCTTGACACGTACCGCGTTTGCCAAAAGGGCCTCGCCGTAAGGGCGAAACCCTAAGTGGCCGTTACCGCAGGAATGGATATGTACACCAGCGAGAGCCAGGCCGGCTGCCAGGCCGCCTTCGCAGGCAAGCCAGCTCCCACATGGATCGGTGTACATCCGCAAGAGACAGGTGAGGGTTAAGACGGTACCTACACCTGTGCCCCCTTGATCAGACCTGCTCGTTCTTCACCCTGAACCACGCCGCATACAGCGCCGGCAGGAACAGCAGCGTCAACGCTGTCGCGACAATCAGCCCGCCCATGATCGCCACCGCCATTGGCCCGAAGAACACGCTGCGTGACAGCGGGATCATCGCCAAGACGGCAGCCAGTGCGGTCAATACGATTGGCCGGAAGCGTCGCACCGTAGCCTCGATGATCGCTTGCCATGGTTTCAGTCCGGCAATGATGTCCTGTTCGATCTGATCCACCAGAATCACCGAGTTACGCATGATCATCCCCGACAGCGCGATGGTCCCGAGCATCGCCACGAAGCCGAACGGCTGGCGGAACACCAGCAGGAACAAGGTGACGCCGATCAGCCCCAAGGGCGCAGTGAGGAACACCATCACCGTGCGCGAGAAGCTGCGCAGTTGCAGCATCAGCAAGGTCACCACCACCACGATGAACAGCGGCACACCGGCCTTGACCGAGTTCTGCCCACGGGCCGAGTCTTCGACCGTACCGCCGACATCCAGCAAGTAACCATCGGGCAGCTCTGCACGAATCGGCTCCAGGGTCGGCAGGATCTGCTGGACCAGGCTCGCCGGTTGTTCCTTACCGTAGATGTCCGCGCGCACTGTCACGTTCGGCAAGCGATTGCGGTGCCAGATAATGCCTTCTTCAAAGCCGTACTCCAGAGTCGCGATCTGCGACAGGGCCACGCTTTGACCATTGTCAGTCGGCACTGCCAGGCTCGGTAGCACGGTCAGCTCGGTGCGTTCATGCAAGGTGCCGCGCAGCAGAATCTCGATCAACTCGTTGTCTTCGCGGTACTGGCTGACGCTGGAACCTGTGAGCGAGCTTTGCAGGAACCTCGACAGGTTCGCCGTGCTCACACCCAAGGCACGGGCGCGGTCCTGATCGACGTTCAAATAGACGACTTTGCTTGGCTCTTCCCAGTCCAGATGCACGTTGACCACATGAGGGTTCTCACGCACCTTGGCCGCCACTTTGCGCGCCAGCGCACGGACGGTTTCGATGTGCTCGCCGGTGATCCGGAACTGCACCGGATAGCCGACCGGCGGACCATTCTCCAGTCGCGTGACCCGCGAACGCAACGCCGGGAATTGTTCATTGAGGGTTTCGATCAGCCAGGTGCGCAGGCTTTCGCGATCTTCAATGCTCTTGGCCAGCACGACAAACTGCGCAAAGCTCGCCGCCGGCAGTTGCTGATCCAGCGGCAGATAGAAACGTGGCGAACCGGTACCAACATAGGCCACATAGTTGTCGATGCCGGCGTGGTCTTTGAGCAGCCCTTCCAGGCGCTTGACCTGATCGTCGGTGTTGCTCAGCGAGGCGCCTTCGGCCAGCTTCAGGTCGACCATCAACTCCAGTCGCCCGGACGCCGGGAAGAACTGTTGCGGCACGAAGCGAAACAGCACCACCGAGGCCACGAACAGCACGATGGTCAGGCCAATGACGGTTTTTCGCCGGCGCACGCACCATTCCACCAGACGCCGTACCCGTTGATAGAAGGGTGTACCGTAAGGGTCTGGTTGACCATTGCCAGTACCGTGTTTGGCGGCATGAATCTTCGCCAGGTCCGGCAGCAGTTTTTCACCGAGATACGGCACGAACACCACGGCCGCGATCCACGACGCCAGCAACGCGATGGTCACTACCTGGAAGATCGAGCGGGTGTATTCGCCGGTGCCCGACTGCGCGGTGGCAATCGGCAGAAACCCGGCGGCGGTGATCAGGGTGCCGGTGAGCATCGGGAACGCGGTGCTGGTCCAGGCATAGCTGGCGGCCTTGAGCCGGTCGTAGCCCTGCTCCATTTTGATCGCCATCATTTCCACGGCGATGATCGCGTCGTCCACCAGCAAGCCCAGCGCCAGCACCAACGCGCCAAGGGAAATCTTGTGCAGGCCGATCCCAAAGTAATTCATGCTGGCGAAAGTCATCGCCAGCACCAGCGGAATCGCCAATGCCACCACCATGCCGGTGCGCACGCCGAGGGAGAAGAAGCTCACCAGCAACACAATCGCCAGCGCTTCCACCAGCACCTGAACGAATTCGCCGACTCCGGTTTTCACTGCTGCCGGTTGATCGGAGACCTTGCGCAGTTCCATGCCGGCCGGGAGGTTCTTCTGGATACGGGCGAACTCGACTTCCAGCGCCTTGCCCAATATCAGGATGTCACCGCCGCCCTTCATCGCCACGGCTAGACCGATGGCATCTTCGCCCATAAAGCGCATACGCGGCGCTGGAGGATCGTTGAAGCCGCGGTGAACATCGGCGACATCGGAGATGCGGAACGTACGATCACCGACCCGGATCGGGAAGCTCTCGATCTCTTCGACTGTCTGAAAATTCCCCGAGACCCGCAATTGCAAGCGTTCGCTGGCGGTCTCGAAGAAGCCCGCAGTGGACACCGCGTTCTGTTCTTCAAGGACTTGCTGCACCGTGGCCAACCGCAGGCCGAGGGTAGCCAGCTTGACGTTGGACAGCTCGATCCAGATTTTCTCGTCCTGCAGCCCCAGCAGGTCGACCTTGCCGACATCCTTGACCCGTTGCAGCTGGATCTGGACCCGGTCGGCGTAGTCTTTGAGCACTGCGTAGTCGAAACCGCTGCCGGTCAACGCGTAGATGTTGCCGAAGGTAGTACCGAATTCATCGTTGAAAAACGGCCCCTGAATACCCGGTGGCAAGGTCTGGCGGATGTCGCCGACTTTCTTGCGGACCTGATACCACAGCTCGGGAATCTGCGCCGAATGCATCGAGTCCCGGGCCATGAAGGTCACCATGGATTCTCCGGGGCGGGAGAACGAGACAATCCGCTCGTACTCGCCGGTTTCCATCAGCTTCTTTTCAATGCGCTCAGTGACTTGCCGCGACACTTCCTGAGCCGTAGCCCCCGGCCAGGTGGTACGAATCACCATGGCCTTGAAGGTGAACGGCGGGTCTTCGCTCTGGCCCAGTTTGGTGTAGGACAGCGCCCCGACAACCGCCAGCAACAGCATCAGGAACAGTACGATCTGGCGATTGCGCAACGCCCATTCGGAAAGATTGAAACCCATCGGGGATTACTCCTTGTCCGCCAGATTGACCACGCGATTGGAGCGATCCACCGGACGCACTTGCTGGCCCTCGTGAAGCACGTGCACACCCGCGGCCACCACCCAATCACTGGCGCTCAGGCCTTCAAGGACCGGAACGGTTTTTTCGCCGAATGCACCGACACGCACCGCAGTGCGCTTGAGCATGTTGTTGGCGCCAACGACCCAGACGTAGGTCGCGCCGTTTTCTGCGGTGAGCGCCGAGAGCGGCACCGACAGCGGCACGACACCTGCGGTCTGAATGAATACCCGGGCGCTCTGGCCAAGCTCGGCCGGGACTTTACCGGCGGTGAAGGCAATACGGGCAGCGAAGGTCCGGGATCTTGGATCGGCGGCTGGCGACAGCTCACGAATGCGCCCGGCGAATCGCTGATCCGGTTGCGTCCACAGCTCTACCGAAACGTCCTGACCGACCTTGAAACGGCCAAAATGTTGTTCCGGCAGGCTGATCAGCACTTCCCGCTCGCCATCGGTGGCCAGGGTGAACACCGTCTGCCCGGCCGACACCACTTGCCCGACCTCGACCGCACGCTTGGCAACCACACCATCCTGCGGCGCGCGCAAGACCGCGTAGCTCGTCTGATTGTTGGCGACGTCGAACTCGGCCTTGATCTGCTTGAGCCGTGCAACGCCTGCGCGGTAGAGGTTTTCTGAATTGTCGTACTGCGAGCGGCTGACCATCTGCCGATCCATCAAGGTCTTGTAGCGATCACGCTCGGCGTGCACCAGGTTCAGATTGGCCTCGGCCGCAGCGACCTGGGCGCGAGTGGCTTCCAGTTGCAGACGTACATCCTGGGGATCGAGTTCCGCCAGCGGCTGGTTGGCCTTGACCCGCTCACCCTCTTCGACCAATCGTCGGCTGACCTTGCCGCCAATGCGGAACGCCAGATCCGGCTCGTATCGCGCGCGGACTTCACCGGGATAGCTGTCTATCGACTGGGCCGAAGGCTCTGGCTGCACCACCATGGCCGGGCGCACAGTGATTTGCGCCGGCTCTTCATGACCGCACGCTGACAACAAAAAAGCCAGACTGACTGACAACGCGAGGGGCAAGGCATAGCGGAACATGGAGAAGGACCTTTCGCTAATGGTGCTTGGAATAATTATACTGACCAGTATGTTATTAATAGCAAACTCACCAGTCCAGTATTAAAAGCGAAGAATGTCGAACAATCTTTCTGCACCCAACGGTCCCGGCCGCCCCAAGGACCTGGCAAAACGTCAGGCCATCCTCGATGCGGCGAAAAAACTGTTTCTGAGCAATGGCTACGCCAACACCAGCATGGATGCCGTCGCGGCGCAGGCCGGCGTGTCGAAGCTGACGGTGTATAGCCATTTCAATGACAAGGAGACGCTGTTCTCTGCCGCCGTGGTGGTCAAATGCGAGGAGCAACTGCCGACGTTGTTTTTCGAGCTGCCGGACGGCATCCCGATCGAGCATGTGCTGCTGAACATCGCACGCCGCTTTCACCTGCTGATCAATAGCGACGAATCGGTGAACCTGCACCGTCTGATCATGGCCCTGGGTAGCCAAGACCCCAAGCTCTCGCAGATTTTTTTCGAAGCCGGACCGCAGCGCATGCTGCACGGCATGGAACGGTTACTGACGAAGATCGACCAGGTCGGCGCCTTGAGCATCGATAAACCGCTGAATGCCGCCGAGCATTTTTTCTGCTTGCTCAAGGGGGCAGCGAATTTTCGGCTGCTCTACGGCTGCGGCGAGCCCCTGAGTGGTGATGCGGCAGAGGCGCATGTGCAGGAAGTGGTGACGTTGTTTATGCGGGCTTATCGGGTCTGAGCAAGAGTTTTTTGTCGCCTGTTCTGACGCCTTCGCGGGCAAGTCGAATCGTCGCACCGCCGCTCCCACAAGAGCACCGAAATCTCTGATTGGGTGGAGGCAACGGGCTTGTGCCCGTTACCCCTCCCACACCACCGGACGTGCGGTTTTCCGCATCCGGCGGTTGAACAGCTCAGCAAGGTGCTGAGGCGAAGTCCTGCGGCGTCCACAGTCCCCAGCGACGCATCATGTTCAGACTCATCGCCTGCTGCATCACCGGGTGGCGCGCCGCTCGCCAGGCACCGTCGTGGAAGCTTACTCGCGCGAGTTGCCGGCTTGCGATACCAAGCCCGCGCAGTTTGCGCATTCGTCCCTCACGACTGTGCCAGCGCTGCCAGAAACATTTGCGCATATGTCGGCGAGTCCATTGCGATAACCGCTTGAAGTCGTCCTTCACCCAGCGGAAGTATTCGTACCACCCCCGGATGTAACGTCCCCATTGAGCCACGAGTTCGGTGCTCGTCAGACTTTGCCTGGCCGACCACAGCTCGCGAACTTTCTTGCGGTATTTCTTCACGGTCTTGCCGGACAGTTGGCCATTCCCTTGTTCGTCGATGTTGTAACCAAGGAAGTCGCGATCCCAAGGCCGTCCCGTTCCACTCTTGCTGGCACTCACTTTGAGCTTGAGGTGTTTCTCTATCCAAGCCGTCACACTGCCCAGCACGCGATCCGCACTGCGTTCGCTGGTGACATAAATCACCAGGTCGTCGGCGTAGCGACAAAAGCTCAGCCCTCGGGCTTCCAGCTCTTTGTCCAGTGCATCCAGATAGAGGTTGGCAAGCAGCGGGCTTAGCGGGCCTCCTTGCGGAGTTCCGGCCGTCCTTTTGACCCGCTGACCGTCCAACAGCATATCCGCTCGAAGCGTCTGACCGATGTAACTCATCAGCCGCTTGTCACGGATATCCCTGGATATGAGGCTCATCAACCTGTCGTGATTGACCTGATCGAAGAAGGCTTCGATGTCGATATCCACGACCCAGGTCTTGCCTTCCAGGACAAAGGCCTTGGCGGCTCGTATGGCATCGAGATTGCTCCTGCCTGGCCGGAAACCGTAGCTGTGTTCGCTAAATTTGGCATCCCACAGCTGCGTCAGGTGCTGCTGGACCGATTGCTGGATCAAGCGATCCTGCGTATTCGGAATGCCCAACAGCCGCTCCCCGCCTTGCGGCTTGGGGATCCTGAGACCTTTGACAGGACCCGGTTTATAGGTCCCGTCCAGAAGCTTGCTCTTGATGGCCGGCCAATGCGTTTGAAGGTGTGCGGTGAGTTCGTCGGTAGTGATTCCGTCGACCCCTGGCGCCCCTTTGTTCGACCGGACCTTCTTGAGCGCTCGGTGCATATTCTCCTTTTCGACAATCGTTTCCATGCAGGTTTCGCTCAACACGTCTCTATTCCCGTTCCGTCTGCCTGCTGACTCGCCCCTTCCTTGCGCGCATTGGTCGAGGTCCACCCGACTTTCCCACGCACGGCCTTCCCGCTACGTGCCACATGGCATTTCCGGGTGCGGTTTCAAAGGGCTCTCGCTTTGTAGGCAGTAGTCTATGGTGAGTGTTTCTGTTCTTCAGCCCTTCGCTCCAGATCCATTACGACCCTTCTTCACTACTACGGCATCTGCTGACTTCTCGCGGGCTACGCCCGCGAGATCTCCCCGGGTAAGGTGCCAAAACCTTCGGCTCGGGCCGCCAAGCTCTACCTGATGCGTCTTTCGGTGACGGTTGGATTTCGTGGCTCCCAGCACACTTATCGCCCGCATCCGGCCTCGCTGCTTGTTCGTGTTCCTGCGGTCGCGCCTTTGCTACACGCTTCTTTCAGGCTGGCCTCGCGGCTTCCCCCTTGCGTTTCGCTACAGTTCTCGTCACTCATTCTGGTCACCACTTTTCAGGTGACTGGCTTTGGCCCATGCCGGGCACACTGGGAGCGGGCTTGCCCGCGAAGGGGACAACACGAATCTCAGGTCTTGAGCGCTTTCTTCGGGTAGATATCGTAGCGACTGGATTTACCGTCCAGTGCATGGCTCGGCTTGGGCCCTTCAATGCAAGGCGCCTTGCGCGGGCGTTTGACCACGACCCGGTGACTGGCCAGCGCCAATGCGGCTTCAAGCAAGGCCGGTGCATCAGGATCATCGCCAACCAGCGGCCGGAACAGGCGCATTTCCTTCTTTACCAACGCAGTTTTCTCACGGTGTGGGAACATCGGGTCAAGGTAAATCACCTGCGGCGGCTCCCCTTCCCAGTTGCGCATCACCTCGATCGAGTTACCTTTGAGCAAGCGCATCCGCGAGACGATCGGCGCCACCTCGAAATCCTCAAGCCCACGGGCCAGACCATCCTCCAGCAACGCGCCGATCAACGGCTGGCGCTCGATAAGACTCATTTCGCAACCCAGACTGGCCAGCACGAATGCGTCCTTACCCAGCCCGGCCGTGGCGTCCAGCACCCGCGGGCGCACGCCTTGGGCGACACCGACTGCTTTGGCGATCATCTGCCCGCTGCCCCCGCCATACAGCCGCCGATGGGCAGCACCGCCTTCGACGAAGTCCACCCGCACCGGTCCCGGCGCATTCGGGCCGAGCTGTTGCAACTGCAAACCCTGCTCCGTGACCTGTAAAGCGAACTCGGCATCGTCCATCAGCAACGGCAAGCCGAGTCGCTCGGCCCATTGCTCCGCTTGCGCGGCAGACGCTCCGGCTAGCGCCTCGACTTTGATGCGGCAGGCCGCTGGTTGCTCAATCATGGGAAAACACGCTCAAAAAATTAATGATCGGCAAAAACGGCCGATAAAAGAACTATCAAGCATTTTGCCAGAGCTGAGCGTCGACCGTGTCAGACATTCAACGCACATCCATAGGCTACATCTCGCGTCACGGCGACTATGGCCTGCGAAATTCCCAGGCACTGAGCGGCGTCAGCCACCTGTGGCAGGATTTCTTTGCCCGGGCGTTGGCCGATCAGCGGGGCGATGCAGCGAGTGTGGCTGGCGAAAAAGCGCTGGTCGCGGTCGATGGCCCGATCGAGCCAACAGGTGGCACAGACCTGCTCACGCAAATCGTCATGCAACGCCATTGTGATGTTCAAGACACCCCGATCCGCCCGCCGGAGCCGTTGTTCCTGCCGATTGCCGAGTTCGAAATGGACCTGGCAGACAAGCCGGCCATCCCGTTCCCGCCAGAAGAAATCGTCGCGCAACAGAAGCAGCAGAATTTCGAGAGTGGCTGGGTTCGCCCGATCGTGCTCAACGCCGGCCAACCACTGCCCGCGCCCGGCCCGCCACCGCAACCGCGTCCGTTGCATCTGCCGATTGCCGAGTTCGAACTCGACCTGCTGGACAAGCCGGCAGTCCCGTATCCGCCAGAAGAACTGGTCGAACAGCAGAAGCAATTCGACTTCGATAATGGCTGGGCACGCCCGCTGATCCTGCAAAACCTGCGCATCGCCGCCTGAGTCTCAAGCCTCACACCTGTTTCAGCGGCATATCCACCATGGCCCCACGTCCAGATGGAAATGGTCGCGATGGGCGGCGTTGTAATCCGGGCTCAACACCACGTTGAACGTATCGCAGGCGCCCTCGCGAACTTGCCGCAGAAACCGTGCATCGGCGTTTTCTTTCGGCCAATCCTTGAGCACGCTGATGTTTCGACCGTCGGCCAGACGAAACCCGGCAATGTCCAACGCGTTGGCCGTCGCATGCTGGCTGCGGGAACCGTTCTCGCGGCTGTACATATTACGGCAGGCGAAGCTACCCAGATGATCGACCCGCGCCACCCTTTGCCCATACGCCGCCTGCGCCGCCGGCTGCAGGGTGTGGCGCTCGAACAGCGCAAAGGCCACCGCCAACGGGCAACTGGCGAGAAAGCTGCTGCTCAGTGCCACTGCGCCGCCCTGAACGCGCAAGGTATTGCTCAACGGGCAAGCTATATCCGGATCGCTGTCGCGCTGTCGAGTCACCCGCAACCCGGAACTGCTCAGCACTTGATCACACAGCTGCGGGTTGTCCCGTAAGCGCATCAACTTGAAACGCGTCAGCAAGTTCGGTTTGACCTGCACATCCAGAGGTGCCCAGGGATTCCATTTGGCCGGCAACGGCAACCAGCCGCCCCAGACGCTGACCAGCAATCCGCCGACAATCACCAGCAACAGCCCGAGCACTTTCAGAAACCGCACGACAGCTCCCGATGAGTCAGCCTTTGAACAATTGATTGGCTTGCTGATAAGGCATGGACTGCGCGGTAAAGGTGAATGTCCCCTGGTCGTGAATTTCCTGCGCCGCGCGGAAGAACTCACCATAGGCCGCCAGCGCCAGGGCCGAGCCGACGCTGATGCGTTTGACGCCCATGTCGCTCAGCTGCGCCACGCTCAATTTGAGCCCGCCCGACATCAATACATTGACCGGTTTGGGCGCCACCGCCCGGACCACCGCAAGCACCTCTTCGGCGCTGCGCAAGCCCGGTGCGTAGAGCACGTCGGCGCCGGCCTCGGAGTAAGCCTGCAAGCGGCGAATGGTGTCCGCCAGGTCGAGCTTGCCATGCAGGAAGTTCTCGGCGCGTGCCGTCAGCATAAAGGGATACGGCAGACTGCGAACCGCCGCGACCGACGCTTCGATCCGCTCGACAGAATGTAAAAAACCATAGATGGGATCGTCTTCCTGGCCGGTGGCGTCCTCAATCGAGCCACCGACCACGCCGTCAGCCGCCGCGCGCAAGAGAGACTCGGCGCAACCTTCAGGGCTGTCGGAGAAGCCGTTTTCCAGGTCAACAGCAACCGGAAGATTCGTTGCCCCCACAATCGCTCGGACATTTTCGAGGGTAACCTCCAGTGACAACGCACCGTCCGGACGGCCTCGGGAAAAAGCAAAACCGGCACTGGTGGTCGCCAAAGCCGCGTAGCCAAGACTGGCAAGCATTTTTGCCGAACCGGCATCCCACGGATTGGGAATCACGAAAGCCGTATCACGCTCATGGAGGGCCTTGAAGGCTTGGGCACGAAGGGTTTGCGCATCCATTTGCTCGCTCCTGAAGAAGGGATTGGCCCACCTCAGAGCAAGCCGAGTTGCTCCGCAGCAGGCTCTCTATATAGCTCAGGCAACGCCGGCAAGCCAGGCAAACGTGCCATCAGCTTTATGTGAAAACGCTGCGCCAGTCTGGCGGCAAGCAGGTTATCGGCGGTGTGCAGGAAGATGTAGGGCGTGCGTCCTTCTTCGATCCAGACCGCGATTTTCTCGACCCATGGCAGCAGAAACGGATCGTTGGCCTCAAGCTCGGGATGGCCGATAAAGCGCACTTGCGGGAACTGGGTGAAGGCCGCCGGACGTGGCGGTACATTGGGCTTCTTCGATTGCGCATGCAGCACCGACGGATCGCTCGAAGTGCAACTGAACAAGGCCCGCGGATCAAGGCAAATACGCTCGACGCCGCGGTCCAGCAGCAGCCGATTGAGCATTCGCTCGGCATCGCCTTTGGCAAAAAATTCCCGATGCCGCACTTCAACCGCCAGCGGTCGTTCCAGGCCATCGATAAAACCGGCCAGCTCCGCCAGACGCTGTGGCGCAAAGCTTGCCGGCAATTGCAGCCAGAGCGGTGAGACCCGCGCACCGAGCGGGCTCAACAGTTGCAGGAAACTGTCGGCCGCGGTCAATTGCTCGCGCAGATCGCCGCCATGGCTGATGTCTCCAGGAAACTTGGCGGTAAAGCGAAAGTGCTCGGGCATGGTCTCGGCCCAACGCTGCACCGTCGCGGCAGCAGGACGTGCGTAGAAGGTGGTATTGCCTTCTACGGCGTTGAACACTTGTGAATACAGACTGAGAAACTCCGCTGGCCGCGCGCTTTGCGGATACAGGTACTCACGCCAGGCGTTTTCGCTCCAGGATGGACAACCGAGGTAGTAAGGAAGCAGCATCAGATGTGCAGATCGAGCCCCAGCACTTCCATGTCCCATTCGACAAAACCGGCAGTGGTCAGGTAACTGGCCAGAGCATCGGCAACGCTTTTGCTCATGGCCCGTTGGAAAATCATGTCTTGCTGACGGGCGGGGAGATTGCTGGTGCGTCCAGCCGACGCCTGGGCGCGTGCGCCGAGCGGCGTATCGGCCTGGAGGTCAATCTCGCCATCGACATCCTCGTGGGAGTCGTCCACCCGCACATTGCCTTTGGAAGGTTTGCGCTTGATGGGGTAGGACTGGGAGGAAAGGCCGTCTATACGCATAAATATATGCCCGGTATCAATGATGGCAATTTAGTCTCAGATAACCGACTACGCAAATGCCCAAGTGATAACTAGAACACAGAAAACGGAAAAGGTTTAAAAGCGGGCGGAAATGGGTGGGGAAACCTGACGATTGGCTGTGTTTGAGCCTTCCTGTGGCGAGGGCTTGCGAACACAAGTTTCAGCACAGCGAAGATCAAATGTGGGAGCGAGCTTGCTCGCGATGGCGATTTAACATTCAGCATCAATGCAGGCTGACCCACCGCTATCGCGAGCAAGCTCGCTCCCACAATAGATCTGCTGCGTTTTACAGACCGTATACCTAACTGACTGACATTGGGGCTTGCCCCTTCACCACAACAGGACTTACCGCGCCTTGGGCGTCGCCACTTTATCGCGCAAATACACTGGCTGCGCCTGATCGGCAGGAACAGCTTCACCTCGTTCCCAGGCAAACCGCGCCAGGGTCAACAGGTCTTCGGCATGGGGCAACATCCCCGCATCCTGCCCTCTCAGGCTGACCGCAATCCGCTCGGCATAGCCCCAACCGGTGCCCGCGCCAAACCATTCACCACTGGCATCGGCCGGCAAGGCCGCCACCTCGGGTGGCAACACCGCTTCAGTCCCGACCAGACGCATTTCGCCGGCCGTTTCGCGGTAGCAGCCCCAATACACTTCATCCATCCGCGCATCGATGGCCGCAGCGACCTGGCTTGCGCCATGCTCGCGAAACGCACGCTGAGCCAGCACCGCCAGATTGGACACCGGCAACACCGGGCGCTCCAGAGCAAAAGCCAACCCCTGAACCACGCCGATGGCGATCCGCACACCGGTAAACGCACCCGGCCCACGACCAAAAGCAATGGCGTCGACCGCTTGCAAGGTGGTTCCCGCCTCGGCCAGCAGATCCTTGATCATCGGCAGCAGCTTCTGTGCATGCAGGCGCGGGATCACCTCGTAATGGCTCGTAACCTTGCCGTCATGCAGCAAGGCAACGGAGCAAGCTTCAGTCGCGGTGTCCAGGGCCAGCAAGGTGCTCATCGGTGTTTCCATCGGTGTGAAAAAAGTGCGCCAGTATAAACAACAACGGCCCGCAAGCGGGCCGTTGAACGTGAAGCAACATCAGACTTTTCAGCTCAGCGCTTCAAGCACCTTGCCGGTGATCGCTTCAACCGAACCGACGCCCGCGATGTGGCTGTACTTCGGCTTGCCCTGGCTTTCGGCCAGATTCTGGTAGAACGCCACCAGCGGCTTGGTCTGGGAATGGTAGACCGACAGGCGATGACGCACGGTTTCTTCGGTGTCGTCTTTACGCTGCACCAGCTCTTCGCCAGTGACGTCGTCTATACCAGCCACTTTCGGCGGGTTGTAGACAGTGTGGTAAACGCGGCCGCTGGCCTCGTGAACACGACGACCGGCGATACGCTGAACGATTTCTTCGTCATCGACAGCGATTTCAACCACGTTGTCCAGCTCGACACCGGCCTTGACCAGTGCTTCGGCCTGCGGAATGGTGCGCGGGAAGCCGTCGAACAGGAAACCGTTGGCGCAATCAGCCTGGCTGATGCGTTCTTTGACCAGGTTGATGATCAGGTCATCGGACACCAGGCCGCCGCTGTCCATCACGCTCTTGGCGATCAGGCCCAGCTCGGTGCCGGCCTTGACGGCAGCACGCAGCATGTCGCCGGTGGAGATTTGCGGGATGCCGAATTTTTCGGTGATGAACTTAGCCTGAGTACCTTTACCGGCCCCGGGAGCTCCCAGCAGAATTACGCGCATCGATATGCTCCTCAATTTTTTATTTAGATAACGTCAGATTCGCCTCGTGGGGCCAATCTCAAAATAGGGTCGTGGCCGCCCAAACGGCCAAAGGCTGATCAAGATACACAGCAGGCACGGACCACACAAGCCGCCGAAAGTAGCAGGAACCCACGACAATGTTGCCCCTGCGACGAGGTGTCCCAAGTCGCAACCCAATAACAAAGTGTCGCCTGGCAGTAGCGGTCGCCTCCCTGAAAGCGACCGCCCGAGTAATGCGTCAAGTCCCTGAACACAGCCGAAAAAACCTCAGCCAGTATTGCGCAAACCGGCGGCAATCCCCGCCACAGACACCAGTAGCGCCTGCTCCAGCGGGCTACCCTGCGCAGCGATCTGTTCCCGCGAACGTGCCAGCAACTCGGCCTGCAATAGATGCAGCGGGTCCAGATAAGTGTTGCGCAAACGGATGAACTCAAGGGTATCCGGGCTATGTGCCAGCAGCTGTGACTGACCGGTCAAGCCCAACACCACGGAACAGGCCTGCGACAATAGGTCGCGTAAATGCACACCCAAAGGTAGCAAATCCGGCTCCACCAATCGCCCATCGTAAGACTGCGCGATATCCGCGTCCGCCTTGGCCAGGACCATTTCCAGCATATCGATGCGCGTGCGGAAAAATGGCCACTGCTCGCGCATCTGCGCCAGCAGCTCACCCTCACCGCGTTCCAGGGCTCTGCTCAATGCGGTTTCCCAGCCCAGCCAGGCGGGAAGCATCAAGCGCGTCTGGGTCCAGCCGAAGATCCACGGAATCGCCCGCAGACTTTCGATGCCCCCGGCACGGCGCTTGGCCGGACGGCTGCCCAGCGGCAAACGGCCCAGTTCCTGCTCCGGCGTCGACTGGCGGAAATACTCGACGAACTGCGGATTGTCCCGCACCACGGCGCGATAGGCATTGACCCCATCAGCCGCCAGTTCGTCCATCAATACCCGCCAGTCCGGTTCTGGCGGCGGAGGTGGTAATAAGGTGGCTTCCAGCACCGCTGCCAGGTACAGATTGAGGTTTTGCTCGGCGATATCCGGCAGGCCGAATTTGAAACGAATCATTTCGCCCTGTTCGGTGGTGCGGAAACGTCCCGCCACCGATCCCGGCGGTTGCGACAGAATCGCCGCGTGAGCCGGGCCACCGCCGCGCCCTACCGTACCGCCGCGGCCATGGAACAACAGCAGCTCGACCTGCTGCTCGCGACAGATGTCCACCAGCTTTTCCTGCGCGCGATACTGCGCCCAGGCCGCCGCCGTGGTGCCGGCATCCTTGGCCGAATCGGAGTAACCGATCATCACTTCCTGCGGCCCCTGCAACCGCGAGCGGTAGCCGGGCAGCAGCAACAGTTTCTCGATCACCGGGCCGGCGTTATCCAGGTCCGCGAGGGTTTCGAATAACGGCACAACACGCATCGGCCGCAGGACGCCAGCCTCTTTGAGCAGCAGTTGCACGGCAAGTACGTCCGAAGCTGCGCCCGCCATGGAGATCACGTAGGAGCCCAGGGACGCCGCCGGCACGGCAGCGATTTCCCGGCAGGTTGCCAGCACTTCCGCGGTCTCGCCCGAGGGTTTGAAATGCGCCGGCAGCAATGGCCGGCGATTGCTCAGTTCGCGCATCAGGAACGTGATGCGCTCCTCCTCGCTCCAGTCGCCATAGCGTCCCAGCCCGAGGTAGTCGGTGATTTCGGTCATGGCGGCCGTATGCCGCGAGGAATCCTGACGCACGTCGAGACGGACCAGGAACAAACCGAAGGTCACGGCACGGCGCAAGCAATCGAGCAGCGGACCATCGGCAATCACGCCCATGCCGCACTCATGCAGTGATTGATAGCAGAGCTCAAGTGGATCGAGCAGCTCACGGTTGTTTTGCAACACGTCCGCGCTCGCCACGGCTGCGCCACTCAGGGACGCATGCGCCCAGTTGCGGGTCGCCCGCAGGCGCTCACGCAACTGCTTGAGCACCGCGCGATAGGGCTCTGCGCTGTCGCCAGCCTTGGCGCGCAGCTCGGCGCTGGCCTGCTGCATCGACAGCTCGGCGGCCAGCTGATCGATATCGCGCAGGTACAAGTCGGCGGCCATCCAGCGCGCCAGTAGCAGCACCTCGCGGGTAACCGGTGCCGTGACATTCGGGTTGCCGTCACGGTCGCCGCCCATCCACGAGGCAAAGCGAATCGGCGCGGCTTCCAGGGGCAAACGCAGGCCGGTAGCGGCATGCAGTGCCAGATCTGCCTTGCGCATGTAGTTGGGGATCGCCTGCCATAACGAATGCTCGATCACCGCAAAACCCCACTTGGCCTCGTCGACCGGCGTAGGTCGGGTGCGGCGGATTTCTTCGGTGTGCCAGGCTTCGGCGATCAATCGTTGCAGGCGTTGCTTAATCTGTTCGCGCTCGGCCGTGGTCAGGTCGCGGTGATCTTGCGCCGCCAGTTGGGCTGCGATGGCATCGTATTTCTGAATCAGGGTGCGACGTGCGACTTCGGTCGGATGCGCGGTCAGCACCAGCTCGATCTCCAGCCGCCCCAATTGCCGGGCCAGCGACTCGTCGCTATGGCCTTCAGCGCGCAAACGCGCCAGCAGTTCCGGCAACACCCGCGACTCGAACGGCGCCGGTTGCGACTCGTCGCGCCGATGGATCAACTGGTATTGCTCGGCGATATTGGCCAGATTGAGAAACTGATTGAACGCTCGCGCCACCGGCAGCAACTCGTCCTCGCTCAACTGATTCAGGCTGGCGCTCAGTTCTGCATCCGCCGAGCCACGGCGATCAGCCTTGGCGCCCTTGCGAATCTGCTCGATCTTGTCGAGAAAGCCCTCCCCGTACTGTTCACGGATGGTATTGCCCAACAGTTCACCCAACAGGTGAACATCTTCGCGCAAGCGTGCATCAATATCGGTCATCGAGGTGTTCTCCAGCAGACTCGGGACGGCTCGGAAGGCTCAAGAGTGCCGCTCGCGTCACGTTCTTACAAGCCTGCGACGAATCGACTGTAAACCTTGCGCAATAAAGCTAGTCTCAATGTATGCCGTACAACGGCTTATCACCGGCCTACGCCGGTGACTCATCACGGCCTGCCACGAGCAGGTGATCATGGAGGTCGCTATGAAAATCCGTGAGCTCGCGCAACATTGGGAAGAAAATGCCAAAGGCAAGCTGACCAAGACCGGCTACACGATCCGTCTGGATGTAGAAGCAGCAGCCCGCCTGGCGGCGATTGTCGATATGTACCCCAAACGCAATCCTGAAGAACTGCTCGGCGAACTGATCGGCGCCGCACTGGAAGAACTCGAAGCGAGCTTTCCCTACGTCAAGGGCTCCCATGTCGTCGCCACCGACGAAGAAGGTGATCCACTCTATGAAGACGTCGGCCCTACCCCCCGTTTTCTCGCGTTGTCGCGACGCCATTTACACGAATTGTCCACGCGCACAGACAAGCAAAAGCACTGATCGCATCAAACAGCAAAAAATCCGGACTCCGATGAGGACTCCGGATTTTTTATGCCTCAAGGTCAACGCTTCTTCGTTCGATTATCGCCCAAAACCCGCCAACGCCAATTGAACCGCTCTGACCATCCACCGCACCATTCCCCGCACCGACATAAACCAATAACAACAGGTTAGACCCCATGACCCAGCGCCCTTCCCGCTCCGGCTGATCCACCCCGCTCGTTCCTTCAGCTCGACACTCATGTCTGCAACCCGACGTTGCGGCAGCGCCCTGCTTCATCCCTAACAATTAGAGAAGCCGATCACATGAAGCCATTCACCTTTTCCCCATCCACTCCACTCGCCCTGCTGGCCATAGCAGTGACGAGCGCAGCACTGCCGGTCATGGCCGAGGAATCCGGCTTTCTCGAAGGCGCCAAGGTCAACCTGAACCTGCGCAACTTTTACCTGAATCGCAACTTCACCAACCCGACCAAGACTCAGGGCAAGGCCGAAGAGTGGACCCAGAGTTTCATCCTCGATGCCAGGTCCGGCTTCACCCAGGGCACCGTCGGTTTCGGTATGGACGTGCTCGGCCTGTACTCGCTGAAACTCGATGGCGGACGCGGCACTGGCGGTACGCAGTTGCTGCCGCTCGATCACGACGGCCGCCCGGCCGACAACTTCGGTCGCCTGGGCGTGGCCTTTAAGGCGAAGCTTTCCCAGACCGAATTGAAAGTCGGCGAATGGATGCCGGTGCTGCCGATCCTGCGTTCAGACGATGGTCGTTCGTTGCCACAGACGTTCCGTGGCGGCCAGATCACCTCAAAGGAAATCGACGGCCTGACGCTCTACGGTGGCCAGTTCCGCGCCAACAGCCCGCGTGACGACAGCAGCATGAGCGACATGTCGATGAGCGGCAAAGCGGCGTTCACCTCCGACCGTTTCAACTTCGCAGGCGCCGAATACGCCTTCAATGAAAAACGCACCCAGATCGGCCTATGGAACGCCGAACTCAAGGACATCTACAGCCAGCAATTCCTCAACCTGACCCACACTCAGCCTCTGGGCGACTGGACCCTGGGGGCCAATCTGGGCTTCTTCTATGGCAAGGAAGACGGCAGCGCCCTGGCCGGCGATCTGGATAACAAGACCTGGTCCGGACTGCTTTCGGCCAAATACGGCGGCAACACCTTCTATGTCGGCCTGCAGAAAGTCACCGGTGACAACGCCTGGATGCGGGTCAACGGCACCAGCGGCGGCACCCTGGCCAACGACAGCTACAACTCAAGTTATGACAACGCCAGGGAAAAGTCCTGGCAGCTGCGCCATGACTACAACTTCGCAGCCGTCGGTGTGCCCGGCCTGACCCTGATGAACCGCTACATCAGCGGCGACAATGTGCACACTGGGACCATCACCGACGGCAAGGAGTGGGGCCGCGAGAGCGAACTGGCCTACACCGTGCAGAGCGGCACCCTGAAAAACCTCAACCTCAAATGGCGTAACTCCATGCGTCGCGACTACAGCAACAACGAGTTCGACGAGAACCGGGTGATTGTGAGCTACCCGATCAGTTTGCTCTAAGCCAAAAACAGCTTCGCGGGGTAGGAGCAGCCGGGCGGCGTTCCGTTTGCTCGCGATGGACTCAAGGGCGGCGCGTTTATCCAGCAAACACGCGTCATCGTTAACGTCCATCGCGAGCAAGCTCGCTCCCACAGGTTCAGCGCAGATCCTGTGGGAGCGGGCTTGCCCGCGAAGGCGATATACCTGCCAATCGAATACCGGGTTATTCCCGCGATTCAACCCCCAACTCATCCCACACCGACTCGGCCAGGTGAAAGGTCGCGTTGGCCGCCGGAATGCCGCAGTAGATCGCGCTCTGCATCAGCACTTCCTTGATCTCGGCGCGGGTCACGCCGTTGCTCGCGGCGGCGCGTAGATGCAGTTTGAGTTCTTCATTGCGGTTCATGCCGATCAGCATGGCGATGGTGATCAGGCTACGGGTGTGCCGAGGCAGGCCCGGGCGGGTCCAGATATCACCCCAGGCATGGCGGGTGATCATTTCCTGAAACTCCGAGTTGAACTCGGTGAGCGCATTCAGGCTGCGGTCGACATGGGCATCACCGAGGACCGCGCGACGCACTTGCAGACCTTCGTCATAGCGTTGTTTCTCGTCCACGAGCCGCTCCTCAGATGCTTTCAGCTAACAGAAATTCCAGCACACGGTCACTGAATGCAGCGCCAGCCTGAACGTTGGACAGGTGCGCGGCATAAAACCCGGCGTACTCGGCGCCTTGCACATTAGCCTGGATAAAGTGCCCACCCGCCGGCGGCGTGACCGCATCTTCAGTGCCGCTAATCACCAGCGTCGGTACCTTGATCGACGACAATTGCTCGCGGAAATCGGCATCACGCACCGCTGCGCAATTGGCGGCATAGCCTTGCGGTGACGTGGCGGCGAGCATGTCGGTAATCTGTTTGGTCTGTTGTGGATTGGCCTCGGCGAAATCCGCGGTGAACCAGCGGGCAATCGATGCATCACGCAAGGCAACCATCGCCGCCGGGCCGTCGCGCAGCACGGTTTCGATCCGTGGATTCCACACCGATGGATCACCGATTTTCGCCGCGGTATTGCACACCACCAGCTTGCGCAGACGCTCACCGGCATTGATCCCCAGCCACTGGCCGATCAGCCCGCCCATGGACAAGCCACAAAAATGCGCGCGTTCTATATGCAAGGCATCGAGCAGCGCCAGTACGTCATGACCCAGTTGCTCGATGCTGTAAGGCCCCGGCGTCACCAGTGAACCACCGTGGCCACGCGTATCGAAACGCAGCACCCGGAAATGTTCGGCAAAGGCCGGGATCTGCAGGTCCCACATGTGCAGATTGGTGCCCAGCGAGTTGGACAGCACCAGCACCGGCGCATCTTCAGGGCCATCGAGTTGGTAGTTCAGTTCGCCATCGGCGAGTTGTACGAATCCCACAGCAGTCTCCTTCAGGCATTCAAAGCAAAATGTTCAGCCACCGCTCGCTCGACCCAGGTATGGGCCTGACCGAGGTAATGGGCAGGGTCCAGCAGACGATCGAGTTCATCGCTTGAAAGTTGCGCGCTCACCTGCGGTTCATCGCCGAGCACCGCGCGCAGATGACGCTGCTCAGCGACGGCCCGCTTGCAGCACTGTTCGAGCAGATGATGAGCGGTATCGCGCCCTACACGCTGGGCGAGGACGATACTCACCGCTTCGGCCAGCACCAGGCCCTGAGTCAGGTCGAGGTTTTTCGCCATGCGCGCGGCATCGACCTCCAGCCCTTGCGCCACCAGCAAGGCTTGCTGCAAGGCACCGGACACCAGGCAGCAAATCTCCGGCAGGGTTTCCCATTCGGCATGCCACAGACCCAGGCTACGTTCGTGTTCCTGAGGCATCGCGCTGAACAGCGTTGCCAGCAAACCCGGCACCCGGGTCGCGGCGCCGATCAGCACCGCGGCGCCCACCGGATTGCGTTTGTGCGGCATGGTCGATGAACCGCCCTTGCCTGGCGCAGCGGGTTCGAACACCTCCGCCGCTTCGGTCTGCATCAACAAACTGATATCGCGACCGAGTTTGCCCAGGCTGCCGGCGATCAGGCCCAGTACTGCCCCGAACTCCACCAGTCGATCGCGCTGGGTGTGCCAAGGTTGTTCCGGCAGCCCGAGTTGCAATTCCTGGGCGAGCGCCTCGGCAATCGGCATGGCCTGCTCACCCAGCGCCGCGAGAGTCCCGGAGGCGCCGCCGAATTGCAGCACCAGCAGGCGCGGCTTGAGCTCTCGCAGACGTTGCCGGCTGCGGGTTACAGCTCCCAGCCAACCGGCGATTTTCATGCCCAGGGTCACCGGCGTCGCATGTTGCAACCAGGTGCGCCCGGCCAGCGGTGTGGCCACATAGCGCTCAGCCTGGGTCGCCAGGGTTTCGCCGAGTCGCGCCAGCTCACTTTCAATCAGTTGCAAGGCGCTGCGCAGTTGCAGCACCAGGCCGGTGTCCATCACGTCCTGGCTGGTGGCACCCAGATGCACATAACGCTCGGCCTCGGCGTCATGGGCGGCGAGCTGTTTACCCAAAGCCTTGACCAATGGGATCGCCGAATTTCCCGCCGTGGCAATCGCCTCGCCCAGCGCGAAGAAGTCGTAATGTTCAGCACGACACGCCGCTTCAATCGGCGCGACTGCGGTCTGCGGAATCAACCCGACCCGCGCCTCGGCCCGCGCCAGCGCCGCTTCGAAATCGAGCATGGCCTGTACCCGGCCCCGATCGCAGAACACTTCACGCATATCGCGGGCAGTGAAGTAGGTGTCGAACAATTGATTGCTCGGTCGTTCGCTCATAAACAATCCCTTGGAGGCGTACGCCCGCAAAGGGTGCACGCGGATAGAGTTTAGGCACACTTTGTAACCCATTCCGTATCCTGAGAGCACCGCTCATCAATGTGGCGAGGGAGCTTGCTCCCGCTGGACCGCGAAGCGGGCCCAAAACCGGCAACTGCGATTTATCAGGCAGATCGCGTCAGCCGGATTTACGGCCGCTGCGCGACCGAGCGGGAGCAAGCTCCCTCGCCACAAAAAACGAGTGAACTCAGTAATCGAAAAACACCGTCTCGGCATCCGTCCCCTGCAGGATCACATTCCACTGGTAGATACCCGCCGCATCCGCCTTGGCCAACAGGGTGCTGCGGCGTTCTGCCGGGACACACTCGAGCAGCGGGTCGGCGGCGTTGGCCGGTTCGCCGTCGAAGTAGATGCGCGTCAGCAAGTGTTTGACCAGCCCGCGAGCGAACACCAGCACCACCAGATGCGGCGCCTGGGTCGTACCGTTGAGGCCCGGTACCGTGCCCGGTTTGATGGTGGTGAAACGGAAGCGCCCTTCGGCGTCCACCGGCACCCGGCCAAAGCCTTCGAAGTTCGGGTCCAGGGGTTTGTCCTGATCGTCTTCGACGTGGTCGTACTTGCCGGCAGCATTGGCTTGCCAGACTTCCAGCATCGCATCGTTGACGAAATCGCCGTTGCCATCGACGACCTGCCCGGTGATCGCCACACGCTCGCCCAAGGTTTCGGGGGTCGTCAGGTCTTCACGGTTCAGCCAGGTCAGACCGATGTGGTAATACGGGCCGACGGTGTGTGAAGTAGTCGCAGTGAGCGTCATCTTATTTCTCCATCGGCGTGGCTTCGCGGCCGCGCAAAACGATGTCCCAGCGATAACCGAGGGCATAGGAAGGGATGGTTTTTTCCAGGTCGAAGCTGGCGATCAAGCGCTCTTTGGCACTGGTGTCCGGCACGCAGTTGTAGATCGGGTCGTAGGCCAGCAGCGGATCGCCGGGGAAATACATCTGGGTCACCAGCCGTGTGAGGATACTCGGGCCAAACAGCGAAAAATGGATATGCGCCGGGCGCCAGGCGTTGTGGTGATTGCCCCACGGGTAGGCACCCGGTTTGATGGTCTGGAACTGGTACCAGCCATCGGCGTCGGTGACCGTGCGGCCGGAGCCGGTGAAGTTCGGGTCCAGCGGAGCATCGTGCAGGTCGCGCTCATGGTTGTAGCGTCCGGCGGCGTTGGCCTGCCAGATCTCCACCAGAATCCCCGGCACCGGCAGGCCATTTTCATCCAGCACGCGGCCATGAATGATGATCCGCTCACCGAGTGGTTCGCTTTCATGCTGGGCAGTCAGGTCGTTGTCTTGGTCTTGCAGGTACTCGGCGCCAATGGTCGGGCCGGTGATTTCCGACAACGAATGAGGCAAAAACACCAACGGTTTGGACGGCGAACGACTGTTGGTGGATTTGTAGGCAGGATGCAGATATTCCGGCTGAGTGCCCGCTTGCGGGCGACGGTAACCAGGCTTGTCAGTCATGGATCAATCCTCTTTTCTTGTCAGTCAGCAGCGACGCGTCAGACGCGCTCGATCGCCAAAGCCAGGCCCTGGCCCACGCCGACGCACATGGTCGCCAGGCCTTTCTTGCCGCCGGTTTTTTCCAGATGGTGCAAAGCGGTCAGCACCAGCCGCGCACCGCTCATGCCCAACGGATGACCCAAGGCGATGGCGCCGCCGTTCGGGTTGACCTGCGCCGCGTCATCCGCCAGCCCCAGTTCACGCAGCACCGCCAAACCCTGGCTGGCGAAGGCTTCGTTGAGCTCGATCACGTCGAAATCACTGACAGCCAGGCCCAGGCGCTCGGTCAATTTACGCACCGCCGGCACCGGACCGATACCCATGACCCGTGGCGCGACACCGGCACTGGCCATGCCCAATACTCGGGCGCGAGCGGTCAGGCCATGTTTTTTCACGGCGTCGGCCGAGGCCAGAATCAACGCCGCCGCACCATCATTAACGCCCGAAGCGTTGCCGGCGGTGACGGTTTTATCCGGACCATTCACCGGTTTGAGTTTGCTCAGGGTTTCCAGCGAGGTGTCGGCACGCGGGTGCTCGTCCTGTTCGACCACGCTCTCGCCCTTCTTGTGGGCAATACGCACCGGGACGATTTCTTCAGCGAAGAATCCTGCTGCTTGTGCGGCCGCAGTACGTTGCTGACTGCGCAAGGCGAAAGCATCCTGATCGGCGCGGGAAACCTGGTAGTCATCGGCGACGTTATCGGCGGTTTGCGGCATCGCATCGACGCCGTATCGGGCCTTCATCAACGGGTTGATAAAGCGCCAGCCGATGGTGGTGTCTTCCAGTTTCATGTTGCGCGAGAACGCCGCGTCAGCCTTGCCCATGACGAAGGGCGCGCGGGACATCGACTCGACGCCGCCGGCAATCGCCAACTCCATCTCGCCGCTGGCAATCGCCCGAAAGGCGGTACCGATGGCGTCCATGCCCGAAGCGCAGAGACGGTTGAGGGTCACGCCGGGAATGCTTTCTGGAAGACCGGCCAGCAGCAAGGCCATGCGCGCGACATTGCGGTTGTCTTCGCCGGCCTGGTTGGCGCAGCCGAGGAACACCTCGTCCACCGCGCTCCAGTCCACCGAAGGGTTGCGCTCCATCAGCGCCTTGATCGGCACGGCGGCCAGATCGTCTGCACGTACGGCCGCCAGACCACCGCCGAAACGGCCGATGGGGGTACGGATCGCGTCACAGATAAAGACTTCGCGCATCAGGCTTCTCCCGGTGCTTGGCCGTGGGCCGCTGCGGTGCGTGCTTCGAGATCACGCAACGCGGTCAGCTCGACTTCAGTCGGCTCGGCGGTGTGTTCAAGCTGGTCGGCGAAGCGAACGGCCCAACCGGTGGCGGCAATCACCTGCTCGCGGGTCACGCCCGGGTGCAGCGCGGTGACCACGAATTCGTGGCTGTCGGCTTCCGGTTCCATGATGCACAGGTCGGTAATGATTCCCACCGGCCCGGCACCCGGCAGACCGAGACGTTTGCGCGAATCGCCACCTTCACCATGGCCGACCGACGTAATGAAATCGAGCTTGTCGACAAACGAACGCGCCGATTGCTTGAGGATGATCAGCACGCTTTTCGCCGAACCGGCGATCTCTGGCGCACCACCGGCACCGGGCAGACGGACTTTCGGCTGATGGTAATCGCCCACCACGGTGGTGTTGATGTTGCCGAAACGATCAACCTGCGCGGCACCGAGGAAGCCGACGTCGATGCGCCCACCCTGCAGCCAGTAGCGAAAAATCTCACCGGTCGGAACGACGGTGTCGGCGGTTTCCGCCAGTTCACCGTCACCGATCGACAGCGGCAGTACAGTCGGCTTGGCGCCAATCGGGCCGGACTCGTAGATCAGCACCACATCCGGCGAGGAGGTCAACCGCGCCAGGTTGGCAGCCTTGGAAGGCAGGCCGATACCGACGAAGCACACCGAACCGTTCTTCAACCGGCGGGCGGCGGCGACGGTCATCATTTCATTGGTGGAGTAAGTCATTATTTGGCCTCCATTGCTGCGGCCAGTTTGGCCTGGAATTCACTGAAGTCAGCGCTGCCGTGGATGTATTCGTTGATCCAGGCGGTGAAGGTTTCGCGGTCGCGGGCAATCGCATCCCAAGCCTGGTAGAAACGGTTGTCACGCTCGGTGTAACCGTGGGCGTAGGACGGATGTGCACCGCCGGGTACATGGCAGACGGCACTCAAGGCCCAGGTCGGCAACACGCAGGCGTTCATCGGGGCCTTCAGGTCGTCGACGATCTCTTCGACGGTGACGATGCAGCGTTTGGCCGCCAGCGCCGCTTCTTTCTGTACGCCAAGAATGCCCCAGAGCAGCACGTTGCCTTTACGGTCGGCTTTCTGAGCATGGATCACCGTGATATCCGGGCGCACCGAAGGCACCGCCGCCAGCACTTCGCCAGTGAACGGGCAGGTCACGCTTTTGATCAGCGGGTTGACCTTCGGCAAGTCGGAACCGGCGTAGGCCCGCAGCACCGCGAATGGCAGACCGGAGGCACCGGCAACGTAGGCATTGGCCAGGTCGGCATGGCTGTGTTCTTCGATCTCCAGCGCGTGCGGCCACTGCCTCTCGACGGCGTCACGCAACCGATGCAGGGAACCGACGCCCGGGTTGCCGCCCCAGGAAAAAATCAGCTTGCGAGCACAACCGGCACCGATCAACTGGTCGTAGACCAGGTCAGGCGTCATCCGCACCAGGGTCAGGTCTTTCTTGCCCTGGCGAATGATTTCATGACCCGCCGCTGTCGGGATCAGGTGAGTGAAGCCTTCGAGCGCGACGGTATCGCCGTCGTTGACGAATTGCTTCACCGCGTCGTGCAGCGAAAGGATTTCAGCCATGGGTGGACTCCCGAATTCAGTAAACCGACGTGGAAGAAAAGGCGCGATGAGCAGCGCCGGATGACTGAAGATTAAGCCTCTAAAAAAACCCAAACAATCCGATAATCGACTAAGTGTTCGTTTATCGAACAGATTGTTGTCAGGCTAACGGTTGTGCGTTGCTGCTGAAAAGCTTCGCGGGCAAGCCCGCTCCTACAGGAATCTCTGTCGATACACGGTCCCTGTGGCGAGGGAGCTTGCTCCCGCTCGGCTGCGCAGCAGTCGTAAAACCTGAGAATGCGGTATGCCTGACACAACGGGGTTGCAGATTTCAGGACCGCTTCGCGCTCCAGCGGGAGCAAGCTCCCTCGCCACAAAAGCCCGCTTACCATCACGACAGCGATCTTTTCAAAATCTAATCAGGTCGCATCCGCATGACTGACCATGCCCTTGATCACCACCGCCGTGGTCGCCAGCGCCGCCGGGATCACCAGTGCCGTCAGCACTTGCTCGAAGTTCCAGCCCAGACCCAACAGTGTCGCGCCCATCCAGGCACCGAGAATCGCGCCGAAACGACCGATCCCGAGCATCCACGACACACCGGTCGCCCGGCCTTGGGTCGGGTAAAAGCGCGCAGCCAGCGACGGCATGGCCGATTGCGCGCCGTTGACGCACATGCCAGCGACCAGCACCAGGGTCGCCAACAGTGTGATGTTGCCCAGGCTCTGCCCCACTGCGTAGGCAAAGACCCCGGCCAACAGATAGAAAATGCCGATAACCTTGTGCGGATTGAACCGGTCCATCGCCCAGCCCACTGCCACTGCGCTGAGTACCCCGCCGAACTGAAACAACGCACCAATGAACGCCGCCTGCTCCATGCTCGCGCCGCTGTCACGCATCAGCGTCGGCAACCAGCTGGTCAACAGATAGACGATGACCAGCCCCATGAAATAGGTCAGCCATAACAACAAGGTCCCGGTGCTGTAGGTACCAGAGAAGATCACCGCGAACACATTGCGAGCCTTCACGGTTTTCTGCTCAGGCACGCTGAAACTGGCAGCTTGGGCGACGACGCCCGGATCGATTGGCGCCAGCGCCTTGCGCACTTTGTCGGTGCCACGATTGCGCACCACCAGATACCGTGCGGACTCCGGCAGCCAGAGCAACAAGACCACCGACAGGATCAATGGCAGGACTCCGCCGATCATCAACAGGCTGTGCCAGCCGAACGCCGGAATCAGCTTGGCCGAAATGAAACCGCCACCGGCCATGCCCAGGTTGAACCCGCAAAACATACTGGTCACCAGCAGCGACTTGTGCCGCTCGGGGGTGTACTCGGACAGCAGTGTGGTGGCATTCGGCATGCCGGCGCCCAAACCCAGCCCCGTCAAAAAGCGCAGTATCAACAGTTGGTCAACGTTGCTGCTGTAGGCCGATGCCAGGCTGAATGCACCGAACACCAGCACCGCCCCCACCAGTACGACTTTGCGGCCAAAGCGATCGGCCAGCGGGCCAGAGCCCAGAGCGCCGAAGACCATCCCGATCAGCGCCGCACTCATCACCGGGCCGAGGCTGGCCCGATCGATTCCCCAATCCTGCGACAGCGCCGGCGCAATGAAGCCCATGGCGGCGGTGTCCAGGCCGTCGAGAAAAACAATCAGAAAACACAGGATCACCACCCGCCACTGATAGCGGGACAGCGGTTGGGCATTGATAAAGGACTGCACATCGAGGCAGGTCCCTACAGCAGGCAGAGGCTGATTCATTATTTTTATTCCACACGAGATGCGCAGGCGAACAGATGCCGGCAACGGCCAGCGGTTTCACAAAAGGGGCAATGCCGCAATCAGGCGACCCGGGCTCGGTGGCAGAACCGGTGCAGGCAACGGCTGGCGGGGAAAGTGCTCATGGGGGGCTGGCCTCTTCATTATTATTGGGTCGCCGCCCGGCTGATGGCAGGTAACCCACATCGCCGGATGACGCTGCCGCGACATTAATGAAGCAAGGGAAACAGCGTCAATTCACCAAACCCGTATCTGTGCGTTTACCGAACAGCTTCAGCATCAGGCAAACAACTGCGCACTCAGATCGCGGCTGGCGCTCAGCAGGCCAGGCAGAAAGCGCTGTTCCAGCTCATTGCGGCTCACGCGTCCGGCGTGAGTGCTGACGTTCAACGCTGCCAGCACTTGCCCGGAAGCGTCGTACACCGGAACAGCGATGGAACGCAGACCTTGCTCGAGCTCCTGATCGACAATGCACCAGCCTTGCTGACGAACCTGTTGCAGGCATTCGAGCAGCGCTTCGGGGGTGTGCAAGGTGCGACTGGTCTTGGCTTGTAATTCGGCGTGATCGAGGTAGTCGTGAAGCGAGGCATCGTCCAGCGCTGCCAGCAGGATCCGTCCCATGGAGGTGCAGTAGGCCGGCAGACGTCCGCCCACCGACAGATCAACGGAGATCAGTCGTTGAGTCGTCGCCGAGCGGGCGATATACAAAATGTCATCGCCCTCCAGCGTGGCCATGTTGCAAGCCTCGTGAAGTTGCTCGCTCATGCGGTCCAGATAAGGCTGGGCCGAAACCGCCAACGGCGTCGAGGACAGGTAGGCGTGGCCCAGGGTCAGTACCTTGGGCAGCAGCGAATAGGTGCGGCCATCGGTGGTCGCGTAACCGAGCTTGATCAGCGTATGCAGACAACGGCGCACCGCCGCCCGGGGAATTTCCGTGCGATGGCTGATCTGAGCGATGGTCAGGTGGCGTTTGCGCTCCTGAAAGGCCTGCACCACAGCCAGACCTCGTGCCAGTGACGTCATGAAATCCGGGTCGCCGGTGAATGCCTGGATCCGCTTGGCCGCAGAGGCAACGATTGGCGGGGCCACTGAAGCGAAAGAGTTACGCAATTGATCGTTCATTTCAGGTCCTTTCCACCCAGGTCGACATCTATTACAGGCTGCTGAGTGGCGAATACACAAGCCACCGGCAGTCAGCATTGGGCGATTATCGAACCATCAGCCGATAATCGCAATTGCACCCCTCTGGCTGCAGTGACGGGTTTTCTTCTCAGGCACATTCATGCCTGGCATTGCTGATTGGCAAGAGTTCACACTATCTGGATGAGCCGGCATCACCTGTGGGCGTCAGCTTCTTATCCTTCAAAACTTGTACGCATTATTGTCGTCAAAAAACAGACATCAACACTGCGCCAGCAAGAAAATACACTTGCTGACAAAACTTTCCGGTAACAAAACCCTCATACAAAGTTGACGGTTTTTAACTTCATGATGATAGTGTTGTTCAGATCGACCGCTATAATGCATCCTATGTGGAAAGTGGTTTCTCTATACCATCGGATCCAATCATCAGGCTGCGCACGTTCCAATGGCGCTCCCTGTAGTAACCGCCTGGCGGCTCATTCAAATGATCAGCCAATGCGCTTGCAAGAAAGGAAAACTGTTTCACGGCAGCTATTCTTCTCTGGTGCCGTGATCGCATCCAACAAGGACGCTGTTTACCGGGTCGCCCTCAAACGCCGAGACCTTTATTGGTCGGGCCTGTGACACGACTTGATAAACACCATCGTTGTACTGCGTATCACCAGAATTTATCCAACTCAATCAGGTAGCAATGTGACAAAAGACGAACTGCGCGCGGAACTTGAGCGCCAGGAACAACGTTACAAGGAAGTTTACGGCGGGGAAGTCACCACCTACGCCGCCCAGCCCGAACCAGAACGCAAACCCTGGCGTAAGCGCGCCAGCATTCTCGATCAGGCTTTTACTCAAGAGCTGCAAAAAATGGAAAAGGAACTCAAAGCCGAAGAGCCATGACTGCTCGGGCTTGAATCCTTCAGGGCTGGCCACATCCCTGCCAGATAAAAGCTGGCCGGATCGTTGACCCTATCCCGCTCGCTACCAGCGAACGGCTGCGACCTCAGCCCAACCGGATGAGGCATATAGCTCGCGGCTAGCCTTCCATTTGAAATTACATACAAATGTTTCAAGCGCTCATCGTGTCGAAAAAATCAGCCTGACTTTCGATCATCAGCAACAATATCAACAGGTTGCCAAAGCCCGAAAAAACCTGGGCCGCAGGGTCTTCCTGCACACCGATTCGTTGAAGAATTTTACCGATGAGCAGCAAGTGCATCGATTACCTGGGTTTTCTGGCATAATCGCGCCCCCTTACGACCGGGTCAGAAAACCTTCATGATTGATTTATTCAGCGGACTGGATGCTTGGGTGCTTGTGAGCCTCTTGCTCGCCCTGGCCTTTGTCCTCGCCTTCGAGTTCATCAACGGCTTTCATGACACCGCTAACGCGGTGGCCACTGTTATCTACACCAAAGCCATGCCACCCCATCTGGCGGTGTTCTTTTCCGGTGTATTCAACTTCCTCGGCGTGTTGCTCGGCGGGGTTGGCGTGGCCTATGCAATCGTCCACTTGCTGCCGGTGGAGCTGCTGATCAATGTGAACACCGGCCACGGGCTGGCGATGGTGTTCTCGTTGCTCGCCGCCGCGATCACCTGGAACCTGGGCACCTGGTACTTCGGTATCCCGGCTTCCAGTTCGCATACCTTGATCGGTTCGATCCTCGGTGTGGGCCTGGCGAACGCACTGATCAACGACATTCCGCTGGCGGATGGCGTGAACTGGCAGAAAGCGATCGATATCGGCATGTCCCTGGTGTTCTCGCCCATGGCCGGCTTCCTCGTAGCAGGGCTGGTGCTGCTGAGCCTGAAATGGTGGCGTCCGCTGTCCAAGATGCACAAAACCCCGGACCAGCGTCGCCAGATCGATGACAAGAAGCATCCACCGTTCTGGAACCGCCTGGTCCTGGTGGTTTCCGCAATGGCGGTGAGCTTTGTGCACGGTTCCAACGATGGCCAGAAAGGCATCGGCCTGATCATGCTGGTATTGATCGGTATCGTTCCGAGCCAGTTCGTTCTCGACCTGGGCAGCACCACTTACCAGATCGAACGCACCCGTGATGCGACCTTGCACCTGAGCCAGTTCTATCAGCGCAACAACGATTCTCTGGGTGAGTTCCTGGCGCTGGGCAAAAGCGTTAAAGACGACTTGCCGGGAAAATTCCGCTGCAACCCGCAACAAACCGAACCGACCATTTCCGCCCTCCTGAGCACTCTCAACGGCGTAGCTGACTATCAATCGCTGTCGGCCGAAAGCCGCATCGAAGTGCGTCGCTACCTGCTTTGCCTGGACGACACTGCGAAGAAAGTCGGTAAGTTGCCGACGCTCCACGCCCGTGAAAAAGCCGACCTGAACAAGCTGCGCAAAGACCTGACCGCCACCACCGAGTACGCACCTTTCTGGGTGATTCTCGCGGTTGCACTGGCCTTGGGCCTGGGCACCATGATCGGCTGGAAGCGTGTGGTACTGACCATCGGTGAGAAAATCGGCAAGCAAGGCATGACCTATGCCCAGGGCATGTCGGCGCAAATCACCACTGCCTGCGCCATCGGCATGGCCAACATCTTCGCCTTGCCGGTGTCGACCACCCACGTGCTGTCCTCAGGGGTTGCCGGGACCATGGTCGCCAACAAGAGCGGCCTGCAAGGCGGAATGGTGAAGACCATCCTGCTGGCCTGGGTCCTGACCCTGCCTGCGACAGTGACCCTGTCAGCCGGCTTGTTCTGGCTGGCTTCGAAAGTCCTCGGCAGCTGATTTTCAGCCTGCTGCAAAAAAGGTGCGATCCGTTTGGGTCGCACCTTTTTTTATGCCTGTGGGAATGTGTTCAAGGCCGGCTCGGCTTTTGCTTTTTGATCTGCCCACCCCGGGGGAGATCAACAGCTTCGCGAGCAGGCTCGCTCCCACAATGGCTCGGCGTACAACTCGCTGTTCACCACTCAACAGGCCGAGCGTTAGCTCGCCTGCAGCTTTTGATCTTGATGCACCGCCCCCTCGAGAGGCCGAGCGCAGGTTCTGCGCAGTGGGCAACCCGGCATGGATGCCGGGTTAGCCGCGCACGGCCATGGATGGCCGATCGCGGCGGGCCCACGGAGCAGGACCGGAGCGAGGGCATGCCGAGCCTAGGCGAGGCACCGAACGAAAGGGGCAAGAGCCCTTGGTTACTTGGGGCTTTTCCAAGTGACCCGCCGTCAGGGCGGAACCATTAGTGGCCGTTACCGCAGGAATGGATATGTACACCCGCAAGAGACAGGCCGGCTGTCAGGCCGCCTTCGCAGGCAAGCCAGCTCCCACATGGATCGGTGTATAGCCGCGAGAGACAGGTCGCCTGCACAGACGACCTGCCAGCAGATCAGGCATTACCCGCCAGCTTCATACGTGCAGCCTGGGTAAAGTCGAGCATCCGCTTGAGCGGCCGAATGGCCTGGGGAATCAACGCCGGGTCGACAAAGATCTCATTGGAACCCTCTCGCAGGCTCTTCAGCGTACGCTCAAGGGTGTTCATCGCCATCCACGGGCAATGCGCGCAACTGCGGCATGTCGCACCGTTACCGGCCGTTGGCGCCTCGATGAACACCTTGTCCGGACACAACTGCTGCATCTTGTAGAAAATGCCGCGGTCGGTGGCAACGATAAAGGTCTTGTTCGGCAGATTCTGTGCAGCTGCGATGAGCTGACTGGTAGAACCCACCGCATCGGCCAGATCGATGACCGCAGTCGGCGACTCAGGGTGAACCAGAATCGCCGCCTCCGGATACAGCGCCTTCATGTCTTCGAGCTGCTTGGCCTTGAACTCTTCATGGACGATACAGGCGCCGTCCCAGAGCAACATGTCAGCACCGGTTTTACGCTGGATATAAGTCCCCAGATGCTTGTCCGGGCCCCAGATGATCGTCTCACCGTTATCCATCAGGCTTTCGACGATCTCCAGCGCACAACTGGAAGTCACTACCCAATCAGCCCGGGCTTTGACGGCAGCTGAAGTGTTGGCATACACCACCACCGTGCGCTCGGGGTGCTGATCGCAAAACGCCGAAAACTCGTCCACCGGACAACCCAGATCCAGCGAGCAAGTCGCTTCCAGGGTCGGCATCAGCACCCGTTTTTCCGGATTGAGGATTTTTGCCGTCTCGCCCATGAACTTCACCCCGGCGACCACCACAGTCTTGGCCGGATGGGCGTTGCCGAAGCGGGCCATCTCCAATGAGTCGGACACACAGCCGCCGGTTTCTTCGGCCAGGGCCTGAATGATCGGATCGCAATAGAAGTGGGCAACCAGCACCGCGTCCTGAGCCTTGAGCTCGGCAGCGATGGCGGCACGGTAATAGGCTTGCTCTTCGGTGCTTAGCGGCTTGGGCTGCTTGGCGTCGAGGTGAGCTTGAACCAGAAGGCGTTCGGATATTTGCGTCATGTTCGCAAGACCTGCAAGCGCGGTTGCGCGTAAGTCGAGTATACCACCGGCTCCGGCCCCATCAGGGCCCCGCCGGGAGAGTGAGTTCATCAGGCACGGACAGCGTTGAAGCTGCGCAAGGCTACAGAATATCCAGTGGATTCAAAAGATGATTCTGACCTGCGTAAAGCAGTGAAGCGCCAGGACAGGACGGAGCTAAAATCCAGGGCAAAAAAAAATCTGGAAATCCGCATTTTCATGGGCCTTCCAGATTTTCAAACATCTACATCTAAAATGGTGGGTCGTGTGGGATTCGAACCTACGACCAATTGGTTAAAAGCCAACTGCTCTACCAACTGAGCTAACGACCCGCTGTGTGGTGCGCGTATAATACTGATTTTTAACGGGAATTCAACACCTGATTTGAAATAAATCAGAAATAACGTGTTGGGTCGCTGATTCCTGCCGCAGAGAAGCCCTCAGCACGCAGACGGCAACTGTCACATTTCCCACATGCGCGACCATTATCATCCGCCTGATAGCAGGACACCGTGAGCCCGTAGTCGACGCCAAGTCGTACACCAGCCTTGACGATATCGGCCTTGCTCAAGTTCTGCAGCGGCGCCTGGATACGGAAGCCCTTCCCCTCTACCCCGGCCTTTGTAGCCAGGTTAGCCATGCGCTCGAAAGCCTCGACGAACTCGGGACGGCAGTCCGGATAGCCGGAGTAGTCCACCGCGTTCACACCAATGAAGATGTCTCGCGCGCCGAGCACTTCCGCCCAGCCAAGGGCCAGCGAGAGGAACACGGTATTGCGCGCCGGCACGTAGGTCACCGGAATACCTTCGCTCGGCACTTCTGGCACATCGATTGAACTGTCGGTCAGAGCCGAGCCGCCAATGCCGTTCAGATTCAGGCCAATCACCTTGTGCTCGACGACACCAAGATCCCGGGCAACCCGAGCGGCGGCGTCCAGTTCGGTACGATGGCGCTGACCGTAATCAAAGCTCATGGTGTAGCAGCTGTAACCATCGGCGCGGGCCATCGCCACCACCGTCGCCGAATCCAGACCGCCCGACAGCAGGATTACCGCGCGCTTCTCATTCGAAAGCTCTTGCTTCAATTGCTCAGTCATTTCAGCGCCCCGGCTCGTCATTCCAAAGATATTTATGCAACTGCAGTTGCAGGCGCACTGGCAGGTTATCCGCCACGACCCAATCCGCCAGATCACGAGCATTGAGATCATGGTGACTTGGGGAGAACAGAACTTCGCCGGCACGCTGATCCAGACCGTACTGAATCAGCTTGGACACGGCCCAGTCATAGTCTTCACGGGAACAGATGACGAACTTGACCTGATCGTTTGGCGTCAGCAGCTCGATGTTTTCGTAGCGGTTACGGTGAGACTCTTTGGAGCCGGGAGTTTTCAGGTCGACGACGCGACTGACCCGCGGATCGACCGCCGAGATATCCAGGGCACCGCTGGTTTCCAGCGACACCTCGTAACCGGCATCACACAGCTGCTTGAGCAAAGGAATGGCATTCGGTTGTGCCAGCGGCTCGCCGCCGGTGACACAGACGTAACGCGGACGGAAACCGGCCACTTGCTCGAGAATGTCGTCGAGCGGGCGAATGGTGCCGCCAGTGAACGCATAGGCGCTGTCGCAGTATTGGCAACGCAATGGGCAGCCGGTCAGGCGCACAAATACAGTGGGCAGCCCGGCCGTCCGCGTTTCACCCTGCAACGAGTAAAAAACTTCGGTGATTCTCAATGTGTCTTGCATAGTCGCCACGGGCGTAACAGCTAAACAGGCTGTCCGCCTCCGTCAGGCACTTCAAGGAACCCCGCAACCGCGCGAATCCCAAAAAGCGTATTTCATAAAAAGGGTATGAATTCTAACGAAAAAACCCGCGATAAGCGCGGGTTTCTTTCAAAACGGGTCAAGCACGCTTACATGCGCTGCAAGTCGCGCTGGGCCAGCTGAGCGGCAGAAGTGCCCGGATACTGGGCGACAACCTGCTGCAGAATGCCTTTGACCTTGTCGGTATGACCCAGTCGGCGTTCTACATCAGCGAGCTTGTACAGCGAGTCCGGCACCTTGGGATGCTTGGGATACAGCTGGCTAACCTTGGCGAAAGCCTGGCCGGCACCTTGCAGGTCGCCCTTGGCCAGATTCACTTCACCCAACCAGTATTGAGCATTGCCCGCGTACTGGCTGTTCGGGTATTTGCGCAGGAATGCGGTGAAGGCCTGACTGGCCTTGTCGAAATCCTTGGCTTTGATCAGGTCGAAGGCTGCGTCGTAATACAGCTTTTCCTTCGCCGGATCAGCCGGTTCGCTACTTGCCGCAGGAGCCTGAGTGGCAGGCGCTACAGCTGCACCGGGGGCATTGAGATCACCACCGGCTGGAGAATTTTCAGGAGCCGCGGCAGGAGCACCGCCAGTTCCAATACGCCGATCAAGATCCTGGTATCGCTCCAGGTTTTCCTGCTTCATGCGTGCGACATCATTTTGCAGAACTTCAATCACACCTTGTTGCCGGGCGATTTGCTCCTGCATTTGTTGCAGCTGGTTAAACAGCTCACCCTGTGCCGAGACAGGGGCCGAAACCCCTCCCCCGGCATAGGCGCCGTTCGTACCGTAACCCGCAGGCGGATAACTGCTTCCGCCATTGTTATAGCCAGAGTTGTCCTCGACCACAGGAACCGCAGCCCCCGCCGCAAGCGGCAGGAGGCTGAGAGCCAAAACAGTTACAGCACGACGGCACGTTCGCATGGCGAATTACTTACGCAGTTCGACGCGACGGTTTTGAGCCCAGGACTGCTCGTCGTTGCCGGTAGCAACTGGACGCTCTTCGCCGTAGGAAACCAGTTCAGCCTGAGCTGGGGAAACACCTTGCAGTACCAGGTAACGCTGAACGGCTTTCGCACGACGCTCGCCCAGTGCCATGTTGTACTCACGAGTACCACGTTCGTCGGTGTTGCCTTCCAGAACAACGCGAGCGCCGTTTGCTTTCAGGTCTTTGGCGTGAATGTCCAGGGAGCGCATGGCTTCTGGCTTCAGGTCCGAGCTGTCGTATTCGAAGTAGAAGGTGGTGATTGCGCGCAGAGCAGCTTCTTCGCTCAGGGAGCCATCAACAGCACCAGTGTTAGCGCCGTAACCAGCGTTTGGATCGACAGCGCCTTCACCGGCATTGTCGCCGCCTTTGGACGAGCAACCTACAGCTACAGCCATGGCCAGGGCCAGCGCAGCAAACTTACCAAACTTCAGCATTTCCATCTGTGAAACTCCTAATGAACCCCAATGTGTTAAGTACAACGTGTAGCGCCGCGTCAGTTCAGGTAAGGGGACCAGGAAGGTTCTCTGACTTCGCCTTGTGCGGTAGGAAGCGGGAGCCTTACGCGTCCATTAATGGACACGAGCATCAAGACTCCCCGGCCCTGCTGGCGGGTGGCGTAGATTACCATGGTGCCGTTGGGCGCGACAGTAGGCGACTCATCAAGTGTGCTGTCGGTAAGGATTTTTACGCTTCCGCGTTGCAAATCCTGGGCCGCTACCTTGAAATTAGTGAAGCCATCCTGACGGTGAATCATCACCAGGGTCTTTTCATCCGCTGACAGTTTCGGGTTGGCGTTGTAGTTACCAACAAAGCTCACACGCTCAGCCCCGCCGCCACTTGCGCTGGTTTTGTAGATTTGTGGCTTGCCACCACGATCGGACGTGAAGTAGATGGTCGAACCATCTTTACCCCAGAACGGTTCGGTATTGATGCCTGGGCCGCTGGTCACGCGAGAGAGCTGACGCGAGCCCATATTCATTACATAAATATCCGGATTTCCGTCCTTGGACAGCACGAAAGCCAGTCGCTGACCGTCCGGCGACCATGCTGGCGCGCCATTCAGGCCTTCAAAGTTGGTGATCTGCTCGCGGCGACCGGTATCGATGTGCTGAACGAAGATGCGCGGACGCTTCTGTTCGAACGACACATAGGCAATACGCTTGCCATCAGGCGCGAAACGCGGCGACAGGATTGGCTCGCGCGATTGCAACAAGGTCACTGCACGCGCGCCGTCGTAGTCGGAACGCTGCAAGGTGTAACGCGTGTTGCTCGCCGAAAAACGCTCGGCGGTCACGTACAGCATGCGCGTCGAGAAAGCACCCTTGATACCGGTGAGCTTCTCGAACGACTGGTCGGCGATGTAGTGGGACATGTCGCGCAGTTGATCGACGCTGCCCGACACGCTGCCGGTCAGCACTTGCTGCTCGGTGGCGACGTTGAACAGTGCGTACTGCACCTGCAGGCGACCGCCAGCCGGAACAATGCTGCCGACCATGATGTACTGGGCGCCAACAGCCTTCCAGTCACGGAAAATGATTTCGCTCGCCTGGCTTGGCTGGCTGATCATGTTCTGCTTTGGAATCGGCGAGTAGTAACCCGAGTTACGCAGGTCATTACCGATGATTTCCGCCATGTCGTCCGGCAGCACGCTACCGCCCTGCCAGCCGAATGGCACTACTGCAATCGGTGTCGCCCGGTCACTGCCGCTGGTGACCAGAATATTTTTTTCATCCGCCGCCGCTATTCCTGCCAGGCAGCAAATAACGACAAGCATTCCTCGAAGAAGGTTTCTCACAAGGCTAGATCCTCAGGTGTGAATGTCATCTTGAATGAACGATAGGGAGCGAAATCGCTCGGTTTCATTCCCTGCATTTCTGTCAAACGACCAATATTCTTGACCGCCGCTACCGCAGAACTGTCAAACGGACCATCGCCACTGGACCTGGCCACAGTCACCGAAGTCACTGTACCGTCCGGCAACATGCCGATTTGCAGCACTACCGTCATGTTCTTGCGTGCCGAAGGAGGACGTGCCCACCCTTCCGCTGCCCGAGCACGAATCAGATCGTCGAAACTGCCGGCGACTTCATCGCCCTGCTCATCGGCCAACGCTTGCTGGCGCTCCGGCGTGTCGGAAAGCAAATCGGCCAAGGCCTGAGCCTTTTTCTCTTCGGCGGATTTACGTGCCGCTTCCTGCGACTTTTTCTTCGCAGCATCGGCAGCAGCTTTCTTCTTCGCGTCTTCGGCGACTTTCTTCTTCGCCTCTTCAGCTTCAGATTTCTTCTTGGCGTCTTCGGCGGCTTTCTTCTTCGCGTCTTCGACGATTTTTTTCTTCGCTTCTTCAGCGGCCGCTTTCTTGGCCTCTTCTTCAGCAGCTTTTTTGGCTTCTTCTTCAGATTTCTTCTTGGCTATATCAGCCAATTGTTTCTCTTCGGCCTTTTTGGCTTCGGCGGTCTTCTTCGCTTCATCGGCTTTCTTGGCTTCATCAGCCTTTTTTGCCTCTTCCGCTTTCTTCGTCTCGTCGGCCTTCTTGGATTCTTCGGCTTTTTGAGCCGCATCTTCCTTCTTTTGTTCCGCGGCCTTGATCGCTTCCTGTTCGATCTTCTTCTGTTCCATCTGTTCGACTTCGGTCTGACGTGCAGCGGATTTCTTCGCCTCACCCGCAATCTTCTGATTGGTCTGGGTAGTCGCCTGACTTTTCGATTTCAGCTGATACAGGGTCGCCTGGACGATCGGTTTGGCCGGTGGCAACTCCGGGGTGAAGGCAAAACTGACGAACAGCATGCCAAACACCAGAATATGCAGGGCAATCGCCCAGACACTAGGCCAGAAGTAGCTTTCCGAAGCGGACGGCTCTCGCTGTTGCTGCATCAGGGCGCCTCGGTAATCAAGCCAACATTACCGACCCCGGCTTTCTGCAACCCGCCCATGGCCCCCATGACGGCACCGTAATCGACGGTCTTGTCGCCACGGATAAAGACCTGGGTACGCTTGCCGTTTCCATTACCGGCGCGAATGATCTTGGTCACGGCGTCGGTCATCTGCGGCAAGGTCATCGCCTTGTCCTGCTGCTTTTCGGTATCGACTTCGCTGCCAAGGTTCCAGTAGTAGGTCTTGTCAGCCTTGATCGAAATGGTCAGGACCTGAGTGTTGTTGTCTTGCGGCAAGGCTTCGCTGGAAACCTTGGGCAGATCAACCTTCACGCCCTGATTGAGCATCGGCGCGGTCACCATGAAGATGACCAGCAGTACCAGCATCACGTCGATGTAGGGCACCACGTTCATCTCGGCAACCGGCTTGCGCTTTTTACGAGCTCGAGCGATTAAAGCCATTGGGAAATACCTGCTTATTCTTCGCTGGTGTGCACTTTGCGGTGCAGGATCGCCTGGAACTCGTCGGCGAAGGTGTAGTAACGGCCGATCAAGGTCTCGCCACGAGCGGCAAAACGGTTGTAGGCGATTACTGCGGGGATTGCCGCGAACAGGCCAATGGCGGTAGCGATCAGTGCCTCGGCAATACCTGGAGCCACAGTGGCCAGGGTCGCTTGCTGGGCCATTGCCAGACCACGGAAGGAGTTCATGATCCCCCAGACGGTACCGAACAGACCGATGTACGGGCTGACGGAACCTACGGTGGCGAGGAACGGCAGGCTCTGCTCGAGCTTTTCTTCTTCACGGGAAATAGCCACGCGCATGGCACGCGCCACGCCTTCCATGACCGCTTCCGGATCAACGCCTGACTGCTGACGCAGACGGGAGAATTCCTTGAAGCCGGCACGGAAAATCTGCTCTACGCCTGAGTCCGGATCCGGATTGCTACCGGCCTGACGATAGAGTTTCGACAGGTCGATACCTGACCAGAAGCGCTCTTCAAAGCCCTCCAGGGCACGTCGACCGGCGCGCAGCAGGGTGCTGCGCTGAAAGATCATGATCCATGAAGTGACCGATGCAGCCACCAGGATCAGCATTACCAACTGCACAACGACGCTGGCATTGCTGACCAGGCTCCACATGGAGGTATGGTCGACGACGTTAGCTTCCACGCTTTATCTCCTGCTCTAAGTGTGTACCCGCGCCGCTCACGCCGGCGAAGGCCGCACGTAGAGCTTCGGGAATGGCCCGGGGTTTCAAACTATCGGTGCGCACACAGGCCACCAAAAACTGCCCTTCACAGAGCAGTACATTATCCGTAGCCCGCCTGACCTGCTGTTTAAAGCGCAGGCTGGCACGGTTCAATTCGATTACTTCAGCGCTTACCAGAAGCTCGTCATCCAGTCGCGCCGGCGCGTGGTAACGCGCTTCGCTGGAATGCACGACGAACAACAGGTCCTCCCCGGCAAGCGTGGATTGGGCAAAGCCCAGCTCCCGTAGCCGCTCGGTTCGAGCCCGTTCCATAAACTTAAGGTAATTGACGTAATACACGATGCCGCCGGCATCGGTGTCCTCGTAATAAACGCGACAACGATGTGCGAACGACTCAAGCCCGTTTTGCGCGCGCATACTCTAGTGGTTACTCCTCAGGTTGCCAATCCGGCCAGGCAACTGTTTTTCATTCTCGAACGCTTTTCTCGTGAAAGAACGGCAATGCCAGCCCTAGGACCGCACATTCCCTGAACAAATCAGCGCGCAGAGGTTATTTAATCGTCCACGGTATCGAGAAACTCGTCTACCACGGGTATCTCTCCCAATCGTGACGGGATGTTAAGACCGAAGTGCAGATATGCATGCCGGGTCACGACGCGACCTCGCGGAGTGCGCATGATATAGCCCTGCTGAATCAGGTAAGGCTCGAGCACGTCCTCGATGGTATGTCGCTCCTCGCTGATCGCCGCCGCCAGGCTGTCTACACCCACCGGCCCGCCATCGAACTTCTCGATCATCGTCAGCAGCAGCCGTCGGTCCTGGTGATCGAAACCACGTTCGTCGATATCCAGAAGATTCAACGCTCGATCGGCAATCGGCTTGGTGATATGGCCATTGGCGCGCACTTCGGCAAAATCCCGGACGCGACGCAGCAAGCGGTTGGCAATCCGCGGCGTACCACGGGCACGACGGGCGATTTCAAAAGCGCCGTCTGGATCGAGCGGCAAGCCGAGAATGCCCGCCGAACGGCCGACAATGGTCGCCAGGTCCGCCGTGCTGTAGAACTCCAGGCGCTGGACGATCCCGAAGCGGTCGCGCAACGGGTTGGTCAGCATCCCGGCGCGGGTGGTCGCGCCCACCAGGGTAAACGGCGGCAGATCGAGTTTGATCGAGCGTGCAGCCGGCCCTTCGCCGATCATGATGTCGAGCTGAAAGTCTTCCATTGCCGGGTACAGCACTTCTTCGACAATCGGTGATAGCCGATGAATTTCGTCGATGAACAGCACATCGTGAGGCTCAAGATTGGTCAGCAAGGCTGCCAGATCACCCGGACGCTCCAGTACCGGCCCCGAGGTGCTTTTGATCGATACGCCCATTTCCTGAGCAATGATGTTCGCCAGGGTGGTTTTACCCAGACCTGGCGGACCGAAGATCAGCGTGTGATCCAGCGACTCGTTACGCCCACGGGCGGCCTGGATGAACAGCTCCATTTGCTCGCGCACGGTCGGCTGACCAATGTACTCGGCCAGGCTCAGCGGGCGAATCGCGCGGTCCTGAATTTCCTCGCGGTCACGGCTACCCGTGGCGGCGATCAGACGATCAGCTTCAATCACTTAAATCATTCCCTTCAGGGCCCGGCGAATCATGTCTTCGCTGCTCAAACCTTTTTCCTTGATAGCGGAAACCGCTTTACTGGCTTCCTGCGGCTTGTAGCCCAGGGAGATCAGCGCGCTGACGGCATCACTCTCGGCACTGGCCACCTGGGATGCCGGCGCGTCAGGCTGATTCGGCACCAGCGCAAACATGCTCGGCACGGTTTCCCAGGCCTTGAAGCGATCCTTGAGCTCGACCAGCAGGCGCTCGGCGGTCTTCTTGCCGACACCCGGCACCTTGGTCAGCGCCGAGGTGTCCTGTGCCGAGACGCAACGCACCAACTCATCGACTTCCAGACTGGACATCAAGGCCAGCGCCAGCTTCGGCCCGACGCCGTTGAGGCGGATCAGCTCACGAAAAAAATCCCGCTCGCGCTTGCCAATGAAGCCATAGAGTAACTGGGCATCCTCGCGCACGACCAAATGGGTGTGCAAGGTGATCGGTTCACCGACCGACGGCAGTCGATAAAGAGTGGTCATCGGCACTTCCAGCTCATAACCCAGACCATTTACATCAAGAATCAGGTGCGGCGGCTGTTTTTCAGCCACGGTGCCGCGCAAGCGTCCAATCACGTTTCAGATCCTTAAGCCTTGGCCAGATCAATGGCTGACGAGTAACAGAGTGAGCGCGGCGGCCGACAAAACCGGCGCCAGACGCTCCACTCGTAAAATGACTGCGCTGATGCTATCAGAGACGCAGGCGACCGCCACGACTGCGTGCCGTCCCCAAGCCATGGGGCAGCAAGCTGGAACGGGTATGCGCATGGCAAATGGCAATCGCGAGGGCGTCCGAGGCATCGATCTGCGGCTTGGCTGTCAGCTTCAACAAGTGCATCACCATCATCTGCACCTGCTCTTTATTCGCCGCGCCGGTGCCGACGACCGCCTGCTTGACCTGGGTTGCCGTGTATTCGGCAATTTCCAGGCTTTCTTCGGCTCCGGCGACAATCGCCGCGCCACGGGCCTGACCGAGCTTCAGTGCCGAGTCAGCGTTGCGCGCCATAAAGACCTTTTCAATGCCCATGGTCACCGGCCCGTAGGTCTGGATGACCTCGCGCACACCGCGATAGACGATTTGCAGCCGCTCATGCAGCTCACCGCTGCCGGTGCGAATACAACCCGACGCGACGTATACGCAACCACGCCCGGTATCGCGTACCACGCCATAACCGGTGATGCGCGAACCGGGATCGATACCAAGAATAAGTGTCATAACGCCTGCGGGTTGAGGGAGGTGTATCGGATACGCATCACTGTAGGCCGACGCAGAACCTTGTGGGAGCAGCCGGTCGACGCTCGATTGCTCGCGATGGTCGTTAACGATGACGCGACCTTCCTGAAACTACGCGTCGAGCTCAGGCTCATCGCGAGCAAGCTCGCTCCCACAAAAAGCCGGGGCGATCAGCCTAGCTGTTGGGCCACCGACTCCGGGATATCCGCGTTGGAGTAGACGTTCTGTACGTCATCCAGGTCTTCCAGCATGTCGATCAGCTTGAGCACCTTCTCGGCGCCTTCCAGGTCCAGTTCGGCACTGGTGGTCGGCAGCATGACGACTTCAGCGTCATCGCCCTTGAAGCCTGCGGCCTCCAAAGCGTTGCGCACGGCATAGAACCCGGTGAACGAGGTAAAGACATCGATGGAGCCGTCTTCGTTGCTCACGACGTCATCGGCGTCGGCTTCCATGGCGGCTTCAATCAGGGAGTCTTCGTCGACACCTGGCGCGAAGGAGATCTGCCCTTTGCGCTCGAACAGGTAAGCCACCGAGCCGTCGGTACCCAGGTTGCCACCGCATTTGCTGAACGCATGGCGCACAGCCGCTGCAGTGCGGTTACGGTTGTCGGTCATGCATTCGACCATAACTGCCACGCCGCCCGGGCCGTAACCTTCGTAGGTCAGCTCGACCATGTCGTCGGTATCGGCAGCACCGGCACCACGGGCAACCGCGCGATCGATGATGTCCCGGCTCATGTTCGCACCCAGCGCCTTGTCCAGCGCCAGACGCAGACGCGGGTTGGACCCCGGATCACCACCGCCCTGGCGGGCAGCGACCGTCAGCTCACGAATCCACTTGGTGAAAATCTTGCCTTTCTTGGCATCCTGACGCTCTTTGCGGTGCTTGATGTTCGCCCACTTGGAATGACCTGCCATAACTTGCTCCAGATTCTCTTTGAAACATTGCCCGCCGCGCGACTGAGCGCAGGCCGGCAAGTAAAAATTTCGACCCTTCTCAATCTATAAAGAAAGGAAAAGGCGCATCAGAGGATGCGCCTTTCACCTTTCAGGTCAGCCTTACTCAGCCTTTGGCTGTTCGCGCAAACGGATGTGCAGTTCACGCAATGCCTTGGCATCTACCAGACCCGGCGCCTGAGTCATGACACAGGCAGCGCTCTGGGTTTTCGGGAAGGCGATCACTTCACGGATCGACTGGGCGCCGGTCATCAGCATCACCAGACGGTCCAGACCGAAGGCCAGACCACCATGGGGTGGCGCACCGTATTTCAGGGCATCGAGCAGGAAGCCGAATTTCTCTTCCTGTTCAGCTTCGCTGATACCCAGCAGACGGAACACCGACTGTTGCATTTCCTTGCGGTGGATACGGATCGAACCGCCACCCAGCTCGGTACCGTTCAGGACCATGTCGTAGGCACGGGACAAGGCTGCAGCCGGGTTGGCTTCCAGTTCTTGTGGCGAGCACTTCGGCGCGGTGAACGGGTGGTGCAGTGCGGCGAGGCTGCCGTCGTCGTTTTCTTCGAACATCGGGAAGTCGACGACCCACATCGGTGCCCATTCGCAGGTGTGCAGGTTGAAGTCGTTACCGACCTTGATCCGCAGCGCGCCCAAGGCTTCGCTGACGATCTTGGCTTTGTCGGCACCGAAGAACACGATGTCGCCATCGACTGCACCCACGCGATCGAGGATCACGTTGAGGTTGTCTTCAGGGATGTTCTTGACGATCGGCGACTGCAGGCCTTCGACGCCCTTGGCACGTTCGTTGACCTTGATGTACGCCAGGCCCTTGGCACCGTAGATACCGACGAACTTGGTGTAGTCGTCGATCTTGCTGCGCGGCATGCTCGCCCCGCCCGGTACGCGCAAGGCAGCAACGCGGCATTTCGGATCGTTGGCCGGACCGCTGAAGACCTTGAAGTCGACATCCTTGAGCTGATCGGCAACGTCCACCAGTTCCAGCGGGTTACGCAGGTCCGGCTTATCGGAACCGAAACGACGCATGGCCTCGTCCCAGGTCATGTGCGGGAATTCGCCGAACTCCAGATCCAGCACTTCCTTGAACAGGTTGCGGATCATGCCTTCGGTGATGCCCATGATCTCGGCTTCATTGAGGAAGCTGGTTTCGATGTCAATCTGGGTGAATTCCGGCTGACGGTCTGCACGCAGGTCTTCATCGCGGAAGCACTTGGCGATCTGGTAGTAACGATCGAAGCCGGCAACCATCAGCAATTGCTTGAACAGCTGCGGCGATTGCGGCAAGGCAAAGAAGCTGCCTGCGTGGGTACGGCTCGGCACCAGATAGTCACGCGCACCTTCAGGGGTGGCACGGGTCAGGATCGGTGTCTCGACGTCGAGGAAGCCGTTTTCGTCCAGGTAACGACGGATGCTGGTGGTCATGCGCGAACGCAGGCGCAGCTTCTCGAGCATTTCCGGGCGACGCAGGTCGATGAAGCGATAACGCAGGCGGGTTTCTTCGCCGACGTCAGAGAACTCGTTGAGCGGGAATGGCGGGGTTTCCGCCTCGTTCAATACTTCCAGCTCGTAGCCCAGCACTTCGATCATGCCCGAAGCCATGTTGGCGTTGCCGGCACCGGCCGGACGCAGGCGCACCTTGCCGGTGACCTTGACCACATACTCGCTGCGCACGCGGTCGGCGGCGGCGAAAGTTTCAGCGCGATCCGGATCGAACACCACTTGGGCCAGACCTTCACGATCACGGATATCGAGGAAAATGACCCCGCCATGGTCGCGACGACGGTGGACCCATCCGCAAAGGGTAATTTCCTGACCTTCCAGGCTTTCGTTCAGTTGGCCGCAATAATGGCTGCGCATCATGATGGTGATTTCACTTCTCGTAATTCGAAATTCGATTGGAGGCCTTGCGCACCACCACCCTTAAGTCAGGCGCCAGATAATGCAAGAGCTCGCGTGGTCGTTCAACTTAGTCAGCTTTGTCGCCGCCAGACAGATTCTTCTTCGAGCCTGTCTTGAAGTCAGTCTCGTACCAGCCGGTACCGCTGAGGCGGAACCCGGGCATGGAGAGCATTTTTTTCAGTTCAGGCGCCTGGCAGGCAGGGCAGTCGACCAGCGGCTCGGCGCTGATCTTTTGAATGGCTTCCAGTTGATGACCGCAGGAAGCACATTGATAGTCGTACATGGGCATGGCGGTTGTCTCGGCAATCAATTCTACAGCCCGCGCCCGCACGAAAGCCCGGGCTACGCAGCAAAGAGCGGGATTATATCCATTAAATCGTGCCTGTGCAGCCGTATGACTGCATAGGCTGACGTCAGCCCTTGTAGAGCGGGTAACGACACCCACTGCTCAAGCTACGCAGCTACCGCGCCAGACCGTTTGCGGCCATTTGCTACACATCTCTCCTTTTATTGCACCCGGGCATCAAGCTCGCCCGGCAGCTGAAGCCTCGGCAACCAGACACGCCCCCTCCTTCAAGCTATGCGCGACACAAACGACTCTGACCAGCCCGCTGAAATTTTTCACTCCCCCATGACGTAAATGCACCTCTCTGTCGACATAGGAAAGCAGCGCACTGACCGAGCAACAATTGATCCTGGCGATCTCGGCCAGAATATCCCAATAGATTTGTTCCAGCCGCAAACAGGTAGCAAAGCCATTCAATCGAATCGATCTGGAAAGTGGTTGCGCCAACCCCATATCGAATTCCCTGACAAACGGATCAACCCTTGCATGTTTGAACCGGGGCACGTCCTTCACATCTCGACCTACTCCTTGAACCATATCCTCGACACTCCTTTGCCGTATGCTCTTTCAGAAAGTCAAAAACAAACCTGCCCCTTTATAAAAGCTTAACCAGATGGCTATATCCAGATGATTTCAGGACCACGAATGTAGGACAAGCCAACAACTACAGCGCGATTTATATCGCCGTCCTACATTCCAAAACCACAATGGTTTTATTACCAGCCACTTGAAAGCCCGGCCCCGGCATCAGCTGCTGTCCAGCAACGAGCACAGCATCCAGGCGCCTGCATACGCCGCGTCGGCGCCGCCGCCGTCGACTCATCGCTCACCTTGTCAAGCAGCGGGAAGAGCCCGCGCGCTGTTCGTATTACCGTCTTCTGACCTCGAACAAGTTGCTTGATCATATCGTCGGCACCTGGCACTTCCTCTTCCGCCTAAATCGAAGAAAGACACGCACAAACCAAATAAGCACCGGGCGCAGGAAAACCATGAAATTCCAGTGGAAGTTATGGGCTTTTAGATAAAGAACATAGGTATCCGTAGCCGCTGCCGAGCCTGCGAGGCTGCGTTCGGCTGCGCAGCAGTCGTAGTCCGGCAGATGCGTTTTCCCTGATGCACGGCAGTTGCAGGTTTTACGACTGCTTCGCAGCCGAACGCAGCCTCGCAAGCTCGGCAGCTGCTACGCATCCAGCCAAAATAAAAAACAGCAGCCCGCGGCCAGCCTGAAACCTCACACAACCGTCTGGAACAAGCGTCTACAAGACAAATCAGGGCAACATTTCCCTGGCAGGCGATCAACGGGCATCTATAGCGGCAGCGCCTGATTTGAGAAGGCCAAGGCTTTGCTGTTAAATAGAGGGTGTGTCGCTGCGACCTATTTCCCTGACCGCAGCGCATAGGCTGATACCGCGTACGTGTCCAGCGCCTCATATTGTTCAGAAGCGAACCGTTCGCAATCAGCTCTTCCTTGTGATCCGTCTTAACGTGAGTTAATCAAAATGTTGAAAATCGTCCATCTGCTAACGGGCGCAGCAGCCCTGCTGCTGTCCTTTATCCCTAGCCTGCGATCCGAAGCCGTACCTTACCTGCAACAACCCGATGCGCTTTATCTGGCATTTTTCGGTCTGCTCAACCTGACCCTCGCTCCGGTTATTCCCTACTGGAACAAAGGCCCACGTCATCAACTGCAGAACCTGGTCAGCGCCCTGCTGGTGCTTGCCGTCGTCCTGCAAATCCTCACACTACTGGCTCCTCTTCCTATAATTGGCGGCCAACCGGCCGTTCTGTTCAGTCTTCTGACTGCACTGGTTGCCGTTCTCCTGCATCTGGCCATCAGCTTCTACACTTCTTCGCCAGCATCTGCAGCGTCACAAAACTACGACATGACCAATCGCGATACCGGCACCGTCAAGTGGTTCAACACCTCTAAAGGCTTCGGTTTCATTTCCCGCGACTCCGGTGATGATATTTTCGTGCACTTTCGTGCTATCCGGGGTGAAGGGCACCGCGTCCTGGTCGAAGGCCAGCGCGTGGAGTTCTCCGTCATGAACCGTGATAAAGGCCTGCAAGCTGAAGATGTGATCGCAGCGTTGCCGCGCCGCTGATTTCAGCCCCCGCAATAAAAACCGCGATGCAGCCAGGCTGCATCGCGGTTTTTTTTTGCAGGGATGGGGGGCCTGCATTTTTGAGGCGCTCAAGAACACTCAATAATGCGGTGGCGGAGCTTCCTCCTCGAAGGACTCGAACTGGCCGGCCATTTCTTCCTGCCGCTTGAGCAGCGCCGCCATCTGCAATTGCAAACGCTCGACCACCCGCTGTTGCGTTGCGAGCACATCGCTCAACTGTTGAATCGTGTCATCCTGAAAAGCCTGACGGCTTTCCAATTCGGTAATACGCGCCTCAGCGTTCATTCTTCAGCCCTCCAGAAACTGAAAACCATCGGTCAACACCAGTCGCAGCCGCTCGCGAACTGCCGCCACCTGCTCGGCACTATAAGGCACTGCCGGATGCTTGCCCCAAACCGGTGCCGGCCAGGCCGCATCTTCACGCTTACGCACGATGACATGCATGTGCAGTTGGCTGACCACATTCCCCAGGGTCGCCACGTTCAACTTGTCCGCGTCGAACGAATCCTTGAGCATCTCTGCCAGCTCTGTGGTTTCTTTCCATAGCTGTTGTTGATCAGCGGCATCCAGCTGAAACAACTCACTGACATCCTCTCGCCGCGGTACCAGGATGAACCAGGGGTAGTTCGAATCATTGGACAACAGCAACCGGCACAAGGGGAAATCCCCGATGGGTAGCGTGTCTTGTTGAAGTCGTGGATCTAAAGTGAACACCGCGCGCACTCCCGCTCAGCTCATCAGTTTTCAGCTTGGCACACAGCCCGACCGACTGCTCGCCAAGCGACAGAACGGCAGCATACCTGCGATTGGCAATCCCTTCACGGTGAACACGAACAGGATACCGGCCATCAAGCCCATGGACGCCCCAATATGGATCACTTCTGATTCAAGCGCACAAATCAAGAAACGCTGGCCGGTCACACCCCGGGAAATGACCCGCTGATGCGGGGTCGTCACTTTTTATCTCGGAGCCGTCCTGGATGAATCTGCCCACCTCTGAAAATTTTTTGCACCAAAACTGCACAGCTCGTCTACGCTGATTGCCTTAGCCATCCGCCATCTACTCAATATTGAGTGTGAACCGGTAACGTTTTTGGTTGTCAGGTCGACTTTTCTGGTGCTAACACCAGTAAAACTGCGGAGTCAAGCTCAAACAAAACGACCTTAAAACCCCCGATTTCATGAGGTTTTGGCTGCTCCATCCAGAGCATCAGAAAAAATTAGCGAAAGAAAACGTGTTTGTGCACGCTTGTTGCATCCACACCTGCATCGTCGAAAAGATGCCCACCGCAAGTGGGTACCTTGAGACGCATAATAATAGTGGCAAGGTTGCCCATGGAGAATTCACCGCTTGAACGTAGAACATTTTTCTCTATGCTCAGGCCGTTGAAAACAGCACTGAAGTTGTCAGTCCGGATACACTGTGTTGTGGATTTGCGACATGGACCGAGCATTTTGCGACAGGGTCGTAAAGAAGCCGAAAGGATAGATACGTAAGTATCGCCAACATTGTCAGCGTGATATAAGTTTGCGCCGACACAAAAAGAAAGAGCCGCCCGGATAATAAAACAGGCGGACGGCAGTACTCTTCTAAAAACCAAAGGAGCAAATCACGATGCGCGTGATGAAGTGGAGCATGATCGCACTGGCTGTTTCAGCAGGCACCTCGCAGTTCGCAATCGCGTCCTCCCAGGACGAATCCAAAGGCTTCGTTGAAGACGCCAGCCTGGTCGCCAAGACTCGTATCGAGTACATGAACCGTGACTTCCGCAATGGCGCTGGCAACATTGCCAAGCCAGGTGGCGGTTTCAAAAGTGGCTATCGTCAAGACACCGGTATCAGCGAACTGGTTACTTTCGAGTCCGGCTTCACCCAAGGTACTGTCGGTTTTGGTCTTGACGCATTCGTAGGCGGCACCGCCAAGCTGGATGGCGGCTCGGGTCGCGCTGGTAACGGCCTGTTCGCTCGCGACAGCGAAGGCAATCCTGAGGACACCCAATCCAAGGCTGGCGCAGCTGTCAAAGTCCGTCTTTCCGACACCACGCTGAAATACGGTCGTCAATTCGTAGCCAGCCCTGTATTCGCTACTGATGACAGCCGTCTGCTGCCAGAAGTCGCTGAAGGCACCTTGCTCACCAGCAAAGAAATCAAAGGCCTGGAACTCAGCCTCGGTCGTTTCACTGCTCTGAGCTCGCAAACCGGCATGGGCAAAGACAGCATCGACGGTACAGGCCTGACCAGCGCCAACATCGTTGGCGCAACCTACCAGTTCACCGATAACTTCGTTGCGGGTATCGCTGCATCCGACGTTGATGAGTACTTCAAGAAGCAGTACATCAACGCCAACTACACCTTCCCGATCAACGACGAGCAGTCGCTGAACTTCGACCTCAACGCCTACAAAACTGAAGATCAGGGCCAGGCGCGGTACGGCGAACTCGACAACAAACTGTGGAGCTTGGCAGCTGCCTACAGCATCGGCGCGCACAAATTCACCGTAGCTCACCAGCGCTCTTCCGGCGACACCACCTACCTGTACGGCGTGGACGGTAACGGCACGATCTTCGTAGCCAACTCCATCCAGATCTCCGACTTCGTGGGTATCGACGAACGCTCCTGGCAGGGTCGCTACGACCTGAACATGAAGACCTACGGCGTTCCTGGCCTGAGCTTCATGGCTCGTTACGTATACGGCGACAACATCAAGACGTCTTCCGATACCGAAGGTAAGGAACACGAGTTCAACTTCGAAACCAAGTACGTTCTGCAAGAAGGTCCAGCCAAGGATCTGTCGTTCCGTCTGCGTAGCGCAATCTATCGTGCAAACGATGCCTACAACGCCGACTACACCGCAGACAACAACGACGTACGTATCATCGTTGAATACCCGCTGAGCATCTTGTAATTCTGCGGTAATTCAATGACGTCGTAGAGCTATGCTCTAACAAAAAACCGCTCACCTGATTCAGGTGAGCGGTTTTTTTATGGCCACTGAGTTGCAGTCGGGCAGTGAGGAAACTGCATAGCAAGCTAACCAACACATCTTGTTTACCAATGCGCGCACTTCATGCTTGGCGTCAGCCAAATGTTTTTAGCGAATAACACTTGAGGAGGGATAAGACACCCAAGAGGCTCATCGCCCCTTGAGCTCACTGCCGACACTTGACCGAACAGCCAAGCAATGACAAACAACGTTACTGCACAGCTGCTTCCTGAACCACCCGAATCACTCGCTGCGGGAACGGAATATCGATCCCCGCCGCCTTCAGCCGATCACGGGACAGTTCGTTGAACATGAACATGACATTCCAGTAATCCGCGGTCTTCACCCAGACTCGCAGGGAAACCGTAATCGAACTGTCACCCAGGGTCGAAATCACCGCTTCCGGTGCCGGATCGACCAGCACGCGCTCATCCTTGGCCAGCTCGAGCAGGACCTCACGGGCCTTTTGCAGATCGGCCTGGTAGTCGACGGCTATATCAAACACCACCTTGCGAGTCACCTGACGGTTGTGGTTGGTGATGATGCCGTTCGACAGATTGCCGTTAGGTACGATGATGGTCTTGTTATCACCGGTACGCAGCACGGTATGGAAGATCTGAATGCTGTCGACCGTGCCGCTGATGCCCTGCGCTTCGATCAAGTCGCCAATACGAAATGGACGGAACAGCAGAATCAGCACGCCGCCGGCGAAGTTCGCCAGGCTGCCTTGCAACGCCAAACCAATGGCCAGACCCGCCGCACCGATCGCCGCAACGAACGAGGTGGTTTCGACACCGATCATCGAGGCCACGCTGACGATCAGCAGCACCTTGAGAATGATGTTCGCCAGGCTGCCGATAAAACCTTGCAAGGCCTGATCGGCGTTGCGCATGGCCAGCAGCTTGCTGACTTTACGGGTCAGGTTGTTGATCAGCCACCAGCCGATGGCCAGGGTGATGACCGCCAGCAGCACGCGACTGCCGTATTCCATGATCATCGGAATCCACGCCTGGGACACCTTGACCAGGTTGTCCACTTCCGCATTCAAATCCATCTCTCTCTCCTTATTACCGGGTATCCGGACGCCGATCAGTCGCGGAAGTTGTTGAACTGCAGTGGCAGGCCGAAGTCCTTGGCACGCAGTGCGGCAATCGCTTCCTGCAAGTCGTCACGCTTCTTGCCGGTGATACGCACCTGCTCACCCTGAATGGCCGCCTGAACCTTGAGCTTGGCGTCCTTGACATGCGCGACGATCTTTTTCGCCATCTCCTTATCGATCCCTTCCTTGAGGGTCGCTTCCTGCTTCATCAATTTGCCGGAAGCGTAAGCGTCCTTGAGCTCAAGGCACTGCACGTCGATCTTGCGCTTGACCAGCGCGAGCTTGAGGATTTCGATCATCGCTTCCAGCTGAAAGTCGGCTTCAGCGGTCAGGTTGATCGTCAGATCCTTTTCCTTGAACTCGAAGCTGCCTTTGCCTTTCAAGTCATAACGACGGTCGAGTTCCTTGACGGCGTTCTCGACCGCGTTGGTGACTTCGTGCTTGTCCAGTTCGGATACCACGTCGAACGACGGCATGTAATTTCTCCAATGTTAAAAGGGCGCCGCTCGATATAGATGGAGCACGCCAGGCTTGCGGTTAAAATGCGGGCTCATTATAACGGGTCTTTCCTCTCCTTCACTGCGAGCCTCACATGCGCCTGCCAAACAGAGCAAAAAGCTGATGTCGACCACCTGGCATATTCTCGGCGCAGGCAGCCTCGGCACCTTGTGGGCGACACGTCTGGCCCGGGCCGGCTTGCCAGTGCGGCTGATTCTGCGTGATCAGGCACGCTTGCAGGCCTACCGGGCAGCAGGCGGGCTCACACTGGTGGAACAAGGCGAAGAGCGGCTCTATGAAATCCCCGGCGAAACCATCGACAGTCGCGAACCCATCGCCCGCTTGCTCGTCGCCTGCAAAGCCTATGACGCCGAGCAGGCCATCGCCCAACTGGCGTCACGCCTGACGCCCGAGGCCGAACTGATTCTTTTGCAGAACGGCCTGGGCAGCCAGGACTCGGTCGCGGCGCAGGTTCCGCAGGCGCGCTGCATCTTTGCTTCCAGCACCGAAGGCGCGTTTCGCGATGGCGATTGGCGGGTGGTATTTGCCGGTCACGGTTATACCTGGCTCGGTGATGCCGGCCACCCTGTCCCGCCGATATGGCTGGATGACCTGAGCGCGAGCAGCATCCCTCACGAGTGGAGCACGGACATTCTCACGCGACTGTGGCGCAAACTGGCGCTCAATTGCGCAATAAACCCGCTGACCGTGCTGCACGACTGCCGCAATGGCGGCTTGCAGCAGCATCACTGCGAGGTCGCCACGCTCTGCGCCGAGCTGACCGAACTGCTGGAGCGTTGTGGCCAGCCGGCAGCGGCTCAAGACCTGCATCACGAAGTCAAACGGGTCATTCAGGCGACCGCAGCCAATTACTCGTCGATGTATCAGGACGTCGCCAACAACCGCAGGACCGAGATCAGCTATCTGCTGGGACATGCTTGCAATGTTGCGTCCCGACATCGACTGATGCTGCCCCACCTCAATCAGTTGCAACAGCGATTGATCGAGTACCTGCGCACGCGTGGATTGCCCAGCGACTGAGCAGCGGCTACGCTGGCCACTTGTTCCTCTTCAGCGACGACCCCGATGCCATTGCGCCAGCGCCTTGAAAACCTGCCCGTCGGCCAGAAACTGCTCGCGGCCCTGCTGGTTCTTCTGACCACCGTGCTACTGGTCGCCAACCTGACGTTTATCAGCGCCGCCTACTGGATCTCCCAGGAAAGCATGGCACCAGAGGCCCTACAGACTATCGGCCGACTGATCTCCAACCCGAGCCTGGCCGCCCAGGCGCTGGACTCGCCACAAAACGCCGAAAAGTTGCTCAATGAGCTCAACAGCTATTCGCCATTACGCGCTGCGGCGGTGTATGACGGCAAGGGTGCGCGCCTGGCGCAGTTGCAACACGGTGAGCCGCTCGATCTGCCAAAACACTATCGGCATGTCGAAACCTGGCAAGTGACCGAATTTCGCACCAACCAGCTGATCACCTTACCCCGCCCCGGTTCGGCGCCGGGGCATCTGCTACTGGTCGCCACCAGCGAACTGCCGATGGCGTTCTACACCGGCACCCTGACCGCCAGCCTGGGGATTCTGATCTTCAGTGTGCTGCTGTGGCTGATCATCGCCCAGCAGATCAAACGCCTGATCACTCGACCGATTCACCAGCTCGAAGAGCTGTCCCGACAAGTGACCCGTGAGGAAAACTACGCCTTGCGCGCCGCTCGCGGTAACCACGACGAAATCGGCAGCCTCGCCGAGGCCTTCAACACCATGCTCTCGCGCATCGAAGCCCGTGAGCAACAGCTCAAACGCGCACGGGACGATTCCCAGGCGGCTTATGACCAGGCCCAGGGCCTTGCCGAAGAAACCCGCCATACCAATCGCAAGCTCGAGCTGGAGGTTCAGGTACGGAGCAAGATCGAGAAAAAGCTCACCGGCTTCCAGAACTACCTCAACAGCATCATCGACTCGATGCCGTCGGCCCTGATTGCGCTGGATGAACAGCTCTACGTGACCCAGTGGAATCAGGAGGCCAGCGCCCTGTCCGGCACCCGACTGGACGAAGCCCTGAACCAACCGATCTTCCTCGCCTTCGAACCACTCAAACCGTACCTGCCGCAACTCAAGCAAACCGTCGAGCAGCACACGGTGGCCAAGATCGAGCGAGTCACCTGGGTCAAGGATGATGAAGCCAGGCATTACGCCCTGACCTTCTACCCGTTGATGGGGGGTGCCGGGCGTGGCGTGGTGATCCGTATCGATGACATTACCCAGCGCCTGTCCCTGGAAGAAATGATGGTGCAGTCGGAGAAGATGCTCTCGGTCGGTGGCCTCGCCGCCGGCATGGCCCACGAGATCAACAACCCGCTGGGAGCGATCCTGCATAACGTGCAAAACATTCGTCGCCGTTTGTCGCCAGAATTGCCGAAGAACCTTGAGCAAGCCGAGCAGATCGGCATCGAGCTTGCGACCGTCAACCGCTACCTGCAAAATCGTGAGGTGCCGCAGTTACTCGACGGCATCCAGCAGGCCGGAGCGCGTGCAGCGAAAATCGTCACTCACATGCTCAGCTTCAGCCGTCGCAGCAACCGGCAAATGGCTCCGTGCGATCTGCCGGCGTTGATCGACCAGGCCGTGGAAATTGCCAGCAACGATTTCGATCTGGCCATCGGCTTCGACTTCAAGGGTCAGGCCATCGTTCGTCAGTTCGACCCGCAATTGGGCCCGGTTCCGGGCACCGCCAACGAGCTGGAACAAGTGCTGCTCAACCTGCTGAAGAACGCCGCTCAGGCCATTCACCAGCGTGAAGATGACAAGGAACCGGGGCGGATCATTCTGCGCACCCGTTTGAATCCACCTTGGGCGGAAATCCAGGTCGAAGACAATGGCATCGGCATGAGCGAAAACGTGCGTAAACGCACTTTCGAACCGTTCTTTACCACCAAGGAAATCGGCCAAGGCACCGGACTTGGGTTGTCGGTTTCCTATTTCATCGTCACCAACAACCACAAGGGTCAGATGGAAGTGCAATCGACCCCGGGCCAAGGCACCTGCTTCACCTTGCGCCTGCCATTGGCGGGCACCCAGCTCGCCTCTCATGAACTCAGTCAACTGGAGAGGTAAGCATGGGTTTTCGCTTGTCGAAGATTTACACCCGCACCGGCGACAAAGGTGAAACCGGCCTGGGTGACGGACGTCGGGTGCCCAAGGATCATCCGCGGGTCGAGGCTATGGGCGAAGTCGATAGCCTGAACAGTCAGTTGGGGCTGTTGTTGGCCGGACTGACCGAGCAAAGCCGCGAGTATCCTGGGTTGGCCGAGGTGATCGAGGTCCTGGCGCCCTGTCAGCACCGGTTGTTCGACCTGGGTGGCGAGTTGGCCATGCCGGTGTACCAAGCGCTCAACTCAGCTGAAGTCGAGCGCCTGGAGGCGGCTATCGATCTGTGGAATGAAGAGCTGGGGCCGTTGAAGAACTTCATTCTGCCCGGCGGTTCGGCACTGATCGCTCAGGCCCATGTGTGCCGCAGTCTGGCTCGCAGTGCCGAACGGCGTTGCCAGCATCTGAACGCCGTCGAACCGCTGACCGGGGTTGGGCTGGCGTACATCAATCGGCTGTCGGACTTGCTGTTTGTCGCGGCGCGCTTGATTGCCAAGCGTCAGGGTGTTGCGGAGATTCTTTGGGAGGCTGCGGCGAAGCCTTCACCAAACTGATCGTTCCCACGCTCTGCGTGGGAATGCATCTCGTGACGCTCTGCGTCACATCCAAAGCGGACGCGGAGCGTCCAGGGCCCCATTCCCACGCAGAGCGTGGGAACGATCAGGTGTTTACGCCTGGGGCCAAAACGCCCGAATTCCCGCCACGCCCTGGGCGCCGTTTTCCCATGCCCGCTGATGTTCGGCCGGGCCGACACCACCGAGCAGAAACACCGGCCTGTTGAAGCCCCTGATCAACTGTGCCGCCAGATCCCAACCCAACGGCTGCCCATCCGGGTGAGTCTGAGTAGGCTGCACTGGCGACAGCGTAACGAAGTCCACGCCCATCTGTTCAGCCAAGGCCAACTCCTCGGCATTGTGACAAGACGCGGCCAACCAGCGTGACGCAGGCAATGGTCTCCCGGCGCTGGCATATTTGCGCAATTGCGCGGCAGTCACGTGCCAACCGGCGGAGGGAAAGTCTCCCAGCCACTCGAACGGGCCCTTGAGCATCAACTGAGCCTTGCCCGCACACAGACCTGCCGCGTCTACCGCCAGATCGCGGTATTGCGGGTCATAGCCGTTCGGCGCACGCAGCTGAATCAGCTTGATGCCACCCGCGATAGCTTTCTGTATTCCCCGCAACAAGGCCGGCGTTTCCAGACCTTCAGGGGTGATCAAGTACTCACCCGGCAAGCGCGCCGCCGCGACAATCGGTTGGTTGGCAGCGGGAAACTCATAGTCCGCCAACTCCCGCGCAGTAACCCAGGCCAAGGGTTGCCCTTCGGCGCCGTGGGGTTCGCCGGTAAAGGCCGAGACTTCCCAGACATCCAGCAACACCTGTTTGTCCGGGTAGTCATGCTGCACTTTGATCAACGGTCGAGCGGCACTGACCACAATGCCCAGCTCTTCCTGCAGCTCACGGGCAAGGGCCGACTCCACCGCTTCGTCTGCCTCGACCTTGCCGCCGGGAAACTCCCAAAGGCCGCCCTGATGCTGAGTATCGGCACGCTTGGCGATGAGGATCTTGCCGCTGGTATCACGGATAACGGCCGCAGCCACATGTACTCGTTTCACCGCACTATTTCCTCTAACCCTGCCTTCTGCCAGGCCTTGAAGGCTGGCCATTGGTAAATCGTTTCAACGTACGCCGCATCGACCGCCGGCAAGGCCACCTGCCAGGTGCGCAAACGCACGGCAATCGGTGCGAAGAAGGCGTCCGCCAGGCTGACCCGACCAAACAGGAAAGGCCCCGGCTCAGTGGCGGCCGCACGGCATTCAGCCCACAGCGCCAGCATGCGCTCGATATCAGCCTGCGCTTCAGGCGGCATCGGCGACAGCGGTGCATCGCGACTCAGGTCGAACGGCATGTTGCCGCGCATTGCGAAGAAACCGCTGTGCATTTGCGCGCAAGCGGAACGCGCCTGGGCACGGGCGGCAACATCGCTCGGCCACAAATCGGCCTCAGGGAAACGTTCGACCAGGTACTCGGCGATCGCCAGCGAGTCGGCAATGGTGCCGTGCCCGGTTTTCAGTAAAGGGACTTTGCCGGTCGGCGAATGCTTGAGGATCAACTGACGGGTATCAGGCTGGTTCAGTTTGATCAGTTCTTCGGTGTAATCAGCGCCCGCCAATTCCAGTGCAAGAGCAGCGCGCAAGGACCAGGAGGAATAGAGTTTGTCGCCGATGATCAGGTGGTAGCTCATGTTTTGGCGCCTTTTCGTCAGGGGAACAGACCAGAATCTTTAGCGTCTGGTCGTCCGTCTTCGCGAGCAAGCTCGCTCCCACAGTAGATCTTCAGCGAACACAATATTTGTGTATGGCAGGAAACAATGTGGGAGCGAGCTTGCTCGCGATTGCAGCGACTCGGTCTCGAGTATGGTTACGTACGGTATTCGGCGTTGATCTTCACGTATTCGTGGGACAGGTCGGTGGTCCAGATCGTTTCACTGCAATCACCGCGGCCCAGTTCGATGCGAATGGTGATCTCTTCCTGCTGCATCACCGCCGCGCCCTGCGCTTCGGTGTAGGTCGCCGCACGAGCTCCTTGGCTGGCAATGCACACGTCACCGAGGAACACGTCGATCTTGCTCACGTCCAGATCCGGGACACCGGCACGGCCGACGGCGGCGAGAATGCGGCCCCAGTTCGGATCGGAAGCGAACAACGCGGTCTTGATCAGCGGCGAGTGCGCCACGGTGTAACCGACATCCAGACATTCCTGATGGTTACCGCCGCCGTTCACCTCAACCGTGACGAACTTGGTCGCACCTTCGCCGTCACGGACGATGGCCTGAGCCACTTCCATGCAGACTTCGAACACCGCCTGCTTCAGCGCGGCGAACAGCGGGCCACCGGCGGAGGTGATTTGCGGCAGATCAGCCTTGCCGGTGGCAATCAGCATGCAGCAATCGTTGGTCGAGGTATCGCCGTCGATGGTGATGCGGTTGAACGACTTGTTGGCGCCGTCCAGCAGCAGGTTTTGCAACACTTCACGGGAGACTTTGGCGTCGGTAGCGATGTAGCCGAGCATGGTCGCCATGTTCGGGCGGATCATCCCGGCGCCTTTGCTGATGCCGGTAACGGTGACCGTCACGCCGTCATGCTGAAACTGCCGGCTCGCGCCCTTTGGCAGGGTGTCGGTGGTCATGATGCCCGTGGCGGCAGCGGCCCAATTGTCTACGGACAAGTCGTCGAGTGCAGCCTGCAAGGCGCCTTCGATTTTCTCGACCGGCAGCGGCTCGCCAATCACGCCAGTGGAGTACGGCAGTACGAGACTGGCATCGACACCGGTCAATTCCGCCAGTTTGGCGCAGGTGCGCTCAGCGGCAGCCAGGCCTGGTGCACCTGTACCGGCGTTGGCATTGCCGGTATTGGTCAGCAGGTAACGCACCGGACCTTGCACGCGTTGTTTGGCGAGGATCACCGGAGCTGCGCAGAACGCGTTCAAGGTGAATACGCCAGCAACCGTGGAACCTTCAGCACAGCGCATGACCACGACATCCTTGCGCCCCGGGCGCTTGATGCCAGCCGAGGCGATACCGAGTTCAAAACCGGCAACCGGGTGCAACGTTGGCAAAGGACCAAGACCAACAGCCATGAATGCGCTCCTAAGTAAGATGTCTGCGCCGTCCTCACAGGACGGTGTTTTTCAATGGTAAAACGCCGCGACGGCTGAGGCCGGTCGCGGCGCTTGGTGTTTCAGCTCAAGGGACAGACCTTAGTTGATTTGCCCGTGACAGTGCTTGTACTTTTTGCCCGAACCGCAGTAGCACAGCTCGTTGCGACCCAGCTTCTGCTCATGGCGAACCGGCGCGGCGGCAACGGCGACATCGAGATCGACGCCCTCTTCCAACGCTTCCGGGTGCTCCAGACCTGGGGCCTGGGCGTGTTCGAACTGCATGCGTCGGGCCAGGGATTCGGCTTCCTGGCGCAGGCGGGCTTCCTCTTCGATCGGATCTTCGCGGCGAACCTGAACGTGGGACAACACACGGATGGAGTCGCGCTTGATCGAATCCAGCAGATCGGAGAACAAGGTGAAGGACTCGCGCTTGTATTCCTGCTTCGGGTTCTTCTGCGCATAACCACGCAAGTGGATGCCGTGTCGCAGGTGATCCATGGTCGACAGGTGGTCTTTCCACAGGTCATCCAGCACGCGCAGAACGATTTGTTTCTCGAAGCTGCGCAGTGCTTCGGCACTCGCTTGCTCTTCTTTCTCGTTATAGGCGGCCAGCAGCTCGGCCAGCAGCTTCTCGCGCAGGGTCTCTTCGTAGAGGTGATCGTCTTCGTCGAGCCATTGCTGGATCGGCAGTTTCACACCGAAGTCGCTCGACAGAGCGGCTTCCAGACCGGCCACATCCCACTGCTCGGGCAGCGACTGCGGAGGAATGTGTGCGCTGACGGTGGCGTTGAGTACGTCCTGACGGAAGTCGGCGATGGTTTCACCGATGTTGTCGGCGGCCAACAAACTGTTACGCATGTGATAGATCACTTTACGTTGTTCGTTGTTGACGTCGTCGAACTCGAGCAGTTGCTTACGAATGTCGAAGTTGCGACCTTCTACCTTGCGCTGAGCCTTCTCGATGGCGTTGGTCACCATGCGGTGCTCGATCGCTTCGCCGGACTGCATGCCCAAGGCTTTCATGAAGTTCTTCACCCGATCAGAGGCGAAGATGCGCATCAGGCTGTCTTCGAGCGACAGGTAGAAACGGCTGGAACCGGCGTCACCCTGACGACCGGCACGACCGCGCAGCTGGTTGTCGATACGGCGCGATTCGTGACGCTCGGAAGCGATGACCTGCAAGCCGCCCGATTCGAGCACTTGCTGGTGGCGCTTCTGCCAGTCGGCCTTGATCTGCGCGATCTGCTCTGGAGTTGGATCTTCAAGGGACGCAACTTCCACTTCCCAGTTGCCGCCCAACAGGATGTCAGTACCACGACCGGCCATGTTGGTAGCAATGGTCAGCGCACCCGGGCGACCGGCCTGGGCGATGATTTCTGCTTCTTTTTCGTGGAACTTGGCGTTCAGAACCTTGTGTTCGATGCCTTCCTTCTGCAGCAGACCGGACATGTGCTCGGACGTTTCAATGGTTGCAGTACCCACCAGCACCGGACGGCCCAGGGTCATGCATTCCTTGATGTCATTGATGATGGCCGCGTACTTCTCTTCGGCGGTCAGGAACACCAGGTCGTTGTAGTCTTTGCGCGCCAGCGGTTTGTTCGGCGGAATGACCATCACTGCCAGACCGTAGATCTGGTGGAATTCGAACGCTTCGGTGTCGGCCGTACCGGTCATGCCGGACAGTTTGTTGTACAGACGGAAGTAGTTCTGGAAGGTAGTCGATGCCAGGGTCTGGCTTTCGGCCTGAATGTTCAGGCCTTCCTTGGCTTCGATGGCCTGGTGCAGACCTTCGGACAGACGACGACCCGGCATGGTACGGCCGGTGTGTTCGTCGACCAGAATGACCTGACCGTCCTGTACGATATATTCGACGTTGCGATTGAACAGTTTGTGAGCGCGCAGACCGGAATAAACGTGGGTCAGCAGGCCCAGGTTGTGCGCCGAATACAGGCTCTCGCCTTCAGCCAGCAGGCCAACGCGGGTCAGCATATCTTCGATGAACTGGTGACCGGCTTCGTTCAGCTCGACCTGACGGGTCTTCTCGTCGACGGTGTAGTGACCCGCCTTGGTGACTTCGCCTTCCACTTCTTCAATGTGCAGTTCAAGCTGCGGGATCAGTTTGTTGATCTCGATATAGAGCTTGGAGCTGTCTTCGGCCTGACCGGAAATGATCAGCGGGGTACGGGCTTCGTCGATCAGGATCGAGTCGACTTCGTCGATTACGGAAAAATTGAGCTGACGCTGGAATTTTTCTTCCATGCTGAAAGCCATGTTGTCGCGCAGGTAGTCGAAACCGAATTCGTTGTTGGTGCCGTAGGTGATGTCGGCGGCATAGGCAGCACGCTTCTCTTCCGGCGGCTGGAACGGCGTAACCACGCCGACCGTCATGCCGAGGAATTCGTAGAGCGGACGCATCCAGTTGGCGTCACGACGAGCCAGGTAGTCGTTCACGGTTACAACGTGCACGCCATCGCCGGACAGCGCGTTCAGGTAAACCGCCAGTGTCGCCACCAGGGTCTTGCCTTCACCGGTACGCATTTCAGCGATCATGCCTTCATGCAAGGTCATGCCGCCGATCAATTGCACGTCGAAGTGGCGCATGCCCATGACACGCTTACCGGCTTCACGGGCAACCGCAAAGGCTTCAGGAAGCAGCTTGTCGAGGGTCTCGCCTTTGGCTAAGCGGGCCTTGAACTCGTCGGTCTTGGCACGCAATTGCTCGTCCGAAAGGGCCACCATTTGCTCTTCGAAGGCATTGACGATCTGTACCGTCTTGAGCATGCGTTTGACTTCGCGCTCGTTCTTGCTTCCAAAAAGTTTCTTTAACAAAGGCGCAAACATATCGGCAGGTTCTTCCACACATAGGGATGGAGGGCGGCCCCGTGAGTCGCCCGTGCAGCCCTCATGGCCGCATGCGAACGAGCATTCTACCCGGAAACGGTGGTGAGGAAAGTGGCGTTATTCCACGATGCTGGCACAGCGCTGTGACGGGGCCTGTTTAAAATAAGGGCTTTTTGCTGAACTTCAACCCATTCGCGACAGAAGTTACTCGTTGATTTAATGGGTAAACCGGCTGCAAAGCAATGGGGGGCAAGCGCGTCCAGTGCTTTCTGCTAACATGGCGGCTCTGTTACTTCAGGTGTCTGATCATGGCATTTCGCCCTCTTACGGCCAGAGCACCCGCCGTCCTGCTTCGCGAAGCCAAGCCTTTAAAAGCCATATTCAGCCACGCTCAACGTTTGGCCCATTTACAGCGCTTGCTGGAAAGCCAGCTGCAGCCCGCCGCCCGTGAACATTGTCACGTGGCTTCCTGGCGCGAAGGCAGTTTACTGTTGATCGTCACCGACGGTCATTGGGCGACCCGTTTGCGCTATCAGCAAAAACGTTTGCAACGTCAGTTGCAGGTATTCGACGAATTCGCCAGCCTGACGCGCATTCTGTTCAAGGTCCAGCCTCCCACTGTGCAACAAGGCGCAGTCGGCCACACCATGGACCTGTCGACAAACGCCGCCGAGACCATTCAGGCCACCGCCGACGGCATTACCGATCCCAACCTGCGCGCCGCTCTGGAGCGTTTGGCCAGTCACGCCAAACCGCGGCCCTGAAACCAACGCAGATCCAATGTGGGAGCGGGCTTGCCCGCGAATCAGACGACTCGGTTTGCCAGATAGACCGCGTATTCGTTCTTCGCGGGCAAGCCCGCTCCCACAGGGGGGGTACATACCCTAGCGGCGTTTGCTGCCACCCAGTAACGAGCCCATTAGTCCGCGCACCAACTGCCGCCCGAGCTGATTGGCGGCCTGACGCATGGCCGATTTCAACGCCTGCCCGGCCGCCGTGCCGAGGAACTCGCCGGCCCGGTCAGTGAAGCTCGGTTCTTCGGCCACCGGTTTGCCCGGCGCGGCTTCAGGCTCTGGCGCCAACCCTTTGCGGCCGATCAGCACTTCATAGGCCGATTCCCGATCGATCGGTTTGTCATAACGTCCGACCAACGGTGAGCCGGCAATCAACGCCGCCCGCTCGGCGTCGCTCAATGGCCCGATTCGCGATTGTGGCGGCGCCACCAAAACACGCTGGACCATCCCTGGCGTGCCCTTGTCCTGCAAGGTGCCGACCAGGGCCTCACCGATGCCCAACTCCGTCAGCACCGCCAACGCATCGAACGCCGGATTCGGCCGGAAACCGTCGGCCACCGCGCGCAAGGATTTCTGCTCTTTGGCAGTGAAAGCCCGCAGACCATGCTGAACACGCAAGCCTAGCTGAGCCAGTACATCGTCCGGCAAGTCGCCCGGGGATTGGGTGACGAAATACACGCCGACACCTTTGGAACGGATCAAGCGTACGACCTGTTCCAAACGGTCCTGCAAGGCTTTTGGCGTACCGGCGAACAACAAATGCGCTTCATCGAAGAACAGCGCCAGCAGCGGCTTTTCCGCATCGCCGCGTTCCGGCAGTTGCTCGAACAACTCGGCCAGCAGCCACAGCAGGAACGTCGCATAGACCTTGGGGGCCTCATGCACCAGACGGCTGGCGTCGAGCAAATGAATCCGCCCGCGACCGTCACTGGCAGGCTGCAGAATGTCTTCCAGTTGCAGCGCCGGCTCACCGAACAAGGCTTCGGCGCCCTGCTGCTCCAGCGTCGCCAGGCGCCGCAACAGCGCCTGGCTGGAGCCGGTGGTCATCAGCGCCGCATCGTCCCCCAACAGTTCGGGGCTGTCCCTGAGATGGTTGAGCAACGCCTTGAGATCTTTAAGGTCCAGCAGCAACAAACCTTCACGGTCAGCCACTTTGAACGCGGCATAGAGTGCCGACTGCTGGCTGTCGGTGAGCTCCAGCAGACTGCCCAACAGCAACGGTCCCATTTCGCTCAACGTGGTGCGTAACGGATGACCGGACTGACCATGAATGTCCCACAGGGTGACCGGATAAGCCTGAGGCTGGTGATCGAGCCAAGGCATCCCGGCGATCCGTTCGGCCACTTTGCCTTGAGGGTTGCCGGCGGCACCCAGCCCGCACAAATCGCCTTTGATGTCAGCGGCAAACACTGCCACACCGGCATCGCTGAAGGCTTCGGCCAACCGCTGCAAGGTTACGGTTTTCCCCGTACCGGTGGCCCCGGCCACCAGCCCGTGACGGTTCGCCAGGCGCATGGCCTGAGCAAGCGGTTGTCCCTGAAGATCGGCACCGATAACAAGTTGCGATGAGTCAGGCATTTGGTCACCCATGATTAATCTTTGGCCCTGCACGGTCGATATAGAGAAGCGATAGACCATAAAAGACTGAAAATAAGGTCGGATAATTCCCCAAGGAGAGATGGAAATATCAGCTTACTTTCAACACTGCCCATTTTGCGCGCTGTAGAACAGCTCGCCCTGGTAAGACCTTAGCGGACACCACAAGTCATGAACAACAATTTGCGCTTCAGCCATAAAATCCTGCTTGCCGCCGCCCTGATCGTTATTGCCGCCTTCGCCTCCTTCACGCTGTACAACGACTATTTGCAGCGTAATGCGATTCGCCAGGACCTGGACAATTACCTGCAGGAAATGGGCACCGTCACGGCGAAGAATATCCAGACCTGGCTCGCCGGCCGCAGCTTGCTGATAGAAAATCTTTCACAGTCCGTTGCGCTCAACCCGGACATGGGTAACGTCGCCACTCTGCTGGAACAGAAGGCAGTAACGTCCAGCTTCATGGGCGCCTATCTAGGGAATAAGGACGGCAGCTTCCTCATTCGCCCGGACAGCAAAATGCCGGACGGCTACGATCCGCGCGCGCGCCCTTGGTACAAGAGTGCAGAGAGCAGCAGCGGCTCGGCGTTGACCGAACCTTACATCGATCTGGCTTCCGGCCAATTGGTGATTTCCATCGTCAACAGCGTGCTCAAGGGCGGTCAGAACGTCGGTGTGGTTGGCGGTGACCTGAGCTTGCAGGTGATTGCCGATAGCATCAACGCGCTGGACTTCGGCGGCATGGGATATGCCTTTCTGGTCAGTGCCGACGGTAAAATCCTCGTGCACCCGGACAAGGCACTGGTGATGAAGACGCTCAAAGACGTCTACCCGCAGAACACTCCGCGCCTGGGCAAAGACCTCAGCGAAATTGAGGTCGATGGTAAAACCCGCATCGTCACCTTCACCCAGATCAAGGGCCTGTCCTCGGTCAACTGGTACATCGGCCTGTCCGTCGACAAGGACAAAGCTTTCGCGAAGCTCAGCAATTTCCGTGCATCGACGATCGTTGCCACGATTATTGCCGTGGTCATCATCATTGCCCTGCTCGGCATGCTGATTCGCATCCTGCTCCAGCCCCTGCATGTCATGACCCGTGCGATGCAGGACATTGCCGACGGTGAGGGAGACCTCACCAAGCGCCTGACCATCCAGACTCAGGACGAATTCGGCATTCTCGGCACCGCTTTCAACCGCTTCGTCGAGCGGATTCATACTTCGATTCGCGAAGTTTCCTCGGCCACCGAGCACGTCAACGAAGTGGCCTTGCGGGTGGTCAGCGCTTCCAACTCGTCGATGTTCAACTCCGACCAGCAGGCTTCGCGTACCAGTAGCGTTGCCGCGGCGATCAACCAGCTCGGTGCCGCCGCCCAGGAAATCGCCCAGAACGCCGCCCTTGCCTCGCAGCATTCCAGCGACGCGCGAAACCTGGCCGAAGACGGTCAACACGTGGTCGACCGAAGCATCAAGGCGATGAACCAGCTGTCCACCATGCTGAGCACTTCGAGCACCAACATCGAGTCGCTCAATAGCAAAACGGTGAACATCGGGCAGATTCTCGAAGTCATCACCAGCATCTCCCAACAGACCAACCTGCTGGCGCTTAACGCAGCCATCGAAGCGGCGCGGGCCGGTGAAGCCGGACGCGGTTTCGCGGTGGTCGCCGATGAAGTGCGCAACCTGGCGCATCGCACTCAGGAGTCTGCGCAACAGGTGCAGACCATGATCGAAGAGCTGCAAGTCGGTGCCCGGGAGTCGGTCAGCACCATGGGCGAAAGCCAGCGCCATAGCCAGGACAGCGTGGAAATCGCCAACCTCGCCGGTGAGCGCCTGAACAGCGTGACCCAGCGCATTGGTGAGATCGATGGCATGAACCAGTCGGTGGCCACCGCCACCGAAGAGCAAACAGCCGTGGTCGAGTCGATCAACGTGGATATCAGCGAAATCAATACCCTCAACCAGGAAGGCGTGGAGAACCTGCAGTCGACCCTGCGCGCCTGTTCCGACCTGGAGCAACAGGCCTCACGCCTGAAACAACTGGTGGGCAGTTTCCGCATCTAGCGTTGGCCCATCCGGCCTCTTCGCGGGCAAGTCGGATCGCCGCACCGCCGCTCCCACAGGGATTGCATTGAACCTGTGGGAGCGGGCTTGCCCGCGAAGGCGTCTAAACAGGCGCTAAACCTCTTCTGACACCTTCCGCAAATCCCGTACCGAACATCTATCCTTCATAAAGGTCAACCCTAAAGGGAAACACCGGATAGGAGGAATGTTCATCGTGCATATCGCTGACATAACCATGTTCTACGCCCCTGCCAGCGGTGGCGTGCGCACTTATCTGGATGCCAAACACCGTCGCCTGGGGCGTCATCCAGGCATCCGACACAGCTTGCTGATTCCCGGGGCGCATCTGAGTGAGCAAGACGGTGTTTACACAGTCCCCGCTCCCGCCCTGCCCTTCGGCAAAGGCTACCGCTTCCCTTGGCGTCTGGCCCCATGGCGCAATGTCTTGCGCGATTTGCAACCCGATTTGATTGAAGTCGGCGATCCTTACCTCACCGCTTGGGCGGCCCTCGACGCTCGTCGCCAACTGGACGTGCCAGTCATCGGTTTTTATCACTCGGACCTGCCACTGCTGGTGAGCAACCGCATGGGCAGTTGGTTCACGCCGAATGCCGAAGCCTATGTCAGCAAGCTATATGGCAATTTCGATCGGGTATTGGCGCCCAGCCAGGTCATGGCTGACAAGCTGATGGGGCTGGGAGTGAAAAACGTCTACGTGCAACCCTTGGGCGTGGACCTGCAAACCTTCAATCCGAACGCCCGAGACCCGGGTTTGCGCGCTGAACTGGGCATTACCGAAGACACCCGGCTATTGATCTTCGCCGGGCGTGGCTCCAAGGAAAAGAACCTGCCGGTGTTGCTCAATTGCATGAAACACCTTGGCGAGCGCTATCACCTGTTGCTGGTCGGCTCCTTCATGCCGGCCGTGGTGCCGAACAATGTCACGGTGATCAATGAGTTCTGCTCCGCCCCTCAGGTTGCCCGGTTGTTGGCCAGCTCTGACGCGCTGCTCCACGCCGGCGATCAGGAAACCTTCGGTCTGGTGATCCTCGAAGCCATGGCCAGCGGTATTCCGGTGGTTGCAGTAGCGGCCGGTGCATTCAAGGAAATCGTCACACCAGCCTGCGGCCTGCTCTGCACCCCGGGCAACCCGCTGGCGATGGCCAATGCCGTGCGCGAACTGTTCGCTCAAGGCAGCGTCGCACTGGGTCGGCAGGCGAGACTCCATGCCGAGCAGCATTACTCCTGGGACGCAGTGGTCAGCAGCCTGCTAGGACACTATCACGCCGTGCTTGGCAGCCAGCCACCGCTGCGGGCCCATGGTTGAGGCCATGAGCAAGCCCAGCGTGTTGTTGGTCCTGCATGACGTCGCTCCGCAAACCTGGGCGGACTATCAACCGTTTGTCGAAGCCGTCGATGCGCTGGGCAACGTCCCGATGACCTGGCTGGTAGTGCCCGACTACCACAAGCACAACGCGCTGGACGCCCATGCGGATTTTCGTCGTCTGCTGACCAGCCGCATAGCCCGGGGCGATGAACTGGCGCTGCACGGCTATTTTCATTGCGACGACAGCCCGGCTCCGGAAAGTCCACGGGACTGGTTCATGCGCAGGATTTACACCCGTGAGGGCGAGTTCTATGGATTGTCGCAAAGCGCCGCCCTCGCCCGCCTGCACGCCGGGATCGAACTGTTTCGGCGCTACGACTGGCCGCTGGAAGGGTTCGTCGCTCCGGCCTGGCTGATGAGCCCGGGGACGCGTCAAGCGTTGCGTCAACTGCCGTTGCACTACACCAGTGACCCACAGCATCTCTACCGCCTGCCGGATTTCACCCCGGTCGATGCGCCGGGACTGGTCTGGAGTTCGCGCAGTGCCTGGCGCCGTGGTCTGTCGAAGATACTCAACGATCAACGCGAACAACGTTGGCGGCAAGCACCGGTGATTCGCCTTGGCTTGCACCCGGAGGACATGCGCCATGGGATTTCCCGCAACTACTGGCTGCAGACCCTCAAGCGGTTGCTGGCCGATGGCCGCGTGCCGATGACCAAGGCCAACTGGCTGGCAGCTCAAACCACGCTCAGGTGCGCCGCATGATCAAGTTCCTCTGGCTGGTCGTCGCCTTGTCGTTGGCCGTGCTGGTTCCCCTGCTGCTGGGCGGCAGCGATATGTGGCTGCGCGTGCAGCGTTTTCCGCTCGCCCTGTTGCTGGCGATGCTGGGAATGATTGTGCTGTGCTGGGTGCTGAACTCATTTCGCCTGCGTCTGTTGCTGGGAGAGCAGCGCGGTCAGCTCGGACGCCTGAAAAGCATCGGGGTAGTGATGTCCACCGAGTTCGCCATGTGCGCGACGCCCGGCGGCAGTGGCGGCCCGCTGACGTTAATGGCACTGCTGGCACGCAACGGCGTACGCCCGGCCCATGGCAGTGCCGTGTTTGCCATGGACCAGTTGAGTGACTTGCTGTTCTTTCTCTGTGCATTGATCGGGATTCTGATTTACGCGCTGTTCCAGCATCTGAGTCGCAACCTCGAATGGATGCTGACCCTCAGCGCCATCTCGATGTTTGGCGGGCTCTGCAGCTGCCTGATCCTGGCGCGCTACCACCGCTGGCTGATTCGCCTCAGTGCCCGACTGCTCAAACGCCTGAACGTCAGGGCTTACACCCGGCGACGCTGGGCGCGCAAGCTGCTGCTCTTCCTGGCAGCCTTCACCGCCACCCTCAAGTTGCCGTGGCAAACACTGGCCAGTGTGTTTGCCCTGACCTGCCTGCATTGGGCCTTACGATACAGTGTGCTGTATCTGGCCCTGCGTGGTTTGGGCGTCGACTTGCAGTGGGCCTGGAGTTTTCTGATCCAGATGCTTTCACTGAGCGCCGGGCAGTTCAGCCTGCTCCCCGGCGGCGCAGGCGCGGCTGAGCTCACCTCGGCCGCGCTGTTGGCGCCGCTGGTAGGAAAGTCGACTGCGGCGGCAGCGATTCTGATCTGGCGAGCCGTGACCTACTACTTTTACTTGCTGGCAGGTGGGCCGGTGTTCTTGCTGATGGTCGGACGACCGTTGTTGCACAAGCTGATGAAACTCAAACAGGCTTAGGCGTGAGTTCTTCCTGTAATTGCTCCCACAATTGGGCTGCGCCGGGAAACTCCGTACCGTCTTCGGACGTCAGGTCATCCGGGTCATAGCGGCTCAGGCAGCCCTCGCCCAGTGTTGCCGGAGCTTTGGACGTTGCCTTGTCCAGTGGATCGGCCATGTTCATGTCCTCTATACAGTGAGTCCGGATCGTTCCCACGCTCTGCGTGGGAATGCATCCTGTGACGCTCCGCGTCACATCCAAAGCGGACGCGGAGCGTCCAGGGCGGCGTTCCCACGCAGGAGCGTGGGAACGATCATCACGATCATCACGATCATCAGAACACCACGGTTTTGTTGCCGTGCACCAGCACCCGGTCTTCCAGGTGGTAACGCAGGCCGCGGGCCAGCACCATCTTCTCGACGTCACGGCCAAAACGCACCATGTCTTCGATGCTGTCGCTGTGGCTGACACGCACCACGTCCTGCTCGATGATCGGGCCGGCATCCAGTTCTTCGGTCACATAGTGGCAAGTTGCGCCAATCAGCTTCACGCCGCGCATGGAAGCCTGGTGATACGGTTTGGCACCGACAAAGGACGGCAGAAAGCTGTGGTGAATATTGATGACCTTGTGAGCATATTCACGGCACAACTCAGGCGGCAGTATCTGCATGTAACGGGCAAGTACCACGACTTCCGCGTCATGCTGTTTGACCAGGCGCGAGACCTCGGCAAAGGCCGGCTCTTTATCCTGCGGATTCACCGGCACATGGAAATAAGGAATGCCGTGCCACTCGACCATGCTACGCAGGTCGTTGTGGTTGGAAATAACGCAGGAAATTTCGCAGTCCAGCTCGTCGCTGTGCCAACGGTGCAGCAAATCGGCCAGGCAATGGGACTCGCGGCTGGCCATCAGCACCACACGCTTTTTCTGCTCGGTGTCCGTGATGCGCCAGTCCATGGAAAACTCTTCGGCAATCGGCGCAAACGCCTCGCGAAAAGCCTCAAGCCCAAAGGGCAGCGTATCGGCACGAATCTCGTGACGCATGAAGAACCAGCCACTGAGATTGTCCGAGTGATGGCTCGCTTCGGTGATCCAGCCGTTATGGGACGCCAGAAAGTTACTGACTTTAGCAACGATGCCGACGCGGTCCGGGCAAGCAATCACCAGCCGAAAAGTGCGCATGGGGGGAACTCCAGAACTTCGCAAAGGCGGCCATTCTAGCCATTGCGCGGCAAAACTGCAGTATTCCTGATGCTTTGTTTGATGGAGACGCCGACTGCCGTTGCGCCACCCGTTTGCCGAGTTCAAAACCCGCGAGGGCTTTTCCTGAAATTTCGCGAGGCCTCTATTGCGAACATCTGTGAGGACACCCTCACAGTATTTAACTGAAACTCGAATTTTTTCGCTAACCACTTTAATTAAATTAAATAAAAGTCTGCTTAAATGTTTACTTGCTGAAACTGTCTGGCCTATTATTACGGTACTGTAACCCTGCATCCAGCGCCCCACATAAGGTAGTCTCCATGTCCTTGATCAACGAATACCGCGCCACCGAAGAAGCTATCAAAGAGCTGCAAGCCCGTTTGAAGAGCCTGTCCCAAGACGACAAACTGCAAACCGAGCTGGAATTCGAAGGCAAACTGCGCACCCTGATGGGCGAATACTCCAAATCCCTGCGCGACATCATTGCACTGCTGGATCCAGAATCCAAAACCAGCAAAGCTCCACGTGGCGCTGTGAAAACTACCGGCACCAAACGTGCTCGCAAGGTTAAACAATACAAAAACCCGCACAATGGCGAAGTCATTGAAACCAAAGGTGGCAACCACAAGACTCTGAAAGAGTGGAAAGCCAAGTGGGGCGGTGACGTGGTTGAAGGCTGGGCTACCCTGCTGGGCTAAGTGAAACACCCGTCGCAGACTGCTTTGCGACCGTAAAAAAACGCCAGCCAGCTGGCGTTTTTTTATGCCTGCGATTCAGCTAATAGAACTCACTGATTTCAAAGGTTCAAACGGCTGCGTAACGACTGGGCATAATCGCTCCATTCATTGAGCACCTGACGCTGAACCGATGTAGCACTTGCCGAACATTCGACGGCCGCTTGATTAAACGCCTGTAAGGTATTCGGAGCGCCCCACTCAGGTGCTGACAAACGTTTCTGACAGAATAAGCGCCAGCGTGCTCGCTCCTCATCATTCAGGGTGTCTGGAAAGTTGCGAGCGCGGTAGCGGAATAATAATTCCGGCAAACGCTCATCATCGAACGGCCATTGTTGTTGCGCTAACTGAGCAGGGTCGGCAGTCCTGACTTGCTCACATAAACGCCGGTCCCGGTCCCCCACAAAACCATCGTATAACTGTTGCTCAGGGTCCAGACAGGGGACAAATTCCTCACGGGCATAAATGGCCTGGACTTTATCTCGCCAAACTTCTTGTGTGTCACTAAGCCGCCGTGCTCTGGTCTGATAGTGCGTCATGTCCAATTGCAGACGTTGCTGATCTTCGGCGCGCAATACGGACAACGGTGCTACTACCGGACAGCGATTGATGTGAATCAGCTTGAGCGGAGTCGGCAATTCGCCTTCTGCCAGATCATCGCGACGGGTATACAGACGCTGACGCAAGGTTTCGGCGTCCTGATCCAGTAAATCTTGCGGATCAAGATGCAGGTCGCAAACGATCAAGGCATTACGATTACGCGGATGCCAGGCCAGCGGCAGCACCACGCCGACGTAATGCCGTGCCGCGGAAAACCGCCCCGAGATATGCACCATCGGCTGCAACAACTTTATCTGGTCCATGACCTTTTGCTTGCTACGCAGCTGGAACAGCCAGTCATACAGCTTGGGCTGCTTGTCGCGGATCAACCGCGCCAGGGCGATTGTCGCCCGCACATCGGACAATGCATCGTGAGCCTGGCCATGATCGATGCCGTTGGCAGCGGTCAGGCGCTCGAGTTTCAGGGTGACGCGGCCGTCCTCTTGGGGCCAGACAATGCCTTGCGGGCGCAACGCATAGGCGGCGCGAACCACATCGATCAGATCCCAACGACTGTTACCGCCCTGCCACTCGCGGGCATAAGGGTCGAAAAAATTCCGATACAGGCTGTAACGGGTCATTTCATCGTCGAAGCGCAAGGTGTTGTAGCCGGCGCCACAGGTCCCGGGGGTCGCCAGTTGCGTGTGAACCCGGGTCATGAAATCGGCTTCACTCAGGCCCTGCTCAGCCAGGCGGCTCGGGGTAATGCCGGTGATCATGCTGGCGGCCGGGTGCGGCAGGATATCGTCGCTCGGCTGGCAGTAGAGATTGACCGGATCGCCTATTTCATTGAGCTGCGCATCGGTGCGGATCCCGGCCACTTGCAGCGGACGGTCGCAGCGCGGATTGATGCCGGTGGTTTCATAGTCGTACCAGAAGATGGAGGTCACGGGCTATTCCTGATCTAAAGACCGGCAAAGTCTAGGCGTTCGCAGACGGCCCCGACCAGCGATGTCTGCATTCAATCATTTCTGCCGCATCCTTTGTCATACATATAGTGATGTCGTTTGTCCCCCCGACACTGCTAGCATCGAACGAGTATTAACTTTCAACCAGGCCACCAACCAAGTAGCCCATGCTCCAGACTTCAGCACTGCCAGGGAAAGCCCCGCCGCATCCACCACTGGACACTCGGTATCAGGTCGAGACGCCGGAAGGCATCGATCTGCCACTGCGTCCGGCCGGGCTGATGCCCCGGGCGCTGGCCTTCGCCATCGACCTCGGGATTCGCGGGCTGATTCTCGGCCTGCTGTTCATTGCCTTGGGGTTTCTGGGAAAATTGGGTGCAGGGCTGGGCTCGATCCTGTTGTTTGTCATCAGCTGGTGGTACATGGTGCTGTTCGAAGCGCTCAATCAGGGTTGTTCGCCGGGCAAACAGCTGATGGGATTGCGGGTAGTCCATGACGACGGCACGCCCATTGGCTGGGCCGCCTCGCTGACCCGAAACCTGCTGCGTGTTGTCGATATGCTGCCCTTCGGGTATTTCCTCGGGGCCGTCAGTTGCCTGCAACATCCCACCTTCAAGCGTCTCGGTGACCTGGCAGCCGGCACGCTGGTGATCTACCGCGAACAGCCAGTGAGCCGCCCGCAACTCCCCCTCGCGCAACCGCTACGGTCACCCTTTGTCCTCAACCTGATTGAACAACGCGCTGTATTGAGCTTTGCCGAACGCCAGAGCGAACTCTCCGATGAGCGAGTCAACGAACTGGCGGCCATCCTCGCCCAACCGCTGCATGTATCACCCCCTTGCGCCGTCGCCGAACTCAACGGCATCGCGCGCGGTTTGTTGGGGCCAACATGAAACAAAGCCTTTTCGAAAGCCGCCATCAACCCGAGTGGGAGCAATTTGCCCAACGCCTGGAACAGCTGGAAAGCAGTAAGGCGCAAACCGATGACTGCGTCAGTTTCCCCAAGGACTACCGACGCCTGTGTCAGCATCTGGCCCTGGCCCAGGAACGCGGCTACAGCAGCTTCCTGATCGACCCGCTGCAGCAACTCGCATTACGCGGTCATCAACAGCTCTACCGTCACCGCAGCCAGCTGGGCGCCAATGCACTGAGTTTCATCCTCGCCGGTTTCCCACGGCTGGTCCGCGAGCAATGGGGTTTTGTCCTGGTTGCCGGCCTGTTGTTTTTCGGCTGCCTGTTCGGCATCGGCATTCTGGTCTATCTGTTCCCGGAATTGATCTACAGCGTGGTCTCTACCGAGCAGGTGGCCGAGATGCAACGTATGTACGACCCCGCCGGCAGTCACCTGGGGCGCACGGCCGAGCGAGCGTCCAGTGAAGATTGGGTGATGTTCGGTTACTACATCATGCATAACATCGGCATCGCCTTTCAGACTTTTGCCGGTGGTTTGCTGTTTGGCCTGGGTAGTGTGTTTTTTCTGATCGTCAACGGCCTGATGATCGGCGCGATCGCCGGCCACCTGACGCACATTGGCTATGGGGAAACCTTCTGGTCATTCGTCATCGGCCATGGCGCCTTCGAACTCAGCGCCATTGCCCTGGCCGGTGCAGCAGGCTTGCAACTGGGCTGGGCATTGATCGCACCAGGACGACTGCCCCGTGGTGAAGCCCTTCGGCTGGCAGCGCGCAAGAGCGTGCAGTTGATTTGCGGAGTCATGCTGTTTCTGGTGATTGCTGCCTTTATCGAAGCCTATTGGTCCTCCATGACCTGGCCCACGCCACTGATCAAATACCTGGTGGGCGCCGTTCTTTGGTTGCTGGTGGCCATTTACCTGATGTTTGCCGGACGTACGCCCCATGCGCCTGAGTGATGCCAGTGTGGTCATCCGCCCGCGTATAACCTGGGAAGCCATGGACTTGGGCGTATTGTTGAGCCAGCAGCATCGACGCCTGTTGATCACCAGTTGGGCAATCGTCACCCTGCCGATCTTCGCCCTGCTCAGCCTGTTGCTATGGGACTCACCCAATGTCGCCTTGCTGCTGTTCTGGTGGTTGAAACCGGCGTTCGAGCGCTTGCCGCTGTATATCCTTTCCAAAGCCTTGTTCGGTGAAACCCCAAATCTTACGCAGGCGCTACGCCAGTGGCCACGCCTGCTCAAGCCGCAACTGCTGGCCAGCCTGACCTGGCGTCGCTTGAGCCTGAGCCGCAGTTTCGTCATGCCCGTCGTGCAACTGGAGGGGCTGGACGGTCAGGCGCGGCAGCAACGCTTGCTGGTATTGCAACAACGCAATGCTGGCGCGGCACGTTGGCTGACGCTGATCGGCGCCCATCTGGAGATAGCCTGGTGGATGGGGCTGATGGTGCTGTTCTATCTGCTCCTGCCGCGACAGATCGCGCTCGACTGGAGCTGGCAGACATTGATCGCCGCGGCCGGCCAGGACTGGCTGTGGCTGGAACATCTGATCAATGCCTTTTACGTGTTGGTGCTGATCGTCTGGGAACCCATCTATGTTGCATGCGGCTTCAGCCTGTACCTCAACCGACGCACTGTGCTCGAAGCCTGGGACATCGAACTGATCTTCCGTCGCCTGCGTCAACGCCTGAGCAGTGTTGCCGTCACCTTGATGCTGGCCGCTCTGATGCTGGTGCCCATCGCGCAGCCGGCATGGGCTGGCGAATCGCCGATCGCGCCGGACAGCCCGCGCTTGCTCGAACAACCGCTGACCAGCCAGGCCTCCAGGGACAACATCAAAGCCATTCTCGAAAAGCCGCCGTTCAAGAATCCGGAAACTGTCACCCGCTATCGATTCGGCGAAGACCAGCCATCACCTGCCAGCGACGCAAAAACACCCGGATGGTTGAAAGCGCTGTTCGCAATGTTCGATAGCCGCAGCTTTGGCACTCTGGCCAAGGTCATCGAGATTCTGCTCTGGACCAGTGTCATAGGTGGCGTTGCCCTGCTGGTCTGGCGTTACCGCCAGTGGTGGCAGGCGTTTGTCGATCGCCGTCCGGTACTGGACAGCCAGATCCCTCGCCCGCCCCCCCAACAATTATTCGGTCTGGACGTGCGCCTCGAAACCCTGCCCGCCGATGTCGCCACCAGCGTCGAAAGCCTCTGGCAGACCCAGCCCCGCGAAGCCCTTGGTTTGCTCTATCGCGCCTTGCTCAGCCGCTTGCTGCATGACTTTCACGTCCCCCTGAAAGCCGCCGACACCGAGGGCCAGGTGCTGGAGCGCATCCAGCACCTGCAACAACCGGCGCTACAAGCCTTCAGCAAAAACCTGACCGAACACTGGCAGAACCTGGCCTACGGTCATCGACTGCCCCCGGTGCATCTGCAACAGGAACTCTGCGATGGCTGGCGTGAGCTGTTCGACGCGGAGTCGCCACGATGAACCGTCGCCTGCTATTACTCATCGGCGTGCTCATAAGCGGCTTGCTGATCGCACTGGGCGCCTATCTCTACCTGAACGCCGAGCCCTATCAGGAAGTGCTCGATCATGGTCCCTCCCCCGAGGCCCAGGCCAATCCGTACCTGGCCGCCGAGCATTTCTTGCGCAAACAAGGCTTGCGGGTCACCCACGCCAACAGCCTCGATATCCTGCCGACTCTGGAGCCACGCCAGCAAAGCCTGCTGTTGCTGGGCGAAAGGGCGAACATGAGCCCGCGTCAGGCCGAACAGCTACTGAACTGGGCTCGGGCCGGCGGGCGCTTGCTGTTTGTCGCCGAAGCGCTGTGGGATGAGGAGACGGGCAGAAGTGGCGATCTGCTGCTCGACCGCGTGCAATTGCACCAATTCCTGAGCAAAGACCTCAAGGACCCGGTGCCAAAATCGGCTAAAGATCCCTATCCCAAGCTGACCAAGCTCTATCTGGAAGACGAAGAGGCGCCGGCCTACGCCAGCTTCGACACCGACTTTCATCTCGAAGACCCGAAAAACCTCGCCCAGTCCTGGGCCAACAGTGCCTTGGGCACCCATATGATGCAGCTGAACTATGGCCTCGGTTCGATCACCGTGGTCACCGACGCCGAGCTCTGGAAAACCCCGAACATCGGCAAGTACGACAATGCCTGGCTGCTCTGGTATCTGTATTCGGACACCGCTGTGACGCTGCTCTTCAACACCGACCACGACGACCTGCTGACCTTGCTGCTACGTTATTTCCCCCAGGCCCTGATCGCGCTCGCGGCCTTGGCCGGGCTGGGTACCTGGCACGTCGCCATGCGCCACGGCCCCGTGCAATCGCCAGCCCCCAAGGCTCGTCGACAACTCCAGGAACACCTGCGCGCCAGCGCTGATTTCCTGCTGCGACGCAGCGGTCAAAGCAGTCTGCTGCACGCCTTGCAGCAAGACATCTTGCGCCGCGCCCGACGTCGCCATCCCGGTTTTGAACGACTCGGCGTTGCCGAGCAATGGCAGGTGCTCGCGCGCCTGACCCGCCAACCCACCCGTGCAATCAGCCAGGCCCTCAGCCCACGTCCGAAACAGCGGCTGTCCAGCGCTGACTTCAGCCGTCAGGTGGCCCGGTTGCAAGCCCTCAGGAACGCCTTATGACTGAACAACCGACGGATGCGGGCCAGATCGAGCCCGTCAGCACCCAGGCACACGCCGTGCAACAGCGTCAGCGCGCCAGCCAACTGGCTCAAGGCTTGCGCGATGAACTGCGCAAAGCCGTGATCGGTCAGGACGCGGTAATCGATGACGTACTCACGGCATTGATTGCCGGCGGCCATGTGCTGCTCGAAGGCGTGCCGGGCCTGGGCAAGACCTTGTTGGTCCGCGCTCTGGCCCGCTGCTTCGGCGGTGAGTTCGCGCGCATCCAGTTCACCCCGGACCTGATGCCCAGCGACGTCACCGGTCACGCGGTGTACGACATGCAAACCGAGCAGTTCAAGCTGCGCAAGGGTCCGCTGTTCACCAACCTGCTGCTGGCGGACGAGATCAACCGCGCCCCGGCAAAAACCCAGGCGGCGCTGCTCGAAGCCATGCAGGAACGCCAGGTCACCCTCGAAGGTCGCGCCCTGCCGATCGGCCAGCCGTTCATGGTGCTCGCCACGCAGAACCCCATCGAACAGGAAGGCACTTACCCGCTGCCCGAAGCCGAGCTCGACCGCTTCATGCTCAAAGTACGCATGGACTACCCGGATGCCGATCAGGAATTGGACATGGTTCGTCAGGTCAGCCGTTCGACCAGGGCTGACATGCTTGACGTGCAACCGCTGCGCACCGTGCTGCAAGCCAAGGACGTACTGGCCCTGCAACGCATCGCCAGCGATTTGCCGCTGGACGAACAGGTACTCGACTACGCCGTGCGTCTGGCCCGCACCACCCGCAGCTGGCCCGGCCTGATCCTCGGTGCCGGACCTCGCGCCTCGATCGCCCTGGTGCGCGGCGCACGGGCCCGGGCCTTGTTGCGTGGCGGTGAGTTCGTGATCCCGGATGACATCAAAGGCTGCGCACTGGCCGTACTGCGCCATCGCGTGCGCATCGCGCCGGAGCTGGATATCGAAGGGCTGGAGGTGGATCAGGTGCTCAAGCAGTTACTCGACCAAGTCCCGGCGCCACGGCTGTGAACGCCACCAGCTGGATGGGCTGCTTCCCTGTGGCGAGGGAGCTTGCTCCCGCTCGAGCGCGAAGCGGTCGTAATCGGGCTGATGCGCAATGCCTGACAAAACGCGGTGGCAGGTTTCGGGACTGCTGCGCAGTCCAGCGGGAGCAAGCTCCCTCGCCACAATCCGTGCGCCTTCAGAACAGGTGGGTAATTTCATGATGAGAAACCCCAGCCAATGAAACCCTCCCGCCTGCTGCTGACCTGGCTCGGTGCCTTGCTGACCCTGAGCATTGTGCTGGGCTCACTCAGAGCGCTCGGGATAAATGTGGCGCAGATCGTCCAGTCCATCAACTGGGGATTGCTGCTGGCACTCCTGTTTCTGGCGACACTCGACGCGCTCAGACTCAAACGCCTGCCCTCGCCGCACCTGCAACGGCAAATGCCCGGCAGCCTGGCACTGGGCCGCTGGGGCGAAGTACGTCTGGATATCCAGCACGACTACCACCGACCACTGAACGTACAACTGTTCGACCACGTACCAGACGGTCTGAGCTTCGAGAATCTGCCGCAATCGGTCGAGCTGCAGCCTGGCCAGCACAGTCAGCTCGGCTATCGCCTGCGCCCGCTCAAGCGCGGTCATTTCAGCTTCGATCGTTGCGAAATAAACCTGCCCAGCCCCATGGGCCTGTGGACTGCCCGGCGCTACCTGCACGTCATCGACAGTACCCGCGTCTATCCGGACTTCGCCCGTCTATATGGCGCACAGCTATTGGCCGTGGACAACTGGCTCAGCCAGCTCGGCGTACGCCAGCGTCCACGTCGCGGGCTGGGCCTGGAATTCCATCAGTTGCGCGAGTTCCGCGAAGGCGACAGCCTGCGGCAGATCGACTGGAAAGCCACCGCCCGCCAACGCACCCCGATTGCCCGGGAGTATCAGGACGAACGCGACCAACAAATCATCTTCATGCTCGACTGCGGCCGGCGCATGCGCAGCCAGGATGGTGAACTGGCGCACTTCGACCACGCGCTCAATGCCTGCCTGCTGCTCAGCTACGTAGCCCTGCGCCAAGGGGATGCGGTTGGCCTGAGCACCTTTGCCGGCGAGCAGCCACGCTACCTCGCCCCGGTCAAAGGGCCGGGGCAACTCAATGTACTGCTCAACGCCGTCTACGATCTGGACAGCACCCAACACCCCGCCGACTACCAGGCCGCTGCCAGTCTACTGTTAGCCCGGCAAAAGCGCCGGGCACTGGTAGTGCTGTTGACCAACCTGCGCGATGAAGACGACGAAGAGTTACTGACAGCCGTCAAACGCATGAGCCGACAACACCGGGTATTGGTCGCCAGCCTGCGCGAGGAAGTACTCGACAGCGTGCGCCAGGCTCCGGTGCAAACCTTGCCCCAGGCCCTGGCTTACTGCGGCGCGGTCGATTATTTGAATGCACGGGCCGAGCTTCATGAGCGATTGAATGCCCATGGCGTTCCAGTGCTGGATGCCCGGCCCAGTGAATTGGGCGCTGAGCTGGTGACGCGTTATTTGAGCTGGAAGAAGGCAGGGGTGCTTTAAATGGCGAAGCTGTAGGACAAGTCGGCTTAAGGCAATCAGGCGCCGGACACATGACCTGTGGCGAGGGAGCTTGCTCCCGCTCGAGCGCGAAGCGGTCGCAATGAAACCGACACAAAATACCTGATAAAACGCGGTAGCTGATTTTGGGCCCGCTTCGCGGTCCAGCGGGAGCAAGCTCCCTCGCCACAATTGATTGCCAGGCTCAAGATCTAAGCCGAAGCCGGCAACGGATGAAAACTGAAATACTGCCGCAAGGCGCTGACCAGTTGTCCAAATTCAGCCGGTGCCCGGAGCACGACAAAACCCGCATCGTAGTGATGGGGGGTCGCGTCTTCATGGCACCACAGGCAACAGGCGGTGAAGTCGATGATCTGCTGGCAGCCGTCGCTGGCGGGGATCTTCAACCGCAATTCGAAGTCGGCGCCGATCATCATCGGCAACTGGCTGATCAGCATCAGTCCGTCTTCGCAAATGTTGCCCAAAAAGCCAATCGGCTTGTCGGTGATGCTATTGAACACCCTTAAAAAATACGGCAGTTGATGCCGCTCGATCCGGCGGTCTGTGAACATGCTGGATATCGCTATAGAAGGCCATCAAGCATGGCCGCACCAGTGCTTCGGAACGCGCCTGCCGAGCAGGCACGCTCTCCCCGGTCGCGGTGCGCCAGTGGCCTTGGCCCTGTCGCTTGCCTCTGCCGCTCCCAAGTGTTGTGGTGTTTTAGGTTGCACTCTCTAAAACCACTTATTCGAATACTAGCTCAACACTGACGGTCAGCCCGATAAAATGGCAGCGTCATTAGAAGGCGGTCGGACGCACCTGCGTGGCACTGCGGGTTGGGGAATGACCCAGTGACTGCAAGGTCTCCAGTCGCGCGCGGGCGCGGAATGCGTATTCGCTGTACGGGTATTGCGTAATGAGAAACTGGTAAGTCTGCGCTGCGTCGATGAACAGTTTCTGACGCTCGAGGCATAACCCGCGCATCATCGACACTTCCGGCTGCACATAGCGCCGAGAGCGACTTTCGCGGTCGACCTTGGACAACTCGAGCATCACCTGCTCGCAATTACCACGATCATAAGCGTGGTAGGCATTATTCAAATGATGGTCCATCGACCAACGGGTGCAGCCAACAACACTGAGGGCAAGGGCCGCAATGAGCACGAATCGCATGGGGGTTCTCCTGTCTTGAGCTCTGTATCGACCCATTGGCGGAAATCTTCAGGATGCCTATTAATGAAAGCTCAACAAACAAACAAATAAGTAGTGCAAACGAACAATGACTACAACTTCGGACCATAGTAGCCTCTGCTTGCGCTTGAACTCAGGAGTCTCTGCATGTCCGTACGTCGCACTAAAATCGTCGCTACCCTTGGCCCTGCCAGCAACTCGCCGGAAGTTCTCGAACAGCTGATTCTGGCTGGCCTGGACGTTGCCCGGCTGAACTTTTCCCACGGCACCCCGGACGAGCATAAAGCTCGTGCCAAGCTGGTGCGCTCCATCGCCGCCAAGCACGGCCGCTTCGTTGCGCTGCTGGGTGACCTGCAGGGCCCGAAAATCCGTATCGCCAAATTCGCCAACAAGCGCATCGAGCTGAAAGTCGGTGACACCTTCACCTTCTCCACCAGCCATCCGCTGACCGAAGGCACCCAGGAAGTCGTCGGTATCGACTACCCGGACCTGGTCAAGGATTGCGGCGTCGGCGACGAACTGCTGCTCGATGATGGCCGTGTGGTCATGCGCGTTGACACCGCAACCGCCGATGCACTGCGTTGCACCGTGCTGATCGGTGGCCCGCTGTCCGACCACAAAGGCATCAACCGTCGCGGCGGCGGCCTGACCGCTCCAGCCCTGACCGAGAAAGACAAGGCCGACATCAAGCTCGCCGCGGAAATGCAAGTCGATTACCTCGCCGTATCCTTCCCGCGCGACGCCGCCGACATGGAATACGCCCGCCAACTGCGCGACGAAGCCGGCGGTACCGCCTGGCTGGTGGCGAAGATCGAGCGCGCCGAAGCCGTGGCCGACGACGAAACCCTCGACGGTCTGATCATGGCCAGCGATGCGGTGATGGTTGCCCGTGGTGACCTCGGCGTGGAAATCGGTGACGCCGAGCTGGTGGGCATTCAGAAGAAGATCATTCTGCACGCACGCCGCCACAACAAAGCGGTGATCGTCGCGACCCAGATGATGGAGTCGATGATCCAGAACCCGATGCCGACCCGCGCTGAAGTGTCCGACGTAGCCAACGCCGTGCTCGACTACACCGACGCGGTCATGCTCTCGGCCGAAAGTGCCGCCGGCGCTTACCCGCTCGAAGCGGTCCAGGCCATGGCACGGATTTGCATCGGCGCTGAAAAGCACCCGACCAGCAAAACTTCCAGCCACCGCATCGGCAAGGTCTTCGAAAGCTGCGACCAGAGCATCGCTTTGGCAGCCATGTACACCGCCAACCACTTCCCGGGTGTGAAAGCGATCATCTCCTTGACCGAAAGTGGCTACACGCCGCTGATCATGTCGCGGATCCGCTCTTCCATCCCGATCTACGCGTTCTCCCCGCACCGCGAAACCCAAGCCCGCGCGGCCATGTTCCGCGGCGTCTACACCGTACCGTTCGACCCGGCGTCCTTGCCGCCTGAACAAGTCAGCCAGGCCGCGATCGACGAGTTGCTCAAACTCGGTGTGGTCGAGAAAGGCGACTGGGTGATCCTGACCAAGGGTGATAGCTATCACACCATTGGTGGCACCAATGGCATGAAAATCCTGCACGTTGGCGACAAGATGGTCTGAGTGTCGGATCGCTGAAACGCAAAAGCCCCGCCATGTGAATGGCGGGGCTTTTTTGTATTCGGTGCTACTAACATATAAATGGTCATATAACACCTGTCACTTATGACAGTATCATTTCTTTCCTCCCGGGCGTATCAATAGACATCTTCAATCCATGCAATCACGTACCAAGGAGAGCCGATATGTCCATTTCACACCCAGACCTTACAACCACTACGCCCGGAAAAATTGATACTAGCTTCGGGATAAACGGCGTCGTATCAATCGACGTACCTGGAGCAGCGAGTTAAAACGTTATTGGGGTTGTAAGCGGCCCAGATGACATCCTGTATGTGTGTGGAAATGCACGCATCAAATCAGCTAGTACATTTTTCATCACCGCTCTAAACGCAAAAGGCCACGTCATCACCGACTTCGGTGACGAGGGTTATGTAATCGATTTTTTTGACCTGAACCATGAAGGATCTAATGCCAGCAACATTGTTCTAGTAGAAAATGCAAGGCTGTTGCTGATCGGAAGTTCCTACATCGGCACCGACCCGTTCCCGGCGTTGGCCAAGCTTGATTTACAGGGCAACTTTGACACAACATTCGGAGAAAACGGACGAGGTAAAGTGGTTATCCCGCTTTCCGGGCCACCTGGCACTCTTACCGACCAGCATCGTCCAGACGCATTCAAACCCGGCATTGAGGGCAATACTGCCTTACCGGGAGGCGCAATCAACATGCTGGACGACGGGAAGATCCTGCTCTCTCACTATTTTTTCAGGCCAGGCAACTCAAGCTACGGAGTCATCCTCCGGCTCCTTTCTAACGGTTCTCTGGACACCGAGTTCAATAACCTTGGCTATCTCGATGTCGTCGCCCCGGGGTATGAAAACGCCCAGACGCAAATTCGAAGTGTCACTGTCGACCATGAAGGTCGATACCTAGCCTGTGGCGGTGTATACGACCTCACATCGCCTCTTAACGCTTTTTTTGTTCGTTATAGCCCTGATGGAAAACCCGATACAACATTTGGCCCGGGGGGATTTCAGATTATCCGCAACAACGATGGTCTTCCTGGCGGAGCGCGCGTCGAGATGCTTATCACATTAGAGAAGGGCAGTATTTTGAGCCTGGGCGGCTCTGTACATGACCCCTACGTTGGCCAATTATTGATGCTTGACGAAAACGGTCAAATGAATTCTGACTTCAACTTCGGCCAGCCACTCAACACACAGCTGGGTGAGAGCAGCACGCTCTGGAAAGCGTTTACTCGTCAAACCGACGGTAAGCTTGTCGTTACCGGAGCAATAGACAAGCAAATGAACTCGTTCATTTTCGACGTCGTCGTAGCCCGTTTTGATAAAACGGGAAAACTGGATACGGACTTCAATACCGGGCTTGGCTGGACGCGAACGCGCTTAGGTAGTCAAACCGCCGGTGCTCTTGCCGCAGTCTTGCAAAGCGGAAAAATTGTTGTTACTGGCTTATCAGATGAGAAGGGTGTTGTATTGCGATACCACAACTAATATCTACTGCTGTTGAAAACCAAAAGTCCCGCCGCACGAATAGCGGGATTTTTGGTTTGTGGCCCAACAGGTGTTGCGCATGATCGGGTCTTATCGCGAAACAAAACGCAAATTACTAAAATAGTCAACTGTCAAGTATGCCAGTAGACTCGGCGCATCGGCCGGATTATTAATGGGTCTCCAAATATCCATATCCTCAAGGAATTTCGATATGCACACTGACCCGTTAACCACAAATACACCCGGCAATCTTGATCAAAGTTTCGGGCCTGATGGCACTGGCATTGTTCCCCTGACGATTGCGCAAGTTTCGGGTGACACAATCATCTACGGCGTCGCTGATGCCCCGGATAATGCGATGTACGCCACCGGACAATCGACCAGGAATTTTATTATTGCCCGCCTGACCGATGAGGGAACGCCCGACCCAGGCTTTGGTAGTAATGGTTTTGTCGTCGGCAGTTTTCCCGGAGAGACGAGAGCTGTCGGCAGATCCATTCTGACGCTCGATGATGGTCGGTTCCTGCTCATAGCGTTAACCGGTCTCACCCCTGACCAACCGTCCCTGGCACGTTTTTTTGCTGACGGCACGATAGACACCACGTTTGGAACCAACGGCTACATCATTCACAAAAACAGACCTGTAGAAACCGAATCAGGAGATCGTCCATCATCGCCTGACGAGATGGCGGATTTTCAATACATGGAAAGCAGCACGCTGCAGGCGGACGGAAAAATACTCGTCGTCCAGACTTACGTTATGCGCTCTTTTGAACGCCGAGTACTGATGTTCAGATTCAATAGTGATGGCTCACTTGACGAGACGTTCAATCAAACAGGTTACGTTCAAGTCACTCTCCCCGGTGTGACTTCAGCCAATATCCGGATATACGGTTGCATGGTGGATGAGGGCGGCAAACCGATGGCGTGCGGCGCTGTGGTAGATGAATCGTCAGCGAGTGTCCCCCTGTTTGTCCGCTATAACGTCGATGGCAACCTTGACACTTCATTCGATGGTAAAGGGTTTGTGCTCATCCAGGTTCCGATGTCGAAGAGCGCCTACCTGCTCCGGTTGATTCACCAACGCAATGGGCGAGTGCTTGGCATCGGCGCTTCGCACTCCGACGAGGGTCTCTTGATCAGTATCGAGCCTGACGGTAAGCCAAACATCCAGTTCAATGAGGGCAAGCCCTTGCTTACCCAAGTGGACAGTCTTCCAACCTCTTGGCGCGACGCCAAGATACAACCCGACGGCAAGCTTGTGGTCGTTGGAGGCGCCCAGTCTGCCGAGGGTTCAGGCGCCGTTGTCGCACGATTGATCGACGCAAGGTTTGATCTCGACTTCGCCGGCAAAGGCTGGGCATTCACCCAGCCGGACGCGACAACGATATCGACTAACTGTATAGCGTTAAGGAAGGATGGAAAAATCACTATTGGCGGCTACATTCGCAATGAAGGCCTGGCCGGCTACAAGGCTTGTATGCTTCGTTATCATGGCTCAACTCAAGGCTGAGTCTGGATCCTGGTATTGATACCTGGCGCCTGTGCTGAGAACCGAACAGCCTCGTCATATGAATGGCGGGGCTTTTTGCTTTCTGATTCTGTTGATGTGCCACCTGGTCGCGATGAGGCCGGCCCAGTCACCGAAGCTTCAATGCCGCTTGATAAACCCGGTCAACGCCGCCAGCGCCTCCGGCGAACGCAGTCGCTGGGTGAACAAGACGCCCTCCTCCTCGATCCCTCTGCGCAATTGCTCGCGGTCCGGGGCTTTCATCAGGTGTTTGCTGATCTGCACCGCATCAGGCGCCAGCGACTCAAAGCGCAACGCCACCTCGCGGGCCTTGGCCAACTGGCTGTACATGGCGCGGTGTTTTTCTTGTCCGGGCGATTGAGGCGCAAGGTCAGTAACCCGCGCTCGCGTTCAAGCGTGATGGCGTTAGTCATGGGGAATCTCGAGAATGAAATTCAGCGTTCAACCACGGGGCAGGAACACATCGGCCAGCAGTTGATTGCGCGGCAACCCCGCCAGGTACAGACGTCGGGCAAAGGCGTCGACGCTGTCGGGGCTGCCGCAGAGCAAGGCCAGGGTTTGCCGGGAAACCAGCCGCAGTTGCGCCAGGGCCGCTGGCAGCCCGGCCTCTGTCAGCAGTTCGATCTGCAGGTTCGGATACTTCGCCGCCAATGCTGCCAGGGGTTTGGTCAGATAATGCTCATCAGGGTCATGCGCCAGGTGAATGACCCGAATGACACCTTGATGATCCTGACGCAATGCTTCACGCAGCACACCAAACAACGGCCCCAAGCCAGTACCCACCGCCAGTAGCCAGAGCGGTCGAGCCTGCCAGTCCGGGTCGTAATGCAAGGCGCCGCCACGCAGCTCGCCGAGACGAATAGGGTCACCGATCCTGAGCTGACGGGCCGCGTCGCTGAATTCACCGCGCTGACTGCAATCAAGGTGGAACTCGAGAAAGCGGTCCTCCTCCGGCAGGCTGGCCAGCGAATACGGGCGCGCCACGTTGCCCGCCCACAACACCAGATGTTGCCCGGCCTGGTAGCGCAATGGCCGTTCAGGCTGCAAACGCAGGCGCAGTACACTGGGGCTCAACCAGTCGGCTCCCAACACTTGTGCGGGCAAGCCGTCGCGCAACGGGTCGAAGATTTCGACCTGCAAGTCCTCGATCACCTGACACTGGCAGGCCAGGCGCCAGCCCCGTTGACGTTGCTCTACCGTCAGCGCATCAGGTTGGCGGTCACTCGGCCGGCCTTGAACGCAGTGCACCAGGCACGCATGGCAACTGCCGGCGCGGCAGCTGTAGGGGACCGCGACACCGGCCTGGTTCAAAGCGTCGAGCAGGTTGCTTCCCACCGCTACCGACCACTGCCGTTCACCTACCCGTAATTCAGGCATCGACGTTTTCCCAGGCGGCCGCGCAACGGTTGCGGCCATCGCGCTTGGCGCGATAAAGCGCCTGATCCGCGCTCTGCAAGGCCTCATCCAGATCATCGCCCAGCTCAAGCAAGGTCATTCCCGCCGACAGGCTCAGGCCTTGCACGCTCAGGCCAACCAACTCGACATCGGTAAAGGCGATGCGCAGACGCTCGCAGCAGGAGGTCAGGCGCTCGGCATCACAATCGGGCAACAACACGACAAACTCCTCACCGCCATAACGGGCCAATACATCGTCGTCACGCAGGCAGGCCCTGGCGACGGCGGCAAATGCCTGCAGCACCTGATCACCCGCCGCATGCCCGTGAATATCATTGATTCGTTTGAAATGATCGAGATCGATCAGCGCCAGGCCGTGGATCACATCGGCTTCCATGCTGTGCAACTCGCGGGTAGCGAGGCGCAGAAAATGCCGGCGGTTGAACAGACCCGTGAGTTCGTCGGTGGCCACCTGGCCTTCGAGCTGACGCATCATCCCGCGCAGGGTGTCCTGGTGCGCCTGCAAGGCGAAGCGCCGTTGGCGCATGCGCTGACGGGAAGCCTGGACGTAGCTGGCATAAAGCGTCAGCCACACCAGAACGATCAACAACACGCAGACTTGCAGCGCCGCCAGTGCCGGGTCAGCCAATTCGAAGTGGTAACCTTCCCAGAGATTGATCCCGGCGAAACTGAAAAACACCAGTGCCGCACAGCGCACGAATGCCCGACGCGGCAAATGAAACAGACCGAACAACAGGATCAGCACGTAGAACACCAGGAAGGCGCCGCGAGCCATGTCGAGCTGGGCGATGAACCAGGTTTGCCAGCCCAGACCCAGCACTATTTGCAGCTCGGTCAGGCTGGGGTCGGCAAAGCTCAGGTTACGTCCGCTGAGGAATACCCCGAGCAAGGCCGCTTGACTGAGCGCCACCAGCACCGTGGCAATCACTGCGCTGCTCATCGAGGCGTGATAGTGACCACTGAGAATGGCCAGCCAAAGCAGCAGCAATGCCAACCCATAGGTGCCCGCCGCCAGGGTAAAGCGCTTGAGCAACAGACTTTGTATGGCTTTATGGGTCAATCTTTGACTCACCGTGCGTAAGGGGGCTGAACGGGTTTCCTACCCTGGAGGCCACGTGTCACTTTAGTGTCGTGGCCCAAAAATGACTATTCAATTTTTGGTTGACCGGGTGGAGCAGAACCTGTGGCGAGCGAGCTTGCTCGCGCTCGGCTGCGCAGCAGTCGTAAATACAGCGCATGCTTTCTACCTGACAAACCGCGGTAGCAGATTTTAGGACCGCTTCGCAGTCCAGCGCGAGCAAGCTCGCTCGCCACAAAGTTGACCCGCTGAATTAGTCCGCGCAGAGCCATCTGTTTATGCGACCTTCGTTTATCTGCCAGCGGGTGTACCCAAGCCTTGAGCGCGCTATACTGCCGCGCCTTTTTAGCGTCGCGCCAGCATGCCCGGCGTGCCTTAAAAGGTGTTTTCAGTGACCAGATCCACCCGACTGAAGGCACCTTATTAAATGTTCCCGTCTTTATAGAGGAGCGCGACTCATGACCGTGATCAAGCAAGACGACCTGATTCAGAGCGTTGCCGACGCCCTGCAGTTCATTTCCTACTACCATCCAGTGGATTTCATCCAGGCGATGCACGAGGCCTACCTGCGTGAAGAGTCGCCGGCAGCCCGCGACTCCATGGCGCAGATCCTGATCAACTCGCGGATGTGTGCCACTGGCCACCGCCCGATCTGCCAGGACACCGGCATCGTCACCGTATTCGTCCGTGTGGGCATGGATGTGCGCTGGGATGGCGCGACCATGGGCCTGGACGACATGATCAACGAAGGCGTGCGTCGCGCCTACAACCTGCCGGAAAACGTCCTGCGTGCCTCGATCCTCGCCGACCCGGCGGGCGCTCGGAAAAACACCAAGGACAACACCCCGGCAGTGATCCACTACTCCATCGTCCCGGGTAATACCGTGGAAGTGGACGTGGCGGCCAAAGGCGGCGGTTCCGAGAACAAGTCGAAGATGGCTATGCTCAACCCGTCCGACTCGATCGTTGACTGGGTGCTGAAAACCGTGCCAGAAATGGGCGCTGGCTGGTGCCCACCGGGCATGCTCGGCATCGGCATCGGCGGCACTGCCGAGAAAGCCGCGGTCATGGCCAAGGAAGTGTTGATGGAATCCATCGACATCCATGAGCTGAAAAAGCGCGGCCCGTCCAACCGTATCGAAGAGATGCGTCTGGAGCTGTTCGAGAAGGTCAACCAACTGGGCATCGGCGCCCAGGGCCTGGGTGGCCTGACCACCGTGCTCGACGTGAAGATCATGGATTACCCGACTCACGCCGCATCCCTGCCGGTGTGCATGATTCCTAACTGCGCCGCCACCCGTCATGCGCACTTCGTGCTCGACGGTTCCGGCCCGGCCTCGCTGGAAGCACCACCGCTGGACGCCTACCCGGAAATCGTCTGGGAAGCCGGCCCGTCGGCTCGTCGCGTCAACCTCGACACCCTGACCCCGGAAGACGTGCAGAGCTGGAAGCCGGGCGAAACCGTCCTGCTCAATGGCAAAATGCTCACCGGTCGCGACGCCGCGCACAAGCGCATGGTCGAGATGCTGAACAAGGGTGAAACCTTGCCGGTAGACCTCAAGGGCCGCTTCATCTACTACGTTGGCCCGGTCGATCCGGTGCGCGAAGAAGTGGTTGGCCCTGCTGGTCCGACCACCGCGACGCGGATGGACAAGTTCACCCGGCAGATCCTCGAGCAGACCGGCCTGTTGGGCATGATCGGCAAATCCGAGCGCGGCCCGACCGCTATCGAAGCGATCAAGGACCACAAGGCCGTTTACCTGATGGCTGTCGGCGGCGCGGCTTACCTGGTGGCGCAAGCCATCAAGAAATCCCGCGTGGTAGCTTTCGCCGAACTGGGCATGGAAGCAATCTACGAGTTCGACGTCAAAGACATGCCTGTGACCGTTGCGGTCGACAGCAAGGGCGAGTCGGTACACATCACCGGTCCTGCCATCTGGCAGAAGAAAATCAGTGAAAGCCTGGCGGTAGAAGTGCAGTAAGCGCTTAAATCCCCAGATCCAAAAAGCGGCCGGATTGTTGTCATCAACAACCCGGCCGTTTTTTTTCGACGCGATTTGCTACGTGTTATGGTGCCCACCCCTATCACACCTGTTCATCCAGCATGTTCGTGACCGCTCGCTCCCTGCGCCTGACCCTCTACACCCTGCTGATTCTCGCCGGCGCCGTGCTGGCCGCCGGTCTGGCCATGCGTCACGCCGAGCGTCAGGCCTTGGTGGACGACGCCGCTCGCGCCAATGAACAACTGGCGCTGTACGCCAATTCCCTGCACACCCTGATCGAACGTTATCGCGCCCTGCCCTCCGTACTGGCGCTGGACCCGGAACTGAGTGCCGCGCTTGACGGCCCGATGAACGCCGAGCGACAGGACGCACTGAATCGCAAGCTGGAGAAAATCAACGGCGCCGCCGAGTCGTCCACGCTGGAGCTGCTCGATCGTACGGGCTTGGCTGTAGCTGCTAGTAACTGGCGATTACCGAGCAGTTATGTCGGCCACAACTATGGCTTCCGCCCGTACTTCAGCCAGACCCGCAGCCAGGGCACCGGACGCTTTTATGCGGTGGGCGTGACCAGTGGGATTCCCGGGTATTTTCTGTCCAGCGCGGTGACCAACGACAGCGGCGAGTTCCTCGGCGCCATGGTGGTGAAACTGGAGTTCCCGGAACTTGAGCGTGAATGGCGCCAAGGTAGCGACACCCTGCTGGTCAGCGATGCCCGTGGCATCGTGTTCATCGCCAATCAGCCTGGCTGGCGGTATCGCCTGTTGCAGCCACTGTCGGAAAATGACCGGGCGCAGCTCAAAGCCACCCGCCAATACGACAAGCAACCGCTGACCCCACTCGAATACCGCGCAGTGCGGCACTTCGACGAGAACAGTTACCTGGCCCGTGTCGAAGGTCCGGACGGTACCGCCGATTATCTGTGGGAATCACTGCCGCTGACTGCCGAAGGCTGGACCCTGCACCTGCTGCGTCGCCCACAAGCCGCCATCGAAGACAGCCGTAACGCCGGGCTGGCGGCGGCCGGACTGTGGCTGACGCTGGTGTTCCTGCTGCTGTTTCTCAACCAGCGCTGGCGCCTGGCCCGCCTGCGTCAGCGCAGCCGTGAAGAGCTTGAAAATTTGGTGGAAGAACGCACCCGCGATTTGCGCACGGCTCAGGACGGTCTGGTGCAGTCAGCCAAACTCGCCGCCCTTGGACAGATGTCCGCCGCGCTGGCCCATGAAATCAACCAGCCGCTGACCGCCCAACGCATGCAGCTTGCAACGTTGCGCCTACTGCTGGATCACGGCCGGATAGACGACGCTTATCAAGCCATCACCCCGCTGGATGACATGCTGACGCGCATGGCCGCCCTCACCAGCCATCTCAAGACCTTCGCCCGCAAGAGTCCCAGCGGTTTGCGCGAGCGGCTGGACCTGGCGGCGGTGGTCGATCAATCCTTGCACCTGCTTGACGCCCGCATGCGCGACGAACACGTCAGCAGCGTGCTGCATCTGACGCGTCCGGCGTGGGTGCGTGGCGATGCGATTCGTCTGGAACAGGTGTTGATCAACCTGCTGCGTAACGCTCTGGACGCCATGCGCGACAAACCGCTCAAGCGTCTGGAGATCCGCATCGAGGCCGATCAGCAACTGTGGCAGCTGACCGTCGCGGACAGCGGCGGCGGTATCGCGCAAGAGAATCTGGCGAATGTGTTCGACCCGTTTTTCACCACCAAACCGGTGGGTGACGGCCTCGGTCTCGGGCTGGCGGTGTCTTACGCCATCGTCCACGAACACGGTGGGCGCCTCAGTGCCGGCAATCACGCCAACGGCGCGATCTTCACCCTGACTTTGCCTATCGCTCTGGAGGCGTAACCCATGTTGAACTCGGTGATGGTGGTCGACGATGAAGCCAGTATCCGCAGCGCCGTGGAGCAATGGCTAAGCCTCTCGGGCTTTGTGGTGCAGCTGTTCAGCCGCGCCGAAGAGTGTCTGGCGCAGCTGCCGAGGGATTTCCCCGGGGTGATTCTCAGCGACGTGCGCATGCCCGGCATGGGCGGCCTGGAGTTGCTGAGCAAGATCCAGGCGCTGGACGCCGACCTGCCGCTGATCCTGCTCACCGGCCATGGCGACGTGCCGATGGCGGTCGAGGCGATGCGTGATGGCGCCTACGATTTTCTCGAAAAGCCCTTCAGCCCCGAAACCCTGCTCGGCAGCCTGCGCCGGGCGCTGGACAAACGCCGGCTGGTGCTGGAAAACCGCGCCCTGCATGAGCAGGCCGACAACCGCGCCAAACTCGACGCCAGCCTGCTGGGGGTTTCCCGTGGGCTACAGACCTTGCGTCGGCAGGTGCTGGACCTCGCGGCGTTGACGGTCAACGTGCTGATCCGTGGCGAAACCGGCAGCGGCAAAGAGCTGGTCGCCCGTTGCCTGCACGATTTCGGCCCGCGCGCCGACAAGCCTTTTGTGGCGCTGAACTGCGCGGCGATCCCTGAGCAGTTGTTCGAAGCCGAGCTGTTCGGCCATGAAAGCGGCGCCTTCACCGGCGCTCAGGGCAAGCGCATCGGCAAGCTCGAGTACGCCGACGGTGGCACGCTGTTTCTCGATGAAATCGAAAGCATGCCGCTGGCCCAGCAGGTCAAACTGCTGCGGGTGTTGCAGGAGCAGAAACTTGAGCGGCTGGGTTCGAACCAGAGCATCCGGGTGGATCTGCGGATCATCGCCGCGACCAAACCCGATCTGCTGGATGAAGCCCGCGCCGGGCGTTTTCGCGAAGACCTGGCCTATCGGCTGAACGTTGCCGAATTGCGCCTGCCGCCGTTGCGCGAACGTCGCGAAGATATTCCGTTGCTGTTCGAACACTTCGCCCATAGCGCCGCCGAACGCCTGGGGCGCAGTTTCCCGCCGCTCAGCGGTCCGCAATTGAGCCGCCTGCTCAGCCACGACTGGCCGGGCAACGTCCGCGAACTGGCCAATGTCGCCGAACGTCAGGTGCTGGGACTGGGTGAACCGGAACCGCAAGGCATCGAACCCGGCCAGTCCCTCGCTGCGCAGCAGGAAGCGTTTGAAGCCCACTGCCTCAGGGCCGCTCTGACCCGGCACAAAGGCGATATCAAGGCGGTGCTCGCCGAGTTGCAACTGCCGCGTCGGACCTTCAATGAAAAGATGCAGCGGCATGGGTTGGCGCGAGAGATGTTTTTGAAGGAGGAGTGATTTTTCAGGCCCTCATTCTGTATTGCCTGTCCTGGCCCCTTCGCGAGCAAGCTCGCTCCCACAGTGTACTGAGGGTGCGCCAGCAATTTGTGGCACAACACAGATCAAATGATTGGGTGGAGGCAACGGGCTTGTGCCCGTTACCCCTCCCACACCACCGGACGTGCGGTTTTCCGCATCCGGCGGTTGAACAGCTCAGCAAGGTGCTGAGGCGAAGTCCTGCGGCGTCCACAGTCCCCAGCGACGCATCATGTTCAGACTCATCGCCTGCTGCATCACCGGGTGGCGCGCCGCTCGCCAGGCACCGTCGTGGAAGCTTACTCGCGCGAGTTGCCGGCTTGCGATACCAAGCCCGCGCAGTTTGCGCATTCGTCCCTCACGACTGTGCCAGCGCTGCCAGAAACATTTGCGCATATGTCGGCGAGTCCATTGCGATAACCGCTTGAAGTCGTCCTTCACCCAGCGGAAGTATTCGTACCACCCCCGGATGTAACGTCCCCATTGAGCCACGAGTTCGGTGCTCGTCAGACTTTGCCTGGCCGACCACAGCTCGCGAACTTTCTTGCGGTATTTCTTCACGGTCTTGCCGGACAGTTGGCCATTCCCTTGTTCGTCGATGTTGTAACCAAGGAAGTCGCGATCCCAAGGCCGTCCCGTTCCACTCTTGCTGGCACTCACTTTGAGCTTGAGGTGTTTCTCTATCCAAGCCGTCACACTGCCCAGCACGCGATCCGCACTGCGTTCGCTGGTGACATAAATCACCAGGTCGTCGGCGTAGCGACAAAAGCTCAGCCCTCGGGCTTCCAGCTCTTTGTCCAGTGCATCCAGATAGAGGTTGGCAAGCAGCGGGCTTAGCGGGCCTCCTTGCGGAGTTCCGGCCGTCCTTTTGACCCGCTGACCGTCCAACAGCATATCCGCTCGAAGCGTCTGACCGATGTAACTCATCAGCCGCTTGTCACGGATATCCCTGGATATGAGGCTCATCAACCTGTCGTGATTGACCTGATCGAAGAAGGCTTCGATGTCGATATCCACGACCCAGGTCTTGCCTTCCAGGACAAAGGCCTTGGCGGCTCGTATGGCATCGAGATTGCTCCTGCCTGGCCGGAAACCGTAGCTGTGTTCGCTAAATTTGGCATCCCACAGCTGCGTCAGGTGCTGCTGGACCGATTGCTGGATCAAGCGATCCTGCGTATTCGGAATGCCCAACAGCCGCTCCCCGCCTTGCGGCTTGGGGATCCTGAGACCTTTGACAGGACCCGGTTTATAGGTCCCGTCCAGAAGCTTGCTCTTGATGGCCGGCCAATGCGTTTGAAGGTGTGCGGTGAGTTCGTCGGTAGTGATTCCGTCGACCCCTGGCGCCCCTTTGTTCGACCGGACCTTCTTGAGCGCTCGGTGCATATTCTCCTTTTCGACAATCGTTTCCATGCAGGTTTCGCTCAACACGTCTCTATTCCCGTTCCGTCTGCCTGCTGACTCGCCCCTTCCTTGCGCGCATTGGTCGAGGTCCACCCGACTTTCCCACGCACGGCCTTCCCGCTACGTGCCACATGGCATTTCCGGGTGCGGTTTCAAAGGGCTCTCGCTTTGTAGGCAGTAGTCTATGGTGAGTGTTTCTGTTCTTCAGCCCTTCGCTCCAGATCCATTACGACCCTTCTTCACTACTACGGCATCTGCTGACTTCTCGCGGGCTACGCCCGCGAGATCTCCCCGGGTAAGGTGCCAAAACCTTCGGCTCGGGCCGCCAAGCTCTACCTGATGCGTCTTTCGGTGACGGTTGGATTTCGTGGCTCCCAGCACACTTATCGCCCGCATCCGGCCTCGCTGCTTGTTCGTGTTCCTGCGGTCGCGCCTTTGCTACACGCTTCTTTCAGGCTGGCCTCGCGGCTTCCCCCTTGCGTTTCGCTACAGTTCTCGTCACTCATTCTGGTCACCACTTTTCAGGTGACTGGCTTTGGCCCATGCCGGGCACACTGGGAGCGAGCTTGCTCGCGAAGGGGCCCGAACAGGCAATGACCTTCACCGATCCGTACCGGATAGGCGGATTTCCGCTCACGCCCATCCCGCCAACAAGCGGATTTCCGCTCACAAAATCCCCGAAACCCCTCTAAATCAAGCCTCTCCATTCTGGCACAGCTCCTGCTATAGCCCTGTCAGGCTGCGTTTCGGCGCGCTCCACAAAAACAATTACTTGAAGGATCCTTTATGGATAACTCCAATACCCTGCCTCTTGGATCGGCCGTTGCGCCGGCGAAAGAAAGAACCACTGCCAGCCGGATCAAATCGATTTTCAGCGGTTCGGTCGGCAACATGGTCGAGTGGTACGACTGGTACGTCTATGCCGCCTTCTCGCTGTACTTCGCCAAAGCGTTCTTCCCCAAGGGCGACACCACTGCACAACTGCTGAACACCGCTGCGATCTTCGCCGTGGGCTTCCTGATGCGTCCGATCGGTGGCTGGCTGATGGGTCTCTACGCCGACCGCGTCGGCCGTAAAGCCGCGTTGATGGCCTCGGTGTATCTGATGTGCTTCGGCTCACTGCTGATCGCCCTGAGCCCGGGCTATGAAACCATCGGTATCGGCGCCCCGATCCTGCTGGTGTTCGCTCGCTTGCTGCAGGGCCTGTCGGTTGGCGGCGAGTACGGCACCTCGGCGACTTACCTCAGCGAAATGGCAACCAAGGAACGTCGCGGCTTCTACTCCAGCTTCCAGTACGTCACGCTGATCTCCGGTCAGCTTATCGCCCTGGCAGTACTGATCGTGCTGCAACAGACCCTGACCACCGAAGAGCTGTACGCCTGGGGCTGGCGCATCCCGTTCGCCATCGGCGCGCTGTGTGCCGTGGTCGCGCTCTACCTGCGTCGTGGCATGGAAGAAACCGAGTCGTTCACCAAGAAAGTGAAAGCCAAGGAAAGCGCGATGCGCACCTTGATGCGCCATCCCAAGGAACTGATGACAGTGGTCGGCCTGACCATGGGCGGCACCCTGGCCTTCTACACCTACACCACCTACATGCAGAAGTACCTGGTGAACACCGTCGGCATGAGCATTTCCGACTCCACCACCATCTCGGCGGCCACGTTGTTCCTGTTCATGTGTCTGCAGCCGATCATTGGCGGGCTTTCGGATAAAGTCGGGCGGCGGCCGATCCTGATTGCCTTCGGCATTCTCGGCACCTTGTTCACCGTACCGATCCTTACCACTCTGCACACCGTCCAGACCTGGTGGGGCGCGTTCTTCCTGATCATGGCCGCGCTGATCATCGTCAGCGGCTACACCTCGATCAACGCCGTGGTCAAAGCCGAACTGTTCCCGACCGAAATCCGCGCCCTGGGCGTCGGCCTGCCGTATGCCCTGACCGTATCGATCTTCGGCGGCACCGCTGAATACATCGCGCTGTGGTTCAAGAGCATCGGCATGGAAACCGGTTACTACTGGTACGTCACCGCCTGCATCGCGGTTTCGCTGCTGGTCTACATCACCATGAAAGACACCCGCAAACACTCGCGGATCGAGACTGACTAAAGCTACAGGGCAGCAAAAGAAGGGGCAGACCTGCAAGGTACTGTCCCTTTTTTGGTTCTGCCACTCTCGCTGCTGATGGCTTCGACCGCACTGGTTCTAATCCATGAACGCGGCTTGGTTGTTTTGGGGGGAAGGAAAATCATGAGTTCGCACCGATCCTTGTGGGGGCGGGCTTGCCCGCGAAGAACGATAACGCGTAGTTTCAGATAGACCGTGGTGCTTGCTTCGCGGGCAAGCCACGCTCCCACACGACCCCACTTGTTCCGCTCTCGACTGGAATTAACCCCCAACGCCCTGCACTATTGCCCTTTCCCCCTTCAACCTCACCTCAGGAACCCCGCGCCATGCCTGACGATATCCACTATTACGAACCCGCCCAGGGCCACGGCCTGCCCCATGACCCGTTCAATGCCATCGTCGGCCCGCGCCCAATCGGCTGGATTTCCTCACAGGATGCCGAAGGCCGCCTGAACCTGGCGCCCTACAGCTTTTTCAACGCGTTCAATTACATTCCGCCGATCATCGGGTTTTCCAGCGTCGGGCGTAAAGACAGCCTGAACAACATCGAACAGACTGGCGAATTTGCCTGGAACCTGGCGACCCGCCCGCTGGCGGAGCGGATGAACCAGAGTTGCGCCATGGTGCCACCGCAGGTCAACGAGTTCGAACTGGCCGGGCTCACGCCGGCGGCCTCGAAAATAATCGCGGTGCCACGGGTGGCCGAAAGCCCGGTGTCCTTCGAATGCAAGGTCACGCAGATCATTCAACTGCAACGCGCAGACAAAGAGCGGGTGCCCAGCTGGCTGATTCTCGGCGAAGTGGTCGCCGTGCATATCGCCAAGTGGCTGCTCAAGGATGGGGTCTACGATACCGCCGCGGCAGAGCCGATTCTGCGCGGCGGCGGGCCGGCGGATTATTTCCAGTTGGGGCCTGAGGCCTTGTTCAAGATGTTCCGCCCGGGAGTGGTCAAATAGTTTCCCAGGACAATTCGCCGTCTTCGGTCACATCGATCAACTGCTCGAGCTTTTGCGCGGCAGCCTGATCGGCATCGTGGGCGGTCTTGAATGTCTGGTCATCGAGCACTTTATGAAAACGCGGGGCACCTGAACCACCCAGGGCCTTGACGGCGATTGCGGCGCTGTAGCCACCCTCACCCGGTACAACAGCGGAAACTGCTTCGAACTGCGCAAACTCTTTACGTGCCATGTCGCGGATCCTGGCCAATTGAAAGTCGGCCATTCTAAACCTTCAACTGGCCAGCTGGTGCATCGCAGGCAGGTTGCGTTGCGCGTATTCGCCGTGGGCCTGAACCGCGGTGACGTCGCTGAAGGTGTGAAAGTCCAGACTGTTGACCACCAGTTCCTGCACCAGCTCGGCGAAGATATCCATGCTCGGGCTGCTGAAATAGGCGTTCATGGCCTGCTGGTTGACCCAGAAACCGGACACCAGCCACAACTGCGGGTCGCACAATGAACGCTGCAGGGCAAAGTGCAGGCAACCGGGTGCCTGACGGGTAGGTTCGATCAGGCTGCTCAAACGCGCGCCCAACTCAATCGAGCGTCCTGCACGGGCCCGAACGAAGGCCATATGACTAACGGGAATTTGCGTGGACATATTCGACTCTCCCAAGATGACTCAATCAGCAGCCTTGAGACGGGCTGCGACAGGATCAAAGATTAAGCGACCTGCACACAGGCCGTTAGTCGATTCCTGCCGGCTTATTGCACAATCCTGCGCCAGCACTCCGGCAGTGCAGGTCGGCGGGAAATCCACGGCACAACGCTGACAGTCGTGTTTCAAGCAACTTTCCCCACACCGAACCTGTTGTATCTATTCTGATTTTCAACCCCAGGCAGAATCAGGCAAGTTTTACGCAGGAATTGCCTACCACCCTGCCTTGCACAAATTTAAGCTGTGCCCATCCCCAAAGCCTCGCAGAGGATGCAACCGATGCCGTCGCTCGATCACACCCAAATCCCGCTGGATGCCGACCTGGAAAAGCAGCGCGTGGAGCTGAGCGCTATCATCCGGCGCAATACCAGTGAAGACGGCAGCTACACGACGGCCATCGGCTCGTTGTTCCTGGCGCGGCACAGCTGCTCCCACGAGTTCGCCCCGGTGCTCGCCCAACCGGCGTTGTGCATCATCGCCCAAGGGCGCAAGGAAGTGCGCCTGGCCGATGAATACTTCAACTATGATCCGCTCAATTATCTGGTGGTTTCGGTCTCGATGCCGCTGAGTGGACGGGTGGTCGATGCTTCGCCAGAGCAGCCGATCCTGGCCTTGCGCCTGGATATCGACCCGGCAGAAATCACCGCGTTGATCGCCGATGCCGGCCCCTTGGGTGTGCCTGCCCGGCCCACCGGGCGCGGCCTCTATGTGGAGCGACTCGACCAGCCGATGCTCGATGCGGTGCTGCGTTTGGCGAGGTTGCTCGACAGCCCGAAAGACATCGCCATGCTCGCGCCGCTGATTCGTCGGGAAATTCTTTATCGGCTATTGCGCAGTCATCAGGGCCATCGGCTGTATGAAATCGCCATCGCCAACAGCCAGAGCCATCGGATCAGCCAGGCGATCAAATGGCTCAACGGCAACTATGAGCAGCCATTGCGCATTGATGATCTGGCGCGGGAAGTGAATCTCAGCGTATCGACCCTGCATCATCGTTTCAAAGCGATGACCGCCATGAGTCCGCTGCAATATCAGAAGCAACTGCGCCTGCAAGAGGCGCGGCGCTTGATGCTGGCTGAAGGGCTGGATGCGTCGGCGGCGGGCTATCGGGTGGGCTATGAAAGCCCGTCGCAGTTCAGCCGTGAGTACAGCCGGTTGTTTGGCGCACCGCCGTTGCGGGATCTGGCGCGGTTGCGGTTGAGTGTCTGACCGGCCTTGTGTCGCCTGCCCCGACGCCTTCGCGGGCAAGCCCGCTCCCACAGGGGGATTTGTGGTGGACACCTCAGATCAAATGTGGGAGCGAGCTTGCTCGCGATGGGCTGCGCAGCAGCCCTATATACAACAATCGGCTAGGCCCCCAGCACCCGGCACGCCTCGGCCGGGATCGTCACAGACACCGGGTTGCCGATACTCAAGCCGAAGCCCTGGCACGGTGTACTCAATGCGGTAAACGTAACCCCGGAACACTCGACCGTGGTTTCGATCGTCGCGCCAATATCCCGAACGAAGGTCACCTTGCCGAGCAGGCGATTGCCCGCCGTCGCCTGGGGTTGCGAGAGTTGCAGATCCTCAGGACGCACCAGCATTTTGACCTTCTCGCCGACCACGATGCTGCTGCAAATCGGTACGTGAAGCGCATCGCCGCCCGGCAGGCTTATCTGCCCGTTGCCCAAGGCAGTCGCCGGGAAAATATTCCCTGAGCCGATAAAGTCGGCGACGAACTCGTTGGCCGGATGCCGATAGATTTCGATCGGCGTACCGACCTGCTGCACTCGATGCTCACCCAACACCACCACGATATCGGCCATGGTCATGGCTTCGCGCTGATCATGGGTAACCATGATGGTGGTGATATTCAAACGTTGCTGCAATTGGCGAATTTCCACCTGCATCGATTCGCGCAACTTGGCGTCCAGCGCCGACAGCGGCTCGTCGAGCAGCAGAATTTTCGGACGCGAGGCAATCGCCCGGGCAATCGCCACGCGCTGGCGTTGCCCGCCGGAGAGCTTCGATACCGGACGATCAATCATTTCCTGCAACTGAATCAGTTGCAGCAACTCCACCACCCGCGCCTGCTGATCGGCCTTGCTGACACCACGCAATTTCAGCGGATAGGCAATGTTCTCGCCAACCGTCATGTGCGGAAACAACGCCAGGGACTGAAAGACCATGCCGAAGTTGCGCAGGTGCGCCGGGGTATGACCGATGTCTTCACCGTCCAGACGAATCTCGCCGTCAGACAGGGTTTCCAGCCCGGCGATCATCCGCAGCAAGGTGGTTTTGCCGCAACCCGAAGGGCCGAGAAAACACACCAGTTTGCCCTCGGGCAAATGCAGATTGACGTCCTTTACCGCACATGCCGAGCCGTAATATTTCTCGACGTTTTCCAGAATTAAACCAGTCATGCTTCACCTCAAGAATCAGAACGAAACGCCACCTTCACCAACCAGCTTCTCCAGCGCCCAGATCAGGACGAAGTCGATAAGCACGATCAGCACGGCGAACGAGAAAACGGTCGGGTCGAGCGACGACACGGTGCGGCTGTACATCCAGATCGGCACGGTCATTACATCGATGGTGTAGAGGAAATAGGTCACGGTGAATTCGTTGAACGAGACGATGAAGGCCAGCAGCATCCCGGCGAGAATCCCCGACTTCATCAACGGCACCACCACGTCGACAATTGCCCGCAGCGGTGAAGCACCGAGCATTTGCGCGGCCTCTTCGACTTCGCTGCCGATGGAGAGCATCGCCGCCGTGCAGTTTTTCACCACGAACGGCAACGCCAGAATGACGTGGGCAATCACCAGCCGCGAGGTGTTCATCTGGAACGGCAGGCTGTCGAACACCAGCAGCAACGCCAGCCCCAATACCACCATCGGGAACACCAAGGGCAAAGACATAAGCTGCAGCGCCACGGCCTTGCCGCGGAATTCGCAGCGGGTCAGTGCATAGGCCGCCGGCACCGCGATAATGGTTGCAAACACCATGGTCAGGCACGCCACCATCAGGCTGGTGGTCATGGCTTGGCCCAAGCTCAGCACATCGCTTGAGTCGGGCGAAACGAAGGTATTCCAGGCGGCTTTGTACCATTGCAGGCTGTAGCTGCTGGGCGGGAAGTCCAGGTTCGACGCGCCGCTGAAGGACATGACGATCATCGTCAGGATCGGCAATACCGCCAGCAGCAGAATGAAGCCTGACAGGATCCCGGCGAACCGCCCGGTTTCACCAGGCAGCAGCGACTGGCGCTTCTTGATTAGCGTGCTCATTGCGAAGCCTCCAGCATGCGCCGACGACGGCCCGTGATGTATTCGGAGAAGGTCATGATGACCAGCGTGGTGACGATCAACACCACCCCGGCGGCGGATGCGGCCGGCCAGTTCATCAGCGGTGCGATCTGGTCATGGACCATCACCGCGAGCATCGGCACGCGCCGACCGCCGAGCAACAAAGGCACCACGAAGCTGCTGGCGTTGTAGGCAAAGACCAAGGTCGCACCGGTGATAATGCCCGGCAGACTCATTGGCAATACCACTTGGCGGAACACCTGCAAGCGGCTGGCGCCCAGGGTCGCGGCGGCCTCTTCGTAGGTGCGGGCGACGCCGCGCATGGCGCTGGCAATCGGCAGCACTGCCAAGGGGAACGCGGTCTGCACCAGTCCCATCAACACGCCGTTCTGGTTGTACAACATCATGATCGGGCGCTTGATCAGGCCCAGTCCCATCAATGCCTGATTGAGCATCCCGCCAGGCCCGAGAATCACCAGCCAGCCGTAGCTTTGCAGCAACAGGTTGACCAGCAACGGCAACAGCACCGCAGCGAGAAATATCCGACGTACAAAAGGTGAAGTCAGCCGCGACATGGTGTAAGCCACCGGAATCGCCAGCAGCACCGCGATCACCGCGCTGATCAGGGCCAGACGCAAGGTCAGCATCAGTGACTTCAGGTAATAGGGTTCCAGCAACTGGGCGTAGCTGGCCAGGCTGAAGCCGGACCATTCCGCGCCCTTGGTACCCACGCTCATGCGCAGTACCAAGAGGCTCGCGGCAATCAGTACGCCGAGAAACAGCATCGACGGCGTAAGGAAAAGCCAGGCACGTGTGGTCGGTGAGACACCCCGATTGGCGCGCGATGGTGCGGCACTTACCGGATGGGTCAGAGGTTGGTGTTCCATAGCAAGGGTCTCGTCAATGGAAAGCAGCTGAGCGTTCACAGTCTTTCCAGACAGATTGGCCCCCTGTGGGAGCGAGCTTGCTCGCGATGACTGCTTATCAGTCGACATCAATGTTGAATGACAGTCCGCTATCGCGAGCAAGCTCGCTCCCACAGGGGATCTTCAGTGGTTGAAGGGCCTGTGTTCGCCACTCGATCAGGAAGAAAAGATTTCCGTGTAACGACGAATCCACTGGTCATGCACCGTGGCCAGGAATGCGTTGTCGTGCATGATCGCTTTCTCGGAAATCTGCTCCGGAGTAAGGATGTACGGGCTCTTGCGCGCTTCGGCGGAGATGATGGCCTTGGCGTTGACCGGGCCGTTGTAGATATCTTCAGCCATCTTGCCCTGCACCAGCGGGTCCAGAGAATGGTTGATAAAGGCGTAGGCCAGTTCGGTATCGCCAGGACGATTTTTCGGCATTACCGAGAGCATCAGGTCGGTGTAGAAGCCTTCCTTCATGCCGAAGGTGGCGCCCAGACCATAGGCCGGATCACGAATCTGTTTAGGGAAAAACGCCGGGGCGTAAAGACCACCCATATCCAGCGAACCGGTGCGGAACAATTCGGCGATCTGGTTAGGGTTTTCACCCAGAGTCACCACACGGTCCTTGAGCTCTGCGAGTTTCTTGAAGCCCGGTTCGATGTTGTGTTCGTCACCACCGGCCAGTTTGGCGGCGATGATGATCAGGTCCATGGCCTCGGTCCAGTTCGGCGGCGGCAGGAAAATGCTTGGCGCCAGGTCCTTGTCCCACAGCGCAGCGTAGCTGTCTGGCGCTTCCTTCACGGTGCGGGTGCTGTAGACCAGACTGTTGCACCAGAGCAGATAACCGATACCGTGACCGTTGGCGCCGGTGCGGTATTTCTCCGGCACGTCGACCAGGTTGGGAATGCGGTTCAGATCGGGTTTTTCCAGCAGACCGGCGGCCGCCAGGCCTTCAGCGCCGACGCCGGCCAGGGTGATGATGTCGTATTGCGGGCGATCGCCACCGGCCTTGAGTTTGGCGACCATTTCCGAGGTGCTGCCGGTACGGTCGGCGATGACCTTGGCGCCGTACTTGGCTTCGAAGGTCGCGGCGATGTTGCGCAGTGCCGCAAGGCCGGTGTCATCGGACCAGGTCAGCAGGCGCAGGGTCTTGCCCTGAAAACGCGTGTCGCTGGCGTTGGCCCGGATAAACGGCATGCTCATGGCTGCCGCGGCAACCGAAGCAACTCCCACCGTCTTGATGAACTGTCTTCTGTTCAGATCATGCTCGCCCATTAAGGACTCCCTTTATTCTTTTAAGTATGAGGTTGGTCGCATCCAGCGCCCGGTGATCGATCTAGCTCTAATTCCCGCAGATCACGGGGTGTAGCTAAGTCGGCCGGTTCATCCTGAGGTCGCGCAGAACGCGCAACAATCGAAAATTTGTCATTGAAGCCATGTGCTCAGCGCATGCCTTATTTCGAGGCATGCGCGGACCAATTTGAAGCGGGTTTGACTTGATGCCAGTCAGGTATGCAAACCTATGCTCTGGCGATCAATTGTGGCGAGGGAGCTTGCTCCCGCTGGACTGCGCAGCAGTCCCAAAATCAGCCAACCGGTTCCTTCAGTAGGAACCCATGCGCAGGTTTACGACTGCTGCGCAGCCGAGCGGGAGCAAGCTCCCTCGCCACAGGTTATGCGGGCTGTCAGACAGCCCGGATCACATGTTTGATTTCCTGAAACGCCTGCATGCCCCATGGCCCCAGCTCGCGACCGATGCTGCTCTGCTTGTAGCCGCCCCAGGCTGTCTGCGGGAAGATCACTTGCGGTGCGTTGATCCACACCAGCCCGGCCTGCAAGGCGTTGGCGACCCGCTCGGCGGCCTCGCTATCGCGGCTGACCACGCTGGCCACCAGACCGAACTCGCTGTCATTGGCCAGGGCGATCGCCTCTTCCTCGCCAGCGAAACTGCGCACACAAATCACCGGACCGAAGATCTCTTCACACCACAGCGCACTGTCGAGGGGCACTTGGGTGAAGATCGTCGGCCGCAAAAAATATCCGCGGGGCAGATTTTCCGGCCGCTCACCGCCGCAAATCAGCTTGGCGCCAGCACTCAGCCCACGATCGATGTGGCCAAGTACCCGTTGGTACTGCGCCTGATTCACCAGCGCGCCCATCTCCACTTCCGGGTCGAACGGGTCGGACACACGAATGGATTCGGCACGCGCCTTGAGCCGCAGCAGGAACTCGTCCGCCAGTGTATCGGCGACCAGTACCCGACTGGTGGCCGAGCACATCTGCCCGGCGTTGAAGAATCCACCGCCACTGGCCAATTCCACCGCCAACTCGATATCGGCATCGGCGAGCACCAACAGCGAGGATTTGCCGCCCAGTTCCAGGCTCACACCCTTGACGGTTTCCGCCGCCCGTTGCATGACCTGAACCCCCACCGCATTGCTGCCGGTGAAAGAGATTTTCGCCACGCGAGGATCGGCCGCCAACGGTGCGCCGACCGCCAGGCCAGTACCGCAGACCAGGTTGAACACGCCGTCGGGCAAACCGCTCTCGGCAATGATCGCCGCCAGTTCCAGTTCCGGCAGCGGCGTGACTTCCGACGGTTTGAGGACCACGCAGCAGCCCGCGGCCAACGCCGGAGCGAGCTTCCAGGCGGTGGTGACCATCGGGAAGTTCCACGGCACGATCAAGCCCACCACACCGCAAGGCTCACGGCGCACACGGGCGGCGAAGTCTTCGCTCGGCAAGTCCACGGCGCGGTCCTGCTGAGCGTCCAGCGCTTCGGCCAGCCCGGCGTAATACTCGAAGGTGGCAATCACGTCATCAACATCGATGGCCGCTTCGAACAGCGGTTTGCCGTTGTTGCTCGACTGCAACTGCATCAGGCGTTCACGGCGCGCCTGCACGCCGCTGGCGATCTTGCGCAGCACTGCACCACGCTCAGAGCCGCGGGTTTTAGCCCACTGCGAAAACGCAGCGCTGGCGGCGTTCACTGCCTGATCGACCGCCTGCTCATCGCCACCGCTCACGGTGGCCAAGGGTTCTTCGGTGGCCGGGTTGATCACCTGCAAACGCTCGCTGCCGGCGCACCATTGGCCGTTGATATACAGGCCATTCAAGGTCGAAGAACTGCTCATGCCTGCACCGCCTTCATCCAGGTGGTCTGGTCGATTTCGATCAGGGTCGGACCTTGACGGTCACTGGCTACCCGCAACGCAGCGCGCAGTTCGTCGCCACCGTTGATGGCTTCGGCAGCGCAACCCAGAGCCTTGGCCACGCCGATGAAGTCCGGGGTGTAGATGTCCACGCCAACCGGCTCGATGGCGCGGTTGACCATATATTTCTTGATCTCTTCGTAGCCTTGGTTATTCCACAGCAGCACGATGACCGGCGTTTGCGCTTCCACCGCACAGGCCAGTTCCGACAAGGTGAATTGCAGCCCGCCGTCGCCGATCAGGCACACCACGGGTCTGCGCGTAATGCGCTCGGAACCACCACCGAGCCAGGCACCAATGGCTGCCGGCAAGGCATAACCGAGGGTGCCGTAACCGGTGGACGAGTTGAACCAGCGGCGCGGTTGCTCAGGGTTGAACGTCAGGTTGCCGGTGTACACCGGTTGGGTCGAATCTCCGACAAACACCGCTTCCGGCAGTTCGTCCAGAACGGTCTGAAGAAATAGCGTCTGCGCGCGGGTCGGCGCGTCCCAGGTGGTCTCGAGCTCGGCTCGCAACGTGGCTGCACGGGCATGGCCCCAGTCGGAGCGGCGCTCGGCCAGGGTGTGTCCGGCAAGTTCAGTCAGCAAGGCTTGCGCTGCCGTTTGCGCGTCGGACACCAGCGCTACTTGCGGCGGGTAGTTGCGCACGGTCTGGTCCGGATCGATGTCAACGCGCAGCAAGGCGCCGGGAATCTCGAAGCCACCGGCAAAGGTGATGTCGTAATCGGTCTCGGCCAATTCGGTGCCGATCGCCAGCACTACGTCGGCATCCGCCACCAGCGCGCGGGTTGCGACCAGCGATTGAGTCGAACCGATCAACAGCGGATGACGCGATGGCAGCATGCCCTTGGCATTGATGGTCAACGCCACCGGCGCGTCCAGCAGTTCGGCCAGCTTCGTGAGTTCTGCCGCCGCATCGATGGCACCGCCACCAGCGAGGATCAATGGACGCTTGGCAGTGCCCAGCAATTGGCTCATTTGCGCAATGGCTGAAGGCGCTGCACCGGCGCGGGTGATGCTCACCGGCAGACTGGCGAGCAAGTCATCGGCGTCTTCGACCAGCACGTCGAGCGGAATTTCTATATGCACCGGACGCGGACGGCCGGCCTGAAACAAAGCGAATGCCCGCGCCAGCACACCTGGCAGTTCGGCAGCGGACATCAGCGTATGGGAAAACGCCGCCACACCGCCCACCAGCGCGCTCTGGTTCGGCAGCTCATGCAGCTTGCCGCGCCCGCCGCCCAACTGGCTGCGCGACTGCACGCTGGAGATCACCAGCATCGGGATCGAATCGGCGTACGCCTGGCCCATGGCGGTGGTGATGTTGGTCATGCCAGGGCCGGTGATGATGAAGCACACACCCGGCTTGCCGCTGGTGCGGGCATAGCCGTCGGCCATGAAACCGGCGCCCTGTTCGTGGCGTGGCGTGACGTGGTTGATGCTCGAACGGGCCAACCCGCGATACAGCTCAACGGTGTGAACACCCGGAATACCGAACACCTGTTCGACGCCATAACCTTCGAGTAACTTGACCAATACTTCGCCGCACGTCGCCATTTCTGCTGTCCTTCTTATTTGCTGAAACTGCGCCCTGATGGCGTTTTTTCAGGCACGCGCCAGGGCACAAAGGTGACGCAATTGGACCCGTCGGCGTATAGCGGTGACAAACCAAAAATAGTCATACTAGGCATGTCCTCCACTCATGCCTGAGCACCCATGAAACGTCTTCCGCCCTTGCCCGCTCTGCATACCTTCATGATCACCGCCCAGTGCTGCAACTTCACGCGGGCGGCGGATCTGCTGCACATTACCCAGGGAGCGGTGAGCCGACAGATCGCCGGGCTGGAGAGCCATCTCGGTTATCCGTTGTTCCAGCGCCAGGCCCGAGGCCTGAGCCTGACCGCACAAGGACGTGAGTTGTATCCGCGCATTCAACAGGTCTTCAACCTGATCGACGAAGCCGTCGAACACGTCGGCGCCAAGCGCGAGGCCCTGCAACTCAAGGCGCCGACCTGCATGATGCGCTGGCTGCTGCCACGTCTGTTGCAGTGGCAAAAGAAACGCCCGGACGTGCCGGTGGAACTGACCACCACCGTGCAGCACGCCGTGGATTTTCGTCGCGAAGAGTTCGATGCGGCGGTGGTGTATGGCACGGCGCCGAGCAATGCGGCCTGCCATCACCTGTTCGATGAACAACTGACGCCGGTCTGCTCGGCGCAATTGCTCAACGGCGCGGCGCCACTCAAGACCCACGCCGATCTGGAACAGCACATGTTGCTGCACCCGACTCGCGACGAACGGGATTGGGAAGCCTGGCTCAAGGCCGCCGGGGCCCGCGTCAGCAACATCGGCAAAGGACAGCATTTCGATACGCTGGACCTGGCGATGTCCGTCGCCTCTCAAGGGACTGGGGTGGCGATCGGCGATTGGTCGTTGATCGGCGAAGACCTGAGCGCCGGACGGCTGGTCATGCCATTTGAACTGAAAGTACGTACCGGGCAGGCCTATTACCTGGTCTACCCGGAACGCCCGGAGCCGTCGGCGCAGTTGCGCGAATTGATGGAGTGGTTGGTGGAGCAGGCGCAGGAAAGGTGATCGCGCTTTAAGTGGGAACGATCACCTATTGTGGCGCGGGGGCAAGCCCCCTCGCCACAGACTCACCACTTCATTTCGCCTTTGGCGACTTTGGCGCTCAGCTCCAGGGAGCTTTCTTCGCCGAGGTCCGGGTATCGCTTTTTCATCGCCCCAATCAGCTCGGCCGAGTCTTTGGCCTTGGCGGTTTCTTCGTCGAAGGCGTTGATGTAGTCGGCGGTGAAGTGCACGGCGGCCACGGAGCGGGCGCTCTCACCCAGGTAATGACCCGGGATGATGGTCTTGGGGTTCAAGCCTTCGATGGTTTTCAGTGTGCCGAGCCAATCGGTGTGGGACTGCGCGGTCTGGGTATCGGCCATCCACACATGGATGTTTTCCGCTACCACGACACCGCCGACCACGGCCTTGATCGACGGAATCCAGACGAAGGTGCGATCCGGCTGCTTGCCGTCGAGGCCGATGATCTCGAGTTTCTGCCCTTCCAGGGTCAGGCTGTGACCCTGGAGCACTTGCGGAACTATGGTTTTCCTCGGTACGTCAGCGCCCATTTTCGGGCCCCAGAACGCCACCTTGCCATCAACGGTGGCCTTGATATGTTCAACGGTCGGCCCGGAGGCCAGCACCTTGGCGTTCGGGAAAGCCGCGGTCAGGGTGTCGAGGCCGAAGTAGTAATCCGGGTCGCCGTGGCTGATGTAGATGGTGGTCAGTTGCTTGCCGCTGGCGCGGATCTTTTCCACCACGTGCTCGGCCTGGGATTTGCCGAACTGCGCGTCCACCAGAATGGCTTCTTTCTTGCCGCTGACCAGCACCGAGGTCACCGGAAAAATCGCCGCCGTGCCTGGGTTGTAAACGTCCAGGGTCAGCACCGGCTCGGCCGCCGCTGCATGGGCGACGAAGCCCAGGGTCGCGGTGGCCAGCAAAAGGCGCTTGAGTGAGGAAAATCCGATCATGTGCTGCTCCTGAGATCTGTTCGCCGTGAGTGACGATGGACAGAGCTTAGTTGCCTCACTCGCTACAAAAAATGCGATGCTTGGACATAGTTTGTTTCTGAAATCGGGCAAATCATGGATCGTCTTCAAGCAATGCGGGTCTTTGTCACCGTGGTCGACCTCGGCAGCCAGTCGGCCGCCGCCGACCATCTGGAGCTCTCGCGGCCAGTGGTTTCACGGTATCTGGCGGAACTGGAGGATTGGGTCGGCGCACGGCTGATGCATCGCACCACCCGCAAGTTGAGCCTGACCGCTGCCGGCACCGAGACCCTGCCGCGCTGCCGGCAAATGCTCGATTTGTCGAGCGACATGCAAGCCGCGGTCAGCGAGCCGAACGATGCCCCGCGTGGCTTGCTGCGAATCAGCGTCAGCACTTCATTCGGCCAGGCGCAACTGGCCGATGCCATGGTCGAATATGTCAAACGCTACCCGGGCGTGAGCATCGACCTGCAGATGCTCGACCGCACGGTGAACCTGGTGGATGAGCGCATCGACCTGGCGATCCGCACCAGCAACGACCTGGACCCGAACCTGATCGCCCGCCGGCTGACGGTGTGTCGTTCGGTGATCTGCGCCTCCCCCGCCTACCTGCGCCAGCATCCGGCGCCGCATCGGGTGGAAGAGCTCAGCCAGCACAATTGCCTGACCCACTCCTACTTCGGCAAAAGCCTTTGGCACTTCGAGCGGGACGGTGAACAGGTTTCGGTACCGGTGCAGGGCAACATCAGCGCCAACGAGGCCAGCACCCTGCTGCGCGCGACCATAGCCGGCGCCGGAATTTCGATGCTGCCAAGCTATCAGACGGGAGTGCATATCCACAGCGGCGAACTGGTGCGTCTACTGCCCGGCGCCGAACCACGGCAAATGAACATCTACGCGGTTTATGCCTCACGCAAACACATGCCGGCCACTTTGCGCAGCATGCTGGATTTCCTGGTGCTGAGGTTTCCGCAAGAGCCGGAGTGGGATGTAGGGCTTTAGGGACATCAAGATCAGAACACACCCCCTGTGGGAGCGGGCTTGCCCGCGAAAGCAACGGTCGCCCCAGCCTATTTTTCACCTGAGATGACGTCTTCGCGGGCAAGCCCGCTCCCACAGTTATTGACCCGATCAACCTGCTGAATACCCCATCAACGGCATGGCCCATCTCCATGGCAACTCACCACCGCTGACCTATGCTGATATCAGTACCCCACCTGACTGACGGGTACTCGTTCAGAGGTCAGCGCCATGAACATCAAAACAAGAAGATACCTCGCGATTTTCATCACCTGCACGGCCACGCTCGCGTTGTACGGAACAGCGGCCTACCGTGTCGAACAGGCCCGTCAGCAACCCAAGAGCGCATTTGCCAGCTGCAACTTCGAGCGCTGTATCCCGCACACCGCGACCTTTAACGCGCTTCGATAACGGCTCGGATAAAAAACGCAGCCTTACACCTCGCTGTCCTGGTCGGCCTTCAACCGGTCGCGAAACGCTTTGGGAGAGATTCCGACTCGCCGCCGAAACAAGCGCGTGAAGTTGGTCGGATCAGAAAAACCCAACACGTCGGACATTTCGTAGATGGTCATGCTGGTGTAGGTCAGCAGCCGCTTGGCCTCCAGCAACTGGCGCTCATGCATGATCTGCAAGGCCGGCTGACCGGCCAGCTCACGGCAAGTGCCGTTGAGATGCGAGACGGAAATCCCCAGCTTATGCGCCAGGTCTTCGACTTTCACGTGTTCGCGATAATGCTCTTCGACCAGCTGGATAAACCCATTGAGGTATTCCCGTGCACGCTGTGGGCGCTGGCTCGCGGTGCGGCGCTGGATCACCTGGCGGCTGACCCACACCATGATCACGCTGACCAGCGAGTGCATCAGCATTTCCCGCGCAGGTTGATGACCCACGTACTCGTTTTGCAATGCCGAGAACAGACTGTTCAGGTAGTGGCTGTCGGCACCTGCCGGATAGCTTTCGGCCACCGCCAGGGCATTCACCGAGTTGCCAAGCTGCGCCTGAAGGTGCGCCACCAGCGGCGCGGCCAGGGTGACGACATAGCCTTCGACGTCTGGCGAAAAACGAAAGCCATGCACTGACAGCGGCGGCAGAATCTGGATGGCCGACTCTTCGAGCCGCGTGCGCTTGCCCTCTATCTCAAGCTCCGCCTGGCCTTTGTGTACGAAGAGCAACTGACACAGATCGGCATGCCGGTGCGGTTTGATTTCCCACTGATGCTCACGACTGCGTTTGGAGATGGTTTCGCAGTGCAGTAAATCCGGCGTCGGCCAGTCCAGGCTTTCGCCATAGAGTTTGAACACTGGAATCGAAGGAAGGGCAGGCTTATTCATAACTGCAATCCAGGCCTCGGAGAGTTGGGCGATAATCGCACCGATTGGCGAAATGTACAGCTATCGGCTCAGTTTTCACCTTCATTTGACGGGTTCTCAAGCGAAAAATGCAAGCACTCAGAACCCATTCACCGATTTGTTCGGGTGAAGCTTGCGAGACATAAAAACAATGATAACGCTGAAGACTCAAGTGGCCATTATCGGCGCCGGTCCGTCCGGTCTGCTGCTCGGCCAATTGCTGCATAACGCCGGCATCGACACCGTCATTCTCGAACGCCAGGTCCCGGACTACGTATTGAGCCGGATCCGCGCCGGGGTACTGGAGCAAGGCATGGTCGATCTGCTGCGCCAGGCCGGGGTCGGCCAGCGAATGGACGCAGAAGGTCTGGTCCATGGCGGTTTCGAACTGGCCTTCGACGGGCGCCAGGTGCATATCGATCTGCAGGCACTCACCGGTGGCAAGACCGTGATGATCTACGGCCAGACCGAGGTCACCCGCGATTTGATGGCCGCCCGGCAAGCCGCAGGCGCGCTGACGTTGTATGAGACGAGCAACGTCCAGCCCCATGACATGAACACCGAACAACCCTATCTGACGTTCGAAAAGGACGGCGAAACCTGGCACCTGGACTGCGATTACATAGCCGGCTGCGACGGCTTTCATGGCGTCGCCCGGCAGTCGATTCCCAGCGAGTCACTGAAGGTTTTCGAGCGGGTCTATCCGTTCGGCTGGCTCGGCATCCTCGCCGATACGCCGCCGGTCCACGAGGAACTGGTGTACGCCAGGCATGAACGCGGTTTTGCCTTGTGCAGCATGCGTTCGGCCACCCGCACCCGCTATTACCTGCAAGTACCGGCCGAAGAGACGGTCGAGAACTGGTCCGATCAGCGTTTCTGGGATGAGTTGAAATCCCGCCTGCCCGAGGATTTGGCCAACGATTTGGTGACGGGGCCATCTATCGAGAAAAGCATCGCGCCGCTACGCAGCTTCGTGGTCGAGCCGATGCAATACGGGCGGATGTTTTTGCTGGGTGACGCGGCCCATATTGTCCCGCCCACCGGCGCCAAGGGTCTGAATCTGGCCGCCAGCGATGTCAGTACCTTGTTCAATATCCTGCTCAAGGTCTACCGCGAAGGCCGCACCGACTTGCTCGAGAAGTACTCTGAAATCTGCCTGCGAAGGGTCTGGAAAGCCGAGCGTTTTTCCTGGTGGATGACCTCGATCCTGCACAACTTCCCTGACACGGATGCCTTCAGCCAACGTATTGCGCAGACCGAACTTGAGTACTTCGTCGGCTCCGAGGCCGGTCGAAAAACCATTGCGGAAAATTACGTCGGGCTTCCTTATGAGGCTATCGAGTAGGAGCCTGCTGCTGACCTTTGTTGCGGGGGCGGGAGGACAAGGTCAGATAGAGAGACCGCGTCGCCTGCATCGCGAGCAGGCTCGCTCCCATACTGGATCTGTGTCGTTCCACAATAGTGTGATCGACGCAGAACTAATGTGGGAGCGAGCCTGCTCGCGATCGGTCAATCACCGCCAATCTGCGTTCAAGGACGGGCGCTGATCTGCTGTTGCAGGTTCTGGATCTGGCTTTGCAGGGTATTGATGTTACGCGTGACCTGGCCACGGAAGGCATCGAACTCGGCGGTGCTGCTGCCACCCTGAGGCGTTGCCGGGCGGTTGTCCTGCTGGCTTTTGAGGACGATCAAGTCCTGCTCCAGGCGCTCGATGGCGGCACTCGGGTTGCCTTGTTTTTTCAACGCGGCGATTTCAGCGCTCAGTCCTTTGAGTTGAGCGTCGACTTTACTCGTGTCGGCCGGGGCGTTTTTCAGGGCGGTCAGTTCGCTGCTCAGGGATTTCACCTGGGCTTGCAGCTGGGTATTGACGGATTGCTGTTCGGCGGTCTGCGCGGTCATTTGCGCCAGGCGCTTGTCCAGGTCAGTGGCCTGGCCAGCAACGCCCTGCTGTTGCTTGTTCTGCTCAAGCAATTTGTTTTCAAGCTGCCTGATCTGCAACTTCAGCGCTTCACTGCCGTTATTGACGCTGGATTCGCTGGCGACCACCTTGCCGGAAATAGCCTGCAAGCGCCCCGCCGCTTCCTCGCTGATGCGCGCGAAACTTTCCTGGGTCGCGACCAGTTGCTGTTCCATCAACGATATCTGCTGGAAACTCCACCAGGCAAGGCCCGCGAACGCGAAGAACAAGGCCCCGACCAGCGCCCAAAGCGGCCCGCTGCCCGAACCTTTGACCTTGACCACCTTAGTGGGCCGCGAGTGCACGCTGGTGCGCTCACGGGCGGTGGCGGTGGTCGGGAAATCATCGTCGATGGAGTCGGCCCGCAGGCTTGGGACATCATCGAAGTCGTCGTGAGCATCGTTACGCATGGGTCAACCTTTCTGAACCGCAGTGATGGCTTAATGCTTTGAGTATAAACCGCTACTCGTAGCACTGATCGACCCTGAACTCCAAACTCGGTTCAGTGTTTATTTTTTCAGCGAATGTCCTGAGCCTTCCACCAACCGCAGAATTCATCGAGGGCCGTCCACAGGCTGACCTTCGGCTCATAGTCGAGATAATGGCGGGCGCGGCTGATGTCCAGGGTGAAATTTTTGCTCATCACCTGCATGCCCAGGCGCGACAGCGTCGGCTCCGGGCGCCCTGGCAAGAGTTTACAAAAACCCTCGTTCAGTGCCGCGATGCTGTAGGCCAGACCGTAGGAACGGTAGCGGGTAACCTGTGGAACTTCCATCTGGCGCATCACGTAGTTCACCACATCCCACAACGGCACTGGCGCACCGTTACTGATGTTGTAGGCCTTGCCCAACGCCGAGCCGGTGGCCAGCAAACTGCTGAGCAAGGCTTCATTGAGGTTCTGCACACTGGTGAAATCGACCTTGTTCAGGCCGTTGCCGATAATGGCCAAGCGACCTTTACGCTGCATGTTCAGCAGCCGCGGAAAAATGCTCATGTCACCGGCACCCGTGACGAAACGCGGGCGCAGGGCCAGTACTTCGAGACCGAACTCCTGGGCACCGAAGACCTTTTGCTCAGCCAGGTATTTGGTGGCGGCGTAGGGGTGCTTGAAGCGTTTCGGCACCTGTTCTTCCGTCAGCCCCAAGTGATCACGGCCATCAAAATAGATCGACGGCGACGACAGATGCACCAACCGTCGAACGTTCTGTTTCAGGCAGGCCTCGACCACATTCTCGGTGACCAGCACATTGCCTTGGTGGAAGTCCTGATAACGCCCCCACAGCCCGACCGCGCCAGCGCAGTGCACCACTGCGTCGACGTCACGGCACAAGTGGCGAACCAGCTGCGGATCACTCAAGTCACCCTGGACAAACTCGGCACCGCGGCGCACCAGATGCTCGACACCCTCGGCCCGACGCCCGTTGACCCGCACGTCCAGGCCCTGCTCCAGGGCGAAACGCGAAAAGCGCCCGCCAATGAAGCCGCTTGCGCCGGTGACCAGAATTTTCATGACTTGCTCCGATTTCTTTCGTTTTTCATGCGTATCGCACTGCGTATTACCTGAAGCCCTGACGCTTGCAATCACTCCAACGGCACCAGCCATTGCGCTGATGATCGCGCCAGATGCTCGGTCAACTGACCGAGCAATTGCCCGCCGTTGCGCCAATGATGCCAGTACAGCGGCACATCGATCGGCTTATCTGGCAAAAGCTCCACCAACACCCCGCGCTCAAGCTGCTCACGGACCTGCAACTCCGGCACCAGCCCCCAGCCGAGCCCCGCTTCGGTCAGTCGAATAAACCCTTCGGATGACGGGCACAAATGATGCTCGAAACCGCCGTCGACACCCAATGAAGCCAGGTAGCGATGCTGGAGAAAATCATCCGGACCGAACACCAGCGCCGGTGTACGCGCCAACTGCTCAGCCCGAACGCCTTGTGGGAAATGTCGGGCAATGAAGGCCGGGCTGGCCAGGGCACGATAGCGCATGGCCCCCAGCAACAGGCTGCGCGCCCCGGCCACCGGCCGCTCGCTGGCACACACGCATGCCGCCACTTCACCGGCACGCATGCGCTTGAGGCCGACGGTCTGGTCTTCCACCACCAGATCCAGCAACAGATGTTGCTCGGCGCAAAAATTACCCACTGCCTCTGCCCACCAGGTCGCCAGACTGTCAGCGTTGAGGGCGATGCGCAGACGTTCCGGCAAACCTTCTTCATCCAGCGCCGGCACCAGTGTTTGCAAATCGCGCTCGAGCAAACGCACTTGCTGCACATGGTTGAGCAGGCGTCGGCCAATCTCGGTCGGCGCAGGTGGCGTGACCCGCACCAGCACCGGCTGGCCGACCCGCGCCTCGAGCAGTTTGATCCGCTGCGAGATGGCCGATTGCGACAAGCCCAGGACTTGGGCAGCCCGCTCGAAGCCGGCCTGCTCGACCACTGCAGCGAGAGCGGACAGCAATTTATAGTCGAACATCAGTTTTCCTAATGGGTGATCAGCAATATTGGTTTTTCTTATACAACTTCTGACCGGAGAATGACCAGCAAGCTTCCTCTTTCAAGGACATTTTCCATGGCTGGTGAAACCTCTCTGGCAACCCTGCTGCGCAGCATGAGCCCGCAACTGAACGACGGCGAGTACGTGTTCTGCACCATTCGCGACGGCCATTTGCCGAAGGACTGTGAAGTCATCGGCAGCTTCCGCGAGCAGGAAGGTTTGACGGTCATCCTCGAGCGCGAGCAAGCCGAAAAGGCTGGCTTCAGTTTCGATTATGTAGCGGCGTGGATCACCTTGAACGTGCACTCGGCACTCGAAGCCGTCGGCCTCACCGCTGCATTCGCCAGTGCCTTGGGCCAGGCCGGGATCAGCTGCAATGTGATTGCCGGTTACTACCACGATCATTTGTTTGTCGGCCAGGCCGATGCCGAGCGCGCCATGACTGTGCTGCGGCAATTGGCGGCGGGCGCGGAGTAAACCCTATGTGGCAAAGCTATGTGAACGGCCTGTTGGTCGCAGCGGGGCTGATCATGGCGATCGGCACGCAAAACGCTTTCGTCCTGGCGCAAAGCCTGCGACGCGAGCATCACCTGCCAGTGGCTGCGCTGTGTGTGACCTGCGACGCCTTGTTGGTCGCCGCCGGGGTCTTCGGGCTGGCAACCCTCCTGGCGCAGAATCCGTTGCTGCTGGCGATCGCCCGCTGGGGCGGCTCGGCCTTCCTGCTGTGGTATGGCAGCCTGGCACTGCGTCGGGCGTGTTCCCGGCAAAGCCTGCAACAGGCCGGGAACCAGACCGTGCGCTCGCTACGGGCGGTGATGCTCAGCGCACTGGCGGTGACCTTGCTCAACCCCCATGTGTATCTGGACACTGTGTTGCTGATCGGTTCCCTCGGGGCTCAGCAAACCGTACCCGGCGCCTACGTGATTGGCGCGGCCAGCGCGTCATTGCTGTGGTTCTTCACCCTGGCCCTGGGCGCCGCATGGCTCGCACCATGGCTGGCACGCCCCGGCACCTGGCGAATTCTCGACCTGCTGGTGGCCATAATGATGTTCACCGTCGCCTTTCAATTAATCACCGCGGCCTGATTATTCCCAAAAGCTCTGGAACCTCTATTCCACACAGTTGTTGCGTGGTTATGCCGCACCCCCGGTGCTATGATCCGAACCCTGCGCCGCAAAGAGTACAAACTCCCCGGCGCATGTCTGGCCGCCCGTGATCGGCCTTGCGCTCACCGCAACTGACCTGATTAGGAGAATCATCATGGCTTTCGAATTGCCGCCGCTGCCTTACGCACACGATGCCCTGCAGCCGCACATTTCAGAGGAAACTCTGCAATATCACCACGACAAGCACCACAACACCTATGTCGTGAACCTGAACAACCTGGTGCCAGGCACCGAGTTCGAAGGCAAGACCCTGGAAGAAATCGTCAAGACTTCCTCGGGCGGTATCTTCAACAACGCCGCTCAGGTCTGGAACCACACGTTCTACTGGAACTGCCTGGCGCCAAACGCCGGCGGTCAACCAACCGGCGCGCTGGCTGATGCCATCAACGCGGCTTTCGGTTCGTTCGACAAGTTCAAAGAAGAATTCAGCAAAACCTCCATCGGTACCTTCGGTTCCGGTTGGGGCTGGCTGGTGAAAAAGGCTGACGGTTCCCTGGCTCTGGCCAGCACCATCGGCGCCGGCAACCCGCTGACCAACGGCGACACCCCGCTGCTGACCTGCGATGTCTGGGAACATGCTTATTACATCGACTACCGCAACCTTCGTCCAAAGTATGTCGAAGCGTTCTGGAACCTGGTCAACTGGAAGTTCGTGGCTGAGCAATTCGAAGGCAAGGTCTTCACTGCTTAAGCTTCGCGCCAGTCAAAAAACCCGGCATTTGCCGGGTTTTTTTATGGGTTTTGGGTGAGGAACATATCCATTTTCTGCGGTACTGCACTTCCTTGTAGGAGCCGAGCTTGCTCGCGATGGCGTCAGATTCATCAGAAAGTGTCCACCATATCCCCGTACACGTGTCCACCATCTCTCCGGTCTATACACATCGCCAAAGGCCTCGTCGGGCACCTGATCGCCATACGTCCTCATCCTGACAGCGAGGACCTATTCAACATCTTTTTTTGCCATCACCTACTGCGCACTATCAACGTAAACAATCCTGATTACGGTCCATAATGTGTCCACCATGTCCCCGTACACGTGTCCACCATCTCTCCGATCTATACAAAAAGCGCGAAAGTAACCAAAGCGCTTCTGCCCCACCATTCGGTGCCTCGCTTAGGCTCGGCATGCCCTCACTCCGGCATTGCTCCGGGGGCCCGCCGCCATTGGCCATCCATGGCCCGGGGGCGGCTACCGCGGCATCCTGCCGCGGTGCCCCCTACGCAACGCCTGCGTTCGGCCTCTGGGAAAGGGGCAGGCAGATCCAAAGCCGAAGCAAAGCAACAGCAAAAACAGAAGCAGAAGCAGAAGCAGAAGCAGAAGCAACGGCAACGGCAACGGCAACGGCAACGGCAACGGCAACGGCAACGGCAACGGCAACGGCAAGATCAACAGCTTCGCGAGCAGGCTCGCTCCCACAATAGATCGGCGTACAACTTTCGCTTTTCACCACTCAACAGGCCGAGCGTTAGCTCGCCTGCAGCTTTTGATCTTGATGCACCGCCCCCTCGAGAGGCCGAGCGCAGGTTCTGCGCAGTGGGCAACCCGGCATGGATGCCGGGTTAGCCGCGCACGGCCATGGATGGCCGATCGCGGCGGGCCCACGGAGCAGGACCGGAGCGAGGGCATGCCGAGCCTAGGCGAGGCACCGAACGAAAGGGGCAAGAGCCCTTGGTTACTTGGGGCTTTTCCAAGTGACCCGCCGTAAAGGCGGAACCTTAAGCAGCCGTTACCGCAGGAATGGATATGTACACCCGCAAGAGCCAGGCCGGCTGTCAGGCCGCCTTCGCAGGCAAAGCCAGCTCCCACATGGATCCGTGTACATCCGTGAGAGCCAGGCCGGCTGTCAGGCCGCCTTCGCGAGCAAGCTCACTCCTACAGGGATCCAATTTTTTCCTTGCCTCAGCGTAATGGCACGCTAACATCAAGCCCTGGGAAAATTCTCGCACAACCCTCAAGTTACGCAGGGTTGCGACCGACACAGTACCAATCGCCCGAACAAGCCAAACCGCATTTTGGCCAAGCAGACAGGCGAAATATCCTGTGTTTGATTGTCCCTTTGACGGCCATCACAGGATTGCCAATACTCATGGCAACTTGACGCTACCCGCACGGAACAAGGAAAAGCCATTTGAAGCTGGAACTCAAAAACAGCTTGTCGGTGAAGTTGCTCCGGGTTGTACTGCTGTCGGCATTGATCGTCGGCGTAGTTCTGAGCTGTGCACAAATCGTCTTCGATGCCTACAAGACACGCCAGGCTGTGGCCAACGATGCCCAGCGCATCCTCGACATGTTCCGCGACCCATCGACCCAGGCGGTGTACAGCCTCGATCGGGAAATGGGCATGCAAGTGATCGAAGGCCTGTTCCGGGATGACGCCGTGCGCATGGCATCCATCGGCCATCCCAACGAAACCATGCTGGCGGAAAAAAACCGCGAACTGCGGCAATCACCCAGCCGCTGGCTGACCGACCTGATCCTCGGTCAGGAACGCACCTTTACCACCCAGTTGGTAGGTCGCGGACCGTACAGCGAGTACTACGGCGACCTCAGCATCACCCTCGACACCGCCACTTACGGTCAAGGCTTTATCGTCAGTTCGGTGATCATCTTTATTTCCGGGGTGCTGCGCGCCATGGCCATGGGCCTGGTGCTGTATCTGGTCTATCACTGGCTGTTGACCAAGCCGCTGTCGCGGATCATCGAGCACCTGACCGAGATCAACCCCGACCGCCCCAGCGAACACAAAATTCCGCAGCTCAAGGGCCATGAGAAAAACGAGCTGGGCCTCTGGATCAACACCGCCAATCAATTGCTGGCCTCGATCGAACGCAACACCCACCTGCGCCATGAAGCGGAAAACAGCCTGCTGCGCATGGCCCAGTACGACTTCCTCACGGGGCTGCCTAATCGTCAGCAGCTGCAGCAGCAACTGGACAAGATTCTGGTGGATGCCGGCCGCTTGCAACGGCGTGTAGCCGTGCTTTGTGTTGGCCTCGATGACTTCAAGGGCATCAACGAACAATTCAGTTACCAGACCGGCGACCAATTGCTACTGGCACTGGCCGATCGCCTGCGCGCTCATAGCGGTCGCCTGGGCGCCCTCGCCCGCTTGGGCGGCGACCAGTTCGCGCTGGTTCAGGCCGATATCGAACAGCCTTACGAAGCCGCTGAACTGGCACAAAGCATTCTCGATGACCTGGAAGCGGCGTTTGCCCTCGACCATCAGGAAATTCGCCTGCGGGCCACCATCGGCATCACGCTGTTCCCGGAGGATGGCGACAGCACCGAGAAGCTGTTGCAGAAAGCCGAGCAAACCATGACCTTGGCCAAGACCCGCTCGCGCAACCGTTATCAGTTCTATATCGCCAGCGTCGACAGCGAAATGCGTCGCCGACGGGAGCTGGAAAAAGACCTGCGCGAGGCCCTGACCCGCGAACAGTTCTATCTGGTCTACCAACCGCAGATCAGCTACCGCGATCACCGTATAGTCGGTGTCGAAGCCTTGATTCGCTGGCAACATCCGGAACACGGGATAGTGCCACCAGACCTGTTCATCCCGCTGGCCGAACAGAACGGCACGATCATCGCCATCGGTGAATGGGTGCTGGATCAGGCCTGCCGCCAGTTACGCGAATGGCACGATCAAGGATTCATCTTGCGCATGGCGGTCAACCTGTCCACCGTGCAATTGCACCACGCCGAGTTGCCACGGGTGGTCAACAACCTGATGCAAATATATCGCCTGCCGCCACGCAGTCTGGAGCTGGAAGTGACCGAAACCGGCCTGATGGAAGACATCAGCACCGCTGCTCAGCACTTGCTCAGCCTGCGCCGCTCCGGGGCGTTGATCGCCATCGACGACTTCGGCACCGGCTATTCGTCCCTGAGTTATCTGAAAAGCCTGCCGCTGGACAAGATCAAGATCGACAAGAGCTTCGTTCAGGACCTGCTGGATGACGACGACGATGCCACCATCGTTCGAGCGATCATTCAATTGGGCAAGAGTCTGGGCATGCAGGTGATTGCCGAGGGCGTGGAGACCGCCGAACAAGAGGCTTACATCATCTCCGAAGGCTGCCACGAAGGTCAGGGCTACTTCTATAGCAAGCCGCTGCCTGCCCGGGAGTTGAGCGCTTATTTGAAGCAAGCCCAACGCAGCAATGCAACCATCCTGTAAAACATGCCGACGTGCCCGGATGCGAACCGCGTAGCAGCTGGCGAAGCCTTCGGCAGCTGCTACAGGTCATATGCAAGCGTGAATAAGAAATATTTCCAACGCCAACCCTTTACACATAATGCAAATCTTTCGCATTATGTCGCAGTTTTGCGCGCCCGCCGCGCCTGTCCCCCCTCTCGAAGCAGGATGTTCGCCATGATTCGTATGCCTCTGGCTACCGCCAGTCTGTTGGCCATCGCTATTTCCCTCGCCGGTTGTGGCGAAGGCAAAGACAAGGCTGCCGCTCCTCAAGCGCCTGTTCCGGCCGCCAGCACCGCAGCACCTGCTGCTGCCGCTACGGCTGGTAAAGTTGACGAAGCCGCTGCCAAAGCCGTTGTCGCGCATTACGCCGACATCGTCTTCGCCGTCTATAGCGATGCCGAATCCACCGCGAAAACCCTGCAAACCGCGATCGACGCGTTCCTTGCCAAGCCGAACGCCGACACCCTGAAAGCTGCCAAGGCTGCCTGGGTCGCCGCGCGCGTACCTTACCTGCAGAGCGAAGTGTTCCGCTTCGGCAACACCATCGTCGATGACTGGGAAGGCCAGCTTAACGCCTGGCCGCTGGACGAAGGCCTGATCGACTACGTCGACAAGAGCTACGCGCACGCACTGGGCAACCCCGGCGCGGCCGCCAACATCATCGCCAACACCAAAGTTCAGGTCGGCGAAGACAAGATCGACGTGAAAGACATCACCCCGGAAAAACTCGCCAGCCTCAATGAGCTGGGCGGTTCCGAAGCCAACGTCGCCACCGGCTACCACGCCATCGAATTCCTGCTCTGGGGCCAGGACCTCAACGGCACCGGCCCTGGCGCCGGCAACCGTCCAGCCTCCGACTACCTGGAAGGCAAAGGCGCCACCGGCGGTCACAACGATCGTCGTCGTGCTTACCTGAAATCCGTAACCCAATTGCTGGTCAGTGACCTGGAAGAAATGGTCGGTAACTGGAAGCCGAACGTGGCCGACAACTACCGCGCCACTCTGCAAGCCGAACCCACCGATACCGGCCTGCGCAAAATGCTCTTCGGCATGGGTAGCCTGTCCCTGGGTGAACTGGCGGGCGAGCGCATGAAGGTTTCCCTGGAAGCCAACTCGCCGGAAGACGAACACGACTGCTTCAGCGATAACACTCACTACTCGCAGTTCTACGATGCCAAAGGCATTCGCAACGTGTACCTGGGCGAATACACCCGTGTCGACGGCACCAAAATGACCGGCGCCAGCCTGTCCTCACTGGTCGCCAAAACCGACCCGGCCGCCGACACCGCGCTTAAAGCCGATCTGGCCGCTACCGAAGCCAGGATGCAAGTGATCGTCGACCACGCCAACAAGGGTGAGCACTATGACCAGTTGATCGCCGCAGGCAACACCGCCGGCAATCAGATCGTTCGCGACGCCATCGCTTCGCTGGTCAAGCAGACCGGTTCGATCGAACAGGCTGCCGGCAAACTGGGCATCACCGACCTGAACCCGGACAACGCTGATCACGAGTTCTGATCACCCGTTGCTTGAGTGAATAGAGAGGCGACCTTCGGGTCGCCTTTTTTGTGGCTGGAAGATGATATTTTTGTGGGAGCGGGCTTGCCCGCGAAACAGACGACACGGTTGCATCTGAAACACCGCATAATCTTCTTCGCGGGCAAGCCCGCTCCCACAGGTAATCGCTGCGCCCCGAAAACCTTGCTTCATATCAAACTAAACGCTAATTCCTCTTATTCAAATTCCCCTACCCTGATAGACTTTGCGCCCTTGTTTTGCTCGTCCTGCAGGAAGTCTGATGCCCTCGCTGCTGCTTCGCTTGTCTGCTCTGTTGCTGGCCCTGAGCCTGAGTGCCTGCGATGACGTCCCGCATTTCACCAAGGCCGAGCCCGGTGAAGCGCGTTCAGGTGGCAGCGCGACGGTGGGCAAGGCCGATCAGAACGCCTTCTCCCTGCCCTCGGCCAACCTGTCGCCCACCCGCCGTCTGGATTTCAGCGTCGGCAACAGCTTCTTTCGAAACCCTTGGGTGATTGCCCCGTCGACCACTACCGCGCGTGACGGTCTGGGGCCGCTGTTCAATACCAATGGCTGCCAGAACTGTCACATCAAGGACGGACGCGGCCATCCGCCAACGCCCGACTCGGATAACGCGGTGTCGATGCTGGTACGCCTGTCGATCCCGAACACCCCGGCCTATGCCAACGTCATCGAACAGCTCGGCGTGGTGCCGGAGCCGGTCTATGGTGGGCAATTTCAGGACATGGCGGTACCCGGCGTCGCACCGGAAGGCAAAGTACGCGTCGACTACGACCCCGTACCGGTTCGCTTCAAGGACGGCACCGAGGTCGAGCTGCGTAAACCCAAGTTGCAAATCACCCAACTCGGCTACGGGCCGATGCATCCGGACACGCGCTTCTCTGCACGCATAGCCCCGCCGATGATTGGCCTGGGCCTGCTCGAAGCTATCCCCGATGCTGCAATTCTGGCCAATGCCGACCCTGAAGACGACGACAATAACGGCATCGCCGGGCGACCGAATCGAGTCTGGGATGACGCGCAACAAAAAACCGTTCTCGGTCGTTTTGGCTGGAAAGCCGGGCAGCCCAATCTCAATCAACAAAACGTTCACGCGTTTTCGGGTGATATGGGCCTGAGCACCCGCCTGAGACCTGTTGATGACTGCACCCAAACACAGACCGCCTGTCTGCAAGCGCCCAATGGCAATGGCCCGGACAGCGAGCCCGAGGTCAGTGACAACATCCTGCGTCTGGTGCTGTTCTATAGCCGTAACCTCGCCGTTCCGGCTCGTCGCGACGTCAGCTCGCCGCAAGTGCTGGCCGGCAAAAGCCTGTTCTATCAGGCCGGCTGCCAATCCTGCCACACACCAAAATTCACCACTGCCGCGAATGCCGCAGAGCCTGAACTGGCCAATCAAGTGATTCGCCCTTACAGCGACCTGCTGCTGCATGACATGGGCGATGGCCTCGCCGACAACCGCACGGAATTCCAGGCCAGTGGCCGCGACTGGCGCACGCCGCCGTTGTGGGGCATCGGCCTGACGCAGACGGTCAGCGGTCATACCCAATTCTTGCATGACGGCCGTGCCCGCAACCTGCTCGAGGCGGTGCTCTGGCATGGCGGTGAAGCACAGGCGGCACAGCAACAGGTTTTGTCTTTCAATGCCGAGCAGCGCACTGCGTTGCTGGCATTTCTGAATTCTCTATAACGCTTTCTCCAGCTTTCCCCAGCTTTCCACCCAGCTTTCTACCCCAAAAAAGGGAGCCCGACATGTTCCGCCCCAAACTGTTGTTCACCAGCCTTGCCGCGCTCGCCTTGGGTGCCTGTTCGCCCCAGGACCCACAAGCAGTGACCTCGGCGGCCATCGCCAAGCAGGTGATCCTGCCGACCTACAGCCGCTGGGTCGAAGCCGACCGCCAGTTGGCGGTCAGCGCGCTGGCCTTCTGTGAGGGCAAGGAAAACCTGGAAACCGCCCGCGCCGACTTCCTCCACGCGCAAAAAGCCTGGGCCGAGTTGCAGCCGCTGCTGATCGGCCCGCTGGCCGAGGGCAACCGTTCCTGGCAAGTGCAGTTCTGGCCGGACAAGAAAAATCTGGTCGGCCGTCAGGTCGAGCAACTGGTGACCGCGCAGCCGCAAATCGATGCCGCTGCGCTGGCCAAATCCAGCGTAGTGGTGCAAGGCCTTTCGGCCTATGAATACGTTCTGTTCGACAGCAAGGTCGACATGGCCGACAGCGCGCAGAAAGCCCGCTATTGCCCACTGTTGAAAGCGATTGGCGAACGTCAGAAAGTCCTCGCCGAAGAGATCCTGTCACGCTGGAACACCAACGACGGCATGCTCGCGCAGATGAGCAAATTCCCGAATCAGCGTTATGCCGACTCCCGCGAAGCAATCGCCGATCTGCTGCGGGTTCAAGTGACCGCGCTGGACACCCTGAAGAAAAAACTCGGCACGCCAATGGGTCGCCAGAGCAAGGGTATCCCACAGCCGTTCCAGGCCGATGCCTGGCGCAGCCAGTCTTCACTAAAAAGCATGGAAGCCAGCCTGGCTGCCGCCCAGACCGTCTGGGTCGGTGTCGACAACAAGGGCCTGCGCGGCCTGTTGCCAACCGAGCAGAAACCGCTGGCCGACAAGATCGATGCAGCCTACGCCGCGTCGTTGAAACTGTTCACCAGCAACCAGCGTTCACTGACCGAGATGCTTGCCGACGACGCCGGTCGCCAGCAACTCAACGCTATCTATGACAGCCTCAATGTCGTCCACCGCCTGCACGAAGGCGAACTGGCCAAGGCGCTGGGCATCCAACTGGGCTTCAACGCCAACGACGGCGACTGATGAGGGTTAGCTCCATGCTGCGACGTCAGGCTCTGACTTTAGGCAGTTTGCTGCTTGGCGTAGTGACGCTGGGCGGCTGGACGCTGTTTCGGCACAAGGACAAAAGTCCTTTGCTGCTCTCGGCGCGGGACGATGGCGACGGCAAGCATTATGCCGTCGGTTATCGTCTGGACGGCACCCAGGTGTTCGCCACCCGGGTCGGTCTGCGTTGCCATGACATCATCCATCATCCGACGCTGCCGATAGCACTGTTTGTCGCCCGTCGCCCCGGGACCGAGAGTTACCTGATCGATCTGCGGGACGGCACGCTGTTGCAGACCATTGCCTCTCAGCCGAACCGGCATTTCTATGGTCACGCGGTGATTCACAAGAGCGGCGACTGGCTCTACACCACCGAGAACGACACCACTGATCCCGGTCGCGGCCTGCTCGGCGTATACAAGTTCGAAGGTGAGCGGCTGGTGCACAGTGGGGAAATTTCCACCCATGGCATCGGACCGCATCAAGTGTCGTGGATGCCCGACGGTGAGACCCTGGTAGTGGCCAATGGCGGTATCCGTACCGAGGCCGAAAGCCGGGTCGAAATGAACCTCAATGCCATGCAGCCAAGCCTGGTGCTGATGCAGCGCGACGGCACCTTGCTGAGCAAGGAAACCCTCGCCCAGCAGATGAACAGCGTGCGCCATCTGGGCATTGCCAGCGACGGCACCATCGTCGCCGGTCAACAGTTCATGGGCGATGCCCACGAGCCTTCCGAGTTGCTGGCGATCAAGCGTCCTGGTCAGCCCTTTGTGCCGTTCCCGGTCGCCGAGCACCAGCTACAAGCCATGGGGCACTACACCGCCAGTGTCGCCGTACACAGCGAACTGCGCCTGGTAGCCCTCACCGCACCGCGGGGTAACCGCTTCTTTATCTGGGATCTGGATACTGCGCAAGTTCGCCTCGACGCGCCTTTACCCGACTGTGCCGGGGTCGGTGCAGTCGCTGACGGCTTCGTCGTCACTTCGGGTCAGGGACGTTGTCGTTTCTACGATTGTCGTCAGACAGAACTCGTTGCAAAACCCCTTGAGCTACCTGCAGGGCTCTGGGACAACCACCTTCATTTGATCTAAACACCCGGATCGGGGCCATCTGGAATCACCACCACAGTCGGAGTAACCTGCCTTACATCTCATTTTTTTCAGCTTTAATTTCCAAGGAACCGGAATATGCTGCGTCGCCGCATGCTGATCATGTTGGGTATTGTCCTGCTTATGGTTCTGCTGCTCGCAGGTTACAAAGCCTTCTCCATCTATCAGCAAGTCCAGATGTTCTCCGTGCCGACACCGCCGGTGAGCGTGGCCGTGGCCACGGCTACCGAACGCCCGTGGCAAAACCGTTTGCCCTCGGTCGGCACGCTCAAGGCGCTGCGAGGGATCAACCTGAGCATGGAAGTCGCCGGGACGGTCAAGGACGTGCAGTTCGAGTCCGGGCAGAAGGTCAAGGCCGGCCAGCCGATCGTGCAACTCGACAGCGCAGTGGAAAGCGCCCTGCTGGAAACCGCTCAGGCCGATCTCGGTCTGTCTCAGCTCGACTATGGCCGCGGCAGTCAATTGGTGGGCAGCCAGGCGATTTCCAAAGGTGAATTCGACCGACTCACGGCACTGCTGCACAAGAACAAAGCCACGGTCAACCAGCTCAAGGCTATCCTGGCGAAGAAACACATCGTCGCGCCCTTCAGCGGCACCATCGGCATTCGTCAGGTCGATGTCGGCGACTACTTGCCCAGTGGCACAGTGATCGCCACCTTGCAGGATTTGAGCAGCCTCTACGTCGACTTTTACGTGCCGGAACAGTCGGTACCGAAAATCGCTCTCGGTCAGCCGGTTCAGGTCAACGTCTCGGCCTACCCGACGCAGAACTTCCCCGGCACCATCAGCGCGATCAACCCGAAAGTCGAAAACACCACCCGCAACGTGCTGGTACGTGCGACTCTGGCCAATCCGGACGGCAAGTTGCTGCCGGGCATGTTCGCCAGCCTGCAAGTCATGCTGCCGGATCCGCAACCGCAGATCGTGGTGCCGGAAAGCGCGATCACCTACACCCTCTACGGCAACTCCCTATTTGTAGTGGCGCAGAAAAAAGCCGCCGACGGCAGCATCGAGAAGGACGCCAACGGACAACCGGTGCTGATCGCCGAGCGACGCTCTATCGAGACCGGCGAGCGCCGCGATGGAATGGTGCTGATTACCAAAGGGTTGAAGAACGGCGAACAAGTGGTCAGCGCTGGCCAGATCAAACTGGACAATGACGCCCGCATCGCAATCAGCGCCGACAAGACATTGCCTGCCGAGCAGAACAGCCAGCCACGCGCTGACTGATCAAGGAATCCCCATGGCTTTTACCGATCCGTTCATCCGCCGCCCGGTGCTCGCCACCGTGGTCAGCCTGTTGATTGTGCTGCTGGGCTTCCAGGCCTGGAGCAAGCTGCCGCTGCGCCAGTATCCGCAAATGGAAAACGCCCTGATCACGGTGACCACGGCCTACCCCGGGGCTAACGCCGAGACCATCCAGGGCTACATCACCCAACCGCTGCAGCAGAGCCTGGCGAGTGCCGAAGGCATCGACTACATGACCTCGGTCAGTCGCCAGAATTTCTCGGTGATTTCGATCTACGCGCGCATCGGCGCCAACACCGACCGGTTGTTTACCGAGCTGCTGTCCAAGGCCAACGAGGTCAAGAACCAGCTGCCTCAGGACGCTGAAGACCCCGTGCTGAGCAAGGAAGCCGCCGATGCCTCGGCGCTGATGTACATGAGCTTCTTCAGCAAGGACCTGAACAACCCACAGATCACCGACTACCTGTCACGGGTAATCCAGCCGAAGCTGGCGACCCTGCCAGGCATGGCCGAAGCGCAGATTCTCGGTAACCAGGTGTTTGCCATGCGCCTGTGGCTGGACCCGATCAAGCTCGCCGGCTACGGCCTCAGTGCCAGTGATGTGACCGAGGCGGTGCGCCGTTACAACTTCCTCTCCGCGGCCGGCGAGGTAAAAGGCGAATACGTGGTCACCAGTATCAACGCCAACACCGAGCTTAAATCCGCCGAAGCCTTCGCCGCCATCCCGCTGAAAATCGATGGCGACAGCCGGGTGCTGCTCAGCGATGTCGCGCGGGTGGAAATGGGTGCCGAGAACTACGACACCATCAGCTCCTTCGGTGGCACGCCGTCGGTATATATCGGGATCAAGGCCACACCCGCCGCCAACCCTCTGGATGTGATCAAGGAGGTGCGCAAGATCATGCCGGAGCTGGAATCCCAGCTACCGCCGAACCTCAAAGCGGAGATCGCCTACGACGCCACCCTGTTCATTCAGGCGTCGATCAATGAGGTGATAAAAACCCTGTTTGAAGCCGTGCTGATCGTGATCGTCGTGGTGTTCCTGTTCCTCGGCGCGTTGCGTTCGGTGGTGATTCCGGTGGTCACCATCCCGCTGTCGATGATCGGCGTGATGTTCTTCATGCAACTGATGGGCTACTCGATCAACCTGTTGACCTTGCTGGCAATGGTACTGGCCATCGGGCTGGTGGTGGACGATGCGATCGTGGTGGTGGAAAACATCCACCGGCATATCGAAGAAGGCAAGACACCGCTCGATGCCGCCCTCGAGGGCGCCCGGGAAATCGCCATGCCGGTGGTCTCGATGACCATCACCCTGGCCGCGGTCTACGCGCCGATCGGTTTCCTCACAGGTCTGACGGGAGCGTTGTTCAAGGAGTTTGCCCTGACCCTGGCCGGTGCAGTGGTGATCTCCGGGATCGTCGCCTTGACCCTGTCGCCGATGATGTGCGCCTTCCTCCTGCGCCACGATGAAAACCCGACGGGTCTGGCCCATCGCCTTGACCTGATTTTCGAGGGATTGAAACGCCGCTATCAGAGCATTCTCCATGGCACCCTGAATACGCGGCCGGTGGTGCTGGTGTTCGCGGTGATCGTCCTGTGCCTGATCCCGGTGCTGCTGAAATTCACCAAGTCGGAACTGGCACCGGACGAGGACCAGGGCATCATTTTCATGATGGCCAACGCGCCACAGCCGACCAACCTCAACTACCTCAACACCTACACCGACGAGTTCCTCGCGATCTTCAAGGAGTTCCCCGAGTACTATCAATCGTTCCAGATCAATGGCTTTAACGGTGTGCAATCGGGGATCGGCGGCTTCCTGCTCAAACCATGGAACGAGCGCAGCCGCACTCAGATGCAAATCCTCCCGGAAGTCCAGGGCAAGCTCGCGGCCATCACCGGGCTGCAGATCTTCGGCTTCAACCTGCCGTCCTTGCCGGGTACCGGCGAGGGGCTGCCCTTCAGCTACATCATCAACACCGCGAACGATTACCCGGCGCTGCTGCAAGTGGCTGACCGGGTGAAAAAACGCGCGCTGGAATCCGGCAAGTTTGCCTTTCTCGACATCGACCTGGCCTTTGACAAGCCTGAAGTGGTGGTCGATATCGATCGCGCCAAGGCCGCGCAGATGGGTGTGTCGATGCAGGACCTGGGCGGCACTCTGGCGATCCTGCTGGGTGAAGGCGAAATCAACCGCTTCACGATCGAAGGCCGCAGCTACAAGGTGATCGCCCAGGTCGAACGAGCCTACCGTGACAATCCCGACTGGCTGAACAACTACTACGTGAAAAACACCAAGGGCGAAGCACTGCCTCTGTCGACGCTTATCAGCGTCAGCGACCGTGCCCGCCCAAGGCAGCTGAACCAGTTCCAGCAGCTCAACGCGGCGACGATCTCGGGCGTGCCAACGGTCAGCATGGGCGAAGCCATCGAAACCATGCGCCAGATCGCCCGGGAAGAAGCCCCGCCGGGTTATGCCTTCGATTATGGCGGCGCTTCCCGGCAGTTCGTCCAGGAAGGCAGCGCGCTGTGGGTGACCTTTGCCCTGGCGCTGGCCATCATCTTCCTGGTGCTGGCGGCGCAGTTCGAGAGTTTCCGTGATCCGCTGGTGATTCTGGTGACCGTACCATTGTCGATCTGCGGTGCGCTGATCCCGCTGTTCCTCGGCTGGTCGAGTATGAACATCTATACCCAGGTCGGACTGGTGACCTTGATCGGCCTGATCAGCAAGCACGGCATCCTGATCGTCGAGTTCGCCAACCAGCTGCGCAAGACCAAGGGGCTGTCACCTCGGGAAGCCGTGGAAGAAGCCGCAGCGATTCGCTTGCGCCCGGTGTTGATGACCACGGCGGCGATGGTGTTCGGCATGGTGCCCTTGATCCTCGCCAGCGGCGCGGGCGCGGTCAGCCGGTTCGATATCGGTACCGTGATCGCCACCGGGATGTCGATCGGTACGTTGTTCACGCTGTTCGTGCTGCCTTGTGTCTACACCTTGCTGGCCAAGCCGGACAAACGCTGAGACGTCCCTAAGTGCAAACAGCTGTGGGAGCGGGCTTGCCCGCGAAGAACGATGACGAGGTGTGTCTGATAAACCGCAGAGCCTTATTCGCGGGCAAGCCCGCTCCCACAAATAAAAGGCCTCGCAATGCGAGGCCTTTTATTTGGGTTTCATTCTCTTCAACTCTGCGGCCTCATTCCTTGAGAAAGACCGAACATGAACAGCAAAAAATCCTGATCGGGGTCAGTTGCAACGGATGCCTTGGCTACCCGCGGCAAGGGGCAATGTGGATCGCCGTGTACTGAACTGAGAACTTCCGTGCGTGGCTGCTCCCAAGCAACTACCGCCAGAGAAACAACTGCCAAGGCTCCTGCCAAAAACAAACCTCGTGCAATTTCCAGTCTCATTACTCTAAACCTTTGATAACGCTGCCAAACGCTGTGGTGTAAAAATAGCTGAGTTTCTTCCAGTCCGTAGGGCTCCACGACGAGTGGCGACGTAGCTGTTTCATGTCATGGCTGGCAGCACGGTTACGGGTCAAACGTCGCCGGCTTTTCTCCAGATCCAGCAAAGCCACCTCGACCTGGGCCGCCTCGCCCTCACCGCTCACCCGCACGAAAATATGCTTGAGATACAGACAGCCGTGCTGCCAACGGCCCCTGTGCATACGCGCCAGAGTCCCGGCCAACTCCTGCAACATGCGCTCATGAAATGCTTCGCCGTGACGCTCGCGCCCCCCGGAGGCGTACCAGGTGTCGATTTCCACGAAGCCCTCCAGCGCTGCCGTCACCAACAGTGCCCGCCACTGGTGCTGGGGATCGCGCTGCGCACCGCAGAACACCAGTTCTGGAACACGGACATCCCGCGAACGCAGACCTTTGAGCGCATCACGCTCGCGCAACACCGTCGGACGGCCGAAAGGGTATAGCCAACTGCGATAAATATGCCCGGTCTGACGTTTCGAATAGAGCAGATCACCATTACTGCTCAGAATCCGCTGCACGCCACTTTCCCCGCCTCTGCGCTGATTGGGTTCTTCTACCCACTCACCGCGCAGATTCCAGAAATAATCAAAGCGATCTTCAGGAGCGAGGTCCGCTGCATATTTAACTGCCATCTGTTACCTCTTGCGTAATACGTAAACTCGCCACATGGCGTAGAGCGGGAAAAAATCCAGGTGTTCCTGAACTCGAAAACCAGCCTGTTCAAATTCCTCTTCTACCGTAGCAGCAGGTAACACAAATCGATTTTGGTAACCGGCCTGCCCAGTTTCCTGCCGGCGCTTTTGTTCCAGGCGCTTGCGTTTCCAGGCCTTGAAATTGCCATCGACCCAAAGCGAGATGATGACGCTGTCGCGGGTAACCCGTTGAAACTCCCGCAATAGCGCGAGCCGATGAGCGGGTTCGCCGATGTGATGGAGCAGACGCATGCAAAAAATGCTGTCGACAGCGTTGTCCGGCAAAGCGATGTCGAATGCTGATGTCTGCAAGGGTTGTACCCGTTTTACCACTTCGGCCGGCTGGGCCTGTTTGGCGACTTCCAGCATGGCCGCAGAGTTGTCGGCACCGATGATTACGCGATTCGGCTTTAGCGCCAACAGCGGCCAGAAACGACCCGCTCCACAGGGCAAGTCGAGCACCAGACCCGGCTCTGCGGCCAGTGCAAGTGCCCGACGCGCCAGTTGCTCATCACGTTTGTGTGACAACCTGCGAGCCAGGCCGTCCTGATGTTTGAGCAAGTAATCTTGCGCGTGCTGTTCATCGTATTTTTTGGAAAATTCAAGTTTGATCGGCTTGGCCATCATCAGGGTCTCCTTGTAACTGATAACTTCACCATAGGGCGCGGCATGTCAGCGTCAGGTCAATCCCTTGTGAAAACTTTGTCCCGTCCAGTCTTGATGTATTTCAGGAATTTACAGGTTGGCAGCAATAGCTCAGGGCCATCACCGGATAAAGCTGCGCCGGGAAGCCCGGCGGACAGGTCAGGTCTCGGCCTGACTCAGCTGCACATGGAAACGACAGCCATTGGGCTCCATGGTGCTGAGGCTGACACCCCAACCCTGGTTTTCACAGATCCGCTGCACCAGGGACAAACCAAGCCCCAGGCCCTCACCACGCTTGTCGTTGCCACGCACGAACGGCTCGAACATCGCCTCACGTTTTTCTTCGGGAATTCCCACTCCGCTGTCCTCGACCACAAAACCGCTCGGTTCCAGCGTCAGGCGGATAAAACCATGCTCGGTGTAGTGCAGCGCGTTGCGCAATAAATTGCCCATCACCGCATGCAGGAATGTCGCGTTGTAGCGGGCATCCAGCGGCTTACCCGGGTCATAGATCAGCTTGAGCCCCTTGGCCTCGATAGGTTCTCGCCACAGAGCGAGCAAATTCTCTGCTGCCTGATTCAATGTCAGCCGGGGCGACATGCTGGCGTCTTCGAGCGGGGCACGCGCCAGCATCAGGAAGGTCTGGACCAGCTCGCGCATTTCCTCGCAGGCACGGGCAATCCGTTCGACCTGAGCGCGACCACGTCGGTCGATACCGGGATTTTCCAGGAGTAATTCGCAGGAGCTGGCTAACACCATCAACGGGGTGCGCAGCTCGTGACTGACGTCACTGGTGAACATACGCTCACGGCTCAGTGCCTGGCGTAAACGCCCCAAGGTGGCATCGAAGGCCACCGCCAGCTCACCGACCTCATCCGCGGCATAATCCGGCGCCAATGGCGGTGCCAGACCGAGCAACTGATCGCGGTGGCGAACCTGGCGAGCCAGTCGCACCACCGGCGCCATCACCTTGCGCGCCAGGAGCCAGCCAAGAAATACCGCCAGGGCCAGACTCAGCATAAAACCCACCAGAACTACGGCGAACAGTACCCGTTCACGCTCTTCAAAATCACTCTGATCCTGCAGCAACACATAGCGCCGACCATCGATGATCTCGACCATGGCGTGATACGACAGTTGCTCGCGAAACACCTCGTGAAACCCCCGATCCAGGCTGCGCAGATCCTTGGGCAACTCAAAATCACCACGCCCGCCACTGACATAGAACAACTGGTCCGGTTCCGGCCGGTGGCTCCAGTCCCCGACGCTGTCCATCAACAACAGACGCTGCAGATCACCGCCCAGACCTGCAGAAATCAGCTTCTCTTCAACCAGGTGCACCGTCGCCACGATGCCCAGGGCGAACGCCCCTGCAACCAATGCGCTCATCAATGCAAAGGCGATAATGATCCGTTGAGCAAGACTCTGCTTAAACTCCATCACGCCCCTCGGCCAGGCGATAACCGACGCCATGCACGGTATGCAGCAACGGTTTGGCGAATGGCTTGTCGATCACTTGACGCAACTGGTGAACGTGGCTGCGCAGGCTGTCACTGTCCGGACAATCGTCGCCCCACAGGGCTTCTTCAAGAATCTCGCGACGTAGCACATGCGGACTCTTCTGCATCAGCACCGCCAGCAGCTTGAGCCCCACCGGATTGAGCTTGAGCAGACGCCCTTCGCGGGTGACCTCGAGGGTGTCGAGGTCGTAGGTCAAATCACCGACTTGCAGGGCACGGCGACCGCCACCCTGAGCACGACGCATGACCGCCTCGATTCGCGCCGCCAGCTCGGACAGCGCGAAGGGCTTCACCAGATAATCATCGGCGCCGGACTTGAAGCCCAGCAGCCGATCATCCAGTTGATCGCGGGCGGTGAGCATGATCACCGGGGTATCGCGACGAGCATCTTCACGCAGCCGTTTGCACAGGGTGTAACCGTCGATGCCGGGCAACATGATGTCGAGTACGATCAAGTCATAGTGCTCGGTGGCCGCCAGGTGCAGGCCCGACAAACCATCTTGCGCGCAATCCACGGTATAGCCTTTAAGCCCCAGGTAGTCGGCCAGATTGGCGAGGATATCGCGGTTGTCTTCAACCAGTAGAATTCGCATGGGCACTCCTGCGTACACAGTGACGGCCGTCTTGGCTCGCGCAGCTTACGGCCAAGTCTGGCCCACGGCTAGGGCTGTCTCCAACAGCAATGCCTGCCAGTAAATTGCTGAACGGGCTTTACAGGTTTTTCACTATCGATTCACAACCTGCCGACAGGGCCAGGGCCAGACTCTGCGCGGACCGCTGTCCGAGCGTTTTTATCTTCGAAGGATTTGCCATGGCCTCAACTACTGTCCGCCCCGTCTCCCGCCCACTGAATTTCCGGGTATTCCTGGGTGTGCCTGCCATTGCGGCGCTCGTCCTGCTGTTGCTCGAATTGACGTCTCTGGACATGGACCTTGCGAGAATTTTCTATGACCCTGCGGGCGACTTCGTCGGCAAGCACAGTTACTTTCTGGAAACCGTCCTGCATACCCGGGCCAAGCAGATGGTCATTGGCTTCTCGGTGTTCGCCATTCTCGGGTACATCGGCTGTTTTTTTGTCTCGCGGCTCAAACCGCTCAAGCGAGAACTGGGCTGCCTGGTGCTATCGCTGGCCCTGGCCACCTCCTTCGTTACCCCGATGAAGGCCGCGACTGCCGTGCAATGCCCCTGGAGCCTGAAGGAGTTCGGTGGCAAGGAAACCTACAGTGAACTGCTCAGCCCACGGCCACAGACCGACAAACCCGGCCGTTGCTGGCCCGGTGGACATGCGGCCACCGGTTTCACGCTGTTTGCGCTGTTTTTTGTATTGCGTGACCGTCGTCCGCGAATGGCTCGCAGTGCACTGGTCTTTGCTTTCGGGCTGGGTACGGTGTTCTCCTTGGGTCGAATGATGCAAGGCGCGCACTTCTTCTCCCACAACGTGTGGACGGCGATTTTCTGCTGGTTGATTTGCCTGGGGTCGTATTACTACGTCCTGTATCGGCCGGCTTCGAAGGCTGAACAAGTCGCCGAAGCGGAGCCTGTCGGCGCCTGACCCTACGCCTTCGCGGGCAAGCCCGCTCCCACACTGGATCAGCGCCAACCCTGGATGGTGTGATCGACACAGAACCTGTGGGAGCGGCGGTGCGGCGATCCGACTTGCCCGCGAAGGGTCAGTCACAGGCGACATACCTCTCAAGGCATATCACAGACATAAAAAAACCCCGCTGGCTTAACGCCGACGGGGTTTTTCAGTACAGGGTAAAGCTGGCTTACATCATGCCGCCCATACCACCCATACCGCCCATGTCTGGCATGCCGCCGCCAGCTGGTTTGTCATCCGGAGCATCAGCGACCATGGCTTCGGTGGTCAGCATCAAACCGCCAATGGACGCCGCAGCCTGCAGAGCAGAGCGAGTCACTTTGGTAGGGTCGAGGATGCCCATTTCGATCATGTCGCCGTATTCGCCGCTGGCCGCGTTGTAACCGAAGTTACCCGCGCCTTGCTTGACCTTGTCGACCACTACGCTTGGCTCGTCGCCAGAGTTGGCAACGATCTGACGCAGAGGCGATTCGATAGCGCGACGCAGCACAGCGATACCAACGTTCTGATCGGCGTTCTCGCCCTTCAGTTCGGAGATCGCTTGCAGAGCGCGAATCAGTGCCACGCCACCGCCAGGTACCACGCCTTCTTCAACGGCTGCACGGGTAGCGTGCAGGGCGTCTTCAACGCGGGCTTTCTTCTCTTTCATTTCAACTTCGGAACCAGCGCCAACCTTGATCACTGCAACGCCGCCGGACAGCTTGGCCAGACGCTCTTGCAGTTTTTCACGGTCGTAGTCGGACGAAGTGTCGGCCACTTGCTGACGGATCTGCAGAACGCGAGCCTGGATGTCAGCCTCAACGCCGGCACCGTCGATCACGGTGGTGTTTTCTTTGGACAGGATCACGCGCTTGGCATTACCCAGGTGTTCCAGGGTAGTGCTTTCCAGGCTCAGGCCGATCTCTTCGGAGATAACGGTACCGCCAGTCAGAACAGCGATGTCCTGCAGCATGGCCTTGCGACGGTCGCCGAAGCCTGGAGCCTTGACGGCTGCGACTTTAACGATGCCACGCATGTTGTTCACAACCAGAGTCGCCAGGGCTTCGCCTTCAACATCTTCAGCCACGATCAGCAATGGACGACCGGCTTTGGCAACGGCTTCCAGTACTGGCAGCATTTCGCGGATGTTCGAGATCTTTTTGTCGACCAGCAGGATCAGCGGACCGTCGAGCTCGGCAGTCATGGTCTCTGGCTTGTTGACGAAGTACGGGGACAGGTAACCACGGTCGAACTGCATGCCTTCAACAACCGACAGTTCGTTTTCCAGGCCCGAGCCTTCTTCAACGGTGATCACGCCTTCTTTACCGACTTTTTCCATGGCTTCGGCAATGATGTCGCCGATGGAGCTGTCGGAGTTGGCGGAGATGGTGCCGACCTGAGCGATGGCCTTGGTGTCAGCGCAAGGCTTGGACAGGGCTTTGAGCTCTTTGACAATAGCGATGGTCGCTTTGTCGATGCCGCGTTTCAGGTCCATCGGGTTCATGCCGGCAGCGACGGCTTTCAGGCCTTCGTTGACGATCGATTGAGCCAGAACGGTAGCGGTGGTGGTGCCGTCGCCTGCGTCATCGTTGGCACGGGAGGCAACGTCTTTGACCAGCTGCGCGCCCATATTTTCGAAGCGATCTTTCAGCTCGATTTCTTTGGCGACGGAAACGCCGTCCTTGGTGATGGTCGGAGCGCCGAAGCTCTTCTCGATGATCACGTTACGGCCTTTAGGGCCCAGGGTCGCTTTTACTGCGTCAGCCAGGACGTTGACACCGGCGAGCATTTTCTTACGGGCGGAGTCGCCGAATTTTACTTCTTTAGCAGCCATGATCGATATTCCTTAAATACTTTTGTAGTAGCGGGAAATTGAGCGGGAATCAGCCTTCGATAACAGCGAGGATTTCGTTCTCGCTCATTACCAGCAGGTCTTCGCCGTCTACTTTCACAGTGTTGCTGCCGGAGTAAGGGCCGAACACAACCTTGTCACCCACTTTCACGGCCAGCGCACGTACTTCACCGCTGTCCAGCACGCGGCCGGTGCCTACAGCGAGGATTTCGCCGCTGTTGGCTTTTTCAGCAGCCGAACCTGGCAGAACGATACCGCCAGCGGTTTTCTTTTCTTCTTCGCTGCGACGGATTACGACGCGGTCATGCAGAGGACGAAGCTTCATTGTCGATCTCTCCTAATTGTAGTTTTCATCGGCCGGTGTAATCCCGGCGGGTTAGCAAATCCGGCGTTGCCGGTTGCGGCTCGCAAAGCGAACCGCGGAAGTCTGTCTGGTGTCACCACCAAAACCTTGCGGTGACCGTTACATAAGGGCGCATAAGCTTATTACAAGGGCTGATGAGCGATTTTTTTTACCTTCGGCCTGAAAATAAACATGGCACCCGAAGGTGCCATGTCGATAGCCAAAGCCGGTTACGAATCGCGTTTCTCGAACTCGCCTTCGATCACGTTCGGCTGACGCCCTATGGGCTGCTGCGGGGTCGGCCCGCCGCGAGCCTGCATGTCTTCGGCAAAGGCACGCTGACGAATTGCCTGCTCCTCGGCACGCTGACGCATCTTGTTGGCCAGCAGCCGACGAGTGATCGGCAGCAACATGATCAAACCCACCACATCGCTGATGAAACCCGGCAGGATCAGCAGACCGCCGCCCAGGGCCATCATCAGGCCTTCAAGCATTTGCTGGGCCGGCAACTCGCCGCGGTTCAGGCTTTCACGTGCCCGCAGGGCCGTGGCCAGACCCGCGACGCGCAACACCAGCACGCCAAGCATCGAGCCAAGAATGATCAGCAGCAGCGCCGGGAAAAAGCCGATGGCCGAGCTGACTTTGACAAACACGAACAGCTCTAGCACCGGGAACAGCAGAAAGAGCAACAAAAAAGCGCGCATCAAATGGTTCCTCTACGGAAGAATGCCTTCCAGTTCACATTAGATGACGTCGCTGTTTCGTGAATTCAAGCGTCGGCGGCTTCATTTTTTGGCCAATGTTCGGCGTGAGCCAGAAAAACCAAGGCTTCGCGCACTTGTGTCGGCGTATTACAAGACTCCTGGAAGGGCAACCAGTACAGCCCCTGACCGATGCGCAAGTGCATGCCTTCGGTGTCGATTCCGACCAGTTGCGCGGGTACGGTTTTCGGCAGCCCGGCCAATTCGACGTAATGGGCGATGGCCTTGGCATGGTCGCTGTTCATATGCTCGACCATGCTCACCTCGGCCTTGCCGACAAAGGGATTGGCCAGGGTTATCTGGTCAAGCCAGTGAATCGCACCGAACCCGCCGATGTAGCGATGGCGTACCGGTTTGAGCACCCAGAAGTCGAAGTCATGGGCCTTGTGGTAGTTCTGCGACTCGGGGAAATAGCGGTAGTAACGCTCGGCGGCGGCCTCGATCGCCTCGGGCTCGCTGAGCTTTTCGGCCTCGGCCAGATAAGTCAGACGACCGACGGCTTGTACATCCTCAGCCTCACGCTCGCCCACCAGCAGTGAGCACTTCGCGTCTTTCTGGAGATTGTGGGTGTGCTGGGCGATCCGGCTGATCAGGATCAGCGGCCGGCCCTGCTCGTCCAGGCAATAAGGAACCACCGAGCCAAAAGGAAAACCGGGCATCGCCTTGGAGTGCGTCGACAACACGCCACGGTATTCCTTGAGCAGCAATTCTCGGGCCTGCTTAGCAGCTTTAATGCTCAATTTGTGACTCCTTATGTAAAATCCGTCGAAAACGGACGGGCAACTGGGCTAAAGTCCCCAGGACGCCATCGGGCAGTTCTCATGTGCAGCCGGCCACCTCAGGCGCGCAAGAGAGGCCTCATAAAGAAAACCACTCTGACCTGCTACCGGGGGCATGCGAATGCAACTCACTGACAAAGTAATCATTATCACTGGCGGTTGCCAGGGTTTAGGCCGCTCCATGGCCGAGTATCTCGCCGCCAAGGGCGCGAAGCTGGCCCTGGTCGATCTGAATCAGGAAAAGCTCGATCTGGCCGTGGCTACCTGCAAGGCCGCCGGCGTCGAAGCGCGCGCTTATCTGTGCAACGTCGCCAATGAAGAACAAGTGACTCACATGGTTACTCAGGTCGCCGAAGATTTCGGCGCGATTCACGGTTTGATCAACAATGCCGGGATCCTGCGCGATGGCCTGCTGCTCAAGATCAAGGACGGTGAAATGAGCAAAATGAGCCTGGCCCAATGGCAGGCAGTGATCGACGTCAACCTGACCGGCGTGTTCCTCTGTACCCGCGAAGTGGCGGCGAAGATGGTTGAACTGCAGAATCAGGGCGCAATCATCAATATCTCGTCGATTTCCCGCGCCGGTAACGTTGGCCAGACCAACTATTCCGCCGCCAAGGCCGGTGTCGCCGCTGCCACCGTGACCTGGGCCAAGGAGCTCGCGCGCTACGGGATTCGCGTCGCCGGCATCGCGCCGGGCTTTATCGAAACCGAGATGACCCTGAGCATGAAGCCTGAAGCCCTGGAGAAAATGACCTCGGGTATTCCGCTCAAGCGCATGGGCAAACCTGAAGAGATCGCCCACTCGGCGGCCTACATCTTCGAGAACGACTACTACACCGGCCGGATTCTGGAATTGGACGGCGGTTTGCGGATCTAAAGGTCAGCACAAAACAAATGTGGGAGCGAGCTTGCTCGCGATAGCGGTATACCAGCCACCATCAATGGTGAATGTTATGACCTCATCGCGAGCAAGCTCGCTCCCACAGGTATTAGTGCTAGCTGATAGAGATCAATCGTCGCTGATAGTGATGTTCGGCATCGCCGGCGTTGCGGCTTCCTGCAAAACAATCCGTGCGCCGACGTGACGGGCCAGTTCCTGATAGACCATGGCGATCTGGCTGTCCGGCTCGGCAATGACCGTCGGTTTGCCACCGTCGGCCTGCTCACGGATCACGATCGACAACGGCAGTGAAGCCAGCAGTTCGACGCCGTATTGCGTGGCCAGCTTCTCGCCACCGCCTTCACCGAACAAGTGTTCGGCATGACCGCAATTGGAGCAGATGTGCACGGCCATGTTTTCCACGACGCCAAGCACCGGAATGTTGACCTTGCGGAACATTTCCACACCCTTGCGCGCATCCAGCAGTGCCAGATCCTGTGGCGTGGTGACGATCACCGCACCCGCTACCGGGACTTTCTGCGCCAGCGTCAGCTGAATGTCACCGGTGCCTGGCGGCATGTCGATGACCAGATAATCCAGGTCGCCCCAGGCGGTTTGTGTCACTAGCTGCAACAACGCGCCCGAGACCATCGGGCCACGCCAGACCATTGGCGTGTTGTCGTCGGTCAGGAACGCCATGGACATGACCTCGACCCCGTGAGATTCGATCGGCACGAACCACTTCTGGTCCTTGACCTTGGGTCGGGTGCCTTCCGGGATACCGAACATGATGCCCTGGCTCGGACCGTAGATGTCTGCGTCGAGAATCCCGACCTTCGCGCCTTCGCGCGCCAGCGCCAGCGCCAGGTTGGCCGCGGTGGTGGATTTACCCACCCCGCCCTTGCCGGAAGCTACCGCCACCACGTTTTTCACGTTGGCCAGACCTGGAATCTGCGCCTGAGCCTTGTGCGCGGCAATGACGCTGGTGATGTCGACCCTGGCCGTCGTCACGCCATCCAGACCTTCGATGGCCAGTTGCAGCATCTGCGCCCAACCGCTCTTGAACAGCCCGGCGGCATAGCCCAACTCAAGCTGAACGGTGACACGATCACCCTGGACGTCGATGGCGCGGACACAACCGGCGCTGAGCGGATCCTGGTTCAGGTAAGGGTCGGTGTATTGGCGAAGGACGGCTTCCACCGCTGCGCGATTGACTGCGCTCATGGGCAACTCCGATAGCAAGGCTTTAGAAAATCAGGGGGCTATCCTACGCCGGACACACATTTGTGGCGAGGGAGCTTGCTCCCGCCGGCCGATCCGCGCCCGGGCGCAGCAGTCGCAATTGGGCTAACTCGGTTTGTCTGGCTGATCGGCGTTGCCGGGTTTGGGGCGGCTTCGCCACCCAGCGGGAGCAAGCTCCCTCGCCACAGGTTTCGCAGTCGATGCATCCGGAAACAGGCCCGAAGGGTGAAAAATATGCGCCGGCGCTTTATAGTGGCCGACCTCCGTTTCATCAAGTAGCCGAGCCCCATGTCCGAGCCACGCAAGATCCTCGTCACCAGCGCCCTGCCCTATGCCAATGGTTCAATCCACCTTGGCCATATGCTTGAGTACATCCAGACCGATATGTGGGTGCGCTTCCAGAAGCATCGCGGCAATCAATGCATCTATGTCTGCGCGGACGACGCCCACGGCTCGGCGATCATGTTGCGTGCGGAAAAGGAAGGCATCACCCCGGAACAACTGATCGCCAACGTCCAGGCTGAACATAGCGCCGACTTTGCCGAGTTCCTGGTGGACTTCGATAATTTCCACTCGACCCACGCCGAAGAAAACCGCGAGCTGTCGAGCCAGATCTATCTGAAGCTGCGCGACGCCGGGCACATCGCCACGCGGTCGATCACTCAGTATTTCGACCCGGAAAAGAAAATGTTCCTGGCCGACCGCTTCATCAAGGGCACTTGCCCGAAATGCGGCACCGAAGACCAGTACGGCGACAACTGCGAAAAATGTGGTGCGACCTACGCGCCAACCGACCTGAAAGATCCCAAGTCAGCCATTTCCGGTGCCACGCCGGTACTGAAAGATTCGCAACACTTCTTCTTCAAGCTGCCGGACTTCCAGGAAATGCTGCAGAGCTGGACCCGCAGCGGCACCCTGCAAGACGCCGTAGCCAACAAGATCGCCGAATGGCTGGATGCCGGCCTGCAACAGTGGGACATTTCCCGCGATGCACCGTACTTCGGCTTCGAAATCCCCGACGAGCCGGGCAAGTACTTCTACGTCTGGCTGGACGCGCCGATCGGCTACATGGCCAGCTTCAAGAACCTCTGCGACCGCACGCCGGAGCTGGACTTCGACGCGTTCTGGGGCAAGGACTCCACCGCCGAGCTGTATCACTTCATCGGCAAGGACATCGTCAATTTCCACGCGCTGTTCTGGCCGGCGATGCTCGAAGGTTCGGGCTACCGCAAGCCAACCGGGATCAATGTGCACGGTTACCTGACCGTCAACGGCCAGAAGATGTCCAAGTCCCGCGGCACGTTCATCAAGGCCCGGACCTACCTCGATCACCTGTCGCCGGAATACCTGCGTTACTACTACGCAGCCAAGCTTGGCCGTGGCGTCGACGACCTGGACCTGAACCTCGAAGACTTCGTGCAGAAGGTCAACTCGGATCTGGTCGGCAAAGTCGTCAACATCGCCAGCCGTTGCGCCGGCTTCATTCATAAAGGCAACGCCGGCGTGCTGGTGGCCGATAACGCCGCGCCAGAACTGACCGAAGCCTTCCTCGCTGCCGCGCCAGGCATTGCCGAAGCCTACGAAACTCGCGACTTCGCCCGGGCGATGCGCGAGATCATGGGCCTGGCCGACCGCGCCAACGCCTGGATCGCCGACAAGGCTCCATGGTCGCTGGCCAAGCAGGAAGGTAAACAGGACGAAGTTCAGGCGATCTGCGCCCTGGGCATCAACCTGTTCCGCCAACTGGTGATCTTCCTCAAGCCGGTGCTGCCGTTGCTGGCCGCTGACGCCGAAGCGTTCCTGAACGTCGCACCGTTGACCTGGAACGATCACGCGACCTTGCTCGGCGACCATCAGCTGAACGAATTCAAACCGCTGATGACCCGCATCGACCCGGTAAAAGTCCAAGCCATGACCGATGCCTCGAAAGAAGACCTGACCGCCAGCCAGACCGACACCGGCGACGCTGCACCTCAGGGTAACGGCGAACTGGCCAAGGATCCGCTGTCGCCAGAGATCGAGTTCGATACCTTTGCCGCTGTCGATCTGCGCGTCGCCCTGATCCTCAAGGCCGAAGCCGTGGAAGGTGCGGACAAACTGCTGCGCCTGACCCTGGATATCGGTGACGAGCAGCGCAACGTGTTCTCCGGTATCAAGAGTGCTTACCCGGATCCGGCCGAGCTGGAAGGTCGTCTGACCATGATGATCGCCAACCTCAAGCCACGCAAAATGCGCTTCGGGATCTCCGAAGGCATGGTGATGGCTGCAGGTCCCGGCGGTGAAGAAATCTACCTGCTCAGCCCCGACAGCGGTGCCAAGCCAGGTCAGCGGATCAAGTAAGTTCTCTGCTCGATCGGTCCCACAGTCAGGTTGTTCGTGGCTGTGGGATTTTCATATCTGGTCCGCCCTCCTTCCTTGCCGGATAATGCCTAACCTTTAGGTAGACAGACCTGTTCGCTCAACCCGGCACGATCATGACCGACATGCTTCTCACGCTTATCAGCGCTGCCCTGATCAATAACTTCATATTGCACTGGCCGCTGGGCGTCGATCCGCTGCTGCAGACGACCTGCGAACCGGGTGCTGAACGCCAGGTGCATGCCTTGGGCATCGCAACAACCTGCCTGATGCTGGTCAGTTGCGTACTGGGTTATGTGCTCTATCACTACCTGCTGGTACCGCTTGCGCTGACGTCGCTGCGTTTGTTCGTGTTTTTGCCCCTCAGCGTTGTGTTGATCAGGCCAATCCTGAGTCTGCTTTCGCGCTGGCTTCCACAGCTGCCATTCAGCGGTCTCTGGCCTCTGCTGATTGGCAACGCCGGCGTACTCGGCCTGGCTCTGCTCGTCACACAGGAGGACAAAGGCCTGGGCTATACGACCGCATTGAGCCTCGGCGCGGGCCTGGGCTTCTGGCTGGTGTTGAGCCTGTTCAGCGATTTGCGTCAACGAACCCTCAATAACGATGTCCCGCTGCCCTTTCGCGGCCTGCCGATCGAACTGATCAGCGCCGGGCTGATGGCAGTGGCATTTCTCGGTTTCACCGGACTGATCAAAACATGAGTCTGATTCAACGCATCGACGCCCTGTTGCCGCAGACCCAATGCGGTAAATGTGGCCATCCAGGATGCAAACCCTACGCTGAAGGCATTGCCAACGGCGAGGCCATCAACAAGTGCCCACCGGGCGGCAGCGAGACCATTGCGGCACTGGCCGAACTGCTGAAAATACCGGTTCTGGAGCTGGACCCGGAACGTGGGCCGGCCCCTGCGCAAATCGCCTTTATTCGTGAAGCGGAATGCATCGGCTGTACCAAATGCATTCAGGCCTGCCCGGTGGATGCGATTGTCGGGGCGGCGAAGTTGATGCACACGGTCATCATCGACGAATGCACTGGCTGCGATCTGTGCGTGGCGCCCTGCCCGGTGGATTGCATTGAAATGCATCCATTGCCGCTGGCCACTGTGCTGCCGATTGTCGGAGGGCTGGCGTTCAGCCTTGAGGAACAGCGCGCTCGCACCGAAAAGCGCAATCACGCGCGGTACCGTTTCGAACAACGTAATGCCCGTCTGCACCGCGAAGAACAACAAAAACAGGCCGAGCGCCTGGCGCGGGCCCAGCGTACGACGCAACACAGCGAAGTTTCAGTCGACCCGGTTCAAGCCGCCATCGAACGGGTTCAGGCGCAGAAGGCCGCTGCTGCCGATGCAGCCTTGAAAAAGGCCAGGATCGATCTGGCCATGAGCCGTGCACAACTGAACAAGTCGCTGAAAGCCTTCGGGCATCCGCCGACCTTTGAGCAGCAGTCACAGCTGATCATTCTGCAACGACAGTTCGAGGCCGCAGAGCTTGCATTGGCGCAACTGGAGAGCAGCGCGGCACCCGCACCCGAGGTGGCTCTGCTCAAGGATGCCGATCTCAAACGCGCGAAAATCCAATTGGCCATGCGCCGTGCCGAACTGAAGAAGGCTCAGAGCAGCGAAGCATCGAGCGAGCACATTGCGGCTCTGGGCAATGCTCTGGCTGAAGCCGAGCAGGCTTTGCACAGCGCCGAGAACGCCAGCGAGCAACCCGTTCCCGATCTGATGCGGGTCGAGAAACGCCCCATCGACAACCAGCTTCGACAGCTGAAAACGGAGTTGGCCTACGCTCGCGCGGACGTCAGTAAACTTGAGCGACGCTGCGAGACATCAGCTGAGGTCCTGGCCAAGGCTCGCAGTCGACTGGCTGAAGCCGAGCGTCAGGTAGATGCTTATGTTGCCTCTTGAAACGGTAGACGAGCGACTTCAGCAGGCAATGAAGCTGGTGCTGCTGGCGACCCTGCCGGGCATTTTCGTTTTGCTGTGGTTGTACGGCTGGGGCGTATTGATCAACTTGCTGCTGGCCGGTTTCACCGCATTAGCCGTTGAGGCCGCTGTCCTCAGTTTGCGCAAACGCGCTCTGAAACCCTCTCTGAGCGATTGCAGTGCGCTGGTCAGTGCCACCTTGCTGGCACTGGCCTTACCACCTTATTGCCCATGGTGGTTAACCCTGAGCGCAGCCGCGTTTGCGCTGTTTTTTGGGAAACACCTGTACGGCGGGGTCGGCAAAAACCCGTTCAATCCGGCGATGCTTGGCTACGCAATGGTTCTGGTGTCGTTTCCACAGCCAATGACCCACTGGCCGGCCTCCCACGGCATGGACCTGCTCGGTGGCTTGCAACAGGTTTTCAGCTTCAGCAGCTCGACACCCGATGCCTGGGTCCAGGCCACGGCCCTGGACAGCCTGCGAATCAACAAAAGCCTGACCATGGATGAACTGTTCGCCGCCAATACTGCGTTCGGCCACTGGGGTGGCAAAGGCATCGAATGGCTCAATCTGGCGTTCCTCGCTGGTGGCGCATTTTTGTTGCAACGGCGGGTGTTCAGTTGGCACGCTCCGGTCGGCATGCTTGCCAGCCTGTTTGTCATCAGCTTGCTGTGCTGGAACGGTTCGGGCTCCGATTCCAATGGTTCACCCCTGTTCCACTTGCTGACGGGCGCGAGCATGCTCGGGGCGTTCTTTATCGTCACCGAGCCGATCTCCGGCGCCAAAAACCCAAAAGCCAGGCTGCTGTTCGGAGCAGGTGTTGGCCTGCTGACCTATCTCATTCGGACCTGGGGCGGTTATCCAGACGGTGTGGCATTTGCCGTGCTGTTGATGAACCTCACCGTGCCTGCGCTGGAGCGCCTTTTCGCCCCCCGACCAGAGCCGTCAGCGCCATGAATAGAGCCCTCGGCATACTGATCCTGGTGTTACTGGCCGGTCTGGGTGGAACCGCGACATTCTTCGTGCAACAAATCGCTGCGCCGCACATCGCGGCGGAACAACGCGCCATACAAAACCGTAATCTGCTGGAAATGCTGCCCCAGGACAGCTACGACAATCAGCCGCTGGACCAGCCACTGTCGCTCAAGGATATTGAGCTTGGCAGCAGCCGACTGCTCGGCGGGTATCTGGCCACTCAATCCGGTCAACCCAGCGCGGTGATTCTGCGCAGCCAGACAGTGGGCTACGCAGGCCCTATCGAGCTGTTGATCGGGATCGGGGTAAACGGCAAGCTGCTGGGCGTCAAAACCCTCAAGCAGTCAGAAACGCCGGGGCTTGGAGGGAACATTGCGGCGACCCCAAACCCTTGGCTGCAGAGCTTTTCCGGTAAATCGCGCACTGAGCCGCCCGACTCCGGCTGGGGACTTAAAAAAGATAACGGCCAGTTCGATCAAATGGCCGGAGCAACGATTACCTCAAGGTCGGCGATCAGCGCCATTCATGATGCGCTGCGTTATTTCGACGAGCATCAGGCGCAACTCACAGGAAAGCCTGCTCATGACTAACACCTCGACGCTGCGCAATTCGCTGATGCTCGCGCCACTGATTGGCGTCAGCGACACCTTGGTCAAGGCCGTCGGTGTGTGGCTGATGTCCATTCTGATCATCGCAATCTATGGCATGAGCATGAAAGCGATTCGGAGCCGGCTGAACCCCAGCCTGCGTCTGGCGACCAATATCGTATCGGCTGTAACTATCGTCAGTTGTGCAGGACTGGCCTTGCAAGTCTGGGCTCTCGAGCTGCATCAAAATCTGGGCATTTACCTTGGGCTGATTGCCCTTCAATGTGTGTTGCTCGAACTCGACGGCTTTTTCGAACACAGCTTGATGACTGACCGCCTGCGACTGCTTGGCCTGTTCGGCGCGCTGTTGATTACACTTGGCACGCTGCGTGAAGTTCTGGGAACGGGCTCCCTGGGCAGCCATTTGTGGTGGCTGGCCGGATCCACCGATACTCACTGGCAGCTGTGGCTATGGGCTCAGGATACGGGACCGCGCCTGCTCATTCTGGCGCCAGGCGGGTTTATCCTCGCAGGGCTGCTGATCGCCGCGAAACAGGCCTGGGCCGCCTCCTCAAAACCACATTGACCGCCTTCAAGGAAACGCTCTACCCATGAACGCTGCAAAACGTCTGGAAATATTCCGCCGGCTGCACGAAGACAATCCGGAACCGAAAACCGAGCTGGCTTATTCCTCACCGTTTGAGCTGTTGATCGCGGTCATCCTGTCTGCCCAGGCGACGGACGTTGGGGTCAACAAGGCCACAGCGAAACTGTTCCCGGTCGCCAACACACCCGCAGCGATATATGCCCTCGGTGTCGAAGGGCTGTCGGAATACATCAAGACCATCGGCTTGTACAACAGCAAAGCGAAGAATGTGATCGAAACCTGTCGATTGCTGGTAGAGCGTCATAACGGTGAAGTTCCACAAACACGCGAAGAGCTTGAAGCACTCCCCGGCGTGGGGCGCAAAACCGCGAACGTGGTGCTCAATACCGCCTTTCGCCAGCTCACCATGGCCGTCGACACCCATATTTTCCGGGTCAGTAACCGTACTGGACTGGCACCGGGAAAAGATGTCGTCGAGGTGGAAAAAAAACTGATGAAGTTCGTGCCCAAGGAATTCCTGCTCGACTCGCACCACTGGCTCATCCTCCACGGACGCTATGTGTGCCAGGCTCGCAAACCGCGCTGTGGCAGCTGCCGGATCGAAGACCTGTGCGAATACAAGCACAAGACCTCTGACGATTGAGTATCCATAGAGTTTGATGATCGATCGATTGAAAAAATCTTTTTTACCCGACACCGGAATATCGCTATAAGGTGCCCCAATGGCAGTCTTAGCCTGGAGTTAACCTTATGAGCGCTAGTAAAGAACAACTGGACGTAGAAGACGACTTCACCGCCGCTGAGTCAGAGGATGCCGAGCCTGTGGTGGAAGTGGCGAAGACCAATCTGAGCAAACGCCGCACCATTGACAATCTATTGGAAGAGCGCCGTCTGCAAAAGCAATTGGCCGATTATGATTTTGACGATTAACACCTGAAAGCCTCCCGAAATGGAGGCTTTTTTGTTGGCTGCCCGGCGCCTTGGCACTGGCTTTTTCACGCAGACGTCCTGTCGCCCGATAGCACAGCGCCCGGCACCACACGGCAATGCCGTTGCCCTTTCTTACGGTCGTGGGTATCGGGATTCAAACCAATCCATTGCGTTGCGCAAGCTCGATCAGGTCAACCAATGAACGGGCATTGAGCTTCAGCAGCAAGCGCGTCTTGTAAGTACTCACTGTTTTGTTGCTGAGAAACATTCCATCGGCAATCTCCTTATTGGTCTTTCCTCGTGCAAGCTGCTGCAACACCATCATCTCCCGACCAGAAAGACGATCGACCATATCCGCTTCGCTGGCATTCCCCAAACTCGAACGTACGGTATGCAACGCCTGATTGGGAAAATAACTATATCCGGAAAGTACCGCTTTGATCGCGCTAAGCAGCTCTGTCAAATCTTGTTGCTTGCACACATACCCTGCGGCGCCGGCCTGCATACAACGCATGGAAAAATGTCCCGGTGCCTGTGAGGTCAACACCAGCACCTTGAAAGGCATGGTGATTGAAGTCAGGCGCGCGATAACTTCCAAACCATCAAGCTTTGGAATTCCGATATCCAGGATAACGATATCCGGCATATGCTCACGGGCCAGCTGCAAGGCATCCACACCATTATCCGTCTCTGCAATGACTTCATAGCAATGGCGCTCCATCAGCATGCGTACAGCAAGACGAATGACGGGCATCCACGATCAGCACTTTATTCATGGGCAAGTCCAATTTTCGCTGTTCGAATTTTTAGAGTCAGCACAATAGCCTAGTCATTTCCCCTTGGCATCGCGCCCTCCCCAGTCACCAGCACCCAGAGACCATTCCTACAAGCAACTCGGATTTATCCTACAAAAAAACACCAAAAAGGATGTGTCTTAAAGTTTAATCGACACGCGCCCTACCTTGGCTTGATGATTTTTTTGTACCGCATCACATTTATAGCGGAAGTTTGCCGAATCACTCAAACTAAATCCTCGCTTTTTTTGTATCGAAACATCATTAAAAAATACTCACCTAGCGTCTAAAAAAGTTCATCTTCCTTGCCTGATCATGACTAGAATAACTCTAACGACCATGAAAAACCCACCCGACTATTAGCATGCCAAACACCAACACTTATCTTGAGAACTTGTTAAATAGCAGCCCCTTCAGATACTGAAGATCATCGATAACCCATTGATAGAAAAACCCACAACAACGGCGAGATTGACAACCACATCACTTGAAAGAAACCACTCAGTCTCCTGCACCTTACCGCCGTTAAAACCCAGGACATGAAATACAGTATTCTTAAGTGAGAAAAGATGAACAAATACCGAGAGAAAGTAACCAACCCAATGACCATCATTGCAATTTTCGCCGCGCTAACGGAAGCCTCAGCAACTGTATCGCTGCCGTTCCTTGATGACGGCGACCGGGATATCTATGTCTGGTTCCTTATCAGTTTCCCGCTCTGCTTGATATTTCTTTTCTTTATCACATTGAATTTCAACTACAAATCGTTGTACGCGCCTTCCGATTTCGAGAAAGGAGAAGACTTTATAAAGATCATCGACGATGCGGCTCGTCCGAAAGAAATCAAAGCCCCCCCGGAACAACATAATTGCACAGCAGGCGATGAGAAAGACGTCTATCCGCCAGCAAGGCTGAAAAAATGCCCGCCGCAAAGTCTTATATTCCGGCAGCAGAAAAGCCGCTATTCATCACGCAATGCACAAGACCCACCCGTCCATTTCAATTTATTCAAAAACCACGCTATGCAACCCACCGTCCATCTACCCCAGATGCTGCACGGCCTGCACCTTATTGATACCCGGCGGATAAATACCAAAGAAGACATTGATACACTATTCTTAGAGATCGGCCAGAAGATACGTAACAAGCCAGACAGCGGCGAGCTTATCATTTTTCTTACCAATCAGAAGTCGGCTCAACTTATAAATCAGCACGAACTTGAAAAGCCAAACAAGGACGAGACGAAACAACCTTCCTATATAGTGTACAACTTGAGCACGCGCGCCTTGACACAGAGCCTGCCAAGTTAATGATCGACAATAGAAAACACACAAAAAAACGCGAATTCGCAAGATGAAAAAAAGAAAGCATCATGCAAAAAAAAGGCCCTGCTTATGCAGGGCCATTTTTTGCTCGCCTTCAATCAATCAGAACAATTTCCGACCTTTGTTTGCGGCAATACGCATACGCAACGCATTGAGTTTAATGAAGCCCGCAGCATCCGCTTGATTGTAAGCGCCGCCATCCTCTTCAAAAGTCGCAATGTTTGCATCGAACAACGATTCATCGGACTTACGGCCGGTGACAATGACGTTGCCCTTGTACAGTTTCAGGCGAACCACGCCATTCACGTGTGCCTGAGACGCATCGATCATCTGTTGCAGCATCAGACGCTCGGGGCTCCACCAGTAACCGGTGTAGATCAGGCTGGCGTACTTAGGCATCAGCTCGTCTTTGAGGTGAGCCACTTCGCGGTCCAGGGTAATCGACTCGATCGCACGGTGAGCACGCAGCATGATGGTGCCGCCAGGCGTCTCGTAGCAGCCGCGGGACTTCATGCCGACATAGCGGTTCTCGACGATGTCCAGACGGCCAATACCGTGTTCGCCACCGATACGGTTCAGGGTCGCCAGCACGGTGGCCGGGGTCATTTCGACGCCGTCCAGTGCGACGATATCGCCGTTGCGGTAGGTCAGTTCCAGGTATTGCGCCTTGTCAGGAGCCTTCTCCGGGGAGACGGTCCAGCGCCACATGTCTTCTTCGTGCTCGGTCCAGGTGTCTTCCAGCACGCCGCCTTCATAGGAGATGTGCAGCAGGTTGGCATCCATCGAGTACGGGGATTTTTTCTTGCCGTGACGCTCGATCGGGATGTTGTGCTTTTCAGCGTAATCCATCAGCTTTTCACGGGAGAGCAGATCCCATTCACGCCACGGAGCAATCACTTTGACCCCAGGCTTCAACGCATAGGCACCCAGTTCAAAACGAACCTGGTCGTTACCTTTGCCGGTTGCACCATGGGAAATGGCGTCGGCGCCGGTTTCGTTGGCGATTTCAATCAAACGCTTGGCGATCAACGGACGAGCGATGGAGGTACCCAACAGGTACTCGCCTTCGTAAACGGTGTTGGCGCGGAACATAGGGAAAACGAAATCGCGGACAAACTCTTCGCGCAAATCGTCGATGTAGATCTCTTTCACGCCCATGGCTTGTGCCTTGGCGCGTGCAGGTTCGACCTCTTCGCCCTGACCCAGGTCAGCGGTGAACGTCACCACTTCACAGTTATAAGTATCCTGCAGCCACTTGAGGATCACCGAAGTGTCCAGGCCGCCGGAATACGCCAGAACGACCTTGTTTACGTCCGCCATGCCATCACTCCACCGGGTTGTACGGAAAGCCTTTGATTCTACCGTTCAAACCAATAAATTTACAGAGGCGCGACAGCTTATGACGACGAAGCGACAGATTATGTCGAGTGCGCGACGACTACAGCCGTTTCAGGAAGTCGCCGCCGCATTGCTCGCGGAGCTGACCTGTGGAGCCGGCTTTTCGGTGGGTGCAACACGCTCGAGGTGAACATTGACCCGGCGATTCTTCGCTCGATTGGCGGGATTGGTATTGGGTGCCAAAGGATAGCGCTCACCGTGGAAACGCATGATGATTTGCGACTCCTGGACGCCGTTGACCTTGAAAAAATCCATCACCGCCAAGGCTCGACGCCGCGACAGATCACGATTGGTCAAACGATTGCCGCTGTTATCCGAGTGGCCGTCGAGCTCGATGTGATTGACGCTCGGATCAGCCTTGAGGAACTCCAGCATGACCTGCAATCTGGCCTTGGCCTGCGCATCAAGGTCGATGCCACCGCCTGGAAAGCCGACTTCGGCCTGCTTCACTTGATCGAAATTCATCGGCAACAGCTTGGCAGTGCACGCCTGATAATCGCTATAGGCCTTGTTGAACTTGACCGGTAACAAACGAACTTCAGAAACGCCACCCTCCCGAGAGTAATGGCGAACCACCGGGCTGCGGCCGTCCAGCAAGCCATTGAACAGTCGACCGGCCTGCACCTGCGAACTGTTGAACAGCACATCGCCACTGCCGGCCCTCACCGCCCCCAGATTGATATCACCGCGCCCCGGCTGCCAGGGTGCAGCGGCCGCCAACAAGGTCGCCGAGCCACCACCGAGCGTCGAGTTGTAGGCCTTGAGGCGGAACGTCGCCTGCTCGCCAGCACGCCGCACGAACTCACCGGAACCAAAATCGGTAATGGGCTGGCTCAGGCGGCACTCGAATTTGTCACCATCGACCTTCCACTCGATGCTTTCCAGACGCGTCTGGAAAGTCACAGCCATCGCGGGCAGGCAGGCAAACACACTGAGCAAGGCTAAATAACGCTGGCGCACGGGAGGCTCCATTGGCTTCTACACAAAAGACCGACACGCGTTTACGGCATATCAGTTGTTTACAGCACACCTATGGGATATCGGAAGCTTGCTGCAAAACTTGATAGCGAGTGCCTGAGAGAGTCTTTTCCGGTAGCATTCCCCTCAGTTTGACCCGCCTGGAATCCCCAATGTCCGACCGCCTGACCCTGCTGCGTCCCGACGACTGGCATATACATCTTCGCGATGGTGCTGTGCTACCCAATACTGTTGCGGATGTTGCGCGCACCTTTGGCCGCGCCATCATCATGCCCAACCTGGTACCACCGGTGCGTAACGCCGTTGAAGCCGATGCCTATCGCCAGCGTATTCTCGCTGCGCGCCCGGCCGGCAGCGTTTTCGAACCACTGATGGTGCTCTACCTGACCGATCGCACGGAGCCTTCCGAGATTCGCGAGGCCAAGGCCAGTGGTTTCGTGCACGCCGCCAAGCTCTATCCGGCCGGCGCGACCACCAACTCGGACTCTGGCGTTACCAGCATCGACAAGATCTTCCCTGCACTTGAGGCCATGGCCGAAGTCGGGCTGCCCTTGCTGATTCACGGTGAAGTCACTCGCGGCGACGTCGATGTCTTCGACCGTGAAAAACTGTTCATCGACGAACACCTGCGCCGGGTCGTGGAACGCTTCCCGACACTCAAGGTGGTGTTCGAACACATCACCACCCGTGAAGCCGTGCAGTTCGTCAACGAGGCCCCGGCCAACGTAGGCGCGACCATCACTGCTCACCACCTGTTGTACAACCGCAACCACATGCTGGTTGGCGGGATTCGCCCGCATTTCTATTGCTTGCCGATCCTCAAGCGCAATATCCACCAGGAAGCACTGCTCGACGCCGCCACCCGTGGCAGCGAGAAGTTTTTCCTGGGTACCGATTCGGCCCCGCATGCTCAACATGCCAAAGAAGCGGCGTGTGGCTGTGCCGGTTGCTACACCGCTTATGCTGCGATCGAGATGTATGCCGAAGCCTTCGAACAGCGCAATGCACTGGACAAGCTCGAAGGTTTCGCCAGTTTGCATGGCCCGCGCTTCTATGGCCTGCCAGCGAACACCGATAGCATCACCCTGGTTCGCGAAGAATGGACCGCCCCGACCAGCCTGCCCTTCGGCGAGCTGTCTGTAATCCCGCTGCGCGCCGGTGAAAAACTGCGCTGGCGCCTGCTGGAGAAACACTCGTGAGTGAAGACCATTTCGACGACGAACAAGACGGCCATAACGGCGGTGGCGGCTCTCGCCATCCAATGGCAGCCCGGTTTCGTGGTTACCTCCCGGTAGTCGTCGACGTTGAAACCGGTGGTTTCAACTGTGCCACCGATGCCTTGCTGGAAATTGCCGCGGTCACCATCGGCATGGACGAAAAAGGCTTCGTGTTCCCTGAACACACCTACTTCTTCCGGGTAGAGCCTTTCGAGGGCGCGAACATCGAAGCAGCCGCTCTGGAGTTCACCGGGATCAAGCTCGATCATCCGCTGCGCATGGCTGTCAGCGAAGAAACGGCCCTGACCGATATCTTCCGCGGCGTACGCAAGGCTCTGAAGGCCAATGGCTGCAAACGCGCGATTCTGGTGGGGCATAACAGCAGCTTCGATCTGGGCTTCCTCAACGCCGCTGTCGCGCGCCTGGACATGAAGCGCAACCCGTTTCATCCGTTCTCCAGCTTCGACACCGCGACGCTGGCCGGTCTGGCTTATGGTCAAACCGTGTTGGCGAAGGCCTGCCAGACTGCCGATATCGACTTCGACGGTCGCGAGGCCCACTCGGCACGCTACGACACCGAGAAGACCGCCGAGCTGTTCTGCGGCATCGTCAACCGCTGGAAACAAATGGGCGGCTGGGAAGACTTCAACGACTGATCGGGTCGCCTGAAAATATCCCGCCCATAAAAAAACCGGCCTCAGAGGCCGGTTTTTTTATGCCTGACGCCTGGTTTACAGCTTGCCAGCGTTCTCGGTCAGGTAAGCAGCAACGCCTTCTGGCGAAGCAGTCATACCTTTGTCGCCTTTTTTCCAGTTGGCCGGGCAAACTTCGCCGTGCTCTTCGTGGAATTGCAGAGCGTCGACCAAGCGGATCAGCTCTTCCATGTTACGGCCCAGCGGCAGGTCGTTGATGATCTGCGAACGGACAACGCCTTTGTCGTCGATCAGGAACGCGCCACGGAAAGCCACGCCGTCTGCGGACTGAACGTCGTAGGCTTTCATGATTTCCTGCTTGATGTCGGCAGCCATGGTGTATTGAACCTGGCCGATGCCGCCATTGTTCACAGGGGTGTTGCGCCATGCGTTGTGGGTGAAGTGCGAGTCGATCGACACCGCGACCACTTCAACGTTGCGTGCCTTGAAGTCAGCCATGCGGTTGTCCAGAGCGATCAGCTCGGACGGGCAAACGAAGGTGAAGTCCAGTGGGTAGAAGAACACCAGGCCGTATTTGCCTTTGATGGCCGAGGACAGGGTGTAGCTGTCTACGATCTCGCCATTGCCGAGTACGGCCGGTACGGTGAAATCAGGGGCTTGTTTGCCTACGAGTACGCTCATTGGATATCTCCTGGTGTAATAACGTTGAAGAACAGGGTTCGTACCAGCCTGCCACCCTCAGGCGACAGCCCTGTGACACGAACCCGCTTCGCAAGGACCGGCCATCATACACTGCGTTTTTAACCTGTCCTTAGCGGTTTTTTTTCGAGACAGGTAAAAAGCCGCTGCTATATTTTCCTCATGGAGACGTGAGAGGAAACCGTTCGTCAGTCACACGCCCTTATGACGAAAAGCTTTCAGAAACCACTTTGACAATCATTCTCGTTAACATTAAGATCCATCGCAATCGAGTCACAACCAGCGACGGTTTTCACTTATGTATGTCTGCCTCTGCACTGGCGTCACCGACGGTCAAATCCGCGATGCAATCTATGAAGGTTGCTGCAGCTATCGGGAAGTACGTCAGGCCACCGGCGTTGCCAGCCAATGCGGCAAATGCGCCTGCCTTGCCAAGGAAGTGGTTCGTGAAACCCTGACCAAACTGCAAAGCAGCCAGGCAGCGATCCCCTACCCTGTAGAATTTTCTGCCGCTTAAATAACGTATTTTAAAGAACCGGACTTAGCGTCCGGTTTTTTTATGTCTGGAAATCAACTGCTTAGCACCGCGATGCGGAACAAAAACATTCTTATTCCGATTAATTTTCATATATTATTCAATAACTTAGGTTTGACACTAGTAGTTGCGCGGCTCAAACTATATTCATATACCGCGAATATAGGGCAGGATTCCCATCATGAAAGGCGACGTTACAGTCATCCAGCATCTCAACAAGATTCTTGCCAATGAGCTGGTCGCGATCAATCAATACTTCCTGCATGCACGCATGTATGAAGATTGGGGCCTGGGCAAGCTCGGCAAGCACGAATACCACGAATCCATCGACGAAATGAAGCATGCGGACAAGCTGATCAAGCGCATCCTGTTCCTCGAAGGCCTGCCGAACGTACAAGACCTCGGCAAGCTGCAGATCGGTGAACACACCAAGGAAATGCTTGAGTGCGACCTGCGCATCGAGAGAACCGCCCATGCCGATCTCAAGGTGGCCATCGCTCACTGCGAAGTGACCGGCGACTTCGGCAGCCGTGAACTACTGGAAGATATTCTTGAGTCTGAAGAAGAACATATCGACTGGCTGGAAACCCAACTGGGCCTGATCGATAAAGTCGGTCTTGAGAACTACCTGCAATCGCAGATGGGCGAGTAACCTGGCGCCCTGCTCTCGATACAACAAAAGTCTCGATGCAACAAAAAGCCCCACCCTCTTTCGAGAGGCGGGGCTTTTTGTTGTCAAATCACCAGCGATCAGGCTTCGGTCTTGTTCGCTGCGGCTTTTTCGACAGCAGCTTTGATCGTGGCCTGCAATGAACCGTCGGCGGCCATTTCAGTCATGATGTCGCTACCGCCGACCAGCTCACCACCGACCCACAGTTGCGGGAAGGTTGGCCAGTTGGCGTATTTTGGCAGGTTGGCGCGGATTTCCGGGTTCTGCAGGATGTCCACGTAAGCGAACTTCTCACCACAGCCCATAACGGCCTGAGCGGCTTTCGCGGAGAAGCCACACTGTGGGGCATTCGGCGAGCCTTTCATGTAAAGCAGAATGGTGTTGTTGGCAATCTGCTCTTTAATAGTTTCGATAATATCCATGGAGCACCTCGGCTGAACTTTCCGACTCAGTTGTCGGCACGGTGGCGCATTGTAACGGAAAGCCGAGCGCTATGCTCGGCCTCCCCGACAGGCACTCATTATCGCAGAAATCCCTGCGCTACACTCAGGCCGTCGCCACCTTGACCGGCACGCCGTTCAACGCCGCGTTGCCGGAAAGCTCATCCAGCTGTCGCTCATCCGTAAGGTCATTGGCGCTGGCACCCGGCTGGCCAGTGGCAATTCCCATCTGCACCCCAGGCCGTGCATGGCCCCAACCATGGGGCAGACTGACCACGCCCGGCATCATCTCGACGCTTGCCAGCACTTCGACCTCGATGGCTCCGACCCGCGAGCTGACACGCACTCGCTGCCCATCACTGAGGCCGCGACTGGCCAGGTCATCCGGGTGCATCAGCAATTGATGACGCGGCTTGCCTTTCACCAGGCGATGGTAGTTATGCATCCAGGAGTTGTTACTGCGTACATGCCGGCGCCCGATCATCAACAGTTCGTCAGGCAATGGTGCTTGCAGCGCGGCAAAGCGCTCCAGATCAGCCAGAATCACTGCAGGCGCCGCCTGAACGTGCTGATTCGCGGTCTTCAAACGCGGCCCGAGATTCGCCTTGAGCGGCCCCAGGTCGATCCCATGGGGATGGTCGAACAAGGTCGCAACGGACAACTTATAGGTCGAAGCATCGCCATACAGGCCGGCACGCAGCCCTCGGTCGATCATCTGCGCCGGGGAAATGGTCGGTTTGAGCTCTTTGCCGGTCTTCGCCGCAAAGGCTTGTGCCAGGCCGACAAATATTTCCCAGTCGTGCAATGCACCTTCAGGCCTGGCCAGAATCGCCCGATTGAAACGACTGACATTACGCACCGCGAACATATTGAACGTGGTGTCGTAGTGATCGTTCTCCAGCGCCGAGGTCGATGGCAGGATCAGGTCGGCATAGCGGGTGGTTTCGTTGATGTACAGGTCGATGCTGAGTATGAACTCCAGCCCGTCCAGCGCCTGCTCCAGTTGCCGGCCATTGGGCGTGGACAGCACCGGATTTCCGGCGACCGTGATCAGCGCTCGTACCTGGCCTTGCCCTTCAGTGAGCATTTCTTCGGCGAGTGCCGACACCGGCAGCTCGCCGCCATATTCCGGACGCCCCGAGACCCGGCTTTGCCAGCGATTGAAATGTCCACCCGAAGTCGAAGCCACCAGGTCCACCGCAGGTTCCGTACACAGCGCGCCGCCGACCCGATCGAGATTGCCGGTCAGCAGATTGATCAACTGAACCAGCCAGTGGCACAAGGTGCCGAATGACTGAGTGGAAACCCCCATGCGGCCATAGCAGACGGCTTTGTCTGCTGCGGCGAAATCCCGCGCCAACTGACGGATTTGCCCGGCCGGGACGGCGCAGAGTGCGCTCATCGTCTCGGGTGTGAAGCGTCTGATTGCCTGGCGGACCTCGTCCAGACCCTCTACCGGCAAATGGCTGTCGCGGGTCAAGCCTTCATCGAACAAGGTGTTGAGCAAGCCGAATAACAGCGCCGCATCGCCACCCGGACGGACAAACACATGTTGATCGGCGATGGCCGCCGTTTCGCTGCGCCGTGGATCGACCACTACCACCTTGCCGCCCCGCGCCTGGATCGCCTTCAAGCGCTTCTCCACATCCGGCACGGTCATGATGCTGCCGTTGGAGGCTAACGGGTTGCCGCCCAGAATCAGCATGAAGTCGGTGTGATCGATGTCCGGAATCGGCAGCAACAAGCCATGGCCGTACATCAGGTGACTGGTCAGGTGATGAGGCAACTGGTCGACCGAGGTGGCGGAAAAGCGGTTGCGGGTTTTCAGCAGGCCGAGAAAGTAATTGCTGTGGGTCATCAGCCCATAGTTATGCACGCTGGGATTGCCCTGATAGACCGCCACGGCGTTCTGTCCATGACGCTCCTGAATCGCCCCGAGTCGCTCGGCTACCAGCGCAAACGCCGCCTCCCACTCGATAGGCTGCCATTCGCTGCCGACCCTGAGCATGGGTTGGCGCAGGCGGTCCGGATCGTTCTGGATATCCTGCAGCGCTACCGCCTTGGGGCAGATATGACCGCGACTGAAGCTGTCCTGCGGATCACCCTTGATCGAGGTGATCTGCACGCCAGCGCCGTCGACCGCAGTGGTTTCGATGGTCAAGCCACAGATGGCTTCACACAGGTGGCAGGCACGGTGATGGAGAGTCTTGGTCATGGCCAGTCTCTATTATTCGAAGCAGCCAGCCTCAGGCCGCGAGAACAAAACTATGGCGCCTGACCGGCCACCGCGCCAGAGACGTTCATCTTGTGAATCCAGAGGCATCAGGCCAGCCGATACCGGCCAGCCAACATTCAGCCCATTGGAAGCCCGGACGGCCTCTGCAACTGAATGTCCTCGATGGTTTCGATCTGCTCATGGGCCAGGTGGATCCCGGTGAGCTCGCCGATCAATCGCCAGTGCTCGTCGAGCCCGGTGCTGACGGTCGCCATGCGGTCGATCATGCGCCGCCCCGCGGCCTTGGTCACTTCGTCGTCACTGCGCAGCAACTCGAAAGACATCGAGGTCACAGCCGCGGTGAGGTGAGTCAGGGAGCGTGCAGTCAGCCCCAGTAACTCCATTAATTGCTGCTCTTTCGACTCCACTCCAGAAACTCCATGTATCGCTTGTGACATCTTTATAGCCCAGCACCTGGCATTAGGAAATGTTTGAGCTGGGCCAGCCTGACCGATCCTGCCTGCAAAAAACCCGGCTAACCGGTCAAAAACCGACTGTTACTGCACTTTGCCCATCCCGGCTGATTGCCAAGCCGCGCGCGGGCAGTGTACAAATGTCGTGCTGCAGTCAGGAAACAGGCTTCAAAAGCGCTACCGCGACATCCTCGTAGCACCTCTGAACTCCCCTAAGAACAGTAGCCTATTGGTAAGACGCGACATTTAATGTCAAGATCGCGCCTTCCCCTATTTCGTCGCCCCGTGCGGCTTTCGCCGCAGGTCTCGCCCGTTTTTCAATTAAACAAGGCTTTGAGTATCTGCGGTCTGTTGCAAAAAGGTAGTTAATGATGAGCGCAAGGCACTTTCTCTCCCTGATGGATTGCACGCCCGAAGAGCTGGTCAGCGTGATTCGTCGCGGCATCGAGCTGAAGGACCTGCGCAATCGCAGCGTACTCTTCGAGCCATTGAAAAACCGCGTTCTCGGGATGATTTTCGAGAAGTCCTCGACCCGTACCCGCCTCTCCTTCGAAGCCGGCATGATCCAGCTGGGTGGCCAGGCGATCTTCCTCTCGCCGCGCGATACTCAATTGGGCCGTGGCGAGCCGATTGGCGACTGCGCCATCGTCATGTCGCGCATGCTCGATGCGGTGATGATCCGTACCTTTGCCCACAGCACCTTGACCGAATTCGCCGCCAACTCCCGCGTACCCGTGATCAACGGCCTGTCCGACGACCTGCATCCCTGCCAATTGCTGGCTGATATGCAAACCTTCCTCGAACACCGTGGTTCGATCCAGGGCAAAACCGTTGCCTGGATCGGCGATGGCAACAACATGTGCAACAGCTATATAGAAGCGGCCATTCAGTTCGACTTCCAGCTGCGCATCGCCTGCCCGCAAGGTTACGAACCGAACCCGGAATTCGTCGCCAAGGCCGGCGATCGCGTGACCATCGTCCGCGACCCTCGGGATGCGGTGCTCGGCGCTCACCTGGTCAGCACTGATGTCTGGACCTCCATGGGCCAGGAAGAGGAAACCGCCAAGCGCCTGGCGCTGTTCAGCCCCTTCCAGGTGACTCGCGCCCTGCTCGATCTGGCTGCACCGGATGTGCTGTTCATGCATTGTCTGCCGGCTCACCGCGGCGAGGAAATCAGCCTCGACCTGCTCGACGATCAGCGCTCTGTCGCCTGGGATCAGGCGGAAAACCGTCTTCACGCACAAAAGGCTCTGCTCGAGTTTCTGGTCGAGCCGGCGTATCACCACGCATGAGCCATCCATTACTGCTCAACCTGCATAATCTGGCCTGCGGCTACCAGGACCAACGGGTTGTGCAGAACCTCAACCTGCACCTCAATGCTGGAGATATCGGTTGCCTGCTCGGCTCGTCCGGTTGTGGCAAGACCACCACCCTGCGGGCGATTGCCGGTTTCGAGCCAGTGCACGAAGGTGAAATCCAGCTGGCCGGCGAAGTCATCTCCAGCGCCGGCTTCACCCTGGCGCCGGAGAAGCGTCGGATCGGCATGGTGTTCCAGGACTACGCACTGTTTCCGCACTTGAGCGTAGCCGAGAACATCGCCTTCGGGATCCGCAAGCATCCGCAAAAGGATCGCGTGACCAACGAACTGCTCGAACTGGTCAACCTGAAAAATCTTGGCAAGCGCTTCCCCCATGAGCTGTCCGGCGGCCAGCAGCAGCGTGTCGCGCTGGCTCGCGCATTGGCGCCAGAACCACAGTTATTGTTGCTCGACGAACCCTTCTCCAACCTCGACGGCGAGTTGCGACGCAAACTCAGCCATGAGGTGCGGGACATTCTCAAGGCCCGTGGCACCAGCGCGATTCTGGTGACCCACGACCAGGAAGAAGCCTTCGCGGTCAGCGACCATGTCGGCGTGTTCAAGGAAGGTCGACTGGAGCAGTGGGACACACCGTATAACCTCTATCACGAACCGTTCACCCCTTTCGTTGCGAGCTTTATCGGTCAGGGTTACTTCATTCGCGGCCAATTGCAGAGCCCGGAATCGGTACAGACCGAACTGGGCGTAATGCGCGGCAATCGTGCCTATACATGGCCGATTGGCGCGGCTGTCGATGTGCTGCTGCGCCCGGACGATATCGTCTATGCACCGGACAGCGAGCTGAAAGCGCGAATCATCGGCAAGACCTTCCTTGGCGCTTCGATGCTGTATCGCCTGCTGTTACCGACCGGTAGCCAGCTGGAGTCGATCTTCCCGAGCCATGCTGATCATCTGGTCGGTGCTGATGTCGGTATTCGAGTGGCGGCAGAGCATCTCGTACTGTTTCAGGCGTCCGGCAGCACGGCGGCGCAGATTCCGGAGGTGGATTCCGGTGTCCGACGGCATAGCTCCGCTAGCTGATACGCAGTGCCTGTGGCGAGCACGCGCTTGATGCGAAGAAAATCCAATGTGGGAGCGAGCTTGCTCGCGATGCAGGCGGCGCGGTTTTTCAGATGTACCGTGCCGCTGCCATCGCGAGCAAGCTCGCTCCCACAGGTCGAGGTTAGCCTGTCAGCCCAGCATCAATTTCCCGCTGGCCACCAGCGTCGCATTGCCGCCGATCTTCACCCGCCCCCCTTCCAGGCGACAGAACAACTCGCCACCGCGCGCCGAACATTGATACGCCGTCAGGCTCGACTTGCCCAAGCGTTGCGACCAGTACGGAATAAGGCTGCAATGGGTCGACCCGGTCACCGGATCTTCGTTGATCCCGATCGCCGGGGCGAAATAGCGCGAGACAAAATCATGCCGAGAGCCCTGCGCCGTAACAATCGCACCCGGCCACGGCAGTTTCGCCAATGCGGCCATGTCAGGCTGGCAATCCAGAACGGCCTGCTCGGACTCCAGCACCACGAGCAGCTCGTTGGAACCCAGCACGTCCACCACCTTCAGCCCCAGCGCGCGCTCTACCTGCGGAGTCACACCCACCTCGCGGGGCACAATCGCCGGAAAATTCAGCCACAAGCGCTCACCTTCACGGCTGACGCTCAGGGGGCCCGACTTGCTGATGAAGTCCAGCCGATCGACCGACTCCTTATAAATCTCGAACAAAACATAAGCGCTGGCCAAGGTGGCATGACCACAAAGCGGAACCTCAGTGGTCGGCGTGAACCAGCGGATATGCCAGCCTTGGTCTTCGCGCACCACAAAAGCGGTTTCGGCCAGATTGTGCTCGGCGGCAATCTTCTGCATTAACTCATCGGCGAGCCATGCATCGAGCCGATAGACCATGGCCGGGTTGCCACTGAACGGCCGATCACTGAACGCGTCGACCTGATGAAACTCAAGCTGCATAACCCTACCTCTTCCTTGAAAATGCGACAGCGAGCATGCGCCCGGACACCCTCCGGGGATAGTTACAGAGCAGGTTAATTTGCGCCATACAGCGTCAATTCAAGCCATCAAGCCCGACCAATATCGGCGAACTTCGCCTGGGTATGCTCGGCCAGTACAGCCGCTGATAGCTCCACTTCAAGGCCTCGGCGCCCGGCGCTGACAAAAATGCTGGCGAAGGGTTGGGCGCTGTTATCGACGAAAGTTCGCAAACGCTTCTTCTGCCCTAAAGGACTGATCCCACCCAGCAGGTAGCCGGTAGCCCGTTGCGCGGCGGCCGGGTCCGCCATCTCGACTTTTTTCACCCCCGCAGCCTGGGCCAGCGCCTTCAAATCCAGACTTCCGACGACCGGCACCACCGCCACCAACAATTCACCCTTTTCACTGGCGGCCAACAGCGTCTTGAACACCTGCGCCGGATCGAGCCCCAGTTTTTCTGCAGCCTCCAGGCCATAGGAAGCAGCCTTGGGATCATGTTCGTAACTGTGCACTCGATGTTCGGCACGAACTTTTTTCAACAAATCCAATGCTGGGGTCATGACGGCTCCGGGCGTGGCCAATGGAATAGAACATTGAGGGAGGATTCTAGGTCATCAGTTGGCAAAAGGCTCTATTGCGCAGCTGCTACGCCGGCTGCCGATTGAATCCATTGGCCATCCTCCAGCTCACTGGCAGCGCTCCCCACATGCCTGCAGCGTGATCATTCACACGACTGATAGACAAAAAATGACCGACAGTTCACTTTCGACCTTTGACAGCAGCGTTTCTTGTCTATATTTTTTCGAATATGAATATGCTTCAACAGCTCCAGCGAAGCACCCAGCAGTAAGCCAAGACCAGGATGGGGATCCTGCCTCGGTGAAAATCGCGCTCGGACCATGATGAGAACAGCGCCAGACAACAACAAAAACGAGGTTTTCAATGACAACTGCTTTACAACAACCTTCGCTCTCGAGCCAATGCATGGCCGAGTTCCTGGGGACTGCTTTATTGATTTTCTTCGGTACTGGTTGCGTTGCCGCGCTCAAGGTCGCGGGAGCCAGCTTTGGCTTGTGGGAAATCAGTGTCATCTGGGGGATCGGCGTGAGCATGGCGATCTACATGACTGCCGGCGTTTCCGGCGCGCACCTCAACCCGGCAGTCAGTATTGCGCTGTGTATTTTTGCCGACTTTGAAAAGCGCAAACTACCGTTTTACATCTTTGCTCAGGTCGCCGGAGCCTTTTGCGCGGCGTTGTTGGTTTACACGCTTTACAGCAACCTGTTCTTCGATTACGAACAATCCCATCAAATGATCCGTGGCACCCAGGCCAGCCTGGAACTGGCCTCTGTATTCTCCACCTACCCGAACCCCGCCCTGACCACTGGCCAGGCATTCCTGGTTGAAGTGATCATCACCGCCATTCTGATGGGCGTGATCATGTCCCTGACCGACGACAACAACGGCTTGCCACGGGGCCCGCTGGCGCCCTTGTTGATCGGTCTGCTGATTGCCGTTATTGGCAGCTCGATGGGCCCGCTGACCGGTTTTGCGATGAACCCGGCACGGGATTTCGGACCTAAATTGATGACCTTTGTTGCTGGTTGGGGTGAAATATCCCTCACCGGTGGGCGCGATATCCCCTACTTCCTGATTCCAGTATTTGCACCGATCATTGGTGCCTGCCTCGGCGCTGCCGCCTATCGCGGGCTGATTGCTCGCCATCTACCCAGCGCCACACCTGCTACAAAGGATGCAGAACACGCCGTCAACGGCAAGGTCCGACTTTGAAACAGTCTGCGTGAAGCCACTGCCCTCCCGCGGCTTCGCACTCTGTGCATTTAAACTTTATCCAGTCCAAGGCAATCGACATGACCGACATTCAGAATAAGAACTACATCATTGCCCTCGATCAGGGTACGACCAGCTCCCGGGCGATCATTTTCGACCGCGACGCCAATGTGGTCTGTACCGCTCAGCGTGAATTCGCCCAGCACTACCCGCAAGCCGGCTGGGTCGAACATGACCCGATGGAAATCTTCGCCACCCAAAGTGCAGTGATGGTCGAGGCCCTGGCTCAAGCCGGCCTGCATCACGACCAGGTGGCGGCCATCGGTATCACCAACCAGCGCGAAACCACCGTGGTCTGGGACAAGACCACCGGCCGCCCGATCTACAACGCGATCGTCTGGCAGTGCCGTCGCAGCACCGAGATCTGCCAGCAGCTCAAGCGCGATGGCCACGAGCAATACATCAGCGACACCACCGGTCTGGTCACCGACCCGTACTTCTCCGGCACCAAGCTGAAGTGGATTCTCGACAATGTCGAAGGCAGCCGCGAACGCGCCCGCAACGGCGAACTGCTGTTCGGCACCATCGACAGCTGGCTGATCTGGAAATTTACGGGCGGCAAGACCCACGTTACCGATTACACCAACGCCTCGCGCACCATGCTCTTCAACATCCACACGCTGGAGTGGGACGCGAAGATGCTTGAGCTGCTGGATATTCCGCGCGAGATGCTGCCGCAGGTGAAGTCGTCCTCGGAAATCTACGGCCATACCAAAAGCGGTATCGCCATCGGCGGCATTGCCGGTGACCAACAGGCTGCGTTGTTCGGCCAGATGTGCGTCGAACCTGGCCAGGCGAAAAACACCTACGGCACCGGTTGCTTCCTGCTGATGAACACCGGCGACAAGGCGGTGAAATCCAGGCACGGGATGCTCACCACCATCGCTTGCGGCCCACGCGGCGAAGTCGCTTACGCGCTGGAAGGCGCAGTGTTCAACGGTGGCTCCACCGTGCAATGGCTGCGTGATGAACTGAAAATCATCAACGACGCTCATGACACTGAATACTTTGCCAACAAGGTCAAAGACAGCAACGGCGTGTATCTGGTCCCGGCCTTCACCGGTCTGGGCGCACCGTACTGGGATCCGTATGCCCGTGGCGCGCTGTTCGGCCTGACCCGCGGGGTACGCGTGGATCACATCATTCGCGCCGCCCTGGAGTCGATTGCCTATCAGACCCGCGATGTGCTCGATGCCATGCAGCAGGATTCCGGCGAACGCCTCAAAGCCCTGCGCGTTGACGGTGGTGCAGTGGCGAACAACTTCCTGATGCAGTTCCAGGCGGACATTCTTGGCACTCATGTCGAACGCCCGAAAATGCGCGAAACCACCGCCCTCGGCGCGGCCTATCTGGCGGGCCTGGCCTGTGGTTTCTGGGGCAGCCTGGATGAGCTGCGCGGCAAGGCCGTGATCGAGCGCGAGTTCGAACCGCAACTGGCCGAAGCCGAGAAGGAAAAACTCTACGCTGGCTGGAAAAAAGCCGTGAGCCGCACCCGCGATTGGGAGCCGCACGAAGAGGTTAAATAAGCCAGGCAGCGGACTCGTATCGGTATGTAACTGGCAGGGAGTAGATTCCTGCGGCATCATGGGCAAATTTTGCACGGCAGCCCAAAGGACGCCCCATGAATCTGCCTCCCCGTCAGCAGCAAATCCTCGAACTGGTCCGCGAACGCGGCTACGTCAGCATCGAGGAAATGGCTCAGCTGTTCGTCGTTACACCGCAAACCATTCGCCGCGATATCAATCAATTGGCGGAAGTGAATTTGTTGCGTCGCTATCACGGCGGCGCGGCTTACGATTCAAGCGTGGAAAACACTGCCTACGCCATGCGTGCCGATCAAATGCGCGATGAGAAACAACGTATCGCCGAAGCCATCGCCGCTCATATTCCCGATCATGCCTCGCTGTTTATCAACATTGGCACCACCACCGAATCCATCGCCCGGGCGCTGCTCAATCACACCCAGCTCAAGGTGATCACCAACAACCTGCACGTCGCCTCGATCCTCAGCGCCAAGGATGATTTCGAAGTCCTGCTGGCTGGCGGCAATGTGCGCCGCGACGGCGGCGTCGTTGGCCAGGCCAGCGTCGACTTCATCAATCAGTTCAAAGTCGACTTCGCCCTCGTCGGCATCAGCGGCATCGATGAAGACGGCAGCCTGCTGGATTTCGACTATCAGGAAGTGCGGGTGTCCCAGGCGATCATCGCCAATGCCCGACAAGTGTTGCTGGCCGCCGACTCCAGTAAATTTGGCCGCAACGCCATGGTTCGACTGGGACCGATCAGCCTGATCGATTGCCTGGTCACCGATCAGCCGCCAGTGCCTGCTCTCGCGCAATTGCTGAGCCAGCACAAGATTCGGCTGGAAGTGGTTTAACCCGCTGGGCACGCTCCCTTGTGGCGAGGGAGCTTGCTCCCGCTCGGCCGCGCAGCGGTCGCAAATCCGGCTGAGGTGTTCTACCTGAAAAACCGCGATTGCAGCTTTTAGGGCTGCTGCGCACCCCAGCGGGAGCAAGCTCCCTCGCCACAGAGAGCTCGCACGCCCTTTCCCCATTCAAAATGTTCGAAAATTTTCCTTTCGGCGTCCTTCGATCAGTATTTTCAATCGAAGTTGACTGGCTGTGCCCGTGTTTATGCGCTACCATTTTCGAAAATGAACACTAATGTTCGAATTCAAATATCCAATTAAAAGCTAAAAGACCCCCGAGGCCAGCCGATGCCCACTTCTACCTTGCCTGTGCCCCCTCTTGCCGAGGTCTACGATATCGCCGTCATCGGCGGTGGGATTAACGGTGTAGGGATTGCAGCTGATGCCGCCGGTCGCGGTCTGTCGGTGTTTCTTTGCGAAAAGGACGACCTGGCCAGCCACACCTCGTCCGCCAGCAGCAAGCTGATCCACGGCGGCCTACGCTATCTCGAACATTACGAATTTCGTCTGGTGCGCGAAGCCCTGGCCGAGCGCGAAGTGCTGCTGGCCAAAGCGCCACACATCGTTAAACCGATGCGTTTCGTGCTGCCACACCGTCCTCACCTGCGTCCGGCCTGGATGATTCGTGCCGGGCTGTTCCTTTATGACCACTTGGGCAAGCGGGAAAAACTCGCCGGCTCCAAAAGCCTGAAGTTTGGCGCCGACAGCCCGCTCAAAGCCGAAATCAGCAAAGGCTTCGAATATTCCGATTGCTGGGTCGATGACGCCCGCCTGGTGGTCCTGAATGCCATGGCCGCCCGTGAAAAAGGCGCCCACGTTCACACCCGGACCCGCTGTGTCAGCGCCCGTCGCAGCAAAGGTATGTGGAACCTGAACCTGGAGCGTGCCGATGGCAGCCTGTTCTCGATCCGTGCCAAGGCATTGGTGAACGCTGCGGGCCCGTGGGTCGCCAAGTTCATTCGCGATGACCTGAAGATGGAATCGCCGTATGGCATCCGCCTGATCCAGGGCAGCCACCTGATCGTGCCGAAACTCTACGACGCGCCAAATGCCTTCATCCTGCAGAACGAAGACCAGCGCATCGTGTTTGCCATCCCCTACCTGAACCACTTCACCCTGATCGGCACCACCGACCGCGAATACACTGGCGATCCGGCCAAAGTGACGATCACCGAGGGCGAAACCGATTACCTGCTCAATGTGGTCAATGCGCACTTCAAGAAGCAACTGACCCGCGATGACATCCTGCACAGCTATTCCGGTGTTCGTCCGCTGTGCAACGACGAATCCGACAATCCATCGGCCGTGACCCGTGATTACACCCTGGCGCTGTCTGGCAGCGCCGAAGAAGCGCCGCTATTGTCGGTGTTCGGCGGCAAACTGACGACTTATCGCAAGCTGGCCGAATCGGCCCTGGCTCAACTGGCACCGTACTTCAAAGGCATCAAGCCAGGCTGGACCGCGCAATCGACGCTGCCAGGCGGCGAAGACATGACCACCCCGCAGGCGTTGACCTCAAGGATCCGCGATCAATTCGACTGGATCCCGAGCGACATCGCCCGTCGCTGGGCCACCACCTATGGCAGCCGCATCTGGCGCTTGCTGGAAGGCGTGCAGAACCTGAGCGACATGGGCGAGCATATCGGCGGCGGCCTCTACACTCGCGAAGTCGATTACCTGTGCCGCGAAGAATGGGCCGTGAGCGCTCACGACATTCTGTGGCGCCGCAGCAAACTGGGGCTGTTCACCACCCCGGCAGAACAGGAAAAATTGCAGCAGTATCTCGACAAGGCCCAACACAACCGCAGCAAGATCGAAGCGGCCTGATCGGGAATCCGGGTTAAACGAAAGCCCCTGCGCCTCACGGTTCAGGGGCTTTTCCGTTTTTGCAAGAGCCTGGCACGGTCCCTGTGGGAGCCGGGCTTGCCCGCGAAGAGCGATGACGCGGTTTGTCAGATACACCGCATCGCCTGATTCGCGGGCAAGCCACGCTCCCACAGGTGCAAGGAACTCCAATCAAGTATTCGGTTTTCCGAACGCGACTTGCCGGTCGATTCGGTTTACCGGATTTCCCCTCTGCGAAAACACCGCCATAAATATTTAATACCCTTTAAAATCAATAACTTGACCTAGATCGCCTGGCCTGGCACGAGTCATGCTCTACACTCTTGGACGAATGCCTGATGTGCCGAAGCCCTCAAGGTATTTGCAATACAGAAAGGCCGATGACCTGGCTCCATAAAAAAAACAATGTCGAGGAAAATTTGATGCGTATCGTTCCCCATCTTCTGGGCGCAGCCATCGCTGTTGCTCTGATCAGCACTCCAGTTTTCGCAGCCGAACTCACCGGCACACTGAAGAAAATCAAAGAGTCCGGCACCATCACCCTCGGACATCGCGACGCTTCCATTCCGTTTTCCTACATCGCGGACGCTTCCGGCAAACCGATGGGCTACTCCCACGATATTCAGCTGAAAATCGTCGAAGCCATCAAGAAAGACCTGAACATGCCGGAGCTCAAGGTCAACTACAATCTGGTCACCTCGCAAACCCGTATCCCGCTGGTGCAAAACGGCACCGTGGACGTCGAGTGCGGCTCCACCACCAACAACGTCGAGCGTCAGCAGCAAGTTGCCTTCTCCGTCGGCATCTTCGAAATCGGTACCAAGCTGCTGGTGAAAAAAGACTCGCCGTATAAAGACTTCCCCGACCTCAAAGGCAAGAACGTCGTGACCACCGCCGGCACCACGTCCGAGCGTATTCTCAAGTCGATGAACGCCGACAAGCAGATGGGCATGAACGTGATCTCGGCCAAGGACCATGGCGAATCCTTCCAGATGCTGGAAAGCGGCCGTGCGGTTGCCTTCATGATGGACGATGCACTGCTCGCCGGTGAAATGGCCAAGGCCAAGAAGCCGACCGACTGGGTCGTGACCGGTACTCCACAGTCCTTTGAAGTCTACGGCTGCATGGTCCGCAAGGGCGACGAGCCGTTCAAGAAAGCTGTCGACGACGCCATCGTCGCGACCTACAAGTCCGGCGAAATCAACAAGATCTACGAAAAGTGGTTCATGCAGCCAATTCCGCCGAAGAATCTGAACCTGATGTTCCCGATGAGCGAAGAGCTCAAGACCCTGATCGCCAATCCGACCGACAAAGCGGCTGACGAAAAGAAATCCTGATTTCTGACTAACCTTATCTCCTGAGGGGGCCACTGCCCTTTCAGGGGATTGTCACTCCCTGCTGGCATTTTCTGGAAACACTCGAACCGGTGATTGTCGAGCCGCTCGTGTGTGTCTGACCGTAGTGACCACACAGGCCACTTTGGTCGGGCGGGAATGGATCTTCCCCTGGCGGGCACTTGTACATCGATCGAATCCGAGGGGAGACCCTAATGAATTACAACTGGGACTGGGGCGTGTTCTTCAAGTCCACCGGCGTGGGCAGCGAGACCTATCTCGACTGGTTCTTCACCGGTTTGGGCTGGACCATCGCCATCGCCATCGTGGCCTGGATCATCGCCCTGCTGCTGGGCTCGATTCTGGGCGTCATGCGCACCGTACCGAATCGCATCGTGTCGGGCATCGCGACCTGCTACGTGGAACTCTTTCGTAACGTGCCGCTGCTGGTTCAGCTGTTCATCTGGTACTTCCTGATACCGGATCTGCTGCCGCAAAACCTGCAGGACTGGTACAAGCAGGACCTGAACCCGACTACCTCGGCCTACCTGAGCGTCGTCGTCTGCCTGGGTCTGTTCACCGCCGCACGGGTTTGCGAACAAGTGCGTACCGGCATCCAGGCACTGCCGGTTGGCCAGGAAGCAGCCGCCCGTGCCATGGGTTTCAAGCTGCCACAGGTCTACTCGAATGTGCTGCTGCCCCAGGCTTACCGGATCATCATTCCGCCGCTCACCTCGGAGTTTCTCAACGTCTTCAAGAACTCCTCCGTGGCCTCGCTGATCGGCCTGATGGAGCTGCTCGCGCAGACCAAACAGACCGCCGAGTTCTCCGCCAACCTGTTCGAAGCCTTCACCCTGGCAACGCTGATCTACTTCACACTCAACATGGGCCTGATGCTGCTGATGCGCATGGTCGAGAAGAAAGTCGCGGTGCCCGGCCTGATTTCCCTGGGGGGTAAATAATGGACTTCGATTTCAGTGGAATCGTCCAGGCCACACCGGGCCTGTGGAACGGCATGGTGATGACCCTCAAGCTGATGGCCCTGGGCGTCACCGGCGGGATCATCCTCGGCACGATCCTGGCGCTGATGCGCCTGTCCCACAACAAACTGCTGTCGAACATTGCCGGCGCCTACGTTAACTACTTCCGCTCGATCCCGCTGCTGCTGGTCATCACCTGGTTTTACCTGGCGGTGCCGTTCGTACTGCGCTGGATCACCGGCGAAGACACCCCGATCGGCGCGTTCGCCTCGTGCATCGTGGCTTTCATGATGTTCGAAGCGGCGTACTTCTGCGAAATCGTCCGGGCTGGCGTGCAGTCGATCCCCAAGGGCCAGATGGCTGCTGCCCAAGCCGTGGGCATGACGTATGGCCAGATGATGCGGCTGATCATCCTGCCGCAAGCGTTCCGCAAGATGACCCCGCTGCTGCTGCAACAGAGCATCATCCTGTTTCAGGACACCTCGCTGGTCTACGCGGTCGGGCTGGTGGATTTCCTCAATGCTTCACGCGCCAGTGGCGACATCATCGGTCGCTCCAATGAGTTCCTGGTCTTCGCAGGTCTGGTGTATTTTATAATCAGCTTTGCCGCCTCGCAGCTGGTCAAGCGTCTGCAAAAAAGGTTTGCCGTATGATCTCTATCAAGAATGTCAACAAGTGGTATGGCGACTTCCAGGTACTGACTGATTGCAGCACCGAGGTCAAAAAAGGCGAAGTGATTGTGGTGTGCGGGCCGTCCGGCTCCGGAAAATCCACCCTGATCAAATGCGTCAACGCCCTGGAACCGTTCCAGAAAGGCGACGTTGTGGTCGATGGCACCTCCATCGCCGACCCGAAAACCGATCTGCCAAAACTGCGTTCGCGGGTCGGCATGGTGTTTCAGCATTTCGAGCTGTTTCCGCACCTGAGCATCATGGAAAACCTGACCATCGCACAGATCAAGGTGCTGGGTCGGAGCCAGGAAGAAGCCAACAAGAAAGCCCTGCAACTGCTTGAACGCGTAGGCCTCTCCGCCCACGCCAAAAAGCACCCGGGCCAACTCTCCGGCGGTCAGCAGCAACGTGTGGCGATTGCCCGCGCGCTGGCGATGGACCCGATCGTCATGCTGTTCGACGAACCGACCTCGGCGCTGGACCCGGAAATGGTCAACGAAGTACTCGACGTGATGGTGCAACTGGCCCACGAAGGCATGACCATGATGTGCGTGACCCACGAAATGGGCTTCGCCCGTAAAGTGGCGGATCGGGTGATCTTCATGGACCAGGGCAAGATCATCGAAGACTGCAAGAAAGAAGAGTTCTTCGGTGACATCAACGCCCGCTCCGACCGTGCCCAGCACTTCCTCGAGAAGATTCTGCAGCACTGACAACCGGCACCGCTCCCCAACCTGTGGGAGCGGGCTTTTGTGGGAGCGGGCTTGCCCGCGAAAGCGATCTTCGCCCAGATGACGTCTTCGCGGGCAAGCCCGCTCCCACAGGTTATGAGTACATCCCGAAAGTATTTCCAGGAGGAAATGCGATCTGGTTGACCCAAGGCATCTGTGATGAAATGCGACCCCACCCTCTATCGCGCCGCGCCGCCATCACTCGCCGTGAAACCCCGCCTGATTCGCCATCTGTTCCTGCCGCCACTGGTCATCGCACTGATGATCGGTCTGGGTTATGTCGGCTTCTGGGTCAGTGAGCACTACGGGATCCGCACCCTCAGCGAGAACGGCGAGCGTCAGTTGGAACTGCACGCCCGCGCCGTCGAAAGCGAGATCAGCAAATACACCTACCTGCCCAGTCTGCTGGAGCTCGAATCCAGTGTCTCCAGACTGTTGGCCGACCCGTCCGCGGAAAACCGGCAGACGGTCAATGATTACCTCGAAGGCCTGAACCGGCGCAGCCGCAGTCGGGCCATTTACGTGATGGACACCACCGGCCGGGTAATGGCCACCAGTAACTGGCGCGATGTCGACAGTTACCTGGGTGAAGACCTGTCCTTCCGCGCCTATTTCCAGAACGCCGTGCGCGGTCAGCCAGGGCGCTTTTACGGGATTGGCAGCACCAGCGGCGAGCCCGGCTACTACCTGGCCCATGGCCTGGAAGAGCAAGGCAAGATCATCGGCGTCGCAGTGGTCAAAGTGCGCCTCGAAGCCATGGAGGAACGCTGGCAGCGGGCACGGCTGGAAGCCTTCGTCAGTGACGAGAATGGCATCATCATCCTCTCCAGCGACCCGGCGCGACGGCTCAAGGCAGTCCGCCCGCTCAGTGATGAAACCAGGGAACGACTGGCGCGCAGCCTGCAATATTACTGGTTCCCGCTCAACGAACTGCAACCGCTGGCCCGCGAACGCCTGGCCGAAGGCGTAGAGAAGCTGACCTTCCCGGCCAACACCGAACTGGTGTCGGATGAACAGGCAATCAGTTACCTGTCGCAGACCCGCCCGCTGAGCGACACGCCGTGGAACTTCACCCTGCTGACGCCCCTGCAAGACCTGCGCCGCGAAGCCATCAATCAAGGCATTCTGGTGGCCGTGGCGTTTGCCCTGGTCGCGTTTTTGCTGATTGCCTGGAACGAGCGGCGCAAGGTCATCGCCACCCGCCTCGCCGCCCGTGAAGCCCTGCAAGAGGCCAACAATCAGCTGGAACGCAAAATCGCCGAACGCACCGCCGACCTGCGCGCCAGCAACGAACGCCTCAAGGGCCAGATCCGCGAGCGACGGCAAGCCGAAGAAACCTTGCGCCGCGCCCAGGATGAACTGGTGCAGGCCGGCAAGCTGGCGGCCATCGGTCAGATGTCCACCAGCATCGCCCACGAATTGAACCAGCCGCTGGCGGCACTGCGCACCCTGTCCGGCAATACCGTGCGCTTCCTCGAACGCGGCGCGCTGGATACTGCCAGTGCCAACCTCAAGACCATCAACGAGCTGATCGATCGCATGGGCCGCATCACCGCGAGCTTGCGTTCCTTCGCCCGTCGCGGTGATGACCAGGGCCAGGCCAGCCTCGGCAAAGCCGTCGACGCCGCCCTGCAGTTGCTCGGCAGCCGTCTGGAAAGCAGCGAGCTGCAACTGCACCGCGACTTCAGCGACGTGCAGGTGCAAATCGATCAGACGCGCCTGGAGCAGATTCTGGTCAATCTGATCGGCAACGCCCTCGACGCTATGCAGGCACAGCCGCTGCCCGAGTTGTGGCTGGAAGGCGAAACCGCCGATGGCAAATACCGCCTGCGGGTGCGCGACAACGGCCATGGCATCGACGCCGAGACGCGCAAGCATTTGTTCGAACCCTTCTTCACCACCAAACCCGGTGAACAGGGACTGGGCCTCGGCCTGACCCTGTCGGCAAGCCTGGCCGCCGCCACCGGCGGCAATCTGGGCGTCGAACACCCGGCCAGCGGTGGTACCGCCTTTATCCTCAGTTTACCGTTGGTAAGCCCCCTTCAAGCCGAGCCAATATGAACAACGACCTTACCGTGCTGATTGTCGAAGACGATCCCCATGTCCTGCTCGGCTGCCAACAGGCCCTGACTCTGGAAGATATTCCTTGCATTGGTGTCGGCAGCGCCGAGGAAGCCCTGGCGCAAGTCGGCGACAATTTCCCCGGGATCGTCGTTAGCGATATCCGCCTGCCGGGCATCGATGGCCTGGAATTGCTGACCCGCCTCAAGGCCCGCGATCGCAGCCTGCCGGTGGTGCTGATTACCGGTCACGGCGATATTTCCATGGCGGTCGGGGCCATGCAAAAAGGCGCGTATGACTTCATGGAGAAACCCTTCTCACCCGAGCGTTTGGTGGACGTGGCCCGGCGTGCGCTGGAGCAACGCAGCCTGGCCCTTGAGGTCTGGTCGCTGCGGCGGCAACTGGCCGAACGCGACTCCCTGGAAGGCCGGATCATCGGTCGTTCGCCGGCCATGCAGAACCTGCGCGAGTTGATCGCCAACGTCGCCGACACTTCGGCCAACGTGTTGATCGAAGGCGAGACCGGCACCGGCAAGGAACTGGTCGCGCGCTGTCTGCACGATTTCAGCCGTCGCCAGTCCCAGCAGTTTGTCGCACTGAACTGCGGTGGTCTGCCGGAGAACCTGTTCGAAAGCGAAATCTTCGGTCATGAAGCCAACGCCTTCACCGGTGCCGGCAAGCGACGGATCGGTAAAATCGAACACGCCCACAATGGCACGCTGTTTCTCGATGAAGTGGAAAGCATGCCGCTGAACCTGCAGATCAAGTTGTTGCGGGTCTTGCAGGAAAGAACACTGGAACGCCTTGGCTCGAACCAGAGCGTCGCCGTCGACTGCCGGGTGATTGCCGCGACCAAATCCGATCTGGATGAACTGAGCAAGGCCAACCAATTCCGCAGCGACCTGTATTACCGCTTGAACGTGGTGACCCTGGAACTGCCACCGCTGCGCGAGCGCCGTGAAGACATCCTGCAATTGTTCGAGCACTTCCTGCAGCAGTCGTCGCTGCGCTTTGACCGTACCGCGCCGGACCTGGACAACCAGACCCTGTCGAACCTGATGAGCCATGACTGGCCAGGTAATGTGCGCGAGTTGCGCAACGTCGCCGAACGTTTCGCCCTTGGCCTGCCGGCCTTCAAAAAGTCCGGCAGCATCGCCAGCCAGGGCTTGGGTTTTGCCGAGGCGGTCGAGGCCTTCGAGCGTAATCTGCTCAACGACGCCTTGCAGCGCAGCGGCGGCAACCTGACCCAGGCCAGCCTGGAACTGGGGATGGCCAAGACCACGCTGTTCGACAAGGTCAAAAAGTACGGCTTGAGCCATTAACCGTCACTGGCCGTGGCAGCCGTGGCGTGGTTGATGGCGGTGACGGTGACGGTGACGGTGTTGGTCAGCGTTTGGGTTCGACTGCACGGCTGACCTGGCCACCGCAATCCCCTGTGGCGAGGGAGCTTGCTCCCGCTCGGCTGCGGAGCAGTCGTAAAACCTGAGAGCGCGGTGTGCCTGACACAACGGCTTGGCAGGTTTTAGGGCCGCTGCGCGCCCCAGCGGGAGCAAGCTCCCTCGCCACAAAGTGCCCGCCAGGGTTACAACATATTCGGCCCTGCCACCGGATCAATCTGCGCCCAATGCGAAGTATCTTCGCGATGGCTCTGCAGATACGGCAGCACCGCTCCCAGCAATGGCGCCTTGAACGCCTCCTGAAAACGATGGGCCAATCCCGGAATCAGTGTCAACTGGCTGCCCCGGATATGCGCCGCCAGATGCACGCCATGCATCACTGGCAGCAACGGGTCGGCGGTGCCATGCACCACTAACGTCGGCACCCGCAACTCGTCGAGCAACGTCACCCGGCTCGGTTCTGCGAGGATTGCCATGATCTGGCGCTTCACGCCCTCGGGATTGAACGCCCGGTCGTAAGAGACTGCCGCCTGATGCAAGAGCGCCTGACGATCATCCATCACCTGTGGGCTACCCAATGCCGCCAGCAAATCCGCCTGTTGCTCGAGTGCTACCTCACGGTTCGGTGCACTGCGTCGTGAGAGCAACTGCACCAACGCCGCGTTTGGCGCCGGCAAGCCTTCGGCGCCGGAGCTGGTCATGATCAGGGTCAGGCTTTCCACTCGTTGCGGCGCCATGGCCGCCATATGCTGGGCAATCATCCCGCCCATGCTCGCGCCTAATACATGGAACTGCTGCACCTGCAGGGCATCCATCAGGCCCAGTGCATCGTCGGCCATATCGGTCAGCGTGTACGGCGCCGCCACCGATAAACCGAGCTTGTAGCGCAACACCTCAAAGGTCAGATTGGCGTTGGCGGGCGCCTGGCGCCAGGTGGAAAGCCCGACATCGCGGTTGTCGTAACGAATCACCCGAAAACCCTGCTGACACAGCGCGGCCACCACCTCGTCCGGCCAATGAATCAACTGCCCGCCCAAGCCCATCACCAGCAGCAAGGCCGGGTCCGAGGCACGGCCAATGCTCTGATAGGCCAGGCTGACCTGATTCAGCTCGACCCGTTGGGTCGGCACATTCACATCGCAACGTGACGCCGCGAAAGATGGCAGGCCGAACACCAGCGCGACCAGAAAAAGTAATACCCGCATGAAAAACACCGAAACGCAGAAACCCAGTAGAGCGCGAGTCTGATGAAGTTTGATCAAGCGCGCTGCCACAGTTGTGTGACAGTTTGATGAAGATCGCCGAGTGGTCACTATTTTGCCAAACAGACCGGGACCGCGCGCCACCAGGAGGACCGCGTTCTCGTTCATCGCGAGCAAGCTCGCACATTCGATTTCTGCCAACCAAACTTTTTGTGGCTGGAACCAATTAAGTGTGGGAGCGAGCCTGCTCGCGATGGTGGCCTCATGACCAATACAAATCCTACTGTTGCCCCAAAACAAAACCCACCCCAACATTGGAAGCAACACCAAGTAGGACCCATCATCAAGCACCGTAAGAAAATTCGGAAGTATTCAGAAAGTGGTCGTGATGACATACACCTTCTAAAAGCCCCCACCTATATTCAACCAAACATTTTCAGCGGTGCTCTCTGGAGGCAGACCAATGAGTTGCACGCAGGAATTGACCCGAGCGTTATTGAAAGCGTATGACCTACAGGCATCTGAATTTGAGCTGATTTATGACGGCATCAACAAGATCATTAAATTTCGCGCCAACAACAAAAAACTGACTCTAAAGCTTTTCAACCAAAATAACCGAACCCACTATCAAATTTCGTATGAGCGTAAAATAGTACACCACATCATAGACAATAAAATAGCGTGCACTGTTCCCATAGACACCATCAAAAATCAAGGCGAACAAATTTATAGATACGAAGGCCAACACTACTTTGGAATCGTTACCATCGAGGATACAGGACGCACTTTCACTCCAACAGAAAACCTCGAATCACAAATCTCTATGTTCGGTGAATCCCTTTACAAGCTACACACATGCAAACTCCCAAACCTACCAAATCCGCATCTGCATTTGATTAACGAAAACCAACTAATGGGTCGCTTAAGAAAAGATATCGACACTTCTTACTCAAAGAAAATCAGAAATTTAATAGTCACCCTCTTCAACCATATACGCGCCCTTCCATCTACACCTAGCAACAATCGGAGAATATGCCATGGAGATGCCTGGCCCGGCAATGCTCTTTACCATAAAAATTCATGTACCCTTTTAGATTTTGAACACACCTGCATTTCAACTCCAGCATTCGACATTTCCACTTTCCTTTGGTGGGCAACAGACCTACAAGACAATACAAACACTATCAATGCATGGAATTACTTCAAGCAAGGATACGGAGAAACCCTAGAAAACCTACTTAACGAAGACCTCCCCAGGCTTGTTAAATTAAACGAACTTCGCAGCTTAGTATTTATCGCCAATCATATATTTATCAACGAAGAGCTTCTTGGGCATTTAAAAACAAGAACACAATGGTTCATAGACGCCTTCCCATCTGATCTGAATGACTTCAAGATGCTAATTCGAGAGTGACTGGCCAAAGGACCTGCACAACCCTCCCCTGAAATACCCAGCGTTTCCCCCTACCAGGCACTCGACTCCAGCAAGCTTCACGAAGCTGCACAACATGCCCTCGATCACTATCTGACGCCGCCAACCAACCATCACGACCATCCGCAACAGATCGTCTGTCGCTCCGAACATCAACACCCTGACACTGTTGGTCAATGCCTATGAAACCTTCTCATCGGCGAGCATCCTGGCCCTTGACCTTTCCGATGACATCGAGGGCAAGCACCGCAACCTGGCGTTGGCAAGGCGCTTGATCGAGAGTATTCGGTCAAGCTGTAGTGTGAGGTTTGTCAGTTGGATATTTGTTGTATTGAAGACCATCGCGGGCAGGCCCGCTCCCACAGGGGTTTTGTGTTGAACACACCATCGTGGCTCGACGCAGATCTAATAATGAAATGGCTACCCCCGCCGCCCCTTGCGATCGCCCACTAAGCTTTCGCAGGGGGCTCATCGGAGACCGTTGCCATGAACAAAGTAGCTATTGCCGCCATCGACCTGGGAAAACACACCTTTCATCTGCATGCGCAAGATGATCGTGGTCATGAGCTTTACCGCAAAAAGTTTAACCGAGTGGCGCTCATTCAACACCTGGCGAACCTCGAACCCTGCACCATCGTGATGGAAGCCTGTGGCGGAGCCCACTTCATGGCGCAGGAGGTGGCAAAGCTGGGACATACGCCCAAGCTCATTGCCCCTCATCTCGTGCGTCCTTACGTGAAAAGCAACAAGAACGACTTCGCTGATGCCGAGGCAATCTGCGAGGCGGCGACTCGTCCAACGATGCGCTTTGTGCACCCCAAAACCCCAGCTCAGCAGGCGCTGGCCATGCTCAACTCGACACGCGATTCGTTCATCGAAGACCGCACCGCTACCGTCAACCGGATTCACGCCGCCCTTCTGGAGGTGGGCGTCAGCCTGGCCCCAGGCTTCAAATCCATCAAAGAGCTTCCGGCGCTGCTGGAGGCGAGTTCACTTTCTGAACGCTTCAAAAAAATTCTGATGAAGCTGCATAAGCACTTCAACTATCTGGATGAGCAGGTCAAGGAACAGGACAAGGACGTGGAGTGCCAGGCCGCTGAAGATGATCTGGCGACTCGTTTGATGACCATGCCCTGTGTCGGTCCGATCACCTCCACCGTCCTGGCTGCCGAGTTGGGCGATGGCAAACAGTTCAAATGCGGTCGAGGCTATTCGGCCTCGATCGGGCTGGTGCCCAAACAGCATTCCACCGGCGACAAGACCGTACTGTTGGGCATCAGCAAGCGCGGTGATCGGAACCAGCGGCGCCTGCTGATCCAGTGCGCCCGTGTTTACTTGATACAGCTGGACCGACAGAAAGGCCGGCTGGCGGACTGGGTCCGGCAGCTATTGGCCCGCCATCACTCCAACCATGTGGTCTGCGCGCTGGCCAACAAGCTGGCGAGGATCGCCTGGGCGATTGCGGCCCACCACACTGAATTCGATGCAGGGCCAACCGCGATGAACGCCTGACCCTGCTGTCACCCGAGCACCACCCACCTGGTTTTGCGATGCTGGATAACAGATGACGTGAACGGCAAACCGGCCTGACGACAACCCTGAGCTCCCACACGGCTGAAAGGCCGTTCTAGTAATTAGGATCGTCGGGCATCGATTCTCATCGAGGCGCGGGGCCACAGCCCCACTCAGACGCCGGATAGATGAAAGCAAGCCAAACACCCATCAAAAACAGTATTGCAGAAAAGGGGGTAACCATAGATGTGGGAACGAGCTTGCTCGCGATAGCGGCCTCATGGCCAACACAGGTCCTTCTATTGCCCCCCAAACAAAACCCGCCCCCCTCTCTCGAAGGTGGCGGGTTTGTTGTTTCGGACTGCTTTACGCCAACTGACTCCGCAACTGCCGCGCCGCCGCCACCATATTCACCAGCGCCGCTTCAGTCTCCGGCCAGGCGCGGGTTTTCAGGCCGCAGTCGGGGTTGACCCATAGCCGTTCGGCCGGGATGCGTTTGACCGCCTTGCTCATCAACTTGACCATCTCGGCAGTGGCCGGCACCCGTGGCGAGTGGATGTCGTAGACGCCCGGGCCGATATCGTTCGGGTAATCGAACGCTTCAAACGCCTCCAGCAGTTCCATGTCCGAGCGCGAAGTCTCGATGGTGATCACGTCGGCATCCATCGCTGCGATGGATTTGATCACGTCATTGAACTCGCTGTAGCACATGTGCGTGTGGATCTGGGTTTCGTCACGCACCCCGGACGCGGTCAGGCGGAAGGCTTCCACTGCCCAATCCAGGTATTCCTGCCATTGCGCACGGCGCAGCGGCAAGCCTTCGCGGAAGGCGGCTTCGTCGATCTGGACGATTTTGATCCCGGCTTTTTCCAGGTCGACCACTTCGTCACGCAATGCCAGCGCGAGTTGTTGTGCCTGGACTTTGCGCGAGACATCTTCGCGCGGGAAGGACCACATCAGCATGGTCACCGGGCCGGTCAGCATGCCTTTCATGACCTTGTCGGTCAGGCTCTGGGCGTACTGAATCCAGTCCACGGTCATGGCGTTCGGGCGGCTCAGGTCGCCGAAGATGATCGCCGGTTTCACGCAGCGCGAACCGTAGCTCTGGACCCAGCCGAAACGGGTGAACAGGTAGCCGTCAAGTTGCTCGGCGAAGTACTCGACCATGTCGTTGCGCTCGGCTTCACCGTGGACCAGCACGTCCAGCCCCAGGCGCTCCTGGATTTGCACGGCGTGGCGGATCTCGCTGTGCATGGCATCGGTATAGTCGTTGGCCGACAGCTTGCCCTGCTTGAAGGCCTGACGCGCCAAGCGAATCGACGCGGTCTGCGGGAACGAACCGATGGTGGTGGTCGGAAACGCCGGCAGTTGCAGGCGAGCCCGTTGCACTTCGATGCGCTGGGCGAACGGTGATTGACGCTGGCTGTCGGCGGCGCTGATGGCGGCGATGCGCGCTTGAACCTCGGCTTTGTGAATGCGCGGCGACCGGGCACGACTGGCCTGTACGGCGCGGCTCTCGGCCAGCGCGGCTTGCACCGCCGGGGCGTGCGGATCGTTCAAGGCATCACGCAGCACGGCGATTTCGCCACACTTCTGCACGGCAAAGGCCAGCCAGCTTTTCAGCTCGGTATCGAGTTTGTCTTCGCGGTTCAGATCCGCCGGACTGTGCAGCAGCGAGCAGGAACCGGCGACCCAGAGATTGTCGCCGAAGCGCTCTTGCGCATTTTTCAGTTGTTCCAGCGCCTGTTCCAGTTCACAGCGCCAGACGTTGCGGCCATTGACCAAGCCCACCGAGAGAATCTTGTAGGTCGGCAGGCGGTCCAGCACCTGGCCGAGTTGATCCGGCGCACGCACTGCATCGATGTGCAAGCCTTGCACCGGCAGACTCACGGCCAGCCCGAGGTTGTCTTCCAGGCCACCGAAGTAGGTCGCCACGAGTTTCTTCAGCGGCGAATATTGCAGGATGTGGTAGGCGCGTTCGAAGGCGTTCTTCCACTCCTGTGGCAGGTCCAGAGTAAGGATCGGCTCGTCGATCTGCACCCATTCCACGCCTTGGGCCGCGAGACGACCGAGGATTTCGCCGTAGACCGGCAGCAAGCGCTCCAGCAACTCGAGTTTGTCGAAGTCGGCACCTTTGGCCTTGCCTAGCCACAGGTAGGTCAGCGGACCGATGATGACCGGCTTGACCTTGTGACCCAGCGCCAGCGCCTCGTCGACTTCCTCGAACAGCTGCTCCCAGCTCAGCTTGAACTGTTGGTCAGCGCTGAATTCCGGGACCAGGTAGTGGTAGTTGGTGTCGAACCACTTGGTCAATTCCTGAGCGTATTGCGCCTTGGCGTGCTCGCCACCGCAACAGGCAGCGCTGGCGCCGCGGGCCATGGCGAACAGCGTGTCGAGGGTCGGCAGGCCACGGGCATCCTTGACGCTGTCGAAACGTTCGGGGATCACACCGAAGGTCAGCGAGTGGCTCAGCACCTGGTCGTACCAGGCGAAGTCGCCGACTGGCAGCAGGTCGATGCCGGCGTCTTTCTGCAGTTGCCAGTGTCTGGCGCGCAGTTCACGGCCAACGGCTTGCAACGCGCTTTGTTCGAGGTCGCCCTTCCAATAGGATTCGAGGGCTTTTTTCAGTTCGCGGTCAGCGCCGATGCGCGGGAAACCAAGATTGTGGGCCAGGGCCATTACGGCATTCCTCCATAAAAGATGGCTCTATTGTCGACACTCCAGGCAACATGAGACAAACTCAACCTTTTCGTATTGATCACAAGTTTTCCTCATGGAGGCCGCAGTGCTGGAAATCCGTCACCTGAAGACCCTGCACGCTTTGCGCGAAGCAGACAGCCTGGTTGAAGCCGCCGAGCGCTTGCACCTGACTCAGTCCGCGCTGTCCCATCAGTTCAAGGAGCTGGAAGAGCGCATGGGCATGCCACTGTTCGTGCGCAAGACCAAGCCGGTGCGTTTCACCAGCGCCGGGCTGCGCCTGCTGCAACTGGCCGATGCCACGTTGCCGCTGCTGCGCGGCGCTGAACGGGATATCGCCCGGCTGGCCGGTGGCACCGCCGGGCGTTTGCACATGGCCATCGAATGCCACAGCTGCTTCCAGTGGCTGATGCCGACCATCGACCAGTTCCGCGATGCCTGGCCGGAAGTGGAACTGGACCTGGCCTCGGGGTTCGCCTTCGCGCCCCTGCCCGCCCTGGCCCGTGGCGATCTGGACTTGGTGGTGACTTCTGATCCGTTGGAGCTGGCGGGCATTACGTATGTGCCGCTATTCACCTACGAAGCGATGCTCGCGGTAGCCAATCAGCATCGGTTGGCGAGCAAGCCGTACATCGTGCCGGAAGATTTGCTCAGTGAAACCCTGATCACTTACCCGGTGGAACGGGACCGGCTGGACATCTTCACCCGCTTCCTGGAGCCGGCCGATATCGAACCGGCGCAGGTCCGCACCTCGGAGCTGACGGTGATGATGATGCAGCTGGTGGCCAGCGGCCGTGGCGTGTGCGGCATGCCCCACTGGGCGCTGCATGAATACAGCTCACGGGGTTACGTGAAGGCCAAGCGATTGGGCGAGAAAGGTTTGTTTGCGACGCTGTATGCCGGGATTCGCGCCGACATGCTGGATGCGCCGTACATGCGCGACTTCCTGCTGACGGCCAAAGACACCTCGTTCTCGACCCTGGATGGGGTGAGTGCGGTGCGCTAAAAGCCTGTGCGATCTCCTGTGGGAGCGTGGCTTGCCCGCGATGAACGATAACGCGGTACATCAGGCAAACCGCGGCGTCTGCTTCGCGGGCAAGCCCGGCTCCCACAGGATTTGTGCCGCTCCCGAGATCGTCTTCAAAACAGCGGAGAAATCACGCAGTACGACGTTGTTCGAGCATCAAACGCACCGCGAGCGTAGCCAGCACGAAGCCCATGAAGTAGCGCTGTACCGCCAGCCACAACGGGTTGTGGACGAACCACGCGGCAATCCCGGCGGCGAATAGCGCGATCAGCAGGTTGACCAAAAAGCTCACGCTGATCTGAGTCAGGCCGAGCATGATGCTCTGGGTGAATACCGAACCGTGCTCGGGGCTGATGAACTGCGGAAATACCGACAGGTAGAACACCGCGATTTTCGGGTTCAACGCACTGGTGAGGAAGCCCATCAGGATGAGTTTTCTGGAAGAGTCCGGTGGCAATTGCTGAGCCTCGAACGGTGAGCGCGCCCCAGGTTTGAGCGCCTGCCAGGCCAGCCACAGCAGGTACAGCGCGCCGGCCCATTTCAGCACTTCATAGGCCATCGGCACGGCGAGAAACACCGCGGTCAAACCCGCCGCTGCAGCGAACAGGTGCACGAAGAATCCCGACACCACCCCCAGCAATGAGGTGATACCGGCCTTGCGACCCTGGCAGATCGAACGGGAAATCAGGTAGATCATGTTCGGCCCTGGCGTGAGCACCATCAGCAGTGCGGCAGCGGCGAACAGCAACAAGTCTTGAGTGGGAATCATGGGGCAGTCCTTTGTCCTCTGAAGATCAGATTTGCGATGCTCGATAGAACGGCAAAATCAGGTCCCGTGTCAATGGCGCCAGCACCCGGTCGCCGTCGGTGGCCGGATCGATCCAGAGTACTTCTTCGATCTCCGCCGCCGGGGCTACGTGAGAGGCGATGTTCAGTTGGAAAAGTTCGGCCTCCACCACAAAGCCTGGCTCGTTGGCGGCCGGAGCGCAGAATTTTCCAAGATAGGTTGCAAGAGCCGGATCGATACGCAGGCCAAGTTCCTCTTCCAGCTCACGGGCCAGCGCCGTCACCGGCTGTTCATCAACTTCGATCTTGCCACCCGCTTGCATGAAAGCCTGAGTGCCGCGCTTGCGCACCAGCAGGGTTCGACCGTCCGGGCCGATCAACAGCGCGGCGGCGATACGGATGATGGAAGGGGTTGGCGCAGGAGATAAAAGAGTCATGGGTGAAAATTGGCCTGAGTGCAAAGGCGCAAGGATCACATGAGCTGCTGTTTGTCGGCAATTGAAGAGCCGGGTGTTGTGTTTGTTCGATTACCGAGCCTGCCGTGACATCCACCCCTCACCCTAACCCTCTCCCCAAAGGGGCGAGGGGACTAATAGTGGTGCCCTTTAGAGTCACTGCGACCTGTGAAACCGAGTCGACTCTGGATTCAATGTAGAGGTTTCAGGTCGCAGTAGCTCTACAAAACATCTCGGTCAATCCCTGCGGTGGTCAACTAATTCCAGACACCTCGATAGGTGGTTTCGACGCCATTGTCCGTTCGTAAACGGTCGGTGGTAGATATCCCAGTTTCGAGTGCAGCCGTTTGTTGTTGTAAAACCCAACGATGTACTCCGTGATGTCGCGGATCGCTTCGCCATGGTTGGCGTAATCACGTCGCCAGACCCGCTCCATTTTCAAGCTCAGGAAGAAGCGCTCCATCACCGAGTTATCCCAACAGTTACCTTTACGGCTCATGCTTTGCTGCATGTCATTTCGCGCCAGCAGCGCTCTGTAGCTCGCGCTGGCGTATTGGCTGCCACGGTCTGAGTGAGCGATCAGTCCCGGTGGTGGTTGACGCTGAGCAATGGCCAACTGCATCGCGCTACACACCAGCTCCGCCGGCATGTTCGGGGCCATGGACCAGCCGACAATTTTACGGGAGTACAAGTCCAGCACCACCGCCAGGTATAACCAGCCGCTGCGGGTCCGGATGTAGGTAATGTCAGCCACCCAAGCCTTGTTCGGCGCAGCGGGGTCAAACTGACGATTCAACACATTTTCGGCAATGGGCAGGTCATGATTGCTGTCAGTCGTATGGACGAACTTGCGCTTCCAGGCCGAACGCAGACCGTTGGCACTCATCAAACGGCGGATTTTATAAAGGCCGACCACCATGCCCTTGCCACGCAAAGCATCCCGCAACGGGCGGCTGCCGTAGCAACCACCACTTTCGACAAACGAGGCTTTGAGCTGAACCGTGATCGGGCACACAGATGCCGGCTCAGCAGCGCGTTTGTTGGCCTCATAGAAACCGGATCGACTGACGTTGAGTAACCGACAGACATGCGCAACCGAGTAAGCCTTCTGTTGCAACTGCCTGACCAGCCGATAGGTCATTTCAGTTCGCGGGCAAAGAAGGCGGTAGCCTTTTTTAAGATGTCATTGTCCATCTTAAGCTGGCGGTTTTCCTGCTCCAATTGCCGGATACGTTGTTGCTCAGTCGTCAGTGGTTTGCCGATACCGGTCTCTCCCAGTAGCTCAGCATCGTACTGACGCACCCAACGTCGAACAGCCGTCTCACCTAGATTCAAATCCAGGCAGACCTGTGGAACGGTCAGGCCTTGGTCCTTGATCATCCTAACGACTTGTAGCTTGAAGCTCTCGTCAAAAACTCTGCGTTTGTCGGTCATGAAAAACTCCTCGATAGATGTATTTTCCACCTATCGGGGTGTCTGGGGAAATTAGACCACTGCAGTTTTGTAGAGCTACTGCGACCTGAAACCTCTACATTGAATCCAGAGTCGACTCGGTTTCACAGGTCGCAGTGACTCTAAAGGGCACCACTATTAGTCCCCTCGCCCCTTTGGGGAGAGGGTTAGGGTGAGGGGTGTTTTTAGAGACGCACATCGTTCCCAACCTCGCATCGATTCAAACAGGACCTAACCCGCAGTCTCAAGAATCTCCACTTCCTCCGGCACTTTGACAAAAATGCTGTACTTGCCCCCTTCCATCGCCTCAAAGGCAATTAACTTATCCACCAGCGGCCCGTTCAGCACCTTGCCGGCATTGAGCAGGAGCATGCCGTTGTCGGCATTGAGGTTGCGTGCCAGCACCATTCCAGGCACCAAATCGCGGGTGCTCAGCACTTTGACCGCTGGATCACCCAGGGTGACATCGCTCAAGTAAGCGGCACAGACTTGCACGAAATCCTCCACCAGCTCCGGATCGTAAAGCTTGCCGGCGTACTGGCGGATGAACACCAGCGCTTCATCGCTGTTCATCTGCCGCTCGAGGATCAGCCCGCGCTGCAGTTCGATAAAGTCCACCGCCAGTTTCAACAGCCGCGAACCCAGAGGAATGGCCTCGCCCTTGAGGTGATCGGGAAACCCGCTGCCGTCCCAACGTTCCTGATGGTGAAGGATCAAGCGCGCCGCATCCTTCATCGGGTCCAGGGTCATCAGCAGCGATTCGCTCTGCTTCGGATAGCCCCGATAACACTCACGTTCGGTGTGATGGAGCAAGTCGGAGGGCGTCGTCATCATGCTGTCGCTCCAGCTCAACTTGCCGATGTTGTAGAGCGCTGCGGCCATGGTCAGATCGCGGCTGCTGGCCTCATCCAGCCCATGGGATTTGCAGTAGACGCGCACCAGTTCGATGATCTGCCGGTTGGTCTGCTTGGCTGGCGGCAAACGCAGATTGGCCAACAGCGAGAACACTTCGGTACCCGTGACGTAACTGCGCTTGAGCTCTTCGTAGGCCAGGTCGAGCATGTCTGCCGTTTGCTGCAATTCAGCGGTGCGTGAGGCGACGTGTTTTTCCAGCTGCGCATTGAGCGACTTCAATTGATCGTTCTGTTCCCAGGTCAACTGCACCAGGCGTAACCGTTCGCGCTCGGAATACTGATGGGCCAGGGACTGACGCAAGGTCAACAGCATTTCCTCGTCGTTCCAGGGTTTGCTGATGTAACGATGGATCTGCCCCTCGTTGATCGCTTTGATGATCGTCGTCAGGTCAGCGTAACCGGTCAGCAGAATGCGCATGGTGGAAGGGTGATGCCGGTGAATTTCCGCCAGCAAGGTGGCGCCATCCATCGTGGGCATGCGTGCATCGGTCATCACCAGATCGATTGGCTGCTGCGCCATGATCTGCAGGGCCTGCGCGCCACTACTGGCCAGTATTACGTCGTAGGGCTGGCTGCGCAGTAAACGCCGCAGGCTGTTGAGGATCGACTCTTCATCATCGACCAGCAGCACCTTGGGTCTATAGTCCGAAATCGTCGCAGGTTGCTCATCCATGGCACTACCTCATCTCAACACTGGGACAATTATTGCGTGGTTATCAAGGAAACGTCCGGCATTCCTTGAGCTTGAACTACAGGCTAGACGATTTTGGCTCCATTAGATGGCGATTTGACGTCACTCGTCCGGCGAATCCGGAAGAGTGGAACTATGCTCAGGGTACTCGGATCCAATTTTACACTCGGATAACTATACGATCAGGAAGGGATGCCATATGAACTCGATGCACATGACAGCTGTTTTTCCTGGTGTAGGCCAATGAAGCCGGCCCACGAGCGGGCAAACCGACGCATCCTGATCGTCGATGACACCGCTTCGATTCATCAGGACTTTGCCAAGATCCTCTGCCCGCAATCGCACGATGAGGACGCACTGAGCAGCGCCGAAGAGGCACTGTTCGGCTCCCCGGTGGCGGTTTCCCTGCAGAGTTTTGTACTCGACTCGGCCTTTCAGGGCATCGAAGCGCTGATCAAGGTGGAATCGGCGCTGGCCAAGGATCTGCCCTACGCCATGGCCTTTATCGATATGCGCATGCCGCCGGGCTGGGATGGCCTGGAAACCATCGAGCGGCTCTGGCAGGCCGACCCCAAGCTGCAAGTCGCGCTCTGCACCGCGTATTCCGATTACTCCTGGGAAGACATCGCCGAGCGCCTCGATCTGGGTGACCGGCTGCTGATCCTGAAGAAACCCTTCGATGCCATCGAAATTCGCCAGATGGCCAGTGCGCTGACGGTCAAATGGCAGATGACCGAAGATGCAGAACTGAAAATGAACCTGCTGGAACAGGCAGTCGAGGAGCGCACCCGAGAGCTGTCCGACGCCAATATCATTGTGCAGAACAGCCCGACCATCCTTTATCGCCTGCGCGGTGAGCCGTCGTTCCCGCTGATGTACATTTCCCACAACATCACCAAATTCGGCCACGTCGCGGCCAAACTGGTGGCGTCGGCGAACTGGGCCCAGGAACTGATTCATGTCGATGATCAAGAGAAAGTCGACGCCGCCATGGCCCGGGTACTGGACCGGCACGCGGCGGGCGCCTCCATCGAGTTCCGCCTGCGCACCGGCGAGGGTACCTGGCGCTGGGTCGAGAACCGCTACATCCCGGTGCGTGATAGCGAAGGCCGATTGCTGGAAGTCGAAGGGATCATCATCGACATCACTGAACGCAAGGCGGCCGAGGAGAAGATCTCCCTGCTGGCGCGTACCGACGGGCTGACCGGTCTGGCCAACCGCGCCACCTTGATCGAGCGCCTGCACCAGGCCTTCGCCGCAGCCCGACGCGGCGCCGAGCCCTTTGCGATGTTCTATCTGGATCTGGATCACTTCAAACGGATCAACGACACCCTCGGCCACCCCGTGGGGGATTTGTTGTTGCAGGAAGTCGCCCGGCGTATCAAGGCCTGCGTGCGCGAAAACGATGTGGTGGCGAGGCTGGGCGGCGACGAGTTCGCGATATTGCAGCTGGACATGGGCGACCCGACCCACTCCGCAGCCTTGGCGGCGAAGGTCCGCGATGTGCTGGTCCTGCCCTACTCGCTCGATGGCAACAACGTGCGGGTATCGGTCAGCATCGGCATCAGCACCTACACGTCAGACATCACCAATGCCGATCACATGCTGACCCAGGCCGATATGGCGCTGTACCGCTCCAAGGAAAAGGGCCGCAACCAGTACCACTTCCACTCTGAAGAGATCAATCGGGAGGTGGTCGACCGTGTGACATTGACCAGCGACTTGAAACAGGCCATCGAACAGGGCGAGCTCGAACTGCACTATTTGCCCGAGGTCGATCTGAGCTCGGGAAAGATCCTCGGCATGCAGGCCCAGGTGCGCTGGAACCACCCAGTGCGAGGGCTACTGGAGGCCGATGTGTTCCTCCCCGCCGCAGAAAAAACCGGGACCATCATCCCGCTCGGGCATTGGGTACTGGATCGGGCCTGCCAGCAAATGCGCCAATGGCGCGACCAGGGCATGGAAACACCGCTGATTGCGATCAAGCTTTCCCTGGCCCAGCTCAAGAGCGGCCCGGATTTGATCTATGACGTGCTGCGCACCACCGCCCGCTGGAACCTCTGCCCGTGGGATCTGCGCTTCGACGTCACCGAAGCGACCCTGGCCCAGACCAAATGGACCCATAACGACATACTGCCGCGCTTGCGCGAACTCGGGGTGAAGATCGCCATCGACGATTTCGGCACCGACTACTCGTCGTTCGATTACCTCAAGACCTATCAGGTCAACCATCTGAAGATCGCTCAGGCCTTCATCGACAGTGCGTCCCGGGATCCGGCCAGCGCCACGACGCTGCGCGCGATCATCAATTTCGCCCGCGATGTCGGCATCGGCATCATTGCCGAAGGCGTGGAAACCCAGGAGCAGCGGTCCTCACTGATGTCCACAGGCTCGCCAATGAATGCTCAGGGCTACTTTTTCAGCAAAGCGGTCAGCAGCCTGCAGGCTGCCGAGCTACTGATGGCCGGGAGCATCGTACCGGCGCCGCTTGCCGATACCGCGAGCCCTGTGGGCCAGGCGTTGCCGCGTCCACCGGAGGCCACACGATGAAACCATCCCTGGAGGTTACCAACCGGCGCATCCTGATCATTGACGACACGCCTTCGATCCATCTGGACTTTCGCAAGATCCTCAGTCCCGAACCTGCGGATGAGTCATCTCTAGCCTGTTGCGAAGAGGCACTGTTTGGCGCTGCGCAGCCTGCGCGACCGTCCTTCGACCTCGATTCGGCCTATCAAGGCCAGGAAGCGCTGGCGCTGGTCGAACGCGCCCTGGCCGAGGGCCGGCCTTATGCCATGGCGTTCACCGATATGCGTATGCCGCCTGGCTGGGATGGGCTGGAAACCATCGAGCGGCTATGGAAAGTCGACCCGCATCTGCAAATTGCGCTGTGCACGGCGTATTCCGATTATTCCTGGGAGGCAATGGCCGAACGCCTGGAGTTCGGTGACCAGCTGCTGGTGCTGAAAAAGCCCTTCGACAGCCTGGAAATACGCCAGATGGCCAGTGCGCTGACCTGGAAATGGCAGATGGCTCAGGATGCCACATTAAAAATGATCAGCCTGGAGCGAACCATCGAGGATCGCGTCCATGAGCTGCTCAAAGTCTCCCATCTGCTGCAGTTCGATGTGCTCACCGAACTGCCCAACAGCACGCTGCTCGGTGACCGGCTGACCCAGTCCCTGGCGCTTTCCAGGCGCCATGGCAAGCAACTGGCGGTGATGTTTCTCGGCCTGGACCGCTTCAAACGGATCAATAACGCCCTGGGCCATCCGGTTGGCGATGAAATGCTCAAGCGGGTCGGGCAGAGCCTGGTGGCCACCGTGCGTGCATCCGATTCGGTGTTTCGCTACGGTTCCGACGAGTTCGTGGTGCTCCTCGCCGATATCCAGCACCCTCAGCAAACCAAAGGCATTGCCGAAAAACTCCTGGCCGCGGTGAGCACCCCGCAGCACGTCGCCGCTCATGACCTGACCGTGACCGCAAGCCTGGGCATCAGCATTTTTCCCGACGATGGCTTCGATGCCCTGGTGCTGATCAAGAAAGCCGAAACCGCCATGCGCAACGTCAAGGAGAGCGCGCCAAATGATTACGGCTTCTTCATCGACGACATGAATCTGCGCGCCCGTGAACAACAAAGCATCGAGTCCGGTATCCGTCTCGCCCTGGACCGCAAGGAATTCGTCCTGCATTACCAGCCCAAGCTCGATCTCAAGTCCGGCAAAGTGGTCGGTGCCGAGGCGTTGGTTCGCTGGTTGAAACCGGGGTTTGGCTGGGTCTACCCGTCGGACTTCATCGGCGTTGCCGAAGACAGCGGTCTGATCGTCCCGCTGAGCAAATGGGTATTGGCCGAGGCCTGCCGTCAAACCTGCGCCTGGCAGGCGGCCGGGCTGCCGCCAATCAGTATGTCGGTGAACATTTCCGCGATCGATTTTCGTCAGCGCGGTTTTGTCGATGGCATTGTGCAGATTCTGAAAGAAACCGGTCTCGATCCGGCGTTGCTCGAACTTGAGATCACCGAAAGCGTGCTGATGCAAAACGTCGAGGCCACGGTGACTACGCTGCGGGCCATCAAGGCGCTGGGGGTCCGGCTGGCCATCGATGATTTCGGCACTGGTTACTCCAGTTTGAGTTACCTGCGCCGGTTTCCCATCGATGTGCTGAAAATCGACCAGTCCTTCGTTCGCGGCCTGAGCAACGACAGCAATGACGCAGCACTGGTCAGCGCCATCATCAGTCTGGGGAAAAGCCTCAACCTGAATATCATCGCCGAAGGCGTGGAAACCCTCGAGCAACTGGACTTCCTCAAGGCCAATCACTGCGAGGAGGGTCAGGGTTACTACTTCAGCAAAGCGGTAGAACCTCTGGCTTTTGCTCAATTGCTGAAGACCGTGGGGCTGCAGGCGCCACCGGACGATTAGATCAGCGCTTCGACCCAACGACACTCAGGCACCCGGCCAAGGAATTATAAGATGTCGCCATCTCGCCCCAAGCTGATCTGCGCCCTGTTATTCGGAATTTGCCTGACAGCGAGCGCCCACCCACTCGATGAACCACTCAAACCGCTGCCGCCGGCCCCTCGGCAGGATCCCCGGCGCATAGAGTTGGGCCGTCAACTGTTCAACGAAACACGTTTATCGGTCAATAACAGCCTGTCTTGTGCCAGCTGTCATCAACTGGAAAAAGGCGGCGCCGATAACAAGCCGTTTTCCCTTGGATTCGACGGCAAATCACTGGCGGTCAACACCCCCAGCGTGTTGAACGCCAGCCTGAATTTCAGACAGTTCTGGGACGGTCGGGCCGATACCCTGGAAGCACAGGTCCACGCCGTCGTGCAAAGCCCCAGCGAAATGGCCAGCAGTTGGGAACATGTGGTTCAGACCCTTTCCGCCGACCCGACCTACCACTCGGCCTTCACCACGGCTTACCCGGACGGCGTAACGGCCGCCAACGTGCAGAACGCTCTGGCGACCTTTGAACGCACCCTGTTGAGCGGCAATTCACGTTTCGACCAATACCTGCGGGGCAATACCCACATCCTGACGCGGGATGAAAAGTACGGTTACCAGCGTTTCAAGGACTACGGCTGCATTGCCTGCCATCAGGGGGTGAACATCGGCGGCAACATGTTCCAGAAGTTCGGTGTGATGGGTGATTACTTCCAGGCCCGGGGTAACCCGACCGAGTCCGATCTGGGACGCTATCTGATCACCAAGGATGAAGAGGACCGCAATGTGTTCAAGGTTCCCAGCCTGCGCAATGTCGCGGTGACCGCACCGTACTTTCATGATGCTTCGGCCAGCACCCTCGAGGATGCGGTCGATGTGATGTTCAAATATCAGCTCGGGCGCGTCCCTTCCGATAAGGACAAGACCTTGATCATCAAATACCTCAAAACACTGACCGGTGAATGGGGAGGTAAACCCTTATGAACATGTCCCGCCGTCTCAGCCAGGTATTGCTTACCGGCATGACCTTGCTACTCGCCTCGATTCTGCTGTTCCTGTACCTCCTGTCCAGCACCAATGACGCTTCGGCCTATATCGAATCACGAGACTTGATCCGTCAGATAAAACAACTGGACGCACAGTGGGAATCCGAAATTCTGAAGGCCAGGATCGCTATCAACCACAACTACGATCCACTGGTTTCGCCACTGACCGAAATGACCGGCCGTTGGGCCAGGTTCGAGAAGATAGAGTCCAGCAATGGCCGCAAAGGCTCGGCGCAATGGCAGGTCGTTCATGATGCTTATCTGAATGCGATCAAGGAAAAGACCCGGTTGGTGGAGCAGTTCAAATCCCACAACGCGATATTGCGTAACTCCCTGGCGTTTCTGCCGACCGCCGAAGACGATATTCAAAGCCTGCTCGCCCGTCTTGAGGACACCGACAACCCCATGCTGCAAAACGTCGCGATCGACACCTACGACCTGGTGCTCAGCGGCCTTGAGTTCGCTCTGGTCACCTCCGATGAAAGGGCCGCCGACATCCTGCTCGGCATGAACAAACTCGCGGTGAACAAGGAGCGTTTACCGATCGAATTTCATGCCCCGATAGAAATCCTCAACAATCACATTGCCCTGATCCTGCGCGAACAGCCGGTAGTCAATGCCTTGCTGGATAAAATCGCCGCAGTCCCGGTGGCTGAGCGCCTGGATGACATCACCAACCAGCTCAATGCAGAGCAGCAACAGGACCATCTCGCCAACCAGAAATACGACTTCTATGTGCTGGTGTTCTCGTCCCTGCTGATGGTCTTGCTGGTGTACCTGGCGATCCGGCTGCTGCGCAGCTTCGCGGTGATCAACCGCGTCAACAAGGAGTTGCAAGCCGCCAATGAGGGCCTCGAACAACGGGTAGAAGATCGCACCCGTGAACTGAAAGACACCCAGAGCGAATTGCTGGATACCGCGCGTCAGGCCGGGATGGCCGAGATCGCGACCAACGTGCTGCATAACGTCGGCAATGTGCTCAACAGCGTGAATATCTCCGCGGACCTGGTCACCCGCAAACTGCGCACCAGCAAGGCGCTCGGCTTGGGCAAAGCCATGCAATTGATCAACGAACACCCCCACGACCTCGGCGAATTCATCACCCGTGACGAAAAAGGCAAGCTGCTGCCGGGTTATCTCAACCAATTGGTCGACGCCATTGCCATCGAGCAACAAAGCATCACCGAGGAATTGGCCCAGTTGAGCAAAAGCGTCGATCACATCAAGGACATCGTCGCCACCCAACAGTCCTACGCGGGGGCCTCCAGTCTGGTGGAACCACTGCATGTCAGCGACCTGCTCGAGGACGCCCTGCGCATGAACTCCGGCGCCCTGACCCGGCACCATGTGACGGTGGTCAAGGAGTACAGCGATGTGCCGCGCGTGATGGGCGATAAACACCGGCTGCTGTTGATTCTGATCAACCTGATCAGCAACGCCAAGTACGCGATGTCCGACCTCAGCGATCGACCTCGGCAAATGACCCTGGGGGTGAAAGTCATCGACAACGCGACCTTGCAGGTAAGCGTCAAGGATGAAGGTGAAGGCATCGCGCCCGAAAACATAACGCGAATCTTTGCCCACGGTTTCACCACCCGCAAGGAGGGTCACGGCTTCGGCCTGCACAGCTGCGCCCTGGCCGCCATCGAGATGAACGGCCATCTCGCAGCCTATAGTGATGGGCCGGGCAAGGGTGCGCTGTTCACCTTGCAAATCCCCTTGATAAGCGCAGAGGTCAAGCATGAACAACCTGTCGAACCGGCGTATTCTGCTGATCGATGACACACCCTCGATTCATGACGACTTTCGCAAGATCCTGACCCCTCAGGTGCAACAAAACGCCGACCTGGACCTGATGGAGTCGGCGTTGTTCGGCAGCGAGGTCAAGCGCACGAACACAGCGTTCGAACTGGATTCGGCCTATGGGGGGCAGGAAGGGCTGAGCACACTCGGTGAAGCCCTGGAGAACCATCGACCTTACGCGCTGGCCTTCGTCGACATGCGCATGCCCGAGGGGTGGGATGGCGCACAAACCATCGAGCATCTGTGGGAAAAGGATCCGCGCCTGCAAGTGGTGGTTTGCACCGCCTATTCCGACTATTCCTGGGAAGAACTGCTCGACCGTTTGCAGGCCCACGACCGACTGTTGATCCTGAAAAAGCCCTTCGACAATATCGAAGTTCTGCAGATGGCCAATACCCTCACCACCAAGTGGGACATGACCGAGCGAGCGCAGATACAGATGAGCCATCTGGAACAGATGGTCGAGCAATGGACCCAGGAGTTCAAACAGGCCAGCATGGCCCTGCAACGGGAAACCGACGAACGCAAACTGTTGGAAAACCAGCTGATGCAATCGGAAAAACTGGCCTCCCTGGGCCAATTGGCCGCCGGCGTCGCCCATGAAATCAACAACCCCACCGGCTTTATCTCGTCGAACCTCGGCACCCTCGCCGGCTACTTCAGCAACCTGCAGGAAATGCTCGACGCCTATCAGGATGCCGAAGAGGCCATCGGCTCGAGCGAGCTCCTTGAACGCCTGAAATGTATTCGAGAGCGGATCGAACTGGACTTTCTCAAGGAAGATATCCCGCTCTTGATCAAGGAATCCAAAGAAGGCATCGGCCGCGTCGGACAGATCGTCAAGGACTTGAAGGACTTCTCCCGAGTGGATTCCAACCAGGAGTGGCAGTGGGCCAATCTGCAACAGGGCATCGAATCGACCCTGAACATCGTGGCCAATGAGCTCAAGTACAAAGCCAACGTCATCAAGGAGTACGCGCTGGTGCCCGAGGTCGAATGCCTGCCCTCGCAAATCAATCAGGTGTTCATGAACCTGATCGTCAATGCCGCCCAGGCCATGGGACCAGAACGCGGCACGATCACCATCCGCAATGGTATTGAAGGGGAAAACGTCTGGGTGGAAGTGGCCGATACGGGCTCGGGCATTGCACCGCAGAGTTTGCAGAAAATCTTCGATCCGTTCTTCACCACCAAACCCGTCGGGCAAGGCACCGGACTCGGCCTGTCATTGTCCTACGGCATCGTGAAAAAGCACCGCGGGGATATTTCAGTGCTCAGTGAGGTCGGTGTGGGCACAACGTTTCGGGTCAAGTTGCCGATTCGGCAGTCGAAAGCGAATGCTTGACCAGGCAGTGCTCCCCCGCTCCCCCAGGTTGAGAGCAAACCTGTGGCGAGGGAGCTTGCTCCCGTTCGGCTGCGAAGCAGTCGTAAAATCGGTGCATGCGGTGTGTCTGACAGTACCGGGTTTGCAGGTTTCAGGGCCGCTACGCGCCCCAGCGGGAGCAAGCTCCCTCGCCACAGTCACGTCAGCGCCCGCGAAGGATAAACAGACGGGCTTCGAGCTCCCCGCCCGTGATCGTCATTGTCTGTTTCCACTCCACTGGAAATCTCACGACATCCTCGGGCTGGGGTTTGCCCGTCACCCACCAGACTCGGCTGGCATTCAGTTTCAACGCTGAAACATCATTGAAAAAAATCCAGTCCAGACGTTGCGGGATGATCACCCACCCACCGTAATTGTAAGGTCCTCGGGATTCACCGGAGCGCGATCTGGAAACGTACAGCCGCGGCTGGATGCCCGTAGTGTTGTAGTACATGAACGGTAAGTACCAGTACAAACCGTCGACCACGATCTCGTCATCCGGACGAGCCAGCTGGTTGATACCGGCCGCCACGGTGTCCATCCTGGCCACTTTGCGAATGGATGTCGCGTTCAGCTCATCCTTTTGCTCATAGACAATCAGCAGGCCCTGTATTTCCCCCATGACAAGAACAGCCATGGCAATAAACGCAATGATTGCTCGCCGTTCGGCCAACGCATCCAGAGCAACCGCTGCGATAAGGGGCAATCCGACGGCCGCAAACACCAGGTATCTGGCGACAAACATTGGAACGACCAAGGACACCAGAAAGACAATCAGTACCGGCACAAAAAAATAACCGACCAGCAACAGACTGAACCTTCGATCGTTGCGATCCTTCAGGATCACTGTTGTGGCCGCCATAACGACCAATGCTGACGGGACTATTGCCCACAACACCAAGCCATCCGCAGCACCCTTCATCACGGTGAATTGCGCTACAGCGCCCGACACTGTCTGCCAGGTGACAGGCGGTATCCAGCCGAGCCCGCCTATATGTATCAGTTGATCAATGAAATGGGGCAGCCACGGTAAAAAGAGCAAGACAATTGCGCCATTGGCCAGTACCCATGCCCGGACGGGTAGTGCCGTGCCACGACCAGCGATTTGCAGCCACCCCCAGTAAAGCCAATGAACCAATGCGCAGAGAGCCGCGAAGTAATGCGTATAAAACGCAGACGTCATCAGCAGCACGTAAATAACCGGATAACGTAGGTGTTGCGGTGTTTTGACCCAAGACACAAACGCCACGGTTGCGCCCATGAGCCAAAAACCGACCATCGTGTACATTCGAACTTCCTGGCTGTAGCGAACCGAGATCGGCAGCAACGCCAGCAGCAAGGCAGCGATCCAGGTTGCTCTGCGGGTTCCAAGCAGACTCATCAGCTTCATGCAGAACAACAATGTCCCCACATCGGCCAGCGCACTCAGGCCTCGTACAGACAAGACGCTGTTTCCAAACAGCGTCATCCAGTAATGCAGCAGGACATAGTAGAGCGGTGGGTGAACGTCCCGTGCAGTGCTGAACCAGATCAGCCTGGGAGACTTTTCGCTCAGCAGCAGGCTGTACGCTTCGTCGTACCAGATGACCGGCACGCTAATACCGTGAAAGCGCACAATCAACGCGAGGGTGACTATAGCGACCAGGCCAAGTCCGTCGACGAACAGCTGCCGATGGTGTGTTCGATCGACGGAATAAAGGTTCATGGTTTTTTATAGCCCGAGTCTGTTTTTGCCGCCGATGACATCTTTCACCACGTACCTGGGCCGATGCTTCGCTTCAATATAAATTCTGCCGACATACTCACCGAGTATGCCGATACCAATAAGCTGCACACCGCCCAGAAACAGAATGGCGGTCATCAACGACGGGTAGCCCGGCACACTGTTACCAAAGAAAATTTTATCCAACACCATATAAACGGCGTAAAAAATCGCAAACAAGGAAATTCCACTGCCTATATAGGTCCACAACCGCAACGGCACAGTACTAAAAGAAGTAATACCTTCCAGTGCCAGGTTCCACAGCCTCCAACCGTTGAACTTGCTGGTTCCCGCCACTCGCGGGGCCCGTTCGTATTCGACGACCACGGTAGTGAAACCTGCCCACGAGAGGACGCCCTTCATGAATAACTGATGCTCTGGCAGCGCCCGGATCACATTCACGACCTTGCGGTCCATCAGCCGGAAATCACCGACGTTCTCTTCGATCCGGGTATAGGCGATCCGGTTTATCAGGTGGTAGAACATCGCTGCGGCATGCCGTTTCAGATAGCTGTCGGCGGTGCGGTCACGGCGTTTGGCGAGCACTACATCAGCACCGTTCTGCCACTCCCGGATCAACAGCGGAATCACGCTGATCGGATCCTGCAGATCGACATCCATCGGAATCACCGCGTCACCGCTGGCGTACTCGATCCCGGCAAACAACGCCGGCTCCTTGCCGAAATTGCGCGAGAAATTGATCACCAGCACATTGTCGTCGGCCAACGCGAGAGCTTTGGCCTGCTCAGCGGTCTGGTCCGTACTACCGTCGTTGACGAAAACGATCTCGACCTCGTACTCAGTAAGCGACAATTCCCGGCGGATAGACTGATAAAACAGGTTAATCGCCTGTTCCTCATTGAACACCGGAACGATCAGCGAAACTTTCACGTCTCACGCTCCCGAAAAATGAAGCATTTGGAGTAAAAAAAACCACAGACCAGACTGATGGCCGAGAAGACAATCAAGGTGATCAGCCCAGGCAGTCGTAATCGGTCCGCCGCGTAACCCACGCCAAGGCTGAATAAACCCATGAACCCGACAAACAGCAGATAACGCGAGCCCGTTGCCCTGGCTTTGAAGGTGTAATGCGCATTGGCATAAAAAGAAAAGGAAACAGCCAGACAGAACGCCGCGAGATTACTCAGCGCCTGGCTGAAGCCCAAAATGGCGTGCAGAACTGAAAACGTTGACCAGTGGATCAACGTATTAAGAAAACCGACTGATACGAATCTGGAAAAACCGTGAAACGCTGGCTTCATATCCATGACGTTTACTTCCGATCTGTCTGCTGGCAGCAATTCAATTGAATACCGTCATCAATCCATGACACTCCGAACCTCATCTTCCTGTTCGAAGAAGGCATAACTGACGCACCGTTCTTTGCGAATACTGCAGCTGTCAGACCGGGGCGGGTCGTATACGAAGCTTGGCACCCTTCGCCTACTTGTCTACTTTCAGCGCTGAGAATAGACCAGTGGGAAAAAACGCCGTTCGCTTCCTGCACGGAGACATCCAGTAATACCCGGCTTTTGCAATTACCGAAAAATCCCGCCACCCTTCGCGCCGTCGATCTTCGAGGCGCAACCCTACGCCCGCCACTCAATTGAACACTCGCTCAAGAGCCCGCTGTCATGCTTAACGGACGCGACCCTCGCATCGATTTCTTTCGCGGCCTGGCGCTGATCTTCATTTTCTGGGATCACGTGCCACAAAATCCGCTGGCCCATTTCACCGTGCGCAATTTCGGTTTCAGCGATGCAGCAGAGATCTTCGTGTTTCTGGCCGGGTACGCGGCGGTGCTGGCCTACGGCAAGATCGCCCGGCGCGACGGTTACCTGATTGCCGGCGTGAAGATCCTGCGCCGCGCCTGGGTGCTGTATGTGGTGCATATCTTTCTGTTGGCGCTGCTGATGGGCATCGTGTTTTTCGCCAACAGCCATGTGGAAACCCGCGACCTGGTGCAAGAGATGGGTCTTCAGTATTTCCTGAGCAATCCGCAGCAGGCCTTGGTCGATGAATTGTTGTTGCGCTTCAAGCCCAACCTGATGGATCCGTTGCCGCTGTACATTCTGTTGTTACTGGGTTTGCCGCTGGTTTTGCCAATGCTGTTGCGCAAGGCCAAGTACGTAGTGGGGCTGTCGGTGACGCTGTATCTGCTGGCACCGTGGCTTCAATGGAACCTGGCAGCTACGGACGGTGGTGTGTGGTTTTTCAATCCGATGGCCTGGCAACTGCTGTTTATCCTCGGCGGTGCCGCGGCGATTCATGGGCAACGCGCAGCGCAGACCCGTCCCTTGCCGCGTCAGCCGCTGTTTGTCGCAGCGGCGATCTATTTGCTGATCAGCGGGTTGATCGCCTTTTCGTGGAAATGGCCGGCGGTGCATGACGCCCTCATGCCAAAAATGCTCGGCGAATGGCTCTACCCGATCAGCAAGACCAACCTCTCGCCAACGCGCCTGCTGCACTTCCTCGCCCTCGCCTACGTCACCGCAAAACTGCTGCCGAGCAGCGGCTGGACGCAAAACTGGTTGGCGCAGCAAAGCTGTCGCATGGGTCGTTACTCGCTGGAGGTGTTCTGTTTCGGCGTACTGCTCGCACCGCTGGCGGACATGCTCAACTCGTTGGCCGGGGATGCTTTGGCGATGCAGATATTCAGCGCCGTGCTCGGGGTGGGATTGATGGCGGTGCTGGCGGCGTGGCTGGATTTGCACAAGCGTTTGAACAGGCCGGTGCAGGTGGCGGCGGTTTGAATAGCACAAGATTTAAGGTCAGCCACCATTGTGGCGAGCGAGCTTGCTCGCGCTCGGCTGCGCAGCAGTCGTAAAAGTCGGTGAACGCAGTGTGTCTGATACAGCGCGTTTACAGGTTTTAGGGCTGCTTCGCACCCCAGCGCGAGCAAGCTCGCTCGCCACAGTGGAGTTCGTCGCCAAGGAATTCCCCGCACAATCAAAAAGCCCCGATCATCCGACCGGGGCTTTTGCTTTTCCAGCGCTACAAACTACGAAGCCGAACGTACCGCACCCAGAGGTGCATGGCTCGGTTGCAGCTTGAACACATAAAACACCACCGTCAGCAGCACCAGGAATGCGGGGCCGACATACAGCGCGACACGAGTGTCCGGGAAGTAAGCCATCAGGCCCACGACCAACACCAGGAATGCCAGCGCCAGGTACGAGCTCACCGGGTACAGCCACATACGGTACTTGAGCCCCGCACGTTCAGCCGGGCTCAGGCCTTTGCGGAACTTGAGCTGTGCCAGCAGGATCATCACCCAGGTCCAGATCGCGCCGAAGGTGGCGATGGCCGTAACCCAGACGAAGACTTTTTCCGGCACCAGATAGTTGAGCAACACGCCCAACAGCAAAGCACCGATCGACAGCAGCAAGGCGCGACGCGGCACACCATTGCTCGAGGTCTTGGCAAAACCCGCCGGGGCCTGGCCGTTCTGCGCCAGGCTGTAGAGCATGCGACCGGTGCTGAAGATGCCGCCGTTGCAGGACGACAGCGCCGCGGTGATCACCACGAAGTTGATGATGCCGGCAGCGGTCTTGATGCCCAGACGCTCGAAGGTCATCACGAACGGACTGCCTTGGGTGCCGATTTCATTCCACGGGTAGATCGACAGGATCACGAACAGCGCGCCGACGTAGAACAGCAGGATGCGCCAGAACACCGAGCCGATTGCATTCGGAATGGTCTTCTGCGGGTTCTTCGCTTCACCGGCAGTCAGGCCGATCATCTCGACGCCCAGGTACGCGAACATCACCATTTGCAGGGACATCAACACGCCCTGGATACCGTTCGGCATGAAACCGCCGTGGCTCCACAGGTTGGAAATCCCCAGCGCAACACCGTCGTTGCCGAAGCCGAAAGCAATCACACCGATGCCGCCGACGACCATCGCGATGATGGTGACGATCTTGATCAAGGCGAACCAGAACTCGAACTCACCGAACGCCTTGACCGCGATCAGGTTGATCGAGCCCATGCTGACCAACGCGGCGAGTGCCCAGATCCAGCGTGGCACCTCGGGGAACCAGACGCCCATATACACCGCCACCGCGGTGATTTCCGCGACGCAGGTCACCAGCCACAGGAACCAGTAATTCCAGCCAGTGAGGAAGCCCGCCAATGGGCCAAGGTAGTCTTGAGCGTAACGGCTGAAGGAGCCGGCCACCGGGTTATGCACAGCCATCTCGCCGAGGGCGCGCATGATCACCAGAATCGCCAGGCCGCCGATGATGTAGGACAGCATGATCGCCGGGCCGGCCATTTCGATGGCCTTGGCCGAGCCGAGGAACAGACCGACACCGATACAGGCGCCGAGCGCCATCAAGCGAATATGCCGTTCGCCGAGTTCACGTTTCAGCGGACCGCCCTGAGCGGTCTCGCCGTGGGGCAAGTGGTTGCCAACTGGCATAGGGATACAACCTCGTCTTGTTATTGGATATGAACCACCGAGCGTTCGAAGTACCGACGGATAGTCTGTACCTCCTCATACCGGGTCCACCTTATGGGCGGGCCCTTCTTGTAGGACAAATCCAGCAAGATCAGCGGGGCGTGCAGTATAAAAAGCTCAGGACAGGGTTTTTCACTATATAAACGACTGGATTCAGCGAGAACTCGCGGTGAAAGCGCCTCTGACGGAGGGGCATTACCTGGGTTTTGTGTGTCATCGCGCCTGAAAAGCGGTGCCGAGTATTGCACAGCAATGGTGCATCGTCATGCCCCTAACTGTGCTGTATTACCTGAGCGATGGCTCTACTCTGACACTTTCAGGCGCACGACTACTAAAGCCGAGCACCAATCCCCTGTGGCGAGGGAGCTTGCTCCCGCTCGGGTGCGCAGCAGCCGCAATTCAGCCGACGAGGTCTACCTGACAAAACCCGGTGGCAGGTTTTGGGACTGCTGCGCAGTCCAGCGCGAGCAAGCTCCCTCGCCACAGGGCAGTGTGAACCCTGAGGCGAGGATCAAAGCCAGCAGGCATCCCAAAGCGGATAGTCACCACAGCGTTTGACCAAGCCCGCTCGTATCGGGTTAGCAACGATGTAGCGAGCTAGATGGCATAGATCTTCACCATCGCGGACGGCACTGTCGTGATAACCGCTTTGCCAGAAGGCACCTTTGCTACTCAGAGCTCTGTTAATGCTGAGGGTGCTACGAGATTTGGTGAGCTGCATAACCTGCGCCAAAGTCCCTTCCCTCAGCTGAAACAGCCAATGCAGGTGATCCGGCATGACCACCCAAGCCATTGAGTTGACCCACCCCTGTTCATGCGCATGTTTGAGTTCAGCGACCAGCAGGCGCCCCAGTCGCCAATCAGCAAACAGAGGCCGGCGGTTGTGAACGACGATGGTGATCAGGTAAGCCCGGCCTTGTTCTGAGTACCTGCCTAGGCGCAGGCGGTGTGAGTTTGGTCGAGAAGGCAATCCGTTGCTTCCTTGAAGTGGAGAGGTTCGTAAATTGACGCTAGCAGCCCAAAGCTCGAGCTGACGTTCGGACTGTTGTGTGAATATTTCAGAAACGGTGGGGAATTACTGTGGCGAGGGAGCTTGCTCCCGCTCGGGTGCGCAGCAGCCGCAATTCAGCCAACGAGGTCTACCTGACAAAACGCGGTCGCAGGTTTTGGGACTGCTGCGCAGTCCAGCGCGAGCAAGCTCGCTCGCCACAGGGAAAGTGCCCGGCCAACGAAACTCATCCTTCACAAATTTTTCACCGATTCCAAGCACCGTCTAAGCTTCAGACAAGTCCTCTCAATCTGCGTGAATGGATCAGTCGACTATGGGCGCTTTGTGGCAATCCGATTCGAGTGAAGCTGTGGTGCCAACGGACAGTGTGGATGAAGCGCCTTTACCAAAAAAACCTCGCCGTAGCCGACCCTGGTGGCGGCTGTTCTGGTTATTACTGCTGATTACCTTGATTGCTCTGGGGTTTGCCGCTACCAAGGAAATGCGCACCTCGAAATTGCAGGCGCGTGAGTTCAGCAAATTCGCAGCGTCGCTGAGCTATTCCATGCAGCCGGGCCCCAGCGATTCGATTTACTATCCGGGTGCCGGCCCGTTCGACAAACGCCTGGGCTACAGCTCTCTGGGTGAATTCCTGCCGCGCCTGCTCAAGCGCGACTACCTGATACAGTCACAAACCCGCTTTTCCCCAGACTTGCTCGATTACAGCGAAAAAGGCTTCTTCGTGCCCTATGCGGAGAAAATCCAGGCCGGGTTGTCGATCACCGATTGCCGCGCCGCGCCGCTGTACCAATACAAATATCCGCAGCAGCTCTATTCAAGCTTTGCAGCGATTCCTCCGCTGGTGGTGCATAGCCTGTTGTTTATCGAAAACCGCGAACTGCTCGATCCAAAACAACCTTTGGCCAACCCGGCGGTGGACTGGCCGCGTTTTGGCAAGGCGGTGTGGTCGCAAGTGGCGAAAATCCTTAGCGTGCCCGGTCAGACGGCGGGCGGCAGCACCCTGGCCACCCAGCTTGAAAAATATCGCCATTCACCCGATGGCCTGACGATTTCCGGCGGCGAGAAAATCCGTCAGATGATTTCCGCCAGCGTGCGCGCTTATCAGGATGGCCCGCAAACCCTGGAGGCCCGGAAGAATATCGTCCGCGACTACCTCAATAGCGTGCCGCTGTCAGCGGTGCCCGGCCATGGTGAAGTGCATGGCATGGCCGAGGGCTTGCGGGTCTGGTATGGCGCGGATTTCAATCAGGTCAACCAGAACCTGGCGAGCGACGCCAGCGATCCGCAGAGTCTGGCGAAAAAAGGTCTGGCCTTGCGTCAGGTGTTGTCGCTGATGATCGCCCAGCGGCGGCCTTCGCATTATCTGTCCAAGGGTCGCATTGAATTGGCAGACCTCACCGACAGCCATATCCGCCTGCTCGCGCAAAGCGGCGTGATCGATGCACCGTTGTCGGCCGCCGCCTTGGCTAGCAAGGTGGTTTACCGTGACTGGCAGCAGCAACCGACCATCCAGCCAATCGAAACCAACAAAGGCATCAGCGTTGCCCGTAGCCGCTTGGGAGCCCTGCTCAACCGTCCGCTGTATGACCTCGACCGCCTCGACCTGTCGGCCACCAGCACCTTGCAAGGCGAGTTGCAAACCAGGGCCACCGAGTACCTCAAGCATTTGGCCGACCCGGCGTTCGCCACCGAAATCGGCCTGATGGGTGAACGTTTGTTGACCCCCACCAGCACCACACAGGTGCGCTACAGCTTCACGCTGTTCGAGCTGACCCCCGACGGTTCACGGGTCCGGGTACAGACAGATAGCACCGATCAGCCGTTCGACATCAACGAAGGCAGCAAGCTGGAGCTGGGCTCCACCGCCAAACTGCGGGTGCTGACGACGTACCTGCAAATCATCGCCGAACTGCACGAGCGCTATGGGACACAAACCCCAACAGAGTTGAAAACAACCGAGGTCGCCGATCCAGATCGAATCACCCGTTGGGCGGTCGACTACCTGATCCAGAACACCGACCGCAGCCTGCCGAAAATGCTCAGCGCGGCCCTCGATCGCAAATATTCGGCGAGCCCCGGCGAAGCCTTTTTTACCGGTGGCGGGCTGCACACGTTCAACAACTTTCGCAAGGAAGACAACGGCCGCATGCCGACCTTGCGCGATGCCATACGCGAATCGATCAACCTGCCGTTCATTAGGTTGATGCGTGATCTGGTGCGCTACAGCACTTACTCGGGACCCAATAGCAGCGCCCTATTGCTCAAGGATGACAAGGACCCACGGCGCCAGGAGTATCTGGCCCAATTCGCCGACCACGAGGGCACTTCGTTCCTGCTGCGCTTCTGGAAGAAATACCAGAAGAAGGACACCCAGGCCCGCCTCGAGACCTTCCTCGACGGCATGCGCCCGACTGCCATCCGTCTCGCGGCGGTGCACCGCTACCTGTTTCCGGAGGCCAGTCAGGAGAACTTCAACAGCTTCGTGCGCTCGCACCTGAAAACCGCCAAAATCGACAAAACCGCCAAACCCACCAAAGCCACCGAAAAACTCACCGACGAGCGCCTGGAAAAACTCTATCTTAGCTACGGCCCCGGTTCCTATGACCTGCCGGATCAGGGCTTCATTGCCAAGGTTCACCCACTGGACTTGTGGCTGATAGGCTACTTGCTGAACAACCCCGACGCCAAGTTCAGCGAAATAGTGAAAGCCAGCAAATTCGAACGTCAGGAAGTCTATAGCTGGCTGTTCAAGAGCCGACACAAGAGCGCTCGCGACAGCCGGATCCGCACCATGCTGGAGATCGAAGCCTTCCTCGACATTCACCAGCGCTGGCAGAAAGTCGGCTATCCGTTCGACCACCTGGTGCCATCGCTGGCCACTGCCATCGGCAGCTCCGGCGATCGCCCCGCCGCGCTGGCAGAACTGATCGGCACCATCCTCAACGACGGTGTGCGCATGCCGACCCTGCGCATCGACAGCCTGCACTTCGCCGCCAATACACCCTATGAAACCAGGCTGATCAATGACCCGGACAAAGGCAAACGAGTGATGCCTTCCGAGGTGGCGACAGCGATGCGCGAAGCCTTGTCGCAAGTGGTGGATGCCGGTACGGCCAAGCGGCTCGCCGGCAGTTTCAAACTGCCTGACGGCACCCCGTTGGCCATGGGCGGCAAGACCGGTACCGGTGACAACCGCATCGAAGCCGTCGGTTCCGGCGGGCGGATTCTCAGCTCCAAATCGATCAACCGCACCGCGACCTTCGTGTTCTACATCGGCGACCATCACTTCGGTACGCTGACCGCGTTCGTTCCCGGTGCCTCGGCGCAAACCTACACGTTCACCTCGGCATTGCCGGTGCAGGTGCTTAAAGGCATGGCACCGATTCTTACGCCTTACCTGGATCCGGGGAGTAATACCCAGTGCCTGCCGGTAGAACTATCGAGGCTCTGATAACTCAGAGCCTGGTCCTGAGGTAGATCTTTAGTCTGGCGGGCATAGCTACCATTGGGGGCCCTTCCCTCACCGCACATCCGAGTCCCAGACGACCGTGACATTGCCCTTGTAGGTCGCCGCCTCACGGGCCAGCATCTGTTCAACATCGTCCCTTTGAATTTCAAAATGCAAAGCGCCAGGTTTGCGGTCTACGTAAAATCCCGGTTTGAACAGTTCCGTACCGCTGCCACTCATCCGTAACGGCTGTCGGATCACCGGGCTGCCGTCTTCGCGAGTCAGGCCGCTGGGCAACGTCACCAACACCTGCAGCGGCACTCGATTGCCGACCCCGTCCTCCAGGCCGCAGGTGTCTCCCGGCGCGTCGTATTGGCATTCCATCTTCATCTTGAACCGTGAAGAAGCAGAAATATTGAAAGTCTGATCACGAAACAGCCGCGTCGGTTTACGCCCTTGATTCAGCCAGGCCTGCCAGCCACCCTGTGGAACCAGCTGGATATTGTTGCCACCCGGCGGGACTTCAACCTTGAGAGTGTGCTGCACATCCAGGACGAAGTTGAAGGTCATTTGAGTGTCAGTGGGAATCATAAGGTCGCCAAAATCGAAATCACCCCCAAGTCCCATCGAATAGGTAAGGCTGCCACGGTATTGACCCGTGGACATCCCCAATGGTTTGGGCGTTCTGAGCTCGTAGGCATATTCAAGCGTGCGATATTCAAGCCATGAAAGTTCAATACCAGGGAATGCGACGCAAGCCCCGGCGTTCTCAGGCACGACCCAGAAAAAATTCGCGTTAGCCGTATCGGATGTGAAAAAACCAGTCGCTACACACGGGCTTGATGGACGCAGCCACTGGGCGGCCCAAGACATTCCCGGCAAAGCCCAGGCACTGACGCCCGGGGGCCGAGGAGTACGCCAGTGGCTTCCGATACCCGCAATGCGCATTTCCACCGTCTCGACTTCTCCGCTCTTTTCGTGTGTCACTTGAAAAGCGCGCCATTGCGACGGCACCTTGAACATCGCGCCTTGCCGAGGGTCCCGCTCCCCCGCCATCAACGCATGATTCGCCGGGATCGGTGAATTGGAGAAAGCACGGAACCCCGTGTTTCGCAGACTGAAAAGATTCAGTGCTTGGCATTGCGTGGGTATATGCACCAAACAGATGCTACTTATTGCCGTCGTATTTTTAAACTTGTTAACCTGCGGGTTTGTTGGATCCGGCTCGAATTTCGCTGTGATATCTTCTACTATCGCATGGGCCGGGGTTGCAAAAAAACCAATAGCGAGTAGTAAAACAACAACCTTGGAAACATTCATTACCGACCACCCCCGCAATATAATTTTAAAAACCACAGACAACCAAGGCACTATCGAAATAGCGTTTTTCATACTTAATCACCAAGATACTAACGCCTACTAACCGCCACCTTCAGAGTTGCCCTTATCAAGGACTGAGCGCTTCAAACATCATATGAACAGTACCGTAGTACTCACCGGCCTTGTAACCGTCATCCGGTTTAACCGCCGCGATTTCCAGGCCCACGCGTTTACCGATTTTTCCATCGGTTTGCGAAATCACTTCTTCAGCATCGACGGTGAGTTGTATTTTGTTGAACGTGACGATCAATGGAATATTGTCGGTGTCCCTGCCGTTGCTCAGGTACGGCTCGGCATTCAGCCAGGCAGAGATCCCGCCGTTAGTGTTTTTAACGTCGAAATTTTTACGCAATGGGCTTAATTCAGAGGTCACCAGATTCCACGGCAGACGTTGTTCCCGATGAATCCAGTCCGATTCCGACGGCAAGACATAAAACTCCGCGGTTGGAATAGTCACCGACACCTCAAAAGTCTCGCTCTCTCGAATAGCAAACGCACACGTACTGGCCAGCGTCAGGAGCGCCATTGAAGTGAATGTCGTTAATATTTTAATCATGCTGATCACCTGTTGCTTACGCTTCGATGCCGGTCAATAGATAACAACCTATCCCTTTATCTCCAGTTTTTTTGTACTCGCACCTTCAATCATCGTGAACCGGTATTTACGACCGGCCTGCTTTTCGAACTGGAAGGTGCGCCCGGTCAGAATGTGATGTTTGGTAGTCGGTTGGCAGTCGGTCTCGCTCTTGATCGAGCAATCCTTGAACTCATCGATCACCACCACGGTGTTGCCGTTGTTTCGGATCTGATAGTGACTCGCAGCGTTATCAATCACGCTTTCGTAGCGCGTTTCTTTAGGCCGCACGAAAAACACGGTGCCGTAACCGGCCAGCACGTTAACTCCGGCCGACAGGCCTTTTTTGTAGTCTTCGCGTTCTTCGGCCGAGACGGCGAATTCATCTTCTTTTTCCGGCACTACGGGTACAAAGCGCACCCGGAAGTAGCGTTCCTTCTCCCGTTCGCCCATGTACAACAACCGCGTGCCCTGCATGCCATTGGCCGGCACGATCAGCCGCGCGGGGCTGGCCATCAAGCCGTCACGGGCGCTGGTGTCGGCCTGCGCCTTGAGCGGAATTTCCCGCGATGAGCCATCGGCGTCATAGACGATTTCAAGAATATTGACCTTGACGAACGCCGTACTGTCGCCACCATTGAACACGCGCTTCAAATAAGTACTTTTGTCCCCATCCAGATAGTCATACACCGTCCCGACATTGATGCTCGGTCCCGCATGAACGGACTGGGTGAATAAACAAAAGCCAAACAATGCCAATAGGCGTTTCATATTCCTATTACCTCCTTGATTGAATGCAGCAGTGCCGCGACGACATGTTTCAAGAACTGACTAAACGTCTGAGTCCCGGATATCCGTCACCCGGCTGCACCGGTTCTATGAGTCACATCCGCCAACGTGTCCGGCGTACAACGCAAATCCCCGATCATCAACACATCGTTTTCATTGCGCGCGCTGCCTGGGTCGAGGCGGAACTGGCAGAGCAACTGGTTGCCATAACGCACTTCCAGGGTCGGTGCACCGGCCTTCATTTCCATGGAGAAGAACCCGTCCACTTCACTGACCCCACGGCTGGCGTGGTTGATGATGTGGTGGCCCTTGAGCGGTTTGCCCTGGGGGTCGATCAAGCGGCCGAGCACGGTCAGGGTTTTGCTGATGGTGATCTTGCGGTAGTCCACACCGCCCTTGTTCAGGTGATAGCTGGTGCGTACCGGCTGGATACTCGCCGCTGGCGGGTGGTTGCCTTCGAAGTCGAAGCTCACCGAACTGCTCTTGTAGGCGGTGATCGGGACGAAGTTGCGTCCCGGCCGCAGGGTTGTGCTGCCACCACTGAGATCGTCGGCGCGCAGGGCGATTTCATCGAGGTCGGATTCGACGTCGATGATCATCCCGGCCCCGCTTCCTTGATGCTGGCTGGTCATGACGATTTGCTGGCCACCCACGGCGACGGTGCTGTCCAGGTTCAACCCGCCGGTGTAGTTGCCGTTGAACGACGAACGCTGGACGAAGGCATCGCCGTTGATGGCTTCAGTGCGAAAGTTCGCCGTACTGGAAAGCCCGACTCCGTAGGTATCAGTAATCGCGGTGGCCGAGACGCTTTGCAGCACATGGCCCTGCAGGTCTTTGCGGTAGCTGAGCGAAGCATTGTTGTCGCGGCCGCCGTCACGGGAAGTGCGCGAACCGATGCTGGCGGACCACTGCTCACCCGGCCCGCCCAAGGCCAGGCTGACCGTCAGGTCGAAGCCGCGGTTGCGTTGGTCACCACTGCTGAAGGTCCCGGGCCGGTCAAACACCGAGAAACGCCAGTTGGCATCGCTGCCGAACAGCTGGGTGCGCTGGGTCCAGCCCAGATCCACGCCTACGCCTTCACTATTGCCGTCGCTGTGAGAGACCCGACCGTTGATCGAGCTTTTGCTGCTCAGGCGGTGATTCACCGATAACGACGAGTTGCTGGTCTGGCCGATAAACACATTGCGCTGCCGCACCCGGGTGCCGTCGGGCAGGGTTTCGTAGGTATTGGTAGTGTCCAGCCAGCTGCGGTTATGGGTGGCGAACACACTACCGGAGCCATAGTTGTACATCGCTTGCAGGTCGAGACCGGTGCCGTGGTCTTCGGTCTGATAAACGTTGGCGAACAGGCTGGTGTTGTCGGCCAGGCTCCAGTCGACCGACGAGCCGTATTGCATCGTGTCCCGAACCTGGCGACCCGAAACCCCGAGAATGACCCGCGGGTGCAGCAGGAAGTTGACAGCGGCGCCGGCGGTCATGTCGCCGTAAGCCTGCTCATCCCAGTTGCTCAACAACTTGCTTTCCTGCCCGGCAAACAGGTTGTAGCGCCAACGCTCATCGTGGTTGCGCCAGTTACTCGGTTTATACACCAGCTCCTGAGTGGTGGAGGTGATTTGACCGTCTTCGATCAAGCGCACTTCCACTTCGTAGATACCACCGGGCAATACCCGGGTATCCAGAGTTTGCAAACCGGCATCGACCGCCTGGGTATTGATCAGCAGGCCATTGCGAAAAATCTCCACCGAAGCCTGGCGATTGGCGGTGACATAGATCGGATAAACGCTGGGTTTGGGGCTGTTGATTGCCAGGCTGTCGGAGCTGCCGTACATAAGGCCCACCGCCGTGTCAGGGCTGGCACCGAACGAACGCGGCTGACGGCTCAGGCCTTCGGAGTTGGGGGTGAAATAACCCAGGCGCAGAAAGCGGCCTTCCAGCTCACGCTGGCTGTAGAGCTCGTGGACCGCGTGATAGAGCTTGTCATCGGGGCCGCCCAAACGGGCCAGTTGCATGTTCAGGCTCTGGGTCCAGTTGCCGAGGCTGCTGCTGGCTTCCAGGCCATAACGCCCGCCCAGGTCCTGATCCTGACCACCGTTCAGGTTGAGCTGGTTGCGCAGGATCAAGCCACTGCTGCCGCCTTCGGGTTGGTCGTAGTAACGCTTGGTTTCAGTGTCGCGCTCGGCATTTTCAGTGAGGATCGACACCAATGAATTCTGAAGGTTGTAATGCACTGCCAGCATCTGCTCCGGGCAACTACCTTCGCAGGCACCCAGTGCCGCACCTTTTTGTAGATACGAGGCCCAGATTTCACGCTCGCTGGCGGGAATATTGCTGTCGCCGACATCGACGAATTCAAGCAGGGTGACGCGATCATCGCGGGATAATACAATCATCGCCTCGCCGAGAAATTGTTGATCAAGTTCCACCCGAACCGCCAAGGGCACATCAAAGAAGTGCTCTTCGAACTCCGCCGGTAAACCTTTGGCTTGAGCGAGCAAACTTCGGGGTGTCGTGCCGTTGTTAGTTGGCGCAGCCAGTGCACTTGCGCAAATAAAAAGCGCGAGCGCAGCCGCGATGGGTGTCATCGGGAACATGAACGGAATACTCTAAGTTTTAACGGTTAACGCAGTAAAAGTCCGGACGACAGGGGGAACTTACCTGTCGACCGGTTATGGATGCCTTGTGAGACTGGCGCTCACAAGCATTCAAGACATCAAAGCGTTGGCGGCGTTGGCACGGCGTCAAAGATCATGGTGACCGCACCGGTGTACTCACCCGGCTTATAACCAGTGCCTGGCTTGGTGGGAGCAATGACCAGTTCGACACGCTTGCCTGGAGTGGACTCGGCCTCGCCGACGACTTCCTCAGCCTTCGTATGGCTCAGCGCTTTACCATTGAACGTCACCGTTAAGGGAACCTTCTCCGCTACTACACCGTTGGACAGAAAGGCTTCGCTTTCAAGGCTGGCAGCAATCGAGCCATTGGTGTTTTTGGTATCGAAGAATGCACGCAAAGTGCTCAGATCATCGGAAATCGGGTTGTAGTTCAACACTTGGTCTTTAACGATCAGATCCGGGTCCACTGGCAGTACGTGAAAGACCTTGGTTGGAATCGATGCAACCAGATTAATGGAATGACGCGCTTCACCTGCGGCAAAGGCCACGGAGGAACTCAAAGCAAGGACAGCCAGAGGAGTAGCGATTGCGATTTTCTTGAACATTGTTAGACACCTGTTATGTCAAAAGGTCAGACAGTTAACACCTGAACATTAAAACCCCGAACAACCGAGATTTACTTTACGCGCTGAATAGCCAGTCCTTCTTGTTAGAGCCGGACGGCTATTGACTCGAACTTTCAACGCCAGCAGATGATCGAACAATTCCCATAAAAAGTAAGCAGGAAAGTTCCGGTAAACCTGTAGCCAGGGCGCCGCAAATGCAGAGTGATAAAACCTGAAAAAATAATACAATCAGTTAGTAACCGTAAGAACCAGCCTACAAACAGAACAATGGAAAAAACAATACAGCGTTCATCGTAATGCGCTATCCGCACGACCGACATCCCGCAACTAGCAAATACAGGCCAGCACAGGACCATTAGAGAGTTAACACTAATTTCCAAACACGCACCTGAATTAAAACCCGCTTTTCATCAATATAGAATTGTCCGACAACTGTACGTAAACGAATCACACCTGCTCCTGTGCCCGACCGTTGGTCCTGAGGCCTTGTTTTTTCGTAACGATACATCTTGAGTTATATCTAAACACGACGAGAGAACGAGAAAATGAGAGAGCATCATCCCCATCGCGAGCACGGTGACGGCCGTGACGGCTTCGAAAATCGCCCGGGACGGTTACGCGGTGGTCGTGGACCGCGGGTCTTCGCCCCCGGTGATTTGAAATTGCTGCTGCTGGCGCTGATCGCCGAACAGCCGTGCCATGGCTACGACCTGATCCGCCAGATCGAAAGCCTGTTCGACGGCGCCTACAGCCCGAGCCCCGGTGTGATTTACCCGACATTGACCTTCCTGGAGGAAAGCGAACTGATTCTTGGCGACGCTGAAGGCGGAAAAAAACGTTACAGCGTGACCGACGCCGGACGTCTTTCACTTAGCGAGCAAGCAATTGCCCTGGACGGCGTGCGCATGCGCATCGAAGTCAGCAAGCGCTCATTGTGCGGGCGTGACCGTCCGGCGGAGATCCACGAAGCCGTGCACAACCTGCGTCACGCCCTGCAAATGCACCACGGTCGCTGGAGCGCCGAAGAAATCCTCCGGGTTCGTGACCTGCTGAATAACACCGCCAAAGCCATCGTCGACGGCCCTGCCGTTCAACCTGCACCGGAGAAAGCCGAATGACTGCAGTGACTGTGCAAACGATTCACCGTGTCAGCCATGAGATCAAACGTCGTCGCCTGCAAGTGCTGCGAGTAGTCGACCTGACCCCGCGCATGCGCCGAATCACCCTCGGTGGACCGGAGTTGGCCGGGTTCATCAGCCTGGGCACCGATGACCATGTGAAGTTGCTGTTCCCGCAGACTGCTGAGGAACAGGCCGCCCTGGAAACCCTGGTGCTCGGTGCCGGCAAGGACGGTGGCCCGATGCCCGCCATGCGCGATTACACGCCACGGCGCTATGACCTGGAAACCCTGGAGCTGGACATCGATTTCGTCCTGCACGGCGACGGCCCCGCCTCGACCTGGGCCGAACAGGCCAAGCCCGGCCAGTACCTGCATATCGCTGGGCCGCGCGGTTCGATGGTGGTGCCGGACATCTTCGACAGCTACCTGTTGATCGGCGACGAAACCGCCCTACCCGCCATCGCCCGCCGCCTGGAAGGCCTGGCTGCCAATCGTCGCGCACTGGTGGTGATAGAAGTGGAAAACGCCGCCGAACAGCAACCACTGAAAAGCGCTGCGCAGGTCGAGGTGATCTGGGTGTTGCGCGAGGGCGGTCAGCAGGACTTGTTGAGCGCCGTGCGGCAACTGCAAATGCCGACCGGCGAGTTATATGCGTGGGTGGCGACCGAAACCAAATTGTCCCGACAGATTCGCCGGGTGCTGCTCGATGAGCATCGACTCAATGAGGCATCGGTCAAAGCAGTTGGATATTGGCGGTTGGAGGGTGGTGAGGAAGAATGATCCTTACATGCTACACACGAGTCCCCTGTGGCGAGGGAGCTTGCTCCCGCTCGACCGCGCAGCGGGCGCAACCTGGTCAATGGGTTTTGTCAGACATAGCGCGCCAGCAGATTTTGGGGTCGCATCGCAACCCAGCGGGAGCAAGCTCCCTCGCCACAAGTCAGTGCTCACATTCGATCTGCGCTGGAGCGCCTCCCCAGCCACCGATCCAACCCAACCAACACCAACGAAACCAGCACAAACCCTGCCAATATCCCGCCAGCATTGATAAACACCTGTGGATAACCCAACCGGGCAACATCGATAAAAGGATATTGGTACAGCCCCAACGACTCCCCACGCAACAAGGCGTAGGCGAAATACACCAGCGGGTAGATCACCCATAACCCAATGTGTTTCAGGCGCAACGCCCCTTTCGGCACACACAACCACCAATACAACAGAAACAGTACCGGCATCACGTCGTGCAACAACTCGTCTGCCAGAAACTGCCAACCTTGTGGTTGCCACAGGTGTCGCAGCAATAGGCTATAGGCCAGGCCGACCACCGTAATGCTCGCCGCGATCCCACTGCTGACCCACGGCTGAAGGAAGAAATCCCGTGCCTTGGATGTTTGCACGCTCAGCGCGTAGGTCAGCACCACTGCAACCAGGGTGTTGGTGAATACCGTAAAGAAACTGAAGAAGTTCACCAGCCCAGCCAGCAGACTGGCCTCGGACATCCAGCGAGAGTAAAGGATCAGGTACTGCTGAATGGCTAATCCCGACCAGCCAGACACTGCGGCCAAAGCGATAAAACCACGCATCCTGCGTGACGGTTGAGGCTGTCCGTTGTGCATCCCTGTTCCCTAGATCGGGCGCTTGGTGCGCTGCAACTTCACATACAACCCTTCGACTTTCTCACGCGCCCAAGGGGTTTTGCGCAGAAAGGTCAGGCTCGACTTGATGCTCGGATCGCTCTTGAAGCAGCGAATATCAATGCGCTCGGCCAGCCCCGACCATTCGTAGTGTTCCACCAGCGCGGTGAGGATCTGTTCCAGGGTCACGCCATGCAGCGGGTCGTTATTCGGTGCGGTCATGCCAGGCCTTTGAGCGAAGAAAGAAAAGGAAGCCGCGCACCTTAGCCGAGGGCTTCTTCCGGTGGAAGACCCCGGACGCAGGCACGCGTCAGATACTGAATTAACTGTAGGTGACTGTGGCGAGGGGGCTTGTCGGAACGCCGCACCGCCCCGCTGGGTCGCGCAGCGGCCCCAAAACCAGCTATCACGTTTTTTTCAGATGGAATGCATCAGCCGGTTTTAAACCCTGGTGACCCTGACCGGGCAGTACGTACCAGGCATGGCAGTGTTGCGCACCTCGGGCTACAACACCCCGGCGCGCTCGATCATTTCGGTCACGGCCATCGGTTCGGTACTGCTGGCGCCGTTCGGCTCCCATGGCTTTAACCTGGCAGCCATTACCGCGGCGATCTGCACCGGTCGCGAAGCCCATGAGAATCGCGACAAACGCTACGTCGCCGGGATCGCCTGCGGAGTGTTTTACATTCTGATGGGCACGTTCGGTGCGACCCTGGCCTCGGTATTTTCCGCCTTGCCCAAAGAGTTGATTGCCTCCCTGGCCGGCCTGGCCCTGTTCGGGGCGATCAGCGCCGGGCTCACCGGTGCCATGGCCGATGAAAAACAGCGTGAAGCCGCGCTGATCACCTTTCTGGTGACCGCCTCGGGTATGAGTTTCCTTGGACTGGCCGCTGCTTTCTGGGGATTGATCTTCGGGCTCGTCGCGCATTTCGTGCTGACCTACACCCGGGAAAGCAAAGCGAACACTGTGGTCGAGGGCAGCCGACCATGATCGCGGTGTATCTGCTGAACTGAAGGCTCTTTGAGTGTACCGGGGCGGACTGCTCTGTCCGCCCTTTTTGCCGTGATGAATCGTTGCGGCGACGGGTCTTAGCCAACTGTTACCCAATCCGAAATGATCCATGTCAATAAAAGCCCTTTCTCTCCCGCAGACAGAGCTTTATCCTTTAAGCATTAAAAGCTGAAACGTTTCATCTACCCTTTGCTTCTGCCCACTCCCGGAAAAAGATCCACGACTGACTCACTTCAAAAAGCCGAAAGACAGCGCTGTCTCGCCACCTTAACGCCGACGAATCCGATAAACCCGACTTACCTAAACCAAAGCCCGCGCCTGATCGTCATCTACAGTGAACATGCGCGGGGAATACTCTTAACGTCATGGAGAACCACACTATGAGCACTGATGGTGCTTTGAGTCGAAGCCGTCTGCTGCCGAGCCTGCTCGGCATCATGCTTGTGCTAATGGGCCTGGCCTTGCTGGCCGGAGGGATCAAGCTGAGCATGCTCGGCGGCTCGCTGTATTACCTGCTGGCCGGTATCGGTCTGCTCGCGACCGGAGCGTTATTGCTCGCTGCCCGCCGCTCCGCACTGGGCCTGTACGCACTGGTGCTGTTCGTCAGTACGGTCTGGGCTCTGTGGGAAGTCCGCCTGGACTGGTGGCAATTGGTGCCGCGTCTGGCGCTGTTCTTTGCCTTCGGTATCGTCCTGCTGCTGCCGTGGGTCCGCCGTCCGTTGCATCGCGGTGAGTTCAACCCGATTGGCACTGGCGCGCTGAGCGCTGCCGTGGTTATCGCCGGTATTGCCGCGCTGGCCAGCCTGTTCACCAACCCGGGGGAAATCAAAGGCCAGCTGGATCGCGACGCCGTTCCCGGCATGACCAACACCGCCCCGGCCATGCCCGACGGTGACTGGAATTCCTACGGCCGCAGCGCTCACGGTGACCGTTACTCGCCACTGGCGCAGATCACTCCAGAGAACGTGAACACGCTGGTGCCGGCCTGGACCTATCGCACCGGTGACCTTCCAGGGCCGAACGACCCGGGTGAGACCACCGCCGAGAACACCCCGCTCAAAGCCAACGGCATGCTCTACGTTTGCACGCCCCACAGCCAGGTGATCGCCCTGGACCCGGACACTGGCAAGGAAATCTGGCGCTTCGATCCCAAGCTGAGCACGCTGAATGCGGAGAACTTCAAGGGTTGGGCGCACATGACCTGCCGCGGCGTGGCGTATCACGATGACGCCGCTTACGCTGCCACCGAGCAAAGCCCGGCTGCTCCGGCCGACGCCAGCACTGCTGCCGCGCCTGCCGCTGCCAGCAACTCGTGCCCGCGGCGCATCTTCCTGCCGACCGCCGACACCCGCCTGATCGCCCTGAATGCCGACACCGGCAAAATGTGCGAAGACTTCGGCGACAAGGGTCAAGTCGACCTGCGCGCCAACATCGGCAGCTTCACCGCCGGTGGTTACTACTCCACCTCGCCGCCTGCCGTGACCCGGAACCTGGTGGTCATCGGCGGTCACGTTACCGACAACGTCTCCATTGACGAACCGAGCGGTGTGATCCGCGCGTTCGACGTGCACACCGGTCGCCTGGTGTGGAACTGGGACAGCGGCAATCCGGATGACACCACGCCGATTGCTGAAGGCAAGGTTTACACCCGCAACTCGCCGAACATGTGGTCAATGTTCAGCGTCGACGAAAAACTCGGCATGCTTTACCTGCCGATGGGCAACCAGACACCGGACCAGTGGGGCGGTAACCGCACCCCCGAGTCGGAAAAATACAGCGCCGGCCTCACCGCACTGGACATCGACACCGGCCACGTACGCTGGTACTTCCAGTTCACTCACCATGACCTGTGGGACATGGACGTCGGTGGTCAGCCGACGCTCATGGACCTGAAAACCGCAGACGGTGTGAAACCGGCGGTCCTCGCGTCGACCAAGCAAGGCAGCATTTACGTGCTGGACCGCAGCACCGGCCAACCGATCGTTCCAATCCATGAAGTACCGGTTGCACAAGGCGCGGTTGCCGGCGATCACACTTCGCCGACCCAACCCAAATCCGACCTGCACTTCATGCCGCCGCCCCTCAAAGAGCGCGACATGTGGGGCGTGACGCCATTCGATCAGATGCTCTGCCGGATCGATTTCAAATCCATGCGCTATGACGGTCCGTTCACCCCGCCATCGCTGCAAGGTTCGATCATCTATCCCGGCAACTTCGGCGTGTTCGACTGGGGTGGCATGTCTGTCGACCCGGTTCGTCAGATCGCCTTCGTGAACCCTAACTACATGGCGTTCAAGTCCAGGCTGATTCCGGCGGCGGAAATTGCCGCCCAAGGGCCACGCAAAAGCGAAACCGAAGGCGTACAGCCGAACAAAGGCGCGCCTTATGGCGTGGTCCTCGAAGCGCTGTTGTCGCCGATGGGGCTGCCTTGCCAGGCGCCGGCCTGGGGTTACGTGGCAGCAGTGGACCTGACCACGCAAAAAACCATCTGGCAGCATAAGAACGGCACCGTGCGTGACAGCGCACCGGTTCCGATCCCCCTGAGCATGGGCGTGCCAAGCCTGGGCGGAGCCTTCACCACCGCGGGTGGCGTCGCCTTCCTCAGCGGCACCCTCGACCAGTACCTGCGCGCCTACGACGTGAAAAACGGCAAACAGCTATGGGAAGCCCGCCTGCCAGCAGGCGCTCAAACCACACCGATGACCTACACCGGTAAAGACGGCAAGCAATACGTGCTGGTGGTTGCCGGCGGTCACGGCTCGCTGGGTACCAAACAGGGTGATTATGTCCTGGCGTACAAACTGCCGGATTAAGGTTGGCCACCGAAAGCAGACTGGGTGAAAACCCGGTCTGCCAGTAAGTTAAGAAAAAGCCGCATCGAGCGCGGACTTGTGGCGAGGGAGCTTGCTCCCGCTCGGCTGCGCAGCAGTCGTAAATCCGGCACCTGCGGTGTGTCTGGTAGAACCGGTTTGCATGTTTTGGGGCCGCTGCGCGCCCCAGCGGGAGCAAGCTCCCTCGCCACAGGATTTGTGCCTGGCCGCTGCATCGGGGTGAAAACTCTATCTGCCAGGCAAAAAAAATGCCCCGACTCGTCGGGGCATTTTTTATCGCTGATCAGGCCAGCTTCTTGTACCGTACCCGGTGTGGCTGGGCAGCCGCTTCGCCGAGGCGTTTCTTGCGATCGGCTTCGTACTCGGTGTAGTTACCTTCGAAGAACACGGCTTGCGAGTCGTCTTCGTACGCCAGGATGTGAGTGGCCACGCGGTCAAGGAACCACCGATCGTGAGAGATCACAATGGCGGCGCCCGGGAAGTCGAGCAAGGCTTCTTCCAGCGAACGCAAGGTTTCGACGTCGAGGTCGTTGGACGGTTCGTCGAGCAGCAGGACGTTGCCGCCCTCTTTCAGGGTCAGCGCCAGGTGCAAGCGACCGCGCTCACCACCGGACAGGTCCTTGACGAACTTCTGCTGATCGCCACCCTTGAAGTTGAAACGACCCACATAAGTGCGCGACGGGATTTCATAGCTGCCGATGCGGATCTGGTCGGAACCATCGGAGATCTGCTGGAACACTGTCTTGCTGCCGTCGAGGTCTTCGCGGCTCTGATCCACGCAAGCCAGCTGCACGGTTTCACCGACTTCAATGGTGCCGGAGTCCGGTGTTTCCTTGCCCATCAGCATGCGGAACAGCGTCGACTTACCGGCACCGTTACCGCCGATCACGCCGACGATCGCGCCTTTAGGCATGGAGAACGACAGGTTGTCGATCAGCACGCGATCGCCATAGCCCTTGGAAACGTTCTTGAATTCGATGACCTTGTCGCCCAGGCGCGGACCGGCCGGGATGTAGATCTCGTTGGTTTCGCTGCGCTTCTGGAATTCCTGCGATTGCATTTCTTCGAAGCGTTGCAGACGAGCCTTGGATTTCGACTGACGGGCCTTGGCGCCTTGGCGCACCCATTCCAGCTCGTCTTTCATGGCCTTTTCGTGGGCCGACTGCTGCTTGGATTCCTGGGCCAGACGATTGGACTTGGCTTCCAGCCAACCCGAATAGTTGCCCTCGTAAGGAATACCGGCGCCGCGGTCGAGCTCGAGGATCCAGCCAGCGACGTTGTCCAGGAAGTACCGGTCGTGCGTGATCGCAACCACGGTGCCCGGGAAGTCGTGGAGGAAATGCTCCAGCCAGGCCACGGAGTCGGCGTCCAGGTGGTTGGTCGGTTCGTCGAGCAGCAGCATGTCCGGAGCGGACAGCAGCAGACGGCACAGGGCCACACGACGTTTTTCACCACCGGACAGGAATTCGATCTTCGCGTCCCAGGCCGGCAGACGCAGCGCGTCGGCGGCGACTTCCAGTTGACGATCGAGGTTATGACCGTCGCCCGCTTGCAGGATGGCTTCGAGCTTGGCCTGTTCGGCAGCCAGCTTGTCGAAGTCGGCATCCGGCTCGGCGTATTCGGCATAGACCTGATCCAGGCGCGCCTGAGCGTCCTTGATCACGCTGACCGCTTCCTCGACCACTTCACGCACGGTCTTGGTCGGATCCAGCAGGGGTTCTTGCGGCAGATAGCCGACGTTCAGCTCGGGCATTGGCCGGGCTTCGCCGTCGAACTCGGTGTCGACGCCCGCCATGATTTTCAACAGGCTGGACTTACCCGAACCGTTGAGACCGAGCACGCCAATCTTGGCGCCGGGGAAGAATGACAGAGAAATATTTTTCAGAATTTCCCGCTTCGGCGGAACAACTTTGCTCAGCCGATGCATGGTGAAGACGTATTGAGCCATGGAGAACCTAGCGTCAGTGACTGATGAATAAAGCACGAGCGAAGCTCGGCCAGGCCATGCGCAGCGCCAGCGATTGATCGCGATCAATACCCGCGTGCGGAAAAGGCCTGAGTGTAGGAGCTGGAACGCCCCCGCGTAACCGGCAAAGCTACCTTAATGAGAGTTGCCAGTCCAGCCAACAGGGGCTGGCACTTTGCCACAACTCAGGGCATGCTAGCCGCCCTCCGGGCGCCCGGCTTATAGTGCACGTCGCGCCAATCCAGCCAAACCGCAGGATCACAGTTTGTCCAACCTAACGCAGCCATCTTCCGTATGCGCATCGAGTCCTGCGCCCGGCTCGCCCCTGCGCGGCACGCTCAAAGGCGGGTTGGCGACGCTGGTCTTGCTGCTGCTCGCCTTGCTGTTCTGGCAATTGCTCGATCAGCTGAGGCAAACCCAAAAGCATCAGCTTCAATACACCATCGATTACACCGCTGATCTGGCCGATCACGTCAGCCTGAACATGGCGTTGAACGCGCAAACCGCCCTCAATCTGCTACCGATCGTGGAACAACCGCAAAATGCCGACCAACAGCAGGCGTTGCTGAAAAAACTCCGATTGTCGCTCCCGGACTTGCGCAGCGTGGCCCTGCTGGGCCCGACCGGCGGAGTACTCAGTGACAGCGCCATCGACAGCCATGACGACGCCTGGCTCGCCGAGCTGGTCAAACGCAGCCGTGGCCAACGCGACTTCTATAGCAACGCCGACGATGGTTCGGTGGTGCATCTATTGCTCAACCAATCCAGTGGCGCGACCAACGGCTATTGGGTGTTGCGACTGGCGCCAACGTTTTTCCAGTCCCTGACCAAACAGACCGAACATCCGCTACCGCCGATGTGGCTGGTGGAAAACCAGCTCGATCATCAAATCATCACGCGCAACGATAAACTGCCAACCGCCAGCCCCGAAGTATTGAGCCCGGATGACCTGACCAATAGTGTCCTGGCCGTGCCCTTGAGCAAAAGCGACTGGCAACTGCGCGGCCTGTTCGATGAACAAGCGGTGATCGCAGCACTGTTGCCGGCCTTCATCGGTAAATGCCTGCTGGGGCTGGTCTTCTCCCTTGTGCCGTTGATCGCACTGCTGAACATGCGGCGCCGACAGCGGCAATTGCATGAAGGGCGTCGCCGTTATCAGGACATTTTCGAAGGCACCGGCGTGGCCTTGTGTGTGCTCGATCTTTCCGGTCTCCAGGCGCTCTTCGACAAAGCTCAACTGCAGACCAGTGAGCAACTGCGGCTCTGGCTGGAAAGCTACCCCGAACAACGCCAGCAACTGCTGCAAGAGCTGCGGATCACTGAAGTCAATCAGGTCGCCTTGCACCTGCTTAACGTCGACTCCTGCGAGCAGGCCTGGAAAGTCCTGATCGACGGCTGTCCGCTGGACGGCAAAGCCATCGGCAATCAGTTGCTCGAGGCCGTGATCAGCCAGCAGAAACAGCTGGAACTGGAGATCAAGCACAAGGACGCCCAAGGCCATGACCAGCATTTGTGGCTGGTACTGCGGCTGCCGGAAGAACAGCATGACTATCAGGCGGTGATTCTCAGCATCAGCGACATCACCAGCCGCAAGCTCGTCGAGTTGTCCCTGCTGGAGCGTGAAGGCTTCTGGTCGGATGTGGTACGCACCGTACCTGATCATCTGTATGTGCAGGATGTGATCAGCCAACGGATGATTTTCAGCAACCATCACCTGGGCCAGACACTCGGCTACAACAAGACCGAGTTGCATCAGATGGGCGAGTATTTCTGGGAAATCCTGCTGCACCCGGAAGACGCCGATCACTATCACCGCATGCGTCAGGAACAACGTCAAACCGGCTACGCGCAGCTCATGCAATGCCAACTGCGCTTCCGCCATCGCAACAATCAATGGCGCCGTTTCGAGATCCGCGAGCAAGCACTGGCCCGCGACAGGCACGACCAGGTCACGCGCATCATCGGCGTGGCCAAGGACATTACCGACCAGATCGAAGCCAGCGAATCCCTGCGCGACAGCGAGCAGCGCTACCGCATGCTCGCCGAGAGCATCAGCGATGTGATTTTCTCCACTGACAGCAAGCTGGCGCTCAATTACGTCAGCCCTTCGGTGCAGGCGGTACTCGGTTATGACGCCGACTGGATCTTCCAGAACGGCTGGCAATCGATCATCGCCAACCCACAACAGTTGACCGGCATCTACACGCTGATGGAACGGGTCAGCAAGGCCCTGGACAAACCCGAACAGCTTGCTCAATTGCGCAGCCAGGTGCAGACCCAACTGTTCCTGTTCGACTGCCTGCGGGCCGACGGACGCAAGATTCCGATCGAACTGCGACTGGTACTGGTATGGGACGAACACGGTGCCTTCGAAGGCGTGCTCGGTGTCGGTCGTGACATCAGCCAGCAACGCCGCGCGGAAAAAGACCTGCGCATGGCGGCCACGGTATTCGAACATTCGACCTCGGCGATTCTGATCACCGACCCGGCCGGCTACATCGTCCAGGCCAACGAGGCCTTCAGCCGCGTCAGCGGTTATGCGGTGGCGCAAGTCCTCGATCAGTTGCCGAACATGCTGACGGTCGACGAGCAGCAAGAAGCCCATCTGAGTTATGTGCTCAAACAGCTTCATCAGCACAGCACCTGGGAAGGTGAAGTCTGGCTCAAACGACGTAACGGTGAGCATTACCCGGCCTGGGTCGGGATCACCGCGGTGCTCGACGACGAAGGCGATCTTGCCAGCTATGTCTGCTTCTTTAGCGACATCAGCGAGCGCAAGGCCAGTGAACAGCGCATCCACCGCCTGGCCTATTACGACGCCCTGACCCACCTGCCCAACCGTACGCTGTTCCAGGATCGCCTGCACACGGCGCTGCAATCGGCCGAGCGGCAGAAGTCCTGGGTGGTATTGATGTTCCTCGACCTCGACCGGTTCAAGCCGATCAACGACTCCCTGGGTCACGCCGCCGGCGATCGCATGCTCAAGGAAATGGCCACGCGCCTGCTCGGTTGCGTCGACGATGACGACACCGTGGCGCGTATGGGCGGCGATGAATTCACCTTGCTTCTGCAACCGCGCGCCAACCGTGAAATGGCCTTGAACCGGGCCATTCACGTTGCAGAACAAATCCTCGCCAGCCTGGTCAAGCCGTTCGTGCTTGAAGGCCGGGAGTTTTTTGTCACCGCCAGTATCGGTATTGCCTTGAGTCCGCAGGACGGCAACGAGCTGAGCCAATTGATGAAGAACGCCGACACCGCGATGTACCACGCCAAGGAACGCGGCAAGAACAACTTCCAGTTTTATCAGGCGGACATGAATGCCAGCGCCCTGGAGCGTCTGGAGCTGGAAAGCGATTTGCGCCATGCCCTTGAGCAAAATGAATTCGTTCTCTACTACCAGCCGCAGTTCAGCGGCGACGGCAAACGCCTGACCGGTGCCGAGGCCCTGCTGCGCTGGCGTCATCCGCGTCGCGGGCTGGTGCCGCCGGGAGATTTCATTCCGGTGCTCGAAGAGCTCGGACTGGTGGTGGATGTCGGCGACTGGGTGATCAGCGAGGCCTGCCGTCAGCTCAAGACCTGGCACCAGGCCAAGGTCCGGGTGCCAAAAGTTTCGGTGAACATCTCGGCCCGGCAGTTCTCCGACGGTCAGCTCGGCACGCGGATCGCCACGATCCTCAAGGAAACCGGCGTGCCACCGGCCTGTCTGGAGCTGGAACTGACCGAAAGCATTCTGATGCGCGAGGTCAATGAGGCGATGCAGATCCTCGCCAGCTTGAAAAACCTCGGCCTGAGCATTGCGGTCGACGACTTCGGTACCGGCTATTCATCGCTGAACTACCTCAAGCAGTTCCCGATCGACGTACTGAAAATCGACCGCACCTTCGTCGACGGTCTGCCCTCGGGTGAACAGGATGCGCAGATTGCCCGGGCGATCATCGCCATGGCCCACAGCCTGAACCTGTCGGTGATCGCCGAGGGCGTGGAAACCCATGAGCAGCTCGACTTCCTGCGCGAGCATGGCTGCGACGAGGTGCAAGGCTACCTGTTCGGCCGTCCGATGCCGGCCAATCGCTTCGAAGCGCAGTTCAGCAATGATGCGTTGTTTATGTTCGACTGACCTGGCTTTTGTGGCGAGGGAGCTTGCTCCCGCTCGGCTGCGCAGCAGTCGTAAAACCGGCTGACGCGTTCAATCCGACAAACCGCATTCTTCAATTTGGGACCGCTTCGCGCTCCAGCGGGAGCAAGCTCCCTCGCCACAAGAGCATTCATCATCTCCCCCGCATGAACACCACTTGTCTGCGACATGATGTCCTTTCATATGCCAGACAAAACCCATTGAGTTAGAATGCCTTCTTTTTCTGCCCCCGATCCTTGAGGACCGCCATGTTCAGCCGTGATTTGACTATTGCCAAGTACGACGCCGACCTTTTTGCCGCCATGGAGCAAGAAGCTCAGCGCCAGGAAGAACACATCGAGCTGATCGCTTCGGAAAACTACACCAGCCCAGCGGTGATGGAAGCTCAAGGCTCGGTACTGACCAACAAGTACGCCGAAGGCTACCCGGGCAAGCGCTACTACGGTGGTTGCGAGTTCGTCGACGTCGTCGAGCAACTGGCAATCGATCGCGCCAAAGAGCTGTTCGGTGCAGATTACGCCAACGTTCAACCGCACGCCGGTTCCCAGGCCAACAGCGCGGTCTACCTGGCACTGCTGCAAGCCGGCGACACCATCCTGGGCATGAGCCTGGCCCACGGCGGTCACCTGACCCACGGCGCCAGCGTCTCCTCCTCCGGCAAGCTGTACAACGCCGTGCAGTATGGCATCGACAGCAACGGCCTGATCGACTACGACGAAGTCGAGCGTCTGGCTGTAGAACACAAGCCAAAAATGATCATCGCGGGTTTCTCCGCTTACTCGCAAATCCTCGACTTCCCGCGCTTTCGCGAGATCGCTGACAAGGTTGGCGCCTATCTCTTTGTTGATATGGCCCACGTGGCCGGTCTGGTCGCCGCTGGTGTCTACCCGAACCCGGTGCCATTCGCTGACGTCGTGACCACCACCACCCACAAGACCCTGCGCGGTCCACGTGGCGGCCTGATCCTGGCTCGCGCCAACGCCGAGATCGAGAAGAAGCTGAACTCCGCAGTCTTCCCGGGTGCTCAGGGCGGCCCGCTGGAACACGTGATCGCCGCTAAAGCGATCTGCTTCAAGGAAGCACTGCAGCCTGAGTTCAAGACCTACCAGCAACAAGTGGTCAAGAACGCCCAGGCCATGGCCGGTGTGTTCATCGAGCGCGGTTTCGACGTGGTTTCCGGCGGTACTGAAAACCACCTGTTCCTGCTGTCCCTGATCAAACAGGAAATCTCCGGTAAAGATGCCGACGCCGCTCTGGGCAAGGCTTTCATCACCGTGAACAAGAACTCGGTACCGAACGATCCACGCTCCCCATTCGTCACCTCCGGCCTGCGCTTCGGTACTCCGGCAGTCACCACTCGTGGCTTCAAAGAGGCTGAGTGCAAAGAGCTGGCCGGCTGGATCTGCGACATCCTGGCTGACCTGAACAACGAAGCGGTGATCGACGCCGTTCGCGAGAAGGTCAAGGCCATCTGCAAGAAGCTGCCGGTATACGGCGCTTAATCAGCCCGCATTAGCGCAGTAGTAAAAAAGCCCGGCCAGTGATGGTCGGGCTTTTTTGTGGGAGCGAGCTTGCTCGCGATAGCGTCCTGATGAGCGCTACAAACTTTAATCCTTCAATGCGCCTCAACCCGAGCAAACCCTTCGCGTATTTTTTCTTCCGGCAAATCATCGGCAATAAACACGATGACGCTTTCACGCGCCTCGCCTTCTGCCCACTCGGTATCCCAGTCGAAACCATAGAGCTTCAGCACACCCTGAAACACCATCCGCCGTGCCTCGCCGACAATGTTCAGCACGCCTTTGTAGCGCAGCAACTGTTTGCCGTGCTCCTCCAGCAGCTCGTTCATGAACTCGCTGAGCTTGTCGATATCCAGCGGTTTGTCGGTGCGCAGCACCAGACTGGAGATACGGTCGATGGTCGGTGCCTTGCTCACCGGTCGCAGGCTCAAGCCACCGCCCAGGTCGGCATTCAGGTTGAAGCCGCGCACGTCCAACAATTCGGCCAAATCGATTTTGCCGTGCTCGACCACACGGATCGGCGCACGTCGATTGATCCGCGTCAGCCGTTCGCTGAGTGCGGTAAAGGTTGGTTCGTCCACCAGATCGCACTTGCTCACCAGCAAGCGGTCGGCGAAGCCGATCTGCGCCTGAGCGATGGTCTGGGTCAGGTGGTGCTCGGCATGAGCGGCGTCGACCAGGGTGATGATGCCGTCGAGGATGTAGCGCTCGCGCAGCTCTTCATCGATGAAAAAGGTCTGTGCCACGGGTGCCGGATCGGCCAGCCCGGTGCATTCGATCACCAACCGGTCGAAGGCGATTTCGCCGCTGTCCAGACGCTCCAGCAGCAGGTACAGGGCCTTGGTCAGATCGGTGTGGATGGTGCAGCAGACACAGCCGTTGGACAGTGTCATGACTTGCACCGGCTCATCACCCAACAGTTGGGTGTCGATACCGGCGTCGCTGAATTCGTTTTCGATCACGGCTATTTTCAAGCCGTGTTCAGCCTTCAGCAGGTGGCGCAGCAGAGTGGTTTTACCTGCGCCGAGAAAGCCGCTGAGGATCGTGACGGGGATGGGGAAAGACAAACCTGTGCTCCTTCGGTACACAAATGAAAATGGGAGCAGTCTTGTGTGGGAGCGAGCCTGCTCGCGATGAGGGCCCGACATTCAACACAGATGTTGACTGTCAGACTGCTATTGCGAGCAGGCTCGCTCCCACAAAAATTCTGCTCCCATGTTACGTCTGGTGAGCCGCTACCAGCGGATCAACAGCACTTCGGTCCACCCTTGCCACCGTAGCGGGCTTCCTGACGTTCGCGAAAGAACATCTCGTAGCTCATCACCGGTTTGTCCGGGTGTTTGCTTTGCATATGCTCGACGTAGTTGTCGTAGTCGGGCATGCCGACCATCAGGCGGGCGGCCTGACCGAGGTATTTACCGAGGCGACTCAGGTCATTGAACATGTTTGCAATCCTCGATTACGCGTCCGGCTGGGCCTGGAAGGGCGTTTCTTTATCCGTGCGTTCTTTGCTGCCCCAGGCGGCAATGCCGACCTTGAGCGCATAGAACAGAATGCTGAACACCACGAACAGGAACAGCGCCGTCAGCGTCGCGTTGGTGTAGGCGTTGTAGATCACGTGCTGCATCTGCTCGATGCTCTTGGCCGGCGCCAGGACCTGACCGTTGGCCAATGCATCACCGTACTTTTTGGCCAGCGCCAGGAAACCGATCGCCGGGTTGGCGTCGAACAGCTTGATGAAGCCGGCAGTGGTGGTGCAGATCAGCAGCCAGACAGCCGGCAGCATGGTGACCCAGACGTAGCGCTGGCGTTTCATTTTGATCAGCACGACGGTCGCCAGCATCAGCGCGATACCGGCCAGCATCTGGTTGGAGATACCGAACAGCGGCCACAAGGTGTTGATGCCGCCCAACGGGTCGATCACGCCTTGATACAGCAGGTAACCCCACATTGCCACGCAACCTGCCGTCGCGATCAGGTTGGCGGTCCAGGATTCAGTCCGCTTGAGCGCCGGAACGAAGGAACCGAGCAAGTCCTGCAGCATGAAACGTCCGGCACGAGTACCGGCGTCGACAGCGGTCAGGATGAACAGCGCCTCGAACAGAATCGCGAAGTGGTACCAGAACGCCATGGTGTTTTCACCCGGCAGCAGCGTGTGCAGGATCTGCGCGATCCCCACCGCCAGGGTCGGCGCACCGCCGGCACGGGCCAGGATGGTAGTTTCACCGATGTCCTTGGCCACCGCTTGCAGGGCCTCCGGGGTAATGGCGAAACCCCAGCTGCTGACGGTCTGGGCAACCGCAACGACATCACCGCCGACGATCGCCGCCGGGCTGTTCATCGCAAAGTAGACACCCGGCTCGATCACCGAAGCAGCGACCATGGCCATGATGGCCACGAAGGACTCCATCAACATGCCGCCGTAACCGATGTAACGGGCATGGCCTTCGTTGGCCAGCAACTTCGGCGTGGTGCCGGAGGCGATCAGCGAGTGGAAACCGGACACCGCACCGCAGGCAATGGTGATGAACAGGAACGGGAACAACCCGCCCTTCCATACCGGCCCGGTACCGTCGGTGAACTGGGTCAGTGCCGGCATTTTCAGGTCAGGCATGGTGATCAGGATGCCGATCGCCAGGGCGACGATGGTGCCGATTTTGAGGAAGGTCGACAGGTAATCCCGTGGCGCCAGAATCAGCCAGACCGGCAGCACTGCGGCAACGAAGCCGTAACCGATCAGCATCCAGGTGATCTGAACCCCGGTGAAGGTGAAGGCCTTGGCCCAAACCGGATCAGCGGCAATCTGGCCCCCCAGCCAAATCGAACCGAGCAGCAGGAGTACGCCGACAATCGAGATTTCACCGATGCGGCCCGGGCGGATGTAACGCATGTAAATGCCCATGAACATCGCGATCGGGATGGTCGCCATCACCGTGAAAATGCCCCATGGGCTCTCGGCCAGGGCCTTGACCACGATCAGCGCCAGCACCGCGAGGATGATGACCATGATCAGGAAACAGCCAAACAGCGCGATGGTGCCAGGGATACGGCCCATTTCTTCACGGACCATATCGCCCAGCGAACGGCCATTGCGGCGGGTCGACAGGAACAGGACCATGAAGTCCTGCACGGCACCGGCCAGCACCACACCGGCAATCAGCCAAAGCGTGCCGGGCAGGTAGCCCATCTGCGCTGCCAGAACCGGACCGACCAACGGCCCCGCGCCAGCGATGGCCGCGAAGTGGTGACCGAAAAGAATGTGTTTGTTGGTCGGCACATAGTCCAGACCGTCATTGTTGAGCACTGCGGGGGTGGCCCGGAGTGGATCGAGCTGCATCACATTGTTAGCGATGAACAGACTGTAGTAACGATAAGCAACCAGATAAATGGCCACTGCCGCGACCACAATCCACAAGGCGTTGATCGCCTCGCCGCGGCGCAAGGCCACTACGCCCAAGGCGCACGCTCCTACGATCGCCAGCAGCAGCCAGGGTAAGTGGCGTAGCAGGCTATTATTGTTTTTCATTTTTTTTATTCCGGCCAGGGTGGACTTGAGATAAAGCCATCCCGAGTTTAGCCCCGATTGCGCCAAAGACCATACCCCTGACATTGGTCTAGAGCCTTCTTTAAGGCACTCACTCTTCAACGTCATGAATGGACGCCGGTGGCGACGCCTGCAGATGCGGGTCTATAGTCAGCGAACATCCAGAGGATTGCATCATGAGCGACCAGCCCGCAGATCGCCGCCGTTTCAAACGTATTGCCTTCGATGCCAGGACTGAGCTGAGCCAGGGTGAGCATCGTTGGCCGGTGCAGTTGATTGATCTGTCACTCAAAGGACTGCTGATTCAGCGCCCCGAACCCTGGCAGGGCGACGAGACGCAGCCTTTTGGAGCCAACATTCATTTGAGCGACGATGTCGACGTCAGGATGGACGTGCAGTTGACCCGCAAGGATTACGGCCAGCTTGGCTTCGTCTGCCTGCATATCGACCTGGAATCGGTCGAACACCTGCGACGACTGGTCGAGTTGAATGTGGGAGATCCGCAAGAGCTGGAGCGGGAGCTGGGGGCACTGATCGACGTTTGATCATGGTGACCGCGAGTCCTGTGGTGACTTCGCGCTCCCCTCCTACTCGAACAACGCATCCAGCGCCTGCTCAAGGCGTGTCACGGCAATAATCTGCAACCCTGGCGGCGCCTCTTTCGGCGCGTTGCCCTTGGGTACGATGGCCCGCTTGAAACCGTGTTTGGCGGCTTCCTTCAGGCGCTCCTGACCGCTGGGCACTGGCCGTACCTCACCGGACAGACCCACTTCGCCAAACACCAGCAGATCATGGGGCAACGGCCGGTTGCGCAGACTGGACATCACCGCCGCCATCAAGGCCAGGTCGGAAGCGGTTTCCAACACCTTGACCCCGCCGACCACGTTAAGGAAAACATCCTGATCGTGTGTAGGAATTCCACCGTGTCGATGCAGGACCGCCAACAGCATGGCCAGACGATTCTGATCCAGGCCCAGGGTTACCCGACGCGGGTTGGCCAGATGGCTGTCGTCCACCAGTGCCTGGACTTCCACCAGCATCGGCCGCGTGCCTTCCCAGGTTGCCATCACCACACTGCCCGGCACTTCTTCCTGAGCACGGGTCAGGAAAATCGCCGAAGGGTTGGAGACTTCCTTCAGGCCTTTGTCGGTCATGCCGAACACGCCCAGTTCATTGACCGCGCCGAAGCGGTTTTTCACCGCCCGCAGCAGGCGCAGACGGCCATCCGACTCACCTTCGAAATACAGCACGGTATCGACCATATGCTCGAGCACCCGCGGCCCGGCCAGTGCGCCTTCTTTAGTGACATGACCTACCAGGAAAATCGCAGTCCCACTCTGTTTCGCATAACGTACCAGCAGCGCCGCACTTTCACGCACCTGGGACACGCCGCCCGGTGCGGATTGCAGTTGCTCGGTGAAGATCGTCTGAATGGAGTCGATCACCATGACTTTCGGCTTTTCTACCCGAGCCGTAGCAATGATGGTTTCGATGCAGGTTTCGGTCATCACCCGCAGCTTGTCCTGAGGCAATCCCAGGCGACGGGCACGCATGGCCACTTGCTGCTGGGATTCTTCGCCGGTGACGTATAACGCCGGCATGCGCGCGGCAAGGCTGCACAAGGTCTGCAACAGGATGGTCGACTTGCCAATACCGGGATCACCGCCGATCAGCACCACCGAGCCGTCTACCAGACCGCCGCCGAGGACGCGGTCCAGCTCGCCGGACGCCGTGGAAAAACGCGGGATTTCTTCAACGCTGACTTCGGCCAGCGTCTTGATCTGAGCCTGTTGCCCGGTCCAGCCGGTACGGCCGCTGGGGGCCGCTGCGCCACCGCTTTCCACCATGGTTTCGGTCAGTGTGTTCCAGGCGCCGCACTCGCCGCATTGGCCGCCCCACTTGGGAAAGGTTGCGCCGCACTCGGTGCAGCCGTACATGCGCTTTGCCTTGGCCATCAGAACTCCAACGAAAAACCGCGATGATAGCTCAGCTGGCAGCTGATCGGCGCAGTTGAGTTGAGCCCTATGGGCTAAGCCAGCAAAGTTTGGCACGCCAAACCTGGCAACTTGTTCAGATTCTGAAACACTCCTCGAACTAGAGCTTCAGCATTATTTGTCAAACTTTCCATTCCTGGACAACCCGCCAAATCGACCATATCCAAAAGACACGGATTAAAACTTGTACAAGCCCTGTTGTATTGCAATCCTGCATGTACAACTAAACCATTGGAAATTGACCTTCCTATACGCGCAATCGAACATTTAGCCATACGATTTAAGATTTTAACATTTCCGAACATTTCCGAACCATGATTTTGACATCTGGCAACCTGTCCGATAACGCAGAGCAACCCAACAACACTCACCGTTTTTCCCTTGTTCATTTCGCTAAGGTTTTCGCAGCGCCCTTGTGTCGAGCAGGATGCGTTTTGCTGATTTACACTGTGTTCACCAACCTCATCTGTAACAAGGAATACCCTATGGGCGTGATAAGTGAGTTCAAGGCCTTCGCGGTCAAAGGTAATGTGGTCGACATGGCCGTCGGGATCATCATCGGCGCGGCCTTCGGCAAAATCGTTTCATCGTTTGTAGGTGACGTGGTGATGCCGCCCATTGGTCTGCTGATCGGCGGGGTGGACTTCAGTGATCTGGCGATCACGCTCAAGGCAGCCGTGGGCGATGCACCGGCGGTGATGCTGGCCTACGGCAAATTCATCCAGAGCATGGTCGACTTCATAATCGTCGCCTTTGCGATTTTCATGGGCGTGAAAGCGATCAATCGTCTGAAACGCGAAGAGGCCGTTGCGCCAACCCTGCCGCCGGTTCCGACCAAGGAAGAAGAGCTATTGAGCGAAATTCGCGACCTGCTCAAAGCGCAGAATGACAGGCCCTGAACGGGTTTGGCGCAATCAAAAACGGCGCCATCAAGGCTAATGCCAATCAGTTAAGGAGTACGGTCTGTAAAACGCAGCAGATCTAGATGTGGGAGCGAGCTTGCTCGCGATGACGGAATAACATTCAGCATCAATGTTGACTGCCCCACCGCCATCGCGAGCAAGCTCGCTCCCACATTTGATTTTCGCTGTGTTGAGACTTGTGTTCGCTTAACTGACCGGCATTAGCCTTGATGGCGCCGTTTTTTTTTACCAGTAATTTTCTACCGCAACCTGTCCGGGCTTGCGACTCAGGCTCAGATTCATACCACGCTTTTTCAGCAGGTTGCGCGTGTCATCGATCATCTGCGGGTTACCGCAGAGCATCACCCGCGAGTGTTCGACCGTAAGACTCACGCCCGCCGCTCGCTCCAGTTCGCCATTCTCGATCAACCGGGTGATCCGACCGTTCAAGGCGTCCGGGTACTGCTCGCGGGTGACCGTCGCGATGAACTGCAATTTATGCCCGTGCTCAGCCAGGTGCTCGCGCTGTGCCAGCCCGGCTATAAGGTCCTGGTAGGCCAGCTCTCGTGCTTCACGCACGCTATAGACCAGGATGATTCGCTCGAATTTTTCCCAGACTTCGAAGTCCTGGAGTATCGACAAAAACGGTGCAACGCCGGTACCTGTGGATAACAGCCAGAGATCACGGCCGTCAGCAAAGCGGTCAAGGGTCAGAAAACCGAACGCCTGACGGTCGACCAATAACCTGTCGCCCTCTCCCAAACGGCTCAGTTCACTGGTGAACTCGCCACCCGGTACCACAACGGAAAAGAACTCAAGAAACTCGTCATGAGGCGAAGACACCATGGAATACGCCCGCCATACCATGCTGCCATCCGCCTTGGTAACCCCCAGCCGAGCGAATTGCCCGGCCCGGAAACGAAAACCCGGATCCCTGGTCGTGCGCAGCGTGAACAGGCCTGAGGTCAGCGGCTGAACATCGAATAACGTCTGTCGGGTGAATTTCTCGGCGCTGGCGGTCATGGGCCGCTCCAATGAACAGATGCAATCAGTTTCCCGCAAAGTCGGGCGCAGGAACACCGGCGATTTGTAATGGTATAGGCCTCAACACAGAAGGCCCGCCCCAGAAACTATTAACTATATGGAACATTGCGCTAGACACTTGAAAACAAAGGTTGAAGTTTTGTTACAAAAATATTTCATCTAGCGACCACTCATGACATCAAAGTACTACAGCCAAAAACATCAATAAGAGTGGTACTCCCAAGAATCAAACCGAGTAAAACACAATTCAGAACAAAAAATTCTCTCCCACTCTATAAGAAATATCCTACACTCGTTTTTGTTCATTTTCGTATCCGAAAATTGAACACACTACAGAGCCCAGCAAAGGGAGTTTCCAATGGCACTCTGGAAGGAAGCCCAGCTACTACGGTTGACTCAAGGTGACGACATACAGTCGATATTCGAAGTCGCTCTCAACCTTACCCGTGAGATGGGATTTGAATACTGTGCATTTGCGCTAAGCCCTCACTCACTCGCTTCTCACACGCAAACGATAAGGATCAATAACTACCCAACCGAATGGAACCAAAAATACGAAACGCGTCACTATGCTGTGCAAGACCCATTACTGAAACATTGCAGCCTATCGGCCTTGCCTATCCTCTGGAACGACGACGTGTTCGCTACCTTTCCTGCCTTTTGGGAGGAGAAACAAAGCTACGGGATGTGTCATGGCTGGTCGCAATCGGTGCATGACGGTAGTGGGTTCTTCAGCATGCTGAGCCTCACACGAAGCCATCAGTCGATTTCCTCCGGCGAGTTTTACGAGAAAGCAGGGCACTTTATCTGGCTGGCCCACGCGCTCCACTCAGTCGTCGCGAAAAAACTGATACCCACCGCTCATTTTCGCCCTGAAAGCCGTTTATCGACCCGGGAAACCGAAGTCCTGAAGTGGTCTGCCGAAGGCAAGACCGCCGCCGACGTTGCAACCATTCTCAGCCTCTCGGAACGGACCGTGAATTTCCATGTGAGCCGCGCAATAAAGAAACTGGGCGTCAACAATAAGATCTCGGCAGTAGTACACGCTGCCAAGGGAGGGTGGCTCTGACCCGCACCGCCAGATAAATAAAAAAAAGCCAGTCCACGCTTTGCGATCCGATAAAAACCTGCGAGTAATCCATAAGAAAAAAACGTAACATTTGTCGCCCATCTGAGCGATGACGCGAGTTGCCCCTCACCGCGACGTAGTTCACTCAGTCGGACCTGCCAGCATTAAACCGCCCAGGTCCTGCGGGACACCCGTTGATTACCCAGAGTCCCCGCCCCATGCCCCTGCTCGACAGTCCCTTCGCCCAGCTCGACCTGATCCGCCAGCCAGAACAACAGAACGAGCCTTTGCAGGCGTTCGACGCGGCGGATGAATACCTGCTCAATTATCTGGCCGAACAGCAGCCAGCGGCGGATACCCGGGTATTGGTGCTCAACGACAGCTTTGGCGCTCTGGCCGCCAGTCTGGCCGGGCATGCGCAGGTCACCAGCAGCAGCGACTCGTTTCTGGGGACCCTGGCACTGGAGAAGAATCTGCTGCGCAACGGCCAGGCCTTCGATGCCGTGTCGATCGTGCCCGCCAGTGAAGTGCCGAGCGGACCGTTCGACCGGGTATTGATTCGGGTACCGAAAACCCTGGCCTTGCTGGAAGAACAGCTGATTCGCTTGCAAGGCCAACTGGCTCCCGGTGCGCAGGTGATCGCAGCGGCCATGGTCAAGCACCTGCCACGCGCCGCCGGCGATCTGCTGGAACGCTATATCGGCCCGGTGCAAGCTTCGCTGGCGGTGAAAAAGGCCCGCCTGCTGATTGCCACACCCGAGAGCAAACAGCCGGCCGTATCGCCCTACCCGACTCGCTACAGCCTCGACACGCCGGCGATCGAATTGTTGAACCATGCCAATGTGTTTTGCCGCGAAGGCCTGGATATCGGTACCCGGGCTTTTCTGCCGCACCTGCCGAAAAACCTCGGTAACGCACGGGTCGCCGACCTGGGATGCGGTAACGGCGTGCTGGCCATCGCCAGTGCACTGCAAAACCCCGAGGCCCGGTACACGCTGGTGGATGAATCGTTCATGGCGGTGCAATCGGCGACCGAGAACTGGCGCGCCGCACTCGGTGAACGCGAAGTGATCGTCCGCGCAGGCGATGGTCTGGCCGGTCAAGAGCCGCAATCCCTTGACGTGGTGCTGTGCAACCCGCCGTTCCACCAGCAACAGGTGGTCGGTGATTTCCTCGCCTGGCGGATGTTCCAGCAAGCTCGTGAGGCACTGGTGGTCGGTGGCGCGCTGTATATCGTCGGCAATCGCCACCTGGGTTATCACAGCAAACTGGCCCGGCTGTTCCGCGGTGTCGAGCAAGTCGCGGCGACGCCCAAGTTCGTGATCCTCAAAGCGCGTAAATAACACTCGAATTCCAGGTAAAAAAAACCCTCCATACACGGAGGGTTATAAATCCGTGCCGCAAGGCAACGGGATGGGAGTGCGTGGCGCAAATTTCAGTGAGTGGTCAGGCCAGCGGCGTTCATGAACATGCGCATCAGACTGGCAACAATGGCCAGGGCCAGCACGCTGCCGGTCCAGATCACTGCCAGCCAGCCGAGTCGTTGCCAGAGTGGCTTGTTCTCGGCCTGTTCGATTTCCTGCAAGGAGTGTTTGCCGGTCATTGCCTGATCCTCTCTTGGGTTGGCGTCAATGGGGACGCCATCGTCGGAACGCCGCCCGGAGCAAACGGAACGCCGCCCGGCTGCTCCTACACACCTAGTGGTAACCATCGTCGTCATGGGTGACCTTGCCGCGGAACACGTAGTAGCTCCAGAAGGTGTAGCCCAGGATGAACGGGATAATGAACAACGTGCCGACCAGCATGAAGCCCTGGCTCTGCGGTGGCGCGGCGGCGTCCCAGATCGAGATCGACGGCGGCACGATGTTCGGCCACAGGCTGATGCCCAAACCGCTGTAGCCGAGGAAGATCAGCACCAGGGTCAGCAGGAACGGCGTGTAATGCGCATTGCGGGCTACGGCGCGGATCAAACCGTACATGGTCACCAGCACCAGTATCGGCACCGGCAGGAACCAGAACAGGTTCGGCAGGGTAAACCAGCGTGCGGCGATCTCGGCGTGGGCCAGTGGGGTCCAGATACTGACGATGCCGATCACCGCCAACACCACGAACGCCAATGGTCGCGCCAGATTATGCATCTGCTCCTGCAACTGGCCTTCAGTCTTCATGATCAGCCAGGTGCAGCCGAGCAAGGCATAGGCCACCACCAGCGCCGCACCGCAGAACAGCGTGAACGGCGTGAACCAATCCAGCGAGCCACCGGCGAACTGGCGGTTGACCACCGGCAGGCCATCGATGAACGCCCCCAGCGCCACCCCCTGAAAGAAGGTCGCCGTCACTGAGCCGCCGATAAAGGCCTTGTCCCAGATATGTCGTTTGTCGTCCTTGGCCTTGAAGCGAAACTCAAACGCAACGCCGCGGAAGATCAGTCCGATCAACATCAGAATCAACGGCAGATACAGTGCCGAGAGCACCACCGAGTAGGCCAGCGGGAACGCGCCAAAGAGTGCGGCACCGCCCAGCACCAGCCAGGTTTCATTACCGTCCCAGACCGGCGCGACGGTGTTCATCATCACGTCGCGGTCGCGGTCGCCCTTGATGAAGGGGAAAAGAATCCCGATTCCCAGATCGAACCCATCCATGACCACGTACATCATGATGCCGAAGATGATGATCACAGCCCAGATCAGCGGAAGATCAATACCCATGACTCAGTTCCCCTTGTTCAGGCTGTCGCTGAGATCGCCATTATCATCAGCAGCGGAAAGCGGACGGGCCGGCGTGCGTTGCTGGCCAGGACCACCGTGGCTCGGCTCGGCACCTTCGTTGGTCACCGGACCCTTGCGCACCAGACGCATCATGTAGCCCAGGCCTACACCGAACAGCGAGAAATACACCACGACGAACAACGCGAGGGTAATGCTCATCTGCGTGAAGCTATGCCCGGACGAGGCATCCGCCGTGCGCATCAATCCGTAGATCACCCACGGCTGACGACCGATTTCGGTAGTGAACCAGCCGGCAAGGATCGCGATCAACCCGGACGGGCCCATCCACAACGCCAGATAAAGGAACGGACGAGACGAGTACAGGGTGTCGCGCTTGCGCAGCCAGAGGCTCCACAAACCGGTGAAGATCATCAACATGCCCAGCCCGACCATGATCCGGAACGACCAGAAAACAATGGTCGAATTCGCTCGATCTTCAGGCGGGAACTCCTTGAGAGCCGGCACTTGCTTGTCCAGCGAGTGGGTCAGAATCAGGCTGCCCAGGTACGGAATCTCTACGGCAAAATGGGTCTTCTCGGCTTTCATGTCCGGCCAGCCGAACAGGATCAGCGGGGTCGGCTCGTTGCCGTGATTTTCCCAATGGCCTTCGATCGCGGCGATTTTCGCCGGTTGATGCTTGAGGGTATTGAGGCCGTGGAAGTCACCGATCACCGCCTGAATCGGCGCCACGATCAATGCCATCCACATCGCCATCGACAGCATCGTGCGGATCGCCGGATTGTCACGGCCACGCAACAGATGCCATGCAGCAGACGAACCCACGAAAAAGGCAGTAGCGACGAAGGCGGCCGTGGCCATGTGCATCAGACGATAGGGGAACGAGGGGTTGAAAATCACCGCCAGCCAGTCCACCGGGATCACCTGGCCATTGACAATTTCATAGCCTTGAGGGGTCTGCATCCAGCTGTTGGAGGCAAGAATCCAGAAGGTCGAGATCAGCGTACCGATGGCCACCATGATCGTGGCGAAGAAGTGCAAATTGCGCCCGACCTTGTTCCAGCCAAACAACATGACGCCGAGGAAACCGGCTTCAAGGAAGAACGCCGTCAGCACTTCATAGGTCAGCAGCGGCCCGGTGACGGAGCCGGCGAAATCGGAGAAGCGGCTCCAGTTGGTGCCGAATTGATAGGCCATGACCAGCCCGGAAACCACACCCATGCCGAAGTTGACGGCAAAGATCTTCGACCAGAAGTGGTACAGATCGCGGTAGGTATCGTTATGCGTCTTCAGCCACAGGCCTTCGAGCACCGCCAGGTAACTCGCCAGGCCAATGGTGATGGCCGGAAACAGGATGTGGAACGAGATGGTGAACGCGAACTGAATTCGGGCGAGATCAAGTGCCTCCAAACCGAACATAAGTCTTCCTCTGTCAGGTAATACCGGCTGCGGGCGTCAGGCCTGCACCCACTTCCCCCACGGACATTGAGTGTGGCGAATTCGAGTTCGTTCTTTTAAACCATCACAACGCAGGGATTCTGGCCATCTGGCCGCCAGAGCAACTCCCGGAAAGAAATTGATCTGGATCAAGCAACGATCAAAGAGTAGTCGCATTTTCAGGCCCGGACTGTGTGGTCTTTTGTCGCGTGACAGGTTGCCTCACCGTTTCCACCAACCCAGGTCAGGGGCTTTCTGTGGCGAGGGAGCTTGCTCCCGCTCGATCGCGAAGCGGTCGTAAATCCGGCTGACGCGGTGTGATAGATAAATTGAGGTGGCAGGGTTTGGGGGCGCTTCGCACCCCAGCGGGAGCAAGCTCCCTCGCCACAGGGATGTCGTCACTCTGAAATAGGTGCTTTGCTAACGATATTTACAGCCATGGCAACTTATGGTTACAAGTTGATGATAATCTCGCCTTTCCCCCGCTCGGACCTGCCTTTCAGATGCCAAGCCAAGCCCCGTTGCTATTGCGTCATCACCGCCCTTTCATCGCGTTCTGGCTGGCTCGGGTGTTTACCGCCAGTGGTTTCCAGATGCTCACCGTGGCCATCGGCTGGAACCTCTATCAACTGACCGGTAATGTCCTGGATCTCGGTTGGGTCGGACTGGTGGAGTTCGCACCGCGGGTACTGTTCATGCTCCACACCGGGCATGTGGCGGACCGCTATGACCGGCGCAAGATCGCGGCCATCTGCCAGTCTCTGCAAGCATTGATCGCATTGGCCCTGGTCATCGGCAGTGTCACCGACAACGTCACCCGGGAAATGATCTTCATCCTCGCGTTCCTGCTGGGTGCCGCCCGCTCGTTCGAAATGCCGACCACTCAAGCGTTGCTGCCGACCATCGTCCCCAGCGGGCTGTTCCCGCGTGCCGTTGCCGCTTCGCAGTCGGCCCAGCAATCGGCGACCATCGTCGCGCCGGCTCTGGGCGGTTTGCTCTATGCCTTCGGCAGCGTCTGGGTCTACGGCCCGACGGTGATTTTGTACCTCATCGCCTGCCTGCTGATGCTCAACCTGCCGGCTCGACAGACACCACTGAACAAAGGCAAGGCGACACTGGATTCACTGCTGGCCGGGATTCGCTTCATTCGCAGCCGTCCGGATATTCTCGGGGCGATTTCCCTGGATCTGTTCGCCGTATTGCTGGGCGGTGCGACAGCATTGCTGCCGGTGTTCGCCAAAGACATCTTGCTCACAGGTCCCTGGGGGCTGGGCTTGCTGCGCTCCGCCCCTGCGGTCGGCGCCTTGCTGATGTCGCTGTGGCTGGCGCGCTTTGCGGTAGAGCGCCAGGTCGGACGAATCATGTTCACCGCGGTCGGCGTGTTCGGTGTCGCGACTATTGCCTTCGGCCTGTCGACCTCGCTCTGGTTCTCCCTCGCGGTGCTGGTGGTACTGGGCGCGGCGGACATGATCAGCATGGTGATCCGTGCCTCCTTCGTGCAACTGGAAACACCGGACGAAATGCGCGGTCGGGTGAGCGCCGTAAACGGCTTGTTCATCGGCGCTTCAAACCAGTTGGGTGAGTTTGAATCCGGGGTGACCGCCCATTGGTTCGGCACCGTGCCGGCCGTGGTACTCGGCGGAATTGGCACGCTGATAGTCACCGGAGTGTGGGTCAAGCTGTTCCCGACCCTGGCCAATCGCGACCGCATGCATGCGGATGTGGGTGCCGAAATAAAAGTCTGAGGCGCCCCTCGCGGCTAAACCACCAACTCCCCCGCCAACGCTGTCCGTTTGGCCTTGCCGCAGAGTTGCTCCACCAGCGTCAACGCAAACTGCAGCGCTGCGCCGGAGCCTTGGGCGGTGATGCAGTTGCCGTCCACGACGACCGGCTGGTCGATGAAGTTGCAACCGGACAACTGATGGCTGGCCGTTGGCAGGCAGGTCATGCGCCGCTGACGCAGAACGCCGTAAGCCTGCAAGGCCTGCGCCGGGGCTTCGGCGATGCCGGCGAATAGCCGCCCGGCCGCCGCCTGGTCCTTGACCAGTTGCAACAAGGGTTGATGGGCCGCCAGGTGCTGTGCACCGACGGCGCCGCCGGGCAGAGCGATCAGATCGAAATGCTGGGCCAGTACATCGACCAGCATGGCGTCGGCGGTCAGGCGAGTACCGCGGGCGCAAGTGAGCATGCGCCGCGACTCGATGCTCGCCACCACCACTTCGATCCCGGCACGGCGCAACACGTCGATCAGGGTCACGCTTTGCAGGTCGTCGATGCCTTCGGCGAGGGTGATCAGGGCTCTAAAGGTCATGGGCAGTTTCCACACAATGATCTGTAAAGCTTAGCCAGCTTTCGCTACAAGTGTCCGGGCAGCGCGATTACTTGATGTAGATCTGCGCTGACCGGGTGTTTCCCGGCGCGTTGATGGACCTGTTGCTGAAGGTGAAGGTGCCTTCCTGTTTGCCGAGCAGATCAAAGACATAGAGGTAGCCGACGATCTTCGCCGAACCGGAACACTCCCCCAAACCGTTGCCTGCGTCCCCGCACACTCTGGTTTTGCTGCCGCTCACAGCGAAACCGTCCAGCGCGACTGTCGGGTTGCGACCATAACCCTGCTCCAGTACGAAAACCTTGATAGTCCCGGCGCCGTGATTGCATCGGGTCTGTTTACGGCCATCCGCCACATCTTCATAACCACAGGCGGGCGACTGGACCTTGAGAATTTTCACTTCGCTCAGCGGCGCGGCCGAAGCGGCGCAGGCGCTTTGCGCGCCCACCACCAGGGTGGCCAACAACCCCAGGCCAAAAACGACGCTCTTTGTGCAATACATATCTACCCCCAAAACCTGCGCGCAGTATGCCCCACTCCCCTGCACCGCAAAACATCGCCGACGATCGCGCAAGCTGCTGGTATGATGCGCGGCTTTTTCCGACCCACAGAAAATCAACAGGCGCTTCAGGCAGTCTGTGCTTTGCTGTTGAAGTCGATACATTCACGGCGCCGGGCGCGCCACGGGGAGCAGACATGCTGGAAAGGCTGTTTCAACTCAAGGCACACAACACCAATGTGCGAACCGAGATTCTTGCGGGCCTCACGACCTTCCTGGCCATGGCCTACATTCTGTTCGTCAACCCGAGCATCCTCGGCGAGACCGGCATGGACAAGGGGGCGGTGTTTGTCGCGACCTGTCTGGCGGCGGCCTTCGGCTCGACCGTGATGGGCCTGATCGCCAACTACCCGATCGCTCTGGCGCCGGGCATGGGCTTGAACGCCTTCTTCACCTACACCGTAGTCCTGCACATGGGCCACACCTGGCAAGTGGCGCTGGGGGCGGTGTTCATCTCGGCGGTAATGTTTTTCCTGTTATCGATCTTCCGCATCCGCGAATGGATCATCTACAGCATCCCGCTGGCGTTGCGTTCGGCAATTGCCGCCGGTATTGGTTTGTTTCTGGCACTGATCGCCCTGCATAACGCCGGTATCGTGGTCAGCAACCCGGCCACCATGGTTGGCCTGGGCGATCTGAAACAACCGGCGCCGATCCTCGCCACCCTCGGTTTCGCCCTGATCGTCGCCCTTGAAGCGCTGAAGATTCGCGGTGCAGTGCTGATCGGCATTCTCTCGGTGACCATCGTTTCCATCGCTCTGGGCTTCACTCCGTTCGGCGGCGTGATGTCGATGCCGCCATCGCTGGCACCGACCTTCCTGCAACTGGACATCATGGGTGCATTGGACATCGGTCTGGTCAGCGTGATCTTCGCCTTCCTGTTCGTTGACCTGTTCGACAACTCCGGCACCCTGATCGGTGTGGCCAAACGCGCCGGGCTGATGGGCAAGGACGGTCACATGCCAAAAATGGGCCGTGCCCTGATCGCCGACAGTACCGCGGCCATGGCCGGTTCCTTGCTGGGTACCTCGACCACTACCAGCTACATCGAGTCGGCAGCAGGCGTCAGCGCCGGTGGCCGTACCGGTTTGACTGCCATTGTCGTGGCGATCCTGTTCCTTTTGGCGCTATTCTTCTCGCCACTGGCCAGCAGCGTTCCGCCATTCGCTACCGCACCGGCCTTGCTGTTCGTCGCGGTATTGATGACTTCCGGTCTGGCGGAAATCGACTGGGACGACATCACCGTAGCAGCGCCCGTGGTGGTCACTGCGCTGGCCATGCCGTTCACCTATTCCATTGCCAACGGTATCGCCTTCGGTTTCATTTCCTGGACCGCGATCAAGCTGCTGTCCGGCCGTGGTCGTGAACTGAACTCCGCGCTGGTGATTCTGTCGATTCTGTTCGTGATCAAGTTGGGTTGGTTCAACGCATGAGTGTTCCGTCTTTCGACACTGAGTCCTACACCCGTCAGCTCGATGAAAAAGCTGCACGCCTGCGCGAACTGCTGATGCCGTTCGATGCGCCCGAGCTTGCGGTGTTTGACTCACCGCTGAAAAATTTCCGGCTGCGCGCCGAATTCCGCCTGTGGCGCGAAGACGGCCAGCGCCACTACGCGATGTTCGCCCCGGGGGACAATCGCACGCCGATTCTGATCGAAGAGTTCCCGATCGCCAGCCCACGCATCAATCAATTGATGCCGCAGCTCAAAGCAGCATGGCAAGCCAGCGCAGCCTTGAGTCACAAGCTGTTTCAGGTGGACTTCCTGACCACCCTGGCCGGCGATGCGATGATCACCCTGTGCTATCACCGCCCGCTGGACGAGCACTGGCAAGTGGCTGCCAGGCAGCTGGCCGCCGATTTGAATGTCAGCGTGATCGGTCGCTCCAAGGGCAAGCGCGAAGTGATCGGCCGCGATTATGTGGTCGAGAAGTTCGACGTCGGCGGCCGCACGTTCAGCTACCGCCAACCAGAGGGCGCGTTTACTCAGCCCAACGGCACGGTCAACCAGAAGATGCTCAACTGGGCGTTCGAGGCCCTCGGCGAGCGTTCCGATGATTTGCTGGAGCTGTATTGCGGCAACGGCAACTTCACCCTGCCGCTGGCGACCCGTGTGCGCAAAGTGCTGGCCACCGAGATCAGCAAGACCTCGGTAAATGCCGCGTTGAGCAACCTCAGCGAAAACGCTGTGGATAACGTCACTTTGGTGCGCTTGTCCGCCGAAGAACTGACCGAAGCGCTGAACGAGGTTCGTCCGTTCCGTCGCCTGCACGGCATCGACCTCAAGAGCTACGCGTTCGGTAGCGTGTTCGTCGACCCGCCGCGCGCCGGCATGGACCCGGACACCTGCGAGCTGACCCGACGCTTCGAGAACATCCTCTACATCTCGTGCAACCCGCAAACCCTCGCTGCCAACATCGCGCAATTGCACGACACTCACCGCGTCAGCCAATGTGCGATGTTCGACCAGTTTCCATGGACTCATCACATGGAGTCCGGGGTGTTGTTGACCCGGCGCTGAAACGGCTCCGACAAACAAAACAGCCGTCGCAATGACGGCTGTTTGTCTGGGTCTTGTTTAAAGGGCTATATCGACCTTACGCGGGCGACCACCTTTTTTACCGTTGGCACGGGCCGCCTGCGCTTTGGCATCACTGACCTGACGACCGTTACGAGAGGCGATGACCACTGCTGCCATATCCATCAACGGTTTGCTGGCTGATATCAGGCCGGCGATGGAAACCTGTAAATCCCGCTCCTCATGACAGAGCGCCGTACCTGCAAAGCCAACCTGCAGTCCGGCGAAATCCTCGACCTTGAAATCATCGAACTCCGGATAGTTCTTAATCGGCAGCAGTATCGCGCTTCCATCTTCAAAACCGATAGACAAGCGCTGCTCCTGAAATTTCACTGAGGTCGCATTGACCCCGCAACTGCGGCGAGCCTGACCACGCTCTATCGCCTCATCCAAAACAGCCTCGGTTACCGGCGCATCGAAAGGCACCCTGGCCTTTATCGTTTTCATAGTTCGATCTCCACCCTGTCTGGTGCATCTACCAGCTCCAGCAGGGTTCTATTCCCCTCTACCTCATAGCGAGCAGACTCAATCGGATAAGTCATGCTGCCAGGCCTTTTCGTTGCAACCACTTCATCTGCTTGCCAATCCCACAACTGATTATCCAGGCAGACAGTCTGGATTTTGGCCCACCAAATAGTGCGCGCAAGCTGCAAATGGGCGGCTTGTTTCAATTCCTGACGCAAGCCCTCCAGAACAGCCAAAGGCGGTCGACGGGCATAAGGGATGACATCCCACAGCTCAACACCGTTATGCCAGAAGCTGAACTTGAAACGAGCACTCCATCTGCCTCCATCCACATGCACGTGAGGCGGACAGTGTTCGTCGCGCAGCTTCACCACCATCACCAATCCTTTGTAGTTGCATACCTTCATGCTAACCCATCCGTTAGGTTAATGAGCCTGCTGGCTCTGTTTTCCATTATGAATCCGACCACTGGCAGTTTTTCCATACCGCTGCCCGGACTTGAGATTAGTTCTGGCGGCGGGCAAGGGCCTTCGCTCTACGGAACCAAGTCGTAAGCAATCCTTACGATCCAGCCCTCTGCCCTAGCTGAGATGTCCGATCACCGAACACTTCTTTCCACCCTTTCTCGCCTGCCGCTTGTCTTCAATTGACCAAAGTAACCATCTAGTACATTTTATCTCCACAGGCTGAGCCCCTCAGCAAAGCCAAAAACAACAACGGAGATCCCCCCATGTCCCCTATCGTTCTGGTGCTCAACGGCCCGAACCTGAACATGCTCGGTACCCGCGAGCCGGCGACCTACGGCCATGAAACCCTGGCTGACATTTCTGCCCTATGCGGACGCGCCGCCGAGGAATTCGGGTTGGTAGTGGAGTTTCGCCAGACCAATCATGAGGGCGAGTTGCTCGACTGGATTCACGGCGCTCGTGGCCGTTGTGCCGGAATCGTGATCAACCCGGCCGCCTGGACCCATACCTCGGTGGCGATCCGTGATGCGCTGGTGGCAAGTGAATTGCCAGTGATCGAAGTGCACCTGTCCAACGTGCATGCCCGCGAGCCGTTCCGTCATCACTCGTTTGTGTCGGCGATTGCCAAGGCAGTGCTGTGCGGTTTTGGCAGCAACGGCTATCGCCTGGCGCTGGAACATTTCAGTCAGCAGTTGAAGGGGTGATCGGCATGTCGCAGAACAGCTGTGTCCTGGCAGGACTGATTGGCGCCGGCATCCAGGCCTCGCGCACGCCAAAGCTGCACGAACACGAGGGCGATGCCCAAGGCATGCGCTACCTCTATCGGCTGATCGATCTGGATCAGTTGAAACTCGACAGCAACGCCCTGCCCGACCTGCTGATGGCCGCAGAACGGATGAATTTCACCGGGCTGAATATCACGTTCCCGTGCAAGCAAATAATCATCCCGTTGCTCGACGAACTTTCACCTGAGGCTCGCGGCATCGGTGCAGTGAATACTGTGGTGCTCAAGGATGGAAAGCGCATCGGCCACAACACCGATTGCCTGGGCTTCGCCGAGGGTTTTCGGCGCGGCTTGAATGGCGTCGCCCGCGAGCGTGTGGTGCAAATGGGTGCTGGCGGTGCCGGTGCGGCAGTTGCCCACGCGTTGCTGAGCGAAGGCATACAACAGCTGAGCATTTTCGATGTGCAAACCTGCCGCGCGCAAAGCCTGGCTGACAATCTCAATGAGCACTTCGGTGCCGGCCGTGCCCATGCTGGAGCCGATCTGCCGAGCGTAATGGCGCAAGCCGATGGTTTGGTGAACACAACGCCAATGGGCATGGCCAAGCTGCCTGGAATGCCGGTACCGGTGGAGTTGCTGCGCGCGCAATTGTGGGTCGCGGAAATCGTTTACTTCCCGCTGGAGACCGAACTGCTGCGCAACGCCCGTGCCTTAGGCTGCCGTACGCTGGATGGCGGCACCATGGCGGTGTTTCAGGCGGTGAAGGCGTTTGAACTGTTCAGCGGCGTGGCGCCGGATGCGCAGCGGATGCTCGAGCATTTTCAGAGCATGAATGGCTGAGAAGCTTCGCGGGCAAGCCCTATCAGTTAACGCAAAAAATTCGGTCTGGCACTCAATTGTGGCGAGGGAGCTTGCTCCCGCTGGGCTGCGAAGCGGCCCCAAAACCTGCAACCCAAGTATTTCAGGAAGACCGCATCAGCCGGATTACGACTGCTGCGCAGCCGAGCGGGAGCAAGCTCCCTCGCCACAAGGTCAGGCCTGCAAATACCGCAACACCGATTCGCAAATCATCTCGCGATGGCGCTGCTTGATCGCTTCGTCCGGCAAGTCGATCTGAAAGATTTCGCCGAACGTATGGCGGTTCGACACGCGGTAGAAACAGAACGAGCTAATCAGCAAATGCACGTCCAGCGGTACAAGCCCGCTGCGGAACACACCCGCCTCGACACCGCGCTGCAGAATCTCGCCCAGTGAATCCAGAATGGTGTTGTTCATTGCCTTGATCGCGTCGGACTGCTTCACGTACTCGGCGTTGTGAATGTTCTCGATGCTGACGATACGCACAAAGTCGACGTTGCGGTCATGGTGATCGAAGGTGAATTCCACCAACCGCCGAATCGCTTCGCGGGGTTCCAGTTCAGCCAGGTGCAGACGGTTCTCGGTACTGCGGATATCGCCGTAGAGTTTCTCCAGCACCTCGACGTAGAGCTGTTCCTTACTGCCGAAGTAGTAATAGATCATGCGTTTGGAGGTGTGGATGCGCTCGGCGATGGCATCGACGCGAGCCCCCGAAAGCCCCTGCTGGACAAACTCGACAATGGCTTCTTGAAGAATGTTCTCGCGGGTCTTTTCCGGGTTGTTCTTGCGACTCTTGCGCGGCTCGAGAGCAGGCTCGTCGGGCGTTACGGAGAGTTCTGGGGTCATTGTCATTCCGGGCTCACGGCCATCACTGCACAAGTTATCGATTATGGGCCGCGCCGCGCAGTGAAGGAAAGCATACAGGCGGCCGTTTCTGGCCGCCGTTACGAAACTCCTACAACTTGGCGTGTCGCACCCCACCACTGCGCGATTTGGCCATCGCTGCCAGACGCACCGCGACGTTCGCCGCGCCATATCCCACGTAGCCATTCTTGCGCTGGATAATTTCGAAGAAGAAGCGCCCTTCGAAAGGTTCGGTGTAGACGTGGAACAGCTCACCGCCCTGTGCGTCACGGTCATACAACACGTTGTAGTACGCCAGTTCACTGAGGAACTCGTCGTCGAAATCGAAGCGTGCCGCGAGATCGTCGTAGTAATTGAGCGGGATGTCCAGCAGCGGCACTCCAGCTGCCTTGGCACGACTGACTTCGGCGAAGATGTCCTCACAGTCGAAGGCGATGTGGTGCACACCGGAACCGCGATAACTGGACAAGGCGTGAGAAATCGCGGTGTTGCGGTTCTCGGAGATGTTCAGCGGCAAGCGAATCGAGCTGCAACGGCTGCGCAACGCGCGGCTCTTCACCAGGCCATAAGGATCGGGCAGCACCACTTCATCGTCGGCCTCGAAATCCAGCAGGCTTTTGTAGAACAGCACCCAACTGTCGAGGCTGTCCGCCGGCAGCGCCATGGCCATATGGTCGATGCGCTTGAGGCCGCCGCTGGCGGTCGATGCCGGTTGCAAATTGAAGTCGGTGTCGTAGAGGGTTTTGCCACCAGAGTCCTGATCCACCAGGTAAATCAGGCTGCCATCCGGCGCGCGCACCGCGGCTAGTTCAAGCTCGTTCGGCCCGACCAGACCACGATAAGGTTGACCTTTGTAAGCCACCGCCCGTGCCAGCGCGCTGGCGCTGTCCTTGACCCGAATCGCCGTGGCGCACAGCGACGGCCCGTGGGACTCGAAAAAGCTGTGGGCAAAGGAATACGGCTCGGAGTTGAGAATCAGGTTGATATCGCCCTGGCGCAGCAAGCTGACGCTCTTGGAGCGATGCTGACCGGCCTTGACGAACCCCAGCCGCTCCAGCCAATGGGAGAGCTTGGCGCCGAGGCTTTCGTCCACGGCAAACTCAAGAAACTCGATGCCGTCGTACTCGCTGGCCGCAGGCGTGGCGAACAGCGTATCGAGGTTGGCCGCAGGCGTAGCTTCTTGTTGCAGGCGCTCGCGGGTCTTTTCTTCCAGGTACAGCAGCGAACGCAAACCATCGGCGGCATTGGCCCGAGGCGGCGCGGCGCGAAAACCGTCGTTGAAGATCTCCAGTGACAGCGGCCCTGTGTAGCCGCTCTTGATGATCGGCGCAAGGAAGCCCGGCAAGTCGAACTCGCCCTGCCCTGGGAAGCAGCGGAAATGCCGGCTCCACTCCAGAACGTCCATGGCCAGAATCGGCGCGTCGGCCATTTGCACGAAGAAAATCTTGTCGCCGGGAATCCCGGCGATGGCACGCGGGTCGCCCTTGAGCGACAAGGTGTGGAAACTGTCCAGCAACACCCCAAGGCTTGGGTGATCGGCCTGGCGGACGATATTCCACACCTGTTGATAAGTGTTTACATGCCGACCCCAGGCCAAGGCTTCATAGCCGATCCGCAAGCCGCGGGCACCGGCGCGCTCGGCCAACAAGCGCAAGTCGTCGATCAGGATTTGCTCATCACCGACGCAGTCTGCCGAGGCGTTGCTGCACACCAGCACCAGATCGGTGCCGAGCTCCTGCATCAGGTCGAACTTGCGCTCGGCCCGCTCGAGGTTGCGCGGCAAGCGATCGCGGCGGCAGCCCTCAAAATCACGGAAGGGTTGAAACAGCGTGATGGCGATCCCCAGGTCCGCGCACATCTGTTTGATTTCACGCGGGCTGCCGTCGTAGTAGAGCAGGTCATTCTCGAAAATCTCCACCCCGTCGAAACCGGCGGCGGCGATGGCTTCAAGTTTTTCCGGCAGGGTACCGCTCAAGGAAACGGTGGCAATGGAACGCTGCATGTTTCAACTCCCGGTTGTGGGGATGGTGAGGTGCGCGAATCTATCTGGTGATCAACTGTGGCGAGGGAGCTTGCTCCCGCTGGGCCGCGAAGCGGCCCCAAAACCCGGCATCGCGATTCTTCAGACAGAACGCATCAGCCAGCTATACGACTGCTTCGCAGCCGAGCGGGAGCAAGCTCCCTCGCCACAGGTCTTGTATCTGACTCTTGACCGCCTTAACTGACCAGCATCAGGGCAAGCCCGCGCTCATGGGTCAGAGTTCGCTTTGGTGCGCCAATTATTGGTCTGGCGATTCCATACAGCAATTCAAAGTGTACGAACTAGTTAGTTTTTCGGGCGATTATCGAACACAATGGCCGTTGGCGAATTGACGATTTTTTGCTCACTGCGCACCATCGACACCATATTGAGGCACCTGTGAACGCAGGCCTCAGTTACCCAAGACCCAGTACACACCATAAAAATTTCAAAAATCGGGTACCCACATGATTCCTTCTCAAAGCTCACGCATAACCCCAGACCTGGGCGTCGCCAGAGGCGGCATAGGTGACAAGATTCGCGGAGCCATGGCCGTCGGCAAGACCCGCTGGGGCATGCTGGCACTGGTGTTTTTCGCCACCACGCTGAACTACATCGACCGCGCCGCACTGGGCGTGATGCAACCGATCCTGGCCAAGGAAATGAGCTGGACGGCGATGGACTACGCCAACATCAACTTCTGGTTCCAGGTCGGTTACGCCGTCGGCTTCGTTCTGCAAGGACGGTTGATCGACAGGATCGGCGTGAAACGGGTGTTTTTCTTCGCCGTGCTGCTCTGGAGTCTGGCCACTGGCGCTCATGGCCTGGCGACGTCTGCAGTCGGTTTCATGGTTTGCCGATTCATCCTGGGGCTGACTGAAGCGGCCAACTACCCGGCCTGCGTGAAGACTACCCGGCTGTGGTTCCCGGCTGGCGAGCGCGCAGTAGCGACCGGCATTTTCAACGCCGGCACCAACGTTGGCGCCATGTTTACCCCGATGCTGTTGCCATTGGTGCTGCAGGTTTGGGGCTGGCAAGCCGCGTTCCTCTGCATGGCGGCACTGGGCGCGATCTGGCTGACGTTCTGGGGTCTGAAATACTTCAACCCGGAAGATCACCCGTCGGTAAAACAATCCGAACTGGACTACATCCATAACGAAGTCGAACCGGAACAAACCCCCGTGCCCTTCTCGCGGATCCTGCGGATGCGTGGCACCTGGGCCTTCGCCCTGGCTTATTCGATCACCGCGCCGGTGTTCTGGTTCTACCTGTACTGGCTGCCGCCGTTCTTGAATCAGCAATACAACCTGGGTATCAGCGTCACCCAAATGGGCATTCCGTTGATCATCATCTACCTGACCGCAGACTTCGGCAGCGTCGGCGGCGGCATTCTGTCGTCGTTCCTGATCGGTCGCGGGATGGCGCCAATCAAGGCGCGGCTGATATCCATGGCGCTGTTCGCCTGCTGCATCATTGGTGTGGTGTTCGCCGCCGGTTCCAGCCATCTGTGGGTAGCGGTCGGGGCGATTTCCCTGGCCATCGGTGCGCACCAGGCCTGGACTGCGAACATCTGGAGCCTGGTGATGGACTACACGCCCAAGCACATGATGAGTACGGTGTTTGGCTTCGGCGGCATGTGCGCGGCCGTCGGCGGGATGTTCATGACGCAACTGGTGGGCTACGTCCTCACCACCACCCATAACAACTACACCGTGCTGTTCACCATGATCCCGGCGATGTACTTCATCGCGCTGATCTGGCTGTACTTCATGGCACCGCGCAAGATCCCGAAAGTCGAAAACTGATCCACCCTCGTGCAGGCCTGGCTCCAGGCCTGCACATCTCTCTCCCCCCCGCGTTTATCACTCACTGACGTCGCTGCTGCCAGACCGCGGCCAGACCGCTGAGACAAATCACCCCGATGCCGAACACCGTGGTCAGGGTCGGTGTATGGGAAAACAGCAGCCAGCCCAGCAAACCGGCGAAGACAATCTGGCAGTAACCAAACGGCGCCAGCAACGCCGGTGCGGCGTGGCGGAACGCCTGGGTCAGAAACAAATGCGCGGTCATGCCACACGCCCCCAACGCCACCATCAGCAAACCGTGAGCAAAGCTCGGTACTTGCCAGAAGAATGGTACCAACGCACTCATCACCAAGGTGTTGCACAGGCCGGCAAAAAAATTACTGGTAGTCGGGCTGTCGAACTCGCTGAGTTTGCGCGTGAGCAATTGATAGAAGCAGAAAAACAGCGCCGAGCAGAATGGCAACAGCACCGCAGGGGTGAACAGTTCGCCGCCAGGGTGAACGATAACCAGCACTCCGATAAAACCGCAGATCACCGCCAGCCATTGGCCACGGGTAACGTGCTCGCCGAGCAACGGCACCGATAGTGCCGTGACCAGCACCGGCGCAAGAAAATTGACCGCAGTCGCTTCGGCCAACGGGATAAACAACAAGCCCGTGGTGAACAACAGACTGGTACTGAGCAGACACAGCGCCCGCAACAACTGCAGCAGCGGCCGTTTGCTGCGCAGCACCCGCAGGCCGGACTGCGGCAGGAAAATCCCGGCCATCAGCAAGGTGTGCACCACATAGCGGGCCCAGACCACCATCATCACCGGATAGAAACCAGAGAGGTATTTGGACAAGGCGTCATGACTGGAAAACAGAAAGGTTGCCACGACGACCAACAGAATGCCCTTGAAGGGTTGATTGACGCCGGAAAGGGGTGTGCTGAGGGTCATGGGGTTCTCTGAGAGAAAGCTGAGCTCTAATTATTTAGAACCCGGTTCCAGTTTCAATCAATAGAGAAATAAAAAGCTGTGCGAACAGCGCACAGATTATGGAATGCTCTACGAAATCCCCGTAGGGACGTGAGTCAACCCGAAAGGTTCAGCTAAAGAGTTCCGACGCCTGACTCGCCGCCGACAACTCATCCGCAAACCTCAACAACAGCGGCGCCAGCTCATGCAGCCTGGTTTGCGGCAGCCGCGCACTCGGCCCGGCCACACTGAGCACACCGATCACCCGCCCATCCACCGGATGACGCACCACCGCGGCAATGGCCGAAGTGCCGACCGCCGAACTTTCCTCGACCCAGGCATAACCCAGTTCACGAGCCAGACGCAAACGCTCGAGCAGTTCGATATTGGAACGCGGCGCATTCGGGCCCGGCTCCAGCGGTACGTCCGCAGCTTGCCGTTCAACCAGCGACAAGGCCTCGGCGTCGCTCAGGCAAGCCAGCCAGGCATGCCCGGAGGCGGTGTAGAACAGTGGCGCTTCACGGCCCATGTCCGGGTCGTAGCGCAGGCCGGAACGGGCGCCCTGAGACTTGGCGATCCAGGTCTGGCGCTCGCTCTCGATCACCCCCAGACGCACCAGCTCGCCGGTTTCCTGAGCCAGGCGATCGAGCACCGGTTGAACGATATCCGCACCGCTGCTGGACAGGTAACGAAAGCCCATGGCGACCAGTTTGGTCGACAGGTGATAACGCAGAGTGTCCGGATTCTGCCGCACGTAACCCAAGCGAATCAGCTCGGCGAGCAGACGGTGGGTGGCGCTTTTCGGGATGTCCAGTTGCTCCGCCAGAGTCTGCATCGGCAGGCCTCGCGAGTCACTGGTGAGACTTTCCAGAACGCTGAAAACACGTTCGATTTGACTGCCGGCCATGGTTGGGGTCCAGACGAAATTTGCCTGATTCTAGAAGACAACGTACCAAATACGAAACCTGGAACTGTGTTCCGGAATGAAATAGCCTTACGTGCGTTTACACAATTGCGCGTTCTTTCAACGTCAACCGAGCTATCTATAAAGACAGGCGATTACCGCCGATCACGCTATGGAGAGCACGATCAATGTTATGGAACAAAGCAAGACGCAGTGCCAATGTGGTGGATGCGCGCGATGGCCGGCAAACGCGCACATTGACTGGTAACAAGCTGGGGCTGGGGCTCGGCGCCTTCGCCCTGGCGGGTATCGGCCTGTATGCCGGTGTCGACCCGCCGGTCGACCAGGTTCGACTGGAGCCCGTCCCCATCGAAGTACTCGACTCGCCAGCCATAGACGCGTCCGTCGCCGAAGATCCCCGACTGGCGTTTGTCGAAGCGGTGCTGGGTGATACCGAAGACACCTGGAACCCGATATTCGAGCAACTGGGTAAACGCTACCCGGAACCGACCCTGACCCTGTTCGATAACGGGGTGGTCTCCGGTTGTGGTTTTGCCAGGTCCGCCAGCGGCCCCTTCTATTGCCCCGAGGACCAGCAGCTGTATCTGGATCTGAAGTTTTTCCGTGAGATGGCGCAGCGCTATGCAGTGGTCGGCGACTTCGCCCAGGCCTATGTGATCGCCCACGAAGTCGGGCATCACGTGCAAACGGTGCTCGGTCTGACACAAGCCCTGGACGATGCGCTGGACGCCGATCAGCCGGTGGCGGGGGCGAATGGCCTGGAAGTTCGCTCAGAGCTGCAGGCCGATTGCCTGGCGGGTGTCTGGGCCCATCACGCGCAGCAGCGTCTGAACTGGCTGGAGCCCGGAGATATCGAAGAGGCGCTGCATGCTGCGGCAGTGTTCGGTGACGACTATGCCCGGCGCAACCCGAACCGCGCCCAGTCGCCAGAGACGTTCAGCCATGGCACCTCGGCCCAGCGTGCGCAATGGTTCCAGACCGGTTTTGCCGAAGGCCGGATCAGCCTGTGCGATACCTTCGCCGCTGACCTGTAAGACCACCACGGGCGGGCGAAACCTCCCGCTCGTGACGCTGAAATGCAGCAGGCATCTAACCTTTGTCGCTCGGCGTGGTCTGACGACTGGACTGGCGCCAACCCCACTGACCAGCAACACTCATCAGCAAACCAAAAGAGAATTCCCACATGCTATGGAAAAAAGGTCGACGCAGCGACAACGTGGTGGATGCTCGCGGTGACGATACTGGCGTTGGCGGCGGTGGGATGCGTTTCGGTGGTGGCAAGGGCCTGAGTCTGACAGCCATTGTGCTGATTGTCGGCATTGGCTGGTTGACCGGACAGGATCCGCTGCAGATTCTCGGGCAACTGACCGGTCAGATGACCGAGCAATCGGCACCCTCCACCCAACAGACGCGCAAGGCGCCGCCGGCCAACGATGAGCAGGCGGAATTCGTCCGCTCCATCCTCGGTGACACCGAGGACACCTGGGCTCAGATTTTCCAGCAGGCCGGACGCCAGTATCAGGACCCGACGCTAATCCTCTTCAGCAACGGCGTGAATTCCGCCTGCGGTTTTGCCACCTCCGCCACCGGCCCTTTTTATTGCCCGGCGGACCAAAAGGTTTATCTGGACATGAGTTTCTTCCAGGAGATGTCCCAGCGCTTCTCCGCTGCCGGCGACTTCGCTCAGGCCTATGTGATCGCTCACGAAATTGGTCACCACGTGCAAACCTTGCTCGGGGTTTCCGCCAAAATCCAGACTGCTCGGCAACAGGGTCGGCAGATGGAGGGCGACGGTGGTCTGTTGGTGCGTCAGGAGTTGCAGGCCGACTGCCTGGCCGGTGTCTGGGCGCACATTGCGCAAAAACGCCTGAACTGGCTGGAGCCGGGTGACATCGAAGAAGCGCTGAACGCGGCCAACGCCATCGGTGACGACCGTTTGCAACAGCAGGGCCGGGGCCACGTGGTGCCGGACTCCTTCACTCACGGCACTTCGGCGCAACGGGTCCGTTGGTTCAAGGCCGGTTTTGCTAAAGGTCAGATCGACCAGTGCGACACCTTCGCCGCGGGGAGCCTGTAATGCGTAAGTGGCTGCTGGCTTTACTGATCACCTGCGCCGGCACCCAGGCTGCCGAGCAAGGGGCTGAGTCGATCAGCCCCGGGCGCTTGCAGTTGAAAGCCGGCGAGATGGCAGTGGCCGTAGGCCCGTCGCCGGCGAAAATCGAACGCATGCTGATCATTATTCATGGTCCTTCACGCAATGCTGAAACCTACCTGCAGAGCGCTGAATACGCGGCCAGGCAGGCCGGGCAAAACACCACCACTCTGGTGATCGTCCCACAGTTTCTCAATGAAACCGATATCGTTCGCCATCAACTGACGGACAACCTGTTGTACTGGAAGGGCAATGACTGGATGGCCGGAGGCTTATCCACAGGTCAAAATTCTATGAGTTCCTACACGGTTATCGACGAAATCATCGCCCGACTGGGTGATCGACAACAGTTTCCGGACGTGAAGGAAGTCGTCATTGCCGGTCACGCCGACGGCGCTCAGGTGGTTCAGCGTTATGCATTGTTGAGCCAGGATCAGCCAGCCCTCAAGACGGCTGGCGTGCAGGTGCGCTACGTGATCGCCAATCCCTCGTCGTATGCGTATTTCAATGAGCAACGGCCGGTGGCTTTCAAACACGCCGGTTGTCCGGATTTCAATCGCTGGAAGTATGGGCTGAAGGACTTGCCCGCCTATGCCGGTGGGCAAACACCCAAACAACTGGAGGAAAACTACGTCAAGCGTGACATCGTTTATTTACTGGGGCAGCAGGACATCGAGCCGAATCATCCGGCGCTGGATAAAAGTTGTGAAGCCCAGGCCCAAGGCGCTAATCGATTGATCCGCGGGCACAAATATTATGTCTATCTGAAGCGGCGCCATCCTCAAGGGTTGAATCAGCAACTGATCGAAGTGCCCGGGGTTGGGCATGATGGGGACGGGATGTTTACCTCGCCTGAGGGGCAGAAGGCGTTATTTCGATAGTCGAGATGGTATTGCCTGACCTGACGCCTTCGCGGGCAAGTCGGATCGCCGCACCGCCGCTCCCACAGGTAACCGTATTCTCCCGTGGGAGCGGGCTTGCCCGCGAATGGACCTCAAGCAGACAACATCTGCCGCAATGCCAAACAATCCTGCGCATGCCAATCCGTCAATTCCGGCCACGGATTATCCGGCAAATTGACCAGCACGGTCCGTGCGCCAGCCGCCCGACCGCAATCCAGGTCAAAGCGATAATCACCGACCATTACCATCTCGCTCGCCGTCACATTCCAGGCTTGCGCCAGTTTCAGCAAACCACCCGGATGAGGTTTTGGCGGGGCTTCATCGCGGCCCAGCACATCCTCCACCGCGAAGCAGTCGGCCAGACCGATCGCCTCGAGCGTGACATGCGCCAGTTCGCGAGCGTTGCGTGTGAGGATGCCCAGGCGATAACCCCGCCCGGCCAACTCACGCACCAGTTCCACCGCTCCCGGCGCCGGTTTCGAACCCAGCGCCAGATCCCGCTCATGCTCAAGCAGCCAAGCGTGTTTGGCCGCGGCTTCATCGGCCGGCAGCGCAGCGAGGTGGGTCAGGATGTCGTGTTCCGCGGGGATCGCCAGCGCCTCGCGAATCGCCACGAAGTCATGCACGGCGATCGTCAGCGTGCCGTCCATGTCGAACACCCAGTACCGAACCTCGGAGAGACTCATGCCCAATCCTTGCGGTGACGAATCAAGCCTTCCTGAGTGACCGACGCTACCAATTGCCCGGCGCGATTGAACACGCTGCCTCGGGAAAAACCACGGGAATTGCCGGCCCACGGGCTGTCCATCGCGTACAGCAGCCAATCATCGGCGCGCAAGTCGCCGTGGAACCACAAGGCATGGTCGAGGCTGGCGACTTGCATGTCTTTCTGCCAGACCGATTTGCCATGGGGCAGCATCGAGGTAGTCAGCAAACCGAAGTCCGAAGCGTACGCCAGCAGGTATTTGTGCAGCGCCGGCGAGTCGGCCAAGGCGCCGTCGGCACGGAACCACACGTACTTGATCGGGTCGGCGGGTTGCGGGTTGTAGGGGTCTTTTTCCGTCACCGGGCGCACTTCGATCGGCTTGGGGCACAGCAGCTTTTCGCGCATGTGCTCCGGGATCAGGTGTGCCTGTTGCTGGGCGATTTCCAGTTCCGACGGCAGATTCTCCGGGCCGACCACTTGCGGCATCTGAAGCTGATGCTCGAAACCTTCTTCGTCATACTGGAACGATGCGCTGCAGGTGAAGATCGGATTGCCCTTCTGGATCGCCGTGACGCGACGGGTACTGAAGCTACCGCCATCGCGCACCCGATCGACCTGATAGACCACCGGCAAAGCGGCATCGCCGGGGCGCAGAAAATAGCCATGCATCGAATGCACATGACGCGCTTCTTCGACGGTCTGGCTGGCCGCCGACAACGATTGACCGAGTACCTGGCCGCCGAACAACTGGCGAAAACCCAGGTCCTGGCTACGACCGCGAAAGAGATTTTCTTCGATCGGTTCCAGGGTCAGCAGGTCGACCAGATCTTCCAACACGTGGCTCATTCAGACTCTCCTCACACAGAGCAATGCCGCGCAGTCTTGGCTGCGGCGGTCGATTCGGTTTTTGGCCCGGGCCAACAATGGACCCATTGTAAACGTCCAGGCAGGCTTAGCCATGCAAGGTTTCCAGCCATTGTTCACGAGTGATGCGGTACAGCACATGATGGCGCAGCGGATCATCGCTGCCGAGCCTGGGATGCTCGAAGTCGTGCGCAGGGTCGTACTGCATGCCGATCGCCTGCATGACTTTCTGCGACGGCAGATTGGTCAAGGGAGTAAACGCCACGACCTCCTTCAGCGCCAAGCGGTCAAAGCCGCAACGCAGAGCGGTCCAGGCCGCTTCACTGGCGTAGCCCAAGCCCCAATGCTCGCGAGCCAGACGCCAGCCGATTTCCACCGCCGGTGTGAATGCTGCGTCGAAACCGACATGCAGCAGGCCGGTCAGGCCAATAAAGTCACCGGTGTCCTTACGCTCCAGCGCCCACAGGCCGAAGCCATACTCGGCAAAATGGCCGCGTATTCGCCCGATCAATGCGGCGCTTTCCAGTCGACTCAAGGGTGCGGGAAAATAACGCATGACTTGTGGATCGGCACACATGGCCGCAAATTCCGGCAAATCGTCATCGCTCCACTGACGCAACAGCAGCCGCGCGCTCTCGAGTTCCAGTATCGGCTCCATCGTGCCCCTCCGTTTCCATGCCACAAGTCTACATCGCTGGTAGGATCCTTCACTCATTCCTACATGCCTTCCTAGATAAATCTGCCATGCCCCTGCCGCTGATCTACCACGAAGACTACAGCCCCGAGTTTCCGGCGGAACATCGCTTCCCCATGGACAAATTTCGCCTGCTGCGCGATCACCTGGTGGACAGCGGCCTGACCCGCGACCCCGAGCTATTGCGCCCGCAGCTGTGCCCGCCGGACATTCTCGCCCTCGCCCATGACCCTGGGTATATCGAACGCTATATGGGCGGCGAGTTGTCCCGCGAAGACCAACGGCGTCTTGGTCTGCCCTGGAGCGAAGCACTGGCCCGGCGCACCGTGCGCGCGGTCGGCGGTTCGCTGCTGGCCGCCGAGCAAGCGCTGGAGCATGGACTGGCCTGCCATCTGGCCGGCGGCACCCATCACGCCCATTACGACCATCCGGCGGGATTCTGTATTTTCAATGACCTGGCGGTGATCAGCCGATATCTGCTGGAAAGCGGCCGGGTGGGTCGGGTACTGATCTTCAATTGCGATGTGCATCAAGGTGACGGGACTGCACGCATCCTGGAAGACACCCCGGATGCAGTGACCGTTTCCCTGCATTGCGAAAAGAATTTTCCGGCACGCAAAGCCCAAAGCGATTGGGATATCCCGTTGCCCATGGGCATGGGCGATACGGACTACCTGAAAGTGGTCGACGATGCGTTGAACTACCTGCTGCCGCTCTACCAGCCAGACCTGGTGCTGTATGACGCCGGTGTGGATGTGCATAAGGATGACGCGCTGGGCTACCTGAAGCTCACCGACCAAGGCGTCGCCGCCCGCGATGAAAGCGTACTGCACCACTGTCTGGGCCGCGACATCCCGGTGGTCGGGGTGATCGGCGGCGGTTACAGCAAAGACCGCAAAGCGCTGGCGCGACGCCATGGCATCCTCCATCACAGCGCACAACGGGTCTGGGAGTCATCAGGCTGTCACTGAGATGTGGGCGCGTTACCCACAATGCCTGTGGAACTGCCTGTGGATAACCTGAGTGGAAGGTTCTGCAGGCGCCGCTGCGTATAGCCTGCGGAGCGCTGAGTGTTTTTTGATCAGTTAATGACCCATTGCCAGCCAGGTATGGGTGATCGGTGTACATCCGCGAGAGCAGGTCGGCTGTCCGGCCGCGGGCAAGCCGGCCCCATAGTTGATTGGCATACCCACACACAACAAAAAACCCGCTGAACCAGTAAAGGTCAGCGGGTTTTTCATGTGGCACCGATCAGATCAGAAATCTTCCAGACGCCACACTTCATAAGCCGGTGTTTCATAGGGATGGCTTAGCTTGAGCGCCGCCACTACAGCGACAATCAGCTCATCAGCCACCACCAACTCAACCTTCCACTCCTCAACCCGCTCGACCTGCCCCGCTTCACCAATGAACGGCTGACTGCCGTCCAGTGGCCGAAACTGACCAAGCCCCAGCACCTGCCACGCGCAATGATCATAGGCGCCGATCCGTCCGCCACCGGCGGCGAATACGGCGCTTTTGACCACTTCGACATGACTGTCGGGAACAAAAAAGCTGAGCTTGTACACGGCTTTTAGTTAACCCAAACGCGCGCGTTACGGAACATGCGCATCCATGGCGCGTCTTCGTTCCAGTCTTCCGAGCGCCAGGAGTTCTGCACGGCACGGAACACCCGCTCAGGGTGCGGCATCATGATGGTCACGCGACCGTCGCGGCTGGTCAGCCCGGTGATCCCGCGCGGCGAACCGTTCGGGTTGGCCGGGTAGTTTTCAGTGACCTTGCCATGGTTGTCGACGAAACGCATGGCCACGCAACCGGACAGATCGGCTTCGAGCAGTGCCTCTTCGCTTTCGAATTCGGCATGGCCTTCACCGTGGGCGATGGCGATCGGCATGCGCGAACCGGCCATGCCTTGCAGGAAGATCGAATTCGACTCCTGCACCTGAACCATCGCTACACGGGCTTCGAACTGTTCGGAACGGTTACGCACGAAGTGCGGCCAGAACTCGCTGCCCGGGATCAGTTCGTGCAGGTTGGACATCATCTGGCAACCGTTGCACACACCGAGGGTGAAGCTGTCGTTACGCTCGAAGAAGCCCTGGAAGGCATCCCGTGCGCGGCTGTTGAACAGTGCCGACTTGGCCCAGCCTTCACCGGCACCGAGAACGTCGCCGTAGGAGAAACCGCCGCAAGCCACCAGACCTTTGAACTCGTTCAGGTCGACACGACCGGCAAGGATGTCGCTCATGTGCACGTCGATCGCGTTGAAGCCGGCACGGTCGAACGCCGCGGCCATTTCCACCTGACCGTTGACGCCCTGCTCACGCAGTACCGCCACCTGAGGACGAATGCCTTTCTTGATGTACGGCGCAGCGACGTCCTGGTTCACATCGAAGCTGAGCTTGACGCTCAGGCCCGGGTTGTCTTCTTCCAGCAGCACGTCGAACTCTTGCTCGGCGCATTCCACGTTGTCGCGCAGACGCTGGATCTGGTAGCTGGTTTCAGCCCACTGACGTTGCAGCAAACGACGCTGACCGTTGAACACGGTCTCGCCATTGAAGCTGATGCTGATTTCGCCGTTGTTGAGCGGCTGGCCGATGACCGAGACGCAGTCGCCAAGACCGGCAGCACTGAACTGCGCGAGGATGTCCGGGGTGGCGTCCTGACGAACCTGGATCACAGCACCCAGCTCTTCGTTGAACAGAATCGCCGCGATGTCTGCCGAGGTTTCCGCCAGACCGTCGAGGTTCAGGCTCAGACCACAGTGGCCGGCGAAGGCCATTTCCACCGCACTGGTCAGCAGACCACCGTCGGAACGGTCGTGGTAAGCCAGCAGATGACCATCGGCGTTGAGGCCCTGGATCACTGCGAAGAAGGCCTTCAGGTCTTCCGGGTCATCGACGTCCGGAGCCTGTTTACCGAGCTTGCCGTGAACCTGCGCGAGGATCGAGGCGCCCATGCGGTTCTGGCCACGGCCCAGATCGATCAGGATCAGGTCGGTGGTGCCTTTGTCCATGCGCAGTTGCGGCGTCAGGGTCTGACGGATGTCAGTCACTGGCGCAAAACCGGTCACGATCAACGACAGCGGCGAGGTCACGCTCTTATCAACGCCCTCTTCGCTCCAGCGAGTGGCCATCGACATCGAGTCTTTACCGACCGGGATGGTGATGCCCAACTCCGGGCACAACTCCATGCCAACGGCTTTGACCGTGTCGTACAAACGAGCATCTTCGCCTGGGTGGCCGGCAGCGGACATCCAGTTGGCCGACAGTTTGATGTCGGAGATTTTGCCGATGCGCGAAGCGGCGATGTTGGTCAGGGTTTCGCCGATGGCCATGCGACCGGAGGCCGGAGCATCCAGCAGTGCCAGCGGAGTACGCTCGCCCATGGCCATGGCTTCGCCGGTGTAGACGTCGAAACTGGTGGCGGTCACGGCGACGTCAGCCACCGGAACCTGCCACGGACCGACCATCTGATCACGAGCGACCAGGCCGGTAATGGTCCGGTCACCGATGGTGATCAGGAAGCTTTTGCTGGCCACGGCCGGGTGATGCAGAACGCGTTCGACGCATTCAGCGATTTCCAGGGCGCTCGGGTCGAAGTCATCGCCCAGCTCGCTTTCGCGAACGGCCGAACGGTGCATACGCGGGGCTTTGCCCAGCAGCACTTCGAGCGGCATGTCCACCGGGCTGTTGCCGAAGTGGCTGTCGGTGACCGTCAGTTGCGGCTCGGCAGTGGCTTCGCCGACGACGGCGAACGGGCAGCGTTCACGTTCGCAGATCGCTTTGAAACGCTCGAAGTCGGCCGGACCGACCGCCAGTACGTAGCGTTCCTGGGATTCGTTACTCCAGATTTCGTGCGGGGCCATGCCCGGCTCGTCGTTTGGAATGTTGCGCAGTTCGAAACGGCCACCACGGTCGCCGTCGTTGACCAGTTCCGGGAAGGCGTTGGACAGACCGCCCGCACCCACGTCGTGGATAAAGCTGATCGGGTTGTGTTCACCCAACTGCCAGCAACGGTCGATGACTTCCTGGCAGCGGCGTTCCATTTCCGGGTTTTCGCGCTGTACCGAAGCGAAGTCCAGGTCCGCCGAGCTGGTGCCGGTGGCCATGGAGGAAGCCGCACCGCCGCCCAGGCCGATCAGCATCGCCGGGCCGCCGAGCACGATCAGCTTGGAGCCAACGAGGATTTCGCCTTTCTGTACGTGTTCTTCGCGGATGTTGCCCATGCCGCCAGCCAACATGATTGGCTTGTGGTAACCACGCACTTCTTCACCACGCGGAGTGGTGATGGATTGCTCGAAGGTACGGAAGTAACCGGTCAGCGCCGGACGGCCGAATTCGTTGTTGAATGCAGCGCCGCCCAATGGGCCTTCGATCATGATGTCCAGCGCGGTAACGATGCGCTCTGGTTTGCCGTACGGCACTTCCCACGGTTGTTCGAAGCCCGGGATTTGCAGGTTGGACACAGTGAAACCGGTCAGGCCAGCCTTGGGCTTGGCACCGCGACCGGTGGCGCCTTCGTCACGAATCTCGCCGCCGGAACCGGTGGATGCGCCGGGGAACGGGGCAATCGCGGTCGGGTGGTTGTGGGTTTCGACTTTCATCAAGATGTGCACCGGTTCCTGCACCGCGCCGTACTGGCGGGTTTCAGGGTCCGGGAAGAAACGGCCGGCGACGTTGCCGACGATCACCGAAGCGTTGTCCTTATAAGCCGACAGAACGCCCTCGCTGTGCATCACGTAGGTGTTCTTGATCATGCCGAACAGGCTTTTTTCCTGGCTCTGACCGTCGATGTCCCAACTGGCGTTGAAGATCTTGTGACGGCAGTGCTCGGAGTTCGCCTGGGCGAACATCATCAGTTCGATGTCATGCGGGTTGCGCTTCAAACCAACGAAAGCGTTGACCAGGTAATCGATCTCGTCTTCGGCCAGGGCCAGGCCCAGTTCGACGTTGGCTTTTTCCAGCGCGGCGCGACCGCCACCCAACACGTCGATTGCGGTGAGCGGCTTGGGCTCGGAGTGACTGAACAGGCCAGCCGCCTGCTCGAGGTTTTCCAGCACGATCTGGGTCATGCGGTCGTGCAGCGCATCAGCAACAAGCTGTGCCTGCGCGTCGGTGAATTCACCGGCGACGTAGAAGGCGATACCGCGTTCCAGGCGCTGGATTTTCGCCAGGCCACAGTTACGGGCGATATCGCTGGCCTTGCTCGACCATGGAGAGATGGTGCCGAACCGCGGCAACACCAGAAACAGTCGGCCGGTCGGCTCTTGTACCGGCACGCTTGGGCCGTACTTCAGAAGGCGCGCGAGCACCTGCTGTTCGTCGCCAGTCAGGACGCCGTTAACTTCGGCGAAGTGAGCGAATTCAGCATACAAGCCACTGACAGCCGGAACGCATCGGCTCAGTTGCTCAAGAAGTTTGCTGTGGCGAAAGGCAGAAAGGGCAGGAGCGCCGCGCAGGATCAACATCTTCGGGACAGCCTCGGGAAGGGAATGCTTTGAGGCCGTGCATTCTAGCCTAAACCGCCCGCGACGGCACCCGAAACGGCACGCCAGACTTTGGCCGAACGTCGGCCCGCGGTTCAGGGCCTGTAACCTATGGGTATCAAGGCGGGTGCGAAGGGTTATTTTCACCCCTACATTCGCGCCACAGCGCCTGTTCTTGAGGCCTTTAGTCGGTTTCCCCACTCACTAACAGACATGCCCTTCGCTGTCGAGATATGGCGGCCGTGGTCCTTTGCGTATACTGCGCAGATGTTTTCCCAAACGGCTTTCCGTCCGCGCTTTGCCAAATGGCTCATCGCAACCGGACTCTTCCTGATGCTTGGTGCCTGTGTTGATAAACCCAGCACACTCGAGCGCGTAAAGGAGGATGGCGTGCTGCGGGTGGTCACCCGTAACAGCCCCGCCACCTACTTTCAGGATCGCAACGGCGAAACCGGCTTCGAATACGAGCTGGTGAAACGTTTCGCCGACGATTTGGGTGTCGAGCTGAAGATCGAAACCGCCGACAACCTCGACGATCTTTTCGCTCAGATCGGCAAACCCAACGGCCCGGTGTTGGCAGCTGCCGGCCTGATCAGCAGCGAAAAACGCAAGAAACAAGTCAGGTTTTCCCACAAGTACCTGGAAGTCACTCCGCAGATCATCTACCGCAACGGCCAGTCCCGCCCGACCAACGCAGCCGATCTGGTGGGCAAGCACATCATGGTGCTCAAGGGCAGCACCCACGCCGAGCAGTTGGCGGATCTGAAACTGAAATACCCTGCTATTGAATACGAAGAGTCCGACGCCGTTGAAGTCGTCGATCTGCTGCGCATGGTCGATGAAGGCCAGATCGATCTGACGCTGGTCGACTCCAACGAAGTAGCGATGAATCAAGTCTACTTCCCCAAAGTACGGGTCGCCTTCGACCTGGGCGATGCCAGTAACCAGAGTTGGGCGGTTGCCGCGGGCGTTGACAACAGTCTGCTTAACGAGATCAACGCCTTCCTCGACAAGGTGCAGAAGAACGGCACCTTGCAACGCCTGAAAGACCGCTATTACGGGCATGTGGACGTACTCGGCTATGTCGGCGCCTACACCTTTGCCCAGCATTTGCAGCAACGGCTGCCCAAGTACGAGAAGCACTTCAAGGCGTCGGCCAAGGAAGAGAAAGTCGACTGGCGCCTGCTCGCCGCCATTGGTTATCAAGAGTCGTTGTGGCAAGCGGCAGTCACGTCCAAGACCGGTGTTCGCGGCTTGATGATGCTGACGCAGAACACCGCCCAGGCCATGGGCGTGTCCAATCGTCTGGACCCCAAGCAAAGCATCAGCGGCGGTGCCAAGTACCTGGCATACACGAAAGATCAGCTGGACGACAAGATCCTGGAACCGGATCGCACCTGGTTTGCACTGGCAGCCTACAACGTCGGCAGCGGCCATCTCGATGACGCGCGCAAACTGGCCGAGAAAGAAGGCCTGAATCCGAACAAGTGGCTCGATGTGAAGAAAATGCTGCCGCGTCTGTCGCAGAAGCAGTGGTACAGCAAGACCCGCTATGGCTATGCCCGTGGCGGTGAGCCCGTGCATTTTGTCGCCAACATCCGTCGTTACTACGACATCCTGACCTGGGTCACGCAGCCGCAGCTCGAAGGCAATCAGGTGGCTGAAGGCAGCCTGCATGTACCGGGCGTGGACAAGACCAAGCCGACTGAAGAAACCCCGCCGCTTTAATCTGGCTAACCGAGATCAAATGTGGGAGCGAGCTTGCTCGCGAAAGCGGTTCAACATTCAACATCTCTGTCGACTGTGACACCGCCTTCGCGAGCAAGCTCGCTCCCACATCTATGGTTACCCCCTTTTCTGCAATACTGTTTTTGATGGGTGTTTGGCTTGCTTTCATCTATCCGGCGTCTGAGTGGGGCTGTGGCCCCGCGCCTCGATGAGAATCGATGCCCGACGATCCTAATTACTAGAACGGCCTTTCAGCCGTGTGGGAGCTCAGGGTTGTCGTCAGGCCGGTTTGCCGTTCACGTCATCTGTTATCCAGCATCGCAAAACCAGGTGGGTGGTGCTCGGGTGACAGCAGGGTCAGGCGTTCATCGCGGTTGGCCCTGCATCGAATTCAGTGTGGTGGGCCGCAATCGCCCAGGCGATCCTCGCCAGCTTGTTGGCCAGCGCGCAGACCACATGGTTGGAGTGATGGCGGGCCAATAGCTGCCGGACCCAGTCCGCCAGCCGGCCTTTCTGTCGGTCCAGCTGTATCAAGTAAACACGGGCGCACTGGATCAGCAGGCGCCGCTGGTTCCGATCACCGCGCTTGCTGATGCCCAACAGTACGGTCTTGTCGCCGGTGGAATGCTGTTTGGGCACCAGCCCGATCGAGGCCGAATAGCCTCGACCGCATTTGAACTGTTTGCCATCGCCCAACTCGGCAGCCAGGACGGTGGAGGTGATCGGACCGACACAGGGCATGGTCATCAAACGAGTCGCCAGATCAGCTTCAGCGGCCTGGCACTCCACGTCCTTGTCCTGTTCCTTGACCTGCTCATCCAGATAGTTGAAGTGCTTATGCAGCTTCATCAGAATTTTTTTGAAGCGTTCAGAAAGTGAACTCGCCTCCAGCAGCGCCGGAAGCTCTTTGATGGATTTGAAGCCTGGGGCCAGGCTGACGCCCACCTCCAGAAGGGCGGCGTGAATCCGGTTGACGGTAGCGGTGCGGTCTTCGATGAACGAATCGCGTGTCGAGTTGAGCATGGCCAGCGCCTGCTGAGCTGGGGTTTTGGGGTGCACAAAGCGCATCGTTGGACGAGTCGCCGCCTCGCAGATTGCCTCGGCATCAGCGAAGTCGTTCTTGTTGCTTTTCACGTAAGGACGCACGAGATGAGGGGCAATGAGCTTGGGCGTATGTCCCAGCTTTGCCACCTCCTGCACCATGAAGTGGGCTCCGCCACAGGCTTCCATCACGATGGTGCAGGGTTCGAGGTTCGCCAGGTGTTGAATGAGCGCCACTCGGTTAAACTTTTTGCGGTAAAGCTCATGACCACGATCATCTTGCGCATGCAGATGAAAGGTGTGTTTTCCCAGGTCGATGGCGGCAATAGCTACTTTGTTCATGGCAACGGTCTCCGATGAGCCCCCTGCGAAAGCTTAGTGGGCGATCGCAAGGGGCGGCGGGGGTAGCCATTTCATTACTAGATTTGCATTTATCCAAAGAACTTAATTATTACGCCTTTGCTGCAGCCGCCAGAATCAACGCCTTCATCTCCGACACCGCCGACTTGAAGCCGACGAACAGCGCATGGGCCACCAGCGCATGGCCGATGTTCAATTCATTGATGCCTTTGATCGCCGCGACGGCTTCGACGTTGTGGTAGTGCAGGCCGTGACCGGCGTTGACGATCAAGCCCTGAGCCAGACCGCAGGCCACGCCATCAGCCACTCGCTGCAACTCTTCTGCGACTTCGGTCGGCGTCTGCGCATCGGCGTAACGGCCGGTGTGCAGCTCGATCGCCGGTGCGCCAACCCGCCTGGACGCCTCGATCTGCTGTTCATCGGCGTCGATGAACAGCGAGACCTCACAGCCGATTTTGGCCAGCCGCTCTACCGCAGCCTTGATCCGCGCTTCCTGCCCCGCCACATCCAGACCGCCTTCGGTGGTCAGCTCCTGACGGGTTTCCGGGACCAGGCAGATATGCGCCGGGCGAATGCGCTCGGCAAACGCCATCATCTCTTCGGTGACACCCATTTCGAAGTTCATGCGGGTTTGCAGCACATCCTTGAGCAACAACACATCGCGTTCCTGAATGTGGCGACGGTCTTCACGCAAATGCACGGTGATCCCGTCAGCGCCCGCCTCTTCCGCGTCCAGCGCTGCCTTGACCGGATCAGGATAACGAGTGCCCCGGGCCTGGCGCAGAGTGGCAACGTGGTCGATGTTCACGCCAAGAAGAATGCGATTGCTGGTGGTCACGGAAGCGCTCCTGAAATAAATGAAGATTCGGCGCACAGCATATAGTGTCCGGTCACGAAAATAACTGTTCGCTTTTGACGGCGTCTCTCGCAGCCACGCTGCGTTGCCGCTCCTCGCCATAGCGGGCTATGACTCGTCGCGGCGCCTAGCCTGACTTCGAGAGCCACTCGTCAAAATTCGAACGTATTTCCGAGACCGGACACAGGGAGACTACGGCTTGCGAAACAACTCGCGACTGACCAATGGCCGACCGCCCAGGTGCACGGCCAATGCCTGGCGCATCAGGCGCTTGGCGGCGGAGAGAGCGCCAGGAGCAGTCCAGTCGGCTTCAGCCATGGCCAGCAACTCGATGCCGTTGAACAAACCGGGCTGCAGCAAGTAGACCCGCTCAAGCCCGGCGTCGACCTGCAAGCGATACATGCCGTCCGCCGCGATGGGGTCGCCATGAATATCGGTGTCCAGCGCGAAGCCGTAACCGAGATCATCCAGCAGCCGCCATTCGAACGCCCGCAGCAACGGCTCAAGCGGGCGGCCTTCAGCGAGGGCGAGCAGGGTTGCGGCGTAATGATCGAAAACCGCTGGGTGGGGAACTTCGGCAGGTAACAAGCGAATCAACAGTTCGTTCAGATAGAGACCGCTGAACAGCGCCTCACCGTTGAGCCAATTTGAAACGCCAGCACTTTCCATCCGCCCGACGTTCTTCAGCTCACCGCGACCACGGAATTCAACTTCCAGTGCCACGAACGGTCGAGCCAGGGTCCCGGCCTTGCCCCGCGCGCTACGCAATACCGCCCGCAGCCGCCCTTGAGGCGTAAGGAAGTCCACCAGCGCGCTGCTTTCGCGGTACGCCCGGCTGTGCAGTACGTAGGCGGGTTGGGCGGTTGGTGCGGTGGGCGACATAGTTTCTTGAACCCTGAAAACCTTAGGTGACTTTCAGCCCGTCTTCGCGGGCAAGCCCGCTCCCACAGGGATCACACTGTCCTTGTGGGAGCGGGCTTGCCCGCGAATGCCGCGTCGCGGTGCCAAGTGATTACAGGTCGCCATAACCCAGCGAACGCAGGGCGCGCTCGTCGTCGGACCAGCCGCCTTTGACCTTGACCCACAGGTTGAGCATGATTTTGGAGTCGAACAGCAGCTCCATATCCTTGCGCGCCTCGGTGCCGATGCGTTTGATCCGCTCGCCCTTCTCGCCAATGATGATTTTCTTCTGACCGTCGCGCTCGACAAGGATCAAGGCATGGATATGCAGGGTTTTGCCCTGCTGCTTGAACTCTTCGATTTCCACGGTGATCTGGTACGGCAATTCAGCGCCCATCTGGCGCATGATTTTTTCGCGCACCAGCTCCGCAGCGAGGAAGCGGCTGCTGCGGTCGGTGATCTGGTCTTCCGGGAAGAAGTGATCGTTTTCCGGCAAGTGCCCGGCGATCACCCGTTCCAGGGCTTCGAGGTTGTGACCGTGCTGCGCCGAAATCGGCATGATCTGCGCGTTGGGCAGCTGCTCTTGCAACCAGCTCAGGTGCGGCATCAGCTCGGCTTTGTCTTCGATACGGTCGGTCTTGTTCAACGCCACGATGACCGGGCCTTGAACGTACTGAACGCGCTCGAGGACCATCTGGTCTTCGTCGGTCCACTTGGTGCGGTCAACCACGAAGATCACCACGTCGACGTCTTTCAACGCCGCCGAAGCGGTCTTGTTCATGTAACGATTGAGCGCTTTCTCGCCGCCTTTGTGCATACCGGGGGTGTCGACGTAGACCGCCTGAACGGTGCCTTCGGTCTTGATCCCGAGCATGTTGTGGCGGGTGGTCTGCGGCTTGCGCGAAGTGATCGCCAGCTTTTGCCCGAGAATATGGTTCAGCAGCGTGGATTTGCCCACGTTGGGGCGGCCGACGATGGCGACATAGCCACAGCGAGTTGCAGTTGAATCAGTCATGGCCATTCTCCACGCCCAGGGCAATCAGAGCTGCAGCGGCCGCTACCTGTTCGGCAATACGACGACTCACACCCTGACCTCGGCTTTTTTCATTCAATAAGGTGATTTCGCATTCGACGAAGAACGTCCGGCAATGCGGCTCACCCTGGATATCTACCACTTCGTAACGCGGCAGGTCGCAGGCACGCGACTGCAGGAATTCTTGCAGTCGGGTCTTTGGATCTTTGTTGGTGTCGACCAGCGTCAGGCCTTCGAACTCGGACGCCAGCCAGGCCAGCACGCGTTCGCGCGCCATGTCCATGCCTGCATCCAGGTAGATGGCGCCAATCAGCGCTTCCAGGGCATCGGCGAGGATCGACTCGCGACGAAAACCGCCGCTCTTCAACTCGCCGGAGCCCAGGCGCAGGTACTCGCCCAGATCGAAACCGCGAGCCAGTACGGCCAGGGTTTCGCCTTTCACCAGCCGTGCGCGTAAACGCGATAGCTGGCCTTCGCGGGCGAGCGGGAAGCGATCGAACAAGGCTTCACCGGCGACGAAGTTGAGAATGGCATCACCGAGGAATTCCAGACGTTCGTTGTTGCGTCCGGCAAAACTGCGGTGAGTCAGGGCCAGGACCATCAGTTCCTGATCCTTGAAGGTGTATCCGAGCTGACGCTCGAGACGGCTTAAAGAGACGCTCACGGTTTACCCACACTGAATTCGTGGTCGACTATCACCACCATAGGTGCGAGGCACCGGTGGCCCTCGACAATTAACGCTGTGTTCAAATCCACATCCTGAATATCGTTGACTGCATGCTTCTGGTGAAACGTTCTACAAGACCCAGAAAAGCATTCGGCGCTGTGTTCAACAGCGCCGTGTGTGATTACTTGATCAGGCCAACCCGCGAGAAATTCGGCAGGTGGCTGAGTTTTGGTTCGGGCCAGCTCATCCAGACTGCGAAGGCTTTGCCGACAATATTCTTGTCGGGAACCATGCCTAGCAGATCCTTGGGAATACTCGGGTCATCCCAGTAGCGACTGTCATTCGAGTTGTCGCGATTGTCACCCATCATGAAGTAATGCCCGGCGGGGACGGTCCACTGATGGTCCGGCGTCGCACGGTAGCGGCTCATCTCTTTGCGGATCAGGTGCTCGGCAGCGCCGAGTTTTTCCTTATAGAGTTCTGCGCTACCCAGCGTACCCGGCTCGGCGCCGACCAATTGCTCGGCGATCGACTCACCATTGACGAACAGACGCTTGTCGCTGGTGTAACGAACCTGATCACCCGGAAGGCCCACCACACGCTTGATGTAGTTGACGTTCGGGTCGCTTGGGAAGCGGAACACCATCACATCGCCGCGTTGTGGTTCACCGACTTCGATGACTTTCTTGTCGATCACCGGCAAACGGATCCCGTAAGAAAACTTGTTCACCAGAATGAAGTCGCCGACATCCAGGGTCGGTTTCATCGAGCCCGATGGAATCTGGAACGGTTCGACCAGAAACGAACGCAGCACCAGCACGATGAACAACACCGGAAAGAACGACTTACCGTATTCGACCAGCAGCGGCTCTTTGTTCAGTTTCTCGACCACCACCATGTCAGCCTGGCTGACGCTACCCTGATAGGTGGCGATGGCTGCACGCCGGCGCGGCGCCAGAAAGACCAGATCGAGCAACGCCAACAGACCGCAAACGGTGACAGCGATGACCAGCAACAGCGGGAAATTTAGTGACATAGGACCTAACTATCCAACCTGAGCACCGCAAGGAAGGCTTCTTGTGGAATTTCCACGTTGCCCACTTGCTTCATGCGTTTTTTACCGGCCTTCTGCTTTTCCAGCAGCTTGCGCTTACGGCTAACGTCACCACCGTAGCATTTGGCCAATACGTTCTTTCTGAGAGCCTTGACGGAGGTCCGCGCAATAATCTGTCCGCCAATGGCGGCCTGGATTGCGACGTCGAACATCTGACGCGGAATCAGTTCTTTCATCTTCTCGGTCAACTGGCGACCTTTGTAGTGCGCATTGTCTTTGTGCACGATCAGCGCCAGGGCGTCGACTTTGTCACCGTTGATCAATACATCCAGCTTCACCAGATTAGCTGATTGATAACGATCGAAATGATAATCCAGCGAAGCATAGCCGCGACTGGTGGACTTCAGACGGTCGAAGAAGTCCAGGACCACTTCGTTCATCGGCAGATCGTAGGTCACCTGGACCTGGGTACCGAGGAACAGCATGTCGTGCTGCACGCCACGCTTTTCGATACACAGGGTAATGACGTTGCCCAGGTGTTCTTGCGGCACCAGAATGTTGGCCCGCACGATCGGCTCGCGCATGTCTTCGATGGCCGACAGGTCTGGCAGCTTGGACGGGTTATCGACGTAAATCGTTTCACCGTTCTTGAGCAACAGCTCGAAAATCACCGTCGGCGCCGTGGTGATCAGGTCCAGATCGTACTCGCGCTCAAGGCGCTCCTGGATGATCTCCATGTGCAGCATGCCGAGGAACCCGCAACGGAAGCCGAAGCCCAGGGCGTCGGAGCTTTCCGGGGTGTACTGCAGGGACGAGTCGTTGAGCGTGAGCTTTTGCAGGGCTTCGCGGAAGTCTTCGAAGTCGTCGGAACTGACCGGGAACAAGCCGGCGTAAACCTGCGGCTGAATGCGTTTGAAACCTGGCAGCACGTCGACGTCCGGCGTGGAGCTCAAGGTCAGGGTGTCACCGACCGGCGCGCCGTGAATGTCCTTGATACCGGCGATGATGAAACCCACTTCACCGGCTTTCAGGTCAACGGTCGCGGTATGTTTCGGGTTGAAGACACCAACGCTGTCCACCAGGTGGATCTTGCCGGTGGACTTGACCAGGATCTTGTCGCCCTTCTTCACACAGCCATGGCGCACGCGTACCAGGGAAACAACGCCCAGGTAGTTGTCGAACCAGGAGTCGATGATCAACGCTTGCAGCGGATCTTCGATGTTGCCGGTCGGCGCAGGAATGGTGCGAACCAGACGCTCGAGCACTTCGTCGACGCCCTGGCCGGTCTTGGCACTGCACTCGACCGCATCGGTAGCGTCGATGCCGATGATTTTCTCGATTTCGTCCTTCACCCGGTCTGGATCGGCCTGCGGCAGGTCGATCTTGTTCAGCACCGGCATGACTTCAAGGCCCTGCTCGATCGCGGTGTAGCAGTTGGCGACCGACTGGGCTTCTACGCCCTGGCCGGCATCGACCACCAGCAACGCACCTTCACACGCCGCCAGCGACCGGCTGACTTCATAGGTGAAGTCGACGTGGCCTGGGGTGTCGATGAAGTTCAGCTGGTACTTGATACCGTCGCGGGCGGTGTAATACAGGGTGACGCTATGGGCCTTGATGGTGATCCCGCGCTCACGCTCCAGGTCCATGGAGTCCAGAACCTGGGCTTCCATTTCGCGCTCGGCCAGGCCGCCGCACATCTGGATGAAGCGATCGGCCAGCGTCGACTTGCCATGGTCAATGTGGGCGATGATGGAGAAATTGCGGATATGACTCAAATCACTCACGGATCAACACTCAAAAAGGCTGCAGGCATAGCCCGCCGAAAAATAGCCGGGAATTGTACCTGATCCACGGCGCAAGCGTCACGTTTGCCTGTCACCAACGGTGAAATGCAAAAACGCCCCGGTCTTTCGACAGAGGCGTTTTTTTCCAGCCAGCGCGGGGGAATAACCGCTATCAGCCGGCTCGGCGCAACAACCAGACCCCGGCCAGCGCACAGATACCGGCCGGCACCAACACCGCAAACAACGGTGAGAAACCGAATACCAGACTCGACGGCCCCAGCAGATCCTGGACGATCCGGAAGGTGAAGCCCACCAGCACGCCGGTGAAGATACGCTGACCGAGAGTCACCGAGCGCAGCGGACCGAACACGAATGAAATCGCCATCAGCACCAGCGCCGCGGTGACCAGGGGCTGCAGCACCTTGACCCAGAACGCCAGCCAGTAGCGACCATTGTTCAAGCCCTGGTCAGCCAGATAATGGATATAACCCCACAGACCGGTGATCGAAAGCGATTCAGGTGCCATCACCACGGTACTGAGCAATTGCGGACTCAAGGCTACATCCCAGCGCTCTACCGGAATACTCACGATTTCAGTACTGCCGTCGTGGAACAATGTGGTGGTCACGTCGCTCAACTGCCAATGATCCTCTTCGAACTTCGCGCGCTTGGCAAAACTCGAGGACAGCATGTGACGTTGATCGTCAAAGCGATAACGGGTCACGCCATACAGCAAACCATTGGGTTGCACGGAGTTGACGTGAATGAACTCATCGCCCTGACGGTGCCACAAGCCATGTTTGGCACTTTGCGCTTCACCGCCGCCTTGAGCCAGGGAACGATTGGCCTGCGCGATGTTTTCCGTGGCCGGCGCAACGTACTCGCCGACCAGCACGCCCACGAGCATCAGGATCAGCATCGGCTTCATCACTGCCCAGACGATACGACCAATGGACACACCAGCGGCGCGCATGATGGTCAGTTCGCTGGCGCTGGCCAGGCTGCCAAGTCCGATCAGACAGCCGATCAAAGCCGCCATTGGCAACATGTCATAGACGCGGCGCGGCGCGGTCAGCAACACGAAGCTCAAGACGTCGACCAGCGCGTAGGTATCGCTGACGTCGCCCATCTCGTCAATGAAGGCAAACAATGACGCCAGACCGAGAATAACCCCCAACACCCCGACAATGGCCGTGAACACGCTGCTACCGATGTAGCGATCGAGCTTATCCACGGGCCACCTCCAACGCACTGCGGCGACTCGCCATCTTCAAGCGCAACGGCTCCCAGTACAGCAACCCCAGACCAATGGTCAGGAAGATTGCGTGAACCCACCACAAGCCCAGTGCAGCCGGGAGCTTGCCTTTTTCCAGAGCGCCACGGGCGGAGATCAGGATGGTCAGATAAGCCATATAAAGAAGAATCGCCGGAAGCAACTTGAGGAAACGCCCCTGGCGCGGGTTGACCCGCGATAACGGCACCGCCATCAAGGTCACGATGAATACCAGCAGAGGCAGGGAAAGCCGCCATTGCAGCTCGGTGCGAGAACGCAGGTCGTCCTTCCCCAACAGATCCCGGGTCGACCTTGCGTCGCGATCGGTCACTTCTTCACTGACATCCGGCTTGGGCAGCAGCACACCATAGGTGTCGTACTTGATGGCGCGGTAGTCGGCCTGGCCCGGTTTGCCGTCATAGCGATAGCCGTTCTCGAGGATCAAGTAGCGGTTGCCGTCTGGTTTTATTTCCTGGCGCCCCGTCTCTGCAACCAGCACGGAAATACCGCGATCCTTGCTCTTGTCAGCGGAAGTATTCTTTTGCGAGATAAACACGCCACCCAGGTTGGCGCGATCATCGGACAGCTGTTCGGTGTAAGTCACGCGCGTGCCATCGCTCAGCGACTGGAAGCGACCTGGCACCAACGTATCGAACTCGGTCATCGCGTCCTGTTTGTTGAGCAGCAACTGGAACTGGTTCGCACCTTGCGGCGCCAGGCTCAGACTCAGCCACGCCACCACCAATGCGACCAGCGTGGCCGGAAACAGGGTCATGCCCAGCAAACGCTGCTGACTCATGCCGGTGGCCGAGAGCACGGTCATTTCGCTTTCAAGGTACAGGCGGCCGTAAGCCAGCAGGATCCCGAGAAACAGCCCCAGCGGCAGAATCAGCTGCAAAAAGCCTGGCAGGCGAAAACCCATGATCAGGAACAGCGAGCCCGGGTCCAGGGCGCCCGAAGCGGCCTGAGCCAGGTATTTGATGAAGCGTCCGCTCATGATGATGACCAGCAGCACAGCGCTGACGGCGCTCAAGGTCAACAGAACTTCGCGGGACAGATAACGGAAGACGATCAAACCAGACACTCCAGGGTTGTCAGGCTAAGGCGGCCAAACAAGCAAACGTATCGAGCCGGCTCGTAATGCAGAGCCGCCGAAAAAAGATGGCGCATTATCCTGTGATTGGGTGCGCCTGTCACTGCACACGCTCAAGCTGGCGCGTAAAGCGGCGAAGTTCGCGCATGGGAGGGTTGTCAGCCTCGGGCGGCGAGGTTCAAACTGGCGGCTTTGTCGCTGGCACGTACTGGCGCCTTTTATAGACAAGCTTCATATAGATAAGCCAAGCGTCCGCCGTTGAGCGCGGCGCACTTTGACCATTTATTCAGGGACTCGGACATGGAACTGGTTGTAAAAAGCGTTAGCCCGGAGACGTTGAAGACCGCCACTCTGGTGGTCGCCGTCGGCGAAGATCGCAAGCTCGGCACCTCTGCCCGCCAACTCGACGAACTCAGCGGCGGCGCCATCAGCGCAGTCCTCAAGCGTGGCGATCTGGCCGGCAAAACGGGCCAGAGCCTGTTGCTGCACAGCTTGCCTAACCTCAAGGCCGAACGCGTGCTGCTGGTTGGCATCGGCAAAGACGCAGAACTGGGCGATCGCCCGTTCCGCAAAATCATCGGCGGCGTGCTCAATATCCTCAAAGGCCTGGGCGGCAGCGACGCGGTACTGGCCCTGGACGAAGTGATCGTCAAAGGCCGTGACAGCTACGGCAAAACGCGCCTGCTGGCCGAAACCCTGGTGGACGGCGAATACCTCTTCGAGCAGTTCAAGAGCCAGAAAACCGAACCGCGCGCCCTGAAAAAAATCACCCTGCTGACCATCAAGGCTGCACAGGCTGAAGTCGAGCGCGCCGTGGCTCACGCACAAGCCATCGCCAAAGGCATGGCCTTCACCCGCGACCTGGGTAACCTGCCGCCGAACATCTGCCACCCAAGCTTCCTCGCCGAACAGGCGAAAAATCTCGGCAAGGCGCACAAGGGCCTGAAAGTCGAGATTCACGACGAGAAGAAAATCAAGGAACTGGGCATGGGCGCGTTCTACGCCGTAGGCCAGGGCAGCGATCAACCGCCTCGCCTGATCGTCATGAGCTACCAGGGTGGCAAGAAATCCGAGAAGCCGTTCGTACTGGTCGGCAAAGGCATCACCTTCGACACCGGCGGCATCAGCCTCAAGCCTGGCGCCGGCATGGACGAAATGAAGTACGACATGGGCGGTTCGGCCAGCGTGTTCGGCACCCTGCATGCGGTGCTCGAACTCAAGCTGCCAATCAATCTGGTGTGCATCCTGGCCTGTGCCGAGAACATGCCGAGCGGCGGCGCGGCCCGTCCGGGCGACATCGTCACCACCATGAGCGGCCAGACCGTGGAAATCCTCAACACCGACGCCGAAGGCCGTCTGGTGCTGTGCGACGCCCTGACCTACGCCGAGCGCTTCAAGCCACAAGCGGTGATCGATATCGCCACCCTGACTGGCGCTTGCGTGGTCGCTCTGGGTGCGCACACTTCCGGCCTGCTGGGCAACAACGACGAGCTGATCGGCCAACTGCTGAGCGCAGGTGTTCAGGCTGACGACCGCGCCTGGCAACTGCCGCTGTTCGATGAGTACCAGGAACAGCTGGACAGCCCGTTCGCCGACATCGCCAACATCGGCGGCCCGAAAGCCGGCACCATCACGGCCGCCTGCTTCCTGTCGCGCTTCACCAAGCAATACAACTGGGCGCACCTGGACATCGCCGGGACTGCCTGGACCAGCGGCGGCAAGGACAAGGGTGCCACTGGCCGCCCGGTTCCTTTGCTGACCCAATACTTGCTGGATCGCGCCAAAGCCTGAAACTGAAGACTCTGTGCTGCCTCATCCAGGGATGACGCAGCACAGGCGTCAGGACCCGCAATGACCAAAGTCGACTTTTATATTCTGCCCAGCGCCGATCCTTGCGCACGCCTGGACTTCGCCTGCAAACTCACCGAAAAAGCCTGGCGCATGGGCCATCGGATCTACCTGCATTGCAGCGATGCGGCCCAGCGTGACGATCTCGACGCTCGCCTGTGGAGCTTCAAGGGTGAAAGTTTCGTCCCCCACGGCCCCGCCGAAAGCGAACCGGATGGATTGATTGTTCTGGGCCTGGGCGAAGACTGCGGACAACATCAGGACCTGCTGGTCAATCTGGACCTGAAAGTCCCGGCATTTGCCCAGCGCTTCGCCCGCGTGGCAGAAGTCGTGGTCGAAGACCCTGCTATTCGTCAGGCCGCGCGGGAGAGTTTCCGTTTCTACCGCGAACAGGGCTATCCTCTGCAAGATCACCGTTTACAGCGACTCTGAGCACCCGATGGACACTCCAAATCCGCAACAAAAGTCCGCGCACCTGCTGGATGACCTCGAGTCGATCCGCCAACTGCTCGGCGATGACAACCTGCAGCCACCGCTGTTGACCGAAACCGTTACCGGCGATGTGCAGGTGCAGATCCCCCTACTGTCTGACATGGTGGGTGGCGAACCTCCTGTGCTAGTCGTCGAGGCCACTGTGCAACCGCTGCCAGTGCCGGTCGCAGAGCCCGCCCCGGCACCGGTCACCAACAAAGGTGCCGACGCCCTCTTGCATCTGGACAGCGAACTGCGCGCCGCCGCGCAACTGATCATGCAAGACGTGATCGACGACTTCGCCCCGCACATCGAAACCGAAATCAAACGCCGCCTTGATGCGCGGATGGAGCGGTTGTTGAGTCAGTATCAGTTCTGAGGCCAAACACAACTCCTGTGGCGAGGGAGCTTGCTCCCGCTCGACTGCGAAGCAGTCGTAAATCGGCTGACTCGGTCATCCTGAAAAACCCGGTTGCAGATTTCAGGGTCGCTTCGCAACCCAGCGGGAGCAAGCTCCCTCGCCACAAAAGCCCGACCACCCAAATTTCGCGAAAAGTTTTAGTTCACCCATCATCACCTCGCTCTACGCCCAATCGAACATCCCCGCTATACTTGCCGGCTTTTCCTGAATAAATGCCAATAGGGTCCCGCCGCGCATGGATAAGACCTACCAGCCGCACGCCATTGAAACTTCCTGGTACAACACCTGGGAGTCCGAGAATTATTTCGCTCCGCAAGGCGCGGGCGATTCTTACACCATCATGATTCCGCCGCCGAACGTCACTGGCAGCCTGCACATGGGCCATGGCTTCAACAACGCGATCATGGACGCGCTGATCCGTTTCCGCCGCATGCAGGGTCGCAACACCCTGTGGCAGCCGGGCACCGACCACGCCGGTATCGCCACGCAAATGCTGGTGGAGCGTCAGCTCGAAGCCCAGGGCCAGAGCCGTCATGACCTGGGCCGCGAAAAGTTCCTCGAAAAAGTCTGGGAATGGAAGGATCAATCCGGCGGCAACATCAGCCGCCAGATCCGCCGCCTCGGCTCGTCCGTGGACTGGAGCCGCGAGCGCTTCACCATGGACGACGGTCTGTCGGAAGCCGTTAAAGAAGCCTTTGTGCGCCTGCACGAAGACGGCCTGATCTACCGCGGCAAGCGTCTGGTCAACTGGGATACCAAGCTGCACACAGCGATCTCCGACCTCGAAGTGGAAAACCACGACGAGAAAGGTTTCCTGTGGAACCTGCGCTACCCGCTGGCCGACGGCGCCAAAACCGCTGAAGGTCTGGATTACCTGATCGTCGCCACCACGCGCCCGGAAACCATGCTCGGCGACGCCGCCGTTGCGGTGAACCCGGCAGATGAGCGCTATAAAGCGCTGATCGGCAAGTTTGTCGACCTGCCGCTGGTCGGCCGTCGCATCCCGATCATCGCTGACGATTACTGCGACCCTGAATTCGGCACCGGCTGCGTGAAGATCACCCCGGCCCACGATTTCAACGACTATGAAGTCGGCAAGCGCCACAATCTGCCGCTGTTGAACATTTTCGACAAGAACGCCGATGTATTGCCGGCCGCTCAAGTGTTCAACCTTGACGGCACGCTCAACGAGCAGATCGACGGCACCCTGCCCGCCGTATACGCCGGTCTCAACCGTTTCCAGGCCCGCAAGGAAATCGTTGCCGACCTCGAGGCTGCGGGCCTGCTGGTCAGCGTCGACGATCACGCCCTGAAAGTGCCGAAAGGCGACCGCTCCGGGACCATCATCGAGCCATGGCTGACCGACCAATGGTACGTCTCCACCAAACCTCTGGCGGAACCGGCGATTGCTGCCGTTGAAGACGGCCGGATTGCCTTCGTGCCCAAGCAGTACGAAAACATGTACTTCTCGTGGATGCGCGATATCCAGGATTGGTGCATCAGCCGTCAGCTGTGGTGGGGCCACCGGATTCCGGCCTGGTACGACGAATCGGGCAAAGTCTATGTAGGCCGCGATGAAGCCGAAGTGCGTGCCAAAAATAATCTTGGCCCGGATGTAGCGCTGCAACAGGACAACGACGTTCTCGACACCTGGTTCAGTTCCGGTCTGTGGACCTTCTCCACCCTGGGCTGGCCGCAGCAAACCGAGTTCCTGAAGAAATTCCACTCCACCGACGTGCTGGTGACTGGCTTCGACATCATTTTCTTCTGGGTCGCCCGGATGATCATGCTCACCATGCATCTGGTGAAAAATGAAGACGGCACCCCGCAGGTTCCGTTCAAGACAGTCTACGTGCACGGCCTGGTCCGCGATGGTCAGGGCCAGAAAATGTCCAAGTCCAAGGGCAACGTCCTGGACCCGCTGGACATCATCGACGGCATCGAACTCGAAGCGCTGGTGGAAAAACGCACCACCGGCCTGATGCAGCCAAAACTGCAGAAAAAGATCGAAAAGCAGACCCGCGACGAATTCGCCGAGGGTATCGCCAGCTATGGCACCGACGCCCTGCGCTTCACGTTCTGCTCGCTGGCCTCCACCGGTCGCGACATCAAGTTCGACATGGGCCGCGTCGAAGGCTATCGCAACTTCTGCAACAAGATCTGGAACGCTGCGCGTTACGTACTGGATAAAGGCGACGACTGCGCTCAGAACGGCGAAGCCTACGAGCTGTCTCTGGCGGATCGCTGGATCATTTCGCAGCTGCAACGCACCGAAGCCGAAGTGACCCGCCAACTCGACCAGTTCCGTTTCGACCTGGCTGCCCAGGCGCTGTACGAGTTCATCTGGAACCAGTATTGCGACTGGTACCTGGAACTCTCCAAGCCTGTGCTGTGGGACGAGAACGCGCCGATCGAACGTCAGCGCGGCACCCGTCGCACGCTGGTTCGGGTGCTGGAAGTGGCGCTGCGCCTGGCCCATCCGTTCATGCCGTTCATCACCGAAGAAATCTGGCAGCGCCTGGCGCCGCTGGCCGGTATCGAAGGCAAGACCATCATGCTGCAACCGTGGCCGGTGGCCAACGAAGCGCGCATCGATCAGGCGGCCGAAGACGATATCGAATGGCTCAAGGCGCTGATGCTCGGCACCCGGAACATTCGGGCCGAGATGAACATTGGTCCTGGCAAGCCGCTGACGTTGTTCCTGAAAAACGTCAGTGCCGAAGATCAGCGTCGCCTGAGCGAAAACGATGCGCTGCTCAAGAAGCTGGCCAAGCTTGAATCGATCACGATTCTCGCCCCAGGCGCCGAAGCACCACTGTCCGCCACCGCTCTGGTCGGCGAGATGGAAGTGCTGGTGCCAATGGCCGGTCTGATCGACAAGGCCGCCGAATTGGCGCGTCTGGACAAGGAAATCCAGCGTCTGCAAGGCGAAGTGCAGCGGGTCGGCGGCAAGCTGTCCAACGCCGCCTTCGTTGACAAGGCGCCGGCTGAAGTCATCGATAAAGAGCGCGCCAAACTGGCCGAAGCCGAACAGGCTCTGGGCAAGTTGGCCGAGCAGCATGCGCGGATTGCCAGTTTGTAACGGCAAATCGCAATGAAACAGGGAGGCCCATGTGGCCTCCCTTTTTTTGCCTGCCACTTCCTCCCAAACACAAAAAAACCCTGTGGGAGCGGGCTTGCCCGCGAAAGCGGTGTACCAGCCGACATCAATGTTGAATGTAAAACCGCCATCGCGGGCAAGCCCGCTCCCACAGGGACATGCGGCGATCTTCACAGTTGGGTTACCAGCAGCTGGATGTGGGACAATACCCGCCACTTTTAGCCATACCCGAATCGACAACGCCCATGAACGCCCCCCGCACACCCAGACCTGCGCGCAAAAAACCTGAATCCGCGACCCCGGCCAAAGCCGTCGAACCCCGCGAGAAGGCCAGCCTGCACCCGCGCAATCGCCACCAGGGTCGTTACGACTTCCAGCAGTTGATCAAAACCACGCCGGAACTGGCGCAGTTCGTGATCCTCAACCCGTATGGCAAGGAAAGTATCGACTTCGCCAGCCCCGACGCGGTTCGAGTGTTCAACCGGGCCTTGCTCAAATCGTTCTACGGCATCAATCACTGGGATATCCCGGTCGACTACCTGTGCCCGCCGGTTCCGGGTCGTGCCGACTACGTGCATTTCCTCGCCGACCTGCTGGCCAGCATCAACGAAGGCGTGATCCCTCGTGGCGCGCCGGTCAAGGTGCTGGACATCGGCATGGGCGCCAACTGCGTTTATCCGCTGATCGGTCACAGCGATTACCGCTGGCAGTTCCTGGGTTCCGAAGTCGACCCCATCGCCATCGCCGCAGCCAAAGCCATTGTCCAGTCCAACGGGCTGAACAAAGCCATCCAGTTGCGCCTGCAAAGCAATCCCAAGCACATCCTGCTGGGCTTGCTCGAACCCGGCGAGCGTTTTGACCTGACCATGTGCAACCCGCCCTTCCACGCCTCGATGGACGAAGCGACCAAGGGCAGCGAGCGCAAATGGCGCGCCCTGGGCCGTGCCGACCCGAAACGCAAACTGCCGGTGCTGAATTTCGGCGGTCAATCGGCAGAGCTGTGGTGTGAAGGCGGCGAAGCACGGTTTGTGACGCAGCTGATCGCCGAGAGCGCGCATTTTCAACACAAAGTGCTGTGGTTCAGCACCCTGGTGTCGAAAGCCTCGAACCTGCCGGCGATCCAGACTGCGCTGAAAAAGGCCGGTGTATTGGAGAGCCAGGTGGTGGAGATGTCCCAAGGCCAGAAGCAGAGCCGCTTCGTCGCCTGGACCTTCCAGACCAAAACCGAGCAACAGGCCTGGCACCAGCGCTGGGTGCGCAAGGACTGAATAGGTGACGCCCGGGTTTTCATTGAGTAAAACCCAGGCAACAAAAAACCGTGCCCGGATCGCTCCGGAGCACGGTTTTTTTTAACAAGTCTTACTTGTTAACAGCGTCGGTCAGGCCTTTAGCCACGACCAGCTTGATAACTTTCTTGGCAGCGATTTCGATGGCAGCGCCAGTCGATGGGTTACGGCCAGTACGGGCAGGACGCTCGGTCACTTTCAGTTTGCCGATACCTGGCAGAGTGATTTCGCCGCCATTTTCCAATTGATCAGCAACGATTTGGCCCAGTTGGTCCAGAGCGTTACGCGCGGTGGTTTTCGGCGCGTCGATAGCTTCAGCGATATCGGCGATCAGTTGGTCTTTAGTCATAGCCATGGTGGTGTTCCTTCCCTATCAAATTCATTTGGATTGCAGAGTGCGGTGTCAGCCATCGAGCCAGATCTTCTGAATCTGGCACCCCGGCTATAACCACGACAGCTCGGGGTTATAGATACCGAAATCAGGGTTTGGTTCGACCTGACAATGCTGAATGCACGCTTAACGCCATTACTGCGCGTAAGACGGGGCAAAACTAGCACAGAGACGGGGAAATATCCGCCTCTACCTACCCATTTGGTCAGCTTTATCGCTCTAAACCCGTAAAAAATCGCATAACACCGCTCAGCCCCCCTCTGAAACGGCCGTCGAACACCGCCAAAACCAGCAGGTGCGGTACACTGGGCACTTTTTGGGGAGCTCGCCCTCCCCCAATTCAACCAGCCGAGAAGCCCATGCCGATCCGTCATTGCATCGTCCACCTGATCGACAAAAAACCCGACGGCACCCCTGCAGTTCTCCACGCTCGCGACTCCGAACTGGCTGAGTCTGCGGCCATCGAGAACATGCTCGCCGACCTCAACGAGAGCTACAACGCCAAGCAAGGCAAAGCCTGGGGCTTTTTCCATGGCGAATCCGGGGCGCACCCTTTCAGCGGCTGGCTGAAGGAATACCTCGACGCTGGCAAGGATTTCACCGCGTTCAGCCGGATCGCGGTCGAGCACCTGCAAAAGCTGATGGAAGAATCCAACCTTTCGGTCGGGGGGCACGTGCTGTTCGCCCATTACCAGCAAGGCATGACCGACTACCTGGCCATCGCCCTGCTGCACCACAGCGAAGGCGTGGCGGTGAACGCCGAGCTGGATGTGACGCCGTCGCGCCACCTCGATCTGGGCCAACTGCACCTAGCGGCGCGCATCAACATCTCCGAGTGGCAAAACAACAAACAGTCCAAACAGTACATCTCCTTTATCAAAGGCAAGAACGGCAAGAAGGTCTCGGAGTACTTCCGCGACTTCATCGGCTGCCAGGAAGGCGTCGACGGCCCGGGCGAAACCCGCACGCTGCTCAAGGCCTTCAGCGACTTCGTCGAAAGCGAAGACCTGCCGGAAGAGTCCGCCCGGGAGAAAACCAAGACCCTGGTGGACTACGCCAGCAGTCAGGCGAAAATGGGCGAGCCGATGGGTCTTGCGGAGCTCTCGGAGCTGATCGATGAAGAACGCCCGAAAGCCTTTTACGACCATATCCGCAACAAGGACTACGGCCTGTCGCCGGAAATCCCGGCGGATAAACGCACCCTCAACCAGTTTCGCCGCTTTACCGGTCGTGCCGAGGGCTTGTCCATCAGCTTCGAAGCGCACCTGTTGGGCTCGAAGATCGAATACGACGAAGAAGCCGGCACGCTGATCATCAAGGGCTTGCCGACCCAACTGACCGACCAGCTCAAGCGTCGCAACTGATGTTGAACGGGATGCTGAAGAAATTCCTGCTGATCCTGCTGGTGGTCGTGGTTTACCAGAACTGGGGCAAGATCGAGCGGGTAGTCAACCCACAAGCGGTGGTGTCCGGGCAGACCCAGGCGAATGCCAAGGTCGTGCTCTACGCCACCGACTGGTGCGGCTACTGCAAGCTGACCCGGCGTTTTCTCGATCAGAAAGGCATCCCGTACAACGAGTTCGATATCGAGAAGGATGCCGAGGCACGCAAGGCCTATGAGGCCCTGGGTGGACGAGGGATTCCGTTACTGGATGTGAACGGTACGTTGATTCGGGGTTATAGCCCGGAGGGGATACTCGCAGCGCTCAAGTGACTCGATCGCGAGCGTACCGATACTGTGGCGAGGGAGCTTGCTCCCGCTCGAGTGCGAAGCGCTCGCAAATGGGCAGACCCGGTCCTGCCAGGCAAAACGCGGTCACAGATTTTACGACTGCTTCGCAGCCGAACGGGAGCAAGCTCCCTCGCCACAATTGACCGCGTTCACTTTAGCGACTACTCAAGACTTAGCGCGCTTCAATCCGAAAGCCAAACCGCGGAAAGTGCACATGCACCACACCGCCACGTTCATCCTCACGGCGCAGGATCAGCTCTTCGCTGCCGGCAAACAGCAACTCGCCGGCTACCGGATCGACGCCATAGTCGATCGCGGCAATCACCACCTGTTGACCGGCCTCGAAGCCATTCGGCTCTTCGAACTGCTCATCCGGCAACGCGGCTGGCGTGGCCCGACGGGAAATCTCCAAGGCCTCTTCAGAGCTCAGATCGCTCGATGCGCCATGCCCGAAACCCATCACGCGCGAGAGCCAGGCCGACACCGCCGGGTAAACATCAACCAACGGCGCAGTGACCGGCGTGCCCTTGAGAAACCACAAAGGGTGAGCCATGGCGAAGTCGGCAATCGACGGCTCACCGAACAGGAAGTCACCCTGCTCGCGCTGCAGTTGCTGCTCCAGACGAGCCATGATCGTCGGCCACTGATGCCTGGCCTGCCCGGCCGACAAACGTGTCGCGCTGCCGCCACTGAACAATTCGGCGCGGTCGGCGATAAACGCCTTGATGGCCTCCGGCGGCAGTTTGGCGAAACGCACCGCCACCGACTCCGGCTGGAACACCAGGCTGACCGCATGCTGGAATACCACCGAATCGGCCCAGGCAGCGAAGGTTGCGGCGATCATTTCCTGTCCTTCCGGAAACAGTGCGGGCGAAACTTTCTCTTGCTCGAGACGACGGGCAATCAACGCGGTATCACAATAGATATCGGCACCAATCTGCAACACCGGCGTCTTGCGATAGCCACCGGTCAACGCTGTCAGATCGGGTTTTGGCATCACCGGCGAGATCTTCACGGAACGCCATGACAGGCCCTTGAAGCCCAGCAACAACCTGGTCTTTTCCGCGAATGGGGAAGTCGGGTAATGGTGAAGAATCAACTCTGACATGCTGGAATCCGCCGGACGATCAGGAACAACCAGCTTAGCGCGCAAAGGGCAAGCAGCCTACCCATCGGCCTGATGGGGCCATATCAGTCAGATTGATCAGCCCTTCGAGGCACTGGCCACCAGACATTCCTTGGCGCTTTTCTTGAGTTTTTTGATCAAGCGCTCCTGGCGCAGGGCCTCACCCTTGTCGCGGCACACTTCCGTATAGACCAAGGCCACCGCCGGACTGGAAAGAAAGAAGCGCGCACCCTTGCCGCTTTGATGGGTCGCGAAACGTCGCACCGGATCATCGCTGATTCCGCAATAGAGTGAGCCATTGGCCGCGCGAACCAGATAGACGAACCACGGTTTGCTGACCGGGACTTCTGGTTCGGGGCTATGGACGGAGGATTCGCTGAGACTGTTCACGTGACGATCATGGTTTTCGGGAAACAGGCCGCGATCTTATCAGAGGCCTGCCCTTAACGACTGGTCTGGAACGTCCTCAAGCCTTTCAAGGCCTGGGCCCGCACGGCGTTTCTCAGCAACGGCGTCCAGCCCAGCAGCAGACCTTTGGTGCCCAGCGCCTGCCGCGACCAGCGCCACACATCGAACTGATCGTGGTGCTCGCAGATCTTGCCGTCGCGAAAAACGAACCGCGCCTGGATATCGTTGACCACGATGTTACCGGTCTGGCTGAACAGGTAAGTGGCCACCCAATGAGCACCGCCGGTGCGCTCATCGCTACGGACATTATCGAAGGTCAGGGAGAAGTCCTTGGCCCGAGTGGTCAGCATGCGCCACATGTCGCCGGCATCGCGGCCGCGCAACTCGCCAAACGCCGGGTCACTGAACACCACGTCCTCGGTGTAGCAGGCGCTCATGGCCTCGGCATCCAGCCGCTGAAAAGCTTTATAGAACTCAGTGATCAATGCGCTGTGGGCATCACTCATGGGCAGGCTCCGAAGAATCGAAAGGATGCCTGCAAGATAGTCTGCAACGCCAAGGAAAACTATCGGCATTCGTGGTGCAAATACCGAGAGTGCGCCTGGCTCAGATCTTCTCGCTTTCGACCTGAACGTACCGCGAACGTCCGGCGCCGAGGCCGGCGAGGATCGCGGCGATACCGACTATCCCGAAGATCCAGCCCAGCGCAGTCCAGCCGCCAGTCAGGTCATGCACCAGCCCGACCGCGAACGGGCCCATGGACGCCAGGGTGTAGCCGACGCCCTGAGCCATGCCCGACAGATTCGCCGCGACATGGGCGTCCCGTGAGCGCAAGACGATCAGGGTCAGCGCCAGGCTGAACGACCCGCCCTGCCCCAGGCCGAGCAGAATCGCCCAACCCCAGAGGCCTTCGAGCGGTGCGTACAGACAGCCGAACAGGCCGGCGATCACCAGCGCCATCACCACCACAATCGCCAGCCGCTGATCCTTGCCACGGGTTGCCAGCCATGGCGCGGCCAGCGAACTGGCCAGCTGGACGATGACCGAACCTGACAGCACCAGCCCCGCCTGAGTGGCTGTCAAACCACGGCCGATCAGGATCGATGGCAACCAGCCAAAGACGATGTAAGCCAGCGAGGATTGCAGGCCCATATACAGGGTCACTTGCCAGGCCAACGGATCATGCAGCAGTCCGCGCACCCGATAAGCCACGTGGTGGGCACCGTGTTTGCGCCCGACTTGCGGCAACCAGAACGCCGCCGCTACCAGTGCAGGCAGCATCCAGAAGCCCAGGCCCATGGTCCAGCCACCCTCGAAATGCTGGCTGAGCGGCACCGTCGCCCCCGCTGCCATGGCCGCGCCCAGGCACAGTGCCATGGTGTAGACACCGGTCATGGTCCCGGCGTGTTTGGCGAAGTCGCGCTTGACGATGCCCGGCAGCAACACGCCGATCACACCGATGCTGGCACCGGCCAGGATGCTGCCGGCAAACAGGCCGGTTTCACCGAACGAACTGCGCAGAATGATCCCGCAGGCCAGGGTCAACAGAATGCCCAGCACCACCCGTTCAGCCCCGAAACGTCGCGCCAGAATCGGCGCCAGCGGGGCGAACAGGCCGAGACACAGCACCGGCAAGGTGGTCAGCAAACCCGCTTGCGCCGCCGACAGGCCGAGGCTTTTGGATACATCGCTGAGCAACGGCGCCATGCTCGATAGCGCCGGGCGCAGGTTCAATGCAACCAGAATCAACCCCAGCAGCAAAAGCCATGGGCGGCGCAGGACTGGATGACTTTGCTGGACCTGCTCGTCATCCGCCTCGGCATCGATCAACAGCCTTTCGAGCTCTGCCGTGCGTTCAGGTAATGTGATGTTGCCGGCCCGTGGGGTAGACATGGGGTTCCCGGTTTCAAGGTTCATTGATCAGCCTCCGGCAAATGGCCTTGGCCCGTTCCGGGTCGCGTTGCTCGACGGCGTCCAGCAGGTCGATGTGCAGGTCGAACACTTCCTGGCGCCGGGGCGTGCTGCTCAGGGTCTGGCGCAAGTGCGCGCCGACGATGCTCGAAAAGTAGCGGTACAACTCGCTCAGGGTCGGGTTGTGCGCGGCATCCACCAGGCGTCGGTGAAACACCAGATCGCAGGCGATGTAGCTGTCGAGATCGCCGTGGTAGTGACTGCCGCTGACGCCGAGGGCTTCATGCAGTGCTTTGAGGTCGTCATCCGTGCGCCGCAAAGCTGCCAGGCCGATGGCCTCGACTTCAAGAATGTGCCGCGTCTCACGAGCCTGTTCATGGGAGCAGCGTGACAGAGCCTTCATGGTGTCCAGCGGATCGACCACCGCCCGCAGGTAACTGCCGTCACCCTGACGAATCTCGATCAGCCCGGAAAACGCCAACACGCGCATGGCTTCGCGCACGGTGTTGCGGCTGATGCCCAGTTCAATCGCCAGCTCCGGCTCGGTGGGCAAGCGCTGGCCGATGGTCCAGGTGCCGTTGTTGATGCGCGAGCGCAACTGCTCCAGGGCCTGATCGACCAAAGATCGCTTAATTAATGGAGAAATATCTGACATAGGATTCGCCCTTTCATCCAATCATAGGATGAATTTTCTGACATGTTAGTCAGCTTTGCGTAGGACGGCAACCGCCTACGGTCATAGGACGGGAAATGGAGCGGGATTTTCGATTAGTCAAAATTACCCTTTAAGGGTAATTTCAAGAATAGGGTTCATAGCTTCTTATGGAAAAGAACACACCCCATTACAACTTGGCGGTCGTGAAGGAAGAGGTCATAAGGCAAGGAGCCAAAGCCTTTACTGGAAGCGCAATGAGTTCGGGCAAGCGTGCGGATTCCACGACACTTGGACACTCAGCCCACGATCATTTGGACACTCATTCCACGCTCACTTGGACAGGCAGTCGGAGCGCAGCGACGCAGGTTCGCATTGTTAGTCTGAAGTCCCGGTTGCAGTCAATTTCGTTGCGCGCCTGCGCATCGATTCGCCCTTCAGTTCGATGCGGTAAGCGTTGTGCACCAGCCGGTCGAGGATCGCATCGCCCAAGGTCGGATCACCGATTAGCGCATGCCATTTATCCACCGGCATCTGGCTGGTCACCAGCGTCGAGCGGTTTCCGTAACGGTCGTCCAGCAGTTCCAGCATGTCGCGCCGCTGCGCGGCGGTAAACGGTGCAAGGCCCCAGTCGTCCAGGATCAGCAGATCGGTCTTGGCATAACCCGCCATGAGTTTGGCGAAGCGACCGTCGCCGTGGGCCAGGCCCAGTTCTTCCATCAAGCGAGGCAGACGCAGATAACGCACGCTGTAACCGTCCCGGCAGGCCTTATGGGCCAGCGCGCAGGCGAGCCACGTTTTGCCTACGCCTGTCGGGCCGCCGATGATCAGATTCAGGCCGTCGCGCAGCCATTGGCCGCTACCGAGTTGCAGGATCAGGGCCTTGTCCAGGCCGCGCGGGCTGCGGTAATCGATATCTTCCAGGCAGGCGTTGTGGCGTAGTCTCGCGGCTTTGAGGCGAGTGGTCAGCCGAGCATCTTCACGCTCGGTCACTTCGCGGTCGACCATCAGGCCGAGGCGTTCGTCGAAGCTGAGATCGCTGATGTCGGGCGTTGCGTGTTGCTCGCTCAGCGCTTTGATCATGCCGTGCAGCCGCAGGGTTTGCAGCTTGTCCAGAGTCGGGTTGGGTAGCATCTTGATGCTCCTTTTCAGGTCAGTGGTAGTAGTCGGGGCCACGCAGGTTGATGTGTTCTTCGGGCAGCAGTGGCAGGTTTTGCTGGGTCAGCGGCAGCCGTTCCAAGCCTTGGCGCAGGATCGATTCGAGGCTTTTGTAACTGCATGCGCCGAGTGCCAGCGCACGCTGGCAAGCGGCTTCCAGCCGCTCTTCGCTGTGCTGTTTACTCAGGCGCAGGATGCCCAGACAGGCACGGAAGCCGTGCTGCGGATGAATTCGGCGCTCGAGGATGTAGGCGATGACGCCGGCCGTGTTCGGGCCGGTCTGCTCTGCCCAACGGATCAGCCGTTGTGGCGTCCACTCGGCATGTTCGCGGTGGCTCTTGGGCATGTGCTCGGTGTGGGTGGTGTGGCGACCTTTGTGCTGCGAGCGCAGATGACTGGCCACGCGCTGATTGGCGTGGAAGCACTCGACAGTCTGCGCGGTCAGCCGCACTTCGAGTTGGTGCTTCACCAGCTGGTACGGCACCGAGTAGTAATGGCCGTCGACTTCGACGTGGTAGTCGATGTGTACCCGCACTTTTTTCCACTCGGCGTAAACGTAAGGATGTTCCGGCAGCGGTTGCAGCACGGGCCGGTCGATGTTCTCGAAGGCCGACCGGCGCGAGCCGGGCAGCTTCTTGAAGGGCTTTTGATTGAGGCGATCCAGCAGCAGTCCGATTGCTATGTTGAGTTCGCCGAGAGAGAAGAACTGGCGGTCGCGCAAGACCGCTAGGATCCAGCGCTCGACCACTTGCACACCAACTTCAACCTTGGCTTTGTCCTTGGGTTTTCGGGATCTCGCGGGCAGCACCGCTACGCCGTAATGCTCGGCCAGATCACGGTAGCTGGGGTTGATGTCGGGCTCGTAGCGATGTGCTTTGGTGACGCCACTGCGTAGATTGTCCGGCACCAGAATCTGTGAGGTGCCGCCCAGAAAAGCGAAGCACCGAGTGTGCGAGCCCAGCCAGTCTGGGAGTTTTTGCGACCAGGTGGCCTCGGCGAAGGTGTAGCTTGAGGCGCCCAGGACGGCGACGAAGATCTGCGTCTGACGGATTTCGCCGGTTTTCCGGTCGATAACTGGCACGGTTTGGCCAGCGTAATCGACGAACAGTTTTTCGCCAGCTCGGTGCTCCTGACGCATGACCACATCGACCTTGGCGGCCCAGAGGCGGTAGTGCTCGCAGAACCAGCTGTACTGGAAGCCTTGCGAATGGCTGAGCCGATACTCTTGCCAGAGCAGAGCCAGAGTCACGCCGGGGCGGCGCAGTTCTGCGTGAACATGAGCCCAGTCGGGCATCGGCCGTTGATCGCTGGGAACCGTCGGCGCTGGCGGGAACAGACAGCGTTCCAGTTCAGCATCCGACAACGCCGTCGGCCAGGTCAGCCCGCAAGCGTTGAAGCGATGCAGGTAGTTGCCGGCGCTGCCACTGCTGATGCGAAGGCTGGTGGCGATCTTGCGCACGGACAGGCCGGCGTCGAACTTTAGGCGTAGTACCTCTCGGATTTTACGCATGGATATACGCTCCACGACGACCTCTTCGCTTCGAGAAAAGAGGTCGATGGTAGTGAATAATCCTGCGTCGCTGCCTGCCTGAGCATGGGTTGGGTCAGTGGAAAATCACTGTCCAAGTGCTCGTGGAATGAGTGTCCAAGTCAGCGTGGAATCACTGTCCAAGTGTTCGTGGAATGGGTGTCCAAGTGCGCGTGGAATCCCCAGGCAAGCGCATGGGGCTAAACCTGCAAGACATGCAAAAAGCCATTTGCTCACTGGAGCGCCGGATGCTCTACAAGTCGATGACTTGCTATTCCGATCACCGAAACTGGCAGGACGTTTATCACACTACATTTCATGACCTGGAGCTTTACATCAAAGTGACCTACTGCCCCGATGGCGGGCCTCCGGTGATCTCTTTCAAGGAGAAGAACTTATGAATACGCGGCAATGCATGAGTTGTGGAGCACAAGACGCAATGCGACATTTCGAACGTCGCAGTCTCACTGTGGACTACAAGAACGTTTCACGATGGGTGCACGACATTGCCGGCTGGGAGTGCAAGGTCTGCGGTGAAATCATTTTCGATAACGATACTGACAGCGCCGAGCGCTATTCCGACGCTGGCGATCAGCTACTCGAAGATTGCTTTGAAATCATGGGCACCGAGATGAAACGCATCCGTCGCAAACTGCATCTCACGCAGAAGGAAGCGGTGAAGCTGCTTTCCGGCGCCGGCCACAATGCCTTTTCACGATACGAGCGCGGGGAACTTCCCCCACCTCAAGCTTTGTTCACGCTAATGCGCCTGTTGGATCGTCATCCTCACTTACTTGCTGAAATACAAGCGATGAACGAAGGCACTGACTTGAAGCGGCTGCTGGCCGCACGCTTCCCGGAACAGGAAACGATGCTTGCATCCTGATCCGAATATTAGACAAAAATAAACCCGGAACATTGTCCGGGTTTATTTCTCTACCAAGTGCCAATCAATGCAAAATCTGGCTCAAGAACAACTTGGTCCGTTCATTCTGCGGGTTGTCGAAGAAGTCGTTCGGCGCAGCCTGTTCGACGATTTCGCCCTTGTCCATGAAGATCACGCGGTTGGCCACGGTACGGGCGAAGCCCATTTCGTGGGTTACGCAGAGCATGGTCATGCCGTCTTCGGCCAGGCCGATCATGGTGTCCAGAACCTCTTTCACCATCTCCGGATCGAGTGCCGAAGTCGGCTCATCGAACAGCATGATTTTCGGTTTCATGCACAGCGCACGGGCAATCGCCACACGCTGTTGCTGACCACCGGACAGTTGCCCCGGATACTTGTGCGCCTGCTCTGGAATGCGCACGCGCTCCAGGTAATGCATGGCGACTTCCTCGGCCTTGCGCTTGGGCATCTTGCGCACCCACATCGGTGCCAGCGTGCAGTTCTGCAAGATGGTCAGGTGCGGGAACAGGTTGAAGTGCTGGAACACCATGCCGACTTCACGGCGGATCGCTTCGATCTGCTTGAGGTCGTTGGTCAGTTCCACGCCATCGACCACGATGCGGCCCTGCTGGTGTTCTTCCAGACGGTTGAGGCAGCGAATGGTGGTCGATTTGCCGGAACCCGACGGGCCGCACAGGACGATACGCTCGCCCTGTTTGACGTTCAGGTTGATGTCTTTCAATACGTGGAACTGGCCGTACCACTTGTTCACGCCCTGCATCTGAATAATGCCTTCAGGGCTCACAGGCTGTTTGATCGCTTCACTCATAAACTACGCTCCTAACGCTTGTGGCCTGTGTCCAGCTTACGTTCCAAATGCATGGAATAGCGGGACATACCAAAACAGAAAATCCAGAACACCAGGGCTGCGAACACATAGCCTTCGGTGGCCATGCCCAGCCATTTCGGGTCGGCGGCGGCTTGTTTGACACTGTTGAGCAGATCGAACAAGCCGATGATGATCACCAGGCTCGTGTCCTTGAACAGCGCAATAAAGGTGTTAACGATGCCCGGAATCACCAGCTTCAAGGCTTGCGGCAGAATCACCAGCCCCATGCTGCGCCAGTAACCGAGGCCCATCGCTGCAGCCGCTTCGTACTGACCTTTGGGGATCGCTTGCAGACCGCCACGCACCACTTCAGCGATATAGGCCGACTGGAACAGGATCACGCCGATCAGCGCCCGCAGCAGTTTGTCGAAGTTCATGCCTTCGGGCAGGAACAACGGCAACATCACCGAAGACATGAACAGCACCGTGATCAACGGTACGCCGCGCCAGAATTCGATGAAGGTCACGCAGACCACTCGAATCGCCGGCATGTTCGAACGACGGCCCAAGGCCAGCACGATACCCAGCGGCAGTGCGCCGACGATACCGACCGTAGCGATCACCAGGGTCAGCATCAGGCCGCCCCACTGGCTGGTCGCCACTTCGACCATGCCGAACACGCCGCCATGTAACAGGAGGAAGGCAATGATCGGGTACAGCACCAGAAAGCTCAGGCCGTAGATTGCTTTGTGTGGAACGCGTGCGACGAACAACGGCGCCACGCCAATCACCGCCAGCCACACGGTCAGGTCCACGCGCCAGCGCAAGTCCACCGGGTAGTAGCCATACATGAACTGGCCGAAGCGCTGCTGGATGAACACCCAGCAGGCGCCCTCCTTGGTGCAATCGGCGCGGGTGGTGCCGACCCAATTGGCGTCGAGAATCGCCCAGCTCACGATAGGTGGAACTATCAGGTAAATCAGATAGAACGCGAACAGCGTCAGCAGAGTGTTGATCCAGCTGGAGAACATGTGCGCCCGCATCCACGCCACGATACCGATGCTGCTGCTCGGTGGTGGCATGTCGGGTTTGAAAGTATGAGTCGTCATGCGCTCTTCCTTACCGCTCGATCAGCGCAATGCGCTTGTTGTACCAGTTCATCAGCAGGGAAATGCTGATACTGATCGCCAGGTACACGCTCATGGTGATGGCAATGACTTCAATCGCCTGCCCGGTCTGGTTCAGCACCGTACCGGCAAACAACGAGACCATTTCCGGATAACCGATACCGGCCGCCAGCGAGGAGTTTTTCGCCAGGTTCAGGTATTGGCTGGTCAGCGGCGGAATGATCACGCGCAGGGCTTGCGGGATGATCACCTTGCGCAGGGTCGGACCGTTGCGCAGCCCCAGCGAGTGGGCCGCTTCGGTCTGGCCATGGCTGACCGACTTGATGCCCGAACGCACAATCTCGGCAATAAATGCCGCGGTGTACACCGTCAGGGCCAGGGTCAAGGCCAGCAGTTCCGGGATCAACACCCAGCCACCGACGAAGTTGAAACCTTGCAGCTGCGGCATTTCCCAATGCAGCGGAGCGCCAAAGATCAGCGCGCACAACGCAGGGATCACCAGGAACAGCGCCAGGCCAGCCCAGAACTTGTGGAACGGCACACCAGTCGCTTCGAAACGCTTGTTGGCCCAGCGGGTCATCAGCACGATGGCGACGATGGCCACCACGATGCTGCTCACGAACGGCCAGAACCCGTCGGCGGTCAGGGCTGCCGGCATGTTCAAGCCACGGCTGCTGACGAAGAAGGTGTCGCCGAAGTTATGACTGTTGCGCGGCCCTGGCATGGTCAGGAACACCGCGAAGTACCAGAACAGGATCTGCAGCAGCGGTGGAATGTTACGGAAGACCTCGACGTAGACGGTCGCCAGCTTGCTGATGATCCAGTTATGCGACAACCGGGAAACGCCGACGATGAAGCCGAGGACCGTTGCCAGGATGACGCCGATGAAGGTCACCAACAGGGTATTGAGCAGACCGATGACAAACACCCGGGCATAGCTGTCCGATTCGGTGTAGTCGATCAGGTGCTGAGCGATGCCGAATCCGGCGCTGCGCTCGAGAAAGTCGAAACCGGAGGTAATGCCCCGGTGCTGAAGGTTGGTTTGGGTGTTATCAAACAGATACCAGCCCATCGAGACCACCGCGACAATCGTGATGATCTGAAATACCCACGCACGCACTCGTGGATCGCTGAGGCTGAGCCTCTGCTTTGGTGCGCCGATTGAATTTTGCATGAAGTGCCCCGGAAATAATGGAACAGAACATCACCCGGCGGTTGGCCCACCGGGTGATAGAACCATCAGCGCACTGGTGGTGCGTATTGAATGCCGCCGTTGTTCCACAGAGCGTTCAGCCCGCGGTCGATGGCCAGTGGAGTGCTCTTGCCGAGGTTTTTCTCGAACACTTCACCGTAGTTACCCACTTGCTTGACGATCTGGACAACCCAGTCCTTCTTCACTTTCAGGTCTTTGCCGTATTCACCATCAGCGCCCAGCAGACGAGCGACGTCCGGGTTCTTGGTGGCTTTGGCTTCGGCTTCGACGTTTTTCTGCGTGATGCCCATTTCTTCGGCGTTGAGCATGGCGAACAGGGTCCACTTGACGATGCTGAACCACTCTTCGTCGCCTTTACGCACGACCGGGCCCAGAGGCTCCTTGGAGATGGTTTCCGGCAGAACGAGGTAGTCGCCCGGGGTCGCCAGCTTGCTGCGTTGTGCGTAGAGCTGGGATTTGTCGGAGGTCAGCACGTCGCAACGACCGGATTCCAGCGACTTGGCGCTTTCATCGGAGGTGTCGAAGGTGATCGGGGTGTATTTCAGACCGTTGCCGCGGAAGTAGTCGGAAACGTTCAGCTCGGTGGTGGTACCGGCTTGAATGCAGATGGTGGCACCGTCGAGCTCTTTAGCGCTCTTGACGCCCAGCTTGTTGTTTACCAGAAAGCCGATGCCGTCGTAGTAAGTCACGCCAGCGAACACCAGACCCATGCCCGAATCACGGGAGCTGGTCCAGGTGGTGTTACGCGACAGCACGTCGATTTCGCCCGATTGCAGCGCGGTGAAACGCTCCTTGGCGTTCAACTGGCTGAATTTGACCTTGGTCGCATCACCGAAAACGGCAGCGGCCACAGCGCGGCAGACGTCAGCGTCGATGCCGATGATCTTGCCAGTGGAGTCCGGAACCGAGAAGCCCGGCAGACCATCACTTACACCGCACTGTACGAAACCTTTCTTCTGCACTGCATCCAGGGTTGCACCCGCCTGAGCGAACCCACTGACACCAAGCACTGCAGCTGCAGTCACGATGGCCAGGGTGGATTTCAACATCTTCATTCAAACCTCCAAGTTTTTGCTCTTGTTGTGTCGGAGCTTGAGCCTTGCCGCACCCTTATGAGGCGCTGTTGACCCGTGTAGGTTTTTTTTAGGGTCAAGCGGCGTTAGGCCTAGCCATGAGTCTAGTAGGAGAAAATTCCACATAATGGAAAACTACTTCTCACCAATCGGCCGAACGGACTGTAGCCCTTTCAATGTTCGCTAAGCCCGTATCGGCCTTTGGCGAACGTCCATCACTGGATTCTTTGCTATCCCACAACCGAAGGTACCCTGATAGTGTTACCGCTCGGCGCAGGATTACATGTACGGATTTTCCTATAGCAAAGCCCGTACCACACCGCCCGTCAAAACGTTTAAGCTGCGGATCAATAGCAAAACTTTCAGCATTGCGACATATTCTTAACTGATCAACCAGCCGCGCACGCCGACCGAGCTCACTGAATAAGAGTGCGCGCACAATAATGGTGCAGATATGACCCAAACCTTGATTCTTCAGCCCGCCAAGCCCGTCGACGCCTGCGTAATCTGGCTTCATGGCCTGGGCGCGGACCGCTACGACTTCCTGCCGGTAGCCGAGGCGCTGCAAGAAAGTCTGCTGACCACCCGCTTCGTTTTGCCCCAGGCACCGACCCGCGCCGTGACCATCAACGGCGGATACGAGATGCCCAGCTGGTACGACATTCTGGCCATGAGCCCGGCACGGGCAATCAACCGCGAGCAGCTGGATGAGTCCGCGCAAACGCTCGTCAATTTGATTGAAGAGCAGCGAACCGGCGGAATAGACGCCTCGCGGATTTTTCTCGCTGGTTTTTCACAAGGCGGCGCAGTGGTTTTACACACGGCCTTTTTGCAGTGGCAAGGCCCTTTGGGGGGCGTGCTCGCCCTCTCCACTTACGCGCCGACATTCAGTGACGAACTGCAATTATCGGCCAGTCAACAGCGAATTCCGGTGTATTGCCTGCATGGTCATTACGATGAGGTCGTACTAAATGCCATGGGCCGAACCGCCTATGAGCATTTGAAGCGACTTGATGTCACCGTGACATGGCAGGAATACCCAATGGGCCACGAAGTGTTACCCGAAGAAATTCGCGATATAGGCGTGTGGCTGGCCGACCGTTTGCGTTGAAATCGAAACTTCCTGTAGCCGGGTGACCAATGCACTACGCCGCGCCCGATTCTTGCATTACACTGCCCGGCACTTAACCAATTGAAATGAGATGACCGTGCTCAAAGCACTCAAGAAAATGTTCGGTAAAAGCGAGGCTGAGCAGCTCGCGCCTGGCTCCAGCGCTCCGCCTCATACCCCCAGCCACCGCACCGACGGTAATCAGCCTGGCCGGACCGCAACCGCAGCGACACCGAAGCACGAGCCGGTGATCACACCGACCGCCCCTTCTGCCCCGGCCATTGCCTCTGAACAGCCGTGCAGCGAAGCCCCGAAACCGGCAAAACCGCGTCGCGAACCGAAGCCCAAAGCGCCCGCTATCCCTTGGAAACTCGAAGATTTCGTCGTCGAACCCCAGGAAGGCAAAACCCGCTTCCACGACTTCAAACTCGCTCCCGAACTGATGCACGCCATCCAGGACCTGGGCTTTCCGTATTGCACGCCGATCCAGGCACAGGTACTTGGCTTCACCCTCGCGGGTAAAGACGCCATCGGTCGCGCCCAGACCGGCACCGGCAAAACCGCCGCCTTCCTGATTTCGATCATCACTCAGCTGCTGCAAACCCCACCGCCCAAAGAGCGCTACATGGGTGAACCGCGGGCACTGATCATCGCCCCGACCCGGGAACTGGTGGTGCAGATCGCCAAAGACGCAGCCGACCTGACCAAGTACACCGGCCTCAACGTCATGACATTTGTCGGCGGCATGGACTTCGACAAGCAACTCAAGAACCTCGAAGCCCGTCACTGCGACATTCTCGTGGCCACTCCGGGTCGCTTGCTCGACTTCAACCAGCGCGGCGACGTGCACCTGGATATGGTCGAAGTCATGGTGCTGGATGAAGCCGACCGGATGCTCGACATGGGATTCATCCCACAAGTGCGTCAGATCATTCGCCAGACCCCGCCGAAAAACGAGCGTCAGACGCTGCTGTTCTCTGCGACCTTCACCGAAGACGTGATGAACCTGGCCAAGCAATGGACCACCGACCCGTCGATCGTCGAGATCGAAGCGCAGAACGTGGCCAGCGAAAACGTCGAGCAACACATCTACGCGGTGGCTGGTGCCGATAAATACAAACTGCTCTACAACCTGGTCAACGATAACGGCTGGGAACGGGTGATGGTCTTCGCCAACCGCAAGGACGAAGTGCGGCGCATCGAAGAACGCCTGGTACGCGATGGTGTCAACGCGGCGCAACTGTCTGGCGATGTGCCGCAGCACAAGCGCATCAAGACCCTGGAAGGTTTCCGCGAAGGCAAGATCCGCGTGCTGGTGGCCACCGATGTTGCCGGTCGCGGCATTCACATCGAGGGTATCAGCCACGTCATCAACTTCACCCTGCCGGAAGTTCCGGATGACTATGTGCACCGCATCGGTCGTACCGGTCGTGCCGGCGCCGATGGTGTATCCATCAGTTTTGCCGGTGAAGACGACTCCTACCAGCTACCGTCCATCGAGGCGCTGCTAGGTCGCAAGATCAATTGCGAAACGCCACCGACGCACCTACTACGACCTGTAGAGCGCAAGCGCCCGTAAAACCCGGCGCAATAAAAGAGACGCAGCCCGGAAACGGTCTGCGTTTTTTTTCGTCCGGATATTGCCTGTCAGAACAAAAAGTCCATAATGGACAAATTAGTTTACATTCGCCTCCACGGGAGCATCCGCATGTCCAGCACGCCTTATGTGATCGCCCAAGCCCAAGCCCGCCAACTACTCGAACACGTCGACGTGCCGCAGATCCTGCGCAAGCTGTTCCGTGACCTGGCCGCCGGGCAAGCCGTGCAACCGGCTCAGCAGTGGGTGGAATTCCCCCAAGGTGCCGGCGATTTCATCAACTACCTTGGTGTGTTGGCCGAAGACCGCGTGTACGGCGTGAAAACCTCGCCCTACATCGTGCGCAGCGAAGGCGCGTTGGTGACGGCCTGGACGCTGCTGATGTCAATGGAGACCGGCCAGCCATTGCTGCTCTGCGACGCTGGCGAACTGACCACCGCCCGCACCGCCGCGACCACTGCGGTGGCGGTTGATGCGCTCGCCGCACCCGCAGCTCAGCGCTTGACGATCATCGGCAGCGGTCCTGTAGCCCAGGCTCACCTGCATTACGTGAAAAACCTGCGCGACTGGCAAAGCATCAGCCTCTATTCGCCGAGCCTGGCCGGCAAAGCCCCTGAGGCGCTCGCGTCACTGCGCGCACTTGATCCACGCTTGCAGATCGTTGCCAGTCGCGAGCAAGCACTCGAAGACGCCGATGTGATCATGCTCTGCACCTCCTCGGCCGGCCCGGTGATCGACCCGCTTGCATTGAGCAAACCGGCGCTGATCACCTCAATCAGCACCAACGCGCCGCGAGCTCATGAAGTGCCGCCGCAAGCGCTGAATGAAATGCAGGTCTATTGCGACTATCGTCAGACCACCCCCGGCTCGGCCGGGGAAATGTTGATCGCCAGCGAGCAGCATGGCTGGGATAAAAGCGCCATTCGCGGCGATCTGCCAGAGCTGCTCAGCGACCAGACACCGCGTCCAGCCTACGACCGCCACGTATTCTTCCGCTCCATTGGCCTGGGCCTGGAAGACATCGCACTGGCCAATGCCCTTTACCATTTGCAGCGCAATAGCTAACACAGACCGAATGCGATCCCCTGTGGCGAGGGAGCTTGCTCCCGCTGGGGCGCGAAGCGGCCCTAAATCAGGCGACGGGTTCGTTCAGTTAAAACCCATGTGCCGGTTTACGACTGCTTCGCAGCCGAGCGGGAGCAAGCTCCCTCGCCACAAATGCCCGCTCTCACACCAGCCTTGTGCCCCCCGCAGGAGAGTTTCATGACCCAGGCAGATTTCATCATCATCGGCGGCGGTATCGCCGGTGCATCCACCGGTTACTGGCTGTCGCGCCACGCCCGAGTGATTGTGCTGGAGCGTGAATCGCATCCGGCCTATCACTCCACCGGGCGATCCGCCGCCTTGTATACCGCCGCGTACGGCACACCCCAGGTCCGCGCATTGACCCTCGCCAGTCGAGACTTTTTCGATGCGCCGCCGACCGGTTTCTGCGAACACCCGCTGCTGACTGCGCGCGGGGAAATGACCGTGGACTTCACCGGTGACCCGCAAGAACTGAATACTCAATACCTGAGTGCCAAGGCCAGCGTGCCAGAGATGCAATTGCTCAGCGCCGATGAAGCCTGTGCGCGACTGCCGATTCTGCGTCGGGAGAAAGTCCACGGCGCGATTTTCGACCCGAGCGCCAGCGATATCGACACCGATGCCCTGCACCAAGGTTATCTGCGCGGCATTCGGCGCAATCAGGGGCAAGTGCATACCGACAGCGAAGTCCAGAGCCTGACCCGTGACGCCCAAGGTAACTGGCAGGTTGAAACCGCCAAACAGACTTTCAGCGCTCCAGTGGTCATCAATGCGGCAGGAGCCTGGGCGGACAAGATCGGTGAGATGGCCGGGGCCAGACCGCTCGGCCTGCAACCCAAGCGCCGTGCGGCGTTTATCTTCGCCGGCCCCGAAGGGCTGGATATCCATGACTGGCCGATGCTGGTCAGTCTCGACGAGTCGTTCTACATGAAACCGGATGCCGGGATGTTCCTCGGCTCCCCGGCCAACGCCGACCCGGTCGAACCCCACGACGTGCAGCCCGAAGAGCTGGACATCGCCATGGGCATTTACCAGATCGAAGAAGCCACCACGCTGACTATTCGCCGTCCGATCCGAACCTGGGCCGGGCTGCGCAGCTTTGTCAGCGACGGTGATCTGCTGTGCGGTTTCGACCTGCAGGTGCCAGGCCTGTTCTGGGTCGCAGCCCAGGGCGGTTACGGCATCCAGACCTCGCCGGCCATGGGCCAGGCCAGTGCCGCGCTGGCACGCGGCGAAGCCTTGCCCGAACAATTGACGCGCTTTGGCCTGAACGCCGCAATGCTCTCCCCCGCGCGCCTCGGTTAAAATGCCCCGAGGTGACGACCTGCCTCGATTGCGGCAAACTCCCAGCGCCCTTTTCGCCAGGGCGCTGACGCTGCCTGGAGCAACACCCTATGACATCACCTCGACAAGATCCCGCCCTGGATAACTTCCGGGCGATTGCCGACGCCATCGCCACGCTGTTTTACCCCCATGCCGAGGTGGTGCTGCACGATTTGCGCACGCAAAAAATCGATTACATCGCCAACAACCTGTCCAAGCGCGAAATCGGCGACGATGCCGCGCTGGAAGACATGCTCAGCGAAGAGGTCAGCGAACGGAACATTGGCCCCTACGAAAAGCTCAACTGGGACGGTCAGAAAATCCGCAGTCTGAGCAGCGTGCTGCGCGACGGCAACGGCCAGCCACTGGCTGTGCTGTGCATCAACCTGAATATCTCGCTGTTCGAAAATGCCAAGGCGGCGCTGGATTTGTTCCTGTCGCCAAGCAAGCTGATAGCCCAACCGGACTCACTGTTTCGGGATGACTGGCAGGAGCGAATCAACACCTTCCTGCACGCGTGGCTGCGCGAACGCCAGCTGAGCCTCAACCTGCTGACCCGCGAGCATAAACGCGAACTGGTGCTGGCCCTGTACGCCGAAGGCGCCTTCAAGGGCAAAAGCGCCTCCAACTACGTGGCGAACGTGCTGAACATGGGCCGGGCCACGGTGTACAAGCATTTGAAGGAATTGAAGGAGTTGAAGGAGTTGAAGGACTGACCCTGTGGGAGCGAGCTTGCTCGCGATTGAGGTTTAACATTCAACATTCATGTCGACTGTCCTGCCGCTATCGCGAGCAAGCTCGCTCCCACATTTGATCTTCAGTGCACAGAGTATTTGTGTTCGACGACGATCCACTGTGGGAGCGAGCTTGCTCGCGATGGCGATTGATCAGTCGCCGTAAATATCCGTTTTGAAGTACTTGGCCTGGATCTTCTGATATTCGCCATTGGCACGAATGTCGTCGATGGCCTTGTTCAGCTGGCTCACCAGTTCGGTATTGCCCTTGCGCACGGCGATCCCGGCGCCCTCACCGACGTATTTCGGGTCTTTGAGTTCCGGGCCGACAAAGGCATAACCGGCGCCACGCGGCATCGACAGGAAATCATCCAGAGGAATGGTATCGGCGAAAATGGCGTCCAGGCGACCGGACGCGAGGTCCATGTAGATTTCTTCATTGTTGCCGTAACGCTTGACCGTGATCCCCTTGGGTTCGAAGACTTCAGTAGCGTAACGATCAGTGGTGGTGGCCCGTTGCACGCCAACCGTTTTGCCTTTGAGGCTGGCGTACTGATCGTCAACCACAGCGCCTTGCTTCATCACCAGCCGCGACGAGGTGAAGTAGTACTTGTGGGTGAAGTCGACCGAGTTCTTGCGCTCCGCGGTGATGGTCATCGAAGACAGCGCGGCATCGATTTTCTTCACTTTCAGCGATGGAATCAGGCCGTCGAACTCGCTCTCGATCCACTCGCACTTGACCTGCATCTGCGCGCACAGCGCATTGCCAATATCGTAATCGAAGCCGCCGATTTTGCCTTCGGACGTTTTGAATGCAAACGGCGGATACGCCGCTTCTATGCCAATGCGCAGGGTTTTCTCGGCGGCGAACAGGCTGCTGCACGCTAACAGACTGAGGGCCAGACCACCGATGAGGGTGAGTTTCTTCATGTTCGTTCTCTCGCGGGTTGTTGTTGGTTTTGCAAGACAGAAGGAAAAGTGAAAGGTGAAGCGCCTTTTTTGTACTTATAATTCCATACTGGACTTTTATGTATTTACCGTCAATCGACTGTCCACACTTTGTCCTTCCTTTGGTCGCGAGGATGAATTGGGGCAAAGCAGGAAGATGTACGGTGCTGCTGATGGCCCCTTCGCGGGCAAGCCCGCTCCCACAGGGTTCGCGCATATCCTGTGGGAGCGGGCTTGCCCGCGAAGACGGCATCACTGCCAATAGAGAACGAAGGGGATTACTCTTTCCAACGCTCCACCGCCGCATGATCACTGTCCTTCCCTTCCACCCAGCGAGGCCCGGCGCTGGTGTTTTCTTTTTTCCAGAACGGCGCGCGGGTTTTCAGGTAGTCCATGACAAAGGCGCAGGCGTCGAACGCCGCCTGGCGGTGGGCGCTGGCGGTGCCAACGAAGACAATCGGCTCGCCCGGTTCCAGGGCGCCAATCCGGTGCAGCACTTCAAGTTTGAGCAGCGGCCAGCGCTGCCCGGCTTCGAGCGCGATCTTGCCGAGGGCCTTTTCGGTCATGCCGGGATAGTGCTCAAGAAACATCCCGGCGACCTCACGGCCATCATTGAAGTCACGCACATAGCCGACAAAACTCACCACCGCGCCGACGCCGACATTCGCCGCGTGCATCGCATTGACTTCGCTGCCGGGGTCGAACGCCGCGGACTGCACGCGAATCGCCATGTTCAGCCTCCGGTCACGGTGGGGAAAAACGCCACTTCATCGCCGTCGGTCAATGGCTCATCGAGCTGACACAGGTCTTCATTGCGGGCGCACATCAGGTTCTGTTCACTCAACACCTCGGCACCGTCGCGCTGCACCAGAAGCGCACGCACATCATCGACCGAGGCGAAATCCCCCTCAACGTTCAGCGAATCCACACCCAGCGCCTCACGGTAGCGGGCAAAAAACTTCACCGTCACTTTCATTATTCGGACACCTGATAGTGGCCGCTCTTGCCGCCCAGTTTCTCCAGCAGGCGCACGTTCTCGATGGTCATGCCACGGTCCACGGCCTTGCACATGTCGTAGATGGTCAGCGCGGCGATACTGGCAGCGGTCAGCGCTTCCATCTCGACACCGGTCTGCCCGGCGAGCTTGCAGCGGGCAACGATATGCACCGCGTCCTCGCCTTCGGCATTGAGCTCGACCTTGACGCTGGTGAGCATCAGCGGATGGCACAACGGGATCAAATCGGAAGTTTTCTTCGCTGCCTGAATGCCGGCGATCCGCGCCACGGCGAATACATCACCCTTGGGGTGACCGCCGCTGACGATCATCTGCAGGGTTTCGGGAAGCATGCGCACACGCGCTTCGGCCACGGCTTCACGTGACGTCACGGCTTTTTCGGTGACGTCGACCATATTGGCGCGACCTTGGGAATCGAGATGAGTCAGCACAGGGTTACTCCTGATCAGGAGCGTCGATTGTAAACCTGTGAGTCAATTTTCCGCACGCAAGATTACAAGATCACCTTGAATCCTGTGGGAGCGAGCTTGCTCGCGATGACGGAGTGTCAGTCAACATCAATGCTGAATATGAGACCGCTATCGCGAGCAAGCTCGCTCCCACAGGTAATCAATCGCCCATAAAAAACCGGGCGGCTTTGGGCCGCCCGGTTCGTCAGGGTTACAAATGAGTTTCGGCGTATTCGGCCAGAATCGAACGTGGCACCCCTTGCAGGGTGATGTGCACCCCGTTGGGGAAGTCTTTGAAGCGTTCGGTCAAGTAGGTCAGCCCGGAACTGGTCGCGGACAGGTAAGGGGTGTCGATCTGCGCCAGGTTGCCCAGGCACACCACTTTGGAACCGGCACCGGCACGGGTGATGATGGTTTTCATCTGGTGCGGGGTGAGGTTCTGGCATTCATCGATCAGGATCAGACTCTGCTGGAAGCTGCGGCCTCGAATGTAGTTGAGGGATTTGAACTGCAACGGCACTTTGCTGAGGATGTAATCCACGCTGCCATGGGTGCTCTCGTCATCCATGTGCAAGGCTTCGAGGTTGTCGGTGATGGCGCCCAGCCAAGGCTCCATTTTTTCCGCTTCGGTGCCCGGCAGGAAGCCGATCTCCTGGTCCAGCCCCTGCACGCTACGGGTGGCGATGATGCGCCGGTAGCGCTTGCTGACCATGGTTTGCTCAATGGCGGCGGCCAATGCCAGGATGGTTTTCCCGGAACCGGCAGCACCCGACAGGTTGACCAGGTGGATGTCCGGATCGAGCAAGGCGTACAGCGCCAGGCTTTGATAGATGTCACGCGGTTTCAGGCCCCAGGCTTCCTGGTGCAACAGAGGTTCCTGATGCAGATCGAGGATCAGCAACTTGTCGACCTGGATTTCCTTGATCCAGCCGACAAAGCCCTGTTCGTCGATGATGAACTCGTTGACGTGTACCGCGGGCAGGTTGTCGATCAGCTGCACCTGGTGCCAGGTGCGACCATGGTCCTGCCGGGTTTCGACTTTGCTCACCCGATCCCAGAACGAACCGGTCATGTTGTGATAACCGTTGGGCAGCAACGAAACGTCGTCGACCAGTTGGTCGGTGCTGTAGTCCTCGGCCGCAATCCCGCAAGCCCGGGCCTTGAGGCGCATGTTGATATCTTTGGTGACCAGCACCACGGGCAGTTTTGGATCACGTGCGCGCAGGTCGATCAACTGGTTGATGATGATGTTGTCGTTCAGATGCTCGGGCAGAATGATGTTCGGCTCGGCACGCTTGCTCATCAGAATGGACAGCAAGCCCTTGGGCCCACTCTTGCCGCGCTGGATAGGTACACCCAACTCGACGTCTTCGGGGCTGGCATCGCCCAGGGTCTTGTCGATCAGGCGAATCGCCTGGCGGCATTCCGCGGCAACGCTGTGATGCCCGCTCTTGAGCTTGTCCAGTTCTTCAAGCACGGTCATCGGGATGGCGACGTGGTGTTCTTCGAAATTAAGCAGGGCGTTTGGATCGTGAATCAATACGTTGGTATCGAGTACATAAAGGATTGGCTGGTTGGAAGAAGAGCTACGTCCGTGATCATCCATACTCGGTCACCTTTGTGGGAGCCAGTCGACGCAATACTCTGCGCCTCGAAGTGGCCACCGAATTCACCTGTCGGGACTCAAGTGAATTGCACACAAGCTGGGTCTTGGAAGACGCCACCTGTGTTGCAGGTTTCGGCGGTCTGTCTTCGTAATACTCCAAAACCTGTGACAGAAAAAAGCACTTTGACGTTTTTTTGAAGTTTATTTTTCAGAGTGACCAATAGCACTTGGCGGACTGCCATCACCCCGTTAAAGTCAGAAGTCCGCCTGCATCGAAATCTCGCAAAAAACCTTCCGGTCTTACCCTTTCCCCCAATGATTGCTGGTTTTTTGCCTTTTCAGCGAAAAGCGTCCTGACAATCCTCCCAGCCGATCCCGCTTTGCGCGGTTTGCCTGACCAGCCAAGGCATTGCGGTTTTTACCGCGTCCTGTTTGACATTGAAATTGATTACCCCGCGCCGCCACAGCAGCATCAGCGTCAACACCCGCTGGCCGCTCTCTTGAGCCTTGAGCTTGCCGCCGGCATCCTGAGGGTCGATGTCCCATAAAGCGACCTGCAACCCCTGAGCCTTGAAAAACCCTTCGCCGTCGGCGCGACGCTGGCCGTAGGGCGGACGAAACAGCGGCACGTAGTTTTCCGGCAATTTGCCCTTCAGCAGTTCGGTGCTGCGCTCGATCGAGTATTGCCAATCCTGCCAATGACTATGGGAGCGGTACTCCCAGCCCTGCACGCCGACGCATTGCGTTGAATACAACGTCTGTAAATCAGCCACCGAACGCTGGGCCAGGCGCGCCTGGATTTCGCTGCCCAGCACAAAGAAGGTCCCGCTCATGTTCGATTTGCGCAGGTATTCAGTGAGCCACGCGGTGTTATCCGGCGAGGCTGCAGCGGCGCTGTCGAAGGTCAGCAAAAACAACCGGTCGTTGAGTTCGTCGCCGTTGCGCTCGTAGTCGCCAAAACGATCGATTTCGCTGCTGGTTTGAGGAAACAGCGCCGCCTTGCGCAGTTGCTCGTCCAGATAACGCTCATGGAAGCTGCGGCTCGGTTCGGCCCAGCGTGTGTAGTAGGAGTCGGCCGCAACCTGAAACTTGCCGGCCTGTTCGCGCAGGCTGTCCAGGTCTTCGACCAGGTAACAGAAGGAGGCGTCCTGATCACAGCTTTGCTGGGCGAAGTTGTAGTTGGCGAGCAGACGCTGCCACATCCGCTGACGAACGCGATTGATCGACTCCAGATTGATCATCCGCAGCCCCAGTCGCTGCTTTAATGCGGCCTCGTCCAGCGCCTCGCTGGCGAGCAAGGCGCGAGCGAAGGTGAGGATCTCTGCCCGCGACGCCACATCGAACAACGTCGGACTGGTCAGTTGTTCCGGCCAGGTGCTGCGATCCAGCGTGGCAACATCATTTGGTGCAGCGATGGCGCCGAGGCTGAACAACCAGGCCGAGAAAAGCAAAGCGATACGCAAAGGATGTCTCCATAACAAAACCCGCGCGGCACTATAGCTGATCTGAAGTATTCCCCCGTCTCTCCAGCGAACTCATTGTGGCGAGGGAGCTTGCTCCCGCTGGGCTGCGAAGCAGTCCTGAAATCTGCAATCGCGTTTTGTCAGGTAAAACTCATCGGTTGGCTTTACGGCCGCTTCGCGCCCGAGCGGGAGCAAGCTCCCTCGCCACAGGACCGCGACCACCATCGATCCCTCTATAACCTCCATAACTGGAGTCAACTCATACAACCCCCTAGAATCCCCCCACGATTTCAGGAGACGACTTCATGCTGATGGTGATTTCCCCAGCCAAGACCCTCGATTACCAAACCCCGCCGGTGACCCAGCGCTTCACCCAGCCGCAATACCTCGATCACTCCCAGGAGTTGATCCAGCAGTTACGCGAGCTGAGCCCGGCGCAGATCAGTGAGTTGATGCACGTTTCCGACAAGATCGGCGGGCTCAACGCCGCACGTTTCGGCAGCTGGACTCCGGCCTTCACCCAGGCCAACGCCAAGCAGGCGCTGCTGGCCTTTAAAGGTGATGTTTATACCGGCATGAATGCCGAAACCTTCAGCGAGGCGGATTTCGATTACGCCCAGCAACACTTGCGCCTGCTGTCGGGCCTGTACGGCCTGCTCCGCCCACTGGACCTGATGCAGCCTTATCGGCTGGAGATGGGCACCAAACTGGCCAACGCCCGTGGCAAGGACCTGTACGCCTTCTGGGGCACCAGGATAAGCGAGTGGCTGAACGAAGCCCTGGCTGACCAGGGCGACGATGTGTTGCTCAACCTGGCCTCCAACGAATACTTCTCGGCGGTCAAACGCTCGGCCCTGAACGCGCGGATCATCAATACCGAGTTCAAGGACCTGAAGAACGGCCAGTACAAAATCATCAGTTTCTACGCGAAAAAGGCCCGCGGCATGATGAGCCGCTTCGTTATTTCCGAGCGCATCAACGACCCGCAGGCACTCAAGCAATTCGATGTGCAGGGTTACCGCTTCAGTGCCGAACAGTCCAAACCCGATACTCTGGTTTTTCTGCGCGACCACGCCCCCGAATAAAGCACTCTTTCGGCGCACCTGCAGGTGCGCCGGACTGTATTTCGTTGACGATTTCTCCCGCCTGATACGCCATTATTATGGCGTCAAAAATATCACTTTAGCTTTTCATAACTATTCGTTCACTCGACCTATGTAATTTTTTTCAGTAGTGGCACTTATTTTTTTTGTGGGTAGTGGCACAAAACCATCTAACGCAGTTAAGCCCCCATTAACAAAGGGCTGAACGGAAAGTGCCATCAATATAAAAGCAGTGCCATCTTTGGCAATATTTCAAGAAATTTCAGATTTCAGGATCAGTGGCCCGGAACTATGTCCAGATGCGTCGTTCATACCCTCCGTAACGATTATCTTGAGGCTTGTACGAGATAACTTACGCAGAGGGGTGAACAGACAGCAAAGTTGTCATATACATGACGATACTCTGCTCACCCATTTGAAATACACATGAAGGATGGGAGATAACGCAGCATAACTATCCCCTAAAAGGCCAAGGCCGCGCCCCTACAATTGTGCTCACCTGAGCGCACAACCACTTGATTTTGCTGGCTTTAAGTCGATTGTCGAGTGCGAGAAAAATCTTTGCACGAATGTCTTCCCGAGGAAGACCGGCTGCATAACAGGGCAGGTCATTACAATAAGGCCACGTTACGCACACCTTGAGTGCACTCTTTAGACACTCGGAACTTAGTATGCCTGCACACGGCACTATGGTGTCTGCACCGCACACTTGCGAGTGCACTATGACCGTTGAACATCATTAATTCCGGCCATCTAATGGCGTCATAAATACAGAGGTAAATGCGATGCGCATCAGCATATTTGGTTTGGGTTACGTCGGTGCAGTATGTGCCGGTTGCCTGTCTGCACGGGGCCATGAGGTCGTTGGCGTAGATATCTCCAAAGACAAGATCGACTTGATCAACGCCGGTAAATCACCGATCGTCGAACCCGGTCTGGGCGAACTTCTGACCCAAGGTATTCAAACCGGTCGTCTGCGCGGCACCACCAATTTCGCGGAAGCGATTCGCGATACCGACCTGTCGATGATCTGCGTCGGCACCCCGAGCAAAAAGAACGGCGATCTGGAACTCAACTACATCGAAGCGGTGTGCCGCGAGATCGGTTTTGTCCTGCGTGACAAGACCACCCGCCACACCATCGTGGTCCGCAGCACCGTATTGCCAGGCACCGTGAAGAACGTGGTGATCCCGATCCTCGAAGACTGCTCCGGCAAGAAAGCCGGCGTCGATTTCGGTGTCGCGGTCAACCCTGAGTTCCTGCGTGAAAGCACCGCGATCGCGGACTACGACCTGCCACCGATGACCGTGATCGGCGAGTTCGACACAGCCTCCGGTGATGTTCTGCAATCGCTGTACGAAGAGCTCGACGCTCCGATCATCCGCAAGGACATCGAAGTCGCCGAGATGATCAAGTACACCTGCAACGTCTGGCATGCGACCAAAGTGACCTTCGCCAACGAAATCGGCAACATCGCCAAAGCGGTCGGTGTCGACGGTCGCGAAGTGATGGAAGTGGTCTGCCAGGACAAGACTCTCAACCTGTCCCAGTACTACATGCGCCCGGGCTTTGCTTTCGGCGGCTCTTGCCTGCCAAAAGACGTCCGCGCCCTGACCTATCGCGCCAGTACCCTGGACGTCGACGCGCCGCTGCTCAACTCGCTGATGCGCAGCAACGTGTCCCAGGTGCAGAACGCCTTCGACATCGTCTCCAGCCACGACAAACGCAAAGTCGCCCTGCTCGGCTTGAGCTTCAAGGCCGGCACCGATGACCTGCGCGAAAGCCCGCTGGTAGAGCTGGCGGAAATGCTGATCGGCAAAGGCTACGACCTGAGCATCTACGACGCCAACGTCGAATACGCCCGCGTCCACGGTGCGAACAAGGACTACATCGAGTCGAAGATCCCTCACGTCTCGTCCTTGCTCAACTCGGACTTCGACGCAGTGATCGGCAACTCCGACGTGATCATCCTCGGCAACCGTGACGAGAAGTTCCGCGCCCTGGCCGAGAACGCACCTGCCGGCAAACAGGTCATCGACCTGGTCGGGTTCATGTCCAAAGCCACCAGCGTGAGTGGCCGGACTGAAGGCATCTGCTGGTAAGTCAATATTCCGGCCGGGGGTTCAAAGCCCCCGGCCGGACTTTCGCCTGCCTTAACCCCATCGGGCCACCCTACTGGCTCGCCCGAGATCGAGACGGATGCAGATTATGCACAGGCTAAAGCACGGCCTACTTCAGGCCGCCGGTTGGCTGTTTTATCTAAGTTTATTGCTGGGCATCGCCACTGCGTTGCCTACGTCCACATTCGACTCCGAGTCGAAGGACTTCATCTTCCTGATTGGCGTCGTGGGCATCTGGCGCTACTCCATGGGTGCCACGCACTTTTTGCGCGGCATGCTGTTTTTGTACGTGGTCTATCCGCACCTGCGGCGCAAAGTGCGCAAGCTCGGCAAAGCGGCTGACCCGTCCCACGTGTTCCTGATGGTCACCAGCTTTCGTATCGATGCGCTGACCACTGCACAGGTCTACAGCTCGGTGATCCGCGAAGCCATGGAATGCGGCTTCCCGACCACAGTGGTCTGTTCGCTGGTGGAAATGTCCGATGAGTTGCTGGTCAAAAGCCTCTGGGAAAAAATGAAGCCGCCGGCTCATGTGAAGCTCGACTTCGTGCGCATCGCCGGTACCGGCAAACGTGACGGCCTGGCCTTCGGTTTCCGCGCCATCTCCCGCCACCTGCCGGATGACCGCGCAGTGGTTGCAGTGATCGATGGCGACACCGTGCTGGCCCCAGGCGTCGTGCGCAAAACCGTGCCCTGGTTCCAGCTGTTCGGCAACGTCGGCGGCCTGACCACCAACGAGTTCTGCGAAGTACGCGGCGGCTACATCATGGCCGAGTGGCACAAACTGCGCTTTGCCCAGCGTCACATCAACATGTGCTCCATGGCGTTGTCCAAGCGCGTGCTGACCATGACCGGACGCATGTCGGTATTCCGCGCCACCGTGGTCACCGACCCGGACTTCATCGCCGACGTCGAAAGCGACTCGCTGCAACACTGGCGTCTGGGCCGCTTCAAGTTTCTTACCGGCGACGACAAGTCCAGCTGGTTCAGCCTGATGCGCCTGGGCTACGACACTTTCTATGTGCCGGACGCCGCGATCAACACCGTTGAACACCCGCCGGAAAAGAGCTTCATCAAGGCCAGTCGCAAGCTGATGTTCCGCTGGTATGGCAACAACCTGCGGCAGAACTCCCGCGCACTGGGCCTGGGGATGAAACGTCTGGGCTTGTTCACCTCGGTAGTGCTGTTCGATCAGCGTGTGTCGATGTGGAGCTCACTGCTTGGCCTGACGGTCGCAATCATCGCCAGCGTCAAATACGGCACCGCTTTCATCCTGGTGTACCTGCTGTGGATCGGCATCACCCGGTTGCTTCTGACCCTGTTGCTGGCCTGCTCGGGGCACAAGATCGGTCCGGCCTATCCGATGATTCTCTATTACAACCAGATCGTCGGCGCGCTGGTGAAGATCTACGTGTTCTTCCGCCTCGATCAACAGTCCTGGACCCGCCAGGACACCAAACTGACCCGTGATCTCGCCAGCTTTCAACGTTGGTTCAATACCTGGTCGTCTCGGACCATGACCTTCTCCGCCGGCAGCATATTCGTCGCCGTGCTGATGATGATGGTCTGACCTGCCTCGCCTGAATTAACTAGGAATTACATCGATGAACAGCCAAATGAACGCTCAAAACTCCAACGTGGTGCATGAATCCGAAGCCCAGCGCCAACACGCCCGGGTCAGAATCCCGGCCAGACTGCGCTTTGTCGACAGCACCGGCACCCCTCTGGTGGCGCGGGTCGAAGACCTTTCCGCCGGTGGCCTGTGCTTCAACGCCGGGCCGCAAAAGAACCTGACTGTCGGCGCCGTACACAAAGGTCGCCTGCAATTCGTCATCGACAACCTCGGCCTTGCCATGGATGTCGAATTGCAGGTCCGCTCTTACGACCGTCAGTCCGGCCGCACCGGTTGCCAGTTCCAGAACCTGGAACAACAAGACATCTCGACCTTGCGCCACTTGATCACCTCGCACCTGAGCGGTGACCTCGTGACCATGGGTGAAGTGCTGGCCACCCTGCAGCGCGACAACTTCACCAAGGCGCGCAAGGTCAAGGACGGCGGCAGCGGCATGACCGCGATCGGTCGACTGCGTGCAGTGACTTTCAGCTTTGCGATTTTCCTCGTCGGCCTGGCGGCCTTCGGTTTCATCTTCAAGTCGGTGTACGGCATGTACTTCGTCAGCCACGCTCAGGCCGGTCTGGTCAGCGTGTCCGGCATGAATGTCACCATGCCCCGCGACGGTATGGTGCAGAGCCTGATCAAGGCCGACGGCGTCGCCGCCAAAGGCGCACCGCTGGCGACCTTCAGCACCAGCATGCTCGACGTGCTCAAGGGCCATCTGGACGAAGACCAGTTGCAACCGGCCAAGGTTGCAGAACTGTTCGGCAAGCAAATGACCGGCACCCTGACCTCGCCATGCGACTGCATCGTGGCCCGACAGGCAGTCTCCGACGGCCAGTACGCCAGCAAAGGCGACGTGATTTTCGAACTGGTGCCACGCAACAGCGAGGCCAACGTTGAAGCACGCTTCTCCTATCGCCAGTTCGCCGACGTGCGTCCGGGTACGCCAGTGAACTTCCAGATCGCCGGTGAAGACTCCATGCGCCGCGGCAAGATCGTCAGCAGCTCCAGCCTGAAAAGCAGCGACCTGTCGTCCGACATCCGCGTGCAGATCAAGCCCGATGAGCCGCTGGACAGCGCTTTTGCCGGTCGCCCGGTGGCTGTGAGCAGCGATCGCGGTCCATCCCTGAACTGGCTGCTGGATAAAGCCACAGCCGCTGGTCTTTAAGCGGAGGACATGCCTGTGATGAACTTAAGAACCTTGCCCCCGGTCTGCGCGCTAGCGTTGGCCATCAGCCTGGCCGGTTGCGCCGGTCTGCCCGACCAGCGCCTGGCCAATGAAGCCCTCAAGCGCGGCGACACCGCGCTGGCGGCGCAAAACTACAAGCAGCTGGCGGAGCTGGGTTACAGCGAAGCACAGGTCGGTCTGGCCGATATCCAGGTGGACAGCCGCGACCCGGCGCAGGTCAAACAGGCCGAAGCGACTTACCGCGCGGCCGTCGCCACCTCGCCGCGGGCTCAGGCACGTCTGGGTCGTCTGTTGGTGGCCAAACCTGGCGCCACCGAAGCCGAACAGCACGAAGCCGAAGGCCTGCTGAAAAAAGCCTCCGCCAATGGCGAAGGCAACACCCTGATTCCGCTGGCGATGCTCTACCTGCAATTCCCGCACAGCTTCCCGAACGTCAACGCCCAGCAAGAGATCAGCAAATGGCGCGCTGCCGGTTACCCCGAAGCGGGTCTGGCGCAGGTGCTGCTCTATCGCACCCAAGGCAGCTATGACCAGAACCTGGGCGAGGTCGAAAAGATCTGCAAAGCGGCACTCCACACCACCGACATCTGCTACGTCGAACTGGCCACTGTCTACCAGAAACGCGCCCAGCCCGAGCAACAGGCCGAACTGCTCAAGCAGCTGCAAGCCGGTTACACCGCCGGGACGGTTTCCGCTCAGCGGATGGACAGCGTCGCTCGCGTACTCGGTGATGCCACCCTCGGCAAGACCGACGAGAAAACCGCGCAGAGCATGCTCGAGCAAATCGCCCCCGGTTACCCCGCTTCCTGGGTCAGCCTGGCGCAATTGCTCTACGACTTCCCCGAATTGGGCGACGTCGACAAGATGATGAAATATCTGGACAACGGCCGCGCCGCTGACCTGCCGCGAGCCGAACTGCTGCTGGGCAAGCTCTACTACGACGGCAAATGGGTGCCAGCCGACGCCAAACAGGCGCAAGCGCATTTCCAGAAAGCTGTCGGCCGGGAAATTGCCGCCGATTACTACCTCGGCCAGATCTATCGCCGTGGCTACCTCGGCCAGGTCTATCCGGACAAAGCCCTGAAGCACTTGCTGACTGCCGCCCGCAATGGCCAGAACAGCGCCGACTTTGCGATCGCCCAGTTGTTCTCTCAAGGCAAAGGCACCAGGCCCGACCCGGTCAATGCCTATGTCTTCAGCCAACTGGCCAAGGCCCAGAACACCCCGCAGGCCAATGAGCTTGCACAAACACTTGAAGCCCAACTGCCACCTGCCCGGCGCGCCGAGGCCCAACGCCTGTTGCAACAAGAACAGGCCATGCGTAGCACCTTGAGCCAAAACCCGCTGGACCTGCACGCCCTGCAAGAAGAAAACGGCGAGGAATCCCTATGAAGTTGAATCCCTTTGTAAAAGCTGGCATTGGCCTGGGCTTCGCCCTGCTGTGGTCCTGCCCGACACTGGCTGCCCTGACCGACGAGAAGAACTACGGTCTGGACGTGAAAATCACCGGTCAATCGGAAGATGACCGTGACCTCGGCACCGCCAAAGGCGGCGACGTCAATGGTGTCGGCCTCGACCTGCGTCCGTGGGTCTACGGCGAAAGCGGTAACTGGAGTGCCTATGCCATGGGCCAGGCCGTGACCTCGACCGACATTATCGAGACCGACACCCTGCAACAGTCGGACAGCGACGGCACCCAGACCACCGACAACGGTGATCGCAAGAGCAAAAAGAACTACCTGGCGATGCGCGAATTCTGGGTCGGCTACGGCGGCCTGACGCCTTACCCCGGCGAGATACTGAAACTCGGCCGCCAACGCTTGCACAACGACGATGGACAATGGCGCGACACCAATATCGAAGCCCTGGCCTGGACCTTCGACACCACCTTGTTGAAAGCCAACGTCGGTGTCGCCGAACGCTTCAGCGAATACCGCACCGACCTGACCGAGCTGTCGCCCGAAGACAAGGATCGCCTGCACGTCTTCGGCGATATCTCGACTCAATGGACACCCGGCAATTGGGTCGGCGTGCGCGGCCACCACACCCATGATGACGGCAAGCTCGACTATCCGACTCCTGGTGTAGCCGCCGACTCGCTGGACAAGGAAAAGAACGGCGACCTGACCTGGCTCGGTCTGGAAGCCAACAGCGACGCCTACAACTACCGCAATACCAACACCCTCAACTACTGGGGCAGCGTCACCGGCATGTCGGGCGAGCGCGACACCGTCAACAAGCTGACTGCCGAGGGCAACAGCCCGGAGCAAGCCAAAACCAGCGGCAACGTCGACGGCTGGGCCACTGATATGGGCCTGCGTCTGCGCCTGGATCCGAGCTGGCAAGTCGGTGGCGCCTACGCCCGCGCCAGTGCCGATTACGAGCAGAACGGTCTGGAAAGCAACCGCTCGAACTACACCGGCACCCGCTCACGGGTTCACCGTTTCGGCGAGGCCTTCCGTGGCGAAATGAAAAACATGCAGTCCGCCACCCTGTTCGGCTCGTGGATGCGCAACGATGAGTACGACGCCAGCCTGGTCTACCACAAGTTCTGGCGCGTCGATGGCAACAAGGAAGTCGGCAGCAGCGGCATCAACGCTCCCACCACCGACGAGCTTTCCACCACGGCCCTGCCGCCGCTGGAAGACGGCAAGAAAGACCTCGGTCAGGAAGTGGATCTGGTGGTCACCAAGTACTTCAAGCAAGGCCTGCTGCCAGCAGGGTTGAGCCAGTCGATCGATGAACCGGCGGCGCTGGTGCGCTTGCGCGGCGGCGTGTTCAAGCCGGGCGATGCCTATGGCAAGGAAGTCGACTCGTACATGCATCGTGCCTTTGTCGATGTCGTCTGGAAGTTCTGATGCGTGCGGCCAAGGGAGTGCGTGAGATGAATAGTCTAGCCATCAAGGGCTCGATCAGCCTGTTGGCCGGCGCGCTGCTGCTGGCCAGCGCGGCGGCCTTCGCCAGCGTCGAACCGGTGAGCAAACCGGCGACGGTGGCCAAGGGGCTGCAACAGGCTAAAACCTACACCGTCACCAGCGCGCCGACCGGGCCGCTGGAGCTGGCCACACCGAAACTGCCCGACATCTCCGGCTACACCGCCGAGGCGGCAGCGGCGAAGATCGTGCGCAGCAAAGCCGGCAAGGTCAGCGTGCGGCGGATGATGCAGGAAGACGCACTGAAGGACTTCATCGGCGGCGATAACAAGATGGCCGAATGGGTGGTGCGTCAACACGGCATTCCCCAGGCGATCTTTATCGACGATGGCTACATGAACCTCAAGGACCTGACCAGGCACCTGCCCAAGCAATACTTCAGCGAAACCTCGCCGGGTGTGTTCCTGGCCAGGCTGCCGATCGTGGTCGGTAACAAAGGCATCCTCGAAATCGACAAGCAGACCCAGGAGTTGCGCCTGTCCCAGGAGGCCGGTTCGTTCCTGGTCAACGACGGTCAGCTGTTCGTGCGTGATACCAAAATCACCGGCTGGCGCGAAAAGGAAAACGGCCCGGCGACCTTCCGTTCACCGAAAGAATTCCGTCCGTTCCTGCTGGCCTGGGGTGGCACCGAGACCTACATCGTCAACAGCAAAATGGCCAGCTTCGGCTACGCCAACAGTAAGTCCTACGGTGTGAGTATTTCCCAGTACACGCCGAACATGGCCAAGGTCCTCAAGCGTGCGGAACCTACCGGCTGGATCGTCGGCTCCGAGTTCTCGGACATGTGGTACGGCTTCTACTGCTACGAAACCCAGGGCTTCGTGGTCAAGGGCAGTACCTACCGCGACAACATCGTCTACGGCATCGACCCCCATGACCGTTCCCACGGTCTGATCATTGCCGACAATACGGTGTACGGGACCAAAAAGAAGCACGGGATCATCATTTCCCGCGAAGTGAACAACAGCTTCATCTTCAACAACCGCAGCTACGACAACCACAAGTCGGGGCTGGTGATTGACCGAAACAGCGTCAACAACCTGATCGCCTACAACGAGATCTACAAGAACCACACCGACGGCATCACCCTCTACGAGAGTGCCGACAACCTGCTGTGGGGCAACAAGGTGATCAGCAACAAACGTCACGGCATCCGTATTCGTAACAGCGTGAACATTCGCCTCTACGAAAACCTCGCGATGGCCAACGGCCTGACCGGTGTCTACGGCCACATCAAGGACCTGAGCGACACCGACCGTGACATCAAGCTCGATCCATTCGATGCCCAGGTCTCGCTGATCGTGGTCGGTGGCGAACTGGCCGCCAACGGCAGCGGACCGCTGTCCATCGACTCGCCGCTGAGCGTCGAGCTGTACCGGGTATCGATGCTCGCTCCAACCAAATCCAGCGGCATCAGCTTCTCGGGGATTCTTGGCGAGCGCCAGGATGAAATTCTCGACCTGCTGGTGCGCCAGCAGAAAGCCGTGCTGATCGACCCTGTCGAACGCCAGACCAAACTGCGGGACTGAGGATAATCTTTATGCACCCACACTTGATCAAACTACTCAGTCTCTCGGGCCTGACTGCGGCGATTCTTGCCGCCAGCGGCGGCGCGAATGCCGACGACGCCAAAGCGCCGAGCTTCACCGCCGAGCCGTGCTGCAACCTGTGCCCGGCAGCTCACGACGCGAAGAACTACACCACTCGCTATCAGCAGAACTTCACCACCCTGATACAAGCCCAGGGCGACTGGCTATTCCGGACCCAGGAAGATTTGCGCACCGAGTTCAATACCACGCCCGCCGGCTACAAACGCATGAAAGAACTGCACGATGCGTTCAAGAGCAAAGGCGTGGAACTGGTGGTGGTTTACCAGCCGACCCGTGGCCTGGTGAACCGCAGCAAGCTGAACCCGGAAGACAAAGCCCGATTCGATTTCGACAAGGCCCTGAGCAACTACAAAGCCATGCTCGGACGTTTCGCCGCCATGGGTTATGTGGTGCCGGACCTGTCGCCGTTGACCAATGAGCAATTAGGCGACGAACTGTCGGCCCACGATTTCTACTTCCGCGGCGACCAGCACTGGACCCCGTACGGCGCCCAGCGCACGGCGAAAATCGTCGGTGAAAAGGTCAAGCAAATTCCGGCCTTCGCCGACATTCCCAAGCGTGAATTCGAGTCCCACAAGTCGGGGCGCATGGGTAAGACCGGAACGTTACACAATATGGCTGGTCAACTCTGTGGCACTAGCTACGCGATCCAGTACATGGATCAATTCACCACCGAGCCAAAAGGCGAAGCGGCCGATGGCGATCTGTTCGGTGAATCCGGAAATCCGGAAATCACCCTGGTCGGCACCAGCCACAGCGGCAAGAACTACAACTTCGCCGGCTTCCTGGAAGAAGCCATCGGCGCCGACATCCTCAACGTTGCCTTCCCCGGCGGTGGCCTGGAAGGCTCGATGCTGCAGTACCTGGGCAGCGAAGAGTTCCAGAAAAATCCACCGAAGATTCTCATCTGGGAATTCTCGCCGCTGTATCGCCTCGATCAGGAAACCACTTATCGACAGATGATGGCGCTGCTCGACAACGGCTGCGAAGGCAAAGAAGCACTGATGAGCAGCAGCACCACCCTCAAGCCCGGCAAGAACGAGCTGATGGTCAACAGCAAGAACATGGACTTGCGTAACAGCACTCATCAGGTCGACATCCGCTTCGCCGACCCATCGGTGAAAACCTTGCAAGCCACCCTCTGGTACATGAACGGGCGCCATGAGGACATCAAGATCGACAAACCGGAAACATCCGACACCGACGGGCGTTTCGCCTTTGAACTGCGCACTGACGAAGATTGGGCCTCGCAGACCCTGCTGGCCGTAGAGGTCCAGGGTCCGCAAGCCGGTGCCGCTGCGCAGAAGGTCGAAGCGAAAGTATGCAAACGCAACGTGTTCCCGGGTGCTGAGCGACGTACCGCTCAAACCGGGCAATGAGGTTACCTATGCACGCTAGAACTCGAACACTGACGATGAAAAAACTGCTGGCGCCGACTCTGCTGGGGCTGGCCATTTTCGCCGGCACCGCACAGGCCGCGGCGCCATTGCGCCCGCCTCAGGGTTACAACGCGCCGATAGAAAAAATCAAGACCGGTGACAAGGCCGAAAGCTGCGGCGCGATGCCCGCGCCGTACACCCGGGAACTGCAATTTCGCAGCAAATATGAAGGCTCCGACAAGGCCCGTTCGACCCTCAATGAGAAATCGGAAAAAGCCTTCCGCGATGCCACTGCCGACATCACCAAGCTGGAGCGCGGCACCAGCAAACAGGTGATGCAATTCATGCGCGACGGTCGTCCGGAACAGCTCGAGTGCACCCTGAACTGGTTGACCACCTGGGCCAAGGCCGATGCGCTGATGTCCAAGGACTTCAACCACACCGGCAAGTCCATGCGCAAATGGGCGCTGGGCAGTATGGCTTCGTCCTACATCCGCCTGAAGTTCTCCGACTCGCACCCGTTGGCGAACCACCAGCAAGAGTCGCAATTGATCGAAGCCTGGTTCAGCAAAATGGCCGATCAGGTAGTCAGCGATTGGGACAACCTGCCGCTGGAACAAACCAACAACCACTCGTACTGGGCTGCCTGGTCAGTCATGGCCACCGCCGTGGCGACCGATCGCCGCGACCTGTTCGATTGGGCGGTGAAGGAATACAAAGTCGGCGTCAACCAGGTCGACGCGCAAGGCTTCTTGCCTAATGAGCTCAAACGCAAGAAGCGCGCCCTCGCCTATCACAACTATGCCCTGCCGCCGCTGGCGATGATTGCCAGCTTCGCTCAGGTCAACGGTGTGGACTTGCGTCAGGAAAACAACGGCGCGCTGAAACGCCTGGGCGACCGGGTGCTGGCCGGGGTCAAAGACCCTGACGAGTTCGAAGAAAAGAATGGTGAAGAACAGGACATGACCGACCTGAAAGTCGACTCGAAATTCGCCTGGCTCGAACCCTTCTGCAGCCTCTACACCTGCCCGCCGGATGTGCTCGAACGCAAACGCGAGATGCAGCCGTTCAAGACCTTCCGCCTGGGTGGCGACCTGACCAAGATCTATGACCCATCGCATGAGAAAGGCAACAAAGGCAGCTAACGCATGACTTCCTGCCAAGCAGGAAACCTTGTGGGAGCGAGCTTGCTCGCGATGACGGTGTGTCAGTCGACATCGATGCTGAATGTCAGGCCGCAATCGCGAGCAAGCTCGCTCCCACAGGGGATAGTGGACTGATTCGAATGCAATACATCCCCCCCGAATTTTGTTGGGGGGGGTTGGGGGGGCTCTGGCCCTTAACTGTTGGATAAACACGGAGAGTCGGGATGGTTTTCTCATCCAATGTGTTCCTGTTTCTGTTCTTGCCGATCTTTCTCGGCTTGTACTATTTGAGCGGGCAACGCTATCGCAATCTGCTGCTGCTGATTGCCAGCTACATGTTCTACGCCTGGTGGCGAGTGGACTTCCTGGCGCTGTTCATGGCCGTCACCCTGTGGAACTACTGGATCGGCCTGAAAGTCGGTGCCGCCGGGGTTCGCACCAAACCTGCGCAACGCTGGCTGTTGCTCGGCGTGGTGGTGGATCTGTGCATCCTCGGCTACTTCAAGTACGCCAACTTCGGCGTGGACAGCATCAACGCGATGATGACTTCGGTCGGTCTTTCGCCGTTCATCCTGACCCACGTACTGTTGCCGATCGGGATCTCGTTCTACATTTTCGAGTCCATCAGCTACATCATCGACGTCTACCGTGGCGATACCCCGGCGACCCGCAACCTGATCGACTTCGCGGCGTTCGTGGCGATCTTCCCGCACTTGATCGCCGGCCCTGTGTTGCGTTTCCGCGACCTGGCCGATCAGTTCAACAACCGCACCCACACCCTCGACAAGTTCTCCGAAGGTGCCACGCGGTTCATGCAGGGTTTCATCAAGAAGGTTTTCATCGCCGACACCCTGGCGGTCGTGGCCGACCATTGCTTTGCCCTGCAAAACCCGACCACGGGCGATGCCTGGCTCGGCGCACTGGCCTACACCGCGCAGCTGTACTTCGACTTCTCCGGCTACAGCGACATGGCCATTGGCCTGGGCTTGATGATGGGTTTCCGCTTCATGGAAAACTTCAAGCAGCCGTACATCAGCCAGTCGATCACCGAGTTCTGGCGGCGCTGGCACATCAGCCTCTCCACCTGGCTGCGTGACTACCTGTACATCACCCTGGGCGGTAACCGCAAAGGCACGCTGACCACCTACCGCAACCTGTTCCTGACCATGTTGCTCGGCGGTCTGTGGCACGGCGCGAACATCACTTACATCGTCTGGGGTGCCTGGCACGGCATGTGGCTGGCGATTGAAAAGGCCCTGGGTCTGAACACCTCGCCACACAGCTTCAACCCGATCCGCTGGGCGCTGACCTTCCTGCTGGTGGTCATGGGCTGGGTGATCTTCCGCGCGGAAAACCTGCACGTCGCCGGTCGCATGTACGGCGCCATGTTCAGCTTCAACGAGTGGTCGCTGTCGGAACTCAACGCCGCCAGCCTCACCGGCCTGCAAGTGGCAACCCTGGTGCTGGCTTACGCAACGCTGGCGTTCTTCGGCCTGCGGGACTTCTACGCCAATCGGCCAAAAGCCAAACCGGCGGCTGACACCCCAGCCGATGGCCCTGCCACCGCGCAACCGGGTCTGATCAAAGCCGTACCGGGTGATGCCGGCAACAGCATTCACCAACCGGGCTACATCGTCGGTACCGAAGCTCAGGTCCAAGCGGCCTACTGGGTCGCGGACTGGCCGCGCTATGCAATGCGCACCCTGGTACTGCTGCTGTTCGTGGCTTCGATTCTCAAACTTTCGGCGCAAAGCTTCTCGCCGTTCCTTTACTTCCAGTTCTGAGGGAGCCGACCATGACCCGCTCATTACGCATCCTCTACATCGCGCTGTTTATGGCCCTGCTGCTCGCTTTGGGCGTCTGGTCGACGCGCAGTTTCTTCGGCTTCAGCACCACTGCCGAGACCACCGTGCTCAACGGTCGCTGGACAAAAGCCGTCGAGACTCACTACGACGACGAGTTCCCGATCAAGCGCCTGGGCACCAATCTCTGGGCGGCGCTGGATTTCAAACTGTTCAACGAAGGTCGTCCGGGCGTCGTGCTCGGTCGCGATCAGTGGTTGTACAGCGATGAGGAATTCAACCCGATCGTCAACGAAGAGCTGAACCTGCAAGGCAACTACGCGCTGGTCGAAGGCGTGCGCCAGACCTTGCAGAAGCGCGGCGTGAAACTGGTGATGGCGATTGTCCCGGCCAAGGTTCGCCTGTACCCGGAACACCTGGGCGATGTACGTCCGGCCAGCATCCACGCCGATCTGTACAAGGACTTCCACGCCCGTATAGCGGCCAACAAGATCCTCGCTCCCGACCTGCTCGGCCCGCTGCAACAGGCCAAGCAAAACGGTCAGCAAGTGTTCCTGCGCACCGACACCCACTGGACCCCGACCGGCGCCGAGATCGCGGCCAAACAACTGGCCAAGGTGATTGCCGAGAAAACCCCGCTCAATAGCGCGCCGCAACGCTTTGTCACCGAAGCCGAGAAAACCGAACAGCACAAGGGCGACCTGACCCTGTTCCTGCCGCTGGATCCGCTGTTCAGCAACCTGATGCCACCGCAAGAGCCGCTGGAAAAGCGCACCACGCGCGTGGCTGAAGACCAGCCTGCCGGTGACGACGCCTTGTTCGCCGACAGCGAAGTTCCGGTGGCACTGATCGGCACCAGCTACAGCGCCAACCCCAGCTGGAACTTCGTCGGTGCCTTGAAAGAGGCCCTGCAAAGCGACGTGGTCAATTACGCCGAAGACGGCCACGGCCCGATTCTGCCGATGCTCAGCTACCTGAAAAGCGACGCTTTCAAGAACAGCCCGCCACAGGTGCTGATCTGGGAGTTCCCTGAACGATATCTGCCTGTGAACAACGAAATCGGCGACGCCGACCCACAGTGGGTCGCAGAACTCAAAGAAGCCGGCGTAAACCAACAAAACCTAGCAGCAAACACCCAATCCGAGACGCCCGATCGGGCGCAAAACTGAAAGAGAGGTACAACACATGACTTTCACTACTACTCCTCGTCGTCTCGCCAAGACTTTCGCCCTCGTTGCCGGCGTCAGCCTGCTGTCGATGCAAGCCTGGGCCGGCGACGCCGCCCTTTACGGCCCGACCGCACCAAAAGGCTCGAGCTTCGTGCGTATCTATAACGCCAGCAACCAGGAAGTCAGTGCCACCGTTGGCACCGCCAACCTCAGCGACGTCGCACCGCTGGGCAGCAGTGACTTCAGCTTCATGCCCGGCGGCGACTACAGCGCCAAGGTCGGCAGCCAGAGCCTGCCGGTGAAACTCGCGGCTGATCACTATTACACTCTGGTCAACAACGCCAGCGGCCAGCCACAATTGATCGAAGAACCGCCGTTCAAGAACAAGCAGAAAGCCCTGGTTCGCGTACAGAACCTCAGCGACAAACCACTGACCCTGAAAACCGCCGATGGCAAGACCGAAGTGATCCCGACCGTGGCCGCCAAGGGCCGTGGCGAGCGTGAAATCAACCCGGTGAAAGTCAGCCTCGCCCTCTATGAAGGCGACAAAAAAGTCGGCGACGTGAAACCGGTCGCCATGGAGCGCGGTGAAGCGGCAGTGCTCTACGTCACTGGCAGCGGCAGCAGCTTGTCGCCAGTCTGGGTAAAACGCCCGGTCTCGACGCGCTAATCAATTTGCCGGATTGACCCAGTTCCCCTTGTGGGAGCGAGCTTGCTCGCGAATACGGTTTCACATTCAACGATGATGTTGGCTGACCCACCGCTTTCGCGAGCAAGCTCGCTCCCACAATGAACCGAGGTGTCAATCGGACACGGAACAAAAACAAGAGTGAAACGACAGAACGCAGTAGCTCTAACCTATTTCGATTCAAGGAGAAACAACATGATTCCGGTAATCTTGTCAGGTGGTAGTGGCTCACGTCTTTGGCCGCTTTCGCGCAAGCAATTCCCCAAGCAGTTTCTCGCCCTGACCGGCGAGCAGACGCTGTTCCAGCAAACCCTCGAACGCCTGGTGTTCGACGGTATGGACACGCCGATCGTGGTCTGCAACAAGGAACACCGCTTCATCGTCAACGAGCAGCTGAGCAGCCGCAACCTCGACACCCAACGCATCCTGATGGAACCGTTCGGCCGCAACACTGCACCGGCCGTGGCCCTGACCGCGATGATGCTGGTCAACGAAGGCCGCGACGAGTTGATGCTGGTGCTGCCGGCCGACCACGTGCTTGAAGACCAGAAAGCCCTGCAGCGCGCCCTGGCCCTGGCCACCGTGGCGGCCGAGAATGGCGAGATGGTGCTGTTCGGCGTGCCGGCGACCAAACCGGAAACCGGCTACGGCTACATCAAGTCGACCAACGATTCGCTGCTACCCGAAGGTGTCAGTCGCGTGTCGCACTTCGTCGAAAAACCTGACGTAAAACGCGCTACCGAGTTCGTCGAAGCCGGCGGCTATTTCTGGAACAGCGGCATGTTCCTGTTCCGCGCCAGCCGCTTCCTGGAAGAGTTGAAAAAACATGATCCGGACATCTACGACACCTGCCTGCTGACCCTGGAACGCAGCGTGCAGGATGCCGACACCGTCGACATCGACGCAGCCACCTTCGCCTGCTGCCCGGACAACTCCATCGACTACGCCGTGATGGAAAAAACCCAGCGCGCCTGCGTCGTGCCGCTGACCGCTGGCTGGAGCGACGTCGGCTGCTGGTCGTCGTTGTGGGAAGTCAACGAAAAAGACGCCAATGGCAACGTCACCAAAGGCGACGTGGTGATCCAGGACAGCCGCAATTGCATGGTCCATGGCAATGGCAAACTGGTGTCGATCATCGGTCTGGAAAACATCGTCGTGGTCGAGACCAAGGACGCCATGATGATCGCCCACAAGGACAAGGTCCAGGGCGTCAAACAGATGGTCAACACCCTCAACGAACAGGGCCGCAGCGAAACCCAAAACCACTGCGAGGTCTACCGGCCATGGGGTTCCTATGACTCGGTGGACATGGGCGGACGCTTCCAGGTCAAGCGCATCTCGGTCAAGCCGGGCGCGTGCCTGTCCTTGCAGATGCACCACCACCGCGCCGAACACTGGATCGTGGTCAGCGGCACCGCCGAAGTGACCTGCGACGAGAACGTGTTCCTGCTCACTGAAAACCAGTCCACCTACATCCCGATCGCCTCGGTCCACCGCTTGCGCAACCCGGGCAAGATCGCCCTGGAAATCATCGAAGTGCAATCGGGCAGCTACCTGGGCGAAGACGATATCGAGCGTTTTGAAGATATCTACGGTCGCTCCAACCCGATCGAACGCGGCGTATCGGTGAAAACCATCGCCCAGTGATTGATCGGTAATACCGCTAAACAAGAAGCCCCCGTCCAGCCGACTGCGTCCCCTATCCGCAGTGGGTTGGGCGGGGGCTTTTTTATTTCAGAATTCCATACTGGATAATTGTGTTGGCTATTAGGCCCCCATCGCGAGCAATCGAGCGTCGACCGGCTGCTCCCACATTAGATCGTTGGCGTACACAAGATCTGTGACCACACGCGGTCGAGTGTGGGAGCGAGCTTGCTCGCGATGAGGCCCGAGAATTCACCGCTGATTCTCGCCCATGGTCAATCACACCTACGCTTGGGTAGGATGGTCTCTTCACTACCCGAGGTTTGCCTCATGTTCATCGGCGTCCTGCTGGTCATTACCTGGCTGATCCTGCTGCTGCGTTATCCGGACAAGGCCTTGCCGGTATCGCTGGCGGCGGCGATTGGCCTGGGTCTGGTGGCGGTGTGGGTGATCTGGCTGGACAACCGCGAGGTCAAGCAGCTGGCACGGCTGGAGTTGCGCATCAGTTATGCGCCCGAGCACTGTCCGGCGGATCGTCCGCTGCAACTGAAAATGAACAACGGCAATGACGTGCCGCTGACCGAGTTGCGTTGGCGGATCGCCGCTTATGCGCCCGGCGATACAGTGAACCTCGCGGAAAGTATCTACGCCGCCCCGCGCTACCGTGGTCCCGGCGAATTGCAGGCCGGCGCCTCGTGGGCAGACTGCTTGCCCCTGCCGCCGCTGCGCCCCGGTTATCGCCCGCAATCTCTGGAGTTTCGCGCCGAGCGTTTGCAGGGTAGTTTCTCTGACTGATCCATCATTTCTCCACCTCTTGCACAAGGACCGCGCCATGCCTCTCGCGTTAATCACCGGTTGTTCCAGCGGCATCGGCCGTGCGCTGGCTGACGTTTTCAAAACTGCCGGTTACGAGGTCTGGGCGACTGCGCGCAAGGCTGAGGATGTCGCGGTATTGGCCGCCGCCGGGTTCACTGCGGTGCAATTGGACGTTAACGATGGTCCGGCACTGCAGGCCTTGAGCGAGCGCATCAACCAGCAACACGGCGGCCTGGATGTGTTGATCAACAACGCCGGTTATGGCGCCATGGGGCCGCTGCTCGACGGTGGCGTGGAGGCGATGCAACGTCAGTTCGAAACCAATGTGTTCGCGGTGGTCGGGGTGACCCGTGCGCTATTCCCGGTACTGCGCCGCAGCAAGGGTTTGGTGGTGAATATCGGCAGCGTGTCCGGCGTGTTGGTGACGCCATTCGCCGGCGCTTATTGCGCCTCGAAAGCCGCCGTGCATGCCTTGAGCGATGCCCTGCGCATGGAGCTGGCGCCGTTCGGTATCCGCGTGATGGAAGTCCAGCCCGGCGCCATCGCCTCCAGCTTCGCCAAAAATGCCGGGCATGAAGCCGAACAGTTGATCACCGAGCAATCACCCTGGTGGCCGCTACGCGAAGGCATTCGCGCCCGGGCCAAAGCCTCCCAGGACAATCCGACGCCGGCCAGTGAATTTGCGGCTGATTTGCTCAAGGCTGTGCAGCAGAGCAAACCACCGCGTTTGTTGCGTTTGGGTAACGGCAGCCGGGCAATGCCATTGTTGGCAGCATTGCTGCCCAAGGGCGTGTTGGAGTCAGGGTTGATGAAGCGGTTTGGGTTGGGTGGGCGGTTGTAAGAGGGTTGTGTTTTACCTGATAGACCGCAGCGCCTTCTTCGCGGGCAAGCCCGCTCCCACAGATTCGCGGTGATCCATGTGGGAGCGGGCTTGCCCGCGAAGGGAGCGACTCGGTCTGACTGCTATTGCTCGCCCTCCTGCTTCACCACCACCGTACAAGTAATCCCCGCCGCCAGCAGCACGCCGTCCGGCACTTGATCGATGTGGATGCGCACCGGCACTCGTTGTGCCAGGCGTACCCAGTTGAAGGTCGGGTTGACGTCGGCGATCAGTTCGCGGCTTTCGGGGTTGTCGCGGTCGTAGATGCCGCGGGAAATGCTTTCCACATGGCCCTTGAGCACTTCGCCGCTCATGAGCTGCATATCGGCTTTGTCACCGACCCGTACATGGGGCAGTTTGGTCTCCTCGAAGAATCCGTAAACCCAGAACGAATTCATGTCGACCACGGCCATTTTCGCTTCGCCGATGCGCGCGTAGTCGCCGCGATGGACGTTGAGGTTAGTGACATAGCCATCCACCGCCGCCAGTACCTGGGTACGTTTAAGATTCAGCTGCGCCGCTTCCAGTTGCGCCTGGGCGTGTTGGTAATCGGCCAGGGCCGAGTCGGCGATGTTGCTGGCGTCGTCGCGGTTTTCTTTGGAGATCACCAGGCTGTCCATGTCGGCGCGGCGATGGGCGTTGACCTTGCGCATCTCCCAGGTGGCCTTGCGTGAAGCCACCAGCGAATGCGCCTGTTTCACCGCGATCTGGTAGTGCTCGGGGTCGATCTGCATCAGCAAGTCGCCCTTTTTCACCAACTGGTTGTCGCGCACCGGGACGTTGACCACTTCGCCGGTGACGTCGGCTGCCACGTTGATGATGTCGGCGCGCACCCGACCGTCGCGAGTCCAGGGGGTGTTCATGTAATGCACCCAAAGGGTCCGGCCGATCCATAAGGCGAGGGCCAGCACCAGCAAGGTGGCGAGCAGGCTGAAAAGCTTCTTCATCAGGTCATTCTCAACGGTAAACAGTGAGCGCCAGGGCGCCGAAGATGCAGGTGAACAGGCTCAGGCGCAGCAGCGCCGGGTGCCAGAAAAAACGGTACAGATCCAGGCCTGCCAGAAACCGGTCCAGCGCCCAGGCAAGCAGCGCTGCGATAAAAAACATCAGGGTCATGGTCGGCATGTACACGCCGTGGAAAGCGATCTCACGAGGCATGTTCTAGTCCTTGGGGTGCAGCGAATGCCGCCAGCGGTGATTGCGGGTCGAGTAACGAGGTGCGGATGAAATGCAGGTAGCTCTTCACTCGACGTAGTGCCGAGGTATCGAAGTGCGGTGCGAAAGGCTCGTCGGTGGCTTGCACCTGACTGATGGCGTGGTCGACGGCGATCAGGCCGCGTTCGAGATTGTTTTGGCTCGGTTGAATAAACAGCCGCACCAACGAACGACCCATCCGCCGAATCGCCTGACGCCATGGTTGGGATTCGGCGTAGGCCGGGTGCACCGGGAGGATCGCCTGTTCTTTGCGCAACTCGATGATCGCGTGACCGACTTCCAGCACCACCAACATCCAGCGCAGCAGATCACGTTGCACCTGCGGTTGCCCGGCGGCCAGGCCATAGGCCTGATGCAGCAAATCCCGAGTGCGACTTTCGAAGCTCGAACCGAGCCCCTTGAGTTTTCCGCTGATGGCGTACACCACCTGCTCGCGCAAATCCTGTTCCAGCCGACGCCACAACCAGCGGCTGTTGGGCGGCAGAATGATCGCCCCGGCGGCGGCGCAGACCAGCATGCCGATGACCATGGCGATGTAGTCGTTGATGAAGGCGTAGGGGTTATAGACGGTCGGGTTGTCCGGCACGGAACCGGTGCTGAAAAAGATCAGCAAACCCAGGCCAACCCCTGCGTATTGCGGCCGTGACGAGAGAAACGAACCGAACACGATTACCGGTGCCAGCATCACACAGAGCAACGGAAAACCGTCGATCCAGGGAAAGACGAAGAACATCTCGACGAAGCCCACCGACGCACCGATCAAAGTGCCGCAGGCCATCTGAAACGCCATGCGCTTGGGGTTGGGTGTGGCGGCGGACAGGCCGACGGTGGCCGCCGCGATCAGGGTCATGGTGGCGCCGCCGGGCCAGGCCGTCGCTACCCAATAACTGCCGAGTAGCACCAGAATGAACGCCGCCCGAATCCCCGAAGCCGCCGAGACCAGCCAGTTGGTTTGCGGCGTAAAGGGTTCATCCCATTGCTCGCGTTCGTGGCTGTGTTCGGCCAGCGAAGCGTGGGTCTGTGCATAACTGTGCAGGTCGTCGACGAAGCGATAGAGCAACTCATATGCGGTGTGAAAATCCAGCTGCTCGGCATCGCCCGGATCATTCTCCTGAAAGATCGCCCGCAGGCTGCGCACCCGAGCCGGCAAACCTTCTTTAAAAGTCGCCAGCTGCATGGCCAGGCGTGCCGCATCGGCGCTGGTCAGCGCCCGCCCGGAAAAGCCGTCGAGCATTTCAGCCAGATCCTGCAAGCCGGGTTTGATTGCCGCCACCACCGGCTCGGTGCCACTGCTGCGCAAACGCTCGAGCAATTGGTGCAAGGCGTTGAAGCGCGTGGTGATACCCATGAATTCGCTATTGAGCCGACTGAGCCGACCATTGCGCCGCCGCATGTGCGGGTCTTCGAATACGGTGACACTGCGCAGCCCTTCCAGACCGAGCGCTTCAGCGATAAAGCGCACGTTGCTGTTTTCGAACGTATCGCGCTGACTGCGGCCGCGCAGGCCATCGCTGACGAACAGCGCGAACACGCCGAAGCGTTGATCCAGTGCGTCGCGCATCGCCGCACTGGCGGTTTGCGGGAGGATCGAAGCGCTGACCAGCGTCGCGCAGAGAATCCCCAAAGAGATTTCCAGCACCCGCCACACCGCGGCCATAAAAGCGCTATCAGGGTGGGCCAGCGCCGGCAAACCGATCATCGCCGCGGTGTAACCGGCCAGCACAAAACCATAGGCGCGAAAGTTGCGATAACGCGCCGCGCCAGCCGAGCAGATACCGACCCAGATCGCCAGCGAGCCGAGGAACAGTTCGGTGTTCTGCGCAAACAGGGCGATCAGCGCGACCATCACCGCCGACCCGGCCAGGGTGCCGAGGAAACGATAGAAGCTCTTGGCGAACACCTGCCCGCTCTGCGGCTGCATCACGATAAACACCGTGATCATCGCCGTGCGCGGTTGCGGCAATTCCAGACGCATGGCCAGCCAAAGAGTCAGAAAAGCCGCGATCAACACCTTGAAGATATAAACCCAGGTCACGCCATCGCTGCGTGCCCAGTCGAAAAAACCACGCCGCCATTCGAGGGAATACAGCCAGCGCAAAGGTGCGGGCAAGGGAGTCATGAAATCCTGCTCAATGGTCGAGGGCTTGAAGAAGGGCCAAAATGCTGCTTAAGGCGAGCGAGAACTTTGTGGCGAGCGAGCTTGCTCGCGCTGGGCTGCGTAGCGGCCCCAAAATTCTGGTAACCAATGCCGGTTTTATGAGTGCTACGCACTCAAGCGGGAGCAAGCTCCCTCGCCACAAATGTGGGTGTGCCTGAAACATCGCGCTCACTTCAAAATACTCGGGGTTTTCGGGACCTGGGTCTGCTCGGCGGTCGGCACGTCGTTGCCCGCACCGAGTCCGCCGCCGAGCGCTGTCACCAGATCGGCATGGGCACTTAAGCGCGCCGCCTGAACCTGCTGCTGCACTTGCTGCTGTTTGAACAGCAGGGTCTGGGCGTTAAGCACGTTGAGGTAGTCGGTCAGCCCGCGCTGATACGCGATCATTGCGATGTCATAGGTCTTCTGCGCCGAGGCCACCGACTCGGCGGCGAAGCCTTGCTGCTGGTCCATGGACTCGCGACGGATCAACTGATCGGAAATGCTCTTCAGCGCGTTGACCAGGGTCTGGTTGTAGTTGGCCACGGCGATGTCATAACCGGCCGAGGCTTCACCCAGCGCCGAGCGCAGACGCCCCCCGTCAAAAATCGGCAGGGAGATCGCCGGGCCGACGCTGTAGGTGAGCTTCTTGCCCGTCAGGAACTCCAGCGCGCCACCACCGGTGGCCATGAAACCAAGGCTGCCCAGCAGATCGACGTTGGGATAGAAACCGGCGTGAGCGACATCAATGCCTCGCGCTTGAGCCGCCACTTGCCAACGACTGGCGACCACGTCGGGACGTTGACCGAGCAGTTCGGCGGGCAAGGCTGACGGCAACTTCAATGCAGCGCCCAGCGACAGGCTCGGCCGTTGCAACTGCGCACCCTCCCCCGGACCTTTGCCTGCGAGCGCGGCGAGCTGGTTGCGACTCAGGGCGATTTCTTCGTCCAGTGCATCCAGTTGCCGATGGGTTTCCGGCAAGGGTGTTTGTGCCTGACTGACTTCGAAGTGCGTGCCGATGCCACCGTCCAGACGCCTCGAAGCCAGGTCGAGGATCTGCTGTTGCTGCTTGAGGGTCGCGTTGACGATGTCCCGCTGAGCGTAATGCAGGGACAGCTGGATATAGGCGCGAACGACGTTGTTCTGCAGTTCGAGTCGGGCCATGCGCGCTTCGGCGGCGCTCATGTGGGCCAGGTCCACGGCACGCTCGGTGGCGTTGCTTTCGCGACCCCAGAGGTCGAGGGCGTAGCTGAAACCCAGCGCGGCATTGTTGTCCCAGGTAGTGCTATTGGCCAGTTCACCAGGGCCATAGAACGGGTCGGTGGGCCAGTTGTGGCGTTTGAGTGTGGAGTCGCCATTGATCTGCAACGACTCGGCCGATTCGGCAATCCCGGCCATCGCCCGGGCCTGGCGCACTCTTGCGGTGGCCATGGCCATGCTCGGACTGCCTTGCACGGCGAGGTCGATCCAGCGGTTCAATTGCGGGTCGCCATAGGCCTGCCACCACTGGACGGTCGGCCAGTGAGCGTCCTGCGCGGCGCTCTGGATCGCCTGGTCGGTAGCCAATGAATTGGCGGTGAGTGTCTTGCCTTGGGGGGCAATTCCTCCGGTTCCGATGCAGCCGCTGATTGCTAACGATAAAGCCCAAACACTGAGAGTCTTCAGCTCTCTGCTGATACGACGCGGCACTGCTGCGAATTCCTGAGGTGGGAGAGAATCGAGATTCTGTGGACACTGACTTATCTGTGGGAGCGAGCCTGCTCGCGATGGCATCGGCGCGGTGTACCTGATGCACCGAGTTGTTTGCATCGCGAGCAGGCTCGCTCCCACACACCAGTAACGGCGCAATTCTAGGGGGCGGCCCGAATGGCGATAAGCCGGGATTCCTGTGAATCTTTGTTACCGTTAACGCGATAATCCGTTAGTCGAGGTCACGTCACCCCGTAACTTCGTGTCACAATTTGCCATCTGCCTTGAGAGCATCCCATGGACACTTTGCAAAACATGCGGGCCTTCAGTTGTGTGGCCGAGGCCGGCAGCTTCACTGCCGCTGCCGTGCAACTGGATACCACGACGGCCAACGTCTCGCGCGCGGTGTCCAACCTGGAAGCCCACCTGCAAACCCGCCTGCTCAATCGAACGACTCGACGCATCGCCCTGACCGAAGCCGGCAAACGTTACCTGCTGCGCTGCGAGCAGATCCTGGCTTACGTCGAAGAGGCCGAAGCCGAGGCCAGCGACGCCCACGCGCGCCCGGCCGGGCAGCTCAAGGTGCACACCATGACCGGCATCGGTCAGCATTTCGTGATCGACGCCATCGCCCGCTATCGCAAGACTCACCCGGACGTCACCTTCGACCTGACCATGGCCAACCGCGTGCCGGATCTGCTGAACGAGGGTTACGACGTGTCCATCGTGCTCGCCAGCGAGCTGCCGGACTCGGGTTTCGTCTCGCAACGCCTGGGCATCACCTACAGCATCGTTTGCGCCTCACCGGCCTACGTCAAAGCCAACGGCTGCGCGCACAAACCCAGCGACCTGCTGAACCACGCCTGCCTGCGCCTGGTGAGCCCGGTGATTGCACTGGATAAGTGGCTGTTCGACGGCCCGGAAGGCCAGGAAATGGTCACCATCAACAGTTCACCGTTTCTGGTGAACTCGGCCGACGCGATGAAAACCGCCATCACCAGCGGCATGGGCGTTGGCGTGCTGCCGGTCTACGCGGCCATCGAAGGCCTGCGCAATGGGACCCTGGTGCGGGTAATGCCGAACTACCGCTCGCAAGAGCTGAACCTGTACGCCATCTACCCGTCGCGCCAGTACCTGGATGCGAAGATCAAGACCTGGGTCGAGTACCTGCGCGGTTCACTGCCGGAGATCCTCGCGGCGCATCAGGCGGAGCTGGCGGCGTATGAGTTGAGCGGGAGCATGAGTGGGGCACGGTTGGCGAATTGATCTCAAGGATGTATGCGATCGAATGTGGCGAGGGAGCTTGCTCCCGCTCGGCTGCGCAGCAGTCGTAAATCGGGCAATGCATTTTTACCTGTTGGAACACAACTGCAGGTTTTGGGACGGCTGCGCCGTCCAGCGGGAGCAAGCTCCCTCGCCACAGGTTTTGTGTTGGCTAAAGAATGTGGAAGCCTCGCCACAACCCCGCCAAGAATGATAGCTTGCTTGGCATTCTCCTCCGCCCGACGAGCCCTTCTCCAATGAAAAAAACCGTACTCGCCTTCAGCCGTGTCACGCCCGAAATGGTCGAGCGTCTGCAACAGGACTTCGACGTGATCGTGCCGAACCCCAAGCTCGGCGACATCAATGCCCAATTCAACGAAGCCCTGCCCACCGCTCACGGTCTGATCGGCGTCGGTCGCAAGCTCGGTCGGGCGCAGCTCGAGAACGCCGCCAGACTGGAAGTGGTTTCCAGCGTTTCGGTCGGCTATGACAATTACGATCTGGCCTACTTCAACGAGCGCGGGATCATGCTCACCAACACCCCGGACGTACTCACCGAAAGCACCGCCGACCTGGCCTTCGCGCTGTTGATGAGCAGCGCCCGGCGTGTCGCCGAACTGGATGCCTGGACCAAAGCCGGCCAGTGGCAGGCCACCGTCGGCGCGCCGTTGTTTGGCTGCGATGTGCACGGAAAAACCCTGGGCATCGTCGGCATGGGCAACATCGGCGCGGCCATCGCCCGTCGTGGGCGTCTGGGTTTCAACATGCCGGTGATCTACAGCGGCAACAGCCGCAAGATTGACCTGGAACAGGAACTCGGCGCCCGGTTGCGCAGCCTCGATCAGTTGCTGGCCGAGGCGGATTTCGTCTGTCTGGTGGTGCCCCTCAGTGAAAAAACCAGACACTTGATCAGCCATCGCGAACTGGCGCTGATGAAGTCGAGCGCAATTCTGGTGAATATTTCCCGGGGCCCGGTGGTCGACGAACCAGCGCTGATCGACGCCCTGCAAAACAACCGGATTCGCGGTGCCGGGCTGGATGTCTACGAGAAAGAACCGCTGGCCGAATCGCCACTGTTCCAGCTGAAAAACGCCGTGACCTTGCCGCACATTGGCTCGGCCACCCATGAAACCCGCGAAGCCATGGCCAACCGCGCCCTGGACAATCTGCGCAGCGCATTGCTCGGTGAACGACCGCGGGATCTGGTCAATCCGCAGGTGTGGAAGGGTTAACGCGCAAACAGGCACGCCTGCCTGGGCGTGCCTGTTAAAGAGCCTCACACATAATCTTTACCGCACTCCCGCACATCAACTACACACGTTGAAACTCACTCCTCTTATATGCAACGCCTTCGCGCTCTAAGCTTGCACTGTATAAGCCCCCAAGGGACTAACAGCGGAGAGTGCACACCATGAGGATTGTCACAACAGCCCACGCAATCAGATACAGCAAAGTACTGATCATGTCGTTCGTGGGGTTTTTCGGCCTACTGCTCATATTCAGCAACCTGACAGACTACTCATCCAACCTTGGCGGATGCAGGAGCTGAGTGCAACACGGTTATTGAATTGAAGCCGGGGCATCATGCCGCATAGCCATGGCCTCTTGCATCACTTGGCCCATCACTTCGATTGGACATTTGAAATCGAAACGCTTACGTGGGCGCATGTTCAGTTGCAGCGCTATGGCATCGAGCTCTTCCTGGCTGTGGACTGACAAGTCAGTCCCCTTGGGCAAGTACTGGCGGATCAGCCCGTTGATATTTTCGTTGCTGCCGCGCTGCCAAGGGCTGTGCGGGTCACAGAAATAGATGGCCACACCGGTCTTCTGGGTAATTTCGACGTGCCGCGCCATCTCCCGGCCCTGGTCGTAGGTCATGCTTTTACGCATCGCCAGCGGCATGCGATTGAGCGCCGCACTGAAGCCCTCCATCGCAGAGGTCGCCGTCGCATCATTCATTTTCACCAGCATCAAGTAACCACTGGTACGTTCCACCAGGGTGCCTACAGACGAGGCGTTGGCTTTGCCCTTGATCAGATCGCCTTCCCAATGTCCCGGCATCAACCGGTCTTCAATCTCGGGTGGGCGCACGTGAATGCTGACCATTTCGGGGATCTGGCCTCGCCGATCCACTCCACCAGAGCGAGGCCTACGGGCCGTTTTGCCTTGGCGCAGGCAGATGATCAGCTCCTTGCGAAGCTCACCGACCGGCAGGGCGTAGATCGCGGTGTAGATCGTCTCGCGGCAGACGTAGGCTTCTTTGAGGCTGGGTATGTTCATGCTGCGTAGCTTGCCGGCAATTTGCTCGGGAGACAAACGCTCACGCAGCATATGAGTCACTAACTCGAAACGTTCGCTGCCCGGCAGCAGCTTACGTTTGGGTCGACAGCTGCGGCGGCGAACCTGCATGTAGTGCTGGGCAGCACGTACCGAATAGCGGCCACAGGCTTCTCGGTTGCGGCGCAGCTCCCGGCTTACCGTCGAGGGCGCTCGGTTGATCAAACGGGCGATCCTTCGCTGACTAAAGCCTTGGGCTTGGCCGAGCTGGATGGTGACGCGTTCTTCGACGCTGAGTTCGTTATAGGACATAGGGGCAACACCGTACCGGAAAGGTCAGGTGTTGCACTCAGTTTTTGCGGCCGCCCTTGAATATGTCGGACACGTACTGAGCATGGACACGGTCTCGGAAAACAATACACGGCGTTATCGAGCGATTACCTCGCCCCTTCTGCATCATCGGGTTTATTGGGCGTTCATAACACTTGAAGTTACATTTACCCTGAGTTGCCTGATCGGCACTTACCAACTATACAAAACTATCAATGGAACGCACCTGGAGTTTCACGAGGCTAAACAATTTTCAATTGTCGGCCTGATGATTGGCATTTTTATTTACTATGTCTGCCTGCAGCTTATTGGCGTTGAATGGTTCGATATGGATGAATCCCCACAGTGGAACGTCACGCAATGGTCTCAGAGCGTTCTGAACTTCCTGATGTTCGCGCTTGTTTTTCTAGTATTGAAGATCGAGTAATAAGCACCGCCCGTGGGTTTTGACCAACGGCTACACGGGCGGTCATTCGATAAAGCGTTGGCTCACGCCAATTTGCTTGTCCCGATCAGCAACGGCCTGGGCTTGCGAAACACCAACACGTTACCCAGCATCACCAGCACCAACCCGGCGAGTGCTGGTGCAGTCCACTGGTAGCCCTCGGCAAACGCCGAAACATTCAGCGCCACCACCGGGAACAACACCGTGCAATACGCGGCCCGCTCCGGGCCCATGCGCCCGACCAGGGTCAGGTAGGCGGTGAAGCCAATCACCGAGCCTGGAATCACCAGATACAGCAACGAACCGACGTAGCGCGCGTTCCACTCCATTGCGAAGGGGATGCCATTGACCAGGCAGTAAACCGACAGCATCGCAGCGCCATAGGCCATGCCCCAGGCGTTGGTGGTCAATGGTTTGAGGCCGGCTTTCTGTTGCAGGCTCGAGAGCATGTTGCCGGCCGAGAAGCACATGGTTCCCAGCAGCGCCAACCCCAGACCGAGCAAGGTTTGCGGGCTGGCGGTGTGGTCGCCCAGTTCTGGCCAGAACAGAAAGCCCAGGCCCAGCAGGCCCAGCGCCCCGCCCATCAGCACATTACGGGCAATTTGCTGACCGAAGAACACCCGAGCATTCAGGGCATTCCATAACGTCGCAGTGGAAAACACCACGGCGACCAGGCCGCTGGGAATCCATTGGCTGGCGTACAAGAAGCACATGAAGTTGACGCAGAACAGGCACAGGCCCTGGGCCAGGCAGAGCAGATGCCCGCGACGATTCATGACTTGCAGGCGCTGGCTGAGCAGCAATATGACGAACAGCACCAGCGCCGCCAGACCGAAGCGATAGACGATCGACACTGGAATCGCCACCACACCCAGTTGCAGCTTGAGGGCGATCCAGGTGGTGCCCCAGATCAGCACGGTGAGCAGGTATAACGTGATGTTCATGGTGAGGGCTCCTGAGTATGGCGATCAGTCTCAGGCCCCAATGCGTCGAGGCGCTTGCATAAACTTGCGCTTTTGTCGGATCGTCGACTCACAGCGCCAAGGCTACGGAGTAGGATGCAAAGCGTTGGAGAGGACGACCATGCCCACACTGGAAAACCTGCAAGTCTTTCAAGCCCTGAACCGCTCGCCCAATGCTCGTCTCGAGCACAGCGCCGAGCTCGGTGACGGCATGGCTGCAGCCTTGTGGAGCAACCATCACGATGCCCAGGACTACGAAGCGCCGAGCCATCACACCTTGTCCTGCTACATCGCCGGCGGCACCGGCACCTTTCGCCGTGAACACCCCGACACCAAGGGTGGCCCGGACAAACTCTGCATTCTGCCCGCCGAGCACCAGTCAGCCTGGGTGATCAACGGCGAAATCCGCCTGGCCCACCTGTACTTCAGCCCGGAGCAATTTGCCCTCGGTTGCATCACCCTGCTGGACCGCGAACCCCGTGAACTGCAATTGCAGGAAAGCACCTTCCTCGACGATCCGCTGCAAGCCCGACGGTTTCGGCAGTTGATCCAGCTGAACTGGAACGAACCCGCAGAGCGTCTGCTGACCAGCAGCCTGGCCCACGAACTGCTCAGCCATACGTTGCTCAGCCAGGTCGGGCAGCGCCAGGGTTTACGGCTCAAGGGCGGGTTGGCCGCGCACCAACGGCGGCAGCTGGTGGAGTACATCGACAGCCAATTGGCCGAGCCCATCAGCCTTGGGCAACTGGCCGGGTGCTGTGCGTTGTCGGAATACCACTTCGCGCGGATGTTTCGTGAAAGTTTTGGCCTGCCGCCTCATCAGTACGTGTTGGCCCGGCGTCTGGCCCATGCGCGGCAATTACTGCGCACGACGTCGCAGCCGCTGGGCGAAATCGCGCTGGCCTGTGGTTTTGCCAGCGCCAGTCATTTCACCAACCGCTTCCGGCAAGCGGTGGGTGGAACGCCTGGGGAGTATCGGCAGGCGTTTTTGCGCTAGTGCGGCGACCCTGTAAGGTTGTGGGTGTCTGGGAGGCCGCTATCGCGAGCAAGCTCGCTCCCACACAGGATAGGTGTCAAGCCAGATCTCTATGATCGACACACATTCCCTGTGGGAGCGAGCTTGCTCGCGATGAACGATGACGCGGTCTACCTTCAGAACTCCAGGGTGCTCGACACCGACACCTGCCGCGAATCCCCCATGGACACAAAGAACCGGCTCACAAAGGCACGATCGGTGTCGGTTATACCGAAGGCGCGTGGAAACTGAACCTGGACAGCAGCTACCAGAGCGACCAGTTCGCCGACAACGCCAACACCTCGGCCGAGAGCGCTGATGGCAGCACCGGCACGATTCCGGGCTACATGCTGTTTCGTAGCCGCGCGACGTATGACTTCGGGCCGAAACTGTCGGACTTGAATGTGGCGGTGGGGGTGAAAAACATCCTCAACCACCAGTACTTCACCCGCTCGTTCGATGACAACAACAAGGGCAAGTACGTGGGGGAACCACGGACGGTGTATGTGCAGACGTCGGTGGCGTTCTGATTCAATGGCGTCTAGAGCCGGACACAGGAATCACTAAACCCCGAAAACAAGAACGGGCCTGCAATGCAGGCCCGTTTTTCAGTTGGAAGGTAAAAGCCGACTCAGGCCTCAGCCGTTGAGCGCAGCCTGTTCGTTCTCGAGAAATTCATCTTCAAGCAGCGCATCGGCATGAGCACCTGTCTCAAGCGGCACCACAGCGGCACGTGGTTTACCACGCAATTTGCCGTACAGGTGTTCCAGCGCATGTTCCAGTTTGGTCGCCGCCCCTTCGATGGCCAGCTCCAGGCTCTCGGCTTTATGGGTGACCGAAATCGGTTGATGGCCTTTTGGGCGTGCCTCAAGTTGGCAACGCATATCGTGGGGACCGGGTTTGTCACCGTTCTCGTCCCGCAGGTGAACCTCGACCCGTGTCAGGTCTTCTTCGTAACGTTCGAGCGTGCTCTCAATGGTAGTACGTACCCACTCCTCCAGTCGGATGCTGCTTTGAATATGGTTATCGCTATTGACTTGGATTTGCATAGTTCATCCCTTATTTCAGCTAGCTCGCGAGAGGTTCCCCGGTTGGCCCGTTGGCGTAATGACCGTGACCTCTTACTTACAGAGTCGGGCTGCGCGCAGAACAATTCAACCCCTAAAAAAAGATAAATTTTCATTCACAAAAAAAGCCGGACAACAGGCAAAAGCGCTGTTAATGTCGGGAGTTGGGTCGCCCCGGCTTCCCCTCCCCAATCCTCACAGTTGCCCCCCCGCACCCGGCCGCCTGAGCTGGCTCAAATTCAGCTCGACGCGCTGGCGGTTAAAGCCCGGGCGGCCTTGAGCACCGACGCCATGTCCTCATTCACAAACGGAATAGGCGGCGCCGCTCCTTCGCGTCCTCATCCCGTTTCCCCCTCCCAAGTAGTCTGAAACTCCCACCCCGCTTGGGAGTATCGGCCGATGCGCAATCCCCGGCGCTTATCCATAGTTGCGGCCTATAGCAGAAAAAGGTCCACGGTCAGGCCTCGATGACCGGAATTTTTCGGGAGTACATCATGGCTATCACTATCACCGGAACACTGATCGTCGACGAGACGTCGGGTTTGCAGAACGCGACGGCCGGCGGCAGCGACATCACAGGCAACGACGTTAACGATGGTCTGGGCTTCATCAACACCGGCGTATCTGCATTCGACACTCTTTTGAATGCCGTGGTGGTGCAGAATCTCACCGGGGTCAACGTCACCGTAGCCGTGAGCAACGGCACCTCCGCCGACCCTGATGGCAGTTCCATGCTCAGCGGTTTCGGGGCCGATGTCACCGATCTGGCCTTCACCAATTCCACGGGGGGTCCGCTGCTTGGGGAAGAGGCACTGTCTGCGCCTGGCGTCTCCCTGCTGACCGTCGACGGCCGCAAAATCTACCTCTACAGCTATACAGGCGCCGACCTGGGCATTGATGAGAACAACGTCGTGTTCGGCCGCAAGGCCAATGCCGACGGCTCGGCAAACGCCACCGGCGACGTCGTATTCGCCGCGTACCTGCAACCCACGGACGCTTCCGGTGCCGTCCAGACCTCCGATCTGAACGCCGTGGGCTCCAAGGTCTGGCTGGTGCAGTACGAGGAAATCAAGCACCCGATTACCACCAACCCCGACGACGCCTTGAGCCTGTACAACCTCCACGTCTCGGTCAGCAATCAAAGTGACTTCTCGCTGGCAGGCGCGCCTTCAGGCCAGAACCTGTTCCTGATGTACGGCGATGGAACGCCCAGCGCGACCGACGCGGTGATCATCGTCACCGGCAAGAACCCGATCAACCAGTCCAGCGATCCCTCCGCCATCACCGACGGCGACACCGTCAACACCGGCCAGGGCGGCGGCCCCACCACCCTGGGCACCAACAGCCAGCAAATCGTGGAAGGCAGCGGCATGTACTTCACCTTCGCGAAGGGGGCCAACACCAACTTCACGGTTCCCAACCTGGACCAGAACCAAGCGGACGAGGAAGCCAACATCGACTTCACCTCGCTCTACGGCAGCAATGGGGCCAGTTTTTCCGTTGTCCAATCGGCCTCGGGCGATAAATCCACGCTGGAGATCAGCGCCTACACAACGCCTTTAATGCCAGGTGTTGATTTCATCGACAACCTGCACAACAACACGGCGGTTACCGTCACCAAGGTCTCCATCACCACCCAGCCCACCGGGCACGGCAAGAATACGGTTCCGGGTGAGACCCTGGTGTTTGACAAGGGCAGTATCGGAACGACCCCCACCACGCTGAGCGGCATCACGGTCACGTTCTCCGCCAACACCGTGGTGATCAAAGGCCTGGAAGTCGACGACCTGATCGCCTACAACACCGACGGCCCACACACCCGGGTGCTGATCGACAACATCGGTTCGACCGACACCAACTTCGACGCCCCCTTCGACATTGGTGGCTTCCGCCTGGTCAATTCCAATGTCACACCGAATCTGTTCTCGGAGCTGACGTTCCAGGATGACGGGCCTGCGACTTCAGCCAACAACACGGTGCTGCTCGACGACGACGCACTCACGGGCGGCAATCCTGGCGGCACGAACGACGATGCAGACTCGCTTAACGTAAGCGGCACTCTGGGCCACGACTTTGGCGCGGACGGCGCCGGCACAGTGGCCTATCTGACCAGCGGAGCGCCCACAGGCTTCAGCTATGTGGCCGATAGCACCAGTCTGTTGGTCAAGCAAACCCAGAACGGCGTTCTGACCACGGTCCTGACCTTAACGATGGTTCCGGGAACCGGCGCCTACACGGTGGTGCAAAACAACCCGATCCTCCATGCGCCGGGCCTGACCGAGAACAACCAGGCCTTCACCATCAACTACCGGGTGACCGATGGTGATGGCGATACGGCCGATGGCACGCTGGGGATCAACGTCGATGACGACACCCCGGTCGTGACGGCCAAGTCGAGTCTGGTCTACGCGAACACCAGCAACTCGCCGCCTGTGACGGATGTCGGTGGAACGGGCGTCTTCGCTTACTCGATTGGCGCGGACAAGCATGTGGCGCCTTACAGTGATCCAGCGGGTCTCACGCCGAACTCCGACTTCCTGTCCGTGGCCCTCACGGGCGTCACGGTAGGTGCGAACGCCATCACCAACAAGGTGGTGACTTGGGTCTCGGAGACGGATAGCCAGGCGGTGTTCAACGTGGGCTTCACCTACGTGTCCAACAATCCGGCGCAGGGAGCGACCAGCAACGCCACCGGCACGCTGACCTTTGACAAGGTGGCTGACACCTATACCTTGAAACTGGCTCAGGAGATTGAGAGCTTCAGCATCCTGAACACCTCGACGCCTGGTAACCCCCTTCAGGGCTATGCGCTCAACTTAGGCACGACCGTTGGATCGAATCCGCCGGTCTCGGTGATGACGCTTGCCAGCAACTTCTTTGTGCAGTTCGAGGGATTCGGCGTGATTAACGGGACGGCCCAAACCTTCGCTTACGACACCGCCACAGGCTTGTTCTCGAATGATCGACGGTATGTCACGGTCTCATCGGCTTCGATTGGCGCTGCCAGCGACACGCTCCAATCGGACGAGGTGATTGATCTGGACTTTTTCGCCGAAAATCCCAAAGGGTTCACCAATGATCCTACCTTGACCAGGGCCTCGAGCAAGGCGATCTTTATCGAGTTCACACAGGCCGGCCCTGGCGCTGGCAAAGACATGCTGGTGGTATTGAAGCTGGTTGATGACAATAACCCCGCGCTTACAATCAATCGGACCTTCATTGTTGGAAACTCAGCCGGTAATGACGACGTTCTCAATGCCAATGTGCCCGCCTACGGATTCGTGGCTCAGGCACAAAACGGCATCGTGGTCTTCGAGAGCAATGACTACAACTTCACCGGAGAACACTACTCGATCCAGGGCGCGCAAGTGGTGACCTCGACCCAAGGCACAAGCGGGACCGGGTACCAGCTCAATGGGGTCATCGACAATCCCGCGACTCCGAATGTTTTTGAGGGCGCAACACCCGATGGCCAGATAGCTTTCGGCGGCGCCACGACTGAGGGGAACAACGAACCCATCAAGATCGTCAACATCGGTTTCGTGGCCTCGACGACACCGGACGCCCACCTGACCTTCGATGTGGTGCTGGCGGATGCCGACGGTGACGCGACGGCTACGCAAACCCTGGACGTGACGATTGTTGGCGACGACCGCGTGACGGCCTCAACGGGTGCGGACACGTTCGTGATCGCCGACACCGACGTCGACGGGCTGCTCTCCATGGTCTTGACTGTCATCGATGGCGGCTTTGCCACCGGTATTGACACGCTCAACTTCACGGCGCCGGGTTCGGGGACGAACTACACCGAAGTGCTGATACCGGCGGCCACCAACCTGGCGGCGTTCACAGCCGCCGCCGATACCGCGCTGGACGGCACGACGGACTACTACTTCGGCGTCGTTGGAGGCGACGGCTACCTGGCATTCGACGGGGACGGCAATGGTATCACCACCATCATCCAGTTGGTCGGTGTGACCGACATCGCAAGCACTGACATTGTCTGAAAACCACTGAGGGCACACGGCCTGGCTCCCACAAGGGGCCCGGCCGTTTTCATTTGGGCGAGCCAACCAGGCCAGACGAGCTTCGGGGGGTTCACTTCGCGTCCTCATCCCGTTTCCCCCTCCCAAGTAGTCTGAAACTCCCACCCCGCCTGGGAGTATCGGCCGATGCGCAATCCCCGGCGCTTATCCATAGTTGCGGCCTATAGCAGAAAAAGGTCCACGGTCAGGCCTCGATGACCGGAAATTTTCGGGAGTAAATCATGGCTATCACCATCACCGGAACACTGATCATCGACGAGACGTCGGGTTTGCAGAACGCGACGGCCGGCGGCAGCGACAGCACAGGCAACGACGTTGAAGATGGTCTGGGCTTCATCGACACCGGCGTACTTGCATTCGACACTCTTTTGAATGCCGTGGTGGTGCAGAATCTCACCGGGGTCAACGTCACCGTAGCCGTGAGCAACGGCACCTCCGCCGACCCTGATGGCAGTTCCATGCTCAGCGGTTTCGGGGCCGATGTCACCGATCTGGCCTTCACCAATTCCACGGGGGGTCCGCTGCTTGGGGAAGAGGCACTGTCTGCGCCTGGCGTCTCCCTGCTGACCGTCGACGGCCGCAAAATCTACCTCTACAGCTATACAGGCGCCGACCTGGGCATTGATGAGAACAACGTCGTGTTCGGCCGCAAGGCCAATGCCGACGGCACGGCAAACGCCTCCGGCGACGTCGTATTCGCTGCATACCTGCAACCCACGGACGCTTCCGGTGCCGCCCAGACCTCCGATCTGAACGCCGTGGGCTCCAAGGTCTGGCTGGTGCAGTACGAGGAAATCAAGCACCCGATTACCACCAACCCCGACGACGCCTTGAGCCTGTACAACCTCCATGTCACGGTCAGCAATCGCAGCGACTTCTCGCTGGCAGGCGCGCCTTCAGGCCAGAACCTGTTCCTGATGTACGGTGATGGAACCCCCAGCCTGGCCGACGCGGTGATCATCGTCACCGGCAAGAACCCGATCAACCAGTCCGAGCCCAATGCTCCGGCCATCACCAGCGGCGACACCGTCAACACCGGCCAGGGCGGCGGCCCCACCACCCTGGGCACCAACAGCCAGCAAATCGTGGCAGGCACCGGCTTGTACTTCACCTTCGCGAAGGGCGCGAACCCGGACTTCACGGTCAACGCTGACCATTCGATGACCTCAGTTGGATTCCTGGACCAGAACGAAGCGGACGTGGAGGCCAAAATCGACTTCGCCTCGCTCTACGAGAGCAATGGGGCCAGTTTTTCCGTTGTCCAATCGTCCTCGGGCGATAAATCCACGCTGAAGATCAGCGCCTACACAACGGCTTATAATCCACGTGCTGCTTTCATCGACAACCTGCACAACAACACGGCGGTTGAAGTCAACAAGGTCGCCATCACCACCCAGCCCACCGGGCACGGCAAGAATGCGGTTCCGGGTGAGACCCTGGTGTTTGACAAGGTCGTTATCGGAACGAACCCCACCACGCTGAGCGGCATCACGGTCACGTTCTCCGACGACAAGACCGTGGAGATCAAAGGCCTGGAAGCCGACGACCTGATCGCCTACAACACCGACGTCCCACACAACCGGGTGCTGATCGACAACATCGGTTCGACCGACACCAACTTCGACGCCCCCTTCGACATTGGTGGCTTCGCCCTGGTCAATTCCAATGTCACACCGAATCTGTTCTCGGCGCTGACGTTCCAGGATGACGGGCCCAGCGTGACCGTCAGCGCCACCAACGAAAGCGCTGTTTTGCTGACCACCCAGGACGCAGAGACCGATGGCAACCCCACGGACCAGGACAGCGCCGCCACCACGGTGGACTTCAGCGGCGTCTTCGGCAATCTGCCGAGCTATGGTACTGACGGCCCTGCCCTGGTCAACCCCACGACCATGAGCTACGCCCTGAGCCTGTATGGCGCGGATGGCAGTGACTCCTTGCTGGACAGCAACGGCGTGCAGATCAACCTGTACAACGTCAGCGGCCTGATCGTCGGTTCGACCGCCCTCAACGCAGTCGGCATCACCACGGGCAATACCATCTTCTCGATCGGGGTGGTGCCCAGCGGGACCAATGCCGGCATCGTCACGCTGACCCAGTACGCCGAGATTGACCACGCCCTGGAGAACCCGACCACCGCACCCTTTGACGACCAGTTCGCGATATTGGCCAACAACCTGGTCAAGCTCACCGGCACCGCGCTCAGCACTGACGGCGATGGCGACACCGCCACCGACAGCGAGGACGTGGACCTGGGCGGCAACGTTCGCTTTGCCGACGATGGCCCCAGCGTGACCGTCAGCGCCACCAACGAAAGCGCTGTTTTGCTGACCACCCAGGACGCAGAGACCGATGGCAACCCCACGGCCCAGGACAGCGCCGCCACCACGCTGGACTTCAGCAGCGTCTTCGGCAATCTGCCGATCTATGGCGCCGACGGAGCTGGCACCACCGTCAAGAGCTACGTCCTGAGCCTGTACGGCGCGGATGGCAGTGACTCCTTGCTGGACAGCAACGGCGTGCAGATCAACCTGTACAACGTCAGCGGCCTGATCGTCGGTTCGACCGCCCTCAGCGCAGTCGGCATCACCACGGGCAATACCATCTTCTCGATCGGGGTGGTGCCCAGCGGGGCCAATGCCGGCATCGTCACGCTGACCCAGTACGCCGAGATTGACCACGCCCTGGAGAACCCGACCACCGCCCCCTTTGACGACCAGTTCGCGGTATTGGCCAACAACCTGGTCAAGCTCACCGGCACCGCGCTCAGCACTGACGGCGATGGCGACACCGCCACCGACAGCGAGGACGTGGACCTGGGCGGCAACGTTCGCTTTGCCGACGATGGCCCCAGCGTGACCGTCAGCGCCACCAACGAAAGCGCAATCTTGCTGACCACCCAGGACGCAGAGACCGATGGCAACCCCACGGCCCAGGACAGCGCCGCCACCACGGTGGACTTCAGCGGCGTCTTCGGCAACCTGCCGGTCTATGGCGCCGACGGAGCTGGCACCACCGTCAAGAGCTACGTCCTGAGCCTGTACGGCGCGGATGGCAGTGACTCCTTGCTGGACAGCAACGGCGTGCAGATCAACCTGTACAACGTCAGCGGCCTGATCGTCGGTTCGACCGCCCTCAGCGCAGTCGGCATCACCACGGGCAATACCATCTTCTCGATCGGGGTGGTGCCCAGCGGGGCCAATGCCGGCATCGTCACGCTGACCCAGTACGCCGAGATTGACCACGCCCTGGAGACCCCGACCACCGCACCCTTTGACGACCAGTTCGCGGTATTGGCCAACAACCTGGTCAAGCTCACCGGCACCGCGCTCAGCACTGACGGCGATGGCGACACCGCCACCGACAGCGAGGACGTGGACCTGGGCGGCAACGTTCGCTTTGCCGACGATGGCCCCAGCGTGACCGTCAGCGCCACCAACGAAAGCGCAATCTTGCTGACCACCCAGGACGCAGAGACCGATGGCAACCCCACGGCCCAGGACAGCGCCGCCACCACGGTGGACTTCAGCGGCGTCTTCGGCAACCTGCCGGTCTATGGCGCCGACGGAGCTGGCACCACCGTCAAGAGCTACGTCCTGAGCCTGTACGGCGCGGATGGCAGTGACTCCTTGCTGGACAGCAACGGCGTGCAGATCAACCTGTACAACGTCAGCGGCCTGATCGTCGGTTCGACCGCCCTCAGCGCAGTCGGCATCACCACGGGCAATACCATCTTCTCGATCGGGGTGGTGCCCAGCGGGGCCAATGCCGGCATCGTCACGCTGACCCAGTACGCCGAGATTGACCACGCCCTGGAGACCCCGACCACCGCACCCTTTGACGACCAGTTCGCGGTATTGGCCAACAACCTGATCAAGCTCACCGGCACCGCGCTCAGCACTGACGGCGATGGCGACACCGCCAGCGACAGCGAGGACGTGGACCTGGGCGGCAACGTTCGCTTTGCCGACGATGGCCCCAGCGTGACCGTCAGCGCCACCAACGAAAGCGCAATCTTGCTGACCACCCAGGACGCAGAGACCGATGGCAACCCCACGGCCCAGGACAGCGCCGCCACCACGCTGGACTTCAGCGGCGTCTTCGGCAACCTGCCGATCTATGGCGCCGACGGAGCTGGCACCACCGTCAAGAGCTACGTCCTGAGCCTGTACGGCGCGGATGGCAGTGACTCCTTGCTGGACAGCAACGGCGTGCAGATCAACCTGTACAACGTCAGCGGCCTGATCGTCGGTTCGACCGCCCTCAGCGCAGTCGGCATCACCACGGGCAATACCATCTTCTCGATCGGGGTGGTGCCCAGCGGGGCCAATGCCGGCATCGTCACGCTGACCCAGTACGCCGAGATTGACCACGCCCTGGAGAACCCGACCACCGCCCCCTTTGACGACCAGTTCGCGGTATTGGCCAACAACCTGGTCAAGCTCACCGGCACCGCGCTCAGCACTGACGGCGATGGCGACACCGCCACCGACAGCGAGGACGTGGACCTGGGCGGCAACGTTCGCTTTGCCGACGATGGCCCCAGCGTGACCGTCAGCGCCACCAACGAAAGCACAATCTTGCTGACCACCCAGGACGCAGAGACCGATGGCAACCCCACGGCCCAGGACAGCGCCGCCACCACGGTGGACTTCAGCGGCGTCTTCGGCAACCTGCCGGTCTATGGCGCCGACGGAGCTGGCACCACCGTCAAGAGCTACGTCCTGAGCCTGTACGGCGCGGATGGCAGTGACTCCTTGCTGGACAGCAACGGCGTGCAGATCAACCTGTACAACGTCAGCGGCCTGATCGTCGGTTCGACCGCCCTCAGCGCAGTCGGCATCACCACGGGCAATACCATCTTCTCGATCGGGGTGGTGCCCAGCGGGGCCAATGCCGGCATCGTCACGCTGACCCAGTACGCCGAGATTGACCACGCCCTGGAGACCCCGACCACCGCACCCTTTGACGACCAGTTCGCGGTATTGGCCAACAACCTGATCAAGCTCACCGGCACCGCGCTCAGCACTGACGGCGATGGCGACACCGCCAGCGACAGCGAGGACGTGGACCTGGGCGGCAACGTTCGCTTTGCCGACGATGGGCCATCGGTATCTGCCAATGCAACGGTGCTGCTGGACGACGACGCGCTCACGGGTAATCCTGGCGGCACGAACGACGATGCCGACTCGGATAACGTGAACGGCACGCTGGGCCACGTCTTTGGCGCGGACGGCGCCGGCACGGTGGCCTATCTGACCAGCGGAGCGCCCACAGGCTTCAGCTATGTGGCCGATAGCACCAGTCTGTTGGTCAAGCAAACCCAGAACGGCGTTCTGACCACGGTCCTGACCTTAACGATGGTTCCGGGATCCGGCGCCTACACGGTGGTGCAAAACAACCCGATCCTCCATGCGGCGGGCCTGACCGAGAACAACCAGGCGTTCACCATCAACTACCGGGTGACCGATGGTGATGGCGATACGGCCGATGGCACGCTGGGGATCAACGTCGATGACGACACCCCGGTCGTGACGGCCAAGTCGAGTCTGGTCTACGCGAACACCAGCAACTCGCCGCCTGTGACGGATGTCGGTGGAACGGGCGTCTTCGCTTACTCGATTGGCGCGGACAAGCATGTGGCGCCTTACAGTGATCCAGCGGGTCTCACGCCGAACTCCGACTTCCTGTCCGTGGCCCTCACGGGCGTCACGGTAGGTGCGAACGCCATCACCAACAAGGTGGTGACTTGGGTCTCGGAGACGGATAGCCAGGCGGTGTTCAACGTGGGCTTCACCTACGTGTCCAACAATCCGGCGCAGGGAGCGACCAGCAACGCCACCGGCACGCTGATCTTTGACAAGGTGGCTGACACCTATACCTTGAAACTGGCTCAGGAGATTGAGAGCTTCAGCATCCTGAACACCTCGACGCCTGGTAACCCCCTTCAGGGCTATGCGCTCAACTTAGGCACGACCGTTGGATCGAATCCGCCGGTCTCGGTGATGACGCTTGCCAGCAACTTCTTTGTGCAGTTCGAGGGATTCGGCGTGATTAACGGGACGGCCCAAACCTTCGCTTACGACACCGCCACAGGCTTGTTCTCGAATGATCGACGGTATGTCACGGTCTCATCGGCTTCGATTGGCGCTGCCAGCGACACGCTCCAATCGGACGAGGTGATTGATCTGGACTTTTTCGCCGAAAATCCCAAAGGGTTCACCAATGATCCTACCTTGACCAGGGCCTCGAGCAAGGCGATCTTTATCGAGTTCACACAGGCCGGCCCTGGCGCTGGCAAAGACATGCTGGTGGTATTGAAGCTGGTTGATGACAATAACCCCGCGCTTACAATCAATCGGACCTTCATTGTTGGAAACTCAGCCGGTAATGACGACGTTCTCAATGCCAATGTGCCCGCCTACGGATTCGTGGCTCAGGCACAAAACGGCATCGTGGTCTTCGAGAGCAATGACTACAACTTCACCGGAGAACACTACTCGATCCAGGGCGCGCAAGTGGTGACCTCGACCCAAGGCACAAGCGGGACCGGGTACCAGCTCAATGGGGTCATCGACAATCCCGCGACTCCGAATGTTTTTGAGGGCGCAACACCCGATGGCCAGATAGCTTTCGGCGGCGCCACGACTGAGGGGAACAACGAACCCATCAAGATCGTCAACATCGGTTTCGTGGCCTCGACGACACCGGACGCCCACCTGACCTTCGATGTGGTGCTGGCGGATGCCGACGGTGACGCGACGGCTACGCAAACCCTGGACGTGACGATTGTTGGCGACGACCGCGTGACGGCCTCAACGGGTGCGGACACGTTCGTGATCGCCGACACCGACGTCGACGGGCTGCTCTCCATGGTCTTGACTGTCATCGATGGCGGCTTTGCCACCGGTATTGACACGCTCAACTTCACGGCGCCGGGTTCGGGGACGAACTACACCGAAGTGCTGATACCGGCGGCCACCAACCTGGCGGCGTTCACAGCCGCCGCCGATACCGCGCTGGACGGCACGACGGACTACTACTTCGGCGTCGTTGGAGGCGACGGCTACCTGGCATTCGACGGGGACGGCAATGGTATCACCACCATCATCCAGTTGGTCGGTGTGACCGACATCGCAAGCACTGACATTGTCTGAAAACCACTGAGGGCACACGGCCTGGCTCCCACAAGGGGCCCGGCCGTTTTCATTTGGGCGAGCCAACCAGGCCAGACGAGCTTCGGGGGGTTCACTTCGCACTCATCCCGTTTCCCCCTCCCAAGTAGTCTGAAACTCCCACCCCGCCTGGGAGTATCGGCCGATGCGCAATCCCCGGCGCTTATCCATAGTTGCGGCCTATAGCAGAAAAAGGTCCACGGTCAGGCCTCGATGACCGGAAATTTTCGGGAGTAAATCATGGCTATCACCATCACCGGAACACTGATCATCGACGAGACGTCGGGTTTGCAGAACGCGACGGCCGGCGGCAGCGACAGCACAGGCAACGACGTTGAAGATGGTCTGGGCTTCATCGACACCGGCGTACTTGCATTCGACACTCTTTTGAATGCCGTGGTGGTGCAGAATCTCACCGGGGTCAACGTCACCGTAGCCGTGAGCAACGGCACCTCCGCCGACCCTGATGGCAGTTCCATGCTCAGCGGTTTCGGGGCCGATGTCACCGATCTGGCCTTCACCAATTCCACGGGGGGTCCGCTGCTTGGGGAAGAGGCACTGTCTGCGCCTGGCGTCTCCCTGCTGACCGTCGACGGCCGCAAAATCTACCTCTACAGCTATACAGGCGCCGACCTGGGCATTGATGAGAACAACGTCGTGTTCGGCCGCAAGGCCAATGCCGACGGCACGGCAAACGCCTCCGGCGACGTCGTATTCGCTGCATACCTGCAACCCACGGACGCTTCCGGTGCCGCCCAGACCTCCGATCTGAACGCCGTGGGCTCCAAGGTCTGGCTGGTGCAGTACGAGGAAATCAAGCACCCGATTACCACCAACCCCGACGACGCCTTGAGCCTGTACAACCTCCATGTCACGGTCAGCAATCGCAGCGACTTCTCGCTGGCAGGCGCGCCTTCAGGCCAGAACCTGTTCCTGATGTACGGTGATGGAACCCCCAGCCTGGCCGACGCGGTGATCATCGTCACCGGCAAGAACCCGATCAACCAGTCCGAGCCCAATGCTCCGGCCATCACCAGCGGCGACACCGTCAACACCGGCCAAGGCGGCGGCCCCACCACCCTGGGCACCAACAGCCAGCAAATCGTGGAAGGCACCGGCTTGTACTTCACCTTCGCGAAGGGGGCCAACACCAACTTCACGGTTCCCAACCTGAGCCAGGGCGACGCGGACGTGGAAGCCAACATCGACTTCGCCTCGCTCTACGAGAGCAATGAGGCCAGTTTTTCCGTTGTCCAATCGTCCTCGGGCGATAAATCCACGCTGAAGATCAGCGCCTACACAACGCCTTACATGCCACGTACTGATTTCATCGACAACCTGCACAACAACACGGCGGTTACCGTCACCAAGGTCACCATCACCACCCAGCCCAGCGGGCACGGCAAGAATGCGGTTCCGGGTGAGACCCTGGTGTTTGACAAGGTCGATATCGGAACGAACCCCACCACGCTGAGCGGCATCACGGTCACGTTCTCCGACAAAACCGTGGAGATCAAAGGCCTGGAAGCCGACGACCTGATCGCCTACAACACCGACGTCCCACACAACCGGGTGCTGATCGACAACATCGGTTCGACCGACACCAACTTCGACGCCCCCTTCGACATTGGCGGCTTCGCCCTGGTCAATTCCAATGTCACACCGAATCTGTTCTCGGCGCTGACGTTCCAGGATGACGGGCCCAGCGTGACCGTCAGCGCCACCAACGAAAGCGCAATCTTGCTGACCACCCAGGACGCAGAGACCGATGGCAACCCCACGGCCCAGGACAGCGCCGCCACCACGCTGGACTTCAGCGGCGTCTTCAGCAACCTGCCGGTCTATGGCGCCGACGGAGCTGGCACCACCGTCAAGAGCTACGTCCTGAGCCTGTACGGCGCGGATGGCAGTGACTCCTTGCTGGACAGCAACGGCGTGCAGATCAACCTGTACAACGTCAGCGGCCTGATCGTCGGTTCGACCGCCCTCAGCGCAGTCGGCATCACCACGGGCAATACCATCTTCTCGATCGGGGTGGTGCCCAGCGGGGCCAATGCCGGCATCGTCACGCTGACCCAGTACGCCGAGATTGACCACGCCCTGGAGAACCCGACCACCGCCCCCTTTGACGACCAGTTCGCGGTATTGGCCAACAACCTGGTCAAGCTCACCGGCACCGCGCTCAGCACTGACGGCGATGGCGACACCGCCACCGACAGCGAGGACGTGGACCTGGGCGGCAACGTTCGCTTTGCCGACGATGGCCCCAGCGTGACCGTCAGCGCCACCAACGAAAGCGCAATCTTGCTGACCACCCAGGACGCAGAGACCGATGGCAACCCCACGGCCCAGGACAGCGCCGCCACCACGGTGGACTTCAGCGGCGTCTTCGGCAACCTGCCGGTCTATGGCGCCGACGGAGCTGGCACCACCGTCAAGAGCTACGTCCTGAGCCTGTACGGCGCGGATGGCAGTGACTCCTTGCTGGACAGCAACGGCGTGCAGATCAACCTGTACAACGTCAGCGGCCTGATCGTCGGTTCGACCGCCCTCAGCGCAGTCGGCATCACCACGGGCAATACCATCTTCTCGATCGGGGTGGTGCCCAGCGGGGCCAATGCCGGCATCGTCACGCTGACCCAGTACGCCGAGATTGACCACGCCCTGGAGACCCCGACCACCGCACCCTTTGACGACCAGTTCGCGGTATTGGCCAACAACCTGATCAAGCTCACCGGCACCGCGCTCAGCACTGACGGCGATGGCGACACCGCCAGCGACAGCGAGGACGTGGACCTGGGCGGCAACGTTCGCTTTGCCGACGATGGGCCATCGGTATCTGCCAATGCAACGGTGCTGCTGGACGACGACGCGCTCACGGGTAATCCTGGCGGCACGAACGACGATGCCGACTCGGATAACGTGAACGGCACGCTGGGCCACGTCTTTGGCGCGGACGGCGCCGGCACAGTGGCCTATCTGACCAGCGGAGCGCCCACAGGCTTCAGCTATGTGGCCGATAGCACCAGTCTGTTGGTCAAGCAAACCCAGAACGGCGTTCTGACCACGGTCCTGACCTTAACGATGGTTCCGGGAACCGGCGCCTACACGGTGGTGCAAAACAACCCGATCCTCCATGCGGCGGGCCTGACCGAGAACAACCAGGCCTTCACCATCAACTACCGGGTGACCGATGGTGATGGCGATACGGCCGATGGCACGCTGGGGATCAACGTCGATGACGACACCCCGGTCGTGACGGCCAAGTCGAGTCTGGTCTACGCGAACACCAGCAACTCGCCGCCTGTGACGGATGTCGGTGGAACGGGCGTCTTCGCTTACTCGATTGGCGCGGACAAGCATGTGGCGCCTTACAGTGATCCAGCGGGTCTCACGCCGAACTCCGACTTCCTGTCCGTGGCCCTCACGGGCGTCACGGTAGGTGCGAACGCCATCACCAACAAGGTGGTGACTTGGGTCTCGGAGACGGATAGCCAGGCGGTGTTCAACGTGGGCTTCACCTACGTGTCCAACAATCCGGCGCAGGGAGCGACCAGCAACGCCACCGGCACGCTGACCTTTGACAAGGTGGCTGACACCTATACCTTGAAACTGGCTCAGGAGATTGAGAGCTTCAGCATCCTGAACACCTCGACGCCTGGTAACCCCCTTCAGGGCTATGCGCTCAACTTAGGCACGACCGTTGGATCGAATCCGCCGGTCTCGGTGATGACGCTTGCCAGCAACTTCTTTGTGCAGTTCGAGGGATTCGGCGTGATTAACGGGACGGCCCAAACCTTCGCTTACGACACCGCCACAGGCTTGTTCTCGAATGATCGACGGTATGTCACGGTCTCATCGGCTTCGATTGGCGCTGCCAGCGACACGCTCCAATCGGACGAGGTGATTGATCTGGACTTTTTCGCCGAAAATCCCAAAGGGTTCACCAATGATCCTACCTTGACCAGGGCCTCGAGCAAGGCGATCTTTATCGAGTTCACACAGGCCGGCCCTGGCGCTGGCAAAGACATGCTGGTGGTATTGAAGCTGGTTGATGACAATAACCCCGCGCTTACAATCAATCGGACCTTCATTGTTGGAAACTCAGCCGGTAATGACGACGTTCTCAATGCCAATGTGCCCGCCTACGGATTCGTGGCTCAGGCACAAAACGGCATCGTGGTCTTCGAGAGCAATGACTACAACTTCACCGGAGAACACTACTCGATCCAGGGCGCGCAAGTGGTGACCTCGACCCAAGGCACAAGCGGGACCGGGTACCAGCTCAATGGGGTCATCGACAATCCCGCGACTCCGAATGTTTTTGAGGGCGCAACACCCGATGGCCAGATAGCTTTCGGCGGCGCCACGACTGAGGGGAACAACGAACCCATCAAGATCGTCAACATCGGTTTCGTGGCCTCGACGACACCGGACGCCCACCTGACCTTCGATGTGGTGCTGGCGGATGCCGACGGTGACGCGACGGCTACGCAAACCCTGGACGTGACGATTGTTGGCGGCGACGGCGTGACGGCCTCAGCGGCGGATGCGGACACGTTCGTGATCGGCGACACCGACGTCGATGGGCTGCTCTCCATGGTCTTGACTGTCATCGATGGCGGCTTTGCCACCGGCATTGACACGCTCAACTTCACGGCGGCGGGTTCGCTGACGAACTACACCGAAGAGCTGGCACCGGCCACCAACCTGGCGGCGTTCACAGCCGCCGCCGATATCGCGCTGGACACGAAAAACTACTACTTCGGCGTCGTTGGAGGCGACGGCTACCTGGCATTCGACGGCGACGGCAATGGTATCACCAACATCATCCAGTTGGTCGGTGTGACCAACATAGACAGCACTGACATTGTCTGAACGCCGCTGCGGGCACACGGCCTGGCTCCCACAAGGGGCCAGGCCGTTTTCATTTGGGCCGCTTCGTTCCTGAGCCAACCAGGCCAGACAAGCTTCGGGGGTTCACTTCGCGTCCTCATCCCGTTTCCCCCTCCCAAGTAGTCTGAAACTCCCATCCCGCTTGGGAGTATCGGCCAATGTTCAACCTCCGGCGCTTTATCCATAGTTGTAGGTCCACGGTCCGGCTTCGGTGCTGAAATTGATTGGGAGAAAGTCATGACTACTCACCAAAAAAACTCATCGCTAACGAGCGATCCGACCCCTATACACTCCAACCCTCGACTCAATGATGACAACGTCGGCTACGGCCAGCGCTCTTAGCGCCGTGACGCCCGGCGAGGACGTTTCGCTGGACGAAACGGCCGGGTTGCAGAACGCCACCGCCACGCCAAGCCCTGCGGGAGACGCTGACGACAACGACATTCTGGTGGCGTCCCTGCCCTCGACCTTCGCTACCCGTTTGACCGCACTTGGGGCAGGTACCGCGACGGGTGCGGCCTTGAGTGGCTATACCGGTGCGGTGGGCGACACGGGCAGCAATGCGTTCACCCTCACCGACGCGTCCGGCATTACCGATATCAGCTTCGTCGACAGCGCTGGTGCACCACTCGATGGCGTGGACAGCGGACTGGATACCCTCGATGGCACCAGCATCCTTCTCTATACCGATACGAACAACAACATCCTTGTGGGCCGAGCCGGGGCCGCAGATGGCGCAATCGTGTTCGCTGCCTTTATTGAAGAAACCGGATCACCGGTCACGGGCGGCAAGATCTGGACCGTGGCGTACCAACCGCTCAAGCATCCAGATATGACGAACCCCGATGATTCGCTCAATCTGCTGGATAAGGTGTTCATCGGAGTCGATCAGGACCTGGGATTCAGTCTGGCCGGTGCGCCCTCCGGTCAGAACCTCTTCCTGATGTTCACGAAATTGAACCCGGCAACTGAAACGGTCAATGGTGTCGTGCGGATCACGGATCCCACCATCATCGCCACCGGCAAGGACCCCGCAGACCAGTCAAGCGGCGCCAATATAAACACTGGCGACACGATCAATACCAGCCAGGGCGGTGGCCCGACCACCATCGGCACCAACAACCAGATGATTGTGGAACAGGAAGGCATCCGCTTTTCGTTCGTCACGGGTGCCAGGCAGGATGTGACCGTTCCCAACCTCAGTCAAAACGAAGCGGATGTTGAGTCCAACATCGACTTTACCAGCGTCTACAATGCGACGTCGGCCAGTTTCGACGTCGTGCAGTTGCAAAGCGGCAAGAGTGCTGTCGTAAAAGTCAGCGCATTCAGCACCGCTGCTGAACCTGGCGTGAATTTCATCAACGGCTATACGGGCGATTCGCCGGTTGCCATCACCCATATTAGCGTCATCAACATCAGCACCGGGCTGGTGATCGAGAATTCAGACGGATCGGTGAATGATCCGGCCATTGGCATCAGCTTCGCTAATGGGGTTGCAACCATCACCGGCGTTAAAGCCGGCTACCAGATTGAATACACCACAACGGCGGATCACAACCGCGTACTCGTCGAGAACGGTGCGGCTCTCGACGCCAGGGGCAATGACCACGCCGATTTTGATATCGGCGGTTTCACGCTGCGCCAAGCCTCTACTACGATCGCCGAAATCGGCTCCAAGATGATCTTCGAGGACGACGGGCCGAGCATCAGCACCACCGGTGAGGAGCCGGCGCTGACGGTGGACGAAACGGTGCTGGCGACCAACGATACCAAGAGCTTTGCCGCCAACTTCAGCTCGGCGTTTGGCGCCGATGGCGCTGGCACACTGACCTATGCGCTGGGCGTGGTGGCGGGTGCCTCCGGACTGACCGACACGGCCACCGGCGAGGCGGTGAACCTGTCGCTCAACGGCACCGTGGTCGAAGGCCGCACGGCCACCACCAGCCTGCTGGTGTTCACGGTCAGCGTCGCCGCCAATGGTGACGTCACGCTCGATCAGCTGCGCGCAGTGGTGCATCCCGATGCCACCAACCCTGATGACTCGACGAGCCTGACCTCGGACGATCTGGTGACACTGACGGCGACCACAACCGATGGGGACGGCGACAGCGTTCAGGCAACCCTCAACATCGGTTCGAACCTGGTGTTCAAGGACGACGGGCCAAGCATTAGCACCACCGGCGAGGAGCCGACGCTGACGGTGGATGAAACAGTCCTGACGACCGATGCCACCGAGAACTTTGCCGCCAACTTCAACTCGGCGTTTGGCGCTGATGGCGCGGGCACCCTGACCTATGCGCTAGGCGTGGTCGCGGGAGCTTCCGGCCTGACCGACACGGCCACGGGCGAGGCAGTAAACCTGTCGCTCAACGGCGGCGTGGTCGAAGGCCGCACGGCCACGACCAGCCTGCTGGTGTTTACGGTCAGCGTCGCCGCCAATGGTGACGTCACGCTCGACCAGCTTCGGGCGGTGGTGCATCCCGATGCCACCAACCCTGATGATTCGACGAGCCTGACCTCGGACGATCTGGTGACGCTGACGGCGACCAAGACCGACAAGGACGGCGACAGTGCCCAGGCAACGCTCAACATCGGCTCGAACCTGGTGTTCAAGGACGATGGGCCGAGCATCAGCACCACCGGCGAGGAGCCAACGTTGACGGTGGACGAAACGGTGCTGGCGACCAACGATACCAAGAGCTTTGCCGCCAACTTCAACTCGGCGTTTGGCGCTGATGGCGCGGGCACCCTCACCTATGCGCTAGGCGTGGTGGCCGGTGCCTCCGGGCTGACCGACACGGCCACCGGCGAGGCAGTGAACCTGTCGCTCAACGGCACAGTGGTCGAAGGCCGCACAGCCACGACCAGCCTGCTGGTGTTCACGGTCAGCGTCGCCGCCAATGGTGACGTCACGCTCGACCAGCTTCGGGCGGTGGTGCATCCCGATGCCACCAACCCTGATGATTCGACGAGCCTGACCTCGGACGATCTGGTGACGCTGACGGCGACCAAGACCGACAAGGACGGTGACAGCGCCCAGGCGACCCTCAACATCGGGCAGAACCTGGTGTTCAAGGACGACGGACCGAGCATCAACACCACCGGCGAGGAGCCGACGCTGACGGTGGACGAAACGGTGCTGGCGACCAACGATACCAAGAGCTTTGCCGCCAACTTCAGCTCGGCGTTTGGCGCCGATGGCGCCGGTACCCTGACCTATGCGCTGGGCGTGGTGGCGGGTGCCTCCGGGCTGACCGACACGGCCACCGGTGAGGCGGTGAACCTGTCGCTCAACGGCGGTGTGGTGCAAGGCCGCACGGCCACGACCAACCTGCTGGTGTTCACGGTTAGCGTGGCCGCCAATGGCGACGTCACGCTCGATCAGATCCGCGCGGTGGTGCATCCCGATGCTACCAATCCCGATGATTCGACGAGTCTGTCGGCGGACAATCTGGTGACGCTGACAGCGACCAAAACCGACAAGGACGGCGACAGCGCCCAGGCGACCCTCAACATCGGGCAGAACCTGGTGTTCAAGGATGACGGCCCAGCACTCGCGTTCGGTAACCTGATCGGTACCGGTAGCGTCCTGCCGCAAACTGGGTTCTGGAGCAAGTCGGCCGGCGCTGACGGGTTGGGGCGACCGGTCTGGATATTTCGGTGAATAACCAGTTCACCCTCGTCAGACCAGACAACACGACCACCACCGGAACCGCCACGCTCACCGAGCTGGTGCCCTCACCGGACGCCAATGGCGCGTACCAATTCGCAGGGACGTTGACCGGCGATTTCGACAACAACGCCACCACGGCGGATACCACCGTCGACTACACGCTGACCGCCTTTGCCAATGGCAGCTATGCACTGGATCTGGTGCAAGGCTTCAGTTCGGAGATCGTGCTCAGCAGTGCCGACGGCGCGCTCGCTGCCGGCGGCCCGGACCCAGTGCGTACATTGTTAATTCCGGAGCAGGATCCGCCGACTATTCCTTCGCCATCTGAGGAGGTTGTGTTCTTTTCCGCGAAGGCGCTTGCGTCGACTGCGGACATCCTGACCGGCATCGGGCTCGGAGCACCCGACCCCACCGAAGCCACGCTACAGACCAACCCCCTGCCCTCGTACATCGACCCGGCGGCCATGAACGTCAGCACGGCCGGCATCGGCGTCGCCAATAACCTGTTCCAGGGAGACAACCTGGCGGCAATCGGCGCTGACGACGAAAGTTTCGTCATCAATCCGGAGAGCCTGCTGACGGCCATGAGGGTCTTTATCGACAACTCCGTGGGGGGTTACAACACGGCGACCGAGGACCTGTACTACAGGGCCTACTACGAGGATGGCACATTCTCGAACCTCATCGAGGTGAACACCCTGACTCCGGAGGCCGGCGGACAGGTGTCCTTCCTCATTGAGAGCGATGGCACGAATCTGATCGACGCTGTTCAGCTCACAATGGCCCGAGGCGAGATCAAGATCCCGACGATCCAGTTCATTCAGGAGAGCGAAAGCCTGGCCAGCGATGTCCAGCTGACGTTCAACGCGACGCTGACGGACAAGGATGGGGACTCGGCGACAAGTACGTTTGACGCCAACCTGTTCGCCAACGACTTGGACAACGCCCTCTTCGACTTCACGCTGGTGGGCACGGGCGGTGAACGTGATGCCTTCAACATCGACTTGTCAGTCGATGAGAACCTGTATCAGGTCACCGGCTTCGACGTGAACGCAAACCTGCGAGACGCCCTGGTGCTCAACGGCGACCAGAGCGCCATTGTCCAGATCGACAACACTGGCGCAGACAGCATCGTGACGGTTGCCGAAACGGGCGGACAAGTAACGACCATCACCTTGGTCGGGGTCGATCTTCTGAGTAGCGACATTGTGTTTGGCGGCGTCTGAGGCAGCGCGCGCCTAAAAGAATGCGAGGGTGGTGCAAACCACCCTCGCATTGTTTTTGCAGTTCTAATATGAGATCCGCACGTGAAATTCAATCCAGTTCCACCCAAGTGGACTCGGGCGGTTGTTCGTTGTTGGTGAGCCCGTGCTTCAGCGCGTACATCAGCAAGTCGATGCGGTTGATGAGATTAAGCTTTTGATAGATGTTGCTGAGGTGGTTGTGCACGGTGTGCTCGCTGATGCCCAGGCGCCCGGCGATGCTGATGTATTTGGCGGACGGATCCCCCACGATGGCGCGAATCAGTTCCCTCTCGCGCAGCGTTAGCCGGGCCTGTTTCGCCTGCTCCGAATTGCATTTCAAGGTTATATGCCCGATCGCGGAATAGCCGGAAAGCCCACCAGCCCAGGCTCTATCCAGTCCGACGTCGCGATGGTGGACCTTGATGATGGCCCGGATGATCGACTCCGTCGGGTCTTCCGCCAGCACGATGCCGCGTGCGCCCGCCTCTATCGCCTGGGCAACGGGGACGGCTTCGTACAGGCCCTTGAGCACCAGCACTTTCATTTCGGCGCTGCGGGTGAGTTCCGCGACGACCTCCAGCGGGTTCAGTGCATCCGGAAAGAAACTGAAAAAAATGACATCGGGACGCAACTGATCGGCAAGATCCAGCGCATTGGTATAGGTGGTGGCCTGGCCGCTCACTTCCATCTGAGGCTTTCTGGCATTGATCAAGTCGTGAAGGCCCATGAGAACGAGGGGACGACAATCGATCAGCATCACGCGTATTGGTTTGCGTATTGGTTTTATTTGGGTCGTCATTACCTTCCTGACTCCCTTGAAAAATGAACGATGGCCTCCGCCCGCTGACCCTCCTTGATGAGCAGCTCGCTTACCTGGCCTTCGCGATTGAAGGACAGATGCGAGCGTCGATAGGCCTTGACGGTGCCCGCCCGGGTATTCGGCCCTGGGGACACTTCCACCAGTTGACCGGCAGGGGTTGCGGACGTTCCCAAAAGCCGGGTAAAGCAATCGATACAACATAAATAGGAATAATCATCAACAGCTTGCGCATGATGATGTGCTCCCTAGAGCCGCTGAACTGAGTCTAGGCCAGCCCAGCGCACTGCCAGCCCGCCCATCCGCCAGTCGTCGACTCAAGCCCCATACGGGTAGCCCGGTCGATGTTCCCAAGGGGTGCTATCACCCTAAGAAATCAAGGTCTTAGGCTCGCCGCGGGCGACCAGCGGCCAAGGCCTGACCCGATCAAAATCGTCAATTAACCGACGAATGGTGTGCAAACAAGTACAGCAGTAATGCTGGCGTCAATTTGCCGGCGAAACCTTCTTCGCAGAGCCACCCACGAGCCAGACCTTGGCGAAATCAGCGAATAGCACTGGCCGCCCCGTCCTGCTGGTAGAAATAGCAACTGGCGCCCGCGCCAGCGCATAGGCGTCCGGCAAAGTCATGGATTCGTGTGCTGGGACATGGTGAGTGGGACATGCATCGAAAAACCAACCGGCAGCGTCCAGTCGGGACGGGGATAAAGTCGGTATTGCCTGCAGGATCAGGGGGATGTGAGGTTTTGGCTGGAGCTGCCGGGGCTCAACCAGGCATTAACGCTTTCGACACTCTCGGCAGGCGGCTTTCCCGCCCAGCGATTGAGCGTGAGGACATTGGTGACGAACTCGTATTGCGTCTTGAGCAGATCACGACGAGCCCGGAATTCGTTGCGTACGCTGTTCAGTACATCGACGGCATTGACCATTCCGTAACTGAGCGCTTTCTCTGCCGCCACTCTGGACAGCTGTGCCGAGGCCAGGGCATTGCGGCTCGCACCGATCTTCTCTGCGCTCGAATTGGCGGTCAGGTAAGCGCTGGTGATCTCCTTGACCACCCGGCGCCGGATCGCTTCCAGTTCCTGCTCGGCGGTAATCTGATCCTGGTAGAGCCCACGGACCCGCGCCGAGGTCGAGCCGCCGCTGTACAGCGGCACCTGAACGCCAATACCGGCGACATAACTGTCGGTGCGCGGCTGCAGGGCATTGTTGTAGCCCTCGTTGGTCTGCTGCGCGCTCAGAGTAAGACTCAGGGTCGGATAGTGCCCGCCCTTGCCGCTGCGCAACGCAGCGCCCGCTGCTTCGACACCGCTCTCGTTGGCCTTGAGCGCCGGGTTTAGCGCTATACCCTCGCGGACCCAGGTTTCCAGACTCTGCGCCGAAGCCCGTAGTTGCACATCATCGCGAATCCGGTTGAGCTTCTCCTTGACCGGCCGGCCGACGATCTCCGCCAGTGCCTCGCGACTGATACTGGCCTGGTTGCGGGCATCCAGTTCCTGTGCCGCCAGCAAATCTACCCGGGCCTTGAGGTCGAGCTGATCAGTAATCATTGCCAGCTGCTTTTCGTACAACGCATTGACTCGGTCCAGACTCTTTTGCGTGGTTCGACGCTCCGCCTTCACCAACTCCAGTTCATCCTCGGTCGCCAACGCGGTGAAGTACCGCCGCGCCAACTCCATTGTGGCCTCTGTCTGGGCTTCCAGCGCGTCCGATTCGGACTGCTTGGCCAGGCTTTTGAATTTTTGGTAGTTCTCCCACGCGGCCTTGTTGTAGAGGTACTGACGCAGCACCAGGCTGTAGTTTTCGCTATCGTAACTGCGCTGCACCAGGTCATTCTCCTGATGAATCCGATTCGTCCCTGCATTGAGCGAGACTTGCGGCAACAGTGAACCCATGGCCTCGCGCTGATGTTCCTGGCCCGCCTGCGCTTGCGCATAGGAGGCCAATACCCGCGGATCTTCCAGCCGGGCCTCGCGATACAACTGCATGAGGTCGGTGGAAAACGTCGAGGCACTGACCCCGGTCGGCGTTGCTACAGTGGTTTGCGCCAAGGCGGCACCCGCTGCAAGCAGGAATGCACCGCCCAGCAGAACTGCCGACGCTCGCATGGTTATTCCTCGATCATCGATTGAGAGATGGCATCGCGGGCCGGCTGCATCAAGTACTGCAACAGCGTGCGTTCCCCGGTGATGATCAATACGTCCGCTGGCATCCCCGGCAATAACGTGCGCTCACCCAAGGTACGCACACCGGCTTCGGTTACCCGGACCCGCGCCAGGTAATAGGCCGTCCCGGTCTTTTCGTTGGTCAGCCGGTCAGCCGATACGCTGCTGACCTCGCCTTCGATCACCGGAGTGGTCGAGCTGTTGAACGCGCCGAAACGGATATCGGCGCGTTTGCCGATGGCGATACGATCAATATCGACTGGTGCTACCTGGGCCTCTATGACCAGTTCGGAAACCGAGGGAACAATGTCCAGCAGCGGCGTCGCCGGGCTCACGACTCCACCAATCGTATGCACCGTCATGCCAATCACCATACCCGCGTCGGGTGCACGGATGACGATACGACCGAGTCGGTCTTCCAGGGCTGAAGTTTTCTCTTGCAGGTCGTACATCCTGGTCTGAACCTCGGCCAGCTGTTTGACGACATCGGCATTGAAATCTTTATCGATTTGGAGAATCTGCAGCTGTGTTTCGTTGATCTGCAGACGAGTTGTGTTAATCGTGGATCGGTGATCGGCCACTTCGGACCTGAGCATCCCAAGCTTGCGTTCCTGCTCGAGCAGACGTTGTTTGTCAACGAACCCTTGCGACAGCAGGTCGGTCAATTCATCGATTTCACCGCTGTAGGATTTCTCCAGATGGCGCTTGGCGCCGATTATCGCCTCCAATCCCTTGATCTGTTGATTCAACTGACCAATGCGCTCCTGCAGCACCGCTATCTGGCCCAGACGTGATCCCCGTTGCGCGTTGAATACCTGGGTCTCGCCCTGGCGTGCTTCGGCACCTCGCAGACTGGCGGGATCGGCTATCTCCCCAAAGCTGATCGCCGACTGTGTGTCGCGCTCGGCTCTGAGTCTTGCCTCCATGGCTTGGGTCGCGACCAGTTGGCCTCGGGTCATCTCGTATTCGAAGCGCAACTGGGCATCATCAAGAATGATCAGCGGAGCATCACGCTTGACGATGTCACCGTCATGGACCAACACCTCTTTGACGATGCCACCTTCCAGGTGTTGTACCGTTTTTCGGTAAGTCTGCACGGTGACCACCCCTGGCGCGTAAGCAGCACCCTCGAGCGGTGCGATCGCCGCCCAGGTGCCGAATACACCGAAGATCACCAGTACAATGCCAAAACCCAGGCGACGTATTTTTCGATCGGATACCGCCAGGTCGGCGAAGCTATCAATTTGACGACTGGGCATCATAGGGTTCATCGGCATCGCCCTTTCTGGTATTGACCGAAGCCATGCTGGCGCCTGCTGGCATGGCGTGCTTTTGTGCCTGCTGGTGCTGCGCGTTGAGTTCGGCCAGCACATGCTCGCGTGGCCCATAGAGACTGATAGCGCCACCGTTCATCACCATGAGCCGGTCAAGTTGGGACACGATGTTGGTTCGGTGAGTAATCACAAAAAGGGTTGCACCTGTCAGCTTGAGCTGCCGGATGGCCGCAGCCAGGGCGCGATCACCGACTTCGTCGAGATTGGAATTGGGCTCGTCGAGGATAATCAGCCGCGGGTTGCCATACAGGGCACGGGCCAGGCCTATGCGTTGGCGCTGCCCCCCCGAAAGCATGACGCCATCGCTGCCAATGACGGTGTCATAGCCATCGGGAAACAGCAGAATCATTTCGTGAACGCCAGCAGTCCTGGCCGCCAGAATGACTTTCTCGGAATCGACCTCGGTGAAGCGGGCAATGTTCTCGCTGATGCTGCCTTCGAATAGTTCAATGTCCTGGGGCAAGTAACCTATATACGGCCCAAGTTCATGTTTGTCCCACGCGCTGATGTCCGCGCCATCGAGCCGGACCACGCCATGCTGCGGCGCCCATACCCCCATCAGTGCCCTGGCCAGGGTGGACTTGCCCGCGGCACTTGGACCGATGATTCCGACAACGCAGCCGGCAGGTGCGCTGAAACTTATGTTGTTGATGATCGGGGTTTTCGAGCCAGGTGCCGCGACTATTAAATTCTCCACCTGCACGTGCCCGTGAGGCGCAGGCAATGACATACGCTCGGGCTGAGCCTGTTGTTTGTCGAGAATGTCGTTGAGACGGCGGTACTGCGAGCGGGCCGCAATAAAGCCCCTCCAGCTGCCGATGATCAGATCGATGGGGGCCAATGCGCGCCCTAGCAGAATGGACCCGGCAAACACCAAGCCTGCCCCCACCTGCTGGTCTACGGCCAGGTACGCCCCCAGACCAAGGATCAGTGACTGCACCAGAATCCGGAAGGTCCTGGAAAGCGTGCTGACGATGGCACCTCTATCGCTCGCCTGGGCCTGCAGCAACAGGACGTTTCTTTGACGACGCCCCCAACGGTCCATAAGGGTTTCAAGCATGCCCATGGACTCGATGACTTCAGCGTTGCGCAGATTTTTCGTGGTGTAGAGCGTCGCGCCGATATGCTCCTTGTTGGCCTGGGCCAGTGCGGGTCCCGTCAGCTTCTCATTGATAAATGCGAGCAATAACAACAATAGAGCACTGCCCGTCGCTACCCAGCCAAACCAGGGATGAAACATGAACATCACAGCGATATAGATAGGCAACCAGGGCGCATCGAAAAAGGCGAACAATCCATTACCGGAGAGAAACTGTCTCAAGCCCGTCAAGTCGTTGAGCGACTGGGCCGAGGCATCCATGCCGCCACTGTCCAGAGCCCGTTTGAAACTGGCCTTATAGACCTGGCGACTCAGCAACACATCCAGCCGGGTACTGACCCGAACCATGATGCGCGAACGAACCCACTCCAGGGAGCCGAGCGTGACCACCAGCCCGGTCATGATCAGCGTCAGCATTGCCAGGGTCGTTAGACTTCCGCTGGCCAACACTCGCCCATACACCTGAAGCATATAGAAGGTAGGAACGAGCATTAGCGCGTTGATGAAAAAGCTGAAAAAACCCACAGAAACAAAGCTGTCTCTACAGGCTTTCAACGCATTCTGCAGACTGTTTTCAGGTGTGCTTCGCATTGAACCCCCCTGCTCGAAAAGCCATACCTTGTGGAGCTTAGATCATGCCGAACGACTGTGTGTAGCCATTGGCCGTATCGCCTCAGGCCGATGTTCAGCGCTATGAGCAACATCGCGTGTGGGTGGTGGAAGCTCAGGTGAGGGTGGCCAAGCGCCACTCCTTTGCCAAGCGCACGTAGACATGTACGACGCCAAGGGCAATTTCAGGCAATTGTCGAATGGATTCGTGACCGGTTTGGTGGCGTTTTCGGCGATCATCTTCTTGCTCATGCCCTGAAGCGGGCACCGAATTGAAAAGCGTGCCTGTGAGCCCGCCTTTTTATGAGCGGTTTACCGCCGCTTCATTGCCTGACCATTTTCCCGGCATGCCCTTTGCTTTGTCAGTCATGAGGAAAAATGGACTTGTGAAACCTCAGCGAACGGCCTGCCGATGGTCCGGAAATACGAACTAATCCCGATCATGGCCGGTCAATGACTGCACGATCCAATCAGGCGGTGACGCATTATGGACAACCCCTTTCAGATCATTACCGATGCTTTTGCCCCGCAGTATCAGGTCAACCTGAGCATTCAAGGGCTCGACGGCAGCATCATGCTGACCCTTTCCAACGCCGGCCGTGTGGTGGCCAAACGCATGATCAGCGCCGAACAACGTGATGATCCGCAGCGCCTGAAACGGCTGGTGCAAAGCATTCAGTTCGGCATCGCCATCGAACAGGGCCATAGCGCCCTGGCGATTCTCGAAGCCATGACCGATGGCGATAACCTCAAACTGATGGCGCCACCACGCAAGGGCTGGCCGGCCGGCCACTCCTTGCGTGCGGCAGGGATTTAAAGTTCGCCCTTCTCGACTTCCGGATGCTCACTGGAGCCCGCACCGACCTTGCGTTGCGGGTGTTCGATCTTCACTGAAGGGAACTGCGACGAGGCATAACGCACCACCAGAATCGCGAACGCCAGCAGCAGAATCCCACCGCACAGGTAAATGATCCCCACGTCTGGCGGATTGTGATGCGAGACGTTCGAGATCAGCAATCGCGTGAGTGCGGTGATCGCCACATAGATCAGGAAGCGCACGGGCATATGGTTGGTCTTGAAGTAAATCCCGACCATCGCCCCCAGCTCGAGGTAGATGAACAGCAGCAGAATGTCATCGATCTTGATATGACCCTCTTCGATCATCTGCAGAAATTCCATAATCGCCGCCCAGGCTGTCACCGCACCAATGGCGAACAGCGCCAGGTAATGGAACGTCTCGACGAACAGATTGCCCAGCGACTCGGCCACCTGATGAACGTTCTGGCGAAGGTTCTCGGCCCAATTGATTTTCACGATGGTACTTCCTTAGGTCGGTTCGACCGGATCATGCGGGTTTGACGTTACGGTTTCTCTGCATGCAGAAAAAAGGCCAGGGATTGAGAGGTGAGATGATGGCGGCATGGCATGAGGCACTTTCTGCGATGTCTGTACCGACGCCTTCGCGGGCAAGCGAACGTCGCCCGGCCCTTCCCACAAAAGCATCGTGCACCCTGTGGGAGCGGGCTTGCCCGCGAATCAGGCGACCAGGTCTACCTGACAAACCCAAAAACACAGCTACATTGAAAAGCCACTACCCAAAGCGCAGGGATTCGCTTATGCTTTTAGCTGTATAAAAATACAGTAGTCGCAAAAGACAATTTTTCGTGAAGGCATGTGAGGTGGTGAATGGCCGTCGAAGTGGTATACCGCAGCAGCCGAGATCTGGAGCGTTTGTTCATGGATAAAGCCGAAGCTGACCGTCATGACAAAATGCTTGAACTGGCTGAATTGCTGGCTGAAGTGTTGCAAAAAGCGGTTCCGTCGCTGACCGAGCAGCAGGTGGAAGAAGCCGGGATCTACATGGCGAAAAACCGCGATGTGTTCGCCAAGGCATTCAAGAGCCAACCGGACGCACTGTCCGAGTTGCTCAACGTGCCGGCAGAAGTAGTCGAAGTAGCTGAACCAGTTGAAGCGACTGAAGCAGCGGAGCCCGTCAAGCCCGCGAAAGCCGCCAAGCCCGCCAAGTAAGCAACGCCCGAATTGAATAGGCCCTGAGTCAAATGGCTCAGGGCCTTTTTCATGCCTTCAAGAAAGGTCTAATCCTCAGGTTGCTCCAACGCCTCGACCAACGCCTTGAAAAACCGCGCCGCCTCACCGCCGGTCACCGCCCGGTGATCGAAGGTCAGGGACAGCGGCAGGATCGGGTGCACGACAACCTTGCCGTTCATGGCGACCGGCTCTTCGCGAATGGCTCCGGCAGCAAGAATCGCCACTTGCGGCGGCACCACCACCGGGTTGGCGTAACGCCCGAACAAGGTGCCGAAATTGGACAGCGTCAGGGTCGCGCCCATCATCTCCTTGGGCGGGATCAAACGGGCCTGCACGTCGGCTCGCAATCGACTCACGCCTTCTTTCAGGTCTGCCGATGCACGATTGCCCACATCGCGCAGGACCGGCACGAACAAGCCGTCCGGCGTGTCCACGGCAATCCCCAGGTCGAGTGTCCGGTGTTGTTTGATCGATAACGACTTGCCGTCGAACGCGCTGTTCAGCACCGGCTCCACGGCACAGGCGGCGGCCATGGCTTTGGCCAGGCGAATCAACGGATCCCGGGCCTGGCCCCAGCGATGCAGATCGGCATCACCGAAGATCGTCACCGGCACCACTTCGGCGTGGGACCTGGCCATGTTCAGTGCCATGCTGCGACGCACGCCGCGTAGTTTCTCGCCGCCGAATTTGTCGCGCTCGGTCTGGGACGCGCTTTCAACATCACTGCGAGTAATCGCCCCAGCAGTGCCGGAACCGCTTAAAGCACTCAAGTCGACGCCCAGTTGCCGCGCCAATTGCCGTACCGCCGGGGTGGCGCGAGTCGCCATGTGTTCACGGGTCGAGGGCGCGGCGCCGACGAAAAATTGATCGTCCTGGCTGTTACCGCCGCCTTCGAGACGCCCGACGACGGTGCCCGCATCCGCTTCGCCTTCATAGCCAAGCAAGGGTTCGCCAACATGCAAAATGTCGCCTTCACCGCCGTAGATTTTTGCCACCACGCCGTCATAGGGCGCAGGAATATCCACCAGCGCCTTGGCGGTTTCCACCGAGACCAGCAGTTGATCGGCCTTCACCGTATCGCCGACCTTGACGTGCCACTCGACGATCTCCGCCTCCTGCAAACCTTCGCCAAGATCGGGCAGTTTGAAATATTTCATTGCTCCCTCCTCGGGCTCAGGCGCCTCTTTAGAAGTGGTGCAGCAGCGCGGTATCGCAGGCGTGAAGGATGTCTTCAACGTTGGGGATATACAGCTGTTCAAGTCGATACAGCGGCGGCGGGATGTCCGGCGCGGTGACGCGCTGGATCGGCGCATGTAGTTCCAGCAAGGCCCGTTCGTAGAGGCTTGCAGCGATTTCCGCGCCGACGCCACAGGAGCGCGGCGCTTCATGGATGATCACGCAGCGACCGGTTTTGCGCACCGAAGCCTCCAGGGTGTCGAGATCCAGAGGTTTGACGCAGGCGACATCGATCACTTCCGCCGAAACGCCCTGCTCGGCCAGCGCGGTGGCGGCCTGCAGGGTTTCCATGACGCTGGCGCCCCAGCTGATCAAGGTGATGTCGCTGCCTTCGCGCAGGGTGAAGCAAGTGTCGAGCGGCAGGCGTTTGCCATCGTCGACCAGCGGTTGCGGGTTCATTCGGTAGAGCCGGGTCGGTTCAAGAAACACCACCGGATCGGGATCGTCGATGGCCGCCAGCAACAGGCCGTAGGCTCTGGCGGGCGACGAGGGAATCACCACTCGCAAGCCCGGAATATGCGCCAATAAAGCCTCGGTACTTTCGCTGTGATGCTCCGGCGCACGAATCCCGGCGCCCATCGGTGAACGCAGCACCATCGGGCAGGTAATCCGCCCCCGCGTGCGGTTGCGCATGCGGCTGGCGTGGGACACCAGATGTTCCATGGTGGCGTAGATGAACCCCATGAACTGAATTTCCACTATCGGTTTCAAGCCCTGGGCAGCCATGCCCACCACCAGTCCACCGAGCATGGTTTCAGCCAGCGGCGAGTCGATCACCCGCTTGAAGCCGAAGCTGTCCCGTAATCCTTGAGTGGCGCGAAATACCCCACCGTTCACGCCGACGTCTTCGCCGAGGACGATGACGTTTTCGTCTTCGCTCATGGCCCGGTGCATCGCCAGATTCACCGCTTCCAGGAGGCTGACTTTTCCATTACTCATGAGCCGAACCTCCCGCGCGGCGCGCGGCCCGCTCGAGTAGCCATTCGCGCTGTTCAGCCAAAGCCGCCGGCCACTGTGCATAGACGTAGTCCATTATCGCTTCGGGTGGCTGATTGCCGGCTGCGTCGAACTTATCCACAGCGCGCTGCACCAGTCCCTGGCATTCGGCGATCAGCGCCTGCTCGCGCCCCTCATCCCAGACGCCCTGCCCGGCCATGAAGGTTTGCAGGCGTTTGATCGGCTCTTCCAGCCAGGCTTGCTTGACCTCTTCGGCCGGACGGTAACGCGTGGCGTCGTCCGCAGTGGTGTGGTCGCCGAGGCGATAACTCACACATTCCAGCAGCACCGGGCCTTTGCCGTGGCGGGCCCGTTCGAGGGCGATTTGCATGCGCTCATACACCGCGAGCATGTCATTGCCGTCAACCTGCTCGCCGTGAAAGCCAGCGCCGATCGCCTTTTGCGCCAGGGTCGGCGCACCGCACTGAATCCGCCGCGGTACCGAGATCGCCCATTGGTTGTTGTTGATCACGAACACCACCGGCAACTGCCACGCTCCCGCCACGTTCAGGGCTTCGAGGAAATCGCCTTTGCTGGTGGCACCATCGCCGCAGGTGGTCACCACCACCCGGTGTTCGCCGCGAATCCTGAACGCACTGGCAACGCCGCAGGCATGCAACGCCTGAGTCGCAATCGGCACGCAGATCGGAAAGTCCTGAGCCACCGCAGGTTCGGCAAAGTCGCTGCCACGCTCGTCGCCGCCCCAATACAGAAGGATTTCTTCCATGCGCACACCGCGCATCAATTGCACGGCGGTGTCGCGGTAATAGGGCACTAGCACATCTTCAGGGTGCATCAGGCTGCCGATCGCCACGCCGATCGCCTCCTGGCCCAGGGTCGGCGCGTAGGTGCCAATGCGTCCGGTGCGTTGCAGGGCGACGGCTTTCTGATCGAACAGGCGGGTCAGGACCATCTGCCGGTAGAGGCGCGTCAGCAGATTGAAATCATCCGCCCAGGCAGGAAGTTCTCCGAGCAATTGGCCTTCAGGGGAGACGTAACGGGTATAGGGAAGGTTGACCTTTTGGGGCATGGCACAGCTCCTTCCACGCCGGGTAAGCGTGATGCCGTTGAGTCCCGCGCTTGTGGCGCGGGCCTTTCGAGCAGATCGGCCGGGGGTGGGGCCTTTGCTCCTATCGGTACAGCAAACGTTCCGCCAAATCGTCCGCCACCCTCGCAGGGGAGCGCTTTTCGGCTTGGGCATGAGCAAAGACTTCGGTCAGCCGCATTCCGATTTTCGAAAGATGGGCGGTAATGGTCGTCAGCTCTTCGCCGCGATGTTTCAACGCGACATAAATCAGCCCGCCGGAATTGATCACATAGTCCGGCGCATACAGGATTCCGCGATTCTCCAGTTGATCGGCGACTTCCAGATTGGTCAGTTGGCTGGCGGCTGAACCTGCCACTGCCGCGCAACGCAATTGGGCGACGCTATGACGGTTGAGCACACCGCCCAGACCACAAGGCGCGAGGATGTCGCACGGGGTGCTGAGCAACGCGTCATGGGCAATCGGATGGGCACCGAGTTGCTCCATGGCCAACTGCACTTTGCCTTGGTCGATGTCGCTGACCAGCAGTTCGGCGCCCGCCGCGTGCAACTGCTCGGCGAGGGCGAAGCCGACATTGCCCAGGCCTTGAACGGCAATCCGCAAGCCTTCGAGGTTATCGCTGCCCAAACGGGCCATGGCGGTGGTGCGAATTCCGGCGAAGACACCCATGGCGGTATGCGGCGAAGGGTCGCCCGCCGCGGTGGTGCTGGTGACATGCTGGGTTTGTTGGGCGATGCAATCCATGTCGGCGACCGAAGTGCCGCTGTCGATGGCGGTGATGTAGCGACCGTCGAGCTGTTCGATGCAGCGACCGAAGGACTCGAACAAGGCGGCGCGGCTTTCGACATGGGCCGGACGAATGATCACGGCTACACCGCCGCCTTGGGCCAGACCGGCCAATGCGGCCTTGTAACTCATCCCCTGGGCCAGGCGCACGGCATCTTCCACGGCACTTTGGTCGTCGGGGTAGGCAAGGTAACGACAACCACCGAGGGCTGGCCCCAGACGGCTGCAATGGATGGCAATCACCGCCTTCAACCCGGTCGCAGAGTCGACGCTGAGGTGCAACGATTCAAGGCGAGTGCTTTGCATGAGAGCGAACATCATCGGGCTCCCGAATCAAGCTTATAGCGCCAGTATAGGCTTCCCGCGAAAGATTGCTGAAGCGCACGGGAATAAGCCGAGCCGCTTTGCAGGCTTTAAGACATAACCCGCAACACCCTGTGTACAGTACTGGACGAAAGCCGGCGACGGGGCTAAAACGAGGCATTCACCGGAGATTTTGATGACCCCCCGCCAAGCTTTTTTCGACTGCCTGCAACGCTCTCCACCGGCGCTCTTCGAAGCGGCGCTGTGGATCGCTGCCGAGCACGATCCGACGGTAGCGCCAGAGGTGGTGTTGCACAACTTCAAGGAACTGCTGCTACGAGTCAGCTCGGGGTTGCCGATGTTGCCGGTGAGTGAACTCGGGCAACCCTTGTTGCGCCGGATGAATGACCTGCACTTTGCGCAGGATGACTCCACCCCGCTGCGCCCTCAGGCGGCGTTGCTCGATAAAGTACTGGAGCGCAAACGCGGACAACCGCTGGCGCTGGGGTTGATTGCTCTGGAACTGGCCAGGTGCCTGGAGATCCCCATGGTCGGCGTCAACTTCCCGGGGCATTTCCTGCTGCGCGTGCCCGGCGCCGACTATCTGCTCGATCCGTGCGGTGGACGGCGCTTGTACCCCAATGACTGCCGCGAACTGCTGCAACGCCAATACGGCCCGAACATCAAGCTCAGCGCAGAACATCTGGTCAGCGCCGAACCGATCCAGATGCTGCAGCGCCTGTCGCGCAACCTGCGACAGCTGCACCTGGCCAACGACGACAGCCTCGGCGCACTGATCGACGCCGAGCGTGTGCTGGAAATCGGCAACTCCACCGCTGCCGATTACCTGGCCCGCGCCAGCCTCTACCAACGCCTGGATTGCCCGAACGCCGAACGCTTCGATCTGGAGCATGCGTTGCTGCTCAGTGACGATCCGATTCAGCGGTTGCGATTGACCGAGCGGCTGGGGCATTTGCCGCCTAATTCGGTAGTGCATTGAAGCGAAAAGATCGCAGTGCCTCCTGTGGCGAGGGAGCTTGCTCCCGCTGGGGCGCGTAGCGGCCCTAAAATCAGTAACCCAATTTTGTCAGGCACACCGCATTGGCAGGTTCTACGGCTGCTGCGCAGCCGAGCGGGAGCAAGCTCCCTCGCCACAAAGGCCGTCAGTGTCCGCTCGAGCTAAGGGGTATCGGGTTGCTGTGCCGGATGGGCCTTGAGAAACGCCGGATGCTGGGCCGCCAATGCGGCGACCCGGCGAATCCGTGGGTAGGCCTCAAGGGAAATATTGAAGCGCTCGGCCGCATACAGCTGCGGGATCAGGTAGACATCCGCCAACCCCGGCTCACTGCCAAAGCAGTAGCCCTCGTTGCCGATCAAGTGTTCGACCGTCGCCAGTCCCTGGGTGATCCAGTGACTGATCCACTGCACCACCTGAACCTCGTCGTGGCCCCATTCGCGCAGCAGGTTGAGCACACTGACGTTGTGCAGCGGATGGATGTCGCAACCGATCAACGCCGCGACCCCACGCTCGTGGGCGCGGGCAGCGAGGTCTTTGGACAGCAGCGGCACCTGTGGATAACGTTCCTCGAGGTACTCGATGATGGCCGGTGACTGGATCAACACGTCGCCTTCATCGGTGCGCAAGGCCGGTACGCGACCCTGCGGGTTGACGCTCAGGTACGCCGGCTGCCGATGCTCGCCACCCTGGGCGGCGATCAGGTTGATCGGCAGCGCCTGGTAATCCAGCCCCTTGAGTGCCAGCGCGATGCGTACTCGATAGGACGAGGTCGAGCGGTAGTAGGTATAGAGTTCCATGGCGCGCCCCTCTTAACGTGCCGGCAGGATTTTGCCGCGGCATTCGCCGAAACCGATGGAGGCAAAACCCTCAGCGCTGCAGCGAGCACGCAGGATGATTTCGTCGCCGTCTTCAAGAAATTTACGCACTTCGCCCGAGGCCAGTTCGATCGGCTTTTTCCCGCCTTCGGTGATTTCCAGCAGGCTGCCGAACTGACCGTTTTCAGGCCCTGACAACGTCCCCGAACCGAACAGATCGCCGGCCTGCAACTGGCAGCCGTTGACGCTGTGGTGCGCAACCAACTGCGCCACGGTCCAGTACATGTGTCTGGTGTTGCTCAAGGTCAGGCGATGGGCCGGCAGGTTCTGTTCGCGCATGGCTTCGGTGAGCAACAGCACTTCCAGTTCGATGTCGAACGCACCTAAGGACTGATCGCGTTTGTCGAACAGGTACGGCAGCGGCTGTGGATCACCTTCCGGGCGAGCCGGTTGGGCGCGGCGGAATGGTTCCAGCGCTTCGGCGGTCACCACCCACGGCGAGATGCTGGTGATGAAGCTTTTCGACAGGAACGGACCCAGCGGCTGGTATTCCCACGCCTGAATATCCCGGGCCGACCAGTCGTTGAGCAGGCAGAAACCGGCGATGTGTTCGGCTGCGTCGCCAATGGCGATCGAGTCGCCCATGGCGTTGCCCTGCCCGATCCAGATGCCCAGCTCCAGCTCATAGTCCAGGCGCGCGCATGGGCCGAAAGTCGGCTCGGTCTGGCCGGCCGGCAGGGTCTGGCCTTTTGGTCGACGCACGTCGGTGCCGGACGGGCGAATGGTCGAGGCGCGGCCGTGGTAGCCGATCGGCACGTATTTGTAGTTCGGCAGCAGCGGATTATCGGGACGGAACAGCTTGCCGACGTTCTGTGCGTGCTCGATGCCGACGTAGAAGTCGGTGTAGTCGTTGATCTTCGCTGGCAGGTGCATGTGGCAGTTCGCAGCCAGTGGCAGCAGTTTCGCGCCCTGAGCTTCGATCTTGCCGCGCAGGGTGCTGCCTTCGGTGAACAGTTCCAGCAAACGTTCGCGCAACGCGACGCGAGCGCCACGCCCCAGGTCGAAAAATGCGTTCAACTGACCGCCGCGGGTGGCTTCGACCGCCGTACGTGCTGCGCCGTCGAACAGGCCGGCGTCCAGCGCCGCTTCCAGATCGAAGATGTGCTCACCGATGGCTACGCCACTGCGCGGTGCAGAACCGTTGACGCTGAAGATACCCAGCGGCAGGTTTTGCAGCGGGAAGTCGGCGTGGTCGTTGGCGGAGACAACCCAGCTACGAGTGATGGTTGGCTGATTCATGGGTTATCTCCGGTTCGGGTTGAAAGTAGCGGGCAATGCAGCCCAGCAAGCATCGTAGTCGTTCTGTAGCTGCGGGCAGTCGAGGGCGAAGCGGCTCGGGCGCAACACCTGGCTGGTCTCGAACATGAAGGCCATGGTGTTGTCGATCTTGCTCGGTGCAAGCTCGGCGGCAATCGCTTTGGTGCAGGTTTCGCCGTCCGGCCCGTGGGCGCTCATGCAACTGTGCAGGGACGCGCCGCCCGGCAGAAAGCCTTCGGCCTTGGCGTCGTAGCTGCCCTGGATCAGGCCCATGAACTCGTTCATCAAATTGCGATGGAACCAGGGTGGACGGAAGGTGTTCTCGGCCACCATCCAGCGTGGCGGAAAGATCACGAAATCGAGGTTGGCCAGGCCGTGGACGCTGGTCGGCGACGTGAGGACGGTGAAGATCGACGGATCGGGATGGTCGAAACTGACGGTGCCGATGGTGTTGAAACGCCGCAGGTCATATTTGTACGGCACATTGTTACCGTGCCAGGCGACCACGTTCAGTGGCGAATGATCGAGCTCGCAGCCCCAGAGTTCGCCAAGGAATTTCTGCACCAGAGTCGTTGGCTGCTTGAGATCTTCGTAATGGGCGACCGGGGTCAGGAAGTCTCGCGGATTGGCCAGGCCATTGCTGCCGATCGGCCCCAGGTCCGGCAAACGCAGCGGCGCGCCATGGTTCTCGGCGATGTAGCCGCGCGCTTGGGCATCGAGCAACTCGACGCGAAATTTCAGCCCACGAGGCAGCACGGCGATTTCCAGCGGTTCCAGCTCCAGCACGCCCAGTTCGGTGGCAATCCGCAGACGGCCCTGCTCGGGCACCACCAATAACTCGCCGTCGGCATTGAAGAACACCCGCTCCATCGAGCGATTTGCGCGGTAGTTATAGATGCTGATCCCGGCCGGCTTTTGCGCTGCCGAATTGGCCGCCATGCTCACCAGACCGTCGATGAAATCGGTCGGCTCAGAGGGAATGTCCAACGGGTTCCAGCGCAGTCGATTGGGCGTGACGTCACCCAATGGGCCGCCAGCCAGTTGCCGATCCAGCTTGACGAATGCCGGGTGATTGGCCGACGGCTGAATGCGGTACATCCAGGTACGCCGCGCTTCGCTGCGGACCATGGTGAATGCGGTGCCGGAAAACAGTTCGGTGTAGAGACCGTAAGGGGCTTTTTGCGGGGAATTCTGGCCGACGGGCAATGCGCCGGGCAGCGCTTCACTGCAAAATTCGTTGCCAAAGCCTGACTGGTAAGCCAGCGCTGGCGTCGAAGAATCGAGGGTCATGAAGCCTCCTTGAGTGGAGTGGGCAGAGGGCCGCACCTTCCGATCAAGAAGTCTCAGCACGCCTGCATTATTTTTGTCGTAATTCAATTACGCATAACGTAATTTGATTGGTATTGACCGTCAAGCTATAAAGACGCCCATTCATCTCCAGATATGACTAACCCATGGAAAAGCCGCGCGACACCAGCGCCAGCAACGGTAAACAGAAAGTCCGCTCGGCCGAGGTCGGTACCGACATCCTCAAGGCCCTGGCGGAACTGTCGCCGGCCACTTCTTTGTCGCGCCTGGCCGAACACGTGCAGATGCCGGCGAGCAAGGTCCATCGCTATTTGCAGGCGCTGATTGCCAGCGGCTTTGCCGAGCAGAACACCGCCACCAACCATTACGGCCTCGGCCGTGAAGCGTTGCGTGTGGGTTTGGCCGCTCTGAATAGTATGGACGTGCTGAAAGTCGCCGCCCTGCCATTGGCCGAGTTGCGCGATGAGCTGAACGAAACCTGCTTCCTCGCGGTATGGGGCAACCAGGGCGCGACTGTGGTGCATATCGAGCCGGCAGTACGCGCGGTCACCGTCGTGACGCAGTTGGGTTCGGTGCTGCCATTGCTCAGTTCGTCGACCGGGTTGGTGTTCGGCGCTTTCCTGCCGAACCGCGAAACCGTCGAGTTGCGTGAGCAGGAACTGAAGGCGAGCGATAGTCATCTACTGGCCGATGAAACGGCTTACGCGGCGCTGTGCGAACAGATTCGCACACGCGGCCTGCACCATGTGCATGGCTTGCTGCTGCCGGGGGTGGACGCGTTATCCGCGCCGGTGTTCAACGCAGTCGGGAAGGTCGCGGCGGTGCTGACGGTGGTTGGACCAGCGTCGCTGTTTCATGCCGATGAGAATGGTCCGGCGGCGCAACGTTTGTTGGCCGCGACCCGGGCGGTGAGTTGGCGGATGGGTTACCAACCGTAAAACCAATGGTCAGCGAACGCCTGCGCGATTGGGCTCAGTTCATTAACCCTGACGCCTTGGCTTTCGCCACCGCCTGAGTCCGGCGTTCCACCCCTAATTTGCTGTGAATCCGCCGGGCATGGGTTTTCACCGTGTGCAACGAGATGAATAGTTGCTCGGCAATCTGTTGATTGGAACTCCCCAGAGCAATCAACTTGAGGACCTCCAACTCACGCTGGCTAAGAGGGTTTTCGCCATTGGCCGCGCACGTCTCGTCGACATCCTGCACGTCCAGACCCAGGTCTCGCAGCAGGTTCGGCTGACGCAGGCGCAGCTCGCACAAGGCTTGTTGCAGATTGCAGCGCCGGATCAGACTCAGCCCCTCTTCCAGGAACTGCCTGGCCAATCTCGGATCACCGCACAGATGAGCCACTTCGCCCCGCGCCAGTTGCAACTCAGCCTCAAGGCCGAGCATGCCCTGGCGTTGAGCGGTCTCTACCAGGGTCGTGAGCTGCTGTAGCGGTTGTTGCGCCTGATGCAGATAGACGTTGGCCAGTATCAGCAGATATTCGACTCGTGGAATCAACTCCAGAGTCGCCGGTGGCGCCTGCCGTGCATGCGGCCCGCGGTAATGACACAGCACCCGGCTCAAGGCTTCGTGGGCCAGTTTCGGTCGCCCTTGCTGCAACCAGAAATGGCTGCTGATTTGCAGCAATACGCCGCGGTAGACGGTATCGGGGATATGCCGCTGTTGCATCAACCGCTCGGCATCACGCAAACGGACAAAGGCCTGGGCATAGTCAGATTGATTGGCCGCCAACAGCGCCTGCCCGAGAAAACCGTACAAGGCGAGCTTGTCCTGGCTGCGCGAACACCCCTCGAGCCCCGACTGAAAATACTCCGCCGCTTGCACCTCCTGTCCCTGGCGCAACGCCAGGCGTCCGCGGCGCAAGGCAATCCGCCCCAGCAAGGGTGTAGCGCGATTGCATTGCTTGCACAGCAGCTCATAGACATTACCCAACAGGCTGTCAGCCCGGTGAAGCGCCCCACGTTGCTCCAGCAGTTGTGCGTGATCCAGTTCCAGCAAGCCCTCGAACAGCAACGAACCTTGCGCACGCGCCAGACACAGCGCTTCGCGATTGATCGCCTGAGCCCCATCCAGTTCGCCCTTGAGCAGCGCCTGCTGCGTCAGCCCGGACAGGCACAGCAAACGCGCAGCCCAAGCCGTTGCCGGAAGCTCGGTCAGCGCCTCGAGAAAGTGCGCGCGTGCCGGCTCGACTCTGCCGAGCAAGTGCAACAACCATCCCTGCTGAGCCTGCCAACGCGCCACTAACTGCCGTTGCAGAGTGGCGCAAGGTTGCGGAGCGAAACGCGCCATCTGATCGATGCAGATGGCGGCCTCCTCGAAGCGTCCGGCGAACAGCAAGGCGGCGGTGATCAGACCGACCAGTTGCGGGGTGCCGAGCATCAGCTCTTCACCTTGCTGTTCATGCAGGCGCAACAGCAGAACCACGTTCTGCTGCTCGAACAGATGCTCGAAGCTGAAGTGCTGCAACAGGCTGACAGCGACTTCGTATTCCTCGGCCAACAAGGCTTGTTCGAAGGCTGCCTGCCAGTCCTCCTGAGTCGCGAACCACTGACACGCTCGACGATGCCAGGAGCGCCCCGCCGGCCATTCTTCTTCACGCATCAATTGCGCCAGCGGCGGGAATACCTGTAGCCAGTCTGCCGAGTCTTCCCAGGGCTCGATGAAACACCCTTGCTCCTGGAGTGAGCGTAACCACTGCGCGCCTTCGCCTGCGCCGAACAAATGCTCGCACAGCCGGGCATTAAATCGCGGCAAATGCGCCAGCACCCGCCAGGCTTCCGACAGCTCCGGCGCCAAGGTGCTGAACAGCTCGTGCTCCAGATAATCGAGCAAGGTGCCCGAACGCCCCTGCTTGCCTTCATTGACCGTCCAGTCACCACCGTCGAGCAGCGCAAGGCGGACCCCGGCGCACCATCCGCCGCTGCACCGCAAGATCCTCTGCGGCGTTTGCGCACAGTGCGGTTGCGGCAATCGCAGCAGCAGTTGCTGGATCTCCCCTTGATCGAACGGCAAACCATGACCATCGCACTCGTACAACTCATCGTCGAGCAGCAAGCGCGGCCAGTTGCATTGCGGCCGTCGACGACCGCTCAGCCACCAGGTCAGGGCCGGGCTGCTGACGGCCAACAAGCGATCGAGCAGCATATCCAGCGCAGGCGCAGGGCCTCGACAATAGTCATCGAGGAACAACCAGGTGGGCGTTTGCAAACGCGTCAGGTAAGCCAGCAGCGATGACTCGTCCATCGACTCAAGACCTAATGCCCGCGCCAGTGCCGCGCAGAAATCAGCGGGACTTTGCGCCGCGCCGGCCAAGGGCAGCCACCAGACCTGGCAGTGAGGCGGCGCCTGTAGCAGGCACTCGGCCAGCAAGGCGCTCTTGCCGCTACCGGCGGGGGCGCAGAGCAGCTTCACCCGCGCTGGCGAGGCCAGTAACGGCGCCGTCAAACGGTTGCGTGACAAGTGCTGGGACGACAGGCGGGGCAGGAATCCAGGACGATCCAGGCACAGGGTCATGGCAGTCATTACGGCGTGCCTTTTATGTTTATTTTTGTAGGCCAACCCTAGCCCTGTCGCTACAGCTTGTTGAAGAAGTATTCAGCGCGTTGATTTGTGCCCATAAAAAAGGTGACCAAATGGTCACCCTTTATGTAGGAGTTCGTAGGATTCGTTACCTAACCCCTGTACTCCGCAAGGCCGCAGGCGTGTAGTCCCCTGCCTTGGCATCGGTGATGCCGAATTCGAAGCTGCGCTTCTCTTCGTTTTTCATCCCCAGTGCGATGTAGCGACCGGCGATGATGTCGTACAGGGCTTCGACCGTATAGGCCGGAACCTGGTTATCGTAGTAGAACTGCGCATGCCCTTCGGCTACCCGCCAGAGCTGGCCACGACCGTCGTAGTGATCGGCCAGAGCCACCTGCCAGCTGTCTTCGTCGATGTACATGTGACGCTTGGCATAGATGTGCCGCTCGTTCGGCTTGACCGTGGCGACGACTTCCCAGACCCGATGCAACTCGTAGCGGGTCAGGTCCTGGTTGATATGCCCGGCCTTGATCACGTCGGTGTATTTGAGATTCGGCGAGTCGAGCTTGTAGCTGTTGTAGGGGATGTACATTTCTTTCTTGCCGATCAGCTTCCAGTCATAGCGATCCGGTGCACCGGAAAACATGTCGAAGTTGTCGGTGGTGCGCAGGCCGTCGGACGAGCTACCCACACCGTCATAGGCCACCTGCGGAGCACGCCGTACACGACGTTGGCCGGCGTTGTAGATCCATGCCTTGCGCGGTTCCTTGACCTGATCGAGGGTCTCATGGACCAACAGCACGTTGCCCGCCAACCGCGCAGGCGCGGTCACCTCCTGCTTGAAGTAGTTGAGGACGTTATCGTCGCTGCCAGGTTTCAGGTCGCTGAGCAGTGACGGCACGGCGACCTCGTCCTTGAACCGGATGACGGTGAAGTCACCATTGGTCTGCGGCGTGGCCTGGGTGATGGTGCGGCGCAGGTTGCCGCCGTGGTAGCGGGTGACGTGGTTCCAGATCACCTCGACGCCATTCTTCGGAATCGGGAAGGCGTAGTAGCGGTTGCCGGTGAAGTTGGCCAGACCATTGCCGTCGTTGATCGGCGTCACGTTGAGGGCGCTGCGCTTGGCCGACTCATAGATGTCGGCCGGCAATGCAACGGTACGGTGAGTTGGATACACCGGAATCCGGTAGGTTTCGGGGTAGCGTTTGAACATCGCCACTTGCCCGTCCGAGAGCTTGTCCTTGTATTTATCGACTGTGGCGGCGGTGATGGTAAACAGCGGTTTTTCATTGGCGAACGGATCGGCGAGGAAGCCTTTGCTGTCCACCGCACCGGCGTTTTTCGGGAGACCACCGGTCCACGCGGGAATCGAGCCGTCGGCGTTGCCGGCCTTCTCGGCCCCCAGCGGCGTCAGCGTCGTGCCCAGTTTGGCGGCCTCCTCGGGCGAGACCGCGGCGATCACGTTGGCAGCCAGCAGGCTCAAGGCCAGGGCACCGCATTGCAGAATCATCTTGCGCATGTTGTTGTCCTTCTCAGCCATATCAGAAGTTCACGCCGAAGCTCAAAGCGACGAAGTCACGGTCAGTCAGGGTGTTGTAGTCACCACCGAAAAAGTCGGTGTAACTGAGGCTGGCGGTGTAGGTGTTGCGGTAGTCGGCATCGACTCCGAGGCTGATGGCCTTGGCGCCTTCGTTGAACAGCCCGTTGGGGCCATAGCCGCTGACGTCATGGGACCAGGACAGGTTGGGTTTGAGGTTGATCCCGGCGATCACGTTGCTGTAATCGAGGATTGCCCGGGCGCGATACCCCCAGGAGGTGGACGTGACGAAACCATCGGTATCGCCGCGAAAACCATACTGCCCGTAAACCGAATCACGGCCGTAACGCAGCTCGCTCCTGGACTCCAGACCACCGACGTGCACCACCGCCGCTTCCCCGACCAGGGTCAGGCGATCAGCCCCCAGCACCTGATCGAAGAAGTGCGTCAGGGTGCTTTGCATCTGGGTGATTTCTTTACGTCGGTAACCGGTATTGTCAGCCCCAGGCCTAGTCTGGATCGGCGACGCAGCACCACCGGCAATCGGGTTGAGCATGGCCAGGGTCAGATCGGTGGAGTTGACCTGTACCGGCGCATTCGGGCGATAGCTGATTTCTCCAGTCCAGGCAGTGCCCGTGGGCAAGGTGGTAGCGAAGCTGGCGCCATACAGACGAATGTCTTCCGGGTATTCGAGGTAATACTGACCGCGCCCGAGCATCACACTTTGCGCCAGTCCCGCGCCGCTGCCCGGTGCCAGTTGGTTGGCGATACTGATCATTGCCGGCAGGCTGGCCAGTGTCGACAGCCCGGCAGTGGTGGTGCCGACCGTCGGCGTGCGGCTGTGATAGTTCATGAAGTACAGGCCATACTCGGTGTCATCACCCAGCCAGCGCAACGCGGTACCCCATTGTCCGGAATCGCGGGCATCACGGTCACCACCGCGGGGCACGATAACGCCCTCGGAACCGACCTCGAAGCCCTGACCGAAAGCCGCCGCCAGCGGTTGTAGCGGTCGGATTGCCGGACTGCCGACGGTGTAGCCGGTGGTGCAGCCGTCCGCAACGACGTCGTTACCGAAGAAAGTGCCGCAGTTATCGACAACGGTCTGATCCCACTCCAGTTGGTAAAAACCTTCCACGGTCAGTTTGTCGGTCAGGCCTTGAGAGGCGAACAACATGTTGACCGGAATCAGGCCTTCCTTGATCTCTGCGCCAGGACGACGGAAAGCGGAAACGTCGATCGGGTTGATGCTGTTGATCGAGTTGCCGATGAAGGTACTTTCGCCCCAACTGACCACCTGTTTACCGGCCCGCACCGTGCCAGGCAGATCGGCGATGGAATAGTTGTGGTACACGAAGGCATCGAGAATTTGCGCACCGGATGATTTGGCGCCTTCTTTACGGTTGTGGTTACTGATCGGCTTGAACTCGCGATCTTCGTCCTGCAGCTCGAAGTCATACCAATACTTGCCGCGGACAAACACACCGGTGTCGCCATACTTCAGCTCGAGGTCGTGCAGGCCTTTGAAGATTTTCGAGAATGTCTCGCCCTTTTTGAAATTCAAACGTCCATCGTCACCGGTCGACGCCTGCCCTCTACCGCCATTGACGATGCCGACCAGGTCCTTGTCGGCATCGCGCAGCCCCCAGCTCGCACCCACCGACAGCGAGGAGTCGAACTGACCCTCGATTTCCCCGATATTGAATGAAACAGCCTGCGCCTGGGCACAGCAACCCAAGGCAACCGCGACAGCCAGCGCCTGCGGCCTGAAGATGGCGCGCATTGTTGTTTTTGTCATGCGTCTTCCCCGGTGAGTGACAGAAGGCCCCACCCTACTGCCGGCAACCGGGGGCGATAAGCGCACCAAGGAGGTATTCGCGGTGTACCTCTAAAGGATGAATGCCTGCGCCTGCCGGGACTTGCAGCGAAGCATGCATGGGCTGGATGGGGGGTTATCAGGGGGATGGATAGCGCGAGGCAGTGCACGCTTTCTACGGGGACGCGTGAAGTCTGAACGGTGACTGTTACTGAAGCTGTAACAGTCAATGTCCTGAATCGCTATTTTTCATGGGGAGATAAGTACTTATTCTTGCTGGGCTTTCACGGCAAACAGCGAGAAAGAGTAACGGTTGAAGTGTGACGACGCCACTTCTGAATCGACAGATTTCAGACGGATTGAAAATCCTGTTTCAATTCGTCATCCCTGAATTCACTGACGTAGATTTATTGCTCCTTGATCTAACGTCTTATTTTAGCCGCGGCTGATGCAGCGGCTTTTTTTTGCCTGCTAGATCCGTTAAAGCGAATACCTCTGCAAATTCGCCATCATTTCCTTCAACGCTTCAAGGTTGTCCTTAGGATGCACCGCACCTTCGAAGTCGCAGATCTGCTGCCAATGGGCAGCCACGTCTTCGGGGGCGAATCCTTCACGGGGGTCGAACCCGGCGCCAAGGCTGCGTTCCCAGCGGACTTTACCCATCCAGCCACCGCCCACTTCAAACAAGCCCGAAGTTTCCTGGCAGTTTTCGCTGGCCAGGTACACCACCAGCGGGCTGACCAGCTCCGGCTTGAGTAGTTCGAAAACTTGCGCCGGCATCAGGCCTTCGGTCATGCGCGTACCGCCGGTTGGGGCGATGGCGTTGACCAGGATGTTGTTCTTGCGGCCTTCGATGGCCAAAGTGCGGGTCAATCCATACAGGCCGAGTTTGGCCATGCCATAGTTGGACTGGCCGAAGTTACCGTAGATGCCTGAAGTCGAGGCGGTGAAGATGACTCGGCCATAGTTTTGCTCGCGCATATGTGGCCAGGCGGCGCGGGTGACTTTGTAGGCGCCTTCGACATGAACGCGGTAAACCAGGTCCCAGTCGCTGTCGTCCATTTTGTGGAAGGTTTTATCCCGCAGGATACCCGCGTTATTGACGACGACGTCAACGCGGCCGAATGCATCCAGAGCGTTCTGGACGATTTTGTCGCCGTCGGTCACCGAGTCATGGTTGGCCTGCGCGGTGCCGCCGGCTTCACGAATCTCAGCCACTACACGGTCTGCTGCGCAAGCATTGGCACCGTCACCCTGAGCCGAGCCACCAAGATCGTTGACCAGCACTTTCGCGCCATGTCTGGCGAACATTAGCGCGTGAGCCCGCCCGAGGCCACCGCCTGCGCCGGTGACGATCACCACTTTATCTTCGAAGCGCACAGACTCATTCATACGGAACTCCAGCAGGCCAATGGACAATATGCCAAGTGTCAGGCACAGGCTTGCCGGTCACAATAAACACGGCGCAGGCTGAATGCTGCGCGATAAGGCTGGGGGATGATTGGTGGCTGAACGAAAAACCCTGTGGGAGCGGGCTTGCCCGCGAAGAAAACACCGCGGCTTTTCAGGTATTACGCGTCATCGTTCTTCGCGGGCAAGCCCGCTCCCACAGGTTCTGCGCCTTAACTGACCGGCATTTGGGCAAGCCCCCTCGCCACAGGGTCTGCGTTACAAAGCTATTTCAGGAACAGGCCATTTTCCGGGCAGGGGAAACCAGCTGATCACGAAAATCCAGATAATGTTTGAGCACCTGCGTTGGTGCTTCGGTCTGGGGGTAATGGCCGATCTGCGCCAGCAGGATGGTGTCCGGTTCCGGGATCAATTCCCGGTAGCGCACGACCATGTGCGCACCGGAGATCGGGTCGACCTCACCATCAATGACCCGCAGCGGCACAGCACCACGCTGCATGGCGCTGACCCACCGCTCGCGCTGCACCCGACGCTCCGGGATGTAGCCGATCAGTTTGTGCAGGATCCGCGTCCCATGGTTGTTGTCGATCAGGCTCCAGAAGTCATCCAGCACACTTTCGCTGGGCCGGGTCTGAGGACCGAAGATCTGGCTGAAGCTCTTGACCAGCCTGTCACGGCTGAACGCCCGGCCGATCATCCAGCCCAAGGGGCTGAGCAAGAGTTTCTGCACCAGCACCGGACGATGGGTTTCCGCAAACAGGCCACCGTTGAGAAACACGCAACTGGCAATATGGATACTGGCTTCGTAATGCCGGGCGAGCAGTTCCTGGGCAACGCTATCGCCATAATCATGGGCCAGCACATGCACCGGCTGCTCGATACCCAAATGCTCCAGCAGCGCCTGTTGCAGGTCCGCTTGTTCCAGCAGGCTGTACTCATGATCCTGCGGTTTGGCCGAGTCGCCAAAGCCGAGCATGTCGCAGGCAATCACCCGGTAGCGCTGAGCCAGCGGCTGCCAGAGGTAGTGCCAATCCCAACTGGCGGTCGGGAAGCCATGAATCAGCAACAGCGGTTCACCCTGCCCCGCCATCCAGTAGCGAATGGTCTGGCCACGAAACACAAAGCTCTGTCCGCGTTTGCGCCAGACGCAAAGAGGGATCTCGGCGAGTGGCATTAGCGTTTGTATCCCGAGTCTTGTTGATCGGGTTTCGATTGAATGGGCCCTACGCTCACGGCAATGACCTCGGCAGTTTTATTTTTTTATTATTTTGCTAACGTCCAACCAGTCTAGTCAGCCTCCGGGCTTGCGGTAGTTGCATTGGCAGCCAGCTTACTGGCCGAGCGAGTCAGACCTGAGTCGGGTATCGATCAGCTCAACTCAGGATCCAATTTACAGACGCCAGCAATGGCGCTGCGAACAGATTCAACAGCCCGGTCAACCGCGCAGAGCGCTCGCGAACTGCGCCAGCCAAGGCTCGGCGTCAGTTTGCGGGGTGACGCTTTCGCTGGCGTCCAGACGCAGCATTTGCTGGACTTCACGCAGGCCCAGTTCGGCGAACAGTTCACGCATCTGCTCACCGCCGCCGCAAAAGGTATCGCCGTAGCTCGAATCGCCCAAACCGATCACTGCGCCAGGCAGACCGCGCCAGGCCGCAGGCAGCTGATCACGAATCATCGAATACAGCGGCTGCAGGTTGTCCGGCAACTCACCCATGCCGGTGGTCGAGGTCACGGCCAGGAACGCCTCGGGACCGAATGCCAGAACATCGGCCAGACTTGCCCGTGGGTTATGCCAGGCTTCGAAACCCGCGGCATTTAGAATGTTTGCGGCATGCCGGGCGACTTCTTCAGCCGTGCCGTACACCGAGCCGGAAAGGATGGCGACTTTCATCAATCTGATCCTGAAGCTGAGTAAAAAACGGGATATTAACAGCAGAGGCAAAAAACCGGCGATTGCCTCTCTATTACCGTCCACGGCTCAAGCCGACGAACGGTTTAAACAATTCGTCGAATTAGTTGTCATTAACTACAATCACCGACGACTTTGTAATTATATCTTTCGAGCAGATCATGCACCGTGACACCCTCCTGACCCAGGATGAGCTGGATTTCATCCAGACCATGCACCACAACCCGCAACTCAATGTGCGGGATGCGACGTCGAGCCTGTTGGTCAACGGCGGCTCACAGATCCGCGATCTACTCACGCGCCTGGCCGCCCATGAGCAAGTCACCATCCAGGCGCACTTCGAAAACCAGCAGATGACTTTTCCGCTGCACCTGGTGGAAGACGAGTTTCATGCGTTGCATTTACGCCTCGGTGTTCCCAGCATTTATGAAGACGGACCCATGGTCAGACCATGGCGCTTGATGCTGGAGGAACCGGTTGCCCTGGAAAACGCCAAGGGTCAGCCCGGCACGTTGTGGGTCCACGAAGTGTCGTGCAAAGGGGTATTGCTGGAAATTCGCAATCGAACCAAACCACCGAAGCAATTCGCCCTCTGGTTCAGCCCTTCGGGTTATGAACGCATTGCCTTGCGTGGCACTTTCGAACGCGAAACCGAGCATGGCTATTACGCTTATCGCCTGAACCAGAGTGACAAGGATGAGACCGAACGCCTGCGTCAGTTCATCCTTCAGCAGCATCGTCTGACCCATCCCGCGCTGCATGTCTGACGGCTTTTCCTTCAGGATCCAGCGTACCTGCGAGGAATCGCTGCAGGCGCTCCTGCATCAACTGGCCATCACTGCCCAGACAGCCAATCGACGACCCCGCCAGACTCTCCTGCGCCAGATCCGCCACTTCACCCGCCAGCATTACCGGGCAATTGAGGGTCATGGCCAGACGACTCAAGCGTCTGGGTAACTAGGGAGCTGGCGCATGGCTGGAGAACAGCACCAGCGCCCGGGGTTTGATCTTTTCGCAGACCAGGGTCAACTCATCGTACGGCTGCCCCACCGTCAGCACCCTGACACCGATCTCCATGCTTCCCATGAACAAGGCAGCCACCAGCAATTCAAGTTCGCGACACTGTCTGACCTTGGCAGTCAGCAGCACCCGTTGCGGTTGCGAGCCACGTAGCAACAGTAAACGTTGCTCAACCCGGGCACGTAAAAAGCCATCCAGGAACAACCACTCGCTGGTCTGACCAAACGTATCCTGCTGTTGCAATAACTGTTTCCAGAGAGGCATCAGGATGTCCTGAAACACCACGGTCTGTGGGTAACTGGAAAAAATCCGCCCGTATAGCCATTCCAGTTTCAGATCATCAAACGCGCTGACAGTCGTCTTGAGTTGCGTCTGCCATTGCGCATATTCGCTTTGGGTGCCTTCACCGGGACTGGCATTGGACAGCGCCTGAACTGCGCTGGTTCTGGCCAGGATCTTGCCGACCTTGCTGACCGCAACCCCACGTTCGATCCAGCTCAGGATGCTGCGCACTGTCTCGATATCGGTCATTGAATACAACCGATGCCCACTGTCGGTGCGCGTGGGAACAATCAAACCGTAGCGACGTTCCCAGGCACGCAGGGTTACCGGGTTGACGCCGGTCAGTCTTGCCACTTCCCGGATCGGGAACAGTTCCTCCTGCTCAAAGTGTCGGAAGGTCAGAGAAGCAGGGGCAAGTTCAGTAATGACGGTCATCTGAGCACGGAATTATTTGGTAATAACCTGGATCCCATGCTACGCGTCATAAGTGCCATTTATCCAAGGGTATAGACGACAAACATCGCTGGTGTATTGGCCGAAATCAGGAATAATCCTTGCTTGTACTTAAACGCAGCCCACCACCCCGGCGCTGCGTGCAGTGCGCCCCTTATCCTGGGGCTGCGCGTCTGTAATACGGAGATACACGATGTCTACCTCACCCGTCACCCTGATGGTGGCGCGCCGCGTCGCCAACGGTCGTTACCAGGACCTGATCGCCTGGCTTGGCGAAGGCGAACAACTGGCCACCGACTTTCCCGGCTATCTGGGCTCTGGCGTGCTTGCTCCGCCGCCCGACGATGACGAATTCCAGATCATCTTCCGCTTTGCCAATGAACAGACCCTGCATGCCTGGGAACACTCCGCCTCGCGCAGTGCCTGGCTGGCGCGTGGCAGCGATTTGTTCGCGCATCCTTCGGAACATCGGGTCAGGGGCATCGATGGCTGGTTTGGCGCAGCCGGTCACCGCCCTCCTCGCTGGAAGCAGGCCGTGGCGATCTGGTTGGCGTTCTTTCCGGTTTCGCTGCTGTTCAACCTGCTGCTGGGTCCGTTGTTGGGTGAGTTGGACCTGTTGAGTCGAGTGTTCCTCAGCACTCTGGCCTTGACCCCGTTGATGGTGTACTTCTTTATTCCGTTGTCCACCCGGATGCTGGCAGGCTGGTTGAACAGCACACCGGCACGCCGACTCCCCTGTGGGAGCGGGCTTGCCCGCGAAGAACGATGACCGGTTCAACCTGACACTCCGCAGCGCTCGCTTCGCGGGCAAGTCGGATCGCCGCACCGCCGCTCCCACAGGCTGCGGGCTCATAGGCTCCATGGCTGTACCCCCGTGGTCGCTGGTATAGTTTTGCCTATACCTCGACGCGAGCTTTCCATGACTCTTTCCCCTGCCCCGATCCTGATCACCGGCGCCGGCCAGCGCGTTGGCCTGCATTGCGCATTGCGGCTGCTGGAGGAAGGTCATCCGGTGATCATCAGCTACCGCACTGAGCGGCCGGGCGTGCAGACTCTGCGCGAGCGCGGTGCCATTGCACTGTTTGCCGACTTCTCCAGCGAAGCCGGCATTCTGGCGTTCATTGCCGAACTCAAGGCCCAAACCCATAGTCTGCGAGCGATTGTTCACAACGCTTCAGCCTGGCTGGCCGAAACGCCTGACAGCGAAACGAGCGCATTCACTCAGATGGTCAACGTGCATATGCTTGCACCCTATCTGATCAACCTGCATTGTGCTGACTTGCTGGAACGTTCAAGCCCGTCGGACATTGTGCATATCAGCGACGATGTAACCCGCAGGGGCAGCAGCAAGCACATCGCCTACTGCGCCAGCAAGGCCGGGCTGGAAAGTCTGACCCTGTCCTTCGCGGCGAAATTTGCGCCGCGGATCAAGGTCAACGGCATTGCCCCGGCTTTGCTGCTGTTCAACCCCGACGACGACGCGGCGTACCGCACCAAGGCCCTGGCCAAGTCCGCGCTGGGTATCGAACCCGGCGCTGAGGTGATGTACCAGGGCCTGCGCTATCTGCTGGACAACCCTTATGTCACTGGCACGACCCTGACCGTCAACGGCGGACGGCACGTCAAATAAGCCGCCCCGCGAGGATGTTGCATGACGTTATCCCTGCCGCAAAATTACCGGGAAATCCTGATAGGTCTGGGTGAAAACCCGGATCGCGAGGGTTTGCTCGAGACGCCCGCCCGGGCGGCCAAGGCCATGCAGTACCTTTGTCATGGCTATGAGCAAAGCGTCGAGGAGATCGTCAACGGGGCGCTGTTCGACTCGGATAACGACGAGATGGTGATCGTCGACGACATCGAACTCTACTCACTCTGCGAACATCACCTGCTGCCCTTCATCGGCAAGGCTCATGTGGCTTATATTCCAACCGGCAAGGTTCTGGGGCTGTCGAAGATCGCGCGGATTGTCGACATGTTCGCCCGCCGTCTGCAGGTCCAGGAAAACCTTACCCGGGAAATCGCCGACGCGATTCAGCAAGTGACCCAGGCCGCCGGCGTCGCGGTGGTGATCGAGGCCAAACATATGTGCATGATGATGCGCGGCGTCGAGAAGCAGAATTCGACCATGAACACCTCGGTGATGCTCGGCGCCTTCCGCGAGTCGAGCACCACCCGCCAGGAATTCCTGCAATTGATTGGACGGAGCAAGTAGCAATGCCACAACTTCAACCAGGAATGGCGCGCATCCGGGTCAAGGACCTGTGCCTGCGTACCTTCATCGGAATCAATGAGGACGAAATCCGCAACAAGCAGGATGTGCTGATCAATCTGACCATCCTCTACGCAGCACAAGACGCCGTACGCGACAACGACATCGACCATGCACTGAATTACCGCACCATCACCAAAGCGATCATTGCCCATGTCGAGGGCAATCGTTTTGCCTTGCTCGAACGCCTGACCCAGGAACTGCTCGATCTGGTGATGACCAACGAATCGGTGCTGTACGCCGAAGTCGAAGTCGATAAACCCCATGCCCTGCGTTTCGCCGAGTCGGTGTCGATCACCCTCGCCGCGAGCCGCTGACCAATGCCTGGCGAATTACCCGTCAGGCTTTTATCATCCGCACCACGATAGACAGCACAGAGCCCATCATGACCGATCAACAACGCCTCGAACTCGAAGCCGCCGCCTTCCGCCGCCTGGTCGCGCACCTGGACAGCCGCAAGGATGTGCAAAACATCGACCTGATGAACCTTGCCGGTTTCTGCCGCAACTGCCTGTCCAAGTGGTACAAGGCCGAGGCCGACGATCGCCAGATCGAAGTCAGCCTCGACGACGCCCGCGAAGTGGTTTACGGCATGCCGTACGCCGAGTGGAAAGCTCAATACCAGCAAGAAGCCAACGCCGAACAGCAAGCGGCGTTTGCCAAAGGAAAAACCCATGACTGATCTGAACACCCTGTGCGCCAGCCTCAAGAGCGGCGAACACGCCTTCGCCGAGACCCTGGCGTTTATCGCCGCCGGCTACGACTACCAGCCCCAGGCCTTCAACAACGGCGGCGTGGAAAACGCTGCCGGGCAGAACGAAGGCTCGTGCAAGACCTTGGGTCTGGCGCTGCTGGAAGGCTTGAGCGATGAAGAAGCCTTGCTGGCGTTCGGTGAGCACTACCGCTCGGTGGTCGCCACACCTGAGGGCAGCGATCACGGCAATATCCGCGCGTTGATTGCTCATGGGTTGGCAGGCGTGAAGTTCGAAGCTCAGCCGCTGCAGCGTAAAGCCTGATCCCTGTGGGAGCGGGTTTGTTTGGGATGGCCTCTTCGCGGGCAAGCCCGCTCCCACAGTGGATTGGCGGTGTGCACACTACCTGTGGCTGACGCTCCCACATTAGAAAGTTGTTGTTTGTGAAATTGCGTGCATAAAAAAACCGGCTTTTTCGCCGGTTTTTTTTCATTCCATCAGACTCAGAACTTAGCGTTCTGCAGGTCGTCCAGATAACGCTCTGCGTCCAGTGCAGCCATGCAGCCGGCGCCCGCCGAAGTGATCGCCTGACGGTAAACGTGGTCAGCCACGTCACCCGCCGCGAAGATACCTTCGAGGCTGGTCGCAGTGGCATTGCCTTCACGGCCGCCCTGAATCACCAGATAGCCGTCTTTCAGGGTCAGCTGACCTTCAAACAACGAAGTGTTCGGCGTATGGCCGATGGCGATGAACACGCCGTCGACTTTCAGCTCGTCGAAGCTGCCATCGTTGTTCTTCAGGCGCGCACCGGTCACGCCCATGTTGTCGCCCAACACTTCGTCGAGGGTCGAGTTCAGCTTGAGGACGATCTTGCCCTCGGCAACCCGCGCGTGCAGCTTGTCGATCAGGATCTTCTCGGCACGGAAGGTTTCGCGACGGTGGATCAGCGTGACTTTACTGGCGATGTTGGCCAGGTACAGCGCTTCCTCAACGGCGGTGTTACCACCACCGACCACTGCCACTTCACGGTTGCGGTAGAAGAACCCATCACAGGTGGCGCAGGCCGAAACGCCTTTGCCCATGAAGGTTTCTTCCGAAGGCAGACCCAGGTAACGGGCGCTGGCGCCGGTCGCGATGATCAGTGCGTCGCAGGTGTAAGTAGCGCTATCGCCGGTCAGGGTGTAAGGCTTGGCGGCGAAGTCGACGGCGTTGATGTGGTCGAACACGATTTCGGTTTCAAAGCGCTCGGCATGCTCTTTCATGCGGTCCATCAGCGCCGGGCCGGTCAGGCCATGGACATCGCCCGGCCAGTTGTCGACTTCGGTGGTGGTGGTCAGCTGGCCGCCGGCCTGCATGCCGGTGATCAGCAACGGCTTGAGGTTGGCACGAGCGGCATAGACCGCAGCGCTGTAACCGGCAGGGCCGGAACCGAGAATAATCACTCGCGAATGACGTACATCAGACATGACTCACTCCTATTGACCGGCCCAGGCATCTGGCACGGATGCCGGAAACCGGCTGGAATAAAAAAGGACTGCTAAAGCACTTGAGAAGCTCGACAGTCCTGAAAATAATGGGTGCAGCGTATCGAGGGGGCGAAGATTAAGGAAATACGGATTAACAATCCAGCTCATAGGCGGTCTCTATCCCCAAGAGGCTGATTTAAGGACGCCTTTGTTACAGTTAATGTCGACGCCATTGCTGCGCTTTCGCCTGTAGTGCAAAGCCGTTAAGGTCGGCGAGTTTTCTCATCGCAAGGAACACGCTATGCCCGCCCCCGTTCTGTCCGGCCCGCAATACCTGCGCGAAGGCCTGAAGCTGGTTCTCAGTCCCGGCCTGCGTTTGTTCGTCCTGCTGCCCCTGGCAATCAACCTGGTGCTGTTCGTCGGATTGATCTACCTGGCCAGCCAGCAGTTCAGCCAATGGGTCGATACCTTGATGCCCTCACTGCCTGATTGGTTGAGTTTCCTCAGCTATGTCATCTGGCCGCTGTTCGTCGTGCTGGTGGTGCTGATGGTGTTCTTCACCTTCACCATGCTGGCCAACATCATCGCCGCGCCGTTCAACGGTTTTCTCGCGGAGAAAGTCGAAGTGGTGCTGCGCGGTACCGACGACTTCCCGGCCTTCAGCTGGGGCGAGTTGATCGCCATGGTCCCGCGGACCTTCGCCCGGGAAATGCGCAAACTCGGCTATTTCCTGCCGCGAGCCATTGGCTTGTTCATCCTCTCGTTCATTCCCGTGGTCAACCTGGTCGCCGCACCACTGTGGCTGCTGTTCGGCGTGTGGATGATGGCTATCCAATACATCGACTACCCGGCGGACAACCACAAGCTGGGCTGGAACGAGATGCTCGCCTGGCTGCGGGAGAAACGCTGGCAGAGCCTGGGCTTCGGCGGGAGCGTGTATCTGGTGCTGCTGATTCCGCTGGTCAACATCCTGATGATGCCGGCCGCGGTGGCTGGCGCGACGCTGTTCTGGGTGCGTGAGCGTGGGGCTGAGAACCTGGTGGTCAAACAAGGCTGACCCTGCGTCACAAATCCGTCATCGCGATGACACAATGACGACATGGCCTCAGCCGACACTGAGGTCATGACGACAGCTCTGCGTATTACCCTGATCACCGAAACCTTCCCCCCGGAAATCAACGGCGTGGCCAATACCCTTGGTCGCTTTTACGATGGATTGCGCGCGCGCGGGCATCAGGTCGAACTGGTCCGGCCACGCCAGGGCAGCGACCAGAGCCGGCCGAGTGACGAGCAACTGCTGCTCTGTCGCGGTTGGCCGTTACCCGGCTACCCCGGCCTGCAATGGGGACATTCTTCGATGCACAAGCTGCTGCGTCGCTGGAAGCGCCAACGGCCCGATGTGCTGTACATCGCCACCGAAGGCCCCTTGGGCTTGTCGGCCCTGCGGGCCGCTCGACGCTTGGGCATCTCGGTGGTCAGTGGTTTTCACACCAACTTTCAGCAGTACTCCAACCAGTACGGCCTGAGCCTGTTGACCCGGCTGCTGACCCATTATCTGCGCTGGTTTCATAACCGCTCGACATTGACCCTGGTGCCCAGCGCCAGCCAGCGTATGGAGCTGGAGCGTCGGCACTTTGAACGCTTGGCGCTGCTTTCCCGTGGCGTGGACAGCCAGCTGTTTCACCCGGCCAAGCGCCAGAACGCACTGCGGGAAACCTGGGGCCTGGATGACGACGATATTGCGGTCATTCACGTAGGACGCCTCGCGCCGGAGAAAAACCTCGGATTGCTCAAGCGCACCTTCACGACCTTGCAGACAATGTATCCACAGCGCCGGATGAAATTGGTCGTGATAGGTGATGGGCCGCAACGTGCTGCACTGGAGAAGGAATTGCCGGAAGGGATTTTCTGCGGCTCGCTGCGCGGGGAAACGCTGGCTAGCCACTATGCATCAGGGGATCTGTTTCTGTTTCCAAGCCTGACCGAAACCTTCGGCAACGTAGTGCTCGAAGCCTTGGCGTCGGGATTAGGCGTGGTGGCTTACGATCAGGCAGCGGCGGCCCAGCACATTCGCCATGGTTACAACGGCGTGCTGGCCATGCCCGGCGACGAAGACGCGTTCTGCGATGCCGCGTGCTGGTTGCTGGAGGAACAGGAAAGCTTGCGTCGGGTGCGACTCAATGCCCGCCAGCATGCCAGTCGACAAGGCTGGGCTGCGGTCATCGAGCAGTTTGAAGGGCAGTTGCGTGGGGTTTGTCAGGAAGAGCAGGTGGTTGGGAATGTATCTAGTTCGATCTGATTCTTTCAGTGCATTCTATAAAGCCATCGCGAGCAAGCTCGCTCCCACAGGTTTTGGGTCAATCACAATAATTGGGATCTGATCCGGATCCTTGTGGGAGCGAGCTTGCTCGCGATGGCGTCAGCCCAGACGCTGCTTAAACCAGGCTCATCAACGCCTCACGGCTGAATGGCAGGATGTCCTGCTCGCGGCCTTCGCGCACCTTCAGCGCCCAGTCCGGATCGACCAACAGTGCGCGACCGACGGCAACCAGGTCGAACTCATCGTTGTTCAAGCGCTCCAGCAGTTTCTCCAGGCTGGCCGGTTGCGCGACTTTGTCGGTGTTGACCATGAACTGCAGGAATTCGCCATCCAGGCCAACGCTGCCCACGGTAATGGTCGGCTTACCGGTCAGCTTGCGGGTCCAGCCGGCCAGGTTCAGCTCGGAACCGTCGAACTCCGGCTCCCAGAAACGTCGTGTCGAACAATGGAAGATATCCACACCGGCGTCGGACAGTGGCTTGAGGAACTCACCCAAGGCCTCTGAGGTTTGCACCAAACGAGCCGTGTAATCCTGCTGCTTCCACTGGGAGAAGCGGAAAATGATCGGGAAGCCCGGGCCGACCGCAGCGCGCACAGCCTGGATCAACTCGATGGCGAAACGCGAACGATTGGCCAGGCTGCCGCCGTATTCGTCGGTGCGCTGGTTGCTGCCTTCCCAGAAGAACTGGTCCACCAGATAACCATGGGCACCGTGAATCTCCACACCGTCCATGCCGATGCTCTGAGCGTCTTTGGCAGCCTGGGCGAACGCGGCGATGACGTCCTGGATATCTTGCCTGGTCATGCCGTGAACGACGACCTGAGCGTCCTTGAGTTTTTCCGAAGGGCCATAACCCGGCACGCTGACATCCGGCTCTGTGCCGATCCGCCGAACACTACCGACATGCCACAGCTGCGGAACAATCTTGCCGCCTTCAGCGTGCACCGCATCGACGACTTTCTTCCAGCCCGCCAGCGCTGCTTCACCGTAGAAATGCGGGACGTTGGGGTAACCGTTGGAAGCCTTGTGACCGACGGTCGTGCCCTCGGTGATGATCAGGCCCACGCCCGCGGCGGCGCGACGACGGTAGTACTCGATCACTTTCGAATTCGGCACGCCACCCGGGGAAAACGAACGGGTCATCGGGGCCATTACCACACGGGTCGGCAGTTCGAGGTTGCCGAGGTGGAACGGTTTGAACAGGGCTTTGACAGGCATGGGGCGCTCCACGAAATACGCTATCGACGGGACGGAAGTTTTATGACGGCGATAATATGCGGAGCGCTTTGCCCTGGATAGCACTATTGATTTGGGTGATTAAGGATCAGAAGAGAGGGAAGGATCGCAACTTTTGGCGGTGCCCACAGGCGCGAGCTGCCGCAGGCTGCGATCTTTTGATTGTGTTTCAGCTCAGCGCTTTTTCGATCGCCTGAACCACGGCCGGATCATTGGGTGCGGTACGTGGTGAGAAACGCGCCAGCACACGTCCATCTTTACCCAGCAGGAATTTCTCGAAATTCCAGGTAATGTCGCCAGGGAACTCGGCACCCTCGCCCGCCAGCAGACGGTATAGCTGATGGCGATCATGGCCGTTCACTTCCAGCTTGCTGGACAACGGGAACGTCACGCCATAGTTGAGGCTGCAGAACTCCTTGATCTCCTGTTCAGTACCCGGTTCCTGCCCGGCAAATTGATTGCACGGCAAACCCAGCACACTGAAGCCTTGCTTCTTGTACTGTTGGTAGAGGTTTTCCAGCGCCGCATATTGCGGCGTCAAACCACATTTGGAGGCGACGTTGACCACCAGCACGACATGCCCTTTGAAGGGCGCGAGAGGTAGGTCCTGGCCATCCAGAGCTTTCAATTTCAGGTCGTGAAAAGCACTCATGACGAACTCCAAATTTCCCGTGTTCTTCTCGAAATAGCCACTCGACAGTGCAACCGCACTGCAGTCAGAAACAGCCGCGGACTAAAAAGGCGCCCTCGGGCGCCTCTCCAGCTATCTGAGCTTAGCGCAGAAAATCAGTGGTGATGGCCACCTTCGCCATGGACGTGACCATGAGCGATTTCTTCCTGGCTGGCGTCGCGGATATCAACGATTTTGACCTGGAAGTTCAAACGCTGGCCAGCCAACGGATGGTTGCCGTCGACGGTAACGTCGTCGCCGTCCAGATCACGGATGGTGACGATCTGCATCTGGCCGTCCGGAGCGGATGCGTGGAACTGCATGCCTACTTCCAGCTCGTCGACGCCTTCGAACATGCTGCGGCTCAGGGTGCTGACCAGTTCGGCAGCGTATTCGCCGTAGGCATCTTCAGGTTCTACGGCAACAGTCAGTTCGTCACCGACCTTCTTGCCATCCAGAGCCTTTTCCAGGCCCGGGATGATGTTACCTGCGCCTTGCAGGTAGACCAGCGGCGCGCCGCCGGCGGAGCTGTCGATGACCTCACCAGCGTCGTTGGTCAGGGTATAGTCGATGGAGACAGCCTTATTGGCGGCGATCAGCATGGGGCGAGACCTTTTGCATAAGAAGATAGAAAGACCAAGTTTAGCGAAGCAATCGCCCGAAAGCGAACAGAACACGGACGGACGGGTCGCTTCGAAAGGCTCGACGATCACCGGCTTTCGTCAGGATGAAGACGGGCACTGGGTTGTCATGCTTTCCTGCGGCCATACCCAGCACCTGCGCCACCAGCCACCGTGGCAATCCCGGGCCTGGGTGACGGATCCTGTGCAACGCCAGGAAAAAATAGCTCAGCCCTTTGACTGCGGCTGGTGTGCTCAAGGCCCGGATAGCGATAACCTTAGCGATTGATATCCGGTAGATGGCCAGCCATAGGCCTCACCCTTGCGCACATTCCGAGAATCTCGCATGCAGACTTTTTTTATCGCGCCCACCGATTTTGGTGTGGGTCTGACCTCCATCAGCCTCGGGCTGGTGCGTACCCTCGAGCGGGCCGGCCTCAAAGTCGGCTTTTTCAAACCGATTGCCCAGCCGCATCCGGGTGACCTGGGTCCTGAGCGCTCCACTGAATTGGTGGCCCGCACCCATGGTCTGAAACCGCCTCAACCGCTGGGCCTGGCCCACGTCGAGCGGATGCTCGGCGACGGTCAACTGGACGAACTGCTCGAAGAAATCATCACCCTTTACCAGCAGGCCGCCGTCGGCAAGGACGTGCTGATCGTCGAGGGCATGGTCCCGACCCGCAGCGCCAGTTACGCGGCGCGGGTCAATCTGCACTTGGCCAAAAGCCTCGATGCCGACGTGATTCTGGTCTCGGCACCGGAAAACGAAGTGCTGACCGAATTGTCCGGCCGGGTGGAATTGCAGGCGCAATTGTTCGGCGGGCCGAAAGACCCGAAAGTCCTTGGCGTGATCCTCAACAAGGTCAAGACCGACGAAAGCATGGAGGCCTTCGCCTCGCGCCTGAAGGAACACTCGCCGTTGTTGCGCAGTGGCGACTTCCGCCTGCTCGGCTGCATCCCGTTTCAACCGGAACTGAACGCGCCGCGCACCCGCGACGTGGCCGATCTGATGGGCGCTCAGGTGCTCAACGCTGGCGACTACGAAACCCGGCGCATGACCAAAATCATCATCTGCGCCCGCACCATGCGCAACACCGTAGAGCTGCTCAAGCCCGGCGTGCTGGTGGTGACCCCTGGCGATCGCGACGACATCATCCTCGCGGTCAGCCTCGCGGCGATGAACGGCGTGCCCCTGGCCGGCCTGTTGCTGACCAGTGACACCCTGCCCGACCCGCGCATCATGGATCTGTGCCGTGGCGCCTTGCAGGCCGGCCTGCCAGTGTTGTCGGTCAGCACCGGTTCCTATGACACCGCCAACCAGCTGAACGGGCTGAACAAGGAAATCCCGATCGATGACCGCGAGCGCGCGGAGATCATCACCGATTTCGTCGCCAGCCACCTCGACGCCAACTGGCTGCACCAACGCTGCGGCACGCCACGGGAAATGCGCCTGTCGCCCGCCGTGTTCCGCTATCAACTGATCCAGCGCGCCCAGGCCGCCAACAAGCGCATTGTGTTGCCCGAAGGCAGCGAGCCGTTGACTGTGCAGGCCGCCGCGATCTGTCAGGCGCGCGGCATTGCCCGTTGCGTATTGCTGGCCAAACCGGCGGACGTCGAAGCCGTCGCCCGCGCCCAAGGCATCGAGTTGCCGCCGGGGCTGGAAATCCTCGACCCGGACCTGATCCGCGAGCGCTACGTCGAGCCGATGGTTGCGCTGCGCAAGACTAAAAGCCTCAACGCGCCGATGGCCGAGCAGCAACTGGAAGACACCGTGGTGATCGGCACCATGATGCTGGCGCTGGATGAAGTCGACGGGCTGGTGTCCGGGGTCATTCACTCCACGGCCAACACCATCCGCCCGGCCCTGCAGCTTATTAAAACGGCGCCGGGCTGCACGCTGGTGTCGTCGGTGTTCTTCATGCTGTTCCCCGAAGAGGTGCTGGTTTACGGCGACTGCGTGATGAACCCGCACCCGAGTGCCAGCGAACTGGCTGAGATTGCCTTGCAAAGCGCCGATTCGGCAGCGGCGTTTGGCATCACTCCGCGCGTGGCGATGATCAGCTACTCCAGCGGTGAATCGGCCAGCGGCGAAGAAGTCGAGAAGGTCCGGGAAGCGACGTTGCTGGCCCATGAAGCGCAGAACTCACTGCTGATCGACGGCCCGTTGCAATACGACGCGGCCGCCAACGAAACCGTCGCCCGGCAACTGGCGCCCAACAGCCAGGTCGCCGGCCGCGCCACGGTGTTCGTGTTCCCCGACCTGAACACCGGCAACACCACCCACAAGGCCGTGCAGCGCAGCGCCGATTGCGTCAGTCTCGGGCCGATGCTGCAAGGCCTGCGCAAGCCGGTGAACGACCTGCCGCGCGGCGCGCAAGTCGATGACATCGTCTACACCATCGCGTTGACCGCGATCCAAGCTGCCAACCGACCTATGGATGTTTAAATGCTGGATTTTCTACCTGCACCCGTGCGCGGCGTGATCGCCTCGCTGTTGTTGGCGCTGAACACTATCGTCTGCTGCACGCCGCTATTCGTGGTGGCGGTCTTCAAACTGCTACTGCCATTCCCGGCCGCCCAACGCTTCACCGACTGGCTGATGAGCCACATCCACGAAGCCTGGATCAGCAACAACAAAGCCTGGATGAACCTGCTGCGCCGCACCCGCTGGCACCTCAGCGGCCTTGGCGGCCTGGACTATCAGCACTCGTACCTGATCACCAGCAACCACCAGAGCTGGGTCGATATCATGGTGTTGCAGTACGTACTGAACCGGCGCATCCGCCCGCTGAAGTTCTTCCTCAAGCAGGAGCTGATCTGGGTCCCGGTGATCGGTCTGGCCTGGTGGGCGCTGGGCTTCCCGTTCATGAAGCGCTACTCCAAGGCCTACCTGGCCAAGTACCCGGAGAAGAAAGGCAAGGACCTGGAAACCACCCGCAAGACCTGCGCGAAGTTTCAGAACAACTCTGTCGGGATCTTCAACTTCGTCGAAGGTACGCGTTTCACCGAAGGCAAGCACGCACAGCAGAATTCACCGTTCCGCTATCTGCTCAAACCCAAGGCCGGCGGCATCGCTTTTGTGTTGGACGCCATGGGCGAGCAACTGGAGTCGATCGTCAACGTCACCATTCACTACCCGGCCGGACGTCCAGGTTATTGGGACTTGCTGTGCGGGAATGTGCAGGACGTTGTAGTGCATTTCGAGGAAGTACGCATTGCACCGCAGTTCATCGGCAAGAACTACGACCAGGATGATCAATACCGACTGGAGTTCCAGCAGTGGATCAATGTGCTGTGGGAAAACAAGGATGCCTTGCTGGCGCAGATGCATCGGGAGTATCCGGCCACAAAATAAAGTGGCTGTGAGGGCCTCTTCGCGGGCAAGCCCGCTCCCACAAGGATTGCAGGTGAACACATAACCTGTGGGAGCGGGCTTGCCCGCGAAAGCGATCTTCAGACCAATACAAATCCTGGATCAATAAAAAGCCCGCAACCGATCACTCGGCTGCGGGCTTTTTAGTGCGCGTGAAGCTTAGATCGCGCCGCGTTTACGCAGCAGTTCCAGCACTTGCTTGACGCTTTCTTCCAGCGACAGCGACTGGGTATCGACCACAAGGTCGGCGTCCAGCGGCACGTCGTACGGGAAGGAGTCGCCAGGGATGTTGTCCCCGCCCGCCGCGTACAAGCCTTGTGGATCGCGCTCGGCGCAGACCGTCGGCGAGGCCTGGACGTAGACCGTCAGCAGACGCTCCTTGCCGATCAGGTCCCTGGCCTGCTCACGACCTTCGGCACTCGGGGCAACGAACGCAGCCAGTGTCAGCAGGCCGGCTTCGTTGAACTGACGCGCGACGTGAGCCGCACGACGCCAGTTCTCGGTACGCCCGGAACGATCCTGCGGCAGACCTTTGTTCAGGTCATGACGCAGGTTCTGGCCGTCGAGTACAAACACTGCACGGCCCATGTCGAACAACTTGCGTTCAACCGCATAAGCCAGTGTGCTTTTGCCCGCGCCGGACAAGCCGCTGAACAACACGGTGGCTGGTTGCTGGCCAAAACGCTGGGCACGCTCTTCAACGGCTACATGAGCCAGTTTGCCGTGATGAGTGACGCTGTCGTGAGCCACAGGCTGGGCGATGATCATGCCCGCCGCGACAGTGCCATTGGTCAAACGGTCGATGACGATGAACGAACCGGTGGTGCGGTTGCTGGCGTAGCCGTCCAGTGCAATGGCCGCATCGAGGCTGATCTTCACCCGACCAATCTCGTTCAACTGCAACGCGCTGGCAGGACCTTCAGCCAGGGTGTTCACATCGACGCGATTGACGATGCTGGTGATCGAACCCGGCACGTAGGAAGTAGCGCGCTTGATGTCGTATTTCTTGCCCGGCAGCATCGGCTCTTCAGCCATCCACACCAACATGGCGTCGAAGGCGTCGGTCACTTGCGGCACGTTGTCGGCATGCACCAGCAAATCGCCGCGGGAGATATCGATCTCGTCTTCCATGGTCAGCGTCACTGCCTGACCCGGACCTGCGTGTTCCAGCTCGCCATCGAAGGTGACAATGGATTTGACGCGGCTGCTCTTGCCCGACGGCAGAACCACGACTTCATCGCCCTTGTGCACGATGCCGCTGGCCAGCGTACCGGCGAAACCCCGGAAATTCAGGTTCGGGCGGTTGACGTACTGCACCGGGAAACGCAAGTCGGTGTAGTTGCGGTCACTGGCGATTTCGACGGTTTCGAGAATCTCCATCAACGACTGACCGGTGTACCAGGGCGAACGCTCGCTCTTGTTCACCACGTTGTCGCCCTTGAGCGCCGACATCGGAACGAATGCCATGGTGCTCGGCTTGAACGCGATGCCATCGGCGAACTTCAGGTAGTCGGCCTTGATCGACTCGAACACATTTTCATCGAAGCCGTTGAGGTCCATCTTGTTGATGGCGACGACGATGTGCTTGATGCCCAGCAACGAGGCGATGAAGCTGTGACGACGGGTCTGGGTCTGCACACCGTAGCGGGCGTCCACCAGAATAATCGCCAGGTCGCAGGTCGAGGCGCCGGTGGCCATGTTGCGGGTGTACTGCTCATGGCCGGGGGTGTCGGCGATGATGAATTTGCGCTTGGCGGTCGAGAAATAGCGATAGGCGACATCGATGGTGATGCCCTGCTCGCGCTCGGCCTGCAGGCCGTCGACCAGCAACGCCAGGTCGATATCGTCGCCGGTGGTGCCGACTTTCTTCGAATCGCGGGTGATGGCTTCCAGATGATCTTCGTAGATCATCTTGGAGTCGTGCAGCAGGCGCCCGATCAGGGTGCTCTTGCCGTCATCGACGTTGCCACAGGTAAGAAAGCGCAGCATTTCCTTGCGTTCGTGCTGGCCCAGATAGGCGAGGATGTCCTCGCTGATCAAATCAGATGCATGCGACATGACAACCCCTTAGAAATAACCCTGACGTTTCTTTTCTTCCATCGAGCCGGCGCCATCATGATCGATGACCCGGCCCTGGCGTTCGGAAGTTCGCGTCAGGAGCATTTCCTGAATGATGTCGGTCAGGCTGGTGGCCTCGGACTCGACCGCACCGGTCAACGGGTAGTCGCCGAGCGTACGGAAGCGGACTTTTTTCTTGACGATACGCGCCTTGTCTTCATCACTCAGGTGATTAAGCAGACGCTCGTCGTCGATCATGATCCAGGTGCCATTCATCTCGATGACATCGCGTTCGGCGGCGAAGTACAGCGGCACGATCGGGATACCTTCGAGGTAGATGTATTGCCAGATGTCCAGCTCGGTCCAGTTCGACAGCGGGAATACCCGGATCGACTCGCCTTTGTTGACGTTGCCGTTGTAGACGTTCCACAACTCGGGACGCTGGTTTTTCGGGTCCCAGCGGTGCTTGTTGTCACGGAAGGAATACACGCGCTCTTTGGCGCGAGACTTCTCTTCGTCGCGACGGGCGCCACCGAAAGCGGCGTCAAAGCCGTATTTGTCCAAAGCCTGCTTGAGGCCTTCGGTCTTCATGATATCGGTGTGCTTGGCGCTACCGTGGGTCAGCGGGTTGATGCCCTGCGCAATGCCCTCGGGGTTGACGTGTACCAGCAGGTCCAGGCCCAGTTCTTCGACCATGCGGTCGCGGAACGCGTACATTTCCTTGAACTTCCACTGGGTGTCGACGTGCATCACCGGAAACGGAAGTTTGCCCGGGAAGAATGCCTTGCGCGCAAGATGCAGCATTACGGCGGAGTCTTTACCGACGGAATACAGCATCACCGGGTTATCGAACTCGGCGGCGACCTCGCGGATGATGTGGATGCTTTCGGCCTCCAGCTGTTTCAGATGCGTCAGTTTGTCGACCATAGCTACTCACGAAAACGATCTTGTGGACGGCCAGCGGGCCGTGTTCGAGCGGGGAATCCTAGCACAGCGCTCCCTTCTAATCAGGACCGCGGCTAGATCGAAAGGGTATATGAATATACCCCCTCGTTTGGCCACCACGGACCCCTTGTGGGAGCGAGCTTGCTCGCGATGACTGACTCACATTCAACATTGATGTCGACTGATATACCGCTATCGCGAGCAAGCTCGCTCCCACAGGAGTCGGGGGTGCCTGGCAAATCCGCTATCAGATGGGATTCGGGCAATCGATGAAGATGTGCTCGAGGGCGAAACGTCGCGCCAGGTAATCGCCCAAAGCCTGCACCCCGTAACGCTCGGTGGCGTGGTGACCGGCGGCGATGAAACTGATGTCGTTTTCCCGGGCGCTGTGGAACGTCTGTTCGGAGGCCTCGCCGCTGAGGTACAGATCGACGCCAGCCAACACTGCCTGATCAATGTAACCCTGGCCGCCACCGGTGCACCAGCCGACCCGACGAATCATCTCGCTGCCTTCGATCAGCAACGGCTCGCGCCCCATGACTTCCTGCACGCGGCGGGCGAAATCGCGAGGGGTCATCGGTTCGCTCAACGAGCCGACCAGGCCAACGATTTTCAGATTGTCCGGATCCAGCGGGCCTTCGACCGTGATGTCCAGTTGCCGGGCAAGCTGCACGTTATTACCGACTTCCGGGTGCAGATCCAGCGGCAAATGATAGGACAGCAGGCTGATATCGTGCTTGAGCAGGGTTTTCAACCTGCGCTGCTTCATGCCGGTGATGCACGGGTTCTCGCCCTTCCAGAAATAACCGTGATGCACCAGCACCAGATCAGCCTTGGCCTCCACCGCCGCATCCAGCAACGCCTGGCTGGCCGTAACGCCGCTGACGATGCGCATGACCTGTGGTCGGCCTTCGACCTGCAAGCCGTTAGGACAGTAATCGGCAATCCGCGAACTGTTAAGGTAGCGGTCCGCTTCTTCTACCAGGGTGTTCAGGGCAACGGCCATAAAAGACTCCTAAATATCCCGTTCCGAGGCGCTCGCACGCCTCTATAATGCGCGACATTATGGGCCGTATGCGGTCCTTCGTAACCTCCCAGGACTTGCTCAATGCTCAAGGCTTTGCGTTTTTTTGGCTGGCCGCTGTTGGCCGGTGTGCTTATCGCGTTGCTGATTATGCAGCGTTACCCGCAATGGGTCGGGCTGCCAAGCCTTGACGTCAACATGCAGCAAGCTCCGCAAACCAGCATGCTTCAACAGGGGCCGGTGTCTTACTCCGATGCCGTGACCACCGCCGCGCCTGCGGTAGTCAACCTGTACACCACCAAGGTGATCAACAAACCTGCTCATCCGCTGTTCGAGGATCCGCAGTTCCGGCGTTTTTTCGGGGATAACTCGCCCAAGCAAAAGCGCATGGAATCCAGCCTCGGCTCGGGCGTGATCATGAGCCCGGAAGGCTACCTGCTGACCAACAACCATGTCACCAGCGGCGCCGACCAGATCGTGGTGGCGCTCAAGGATGGCCGCGAAACCCTGGCCCGGGTGATCGGTAGCGACCCGGAAACCGACCTTGCGGTGCTGAAAATCGATCTGAAGAATTTGCCCTCGATCACCGTCGGCCGCTCCGACAACATCCGTATCGGCGATGTTGCGCTGGCCATCGGCAACCCGTTCGGCGTCGGCCAGACCGTCACCATGGGCATCATCAGCGCCACCGGGCGTAACCAGCTCGGCCTGAACAACTACGAAGACTTCATCCAGACCGACGCCGCTATCAACCCCGGCAACTCGGGTGGTGCTTTGGTGGACGCCAATGGCAACCTGACCGGGATCAACACGGCGATCTTCTCCAAGTCCGGCGGCTCCCAGGGCATCGGATTCGCTATCCCGATCAAACTGGCCATGGAAGTGATGAAGTCGATCATCGAGCACGGCCAGGTGATCCGTGGCTGGCTCGGTATCGAAGTCCAGCCATTGACCCAGGAACTGGCGGAATCCTTCGGCCTCTCCGGGCGTCCGGGCATCGTGGTCGCAGGGATTTTCCGTGACGGCCCGGCGCAGAAAGCCGGCCTGCAACTGGGTGACGTGATCCTCAGCATCGATGGTGAACCGGCCGGTGACGGACGTCGCTCGATGAACCAGGTGGCGCGGATCAAGCCGACCGACAAGGTCAGCATCCAGGTCATACGCAACGGCAAAGAGCTCAAGCTCACGGCGGAGATCGGCCTGCGTCCGCCGCCAGCGCCTGTCAAAGAAGGCGAGTAAGCCCAGGCAAACGATCAAAAGCGAGCTCTATTATTGAGATGAATTCTCACTAGTCATGTTATATTGTTTCAATATCGCTATTGGAACCATGACATGACGTCTCGCAATATTGTCTCCCTGGCCGGTCTGGCCCTTGGTCTGCTGGGAGCTCCGGTCTTCGCCAACGAACCGCGAACCCTTGAGCTGGACGCCATCAGCGTCACCTCCGATTACGAATCCCCCACCGGTCCGGTCAAGGGCTATCGCGCCACTCGCTCCTCCAGCGCGACCAAAACCGATACGGCCATTCGAGACATTGCGCAGTCCATCAGCGTAATCCCCGCCAGCGTGCTCAAGGATCTGGGCAGCACCAGTGTCGAACGCGCACTGGAGTTTGCCGGCGGCGTCTCGAAACAAAACAATTTCGGCGGTCTGACCCTCTACGAATACAGCGTGCGCGGCTTCACCACCTCGGAGTTCTACAAGGACGGTTTCAGCGCCAACCGCGGTTACCCAAGCACGCCGGATGCCGCCAACATCGAGCGCATCGAAGTGCTCAAAGGCCCTGCGGCCAGCCTGTATGGCCGGGGCGATCCCGGCGGCACGGTCAATATCGTCACCCAGAAACCCCAGCCCGAAGCCTTCACGACCTTGCAAACCAGCGCTGGCAGTTGGGATCGTTATCGCACCGCCCTCGACGTCAACACTCCGCTGGACGATCAGAGCGATGTGCTGGCCCGGGTCAACCTCGCGGTGGAGGACAACAACAGCTTCCGCGATCACGTCGACAGCAAGCGGGTGTTCGTCGCGCCGTCGTTCAGCTGGCAACTCAACCCGGATACCCATCTGCTGGTGGAAAGCGAATTCGTTCGCCACAGCTCGACCTTCGACCGTGGCATCGTCGCGCCCAATAACCAATGGAGCGGTGTCTCGCGCTCGACCTTCCTCGGCGAGCCCAACGACGGCGATATCGATAACCACAACAACATGCTTCAAGCCGCACTCGAACATCAGCTCAACGACAGCTGGAAGCTGCGCCTGGCCAGTCATTACAAGGAGGGCAAGCTCTGGGGCTTCGCCTCCGAAAACCGGCCATTGAACGCCGACGGCCACACCGTCAACCGCCGTTACCGCGAGCGCGATACCAACTGGCATGACAGCATCACCCAACTCGAGCTGCGCGGCCTGTTCGACATCGGCAGCTGGCAGCATGAACTGCTGATCGGCAGCGAATACGAGAATTTGCGCAAGAACGAACGGGTCACCACCATCGCCGGCAGCCCGTATGCCATCGATATCTATAACCCGGTTTACGGTCAGCCGAAACCCAATGGCACGCGTTCAGGGAGCGACTTCTTCGAACACGTCGAAAGCCAGGCGCTGAATCTACAGGACCAAATCGTCTTCACCGACAAACTGCGCGGCATGCTCGGTGCACGCGTCGAACACTTCGAACAACGCATCGACGATCACAGTCGCAACGCCACCAGTCGCCAGAGCCACGACGCACTGACTCAACGGGCCGGTCTGCTCTATCAGCTGACGCCGCAAGTCGGGCTGTTCGCCAACGCCTCCACCTCGTTCAAACCGAACAACGGTCTGGATGCCGCTGGCAAATCCTTCGACCCGGAAGAAGGTGTCGGCTACGAAGTCGGGATCAAGAGTGAGCTGTTCGACGATCGCTTGAGCACCACCCTCGCCGCCTTCCATATCGAAAAGGAAAACGTCCTCGCACTTGACCCGAGTACCGACTCCAGCCGCGCCATGGGCAAGGCCCGCAGCCGGGGTGTCGACCTGCAAGTCACCGGGCAAGTGACCGACGCCGTGCGAGTGATCGGAGCCTTCGCTTACATCGACGCCGAAGTCACCCAAGGCGACAAGGTCATTCCCACCGGCAGTCGAATCCTCGGCGTGGCCAAACGCAGCGGCAGTCTGTTGGGGGTTTATGAATTTCAGGATGGCCATTTGCGCGGTTCGGACCTCGGCGCGGCATTCACCTATGTCGGCGATCGTTCGGGTGAAGCCGGCGGCGACTTCGAACTGCCGGCCTACCACACCGTCGACCTGTTGGCCCATTACAAGGCCAGCGAAAACGTCACCGTGGGGCTGAATCTGAACAACCTCTTCGATGAGAAATATTTCGAGCGCTCCTACAGCAACTACTGGGTCAACCCCGGCGAGCCGCGCAATTTCACCGTCAGCCTGACACTTAATCTGTAAAAGGAAATCGCCATGCAACACGCTAAATCACTGGCTCTGCTGGGTCTGCTCGGCGCGATGTTCGCCACTCACGTCTCGGCCCATGGCCTGTGGACCGAACAACGTCGCGGCAATATCGAAGCCATCTACGGTGATGGCGCCGAGGACGATGCCTTCAAGGCGCAGAAAATCAGCGGTGCCTGGGCCTATGACGCCGAGGGCAAGATGATCCCGGTTACCGTGCAACGCCTGGCCGACCATGCGCGCCTGCAGCCACTCAAACCACCCGCCGTGCTGGCAGTCGCACTGGATAACGGCATGTGGTCGCAGACCGCCGACAAAAAGTGGATCAATGAGGGACGCAGCAAGGTGCCAGGGGCAATCGAGTCGACCCAGACCTTCAAGTACAGCCTGGCGATTTATCAGCCTGGGGCGAAGCTGCCAAAGCTCGATCAGATGAAGTTGCTGATTTTGCCGGAAGTTGATCCGCTGACGGTCGGGCCGGGGAAATCGTTGCCAGTGCGGGTGCTACTGGATGGCAAACCGGCGGCGGGGGTGAAATTGGTGGGCGACTACCGCAGCGCGCCGAACACCTTGAGCACCGAGACGGATGCCGAAGGCCGGGCACAGGTGCTGGTGCGCAATGAAGGGTTGAATGTGATTGCAGCGCAGGTGGAAATCCCGCTGAAGGACAATGCTGATGTGGCGACACGCGGACTGTTCAGTTCGCTGACGTTCGTTGGTGAGGCGCATCACGAGTAACCAGCCACCACACAAAACCTGTGGGAGCGAGCTTGCTCGCGATGAGGCCATAACATTCAATATTTATGTTGAATGCCAGACCGCTTTCGCGAGCAAGCTCGCTCCCACAGGATCGGGGATGGTTTAGAGGTCGCCGAGGCCGTCGATCAGTGCTTGATTCTGCTCTGGCGCGCCGATGGAAATCCTCAGGAACTGGGCAATCCGCTCCTGCTTGAAGTGCCGCACGATCACCCCCTGTTCGCGCAACTTCGCCGCCAGCCCTGCCGCATCGTGCTTCGGGTGACGGGCGAAGATGAAGTTCGCCGCCGACGGCAGCACCTCAAACCCCTTCGCCTGCAGTTGCTCAACCACATATTCACGACTGTCGATGACCAGCTTGCAGGTCTTGTCGAAGTACTCGCGATCCTCGAACGCCGCCGCAGCCCCCACAATCGCCAGACGATCCAGTGGATAGGAGTTGAAGCTGTTCTTGATCCGCTCCAGCGCTTCGATCAGGTCCGGATGCCCCACTGCCAGGCCAACCCGCAGGCCGGCCAGCGAACGGGACTTGGACAGGGTCTGAGTCACCAGCAGGTTCGGATAGCGGTCCACCAGCGTGATCGCCGTTTCGCCACCGAAGTCGATGTAAGCCTCATCGACCACCACCACTGAATCCGGGCTGGCTTTGAGGATCTGCTCCACAGCGTCCAGCGCCAACAGGCAACCGGTGGGCGCGTTCGGATTGGGGAAAATGATCCCGCCGTTCGGCTTGGCATAGTCCGAGACACGAATCTGGAACTGCTCGTCCAGCGGCACCGCGTCGAACGCGATGCCATACAACCCGCAGTAGACCGGATAGAAGCTGTAGCTGATGTCCGGGAACAGCAGCGGTTTATCGTGCTGCAGCAAACCGTGGAAGATGTGCGCCAGCACTTCATCGGAACCGTTGCCGAGGAACACCTGTTTGCTCTGCACGCCGTAGTACCTGGCCACGGCTTGCTTGAGCAGATCGCTGTTCGGATCCGGGTACAGACGCAGGTTGTCGTTCAACTCGGTCTGCATCGCCGCCAAGGCTTTAGGCGATGGACCGTACGGGTTTTCGTTGGTGTTGAGCTTGACCAGCTTTGCCAGCTTCGGCTGCTCGCCCGGCACGTAAGGCACCAGATCCTTGACGAACGGGCTCCAGAATTTACTCATGTTCAGTTCCCCTGCCCTTGAAGAAAGTGTTCGTCAATGACGCGGTATTCGGCGCTGCGGGCGTGAGCGGTCAGTGACTCGCCACGGGCCAGCACGGAAGCGGTCTTGCCCAGTTCGGATGCACCCTGCTCGGAGCAGAAGATGATCGACGAGCGTTTCTGGAAGTCGTAAACACCCAGCGGCGAGGAGAACCGCGCCGTACCGGAAGTCGGCAACACGTGGTTCGGACCTGCGCAGTAATCGCCCAAGGCTTCGCAGGTGTGACGGCCCATGAAGATCGCCCCGGCGTGGCGGATCTGCGGCAGCCAGGCTTGCGGATCGGCGACCGACAGCTCCAGGTGCTCCGGCGCGATGCGGTTGGCCACTTCGATGGCTTGTTCCATGTCGCGGACCTTGATCAGCGCACCACGGCCATTGATCGAGGTCTCGATGATCTCGGCGCGCTCCATGGTCGGCAGCAGTTTGGCGATGCTGGCAGCGACCTTGTCGAGGAATTCGGCGTCCGGACTGACCAGAATCGCCTGGGCATCTTCGTCGTGCTCGGCTTGGGAGAACAGGTCCATGGCGATCCAGTCCGGATCGGTCTGACCATCGCAGACCACCAGAATCTCCGACGGGCCGGCGATCATGTCGATACCGACCTGGCCGAACACGTGGCGCTTGGCGGTGGCGACGTAGATGTTGCCCGGGCCGACCACTTTGTCGACCTTGGGCACGCTTTCGGTGCCGTAAGCCAGCGCGGCAACCGCTTGAGCGCCACCGATGGTGAACACCCGGTCGACACCGGCGATGCAGGCTGCGGCCAGCACCAGTTCATTGATTTCACCACGCGGGGTCGGCACCACCATGACCACTTCGGTCACGCCGGCAACCTTGGCCGGAATCGCGTTCATGAGCACCGATGACGGGTACGACGCTTTGCCGCCCGGTACGTACAGACCGGCGCGATCCAGTGGTGTGACCTTCTGGCCCAGCACCGTGCCGTCGGCTTCGGTGTAGCTCCAGGAATCCTGTTTCTGTTTTTCGTGGTAGCTGCGTACTCGGGTCGCAGCCTTTTCCAGAGCTTCGCGCTGGGGCGCGGTGATCCGGGTCAGGGCCAGTTCCAGACGTTCGCGAGGCAGGATCAGGTCCGCCATGGACGCGACTTCCAGGCCATCGAACTTCTGGGTGAATTCCACCAGCGCCGCATCGCCGCGTTCGCGCACGGCTTTGATGATGTCCAGCACCCGCTGGTTGACCGAGTCGTCAGACACACTTTCCCAGCTCAGCAGATGATCCAGATGAAGCGCGAAATCCGGGTCAGCAGCGTTGAGTCGGCGAATTGCAGTCGGTGCGGTCATAGCGAGAGCCTCATAGGAATGGCAAAAACTCAGGCGCCCTAAGCTAGCAGCCGATCCGCTTGGGCACCTGAGAATTCTGGCTATGAGGCGGATAGACGGGCGCGACTCAAGGTCGCGCAGGTGAATCAGCCGCGGTGTCGAGACTCCACTGCCTTGCGCAGGGTGTCGATCAACGCCTGGATACGGTCGTGCTGCATTTTCATCGAAGCTTTGTTGACGATCAGCCGGGAGCTGATGTCGGCAATGAAGTCCTGGGGTTCCAGGCCATTGGCGCGCAGGGTGTTGCCGGTGTCGACCACGTCGATGATCTTGTCGGCCAGACCGATCAGCGGCGCCAGTTCCATCGAACCATAGAGCTTGATGATGTCGACCTGACGGCCCTGCTCGGCGTAATAACGCTTGGCGACGTTGACGAACTTGGTCGCCACTCGCAGGCGGCCCTTGGGCTCGACGTCACCGACACGGCCGGCGGTCATCAGCTTGCACAGGGCAATTCGCAGGTCCAGCGGCTCGTACAGGCCCTGGCCACCGTATTCCATCAGCACATCTTTACCGGCGACGCCGAGGTCGGCGGCACCATGCTCGACATAGGTCGGCACATCGGTGGCGCGCACGATCAGCAGGCGCACATCGGCCTGGGTCGTGGGGATGATCAGCTTGCGGCTCTTGTCCGGATTCTCGGTCGGCACGATGCCTGCTTCAGCCAGAAGCGGCAGGGTGTCGTCGAGAATGCGGCCCTTGGACAGTGCGATGGTCAGCATGGGAAACGTAAGTCCTTATCAGGATACTTATGCCCGGTCGCAAACGGCGCCGGACAACCATCGAGCCTGAACATTACGGGCTCGACTTGAAACGAAACCAACTGTCGGGCACATCCCTGTGCCCTTGACGCAAAAACTAGCCTGGTACGCGGCGAATCTTCGCGCCGAGCATCTGCAGTTTTTCTTCGATGCACTCGTAACCACGGTCGATGTGGTAGATGCGGTCGATCAGCGTGTCGCCTTCGGCGATCAGTGCCGAGATGACCAGGCTGGCCGATGCACGCAGGTCGGTGGCCATCACTGGCGCGCCCTTGAGCTTTTCGATGCCGGTGACGATGGCGGTGTTGCCTTCGACCTGGATGTGAGCGCCCATGCGGTGCAGTTCGTAAACGTGCATGAAGCGATTTTCGAAGATCGTCTCGATCACCGCGCCGGTGCCTTCGGCAATGGCGTTGAGGGAGATGAACTGCGCCTGCATGTCGGTCGGGAACGCCGGGTACGGAGCCGTACGGATGTTGACGGCTTTTGGCCGCTTGCCGTGCATGTTCAGCTCGATCCAGTCTTCACCGCAGGTGATTTCGGCACCGGCTTCCTTGAGTTTTTCCAGTACGGCTTCAAGGATGGTCGGATCGGTGTCCTTGACCTTCACACGGCCGCCGGTCACGGCAGCAGCGACCAGGTAGGTACCGGTTTCGATGCGGTCAGGCATCACCTTGTAAGTGGTCGGGTGCAGACGCTCGACGCCATCGATGGTGATGGTGTCGGTGCCGGCGCCAGAGATTTTGGCGCCCATGGCGATCAGGAAGTTCGCCAGATCGATGACTTCAGGTTCGCGAGCGGCGTTTGCCAGAACGCTGCGGCCCTTGGCCAGAGCGGCTGCCATCATGATGTTTTCGGTACCGGTCACGCTGACGGTGTCGAAGAAGAAGTGCGCACCGCGCAGGCCACCTTCAGGCGCCTTGGCCTTGATGTAGCCACCTTCGACGTCAATGGTCGCGCCCATGGCTTCGAGGCCACGGATGTGCAGGTCAACCGGACGCGAGCCAATGGCGCAACCGCCAGGCAATGCGACTTCGGCTTCACCGAACCGGGCAACCATCGGGCCCAGCACCAGGATCGAGGCACGCATGGTTTTCACCAGTTCGTACGGAGCGATCAGGGTCTTGATGGTGCGCGGATCGATTTCGACGCTGAGTTTCTCGTCGATCACCGGCTCGATGCCCATGCGACCGAACAGCTCGATCATGGTGGTGATGTCGTGCAGGTGCGGCAAGTTGGCGACCGTCACCGGGCCATCGCACAGCAAGGTTGCAGCCAGAATCGGCAGGGCGGAGTTCTTTGCCCCGGAGATGCGGATTTCGCCATCAAGACGAATACCGCCGGTAATAATCAATTTATCCATAAGAATCTCGACGCCCTTGGGCTCAGGTGCGCTCGGCCCAGGCCGCGCTGCTGAAAAATTTCATAGTGACCGCGTGGATGCTGCCATCGGCGATCCATGGGTTCAAATGGGCATAGATGCTCTGCTGACGCTTGACCGGGCTCAAAGCCACCAGTTCGTCACTAATCACGTTCAGCTGAAAATTGCAGCCTTCGCCCTCAACTTCTACCTGCACTGATAGAAGAGTCTCGGACAGCTTTCCTTCAAGAAAGCTCTTCACTTCGTTGGCCTGCATGCTCAACCTCAATCGGCGCCCTGTGCGCGCGGGTCGGACATCATACAAAAAAGCCCCGCGCCTGCGAACCCCGCTAAGCAGGACTCTGACGGGGGGCCTCTTTATAGATGGTAGTTAAGAGTGCTCCAATAGCTCGGTCAAACCGCTGACCTGAGCAATTTCACGCATATCATCGGGCAGCGCACGAATACTCAGCGCCTTGCCGGCAGCTGCTGCATCACGCATGAAGGCCAGCAGCAGCGACAAACCGACGCTGCTGGACTTCTCCACCTGCGAGCAATCGACCACCAGCGCTGTCGCAGTGCTGGACTTGATCAAGGCCTGGCCTTCTTTGCGCAGACCAGGACCACTGCGAAAATCCAGCACACCACTGAGCATCAGCTCGCCAGCTGTGCTCATACGGACGGCCGACTCACTCATTGCGCAGGCTTCTCGGCGGCATCGGCGGTCTTTTCCTTGGCTTTGGCGACTTCACCGGCCCAACCATCGATGGTCTTGTCCAGGTCGTTGCCATTGCGCTGCATGGCGTCCTGGAACTGATCGCGGAACAGCTTGCCGATGTTGATGCCATTGATGATCACGTTACGTACTTTCCACTCACCCTGGATTTTGGTCAGCGTATAGGAAACCGGATAGATCGAGCCGCTACTGCCTTTGACCTGCATATCGACGGTGGTGCGGTCTGCAGCTTCCTCCTTGGCCGGAGAAACGGTAATGCCCTGGTTGTTGTATTCGAGCAAAGCGTTGCCATAGAACTGCATCAGGCTGCGCTTGAAGTTTTCCTGAAAGCGCGCCATCTGCTCAGGCGTGGCTTTACGCGAGAACTTGACGGTCATGATGCTGCGCGAAATGCCGTCGGCATCGACCACCGGGCCGACGATACCGTTCAGGGCATCGTAGAACGCCTCGGGGCTTTGTTTGTACTTCTCTTTATTGGCCGCCAGATCGGCAAGCATCCGGTTGGTGGTGTCCTGTACCAGATCGTGCGCGGAAGGCGCAGCCACGGCGTTAGCCATCAACGGCAGCGCCGCGAGTAATACCAACAGGCCACGTCGCAAGATAGAGATCATGTAAAAACTCCTTATTTGGCTTCTTTGCTAACGGTATTGAGCAGGAATTTACCGATCAGGTCTTCGAGCACCAGCGACGACTGGGTGTCATGGATGGTGGAACCATCCTTGAGCAAGGTCTCCTCCCCGCCCACGCTGAGGCCGATATATTTCTCGCCCAACAGGCCAGAGGTCAGGATAGATGCAGTGGAGTCAGTCGGCAGGTTATCTACCCGCTTTTCCAGCTGCAGCGTGACCCTCCCTGTGAAACTGTCGCGATCCAGATCGATTGCCGTGACCTTGCCGATGGTCACACCGGCCATGGTCACTTTGGATCTGACAGTCAAACCGGCGATATTGTCGAAATACGCATAAAGTTTATAGGTGTCGCTACTCGCGTTCGGGGACAGTCCACTGACCCGCAAGGCAAGCAGCAGCAACGCCAGGATGCCAGCCAGCAAGAAAAGGCCGACACCGATTTCCAGGGTGCGGTTTTGCATCAGAAATCTCCAAACATCAAGGCAGTCAGAATAAAGTCGAGGCCGAGAATGGCCAATGAGGCATACACCACGGTCTTGGTGGTGGCGCGACTGATCCCCTCGGATGTGGGCTCACAGTCGTAGCCTTGAAAAACGGCAATCCAGGTCACTACAAAGGCGAAGACGATGCTTTTAATGACACCATTGAGCACGTCGTCGGCGAACGTCACGCTGTTTTGCATGTTCGACCAGTAGGAACCTTCATACACGCCAAGCCAGTCGACAGCCACCCAGGAGCCGCCCCAGATCCCCACCACGCTGAAAATCATCGCCAGCAGCGGTAGTGAAATGAAGCCGGCCCAGAGGCGCGGGGCAATGATGTACTTGAGCGGGTCCACACCAATCATTTCCAGACTGGAGAGCTGTTCGGTGGACTTCATGTTGCCGATTTCGGCGGTCAGGGCCGAACCGGCACGCCCGGCGAACAGCAAAGCAGTGACCACCGGCCCCAATTCACGCAGCAACGTCAGCGCAACCATCTGCCCAACCGCCTGCTCCGAACCGTAGCCGGACAGGATATTGAAGCCTTGCAGCGCCAGCACCATACCGATGAATATCCCGGAGACCACGATGATCACCAGGGACATGACGCCCACCGAATGCAGTTGCTTGACCAGCAAGCCGAACCCGCGGCCAATGCCGTCGCGACCGAACAGTGCATGAAACAGAAACAGCGTCGAACGTCCCAACACCTCGAGGATGTCGATAGCCGCTCGCCCGAACAGGCGAACCCGCTCTATCAGTGATTTCTTGCGCATCAGCGCTTCCCCAGAAGATCTGTGCGGTAATCCGCCGCCGGAAAGTGGAACGGTACCGGACCGTCCGGTTCGCCCGTCATGAATTGGCGAATGCGCGGATTGTCGGAGTTCATCAACTCCTCGGGAGTCCCCTGCCCCAACACCTGCTCATCACCGACCACGTACAGGTAATCGGCAATGCTCGCGGTTTCGGCCAAATCGTGGGAAACCACGATACTGGTGATCCCCAGAGCATCGTTGAGCAGACGGATCAGGCGCACCAGCACGCCCATGGCAATAGGGTCCTGCCCGACAAAGGGCTCGTCGTACATGAGGATTTGCGGATCGAGGGCAATGGCGCGCGCCAACGCGACACGACGCTTCATGCCACCCGACAACTCGTCGGGCATCAAATCGATGGCGCCACGCAACCCCACCGCCTGCAATTTCAGCAAGACGATGTCGCGGATCATTTCATCCGGCAATTGGGTATGAACGCGCAACGGAAAAGCCACGTTCTCGAAAACATCCAGATCCGTGAACAGTGCGCCGCTTTGAAACAACACACCCATTTGCTTGCGTGCATCGAACAGATCGCTGCGCGAAAGCTTCGGCAGGTTCTGGCCGTTGACCCAGACTTCTCCGCGGGTGGGCCGCAGCTGCGCACCCATCAAGCGTAACAGTGTGGTTTTGCCGCAGCCGGAAGGCCCCATGATGCCGGTGACCTTTCCCCGCGGGATGCGAATATCGATGTTATTGAAGATGCTGCGCGTACCGCGCTTGAAGGACAGTCCCTTCAGCTCGACCGCGTAGGCGTTATCGGCACTCATCTAAACTCCTTGCGATGCAGCCTCTCACTCGGACGCCCGACTCCCTGTCGGAAGCACATCCTGGCAGGCCGAACTGGCGGCGAACTATATCATTGCTGATGCAAAGCGCCCAAGGCCGAAGCCAGACCTGTTCAGCATCAAGACAGGCTAAAAGTCGCCTTTTAAAGCCATTGCACAAGAGCGCCTTGATAAAGCTCGACGAACTTGCGTGAGGGAATCAATCATAACCGCTATAATCGCCGCCTTTTCATCTGGGTATACGATTTCTGACATGAGCCAATCCAGCGACCTGATTCAATCAGCACAACGCACCATCCGCCTCGAGATTGAAGCCGTAGAAGGTTTGCTGGCTCATATCGACGCAGATTTCGTACGCGCTTGCGAGATGATTCTGGCCAGCAAAGGCCGCGTGGTCGTGGTCGGCATGGGTAAATCCGGACACATCGGCAATAAAATTGCCGCGACCCTGGCCAGTACCGGCACCACGGCATTTTTCGTACACCCGGCAGAAGCCAGCCACGGCGACATGGGCATGATTACCCGCGACGACGTCATCATCGCTCTGTCCAACTCTGGCTCCACCAATGAAATCGTCACCCTGCTGCCACTGATCAAGCGTCTGGGTATCCAGTTGATCAGCATCACCGGCAATCCCGAGTCAGCGCTGGCCAAGGCCGCCGAGGTCAATCTGAATGTTCACGTCGAGCACGAAGCCTGCCCGCTGAACCTGGCGCCGACGTCCTCGACCACCGCCGCCCTGGTCATGGGCGACGCACTTGCGGTCGCCTTGCTGGAAGCACGGGGTTTTACGGCCGAAGACTTCGCCTTTTCTCATCCGGGGGGCGCCCTGGGCCGTCGCCTGCTGCTGAAAGTGGAAAACGTCATGCATTCGGGCGCGGAGCTGCCTCAAGTGCAGCGCGGCACCCTGCTCAAAGACGCCTTGATGGAAATGACCCGCAAAGGTCTTGGCATGACCATGATTCTCGAGGCCGACGGGCGTCTGGCCGGGATCTTCACGGACGGCGATTTGCGCCGCACACTGGATCGCACCATTGACATCCACAGCGCCACCATCGATGAAGTGATGACCGTTCATGGCAAGACCGCACGGGCCGAGATGCTCGCAGCCCAGGCCCTGAAAATCATGGAAGACCATAAAATCAGTGCACTGGTGGTGGTCGACAGCGATGATCGCCCGGTTGGCGCCTTGAATATGCACGACTTGCTGCGTGCGGGAGTAATGTAATGAGCACGGACCTGCTGCAACGCGGTAAAAACATCAAACTGGCGATTTTCGACGTCGACGGCGTGCTGACCGATGGCCGCCTGTACTTTCTCGAAGACGGCAGCGAATTCAAGACCTTCAACACCCTCGACGGCCAGGGCATCAAAATGTTGATGGCCGCGGGCGTGCAGACCGCCATTATCAGCGGCCGCAAGACCCCGGTGGTGGAGCGGCGAGCGAAGAATCTCGGCATTCCTCATCTTTATCAAGGCCGCGAAGACAAACTGGTCGTCCTTGACGAGCTTCTTGCCCAGCTCAACCTAAGCTATGAACAAGTCGCCTACCTGGGTGACGATCTGCCCGACCTGCCAGTGATTCGTCGCGTCGGCTTGGGCATGGCTGTCGCCAACGCTGCCAGTTTTGTCCGCGAACATGCACACGGCATTACGCACGCCCGTGGCGGCGAAGGGGCGGCACGCGAATTCTGCGAGTTAATCCTGCGCGCCCAAGGCAGCCTTGAAGCGGCCAACGCCGCCTACCTGTAGAGCCCTTTATGCTGAGCAAAAAAATTCGCACCATTTTGATTTTCGGAGTCATCGCCGCCCTGTTCGCGGCCGTTGGCTACTGGAACATCAGCCCGGAACGCTTTCTGGAGCGGCCGACGGCGGTCGTCGACGAAAGCGCTATCGACTACTACGCCATCAACGCCCACAGCGTGCAGTTTCTGCCCGATGGCAAGTTGCAGTACGAAATGACGTCCGACAAGGTCGAGCACCTGAAAGCAACCGACATCACGCTGCTGACCAAACCCGACCTGCAGATGTATCGCGGCACGACATTCCCTTGGCACATTCAGAGCGAACGTGGCGAGGTCAATCCGGGCGGCACTGAAGTTGAATTGATTGACTCGGTGCGCATTGCGCGTACCGACGAGAAAAACCGTACGACGATCATTACCAGTAGTCGTATGACTGTATTCCCCCAGAAGGAATATGCGCAGACCGAGCAAGCCGTTAGAATCGACGGCGCTGGTGGCGTATCGACTGGTAACGGAATGAAAGCGTATTTGAAAGAAAGCAGGATACACCTGCTATCGAACGTAAGAGGACAGTATGAGGCTCGTTAAAACCCTCCCTATTTTGCTCAGTCTGGGCGCAGCACTGGGAAGCGTGAGCGCCTGGGCCCTGCCGGACGATAGCCAGCAACCTATCCGGATTCAGGCTGACGACGCCCAACTGGACGACAAGCAAGGTATCGCCACCTACAAAGGTGATGTAATCATCACCCAGGGCTCGATGAAGGTCACCGGCAACACCGTGACCATCACCCGCACCCCGGCCGGCGAGATCGACGTTGTGACCTCGGTGGGCAACCTGGCCTACTTCGAGCAGTTGCAAAAGCCAACCGACGCGAAACCCGTCCAGGGTTATGCGGTGACTATCCAGTACCATGCGGCGCAAAACCGCGTCGTGCTGATTGACCGTGCCAAAGTGATCAACGACGGCAACACCACCGAAGGCGAGAAAATCGTCTACGACACCGTCAAGCAGGTTGCTAACGCAGGCCGCGCCACCGGTAGTTCGGTCACTGCGCCACGCCCACGGATCGACATGGTCATCCAGCCGAAAAAGAAAACCGACGAGCAAAAGGCCCAGTAATGGCAACTCTGAAAGCTCAGCATCTGGCCAAGAGCTACAAGAGCCGTCAGGTCGTGCGTGACGTTAGCCTGTCCATCGACAGCGGTCAGATCGTCGGCCTGCTCGGCCCTAACGGTGCCGGCAAGACCACCTGCTTCTACATGATCGTCGGGCTGGTCCAGGCCGATCAGGGTCGGGTATTGATCGATGATCTGGACGTCAGCCACCAGCCGATGCACGGCCGTGCACGGGCCGGTATCGGCTATCTGCCGCAAGAGGCGTCGATCTTCCGCAAACTGTCGGTTGCCGATAACATCATGGCCATTCTCGAGACCCGCAAGGAACTCGACAAGGCCGGGCGTCGCCAGGAGCTGGAAAGCCTGCTTCAGGAATTCCACATCCACCACATCCGCGACAACCTCGGCATGAGCCTCTCCGGCGGCGAACGCCGTCGCGTGGAAATCGCCCGTGCCCTGGCCACCGCACCGAAGTTCATCCTGCTCGATGAACCGTTTGCCGGCGTGGACCCGATCTCGGTGGGTGACATCAAGCAGATCATTCATCACCTGAAGGCCAAGGGTATCGGCGTGTTGATCACCGACCACAACGTCCGTGAAACCCTGGATATCTGCGAGACCGCCTACATCGTCAACGACGGCCAACTGATCGCCGAAGGCGACTCTGAAACCATCCTGGCCAACGAACTGGTCAAGGAAGTGTATCTGGGCCATGAGTTCCGCCTGTAAGTCGAGGCGACTGGCTAGTCACCAGAGCGCCGGTAGCAATAAAACCTGATAAAAATTTATTGTTACAGTGCTCTAGGCAAACACTCGCCCCAAGGTGTTCAGCCAATCACCAGAGCGCTACCTCAATAAAGCCTTATAAAAATTTATTGTTACAGCGCTCTAGGCAAACACTCCCGCTTCAGGCATATAATTTGCTTATGTTTGGCGCTTCGGCGCCCTGTAGTGGATGGCGCATGCGCGCCGGCGAATAAGGTGTTAAGCCCCTGCCATGAAACCATCGCTTGTCTTGAGAATGGGCCAGCAGCTGACGATGACACCGCAGCTGCAACAGGCCATCCGCCTGCTCCAATTGTCGACCCTGGACCTGCAACAGGAAATCCAGGAGGCATTGGAGTCCAATCCGATGCTCGAACGCCAGGAAGAAGGCGACGACTTCGATAACGCCGACCCTATGGCCGACAACGTCGAGCAGAAACCCAATACCGATATTCAGGAACCCTCCTATCAGGAAACCGCCCCAACGGTGGATAACCTCGAGGAAGGTGACTGGAACGAGCGCATCCCCAACGAACTGCCGGTCGATACTGCCTGGGAAGATGTTTACCAGACCAGCGCCAGCAGCCTGCCGAGCAACGATGACGACGAATGGGACTTCACCACCCGCACATCGGCCGGTGAGAGCCTGCAGAGCCATTTGCTCTGGCAACTGAACCTGGCCCCGATGTCCGACACCGATCGCCTGATTGGCGTGACCCTGATCGATTGCATCAACAATCAGGGATACCTGGACGAGACGCTCGAGGAAATCCTCGAAGCCTTCGACCCGGAGCTGGATATCGAACTGGACGAGATTGAAGCCGTCCTGCATCGCATCCAGCAATTCGAGCCGGCCGGTATCGGTGCGCGCAATCTGAGCGAGTGCCTGTTGCTGCAACTGCGTCAATTGCCCGCCAAGACCCCTTGGCTGACCGAGGCCAAACGCCTGGTCAGCGACTTCATCGACCTGCTCGGCAGCCGCGACTACAGCCAGCTGATGCGTCGCATGAAACTCAAGGAAGACGAGCTGCGGCAGATCATCGAGTTGGTGCAAAGCCTCAACCCGCGCCCGGGCTCGCAAATCGAGTCCAGTGAAGCCGAGTATGTCGTCCCCGACGTGATCGTGCGCAAGGACAACGAACGCTGGCTGGTGGAGCTGAATCAGGAATCCGTGCCGCGCCTGCGGGTCAACCCGCAGTACGCCGGTTTCGTGCGTCGCGCTGACACCAGCGCCGACAACACCTTCATGCGCAACCAGTTGCAGGAAGCCCGCTGGTTCATCAAGAGCCTGCAAAGCCGCAACGAAACCCTGATGAAAGTCGCCACCCAGATCGTCGAGCATCAGCGCGGCTTTCTCGAGTACGGCGATGAGGCGATGAAACCGCTGGTGCTGCATGACATCGCCGAAGCGGTGGGCATGCACGAATCGACGATTTCCCGGGTCACCACCCAGAAATTCATGCATACCCCACGGGGTATCTACGAACTGAAATACTTTTTTTCCAGCCACGTCAGCACCTCTGAAGGCGGTGAATGCTCGTCCACAGCGATCCGCGCGATCATCAAAAAACTGGTCGCAGCGGAAAATCAGAAAAAGCCGTTGAGTGACAGCAAGATCGCTGGTTTACTGGAGGCACAAGGCATTCAGGTAGCCCGCCGCACCGTCGCCAAGTACCGTGAATCCCTTGGGATTGCGCCTTCGAGCGAACGCAAGCGGTTGATGTAACGGGCCACGCCACAGCGTTCCAGGGTGCGTTCGAAAACTCGCAGGCAGTTTTCGGACACAGCCTAGTGGCAGGCAACCCAGCCTGCCGCCTTATGCACTGGCAACGAAGGAGAAGCTGTATGCAAGTCAACATCAGTGGACACCAACTGGAAGTGACCGAACCTCTGCGCGCCTACATCGGCGAAAAGCTGGAGCGATTGGAAAGGCATTTCGACAAGATCACCAACGTGCAAGTCACGATGACGGTCGAGAAGCTGAAGCAGAAAATCGAAGCTACCTTGCATATCCCCGGCAATGAAGTGGTCGCCAACGCCGAACATGAAGACATGTACGCGGCGATCGATGCACTCACCGACAAGCTGGATCGCCAACTCAAAAAGCATAAGGAAAAGACCCAAAGTGTCCTCCAGGGCGCAACAGGTCGTTAACACTCCCAACCCATGATCCGACTTGAAAACATCCTGACCCCCGGCCGTTCCTGCGTGAACGTGTCGGGCGGCAGTAAAAAGAAAGCCCTCGAACAAATTGCCAACCTGATCCACCGCGAAGTGCCGGATCTGGAAATGCAGGATGTCTTCGAGGCCCTGATCGCCCGTGAAAAACTCGGTTCCACCGGTTTTGGCAACGGCATCGCCATTCCACACTGCCGCCTCAAAGGCTGCACCTCGCCCATCAGTGCCTTGATGCACCTGGACGCCCCCATAGATTTCGACGCCATCGATGGCGCCCCGGTCGATCTGCTGTTTGTCCTGCTGGTCCCGCAAGCCGCTACCGATGCGCACCTGGAACTGCTTCGGCAAATTGCCAGCATGCTTGATCGCAAGGAAGTGCGCGAAAAACTTCGCAGCGCCGCAACTAATGAAGCCCTGTACCAGGTTGTCCTGGACGAGCAGAACGGTCACTAATCATGCGTTTGATTATCGTCAGCGGCCGATCCGGCTCGGGTAAAAGCACCGCCCTCGATGTATTGGAGGACAACGGTTACTACTGCATCGACAACCTGCCGGCAGGCCTGCTTCCAGAACTGGCCGAACGCGCGTTGATTCATACCGAACTGGCGCAACCGCTGGTTGCGGTATCCATCGACGCACGCAACTTGCCCAGCCATCTGTCGCGTTTTCCGGAGCTTCTGGAAGAAGTGCGCAGCCGGCACATCCAATGCGATGTGTTGTATCTGGATGCCGATGAAGAAACCCTGCTCAAGCGTTTCTCGGAAACCCGTCGGCGCCACCCCCTGAGCACCGCCAATCGATCCCTCGCCGAAGCCATTGAAGATGAAACCAATCTGCTTGGGCCGATTGCCGACCTCGCCGACCTCAAGATCAACACCACTCATCTGAACCTGTATCAGTTGCGTGACACCATCAAGCTTCGCCTGCTGAACCAGCCGGAGCCGGGCACGGCATTTCTGGTCGAATCCTTCGGCTTCAAGCGCGGTATGCCGGTCGATGCCGACCTGGTGTTCGATGTACGCTGCTTGCCCAATCCTTATTGGAAACCGGAGTTGCGCGAGCAATCCGGGCTGGATCAGTCGGTCGCCGACTATCTGGCTGCTCAGCCGGATGTCGAGGAAATGTACCAGGATATCTCAACGTATCTGCTGAAGTGGCTGCCCCGTTTTGCCGCCAGCAACCGCGCCTACGTTACCATCGCCATTGGCTGCACTGGCGGGCATCACCGCTCCGTCTACCTGACCGAACGTCTGGGCCAGGCCCTGCAGAAGTCCCTGAAGAATGTCCAGGTTCGCCACCGCGACCTAAGCTAAAGGATCCACATCGCGATGCCTGCTCTGGAAATTGAAATCATCAACAAGCTGGGCCTGCACGCCCGCGCTTCTGCAAAATTCGTTGGCGTTGCCGGTCAGTTCAAGGATTGCACGATCAGAGTAGGACGCACACCCGAATCCACGGTCGACGGTAAAAGCATCATGGCCATGATGATGCTGGCTGCCGGCAAAGGGACGAAAGTCCACCTGAGCACTGAAGGTGAGCAGGAGCAGGAAGCGCTGGACGCGCTGGTCGATTTGATCAACCGCTATTTCGACGAAGGCGAGTAATACCTACCCTGTGGCGAGGGAGCTTGCTCCCGCTCGGCTGCGAAGCAGTCGTAACCCAGTCGATGCGGTGTGCCTGGAAAAATGAAGTTGCAGGTTTTGGGGCCGCTTCGCAGCCCAGCGGGAGCAAGCTCCCTCGCCACGAGTACTCACCAGACTAAAGACTTACGTTAACTGGCTGGCATTGGGGCTTGCCCCCTCGCCACAGATCTCGCGCTGACGCCCACAAAAAAGGTGTGCCACCCATTGGGTGACACGCCTTTTTTTGAAGCTGTGGTCGTTTAGCTGCCAGCAACAGTCATCCGCTCGATCAACACCGAACCCGTGCGGATATTGCTGCGCAATTCCAGGTCATTACCGACCGCGATAATCTGCTGGAACATGTCGCGCATATTGCCGGCGATAGTCACTTCCTGCACCGCGAACTGAATCTCGCCGTTCTCGACCCAGAAGCCCGCGGCGCCACGGGAATAGTCGCCAGTCACCATGTTCAAGCCCTGCCCCATCAACTCGGTGACCAACAGCCCGCGGCCCATCCGCCGCAACAGCGCAGCCTGGTCTTCGTCGCCATGGGTGACGAACAGGTTATGCACGCCACCAGCGTTGGCGGTGCTTGGCATGCCCAGCTTGCGACCGGAGTAAGTCCCCAGCACATAAGAAACCAAATGACCGTTTTCGACGAAAGGCTTGGCATACGTTGCCAGGCCGTCGCCATCGAACGCCGAGCTGCCCAGGCCGCGCATCAAGTGCGGGCGTTCATCAAGGGTCAACCACTCAGGGAACAACCGCTGACCCAGCGTGCCTTCGAGGAACGACGATTTACGGTACAGATTGCCGCCGGAGATCGCCCCCAGAAAGCTGCCGAACAGACCACCGGCCAGTTCTGCGGAAAACAGCACCGGCACTTCGCAGGTGGGAACCGGACGCGCGCCCAGACGGCTCGCTGCCCGTTGCGCAGCACGCTGGCCGATGCTGACCGGATCGGCCAGCAGTTCACCCTGGCGATTCATGTCATACCAGTAATCGCGCTGCATCTGACCGTCGGCTTCGGCAATCATCACGCAGCTCAGGCTGTGCCGGGTCGACGCGTAACCGCCGACAAACCCGTGGCTGTTGCCATACACCCGGCAGCCCTGATGGGTGTTCAAGGTGGTGCCATCGGCGTTCTTGATCCGGCTGTCGGCGGCAAACGCTGCCGCTTCACAGGCCAATGCCTGCTCGATGGCTTGTTCCGGGGTAATGTCCCAGGCGTGGAACAGGTCGAAATCCGGCAAGTCCCTGGCCATCAAGGCGGCATCGGCCAGACCCGAGCTTTCGTCTTCCGAGGTGTGTTTGGCGATGGCCAGTGCCGCGGCGACGGTTTCGCGAATCGCCTCCGGACCGCTGGCCGAGGTGCTGGCCGAGCCTTTGCGCTGCCCCACATACAAGGTGATGCCAAAGCCCTGGTCGCGGTTGAACTCAACGGTTTCGACTTCCCGCTGACGCACCGTGGTCGACAGGCCCTGCTCCAGCGACACCGCCACTTCACAGGCACTGGCGCCCTGGCGCTTGGCCTCGGCGATGATCTGCTCGACTTGTTCCTGCAGTGCCGGCAAAGCTTGTGGGCCGACGCTTTCTGCTGCACTCATGGTGTTCTCCACTCAAATTCTGCTTTCGGTTAAGGCCTTCGAGCGACCGGGCCGGACAAGCGGCCCCCGACTGGTTATCATGGCGGCGTTTCTTTGCGGACTGCCACCATGGTTGATTCTTACGACGACTCCCTCGATGGGGAGAAAAGCAAATCCCAGGTCAAACGTGAGCTGCATGCTCTGGTTGACCTCGGCGAGCGCCTTACAACACTCAAGCCTGACTTGCTGGCAAAACTGCCATTGACCGACGCCTTGCGCCGGGCTCTGAACGATGCGCCCAAGCACACCGCGAATATCGCGCGTAAACGGCACCTCATGTTCATCGGCAAACTGATGCGCGATCAGGATACTGACGCCATTCTGGCCTTGCTCGATCAACTCGATGCCTCCACTCGGCAGTACAACGAACGTTTCCACGGCCTGGAACGCTGGCGCGATCGCTTGATCGCGGGCGATGACGGCGTCCTGGAGAAGTTCGTCCTCGACTACCCGGACGCGGATCGCCAGCAACTGCGCTCCTTGATCCGTCAGGCCCAGCATGAGCTTGCGCATACCAAGCCACCTGCTGCCAGCCGAAAAATCTTCAAGTACATCCGTGAGCTGGACGAGACACAACGCGGCCTGCGTTAGTCTTCGACCCCGGGTGGGTTGTGCCGCGTTGCGGTTCGCCCACCCAAGGCTCCACTTCACCCGCCCGTGCCACCTACGGTGATCGCGTCAATTTTCAAGGTTGGCTGGCCGACACCCACCGGCACCGACTGCCCATCCTTGCCACACGTCCCCACACCGCTGTCCAGCGCCAGGTCGTTACCGACCATCGACACTCTGCTCATGGCTTCCGGCCCGTTACCAATCAAGGTCGCACCTTTGACCGGCGCGGTGATTTTGCCGTCTTCGATCAAATAGGCCTCGCTGGTGGAGAACACGAATTTGCCGCTGGTGATGTCCACCTGACCGCCGCCGAGGTTGGCGCAGTAGATGCCCCTCTTCACCGAGGCGATGATTTCGGCCGGATCGCTTTCGCCAGCGAGCATGTAGGTGTTGGTCATCCGCGGCATCGGCAGATGCGCATAAGACTCGCGACGACCGTTGCCGGTGCGGGCCACGCCCATCAGTCGGGCATTGAGCTTGTCCTGCATATAGCCTTTGAGCACGCCGTTTTCGATCAGCGTGGTGCACTCGGTTGGAGTGCCCTCGTCGTCGATGCTCAAGGAGCCACGGCGACCGGCCAGAGTGCCATCGTCGACAATGGTGCAGAGTCTGGAAGCAACCATTTCACCCATGCGGCCGCTGTAAGCCGAGGCGCCTTTACGGTTGAAGTCGCCTTCCAGACCGTGACCTACCGCCTCATGCAACAGCACGCCAGACCAGCCGGAACCGAGGACCACCGGCAAAGTGCCAGCCGGTGCCGGAATCGCTTCGAGGTTGACCAGCGCCTGACGCAGCGCTTCACGGGCATAGCCCATGGCGCGGTCCTCGCCGAGGAAATAACGGTAATCGGTACGGCCGCCGCCGCCATGACCACCGCGTTCGCGACGACCGTTCTGTTCGACGATGACGCTGACATTGAACCGCACCAGCGGTCGCACGTCAGCCGCCAGGCTGCCATCGGTGGACGCCACCAGAATCCGCTCCCAGACCCCGGCCATGCTCACGGTGACTTGTTGAATGCGTGGGTCCAGCAACCGGGTCGCGGCATCGATACGCTTGAGCAGCTCGACCTTTTCGGCGCGGCTGATGACTTCCAGTGGGTTGTCCGGCGCGTAGAGCTGAGCCACGTCCTGAGTGCTGAATGCCTGCACGGTGCCATTCTGCCCGGCACGGGAGATCGAACGGGCAGCACGGGCGGCCAGACCCAGGGCTTCGAGGGTAATGGCGTTGCTGTAGGCAAAACCGGTCTTCTCGCCCGATTGCGCACGCACGCCGACCCCTTGGTCGAGGTTGAAGCTACCTTCCTTGACGATGCCGTCTTCCAGCGCCCAGGTCTCGGAAATCTGCCCCTGGAAATACAGGTCGGCGGCATCGATGCCCGGCCCGGCCAGATCGCCGAGCACTGCTTGCAGGCTTTCGATGGTCACGCCGCCGGGCGCTAAAAGGTGTTCACTGACTGAGGACAACAACTCGCTCATATGCTTTGCGCCTTAAATTCATCGTTCTGAGGCAGGTCGCTGCGCGCCCTGCGAGAAAAAGCGCCGATGGCTGGCCACCGGCATCCGCGCCCGTATGGACGCCTGTTCGCTGCTATCGCGTTCGGCCAGCAGCACGGCCTCGCCTTGATCCTGTTCAGCCAGCACACGCCCCCAAGGGTCGATAATCGCGGCATGACCATAGGTTTCTCGCGGTCCCGGGTGAGTCCCACCCTGGGCGGCCGCCAACACATAACACTGAGTCTCGATAGCCCGTGCACGAATCAGCACCTCCCAATGAGCCGCGCCGGTCACCGCAGTAAATGCTGACGGCGCGGTGATCAACTCGGCGCCGGCTGCGCGCAACTCACTGTACAACTCCGGGAAGCGCAGGTCGTAACACACCGTCAGGCCCACTCGGCCGACGGGCGTGTCCGCAACCACTACCGCGTCTCCATGAGCATAGTCATCGGACTCACGATAACGCCCGCAATTGTCGGCAACATCCACATCGAACAAATGCAGTTTGTCGTAACGCGCCACCGCCTCGCCATGTTCGTCGATCAACAGGGAGCAGGCATTGACCTTGCCGCCGGGCTGATCCCTGGGCGGCAACGGCAAGGTGCCGGCCACTATCCATAAGGTGAGGTCGCGAGCGGTCTGTTTCAACCAGGGCAGGATCGGACCGTCGCCCAAGGCTTCGGCACGCCCGATATCGGCGATGTCCCGGCGGCCCATGGCCGCGAAGTTTTCCGGCAGCACCGCGAGCCGGGCACCGCCGGCCGCGGCTTGCTCAAGCAAGCGTCGGGCCTGAGCCAGATTGGCCAGCACGTCGCTCTGGCTGACCATTTGAATCACCGCAAGAGACATGGCGTATTCCTTGAAAGGGATGCAGCCATGCTACTCCATAGGCTTGTATCGTGGTTTTTCAAAAAGGCTTGTCGTAGGTAATTTTCGGCTCTTTCCACCGGCCCTTGACGTCGTATTTCACGCTGGCGAAACGCGCCACGCGATCACCGATCAGCTTGTCGATGAGAAACAACGCACCGCCAATCGCCGGCGCACCGACGATCAAGGCGGCGATCGGCAGGTTGTTGGTCAGCGGCAATGTCACCAGCAGCTTGGCATCGACCTGATCGGCAACCAGATCCAGCGTGCCATTGAGCTCCAGATTGCTCGACGGCCCGGTCAACGTGATCGGCTCACGGGTCACGTACACCCCGTTAGTGGCCACCAGCAGGCCTTTTACCCGGTCGTAACTCAAGCCTTTGCCGAACAGATCAGAGAAGTCCAGCCGCAGGCGCCGACCGATCGAATTGAAGTTGAGCAGACCAAACACCCGCAACGCCTGGGCGCCGCCTTCGACTTCGACGACCTGACCTTTGCGCAACGTTGCATCGAGACTGCCGGAAAAGCGCTTGAGCGCGGCCCAGGCTGGCGAGCCCGGCCAGCGACCGTCCACATCCATATGAAAATCTTCGCTGGTCACCGTAGGCGCATAGCCCCAACCCTTGAGCACATCGGCAAGATTCTTACCGCCCAGACGGCCCTTGTACCAACTGTTGCTGGCTCCAGGCAGACCTTCCCAGCCGCCAGTGCCCTGCAACACCATGCCCCTGAGGCCCAGATCCAGGTTGTTGAGGGCGATCCCCTTGGCGGTTGGACGCACCTTGAGTGACCAGGCGCCGATCAGGTCATTACCCTGGAACAGCTGGCTAATTGAGATATCCAGCGCCGGGATTTTCGTCGGATCGACTGACGCTAAAGGGTCCGGCGAGTTTTCGTCGGCCTGAACTTTTGGATCTACCGCAGGCAAACGCACATATTGCAGATTGATCGCCACCGGCGCGGCCTTGGCATCGGGAATGCCGATACTGCCCTTGGCCTGCTGGCTATCGACCTGCAAAGCCCAGGCGCTCGGTTTGCGATTCAACTGCAGCGAGACCTGATCGAGTGTGGTGCCCAATGCACTGAGCTTGCCCACCTGAACGTCGGCGCTGCTCAGCAGCTGCTTGGCGCTGCCACCGGGGTCTTGCCCGGCATAGCGATCGACCAAGGCTTTCCAGGGCTCTAGATCCAGCTCGGACAGCGCGCCGCGTACACGCAGGCCTTTGGCACCCGGTAACGACGCATTCCCGGCACCGAGAAACAGCTCGCCCCGACCATCGGCGATGCTGCCGCTCGGCGCGGCGAAGGTGAGGCTGGCGAGATCGCCGTAGTTGACCCAGTAACGCCGCTCAGGCCCTTGCAGGGTCATACGAAATACAGTGTCGCGACTTTCACTGGCTGACATGCCGAAAGGTGCAGGCAGATCCACCGTAACGCCCTTGAGGCTGGAGTTGACCATGAGCTGGCTGTCGGCGCCGTCGAGCCTCAGCTGCAATTGATAAGGCAGATCGCCAGTAACCGGCAGCGGCTGGCTGACTTTCAGCCAGTCAGTGAGTTTCTTCACCGCCACCTGGCCCTTGGCGACGACGCGAGTGTTGAGCTTGCCCTCTCTACCATCGGCAAAAATCTGTGCGGTAACAGGCTGGTCGAAGACTTGCGCAGTGATGCCCTGCCCACTCAAACCTTTGCTGCTGTCAAAGCGGAAATCACCCTTGAGCTGACTAAGTTCAAGTTCTGGCTCGCTCAGTTTCAGCCGAGCCTTGGCGGTCTTGAAATCCACCAGGATTTTCGGCAACTCGCCTTTGACCAGCGCAATATCCAGTTTCAACTTGCCCTGCAAGTCACCTTCGCCCTGCCAACCGGCAAAGGCTGCGGCGGTGCCGATCGGCGCCTCCTGCAGAATTTTCAAGCCGTCGCCCAGGCCACCCGCGAACTTGCCATCGAGAAACAGGCGGCTGGTTTGGCCGGCGGGGACATGGGGGATACTGACGTAGATATCGCGAACCTGGGTATCGAGCAATTGGCCCTTGCTGGCCAGGATCCGTACACCGCTGTCTTCGATGAACACATCACCGCTGACCTTGCTGACATGCGGCCAGCCCGGCTGGAACGCCAGTTCGGCGTCGTGCACCTTGAAGAACAGACTGATGCTGCGCTCTGCACCGGTGACTTCATGGCTCAACGAGCCCTGATACTGGAAGAAGCCTTCATCTACCGCGCCCTTGAGAATTGCCGTGCGCAACCACTCATCCAGGGCGGGGCCGAGCAGTTTGGGCAGGTACTTGGCGGTGTAACGACCATCGCCATCGACCAGGCCGACCCGCAGGTCCATGTAGTCTTCCTGGGCTTGATCGAAATACAGGCGGATCAGGAAGTCACCGGCAATCTTGCCCTCCTCGCCGAGTACTTTCAGGTACGGCGAGATGAGGGTGAGGCCTTCTTTATTGAGCTTCCAGGTCAGCCGCGCATTGGCCTGAATGTACTGCCATGGCTTGGCGAAGATCGGGTCCAGATGCAGGGAAAAGTCCTTGCTGTCCATGCGCAGCTCGCCTTGGCCGAGGTCGCCGCTGATGCTGCCGCTGACGTTTCGAGCCGCCGGAGCACCGTGATAGGCGTTGAAACCCACACGTTCAAGATTGGCGGCGAAGCTGACGCGCTGGTCGTCGGTCGCCTGCGGACGGTAGTCGAGCAGCACGTTGCGCAAGACCCCGGTGACCTTGAGGTTGTCGATAACCACCGCAACCTTCTCCGGCACCGGTACCAGGGCATCCAGCACCGGCGTGATCGGCGTCAGATCGAGGCGATCGGCCTGAACATGCCAGCGCTCTTCGGCTTTTTCGGTCGCGGCGAACTGCTGGAGCTGCACATGCGACTCCCAACGGGTTTCGTCGAGGTTCATGGCCAGCGAATCGAGGAGAACGTTGAAGCCTTGGTCGCTGCGCTGGAACCAGGCATTGAGCGCCAGATTCTGGATTTTTAGCGGTTTGCGCTCGGCGTAGGCGCCTTTGACTTGCGGAGCATTGAGGCGCACGACAGCACTTTGCACGGTGCCCTTGCCCCAGCTCAGCCAAAATTCGCCACCGGCCTTGAACTCGGAAAACGTCCATTGCCGGGTCAACCGCGCCGGCAGCCAGCGCGACCAGTCACTTTGCGGCAGGCTCAGGTAAGCATCCGCTTCACCCTCGCGCCATTGGCTGGCGCGCAGACGAGTGCGCAGGCTCAGGGCCACGGGCTGACCGTCAGGCAGGGTCAAGCGGGCGTCGAGACGCTGGCGGGTTGCGCCGGTTTTAAGGTTCAGACCGACATACGTCAGGGTCAGCGGGGTTTCGTTGAACGGTTGCAAAGTGACCTGGCTGTCCAGCACCGACAGCTGAGAAACCATTTGCATGTGATTGAGCAATTGCTCGGGATCAACAGGTTGATCCTGTTGAACCGGCAATCCATCAAGCGCCCAATGGCCGTCCTGGTCTTCCTTCAGGTTTAGTTTCAGACCGCTGAGTTCGAGATGGGCGATACGGACTTCGCGAGCCAGCAGGCTGGCCCAGACATCCGGCACCACCCGCACCTGGTCCAGGCGCAACGCATTGGCACCCTTGCCGACCATCACATCGTGGGCCAACAGAATGGGCGCCAAACCGCTCCAGCTGCCTTCAAGGCTGCCGATGCTCAATGGCATATCCAGTGTTTCGCGCGCCTTGGCCTCGACCTCAGCGCGATACTCGGCGACCAGCGGAATGAGTTCGCGGCCAAGGCTGACGTACAGCGCCGTCAACACCAACAACAACGCGCAAAGCCCCAGACCCCAGCGGGTCAGAGCAGCGAAAAAGCGTATCAGACGCTCCATGTCAGGTGGCCCCCAAGGCAGTAGTCATGCAAACGCTGAAGCCCGCCGCGCCCAATAAATGTACAAAACGCCGATTCAGAGCAGCACCACGTCATATTGTTCCTGGGAGTACATGGTTTCGACCTGGAACCGGATGGTCCGTCCGATAAACCCTTCCAGTTCCGCGACGTTCCCCGACTCTTCGTCGAGTAACCGGTCAACCACTTTTTGATTGGCCAACACTCTGTAGCCCACGGCCTCGTATGCCCGAGCCTCGCGCAGGATCTCGCGAAAAATCTCGTAGCAAACCGTCTCCGGCGTCTTCAACTTGCCGCGGCCCTGACAACTGCTGCAGGGTTCGCACAATACCTGCTCAAGGCTTTCGCGGGTACGTTTGCGTGTCATCTGCACCAGGCCCAACTCGGTGATACCGATGATGTTGGTCTTGGCGTGATCGCGTTCCAGTTGTTTCTCCAGCGTGCGCAACACCTGTCGCTGGTGTTCCTCATCTTCCATGTCAATGAAGTCGATGATGATGATCCCGCCCAGATTGCGCAGACGCAACTGGCGGGCAATCGCCGTCGCGGCCTCGAGGTTGGTCTTGAAGATCGTCTCTTCGAGATTGCGATGGCCGACAAAAGCCCCGGTGTTGACGTCGATGGTGCTCATGGCTTCCGCCGGATCGACCACCAGATAACCGCCGGATTTGAGCGGCACTTTGCGCTCCAGGGCTTTCTGGATCTCGTCTTCGACTCCGTACAGATCGAAAATCGGCCGCTCGCCGGGATAGTGCTCGAGGCGGTCGGCGATTTCCGGCATCAGTTCCGCGACGAACTGCGTGGTTTTCTGAAAAGTTTCCCGGGAATCGATGCGGATCTTCTCGATCTTCGGGCTGACCAGATCGCGCAAGGTGCGCAAGGCCAGACCCAGATCTTCATAAATCACGCTCGGCGCACTGATGGTCTTGATCTGCTCGGCGATCTGATCCCACAGCCTTCGCAGGTAGCGGATGTCCATCAGGATCTCATCGGCACCGGCGCCTTCAGCCGCGGTACGCAGGATGAAGCCACCGGCTTCCTTGATGCCTTCTTTCGCCACGCAGTCGCTGACCACCTGTTTCAAACGCTCGCGCTCGGCTTCGTCTTCAATTTTCAGGGAAATGCCGACGTGAGCGGTGCGCGGCATGTACACCAGATAGCGTGACGGAATCGACAGCTGGGTAGTCAGGCGCGCGCCCTTGGAGCCGATCGGATCCTTGGTGACTTGCACGACAATACTCTGCCCTTCATGGACCAGGGCGCTGATGCTTTCCACCGCCGGGCCTTCGCGCATGGAAATTTCCGACGCGTGAATGAATGCCGCGCGATCCAGGCCGATATCGACGAACGCCGCCTGCATGCCCGGCAGAACCCGGACCACCTTGCCTTTATAGATATTGCCGACAATCCCGCGTTTTTGGGTGCGCTCGACATGCACTTCCTGCAGAACACCGTTTTCGACCACCGCCACGCGCGATTCCATCGGCGTGATGTTGATCAGAATCTCTTCACTCATGGCAGGGTCTCGCTCAGGCGTATTCACAATAATGGCCGCGTCAGTCAGGTACGGCGCTTAGCGCACTGTAAGGTTTTGCCAACAGGGTATGCCGAAATGGCCGAGCAGCTCGAAGGTTTCGCACACAGGCAGGCCAACGACCGCTGAATAACTGCCATTGAGCCCCGCGACAAACACCGCTCCCAGCCCCTGAATCCCGTAGCCACCGGCCTTGTCCAGCGGCTCGCCGCTGGCCCAGTAAGCCGCGGCCTCTTCGCGACTGATCGGCCGAAACCGCACCAGACTGCGGACCACCCGCGACTCACAACGTTGGCCGTCAAGCACGGCTATGGCGGTCAGGACTTCATGTTCACGGTCGGACAGCGCCATGAGCATGGCCACGGCATCGGCTTCATCGACCGGCTTGCCGAGAATCTGCCCGTCGAGCACTACGGCGGTATCGGCACCCAGCACGCAAATCGGTGTCGCGGATTCGCTGACCGCAAGCACCGCGCGCCCGGCCTCGGCCTTGCCGCGCGCCAGACGCTCGACATAGGCCGCAGGGGATTCGTCAATCAGAGGAGTTTCATCGATGTCCGCGCTGATGGCGGTAAAAGGCACGCCGATCTGCGTCAGCAGTTCACGTCGGCGTGGTGAGCCAGAGGCCAGATAGAGCGGGTTCATCAAGACATCTCCCTGTCGAGGTACGGGCAAATGCCTGACCGGATCAATTGATTTTGTAGCGGCGACTCAGCCCACGCAAACCGAAGCTGACCCACGGCCAGAGCAAGGCGCTGACCAATGCCGGCAATACCAGCGCCAGAGTCGGTTGACGGTTACCGGTCAGCGCACTGAGCCACAGCTGAACCAGTTGGGCCAGACCGAAGATCACCAGTATCACCAGGCTTTGCTGCCACATCGGAAACATGCGCAAGCGCTGCTGCAACGACAGCACCAGGAAAGTAATCAGCGTCAAAATCAGCGCGTTCTGCCCCAGCAACGTGCCATACAGCACGTCTTCCGCCAGACCCAGGCACCAGGCGGTGACCATGCCGACTTTCTGCGGCAGCGCCAACACCCAGAAGGCCAGCAACAGTGCCAGCCACAACGGACGCAGGATCTCCATGAACTGTGGCAACGGCGAAATGCTGAGCAACAGACCAATGGCGAACGTCAGCCAGACCATCCAGCCATTGCGCGAATGAACACCTGCCATTATTGCCTCTCCCGAGTGGTGGTCGCCGGGGCCGCAACAGGCGGTTTCGCCGCTGCCGGGGTGGCCGGTTTGACCGGGCGCGCAGAGGTATGAACGACCGGTTTGGGCACGGCAGCTGGCGCCGGCGCTGCGACCACCGGAGCGGCGGCCGGGACAACAGCAGGCGCTGGCGGCGTGACAGGTTTGGGAACGGTTGCCGGAATGATCGGGGCTGCGCCGTTTTGCTGATCCTGCGCTTCCTGAGCTTGCGCGGCGTCGTTGGCGCGCTCTTCGGCGGTACGGGTATCGCTGAACACCAGCAACAGATAACGGCTGCGGTTCAACGCGGCGGTCGGAACGGCCCGAACGATTGCGAATGGCTGGCCGGAGTCATGAATCACTTCCTTGACCGTGGCCACCGGGTAGCCCGCCGGGAAACGCTGACCCAAGCCGGAGCTGACCAGCAGGTCGCCTTCCTTGATGTCCGCGGTGTCCGCCACATGGCGCAATTCCAGGCGTTCCGGATTACCGGTACCGCTGGCGATGGCACGCAGACCATTGCGGTTCACCTGGACGGGGATGCTGTGAGTGGTGTCGGTCAACAGCAACACACGAGAGGTGTACGGCATCAACTCGACCACCTGGCCCATCAAGCCGCGGGCATCGAGCACCGGCTGACCGAGGACCACACCGTCACGCTCACCTTTGTTGATAATGATGCGATGGGTGAACGGATTGGGGTCCATGCCGATCAACTCGGCCACTTCAACCTTCTCGTTGACCAGCGCGGAAGAATTGAGCAACTCGCGCAGCCGAACGTTCTGCTCGGTCAAGGCCGCCAGTTTCTGCATGCGGCCTTGCAACAGCAGGTTTTCGGTCTTGAGTTTTTCGTTTTCGGCGACCAGTTCGGTGCGGCTGCCAAATTGACTGGCAACACCTTGCCATAGCCGCTGCGGCAGGTCGGTGATCCAGTAAGACTGCATCAACACCAGCGACATTTGGCTACGCACTGGCTTGAGCAGTGTGAAGCGGGCATCGACCACCATCAGCGCGACCGATAGCACGACCAGCACCAACAAGCGCACGCCCAGTGAGGGGCCTTTGGTGAAAAGCGGTTTAATAAGCCGCTCCTCCCAGGCAAATGTTCTCGTTATTCATACGGCATCAAACCGGCCTGGAGCAGATTGACAGAAGATAAACGCCAACAGGCAGCACTGCAAAGTGCTGCCTGGGAGCGGAACAGCATAGATGCATCCGGCGAAATTATTCGCTGGAGAGCAAGTCCATGGTGTGCTTATCCATCATTTCCAACGCACGGCCACCGCCGCGAGCAACGCAGGTCAACGGGTCTTCGGCAACGATCACCGGCAGACCGGTTTCCTGGGCCAGCAATTTGTCCAGGTCACGCAGCAAGGCGCCGCCGCCGGTCAGTACCAGACCACGCTCGGCGATATCGGAAGCCAGTTCCGGAGGCGATTGCTCCAAAGCGCTTTTCACCGCCTGAACGATAGTTGCCAGAGACTCTTGCAGAGCTTCCAGCACTTCATTGGAGTTCAGGGTAAATGCCCGTGGCACGCCTTCAGCCAGATTACGGCCGCGAACGTCGACTTCACGGATTTCGCCGCCCGGGTAGGCAGTACCGATTTCCTGCTTGATGCGCTCTGCGGTGGACTCGCCGATCAGGCTGCCGTAGTTGCGACGCACATAAGTGATGATCGCTTCGTCGAAGCGGTCGCCGCCAACCCGTACGGATTCGGCGTAAACCACACCGTTCAGGGAGATCAGTGCGATTTCAGTGGTACCGCCACCGATATCGACGACCATCGAACCGCGGGCTTCCTCAACCGGCAGGCCGGCACCGATCGCTGCAGCCATTGGCTCTTCGATCAGAAACACTTCGCGGGCACCGGCACCGAGGGCCGATTCACGGATGGCACGACGCTCAACCTGGGTGGACTTGCATGGAACGCAGATCAGTACACGAGGGCTAGGCTGCAAAAAGCTGTTTTCGTGAACCTTGTTGATAAAGTACTGCAGCATCTTTTCGCAAACGCTGAAGTCGGCGATCACGCCATCCTTCATCGGACGAATGGCAGCAATGTTGCCCGGTGTACGGCCGAGCATACGCTTGGCCTCGGTGCCGACGGCAACGACACTTTTCTGGTTACCGTGCGTCCGAATGGCCACAACCGATGGCTCATTCAGGACGATTCCGCGCTCGCGCACGTAAATAAGGGTGTTGGCAGTGCCCAGGTCAATGGAAAGATCGCTGGAAAACATGCCACGCAGTTTCTTGAACATGGGAAAGGGACCCTAGGCAACGCGTGGGTAAAAAAGTGCGGCAAACTCTAACAACGACAGGGATTTTGGGCAAGGCGCCAATATGTTAAATTGACCGCTTTTCCGTGCACCAACCCCCACAATCGCGGCCTTATGACCGTAGAAATGCGGTAGTGTTCCGACAATCTAACACACGGATAGCATCCGTTCTGTTTTCCTTCCACTGGAGAATCCCATGGCGCTTGAACGCTCCGACGTGGAAAAAATCGCTCATCTGGCCTGTCTTGGCCTGAATGAAGCCGATCTTCCACACATCACTTCCGCCCTGAACAGCATTCTCGGGCTGGTCGATGAAATGCAGGCTGTGAATACCGACGGTATCGAGCCTCTGGCCCACCCACTGGAAGCCAGCCAACGCCTGCGCGCAGACGTGGTGACCGAGAGCAATCATCGCGAGGCCTATCAGTCCATCGCGCCAGCGGTCGAAAACGGCCTGTACCTGGTTCCGAAAGTCATCGACTAAAGGGAAAGAGCCTGCAATGCATCAATTGACTCTGGCCGAGATCGCCCGCGGACTCGCCGACAAAAAGTTTTCTTCTGAAGAGCTGACCAAAGTGTTGCTGGCGCGTATCGCCCGGCTCGACCCTCAGCTCAACAGTTTCATCAGCCTCACCGAAGATCTCGCGCTGACGCAGGCCAAGGCCGCAGACGTCCGCCGCGCGAACGGTGAGAGCGGCGCCCTGCTCGGCGCGCCGATCGCCCACAAGGACTTGTTCTGCACTCAGGGCATTCGCACCAGCTGCGGCTCGAAGATGCTCGATAACTTCAAGGCCCCGTACGACGCCACCGTGGTCGCCAAACTGGCCGCTGCCGGCGCCGTGACCCTGGGCAAGACCAACATGGACGAATTCGCCATGGGCTCGGCCAACGAATCGAGCTACTACGGCGCAGTGAAAAACCCGTGGAACCTCGAACACGTACCGGGCGGTTCATCAGGAGGTTCAGCGGCTGCGGTGGCTGCTCGCCTGTTGCCAGCCGCGACCGGCACCGACACCGGCGGCTCGATCCGCCAACCGGCGGCGCTGACCAACCTCACCGGTCTGAAACCGACCTACGGTCGCGTTTCGCGCTGGGGCATGATCGCTTACGCCTCCAGCCTCGATCAGGGCGGCCCGATGGCACGCACCGCTGAAGACTGCGCAATTATGTTGCAAGGCATGGCAGGGTTCGATCCGCAGGATTCCACCAGCATCGACGAGCCCGTGCCGGATTACAGCGCCGGTCTCAACGGTTCGCTGCAAGGTCTGCGCATCGGTGTGCCAAAGGAGTATTTCAGCGCCGGTCTCGACCCGCGCATCGCCGACCTGGTTATGGCCAGCGTTGAAGAGCTGAAAAAGCTCGGCGCCGTGATCAAGGAAATCAGCCTGCCGAACATGCAGCACGCGATTCCTGCGTACTACGTGATCGCCCCGGCGGAAGCGTCTTCCAACCTGTCGCGTTTCGACGGCGTGCGTTTCGGCTATCGCTGCGAAGACCCGAAAGACCTGATCGACCTGTACAAGCGTTCCCGTGGCGAAGGTTTCGGCCCGGAAGTGCAGCGCCGGATCATGGTCGGCGCCTACGCGCTGTCGGCCGGTTACTACGACGCCTACTACCTGAAGGCGCAGAAGATTCGTCGTCTGATCAAGAACGACTTCATGGCTGCCTTTAATGAGGTCGACATCATCCTCGGCCCAACCACGCCGAACCCGGCCTGGAAGCTCGGCGCCAAGAACAGCGACCCGGTCGCTGCGTACCTGGAAGACGTCTACACCATCACCGCCAACCTCGCCGGTCTGCCGGGCTTGTCCATGCCTGCAGGTTTTGTCGATGGCCTGCCGGTCGGCGTGCAGTTGCTCGCCCCGTATTTCCAGGAAGGCCGCCTGCTCAACGTTGCGCATCAGTACCAGTTGAATACCGACTGGCACACGCGCACCCCAACAGGCTTCTGAGGAGAAACACATGCAATGGGAAGTCGTGATCGGGCTGGAGATTCATACCCAGCTCGCCACCCAATCGAAGATTTTCTCCGGTAGCGCCACCACGTTCGGCTCCGAGCCCAACACCCAGGCCAGCCTGGTAGACCTGGGCATGCCCGGCGTACTGCCGGTGCTGAACCAGGAAGCGGTGCGCATGGCGGTCAAGTTCGGCCTGGCCATCGATGCCGAAATCGGCCAGCACAACGTGTTCGCCCGCAAAAACTACTTCTACCCGGATCTGCCCAAGGGCTACCAGATCAGCCAGATGGAATTGCCGATCGTCGGCAAAGGTCATTTGGACATCGCGCTGGAAGACGGCACGGTCAAACGCGTCGGCATCACCCGCGCGCATCTGGAAGAAGACGCCGGCAAGAGCCTGCATGAAGAGTTCAGCGGCGCCACCGGCATCGACCTGAACCGCGCCGGCACGCCATTGCTGGAGATCGTCTCCGAGCCGGACATGCGCAGTGCCAAGGAAGCCGTGGCCTACGTCAAGGCGATCCACGCACTGGTACGTTACCTGGGCATCTGCGACGGCAACATGGCCGAAGGTTCGCTGCGCTGCGACTGCAACGTCTCGATCCGCCCCAAAGGCCAGGTCGAGTTCGGCACACGCTGCGAGATCAAGAACGTCAACTCGTTCCGCTTCATCGAGAAGGCGATCAACACCGAAGTGCGTCGCCAGATCGAGCTGATCGAAGACGGCGGCAAGGTCATTCAGCAGACCCGCCTGTACGATCCGAACAAAGACGAAACCCGCGCAATGCGCAGCAAAGAGGAAGCCAACGACTACCGTTACTTCCCCGATCCGGACCTGCTGCCGGTGGTCATCGAGGACTCGTTCCTCGCCGACATCCGCGCCACCCTGCCGGAGTTGCCACCGCAGAAACGCGAGCGCTTCCAGGAACAGTTCGGTCTATCGGTCTATGACGCCAGCGTCCTGGCCACCAGCCGCGAGCAAGCCGATTACTTCGAGAAAGTCGTGAGCATCGGCGGCGACGCCAAGCTGGCGGCCAACTGGGTGATGGTTGAACTGGGTAGCCTGTTGAACAAACAGGGCCTGGACATCGATCAGTCGCCGGTCTCGGCCGAGCAACTGGGCGGCATGCTGCTGCGCATCAAGGACAACACCATCTCCGGCAAGATCGCCAAGGTGGTCTTTGAAGCCATGGCCAACGGCGAAGGCAGCGCGGACGAGATCATCGACAAGCGCGGCCTCAAGCAAGTGACCGACACCGGCGCGATCTCGGCGGTGCTGGACGAAATGCTCGCAGCCAACGCTGAACAGGTCGAACAATACCGCGCGGCCGATGAAGCCAAACGCGGCAAGATGTTCGGCTTCTTCGTCGGCCAGGCAATGAAAGCCTCGAAAGGCAAAGCCAACCCGCAACAGGTCAACGAACTGCTGAAAAGCAAGCTCGAAGGCTGATTGCAATGGAGCCAGATTTTCAGCCTGGCTCCATTCCCTGTGGGAGCGAGCTTGCTCGCGAAGGCGGTTCGGCACTCAATACAAGGTTGACTGTCAGAATGCATTCGCGAGCAAGCTCGCTCCCACATTTGTTTCGGGGATACCTTTTATGAAGCGTCTACTTAGCGCTTGTGCCCTGCTCTCTCTGCTGGCCGGTTGTGCCAGTCAGGACGTCGACATTGATCCGCACGGTTATGACAAAACCGGCACAGCCTCCTATTACGGTGCCAAACACCATGGCAAACGCACCGCCAGCGGTGAGCGTTTCAACCAACATGCCTTGACCGCCGCCCATCGCCAATTGCCGTTCGGCACGCGGCTGAAGGTCACCAATCTGAGCAATGACAAAACTGTCGTGGTCCGCATCAACGACCGCGGACCGCATACCCGTGGCCGTTTGATCGACTTGTCACGCGAGGCCGCCGAACAACTGGGCATGCTGCGCAGCGGCACCGCTCGGGTTCGTATGCAAGCCATCGACGATTGATAGACGGAGCCTGAACATTTTCGGACTGACCGATTTACCGCTGCTCAGCGTGATTCAGTTACTCAGCGGCCTGGTGTTATTGATCGCCGGTGCCGAGCTCATGGTGCGCGCCGCCGTGCGCCTGGCCGCCCGGCTGAACGTCCGCCCGCTGATCATCGGCCTGAGCATCGTCGCCTTCGGCAGCAGCGCACCGCAGATGGCCGTGAGCTTGCAAGCAACCCTGTCGGCAAACACCGACATCGCGGTCGGCAGCGTGATTGGCAGCAGCATCTTCAACATCCTGGTCACCCTTGGCCTGTCGGCACTGATCATTCCACTGCGGGTTTCCCGGCAGCTGGTGCGGCTGGACATCCCGCTGATGATCGGCGCCAGTCTGTTGGTATTCGTGCTGGCCTGGAACGAAGAGCTGACGCCACTGGATGGCCTGGTACTGCTGACGGCGCTGGTGCTGTATCTCGGGCTGTTGCTGCGCCAGTCGCGGCATTCGGCCCGCCGCCTTCAAGCCAGCGATGATGACGGCGCCGCAAGAGCCCGAGCCCCCTGGTTCAGCAGCCTGGTGATCATGCTCTGCGGCCTGGCTTTGCTGATTTTCGCCGGCCATCTGCTGCTGGACGCAGCAGTCGAAGTGGCTACCGACCTGGGGCTATCGGAACGCATCATCGGGCTGACTATCATTGCGGTCAGCACCTCGCTGCCGGGGCTCGCCACCTCGCTGATCGCTGCTTTTCGCGGTCAACGGGATATCGCCGTGGGCAATGTGATCGGCAGCAACCTGTTCAACCTGTTGGGGGTGCTGGGCTTCGCCGCGCTGGTGGCGCCGACGCCTTTATCCGTGTCGCCTAATGCGCTGGATTTCGACCTGCCGGTGATGCTCGGAGTTGCCGTGCTGTGCCTGCCAGTGATCTATTCGGGCTACCGGATTACCCGTGCCGAAGGCCTGCTGTTCTTGAGTTTGTACCTGGCCTACGGACTGCACGTGGTGTCGTTCACCACCGGCATGCCGCTGGCCGGCAAGCTGGAACACTTGATGCTGTTTTACGTCCTGCCGGCGCTGGTGGCGTTTCTGCTGTTCACGTCACTGCGCGCCTGGCGTCGCCAACACAAAAGGGAATCGCCATGACCGACCAAAAGCCTAGGTTTTCAAAAGCAGCCGGCGTTGAAATGCGTCGCCAAGTGATGGGCGATGCCTTCGTCGACCGTGCACTGGGCAATGCCACCGAGTTCACCCAACCGCTGCAGGACTTCGTCAACGAGCACGCTTGGGGCGGTGTCTGGAACCGCGAAGGTTTGCCGCTGAAAACCCGCAGCCTGATCACCCTCGCCGCCCTCACCGCCTTGAAGTGCCCGCAGGAATTGAAAGGCCACGTGCGCGGCGCACTGAATAACGGCTGCACCGTGGAAGAGATTCGTGAAGCGCTGCTGCACTGCGCGGTGTATGCCGGCGTGCCCGCTGCAATCGATGCGTTTCGTGCGGCGCAGGAAGTGATTGATGAGTATCAGAAGACCGAGTAAGTAGCCGAAATCTGTTTTGGCAGACCCATCGCAATCGCGAGCAAGCTCGCTCCCACAGTGGTCAGGTGTCGACCACAAAAAGTGTGGGCACCATCGATAAAGTGTGGGAGCGAGCTTGCTCGCGATTGGATCTAAAGAACCCCGCAAAACCCAAGGCTAAATCCACCCACCCCACTGCAACAGAAAAATCCCGATATTGGTGGTCACCGCCGCCATCAGCGTGGTGATCACAATGATTGCCGCCGCCAACTCGTGATTGCCGTTGGCCTGCCGGGCCATGACGAAGCTGGCGGCGGCCGTCGGGCTGCCGAAGTACAGAAACAGAATGCCCAACTCCGGTCCGCGAAAGCCCCACAGCCAGGCGCCGAACGTTGCCAATATCGGCAAACCGATCATCTTCACCAGGCTGGAACTCAACGCCAGCTCACCACTTTTACGCAACGCCGCCGCCGACAGCGTGCCACCGATGCAGATCAACGCCAGTGGCAAAGTCATCTTCGCCAGATACCCACCGGAGGTTTCCAGCCAGTTGGGCAAACCGATCTGAAACCAGGCGAACGGCACCGCGGCAATCACGCTGATGATCAATGGGTTACTGAGCACGCTTTTAAGGATGCTCCATGGATCGGACTTGATCACCGGGCTGTAGACCGCCAGCACAATGCTCGAGAGAGTGTTGTAAAACACAATCACCAGCCCCGCGAGAATCGCCCCGAGGGAAATCCCGTAATCGCCATACATGCTCGCGGCCAAGGCCAGACCGATGACGCCGTTATTGCCGCGAAAAGCGCCCTGGGTGTAGATCCCGCGATCTTCCCGCGGGCAACGCCAGATCGCCCAGCCCCAGGCAATGGCAAAACCGACCAGCGTGGCAATGGCGAAATAGATCAGCAATGACGGCTGCAGCGCCGAATGCAGATCGGCATGCAGGATGCCAAGAAACAACAACGTCGGCATGGTGACGTTGAACACCAGGGCCGACGCGGTGTGGATAAAGTTGTCGTTGATCCAGTCAATGCGCTTGAGCAACACGCCCAAAAACAACATGGCAAACACCGGCGCGGTGATGTTCAGGGTTTCGAGGAAGATTGCCAGCATGCCGGGGGGAACCTTGTGCCTGTCGTTAGGGGGCTAATGATAAGCCAACAAGAACCCTTGCGTCTGGTAGACCGCTATCGCGAGCAAGCTCGCTCACAGTGGATCTTCTTTGCGGCACACAATGTGTTCACACCGGAGATCTCTGTGGGAGCGAGCCTGCTCGCGATAAACGATAACGCGGTCTCAGGTAATAGGCGCAGGCGTACCACGCCCGGTGGTGAACACATGCAGGTTCATCCCGGCCGCCAGTTGCAAGGTGCCGCAGACAAAATCACTGGCCGGCGTCGCACAGAAGATCAGACCTTTACGCTTGAAGCGTTCGCCTGAACCACCATCCCTACGCCGTCACCACTTGCTCGACCAGGTGACCACCCTCGATACGCACATGCCGTGGATGGAAACGCTTGAGACTGCTGCGATGCCCGACGCTGATGATGCTCAAGCCCGGCAACTGATGAATCAAGGCTTGATAGAGCGCCGCTTCGTCCTCTTCATCCATCGCCGAAGTCGCTTCGTCCATGTACAGCCACTGCGGGGCATAAAGCAGCGCGCGGGCAAAGGCCAGGCGTTGCTGTTCGCCCGGCGACAACATGCGCTGCCAGTGGTTGCTCTCATCCAGGCGCGGGATCAGGTGCGGTAAACGACAGGTCTCCAGTACTTGCACATAACGCTCGTGAGGATAAACGTCTCCCGGCTGTGGATAACTCAAGGCTTCGCGCAGGCTGCCAATCGGCAGATAAGGCTTTTGCGGCAGGAATAGATAGCGCTGGGCCGGCACGCGGATATTGCCGTGGCCGTTGGGCCAGAGACGGCCCATGGCCCGCAGCAAGGTACTTTTGCCGCTTCCGGAACGGCCACTGAGCATCAGTCGCTCACCGGCCGTAACGGTCATGTTGGCGCCGGCGAGCAGGTGGCGGCCGTCGGCCAGGTCCAGCCCCAGGTTATGCACTTTCAGCTCATCACCCTGGCTCTGCACATCGATCGATGGCGAGCGCTCTTCGTTTTCGGTCATGGCCTGGCGGAAGCTCAGCAGACGATCGCAGGTGGCACGCCACGCGGCGAGGTCCGCGTAGGCACTGATGAACCAGCTGAAACTCTCCTGGACGTTGCCGAAGGCCGAGCTGATTTGCATCAGTTCACCGAGTTCAATCTTGCCGGAGAAGTAACGCGGTGCGGCGACCATGAACGGAAAGATGATAGCGATCTGGTTGTAACCGGAAGTGAAGAAAGTCAGACGCTTGGACACCTTCATGATGTCCCAGAAGTTGTGCCAGACCATCCCGAAGCGGCTGCTCAGGCGGCGGTTCTCATTCGGCTCGCCGTTGTACAACGCGATGCTTTCGGCATTTTCGCGAACCCGGACCATAGAAAAACGCAGGTCGGCTTCGAAGCGTTGTTGGTTATTGTTCAGGCCGATCAAGCGGCGACCGATCAAATGCGTCAGCCAGCTGCCAACCGCGGCATAGATCAGCACGCACCAGAACATGTAGCCGGGAATGGTAAAGCCGAACACCTCGATGCTGCCGGACACGCCCCACAGGATGATCGAGAACGACACCAGGCTGACGACATTTTGGATCAACCCAAGGCCCAGGCCCAAGGTGTTGGTGGTGAATTTGTTGAGGTCTTCAGAAATCCGCTGGTCCGGGTTATCGGTGTAACCGCCCTGCTCCAGTTGGTAGTAATTCTTGTCGCCGAGCCAGCGGGCGAAGTGTTTTTCGGTGAGCCAGGCTCGCCATCGGATGGTCAACATCTGGGTCAGGTACAGTCGGTACACCGCGCCGATGATCGCCACCGCTGCAATCGCGCAGAAATACAGGATCAGTGTCCAGAACGCCGCCTCGTCCTTCTTTTGCAGGGCGTTGTAGAAATTCTTGTACCACGTGTTGAACCACACCGAAATTGCCACGCTGATCAGCGACAGCGCGATCACGGCGATTAACAGCGTCCAGGCCTTGCCCTTCTCCTCACTGCGCCAGTACGGCGTGGTCATCTTCCAGACCCGCCGCAAAAACTGCCCACGCACGGCATCATTGACCGCAGAATATTCAGCGTTCTGATTCATTGTTCAGGCTCTATAGGGAAAAGAACACGCGTCGAACCGATCATAGATGATCGGCCCGGGTTATCGCGAGTCTGGAGACAGTCGTTCAGCGCCCGTTCAGCGGCGAACGGGACGCTTCTGCAGTTTGCGCTGCAGGGTGCGGCGATGCATGCCCAGGGCGCGGGCAGTGGCGGAGATGTTGCCTTCGTGTTCGGTCAGTACGCGCTGGATGTGCTCCCATTGCAGGCGGTCCACCGACATCGGGTTTTCCGGCACCAGGGTGTCGAGGTCGGCATGCTCGGAAAGCAGCGCGGCCAGCACGTCATCGGCGTCCGCCGGTTTGCACAGGTAATTGCAGGCGCCGCGCTTGATGGCCTCGACCGCGGTGGCGATGCTCGAGTAGCCGGTCAGGATCAACACGCGCATTTCCGGATCGAGCTCGAGCAGCTTGGGCAGCAACACCAATCCCGAGTCGCCGTCCATTTTCAGATCCAGCGCAGCGTAATCCGGTATGTCCAGCTGGGCGATGGTCAGGCCCTCTTCAGCGGAACCTGCGGTGCTCACGCGAAAACCACGGCGGCTCATGGCGCGCGCCATGACGCGGGTGAAGGTAGCGTCGTCGTCTACCAGCAATAAATGCGGCAGTTCTTCGCCTTCGACTTGGATCTCGTCACTCATGTTCGTCTCCTCGGGCGACACGGGGCAGGCGCAGCTCGGTGAGCGTACCGCCGTCCTCGTGACTGTAGAGTTTCACTGAGCCGCCGGCGCGTGTCACGCTGGCCTTGCTCAAAAACAGGCCCAGGCCGAAACCTTTGCCCTTGGTGGTAAAAAATGGCTTGCCGATCTGCTCGGCAATCGCCAGCGGCACACCGGCGCCGTGGTCGCGAATGCTGATGGTGAGGTTTTCGGCATCCCAGTCCAGATGCACTTCCAGGCCTTCGGGGCAGGCATCGGCGGCGTTGTTCAGCAGGTTGAGCAAGGCCTGGGTCAGGTCCGGCGGCGGCGCCAGACGCGGTACCTCGCCCTGGCCCAGACGCTGGAGGCGATAACTGGCCTCCGGGCGCATCAGGTGCCAGCGGTTCAGCGCTTCGTCGAGCCAGTCGGTGACGTCCTGCATGTCCACCGCCAGGCGGCGATTGGCTTCAGCAGCGCGGACCAATTGCTGCAAGGTTTCCTTGCACAGCTTTACCTGATCCTGGAGAACGCTCAAGTCGTCCTGCAGCAGCGGGTCGTGGTGGTCCTGGCGCATCTCCTTGAGCAGCACGCTCATGGTCGCCAGCGGCGTACCCAGTTCATGGGCGGCGCCGGCGGCTTGCGTGGCCACGGCCAGCAGTTGCTGATCGCGCAGCCCTTCTTCGCGGCGGATCGCCCGCAACTCTTCCTGACGACGCAGTTCCTCGGCCATTCTCGCGGCGAAGAAGGTAATCACCGCTGCGGCCAGGGCAAAGCTTAGCCACATGCCATAGATCTGCATCTTCTCCCGGGCGATCGGGAAAGTCTCCAGCGGATAGAACTGCGCCAGCAGCAAGGTATAGAGCGTCAGGGCAATCCCGGAAAGGATCACCGAATAACGCCAGGGCAAGGTCACTGCGGCGATGGTCAGCGGCACCAGGTAATAGGACACGAAGGGGTTGGTCGAGCCACCGGAGAAATACAGCAAGGCACTGTGGATAAACAGGTCACAGGCCAGTTGCACGGCGTATTCCAGCTCCGTCACCGGCCACGAGGTACGCAGGCGAATGGCGGTGAAGGCACACAGCAACATCGAGCAACCGAGGGTCAGCGCCAATTGCAACCAGGGCAACGGCAGCAGATCGAACCAGTAGGCGAGCCCCACCGAACCGGCTTGGGCGGCCAGTACCAGGGTGCGGATGAAGGTCAGTCGCCAAAGGTTCTGGCGAGTGGCGGAAAGCAGTTGAACGGGGGCGAGCATGAGCTCTCCTGATGAGCGCTCCAGGCGGATCGCGTCGAGTATAACCAAGCCGCGCCCCGCACAGGCAAACTGCGGCAAACGGCCACATGGCAGTGAGGTCTGTGGTGAATGTAATGCCGCCTTCGCGGGCAAGCCCGCTCCCACAGGTATTGTGGTGTTCTTGTGGGAGCGGGCTTGCCCGCGAAGCAGTCGCCTCGGTTCCACTTGTATAGAAGTTGTAACCGGGTGAACCGGATAATAGAAGCTACAGTCTGATGGTTTCACGCAGGCCCGGACCACAATCCCTGCGGATCGCACTCAAGGAGATTCCATGCATACATTCAGCCGCAGCGCCGCCCTTCTCGCCCTCAGCGCTGGCACCCTCGCCAGCCTGCCAGCATTGGCCGTCGACGAGCTTCATTACAACCAGATTTCCCTGCGCGCCGAAGTCAGCCAGGAAGTGGCCCGCGACCTGATGATCGTGACCCTCTACACCGAGGAACAGAACACCGACCCGGCCAAACTCGCCGCTGACGTCAGCACCACCATGAACAAGGCGCTGGCCCAGGCCAAACAGATCAAGGACTTGACCTTGCGTCAGGGCAGCCGCAACAGCTACCCGATCTACGACTCCAAAGGCCAGAAAATCACCGGTTGGCGCGAACGTGCCGAACTGCGCCTGGAAAGCTCGGACTTCGCCGCACTGTCCAGGCTGACCGGCGAGTTGCTGACGGACCTGAAAATGGGCGGCATGGATTTTGCCATCGCCAACCCGACCCGCAAGGCCAGCGAAGATACCTTGCTCAAAGAAGCCGTCGGCGCCTTCAAGGCTCGCGCACAACTGGCCACCGAGGCACTGGGTGGCAAGAGTTACAAAATCGTCAACCTGAACCTCAACACCAGCGGCTACCCACAACCGCACATGCGCGCCCCAATGATGATGAAAGCCGCCAGCATGGATTCAGCGCCAGTCACCCCGGAAGTCGAAGCCGGCACCAGCCAGGTCAGCATGACGGCCGATGGGGCGATTGAGGTGTTGATGCCTTAAGGCAGCGAATCAGTCCGGCCTGTGTTGGCTATGGCGCCGTCATCGCGAGCAGGCTCGCTCCCACATATATTCTGTGCTGATCACATAATCGTGACCTCATGCAGATCCAGTGTGGGAGCGAGCCTGCTCGCGATTGGGTCTTCAATTCACTGATTCCTGGGTTCTCACGCCCGATCGCTGATTCGCAGCGACGGACAGAAGGTTTAGGCAAGCTCCAACTCCCACGCAACCGCCAAAACGCGTTAGAAAAGTGCTTAAGGCCCATAAAGGGAAAACACCTTGAAAGGGCTGGCTGTAAAAGCGAAACCCTAAGTGGCCGTTACCGCAGGAATGGATATGTACACCAGCGAGAGCCAGGCCGGCTATAAGGCCGCCTTCGCGAGCAAGCTCGCTCCCACATTTGATCTGTGTACAACCGCAAGAGATGGGTCGGTCACAAGGCCGCCATCGCCTGCGGCAACCCCTACAGATCCGTCCGGCAGGCCAGACGCCTGCTATGGTTAGGTATGAATAAGTAACACCCTAGCGCCCCTATCAAGTGCGCCAGACGCTCCGACCGCCCCTTGCAAGACGTCAAATGCACCGAAAAAAGCGCTCGCAAACGGTCAAATGCGTCAGAACTTATACGAATGCGACATTCCTGTACGTTCGTTCCACTGTTTAACGTTTGTGGCCGCCTGGGATCTTGCATTGGGTATGGAGCCTGCATAAGTATCGGCAGGTCGACTCACGAGGTCGTCCTCTAACTCAAAAAATGACAACAAATCATGAGGCCACCATGCTCAAACACGCGGTCATTCCGTTTTTAGTCGGCGCAGGCTTGTTAGCTAGCGCACCATTCGCCCAAGCGGCGACTAACCTGGTGTTCTGCTCCGAAGGGAGCCCGGCCGGCTTTGATCCAGGCCAGTACACCACCGGAACCGACTTCGACGCCTCTGCAGAAACCATGTTCAACCGCCTGACTCAGTTCGAACGCGGCGGCACCGCTGTTGTTCCGGGTCTGGCAACCAGCTGGGACATTTCCCCGGACGTACTGACTTACACCTTCCACCTGCGTGAAGGCGTCAAGTTCCACACCACCGCGTATTTCAAACCGACTCGTGAGTTCAACGCCGACGACGTGCTGTTCACCTTTAATCGCATGATTAACAAGGATGACCCGTTCCGCAAAGCGTACCCGACCGAATTCCCGTACTTCACCGATATGGCCATGGACACCAACATTGCCAAGGTCGAGAAAGTCGACGATCACACCGTCAAGTTTGTGCTGAACAGCGTTGATGCTGCCTTCATCCAGAACCTGGCCATGAGCTTCGCCTCGATCCAGTCCGCGGAGTACGCCGCCCAGCTGCTCAAGGAAGGCAAACCAGGCGACATCAACCAGAAGCCGATCGGCACTGGCCCGTTCGTATTCAAGAGCTACCAGAAAGACTCCAACATCCGCTACACCGGGAACAAGGACTACTGGAAGCCTGAAGACGTCAAAATCGACAACCTGATCTTCGCCATCACCACCGACCCATCGGTACGTATCCAGAAGCTGAAGAAAAACGAGTGCCAGATCACCCTCTTCCCTCGTCCGGCCGACCTTAAGGCACTGCGCGAAGACAAGACCCTGAAGCTGCCAGAACAGGCCGGTTTTAACCTGGGTTACATCGCCTATAACGTAATGCCCGTGCTCAAGGGCCGCACCGACAACAACCCATTGGCCGACCTGCGGGTCCGTCAGGCGCTGGACATGGCGGTGAACAAACCACAGATCATCGATTCGGTGTATCAGGGCGCCGGCCAACTGGCTGTCAACGCCATGCCGCCAACCCAGTGGTCCTACGACACCACGATCAAAGATGCCAAATACGATCCTGAGAAAGCCAAAGAGCTGCTCAAGGAAGCAGGCATCAAGGAAGGTACCCAGATCACTCTGTGGGCCATGCCGGTTCAGCGTCCGTATAACCCGAACGCAAAATTGATGGCTGAAATGCTGCAGTCGGACTGGAAGAAAATCGGTCTGAACGTCAACATCGTCAGCTACGAATGGGGCGAGTACATCAAGCGTTCCAAGGGCGGCGAGAACCAGGCGATGATCATCGGCTGGAGCGGCGACAACGGTGACCCGGACAACTGGCTCAACGTGCTGTTCGGCTGCGACTCCCTGGCCGGCAACAACTTCTCCAAATGGTGCAACAAGGACTTTGACAAGCTCGTCAAAGATGCCAAGAAAACACCTGACCAGGCGAAGCGCACCGAACTGTACAAGCAGGCGCAACACCTCCTCAAAGACCAGGTCCCGATGACACCTATCGCTCACTCGACGGTGTTTCAACCCATGCGCACGACTGTGCAGGATTTCAAGATCAGCCCGTTTGGCTTGAACTCCTTCTACGGCGTCAGCGTCAGCAAATAAGGTCTGGCAACGGCGGCGTCCCTGACGTCGCCGTTGCTTTACCTGCCAGGCCCGAAGAATTCGCCTACACCAAAAATCACTGCGTACTACAGCAGCGGTTTTAGGACGTGTCGCCTTTTCCTACGTGTCTATCAGGCCTTACGCATTTACTCCCGCGCCTGCGACTCATACCGTCGAGGCACGGCAGTTCTGCGATTTTGGCCGGCACCGCTGCACGTGATGGTTTGGGATCAGCGATACCTGCACGTCCCCGGACGGGACAGTTGCTCGCTGATCAATACACTAAAAAAAGAGGGAGCGTCATGCGCCATACCTTGGTTTTATCCGCATTGCTGGGCACCGGTCTGTTGGCCGGCACATCGATCAGCCAGGCCGCCAGCAATAGCCTGGTGTTTTGCTCTGAAGGCAGCCCGGCGGGCTTCGACACCGCGCAGTACACCACTGCAACCGACAACGATGCCGCCGAACCGCTTTACAACCGTCTGGCCGAGTTCGAAAAAGGAGCTACCAGTGTCGTACCGGGCCTGGCGACAAGCTGGGATATCTCCGAAGATGGCTTGAAATACACTTTTCACCTGCGCGAAGGGGTGAAGTTTCATACCACCAAGTACTTCACACCGAGCCGCGACTTCAACGCCGATGATGTGCTGTTTACCTTCAATCGCATGCTCGATCCCGAGCAACCTTTTCGTAAGGCTTACCCGACCGAGTTTCCGTATTTCAACGGGATGAGCCTGAACAAGAACATCGCCAAGGTCGAGAAGACCGGGCCGCTGACCGTGGTCATGACGCTGAACTCGGTAGACGCCGCGTTCATTCAGAACATATCCATGAGTTTCGCCGCGATTCTTTCGGCCGAATATGCGGACCAACTGCTCAAGACCGGAAAGCCCAGCGATATCAATCAGAAGCCGATTGGTACCGGGCCGTTCGTGTTCCAGCGTTATCAGAAAGATTCGCAAATCCGTTACGCCGGCAACAAACAGTACTGGGACCCAAGCCGGGTCAAACTCGATCAGCTGATTTTCGCGATCAACACCGATGCCTCGGTGCGCGTGCAGAAGCTCAAGGCCGGCGAATGCCAGGTCACCCTGCACCCACGCCCGGCCGATGTCGAGGCACTGAAAAAAGACCCGAAACTGCAGCTCATCGAGAAGCCCGGATTCAACCTCGGCTACATCGCCTACAACGTTCGGCACAAACCCTTCGACCAGCTCGAAGTGCGTCAGGCGCTGGACATGGCGGTGAACAAACAAGGCATCCTGAACGCGGTGTATCAGGGCGCCGGGCAACTGGCGGTCAACGCCATGCCGCCGACCCAATGGTCCTATGACGACACTATCAAAGATGTCGCCTACAACCCGGAAAAAGCCAAAGAGCTGCTCAAGGCCGCCGGGGTCAAGGAAGGCACGGAAATCACTCTATGGGCTATGCCGGTACAACGCCCGTATAACCCCAACGCTAAACTGATGGCCGAAATGCTTCAGTCCGATTGGGCGAAGATCGGGCTCAACGTCAAGATCGTCAGCTATGAATGGGGCGAGTACATCAAACGCACCAAGAATGGTGAACACGACGTCAGCCTGATCGGCTGGACCGGCGACAATGGTGACCCGGACAACTGGCTGGGCACCCTGTACAGCTGCGATGCGATTGGCGGTAACAACTACTCCATGTGGTGTGATCCGCAATACGACAAGCTGGTCAAGCAAGCCAAGATCGTCACCGATCGCGAGCAACGCACGGAGCTCTACAAACAGGCTCAGCAATTGCTCAAGCAGCAAGTACCGATCACCCCTATCGCCCACTCGACGGTCAACCAGCCATTGAGCGCCAAAGTCGAAGGTTTCAAGGTCAGCCCCTTCGGCCGTAACGTCTTTTCGGGTGTCAGCATCACTCCATAAATAACTAACCGGATCCAAGGAGAGCGAATTTCGCTCTCCCGCACTCGTGTTGCCTGAAATCGGCGAACCAGCCATTAGCAATCGTTTGCGATGCCTTGATTGAGTTCAAAACCAATAGTCGGATCAGCAAAAAAGACCGGCATTAAACAAGAAAGAAAAGGAGCTTCACCCATGAAACTGAGCAGCACCGCGTTATTAGCCTTGGCCATCAGCAGTATTACAGCCACCGCCTACGCAGAAAGCGTTAGCCAGGAATTCGTTCCGACCCAACTCAACAGCACCAACGCCCAGGCAGAAGCCAAAGGCTTTATCGACGGCCAAAGCGTTTCTGGTAGTACCCGTAACTGGTACTCCAACGAAATGCTCAAGCGTGGGGGAAAATTCGAGTACGAGAAGCACGGCCAGACCATCGAGACTTCCCGTCGCATCAACTGGGTTCAGGGCACTATCCTGAACTACACCTCGGGCTTCACCCAAGGCACCGTGGGTTTCAGCACTGAAGTCGCAGCCTACAACGCGGTCGCGCTGGACCGTAGCCGCAAGGACATTGCCGGCGGCGGTAACCGTACCCAGGCGCACGCCAACGGTGAAGCAGTAGACCAGTGGAGCAAACTGGGTCTGGCCAACGTCAAGGCGCGTATTTCCAACACCACCCTGACCGCCGGCCGCCAGAACTTCAGCAGCCCGATCGTTGACGTGATCGGCAACCGTCCGCTGCCTTCAAGCTTCCAGGGTGTGGCCTTGCACAGCGAAGAACTCGACAACCTGTCGTTTGACCTCGGCACCTTCGACCGCGTATCGCCACGTAGTGAGCAAAGCCTGTCGAAATTCCGCTCCGAGTACACCAACAACAGCTCAATTGAAACCGATCACGTGAACACCGCCGGTCTTAACTATCAACCGTTCAAGAGCCTGAAAACCAGCCTCTACGCCACCAAGGTCGAAGACTTCTGGAACCAGTACTACTTCGGCGCCACTCACGAACTGGGCGACAGCTCGGTCCTGAGCCTGACCACCGGCCTGAACTACTACAAAACCGTCGACACCGGCAAAAAAGAGATGGGTGAAATCGACAACGACACCTACTCCCTGTCATTCGGCCTGACTCACCAGGCTCACACCGTGACCTTCTCCTATCAGGAAGTTGCCGGTAACGAATACTTCGACTACCTGCACGAAACCAACGGTATTTACCTGGCCAACTCCCTACTGTCCGACTTCAACGGCCCGAACGAGAAGTCCTTTCAGGTTGCCTACGGCCTGAACATGGCTGCGTACGGCGTCCCTGGTCTGAAGTTCAATGTCTACAACGCACGCGGCTGGGGTATTGACGGGACTCACTACAAGGGCACCGCCTACAAAGTGAACCAGATGGACGGCGAAAACCATTACGAGTACGGCATCGGCGCTGCCTACGCTGTTCAAAGCGGCCCACTGAAAGCCACCGCGATTCGCGCGACCTACACTGCGCACCGTGCGAGCAAAAACCAGTCCGACGGCAGCCTCAACGAATTCCGTCTGGTCACCACCATTCCATTCAACATTCTCTAAAACGCCAGTTGAACGGCGGACTCATGACGAATCCGCCATTCAAGCCAGCCTGGTTCAACTGATTGCAGAGGGTTCCTGATGAAGATGCTCCCCTTACAAGCCGCCATTGCCGCCGCGCTATTGAGTGTCGCTGTCGGCGTCTCGGCCAAACCCCTGGTGGTCTGCACCGAAGCCAGCCCGGAAGGCTTCGATATTGTCCAGTACACAACTGCAGTCACCGCCGATGCGGCGGCCGAAACCATCTTCAATCGTCTGGTGGATTTCAAGCCCGGCACCACCGAAGTGGTCCCGGCGCTGGCCGAGTCCTGGGAAATCAGCGCGGATGGACTGAGCTACACCTTTCACTTGCGCAAAGGCATCAAGTTCCACACCACCGATTATTTCAAGCCGACCCGCGACATGAATGCCGACGACGTGGTCTGGAGTTTCCAGCGTCAGCTGGACCCGAAGCACCCGTGGCATGACAAATCCAGCGTGGGCTTCCCGTATTTCGAAAGCATGGGCTTCAAGGAATTGCTCAAAAGCGTCGAGAAGGTCGACGACCGCACCGTGGTATTCACCCTGACTCGTCGCGAAGCGCCGTTCCTGGCCGATGTGGCCATGGCCTTCTCCTCGATCTACTCCGCCGAATACGCCGACCAGTTGCTCAAGGCCGGCAAGACCAACGACCTCAACAGCAAACCGATCGGCACCGGGCCATTCGTCTTCCAGCGCTACGCCAAGGACGCCCAGGTTCGTTTCAAAGCCAACGCCGATTACTTCCGTGGCGCACCGCCGAGCGAAGCCTTGATCCTGGCCATCGCCACCGACAACAACGTGCGTTTGCAGAAGCTCAAGGCCAACGAATGCCAGATCGCGCTGTATCCAAAACCGGATGATATCCCGAGCATCAAGGCCGACCCGAACCTGAAGGTCGACGAACTGGCGGCCATGACCACCAGCTACACCGCCATGAACACCACCCGCAAATACATGAGCGACGTGCGAGTCCGGCAGGCAATCAATATCGCCTTCGACAAGGAAGCCTACGTCAACAGCCTGTATGGCAAAGGCAATGCCGTGGTCGGCACCGGCCCTTATCCACCAACCCTGCTAGGCTTTAACGACACATTGAAGAACCCGTCTCGCGACCTGGACAAGGCTCGCGCCTTGCTCAAGGAAGCCGGCGTGCCTGAAGGGACGGTCCTCAGCCTGTTCACCCGCAACGGCGGCGGCCCGACCAACCCCAACCCGCTGCTCGGCGCACAGATGATGCAATCGGACCTGGCAAGGGTCGGCATCAAGCTCGACATCCGCGTCATGGAATGGGGCGAAATGCTCAAACGCGCCAAGAATGGCGAACATGACATGGTCTCGGCCGGCTGGGCCGGCGACAACGGTGACCCGGATAACTTCCTGACCCCAAACCTGAGTTGCGATGCAGCGGAAAACGGCGAAAACTACGCCCGCTGGTGTAACAAGGAATTTCAGGACTTGATCGACAAGGCCCGAGCGGGAACGGAACCGGCAGAACGTGCGGCACTGTATGAAAAAGCTTTGGTGACTTTCGACCAGGACCAACCATGGATCCCCATGGCCTACCCGAAAATGTTTACCGCCATGCGCAAAAACGTCGAGGGCTACCACCAGAGCCCCCTGACCACTAACAACTTCGCTACCACCCAAGTGAAGTAGATAAGAAACGCCCGGCATCGTTGACCCCAACGGTGCCGGGTACGCCTAACCGGCTGATGAGGTACACCAGAAGATGTTTAGTTTTATTGCCCGCCGCGTGGGGTTGTTGATCCCCACCTTTTTCGGCATCACCTTGCTGACTTTCGCCTTGATTCGCATGATCCCCGGCGACCCCGTGGAAGTGATGATGGGTGAACGTCGGGTCGACCCTGAGATGCATGCCCAGGCAATGGAACGCCTTGGATTGAACAAACCGCTCTATGCCCAGTATCTGGACTATATCGGCAAACTCGCCCAGGGCGACCTTGGCGAATCCCTGCGTACCCGTGAAAGCGTCTGGACCGAGTTCACCTCACTGTTCCCGGCGACCCTGGAACTGTCCATGGCCGCCCTGCTGTTCGCCGGCATCCTCGGGCTATTAGCCGGGGTGATCGCCGCCTTGAAGCGAGGATCCCTGTTCGACCATGGGGTGATGGGCATCTCCCTGGCGGGATACTCGATGCCGATTTTCTGGTGGGGCCTGATCCTGATCATGTTCTTCTCGGTATCCCTGGGCTGGACCCCGGTCTCCGGGCGGATCGACCTGCTGTACGACATCGAGCCGAGAACCGGCTTCATGCTCATCGATACCCTGCTGGCCGATGACACCGGGGCCTTCTTCGACGCCCTGCATCACCTGATTCTCCCGGCCATCGTGCTCGGCACCATCCCGCTGGCGGTGATCGCCCGGATGACCCGCTCCTCGATGCTCGAAGTGCTGCGTGAAGATTACATTCGCACGGCCCGGGCCAAAGGCCTGTCGCCGGCGCGCGTGGTATTCGTCCACGGCCTGCGCAACGCCTTGATTCCGGTTCTGACCGTGGTCGGCCTGCAAGTCGGCACGCTGCTGGCCGGTGCGGTTCTGACCGAAACCATCTTCTCCTGGCCCGGCATCGGCAAGTGGCTGATCGAAGCCATTGGTGCCCGGGACTACCCGGTGGTGCAAAACGGCATCCTGCTAATCGCCTGCCTGGTGATCCTGGTCAACTTCGTGGTGGACATCCTCTACGGCTTTGCCAACCCACGCATCCGTCATCAGCGCTGAGATCATATTAATGAACACTCTAACTACCTCAGTAGCAGTCGACCAAAGCCTGCTTTATCCGTCTCCGTACAAAGAATTCTGGCAAGCCTTCTCGAAGAACAAAGGCGCGGTTGCCGGCCTGCTGTTCATGATCCTCGTGGTGTTCTGCGCGCTGTTCGCCCCTTGGGTCGCACCGCACAACCCGAGCGAACAATACCGCGACTTCCTGCTGACGCCGCCGTCCTGGCTCGAAGGCGGGCAGATTCAGTTCCTGCTCGGTACCGATGAGCTGGGACGCGATCTGTTGTCGCGCTTGATCCATGGTTCACGCCTGTCGCTGCTGATCGGTCTGTCGTCGGTAGTCATGTCGCTGATCCCGGGCATTCTGCTGGGACTGTTCGCCGGGTTCTTCCCGCGCCTGCTCGGCCCGACGATCATGCGTCTGATGGACATCATGCTGGCGCTGCCATCCCTGCTGTTGGCCGTTGCTATTGTCGCCATCCTCGGCCCTGGCCTGATCAACACCGTGATCGCCATCGCGATCGTTTCGCTGCCGGCCTATGTTCGACTGACCCGCGCCGCGGTGATGGGCGAACTGAACCGCGACTACGTGACTGCCGCGCGCCTGGCCGGTGCCGGTCTGCCGCGCCTGATGTTCATCACCGTGCTGCCTAACTGCATGGCGCCGCTGATCGTACAGGCGACCTTGAGTTTCTCCTCGGCAATTCTCGATGCCGCAGCCCTGGGCTTCCTCGGCCTTGGGGTACAACCGCCAACCCCTGAGTGGGGGACCATGCTGGCCTCGGCTCGCGACTACATCGAACGCGCCTGGTGGGTGGTGAGTCTGCCTGGTTTGACCATTTTGCTCAGCGTGCTGGCAATCAACCTGATGGGCGACGGTCTGCGCGATGCGCTGGACCCGAAACTCAAGAACGCCGCCTGAGGAGATTCCCATGTCACTGCTAGAAATCAAGAATCTCAATGTGCGCTTTGGCGACGCCAACGCGGTACCGGTGGTCGACGGTCTCGACCTGTCCGTGGACAAGGGCGAAGTACTGGCCATCGTGGGCGAATCGGGGTCCGGCAAGTCCGTGACCATGATGGCGCTGATGGGCCTGATCGAGCACCCCGGCATCGTCACCGCGGACTCCCTCGTCTTCGACGGCAAGGACATGCTCAAGCTCAATGCCCGCCAGCGTCGAAAAATCGTCGGCAAAGACCTGGCGATGGTGTTCCAGGATCCGATGACCGCGCTGAACCCGAGCTACACCGTGGGTTTCCAGATCGAAGAAGTGCTGCGCCTGCATTTGAAAATGTCCCGCAAGGACGCCCGCAAGCGCGCCATCGAACTGCTGGAAAAGGTCGAAATCCCTGGCGCTGCCAGCCGTATGAATGCCTATCCGCATCAATTGTCCGGCGGTATGAGCCAGCGCGTGGCGATTGCCATGGCGATTGCCGGTGAACCGAAACTGCTGATCGCCGACGAACCGACCACCGCTCTGGACGTGACCATTCAGGCACAGATCATGGAGCTGCTGCTCAACCTGCAACAAGAGCACGATATGGGCCTGGTGCTGATCACGCACGACCTGGCCGTGGTGGCCGAAACCGCCCAGCGCGTCTGCGTGATGTACGCAGGGCAAGCGGTAGAGGTCGGTCAGGTTCCCCAGCTGTTCGACATTCCGGCGCACCCGTACAGCGAAGCACTGCTCAAGGCCATCCCGGAACACAGCCTGGGTTCAGCGCGTCTGGCCACCCTGCCGGGCATCGTTCCCGGTCGCTATGACCGTCCGCAAGGTTGCCTGTTGTCGCCGCGCTGCCCCTATGTGCAAGACAACTGCCGCCAGCAACGTCCGGGCCTTGACCCTAAAGCCAACAGCCTCGCCCGCTGCTTCTACCCCTTGAATCAGGAGGTGGCGTAATGAGCGTCGTTCTCACCGCCCGCGACCTTACCCGTCACTATGAAGTTTCCCGTGGCCTGTTCAAAGGCACCGCCTTGGTTCGCGCCCTCAACGGCGTGTCGTTCGAACTGGAAGCCGGCAAGACCCTCGCTGTCGTCGGCGAGTCGGGCTGCGGCAAATCGACCCTGGCTCGCGCCCTGACGCTGATCGAAGAGCCCTCCTCCGGCTCGCTGAAAATCGCCGGGCAGGAAGTCAGCGGCGCCAACAAGGCCGAACGCAAGCAACTGCGCAAAGACGTGCAGATGGTGTTCCAGAGCCCCTACGCCTCGCTGAATCCACGGCAGAAAATCGGCGATCAGCTCGCTGAACCGCTGCTGATCAACACCAAGCTGTCTGCTGCCGAGCGTCGCGAGAAAGTTCAGGCGATGATGAAGCAGGTTGGCTTGCGTCCTGAGCACTACCAGCGTTATCCGCACATGTTCTCCGGCGGTCAGCGCCAGCGGATCGCCCTGGCTCGGGCGATGATGCTGCAGCCTAAAGTGCTGGTGGCGGATGAACCGACTTCGGCGCTGGACGTGTCGATTCAGGCGCAGGTACTCAATCTGTTCATGGATCTGCAGCAAGAGTTCAACACCGCCTACGTGTTCATCTCCCACAACCTCGCCGTGGTGCGCCACGTCGCCGATGACGTGATGGTGATGTACCTCGGCCGGCCAGTGGAAATGGGTCCTAAAGAAGACATCTACACGCGTCCTCTGCACCCCTACACCCAGGCATTACTGTCGGCCACACCGACAATCCACCCGGATCCGAGCAAGCCGAAAATCAAGATCGTCGGCGAGCTGCCTAACCCGCTCAACCCGCCGTCCGGCTGCGCCTTCCACAAACGCTGCCCGTACGCCACCGAGCGATGCAGCACCGACGAACCTGCACTACGCTCACTCGACAACCGTCAGGTGGCGTGCCATTACGCCGAGCAGTTCGTCGGTTGAAATGGGCATAAAAAAACGCTCCCGATATTCAGTCGGGAGCGTCTTTTCACAGGTTAACCAACCCTTCCTGCCGAATTGCGCATCAGTCCGGCGGGAAGGGTTTTCTTTTATCTGAGCCCGGCAGGTCAAGTCTGGCTGTCGCCCTCCTCTTCCTCGTCGGTTGGTTCATCCTCCTCGGGGTCATCTGCGTAGACCGAGTGGAAACCACTTCCCGCCGTTCCCGTTGAGAAGCCCACGTCCTGATCCTGCTCCGGACAACCGGCCCACGCCGCTGAAGCAGCACCCAGCGACAGTATGACCAGCACTTTGATCAGCAACACAATGCGTTGAAAAATGCTCATAGCCGATTCCATCCTTTCGTAGATGAATCACTGATGGCTACAGGCCTTTGTCTGCAATAGCCGTAGCACTGTCTGAAACCTAGTCTCGTTGGACGGGGTTTTCCAGATAGGGAGCTACCGACAGGCCGAAACACCTCTGCACAGATAGACTGGTTTCGACTAAAGGTTACGCCTTTAGTAACAGCGACTTCGGCCAGTCAGGAGATAAACAGCCCAGCATCGTACCTGTGGCGAGGGAGCTTGCTCCCGCTCGGGGGCGAAGCACCCGTAAAACCGGTGGACGCGTTATACCTGACAGACCGCAATTGCAGGTTTTAGGACTGCTGCGCAGCCCAGCGGGAGCAAGCTCCCTCGCCACAGGGTGCTATGTTCACCTCAAATCCTTAACTAACAGGCATTGAGGAAAGCCCCTCACCCGGCTAATAAAAAACCCCGCAGCTTTCGCAACGGGGCTTTGGGTGTTACTACTCAGCGCTTAATGATGCTCTCGCGTCGCGCGGAATTTCACGTCCGGCCAGCGTTCTTCCATCAGCGCCAGGTTGACCCGGGTCGGGGCCAGGTAGGTCAGGTGACCGCCGCCGTCGACCGCGAGGTTTTCCACCGCCTTGACGCTGAACTCTTCAAGCTTCTTCTTATCGCTGCAATCGATCCAGCGAGCGGACCACACGGTGATCGGCTCGTAAGCGCACTCGACCTTGTATTCCTCTTTCAAGCGGCTGGCGACTACATCGAACTGCAGCACGCCGACGGCGCCGAGGATGATGTCGTTGCTGCGTGTCGGGAAGAACACCTGGGTCGCGCCTTCTTCGGCCAGCTGTTGCAGGCCTTGGCGAAGTTGCTTGGACTTGAGCGGATCCTTCAGACGCACGCGGCGGAACAGTTCCGGGGCGAAGTGCGGGATCCCGGTGAAACCCAGTGCCTCGCCTTCGGTGAAGGTGTCGCCGATCTGGATCGTGCCGTGGTTGTGCAGGCCGATGATATCGCCGGCGAAGGCTTCTTCCAGTTGCTCACGCTCGGAGGAGAAGAACGTCAGTGCATCGCCGATCCGCACGTCTTTGCCGGTCCGTACGTGGCGCATTTTCATGCCCTTGTCGTACTTGCCGGAGCAGATGCGCATAAAGGCAATCCGGTCGCGGTGCTTAGGGTCCATGTTTGCCTGGATCTTGAACACGAAACCGGTGAATTTCTCTTCAATCGGCTCGACCGTGCGCTCGTTGGCAACACGGGCCAACGGCTTGGGCGCCCAGTTGACCACGGCGTCGAGCACGTGATCGACACCGAAGTTGCCCAGCGCGGTCCCGAAGAACACCGGGGTCAGTTGGCCGTCGAGGAATTCCTGTTGATTGAATTCGTGGCAAGCGCCCTGCACCAGTTCCAGCTGATCGACGAAGCGATCGTACTCATCCCCCAAATGCGCGCGGGCTTCGTCGGAGTCGAGCTTCTCGATGATTTTCACATCGGTGCGCTCGTGGCCGTGGCCCGCGGTATAGACAATGATGTAGTCGTCGGCGAGGTGGTACACGCCCTTGAAGTCGCGGTAGCAACCGATCGGCCAGGTGATCGGCGCAGCTTTGATCTTCAGGACCGCTTCGATCTCGTCGAGCAGTTCGATCGGGTCACGGATATCCCGGTCGAGTTTGTTGATGAAGCTGACAATCGGCGTGTCGCGCAAACGGCAGACGTCCATCAGGGCGATGGTCCGCGGTTCGACGCCTTTACCGCCGTCGAGCACCATCAGCGCCGAGTCCACTGCCGTCAGGGTGCGGTAGGTGTCTTCCGAGAAGTCTTCGTGGCCCGGGGTGTCGAGCAGGTTGATCATGTGGTCGCGATACGGGAACTGCATGACCGACGTGGTAATGGAAATACCACGCTGCTTTTCCATTTCCATCCAGTCGGAGGTGGCATGACGGTCCGACTTTCGGGATTTCACCGTACCGGCAATAGCAATGGCCTTGCCCATCAGCAAGAGTTTCTCGGTGATGGTGGTCTTACCCGCATCCGGGTGGGAAATAATGGCGAAAGTGCGGCGTTTCGCGACTTCGGCGGCCTGTTTGGTCATGGGAAATCGCCTGGCAGGTGATTCAAAAAAGGGCGGCGATTATAGCCCAACTTGAACACAGAACCGAACCGTTGAGCACATTAAGGGTGGCCAAATGCTGCCTTAGATGGGAACCTTTTAGGCAGTGGAGGCGTCCACTCCCCTGTTACAACCTCGTATCAGGGGCTGAACTATCAGCAAGTCAGCCTGACGAGGCTGCGCTTATGGCTCGACTTCATGCCGCTTTGCCGGGATGGGCGAGCTGCTTTTCGCGAACACATCTTCCGGCAGCCAGGAATGGCCTGCCGCACGGAAATGTTTCCGCCGACGAAATAAAGGAGTCCCGCCTGTGGCTATTCGCTATGGCAAAGGGCTGATGGGGTGCGCGATTGTGATCGCCCTCCTGGCCCTGCTGGTCCACTGGATCGGCATTAATACGATCGAACACTACCGCGACGATTTGTTGTTTTACCTGCAAGCTCATCTGATTCTCGTCCTTGTCTCCATGCTGGCCGCCCTTGTTGTAGGCATTCCCGCCGGTATCTTGCTCAGCCGCCCGAACATGGTCGGACGCGCCGAACGTTTCATGCAGATCTTCAACATCGGCAACACCGTTCCACCTCTCGCCGTACTGGCCATCGCCCTGGGGATACTGGGGATTGGCAGTGGCCCGGCGATCTTCGCTTTGTTCCTCGCCTCCCTGTTGCCCATCGTGCGCAACACCTACGAAGGCCTGAAAAACGTTCAGGGCTCACTCAAGGAAGCCGCCGTCGGCATCGGCATGACCCCGCGCCAAGTGCTCTGTCAGGTCGAATTGCCGAACGCCGTGCCGATCATCATGGGCGGCGTTCGAGTCGCGCTGGCGATCAACGTCGGTACCGCACCGCTGGCATTCCTGATCGGCGCCAACAGTCTGGGCAGCCTGATTTTCCCCGGCATTGCCCTGAACAATCAGCCGCAATTGCTCCTCGGCGCGGCTTGCACCGCCCTGCTGGCACTGCTGCTCGACGGTCTGGTGACACTCGCCAGCCGCCTCTGGCTGGAACGCGGCTTGCGCCCGTCTTAAGCCTCGGCAAAGGAATATTTATGAAAAGAACAAGCTTATTACTAGGCTGCATCCTGCTGTTCGCAGGAATTGCCCAAGCCGCCGAAGAACCGGTGATCCGCATCGGTGCCCGGGTCTTCACCGAGCAAACCCTGCTGGCGGAAATCACCTCCCAATACTTGCGCACCAAGGGTTACGACACCCAGGTGACGGGTGGTCTGGGCAGTAATCTGGCCCGTAGCGCTCACGAAAGTGGTCAGCTCGATCTGATGTGGGAATACACCGGCGTCTCGCTGGTGGCCTACAACCACGTCAGCGAAAAACTCGACAGCGCTCAGTCCTACGCCCGAGTCAAAGAACTCGACGCGCAAAAAGGCCTGATCTGGCTCACCCCGTCGAAATTCAGCAATACCTACGCCTTGGCGCTGCCGGAAAACATCGCGAAGGCTTATCCGCAGATCAACACCATGAGCGAGCTGAACAGGGTGCTGCAGGCCGAGGCGAAGACCAATCACCTGGTAGCCCTGGACACCGAGTTTGCCAACCGTTCCGACGGGCTGGACGGCATGGTGAAGCTTTACGGCATGAACCTGACCCGCAAAAACATCCGCCAGATGGATGCCGGGTTGGTCTACACCGCCCTGCGCAATGGTCAGGTGTTCGCCGGTCTGGTCTACACCACTGACGGCCGATTGAACGCCTTCAAGCTCAAACTGCTCGAAGACGACAAGCACTACTTCCCGGACTACACCGCAGCTCCCGTGGTGCGTCAGGTCTACCTCGACGCGCACCCGAAACTCGCGGAAGAACTCAAGCCGCTGGCCGAACTGTTCGACGACACAACCATGCGCCAGCTCAATGCGCGGGTCGATGTCGACCACGAAAGCCCGTCCGCCGTTGCCGCAGATTTCCTGCGCCAGCATCCCTTGCTTTCTAATAAGTAGCCGGAGGAAGAAAAGACATGGAATTTCTCAACGCCTTTTCCCACCTGGACTGGCCCCTCGTCCTGCACCTGACCTGGCAGCACATCACCCTGGTCGGGATCGCCGTGACCCTGGCGATTGTCGTCGGCGTGCCACTGGGCATTTTGATGACGCGCTTCCCGACATTGGCCGGCCCCCTGCAAGCCAGCGCCACGGTGTTGCTGACCGTCCCGTCGATCGCGCTGTTCGGCCTGCTGTTGCCGTTCTACTCGAAATTCGGCCAGGGCCTGGGGCCGATGCCGGCGATCACCGCAGTGTTTCTCTATTCCCTGCTGCCGATTATGCGTAATACCTACCTGGCCCTGACCGGTGTCGAGCCGGGCATCCGCGAAGCCGCTCGTGGCATCGGCATGACCTTCGGCCAGCGCCTGCGCATGGTCGAGCTGCCCATCGCCGTGCCGGTGATCCTTGCCGGGGTGCGTACCGCCGTGGTGATGAACATTGGCGTGATGACCATCGCCGCGACCATCGGCGCCGGTGGTCTCGGTGTACTCATTCTCGCTTCCATCAGCCGCAGCGACATGTCGATGCTGATCGTCGGCGCCATGCTGGTCAGTCTTCTGGCCATCTTCGCCGACCTGCTTGTGCAATGGCTGCAACGCACGCTGACCCCAAAAGGACTGCTGAAATGATCGAACTTCAAAATCTGACCAAAGTGTTCAAGCAGAGCAATGGCAAAGAAGTACGTGCCGTCGACTCCGTGAACTTGACCGTCAACGAAGGCGAGATCTGCGTCTTTCTCGGGCCTTCGGGTTGCGGCAAAAGCACCACGCTGAAAATGATCAATCGGCTGATCAGACCGACCTCGGGCAAAATCCTGATCAACGGCGAAGACACCACCGACCTCGACGCCGTGACACTGCGCCGCAACATCGGCTATGTGATCCAGCAGATCGGCCTGTTCCCGAACATGACCATCGAGGAAAACATCACCATCGTTCCGCGCCTGCTCGGTTGGGACAAGCAGAAATGCCACGACCGCGCCCGCGAGCTGATGAGCATGATCAAGCTCGAACCCAAGCAGTATCTGAGCCGCTATCCCCGTGAATTGTCGGGCGGTCAGCAGCAACGAATCGGCGTAATCCGCGCGTTGGCGGCCGACGCTCCGCTGCTATTGATGGACGAACCGTTCGGTGCGGTCGACCCGATCAACCGCGAAATGATCCAGAACGAGTTCTTCGAGATGCAGCGGGCGCTGGGCAAGACCGTGATCATGGTCAGCCACGACATTGACGAGGCGATCAAGCTCGGCGACAAGATTGCGATCTTCCGTGGCGGCAAGCTGATTCAAATCGATCACCCGGACACCCTGCTGGCGCATCCGGCGGACGATTTTGTCAGCAGCTTCGTCGGCCAGGACAGCACCCTCAAGCGCCTGCTGCTGGTGAAAGCCGAAGACGCGGCGGACAACGCGCCGTCGGTGAGCCCGCAAACCCCGGTGACCGAGGCGTTGGAGTTGATGGACGAACTGGACCGTCGCTACGTGGTGGTCACCTGCGCCGAGAACAAAGCCCTGGGCTACGTCCGTCGCCGCGACCTGCATCGTCAGACCGGCACCTGCGCGCAATACCTGCGCGAATTCAACGCCACTGCGGTTTACGACGAGCATCTGCGCATCTTGTTGTCGCGGATGTACGAGTTCAACCGTTCGTGGTTGCCGGTGATGGATGCCGAGCGGGTGTTCCTCGGTGAGGTGACGCAAGAGTCGATTGCCGAGTACCTCAGCTCCGGTAAGTCCCGTGGTGGCAAGACCAGCATTGTTTCGCCAGCAGAAGCTGCGGTGGCCTGACTGACGCTTTCGCGGGCAAGCCCGCTCCCACAGGGTCACCACAATACCTGTGGGAGCGGGCTTGCCCGCGAATGGAGCAGCTCGATTCTTCCTGAAAATCCCCCTTCAAAATCCCCGATCGGGGAACATCAGCCTGTCATCTGGGTCGGTTACATAAGTGACTGACCGAGGCCACACGACGGACGCATGCAAAAACGCGACATTTTTTGTTGATCTCAAGCCTCTCACGTCCTAAAGTTCGCGCCGAACGTCCATGCTGGAAACGATCCATCCGGCTCAAGTACTGACGACGAGACAGCAAGGTCACCCGTAGCGCACTGCACGGCTGACCTTTTTGCTTTCGGCGGACATGCCTTGGGAAGTAGGCGAACCAAAGTGGGGATACGGAGGACGTTCATTTGCACCCATTGTTTAATTCAGTTTGCCAGTAGGAGTTCCCAGCATGTCGATCAAGGTCGAAGACTATTACGCGCGCGATACCTTCGAGAAAATGAAGGCTTTCGCTGACAAGCAAGAAACCCCTTTTGTAGTCATCGACACCGCGATGATCAGCCAGGCCTACGACGATCTGCGCGCCGGCTTCGAATTCGCCAAGGTTTATTACGCCGTCAAGGCCAACCCGGCCGTCGAAATCATCAACCTGTTGCGCGACAAAGGCTCGAGCTTCGACATCGCTTCGATCTACGAGCTGGATAAAGTGCTGAACCAGGGCGTCAGCGCTGATCGCATCAGCTACGGCAACACCATCAAGAAATCCAAGGACATCCGCTACTTCTACGAGAAGGGCGTGCGTCTGTACTCCACCGACTCTGAAGCCGACCTGCGCAACATCGCCAAGGCCGCGCCAGGTTCGAAAGTCTATGTACGGATCCTCACCGAAGGCTCGACCACCGCCGACTGGCCGTTGTCGCGCAAATTCGGCTGCCAGACCGACATGGCCATGGACCTGCTGATCCTCGCTCGCGACCTGGGCCTGGTGCCTTACGGCATCTCGTTCCACGTCGGCTCGCAACAACGCGACATCAGCGTCTGGGACGCGGCGATCGCCAAGGTCAAAGTGATTTTCGAGCGTCTGAAAGAAGAAGACGGTATCCACCTCAAGCTGATCAACATGGGCGGTGGCTTCCCGGCCAACTACATCACCCGCACCAACAGCCTGGAAACCTACGCTGAAGAAATCATCCGTTTCCTCAAGGAAGACTTCGGTGACGATCTGCCGGAAATCATCCTCGAGCCAGGCCGCTCGTTGATCGCCAACGCCGGCATTCTGGTCAGCGAAGTGGTACTGGTCGCGCGTAAATCGCGTACCGCCGTCGAGCGCTGGGTCTATACCGATGTGGGCAAATTCTCCGGCCTGATCGAAACCATGGACGAAGCCATCAAGTTCCCGATCTGGACCGAGAAGAAAGGCGAGATGGAAGAAGTGGTCATCGCTGGTCCAACCTGCGACAGCGCCGACATCATGTACGAGAACTACAAGTACGGCCTGCCACTGAACCTGGCCATCGGCGACCGCCTGTACTGGCTGTCCACCGGCGCCTACACCACCAGCTACAGCGCTGTTGAATTCAATGGCTTCCCGCCACTGAAGTCGTTCTACCTGTAAACGCAGTTCGCTGAAAGCAAAAAGCCCATGACGAGTCATGGGCTTTTTGCTTTATAAGCTCGATCAACAGGCTGAAGTATTATCGATCTTCACGCACATGCCACAGTCGCAAAATGTAGAGCATGGAGCCCTGGATCTCGTAACGCATCTCGTAGTGACCGACTAAAAGCCGTCGCACGTCTCGCGGCTCGAACTCTTCAAGTCGCTCACCGATTCGCGGGTTACTCAACAAGGTTATCGGTGCCAGAGAGAGCGACTGCACGGTGCGCGCAGCCGCGGTGCGATTTACCACCGCCAGGAATTCGAAGAGCCGAGTCAGATCCGACAACGCGTTACTTGTCCACTTCAACTCCATCAATGCGGGACCGGCAACGGATTGTCGGTGCTCAAACTATCCGCCCATGCCTGAACAGCCTGCTGGTCGATCACTCGCCCGGCATCAACATCCGCCATAGCCTCGCGAGTAAGACGGCTTCGTTCTTCTTCCTGAGCCACCCAATCAGCAAGGGCTTGCTTGACGATCCAGCCACGTGAGCGCTCCATCCGAGTCGCCAGCTGATCGATCTTGTTGGCGAGGTCCATCGGTACGTGTGCCGTAAGCACTTTGGTTTCGGCCATGATTTTCGTCTCCACAAGCGGCGTGCGGCGAGATGATGATAAATGATTAAATTCCAATCATTATGATTTAACCACAGCGGCAAGCTCCATCACCTCCCGCTCATCGCCCAACTGCATTGCTCGGTGGCGGTAATCCTTGGCCAAACCTCGAATCTCGGGATGGGTGGCACTTAACAGGGTCTTGCAGGCAACCCGCAAGAAATTCAGATTGCCCCCGATCAGAGCCTTACGCAGCCACACCAACGCCTCTTCGATTTTCCCCTCGTCGGCCAGAACAGCCGCATAACTGAACTGCCCGCGAAAATCCCCACCCTCAGCCGAACGTCGATACCACCCAACAGCCGCAACCGGATCGGTCGGACAAAACTGTCCTTCTTCCAGATAACGCCCCAAAAGATTCATCGATTTCGCATGCCCAAGCTCAGCGGCACGCCGATAGCAGACCAGCGCTTGCACCTGATCCTCGACCACGCCACGACCGGTGGCGAGCAGGTTGGCGTAGTTGTACAAGCCCCAATCCAGCCCGACATCAGCAGCCTGACGGTAGTGCGACGCCGCGACAACCGCATTGGCGGCGCAACCCCAACCATGCTCGTGACAACGACCGAGCATGTTGCGCGCCATCAGGTGCCCACCGTTGGCGGCGATCTCGAACCAGCGCAGGGCCAGTGCCTGATCCCGGGCGATGCCCTGCCCATCGAGAAGGATCTGCCCGAGCAACGCCTGGGCATCGAGGACACCTTCTTTCGCCGCAATCAAAATAGCCTGGGCCGCGCGCGCCGGGCTTTCCTGGAGCATGGCCTTGAGCCGATCGCCATCGAGGACTTCTTCGCGACGCACATGAAAACTCACGGCTTACACCTCGACCCAGCGGCGCAACAGGTTGTGATAGGTGCCGGTGAGGCGGATCAGTGACGGGTGATCAGGCATGTCCTGGGTCAACTGCTGAATCGCCCCGTCCATTTCAAACAGCAACGCGCGCTGGCTGTCTTCGCGCACCAGGCTTTGCGTCCAGAAGAACGAGGCGTAGCGCGCACCGCGAGTGACCGCGTTGACTTTGTGCAGGCTGGTACCGGGGTACAGCACCATATCGCCAGCCGGCAATTTGACCTGGCGGGTGCCAAAGGTGTCCTGAATTTCCAGTTCGCCGCCGTCATATTCGTCCGGATCACTGAAAAACAGCGTGGACGACAAATCAGTGCGTACACGTTCGGCGCTGCCCTTGGGCTGGCGTACTGCGTTGTCGATATGAAAATCGAAACTACCGCCAGCGGTGTAGCAGTTCAGCAGTGGCGGGAACACTTTGTGCGGTAATGCCGCTGACATGAACAGCGGATTTTTCCACAGCCGGTCCAGCATCGCTACGCCGATTTCCTGCGCCAGCGGATGCCCTTCCGGCAACTGCAAATTGTGTTTGGCCTTGGCCGATTGGTAGCCGGCGGTGATTTTTCCGTCCGCCCAGTCCGCCTGCTCCAGCGCCTCACGAATGCGCAGCACTTCTTCACGGGAGAACAGGCCGGGAATATGCAGCAGCATGGGTGATACCTGAGAGGGAAAGGATCGTAATGATATTGATTCTTATTGCAACTGTAAAACCCCAGTGACGAATGGGTGAGCAAAAACCGGAAAAGAGCAATTGGAATGATTGCAAAATAAATGCAAATGTTAATGTTTCGCAATTGATACAAAGACGTATTTACCCTATATTCCGCGCCTCAAATCCCTGGGGAGGGGAATTCAATGTCACGCCAACCATCACAGTTACCTGTCAGCTCACCGCGCTTGCTCGCCTCTGCAATTGGCGTGGCCATCACCGCCACCTCCGCAGCCCACATGGCTTACGCGGCGGAAAATACCGACGAAAAAGCACCGCGTAACTCGATTTCGCTGGAGGCCACCAGCGTCGTTGGCGAACAGGACGACACGTCCTATAAGACCGACACCTCTGCCTCCAAAAAAATTACCGCGCCACTGCGTGACACGCCAAAAAGCGTCACCGTCATCCCGCAGCAGGTTATCCGCGATACCGGAGCGACCAGCCTGGTCGACGCGCTGCGCACCACTCCGGGCATCACCTTCGGTGCAGGCGAAGGCGGCAACCCGGCGGGTGACCGCCCGATCATCCGCGGCTTCAACGCGGAGAGCGACACGTTCATCGACGGCATGCGTGACCCCGCTTCGCAAAGTCGGGAAATCTTCAACGTCGAATCGATTGAAGTCAGCAAGGGCCCTGGCTCCGCGTTCACCGGTGCCGGTTCGACCGGTGGCAGCCTGAACCTGGTGACCAAGACCGCCAAGCTGGGCAACTCATACAACGGCGGCTTTACCTATGGTTCCGATCAGACCAAGCGCACCACGCTGGACCTGAATCAGCAAATGACCGATACCTCGGCCTTTCGCCTGAACCTGATGAAACACGAAGCCAACGTGGCTGGTCGCGACGATGTCGACGTCAGCCGTTGGGGCGTTGCTCCGTCCTTCGCCTTCGGCCTGGGCACCGATACCCGTCTCACCGTCGGTTACTACCATGTGAAAACCGACGACATGCCGGACTACGGCATCCCGCTGACGAAGAGCGCGAACCGCAGCAAATACGTGGTCGACAAGCCAGTGGATGTGGACCGCGACAACTTCTACGGCCTGAACAGTCGTGACTATCGCAAGTCCACCAATGACAGCGGCACGATCAAGCTCGAGCACGATCTGAATGACAACCTGACCCTGTCCAACAGCTTCCGCATGTCGCGCTCGACTCTCGACTACGTCGTTACCAACCCGGATGACAGCAAAGGCAACGTGGCTAATGGCTCGGTGCTTCGCCTCACGAAAAACCGCAATTCGACCTCCTCCGGCTGGGTCAACCAGACCGACCTGAGCGCCAGGTTCGACACCGGTTTTATCGAGCACAGCCTGGTGACCGGCATTGAGTTTTCCTATCAGGACACGCATAACCGCCCATACGTTGTCACATCTGCGGCCGGTACCTCGACCACCTGCTCGGCACAATTGCTGGCCAGTGGCGATTGCACCAGCCTGAACAACCCGAGCCCGGGTGACAGTTGGTCGGGTACCATCACCGAAGGCCTGGCCTATACCGATACCGACACCAAAACCGGCGCGGCCTACGTGTTCGACACGCTGAAGTTCGACGAGCAATGGTCGCTGAATCTCGGCCTGCGGTATGACAACTACCAGACCACCTCCAGCGGTTTCGCCACCCGCGCTCCAGCCGGTAACTTCTCCCGCGAGAACACCAGCGATCTGGTGAACTACCAGATGGGTCTGGTCTACAAACCACTGCCTAACGGTAGCGTTTATGCCGCGTACTCGACCTCCAGCAACCCGGGCGGTGAAACCAGCGGCAACGGTGGCCTGGAACTGACCGCGGCCAACAGCGATCTCGATCCGGAACGCAACCGCAACTACGAGATCGGCACCAAGTGGGACTTCTTTGGTGACGACCTGTCGGTGACGGCGGCACTGTTCCGCACCGAGAAAACCAACGCACGGATCGACGACCCGGATGGCGCCACCACTCAAGTGCTGGATGGTGAGCAACAGGTCAACGGCATCGAGCTGACCTACGCCGGCAAGATCACCCGTAACTGGAGGGTCTACGGCGGCTACACCTACATGGAAAGCGAGGTGGTGAAGACCACCCTGCCAGTCGATGAAGGCAACCACATGCCAAGCACACCGAGGAACAACTTCACCTTCTGGTCGACCTATGACCTGATACCTGAGTTGACCATCGGCGCAGGTGCCACCTTCGTTGACTCGCAGTTTGGCAACGTCGCCAACACGGTGGAAATTCCTTCCTACTGGCGGTATGACGCGATGGCGACTTACCACTTGAGCAAAAACGTCGACTTGCAGCTCAACGTACAAAATCTGACCGACGAGCGCTACTTCGACCAGATACTCCAGAATCATTACGCCCACGTCGCCGCTGGCCGTACCGCGTTGCTGAGTACCAACTTCCACTTCTGATAGAAGCGCAAGTTCGCCAGGCCCTGCTCATGATCATGAGCGGGGCTTTTGTGCGTAATAACGAATGCTTCTCGACAACACACGGCATAATGCGCGCCGTGATGATTATTTTTGAATGAGGAAGGCGGTCGACGTGTTGAAGAAAACACTGTTCCAGTTGCACTGGTTTTTCGGCATCAGCGCCGGGCTGGTCCTGGCCCTGATGGGTATCACCGGCGCCACGGTATCGTTTCAGGACGAGATCCTGCGCGCGCTCAATCCATCGGTGCTGCACGTCGAGAAGCGCATTGCCGGGGTGCTGCCGCCTGCCGAACTGGTGGAAAAAATCGAGGCAGCTGAAGGCAAAAAGATCTCGAAGCTCTGGGTCGACATCGACAGCGGCAATGCCGCGCGAGTGATCTTCACCCCACCGCCCGGCGAGCGCCGTGGCCAGATGCGCTACTTCGACCCGTATACCGGCGACTTCATGGGTGATGTCACGGGCCAGGACTTCTTTGACCTGATGCTGGAGCTGCACCGCATGCTGGCGATGGGCGATACCGGTCGGCAAATCACCGGCGCCTGCACGCTGATTCTGATTTTCTTCTGCCTGTCCGGCCTCTATCTGCGCTGGCCGCGTCAAGTCGCAAGCTGGCGCGCCTGGCTAACCTTCGACTGGGCAAAAAAAGGTCGCAGCTTCAATTGGGATCTGCACTCGGTGGCAGGCACCTGGTGCCTGATTTTCTATCTGCTGGCGGCATTGACCGGGTTGTCCTGGTCCTATGAGTGGTACAGCAAAGGGCTGAACAAGCTCCTCTCCGACGCGCCGCAAAACGAGCGAGTCAGGAGTGCCGCCCCGCCTTCAGGTCCGGCGCCCATCGCCGATTACCGCGCGATGTGGAGCAGCATCTACAGCGCTGCCGGCCCTGGCTTGAGCGCTTACAACATCCGCATGCCGCCAGTGGCCGGGCAACCGGCGACGGTCTTCTATCTGCTGAAGAACTCAGCCCACGAGCGTGCGGTTAACCAGATCATGCTCGACCCGGCCAACGGTACTGTCAGCCGCCATGATCGCTACGCCGACAAGAGCTTCAAGGCGCAGTTGCTGACGAGCATCTATGCGCTGCATGTCGGCAGTTACTTCGGAATTGTCGGGCGCATTGTGCTGACCCTTGCGGCCCTGACCATGCCGCTGTTCTTTATCACCGGCTGGCTGTTGTATCTGGATCGTCGACGCAAGAAACGTCAGGTGAAAGACGCTCGCAAAGGCTTGAGTCAAAACGCCAGCGACGCACCGGCATGGCTGATTGGTTTCGCCAGTCAGAGCGGTTTTGCCGAACAACTGGCGTGGCAGACCGCCGGCCAATTGCAAGCGGCGGGTGTGCCGGTAAAAGTGCAGCCGCTGGCGGATGTCAGCGAGCAGGACTTGCGCGAATCAAACCACGCACTGTTCGTGGTCAGCACCTTTGGCGACGGCGACGCGCCGGACAGCGCCCGCGGCTTCGAACGCAAAGTGCTGGGGCAGGCGTTGACGCTGGACGGGCTCAAGTACGCGGTGCTGGGCCTCGGCGATCGGCAGTATCAGCACTTCTGTGGCTTTGCCCGCCGTTTGCATGCCTGGCTCGGGAAGCATGGCGCAAACACCTTGTTCGCCCCGATTGAAGTCGACAGCGGCGATCCCTACGCCCTGCGTCATTGGCAACAGCAACTCGGCCAGCTGACCGGGCATGCACCGGTGGACATCTGGCAGGCCCCGGGGTTCGACAACTGGACGCTGAGCCAGCGCACGCTGCTCAACCCCGACAGCAGTGGCTCAGGCGTGTACTTGCTGGGACTGAAAGCCCCCAATACCAGCAGCTGGCTGGCGGGTGATCTGGTGGAAGTGCTGCCGCGCAACAGCGACGCGGCGGTCAAGCATTTCCTTCAAGGTCTGGGCATCCCGGGCGACAGTCGGGTGCAACTCGGTGGTTTGCAGGAAAGCCTCGAACAGGCATTGGCCAGCCGCCAATTACCGGACAATCGCGCGCATTTGGTGGGGCTACACGCCCAGGCGCTGGTGGACGCGCTGATACCCTTAGCCATGCGTGAGTATTCGATCGCCTCGATCGCCGCCGACAGCCTGTTGGAGCTGATCGTGCGTCAGGAACGTCACGCCGACGGCAGCTTGGGCATTGGTTCCGGCTGGCTGACCGAACATGCATCAATAGGCACCGCCATCAGCCTGCGAGTGCGACGTAACAGCGGGTTCCACCTGCCTGCCGAGCCTCGGCCGTTGATCCTGCTGGGTAACGGTACAGGACTGGCGGGGTTGCGCAGCCTGCTCAAGGCACGCATCGCCGATGGCCAGCAACGCAACTGGCTGCTGTTTGGTGAACGCAATCGGGAGCATGACTTCCTCTGCCGCGAGGAGCTGGGGGAATGGCTGATTTCAGGTGATCTGGAGCGCCTGGACCTGGCGTTCTCGCGGGACCAGGCCGAGAAGGTTTACGTGCAGGACAGTTTGCATCAACGCGCCGTCGAGCTGAAAAAATGGCTGGCGGACGGTGCGTCGATCTACATCTGCGGCAGCCTGCAAGGGATGGCGTCCGGTGTGGATCAGGTGCTCAACGAGGTGCTCGGCGCTGATGAAGTGGAGCGGTTGATCGAGCAAGGCCGCTACCGTCGGGATGTTTACTGACGAATCACAGCCCACGGTATTTCCTACGGATGGGCGTAGATACCGTCTTAACCTTCACCGCCAACCGCATCACGCGCCTGACCTGTAAATAGATACATATATACCGCTCCTGCCCGCTGCAACCCCAATAGCCTGTGTTGGCTACTCCTTTCTTCCATCAACACAGGTATTGACCATGCATAACCATTCAGACGAATTCACGGTTCTACACACCTTATTCACTTCAATACGCTCGCTGCTTTCACCGTTGACCGATCCGCAAAGGGCTGCCCAAGCAAGAGGCCTGAAACTCTACAATCTGGGGGAATACCTGGACTCCGAAACCAACCTGACCGTCGCCGCCACCGCAGGTGACCGTGAATCACAATACGCCTTGGGCGAAGCCATTCGACATCGCGAAGGCAGTGCCAGCGAAGCGGCCAAAACGTGGTATCGACTGGCCGGCGCTCAAGATCACGTTTACTCGTTGATGCGCCTGGGCGATACCGACTCCATTGAAAAAGCCAAGAGGCTGGCTCAGGCAGGGGCCGACATTGGTGATGGCGACGCCATGCTTGAAATGTACGAACTGACTCAGGATATTGCCTGGCTGAAAAAAGCGGGTACAGCAGGCTGCGCAGAAGCGCTCTACATCCTGGCCATTCTTTATGACAAGACCCCGTCTCTCATTCCCGATACCAGCAGCCTGAGCTCCATACTCGATATTACATTGAGAAGATCCGCCAATCTCGGATTCCCCCCAGCGATGTACTGGTTAAGCAACATCAGATATCTCACCAACATCCCTTATCAGCAGCGTTGGCTGAACAAACGACTGGAGCACAATCAGCTCAGCGCCGTGCTGACCTATAGCTACGCGCTCCTGCATATCTTCGATACCGAACAGAACCTCGACCGTTATGACTACAACTATGACCCGGTCAAGGGGTATGGCCTGCTGTGGCTGGTAGTCAACAGCACTCGGCAGTACTTCCGGCGTCCTCAAGCGGCAGACACCCTTGCACGCATCGGCAGCACATTGCCCCCTGAACAGATCGAAGCCGGCAAGGCGTTTGCCCAGGAATGGGAAAATAGCCACCCGCCGATGTCCGCGTACAAGTTGACCTATAGCAGTCTTGAGTACTGACGAGGTGTAGTCGAATACATGCGGCTCCAAACTGCCCCAAGTTTTTTTGTTGCGTCCAGCACGCGCTGCTACTCAACATTGATCGGGAGGCGGCCAGCCAGCTCTTCCTCAGTCCGTAGCGGCTTGACCCGCTCGTTACTCAAACATCACCAAAGGGCTGGCGTCTGTACAAACGCCTTGTCGCTTCGCGGCAAGGCGTTCATCCCGGCCGTCAAAACCGGTAGTCCATTACTCAACCTCACGACCAACGCGTCGCATTGTTTAGCCGGTCTGGCTTCAAACCCAGTCATTTGATATCCATGCAGTCCTGTTACAGGCCAGAGTTGAGAGATGTGTAGATACCTATGTCTCAGACGGGCGCAAGCCGCTGTTCAAACACCGCCACCCCGTCCAGATCCCGCAGGATGACGCTCATTTCGCTGGTCTGGCCGTCAATATTCATTTCACCAAAAAACTGAAAACCGGCAAACGGTGAACTGTTCTGGGTAGGTGGTGCTTTCTCGAACACCACTTCAGGACCAAAGGTTTTATCCAGCGTATTGGGACCGAAGCTGCCGGCATTCAACGGCCCGGCGACGAATTCCCAGAACGGTTCAAAGTCCTGAAACGCCGCCCGATCCGGGTGGTAATGGTGCGCCGCGCAGTAATGCACATCGGCTGTCAGCCAGACGTAATTGCGCACCTGCTGCGCCCTCAGGAAACCCAGCAATTCAGCGATTTCCAGTTCACGCCCCTGGGCCGGACCGGGGTCGCCATTGGCCACTGCCTCCCAGCGCGGCACGCCGGGGCTGACTTCGCCATCGGGCACGCCCAGGCCAATCGGCATGTCGGTGGCGATGATTTTCCACTGGGCCTTCGAGGCCTTCAACTCACGCTTGAGCCAGTCCAGTTGCTCACGCCCCAGGAACGCTTTTTCGCTGCCCAGATTGTCGTCATTGGCTCCGCGATAGCTGCGCATGTCCAGCACAAACAAGTCCAGCAGTGGACCGTAACCGAGTTTGCGATAAATCCGTCCGCCACCATCGGCACTCTGCATACGCATCGGTGCGTATTCGAGCCAGGCTTGTCGCGCACGACCGACCAGGCTGTGGATATCTTTACTCTGGTAGCGCTCATCCAGTTGTTTGCCCGGCGACCAGTTGTTGACCACCTCGTGATCGTCCCACTGCCAGATCTGCGGCACCTCGGCGTTGAAGCGGCGGATATTTTCATCCATCAGGTTGTAGCGGTAGTTGCCACGATACTCGTCGAGGGTTTCGGCGACTTTGCTTTTGGCTTCGGTGGTGAGATTGCGCCAGATACGACCACTCTCGGTGGTGATTTGTGCCGGCACCGGGCCATCGGCGTAGATGGTGTCACCGCTGTGGATAAAGAAGTCTGGCAAGCGCAAGCGCATGGCTTCGTAGATGCGCATACCGCCGATGTCGGGGTTGATGCCGAAACCCTGGCCGACCGTATCGCCACTCCAGACAAAACGAATATCCCGCCGCCGCTGCGGCACGCTGCGCAGGTGGCCGAACCAGGGTTCACTGGCGATACCAGTCTGGGCATCTTCGAACTGCACGCGATAGAAGATCGCCTGATCGGCGGGCAACCCCGTCAGTTCGACGCGGGCGGTGAAGTCACTGCGGGCATCGGCCAGTGGCGAGACGAAGCGTCGAGGATTGCCGAACAGGCTGCGGGTGTCCCACTCCACCACCATCCGCGCCGGGCGGTCGCTGCGGCCCCAGATCATCGCCCGGTCACCCAGCAAGTCACCGGACTGCACGCCATCCGTGAGTTGCGGGCGATCCCTGACCGAGGCAATCACCGCTGGTGCCAGCCCGGGTAACAAGAGCCCGGCACCAACGGCCTGGATCACCCGACGGCGACCCGGATCGAATTCGCTCATGCTGTTTCTCCCTCGACAATCCAAAAGAGAAGCTTAGACAGGGAGCGATGAATGGGATGTGACAGACGACGCCTGTAGGAGCGTGGCTTGCCCGCGATAAGGTCAACGCGGTCTAGCCGGAGCACCGCATTATCGTTCATCGCGGGCAAGTCGGATCGCCGCACCGCTCGCTCCTACGCCTTGACCGGCTCCAGCGCCAATTCAACCACCTCAGACCGCTTGATCAGCGCATACGTGACCGCCGTCAACAAACTCCCGGCAACGATCGCCAACAGATACAGCAACGCATGGTTGATCGCATTCGGAATCAGCATCACGAACAACCCGCCGTGTGGCGCCATCAGTTTGCAGCCGAAGTACATCGACAGCGCACCGGTCAACGCACCGCCGGCGATGCTTGCCGGAATCACTCGCAACGGATCCTTGGCGGCAAACGGAATCGCTCCTTCGGAGATAAAGCACAAGCCGAGCACGAATGCTGCTTTGCCAGCTTCACGCTCGCTCTGGGCAAACTTGCGACGGGCGAGGAAGGTGGCGATGCCCATACCAATCGGCGGCACCATACCGGCAGCCATGGTCGCGGCCATCGGCGCATAACTTTGCGATGCCAGCAGCCCCACCGAGAACGCATAGGAAGCTTTATTGATCGGCCCGCCGAGGTCGACGCACATCATGCCACCAAGCAACACTCCGAGCAGAATCGCGTTGGTGGTGCCCATGCTGTCGAGGAAGTGCGTCAGGGCTTCGAGCATCCCGGCGACCGGTTTACCCACCACGTAGATCATCACCAGCCCCGTGAACAGGCTCGCCAGCAACGGGATGATCAGGATCGGCTTCAACGCTTCGAGACTTTGCGGCAAGCGTGCATAACGATTGATCGCCTGCGCAGCGTAACCGGCGATGAAACCGGCAATGATCCCGCCGATAAAGCCCGCCCCCAGAGTGCTGGCCAACAAGCCACCAATCATCCCCGGCGCCAGACCCGGACGGTCGGCGATCGAATAGGCAATGTAGCCGGCGAGCAAGGGCACCATCAGTTTGAACGCGCTCTCGCCACCGATCTGCATCAGCGCCGCGGCCAGGGTCCCTGGTTCTTTGAACGCGGTGATGCCGAAGACGAACGACAAGGCAATCATCAAACCACCGGCCACCACCATCGGCAACATGTACGAAACACCAGTCAGCAGGTGTTTGTAGGCGCCAGTCTTCTCTTGCCTGGCCGGGCCTTTGGCGCCGGTCGAAGCGCTTTCCTGCCGGCCTTCGGCCAGCGCTTTGTTCAGCGTGGCTTCGGCCTGTTTCAAGGCGATACCGGTGCCGCAGCGGTAAATCTTCTTGCCGGCAAACCGCTCGGTAGCGACTTCGATATCCGCCGCCAGCAATACCACATCGGCGTCGGCAATCGCCGCGGCGCTCAAGGGAGTGCGCGCACCGACCGAGCCCTGGGTTTCCACTTGCAGGTCATAGCCCAGACGCTTGGCCGCTTGCTGCAAGGCTTCAGCCGCCATAAAGGTGTGGGCGACGCCGGTCGGGCAAGCGGTCACGGCAACCAGTCGTGGCGCGCTTTTGCTGACGGCGACAGGTGCGGCAACCACTTTGGGCGCGACATAGATCTGCGCCTCTTCGGCACCGCGTCGCAGCACCGCTTCGACGTCTTGCAGCGCCTGAGCCGGCGTGCTCTGAAACACTCGCTTGCCGACAAAACGCAACATATCCACAGGCGTGCTGCTGACCACCAGCACCCACTCGGCGGCTTCGATCGTTGCGGCCGACAACTGACGTTCCGGATGAGCAGCATCATGCACTTCGACACTGGTGCTCCAACCCTGGCGTTGCGCCGCCGCATCGAGCAAGCGCGCGCAGAGTACGCTGGTGACCATGCCGTTCGGGCAGGCTGTAACAATGGCTAATTTCATTACAAACCCTCTTATTGTTCTGTCAGGGGGTGAACACGCACACCCTGCTCGAGCTGCGCCAGTTGCGCGGCATCACTGATTCCGAAACCGATCTGGGTCACGGCCATGGCGGCAATTGCGGTGGCTGTGCGCAAGGTCTGTTCAGGGGTATGAGCACTGAGCAATCCGTGCAGCATCCCCGCCAACAATGAATCGCCGGCACCGACGGTACTGGCGACGCTGACCTTCGGTGGCTGTGCATGCAAGGCACAACCGACGCCAAACCAGTTCACCCCGTCGGCACCGTGGGAAATCACCACATGCTCGACGCCTTGGGCCCTTAACCGGTTCGCCGCTTCGGCTTGTGCAACCACCGACACCTCCGGGCTATCCAGCGCTTCGGCGAGTTCTTCGGTGTTGGGTTTGATCAACCATGGACCCGCCGCGAGTCCTGCCCGCAAGGCTTCGCCGCTGGTGTCCAGGGCGACTTTCAAGCCGAGGTCTTTCAGACGGATCAGCAATGCTTGAAACCACTGCGGGCTGACACCGCGCGGCAGACTACCGGCGACCACCACCGCGTCATGCCCGGCGGCGATCTGATCGAGACGATCGAGCAGCGCTTGTTGCGCGGCTTCGCTGACCAGCGGGCCCGGTCCGTTCAGGTCCGTGATTCGCCCATCGCTTTCCGCCAGTTTGATATTGCTGCGGGTTTCCCCCGGCACACGAATGAACGCATCGACAAAACCGCGCCGGGCAAACAGCGTTTCGAAGGCCTGCGGATTGTCTTCGCCGAGGAAACCACTGACGGTCAGCTGATGGCCGAGATCCGCCAGAACCTGCGCCACGTTCACGCCCTTGCCGGCAGCGTGGGTGTGCATCTCATCGCTGCGGTTGACCTGGCCCGGCTCCAGGCGTGTCAACTGGACGGTCAGGTCCAGTGCCGGGTTCAGGGTCAGGGTAAGAATGCTTGCCATTACAATGCCTCCACTAAAGCGCGTACTTCATTGGCGCTGCCCACGGCCAAGGCCTGCTGAGCGAGGATTTTTGCCTGGCTGAGGTTGAGTTCGCGAACCCGCGCCTTGACCTCGGCAATGCTGCGCGCCGAGACGCTCAATTCATCCACGCCAAGCCCCACCAGCACCGGGACCGCCAACGGATCAGCCGCCAGTTCTCCGCAGACGCCGACCCATTTGCCATGGGCATGGGCCGCGCGCACGGTGATGTCGATCAGTTGCAAGACCGCTGGATGCAAGCCATCGGCCTGAGCCGACAAGGTCGGATGGCCGCGGTCGATGGCCAGGGTGTATTGGGTCAGGTCGTTGGTGCCGACGCTGAAGAAGTCGACTTCCTTGGCCAGCACCGGCGCAAGCAGCGCCGCCGACGGCACTTCGATCATGATCCCCAGTTGCAGGTCGGCCACCGGAATTTCCAGACGCAGGCGTTCGGTCATGTCCCGAGCCTGACGCCATTCATCGACGCTGCCGACCATCGGGAACATGATCCGCAGCGGCCGGTTGTCGGCAGCACGCAGCAAGGCGCGCAACTGGGCCTCCATGATCTTTGGACGTTGCAGGGTCAAACGAATGCCGCGAACACCGAGGAACGGGTTTTCTTCCTTGGCGATCGGCCAGTAAGGCAACGGTTTGTCGCCGCCGACATCCAGCGTGCGCACCACCAACGGACGGCCGGCCAAACCATCGAGCACGCGACGGTATTCGGTTTCCTGGGTCGCCTCATCCGGCGCTTGCGTGTGGGCCATGAAAATCAGTTCGGTGCGCAACAGGCCGATGCCTTCGGCGCCCTGCTCCACTGCGCTGACGACACCTGCGCTTTCACCGATATTGGCAAATACTTCGACGGCGTGGCCATCGCTGGTCAGCGCCGGTTCGTGACGCCGGGCCGCAGCAGCTTGCAGACGTTGCTCGCGGGTGTCGCGTTCTTCAGTGGCGCGTCGCAAGGTTGCGGCATCGGCGTCCACATGCAGGCGACCGCGCTGACCATCGAGCAACAGCGGCGTACCCGGCGCCAGCAGCAATACCGCAGCGCCTGCACCGACCAGCGCTGGGATGCCCAGGGCCCGCGCGACAATCGCACTGTGGGCGGTGGCGCCACCACGGGCGGTAAGAATCCCGGCAACCCGTACTGGATCGAGACGCGCCACGTCCGACGGGCCGACCTCATCCATCACCAGAATGTACGGTTGCTCAGGTTCGACCAGGGTTTCGACGCCACACAACTGCGCCAGCACCCGGCGACCGACATCCCGCAAGTCCGCCGCACGCTCGGCCAGCAGCGCATCATGCAGCGATTCCTGTTGTTTGGCCGCGGCCTCGACCACCGCCATCCATGCAGCCTCGGCGCTTTCACCTTGCTTGAGACGAGTGTCGACTTCGTCGGTCAGCTCCGGATCGTCGAGCATTTCCTGGTGGGTAATGAAAATCTCGCGGATGGCCTTGGCCTTGCTGCGCTGAATCAGCCCTTCGATGTCACCACGGACATCGGCCAGCGCCTGTTTCAGACGCTCACGTTCGATGGCGGCGGATTCACCACGCAACGGGTAATCGATCGGCTGCAGTACATGAATGTGCGCCGGACCGATGGCAATTCCGGGCGCGGCGGCAATCGCCTGAATCAGACTGCCCGAGGCCGGGACCACCAGCACCGGCTCCACTTCAGCGACGATTTCACAGGGTGCGCTGACCGCCGGCAACGGCTCGACTTCTTCGCCAAGCCCTTCTTCGATGGCCGCCAGCAACGCGGGCAAAGCATCGGCAGCGATGCTCGGTTCAGCGATAAACTCCAGCACCTGGCCACGATGGGCGCCGAGGCTGAGCAACTTGCTCAGGCTCTTCACCGACACCGCAGTGTCCTGACCGTCGACGATCCGCACGCGAATCTCGCCTTCAAAACTTTTCGCCAGTTGCGCCAGAATCTTCGCCGGGCGGGCATGCAAACCGTGGGCGTTGGCCAGGGCGATTCGGGCGTTTGGCCAGTCGGCCGGCAGTTCGCCGCCGAGCACTTCCAGGACCGCGCGGCTGCTGGTGGCGCGACCCAATTCATGGCCGCGACCTTCAATCAGCAACGCACAGAGGCGTTCGAGCAAGGCCTGATGGGCTTCCCCCAGGCTGGCCAGACAGAACAGACCGCTCAGCGGTTGGCCGAGGTAACGGATCGGCTTGTCCGGCGTGACGAAGGCCAGGCCCGGGCGCTTGACCGTCTGTTCGCTGTGCAACCACCACAGGCCATCGCCCAGCGGCAGTGCTTCAACCTGCTGCAATACCGCGGAAAACCCGTTGCTGACGCAGTCGGCCTGACGCAGCAAACGCGCGCCACGCCAAACCAGTTCTTCGAAATCATCGGCGGACACGCCCAGACCAATCATCTGCGCATCCAGTGCCAGCTCTTGCGGCGCACCTTGCAACAGCTTCAGCAAGGCTTCGGCGGAACTGGCGCGGCGCAGGGCCTGGCCCAGATCGGTTTCACCGAGGGCGCGGGTGAGCAATTGCAGCAGGTGCAAGTGTTCATCGGATTTAGCGGCTATGCCGATCGCCAGATAGACGATCTGACCATCGCCCCAGTCCACCCCTTCGGGGAACTGCAGCAGGCGCACGCCGGTGGTGAACACCTTATCGCGGGTTTCAGGGGTGCCATGGGGGATTGCAATACCTTGACCGAGAAAGGTCGAGCCCTGCGCTTCCCGCGCCTGCAAGCCGCTGAGGTAACCCTCTTCGACCAGGCCATCAGCGACCAGATTTTCGGCGAGCAAGTGCAGTGCCGCGGACTTATCCACAGCTGACTGGCCCATGGATATCTGCTCTATGGTGAGCTCGAGCATGCTTTCTCCTATTTAGCGCAAGGTAGCGCTAGGTATTGTTTTGAATGAATCAGCTTAGGTTTATCGTCAGAACAGCCTTGGGCGGCTTTTCGGCAGCACCGGCCCAATTCGCTCATAGTCCTGAAAATACGCCTGCTGAAACGTTTAATCTAGAATGCTTGGCACGTTACTCGATTATCGCTCATCCTTGAAGCCCTCCTGTCGGTCGCGTTTACGACAATGGTCGCCTGCCTAGATCGGTTACGATTGGACAAAGTGTCGGGGCACGCTCCAAACAACAAGGAAATACCGGGTTGAAACTCAGTGATATCGCCCAACTGGCCGGTGTGTCTGTCACCACCGCCAGCTATGTCATCAACGGCAAGGCCGAACAACAGCGGATCAGTCGCAGCACCGTCGAACGTGTGCAGGCGGTGGTCGAACAACATGGCTTCACGCCTAACCCACAAGCGGCCGGGCTGCGCAGCCGGCATACGCGCACATTGGGTTTCATCCTCCCGGATCTGGAAAACCCCAGCTACGCGCGGACCGCCAAACTCCTGGAACAAGGTGCTCGGGCACGCGGCTATCAATTATTGATCGCCAGCTCCGACGATGCGCCGGACAGCGAACGGCAGTTGCTGCAACTGTTCCGTGCCCGGCGTTGCGATGCGCTGTTCGTCGCCAGTTGCCTGCCGCCCGATGATGACAGCTATCGCCAGTTGCAGGCCAAAGGCTTGCCGATCATCGCCATCGACCGGGTGATGGAGCCTGAGCACTTCTGTTCGGTGATCAGCGATGATCGAGAAGCCAGCCTGCAACTCACCCGCAGCCTGTTGCAGCCCGTACCGCAGCAGATTGCGCTGATCGGTGCGCGGCCCGAGTTGAGCATCAGCCAGGAGCGTGCCGCAGGCTTCAAGCAGGCCCTGGCCGGGTTCGAAGGCGAGATCCTGATCGAGCACGGCGAAGCCTTCAGCCGCGACTGCGGACGGCAGTTGATGGAGGAGTTGCTACAACGCCTCGGCCATCTGCCGGATGCGCTGATCACCACATCCTACGTGCTGCTTCAGGGCGTGTTCGATGCCCTGCATGACTTCCCGCTGAAATCCCGACCGCTGCGTCTCGGCACCTTTGGCGATACGCAATTACTGGACTTCCTGCCGCTGCCGGTGAACGCCATGGCCCAGCAACATCAGCTGATTGCGGACAAGGCCCTGCAACTGGCGTTGGCGGCGATTGAAGAACAACATTACCAACCAGGCGTACAGGCCATCGCGCGGACCTTCAAGCAGCGCATTCACGAGGCGTGAACGTGGAGCTGATCGACAGCCACACCCATCTGGATTTTCCGGATTTCGACGACGATCGTCAGGCGCTGCTGGCTGACAGCCGCGCCCTCGGAGTGCGGCGAATGGTGGTGCTGGGGGTTTATCAGCGAAATTGGCAGCGGGTATGGGATCTGGTGCAAAGCGACCCGGACCTGTACGCCGCATTCGGCCTGCACCCGGTCTATCTCGACGAGCATCGCCCCGCTGACCTGACAGAACTGGCTGACTGGCTGACGCGTCTGGCCGGTCATCGGCAGCTGTGTGCGGTGGGCGAGTTCGGTCTGGATTACTTTCTCGAACATCTCGACCGCGAGCGGCAACAAGCGCTGTTTGAAGCGCAGTTGCAACTGGCGGCGGACTTTCAGTTACCGGCGCTGCTGCATGTCCGTCGTAGCCATGCTGCGGTGATCGCCACGCTGAAACGCTTTCGACTCAAACGTAGCGGCATCATCCACGCCTTCGCCGGCAGTCAGGAAGAGGCCCGCGAATACATCAAACTCGGTTTCAAACTTGGCCTGGGCGGTGCCGCGACCTGGCCGCAAGCGCTGCGCATGCACAAAGTCCTCAAAGGCTTACCGCTGGATGCCGTGGTGCTGGAAACCGATTCGCCGGATATGGCGCCCGCCATGTATCCCGGTCAACGCAACAGCCCGCAACACCTGCCGGCGATTTGCTCCGCGCTGGCCGAAATCATGGCGATCAGCCCGCAGCAACTGGCTGCGGCCAGCACTGCCAATGCCTGTGAGTTGTTCAACTGGCCTGCTGGGCCGAGCTGACTTCAAACCCGGAATGCACTGATCAATTGCTTGAGCTGCACCACCTGTGCGGAGAGCTGACGGCTGGCATCTTCGGTCTGGTGTGCGCCTTCGGCTGTACGTTCACCCGCGCGGTTGATCTCGACGATGTTTTGATCGATATCGTGGGCCACCGCGGTTTGCTGCTCGACAGCCGCAGCGATTTGCTGGTTCTGATCGACGATCATCCCTACTGCAGCGAGGATGTTTTCCAGCGCCTGCTGAACCTTTTCCGATTGACTGACCGTGCCACTGGCCATCTGATGGCTGACACCCATGGCTTTCACCGCCGCGCTTACACCGCTGTGCAGCTTGGCAATCATCTGCTCGATTTCTTCAGTCGATTGCTGGGTGCGCTTGGCCAGCGTGCGGACCTCGTCGGCCACCACCGCAAAACCGCGTCCCTGCTCACCAGCACGCGCGGCCTCGATGGCCGCGTTGAGCGCCAACAGGTTGGTCTGCTCGGCAATGCTTTTGATCACTTCGAGTACACGGCTGATGGACTGGCTGTCACTGGCCAATTGATTGATCACCAACACCGACTGGTCGATCTCGCTGGCCAACTGGGCAATGCTGCCCTGTTGCGACTCCACCAGGCCACGTCCACTGATGGTTTCATCGTTGACGCTGTGGGCACTGCTGACCGCCGCTGCCGCGCTGCGGGCCACTTCCTGGGCAGTCGCCGACATCTGATTCATCGCGGTGGCAACCTGTTCGATCTGGCTGCGCTGACCGGCCACCGCCTGATTGCTCTGAGCCGATACCGATTGCACCTGACCGGCCTGACGCTCGACTTCACTGACGGTCTTGCCCACCAGTTCGATCAAGTCATGGATCTTCGCCACGGTGCCGTTGAACACATTGCCCAGCTCACCCAACTCATCGCGACTTTGGGCGGTGAAGGACACGGTCATGTCCCCCGCCGCCACCTTGTCCATCACCTCTCCCAGGCGCTTGAGGGTGGTGCGGGTCGAGGCATAGAAACCGCCGTAGAGGTAAACGATCAACCAGAACACCGCCGCCAGCGCAACCACCAACAACACCATGTGCGTGCGATTCTGTTCCAGACGCTGCTGCAGCTCCACACCCAGAAATTTCAGCGTGGCCTCGTTCAATTCGTAGGTTTGCGCCATCAATCCACTGACCTGATCGTAAAAAGCCTGCCAGGGCGCATCGAGGGTGTCCGCCATCACCACCTGTTCTTCAAACAGCTCGCTGCCTTGTTTGAGCGTGCTTGCGCTGGCACTGGCCAATTGATCCAGAGTGTCGTGAGCCGCTTTGCTTGAGCCCAATGCATCCTGCAACTTCAAGCCGTACTCGGCCTGGAGCTTTTCAATCTGCTGTAATAGCTCATCGAAGCGCGTGCTCGAAGACGAATTGAGGAAACCTTGACCCAGCGAATAGCTGCCTATGGCCCGACCTTCGCCGAGGATCTGCGTGACTTGCGGGGTGACACTGGTGATCAGTTCACTCAACTGACGCATGTCACTTTGATTGTCGCGGCTCAAGCCGGATTGGCTGGCGACGATCTGACTGAAAATTTGCGCACTGCCGAGTAACTTGCCGATCAACGCGCTTTTGCTTTGCAAAGAGTTTTCGGCTTGCTGAGCCTTGAAAGCGCTAATCATTTCATCGCGTTTGCCATCGAAAACGCTGATCTGCTCGGGGTCGATAGTCACCGCCTCCAGCCCCTGCATACGCGCCAGGACGCTCTGTTCAAGGGAGCTGATCTTCGACTCGAGATCCCCTGCTTTGCCGGATTGACCAAGGGTCACGTTGATCTGCACCAGGTTGTTCAGGGTTTCCAGATCGCGACGAAGCGTCAGGCTGCTGCCTAGCAGGTCAAGGCTTTGCAATTCGACCCGAGTGCCCTGGAATTCGCGATAGGAGTCGCGAACCAGATAGAAATTGGTCACCAGCATCGGCAGGAAAAACAGAACACTGATCAGGCTGAACTTCATGCCGAAGCTCAGGCGGTTCATCAGCGCGACGGCGGGATAGAGCAAGCTCTTCACTGGAAGTCTCCCTTTCTTTTATTGTTATCGGCAGGCACGCGAAGACAGCAGATAGCCACTATTCGGCGCTACGTCTGTATAGCTCAAATCGAAGGGAGGTTTTGTAACTTAAAGTTAACCGCGGTCTTGTGAGCGGGGAGATTCCAGTAAGTTAAGCGAAACGCTGGCCCCCCTGTGGGAGCGAGCTTGCTCGCGATGGTCGTTAACGATAACGCGTGTTTTCTGAATAAACGCGTCGCCCTTGAGACCATCGCGAGCAAGCTCGCTCCCACATAGAGACCTCATTTCCTTAACTTACCGCGTTAAGGGCAAGCCCCCTCGGCTCTCAGGGCAACACCGTCCACAGCGCAAAACACGCATACCAGAGCACCGCTGCCCGGAGCAGAAGCTCCCACAACCGGTCCAGACTGGTAATGCCATCAGCACCGACCATCGGCGCCGGGATCTCGCCGGCCACCAGGCCGACTTTTTCCACCAATTGCGCGGCGCTGATGTTCCAGTTGAGCAACTCATGCAACATCACCCGGCTGACCGCTACAAAGTTGCCGACCAGCGCAAAGCTTGCGGCCAACAGCCGCACCGGCAACCAGTCGAAGGCATGCCGCAGTTGCGCGGCGCGCTCGACCAGCGCCGGGTTTTTCCCGTGTTCCGCGGCCAATGCCAGCAGGCGATAGCTCAACGCCGCGACCGGACCGAGCAGGAAGTACCAGAAAATCACCGCAAAGAAGCTCTGATAGGCCTCCCACAGCAAGTGTCCTTGAACCCGTTCAAGCAACTGTTCGCCACTGTCAGCGCCAATATCCAGGTCACGCTTGGCAACATGAGTGGCGGCCTGCAGGTCTTCACGACGCCAGGCATCGCGAAACGGCCCTAAACCTGCCAACAAATCACCGCGCCCCAGACTGTAAATCACCACCAGCAGATGAATCGGAAAGGCCAACAGACCGTAGGCCACCGGCTCCAGCACCACCAGCAATAATCCCAGCACTGCCACCGGGAACAAAATCAGCAACGCCAGCACCCGCCAGGGTCGATTCACAAATCGTGGACTGCCCTCAAGTTTGGCCAACTCGCGCAACCATCCACTGTCGCGCTGGACCCGATGACGCAAGGCCGAGAATTTCTCGATCCAGACCGCCAGCAGTAACACCAGAAAACTCATTGTCCTTCCCCTTTTCCCAGAGCCCCGCGAAAACGTGCCCAGTCGAACGCAGGCCCTGGATCGGTCTTGCGCCCGGGTGCAATATCACTATGACCACAGATACGTTGCGCAGTGATCGCAGTGAAGGCCTCCTGCAATTGCCGGGTCAAGGCAATCAACGCCTGATATTGAGCATCGGTGAACGGCAGCTCATCTGTGCCTTCCAATTCAATGCCCAAGGAAAAATCATTACAGCCTTCCCGCCCATCGAAGCGGGAGACCCCCGCGTGCCAGGCACGCTCAAGACAGGAGACAAACTGAGTGATCGCGCCGTCACGCTCGATCAAAAAATGTGCAGATACGCGAAGGTCGGCTATCCCTGCAAAATAGGGATGCTCCGTGACATCCAGACGATTCTGAAAGAACTCCTGCACTTTACCCGTCGCAAACTGCGCCGGCGGCAAACTGATGTTGTGGATCACCAGCAGGGAAATCTCACCCGTGGGGCGCGCATTGAAGTTTGGTGACGGGCAATGACGAACGCCTTCACACCAACCGCTAGCGGGGTCCAACTGCATACAGGTTCCTTGCGCAACGACTTCGATGGCCCAGTATGCCGCGATCGGCACTCAGGTTGCGATCACTTGCCGCGATTGAGTTGGCGTAGATTACCGATAACCGACTCCAGCGCCCGATCAAACAGCAAGGTGTCATCGAGTTTGCGAACGGCCCCGGAGCGGAATTCCAATGCCAGCGAGGTACGGGTTCGCTCCAGCACCTTCATGCCGGTACGGTTGACGAATATGTACTTGCCGGATGGCTGGATGATCGCTGCCAGTTTGCAACGCAGCGTGTTTTCTTCGTCTTCCTGAAATTCGACCCAGCACCCCGGACGCAGCTGATTGACCTGAAGCAGGCCCGCGTCATCTGCAGCCAGACGTACAGGGGGCATCTCGACGAGCCCTTCATCGGCGGTCCTCAGGACAATTTTCTGGACCACCTCAACCATCGTCGGCAAGTCATCATTGCCCGCAATGGCCATGCTCTGCTCGAGCTCCTGAGCCGCGAGATGCCGAAATACCTGGAGGTGCAACGCTTCCAGCTGACTGAAAAACTCACGGGTGGCAAAAGGATCGAATGCCGCGCTACTCAAGCCTTCACGCAGCGCCTTGAGCAGCCCCGGCACCAAGCTGAGCAAATGCAGGCCGGCGTCTGCGTCTTCGTGGCGTTGAACGCTCCAGATCAAGTCATCCATGGTCTGCAAGCCGGTCTGCCACTCGACAGACTGTTCGCCGTGCTTGAGACAAGTCAGCAACAACACCGTGCTCCAGGCCTCCTGCAAAAAGCCTACGACGACTTGCGGCAAAACCTTGCCCAATAGCCGCTGATTCAGCGCTTGCTCGACATACTGGCGGGCCAGGTGCGTCCTGGCGCGTCCCTCTTCGGCGTCACGCGTACGCTGCTCCAGCAGTTCGCTGCGACGGCGCTCGTCATTGGTGAACGCCAGAAAATCGGCCAATAGTTCAGAGAAGATCGCCGGGTCGTCGACAAAGTCATTCAACAGTCGCTGTACGACCTGTTCGATGCGCAGGTACAGGCTGTCGCGCTGGTGGTCATCACATTCGCCCCAGCCCAAAGCAGCGGCGGCAATTTCGTTGAGCAGACGCCGGGCCGGATGACTGGCGCGGCTGAAAAAGCTCTTGTCGAGCACCGCGACTTTCAGCATCGGGATCTGCAAGCGCCCGATCAGGGCCTTGAGCGAATCGGGTAAATTGTGATCATCGAGGATGAACTCGAAGAGCATCGCAATCAGGTTGATCACATCCTCGTCAGCCACGCCGACGACCCTGGACTTGCCGCTTTTGACGCTGACTCGGGTCAGCAATTGCTCAAGCTGATTACGCAGATCGAAATCATCCTGAGCGCTGGGCCCAGGTACGTACTGCTGCAGATGCGAGAGCAGACGCAGCAGATCCCGGGTCGAAACAGGCTGAGTCTGCGCACTGGCTTCGAGGATCGGTGCAACACTGCCCCTGACGTGGAAAAGCAGCTCCTGCAAGGCCGCGAAGACTTCCTGCACGCTCTCGTCGATCTGCGCGCTGCCGGACCTGGCCGTACCGGGGTCGGTTTGCGCGGTACCGGTGCTGACGACTGCCCGGTCGCAAGCCCGGCGGGCGGGCGCAGGTTTGAGCTCGGGGAGCACACCGGTGGCGATCAACAGTTGATTGGCTTCGGCATAGAGTTGGTCGCCATCGCTCAGAACATACTTCTCGAACAGCTTGAGAATGATCAGCTTGACCCTGATCTCCACGCCCAGATTGCGCCCGGCCTCGAGGAAATACTCGCAGAGCATGGCCGGCCCCATCGGGTTGTGCTGATCGTCAAGCTGCTTGCCGAGCAGCACACCCAAGCGTGCGGTCAATTGGCCCAGAGCAAAGCCGTCACGACTGAGCGCCTTGGCGACCATTGCCTCCAGCGCTACGGCTCTTTCCAGCTCGTCGCTGGGGATCTGCACCGATGGATCGCAAATCACCGACTGGGGAAACGACATTTGCGCGATGTCGTACTGAGCGAGGCTGACAAAGCCCTCGAAGAGTTTCTCGAGAAAGACGCGCTCGATGCTTTTGCGCTTGAGCCGCAAGTCGCGCATGGCTTCGAAGAAAGTGTTCTGATCGACATTGTTCTGAGCCCTGTCAGCCATCTCGAACAAGGTGTCATCGGCGTTATCGAACAATTCCTGCAAGCCATGCCTGAGCTGCTGTGCGGCCTTGTCGCGAACCTGAAGCAGAATGGCAGGCAGGCGGGCGAGCGGCGAATGGCTCGCCTGATCAGTAGCCGCCTTGTGCAAAGGCACTACGTTCCCGTCATTGTGCATCCAGGCCTCCTGAAACGGTCATTCTTCAGTAACGTCAAAGCCATGACGTCAATTGCAAGGCAGATTATCTTGTAAAAGGTGTCACTTGTACTAGCAGACCCTGCACTTCATTTTGAAACAGCCCCTCGAACACAGACCTTCCCACAGGCCTGACGGCTCAGCTGACGCGACCAAATGCATGCCTGAGAGCAAAGCGCGGGTGTTTGTCGTCTTGGGTTAGCTCGCTGCATGGCCCTATAATCGGGCCACTTTGTTTGTGGAGCCCGTTATGCCGAATCTACGCCTCGCCGACCTGACCGCCGAAATCGAAGCCAACGTGCGCCGTGCGTTGCTTGAAGACATCGGCAGCGGCGACATCACCGCACAACTGATCCCGGCTGAACGCCTGGCCAAAGCCACCATCATCACTCGCGATGCGGCCGTCATCAGCGGCACCGCCTGGGTCGATTCGGTATTTCGGCAACTGGACCCGCGAGTTGCGGTGCACTGGCAAGTGCGTGACGGCGAGCGCGTCAGCCCTGATCAGGTACTGTTCAATCTCGAAGGCCCTGCTCGCTCGCTGCTCAGCGGCGAACGCTGTGCCCTGAATTTCCTGCAATTGCTGTCTGGAATCGCCACTCGCGCGCAGTACTACGCCGACCAGGTCGCGGACACTCAGGTAAAACTGCTGGATACGCGCAAAACGCTGCCTGGCCTGCGACTGGCGCAGAAGTATGCTGTCACCTGCGGTGGCTGCCACAACCATCGCATCGGCCTGTATGACGCCTTCCTTATCAAGGAAAACCATATCGCTGCCTGTGGTGGCATTGCTCAGGCAATCACCGCTGCGCACAGAATCGCCCCGGGCAAACCGGTGGAGGTAGAGGTGGAAAGTCTTGAGGAATTGAAAGAGGCGCTGGCTGCCGGTGCCGACATCATCATGCTCGACGAACTCAGCCAGGACGACATGCGCGAAGCTGTGCGCCTTAACGCTGGCAAGGCCAAACTCGAGGCAAGTGGCGGGATCAACGAAAGCACCTTGCTGCCGATTGCACAAACCGGGGTGGATTACATTTCGATTGGTGCAATGACCAAGGATGTGAAGGCGGTGGACCTGTCGATGCGTCTGAGTCTCTGATATCGCCTTTGATAGTCCCGTATAAAAAAACGCCAGCCTCATAAAGGCTGGCATTTTTTTTATCAAAAGCTATCAGACCACCAGATTATTCATCTCGCAGTACTCTTCCCACTCGACGCCCAATACCTCGGCCGCCTCCTTGTGCAGTGCCAGGCGCGCGGCCTCGAACTCTTCGGGGCTTGTGGTGTACTTGAGCGTCAGCTCCCACGGCTGCAAGCCCTGAGCTTCTGCCTCATCCTCGAACGCCCACTGGATCTGGTCTCTCTGATCGTCGGCGGGCAAGTCCTTGATCTCTTCCAGCAACTGGGGCGCATCCAGCACGTATTTTTTCAGGGCTTCTTCGTGTCTGGCTTCTTGGGTCAATTCTTTAACGGTCATGGCGTTCTCGCTGATCTGGGGAATGGAAGATGGATCTGGATCATCAAGGATCTCTCTGACGCAAAAAAACCGTTTGAAGCCCGGTTTGTCTGGCCTTCAGAACCATTCGGGATCATCTGAAAACAACGGGGTGGTGCATTCACTAGATTCGAATATAGGACCTTTGCTTCAGGATTTATATGGATCGTTGCATCAAATCCATAAAAAACCGGACGTCATCACCGCCTCCTGCCATTTTGTGCAGCCTTCAGGAACATGTCCGTCGAGGACCTGAGCACAAAGGTGAAATGAAGAAGAGAATGGTGCCCGAGACAGGAATCGAACCTGCGACCTTCGCGTTACGAGTGCGCTGCTCTACCGGCTGAGCTACACGGGCGATGGGCTAAACCTAGCACTGGCTTCGGGGTCCGGCAACTTCACGAAGCGTTTCAATTTTTCGCAGGCAAAAAAATGCCCCGCAGCGTTCACTGCGGGGCATTTTTACAACGTTGAAGCGGTCAGGCGTGGGGAGTGTTTAAACGCCCGAAGCCTTGGCTGCTGCTACGTCTTTGATGGACAGCTTGATACGGCCGCGGTTGTCCACGTCCAGTACCAGCACTTCCACTTCCTGGCCTTCTTTCAGAATGTCGGTCACTTTCTCGACGCGAGCATCGCTCAGCATGGAGATGTGAACCAGACCGTCCTTGCCCGGCAGGATGTTGACGAAGGCACCGAAGTCGACGATGCGCTCAACCTTACCGACGTAGATCTTGCCGATCTCGGCTTCAGCGGTGATACCCAGAACGCGCTGACGAGCAGCTTCAGCCGCTTCCTTGGTTTCGCCGAAGATCTTGATCGAGCCGTCGTCTTCGATGTCGATCGAAGCCTTGGTCTCTTCACAGATCGCACGAATGGTCGCGCCGCCTTTACCGATGACATCACGGATTTTGTCGGTGTCGATTTTCATCGCGATCATGGTCGGAGCGTTTTCCGACAGTTCGGTACGCGACTGAGCAATGATCTGGTTCATCTGGCCGAGGATATTCAGGCGCGCTTCCAGGGCTTGGCCCAGAGCGATTTCCATGATTTCTTCGGTGATGCCTTTGATCTTGATGTCCATCTGCAGCGCGGTCACACCTTTGGCGGTACCGGCTACTTTGAAGTCCATGTCGCCCAGGTGGTCTTCGTCACCCAGGATGTCGGTCAGGACGGCGAACTTCTCGCCTTCTTTAACCAGACCCATGGCGATACCGGCAACTGGCGCCTTCATCGGCACACCAGCGTCCATCAGCGCCAGGGAAGCGCCGCAGACCGAAGCCATGGAGCTGGAACCGTTGGACTCGGTGATTTCCGATACGACACGGATGGTGTACGGGAACACGTCAGCAGCAGGCAGCATGGCCTGAACCGAACGACGAGCCAGACGGCCGTGACCGATTTCGCGGCGACCAGCGCCACCCATGCGACCACACTCGCCCACCGAGAACGGAGGGAAGTTGTAGTGCAGCATGAACGGGTCTTTTTTCTCGCCTTCCAGGGTGTCCAGCAGCTGTGCGTCACGGGCAGTACCCAGAGTGGCAACAACCAGGGCCTGGGTTTCGCCACGGGTGAACAGTGCCGAACCGTGAGTCTTTGGCAGAACGCCGACTTCGATGTTCAGCGGACGTACGGTGCGGGTGTCACGGCCATCGATACGCGGCTTGCCGTTAACGATGTTTTCGCGAACGGTGCGGTATTCGATTTCGCCGAAGGCAGCTTTGACATCGCTCGAAGAAGGCTGACCTTCCTCGCCCGACAGCTTGGCAACGATCTGGTCACGCAACTCGCCCAGACGTGCATAACGCTCGTGCTTGACGGTGATGGTGTAAGCCTGGGAAATCGCGTCGCCGAACTCGAAGCGGATGGCGCCCAGCAGAGCGGTGGCTTCCGGCTTTGGCTGCCAGTCCCAGGTTGGTTTGGCGGCTTCAGCGGCCAGTTCCTTGACAGCCTGGATAACGACCTGGAATTCGTCGTGGGCGAACAGTACGGCGCCCAGCATCTGGTCTTCGGTCAGCTCTTTGGCTTCCGATTCAACCATCAATACCGCTTCCGAAGTACCGGCAACAACCATGTCCAGGCTCGAAGCCTTGAGTTGCTCGTAAGTCGGGTTCAGCAGGTAGCCGGTGCTTTCGTGGAACGCAACGCGGGCAGCGCCGATCGGGCCATCGAAAGGAATGCCGGAGATGGCCAGCGCAGCCGAAGTACCGATCATCGCAGCGATGTCCGGATCGGTTTTCTTGCTGGTGGAAACGACGGTGCAGACAACCTGCACTTCGTTCATGAAGCCTTCAGGGAACAGCGGACGGATCGGACGGTCGATCAGTCGGGAAGTCAGGGTTTCTTTCTCGGAAGGACGGCCTTCGCGCTTGAAGAAACCGCCAGGGATCTTACCGGCAGCGTAAGTCTTTTCCTGGTAGTGAACGGACAGCGGGAAGAAGCCCTTGCCTGGATCGGCTTGTTTGGCACCGACTACGGTCACCAATACGCTGACGTCGTCGTCAACGGTGACCAATACTGCGCCGGAGGCCTGACGGGCGATACGGCCAGTCTCGAGGGTAACGGTCGACTGACCGAACTGGAATTTTTTGATTACCGGGTTCACGGTGTCCTACCTTCTTTTGTGGCTCTTGGGGAACTTGTCTTCTTGCGAAATTCTTGGGCAACGCCGGGAATCGGCCCGACTGTGATTGTCCAGGGTAAAGCAGGTATCCAGATAAAACTTGAGGCTGGGAGCCTGCCATACACCAGCGGGGAACCCACTGACGTACGACAGACAACCAACCTCTAGCGCAATCGCTTATTAGCGACGCAGACCCAAGCGACCGATCAGAGCCTGGTAACGGCCCAGATCCTTGCCTTTCAGGTAGTCCAGCAGCTTACGACGCTGGTTTACCATGCGGATCAGACCACGACGGGAGTGGTGATCTTTACCGTTGGCCTTGAAGTGACCTTGCAGTTTGTTGATGTTGTGGGTCAGCAGTGCAACTTGCACTTCTGGCGAACCAGTGTCACCAACAGCTTGCTGGTAGTCAGCTACGATTTGAGCTTTTTCTTGAACGTCGAGAGCCATGAGGCAATCCTTTTATCAGGAAACTGTTTCAGAAAAACAGTTTCAACAGGCCAGGGACAAATCCCTGTATCTAAAAATGAGTAGTGACCGTGCCTGTTAACAGCCACCCTCGTCCGGTCATTCTGACCGAATCAGTCGACGCGGCGCGATGCGCCCGTCTTCGCTCACTTCACCGATACCGATGAAGCGACCGTTGTGATCCTGTACCCGTACCATGCCGAACTTCGGTGCATCCGGGGCCCGTACCGGTTGGCCGTTAAGCCAGTAGAACGAGCTGTGCTCCGAGAACTGCAACAGTGGCCAATCCAGCAGGCCGCTGTCCGATGGCATCAGGAAGCGATCAACCGCCTCGTTGCCGCCTTCGGCATGTACCGCTTCCAGCTCTTCCAGCGTGACCGTCTGGGCCAGCGTGAAAGGCCCGGCCTGGGTCCGTCGCAGTTCAGCAACGTAAGCGCCACAGCCGAGTTGCTCACCGATATCCTCCACAAGGGTCCGGATATAGGTGCCTTTGCTGCAATCCACTGCAAGCCGGGCAGTATCGCCCTCGAACGCTAGCAATTCCAAGCGCGCAATAGTAACAGAACGCGGTTCGCGCTCCACCACTTCACCTGCACGGGCCAGCTTGTAAAGCGGCTGGCCATCACGCTTGAGAGCCGAGTACATCGGTGGTATCTGACTGATTTGGCCACGAAAATTCGGCAGCACAGCTTCGATATCGGCGCGACCAACGGTCACCGGGCGTTCCTGCAAAACTTCACCTTCGGCATCCGCCGTGGTGGTGGTCTTGCCCAGTTGCGCCAGGGTTTCATAAGCCTTGTCGGAATCGAGCAGGTATTGCGAGAACTTGGTGGCCTCGCCGAAGCACAACGGCAGCACGCCGGTGGCCAGCGGATCGAGACTGCCGGTGTGCCCGGCCTTCTCGGCATTGAGCAACCAGCGGACTTTTTGCAGCGCTGCGTTGGAGGTGAACCCCAACGGCTTGTCGAGCAGGATGATGCCGCTGACGTTACGACGGATACGTTTGACCTGAGCCACCGATTACTCCTTGGCGTCTTCTAGATCAGCGGCTACCGGGTGCTGGTTGTCCTCAGCCACGGCGCGTTCGATCAACGCCGAAAGATGGGCACCACGCACGACGCTTTCGTCATAGTGGAAGTGCAACTGTGGAACGCTGCGCAACTTCATCTCGCGGGCCAGCTGCATACGCAGGAAACCGGCGGCCGAGTTGAGCACCTTGATGCTCTGGGCGATCTCTTCAGCACTGTCCTGGCCCATCACGGTGATGAAGATCTTGGCGTGACCGACGTCACGGCTGACTTCAACAGCGGTAATGGTGACCAGACCGACGCGCGGATCTTTGACTTCACGACGGATCAGTTGTGCCAGCTCGCGCTGCATCTGATCGCCGATACGTTGGGTACGGCTATATTCTTTTGCCATGTATTGTTACCTGTCACTGACCCACGGTGAAACCCGTGTGGTCTGAAAGCGGCAAACGCCCGGCCTGGCAGAAGCCGGACCGGGCGTTGCGTTTAGAGTCCCGTGTGAGCGCAGCGCATTTGCATGCAATGACCCATCATGGCTCTTGAAGCTCGCGACTTAGAGGCTGCGAGCAACCTGGACCTTCTCGAAGACTTCGATCTTGTCACCGGCCTTGACGTCGTTGTAGCTCTTGACGCCGATACCGCATTCCATGCCGGCACGCACTTCGGACATATCGTCCTTGAAGCGGCGCAGGGATTCGAGCTCGCCTTCGAAAATAACGATGTCTTCGCGCAGTACACGGATCGGACGGTTGCGGTGAACCACACCTTCCAGAACCATACAGCCGGCGATCGCACCGAACTTCGGCGAACGGAACACGTCGCGGACTTCAGCGATACCCAGGATGTTCTCCCGAACGTCGCTGCCAAGCATGCCGGTAAGGGCTTTCTTGACGTCTTCGATGATGTCGTAGATCACGTTGTAGTAACGCATATCCAGACCTTCCTGCTCGACAATCTTGCGAGCGCCGGCATCGGCACGCACGTTGAAGCCGAACAGTACAGCGTTGGAGGCCAGTGCCAGGTTGGCGTCGCTCTCGGTGATACCACCGACACCGCCACCGACTACGCGCACTTGCACTTCATCGTTACCCAGGCCGCCGAGGGCGCCCTGCAGAGCTTCCAGCGAACCACGGACGTCGGATTTGAGGACGATGTTAAGCGTCTTCTTCTCTTCCTGGCCCATGTTCTCGAAGATGTTTTCCAGCTTGCCAGCGTGAGCACGAGCCAGTTTGACTTCGCGGAACTTGCCTTGACGGAACAGGGCAACTTCGCGCGCCTTCTTCTCGTCAGTCATTACGCTCAGCTCGTCACCAGCTTCCGGCGTACCGTCCAGACCGAGAATCTCGACTGGAATCGATGGACCGGCTTCCTTGATCGGCTTGCCGTTTTCGTCAAGCATCGCCCGGATACGGCCGAAGTTCGAACCGACCAGGACCATGTCACCTTGACGCAGCGTGCCGTCAGAAACCAGAACGGTTGCAACCGGACCACGACCCTTGTCGAGACGCGATTCAACCACAACGCCACGCCCAGGAGCGGACGGGGTTGCCATCAGTTCGAGAACCTCGGCTTGCAGCAGGACTGCTTCCAGCAGGTCGTCAACGCCAGTACCCATTTTCGCGGAGACTGAAACGAACGGAGTATCGCCACCCCATTCTTCGGACGTAACACCGTGGACGGACAGTTCGCTACGAATGCGATCGAGATCGGCACCCGGCTTGTCGATTTTGTTCACCGCCACAACCAGCGGAACACCGGCGGCCTTGGCATGCTGAACAGCTTCGATGGTCTGCGGCATCACGCCGTCGTCCGCCGCAACTACCAGAATCACGATGTCGGTCGCCTTGGCACCACGAGCACGCATTGCAGTAAACGCAGCGTGACCAGGGGTGTCGAGGAAGGTGACCATGCCGCGTTCGGTTTCAACGTGGTAAGCACCGATGTGCTGGGTGATACCACCGGCTTCGCCAGCAGCTACCTTGGCACGACGGATGTAGTCGAGCAGCGAAGTTTTACCATGGTCAACGTGGCCCATTACGGTCACGACTGGCGCACGGGAGAACGTCTCACCTTCGAACTTCAGCGATTCTGCCAGGGAGTCTTCCAGGGCGGTGTCGCTGACCAGGGTCACTTTGTGGCCCAGTTCTTCAGCTACCAGCTGAGCAGTTTCCTGATCGAGTACCTGGTTGATGGTCGCCGGAGTGCCCATCTTGAACATGAACTTGATGACTTCAGCAGCCTTGACCGACATCTGCGCGGCCAAATCGCCCACAGTGATGGTCTCGCCGATCTGGACGTCACGAATCACTGGGCCGGTTGGGCTCTGGAAACCGTGGGCGTTGCGTTTCTTCAGCTTGGCCTTGCCGCGACCACCACGACGGAAGCCATCGCTTTCTTCGTCGGTAGTACGAGGGGCAACGCGTGGAGCCGGTGCCTTCTCTTTAACGGTTGCACGATGCGGAGCATTGCTCTTGCGCTCGCCATCGCCGCGACGACTGCTGTCATCACTGCGTGGTTTGTCCGGGCGACGTTGCTCATCACGCTTGCGAGCGTCAACTGCCGGTACAACAGCCACTACAGGGGCGGCTTCATGCACAGGTGCAGCGACAGCAGCAGGCGCTACAACAGCGTCATTTGCGGACGATTGCGCAGCAGCAGGCTGGCGGCGCGCTTCTTCTTCGGCGCGACGCTTGGCTTCTTCTTCAGCCTTCTGACGAGCAGCATTTTCTACTGCGCGACGTTCTTCCAGTTCGCGTTTGCGCTCGGCTTCGATTTCTTCCGGGCTGCGCTGTACGAAGACTTTCTTCTTGCGTACTTCAACGCTGATGCTTTTACTGCCAGCAACACGCAGGGTGCTGGTGGTTTTGCGCTGCAATGTGATCTTGCGCGGTTCTTCCACTTTCGCCTTGTGGCTGCTTTTCAAGTGAGTCAGCAGAGCCTGCTTCTCACTGTCGGTCACATCTTGCTCGGCGGCGGTGTGCGGCAGACCTGCCTCACGCATCTGCTGCAACAGGCGCTCTACCGGTGTTTTGACCTCATCGGCCAGTTGTTTCACCGTGACTTGCGTCATGCACTTCTCTCCTCAGGCCGCGCCTAATTACTCGAACCAATGGGCTCGGGCGGCCATGATCAACTTGCCGGCACGATCATCGTCAATGCCGTCGATGTCGAGCAGGTCGTCAATAGACTGCTCGGCCAGGTCTTCGCGGGTAATTACGCCGCGCACCGCCAGTTCCATCGCCAAATCCTTGTCCATACCCTCAAGCGAGAGCAGGTCTTCGGCCGGATGGGCGTCTGCCAGCTTTTCCTCAGTAGCGATGGCTTTAGTCAACAAACGATCCTTGGCACGAGCGCGAAGCTCGTTGACGGTTTCCTCGTCAAAGCCATCGATGTTGAGCATTTCCTCCACCGGTACGTAGGCAATCTCTTCCAGGCTGGTAAAGCCTTCATCGACCAGAACCTGTGCCAGATCTTCGTCGACTTCCAGCTCGTCGATGAAGTTGCGCAGGATGTCGCCGGTTTCTGCTTGCTGCTTAGCCTGGATGTCCGATTCGGTCATCACGTTCAGGGTCCAGCCAGTCAACTGGCTAGCCAGACGCACGTTCTGACCACCGCGACCGATGGCCTGAGCCAGATTGTCTGCGCCAACGGCGATGTCCATTGCATGGGCATCTTCGTCAACGATAATTGCCGCGACTTCAGCCGGTGACATGGCGTTGATCACGAACTGCGCCGGGTTGTCGTCCCACAGGACGATATCCACACGCTCGCCGCCCAATTCGCCAGACACTGCCTGGACGCGCGAACCGCGCATGCCGATGCAGGCGCCTTGCGGGTCGATGCGTTTGTCTTTGGAACGGACCGCAATTTTGGCACGAGAACCCGGATCGCGGGATGCTGCCATCACCTCGATCAGACCTTCGGCAATTTCCGGCACTTCAATGCGGAACAGTTCGATCAGCATTTCCGGTGCGGTACGCGACAGGATCAGCTGAGGACCACGGTTCTCGGTGCGGATCTCCTTGAGCAGCGCACGCAGACGCACGCCAACACGGAAAGTCTCACGAGAGATAATGTCTTCACGAGCCAGCAACGCTTCAGCGTTGTTGCCCAGATCGACGATCACGTTATCGCGAGTGACTTTCTTCACGGTGCCGGAGATGATTTCTCCCAGGCGCTCGCGATAGGCATCAACGACTTGAGCACGCTCGGCTTCGCGGACTTTCTGCACGATGACCTGTTTGGCGGTCTGTGCAGCGATGCGGCCAAACTCGATCGAATCGATTTTGACTTCAACGATGTCGCCAGCTTTAGCGCCAGGCTGGGTTTCCTGAGCCTGCTCGACCCACATCTCGATAGCCGGATCGTCCAGATCTGCCTCTTCGACTACCGCCCAGCGACGGAAAGTCTCATAGGCACCGGTGTGGCGGTTAATTTCCACACGCAGGTCAACTTCGTCTTCGAAACGCTTTTTGGTAGCCGTGGCCAGAGCCAGCTCCAGCGCTTCAAAAATAACGTTTGCCGGTACGCCCTTTTCATTGGATACCGACTCAACAACCAGCAGTACTTCTTTGCTCATCGTACGCCTCGCCTTTCGCAAGCCATTGGATCCGCGGGATCCGCGTCTCAGTCAAAACTGGGAATAATGTTGGCCTTGTCGATCATATCGATCGGCAACAGGAACTCATGGTCTTCAACCTGCACCACGATATCCTGCTCTTCTACGCCGCGCAGAAGGCCTTGAAAATTGCGTCGACCTTCGAAAGGCGAGCGCAGCTTGATCTTCACTTGTTCACCGGCAAATTTTGCAAACTGCTCAAGAGTGAACAGTGGGCGTTCCATGCCAGGCGAGGAAACCTCAAGGGTGTATTCAACGGCGATCGGATCTTCAACATCCAGGACACCGCTGATCTGACGGCTGACGATGGCACAATCGTCCACCAGCACGCCGCCTTCTTTATCAATATAAACGCGCAACATTGAGTGGCGACCTTGAGCCGAAAACTCAATACCCCAGCATTCATAGCCTAGGGCCACGACCACCGGGGCCAGCAAGGCCTGCAACTCTTCTAGCTTGCTCGACACCTGAACCCCCTCGTGCATGTATGTGCATGCTGTGCAAAATAAAAAAATGGGCGAAACGCCCATCCTTGAAACGCCGTCGAACAGCGGCGTAGAAAGTGTCCAGCTAACAAAAAGCCCCTGAAAAGGGGCTCCGCTAAAACTGGTTGCGGGGGCCGGATTTGAACCGACGACCTTCGGGTTATGAGCCCGACGAGCTACCAGACTGCTCCACCCCGCGACAAAGCTGGGGCAGAAGTATACGACTGATCCCTTGCAGGGTCAATCTAACCTCCACCTACAAGAAAGCCCGCAACAGCGGGCTCTCCTGATAATTGGTACCGAGAAGGGGACTCGAACCCCTACACCCTATGGGCACAACCACCTCAAGGTTGCGTGTCTACCAATTCCACCACCTCGGCAATACAACGTTACTGCATGAAACCCTTCTTACTTTTGCTCTTGAGCTGGAGGTACGTCAGTCGCATTGGGTGCCGACTTTTGCTCTTGAAGCACCGGAACATCATCAGAAGCCGGTTTTTGCTTTGGAACTTCCAACACCGCTGGATTTGGCAAACCTACTTGAGTCAGCTCATGAGCTTTCTCTTTAGCAAAGTAACCTAACCCTAAGCTGGTTATGAAGAAACCTGCGGCAAGTATAGCAGTAAACTTACTAAGAAAGGTAGAGGAACCTTGGCTTCCGAACACAGTATTTGATGCACCTGCTCCGAAAGACGCGCCAGCATCCGCACCTTTACCCTGTTGCAGCAATACCAGAGCAACAACGCCCAGAGCACCCAACAGATGAAAAACGACTACGACTGTTTCCAGCATTTTCTCAGCTTCCCGCGGCGCGACAGATCGCACCGAACTCATCTGCATTCAGGGAAGCTCCACCAATGAGCCCCCCATCGATATCCGGCATGCCGAACAGTTCGACCGCATTGGCCGCCTTCACGCTGCCGCCGTATAGAAGCCGCACACCTCGTGCGACTTCAGAATTTTCTGCCGCCAACTGCGCGCGGATGGCTGCATGCACATCCTGCGCCTGTTGCGGTGATGCAGTCAGCCCGGTACCAATGGCCCAGACCGGCTCGTAAGCGATTACTGCCTTTGCCAGCGCATCGACACCCAGCTCTTCGATGATGCTACCCAGCTGACGCCCGACAACTTCCAGCGTCTTTCCGGCTTCGCGCTGCTCGAGGGTTTCCCCTACACACAACACCGGAATCAGACCGCACGCCTGGGCCGCTGCAAACTTGCGATTGAGAACACCGTCCTGCTCACCCATGATCAGGCGACGTTCGGAGTGCCCAACCAGTACCAGGGAACAACCTGCATCCACCAACTGACTTGGCGAAACTTCGCCGGTCAAGGCACCTTGCATGGCTTCCACCGCAGAATTCTGCGCGCCGACTGTAATCGACTTGCCTTTCAAGCCATCAATCACTTGATTGATATACAAGCAAGGCGGGAATACCGCGACATCAACACCGCTCGGCAAGGCCAAATGACGAAGGCCATTGATCAGCTCAGCGACGCTGGCGCGGGTACCGTGCATTTTCCAGTTACCAGCTACCATAGGGCGACGCATGCTGTACCTCGTCGGTCAAAGTGGGCGCAGATGTTACCCAACCGCATCAACACTGGCAAGCCGAAATCAGGCGCAAACTTCAGTAACCAGTTTTGCCAGCTCATCGGCATAGCCGCGAACCAGTGCTTCATCATCGCCTTCAACCATCACGCGAACCAGCGGCTCGGTACCGGACTTGCGCAAAAGCACCCGCCCACGACCAGCCATATCCCTTGTAACACGGGCGCAAGCCTCTTTCACGAGAGCATGCTCGACCGGATTTACACCGCCCGAAAAGCGCACGTTGACCAGGACCTGAGGACACTTGCGCAACGCCTGACGGGACTGGGCAAGCGTCTCCTTGCGACCTTTCAAGGCCATCAATACCTGTAGCGCAGCAATGATCGCGTCGCCGGTAGTGGTGTGCTGGAAGCAGACGATATGGCCAGAGTTCTCGCCACCCACCTGCCAGTTGCGCTCCAGCAGGTCCGCAATCACATAACGGTCACCCACATTGGCACGCACGAATGGAATACCCAGGTCAGCCAGAGCCAGCTCCAACCCCAGGTTACTCATCAGAGTGCCCACGACGCCGCCCTGCAACTTGTTACGCCCCTGCAAATCACGAGCGATGATAAACAGCAACTCGTCGCCGTCGACTACCGCGCCCGTATGATCGACCATCAACACCCGATCGCCATCGCCATCGAAGGCAATGCCGAGGTCGGCATGCTCAGCGAGCACCGCCGCCTGCAGTTGCCCCATATGGGTCGAACCGCAGTTTTCATTGATGTTCAGACCGTCAGGCTGAGCGGAAAGCACGGTGACCTGCGCCCCCAACTCACGAAAGACACTCGGGGCTACTTTGTAGGTAGCGCCGTGCGCACAATCGAGAACGATCTTGAGACCGGAAAAACTGGTGCCGGTCGGAACACTGCTTTTGCAGAATTCGATATAACGACCTGACGCATCATTGATTCGCGAAACCTTGCCGATCTTGCTCGACTCGACCACCGTCATTGGCGCATCGAGCAACTCTTCGATCATCAGCTCGATTTCGTCCGGCAGCTTGGTGCCCTGCCCGGAGAAGAATTTGATGCCATTGTCGTCATGCGGATTGTGCGAAGCACTGATAACAATGCCCGCTTCGGCCTGGAAGGTGCGAGTCAGGTAGGCGATAGCCGGCGTCGGCATCGGCCCCAACAACATCACATCAGCACCCGCTGCAGACAACCCGGCCTCAAGGGCAGACTCGAACATGTAGCCAGAGATCCGCGTATCCTTGCCCACAAGCACTTTACAGGCGCCCATGCTACGGAACGCCATGCCCGCAGCCCAGCCGAGCTTGAGCATGAAATCCGGAGTAATAGGAAACTCGCCGACCCGACCGCGAATGCCGTCGGTGCCAAAATATTTTTTAGTCATAAGTACTCCATCATTCTTATTCGGCCGATTCTACTGCCGTGATCATCCGTACTACATCTACTGTCTCGGCCACGTCGTGCACGCGCAAAATCCGCGCGCCCTTGACCATGGCCAACGCTGCGAGAGCCAGACCGCCATACAGCCGCTCCCCAACTGGACGGTTCAACGCCAGCCCTATCATGCTCTTTCGCGAAACCCCGACCAGCAGGGGTCGCCCCAAGGCATGCAGAGCCTCCATATGCTTGAATAGACTCAAATTGTGCTGCAGGCTTTTCGCGAAACCGAAGCCCGGATCAAGAATGATCTGCTCGGGAGAGATACCCACCGCCGCGCATTGAGCCATACGCTCGACCAGAAACTCGCTGACCTCGTCTGTCACATTTCGATACCGGGGATTGTCCTGCATATCACCGGGCTCGCCGAGCATATGCATGAGACACACCGGCAGACCTGTGGCCGCCGCCGCATCGAGCGCTCCATCGCGTCGCAATGAGCGCACATCGTTGATCAGACCCGCGCCCAGTCGCGCAGTTTCACGCATGACCGCCGGCGTCGAGGTATCGACCGAGATGATCACATCCAGTTCGCGATGGATCCGCTCGACGATGGGTGCCACGCGCTCAAGCTCTTCGATCGGCGAAACCACCCGCGCGCCTGGCCGGGTCGATTCGCCACCGACATCAATCAGCATCGCACCTGCCGCAACCATCGCTTCAGCATGGCGCAAGGCCGCATCGAGCTGGCTGAAGCGGCCGCCATCGGAAAAGGAGTCGGGAGTGACATTGAGAATGCCCATCACGTGCGTGCGGGCCAAATCAAGAACCCGGTTGCCGCAAGGCAACCGGGTCGAGGACTGTACAGAAGTCATTTCAAACCTTAGACATCAGCAGCCGGACCACCGATCGGGGTTTCCGGGCGTTCGCCCTGCACCACCGGAGGAGTTCCCGAAGTACCGGTGCCACCCGACCAATCGCGAGGCTCACGTGGAGTACGACCCGCCATGATGTCGTCGATCTGCTCGGCATCGATGGTCTCGTACTTCATCAAGGCATCTGCCATGGCGTCGAGTTTGTCGCGGTTATCGGTAAGAATCTGCTTGGCCGTACCGTAGCACTGGTCAATGATGCTGCGCACTTCAGAGTCGATCAGCTTCGCGGTTTCGCCCGAGAAACTGGCGTGCTGGCTGCCGCCGCGACCCAGGAACACTTCGCCTTCTTCTTCGGCGTACATCAGCGGACCGAGTTTTTCCGACAGACCCCATTTGGTCACCATGTTCCGCGCAATCTGGCTGGCGCGCATGATGTCGTTGGAGGCACCCGTGGTGACACCGTCGAAGCCCAGGGTCATCTCTTCAGCGATACGGCCACCGTACAGCGAGCAGATCTGGCTGATCAATGCACGCTTGGACAGGCTGTAACGATCTTCTTCCGGCAAGAACATGGTGACACCCAGCGCACGACCGCGAGGGATGATCGAAACCTTGTAGACCGGATCATGCTCAGGCACAACGCGACCGACGATAGCGTGACCCGCTTCGTGGTAGGCAGTGTTCTGCTTCTCTTTCTCGGACATGACCATGGATTTGCGCTCTGCGCCCATCATGATCTTGTCCTTGGCCAGTTCGAACTCTTTCATCTCGACGACGCGCTTGCCTGTACGAGCAGCAAACAACGAAGCCTCGTTCACCAGGTTGGCCAGGTCGGCACCGGAGAAGCCAGGAGTACCACGGGCAATGACCGCAGGAGCGACGTCATCACCCATCGGCACTTTACGCATGTGAACTTTCAGAATCTGTTCGCGACCACGAATGTCCGGCAAACCCACCACCACCTGACGGTCGAAACGGCCTGGACGCAGCAATGCCGGGTCAAGCACGTCAGGACGGTTCGTTGCGGCGATGACGATGATGCCGTCATTCATCTCGAAACCATCCATCTCTACCAGCAATTGGTTGAGAGTCTGTTCACGCTCATCGTGACCACCCCCCATACCGGCGCCACGGTGACGACCGACGGCGTCGATTTCGTCGATGAAGATGATGCATGGAGCGTGTTTCTTGGCCTGTTCGAACATATCGCGAACACGACTGGCACCGACACCGACGAACATTTCGACGAAATCGGAACCGGAAATGGTGAAGAACGGCACCTTGGCTTCGCCAGCAATGGCTTTGGCTATCAAGGTTTTACCGGTACCCGGAGGACCGACCATCAGCACGCCGCGAGGAATACGGCCACCAAGACGCTGGAACTTGCCCGGATCGCGCAGGAACTCGACCAGCTCGCCAACCTCTTCCTTGGCCTCGTCGCAACCGGCCACGTCACCCAGAGTGGTTTTCACCTGATCTTCGGATAGCAGGCGCGCCTTGCTCTTGCCGAAACTCATCGGTCCGCCCTTACCGCCGCCACCACCCTGCATCTGCCGCATGAAGAACATGAACACGGCGATGATCACCAGGATCGGAAAGCTTGCAACCAGAAGCTGGGTCCAGATGCTTTGCTGTTCAGGCTGCTTGCCTTCGACGACTACGTGGTTATCCACCAGATCGCCGATCAGGCCATTGTCCTGAATCGCCGGACGAATGGTCTTGAAGCTGTCGCCATCGTTGCGCTTGCCGGTAATCACATAGCCATCTACAGCTACGCGCTCGACCTTGCCATCCTTCACTTGCTGGATGAAGTCGGAATAGTTGAGGGTCTGCGGCTCGTTAGGGCTGGAGAAGTTGTTCATCACCGTCACCAGGACAGCCGCGATGATCAACCACAGGATCAGATTCTTTGCCATATCGTTCAATTAACTACCCTCTGAAGCAAGCTCCGCTACTGGCGCGCGCTTCGCATGATATTCACCGGCCTAACTTACTACATTACCTACGACTCTGGCAGGCGCCGTCTGTAACCCTTTGTGAAACACTTTCTACACAATATTCGTTAATGCTCACGCGGCGAAATACGAAAAACCTATCACCCCGGTCGAAAAACCTTTTATTCCTCACTGCGACCACGGAAACCGCGGCCCAACAGGTACTGCTCACGGGAACGGTCGCGCGACGATTTCGGCTTGCGCGTCGTGACCTTCTCGAACTGCTTGCGAACGCTCTTGTGGTATTCGTCGAAGCCTTCACCCTGGAAGACCTTGATCAAAAAATCACCACCCGGCTTCAACACCCGAGTCGCAAGATCCAGTGCCAACTCGCACAGGAACATTGATCGCGGCATATCAACAGACGCCAATCCACTCATATTGGGGGCCATATCGGAAATCACAAGGTCCACCTCATTTTTTCCGACAGCTTCGAGAATTTGCGCCAGTACGGCGTCCTCGGTGAAGTCGCCCTGAATGAAGGTCACATCCGGGATGCTGTCCATTTCCAGAATGTCGGAAGCGATCAGCGTGCCTTGCCCACCAATCAGACGACTGGTCACCTGGGACCAGCCACCCGGGGCCGCACCCAGGTCGATCACGCTCATGCCTGGACGGATCAAACGGTCTCTTTCCTGGATCTCCAGCAGCTTGTAGCTGGCACGGGAGCGGTACCCGTCTTTTTGCGCCATTTTGACGAATGGATCATTGAAATGCTCTTGCAGCCATTTAAGACTTGTCTTGGAACGGGCCACGGGCCACCTCAAAAATAAACTCAAAAACAAACGGGTCGTGATTAACCGGGCGGTCCCGGACTCGCTCGGGTAAACTGGCCGCCGCTTTTTACAAGATCAGACACAGGGGTCAGATTATGCCGCTCACTCAAGAGCAGAAGAAACAGTACAAATCCATTGGCCACCATCTGAAACCAGTTTTGACTGTGGCTGACAACGGTTTGACTGAAGGTGTGTTAGCCGAACTCGAACGCGCTTTGAGCGATCACGAGCTGATCAAGATCAAGCTCAACATCCTCGAACGCGAATCCCGCCTGGGAGCCATTGCCGAGCTGTGCAAGGCTGGCAAAGCGGATCTGGTGCAAGTCATCGGCAAAATGGCGTTGATTTATCGCAAGAACTTCAGCGCCAACAAGCAACTGTCGAACGTTCACCGCTTCAAGTGATATCAAGGGTCAAGGGTGTGCTTCGCGCACCCTGCCGCTCCATCCCGGTACGGGTTGCAATGCCAGCACAAGGCCGGAAAAACCTAAAACAAGATAGCTGAACAACTGCCAGCGAAGCGCTTCCGGCAAGCCGACGCGCACCGCGAAATACATCCCGCACGCATACAACGCCATCAGCAGCAGTTGCCCACGAATATCCAGCCACAGACTCGCCAGCCCTTCGGCCTGTATCAGCACCAGAACCTGCAGAATCCCGCACGCGGCTGCAAACCCTACCAGCAACGCACCTAGCATGTTTCCGATTTCTGCGATCAGCAGCGGCGCCAGACCAATTCGATCCAGCACCGGCAGCAGACCGATATGCAGCAACCACACGCCTCCGACCCACAGCATCTGGGTCAGCTGCCAGAGCATGGCGCCCGCACGCAGCGGGCGCCTTCTTTCAGACGTGACGAACTTCGACAATCTCGTACTCGATGACGCCGCCAGGCGTTTTAACCGCAACCACATCACCCTCTTCCTTGGCAATCAAGGCACGAGCCAGAGGCGAACCGACCGAAATCTTGCCCAACTTGAAGTCAGCCTCGTCCTCACCAACGATGTGATAGGTCACGCTCTCGTCGGTTTCGACATTGGCGATTTCGACGGTGGTGCCGAAAATCACTTTGCCGGTATGAGGAATGCTCGTGACGTCGATGATCACCGCATTCTGCATGCGACCTTCGATATCACGGATCCGCGCCTCGACCATGCCCTGCTGTTCGCGGGCCGCATGGTATTCGGCGTTTTCCTTCAAGTCGCCCAGCTCGCGGGCCGTACCGATGTCCTGGCTAAGCTTCGGGCGGACGACCTTGGTCAGGTGAGCGTGCTCTTCTTCCAGGGCTTTGGCGCCCTGGACGGTCATTGGGTATTTGATCATGCCTTCAATCCTGCGTGTAGATCCTGCAAGCGGCGCACGGTCTTCTCGGGACCGAACTTGAGCGCTTCACAGATGGCTTCGCCAGCAGCAATGGTGGTAGTGCAGTAGATTTTGTGCTGCAAGGCGTTGCGACGAATGGAATAGGAATCAGCGATCGACTGACGACCTTCGGTGGTGTTGATGATCAGCGTGACTTCGTCATTCTTGATCATGTCGACCACGTGCGGACGACCTTCGGTCACCTTGTTCACACGGCGCACTTTCAGGCCTGCGGCCTCAATCAGCTTGGCAGTACCGGCGGTCGCGACCACTTCAAAGCCCAAGTTGATCAGATCACGGGCCACGCCTGCAACCAGCGGTTTGTCATCGTCGCGCACGCTGATGAATGCAGTACCGCCAGTCGGCAGTACTTCGCTAGCACCCATCTGGGCCTTGGCGAACGCTTCACCGAAGGTGTCGCCAACGCCCATCACTTCACCGGTGGACTTCATCTCCGGGCCGAGAATCGGGTCAACACCAGGGAATTTGGCGAATGGGAACACCGCCTCTTTCACGCTGTAGAAGTTCGGGATGATTTCTTTGGTGAAGCCGATTTCCTTCAGGGTTTTACCGGCCATGACGCGAGCCGCGATCATCGCCAGGGAAACACCGATGCACTTCGATACGAACGGCACGGTACGCGATGCGCGCGGGTTGACTTCGATGACGTAGATGTCTTCGCCTTGCAGCGCCAACTGCACGTTCATCAAGCCGACAACGCCGAGTTCGAGGGCCATTTTCTTGACCTGCTCGCGCATTTCGTCCTGGATGTGAGCCGGCAACGAGTATGGCGGCAGCGAGCAAGCGGAGTCACCGGAGTGCACGCCAGCCTGTTCGATGTGCTGCATGATTGCGCCGATCACCACGTCAGTGCCGTCGCAAACTGCGTCGACATCCATCTCGATGGCGCAGTTGAGGAAGTGATCCAGCAGCACCGGGCTGTCGTTGGACACTTGCACCGCTTCACGCAGATAGCGCTTGAGCTCTTCTTCTTCGTAGACGATTTCCATCGCCCGACCGCCCAGTACGTAGGACGGACGCACCACCAGCGGGTAACCGATCTTGCCGGCAGCGCGAATGGCTTCGTCTTCGCTGCGAACGGTAGCGTTCGGCGGCTGACGCAGATTCAGACGCTCGACCATTTGCTGGAAGCGCTCACGGTCTTCGGCACGGTCGATGGCGTCAGGGCTGGTACCGATGATCGGCACGCCGGCTTCTTCCAAAGCGCGGGCCAGTTTCAGCGGAGTCTGGCCGCCGTACTGAACGATCACACCTTTAGGCTTCTCGACACGGACGATTTCCAGCACGTCTTCCAGGGTTACCGGTTCGAAGTACAGGCGATCCGAGGTGTCGTAGTCGGTCGATACGGTTTCCGGGTTGCAGTTGACCATGATGGTCTCGTACCCGTCTTCGCGCAGCGCGAGCGCCGCGTGAACGCAGCAGTAGTCGAACTCGATGCCTTGGCCGATGCGGTTCGGACCGCCACCCAGGATCATGATCTTGTCGCGCGTCGAAGGGTTGGCCTCGCACTCTTCCTCGTAGGTCGAATACATGTAAGCGGTGTCGGTCGCGAACTCGGCGGCGCAGGTGTCGACACGCTTGTAGACCGGATAGACCTCAAGCTTGTGACGGTGGCGACGCAGGGCCTTCTCGGTCACGCCCAGCAGCTTGGCCAGACGCGCATCGGAGAAGCCTTTGCGCTTGAGGCGGTACATCACGTCACGGTCGATGGTGGCCAGACCGAGGGTCTTGACCCGCTCTTCTTCCTTCACCAGATCTTCGATCTGTACCAGGAACCATGGATCGATCATGTTCATGCCGAAGATATCTTCGACAGTCATGCCGGCACGGAAAGCATCCGCGACGTACCAGATACGCTCGGCGCCCGGCACAGTCAGTTCGCGCTTGAGCACGCCCATGCTTTCCGGGTTGCTCAGGTCGAGTTTCGGGTCAAGACCGGATACGCCTACTTCCAGGCCACGCAGAGCTTTCTGCAGGGATTCCTGGAAGGTCCGGCCGATGGCCATGACTTCGCCGACCGACTTCATTTGCGTGGTCAGACGAGCGTCAGCCTTAGGGAATTTCTCGAAGGCGAAACGTGGCAGCTTGGTCACGACGTAGTCGATGGACGGCTCGAAAGAGGCCGGGGTCTTGCCGCCGGTGATCTCGTTCTGCAGTTCGTCGAGGGTATAACCGATCGCCAGTTTGGCTGCGACCCGGGCAATCGGGAAGCCAGTGGCCTTGGAGGCCAGCGCCGAGGAGCGCGATACCCGCGGGTTCATCTCGATCACGACCATGCGACCGGTGTCCGGGCAAATACCAAACTGCACGTTCGAACCGCCGGTTTCCACGCCGATCTCACGCAGCACCGCCAGGGAGGCGTTACGCAGGATCTGGTATTCCTTGTCGGTCAGGGTCTGAGCCGGTGCAACAGTGATCGAGTCACCGGTGTGCACGCCCATCGGGTCGAAGTTTTCGATGGAGCAGACGATGATGCAGTTGTCCTTCTTATCGCGGACAACCTCCATTTCGTATTCTTTCCAGCCGATCAGCGATTCGTCGATCAACAGTTCTTTGGTCGGCGACAGGTCCAGGCCACGGGCGCAGATCTCTTCGAATTCTTCGCGGTTGTAAGCGATACCGCCACCAGTGCCGCCCATGGTGAAGGACGGACGGATGATGCACGGGAAGCCGAGCTTCTCGAGAACCGCGTTGGCCTCTTCCATGCTGTGGGCGATACCGGAACGCGGGCACGCCAGGCCGATGGATTTCATCGCCTTGTCGAAACGCGAACGGTCTTCCGCCTTGTCGATGGTGTCGGCGTTGGCGCCGATCATTTCCACACCGAATTTCTCCAGAACGCCTTCGCGCTCCAGGTCCAGGGCGCAGTTCAGAGCGGTCTGGCCACCCATGGTCGGCAGCAGCGCGTCAGGACGCTCCTTTTCGATGATCTTGGCAACCGTCTGCCACTTGATCGGCTCGATGTAGGTGGCGTCGGCCATGTCCGGGTCGGTCATGATGGTCGCCGGGTTGGAGTTCACCAGGATGACGCGGTAACCCTCTTCGCGCAGGGCTTTGCAGGCCTGGGCGCCGGAGTAGTCGAATTCACAGGCCTGGCCGATAACGATCGGGCCAGCGCCGAGAATCAGGATGCTTTTTATGTCTGTACGTTTTGGCATTAGTTGTCACTCAAATCCGCAGGTCAGTCGGCAAGCCGTCTTGTTCAATCTCTGAAGCCTTGAGGGGGCCACCGGTTTCGGGACCGCCCTCAGGCTTCGCCACATCAGGGCGAGCGATTAGCGTCGCTTGGCCATTTCGTTGATGAAGCGATCAAACAGTGGCGCTACGTCGTTCGGGCCAGGGCTGGCTTCAGGGTGACCCTGGAAGCTGAAGGCGCTCTTGTCGGTACGCTCGATGCCTTGCAGGGTGCCGTCGAACAGCGATTTGTGGATCGCCCGAACGTTGCCTGGCAGGGTCGCTTCGTCTACCGCAAAACCGTGGTTCTGGCTGGTGATCATCACAACGCCGGAGTCCAGATCCTGAACCGGGTGGTTGGCACCGTGGTGGCCATGACCCATTTTCAGGGTCTTGGCGCCGGAGGCAAGGGCCAGCAACTGGTGGCCGAGGCAGATGCCGAATACCGGAATCTCGGTCTCCAGAACGTCCTTGATCGCCTGGATCGCGTAGTCGCAAGGCTCCGGATCACCAGGGCCGTTGGACAGGAACACGCCATCCGGCTTGAGGGCCAGGACTTCGCTGGCCGGGGTTTGCGCCGGCACCACGGTCAGGCGGCAACCGCGCTCGACCAGCATGCGCAGGATATTCACCTTGACGCCGTAGTCGTAGGCGACCACGTGGTAGGGCAACTCGCTGGCGTCGATAGTCGCGTGGCTGTCGGTTTTCAGATCCCAGACAGTGGAGCGCCACTCGTACTGCTCTTTGGTGCTGACGACTTTCGCCAGATCCATGCCTTTGAGGCCAGGGAAGCCGCGCGCAGCAGCGATAGCCGCTTCGTCGGAAATATTGTCGCCGGCCATGATGCAGCCGTTCTGCGCACCTTTCTCACGCAGGATGCGTGTCAGGCGGCGAGTGTCGATACCGGCGATCGCCACAACATTGTTGGCTTTCAGGTAATCGGACAGGGACATCGTATTACGCCAGTTGCTCGCAACCAGCGGCAGGTCGCGAATGACCAGACCGGCCGACCAGACGCGGTCAGACTCGGCATCTTCCGGCGTGGTACCGGTGTTGCCGATGTGCGGATAGGTCAGGGTAACGATCTGCTGGGCATAGGAAGGATCGGTAAGGATTTCCTGATAGCCGGTCATTGCGGTGTTGAACACCACCTCACCAACGGTTTGACCGTCGGCTCCAATGGCGTCGCCGCGAAAAATGCTGCCATCAGCAAGGGCGAGTATGGCTGGCTTAGTCAAGAAGACCTCCCGTAAATAAAGCCTGAAAGGGCGATCGCAGGTTGCAAAAAAGCGGAATGACGTATAGACACGTCACCCCGCTTCTTCGTCGAATTATCTGCGCGCTTTTAGTGGACACACTAAAGCTGTAGCTTACAGAAAAAGGCTTTTTTGGTCTACCGCTAATGAGCCCTAAAGGCAGAGGAATGCGACAGAACATCGCTTAGCGGGATAAAACAGGGCTCAAGCACTGGCCCGAACCCTGTTTTGGATGCATCTCAACGCAGATCAAGCACATCCTGCATATCATACAGGCCGGCTTCACGACCCTCCAGCCACAACGCAGCACGTACCGCGCCCTTGGCGAACGTCATGCGACTGGAAGCCTTGTGAGTGATCTCGACGCGCTCGCCATCAGCAGCGAACAACACCGTGTGATCACCGACAATATCGCCAGCACGAATAGTGGCGAAACCGATGGTCTGCCGATCACGCGCGCCGGTCTGGCCTTCACGACCGTAAACCGCCACTTCCTTGAGATCACGCCCCAAGGCATCGGCAATCACTTCGCCCATGCGTATCGCAGTACCGGACGGGGCATCGACCTTATGCCGGTGATGCGCCTCGGTGATTTCGATATCGACGTCATCACCCAGCACCCGCGCCGCGGTATCGAGCAACTTCAGGCAAAGATTGACGCCAACACTGAAGTTGGCGGCAAAGACGATCGGAATGTCTTTGCCCGCCTCTGCCAGCAACTGCTTCTCTTCGACACTGAAACCGGTGGTGCCGATGATCATGGCCTTGCCTGCCTTGCGGCAGAACGCCAGGTTCTTCAGGGTCACCGTCGGATGAGTGAAGTCGATCAGCACGTCGAACTCATCCGCCACCCTGGCCAGATCACCCGACAACGGCACACCGATACGACCCAGCGCAACCAGCTCACCGGCATCGACGCCAAGCAGCGTGCTGTCAGGACGATGCACCGCCGCCGTCAGATCCGCACCCGGCGTCTGCTGCACGGCTTCGATCAACGCCTTGCCCATGCGCCCTGCAGCGCCCATCACAGCTATACGCATACCTAACCTCCTACAAGTCACCGAAGAAGCGCTTCACGCCTTCGAACCAGCCGGTGGTTTTCGGCGAATGCTTATCGTCGTCCGCCAGGGAGCTGCGAAGCTCTTCGAGCAATTCACGCTGACGACGCCCCAGATTGACCGGAGTCTCGACCGCAACACGACACATCAAGTCGCCGGCACCACCGCCACGAACCGGTGCAACACCCTTGCCGCGAACCCGGAATTGCTTGCCGGTTTGCGTACCTTCAGGAATCTTCAGCTTGACCCGACCATCGAGCGTCGGGATTTCCAGTTCGCCGCCCAGAGCCGCGTCAACGAAGCTGATTGGCACTTCGCAGAACAGGTGCTTGCCGTCGCGCTGGAAGATCGCATGCTCGCGCACATTGATCACTACGTACAGGTCACCAGTCGGCCCACCCTGAGCACCCGCCTCGCCTTCGCCGGACAGGCGAATACGGTCGCCCGTATCAACACCAGCCGGCACTTTTACCGACAGGGTCTTGGATTCTTCGACTCGCCCCTGGCCGTGGCAGGAGTCGCACGGATCGGCAATGACCTTGCCTTGACCATGGCAACGCGGGCAGGTTTGCTGCACCGCGAAGAAACCTTGCTGCATCCGCACCTGACCAATACCACCGCAGGTCGGGCAAGTGATCGGCGAGGAGCCCTTCTTGGCGCCGGAACCATCGCAAGGCTTGCAGTTGACCAGAGTCGGAACACGGATATTCACGGTCGTACCGCGCACCGCTTCTTCGAGGTTCAGCTCCAGCGTGTAACGCAGATCGCTACCGCGCTGAGCGCCGCCACGAGAACCACCGCGACCGCCACCGAAGAAATCGCTGAAGACATCACCAAAGATGTCCGAGAAATTCTGACCGCCAAAACCGGCACCGCCGCCGCCCATGCTTGGGTCGACGCCTGCATGACCATACTGGTCGTAAGCCGCGCGCTTGCTGGAATCGGACAGCACTTCATAGGCCTCGTTGGCCTCTTTGAACATATCTTCCGACGCTTTGTCATCGGGATTACGGTCCGGGTGATGCTTCATCGCCAGACGACGGTAAGCCTTCTTCAGCTCCGTCTCGCTGGAGCCGCGCTCCACACCCAACACTTCGTAATAGTCACGCTTTGCCATAAGTCTTTGCACTCTTAAGGACGTTCGGCAAACCCCTCCTGAGCCTCGCCAAACTCGTTGAGCCCCAATACAGGCCCGGACCCAACTCACGTCAATTCAACGATCCTGGTCTTTGATTTGCGGCCAGCAAGCTGGCCAGCAGACGCGGTAATTGTCGACCGAAAGCAGGAGCATCCCGACCGTACCGCCAGCATCCGAACACTGTCGCATGCTGTAAAAATTCACTTACTCCAGACACGCCAACGCGGGAGCAAGCTCCCGCGCGGCGACATCCTACCAGTCACCGCTTAATCGCAGTCAACCGGCCGACCAAAGCTAACTTACTTGTGGTCTTTCACTTCTTCGAACTCGGCGTCGACAACGTCATCAGCTTTTTCAGCCGATTCAGCTGGCTTGGCCGCCGCATCTGCCGGGTTGGCTTGCTCGGCGTACATTTTCTGAGCAACTGGAGCCGACACCTTGGACAGCTCTTCAACCTTGGCCTCGATGACAGCCTTGTCGTCGCCCTTGATAGCGGTCTCAAGTGCAACCAGAGCAGCTTCGATCGCGGTTTTCTCTTCAGCAGACACTTTGTCGCCAGCATCCACGATCATTTTGCGAGTCGAGTGAACCAGGGCATCACCCTGGTTACGGGCAGAGACCAGCTCTTCGAACTTGCGATCTTCTTCGGCGTTGACTTCAGCATCACGAACCATCTGCTGAATTTCTTCCTCGGACAGACCGGAGTTGGCCTTGATCACGATCGACTGAGTCTTGCCGGTAGCCTTGTCTTTGGCGCCTACGTGCAGGATGCCGTTGGCATCGATGTCGAAGGTCACTTCGATTTGCGGCACGCCACGTGGAGCCGGTGGAATCTCGGCCAGGTCGAACTTGCCCAGGGACTTGTTCTGCGCGGCTTGCTTACGCTCGCCTTGCAGGACGTGAATGGTCACTGCGCCCTGGTTGTCATCGGCAGTCGAGAACACCTGGGATTTCTTGGTAGGAATCGTGGTGTTTTTCTCGATCAGCGCAGTCATCACGCCGCCCATGGTTTCGATACCCAGAGTCAGCGGGCTGACGTCGAGCAGCAGAACGTCTTTCACGTCACCGGCCAATACCGCGCCCTGGATAGCAGCACCCATGGCTACAGCTTCGTCCGGGTTAACGTCTTTACGAGCTTCTCTACCGAAGAACTCGGTCACCAGCTTCTGAACCAGTGGCATACGGGTCTGACCGCCGACCAGGATCACGTCGTTGATCGCGCCAACGTCGATACCGGAATCCTTGAGTGCGATACGGCAAGGCTCGATCGTGCGCTGAACCAGGTCTTCAACCAGCGCTTCCAGCTTGGCGCGCGAGATTTTCACGTTCAAGTGCTTAGGACCGGTCGCATCTGCAGTGATGTACGGCAGGTTGACGTCGGTCTGCAGGCTGGAGGACAGCTCGATCTTGGCTTTTTCAGCAGCTTCTTTCAGGCGCTGCATCGCCAGCGGGTCACCCTTGAGGTTCATGCCGCTTTCTTTCTTGAATTCGTCGACGAGGTAGTCGATCAGACGAATGTCGAAGTCTTCACCGCCGAGGAAAGTGTCACCGTTGGTGGACAACACTTCGAACTGGTGCTCGCCATCGACTTCAGCGATTTCGATCACGGAAACGTCGAAAGTACCGCCGCCCAGGTCGTAAACGATCACGGTGTGATCGCCCTTGGCCTTGTCCATACCGTAAGCCAGAGCGGCTGCGGTTGGTTCGTTGATGATACGTTTTACGTCCAGACCCGCGATGCGACCGGCATCTTTGGTGGCTTGACGCTGACTGTCGTTGAAGTAGGCCGGAACGGTGATCACCGCTTCGGTCACGGTCTCACCGAGATAGTCTTCGGCGGTCTTCTTCATCTTCTTCAGGATTTCAGCCGAAATCTGCGGCGGAGACATTTTCTGGCCGTTGACTTCGACCCATGCATCGCCGTTATCCGCCTTGACGATCTTGTAAGGGACCATCTGGATGTCTTTCTGTACGACTTCTTCGTCAAAACGACGACCGATCAAACGCTTCACCGCATACAGGGTGTTGTGCGGATTGGTCACAGCCTGACGCTTGGCCGATTGGCCAACCAGGATTTCACCGTCGTTGGCATAGGCAACGATCGACGGAGTAGTACGCGCGCCTTCGGCGTTCTCGATGACTTTGGCTTTGCCGTTTTCAAGCACGGAGACGCAGGAGTTAGTAGTCCCCAGGTCGATACCGATAATTTTGCCCATGTTAACTCTCCATAAACTTTTGATTTGGTTGCCGCAGCAGTGGTGGCTAACTGCGGTAGCACTTAAACGCTTGACTTCTAAATGGGGGCCTTGCGGCTAATTTCAAGCCTGTTCGTCAATCGAAGGCGCAACCGCGGCAGGCGCCTTGCTGACTACAACCATGGCCGGACGCAGCAAGCGACCATGGAGCTGATAACCCTTCTGAAACACCTTGAGCACGCTGTTTGGCTCAACGTCGGCGCTTTCCTGCATGGCCATCGCCTGGTGCTGCGAGGCATTGAAGGGTTCACCTTCAGGATCGATCGCCTCCAGGTGATAACGCTTCAGGGTGTCCTGGAACATTTTCAGGGTCAGCTCGATCCCTTCGCGCATTGGGCGAATGCTTTCGTCGTCCGGGTTGGACAACTCCAGACCACGCTCCAGGCTGTCGATGATCGGCAGCAGGTCACCGGCAAATTTTTCCAGCGCGAACTTGTGGGCTTTTTCCACGTCTTGCTCGGCACGACGGCGGACGTTCTGCAGATCGGCAGCGACACGCAAAGCCTGATCATGGGCGCCAGCCAGTTGCTCTTCGAGCAGTTGTACACGAGCCGCCAGGTCATCACCCGAATCCTGGGAAGCCTGATCGGCGTCGAGATTTTGCGTATCCAGCGTCTGTTCGTCAGCCATAGATTTCTCCTTTCAATTTCGTCCGCGAGCTCAACTCGCGCTTCTGCCCCGGTATATGGGGTCGCAATTTTCAGGTTCAAGGGCTGACAGAGGGGCAAAAGACCTTAACCCTTCAAAATATCCGGGCATCATCATTCCTGAGTGCGCTAAAAAATACAGGCACTCAAGCAAATCGAGCTAAGGGGAGGCATTGTCAGCCAGAAACAAAACACTGTATAAATAACCATACCTAACACCTGGGAGCGGCTTCTATGCTGGTGCACCTGTCCGTACATAACTACGCCATTGTTGAACACCTCGATCTCGAACTGGATCGCGGGATGAGCGTAATCACAGGCGAAACCGGCGCCGGCAAGTCGATCATGCTCGACGCTCTGGGCCTGACCCTCGGTGATCGCGCCGACAGCGGCGTCGTTCGCCCGGGTGCGGACAAGGCCGATATTCTGGCCACCTTCGATCTGGCGGACATTCCAGAAGCCAGCACCTGGCTGGCCGAGCGCGACCTCGACAGTGACGGTCCGTGCATTCTGCGCCGGGTAATCACTGCCGAAGGACGCTCACGCGGTTACATCAACGGCACCCCCTGCCCGCTCGGCGACCTGAAAGCCCTCGGCGAACTGCTGATCGATATTCACAGCCAGCACGAACACCAGTCCCTGCTGAAAACCGACACCCATCGCCGCCTGCTCGACGAATACGCCGGCGCCACCGACCTGGCCCGCCAGGTACAACTCGCCGCCCAGCGCTGGCGCCAGACCCGCCAGGAACTGGAGCATCTTTCCAACTCCGGCGATGAACAGCGCGCCCGACATCAACTGCTCAGCTACCAACTCGAGGAGCTGGAAAACCTCGGCCTTGGCGAGAATGAGCTGGAGCAACTGGAACAAGAACACAAAAACCTGACCAATGCCGAGACCCTGCTGGGCATTTGCCGACAGGTTGTCGAGCAGTGCAGTGAAAGCGATTCAGGAAATGTCCTCAATGCCCTGACGGCCAGCCTTAATCGCCTATCGAGCGTGAACAACTCCACAGGCGCCCTGGGCGAAGCGACCAATTTGCTGACGAGTGCGCAGATTCAGGTTGAAGAAGCCGTTGGCGAACTGAATCGGTTTCTCGATCACTTCGACGCTGATCCGGCACGCCTTCAGCAAACCGAGGAACGCCTCGATACGATTTATACACTGGCCCGCAAACACCGCATCCAACCCACCGAAGTCGCGGATATGCAGCAAAAGCTGCTGGACGAGATCGAAACACTGAACGCCAACGACGAATCCATTGAGCGCCTGGGTGACGAGCTGGCGTCATTTGCCCGGCATTATCAGGAGAAAGCCAGAGAGCTGAGCGATTTGCGCCAACAGGCGGCAACCAGCCTGGCCAGCGCCGTCGAAATCGAGATCCAGCGCCTCGGCATGCCCGGTGGGCGCTTCACCATCGAGCTGCGCCCCAACACCAGTAATGAACTGCTACCTAATGGCCTGGAGCAGGTGGAGCTACTGGTCAGCGCCAACCCTGGACAACCACTCAAAGCGCTGGCCAAAGTGGCGTCGGGCGGCGAGCTTTCACGGATCAGCCTGGCCATTCAGGTCATTACCGCACAAACGTCCCGGGTACCAACGCTGGTGTTCGACGAAGTGGACGTCGGTATCGGCGGGCCGACCGCCGAAATTGTTGGTCAACTGCTGCGACGGCTGGGCGAGCGCGGACAAGTTCTGACCGTCACCCACTTGCCGCAAGTGGCTGCCCAGGGTCACCAACACCTTTTCGTGCACAAAGTCCGCGGCAGCGATGCCACCCACACCGCTGTATCAAGGCTGGGTAAAACCGAACGGGTCGAGGAAGTGGCGCGCATGCTGGGCGGCATCGATCTCACCAAGGAATCCCTGGCGCACGCGAAGAAGATGGTTGTCACCGCAAAAATCTGAGACGGCAGAAAGCACGAAGGCGACCCCGCAGTCTGCGAAAGTCGCCTTCGATCGTTTCGCGGTCTCCCGCGCGACATGCTTACTTTTTCTTGCGTACGTACAACACCAAATTGTGATCCACCATCTCGAAGCCATGCTTCTCAACGATCGCCTTTTGAAGTTTCTCGATTTCTTCGTCGAAGAATTCGATGACCTCGCTGGTCTCAACGTTGACCATATGGTCGTGATGTTTGCCGTCATCCAGCTCGAATACCGCGTGACCGCCGTCGAAATTATGACGGACCACCAGTCCAGCTGCTTCGAACTGAGTCAGAACACGGTAAACCGTGGCCAGACCGACATCCTCACCAGCTTCCATCAGCGCCTTGTAAACATCTTCGGCACTCATGTGTCGCTGCTGGGCAGAATCGAGCATTTGTAGAATTTTGACCCGTGGCAGGGTCACTTTGAGGCCGGCTTTACGTAGTTCGCTATTTTCAACCATGGTCAGCTTTCTCGCGGATGCTGCTTCGCAGCTTCTCTTAATGCGGGTATGATCGGGGTTTACGTTGTCCCAGCCAAGATAGTGGAAGTCGCCCACCGATGCAAAACACCAAGCTCCTGCTAACCAGTTTCACCTTTGTGGGACTGCTCGCACTCGCCGGTTGTTCATTCCCCGGGGTTTACAAAATCGACATCCAGCAGGGCAATGTCGTCACGCAGGACATGATAGACCAGTTACGCCCGGGAATGACCCGTCGGCAAGTACGGTTTATTATGGGCAACCCTCTGCTGACCGACACGTTCCATGCCGATCGCTGGGATTACCTGTATAGCCTGCAACCCGGTGGCGGTGAACGCCAACAGGAACGCGTCAGCGTTATCTTCAATGGCAATGACCAACTCGTCAGCCTGTCGGGCGATTTCATGCCTGGTGTAAGCCGTGACGAAGCCATTCTCGGCAAGGACAGCGGCACTACAGTGACGGCTCCTGCGGAAAGTGTCGAGAAGCCAAAACCAGAGAAACCGGTCAAGCCGGGCTCCCTGCTGGATCAGATTCAGAAGGACGTGGACAAAGTAGAAACTGTTCCGATCCCGACTCCAGAGCCGTTGGAAACTTCGCCGCAATAATTTGCAACACAACAAAAAGCCCGGCATGCCCGGGCTTTTTGTTGCCTGTCGTTTAGTGAAGCTATTGATCCCGTGCTTTTGCTTGCGCGGCTTTAGCGGCGCGCAATCGGCGGACTTCTTTGGGATCGGCCAGAAGCGGGCGATAAATTTCTATTCGATCCCCCGCCTGCACTGCTCGACTATCCGGATCAGTTACCACTTTGCCAAAAATCCCCAGCGGACAATTCGCCAGATCCAGCTCGGGAAACTGTACGCCGATTCCCGAACTCAACAGGGCCGCACGCAGAGTAGAGCCCGCCGGCACAGCGACCTTGAGTAACACCTGACGATCAACGGCGGCATACACCACCTCGATCTCAACCAATGACTCAACCATGAAGCTGCTTGGCGCGCTGGCAGAAAGCATCGACCAGGGTGTTGGCGGCCTGATTGAACAACGGCCCCAAGGTTGCCCGGACAATCGGGCCCGCATAATCAAAGGCCAGATCAAGACTGATCTTGCAGGCCTTCTCACCCAGCGGCTTGAACACCCAGACACCGTGCAACTGATTGAACGGGCCTTCTTCCAGATTCATTTCAATCGAATGCCCCGGGACCAAGGTGTTGCTCGTTACGAAATGCTGGCTGAGCCCGCCTTTGGCAACGGCAAGGCTGGCGCGCATGTGCTCGTCACTGACCTCCAGAACCTCGGCAGAAGAGCACCATGGCAAGAACTCCGGGTAACGCGCCACATCATTGACCAGGTCATAGAGGGCTTGCGCCGGATAAGGCAGCAGGGCCGAACGTTGAATATGTGTCGTCATGTCAGCGTCACTTCCACAGCTGGGCGGCAAACACTACGAGAATGCCGATTGGCGCCACATAGCGCATCAAGAACAAGGTCAAAGCGAACAGAACCGGACTGCGGATCGACAACTCATCACGTACAGCCTCACGCCCCATTACCCACCCCGCAAACACCACGAAACACAAACCACCGAGGGGCAACATGATGCGCGAGGTGAAGAAATCGATCACGCCAAAGAAGTCCAGGCCGCTTGCCGCACCCCATTGGTAGAGATGAAAACCGGCACCATCGTTCACGAAAAATTTGGCTTGCTGCCAGATATTGAAGGAGAACACCGTCCCCAAACCCACGAACCAGCAGATAAACGCCAGCCAGAAAGTCACCCAGCCACGGCGGATATCAGTCCGCTCGACCAGGTAAGCCACCATCGGCTCCAGCAAGGAAATCGCCGAACTCCAGGCAGCGATTGCCACCAGAATGAAGAAAATGACGCCCATCACCTGGCCGAATGCCACGTTACCAAAAGCGAATGGCAAGCTGACGAACATTAGCCCGGGCCCTTCGCTCGGGTTCAGGCCGGCGGCAAACACAATCGGAAACAATGCCAGTCCCGCCAGCAGCGAGACGAAAGTGTCCAGCAGCGCCACGCCGACAATCGTCCCGGAGATCGACGAATTCTTCGGCATATAAGCGCCGTAGATCATGATCGAGCCGACACCGACGCTCAGCGAGAAAAACGCATGGCCCATGGCAGGCAGCAAGCCGTCGAGCAGCTTGTCCGGATGGAAGTCGAACATGAAATGCACGCCTTCCATAAAGTGTCCTGTGGTCAGGCTGTAGCCCAACAGGATCACTATCATCACGAACAGCAGCGGCATCATGATCCGCAGGCTGCGCTCCAGACCGGCGACCACTCCCTTGGCGATCACCACGGCCGAGAGCAGCATGAAAATCGTATGCCAAAGTGTCAGGCGCCAAGGGTCGGCAATCACGCCGCCGAAATACGCACCCACCTGGTCCGCCGTCACACCCTGGAAGTCGCCACGCCCCATATCGATGATGTAATCCAGCGACCAGCCGCCCACCACACTATAGAAAGACAGAATCAGCAACGCCGTGATCATCCCGGCAAAAGCCCCCCAGGACCACTTGGCAGAGTGCCCCGCCTCTAGCGCCAGCACCTTCAAGGCATTCGCCGGACTTTGCCGGGCGCGGCGACCGATCAGGGTTTCGGCCAGCATCACTGGCACGCCGATCAACGCGATACAGGCCAGGAACACCAGCACGAACGCACCGCCGCCGTAGACGCCGACCATGTAGGGAAATTTCCAGATACTACCCAGGCCCACGGCCGAACCGGTCGCAGCGAGTATAAAGACCCAGCGGCTAGCCCATCCGCCGTGGACAGAAACCTTGTCTGTCGACATCGTTAACACGCCCAACCGATCAAAAAAGAGGGCGCATTGTCCGGGATTCACTCAACGTGCTCAAGCACGCAGCTTCACCGTAGCCGACAAGCGTGCAACTCCCTATAATGCCGCCCCTATGGCTAAGCAAAAGAAACACCCAACAGGGACCATCGCGCAAAATAAAAAGGCGCGTCACGATTACTTCATCGAACACCGTTTCGAGGCTGGTCTGGTCCTGGCCGGCTGGGAAGTAAAGAGTCTGCGTGCAGGCAAGGCACAACTGGTCGACAGTTACGTGCTGCTCAAGGATGGCGAGGCCTGGCTGCTTGGTAGCCATATCTCCCCCCTGACCACCGCCAGTACGCATGTCATCGCCGACCCCACGCGCAGTCGCAAACTGCTGCTCAACCAGCGAGAGCTGGAAAAGCTGTTTGCCGCCGTGCAGCAGAAGGGTTACGCCTGCGTCTGCCTGGCGCTCTACTGGAGCAAGCACTTGATCAAGTGCGAGATCGCTCTGGGCAAGGGCAAGAAGGAATACGACAAGCGTCATACCGAACGCGAACGCGATTCCGATCGTGAATTGCAGCGTGCGGTGCGCAGCAAGGGCAAGGAAGACTAGTTCTTCTTGCCTGCTGAATGAGCGAGCTTTTGTGGCGAGGGAGCTTGCTCCCGCTCGGCTACGTAGTAGTCGTAAAAACCTGTGGATGCATTCTGCCTGAAGAATCGCGTTGACTGGTCTTGGGGCCGCTTCGCGCCCCAGCGGGAGCAAGCTCCCTCGCCACAGTAAACTCCACTCCCGCTCTACATCCCCTTGCGCCGCTCCGCCCGGGCCATGCGCTGCACTTCCTGACGCACCTCTTCCAGCACTTCCTGCACATATAGAATGTGTCGACTGGAGACTTCCCGCGCCTGCTCCGCCCGCCCTTCGATAATCGCCAGATACAATTCCCGATGCTGACTGATCAGCATGTCGCGGGTTTCGCTGCGCTGCTTGTACATGCCTCCAATGTTGGTCACCACGTTACGCTTGAGCAAATCGAACAGGCCGCGAATGGTGTGCAGCAACACCGCGTTATGGCTGGCCTCGGCAATCGCCAGGTGGAATTTCGCATCCGCCGCGCCCTCCTCCAGCCGGCTCACTTCACCTGAGCGCGAATAGCAGTCCTGCAACTCGTCAAACGCTGCGGTCAACCGCTCGCGATCGACTTCGGTCGCCCGCAATGCCGCGTAATAAGCACAGGACGCTTCGAGGGTATGTCGAAACTCAAGCAGATCGCGTTGCGCTTCGGGGTTGCTTTCCAACAGATGAAGCAGCGGATCGCTGAAGGTCGAACCCAGGGATTCCACCACATAATTCCCCCCGCCCTGACGACTGACCAGCAGCCCTTTGGCCGCCAGCTTCTGGATCGCCTCGCGCAATGAAGGACGGGACACACCAAATTGTTCGGCCAGCGCTCGCTCGGCCGGAAGCCGCTCGCCAGACTTCAGCGTGCCCTCGAGGATCATCCCCTCGAGCTGCTCGACAATATCGTCAGACAAACGGCGCTGACGAATCTGATCAAACCCCATAACTCATTCTCCACGATCCCGACGGCTCGCCGGGCTCTCTATTCTGGCCTATTGGCGCCACGCCAGCACCTACCAGACAGCGTTTGATTGACCCGATCAGAAGACATTTGCGCAGCGCATTCGACAAAAGTCTGAGGGCGACAAATTGACACGTCACACATAAGGCTTTTAACCTAGCCCACAGCGATTGTAAATTGGTATTACCAATTAACCAAGAACGCTGACCAGTGCCTGACCAACAACAATTAGGGGCCACCCCATATGCAAACCTGGCAACAGCTCTACAGCCCGCTCGGCAGTCTCGGCTTGTCCGCGCTCGCGGCCGTCATCCCCATCGTATTTTTCTTCCTGGCCTTGGCCGTGTTCCGTCTCAAAGGACACATCGCCGGCAGCATTACCCTGGCGTTGTCCATTGCCGTGGCAATCTTCGCGTTCCAGATGCCGGTCGATATGGCCTTCGCAGCGGCCGGGTATGGCTTCGCCTACGGCCTGTGGCCGATTGCGTGGATCATCGTGGCAGCGGTGTTCCTCTACAAACTGACGGTCAAAAGCGGCCAGTTCGAAGTCATCCGCAGCTCAGTGCTGTCGATTACCGACGACCAACGCCTGCAAGTGCTGCTGATCGGCTTCTGCTTCGGCGCCTTCCTGGAAGGTGCCGCCGGCTTCGGCGCTCCGGTAGCGATTACCGCTGCACTGTTGGTCGGCCTGGGCTTCAACCCGCTGTATGCTGCCGGCCTGTGTCTGATCGCCAACACTGCGCCCGTCGCATTCGGCGCATTGGGGATTCCGATCATCGTCGCCGGGCAAGTCACCGGCATCGACGCGTTCAAGATCGGCGCCATGGCCGGGCGCCAACTGCCACTGTTGTCAGTGTTCGTGCCGTTCTGGCTGGTGTTCATGATGGATGGCCTGCGCGGCGTTCGGGAAACCTGGCCGGCGGCACTGGTGGCCGGTTTGAGCTTTGCCGTCACCCAATACTTCACTTCGAACTTCATTGGCCCGGAGCTGCCGGACATCACCTCGGCGCTGGCCAGCCTGATTTCTCTGACGCTATTCCTGAAAGTCTGGCAGCCAAAACGCGCCGCAGGCGCACACATCGTCGGCGCCGTCTCGGCTTCCGTGGTGGCCAGCGTCGGTGGTTTCGGCCAGAAGCGCACCACCGTGGCTTCGCCTTACAGCCTGGGGGAAATTTTCAAAGCCTGGTCGCCGTTCCTGATCCTCACCGTGCTGGTCACGATCTGGACGCTGAAACCGTTCAAGGCCATGTTCGCTGCAGGTGGCTCGATGTATAGCTGGGTATTCAACTTCGCTATCCCGCACCTGGATCAAATGGTGATCAAGATCGCACCGATCGTGACGGCCCCGACGGCGATGCCGGCGGTGTTCAAACTCGATCCGGTTTCCGCGACCGGCACGGCGATTTTCTTCTCCGCGCTGATCTCGATGCTGGTGCTGAAGATCAACTTAAAAACTGGTCTGACCACTTTAAAAGAGACCTTTTACGAACTGCGCTGGCCGATCTTGTCCATTGGCATGGTGCTGGCCTTCGCCTTCGTCACCAACTACTCGGGCATGTCTTCGACCATGGCCCTGGTGCTGGCAGGTACAGGCGCGGCGTTCCCGTTCTTCTCGCCGTTCCTCGGTTGGCTGGGGGTGTTCCTGACCGGTTCCGATACCTCATCCAACGCGCTGTTCAGTTCGCTGCAAGCGACTACCGCACACCAGATCGGCGTCAGCGATGTCTTGCTGGTGGCGGCGAACACCAGCGGTGGCGTGACCGGCAAGATGATTTCGCCGCAATCGATCGCCGTGGCCTGCGCCGCGACCGGTCTGGTGGGCAAGGAATCCGATCTATTCCGCTTCACTCTCAAGCACAGCCTATTCTTTGCCACCATCGTCGGCCTGATCACCCTGGCTCAGGCCTACTGGTTCACCGGCATGCTGGTGCATTAAGAACCACCCGCGTTACGGTAAAAACCGACGCCGGACCATGACTTCGGCGTCAGCTATTCACAACCCGGTCTGCAAGGCTGCTGAAAGCTTCAGGTTCTATATTTCAGTGGCTGCACCAGACGGATAACCGGGACCACCCGGAGACACGCCTGATGAGCGAGCTTTTTTACAACGCGGTGCCCAACGCGACCCGCGTCGCACCGCCACTGCCCGAACCGCGCCAATACCCGAGCGAGAAACCGCAAAGGGTCTATCTGTTCGGTACGTGCGTGGTCGACTTGTTCTACCCAGAAGCCGGGATGGACGCGATTCACCTGCTCGAACGCGAAGGCATTCGGGTCGAGTACCCGCAAGGGCAAAGCTGCTGCGGGCAACCGGCCTATACCTCGGGTTACACCGAGCAAGCGCGGCAGGTGGCACGCTCGCAACTGGCGCTGTTCGCCGGGGATTATCCGGTGGTGGTGCCGTCCGGTTCATGCGCCGGGATGCTGCGCGAACACTACGCCGACTTGTTCAAGGACGAGCCGGATACGTTGAAACAGGTTCAAGCCTTGGCTGCGCGGACCTTTGAGCTGGCCGAGTTCCTGCTGTTTGTCTGCAAGGTACAGCTCAAGGACAGCGGCGCACCGGTCAAAGTGGCGCTGCACACCTCGTGCTCGGCGCGGCGGGAAATGAACACCCATTTGCATGGGCGTGAGTTGCTCTCACAGCTGAGCAACGTGAAACGGGTAGAACACAGCCACGAAAGTGAATGCTGTGGCTTTGGCGGGACTTTCAGCGTCCGAATGCCGGACATCTCCGGTGCGATGGTCGCCGACAAGACCCGTGCGCTGAAGGAATCCGGCGCGCACCAGGTACTGAGTGCCGACTGCGGCTGTTTGATGAACATCAATGGCTCGCTGGAAAAACAGCAAGAAGCGTTACGCGGCCAACATCTGGCCAGCTTCCTCTGGCAGCGTACCGGAGGTGCGAAATGAGCACGCCGGAGCTGATTCCTGTTCACCAAGAGCACGTAGAAGTGCAGGAAGATTTTCGCGCCCGGGCTCACAAGGCTTTGGCCGACACGCAACTGCGAAACAACTTTCGCAGCGCGATGGATTCACTGATGAGCAAACGTGCGGCGTCGTTCAGCGATGCTCACGAAAGAGAACATTTACGATCGCTCGGCAATGCAGTCCGCGCTCGTGCGTTATCAAAGCTGCCCGACCTGCTCGAGCAGCTTGAACAGAACCTGACCCGCAACGGTGTGACAGTGCACTGGGCGGAAACGGTGGACGAGGCCAATGGCATCGTCCTCTCGATCATCCGGGCTCACGAGGCGCGGCAAGTGATCAAGGGCAAATCGATGGTCAGCGAAGAGATGGAGATGAACCATGTCCTCGAAGCTCAAGGCATTGAATGCCTGGAGTCGGACATGGGCGAATTTATCGTCCAGCTCGATCACGAGAAGCCTTCACACATCATTATGCCGGCGATCCACAAGAATGCCGGTCAGGTCGCGTCCTTGTTCCACGACAAACTTGGCGTGGAGTACACCAAGGACGTAGACCAACTCATTCAGATCGGTCGCAAGGTCCTGCGGCAGAAATTCTTCGAAGCGGACATCGGCGTCTCCGGCGTCAACTTCGCCGTGGCCGAAACCGGCACCTTGCTGCTGGTGGAAAACGAAGGCAACGGCCGCATGTCCACCACCGTGCCACCGGTGCACATTGCCGTCACCGGGATCGAGAAAGTCGTCGAGAACCTGCGCGACGTGGTTCCCCTGCTTTCGCTGCTGACCCGCTCAGCCCTCGGCCAGCCGATCACCACCTACGTCAACATGATCTCCGGCCCGCGCAAGGAACATGAACTCGACGGTCCGCAAGCAGTGCATCTGGTGCTGCTGGACAACGGTCGCAGCCAGGCCTTTGCCGACAGTGAACTGCGCCAGACCCTGAACTGCATCCGCTGCGGCGCCTGCATGAACCATTGCCCGGTTTACACCCGCATCGGCGGCCATGCCTATGGCGAGGTTTACCCCGGCCCGATCGGCAAAATCATTACCCCACACATGGTCGGTCTGGCAAAAGTCCCGGATCATCCGAGCGCCTCATCGCTGTGCGGTGCCTGCGGTGAAGTCTGTCCGGTGAAAATTCCGATCCCGGCGTTGCTGCGCCGCCTGCGCGAAGAAAACGTCAAAGCCCCGGACAGCCCTCATCCAGTGATGCGCGGCCAGGGCAGCAAGTACTCGCGCAAAGAGCGTTTCATCTGGAACGCCTGGGCCCGGCTGAACGCCTCGCCAACCTTGTATCGGCTGTTCGTGTTCTGCGCCACCCGCCTGCGCGCCCTGACTCCGAGCAACGTCGGCCCCTGGACGCAAAACCACAGCGCGCCGAAACCTGCCGCCCGTTCACTGCACGACATGGCCCGCGAGCACCTGGCCAAACAGGGAGATCGTTGATGAGCGCCAAGCAGAACATCCTCAACAAGCTGCGCAAAAGTCTGGCCGGCACTACGCCTGTGGCCGACAACTTCGACGAAGCACTGGTGACCGAGTCCTGGACTTATCCACCGCAGCAGCGCATCGCCCAACTGTGCAAACAGATGGAAGCGGTCCACACCGAAATCCACCTGACGTCCGAACAGGCGTGGCCCGCGCTGCTCGCGCAACTGTTGCATGACCGCCAGCTGCCAAGCCTGTTGATCGCGCCGACAACGCCACACGGCCAGCGCGTGACCGAGCACTGGGCGCAACATCCGACGCTGCCAACACTCAAAGCCTACGACCGCCCCGTGGAAGAATGGAAAGCCGAGCTGTTCAACGACACCCCGGCCAGCCTTACCACCACCCTCGGGGCCATTGCCGCCACCGGCAGCCTGATCATCTGGCCGACCCGCGAAGAGCCACGCTTGATGAGCCTGGTGCCGCCGGTGCATTTCGCGCTGCTCAAGGCCAGCGAAATCCATGACAATTTCTATCAGGTGCAGATGCAGTTCGAGTGGGCCCAAGGCATGCCGACCAACGCTTTGCTGGTGTCCGGCCCGTCGAAGACTGCCGACATCGAACAAGTCCTGGCTTACGGTGCTCACGGTCCGAAAGACCTGGTTGTATTGATCCTGGAGGACCAATGAGTCTACCGGCCGCTTTTCTGCGCGATGCACAACAACTGATTCCCCAGGATCGGCGTTTCGATGATCCGCTCTCGACCCTCGCATTCGGCACCGACGCCAGCTTCTATCGCTTGATTCCCAAACTGGTGATTCGCGTCGAGTCCGAAGACGAAGTGGTCGCCCTGCTGAAACTGGCGCAACGCGACCGGGTTCCGGTGACTTTCCGCGCGGCGGGCACCAGTCTCTCAGGGCAGGCCATCAGCGACTCGGTGCTGATCGTCCTAGGCGATAGCTGGGGCGGCAAAGAGATTCGCGGCCAGGGCACGCAGATCCGCCTGCAACCGGGTGTCATCGGTGCTCAGGCGAATGCCTGGCTCGCGCCGTTCGGACGCAAGATCGGCCCGGACCCGGCCTCGATCAATGCCTGCAAAATCGGCGGCATCGTCGCCAACAACGCCAGCGGCATGTGCTGCGGCACGGCGCAAAACACCTATCACACCCTCGCTGGCATTCGTCTGGTACTGGCTGATGGCAGTCGTCTCGATACCGAGGACGCGGCGAGCGTCGCTGCCTTCCGTGACAGTCATGCGGACCTGCTGGAACGACTGGCAACCCTCAGCCGCGAGACTCGCGCCAACACCGAACTGGCCGCGAAAATCCGCCACAAATATCGCCTGAAAAATACCACTGGCCTGTCGCTCAATGCCTTGGTGGATTTCGACGAGCCGCTGGATATTCTCAGCCACCTGTTGGTGGGCTCCGAAGGCACGCTCGGCTTTATCAGCGCGGTGACCTACGACACCGTGATCGATCATCCGAACAAAGCCTCGGCGCTGATCGTCTTTCCTGATGTCGAAACCTGCTGCAACGCCGTCACCGTCCTGAAAAGCCAACCGGTCTCGGCCGTCGAACTACTCGACCGCCGCAGCCTGCGCTCGGTACAGGACAAACCGGGGATGCCGGCGTTCGTTCAGCAACTGTCGGCCAACGCCTGCGCCTTGTTGATCGAGTCCCGCGCCGCCACTTCAACGCTGCTGCAGGAACAACTGGCGCAGATCATGACTTCGCTGGTCTCGTTTCCCGTGGAGAAGCAGGTCGACTTCACCGAAGACCCGGTGGAAAACGCCAAACTCTGGGCGATCCGCAAAGACACCTTCCCCGCCGTCGGCGCAGTGCGCAAAACCGGCACCACGGTGATCATCGAAGACGTGACCTTTCCGGTGGAACAACTGGCCATCGGCGTGAACCGGCTGATCGAACTGTTCGACAAGCATCACTATGACGAAGCGATCCTGTTCGGCCATGCCCTGGAAGGCAATCTGCACTTCGTCTTCACCCAGGGCTTCAACAGCGCGGAGGAAGTCGCGCGCTACCAGGCCTTCATGGACGACGTCGCGCAACTGGTGGCTGTAGAGTTTGGCGGTTCGCTGAAAGCCGAACACGGCACCGGGCGCAACATGGCGCCCTTCGTCGAGCTGGAATGGGGCAGCGACGCTTACCAGCTTATGTGGGCAATCAAGCGACTGCTCGATCCGAACGCAATTCTCAATCCGGACGTGGTCCTCAGCGAAGACCCGCAAATCCACCTCAAGCACCTCAAGCCGCTGCCCGCCGCCGACGAGATTGTGGATAAGTGCATCGAGTGCGGCTTCTGTGAACCGGTCTGCCCGTCGAAAGGCCTGACCCTGAGCCCGCGCCAACGCATCGTGATCTGGCGCGATATCCAGGCGAAAAAACGCGCCGGCATCGACACCTCGGAGCTGGAAGAGGCCTACCAATATCAGGGCCTCGACACCTGCGCCGCCACCGGTCTGTGCGCGCAACGTTGCCCGGTGGGCATCAACACCGGCGAACTGGTGAAGAAGCTGCGCAGCCGCACCGCCACCCACACAAAAACCGCTGACTGGCTGGGCACGCACTTTGAAACCGCACTGCAAGGCGCGCGCTTCACCCTGCACGCCGCCAACGGGGCGCGCATGTTGCTGGGTGCGCCGCGGCTGGCGAAGATTTCTGCTGCAGTGACCAGACTGTCCAAAGGCAAAGTCCCGCAATGGACCAACGCCATGCCGCAACCGGAACGGGCGATTCGCTTCAGTCCGGCGGTGACAGATCAACGGCCGCGGGTGGTCTATCTGGCGGCCTGTGTATCGCGGGTCATGGGGCCCGCGGCGGGCGACAAGGAGCAGATGCCGCTCTATGACAAGACCCGTGGCCTGCTGGAAAAGGCCGGTTACCAAGTGGTGTTCCCGGACAATCAGGACAGCCTGTGCTGTGGTCAGCCGTTCGCCTCCAAGGGCTACGCGGAACAGGCCGAACACAAGCGCCAGGAGCTGATCGGCGCACTGCTGCACGCCAGCCGCGGCGGGCTCGATCCGATCTACTGCGACACCAGCCCCTGCACCTTGCGTCTGGTACAAGACCTCGGTGATGTGCGGCTGGACCTGTACGACCCGGTACGGTTTATCCGCACCCACTTGATGGACAAACTCGACTTCACGCCTCAGGAAGAACCGATCGCGGTACATGTCACCTGCAGTACCCAGCACCTCGGGGAAAGCCAGGCGCTGATCGATCTGGCCCGCCGTTGCAGCAACAACGTGGTTATCCCCGAGGGTATTCACTGCTGTGGTTTTGCCGGCGACAAAGGCTTCACCACACCCGAGTTGAATGCTCATTCGCTGCGCAGCTTGAAGGATGCGGTACAGCATTGCAGCGAAGGCATTTCCACCAGTCGCACCTGTGAAATTGGTCTGACTCGGCACGGCGGGATCGATTATCACGGGCTGGTCTACCTCGTGGACCGGGTCACCCAGGCCAGAGCGGTCTGACACCGCGGAACGAAAAAAGGGGCGTTTTGCCCCTTTTTCGTATCCGCGTCCCGGAAAAATCTCTCACTCCATCGTAAGCAAAACAGAACCCTTGCGCGCCGTCACAGTCCATTTATTAGGCCCCAATGAGCGTGGCCCACTGCCCATTCGTTTTAGGAGATACCCATGAAGCGTTCCGCCCTGGCTGGACTGCTCATCACTGCAACACTGCTGGCCTCCCCCGCGTACGCTTCAAACGAGAGCGATCAGTGCGTAATGAACCTCCAGGCAGTCAATAGCAAGCTGGCCAGCGCTGCCACGCTGGACGCCGCCACCAAAGGTGAGGCCATCACCAAAACCGAGCGAGCCAAAGCCGCCCACGAAGCAAAGAATGACAAAGAGTGTGTTTCCCTGACGCAGCAGGCGCTCCAGGAGATTCAAAGCCACACCAATAGCCAATAGGGCCGGCCCAGAGCCAATCCAGCGTTGGCCCTGACACGCAAGCACGGACAGAAGGTCGACTCGCCGCGCGCATTGGCGTACACTGTGCCTACCTGCTGGTTACACACAGCAGGTTCGGGGCCGTTTAGGATTCGACGCCGGTTGCGAAACTCTAGGTGCATGCCGAGTTGGTAACAGAACTCGTAAATCCACTGTTGCAACTACTTATAGTTGCCAATGACGAAACCTACGGGGAATACGCTCTCGCTGCGTAAGCAGCCTTAGCCCTTCCCTCCTGGTCACTTCGGTGCCAGCAATCATCAGGGGATGTCTGTAAACCCAAAGTGATTGTCATATAGAACAGAATCGCCGTGCAGTACGTTGTGGACGAAGCGGCTAAAACTCACACAACTCGCCCAAAGCACCCTGCCCGTCGGGTCGCTGAGGGTTAACTTAATAGACACGGCTACGCATGTAGTACCGACAGCGGAGTACTGGCGGACGGGGGTTCAAATCCCCCCGGCTCCACCAAATAAGCGTTACAAATCAGGCACTTGGCGATTATCGCAAGTGCCTTTTTTGTGCCTGAATGGGTGGTTTTGGCTCGGTTATGCCAGCTTAATGACAGCCTCTATACCTACCCTGCGAACCATTCTCCGCCTCACGTCCTCACGAATGTTTTCAGTCGTTTTTGTGTTGTGAAATCGCACCCCAGCTACCGGGAGGGCGTATTAAATGGGTGTCGGCTTACTCACAGAGACCCATACATGCCGACATATACCCACAAAAAGTATCTGATCAGCCATGCCACCCTGCAGCGTTGCTTTGACAAAAGCCGCTCCGGCTTAGAGAAAATGCGCGAATCAGATCTCAGCTTCCCCCGCCCAATCAAATTCGGGCAGAGCAAACAGGCTGCAATATATTTTGTCGTCGCGGAGGTGGAAGCCTGGCTGGAGAAAAAAATTCTCGAGCGAGATGGAGATGCACTCGACATCGTAAGGCGGGATGAGCAATGACCAAATACGAGCGGCTCCCTGCTTTTACAGTGGAGATGCCTGATCCTGCGCTTTCCTTGTTTTTGAACCCGAGCATTGTTCCAATCCCACTCCCAAACGGTCTTCCGAAGGTCATGCCTTGGCGCGATGAACTCCTGCCAATGGACCTGTGCGAGCACGTTCGCGATATAGCTGAACGCACCCAGTGTCCGCCAGATTTTGTTGGAGTGGCGCTGCTGGTTGCTATCAGCGCCGTGGTCGGTCGCAAGTTTTCCATCCACCCGAAGCAACATGATGACTGGACTGTGATTCCCAACCAGTGGGGCGTCATCATTGGTCGCCCATCAGCGATGAAGTCCCCCGCGTTAAAACGAGCTTTACGTCCTTTGGAAGCACTGGAATCAAAGGAGCGAACAAAGCACTGTCAGGCTGAAGCCGACCACAATGCAAACTGCGAACTGCTTGAGATGGAGCGCAAGAGCGCCAGAGAGAAAGCAAAAAAACTTCTCAACAACGGAGACAAAAGTGCAGCACTCGCTGAGTTGAACAGATTTTCCAGTGACCCACAGGCTCCGGTCCCGCGCAGATACATTGTCAACGACTCTTCCGTTGAGAAGCTTGGAGAGCTGCTCAACGAGAACCCCAATGGACTGTTGCTCGCGCGTGACGAGCTCGGTGGTTGGTTGGCGACAATACAGAGTGAGGAAGGCTCCGTAGCCAGAGCCTTCTACCTGGAGTGCTTTGATGGAAATGGATCGTTCACCTACGACCGAATCGGTCGCGGCACCATTTTCATCGAGTCATGCTGCTTATCGTTGATAGGATGTATTCAACCATCCCGAATAGAATCCCTTGTACGTGCAGCAATCAACGGTGAAATGGATGATGGTCTGATTCAACGCATGCAACTCGCCGTATATCCCGACGATGCTCGTGAATGGCGACTCGTGGACCGAATGCCCAATAAAGCCGCTGCTGAGCGAGCAGAGAGGGTTATCGAAAAGCTAGACCAACTCCCCGATGCACCTCGCTCCGAACTCAGATTCAGCACTGAGGCGCAGGAGATATTTAATGCGTGGTATTCCCGTCACATGCAGCAAATCAGATGTGGAGATTTGCATCCAGCATTGCAATCTCACTACATGAAAATGCCGCAAACCATTGCTGGATTGGCCCTTCTGTTTGAGCTAATCGACGGAGGAATGCAGGAGGTACGTAGCGCTGCAACCACACGAGCGGTCAAGTGGGCGGATTACCTTATGAGCCACGCCGAGAGGTTTTACGGCGTTGCAATCAACGCTCCGCTACTGGGGGCACGGTTGATCTTGGAGCGACAGCGGAAATTGCCCGAGCCGTTTACCCCACGGGAGGTACGCCAGAAGAACTGGACGGGATTGGGCTCCCAGGACGCTGTAAACAATGCACTCGCAATTCTGCTGGAACACGACTTCATTGTTGGTTACGAGGTTGCCGGCGAGAAAGGAGGACGTCCGTCAACACGATATGTTTGGCGGAGAACGTAGGCTCGACCCGACCGATTTACTCAAAAAGGCCTGCGATCTCGCCTACAAAACCTACGAAAGCCAGTTTTGTAGGTTTTGTAGGTACCTCTCTTTTCCTATTCATGGAAATCGGTAAGTGGTGGACGGTCTGCTTGGAAAATCCAGCCATTACCGAGATAAAGCCCCCCAACCAAGAAAAGCCGTTCAGTGGGCGCTCTTCTTGGGTGGGAATAGCTGCCCTCTCCGCTTATTCAGTTCAAGAAAAGGATCGCAAGACATTACCTGCTTTGGACCAGTGTTGTTTGGGTTACCAAGCAACACTGGTAGCCTATAGCCATCAAGACAAGGAGTTCACGATGCAAAAACAAACAACGATTCGCATGACCATCCTTACAGCGACAATAGCGGTACTGGTTGGCTGCGCAGGGGCAACGCAGGAAAACACTGTGCAGCTTCCCGATCCCAAAGATGTACCGAAAGAGAAATGGTCTGATGCCATGAACATCCTGACCGCCATGGGGATTTCTGGTCAGCGTGACGTTCCGCTTGATCTGATTGCTAAAGCACCAGGAGGTATGACAGCGGCACCCTCTGGTGGTGTAGCTGCAGACGCAGCTTTGGCAGGTGTTAACTTTGTTGCCCCTCCTGCCGGACTCAGCAGTGGCGTGGCTTCTGGGGTTGGAATTGGCCTGATGCTACTAGGCGGTTCAAGCGATCCAGCACGGACTTACCAGACCGCCGCATGGGTGCCCAGCGAACTCGCACACTCACCCGAGGAAGCATCCACGCTTGTGCTGAAAACCATGGAGGACGCAAGGAAAAAATCGTTCCCGAAGGCTCGATCCTCTCTGGCTTTGCAAGTCGGGATGTACCCAAGTAATCACTCTCGTGCCTATCCGAACCCGGCGGCGTTTCTTGCAGACCGCCCCACTCCGTTTACTGCAACTAACGCCTCCCCACCCGAATTCGTGAAGGCGAAAAGCGCTTACGGGCCGATCTTCATTCTGAACAATCGGTTCACGGTGGACGGGAGCAAGAACGATCTAACACCGGCCGAAGCCATGCAGCTCATGTCGCAAAACCTCCCTGAATGGTTTTACATCTACCATCCTGGCCAACAGCTGCGAAAGAACGCTAAACCAGCAGCAATACTCAACCAAGGGAAGGCCATGTACTTTGTCGGTAAGTAAGCCGCCGTCGGCAAGCACATAGCTACCAAGGCCGAGGCAGAACAATCGAACAATCGAACAATCGAACAATGTCGTAGTGTGAAACATCTAGCAGCGCGCTCACCTGGTAAGGCGCTCCTGACGGTGTTCACGATGCAACCAAGGGAGATAACTGCGACAGATTGCGCCCTGAAGACGCGGTAGCAGCAGTGGAGCCGCAACGGCTCCGCATAGCCGAGAGAAGTAGATCAGCCAACAGGAAAAGCGGGCGTATCAGGCCATGTCAGCATTTGTTTGTGCTGGAGTTGCCCGACTCCTACTAGCGGCCGCCGATCTATATTGGATCAACTGTTGCCGCTGGTGAGGGGCAACAGCCGACCAGAAACCGCAATTCGGGTGCTCCTACGAAATTAATTCGCCCCTCCTAAGGGGAAGGTTGGCAGTTCGAACCTGCCCTGGGACACCAATAAAACAAGGCGCTTTCTGGAAAATCCCTAACAGCATGAAATACTCGTGACAGCAGGGTGACAGCAAGCGCAGATGAAAAAGCCCCGCTCAGGCTGAACTTGGCGGGGCTTTTTTGTGTCGGCTATCGAATCGCCAACTATGGGATTTTCACAGACAGTCCAGAGTTAGGTCCCGGAGGAACGCCCAATGCCGGCTCTACGCCTGGGGAGTTACGGAGATCTTCGAGTAACTGCTCAGGGGCGAACCTTCTTCCTATGACCGCTTCTGACTCTGGACGAGGTGCCGCTGAGTGTCGCGCACGATACGCTACCAGTTCAGGGATTTGTTCTTCGATGGCTTTAAGGCATAGGCCGCGGACGAAGTAACGGTTGAATTCGCCCTCTGCGAGGGTTTCTGGGGCGTTATGTGGGACTTGCGCTAGCGTGAACCCACCTTTTGGCTTGGCTTTTTGCTCTTGGGTTTTTATCAGTCGACGAGCTCTTATCTGATCGGCTAGCCAGTCATCCGAATGATTGGCTGCTGCCTCTTTCAACAGTTCGGGCCAGGCTTTTACTCCCTCTTCAGTTAGACGCTTGCCAGAAAAAAGCTTATCCGCGCGAATGTCTGCTTCAATTTCTTGAACCATATGCTCACGTGAGCGTGCGTCAATATTCCTGTAATCAAGACCCATGATAGTTTTCCTTATTCGATCCATGGCAGGGCAGATCTATGCTGCCCGTTTCTGCGTTCACTTCACGCGGAAACCTTGACGCTAGCACTTTGATGGCGATGGTCAAACTTGGCCAAGAGCAACGGGAGTGTTCAGCGTGACGATGAATCTTTGATTCGAAGCACTGTGGTGGTGGAGCAGTCAGCGTGTCGTGCTGTTGCGCGGATTCCCAAGCCTGCGCCAAGCAACTCCTTAACTCGTTTGTGCAGATCGGCGTCAACCGGGCGCCCCTGGTACTTGCCGGCGGCCTTGGCTTTCTCGATGCCTTGGGCCTGACGCTCGCGGCGCTGCTCGTAATCCTTACGCGCAATGGCGGCCATCATTTCCACCAGCATTGAGTTGATCGCCCCCAGCATTCTGCCGGTGAACTCGTCGCCCTTGGTGTCCTGCATTCCCTGGTGACTCGTTGGCAAGTCGAGCGCGACGATGCGCAGCCCCTTGGAATCAATCGCAGCCTTGAGCTTCTGCCAGTCCTCTACAGGAAGGCGTGAGAGGCGGTCGATCGACTCCACCAGCAGTACGTCACCCTTGCGCGCATCTTTGAGCAGACGCAACAGTTCAGGCCGGTCTGCGGTCGCACCGCTGGCATTCTCCAGGTACACACTGGCAATCGTCTTGTCGTGATCGGCGGCGAACTGCTCGAGTGATTCGCGGGCGCGGCCGGCGTCCTGCTCTTCGGTCGATGCTCGGAGGTATGCGCGGATGAACATGATGGGTGCCTGTATCAGTTAGGGTGTTCTCATAACACTGTTTCACTTTGGGTGTTACTTATCAAGCGAAAAGGCTGAAAAAGGCAAAATCTGCCCGTATCTGGATAGGCATACCCTAAAAATCAACGACAGAACAAGGCCGATTACCCGCACTCGGACTGATACGCAGCCGATGACAGCGATTGGAGAAACTGAGGACTACCTGAATTCTGTATTTGTCAGTAGCAATTCCAACCAGGAATGGCGACGTATTGAAAGAAATACCTCTTACTTCACTTTCCCACTGACGCGCCTTTCCAAGACCTAGGCAACAACTTTGACAGGGAAAAAACGATTCCAACCGGTCGGGCGTGACAGGCAGAAAACGGCCAGAAGAGGACGATCAGAGTGTCTATGGAATCAGGGGCGATTCAGTTCGCAGGCACGGTGATCACAGGCGCCTGCGGTGACACGCCCGTTTCGGCAAGAGAGAACAGCACGAGAATGAACAAAAACTCCGATTTGGATTTCATATCGCGGTCGTCAATCCAGAACCAATAGTCGCGATAGTGAACGGCTGCATACGCATCGGCGGGTCGTTCCGCACTCGAATGGATGCGCACCAGCGGATCGTCCCATGGACTGGCATGCTCAGGCAGGACAGGCGCTGGGTTGGCACGTCCCTCCTGCACATGGACGGGAGGGGCCTCGATGGTCGAGGCGAGTTCCAGGAATATTTCCGACATGGAGCGCGTCAGCAAGGCAATCTCGGTATCGCTCCTGGATACCATGCCGAAGGTCAGCGTCAGTTCATTCGAATCGGGGCGCAAGCGAAGAATCTCTCGTACAGCATGGCGATCGTTCTCGACATCATCGGGAACGTCCCGCGTAATCATGAGCAGCGTGCTGTCATCGTTCGTGCGTGAATTAATTCGTATTCCTAGCGATTCCGAACGCTGTATCCGCCTTAATGCCTCCAGCAACTGATAGAACCGCGGGTCAGCAGCACGAAAACGCGCGGGCGATGCGGATCGGTTGTAGACGCCATTGGCGGCTCGGGTGGTCAATTGCAGCAAGCGATCGACCGGGTAGCCTGCCTGAATAAGAGAGAATACGGCCGCTGGGGATAACGGCCGCAGCAGGTAGCGGGAGAACCTCTCCCCGGAGAGCGGTGTATAGCTGATCGTCGGACGATCTGTGTACACGCCTGATGCGCCTATGAGCTGGCTGTTTCCGTCGCTAGGAAATCCCGAAAACCAGCCCGCAGCGAGGCTGACCTGACTCTGCATCGCGCTGGAGCTGATCACCGAGGAGACTTCCAGGTACACCGGCGCGTCTCCGTAGCGCAACTTGACGATATTGAGCAGTGTCTGTTCTTTCCAGGTCGTGGCAATCACTCCGCCATAGTCTGTGCGGTCACGCTGAATCGAGGTCGGCCCCAGCGTCCCGCACCCGACGACGTAGCAGGTGGTGACGATCAGTACTATCAAGCGGATTCGGCCTGGCAGGTGCCTGAGCTTCGACGCTGAAGGTGCGTGATCCATGTTTTGCCTCATGACGCATAGTGCTGTTGCAGCAGGCCAAACCGTTTAGCGCACTTGGCAAAGGCAACACACTGGATCGGCTTCATCAGTCTTCTTCTCTCAGCGCTTTGATCCGCCCTGATTTCTCTGCGGCCACCAGCGCCGCATGGTCTTTCGCATTTTGATCCGCATACGTTAGGGCAAATTTGCCGATGGCCTGGTCGAAGGAGTCCGATTTGCCCAAATAGCCACTAATGAGCGCCGCATCCCCGGATTTGGCATGGGCTCGGGCCAAGGTAAGACCGCACAACTCGGCGTACAACGTCATTTGTGCGGTCGATGCGCCTTCGATAGGCGCGGACATTTTCATGTCCCGTAACTGACGTACGAAGAAATGTCGGCCTTTTTTGCCTTGCGTCCAGCCCAAAAAAATGTCGCTGGAGGACTGCATCAGCCGCTGCCCGGTGACGACGCGCTGACCTTGATTTTCGTAGACGCTCTTGCCCGCATAAGGTGCCAGTACAGAGGGACAGGCTTCCTTGAATTGCAGGAGTAGAGGATGGTTTTCCGCGGAAAAGAACAGGCCGATAAAACAATATGTGCCGACGCTGCCGATCCCGACCGCCTTGACGGCAACGTCTTCGAGTCGGTAACGATCGAAGAGCACACGCCGTTCATGGGGCAGCGACAATCGATAATCTTGCAGCGCCATTTGAGCGCGCTGCTCAAGGGCTTTTTCATGAAGGTGAAACAGTATGGGGGGCTGATCGATCAGGCGCCGTCGACCTGCGACTACGCTACTGATCATGGGATAAAGGTAATCGCCGACCCGCATCTTTGCCTTTGCAACCACCTGTTCCCGACGTTTTTTGTCTTTGGCATTGGGGGCCATATCAACGATCGTTTGGGCATCCAAATGGTCATACCAGACCTCCAGCGGACTCAGCTTCGAAAATTTGCGCAGGCACTCACGGTAAGCACGAACACATTCGACGGCGACAGCCCGGGCGTCCTTGTCGCTGAGACGGTTATCCCGTGCGGCCACGGCAAAACTGATTGCCAGACGTTTGACATCCCATTCCCAAGGGGCAGGAAGCGTTTCATCGAAATCGTTAATGTCAAAAATCAGATTACGTTCGGGCGTCGCAAACAGTCCAAAGTTCAAGAGGTGGCAATCCCCGCACGCCTGTACCCGAATGCCGGTGTTCGCGATAGTGGCCAAGTCATGAGCCATCAACCCCGCAGAGCCGCGCAAAAAGGTGAATGGACTGCGCAACATGCGCCCATAGCGCACAGGCACCAGAATGGGGAGTCGATACCGGTTGGACTCTTCAAGGAGATCGATAGGGTCACGGTGCTTGCGCGGTGGTTTCCATACCGAGTGAACCGAATGTGGCACGCTCTGGCGTAATTGCTCACCCGCGATCAGGCGTTCTTTGCGCGAGCGAAAGGCTGGCTCGTCCCCCGTGGCTTTCGCTGTTTTTGTCGTACCTTTGGCAGACTTTTCTTTGCTGGGAGACATTTCCACTCCTTTGCTCAACGAAGTCGAACTCGCTTGTGCGCCAGACCGGTTCTCGCGCCGGCTCCATCAGCCCACAGAGTCACAGGTAAAAAAACCAGTACTTGCCCGAGATCGCAGAGTCCCATTCTTCACCTCACCGGCAAGCCCCTTGGCTGTAGTGCAGTTACACCTGGCTATAGGCGTACTGAATCAGCCTCTCTCCTCGCTGGAATGGCGCAGAGATTTCTGCTCGATCAGCACTTAGGCTCAGTGTTTACTGGATGAGGTTACTCATTGTTCAGCGGGCCTAAATCGCCATTGCGAACAACCCTTGCGCCAGCATCATGGCAAGCGACGAAGGCTATTATCACAAGCGTAGCAGCTCGAATCTGGAGCGCTGTAATACTCGTAATCGGCGTGAGGCGTGTGCTTCACGGGCCTACAGCGAAAGGCTCTGGCCCTTGAACCCTGTCCAGCGGGACTGGTGCTTCCCGACAGTTCTCGGGTCGAAGTTGTCATGGTCGCGCGGTACGTCAATGGGCGACTTGCTAAATGTGCCCATGTTCTTCTTGCTGAAATCGTTACGGGTGTCGGCCGCCGCATTAGCTATCGGTTGATGCTAGTCATGCTCAAGGTGAGTCGTCAGCTCTGGAATGAGGAATGAGGCACAATTGCCCATCAGGAGGGGAATTTGAATGACCGCAATCGGCCAAAAGCAGTCACTCAGCGTCTACGAAATCAAGGCGGTTATTCAGGATAGCCGTAAAACATAAAAACGGTCGAAAGCGATCCCGCTACATCTGTAGTTATCGGTTTAAAGTTTTTCGAAATACCCTGCTGAAGCAAAACGACTCATACGTAGATGAGGATAGTCGTTGATATTATTAGCAGCCTAGTGATAGCGTCATGACTCTACCTCAGAGATCACACAGGGACTAGTTATGATTGAAGCAAAGGTTATAAAAAGTGTAGCCCGTATTTACGCAGAAGCTAGAGGTGCAAGGAAAGTATATTTTGTTGTCGATGCTAAAAATATAGCCGACGACAATCTTCGTAAATTAGGTTTGGATAAGCTTGGGCGAGATGGCGATGCAGCTCTCCCTAGTAACGCAGGGAAAGTAAGTGATTTCAATATAAGCGGGAAGGAGATTAAAAGAAGAGATCTCCCCATGATAAAAAAGGCAATACCAACATATCGGACTTGGAAGGACTGGCATGGTCAAGAACACTCTGGTGTACAGCATCGGATCATGGATGTTTACCCTATAGATTTTATCCATGCACCAATTGAACGAATTATCCTAAAAAACATAGATGGTGAGTTGTATCTCACAACTCGCGAAATTGATTTTGATACAGATGGCGAAAGTGCTGTTTTGCACTTGGCAAATCTACTCCTCGAATGCTTTGGTTACTTCAAAATATTTGATATCGCAGACCACAAAATTGCCAACGTACCTATTCGCCAGCTTCAGTGGGAAGTACTGCCGCCAGGTAAGTATCCATGGAATGAAGCCAAAGGGTACGTTGAGCCACATCTTCAACGATTAACTCCTTCTGCAAAAGGTGTAATCGAGCATCGTATGAGGCTCCTTTCTCAATATGAGCCGGATTTTTTGGCAACTGGTCGAGGCGGCTATTCAGGGTATTTTGTATATGGATTCGCCAAGAAAAAGGCATATTTCCTAGAAAGCATACATCTAAATAACGCTACATATGTCTTCGGTCATGACTGGGAAGAGCTCTCGTCTTTGAGTAAAGATGAAATCATAAATGGTGAATACGAGCACGATAGAATTATTCATGACGGCCGATGGGATTATAAAATTCGTCAGTTGCTTAAGGGGCAAGGTGAGATAAATGTTAAATAGAAAACTTCAGGGACTGGTCACGGTTTTTCTGTGTTGATTTTTATCTGCCCCTTTTGACAGAGGGAAAACTACCCACTACAAACCCGCCAAAAGGTAGAGCCAAGTGGACTGAATCGCGCACGATTTCGTTGGTGTTGAGCTGCTGATATTGGCAGCTCTCTGCCGGTCGCCACAGGCGAAGGGAGCGGCGACCCAAAGCTGACGGTGGCGACAGGCAGAAATCGGCCAACTCCGGCCCGTCGCGATCATCAATAACTGGTCAAAACGATCATCCTGCGGCCAGTGGCCATGGGCAAATCGAGCGCCAATCAGCGCCCATCCATACATCGTTGTCTCTACGCATAAATAGTTTGGAGTCCTTATTGCCTGGGATTTTGGTGCTTGCCTGCCCGGATACCCATTCGACCATTCACCCCTTACCGAAGTCAGGAGGTGAATGGCTGGAGCCGTTTAAATCCGGGGCTTCCAGCCACTCACCTCTGGCACTCACCTCCGACGCTCACCTCCGGTACTCACCGCCTTGGCCATCCTCGTTACCAGCATCGGAGGTGAGTGGCTGGAGCCCTTTAAATCCGGGGCTTCCAGCCACTCACCTCCGGCACTCACCTCCGACGCTCACCTCCGGTACTCACCACCTTGGCCATCCTCGTTACCAGCATCGGAGGTGAGTGGCTGGAGCCCTTTAAATCCGGGGCTTCCAGCCACTCACCTCTGGCACTCACCTCCGACGCTCACCTCCGGTACTCACCGCCTTGGCCATCCTCGTTACCAGCATCGGAGGTGAATGGCTGGAGCCCTTTAAATCCGGGGCTTCCAGCCACTCACCTCCGACGCTCACCTTCGATACAGAAAAACTAGCTTTTCCCTATGGGAAGTGAATGGTCAGACTCCCATAAGCAAGCTATGAGGTGTGAGTCTGTTTATGAGAAAACCGTGTCGCGAAGCGGATGTAAGGGGTGAATGGGATAGATCCGGATCTGAACTGCGGGGAGGGCGCATTGGAGAGGGTTAAATCCTTGGGATTTACACTGAGAGTGAGAAGCTGATTCCACCGCAAATTTGCAGTCAGGAGAAAAACACCATGAACTCGATTGAGCTACTTTTTTACTCGGTAGTCGGGGTGCTTGGCACACTTGCTATAGCTGCTGCAGTGGCCTACATAATTGCGGATCGCCTCGACAAAAAAAATGATACCGACTGAGTCTTGAAGACAGCACGCGGCTGTGGTGGCTGGAATGATGGGCGTAGATTCGCATAAGGATCAGACACTTCGGAGCGCTTGTGGGCCTCTGTGACCAATTGGCCCCTCCTAGCGACTCATCTGCTAGCTCTTTGGTCTGTTGTCATATCGCTAGAAGCGCTGTAGTGCTCGCGGAGCGCTAAATAATACACCAACAGCCACATCACAGAAAAAACGCCTCCAGCGGCCTTCCAGGCAGCCTCCCGAGAATGAAATCAGACACGAGGCTGATATCCGGCGAATTAGCCTCAGCAGTCGACCGAGCATCTGTTCAGCTCCGGAAATCGTTGATACACGCAAACGCTTTAGCTCTGCGGAATCAACAATCCACAAACCAGTTGTAGAAGAGATACCCGGCGCAAACCGACACTACACAGGTACCAATGGACAGTAATGGGTATTGCCCCTCAATTCCCAACCACCACTGCACTTTAAACAAGAAAGCCCCTACCAACACGCAGGCCAGAATTCCTAGGGCTAGGCCAAGCAATGCAAACAAGCGAGCTCCCAACCCAGGGTTGCCCTGATGCCAGTTTTCACTGAGACAAAAGGGGCAGTGGTTCGACGAAGGGGTGTATCCCCAGAAACAACGTGTGTAACTAGTTCTTGGGACCATCGTGTTTCCACAGCATTGGCAAGTAACCATGGAGTGTCGCATGTCGCACCTCGGCTCGTTCTTCATGAGCTGATACTGCGCCATTGCTCAGAAATCCCAACTGCACCTCCATCTTGGGTTTTTCCAGAGCTGACATAGGGTGGTATGCGACCTTAAACATATGGAGAAACACATTGGAATTCCGCCATCTCGGCAACAATCGCTACTTCCCGCCAATCGCTCCCAACGGCCGCATCTACGCGGTACTTACTGAACAGGAGAACCAGGTGGGAAATTTATGTCTGACTTCGGAGGGAATAATTAGCGCCGACGTTAAAACTCTCTGGTCGGAAATCCTCGGCATTTACTACAACGATGATTACTGGGAAATTATTTTTCGCAACTATCCTGGGAAAAGTCTGCGCTTCCGCCGTGGCATGCCCTGCGTAATGGTTCTAAATACGGGCAATATTTTTATAGCCCGTATTCAAGGGTACACCATCCCTTTATGCCTAATGAATCGGCTCGTTTTTGAGCAGCAAAAGATGTATCGAATTTAACTGTACTCATCTCAATCGACGGAGAAGAACCTCCATTTTTTGTTGCCCGACCAGCAACGTTTCACCCCACTACCCGAGAACACAGACTTATGAAAAATCGCCCCTTGGCAGGGATCTTGCCAACATTTTTTCAGACGCTTTTAGCGCTTGAAAACGAAACTCAACCCGATTTTTCCTCGCTAACCTAGCCACATATTCCGAGGAGATCGTAGTGATGCACCAAACAATGCTAGTCATGAGGAACAGCAAATCGATGAGCCCTCCACGCAGGGGTCAATCATGAATCTGAAGGGTCAGGAATGACGACATATGCGCTATGTCACCATCAGGAAATTCGCCAGCGAGTCTGGCTACACCGAGGATGCGATTCGCTCAAAGATCCGCGACGGGATCTGGCGACTCGGAGAAATATGGATCAAGGCCCCGGATGGCAGGACGTTAATTGATGTGGAAGGATATGAGTCATGGGTAGAGGCGGGAGGGGAGTTCGGGCAGTCTCCGATACGAGTGTCGAAATCACGTTCATGTATCGGGGCGTCAGGTGCCGCGAGCGGATCACGCTCAAGCCCACCGCCACTAATTTGAAGAAGGCTGAGCAGCACAAAGCGGCGATCGAGCATGCGATATCGATCGGCACCTTCGACTACTCGGTGACGTTCCCGGGATCTGCCCGGGCGGCGAAGTTCGCGCCCGAGGCCTCCCGCGAAACCGTGAACGGGTTTCTGACTAGGTGGCTTGATGGTAAGCAGAAGCACATTGCAAGCAGCACCTTTCATGGCTACCGGAAGCTAGTCACGCTGCGCCTGATTCCCGCTTTGGGAGATACGATGATGGTCGAACTGAAGCGAAAGGCGGTACGCGACTGGCTCGACACCCTAAAGGTGAGCAACAAAACCCTGAGCAATATCCAGAGCTGCCTACGATCCGCGCTCAATGATGCGACCGAGGAGGAGTTGATTGAGTTGAATCCTCTTGCCGGCTGGACGTACTCCCGCAAAGCCGCGCCGCTGAAAGAGGATGACGTCGACCCGTTCAGTCCCGAAGAGCAGCAAGAGGTGCTGAGCGCCCTCTCCGGCCAGGCCCGCAATATGATGCAGTTCGCGCTGTGGACTGGCCTGCGCACCAGCGAACTGGTGGCGCTGGACTGGGGCGATATCGACTGGCTGCGCGAGGAAGTGATGATTAGCCGGGCGATGACCCAGGCCGCACGCGGTAAAGCCGAGACCACAAAAACCACCGCCGGGCGCCGTAGCGTGAAGCTACTCAGACCCGCCCTGGAAGCACTAAAAGCCCAGAAGCTCCACACATTCTTGGCTGACGCCGAAGTCTTCCAGAACCCTCGCACACTCGAGCGCTGGGCCGGCGACGGGCCAATCAGGAAAACGATGTGGGTGCCGGCGATGAAGAAGGCTGGTGTTCGATACCGGCGGCCGTACCAGACCAGGCACACCTACGCCTCGATGATGCTTTCCGCCGGCGAGCATCCGATGTGGGTGGCCAAGCAGATGGGGCATACGGACTGGACAATGATTGCTCGGGTTTATGGCAGGTGGATGCCGGCGGCAGACAGTGCGGCCGGCACCCGCGCAGAAACAATGTGGAAGGATCAATTACTGGAGCAGACTGCCGTTAAGGGTTCGCTTGGGGCCAAAGCGTAACCGCTTCAACTATTGAGTCTGTCGCCTCAGCAAGCTGTCTGGAGTTTTCAAACTTATGAGTGATAACCACTAGATTTTCATCGCCACCAACAAACATGGGCGTCGAGCTAGAGTATAACTTTGCACAGTCCATTGGATATATATGCGCAATAACTCCCTGCATATAAAATCGATAAAACTGATAAACGGCTTCATTACCGTCTTCGTCAGGGATGACAAGTTCCTGCACGGTTGGTGAATGGTTGTGGGTAAAGCCCATAGTGGAAATCTGCAAAATTGCCACCGGCAGATATGCTGGATCGCCGGAGTCTTTCTTGATTAGATGCTGACCGAGTAGGTCCAAGTCGATTCCGAGATTTGGAAGATAACCAAACTCTTTTATCTTGGTTTTTAGCGCGCGCCATAATAGGCTTAGAAAGAAAAGACGGAGGCTGCGAGCATCTACACCCTTAATGCTACGCATACCGACACCTGAAGTTGGATCTGGCGCAACTATAAACTCTTTGATATGAAGTCTTTTTTTACCTTCCCAGCCGCTCCAAACTAGACGATGCTTCCTCAGCTCGGCAATTCCAGCGTCATCAATCTCTGAAAGTATTTTTTCACCCGCAGCTATGACAAGCTGATGGTCGTACCAACTCGTAAATCTACGAATAGGCCTGGTCCCCCTTCCCGTTTCTATAAATCGCTCACCTGGCGTCTGTGCTCCAGTCAAAGCTCGGGGAATGAGATGGGACTTGGCAAATTTTCCGTGAACATTTAGAAGCCCGCACATCCCCTCCCGTGGCGTTTGTACTTTTTGCTTCTTGTCTTTACTCGCCATACGCCTGTCCATCTCCTATATCGTCTACAGAGCATAATGAACAATGACAGCAAAATGACAGCTCCGATGCTGTGAGCCAAGCAATACGGGAACTAGACGGGGGTTCAAATCCCCCCGGCCCACCAAACGAAGCATCAACGAAGCCCGCCTTGTGCGGGCTTTGTTGTATCTGGCCACATCGTTTTGGCTGCGTATTGGCAACTTGCCTATAGCTCTAGCCAATCTCGGCTGCTGCCCTTAGCCCCGGAACTGCGTCAAAATTCCCTGATATTGCGATTCCCACATTATCCGCCTGCTGGGCAACAGCACCTCCCCGCTCCGCCCACCATTCCGGTTGTTTGGCCAAGGCAGCACCTGTCAGGTCGCGGATAATGCGCACCAGATCAAAGGATCGCAGCCCGTCCACATGCTCGCTTAGGCTTCCAGTGGTATTGGCCCACATGGGATCAAGCACAAAGTCGATGCCCTTCATCCTGGCCAGTTTTGCTGCTGGAACAAAGTCTGAATCTCCCGCAACCAGAACAATTACATCGACCAGCTTGTCCAGCGCCAGCGTGGTTATGTCCATACCAAGTTTGGTATCAACGGTTTTTTGCTCAATCCTGTAATGGAAGTCATCATTTGTGAGGTCGTCCCAGGTCTTTTGCCCGTTGATGAGAGTCTTGAGCGAATGGGTGTTGAGCTGCCATTCCCCATTTTTAGCCAACTCCCCTAGACGCAGAGCGGTCTTGCGACTGGACCGAAGCTGATCGTGCAAGTCGCGCCGAAGCTGGTAGGGAGGGTGCGAATTGAAATTCATGTGCCCTGAGGTTTTATGTCCCGCCGGGATAATCGGCAAGCGAACCTGATTCGAGGGTGGAGGGCAATCATAATAGTAGACGCGGTAAAGCTCCCGGCTGGCCGAACGCTCATCCTCGATGTGAAGCTTCACAATTTTTTTGATGATCTGCCCAAGCTGCTCAGCGCTGAGCGCTGAGCGCTGAGCAACAGATCGTCGGCAAAGTATTTCCGGGTGAAAAACATAACCCGCTGAAAGAAGAATCCCCCATCTATGAGGACGGCTGTTCGCTTCATAGGGTTTTCCTTGGGCAAAAAAAAGCCCAGGACTGCTGGGCAGGTTCTAACGATTGCCTACGCGCTGTACTGAGCTGTTGAGCGGACTTTAGGCCATACCCGACTTCTCCGTCAACCGCCGCCCCGTGTAGGAAATTTCGGATCGCAGCTGAATTCAAGTTCTTGATCGCCCAAAATAAATAACGCTGTCCTGTTTTTCCGATCAGGCAAATAATTCCGGGACACGCCACGGTTTCTGGTTGAGTGATCAGGCAGACACCAAATGGCCTGTTCCCAATCCCCCTCCTTCAGGAGGCATGCATGGAACTCATCGAACCCTTTTTCCAGGAGTCGGGCGCGGGCCCTGGAGTGGTGTGTTTTCACGCCAACGCGAGCAGCTCGGCGCAGTGGCGGGGGCTGTTGGAGCGCCTGGCTCCGCGCTTTCACGTACTGGCTCCCGATTCCTATGGCGCCGGCAAGAGCCCGGCATGGCCATCCGATCGGATCGTCACCCTCAGCGACGAAGTTGCCCTCGCAGAGCCGGTTCTCGCCAGAGCGGGCACACCGCTGACACTGGTTGGCCATTCTTACGGTGGCGCAGTCGCACTGATTGCAGCATTGCTGAACCCCGACCGGGTGCGCGCCATCGCGGTGTATGAACCAACGCTGTTTGCGCTCCTTGACACTGAAATGCCTCCACCCAACGAGGCGGACGGAATCCGTGAGGTAGTGGCCGACGCCGGGCGTGCCCTCGATGCAGGTAACCAGGACGCCGCCGCCGAGCGATTCATTGACTATTGGATGGGGTCCGCGACCTGGAAGCGGACGCCGGAACAACGCAAGCAACCTATCGCCGCCGCGGTGGCAAATGTGCGGGGCTGGGCCCACGCCTTGTTAACCGAGCCGACGTCGCTGCAGGTTTTTCGCTCGCTCGACCTCCCAGTGCTCTACATGACAGGCAAGCTCTCGCCGTCGTCGTCACTTGGGGTGGCGCGGTTACTGGCCGGCGCTCTCCCTAACGTCGAGCTTGTAGAATTTGAAGGGCTCGGCCACATGGGGCCCGTTACGCATCCAGACATCGTCAATGCGGTCATTGCACGATTTATCGAACGGAGCTGAGCCTTCTCTCAGGCCGATAGTCACCAATCACTTAACGACAGAACCGCGTTTAGCCACAGGTAAAGAACGGCACCTTCATCAGGTGCCGTTTTCATATTGAATGCAGGTCTCCCGCAGAGTTATTCAGGAGAACGGGTATAAAATCCGAATTATAATAAAACCATTTCAACCTTCGTATGTTACAGACGATTTATCCAGTAAAAATTTACAAACATATAAAATCAAAAACATACTGTAGACATACCCCCAACACGTCATATTTAACCCCATCAGACCCGACACCCGTTTTCCCATAACGCCTACCTGGGCTTCGACTATGACAAAGGAGTTCCATGATGCTATTTCGTTTATTGATTGTCAGCCTCGTGCTGGGAATCCCACCTGCTTATGCACTTGATACCGAAAACCTTTCCCCTGCCACACTACAGATTTATGGCAAGACCTTGAGCAAAACGGCGACAACCTATCAGTGGCAACAACTTTGGAAAAATACCCGCGATGCCGGCCATTTCGACACGGCAGGCCCGTCGCACCGATTCACGGTGCCGATGAATGAACTTCCAGCATTGCTTTCAACCACGTTGGGCGAGGCTCACAGCACGACAACGCGAAAAACGACCCAAGCGCTTTACCGCCATGATTTTGCTCCCAGGGTAGTCGGTGTTCATGACAAAACCCCGATGACCGCTATCTGCCTTTGGGTTGACTGGCGCAGTCTGCCGGATTATGCAACACCCGCTGACGGAAGAGCGATGTACATGGTCAGCCTGATGCTGACCCGGCCTTGTTAGTCTCAGTTTCCACGCATACTGCCCACGTCACAACAGCAACTTTACTTGTACATGCACGACCCACACCAGGCTTGACCAAGCCTAACTCTTCATGACCGGAAACACATTACTCGACAAACACCAAGGTCAACCCTATACAACCGATCTTATATTCAGATATAACAATCCAACTTACAGAAACAAACTAACAAACCAACTATTGCAACACCCTCAAACGAATCAAATCACCTACAGAGCCGCTGAATAAATCGGCCCAAGTATTTCACAAACAAGAAGGATCTTGATAATGGCAGCAATAGACAACGGCCTCATCGGCGCAGTAATAAACTCTCTTCCTCTGGACCGGATGATCTCTGGTCCTCTGCAAGCAATGATTCAGGCACAGGTACAGGCGAGCAAGTCCTATGCCGACTTCCTGTTGGGCGTCTGCATCCAGGACGGCAAGGCCGTTTCGGTACAGTTCGATTACGACGAAACCATGGTCGACGACAAAGGCGTCTATCAAGGTACTGTCAGCAAGAAAATGCGCATCCCGCTCCTTGCGGCCATTACGCATCCAAATATTTCCATCGAAGAAGGCACGATCGACTTCGAGCTGAACATCAGCCAAATGGCCGAGGACACCAGTACCACCAGCGCTGAGGCCGGATTTGATGCATCGCTGGGTTGGGGGCCGTTTAAAGTCAGCGTCAAGGGCTCGGTCAGCCACAGCTCGTCCCAGACCCGTAAAACCGACACCCGGGCGCGCTACGCCATCAGTACCAAAGTGATGCGCCAACCGCCTCCCGAAGCACTGATGCGAGTGATCGACTTTTTGACGGATGCTGCCGTCAAGCCCGTCACCTTGCCCCAGGCAGCACTGGATGACACCTCGAACATGCCGGAAACCGGGGTACTACCGCTGCCAGACAAGGCCGCAGCTCCAGCCCCGTAACCACGAACATCTGGAATCTGTCCCCATCCCGTAAAAACTGCCCCACCCCAAAAGGCGGGGCATCTGCCAACACCCTCTGGAGCTCGCCCGCATGGCATTTTTCTCTGCCCGCAAGGAACCCATGTCCGCCAGCGATCTAAGCCACATTACCCGTGGCCTGCAACAAGCGGCAGCCGCTACCCAAAACCTCATTGCGCAACAGTACATCAAGCTGTTCGATCAGTTTTTCGACTACGACATCGACGAGTTGGGCACACCGATGAAGGCCAAGATGGTCGAGGTGCAGCTCGACGAACAGCACAGCATGAGCGTCCCGTTGATTGCGCTGGTGGCCCCCAAAGGGTTGATGCTGGAGGCCATGAAGATCGATCTGTCAGTCAAGATGCACGGCACCGAGCAAGAGAAGGCCAGTCATGACCTGGAGAATGGCGAGCTGCAGAGTGAGCGGTTCTTCGTTACCTTCTGCAAAGAGAAACGAGCGACCAATGATAGAGACCCGGATGAAGTGCAAATCAGCATGGAGTTCAAAGCATGCGAACCACCAGAAGGCATTCAGCGCCTGATCGAGGAATACACCAACCTGATCTCCCCTCTTCGCCGCCCCCCACCTTCGGCACCTCAGGTCGATCAAACATCAGAACCGACCACGCTCACCGCTCCGTGAGCGCTAACAGGCAAAGCCTGAGCCAGTGCACCGCAGGCGTATCGGGTGGTTTCTACCGGGCAATACACGCTGGTATGGCCTTTCAAGTAGTGGATGACGGCTTAAAGGGACGAGAGGGTTCGAATAACCATTGCGCGCATGGGCGTGACCTTGCGCGATCTGATCAGCGGCATTCGCGATGGCGTCACGCAGATCGCCAGCGCTGCCGAAGAGCTGTCGGCCGTCACCGAAGAAACCAGCGCTGGAGTCAACAGCCAGAAAATCGAGACCGACCAGGTCGCCACTGCCATGCACGAAATGACCGCCACCGTGCAGGAAGTCGCGCGCAACGCCGAGCAAGCCTCGCAAGCCGCTGCAGATGCCGACGGCCAAGCCCGCGAAGGTGACAAAGTGGTTGCCGAAGCCATCGCCCAGATCGAACGCCTGGCCACTGAAGTCGAGCGTTCCACCGCCGCCATGACCGTGCTGCAACAGGAAAGCGACAAGATCGGCAGCGTCATGGACGTGATCAAAGCCGTGGCCGAACAAACCAACCTGCTGGCGCTCAACGCAGCCATCGAAGCGGCTCGCGCCGGTGAAGCCGGTCGTGGTTTCGCGGTGGTCGCCGACGAAGTCCGTGGCCTGGCTCAGCGCACGCAAAAGTCCACCGAGGAAATCGAAGGGCTGGTCGCCGGTTTGCACAACGGTACCAAGCAAGTGGCCGCAGTGATGAACAACAGCCGTAGCCTGACCGACAGCAGCGTCGAGCTGACCCGCAAGGCCGGCACCTCATTGGGAAACATCACTCGCACTGTGTCGAACATCCAGTCGATGAACCAACAGATCGCCGCAGCTGCCGAGCAGCAAAGTGCCGTGGCCGAAGAGATCAGCCGCAGCATCATCAACGTGCGTGACGTGTCCGAACAGACCGCCGCCGCCAGCGACGAAACCGCGGCATCGAGCGTTGAATTGGCGCGACTGGGCAACCAGTTGCAGATGATGGTCAGCCACTTCCGGGTTTGACTCCCTCGCCTGATCGCCTGATCGTTCCCACGCTCCCGCGTGGGAATGCCTCACCGGACGCTCTGCGTCCATGACGCGGAGCGTCACGGGCTGCATTCCCACGCAGAGCGTGGGAACGATCAAGACCGAGCGCGGCACCAGCAGGGTGTCTTAGCTTTTCACGCAGGCAAAAAAAATCCCCGTATCTTTCGATACGAGGATTTTTAATATGGTCGGGGTAAGGGGATTCGAACTCCTGACATCCTGCTCCCAAAGCAGGCGCGCTACCGGACTGCGCTATACCCCGGTAAAAAAAAGGCACCTCTTGAAAGGCGCCTTCTGCGATCCAGGCTTTTGGCCTTGGATCTTAAGATTTAATCCCAGCGAGCTGGTTTCAAAAATGGTGGGTCGTGTGGGATTCGAACCTACGACCAATTGGTTAAAAGCCAACTGCTCTACCAACTGAGCTAACGACCCAAAAATGGTCGGGGTAAGGGGATTCGAACTCCTGACATCCTGCTCCCAAAGCAGGCGCGCTACCGGACTGCGCTATACCCCGGTTTGAAATTGGCTCCGTGACCAGGACTCGAACCTGGGACCCAATGATTAACAGTCATTTGCTCTACCGACTGAGCTATCACGGAACTACACATTTCAATTACAACATTTGCTACGTACTTCACTCTCTTCTACATGTTCGCATCGCTGCGTTCGTGTGTCTGAGGCGCGCTATTCTACAATCTTAAAAACCCCTGTCAACCCTTTAAATTGCTTTTAAGACAATGATTTGCGCTTGTTTCAAGATTTCTCCTTGGGGAGAAGAAACCCTTGGGCTGACATACTGCGGGGCGCACTTTACAAGCCTTTGCCTTACAGTTCAACGCCCTATCGCAAAAAAAAGGCCTCGCAGTGCGAGGCCTCCTCTATGAGGGACGTAGCGAACGATCAGGCGAAAACGATTTCGTCGTTTTCCACAGTCCCCTTCACGATGGCCCCGGGCATGAAACGCCCCGCAAGGATCAGCTGCGCCAACGGGTTCTCGATCCAGCGCTGGATCGCTCGTTTGAGCGGCCGCGCGCCGTAGACCGGGTCGTAACCTACCGCGATCAACTTATCCAGCGCCTCGCTGCTCAGCTCCAGTTTCAGATCGCGCTCAGCCAGACGGATACGCAAACGGCCCAGCTGAATTTCAGTGATGCCGGCAATCTGATCCCGGGCCAAAGGCTCGAAGATCACCACTTCATCGATCCGGTTGATGAACTCCGGACGGAAGTGGCTAGACACCGCATCCATCACCGCAGCCCGCTGCGCTTCACGATCACCGACCAATTCCTGGATCTGCACCGAGCCCAGGTTGGAGGTCATCACGATCACCGTATTACGGAAATCCACAGTCCGCCCGTGACTGTCAGTCAATCGGCCATCTTCCAGGACTTGCAACAGCACGTTGAACACGTCCGGGTGGGCCTTCTCGACCTCGTCCAGGAGGATCACCGAGTAAGGCTTGCGACGCACCGCCTCCGTCAGGTAACCGCCCTCCTCGTAGCCCACGTAGCCCGGCGGAGCACCGATCAGACGCGCCACGGAGTGTTTCTCCATGAATTCGGACATGTCGATCCGCACCATGGCCTCTTCAGTATCAAAGAGGAATTCGGCCAGCGCCTTGCACAGCTCGGTTTTACCCACACCGGTAGGGCCCAGGAACATGAACGAGCCGCTTGGGCGATTCGGATCGGACAGTCCGGCACGGGAACGCCGCACCGCATTGGCTACCGCTATCACCGCCTCGTCCTGACCGATCACACGCTGGTGCAACAGGCTTTCCATCTTCAACAGCTTGTCGCGCTCGCCTTCGAGCATTTTCGACACTGGAATACCGGTCCACTTCGAAACGACTTCGGCGATCTCTTCTTCAGTCACCTTGCTGCGCAGCAACTGGTTTTCGCTTTTGCCGTGCTGATCGACCATCTGCAGGCTGCGCTCCAGGTCCGGGATCACCCCGTATTGCAACTCGGCCATGCGGTTGAGGTCGCCTTTGCGGCGGGCAGCTTCCAGCTCCTGACGGGACTGTTCGATTTTTTGCTGAATCTGCGCCGAACCCTGCACTTCGGCTTTTTCCGAGGCCCAGATTTCTTCCAGATCCGAATACTCACGCTCGTGCCGGGCAATTTCTTCCTGCAACTTCTCCAGGCGTTTGATCGCAGCTTCGTCGTCTTCTTTCTTCAGGGCCTGGGCTTCAACCTTCAGTTGAATCAAGCGCCGCTCCAGCCGATCCAGCACTTCCGGCTTGGAGTCGATTTCCATACGAATGCGGCTGGCCGCTTCGTCGATCAGGTCGATAGCCTTGTCCGGCAACTGACGATCGGTAATGTAGCGATGACTCAGCTTGGCCGCTGCGATGATTGCACCGTCGGTGATCGCCACCTTGTGGTGGACCTCATAACGCTCTTTCAAGCCGCGCAGGATCGCAATGGTGTCCTCTTCGCTCGGCTCGTCTACCAGGACCTTCTGGAAACGCCGTTCGAGTGCCGCGTCCTTCTCTATGTATTGGCGGTACTCGTTGAGCGTGGTCGCGCCAACGCAATGCAACTCGCCTCGCGCCAGAGCCGGCTTGAGCATATTGCCAGCATCCATCGAGCCTTCGGCCTTACCGGCACCGACCATGGTGTGCAGTTCGTCGATGAACAGGATGATCTGCCCTTCCTGCTTCGACAGCTCATTGAGCAACGACTTGAGGCGCTCTTCGAACTCACCGCGGTACTTGGCACCGGCGATCAGCGCGCCCATGTCCAGCGAGAGCAGACGCTTGCCTTTCAAGCCGTCCGGCACTTCGCCGTTGATGATCCGTTGAGCCAGCCCTTCGGCGATGGCGGTTTTACCCACGCCAGGCTCGCCGATCAGCACCGGGTTGTTCTTGGTGCGGCGTTGCAGCACCTGGATAGTCCGGCGAATTTCGTCGTCACGGCCGATCACCGGGTCAAGCTTGCCTTCTTCGGCGCGTTTGGTCAGGTCGATGGTGTATTTATCCAGGGCCTGGCGCGACTCCTCGTGGTTGGGGTCATTGACCGCTTCGCCGCCACGCAGGTTGTTGATCGCATTCTCCAGCGCTTTTTTGCTGACGCCCTGACCGAGCAGCAACTTGCCGAGCTTGCTGCCCTCATCCATCGCCGCGAGCAAAACCAGCTCACTGGAAATGAACTGATCGCCTTTTTGCTGCGCCAGGCGATCCGCCTGATTGAGCAGGCGCGCCAGATCCTGCGACATGTTGACGTCGCCGGTAGGGTTCTGGATTTTCGGCAAACGGTCGAGCTCTTTGCTCAACTCTTTGCGCAGGCTGTTGATGTCAAAGCCCACTTGCATCAGCAACGGCTTGATCGAGCCGCCCTGCTGTTCAAGCAGCGCTTGCATCAAGTGCGCGGGTTCAATAGCCGGATGATCGAGGCCGACCGCCAGAGACTGAGCATCGGATAAAGCCAACTGTAACTTGCTGGTTAAACGGTCTATACGCATGAGTCACCTTCCTAGTTGGGCAGGCCGGAGCGATGGACACACCTTAATGAAGAAAACCTGCCAGATACCTCAGTAGATGAGGTCGATTCTGGAAGATTCAAGCAATGCAGAGTTGATGCAGATCAGAAGAGTCTAGCGTTCAAGCCAGATGAGAGAGGCAAACCGACCGGTGCGCGGACTGCGGCGGTAAGAATAGAAGCGCGGATCGGTCACAGTGCAGAAACCGCCGCCATAGACGGCTGTTACACCGCACGCAGCCAGACGCAGGCGCGCCAGCTTATAAATGTCCGCCATAAAGCGCCCGGCGTTACGACTTGGCACAAAGGCTTGCGCCGCTTGCGCAAGATGCTGAACAAACGCTTCACGGACTTCCGGACCGACTTCAAACGCTTGCGGACCGATGGCCGGGCCCAGCCAGACCAGCACCTCGCAAGGCGGCACGGCAAGACTGCCCAGCGTGGCCTCAAGCACCCCGGCCGCCAACCCGCGCCAACCGGCATGGGCCGCTGCGACACGAGTACCGGCGCGGTCACAGAACAGCGCAGGCAGGCAGTCCGCCGTCATGACCGTGCAGGCAACACCCGGCGTCGCCGACCAACTGGCGTCGGCGGTCGCGACCAGACCGGGATCGGCATGAGCTACGGCAATGCCGTGAACTTGCTGCAACCAGGCCGGCCGAATAGCAAAGCGCTCGGTCAGACGACGGCGATTCTCGGCAACAGCCTCAGGGCTGTCTTCGACATGGTCGCCAAGGTTGAGGCTGTCGAACGGCGCCAGACTGACGCCGCCCGCACGGGTGGTGACGCAGGCTTTCACCCCGGCCGGCGCAGGCCAGTCAGGAATCAGCCAGCTGGTCATCCGATGAACGCCTCACGGTCCTGCTTGAGCAGCGACAGCAACCAGACGAAGTCATCCGGCAGCGGCGATTCCCAGCTCATGCGCTTCCCGGTCGTCGGATGATCCAGCTCGAGGAAACGCGCGTGCAGAGCCTGACGCGGGAAAGTCTTCAGCGATTCGACCATGGTCAGACTGGCTGCCGGCGGAATTCGGAAACGTCCGCCGTAGGCAGGATCTCCGACCAACGGGTAGTTGATGTGAGCCATGTGCACACGAATCTGGTGCGTACGACCGGTTTCCAGCTTGACCCGCACGTGAGTGTGGGAGCGGAAACGCTCGAGCACGCGGTAATGACTGACCGCCTGCTTGCCGCCTTCCATCACCGCCATGCGCTGACGTTGCTGGCCATGACGACCGATCGGCGCGTTGATCTTGCCGCCGGCGGTGACCACACCGATCACGATGCACTCGTAGATCCGGCTGACACTGCGGCTCTGCAATTGAGTCACCAGCTGGGTCTGTGCCTGAATCGTCTTGGCCACCACCATCAAACCGGTGGTGTCCTTGTCGAGACGGTGCACGATACCCGCACGCGGCACATTGATGATGTCCGGCACGTGATGCAGCAAGGCGTTGAGCAAGGTGCCGTCAGCATGACCGGCCGCCGGGTGTACCACCAGACCCGCAGGTTTGTTGATCACCAGGATGTCGTCGTCTTCGTAGACGATATCGAGCTTGATGTCTTGAGCGATCCATTCTCCTTGGGCTTCCTGCTCGGCAGTCAGCTCAAGAATGGCGCCACCATGGACTATGTCTCGCGGGCGGATAACCGCTCCATCCACAGTCAGGCGGCCGTCTTTGATCCAGGCGGAAAGGCGCGAGCGCGAGTGCTCAGCGAATAATTGTGCGGCGACTTGATCGAGGCGTTGGCCGCCCAATTCGGACGGCACCTCTGCGCGAAGTTCAATTTTATCGGACATGCTCAGACTAGGCGTCGGCACAGCCTTTGGTTTCGGCTGCGCGCTTGTGGTTAAATACGGCGTCTTTTGCCCCGAGGCTTTTCAACGGGGTGCTCATCATAACAGGACGGCCCCGCCCAAGACAGCGGCCGTCATAGGGACGCAAGCCGCCATGCAAGTGAAACACCTGCTGCTGATCGCCATCCTCGCACTGACTGCTGCTTGCTCATCGAAGGAAGTCGTCGACGAAAACCTGAGCGAGGTCGAGCTGTACCAGCAGGCTCAGACCGACCTGGACAATAATAGCTACACCAGCGCCACAGCCAAGCTGAAGGCCCTGGAGTCGCGTTATCCGTTCGGTCGCTACGCCGATCAGGCTCAACTCGAGCTCATCTACGCCAACTACAAGAATGCCGAGCCAGAGGCCGCCAAGTCCGCCGCCGAGCGTTTCATTCGCCTGCACCCGCAGCACCCGAACGTGGATTATGCGTATTACCTCAAGGGTCTGACCTCCTTTGACCAGGACGTCGGCCTGTTGGCGCGCTTCCTGCCGCTGGACATGACCAAGCGTGACCCGGGTGCCGCTCGTGACTCCTACAACGAGTTCGCCCAGCTCACCAGTCGCTACCCGAACAGCCGCTACGCGCCGGACGCCAAGCAGCGCATGATTTATCTGCGCAACCTGCTGGCGGCCTACGAAATCCACGTGGCCGACTACTACCTGACCCGTCAGGCCTATGTAGCTGCTGCCAACCGTGGTCGTTATGTGGTGGAAAACTTCCAGGAAACCCCTGCAGTCGGTGACGGCCTGGCGGTGATGGTCGAGTCCTACCAGCGCCTGCACCTGGACGAACTGGCCAACTCCAGCCTGGAAACCCTGAAACTCAACTACCCGAACCACCCGACGCTGGTGGACGGTCAGTTCGTGCCGCGGGTTGCCGAAGCAGACAACCGTTCATGGCTGAGCAAGGCGACCCTGGGCCTGATCGAATCCCGTCCACCGCTGCCGCCGGGCGAAACCCGCGCCAACCAGGACGTGCAGAGGCAGTTCCAGGATGCCAAGGACGCGATCCCGGCCGAACTCAAGCCTAAAGATGAAAACGGCGATGCGGTCGAAGAAGAACAACCCGAGGCGCAAGGTAACGACAGCGACCGTTCGTGGTTCAGCCGCATGACCTTTGGCGTGTTCGACTGACGTCAGCGTGGTGCCAAAAGGGAGACTTTCGAGTCTCCCTTTTTATTGCGGCGTTTTATTGCGCTGTGCGCCTGCCATGTCCTTGGCTAAACTGCCAGATTATCCGTCGAATAGCTGATCACCATGCTTCGTTTACTGTTCTGGATCGCTCTGATTGCCGCCGCGGTATGGCTCTGGCGTAAATTCCAGCGCTCTGCTTCCGTGCCCCATACGCCCAGCGAGCAAAACGCGCCGCCCATGGTTCGCTGCGCCCACTGTGGCGTACATTTGCCCCGTGACCGGGCGCTAAGCCTTCAACAACAATGGTATTGCAGCCAGGCCCACCTGGAACAAGGCCCGGGTTCACGTGACCGCTGAGACCCTGAGTCCCGGCGGCAAACAAGCCCGGCGATTGCTGCGGCTCTATCACCTCTACCGTTTAAGTATCGGCATCACCCTGGTGTTGCTGATTTCCAGCAACATGGACAGCCAGCTACTGGAGCTCGCGAACGGCGAGTTGTTTCGCGCCGGCAGCTGGGTGTATCTGATTCTGAATATTCTGGCGGTTGTCCTCCTGGACAACCCCAAAAGGCCCGCTGAAGTCTTCAGCCTGGCATTGGCTGACGTCGTGCTGCTTTCAGGCTTGTTTTATGCCGCCGGCGGAGCGCCAAGTGCTATTGGCAACCTGCTGATTGCCTCGGTGGCCATCAGCAACGTGTTATTGCGTGGGCGCATCGGCCTGGTGATTGCTGCGGTCGCGTCCATCGGTATCATTTCCCTGACCTTTTACCTGAACCTCAGCCGCCCGACGCTCGCCAACTATTACTTGCAGGCCGGCGCTCTTGGCGTCCTGTGCTTCGCTGCCGCGCTGCTGGTGCAGGGATTGACCCGCCTGCTGGAAGTCAGCGAGATGCTGTCGCAGCAGCGTGCCAGCGAAGTCACCAGCCTTGAAACCCTTAACGCGCTGATTCTGCAACGCATGCGCACCGGCATTCTGGTGCTCGACAGTCAACGCCGAATCCTGCTGGCCAATCAGGGCGCATTGAGCCTTTTGGGCCAGGAAAGCCTGAGTGGCCAATTGATCGATATCTGTTCGCCGCAATTGGTCGAACGCCTGCAGCTGTGGCTCAACAATCCCACCTTGCGGCCGCACAGCCTGAAAGTCGCAGGCAACGGTTTGGTGCTACAACCGAGCTTCATCGCGCTGGGCCTGGACCCACAGCGCCAGACGCTGGTGTTTCTCGAAGACATCGCGCAAGTCACCCAACAAGCCCAGCAACTCAAACTGGCCGCCCTCGGCCGCCTGACCGCCGGGATCGCCCATGAAATCCGCAATCCGCTGGGCGCTATCAGCCATGCCGCACAGCTGTTGAACGAATCCGAGGAACTGATCAGCGCCGATCGACGTCTGACACAGATTATTCAAGACCACTCCCAACGAATGAATCGGGTGATAGAAAACGTTCTGCAACTGTCTCGCCGCCAGCAAACCGAGCCGCAACGACTCGATCTGAAGCCGTGGCTGGAGCATTTTGTCAGTGACGCGCGCAGCGGCGTTGCTGATAAGCAACAGATTCATCTGGAGATCGGTACGGGCTCTTTCGACACCCTGATGGACCCGGATCAACTGACCCAGGTGCTGAACAACTTGCTGCAAAATGCTTTGCGCCATAGCGCTCAGGCTCACGAAACCGCCACGGTCTGGCTGAAGCTGTTTATCGAACCCGATAGAGAGCTACCGACCCTGGAAGTGCTGGATAACGGCCCCGGTGTGGCCGATGAGCAACTGCCGCATTTGTTCGAACCCTTCTTCACCACCGAAAGCCAGGGCACTGGCCTGGGTCTCTATCTGTCCCGTGAGCTGTGCGAAAGCAACCAGGCCCGCCTAGACTTCAAATCACGCCAAGGCGGCGGTTGTTTTTGCATCACCTTTGCTCACGGACGGAAACAGTGTTGAACATAAGCCCACGGCAAAAAATCCTGATCGTCGATGATGAGCCGGATATTCGCGAACTTCTGGAAATCACCTTGGGCCGGATGAAGCTCGACACCCAAAGTGCCCGCAACGTCAGCGAGGCTCGTGAGTGGCTGGCTCAGGAGCCCTTCGATCTGTGTTTGACCGACATGCGCCTGCCCGATGGCACAGGACTGGAACTGGTGCAGCACATCCAGCAGCGTCACCCGCAGGTTCCGGTGGCGATGATCACCGCCTACGGCAGCCTGGAGACGGCAATCAATGCTTTGAAAGCGGGCGCCTTCGATTTTCTGACCAAACCAGTGGACCTCGCTCGTCTGCGGGAGCTGGTAGCAAGTGCCCTTCGCCTGCCGACTGCGAGCGGTGTGCCGCCCTCCATCGACAGTCGCCTGCTCGGCGACTCATTGCCCATGCGCAACCTGCGCAAACACATCAATAAACTGGCCCGCAGCCAGGCACCGGTGTACATCAGCGGCGAATCCGGCAGCGGCAAGGAATTGGTGGCCAGGCTGATTCATGGGCAAGGTCCTCGCGCCAGTCGACCTTTCGTACCGGTCAACTGTGGAGCGATTCCGTCCGAACTGATGGAGAGCGAATTTTTCGGCCATCGCAAAGGCAGCTTCAGCGGTGCTATCGAAGACAAGCCCGGGCTGTTTCAAGCAGCCAACGGCGGCACGCTGTTCCTCGACGAAGTGGCCGATCTGCCCTTGGCGATGCAGGTCAAACTGTTGCGGGCCATTCAGGAGAAAGCCGTTCGCAGCGTCGGCGGCCAACAGGAAGTCGTGGTTGATGTGCGCATTTTATGCGCCACGCACAAGGACCTGGACGCCGAAGTCGCCGCCGAACGCTTTCGTCAGGATCTGTACTATCGGTTGAATGTGATCGAATTGCGCGTACCGCCCCTGCGCGAGCGGCGCGACGATATCGAATGTCTGGCCAGCAATGTCCTCAAGCGACTGGCGGCAGACAGCGGCCTGCCGCCAGCGAAGCTCCACCCGCAAGCCCTGGAAGCGCTCAGAAGCTATCGTTTTCCCGGCAATGTGCGCGAACTGGAGAACATGCTCGAACGGGCGCATACCCTCTGCGAAAACCAACAGATCGAAGCGAGCGACCTGCGTCTGGCAGAAACAAGTCCCACAGCCGCCCCCGCAGAGGCGGATCTGGCGCACATCGACAATCTGGAAAACTACCTGGAAAACGTCGAACGCAAACTGATTCTCCAGGCTCTCGAAGAGACCCGCTGGAACCGCACGGCGGCGGCTCAGCGTTTGAATCTGTCGTTTCGTTCGATGCGCTATCGTTTGAAGAAGCTGGGGCTCGATTGAGTGAGGGCTTTTGCGAAAGCACCTGTCAGGTGATTCATTGTGGCGAGGGAGCTTGCTCCCGCTCGGCTGCGCAGCAGTCGTAAAACCAAACAACGAGATTTATCTGATAAACCGCAGCGCCTGACTTTGGGGCCGCTCCGCGACCCAGCGGGAGCAAGCTCCCTCGCCACAGAATTACCTCATGCCTCGAAATCTCCTAAGCCACCCAAACCCCGCTAAATGCGACCTTCTGGATCATAAGGCGCTGGATCAATGACCGGCTCGCGACCCAGCATCAAGTCGGCGAACAACTGGCAGGAGGCCGGCGCCAGCACCAGGCCATTGCGATAATGTCCACAGTTCAGCCACAGCCCTGCAAAGCCCGGAACTTTACCAATATAGGGAATGCCCTGCGGCGAACCCGGCCTCAGCCCCGCCCAATGCCCCACCACTTCGGCATCCGCCAGCACCGGAATCAGCTCGATGGCCGAGGCCTTCAAGCTCTCCAGCGCGGACTGAGTAGGCGTCTTGTCGAAGCCTTCATGCTCCAGCGTACTGCCGATCAGCACATGGCCGTCACGGCGTGGAATCGCATAACGTCCTTTGGCCAGGACCATGCTCGAGAGAAAGCCGGGCGCGCATTTGTAGAGAATCATCTGCCCTTTTACCGGCTCGACCGGCAACTCCAGGCCAAGGGTTTGCAACAACTCGCCGCTCCAGGCACCCGCCGACAGCACGACCTGATCAGCCTGAATCTCGCCCGCTGACGTCTGAACGCCAACGACACGCTCACCCGTGCGAACAAAACCACTGACTTCGCATTGCTCATGGATCGTGACATTGGGCAACGCCGACAACGCGGCCCTGAGCGACTTCACCAGCCGCGGATTACGCACATTGGCCACATCCGCCATGTAGATCGCCCGGGAGAACCCGGCACCCAGCACGGGCACCGCATCGTGCGCGGCCGAGATATCCACAGTGCTCAGCGGACGGTTTTCCCGCACGGCCCAGGCCAGCGCCTCGGCTTCGTCATCCAGATCAAGCCAGTACAGACCGGTCTTGTGCACTTCGGGGTCAACCCCGGTTGCCGCAAAAAGGCGCTCGGCGAGCTGTGGATAAAAATCCTGCGACCAATGGGCCAGTGCCGTGACCGCCGGGCTGTAGCGCCATGGGTACAGCGGCGAAACAATCCCGCCACCCGCCCAGGACGACTCCTGCCCCACATTCGAGCGATCCAGCAGGATCACACCCTGCCCTTCAGACGCCAGATTAAACGCCGTCAGCAGGCCGATCACGCCACCGCCGACAATCACCACTTGCTGTTGCTTGGTCATCTTCTGATCCAACAATAAATAGACAAATGGCGCAAAGTGCGCCCGAAAAATGTACTCAACGACCCCAGCAATCCTTGGTGGTCAGGCCGGTGGTCGCATTGGCAATGGTTCTGAGGCCGGTATTGGTGATGGTGAAGTCCCCGCATTTGTCGCTCGCCATCATCGATCCGCTTTTGCGGGCCGCCGTCAGCGAGAAGGTCTGATCGGTCAGCGTCGGGGTGATGGTGTAGTAGTCGTTACCCGCGCTGAGGCCGGAGGCATTGGTATACACACTGTTCTTCGAATAGAACCGTTCCAGGTTTTGTGCCTGTTCGGAGAGCAGTCCGGCGATTTCGGTGCGGTGGGTTTTCTTCACATACTCGGTAATGCTCGGGTAGCCGATGGTCACCACAATACCGATGATCGCGATCACAATCATGATTTCGATCAAGGTAAAACCCTGGTTGAATCTGCGCATGTCTCATCTCTCACTTACTGTATTTGTCGCCACATGATCCGTCGGCTTGTGCCGCCGTCGCCCGCTGCCTCAACCAGCGTAGTAACGCCGCCGCTGGAGTCGTTGACAATCTTGCGGGTCGCGTCGTTGACGACCGCATTCAGCGTTGGGATACCACCGGTAAAAACCACCCCACTGGACGGGACGTCCGTGCTGTCGATCGCCCCATCACTGTTGGTATCGAGTACCGCGTAGCTGAGCATCTTACCGCTGAACGCATCCAGTTCGACCAGTTTGCCGGTACCGAAGCTGGAACAGGGATCAGTGCTGCCCATGCCGGCGCTGGTAAACACAATGCGCCCCGCCACCAGACTGGCCTGATTGATGACACGTTCGCCAGTCAGCGCGCTGTTGTAAACCAAAGGCAGATACCAGCCCTTCTGTGCCGGGTAGGTCACCTCATTCTGGGTGGTGGTGATGAACCCCGACGACACCCCTGTCACCGCCTGGGCCTGCAAACTGGCGACCGTGAGCTGCCCTGCGCCGCCGTCTGCATCCCAAATGGCATAGAACCCTTGTGGATCCGTGGTCAATTTATCTGCGGTTTCGTTGAATTTTCCCGTCCCGAAAAATACCACTTCACCGCTGGTGGGATGATCCGCCAGCACGGGTTGCGCAGTGATTGACTGGGTCGCGCCACCGGGGGCGGTAAATAACGGATTGCCGGAAAAGGCCAGGCCCCAGCCGTCGGTGGAGGCGCTGCTCAAATCAAACTTCCATAGCCGGCCCTTCAAGTCGCCGCCATACGCAGCCTGCACCACGTTCTGCGCATTGACCCTGAGCTTCACGGAAGAGAGTCCATTGGTCGTCTCAGTACTGTCGATGACGATTTTCTTGATCAGCGAACCGTCGCGAATATCCACCACGTACAACGCGGCCACCCCGGAGTGACTGCCATAGCCGTTGGCAATGAATGCCGCCCAGCGGCCATCCGACAAGCGTGCCACTTCCGGACGGGCATAGGCATAACCCAGATCATTGAATGGGTCGGTACTGGCCGTCGCCGGGGCACTGATTTCCCACAACACCTTGGTCTCATTCCCTGCCGAGGCGTCGAAAAGTTGTACGGCATAGAAGGTCTTGCCGCCTGCCCCGACTCCGCCAAGGGCGAGGGTTTTCCAGGCGCTATTGAGTTGGGCATCAAAGACGCCGATCTGACCGTCAACGAGAAACTTGTGGCCAAGGCCATTGATGTAGTCGGTATCGGCGATCGAATGCAGGGACGCCAGCACGCTGGAGGGCATGTAGGCGTAACGTCGGGCGCCGTTAGCCGCATTGATGACGTTGAGAAAACCATCGTTGGCATTCACCACCAGACTGGCACTCATGTTTGCCGTTTTGGTGGTCAGATAGGTGCTGTAGCTGGTGTCACCGGCCAGATCGGAGGCGGTTTTGTCCAAGGGTGACGCAAGCACCAACGGTGAGTTGATGATGTCCCCGAGCAGAACGGTACGAACCTTCAAGCCGGTTTTATTGATGCCTTTGCTCCACTCCACCAGGTCATTGCCAGTGATGCCCGTCGGCAGGCTCTGGCTGAGCGCAGTCTGCTGAGCACTGGAAAAGTTGCTGTATGCCAGGGTGATGGCCGCGTTGCTCGTGGTGTTCCAGGACTGGAAGGTCGGTGCCGTGGCGGCCGGCACGATGGTTGTGTCGGTGTTCCAGAGCACCGATGCGGTATTGACCGCGCCGCTTGAGGTGAAGCCAAAGGACTTGATCGTGCCGCGCCAGTCCTTGGGGTCGTAGCTGGTCTGGTAATACCTCGAACCCGCGGCCAGGGTGGTCCCGCTGGTCGTGCCGCTGCCGCCGGAGCCCGCCGTGGCGATGATACTGCTCAAGGCCGAAGACAGAGCGCTACTGAGACCGGTACTGTTACTGGCCTGGTAATACTTGCCCTGCCCGTAGGTGGCTGCATCGGACAACATCTGGTTCGCTGTGGTGAAACCCACGGTGTAGGTATTCATGTACTGCCTGGGGAAATCCACCGAGCTCCAGCTTTTCCCTGCGGCATCGGTCCCCGTTGAGCGCATGTCGATGTCGAAGGCGAACTTGGCGATGTCATCCAGGTACAAGGTGTCGCCTATCTCATTGCCATTCAGGTTATTGCCGTCATTGTTCACGCCATCCCAATTAGGCAGATTGCTGCCGCCCAAAGGATCGTCGGTGGGGAACGTTCTGTCATAGGTCGGTAAACCGGAGCTAATCACCACACCGTAATTTTTCTGGCAGCGATACTGGATCGGGCCGGTGTAGGTGGCAGGCGTGGAGTTGTAGTACGGCGTCATACCACGGAAATAGCGGGTGACCTCATAATAGGTTTCGGCCAGCGGCGCATGGGGCACCTCGCTCACTCCACTGCTCCCGGAGCTTTGTCCGTGGATTGTGACGCTCAACCCGTTGATCCCGGCGATCAGTGCGTTGTAGTTGGTATCGGCCTGAGCCTGAGTCACGCTTGCACTAACCACCGACAAATCACTGACCGAACGGACGATGTAACCGCCGACATTTTTATTGCCGGATGCTGGATTGAACGTCGCCAGGCCGATGCGCAGCGCGCGGTTGCCGGCCACCAACGCCGTGGTGGAGTTGCGCGCCACGTTCATCCGGTAATCATTGGGAATCGAACCGTCGGTGAAATCCCGGTCGGAATTGTTGGCCAGACTTATCAGATAGGACAGGTAATTGGCTGAGTAACGAGTCTCCTCGCCACCCACCGGATCGGGAAGCCTCAGGCAAATCGCATTCAAACCTGAGCCGCGATAGAAACCGTACCAACCCGGCGAGCATGTCCCACGAATCAAACTCGACAAAGAAATATTGGTATCGGCCATGTCAAGATCCCGGCCTTTGTTGCACGCGCCATTCGAGTGGCAAGTAGTCACCGGGGCGCGTGCGACCGTCGGGTCGAAGCCTGCCTCCCAGATAATGTTGTTCATATTCTCCGAATCATCGAGCAACAGCATCACATTGGGTGCCACGGCGGCGCCGCTAAACAGCGGCGAGTCCGAGGGCGTGAAGGCGTAAGTCGGCGCTGCCAGGTAAAGGCTCGAGACGGCGCCACAGAACAGCTGCAACAACCAGCGACGCCAATCTGTGCGGGCTTCATTACTTCGCATAAATACTCTCCAGCACGCTGCGCGAATTACCTGCCAGCCCTACCGCTGTGACCCGGTACAGCGTCGAGGAGGTGCCGCTCGGCACGTTGACGGCGCCTTTTGTGGTACCTATGTTCTGCACCCCATAAAAGCCGCTACCGGCGGCAATCCAGGTCACCCCTGAGCTGGAGTTGTGCCCTGCTGCAATCACCACCGACGACTCGGCAGGCGGCCTGCATTGGGTACCCGCACACATCGGTAGTGAGTAGGCCTCCACCTGCACCGCACTTTCACCGACTCGCAATGCCGCCTCGGCCACTTGAAAAGACTGATTGCGCAGGGTCACGCTGCCGGCCATTTTTTCCTGCAAGGTCGCATTCTGCATCGACGAAATGCCGATCAGGGTCAGCAGCAGGAGAAACACCAGGCTGACCAACAGCGCCATGCCGCGCTCGGATTTTGCCGTCATTCGGGGAATACTCATCGGCACTCCACCTACAGCAACCGGTTGCGCAAAGCGGCAACCACGTTATAGGTCTGGTTGCGGACGCGGTTGTTCGGGTCCGTCAGGGTCAAGGTCAAGCGCACACTGCGTATGCGTGCTGGATCGGACGGGTTGCTGGTGTAGCTGGAAGCGGCGATCTCTGTGGCCGAACTGGCGACGCCGAAGGTCACCCCGAATGCGCTGACGTGGTCCACCAACACTTGGCTGGCGGTGGTGCCAGTACCCATCAACAGTTGATTGTTGCTGAAGGTGTAGGTCAGTCGCCGGATCGGGAACGCCAACTGCCCGGTCGAGGCCGCATGGGTGCCGGAATAGGCCGTGGCGCTGTTTCGACAATCGGAGATGACGGTCCAGGTCGGCGCACCGCCGTTGTTGCCGACATCGGCGGTCACCAGGGTCAGCTTGAGGTTGGCGTTGTCCCAGCTGATGGGTGTTGCCGAGTTGGCGGCGAAGTCCGAGCCCGAGCTCGAATCGGTAATCGATCCAAGGCAACCGAACATACCGACCATACGGATTTCCTGGAGCATTTTGCTCAGGACGAAACGCGCATCCTCTTGCATGCTGGCTGACGCGTTCTGGCTGACGTAGGTGTTTTTCGCCGAAATGAATATCTGCGCAACACCCAGCACCACGATCAGGCCCAACGCCAGCGCCACCATCAACTCGATCAGGCCGAAACCTCTGGTGCTTCTCATGGCGACACCGCAGGGTCGACGGCGACGCGGCTGGTCAGCACAAAGGTCCGCTGGGGCGCACTGCCCTGAGCCGGGTCGGCCGCTCCCACAGCCCGTGAATCGTCCCAGTTGATGGTGATGGTGAACACTCGCTGGTTCACCGTGATGCTACCGGTCGCCGTCGGACCGCCAAAAGCGACGATATTGGTGGTGAAGTCATAAAGGTCCTGATCCCGAGCGACGCTAAGGTTGCTCGAGCCAGGAGGCGTGACGGTGTAATCGGCGCTGGAATTGGCGCGGATCCGGTCCAGCATGTCGTAGGCGATAAAACTGGCCTGGCTGGTCATCAGCGAACTGTCGGTGTATTTCAGCGCATTCAACTGAACTGACGCCGCGCCCAGCAACCCCACGCCGAGGATCAGTACCGCAACCAATACTTCGATCAGGGTCATGCCGTCCTGTGCACGCTTGTCCGATCCCGTCATCCGCAATTTCCGCCCAAAACGATTCGTCCATTCAGACACACATTGATCGTCCTTGTTTGCGCCCCCAACACATAATTTATGGTCACGGCTGTAGCAGGTGCCGACAACCCTCCCAGGTTGTTGAAATCGATGTTGGTTACGCCTGAGGTTAGCGTCAACGTGGCGCCGCTGCTCATGGCTGGCACAACCCGCAATACATTCGCCGGGGTGCCGGTGCCATCGTAAACCGACAGTTCCCCGGTCCAGCTGCCACCCTCCGCGGTCGGTCTGAACCGGGTGGTGATGCCCCGGTCCATCGCCGTCAAACGTGCGTGATTGAGCCCGCGCAGCAGGTCGCTGACCTCGGTATCGGCTTTGGCACTCTGTACCGACCGGGTAAATGCCGGAATGGCCATGGTCAGCATAATCACAAAAACCGCCAGAGTGACCATCAACTCAATCAGCGTAAAACCCTTTACGCGGTGGCGCATCGCACACTCCTCAACTGCCATCGTCTATAACTGGTTATACAAGCTAGAACATTCGACACCTGAATGTACGGTTGATTTGCCAGGACCCGCGCACGGATCGCGCACGCCAACACCATCTCCATGGAGGGAGACGCTATGCATCAGAAAGGTTTCAACCTGATCGAACTGCTCGCAGGACTGGCGATTGCCGCCGCGCTCTTGCAGTTTGTCGGCCCGCATTTCAAGCAGCTGATCGAATCGGTGCGTCGGGAGAATGCCGCTCAGACGCTCGTCAGCGGCCTGCGCAACGCCCGTGCCGAAGCCATCCTGCGCAACCAGACCATCGTCATCCATGCCGTGGACGACAACTGGGGCCAGGGCTGGAGAATCATTCTGGATATCAGCGGCAAGGGCCATGAAGACGCCGATAACCCGGTGCTGCATGAGCGCCAGGAGAGCGGACGGGTGACAATTGTCGGCAATAGACCGGTGAAAACCTATGTTCGTTTCACCGGTTTGGGCGAAGCGCTGCTGCCAGGCGGCGGCTTTCGTGCCGGGACCGTGCATGTTTGTGCCACGGACCAGGGCATCAGCCAGCATCAAGTGGTGCTGGCCAAGAGTGGCCGCATCAGCCTGCGCAGCGACAAGACCGAGCAGAAACTGTGCGCGCAGAGCAACAACTCACAGCAGCGAGCGAACGCGTAGCTCTTTGGGCATGGAGAAGGTGACGTTCTCCTCGCGACCGGCCAGCTCATCGGCTCCGGTTGCGCCCCAGGCCTGCAATTGCTGAATCACGCCACGCACCAGCACTTCCGGTGCCGAAGCGCCGGCAGTGATGCCGATCCGCTCGACGCCATCGAACCAGCTGCGCTGCAGGTCTTCGGCACCATCGATCAGATAGGCCGGGGTGGCCATGCGCTCGGCCAGTTCGCGCAGACGGTTGGAGTTGGAGCTGTTCGGGCTGCCGACCACCAACACCACATCGCACTCGTCCGCCAGTTGCTTGACTGCGTCCTGGCGGTTTTGCGTGGCGTAGCAGATGTCGTCCTTGCGCGGACCGCCAATTGCCGGGAAGCGTGTACGCAGGGCGTCGATCACGCGGCTGGTGTCGTCCATGGACAAGGTGGTCTGGGTGACGAACGCCAGTCTTTCAGGGTTTTTCACCTGCAACGCGGCGACGTCTTTTTCATCTTCGACCAGGTAGATCGCCCCGCCATTGCTGCCATCGTACTGGCCCATGGTGCCTTCGACTTCCGGGTGACCGGCGTGGCCGATAAGGATGCACTCGCGACCGTCGCGGCTGTAGCGCGCCACTTCGATATGAACCTTGGTCACCAACGGACAGGTCGCATCGAAGACTTTCAGGCCACGGCCCGCCGCTTCGGTACGCACGGCCTGGGAAACACCGTGGGCGCTGAAGATCACGATGACGTCGTCCGGCACCTGATCCAGCTCTTCGACGAAGATCGCTCCGCGAGAGCGCAGGTCTTCGACGACAAATTTGTTGTGGACCACTTCGTGGCGCACATAGATCGGCGGCCCGAAGACTTCCAGAGCGCGATTGACGATTTCGATCGCCCGGTCTACACCGGCGCAGAAGCCACGGGGGTTGGCGAGTTTGATTTGCATACTGTGCCTCGTGGCTTGCGCGCAAGAAATAGCGTAGACAGTAGAAAACTTACTGTGGGAGCGAGCTTGCTCGCGAAAGCGGTGTAACAGCCGACATCAATGTTGAATGTCAGTCAGCCTTCGCGAGCAAGCTCGCTCCTACATTTTGACCGCATTTGGTCAGTTACAACGCCTTGACGTCGATGATCTCGACATCAAAGGTCAATGTCTTGCCGGCCAGCGGGTGGTTGAAGTCGATGGTCACCTGGGCGTCATCGAAGGCTTTGACCACACCGGGCAGCTCAGTATTCGCCGCATCGTTGAAGATCACCAGCAGGCCTTCGGACAGTTCCATATCCTTGAACTGCGAACGCGGGATGATCTGCACATTTTGCGGGTTAGGCTGACCGAAAGCGTTTTCCGGCAGGATCTGCAGGGTGCGCTTGTCGCCAGCCTTGAAGCCGAACAGTGCGGCTTCGAAACCTGGCAGCAGGTTGCCATCGCCGACCTTGAAGGTCGCCGGGGCCTTGTCGAAGGTACTGTCGACGGTGTCGCCGTTCTCCAGGCGCAATGCGAAATGCAAGGTGACTTCCGTGTTCTGGCGGATGCGTTGCTCAGCCAATAACTGTTCAGTCATGAACGGTTTCTCCGGTTTTTTTACTTTTGAACATATCCAGCGCCAGCATCACTGCACCCACGCTGATGGCGCTGTCGGCAAAGTTGAACGCCGGGAAATACCAGCGGTTCTGCCAATGCACCAGAATGAAATCGATCACATGGCCCAGGGCAATGCGGTCGTACAGGTTGCCCAGAGCGCCACCGAGCACCAACGCCAGCGCAACCGCCAGCCAGGTTTCACTGCGTCCCAGACGCTTGAGCCAGACCACCAGCACCGCACTGACCGCAATTGCGATCACGGCGAACAGCCAGCGCTGCCAGCCTGAGCTGTCAGCCAGGAAGCTGAACGCAGCGCCGGTGTTGTAGGCCAACGTCCAGCTGAAGTAATCCGGGATCACCACGATTTGCTGGTACATCGTCAGCGAGCCTTCGAAGTAGAACTTGCTGGCCTGGTCAATGACCAGTACCAGCAAGCTCAACCAGAGCCAGCTCAGCCGTCCGAAACGGCTAGCAGCATTAGGCATAGTGACGAACCTCGCCGGCACCACTGATGTTGTCGACGCAGCGACCGCAGATTTCCGGATGCTCCGGGTTCACGCCCACGTCTTCACGGCAGTGCCAGCAACGGGCGCACTTGGCGAAAGCGGACTTGACCACTTTCAGCTTGAGGCCAGCCACTTCGGTTTCCACCGCATCGGCCGGCGCTTGCACGAAGGGTGCAACGCTTGCAGTCGAGGTAATCAACACGAAGCGCAGTTCGTTGCTCAGTTTGGCCAGGTCGGCGCTCAGCGCCTCTTCGGCAAACAGCGTGACTTCGGCTTGCAGGTTGCCACCGACGGCCTTGGCCGCGCGCTGGATTTCCATTTCCTTGTTGACCGCAACCTTGACCGCCATGATCCGTTCCCAGTAGGCACGGTCCAGCTCGATGCCTTCCGGCAGTTCGGTCAGGCCTTCGTACCAGGTGTTGAGCATGACCGATTCGTTACGCTCGCCCGGCAGGTACTGCCACAGCTCATCGGCGGTGAAGGCCAGGATCGGCGCGATCCAGCGCACCAGCGCTTCAGAGATGTGGAACAGCGCGGTCTGGCAGGAACGCCGGGCCTTGCTGTCGGTGCCAGTGGTGTACTGACGGTCCTTGATGATGTCCAGGTAGAAACCGCCCAGCTCCTGCACGCAGAAGTTGTGCACCTTGGAATAGACGTTCCAGAAACGGTATTCGCCGTAATGCTCTTGCAACTCGCGTTGCAGCAGCAACGTACGATCCACCGCCCAACGGTCCAGCGCGAGCATTTCTTCAGCCGGCAGGAGGTCGGTGGCCGGGTTGAAACCGCTCAGGTTGGAAAGCAGGAAGCGCGCGGTGTTGCGGATCCGCCGATAAGCGTCCGCACTGCGCTGCAGGATCTGCTCGGAAACCGCGATCTCGCCCGAGTAGTCGGTGGACGCGACCCACAGACGCATGATGTCGGCGCCCAAGGTGTCGTTGACCTTCTGCGGCGCGATCACGTTGCCCAGGGACTTGGACATTTTGCGGCCGCTTTCGTCGACGGTGAAGCCGTGGGTCAGCAACTCGCGGTACGGCGCGTGGTTGTCGATGGCGCAACCGGTCAACAGCGACGAATGGAACCAGCCACGGTGTTGGTCCGAGCCTTCCAGGTACAGATCGGCACGCGGGCCGGTCTCGTGGCCCATCGAGTTGGAACCGCGCAGCACGTGCCAGTGAGTGGTGCCCGAGTCGAACCAGACGTCCAGGGTGTCGCTGATCTTGTCGTAGAGCGGCGCTTCGTCACCGAGCAGCTCGGCGGCATCCAGCTTGAACCAGGCTTCGATGCCTTGCACTTCGACGCGCTTGGCGACTTCTTCCATCAGCTCGACGGTACGTGGGTGCAACTCGCCGCTTTCCTTGTTCAGGAAGAACGGGATCGGCACACCCCAGTTACGCTGACGGGAGATGCACCAGTCCGGACGGTTGGCGATCATCGAGTGCAGACGCGCCTGGCCCCAGGCCGGAATGAACGCGGTGTCTTCGATAGCCTTGATCGCCCGCTTGCGCAGGGTCTCGCCGGTCGCAGGCGCTTTGTCCATGCCGACGAACCACTGCGCCGTGGCGCGATAGATCAGCGGGGTCTTGTGGCGCCAGCAGTGCATGTAGCTGTGGCTGATGGTTTCGGTGTGCAGCAGCGCACCGACTTCAGCCAGCTTGTCGACGATGGCCGGGTTGGCTTTCCAGATGAACTGGCCGCCGAAGAATTCCAGCGAGGTGGCGTATACGCCGTTGCTCTGCACGGGTGTGAGGATGTCGTCGTTGACCATGCCGTAACGCTTGCAGGTCACGAAGTCGTCTTCACCGTAGGCTGGCGCGGAGTGAACCACACCGGTGCCCGCACCCAGCTCGACGTACTCGGCCAGATAAACCGGCGACAGACGATCGTAGAACGGGTGACGGAAATTGATCATTTCCAGCGCCGCGCCCGGAACGGTGGAAATGACCGACCCTTCCAGGTTGTAGCGAGCCAGGCAGGATTCGACCAGTTCTTCAGCCAGCACCAGCAGCTTGTCACCGACATCGACCAGGGCGTAGTCGAACTCCGGGTGAACGTTCAGTGCCTGGTTGGCCGGGATGGTCCACGGCGTGGTGGTCCAGATCACGATCGAGGCTGGCTTGCTCAGCGTAGCCAGGCCGAAAGCGGTCGCCAGTTCGGCTACGTCGACAATCGGGAAGGCCACGTCGATGGTCGAGGATTTTTTGTCCTGGTATTCGACTTCCGCTTCAGCCAGTGCCGAGCCGCAGTCAAAGCACCAGTTCACGGGCTTGAGGCCCTTGAATACGAAACCACCCTTGACCATTTCTGCCAGAGCGCGGATTTCGCCGGCTTCGTTGGTGAAATTCATGGTTTTGTAGGGATTGGCGAAGTCGCCGAGCACGCCGAGGCGGATGAACTCGGACTTCTGCCCTTCGATCTGCTCGGTGGCGTAAGCACGGCACAGCTCGCGGGTTTCGTCAGCGGACAGGTTCTTGCCGTGAGTCACTTCGATTTTGTGTTCGATCGGCAGGCCATGGCAGTCCCAGCCTGGAACATAAGGCGCGTCGAAACCCGAAAGGGTTTTCGAACGGACGATCATGTCCTTGAGAATCTTGTTAAGTGCATGACCGATGTGAATAGTGCCGTTGGCGTACGGAGGACCGTCGTGCAGAACGAACTTGGGACGATCCTTACCAATCTCACGCAACTTCTGGTACAGGCCAATGCTGTCCCAGCGCTGCAGAATCTGCGGTTCGCGCTGAGGCAGGCCGGCCTTCATTGGGAAGGCGGTGTCCGGAAGGTTTAGCGTGGCTTTATAGTCGGTCATTTAAGGCTCTTCATTAGCGATTGGCGCTAGGTGCGGCATAAGCACGGGCTGCGGCGACATCCGCATGGATCGCCGTCTTAAGCGCCTCCAGAGAGGCGAAACGCTGCTCTTCGCGCAGCTTGTGGTGGAAAACCACCGTCACACGCCGGTCATACAAATCGCCGGCAAAATCTAAAAGATGGACTTCCAGGTGGGCTTTGCCGTCACCTGCAACCGTTGGCCGAACACCGATATTGGCGACTCCCGGCCATGGTTGACCGTCGATCTCGACACTCACCAGGTAAACCCCGGACAGCGGCACACGACGGCGTTTGAGTTGCACATTGGCCGTTGGCGTGCCCAATTGGCGCGCCAGCTTCTGCCCATGCAGTATCCGCCCGCAAATCTGGAACGGACGACCAAGCAGACGCTCGGCCAAAGCAAAATCGGCAGCAGCCAAGGCATTGCGTACCTGGGTGCTGCTGACCCGTATCCCGTCGAGTTCAACGGTCTGCGCCGCTTCGACGGTAAAACCTCGATCGCTCCCGGCCTGTTGCAGGAAATTGAAATCCCCTGCCCGATCACAGCCGAAACGGAAGTCATCACCGACCTCCAGATGTTGCACGCCGAGGCCATCGACCAGAATGGTATCGACGAACCCGGCCGCACTGAGCTTGCTCAACCGTTGGTTGAAGGCCAGGCACAAGACCCGGTCGACACCCTCGTCAGCCAGCAGTTGCAGCTTGTCGCGCAAGCGCGCCAGACGGGCCGGAGCCGTGTCCGGAGCAAAGAACTCACGGGGCTGCGGCTCAAATATCACCACGCAGCTGGGCACGCCCAACTCAAGCGCTCGCTCACGCAGTCGGACCAGGATAGCCTGGTGACCACGGTGAACACCGTCAAAGTTGCCAATAGTGGCGACACAGCCCCTATGCCGGGGACGCAAGTTGTGGAGGCCTCGAACCAGCTGCATAACGCGCTTCTTGCTCATAAAGTGGTCGATTATAACCACACCCGGCGGCCGACGACAGGCAACACCGTAACCCAAAGTGATCGAATCGATAAAACCGACGTTTAACCCGCACTTATCCGTGAAAAGTCTTCAGTTCAGCGCCTTGCGATTGAAATCCCGCAGACGGAAGCCCATCAGCGCCAGCATGCCGAAATACGTCACCACGCCCGCCACGACCAATGCCCCCAGACGCAAGAAACGCTCAAGCATGTGCCCCTGATCCCAAGCCGGCATGAACTGCATCAAACCCAGCAATGCCCCGGACATTACCGCCACCGCGACCACCAGCTTCAGAGCAAACTTGCCCCAGCCCGGTTGCGGCTGAAACATTTGCTGCTTGCGCAGTTGATAAAACAGCAGACCGGCATTGATGCAGGCACCGACGCTGATGGCCAACGCCAGGCCCGCATGCTTCAGCGGCCCGATAAAGGCCAGGTTGAGCAACTGGGTGACGATCAGCGTGAAGATAGCGATTTTGACCGGCGTGCGGATGTTTTGTTGCGCATAAAAGCCGGGAGCCAGCACTTTGATCAGGATAATTGCGAGCAGGCCCACCGAATAAGCGATCAACGCACGCTGGGTCATGGACGCATCAAACGCACTGAATTGGCCATACTGAAACAGCGAAACGGTCAGCGGTTCGGCCAGAATCCCCAGCGCCAGAGCGCACGGCAGCACCAGCATGAAACACAGGCGCAAGCCCCAATCGAGAATCCGCGAGTATTCGTGACGATCCTGGCTGGCGTAGGTCCTGGCCAGCGTCGGCAACAGAATCGTCCCCAAGGCTACGCCCAGTACGCCGGACGGCAGCTCCATCAAACGGTCGGCGTAATACATCCAGGACACCGAGCCGGCCACCAGAAACGAGGCGAAGATGGTGTTGATGATCAACGAGATCTGGCTGACCGAAACCCCGAGGATCGCCGGCAGCATCTGCTTCAACACCCGCCAGACGCCGGTATCGCGCAGGTTCAGGCGCGGCAGTACGAGCATGCCGATTTTCTTCAGATGCGGCAGTTGGTACAGCAATTGCGCCAGACCGCCAACCAGTACCGCCCAGCCCAAGGCCATCACTGGCGGATCGAAATACGGTGTCAGGAACAGCGCAAAGATGATCATACTGACGTTGAGCAGGGTCGGCACGAAGGCGGGTACGGAGAAACGGTTCCAGGTATTGAGGATCGCTCCGGCCAGCGAAGACAGGGAGATCAGCAATATATAGGGAAAGGTCACCCGCAGCAGATCGGACGTCAGCGCGAATTTTTCCGGAGTAACGGCGAAACCCGGCGCGGTCGCCCAGATCACCCAAGGCGCGGCGAGCATCCCCGCTATCGTGACCAAGGCCAGAACCAGCGTCAGCAAACCCGAGACATAGGCGATAAAGGTGCGCGTCGCCTCATCGCCCTGCTGACTTTTGTATTCCGCCAGAATCGGTACGAAGGCCTGGGAAAAAGCCCCTTCGGCAAAGATCCGCCGCAGCAAATTAGGCAGTTTAAATGCAATAAAGAATGCATCGGTGGCCATCCCTGCGCCAAATGCGCGCGCGATGATGGTGTCACGCACAAACCCCAAAACCCGGGAAAGCATTGTGATAGAGCTGACGGCGGCCAACGACTTGAGCAGATTCATTGAAAGAGTTTTTGCCTGTAGATAAAGAGCAGGCGAACAAAGCGCCCACATATGCGATACTCCGCGCCGCAACAGCACAGAGCCAAAGCTCGCGAGTTTACAGGTCGCACGCCGGAAAGAAATATCCCGGTGTTCTTCATCTACCACTCAGCGGAGCGCATCACCTGCCCTTGACAAGACTTCAACTCATCGGCATGATTCGCGGCCTATTTTGTTTGCTATTTCCTAAAAAGTCTTTCGAGGAGCTCGACGGTGGCCAACACACCTTCCGCCAAAAAACGTGCAAAACAGGCTGAGAAGCGTCGCAGCCACAACGCCAGCCTGCGTTCCATGGTTCGTACCTACATCAAGAATGTAGTTAAAGCCATCGACGCAAAAGACGCTGCAAAAGCTCAAGCTGCTTACGTTCTGGCCGTGCCAGTTATCGACCGTATGGCCGATAAAGGCATCATCCACAAGAACAAGGCTGCTCGTCATAAGAGCCGCCTGAATGGCCACGTCAAGGCTCTGAACCTTGCCGTTGCAGCCTAAGCGACACGCTTGTTAAAAAACCGACCCTAGGGTCGGTTTTTTATTGCCTGCGATTTGGTGGGTACACCGCAAAAAAAATGTGGGAGCGAGCTTGCTCGCGAAGAGGCCATAACATTCAACATCATCGTTGACTGTGACACCGCCTTCGCGAGCAAGCTCGCTCCCACATTTGATCTTCGCTAAATTACTGAGCGTGCGCCCAAGGCAGAATCGGAATGGCCGTCACCGCATTCTGCGGACTGCCCTCGATCAAGCGGTCACTATAGACCAGGTAAACCAGGGTATTGCGCTTCTTGTCGAGGAACCGCACCACCTGCATGGTCTTGAATACCAACGAGGTGCGCTCCTTGAACACCTCGTCGCCATCCTTCAGCTCACCCTTGAAGCTGATCGGCCCGACCTGACGGCACGCAATAGACGCCTCAGCGCGATCCTCAGCCAACCCCAACCCACCTTTCACACCACCCGTCTTGGCGCGCGACAGGTAGCAGGTCACGCCATCCACTTTCGGATCATCAAACGCCTCGACAACGATACGGTCGTTCGGGCCGACGAACTTGAACACCGTCGACACCTGACCAATTTCCTCGGCCGAGGCCAGCAGTGGCATTGCCAACAACAAACCCAACAATCCTTTTGCCACACGCATTCAGGTATTCCTTCAGACCAGAATCAGGTTATCGCGGTGAACCAGTTCCGGCTCCGCCATGTAACCCAACAAACCGACAATCGCCTCAGACGACTGACCGATGATTTTTTGCGCCTCCAAGGCACTGTAGTTGGCCAGGCCACGGGCGATTTCACGACCGTCCGGCGCCACGCAGACCACCATTTCGCCACGACGGAAACTGCCCTGGACCAGCTTGACCCCCACCGGCAGCAAACTTTTATTGCCTTGGGACAATGCAGCCACCGCACCCGCATCCAGCACCAGAGTCCCGCGGGTTTGCAGATGCCCCGCCAGCCACTGCTTGCGCGCCGCCAGCATGCCGCGCTCAGGCGACAGCAAAGTGCCAATGCGCTCGCCAGCCTTCAGCCGATCCAGCACACGCTCCAGACGCCCACCCACGATGATCGTGTGAGCACCGGAACGAGCAGCCAGACGCGCAGCCCGCAACTTGGTCTGCATACCACCGCGCCCGAGCGCACCACCAGTACCGCCCGCCACTGCATCAAGGGCCGGATCGTCGGCGCGCGCCTCGTAGATCAGCTGCGCATCGGGGTTATTGCGCGGGTCCGCATCGAACATGCCGTCGCGATCCGTGAGAATCACCAGCAAATCAGCCTCGACCAGGTTGGCCACCAACGCCGCCAGCGTGTCGTTATCGCCGAAACGTATTTCGTCGGTCACCACGGTGTCGTTTTCGTTGATGACCGGGATCACCTTGAGCTCGACCAGCGCTCGCAAGGTACTGCGAGCATTGAGGTAGCGCTTGCGGTCAGACAGATCGTCATGAGTCAGCAGGATCTGTGCGGTGTGCCGACCATGCTCGGCAAAGCTCGACTCCCAGGCCTGCACCAGACCCATCTGGCCGATTGCCGCAGCAGCCTGCAACTCATGCATGGCACTGGGTCGTACAGTCCAACCCAAACGACTCATACCGGCCGCTACCGCACCGGAGGAAACCAGCACCAACTCGACACCGGCCTCATGCAAAGCCACCATCTGTTCGACCCAGACACCCATTGCCGCGCGATCCAGGCCCTTGCCGTCCGCCGTCAGCAAAGCGCTGCCGATCTTCACGACCCAGCGCTGCGCACCTGCCACCTTGCTCCGCATCTTCTTCAACCTATGCCGGCGAGTGACGCGACCCAGCGCCACCCATGAAATTATTTGTATTTGCGTTTTGCAGACACCAAAACGCCGCTCAATGAGCGGCGCCTTGGAAACTGGCTTGTCGCGATGATAACACCGCATCCAGCCAGATTAACCGTCTTCGCGAGCAAGCTCGCTCCTACAAGAATCAGTCGCGGACGTAAATGATTTCCGGACCATCTTCATCATCCACATCTTCTTCATCCCAGTCATCGTCACCGATGTCGTGGACGCTCTTCACGCCGCTGCGACGCAGGGCACGCTGATCATCCAGCGCTTGCAGCTGGGCACGGGCTTCATCTTCGATGCGCTGATCGAGCTCGGCCAGCTCTTCTTTGTAAACCGGATCGTTAGCCAGGCGATCAGCACGATCTTCCATGTAACGCATGATGTCGTGGCACAGACGCTCGGTGCCCAGCTTGGAGATAGCGGAGATCACGTAAACCGGCCCCGTCCACTCCAGGCGATCAACGATTTCCTTGACGCGAGCATCGTGCTCTTCTTCAAGGATCTGGTCGCACTTGTTCAGTACCAACCAACGATCACGCTCAGCCAGAGACGGGCTGAACTTGGTCAACTCACTGACGATCACTTCAGCAGCATCCGGGGCGCTAGCGTCATCCAGTGGCGCCATGTCCACGAGATGCAGCAGCAAACGGGTACGCGACAAGTGCTTGAGGAAACGAATCCCCAGACCCGCGCCATCGGAAGCGCCTTCGATCAGACCCGGAATGTCCGCAACCACGAAGCTCTTCCAGCGATCGACACTGACCACACCCAGGTTCGGCACCAGCGTGGTGAACGGGTAGTCGGCGACTTTCGGCTTGGCAGCCGACACCGAACGGATAAAGGTACTTTTGCCGGCGTTCGGCAAACCGAGCAGACCGACGTCCGCCAATACCTTCATTTCCAGCTTGAGGTCACGCGCCTCACCCGGCTTACCCGGAGAAGTCTGGCGTGGCGCACGGTTGGTACTGGATTTGAAACGGGTGTTACCCAGACCGTGCCAGCCACCGCTGGCCACCAGCAGGCGCTGACCAGCCTTGGTCAAGTCACCGATGATTTCCTGGGTGCTCGCATCGATCACCGTAGTGCCGACTGGAACCCGCAGAATCAGCTCTTCGCCTTTCTTGCCGGTGCAGTCAGTGCTGCCGCCGTTGGCGCCGCGCTCGGCATCGAAATGCCGGGTATAGCGGTAGTCCACCAGGGTGTTGAGGTTTTCGTCGGCAAGCATGTAGATCGAGCCGCCATCACCACCATCACCACCGTTCGGACCACCGTTTTCGATGAATTTTTCCCGACGGAAACTCATGCAGCCATTGCCGCCGTCACCGGCCTTTACTCGAATCGAAACTTCATCAACAAACTTCATAACAAAACGCCCCTCGCCGCGCGGGCGAGCTGAAAAGCACTAAGACATAAGACTCTTGCAAAAATGAGCGCAGCGACCTCAATCAACGACCGCAAAATCCAGCGCTGGCAGCCCATACAAACAGTTTTGCAAGAGACTCACCCCACAAACGAAAAAGCCCCGTCGCAAGACAGGGCTTTTCCAGCAACTATGCAATTACGCTGCGACGACTTCAGTCTTCGGAACGATGCTTACATAACGGCGACCGAAGGCGCCTTTAACCTGGAACTTGATCACGCCTTCGATTTTAGCGAAGAGGGTGTGATCTTTGCCCATGCCAACACCGTAACCGGCGTGGAATTGGGTGCCGCGCTGACGCACGATGATGTTGCCCGGAATGATAACCTGGCCGCCATACATCTTCACGCCAAGGCGTTTGGCTTCTGAGTCGCGACCGTTACGGGTACTACCACCAGCTTTTTTGTGTGCCATGAGTTCAATTCTCCTAGTGAGGAATTAGGCTGAAATTAAGCCTGAATACCGGTGATTTTGATCTCGGTGTACCACTGGCGGTGGCCCATACGCTTCATGTGGTGCTTACGACGACGGAACTTGATGATGCGGATTTTATCGTGACGACCTTGGGAAATCACTTCAGCAACAACGGTAGCGCCAGGAACAACTGGAGCACCGATATTCACGTCGTCGCCATTGGCAACCAACAGAACGCGATCAAAAGTAACGGATTCGCCGGTAGCGATTTCCAGCTTTTCGATCTTCAGGTATTCACCTGGAGCGACTTTGTACTGCTTGCCGCCTGTAACGATTACTGCGTAAGACATGGTATTTCTCCGATAATCCTGCTCACCCAGCTCTTTATAAGAAGAGGTATTGGCTGGCATGGCTGCATGAGGCTGGAACGGCCCAGATGCAATTGCGTAAGGCAGGTGCTGCCCAGGAAGTTCAGGGTGCGCGATTGTACGCAAGCGGCGAAGTCGATGCAAGTGCCTGAGCATAGTGCCTTGACACCCGCGGGCATGGGTCCTAGCATGCCGCGCAACCCTTCTGGAGCACCTGTCGCTGATGCAACCCCAAGCTTTCTACCGCGCGGTGGCGGACGACTTTAGCGCCGTCGACGGCATCATCAAGAAGCAGCTGACTTCTCGAGTGCCGCTGGTATCGAAAATCGGCGATTACATTACCTCGGCCGGCGGTAAACGCCTGCGTCCGTTATTAGTGTTGCTGTGTGGCAAGGCCCTGGGTCGCGAAGGCGACGACATGCGTCTGCTCGCCGCGACCATCGAGTTCCTGCACACCGCCACCCTGCTGCACGACGACGTGGTTGACATGTCCGGCATGCGCCGTGGCCGCTCGACCGCCAACGCCATGTGGGGCAACGCCCCGAGCGTGCTGGTCGGCGACTTCCTGTACTCGCGCTCCTTCGAAATGATGGTCGAACTGGGCTCGATGCCGGTGATGAAGATCCTTTCGCAAGCCACGCGAATCATCGCTGAAGGCGAAGTGTTGCAACTGTCGAAGGTTCGTGACGCCAGCACCACCGAAGAAACCTACATGGAAGTCATCCGCGGCAAAACCGCGATGCTCTTCGAGGCCTCGACCCACAGTGCCGCAATCCTCGCCGGCGCCACGCCTGAACAGGCCGAAGCGCTACGCACCTTTGGCGATCACCTTGGCGTGGCCTTCCAGCTGGTCGACGACTTGCTCGATTATCGCGGCGACGCCGAAACCCTGGGCAAGAACGTCGGTGATGATCTGGCCGAAGGCAAACCGACTCTGCCGCTGATCTACACCATGCGCGAAGGCACTCCGGAGCAAGCGGCACTGGTGCGCCAGGCGATCCAGAAAGGCGGTATCGAAGATCTGGAAAGCATTCGTGCTGCCGTGGAAGCCTCCGGCTCACTGGATTACACCGCGCAGCTGGCCCGTGATTACGTGGCTCGCGCCATCATCTGCCTCGAAGCGCTGCCAGCCAGCGAATACCGCGATGCGCTGGTGGAATTGAGTGAGTTTGCGGTCGCGCGTACGCACTGATCCTATTGCACGAACCCTGTGGGAGCGAGCTTGCTCGCGAAGACGGACTGACATTCAACACTCGTGTCGACTGTTATACCGCTATCGCGAGCAAGCTCGCTCCCACAGGTTTATCGGCGCCTCGCCCTCTCCTGCTTAAAACCCTATACAATGTGCGCTTTTTAGCCATCCTGAATCCAAGGAGCTTTAGTGAGCACGTTGCCACCCTGCCCAAAATGCAATTCCGAATACACCTATGAAGACGGCGCTCAGCTGATCTGCCCGGAATGCGCCCATGAGTGGTCCGCAAGCGGCGAAGCCGAGGTTGCGTCCGACGATACCGTGAAAAAAGATTCGGTCGGCAATGTCCTGCAAGATGGCGACACCATCACCGTGATCAAAGACCTCAAAGTCAAAGGCACTTCGCTGGTGGTCAAGGTCGGCACCAAGGTCAAGAACATCCGCCTGTGCGATGGCGACCACGACATCGACTGCAAGATCGACGGCATCGGCCCGATGAAACTCAAGTCCGAGTTCGTCAGAAAGGTCTGAGCCTGCTGTATTCCATCCCGCGCCTTGCGTGGGATGGTGCTTCACCCTCGCCTCGTCCCCGCAACAACTCCCGCGTTAATAACCAAAAGCCAGCCCTTTTGATCGACAGCAATTCCCCCACAGAAAAAAGTAGAAACCGCCAATAGGTACTTGCTATTAACTGAATAAGAATTATTCTCATTGCAACCCATCAAGGAGATGAGAACCATGACTTATTTGATCGATGCCTGGCTGGACCGCCCACACCCTTACCTCAGGATCCTGCATCGGGAAACCGGGGAAGTCTGTGCGGTATTGGAAGAAGACGCATTGAACGAGCTGCAGGATCAGGGCGACCTGGACGTCAACGGCCTGAGTTCCAGCGAACCGGTAGTGCTCAAGGAACTGGTGCGTAACCTTTTTCTGTTCTGCTATGCCCGGGCGCTGCGCCCGGCGGGGGATCTGAGTACCAGGTTCCAGATATGAAGGCCACTGCAAAAACTGTGGGAGCGAGCTTGCTCGCGAAGGCTGACTAACATTCAACATCTCTGTCGACTGCCATGCCGCCATCGCGAGCAAGCTCGCTCCCACAGGGCCCGCATTCACATTGGATCGGGTCTTACAGAACGTCGAGCAGTTCGACGTCGAATACCAGTACGCTGTGCGGCGGGATGCTACCAACGCCTTGCGCGCCGTAAGCCAGCTCGCTCGGCACATACAGACGCCATTTGCTACCGGCGTTCATCAGTTGCAGGGCTTCGGTCCAGCCAGCGATCACGCCACCTACCGGAAACTCTGCAGGCTGGCCACGATCGTAGGAACTGTCGAACACAGTGCCGTCGATCAGAGTGCCGTGGTAGTGAGTACGCACGCTGTCTTCGCGCGATGGCTTGGCGCCTTCACCGGCCGTCAGTACTTCGAATTGCAGGCCGGAAGCCAGAGTGGTGATGCCGTCACGCTTGGCGTTTTCAGCCAGGAATTGCAGACCAGCGCCAGCAGCAGCTTCAGCCTTGGCAGCCGCTTCGGCTTGCATGATTTCACGGATAACCTTGAAGCTGGCGGACATCTCGTCCTGGCCAACACGGCTTTCCTTGCCGGCGAAGGCGTCGGTCAGGCCAGCCAGGATCGCGTCCAGGCTAACGCCCGGCGGCGGGTTGTCGCGCAGTTGGTCGCCCAACTGACGGCCAATGCCGTAGCTGACGCGGGTTTCGTCGGTGGACAGATTTACTTCGGACATAACGCTGCTCCGCTGTGTGGACGGCTCTGGAAATTGCCGTGCATGCACAGCGCATTCCGGGGCGCCCGGAACCAAAAGGGCGAGCAGACTAGCACAGAAGCCGTGACTGTGATGAGCGTGTCCAGCCTACTCGGGTGACTTGAAAGCAATCGTTACCCGCCGGCTTCCCTCGGTGCTGTCCGACATCCCGCACATTTCATCGTCAACCGGGTTTTGGATCAGGTTCATCATAAGTTCCGGAAACGCGTGCAGCACTTCACGGGCATGCTCCACCGAACGCACCTGCATCACCTGGCCATGGGAGTCGCTCAGCGGATGGGCCGCGCCGTGTATTCGCGCCTCGATCAGGTAGCTAACGCCGTCGAGGGAGATCAGGTTCAGCTCGTCGACTTTCCCTGCGACGGCATAAGCATTCAACTCTTGCAGGTTCATGACCGCACCTCGCGCAACTCAGCCCAAGACAGTTACAGGCATATGCCTCGCGGTAAAAAAGCACAAGCCAGAAACGCCGCCGCCCGTCCGTTTCACAACGGCCACACAATCAGTGCTTGGTCAGCTTGTCCAGGTAACCCATGGCGAATGCCGAGATCACGAAGGTCATGTGAATGACCACATACCATTTCAGGTGCTCAGGATCGACGTTCTTCGCATCCATGAATATGCGCAGCAGGTGAATGGAGGAAATGGCCACGATCGAGGCGGCCACCTTCATTTTCAATGAGGAGGAGTCCATCGTGCCCAGCCAGTTGAGCTTCTCCTTGTCTTCATCGATGTCGAGCTGGGAGACGAAGTTCTCATAACCGGAAATCATCACCATCACCAGCAGGCCGCCCACCAGCGCCATGTCGATCAACGACAGCAACACCAGAATCAGATCCGACTCGGCCATCGAAAACACGTTGGGGATAACGTGAAAGACTTCCTGGAAAAATTTCAGCGCCAGGGCCAGCAAACCAAGGGACAGACCGAAGTAGATCGGCGCCAGCAGCCAGCGCGAGGCGTACATTGCATTTTCGATAAAGCGTTCCATTGAATCCCACATCAGGTCTAAAAACGGCGGCGAGTATATCAGCCGGTCAAAAACCCATAAACCGCTGGCAAATCCATGACCTGCACGTCTGCCGAAGGGTTTTTCTGCTAGTGTCGAAGGTCAAACTCGACAGGGCGCAAACAGAAAACCCTGTCGAGTAGGTGGCTCAGTGTTCGCCAGGTTAAAAATTACCGGGACGAGAACGTCCTCCGTTGATTTCCCGCAGCTGCGCTTGTAGATGCAAGCACCAGATTTGCGGATCATCGGCCAGCTCATAGCCATGCAACGTCAGGCTTTCAACGATGGTTTCAAGGATTGATTCGGCCACGAAAGGCCCATGAAACGGGCCTTGAGCTTTGATGGCGGAAGGTTGTTCACCGGCCATTCCGGCGGCGAAAAGCAAGGTCCACATACCGGTGTCCCCTGCAAGCGGGCGAATGCTGCATTCGATACGGGTAACCAGGCCAAGGCACTGGCGGGTAAGGCAGAGGTTGCGCGGCATAGCGGCGACCCTCGGTAGATCCGGTATTCAGCCCTCACAGGAAGACTGTCTCGATCCAGTGATTACTGTCGATATCCTTGTCCTGAGAATAGAGGAAAAGTCCGGACTGCGCGCCTGCAAAGACCAGCGGCGCCGAATGGTTATTTTGCGAACCTTGACGCCAGCCTCTGTGGCGAGGGAGCTTGCTCCCGCTCGAGTGCACAGCACTCGCAAAACCTGCCAATGCGTTCCAACCGATAAAACGCGATTGCAGGGTTTGGGCCTGCTGCGCAGACCAGCGGGAGCAAGCTCCCTCGCCACAAAGAAGCAAGCCCCCGTCAGCCTCAGACCGGTTTGGCCCGTGCCAACGCCTCCTGAATGATCTCTTTCTCCGCTTCCTTGAGGTCTTCTTCGTGGATCATTTCGGCGATCACTCGCAGGCGTTCAACCACCCGCGCGTTGACGCTGCCCTCAGGGAATTGACCTTCTGCATCCGGCTCGCCGGCAGGTTCACCAACCAGCAGGCTCAGTGCTTCATCAGCCTGGCGCACCGCGTAGACGTGGAACTGCCCGGCTCGCACCGCCGACAGCACGCGCTCATCGAGCATCAAGGTCGCAACGTTGGCCTGCGGGATGATCGCGCCCTGCTCGCCAGTCAAACCGCGGGCTTCGCAGAGACGGAAGAAACCTTCGATCTTCTCGTTGACCCCGCCGACCGCTTGAACCTCGCCAAACTGGTTGATCGACCCGGTGATCGCAAAACACTGCTTGAGCGGCGTTTTCGACAGCGCTGAAATCAAGGTGCAGGCTTCGCCCAGGGACGCGCTGTCGCCATCGACATAACCGTAGGACTGCTCCAGGGCAATACTCGCAGAGATGGCCAACGGGAATTCCTGGGCATAACGGCTGCCCAGATACCCGGTGAGGATCATCACGCCCTTGGAGTGTATCGGCTGTCCAAGGTTGACCTCGCGCTCGATATCGACAATCCCGCTGCCACCCGGGTAGACCGTGGCGGAGATCCGCGCGGGTATGCCGAACGCCGAGTCACCGACTTCCAGAACGGTCAGACCGTTGCACTTGCCCACCGCCGCGCCCGCGGTGTCGATCAGGATGATGCCCGCCAGCATGTCATCGAGAATCCGCGCAGAAACGCGCCCGGTGCGAGTCGCCTTGGCTTTCAGGGCGCGTTCGATGTGCCCGGCGTCAGTCATCTTGTCGCCCGCCAGATCACGGATGAAATCCGCTTCGCTGACCAACTGGAACAGGTCTCCGATACGCGCCGACAATCGCCCTTGATGCTCGGCCAGCCGTGCACTGTAGGTCGCCAGGCGTGCCACCGCATCGGCGGTCAGCGGCGCCATGCCTTCTTCCGAGGTACGGGTTTTCAGCAACTGAGCGAACTGCTCGAGGCTTTCATCGACCATCGGGATGTCTTCATCGAAGTCCACCAGCACCCGGAACATCTCCTGGAAGTCTGAATCCAGGTCTTGCAACGCGTAGTACAACTGCCGGGCACCAATGATAACGACCTTGACCTGCAACGGGATCATTTGAGGTGACAGCGTCTGCGTCGCCAGCCGACCCAGTTCACCCAGCGGTGATTCCATTTTCAGTTTGCGTGACTGCAACGCGCGTTTCAGCGCATCCCACACAAACGGCTCGCTGAGCATTTTCTCGGCTTCGAGGATCAGGAAGCCGCCGTTGGCCCGATGCAAGGCCCCCGGGCGCAACTGCCGGTAGGTGGTGTAGAGCGCGCCCTGATCGGTGCTGTATTCGATGCGACCGAACAGGTTGTCGTAGGTCGGGTGCGGCTCGAACACGACTGGCGCACCACCGCTGGCATGATGTCCAACGACCAGGCTGGGGCCGTACTGCTCTTCCAGCAACTTGCGGGCCACCGCGTCGGTCTTGCTGTCGTCGACCAATTGCTCGACCACGGTTTTCAGCAGGTAAACCTGCATGGCTTGCAGGTAACCGCAAACCCCGGCGTTTTCCGCGTACTTCTCCGACAGCGGCGCCAGCAACGGCTGCAGGGCCAGAGTGATGGTTTCTTCGTTGAGGTGACGCATCTGGTTGCTGGATTCGCGCTTCCATTGCGGCAGGCTCGCCAGCTCTTCGTTGAGACGTTCTTCCAGCCCGGCGATATCGACGTGAAAACGCTCCCGATCAACTTCCGGCAGTTGCGCAAACTCGGCTTCGTCCAGCGCCTTGCCTTCGCTCATTGGGGTGAAGGCGATGTTGGTACTGTCGCGGTAAAGGGCGACTTCCTTTTCCAGCGCCAGGCGCTCGATCACATCCAGTGCGCGGTCATAACGCTGGTTGAAAGCACGGTCGATGGCGCTTTTCTTCTGCTGGTAGGACGGGTGCTCGAACACCGCCGGAAAGGTCGCCAGCAGGTTGTCGATCAGGCCATTGATGTCCGTAATGAACGCACCGGCCGCACCCGAAGGCAGTTCCAGCGCACGCGGCTCTCGCGGCTCATCGAAATTATTGACGTAGACCCAGTCCGCCGGGGTCTGCAAGCGCTTGGCTTCGGCCTTGAGGTAGCGTTTGACGAAAGAAAACCGGCCGGTGCCGGGCTCGCCCATGACAAACACGTTGTAACCGGGGCGCGGCATGGCCACGCCGAACTGCAACGCTTCGACCGCACGCTCCTGGCCGAGTATTCCGCGAAAAGGCTCCAGATCATTGGTTGTAGAGAAGCTGAACTGTTCAGCGGAAAACGGACGGGTCAGCGCTTCGGGCGCTAAACGCAAGCTGGCAGCAACAGGATCAGGCATCGGGCTTCCTTACATCAGGCGGGGCAGATGAAGGCATTCTGGCGCCGGGTATACCCGGCTGGCAAGGCACGCCGTGAGGCAAAGTACAGACAAGCGACAAACCCCAGGTGCGTCGGGGAAAAACAGGCCATTTCGACGAATGTTTTGCAAAAAATAACGGAACCCCTGGATCGCGCCTAAACTGCAGGCTGCGCGGCTGGACTAATAACCGGCCCAACTGGCGCCGACATGGGCCAGAACCCTTGTCCATTGGTATGCACTTTAAAGAGAACAACGCTATGAAACGGATTCTTCTCGGTACTCTTTTCACCGCTGTATCCATCAACGCAATGGCCCAGGCGCCAGGCGGCCCGGATTGCGGCTGGGGCAACATGCTGTTCGAAGGTCAGCGCGGCACTCCGGCGCACTTCCTGGCATCCACCACCAACGGCACCTCCGGTAACGCCACTTTCGGTATGACTTCCGGCACCAACGGTTGCGCGACGAACGCTTCGCTGACCTATGGCGGCAAGTCCTGGATTGCCATGAATGGCATGATGAATGAGCTGTCCGAAGACATGGCCAAGGGTCAGGGCGAAGCGCTGACTACCTACGCGGTGGTGTTGGGTGTGGCCCCTGAAGACCGCGCGCATTTCGCCGCTGTCACTCACCAGCACTTCCAGCAAATCTTCAGCAAAGCCGATGTGACGGCTGATGATGTGCACACCAATACCCTGGCCGTACTCAAAGGCGATGCTCGCCTGGCCAAATACGCTACCCCGGCTTAAGCTCGAACCGCCCGCTCCCTTCGAGGGGCGGGATTTGTTTTTTCGACCTGTCCCGCTTTGGGTCTTTTTTTCGACTTCCAAGTTGCCCACCATGCTCAAACGCCTTGCCTGCCTGGCGCTCTGTGTCTGCGCCCCGCTGTCCGCCGCACCTCATATCGACAATCAACGTTTGCAGCAACTGGCCAACGACACCTTCTGGATCTCCTTGGGTCACTACGAAACCGCCAAGCTCGGCGGCTGGCGCAGCTATGTCAGCGACCCGAAGTTTTTCCTCGCGGCCGATGGCGCCCATCATCCCGATGCCGAGCTTTCAGCGACCGTGCAGGCTTTGTACGCCCCGGCCAGTGCCGGCGAAAAACACGCGCAATGCGTTTACCCGGCACGCACCCGCTGGCTGAAAGCACAGCTGAATCTGACCGATTTACCTGCCGTGGACTGCACTGAATTCAAGCAGTGGTTCAAGGATGTCGCGCCCCACAGCGCGGTGATGATTTTCCCGGCGGCTTATTTGAACAGCCCGTCGTCGATGTTCGGCCACACCTTGCTGCGTATCGACCAGGCCGACGTGCAGAGAGACCAGACCGCCCTGCTCAGCTACGCGATCAACTTCGGTGCGTATATCGAAGGCTCGGACAACAGCATTCTCTACGCCTGGAAAGGCCTGATGGGTGGTTATCCCGGCCTGTTCGCGCTGGTGCCCTATCAGGAAAAACTCGCCGAATACCGCAGCCTGGAAAACCGCGATCTGTGGGAATACCGGCTGAATCTTACCCAAGAAGAAACCGAGCGCATGGTCGAGCATGTCTGGGAGCTCAAGCAGATTCAGTTCGACTACTTCTTTTTCGACGAGAACTGCTCCTACCGCTTGCTGGAACTGCTGCAGGTGGCGCGACCGGGTTTGAAGCTGACCGGACAATTCCCGCTGACCGCCATCCCCACCGACACCGTGAAAGCGGTCAAGGAAGCCGGGCTGGTGGAAAAGATCGACTATCGGCCGTCCCGCGAGCGCGAACTGCTGAGTCGCGCCGAGCCATTGACCGGCGAAGAACAGGATTGGGTGCTGAAAGTCAGCGCCGACCAGAAGCAATTGCAGGATCCGGCCTTCAAGGCGCAGCCACGGCCCCGTCAGGCATTGATCATCGATGCGGCCTATCGTCTTGAGCGCTATCGCGCCAATGGTCAGGAGCGCGATCCTCAGCGCTCACAACGCAGCTTCGAATTATTGCGGGCAATCAATCAAAACCCGCCGCCGGAGTTGCAGATAGAGCGTCCTGGGTTACCCGAGAACGGCCACGAATCACGTACCTGGCAAGCCGGCATCGGCACCCGGGGTGATAAGGCTTTTGGCGAATATGGCCTGCGCATGGCCTATCACGATCTCAACGACAATGCCGAGGGTTTCCCCCTCGGTGCGCAGATCGAAATCCTGCAAATGAAGCTGCGCCAGTACGAAGGCAATCACTGGCAGCTGCAGCAACTGGACCTGGCGACCATCCGCTCGCTGACACCGCGTAACGAGTTGCTGCAACCCATGTCCTGGCAAGTCACCGGCGGCCTGGAGCGGGTTCCGGGCAAGCATGACGATGAAACCCTGGTCAGCCACGTCAACGGCGGCGGTGGCGGCACCTGGCAGCTCGGCGGGCAGATGCTGGGGTTCGCCCTCGGCACCGTGCGCGTCGAGCACAACGCCGACTTTGCCGAATTCATCGCCCCGGCAGCGGGGTTCAATACCGGTCTGCTCTGGCAAAACCCGCTGGGCAATCTCAGCCTGGAAGCCAAAAGCGATTACTTCACCAACGGCGAAGTGCGCCGCAGCCTGAGCCTTAACCAGCAGTGGGAATTATCCCGCAACCTCGGCTTGCGCCTGAGCGCACAGCGCGAGTTCAGCCACTTGGCATCACCGCAGAATGAGGTGATGCTGGAAGTGAAGTGGTATCACTATTGAGCCATCCCTCATCCTGCGACCATGACCCAAACGCCATCAAGGGAGAAATGCCATGAGCCGCGCCTTCGTCAATGAAGAACTAGCCGCTGCGCAAACCGACCAGCCGGTAGAACGACAGGTCAGCGCGCAGCTCAATTACGTCACCCCCGCAGGTCTGGCTCAACTCCAGGCGAAAGTTGCTGAACTGCAGACGCAGCACAGTGAACAATCGGCCCTGGGTGAACAGGCCGACAAGCAACGTCAGGTCGATATCGAACGCGATCTGCGCTACTTCAATCAGCGTCTGCAAAGCGCTCAAGTGGTCGTACCGGCGACTTCCACCGAGAAAGTGCAGATTGGCAGCTGGGTAACCTTTGCCGACGAACACGACGTGGAACAGCGCGTGCAATTGGTCGGCGAAGACCAGGCCGATGCCGCCCACGGACTGATCAATTGGGGCTCACCGCTAGGGCGCGCGCTGCTTGGCGCGCAGCTCGGCGATGAAGTGCAGTGGAAGCGACCGGCTGGGGATCAGTTGATCGAGATCATCCGCATCGAACCCGCCTGAACAACACCCCGGGGCCATTTCAGACCCACAGAAAAAAGGGAGACCCGTCGGCCTCCCCTTGAAAACTTAGTCCGTGCTCGACGCTTATGACGCCGGCTCACCTCACTCCGTCTTCTGGACAGTGTGTAGCCCGGGGGCCGACTCAACCCTGTGGGGGTGGCGACCGCAGCTGGCCTGATTCGGCGAGCCGCACTGGACTGTTTGTCCGGGCAGTGATTCTGGTAATAAGAATAGGCTTTGGGCACCGACAGAGGATTGCGAAGATTGCTCAAATAAACATAGCTTGCGCAATTTTTAACTAGAGATAGATAATTAAACGCAATAGTTATGACAAAGGCCTGATCCATGAGCAAACTCGACCGATACGACCTGAGCATTCTGGCGGAATTGCAGCGTGATGCCCGTATCTCTAATCAAGAGCTCGCTGAACGCATCGGCTTGTCGCCATCGCCCTGCTCGCGGCGGGTCAAGCAGCTGGAGGATGACGGCTATATCTCCCGCCAGGTCGCCCTGCTCGATCGCAAGAAGCTTGGACTGAGCCTGACCGCCTACGTACTGATCGGCATGGACCGCCACACACCCGAGCGCTTCGAGAACTTCGAAGCGGCGATTCGCAACCTGCCACAGGTGCTCGAATGCAGCCTGGTGACCGGTATGGACGCCGACTATCAGCTCAAAGTGGTGGTACCGGATATGGATCACTACCAGAAACTGCTGCTCGGCCACCTGACCCGCATTGAAGGCGTGACCAGCGTGAGGTCGAGCTTTGTACTCAATCAGGTGCTCAACAGCACTGAGTTGCCGTTGACTCACCTTCGCAGCTGAACACAGAAGATGATCGTTCCCACGCTCCCGCGTGGGAATGCATCCCGTGACGCTCTGCGTCACATCCGGAGCGGACGCAGAGCGTCCATGGCGGCATTCCCACGCAGAGCGAGGGAACGATCAACGGTTGTCTGACCGACACAGATCAATGCCCCACCCCTACCCCTTGGCGTATACTCCGCCGGCCTTTTTTACCCTGCCCGCGCTGGAGAGTTTCGATGGATCCTGCTGTATTCGAAGAGTGGATGATGACCGGTCTGGTGACCATCCTGATCATTTTCATGGGTTTCATCGTCTGGGATCTGGCGAAGAAATCCAAGGCCGGGCGGTTCGGCTCTTTTATCCTGTTCTTCGTACTCGGTCTGGGCGTTGCCGCGTTCGTGATCAAAAGCGTGGTCATCGGCCTGATCGAATCCGGCACGTTATAAACGCGCCGGGACTTCTTTCCACTGCCCCTGATCAAGCCCTTCGATCGTCCAGTCGCCGATTCGCACGCGCACCAGGCGCAGCGTCGGCAAGCCTACCGCGGCCGTCATCCGTCGTACTTGTCGATTACGCCCTTCGCGAATCACCAGCTCCAGCCAACTGGTTGGCACGCTCATGCGAAAGCGCACCGGCGGATTACGCGGCCATAGCTGCGGTTCTTCAAGCTGCCGCGCCTCGGCGGGCAAGGTCATGCCGTCGTTCAACTCCACACCGTCGCGCAAACGTTGCAATTGCTCAGCGCTTGGTTCGCCCTCGACCTGCACCCAATAGGTCTTGGCCAACTTGTGTTTGGGGTCGGCGATCCGCGCCTGTAGCTGGCCATCGTTGGTCAGCAGCAGCAAGCCTTCGCTGTCTCGGTCCAGCCGGCCCGCCGGGTAAATGCCGGGGATGTCGATAAAATCCTTGAGTGTCGCCCGCCCTTCGCCGTCGCTGAATTGAGTCAGCACATCGAAGGGTTTATTGAACAGAATCAACTTCGGCTCAGCCGGCCGTGCTTTAGCGACCCGGCGTGGTGCCGAGGAAGATTGCGGGTTATTCGCGCCTGGACGGCGGGAAGCGGGACGAGGTGGAGGAGGCATGGCAAAAAGAACATCTAACGGTCAGGGCTGCTAATGCTAGTGCCCTGATCGCTAAATGACCATCGCAACGATCAGCGGAACGGCGGTTCGTCGAAGCTGCGCAGTTTGCGTGAGTGCAACGAATTGAGCTCGGTGCGCAGCAGGTCCACGGCGGCGATGCCGATCTTCAAATGCTGGCTGACTGCACGTTCGTAGAACGCGTTGGCCGAACCCGGCAGTTTGATTTCGCTGTGCAACGGTTTGTCCGAGACACACAGCAAGGTGCCATAAGGCACTCGCAGGCGATAACCCTGGGCGGCGATGGTGCCGCTTTCCATGTCCACGGCCACGGCTCGCGACAGGTTGATCAGCGGACGCTCCTGAGCCCAGCGCAGTTCCCAGTTACGGTCGTCGTAGGTCAATACGGTGCCGGTGCGCAGGCGTTTTTTCAGGTCGTCACCCTTCTCGCCCGTGACGTTGGCCGCAGCCTGCTGAAGCGCCATCTGCACTTCGGCCAGGGCCGGAATCGGAATGTTCGGCGGCACGACCCGATCAAGAATCCCGTCGCGACGCATATAGGCGTGAGCCAGCACGTAATCGCCAATGGTCTGCGACTGACGCAAGCCGCCGCAGTGGCCGATCATCAGCCAGCAGTGCGGACGCAGCACCGCCAAATGGTCGGTGATGTTTTTCGCATTGGACGGGCCGACACCGATGTTCACCAGGGTCACGCCATGGCCATCGCTGGCTTGCAGGTGATAAGCGGGCATTTGATAACGATGCCAGACCACCCCGGCGGCAATCGCCGAGGCTTCGCCGTGGTCCATGCTCTTTTCGATGATCACGTTGCCCGGCAACACCATGCGCACAAACCGCGGATCGGTGCGCAATTGCTCGAGGCCGTGAACGATGAACTGGTCGACGTAACGGTGATAGTTGGTCAGCAGGATCCATGGCTGCACATGCCGCCAGTCGCTGCCGGTGTAGTGCACCAGACGGCGCAGCGAGAAGTCGACCCGCGCCGCGTCGAACAGCGCCAATGGCAGCGGATCGGTGTTTTCCCAATCGTACAGGCCATCGGCAATGCCATCGGTGGCGGCCGACAAGTCGGTACTCGGGAACACCCGCGCCAGCGCCGCAGCAGTCACACCGGAACCGCCGAGCTCGTCGCCCTGCTCGACTACATACGGATAAGGAATGTTCTGCTCGCTGACACCTACTTCCACCGTCACGGTGAAGTCGTGCATCAGCGGCACCAGTTGCTCCAGTAAATAATTACGGAAAGCTGAAGGATGGGTGACGGTGACGCTGTAGGTGCCGGGCAACTGGACTTTGGCGTAAGCCCGAGTGGTCTGCGGGACTTCGCCCTGGCAAAGGTAGGTCAGGCGCAATTCGGGGTAACGAAACAAGGCGCGCTGCTCGGCGCCCGGCTCGACCCGATCCTTCAGGTAGCGTTTGAGGGCCTGACTGAGTGCGCTGGTGGCACGCTCGTGCAGAGTGGCAAGCCGGTCCACGGCTTGCTCGGCGGTTTGAACGACAATAAAAGCTTCGGTCACGATCAGCATCCTGTGTTCTGACTTGCAGGCCTTCATCTTGCCTGTATCGCCGTCGGACGGGAACAGTGGAGTTTCGGCGATCAAGCGCTTCAGGGTCAGACACATAACCTGTGGCGAGGGAGCTTGCTCCCGCTGGACCGCGAAGCGGGCCTAAAACCTGTAAATGCGATTTATCAGGCAGACCGCGTCAGCCGGATTTACGACCGCTGCGCGGCCGAGCGGGAGCAAGCTCCCTCGCCACAATGATTCACCAGGCAATAGACCTGTGCTTGCCAACACCTACGATCAGAAGCCCTGAGGTGTCGAACGCGCGACAATCGCCTCGACGTCCAGACCTCGAGGCAAAGTGCCATAGACTCGACCGGCCGCCCCCAGGCGACTGGCAATGAAGGCATCGCTGACCGCAGCATTGCCCGCCTCCAGCAACAGCTTGGCTTGCAGCCCCAGCGCAATGTCTTCGGTCAGTTGCCGAGCGCGATATTGAATGTCGTTAGTGTCCTTGAACGCCGCCTGCAACTGGCTGATGTGCGCGGCCAGACGCTTGTCGCCATGACCATCGCCCAATTCGGCAAACAACGCATCGAGCACGCCCGGCTCTTTCGACAAGGCCCGCAGCACGTCGAGGCACTGCACATTGCCAGAACCTTCCCATGTCGAGTTCACCGGCGCCTCACGGTACAGACGCGGCAGGATGCTGTCTTCGACGTAACCGGCGCCACCCATGCACTCGGCGGCTTCGTTGATCATGCCCGGCGCACGTTTGCAGATCCAATACTTGCCCACTGCCGTCACCAGCCGGGCGAATTTGGCTTCCCGGGAATCGTCGAGATGATCCAGCGCCCGGCCCATGCGCAGGCTCAAGGCCAGCGCGGCCTCACTTTCCAGCGCCAGATCGGCCAGCACGTTTTGCATCAGCGGTTGTTGGCTGAGCAACTTGCCACCGACCATGCGGTGGGCGCAGTGATGGCTGGCCTGGGTCAATGCCTGACGCATCAGGGCGCTGGAACCGACCATGCAATCGAAGCGGGTCATGGCGACCATCTCGATGATGGTCGGCACCCCGCGGCCTTCCTCGCCGACCATCCAGGCCAGAGCGCCACGAAACTCCACTTCACTGGAGGCGTTGGAGCAATTGCCGAGTTTGTTTTTCAGGCGCTGGATGTAGAACTGGTTATGGCTGTCATCCGGCCGATGGCGCGGCAGCAGGAAGCAGGTCAAGCCCTTGTCGGTCTGGGCCAGGGTCAGGAAGGCATCGCACATCGGTGCCGAACAGAACCATTTGTGTCCGATCAGCTCATAGGCCTGGCCCGGACCTGCGGCCCCCACCGGAAAAGCCTGGGTGGTGTTGGCCCGCACATCGGTGCCGCCCTGTTTCTCGGTCATGGCCATGCCGATGGTGGCGCCGGCCTTATGGGCGATGCCGACGTTGCGCGGATCGTATTCGGTGGCGAGAATTTTCGGCAGCCATTGCTCGGCAATGTCCGGCTGCAGTCGCAATGCCGGCACAGAAGCGAAGGTCATGGTCAGCGGGCAACCACTGCCGGCTTCGGCCTGGCTGTGCAGATAGGTCATGGCCGCACGGGCCACGTGTGCACCGGCTTGCGGATCGGTCCAGGGCAATGAGACCAAACCGTGCTCGATCGCGGTGCGCATCAGCTCATGGTAGGCCGGATGAAACTCAACCAGATCGATGCGATGACCATAACGGTCATGACTCGAGAACACCGGTTTGTTCTGATTGGCCAGAAACCCGGCCGCCATCAAGGGTCCGCCGGCCAGTGCACCATACTCATCGATCCGCGTTTCGGCCCAGCCCGCGCCAAAACGCCTGGCCCATTCCTGCAGCGGCAGGTCGATACGATAGAGGTTGGTGCCATCCAGCGAAGGTGGCTGATTGGTGACCTCGTGGGTTTCGGCGAACTGATGCAGGTTCATGACAGGGCTCCTTGGAGGGTGGACCAGAACCTCAGTAAATCACCGCCCCCTGCCCGAACAAAGTGGCATACACGCCTAAATCTCGGCGCTTTCACCTTGTTTAGGACACAACACCCGGCGGTACAAAGTCGCCTGCAATTCTTCGAACTTCACCGGTTTACTCAAATAGTCCGTCACCCCGTCCGTCTGGCAACGCTCGCGTTCGACACTCTGAACCACCGCCAGCACCGGCAACTCGGCACAACCCGGCAGAGCGCGCAATTGGCAGCCAATCGAAACGCCATCGACCCGTGGCAGCTGACAATCGAGCAACACTGCATCGAAGGACTCGCGTCGCAGCAGTTCCAGTGTCGCCCGGCCACTGTCCGCCGTGCGCACCCGATAGCCCAATTTGAGCAGCATGCCGCGCACCACCAGCTGATTGATGCTGTTGTCATCGACCAACAGCACACTGCACTCCTGAGGCACCCGACAGCTTATCGGCGTATAGCCTTTGAACATTTGCTCTGCTGCAGGCAGTGGCGCATCGCGCACATCAAACTCGACTTCCAACTGGAAACGACTGCCGCGTCCTGGCTGCGATTGATGGGTCAAGCGCCCACCAAGCAACTCGATCAGCTGCCGACAAATGGCCAACCCGACACCCAGACCGCCGTACTCGCGGGTCATCGAACCGTCGAGCTGGAAGAACCGTTGGTACAGGGTGGCTTCATCCAGATAGGTAAAGCCGATACCGGTATCGATCACCGCGAAAGACAGCGCCATCCGCCCCTCGCCCGCCGATTGACCGGTCACCCGCAGCACCAGCCCTCCCTCGCGAGTGAACTTGATGGCGTTGTCCAGCAAGCACTCCAGGCATTGAATCAGTTTGCTGCTGTCACCTTGCAGGCGGTCTGGCAGACCCGTCGCCACCTCTATCTCGAAATCCAGCGCCTTGCTCATGGCGCTGGCGGCGAACTGCAGTCGCAGCCTGTCGAGCACGCCATGCAGGCTGAAATCCTCCCGTTGCACCTTGAGCCTGCCGGCTTGCAACTCCGTCAGGGTCAGGATGCCGTTGACCATGCGCATCATGTCTCGCGCCGAGCCAGCGGCGGTCTGTTGGTATTGCGCAAGCTCCGGGTCCAGATCCACGGTCTGCATGAGTTCCAGCGAACCGATCACCCCGTTCATCGGCGTGCGCAATTCGTGGGTCAGGGTCGAGAGGAATTCGTCCTTGAGCCGGTTGCTGTGGGCCAGCTCCTGGTTCAACACCTCGAGTTTCTGACCGGCATCGAACAAGGTCCGGGCTTGCTGTTCGCGCATTGAGTTGATGCGATCGGCCAGCGCCAACGACAGCAACGCCACCTCAATCGCCGAACCGATCTGGCTGGCGTACATGGTCAAGAACATGTTCGGCAGGTAGCCCAACACCATCAGCGTGTTGACCACACCGCCGAGCAGAAACGCCGACCAGGCAATGATGAAATACCGGGCCACCCGCAGACCGCGCCACCAGGCAAAAATCCCCGCAGCGAAGATCGTCACGGTAAAAGTCAGCGCCAACGCTGTCGCCAGACGCAAAGCCAAGGCGTAGCTGGTCATCAACGACAGCGCTACGACCACCGCGCTGCACGCGATCAACAGCACCAGCAGCCGATCAAGCCAGCGACTGTGGCTGGCCGTGCGCAAAAAGCTGCGGGCAAACTGGCTGCCGAACAAACCCGCAGCACCGATGAAGAACGGTGTCGACGCGTTGGCCCACCAGGGATTGTTCGGCCATAAATACTCCACGGCAGCACCGTTCACCGACAGCTGGTACAAACCGAATGAGGCGATATAGAAGATGTAATAGAGATAGCTGGTATCGCGCACGGCGAGGTAGATGAACAGGTTGTAGACCAGCATGCCCAGCAGTACGCCATAGATCATGCCCAGTACATACAGACGCACCGGCTGTTCTTCCAGAAAGGCGGTACTCGACCACAGGGTCAAGGGTGCCTGGATCGAGCCCTGGCTTTGTAGGCGCAGATACAGGGATTTGTGCTCATCCGGGGCGAAGTCCAGGTTGAACAGATAGTTGTTCTGACGGATCTGTCGACTGGCGAACGGCAAGGCATCGCCCGTGCGCCGGGCCAATTGATAGCGGCCGGCGGCATCGGGCAGGTACAGGTCGAGATGATCGAGGGGCGGATAGGCCAGTTCCAGCAACCAGCTGCGCTGAGCGGCCGGGTTGCTCGGGTGGTAATGCAGGTCGACTTTCAGCCAGAACACCGAGTGCGAGTAACCGGCATTGAGGGTGGCTTTATCCTGAGTCTTGAAACTGCCAGCCAAGGTTTGAGAACTGACATCGGCAATACTCGCCTCGCCGCTCGCGTCTTCGAACACTTGTATCACTCGGCCCAAAGGGAGGCTTTGAGTGAACTCATCAAACTCGGCCGCGCCAGCCAGCATCGGCAAGCTCAACAGCAATATCAGCAAATAGCGCATAGAGCCCCAGCGTGGCCTGTCCGGTTGTGTCAGGAAGCCCCCCATTCCCTTTGAGCAGACGTAAAACCGGCATTACCTGTTATTGGTTTGGATCCACTCTAGCATAGCCGCTGGTGGCTATTGAGCACCATTGAAAATTTTAGTTTGAAGGCTCTAGGACGGGCGTCTCACTAGCACTTGTTGATTTAGAGCTGTTGGGTCGGTCATATTGTGACAAGGCCCGCCCAAGCTACTGTTGCTATATGCCTTTTGTAGGAGCCGAGCTTGCTCGCGATGAACTTGAAGCTGACGCATTTCGTCAGAAAACACGCGTAATCGTTAACGACCATCGCGAGCAAGCTCGGCTCCTACGGTTTTGCATTCACCCGCCATCTTTATAGGGTCACTGCCCCGAAAAAAGCGTTTGGTGGTAAGCTCGCGCACCATGAATATCTACAGCTCTCGCCCCGTTGTCCTCTGTCTCTCCGGCCACGACCCAAGTGGTGGCGCCGGCTTGCAGGCAGATATCGAAGCCCTGCTCGCTCAGGGTTGTCATGCAGCTCCCGCAGTGACCGCTCTGACCGTGCAAGACACAGTCAATGTCAGCGATTTCCGCGTCCTCGATCGCGAGTGGGTATTGGCTCAAGCCAACGCCGTGCTCAACGACTCGACCGTCGCGGCGGTCAAGCTGGGCATGCTCGGTTCCCTGGAAATGGTCGACACCGTAGTCGAACTGCTCTCGGCGCACCCGCATTTGCCGGTGGTCTGCGACCCGGTATTGCGCGCCGGTGGCGGCGGACGACTGGGCAAAGACGAAGTCGGCTACGCGATGCGCGAACGCCTGCTGCCGCTGTCGATCATTGCCACCCCCAACCTTCCCGAAGCGCGCATCCTCGCCGAACTGCCCGAAGGCACCGCGGACGAGTGCGCTGAAAAACTCCTGCCGTTCGTCAAACATCTGCTGATCACCGGCGGTCATGGCGACGAGCACGAAATACACAATCGCCTGTATAGCCGCGACGGTCGCCGCGAAACCTTTACCTGCCAGCGCCTGCCCGGCAGTTATCACGGTTCCGGTTGCACGCTGGCCAGCGCCCTCGCCGGTCGCCTGGCCCAGGGTGAACACCTCGCCAGTGCCGTACAGAGCGCGCTTGACTACACTTGGCGCACTCTGCGTGATGCGGAGCAACTGGGCAAAGGCCAGTTCGTGCCGCGCCGCCTGCCACTGGATTTCTGTTCGTAACGCCATGAGGCCTGTCCGATGAAACTACGTGGCCTGTACGCCATTACCGACAGCCAGTTACTGGCCGGGAAATTTCTTTCGTACGTGGAGGCGGCGCTCGAAGGCGGCGTCACCCTGCTGCAATACCGCGACAAGAGCAGCGACGAGGCCCGCCGCCTGCGTGAGGCCGAAGCCCTGCGCGAGCTGTGCGAACGCTACAAGACCCGGCTGATCATCAACGACGACGCCGAACTGGCGGCACGCCTGAACGTCGGGGTGCACCTGGGCCAGACCGATGGCCCACTGATGCCGGTTCGGGCACTGCTCGGTCGTCAGGCAATCATCGGCTCGACCTGCCACGCGCAACTCGAACTCGCCGAACAAGCTGCCAAAGAAGGCGCCAGTTACGTCGCCTTCGGTCGCTTCTTCAACTCCAACACCAAGCCCGGCGCACCGGCCTGCAGCCTCGAACTGCTCGATCAGGCCCGCAGCAAACTGCACCTGCCGATCTGCGCGATCGGCGGCATCACTCTGGACAACGCTGCGCCGCTGGTGGCCCACGGGGTCGATCTGCTGGCGGTGGTCCATGGTCTGTTTGGCGCCGAGAGCACTGCTGAAGTAACGCGCCGTGCCCGCGCCTTTAATGAATTATTCAAATCCTGATTTTTTGAGAGCCCGATCATGTCTCGTTCCGAAACCCTGTTTGCCAATGCCCAGAAACACATTCCCGGCGGCGTGAACTCGCCCGTTCGTGCCTTCAAGAGCGTCGGCGGCACGCCGTTGTTCTTCAAGCATGCCGAAGGCGCCTATGTAACGGACGAAGATGACAAACGTTATGTCGACTACGTCGGTTCGTGGGGCCCGATGATCCTCGGCCACAGCCACCCGCAAGTGCTCGATGCGGTACGCAAGCAGCTCGAGCATGGGCTGTCCTATGGCGCCCCGACCGAAATGGAAACCCAGATGGCCGACCTGGTCTGCTCCATCGTGCCATCGATGGAAATGGTTCGGATGGTCAGTTCCGGTACTGAAGCGACCATGAGCGCGATCCGTCTGGCCCGTGGTTTCACCGGTCGTGACAGCATCATCAAGTTCGAAGGTTGCTACCACGGCCATTCCGACAGCCTGCTGGTCAAAGCCGGTTCGGGCGCACTGACCCAAGGCGTTCCAAGCTCTGCGGGCGTACCCGCTGCATTTGCAAAACACACCCTGACCTTGCCGTTCAACGACATTGACGCAGTCGAGCAAATGCTCAGCGAAGTCGGTCAGGAAGTGGCGTGCATCATCGTCGAGCCGGTGGCCGGCAATATGAACTGCGTGCCACCGGCGCCAGGTTTCCTCGAAGGCCTGCGCACGCTTTGCGACAAACACGGCGTGGTGTTGATTTTCGACGAAGTGATGACCGGTTTCCGCGTCGCCCTCGGTGGCGCCCAGGCACATTACGGCGTCACTCCGGACCTGAGCACTTTCGGCAAAATCATTGGCGGCGGCATGCCGGTGGGCTGCTTCGGTGGCAAACGCGAAATCATGTCGCACATCGCCCCGCTGGGACCGGTCTACCAGGCTGGCACCCTGTCCGGTAACCCGCTGGCCATGGCTGCCGGCCTGACCACCCTGCGCCTGATCAGCCGTCCGGGCTTCCATGCCGAACTGAGCGACTACACCAGCCGCCTGCTCGACGGCCTGCAACAGCGCGCCGACGCAGCCGGTATTCCGTTCGTGACCACTCAGGCCGGCGGAATGTTCGGCCTGTACTTCAGCGGCGCTGACGACATCGTGACTTTCGATGACGTCATGGGCAGCGATGCCGGCCTGTTCAAACGCTTCTTCCACCTGATGCTCGAAGGCGGCGTTTACCTGGCGCCGAGCGCCTTTGAAGCCGGTTTCACCTCGATCGCTCATGGCGATGCCGAGCTGAAACTGACGCTGGATGCTGCCGAACGTGCATTTGCTGCTTTGAAATAAGCCTACCGATCTGACGCTGCTTGCGCGGCGTCAGGTTTTTTCCAGGTCTTTATGTCTCTTTTGCGCCCTTTAAAGCACAAAATCTCCTACAAACCGGGAGATATCAGGCCGCGCAGCAGAAAAACGAGTAAAGACTTTGTAAGGTTGGCCCTGCTTATTTCATAATGCGCGCTTATTGGATCCCCTCGATGGGTCCACGCGCCCCTCAGAGGTAAGTCGATTCCCATGAACCGCACCGGCCGCACCCTTGCATTGGGCTGCCTGTTGCTCTTTCAGCCCCTGCTCGCGCACGCACAAGCAGGCGGCAACCCGTTGTTGATCCCGGCGATGGGTCGCTGCACCCTCAATACTCAGCCGCAAGACTTGTCCGAGGCGCTTGCCGCCTGCCAGAAAGCGTCGGATGCCGGGGATGCGCAAGCGCAATACGAGTTGGGTGAATTCTATTACGCCGGCAAAAATGTGCCGCGCGACCTCGATAAAGCCCTGAGCTACTTCGAGAAAGCCTCTCTGCAAGGCCATGCTCAGGCGCAATTCAAGCTCGGGACCATGTTTTTCCACGGCGAAGGCGTTCCGGCCAATAACGTTCAGGCGTATATCGTGCTGAAGATGGCGGCGGTCAATGGCGCCGAGGATGCGCTGGACACTGCCGACGAAGTTGCCGAACACATGAAGCGTGATGAGCTGGAAGTCGCCACTCAGGTACTGGGGCAGATTTTCCGCAAATACCTGCTGGAACTGCAAAGCGCCGACGGGCGTTCGCCTTTCTCACCGTTGCCCTGACCTGCGGGCTTTTCGTGGCGAGCGAGCTTGCTCGCGCTCGGCTGCGCAGCAGTCGTAAAATCAGTTAATGCGGTGTGCCAAATAACAATCGGTCGCAGGTTTTAGGGCCGCTTCGCGACCCAGCGGGAGCAAGCTCCCTCGCCACAGGGTACCGCGATTTACTTATCCGGCATCGGCATCGGAAACGGCATGACGTTGCTCATGCCGCGGGCTTCGGTGATCTTCGGCGTACCCAGGCGCTCGACTTCGTCGATGCGCACGATCGAATGCACTGGCACAAAACTGCGTACCACACCTTCGAACTGCGCCTTGAGCTTCTCTTCGCCTGGGTCGACGACCAGCTGTGTGCGCTCGCCAAAGACGAACTCTTCCACTTCCAGGAAGCCCCACAGATCACTTTGATAGATCTGCTTGGCGTACATTTCGAACACCTGGCCCTGGTTGAGGAAAATCACCTTGTAGATTGGAGCTTCACGTTTGGTCATGGTGGGCGGGTAACAAATCGGGGGACATAAAAGAGGGCGCAAACTATAGCATAGCCACCGGACGCGCAACGCTAGGAACCTGCGGACATGACCACTATAATACGCGGTTCTTTGAACCACTTGATGAACCCCCATGGCCAAGAAGCTCTACATTGAAACCCACGGTTGCCAAATGAACGAGTACGACAGCTCGCGCATGGTCGATCTGCTGGGTGAACATCAGGCCCTGGAAGTCACCGCCCGCGCCGAAGACGCGGACGTGATCCTGCTCAACACCTGCTCGATCCGCGAACGCGCCCAGGATCGGGTGTACTCCCAGCTCGGCCGCTGGCGCGAACTGAAACTGGCCAACCCGGACATGGTGATCGCCGTCGGCGGTTGCGTGGCCAGCCAGGAAGGCGCGGCAATTCGCGACCGCGCACCCTATGTCGACGTGGTGTTCGGCCCGCAGACCCTGCACCGCCTGCCGGAAATGATCGACGCCGCGCGCCTTACAAAGCTGCCGCAAGTCGACGTCTCGTTCCCGGAAATCGAGAAGTTCGATCACCTGCCAGAACCGCGCATTGATGGCCCAAGCGCCTATGTTTCGGTGATGGAAGGCTGCAGCAAGTACTGCACGTTCTGCGTGGTGCCTTATACCCGCGGCGAAGAAGTCAGCCGACCGTTCGACGATGTGCTGGCCGAAATCATCCACCTGGCCGAAAACGGCGTGCGTGAAGTCACCTTGCTGGGGCAAAACGTCAACGGCTATCGCGGCCAGACCCATGACGGTCGCCTCGCAGACCTTGCCGAACTGATCCGCGTAGTCGCTGCCGTCGAGGGTATCGAGCGTATTCGCTACACCACCTCGCACCCGCTGGAATTCTCCGACAGCCTGATTCAGGCTCACGCCGAAGTGCCGGAACTGGTCAAACACCTGCATTTGCCGGTGCAATCCGGCTCGGACCGCATTTTGGCGGCGATGAAACGCAACCACACCGCGCTGGAATACAAATCCAAACTGCGCAAACTGCGGGCCGCCGTGCCGGGCATTTGCATCAGTTCGGACTTTATCGTCGGCTTCCCCGGCGAAACAGAGAAAGACTTCGAACAGACCATGAAGCTGATCGAAGACGTCGGTTTCGATTTTTCCTACTCGTTCGTCTACAGCCAGCGCCCGGGCACCCCCGCGGCCGATCTGCTCGATGAAACGCCGGAAGAGCTGAAGAAAGAGCGCCTGAACGCCCTGCAACATCGACTCAATCAGCAAGGCTTCGAGATCAGCCGACAAATGGTAGGGTCCACTCAGCGCATTCTGGTGACCGATTATTCGAAGAAAGACCCGGGCGAACTGCAGGGGCGCACCGAGAATAATCGTATCGTCAACTTCCGCTGCGACAATCCCACACTGATCGGCCAGTTCGCCGATGTGCGTATCGATGCCGCGCAACCGCACTCGCTGCGCGGTTCTTTGTTGCAGTAATCGTCAAGACACTGGAGATCAAATGTGGGAGCGAGCTTGCTCGCGATAGCGAACTTTCATTCAACATTGATGTTGTCTGATACACCGCTATCGCGAGCAAGCTCGCTCCCACATTGGAACTGCGTTGTTCTTGAGGGCGCGCTCATTCATTTAAGAGCTTTCGCACCCAGCCCACTGGCGCTATCCTTGAATCATCTCCATTGCCTTAGGGCGGCTAAAAACGACCTTGAACGCACCCATAGAACCACATCGTTTCATCCTCGAGCCCGTTGAGGCTCGCCGCTTCGCCAATCTGTGCGGGCAGTTCGATGAGCATCTGCGCTTGATCGAACAGCGCCTGAGCATCGAGATCCGCAACCGCGGAAACCAGTTCGAACTGATCGGCGAACCAAAACACACCACCTCCGCGGAAAACCTCCTGCGCCGCCTGTACCGGGAAACCAAGGCTACCGAGCTGTCGCCGGACATGGTTCACCTGTTCCTGCAGGAATCCGCCGTGCAAGAGATGGACAACCATCCGTGCGCCGAGCCCGTCGCACTGCGCACCAAAAAAGGCATGATTCGCCCTCGCGGCTCGAATCAGCAGCGCTATGTGAAGGAAATCCTCGGCAACGACATCAACTTCGGCATCGGTCCGGCCGGTACCGGCAAGACCTATCTGGCGGTTGCCTGTGCAGTGGACGCTTTGGAGCGCGAGCAAGTACGCCGCATCCTGCTGGTGCGTCCAGCGGTTGAAGCCGGCGAAAAGCTTGGTTTCCTGCCTGGCGACCTGGCGCAGAAAATCGACCCGTACCTGCGTCCGCTGTATGACGCGCTGTACGAAATGCTCGGCTTCGAACACGTTGCCAAACTGATCGAACGTCAAGTGATCGAGATCGCACCACTGGCCTATATGCGCGGACGAACGCTGAACAACAGCTTCATCATTCTCGACGAAAGCCAGAACACCACCGTCGAGCAGATGAAGATGTTCCTGACGCGAATCGGCTTTGGTTCAACCGCGGTCATTACCGGCGACATCACCCAGATCGACTTGCCCAAGGGCACAAAGTCCGGGCTGATCCATGTGATCGACGTGCTCAAGGAAGTGCCGGGCATCAGCTTTACCCACTTCACCTCCAAAGACGTCGTGCGCCATCCACTGGTGCAACGCATCGTCGAAGCCTACGAGCGTTTCGAACATCGTGCCGAAGGCGAACCGGCCAGGTTTTCCTCTGCGAAGGACAACCGCCACGATGCTTGAGCTCGATCTGCAACAAGCCACCGATGCACCTGCCCCCAGCGAAGCCGAGTTCCGTCAATGGTGCGAACTGGCGTTGCGCCAACGCACCGCCGATTCGGAGCTGACCATTCGTTTGGTCGACGAGCCCGAAGGCCGCGAGCTGAACCACACCTGGCGGCAAAAGGATTACGCCACCAACGTGCTGTCCTTCCCGGCCGATGTGCCGGACGAACTGCTGGACATCCCGCTGCTTGGCGATCTGGTGATCTGCGTGCCCGTGGTCGTGCGCGAGGCCGCCGAACAAGGCAAGGCACTCGACGCCCACTGGGCGCACCTGGTGATTCACGGCTGTTTGCATCTGCTGGGTTATGACCATATAGATGACGACGAAGCCGAAGAAATGGAAGCACTGGAACGAACGTTGCTTGCTGAACTGGGTCATCCTGACCCGTATGCAGATGACGAAACCTGCGAACCTCCAACTGTAACAACCAAGGATTTAGAGTAATCGCTATGAGCGAAGACCGATCGAGCAGCGGGCAAAAGTCCTGGCTGGGTAAACTGACCCAAGCTTTTGCCCACGAGCCGAAAAACCGTCAGGAGCTGCTGGAGCTGCTGCGCGAAGCCCATCAGAACAAGTTGCTGGACAGCGAGGCGCTGGCCATCGTCGAAGGCGCCATCCAGGTCGCTGACCTGCAAGTACGGGACATCATGGTTCCGCGCTCGCAGATGATCAGCATCAAGGCGACCCAGACACCCCGCGAATTCCTCCCGGCCGTCATCGATTCCGCGCACTCGCGCTATCCGGTGATTGGCGAAAGCCACGATGACGTCATGGGCGTTCTGCTGGCCAAGGATCTGCTGCCGCTGATCCTTCAGGAAAACGGCGACAGCTTCAATGTCAAGGATTTGCTGCGTCCGGCGACCTTCGTCCCCGAGTCCAAGCGCCTGAATGTGCTGCTGCGTGAATTCCGCGCCAACCATAACCACATGGCCATCGTCATCGACGAATACGGCGGCGTAGCCGGCCTGGTGACCATTGAAGACGTGCTGGAGCAGATCGTCGGCGACATCGAAGACGAGCACGACGTCGAAGAAGACAGCTACATCAAGCCGCTGCCCAGCGGTGATTTCCTGATCAAGGCGCTGACCCCGATCGAGAACTTCAACGAGTTTTTCGACTGCGAATTCTCCGACGATGAATTCGACACCGTCGGTGGTCTGGTGATGAGCGCGTTCGGGCATTTGCCAAAACGCAACGAAATCACTGAAATCGGCGCCTATCGCTTCCGCATCCTGAACGCCGACAGCCGTCGGATTCACTTGCTGCGTCTGACACCCATTGCCCGTTAAGGATTGACATGCTCCGCGTAACCCGCCCCGGCTGGCCCGGTAACCTGCTGGCCGTGGCGGCCGGTGCACTCACCACTCTGGCCCTGGCGCCGTTCGATATCTGGCCGTTGGCATTGCTGGCGGTCGGTTTCTTTTACGCCGGCTTACGCGAGCTGAGCCCCCGTCAGGCGCTGGGCCGTGGCTGGTGCTTCGGTTTCGGCCTGTTTGCCGCCGGAACCAGCTGGATCTATTACAGCATTCACAATTTTGGCGGCGCCTCGGTGCTGTTGGCCGGGTTGCTGATGCTGGCCTTCACTGTTGCGATCGCCTGGTTCTTCGCCCTGCCCGCCTGGCTCTGGGCGCGCTGGTTGCGTCGCAATGAAGCGCCGCTGGCCGATGCCTTGGCGTTTGCCGCGTTGTGGGTGGGTCAGGAAGCATTTCGCGGCTGGTTCCTGACCGGTTTCCCGTGGCTTTATTCCGGCTACAGCCAGCTCGACGGACCACTGGCCGGGCTCGCGCCGTTGGGCGGCATGTGGCTGATCTCCTTCACCCTGGCCCTGACCGCGGCACTGCTGTACAACCTGCCGCGCCTGATCAAGTCCGGTCACAGAGGATTTATCGCCGCCGGCCTGCTATTGCTGATTGCCCCATGGGCTATCGGCATCGCGCTCAAAGGCCACGCCTGGACCAGTCCATCCGGTGCGCCGCTGTCGGTTGCGGCCATTCAGGGCAATGTCGAACAAAGCATGAAGTGGGACCCGACGCAGCTGAACGCGCAACTGGCGCTGTACCGCGACATGAGCTTCAGCTCCAAACGTGTGGACTTGCTCATCTGGCCAGAAACGGCGATCCCGGTGCTGAAGGAATCGGCCGAAGGTTATCTGAACATGCTCGGCAACTTCGCCGCAGAGCGTAATTCCGCACTGATTACCGGCGTGCCGATCCGTGAGGAAGTACGCCATGTAAAGCGTTACTTCAACGGCATCACCGTAGTCGGCGAAGGCGATGGCACCTACCTGAAACAGAAACTGGTACCGTTTGGCGAGTACGTGCCGTTGCAGGATCTGCTACGCGGACTTATCGCCTTCTTCGACCTGCCAATGTCGGACTTCGCTCGCGGCTCGGCCGATCAGCCGTTGCTGCAAGCCAAGGGCTATCAGATTGCGCCGTTCATCTGCTACGAAGTGGTCTACCCGGAATTCGCCGCCGGCCTTTCGGCTCGCAGCGACCTGCTGCTGACCATCAGCAACGACACCTGGTTCGGCACCTCCATCGGCCCGCTGCAACACTTGCAGATGGCGCAAATGCGCGCCCTGGAGGCCGGACGCTGGATGATTCGCGCCACCAATAACGGCGTCACCGGCCTGATCGATCCGTTCGGCAAAATCACCGTGCAAATCCCGCAATTCGAGCGCGGCATCCTCTACGGCGAAGTGGTACCGATGCACAACCTGACGCCGTACCTGCAATGGCGTTCGTGGCCGCTGATCATTCTGTGCGTGCTGCTGTTCAGCTGGGCGTTGCTGGCCAGCCGGATGGCCAGAACGGTTTAACAGGCTTCAACCTTTTTTTGTGGCGAGGGAGCTTGCTCCCGTTCGGCCGCGAAGCGGTCGTAAAACCGATACATGCGGTGTGCCAGACAGAACACTGTTGCAGGTTTTGGGGCGGCTTCGCCACCCAGCGGGAGCAAGCTCCCTCGCCACAGGGGCCGGGCTTGGCTCGAACTACCGATAAAACAACGAATACCCCACCTGCCCCACCGCCTCATTAAGCAACTGCCCACTTTGCCAAATCGATTTGAATTCGGGCATCCAGCCACCCAATGGCCGGGCATTATCAACCCCTAAAAAACCCACCGGAGCGGCTACGACGGTGAAACCTGCCCGTTCGAAACTCCACACCGAACGCGGCATGTGCCAGGCCTGTGTCACCACGACCACCCGCTTGATACCCAGCGGCTGAAGCACCTCTGCGGTAAACCGGGCATTCTCCCAGGTCGTGCGGCTGCGTCCCTCCTGCCAACGGACCGTCACCGCAAAATCATCCTGCATAGACTCGGCCATCAGCGCCGCTTCAGTGGGTGGTGTTCCATAGTGCAGACCGCCGCTGGTCAACACCGGCAAGCCTGAGGCCTTGGCCAGGCGGGCCGCATAGCGTTCGCGCTCCAACCCCACGCCGGTCGGCTGATCCGAGCCCCAGGCCGGATCACCCCGCTCCCGGCCCGAGCCCAATACCACAATCGCATCTGCGCGCTCGGCCAGCGTCGCCCATTCGCTACGGGCCAGCGGTGGCTCGCGCTCAAGTGCGCGGGCACTCCACTCCACGACAATCGGCAAGCTCATCAGCCAGAAGCCGCCAACTCCCAGCACAAAGCACGCGCCTGCCAAGCGTGGCCGGGAGCGACGCAACCACCAGGCAAACAGAAGCAGCAGCAAAAGAATGCCGGGCGGCAAAAGCAGTTGTTTAACGAAATAACGAAAAGGCATCGAGCATCTCCAGAGATGCCCGAAGCCTAAGTGGGTTGAAGCAACGCGACAACAGATGTTGAAGGCATTTCAATCGAAAGCCTGGACGTGTGACGTCATGCAGAGTGCCCGACAAGGGGCCGCATACACTTATTTGAACGGCAGGGACCGGACCTTTACCGCGTCCCCGACAGGTGCCTTGCCTCTCAACCAGATGATCTTGGCCGAACGTGGTGCTTCTTTATGCTTAATAGCTTCCAATACGTTTGAATATGCCTCACGTTCGCTGCGGTCCAGATAAGCCTTGACCAACTCAAACTCAGCGCGACTCAAACCACGTAGTTCCAACTCGACAGGATGTTCGTCGCGCAACCGATCTGCGGTTTTTGCCGCATCCAGCGCCAGACCAAGACGGTTGATCAGCCGTTCGTACAACTCGGGTTTTGTTCCTTTTTGCTGCGACTCAACCATCCGCTCACCTCATTGAAGATAAGAATCACTCCCCCTTTAAGAGCTTAGCCCCGCTGAGCAAACCGTCCTGCTGCCGCGACCAACGGCCCAAGGGGCGCCTCTGGGTGCAATCAGGGTTTCCCTCGGTAGAGCGCGGTCATGTATGCTACGGCGCTTCCTGTAACTCCACTTCCAGCTCGACTGGGCACCGAAAACGCCGTATTTGGCGTCGTCACCGCCCAGCGTCGCATTGAAGAGGATTAGGCCACCCCTATTCAGTTCAAAAGTAGCCATGCACGAACAATATCAGCCCCGTGAAATCGAAGCCGCCGCCCAATCGTTCTGGGACGAGCAAAAGTCCTTTGAAGTCAGTGAACAGCCAGGCAAGGAGACGTTCTACTGCCTGTCGATGTTCCCTTACCCCAGCGGCAAGCTACACATGGGGCACGTGCGCAACTACACCATCGGCGACGTGATCTCCCGCTACCAGCGCATGCAAGGCAAGAACGTCCTGCAACCCATGGGTTGGGACGCCTTCGGCATGCCGGCGGAAAACGCCGCGATGAAAAACAACGTCGCGCCGGCCAAGTGGACCTACGAAAACATCGCCTACATGAAAACCCAGCTGCGCAGCCTGGGCCTGGCAGTGGACTGGTCCCGCGAAGTCACCACCTGCAAGCCGGATTACTACCGCTGGGAACAATGGCTGTTCACTCGCCTGTTCGAAAAAGGTGTGATCTACCGTAAAAACGGCACCGTCAACTGGGACCCGGTCGACCAGACCGTCCTGGCCAACGAACAGGTGATCGACGGTCGCGGCTGGCGTTCCGGCGCGCTGATCGAGAAGCGCGAAATTCCGATGTACTACTTCAAGATCACCGCCTACGCGGATGAGCTGCTGGAAAGCCTTGACGAACTGACCGGCTGGCCTGAGCAGGTCAAGACCATGCAGCGCAACTGGATCGGCAAATCCCGCGGCATGGAAGTACAGTTCCCGTACGACGTCGCGTCCATCGGCGAAGCCGGCGTTCTGAAAGTTTTCACCACCCGTCCGGACACCCTGATGGGCGCGACCTATGTCGCAGTGGCCGCCGAACACCATTTGGCTACCCTGGCTGCGCAGAACAACCCTGAGCTGCAAGCGTTCATCGCTGAATGCAAGGGCGGCAGCGTTGCCGAAGCCGACGTCGCCACTCAAGAGAAGAAAGGCCTGCGCACTTCGCTGTTCGTCGAGCATCCGCTGACCGGTGAGAAACTCCCGGTGTGGGTCGCCAACTACGTGCTGATGCACTACGGCGATGGCGCGGTAATGGCCGTCCCGGCGCACGACGAACGTGATTTCGAGTTCGCTACCAAATACAACCTGCCGGTCAAGCCTGTCGTGCGCACCAGCGCCGGCGACGAAACTCCGGCTCCGTGGCAGGACGTTTACAACGAATACGGCACGCTGATCAATTCCGGCGAGTTCGATGGCCTCGACTTCGCGGGCGCTTTCGACGCCATGGAAGTGGCGCTGATCAAGAAAAACCTCGGTGCCTCGCGCACCCAGTTCCGTCTGCGCGACTGGGGCATCAGCCGTCAACGCTACTGGGGCTGCCCGATCCCGATCGTCCACTGCGATAGCTGCGGTGATGTGCCGGTACCGGAAGACCAACTGCCTGTCGTGCTGCCTGAAGACGTCGTACCCGACGGCGCCGGCTCGCCATTGGCGCGCATGCCTGAGTTCTACGAATGCAGCTGCCCGAAATGCGGCAAGCCGGCCAAGCGTGAAACCGACACCATGGACACCTTCGTCGAGTCATCGTGGTACTACGCCCGTTACGCCTCGCCGCATTACGAAGGCGGTTTGGTCGACCCGGCCGCAGCCAACCACTGGCTGCCGGTCGATCAATACATCGGCGGTATCGAACACGCGATTCTTCACCTGCTTTACGCGCGCTTCTTCCACAAGCTGATGCGCGACGAAGGCCTGGTCAGCTCCAACGAGCCGTTCAAGAACCTGTTGACCCAGGGCATGGTGATCGCCGAGACCTACTATCGCCGCGAAGCCAACGGCAGTTTCACCTGGTACAACCCGGCCGATGTCGAGCTGGAACGCGACAGCAAAGCCAAGATCATTGGCGCCAAGCTGATCAGCGACGGTCTGCCGGTGGAGATCGGCGGCACCGAGAAGATGGCCAAGTCGAAGAACAACGGCGTTGACCCGCAGTCGATGATCGACCAGTACGGTGCCGACACCTGCCGTTTGTTCATGATGTTCGCTTCGCCACCTGACATGAGCCTGGAATGGTCCGATTCCGGCGTTGAAGGCTCCCATCGCTTCCTCAAGCGTGTCTGGCGTCTGGCTCAGGCCCATGTTGGCCAAGGCCTGCCGGGGACGCTGGATCTCGGCACGCTGAATGATGAGCAAAAAGTCATTCGCCGGGCGATCCACCTGGCCATCAAACAAGCCAGCCAGGACGTCGGCCAGTACCACAAATTCAACACTGCCATCGCTCAGGTGATGACCTTGATGAACGTACTGGAAAAAGCCCCTCAAGGCACCGATCAGGATCGCGCGCTGCTGCATGAAGGCCTGGAATCCGTCGCCCTGTTGCTGGCGCCGATTACCCCACACATCAGCCACGAGCTGTGGCATCGCTTGGGCCACGCCGATCCGGTCATCGATGCCGGTTGGCCGGTGCTGGACGAAAGCGCCCTGGTACAGGACAGCCTGCAGCTTGTCATTCAAGTGAATGGCAAGCTGCGCGGTCATATCGAAATGCCTGCAAGCGCCAGCCGCGAAGAAGTAGAAGCCGCCGCACGGACCAATGAAAACGTGCTGCGCTTCACCGAAGGCCTGACTATTCGTAAAGTGATCGTAGTGCCCGGCAAACTGGTCAATATCGTCGCTAGCTAATTGGATCAGGCGCCAGGTCATGCACCTGGCGCCGAACAAAACCTCCAGGGTCGCACAGTCGGCCCATATGGTTTCAAGGGGAGCATCAAGATGATCAAACGCAATCTGCTGGTTATGGGCCTCGCTGTACTGCTGAGCGCCTGTGGCTTCCAGCTACGCGGTACCGGCACCACCGAGCTCGCTATCAAAGAACTCGACTTGAGTGCCCGCAACGCCTACGGCGAGACCGTCACGCAATTGCGCCAGGTACTGCAAAGCAGCGGCGTAAAAGTCTATGCCGGTGCACCGTACAAGCTGACGTTGACTGATGAACAGGAATCCCAGCGCACCCTCAGCTATGCCGGTTCAGGCCGCTCGGCCGAATACGAACTGACTAACGTACTGAGCTACGAAATCCAGGGCCACGACAACCTGTCGTTACTCAGCGACAAGCTGCAAGTGCAGAAGGTCTTCCTCCACGACGGTAACAACCTGACAGGTTCCGACCAGGAAGCGGATGAGGTTCGCAAGGAAATGCGTCGCGACCTCGTGCAACGCATGATGCTGCGTCTGCAACAGTTGAGCCCGGCGCAACTGGACCAACTGCAGCAAACCGCTGATGCCAAAGCCAAGGCTGAAGCCGACGCACTGAAAGCGGCACAAGAGGTCGAAGCGCAAACGCCTCGCCAATCGCCTCTGCAATTGCAGAATCAGTAAGCCTTACGGGGCGCTCCAGCGCCCCGTTCGCCTCTTCTTATGAAACTAGCCCCCGCCCAACTCGCCAAACACCTGCAAGGCAACCTTGCGCCTGTGTACATCATCAGTGGCGATGACCCGCTGTTGTGCCAGGAAGCCGCCGATGCCATCCGTTCTGCTGCCCGCCAGCAAGGCTTCGATGAGCGCCAGGTGTTCAGCGCCGACGCCAGCTTCGATTGGGGCACGCTGCTGCAAGCGGGTGCCAGCATGTCGTTGTTCGCCGAAAAGCGCTTGCTGGAACTGCGCTTGCCTTCCGGCAAGCCCGGCGATAAAGGTGCAGCGGCGTTCATCGAATACTGCTCACGTCCTGCCGAAGACACCCTGCTGCTGATCAGCCTGCCCAAGCTCGACGGCAGCGCGCAGAAAACCAAGTGGGGCAAAGCCCTGATGGAAGGTGCGCAGACCCAGTTCGTGCAAATCTGGCCGGTGGATGCCAACCAGTTGCCACAATGGATTCGCCAGCGTTTGTCTCAGGCCGGCCTTGCCGCCAGCCAGGATGCTGTCGAACTGATTGCGGCGCGGGTGGAGGGCAATCTGCTGGCCGCGGCTCAGGAAATCGAAAAGCTCAAACTGATGGCCGAAGGTGGTCAGATCACGGTCGATACGGTGCAAGCCGCAGTCGCCGACAGTGCGCGTTTCGATGTCTTCGGGCTGGTGGATGCGATTCTCAACGGTGAAGCCGCCCACGCCTTGCGTATGCTCGAAGGCCTGCGCGGTGAAGGCGTCGAACCGCCGGTGATTCTCTGGGCGCTGGCCCGGGAGCTGCGTCTGCTGGCCAACCTGTCGCTGCAATACAGCCAGGGCGTTCCGCTGGACAAAGCCTTCAGCCTGGCCCGACCGCCGGTCTGGGACAAGCGCAAGCCGCTGATGAGCAAAGCCCTGCAACGCCACTCAGCCCAGCGCTGGGGGCAACTGCTGCTCGATGCCCAGCGTATCGATGCGCAGATCAAAGGCCAGGCGGCAGGTTCGCCGTGGATGAGCCTTAGCCGTTTGTCGTTATTGATGGCCGGACAGCGATTGGCATTGCCGGCTGAGTGATCGGACATTGTGGCGAGGGAGCTTGCTCCCGCTGGAGCGCGAAGCGGTCCTAAAATCGGTAACCGCGCTTTGTCAGGTAGAACGCATTCGTCGACTTTACGACTGCTGCGCAGCCGAGCGGGAGCAAGCTCCCTCGCCACAGGTCATCATTTCCTACACATTGCGGGGGCTGGACAGAACCTCGACTCTGCCCGATGATCGGCACCGCATAACCCACCCACGAGCGAGATCTCATCATGAGCAAAAAGCCATCAACGCATGGCCCCAACAAGGCCAAATCCATCATCGCCCAGCCACTGTTCCGCAGCCGTCAGGAACCAGCCGGCAAGGGCAAAGGCAGCTACCGCCGCGAAGCCTTCCAGTCTAATAGCTGGGAGGCTTCTTACTTTCTGACCGCCTGAAAGCAGAGAATCCGCTGACATGGTAAGGTCGGCACCTGATTCGTATTCTCTGGACCCGTGCATGCCCTTTTGTCTTTCCCGTCGTTGGCACTTACGCCAACTGATCGCTGCCTCCAGCCTTATTCTGTTAGTCGCCTGCGCGGAAAAACCGACCGCCGCCGACGCCCAGCCGCTCCAGACCACCTCAGCCGTGCCCGCTCCGGCCGTTGTTCCTCCAGTGGTCCCGACCGGCGAGAGCCTGGACATCCAGCCAACGCAGACTTTCGCCGAATGGCAGGCCACGTTTCGCAAAGACGCTCTGGCCGCAGGCATCAGCCCCGAGCTTTTCGACCGTGCGTTTGCCAATGTCACACCGGACATGAGCGTGATCCGCGCCGACCGCAGCCAACCCGAGTTTGCCCGGCCAGTGTGGGAATACCTCGACGGCGCCCTGTCCGCCCTGCGTGTCCGCAAGGGCCAGGGACTGCTCTATCAATATGCCGATATCCTGCAAAGCATCGAACAGCGTTATGGCGTTGATCGCCAGGCTTTGGTGGCCGTCTGGGGCATGGAAAGCAACTTCGGCAGCTTCCAGGGCGACAAGTCGGTGATCCAGTCGCTGGCGACCCTGGCCTATGAAGGCCGGCGTCCGGGCTTTGCTCACAGCCAATTGCTGGCCGCGCTACAGATTCTTCAGCAGGGTGATATCGAGCCCGAGAAGATGCTCGGCTCCTGGGCCGGCGCGATGGGGCAGACCCAGTTCATTCCAACGACCTACAACACCCACGCGGTGGACTTCGACGGCGACGGTCGGCGCGATATCTGGGGCAGCCCGGCCGATGCCCTGGCCTCGACTGCGCATTATCTGCAAAGCTCCGGCTGGCAAAAAGGTCAGCCTTGGGGGTTCGAAGTGCAACTGGCGGACGGTTTCGACTATGCACTGGCCGATGGCTCGATCCGCAAGACAGTCGCCGAGTGGATGCAACTAGGGCTCAAACTGCCCAGCGGTGCAAGCGTACCGGCCAGCTCCGAACAACTGTCTGCAGCCCTGCTGCTGCCGGCCGGTTATCGCGGCCCGGCATTCCTGATCCTCGACAACTTCCGCGCCATTCTCAAGTACAACAACTCGTCGTCCTATGCCCTGGCCGTCAGTCTGCTGTCCGAGCGCTTTAGCGGCGCTGGCCTGATCAATGGTGAATGGCCGAAAGATGACTTGCCGTTGAGTCGCTCCGAGCGGATCGAGTTGCAAAACCTGTTGAGCGCCAACAACTACGACGCAGGTACTGCCGACGGTATTATCGGCGCCAATACCCGTAAGGCGATTCGCACCGCACAGCAGTCTTTTGGCTGGCCGGCGGATGGGTATCCGACGCATAAGCTGCTGGAAGGTTTGCGTAATCGTTGAGTAGCCGTACAACTCTTAAAAGCTTCGCGGGCAAGCCCGCTCCCACATGGAGTACGCGTTCTCCTGTGGGAGCGGGCTTGCCCGCGAAGGCTGCATTTCTGGCAACGAAGATCTAAGAAAGAACTACCACATCCTGCTCCAGCACCAACTCCCGAGCCCCCGCATCCAGCCTGACCAACGCCCCCATCGGCAAGGTCAGGTTCGGATCGCAGTGCCCGCTACGCCAGCCGGCGAGTACCGGAATCTGTAACGATTCGAAGGTTTGCTTGAGCAACACCGCCAGCGCCTGCTCATCCACCCCGGCAATGTCCCCCACCAGGACCCCACAGAGCTTGCTCAGCTTGCCGGCCAGTCTTAGATGGGTCAGTAGTCGGTCGATACGATAAAGCGGCTCGTTGATGTCCTCGATGAACAGAATGACGCCTTCGGCATCAATCTCGTAAGGCGTGCCCATGGTCGCGGCGATCAGCGACAGATTGCCCCCCAGCAAACGCCCGTGAGCGATGCCAGGCTCGATGGTGGTCAACGGCCAGGCCACCGGGTGCGCCAGCACGCTGCCCGCTTTCACCTGCCCGCGCAGCATGTTGAAAAACGAAGACTCGGTCGGCTTTTGCTTATCGCCCAACAAGTCAGCATTGAGCATCGGACCATGAAAGGTCACGAACCCCGCATATCGACTGATCGCCAAATGCAGCGCGGTGACGTCGCTGTAGCCAATGAACAGCTTGGCGTTGTCGCGCAGCAGTTCGAAATCGATACGATCAAGCAACCGCGGCGTACCGTAACCGCCGCGCAGGCAGATGATCGCATCGACCTCGCTGTCGGCGAAGGCTGCATGCAGGTCATTGAGCCGCACGTCATCGCTACCGGCCAGATAGCCATCGCTCTCGTATACGCCGGGAAACACCCGCAGCGAATACCCTCGAGCGCGCATCCAGGCAATGGCTTTATCAGTATCCAGCGCTGCGGGACCGGCGGGCGCGATGACGCCGATCAGCCCTTGCGACGGCAAGGCCGGAACGGGTGCGTGAGGAAGCAGAGCGTGGGTCGGTCGAACGGTCATCCATGAATCTCCCTGCGCGAAAAGCTTCAGCACACAGTAGTCAGGAACGGGGACAAACAGAAGAGGATCAGTCACCCCGCAGGTTGCAGGAGAAGACTGTAGTTGCCGTAGGCACGGCTAATAAAAACACCCGCAAGGCTGAAAAGCCTTGCGGGTGGCTTGGATCAGGACGACATCAGCTCAGCTTTAACCAGCTTCGCCTGCTCATCAGCATGATACGAAGAACGCACCAGCGGACCGGATGCAACGTTCTTGAAGCCCATTTTGTAGCCCTCTTCGGCAAACCAGGCGAACACGTCCGGGTGCACGAAGCGCTGCACCGGCAAGTGACTGCGCGATGGCTGCAGGTACTGGCCGAGGGTCAGCATATCGATGTCGTGCTCGCGCATGCGCTGCATGACTTCGATGACTTCTTCGTCGGTCTCGCCCAAGCCGAGCATCAGGCCGGATTTGGTCGGAATGTGCGGCATCATTTGCTTGAACTTCTGCAGCAAGGTCAGCGACCACTGGTAGTCCGAACCCGGGCGCGCAGCCTTGTACAGGCGCGGAACGGTTTCCAGGTTGTGGTTGAACACATCCGGCGGCTCGGCGGCGGTGATTTCCAGTGCCACGTCCATCCGGCCACGGTAGTCCGGGACCAGGGTTTCGAGCTGCACGTGCGGCGACAGCTTGCGAATTTCGCGAATGCAGTCGGCAAAATGCTGGGCACCGCCGTCACGCAGGTCGTCGCGGTCTACCGAGGTGATCACCACGTACTTGAGTTTCAGGTCGGCGATGGCAATGGCCAGGCTTTCCGGCTCGTTGACGTCCAGTGGCTTCGGACGGCCGTGGCCGACGTCGCAGAACGGGCAGCGACGGGTGCAGATGTCGCCCATGATCATGAAGGTTGCGGTGCCGCCGGAGAAGCACTCACCCAGGTTCGGGCAGGAGGCTTCTTCGCAGACGCTGTGCAGCTTGTGTTTGCGCAGCAGCGCCTTGATGCGGTCGACTTCCGGCGAAACCGGGATGCGCACGCGAATCCAGTCTGGTTTTTTCGGCAGTTCGGTGGTCGGAATGATCTTCACCGGAATACGCGCGACCTTTTCGGCACCGCGTAATTTAACGCCGGCTTCAACTTTCGGACGAGCCGCACGCTCGGATACATCCAGCGCCGGGATCAGGGTTTGCACAGCGTCTTGCGCAGTAGTCATATCAATCGATTCCGCCCGTTAGGGTCGTCTGCTCAGCATAGTCGAGGTGTTTGACGAGCTGCGCGCGCAGCCGGGCACTTACCTCGGCAAATTCAATCGGTCCTGTGTGATCGCTCAGCTGGGTCATCGCCAGCCCGGCATAGCCACAGGGATTAATTCGTCGAAACGGTTCCAGATCCATATCCACGTTCAGGGCCAGGCCGTGAAAGGAGCAACCGTGACGGATCCGCAAGCCCAGCGAGGCGATTTTCGCCCCGTCGACGTAAACGCCCGGTGCATCGGCCTTGGCCACAGCCGTGACGCCATAGCTGGCCAGCAGCTCGATCAGGCATTGCTCCATCCGGCTGACCAGATCGCGCACACCAAACCCCAGCTTGCGCACGTCCAGCAGCAGGTAAGCCACCAACTGGCCGGGGCCGTGATACGTCACTTGCCCGCCGCGGTCGACCTGCACCACCGGAATATCCCCGGGGAGCAGTAAATGCTCGGCCTTGCCCGCTTGGCCCTGGGTGAAGACCGGCGGATGCTGGACCAGCCAGACCTCATCCGCAGCCTCAGTCCCACGCTCGTTGGTAAAGCGTTGCATGGCCTGCCAGACCGGCTCGTAAGCCATCTGGCCGAGCTCGCGAAAGCCCAGCGTTTGCGGCATCACAGCACCATGTGCACTTGACCGGTCGCACGCAACTCACTGTTGATGTCGTACAACTGATCCTGACCGGTGGCAATGATATGCAACTGAATGGTGGTGTACTTGCCATTGGTGCTCTGGCGTTCGGCCAGAGACTGGTGATCGACCTCGGCATGTTTCTCAAGGATCTCGATGACCAGGGCCTTGAAACCTACGCCGGTATCACCGATCACTTTGATCGGATAGTCGGCACAAGGGAATTCGATTTTTGGTGCCTTTACTTCTGTATCTGTCATGGCGTAACGGCCTCGTAAGCCGTGGCGACGGACATACCCCACGCGCCATGTCGGAGCGGGGGGCACGCGGACCACACTATCAGTTGAACAAGCCGTAGAAGAATAGACGGATGCTATCCCACATGCGGCGGAAGATACCACCTTCGTCGACCGCGTCCAGCGCGATCAGGTCGGCGCTGTGCACGACTTTATCGTCCAGTTTCACTTCGACTTTACCGATCACGTCACCCTTGGCGATCGGCGCGATCAGTTGCGGATTCATGGTCATGCTGGCAGCGAGCTTTTTCAGCTGGCCTTTTGGCAGGGTCATGGTCAGGTCTTGAGCCAGACCGGCCTTGATCTGATTGGTGGTGCCTTTCCAGACTGGAGCCTGAGCCAACTCGGCGCCCTTCTGGTAGAACGTCTGGGTTTCGAAGAAACGGAAGCCGTAAGTCAGCAGCTTCTGGGTTTCAGCCGCGCGAGCCGTTTCGCTGACGGTACCGAAGACCACAGCGATCAAACGCATACCGTCACGTACAGCCGAAGACACCATGCAGTAGCCGGCTTCGTCGGTGTGACCGGTCTTCAGACCATCGACGGTCTTGTCGCGCCACAGCAGCAGGTTGCGGTTCGGTTGCTTGATGCCGTTCCAGAAGAACTCTTTCTGCGAGTAGATCGCATAGTGAGCCGGGTCTTCGTGAATGATCGCGCGAGCCAGAACCGCCATGTCGTGAGCCGACGAGTAGTGCTCAGGGTTCGGCAGACCGGTCGGGTTCATGAAGTGACTGTTGGTCATGCCCAGATCGGTGACGGTTTTGTTCATCATGTCGGCGAACGCGTCTTCGCTACCGGCAATGTGCTCGGCAAGTGCAACACTGGCGTCGTTACCCGACTGAATGATGATGCCGTGCAGCAGGTCGCTGACCGTTACCTGAGTACCAACCTTGATGAACATCCGCGAACCGCCGGTACGCCAGGCGTTCTCGCTGACGGTCACCGGATCGTTTTCACCGATCTGGCCGCGACGAATTTCCAGGGTCGCGAGATACGCGGTCATCAGTTTGGTCAGGCTGGCCGGCGGCAGACGCTGGTCACCATTGTTCTCGACCAGCACGTTACCGCTGCTGGCGTCCATGAGCACATAGGCTTTGGCGGCCAGTTGCGGTGGCGACGGCATCATCTCTACCGCCCAGGCGGCAGGCGTGATGAGCAGCGGGACAAGCAGGCACAGGCGTTTGGCAAAGGTGGTGATATTCATCCGTCTCTCGAAATTACTAATGGAAACTTGCCCTCGCGGGCAAAACTAATCTGACAACCGGTCCCGATTGTCGCGTATTCAGTTGTTCGCCCTAAACCCTGCTCGGGCTTTTGTTCTTCGACGAGCCAACAACCGGAACCCGCCCCTACAAAGGCCGGGCCCTCAATCCAGTGTCACTTATTCTGCTGTTACCAGGCTCGGCTGACCGAGATTGGCCAGTCGCACGCTGTTTTGCACTTGCTGGATTTCACCCGGCGTGCCGATCGGCCCCATCCGCACCCGGTGTAACGTCTGCTGATTGCGCACGATCGAACTGATGAACACCGGGGCCTGCACCATCGCGCTCAGCTTCGACCTCAGCAGCTCGGCAGCGTCCGGGTTGGCGAAGGCGCCCACCTGAAGATACTGGCCAGAGGCTGGTGCAGAAGCGTTTTTTTTTGCATCCATCTGCATCGGCACAACGGCCGCGGCGTGTTGTTGTGGTGGCGGTGTCCATTGCTCGACCGTACCGGCCGAAGCCGTCAGCACGGGAGCGGCGGATTGCGCCACTTTCGGTTCGTTGAGCATCAACGGCGCCGGCCGGCCACGTTGGGCCCACCATTGCTGCGGATCGATGCCTTCGACCTTGACCCGTGCGGTGCCGGTTTCGGCGTAACCCAGTTTCTTGGCGGCCGCGTAAGACAAGTCGATGATCCGGTCAGAGTAGAACGGCCCACGATCATTGACGCGCAGAATCACGCTCTTGTTGTTGTCCAGGTTGGTCACCTTGACATAACTCGGCAAAGGCAGGGTCTTGTGCGCGGCACTCATGCCGTACAGGTCATAGACTTCACCGTTGGCAGTGTTCTGGCCGTGAAACTTGGTGCCGTACCAGGAGGCCGTGCCCGCGGCGACATAGTTCTTCGACTCGCTCATCGGGAAATAACTTTTGCCCAACACCGTATACGGATTGGCCTTGTAGGGGCCGGAATGCAGGGTCGGTGTGGCGTCCGGAATGCGCGAAACATCGACATCCCACCACGGCGCGCCGTCTTTATGGGCGCGGTTGATATCCAGGCCCGGCGTTGCGCGAACGCCGGCCTGGGATTTGTGCTGCGGCGCGCGGCTGGTCGAACAACTGACCACCAGCAACGACAGCGCGGCCAAAGCCATCAGCTTCAGGGGTTTGTGAATCGGCATTGCCCGCATTACTTGACGCCCCGTGCTTGGACCAGCAAATCAGACAGCTGATGCACGGCCATGGCGTACATCACACTGCGGTTATAGCGCGTAATCGCGTAAAAATTACTCAGACCCACCCAGTATTCGGGGCCATTGTCACCTTCCAGGCGAAAAGCCGTGACCGGCATATCATCGCGCAGCGCATCATGACTCGACCAGCCCAGCGCCCGCAACTCCCCGACCGTTTTGACCGGATCGATTCCCGGGGTCAAACCCTCGTCGACCTGATCACCGCGCACCGCTGCCTGGCTGACCACTGGCTCACCGGCCACCCAGCCGTGACGCTTGAAGTAGCTGGCGACACTGCCAATGGCGTCGTCCGGATTGGTCCAGATATTGATGTGGCCGTCACCGTCGAAGTCCACAGCATAGGCGCGAAAGCTGCTCGGCATGAACTGCGGCAAGCCCATGGCGCCGGCGTAAGACCCCTTGAGGGTCATCGGGTCGACCTGTTCTTCACGAGCCAGCAACAAGAACTCACGCAATTCCTTGCGGAAGAATTCGGCGCGCGGCGGATAGTCGAAACCCAGGGTCGACAATGCGTCGATCACCCGATAGTTGCCGGTATTGCGGCCGAAGAAGGTTTCAACGCCGATGATCGACACGATCACCTGGGCCGGCACCCCATATTCCTGCTCGGCACGGGCCAGAACGGCCTCGTGCTGACGCCAGAAATCCACACCGCGGGCAATGCGCGCGTCGGTGAGGAACATCGGACGGTATTCTTTCCATTGCTTGACTCGCTCGGCAGGCCGGGAGATCGCGTCGAGAATCGATTGTTTGCGCTCGGCTTCGCGGAACACACCCATCAACTGTTCCCCGGCGAAACCGTAGTCGCGGGTCATTTCACCGACGAATTCGGCGACTTGCGGCGAGCCTTCATAATCACCGGCCAGCGCTTGCTGCGCCGCACCAAGGATGCTTACCAGGCCGACCCATGGAGCGTATCGAGTAGCCCAGCCACGCATTACTTGCATTGAAATCTTCACCTTATTCAAACCTGAGCGATCCACTTGCGATGGGTATGGATCGACATCAAAACCCCAAACGCTGACAGCAGTGTCACCAGCGAGGTTCCGCCATAACTAATGAAGGGCAACGGCACCCCGACTACCGGCAACAGGCCACTGACCATACCGATGTTGACGAAAACGTAAACAAAAAACGTCATGGTCAGGCTGCCGGCAAGCAATTTGCCAAACAATGTCTGCGCCTGAGCGGTAATCACCAGCCCACGACCGATCAACAGCAGGTAAATCAGCAACAACGCGCAAATGCCCACCAGGCCGAACTCTTCACCCAGGACCGCGATGATGAAATCGGTGTGGCTTTCCGGCAAAAAATCCAGATGGGACTGGGTGCCAAGTAGCCAGCCTTTGCCAAACACACCGCCCGAGCCAATGGCGGCTTTGGACTGAATGATGTTCCAGCCGGTGCCGAGCGGATCGCTCTCCGGATCGAGGAAAGTGAGGATTCGCTGCTTCTGGTAGTCATGCATGACGAAGAACCACATGGCGACGGCCACGGGAACGGCGGCGGCGATCACGCTGAGGATCCAGCGCCAGCGCAGCCCACCCATGAACAACACGAACGCGCCGCCGGCAAGAATCAGCAGCGAGGTGCCGAGGTCGGGCTGACGCACGATCAGAATGAACGGAATCCCGATCAGCATCAGGCTGATACCTACGTGCTTGAGCTGCGGTGGCAACGAGCGTTTGGCCAGGTACCAGGCGATGGTCGCCGGCATGATGATCTTCATGAATTCCGAGGGCTGGAAGCGGATCACCCCGGGAATGTTGATCCAGCGCGTAGCGCCCATGGCGTTGTGGCCCATCACGTCCACCATCACCAGCAGCACCACGCCAAGTACGTAGGCCATCGGCACCCAGCGCGCCATGAAGCGTGGCTCGAACTGAGCGATGACAATCATCGATACCAGGCCGATACCAAACGAAGTGGCTTGTTTGGCCAGCAGATCCCAGCTTTTGCCACTGGCCGAATACAGTACGAACAGGCTGCCCGCGGCGAGTGTCAGCAGCAGAATCAGCAATGGGCCGTCGATGTGCATGCGTTGCAACAGTGTCGCGCGGCGACGCATCACATCCTCACTGGAGAGGATGCGATCAAAATTACTCTTCACGGGCCGTAGCCTCCGCGCTTATAGGGCTGGCGAACTCAGGCTTGAGCTGGCCGTCCTGGCCGAGCAGCCAGGCATCCATCACCTGACGCACTACCGGTGCGGCCACGCCGGAACCGGACTCGCCGTTCTCGACCATGACCGACACCACGATTTTCGGGTTTTCGGCCGGAGCAAAACCGACGAACAAGGCGTGGTCGCGGTGACGTTCCTGAACCTTCGAACGGTCGTATTTCTCGCCCTGCTTGATCGCCACGACCTGGGCCGTACCACTTTTGCCGGCAATTCGGTAGGGCGAGCCGATGGCTGCCTTGCGCGCAGTGCCGCGGGCGCCGTGCATCACCTGCTGCATGCCGTGATTGACCTTCAGCCAGTCGGACGGATCGCGCAGGATAATATCGGCGATCGGGTTCTCATCGCGCGGTTTCTCGCCTTCGATGGTTTTGGCCAGGTGCGGGCGATACCAACGGCCTTTGCTGGCCACCAGCGACGTGGCTTGAGCCAGTTGCAGTGGTGTGGCCTGCATGTAGCCCTGGCCGATCCCGAGAATCAGCGTCTCACCCGGGAACCAGGCTTGACGTCGGGTCGCGCGTTTCCATTCCCGTGACGGCATCAGGCCCGGAGACTCTTCGAACATGTCCAGAGACACCTTCTGACCGAGACCGAACTTGCCCATATAAGCAGACAGCCGATCGATCCCCAGCTTGTGGGCCAGATCATAGAAGTAGGTGTCGTTGGAACGCATGATCGCCGTGTCCAGATCCACAGAACCGTCGCCGGTGCGGTTCCAGTTACGGTACTTGTGATCGTAATTGGGTAACTGGTAGTAACCGGGGTCGTACACGCGGCTCGAGGCGGTGACCACTCCGGCATCCAGCCCGGCAATCGCCACCGCCGGTTTGATCGTCGAGCCCGGTGGATACAAACCGCGCAAAACCCTGTTGAACAGCGGGCGATCGATGGAATCGCGCAACTCGGCGTAAGCCTTGAAGCTGATGCCGGTGACGAACAGGTTCGGGTCGAAACTCGGCTGACTGACCATTGCCAGAACCTCGCCGGTGCTCGGTTCCAGCGCCACCACGGCCCCACGTCGGCCCCCCAGGGCAAGCTCGGCGGCTTCCTGCAGTTTGATGTCCAGACTCAGGACAATGTCCTTGCCGGGAACCGGATCGGTACGTTTGAGCACCCGTAACACGCGCCCCCGGGCGTTGGTCTCGACTTCTTCGTAACCCACCTGACCATGCAGCTCGGCCTCGTAGAAGCGCTCGATGCCGGTTTTGCCGATATGGTGAGTGCCGCTGTAATTGACCGGATCGAGGCTCTTGAGCTCTTTCTCGTTGATCCGCCCCATGTAACCCACGGAATGCGCAAAGTGCGCGCCCTGAGGGTAGTGGCGCACCAGTTGCGCGACCACTTCCACACCCGGCAAACGGAACTGGTTGACGGCGATCCGGGCGATTTGCTCTTCGCTCAGTTCGAACAGAATCGGCACCGGCTCGAAGGGGCGGCGCCCCTGCTTCATGCGTTTCTCGAACAGCACCCGGTCTTCCGGGGTCAGCTGCAAGACCTCGACGATCACGTCGAGCACTTGCCGCCAGTCCCCGGAACGCTCGCGGGTCATGCTCAGGCTGAAGCTGGGCCGGTTATCGGCGATCACAACGCCATTACGGTCGAAAATCAGCCCGCGGGTCGGCGGAATCGGCTGCACGTGAACGCGGTTGTTCTCCGACAGCGTGGAGTGATACTCGTACTGGATCACTTGAAGGAAATACAGCCGCGCGATCAGCACCCCGATCAGGCACACCACCGCTATTGCACCGAACACGACCCGGCCACGCACCAGACGGGCGTCTTTCTCGTGGTCCTTGATACGAATCGGTTGGGACATTAGGGCGCGATGCTATTTGTGATAAGGGTGCCCGGACAGAACTGTCCAGGCGCGATACAGCTGTTCACCAATCAGAATCCGCACCAGCGGATGCGGCAAGGTCAGCGGCGACAGCGACCAGCGCTGATCGGCCCGCGCGCAGACTTCCGGCGCCAGCCCCTCGGGGCCGCCGACCATGAAATTTACCGTGCGCGAATCCAGCCGCCAGCGATCCAGTTCGACCGCCAGTTGCTCGGTGCTCCAGGGCTTGCCGTGCACTTCGAGCGTGACAATCCGCTCATTCGGGCCGACCTTGGCCAGCATGGCTTCGCCTTCCTGACGGATAAAGCGCGCCACGTCAGCGTTCTTGCCACGGGTATTGAGCGGTATTTCCACCAGTTCCAGCGCCAGTTCGGATGGCAGACGCTTGGCATATTCATGCCAGCCTTCTTCCACCCACTTGGGCATGCGAGAACCGACGGCGATCAGACGCAGTCGCACAGCGGTCCCTTACTCCTGGTCTTTGTTGAGCTTGATGAAATGCTCGTGGGTGTTTTCCGGGCTGTGGTGAGCAGCGCTGCTGGCACGGCTCTGTTCGGCGCCCTGCCACAGGCGTTCCAGGTCGTAGAACTGGCGGGCATTGGAAGTCATCATGTGCACGATCACTTCGTCCATGTCCAACAGCACCCAATCGCTGTCGCCCTTGCCTTCTTCGCCCAACGGCTTGACGCCCAGGGCCTTGACCGCCTCGCGAACCTTATCCAGCATCGCGCCGATCTGGCGGTTGGACGTACCGGTGGCGATGATCATGTAGTCAGTGATGCTTTGCTTGTCACGGACATCAATGACCAGAACGTCCTGGGCCTTGACGTCTTCCAGGGCGGCTACGGCCACATCGACCAGCGCCTGGCCTTTGAGGGGCTCGCCGCTGATAACCTTTTCCGGCAGCGGAGCGCTCTTGAACGAGCCTTTGCGCTTTACTTTGTTTACGTCGTTGTTCGTCATATAAAACTCGTTTTGCTCATGTGTTCGGGCGCTTCAATTCACGTTCATTCGTGCCTTGAAGCACTCCGTTTCAGTTCGACGCACGGTACAGCCCGTGCGCATCGATATAGGCCAGGACCGCGTCAGGCACCAGGAATCGTACCGACTTACCGCTGGCCAGCAGTTGACGGATCTGGGTGGCGGATACCGCGAGCGGTGTCTGCCAGACGAATGCAATGTGTCCGCTCGGCCCCTCGAGGGCCAGCGGGTCGCTCACCGAGCGCGCTGCCAGCAGGTTGCGCAAGGCATCCGGCGGTTCGCTGTCGGCATCCGGGCGTTGCAGCACCAGGATGTGGCAATGCTGGAGCAACTCTTCCCAGCGGTGCCAAGTGGGCAGGCCGCAAAATGCGTCCCAGCCCAAAAGTAGAAATAACTGGTCATCAGCGGCCAACTCGGCCCGCATCAGTTCCAGGGTGTCGATAGTGTAGGACGGTTTGTCCCGTTGCAGCTCACGAGCGTCCACCACCAACGGCGCAACGTCCGCCACCGCACATTCGACCATCGCCAGACGGTCGACGGCCGAAACCTGCGGCGTATCCCGATGCGGCGGTCTGGCACTGGGTGTCAGACGCAACTCATCGAGCGCCAGCGATTCGGCCACCTCCAGCGCACTGCGCAAATGGCCGATATGTACCGGATCGAAGGTCCCGCCCAGCACCCCAATGCGTCGAGGCTGAGGTTCGCTTGGAGTCAAGGCAGCTGACTGGCGTTTATCGGCCAAGTCAGACCGGCTCCTGGCCGCGCAACTGGCCATCACCGACCACGATGTACTTCTCGCAGGTCAAACCTTCGAGGCCCACCGGGCCGCGGGCGTGCAGCTTATCAGTAGAAATGCCAATCTCCGCACCCAATCCATACTCGAAGCCATCGGCGAAGCACGTCGGGGTGTTGATCATCACGGAACTGGAGTCGACCTCAGCAACGAAACGCCGGGCTTCGGCCTGATGTTCGGTGACGATCGAGTCGGTGTGATGGGAACCGTAATGGTTGATATGTTCGATGGCCTCGTCCAGCCCATCGACCACGCGGATCGACAGAATCGGTGCCAGGTATTCGGTGTTCCAGTCTTCTTCAGTGGCCGCAATGGCATCGATGATCGCGCACGTGCGCTCGCAACCCCGCAACTCGACACCCTTGGCGCGGAACTCTTCGGCCATGGCCGGCAGGAACGCGGCGGCAACTGCCTGGTCAACCAGCAAGGTTTCCATGGCGCCGCAGATGCCGTAACGGTAGGTCTTGGCGTTGAACGCAATGCGCTGGGCCTTCGGCAGTTCGGCATGAGCGCTGACATAAATATGGCAGATGCCGTCCAGGTGCTTGATCACCGGCACGCGGGCATCACGACTGACGCGCTCGATCAGGCCTTTGCCGCCCCGAGGTACGATCACGTCGACGTATTCGGGCATGGTGATCAGCGCGCCAACGGCCGCGCGATCCGTCACTTCAACCACTTGCACCACGGCAGCCGGCAAACCGGCCTCGGCCAGGCCGCGCTGAATGCAGGCGGCGATGGCGCGGTTGGAATGAATGGCCTCGGAGCCGCCACGCAGGATGGTCGCGTTGCCCGACTTCAGGCACAGGCTCGCGGCGTCGATGGTCACGTTCGGACGCGACTCATAGATAATTCCCACAACGCCCAGCGGCACACGCATCTTGCCGACTTGAATGCCCGACGGCCGATAGCTCATGTCGCGGATCGCGCCAACCGGGTCCGGCAGGCTGGCCACCTGACGCAAACCGACAATCATGCTGTCGATCCGTGCCGGGGTCAGGGCCAGACGCTCGAGCATGGCCGGCTCAAGACCATTGGCCCGGCCAGCGGCCAGGTCCAGTTCATTGGCAGCGGTCAACTCGTCGCGAGCGGCATCCAGAGCGGCGGCGGCAGCGTGCAGCGCGCGGTTTTTCTGCGCGGTGCTGGCACGGCCGATCACGCGGGAGGCTTCGCGGGCAGCGCGACCCAGGCGGGTCATGTAGTCAAGAACGGACTCAGTCATGGTCTGGTGTGGTCTTGGCAAAGAGGAAAGCGGCAGATTATAGCTGTCGCGCTCTCCTACTAACAGCGGTGACGGGCGGATGGTCGAAATGGGTTACAAATACCCGGTGTTCAGCCTCGATTAAGGCTGAAGTTGTTATCATTCGGTCATATTTAGCCGAATTACCCTTGGCCATCATGTCCAATCTGACCACCGACAACCTGCCCAATGCTCTGCCCGACCATTTTTTCGACCGGGACGCTCAGATGCTTGCCCGCGACCTACTCGGCAAAATCATCCGCCATCGGATCGGCGATCTGTGGCTTTCGGCGCGAATCATCGAAACCGAAGCCTATTACTGCGCCGAGAAAGGCAGCCATGCCTCCCTTGGCTACACGGAAAAACGCAAGGCATTGTTTCTGGATGGCGGCCACATTTATATGTACTACGCCCGTGGCGGCGACTCGCTGAATTTCAGCGCCCAAGGGCCAGGCAATGCTGTTCTGATCAAATCGGCCTATCCCTGGGTCGACGAATGGTCGGGGCCCGCCAGCCTGGCGCAAATGCTGTTGAACAACCCCGACGCCAATGGCCGACCGCGCCCGTCACAGAAGCTCTGCGCCGGCCAGACCTTGCTGTGCAAAGCACTGGGCCTGAAAGTGCCCATCTGGGACGCGAAACGCTTCGATCATGAACTGCTGTTTGTCGAAGATGTCGGCACGCCACCGGCGCACGTCATTCAAACCACTCGCTTGGGCATCCCGGACGGGCGCGACGGACATTTGATGTACCGCTTCGTCGATGCCGCCTACGCCCCTTACTGCACCCGGAACCCGCTACGCCGCGGCCAGGTCGAAGGGCGCGACTATTATTTGCTGTCCTGAGATGTGCTCGGACTTGAGCAAAAGCAGTCTCATGGGGGATCTGTAGTGTTGCGAAGATTGCGTACGCCCCTTGGGGCCGATTAAAAATTCTGATGGAGTTGTTTTTATGGGCCCATGGCTCGATAGCCTGACCGGCTGGTTGACGGCAAACCCGCAATGGCTGGCCGCAGCGCTGTTCATCGTGGCCTGTGTCGAATGTCTGGCGATTGCCGGACTGATCGTGCCGGGCACCGTACTGCTATTCGCCATTGCGGTATTGGCCGGCAGTGGCGCGTTGTCCCTGGGTGAAACCCTGCTCCTGGGTCTGCTCGGCGGTTTGCTCGGCGATGTAGTGTCATACCTGCTTGGCAGACGCTTTCATCAGAATATCCGGCGCTTGCCGGGGCTGCGCCATCACCCCGAATGGATCAGCGGTGCCGAAGCGTATTTCCAGCGTTACGGCATTGCCAGCCTGCTGGTCGGGCGTTTTATTGGCCCGTTGCGCCCGATGCTGCCGATGGTTGCCGGGATGTTCGACATGTCGTTTCCACGCTTTATTGCTGTCAGCGTGTTGGCGGCAGCGGGCTGGACCGTGGCCTATCTGTTGCCCGGCTGGGCGACCGGCGCGGCAATCCGCCTGCCGCTGCCGGAAGGTTTCTGGCCGCAAGCCGGGATGGTCGTCGGCAGCATCGTCGTATTGGTCGGCCTGAGCATTAACAGCACCTTGCGCCGTCACCGCAGTGCCACACTGCTGATCACCGCCCTGAGTTTCGCCATTCTGGCCGGGATGTTTATCGGCTATCGCCATCTGAATCAGTTCGATCAGGGCCTGATGACCCTGATCCAGGAACACCGCAGCAGCACCGTAGATGTCGCCGCCGTGCTGGTGACCCGCCTTGGCGATTTTCGCACACAACTCTTTGCCGGCAGCCTGCTGACGATTTTGCTGTTGGTGGCTCGCCAATGGCGCCAGGCGATTTTCGCTGGCAGCGCACTGCTCTGCACGGCCTTGGCCAACACCGGGACCAAATGGTTTTTTGCTCGTATGCGTCCGGAAATTCTCACCGACCCGCTGACCAGCTACAGCATGCCCAGCGGCCACAGCTCCGGCTCGTTCGCGTTTTTCCTGACCCTGGCGGTGCTCGCCGGTCGCGGCCAACCGCCACGGATGCGCCTGACCTGGCTGTTGCTGGGGTGCCTGCCAGCATTGTCGATCGCTATGTCGCGGGTTTATCTCGGGGTGCACTGGCCGACCGATGTGTTGGCCGGCGCCATGCTTGCGGCCTGCATCTGCGCCGCCAGCCTGAACCTGAACCAACGCCAGACCTCCTTGAATGCAATGTCTGCCAAAGTCTGGTGGCTGGTGCTGCCGGCGCTGGTGGCGTTGTTTGGGTTCTTCGCGCTGTGGCATTTGCCTAAGGCGATAGAGCAGTATGCCTACTAAGAGGATTGGCTGGACCACCCACAAAAACAAAGGCCTCAGCCATGGGGCCTTTGTTGATTGAGTACAGAAGAATCCCTAGACGGGTACCTTTCTGTAGGACTGAGGACGGCGTTCCCGGCGCTCCACCAGCATTTCGTCGGCAATTTCGGCGGCTCTTTCCGCGATTTGCTCGGGAGTCCTTTGCGCCAATTCCACAAAGACCTGCGGCATTACACTGATGAGATAAGCATCCCAGACCGCTTGCTCCGACTCCGCTACATGAATCATCTTCAACCCCCTTGTCTCGTCCATGGACCCACTGCATGTGAGGGGTCAGAAGCTATTTCAAGCAACCCCGTGACGCAATGCAGGCACAGCGCCAAAACTGCTACTGATTGCGACCGGGCACCCACGATGCTGGCGCACTTCAAGCAAACATTCCATCCTGCCTTGCGTACTTATAAAGCCTTCTATACTGTTTCTTAACAGGCTTAAAGATTACCATGGCGATTCTTAATGACAAGTTTTTTTCCATTAGACTGCTCTGAAAGCCTCATAAATATTGGCCTTGTGGTTAAAAATCGACGCCAAGAGCGAGGTTTAAGGCAAAAAGACCTCGCCAAACTGGTGGGTGTGTCTACGGGCACTCTTGGAAAAATCGAGGCAGGCGATCCGGTCGTTGAACTTCGCACATTCATGCTGGTGCTATGGCACCTGGGTCTTCTCTCGGAGATATTTAATGACATGCCGATCAGCAAGACTCCTCCTGAGCTCCCAAGCCAGCGTGTGCGTATCAAGCGCGTGACCGAAGGGAATTTCTGATGAGTACGGCAGCGGCCTACATCTACATGGAACACCCCATCTCGGGCGAGACGCTCACCTTGGGACGTCTGAGCATGGCTCGCGACGGAGGTTGCGACTTCGTGTACTCCCCTGCATACATCGGGCAAAACCAATGGGTGCCTGACCCTATTCGCTATCCGCTCAGTGATCGTGTCTTTCGCGTGGTGACGAACCAGGGCGTTCCTGGCTTCATTCGGGACTGCATGCCTGACTCATGGGGTGAGATGCTGCTCAAATCACTGCACGGCCAGGCCATGACGGCTGTGGAAATGCTGATCAGATCTCCAAACAATGATCGCTCCGGCAATCTGATGGCTGGACAGGTACGAGTTCCTCCGCAAGGTGTTGGAAGAGAGCAAATCCCCACGCTCCTTGGCCTGAGCGAGTTCATCGATACGGCTGACATCATCCAGAGTCACCAGTTGATCGATCTCGACAAACAGAAAATCCTGCTTGCACGCCAGCGATCGTCCCTTGGCGGTGCCCGCCCCAAAAGGACGCTGCGCGATGGCAGTTCGCTTGTGCTGGCCAAGGCCCGAGACCGCTTCGACACGGTCGACATACCTGCAATTGAGCATGCCTGCATGACGTTCGCAGCCTCAAAGGGCATTCGCACCGCGAGAACACGATTGATCACCGACAAGCGCTCAACGCTACTGGTGGATCGCTTTGATCGCGTGGAAGTAGACGGCCACATACGCCGGGTACCGATGCTCAGTGCGCTGACACTGTTGGATGCCGACTGGAACTCAACTGACCACAGTCGTTGGCGCTATGCAGGTGTTGCAGACGAAATGCGCAGGCGCGGAGTGCCCCAGCAGGACCTGGAAGAGTTTTTCATGCAAATGTGCTTTCACGTTCTGGTCGGGAATGACGATGCACACGCCAAGAATCTGGCCATCATCTGGCAGGGAGGAACCTGGCGCCTTTCACCTATGTATGACGTGGTCCCGTCCCCGATTGAATCACCCGCCACGATGGCGATGGCCCTCGGCCGAGAGGGCACGCTGATCAGCCGACAAAACATGCTCAGCCACCATGAACACTTCGGGCTTGAGATGACGGCCGCCGAGGCAATTCTTGACCGGGTACTGGGATGGGAGGCTGAACTGCGGGAACACTACCGCGCCCAACTCGTCGGAGTGGACTATGAAGCGGCCATTGGGGCGATCAGCAGCGCCAGGGTGATGTAGAGGTAATCTACAGCCACGCGATGCGTGGCTTGGGTCAACCTCAGGCGAACAACTCCCCCTGCAACTCATCGAGCAACGCCTGAATCGCATCCAGGCGTTGTTGCGGATCGTCGAGTTGCAGCAGATCGATCTTGTCCAGCTCGGAAAACGGCAGCAGATAAGCCAGTTGATTGGCCAATGACTGTTGACCCGTTGCCTCGGTGCCCATGTTCAAGGCTTCGACCATCGGGTGCTCGGCCAGCGCCTTGAGCAAGGCGACCAGGTCGGCGTCTTCATCCTGCAAGGGTTGCTCGGGCGCCTCGTCCAGCCACTCGACGTCGGCCACCATCAGTTGATCGCGCTGCACTTCGGTGCGCAGCACCCGGAACCTGCGCCCGCCCTCGACGCGAATCCCCAGCAGGCCATTGTCCTGCTGTTTGAAATCACGTATCAACGCTTCGCAACCGACCAGCGCATAACCCTCAGGGGCGATGCCCACTTCCTCGCCCTCGAGAATGCACACCACGCCAAAGCCGCTGCTCTGTTTCATGCAGCGACCGATCATGTCCAGATAGCGCGCCTCGAAAATCTGCAAGTCAAGGGTGCAACCAGGGAACAACACCGTGTTCAGAGGGAAAAGCGCCAGGCTCATAAAGGTTTCCTTAAACCACCATCGACACGGCCAGCGGCAGGAGCACCGCCGTGGCCACGCCCATCAAACTCATCGCCAACGCGGCGAAAGCGCCACATTCTTCACTTTCCTGCAACGCCACCGAGGTGCCGACCGCATGGGCCGTCATCCCCAGCGCCATACCGCGGGCCTCAGGGCTATGGACACCTAGTCGGGTCAAAAGACTCGGCCCGACAATCGCCCCGATCACCCCGGTGATCAACACAAACACCGCTGCCAACGCCGCGACACCGCCAATTTGCTCGGCCACCAGCATGGCGATCGGCGAGGTCACCGACTTGGGTGCCATGGTCATCAGGATCATGTGTTCGGCGCCGAACGACCAACCCAGCAACACACCGAGACCGGTCGCCACCACACCACCAATCACCAGCGTAGTAAATATCGGCCAGAACAACTGCCGAATCCGCCGAAGATTGAGATAGAGCGGTACCGCGAGGGCCACGGTGGCCGGACCCAGCAGGATGCTGAGGATTTCGGTGCTTTTCCGGTACTCGGCATAGGTCAGCCCGCAACCGAGCAGAACACCAATCACCAGCAGCATCGACACCAGCACCGGCTGCAAAAATATCCAGCGGGTTTTCTCGAAAGCCGCCAGCACCAGCTGATAGGCGCCCAAGGTAATGCCGATACCAAACAACGGATGATGAATGACCGCCGCCAGGGCTCCCTGCCAATCGAAGCTCATTGGGCATCCTCCCGACGCGCCTGGCGCTTGACCAGCTTGTGCATCAGCACCCCGGCGAAGGCCATGGCGATCACCAGCGACAACACCAACGCGCCGACGATTGCCCAGAAATCCGCGGCGATATCGGCGGCATAGACCATCACCCCCACCGCTGGCGGCACCAGCAGCAACGGCAAATAGCGCAGCAAACTGCTGGCGGCCAGACTGATCGGTTCAGCGACTTCGCCACGGGCAATCAGAAACATCAGCAACAGCAGCAAGCCGACAATCGGCCCGGGCAGCACCGGCAAGAACAAGTGATTGATAGCCGTGCCGAGCAATTGAAACAGCACCAGCCAGGTCAGGCCGCGTAACAACATCCGTCATCTCCAGCAAAATCGCGCCGGGCATTATAAGCACGCCGCGCGCTATGAACCGGCATTCGCGAAAACCATAAATGGTTGACCGGAGCACAATGCCATGATGATCTAAAGCGGTTGCCAAGGGGGGGCAACCCCTCACTCAAAAACTATAAAACCGATGAACCCAAGGAGAGTCTCAATGCCCTATGTTCCAGTTGCAGAGCTCAAAGATTATGTCGGCAAGGAGCTCGGACGTTCCAATTGGCTCACCATCGACCAGGAGCGCATCAACCTGTTCGCTGAAGCCACAGGCGATTTTCAGTTCATCCACGTTGATCCGGTAAAGGCTGCACAAACGCCGTTTGGCGGCACCATTGCCCATGGTTTCCTGTCGCTGTCGTTGATCCCCAAACTGATGGAAGACATTATGGTCTTGCCGGAAGGGGTGAAAATGGTCGTCAACTATGGCCTGGACAGCGTGCGCTTCATCCAGCCGGTCAAGGTCAACTCCAAAGTCCGCCTCAAGGTCGACCTGGCTGAAGTCACCGAAAAGAAACCCGGCCAATGGTTGCTCAAAGCCACCGCGACCCTGGAAATCGAAGGCCAGGAAAAACCAGCGTATATCGCTGAGCCCCTGTCCCTCTGCTTCGTTTAAACCATCCCGGATGCGAAACAGCTTTGGCTGTTTCGCTCGCCCCTTATATAAGACCCATAGCTGCGGCATACTCGGTCACCTAATTGCCCGGATCCCGCTATGCGCTCACTTGCACCCCTCGCTCTTATCCTGTTGCTCACCGCATGCGGCGATGGCGAATCGCTGTTGCCGCCCGATGCCCGCTTGCCGGACGGCGGGCGCTATCGCGGCGATGTGGTCAACGGGTTGTTGCAGGGGCAGGGCCGCGTCGACTACCCGAATGGCAGCTGGTACGCCGGTCAGTTCGACAAGGGCCAGTGGCATGGCCAGGGCGAATGGCACGGCAGCAACGGCGAGGTGTACCGCGGGCAGTTCCAGCAAGGCCTGTTCGATGGCCAGGGCACCCTGACCACCAGCGGCAGCAGTTACACCGGTGGTTTCAAGCTCGGTCGACGCGACGGTGAGGGCACACTCAAAGAAGGCGGCATGACCTACCGCGGCGAATTCAAGGCCGATCAATATTCGGGGCTCGGTCGTCTGGAGCTCGAAGACGGCAGCCAATACCAGGGCCAGTTCGCCCACGGCAAACCCAATGGCGAGGGCCAGCGCGGCGATGCCAGCGGCAACCAGTTCACCGGCCACTTCGTCGATGGTCAACTGGAAGGCAACGGCACCTTCAATAGCGCCGAGGGCGATATGTACGTCGGCGGCTTCAAGCAGAACCAGTTGCATGGCAAGGGCCGCTACGAAAATGCCGATGGGGATGTCTGGATCGGCCAGTTCAAGGAAGGTGCACTGAGTGGCAAAGGTGAGCTGATCGGCGTCGACGGCAGCCATTACATCGGGCGGTTCAGTGACTGGCGCTTTACCGGCCAGGGCCGCTTGAACCTCAGCGATGGCAGTTTCTATATCGGCCAGTTCGAGAGCGACAGCTATCAGGGCCACGGGACCCTGGTGCTGCGCGATGGCACCGTGCAAAGCGGCTATTGGGTCAACGGCCAACGGGTGCGTGATGCCGATGAAAAACTGCTGCCGGACACTCTCGAAGTCGGCTTGCTGGCTCAAGGTCGCTTGCTCGAACAAGCCATGAGCAATGTGCCCGCCTCCACCCCGGCGGTCGAGTTATACAGCCTGACGCTGGCCGGTGACGGCAAACAAAGTGTGTTCCTGCGCGAGGCCGACTATGTCAGCAACCTGCTCAGCAGTCGCTTTGGCGCCTATGGCCAGATCCGTCTGGTTAACCACCGCGATCATCTGGGTGACCGTCCCATGGCCACCCGAGAGAGCCTGCGGCGGGCGGCACTGACCCTGGCCGAACGCAGTGGTCCGGAAGATTTGCTGTTCATCTACCTGACCAGCCACGGCACTCACGAACATGAATTGGTGCTGGACCAGCCACGTCTGGAGCTGGCCGATCTGCCGGCCGACGAGTTGGCCACAGTGCTTGCGCCGCTGAAGAATCGCGACAAGATCATTGTGATCTCGGCCTGCTACTCCGGCGGTTTTATTCCTGCGCTCAAAGATGACCGGACGATGATCATGACCGCCTCGCGGACTGATCGGGTGTCCTTTGGTTGCTCGGAAGAAGCGGACTTCACCTACTTTGGCGACGCACTGTTCGCCCAGGCCCTGAACCAGACCGACGACCTGCAACAAGCCTTCACCCTGGCCAAGGCCACCGTCGCCGATCGTGAGCAGGCAGACAAGTTCGAAGCGTCGGAACCACAAATCTGGGCCCCCAAGGGCGTCCTTGCGCGCTGGCAGCTGCTGCGCAAGCAGCAAGCACGAAAGGCCCTCGAAAGTGCCTCGCTCAATAACAAGGAAGCAAAGACCAACTAAGCTGAACGGTATCAAGGGGGAAACACTATGTACTTGACGCCTCAGCATGTCTTGCTTGCCGGAGCCACCGGTCTGACCGGTGAACACCTACTCGACCGGCTGCTCAGTGAGCCGACGATTACCCGTGTATTGGCACCCTCACGCCGGCCCCTGGCCGAGCATCCTCACCTGGAAAATCCGGTAGGCGACCCCGCAGCGCTTCTCCCACAGCTCAGTGGACGCGTCGATCTGGCTTTCTGCTGCCTGGGCACTACCATCAAAAAGGCCGGTTCCGAGCAAGCATTTCGGGCGGTGGACCTGGACCTGGTCGTGGCCTTCGGCAAACGCGTCCGGGAGATGGGTGCGCGGCATCTGATCGTGATCAGCGCCATCGGCGCCGATCGGAGGTCCTCGGTGCTCTACAACCGAGTCAAAGGCGAAATGGAATATGCCTTGAAGGCCCAGAACTGGCCGCAGCTGACCATCGTCCGCCCTTCCCTGTTGCTGGGTGAGCGTCTGGAACCGCGCCTGGCCGAACAACTGGCAGCACCATTTTCCAGACTGTTACCCGGCAAATACCACGGCATCGAAGCCTGCCAACTGGCCCGGGCCATGTGGCGTCTGGCACTGGAAGAACAGGATGGGGTGCGAATCGTCGAGTCGGATGAGTTGCGCAAACTGGGCAAGTAATTCAGCGGCGCCTGACATTATGCCTTCGCGGGCAAGTCGAATCGTCGCACCGCCGCTCCCACAGTTGACCGCATACCCCCGTGGGAGCGGGCTTGCCCGCGAATGGTTCAACGCGAACTCAAGCGCTAGCGCCTACAACCCACCCGTCGCCTGAAACCCTACCCCCATCGCGGTCAACAACGACAGCGGCAACAACAAGGTGTCGAGCAATGCGCTGGCCGGCAGGTCGACACCCGGATAGCTCGGCGCTTCGGCGCCGAAGCGGTCCATGGCACAGCACCCGCCTTGCAGCGCATACAAGTCCAGACGCGTGCCCGAATACACGATCGGCGCCCCCGGTTTGGCGGCGTCCAGGGTTCGGGCCGTGGCGCAGCCGGCCAATTGCAGGGCCAGGACAATACTCAGCAGCTTATTCATCGCTGCTCAAATGGTGTTCGCCCCAACGCGGCAGCATGTCTTGCGGGATGTTCAGCAGATTGAGAATCCGCGCCACGACGAAGTCGATCAGGTCGTCGATGGTCTGTGGCTGATGATAAAAGCCCGGTGAAGCCGGCAGGATGGTCACGCCCATGTTCGACAGCTTGAGCATGTTCTCCAGATGGATGCTGGAGTATGGCGCTTCGCGCGGCACCAGAATCAGCTGACGACGCTCCTTCAACGTGACGTCGGCGGCGCGCTCGATCAGGTTGTTGCACGCGCCGGTAGCGATTGCCGACAAGGTCCCGGTGGAACATGGCACTACCACCATCGCACTCGGCGAGCCGGAACCGGAGGCCACCGGCGACATCCAGTCGTCCTTGCCATACACCCGAATCTGTCCGGCGGCGGCACCGGTGTATTCGGTGAGGAAGGCCTGCATCATCTGGGTTTTCGGCGGCAGCGTAACGTCGGTCTCAGTGGCCATCACCAGTTGCGCGGCTTTGGAGATCAGGAAATGCACCTCACGGTCTTCGCGCACCAGGCAGTCGAGCAGGCGTAAACCGTATTGCGCGCCGGAGGCACCGGTCATCGCCAGGGTGATGCGTTCCGGGCTGTTGTTCATTGCAGCGCCTCGGCCAGTTTGCCGTGCAGGCCGCCAAAGCCGCCGTTGCTCATGATCACCACGTGGGTGCCGGGTTTGGCTTGGCTTTTCACCCGCTCGATGATGCCTTCCAACGAATCGCTGACAATCGACGGCACCGAGCACAGCGCCGCCGTCGCGCCCAGATCCCAGCCAAGGTTGGCCGGCGAGTACCAGATCACCTGATCGGCATCGACCACACTTTCCGGCAAACCGTCGCGGTGCGCACCGAGCTTCATGGAGTTGGAACGCGGTTCGATGATCGCGATCAACGGCGCGTCGCCGATACGCTTGCGCAAGCCATCAAGGGTGGTGGCAATCGCCGTCGGGTGATGCGCGAAGTCGTCGTAGATAGTGACGCCGTGAACTTCAGCGACTTTTTCCATTCGCCGCTTGACGCTTTTGAAGGCGCTCAACGCAGCAATACCCATGGATGGCACGACGCCGACATGTCGCGCCGCGGCCAAGGTGGCCAAGGCATTGGCAACGTTGTGCTGACCGGTCATGTCCCACTCGACCACGCCTTGGACAACGCCTTCGAACATGACTTCGAACTTCGAGCCATCTTCGCTGAGCAGCTTGACCTGCCATTGGCCGCCAGCGCCGGTGGTTTGCACCGGGGTCCAGCAGCCCATGTCGATCACACGCTGCAAGGCAGGCTCAGTGGTCGGATGGATCACCAGGCCTTCGCTGGGGATAGTCCGCACCAGGTGATGGAACTGACGCTCGATGGCCGGCAGATCGGGGAAGATGTCCGCGTGATCAAACTCAAGGTTGTTCAGGATCGCCGTGCGTGGGCGGTAGTGAACGAACTTCGAACGTTTGTCGAAGAACGCACTGTCATATTCATCCGCCTCGATCACGAAGAACGGCGTATCACCCATACGCGCCGACACCGCGAAGTTCTGCGGCACACCGCCGATCAGGAAGCCCGGGCTCATGCCCGCGTACTCCAGCACCCAGGCGAGCATGCTGCTGGTGGTGGTTTTGCCGTGAGTCCCGGCAACCGCCAGCACCCAGCGACCTTGCAGCACATGGTCGGCCAGCCACTGCGGGCCGGAAACGTACGGCAGGCCTTTGTTCAATACGTATTCGACCGCCGGATTGCCACGCGACATGGCATTGCCAATCACCACCAGATCCGGCGCCGGATCGAGTTGGGCGGGATCGTAGCCCTGTGTCAGCTCAATCCCCTGAGCCTGCAACTGGGTGCTCATCGGCGGATAGACGTTGGCATCGGAGCCGGTCACGCGATGGCCCAGCTCTTTGGCCAGTACCGCCAACGAACCCATGAATGTGCCGCAAATACCAAGAATATGAATGTGCATAGTCAACCTCGTAAAACATCGAGGCAGGTTAGCGTAGAGGGCTGGAAATCGCACCTTGTGTTTCAGGCTGAAGGTCGCACCCACAAGAACACCACCGAACCTGTGGGAGCGGGCTTGCCCGCGAAGAACGATAACACGGTGCTTCAGACAAACCGCGCTGCAGCCTTCGCGGGCAAGCCCGCTCCCACAAATGGCGCCGTTCTAGCGGGCGATTCCATGCTTGCGCAGCTTCCTGTAAAGCGTATTGCGGCTGACTCCCAGCTGCTCAGCGGTGTGGGTCATGTGCCAGCGCTGCTGCTCCAGGGTATTGAGCAATGCCAGGCGCTCGGCATCGTCCAGCGGGCGCTCGGAAGTTTCGTCGACGGCCATCAGCATCGGAGCCGGCCGGCTTTGCCTGATCATCACCGGCAAATCCTCAAAACCGATCAACCCGTCCTCGCACAGCGCCGCCAGGGTACGCAGCACATTGCGCAATTGCCGCACGTTGCCCGGCCAGGCGAAGTCCAGCAGCGCCTGGCGCGCCGGGCCGTCGAGCAGGACGTTTTGCTCGGCGGCCTCTTCGGCCAGCAGGAAGTCGAGCAACTGTGCCTTGTCGCTACGCTCACGCAACGCCGGCAAGGCGATTTCCAGGCCATTGAGCCGGTAATACAAGTCTTCACGGAAACTGCCGTCCTGCACCCGATCGAGCAAGTTACGGTGGGTCGCGCTGATAATTCGGACGTTCACCGCCTGCGGCTCGCCGCCGATGGGTACTACCAGCCGGTCCTCCAGCACTCTTAATAGCCGGGTCTGCAGGGCCAGCGGCATGTCGCCGATTTCATCGAGGAACAAGGTGCCGCCATCGGCCTGTTGCAACTTGCCGCGCATGCCTTCTTTGCGCGCACCGGTGAAACTGCCGCCGCGATAGCCGAACAGTTCGCTCTCGATCAGGCTTTCCGGAATCGCCGCACAATTGAGTGCGACGAAGGCTTTATCCGCCCGTTGGCTGGCGTGATGCACAGCCTTGGCGAAGGCTTCTTTGCCGGAACCGGTTTCGCCGTTGATCAGTAGCGGTACATCGCGCTCGAACACCCGCAGGGCCCTGCGGAAGTCGTTTTGCAACGCCACATCCCCCAGACAGATGCCGGACAGCCGTGCACGCTCGGTGACCCGTGCAGTCGCTATCACCGGGGTCGGCACGCTGCGCGGCTGACCCCGTAACACCGCGAACAAGCCGCGCCCGTCGCGGGTGCGCAGCGGCCAACTGGCGCTGGCGTTCACACTGGCACGACCGAGCAGTTCGTCCAGGGAGCAATCGAAAAAGGCTTCCACCGGTTTGCCAAGCAGCCCGCCGCGCACATGCCCCAGCAGATTCAAGGCACTCTGGTTGACCGCACTGATCCGCCCTTCCCCATCGAACGCCAGCAGCCCTTCGCTGAACAGGCCGACGGACTCGGCCTGCAAATGAAAGCGCAGCAGCCATTGATTGTCGAAGTAACGCAGGAAATAGCAGCTCTCGATCATCTTCGCCGAGAGATTGACCAGTGCCATGGTGTGGAACTGGCTCTGACGCGACACGTCATGGCGCGCCGACGACACATCGAGCACCGCCAGCAGTTCACCGTGAGGGTCGAACACCGGGCTCGCCGAACACGTAAGCCCGGTGTGGCGACCGCGGAAATGTTCGTCCTGGTGGATGGTCAGCGACTGGCGCTCTACCAGACAGGTGCCAATACCGTTGGTCCCTTCGCAGGCTTCGCTCCAGTCCGCACCGAGCCAGAGCCCGGCGCGTTCGAAAATCTTGCGTTCGGTGGGCGCGGTGACACAGTTGAGGATCACGCCACGGGCGTCGGTCAGCAGCACCGCATGGCCGGCGCCGGAGAGTTGTTGATGCAGGCTGGTCATCTCGGTGCCGGCGATCTGCAGCACCTGCTGCAAACGCTCGCGGCTTTCCAGCACGCGACCGTGTTCGAGCACCGTCGGCGCGATGCTCAGGGCCGGATCGAGGTGATAGTCCTCAAGGCAACGCAGCCAGGAACGGGCAATGGACGGATCGCTGCCCGGGCCATGCAAGTGGGATTTGCCCTGAGTCACGGTCAGCACCTGTTGGGCGTGCCGACTCAAATGATTGTTTTGCATTTCTTATTGTTCTCCCGGCAGGGCCTGGCTCGTTCCCAGGAATACTCGACGCCCAGCATCCTCCTGCCTCCAACTTATTGCAATCGCGCCTCGACGGCGAGTCACAGCCTGTACCGCTTGTGGCACAAAGTGTCACCCAGGCTGTGCCACAACTGTCACGTCCTTGCTCCGCTCATTCCCTCAAAAGCCCGTAACCCCTTGATTTACCTGACCTGCAAAGCACTGGCCCGACCCTTGCTCTACGCTTATATAAGCGCAACAGCGCGTCCTTCCTAATAAGTACAAAAGCCAAGGAGATACCCACCATGCGTTACGCTCACCCCGGTACTGAAGGCGCTATCGTTTCGTTCAAAAGCAAGTACGGTAACTACATCGGCGGCGAATTCGTCGCGCCTGTCAAAGGTCAGTACTTCACCAACACCTCGCCGGTAAACGGCCAACCTATTGCAGAATTCCCGCGCTCCACCGCCGAAGATATCGACAAAGCGCTGGACGCCGCCCACGCCGCAGCCGCTGCCTGGGGCAGCACCTCGGCTCAGGCCCGCTCGCTGGTCCTGCTGAAAATCGCCGACCGCATCGAACAGAACCTCGAAGTGCTGGCCGTCACCGAATCCTGGGACAACGGCAAGGCCGTGCGTGAAACCCTGAACGCCGACATCCCGCTGGCCGCTGACCACTTCCGCTACTTCGCCGGCTGCATTCGCGCCCAGGAAGGCAGCGCCGCGGAAATCGACGGCAACACCGTGGCTTATCACATTCATGAACCACTGGGCGTGGTCGGACAGATCATCCCGTGGAACTTCCCGCTGCTGATGGCCGCCTGGAAACTTGCACCAGCCCTGGCCGCCGGCAACTGCGTGGTGCTCAAGCCTGCCGAGCAAACCCCGCTGGGCATTACCGTACTGATGGAGCTGATCGGTGACCTGTTGCCGCCGGGCGTGCTCAACGTGGTGCAAGGCTTCGGCCGTGAAGCCGGTGAAGCCCTGGCCACCAGCAAGCGCATCGCCAAGATCGCGTTCACCGGTTCCACCCCGATCGGCGCGCACATCATGAAATGCGCCGCCGAAAACATCATTCCGTCGACCGTTGAACTGGGCGGCAAATCGCCGAACATCTTCTTCGAAGACATCATGCAAGCCGAACCGACCTTTATCGAAAAAGCTGCCGAAGGTCTGGTGCTGGCGTTCTTCAACCAGGGCGAAGTCTGCACCTGCCCATCACGGGCACTGGTGCAAGAGTCGATCTATGACGACTTCATGGAAGTGGTCATGAAGAAGGTCCTGCAAATCAAGCGCGGCGACCCGCTGGACACCGAGACCATGGTCGGCGCGCAGGCGTCCGAACAGCAATTCGACAAGATCCTGTCCTACCTGGAAATCGCCAAGGGCGAAGGTGCCGAGCTGCTGACCGGCGGCAAGGTGGAAAAACTCGAGGGCAACCTGGCCAGCGGTTACTACATCCAGCCGACCCTGCTCAAGGGCACCAACAAAATGCGCGTGTTCCAGGAAGAAATCTTTGGCCCGGTGGTGAGTATCACTACCTTCAAGGACGAAGCCGAAGCCCTGGCGATTGCCAACGACACCGAGTTCGGCCTTGGCGCCGGTCTCTGGACCCGCGACATCAACCGCGCCTACCGCATGGGCCGGGCAATCAAGGCCGGTCGCGTCTGGACCAACTGCTACCACCTGTACCCGGCCCACGCCGCGTTCGGTGGCTACAAGAAATCCGGCGTCGGTCGTGAAACCCACAAAATGATGCTCGACCACTACCAACAGACGAAAAACCTGCTGGTGAGCTACGACATCAATCCACTGGGTTTCTTCTAAGCCCTGAAATCCGGGTGAGCCCTTCGCGGGCAAGCCCGCTCCCACAACACTGCATAACCCTGTGGGAGCGGGCTTGCCCGCGAAGGCGCCGCCACTGACACAACGAACATCGCCCTGCCGCTCTGGCACGGGCTTTGCGTGCCTGCACTACAGATAAACCGCTGCGTGAACAGCGTTCCCTAATCCAGACAACCGCTACTGAAAGTCCAATAGATCAAACAAAAAAAACAGAGAGGACTTATGACTTCAACAACACAGCTCAAACCCACCCTCGGCACCCTGCATTTATGGGGTATTGCCGTGGGCCTGGTGATTTCCGGCGAGTATTTCGGCTGGAGCTACGGCTGGGGTACGGCCGGCACACTGGGCTTTCTCGTCACCGCATTGATGGTGGCGACGATGTACACCTGCTTCATCTTCAGCTTCACCGAATTGACCACGGCCATTCCCCACGCCGGCGGGCCGTTTGCCTACAGCCGTCGGGCATTTGGCGAAAAAGGCGGATTGATTGCCGGGATCGCCACGCTGATCGAGTTCGTCTTTGCGCCGCCGGCTATCGCCATGGCCATCGGCGCCTACTTGAACGTGCAATACCCGGAACTGGACCCGAAAATCGCCGCGGTCGGCGCCTACTTCGTGTTCATGGGCCTGAACATCCTCGGCGTCAGCATTGCCGCGACCTTTGAACTCGTGGTGACTGTTCTGGCGGTGGCCGAGTTGCTGGTATTCATGGGCGTGGTCGCACCGGGCTTCAGCTTCAGCAATTTCGTGCTCAATGGCTGGTCCGGCTCCAACGAGTTCACTGTGGCGTCGATTCCCGGGATGTTCGCAGCGATACCCTTTGCCATCTGGTTCTTCCTCGCCATTGAAGGCGCAGCCATGGCCGCCGAAGAAGCCAAGGACCCGAAACGCACCATCCCCAAAGCCTATGTCAGCGGCATTCTGACTCTGGTGTTCCTGGCGATTGGCGTAATGGTGATGGCCGGCGGCGTCGGCGACTGGCGCCAGCTGTCGAACATCAACGACCCGCTGCCACAGGCGATGAAAGCCGTGGTCGGCAACAATTCCACCTGGATGCACATGTTGGTATGGATCGGCTTGTTCGGTCTGGTGGCGAGTTTCCATGGCATCATTCTTGGCTATTCGCGGCAGTTCTTCGCCTTGGCCCGTGCCGGTTACCTGCCACGCGGGCTGGCCAAACTGTCGCGCTTCCAGACGCCACACCGGGCGATTCTGGCCGGCGGCGTGATCGGCATTGCGGCGATCTACAGCGATGGCCTGATCAACCTGCAAGGTATGACCCTGACCGCCGCGATGATTACCATGTCAGTATTCGGCGCCATCGTGATGTATATCATCAGCATGCTCAGCCTGTTCAAACTGCGCAAAACCGAGCCGCTGCTGGAGCGCACCTTCCGCGCGCCGGGCTATCCGATCGTGCCGGGAATCGCCTTGTTCCTGGCGGTGGTCTGCCTGGTGGCGATGGCCTGGTTCAACCCGCTGATCGGCCTGATCTTCCTTGGCTTCATGGCGGCCGGCTTCATCTACTTCCAGCTGACCGCCAAACAACGTTTCGATGCACCGGCTGACGCCATGCTCACAGGTATCTAAGTTGCACCTGCGCCGGGCTGATCCCCGGCGCAATGCCTTATCCCGGTGCGGGATGAACCCGCTACCGAGAACACTGCGAAACCCTGTGGGAGCCGGGCTTGCCCGCGAAGAACGATGACGCGGAGTCCCTGATAGACCGCGTCGCGCCATTCGCGGGCAAGTCGAATCGTCGCACCGCCGCTCCCACAGAAAGCAGAAAGCAAAAACCACAGAATTCAGGAGGACACCGCCCATGGCCGCATTTGCCCATACCGTCGGCGCCCGGACCTACCGCTTCGAGAGCCTCAAGGACGTCATGGCCAAGGCCAGTCCGGCACGCTCCGGGGACTTTCTGGCCGGCGTCGCCGCCCTCAACGATGGCGAACGGGTCGCCGCGCAGATGACCCTTGCAGACATCCCGCTCAAGCATTTTCTCGAAGAAGTGCTGATCCCTTACGAAAACGATGAAGTCACCCGACTGATCATCGACAGCCACGACAAAGCCGCTTTTGCCGTGGTCAGCCACCTCACCGTCGGCGGTTTTCGCGACTGGCTGCTCAGCGACGCGGCCAACGAACAAAGCCTGCGCGCCCTGGCACCCGGCCTGACCCCGGAAATGGCCGCCGCCGTGTCGAAGATCATGCGCGTGCAGGATCTGGTGCTGGTGGCGCAGAAAATCCGCGTCGTGACTCAATTTCGCGGCACCATGGGCCTGCGCGGGCGGCTGTCCACTCGCCTGCAACCCAACCACCCGACCGACGAACCGGGCGGGATCGCCGCAAGCATCCTCGACGGACTGCTCTACGGTAACGGCGACGCAATGATTGGCATCAACCCGGCCACCGACAGCATCGCCTCGATCTGCGCAATGCTGGAGATGCTCGACGCGATCATTCAGCGCTTCGAAATCCCCACCCAGGCCTGCGTGCTGACCCACGTCACCACCTCCATCGAGGCGATCAACCGTGGCGTGCCGCTGGATCTGGTGTTCCAGTCGATTGCCGGCACCGAAGCGGCCAACGCCAGTTTCGGGATCAACCTGAACATCTTGCAGGAAGGCTACGACGCCGGTTTGAGCCTCAATCGCGGGACGCTGGGGCAGAACCTGATGTATTTCGAGACCGGCCAGGGCAGCGCCCTGTCGGCCAATGCCCACCATGGCATCGACCAACAAACCTGCGAAACCCGCGCCTACGCTGTGGCACGGCATTTCAAACCGTTTCTGGTGAACACCGTGGTCGGCTTCATCGGTCCGGAATACCTGTACAACGGCAAGCAGATCATCCGCGCCGGCCTGGAAGATCACTTCTGCGGCAAGTTGCTGGGCGTCCCTATGGGCTGCGATATCTGTTACACCAACCATGCCGAGGCCGATCAGGACGATATGGACACCCTGCTGACCTTGCTCGGCGTGGCCGGGATCAACTTCATCATGGGCATTCCCGGCTCCGACGACATTATGCTCAACTACCAGACCACCTCGTTCCACGACGCGCTCTATGCCCGGCAGACGCTCGGCCTCAAGCCGGCGCCGGAATTCGAGCAATGGCTGGCGAAAATGGGCATATTTACTCAGGCGGACGGCAAGGTGCTTTTCGGCAACAGCCTGCCACCTGCCTTCCGTCAGGCTCTGGCGCAACTGGGATGAGTGATAGATTCATGGAAAAACCGCCTACCGAGAGCCAGAACCCGTGGCTGGAACTGCGTCGCCTGACCCCGGCCCGGATTGCCCTCGGTCGCACCGGCACCAGCATGCCGACCAGCGCGCAGCTTGACTTTCAATATGCCCACGCCCAGGCCCGCGACGCGGTACATCTACCGTTCGATCATGCCGGGCTCAGCACCCAACTGTCCGAGCGCGGGCGCGACAGCCTGTTGCTGCACAGTGCCGCCGCCGATCGCAACAGCTATCTGCAGCGCCCCGATCTCGGTCGACGCCTTTGTGACGACTCGGCGCAAAAGCTGCAGGACTATGCAGCAGCACACCCTGGTGGCATCGATTTGGCCGTGGTGGTGGCTGACGGCCTCTCGGCGCTGGCTGTGCATCGACATACCCTGCCGTTTCTGGCGCGCATGGAGGAACAGGCCCTGGCCGAAGGCTGGTCGCTGTCACCGGTCATTCTGGTGGAACAGGGTCGGGTCGCGGTGGCCGATGAAATCGGTGAACGGCTGGGCGCGAAAATGGTGGTCATCCTGATCGGCGAACGCCCCGGCCTCAGTTCGCCGGACAGCCTCGGCCTGTACTTCACCTATAATCCCAAGGTCGGCCTGACTGACGCCTACCGTAACTGCATCTCCAATGTTCGGCTGGAAGGGTTAAGTTACGGAATGGCCGCCCATCGCTTGCTGTATTTGATGCGTGAGGCCTGTCGCCGGCAGCTGTCAGGGGTTAACTTAAAGGATGAAGCACAGGTTCAGACACTGGATTCGGACGCTGCCACCCACTCAAATGGCAACTTCCTACTCTCCAGATCGGCGCAATTGACGGCATTCTGATTGCGCTTTCGGCGGTCTTTAGGCAGCATCGAACCACGGCTGCCCGAGTAATGAACCGTTTGCCGTCGTACCCATTTGAAGCTGAGGCCTGTCATGCGGATTACTCAAGCGACCTTGGAACACCTGGATCTGTTGACCCCATTGTTCGTGAAGTATCGCGAATTCTATGGCTCTCTGCCGTTTCCCGACTCCTCCCGAGCCTTTCTCGAAAAGCGTCTGCGGCGCAAGGAATCGGTGATCTACCTGGCCTTGTCCGATGACGACGACAGCAAGTTGCTGGGTTTTTGCCAGTTGTATCCGAGTTTTTCTTCCCTATCGCTGAAACGCGTATGGATCCTCAACGACATTTATGTCGCCGAAGACGCCCGGCGGCAGCTGGTGGCCGACAATCTGATCCGCACCGCAAAAAAAATGGCCAAGGAAACTCATGCGGTACGCATGCGGGTATCCACCAGCAGCAATAACGAAGTGGCGCAGAAGACCTACGAATCCATCGGTTTTCGCGAAGACACCGAGTTCAAGAACTACATACTGCCTATCAGCGAAGATTGAAACGCAATACCTGTGGCAGAAGGAGCTTCCTGTTGCCCCAATGCCGGTAGTTAAGGCGCAGAACCTGTGGGAGCGTGGCTTGCCCGCGAAGAACGATAACGCGCAATGCCTGAAGAACTGTGGTGTTTGTTTCGCGGGCAAGTCGGATCGCCGCACCGCCGCTCCCACAGTAAATAGTCGAACGCCCGAAAGTCCTCGTTGCCACCCGCGACATCCCCCGCTACAAACTCAACACGCAATTCACATCTCAGATCGTATAATGCCGACCTTCCCGGACCGTAAGATAAACTACACCTCCTTGTAGTCTTATAGCCCGAAGCCTTCGCACAGGCCTGCTGAGTCGGGCCATCACCACAGGTGCCATCCATGGATTTCAACCCGCTCGACCTTATTCTGCATCTCGACGTCTATCTCGATTTGCTGGTAACCAACTACGGGTCATGGATCTACGCCATTCTGTTTTTGGTGATTTTCTGCGAAACGGGTCTAGTGGTAACGCCGTTCCTGCCGGGTGACTCGCTGCTGTTCATCGCTGGCGCCGTCGCCGCTGGTGGCGGCATGGACCCGGTGCTGCTGGGCGGACTGCTGATGCTGGCGGCGATCCTCGGTGACAGCACCAACTACGTGATTGGTCGAACGGCCGGCGAACGCCTCTTCAGCAACCCGAAATCGAAAATCTTCCGCCGCGACTACCTGCAGCAAACCCACGATTTCTACGATAAACACGGCGGCAAAACCGTGACTCTGGCGCGGTTCATCCCGATCATCCGGACCTTCGCTCCGTTCGTCGCCGGCGTCGCCAAAATGCCCTACCCGCGGTTCCTCTGTTTCAGCGTTGCCGGCACCATTCTGTGGGTTGGCGGGCTGGTCACCCTGGGCTATTTCTTCGGCAACGTGCCCTTTATCAAGAAGAACCTGTCGCTGCTGGTCGTGGGAATCATCCTGGTGTCGTTGCTGCCGATGATTATCGGCATCGTACGCAAGCGCCTCGCCAACTCGGCCTCAAAAGCCGACTTACTCTGATCGCCTATGTGGTCGCTTAGCGCCTGGCGTCGGCAGCGTACGCTGGCCAAGCATCCCGTTGCCGCTGAAACCTGGCAACGGGTGCGTCAACACCTGAGCTTTCTCGATGGCCTGAGCGACGCCGAGGACCAATGGCTGCGCGAGTCCAGCGTGCTGTTCCTGCAAGACAAGCACCTGACCGCCCTGCCCGGCGTCGAACTTCATCAGGAAGAACGTCTGCTACTGGCCGCACAGGCGCAATTGCCGCTGCTGCATCTGGGTGATCTAAACTGGTATCAGGGTTTTCACGAAATCGTGCTCTACCCCGATGACTTCCTCAGCCCACAGCGGCATCGTGACGCCAGCGGCGTCGAGCATGAGTGGAAAGGCGAGCACAGCGGCGAAGCCTGGCAACAAGGCCCGGTGATTCTGGCCTGGCCCGGCGTGCTTGCCAGCGGTGGCTGGGAAGGCTACAACCTGGTGATTCACGAACTGGCGCATAAACTCGACATGCTCAACGGCAACGCCAATGGCCAACCGCCGCTGCACAGCGACATGCGCGCCAGTGAATGGGCTTCGGTGATGCAGAGCGCCTACGACCATCTCAATCGCCAACTGGATCGCAATCCCGACGCCGAAACACAGATCGATCCCTATGCAGCGGAAAATCCGGCGGAGTTCTTTGCTGTGACCAGTGAGTATTTTTTCAGCGCGCCGGACTTGCTGAACAGCGCCTATCCTGAGGTCTATCAGCAATTGCAGCTGTTTTATCGTCAGGATCCGCTGACCAGACTCAAACAGTTGCAACTACGCCATCCGGCTTATCAGGTACACGACTAAGGTCTACACGACCTCTGGTACGTGGCATCGATGGCGGAATATGCCTATAATCGCCGCCACTTTTAGGTCAATCCGGCCAAGTCATTTGGCCAATCACGGGGGCATCGCCCAATGAGCTACAGCAAGATTCCGGCTGGCAACGACCTGCCGAACGACATCTACGTCGCCATCGAGATTCCGGCCAACCACGCGCCGATCAAATACGAAATCGACAAGGACAGCGATTGCCTGTTCGTTGACCGTTTCATGGCCACCCCAATGTTCTACCCGGCCAACTACGGTTTCATCCCCAACACCCTGGCCGACGACGGTGATCCTCTCGACGTGCTGGTCGTGACCCCTTACCCGGTTGCTCCAGGCTCGGTAATCCGCGCACGTCCAGTCGGCATCCTGCACATGACCGACGATGGCGGCGGCGATGCCAAAGTGATCGCAGTACCACACGACAAGCTGACTCAGCTGTATGTCGACGTCAAAGAGTACACCGACCTGCCAGGTCTGCTGCTCGAGCAAATCAAGCACTTCTTCGAGAACTACAAAGACCTCGAAAAAGGCAAATGGGTGAAGATCGAAGGTTGGGGCGATGCAGAAGCCGCTCGCGCCGAGATCATGAAGTCGGTTGCTGCTTACAAAGGCTGAGACGGCATTGGCTGAACGCCACTGACCTCTTCGAAAAGACCCCGGTTTTCCGGGGTTTTTTATGCCTGGATAAAAACAGAGAATACACTGCATGTTTAAACAATAAAGCAAACTTGTTTAACCATGTTTCTTATACATTGAAACACTCTTTCAACTAGTCACTATTTCTCGCACAATTTGAACGCGTTGTTTATTTAAACCATTACCGCTCATCCGTAAACTTCGTGCGCATGAAGATATCCAGCGGCGATCGCTTTAAAGCCCTCCTCAATGAGGCCAACATCAGATCCTCGGACTTTGCGAAGTTGTACAACGTAAAGCCCCAGGACGTGAACAACTGGTACAACCGCGGCGTACCGTCCTACCGAATGGATGAGATTGCCGGGCTGCTGACCGTCAACAGCCTGTGGCTGCGCACTGGCGAAGGTCCGAAGCATCCTGGCCGCCTGCAGGTTACCGATCAGTCAGGCAATATTTTTGTAGCCCAGGAAGTTCACGGAATCTACACCGCAATTATCAACTCGAGCGATGTAGAACTCCCGTTTTATAAAGAAACCTGCACTACGCTTGACGCAAATAAAACCCAAGTTATCGAAGTCCTGGGAATCAGCGTTCGTCTGCCGCGAGGTCATCTGGAATCCCTTGAAGTCGATCCGGCGCAAGCCATCTGCGCACCGATGACCGGCAACAGCATGGCGGAAAAGATCGAAGACAGTTCCACCCTCGCCATCGACCGCAGCCTGACGCAAGTGGTGGACGGCGCCATCTACGCCCTCGAACACGACGGCATGCTGCGAGTAAAATACCTCTACCGCCTCCCCGGCCGCGCTTTGCGTTTGCGCAGCCACAACAGCGCCGAATACCCCGACGAAGTGTTCAGCGCCGAGCAGATCCAGACCCAAAACATTCACATCCTGGGCTGGGTGTTCTGGTGGTCAACCCTCAACAAACCCCGCCCACCGGTGCCGTCCAAATAGTCTCGAACGAATTATTGAGAACGCGACAGCTCTGGATCGCCCTTTGGGCTGGGAATTCTTCAAAAAAATCAGTATGCTGCGCCCCACATTTGCGCATCGACCGTCCAGAACGGCCAGATCGCCCCGACAAGGCAGATGACTTTCTCGCCAAGTCCCACAGCCAGACGCAAGAATCTGGATGTACGTTTTGAAGGCTGGCGCGGCTTACCAAAAATAAGCCAAGCCAGTCCCCGAGAAGCCGGCCACAAGCCGGCTTTTTAATGCCTGGAAGAAAGTGATTCTGCGCGGTACCGGCTCAAAAAAGTCGCGAGCACCGACCTGCAGCGGGCACTCAGAACCCACGAAGCAAAAATCCCGCCCAGCTCGATCAGAAAATCCTTTAAGCATTGCAACAGTCCACTGTGCAAATCAGCCTCGGCATGCCCATCCGGCAAGTCGAGAAACTCGACCATGTAGGCATCCTTGAACACGTTCAAAGCTTCAGGGTGGGTTTGTCTCAGCACTGCCGAGACTTTTGCCCGTTGAGTGACCGAGCGCTCGAACAAGGTGGGCTTGAACTGGCGCTACAACTCACGACTCGACCATTTCTCCTGAATCGCCATACGTAAGTAGAACTTGCGCTCTTCAGACTGCTTGCTCTGGCCGAGGATGATCAGGTTTTGGGTCCAGGGTAATTGTCGCAGCAGTGCTGAGACTTTTGCGTCATGCCTGTACGCCTCGTAAAACTGACGCATACGAAAGAGGTTAGGACGTGTAAAGCCGCGCAATTCAGGTTGGGTACGCGCGAGGTGAGTTTTATAGCCCACGAGCTACAAAAATAGCCGAATGTCTTAATTTTGTAGCCTACAAGCATCAAATACATGCTGGACGACGAGCCGAATCCCACACACAATCGGCTCACCAAATGAGCCGAATAAAGCCCTTATTCGGCTCATCTCCCAGAGTACGAGCCTATGGAACACCTTCGCTGGATATGGCAACAGCCTGACTGGCCGCATTTTCACTGGCAACCTGAGCGCCTGGCGCCTTTGTTGCGCGAGTGCGTGCAGGCGCAAGGGCAACTGCTGGGCATGTCCAGTTCGGCGGGTAGAGCATTCAGCGCGCAAAGCGAGCTGGACACGCTGTTGCAGAACATCGTGACGTCATCCGCCATTGAAGGTGAGCAGTTGAACGTCGGTTCGGTGCGCTCATCTCTGGCGCGTCGCCTGGGTATCGAACAGGTCGATGGCCGCCGCGTGAGCAAGCGTAGCGAAGGGCTGGCGGAGTTGATGCTGGACGCGACCCAGCACTTCGATCAGCCGCTTACCCTCGCACGTTTGTTGCATTGGCATGAATGGTTGTTTGCTGCTCAAGACGACGACTTCATCCAGCAGCGAGTCCACGTCGGCGCGCTGCGCGGTAATGAACCGATGCAGGTGGTGTCGGGTCGTCTGGACAGACCAACCGTCCACTTCGAGGCTCCTTCCCGGCACGGGCTGGAGCAACAGCTCGAGGCCTTCCTCGACTGGTTCGAAATCAGCCGTGCTCAGGCCCAGCTTGATCCATTGCTGCGTGCCGGCATCGCTCACTTCTGGTTCGTCACGCTTCATCCCTTTGACGATGGCAACGGCCGCCTGACTCGGGCTATTACCGACCTGGCCCTCGCCCAGGCCGAGGATCAGGCAATCCGCTTTTACGCCATGTCGGCGAGCATTCTCGACGATCGGTCCGGCTATTACCGTGCATTGGAAACCAGTCAGAAAGCCACCCTGGATATCACCGACTGGCTCGAATGGTTTCTGCAGACACTATTGCGCAGCCTGCAACAAGCCATGACCCGTATCGAGTCAGTACTCGGCAAGGCCCGCTTTTGGCAGAAACACCGAGGCCTGACCCTGTCCGCGGAGCAGGCCAAAGTGCTCAATCGCCTGCTCGATGGTGGCGAGAACGGGTTTGAAGAGGGTATCAGTGCCGCCCAGTACCAGGCAGTAGCAAAAGTCTCCAAGGCCACCGCGACTCGCCACCTCGCTGAGTTGCTGGGTAAGGGTTACCTGATCCGTCTGCCCGGCGGCGGCCGTAGTACCCGGTACCAGATCAACCACCCGGACGGTACGAAGCCTTGAACTATCTTCGCCACGTACTGGCTGGTCGCCACTCCTTTCGTCACTTGGTCGGAAAACCACCAACACTGAAACTATGCTCCTAGGTGAGTTGTAACAGTTGTAACGGTAGGGAGTTGATGCAAGATAAATGTGTATCAAGGACTTGAAAAAATGCCTTCCACCGCTTATCCATTGCCTGGATCGTCACGCAGAGCACTGCTGCTCGACCTGTCAAACGATGAACGGTTATATACCACCCTGCACCTGCCCGCTTGGACCTTCGACCGGATCACCTCGGCAAGCAATAACCAAGCCCTGCTGAAACAAGGCCTCTATCGCATCGGGGTCGCCCTGTTGCCGAACAACCTGACGGAGCAGCAGCGCGAGCAGGTCGAGGCCTTGCTCAGTGCCGACGAGCACCTCTCCTGGATCGCCCTGACCAACCCGGAGAACCTCGAGGATCTGGAGTTCCGCCGGTTGATCTACGAGCATTTCTACGACTACTTCTCGTTGCCGCTGGACGACAACTACAGCCACCTGAAACACGCCCTCGGCCACCTGCATGGCATGTCCATGCTGCGCGATCTGGAGCAGGAAATGCTGCTGCCGATCGAGGAGTGCCAGATGGTCGGCGGCACCAAGCAATTTCTCGCGATCTTCGACCTGATCCGCCGGGTCGCGGCGGTCGAAGCGCCGGTGCTGATCCGCGGCGAGACGGGCGTCGGCAAGGAGATGATCGCCCGCGCCATCCACCAGCGCTCCAAGCAACACGCAGGCCCCTTCGTTGCGGTGAATTGCGGTGCCCTGCCCGAATCCCTGATCTATGCCGAGTTGTTCGGTTATGAAAAGGGCGCCTTCACCGGCGCCTACAAACGCAAGATCGGGCGCATCGAATCGGCCCAATCCGGCACCATCTTTCTCGACGAGATCGGCGATCTTCCGCCCCAGCTGCAGGTTTATCTGCTGCGTTTTCTCGAACAGAAGACCATCGAACGCCTCGGCGGTAACCAGAGCGTGGCGGTCAACGCGCGGGTGCTGGCGGCGACCCACGTCAATCTGGAACAGGCGGTAATCGATGGGCGTTTTCGCGAAGATCTCTACTATCGCCTGAATGTCCTCAATATCGACGTGCCGTGCCTGGCAGAACGCGGCAGTGACATCGAGTTGTTGGCTCGTTATTTCCTGCACAAATTCGCCAAGGAGCAAGAGAGTAGTGTGCGCGGCTTCACCCACCAGGCCATCGCCGCCATGCTGTGTTATGGCTGGCCGGGCAATGTCCGCGAGCTGATCAACCGCATCCGCCGTGCGCTGGTGATGAGCGAGAACCACATGATTACCCCCAGGGACCTGGGGCTGGAGGAAAGTGAAGAACTGCTTGAGGTCAAACCCCTGGAACAGGTGCGGGCGCATGCGGAAGAACTGGCGGTGCGCAGCTGCCTGAACCATTCGATGAACAATGTATCCCACGCATCCAGGCTGCTCGGTGTGTCCCGCGTCACCCTGTACCGGATAATGGACAAGTACGGCATCCGTTGAGACACGACTGGCTCGCTTTTTGCACATTTTCTCCCCAGTTCGGGAGGAAAAACGATTATGTACCGGCGAGAGCGACGCTCGACCAACCGCAAAGCACCGCTGAAGAGGCGTGCGGATGATGTCGACAATGTGGGGTCGGAGCAAAAAGCCGACCACTACACCTTTCCCTTATTCGCTGCCCCGCCCTTCCTGACCAGGTATCACCGTCACCGCAAATACCTCTTGTGCCAGCGGTTCCATCCCAGTGTTACGCCGATGATCCTGCTATGGGATGAGAACGAGGACGCCGAACCCGAACTGCAGCCCTGAATTCACACCAGCCATCCCCTCCTTGACCGCCTGGCTTACGCCGAATTGAGACCATTTTCAGATCATTTTTTAATCAGCCGATATTTGACTATGACTCTCCTGTACAAAAATGAACAACTATCATGATAAATTGCCGCCTGAGTGTTCAGAAAACGAACAGTGAGAAAAGACGTTCTGTGCCGCAAATCGGCAGCCGTCCTCAACAATATCTCGGTACAGAAAAGGATCTCGACCGCAGTGGCCGGACCGATGGATTCGCCCGCCTATTTGCCCCAACCCCCTCTCTCTGCTAGTGTCGCGCCGGTTTAACGTCAACCGGGATAGCCGCCATGGCCCGCAAAAAAGCTGCACTGGATTTCGAACAATCCCTCGCTGACCTGCAATCGCTGGTCGAGCGTCTGGAGAACGGCGAGCTGTCGCTGGAAGACTCGTTGACGGCCTTCGAACAAGGCATCGGCCTGACCCGCGATTGCCAGGCTGCGCTGGCCCAGGCCGAGCAGAAGGTACAGATTCTGCTGGAGCGCGACGGGGAGCTGGCCGAGGAACCCTTCGACGCGGAACAACCGCAATGATTGCCGCCTATCAGGCCAGCAGTCAGGCCCGCGTCAACGCTGCACTGGAAACCCTGTTTTGCGCCCCCAGCCCTGAGCTGGCCCGCTTGTATGAAGCCATGCGCTACAGCGTGATGAATGGCGGCAAGCGCGTGCGCCCGCTGCTGGCCTACGCGGCCTGCGAAGCATTGGGTGGTAAGGCCGAGCAAGCCAACGGCGCGGCCTGTGCGGTGGAGCTGATTCACGCGTATTCGCTGGTACATGATGATTTGCCGGCGATGGACGACGACGATCTGCGTCGCGGCCAGCCGACCACCCATAAGAAATTCGACGAAGCCTGCGCGATTCTCGCCGGTGACGGTCTGCAAAGCCTGGCGTTCAGTGCCTTGCTCGACCCGCGCCTGAGTTCGTCAGACGCCGAAACCCGTCTGCAGATGGTCGGCGCCCTGGCGTTGGCGGCAGGCCCGGCGGGTATGGTTGGCGGCCAGGCCATCGACCTCGGTTCGGTCGGCCTCAAGCTCGATCAAGCGGCGCTGGAATACATGCACCGGCACAAGACCGGCGCGCTGATCGAAGCCAGCGTCAAACTGGGCGCCCTGGCCAGCGGGCGCGCCGAGAAAACCGAACTCAAATCCTTGCAGACGTATGCACAGGCCATCGGTCTGGCGTTTCAGGTGCAGGACGACATCCTCGACGTCGAAAGCGATACCGAGACCCTCGGCAAACGCCAGGGCGCCGACATCGCCCGGGACAAACCGACCTATCCGGCGCTGCTCGGCCTGGAAGCGGCCAAGGCTTATGCCTTGGAGCTGCGCGATCAAGCCTTGCACGCCCTGCGACCGTTTGACGCGTCGGCCGAGCCGTTGCGGGACCTGGCGCGCTATATAGTCGAGCGTCGCAGCTGAAAAAGCCGCGACTCTGGGCCGCATATTGGTCAACTTCCGACCTCCCGTGGGCAGCTTGCGATCCATAAGGTAAACTGCCGCCTCTTCTTATACCTATAACGATTCGCCTGATGCCCACGACGTTTCATGAGATCCCCCGCAAACGCCCTGCCACGCCCTTGCTCGACCGTGCCGACACGCCGGCCGGCCTGCGCCGGTTAGGTGAAGCCGAGCTCGAAACCCTGGCCGATGAATTGCGCCAGGAGCTGCTCTATACGGTCGGCCAGACGGGAGGGCATTTCGGTGCCGGCCTTGGCGTCATCGAGCTGACCGTTGCGCTGCATTACGTCTTCGACACCCCGGACGACCGGCTGGTGTGGGACGTGGGCCATCAGGCGTATCCGCACAAGATCCTCACCGGCCGTCGCGAGCGCATGAGCACCCTGCGCCAGAAGGACGGCATTGCGGCCTTCCCGCGCCGCTCCGAGAGCGAATACGACACCTTTGGCGTCGGCCATTCCAGCACCTCGATCAGTGCAGCGCTGGGCATGGCGATTGCCGCCCGCCTGCAGAACAGCGAGCGCAAGGCGATCGCGGTGATCGGCGACGGCGCCTTGACCGCCGGCATGGCTTTCGAAGCGCTGAACCATGCGCCGGAAGTCGACGCCAACATGCTGGTGATCCTCAACGACAACGACATGTCGATCTCGCGCAACGTCGGCGGGCTGTCGAATTATCTGGCGAAAATCCTCTCCAGCCGCACTTACGCAAGCATGCGCGAGGGCAGCAAAAAGGTCCTGTCGCGCCTGCCTGGCGCCTGGGAAATCGCCCGTCGCACCGAAGAATACGCAAAAGGCATGTTGGTCCCGGGCACGCTGTTCGAAGAGCTGGGCTGGAACTACATCGGCCCGATCGATGGCCACGACCTGCCGACACTGATCGCCACCCTGCGTAACATGCGTGACCTCAAGGGTCCGCAGTTCCTGCATGTGGTCACCAAGAAAGGCAAAGGTTTCGCCCCAGCCGAAGTCGACCCGATCGGCTACCACGCCATCACCAAACTCGAACCTCTGGATGCTCCGGCCGCAGCGCCAAAAAAAGCCGGCGGACCGAAGTATTCCAGCGTGTTCGGCGAATGGCTGTGTGACATGGCCGCTTCCGATCCGCGCCTGGTCGGGATCACTCCGGCGATGAAGGAAGGCTCCGACCTGGTGGCCTTCAGCGAACGTTTCCCGCTGCGCTATTTCGACGTGGCGATTGCCGAACAGCACGCTGTGACCTTCGCTGCCGGCATGGCCTGCGAAGGCGCCAAGCCGGTAGTGGCGATCTATTCGACCTTCCTGCAACGCGGTTACGACCAGCTGGTGCATGACGTCGCGGTGCAGAACCTCGACGTGCTGTTCGCCATCGACCGTGCGGGGCTGGTGGGTGAAGACGGTCCGACCCACGCTGGCAGTTTCGACCTGTCGTTCCTGCGCTGCATCCCCGGCATGCTGGTGATGACCCCGAGCGACGAGAACGAACTGCGCAAAATGCTCAGCACCGGCCATCTCTATAACGGCCCGGCCGCTGTGCGTTACCCGCGCGGCACCGGTCCGAATGCACCGATCGAGAAAAGCCTCGAACCGATTGAAATCGGCAAAGGCGTGATCCGCCGTCAGGGCAGCAACGTCGCTCTGCTGGTGTTCGGTGTGCAACTGAGTGAGGCGCTGAAAGTCGCCGAGAAGCTCGATGCGACAGTGGTCGACATGCGTTTCGTCAAACCATTGGACGAAGCCCTGGTTCGGGAAATGGCCGCCCGTCATGAGTTGCTGGTGACCATCGAAGAGAACGCGATCATGGGCGGCGCCGGCGGTGCGGTCAGCGAGTTCCTTGCCCGGGAAAATATCCTCAAGTCCATGCTGCATCTGGGCTTGCCGGACGTTTACGTCGAACACGCCAAACCTGCGCAAATGCTCGCCGAGTGTGGTCTGGACGAAGACGGCATTGAAGCGTCCGTTCGCGAGCGCTTGCAGCTTCTAGGGTTGTAAACCCGCCCCCGTAGAAGATCGGGGTACCTGGACGCCAGAGATCTAAAAGTTACTTCTGTGCTGTCCACACCGACGCCTTCGCGGGCAAGCCCGCTCCCACAGGTGATTGCGTACTCCTGTGGGAGCGTGGCTTGCCCGCGAAGCAGGCGCCTCGGTCTCACAAATCCGGCGCTATCAACTCACAGCAGAACCGCCAGCCAATTGCGCATCAACCGAGCTGACGTGGAATGCGGTAGAGGTAGAACAGCACCGTCGTGGACAGCGCCAGCAGAATCAGCGGCACCGCTTCGAGACCGACGAACACCGCCAGCGCAGCGATCCACGCCGGCAGCCCGGCGGCCAGGAACGCTGTCCGGCGCTTGGCAGCCAAAGCAACCCAGGCGGCAGGTTCTTCAGGGGTGTCGAGGGCTTTCTGGGTGGCGATCAAGGCATGCTTGTAGCCGCCGAAGAAACGCAGGCTGACGAACATCGATGCCATGCCGGCGATAAAGAACGGCATCGCCAGAACCGGCAACACAGCCTCAGTCTTGCCGAACACAGCGTTAATCACCAACAGCGGCAACAAGGACAGCGCCAGGTATTGCCACCAGCTGACGGACAGACGCCGCCGCACTTGACCGCGGGTCACGCCCGATCAGCCTCGCCCTGGTGCTCGTTGCCCATCATGTGGTCGAGCTTGTTGGCCTTGGTGGCCAGGTAGAGTTTGTTGTGCGGGTTGTGCCCGGTGTGCAGCGGCACGCGCTCGGCGACCACGATGCCCATCTCGGTCAACGCTTTGACCTTGCGCGGGTTGTTGGTCATCAGGCGCAAGGATTTCACCCCCAGATGCTCAAGCATCGGCAGGCAGATGGCGTAGTCGCGCTGATCGGCAGCAAAGCCCAGACGCTCGTTGGCTTCAACGGTGTCGGCGCCGCCATCCTGCAATTCATAGGCGCGAATCTTGTTCAGCAAGCCAATGCCCCGACCTTCCTGACGCAAATACAGCAACACGCCACGGCCTTCGCGGGCGATCGCCTGCAAGGCAGCCTCGAGTTGCGAGCCGCAGTCGCAACGCTGGCTGAACAAGGCATCGCCGGTCAGACATTCAGAGTGCAACCGGCCGAGCACCGGTGTGCCGTCAGCGAAGTCACCCAGGCTGAGTACAACGTGCTCGCGGCCAGTGGCTTCATCGAGAAAGCCATGCATGGTGAATTGCGCAAAAGGGGTTGGCAGCTTGGAAGCAGCGACGAAAACGACGGGCACCGTGTGCTCCTGATCTGTATGAGGACTGGAGATTCGCAGAGGCGGCATTGTAACAGCAGGTTCCAACAGACGCTTAGGCTGAATTATCGGCTATAACGATCAAGATGTTCGATCACTATCCCGCTGGCTTGCTGTTTTCGATCCCTCAGACGAAGTACCACACCAGGCCTTGCATCGCCAACCAGGCAAACACACCGGCCAGCACGTCATCGAGCATGATCCCGACACCGCCGTGCACATGCCGGTCGATCCAGCGAATCGGCCATGGCTTGAGAATGTCGAAGAAGCGGAACATCAGGAATCCCGCCAACAACCAGTACCAACCTTGCGGCACCAGCCACAGGGTGATCCACATCCCGACCATTTCGTCCCAGACGATGCCCTGGTGGTCGCGGACCCGCAGATCATCGGCAACCTTGCCGCACAGCCAGAAGCCGAACAGCATGGTGATGCCGAGCATCAGCCAGTAACCCCAATCGGGCAACATCTGCCACAACGGGATAAAGGGCAGCGCAACCAACGAACCCCAGGTGCCGGGCGCTTTGGGCAAGGTGCCCGAACCGAAGCCGAACGCCAGGAAATGCCAGGGATTACGCCAGACCGAAGGCGGCACGAACTCTGCCGAGCCCTGTTTGGGATGATCTGTCACGGTGTCTCCTGGAAATGTTGATAACCCCGGGTAGCCGGGGTGATGTCTTGTCCGTCGGCGGCTAAAAGGGTTACGCCCTGCCCGGCCACGACGCGACCGATCACCTGCACCGGCCAGCCATCCGCCAGCAACTGCGGCAGCTCGGCGGGCGGCAAGGTAAAGGCCAGCACGTAGTCATCGCCGCCGCTGAGGGCTGCAACCCGGGCCGCATTCTCGCCGAGAAACGCCAGCAGTGCCTTGGACAACGGCAGCTTTTCGTTTTCGATCAGCAAGCCGACAGCTGAAGCCAAAGCGATATGCCCGCAGTCGGCGAGCAGGCCATCGGAGATATCCAGCGCCGAGGTCGCCTTGCCGCGCAATGCCTGGCCCAACGCGAGTTGCGGTTGTGGCGACCAGTAGTGCGTCAGCAACGGCTCGGCGATAGCCGGTTCGGCTGTGCGCTGCCCCAACACCAGCGGCAAGGCGCCCGCCGCATTCCCCAGTTCGCCGCCGACACACAACAAATCACCCGGTTGCGCGCCGCTGCGGGTCAGGGCCAGACCTGCCGGCACGCGGCCGAACACGGTCATGGTCAGACTCAACGGACCGCGAGTGGTATCGCCGCCTACCAGCCGCACGCCGCAGCTTTGCGCCATGGCGTTCAAACCACGGGCAAAGGCTTGCAGCCAATCGGCAGCATCCGTCGGCAAGGTCAGGGCAAGGGTAAATGCCAGAGGTGATGCGCCCATGGCGGCCAGATCGCTGACCGCCACCGCCAGCGAACGCTGACCGAGCAGAAAGGGGTCGCAGGGGTCTGCGAAATGCACACCGGCCACGAGGGTGTCGGTGGAGATAGCCAACTGTTCCCCTGGGGGAACAGCCAGCAAGGCGCAATCATCGCCGATCCCCAATGCAACGCCTTCGCCTGCCTGCGCACAAGGCGCGGCAGCGAAGTAGTTACGGATCAGTTCAAACTCGCCCATGGCTTCGTGTCGACATTTCAAGCGCCAATCAGCGCTTGAACGCCTTCACTTCAGCTTCACGCAGACGCGGGGCCAGTTTGTCGAGCACACCGTTGACGAACTTGTGGCCGTCGGTGGAACCGTAGACCTTGGCCAGTTCGATCCCTTCGTTGATCACCACGCGGTATGGAACGTCGACGCGCTTGAGCAGCTCCCAGGTGGACAGGCGCAGGACCGCCAGTTCAACCGGATCGAGCTCGTCAATGGTGATGTCCAGGCACGGAGCGAGCGCAGAATCGATCTCGGTCTTGTGCGCCGGCACGCCGTGCAGGATTTCACGGAAGTACGCCGAATCGACGTCGGTGAAATCGTTATCGACCCGGAACTGCGCTTCGATCTCGTTCAGCGAAGTCTTGGCCATGTGCCATTGATACAGCGCCTGAGTCGCGAGCTGACGGGCTTCGCGACGCTTGACGCTCTTGGATGGCTTGCCAGCGTCCGCAGGTTTCGGATCGCGCGGGTTGAAACGATCGCTTTCGTCGCTAATCACTTGGCCTCCAACTGCGCCAGCAGGCTGACCATTTCCAGAGCGGACAAGGCAGCTTCGGCACCTTTGTTACCGGCTTTGGTGCCGGAACGTTCAATAGCTTGCTCGATCGAGTCGACCGTCAGCACGCCGAAGGCGACCGGCACGCCGAACTCCATGGACACCTGGGCCAGGCCCTTGGTGCATTCGCCAGCCACGTATTCGAAATGCGGAGTGCCGCCACGAATGACCGCACCCAGGGCGATGATCGCCGCGTATTCGCTTTGCTGAGCGACTTTCTGCGCAACCAGCGGAATTTCGAAGGCGCCAGGCGCACGGATGATGGTGATGTCGCTTTCGCTCACGCCATGGCGAACCAGGGCATCCACGGCACCGCTCACCAGGCTTTCGACGACGAAGCTGTTGAAGCGGCCGACCACCAGGGCATAGCGGCCTTTGGGGGCGATGAAGGTACCTTCGATGGTCTTCAGGGTCATTCGACAAATCTCTTAAAGAGCCGGGACGCGTTCAGTACACGTCCCTCAGTGATATTTGAACCGCGAATCAAAGGCCGGAACAGCCGGTCTTTATTCGGAGGGCACGTATTCTACAACTTCCAGATCGAAACCGGATATCGCATTAAATTTCATTGGTGCACTCATCAGGCGCATTTTGCGTACGCCGAGGTCACGCAGGATCTGCGAACCGGCACCGACGATGCTGTAGGTGGTCGGTTTTTTTACCGGAAGGTGCTCCGCGGTTTCACGGATATGCGCCAGCACCACGTCACCATCGAGCGGGTGACCGAGCAACAGCACCACACCGCTGCCGGCCTCGGCCACTGCGCTCATGGCCGCACGCAGGCTCCAGCGGCCGGGCTGCTTGACCATCAACAGGTCGCGCAGCGGGTCCATGTTGTGCACGCGGACCAGGGTCGGCTCGTCAGCGCAAATGGTGCCCAGGGTCAGCGCCATGTGCACGTCGCCTTCCACTGAATCACGATAGGTCACCAGATTGAACTGGCCCAGTTCGCTGTCCAATGGCTGCTCGGCAATCCGCTGAACGGTACGTTCGTGGATCATCCGGTAGTGAATCAGGTCGGCGATGGTGCCGATCTTGATGTTGTGTTCGGCAGCAAAGGCTTCGAGTTCGGCACGACGGGACATGGTGCCGTCGTCGTTCATCACTTCGCAGATCACTCCGCTCGGCTCGAAACCAGCCATCCGTGCCAGATCGCAGGCGGCTTCGGTGTGGCCGGCGCGGGCCAGCGTACCGCCGGCCTGGGCCATCAGCGGGAAGATGTGGCCCGGGCTGACGATGTCTTCAGCCTTGGCGTCTTTGGCGGCGGCGGCCTGCACGGTGCGCGCACGGTCGGCAGCGGAAATACCGGTGGTGACGCCTTCAGCGGCTTCGATCGAGACGGTGAACTTGGTGCCGAAACCGGAACCGTTGCGCGGTGCCATCAACGGCAGCTTGAGCAGTTCGCAACGCTCGCGGCTCATCGGCATGCAGATCAGGCCACGGGCGTGCTTGGCCATGAAGTTGATGTGCTCGGGCAGGCAGCACTCGGCGGCCATGATCAGGTCGCCTTCGTTCTCGCGGTCTTCGTCATCCATGAGGATGACCATCTTGCCTTGGCGGATGTCTTCAACCAGTTCTTCGATGCTATTGAGCGCCACAAGGCACCCCCTTGGGTCAGGATTTGAGGTAGCCGTTGGCGGCCAGAAAGCTTTCGGTAATGTTACCCGGCTTTTGCGAGGAGTCGCTTGGCTCTGCGGCCTTGTCGCCCAGCAACAGGCGCTCCAGATAACGTGCCAGCAAGTCCACTTCCAGATTCACCCGGCGACCCGGCTGGTACGACGCCATGATGGTTTCGCTCAGGGTGTGCGGAATGATCGTCAGCAAGAACTCGGCGCCATCGACCGCGTTCACCGTCAGGCTGGTGCCGTCGACGGTGATCGAACCTTTGTGGGCGATGTACTTGGCCAGGTCTTTCGGAGCCCGGATGCGGAACTCCACGGCCCGGGCATTTTCAGTACGGGCAACCACTTCGCCCACGCCATCGACGTGGCCGCTGACCAGATGCCCACCGAGGCGGGTGGTCGGGGTCAGGGCTTTTTCCAGGTTGACCGGACTGCCGCTTTTCAGGTCATTCATCGCGGTGCAGTCGAGGGTTTCGCGACTGACATCCGCCGCAAAGCCATTGCCCGGCAGTTCAACCGCCGTCAGGCAGACGCCGTTGACCGCGATGCTGTCGCCGAGTTTGACGTCACTCAGGTCGAGCTTGCCGGTTTCTACGTAGACCCGCACATCGCCGCCTTTTGGGGTCAATGCACGAATACTGCCGATGGATTCGATGATGCCGGTAAACATGGAGTCCTCCTCGAGAACAGGGCCTGTGCTTGGCGCAGACCGGGAATTATACGCCGGCTGATGGCACAGGAATGGCGATGACTCGCCAATCATCGCCAACCGCGCGGATTTCAATGATTTTCAACTGCGGCGCCTCACTCATAAGCGTAAGCGGCCAGTCCAGCAATGGACGCGCCGATGAGCCGAGAAACTTGCCGGCGATGAAGATTTGATATTCGTCCACCAGACCTTGCTGAGCGAAAGCCCCCGCCAGACGCGGACCGGCTTCCACCAGCACCTCGTTGACCCCGCGGGCCGCCAGTTCGGTTAGCAGCTTGCGCAGATCAACCTGGCCATCGAGGCCGGGCACGATCAGGCATTCCGGGCCATTGGCGTATTGCTCCTCCACCGCGACACAGGTGGCGACCAATGCCGGGCCGGCCTTGAAGAACGGCGCATCGAGCGGCACCCGCAGGCGGCCATCGATCAGCACGCGCAAGGGTGGTCTGCTGAGCGCCAGCGCTGTCTGCTCGGCATCCAGCCCCAGCTCATCGGCGCGCACGGTCAACCGGGCACCGTCCGCCAACACCGTGTCGGCGCCGGTCAGCACCACACTGGCCCGGGCACGCAGGCGCTGCACCGCGGAACGCGCGGCCGGGCCAGTGATCCATTGGCTTTCGCCGCTGGCCATGGCGGTGCGACCGTCCAGGCTCATGGCCAGTTTGACCCGCACAAAGGGCAGGCCGTGTTCCATGCGCTTGAGAAAACCTTGATTGATCGCCCGCGCCTCGCCTTCGAGTACGCCGCTGTGGATCGCTATGCCAGCCTGAGCCAGACGCTGCATGCCACGACCGGCGACTTCCGGATTCGGGTCCTGCATGGCCGCGACGACCCGGGCCACGCCGGCATGCACCAGCGCATCGGCACAGGGCGGCGTGCGACCGTGATGGCTGCAAGGTTCGAGGGTCACATAAGCGGTAGCGCCCCGGGCGTTTTCACCGGCGGCGCGCAAGGCGTGGACTTCGGCATGGGGCTCGCCGGTGCGCACATGCCAGCCTTCGCCGACAATCTGCCCGTCACGCACGATCACACAACCGACGCGCGGGTTCGGGTGAGTGGTATAGAGGCCTTTGCGCGCCAGCTCCAGGGCTCGAGCCATGTAGTGGGCGTCGAGGACCGCTTGTTCAGAGGCAATAGTCATTCTTTGGCAGGCTCACGAGCGAGGCGATCGATCTCTTCGCGGAACTCGTTGAGGTCCTGGAAGCGCCGATAAACCGAGGCGAAACGGATATACGCGACTTCATCGAGCTTTTGCAGCTCGGCCATCACCAGTTCACCGACCACCAGTGATTTGACCTCACGTTCGCCAGTCGCCCGCAGCTTGTGCTTGATGTGCGCCAGCGCGGCTTCCAGGCGTTCGACGCTCACTGGACGTTTTTCCAGGGCGCGCTGCATGCCGGCGCGCAGTTTTTCTTCGTCGAATGGCTGACGGCTGCCGTCGGTTTTGATCAGGCGCGGCAACACCAGTTCGGCGGTTTCGAAGGTGGTGAAACGCTCACCGCAGGCCAGGCATTCACGCCGGCGGCGCACCTGTTCGCCTTCGGCGACCAGACGTGAGTCGATGACCTTGGTGTCGTTGGCACCGCAGAAGGGACAGTGCATGGTGGCAGGCAACAAAAAAAGGGAGGGCCATGGTAGCGCATCCCACTGGCAAGACAAGCCATAGGCTTTACGGTATATAGACTGGCTATTATGTCTGCACACGGAACTTAGCCTTGCTGGAGCTTCACATGCCGCTACGACCGCTCGTTTTGCTCAGTCTTTTCGGCCTGCTGGTCGCGTGCAGCAGTGCGCCCAAACCCGCACCGCCTCTGCCTGGGCCGGCGCCACAGCAGGCGCAGAAGAAAGCTCAGGCATCGGCCAGCCTCGGCCCGCTGCCGGTCTTTCAACGTGAATTGAGCGGCACCCTGCAGGGCGTGCCGACCGGCGCTGAAGTCGAACTGGCGCTGCTGGTGATCGACGAGCGCGGCCGGCCGCAACAATTGCTGGCCAACTCCAACCTGATCGGCAACGACCAGGTGCTGGCGTTCCGCCTGCGCTTCAATCCGGAGGCCTTCCCGGTCGGTGCTCGCGTTGAATTGCGCGGCCGCGCCAGCCAGTCCGGGCAACTGATTCTGCATTTGCCGGCGCAACGCATCAATCAACCGACCACCCAGGCCTTGGGTCAGCTGCAATTCGTCAAAGCGCCATGATTGCACCGCTCGACCTGCAACAGGCCCTCGGTGATTTGCTCGGCGACGCAAAGCTTGTCGCCTGTCAGCTGCCAGAAACCGGGCTGAAACTCTGGCTGATCGACGCCGAAAACATGGACCGCGCCTTCACGCCGGAAGAAACCCGGCGAATTCTGCATGAGCCGCCTTACTGGAGTTTCTGCTGGGCCAGCGGCCTGGCGTTGGCGCGCTATCTCGCCGAGCGCCCGCAGTGGGTCGAAGGCAAGCGGGTGCTGGATTTCGGTGCCGGTTCCGGGGTTGCCGGGATCGCCGCGGCCAAGGCCGGTGCGCTGGAAGTGGTGGCCTGCGATCTTGATCCACTGGCGATTGCGGCCTGCCGGGCGAATGCCGAACTGAACAATGTGCAGCTGAACTACTCGACGGACTTTTTCGCCGAGGCGGATCGCTTTGATCTGATTCTGGTTGCCGATGTGCTCTACGACCGGGCCAATCTGCCGTTGCTCGATGAGTTTCTGAGCCGAGGGCAAGAAGCGCTGGTGGCGGATTCGCGAGTGCGGGACTTTCGGCATCCGCTGTATCAGCGGCTGGAAATGCTCCAAGCGTTTACCTTGCCGGATCTAGCGGAGCCTGAAGAATTTCGCAACGTGAGCCTGTACCACGCGCGGCGCGAATGATCGTTCCCACGCTCCCGCGTGGGAATGCAGCCCGTGACGCTCTGCGTCACAGTGGACGCAGAGCGTCCATAGAGGCATTCCCACGCAGAGCGTGGGAACGATCACCGTCACCCCGCTTTCAGCCACCCCCCTCCAGCCCTTATAGTGAGCCCATTCACGCTTCCAAGAGATGCCCCATGAGTCAAGACACGCCGTATATCTTCGACGCCAGCACTGCCGATTTCGATCAGTCGGTGATCGAGAACTCTTTCCACAAACCGGTGCTGGTGGATTTCTGGGCCGAATGGTGTGCGCCGTGCAAGGCGTTGATGCCGATGCTGCAGCAGATCGCCGAGAGCTATCAGGGCGAGTTGCTGCTGGCCAAGGTCAATTGCGACGCCGAACCGGACATCGTTTCCCGCTTCGGCATCCGCAGCCTGCCGACCGTGGTGCTGTTCAAGGACGGCCAACCGGTGGACGGCTTTGCCGGTGCGCAACCGGAGTCCGCAGTCCGCGCCCTGCTTGAGCCTCATGTACAGATGCCGCCACCGGCTGCTGCCGACCCCTTCGAGCAAGCTCAGGCACTGTTCGACGAAGGCCGTTTCGCCGACGCCGAAACTACGCTGAAAACCTTGCTGGGCGAAGACAACAGCAACGCCAAAGCGTTGATTCTGTACGCCCGCTGCCTGGCCGAACGTGGCGAGCTGGGCGAAGCGCAGATCGTGCTCGACGCGGTCTCGGGTGACGAGCACAAAGCTGCACTGGCCGGTGCCAAGGCGCAGTTGAAGTTTCTGGGACAGGCCGCAGACCTGCCGGACGTCGCCGACCTGAAAACCCGCCTGGCGCAAAACCCGCTGGACGATGAAGCCGTCTACCAACTGGCCGTTCAGCAACTGGCCCGTCAGCAATACGACGCTGCATTGGACGCCTTGCTCAAGCTGTTCATCCGCAACCGCAGCTACAGCGAAGGCCTGCCGCACAAGACCTTGCTGCAAGTGTTCGACCTGCTGGGTAACGATCACCCACTGGTCACCACTTACCGCCGCAAGTTGTTCGCCGCGTTGTATTGATCGGGCTTACACGCGCCTACGCTGGCTCGCGCCAGCTGTAGAGCGGCGTATCTGCGCCGCTCTGCACCTTGACCTCAGCGCAGTGGCGCAGGCGCACCAGCAAGCGTTTGCCGGCTGCGGCGCTGCCGGTCAGGGCTTCCATCTGCTCGAGCAGATCCGGTCCACTCATCTGTCCGGCCTTGCGCAACAGGTCCTTGGCGATCTGCCACAGCGCCTCGTCCTGATTCACCGGCTTGGTCGCAGGCGCACTGCTCTCAGGCTTGCTCGCCTGCAACTGCGCACCCAGCTGCGCCCAATCCCCCTCATCGAGCTCCAGGGTCAAATCCACCGGCCAGTCGCCGATGCTTCCACGAATCCGCAACATAGGTTTTCCCTCAAGTTTCTGATGAGCATGCTCCCATGCGTCTTGCGCAACGCCAAGCAGAGGGTCAAACTCTCGCCACTATTGTTATAAGATCACATAACATAATTTCATATTCCCTCCCGGAGACTTGCTATGCGCCGCCTGCTTCTCGCCTTGCCGTTTGCCCTGTTGCCGCTGGCTGTCGCTCATGCCGCCGAGGTCCATGATCATGATCACGAGCAAGAACACGGCAGCCTCGGCGCCCATGAACATGGCGTCGGGCACTTGAACGCGGTGCTGGACGGTCAATCCCTGGAGCTGGAACTGGAAAGCCCGGCGATGAACCTGGTGGGTTTTGAACACGTTGCCAGCACCGATAAGGACAAAGCCAAAGTCGCCGCGGTCCGCGCTCAGCTGGAGCAACCATTGGTGCTGTTCAGCCTGCCAAAAGCCGCCGGTTGCGTGGTCGCCAAGCAGGAACTGGAAAGCCCGCTGTTCGGCGACAAGCCGGATGCCGATGATCACGACAAAGATGAAGATCATGACGAACACAGCGAGATCCACGCCCATTACCAATTCACCTGCGCCACACCGGCCGCGCTGAAGAGTCTGGACCTGACGCAAGTCTTCAAGACCTTCCCCGCCACCCGGAAAATTCAGGTACAACTCATTAGTCCGAGTGGCCAGCAAGGCGTTGAAGCGACAGCCAAGGCTGCCATCTTGAAGTTCTGAATCAAGAGAGCTCAGGTTTGACACTGAACCTGTGGGAGCGGGCTTGCCCGCGAAGAACGAAGACGCGGTTCATCTGACAGACCGCAGTGACTTCTTCGCGGGCAAGCCCGCTCCCACAAGAACTCAACACCCATGAAATCGGCCACATGACCCAAGCACTTATCGAACTGTCCGACCTGGGCTTCAGCTGGCCCGGCCATCCGCAATTGCTGGACATCCCGGCGTTTCGCCTCGAAGCCGGTGAAACGCTGTTTCTCAAAGGCCCCAGCGGCAGTGGCAAAACCACCCTGCTCGGCTTGCTCGGCGGGGTGCAGAAGCCCAATCGCGGCAGCATTCGCCTGCTGGGCCAGGAACTGACCGAACTCTCGGCCGGTGCCCGTGACCATTTTCGCGTCGACCACACGGGCTACATTTTCCAGCAGTTCAACTTGCTACCGTTTCTCTCGGTGCGCGAGAACGTCGAACTGCCCTGCCACTTCTCCAAATTACGCGCCAGCCGCGCGATCCAGCGCCATGGCAGCGTCGACCAGGCCGCCGCGACCCTGCTCGCCCACCTGGGCTTGAAAGATCCGAACCTGCTCAGCCGGCGCGCCGACTCACTGTCCATCGGCCAGCAGCAACGGGTCGCCGCTGCTCGCGCGCTGATCGGCCAACCGGAACTGGTGATCGCCGACGAACCGACCTCGGCCCTGGACTATGACGCCCGTGAGGCGTTTATCCGTTTGTTGTTCGCCGAGTGCCGGGAAGCCGGGGCCAGTCTGCTGTTCGTCAGCCACGACCAGAGCCTGGCGCCGCTGTTCGATCGCAACCTGTCGCTGGCCGATCTCAATCGCGCCGCCACCCCGTTCGAGGTTTGAGATGTATTTGTTTCGTCTAGCCATGGCCAGCCTGGCTAACCGCCGCTTTACCGCGATCCTCACGGCGTTCGCCATCGCCCTGTCGGTCTGCTTGCTGTTGGCAGTCGAGCGCGTGCGCACCGAAGCCCGCGCCAGTTTCGCCAGCACCATCAGCGGCACCGACCTGATCGTCGGCGCCCGCGCAGGCTCGGTCAATCTGCTGCTGTATTCGGTATTCCGCATCGGCAACGCTACCAACAACATCCGCTGGGACAGCTTCGAGCACTTCGCCAACAACCCGAAAGTAAAGTGGGCGATTCCGATTTCCCTTGGTGACTCCCATCGCGGTTATCGGGTGATGGGCACCACCGACGCCTACTTCCAGCACTACCAATACGGCCGCCAACAGAGCCTGCAACTGGCCAGCGGTCGCGCCTTCAATACCGACCCTTTTGAAGTGGTGCTCGGTGCCGAAGTCGCCGACGCCCTGCATTACAAACTCGCTGACCAGCTGGTGCTGGCCCACGGCGTGGCGGTGATCAGCCTGGTCAAACACGACGACAAGCCGTTCACCGTGGTCGGCATTCTCAAGCGCACCGGCACTCCGGTGGATCGCACGCTGCACATCAGCCTCGGCGGCATGGAGGCGATTCACATCGACTGGCATAACGGCGCGCCAGCGCAAGGCAACGGCCGCATCAGCGCCGATCAGGCACGCAACATGGACCTGACGCCGCAAGCCATCACCGCGTTCATGCTCGGCCTCAACAGCAAGATTTCGACCTTCGCCCTGCAACGCGAGATCAACGAATTCCGTGGCGAGCCGATGCTGGCGATCCTCCCGGGCGTGGCCTTGCAGGAACTCTGGAGCATGATGGGCACGGCGGAAAAAGCCTTGTTTGTGATTTCGTTGTTCGTGGTGCTGACCGGGTTGATCGGCATGCTCACGGCGATTCTCACCAGCCTCAACGAACGCCGCCGGGAGATGGCGATTCTGCGTTCGGTCGGCGCCCGGCCTTGGCATATCGCGACCTTGCTGGTGCTTGAAGCCTTTGCCCTGGCGCTGTCCGGGGTGATTGCCGGTCTCGGTCTGCTGTACCTGAGCATCGCCCTGGCGCAAGGCTATGTGCAGTCGACTTATGGTTTGTACCTGCCGCTGGCCTGGCCGAGCGAGTATGAGTGGACGCTGCTCGGCGGTATCCTGATCGCCGCGTTGCTGATGGGCAGCGTGCCGGCCTGGCGCGCCTACCGACAATCGCTGGCCGACGGCCTGTCCATTCGTTTATGACTATCTGTTTATGAGGAGGCACACCATGCCCCGCGCCCTGCTTGCGCTGTTGTTGCTGGTCGCCATACCGTTGTGGGCCGCCGAGCCGAAAGACCTGGCCTGGTCGGAAATGATCCCGCCGGATGCCGCACCGCAAGTGCCGAACATGACGCCGTTGCACGATCTCTCGAAAATGAGCGACGCCCTGTCCGCCGAAGCTGCACCGGCGACCAGGCAGGACATGCCTGATGCCCCGGTGGTGAAGAGCCTCGACGGCCAGCGGATCCGCTTGCCGGGTTATATCGTGCCACTGGAAGTCAGCGAAGCAGGCCGGACCACGGAGTTTCTGCTGGTGCCGTATTTCGGCGCTTGCATCCATGTGCCGCCACCACCGTCAAACCAGATCGTCCACGTCAAAAGCGAGGTCGGGGTGAAGCTCGATGAGCTGTATCAGCCGTACTGGATCGAAGGTGCGTTGCAAGTCAAAGCGTCCACCAGCGACCTGGCCGATGCCGGGTATCGGATGGATGCCGAGAAGATCTATGTTTACGAGTTGCCGGAGTGAGTCAGGTCGTTGTTCATCGCCTGCAAGATAGCCATCGCGAGCAGGCTCGCTCCCACAGGGATTTGTGTTGGATGCAAATTCTGCAATCAATGGAGATCAAATATGGGAGCGAGCTTGCTCGCGATCGGCTGAAGCAGTCGTAAGATCAGACACTGCGGTTCTGCAGGCCGACCCGGTTTTCCGCATTTACGACGACTACGTCGCCGAACGCAGGCTGCTACGCAATAGTGGCACCTTGAAAATTCTGCGCTTTTATCCCCATCATCATTTCATTGAGCTGAGTCAAAGCCCTGTTCCTGACGCTCTTTACCATTGGACACAGTCAACTTGAATCGTCCTTTGGAGACTCCATGCACAAGTCTTTGCTTAGCGCTTCCCTGTTTGCCCTCGCGCTCGCAGCCCCGCTCGCTCACGCTTACCAGTCCGGTGACTTCATCGCCCGTGCTGGTGCCATTACCACCGCGCCTAACGAAGACAGCGGTGAGCTAAAGCTCGACGGTGCGAAAATTTCCGGTACCAAAGCGACCCTGACCAGTGACACCCAGTTGGGCCTGACATTCGCCTACATGATCACTGACCACATCGGTCTCGAACTGCTGGCGGCCACACCCTTCCAGCACGAAGTCGGCGTCAAAGGCCTTGGCCCGGCGCTGGACGGCAAGCTTGCCGACGTCAAGCAACTACCACCGACCTTGTCGTTGCAGTACTACCCACTGGACGCTTCGTCCAAGTTCCAGCCCTATGCCGGTGTCGGTATCAACTACACCCTGTTCTTCGACGAAGAACTGACCAGCCAGCGTAAAAACGAAGGCTTCAGCAACCTGAAACTCAAGGACTCGGTGGGTATCTCCGGACAACTGGGCTTCGACTACCTGCTCACCGAACACGTGCTGGTCAACGCCTCGGTCTGGTACGTCGACATCGACACCGAAGCCACCGTCGACGGCCCGACTGCACTGGGCGTTGGTCGCACCAAAGTCGACGTGGATGTCGACCCGTGGGTTTATATGGTCGGTATTGGCTACAAGTTCTGATTCAACCTCATTCGCGGGCAAGCCCGCTCCCACAAGAGCACCGCCGTACCTGTGGGAGCGGGCTTGCCCGCGAAGGCGTCAGTTCTGACACTCAGGGTCTGCAGACGACAAAAAAAGGCACCTCAAAAGGCGCCTTCTTCATGACTTCAATAAACCTCAGTGCCCCAGCAACCGCGCCAACCCGACACTCATCGGCGTCTGCTCGGGGAATTTGAAGCGCTGCAACAGCCGTTGATTGTTCGCCCGGGAATGGCGGATATCGCCCGAACGCGCCGGACCGTAGCCCACTGGCGGCAACTCTCCCACCACCTCGGCAAGGGCTTCGAGCAGTTGCTTGAGCGTGGTCGCCTGATTCAGCCCGATGTTGACTGCGCCCTCTGCGACCTGTGGAGCCTCGATGGCTTGCACCAGCACATCCACCAGGTCTTCGACATACACGAAATCACGGGTTTGCTCACCGTCACCGAACACGGTGATCGGCAGGCCTTTTTGCGCTCGCTCGCTGAATATGCTGATCACCCCGGAATACGGCGACGAGGGATCCTGACGCGGACCGAAGATGTTGAAGAAGCGAAAAACCACTGGCTCCAGCCCGTGCTGGCGACGGTAGAAATCGAGGTAGTACTCGCTCGCCAGTTTGTCCGCGGCATAAGGCGTCAGCGGTGCCTTGGGCGTGTCTTCGTCGATCGACTCGCCTTCGCCATTGTTGCCATAGACCGCCGCGCTCGAAGCGTACAGCACACGCTTGACCCCGGCCTGCCGCATGGCTTCGCAGACATTCAGGGTGCCGACGAAATTGCTCTGGTGAGTGCGCACCGGATCGTCCACCGAGGCCTGCACCGAAGCCACCGCTGCCAAATGCGCGACGGCCTGGCAACCGATCATCACCTGCGCCACCAACGCGGCATCGGCAACGTCACCTTCGATCAATTCGACCCGCGGATTATCCAGCGGCAGATTGCTGCGTTTACCAGTGGACAGATCATCGAGGATCCGCACCGAATGGCCCTTGGCGAGCAAGGCGTCGACCAGGTGCGAACCAATAAACCCGGCACCGCCGGTGATCAAAACAGGGCCGTCAGCCATGGCGATAAAACCTATCCAGTAAGCCCGGGAGCGCCGCGCGCCATGCACGCGGCTTGATCCCGAAAGTGTGCAGAATTTTCTTGCAAGCCAGCACCGCGTGTTGCGGCTCTTCGCCAGCATCAGGGCGCGCAGCATGGGCTTGCGCAGTCGGTGATTCGATCGCCAGCGGATGCAACTGACGGGCCTCGGTAAGGATAGCCTGACCCAATGCCAGCGGCGTGGTCGCCTCCTGCCCGGCGTAGTGGTAAGTGCCCCACAACGGCGCCGCACAGTCGAGTTGTTTGAGTACCGAGATGATCACTCGCGCCGCGTCATCCACCGGCGTCGGATTACCGCGTCGGTCGTCAGCCATCAGCAGCTCTTCGGGTAGTTCGGCCCGCGCCAGGAAGCGCCCAAGGGTGCCATCGGGGCTGTCATCGAGCAGCCAGCCAAAGCGCAACAAAACATGTTGCGGACAGGTCGCACGTACGCTCTGTTCGATCCGCCACAAGGCCTGGCCGCGCAGCCCCAGCGGCACCGGTTCGTCTTTTTCGCTGTAGGCGGTCGCTCGCGAGCCGTCGAAGACCCGATAGCTGGAGGGCTGCACAAGCACGATATTGTGATGCTGGCACAACTCGGCAAGCCGCTCGATCGCACGCTCCTGCCCGGCCAGACGTGCCTCGCCGACCGCCTCCGCCTGAAACCAGTCGAAGTAATAGGCAAGGTTGATCAAGGCATCCGGGCGGGTGTCATCGAGCAGTTGCGTCAGGCTCGCGGCATCCCAGCCGTCTTGCGGCGGACGGGGGGCGAGGAAACCGATGTCTTCCTCCGCACCGAGGCGAATCAGCGCTTGCCCAAGGGCATTTCCGCCGCCCAGTAACATAAGGCGCATTCGCATAGAGTCAGCAGGCCCAGTCTGTGTAGAACGATGGTTTTTATCGGAAAGCCGTGTGGCCTTGCCGTTGGCATTTGCCAGAATCGTTGCATTTTGCGGGTTTCCAGCGCAACCGTCACCCGCAAAGTGTAGAACGGCCGAATCAGGGCCCGGCAATACGGCCCCTTCGCGGGCAAGTCGAATCGTCGCACCGCCGCTCCCACAAGGACCGCGCAATACCTGTGGGAGCGTGGCTTGCCCGCGAAGGCGGCCTGCGAACCAAGGTAAATCTTGGCCAATACTTGCAACTTCCCATGTCCGGTCGCATAAATCTCCCCATGAATCTTCCCGAATCAGCCGACAGCGCCCTGACCGGCTTTCACCCTGCGGTCAGCGCCTGGTTCAACGCGACTTTCCCGTCGGTCACCGCCGCCCAGGCCCGGGCGTGGCCGTTGATTCGCCAGCGCCGCTCGGTCCTGGTCGCCGCGCCCACCGGCTCCGGGAAAACCCTCACGGCGTTTCTCGCGGTACTGGATGATCTGGTCCATCAGGGCCTGGAGCATGGCGGCAAACTGCCAGACGAGACGCTGGTGGTCTACGTTTCCCCCCTCAAGGCGCTATCCAACGACATTCAGATCAACCTGCAAACCCCGCTCGCCGGGATTACCGGGCAATTGCAGCGCATGGGCTTGCCCGAATTACAGATAAACACCGCCGTGCGCACCGGCGACACCAGCCAAAAAGACCGCACGGCGATGCGCAAAAGCGCGCCGCATATTCTGGTGACCACCCCTGAATCGCTTTACGTACTGCTCGGTTCTGACTCCGGCCGACGCATGCTCGCCAGCACCCGTACGCTCATCGTCGATGAAATCCATGCCGTCGCCGCCAGCAAGCGCGGCAGTCACCTGACCCTGAGTCTGGAGCGTTTGCAGGCGTTGTGCGGCAAACCCTTGATGCGCATTGGCCTGTCCGCCACGCAAAAACCCATCGAAGCAGTGTCACGCTTTTTAGTCGGTCGTGATCGGCCGTGCGCGATCGTCGACATCGGCCACGCCCGCCCGCGTGATCTGGCTATCGAAGTGCCGCCGGTGCCGTTGTCGGCGGTGATGGCCAATGATGTCTGGGAGCGGGTCTATGACCGACTCGCCGCGTTGGCCCGCGAGCACAAAACCACGCTGATTTTCGTCAACACCCGGCGTCTGGCCGAGCGTCTGAGCCGGCATTTGAGCGAACGCCTGGGTAAAGAGGCGGTGGCCGCCCACCACGGCAGTCTGGCCAAAGAGTTCCGCATGGACGCCGAGCAACGGCTCAAGCGCGGCGACCTGCAAGTGCTGATCGCCACCGCATCGCTGGAACTGGGTATCGATATCGGCGATGTCGAGCTGGTCTGCCAGATCGGCTCGCCGCGCTCGATAGCGGCGTTTCTGCAACGGGTCGGCCGCTCCGGGCACCAGGTCGGCGGTACGCCCAAGGGACGCTTGTTCGCCACCACACGGGACGACCTGATCGAATGCGCGGCCCTGCTCGACTGCGTGCGCCGCGGTGAACTCGACACCTTGCTGATCCCCACGGCACCGCTGGACGTGCTGGCCCAGCAGATCGTCGCCGAGGTCAGCTGCCAGGAATGGCAGGAGCAGTCGCTGCTGGAAATGATCCGCCGCGCGTCGCCCTATGCCGACCTCGATGAAGCGCACTTCCAGGCAATATTGCAGATGCTCGCCGAGGGCTACAACGGCCGTCAGGGCATCCGCAGCGCCTACCTCCATCGCGATGCCCTGACCCGTACCCTGCGCGGTCGTCGCGGCAGCAAACTGACCGCCGTAACCAGTGGCGGGACCATCCCGGACAACGCCGATTACAGCGTATTGCTGGAGCCTCAGGGCCTGAACATCGGCAGCGTCAACGAGGACTTCGCGGTCGAAAGCATCAAAGGCGATATCTTCCAGCTGGGCAATACCTCGTACCGGATCCTGCGGGTCGAAACCGGCAAAGTGCGGGTCGAAGATGCTCAGGGCCAACCGCCGACCATTCCATTCTGGCTCGGTGAGGCACCGGGTCGCAGTGCGGAACTGTCGTTCGCCGTGGCGCGCCTGCAAGCGCAACTCGATGAGCTGCTCGGCGCCAGTCCCGGCGACTTGCAACCGAGCCTCGACTGGTTGATCGACAGCCTCGGCCTGAACCTCGCCAGCGCCGAGCAACTGGTGGAGTATCTGGCGCGCGCACGTTTGACCCTCGGCGCATTGCCATCCCGGGACACGCTGATCATGGAGCGTTTTTTCGACGAGTCCGGCGGCACCCAGCTGATCATCCACACACCGTTTGGCAGCCGCATCAATCGCGCCTGGGGCCTGGCGCTGCGCAAGCGTTTTTGCCGCACCTTCAATTTCGAATTGCAGGCCGCCGCCAGCGAGGACGCCATCGTGCTGTCGCTGTCCACCAGCCACAGCTTTGAACTGGACGAAGTCTGGCGTTATCTGCACAGCAACAGCGCCGAGCACATCCTGATTCAAGCCGTGCTGGAGGCGCCGTTGTTCGGTGTGCGCTGGCGCTGGAATGCCAGTGTCGCGCTGGCCCTGCCGCGTTATTCCGGCGGGCGCAAAGTCCCGCCGCAAATCCAGCGGATGAAAAGTGAAGACCTGATTGCCAGCGTGTTTCCCGATCAGATCGCCTGCCTGGAAAACCTCGCCGGCGAACGGGAAATTCCCGAACATCCACTGGTGGAGCAAACCCTCGATGACTGCCTGCACGACGCCATGGACAGCGAAGGCTGGCTCGCCTTGCTGCGGCGCATGGAGAACGGTGAAATCCGCCTGATCAGCCGCGACCTGCCGGCGCCCTCGCCCTTGGCCGCCGAGATTCTCAGTGCCCGGCCCTACACCTTTCTCGATGACGCACCGCTGGAAGAACGGCGCACCCAAGCGGTACTCAACCGCCGCTGGAGCGACCCGCAATCGACCGATGATCTGGGTGCGCTGGATAGCGAAGCGATTCAGGCGGTACGCGACGAGGCCTGGCCGGCGCCCACGGGCGTCGATGAAATGCACGAAGCGCTGATGAGCCTGGCGTGCATCAGCGATGCCGAAGCGCAGGCCAATACGCAGTGGCTGAGCTGGTTGCAGGCCCTGGCCGACAGTGGCCGCGCCAGCCGTTTGCAGATCAATACCAAGCAGTCGTTATGGCTGGCGCTGGAGCGGCTGACCTGTCTGCGGGCGCTCTATCCCGACGCTACGCTGCAGCCAGCATTGCAGGCCTTGCCCGGCTTCGATGAAGCCTGGGATTTCGATGAGGCGCTGGTGGAAGTGATCCGCGCCCGCCTCAGTGGTTTCGGTCCTTTGCCATTGAGCGAGATCGCCGAACCGCTGGCGCTGCCGATGGCCAACGTCACTCAGGCCTTGGCGCAACTGGAAGGCGAAGGTTATGTGCTGCGCGGACGCTTCAGCCCGGGCGCCACCCAGGATCAATGGTGTGAACGGCATTTGCTGGCGCGCATTCATCGCTACACGGTCAAACGCCTGCGGCGGGAAATCGAGCCGGTGGCGTTGCAGGACTTCATGCGATTTCTGTTCGACTGGCAGCATCTTTCAACCGCTACTCAGGGCCAGGGCCGCGCCGTTTTGCCAGAGATCGTCGGCCAGTTCGAAGGCTATCCGGCGGCAGCTTCGGCGTGGGACAGCGATATTTTTCCAGCGCGGTTCAAAGACTATTCAGCCAGCTGGCTGGATGACCTGTGCCGCAGCGGAAAAGTGATCTGGAGCCGTTTGACGGCGCACAACAAACCGGCGAGCGCGGCGCTGCGCAGTACCCCAATCGTATTGCTGCCGCGCAGCCAGGTTGCGCTCTGGAGCGGCTTGACCGAACAGACCGACAGCAGCGAGTTGTCGCCCAAAACCCGGAAAGTCCACCAGGCCCTGACCCAACACGGCGCCTTGTTCTTCGACGAATTGCTGCATGAAGCTCATCTGCTGCGCAGCGAACTGGAAATCGCCTTGCAGGAACTGGTGGGCGCCGGGCTGGTGAATGCCGACAGCTTCGCCGGGCTGCGCGCGTTGATCACCCCGGCCAGCAAACGTCAGGCTCGCAGCAGCCATCGTGGACGCGGAGCCTATATCGGCGGGATGGACGATGCCGGACGCTGGGCCTTGTTGCGACGCCCTGCGCCTGTCGCGGTGAGCGAAAATGCTCGCCCCGGACAAACCCCGATGGCGACCCTGGAACATGTCGCCATGACCTTGCTGCGCCGCTACGGCGTGGTGTTCTGGCGACTGCTGGAGCGCGAGGCCGACTGGTTGCCGAGCTGGCGCGAGCTGCTGCGCACTTTCCATCGACTGGAGGCCCGAGGCGAGATTCGCGGCGGGCGGTTTGTCAGCGGTCTTGCGGGTGAGCAGTTTGCATTGCCGGAGGCGATTCCCCTGTTGCGAGAAGTCCGTCGACGCCCCCATGACGGCAGCTTGATCGGTGTCTGCGGCGTCGATCCGCTGAACCTCGCCGGCACGCTGCTGCCAGGCAGCAAAGTCCCGGCGCTGGCCAGTAATCGGTTGGTCTACCGCGACGGCTTGCCCGCCGCCGCCGAAATCGCCGGAAAACAGCATTTCTGGCTGGAACTGGATCAGCAGGCCAGTGCAGAGCTGCGCAGCAAATTGATCCAACATAAATTCTGAACACAACACTGGACCTGTGGGAGCCCGCTCCCACAGGGTTTGGCACCGTCTGTAGCCCCGTCGAAACTTTCTCGTCAACAACGCAGTCATCTGAAGAGTGGGGTGATTGAGCGACAAGGAACGGGAGGAATCATGGCGGCGATTCATATCGGCATTTCCGGCTGGCGCTACAAGCCTTGGCGCGGTGATTTCTACCCCGAGGGGCTGACCCAGGACCGCGAGTTGCAGTTCGCTTCGCGGGCGGTCAACAGCATCGAAATCAACGGTTCGTTCTATGCGTTGCAAACGCCGCAGCGGTATGCCGAGTGGTACGCCGACACCCCGAAAAACTTTGTTTTCAGCGTCAAGGCGCCTCGCTATATCACCCATATCCTGCGCCTGCGGGACGTCCACAAACCCTTGGCCAATTTCTTCGCCTCAGGGCTGCTTGAGCTCAAAGACAAGCTCGGACCGATCCTCTGGCAATTCCCGCCGAGCTTCAAATTCGACCCCGTATTGTTCGAAGCCTTTCTCGCTCAATTACCCACTCGCACCGAGCAAGCCGCGACCCTCGCCCGCCAGCACGAACCCCGCCTGAACGGCAAAGCCAGCCTGAAGGCCCATACGAAAAAACCGCTATGGCACGCCGTGGAAATCCGCCACGAAAGCTTTGCCATCCCGGAGTTTGTCAGCTTGCTCAAGCGTTATGGGGCGGCGCTGGTTATCGCCGATACGGCTGGCAAGTGGCCCTACCGCGAAGACCTGACCGGTGATTTCGTTTATATGCGCTTGCACGGTGACAAAGAGCTCTACGCCAGCGGTTACACGCCCGAGGCACTGGAGCGCTGGGGTCATCGAATCGAAACCTGGACTCACGGCAAACAACCGTCCGATGCGCACCTGATCGACCCCGAACAAAAACCCAAAGCGCGAAAAACCCGCGAGGTGTTTTGTTATTTCGACAATGACATCAAAGTCCGGGCGCCCTTCGATGCCCGCAGCCTGCTGCAGCGCTTGGGTCTCGATACCGCACTGGCGACCGAACCGGGCAAATCACCGGCGCCTGGGGTGTTGCCATGAGCCTCACGGAACCGACGGGCGAACATTGCGACATCCCCCCGGGCAGCACCGCGATCTGCCGCTTTACCGTGCTGACCGTCAATATCCACATGGGTTTCACCGCCCTCAATCGACACTTTATCCTGCCGGAACTGCGCGAAGCGGTGCGCAGCGTGTCCGCCGACGTGGTGTTTCTCCAGGAAGTGCACGGCATCCACGAGCGTCATCCACGGCGCTACAGCAATTGGCCGACGATGCCGCAATATGAATTCCTCGCCGACAGTATCTGGCCGCAATTCGCCTATGGACGTAACGCGGTGTATCCCGATGGCGACCACGGCAATGCGCTGCTGTCGAAATTCGAGATCATTCGCCATGACAACCTTGACGTATCGATCACAGGTTCCAGGCAAGAGAACCGCGGGATATTGCATTGCGTATTGCGCTTGCCCGGTGACGACCGTGAAGTGCACGCGATTTGTGCCCATCTTGGCTTGCTCGAAATCCATCGCCGCCAGCAGTTGCAGCTATTGGCGCAACGCCTGGAAGCACTCCCCGCCGATGCACCGGTGATTGTTGCCGGCGACTTCAACGACTGGCGCCAGCGTGCCGATGCGCTGCTCAAACCCAGCGGCTTGCGCGAAGTGTTCGCCGAACACTATGGCAAGCCGGCGCGCAGTTTCCCGGCGCGGCTGCCCGCCTTGCGTCTGGACCGGATTTACGTGCGCAATTTGAAGGCGCAGCATCCGAAAGTATTGAAGGCACGCCCTTGGTCGCATCTGTCCGATCATGCGCCGCTGTCGGTGGAGGTCGAGCTATGAGTAGCACGCCGATGGAGAAAACCCCGGTGGATAACTTATCCACAACCCAATCCTTACGGGACCGGGCGCTTGAAGATATCGAGTACGGTTGGCAGAGCAACAATCGGGTGCAGTTACTGGAAAATGGCGAAGAGTATTTCCCCAGGGTGTTCGAAGCCCTTCGCCAGGCGCAGAACGAAATCCTGATTGAGACCTTCATCCTGTTCGAGGACAAGGTTGGCAACGAGCTGCAAAGCATCCTGATCGAAGCAGCGCAACGCGGCGTGCGGGTCAGCATGAGCCTGGACGGCTTCGGCTGCGGTGAACTGAGCACCGGGTTTCTGGCGGCCTTTAGCGCTGCCGGAGTGCGGCTGCAAATATTCGACCCGGCGCCCCGGACCTTTGGTATGCGCACCAACTGGTTTCGCCGCCTGCATCGCAAGATCGTGGTGGTCGACGGCGAAATTGCCTTCCTTGGCGGAATCAATTTTTCTGCCGATCATCTGGCCGACTTCGGGCCCGAAGCCAAGCAGGATTACTCGGTCGAGGTGCAGGGCCCGGCGGTGGTCGACATCCATCATTTCGTCCTGCTGGAAAATGGTCGCCCGGCCCGCGCCAAATATTGGTGGCAGCGTCGACACCTGCGACGCAAGGAGCTGGCGCTCAGTGAACATGACGGCCAGGTACGCCTGGTTTATCGCGACAACCGCGAGCACCAAACGGACATCGAGGAGGTGTACTTACAGGTCCTGCGCAAAGCTCGACGACGGGTGGTCATCGCCAACGCCTATTTCTTCCCCGGCTATCGCTTGCTGCGCGAGATCCGCAACGCGGCGCGGCGCGGGGTCGAGGTTCGGCTGATTTTGCAAGGTCAGCCGGACATGCTGGTCGCCAAGCTCGCGGCGCGGCTGCTCTACGACTATCTGCTCAAGGATGGCGTGGTTATCTACGAGTATTGCGACCGGCCATTACATGGCAAGGTCGCGCTGGTGGATGAGGAATGGAGCACCGTGGGCTCGAGCAACCTCGACCCGCTGAGCCTGGCGCTGAATCTGGAAGCCAATGTGCTGATCCGCGACCGTGCGTTCAATCGCGAGCTGTTCGAACGACTCGATGAACTGACCCGTGAGCACTGCACGAGCATGCCGGAAAACCGCACCCCTCGCGGGCGGCTATGGCACTTGACCATTGGTTTTCTGGTGTTCCACATTCTGCGGCACTTTCCGGCCTGGGCCGGTTGGCTGCCGGCGCACAAACCGCGCCTCAAGCCCTTTATCCATAACGCCGGGGAACAGGTGCCATGACCTCTCCCGACTCACATCCGGCACAACCTCACACCGCCCATGGAAAACCGGGCTGGAAACGCTTGAAGCGCGCGCTGAGCGTTGTGTTCTTTTTACTGTTGATCGTGCTGTTCACGATGCTCGCGCGGCGTATCGACTGGGCGGAAGTGATCGAAACCCTGGCCGACTACAAATTGCGTACGCTGGCCCTCGCTGGGGGTCTGACGCTGGTGAATTTTCTGGTGTACGCCAGCTTTGATCTGATCAGCCGGACCTATATTCGACAAGATCTGGGCTGGCGACAGGTGTTGCCGGTGGGGATCATCAGCTACGCCTTCAACCTCAACCTCGGCGCCTGGATCGGCGGTATGGCCATGCGTTATCGGCTGTATTCGCACCTGGGCGTGAGCACCGGCAATATCTCCAGGATCCTCGGTCTGAGCATTGCCACGAACTGGCTGGGCTATATGACCCTGGCCGGGGCAGTATTCAGCAGCGGTCTGGTTAATCTGCCGCCAGGCTGGAAGCTCAGCAGCGATGCGTTGCAAGGGGTGGGGTTTGTGTTGCTGGTGCTGAGTGCGGCCTATCTCCTCGCCTGTCACTTCTCCCGGAGACGGACCTGGACGTTACGCGGTATCGCAATCAACCTGCCTTCGTTGCGCATGGCCCTGGTGCAACTGCTACTGGGCACGCTCAGCTGGTCATTGATGGCCGCGGTGGTTTTCACCTTGCTGCCCAGGCAACTTGACTACCCGATGGTGCTGGGCACTTTGCTGATCAGCAGCATCGCCGTGATAATTGTCCATGTCCCGGCCGGGCTCGGTGTGCTGGAAGCGGTGTTCGTCACGCTGCTGCAACATGAGGCATCGCGCAGCAGCGTGCTGGCCGGGATGATTGCCTATCGCGCCATTTATTTCATTGTGCCACTGCTGATTGCGCTGTTGATGTATCTGTTGATCGAAGCGAAGGCCAAGGCGTTGCGGGTGAAGAAGAAGCCGACTTGAGAGGTGCGTTGAAGCTGATGCCGCCATCGCGAGCAAGCTCGCTCCCACACTGGATCTTCTGTGGACACAGGATTTGTGAACGCTGCAGATCCCCTGTGGGAGCGAGCTTGCTCGCGAATAATCGCACCTCATTGCGACTGAATGATGCTCAACCGCTCGCCCACCACCATCTCGGTAACCCAGTTCACCAGAATCGAGGTGTAGGCCTGTTGGGAAACCGGATCGCTCAGGGCATGATCGGCGCTATCGATGATCCGGTGAGTCAGCGAGTGAGTCTGCTGACAGGCCGCGCGATAACTCATGATGGTCGCGTGGGGCACGTACTCATCGTGTTCGGATTCAACGATCAACACATCCCCGGTAAACGCCGCACACGCATGCAGCGCACGATTGCTTGCGGCATTCACCCGGCTGCTGCGGTAATCGAGCAAATCGGCTTTATCCAGATCGCGCTTGGGGGTGTGCCACAGGTCATCGCGGTACAGCGCCGGGACTCTCAGCGCCAGCCAGCGCACCGGCCGCAACGAGGTCAGGATGCTCGCCAGATAACCGCCATAACTGGTGCCGACGACCGCAACCGCCGAGGTGTCGAGCGCCGGGTGCGCCAGCAAGCGGTCATAGGCGGCGAGCAGGTCACGCAGGTTGTCTTCGCGGGAGACCTGCGACAGCGCAATACCGTTACCGGCATGGCCGCGCAAGTCGAACGTCAGGCACACGCAACCCAAGCCGGCGATGCCCTTGGCCCGTTCAAGATCCCGCTCCTGACTGCCGCCCCAGCCATGCACAAACAATACTCCCGGGACTTTCGATTTGGGGCTGAGAAAGGTCCCGCTCATCTGTTCATTGTCGATATCGATCTGAATCGTTTCGCTTCTAGCCGTCATAGGATTTAACCGTTACGTACTTGAGAAGGAAATCACTGCATTGAGCCGGGCCCCGGAACACTTCGATCGCATCCGCCGGCAATGCCTGATCAGTATAGGTCTCCACCGAAGACACCCTGATCGCGCGCATCGAAGGATCGTTGACGAATGCCTGTAGCGCCGCCACTTCCGCGCTGCTGGCGCCACCCATGCGCCATGACTGCTCCAGCACGCCGCTGCGACTATGGCCATCGGCATCCATCCCTTGGGCAATGTCGTAATTGCGCCGCGACGCGAAGAACGTCGGATAAGCCTCGTCCGCCGCCGCATCGAACACTCGCGCCTGGCGGATCGCCAGACGCACGTCATCCGGCAGTTCAAGGGCGAGCAAATCGTCATAACCGCCCTGCACCACCAGCAAGTCAGAGCCGCCGTAGACCTCTTCACCCTGGCCGTCTTCGGTCAGGTACTGCTCGCCGCAATAGCTCAAGAGTTTGCCGGCGATAGAAGTCTGGCCGACGCTGTGGGTCATGACGTTGTGCAGATCCTGCTCGAGTACCACACCCTCGCTGAATAGCTTCGCGGCATCAGGCCGGGCAACGACTTCATCGAATTGGTCGAGGCTGTTGATAACTTTCTGACCACGACCCGCGCAGGCGTGAATCGGTTTCATCCGGATCGGGCCGCTATAGAGCAGATGGCTTGCCGCTGGCCGCGCATCCCTCAGCGAAAAGACGCTGATGCCGTCCAGCACCACGGTGCGAACTCTTTCGCAAAACAGCGGCGACCAGCCCTCGGGCGCTACCGCGTCTTTATTCAACAGCCCATGGGTAATGGCTTTGGTGCAGATAAAGGCGTGCTCGACATAACCGCCCCACAGGTCATCCGGGCCCTTGAGCCCAAACTGCCTTGCGCCCTCGGCGCCGACGATAGTTTGCGTCGGCACCAGATAAAGGTCGCGAGTGGCGTGTCGCTCGACGTCATAACTGCCGCCGAACTTGAGCCCGAGAATCTGCGCCAACCATCGCGCCAGCGCACGGTTGGTTTCGACTTCATGCAGCGGTGCCTGGGGTCGGACCGAATGGGCGACCACCAGTTTCTTGCGTTGTGCCGGGGTCATGCGTTCCCCCTCTGGCAATGCGCGTAATGAGTATTCCCTGATGTCTGCAGGGATCAGGCCAATAAGGCAGGTGACAACACGCCCCCAGATCAGCGGGTTGATGGGCGGCTACTGGCATTTGGCCTGTTTTATTTTGCACGACCACTGTCGTGGGCAGCGCATTTTGCACGATACGTGTTTCAGCCCTGTTCCACCCTCGCCGCCACCGCTGGCGCACTGACGCCGAAGCGGGTCCGGTAATCGCTGGGGGCAAGACCGGTGATCTTTTTGAAGGTCGCGCGAAAAGCGCTCGGATCCTGGTAGCCGACGGTCCAGGCAATATGGTCGATGGTAGCGTTGGTGAACTCAAGCATCTCCCGGGCCTTGCCGACTCGCAGGTGCTGACAGTATTCGGTGGGTTTCAGCCCGGTCGCCGTCCGAAAGCGCCGCAGGAAGGTGCGCTCTTCCAGCCCGGCCTGCTGCGCCATCGCGGCCAGCGAGACTTCCACCGCACCGTTACCTTGCAGCCAATGCTGGACCTTGAGAATCGTCGGGTCGCCATGGCCGAGTATCGGCGCAAAGTTACTGCCGCACTGGCTCGCACTGTCGCTGTGCTCGACCACCAGAAACCGCGCAGTGCTGGTCGCAATGCTCGGCCCGAGCAGACGGTCCACCAGGCGCAAACCCAGTTCGGCCCACGCCATGAGGCCCGCAGTGGTGATCAGGTCACCGTCATCGACAATAGGCTTGTCGGCGTTGAGTTTGACCGCCGGGTAACGCTCGGCGAATTGTTTCGCCGAGGTCCAGTGAGTGGTCGCGCTGCGGCCATTCAGCAAACCGCTTTCGGCCATCAGAATAGAACCCACGCACACCCCGCCGAGGGTCGCACCGCTGGCGTGTTGCTGGCGAATCCAGTGGATCACCGCTGACGGCGCCTGACCGGCAGAAAAGCCGGCAATCGACGGCGGGATGAGCACCGCCATCAACGCCTGATCAGGCCCCGGATGACTGTCGAAGACCCGCACCGGCGCCTCAAAGGCATCTGCGCGCCAGTGACTGACCCGCAGCAGCGGCAGTTGCGTAGCCTGATGTTCGGCAGCAATGCGGTTTGCCACACCAAACAGATCGGTCAAGCCATGTACCGCCGCCATCTGCGCGCCGGGATAGATCAGCACGCCCAATTCGACGACTGCGCGTTCTACGCCCATTGTCAGTTTTCCCCCTTCTATTGTCGGTGCGGCCAATCCTCGAACGGCCGACCAGACCCAATACTTGATTCCACACAAACACTTCCGAGGAAACACCCATGGCCAAGCAAGCACTCATCGTAGTCGATATCCAGAACGACTACTTTCCCCACGGAAAATGGCCGCTGGTGGGCGTCGAAGCCGCCGCCGACAACGCCGCACGGCTGATTCAGGCCTTTCGCGATGCCGGTGACGCGGTGGTGCACATCCGCCATGAATTCACCTGCGACGCAGCGCCGTTCTTCACCCCTGGCTCTGAAGGCGCGTACCTGCACCCTAAAGTCATCAACCGCGCCGACGAGCCGGTGGTGCTCAAACACTTCGTCAACTCGTTCCGCGAAACCGAACTACAGTCAATCCTCGACCAGCAGGACATCGAGAACCTGGTGATCGTCGGCAACATGAGCCACATGTGCGTCGATGGCATTACTCGAGCCGCGGCCGACCTTGGCTACAAGGTCATGGTGATCCACGACGCCTGTGCCACTCGTGATCTTGAGTTCAATGGCCTTACCGTTCCGGCCGCCTACGTGCATGCCGCCTTCATGTCGGCACTGGGCTTTGCCTATGCAAGCGTGGTGTCCACCAACGATTTCCTGGCTGCCAACATGAAGGCGTTTGCCAAAGGCTGATCCGACCCGATGGCCCACCGCGTTTTAGCGCTGCGGGCCATTTTTCCTGTCGCGGTGCAGCTCACGCGTGAGCTATTGATGATTGTAAAAATTACCTGTAGTGTTTCTCACGCGTGAGATTTTTTTACAACGGAGTCACTGCATGAAAAACCGCTCTCCATCAGGTTCGCCCGCCGAGCCCGTTACTGCATCAGAGAGCCAAAAGGGAGAGCGCTCGAAACCGTCCGCGAAAAAACCATCCAGCTTTTATATGAAGCAGATGCGCGCGGGCCTGGCTGCCGCCGGTTATGTGAAACACGAGACTTGGGTGCTTCCCGAAAACCGAAGCCTGCTCAAGCAGATGGAGAAACAGCTACGCCAACCGATTCTGGCTGGCTCATTCATGTCGGAGGATTACATGAGCGCAGGTAACAACTGGAACATCGATCGCCTCTTCAGCGCCCTTCAGGCCCTTGATGACGTGGTCTCGAACGACATCACCCTGTCCCTCGTCCAGGGCTCGGAACCCAGCATCAAGCTGGAAATGAACGATTTCGGTGGCTTGCCGATTTACATCGCGGTCGTTGGCGAACAGATCATTGTCGACACCGTCCTGGTCGACCTCGAATCGATCAACGACGTGCAGGCATTCAATGATGCCGTACTGCGCAGCCGGGAAATGTTCCCGCTGTCCTCGATTGGCATCGAATCCATGCCGAACGGGCAGACCGTCTACAACATGTTCGGCGCACTGAGCTCCGACTCCAGCCTGACCAACGTCGTCACCGAGGTCAAAATCCTCGTCGACAACGTCCAGCGCGCCAGCGAAGCCTTTGAACGCTTCTTCATTTAATTTTTCGGGAACAGGAAATATCCAATGACTCAGTCCATCTGGAGCAAATTGTTCACCGCGCTGCGCGGCGGCGCCAGCGAAGTCGGCGAAGCCATCGCCGACCAACAGGCCCTGCGCATCCTCGATCAGGAAATCCGCGACGCCGACGGCGCCTTGGCCAACGCCAAGCGTGAGCTGGTCACCATTATGGCCAAGCACAAACTCTCGACCGATCGCGTGGGCGAGTACAACGCCAAGATCAAGGACCTGGAGTCCAAGGCCATGGCCGCGATCCAGGCCAACCGTGAAGATCTGGCGCTGGAAGTGGCCGAAGCCATTTCGACCCTGACCAACGAACTCGATGCCGAGCAAAAGCAGAGCAGCGAATTCGGCGCTTACGCAGAGAAAATGCGTAAAGACATCAGCAAAGCCGAAAGCCGCATCAAAAGCCTGCGCCAACAAGTGGATATGGCCAAGGCCCGGGAGAGCGTACAAAAAGCCCAGGTCAGCGCCTCGATCGCCAGTGGCGGCGCCAACGGCAAGCTGGAAACGGCTGTCGGCACCCTGAATCGCCTCCAGGCCAAGCAGCAGCAACGCGCTGCCGAGCTGGAAGCCCACGATGAGTTGGCCGACGCATCGACCGGCACCGACCTGGAGCGCAAGCTGCGCGAGGCCGGCATTACCCCGGACCAGGGCAGCGCCAGCGCGATCCTGGACCGCCTGAAGAAAAAATCGGCCGAGTAACCACCAGGTAACACGACGATATCTTGTGGGAGCGGCGGTGCGGCGATCCGACTTGCCCGCGAAGAAAACACCGCGGTTTTTCAGGCATTACGCGTCATCGTTCTTCGCGGGCAAGCCACGCTCCCACAGGTTCTGCGGCTTAACTTACCGGCTGCCGAGTCGAGGGCAAGAATGGATACCCTGAAGGGCTTCAAGATAATCGCCGGCCTGGCCATCTTCATGGTTGCGGTGCAGCTGCTGAATGCTGCGACCGGCAACCACCTCGTTGCATTCGGCCTGGTTCCGAGAACACTCCACGGCCTGACAGGCATCATCACCTCGCCTTTCTTGCATGGCTCCTTTGCCCATCTGGGCGCAAACCTGATTCCCTTTCTGATGCTGGGCACGCTGGTCATCGTCGAAGGGCTCAACCGGTTCATTACCGTCAGCGCGATTATCATTCTGCTGGGTGGTTCGCTTGTCTGGCTGTTCGGCTTTCCCGGCTCGCACATTGGCGCCAGCGCCTGGGTGTTCGGGCTGTGGGCATATATCCTGTGGCGCGCCTGGTTCCAGAAAAGCTGGGGCAATCTGATCGCCGCCAGCGTCGTGGTCCTGCTCTATAGCGGATTGATCTTTGGCTTCCTTCCCCGTCACGGCACTTCATTCGAAGGACATATCTTTGGTGCATTCGCCGGATTTATTGCAGCGAAGGTACTTCTATCTGCGCCGCGCAGCAGGTTTAATGCCGTCCGGTAAACGCATTTGAGCTTTCAGATCCGGGGCGGTTACTTCGCCAGGATTGAGTCAACCCAAGGAGCCAGGGACGAAATGTCGATTTTTCTTTTATTGCGCGCATACGCGTCGTCCTTTTTCCATAAATTTGGCTGGGCGGGCCTGGCCATTGCCTTGGGCATACACATCGTCACGGCCTATCTGGGCCTGGTATTGCTGGGCGAACAACACCTCACGCCCCCCGCCACGTTTATCTACTTCTACCTCACCACCACGCTGACCGTCGGCTATGGCGATCTCGCGCCACAGACATCGGCGGGACGAATTTTCGTGGCTACCTGGGTCATGCTCGGGGGCATTGCGCTGCTGACGGCAGTCATCGGCAAAACCACCAGCAGCGTCATCGATGTATGGAGAAAAGGCATGAAGGGCAAAGGCGATTTCACCGGCAAGGTCGGCCATACGGTTCTAATCGGCTGGGAAGGCTCGTCCAGCGAGCGGGTCATTGAATTATTGCTTCAGGACGAAACCTCCAGCGACAACCTGATCGTCATTTGCGATTGCGACCTTGAAGAAAACCCCATGCCGGGCAAAGCGGCATTTATCAAAGGCGAAAGCCTGTCCGCCGCCGCGCTTTTACTGCGCGCCGGCGTGCCTGGCGCCGAGCGCGTCCTGGTGCGAACCCATTCGGACGATCTGACCCTGGCCACCGTGCTGGCGGTCAATCAACTGAACCCTGCCGGGCATGTGGTCGCCCACTTCAATGAAAGCGAAATCGCCGCCCTCGCCAGCTCCTACGCCCCCAACCTGGAATGCACCTCGAGCATGGCCATCGAGATGCTGGTGCGCGCCTCTCAGGATCCCGGCTCGTCAGTGGTCATCAACGAATTGCTGTGCGTGGGCCAAGGCGCAACCCAATACCTGATGAAGCTGCCCGAGACCTACGAGGCAACGTTCGGCGATCTGTACGCGCAGATGAAAGAACGCCACAACGCCACCCTCATCGGCTATCGCGCCAAGGGCGCCCGACAACCTTCGATCAATCCGCCCGGCGCCACTCGCATTCAGGGCGGCGAACTCTTCTACATCGCGTCCACCCGCCTCAAGGAAATCACCAATGGGATGGTTTAAACAGCTGATGGGGCTTGAGGCCCCGAAAGCCAACGCCAGTGTGCCGCTCACCGGTCCGCTCGGCCTGGCGCAGGGCAAGGCCGTGATGTTCGACGCCACCCTGAAGCTGCTGCTCGACGAAAAAACCGCCGTGAGCATTCCTGGCTCCCAGCAGATCTGGAGCGTTGGTAACGTCGATCTCGGGCAGTCGAACTGGTTGTCACGCTATTACATGAACGACGAAGACTACTGGCTGCAAGTGCATACCACCGGCGACATCGCCGGCCAGGTCGAGTCGGTGATTCTGTTCAATTACCTCAGCTACGTGACCATCAACAGTGAAGCCGAGCTTCGTCGGCTGGCGGGTCCGAACAGCCTGATCGGGCTACCGACCTACAACCACGAAGGTGTCGAATACACCCGCGAGTGGGGCACCGAGGAAGGACAAACGGAGTTGGTATCCCTCAGCGAACGCGTCAGCAATCCGGATGAGTCCTACACCATTGAGCACCGCTCGATGCTGTACGCCCGCGAAACCGGCCTGACCGACCGGCGGGAATTCCTGCTGTTTTCCGTCGAAGAAGACGCTGATGGCAGCATCAGTTTGAGCACTTCGCTGGGTATTTCGCTGTACACAACCGACCTGAACACTCTTTAAAAAGGAAAACGTCCATGCTTGAAGCGCTCTCCACTTCGCTGAACAAAGCCGCCGTGCTTGGGTTTGTTTCGTACCTCCTCGGTGCCGCCCTGCTGTTCGCCTTGTTCCAGTTCGTCTACACCCGAATCACTCCGCACAAAGAGTTCGAGCTGATCCGCTCCGGCAACGTCGCGGCAGCGATTGCCCTGGCGGGCGCCATCATCGGTTTCGCCATTCCGGCCAGTAACGTGATTGCCTATTCGGTCAGCATTCTGGACTTCGTGGTCTGGGCGTTGATTGCAGCGGTTGTTCAACTGTTGGCATTCCTGCTGACCAGCCTGGTGCTCAAAGGCGCCCCCGAACGCATCCGCAAAGGTGAAATTGCTGCAGGCATCTACGTGGCCGCGGTGGCCATCAGCGTCGGCATGTTGAACGCCGCGTGCATGACCCCATCCCCGAACTGATCGCGCTACGGAGCCCTCGATGAAACGAAGCAAGTACGTTCAGCTCTCTCTGGCGGCGTCAGTCGCCATGGCGATATCAGGCTGTGAACCGGCGGAAAAAACCTACCCGTTGCAGAAAAAGTACAACTTCCAGTCCGTACAGCAGTGCGCCGATGAGAAGCTCCCGGTGGACGTCTGCTCTGACGCCTACATGACGGCCATGGCTGAGCACCGACGCATCGCGCCGGTATACGACAGCCAGGCCGATTGCGACGCCGACTTTGTCGCCGACTGGTGCCAGCAGGATTCCGCCGGCAAGTTCATTCCCAAGCTTGGCGGGTTCGAACTGACCGCCGATGGCCAGGTCACGCAATCCCAGGTGGACGCTGCCAAGGCGCAATTGCCGGCCTCGGAAGCAAACGCTGGAGGCTCGGGGTTCTCCGGCAGCAGCCTGCTGACAGGGCTGCTGATCGGCAACATGCTGAGCAGTAACCGCTCGAGCTACTTCTCCGAGCCGGTCTATCGCCATCGTGATTCGCGCGGTGGCTTCTCATCCTCAACGCTCAATCAACGAATTGCCTCGGGCTCGACCTTTACCAAGTCCAATCAGGCGAAGTACGGCACGGGCTACAGCACCTCAACCACCAAGCCGAGCAGCAAGGTTACATCGTCCACCTCCCGTGGCGGTTTCGGCAGTCAGGCCAGCGCACGCAGCGGCTGGGGCGGTTCGAGCAGCTCTGGCCGATCGAGCAGTTAAGGAACGAGCGCCATGAAGAAGATCCTCTGCGCAGAGCGTCATGACTGGAAACAGACGGCCGAAAGTCTTGGCTTTCTGTTCCATACCATCGACGACGAACCCTATTGGGACGAGAGCGCGTATTACCAGTTCACGCTCAAGCAGATCGAGAACGATCTCGAAGATCCGACCACCGAAATTCATGAGATGTGCATGGACCTGGTGGCCCGGGTGGTTCAGAGCGAAGAACTGCTGCAGCGCTTGAGCATTCCCGCGCCGTTCTTCGACATGATTCGCACTTCATGGCTCGAAGGCCATCCGCACCTTTACGGACGCATGGACTTTTCCTACAACGGCAGCGAACCCGCCAAGTTGCTGGAACTCAACTACGACACGCCCACCAGCCTGTATGAGGCCGCGGCGTTTCAGTGGGGCTGGCTGGAGCAATGCATTGAGCGCGGCATGCTGCCCGGGCATGCCGACCAGTTCAACAGCATCGACACCAGGCTGCATCAGGCTTTTGCTCAGCTACAGCTCAAACAGCCCTTTTATTTCGCCTCGATGAAAGACTCGGTCGAAGACAAGGGCACGACCGACTACTTGCGCCTGATCGCGGAAAAGGTCGGCATCGAATCACGGCACATCGATATCGAGGACATCGGCCTCAACAGCGAGGGACGTTTCGTCGATCTCGAGGAACGCTGGATTCCTCACCTGTTCAAGCTACACGCCTGGGAATTCATGTTCCACGAACCCTTCGGCGTGGCGATTGCCCAGAGCGACACACAGTTTTTCGAACCGGCCTGGAAGTCGATCATTTCCAACAAGGGCATCCTGCCGCTGCTTTGGGAGTTCAACAAAGGTCACCCGAACCTGCTTGCGGCGCACCTGGATGCCGACCCGGGCAAAGCGGTACCCAAGGGTTGGGTGCGCAAGCCGTTCTTTTCCCGAGAAGGCGCCAACATCGAGCTGCAAACCGCCGACGGTCTGATCGTAAAAGAAGACGGGCCCTACACGGACGCGCCTTATATCCTTCAAGAATTCGCGCCGTTGCCGCAGTTCGGCGATAGCTACACGCTGGTCGGGTCCTGGGTGATCGGCGATCAGGCGGCTGGAATCGGTGTGCGTGAAGACAACAGCTTGATCACCAAGGATTCGAGCCGGTTTTTGCCGCATCTGATACTCGACTGAGCCATTCATCGCTCATAAAAAAGGCCCGGTGCCGTACATCGGGCGTCAGGCTGGAAACAGCTGTAAACCAGGTTCAGGACTAGACAACCACAAGACTTACGACTGAAAAGCCGGATAATGGCGGCCAATTCGTCTAGCCCGTTATTCTGGTAATCCCCCATGGAAATCAAGGTCAACTTTCTCGACAACCTTCGGCTTGAAGCAAAGTTCGATGACTTCACGGTGGTGGCCGATCAACCTATCCGCTATAAGGGCGATGGCTCGGCACCTGGTCCGTTCGATTACTTTCTGGCCTCATCGGCTTTGTGTGCGGCTTATTTCGTGAAGTTGTACTGCGACACTCGCAGTATTCCCACCGATAACATCCGCCTGTCGCAGAACAACATTGTTGATCCGGAAAACCGCTACAACCAGATTTTCAAGATTCAGGTCGAGTTGCCAGCGGATATCTGCGACAAGGACCGCCAGGGCATTCTGCGCTCCATCGACCGTTGCACCGTGAAAAAAGTGGTGCAAGCCGGGCCTGAGTTTGTGATCGAAGAGGTGGAAAACCTTGACGCCGATGCCCAGGCGTTGCTGATGCCTGCTTCTAATTCAGAGGCGACGTCAGAGGCCGGCACCTATATCGCGGGCAAGGACCTGCCGTTGGAGCAGACCATCGCCAATATGTCAGCCATTCTGGCGGACCTGGGCATGAAGATTGAAATCGCTTCGTGGCGCAATATTGTTCCCAATGTGTGGTCACTGCACATCCGCGATGCGCACTCGCCGATGTGTTTCACCAATGGCAAGGGCGCGACCAAAGAAGGCGCGTTGGCGTCGGCGCTGGGCGAGTTTATCGAGCGTCTGAACTGTAATTTTTTCTACAACGACCAGTTCTGGGGCGAAGGCATCGCCAACGCGCCGTTTGTGCATTATCCGGATGAACGCTGGTTCAAGCCTGGCCGCAAGGATGCGCTGCCGACTGAAATTCTCGACGAATACTGCCTGAAGATTTACAACCGTGACGGCGAGCTGCGTGGCTCCCATCTGATCGATACCAACTCCGGCAATGAAGAGCGCGGAATCTGCTCGCTGCCGTACGTGCGCCAGTCGGACGGTGAGGTGGTGTATTTCCCGTCCAACCTGATCGAAAACCTGTTCCTCAGCAACGGCATGAGTGCCGGTAACACGCTGGCCGAAGCCCAGGTGCAGTGCCTGTCGGAGATCTTCGAACGCGCGGTAAAACGCGAAATCATCGAAGGTGAATTTGCACTGCCGGATGTGCCGGCCGAAGTGCTGGCGAAATACCCCGGGATTCAGGCCGGTATCCAGGCGCTGGAAGAGCAGGGCTTCCCCGTACTGGTTAAAGATGCGTCCCTGGGCGGCGAATTCCCGGTGATGTGCGTCACCCTGATGAACCCGCGTACCGGCGGTGTGTTTGCCTCGTTCGGTGCGCACCCTAGCCTGGAAGTAGCGCTGGAACGCAGCTTGACGGAATTGCTGCAGGGCCGCAGTTTCGAAGGCCTCAACGATCTGCCACAGCCGACTTTTGAAGGTCACGCAGTAACGGAGCCGAATAACTTCGTCGAGCACTTCATCGATTCCAGCGGCGTGGTGTCGTGGCGCTTCTTCAGTGCCAGGTCGGATTACGAATTCGTTGAGTGGGACTTCTCTGGCCAGGGTGAAAACTCGAATACCGAGGAAGCCGCAACGTTGTTCGGCATTCTCGAAGACATGGGCAAAGAAGTGTACATGGCGGTGTATGAGCATATCGGCGCAAAGGCCTGCCGCATTCTGGTGCCGGACTATTCGGAAATTTATCCGGTAGACGATCTGATCTGGGATAACACCAACAAAGCGCTTTTCTTCCGTACCGATATCCTGAACTTGCATCGATTGGACGATACCGACCTGCAAGCGCTGGTTGAGCGTCTGGTAGAAAGTGAGCTGGACGATTACACCGATATCACCACCTTGATCGGCATCGAATTTGACGACAATACCGCTTGGGGTCAGCTGACGATCCTGGAGTTGAAGCTGCTGATTTATCTCGCCCTGCAGCAATATGACGAGGCTAAAGAAGCGGTGGAAACCTTCCTGCAGTACAACGACAACACGGTCGAGCGCGGTTTGTTTTACCAGGCCGTGAATGTGGTGCTGGAGATGAAGCTGGACGAGGATCTGGAACTGGAAGACTACGAGGCCAACTTCCGCCGGATGTTTGGCAACGAGCGGATGGACGCAGCGATCGGGTCCGTGGACGGCGGCGTGCGCTTCCATGGCTTGACACCAACCAGCATGAAACTGGAGGGGCTCGACAGGCACCTGCGGTTGATCGATAGCTACAAGAAACTGCACTCGGTGCGGGCCAATGTGACCACTTTATCCAGTTAACAGCGCCAACAAAAAAGCGAAGCCAGATCAATGGCTTCGCTTCTAATGTTTACGATTTTGAAAAGTCTCTACGACTCCCTAGAACGGGATATCGTCATCAAAGCTATCGAAATCCGGAGCTGGCTGCGCAGCTGCCTGCTGTGGGGCCGGGCGCGACTGTTGCGGTGCCGACTGCTGTGGACGCGGAGCTTGTTGGCGTGGAGCCGGGGCGGACTGCTGGTAGTTATTGCCCCCGCCTTGTTGGTCACCCTGTTGCGGACGGCCGCCCAGCAGTTGCATGGTGCCTTGCATGTCGACCACGATTTCAGTGGTGTAACGCTTGATACCGTCTTTTTCCCACTCGCGGGTCTGCAGTTTGCCTTCAATGTAGACCTGCGAACCTTTACGCAGGTATTCGCCGGCAATTTCGGCCACTTTGCCGAACATCGACACACGGTGCCATTCGGTCTTCTCGACCTTCTGACCGGTTTGCTTGTCGGTCCACTGTTCGCTGGTCGCCAGACTCAGGTTGGTCACGGCGTTACCGTTAGGCAAGTAGCGAACTTCGGGATCCTGGCCGCAAGTGCCGACCAATATGACTTTGTTAACCCCACGGGCCATAACGTTCTCCTAGGCTTCGCACGTTGCCGGCGCCGGGTTGTTGACCAGGCGCTCGAGGGTCGTACGATCCAATAGTTCGGTGTCCAATTTGATATAAATGGCGGCCTCTTCGGCCACCACCACTGCATCTGTTACCCCAACAACGGCCTTTAAACGCTCGGTCAAACCTGATTCGCGGATGGCTTCAGGGGATAACGGCAAGCGCAGACTCGTAACGTAAGGTGGTTCGCGCATGGTAACAGCAAAGACCAACCAAAGTGCAGCCAGCCCGGCACATCCCAGGAACACAACCGACAGACCGCCGTGCTGGAACAACCAGCCGCCGAGAATCCCGCCCGCCGCCGACCCGAGAAACTGGCTGGTGGAATAAACCCCCATGGCCGTGCCCTTGCCACCCGCCGGTGAAACCTTGCTGATCAGCGATGGCAAGGAGGCTTCCAGCAGATTGAACGCGGTGAAAAACACCACCGTCCCCATCACCAGAGCCCGCAAGCTGTCGCCGAACTGCCAGAAGAATAGCTCAGTGAGCATCAGCGTACCGACGGCACCGAGTAAAACTCGTTTCATTTTGCGTTTCTTCTCGCCATAGATGATGAACGGGATCATCGCGAAGAAGGAAATCAACAACGCCGTCAGGTAGACCCACCAATGCTCTTCTTTAGGCAACCCGGCCTTTTCCACCAGGGCCAGCGGCAAGGCGACGAAGCTGGACATCAACATCGCGTGCAACACAAAAATCCCCAGATCCAGGCGCAGCAGGTCGGGATGGCGCAAGGTCGGCCCCAAGGCCTGACGGGCCACACCCGATTCGCGGTGCTGCAACGGCCCGGTTGCGCGCGGCACCATGAACATGACGATCGCAATGCCTATCAGCGCCATCGCGCCGGTGGCCAGAAACAGCCCCGACAAACCGAATGCGCGGGTCAGCAACGGTCCGACCACCATGGCGACCGCGAACGACAGGCCAATCGTCATGCCGATCATGGCCATGGCTTTGGTGCGGTGCTGTTCGCGGGTCAGGTCTGACAACAAAGCCATGACCGCCGCGGAAATCGCCCCGGCGCCTTGCAGGATTCGTCCGGCGATCACGCCCCAGATCGAATCGGCATTGGCCGCCAGCATACTGCCGAGAGCAAAGACGATCAGCCCGAGATAAATCACCGGGCGCCGACCAATGCGGTCGGAAATGAATCCGAACGGAATCTGAAAGAGTGCCTGGGTCAAGCCGTAAGCGCCTATCGCCAGCCCGATGAGGGCCGGGGTCGCTCCTGCCAGATCCATTCCATAGGTCGCCAGTACCGGCAACACCATGAACATGCCAAGCATACGGAAGGCGAACACCAGGGCCAGACCGCTTGCTGCGCGGGTCTCGCTGCCACTCATGCGTTCGCTGTGGGGATCGTGCATGGATAAACCTCATGTGAACCGGCGGCGATTCTACCAGTCCCATCGATTGAGAGGGTACATGGCGACGCTTTGTCGCGAGCTTGCTCCGCGCCGCTATCATAGGAAGCTGCGATGCCCTCATTTGATAGTGTGCATCCATCCAGTATTTGGCCGTATACTGCTACGTTTTCGACGCCCGCCGAGCGAGGCCACTTTTGGACAAGATCCTGATACGTGGGGCCCGAACCCACAACCTGAAGAATATCGACCTGACCCTGCCACGGGACAAACTGATCGTCATCACCGGCCTGTCCGGATCCGGCAAATCGTCCCTGGCTTTCGACACGCTGTATGCCGAGGGACAACGCCGCTATGTCGAGTCGCTGTCGGCCTACGCCCGGCAGTTTCTGTCGATGATGGAAAAGCCCGACGTCGACACCATTGAAGGTCTGTCACCGGCGATCTCCATCGAACAAAAGTCGACCTCGCACAACCCGCGCTCGACCGTCGGCACCATCACCGAAATCTACGACTACCTGCGCCTGCTTTACGCCCGCGTCGGTATTCCACGCTGCCCGGACCACGACATCCCGCTGGAGGCGCAGACCGTCAGCCAGATGGTCGACCTGGTCCTGGCACAGCCCGAAGGCAGCAAATTGATGTTGCTGGCGCCAGTGATTCGCGAGCGCAAAGGCGAGCATCTGTCGGTGTTCGAAGAGCTGCGGGCCCAAGGCTTCGTGCGCGCCCGGGTCAACGGCAGGCTCTGCGAGCTGGATGAACTGCCCAAACTCGATAAACAGAAGAAGCATTCGATCGACGTGGTGGTCGACCGCTTCAAGGTTCGCCCCGATCTGCAGCAGCGTCTGGCTGAATCGTTCGAAACCGCCCTGAAACTCGCCGACGGTATTGCCCTGGTCGCACCCATGGACGATGAGCCGGGCGAAGAAATCATCTTCTCCGCGCGCTTCGCCTGCCCGATCTGCGGCCACGCCATCAGCGAACTCGAACCCAAGCTGTTCTCCTTCAACAATCCAGCAGGCGCCTGCCCGACCTGTGATGGTTTGGGGGTGAAGCAGTTCTTCGATATCAAGCGACTGGTCAATGGCGAGTTGACGCTGGCCGAGGGCGCGATTCGCGGCTGGGACCGGCGTAACGTTTATTACTTCCAGATGCTCGGTTCCCTGGCCTCGCACTACAAGTTCAGCCTGGAAGTGCCGTTCAATGAACTACCGGCGGATCAGCAGAAAGTCATCCTGCATGGCAGCGGTTCACAGAACGTCGATTTCAAGTACCTGAATGACCGTGGCGATATCGTCAAACGCTCGCACCCGTTCGAAGGCATCGTGCCGAACCTGGATCGTCGCTACCGTGAAACCGAGTCGGCCTCCGTGCGAGAAGAGCTGGCCAGGTTCCTCAGCACCCAACCGTGCCCGGACTGCCGCGGCACCCGACTGCGTCGCGAGGCGCGTCATGTGTGGGTTGGCGAGAAGACCCTGCCGGCAGTGACCAATCTGCCGATTGGCGATGCGTGCGAATATTTTGGTGTACTGAAACTGACCGGGCGACGTGGCGAAATTGCCGACAAGATTCTCAAGGAAATCCGCGAGCGCTTGCAGTTCCTGGTCAACGTCGGTCTCGACTATCTGTCCCTCGATCGCAGTGCCGACACCTTGTCCGGCGGTGAGGCCCAGCGTATTCGCCTGGCCAGCCAGATCGGTGCCGGCCTGGTCGGGGTGCTGTACATTCTCGATGAACCGTCGATTGGTTTGCATCAGCGCGATAACGATCGACTGCTCGGCACCCTGAAACATCTGCGGGATATCGGCAACACGGTGATCGTGGTCGAGCACGACGAAGACGCGATTCGCCTGGCCGACTACGTCGTGGACATCGGCCCCGGCGCTGGCGTGCATGGCGGGCATATCGTCGCCGAAGGTACACCGGCCGAAGTCATGGCCCACCCTGACTCGCTGACCGGCAAGTACCTGTCCGGCCGAGTGAAGATCAAAGTTCCAGCCAACCGTACCCCGCGCAACAAGAAGCTCTCGCTGTCGCTCAAGGGCGCTCGTGGCAACAACCTGCGCGATGTTGATCTGGATATCCCGATCGGCCTGCTGACCTGTGTCACCGGCGTATCCGGCTCGGGAAAATCGACGCTGATCAACAATACGCTGTTTCCGCTCAGCGCCACGGCACTCAATGGTGCAACTACCCTTGAGGCGTCGGCTCACGACAGCATCGACGGCCTGCAGCATCTGGACAAAGTGGTGGATATCGACCAAAGCCCGATCGGCCGAACGCCGCGCTCGAACCCGGCGACCTATACCGGGTTGTTCACGCCGATTCGTGAGTTGTTTGCTGGCGTACCGGAATCGCGCTCACGTGGCTACGGTCCCGGGCGCTTCTCCTTCAACGTGAAGGGCGGGCGTTGCGAGGCCTGTCAGGGCGATGGTCTGATCAAGGTGGAGATGCACTTTCTGCCGGACATCTACGTGCCGTGTGACGTCTGCAAGAGCAAGCGTTACAACCGCGAAACCCTTGAGATCAAGTACAAGGGCAAGAGCATCCACGAAACGCTGGAAATGACCATCGAAGAAGCACGCGTGTTCTTCGATGCGGTTCCGGCGCTGGCGCGCAAGCTGCAAACGCTGATGGACGTGGGTCTTTCGTATATCAAGCTGGGGCAATCGGCAACCACCCTGTCCGGTGGCGAGGCGCAGCGGGTCAAGCTGTCCCGCGAATTGTCCAAGCGCGATACCGGCAAAACCCTGTATATCCTCGACGAGCCGACCACCGGTCTGCACTTCGCCGATATCCAGCAACTACTCGATGTACTGCATCGTCTGCGCGACCACGGCAACACCGTGGTGGTGATCGAACACAACCTGGACGTGATCAAGACTGCCGACTGGCTGGTGGACCTGGGGCCTGAAGGTGGCTCCAAAGGTGGACAGATCATTGCTGTCGGCACCCCCGAGGAAGTGGCGCAGATGGAACAGTCCTACACCGGCTACTACCTGAAGCCGCTGCTGGAACGCGACAGAGCCTGAGCCCAATGAAAAAGCCCCTGTCACTTGATCGGTGACAGGGGCTTTTTTGTATCTGTCAGGCCGCTATCGCGAGCAAGCTCGCTCTTGTAGGAGCAGTCGGTCGACGCTCGATTGCTCGCGATCCGTTGCGAAGCACCGGCCAGATTCAGAACTGCGATTGCAGGTAATTCTCCAGACCCACCAGTTTGATCAGGCCCAACTGTTTCTCAAGCCAGTAGGTGTGATCTTCTTCGGTGTCGGCCAACTGAATGCGCAAAATCTCGCGAGTGACGTAGTCCTTGTGCAGTTCGCAGAGCTCGATGCCCTTGCACAGCGCAGCACGTACCTTGTATTCCAGACGCAGGTCGGCGGCTAGCATGTCAGGCACCGTGGTGCCGACGTCCAGATCATCCGCACGCATGCGCGGCGTGCCTTCGAGCATCAGGATCCGACGCATCAAGGCATCAGCGTGCTGGGTCTCTTCTTCCATCTCGTGATTGATGCGCTCGTAGAGCTCGGTGAAGCCCCAGTCCTCATACATCCGCGAATGGATGAAATATTGATCACGCGCCGCCAATTCGCCGGTCAGCAACGTGTTGAGGTAATCGATTACGTCTGGGTGGCCTTGCATCGCCCTACATCTCCCTGCTTGAAAGTCTGTAGTTTGAACCAAGCTGACCGGAAGGTCACTCGCCCGACGCGATAAAAGCGAAGATATTCTGAGAAAATCAGTTTAAATAACGCTAAAACCGCCCAAATGAGGGCGGTTCTGCTTCTTGTTTAGACTTAGTTAAGCTGTACGCCCAACACCTTTGCGATTGCTTCTCCATACGCCGGATCGGCCTTGAAGAAATGCTGCAACTGACGGTCAACGACGTCGCCGGAAACCCCGGCCATCGCGCCAGCGATGTTGTTGACGAGCAGGGTTTTCTGCTCATCACTCATCAGCCGGAACAGTGCACCTGCGTGGCTGTAGTAGTCAGTATCTTCGCGATGATCGTAACGATCAGCAGCACCGCTCAAGGCCAAAGCAGGTTCCGCGTAGCGCGGTGCCTGTTTCGGTGATTGCGCGTAGCTGTTCGGCTCGTAGTTCGGCGCTGCACCGCCATTGCTGCCAAACGCCATGGAACCATCGCGCTGGTAGCTGTTGACCTGACTGCGCGGGGCATTCACCGGCAATTGCTGGTGATTGGTGCCGACACGGTAGCGGTGGGCATCAGCGTAGGCAAACACGCGACCTTGCAGCATGCGGTCCGGTGACAGACCAACACCCGGCACCATATTGCCAGGACCAAAGGCCGCCTGCTCGACTTCAGCGAAGTAGTTCTGCGGGTTGCGGTTCAGTTCCAGCTCGCCCACTTCGATCAGCGGAAACTCTTTCTGCGACCAGGTCTTGGTCACGTCAAACGGGTTCTCGTAGTGCGCCGCGGCTTGGGCCTCGGTCATGATCTGGATACACACGCGCCATTTCGGGAAGTCACCGCGCTCGATTGCGCCGAACAGGTCGCGCTGGGCGTAGTCCGGATCGGTACCGGCCAGACGTGCGGCTTCTGCCGGCGCCAGGTTCTTGATGCCCTGCCTGGTTTTGTAGTGCCACTTGACCCAATGCCGCTCGCCCCTGGCGCTGATCAGGCTGTAGGTGTGACTGCCAAATCCGTGCATATGACGGTAGCCGTCCGGGATCCCGCGATCCGAGAACAGGATGGTGACCTGGTGCAGCGCCTCAGGCGAATGCGACCAGAAATCCCACATCATCTGCGCGCTTTTCAGATTGCTTTGCGGCAGACGTTTTTGGGTGTGGATAAAATCAGGGAATTTCAGCGGGTCACGGATGAAGAACACTGGAGTGTTGTTGCCAACAATGTCCCAATTGCCTTCTTCGGTATAGAACTTCAAGGCAAAACCACGCGGATCACGCTCGGTGTCAGCCGAACCGCGCTCACCGCCTACGGTAGAGAAGCGCAGGAAGGTCGGGGTTTGCTTGCCGACAGATTCGAACAGCTTGGCGCTGGTGTATTGAGTGATATCGCGGGTCACAGTGAATGTACCGTAAGCACCCGAACCTTTGGCGTGGACACGGCGTTCGGGGATGTTTTCGCGATTGAAGTGGGCAAGCTTCTCGATCAGGTGAAAATCGTCGAGCAGCAGCGGGCCTCGTGGGCCGGCGGAACGGGAATTCTGGTTATCGGCGACAGGAGCGCCACTGGCTGTAGTAAGCGTTTTATTCTGGCTCATGCTCAATCTTCCCTCTGTCAGTCTTTGAACTGCCGGCTAATCGGCTGAGAGGGAGTATTGGCCATCGACATGACACCATCAAATTCATTAAATAATGTCTATCGATAGAAATTATCTAATATGACGGCCACAAAAAACCGGGCACTAGGCCCGGTTCTTCGTTACAGACTGACGTCTTACTCAGCGGATACAGCTTCACCGCCAACTGGACGATCGATCAGCTCAACGTACGCCATAGGCGCGTTGTCACCAGCGCGGAAACCGCACTTGAGGATGCGCAGGTAGCCACCCTCACGGGTAGCGTAACGCTTGCCCAGGTCGTTGAAGAGCTTACCAACGATGGCTTTCGAACGAGTACGGTCGAAGGCCAGACGGCGGTTAGCCAGGCTGTCTGTCTTGGCCAAAGTGATCAGCGGCTCAGCAACGCGACGCAGTTCTTTGGCTTTCGGCAGTGTAGTTTTGATCAGCTCGTGCTCGAACAGCGACACCGCCATGTTTTGAAACATGGCCTTGCGGTGCGAGCTGGTACGGCTCAGGTGACGACCACTTTTACGATGACGCATGGTTCATTCCTTACCAAACTCACGTTCGGTGATTACGACGATCAGGCAGTCGCCTTGTCGTCCTTCTTAAGACTTGCAGGCGGCCAGTTGTCGAGGCGCATGCCGAGGGACAGACCGCGGGAGGCCAGAACGTCCTTGATTTCAGTCAAGGATTTCTTGCCCAGGTTCGGAGTCTTCAACAGTTCTACTTCGGTGCGCTGAATCAGGTCGCCGATGTAGTAAATGTTTTCCGCCTTAAGGCAGTTAGCCGAACGTACAGTCAGTTCCAGATCGTCAACCGGGCGAAGCAGGATCGGATCGATCTCGTCTTCTTGCTCGATTACCACTGGCTCACTGTCACCTTTGAGGTCGACGAACGCAGCCAACTGCTGTTGCAGGATGGTTGCAGCACGACGGATAGCCTCTTCAGGATCCAGGGTACCGTTGGTTTCCAGATCAATAACCAGCTTGTCCAGGTTAGTACGCTGCTCGACACGGGCGTTTTCCACCACGTATGCGATACGGCGAACCGGGCTGAACGAAGAGTCAAGCTGCAAGCGACCGATGCTGCGGCTTTCGTCTTCATCGCTCTGACGCGAGTCGGCCGGTTCATAACCACGACCACGAGCTACAGTGAGCTTCATGTTCAGGGCGCCGTTAGACGCCAGGTTAGCGATTACGTGATCGGGATTAACGATCTCGACATCATGATCCAGCTGAATATCGGCAGCGGTAACCACCCCCGAACCCTTCTTCGACAAGGTCAGCGTAACTTCGTCACGACCGTGCAGCTTGATAGCCAGACCTTTAAGGTTCAACAGGATTTCAATTACGTCTTCCTGTACACCTTCGATGGCGCTGTACTCGTGGAGCACACCGTCAATCTCGGCCTCGACTACTGCACAGCCGGGCATTGAGGACAACAGGATGCGGCGCAGCGCGTTGCCCAGGGTGTGGCCGAAACCACGCTCGAGAGGCTCGAGAGTGATCTTGGCGCGGGTTGGACTGACAACCTGCACATCAATGTGGCGGGGTGTCAGGAACTCATTTACCGAAATCTGCATGGATGCACCTATTTTCTAGCCCTTACTTGGAGTAGAGCTCGACAATCAGGCTTTCGTTGATGTCGGCGGACAGATCACTGCGAGCAGGAACGTTCTTGAAAACGCCCGACTTCTTCTCAGTGTCTACTTCTACCCATTCTACGCGGCCACGTTGGGCACACAGATCGAGAGCTTGGACAATGCGAAGTTGGTTCTTTGCTTTCTCGCGAATCGCGACCACGTCACCAGCACGAACCTGGTAAGACGGGACGTTAACGGTTTGGCCGTTTACGCTGACGGATTTGTGCGATACCAGCTGACGGGATTCGGCACGAGTCGAACCAAAGCCCATACGGTATACAACGTTGTCCAGACGGCATTCGAGCAGTTGCAGCAGGTTTTCACCGGTTGCACCTTTCTTGCCAGCAGCTTCTTTGTAGTAGCCGCTGAATTGACGCTCGAGAACGCCGTAGATACGACGGACCTTCTGCTTTTCACGCAGTTGGGTGCCGTAATCGGACTGGCGACCGCGGCGTTGGCCGTGGATACCAGGTGCTGCTTCAATGTTGCACTTCGATTCGATCGCGCGCACGCCGCTCTTCAGGAAGAGATCGGTGCCTTCGCGACGAGCGAGTTTGCATTTTGGACCAATGTAACGAGCCATTCTTTACAATCTCCTGGATTACACGCGGCGCTTCTTCGGCGGACGGCACCCGTTGTGCGGGATTGGCGTCACGTCGGTGATGCTGGCGATCTTATAGCCACAGCCGTTCAATGCACGGACAGCAGACTCACGACCTGGACCTGGACCTTTGACGTTGACGTCGAGGTTTTTCAGGCCATATTCCAGCGCAGCTTGACCAGCACGTTCAGCAGCTACTTGAGCAGCAAACGGGGTGGACTTGCGAGAACCGCGGAAACCCGAACCACCGGAGGTAGCCCAAGAAAGCGCATTACCCTGACGGTCGGTGATGGTCACGATGGTGTTGTTAAAAGACGCGTGGATGTGGGCGATGCCATCAACCACTGTCTTTTTGACTTTTTTACGAGGACGAGCAGCAGGTTTTGCCATGATTAATTTCCTGTCGATTCGCTGGGGCGATTACTTGCGGATCGGCTTACGCGGACCTTTACGGGTACGCGCGTTAGTCTTGGTACGCTGACCGCGTACTGGAAGACCACGACGATGACGCAGACCGCGATAGCAACCGAGGTCCATCAAACGCTTGATTTTCATGTTGATTTCGCGACGCAGGTCACCTTCAGTGGTGAACTTCGCCACTTCGCCACGCAGCTGTTCAATCTGCTCGTCGCTCAGATCCTTGATCTTTGCGGCTGGGTTTACCCCAGTCACTGCACAAATTTTCTGTGCAGTAGTGCGACCAACACCATAGATGTAGGTCAGCGAGATAACAGTGTGCTTGTTATCTGGAATGTTAACGCCTGCAATACGGGCCATTCAGTGGGACTCCAATTGACAGCTACCTACGCCCCGGAAGCCAAGAAATAGGGCGCGAGATAATATCGCTGTAATAACAAATAATCAACCCGGCAGCGCACTAGCTGCCGGGCTTCAAGCGGATCACACTCAGCCTTGGCGCTGTTTGTGACGCGGTTCCGCGCTGCAAATTACTCGAACAACACCTTCGCGGCGAATAATTTTGCAGTTACGGCACAGCTTTTTCACCGATGCACGAACTTTCATCACCAACTCCTCGAACCTTATGGGTGCTTCAGCGCAGCATGCCGCTGCCGTAGCCCTTCAGGTTGGCTTTCTTCATCAGGGATTCGTACTGGTGCGAAACGAGGTGCGATTGTACTTGGGACATGAAGTCCATCACAACCACGACGACGATCAGCAACGAGGTCCCGCCAAGGTAGAACGGAACGTTTGCTGCAACCACCAGGAACTGGGGCAGCAAGCACACGGCCGTCATATATAGAGCACCGAACATGGTCAAGCGAGTCAAAACGCCATCAATGTAGCGCGCAGACTGCTCACCTGGACGGATACCCGGAATAAAGGCACCGGACTTCTTCAGGTTTTCCGCTACGTCTTTCGGATTGAACATCAACGCCGTATAGAAGAAGCAGAAGAAAATAATCCCTGCACTAAACAGCAGAATATTCAACGGCTGACCAGGAGCGATCGACTGCGAGATGTCCTGCAACCAGCCCATACCTTCAGACTGACCGAACCAGGCACCCAACGAAGCCGGGAACAGCAAAATGCTGCTCGCGAAGATAGCAGGAATAACACCGGCCATATTCACTTTCAGCGGCAAGTGGCTAGTCTGCGCAGCAAACACCTTGCGGCCCTGCTGACGCTTGGCGTAATGAACGGCGATACGCCGCTGACCACGCTCAATGAACACCACGAAACCGATAATCGCTACTGCCAGCAAACCGATGGCAACCAGGGCGAAGATATTGATATCACCCTGACGTGCAGACTCGAAAGACTGCCCGACTGCACTCGGAAGACCGGCGACGATACCTGCGAAAATCAACATCGAGATACCGTTACCAACACCACGCTCAGTAATCTGCTCACCCAGCCACATCATGAACATCGCACCAGCCACAAAAGTGGTTACCGCGACGAAATGGAAGCCAAAGTCACCAGTGAACGCAACGCCCTGCCCCGCCAGACCAACGGACATGCCGATAGCCTGAACAAGAGCAAGGATGACGGTGCCGTAGCGGGTGTACTGGCTGATCTTGCGACGGCCAGCTTCACCTTCCTTCTTCAACTGCTCCAGCTGCGGGCTGACGGCGGTCATCAGCTGCATGATGATCGATGCCGAAATGTACGGCATGATCCCCAGTGCAAAGATGCTCATCCGCTCCAGCGCGCCGCCGGAAAACATGTTGAACAAGCTAAGAATGGTCCCCTCATTCTGTCGAAACAGGTCTGCGAGTCGGTCCGGGTTGATACCTGGAACCGGGATGTGTGCGCCTATTCGGTAGACGATAATCGCCAGGAACAGAAAACGCAGACGAGCCCAGAGTTCAGACATACCGCCTTTGCCGAGCGCAGAGAGAGCACCTTGCTTAGCCATTTATTCCTCGAACTTGCCGCCAGCTGCTTCGATAGCCGCACGCGCACCTTTGGTGGCTGCGATGCCCTTGATAGTGACCGCGCGAGTAACTTCGCCGGACAGCATGATTTTCACACGCTGTACGTTTTGGTTAATCACGTTGGCATCTTTCAGGGACTGCACGGTGACGATGTCGCCTTCCACTTTGGCCAGCTCGGACAGACGCACTTCTGCGCGGTCCATGGCTTTCAGGGAAACGAAACCGAATTTCGGCAGACGACGATGCAGCGGCTGTTGACCGCCTTCAAAGCCTGGAGCAATGGTGCCACCGGAGCGGGAGGACTGACCTTTGTGACCACGGCCACCAGTCTTACCCAAACCACTACCGATACCACGGCCCGGACGATGCTTCTCGCGACGGGAACCCGGCGCAGGACTCAGATCATTGAGTTTCATCGATTAACCCTCGACACGCAGCATGTAGTAAGCCTTGTTGATCATCCCGCGATTCTCGGGAGTATCAAGTACTTCTACAGTGTGACCGATGCGACGCAGACCCAGACCCTTGATGCACAATTTGTGATTAGGGATACGGCCGGTCATGCTTTTGATCAGCGTTACTTTAACGGTAGCCATGATCAGAAGATCTCCTTGACGCTTTTGCCACGCTTGGCGGCAATGGACTCAGGAGACTGCATTGCTTTCAAACCCTTGAAAGTGGCGTGAACCACGTTTACCGGGTTAGTCGAGCCGTAGCACTTGGCCAGAACGTTCTGAACGCCAGCAACTTCGAGGACAGCACGCATAGCGCCGCCAGCGATGATACCGGTACCTTCAGAAGCAGGCTGCATGTACACCTTCGAAGCGCCGTGAGCGGACTTCATTGCGTACTGCAGAGTGGTGCCGTTCAGATCAACCTGGATCATGTTGCGGCGAGCAGCTTCCATTGCCTTCTGGATCGCAGCAGGCACTTCACGTGACTTGCCACGGCCGAAGCCAACGCGCCCTTTACCATCACCCACCACGGTCAACGCGGTGAAAGTGAAGATACGGCCGCCTTTAACGGTTTTGGCTACGCGGTTAACTTGAACCAGCTTCTCGATGTAGCCTTCGTCGCGCTTTTGGTCGTTATTTGACATAACTTAGAACTCCAGCCCAGCTTCACGAGCAGCATCAGCCAGCGCCTTGACGCGACCGTGATACTTGAAGCCAGAGCGGTCGAAAGCCACCTGCGAGACGCCAGCGGCTTTAGCACGCGTAGCGACCAGCTGGCCAACCTTAGTGGCCGCGTCGATGTTGCCAGTGGCGCCATCACGCAGTTCTTTATCCAAAGTCGAGGCACTTGCCAGGACTTTGTTGCCGTCGGCCGAAATGACCTGGGCGTAGATGTGCTGCGACGAGCGGAACACGCAGAGACGCACGACTTCGAGTTCGTGCATTTTCAGGCGTGCTTTGCGAGCGCGACGCAGTCGAGTAACTTTTTTGTCGGTCATTTGCTATGCCCTACTTCTTCTTGGCTTCTTTACGACGGACGACTTCGTCCGCGTAGCGCACACCTTTGCCTTTGTACGGCTCTGGTGGACGGAAGTCGCGGATCTCGGCGGCCACTTGACCTACCAGCTGCTTATCGATGCCCTTGATCAGGATATCGGTCTGGCTAGGAGTCTCAGCGGTGATGCCTTCCGGCAGTTCATAATCCACTGGGTGCGAGAAGCCAAGAGCCAGGTTCAGCACTGTGCCTTTTGCTTGCGCTTTGTAACCAACACCGACCAGCTGGAGCTTGCGCTCGAAGCCTTGGCTTACGCCTTGGACCATGTTGTTAACCAACGCACGAGTGGTACCAGCCATTGCGCGAGTTTGTTGATCGCCATTGCGAGCAGCGAAACGCAGCTCACCAGCTTCTTCAACAATCTCAACGGACGAATGGATGTTCAGTTCGAGAGTACCCTTGGCACCCTTCACCGAAAGCTGTTGGCCTGCGAATTTGACTTCGACACCGGCTGGCAGCTTAACGGGGTTCTTAGCGACGCGTGACATGCTTATCCCCCCTTAGAACACTGTGCAAAGAACTTCGCCGCCGACACCGGCAGCGCGCGCAGCACGATCCGTCATCACACCTTTGTTGGTGGAGACGATAGACACACCGAGACCGCCACGAACTTTCGGCAGATCTTCGACGGACTTGTACTGACGCAGGCCTGGACGGCTAACGCGCTTCACTTCCTCGATGACCGGACGGCCTTCGAAGTACTTCAGCTCGATGGACAGCAGAGGTTTGATTTCGCTGCTGATCTGATAACCCGCAATGTAGCCTTCGTCTTTCAGGACTTTGGCAACAGCTACCTTCAACGTGGAAGATGGCATGCTTACGACGGACTTTTCAGCCATCTGGGCATTACGGATACGAGTTAGCATGTCCGCTAACGGGTCCTGCATACTCATGGGCTAGACGCTCCTAATACAAAAAAATTAGCCTTGCGGCTATTACGTGTCGCCGAGAATCTCCGAGCATAGAAAACACGGGCTCAGGCGAGCCGGGTATTCTAGACACACTCCGGAAATGAAACAAGCCCCAAAAGGGGCTTGTTCCAGATTCAAGGCCACCGATGGTCAGTATCTTGCGATCCTGGCCACCGAGACTTTGACAGTACTTACCAGCTGGCTTTAACCAGACCTGGTACGTCACCACGCATTGCCGCTTCACGCAGTTTGTTACGGCCAAGGCCGAACTTGCGGTAAACGCCGTGCGGACGACCAGTCAGGCGGCAGCGGTTACGCATGCGCGAGGCGCTTGCGTCACGTGGCTGCTTCTGCAGAGCTACTGTAGCTTCCCAACGCGCTTCTGGACTTGCGTTCAGATCAACGATGATTGCTTTCAGTGCTGCACGCTTCTTGGCGTACTTGGCAACCGTGAGCTGACGCTTCAGCTCGCGGTTTTTCATGCTCATCTTGGCCATGGTCCTACTCCAATCAGTTGCGGAACGGGAATTTGAAAGCACGCAGCAATGCGCGACCTTCATCATCGTTCTTGGCAGTGGTGGTCAGGGTAATGTCCAGACCGCGGAGAGCATCGATCTTGTCGTAGTCGATTTCCGGGAAGATGATCTGCTCTTTAACGCCCATGCTGTAGTTACCACGACCATCGAAGGACTTGGCATTCAGGCCGCGGAAGTCGCGAACCCGAGGCAGGGAGATCGACAGCAGACGATCCAGGAATTCGTACATACGCTCACGGCGCAGAGTCACTTTGACGCCGATCGGCCAACCTTCACGGACTTTAAAGCCAGCGATGGATTTCCGAGCGTAAGTCACAACGACTTTTTGACCGGTGATCTTTTCCAGGTCAGCAACAGCGTGCTCGATGACTTTTTTGTCGCCGATCGCTTCGCCCAGACCCATGTTCAGGGTGATTTTGGTAACGCGCGGAACTTCCATCACGTTCGAAAGCTTAAGTTCTTCCTTAAGTTTCGGTGCGATTTCCTTCCGGTAAATCTCTTTTAGTCGTGCCATGGTCTTCTACCTAGCAGTGTTCAAGCATCAACCGCTTTTTGGGTCGACTTGAAGACACGAATTTTCTTGCCGTCTTCTACTTTGAAACCAACGCGGTCAGCCTTGTTGGTTTCGCCGTTGAAAATGGCGACGTTAGAAGCGTGCAGTGGCGCTTCTTTCTCGACGATACCGCCTTGTACGCCCGACGCCGGGTTAGGCTTGGTATGACGCTTGACCAGGTTCAGACCACCAATGACCAGACGGTCGTCAGCGAGAACCTTAAGCACCTTACCGCGCTTACCTTTGTCTTTGCCGGCGATCACGATGATCTCGTCGTCACGACGAATCTTTTGCATGTCGGATCTCCTTACAGCACTTCTGGGGCGAGCGAGACGATCTTCATGAACTTCTCAGTACGAAGTTCACGGGTCACTGGCCCAAAGATACGGGTGCCGATCGGCTCTTGCTTGTTGTTCAACAGAACAGCAGCGTTGCCATCAAAGCGGATAATGGAGCCATCAGCACGACGTACGCCGTGACGAGTGCGGACTACAACAGCAGTCATCACTTGGCCTTTTTTCACTTTACCGCGAGGAATTGCTTCCTTGACGGTAACTTTGATGATGTCACCGATACCAGCGTAACGACGATGGGAGCCACCCAGCACCTTGATGCACATAACGCGGCGAGCGCCGCTGTTATCGGCCACATCGAGCATGGATTGAGTCTGAATCATATAATTTCTCCGACCCCTAGTCCTTAGACTTCCACAGCGCGTTCGAGAACATCAACCAATGCCCAAGACTTGGTCTTGGCCAGCGGACGAGTTTCACGAATAGTGACTTTGTCGCCGATGTGGCACTGATTGGTTTCGTCGTGCGCGTGCAGCTTAGTCGAACGCTTAACGTATTTACCGTAGATCGGGTGCTTAACGCGGCGCTCGATCAGAACGGTGATGGTCTTGTCCATCTTGTCGCTGACAACACGGCCAGTCAGCGTACGGACGGTTTTTTCGGCTTCAGCCATGATTACTTACCTGCCTGCTGGTTAAGCACAGTCTTCACGCGAGCGATGTCACGTTTAACTTGCGAGAGCAGGTGAGACTGCCCCAACTGGCCAGTTGCTTTCTGCATACGCAGATTGAACTGGTCGCGCAGCAGGCCGAGCAGTTGCTCGTTCAGCTGCTGTGCTGATTTTTCACGAAGTTCATTCGCTTTCATCACATCACCGTCCGTTTAACAAAGGAGGTGGCGAGTGGCAGCTTTGCAGCAGCCAGGGCGAAAGCCTCACGCGCCAGCTCTTCAGTAACACCCTCGATTTCATACAGGACTTTGCCTGGCTGAATCTGGGCAACCCAATATTCCACGTTACCCTTACCTTTACCCATCCGAACTTCGAGTGGCTTTTTGGAAATAGGCTTGTCCGGGAATACACGGATCCAGATCTTGCCGCCACGTTTTACGTGACGGGTCAGAGCACGACGCGCTGACTCGATCTGACGAGCGGTGAGACGACCACGAGCAACAGACTTCAGCGCATATTCGCCGAAGCTGACTTTGCTACCGCGCTGAGCCAGACCACGGTTGTGGCCTGTCATCTGCTTGCGGAACTTCGTACGCTTTGGTTGCAACATTTGGCGTACCCCTTACTTAGCAGCTTTTTTACGAGGCGCTGGTGCTTGCGGTTTCAGCTCTTCTTGGCGACCACCAATTACTTCGCCTTTGAAGATCCAAACCTTTACACCGATCACACCATAAGTGGTGTGAGCTTCGTAGTTGGCATAGTCGATGTCGGCACGCAGGGTGTGCAGTGGCACACGACCTTCGCGATACCATTCAGTACGTGCGATTTCAGCACCGCCGAGACGACCGCTCACTTGGATTTTGATGCCTTTGGCACCAATGCGCATGGCGTTTTGTACAGCGCGCTTCATAGCGCGACGGAACATTACGCGACGCTCCAGCTGCTGAGCTACGCTCTGCGCAACCAGCATACCGTCGAGTTCCGGCTTGCGGATCTCTTCGATATTGATGTGCACAGGCACACCCATTTGCTTGGTCAGGTCCTGACGCAGTTTCTCAACATCTTCACCTTTCTTCCCGATAACGATACCTGGACGAGCGGTGTGGATGGTGATACGTGCAGTCTGAGCCGGACGATGGATATCGATACGGCTTACGGACGCGCTTTTTAGTTTGTCTTGGAGATACTCACGCACCTTCAGATCAGCGAACAAATAGTCCGCATAAGTCCGACCGTCTGCGTACCAGACGGAGGTGTGCTCCTTGACGATTCCCAGGCGAATGCCAATGGGATGTACTTTCTGACCCATCTCTTCGACTCCGTTACTTGTCAGCAACCTTGACAGTGATATGGCAAGACCGCTTGACGATGCGATCAGCACGGCCTTTGGCACGCGGCATGATGCGCTTCAGCGAACGCCCTTCGTTGACGAAAACGGTGGCGACTTTAAGGTCGTCAACGTCTGCGCCTTCGTTATGCTCGGCGTTGGCTACGGCCGACTCCAGCACTTTCTTGATGATCTCGGCGGCTTTCTTACTGCTGAAAGCCAACAGGTTGAGCGCTTCGCCCACCTTCTTCCCGCGGATCTGGTCGGCGACCAAGCGGGCTTTCTGGGCGGAGATTCGAGCGCCCGACAACTTAGCGGCTACTTCCATCGTTCCTTACCCCTTAACGCTTGGCTTTCTTGTCTGCCACGTGCCCACGATATGTGCGGGTACCGGCAAACTCGCCTAGTTTGTGGCCGACCATGTCTTCGTTCACGAGAACTGGAACATGTTGACGACCGTTATGCACAGCAATGGTCAAACCGACCATTTGTGGCAGGATCATCGAACGGCGCGACCAGGTTTTAACTGGTTTGCGATCGTTCTTTTCCGCCGCCACTTCGATCTTCTTCAGTAGGTGAAGATCAATAAAAGGACCTTTTTTCAGAGAACGTGGCACTGTCGTATCCCTCTATTTACTTGCGACGACGGACGATCATTTTGTCGGTACGCTTATTACCACGAGTCTTCGCGCCCTTAGTCGGGAAGCCCCATGGCGATACCGGATGACGACCACCAGAGGTACGACCTTCACCACCACCATGTGGGTGGTCAACCGGGTTCATGGCAACACCACGAACGGTTGGGCGAACGCCACGCCAGCGTTTGGCACCAGCTTTACCCAGCGAACGCAGGCTGTGCTCGGAGTTCGAGACTTCGCCAAGCGTTGCACGGCATTCAGCCAATACTTTACGCATTTCACCAGAGCGCAGACGCAGGGTCACGTAGACACCTTCACGAGCGATCAGCTGAGCCGAAGCACCAGCGGAACGAGCGATTTGCGCGCCTTTACCCGGCTTCAATTCGATGCCGTGTACGGTGCTACCAACTGGAATGTTACGCAGTTGCAGAGCGTTGCCCGGCTTGATCGGTGCCAGAGCACCTGCGATCAGCTGGTCGCCAGCACTCACGCCTTTAGGGGCGATGATGTAGCGGCGCTCGCCATCTGCGTACAGCAGCAGAGCAATGTGCGCAGTACGGTTTGGATCGTATTCGATACGCTCGACAGTGGCAGCGATGCCATCTTTGTCGTTGCGACGGAAGTCGACCAGACGATAATGCTGCTTATGGCCACCACCGATGTGACGAGTGGTAATACGACCATTGTTGTTACGACCACCAGTCTTCGATTTCTTCTCGAGCAGCGGTGCGTGAGGAGCGCCTTTATGCAGCTCCTGGTTGACCACCTTGACCACAAAACGGCGGCCAGGGGAAGTCGGTTTGCATTTAACGATTGCCATGATGCACCCCTTCCTTACTCAGCACTGCTGCTGAAATCGAGATCTTGGCCTGGTTGAAGGGAGATAACTGCCTTCTTCCAGTCATTACGCTTGCCCAGACCGCGAGCAGTGCGCTTGCTCTTACCCAGAACATTCAGGGTAGTAACACGCTCTACTTTCACGCTGAACAGGCTTTCGACGGCCTTCTTGATTTCCAGCTTGGTTGCGTCAGTTGCAACCTTGAAAACGAACTGGCCTTTCTTGTCAGCCAGAACCGTAGCCTTCTCGGAAACGTGCGGGCCAAGCAGAACTTTAAATACGCGTTCCTGGTTCATCCCAGCAGCTCCTCGAATTTCTTCACGGCCGACACGGTGATCAACACCTTGTCGTATGCGATCAGACTAACTGGATCGGAACCTTGCACGTCACGTACATCAACGTGTGGCAGGTTACGAGCAGCCAGGTACAGGTTCTGATCAACTACTTCAGACACGATCAAGACGTCAGTCAGGCCCATGCCGGTCAGTTTGTTCAGCAGATCTTTGGTCTTCGGTGCATCAACAGCGAAGTCCTGAACCACAACCAGACGATCAGTACGCACCAGCTCAGCAAGGATGGAACGCATTGCTGCGCGATACATCTTCTTGTTCAGCTTCTGGGAGTGATCCTGTGGACGAGCTGCGAAAGTGGTACCGCCGCCACGCCAGATTGGGCTACGGATAGTACCGGCACGAGCACGGCCAGTACCTTTCTGACGCCATGGGCGCTTACCGCCACCACGAACGTCGGAACGGGTCTTTTGCGCTTTGCTACCTTGACGGCCGCCGGCCATGTAGGCCACGACTGCTTGGTGAACCAGCGTCTCGTTGAATTCGCCGCCAAATGTCAGTTCGGAAACTTCGATCGCTTGAGCGTCATTTACATTTAATTGCATGTCAGCTTCCCCTTAACCGCGAGCCTTGGCCGCCGGACGTACAACCAGGTTGCCGCCAGTAGCGCCAGGAACAGCACCCTTGACCAACAACAGATTGCGTTCAGCGTCGACGCGCACTACTTCGAGGGACTGCACGGTCACGCGCTCAGCGCCCATATGACCGGACATTTTTTTGCCCTTGAATACACGACCAGGAGTCTGGCACTGGCCAATAGAGCCCGGGACGCGGTGGGAAACGGAGTTACCGTGAGTGTTGTCTTGGCCACGGAAATTCCAACGCTTGATCGTACCCTGGAAGCCTTTACCTTTGGACTGACCGGTTACATCAACCAGTTGACCAGCGGCGAAGATTTCAGCGTTGATCAGATCGCCTGCCTGGTACTCGCCTTCTTCAAGGCGGAATTCCATTACGGTACGACCAGCTGCAACGTTTGCTTTAGCGAAGTGACCTGCTTGAGCAGCAGTCACACGCGAAGCACGACGCACGCCGACAGTGACTTGCACTGCACGATAGCCATCGGTTTCTTCAGTTTTGAACTGGGTGACGCGATTCGGTTCGATCTCAATGACCGTAACCGGAATGGAGACACCTTCTTCGGTGAAAATACGGGTCATACCGCATTTACGACCGACTACACCAATAGTCATGTTGTAAACCTCATGAGTGTACGGGGCTTTCACCCGCTATGGCCGCCCATTTCAGAGCGTTACACGACTAAGACCGAGTCTTAGCCGAGGCTGATCTGTACTTCCACACCGGCCGCCAGATCAAGCTTCATAAGAGCATCAACGGTTTTATCCGTTGGCTGGACGATGTCCAGTACGCGCTTATGAGTACGGATCTCGTACTGGTCACGCGCGTCTTTGTTGACGTGCGGGGAGACCAGAACGGTGAACCGCTCTTTACGGGTAGGCAGTGGAATTGGACCACGCACTTGAGCACCAGTACGTTTCGCGGTTTCCACGATTTCCTGGGTGGATTGGTCGATCAGGCGATGGTCAAAAGCCTTCAACCTGATACGGATTTGCTGATTTTGCATTGGATTTCAGACTCCAGGCTGCTATTCCCACCGAGCGCAATACGCCCGTTAAAAGGAGGCGCAATTCTATAGAGGGGCCAACATAGTGTCAACCCAATAAAAAAGCCCCCGCAAGCGGGGGCTTTTTCATCAATCAATGCTTACGCAATGATTTTGGCTACGACGCCAGCGCCGACGGTACGACCGCCTTCACGAATAGCGAAACGCAGACCATCTTCCATTGCGATGGTTTTGATCAGGGTAACAGTCATTTGAATGTTATCACCCGGCATTACCATCTCAACGCCTTCTGGCAGCTCGCAGTTACCAGTCACGTCAGTTGTACGGAAGTAGAACTGTGGACGGTAGCCTTTGAAGAACGGAGTATGACGGCCGCCTTCTTCTTTGCTCAGAACGTAAACTTCTGCAGTGAACGTGGTGTGCGGCTTGACCGAACCTGGCTTGACCAGAACCTGGCCACGCTCAACGTCGTCACGCTTGGTGCCGCGCAGCAGCACGCCGCAGTTCTCGCCAGCACGACCTTCGTCGAGCAGCTTACGGAACATCTCAACACCGGTGCAGGTAGTCTTGACGGTATCACGCAGACCAACGATTTCCAGTTCTTCCTGGATCTTGATGATGCCACGCTCGATACGGCCAGTTACCACGGTGCCACGACCGGAGATCGAGAATACGTCTTCGATTGGCATCAGGAACGGCTTGTCGATAGCACGTACTGGATCTGGAATGTAGCTGTCCAGAGTCTCAACCAGTTTACGAACGGCAGTGGTGCCCATTTCGTTGTCGTCTTGGCCGTTCAGAGCCATCAGAGCGGAACCGATGATGATCGGAGTGTCGTCGCCCGGGAAGTCGTAAGTGCTCAGCAGATCGCGCACTTCCATCTCAACCAGTTCCAGCAGCTCAGCGTCGTCAACCATGTCAGCCTTGTTCAGGAAGACAACGATGTACGGAACGCCTACCTGACGGGACAGCAGGATGTGCTCACGGGTTTGTGGCATCGGACCATCAGCGGCCGAGCAAACCAGGATAGCGCCGTCCATCTGTGCAGCACCGGTGATCATGTTCTTCACATAGTCAGCGTGACCTGGGCAGTCAACGTGAGCGTAGTGACGAATGTGCGAGTTGTATTCAACGTGCGCGGTGTTGATGGTGATACCACGAGCCTTTTCTTCCGGTGCGCTGTCGATCTTGTCGAAAGCAACAGCGGCCGAACCGAAAACTTCGGAGCAGACGCGAGTCAGAGCAGCAGTCAGAGTGGTTTTACCATGGTCAACGTGACCGATGGTGCCAACGTTGACGTGCGGGAGGTCACGTACAAATTTTTCTTTAGCCACGACAATTAACTCCTTGCCTAAAGGGCTGAATCAGCCTTGTTTTTTAGTAACAGCTTCGGCGACATGCGCAGGAGCCGTATCGTATTTTTTGAATTCCATAGAGTAGCTTGCGCGACCCTGAGACATGGAACGGACGTCGGTCGCATAACCGAACATCTCACCCAGCGGAACCTCGGCACGAATCACTTTGCCGGAAACCGTGTCTTCCATACCCAAGATCATGCCGCGACGACGGTTCAGGTCACCCATCACGTCACCCATATAGTCCTCAGGTGTAACAACCTCTACAGCCATGATCGGCTCAAGCAGCTCACCACCACCCTTGGTAGCCAATTGCTTGGTTGCCATGGATGCAGCCACTTTAAACGCCATCTCGTTGGAGTCGACGTCGTGGTAAGAACCATCGAACACGGTAGCCTTCAGGCCGATCAGCGGATAGCCGGCAACTACGCCGTTCTTCATCTGCTCTTCGATACCCTTCTGGATAGCCGGGATGTATTCCTTAGGAACCACACCACCCACTACTTCGTTCACGAATTGCAGACCTTCCTGACCTTCGTCAGCAGGAGCAAAACGGATCCAGCAATGGCCGAACTGACCACGACCGCCGGACTGGCGAACGAACTTGCCTTCGATCTCACAGCTCTTCGTGATGCGCTCACGATAGGAAACCTGAGGCTTACCGATGTTGGCTTCGACGTTGAACTCACGGCGCATCCGGTCTACCAGGATGTCCAGGTGCAACTCGCCCATGCCGGAGATGATCGTCTGACCAGTCTCTTCATCAGTTTTAACGCGGAAAGATGGATCTTCCTGAGCAAGTTTGCCCAGAGCGATACCCATTTTTTCCTGGTCATCCTTGGTCTTAGGCTCTACGGCAACCGAAATAACCGGCTCCGGGAAGTCCATACGAACCAGGATGATTGGCTTGTCAGCGGAGCACAGGGTGTCACCAGTGGTGACGTCCTTCATGCCGATCAGGGCCGCGATGTCGCCAGCGCGTACTTCCTTGATCTCTTCGCGGGTGTTTGCGTGCATTTGCACCATACGACCCACGCGCTCTTTCTTGCCTTTAACCGAGTTGATCACGCCGTCGCCGGAGCTCAACACGCCCGAGTAAACACGAGCAAAGGTCAAGGTACCCACGAATGGGTCAGTAGCGATCTTGAATGCCAGAGCGGAGAACGGTTCGCTGTCATCTGCATGACGCTCCATTTCAACAGTCTCGTCATCCGGGTCGGTACCCTTGATGGCAGGAATGTCGACCGGCGCCGGCAGGTAGTCGATAACGGCGTCGAGAACCAGGGGAACACCCTTGTTCTTGAACGACGAACCGCAAACAGCCAGAACGATCTCACCAGCAATGGTGCGCTGACGCAGAGCAGACTTGATTTCGTCGATGGTGAGTTCTTCACCTTCGAGGTACTTGTTCATCAGCTCTTCGTTGGCTTCGGCCGCAGCCTCTACCATGTTGCCGCGCCATTCTTCAGCCAGCTCGAGCATGTCCGCCGGAATTGCTTCGCGACGAGGAGCCATGCCCTTGTCAGCGTCATCCCAGTAGACCGCTTCCATGTTGATCAGATCGATCTGACCCTGGAAGTTGTCTTCCGAACCGATAGCCAACTGGATCGGCACCGGAGTGTGACCCAGACGCTGCTTGATCTGACCGATCACGCGCAGGAAGTTCGCACCGGCACGGTCCATCTTGTTTACGTAAACAAGACGTGGAACGCCGTATTTGTTGGCTTGACGCCATACGGTTTCCGACTGCGGCTCAACACCCGAAGTACCACAGAACACAACGACCGCGCCGTCGAGTACGCGCAACGAGCGCTCTACTTCAATGGTGAAGTCAACGTGGCCCGGGGTATCGATGATGTTGAAGCGATACTTGTCGAACTGCTTCGCAGAACCCGACCAGAAGGCCGTGGTTGCAGCGGAGGTGATAGTGATACCACGCTCCTGCTCCTGCACCATCCAGTCCATGGTCGCGGCGCCATCATGCACCTCGCCCATTTTGTGGTTTACGCCAGTGTAAAAAAGGACGCGCTCGGTGGTGGTGGTTTTACCAGCATCCACGTGGGCAACGATACCAATGTTACGGTAGCGGTTAATCGGAGTAGTACGAGCCATAAAGCCCTCGCAAAATTAGTGACGCTAAAATTAGAAGCGGTAGTGCGAGAAAGCCTTGTTGGCTTCAGCCATACGGTGCACGTCTTCACGCTTCTTAACTGCAGCACCTTTACCTTCAGCAGCGTCCAACAGTTCGCCAGCCAAACGCAGGGCCATAGACTTCTCGCCGCGCTTACGGGCGAAGTCTACCAACCAGCGCATTGCCAGGGCGTTACGACGGGACGGACGAACTTCGACCGGAACCTGGTAAGTAGCACCGCCTACACGGCGCGACTTCACTTCGACCAGCGGAGCGATGGCGTCGAGAGCTTTCTCGAAGATTTCCAGGGGGTCGCTGTTCTTGCGTTCTTTAACCTTGTCCAGCGCGCCATAAACGATACGCTCGGCAACGGCTTTCTTGCCGCTTTCCATCACGTGGTTCATGAACTTGGCCAGGATTTGGCTTCCGTATTTTGGATCGTCAAGCACTTCGCGCTTGGCTGCTACGCGTCTTCTTGGCATGGATAAGCCCTCAAACGGTCTTCAGGTTCGCTCGGAATCGGTGCCCTTTCGGGACGCCTCCGACCTTACTCTTATCGACTCAGAAAAATAGAATTCAGTTTTTTACAAAAAGCCACTACTACTTAGGCTTCTTGGTACCGTACTTCGAACGACCCTGGTTACGACCTTTAACGCCGGAAGTATCCAAAGAACCGCGAACGGTGTGGTAACGAACACCTGGCAAGTCTTTTACACGACCGCCGCGGATCAGTACCACGCTGTGCTCTTGCAGGTTGTGGCCTTCACCGCCGATGTACGAGGAAACCTCGAAACCGTTGGTCAGACGCACACGGCATACTTTACGCAGTGCCGAGTTAGGTTTTTTCGGCGTGGTGGTATACACACGGGTGCATACGCCACGACGTTGCGGGCAGTTCTGCAGCGCAGGCACGTCGGATTTCTCGACGATACGCTTACGCGGCTGACGTACCAGCTGGTTGATAGTTGCCATCTACTAGCTCCACTGTTGTCTTGCGACGCTATTGTCTTGCAAGAAAAGCAAAATGGCAGGAACGAATTCCCGCCAAATTTAGGGGTACAAGAGTCTAAAGAGGATCTTGCCCCCAGTCAAGGCAAGGCCCCGACCTCCCCGCTCAACGAACCTCGACAAAATGTCTCGATTCGCTGAACGCGGCGGCCAGGGCCTGGCGCTTATTTACCGCAGAACTCAGTTACCGCTCGAGTTCAGCGCTTCGGTCAGTGCAGCTTCCACTTCACTGGCGCTCACGCGCAACGGCTTGTCAGCTTCACGACGACGCTTGCGCTCGCTGTGATAAGCCAGACCGGTACCGGCCGGGATCAAACGACCCACGACTACGTTTTCTTTCAGGCCGCGCAGGTAATCGCGCTTGCCGGTTACCGCCGCTTCGGTCAGTACGCGAGTGGTCTCCTGGAAGGAGGCCGCCGAGATGAACGATTCGGTGGACAACGAGGCCTTGGTGATACCCAGCAGAACGCGAGTGAACTTGGACACGAATTTCTCGTCCGCGCTCAAACGCTCGTTCTCGACCAGAACGTGAGTCAACTCCATCTGGTCGCCCTTGATGAAGGTGGAATCGCCGGATTCAGCGATTTCAACTTTACGCAGCATCTGACGCAGGATGGTCTCGATGTGCTTATCGTTGATCTTCACGCCTTGCAGACGATAAACGTCCTGGATCTCGTTAACGATGTACTTGGCCAGCGCACTCACACCCAGCAGACGCAGGATGTCGTGTGGATCGCTAGGACCGTCGGAGATAACTTCGCCGCGGTTAACCTGTTCGCCTTCGAAGACGTTCAGGTGGCGCCACTTCGGAATCAGCTCTTCGTACGGATCACTACCGTCGTTCGGGGTAATGACCAGACGGCGCTTGCCTTTGGTCTCTTTACCGAACGCGATGGTGCCGCTGACTTCAGCCAGAATCGAGGCTTCTTTCGGACGACGGGCTTCGAACAAGTCGGCAACACGCGGCAGACCACCGGTGATGTCACGGGTTTTCGAAGTTTCTTGCGGGATACGGGCGATAACATCACCGATCGCAACCTGCACACCATCCGCGACACCGACCAGGGCGTTAGCCGGCAGGAAGTACTGAGCCGGTACGTCGGTACCTGGCAACAGCAGATCCTTGCCATCCACACCAACCATCTTCACAGCTGGACGGATGTCCTTGCCGGCAGCTGGACGGTCTTTGGCGTCGAGTACTTCAATGTTGGTCATACCGGTCAATTCGTCAGTCTGACGCTTGATCGTGATGCCTTCTTCCATGCCCACGTAGGTCACGGTACCTTTCATTTCGGTAACGATTGGGTGAGTGTGCGGATCCCACTTGGCCACGATGGCGCCAGCGTCGACCTTGTCACCTTCTTTCACCGAAATCACAGCACCGTACGGCAGCTTGTAACGCTCGCGCTCACGACCGTAGTCATCAGCGATGGCCAGCTCACCGGAACGGGACACAGCAACCAGGTGACCATCCACTCGCTCAACGTGCTTGAGGTTGTGCAGACGGACGGTACCGCCATTCTTCACCTGAACACTGTCAGCAGCGGAGGTCCGGCTTGCCGCACCACCGATGTGGAACGTACGCATCGTCAGCTGGGTACCCGGCTCACCGATCGACTGAGCAGCGATAACGCCGACAGCTTCACCGATGTTCACCTGGTGACCACGAGCCAGATCACGGCCGTAGCACTTGGCGCAGATGCCGTAGCGGGTTTCGCAGCTGATCGGCGAACGCACGATCACTTCGTCGATGCTGTTCAGCTCGATGAATTCGACCCACTTCTCGTCGACCAGAGTGCCGGCAGGAACAATAACGTCCTCGGTACCCGGCTTGAATACGTCGCGAGCGATGACACGACCCAACACGCGCTCACCCAGCGGCTCTACAACGTCGCCGCCTTCGATGTGCGGAGTCATCAACAGACCGTGTTCGGTGCCGCAGTCGATCTCGGTAACAACCAGATCCTGCGCTACGTCTACCAGACGACGAGTCAGGTAACCGGAGTTCGCCGTTTTCAACGCGGTATCCGCCAAACCTTTACGAGCACCGTGAGTGGAGATGAAGTACTGAAGTACGCTCAACCCTTCACGGAAGTTCGCAGTAATCGGCGTTTCGATGATGGAACCGTCCGGCTTGGCCATCAGGCCACGCATACCGGCGAGCTGACGGATCTGCGCAGCAGAACCCCGTGCGCCCGAGTCGGCCATCATGTACATCGAGTTGAACGATTCCTGGTCGACTTCGACGCCGTGACGGTCGATGACCTTCTCTTTCGAGAGGTTCGACATCATCGCCTTGGAAACTTCGTCGTTCGCCTTGGACCAAAGGTCGATCACTTTGTTGTACTTCTCGCCCTGGGTTACCAGGCCGGAGGCGTACTGACTTTCGATCTCTTTCACTTCGTCGGTAGCAGCACCGATGATGGCCGCTTTCTCATCCGGGATAACGAAGTCGTTAACACCGATGGAAACGCCGGAAATGGTCGAATAGGCAAAACCGGTGTACATCAACTGGTCAGCGAAGATCACGGTCTCTTTCAAACCAACCACGCGGTAGCACTGGTTGATCAGCTTGGAGATCGCCTTTTTCTTCATCGGCTGGTTGACCACGTCGTACGACAGGCCTGGTGGAACGACCTGGAACAACAGCGCACGGCCGACAGTGGTGTCGACGATACGGGTGTTCTTGACGCTGCCGCCATCACGATCATTGACGGTTTCGTTGATCCGCACTTTGACTTTGGCATGCAGCGCGGCTTCGCCGGCACGGAATACACGGTCAACTTCCTGCAGATCCGCGAACACACGACCTTCGCCTTTGGCGTTGATCGCTTCACGAGTCATGTAGTACAGACCCAATACAACGTCCTGCGACGGAACGATGATTGGCTCACCGTTGGCTGGCGACAGAATGTTGTTGGTCGACATCATCAACGCACGCGCTTCCAACTGGGCTTCCAGTGTCAGCGGTACGTGCACGGCCATTTGGTCGCCGTCGAAGTCGGCGTTGTACGCAGCACAGACCAGCGGGTGCAGCTGGATAGCCTTACCTTCGATCAGTACCGGTTCAAACGCCTGGATACCCAGACGGTGAAGGGTCGGTGCACGGTTGAGGAGAACCGGGTGTTCGCGAATCACTTCAGCGAGAACGTCCCAAACTTCCGGCAGCTCGCGCTCGACCATCTTCTTGGCAGCCTTGATGGTGGTCGCGAGACCACGCATTTCCAGCTTGCCGAAAATGAACGGCTTGAACAGCTCGAGAGCCATTTTCTTCGGCAGACCGCACTGGTGCAGACGCAGGGTCGGACCTACGGTAATTACCGAACGGCCGGAGTAGTCAACACGCTTACCGAGCAAGTTCTGACGGAAACGACCTTGCTTACCCTTGATCATGTCAGCCAGGGATTTCAGAGGACGCTTGTTCGAACCGGTGATAGCGCGGCCACGACGACCGTTGTCGAGCAAGGCATCGACAGCTTCCTGCAACATACGCTTTTCGTTGCGCACGATGATGTCCGGAGCGGACAGATCGAGCAGACGCTTCAAGCGGTTGTTACGGTTGATCACTCGACGATACAGGTCGTTGAGGTCGGAAGTCGCGAAACGACCACCATCCAGCGGGACCAGTGGACGCAGATCTGGCGGCAGAACCGGCAGAACGGTCAGCACCATCCACTCTGGCAGGTTGCCGGAACCCTGGAAGGCTTCCATCAACTTCAGACGCTTGGACAGCTTCTTGATCTTGGTTTCGGAGTTGGTTTGCGGAATTTCTTCGCGCAGACGGCCAATCTCGTGTTCCAGGTCGATAGCGTGCAGCAGCTCACGAACAGCTTCGGCACCCATGCGGGCATCGAAATCGTCGCCGAACTCTTCCAGCGCTTCGAAGTACTGCTCGTCGTTGAGCAGCTGACCTTTTTCAAGGGTGGTCATGCCTGGATCGATAACGACATAGCTCTCGAAGTAGAGAACACGTTCGATATCACGCAGGGTCATGTCCATCAGCAAGCCGATACGCGACGGCAGCGATTTCAGGAACCAGATGTGGGCAACTGGCGAAGCCAGTTCGATGTGCGCCATGCGCTCACGACGAACTTTGGCCAGCGCGACTTCAACGCCGCACTTCTCGCAGATCACACCACGGTGCTTCAAGCGCTTGTACTTACCGCACAGGCACTCGTAATCCTTTACCGGGCCAAAGATCTTGGCGCAGAACAGGCCGTCACGCTCGGGTTTGAACGTACGGTAGTTAATGGTTTCCGGCTTTTTAACTTCACCGAACGACCACGAACGGATCATCTCAGGCGATGCCAATCCGATACGGATGGCGTCGAACTCTTCGACTTGACCCTGGTTTTTCAGCAAATTCAGTAGGTCTTTCAAGGCCTTTCCTCCTGGCGGAGCAGAGAGCGGGCAATCCTGCCCCGCTCTCGATTCGCGTCACGTGTTATTCGGTTTCCAGATCGATATCGATGCCGAGGGAACGAATTTCTTTGATCAACACGTTGAAAGACTCGGGCATGCCCGGCTCCATACGGTGATCGCCGTCCACGATGTTTTTGTACATCTTGGTCCGACCGTTCACATCGTCCGACTTCACTGTGAGCATTTCTTGCAGAGTGTATGCAGCACCGTATGCTTCCAGTGCCCAGACCTCCATCTCCCCGAAACGCTGACCACCGAACTGCGCCTTACCACCCAGCGGCTGCTGGGTAACCAGGCTGTACGAACCGGTAGAACGAGCGTGCATCTTGTCGTCTACCAAGTGGTTCAGCTTCAGCATGTACATGTAGCCAACAGTAACCGGGCGCTCGAACTTGTTGCCGGTACGGCCGTCGGTCAGCTGCATCTGGCCGCTTTCCGGCAGGTCTGCCAGTTTCAGCATGGCCTTGATTTCGCTTTCCTTGGCACCGTCGAACACTGGAGTGGCCATTGGAACACCGCCACGCAGGTTCTTCGCCAGATCCAGGATTTCCTGGTCGGAGAAGCTGTCCAGATCTTCGTTGCGACCGCCGATCTCGTTGTAGATCTCGTGCAGGAACTTGCGCAGGTCAGCAACCTTGCGCTGCTCTTCGATCATACGGTTGATCTTCTCGCCCAGACCTTTGGCCGCGAGGCCCAGGTGGGTTTCGAGGATCTGACCAACGTTCATACGCGAAGGTACGCCCAACGGGTTGAGGACGACGTCGACCGGGGTGCCATTGGCATCGTGCGGCATGTCTTCAACCGGCATGATCACGGAGACCACACCTTTGTTACCGTGACGACCGGCCATCTTGTCGCCCGGCTGGATGCGGCGACGGATTGCCAGGTAAACCTTGACGATTTTCAGCACGCCTGGAGCCAGGTCATCGCCCTGCTGCAGTTTGCGCTTCTTGTCTTCGAACTTGTCGTCCAGCAGACGGCGGCGATCAACGATGTAGGCCTGAGCCTTCTCGAGCTGCTCGTTCAGAGCATCTTCAGCCATGCGCAGTTTGAACCACTGGCCGTGCTCAAGACCGTCGAGAACTTCGTCGGTGATTTCCTGACCTTTCTTCAGACCGGCGCCGCCTTCGGCTTTGCGGCCGACCAGAGCGGAACGCAGACGTTCGAAAGTCGCGCCTTCAACGATACGGAACTCTTCGTTCAGATCCTTGCGGATCTCGTCGAGTTGAGTCTTCTCGATGGACAGAGCACGAGCATCACGCTCGACGCCGTCACGGGTGAAGACCTGTACGTCGATGACGGTACCCTTGGTGCCGGTAGGCACACGCAGGGAGGTGTCTTTAACGTCGCTGGCTTTTTCACCGAAGATCGCACGCAACAGCTTCTCTTCCGGAGTCAGTTGGGTCTCGCCTTTCGGAGTGACCTTACCGACCAGAATGTCGCCTGCGCCAACTTCAGCACCTACGTAAACGATACCGGCTTCGTCCAGCTTGTTCAGTGCAGCTTCACCCACGTTCGGGATGTCTGCAGTGATTTCCTCTGGCCCAAGCTTGGTGTCACGCGCCACACAGGTCAGTTCCTGAATGTGGATCGTGGTGAAACGATCTTCCTGAACCACACGCTCGGACAGGCAGATGGAGTCTTCGAAGTTGAAGCCGTTCCATGCCATGAACGCGATGCGCATGTTCTGACCCAGAGCCAGCTCACCCATGTCGGTGGACGGACCGTCGGCCATGATGTCGCTGCGCTGAACCCGATCACCTTTACGCACCAGCGGACGCTGGTTGATGCAGGTGTTCTGGTTGGAGCGGGTGTACTTGGTCAGGTTGTAGATGTCGACACCAGCTTCGCCGGTTTCAACTTCGTCATCAGCAACACGAACCACGATACGGCTGGCATCGACGGAATCGATCACGCCGCCACGACGAGCCACGACGCAAACGCCGGAGTCGCGAGCCACGTTACGCTCCATGCCGGTACCTACCAGCGGCTTGTCAGCGCGCAAAGTCGGTACAGCCTGACGCTGCATGTTCGAACCCATCAACGCACGGTTGGCGTCATCGTGCTCGAGGAACGGGATCAGCGATGCTGCAACCGAAACTACCTGCTTGGGCGATACGTCCATCAAGGTGACGTCTTCCGGCGCCTTGACGGTGAACTCGTTCAAGTGACGAACAGCTACCAGCTCGTCGATCAGGACTTTCTTGTCGTTCATCGTGGCCGAAGCCTGAGCGATCACGTGATCAGCTTCTTCGATGGCGGACAGGAACACGATCTCGTCGGTGACCAGAGCGTCTTTCACCACACGGTACGGGCTCTCGAGGAAGCCGTACTGGTTGGTGCGCGCATAGGCAGCCAGGGAGTTGATCAGACCGATGTTCGGACCTTCCGGCGTTTCAATCGGGCATACACGACCATAGTGAGTCGGGTGTACGTCACGAACTTCAAAGCCGGCACGCTCACGAGTCAAACCGCCAGGGCCGAGTGCAGAGACGCGACGCTTGTGGGTGATCTCGGACAGCGGGTTGTTCTGGTCCATGAACTGGGACAGCTGGCTGGAACCGAAGAACTCTTTCACCGCCGCAGCCACTGGCTTGGCGTTGATCAGGTCTTGCGGCATCAGGCCTTCGCTTTCAGCCATCGACAGACGCTCTTTGACCGCACGCTCAACACGTACCAGGCCAACGCGGAACTGGTTTTCAGCCATTTCGCCTACACAGCGAACACGACGGTTACCCAGGTGGTCGATGTCATCGACGATGCCTTTACCGTTACGGATGTCGACCAGAGTCTTCAGCACCGCGACGATGTCTTCCTTGCACAACACGCCCGAACCTTCGATCTCGGTACGACCGATACGACGGTTGAACTTCATCCGGCCGACCGCAGACAGGTCGTAGCGCTCAGGGCTGAAGAACAGGTTGTTGAACAGGGTCTCGGCAGCGTCTTTGGTTGGCGGCTCGCCTGGACGCATCATGCGATAGATCTCGACCAGCGCTTCCAATTGGTTGCTGGTGGAGTCGATCTTCAGCGTGTCGGAGACGAACGGACCGCAGTCGATATCGTTGGTGTACAGAGTCTCGATGCGAACAACCTGAGACTTGGCGATTTTCGCCAGGATCTCGGTGTTCAGCTCGGTGTTGCACTCAGCCAGGATTTCGCCGGTTGCCGGATGCACGATGACCTTGGCGGTAGTGCGACCCAGGACGTAGTCCAGGGGCATAACCAACTCTTTGATCCCGGCTTTTTCCAGCTGGTTGATGTGGCGAGCGGTGATACGACGACCCTGCTCGACAATAACCTTGCCTTTGTCATCGAGGATATCGATGACAGCGATTTCACCACGCAGGCGCTGAGGCACCAGTTCCAGGCTGATGCTTTCGCCCTGCACATGGAATACGTTGGTGGTGTAGAACGCGTCGAGCACTTGTTCAGTGGTGTAGCCGAGCGCACGCAGCAGTACCGATGCAGGCAGCTTGCGGCGACGGTCGATACGCACGAACACGCAGTCTTTCGGGTCGAACTCGAAGTCCAGCCACGAACCGCGGTAAGGGATGATACGCGCCGAGTACAGCAGTTTACCGGAGCTGTGCGTCTTGCCGCGGTCGTGGTCGAAGAACACGCCCGGGGAACGGTGCAACTGGGAAACGATTACGCGCTCGGTACCGTTGATTACGAAGGTACCGTTCTCAGTCATCAGGGGAATTTCACCCATGTAGACTTCTTGCTCTTTGATGTCCTTGATCGCTTTGTTCGACGATTCTTTGTCGAAAATGATCAGACGGACTTTTACCCGCAAAGGTACGGCGTACGTGACACCGCGCAGCACGCATTCTTTGACATCAAATGCCGGTTCGCCCAGGCGATAACCGACGTACTCCAGCGCAGCATTGCCGGAGTAGCTGATGATCGGGAAAACGGATTTGAAGGCCGCATGCAGGCCCACGTCGCGGAACTGATCTTTAGTCGCTCCCGCCTGCAAGAATTCACGATACGAATCCAGCTGGATTGCCAGGAGATACGGCACATCCATGACGTCCGGCAACTTGCTAAAGTCCTTGCGGATACGTTTTTTCTCAGTATATGAGTAAGCCATCAGCGTTCCCCAGCTTGGTCACCTGCTTGTTTGGCCCCTCCCGACGGGAGCAGCCAGAAAATCTTGCAAACCCCATGGTTTGCGCCACCGCATCGGGTGGTTACAGCGCGTTAGTGGCGACGACCGAGTCGATTGCCAATAACGGAAAAAGGCCGGTGGCAAGAGCCACCAGCCATCAGCCTTCTGCTTAACGCTTGGGCTGGAGTCGCAAAGTCGGTGCTTATTTCAGCTCGACTTTAGCGCCTGCTTCTTCCAAGACGGCCTTGGCTTTTTCAGCTGCGTCTTTAGAAACAGCCTCCAGAACCATGCCTGGGCAGCCGTCAACTACAGCCTTGGCTTCTTTCAAGCCCAGACCGGTCAGCTCACGTACAGCCTTGATCACGTTAACTTTCTTCTCGCCAGTCTCAACCAGATTGACGTTGAATTCAGTTTGTTCTTCAACAACGGCGGCAGCTACAGCTGGACCAGCGGAAGCAGCAGCAGCGGTAACGCCGAACTTCTCTTCCATTGCCTTGATCAGTTCAACGATTTCCATAACGGATTTCGCGCCGATTGCGTCAAGGATTTGCTCGTTAGTCAGAGACATGACTCTAATTTCCTGTGTTGGGTGGACGGCCTACGCGACCATCGAAATAAACAAAAAACGCGAAAGAAAGTGCGGAGCCTTAGGCTGCTGCAGCTTCTTTTTGGTCGCGAATAGCCGCCAGAGTACGAGCCAATTTGCTGGTTGCGCCTTGAATCACGCTCATCAGCTGAGAAATTGCTTCGTCACGGGTCGGCAGAGTTGCCAGTACGTCGATCTGGTTAGCTGCGAGGAACTTGCCCTCGAACGCAGCTGCCTTGATCTCGAACTTATCCTGACCTTTGGCGAATTCCTTGAACAAACGGGCAGCAGCGCCAGGATGTTCATTGGAGAATGCAACCAGGGTCGGGCCGGTGAACACGTCGTTGAGCACGTCATACTGAGTGCCAGCAACGGCGCGCTTGAGCAGGGTGTTACGTACAACACGTACGTAAACGCCAGCTTCACGAGCCTCTTTACGGAGTCCGGTCATAGCGCCTACTGTTACGCCACGGGCATCAGCCACGACAGCGGACAGAGCAACTTGGGCAGCCTTGTTGACTTCAGCGACGATGGCCTTCTTGTCTTCAAGTTTAATTGCCACGGGTTTAACTCCTGCTTGTTACCGTTTCATCCAACCGAGGCCGGATGTCGTTTTGGTGTCTGATTCGGTAAGGAACCGGGAGCACCATCTGCGTAGGCTTGAGGTTTAAGACTTGCGTCGCCTACGGTCTTGGATAGCCCCCGCCAGGCAGGGACCCCAATTTTTTCGATTGACGCAATCGCTTGCGCCAATCTGTGTCTTATACGTCCAGCGAGCCTTGGTCGATGACCAGACCTGGGCCCATAGTGGTGCTCAGGGTAACGCGCTTGACGTAGATGCCTTTCGAGGAAGCTGGCTTGATACGCTTCAGATCAGCGATCAGGGCTTCAACGTTTTCCTTCAGCTTGACGGCGTCGAAACCGACCTTGCCAACGGAAGTGTGGATGATGCCGTTTTTGTCGGTGCGATAACGAACCTGACCAGCCTTGGCATTTTTAACCGCGGTAGCGACGTCCGGGGTAACGGTGCCGACTTTCGGGTTAGGCATCAGACCACGTGGACCGAGGATCTGACCCAACTGACCTACAACGCGCATGGCATCCGGGGATGCGATAACGACGTCATAGTTCAGGTCGCCGCCTTTCATTTCGGCAGCCAGGTCGTCCATACCTACACGGTCAGCGCCGGCAGCCAGAGCGGCCTCAGCAGCTGGACCCTGGGTGAACACAGCAACGCGAACAGTCTTGCCAGTGCCGTGCGGCAGCACAGTAGCGCTACGAACGACCTGGTCGGATTTACGCGGGTCAACACCCAGGTTTACAGCGACGTCAACCGACTCGCTGAACTTGACAGTCGACAGCTCGGTCAGCAGAGCAGCGGCATCTACAAAGTTGTAGGCCTTGCCTGCTTCGATTTTGCCGGCGATAGCCTTTTGGCGCTTGGTCAGCTTAGCCATTACACACCCTCCACGTTAAGGCCCATGCTACGAGCAGAACCGGCGATAGTACGCACGGCTGCATCCATATCAGCTGCAGTCAGATCCGCGTTTTTGGTTTTCGCGATTTCTTCCAGCTGAGCACGGGTAACGGTGCCAACCTTAACGGTGTTCGGACGAGCGGAACCGCTAGTCAAACCAGCAGCCTTCTTCAGCAGAACCGAAGCAGGGGTGGATTTGGTTTCGAAAGTGAAGCTACGGTCGCTGTAGACAGTGATGATCACTGGAGTCGGCAGACCTGGCTCAAGACCCTGAGTACGGGCGTTGAAAGCCTTGCAGAATTCCATGATGTTCACGCCGTGCTGACCCAGAGCAGGACCAACAGGTGGGCTTGGGTTAGCCTGAGCGGCCTTCACTTGCAGCTTGATGTAAGCGGTAATCTTCTTGGCCATGAGGCACTCCAATTACGGGTTCAAACGCCTCGAAAGGCTCCCCGGTTACTTGCGCGTTTATCCCAGTGACGACAAAACCCCACAGCCTGGGGCTGCGGGGTATGGGATGCTTGCTCAGCTAGACCTTTTCGACCTGACTGAACTCTAACTCTACCGGAGTAGAGCGACCGAAAATGAGCACTGCCACTTGGATCCGGCTCTTTTCGTAGTTAACTTCTTCGACAGTACCGTTGAAATCTGCGAACGGACCATCAGTCACGCGTACCACTTCACCTGGCTCGAAGAGAGTCTTCGGCTTCGGCTTGTCGCTACCATCAGCAACACGACGCAGAATTGCTTCCGCCTCTTTGTCGGTGATTGGCGCAGGCTTGTCGGCGGTTCCGCCGATGAAACCCATCACGCGAGGAGTGTCCTTGACCAAGTGCCAAGTACCCTCATTCATATCCATCTGTACCAGCACGTAACCTGGGAAGAACTTACGTTCGCTTTTGCGTTTCTGGCCATTACGCATTTCAACCACTTCTTCAGTGGGAACCAGAATTTCGCCAAAGCCTTCTTCCATGCCAGCCAGCTTTACACGCTCGACCAACGAGCGCATAACATGCTTCTCGTAACCCGAGTAAGCATGCACAACGTACCAACGCTTAGCCACGGGACACCCTTAGCCAACAATCAAGGAAACAAGCCAGCCGAGCAGGGAATCAAGCCCCCACAACAGCAACGCCATAACCAGAACAACAGCCACGACAATCAACGTGGTCTGCGTGGTTTCTTGGCGAGTTGGCCACACGACTTTACGGATCTCGGTGCGAGCTTCCTTAGCGAGTACAAAGAAAGACTTGCCCTTGACAGTCTGCAGGCCTACAAAAGCAGCTACAGCAGCAATGACAAGCAAAGCGAGTACGCGGTACAGGATTGGCGAAGCGGAGTAATAATGATTACCCACAACACCAACAACCACCAAAGCGACTACTGCAAGCCACTTGAGCAGATCGAAGCGAGAACCTTGAGCTTCAGCCTTGGGAGTCATCTAAGAAAATCCTGTGAAAAGAAAGCCAGACACACCGAGTGAATCTGGCAGGTCAGGAGGGAATCGAACCCCCAACCTACGGTTTTGGAGACCGTCGCTCTGCCAATTGAGCTACTGACCTAAAAACAAAATCAGGCCGACCATTATGTCGGCCCGACAAAGATACTTCAACAACTTACTCGATGACTTTTGCCACGACACCAGCGCCGACGGTACGACCGCCTTCACGAATGGCGAAACGCAGGCCATCTTCCATTGCGATGGTCTTGATCAGGGTAACGGTCATCTGAACGTTATCACCTGGCATTACCATTTCAACGCCTTCTGGCAGCTCGCAGTTACCAGTCACGTCAGTCGTACGGAAGTAGAACTGTGGACGGTAGCCTTTGAAGAACGGAGTATGACGACCGCCTTCTTCCTTGCTCAGAACGTAAACTTCAGCAACGAACTTGGTGTGAGGCTTGACGCTGCCTGGCTTGACCAGAACCTGGCCACGCTCAACATCATCACGCTTGGTGCCGCGCAGCAACACACCGCAGTTCTCGCCAGCACGACCTTCGTCGAGCAGTTTGCGGAACATCTCAACACCAGTACAGGTAGTTTTGATGGTGTCACGCAAACCAACAATTTCGATTTCTTCCTGAATCTTGACGATTCCGCGCTCGATACGACCAGTCACAACAGTACCGCGACCGGAAATGGAGAACACGTCTTCGATCGGCATCAGGAACGGCTTGTCGATTGCACGAACCGGCTCTGGAATGTAGCTATCCAGAGTCTCAACGAGCTTACGAACGGCAGTGGTGCCCATTTCGTTGTCGTCCTGGCCGTTCAAAGCCATCAGAGCGGAGCCAATGATGATCGGAGTGTCGTCACCCGGGAAATCGTAAGTGCTCAGCAGATCGCGCACTTCCATCTCAACCAGTTCCAGCAGCTCAGCGTCGTCAACCATGTCAGCCTTGTTCAGGAAGACAACGATGTACGGAACGCCAACCTGACGGGACAACAGGATGTGCTCACGAGTTTGCGGCATCGGACCATCAGCGGCCGAGCAAACCAGAATCGCGCCATCCATCTGAGCAGCACCGGTAATCATGTTTTTTACGTAGTCGGCGTGACCAGGGCAGTCAACGTGTGCGTAGTGACGCACGGCCGAATCGTATTCAACGTGAGCGGTATTAATGGTGATACCACGAGCTTTTTCTTCCGGGGCACTATCGATCTTGTCGAAGTCGACCTTCGCGCTACCGAAAACTTCGGAGCAAACGCGAGTCAGGGCAGCCGTCAGAGTGGTTTTACCGTGGTCGACGTGACCAATGGTACCAACGTTGACGTGCGGCTTATTACGTTCGAACTTTTCCTTAGCCATCGAAATCACCCCTAGGAGAAGAATTAAGCAAGTCAAACCAGCCATTAAAACAAAGGCAGATATTCTCATATCTGCCTTGTTATATGGAGCTCTTGAGCGGATTCGAACCGCTGACCTCACCCTTACCAAGGGTGTGCTCTACCAACTGAGCTACAAGAGCAAAACACTTTGCACAACCTGCAAACCTGGAGCGGGTAGCGGGAATCGAACCCGCATCATCAGCTTGGAAGGCTGAGGTTCTACCACTAAACTATACCCGCGTAAGCTTGCAGCTCACGCTAAAAATGGTGGAGGGGGAAGGATTCGAACCTTCGAAGTCGTAGACGTCAGATTTACAGTCTGATCCCTTTGGCCGCTCGGGAACCCCTCCTAAGCGAGCCGGCATTCTATATCATGCCAGCCTTCTGTCAAGCATTTTCTCATTAAAAACCTGAGGTTAGCTGCGTTGACCTCGCTTCACACCGCTGACCGTTAAAGGTCTTCACTGCGAAGCGGGCGCCATTCTATGCAAACTATTCGACAGTTGCAATGCCTTCGCACGGCATTATTTTATGTTTTAACTCATTGAATTCTTTGGCAAGGTTTTGCAGAAGCGAATCATCTGCGAGATGCCGGCTCTCCGGCGCCACGCGCAGCCAATAACCGCCGGAATCAGCGAGGCCAACCGACTGCAGCCGAGCCTTGATATCCAGACCGCTCAACCGCTGCTCGAGCGTCCGGGCAGTTTCCTGGCGAGCAAAACCTCCGACATAGAGACAATTGCTGTCCGCCCCGGTCGCCTTGGCCTTGTTAAGCTTTGCCAGAGCATCGTCCGACTCGCTCAGCAAGCGGATATCCTGCTGCGAACCACGATACAAGGTAAGCGGCATCACCTCTTTTGCCCGCAAAGGCGCCTCCTGCTGATGCCAGACATAATAGAAGCCATTGAGAACCAGCAACAGCAGAAACAACCAACGCATAGAAACCTCAGGACAGGGGACACGCCATAGCCAAGCCTACAAACACAAGATCCGGGACAACCCTGGCCCCAGGCACAATCTCTGAAACCAGCCCCGCATCACCCCCGGTGAGAAACACCGTGAAATCCTGCCCCCAATAGTTGCGCGCCAATTCCAGCTGAGTCAGGACAAAGCCCCTCAGCATCAATAAGCAACCGCGCTCGACCGCTTCGACGGTTGTAATGCCCGGCACCAGCTTTTCCAGTGCCCGCTCGGCTGCAAGGTCGTCATAGCGGATTCGCCGTGTATGGGTACGCAACTGGTTACGCATCAGCGGCATTCCCGGACAGATGAAGCCGCCCAGGTGCTCGCCATCCGCAGCAATGAAGTCAGCGGTCACCGCGGTGCCAAAATCGAGCACCAGGCAAGCGCCAGAGGCGAGATGAAACCCACCGAGCATCGCCAGCCATCGATCGAGACCTAACCTCTCGTATTCTGCATAGCCGTTGCGAACTCCCGACATCTCACGAGCCGGCGCCGCACAGACGACAGATACGCCGAATGCATCAACCAATAACGAAATAAGCGCACGGGTCTCTTCATTGGTCCGAACACTGACTAACCGACAGCGCGTCAGGACCAATCCGTCACACTTGCGCAAGCTTTCCAGCAAAGCGAGATCCGAATCGACCACACCCTCGGCAAATACACGAGTCGTGTCGGCAAGCAGAACACGCCACTTGATGAAGCTATTACCGCAGTCGAGCTCAAGAATCATTGCGCAACCTCAAGCTGAGCTCACCACCACTAAAGACTTTTTCCACGCCACCTACCTTCAAACGCAATCCGCCCTGCTGATCGATGCCCATCACAATGCCATCAATCTGGTTAACTCCGGCGATCAACGAAACCGCGCGCCCTTGCCAAAGATGGTTCTGCTCCCATTCCGCCTGGATAGCGGCAAAACCTGACTCCTGATGGCGACTCAAATACCTCTGAAGCATCAACCCCAGATTAGCCACCAGATGATTGCGATCGAAGGCCTTGCCTGTCTCGAGGCGCATCGAGGTCCATTGCTGATCGACCTCTTCGGTCATCTGCATGTTCACGTTAACCCCAACCCCCAGGACGACGTGACACACATCAGCAGGATCTCCGACCAACTCCAATAATATCCCGGCAATCTTTTTCTGACCGACCAGGACATCATTCGGCCACTTCAAGCCCGCATCCCGCACTCCCAGCTCACGCAGGGTCTGCATTACGGCCAAACCGACGACGAGACTGAGGCCTTCAAGCTGTCGCATACCACCCTCTATTCGCAGCACCAGGCTGTAATAGATGTTTTCTGCGAATGGGCTGGCCCACTTTCGACCCCGCCGACCCCGGCCGGCAGTCTGCCGCTCCGCAAGCACAACAAACGGTGCAGCCAACCCGCTCTCAATGGAACGCAGGGCTTGCGCGTTAGTGGAGTCGAGAGAGTCGAAAATCATCACCGGCCACATACAACCAGGCGCGTGCCGGGCGATCTCGGCAGGACTTAGAAGCGCCAGCGGTGCAGCTAATTGATAGCCACGACCACGCACTTTGTGAATGGATAAACCCAGGTCCGCTTCCAAATGCTGGAGCTGCTTCCACACAGCACTGCGACTGATGCCCAAGGCACCACCAAGCGCCTCGCCCGAGTGAAATCGACCATCCTTCAGAAGCTCTAACAACGTCAGCATGCGCATCCCGCCTCACAATGAGGAACGCATGATAGCTATGGCTTGAGCTACAAGCTACAAGCTGTGGAGGAGCCAGCCGATCCTGTAAATTTCGCGCAAAAACAAAACCCCTACCTGCATACGCAGATAGGGGTTTCGGAATTTAATCTTGACGATGACCTACTCTCACATGGGGAAACCCCACACTACCATCGGCGATGCATCGTTTCACTGCTGAGTTCGGGATGGGATCAGGTGGTTCCAATGCTCTATGGTCGTCAAGAAATTCGGTAGCCAGGTCGTTTTCTCTTGCGAGATCACGCTCCAGCGAATGGGTATGTAATAGATTTGTGTGTTGCGAACTTTCGACTGTTGCGTCTTCACACACCGCAATCTGGTGCCCTTTCGGACAAGCAAATTGCTTGGGTGTTATATGGTCAAGCCTCACGGGCAATTAGTATTGGTTAGCTCAACGCCTCACAGCGCTTACACACCCAACCTATCAACGTCGTAGTCTTCGACGGCCCTTCAGGGGACTCAAGGTCCCAGTGAGATCTCATCTTGAGGCTAGTTTCCCGCTTAGATGCTTTCAGCGGTTATCTATTCCGAACATAGCTACCCGGCAATGCCACTGGCGTGACAACCGGAACACCAGAGGTTCGTCCACTCCGGTCCTCTCGTACTAGGAGCAGCCCCTCTCAAATCTCAAACGTCCACGGCAGATAGGGACCGAACTGTCTCACGACGTTCTAAACCCAGCTCGCGTACCACTTTAAATGGCGAACAGCCATACCCTTGGGACCGGCTTCAGCCCCAGGATGTGATGAGCCGACATCGAGGTGCCAAACACCGCCGTCGATATGAACTCTTGGGCGGTATCAGCCTGTTATCCCCGGAGTACCTTTTATCCGTTGAGCGATGGCCCTTCCATACAGAACCACCGGATCACTAAGACCTACT
>NZ_CM174502.1:5250000-5842423 GCF_057839965.1 Pseudomonas sp. KH_024_B2
ATACGCGCAAATGCCTTCTTTCCGGCCTGACATACGTGAGTCGCGCCCAATGCATATATATAGGTGCGATCAACTACCTCACCATCTATACGCACACCACCCGAACCAAGAAGGTCGCGCGCCACTGCCGAGTTCTTCACCAGGCCTGCCTTATTAAGGACAGCGGCAATCGGCATATCTTCGGTAGCAGTCAATTCGATCTCTGGCAGATCATCCGGCAGCTCACCATCCTTCATGCGATTGCCCGCCGCACGATGAGCATTCGCCGCAGCCTCTTCACCATGGAAGCGCGCAACGATCTCTTCAGCCAACTTGATCTTGATGTCCCGCGGATTGGCGCCAGCCTCGACATCCTCACGCAATGCATCGATCTCATCCATGGAGCGGAAGCTGAGCAATTCGAAGTAGCGCCACATCAACACATCAGGGATCGAAACCAGCTTGCCGTACATGACACCCGGCGCTTCCTGGATCCCGACATAGTTACCCAGGGACTTGGACATCTTCTTCACGCCATCCAGACCTTCAAGCAACGGCATGGTGAGGATGCACTGCGCCTCCTGCCCATAAGCGCGCTGCAACTCACGCCCCATCAGCAGGTTGAACTTCTGATCGGTACCACCCAGCTCGATATCGGCACGCAACGCCACCGAGTCATACCCCTGAACCAGCGGATAAAGAAACTCATGGATCGCGATCGGCTGATTGGTCGAGTAGCGCTTGTTGAAGTCGTCGCGCTCAAGCATGCGCGCCACGGTGTACTGCGAAGTGAGACGAATGAAGTCCGCCGGCCCCATCTGATCCATCCAGGTGGAGTTGAACGCCACCTCGGTCTTGGCCGGATCAAGAATTTTGAACACCTGGGTCTTGTAGGTCTCGGCATTCTCGAGAACCTGCTCGCGAGTCAGCGGCGGACGAGTTGCGCTCTTGCCGCTCGGATCACCGATCATCCCGGTGAAGTCACCTATAAGGAAGATCACCTGGTGACCCAGATCCTGGAACTGACGCAGCTTATTAATGAGCACCGTGTGACCCAGGTGCAAATCCGGCGCAGTCGGATCGAAGCCAGCCTTGATACGCAGTGGCTGACCACGCTTGAGCTTTTCGATCAGCTCGGACTCGACCAACAGTTCTTCCGCACCACGTTTGATCAGCGCTAGCTGCTCTTCAACCGACTTCATAACAGACCCGCAAGGCTCAGATTCAAAGGGAGCCAACCATACAAGATCGCGGACTAATTACAAGTTTTGCCCGGCGTACGGAGGCCAATCCACGAACAGAGCGTCCGCGGGCTTGCTTCATAGATGATTTGGTTATATTTTATACAGTTATTTCGTCTTCATCATGCCATTCATCTTTTCCAATTCATCTTTATCAAAGTCAAGAATACCTATGACCTCCAAACCGCCTAAAGCGCCACCGCTTTATCCGAAGACCCACCTGCTCGCCGCAAGTGGTATCGCCGCCCTCCTCAGCCTGGCGCTTCTGGTATTCCCTTCCAGTGACGTTGAAGCCAAAAAGACAACGCTGAGCCTTGAGCTGGAAAGTCCTGTTGAACAACTGACACAAGATCAAGACGCTTCCAACGCGGAGCAAGCCACAAATGAAGCGGTAGCTTCTCCGTTCGCACAGATCGAAAACAGCCCTGAAAACACCCAGGAAACCGCTCAAGCACAGCCTGTTCCAGCGGTTGTTGTAGAAGAGAAAGTAGAAGAGAAAAAAGCCCCGGACCACAGAGAAGTGATTGTTGCCAAAGGCGACACGCTTTCCACTCTGTTCGAGAAAGTCGGCCTGCCAGCAGCCTCGGTGCATGACGTCCTGGCCAGCGATAAACAGGCCAGGCAGTTCTCGCAACTCAAACGCGGCCAGAAACTCGAGTTCGAACTGAGCCCCGATGGCCAGCTGAACAACCTGCATAGCAAGGTGAGTGACCTCGAGAGCATCAGCCTGACCAAAGGCCCCAAGGGCTACGCCTTCAACCGCGTCACCACCAAGCCAACCGTGCAGTCCGCCTATGTTCATGGCGTGATCAACAGCTCGCTCTCGCAGTCCGCCGCGCGCGCCGGTTTGTCCCATAGCCTGACCATGGACATGGCCAGCGTGTTTGGCTATGACGTCGACTTTGCCCAGGATATTCGCCAGGGCGATCAATTTGATGTGATCTACGAACAAAAGGTCATCAACGGCAAGACCGTCGGCACCGGCCCTATTCTTTCCGCACGCTTCACCAACCGCGGCAAGACCTACACCGCCGTGCGCTACACCAACAAACAAGGCAACAGCAGCTACTACACGGCTGATGGCAACAGCATGCGCAAGGCGTTCATTCGCACCCCGGTCGACTTCGCCCGCATCAGCTCGCGCTTCTCCATGGGCCGCAAGCACCCGATCCTGAACAAGATCCGCGCCCACAAAGGTGTCGATTACGCTGCCCCACGCGGCACACCGATCAAGGCTGCCGGCGATGGCAAGGTTCTATTGGCCGGTCGCCGTGGCGGCTACGGCAACACCGTGATCATCCAGCACGGCAATTCCTACCGCACCTTGTACGGCCACATGCAAGGCTTCGCCAAAGGCGTCCAGACTGGCGGCACCGTCAAGCAAGGTCAGGTGATTGGTTACATCGGCACAACCGGACTCTCCACGGGCCCGCACTTGCACTACGAGTTCCAGGTCAACGGCGTGCACGTCGACCCTCTGGGCCAGAAGGTGGCGATGGCCGATCCAATCTCCAAAGCCGAACGCGCACGCTTCCAGCAGCAGAGCCAGCCGCTGATGGCGCGGATGGATCAAGAGAAAGCCACCACGCTGGCTTCGAGAAAACGCTAAGCCATGGCCCTCTATATAGGTGTGATGTCCGGGACCAGCCTTGATGGCCTGGATATCGCGCTGATCGAGCAAGCACCAGCGATCAAACTGATCGCTACGCACTACATCCCTATGCCTGAAACCCTGCGCACCGAGCTGCTTGGCTTGTGCGCCAGCGGTCCGGACGAGATTGCCCGCTCGGCCATCGCCCAACAGAACTGGGTACGACTGGCCGCCCAGGGCATCCGCACCCTCCTCGATCAACAACAACTGAAACCTGAAGATATTCGAGCGATTGGCAGCCATGGTCAGACCATTCGCCATGAACCTGCACGAGGCTTCACCGTCCAGATCGGCAATCCTGCCTTGCTGACTGAACTGACCGGCATTACCGTCGTCAGTGATTTCCGCAGCCGTGACGTTGCCGCTGGCGGCCAGGGCGCTCCGCTGGTGCCAGCCTTCCATGAAGCGCTTTTTGATGAGCGTACCGGTAGTCGCGCAGTGCTGAATGTCGGTGGTTTCAGCAACCTCAGCCTGATCGAGACCGGCAAGCCCGTCGCGGGTTTTGACTGCGGCCCCGGGAACGTTTTGCTTGATGCCTGGATTCACGCGCAGCGCGGCGATAACTTCGATCGCGACGGCCAATGGGCCGCCAGCGGCAAGGTAGAACCAGCCCTGCTGAAAGAGCTGCTCAGCGACCCCTTCTTCGTGACCAAAGGTCCAAAGAGTACCGGCCGTGAAGTATTCAACCTTGAGTGGCTGCAGCAACATCTGAGTCGCCTGCCAGCGTTTGCTGCCGAAGACGTGCAAGCAACGCTGCTTGAGCTGACCGCATTGACCATCGTCGAGTCATTACAGGCAGCGCAAAGCGGAACTCAAGCATTGCTGGTCTGCGGCGGTGGCGCCCACAACGTTACACTGATGAATCGCCTCGCTACCCTGCTGCCAAGTGCCAAGGTCAGCAGCACCGCTGCTTACGGCGTAGAGCCAGACTGGGTCGAAGCCATGGCGTTTGCCTGGCTGGCCCATTGCTGCCTGGAAGGCATTGCCACCAATCGCCCCAGCGTCACCGGCGCTCGCGGCCTGCGCGTACTCGGCGCCATCTATCCCGCTTGATCGATAGACAGCAAAACGCCGCAAGGCCCTGAAGCCATGCGGCGTCGCGTGAAACGAGTACAGCGCTGATCGATCAGATCGAGAACGAAGAACCGCAACCACAGGTCGTGGAGGCATTCGGGTTCTTGATCACGAAACGAGAACCTTCCAGACCTTCCTGATAATCCACCTCGGCACCCGCCAGGTACTGGAAGCTCATCGGGTCTACGACCAGGCTGACACCTTCGCGTTCGACGATGGTGTCGTCATCGGCCACTTCTTCATCGAAGGTGAAGCCGTATTGAAACCCTGAACAACCGCCGCCCGTAACGAATACGCGCAGCTTCAAGCGATCATTACCCTCTTCATCGACCAGGCTCTTCACCTTGTGCGCGGCACCGTGGGTGAATTGCAAAGCCATGGGGGTGAAGGATTCGACGCTCATGCTGACTATCTCCCGGCGTTACGCCGCCATATGCGTGATGACGCGCATTATCCGCTTCTCCTAGAAAAGCGGTCAACTATTGTTATTGTGTACCAATAGGCAAAAGCTTCATTGCAGAATGCAGAAAGGCCCGGTTAACGGGCCTTTTGCTGACCGGATAAAAGCCTTACGGCAACATCCCTGCATGAGACAAGCCCAAGCGCTCATCCAGACCGAACAGGATGTTCAGGTTCTGCACTGCCTGACCCGACGCCCCTTTGACCAGGTTATCGATCACCGACAACACCACCACCAAATCACCGTCTTGCGGACGATGCACGGCGATACGGCAGACGTTGGCACCGCGCACGCTGCGGGTTTCCGGATGACTGCCGGCAGGCATGACGTCGACGAACGGCTCATTGGCATAGCGCTTTTCAAACAGCGCCTGCAGATCCACCGACCTGTCCACCACGGTCGCGTAGAGCGTCGAGTGAATACCGCGGATCATTGGCGTCAGGTGTGGGACGAAGGTCAGACCGACATCTTTGCCCGCTGCGCGACGCAGCCCCTGGCGGATCTCAGGCAGGTGACGATGCCCTTTGACCGCGTAAGCCTTCATGCTTTCGGAGGTTTCGGCGTACAGCGAACCCACGCTGGCACCACGACCGGCACCGCTGACACCCGACTTGCAGTCAGCGATCAGGCGCGTGGTATCTGCCAACCCGGCCTCAAGCAATGGCAGGAAACCCAACTGGGTGGCCGTTGGATAGCAACCTGGTACCGCAATCAGGCGCGCCTGCTTGATTTGCTCGCGATTCACTTCCGGCAAACCGTAAACGGCTTCCTCCAGCAGCTCCGGCGCGCCATGGGGCTGGCCATACCACTTGGCCCATTCATCGGCGTCCTGCAAACGGAAGTCTGCCGACAGGTCGATAACCTTGGTACCCGCCGCCAGCAACTCACCGGCCAACGCATGGGCCACCCCGTGCGGTGTGGCAAAGAACACCACGTCGCAGGCACCCAGGGTCTTGATGTCCGGCACGCTGAACGCCAGGCCGTCGTAATGGCCTCGCAGGTTCGGGTACATGTCGGCAACGGCCAGGCCTGCCTCGGATCGCGAAGTGATGACCACCACCTCAGCTTGCGGATGCTGTGCCAATAGACGCAGCAATTCGACACCGGTGTAACCCGTGCCGCCGACGATACCGACCTTGACCATATACCTGCCCTCAACGAACCCACTGGAAAGCCATCGATAATAGGGGGCGCAACGCTCTGCGACAACCGTCAAGGTGACGTGCGGGCGCTCGAACCTCTACTATTCGGGCTACCGTGAACCTGGGAATAACCAAAAATGCTTTATCTGTGGCTCAAAGCCTTTCACATCGTCAGTCTGGTCTGCTGGTTTGCCGGCCTGTTCTATTTGCCGCGCCTGTTCGTCTATCACGCCCAAAGCGAAGACAGCGTCAGCAAAGAGCGCTTCAGTGTCATGGAGCGCAAGCTGTATCGCGGCATCATGGGCCCGGCGATGATCGCCACCCTGGTGTTCGGGATCTGGCTGATCGGCCTCAACCCTAGCGCCTACTTCGGCCAAGGCGGCTGGATGCATGCCAAACTGACCCTCGTGGTGATCCTGATCGGCTACCACCATATGTGCGGTGCACAGGTAAAACGTTTTGCCCGTGGCGAAAACACCCGCAGCCATGTCTTTTATCGCTGGTTCAATGAGGTGCCGGTTCTGATATTGCTGGCTATTGTCATTCTGGTCGTTGTGCGACCGTTCTAAATCCTGTTGCTCGCAACTATTCGAGGGACTTCCAATGTCGCTGCCCGCTCTGCTCGAACAACGTTTGCGCCTGCCTGTGGTGGCAGCGCCGATGTTCCTGATTTCCAATCCGCAGCTGGTATTGGCTTGCTGCCGTAACGGTGTGGTCGGGAGCTTTCCCGCTCTCAACCAGCGTGAAAGCAGCGGTTTCAAAGCCTGGCTGGAGGAAATCGAAGCAGGGCTGGCCACGCTGGAAAATCCTGCGCCGTATGCCGTGAACCTCATCGTCCACAACAGCAACCCGCGTCTGGAAGCGGACCTGGCGATCTGTATCGAACACAAAGTACCGATTGTCATCACCAGCCTCGGTGCGGTGAAAGAGCTCGTCGATGCGGTACACAGTTATGGCGGGCTGGTGTTTCACGACGTCACTACCCGTCGCCACGCTGAAAAAGCCGCCGAGGCGGGTGTCGACGGGCTGATTGCGGTCGCCGCCGGCGCCGGTGGACATGCCGGGACCTGGAGCCCCTTCTCGCTGGTCGCCGAAATCCGCCAGTTCTTCGACAAGACCCTGCTGCTGGCTGGCTGCTTGAACCATGGCCACGAGATTCTTGCCGCACAACTGCTTGGCGCGGATCTGGCCTATTTCGGTACACGCTTTATCGGTACCACCGAAAGCCATGCACCTGAGGCCTATAAGGCGATGCTGCTGAACGCCAGGGCCGCCGACATCATTCATACCCCGGTAGTGTCTGGCGTCCCCGCAAGCTTCATGCGCCAGAGCCTGGTCAATGCCGGTTTCGATCTGGCAGCGCTGCAGGGCAAGGGTGAAGTCAACTTCGGTTCGAAACTCAAACCCCTCAACGAAGAAGCCAAAGCCTGGAAAACCGTTTGGTCTGCTGGCCAGGGTGTTGGCGAAATCGATGACCTGCCCAGCGTCGATCAACTGGTAGCACGACTGGACACCGAATATCGCCGCGCGCAGGAGCACGCCATACACCTGTCAAAACGCTGGCCGCGCTGACGCAATCGGTGTTTTTTTGACCAAGAGATCATAACTGATCCTAAACTCTCCCTCTGTGACGTCCCCCTTTCAAACGACAAGGATGCCCGGCATGAGCGAAAGCCGTTTCAAGATCGTATTCGACGGGTCTCTACTTCCCGGCGTCGAGATCACCACAGCAAAGCTCAACCTCGCCGATCTGTTCAAAAGCGATGTTTCAGCCATTGAGCGGCTGTTCAGCGGAAAGCCCGTCGCATTGAAGCGCGATCTTTCCCATGCGCAAGCGCAAACTTACCTTGATGCACTGTCGAAGACCGGCATCGATGCCCGAATCGAGGCGGAACAGCCGGTCGAACCCGGCCCCGCAGAGACTCATCAGCCCTCTACCGACACTGCGCCACCCTCCAGTGACGACGAATCGCCTTACAGCCCTCCTCGCGCTGCGGTCGGTGAAGCCCTTCCCGAGTTTTCCGAACTGAAAGTGTTCAGCATTCAAGGACGAATCGGGCGCCTGCGGTTTCTGGCCTGGACATTGGTGTCGCTATTGGTCGCAGCGGCTGTCGCAGGTGTCATTGCCATAAGTTTGTTCACTGGCGAGCAGTTCATGCTGGGAGGTCTGTTTGGCATGATTGCGCTGCTTGCCTACCTCTATGTAAATATCACCATTAGTGTCCAGCGCCTGCACGATCTTGGCTGGTCAGGCTGGTTATGGCTGTTGAACCTGGTGCCGCTGGTGGGCAGTGTGTTCCCGATTCTGATAATGGTCATGCCGGGCAATACTGGCGCCAACCGCTATGGCGCACCGCCGCCGCCCAACAGCACCGCGGTCAAAGTGCTGTCTTCGCTGTGGCTGGTATTGCTTGCCCTGGTTCTCGTCAGCGCAATCACCGGCGGCCTCACCACCCTCACGCAGAAGTATGAGAGCAGCTCGTACAGTAGCTATGAAAGCATCGAACCGGCGACAGAAGCAGCCGAACCCGCCCAGCCACCTGTAGACTCTGCGCAACAATGAACAGCGCTCAGCGCCCGGGACACCAAGTCCGGGGCGCTGCGCCGTTGCGATGGAGAACTGCATGACCCGTTACGCTCTGATCACTGGCGCTTCCAGCGGCATTGGCCTGGCCATGGCCGAAGCACTGGCAAGGCGCGGCCGCAGCCTGATTCTGGTGGCCCGCCAGCGTGATCAGTTGGAAAGCATTGCGATAGAACTGACCCAGCGCTTTGGCGTGGAGGTATTGTTCCGTGCCTGCGACCTGGGCGAGCCACTGCGCCTCTCCGGCTTTTTGCTGGAGCTTGAAGAAGGCGACCGGCAAATTGATCTGCTGGTCAATTGCGCCGGTATCGGCACCTGCGGCCCGTTTCTGGCCCAGGACTGGATGACCGAACAAGACCTGATCGAAGTGAACATTCTCGCCCTCACCCGCTTGTGCCATGCCATTGGCAACAGCATGGCCCTGCAGGGTGGCGGACAGATTCTGAATGTCGCCTCGATCGCGGCCTTTCATCCAGGCCCCTGGATGAGTACGTATTACGCCAGCAAGGCTTATGTCCTGCATTTTTCGGAAGGTCTGCGCGAAGAGCTGAAGAAATGCGCGGTAAAGGTATCGGTGCTCTGCCCCGGGCCGACTCGCACCGCCTTCTTCCATACCGCTCAGCTCGACGCCGGCAAGCTGGAACACAGCAAGCTGCTGATGAGCCCCGAGGAAGTCGCGCTCTATACCGTACGCGCGCTGGAGAAGAATCGCGCAATCATCATTCCCGGGCGTCGCAACCGCTGGCGCGCCTTTGTTCCGCGCCTTGGCTCGCGCTGGCTGATACGAAAAGTCGCCGGTGTCATCAACAAGACTTACTGCCCGCGTTAACTCACAACCACGCAAAGGGCTGGGCGCAGACAGGTCACCTGAGTACACTCAGCCCGGACCAACACAACGGAGAAACAGCTGTGGATACTCTGTTCACCAAGATCATCAACAGAGAAATACCCGCGAAGATCATCTACGAGGATGACCAGGTACTGGCCTTCCACGATATTGCCCCACAGGCACCGGTGCACTTTCTGGTGATTCCGAAGAAGCCGGTCCGCACGCTCAACGACCTCACCGAGGATGACAAGGCGCTGGCCGGACACATGCTGTTCACCGCCCAACGTCTGGCCAAAGAGCTTGGCTGCGAACAAGGCTTTCGTGTGGTCATGAACTGCAATGAACTGGGCGGGCAGACCGTCTATCACATTCATATGCACGTACTCGGTCAGCGTCAGATGCACTGGCCTCCGGGCTGAGTGCGTTAAATTCTGTGGGAGCGGCGGTGCGGCGATCCGATTTGCCCGCGAAGCTTTTGGCGGCTTTGAGGGCCCCTTCGCGGGCAAGCCCGCTCCCACACAAGCCCGCTCCCACAAAGTAACCGCGTCGCAATGACCCAGCGCAAACCTTCCCCTGTCGATTGGGGTAAACTGGCCGCCGTGATTCTTCCCGGAGGTAAGCATGACTACCCAACGTCACTACTCGCCGATTGACCGGCTTCTGTTGCAAGCCGATACCGCGATGCGCACGCTGCTGCCCTTCAGTGGCCAGCCTTATCGCCCATCGCCAGCCATCGTGCAGCCTGACGTGCAGATGAGCGATGCGGATACCCGGCACGTCGCCGGTCTGATGCGCATCAACCATACGGGTGAAGTCTGTGCCCAGGCGCTGTATCAAGGCCAGGCCCTGACCGCCAAGCTGCCGCAAGTACGGGCCGCAATGGAGCAGGCCGCCGAAGAAGAGACCGACCATCTGGTCTGGTGCGAACAACGCATCCGTCAATTGGGCAGCCATACCAGCCTGTTGAACCCATTGTTTTACGGTATGTCGTTCGGCATTGGCGCGGTTGCCGGGCTGATCAGCGACAAAGTCAGCCTCGGTTTTGTGGCCGCCACCGAAGATCAGGTCTGCAAACACTTGAACGAACACCTTGAGCAACTGCCGGCCGAAGACGAAAAGTCCCGGGCAATTCTTGAGCAGATGCGCATCGATGAAGAACAACACGCCGAAAGCGCGCTGGATGCCGGCGGTTTTCGCTTCCCTGCGCCGATCAAGTTCGGCATGAGCCTGATGGCCAAGGTCATGACCAAGAGCACTTATCGGATCTGAGGGTTGCGTCGTTCTGTAGGGCCTCATCGCGAGCAGGCTCGCTCCCACATTAGCTCTTCTTTGGGCACAAATTGTGTGTACACCGAAGATTCAATGTGGGAGCGACGGTGCGGCGATCCGACCTGCTCGCGATAGCCGTCGCACGGAGCATCAGACAAACAGAAATAAAAAAGGCGACTACCCGAAGGTAGCCGCCTTTTTTGTACTCGCAGATCTCAGCTCGGCATATTGCGAGCGTAGAAGATCTCCAGCATTTCGTGCTTCACCCGCTCAGTGACCTGAGCGCGCTGTTCGAGCGACAAGTTGTTGGTGGCGTCGCCGAACAGGTAGTTATCCAGTTCGAAGTTCTTCAACAGCATCTTGGTGTGGAACAGATTCTCCTGGTACACATTCACGTCGGTCATCTGGTACGCGTCGCGGGTGTCTTCGGAGAGGTAGTTCTGAATCGAGTTGATCTCATGGTCGATGAAGTGCTTCTTGCCTTCAACGTCACGGGTGAAGCCGCGCACGCGGTAATCCACAGTCACGATATCCGAATCGAACTGGTGAATCAGAAAGTTGAGCGCCTTGAGCGGTGAAATGACGCCACAGGTCGACACGTCGATGTCCACACGGAACGTTGCGATACCGTCCACCGGATGGATTTCCGGGTAGGTGTGCACCGTGATGTGGCTCTTGTCGAGGTGGGCCAGGATAATCTCGGGCAACGGGCCCGGAGACTCTTCGATCTGACTGTCGGTGGGGGTCACCGGCTCTTCAGAGATTAGAATCGTGACGCTGGCGCCCTGAGGTTCATAGTCCTGACTGGCGATATTCAGGATGTTGGCACCAATGATATCGACAACTTCTGTGAGGATCTGCGTCAGGCGCTTGGCGTTGTACTCTTTATTGATGTACTCGACGTAAGCCTGTTGGTCTTGCGGGGTTTCCGCGTAGCAGATGTCATAGATGTTGAAGCTCAAGGTCTTTGTCAGGTTATTGAACCCGTGGAGCTTGAGTTTGCTTTTCACCGTTAAAAACTCTCTATGTATGCGGGCTGGCCGCGTGATCAAGCATGCCCGTCAGATGCGAACGACGCACCTGCGTAGGACGGTTAACACCTCTTCGCGATGGCGATTTTGGTTGTTCGTTCGGACGAGTGACCTGCCCTGAAAGCGATCACTGCCCTGAAAAAAGTGGCGCATTATGCAGACGTCAGGCTGGGATCACCAGAGTCTGCACTGACTTTATGATAGTTGAATGTCGATTCAACCGAGTTCGACAATCTCGTAGTCGTGGGTAATGACCACGCCGGCGGCACCGAGCATGATCGATGCCGAGCAATACTTCTCGGCCGACAGCTCGATCGCGCGCTTGACCTGAGCCTCTTTCAGCGCCCGGCCCTTGACCACGAAATGCATATGGATCTTGGTAAAGACCTTAGGATCTTCAGTAGCACGCTCGGCTTCGAGGAAGGCCTCACAGCTTTCCACCGCCTGACGGGACTTCTTCAGAATGCTGACCACATCGAAATTGCTGCAACCGCCCACACCGAGCAAGAGCATTTCCATGGGCCGCACACCCAGGTTACGACCACCGCTTTCTGGCGGGCCATCCATTACCACGACATGACCGCTGCCCGATTCACCGAGGAACATGGCTTCGCCAGCCCATTGGATGCGTGCCTTCATCGCCAAGACTCCACTGCTAAAAAAGGGTCGCCAGCTTAGCACAGGGCCCCGAAAAGACGCCGTTTTGCATCCATCCGAGGAGCTACCGCTTTTGATAGATAAATTCCCGAATCTCCACAGAATGCGTCTGTTAAGCTGGCGCCAAACCAATGGCGCTTGGCCATCTGCTTACAGCGTCTCGCACTCTAAAAAGCTAAAGAAACCACACCGCGCAGTCTTTTCGGGATTCAACCATGGTTGCTATTACCCCCACACCCAAGATCAAGAACCTCGATAAGCTGCTGATGCACTGCCAACGCCGACGCTATCAGGCCAAGAGCAATATCATCTGTGCTGGCGATCGTTCGGACACACTGTTTTTCATCATCAAAGGCTCGGTCACCATCCTGATCGAGGACGATGATGGCCGGGAAATGATCATCGCCTACCTCAATTCGGGTGACTTCTTCGGTGAACTGGGCTTATTTGAGCAAGCCGGTCACGAACAGCAACGCAGCGCTTGGGTGCGGGCCAAGATCGAGTGTGAGGTGGCGGAGATCAGTTACAGCAAATTCCGCGAACTGTCCCGGCAAGACCCGGATATTCTCTACGTGCTCAGCGGCCAGATTGCCCAGCGCCTGCGCGATACCACGCGCAAGGTCGGCGACCTGGCGTTCTTCGACGTCACGGGCCGGGTAGCCCGTTGCCTGCTGGAGTTGTGCAAACAGCCGGATGCCATGACCCATCCAGACGGTATGCAGATCAAGGTTACCCGTCAGGAAATCGGCCGGATCGTCGGCTGCTCGCGAGAAATGGTCGGACGCGTGCTCAAGGATCTGGAAGAGCGCAACCTGGTGAACGTCAAAGGCAAGACCATGGTGGTGTTTGGCACTCGTTAAGTCGCGAGCATTGCCAGCAGCTGTCGATACAGGGCATCCAGCCGTTTGATTGCATCCGGGGCGGCGAATTGCTCATGCAACGCGATGTGGCTCTCGGCACGAACACGCTGTTCAAGACCACAGGCTTCATTGAAGCGGTTGACTGCCGCGACCATCGACTCGCGCTCGTTGTCCAGCAACAGCGCGCCGTGCACCAACCCCACCGGACGCTGGCTGCCCTTGCTCTGACGCCAACGCTGAGCGGTGCCCACCATCTTGCGACCATCGAGATTGACGTTAAAACGCCCGTCGCAGAATGCGCCGTCGACTTCACCCAGAGAAGGTGTGCCGCCGAGCTCAGCGAGCAGTTCACAGATCGGATCGCACAACCGGCGATAGGCGATTTCGATTCGGCCATGGTCACCTTCACTGCGCGGCGGTGCGTAGACCAGCGCAATGTTGATGGTTGCCGAAGACTGCGGCACCGGCTCACCGCCGGTCTCGCGCAACAACACCGGCCAGCCACTGGCGGCCAGCTCAATGCTGGCCGCCTCGAAGCCTGGCAAGCGGCTCAATCGCCTGGGCATGACCAGCGCGCGATCACTCGGCTGCCAGAACAACAGGCCGAACTCCTGTTCGCCGGCGCAAACAGCGGCCAGCAAATCCTGCTCGGCGCGCAGGCCGGCTTCGACGGTCAAGGCAATGGGTTGAGTCATGGCAGTACGAATCCTTTGAAGTGGTGCACATGCATCTATCTATAAATAGAAAAAAACCGGCATCGCCGGCTTTTTCACTCAATCAGGTTCAGTCGAGAGTGGAGCCGCTCACCAGCACACCACGCTCAGGGAAGAACAACCGTTGCAGCTCAGCCCCCGGGTTCTCCGCGCGCATGAATGCCTCGCCGACCAGGAACGAATACACCTCACTGATTTCCATCAGTTCGACATCGGCACGATTGAGGATGCCGCTCTCGGTAATCACCAAGCGGTCGCGAGGAATACGCGGCAACAGGTCAAGAGTGGTCTCCAGATTGACCTCGAAGGTGTGCAGGTTACGGTTATTAACCCCCACCAACGGTGTATCGAGGGTTTTCAAGGCCCGCTCCAGCTCGTCACCGTCGTGCACTTCAACCAGCACGTCGAGACCGACGCTTTTGGCCACGGCTGCCAGCTCGGCCATTTTCACGTCGTCCAGGGCGGAAACGATCAACAGCACGCAATCAGCGCCAAGCGCCCGGGCTTCAACGATCTGATAAGGATCGATCATGAAGTCCTTGCGGATCACCGGCAGCTTGCACGCTGCCCGGGCCTGCTGCAGATAAGCATCGGCGCCCTGGAAGAAATCGATGTCGGTCAGCACTGAAAGGCAGGTCGCGCCGCCTTTTTCGTAGCTCCTGGCGATGTCTGCCGGAACGAAGTTCTCGCGGATCACGCCTTTGCTTGGCGAGGCCTTTTTGATCTCGGCAATCACCGCCGGGTGCTTGAGCCTGGCCTGATCGATCAGTGCCTTGGCAAAACCGCGGGGCGCGTCGGCAGCTTTAGCCAGAGTTTCCAGCTCAGCCAGACTCACTCGAGCACTACGCTCGGCGACTTCCTCAACCTTGCGCGCGAGAATATTTTCCAGAACCGTCGGCACACTCATCCTTCATTCTCCATCTTGAATACCGCGGTGAACGCGCCCAGCTCCTCGAGTTTCTCCCGAGCCAGCCCGGTGTGCAGTGCATCGTGAGCCAGGGCAACGCCTTCTTTGAGACTGCTTGCAAGATCAGCGGCATACAGCGCCGCGCCGGCATTGAGCACGATCATTTCCGCCGCCTTCTGGCCGTACTCGGTTTTACGACGCCCCAGGGCATCGCGAATCAATTCAAGGGATGCCGCAGGGCTCTCGACCACCAGGCCGAACAGGCTCTGACTCTTAATACCGAGGTCTTCAGGCTGGACCCAGTACTCGGTTATTTCGCCATCTTTCAGTTCGGCAACGAAAGTCGGAGCGGCAAGACTGAATTCGTCCAGGCCATCCTGGGAATGCACCACCAGCACATGCTTGCTGCCCAAACGTTGCAGGACTTCGGCCAATGGACGGCACAACGCCTGAGTGAACACACCCACCACCTGGTGTTTCACGCCGGCCGGATTCGTAAGCGGGCCAAGCATGTTGAACAGTGTGCGCAGGCCCAAGTCGCGGCGCGGACCGGCGGCGTACTTCATTGCACTGTGATGGGACTGGGCGAACATAAAGCCAATGCCGACGTTATCAATGCAACGTGCCACTTGAACCGGCGTCAGGTTCAGATAGATGCCCGCGGCCTCCAGTAAATCGGCACTGCCGCTTTTACCGGACACCGCGCGGTTACCGTGCTTGGCCACTGTGCAACCGGCCGCAGCGACGACAAACGAGGCCGCTGTCGATACGTTGAAAATGTTTGCACCGTCACCGCCAGTGCCGACTACATCGACCACGCCGTCGAGGGTTTTCAGTTCGACTTTATCCGCCAGCTCACGCATGACCGAGACCGCACCGACGATCTCGTCGATGCTCTCGCTTTTCATGCGCATGGCCATCATAAAGGCGCCGATCTGCGCGTCGGTGCATTGCCCGGTCATGATCTCGCGCATGACATCGCGCATTTCATCAGTACTCAGGTCCAGGTGGCCGACGATACGGCTCAGGGCAGTCTTGATATCCATGGAAAGTCCTTAGCGCGTGCCGCCGCTCTGCTTGAGGAAATTGGCGAACAGCTCGTGGCCCTGCTCGGTGAGAATCGACTCGGGGTGAAATTGCACACCCTCGATGTTCAGCGTTTTGTGGCGAAGGCCCATGATCTCGTCAACGGAGCCGTCTTCAAGTTGAGTCCAGGCGGTCAGCTCCAGACACTCCGGCAGGGTTTCGAGCTTGACGATCAGCGAGTGATACCGCGTGACCGTCAGCGGCTGATTCAAGCCTGCGAACACACCCTTGCCCTCGTGGAATACCGGACTAGTCTTACCATGCATGACGTGACGGGCGCGCACCACATTGCCGCCAAATGCCTGGCCGATGGACTGATGCCCAAGGCATACACCCAGAATAGGCAACTTGCCGGCGAAGTGCTTGATGACTTCCAGGGAAACACCGGCTTCGTTCGGGGTGCATGGGCCTGGGGAAACGACGATGCGCTCAGGGTTGAGGGCTTCGATTTCGGCAATGCTGAGTTCATCGTTGCGCACAACCTTGACGTCCGAGCCCAGCTCGCCGAGGTACTGCACAACGTTGTAGGTAAAAGAGTCGTAGTTATCGATCATCAGCAACATGGCGTTAAGAACCTCTTGAATTCACTGACTTGAATACAGCCTTCGAATGATTCACCCGCAGCGTCCTGCGCTTTGTCAGTCGCTGGAATCGCGCAGCAAAGCGGTTTGTCTTACGGGTAAAGAAGGCAAAGCGGTAAAGATCCGGCCGGGCCGGCAGAAGGATTCAGGCGCGCCAACGCCAACGGGCGTGTGCCTTGATGACTTGATCCAGAAGTTTGCTGACGATCAACACGGGGAAGGTCTCATTCATACATCTTGGCACAGTAACTTAGCTGGGCAGAGCGTGCAATATGGCGCGATCGAAGCTCGGTGAAACAATCGAGGGTTCGCGCCGAATGGCAACAGCCTCTATAGTCTTTGGCACTGTCGTGTCACCTACTAAAACAATAAACAAGCGGACTTGCTCATGCTCAGACAGACATTGGCTGTACCCCTTGCCGGCTGCTTGCTCGCTATAGCCTGCACCCAGGCGATCGCGGCGCCCAACCCTTACTCGAGTTTCATCGTCTTCGGCGACAGTCTCAGCGATGCCGGGCAGTTTACCGACACGGGCGGTCCTGCCGGCGCAACCCTGCGCTTTACCAACCGGACCGGGCCGGTCTACCTCGATGGCAGCGGCGAAGTCTACTCCGCCAACTCGACACAACTATTGGGTGGCAAACTCGGGTTTTCCACGGACCAGACGGCCGCTTCGACCTCGGCCGCGCGTGCCAGCCAGGGCCTGCCTGACGGCAACAACTGGGCCGTGGGCGGTTATCGCACCGACCAGATCCTCGACTCGATCACCAATGTATCTGCCACCGGCGAACGCACTCGTCCTGGCTATCTGGCGGCCAACAACCTGCGCGCCGACCCGAATGCTTTGTATTTCCTCTCCGGTGGCGGTAACGACTTCCTTCAGGGCCTTGTGCTCAACCCGTCCCAGGCGAACGCTGCGGCAGATCGACTGGCAAACGGTGCCCAGGTTCTGCAGACCGCCGGCGCCAGGTACATCATGGTCTGGCTGTTGCCCGACCTGGGTTTGACGCCCGCTATCTATGGCACTCCTTCGCAGACAGCCATCTCGCAACTGAGCGGCATCTTCAACCAGCGTCTGGTGGCGCGACTCGGGGGCATCGACGCCGAGGTCATCCCGCTGAACGTTCCATTGCTGTTGCAGGAAACCTTCGCCGATCCGGCACGATTCGGACTGGCCGCCGACCAGAACCTGAACGCAACCTGTTTTAGCGGTAACGGCTGTGTCGAAAACGCCACCTATGGCATCAACAGCGCTACGCCGGACCCGAGCAAGCTGATCTATAACGATGGCGTTCACCCGACCGAAACCGGGCAGAAGCTGATTTCCGATTACGCCTATTCCTTACTGGCAGCGCCGTGGGAACTGACGCTGTTGCCGGAAATGGCCCACGCCACATTACGTGCGCACCAGGACGAACTGCGCAGCCAATGGCAATCGGACTGGGAGAACTGGCAGGCGGTCGGCCAATGGCGCGCGATTGTCGCCAGTGGCGGCCAGCATCTGGATGTCGATAGTCAAAGCAGCAGCGCCAGTGCCGATGGCAGCGGATACAACCTGAACATCGGCGGCAGCTATCGCCTCAATGACGCCTGGCGCGTCGGTGTGGCGGCGGGCTTCTATCGTCAGAACCTGCAAGCAGGCAGTAATGATTCGGACTACAAACTCAACAGCTACCTGGCCACCGCCTTCGCCCAGTTCCAGCAGAATCGCTGGTGGGCCGATGCTGCGTTGACCGGCGGCAAGCTGGATTACGACAACCTCAAACGCAAATTCGACCTGGGTGTCGGCGAAGGGGCGGAAAAGGGTGATACCGACGGCCATCTCTGGGCCTTCAGCACCCGCCTCGGCTACGACATTGCCCAACCAGGCAGCGAGTGGCACCTGTCGCCGTTCATCAGCGCCGACTACGCGAAAGTGGAAGTCGACGGCTACTCGGAAAACAGCAATCGTTCCACGGCGCTGACCTTTGATGACCAGAAACGCGACTCGAAACGCCTGGGCGCCGGTCTACAGGGTAAATACCAGATCACCCCGCAGACTCAAGTGTTCGGCGAATACGCCTACGAGCGTGAGTACGAGGATGACACTCAGAAAGTCAACATCGCGCTCAACAGCCTGCCAACTCTCGACTTCAAGCTCGATGGCTATGCCCCGCAAAGTCACTTGAATCGCGTGAGCCTGGGAGTTAGCCACAAGTTGACGGCCGATCTGGCGTTGCGTGGTGGTTACACGTTCCGCAAGGACGATAACTTTACTCAGCAAGGTGTGAACGTTGGGGTCAGTCTGGACTTCTGATCCCGCAAGCGGCAGGCACAAAAAAACGCGGCGCCTTCACAGGCGCCGCGTTTTTTTTGTGGATCAGTTATCCGGAGTCTGTTCAGCCAAGGCCACGGCACGGAACATTGCGCGGCGTTTGTTCAGCGTCTCTTCCCACTCAAGCGCCGGCACCGAGTCAGCAACGATACCGCCACCGGCCTGCACATGCAGTTCGCCGTTCTTGATCACCGCAGTACGGATCGCGATGGCGGTATCCATATTGCCGTTCCAGGCGAAATAACCGACCGCACCGCCGTAGACCCCGCGTTTGACCGGTTCCAGTTCATCGATGATTTCCATCGCACGGATCTTCGGCGCGCCGGACAAGGTGCCGGCCGGCAGAATCGCCCGCAGCGCGTCCATGGCCGTCAGGCCGGCTTTCAATTGGCCGGTGACGTTGGACACAATGTGCATCACGTTGGAATAACGCTCGATAACCATTTTCTCGGTGAGCTTTACCGAGCCGATTTCCGAAACCCGGCCCGTGTCGTTGCGACCGAGGTCGATCAGCATCAAGTGCTCGGCGATTTCCTTGTCGTCGGACAGCAGGTCTTCTTCCAGCGCCAGATCGGCTTCTTCATTGGCCCCGCGCGGACGGGTGCCCGCGATTGGCCGCACGGTAATCAGATTGTCTTCGACCCGCACCAGCACTTCCGGCGAACTGCCGACGACATGGAAGTCGCCGAAGTTGAAGAAGTACATATAAGGCGTCGGGTTGAAGCAGCGCAGCGCTCGGTACAGATCGATCGGCGCCGCCTTGAAGTCGATGGACATCCGTTGCGACGGCACCACCTGCATGCAGTCACCGGCGAGGATGTACTCCTTGATGGTGTCCACCGCCCGCTCGTAGTCATCCTGGGTGAAACTCGAACGGAACACCGGATCAGCCGTCTGCTGCTTGCTGAAGTCCAGACCGCGACGCGGGGTGATCGGCTGACGGAGTTTTTCCAGCAACTCTTCCAGTTGCGCCAGACCATTCTCGTAGGCGTTTTCCTGGGAAGGATCAGCCAGAACAATCGCGTGCATCTTGCCAGCGAGGTTGTCGAACACCACCACCGCATCGGACACCATCAACAGAATGTCCGGCACGCCCAGCGGATCCGGGTTCGGGCATTTGCCCAGACGCTTCTCCACATAACGCACGCAGTCATAGCCGAAGTAACCCACCAGCCCGCCGTTGAAGCGCGGCAATCCGGCAATGGTCGGCACGTTGTAGCGCGCCTTGAATTCTTCGACGAACGTCAGCGGGTCTTCGGATTGATGGCTTTCGATTTCCACACCGTCGTGGGTCACGCTGATCTGATGATCATGGACGCGCAATACGGTGCGGCACGGCAGGCCGATGATCGAATACCGCCCCCACTTCTCACCGCCCTGCACCGACTCCAGCAGATAGGAGTTAGGTTGGTCGGCCAGTTTCAGGTAAATCGACAGCGGTGTATCGAAGTCAGCAAGGGTTTCGCAGGCAAGCGGGATGCGGTTGTAGCCGGCAGCGGCCAAACGCAGGAATTCTTCGCGGATCATGAGTAGCCTCGTGGCTTGAGGGTCTAACGGTCAGTTGTGCAAACGCGCCGGATAACCGGCCAGAATCAAGTCAGGCGCGCCAACGCCAACGGGCCAGGGCCTTGATGACTTTCATCCAGAGCTTGCGGGTGACCACCACGATGGAATCTCTTGGAGGGGGTTGAGCAACGTCGGCCAACGTTATCTCAGCGGCCGGGTCCAGGCAACCGGGAATTAAGGAGCGCAGATCATCGATCACCAGCGCCGGAGACTCTTCGGCAATCGGCCGACCGTGGTTGTAGCCGTAGCTGAGCGCCACACACTTCACCCCCGCCGCTTTCGCCGCCAGCACATCGCTGCGCGAATCGCCGACGAACAACGACTGGGACGCCGGTACGTTGGCCATTTTCATCACGAAAAACAGCGCCGCCGGATCGGGTTTCTTCTGCGCCAAGGTATCGCCGCCGATGATCCAGCGAAAATACCGGCCGATTTTCATCTGATCCAGCAACGGCGCGACAAAGCGCTCAGGTTTGTTGGTGATCAGGGCCATTTCCACGCCCTGTTTGTGCAGCCATTTCAGGGTGTCGCGCACGCCGGGATAGACCACGGTCAAGTCATGGCCATCCTCATAGGCCGCCATGAAGAACTCTTGAGCCTGTTCGGCCTCGACCTCATCGACACCCTGGTGATCGAGATTATTCGCCAGCGCCCGGCGCACCAACACCTGCACGCCGTTGCCGACCCATTCACGCACCGATTCGATACCGGCAGGTGGACGGCCGAGCTTGAGCAGCATGTTATCCACAGCCGCCGCGAGGTCAGGAACCGAATCGATCAACGTGCCATCCAGATCGAACATCACCAGCCGCGGCAGACGCCCGGGGAACAGCTGCTCAAAGCCACTCATGGGCGAGCCAGTGCCAGTTCGGAACGCATCTTTTCAATCACCTCTTTATAGTTCGGCGCATTGAAGATCGCCGAGCCGGCGACGAAGGTATCAGCACCCGCTGCAGCGATTTCGCGAATGTTGTTCACGTTGACCCCACCGTCGATCTCCAGGCGGATATCGCGCCCCGATGCATCGATCAGCGCCCGCGCTTCACGCAGTTTGTCAAGGGTCCCGGGAATGAACTTCTGCCCGCCAAAACCCGGGTTGACGCTCATCAGCAGGATCATGTCGACCTTGTCCAGCACGTACTTGAGCACGTCCAGCGGGGTTGCCGGATTGAACACCAGACCGGCCTTGCAACCGCCTTCGCGGATCATTTGCAGGGAACGGTCGAGGTGCAGCGTGGCTTCCGGGTGAAAGGTGATATAGGTCGCACCGGCTTCGATGAAGTCGCCGATGATGCGATCCACCGGGTTGACCATCAGGTGCGCGTCGATTGGCGCGGTGATGCCATATTTGCGCAGCGCAGAACATACCATCGGGCCGATGGTCAGGTTCGGCACGTAGTGGTTGTCCATGACATCGAAGTGCACGATGTCGGCGCCAGCGGCGAGAACGTTGTCCACTTCCTCGCCCAGACGGGCGAAATCGGCGGAGAGAATCGACGGAGCAATAGCGAAGGACTGCATGACGCACCTTTTTTGAGCAGAATCACGATGGCGCGCATTGTATACCGCATGCTTTCCAGCGCGCACTGAGAGCTCGATGATTGGATGAAACGCCCTAATAGGCAGCGCGATAGATCTTCTCGATATCGACAGCGCTCAGTTTGCGCGGATTGTTGCGCATCAGGCGCTCGATCCCCGCTGCCTCCACGGCCATGGCCGGGATCGCCGCCTCTGGCACACCGAAATGGCGCAGGCCGAAGGGGATCTCTACCGCGGCACATAGCCAGGTCATCGCCAGCACAGCCTGGTCGGCGGCTTCATTGGCGCTCAGACCCGAGGTCTTCACGCCCAACGCCTGGGCAATATCCTGCATGCGTTCGACGCAGGCCATCTTGTTCCAGGTCATGACATATGGCAGCAACAAGGCATTGCTGACGCCGTGGGCGATATTGAACCGCCCGCCCAGCGGATAGGCCAACGCATGCACCGCGCCGACCCCGGCATTACCGAACGCCATGCCGGCCATCAGGCTGGCTGTGGCCATGTCTTCGCGGGCCTGCAGATTGGAAGGATTGGCATAGGCCTTGGGCAGCGCTTTGGCGATCAGTTTTATCGCACCAATGGCCAGTGAGTCGGTGATCGGCGAGGCATTCAGCGACAGGTAGGACTCGATGGCGTGCACCAGCGCATCCACGCCGCTGGCAGCGGTGACACTGCGCGGGCAGGTCAAGGTCATCTGCGGGCTGACCAGCGCCACATCCGGCAGCAGGTAATCGCTGACGATGCCCATTTTCAGTTGCGCGACCTTGTCGGAAAGAATCGCCACATTGGTGACTTCAGAACCGGTGCCAGCGGTGGTCGGGATCGCGATCAGCGGCGGACCTTTGCGCGGCACCTGATCAACGCCGAACAGATCCTCGAGGGCACCGTGGTAACCGGCATACGCCGCGACACTCTTGGCGATATCGATGGCACTGCCGCCGCCCAGACCGATCAAGCCGTCATGGCCGCCCTCGCGATAGACGCGCATGCAGTCTTCGACGATGGCGATTTCCGGATCGGGCAGCACCCGGTCAAAGACCTCATAGACTCGCTCGCCCATGTGCGCCAGCGCCAGCTCGACCGTGCCGGACTTGACCAGCGCGGCATCGGTGACGATCAGCGGGTTGTCGACATCCAGGCGGGTCAGCTCGGCGGCCAGTTGCTCGATGGCACCGGCGCCGGTTATCAGTTTGTGGGCAATTTTGAAAGAGCAAAGACTCATGTGCGCAGCCTCTTATAGATGTGGGAGCTGAGCACAAGCGTAGCTGGGGATTTGGGGTTGTCTGCCAGTCAGGGCGTGAATGACATCTTGCGCCGCCCAAGGCAAGACAGTTCCTCCTGCAACAGGATTTCAGGCGCCCATCGCCGGATCACTGATAGAGAACCTGCCTGTCTCGATGCGCCCCGAAAAACGCCGTGAAAAAGCGCTGTCCGTATCACTGCTAACGCTGAAGTCGTACCAGCGGCCACTCTCATCAAGCGACCATACCCGCTCGGCACTCTGACCGCTCTCGAGCCGAACCGCCCAAGGGCTGTCATTGCGATAAGCTTCGGGGCGCAGGGTCACCGTGCATGGCTGCGATCCCGTATTGAGCAAACGTACGTGCAAGCGATCCGCCACGTAATAAACACGAACTTCCGGATGAGCGGCATTTTCCGCAAGCCGTGTGGCATTGCCAGTGAAATGCCGATGAAAACCATTGGGGCCCAGCACCCACAAGTCGTACAAACCCGAGTTGCCCGACACGTCCCAGTCATCTTCCAGTGTTTCGCCAACACCAACCATGTATCGGCGGGGTAGCCGATCAAGATGAAGCCTGTCGTAGACATGCAGGACGGCACCTGTCTCGCCAAGGTTAACAAAATACAGCTGCATGCCCCTCTCGCCAGGCTTGAGTTCAGCACTGACGTAAAGCTCATAAGGCAGGGCGCACGAAGGCCGGGTACCTGCTGGCCGGGGCGGCATGACAGGCGTCTGAGGTACTGGCGTATAGCCCAGTTTTTGCTGATCCGAACGCAACTGGTCGGCTTGCGTCCGGGATTTGCGACCGTCCAGCGACGGGATCTCATCGTTGGGCGTTGCAAAATCGAAGACGCTCGTCAGATCCCCGCAAACGGCACGTCGGTATGGGCTGATATTGGGCTCGTCCACACCGAATCGCGCCTCCAGAAATCGTAGTATCGATGTATGGTCGAATACTTGTGAGTTGACCCGTCCGCCGCGACTCCAGGGCGAAATGACCAAACAAGGCACCCGCATCCCCGGCCCAAAGACTTTCCCGTCCGGTTGAGGCTGCCCCTGAGAGCCTGGTGGCTTGGGCTGGCGAAAGTACTCGAAAGCCATCTGTTCGTCCGTCAAGGTGGTTTTGCCGGCGAATGTTTTGCCGTCGGCTTGCGGTGAAGGGGCTGACGGCGAAGGGATATGATCGAAGAATCCGTCGTTTTCATCGTACGTGACGATCAACACCGTTTTACTCCAGACTTCCGGGACTGACGTCAAAGCGTCCAGTAAGGCCTGGATATACCACCCTCCTTGCACCGGACTTGATGAGCCGGGATGTTCGCAATAGGTTTTCGGTGCCGAAACCCAAGAGACTTGCGGCAACCTGCCCTCCTCGACATTTCGTTTGAACGAGGCCAGATATTCATCAGGATTGCGGCCCGGCATGGTATTGGCGATCCCCTTGTATAACGGATTGCCAGGGTTATCGATGAGCGGGTCATATCCACGAAAAGGCCCGCCGCTGTTATTGGAAAGCGGATTGCTGGAGGCTTCGTTCGCCCGTCGATATTGTTTGAACGCGCAATGCAGGTTGTCGCCCCATTCGTCGGGCATGTTCTGATAGGAAATCCAACTGACGCCAGCCTCTTCAAGGCGCTCGGCGTAGGTCTTCCACTCGTATCCGAGTGTCGAGGCGCGCAGCACGTCCCACTCGTTCTTGACGAAAGCAACATTGGCGCCCGTGGGCCCGTTGGTGCCCGTAAAAAAGAACGAACGGTTGCCATTGGTGCCCGCATGCATCGCGCAGTGATAGGCGTCACACAGAGTAAAGGCTTGTGCGAGAGCGAAATGGAAAGGAATCTCCGCCTGCTGGTAATACCCCATGGAGTCCGCTCTTTTGTACCTCGGCCATTCGTGCAGTCGCCCATCGCCCCAAGCGCTCTGACCGTCGACCCAGTCATGCGGTGTGCTGATCGCCCGCTGGGCGTTATATCTCTGCCCATCAAGGTGATAAGGCGTCAGATGGCTGCCCGACGCCGTTGTTTGTTGCCAGACACTGCCCCCGTGAGGCACCGGAATGGTGAAGCGATCAGCAAAACCACGAACCCCGGCCAGTGTTCCAAAGTAGTGATTAAAGGAACGGTTCTCCTGCATGAGGATCACCACATGTTCGACATCCATCAGCGTGCCGGTTCTGTTATTGGCCGGGATCGAGTAAGCCCGCTGAATGCTGTCAGAAACGTTTGTTTCAGTGTCCATACTTGCACCTCACCAAGATTCCAGGCCGGGTCAAATTCGATAGAACGTATGAATACTGCCGGGGTCGGACTTCACGCCGTTGAGTGTCTGAGTCACTCGCACCTTGTTTTCCCTCAGCCAAGAATCGACGGGGGTGAAAATCCATTCATCGCCGTGAATCTGGAAAGTCCCTTTGACAGGCACACCGCAGACATCCTGTACCGTGTAGACAGCCCCTGGGGCGCCTTTGCCCTTGATGGCCTGCACCGGGTGTGCACTGCCTTGATCGGCCGGATCGGTGATCACCGGAACGGGCGGTCGCACGCTGAATGCACGCAACTCGCTTTGCGGTGCATTGAGAGCGCTCCCCCGCTTGACCCTGATCTGATGCAAACCTGGCTCCCAAAACCTGGCAGGCCTGAAAGTCCAACGGCCTGTCTCCTTTGAAAACTCTCCGGCGATCGGTTTACCGGTTTCATCCAACAGCTGCAGGTTTATAGCGCTCAGGTCGGAGCCAGTGATGAGTTGATCCTGAACAGTGAACGAATAGGGAAGCGGCCGCAAAATCAGCGGAGGTGGTACTAACGAGGAAAGAACCACCGTGAAGTTCAAAGGCTCACTATACGGCGAGGTAACGCCTGCAAGACTCTGCTGCACCTTGATGGCCTTTTCACCATCGCCCCAGGCTGTGGACGAGGTGTAACTCCATTGTTTACCGGTGACTTCGGCATACGCCCACCAGTTTTCTCCAGGCAGGGCACTTTTCACCCAGACGCTGGCACCTTCGGCGCACGTGCCACTGATCGTCGGGTTATTGCCCGTCACTGCACCAGGTGCTGGAGAACGGATGACTGGCACTGCAAAAACCCTGAACGCGCGAGACTCACTGTAGGGCGAGGTAGCGCCGCCAAGACTCTGCTGCACCTTGATGGCCTTTTCCCCATCGCCCCAGGCTGTGGACGCGGTGTAACTCCATTGGTTACCGGTGACTTCGGCATACGCCCACCAGTTTTCTCCAGGCAGGGCACTTTTCACCCAGACGCTGGCACCTTCGGCGCACATGCCGCTGATCGTGGGATTGGAACCCGTCGTTTCATTTCGCTGAGGTGCTTGGACAGTCGGCGCGGGAAGTTCAGTAATCTGTTGGTCTGACATGTCGTTCAATCGCCATGAGAGTGCTCATGGCGAGACTACGACGCGAAAAGCACGCACCGCACCTGACAGATCTGACAGTGCCGACGAACGGTGAAATGGGCTGCGCCCCCCCTTCTGAGGGGCACAAACCGTCAGACCTGCGCCGTACGCAGTTTCTCGCTACGCCCACGCAACCATTCCAGCGTCAGCAACAAAATCACTGAGAAGGCAATCAGCAACGTCGCCGCCGCTGCAATGGTCGGGCTGAGGTTTTCGCGGATGCCGCTGAACATTTGCCGAGGCAAAGTCGCCTGTTGGGGGCCGGCAAGGAACAGCGTTACCACCACCTCATCGAACGACGTCGCGAAGGCAAATAGCGCCCCTGAAATCACCCCCGGTGCGATCAGCGGCAAGGTCACGCGGCGGAATGCCGTCAGCGGCGAAGCGCCAAGGCTGGCCGCCGCACGCACCAGGTTCTGGTTGAAACCTTGCAAGGTAGCCGACACGGTAATGATCACGAACGGCACACCCAACACCGCATGCACGACGATCAGCGAGACAAAGCTGTTGCCAAACCCCAGCGGAGCGAAGGTCAGGTAACTGGCCACACCGATGATCACCACCGGCACTACCATCGGCGAAATCACCAGCGCCATCACCAGCGGTTTGCCGGGGAAATCGCCGCGAGTCAGGCCGATGGCCGCCAGCGTGCCGAAAATCATTGCCAGTACGGTCGCCGCCGGGGCGACGATGATGCTGTTCTTCAGGGAACGCATCCACTCCGCCGAGGCGAAAAAGTCCTGATACCAATGCAGCGAGAAACCTTGCAGCGGATAAACCAGAAAGCTGCCGGAGTTGAATGACAACGGAATGATCACCAGCACCGGCAAAATCAGGAACAACAGGATCAGCCCGCAGAGAATGCGCAAGCTGTAGAACCAGACCCGCTCAACGGGCGACATGTAAGGGCTCAGCATTTCGATTCTCTCCTTAGCTCAGACGCAGGCGACTGGCGCCCACCAGCCAGTTGTAAATCAGGTAGAGCACGATAGTTGCCAACAGCAGCAGCCCACCGAGCGCGGTCGCCATACCCCAGTTGATGCTGGTGTTGGTGTAGAAGGCAACGAAGTAACTGACCATCTGATCGTTCGGGCTACCCAGCAGCGCCGGTGTGATGTAGTAACCAATCGCCAGAATGAACACCAACAGACAACCGGCACCGACACCAGCGTAGGTTTGCGGGAAGTACACCCGCCAGAAGCTGGCGAACGGATGACAACCGAGGGAGATCGCCGCCCGCATATAGGTTGGCGAGATGCCTTTCATCACGCTGTAGATCGGCAGAATCATGAACGGCAGCAGGATGTGCACCATGGAGATGTAAACCCCGGTGCGGTTGAACACCAGCTCCAGCGGTTTATCGATCACGCCCATGGCCATCAAGCCGCTGTTGATCAGTCCGCCCGATTGCAGCAAGACAATCCATGCTGCCACCCGCACCAGAATCGAGGTCCAGAACGGCAACAGCACCAGAATCATCAGCAGGTTGCTTTGCCGGGACGGCAGATTGGCCAGCAGGTAAGCCAATGGATAAGCCAGTACCAGGCAGATCGCGGTGATGATCAAGCCCATCCAGAAGGTGCGGGCAAAGATATCGAGGTAAATCGCCTGATCTGGTGTGGCCGGGGCCACTTCACCCAAATCATTGATACGGTGATCGACGGCTGCCAGCAGGTAATAAGGTGTGATGCTGCTGGTGTTGCGGCGGATCGCTTGCCAGTAAGCCGGATCCCCCCAACGCTCATCGAGACTTTCCATCGCGTCTTTATAAGAGGTCGGTTCAGTCTTGAACGGCAGCGCTCGCGCGGTTTTGGTCAGCAGGCTGCGATAGCCGGCCAACTCCATGTTCAGTCGCTTGGACAGATCGCCCAAGGTTTGATTCTTGCGGGCTTCAGCCAGATCTTCGCTGACAGCCTTGTACACCGGCTCGGCCGGCAGGCCTCGCCCATCCCAGGCAGCCACCGCCGCCACAGTGCGCGGCATACCGCCGACCACTTCCGGGTTACCGACGCTCTTGTAGAGCAGCGTCACAATCGGCACCAGGAACACCAGCAACAGAAACAGCACCAAGGGCGCGATCAAGGCCTGGGCCTTCCAGCGGTTGACCCGTTCGGCATGTGCCAGACGCTGCTTCAAGGTGGGGCTGGTGACCTCGTTCGAGGGAACGGTGATGGCCATAGCGAACTCCGGAAATCTTTAATCGATCGATAATGTGGGAGCGAGCTTGCTCGCGATGGCGCCATCAAATTCAACATTGATGTTGACTGACACACCGCAATCGCGAGCAAGCTCGCTCCCACAGGTGGGCGAGCCCACCATTACAGGGTCGTGCTTACTTCGCAGCCCACGAGTTGAAGCGCTGTTCCAGTTGCTCGCCGTTGTCAGCCCAGAAGCTGACGTCGATCTGCACCTGGTTGGCGATGTTTTCCGGAGTAGTTGGCATGTCTTTCAGAATGTCTTTGGACAGCAACGGTACTGCCTGGGTGTTAGCCGGGCCGTAGGCGATGTTTTCCGAGTAGGTCTTCTGCTGTTGCGGCATGACCGAGAACGCGATGAATTTCTTCGCAGCTTCGGCGCGGGTTTTATCCAGGCCTTTTGGAATCGCCCAAGCGTCAAAGTCGTAGATACCGCCGTTCCACACGACTTTCAGGTTGCTTTCTTTCTGCACGGCAGCGATCCGACCGTTGTAGGCCGAGCTCATCACGACGTCGCCGGAAGCCAGATACTGCGGCGGCTGAGCGCCCGCTTCCCACCACTGAATGCTTGGCTTGAGCTCATCGAGTTTCTTGAATGCGCGATCCTGACCATCCTTGCCGGCCAGCACTTTGTAGACGTCTTTAGGCGCTACGCCGTCAGCCATCAAAGCGAATTCCAGGGTGTACTTGGCGCCTTTACGCAGGCCACGCTTGCCCGGGAATTTTTTGGTGTCCCAGAAATCCACCCAACTGGTCGGTGCGCTTTTCAGCTTGTCGGCGTTGTAGGCCAGCACGGTCGACCACACGAAGAAGCCCACGCCGCAAGGCTGGATAGCGCCTTTGACGTAGTCCTCGTCTTTGCCGAACAGCGCCGGGTCGAGTTGCTCGAACATGTCTTCGTCACAGCCGCGGGACAGCTCTGGCGACTCCACTTCCACCAGGTCCCAGGACACGCTCTTGGTGTCGACCATGGCTTTGATCTTGGCCATTTCACCGTTGTATTCGCCGGCGACAATCTTGCCGTGGCCCGCTGCTTCCCAGGGTGCGTAGAAGGCTTTGACCTGAGCCGCCTTGTTCGCCCCGCCAAAGGACACCACAGTCAGGTCCGGGCCCGCCGCCATCGCGTGCGCCGCACCCATCATGCCCAGAGCCAGGGTGGTGAATTTCAGGGATCTCAACATTTATTGTTCTCTCCACGTGCAGGTTGGTGTTGGTGAAGCAAGGGGGCGATCAGTTCGCCTCTAGAAGTGGGTCGAGCGCGCGAACGTGTTCGACCTGCCAGCCAAGCGGTACCACATCACCGACCGCCAACGCCGGGTCCAGCTCGGCGATCGGTTGTTTCACAAAGAAATCGGTCTTGCCGCAGACTTCCAGGCGCACGCGGACGTGGTCGCCCAGATAGATGAACTCCTCCACGCGCCCGGAGAAGCGATTGACGCATTGATCGCTTGCGCCGTTCAGACTCACGCGCTCCGGACGAATGGACAGGGTCACCGGTTCGCCGGTCTTGCCAACATTCACGGCCAGCGCCTCGACCTTCTCGCCACGCCCCAGCTCGACCACACAACGATCACCGGCATGGCTGTGCAAGCGACCATTGAGGCGGTTGTTCTCACCGATGAAGTTGGCGACGAAGGTGTTCTTTGGCTCTTCGTAGAGGGTGCGCGGGGCGGCGATCTGCTGGATCTCGCCCTGATGGAACACCGCCACCCGATCGGACATGGTCAGCGCTTCACCCTGATCGTGGGTCACGTAGACCACCGTCAGCCCAAGGCGTTGATGCAGGTGCTTGATCTCCATCTGCATGTGTTCACGCAGCTGTTTATCCAGAGCGCCAAGGGGTTCGTCCATCAGCACCAGTTGCGGTTCGAACACCAGCGCCCGAGCCAGGGCCACACGCTGCTGCTGACCACCGGAAAGCTGCGCCGGATAACGCTGGGCGAAGGCATCGAGCTGAACCATGCTCAGCACCCGTTTGACCCGTTCGCTGATGTCGGTCTTGCTCAGGCCGCGCACCGACAGCGGGAACGCCAGGTTCTCGGCGACCGTCATGTGCGGGAACAGCGCGTAGTTTTGAAACACCATGCCGATGTCGCGCTTATGCGGCGGCACGTTGTTGATCGAACGCCCGGCCAGCTGGATTTCGCCAGCGGTCGGGGTTTCGAAACCGGCCAGCATCATCAGGCTGGTGGTCTTGCCGGAGCCGGAAGGCCCGAGCAAGGTGAGGAATTCGCCTTTGCGAATTTCCAGGTTGAGGTCTTTGACGATCAGGTTCTCGCCGTCGTAGCTCTTTTGCACTCCACGAAAGCTGACCAGAACATCATTCGCCCCAGCACTTGAATCGACCTCGCTCATACCCGCACCTTTGTGTTCTTTATATGTAGGACTGCTGTGGACTAAGCCTAGTGGACCCTTGTGAGCACGCAAATCGGGGGGTATGAGAGATTCGCCTAAGCCGGATGGAAGGTTCGGGGTAGGGATTGCCCTACAAGGATGGCGGGATTGGGCATGTCGATAAGGGATAGCAGCATGCGTTGAGCTGCAAGCCGCAAGAACAGGCAAAAGCGGGCTTGCGGGGATGTCGTAAATGGATATGCCGCCTTCCCTAATGTGGGAGCGGCGGTGCGGCGATCCGACCCGCGAAGAAGGCGCAAAGTTCAACACATATGTCGACTGGCAGATCGCTTTCGCGGGCAAGTCGGATCGCCGCACCGCCGCTCCCACGGGTCAGAGCAACTTGTGCTCCATCGCATATTTCACCAGCTCGGCCAGCGAGGTGATGTTGAGTTTCTGCATCAGCCGCGCCTTGTGGGTGCTGATGGTCTTGCTGCTCAACGCCAGTTGCTGGGCAATGTCGTTGACGTTCGCGCCGTGGGCCAGCCGCTCGAACACCGAAAACTCGCGCTCCGACAGCAGCGAGTGCAACGGCCGCGAATCCGTCAGACCGACTTCGAAGACCATCCGGTCGGCCAGGTCCGGGTCGATATAACGCCCGCCTGCCGCGACTTTGCGGATCGCGGTCAACAGCAAGGCCGGATCGCTGTCCTTGGTGGCATAGCCGGCAGCACCGACTTTCAACGCCCGAGCGGCCATTTGTGCCTCATCGTGCATCGACAGCACCAGAATCGCCGGCGGATTGTTCAGCGCACGAATCCGCGGGATCGCCTCCAGACCATTGACGCCGGGCATGGAGATATCCAGCAACACCACTTCACACGGAACATGGCGCAAGGTTTCGAGCAGCTGCTCACCATTACTCGCCTCCCCCACCACGATCAAATCCCTGGCCAGGCCGATCAACTGCTTGATGCCTTCACGAACGATGGTGTGGTCTTCGGCTACCAGTACACGGATCACGCGTCTCTCCTAATCCAACGGTACTCGCACGCTCAACGTCGTGCCTTCGCCCGGCTCACTTTCCAGCGACAGACTGCCGCCCATGATCAACACCCGCTCGCGCATGCCCACCACACCAAACGAAGTCGGTCGGCCTGGCGCCGGGACAAAGCCCTGGCCATCATCGCTGACGGTCAGGCACAAATCGTTGCCCTCAAGAGCCAGGGTCAATTCGACAGTATGCGCCTGAGCATGGCGCATGACATTGGTCAGTGCCTCCTGAAGTATCCGGAATAGGCCAATGGCCTTGGCATCGCTGAGGACCGGCAGATTATCCGGCACCTGGACCAGACACGGAATCTGCGTACGCGCCTCGAAACGTCTGGCCTGCCACTCGATGGCCGAGGCAATCCCCGCATCGAGAATCGGCGGACGCAGTGCCGTGGCAACATCGCGCACCAGTTGGAACAGCTGCGCGATCAGGCGCTTCATGCTGTTGAGCCGCTCGTTCAAACCCGGATCAAGCTGTGCGTAAGCCAGTTCGCACATGGAAGTTTCCAGCTTGAGCACAGTCAGCATCTGACCCAGCTCATCGTGAACTTCCCGGGCGATGCGGGCCTTTTCCTCTTCCCGCACGCTTTCCAGGTGAGCGGACAACTCACGCAGTTGCTCGCGAGAACTGGCCAACTCCAGTTCGATCCGCTTGCTTTCGCTGATGTCCCAGACGATCCCGTCCCAGACCACCGCGCCGTCATCGAGACGCCGGGTAATCGCCTTGATCTCCGCCCAACGTTGCTCGCCCTGGCGCGTCACGATTCGCCCTTGCCAGGACCAGTCGCTGTCGGTGTCCAGTGCTTGATCCTGGGTCTGGTGATAACTGGCCTTATCGTCCGGATGGACCAGGCTGCGCAAACCTTTGTCGCGCTGGCTGAGTGTCGCCGGGGAATAACCCACCAGGCTCTCACTGCCTTCGCTGATGTAGGCAAAGTCGATCTGCCCGGTAACCGGCGCACGCTCCAGACGAAATACCAACCCAGGCACATTGGCGGCAATACCCTGCAGTCGCGCCTCGCTTTCCTGCAAAGCGGCCAAGGCCCGCCGACGCTCGGTGACATCATTGAGATAGACCACCAGATACTCGCCATCGCGAAAGCGCAGGAAGCTCAGTGATACGTCCGCAGGCAGGATGCTGCCATCGGCCCGAACGCAGTTGGTTTCGAAACTCTGTGGCCCCTCCTCACTGGCGCGGGCGCGCTTCCACAACGTCAACCAGCGATCCATATGCAGGCCGGGTTCGAAATCGATCAAGGGCCGGTCGATGACGCCGCCCGGTGCATAACCGAGCATTTCTTCGGCGGCCCGATTGGCGTAACGGACATGGCTATCCCAATTGACCCAAAGAATACCCACAGTGCTCTGATCGATGGAAAACTGCGTCAGGCGCAAGGCTTCTTCGCTGGCCTCGCGAAGGGCGATGTCCTCTCGGGCGGCCAATAAGCGTTGCTCAAGGCCGCGTTGCTGACGACGCTGCCAGGTGACGATGGCCATGCTGGCGAGCAACAACAGGGTCAGCAATAGACAGAGGTTTTGCCAAAACCCCGGTGACTCGGTCAGGCGCGGGTATTTGGGTTGCAGCCAGCGACTGTGCAGTTGTTCCAGATCCTTCGCTGGAATTGCATGCAGCGCCCGCTCAACGATCCCTGCCAGCTCAGGCCAGTCACGTCGTGTGGCGACCCGTAGTAATTGCGGCAAGCCTATGTCGCCGACCACCACCAGATCGGCGAACTCCGGCTCGACCGACAAGCGACTGAGTTGCGCTTCGTCCACCACGGCGTACCGGGCTTGCTGGCTCAAGAGCAGCTGCAAGGCCTGGCGCTCCAGTGGCACGCCCTGCAAATTGAGATTGCCGTAAGTACTGCGCAGATAATCGGCAAGCGTGCTGGGCATGCGCACAGCGACACGGGTCTGACTATCAAGCTTTTCCAGCTCGACAGCGCCGGGCTCTTTGCGGGCACTGACGATCAGCTGCGGAACACGCATATAAGGATCGGAAAACTGCCAGAGTCTCAGCCCGACAGGGGTTTGGGTCAGGCCCGGGGCGAGGTCGACTTCGCCGTTGCGCACAGCGGCGTCCAGTTGCGCCTGATCCGCAAAGTTGTGCCAGCGCAGCTCAACCTTGAGGGCAGTGGCCAACCACTTCATGAGTTCGACGTTAGCCCCGGACAAGCGCTGCAAGCGGCGATCGAATTGGGCATAGGGTGCTTGCAGCACCAACCCGACACGCAGCTCGGGGTGTTGCTCGAGCCACTGACGCTGCTCGGCATTCAACTGCGCGACGGGCACGCGAGGCGCAGGCGCCGCCAACGCCATCAAGGGAAGGCAAAAACAGCCGATAACCAACAGGCAGCGAAAACGCATCATCTGAAGTCTCACACACTGACAAATACTGACCAACCCATTAGGCTGCCGGGATTACTTCTGGCCTGGAATATCCGATGCCCCCTGTCTACCGCTCGGCACTGCCCGCATTGTGCCTGTCGCTGATCCTGCCTTGTGCCTTTTCCGTCGAGGCCGCCGATCCGGCTCCCGGCGCCACGGAAAAAACCGCAGAAGAAAAACCGGTAGAGCGCCAACCGCTGCTTGAGCGTAGTCAGGAAGAAGCGACAGCCCTTGCGCGACAAATTCCGCAGCAAGAGCAGCAACAGTTGCAGGCCGGCAGCGACAGTTTCCTCGCACTCTGGAAGCCGGCCAATGCCAGCGAACCCAGCGGCGCGGTGATTATCATCCCCGGCGCCGGCGAAACCGCTGACTGGCCTCAGGCAATCAGTCCATTGCGTCGAAAATTGCCGGATGCCAACTGGGGCAGCCTGAGTATTACCCTGCCTGACCTGCAAAGCGACGCCAGCCAGCCACGCATTGTCGAAGTCGCACCCGTACCTGTCTCGGTGGACACTAGCAGCAAAGATGCCAGCACCGCTGCGCCCAAGCCCATCGAACAGGCGGCAGGCGGTGAGGTTGACGTCACTGAGCGTGCCGTCGCCGAAAGTTCCGAGGAGCAAATCAAGGCTGACGCCGAGCGAATCTTCGCCCGGATCGATGCTGCGATCGACTTTGCCGAACAGCAAAACGCCCGCAGTATTGTGCTGCTGGGGCATGGCACGGGCGCTTATTGGACTGCGCGCTACCTGAGCGAGAAACAACCGCCGCAAGTAGCGAAGTTCGTGATGGTCGCCGCGCAAACGCCACTTAATGGCAAACCTGAGCTGGCGCAACTGACACCGACACTGAAAGTCGCCAGCGCCGACTTCTTCTATAAGGATAAAGCGCTGGCGCGTAACGCCGCCCTGGAACGTCTGCAGGCGAGCAAACGTTTGAAGAACGCCAACTTTACTCAGATTGCTTTGAAAGCATTGCCTGGAAATCGCGCCGCCGAACAAGAGCAGTTGTTTCGGCGTGTTCGCGGCTGGTTAAGCCCGCAGAACATCGAAAATTAAGCGGCCTACTTAGAACCTGTGGCGAGGGAGCTTGCTCCCGCTCGGCTGCGAAGCAGTCGTTAAACCGGCACCTTCGTTCCATCTGAAAATGCGCGGTGACTGAATTTAGGGCCGCTTCGCGCCCCAGCGGGAGCAAGCTCCCTCGCCACAAGTAGGCAATCGACTCAAAACTCCTTAACAGAGCTTGCCCGCGTGAAAACGGCAGACCGGCCAACGAGAATTCAAAGTTTTAACGAAATTCCCGCCGCTCACGAACCAACGCATAAGCATTGTGCAGCTCGCGGGTCTTCTCGGTCGCCTCACGCACCTGAACCTGATCGGCACCACTGCCGGCTATCTTGTCCGGATGATGGCGGCTGAGCAGGCGCCGGTAAGCACGCTTGATCTGCGATGGCTCGCTGGTGGCCGTCACACCCAGCACTCGCAACGCCTCCTGATAAGCCCCACCCTTGGTCAGCGGCTTTTTATGCGGCTCGTAGTCACTGGCCAGCGCTTGTACTTGCCGGGGTGTCCAGCCCAGCCATTTACCCCATAGGGTAATCAGCTCACGCTCGGCGCTACTCGCTCGACCATCGGCCCAGACCATCCGCCAGCAGGCACGCAAGACGCCCTCTGCCGCATGCGGCTGCGCGCTCAAGTGCCGCAAATAGCCGCGCAAGCGATCACGTCCGGTCTTGCCCCGATTGAACGCCGCGACAGCCCGCTTTTGCGCCGGCTCACTCATATCGAGCGAACGCATTTCCTGACGCGCCTGCTGGATATGGCCGTCGACCACTTGACCATCACTTTTGGCCAATCGCCCCAGCAATACGAACAACAGTTCATCATTGCGCAGCGCCGGGCGTCCGCCTAACCGTTCGCGCAAATGCGCCCAACTGTGCAGTTGCATGCGCCGGTCCAGCGCCTGCCCCAACAATGCACCGAGCATGGCCCCCGGAATGCTGGCTATGGCAAAGCCCGCTCCGGCTCCGATCAGAGTCCCTGGCCACAACATATCAGCGGCTCGCTTCTAGCAGATGTTCGACTTCGGCCAATCGCTCATGGGTGCCAACATCGACCCACTGCCCTTGCAAATGCTCGCCGCTCACCTGTCCATCGGCCATCGCTTTGCGCAACAACGGCGCAAGCTTGAAAGCACCTGCCGTGCAGCCAGCGAACAATTGCGGATGCAGAACGGCGATGCCGCTGTAGGTGAGTGCTGGCGAACCCGGCTCTCTATCGTGCACCAGAGCATCAACCAGGGTGAAATCTCCGCTCGTGTGATGCTCCGGGTTGTCGACCATCACCAGATACGCAAGACCGACGATCGTCTGGCGCAAGGCTGAGAAGTCGTAATCGGTCCAGATATCGCCGTTGACCACCAGGAATGGCTCATCACCCAACAGCGGCAATGCCCGGAAAATACCGCCGCCGGTTTCCTGCGGCTCACCTTCCGGCGAGTACTGGATGTTCACCCCGAACTGCGAGCCGTCACCCAGGTAGTCCTCGATCTGTTGACCCAGCCAGGCGTGATTGATGACGATCTCGGTAAACCCGGCCGTCGCCAATGCCCGAATGTGGTACTCGATCAATGGCACGCCAGCGACGCGAATCAACGGCTTGGGCGTCGTCAGCGTCAGCGGACGCATACGCTCGCCCTTGCCGGCCGCGAGAATCATTGCCTTCATACAGGCGCTCCAACCGGCTGGCGAAGGCTCGCCAACAACTCACCCAATTCAGCCAGCTCCGGCCTGCGGGCCAGCACTGCTTCTATGTAGGCAAAGAAACGCGGTACATCGCCCAAATAACGCGGCTTACCGTCGCGGTGGCAGATACGGGCAAAGATCCCGATCACCTTCAAATGCCGCTGCACACCCATCAGATCGCTGGCCCGCAGAAAGTCTTCAAAATCCGCTTGCACCGGGATCCCCGATTTCCCGGCCTGCTGCCAGTAATCTTCCAGCCAACCACGCACCCGAGCATCGGGCCAGCTGAGGAATGCATCCTTGAACAGACAGGTCACGTCGTAAGTGACCGGACCGTAGACTGCATCCTGGAAGTCCAGCACACCCGGGTTCGGTTCGCTCAACATCAGGTTGCGCGGCATGTAGTCGCGATGCACCAGCACCTTGGGTTGGGCCAGGGCGCTGTCGATCAATAAATCACTGACCCGTTTCCAGAGCGCCAGTTGCTCCTGGTCAAGCTCGATACCCAGTTCACGCCCCACGTACCACTCGGGGAAGAGTTCCAGTTCGCGGCGCAGCAACGCCACGTCATAACCTGGAAGCACAGCGTCCATTGGCAACTGCTGGAAGGCCAGCAATGCCTGCAACGCATCCTTGAACAAATCATCGGCATTTTCGCCGTCGATCACGTCCAGATAGGTCTTGTTGCCCAGGTCATTGAGCAAAAGAAAGCCACGCGGCAGATCCTCTGCGTAAATTTGCGGCACATTTATTCCGGATTTCGCCAGTAGACCCGCGATATCCACGAAGGGTTTGCAGTTTTCCTGGGGCGGCGGCGCATCCATCACGACAAAACTGCGGCCGCCTCCTTCCCAGCGAAAATACCGCCGAAAACTCGCGTCACTGCTGGCCGCAGTCAACGTAGCCGGGGGTACGACGCCCCAACCTTGTGCGGTAAATAGAGTTGCCAATTGCTCATCGAGCCAAACTTTCAGGTGTTGCAAGCGTACATCTTGATCAGGCATTGCAAGGGTCTCCGACGGCGCTAGCCGTCAAGCGGGTCATGCTTTATTATCCAGCATCTTTTTCAGACCATCGAGAGGCGTGCGGCCCACACCGCGGGCAGATGGCACGCAGGAAGCCCGGACTAATAAGATGGCATTGAAATCCCCCGCGTTTCGTAAAAAATTTCCGTTGTTGGTTACCGGCAGTTTGCTGGCCCTGCAACCTTTAGCCACTTCGTTCGTGGTCGCCGCGGAACAGTATGACTGCTCAGTCTCTGCTTCGGGTGCCTGGGACTGTGCGCCGAAAGCGCCAGCGGCGGCATTGCCACCGCGTCCCGTCCATGATGGCAGCGCAGTCTCCGCCACTGGCGAAGCCCCGGCAGGCGCTGTTTCCAGCGAAGACACCGGCGCCAAGCCTGTGCTGGTTACCGAGTCCAAGGGCCGCGCCCTGAAGTCGCGTAGTGCAGACTACAGTCACCTCGACTGGGTTCCGCGCGAGAATCTCACCGCAGCGCAATTGGCCGAAACCGGTCCTTACTGCTCTGGTTCCTATATCGAACCGATTCGTCCTGGCATGACTGACAAGACGAGTAAAAGTGACGCTCCGACCTTTATCGGTGCCAAAGCGTCGCGTTATGAGCAAGAAAAACAGATCGCAACCCTGGCCGGCGACGTGGTCATGCGTCAGGGCAGCATGCAGGCCGAGGCCGACGAGGCCAGCCTGTACCAAGCCGAAAACCGTGGTGAGCTGAGCGGCAACGTTCGTGTTCGCGACAACGGCGCGCTGATCGTCGGCGACCACGCCGATGTGCAGCTCGATACCGGCGAAGCCAAGATCGACAACGCTGAATACGTGATGCACAAGTCGCGCATACGCGGTAACGCGCTGTACGCCAAACGTGCCGAAAACGCCATCATCCGCCTCAAGGATGGCACGTACACCACGTGCGAACCGGACAGCAACGCCTGGCAACTCAAGGGCAACAACATCACCTTGAACCCGGCGACCGGCTTCGGTACCGCGACCAACGTGACATTGCGGGTCAAAGACATTCCGGTGCTCTACACCCCGTACATCTATTTCCCGATCGATGATCGTCGCCAGTCCGGCTTCCTGCCGCCGACTATCGGCAGCGGCAGCGATACCGGCTTCTTGCTGGTCACCCCGTACTACTTCAACATAGCGCCCAACTACGACGCCACCTTGTATCCGCGCTACATGAGCAAGCACGGGTTGTTGATGGAAGGCGAATTCCGCTACCTGACCAAGAGCAGCGAAGGTCAGTTTGGCGCTGCTTACCTCAACGACGAGAGTGATGAGCGCGAGCTGCAGTCCGACGCCGAAAAAACCCGCTACCTGCTCAACTGGCAGCACAAGGGCGGGCTCGATTCGCGCGTGCTGACTCAGGTCGACTACACCAAGATCAGCGATCCGTATTACTTCCAGGATCTTCAAACTGATCAGATCGGTGTCGAAAGCAGAAGCTTTGTGAATCAGCAAGGTGCCGTCAGCTACCGTGGCGATAACTATACCGCTCGACTCAATGCACAGGCTTATGAGCTGGCGACTGTCTCGAGCATCACGCCGTATGACCGCTTGCCGCAAATCACCTTCAATGGTGCGCTGCCGTACCATCCAGGCGGACTGGATTTCGCGTACAACACCGAAATCGTGCGCTTTGATCGGGATCTGCGAACTGGCGACTATTTTGACGAAGACGGAGTCTCGGCTCCGCGACTCGATAGAAACGTTACGGGCCTGGCACGTGCCAACGGCAATCGTCTCGATCTCGAGCCAGCTGTCAGTCTGCCGCTCAACGCGACTTATGGCTTCCTGAAGCCATCGCTCAAGTACAAGTACACCCAGTACGATCTGGATCTCGACGGAACAGGCAAGAGCCAGATCGCTGCACAGAGTGCCGAAGCTGACAGACTCAACGGCACCTACAGCCGCAATCAAAGCCGTGGCGTGCCTATCGCGAGCATCGACAGCGGCCTGTACTTCGACCGCGACACCCAATGGTTCGGCAAGAACTACCGCCAGACCCTGGAGCCGCGCCTGTTCTATCTCTATGTACCTGAGGAAGACCAGAGCGACATCCCGGTATTCGATACCGGCGAAAGCACGTTCAACTATTCTTCGCTGTTTCGCGACAACCGTTTCTCCGGCTCCGACCGCGTCGGCGACGAGAACAAACTGTCGCTGGGCGTGACCAACCGCTGGATCGAAGAGAACGGCTTTGAGCGTCAGCGCATCAGCGTCGGCCAGGCGGTTTACTTCAAGGATCGCGAGGTCCAGTTGCCGGGCATCGATGCGGCGACCCGCGAGGATGCCCACGCCAACGTTTCACCGTACGCGCTTGAGTATGAGTACCGCTTCAACCGTGACTGGCGCACGACTGCCGACTACAACTGGGATCCGGACAGCCGCAGCCCACGTTCGGGTAGCGCGATGTTCCACTACCAGCCAGAAGACAACCCGAACAAAATCATCAACGCCGGTTATCGCTATCGCAATGACCAGGTCCGTTATGACCAGAGCACCGGCAAGTGGACGGTGGGTGGCGGCGACTACGGTACTCCGGGTACTGCGGGCTACGTGAAGGATTACTACAAGATCCAGCAGCACGACTTCTCGGTCATGTGGCCGATCGTGCCGCAATGGAACGCCATCAGCCGCTGGCAGTACGACTACAACCGCAACCGCACACTGGAAGCCTTCGGTGGTTTCGAGTACGACAACTGCTGCTGGAAACTGCGCCTGATCAATCGTTACTGGATCTCGTATGACGAATTCAGCCAAGAGGCGCCGCAAAACGAAAAGGGCGACCATGGCATCTTCCTACAAATTGTTCTGAAGGGACTCGGCGGCGTGACCGGCGCCAAAGTAGAGAGTTTCCTCGACAAAGGCATTCAAGGTTATCGTGAACGTGAAGACCAAGCTTTCTGATTGTCTGCGCCCGCTGATGCTGGGCGCATTGTTACTGGGTACCGCAGCCAACGCTGCGGTGCAGTCCATCGACAAAGTGGTAGCTATCGTCGACAACGACGTGGTCATGCAGAGCCAACTGGACCAACGGGTTCAGGAAGTTCAGAAGACCATTGCCAAACGTGGTGCGAACCTGCCTCCGGCGGGCGTGCTGGACCAGCAGGTGCTTGAGCGCCTGATCGTCGAAAACCTGCAACTGCAGATTGGCGAGCGCTCCGGCATCCGTATCACCGATGAGGAGCTGAACCAGGCGATCGGCACCATTGCCCAGCGCAATAACATGACCGTGGAGCAGTTCCGCGCCGCCCTGAGCCGCGACGGTCTGTCTTATGAAGACGCTCGTGAACAGGTTCGCCGCGAGATGATCATCAGCCGTGTGCGTCAGCGCCGTGTGGCTGAGCGTGTTCAGGTATCGGAGCAGGAAGTGAAGAACTTCCTCGCCTCGGACCTGGGCAAGATGCAGCTGTCCGAAGAGTTCCACCTGGCTAACATCCTGATCCCGACGCCGGAAAGCGCCAACTCTGAAGCCATTCAGAATGCCGGACGTCAGGCTGCCGATGTTTATCAGCAACTCAAGCAAGGTGCTGATTTCGGTCAGTTGGCTATCGCCAGATCCGCCAGTGAGACTGCGCTGGAAGGCGGCGACATGGGCTGGCGTAAAGCTGCGCAACTGCCACCGCCGTTCGATCGCATGCTGAGCTCGATGTCGGTCGGCGAAGTGACCGAGCCGATGCGCACACCGGGTGGCTTCATTATTCTGAAGATCCTGGAAAAGCGCGGCGGCCAGACTCAGGTACGTGACGAAGTGCATGTGCGTCACATCCTGATCAAACCAAGCGAAATTCGTAGCGAAGAAGAAACCAAACGTCTGGCCCAGAAACTCTACGAGCGGATTGAATCCGGCGAAGACTTTGCTGAACTGGCGAAAAGCTTTTCGGAAGACCCGGGCTCCGCACTCAACGGCGGCGACCTGAACTGGATCGACCCGAACTCCCTGGTGCCTGAATTCCGCGAAGTGATGGCCAAAACCCCACAGGGTCAGCTGTCGAAGCCGTTCAAGAGCCCTTATGGCTGGCACGTACTGGAAGTCCTTGGCCGTCGCGCCACTGACAGCACCACCCAGGCCCGTGAACAGCAAGCGATGACCGTGCTGCGTAACCGCAAATACGACGAAGAGCTGCAAACCTGGTTGCGTCAGATCCGTGACGAAGCCTACGTTGAAATCAAGCTCCCTGGCGCCGACCAGGCGCCACAGTGAAACCCAAGCGTTTTGCGCTGACACCCGGCGAGCCGGCCGGCATAGGTCCTGACCTGTGCCTGCTACTCGCCTCGCAACCCCAGCCACATCCCCTGATTGCCATTACCAGCCGCGACCTGCTCCTTGAGCGGGCCGCGCAGCTGGGCGTGGTTGTCGACCTGCTGCCGGTCACCCCGGATAGCTGGCCGGATCAACCCGCTCCAGCTAACAGCCTGTATGTCTGGGACACCCCACTACAGAGCAGGGTCATCGCCGGTCAGCTGGATAAATCCAACGCATCCTTTGTCCTGGAAACCCTGACTCGCGCCGGACAAGGCTGTCTGGACGGGCATTTCGCCGGGATGATCACGGCTCCCGTACACAAGGGTGTGATCAACGACGCCGGCATCGCCTTTTCCGGGCACACCGAATTCCTCGCCGACCTGACGCATACCCGGCAAGTGGTCATGATGCTCGCCACTCGCGGCCTGCGAGTAGCGCTGGTCACCACTCACCTGCCCTTGCGACAGATTGCCGATGCGATTACCCCCGAACGCCTGGAGCGGGTGACACGGATCCTGCACGCCGACCTGCAACAAAAATTCGGCATTGCCCAACCGCGCATCCTGGTCTGCGGGCTCAACCCGCATGCCGGCGAAGGCGGACATCTGGGCCATGAAGAAATCGACATTATCGAACCCACCTTAGAGCGTCTGCGCAGTGAGGGCATGGATCTACGTGGCCCCCTGCCAGCCGACACTCTGTTTACCCCCAAATATCTGGAGCATTGCGACGCAGTGCTGGCGATGTACCACGACCAGGGCTTGCCCGTACTCAAGTACAAAGGTTTCGGTGCCGCAGTCAACGTGACCCTCGGTTTACCGATTATCCGCACCTCAGTCGACCATGGCACCGCCCTGGATCTGGCCGGCAGCGGAAAAATCGACACCGGAAGCCTGCAAGTCGCTTTGGAAACCGCCTACCAGATGGCCGAGACCCGTTTATGACCGAGCACTACCAACACCGGGCGCGCAAGCGCTTCGGCCAGAACTTCCTGCACGATGCCGGGGTGATCGACCGCATCCTGCGCGCCATTCACGCCCGCCCCGAAGACCGCCTGCTGGAAATCGGTCCGGGCCAGGGTGCGCTGACCGAAGGCCTGCTCAATAGCGGCGCGCAACTGGACGTGGTTGAGCTGGACAAGGATCTGATTCCGATCCTCAACCAGCAGTTCGCCGGCAAAAGCAATTTCAACCTGCATCAAGGCGACGCCCTGAAGTTTGACTTCACCAGCCTCAATGCCGCGCCGAACAGCCTGCGAGTAGTCGGCAACCTGCCGTACAACATCTCCACTCCGCTGATCTTCCATCTGCTGCGCAACGCCGGCTTGATCCGCGACATGCACTTCATGCTGCAAAAGGAAGTGGTCGAGCGCCTGGCTGCAGGTCCTGGCGGTGGTGACTGGGGCCGTTTGTCGATCATGGTTCAGTACCATTGCCGGGTCGAACACCTGTTCAATGTCGGCCCGGGCGCATTCAATCCGCCACCAAAAGTCGATTCGGCGATTGTCCGTCTGGTGCCGCACGCCGTGCTGCCGCACCCGGCCAAGGATCATCGCCTGCTGGAACGCGTCGTTCGCGAGGCTTTCAACCAGCGCCGCAAGACCCTGCGCAACACCCTCAAGGCCTTGCTCAGCAACGCCGAGATCGAAGCCGCCGGCGTCGATGGCAGCCTGCGCCCGGAGCAGCTCGACCTGGCCGCGTTCGTCCGCCTGGCCGACAAGCTCGGCGAGCAAGTCACCGAAGCGCCCAGCGCCAGCTGACACGCCATAATCGTTATCGGGTAAGACACCAGACGCCATGTCTGGTTTACTACCCGATACTTGGCCTAGACTGATCCCATCAGTTATGTCCCGCGTCCCGCTTTGCTTTTAAGGCCTTTTGCATGTCCGATCCTCGTTATCAGGTCGACGTCAGCGTCGTCACCCGCTTTCTGGCAGAACAATCGCAACCCGAGCAAAATCGATTTGCCTTCGCCTATACCATTACCGTCAAGAACAACGGCCAGATGGCGGCAAAGTTGCTCTCTCGGCACTGGGTCATTACCGATGGCGACGGGCACGTCGAGGAGGTCCGCGGTGCGGGCGTTGTTGGCCAACAACCGTTGATCGGGGTTGGCGAAAGCCATACCTATAGCAGCGGCACTGTGATGACCACCCGCGTAGGCACCATGCAGGGCAGTTACCAGATGCTCGCCGAAGACGGTAAACACTTCGACGCCATCATTGCGCCCTTCCGTCTCGCGGTGCCCGGAGCCCTGCACTGATGGCGGTGTATGCCGTCGGCGACCTGCAAGGTTGCCTCGAACCGCTGCAATGCCTGCTCAAGCGGGTTGCCTTCGATCCCGCCAAGGATCGTCTCTGGCTGGTGGGTGACCTGGTCAACCGCGGCCCGCAGTCACTGGAAACCCTGCGTTTTCTCTACAGCATCCGCGAATCGCTGGTGTGCGTGCTGGGCAACCATGACCTGCACCTGCTGGCGGTCGGGCAGAACATCGAGCGCCTGAAGAAAGCCGACACCTTGCGCGAGATCCTCGAAGCACCGGATCGCAACGAGCTACTTGAATGGCTGCGCCAGCAAAAGCTGATGCACTACGACGAACAGCGCGAGATAGTACTGGTCCATGCCGGCATACCGCCGCAATGGACGCTGAAGAAAGCCTTGAAGTGCGCTGCCGAAGTCGAAGAAGCATTACATGACGACAACCTCTTCGCCCCTTACCTCGATGGCATGTATGGCAACGAGCCGGTGAAATGGGACGGCGACCTCAAAGGCACCGCCCGTCTGCGGGTAATCACCAACTATTTCACCCGCATGCGCTTTTGCACCAGCGATGGCAAACTTGACCTGAAGGGCAAGGAAGGTCCGGACACCGCCCCACCCGGTTATGCCCCCTGGTTTCAGCACAAGGAACGCAAGACCAAAGGCCTGAAAATCGTCTTCGGCCACTGGGCCGCCCTTGCCGGCCAATGCAATGAACCGGGCCTCTTCGCGCTCGATACTGGCTGTGTCTGGGGCGGCGCCCTGACGCTGCTGAATGTCGATACCGGTGAGCGCTTGCAGTGCAAGTGCGATGCCCAAGGCCACATCGAGCCGCGCGTTGCCCACTCTACCCCCGAACAATTGCCGACCACCGCAAAGCACTGAACGGCATTTTCAGCCAGGCCACAGGAGCCCGCCATGAGCGAATTCAAACGCATCCCACCCGAACAAGCCCAAGCGCTGCGCGAACAAGGCGCAGTCGTGGTCGACATTCGCGACCCGCAGACCTATGCCGCCAAACACATCAGCGGCTCACTGCACCTGGACAATCACTCCATCCCGGACTTCATCCGCAATGCAGACCTGGATGCGCCAGTGGTCGTGGTCTGCTACCACGGCAATTCCAGCCAAAGTGCTGCGGCTTATCTGATTAGCCAGGGCTTCTGCGACGTCTACAGCCTGGACGGCGGCTTTGAACTTTGGCGTGCGACTTATCCGTCGGAAACCGCGCAAAGCGTTTGCGAATAATATTTTTCTAAAGCTACAACCCGCGCATCCCGTGGGTTTGCGCGCCAGCTGACGAACGGTCAGCTCGAACTAATTGCGCATTCCACCTTTACCTCTCAGATTACGAACTATCCTTAGGCACAGGCCATCCAAATAGGGGAGAGCCGGTACACCGGCATGCGGGTCATCGGGAGTTGCTTTCAAGGTCGAGAGCTTTGAAGGTGTTCTGGGGGGTAAATAGCAGCTGCATTTCAGCTGCTTACCAGCATCGACTGATCCGGCGCCGGCTCCACGTATCGAGCGAGGTGACGTCATGAGTATTTTTAGCCACTTCCAACAACGTTTCGAGTCCACACGCCAGGAAGAACTCTCGCTGCAGGAGTATCTGGAGCTGTGCAAAAAGGATCGCAGCGCCTACGCCTCTTCAGCTGAACGCCTGCTACTGGCAATCGGCGAGCCGGAATTGCTGGATACCTCTGCCAACTCGCGGCTGTCTCGAATCTTTTCCAACAAGGTGATCCGCCGCTATCCGGCCTTTGAAGACTTCCATGGCATGGAAGAATGCATCGATCAGATCGTCTCCTACTTCCGCCATGCCGCTCAGGGCCTGGAGGAGAAGAAACAGATCCTCTATCTGCTTGGCCCGGTGGGTGGCGGTAAATCGTCCCTGGCCGAGAAGCTGAAGCAATTAATAGAGAAAGTACCCTTCTACGCCATCAAGGGCTCACCTGTTTTCGAATCGCCTCTCGGGTTGTTCAACGCCACCGAAGATGGCGCGATCCTCGAAGAAGACTTCGGCATTCCCCGGCGCTATGTGAACACCATCATGTCGCCTTGGGCGACCAAACGACTGGCCGAGTTCGGCGGTGACATCAGCCAGTTCAGGGTGGTCAAGCTCTACCCGTCGATCCTCAATCAGATCGCCGTCGCCAAGACCGAGCCCGGGGATGAAAACAACCAGGACATTTCTGCTCTGGTGGGTAAGGTCGATATCCGCAAACTGGAAGAATTCCCGCAGAACGACGCAGACGCCTATAGCTACTCTGGCGCCCTGTGCCGGTCCAACCAGGGCTTGATGGAATTCGTCGAAATGTTCAAGGCACCGATCAAGGTGCTGCACCCATTGCTGACGGCGACTCAAGAAGGCAACTACAACAGTACCGAAGGTCTTGGCGCCATTCCGTTTACCGGCATCCTGCTGGCCCACTCCAACGAATCGGAATGGCACACCTTCCGCAACAACAAGAACAACGAAGCGTTCATCGACCGGATCTACATCGTCAAAGTGCCGTACTGCCTGCGCGTCAGCGACGAAGTGAAGATCTACGACAAGTTGCTGTTCAATAGCTCTCTGGCCAAGGCCCATTGCGCGCCCGACACCCTGAAGATGCTTGCGCAGTTCACCGTACTCTCACGCCTCAAGGAGCCAGAGAACTCGAATATCTACTCGAAAATGCGCGTGTACGACGGCGAGAACCTCAAGGATACCGACCCAAAGGCCAAGTCGATTCAGGAATACCGCGATAACGCCGGTGTCGATGAAGGCATGAATGGGCTGTCGACCCGGTTTGCCTTCAAGATCCTGTCGAAGGTCTTCAACTTCGACCCTCACGAGATCGCCGCAAACCCCGTGCATTTGCTCTATGTGCTCGAACAACAGATCGAACAGGAGCAATTCCAGGCTGAAACCCGTGAGCGCTACCTGCGTTTCCTCAAGGAATACCTGGCGCCGCGCTATATCGAGTTCATCGGCAAGGAGATTCAGACCGCCTACCTCGAGTCCTACAGCGAGTACGGCCAGAACATCTTCGACCGGTATGTGCTCTACGCAGACTTCTGGATTCAGGATCAGGAGTACCGCGATCCGGAAACCGGAGAGATCCTCAACCGCGTAGCCCTGAACGAAGAACTGGAGAAAATCGAGAAACCGGCCGGCATCAGCAATCCGAAGGATTTCCGCAACGAAATCGTCAACTTCGTGCTGCGCGCCCGGGCCAACAACAATGGCAAGAATCCAACCTGGCTCAGCTACGAGAAGCTACGGGTGGTTATCGAGAAGAAAATGTTCTCGAACACCGAGGATCTGCTGCCGGTTATCAGCTTCAACGCCAAGGCCAGCAAAGAGGACCAGCAGAAACACAACGACTTCGTCACACGGATGGTCGAGCGCGGCTACACCGACAAACAGGTACGACTGCTCTCCGAGTGGTATCTGCGGGTCAGAAAATCACAGTAACCCGCTGCCGGTTGCACCGGTTGTCGTTAGCCAGAAGCCTGTTTCAGCGATTTCTGCTACACAGGTTTCTGGAAGGTGTCGAAAGTCGGTAGCGAGGTCCAGGCAGTGCAAACAGCTCGGGAGGCTTAATCGCCCGCCTCCAGCTTGCTTGTGCCGCCAGACCCGTTCGCCGCTTTCAAGACAGCTTCTAAGGAGCAGTCATGAGCTATGTGATCGACCGACGTCTCAATGGCAAGAACAAGAGCACGGTAAACCGCCAACGGTTTCTACGGCGCTACCGTGATCACATCAAGAAAGCAGTTGAAGAAGCCGTCAGCCGTCGCTCCATCACCGACATGGAGCACGGTGAACAAATCAGTATCCCCGGCCGCGACATCGACGAGCCGGTGCTTCACCATGGCCGCGGCGGCAAGCAGACCGTGGTTCACCCTGGAAACAAGGAATTCACCAGCGGCGAACATATCCCCCGCCCACCTGGCGGCGGCGGAGGCAGAGGACCGGGCAGGGCCGGTAACTCCGGCGAAGGCATGGACGAATTCGTCTTCCAGATCACTCAGGAAGAGTTTCTCGAGTTCATGTTCGAAGACCTGGAACTGCCCAACCTGGTCAAACGCAACCTGACTGGAACCGACACCTTTAAAACTGTCCGTGCCGGTATCAGCAACGAAGGCAACCCTTCGCGGATCAATATCATCCGCACACTGCGTTCAGCCCATGCCCGACGAATCGCGCTGTCCGGCAGCAGTCGGGCAAAACTGCGTGAGGCAAAAGACGAGCTGGAGCGCCTTAGACGCGAAGAGCCGGATAATTTCGGCGATATTCAGGAAATGGAAGCGGAAATCGAGCGCCTTAGTGCCCGCATCAATCGTGTGCCGTTTCTCGACACCTTCGACCTCAAGTACAACCTGCTGATCAAACAACCCAATCCCAGCTCAAAAGCTGTGATGTTCTGTCTGATGGACGTCTCCGGCTCCATGACGCAAGCGACCAAGGACATCGCCAAACGCTTCTTCATCCTGCTGTACCTGTTCCTCAAGCGTAATTACGAGAAGATCGACGTGGTGTTCATCCGCCACCACACCAGCGCCCGGGAAGTCGACGAGGAGGAGTTTTTCTATTCCCGTGAAACAGGCGGCACTATCGTTTCCAGCGCCTTGAAGCTGATGCAGGAAATCATGGCCGAACGCTATCCGAGCAATGAGTGGAACATCTACGCGGCACAGGCTTCCGACGGCGACAACTGGAACGATGATTCGCCGATCTGCCGCGACATCCTGATCAACCAGATCATGCCATTCGTGCAGTACTACACTTATGTAGAGATTACCCCGCGCGAACATCAGGCTCTGTGGTTCGAGTACGAACGGATTGCCGAAGCCTTTGACGACACCTTCGCTCAGCAACAATTGGTCTCGGCCGGAGATATCTATCCGGTCTTCCGTGAACTCTTCCAGCGCAGGTTAGTGACATGACCGCCAGAGAGCAGAAACGCATCCCCATATCCACCGGCTCCGAATGGACGTTCGAGCTGATCCAGGCCTACGACCGCGAAATCAGTCGTCTCGCGGCCCGTTACGCCCTGGATACCTACCCCAACCAGATTGAAGTGATCACCGCCGAACAGATGATGGATGCCTATGCTTCTGTGGGCATGCCTCTGGGTTATCACCATTGGTCCTATGGCAAACATTTCCTCAGCACCGAAAAGTCCTACACTCGCGGCCAGATGGGGCTGGCCTACGAAATCGTGATCAACTCGGACCCCTGTATCGCCTATCTGATGGAGGAAAACACCATCTGCATGCAGGCGCTGGTGGTGGCCCACGCCTGCTATGGCCACAACAGCTTTTTCAAAGGTAATTACCTGTTCCGTACCTGGACGGATGCCAGCTCGATCATCGATTACCTGGTGTTCGCCAAGCAGTACATCATGCAATGCGAGGAGCGTCATGGCATCGATGCGGTAGAAGACCTGCTGGACTCCTGCCACGCGCTGATGAACTACGGTGTCGACCGTTACAAACGCCCGTATCCGATTTCTGCGGAGGAAGAGCGGCGCCGGCAGAAAGATCGGGAAGAGCATCTGCAGAAACAGATCAACGACCTCTGGCGCACCATCCCCAAAGGCGCAGACAAATTCAGCGACAAGGACAATGCGCGCTTCCCCGCCGAACCTCAGGAAAATATCCTCTATTTCATCGAAAAACATGCACCGTTGCTGGAGCCATGGCAGCGGGAAATAGTGCGTATCGTGCGCAAGATCGCGCAGTACTTTTACCCTCAACGCCAGACCCAGGTGATGAACGAAGGCTGGGCCACCTTCTGGCACTACACCTTGATGAACGACTTATATGACGAGGGCCTGGTCACTGACGGCTTCATGGTGGAATTCCTCACTTCCCATACCAACGTGGTCTTTCAGCCCGGCTTCGACAGCCCCTACTACAACGGAATCAACCCCTACACCCTGGGTTTTGCAATGTATCGTGATATCCGGCGGATATGCGAAGAGCCCACCGAAGAGGACTACCACTGGTTCCCGGAAATCGCCGGCACCGACTGGCTGTCCAGCATCAAATTCGCCATGAGCAGCTTCAAGGACGAGAGCTTCATCCTGCAGTACCTGTCACCCAAGGTGATCCGCGACCTGAAACTGTTCAGCATCCTCGATGATGATCAGAAGGACGATCTGCTGGTTCCGGCGATACACGACGAAGACGGCTATCGAACCATTCGCGAAACCCTGGCGGCGCAATACAACCTGGGCAATCGCGAACCCAACATACAGATCTACAGCATCGACCGGCGTGGTGACCGCTCGCTGACCTTGCGTCACCAGCAGCACGACCGCAAACCACTGGGAGACTCCACCGACGAAGTGCTCAAGCACCTGCACCGGCTCTGGGGCTTCGATATTCACCTGGAGACCCTGCAAGGCGACCAAGTGATGAAAACCCACCACGTACCGCCAAGGAACGAGCACGGCGAGGGCGATTACGGCCGACTGGATCTGGCCGTCATCCACCTTTGATTCCACCCCACGCCTCCGAAAGTTCGACGCAAGGGTTATCCTGTCGAGCTAACGGAGGTTTTTTATGCAGATTTATAAAGTCGGCGGCGCGGTGCGCGATCGCTTGCTGGGCAAGCCTGTCACCGATATCGACTGGGTCGTGGTGGGTGCTACCACAGAAGAAATGCTTGCCAGGGGGTTTCGCCCGGTAGGCGCTGACTTCCCGGTATTCCTGCACCCGCAGAGCGGCGAGGAATACGCCCTCGCCCGGACCGAACGCAAAAGCGGACGCGGCTATGGCGGCTTCACCTTTCACGCAAGCCCCGAGGTCACGCTTGAAGAGGATCTGATCCGCCGTGACCTGACGATCAACGCCATGGCTGAAGACGATCAGCAAAACCTGACCGACCCCTACCATGGTCAGCGGGATCTCGAGGCTCGCCTGCTTCGTCACGTTTCCCCCGCGTTCGCCGAAGATCCGCTCCGTGTTCTGCGCGTTGCCCGCTTCGCTGCGCGTTATGCGGGACTGGGCTTCACCGTCGCCCCCGAAACTCTGGAGTTGATGCACCAGCTCAGCGAATCAGGTGAACTCGAGGCGCTGACCGCGGAACGCAGCTGGAAAGAAATCTCCCGCGCGTTGATGGAAGACCAGCCCCAAGTGTTCATCGAGGTGCTGCGCGAGTGCGGTGCGCTCAAGGTGCTGATGCCGGAAGTCGACGCGTTGTTCGGCATACCGCAACCCGAAGCCCATCATCCGGAAATAGATACGGGCTTGCATACCCTGAGTGTGCTGGAGCAGGCGGCGGCGCACAAACAACCGCTGACCGTACGCTGGGCCTGCCTGGTGCATGACCTGGGCAAAGGATTGACGCCCGAGGAAGAATGGCCCCGCCACATTGCCCATGAGTACAAGGGCCTGAAGCTGATCAAAGCGGTCAACGAACGCTTCAAGGCACCGAAGGACTGTCAGGAACTGGCGCTGCTGGTAGGCGAATATCACACCCACGGCCATCGTGCACTGGAGCTGAAACCGTCAACCCTGCTGGGGTTGCTGCAGAGTTTCGACGTCTATCGTCGACCTCAACGCCTTGAGGAGTTTATCGCGGCGTGCGAGATGGACGCTCGGGGGCGTAAAGGCCTGGAGCAGATAAGTTATCCACAGGCGGATTATTTGCGCGGGGCGGCGACCGCGGCGCGAAGCGTGGCGGTTCAGCCGTTGCTGGAGAAGGGATTCAAGGGACCGGAATTGGGCGAGGCGATCAAGCGTGAACGGCTCAAGGCGTTGAAGGCTTACAAAGAGGCGGCGTCAGCCTGAAAAGCTTCGCGGGCAAGCCCGCTCCCACAGGTATTGTGCAAACCCTGTGGGAGCGGGCTTGCCCGCGAAGACGTCAGTCAGGTCACAGCAAATTCGATGGGGTCAACTGCTCACCGCGCCACTCAAAAGCCACCGGCGCCAACACCTGATCGATCTGCGCCTCGCGCCACAGGGTCGCAAAGGTCTTGCCTACGCCCGGATGCACTCTGTCCGGCGCAATCAGCGACAACGGCCACAGCACGAAGGCATTTTTCAGAATCTCTGCTCGCGGCAAGATCAAACCATCAAAGTTGCCCACCAGATCGCCGAACAGCAGCACGTCGATATCCAGCGGCAAGCCCTTTCGGTCTGGCGCATAACGGCCGTTATCCGCCTCGATGAACTTCAGCCGTCGATCCAGCTCCATCAGCGACAGATCGGTGAAGGCCGAGACCACAAAATTAAAAAACGGCCCGCTCTTGATCCCCACCGACTGGCTTTCGAACACCGCCGAGCAGCGCAGATCCACCAGGAAACCCGCCAGGGCGTCCAGGCCAGCCTGCAAATGGGATTCGCGCTCGATATTGCTACCGAGCCCGAGATACACCTGAGTCAGCGACATCCGCGCTCGATCTCCACGCCCACACCCGTGGCCGCCGGGATGGCACCTGGCTTGGTCAGCTTGAGGTGCATCCAGCTGATGTTGAATTCGCTCATCAGAACTTCAGCCAGACGCTCGGCGAAAGTCTCGACCAGCTGGAACTGTGCCTGCTCGGCAAATGCCTGAATACGCGAAGAAACGCTCGCATAGTCCAGCGCCAGGGTCAGGTCATCACCTGCGGCTGCCGGGCGATTATCCCAGGCGAAGCTCAGATCAAGACGCAGGCACTGTCGGATGCCTCGCTCCCAGTCGTAGGCACCGATCACCGTGTCGACTTCCAGGCCCTCGATAAACACTCTGTCCAAGCACTCTTCTCCGCAGCACGACAATGGCGCAATGCGCCGTTAGAATCAGGGCGTCCTCGCCCGGAATAGTTAGCATGTTTTGGTTACTGGCGATCCTCGCCTACCTGCTTGGCTCTCTGTCCTTTGCCATATTGCTCAGCCGCCTGACCGGAACCCCCGATCCGCGAATGAGTGGTTCGGGCAATGCCGGCGCCACCAACATGCTGCGCCTGGCCGGAAAAAAACTTGCAGTGCTGACCTTGCTTGGCGATCTCTGCAAAGGCCTGCTGCCAGTACTGATCGCCAGCCTGGCGGGTTTGTCATTACAGCAACAGGCCTGGGTCGGCTTATGTGCCGTCATCGGCCACCTGTTCCCGCTGTACTTCCGTTTTCGCGGCGGCAAAGGCGTCGCCACCGCCGCCGGGATGCTGCTGGGGCTGTATCCGCCCGCTGCACTCCTGGCCCTCTGTACCTGGCTACTGACCTTCTACCTCACCCGCACCAGCTCGCTGGCCGCCCTGATCGCCACTCCGCTCACCCTGCCACTGCTTGCCTGGCTAGAGCCCGCCGCATTGTTGCCCATGAGCGCAGTCACAGCACTGATCGTCTGGCGCCATCGCGGCAATCTACGCGACCTGTTTGCCGGGCGCGAACGGCATTTTTAAATCCTGATGATGAGAGCGGCTCACATTCATCGGCCACTCTCGACATGACACCTGCCTACAGCGGCGACAATTGCTCCATCGGCCAACGCGCCTGCACGCTGATCGCCAGACTTTCGCACTGCCCGGCCTGCAAACGCTGACAACCGGCAAAAGCGATCATCGCGCCGTTATCCGTACAGAACTCCGGACGTGCGTAGTAAACGTCGCCTTTCATGTCACCGAGCATTTTTTCCAGCGAAACCCGCAACGCCTTGTTGGCACTCACACCGCCAGCGATGACCAGACGCTTGAGGCCGGCTTGCTTCAAGGCTCGCTTGCACTTGATGGTCAAAGTCTCCACCACTGCCTGCTGGAAGGCCAGCGAGATGTCGCAACGGGTTTGCTCACTGTCGTCCCCAGCGCTGACGCACTGCTGCCATGTGTTCAAGGCAAAGGTTTTCAAGCCACTGAAGCTGAAATCCAGACCCGGGCGATCACACATCGGACGCGGGAAGACGAAACGTCCGGCAACGCCTTGCGCCGCCAGCCGAGCGATTTCCGGCCCACCCGGATAATTCAGCCCCATCATCTTCGCCGTCTTGTCGAAAGCCTCGCCGGCGGCATCATCAAGTGTCTCACCCAATAGCTCGTATTGGCCGATCCCATCGACCCGAACCAACTGGGTATGCCCACCAGAAACCAACAAAGCGACGAACGGAAACTCCGGAGGTTTTTCCTCCAGCATCGGCGCCAGTAAATGACCTTCCATGTGATGCACACCAAGGGCCGGAATGCCCCAGGCAAACGCCAGCGCCTGAGCACATGAGGCGCCGACCAGTAACGCCCCGACAAGCCCGGGGCCCGCGGTGTAGGCGATGGCATCGATCTCGGTCGACACGCAATCGGCCTCTGCCAGGACCTGACGAATCAAGGGCAGCATGCGTTTGACGTGATCGCGCGAAGCCAGCTCCGGCACCACGCCACCATAGGCACGATGCAGGTCGATCTGGCTGAACAGCGCGTCGGCCAGCAGGCCGCGCTCACTGTCGTAAAGTGCGACACCGGTTTCGTCGCAGGAGGTTTCTAATCCCAGTACTAGCATGGGTTTGCGCCTTGTAGAGGCTAAATTCGAAGGCGCGCATAATAGTCGCCACTTCCGGCCCCTACCAGCTGTTTTCGATCAGAGGCTTTGCATTCCGAGCGATGAGGGGTTAACATCCGCAACCCTTAAAAACCGACGTCTTCAAGTGCATTTTTGCCGCGAGGATGTTGACCCCGGTAATGAATGAAGGTAGCTCTGGATGCCAGCCGTCAAAGTAAAAGAGAACGAACCCTTCGACGTAGCTCTGCGTCGTTTCAAGCGCTCCTGCGAAAAAGCCGGTGTTCTGGCTGAAGTTCGTAGCCGCGAATTTTACGAGAAGCCGACTTCTGAGCGTAAGCGTAAAGCAGCAGCCGCTGTTAAGCGTCACGCCAAGAAAGTTCAGCGCGAGCAGCGCCGCGCCGTTCGTCTGTACTAATACACAGACGTTCGTAGCAAGCTTCTGCCAAGCCCGGCCCTCAGCCGGGCTATTGGCATTTGCGTACATCGCTTGATGTTTCACCGTCAAAGCCGCCGACGCGACCGAGACAAATCTGCTTCATCACGTCAGACCTGGCTCTTTTGCCAGCGGTGCACGTCTTTTCTGACGAGCCTAACAAGGCTACTGACGAGCACACCCACTGATTCCTCTCACGACGATCAGCCCAAGGCACCTGCTTGCGTGCCCGCTTATTGAGCTATCCGAGGCCATTGACTGGCCGTCGCCGGATTCAGCGCAACACTTTCGAATAGTCGAATGCTGATTGGTACTAACGTCAGTGGATTTTCGGCAGATACACTTCCCGACAGCGATTACGCAGACGACACTGGTCGAGCCGCACACTTTGCGCGCCTCAAACAACGACCCACGTTCGGCCGCCCTTCGTTTTGGGTCCATTTCAGCGCAGATGACGAGAACGCCATGGCCGGGCTAATTCCCCAGAGCTTCATTGACGACCTTCTGAACCGCACCGACATCGTCGACGTGGTCAGCTCGCGCCTGCAAATGAAAAAAGCCGGCAAGAACTACACCGCTTGCTGCCCGTTTCACAAAGAGAAAACCCCGTCCTTCAGCGTCAGTCCCGACAAACAGTTCTATTACTGCTTCGGCTGCGGCGCTGGCGGCAATGCCCTCGGCTTCATGATGGACCACGACAATCTGGACTTCGTCCAGGCTGTCGAAGAACTGGCCAAAGCCGCCGGCATGGAAATCCCCCGCGAGGAAAGCGGCCGGCCGCATAAACCGCGGCAACCGACTGACTCGCCGCTGTACCCGCTGCTCACCGCCGCCGCCGATTTTTACCGTCAGGCCCTGAAAAGCCATCCATCGCGTAAAGCGGCGGTGGATTATTTGAAAGGTCGCGGCCTGACCGGCGAGATCGCCCGGGACTTCGGCCTCGGTTTTGCTCCGCCCGGCTGGGACAATCTGTTCAAGCATCTGAGCAGCGACACCCTGCAACAAAAAGCCATGATCGATGCCGGCCTGCTGATCGAGAACGCCGAAACCGGCAAACGCTATGACCGCTTCCGCGATCGCGTGATGTTCCCGATCCGCGACAGTCGCGGGCGCATCATCGCCTTCGGCGGCCGGGTATTGGGCGACGACAAGCCGAAATACCTGAACTCACCGGAAACCCCGGTTTTCCATAAGGGCCAGGAACTCTACGGTCTTTATGAAGCACGCAAGAACAACCGCAACCTCGACGAAATCATCGTCGTCGAAGGCTACATGGATGTCATCGCCCTTGCCCAGCAAGGCCTGCGCAATGCTGTCGCAACCTTGGGCACCGCCACCAGCGAAGAGCACTTGAAGCGACTGTTTCGTGTCGTGCCCAACGTACTGTTCTGCTTTGACGGTGACCAGGCCGGGCGCAACGCCGCATGGCGCGCACTGGAAGCCGCACTACCTTGCCTGCAAGACGGGCGACGGGCACGTTTCCTGTTCCTGCCCGAGGGCGAAGACCCGGACACCCTGGTCCGCTCCGAGGGCACTGACGCCTTCCGTGCGCGAATCAACCAGCATGCGCAGCCGCTGGCCGACTATTTTTTCCAGCAACTGACCGAAGAGTCGGACCCGCGCTCGCTCGAAGGCAAGGCCCACATGGCCACCCTCGCGGCGCCGCTGATCGACAAGGTACCGGGCGCCAACCTGCGCATCCTGATGCGTCAACGCCTGACCGAAATTACCGGCCTCAGCGGTGAAGCCGTGAGCCAACTGGTGCAAAGCGCACCCCAGGAAACGCCACCGGCCTACGACCCGGGCATCGATTACGACGCCATGCCCGATTACAGCGACTACCATCAGCCGCAGGCACAAGAGATGTATGTGCCGCAGCAGCAATGGACACCGAAGAAACCCGGCGCCGACGCAAAGAAATGGGACAAGAAGCCGTGGAACAAGAACGGCAAGCGTGGCGGCGACCGCGATCAACAGAGCGCCCCGCGCACACCGATTGCTGTCGAAGCCCCAACGCTGATTGCGCTGCGCACCCTCATTCATCATCCACAACTGGCTGGCAAGGTAGAGACCGCCAATCACTTCGCCAATGAGAGCAACACCTATGCGCAACTGCTGGTAGCTCTTATCGAGGCTGTGCAAAAAAATCCTAAGCTAAACTCTATCCAGTTAATGGCGCGCTGGCACGGGACCGAACAGGGACGCCTGCTCAAAGCATTAGCGGAAAAGGAGTGGCTGATTGAAGGCGACAACCTTGAACAACAGTTTTTAGACACCATTACTAGGTTATCAGCAGGTCAACACACAGATAGCCTGGAAGTACTTATCAGAAAAGCAAGGCAGCCAGGATTGACTGCAGAGGAAGCAATTCAGATAGCAAATCAGATGCGCGACCTATTAAAACGCAATATGGCTGTATCAAACCCGACCTCAACTGGCGCGTGAGGTCATAGCTCAGGTATAATCCTCGGCTTGTTTTTTGCCCGCCAAGACCTTCAGTGGATAGGGTGTTATGTCCGGAAAAGCGCAACAGCAGTCTCGTATCAAAGAGTTGATCGTTCTTGGTCGTGAGCAGGGCTACCTGACTTACGCGGAGGTCAACGACCACCTGCCGGAGGATATTTCAGATCCGGAACAGGTGGAAGACATCATCCGCATGATTAATGACATGGGGATCAACGTATTCGAGGTTGCGCCAGATAAGGATTCCCTTATGCTGGCCGACGCCGACACCGACGAGGCCGCCGCGGAAGAAGCAGCGGCTGCGTTGGCAGCGGTCGAGACCGACATTGGTCGCACCACTGACCCAGTGCGCATGTACATGCGTGAAATGGGCACGGTAGAACTCCTCACACGTGAAGGCGAAATTGAAATCGCCAAGCGTATTGAAGAGGGCATCCGTGAAGTGATGGGCGCAATTGCGCACTTCCCTGGCACGGTTGACCACATTCTCTCCGAGTACACTCGCGTCACCACCGAAGGTGGCCGCCTGTCCGACGTCCTGAGCGGTTATATCGACCCGGACGACGGTATTGCGCCGCCTGCAGCCGAAGTTCCGCCGCCTGTCGATCCGAAAACCGCGAAAGCGGATGACGAAACCGACGACGACGAAGCCGAAGCCAGCTCTGACGACGAGGAAGAAGTCGAAAGCGGTCCTGATCCGATCATCGCTGCACAGCGCTTCGGTGCCGTGTCTGACCAGATGGAAGTCACTCGCAAGGCGCTGAAGAAGCACGGTCGTGGCAACAAGCTGGCAATCGCCGAACTGGTGCTCCTGGCTGAGCTGTTCATGCCGATCAAACTGGTTCCGAAGCAATTCGAAGGCCTGGTTGAGCGTGTGCGTAGTGCTCTGGATCGCCTGCGTCAGCAAGAGCGCGCGATCATGCAGCTCTGCGTTCGTGACGCACGCATGCCGCGTGCCGATTTCCTGCGCCAGTTCCCGGGCAATGAAGTCGACGAAAGCTGGAGCGATGCACTGGCCAAAGGTAAAAGCAAATACGCTGAAGCCATTGGTCGCCTGCAACCGGACATCGTTCGTTGCCAGCAGAAGCTGACTGCATTGCAGACCGAGACCGGTCTGACGATTGCCGAGATCAAGGACATCAACCGTCGCATGTCGATCGGTGAGGCCAAGGCCCGCCGCGCGAAGAAAGAGATGGTTGAAGCGAACTTGCGTCTGGTGATCTCCATCGCCAAGAAGTACACCAACCGCGGCCTGCAATTCCTCGACTTGATCCAGGAAGGCAACATCGGCTTGATGAAAGCGGTGGACAAGTTCGAATACCGTCGCGGCTACAAGTTCTCGACTTATGCCACCTGGTGGATCCGTCAGGCGATCACTCGCTCGATTGCCGACCAGGCCCGCACCATCCGTATTCCGGTGCACATGATCGAGACAATCAACAAGCTCAACCGTATTTCCCGGCAGATGCTGCAGGAAATGGGTCGCGAACCGACCCCGGAAGAGCTGGGCGAACGCATGGAAATGCCTGAGGACAAAATCCGCAAGGTATTGAAGATCGCTAAAGAGCCGATCTCCATGGAAACCCCGATCGGTGATGACGAAGACTCCCATCTGGGTGACTTCATCGAAGACTCGACCATGCAGTCGCCAATCGATGTCGCCACTGTTGAGAGCCTTAAAGAAGCGACTCGCGAAGTACTGTCAGGCCTCACCGCGCGTGAAGCCAAGGTTCTACGCATGCGCTTCGGCATCGACATGAATACCGACCATACCCTTGAGGAAGTCGGTAAACAGTTCGACGTTACCCGCGAACGGATTCGTCAGATTGAAGCCAAGGCGTTGCGCAAGCTGCGCCACCCGACGAGAAGCGAGCATTTGCGCTCCTTCCTCGACGAGTGATCACAAAACCCCCAGCCCGGCTGGGGGTTTTGCTTTCTGCAGATTAAATCCCCCGCGCTCCACCCCCACCGAATTGCCCGTCTACACTCGAAACAGTCCCCCGAACCATAACGAGACCGTTATGCCCAGAATGCCGGCTGTGCTCTTGCTGTGGCTGCTGACCTGGACCGCAACGGCTGGAGCGCTGACTCTCACCGACGAAGAACGTAGCTGGCTTGCGGCCCACCCGGAGTTGCGCCTGGGTGTCGATGCGTCCTGGCCGCCTTTCGAGTATCGCGATGAACAAGGTCGCTACCAAGGCCTGGCGGCGGACTACATCCGGCTGATCCAGTCACGTCTGAGCATCAAGGTCACACCCGTTGAGCCAGTCAGCTGGACTGTGGTGCTGGAACAAGCCAAACAAGGCAAGCTCGACCTCTTGCCGGGTATCATGTCGACGCCCGAGCGCCAGACCTATCTGTCCTTCACCCGCCCCTACCTGGACTTCCCCATCGTAATTCTTGCCCACGAAGGCGGGAAACAACCGCACAATCTGCAAGACTTGTACGGTCTGAAAATTGCCGTGGTGGAGAACTACGCACCCCATGAACTATTGCGTACGCAGCATCCCGACCTGAACCTGGTCGCTTTGCCAAATGTCAGTTCCGCGCTGCAGGCATTGGCTACCGACCAGGTGGATGCAGTGGTGGGAGATCTCGCCTCGAGCGTCTGGAGTCTGCGGCAGCTGAAACTCGATGGGCTCTACGTCAGCGGCGAAACGCCCTATCGCTACCAACTGGCGATGGGAGTACCGCAATCGAACAAAATCCTGGTCGGCATCCTCGATAAAGTTCTGGCAGATATAAGCCCTGAGGAAATCAGCGCCATTCAGGAACACTGGGTGGGAAATGTCCTCGACCACCGCACCTTCTGGTACGACCTCTTGCTCTACGGCCTGCCCGGCATCCTGCTGCTGTTCGCTGTGTTGGCGGCAGTGATCCGCATCAATCGCCGGCTAAGTTCGGAAATCTCCCGCAGGGTCGCGCTGGAACAAGAATTGCGCAGCAGCGAATACCATTACCGCGGACTGGTAGAAAGCCTTTCAGCGATTGCCTGGGAAGCGCACATAAGCGACTTCACGTATAGCTACGTGTCACCCCATGCCGAGGCCCTGCTTGGCTACCCCTTGTCTCATTGGCTGATTCCTGGATTCTGGCGCAATATCATTCATCCCGCCGACCTGATTCGCGCCCAAACCTTTTGCGACCAGGAAGTCCTCGCCAGCCGCGATCACAGCCTCGACTACCGCGTCATCACCGCCGACGGCCGCTGCCTGTGGGTTCGCGATATCGTCAGCCTGATTGAGCACGGCCACGAGCCAGTCTTGCGCGGCTTGATGATCGATATCAGTGAAGCCAAGAGAACCGAAGAAGCCTTGCGCCTGTCCGAGCAGAAATTCGCCTCGGTATTCCAGCAATGTCCGGACATTCTGGTCATCGCGCGGCTGTCCGACGGCTGCTTGTTGGAGGTCAATGAAGCCTTTGAGGAGCAAATCGGCCTGAGCGCTGAGGAAGTCATCGGCCAGACCGCTACCGAGCTGAATATCTGGGGATTACCGGGCGTCGGTCCCGGCCTTTTGCAGCGCTTGCAGGCTGGCAGCATCCGCAATCTGGAAATGCCCTTTCGACGCAGCAACGGGCAGGTATTCACCGGCCTGATCTCTGCCGAACCATTCGATCTCGACACCACCCACGCGCTGGTGGTGGTGGTGCGCGATATCAGCCAACTCAAGGAAACCCAGCAACAACTGCAAACTTCCGAAGAGAAATTCGCCAAAGCCTTCCACGCCTCACCCGACGGTCTGCTGCTGAGCCGCCAGCGCGATGGCCTGCTGATTGAGGTCAATGAAGGTTTCAGCCGCATCACCGGGTTCAATAGCGCGATGTCTCTGGACCGATCCACGCTGGAGTTGGGTATCTGGGTCAACCTGAACGAACGCAAAAAGATGCTCGACCTGCTGCAGCGCGACGGTTTTGTCCGCGACTTCAGTTGCCACATCCGCCGTAACGACGGGCAAATCCGCCTGTGCGAGCTTTCCAGTCGCCCGCTGCCCATTGGTGACGAAGACTGCATGCTGACCATCGCCAGGGACATCACCGAGCGCCATCTGATGCAGGAAAAACTGCAACAGGCGGCCACCGTGTTCGAGAGCACCGCCGAAGGGGTTCTGATCACCGACACTCAACAGCACATCAGTGCGGTCAACCGGGCCTTCACGGAGATCACCGGCTACAGCGAAACCGAAGCCCTGGGCCATACCCCCAGGCTGCTTGCCTCAGGTTTGCATGACAGCGCCTTCTACGCGGCCATGTGGCATCAACTGACCGCCGAAGGTCATTGGCAAGGCGAGATATCCAATCGACGCAAAAACGGTGAGCTGTACCCTAGCTGGCTGACCATCAGCGCCGTGCGTAACCAGGACAAATTCATCACCCACTTTGTTGCGGTTTTCGCGGATATCTCCAGCTTGAAACACGCTCAGGCACGCCTCGACTACCAGGCCCACCATGACCCGCTGACCGGCCTGCCCAACCGTACCTTGTTCGAGAGTCGGTTGCTGACAGCGCTAAACAATCAGCAAGAGAACGGCGGTCAAGGCGCCGTACTGTTTCTCGATCTGGACCGTTTCAAACATATCAATGACAGCCTTGGCCACCCGGTCGGCGATCTGCTGCTCAAGGGCATTGCCGTGCGCTTGAAAGAGCAACTGCGTGACATCGACACCGTGGCCCGCCTGGGCGGTGATGAATTCATCATCCTGCTTCCCGGCCTGCAGCAAGCCAGCGACGCAGAAAACATCGCCACCAAGCTGCTCAATTGCTTTGGAGCGCCCTTCCAGGCCGACGAGCATGAGTTCTTCATCAGCGCCAGCATCGGCACCAGCCTCTACCCCAAGGACGGCTGCGACGTCGCCACGCTGGTCAAAAACGCCGACGCGGCCATGTACCGCTCCAAAGCCAAGGGCCGCAACCGGGTCGAAAGCTACACACGCGACCTCACGGCTCAGGCCAGCGAACGGATAGCGCTGGAACATGAACTGCGCCGCGCCATCGAGCGTAATGAGCTATGCCTCTATTACCAGCCAAAAATCAGCCTGAAAGATCGACATATCGTCGGTGCTGAAGCCCTGATTCGCTGGCGCCATCCAACCTTCGGCGACGTGCCCCCCGAGCACTTCATCCCTTTGGCCGAAGAAAACGGCATGATTCTGCAAATTGGTGATTGGGTACTGGAGCAGGCCTGCCAGCAGATGTACGAGTGGAACAGGCTCTATGACGGCTTCGGCCCGCTATCGGTCAATCTGGCCGGGGCTCAACTGCGTCAACCGAACCTGCTCGGCCGGATCGAACAGTTGCTCAGAGACAACCACCTCAAGCCCGGCCTCCTGCAACTGGAAATCACCGAAAACTTCATCATGAGCCAGGCCGAAGAGGCCCTTGAAGTCCTGCACCAGCTCAAACGTCTGGGCGTGCAACTGGCTATCGACGACTTCGGTACCGGCTACTCCTCCCTGAGCTACCTCAAGCGACTGCCGCTGGACTTCCTGAAGATTGACCAGTCCTTCGTCCGTGGCCTGCCTGACGACCCCCACGATGCAGCCATCGTCCGTGCCATCATCGCACTGGGCCGCAGCATGCAATTCACCATCATCGCCGAGGGCGTCGAAACCCAGGCACAGCTGGAATTCCTGGCCACAGAAGGCTGCGAAGAGATCCAGGGCTATATCGTCAGCCTCCCTCTTCCGGCCGATGAATTCGCCGCAAGCTTTCTTCGTATAAACCTTTCGGATTTTTCGGATAGCACAGCCGAGAAACCATCGCTATAATCCGCGACCTACTGAGGGCCTATAGCTCAGTTGGTTAGAGCAGGGGACTCATAATCCCTTGGTCGCAGGTTCGAGTCCTGCTGGGCCCACCATACTCAAAGCCGCGCACTGCGCGGCTTTCGTGTATTTAACAGTTATGTTTTTGCTGAACGGGGCCCCTTCACTGAAGTGCCGGGGCCAGATGGTAACCCTTGCGGAAGAAGGCCCTACCGAAACGTTCGCATCCACCGCCACGGCGCAGTTGGCAGGAAAAATAAAACCAATCACAATGTAACTCAGCATCGCGGTACCGTGCCGCAGGATGAGGAATATCAGCATGGAAGTCGTGCAACAAAAAAACACTCACCTCCCTGGTTTTTCCGCACTTGAGTTTGACGAGTGCAAAAACATAGCAAGTGGGGCGGTTTTTATTATTGCCTCTGGTAGTTCTGCAAAGGACTTCCCGATCGAAGACTTCTCTGCGTTCCCCATGATTACGATGAACGGTGCCATTTCAATGTTCGTCGGCACACAGATAAAACCCTTCTTTTACGCCTGTACCGACAACAGTTTTTCCATACAGCAACCTGAGCTGTTTTCGTACGCAATGGAAGTTAGTCAACGAGTTGCTTTATGGGAAGATCATCTCTGGAGTGCACATACCAAACCCGCAGGCGACGTTTATTTGCTTCGTAAGCCGCCGAAATCAAAGTGGACTGACAGCTTTTTTGGAAAAAACAGCGACCTGGTACGAAGCCGCGCTGCATGGAGTGGTCGGAGCAAATCCATCGGCTTTAGCAAAAATCTAAAGTACGGCTTTTTTGATGCCAGGACTGTCGCTTATCTGGCATTGCAAATCGCCTATCATTCGGGCTTTAGTAAAGTGTTTCTGGTGGGGTTTGATTTGAATCAAAACGTCGGGCGATTTTATGAGAATGAAACGTCTATCGCATCACCCTGTGGACTTGATCAGCATTACCACTCAAGAATACTTCCCTCACTAAAACTCATGTCAGAAAAAGTAGTCGATCACCAATTCGCCGTTTACAACCTCTCTTCGGCCTCAAGAGTTCCGACCAGCATTATTCCATTCAAAAGCCTCGCTGAAGTTCACTCGATGATTTCGCCCCAATAGACTCAAGGGTTTATAGCGGCACAAAAGCAAACGCCCCTTCGAGCATCGGCACCTGTAACATGCTCGCCCACCGATATATGCCGCCGGAGAAGACCTTGCCTGACACCCGCCCTCCTGTTCTCGACGAAATCGACCGCCAATTGATCGCGGCACTTCAAATCAATGCCCGTGAAAGCGTCGCCATGCTCGCCCGACAGTTGGGCATCGCCCGCACCACCGTTACCTCACGGCTGGCGCGGCTGGAGAAGACTCGGGTGATTACCGGATACGGCGTGCGTCTCGGCCAGCGGGTGGTCGATGGCGGATTGCAGGCGTACGTCGGAATCACCGTGCAACCCCGCTCCGGCAAGGAAGTGCTGCGCCGCCTCAGCGCCATGGCGCAAGTCCAGCAACTGTGTGCGGTCAGCGGCGAGTTCGATTACGTGGCGTGGCTGCGCACCGACTCACCGGAACAGCTCGACCAGTTGCTCGATCAGATCGGCAGCGTCGATGGAGTGGAGAAAACCACCACCTCGATCATCCTCAGCAGCAAGATCGATCGTGGGCAGCCGGTTTAACGGTTATCCCGGCGACCGACGATCCCCGTTTGATCATTTAGCTCAACGCCTTCGTCAGATTGCTTGAAAAGCATTCATATCGACGACACTTTGCGTCTTATTAACGTGCTCTACACTCCCTAGAATGGCGGCAGTCTTTTTCTACTTCCAAACTCCGCAACGGTCACCGCACCGCGCGAGTCGCCAGCAAGGTCAGCCATGAACAAAAATAATCGCCATCCTGCAGACGGTAAAAAGCCGGTCACTATTTTCGGCCCGGACTTCCCTTTCGCCTTCGACGACTGGATCGAGCACCCGGCGGGCCTGGGCAGTATTCCTGCGCAAAACCACGGTGCCGAAGTGGCCATCGTCGGTGCCGGCATCGCCGGGCTGGTGGCAGCTTATGAGCTGATGAAGCTGGGTCTGAAACCGGTGGTGTACGAGGCCTCGAAAATGGGCGGTCGTTTGCGCTCCCAGGCCTTCGAAGGCGCCGAAGGGATCATCGCCGAGTTGGGCGGTATGCGTTTCCCGGTGTCGTCCACCGCGTTTTACCACTATGTCGACAAGCTCGGTCTGGAGACCAAACCGTTCCCCAACCCGCTGACGCCCGCATCGGGCAGCACGGTGATCGACCTCGAAGGCCAGACCCATTACGCACAGAAACTTGCCGACCTGCCCGCGCTGTTCCAGGAAGTCGCTGACGCCTGGGCTGACGCGCTGGAAGACGGTTCGCGCTTCGGCGAGATCCAGCAAGCGATCCGCGACCGCGATGTGCCTCGTCTCAAAGAGCTGTGGAACACCCTTGTCCCGCTGTGGGATGACCGCACCTTCTACGACTTCGTCGCGACCTCGAAAGCCTTCGCCAAATTGTCCTTCCATCACCGCGAAGTGTTCGGTCAGGTTGGCTTCGGCACTGGCGGCTGGGACTCGGACTTCCCCAACTCGATGCTGGAAATCTTCCGCGTCGTCATGACCAACTGCGATGACCACCAGCACCTGGTCGTCGGCGGTGTCGAGCAAGTGCCGCTGGGCATCTGGCGCCACGTACCCGAGCGTTGCGCCCATTGGCCGGAAGGCACCAGTCTGAGCTCGCTGCACAGCGGCGCACCACGTACCGGGGTGAAACGCATTGCCCACGCGCCAGACGGCCGTTTTGCCGTCACCGACAATTGGGGCGATACCCGGGAATACGCGGCAGTGCTGACCACTTGCCAGAGCTGGTTGCTGACCACCCAGATCGAATGCGACGAAACCTTGTTCTCGCAGAAGATGTGGATGGCCCTGGACCGCACCCGTTACATGCAGTCGTCGAAAACCTTCGTCATGGTCGACCGGCCATTCTGGAAGGACAAGGACCCGCAAACCGGTCGCGACCTGATGAGCATGACCCTCACCGATCGCCTGACCCGCGGCACCTACCTGTTCGACAACGGCAAGTTTGATAACGGCGACGACAAGCCCGGCGTCATTTGCCTGTCCTATTCGTGGATGAGCGACGCGCTGAAAATGCTTCCGCAACCGGTGGAAAAACGCGTGAAACTGGCGCTGGATGCGCTGAAGAAGATCTACCCGAAAGTCGACATCGCCGCGCGCATCATCGGCGATCCGATCACTGTGTCGTGGGAAGCCGATCCGCATTTCCTCGGCGCCTTCAAGGGTGCACTGCCGGGTCACTATCGCTACAACCAGCGTATGTACGCGCACTTCATGCAGCAAGACATGCCCGCCGAGCAGCGTGGGATCTTTATCGCCGGCGACGATGTGTCATGGACCCCGGCCTGGGTTGAAGGCGCGGTACAGACTTCGCTGAATGCCGTGTGGGGCATCATGAAACACTTCGGTGGCGAAACTCATGCGCAGAACCCCGGCCCAGGTGATGTGTTCCATGAAATCGGGCCGATTGCCCTGCCCGAGTGACAGGAGTTCGATATGCGAGTAGCCCTTTACCAATGCCCGCCGCTGCCACTGGACGTCGCGGGCAATCTGCAGCGCCTGCGAAAACTGGCAACGGAAGCCGGAGACGCGGATCTGCTGGTGCTGCCGGAGATGTTCCTGACCGGTTACAACATCGGCGTCGAGGCGGTCGGCGCATTGGCCGAGGCGCGGGACGGCGAGTCGGCGCAACACATTGCGAGCATCGCCAAGGCCTCGGGCGTCGCCATACTTTATGGCTACCCGGAGCGGGCGGATGACGGGCAGCTTTACAACGCCGTGCAGCTGATCGACGCCAAGGGTGAAAGCCTGTGCAACTACCGCAAGACTCACTTGTTCGGCGAGCTCGATCACTCGATGTTCAGCGTCGGCCCGGATGAATTTCCACTGGTGGAATTGAACGGCTGGAAGCTCGGCTTTTTGATTTGCTACGACCTCGAATTCCCGGAAAACGCCCGGCGTCTGGCGTTGGCCGGTGCCGAGCTGATTCTGGTGCCGACGGCGAACATGGTGCCGTATGACTTTATCGCCGAGGTCACCGTGCGCGCCCGCGCCTTCGAAAACCAGTGTTATGTGGCCTACGCCAACTACTGCGGCCATGAAGGTGACATTCATTACTGCGGCCAAAGCAGCATCGCCGCCCCGGACGGCAGCCGCATCGCCCAGGCAGGTCTGGATGAGGCGCTGATCGTTGGGACGCTGGATCGGCAGTTGATGCTCGATTCCCGCGCCGCCAATCGCTACTTCCTTGATCGCCGACCCGAGCTTTATGGTGACCTGAACAAGCGCTGATCTGTGGTTATCCGCTAGCATAAGCGCTTCTCTGTTCTGGAAGTGCTCATGCCCGCGCTGAACCACCCCCATCATCACACTGAAACCCTGGCCAACGGGCTGCGGATTTCACTGCGTCATGCGCCACGCTTGAAGCGCTGCGCGGCGGCTTTACGAGTTGCCGCTGGCAGCCATGACGTACCGCTCGCCTGGCCTGGGCTGGCGCACTTCCTCGAACATCTATTCTTTCTTGGTACCGAACGCTTTCCTGCAGATCAAGGGTTGATGGCCTACGTGCAAGGTCACGGTGGGCAAGTCAATGCACGGACCAACGAGCGCACCACGGACTTCGTCTTCGAACTGCCACCACCAGCCTTTGAGGGCGGGCTCGAGCGTTTGGGTGACATGCTTGCCCATCCGCGCCTGTGCCAGGCCGATCAACTGCGCGAGCGGGAAGTGCTGCACGCCGAATTTATCGCCTGGTCTCAGGATGTGTCGGCGCAACACCAATTCAGGCTGTTCGACGGCCTTTCGGCGGCGCATCCGTTGCGGGCCTTTCATGCCGGGAATCGCTACAGCCTGCCGGTGCCGCAACCGGCGTTCCAGCAGGCCTTGAGCGAGTTCTATCAGCGCTTCTATCAGACCGGGCAAATGACCTTGAGCCTGGCCGGGCCACAGTCTGTTGCCGAGTTGAAGGCCCTGGCGCAAGAATTCAGCGCCGCGTTAACCATCGGCCAACAGGTGAAGCAGAGCGCGCCGCCGACATTGATGGCGAGCGCCGACAACCGTTATCAACAGGCTGGCGAGCGCCGTCTGAACCTGCTGTTTGCCTGTGAGCAGTTGCCCGACGCATCAGCAGCGGCACTGGACTTTCTGTGCACCTGGCTAAGCTCTTCAAAGCCCGGCGGCTTGCTCGCCGAGTTACACAGTCGCCAGCTGATCGACACCCTGAAAGCCGCGCCGCTGTACCAGTTCGCCGGGCAAGCAGTGTTGAACATTGAATTCACCCTCAGTGCCAGCGGGTCGAAACAGCACCCCTTGATCAGCGAGCTATTTTTCGACTGGCTCGGCTTTTTCAACGAAAACGCCGACTGGCCGCAATTACGCGAAGAATATGCCTCGCTGCAACAGCGCAAACAGCAGATCAGCAGCGCACTGGAACTGGCCCGACTGGACGCAGAGCAACTGCAGCCGGGTTTGTCCGGACAAGGTGTCGTCGCACTCAAGGCACTCTTGAAGCAGATGCAGCCAACTAAACCAGCAAACACCTGGCAGTTACCGCCGCCCAACCCCTTCCTGTGTCAGAGCCCGTTACCGGCGCAGGCCGGGCTGATCCGCGGACAAACCAGCGCTCACCGCGGCCTGCGGACTTTTGCTCAGGATCGCTTGCGCGGGCGCCGTGACAGTTCGAGCATGCTGTTCGGCAAGGAGCTTGCGGACGATACCGGCGAAGGCGCGGTGTATCTGCGCTGGCGCCTGGACTCTGCGGTGCAGGCCAGCCTTCAGCCGAAACTGGAAAGCAGCCTGAAAAGCTTGCAGGAAGACGCCCGCCAGGCCGGTGTCGATTTTTCCTTTAGCGCACTGGGCGATGAATGGCTGCTGAAGATGATCGGTATTCATGAGCCGATGCCGGCGATTCTCGAACAGGCGTTGCAACGTCTGACAAAGCCCGACGCCGACATCTGGCAAGAACAGGGCGAGCCAACCAGAACCGCCCCACTGATCCCTATTCGACAGTTGCTGAAAGTATTGCCCGAACATTGCCTGGGGTATTCCCGACTACCGGCGCAGCAGCCCGTCAGCGCCACCGACCTGCAACACCTCTGGTCGACCGCTCGCTGGGATGGGCTGGCGCTCGGTCTGCCAGCCAATACACAGACCGCCATTGCCGGCGCACTGAGCCGAATGCCAGGCATCCCCAACAACCAGGCTTCACTGGCGCTATCGATTCGCTCACAGCAGCTGTGGAGCGAGGTGCCGACCGACTCCAGCGAACACGCGCTGCTGCTGTTTTGCCCGACACCCCTCCAGGACATTGCCAACGAAGCCGCCTGGCGGTTGCTCGCGCAGCTTTGCCAGTCGCCGTTCTACCAGCGCCTGCGGGTCGAGTTGCAACTGGGTTATGCGGTATTCAGCGGGGTGCGGCAGATCAATGGGCAAACCGGGCTGCTGTTTGGCGTTCAGTCACCCAACACTTCATTGCGAGACATCCTGGAACACATCGAAGTCTTCCTTCAGCGGATACCTGAACTAATCTTGGGGATCGATGATTCGTCTTTGCTTAACCAGTGCCAGACCCTCGCGGCACAATTCGACAGCAGCGCCCTGCCCGTCGCCCAGGCAGCCGAACTGCTCTGGCAAGGCAAACTGGCCGGCCATCCGTCGGATTACCTGCTTCAGTTGCAACAGGCCGTGCTGCTACTGGACCGCACAGCGTTGCTCGACGCGGCAAGGCGGTTGATTCACGCAGAAGGTGGCCGTAGATGCCTGGCCAGCGGTGCCTGCCCGGATGGCATCTGGCAACCGACTGCCTGATCATTACCGGGGCTGTAATGGGCTTTCTTCGATAGATATCTCCAATTAGCGGAAACGTTTCAGTAACATAGCCCGGCAAGCATCTGAACACCTCCCTCGGGAGGTGGACTATATGTATAGAGTGAATTTTTCTCACCAGCCCGAAGGAACGTTTTTATGACTTGGTCCAAACCTGCTTACACCGACCTGCGTATCGGCTTTGAAGTCACCATGTACTTCGCCAGCCGCTGATTCTGCCTTTGGGTAGAACATGCGGTACAACGCCTCGGCCCGTCCGGGGCGTTTTTATTTTTAGCGTTGAAGTGATGGAGCGGCCATGATTGTCCAGATTCTAGGTTCCGCCGCTGGCGGTGGTTTTCCGCAGTGGAACTGCAACTGCGTGAACTGCGCAGGTTTTCGCGACGGCAGCCTGCGGGCCGAGGCGCGCACCCAGTCGTCCATCGCGATTTCCGATGATGGCGTGAACTGGGTGCTGTGCAATGCCTCGCCGGACATCCGCGCGCAGCTGCAGAACTTCGCCCCGATGCAACCGGGGCGCGCCCTGCGTGATACCGGGATCAGCGCGATCATCCTGATGGACAGCCAGATCGATCACACCACCGGTCTGCTCAGCCTGCGCGAAGGTTGCCCGCATCAAGTCTGGTGCACCGACATGGTCCATGAAGACCTGAGCAGCGGTTTCCCGCTGTTTACCATGCTCACCCACTGGAATGGCGGGTTGAACTGGAACCGCATCGAGCTCGAAGGCGCGTTCACCATCCCCGCCTGCCCGAATCTGCGCTTCACCCCCCTGCCATTGCGCAGTGCCGCGCCGCCCTACTCGCCGCACCGCTTCGACCCGCATCCCGGCGACAACATCGGGCTGATCGTCGAAGACCTGCGCACCGGCGGCAAGCTGTTCTACGCGCCAGGCCTGGGCAAGGTCGATGCACCGCTGCTGGAAATCATGGCCAGCAGTGATTGCCTGCTGGTGGACGGCACGATGTGGGACGACGACGAAATGCAGCGTCGTGGCGTTGGCACCCGTACCGGTCGGGAAATGGGCCATTTGGCACAAAACGGCCCCGGCGGCATGCTGGAAGTACTGGAGCAATTGCCCAAGCAGCGCAAAGTGCTTATCCACATCAACAACACCAACCCGATCCTCGACGAAGACTCGGCCGAACGTGCCGAACTTCTACGACGAAAGGTCGAGGTGGCTTACGACGGAATGAGTATTGAGCTGTAACACAGATCGTCTCACGATCAATCGCGAGCAAGCTCGCTCCTACAGACACCGCAACTCCCTGTGGGAGCGAGCTTGCTCGCGAAGGCGGCCTCACCAGCGACACAAAATTTACGGCTGTTCCCGGAGAGCCCAGATGACTGACACACCACTGTCCCCCACCGAGTTCGAACAGGCGCTACGCGCCAAGGGCGCCTACTACCACATCTATCACCCCTATCATGTGGCGATGTATGAAGGCCGGGCGACTCGCGAGCAGATCCAGGGCTGGGTCGCCAATCGCTTTTACTATCAGGTGAACATCCCGCTCAAGGACGCCGCGATCCTGGCCAACTGCCCGGACCGCGAGGTCCGCCGCGAGTGGATTCAGCGCCTGCTCGACCACGACGGCGCGCCCGGTGAAGACGGCGGCATCGAAGCCTGGTTGCGCCTGGGCCAAGCCGTTGGCCTGGACCCGGATCAACTGCGCTCCCAGGAACTGGTCCTGCCCGGCGTGCGCTTCGCCGTGGACGCCTACGTCAACTTTGCCCGTCGGGCCCGTTGGCAGGAAGCCGCCAGCAGTTCGCTGACTGAACTGTTCGCCCCGCAAATCCACCAGTCACGCCTCGACAGCTGGCCACAGCATTACCCGTGGATCGACCCGGCCGGTTATGAGTACTTCCGCACTCGCCTGGGTCAGGCTCGACGTGATGTGGAGCACGGCATGGCGATCACCTTGCAGCACTACACCACACGGGAAGGCCAGGAGCGCATGCTGGAAATTCTCCAGTTCAAACTGGACATTCTTTGGAGCATGCTCGATGCCATGAGCATGGCCTACGAACTGAACCGCCCGCCGTATCACAGCGTGACCGGGCAGCGGGTCTGGCATAAGGGAATCGCCCTATGAGTTTCGATCGCAGCAAGACCCCGAGCTGGCGGACCGGCTACCGTTACCAGTACGAGCCGGCGCAAAAAGGCCATGTATTGCTGTACCCCGAAGGCATGATCAAACTCAACGAAAGCGCCGCGCTGATTGGCGGTCTGATCGACGGAGAGCGTGACGTCGCAGCAATCATTGCCGAACTGGACGCCAAATTCCCCGGCGTACCCGAGCTCGGTGACGACATCGAGCAATTCATGGAGGTCGCCCGTGCACAGCACTGGATCGAACTTGTCTGAGCAGGCGCAGCCGATACCGCCCAAGCCTGAGATCGGCCTGCCGCTGTGGCTATTGGCCGAACTGACGTACCGCTGCCCGCTGCAATGCCCGTATTGCTCAAACCCGCTGGATTTCGCCGAGCAGGGCAAAGAGCTGAGTACCGAACAGTGGCTCAAGGTGTTCCGCGAAGCCCGGGAAATGGGCGCCGCACAGCTGGGCTTTTCCGGTGGCGAACCGCTGGTGCGTCAGGACCTGGCGGAGCTGATCGGTGAAGCGCGCAAACTCGGCTTCTACACCAACCTGATCACCTCGGGTATCGGCCTGACCGAGCAGAAAATCAGCGACTTCAAGAAAGCCGGGCTGGACCATATCCAGATCAGCTTCCAGGCCAGTGATGAACAGGTGAACAACCTGCTGGCCGGCTCGAAAAAAGCCTTCGCACAGAAGCTCGAAATGGCCCGCGCGGTGAAAGCCCACGGCTATCCGATGGTGCTGAACTTCGTCACCCATCGGCACAATATCGACAAAATCGAGCGCATCATCGAACTGTGCATCGCGCTGGAAGCCGACTTTGTCGAGCTCGCTACCTGCCAGTTCTATGGCTGGGCACAGCTCAACCGTGTCGGCCTGTTACCGACCAAAGAGCAACTGGTTCGTGCCGAGCGCATCACCAACGAATACCGCACAAAACTTGCAGCCGAAGGGCATCCGTGCAAGCTGATTTTCGTCACCCCGGACTACTACGAAGAGCGCCCCAAAGCCTGCATGAACGGCTGGGGCAGCATCTTCCTCACCGTCACCCCGGACGGCACCGCCCTGCCGTGCCACGGCGCGCGGCAGATGCCGGTGCAGTTTCCCAACGTGCGCGATCACAGCATGCAACACATCTGGTACGACTCATTCGGCTTCAACCGCTTTCGCGGCTACGACTGGATGCCTGAGCCGTGCCGCTCCTGCGATGAAAAAGAAAAGGACTTCGGCGGCTGCCGCTGCCAGGCCTTCATGCTCACCGGCGACGCCAGCAACGCCGACCCGGTGTGCAGCAAGTCGGAACATCACGGCGTGATTCTCAAGGCCCGCGAAGAAGCCGAACACGCGACCCAGACCATCGAACAACTGGCCTTTCGCAATGAACGAAACTCACGCCTCATCGTTAAAGGCTGAACCCTTCAGCGCCGCCCAAGCTGTCGCCGCGGGTATCGACTTCGCTGAATTGCGCATCAGCCCGCACGGCGTGTTCTGGAATGAATATCGCCCCGAAGACGCAGCCTGCCGGATCTGGCATTGGCAGGACGGTCAGGCCCGCTGCCTGACGCCGTCGGGGTTCAGCGTGCGCAGTCGGGTTTATGAATATGGCGGCGGTTCGTTCTGCCTGAGCGATGACGGGCTGGTGTTCGTCAACGAAGCGGATCAACAGCTTTATCGGCAATCACTGCAAGGTGAAACGCCCCTGGCATTGACCCTGGGCGAGTGCCGTTACGGCGATCTGCAGTTCGCTGACGGTCAGGTGCTGGCGGTCGAGGAAAACCACAATCAACATCGACTGGTCGCCATCGATGTCGCCAGTGGCCAGCGCCGGTTGCTGGCCGAAGGTGCGGACTTTTATGCCGCGCCGACCCTGAGCCCAAACGGCCAGCGACTGGCGTGGATCGAATGGAGTCGTCCGCATCAGCCGTGGACGTCCACGCGTTTGATGGTGGCCGAGCGTCAGGCCGACAGCAACTGGAGTCAGCCGCGTTGCGTGGCCGGTGATGGCACAGAGGAATCCCTGCAACAGCCACGCTTTGATGAGACGAATCGTCTCTATTGCCTGACCGATCGCGGCGGTTTCTGGCAACCGTGGATTGAATCCGGATCAGATTTGAGTCCGCTACCCAGCGCTGCAGCCGATCACGCACCCGCGCCTTGGCAACTGGGTGGCAGCACATGGCTGCCGCTGGGTGAAGGTGCTTACCTGGCGAGCTGGACCGAGAAGGGTTTTGGCCGGCTCGGACTGCGTCAAGGTGATGGCTCGCTACAGGATTTCACCGGTGACTACAGCCGTTTCCGCAATCTGGCGCTGGATGCTCAGTTTGTTTACTGCATCGTTGCGTCACCGGTCAGCCCGGCAGCAGTAGTTGCCATCCATCGCCAAACCCATGAGGTCAAGGTGCTGGCCGGTGGTGTTGCGCCGTTACCTGCCGAGCAGATCAGCCGCCCGCAAACCCTGCGCTACCCAAGCGGCAAGGGTGAGGCCCACGGCTTTTTCTACCCGGCCATGAACGGCGCGGCTAAACCGCCACTAGTGGTATTTATCCACGGCGGCCCGACCTCCGCCTGCTACCCGATACTCGATCCACGCATCCAGTACTGGGCGCAACGGGGCTTCGCCATAGCCGACCTCAACTATCGCGGCAGCAGCGGCTACGGTCGGACCTATCGACAGGCGTTGCATTTGAGTTGGGGCGAAGTGGATGTCGAAGATGCGTGCTCAGTTGTTGCCTACCTCGCCGGACAAGGGCTGATCGACGGCGAAAATGCGTTCATCCGCGGAGGCAGTGCCGGCGGTTACACCACCTTGTGTGCGCTGGCATTTCAGAATGTATTTCGTGCCGGCGCCAGTCTGTACGGGGTCAGCGACCCGCTCGCCCTGGGCCGTACCACCCACAAGTTCGAGGCCGACTACCTCGACTGGCTGATCGGCGACCCCGAACAGGACGCCGATCGCTACAACGCCCGCACGCCACTGCTGCACGCCAGCAACATCCGAGTGCCGGTGATTTTCTTCCAGGGTGAACTCGACGCAATCGTCGTGCCGCAACAGACCCGCGACATGCTCAAGGCCTTGCAGGACAACGGCATCCCGGCGCAAGCGCATTACTACCCCGACGAACGCCACGGCTTCCGCAAGGCGAGCAATCAGGCCCATGCGCTGGAGCAGGAGTGGTTGTTTTATCGAAGGGTGATGGAGCAGGTGGACTGACGAACGCGATCGGTCAAATCTAGAGTCTTGTGAGCACTTGTGGCGAGGGGGCTTGCCCCAATGCCGGTAAGTTAAGGAGTTTCAGGCTCGCCATATTCCTCGTAGCAGGCTTCGCCAGCTGCTACGGTTCGCGTAACGGCTTAACTGAAAGGCATTAGGGCAAGCCCCCTCGCCACAATCTCAACGCTTGGCGATGATGTACACCGCATGCACGATCCCCGGGATATAACCGCACAAGGTCAGCAGAATATTCAGCCAGAACGCACCGGCGAATCCCACTTGCAGGAACACACCCAATGGCGGCAACAGGATGGCAATGATGATGCGGATAAAGTCCATGGATCAGCTCCTGATTAACGTCGGCTCGCGTGAGCCACACAGTTAATCGACCCGCAGCGGTCAGGAGGGTTCATTCGGATGCAGACCCTGTTTGACATAAAAACACCTCGGTTTGAGCGAGGCGTTTTTACATGGCTTCAAGCCAGTATTTCGATACCGTACTTTTGCACGATGCTCAGCAATTTGAGTGCCATACCGCTTGGGTGTTTGTCTCCTGACTCCCACTGTTTGACGGTAGATGCACTGGTATTCAGATAACGCGCAAACACTGGCTGGCTGACATTGTTGCGCTCGCGCAGCTGTTTGATTTGCTCCGCTGGAATATCAGCAGGCACTGCCGCCAGGCACGATTCATCGAACTGGCGCATGGTGGTCTTGCTGATGGCCCCGACCGAAAGCAGAGCACTGGCCGAATCATGGATTGACTCAAGTGCTTCACTCTTGAATTTCTTACTCATGGCTTATCTCCACAAACTCCTTCATGTCCAACAACTGCTGGACTTGACTGTCACTCAGGCCCTCATAGGCCTTGGCCAACTCCCGGAAAGCTAACAGCTCCGCCTCCCCCGGTGTCAGGATAGTTGTCGCCTCTCCGAATTTTCCTAAAAAAGCATATCGGGGGCGGAAAGAGACTGGTCGTGCCGTATTATTCACCTGAACGCAGAGCCGCATTACTCAAGATGCTGCTTCCCCCACTGAACCTGTCGATGGCCGAGGTTTCCCGGCGCGAAGGGGTCAGCGAAATGTCTTTGTCCAACTGGCGCAAGCAGCTCAGTTCTGAAGGAAGTGCAGTGTCCGAAAACAAGCAATCGACCCAGAACTGGTCAGCCGAAACCAAGTTTGCTGTCGTCCTTGAAGCGGCCGGTTTGTCCGAGATCGACCTGGGCGAGTATTGCCGCCGCAAAGGCCTTTACCCCGAGCAAATCACCGCGTGGCGACAAGCCTTCATCACCGGCCAGAAGTCAGAAAAGGCCCAGCAAAAAGACGATCGGGAGCAGTCTCGCAAAGATAAGAAACGCATCCAGGAACTTGAGCGCGAACTGCGCCGCAAAGACAAGGCGCTCGCTGAAACAGCCGCGTTGTTGGTGCTGCGAAAAAAGCTCAACGACTACTGGGGGACCGACAACGAGGACAACTGACGTCTTTGCCAGAACGGCAGTTACTCGTTGACTGGCTGAGCCAAGCGGTCGCGGCGGGAGCCAGAAAAATCAGAGCCTGCCGGGAAATCGGTCTATCGCTGCGGACCTTGCAACGGTGGACTGAAACAGACGTTATCCAGGCCGATGCCCGAACGACAGTCACACGGCCAACGCCGCGAAATGCACTGAACGAGGCTGAGCGGCAGGCCCTTGTGACGCTGTGCAACAGCCCGGAGTACGCCCACCTACCGCCGAGCCAGATCGTGCCGCGCCTGGCCGATCAAGGGCGTTATCTGGCGTCGGAGGCGACGTTTTATCGCGTCTTGCGTGCAGCGGGTCAACAGCAGTATCGAGGTCGTAGTCAGCGCCCCAGGCGGTACGCAGCACCGACGACGCATGCGGCCAAAGCGCCCAATCAGGTGTGGTCGTGGGACATCACGTATCTGCCGTCGCCGATACGCGGCCAGTATTACTACCTCTATCTGATCGAGGATATTTACAGCCGCAAGGCCGTGGGCTGGGAGGTCTACGACGCGGAAAGCGGCGAGAAAGCTGCCGCGCTGCTGCAACGCAGCGTAATCGGCGAGCAGTGTTTACACGAACCGCTGGTGCTGCACTCGGACAACGGAGCGCCGATGAAATCGGTGACGCTGTTGAGCAAGATGTACGAACTGGGCATCACGCCCTCGCGGGGACGACCGCGGGTCAGCAACGACAATCCCTACTCGGAGTCGCTGTTTAGAACGCTGAAATACTGCCCGCAATGGCCGCAGGAAGGCTTTGCCAGTCTGGACGCGGCACGAGCGTGGGTGAGGGATTTCATGCGTTGGTACAACCACGAGCACCGGCATAGCCGTATCCGGTTCGTCACACCGGCTGAGCGGCATCGAGGACTGGACCATCAGGTCTTGGCCCGGCGACATGAGCTGTACGAACGAGCCAAAGCGAATAAGCCGGAACGGTGGTCGGGTCGAACACGTAACTGGGAACCGATCGGCACCGTGCTGTTGAACCCGGATCGAGAGCAACAGGTCGAGAAAAGAGCGGCATAGTTAGACGGTTGACGCGACAACTACCTTGAAAAACGCCGGCCTGAGTGATGTTGCTTTGGTCTTGCTTGGCGAACAAAAACTGATAAACCCAATAACGACCGCCCCTGGCCAACACAATCGAGCGATGGCGGTTTGCGTTCAAGCGCTTCTTCCACACTCCGCCGCCAAGATTGTCAGCCTGCCCGCTTAGCATTTCGCTGAATGCACCCCATAGGGCAGTGTCGGAAATCAAAGCTTTGCTGGCCTGCGTCGTAAAACGTTTCGTCTTGAATAACCTGAACGTCATGGACATCCCTTCCCATTAACATACCACTCAGTGGTATATATCTCCAAGCAGGAGCCGCAGCGAGGATTTCTGGCCGTGGCATCGGCAGTCCCTGCCGATCCCGTTAAAAAGCCATTGTTCCGGCAATCTCTCAAGCGCGAGTTGGCATTTTGAAAAGCCTGGCGACAAAAAACGCCAAAAAAATCAGGCACAGGGGATGGGGATGGGGATGGGGATGCGCTATACCGCGAGACGATTGGGAAATACGCAAGGAGGTTATCGAGACGTAAAACGCAGGCAATCAGGTTATGCCGCGCTCAATCTGCTGGAAGACGTGATGAATGGCTCGAATAGGCGGATAGCAAACCCGGCAACGCTGGAAGTGCGAGGCTAAAAAACAAAAAACACAGGCAAAAAGAAAACCCCGCCGAAGCGGGGCTTTGCAGACTGTTTCCCTGACATCCATTTCACTCCGCCGTCCTGGCAGAATCCTACGTGTCCTTGTTGTTACATTGCGCTTCCTGCGCGGCGTCCATGTGAAGTAGATTAGCTCTGGATCCAATTCTGAGCTATGGGAGAACGTCAGCACGTCATGTAAGAGAATGCTTACATGAGGTTACATTCCTCAGAACTGCGCCGCGTCCAGCAAAAACAGCGATTCACTGCCGGCCTTGACCGAGGCGCTCAGCGAGTGAATGCGTGGCAACAGGCGGGCAAAGTAAAAACGCGCCGTGCCCAGTTTGCTGGCGTAGAAGTCGTCCTGCGCTTCCTTGCCGAACGCTGCTTTAGCCATCAACGCCCACATGTAGGCGTAGGCCATATAGCCAAATGCCTGCAAGTATTCGACCGATGCTGCACCGATTTCGTTTGGATTGTTTTTCGCACGGTCCAGCAGCCAGGAGGTCAGGTCGTCGAGGGTATCGACGGCGTCATTCAAGGGCTTGGTGAACTCGGCCAGGTCAGCGCTGGCGGTCGCGGTGAAATGGCGAATCTCGTCGGCGAACAGTGCGTAGAACGCCCCGCCGCTACCGACGATCTTGCGCCCCACCAGGTCCAGCGCCTGAATGCCGTTGGTACCTTCGTAAATCTGGGTAATCCGCACGTCACGAACCAGCTGCTCCTGACCCCACTCGCGGATGTAGCCGTGGCCGCCAAAAATCTGCTGGCCATGCACGGTGGTTTCCAGACCGAGGTCGGTGAGGAATGCCTTGGCGACCGGCGTCAGCAAAGCCACCAGGTCATCAGCGCGCTTGCGGGCGGTGGCGTCTTCACTGAACTTGGCGGTGTCCAGTTGCATGGCCACGTAGGTGGAAAACGCACGACCACCTTCGTTCGAGGCTTTCATGGTCAGCAACATGCGACGCACATCAGGGTGGACGATGATCGGGTCAGCGACTTTGTCCTTGGCTTGCGGACCGGTAGGCGAACGGCTTTGCAGACGATCACGAGCGTATTCGACCGCGTTCTGATAAGACCGCTCGCCAGACGCCAGGCCTTGAATACCGACGCCCAGACGCTCGTAGTTCATCATGGTGAACATCGCCGCAAGGCCTTTGTTCGGCTCACCGACGATATAACCCACGGCTTCATCGAAATTCATCACACAGGTGGCGGAAGCCTGGATTCCCATCTTGTGTTCGATGGAGCCGCAGGTCACCGGGTTACGCTCGCCCAGGCTGCCATCAGCATTGACCATGAACTTCGGCACCAGGAACAACGAAATACCTTTAGGCCCGGCCGGGGCATCCGGCAGCTTGGCCAGCACCAGATGGATGATGTTTTCGGTCAGGTCGTGCTCACCGCCGGTGATGAAGATCTTGGTTCCGCTGACTTTGTAGGAACCGTCAGCCTGCGGCTCGGCTTTGGTGCGGATAATTCCCAGATCAGTCCCGGCATGAGGTTCGGTCAGGCACATGGAACCGGCCCAGACGCCGGCGTACATGTTTGGCAGGTAAGTAGCTTTCAGCGCCTCACTGGCATGGGCGTTGATCGACACACAAGCGCCAGATGTCAGCATCGGGTACAAGCCGAAGGCCAGGCTGGACGAGTTGATCATTTCCTCGACCTGGGCCGAGACCGCCTTGGGCATGCCCATGCCGCCGAAGGCAGGATCGCCACCGACACCGACCCAGCCACCTTCAGCGTAGGTCTGATAAGCCTGTGGGAAACCTTGCGGCGTGGTGACCACGCCGTCGCTCCAACGGCAGCCTTCTTCATCGGCGCTGCGGCTCAGCGGCGCGATACTTTTGCTGGTGACTTTGCCGGCTTCCTCGAGAATCGCCTCGACGGTTTCAGCATCGACTGTGTCGGCCAGAGCAGGCAGTTCGGCCCAGAGTTTGGCGACCTCGAAAACTTCATTGAGGACGAAGCGCATATCGCGCAGGGGCGCTTTGTAGTCAGCCATGGCAAACCTCGTGAGAACTTGAAAAGTGATTCGTAGGATCAGGTTTATTCTAGACCCCGAGTGTAACCGAACAACTTTTAAGACACATAGGGTCAGATGGTGACTATTATGTAATTTTTGGTCATCTAGGTTTTACATTAGTTTTGGCGGCAACAATGAGGACGCTTTCGCGGGCAAGCCCGCTCCCACAGAGGCTGCGTAATACCTGTGGGAGCGGCGGTGCGACGATTCGACTTGCCCGCGAATAGGACTTAAAGCGCGAACAAATCTGCCGGCAATCGCATCAAGCAATCACTCCCCGCCTCAATCGCAACCCGATGAGCGGCCGTGCGCGGCAACAGACGCTTGAAGTAGAACTCACACGTCGCCAGTTTGCCCTGGCAATAATCCGCGTCGCCGCTGCCCGCATCCAGTCGCGCCTGAGCCACCAGTGCCATGCGCAACCACAACCAGGCAAGGATGATGTAACCGCTGTACATCAGGTAATCCAGGGCGGCGGCACCGACTTCATCGGGGTTTTTCATGGCCGCCATACCGACCTTGGTGGTCAGCTCGCCCCACTGCTGGTTCAGATCATTGAGTTGCGCGACATAGCCTTTGAGCTGTGGATGCCCGGCATTCGCGGCACAGAACTTGTGGACGATTCTGGTGAAGCCACGCAGCAACTTGCCCTGACTGCCAAGGACTTTACGCCCAAGCAAATCCAGCGCCTGAATGCCATTGGTGCCTTCGTAGATCGGCGCGATCCGGCAATCCCTGACCAGCTGCTCCATGCCCCACTCACGGATAAAACCATGGCCGCCGAACACCTGCATGCCGTGGTTGGTCACCTCCAGACCGGTCTCGGTCATGAAGGCTTTGCAGATTGGCGTCAGGAAGGCCAGCAGGTCTTCGGCGTCCTGACGTTGGGTTTCATCCGCGCCCAGGTGCGCGATGTCCAGCAATTGTGCGGTGAAGTAGGTCAGCGCGCGGTTGCCTTCGTTGAAGGCTTTCATGGTCAGCAACATACGGCGCACGTCGGGGTGGACGATGATCGGATCAGCGGCTTTCTCTGGCGCTTTCGGGCCGGTCAACGAGCGCATTTGCAGGCGATCGTTAGCGTATTTGATCGCGCCCTGAAAGCTTGCCTCGCCCAGACACAAGCCCTGCATCCCGGTGCCGAGCCGCGCATGGTTCATCATGGTGAACATGCAGTTCAGGCCTTTGTTGGCCTCGCCGATCAGGAAGCCTTTGGCCTCATCGAAGTTCAGCACACAGGTGGCTGAAGCCTTGATGCCCATTTTGTGCTCGATGGAGCCACAGCTCACCGCATTGCGCTCGCCGGCCTCGCCCTCGGCATCGGGCAAGAACTTCGGCACGATAAACAGTGAAATGCCCTTGGTTCCGGCCGGCGCGTCCGGCAGTTTGGCCAGCACCAGATGAATGATGTTGTCACTCATGTCGTGCTCGCCGGCCGAGATGAAAATCTTGCTGCCGGATATGGCATAACTGCCATCGGCCTGCGGCACGGCGCGGGTCTTGATAATGCCCAGGTCAGTGCCGCAATGGGCTTCGGTCAGGCACATGGTGCCGGTCCATTGGCCCGCAGTCAGTTTGCTCAGGTAAGTCTGTTTCTGCTCTTCGGTGCCGTGGGCGTGAATCGCCGACATCGCGCCGTGAGTCAGGCCGGGGTACATGCCCCACGAGGTGTTGCTGGAGCCGACCATCTCACTGATCACCAGCCCCAGCGAAAGCGGCAAACCTTGACCGCCATAGGTCGGGTCCGCCGCCAGACCGTGCCAGCCGCCTTCAACATACTGGGCGAAAGCCTGCTTGAAACCTTTCGGCGTCGTGACCACACCATTATCGAAATGGCAGCCTTCTTCATCGCCGGAGCGGTTCAACGGCGCCAGCACGTTTTCGCAGAATTTCGAGCCTTCTTCGAGGATCGCATTGACCATGTCCGGGCTGGCATCGGTGGCACCCAGCGCGGCGTAACGGGTGTGGAAGTCGAAGACATGGTCGATCAGAAAGCGCATGTCACGCAGGGGAGCTTTGTACTCGGGCATGGTCGTTTCTCCGGCAGCAGATAACCCCAACCTACTGCGCAGGCCCGACCCGGACAATCACAGTCCAGACGCTGAATGCGCCATCATCACTCAACCTGCAGCGGCGTCCATACGTACCGCGCCGCGGCGGTTTTGACCGAATGCCATGACGCAGTTACGTCCTGCCCCCTTGGCGCTGTAGAGCGCCTGGTCGGCCGACTTGAGGACTTCTTCCGGGTTTCGCTGCTCCAGACGCTCGGCCACCCCGATGCTGACCGTTACCGAAACGCTGGACGCCGCGCTCCCGGCTCGGCGCTGCCGACCCTGTTGATCGTCCTGCGGGCGGCTGTCCTGATTACGCAAATGGATGTTGTAAGTGGCAATCGATTCGCGAATGACTTCAAGGTGCGGCATGCACTCTTCCAGGGTCTTGCCGGCGAACACCAGGGCGAATTCCTCACCGCCATAGCGATAGGCGCGACCGCCGCCGCTGATCTTCGACAGCTTGCTGGCCACCAGACGCAGCACCTGATCGCCGACGTCGTGGCCGTGGGTGTCGTTGAATTTCTTGAAGTGATCGACGTCGCCCATGGCGAGCACGTAATTGCGACCCAGACGCTGCAGGCGCTCGTTCAACGCGCGACGCCCCGGCAGACCGGTCAATTCGTCACGGAAGGCCATTTGATAGGCTTCGTGGGCGACCGCGGCGGCAATCATCAACATCACCTGGCTGCACATCACGTTCAGCGTGAATGGCAGGATGAAGGTCTTGGGCAACATCCAGAACAGCCCGAGCAAACCCACCAGTTGCGCGGCATGCAAAGGCCGAGGGTTGCGCCAGTACTGCACACCCAGCAGCACAAAAGCGGCGAAGAACACCGGGTAGGACAGCTGGATCAAGCTCATCCACGAACCGTGCAAAACCGGCCAACGGATCTGCGCCAACCAGGCCAGCAGCGCTTGCGGATAACTTTGCTCCAGGCTCAGCGCGACACTGCCGAACACCAGCAGCACAGCAAAGCGCGCCACCATGTCCTGAAACAAGTGGGTACGTTCCTGCCAGGCCGCGAACAGTCCATACAGCAAGGGCAGCAGCAGGCAGCAGAGGTGGAACACCAGCGCAGCGTCGTCACGGACTTTTCCGTTGTCGCGGTAGTAATCGGTCTGGGTGTCGAGCAGGAAGTAGGCGATGTACACCGTGACCATCAGAAACAGTTCACGCTGGCGTCGGTAAACCGCGCAATAAGCCCCGCCGAGCAACAGCACCAAGGTCGGCAGCACGTTGAACAGCGAGATGAAGAAGACGTTCAGCTCCTTGACGTAGGCAACCGCAAGCCCCGCAAGCAACAACAGTAATGAGGGCAAAAAATGACTGAAACGCGCAGCAGAAGAACGCGGCAAGGGTAAAGCTCCGACCCGGCATATCGACAGATGGCATTGTGCCTGCATTGCGCGTAGTTAAGCACTCACATTGTGATCTGGATCACAACGCCCTCTCTCTTAACGGCAGGAAAGGCAATCATCTGAGTTGGTCGGGTTTTTTACTCCATCCAGCGTCGGATACAAAACCTGTGGCGAGGGAGCTTGCTCCCGCTGGGTCGCGCAGCGGCCCTAAAATTGGCAGCACCGTTTCTTCAGGTAGAACGGGGTGGCAGGCTTTACGACTGCTCCGCAGCCGAGCGGGAGCAAGCTCCCTCGCCACAAGTACGCATTCCTACAGGAACTCACCACGCACAAAAAAGCCGCTGCTCCCAAAGGAGCAGCGGCTTTTGAAGGACCGCGTCGGGGCTTAGTAACCCAAGCCGAAGTCTTCTTCCTTCATGTCCATCAGGTTGTTGGCGCCCGACAGCATGGTTACAACGTGAGAGCGGGTCCGCGGCAGGATGCGCTGGAAGTAGAAGCGCGCGGTCTGCAGCTTGGCAGTGTAGAACGCCTCTTCGCTGGTGCCGGCAGCCAGTTTCTCGGCAGCCAGACGCGCCATGTCAGCCCAGAAGTAAGCCAGGCAGGCATAACCGGAGTACATCAGGTAATCCACCGAAGCGGCACCGACTTCTTCGCGGTCTTTCATGGCCGCCATACCGACCTTCATGGTCAGCTCGCCCCACTCTTTGTTCAGTGCAGCCAGAGGCTCGACAAACTCTTTGACCGCGTCGTTGCCTTCGTTGGTCTGGCAGAACTTGTGGATGATTTTGGTGAAGCCCTTCAGAGCCTCGCCCTGAGTCATCAGCACTTTACGGCCCAGCAGGTCCAGCGCCTGGATGCCGGTGGTGCCTTCGTACAGCATGGAAATACGGCTGTCGCGAACGTTCTGCTCCATGCCCCACTCGGCGATGAAGCCGTGGCCGCCGTAGATTTGCACGCCGTGGTTGGCGGACTCGAAGCCCACTTCAGTCATGAAGGCTTTGGCGATCGGAGTCATGAAGGCCAGCAGTGCGTCGGCTTTCTTTTTCTCTTCTTCATCTACGCCGTACTTGACGATGTCGACTTGCTTGGCAGTGAAGTAAACCATTGCACGGTTGCCTTCGGCGAAGGCCTTCATGGTCAACAGCATACGGCGTACGTCAGGGTGCACGATGATCGGGTCAGCGGCTTTTTCCGGCGCTTTCGGGCCAGTCAGGGAGCGCATTTGCAGACGATCGCGAGCGTATTTCAGGCCGCCCTGGAAACCGATCTCGGCGTGAGCCAGACCTTGCAGAGCCGTACCCAGACGCGCGGTGTTCATAAAGGTGAACATGCAGTTCAGGCCTTTGTTCGCCGGGCCGATCAGGAAACCGGTGGCCGCGTCGAAGTTCATCACGCAGGTCGCGTTACCGTGGATGCCCATCTTGTGTTCCAGGGAACCGCAGGTCACAGCGTTACGCTCGCCGACGCTGCCGTCAGCGTTCGGCATGAACTTTGGAACGATGAACAGTGAAATGCCTTTGGTGCCGGCCGGTGCATCCGGCAGACGTGCCAGAACGATGTGGACGATGTTGTCGGCCATGTCGTGTTCACCGGCCGAGATGAAGATCTTGGTGCCGGAGACTTTGTAGGAACCGTCAGCCTGAGGTTCAGCCTTGGTGCGCAGCATGCCCAGGTCGGTGCCGCAGTGCGGTTCGGTCAGGCACATGGTGCCGGTCCATTCGCCGGAGACCAGTTTGGTCAGGTAAGCCTCTTGCTGCTCAGGCGTGCCGTGCTCGGAAATGGTGTTCATCGCGCCATGGGACAGGCCTGGGTACATGCCCCACGACCAGTTGGCTTCACCAACCATTTCGCTGACTGCCAGACCCAGAGACTCCGGCAGGCCCTGGCCGCCGTGTTCTACGGCATGGGCCAGGCTTGGCCAGCCGCCTTCGACGAATTGTTTGTAGGCTTCTTTGAAGCCAGTCGGGGTCTTAACGCCAGACTCACTCCAGGTGCAGCCTTCGGTGTCACCCACGCGGTTCAGCGGAGCCAACACCTGCTCACAAAACTTGGCGCCTTCCTCGAGAATGGCGTCAACCATATCCGGGGTAGCGTCCTGGCAAGCCGGCAGGCTCTGATAGTGCGCTTCGTAACCGAGCAGTTCGTCACGAACGAAGCGAATATCACGCAAGGGGGCCTTGTAGTCAGGCATAGCGATAAACCTCTGCTGATGAATCCTGGAATGAACAACCGCGTTGATTGGTTATGGCGGTCAAACAGTTGTTTGAAACATACGTTTACGACCAAACCTTGTCAAGCACCCGTAAAGCGCCATTCGTCATCGACGCGCTGAATAGCGCGCAGGCAAAGGCCTGCAGCGGTCAAGCAGCATTGGCTGATCATGAAAAGAATAGTTGAGGGGAGCTACAGAAGGATGAAGCAGAATCTATTTTGACTGGGAAGACGTCTTCGCGGGCAAGCCCGCTCCCACAGGAATTGCATCGAACTTGTGGGAGCGGGCTTGCCCGCGAATGAGGGCTTTGTATCTAGCACAAAATCAGCAGGTGGCAGGATTTCAAGCGAAAGTATCGATCAACGTGCCGAGCATTTCATCGGAAGCCTTGGCGACTTTGACGCCCAGTTCCGCCTGAATCTTGCCCATGGACATCTCGACCATGCTGCTCGCCAGATCCGATTGCTGGCTGCGGTCTACCGAGCGCAGGCGATCGACTTGAACTTCGGAAGACTGACTGGTGACAGAGCGCTCAATGGTCGTGCTGGCGATCTGGCCAGCGGCCTGATCGACACGGTTCTGCCCTGTCTGAATGGTGCTCAGACCCGCGTAGAAAGCGGTATTCCCGGAAATTTCCATGGGAGAACTCAATCCTGCAGAGGATAAACAGAGCCATTGAAGCAGACCCACCCGGAAAAGACCCGACAAAAACACTAATGGCACAATGCCTTGTCATAGGCAAAATCTAGTCAAGCAGGTCCAACTGCAGATACTCGGCCACCGCTTCTGCCGTGACCGCCTTGAGCCTGGGCACTCGACCGAGACATGGCGCGGGCAGTCGTTCGGCCAAAGTCGCGAGATTCTCCTCCAGCCGCGACGTCTTGGGATCGATGATGTTGGCCACCCAACCCGCCAACTGCAAACCGTCCCGGGCAATGGCCTCGGCCGTCAGCAACGCATGATTGATGCAACCGAGCCGCATGCCCACCACCAGAATCACCGGCAAACCCAGGGCCATCGCCAGGTCCGACAGGTTGTCCTGATCGGCCAATGGCACTCGCCAGCCGCCAGCGCCTTCGATCAAGGTGAAATCGGCTTCCTTGTCCAGGATATGCAGCATCGGTCCTGACAATGACTGAACCGTCAGCGCCACCCCAGCCTCGCGAGCCGCCAGATGTGGTGCAATGGCCGGCTCGAATGCCACCGGGTTGACCTCGGCATAGCTCAGCGGCAATGAGCATTGCGCCATTAACGCCAGTGCATCGGCGTTACGCAAACCCTTGGGCGTCACCTCGCAGCCGGAGGCCACCGGTTTACCGGCCGCCGTGCTCATCCCCGCCGACCGCGCCGCGTGCAACAGGCCTGCGGCGATGGTGGTCTTGCCGACATCGGTATCGGTGCCGGTGATGAAATAGGCTGCGCTCATAACGGTTTCTCCAACACGGCATAGACCACCTGATAAGTCGCGGGCAGCCCTTGCGGCTGACGAAACTGTTCGTAGGCGTCAATCAAGCCGAGTATCCGCGTCCTCCCCGTCAAACCACCCGGCCGACCAGGGTTCAGATTGTGCGCGCCCAGGGCTTTGAGCTCGTGAGTCAGGCTGCGCACGTCCGGGTAATGCAGAACATGCGGGCGAGTTTCCAGACTGACCACCCGCAAACCACTGGCAGCGCAAAGTTGCTGATAAGCGCTGAACTCACGGAAACGATTGACGTGAACCATGCCGTCGACCCGGCTCCAGCTATCGCGTAATTCATACAGGGTACCGACGCACAAACTGGCAAACGCCAACACGCCTCCAGGCTTCAGTACGCGGTGCGCCTCACTCAGCACCGCGGCGAAGTCCGCACACCATTGCACCGCCAGGCTGGAGAAGATCAGCTCACAACTCTGCGCCTGCAACGGCAACCGTTCGGCATCGCCGGCGATGAAATGCGCTGCGCCGCCCAACGGTCGAGCGTGGTTGAGCATGCCTTCGGCGATGTCCAGCGCCAGCCCTTCGCTCTCGGGAAATGTCTGCCCCAGTACACGACTGAAATAACCTGTGCCGCAGCCCAGATCCAGCCAGCGCTCGGGGGAGAGGTTACCCGGCAAGCGGCTCAGCAATTGACTGCCAACCGCCCGCTGCAATTCAGCCACGCTGTCGTAACTGGCCGCCGCACGGGAAAAGGATGCTGCGACCTGACGCTTGTCGGGCAGGCTGCCGGGAAGCTTGGGAAAGGACAAATCAGTCATCACCGGACTCATGCAAAAAGGCCTGGATCGCCCCCGCCACACCGTGGGGATCTTCCAGAAGAAACGCGTGGCCGGCCTGTTCAATCAGACCGATTTCGACATCCGGTAACAACATCAGCAACTCGCTCGCTGCTTCGGCCGGGACCAGCCCATCGAGCCCGGCAAACAGATGCAGTTGCGGGCCGCGGAAGGCTTGCAAGGCTTGGCGGGTATCCAGTTGCGCGAGCAACTCCAACCCGCTCAGCAAGACTGACGATGGGGTATTCGGCGCACCGCCCAGCAGCAGTCGAGCCAAACCGCGCGAGTCCTCGGCGCCTTGGGCACAGAGCAGACTGAAGCGCTTGAGCGTCCCTCGCGGGTCAGCGTTGCAGCCGGCAAGAAACGCATCGAAGGTTTCACCGGGCATCGCGCTCGGCCATTCGGCGTGGGCGACAAAACACGGATTACTGGCCAGGGTCAGCAAACCGCAGCAGCGGTCGCCACGTCGGGCAGCCAGTTCCGCGGCGAGCATGCCGCCCAGCGACCAGCCACCCAGCCAGGTATTCTCCGGCACGATCGCATCGAGTTCGTCGAGCCACTCATTGAGGTCACTCGATTCCAGCTCCGGCAGCGGCTCGATCTCCACTCGCAGGTGTTCGTCCAGCCCCTGCAAGGCCGCCGCCAGCGGTTCCAGCGGCGAAATGCCGAGGCCCCAACCGGGCAGCAGAATCAGTCGATCACGCATGGCTTGGCTCCGGTCCCAGTTCGCTAAAACACTCTGCCAGACCCTCTAACAATAGCTGGACTTGAGCCTCACTGTGGGCCGCGGACAAGGTCACGCGCAAACGCGCACTGCCCGCTGGTACGGTCGGAGGGCGAATTGCAGTGACCATCAAACCGCGCTCGCGCAGCATCTGCGACAAGCGAACGGCGCGGCCGCTATCGCCGATCATGATCGGCTGGATCGGCGTGAAACTGTCCATCAATTCCAGACCCATCTGCTCGGCGCCGTGGCGGAACTGACGGATCAGCACATTCAGATGTTCGCGGCGCCAGTGTTCGCTGCGCAGCAGTTCGAGGCTTTTCAGGGTTGCGCAAGCCAGGGCTGGCGGTTGGCTGGTGGTGTAGATGTACGGACGGGCAAACTGGATCAGGCTTTCGATCAGCTCTTCGCTCCCGGCGACAAACGCCCCTGCCGTGCCGAAGGCTTTACCCAGCGTGCCGACCAACACCGGCACATCTTCCAGACTCAAACCAAAGTGCTCGACAATCCCGCCACCGTTGGCACCCAACGGACCAAAGCCATGGGCGTCATCGACCATCAACCAGGCACCTTTGGCCTTGGCCTCCCGGGCCAGCGCGGGCAAGTCGGCGAGGTCGCCGTCCATGCTGAACACGCCATCAGTCACCACCAACGTATTGCCGGTGGCCTTTTCCAGACGCTTGGCCAGGCTAGCGGCATCGTTGTGCAGATAGCGGTTGAAACGCGCACCGGACAATAGCCCCGCATCCAGCAACGACGCGTGATTGAGCCGGTCTTCCAGCACCGTATCGCCCTGCCCGACCAGCGCCGTGACTGCGCCGAGGTTGGCCATATAACCGGTAGTGAACAACAACGCACGCGGGCGGCCGGTCAAGTCGGCCAAGGCTTCTTCCAGTGCATGGTGCGGGCTGCTATGGCCGATCACCAGATGCGAAGCACCACCACCCACGCCCCAGCGGGCGGCGCCGGCGCGCCAGGCTTCGATCACTTGCGGATGATTGGCCAGCCCCAGGTAATCGTTATTGCAGAACGCCAGCAACGGCTGACCGTCGACCACCACTTCCGGGCCTTGAGGGCTTTCGAGCAGAGGGCGCTGGCGATAGAGATTTTCGGCACGACGGGCAGCAAGGCGTGCGGCGAGATCAAAAGACATGCAGGCCTCGAAGTTAGATCACAGGAAATGGGCTCGGCACAATCCAATGTGGGAGCGAGCTTGCTCGCGATGAGGCCATAACATTCAACATTTGTGCTGACTGCCAGATCGCCATCGCGAGCAAGCTCGCTCCCACAGTGTTTTGCATTCCAATCAGGGGAATCGGTGGGGCGATCAAACAGCCGCGTTATAAAACTGCTCGCTGCTCTTCTGCTCCACCAGCGCTTGCTCGATCGCCGCCTGATGCACTTCATCAGCGTGCTCTTCGCGGGCTTCCGGCAGGATGCCCAGGCGCGAGAACAGCTGCATGTCCTTGTCCGCCTGCGGGTTGGCGGTGGTCAGCAGTTTGTCGCCGTAGAAAATCGAGTTGGCGCCAGCGAAGAATGCCAAGGCCTGCATCTGCTCGTTCATCGCTTCGCGACCAGCGGACAGGCGCACGTGGGATTTCGGCATCAGGATGCGTGCGACCGCGAGCATGCGGATGAAGTCGAACGGGTCGATGTCATCGGCGTTTTCCAGTGGCGTACCGGCGACTTTCACCAGCATGTTGATCGGCACCGACTCCGGATGTTCCGGCAAATTGGCCAACTGGATCAGCAGATTGGCACGGTCATCGAGGGACTCACCCAGGCCGAGGATGCCGCCGGAGCAGATCTTCATCCCGGAATCACGCACGTAAGCCAGAGTCTGCAGACGCTCGCCGTAAGTACGGGTGGTGATGATGCTGCCGTAGAACTCAGGCGAGGTATCGAGGTTGTGGTTGTAGTAGTCCAGGCCGGCTTCGGCCAGGGCGACAGTTTGATCCTGATCGAGACGCCCCAGGGTCATGCAGGTTTCCAGGCCCATGGCCTTCACGCCTTTGACCATTTCCAGCACGTAGGGCATGTCTTTGGCCGACGGATGTTTCCAGGCCGCACCCATGCAGAAACGGGTCGACCCGATGGCCTTGGCGCGAGCGGCCTCTTCGAGGACCTTCTGCACTTCCATCAGTTTTTCTTTTTCCAGCCCGGTGTTGTAGTGACCGGACTGCGGACAATATTTGCAATCTTCCGGGCAGGCACCGGTTTTGATCGACAGCAGCGTCGATACTTGAACCCGGTTGGCGTCGAAATGCGCGCGATGCACCGTTTGCGCCTGAAACAACAGGTCATTGAAAGGCTGAACGAACAGCGCTTTGACTTCGGCTAAAGACCAATCGTGACGCAATTTGGCGGTGATGCTGGCGCTCATCGGCTGATTTCCTTGTTTTATGCTTGGCAAGCGGCTGCGGTCAGTAATACCCACAGGCGCGACACGGATGTTCGGCATATTTAAGGAAGAGCCATGCACTGTCAACCACAATACAAAGGCCCGGTTTACATCTGGTTAAAAAACAAACAAACCTGTTTGCTCTGCGATGAGTCGACAGATACCCCTCACGCCATCTGCACACCCTGTGAAAGTGAGTTGCCCTGGCTCGGTGATCACTGCCAGATCTGTGCCCTGCCCTTGCCCATGACTGGCTTGACCTGCGGCCAGTGCCTGAAAAAGCCCCCGGCTTTTGCGCAGGTCGTAACGCCCTGGACTTACAGTTTTCCGATCGATAGTTTGATCACCCGTTTCAAGCACAATGCAAAGTGGCCGCTTGGTCGCTTGCTGGCCGAACTTCTCAGCCAATCGCTGCAACATCGCTTCGAGGAAGGTTTCCCTCGACCTGACGCTCTGGTCCCTGTGCCCTTATCGACCAAGCGGCTGCGCGAACGCGGTTACAACCAGGCAGCGATGATCGCCCATTGGCTGCGCGACAGCCTGCACATCCCCTGCGATGAACGCTTGCTGCTGCGTGTTCTGGACACCACGGCGCAGCAGGACCTGGATGCCAAGGCGCGTAAACACAATCTGCGCAAGGCGTTTTCCCTGGCGCCTGATGCACAGATCAAAGGCCGGCATCTGGCCCTGGTCGACGATGTGCTGACCACCGGCGCCACCACTGAGAGCCTCGCCCGTTTGCTGATCAACGCCGGCGCCGCGAGGGTTGACGTCTACTGCCTGGCAAGAACCCCCAAGCCCGGCGAGTTGACCTGACTTGACTCTCACGCCCCAAGCCGCCAACGTCCCACCCCATCAATACAGCTCGTAGCGCACCGCCATGTCCTTGCCCACGCTTTTGACCCAACACATCGTCCGTCGCCCGCAGCGCATCGCCTTGCTGCAACACATTGCCGAACAAGGCTCAATCACCCGCGCCGCAAAAAGCGCAGGATTGAGTTACAAGGCGGCCTGGGACGCCATCGATGAGTTGAACAACCTCGCGCAAAAACCCTTGGTGGAACGCAGCGTTGGTGGCAAGGGCGGTGGTGGCGCGAAGTTATCCACAGAAGGCGAGCGGGTATTGCGGCTCTATCAACGCCTGCAAGCGTTGCAGGCTCAAGTGCTGGAAGCCGCCGAAGACGCCAGCGATCTGGATCTGCTCGGCCGGTTGATGCTCAGGACCAGCGCGCGCAATCAACTGCACGGCAAGGTCGTGGCCATCGACAGTCAGGGGCGCAATGACCTGGTCCACCTCGAATTGGCTGAAGGGCTGACGATCCAGGCGCAAATCACCCACGACAGTACCCTGCGTCTGGAGCTGGAAACCGGCACTGAAGTAGTGGCGTTGATCAAGGCCGGCTGGCTGGACTTGCTGGCCATCGATCAAGCCGCAATCGCTGGACACAATTGCCTGAGCGGGATTATCGAAGAAATTCTCGACGCCGAAGACGGACCCAGTGAAGTGCGGATCGCCTTGCCCAACGGCCAGACTCTGTGTGCGCTGGCCGAGCCGCTTCATCTGAAGACCCAGGGCCTGACCACTGCAAAACCCGTCCTGGTGCAGTTCGCGCCGTCCAACGTGTTGCTTGGTACGCCGCTTTAACCCAGGGCTGCCGCGCTTTTCGTAGCAGCTGGCGAAGCCTGCGTTCGCTTCGTCCGAACGCGGCCCGACTCGGACGCAGCCTTCGGCAGCTGCTACGGGGTTCGTGGCGCGGCTCGACATCCCATTGCAACATTTCCGTCATCAGCGCTGGTTAAGGTGTCTGCCAAAACCTGCAGGGAGCCTGATGTGAACCTATTAGAAGAAAACCAGCCCACCGACCTCGAAAAAATCGTCGGCCTCAGCCGTCGCGGCTTCATCAGTGCCGGCGCCTTGTGCGGCGCGGCGATGTTTCTCGGTGGTAACCTGCTGAGCCGCAGCGTATTGGCCGCGAGTGTCAGCGCCGGCTCAAGCAAACTGCTGGGTTTCGACAGCATTGCCGCCGCCACCAGCGACACCATCACCTTGCCGCCGGGCTACAAGTCATCGGTGCTGATCAGTTGGGGCCAGGCGCTGCAAAAGAATGGGCCAGCCTTCAACCCAAGCGGCAATGGCACGGCTCAGGCCCAGGAAGTCCAGTTCGGCGACAACAACGACGGCATGAGCCTGTTCGCCTTCCCCGGCGATGACAACCGTGCGCTGATGGCAATCAACAACGAATACACCAACTACCGCTACCTCTACCCCCACGGCGGCATGCCGCAGTCGGCAGAAGACGTGCGCAAGGCGCTGGCCAGCGAAGGCGTGTCGGTGATCGAGGTGCAACGCAAAAACGGCCAATGGCAGTTCGTTCAGGGCTCGCGCTACAACCGCCGCATCCACGGCAACTCGCCACTGCGCCTCAGCGGTCCGGCCGCCGGGCATGATCTGGTGAAAACCAGCGCCGACCCCCACGGTAAAAAAGTCCTTGGCACCTTCCAGAACTGCGCCAATGGCAAAACGCCATGGGGTACTTATCTAACGTGCGAAGAGAACTTCACCGACTGCTTCGGCAGCAGCAATGCCGAGCAGAAGTTCGACGCTGCACAGAAACGCTACGGCGCGGTGGCGACCAGTAAAGACATCAACTGGCATCCACACGACCCGCGCTTCGACCTGGCGAAAAACCCCAACGAACTCAACCGTCATGGCTGGGTCGTGGAGATCGACCCGTTCGACCCGCAATCGACCCCGGTCAAACGCACCGCCCTTGGCCGCTTCAAACATGAAAACGCCGCACTGGCCGAGACCCGTGACGGGCGCGCCGTGGTGTACATGGGCGACGATGAGCGCGGCGAATTCATCTACAAGTTCATCAGCCGCGACAAGATCAATCACGGCAACCCCAAGGCCAACCACGACCTGCTGGATCACGGCACCCTGTACGTTGCACGTTTCGATGCCGGCGACAGCAACCCCGACCACCCGAAAGGTCAGGGCCAGTGGATCGAATTGACCCACGGCAAAAACGGCATCGACACCAATAGCGGTTTCGCTGACCAGGCGCAAGTGCTGATCCACGCACGTCTCGCCGCCAGCGTGGTCAATGCGACACGCATGGACCGTCCGGAATGGATCGTGGTCAGCCCCAAAGACGGCCAGGTCTATTGCACCCTGACCAACAACGCCAAGCGCGGCGAAGAGGGCCAACCGGTCGGCGGCCCGAACCCGCGAGAAAAGAACGTCTACGGGCAGATTCTGCGCTGGCAGGAAAACCTGGACGATCATGCAGCCATGGGCTTTTCCTGGGACCTGTTTGTGGTCGCCGGCAATCCGACCGTGCATGCCGGTACACCAAAAGGCGGCTCGTCGAACATCACCCCGCAAAACATGTTCAACAGCCCCGACGGCCTCGGTTTCGACGACACTGGCCGGCTGTGGATCCTCACCGACGGTGACGCCAGCAACAGCGGTGACTTCGCCGGGATGGGCAATAACCAGATGCTCTGCGCCGACCCGACCAGCGGTGAGATCCGTCGGTTCATGGTCGGCCCGATAGGCTGCGAAGTGACCGGCATCAGTTTCTCGCCGGATCAGAAAACGCTGTTTGTCGGAATTCAGCACCCGGGCGAGAACGGCGGCTCGACCTTCCCTGAGCATTTGCCGAACGGCAAGCCGCGCTCTTCGGTGATGGCGATCACCCGTGAAGATGGCGGGATAGTCGGCGCCTGACAAACCGATTCGCAGGCAAGCCACGCTCCCACAGGTTTTGTGCAACCCCCTGTGGGAGCGGGCTTGCCCGCGAAGGCGTCGGCACAGGCAACACTCATCTCAACCTCAACCACTAAAGACGCCCCGTCTGCGCTACCATGTTTGGCCGGACGCGGCAGCCTGCTGCGCGCAGGAGTCAGCATGGCCCATCCGTTTGAAACCCTTACACCCGACCTGGTGCTCGATGCTGTTGAAAGCATCGGGTTTCTCAGCGACGCCCGCATTCTTGCGCTCAACAGCTACGAAAACCGCGTTTATCAGGTGGGTATCGACGACTCCGAGCCATTGATTGCCAAGTTCTACCGCCCACAGCGCTGGACCAACGAAGCGATTCTCGAAGAACATCGCTTCACCTTCGAACTCGCCGAGTGCGATGTTCCAGTGGTCGCGCCGATGATCCACAACGGCGAAAGCCTGTTCGAACACGCGGGTTTTCGTTTCACCCTGTTCCCACGCCGTGGCGGTCGCGCGCCAGAGCCCGGCAATCTGGATCAGCTGTATCGCCTCGGGCAATTGCTCGGCCGCTTGCACGCGGTCGGCGCCACCCGCCCGTTCGAACACCGTGAAGCCCTCGGCGTGAAGAACTTCGGCCATGACTCGCTCAATACCCTGCTCGAAGGCAATTTCGTGCCTCGCAGCTTGCTCCCGGCCTACGAGTCAGTCGCCCGGGATCTGCTCAAGCGAGTGGAAGAGGTCTACCAGGCCACGCCCCATCAGAACATCCGCATGCATGGCGATTGCCACCCCGGCAACATGATGTGCCGCGATGAAATGTTCCACATCGTCGACCTCGACGACTGTCGCATGGGCCCGGCAGTGCAAGACTTGTGGATGATGCTCGCTGGTGACCGTCAGGAATGTCTCGGTCAGTTGTCGGAACTGATGGACGGCTACAGCGAGTTTCATGACTTCGACCCGCGTGAACTGGCGCTTATCGAACCGTTGCGCGCTCTGCGTCTGATGCACTACAGCGCCTGGCTGGCCCGGCGCTGGGATGACCCCGCGTTCCCCCGCAGTTTCCCGTGGTTCGGCACAGAGCGGTATTGGGGTGATCAGGTATTGGCGTTGCGTGAGCAGCTTTCCGCGCTGAACGAAGAACCTTTGAAATTGTTCTGATCCTCCTGTGGGAGCGGGCTTGCCCGCGAATGGGGCGACTCGGTCTTACCTGATAGACCGCATTACCGTTCTTCGCGGGCAAGCCCGCTCCCACAAAAGCCCCCCTCACAAGACACGACACATCTCACCAGCCGCCTTACAATCGCCGTTTGTTAGCTGCCTAAGCAAGGATTCTGCATGCAAGCCGCCAACCCGCGTCGCGGGTACATTCTGGGTCTGACCGCCTACATCATCTGGGGACTGTTCCCGCTCTACTTCAAAGCCATCGCCAGCGTGCCCGCCGTGGAAATCATCGTTCACCGGGTGCTCTGGTCCGCGCTGTTCGGCTCACTGTTGCTATTGGTCTGGAAGCATCCGGGCTGGTGGCGTGAACTGCGCGAGAACCCGCAACGGCTGGCGATTCTGGCCTTGAGCGGCACGCTGATCGCGACCAACTGGCTGATCTATGTGTGGTCGGTGAATAACGGCCGCATGCTCGAAGCCAGCCTCGGCTACTACATCAACCCTCTGGTGAACGTGCTGTTGGGCATGCTGTTACTCGGCGAGCGTTTGCGGCGCATACAGTGGCTGGCGGTGGGGTTGGCAACCGTTGGCGTGGCGCAGCAGGTCTGGCAAGTCGGCAGCCTGCCTTGGGTGTCGCTGGCGCTGGCACTGAGCTTCGGCGCCTACGGGTTGATCCGTAAGCAAGCACCGGTCAAGGCCTTGCCCGGGCTGGTGGTGGAAACCTGGATGCTGGTGCCGATTGCCTTAGGCTGGTTGTTGCTCAATCCGGTCGCGACCAGTGCTCAGGCTGCGTTCTGGACCACCTCTGAAGCCTGGTGGCTGGTGGCCGCGGGGCCGATCACCTTGGTGCCGCTGGTATGTTTCAACGCTGCTGCACGGCATTTGCCCTACACCACTCTGGGCTTCCTGCAATACATAGCACCGACCCTGGTGCTATCGCAGGCAGTGCTGTTGTTTGGCGAGCATCTGTCTTCCAGCACGCTGATCGCATTCATGTTTATCTGGGCAGGTCTGGCGATTTACAGCGTAGATGCCTGGTTTAGCCTGCGTCGGCGCGCCTGATCAAAAAACACACAAAACTCTGCAGGCCACGATTAACGTGGCCTGCAAGCATCCTTCCCAAGGTTATCCACAGCGTGATCCCCGCCGTTTGTGCACAAGCCCTTGAAACTGTTCGTTTTTTGCTCAGATCCTGAAGAGCCCCGGCCGGCTTGGTCTTGCGGCGCATCTCTACAGGTTATCCACAGGCAGGTGCACGTTTTACCTGGATAACCTGCTCTTCTGGCTTATACCTCGCTGCGCAACACCAACTCGACCATCAAATCATCCGCCAGGGTTTCCAGACGCGCCTGCAATACATCCAGAGACAAGGTCAGCGGCACTGCCAGAATGGCTTCGGCGTGGAACAGCGGCTCGCTGCTCATCGGCGCTGGCCGTACATCAGTGACCAACCGCTCCAGGTTCACACCCTGCTCGGTCAACAGCCGCGTGATATCGCGCACAATCCCCGGCCGGTCATTACCCACCAACTCCATAGCGATCGGCTTCCAGGTGCAGGATTGTTCGATACCACTTTCAGCGATCAGCACGCGGATACCGTGCACGGACAGCGCTTGCAGCGCATCCACCAGTTCGTCATAGCCTTCGGCCGGCACCCCGACCCGCAGGATTCCGGCAAATTGCCCGGCCATGCGTGACATACGACTTTCCAGCCAGTTACCGCCGTGTTCGGCGATGCATTGAGCGATGCGCTCGACCTGGCCGGGTTTATCCGGGGCAAATACGGTAAGTACGAGGTGGTCCATGGCGCAGCCCTCTTGTCATGACTTTTGTTATAGAAGAGGAAGTATAGGCAAGCCTTCATTCTGCGCTGAATTGACGCCATCGTGGGCAAGCCTCGCTCCTACAGGGGCAGCGCGATCACTCTAGGAGCGAGGCTTGCCCGCGAATAGGGACACCGCCGCCGGTCCTGCCAAAAAACTAATCGTGTACTGTTTCCAGATTTATCTGGAACAATCCAATAGTTTTTTGAGAACATCGCATCCCCCAGCGTGACCAGACAGCTGGCTTAAGTCGCTAAACGACGTATTTAGTCTAATTTTCACAACCGCAATTCATCATGTAGTATGCCGCAGCGCGCACTACATAACGCTGGATCGATGTCTGCCCAAGCGCCGTCGCAACCCCGAAAGCCCCGTCAGCAAGGCCTCAAGCCGTTGATTGGACCTACCCAGCCGCCAGCAATGGCATGTACTGGTGCAGGGGTTTGTGGTTTAAATGGCCAGAGGCTTCATTGTTAAATTGAAGAGCTGAAAAGCGAAATAGCTGAGCAGAGTGAGGCAAGCAATGACTGAACACGTTCAAGTCGGTGGCCTGCAGGTCGCCAAAGTCCTGTTCGACTTCGTGAACAACGAAGCCATCCCCGGTACCGGCCTCACCGCCGATAAGTTCTGGGGCGGTGCCGACAAGGTCATTCATGACCTGGCGCCGAAGAACAAAGCCCTACTCGCCAAACGCGACGACTTCCAGGCGCGAATCGATGTCTGGCACCAGTCCCGTGCCGGTCAGGCGCATGACGCCGTGGCCTACAAAGCCTTTCTGCAAGACATTGGTTATCTGCTGCCAGAAGCGGCCGATTTCCAGGCAACGACGCAAAACGTCGACGACGAAATCGCCCGCATGGCCGGTCCACAACTGGTCGTCCCGGTGATGAATGCCCGTTTCGCCCTCAACGCCTCGAACGCCCGCTGGGGTTCGCTGTACGACGCGTTGTACGGCACTGACGCCATCAGCGAGGCTGACGGCGCGGAAAAAGGCAAAGGCTACAACAAGGTCCGTGGTGACAAGGTCATCGCCTTCGCCCGCGCCTTCCTCGACGAAGCAGTGCCATTGGCGGCCGGCTCCCACGTCGACTCCACTGGCTACAAGATCGTCGATGGCAAACTGGTGGTTGGCCTCAAAGGTGGCAGTAACTCGGTTTTGAAGAGCTCCGGCCTGCGCAACGACGCACAGCTGATCGCCTTCCACGGCGACGCCGCTGCACCGACCACGATTTTGCTGAAAAACAACGGCCTGCACTTCGAAATCCAGATCGACGCCAGCACCCCGGTCGGCCAGACCGACCCTGCCGGCATCAAAGACCTGCTGATGGAAGCGGCGCTGACCACCATCATGGACTGTGAAGACTCGGTCGCCGCGGTCGATGCCGATGACAAAGTGGTGATCTACCGCAACTGGCTCGGCCTGATGAAGGGTGATCTGTCGGAAGAAGTGTCCAAGGGCGACCAGACTTTCACTCGCACCATGAACGCCGACCGTCGCTACACCGCGCTCGACGGCAGCGAACTGAGCCTGCATGGCCGTTCCCTGTTGTTCGTGCGTAACGTTGGCCATTTGATGACCATCGACGCGATTCTCGACAAAGACGGCAACGAAGTTCCGGAAGGGATTCTCGACGGCCTGGTCACCAGCCTTGCGGCGATTCACAGCCTCAACGGCAATAGCTCGCGCAAAAACAGCCGCACCGGATCGGTCTATATCGTTAAACCGAAAATGCACGGACCTGAAGAAGCGGCGTTCACCAACGAGCTGTTCGGGCGCATTGAAGAAGTCCTGGAGCTGCCGCGCAACACCCTCAAAGTCGGCATCATGGACGAAGAGCGGCGTACCACGGTCAATCTCAAGGCCTGCATCAAGGCCGCCAACGAGCGTGTGGTGTTCATCAACACCGGCTTCCTCGACCGTACCGGCGATGAAATCCACACCTCCATGGAAGCTGGCGCGATGGTGCGCAAGGCTGACATGAAGGCCGAGAAGTGGATCGGCGCCTACGAGAACTGGAACGTCGATATCGGTTTGAGCACTGGCCTGCAAGGTCGCGCCCAGATCGGTAAAGGCATGTGGGCCATGCCCGACCTGATGGCCGCGATGCTCGAGCAGAAAATCGCTCACCCGCTGGCCGGCGCCAACACCGCTTGGGTGCCATCGCCGACCGCCGCTGCACTGCATGCGCTGCATTATCACAAGGTCGACGTGTTCGCCCGCCAGGCCGAACTGGCCAAGCGTGGTCGTGCCTCGGTCGACGATATCCTGACCATCCCGTTGGCGAGCAATACCAATTGGTCGGCCGAAGAAGTCCAGAACGAACTGGACAATAACGCCCAAGGCATCCTCGGTTACGTGGTGCGCTGGATCGACCAGGGCGTGGGTTGTTCGAAAGTTCCGGACATCAATGACGTCGGCCTGATGGAAGACCGTGCCACACTGCGTATTTCCAGCCAGCACATCGCCAACTGGTTGCGTCACGGCATCGTCAATGAAGCCCAGGTGCTGGAAAGCCTCAAGCGCATGGCGCCCGTGGTCGACCGGCAGAACGCCAACGACCCGCTGTACCGTCCGCTGGCACCCGACTTCGATAACAACATCGCCTTCCAGGCCGCTATCGAGCTGGTAATCGAAGGCACCCAACAGCCGAACGGTTACACCGAGCCGGTCCTGCACCGTCGTCGCCGCGAGTTCAAGGCCAAAAATGGTCTGTGAATAAGCGGTAGCAGCAGATAAGAAAAAGCCCTGATCGGCAACGATCAGGGCTTTTTTGTGTTCGCTTGGTTTATGCAGTGAACCATTCGCGGGCAAGCCCGCTCCCACAAGGGATTGCGGCGCTCTTGTGGGATGGGCCGGGCGACGCTTCGCTTGCCCGCGAAGGCTGCCTGACAGGCAACCTGAATTTCGAACCCTACAGCACCACCCCCAACTCATGCCTCACCAACGCCAACAACTCGCTGGTATCGATCGGCTTGAGCAGGAAGTCCACCACACTCAAATGCATGGCGTCGATGGCGTCCCGGACATCCGCATCCCCGGAAATGATGATAATCGGCAACGCTGCCCGCTCCGACTCGCGCACCTTGCGTATCAATTCCAGGCCACTGCATGGCGCCATCCGCAGATCGGTGATGAGCAGACCAATCGATTTATTCGAGTCCAATAATTCCAGCGCCGCTTCACCGCTTGCCGCGGTCATGCAGCGAATGCCATCAAGGCCAAGAATCTCCGACAACAACTCCCTTGCGTCCCGATCATCATCGGCGATCAACACGCGCTGCAACGGCAGATCCGGTTCCAGCATGACGGCGCTCAACGCTTCGCGCTCGGCATCACTCAAAATATCGTGGTCAGACATACGTTTCTCTACGTGTTCACATCAATCCCTAGCACAGTGGTCTGACATCGCTAAGCCAGCCTTCAATGTGCACTTCGTCGAATAATTTTCCAAGAGGGTCGATGAAGGGTTTTTCGCATTTATTGCCTAAGACATCTCCCAAAAGTTGTCTCGTACGTCAGCCACCTAGACTTACGTCCAATGGGCACCCGGCGCGCAGGGGCCGACCATGGCTAATGAACCGACAACAACAATGCACAAAAGACTGCGGTAATGGTTATGAGTAAAGCGGATGCCTTCACCCAGGCAGGGAAAACCGCGGTGTTGCAGAACATTCACGGCACCATGCAGTTCCTTCAGCGATTCCCGCCTTTCAATCAAATGGAAAACGCTCACCTGGCTTATCTGGTCGAGCAATGTCAGCTGCGTTTCTACGCCCCGGGCGAAAGCATTATCAAACCCGCCGACGGGCCGGTTGAGCACTTTTATATCGTCAAACAGGGACGAGTGGTCGGCGAGCGCCCGCACACTGCCAAGGGTGGCACCGAAACCACCTTCGAAATCGCCACCGGCGAGTGTTTCCCGCTTGCGGCACTGCTCGGCGAACGCGCGACCCGCACCGAACACCTGGCGGCCGAAGACACCTTTTGCCTGCAACTGAACAAACTGGCGTTTATCAAGCTGTTCGCGCTGTCCAGCCCGTTCCGCGACTTTGCCCTGCGCGGGGTCAGCAGCCTGCTCGATCAGGTCAACCAGCAAGTCCAACAAAAAGCCGTGGAAACCCTCGGCACCCAGTATTCGCTCAACACCCGCTTGGGCGAGCTAGCCATGCGCCATCCGGTGTCCTGCAGTCCCCTCACGCCGCTGCGCGAAGCGGTGACCCTGATGCACGAGCAGCAGGTCGGCAGTATCGTGGTGGTCGATGAGCTAAAAGCCCCGATCGGTATTTTCACCCTGCGCGACCTGCGTCAGGTGGTCGCCGATGGCACCAGCGATTTCAACCAGGGCATCGAGCGGTACATGACCCAGGCGCCGTTCTTCCTGACGCCCGATCACAGCGCCTTCGATGCTGCAATCGCCATGACCGAGCGGCATATCGCCCATGTCTGCCTGGTGAAAGACCAGCGCCTGTGCGGCGTGGTCTCGGAACGGGATCTGTTTTCCCTGCAACGGGTCGATCTGGTCCACCTGGCGCGAACCATCCGCAACGCGCCTCGGGTGGACAATCTGGTGGCGATTCGCGGCGAGATCGGCCAACTGGTGGAGCGCATGCTCGCCCACGGCGCGTCTTCGACGCAGATCACCCATATCATCACCCTGCTCAACGACCACACGGTGTGCCGGGTCATCGAACTAACCCTGGCCGAGAAAGGCGACCCTGGCGTGCCGTTCAGCTGGCTGTGTTTCGGCAGCGAAGGCCGTCGCGAGCAGACGCTGCATACCGATCAGGACAACGGCATCCTGTTCGAAGCGAGAGACGCCGCCCACGCCGCCGAGATCCGCGGCAAGCTGCTGCCGTTGGCGCAGCAGATCAACCAGAGCCTGGCGTTGTGCGGTTTCACCCTGTGCAAGGGCAACATCATGGCCGGCAACCCCGAGCTGTGCCTGTCCCGCGCCGAATGGGCCCGGCGTTTTGCGGCGTTTATCCGTGAAGCGACGCCGGAGAACCTGCTGGCATCGACTATCTATTTCGACTTGCGCGTGGTCTGGGGCGATGAGCAAGGCTGTGAGCAATTGCGCCACAGCATTCTCGATCAGGTCGCTGACAACCGTCTGTTCCAACGCATGATGGCGGAAAATGCCTTGCGCCAACGCCCGCCCGTGGGGCGTTTCCGCGATTTTGTGCTGGCCAGGAAAAATGGCGAAAAAGCTACCCTCGACCTGAAAATCCAGGGCCTGACCCCCTTCGTCGACGGCGCACGACTGCTGGCGCTGGCCAACGGTATCGAAGCCAACAACACCCTGGAACGCTTGCGCCAACTGGTGGCCAAGGAAGTTATCGAACGACTGGACGGCGCCGCCTATGAAGAGGCCTACCACTTCATCCAGCAGACCCGTATGCAGCAGCATCAGCTGCAAACCCGCGAAAACCTGCCCTACTCCAACCGGGTCGACCCCGACAGCCTCAATCATCTGGATCGGCGAATCCTGCGTGAATCCCTGCGTCAGGCCCAACGCCTGCAAAGCAGCCTGACACTGCGGTATCAACTATGAGTCTGTTCTCCTGGCTACGGCCCAATAGCCCGTCACTAACCGCCGGGCAACAACAGCGCCTGGAGCACCTGATGGCCGCCCCTCAGCTAAGCGAATGCAGCCTGCGCGAGCAGCGCTGGGTGGTGGTCGATCTGGAAACCACCGGGCTTAACCTGACCAAGGATCTGGTGCTGTCCATCGGCGCGGTGGTGATCGAAGACGGCGCTATCGACTTCAGCCAGCAATTCGAGCGCACCTTGCAGCGCGCTGAACACAAACTCGGCCCCAGCGTGCTGATTCACGGTCTGGGCCCCAGCGCCATCGCCGCCGGGAGCGATCCGGTGGAAGCCTTGCTGGACTTCATGGAGTTCGTCGGCGACAGCCCGTTGCTGGCCTTCCATGCGCCGTTCGACCAGCACATGCTCGGACGCGCCCTGAAGGACAGCCTGGGTTATCGCTTGCAGCACCCGTTTCTGGACATCGCAGACATGGCGCCGCTGCTCTGCCCCAAGGCGCACATCCGTGAAGCCGGGCTGGATGACTGGATCGACTACTTCAAGCTGCAGGTTGGCGAACGCCACCACGCCAGCGCCGACGCCCTGGCCACCGCCGAACTGGCGCTGATCCTGTTCAGCCGTGCTCGGCAACAGCAGATTCATAGCCCGTTGAATCTGCAACAGCGGCTGAGCCAGTGGAAACGCCGCAGGCAGGCGCATTCGTTTTAGAGCGCGCAGTGAACACCTGTGGCGAGGGAGCTTGCTCCCGCTGGGGCGCGAAGCGGCCCCAAAAACCTGCAGGCGCGTTGTATCAGACATACCGCGTTCACCGACTTTACGACTGCTGCGCAGCCGAGCGGGAGCAAGCTCCCTCGCCACAGGGGTTAGCCTGACTCCGGTTGCGCTGCTCACGCCCCACCCGACCAACGCCAATTGCGCACATCCCGCGCCTCTGACACAATCGCGAATAATTCTCGTTAGTTTAAACTTCTCATTCGGTGATGCCCCGTGTCGTCAGCCCAAAGCCACAATGAGCTTGTCGGCGCGTTATACCGCGACCATCGTGGTTGGCTGCTGGCCTGGCTGCGGCGCAATGTGGCCTGTCCGCAACGGGCCGAAGACCTGAGCCAGGACACTTTTGTCCGTTTGCTCGGCCGTGACGAACTGAATGCCCCGCGTGAACCGCGAGCGTTTCTGGTGGCCATCGCCAAAGGTCTGCTGTTCGACTATTTCCGTCGCGCCGTGCTGGAACAGGCCTACCTTACCGAACTGATGCTGATCCCGGAAAGCGAGCAACCCTCTCTGGAAGAACAGCAACTGATCCTCGAAGACCTCAAAGCCATCGACCGCCTGCTCGGCAAACTCTCGAGCAAGGCCCGCGCGGCTTTCCTCTATAACCGTCTGGACGGCCTCGGCCACGCAGAAATCGCCGAGCGCCTCGGGGTTTCCGTGCCTCGGGTGCGGCAGTATCTGGCTCAGGGCATTCGCCAGTGCTACATCGCGCTGTACGGTGAGCCGGCATGAGTCAGGTCAGCTGCAAACCGGTTTCGGCCCGTGTTCTCGATGCCGCCATCGCCTGGCAACTGTCACTGGATTCCGGCGATGGCAGCGCCATTGAACGCGAAGAATTCGCCAAATGGCACGCCGCCGCCGAGGAGCATGCCCGCGCCTGGCGGCAGTTGGGCATGCTCGATCAACGCTTCAATGTCGCCAGCGGCCCCGCCCGCTCGGCCTTGCTGCAATCGCGCGAAAGCATTCGGCGGCGGGTACGCAAACTCGGCAGCGGGCTGGCCAGTGTGGTGTTGGTCTGCGGTCTGGCGCTGTTCGCCGGTGAACGTTATCTGCCGCTCGACTACTGGCTGGCCGACCAGCGCACAGCCACCGGCGAGCAACGCACCTTGCGGCTGGCCGACGGCACGCTGATCAACCTCAACACCCACAGCGCGCTGGATGTGCGCTTCGATGAGAAGCAGCGGCGAATCATTCTGCAGGAAGGTGAAATCCTTATCGAAACCGGCCACAACGATGCCCGGCCGTTTATCGTCGAAACCCGCGAAGGCAGCATGCGCGCTCTGGGTACGCGGTTTCTGGTCAAGCGCGAGGAGCAAGGCACACGGTTGAGCGTATTGAAATCGGCCGTGGCTGCGCACCCGCAATCCCGCCCGGACGAACAGATCCTGCGCGAAGGCCAGCAAGTACTGATACGCCGTGATGGCCTCGGTCCACTGTTGGCGTTGAGCTCAGGTGCCGATGCCTGGACTCGCGGCATGCTGGTGGTGGATAACGCCCGTTTGGGGGATCTGATCAACGAACTCGGGCGTTATCGCCGCGGTCATCTGGGCGTCGCACCGGAAGTGGCCGACTTGCGCATCACCGGCAGCTTCCCGCTGCACGACATCGACCTGGCCCTGACCGCCCTGCTGCCGACCCTGCCGGTGCAGATCGAGCAGCACACGCCATGGTGGGTGACGGTGGTGGCGAAGGCCGAAACAAAACCCTGAATCTGGACGCAGATCCCCTTGTGGCGAGGGAGCTTGCTCCCGCTGGTCCGCGAAGCGGACCCAAAACCAGTCACCGGGTTTTATCAGGTAGATCGCGCTGGCCGGTTTACGACTGCTGCGCAGCCGAGCGGGAGCAAACTCCCTCGCCACAGGGGGTGATCGACACTTCACCCAGTTGTATCCCGCCCACTTCCTGAATCGAAATTATTTTCAATCAGCCCTATCACTTTTTGAATCTCGTCCGGCACATAGGCAATTGAGAAATGTTTCCATTCAGGAGCCGCTGTATGTCCCGCTCGCTAGACACCTTGTTGCGCCCCAGCCTGTTGGCCGTCGCCATTGCCCTTTGCGCCCCTCTGGCCAGTAGCCAGCTGATCGCCGCCGAACAGGCGTCCAGTGTTCGCGCCTACAACCTGCCGGCCGCGCCGTTGGCCAGCACCCTGAATCAGATCGCCAGCCAGGCCGGCCTGGCGCTGAGCCTGAACCCTGCGCTGGCCTCGGGCAAAACCTCGGCCCCGGTCAACGGCCAGTTCGACGCTGCCGGCGCCCTGCGTGAAGCCTTGCGCGGCACCGGTCTGCAACTGGAACAAAGCAGTGCCGGGACCTTCAGCCTGGTGGCAATCCCGGACGGCGTTGTTGCATTGCCGGAAACCAGCATCACCGGCCAGGAAAGCTACGAAAACGCCTGGGGCCCGGTAGCGGGTTACGTCGCCACCCGCACCGCGGCCGGGACCAAGACCGACACCCCTATCGTCGAAGTGCCGCGCTCGATTTCGGTGATCACTCGCGAGCAGATGGACGATCGTTCGGTACTCAATCTCAATGACGCACTGCGTTATACCGCCGGTGTCATCAGCAGTGGCTATGGTTCCGACTCCCGCGCCGACTGGCTGAGGGTTCGCGGCTTCGAGCCCACCCAGTTCCTCGACGGCCTGCCACTGCCCAAAGGCTCGTTCTCCAATCCCAAGGTCGAGCCCTGGAACCTGGAGCGCATCGCGGTACTGCGCGGCCCGTCTTCTTCGGTGTACGGCCAGACGCCTCCCGGCGGCATGCTGGACATGGTCAGCCGTCGTGCGCAAGAGCAAAGCAGCCATCAAGTCGAGCTGCAAGCCGGCAGCAACGAGCACAAACAGATCAACTTCGACAGCACCGGCAAGATCGATGATGAAGCTCAGTTTCTCTACCGTGTCAGCGGCACCGTGCGCGACAGCAATGCGCCGGTCGACCACATTCCAGACAAGCGCTATAACATCGCCCCCAGCCTGACCTGGAACATCAACGACGACACCCACCTGACCTTCATCTCGCAGTACACCCGCGACGACACCGGTATTACCGGGCAGTTTCTGCCCCTGCAAGGCACCAAGCTGCCCTCGGCCGCCGGCAAGATTTCCCACCACAAGAACCTCGGCGACCCGGACTGGGAATTTTACGACCGCACTTACTACGCGCTGGGTTACGCCTTCGATCATCGCCTGAACGATGTCTGGCAATTCCGCCAGAACCTGCGTTACACCAAGAGCGATTTGTCGTTCCAGGGCATCAACGCCGCCACGTTCAACAGGGTACAGGCCGACGGCACCCTTAACCGTGAAACCGGCATCGTCAATGAAGACATCAGCCAGTTCGCGGTGGATAACAACTTCCAGGCCGATTTCCAGACCGGTGAACTGAGCCACACCCTGCTGCTGGGTCTGGATCATCAACGTTCGAACACCAACTACCAATGGCTTTACGGCTACCAGAACGTACCGACTACCAATGTGAACAAGCCGGTGTATGGCCAGGACTTCTCCAACGTCACCTATTTTGCGATGAATGACTTTGCGCAAAAGACCCGGCAAACCGGCCTCTACGTTCAAGACCAGATGGCCTTGGACAAATGGCGGCTGACCCTCGGCGGTCGTGAGGACTGGGTACACACCGGCACCACCTTCAACCAGACCGACGCCACCAACACCCAGCGTGACAAGGCCTTCAGCGGCAATGCCGGCCTGAGTTATGTGTTCGACAGCGGCCTGACGCCTTACCTCTCCTACACCGAGTCGTTCCAGCCCTCCACCGGCGCCTCGGCCAGTGCCGAGCAGTCGTTCAAACCGACAGAAGGCCGACAATACGAAGCGGGGCTCAAGTATCAGCCTCCCGGAAGCCGGATGTTACTCACCGCCGCCGTATTCGATCTGCGCCAGAAGAATGTGAAAGTCACTGAAGGCAACGTCACCAGCCAAACCGGTGAGGTCCAGCTTCGCGGCCTCGAACTGGAAGCCACCTTTGACGTGACCGACAACCTGAAGCTGGTCGGCTCTTACAGCTACACCGACAGTGAAGTCCTGGAAGGCGCCGGCAAAGGCAACCGCATGCAGCAGATTCCACGCAACCAGGCGACCCTGTGGGGCGACTACACCTGGCATAACGGTGTGCTCGACGGCTTTGGCGTCGGCGCCGGCGTGCGCTACGTCGGCGACACTTACGGCGATGTGGCCAACACGGACCTGGGCCATGTCGGCTCCAACACCATCTACGATGCGTCGGTCCACTATGATCTGGGCCGCCTGAGCAACAGCCTCAAAGGCGCCTCGCTCGCAGTGGATGCCAAGAACATTTTCAACAAGGACTACTTGTCGACCTGTGACGGCTACTGGTGCTACTACGGCGACGAACGCAACGTCGTCGCCAGCGTGAATTACAAGTGGTAACCCGCTAGCCCCGCCGCAGCAACACAAGGGTCACGGCTCAGTCGTGGCCCTTTTGCATCTGGATGATTGATGAAAAGTAAAACCATCCGCCGCTGGTCCTTTATCCACACCTGGACCAGCCTGATCTGTACCGTCTTCCTGCTGATGCTGGCACTGACCGGCTTGCCGCTGATTTTTCATCACGAGATCGATCACTTGCTGGGTGATGCCCCCGAGCTGAAACAAATGCCGGCAGGCACTCCCCAGCTGGACTTGCAGCAACTGGTCCGCGCCGCCGAGGCCCATCGACCGGGTGAGGTGATGCAGTACTTCGGCTGGGACGAGGAAGACCCCAACGGCGTGATCGCGATCATGGCGCCCACCGCCGGCACCGAACCGAACTCCTCCCACACCTTCATGCTCGACGCCCGCACCGGTGAAGCGCTGGAAGTCCCCTCGGCCAATGGCGGCCTGATGATGGTCATGCTGCGTCTGCACGTGGACATGTTCGCCGGTCTGCCGGGCAAGCTGCTGTTGGCATTCATGGGGATATTGTTCGTGCTGGCGATTATCTCCGGCACGGTGCTGTATCTGCCGTTCATGCGTCGGCTGAAATTTGCCAGCGTGCGTCAGGACAAATCCACACGGCTGCGCTGGCTCGATCTGCATAATCTGATCGGCGTGGTTACCCTGACCTGGGCGCTGGTGGTCGGCGTGACCGGCGTGATCAGCGCCTGCTCCGACCTGCTGATCGCCGCGTGGCGCAATGACAGCCTGAGCGCAATGATCGAACCTTATCGGGGAGCCCCGCCCTTGACCCAACTGGCACCGGCCAGCCGTTTGCTCGAAATCGCCGAAAGCGTGGCACCCGAGATGCAGCCGGACTTCATCGCCTTCCCCGGCACGCGGTTTTCCAGTGAGCATCATTACGCAGTGTTCATGAAAGGCAGCACCCACCTGACCTCGCACCTGCTGACCCCGGTCCTGATCGACGCCAGCACCCTGCAGGTCACCGCCGTCGCCGAACGACCGTGGTACATGGACGCCATGGGCATGTCGCAACCGCTGCACTTCGGTGACTACGGCGGTATGCTGATGAAAATCCTCTGGGCGGCACTGGATGTACTGACCATCATCGTCCTCGGCAGTGGGGTGTATTTGTGGGTGGTACGGCGCAAGGCGGTGAAACCTGTGGCCGCGGTACTGGAGACCGCAGCATGAGGCCCAGGCAGTCGAATTTCTGGAAAGTCTTCGCCACTCCCACGGTCATCGCCCTGCTCGCTGCCGCCGGACTGTTCGCCGCGCTGCTCGGGGATGGTGTGTGGGATGGGTTGAGCTGGGTAGGCTTGGGGGTACCGGCGGTGATTGGGTTGCGGGGGTTGTTCAAATAGCGTCCTGAAATCCCGGGTGTCTGACAGGGCCCCATCGCGAGCAGGCTCGCTCCCACACTGGATCTGTGTCAGGCATACATTGCATGAACAACAAGGATCTAATGTGGGAGCGAGCTTGCTCGCGATGGCTGCCTCACAGCCACCAAATCATTTCCAGATTCAAACCCCTCGCCAGCCACCACGGAACTTAATAGGCTAACCCCCTGCCCATCTTGTGAGAAAAACCATGTCCACCCCCAGCATGACCTTATTCCACAACCCTGCTTCGCCCTACGTTCGCAAAGTGATGGTGCTACTCCACGAAACCGGTCAACTGAACCGCGTGGCGCTGCAACACAGCCAACTCAGCCCGGTCAGCCCGGACGCTGCCCTCAATCAGGACAACCCGCTGGGCAAAATCCCGGCCCTGCGCCTGGCCGACGGCAATGTGCTGCACGACAGCCGGGTGATCCTCGATTACCTGGACCACCAACACGTCGGTAACCCGCTGATCCCCCGGGATGGATCGGCCCGCTGGCGACGCCTGACCCTGGCCTCGATGGCCGACGGAATCATGGATGCCGCAATACTGGTGCGCTACGAAGTCGCCCTGCGTGCCCCGGAAAAACATTGGGACGAGTGGCTCGAAGCCCAACGCGACAAAATCCGCCGCGCCCTGGCCGTGTTCGAAGCCGATGCAATCGCCGAACTCACCTGCCATTTCGACATCGCCGCCATCAGCGTCGCCTGCGCTCTCGGCTACCTGGACTTCCGCCATCCGGACCTGAACTGGCGTGAAGCCAATCCAAAACTTGGCGCCTGGTATGCCAAGGTCAGTCAGCGGCCGTCGATGCTGGAGACTCAGCCAGCGGTTTGAATAGGCGGTGACTGATCTGGCCTCATCGCGAGCAAGCTCGCTCCCACATTTGATCTCTGGTGTTCACAAGTAGTGTGTCCACAGGAGATCCAGTGTGGGAGCGAGCTTGCTCGCGAAGGGACCACACCGGTTTCTGAGGAAACAACCCGGCAATCCGCGTCGCCAACATCGCTCCAACCAGCTGATCCTCACGCAACCCCAACGACCGGCTCATTTCACCGCGTCCAGATCAAACTCCAGCGGTTTGCCCGCTTTTTGCCCAATCCCATACCAGTCCAGCTTGCGGGTCAGCACCATAAACACCCCCAGCAGACCAAACAGCAGCAACGAGCCCATCAGCAACGCGTAATCCTCAGCGCTCAGCAAGCCATAGAGCAGGCCATACAACGCCGCCAGCCCTGCCGCGAAACTCAAGCCGTGACGCAAACTGCGCAATACATGGCAGACATAAAACCCGATCAGCAACACGCAGCTACTGGCCGACACCCCATAGGCCAGAGCAAACCCAATGTGTTCGGACAGCGACAGCAGTAACAGGTAGAAAAACGCCAGCGCCACACCCACCAACGCATACTGGATCGGATGCACTGCCATGCTTTTGAGCACTTCGAACAGGAAGAATCCGGCGAAGGTCAGGGCAATGAACAGCAGCGCGTATTTGATCGCCCGATCACTCTTGAGGTACTGATCCACCGGGTCGATGAAACTCACCCCGAAGTTGCGGCTCTTGAATTCGTCACAACGGTCGCGGGTCAAGCAGTTGGTCAAGGCTTCTTCCAGGTTGGTGGAAAAGAACGAGGTCTGCCAGTTCGCGGTAAAACCTGCTCCGGTGACTTCACGTTGAGCCGGCAAATAGTTGCCGATAAAGCTCGGGTGAGGCCAGTTGGCCGCCAGTTGCACCTTGCTGGTTTTGCCGACCGGGGTGATCTGCAACTGGCCGGTGCCCTGCAGGCGCAGATCGAAGGCGAACGCCAGTTCAGCGCCTTTGTGCCGGTCCAGCGCGGGCAACATGACATGTGCCCCCTCGCCTAGCCAGCCCAGCTGCGTGCCCGGTTCAAAGTCCAGACTCTGACCATTGAGATCCAGCTTCAGGGCATTTTCGATCCCGCGAATATCGCTGATGCCTATCGTCAGAAACGCCTGGTCAAACTGATAATCGGCGAAATCTTCCTCGATACCCAACTGCGCGGGAATCGAAAACAGGCCGCTGATGTGGTTGTCGGCGTGGTACAGCCGCGCCTCGTAAATACCCCGCGAGCGCAACTCGGTCTGCACCTTGCCGTCGAGCTCGAAACGCTCCGGCAGAAAATACAGATGGCCGCGTTCTTCACCGGTTTCCTGGTAGCGTTTGTTGGTTTTCTCATTGGTCTTCCAGGTACGCACCACTTTGCGATACGGCACCACCATGATCGGACCGCTCAGTTGCTGGCTGTAGCTGGAACTGCGGGCGATGTCTTCGAGCACGCCGTCGCGCAGTCGCTGGCGATCATTGATGATCCCGTTGATCAGCAGTAGCGGAATCATCAACAGCAGAATCAAAAGGGCAATCGCCCCCAGTTTTAGGGTCAGGCTACGGTTCATGGGACTCTCCCTGTTTGGATGGAGAAAGTCTGTGGCGGGTATGTGGGGGTTTTATGGGGGGAATGTGGAGAGTGTGTGGAGAGTAGGTATTAGGGCTCACACAAACCCTGTGGCGAGGGAGCTTGCTCCCGCTCGGCTGCGAAGCAGTCGTAAAACCGGCAGATGCGATCTGTCTGAAAAAACCGCGATTACCGGTTTTGGGGCCGCTACGCGACCCAGCGGGAGCAAGCTCCCTCGCCACAAAAACTGCGCTGTGTCAGGGCAGGCGCAGGGTCACCTCAACCCCACCCGGCACATTGCCGATGTGCAGCTCGCCGCCGTGCAACTGCACCACTTCTTCCACAAAATTCAGCCCGAGCCCGGTGCTTTTGCGTCCACTGTCCGGGCGCGGCAAGGAGTAGAAGCGCTCGCTCAAACGCGGCAAGGCGTAATCGGGAATAGGCTCGGCCTGATTGAAGAGCTTGAATTCGATCTGCTGACCGACCTGTTCAGCCGTGAACCTCAAAATTCCGTGGGACGGTGTGAAATCCAGCGCGTTCTCCAGCAAATTACCCAGCGCCTGACGCAACAGAAACGGTTCGCCCAACAGACTCAGTCCCGATGTTATCTGCTGCCCGATCTGCAATTGCTTACGTTCGATCCGCGCACTCTGGGCATCCAGCAATTCGTCCAGCAACGGCGCCAGCGGCACCGCGACTTGCTCCTCCAGCCCCTGACGCTGCTCGACCTGCGCAAGGTTCAGCAACCGTTCGATCAACTGCTGCATGCGCGCACTTTCGTTGTCGATATTGCTGACAAAACGCTGCTGCTGAGTCACCGGCATTTCGCCCTGCAGCAGTTCGGCAGCGCCGCGAATCGCCGCCAGCGGGCTCTTCAATTCATGGGTCAGCGTGTGCACATAACGCTCGACGTAAGCTTTGCCTTCGAGCTGGGTGCGCATGTGTTCGACCGCCGTAGCCAGCTGCTCCAGCTCGCCGCCGCGATAGTGCGGCAGCTCGGCACGACGGCCCTCGCTGACGGCCTGGGCATACGCAGTCAACCGCCGCAGCGCTGCACTCAGCCACCAGGACAATAACCCGCCGAACAGTAAACCGAGGCCGATCAGACCAACGCCGTACCACAGTAATCGCCGCTCGGTGCGGTCGATGTAAGGCTGCAGGGAGCTATTGGGTTTGGCCACGGTGACCACGCCGATAATCTGGCCGTTGTCACGGATCGGCGCGCCGACATGCATCACCGAGGTAGTGGGGTCGTCCGGGATGCTGCGGGTCGAGCGCGCGCCGTATTCGCCGCGCAGGGTCAGGTAAACATCGTTCCAGCGAGAATAGTCCTGCCCTACCGCCATGCCACTGGAATCCAGCAACACCATGCCCTTGGCGTCGGTGACGTAGATGCGGTGGTTGACCTGATTCTTTGACAAACCCCAGATGGTCGCCGCCGGTTGCCGTTCGCCGTAGGCCTTGAGCAGCTCGGGCCAGCGGCTTTGGTTGAGCGTCCCGGCCTTGAAGTCATCGCGCAGGATCTCGGCCATCAGGTTCGCGGTGTCCACCAGGGTTTCCTCGGTGGACTGACGCATGCCAGGGCGGATTTCTTTCATCACGGTGCTCAGCACGAAATACCCGGTCAGGCTGATAAACAGCAGATACACCAGGAAAATCCGGATCCCCAACGGCATCAGCTGTGCCCCGGGCTGTAGCTGTAACCGAGGCCGCGGTGGGTCTGGATCGGCTCGGCGTGCGCCGCCACCAAACGCAACTTGGCCCGCAGGCTTTTGATGTGGCTGTCGATACTGCGCTCGTACCCGGCATCGGCGGCGACGCCCAGTGCATCGAGCAATTGCTCGCGGCTGAAGACCCGCTCGGGTTGTTCCAGCAGACATTGCAGCAGGCGAAACTCATGGCGGGTCAGGCTCAGCGGCTGGCCGCGATAGCTGATCTGCACCCGTTCGTTGTCGATCTGAAACAACTCATTGGAAACCGCAGCCGTGGCCCGGGGCGCCACACGCTTGAGAATCGCCCGCACCCGCGCTGCGACTTCGCGCGGGCTGAACGGCTTGACCACATAATCGTCAGCGCCGATCTCCAGGCCCACCACCCGATCAATTTCACCATCGCGGGCACTGAGGAACATCACCGGCACTTCGCTGAAACGCCGCAGCTGTTTGCAGGTCTCGAAGCCGCTGATGTCCGGCAGGCCGATGTCGAGAATGATCAAATCTGCCGGGGTGCTGCGCTGATGCTCAAGCGCTGCCTGGCCGAGGCTCAGCCAGGAGGTGGTGAAGCCCTCGCCCTGCAAGGCGAAAATCAGGGTATCGGCAATCGCGGCTTCGTCTTCGACAATCAGGATATGGGGCATGGCGTCCGAGCACAGAGGTTTCGTAGCCGAACGGTGCCGGATGCCTGATTCGCCGTCAATCAGCAGTCGGGTTTATCCGCGGTAAAGCGCCGCGCCGGGTTCACCGCCGCACCAAACTCACGCAACGCCTTGGCGCCGATCAGCAATGGATAGTTGAAGCTGCTGCGGTCGGTCAGATTGACCTCGACGGTGCGCTTGACGTTGCCCAGGCACATTTCCAGATCGACGACCGGACGTTTGGTGACTTCACTCACGTCCTTGTCTTCGTCCTCTTCATCGGCGCGGCTTTTGATTTTGCTGATGCGCGCGATCTTGTGCTCGTAGACCTTGCTGCTCGCGCCTTTGGTCGCCAGACGGAAACGCACCCAGTCTTCACCGTCACGGGTAAAGGTCTCGATATCCTTGGCCGACAGCGATGCGGTCAGGGCGCCGGTGTCCATTTTGGCTTTGAGGACTTCGCCGCCGATTTCCGGCAGCTTGATGTTTTCATAGCGACCGTAGAGCGTTGGCTCAGCGGCCATGACCGGCAGGGCCAGGAGAGATAACAGTACAAGGACGGATTTCACGTGGGAGGGTTCCTTGGGGGAATGGGGCAATGACGTCGAATTCTAGACCGCGAAAAGCACAGTAAGTTGGAAAGAAACCTGAGCCGGACACAAACCCCGTGGCGAGGGAGCTTGCTCCCGCTGGGTCGCGCAGCGGCCCCAAAACCTGCCACTGAGGTGTTTCAGGTAAACCCCATTTTCTGGCTTTACGACTGCTGCGCAGCCGAGCGGGAGCAAGCTCCCTCGCCACAGGGGATCTGCGTCGCTAATAAAGAACCACCCTACCCAACCAAAGGTGAAACATTCGTCAGTCACCCGGATTTGACCTCTCGCCCCAATCAGCTACCGAGACCAGTACCCCAGATCCCGCCCAGGTTTTGCAGCAGCGAGCTGCCAACGCCCTGCTGACCGAAGTATTGCAGGATCACCGGGGCAAACAGGCCGATCATCCCGCTGTCCATGCCCAGGGCGCTGAAGGCGTTGTTCAGATCATTGGTGTCTTTCACATTGCCCAACAGACCGTCCAGCCCCATGGCTTTGCCGGACTCGTCGCCGAGCAGGCCGCTTAAACCACCGAGCCCGCCCAAGGCGCTATTGCCGGAGAGCAGATCCAGCCCCGGCACGCTTTTGCTCAATTGCGAGAAGTCGCCGCTGCTCAGCTGGTTCCTCGCCAGCCCGAGCATCGCGCCGGCGCCACCGATCGCCTGCTCCGGAGTGATGTCGAGCTGCGAACCGAGCGTATTGAGCAACCCGGCCGCTTGCGGTGCTGCCGCGACCGTCGTGTCGTCGCTCTGATTGCCTTGCGCACCGGAGACTGCGTTGGCCATATCGTTCAGGTTGAAAGCCGCGAAGACCGGGCTTGCCGCCAGGGTCATGAGCGAAGCCAGTGCAAAAACGCGAGAAACCTTCATCGAGACAACCTCTTGAGCCGTGAATGCCACCCGCAATCAGGTGGAAAAACTGCCGGTTTGACCAGCAAAAGCGGGGACTTGTTCCTCGAGACCCTCCGGAAATAAAAAAAAAGGGCGACCCGAGGGTCGCCCATTTTTGCCTGCTGCCTTACGCCGCGCTGAACAACTTGTGCGGATCGATCACAAACTTCTTCGGTACGCCCGCATCGAACTCGCCATAACCACGTGGCGCATCATCAAGGCTGATGACTTCAACACCGACGATGTCAGCGATTTTGATGCGGTCCCACATGATGGCTTGCATCAGTTGGCGGTTGTACTTCATCACCGGGGTCTGGCCGGTGTGGAAGCTGTGGGATTTCGCCCAGCCCAGACCGAAGCGGATGCTCAGGCTGCCCATTTTCGCGGCGGCGTCGACTGCACCTGGATCTTCGGTGACGTAGAGGCCAGGGATGCCGATTTTGCCGGCGACACGAACCACGCCCATCAGCGAGTTGAGTACGGTGGCCGGGGCCTCGTGCTTCACACCGGCATGGCCGTGACCGCGAGCTTCGAAGCCTACGGCGTCAACAGCGCAGTCCACTTCCGGTTCGCCCAACAGCGCAGCGATTTGTTCGTGCAGTGGGGTGTCTGTCGACAGGTCGGCGATTTCAAAACCCTGGGCCTTGGCGTGCGCCAGGCGGATCGGGTTGACGTCACCGATGATCACCACCGCAGCACCCAGTAGGCGAGCGGACGCGGCAGCGGCCAGGCCGACCGGGCCAGCACCGGCGATGTACACGGTGCTGCCCGGGCCAACGCCGGCAGTCACTGCGCCGTGGTAACCGGTCGGCAGGATGTCGGAGAGGCAGGTCAGGTCGCGGATTTTTTCCATGGCCTTGTCGCGATCAGGGAGTTTCAGCAGGTTGAAGTCGGCATACGGCACCATCGCGTATTCGGCCTGGCCACCGGTCCAGTCGCCCATGTCGACATAACCATAGGCACCGCCGGGACGCGCCGGGTTAACGCTCAGGCAGACGCCGGTGTGCTGCTCTTTGCACGAACGGCAACGGCCACAGGCAACGTTGAAGGGTACCGATACCAGGTCGCCGATCTGCAGGTTCTCGACGCCGCTGCCCTTCTCGATCACTTCACCGGTGATCTCGTGACCCAGCACCAGACCGGTCTGGGCGGTGGTACGACCGCGCACCATGTGCTGATCCGAACCGCAGATGTTGGTGGAAACTACGCGCAGGATGACACCGTGTTCGATCTTCCTGCCGCGCGGGTCCTGCATTTTGGGATAGTCGATTTTCTGCACTTCGACCTTGCCATTGCCGAGATACACGACACCACGATTACCAGACATGCTTTCACCTCGCTGTTGTTTTTATGTAGCGGTCGCGTTGCCATGGAACGGCAGCGCGTTGATTGCTTGGGTTTATTGCCTGTGTGTTTTGTGTTGTTTGTTAGGGCCTCTTCGCGAGCAAGCTCGCTCCCACAGGGATTTGTGTCGGAGCACAAATATCATTCACACCTGCGATCCACTGTGGGAGCGGGCTTGCCCGCGATTGGGTCGCAAAGCGGCCCCAAAAATCTAAAGAACGACGGTTCTGTTCGCGTTGAGAAACACCCGTCTTTCTATGTGATACCCAACCGCCCGCGCCAACGTCAGCCCTTCGATATCCCGCCCTTTGGCGATCAAATCTTCGGGGTAGTGACTGTGATCCACCGCTTCCACGCCCTGGGCGATGATCGGGCCTTCGTCCAGGTCGTTGTTGATGTAGTGCGCGGTGGCACCCACCAGTTTCACGCCCTTGTTGTAGGCCTGGTGATAAGGCTTGGCGCCTTTGAAACCGGGCAACAGGGAGTGATGGATGTTGATCGCCTTGCCATCGAGCTTGCGGCACAGCTCCGGCGACAGCACTTGCATGTAGCGGGCAAGGACCACCAGTTCGGCGCCGGACTCTTCGATGACCTGCCACACCTGACGCTCTTGCGCTGGCTTGTCGTTCGGGTCCAGCGGGAAATGGTAGTAGGGAATCTGGTGCCAATCGGCAAGCGGCTTGAGGTCCGGGTGATTGGAGACCACCGCGACCACGTCCATGGACAATTGGCCGATGCGCTGACGGTAGAGCAAGTCGTTGAGGCAGTGATCGGCCTTGGAAACCATGATCACCACTTTTGGCCGGTGGTGCGGCGCCGTCAGTTCGAAGATCATGCCGAACGCATCAGTCCGTTCGGCCAGACCTGCGCGGAATGCCTGCTCGTCGAAGCCGTCGGGCTGACGGAATTCCACGCGAATGAAAAAGCGCCCGGAAAGCCGATCATCGAAGGAATGGTGCTCGGTGACGTAGCAACCCTGTTCGAACAGAAAACGGGTCACCGCATCCACCGTGCCCAATACGCTAGGGCAATCGGCGGTCAAAATCCATGTGTCTGGGGCGCGGCTCATAGTGCGGTGACTCCTGTTCTCAATACCTACACAACCAAGGGTCGGCAGTGCTATCTGTGGCCAGTGAGGTCTCTGTGGCGAGGGGGCTTGTCGGAACGCCGCACCGCCCCGTTCGGCTGCGTAGCAGTCGTAAAACCATCCAACGCGTTCCGTCAGAGAAAACACATTCACCGGTTTTGGGCCCGCTTCGCGGTCCAGCGGGGGCAAGCCCCCTCGCCACAACAAGCCCGGCGCTACACCGCGTTAAGCCTGAACGCTCAACCCGTATTCGGCAGCCGCATCCTGCAACCACAGCCACCAGTAATCGGAGAAGCTGCGGCGGATCAGCAGTTCCCAGGTGTCTTCGGCGGTGTGGCGGATCACCAGTTGCGACTTGGCGAACACCGTGCCGACGGCTTTGCCCACCGGGAAGTTGTTGGGATGCACGTCATAGCTGGTGGACTTCATCAGCACTTCGCGGACTTTCGGGCCGCTCAGTTCGAGAAGTTGTTGGCCGCCGCTGACGTTGACGATGGAGATGTGCAGATCGCCCAGCGCTTCACGCAGCTTTTTCTCGGCAGCGAATTCTTCGCCAGTCGGGACGATCAGCAGCCATTCATCCGGCCCCATCCATTGCAGGCTGGTTCCGCCCTTGGCGACGACGGTCAGGGCCACTGGCAGTTCCAGGCCCAGCGCCTTGTGCACGCCGGCGGCGAACGCTGGATCATGGCCGTCGCCACGGATGGTCAGATGGCCGAGGAGTTTCTTTTCACGCACGGTGACACCGGCGTTTTTGCGGCCCTTGCCCACCAGGCTGGCGAGGTCGGCGTGATGCAACGACGGCTCGGCCTTGGCCCCGGTGGTTGGGCGTTGTTGGTAAACATTGGCTGCGGTCATAAAGCACCTGTCTTGAATTCTGTTGTGCGGTTGATCTCAACCCTTGCGGTGACTGGACTGCCGTCTTCGCGGGCAAGCCCGCTCCCACATTGATTGATGCCTGACTCAAATTCCCTTGATGAACTTCGATCCTGTGGGAGCGGGCTTGCCCGCGAATGGGCCGACTCGGTGTCATTGCCCACCCACAAGACCTAAAGCCACTAGATGTTCTGGCGATCACCTTTCGGATCGAAGAACACCGAAGAAACGATTTCCGCTTCGATCACGCTGCCGTCGGCCAGCGGTGCGAACACGCGCTCACCGATACGCTTCAAGCCGCCCTTCACCACGCCCATGGCAAACGAATAGCCCAAGGAGTTGTGCAGGTAGCTGGAGGTGACGTGACCGACCATGGTCATCGGGATCGCTTGCTTGGTGTTGAACACCAGTTGCGCACCTTCAGGCAGCCATTTGGTCGGGTCGATCGGTTTCAGGCCCACCAACTGTTTGCGTTGATCACGCACGCAGTCTTCACGGTTCATGCCGCGCCAGCCGATCCACGAGAACGGTTTGGTCCGGCCAACGCACCAGCCCATGTTCAGGTCGTCCGGGGTCATCGAGCTGTCGGTGTCTTGACCGACGATGATGAAACCCTTCTCGGCCCGCAGGACGTGCATGGTTTCGGTGCCGTACGGAGTCAGGTTGTACTTTTTGCCGGCCTCGACGATTTTTTCCAGCACGCCCATGGCGTAGTCGGCCTGCACGTTGACTTCGTACGACAACTCACCAGTGAACGAGATACGGAACACTCGTGCCGGCACACCGCCGACCAGGCCTTCTTTCCAGGTCATGAACGGGAAGCCGTCCCGGTCCAGGTCGATGTCGGTGACTTCGCTGAGCAGCTTGCGGCTGTTCGGCCCGGACAGGGTCATGGTCGCCCAGTGGTCGGTGACCGAGGTGAAGTACACCTTGAGGTCTGGCCATTCGGTCTGCTGGTAGATTTCCAGCCATTGCAGCACGCGCGCAGCGCCGCCGGTGGTGGTGGTCATCACGAAGTGGTTGTCCGCCAGACAAGCCGTTACGCCGTCGTCGAAGACCATGCCGTCTTCTTTGCACATCAGGCCATAACGCGCCTTGCCCACATCGAGCTTGGTCCAGGCGTTGGTGTAGACGCGGTTGAGGAACTCACGCGCATCCGGGCCCTGGATATCGATCTTGCCCAGGGTCGAGGCATCGAGCAGGCCGACGCTGTCGCGCACGGCTTTGCATTCGCGTTTGACGGCGGCATGCAGGTCTTCACCGTTTTTCGGGAAGTACCAAGGACGCTTCCACTGGCCGACGTCTTCGAACTCGGCGCCGTTCTTCACGTGCCAGGCTTGCAAGGCGGTGTAACGCACCGGCTCGAAGATATGGCCACAGTGACGACCGGCTACTGCGCCGAAGGTTACCGGCGTGTAGTTCGGGCGGAACATGGTGGTGCCCATTTGCGGAATGGTCACGTTCAGTGAACGCGCCGCAATGGCCAGACCGTTGACGTTGCCCAGTTTGCCCTGGTCAGTACCAAAGCCCAGTGCGGTGTAGCGTTTGACGTGCTCGACCGACTCGAAGCCTTCGCGGGTCGCCAGTTCGATGGCGGCGGCGGTGACGTCGTTCTGCAGGTCGACGAATTGCTTCGGCGCCCGTGCGGTGGCTTTTTCGTGGGGCACCTGGAACAACGCCAGAGTCGGCTCTTCCTGACGGGTCAGGGCTTTTGGCAACACGCCCTGGACCGTTTTGAACCCGGCTTCGCTGGCAGCGCGCGCGCCGCCTTCAAAACCATCGGCCAAGGTGTCGCCGAGGCTGTACACGCCATTCACACCACCGACGCACACGCGTTTCTGCGGAGCTTCACCCGGTACGAAACCGAGGATGTCTTCACGCCAGATCGGCTTGCCGCCCAAGTGCGAAGCCAGGTGAACCACCGGGCTGTAGCCGCCGGAGCTGGCCACCAGATCGCAGTCCAGCCATTCGCCAGGGCTGGTCACCGTGTGAGCCTTGACATCGATGGCCGCGACGCGAGCCGCAGTCACATGTTTGCTGCCGCGAGCTTCGATCACTGCGCTGCCGGTCAGAATACGGATGCCTTTGGCCCGTGCTTCTTCAACCAGCGCACCGCGTGGATTGCTCCGTGCGTCGGCGATGGCCACCACTTGCAGGCTGGCGTCGAGCCAGTCCAGCGCCACGCGATAGGCGTGATCGTTGTTGGTGGAGAGCACGAGTTTCTTGCCCGGCGCTACGCCGTAACGACGCACATAAGTCGAGACTGCGCCGGCCAGCATGTTGCCCGGCACGTCGTTGTTGCCGTAGACCAGTGGACGCTCATGCGTGCCGGTGGCCAGCACCACACGCTTGGCGCGAACCCGGTGGATACGCTGACGCACTTGACCGATCGGTGCACGGTCGCCGAGGTGATCGGTGAGGCGCTCGTGAATGGTCAGGAAGTTATGGTCGTGGTAGCCATTGACCGTGGCGCGCGGCAACAGCAGCACGTCCGGCAGGGATTTCAGTTCAGCGATAACGCTGGCGATCCATTCGGTAGCAGGTTTGCCATCGAGGCTTTCGCGGGAGTCGAGCAGGCTGCCGCCGAACTCTTCCTGCTCGTCCGCCAGAATCACTCGGGCACCGCTGCGCGCAGCCGCCAGAGCAGCAGCCAGACCAGCAGGACCACCACCAACGATCAGCACGTCGCAGTGCTGGTTCATGTAGTCGTAGGTGTCCGGATCGTTTTCGGTCGGCGAGCGGCCAAGACCTGCGGCCTTACGAATGTACTTCTCGTAGGTCATCCAGAACGATTGCGGGTACATGAAGGTTTTGTAGTAGAAGCCCGGCGGCATCAGCTTGCCGCCGACCTTGCCGAGAATCCCCATCATGTCGTTGTTAACGCTTGGCCAGCCGTTGGTGCTGGTGGCGACCAGGCCCTGGTACAGCGCTTGTTGAGTAGCGCGTACGTTAGGGATTTGCGTGGCTTCGGTCGCGCCGATCTGCAGCACGGCGTTCGGCTCTTCGGCACCGGCGGCAAAGATGCCGCGTGGACGGGAGTATTTGAAGCTGCGACCGATGATGTCTACACCGTTGGCCAGCAAGGCTGCGGCCAGGGTGTCACCTTCAAAGCCTTTGTAGCTCTGGCCGTTGAAGGTGAAAGTCAGGACTTTGTTGCGGTCGATCCGTCCGCCGTTGGACAGGCGATTGATCTGGCTCATACCTTCTCTCCCAGACCAGCGGCGACTTTCGCCGTTTCTGTCTTGCCGGTGAATTGTGGCTTTTCACCGATCTTGTAGGTTTCGAGAATCTCGTAGGTCACGGTGTCACGGGTCGCGTTGAAGTATTGACGGCAACCGGCGACGTGATCCCACAGTTCGTGGTGCAACCCGCGTGGGTTGTCACGGAAGAACATGTAGTCACCCCACTGTTCGTCGGTGCAGGCGTTCGGGTCCAGTGGACGCGGGATGTGCGCCTGGCCGGATGCATGGAATTCCTCTTCGGAGCGCAGTTCGCCGCAGTGAGGACAGAAGATGTGCAACATAGGGATTTCTCCTGTTAGTGGGCGACAGCTGCAGCGCCGTGTTCGTCGATCAACGCACCGCTGTGGAAGCGGTCGATGGAGAATGGAGCGGCCAACGGGTGCATTTCACCCTTGGCAAGGCTTGCGGCAAACACGTTGCCCGAGCCAGGTGTCGCTTTGAAGCCACCGGTGCCCCAACCGCAGTTGAAGAACATGTTCGGGACCGGGGTTTTCGAGATGATCGGGCACGCATCCGGCGTGGTGTCGACGATGCCGCCCCACTGACGGTTCATGCGTACGCGGGACAACACCGGGAACATCTCGACGATGGCCTGAACGGTGTGCTCGATCACCGGGTACGAACCACGCTGGCCGTAGCCGTTGTAACCGTCGATACCGGCGCCGATCACCAGGTCGCCCTTGTCGGACTGGCTGATGTAACCGTGAACGGCGTTGGACATGATCACGCTGTCGATAATCGGCTTGATCGGCTCGGACACCAGCGCTTGCAGCGGGTGGGATTCGATCGGCAGACGGAAACCGGCGAGTTTGGCCATGTGCCCGGAGTTACCGGCAGTGACCACACCGACGCGCTTGGCGCCGATAAAGCCCTTGTTGGTTTCCACACCGATGCACACGCCGTTTTCCTTGCGGAAACCGATCACTTCGGTCTGTTGAATCAGGTCCACGCCCAAGGCGTCGGCGGCACGGGCAAAGCCCCAGGCCACGGCATCGTGCCGCGCCACGCCGCCGCGACGCTGAACGGTCGCGCCGATGATTGGGTAACGGGTGTTCTTCGAGCAATCCAGGTACGGAATCTCGTCCTCCACCTGCTTGGCGTTGAGCAGTTCGCCATCGACGCCATTGAGGCGGTTGGCGCTGACCCGACGCTCGGAATCACGAATGTCCTGCAGGGTGTGGCACAGGTTGTAGACACCACGCTGAGAGAACATCACGTTGTAGTTCAGGTCCTGGGACAGGCCTTCCCACAGTTTCATCGCGTGTTCGTACAGGTGCGCCGACTCGTCCCACAGGTAGTTGGAGCGAACGATGGTGGTGTTGCGCGCGGTGTTACCGCCGCCCAGCCAGCCTTTTTCGACCACGGCCACGTTGGTGATGCCGTGTTCCTTGGCCAGGTAGTAGGCGGTCGCCAGACCATGCCCGCCACCGCCGACGATGACCACGTCATAGACCTTTTTCGGGGTCGGCGTGCGCCACATCTTCTGCCAGTTTTCATGGTGGCTGAGGGAGTGCTTGAAGAGGCCGAAGCCCGAGTAGCGTTGCATAGTCATTTACTCCAAAACTGCTCTCAGCGGTAAACCGGGAAGTCCGCGCACAGGGCTGCCACATTCTTCGCCACATCGGCCTCGACATCGGCATCGCCGAGGTTGTCGAGAATGTCGCAGATCCAGCCGGCCAGCTCGACGCACTGAGTGACCTTGAAGCCGCGAGTGGTGACCGCCGGGGTGCCGATACGCAGGCCCGAGGTGACGAACGGCGACTGTGGATCGTTCGGTACGGCGTTCTTGTTCACGGTGATGTGCGCGCGACCCAAAGCGGCGTCGGCTTCCTTACCGGTGAGCCCCTGACGGATCAGGCTGACCAGGAACAGGTGGTTGTCGGTGCCACCGGACACTACATCGTAGCCGCGTTTGATAAATACGCTGGCCATGGCTTGAGCGTTGTCGATCACTTGCTGCTGATAAACCTTGAAGCCAGGCTCCAGCGCTTCCTTGAAGCACACCGCTTTAGCAGCGATCACGTGCATCAGCGGGCCGCCCTGACCACCAGGGAATACGGCAGCGTTGAATTTCTTTTCCAGCTCTTCGTTAGCCTTGGCCAGGATCAGGCCACCACGTGGACCACGCAGGGTTTTGTGAGTGGTGGTGGTGACCACGTCGGCGTACGGCAGCGGGTTCGGGTACAGACCGGCGGCAACCAGACCGGCAACGTGGGCCATGTCGACGAACAGGTAAGCGCCAACTTTGTCCGCGATCTGACGGAAACGTGGGAAATCCAGGGTTTTCGAGTAGGCCGAGAACCCGGCGATGATCATTTTTGGCTTGTGCTCGACCGCCATGCGCTCGACTTCGTCGTAATCGATCAGGCCGGTAACGGTGTCGATGCCGTACTGCACAGCGTTATAGAGCTTGCCGGAGAAGCTGACCTTGGCGCCGTGGGTCAGGTGACCGCCGTGGGCCAGGCTCATGCCCAGTACGGTGTCGCCGGCCTGCAACAGGGCGAGGAATACCGCCGCGTTGGCCTGGCTGCCGGAGTGCGGCTGAACGTTGGCGTAGTCGGCACCGAACAGCTGCTTGGCGCGCTCGATGGCCAGGGCTTCGACCTTGTCGACGTGCTCGCAACCGCCGTAGTAGCGCTTGCCCGGATAGCCTTCAGCGTATTTGTTGGTCAGGCCGCTGCCTTGCGCTTCCATGACGCGCTTGCTGGTGTAGTTCTCCGACGCGATCAGCTCGATGTGATCTTCCTGACGCAGCTCCTCGGCATTCATCGCCGCCAGCAGTGCATCGTCATAACCCTGGATTTGGTCTTGCTTGCTGAACATCGCGTCTCTCCCAGCGGCGGCGGTGCGCCTTTCGTCTCGGTAAGGCACTGGCGTTTAGGCAGTGCCCTTTGGATGCGATGGTATGGCCGGCGCAGACAGGTCAAATGCCTATGGACGCCACGCAAAGGTGCGTTTACGACATGCGCCGAAAAGGCTGGCCGAGCGAATATCCCCTGTGGCGAGGGAGCTTGCTCCCGCTCGGCTGCGCAGCAGTCGTAAAACCAGCAAATTCGATCTAACTGACGAACCGCGTACGCTGAGTTTGGGTCTGCTGCGCAGCCCAGCGGGAGCAAGCTCCCTCGCCACAGGGACAGTGTCAGGCGATGAGTTGGCGTAAGGCCAGTAGCGCGAGGAAATGCGCGGGATAGAGCACGTAAGCCCAGCGGCGCATCGGCAGCGGTTTGATTTGCTTCGAGTGGCGCAACAGAAGCATCCCGATCAGCGGCGCGATCAGACAAGTGGCGATGCCGAGGATGGAGACACTGTTGCCGTAGGCGGCGCCGGGAAACAGCACTTGCAACTGATTGGCCGCCAGGCAGACCAGGCCCGGCAACAGGCTGAAATACCAGGGACGCCTGATGACCAGCAACATCGCCAGTGGCAACAGCACGCCGAAGAAGCCGAACATCAGTCGCTGCGGGAACAGTGCCGCCAGCAACAAGGCAACCGCCGCCAGCAGTCGCGACTGAAGCGTCTGGTGCTGCCAGCCACACGCCACCAACAGACCAAGGGCCAACGTGGGCAACACGTTCAATGTGTCGGGATCAGGAATGAACATTCGGTAGGGAATTTCGCTCAGAGCGCTAAACAGCAATAACCAACCGAGGTAACGCCACTGTCCGCTTTTCGTCGATGGCGTGCCGGATCGCGCAAGATTCACCGCCATCGCCAGACAGAACCAAGGAAACGCCAGCCTGCCCGGCACATACAGCAGATCGATGGAGTAACCGACATATCGCAGGTGATCAACCACCATGCTCAACAGTGCCAGCCACTTGAGCAGATCCAGCGCACCGTCCCTCTGAGTCATGTGCATAATTGCCCAGGGACTTTGTATTTTTCTGACAGACACATCACCTGTGCTCCCCGGACAATCCTGAGTAAAGTGTGCACCATCATTGACCACGGAAAGCAGGCCATGAACAACAAGAGCCAACAATTCGCCAGCGACAACTATTCCGGTATCTGCCCTGAAGCCTGGGCCGCCATGGAGCAGGCCAACCACGGCCACGAACGCGCCTATGGCGACGACCAGTGGACCGCCCGCGCTTCCGACGATTTCCGCAAATTGTTCGAAACCGACTGTGAAATATTCTTTGCCTTCAACGGCACCGCGGCCAACTCGCTGGCCCTGTCGTCGCTGTGCCAGAGTTACCACAGCGTAATCTGCTCGGAAACCGCCCACGTCGAAACCGACGAATGCGGCGCGCCGGAGTTCTTCTCCAACGGTTCCAAGCTGCTCATCGCCCGTACCGAAAACGGCAAGCTGACCCCGGCATCGATCCGCGAAATCGCCCTCAAGCGCCAGGACATCCACTACCCGAAACCGCGCGTAGTGACCCTGACCCAGGCCACCGAAGTCGGCAGCGTCTACACCCCGGAAGAAATCCGCGCCATCAGCATCACCTGCAAGGAACTGGGCCTGAACCTGCACATGGACGGCGCAAGGTTTTCCAACGCCTGCGCATACCTGGGCTGCTCACCCGCGGACCTGACCTGGAAAGCCGGCGTTGACGTACTGTGCTTCGGCGGCACGAAAAACGGCATGGCGGTGGGTGAAGCGATTCTGTTCTTCAACAGCAAACTGGCCGAAGACTTCGACTACCGCTGTAAACAGGCCGGGCAACTGGCGTCCAAGATGCGCTTCCTCTCGGCCCCATGGGTCGGCTTGCTGGAAAACGACGCCTGGCTCAAATACGCCCGCCACGCCAACCACTGCGCGCAATTGCTGGCGGAACTGGTGAACGATATTCCTGGCGTGGAATTGATGTTCCCGGTGCAGGCCAACGGCGTGTTCCTGCAACTCTCTGAACCGGCTATTGCTGCGCTGACGGCCAAGGGCTGGCGCTTCTACACCTTCATCGGCAACGGCGGCGCACGCTTCATGTGCTCGTGGGATACAGAAGAAGAACGCGTGCGGGAATTGGCGGCGGATATTCGAGAAGTCATGTCCCGCTAACCCCCCTTCACCATGATCGTTCCCACGCTCCGCGTGGGAATGCCTCACGGGACGCTCCGCGTTCCTGCTTCACCGCCTACGTAGAGCCGAACACCGTTGTGACGCAGAGCGTCACGGGCTGCATTCCCACGCAGAGCGTAGGAACGATCTATAGAGCCGCGTCGCAATTGCCGACTTACTCCGCTGCGCTGTCCTCTAGCATCACCACACAACCCCGTTCACCCTGATCATTCCCCCGCGCAGCAAAGGAATGCACTCATGGGCCGAAGCCGCTACACCATCACTGAACCCGACAAACCCCATTTCCTCACATGCACCCTCATGGAATGGCTTCCGCTGTTCATCCGCCCCTACATTGTCGATCACCTGCTCAATTGCTGGCGCTATCAACAAACCCATAGGGACTTGCAGCTGTATGGTTACGTGATCCTGGAAAACCATCTCCACTTTATTGCCCAAGCCCCAGACCTGAGCAAATGCCTTAGCCAGTTCAAATCCTTCACCGCCCGACAAATCATCGACGACCTGCAAAGCAAGGGTGCAGAACGCGCATTGCAGCGCCTGCGTTTCAGTAAGCGTGCCCATAAGCAGGATCGGGTTTATCAGCTGTGGCAGGAAGGTTCACATGCGGAAATGGTGTACAGCGAAAAGGTGATGCGCCAAAAGCTGGATTACATTCATCACAATCCGGTGAAGCGTGGGTATGTTGATCTCGCGGAACACTGGCGGTATTCCAGCGCTCGCAACTACGCGGGGATGGAGGGATTGATCGAAATTCAGCGGTGGTTCTAGGACAGCGATCGTTCCCACGCTCCGCGTGGGAATGCCGCCATGGACGCTCTGCGTCCGCTTCGGATGTGACGCAGAGCGTCACGGGATGCATTCCCACGCGGAGCGTGGGAACGATCATCTGTGTGGTTTAGAACTCGATACGCACATCCCCCTTCGGCACGCTGCAGCACGACAGGATGTACCCCTCCGCTTCGTCTTCTTCGGTGATGCCGCCGTTGTGGTCCATTTCGACCTCCCCGCCCAGTTTCATCACTTTGCAGGTGCCGCAGATGCCCATGCCGCAGGCTTTGGGGATCAGCAGGCCAAGCTTGGCGGCGGCGGCGTGGACGGTTTCGCCCGGTGCGACGCGAATGCTTTTGCCGGAGGCGGTGAATTCCACCTGGTGCTGGTCGGCAGCATCGATTTGCGGAGCGTCGGCCGCTTGTTCGGCGTGTTCCACAGCGTCGGCGCGCGCTTCCGGTGGGGTCGCACCGAAGGATTCTTCGTGGTAACGCGACATGTCGAAGCCAGTGGCTTCCAGCATGCGCTTGACCGCGTTCATATACGGCGTCGGGCCGCAGCAGAACACTTCGCGCTCAAGGAAGTCCGGCGCCATCAACTCAAGCATTTTGTGGTTCAGGTAACCGCGATAACCGGCCCACGGCTCACCCATACCATGCTTCTCGCAGATCAGGTGCAGGCTGAAGTTCTCGATCCGCGATGCCATGTGTTCCAGCTCGCGGTGATAGATGATGTCTTTTGGCGAACGGGCGCTGTGGATAAACACCATGTCGACATTGCCGTTGGTGTCGTAGAACCAACGGGCCATGGACATCACCGGAGTGATCCCGACACCGCCGCTGAGGTAGAGCACTTTCGGCGCGGTGAAGTCCATGGCGTTGAACAGCCCGACCGGGCCATGCACAGCCAGTTCCTGGCCTTCATGCAGGGTGTCGTGCAGCCAGTTGGACACCTTGCCGCCCGGCACGCGCTTGATGGTCACCGAAAAGCTGTACGGCACCGAAGGCGAGCTGGAAATGGTGTAGGAGCGCATGATCGGCACGCCTTCGATTTCCAGCTCCAGGGTGACAAACTGCCCGGGCTTGAAAAAGAACAGGATCGGCTGATCGGCCATGAAACAGAAGGTGCGCACATCCCAGGTTTCCTGGATGACTTTGACGCAACGGACGATGTGCCGACCATTGGCCCAGGTCTGGGTTGTTACCGGGTTCAGGAAGCTGTTGGACATGCGGGTCTCCACGGCCGACTGTCGGCCTCATGTTGTCAATTCTGCGTAAGGCGCAGTGCGACCACTTACCTATCTACGACATTCACATACTTATCGCGACCAGCCCCCAACCACCGGGGGTTGCGCGTCGGGAACAGATTGGGCCATGTCGCCCATGGATAAGATTCCCGATGCGCGCGACCGCACACTCGCTTCAACAGATAACAGCTAATTTATTAGCCTTGCGTAGCACCCTGATTAGCCACTTTCGCCGGCCACACAGAATGGCCATGAGGACTTAAACGATGGACGTCACCGCAACCCTGAGCTTGGGCGATCCGCTGGAACCCGCACGCAAGGCCACCGCAGAAATGCTGCAAACCCGCGAGCGGACTTTTTCTTTGCCGCAGCCGTTTTACTCTGATGAGCGGCTGTTCGATATCGATATGCAGGAAATCTTCCAGAAAGAGTGGTTGATCGCCGGCATGACCTGCGAAATCCCGACCAAGGGCAATTTCCTGACCCTGCAGATCGGCAAGAACCCGATCATTGTCATTCGTGGCGCCGAAGGTCAGGTCCATGCCTTCCACAACGTCTGCCGCCACCGCGGTTCACGGCTGTGCACCAGCGAGAAAGGCAAGGTCGCCAAGCTGGTTTGCCACTATCACCAGTGGACCTACGAGCTGGACGGTCGCCTGTTGTTCGCCGGCACCGAGATGGGCGCCGACTTCGACATGAAGCAATACGGCCTCAAACCGGTGAATGTGAAGACTGCCGGCGGTTACATCTTTATCAGCCTGGCGGAGAATCCACCGGCCATCGATGACTTCCTGTCGACACTGAACCATTACATGGAACCGTACGACATGGAGAACACCAAGGTGGCGATTCAGACCACCTTGTTCGAAAAAGCCAACTGGAAGCTGGTGCTGGAAAACAACCGCGAGTGCTACCACTGCAACGCGGCGCACCCGGAACTGTTGAAAACCTTGCTGGAATGGGACGACGTCACCGACCCGCGCGCCGATCAGGCGTTCAAGGACCACGTGGCGGCCTCCGCTGCCGCCTGGGAAGCCGAGAAAATTCCTTACGCTCACGCCAGCTTCGGCCTGCGTAACCGTATCGTGCGTATGCCGCTGCTCAAGGGCACCGTGTCGATGACTATCGACGGCAAACAGGGCTGCAAAAAACTCATGGGCCGGATCCAGAACCCGGACCTGGGTTCGATGCGTATCCTGCACCTGCCGCACTCGTGGAACCACTGCATGGGCGATCACATCATCGTCTTCACCGTGTGGCCGATCAGTGCCCAGGAAACCATGGTCACCACCAAGTGGATCGTCCACAAGGACGCGGTCGAAGGCGTGGATTACGACGTCGAGCGCATGCGCCAGGTCTGGGATGCGACCAACGACCAGGACCGTCGTCTGGCCGAAGAAAACCAGCGCGGGATCAACTCCACCGCGTATCAGCCTGGCCCGTACTCCAAGACCTATGAGTTTGGTGTGGTGAACTTTGTGGACTGGTACAGCGAGCGTCTGCTGAACAACCTGGGCGCCGAAGCTCCAGCCTACCTCAAGGGCGTCGCGGCGCAATAAAAGCATCGCGAGCAAGCTCGCTCCCACATTGGATCGGTGGCGTACACAAAATCTGTGAACGACTCGGTCAACTGTGCGAGCTTGCTCGCGATAGCGGTCTTACATTCACCTGATCAACTTGAAGACCACCGCACCGACCCATCCTCCCCAATAAATTCCTCGACGATGTTCTCCCCCACCAGCCGCACCTTCACATAACCGTTCAACACCCGATCCGGGTACGCCTCATCCCGCGCATTTTGCGTTTCCGACCACAGCGGGACAGGCGCGACGCCGCGATCCCACCGCGACGGTGAATCCGTTTACGCAGCAAGGTGACGGGTGTCGGAACACAGGTCATGCAGGGGCTTGGGTGCGAGCGATACGGCTGGCTATCCATCACACGTTCTCCCTGAACCAGATGTGGATAAGTGACGGCTATCCTTGTGCCATGAGGGTGAAGACAGGCGACAGATTGAAGTCAAGGAAGTGCCTTAGAACTGTATGAAATCTGACCTATCGCGTTGCGGCCTATACGGACCGTGGCTTGCAGGGTTTAGCGAACAAGTTATCCACACCTCCACCCACAGCAAATGGGGACAACTGTGGATGACGGGCCCATTTTATTCACAAAACCCGAAGAAAAACCGTGACTTATCCAGAAGCAGGGTTTTAACCAGGCATTGTCTGTTTTTTAACCAGAAGCTTGCAGGCCACGTTTTACATGGCGTACAAGGGATGACGAACACCTTATCCACAGAAGCACCAACAGACTTTGGGGGCAACTTTGCAGGTTCTGTGGAAAACCGCTGAAAGCCGCGAGAATTCGGGCTTTTGCGGGAGGATTAGTGGGGGAAAAGGCCCAATTGAACATTATTTGACCAACTCACTAAAAGCCACGTTTTATATGGCTTGTAGCGGACAGCGAACATCTTATCCACAGAAGCGCCAACAGAGATTGGGGGCAAGTATTGGTCTGTGAGCGAAGTTATTCTGTGGAAAAAGCCCGAAAAAACCGTGGGTTAGACTGGTCGTTTTTTGTACGAAGGGCTGGAAGGCTTGATTGGCGGGAGGTGTAGCGAGGGGCGAACATGTTATCCACAGAAGAGCTAACAGGGATTGTGGGTAACCCAATGCTCACCCCAATGACGGGGATCGCCCTAAGGCCGATGCATGAGATAGGCGTCACCCGTCACCCGAATCATCGGATGAGGAACGACCTGGCAGGTTTTGACGATGCCAAAACCGTGGCGCTCATAAAAACGCCGGGCCCCGGTATTCGCTGCATAGTCGATCAGGCTCAGGCCTTCGAGCTCCAGTTGATCGGCGCGCTGTTGAGCGCGCTCGAGAAAGCGCACACCCAGCCCCTTGTTTCGCCAACCTTCATGAAGGGCCAGGCTCGAAATATAGAGGGTATCGGGGACTTCCATGTCGGCATAAGGCGCCAGGACCGGGTCGGTCACGGGAGCCGCCAACGGATCGTGACGCATCACATAGCTGTGCATCATGCCGATGACCCGTCCCTGTGCCTGCGCGACAAGGCAGTTCTGATAGGAAAAATCGACATCTTCACGGGCGTAACGAGTGGCGCCCACCTCCAGAAGATCCTGCCCAGGCGCCGCCAGCTGGCTCCAAATATAATCTGAAGCCCCCTCTGACGAAATCTGGAACAAACGAGCAATCTCGCGCGTATCCGTGCGCAAAGCCGGACGGAATTCAACTTCCATTGATGTGACTCCACAGAACATTAAGCGACCTTTTTAGCGCGCAGGTTGATGCGTAACAACCGGCCAGGCAGACGGTTTTATGACCGATTGTTGCAGTCGCTTAACCCTGGCGGACCACGCCTTCTTCAATCAGCAACTTGAGAATGGCTTCGGCACCCGCCTGCGCACTCACGCCCTTGAGCACCTGTCCACCGCCGCCGCTGGCCTTGGCCGTCGCGGCTTTCATGCGATCGGCACCGCTCTTGGCCTTGATCACTTTCAAGCGTTTGGGTCGTGGCTTGGCCGGTTGCAATGTCGCCACCGCCAGCAGTTCATCGTCGATGACTTCGACTTCATCCGCCTGCAACACCCCGCGCCGCGCCGGGCCATAGGCGCTCTGCCGAGGCTTGGGCGCTGCGTTATCCACAGTCGCCAGAAACGGCAGGCGCACTTTCAAGCGACGACGCTGCCCGCGAGGCAAGGCCTGCAGCACCAGTGCCGAACCGCCATCGATGGATTCGACCTGAGCCAGCCCCACTACCAGCGGCCAGCCAAGGCTTTCCGCCAGCAGGAACGGCAACATGCCCGAGCCTTCACCGGTTTCCGCCTGGCTGCCGGTCAGCACGACCTGCGCCCCGGCGTCACGCAAATAAGCGGTCAATGCCGGCAGCGCATCCGCGCCGACCGGTTGCTCCAGCACATGCAACTGTTCCAGGCCCATGCCCAGATAGGCCCGCAGCGCGGGTTCGGCGACGTCGCCGGCATGCAGCACTTGCAGGTTATCCCCAGCCAGTTGCAAACCCAGTTCAACCGCCCGTGCATCCTGTTCGGCGCGGCGTGGCCGGCCGGAGGTCGGGTGGGCGCCGATGGACACCAGGCTGATGATTTTCGTGCTCATAACCCTTTCCTTCCCTTAAGCCGCATCGCGCTTGGCTTCGTTGCGGTAAGCCTCTACCGCCGCGATCAAGGCTTGAAGAATCTCGGCACTTTCGCCGATCACCGACAGGTCGGCCCGTTTGATCATGTCGCAACCCGGATCGAGGTTGATTGCCACCACCTTGTCGCAGGCACCGATGCCTTGCAGGTGCTGGATCGCCCCGGAAATGCCCACCGCCACGTAAACCCTGGCGGTGACCCAGGTGCCGGACGCACCGACCTGACGGTCGCGCGCCATGAAACCATCGTCCACTGCCACTCGCGATGCGCCTTCGGTCGCGCCCAAGGCCTCGGCCGTCCTGTGGAAAAGTTCCCAGTCCTTGACCCCGTTGCCGCCAGAGAAGATGAACTCGGCTTCGGCCATCGGAATCGCCGCCGGGTCCACCGCCACCGCGCCCAGATCTTCGATCCGCGACAGGCTGCGTGCGACGGTTGTGGATAACTCCACCGGCAAGGCCTCGTGACGGGTTTCGCTGACCGGTTCGGCGCATTCGACGGCGGCCAGAATCAAGCGAGCCACTGGTCGTGCGAGATCCTGCAAACCAGCACCGGCGCGGCCAATGCATTCCTGATCCTTGACCTGCCAGACTCGAGTGGCCGGGCGTTCGCCCAAGGCAGCAGCAAAACGTCGACCCAGTTCGCCACCACCACTGCGGCTGTCCGGCAGCAACCAGTGACGGGGGCTGAACTGGTTATCCACAGCCCGCAGGCCCTGGACCCGTTGTTCCGGTGCATAACCGCTGAATTCATCGCCCTCAAGTACCAGCAAGCGGTCAACGCCAGCCGTGGCGAAGGTGTTTTCCTTGTGCTCACCGAAGACCACGGCCAGCACTGCACCGTCGTTGCCGGCCAATTGATGGGCCAGGCCAAGCAAGTCACGGTCGTGGCTGCTCAAACGGCCGCCGACCATATCCGGTACCACGCTGATGTAGAACGCAGGTGCAGCCACTTGATGCAGCGGCAATTGCACTTCAACTGCGGCTGAGCGTTTGGTCGCCCCGCCCTGCTGAGCGCCGCTGCGGTCAATCCGTTTGATCCCGTTGGGGCCGATGAAACCGATGCCGTGAGGATTCTTGCGAATGATGCCGTTCGGCCCCATCCAGCTATGTTCAACCGGCTGCATGGCCGCGTGCAGCGGGTGCAGACGGTTGCGGGCGATCCATTCAGCGCGAGGGTCGCGGCGGATAATGTCGCTCATCAATGCACCTCCGCAGGTTCACGTTTGGCCGGTGCCGATGGCTTTCCCGGCGTTGCGTCTTCGAGCAACGCATCGGCTACCAGTTCGGCAATGTCCTTGATCAACGGCCGTGGTTCGACCACGCCCTCAAGCATTGCGGTGCACTGTGGACAACCCACGGCCACCAACTCTGCGCCGGTTTCGCGGATGTCTTCCATGCGCATGTCGGGGATCCGTTGCTTGCCGGGAATGTCGGTGATCGGCGCACCGCCGCCACCGCCGCAGCAGCGCGAGCGGAAACCGGAGCGTTGCATTTCCTTGATCTCGATGCCCAACGCCCGCAGCACTTCACGCGGCGCCTCGTACTCGCCGTTGTAGCGGCCGAGGTAGCACGGGTCGTGATAGGTCACGCTGCTGCCTTTGTGCTGGCCGAGGTTCAGTGCGCCTTCGCCAATGATCTCTGCCATGTAGGTGCTGTGGTGCTGCACGAGGTAGTTGCCGTCGAAGGCGCCGTACTCGTTTTTCAGCACGTGGAAGCTGTGCGGGTCGCAGGTGACGATGCGGTTGAAGCTGTATTTGGCCAAGGTCTGGATGTTGCGTTTGGCCAACAGCTGGAAGGTCGCCTCATCGCCCAGACGCCGGGCCACGTCGCCGCTGTCGCGCTCTTCGAGGCCGAGCACTGCGAAGTCGACCTTGGCCGCTTTCAGCACTTTGACGAAGGCGCGCAGGGTGCGCTGGTTGCGCATGTCGAACGCACCATCGCCGACCCAGAACAGCACGTCGGTGGATTTTTTCTCGCTGAGCAGGCTGAGGTTCAAATCTGCCGCCCAGTTCATCCGTCCGCCTGGAGCGAAGCCGCCAGGGTTATCGGTAGCGATCAGGTTTTCCAGAACTTCGGCGCCCTTGTTCGGGGTCGCGCCTTTTTCCAGGGTCAGATGGCGGCGCATGTCGACGATGGCGTCGACGTGCTCGATCATCATCGGGCACTCCTCGACGCAAGCGCGGCAAGTGGTGCAGGACCACAGGGTCTCAGCGTCCACCAGACCGTTGACGATCGGCTGATGCGGGTTGCCACCGTGTTCGCCAATTGCTTTGCCCGGATACGGGCTGCCGGCGAATTTGGCATCGGTGCCGCCAGCGAGGCCGACGACCATGTCCTGAATCAGTTTTTTCGGGTTCAGCGGCTGGCCAGCAGCGAACGCCGGGCACGCGGCTTCGCATTTACCGCACTGCACGCAGGCGTCGAAGCCAAGCAGTTGGTTCCAGGTGAAATCCTTGGGTTTTTCCACGCCCAGCGGCGCGTTCGGGTCATTCAGGTCCAGCGGCTTCAAACCGGTCGAACGACCGCCGCCAAAACGCTCGGCGCGACGGTGCCAGGCCAGGTGCAGGGCACCGGCGAAGGCGTGTTTCATCGGCCCGCCCCAGGTCATGCCCAGGAACATTTCCGACACGCCCCACAACACGCCCAGACCGAGCACGCCGGCCAGCAGCCAGCCGCCGAAGTCCGCAGGGAGAATCCCGGCCACCGGCAAGGTCACCAGGAAGAAGCTGACGGAAAACGCCATCAGGCTTTTCGGCAGACGCATCCACGGGCCTTTCGACAGCCGTGCTGGCGGGTTGCGCCGACGCAGGGCCACGAAGATCGCGCCGACGAACATCAGCACCGAGGCGAACAGCAAGGCGTAGCCGAGGATGCGGTTATGCAGGCCAAAACCGTGGACCAGAATCGCCAGCACGGCAGCCAGCACGAAGCCGCCGGCCGTGGCGACGTGGGTGTTGGCAATGTATTTGTCCCGCGCTACGACATGGTGCAGATCGACCATATAACGCTTGGGTATGGCAAACAGGCCGCCGATCAGGTCGACTTTCGAAGCCCGGCCCTGGCGCCACATAGCCACCCGCCGCAAGGCGCCGAGGACAGCAAGGCCCAGGGCGGCGAACAACAGGATTGGAAGAAGGGTGTTCAACATGTGGAGCTCCCAAAGACCTCGGGGGTCTTGCAGGCGGAAATACCAAGTTGCCTTGCCTGATGACCTGTGGGAGCGAGCTTGCTCGCGAAGAACGATGACGCGGTCAGTCAGTCATTCCGAGTCGCTCTCTTCGCGGGCAAGCCCGCTCCCACAAGGTTATCCACAGGCCGTTAGAAATCCTTACAGAGCCGCAGCGCGTCATAGATCGCCGCGTGGGTATTGCGCTGGGCCACGCAGTCGCCGATGCGGAACAGCAAGTAGCCGTCACCCGCCTGGCTCAGCGAAGGCTGAGGCTTGATCGCGAACAGGGCCTCGATGTCCATCTGGCCTTTGTTGCGCGAACCTTCCTTCAGCGCGTAGTAGATTTCTTCGTCCGGACGCACGCCGTTTTCCACCACCACCTGGTCAACCACCCGCTCCTCTTTGGCGCCGGTGTATTCGTTTTCCAGTACTGCCACCAGCTTGTCGCCTTCGCGGTAGACCTTCTCCAGCATCATGTCGCCGGTCATGATCACTTCTTTCGGGTACATGCTGCGGTAGTAAGTCGGGAATGACGTACCGCCGATGGCCACGCCTGGTTTGATGTCGTCGGTGACGATCTCGACCTGGCTGCCCTTGTCGGCGAGGAAGTCGGCCGTCGACATCCCGGTGAACTCGCAAATGGTGTCGTAGACCAGCACGTTCTTGCCCGGCGCAACCTTGCCGTCGAGGATGTCCCAGCTGCTGACCACCAGGCCTTCAGCCGCGCCCCAGTGTTCGTTCTGCTCCAGGAACGGATGGCCGCCGACGGCGAGCACCACCACGTCCGGACGCAGGTCGAGAATGGTTGCCGCATCCGCCGCCACGCCCAGGCGCAGGTCGACTTTCAAACGCGCCAGTTCCAGCTGGAACCAGCGAGTGATGCCGGCGATCTGGTCCCGTTGCGGGGCTTTCGAGGCGGTCGTGATCTGCCCGCCGATGAATTCTTTCTTCTCGAACAGGGTCACGTCGTGGCCACGTTCGGCCGACACGCGAGCGGCTTCCATCCCGGCAGGACCGGCACCGACCACCACAACCTTGCGTTTCACGCCGGTGGATTTCTCGATGATGTGCGGCACGCCCATGTATTCACGGGAGGTTGCGGCGTTCTGGATGCACAAGACGTCCAGGCCCTGGTACTGACGGTCGATGCAATAGTTGGCGCCGACGCATTGTTTGATCTGGTCGACCTGGCCCATCTTGATCTTGGCGATCAGGTGCGGGTCGGCGATGTGGGCGCGGGTCATGCCGACCATGTCGACGTAACCGCCCTCCAGAATACGGGTCGCCTGGTTCGGGTCCTTGATGTTCTGCGCGTGCAGTACCGGGGCCTTGACCACTTCTTTGATACCGGCCGCCAAATGCAGGAACGGCTCCGGTGGATAACTCATGTTCGGAATAACGTTGGCCAGGGTGTTGTGGGTGTCGCAACCCGAGCCCACGACGCCGATGAAGTCGATCATGCCGGTGTCATCGTAGTACTTGGCGATCTGTTTCATGTCCTCGTGGGACAAGCCATCCGGGTGGAATTCGTCACCGCACAGGCGGATGCCGACGCAGAAATCCGGACCGACTTCCTTGCGCACAGCCTTGATCACTTCCAGACCGAAACGCATGCGGTTCTCGAAGCTGCCGCCCCATTCGTCGGTACGTTTGTTGACTCGCGGGCTCCAGAACTGGTCAATCATGTGCTGGTGCACTGCCGACAGCTCAACGCCATCCAGACCACCGGCCTTGGCCCGCGCGGCTGCGCTGGCGTAGTTGCCGATCACCCGCCAGATTTCTTCCGGCTCGATGGTTTTGCAGGTCGCACGGTGCACCGGTTCACGGATGCCCGACGGCGACAGCAGGGTTGGCCAATGCTCGCCATCCCAGCGCGAACGACGGCCCATGTGGGTAATTTGAATCATGATCTTGGCGCCATGCTTGTGCATGGCATCGGCCAGATTCTGGAAGTGCGGAATGATCCGGTCGTCGGCCAGGTTGACCGATTTCCACCAGCCTTGCGGGCTGTCGATGGCCACACTGGAAGAACCGCCGCAAATCGCCAGGCCGATCCCGCCCTTGGCTTTCTCTTCGTAGTACTTCACATACCGATCGGTGGTCATGCCGCCGTCGGTGGCGTAGACCTCAGCATGCGCGGTGCTGAGCACGCGGTTGCGGATGGTCAGTTTGCCGATTTGAATCGGTTGAAACATTGCTTCGAAAGCCATGGCGGGTTCCTCGACTTACAACGGCTTGACGGTGAACAAGCCGTCGTCGTGGCCTTCTTCGGAGCCACCGTAAACCTGTTCTGCAACAGTGCGGATCGAGCTGCCACGGGCCTGAAGAATCTGGTCCATGGCGCCAGCGAACCAGCCTGTGAACATGTAATCGACCTTGCGTCCGACCTTGCCGTACACGTAGACGAATGCCGAATGCTCGAGCTTGACGCTGGCGGTGCCTTTTTCCAGGTCGATGTCCTGGATCTTGAACAGGCCCCAGCCGCGTTGCGACAGGCGCTTCATGTAGTGCTCGAACACTGCGACGCCTTCCAGGCCGTGGCATTCAGCTTCTTTCTCGCACCAGTGCCAGGCGGATTTATAGCCGGCCTTGTAGAGAATTTCGGCGTAGGCGTCAGCGCCCAGCACTTCTTCGATACCCATGTGGTTGTTGACGAAGAAGTGACGCGGTACGTACAGCATCGGCAGGGCGTCAGAGGTCCAGACACCGGTTTCGCTGTCGACTTCGATAGGCAATTGCGGGGCGATCTTGGCCATGGAAACTTAACTCCAGAAAATTCGTTTTGTTGCCCTCTGCACGAGCGGCAGAGGGAAATGGATTTGGTTTTGAGGCTTATTCGCCCCAGACATCCTTGAGGACGTTGACCCAGTTTTCGCCCATGATCTTGCGCACCACGTGCTCAGGGTGACCGCGCTTGAGCAGGGTCTCGGTGAGGTTCGGGAACTCGCCCACGGTGCGGATGCCCAGCGGGTTGATGATCTTGCCGAAACTGGTCAGACGGCGGGCATAGCCCTTGTCGTGAGTCAGCATTTCGAAGAAATCCTGACCATGGCCCTGGGTGAAGTCGGTACCGATACCGATCGCGTCTTCACCGACGATGTTCATGGTGTATTCGATGGCTTCGGCGTAGTCGTCGATGGTCGAATCGATGCCCTTGGCCAGGAATGGCGCGAACATGGTCACGCCGACGAAACCGCCGTGGTCGGCGATGAACTTGAGCTCTTCGTCAGACTTGTTGCGCGGGTGCTCTTTGAGACCCGACGGCAGGCAGTGGGAATAGCAGACTGGCTTTTTGGATTCGAGAATCACTTCTTCGGACGTTTTCGAACCGACGTGGGACAGGTCGCACATGATGCCGGCGCGGTTCATTTCAGCGACGATTTCACGACCGAAACCCGACAGGCCGCCATCACGCTCGTAGCAACCGGTGCCGACGAGGTTCTGGGTGTTGTAGCACATCTGTACCACGCCAACCCCGAGCTGCTTGAAGATCTCGACATAGCCGAGCTGGTCTTCAAACGCATGGGCGTTCTGGAAACCGAAGATGATCCCGGTCTTGCCCTGTTCTTTGGCGCGACGGATATCGGCGGTGGTTTTCACCGGAATCACCAGATCGCTGTTCTCGCGGATCAGTTTCTGACTGGCGGCAATATTGTTGATGGTGGCCTGGAAGCCCTCCCACACCGACACGGTGCAGTTGGCTGCGGTCAGACCGCCCTTGCGCATGTCTTCGAACAGTTCACGGTTCCACTTGGCAATGATCAGCCCGTCGATAACGATGCTGTCGGCGTGCAATTCGGCTGGGCTCATCAGGCTGTCCCCTATTAGCGATTCATGCGCCGAATCGTCTGCCGGCGCTTTGGGGTCAGCATATGCCTGAGGGCAGGGGCAGCCGGGTGCAAAAACGACAGGGGAATTGCCGAAAGCGTCAATCCGCGACAAAGGGTCTCAAGAGAGGGCCAAAGCCTATCTATTCTTTACCCTGCGCTTAAGCCAGAATTCGCCGCATCACTGGATATGCACTGAAAAAAAGGGGCTGTGGCGCAATGAAATCGATCTTCCTGACTTTGGCACTCATAGCGACCGGCGTACAGGCGGCGGAAGAAGCCGACAACTCGCCGTGCGATGCGCTGGAAAACGACCAACAGACCGTGGAATGCGCGGCGTTCAATAAAACTACCGCCGAACAATTGCTGAACGATAACGTTCAGGCCCTGCTCGACCGCCTGGGTACCCTGTACGGCAACGACAAGGCCCAGCTCAACGACATCACCGGCAAGGTCAAAACCGCCCAGCAACTGTGGCAAAAACAACGCGAAGCCGATTGTGCCGTGGAATCCTTCCCCGCCAAACCCGGCAGCAAGGCCTACCCCATTGCGCAAAATGATTGTGTGGCACGAATGAGTGACGAACGGTCGGAGTTTCTGGAGTCGATCGCGCAGGAGTAGTTTTGCGCATTACCTGTGGGAAGGGCCGAAACGCACCATCTAACGAAACTCAAAGGATTCACATGAAAATCTGCGGCATCGAAATCAAGGGCAGCGAAGCAATCATCGCAGTGGCCTCCCTCGACGGTCAGGTGCTGAGCCACCTCGCGCTGGCCACCAAGAAAATCGCCCTCGACGACGATGACGAAGCCGCCAACGTCAAAATCTTTGCCGCTCAGGTAGGGTCTTTTGTTCGTGAAAACGCCATCGACCGGATCGCCATCAAAAAGCGCAGCAAGAAAGGCGAATTCGCCGGCGGCCCGACCACCTTCAAGATCGAAGGGATTTTCCAGTTGCTGGAAAACTGCGACGTAACCCTGCTCTCACCGCAGACCATCAACGCGCAGAACAAGAAATTCGATTTCGCGCTGCCTGAGACGCTGAACAAGTATCAGCATGAAGCGTTCAAGGCAGCGTGTTCGGCGCTGATGAAGAAGTAACTCAGTCTTTCAGGCAAAACCGATCAAATGTGGGAGCAGCCGGTCGACGCTCGATTGCTCGCGAAAGCGGTGGGTCAGTCGACATCAATGTTGAATGTCACCTCGCCTTCGCGAGCAAGCTCGCTCCCACATTGGTTTTGGGCCGTTTTCAGACTTGTGTTCATTTCAGAAACGCGATCACACTACCTCTCGTCCATCCCCCAGCCTGCGCCGATCCTCCCGCGGACACCGCGCAAACCTCGCCCGATAGCTGCGGGTGAAATACGACGGCGATTCAAACCCGCAAGCAATGCTCACCTCCAGCACGCTCATGTCGGTCTGACGCAGCAGTTGCCGGGCCTTTTCCAGGCGCAAGCCCAGATAGAAGTTGCTCGGTGTGTCGTTGAGGTGCAGGCGGAACAGGCGCTCCAGCTGGCGGCGGGTCACCTTGATCGAATCGGCCAGTTCCAGAGTGCTCAGCGGCGGTTCGCTGTGTTGTTCCATTTCGCCGATCACGTGCACCAGCTTTTTGTTGCTAATGTTATAGCGGGTGGCGATTTGCATGCGCTGGTGGTCTTTGCGCGGGCGGATGCGGCCGAGAACGAATTGCTCGGACACCTGGATCGCCAGTTCCGGGCCGTGGGCCTGACCGATCAGGTCGAGCATCAGATCGATGGACGCCGTGCCACCAGCCGAGGTGATGCGCCGACGGTCGATTTCGAAGAGTTCCTGGGTGACTTCCAGCTGTGGATAAGACTCCTTGAACGCATCGATGGCTTCCCAGTGCAGGGTGACCCGATGGCCTTCGAGCAGCCCGGCTTCGGCCAACAACACACTACCGGTGTCGATCCCGCCGAGGGTCACGCCTTCATGATCGAGACGCCGCAGCCAGTGTTCCAGCGCGGGGGTGACAAATTTCAGCGGCTCGAAACCCGCGACCACCAACAAGGTCGCACCCTTCTTCAGCGGCTCCAGCGCCGCATCGGCGTTGACCGACATGCCATTGCTCGCCAATACCGCCCCACCATCGGCGCTCAGCACATGCCAGCGATACAGCTCGCCACGAAAGCGATTGGCCACGCGCAACGGCTCGATGGCCGAAATAAAACCAATCGCCGAAAAGCCCGGCATCAACAAGAAGTAGAAATCCTGGGACATGGAGCGCACTCGGATGGCGGGTAGCGTGTGACAGGTGATACGCCAGTTGAAAGCTGCGCACAAGAGAACAGGTCGCTGCTGTGCAAGAGCTGGTCGCCGCTGTGCGTTTTCGCAGGCCCTCAGCTGCGTAACTTGGCATCACCGGCGCACAAAGACACCGGAACCCACAATAAACGACCTGCCGAGGAACCCACCATGAAACGACTGATCAGCAGCTGTGTTCTTGCACTCAGCGGTACCGCTTTCCTGAGCTCCGGCGCCATGGCGGCCGACGCCGCCGCCTGCCAGAACGTGCGTTTGGGCGTAGTGAACTGGACCGACGTGATTGCCACCAGTGCCATGACGCAAGTCCTGCTCGACGGCCTCGGCTACAAGACCAAACAAACCAGCGCCTCCCAGCAAATCATCTTCGCCGGTATCCGCGACCAGCGCCTGGACATGTTCCTGGGCTACTGGAACCCGCTGATGACCCAGACCATCACCCCGTTCGTCGATAGCAAACAAGTCAAAGTCCTGGCCGAGCCAAGCCTCAAAGATGCACGGGCGACCCTGGCGGTACCGACTTACCTCGCCGACAAAGGCCTGAAAACCTTCGCCGACATCGCCAAATTCGAGAAAGAACTAGGCGGCAAGATCTACGGCATCGAGCCTGGCTCAGGCGCCAACACCCAGATCAAAGAGATGATCGCCAAGAACCAGTTTGGCCTCGGCAAATTCCAGTTGGTCGAATCCAGTGAAGCCGGGATGCTTTCAGCAGTGACCCGCGCGGTAAAACGCGACGAAGCCATCGTGTTCTTCGGCTGGGCGCCGCATCCGATGAACGTCAACCAGAAGATGACCTACCTCACCGGCAGCCAGGACGCCCTTGGCCCGAATGAAGGCATGGCCACGGTCTGGACCGTCACCGCGCCGAACTACGCCGAGCAATGCCCGAACGTCAGCCGCTTGCTGAGCAACCTGACCTTCACCGCCGCCGACGAGAGCCGGATGATGCAGCCGTTGCTCGATCACAAAGACGCGCTCGAATCAGCCAAACAGTGGCTCAAGGATCACCCGCAAGACCAGGCGCGCTGGCTTGAAGGCGTGACTACCTTTGACGGCAAGCCAGCCGCTGAAAACCTGAAACTGACCAGCAAATAACCCGAACCAAATCAATCTGCGCAGCGCCAAACGGCTGCGCAGTGACTCACAACGCCTGAAGGAAGCCGCCTCATGAACCACGACGTCATCATCACCTGCGCACTCACCGGTGCTGGCGACACGACCGGCAGAAGCCCACACGTGCCAGTCACCCCCAAACAAATCGCCGCGGCGGCGGTGGAAGCGGCCAAGGCCGGGGCCACCGTAGTGCACTGCCACGTTCGCGACCCCGAGACCGGCAAGTTCAGCCGCGACGTGGCGTTGTACCGCGAAGTGATGGAGCGCATTCGCGAGGCGGACGTCGACATCATCGTCAACCTCACCGCCGGCATGGGCGGCGACCTGGAAATCGGCGCCGGTGAAAACCCGATGGAGTTCGGTCCGAACACCGATCTGGTCGGCCCGCTGACCCGTCTGGCCCATGTTGAAGAACTGCTGCCGGAAATCTGCACCCTCGATTGCGGCACCCTGAATTTCGGCGACGGCGACACTATTTACGTCTCCACCCCGGCGCAACTGCGCGCTGGCGCCAAACACATTCAAGAGCTGGGCGTAAAGGCCGAGCTGGAAATTTTCGACACCGGTCACCTGTGGTTCGCCAAGCAGATGATCAAGGAAGGGCTGCTGGACGACCCGCTGTTCCAGCTGTGCCTGGGCATCCCATGGGGCGCACCGGCCGACACCACCACCATGAAAGCCATGGTCGACAACCTGCCAGCCAACGCGGTCTGGGCCGGGTTCGGCATCGGTCGCATGCAAATGCCGATGGCTGCCCAGGCGGTACTGCTCGGCGGCAACGTGCGGGTCGGCCTGGAAGACAACCTCTGGCTGGATCGCGGCGTACTGGCCACCAACGGTCAGTTGGTCGAGCGCGCTTCGGAAATTCTCAGTCGCCTCGGCGCCCGTGTTCTGACCCCTGCCGAAGGCCGGGCGAAAATGGGCCTGACCAAGCGCGGCTAAAGCGCGCCTTACAACTCACCTGTGGGAGCGGGCTTGCCCGCGAAGAGGGCGGTACATCCTCCACCTGCTTTGCAGCTGGAACACCGTCTTCGCGGGCAAGTCGGATCGCCGCACCGTCGCTCCCACACTGGATCACCAAACTCTTCAGGACATCACCATGAGCTTTATCACCGAAATCAAAACCTTCGCCGCGCTGGGCAGCGGTGTCATCGGCAGCGGTTGGGTGTCCCGCGCCCTCGCCCACGGCTTGGACGTAGTGGCCTGGGACCCGGCGCCCGGCGCCGAAGCGGCCTTGCGCAAACGCGTTGCCAACGCCTGGGGCGCACTGGAAAAACAAGGTTTGGCGCCCGGCGCCTCGCAAGATCGTCTGCGCTTTGTCGCGACCATTGAAGAGTGCGTAAAAGACGCCGACTTCATCCAGGAAAGCGCCCCGGAACGCCTGGAACTGAAACTCGAACTGCACAGCAAAATCAGCGCCGCGGCCAAGCCCAATGCACTGATTGGCTCCAGCACTTCAGGTCTGCTGCCAAGCGAGTTCTATGAGGGCTCGACCCACCCGGAACGCTGCGTGGTCGGTCACCCGTTCAACCCGGTTTATTTGTTGCCATTGGTCGAAGTGGTCGGCGGTAAAAACACCGCGCCCGAAGCCGTGCAAGCAGCGATGAAAGTCTACGAATCCCTTGGCATGCGCCCGCTGCATGTGCGCAAGGAAGTCCCCGGTTTTATCGCCGACCGTCTGCTCGAAGCGCTGTGGCGTGAGGCGCTGCACCTGGTCAACGACGGTGTGGCAACCACTGGCGAAATCGACGACGCGATTCGTTTTGGTGCCGGTCTGCGCTGGTCATTCATGGGCACTTTCCTGACCTACACTCTGGCCGGTGGCGACGCCGGTATGCGGCACTTCATGGCCCAGTTCGGCCCTGCATTGCAACTACCGTGGACCTACCTGCCAGCACCGGAACTGACCGACAAACTGATCGACGATGTGGTCGATGGCACCAGCGATCAACTCGGTAAACACAGCATCCCGGCCCTGGAACGCTATCGTGATGACTGCCTGCTGGCGGTGCTTGAAGCGGTGAAAACCACCAAAGAGAAACATGGGATGGCGTTTAGCGAATAACCCCCCAGGCTTACGGGCCAGCAGGTCTGGCCCCTTCGCGAGCAAGCTCGCTCCCACAGTTGACTTGGGGTGTGATTGCTATTTGTGTCACACAACAGATCCCTGTGGGAGCGAGCTTGCTCGCGAAAGCGGCCGTCCAGTCACTACCAACGTCGGAACCTAAACCATGCCCACACTAACCACCTACAAAACCACCATCATCCCCGACTGGGTCGACTACAACGGCCATCTGCGCGATGCCTTCTACCTGTTGATCTTCAGCTACGCCACCGACGCGTTGATGGATCAACTGGGCATGGACAGCAACAACCGCGAAGCCAGCGGCAACTCGCTGTTCACCCTCGAGCTGCACCTCAACTACCTGCACGAAGTGAAACTCGGTGCCGAAGTGGAAGTGCACACCCAAATCATCGGTCACGACCGCAAACGCCTGCACCTCTATCACAGCCTGCATCTGGTCGGCGGAGAAAAGGAACTCGCGGGCAATGAGCAAATGCTGCTTCACGTCGACCTCGCCGGCCCGCGTTCCGCGCCGTTCAGCGAGCCGGTGCTGGACAAACTGCTGGCCATCACCGCTCAGCAATCGGACCTGCCAAAACCAACCTTCATCGGCCGTGTGATTGGCCTGCCAGCGGAAAAATAACCCATCAACGACAAGGAGATCGCCTTGAACACCGCCGCCGCTTTCGCCGACTTCCGCAGTTATCCGCTGATCAGTGCCCTGACCGCCGTGCAAGCCCTGGCGGACCGTATTCAGGTGCAGTGGGCCGATGGCCGACTGAGCCCGTTTCACCACCAATGGTTGCGGGACAACTGCCCGTGCCCGGGCTGCGTCTACAGCGTGACCCGCGAACAGGTACTGGAAATCGTCGACGTCGCCGAAGACCTGGCGCCCTCCGCGACCCGCATCGATGACGACGGCTGCCTGCGCATCGATTGGCAGGACGGCCATAGCAGCCGCTTCGATCCCGGCTGGTTGCGGACTCACGCTTATGACGATGAATCCCGTGCAGAACGTCGCGCCGGCAAACCGAAAAGCCAGCTGTGGACCCGTGATCTGAAGCTGCCAGTGTTTGAGTATCAAGCCGTGATGGACGATAACAAGGCGCTGCTGCAATGGCTGTTGGCGCTACGTGATATCGGCCTCACGCAAGTGCGCGGCGTACCCACCGAGCCAGGCTCGTTGACGCAGATCGCCAAGCGGATCTCCTTCATCCGCGAGAGCAACTTCGGCGTGCTGTTCAACGTGCAATCCAAGGCTGACGCCGACAGCAACGCCTATACCGCGTTCAACCTGCCGTTGCACAGCGACCTGCCGACCCGCGAGCTGCAACCGGGGCTGCAATTTTTGCATTGTCTGGTTAATGAAGCGGACGGTGGCGAGAGTATTTTTGTCGATGGTTTCGCCATCGCCGAAGCCTTGCGCCAGGAAGATCCGCAAGCCTTTCGCAGCCTGTGCGATATCCCCGTGGAATTTCGCAACAAGGACCGTCATAGCGACTATCGCTGCCTGGCGCCGATCATCGCCCTCGATGCCCTCGGCCAGGTCACCGAGATACGCATGGCCAACTTCCTGCGCGGGCCGTTCGATGCGTCGGCCGAGCAGATGCCCAAGCTGTATCACGCTTATCGACGCTTTATCGCCATGACCCGAGAAGCACGCTTTCGCCTGATGACCCGACTCAACCCCGGCGAAATGTGGTGCTTCGACAACCGCCGCACCCTCCACGCCCGCAACGCCTTCGACCCCGCCACCGGCGCCCGGCACTTCCAGGGCTGCTACATCGACCGTGATGAACTGTTGTCGCGGATATTGGTGTTGCAGCGCTAAACCGCGTCGCCTTCTTCGCGGGCAAGCCCGCTCCCACAAGGACAGTGGGAGCGGGCTTGCCCGCGAAAGCATTCTCCCACGCAACACACAGCGACCTGACTACCCCCAATCCCCAGACAAAAAAAAGCCCCGATCAAGCCGTGACAAGATCGAGGCAGAGGTTTGTTTCAGAGGAGCTTTGCGCGGAGGGTGACCAAACCGTTCGACACGTCAGCTGAGGCTCAGTGTGCCCAGTCATCTCTCCTGCGAGTTAGCCGAAAACGACCTGTTCATAGGTATTGCGGCCACTGCGACAAATCGCCCTTGCCGTCTTCCTGAGTGCCTACCAGAATCGAGCCACGACCACGCGCCCCTGAATAAGGATTAGAGTCATGATGCACGCAGATTTGATTGACCAGGATGACCTGCTGGGCCAGTTGAGGGCCCTGGGTTTTGAAGTATCCAGCGGCTCGACCGCCGAGCAAGCCTGCGAGTGTGCAGTGCGTGGTTTGAGCGACGCGCGGGCCAAGGCACTCAAAGGGATGGTCGAGCAAATGTACACCAGCAGCGCGACGATTCTGCCGGCAGTGCGTCAGGCCATCGACAAGCAGTTGTTGCCTGCCCTCGCTCAGTACAAGCAGAGCCGTAGCGCCTGATAGATCGCCTTCGCGGGCAAGCCCGCTCCCACAGATTCACCATCGTCCATGTGGGAGCGGCGGTGCGGCGATCCGACTTGCCCGCGAATGAAGGCGACTCGGTTTAAAGTCTTACGCTCGCAAACGTCGACTCATTCCTCGCCTGGCTCAACGCCGACAGCGGTCCGGACAACGGGGCCAGTACCAGCGCCTGCGGAATCGGCATCATCGCCACCTGTTGCGCAGTGTTGGAACCGACGCGCTCATCGCGTGGCGGAATACCGAAGTATTCGCGGTAGCACTTGGAGAAGTGTGGTGTGGAGACGAAACCACACACCGACGCCACTTCGATGATCGACATCGGCGTTTGCTTGAGCAACTGCCGGGCGCGGATCAAGCGCAGTTTCAGGTAGTAGCGCGATGGCGAACAGTGCAGGTATTTCTGGAACAGACGCTCCAGCTGACGCCGCGATACGGTGACATACACAGCCAGTTCGTCGAGATCGATCGGCTCTTCCAGGTTGGCTTCCATCAGCGCGACGATTTCCTGCAACTTCGGCTGGTTGGTGCCGAGCATGTGCTTGAGCGGCACGCGCTGGTGATCCTGTTCGTTACGAATGCGCTCGTAGACGAACATTTCGGAGATCGCTGCCGACAGTTCACGACCGTGATCGCGGCTGATCAGGTGCAGCATCATGTCCAGCGGCGCGGTGCCGCCAGAGCTGGTGAAACGGTTGCGATCGAGGGTGAACAAACGAGTGCTCATGGCGACACGCGGGAAAGCTTCCTGCATCGACGCCAGACATTCCCAGTGCACGCTGCAATCGAAGCCGTCCAGCAGACCGGCGCAGGCCAGAGCCCAACTGCCGGTGCAGACCGCACCGAGGCGCCGGGACTGACGCGCCTGGCTTTGCAGCCATGACACGTGCTCACGGGTTACAGTGCGTTGAATGCCGACACCGCCGCAGACGATGACGGTGTCCATCACGGGCGCTTTGTGCATCGAGGCGTCAGGAGTGATCTGCAGTCCATCGCTGGCCCAGACCTGGCCGCCGTCGGCGGTGAGGGTCGTCCAGCGATACAGCTCGCGACCGGACAATTGGTTGGCCATACGCAGGGGTTCTACTGCGGAGGCCAGAGAAATAAGCGTGAAATTGTCCAGCAGCAAAAAGCCGATGGATTGAGGCGCACGGTTCTGGGGTTGAGCCCCGGAGTTGAACGACGTCATCGCGGTATCTCCTCACACAAAGCGGGTGATGGCCTCAGGCGGAGGCTCTTGTTATGGCCATCGTTCTCGTGGTGGAGACGGGCTTTGTTATGACAGAGCAATTGCCATGCCTAAAGTTGAATGAGCATTCAATAACTCCTGAAAACGACGTCGCGATGCATCTATATAAGCCGCGCGCCAAGTGGGGGTTATGTGTGCCAACAAGGCAGGCAAGTGCTCTAGCCCGTTGCGCGTGAGCAAATCGGTAGCACTTGTGGGAACGACGTTGAGAACCGTCGTAAAAGAGTGTCACCAGAAGCACGGGCGACCGGCGGTCAGGGTCGAACTCGAGCCCTGACCTGAGGGTGTTTCTCTTATCTGTAAGCGACGCGCCAAAAGGTGGCGTCTATTTGAATCAGTGTTCACTTACCGCGCAGTTTTGACTGGTCTGGCCCCTTCGCGAGCAAGCTCGCTCCCACACTAAATCGCGTCGTTCGCAAATTCTTCATACACCGCGAATCTTATGTGGGAGCGAGCTTGCTCGCGATTGGGAGCTCCTCGGTATCACTGCCTGAACTGCCTCAACACTCCACCGCACTCACCGCCAACCCACCGCGCGAGGTTTCTTTATATTTGTCGTGCATGTCGGCGCCGGTATCACGCATGGTGCGAATCACCCGGTCCAGGGAGATAAAGTGCTGACCATCCCCGCGCAAGGCCATCTGCGCTGCGTTGATGGCTTTCACTGCGGCAATCGCATTGCGCTCGATACACGGCACTTGCACCAGGCCACCGACCGGATCGCAGGTCAGGCCAAGGTTATGTTCCAGGCCGATTTCCGCCGCGTTGCACAGTTGCTCCGGCGTCGCGCCGAGAATTTCCGCCAGCCCGGCCGCAGCCATCGCGCACGCCGAACCGACCTCGCCCTGGCAGCCGACTTCGGCACCGGAAATCGAAGCGTTCTTTTTACACAGAATCCCCACCGCCGCCGCACTCAGGAAATAGTCGACGACATTGGCCTCGGTCACCACTTCGCTGAACTTCATGAAGTAGTGCAGCACCGCCGGGATGATCCCCGCGGCACCGTTGGTGGGTGCCGTCACCATGCGCCCGCCGGCGGCGTTTTCTTCGTTGACCGCCAGGGCAAACAGGTTGACCCACTCCATGGCGCTCAGGGTCGAGCCGATCACGTTGGGTTTGTTTAGCTCTTGCAGGCTGCGATGCAGCTTGGCCGCGCGGCGCCGTACATTCAGACCGCCAGGCAGGATGCCTTCGTGCTTGAGCCCTTGCTCGACGCAGTCCTGCATCGCTCGCCAGAGTTTCATCAAACCACTGCGAATTTCTTCTTCCGGGCGCCAGACCTTCTCGTTAGCCATCATCAGTTCAGCGACGCGCAGGTTGTGCTTCTGGCAGAGGCTGAGCAGTTCGACGGCGCTGGAAAAATCGTACGGCAGCACGGTGCGATCCATATCCGCCACGCCACTGCTGGCTTGCGCTTCGTCGACGACAAAGCCGCCGCCGATCGAGTAATAGGTATCGCGATGCAGCTCGCCGTTATCGCCTTCGGCGACCAGGGTCATGGCGTTGGGATGGAACGGCAGGTTTTCATCGATCAGGCGCATGTCCCGCGCCCAGAGGAACGGGATCGGCAAATGACCGTCGAGCAACAGTGTGTTGGTTTCGCGCAGGGTGTCGATACGCACGCCGATCTGCGATGGATCAATGGCGTCCGGCCACTCATTCATCAGCCCCATGATCACCGCGTTGTCGCTGCCGTGACCGATGCCGGTAGCCGAGAGCGAACCATAAAGCTGAACTTCGACTCGACGCACTTGTTCCAACAGATTGCGTTCACGCAAAACCTGAACGAAAAGCGCAGCGGCGCGCATCGGTCCGACGGTATGAGAGCTCGAGGGCCCGATACCAATCTTGAACAGGTCAAACACACTGATAGCCATTACCGCGAACCTCCTGATAAGCACACTCCAGGCGCCAAGGCGCCCGGTGACGGAGCTGCTACGCTCAAACCGCAATCCGCCGGGATCGCCGCATCATCAGGCTTTTGCAGTCAGGCACGACGTCTCACACCGACTCACTCATGCCCACTAACGTCGCAATCGACCGAGAGCAGGTTTCGGCCGTTTTTTGCGGTGCAGATGGACAAAAAGTGCGGTTGCCGGGCTGAAAAAATCTGTAAACGACGTCACCGACACTGGATGCGACCCTCCCTGTACTGGATACGACGCACCCTGTAGGCGTTTGATTTTTGCTGTTACATGATCAGTGTCGACTCGATTGCAAGGCGCCGTGGTAGAGCTGTTCCCAAAACGCCATCCAACCGCAACACATTAAGCGCGGTCGTCCAGTCGGAACACCGCCAAAAAAAACACCAAGGAGTCCACCCCATGAAAGGTTCCCAGTCGTTGTTGTTGGCCGCCATGCTGAGTCTGCCTGTTCTGGCTCAAGCCGCAGAACCGGCTCAATGCAGCACCGTAAACTTCTCCGATGTCGGCTGGACCGACATCACGGTCACCACCGCGACCACCAGCGTGGTCCTTGACGCCTTGGGTTACAAAACCAAGACCACGATGATTTCCGTACCGGTGACCTACAAGTCCCTGGCCGACGGCAAGAACATGGACATATTCCTCGGCAACTGGATGCCAACCATGGAGAACGACATCAAGGCCTACCGCGATGCCGGCACCGTGGACACCGTGCGCGCCAACCTGGAAAACGCAAAATACACCCTGGCCGTGCCTGAAGAGTTGTATAACAAGGGTCTGAAAGATTTCGCCGACATTGCCAAGTTCAAGAAGGAACTCGACGGCAAGATCTACGGCATCGAACCGGGTAACGACGGTAACCGCCTGATCCAGAGTATGATCGACAAGAACGCCTTCGGCCTCAAAGACGCCGGTTTCAAGGTCGTCGAATCCAGCGAAGCGGGCATGCTCTCGCAGGTCGATCGCGCTCAGCGCCGCAACACCGCGGTGGTCTTCCTGGGCTGGGAACCGCATCCGATGAACACTCGTTTCAAGATGAAATACCTGACTGGCGGCGACGATTTCTTCGGCCCGAACTTCGGTCAGGCGACCATCTACACCAACACCCGCAAGGGTTACGCCCAGGAATGCAGCAACGTTGGACAGTTGCTGAAAAACCTGGCGTTCACCCTCGACATGGAAAGCACTCTGATGGGCAACGTCCTGGACGACAAAATGAAGCCTGACGCGGCCGCCAAGGCCTGGCTGAAAAAGAATCCACAGGTGCTCGATACCTGGCTCGCTGGCGTGACCACCATTGACGGTAAACCAGGCCTGGAGGCCGTTAAAGCCAAACTCGCGCAGTAATCGTTGATGCCGGGCGGGTTCGCTCGCCCGGGCTGTTTTTTTCCTTGCATGCGGGACGTTCATTACCATGCTGACTGATCACAAAATCCCCCTTGGCCAGTACATCTCTGCCTTCGTTGAATGGTTGACGCAAAACGGCGCCAGCACCTTCGATGCGATCGCGGTGTCACTGGAAACGATGATCCACGGCGTGACGTTTGCGCTGACCTGGTTCAATCCGCTGGCATTGATCGGCCTGATTGCGCTACTGGCTCATTTCATTCAACGCAAATGGGGCCTCACAGTCTTTGTCGCCCTGTCCTTCCTGTTGATCCTGAACCTGGGTTACTGGCAGGAAACCATGGAAACCCTGGCCCAGGTGCTGTTCGCGACACTGGTCTGCGTACTCATCGGCGTGCCGTTGGGCATCGTCGCGGCGCACAAGCCGATGTTCTATACTGTAATGCGTCCGGTACTCGATCTGATGCAGACCGTACCGACCTTCGTTTACCTCATTCCTACCCTGACCCTCTTTGGTCTGGGTGTGGTACCCGGTCTGATTTCAACGGTGGTGTTCGCGATTGCCGCGCCCATCCGTCTGACCTACCTGGGTATCCGCGATGTACCGCAAGAGTTGATGGACGCTGGCAAGGCCTTTGGCTGCTCGCGCCAACAGTTGCTCTCGCGTATCGAACTGCCCCACGCCATGCCGAGCATCGCTGCCGGCATCACCCAGTGCATCATGCTTTCACTGTCGATGGTGGTGATTGCGGCACTGGTGGGTGCTGATGGCTTGGGTAAACCCGTGGTCAACGCACTGAACACTGCTGATATCGCCCTGGGCTTCGAAGCTGGCCTGGCGATCGTATTGCTGGCGATCATGCTCGACCGTATTTGCAAACAACCCGACGCTAAAGTAGGGGGTGACGCATGAGCATAATCCGCTTCGACAAGGTAGACGTTGTCTTCTCCAAAGATCCGCGTGAGGCCCTCAGACTGCTGGACCAGGGCATGACGCGTGACCAGATCCTGAAACAGACCGGGCAGATCGTTGGCGTTGAAAATGCCAGCCTGGACATCGAGAAAGGCGAAATCTGCGTACTGATGGGCCTCTCCGGCTCAGGCAAATCCAGCCTGTTGCGCTGCATCAACGGCTTGAACACGGTCAGCCGCGGGCAGTTGTTCGTCGAGCATGAAGGCCGACAAATCGACATCGCCTCCTGCACCCCGGCGGAACTCAAGATGATGCGCACCAAGCGCATCGCCATGGTGTTCCAGAAGTTCGCCCTGATGCCTTGGCTGACCGTGCGCGAGAACATCAGCTTCGGCCTGGAAATGCAGGGCCGTCCGGAAAAGGAACGGCGCAAACTGGTCGATGAGAAGCTCGAGCTGGTGGGCCTGACCCAATGGCGCAACAAGAAGCCCGATGAGCTTTCCGGCGGTATGCAGCAACGTGTGGGCCTGGCCCGCGCCCTGGCGATGGACGCCGACATCCTGCTGATGGACGAACCCTTCTCGGCCCTCGATCCGCTGATCCGCCAAGGCCTGCAAGATGAATTGCTGGAGCTGCAAAACAAGCTGAGTAAAACCATCGTGTTCGTGAGTCACGACCTCGATGAAGCACTGAAGCTGGGCAGCCGCATCGCAATCATGAAAGACGGCCGGATCATCCAGTACAGCGTGCCGGAAGAGATCGTGCTGAACCCGGCCGATGACTATGTACGGACCTTCGTTGCTCATACCAATCCGCTGAATGTCCTGTGCGGTCGCAGCCTGATGCGCACGCTGGACAACTGCAAACGCATCAACGGCTCCGTGTGCCTGGACCCGGGTGGCGACTCCTGGCTCGATCTGGCCGAAGGCAACACCATCAAGGGCGCACGCCAGAACGGCGCCAGCCTTGATCTGCAGAACTGGGCGCCTGGCCAGGCTGTTGAAGGTCTGGGCCGCCGGCCAACCCTGGTGGACTCCAACATCGGCATGCGCGACGCGCTGCAGATCCGCTACCAGACCGGCAACAAGCTGGTTCTGCATGACAATCAAAAGGTGGTCGGAATACTCGGCGACAGCGAGCTCTACCACGCCTTGCTAGGGAAGAATCTGGGGTAAGGCAGCAGACACAAAAACGCCGCGAGAGATCGCGGCGTTTTTGTTTATAGGGATATCGGGATATCGGGCAACGCAGCTTCGGCGCTGATGGCCCCTTCGCGAGCAAGCTCGCTCCCACATTCGACCGCATGCCTCTGGCAGAACTCGGTCACCTGTGGGAGCGAGCTTGCTCGCGAAGAAGACAGCGCGGTGCTTCAGACAGAAACACCGCGCACTATCAAGTCTTAGCTATACACCCGGCCCAGAAGCTGCCGATGGCTTTCAAACTGATCCAGCACGTCACGGGTGATCTGCTCTGGCGTGAAGCCCATCAGGTCATAGTCCTGACTGCCGTTGTGCAGATACACCTCGGCGCGGTAGTAACGCTGACGCGCCTCATCGGACTGAGCCGATTCGGTCGGCGTAGCAAGATAACCGTCCAGGCTCACTTCGTAGACAAAAGGGTTGCCCTCTTCCATCTCAAGTCGCACACCCATGCAACGCTTGGACTTGCCCAACAACGTTTGCACGTTCAGACCCTGAGCGCGCAGTTGAGCAGCGGCATCTTCCAACGCCGGGGTGACTTGCTTGTCCATGAAGCGCTGAACAATCGATTGGCTCGGTTGCAGGTCCAGCTGAGTCAAACGCTCGCTGAAACCACGACGACCGCGAGCGGCCAGTTCCGCTTTTTCCTGCTCGATCTGCATGTCCTGGCGCATGGCCTTGTGCAAACCGAACATGAATAGCACCAGCACCACCGAGAACGGCAGCCCCGCCAACACCACCATGGTTTGCATGGCTTCGAAGTTACCGGCGAACAACAGACCGATGGTCACCAGCGTGATCACCACCGACCAGAAGATCCGCAGCCAGTGCGGCGCGTCTTCGTCGACATTACCGCCCTTGCAGGACAGGTTGGCCATCATCACCGCGCCGGAATCCGCCGGGGTCAGGAACAGCACGAAACCGACAAAGATCGACACACCGATCACCAGCTTCGACGCCGGGTAATGCTCAAGCAGTTGATAGATCGCCATGGACGGTTGCTCCAGGGCTGTTTTCCCCAGCTCCACCGCGCCATGGTTTATCACCAGGTCCATCGCCGAGTTACCGAAAATCGACAGCCAGGCCAGGGTGAAGCCCAGTGGAATCAGCAGCACGCCGGCCACCAGTTCACGCACCGTACGACCACGGGAAATACGCGCGATGAACATGCCTACAAATGGCGCCCAGGAAATCCACCAAGCCCAGTAGAACAGAGTCCACAGGCCCAACCAGCGATCGGATTTTTCGCTGTCGCCTTCATACACATACAGGTCGAAGGTCTTCAGCACCGCACCGTTCAAGTAGTCGCCGATGTTTTGCACGAAGCCGTTGAGCAGGTGCAGGGTCGGGCCGAACAGCAGCACGAAAATCAACAAACCGCTGAACAGCACGATGTTCAGGTTGGACAGGCGACGGATGCCGTTTTCCACACCGGACACGGCAGCGATGGTCGCCACGGTGCTCATCACGATGATCACGATCAGCAGGTTGGTGTTGCTGTGTTCCATGCCGAACAGGTTTTCCAGTCCGGACGACACCTGCATCGCACCTATCCCGAGGTTGGTCACCAGACCCAGCAGGGTCACGAACATGCCAAAACCGTCCACCGCATGACCGGCCGCGCCCTTCACCCAGCGCTCGCCCATCAGCGGGTACAGCGCCGAACGCAACGCCAGCGGCTGGTTATGACGGTAAGCAAAGTACGCCACGGCCAGACCGACCAGTGCGTAGATCGCCCAGCCATGCAGGCCCCAGTGCAAGAACGTCAACTGCAACGCCTGACGCGCAGCGAGGTTGCTGCCCGGCACGCCTTCCGGTGGGTTGAAGTAGTGATCCAGCGGCTCGGACGCACCGAAGTACAGCAACGAAATGCCGATGCCGGACGAGAACAACATCCCGGCCCAGGCGCCATAGCTGAAATCCGGCGTATCGTCCTTGCTGCCCAGCTTGAGCTTGCCATAGGACGAGAACGCCAGGCCGACCACAAACACCAGGTAGGCGGCGATCACCACCATGTAGTACCAGCCGAAGCTGCGCGACAACCAGGCCTGGGCGACCCCGAGCATTCTCCCGGCTTCTTGCGGCGCGGCGATGAGGATGACAGTCAGCAGAAGGATCAGCGCGGTGGAGGTGTAGAACACCCAACCGTTGACCGTCACCTTTTCCGGTGGGGTCTTTATAAGAGAGGCAGAACTCATTGCACAGATGCTCCAGGCAGTGCGGGAGAAAGACACAAGGCAGCGCGTTACCCGACCAATCGATTAGTTGGCAGCCGATCAGTGGGTGATATAAAGACACCCCGAAAAAAGCCCGAACCGGCAGAGACCGCGCTGAAAACGACGAGGGCTTGGCGCGAAAAGAATGCTTGGGCACATGGCCGCAAGCGCTCGACACGTTCTTCCTCGGCGGTTTACGCCATGCTCTGCTTGGGTTTCGAGCTTTTTCGGATGCCGTTTTTCCGCCAACTACACGTAGGAAAAACCTGTAGGCAGCGACGAATTGTCGCAGATCTTATTCTTTGTTGATTGAACGTTCAATCAAAACAAAATAGACTGGCCTTCACGCCAGTAGCCGCTTATCGACTACTGGCAGGCCTAAGGAGATGTGCAAGATGCCCAAGGTCGGTATGCAACCCATCCGCCGCCAGCAATTGATCGAAGCCACCTTGCTGGCAGTCGATCAGGTCGGCATGGGGGACGCCAGCATTGCGCTGATCGCCCGTTTGGCCGGTGTCTCGAATGGCATCATCAGTCACTACTTTCAGGACAAGAACGGCCTGATCGCCGCCACGATGCGGTATCTGATGAGCGTCCTCAGCGAGAACGTCACCGTGCGCCGCCAGGCGATAGGAGATGACTGCCCGCGGGCTCATCTTCAGGTGATTATCGAAGGCAACTTCGACGCCAGCCAGGTCAATGGCCCGGCAATGAAAACCTGGCTGGCCTTCTGGGCCACCAGCATGCATCACCCGTCTTTGCACAGGTTGCAGCGGATCAACGATCACCGTCTGTATTCCAACCTGTGCTGCCAGTTCCGCCGAGTGCTGTCGCTTGACGATGCACGCAGCGCAGCACGCGGCCTGGCAGCGCTGATCGACGGTTTGTGGTTGCGCGGCGCGCTGTCGGGAGATGCTTTCGACACCGGGCAGGCGCAACAGATCGCTTACGAATACATGGATTTCCAACTGGCCAAGCAGGAGCGCTAGAGCACACAGAACCGCTCGGCCCCTGAACTGCCACTGACCAGCGTTGCCCAGGCTTTACGGCACGCCCAGTGGTCAACGCCAACCACAATGCACTTGCGAGGACACTATGGCCCGTTTCGAACTGCAAAAGCTCTACATTGACGGCGGCTACTCTGACGCCAGCGGCGACGCCACCTTCGACGCCATCAACCCGGCTACCGGTGAAGTCCTCGCACAAGTGCAACGTGCGACTTTCGATGACGTCGAGCGCGCGGTTGTCGCCGCCGAAAAAGGCCAGAAAGTCTGGGCCGCGATGACTGCCATGGAGCGTTCGCGGATCCTGCGCCGTGCCGTGGACATCCTGCGCGAACGCAACGATGAACTGGCCTATCTGGAAACCCTGGACACCGGCAAGGCCTACTCCGAAACCCGTTACGTCGACATCGTCACCGGCGCTGACGTGCTGGAGTACTACGCAGGTCTGGTCCCGGCCATCGAAGGCGAGCAGATCCCGCTGCGCAGCACTTCTTTCGTTTACACCCGTCGCGAGCCGCTGGGCATCGTGGCCGGTATCGGCGCGTGGAACTACCCGATCCAGATAGCTCTGTGGAAATCCGCTCCAGCCCTGGCGGCCGGTAACGCGATGATTTTCAAACCAAGCGAAGTCACTTCCCTGACCACCCTGAAACTGGCCGAGATCTACACCGAAGCCGGCCTGCCGGATGGCGTGTTCAACGTGCTGACCGGCAGCGGCCGTGAAGTCGGCACCTGGCTGACCGAGCACCCGCGCATCGAAAAAGTTTCCTTCACCGGCGGCACCGACACCGGCAAGAAGGTCATGGCCAGCGCTTCGGGCTCTTCGCTCAAAGACGTGACCATGGAACTGGGCGGCAAATCCCCGCTGATCATCTTCGACGACGCTGACCTGGATCGCGCCGCCGACACCGCCATGATGGCCAACTTCTACAGCTCCGGTCAGGTCTGCACCAACGGCACTCGCGTGTTCGTTCCGAGCCACCTGAAAGCCGCTTTCGAAGCCAAGATCGTTGAGCGTGTTGCGCGCATCCGCGTCGGCAACCCGGAAGACGAAAACACCAACTTCGGCCCGCTGGTCAGCTTCGCCCACATGGAAAGCGTGCTCGGCTACATCGCCAAAGGTAAGGAAGAAGGCGCCCGCGTGTTGTGCGGCGGCGAACGTCTGACCGAAGAACGCTTCGCCCAAGGCGCATTCGTGGCACCGACCGTGTTCACCGATTGCACCGACGACATGACCATCGTTCGTGAAGAAATCTTTGGCCCGGTGATGAGCATCCTCACCTACGAAACCGAAGAAGAAGTGATCCGTCGCGCCAACGACACCGAGTTCGGCCTGGCTGCCGGTGTGGTGACCAAGGACCTGAACCGCGCTCACCGCGTGATTCATCAACTGGAAGCCGGTATCTGCTGGATCAACGCCTGGGGCGAGTCCGACGCCAAGATGCCGGTCGGCGGCTACAAGCAATCGGGCGTGGGTCGCGAAAACGGCCTCAGCTCGCTGAACAACTTCACACGCATCAAATCGGTACAGGTCGAGCTGGGCGATTACGCCTCGGTTTTCTAAGGCGGTATTTGCTTCGCCTGCGAGGCCGTCTTCGCGGGCAAGCCCGCTCCCACAAGGGCACTGCAATACCCTGTGGGAGCGAGCTTGCTCGCGATCGAGTGCGCAGCACTCGCAATGGCCCCACCTGATCCAACACAAAGAGGGTGCATTCAATGTCCCAAGAATTCGACTACATCATCATCGGTGCGGGCTCTGCCGGTAACACCCTGGCGACCCGTCTGACTGAAGACGAAGGCGTCACCGTGCTGCTGCTCGAAGCAGGCGGCCCGGACTACCGCCTGGATTTCCGCACGCAAATGCCCGCCGCTTTGGCGTTCCCGCTGCAAGGCCGTCGCTACAACTGGGCCTACGAGACCGATCCAGAACCCCACATGAACGGTCGCCGGATGGAATGCGGTCGCGGCAAAGGCCTCGGCGGTTCCTCGTTGATCAACGGTATGTGCTACATCCGCGGCAACGCGATGGACTACGACGGTTGGGCGAAAAACCCTGGCCTCGAAGACTGGTCTTACCTCGATTGCCTGCCGTATTTCCGCAAAGCGGAAACCCGTGACATTGGCCCGAACGACTACCACGGTGGCGAAGGCCCGGTCAGCGTGACCACGCCAAAAGCCGGCAACAACCCGCTGTTCCAGGCGATGGTTGAAGCAGGCGTACAGGCCGGCTACCCGCGAACCTGCGACCTGAACGGCTACCAGCAGGAAGGTTTCGGTCCGATGGACCGCACCGTGACGCCTAACGGCCGTCGTTCCAGTACCGCTCGCGGTTACCTGGACATCGCCAAGCAGCGTTCGACCCTGACCATCGTCACCCACGCCCTGACCGACAAGATCCTCTTTGAAGGCAAGCGTGCGACCGGCGTGGCTTACATGGTCGGCGACAGCGACACGCGCATTCAGGCCAAGGCCCGCAAGGAAGTCTTGCTGTGCAGCGGCGCCATCGCCTCGCCACAGATCCTGCAACGCTCCGGTGTCGGCCCGGCCAAATTGCTGAAGAGCCTCGAGATCCCGGTGGTTCACGATCTGCCAGGCGTTGGCCAGAACCTGCAAGACCACCTGGAGCTTTACCTGCAGTACGCTTGCACCCAGCCGGTCTCGCTGTACCCGTCGCTGCTGCTGCACAACCAGCCGGCCATCGGTGCCGAGTGGCTGTTCAAGGGCACCGGTATCGGCGCCAGCAACCAGTTCGAGGCCGGTGGCTTCATCCGCACCCGTCCAGATTTCGAATGGCCGAACATTCAGTACCACTTCCTGCCGGTGGCGATTAACTACAACGGCAGTAACGGTGTAAAAGAGCACGGTTTCCAGGCGCACATGGGCTCCATGCGTTCGCCGAGCCGCGGCCGTATTCAAGTGAAGTCCAAGGACCCGCGCGAGTACCCGAGCATCCTCTTCAACTACATGGCCACCGAGCAGGACTGGCAGGAGTTCCGTGACGGCATCCGCCTGACCCGGGAAATCATGCAGCAGCCGGCACTGGACGCTTTGCGCGGTCGTGAAATCAGCCCGGGCATCGAGGTGCAGACCGACGAGCAACTGGATAATTTTATCCGCGAGCACGCCGAAACCGCATTCCACCCGTCCTGCTCGTGCAAGATGGGCACCGACGAAATGGCCGTGGTCGATGGCCAGGGTCGCGTGCATGGCCTGCAGAGTCTGCGTGTGATCGATGCTTCGATCATGCCGCTGATCACCACCGGCAACCTGAACGCGCCGACGATCATGATCGCCGAGAAAATCGCCGACAAGATCCGTGGCCGCCAGCCACTTCCACGCAGCAAGGCCAAGTACTACGTCGCAGGCGACGCCCCGGTACGTGGCAAGCCGCTGCGCGAAGTGAGCCGCACCGCGCAGTAACCAAGACACCGCGTCGCCCCCTTCGCGGGCAAGTCGGATCGCCGCACCGCCGCTCCCACAGGATAATGGTTCGATCACAAATCTGTGATCCAACCCGGACACTGTGGGAGCGGCGGTGCGGCGATCCGACTTGCCCGCGAATACTTTCTATCAAACACCACATCACTCCCGGTCTCACACCCCCGTTAACCCACCCCACCCCGCTTCACCCTTGATCCCACCCCCTGCGCAGGCCTAATCTATTGCCGCGCAAACGTTTCACCCCGCCCCAATCGACAAGCTGCCACTAGACTGGCCACGAGGCTTTCTCATGTTTGATGTCGTTTCTTCGAGCAAATGGCCCACCGGCTACCTGATCAATCCAAACGTTGAACCCCTCGATCCCAAATGGCTGAAGGAATTCAGCAAGATCCCCGCAGCCGCTGTCAGCGATTGCCTGGGTCGCAACGTCGGCGGTCTGGGTCTCAAAGCCTTCCACGGCAACGCCCCGATGCTCGGCAGCGCGCTGACCGTGCGCGTGCGTCCTGGCGACAACCTGATGATTCTCAAAGCCATGCAGATGGCCCGTCCCGGCGACGTGCTGGTGATCGACGGCAGCGCCGACCTGACCCGTGCCGTGTTCGGCGGCATCATGCGCGCCATGGCCCTCAAGGCCGGGATCGTCGGCGTGGTGATCAACGGTGCCCTGCGCGACCTCGACGAATGGCAGACCGGTGAACTGCCGGCCTACGCCATCGGCGGCGTGCATCGCGGCCCGAGCACCGACGGTGGCGGCGAAATCAACGTGCCGATTTCCTGCGCAGGGATGCTCGTCGCACCGGGCGATTTGATGATCGGCGACGGTGACGGCGTGGTCGCTGCGGCACGCGCTGAGTTGCCGGAATTGCTGATTCGCTGCCACGATCTGCTGGCCCGCGAAAAAGCCACGCTGGCAGCGATTGAAGCCGGCACCCTGGACCCGGATCGTTTCGATGCGATTCTGCGGGCCAAGGGTTGCCCGGTCTAAGCAAAAGCAAAAGCTTCGCGGGCAAGCCTGCAAGAGCACCACCAACCCCTGTGGGAGCGGGCTTGCCTGCGAAGAGGCCCTCAAGGCCACCGCGTATTCACAAGGAGGTTCTCCGAATGTTCGATTTCCACCCCCAGCTCAAGCAACGCTTTGCTGCATTGCGCACGAACGCCGAGTTTTTTTCGCTGCGCTATGTGCGTGAGTCGGGCCAGTACCTGTCGGTGCGCAAGAACGTTGCGGAGCCTCCCTACCTTGGCCGCGACGAAGGCGCGATGCTGACCGCGCGGGTCAATGGCGTCGAAGCCTACGCCGCGACCAACGACCTGTCCCAAACCGGCCTGCAAGCGGCCCTCGAACGGGCCGAACAGCAAGCCCGGTTGATCGCCGTCCACGCCCTGCTCGACCTGCGTCAACAGCCAGTGTCCAGCGAACGCGCCGATTATTTTTCACCGAATCTGGAACAGCCTTTCCCCTCTCTGAGCGACTGCTATCAATTGCTTGGCGACGAATCCGCCGCCGTGCCAAAGGACGAGCGACTGGTGAGCTGGGAAGTGAGCATTGGCATCACCAACGTCGAGCAGATCTACCTCAACAGCGCCGGTGCCGAACTGCGCCAGGCGCAGCGTTTCGTCTACCCGAGCCTGGAAGTCACCGCCTACGACGGCAGCGACAGCCAGACTCGCAGCCTGGGCCGCGAGAACTTCGGCCAGCAAGGCGGCGCCGATGTGATCGGTCGCTGCGGGCTGATAGGCGCCGGACCCAAAGTCGCTGACCAGGCCCTGCAACTGCTGCTGGCGCCGAACACCCCGCAAGGCCCGCGCGACCTGCTGCTGATGCCGGACCAGATGATGCTGCAAATCCACGAATCCATCGGCCACCCGCTGGAACTGGACCGGATTCTCGGCGACGAACGCAACTACGCCGGCACCAGTTTCGTCAACGCCAGCGACTTCGGCAGCCTGCAATACGGCTCGAAGCTGCTGAACGTAACCTTCGACCCGGACATTCCCGAACAGCTCGCCAGCTACGGCCATGACGACGACGGCACCGCGGCCAGCAAACAATTTCTGATCCGCGAAGGGTTGCTGTTACGTCCATTGGGTGGCGCACTGTCGCAATACCGTTCCGGCCTCGACGGCGTCGCCAACAGTCGCGCCTGCGGCTGGAACCGTCCACCGATCGACCGCATGGCCAACCTGAACATCGAGCCGGGCGATCAGTCACTTGAGCAACTGATCGGCGGTATCGAGCACGGCGTGCTGATGTCGACCAACCGCTCCTGGTCGATCGACGATGCCCGCAACAAATTCCAGTTCGGTTGCGAATGGGGCCAGTTGATCGAAAACGGCGAACTCAAGGGCGTGGTGAAGAACCCCAACTACCGCGCCATTTCCGCGCAGTTCTGGCGCAATCTCAGCGCCGTCGGTGACGCCAGCACCTTCAAGGTCCTCGGCACGCCGAACTGCGGTAAAGGCGAACCGAATCAGGTGATCCGGGTCGGCCATGCCTCACCGGCCTGCGTATTCAGCAACGTTGATGTGTTTGGAGGAGATGCCTGATGAGTACTGCCATGAGTCAGGCGCAACAATTCCAGGCGCTGGTCGGTTGGTTGCGCAACAACCTGCGCGAGCCGGAGCAGTTCACCCTCAGCTACGACGCCGAGTCCTCGGAGTTCATTCGTTTCAACCATGCCAAGGTGCGTCAGGCCGGGCATGTGCAGCAGGCCAGCCTGAGCTTCAAGCTGATTAACGACGGTCGCCACGGGAACCTCGGCATCACCCTCGCCGGTGATCCGCAAGTCGACCGTCAGCGCCTTGCCGACGGTTTGCAACAACTGCGCGAAACCCTGCCGTTGTTGCCGCAGGATCCATATCTGCTGCTCAACTACACCGGCTGGCAGAGCAAAAGTGTGCAGGATCACCCGCTGCCGGATACCGCTCAGGTCGTGGAAGCCATCAGCCGCGCCGCTGACGGGCTCGATCTGGTCGGCTTCTATGCGGCCGGTCCCATCAGCCGTGGCTTCGCCAGTTCCGCCGGAGCCTTTGGCTGGCATCAGGCCAACAGCTTCAACTTCGACTTCAGTCTGTTCCACGCCAACGGCCAGGCGGTGAAGGCCAGCTACGCAGGGCATGACTGGAGCAGCGAGGGTTTCGCCAAGCGCTTCCAGCAGGCTCGCGAGCAGCTTGAGTTTTTGGGCCGACCGCTGCGCACCCTGGCGCCGGGACAATACCGCGCTTACCTCGCCCCGGCCGCCCTTGAAGAAATCATCGGCATGCTCTGCTGGGGCGGTTTCTCGGCCCGCTCGATCGCCAGCAAGAACAGCCCGCTGCAGCGGCTGTACGGTGGCGATAGTCATTTCAGCCCGCTGCTGTCCCTTGATGAAAAAGTAACGGGATCGTTAAGCCCGGCGTTTTCCGCTGAAGGTTATCCACGCAGCGACCTGACGTTGATCAACGCCGGCAAGGCCGATGCGCGACTGGTCAACTCGCGCAGCGCTGCCGAATACGGCCTCACCGCCAACGGTGCCGGTGGCAGTGAATCACCAAGTGCGTTGAACATGGCGGCGGGTTCGCTGGCGCAGGAAGAGATCCTCAAGCAGTTGGGAACCGGCCTGTACATCAGCAACCTCTGGTACCTGAACTACTCGGACCTGCCCGCCGCGCGCCTGACCGGCATGACCCGCTTCGCCACCTTCTGGGTGGAGAACGGCGAAATCCAGGCACCGGTCAGCACCATGCGATTCGACGACAGCGTTTATCAGTTGCTCGGTTCTCAGCTGGAAGCATTGACCGCCGAGCGCGAGTTGCTGCTGTCGGCCAGTACTTATAGCCAGCGGGACACCTCGTCCAATCTGTTGCCGGGGGCCTTGGTCAAGCGCTTGACCCTGACTCTGTAACCCCTTGTGGGGTTCGTTTGCGGCCCACTTGCGTACAAGTGATGCATGACCTTTGGCCCTGGGAAAGGGTTTGCCGGAGTGTTGACATGAACCATGGAAGTTTCGTCATTCATAAGCTGTACAAGGACTACAACGTTCACGTTGAACAGATGGGCGACAACCCCGAGCGAAAAACCGTGCTGCTGGTCAACGGAGCGCTCTCGACGACCCGCTCGTTCGCCCGCACCAGCAAGTGCCTGGCGGAGCATTTCAATGTCCTGATGTTCGACTTGCCGTTTTCCGGTTATTCGCGCGAGCACAACGGCGAACTCGACCTGGTAACCAAAGACGACGAAGTGCAGATGCTCAGGGCGCTGGTGGAGCGCTTTGAGGTTAATCACCTGGTGTCGGCGTCCTGGGGCGGGATTTCGACCCTGCTGACCCTGGCCCACAATCCGCCCTCCATCGAAAGCTCGGTGGTCATGGCCCTGGCCCCCAACCTCAATCAGGCGATGCTCGAGTACGTCGAACGCGTGCGGGTACTGATCGAGCGTGACGACAAATCCGCCATCGGCCACTTGCTCAACGAAACGGTGGGCAAGTACCTGTCACCCCGTCTCAAGCACAATAACCACCGTCACCTCTCCAACATGGCCACCACCGAGTACCGCCAGGCCCGTTTTCATATCCATCAGGTGCTGGGCCTGGGGGACGGCAATTACCTGCCGGCACTGCGCCAGATCGAAACCCCGGTGCTCTTTCTCAACGGTCTGCTAGATGAATACACCCCCGCCCCGGAAGCACAGTTGTTCGGGCAATACGTGCGCCACAGCAGCTTTGCCACCGCCGAGCACACCGGCCACTTGCTGGACCTGGAATCACGCGAGGCAGCGAATGCGGTGCACCGGGTGTTGATCGACTACCTGGTCGGCAAGGATGTCGGGCTATCAGAAATAGACAAACCGCCAATGGGAAAACGCCCCGCCGTTGGCGCATAATCGCCAACACATAGCTTCCTAACAAAAGGTACTCATGCCGAATCGCGCGCCCCTCGACGCTACAACAGCCCGCTGGGTACCGTGGGTGGTGGCCATCGCGTTTTTCATGCAGTCCCTCGACGGGACAATCCTCAACACGGCGTTACCCGCCATGGCCCGGGACCTGGCGGAAGACCCGCTGCGCATGCAAGGCGTAATCATCGCCTACATGCTCACCGTGGCCCTGTTGATTCCCGCTTCGGGCTGGATCGCCGACCGCTTTGGCACCAAAAAGATTTTCTTCAGTGCGATTTTTCTGTTCAGCGTCGGCTCGCTGCTCTGCGCGTTATCCCAGTCCCTGAGCATGCTGATCGGCGCCCGGGTCGTGCAGGGGCTGGGTGGCGCGCTGATGTTGCCGGTGGGCAGGCTGGTGGTGCTGCGGGCCTACCCACGCTCTGAACTGGTGCGGATCATGGGTTTCATCACCATTCCGGGCCTGCTTGGCCCGCTGCTTGGCCCGACCATGGGCGGCTGGATGGTTCAGTACCTGACCTGGCACTGGATTTTCCTGATCAATCTGCCGGTCGGCCTGATTGGCTGCTACGCCGTCTGGCGCTTCATCCCCGATCTGCGCGGCAGCGAACGCACGCGCTTCGACAGCCTCGGCTTTCTGCTATTCGGCGCGGCAATGGCGCTGATCACCATCGCCATGGAAGGCCTCGGCGAACTGCACCTGCCACACTTGCGGGTGATGTTGCTGCTGTTCGCCGGCATGGCCTGCCTCGCGGCGTATTGGCTGCGGGCCGGACATATCGACAATCCGCTGTTTGCGCCCTCGCTGTTCAAGACCCGGACCTTTGCGGTGGGCATCCTCGGCAACTTGTTCGCTCGCCTGGGCAGCGGCGCCCTGCCGTTTCTGGTGCCGTTGCTACTGCAGATCGCCTTGGGTTATTCGCCGTCACAGGCCGGGATGAGCATGTTGCCTCTGGCGGCAGCGGCGATGCTCGCCAAATCCATCGCCCGACCACTGATCGAACGTCTGGGCTATCGCATCGTGCTCACCGGCAACACCCTGGCGCTCGGCCTGATGCTGGCAAGCATGGGCCTGGTCAGCGAGCAGACGCCTTATGGGTTGCTGTTGCTTCAGCTCGCCATCCTGGGCGCGATCAACTCCTTGCAGTTCACCGCAATGAACGCCGTGACCCTGATCGACCTCGACGACGCCAGCGCCAGCAGCGGCAACAGCCTGCTGTCGGTGGTCGCGCAATTGTCCCTGAGCCTGGGCGTGGCCTGCGCCGGTGCCCTGCTCGGTGGCTTTACCGCTGAAGTGAGCAACGACGGCGTAAACAGCGTTCTGGGGGCCTTTCAGCTGACTTTTCTGACCGTCGGCATCATGGCAATGCTGGCTGCGGCGATCTTTTTGCAGCTGTCGCCAAAGGACGGCCGGCGTGTTCGTCGTCCGGAAGAGCACATCGAGCCTTAGGGCGAATGGCCATAGGGCTGGTACACTGCGCGACATTTTGTTTTGCAGGCCAGTCCCGTGACCACCATCGCCACCGCTTTTAATACTTTGCCGCTGTCCGCCGCCATGCTGGCTAACCTCGACTCCCTCGGTTATGCCCAGATGACGCCGATCCAGGCGCAAAGCTTGCCGGTGATCCTCAAGGGGATGGACCTGATCGCTCAGGCCAAGACCGGCAGCGGCAAAACCGCGGCCTTCGGTATCGGCCTGCTGAACCCGATCAATCCGCGCTTCTTCGGTTGCCAGGCGCTGGTCATCTGCCCGACCCGTGAGCTGGCCGACCAGGTCGCCAAGGAAATCCGTCGACTGGCCCGTGCCGAAGACAACATCAAGGTCCTGACCCTGTGCGGCGGCGTGTCGTTCGGCCCGCAGATCGGTTCGCTGGAGCACGGCGCGCACATCATCGTCGGCACCCCGGGGCGCATCCAGCAGCACCTGCGCAAGGGTTCGCTGGTGCTCCACGGCCTGAACACGCTGATCCTCGACGAAGCCGACCGCATGCTCGACATGGGTTTCTACGATTCCATCGAAGAAATCATCGCCCAGTCCCCGGAGCGTCGCCAGACCCTGCTGTTCTCCGCCACCTACCCGGTGGGCATCAAGCAGCTTGCGTCAAAATTCATGCGCAACCCGCAACAAGTGAAGGCCGAGGCGTTCCACGACGACACGCAAATCGAGCAGCGTTTCTACGAGATCTCGCCAGAAGAGCGCATGGACGCGGTAGTCAAAGTCCTCGCGCATTTCCGTCCACAGTCCACTGTAGCGTTCTGCTTCACCAAGCAGCAGGTGCAGGAAACCGTTGATCACCTCACCGCCAAAGGCATTTCCGCCGTCGGCCTGCATGGCGATCTGGAACAGCGTGATCGTGACCAGGTGCTGGCGATGTTCGCCAACCGCAGTACCTCGGTACTGGTCGCCACCGACGTCGCCGCTCGCGGCCTGGACATCGATGCGCTGGACATGGTGGTCAACGTCGAACTGGCCCGTGACTCGGAAATCCACATTCACCGCGTCGGCCGTACCGGTCGTGCCGGTGAGAAAGGCATTGCGATCAGTCTGGTCGCGCCGTCCGAAGCCCATCGTGCCCAGGCCATCGAGCAACTGCAGAAATCGCCATTGAGCTGGGACCAGCTGGACAACCTGATCTCCCAGGGCGGCGCCCCGCTGCTGCCGGCCATGAGCACCCTGTGCATCGGTGCCGGCCGTAAAGACAAGGTTCGCCCGGGCGACATTCTCGGCGCACTGACCGGTGATGCCGGCATCCCGGGTGCCCAGGTCGGCAAAATCGCGATCTTCGACTTCCAGGCCTACGTCGCGGTAGAGCGCGGAATCGCCAAACAGGCCGTGCAGCGTTTGAGCGAAGGTAAAATCAAAGGCCGCTCGTTGCGCGTGCGGATTTTGTAAGGACTCTTCGCCCCAACGAAGATCCCCTGTGGGAGCGAGCTTGCTCGCGATGAGGCCTGCACATTCAACATAGATGTTGTCTGACAGTCCGCCATCGCGAGCAAGCTCGCTCCCACAGTTAGTTTTGTAGTGAAACATTATGAGGACACCGTTTTGCGCTCTACCGAAGTCGTGATCATTGGCGCTGGCGCCGCAGGTTTGATGTGCGCGCTGACTGCTGCCGGGCGTGGGCGCAAGGTGATGTTGATCGACCACGCGAACAAGGCCGGCAAGAAAATCCTGATGTCCGGCGGTGGACGCTGCAATTTCACCAACATGTACACCGAACCGAACAATTTTCTCTCGCAGAACGAGCACTTCTGCAAATCCGCCCTGGCCCGCTACACCCAGTGGGATTTCATCGGGCTGGTGGCCAAGCACGGCGTGCCTTACCACGAGAAAAAGCTCGGCCAGTTGTTCTGCGATAACAAATCCAGCGACATCCTCGGCATGCTGCTCGACGAGTGCGAACAGGTCGGCGTCAGCCTGCACCTGGACACCTCGATCCAGCAGATCGAGAAACTCGACAGCGGCTACCTGCTGGAAACCACCCTGGGGCAGTTGACCTGCGAATCCCTGGTGATCGCCACCGGCGGCCTGTCGATTCCAACTCTCGGTGCTACCGGTTTCGGTTATCAGGTGGCCAGACAATTCGGCCATGACCTGCTGCCAACCCGCGCCGGGCTGGTGCCATTCACCATCACCGACCAGCTCAAGGAGCTTTGCACCGAGCTGTCCGGTACTTCGGTGGATTGCCTGGTGAGCTGCAACGACCAGAGCTTTCGCGAGAACATCCTGTTCACCCACCGCGGCCTCAGCGGCCCGGCGATTCTGCAGATTTCTTCGTATTGGAATTCGGGCGACACCGTGGAAATCAACCTGCTGCCCGATTACGACGTGCCGAACTGGCTGCAACAGCAACAGGCCGAACGGCCCAACAGCGAACTGAAAACCCTGCTCGGTGAGATCTTCACCAAGAAGATGGCCAACCTGTTGGCCGAACACTGGTTCGCCTCCAAACCGATGAAGCAATACACCCACGCTGAATTGGCCGAAATCGCCGAGAAACTGGCGAACTGGAAACTGGTACCGGCCGGCACCGAAGGTTATCGCACGGCCGAAGTGACCCTGGGTGGCGTCGACACCCGCGAGGTCTCCTCGAAGACCATGGAATCGCTGAAAAGCCCCGGCCTGTATTTCATCGGTGAAGTGCTGGACGTCACCGGGCATTTGGGCGGCTTCAACTTCCAGTGGGCCTGGGCCTCTGGTTACGCTGCGGCGCAGTACGTCTAATCCGAAGTTGTACACAAAACAAAATGTGGGAGCGAGCTTGCTCGCGATGAGGCCAGCACATTCAACAACTATGTTGACTGTCAGACCGCTATCGCGAGCAAGCTCGCTCCCACATGGAATCTGTGAGTGCTTGCAGATTGCATTCATACAGGGACGGAACAGATTTTGCTGTCAGATGTGATCGGCGCCATTGCGTCGTCGTCATTACTGGCTCAATTTAGCTGCATTGCCCCGGAAGGCCTTTCCACTTCATGCCATCGACCTCGTTTCGTCAATCTCTGCGTCGCCTCTGGGCGCTGGATAAATTCAGCTACAGCCTGCGGGTGTTCATCGCCCTGACCGGCAGCATGGCGCTGTGTTGGTACCAGGATGAAATGGGCCTGCTGATCCCGTTGTTCCTGGGAATTATCGCCAGCGCCCTGGCCGAGACCGACGACAGCTGGCAAGGTCGCCTGAATGCCCTGGCCGTGACCTTGGTCTGCTTCAGTGTCGCGGCACTTTCCGTCGAGCTGTTATTCCCCTACCCGTTGATCTTTGTAGCTGCCCTGGCGCTGGCCAGTTTCGGCCTGACCATGCTTGGAGCGCTGGGCGAACGCTACGGCGCGATTGCATCGGCAACGCTGATTCTCTCGGTCTACACCATGATCGGCGTGGACCAGCGCGGCGGTGAGGTCACGGACTTCTGGCATGAGCCGGTGCTGCTGGTGGCCGGCGCTGCGTGGTACGGCCTGCTCTCGGTGTTGTGGCAGGCGCTGTTTTCCAACCAGCCGGTGCAACAGAGCCTGGCGCGGTTGTTCCGGGAGCTGGGGTATTACCTGAAGCTGAAGTCCTCATTATTCGAGCCGATTCGGCAGATGGATGTCGAGGCGCAGCGTCTGGAACTGGCCCAGCAAAACGGCCGGGTCGTCGCGGCGCTCAATGCCGCCAAGGAAATCATTCTGCACCGGGTCGGCGATGGCCGGCCGGGCTCGAAACTCAGCCGCTACCTGAAGCTGTACTTCCTCGCTCAAGATATCCACGAACGCGCCAGTTCTTCCCACTACCCCTATAACGCACTGGCCGAAGCCTTCTTCCACAGCGACGTACTGTTCCGCTGTCAGCGTCTGCTGCGCCAGCAAGGCAAGGCCTGTCGAGCGCTGGCGGAATCGATCCAATTGCGCCAGCCGTTCGTGTATGACGCCGGCTTCGCCGAAGCACTGAGCGACTTGCACGCCTCCCTCGAACACTTGCGCATCCAGAGCAATCCGGCCTGGCGCGGCTTGCTGCGCTCTTTGCGTGCGCTGGCGGCGAACCTCGGCACCCTCGACCGGCTGATCAGCGACGCGAGCAACCCGGACGGCCTGGCCGACGCTACCGACAGCAGCCTGCTGGACCGTTCGCCGCGCAACCTCAAGGACGTCTGGACACGCCTGCGCACCCAGCTGACACCGACTTCGCTGTTGTTCCGTCACGCCCTGCGCTTGCCCCTGGCGCTGAGCATCGGCTACGGCATGGTGCATTTGATCCACCCGTCCCAGGGTTACTGGATCATCCTCACCACACTGTTCGTCTGCCAACCGAACTACGGCGCAACCCGGCGCAAGCTTGGCCAGCGGGTCATTGGCACGGCGATCGGTTTGACTGCGGCCTGGGCACTGTTCGATCTATTCCCCAGCCCCTTGGTCCAGTCGCTGTTCGCCATCGCCGCCGGGATAGTGTTCTTTATCAACCGCACCACCCGTTATACCCTGGCCACAGCGGCGATCACCTTGATGGTGCTGTTCTGCTTCAATCAGGTCGGCGACGGTTACGGGCTGCTCATGCCGCGACTGCTCGACACCTTGCTCGGCAGCCTGATTGCAGGGCTCGCGGTGTTCCTGTTCCTGCCGGACTGGCAAGGCCGACGCCTGAACAAAGTGCTGGCCAATACCCTGACCTGCAACAGCATCTATCTGCGGCAAATCATGCAGCAATACGCTGCCGGTAAAAGTGACGATCTGGCGTATCGCCTGGCCCGGCGCAATGCCCACAACGCCGATGCGGCGCTGTCGACCACCCTGGCCAACATGCTGATGGAGCCCGGGCATTTTCGCAAAGAAGCCGACGTCGGTTTCCGCTTCCTGGTGCTCTCCCATACCTTGCTCAGCTACTTGTCGGGTCTCGGTGCCCACCGTGAAACCCAGTTACCGACCGAGGTACGCGAGCAGTTGATCGACGGTGCCGGCGTCAGCCTGGCAGCCAGCATCGACGAAATCGCCCAAGGGCTGGCGAGCAAACTGCCGATTGCGATTCAAAGCGATGCCGAAGAGGCGCTGGCCAATGAACTGGAGCAAATGCCGGATGAAATCGACGAAGGCCAGCGGCTGGTGCAGACCCAACTGGCACTGATCTGCCGCCAGCTCGGCCCGTTGCGGACTTTGGCGGCGCATTTGATCAAGGATCCGAGCGAGATCTAGAACTCAGTCCTGAATATCTCTACCGACTGACAAGCCGCCTTCGCGGGCAAGCCCGCTCCCACAGGGGATCCCGGTGCTCTTTGTGGGAGCGGGCTTGCCCGCGAAAGCGTCGTCACAGTCGATACATCTCTCAAGCCAGCAGCAAGACCTCAATTAACCTTCCTCACATCCCATGCTGTCTCAGCAACCGCTCATAACTCCCGTCAGCCTTCATCGCCGCTATCTCCCGGTCGAAACCGGCGATGATCTGTTGATGCTCGGGGTTTTTCAGGCTGACCAGAATGTGCAGGCTGTTTTCGCTCAGCGGATTAGGCATGAACTCCACCGCGTTGCGCACCGTGGGTGACTCGCGGGCCAGGTAGTAGCGTGCGACGTATTCATCTTCCAGGGTCAACTTCACGCGGTCAGCAGCCAACATGCGCACCGCCATCGAGAAGTTGTGCACCGGTACTTTCTGCAAACCCTGGTCGTCGTCGAACGCCGATGAATAGGCATAACCGCGCACCACAGCGATCGGATACCCATGCAGTTGCTGCAAATTGTTGTATTCGATCGGCTCTTCCTTACGCTTGATAAAGCGCACCCGGTTGAGCAGATACTCGCCGGAAAACTGTCCGAGCTGGGTCCGGGCCTCGTTGAACCAGGCATTCACCAACACGTCGTAACGCCCCTCGCCAACGCCCAGCAAGGCTCTGGCCCAAGGCACTTGTTCAAAATCACTGGCATAGCCAGCCCGCGCCAGGGCAGTACTGACTATATCGGTGGCCAGTCCGCCATTGACTAGCGTGGAGTCGGTAAAGGGCGGCCAGGCATCCGCGACCAGACGCAATTTTCCCGCATAAACGTTCTGACCCAGCAAAAGCAATCCAATCAAAGCAAAAGCTCGATGCAATCGCGGCATGCTAAAACATCCTTAGCGGGCGGGGCTGCCCAGCGTGTTTTTAGCCAAAACTCGAAGGCCCGGGTGCCAGTAATCGGCCAGTCCCTAACATTAGCTCATGGAAGCCACTGCGAAGAGCTGCAAAACAGATTACACAAAGATGACAGTACCGAGCGAAATGAATGATGGCAATTTGATTATCTTCACATAAACGACCACTTCCCCCGGCAGACATCCACTCGCGGGACGCTTAGTATCTGAAACAGAGTTCTTACGGGATGAAGAGATGACAATCGATTGGGTCTGCAAACACCATAGCGATCTGGGCAAAGAGCAGCTGTACGCTATTTTGCAATTGCGCACGGAAGTCTTCGTTGTCGAGCAGAAGTGCGCCTATCAAGACGTCGATGGCCAGGATCTTGAAGGCGACACCTGTCATTTGATGGCGTGGGACGGTGACCAGCTGGTGGCGTACTTGCGTATGCTCGACCCGGTTTCCCAAGGCGGCGATGTGGTTATCGGTCGCGTGGTGATTGCAGCACAAGCGCGAGGCAAAGGGCTGGGTCATGAACTGATGGCCAACGCCTTGAAGCAGGCTGAAAAGCATTGGCCCGAAGTGCCGATCTATTTGTCCGCCCAGGCGCATTTGCAGGGCTATTACGAGCGATATGGCTTTGTCGTGGCGGGTGAGGAGTATCTGGAAGATGATATTCCGCATATCGGCATGCGTAGATCGTGAACCCGATCGTTCCCACGCTCTGCGTGGTAATGCAGCCTTGGACGCTCTGCGTCTGCTTTGGATGTGACGCAGAGCGTCACGGGATGCATTCCCACGCAGGAGCGTGGGAACGATCAGTGTTCAGGGATACCCCAAAACCGCCTTTATCTGCCCCAGATGCTGCGTAATCCAGTCTTTATCGATCGCCCCCCAACTGTGAATCCGATAACGCCCGGCATGGTTGCGCGCACCATCCTGTTGCTCGAACTCACAGACGATATCCAGATCCGCCAGCGCCGCGATGGTGTCCTGGGCTGTGCGTCGGGGCATGCCGGTGACTTCGGTGAGCGCCGGAACGCTGCTGGCCAGCTGGCTATCGATCAGGTAAGCCACGTACAGGCGCCGATAAAAGCTGCTCTTGGTCTTGCTCACGTCCATTCACAAACTCCTTGTCAGGAACCGCTACGGGGCCACGACGGCCTTGCCCTGCATATCCCGGTACGTCAGGTAGATCCGCAGGTCGAATTCCAATTGGTGATAGCCCGGCAGCATGTGCTCGCAGAGCTGATAGAACGCCTTGTTATGGTCGGACTCTTTGAAGTGTGCCAGTTCATGCACCACGATCATGCGCAGAAACTCCGGTGCCGCATCCTTGAACAAAGACGCGATGCGGATCTCCTTCTTGGCCTTGAGCTTGCCACCCTGCACCCGGGAAATCGCCGTATGCAGACCGAGGGCGCGATGAGTCAAATCCAGACGGTTATCGAACAGCACTTTATCGATGGTCGGCGCGTTACGCAGATGTTCCTGCTTCAGGGCCAGGGCATAGCCATACAACGCCTTATCGCTCTGCACCGCATGTTTATGTGGATAACGCTGACTCAGGTAGTCGCCCAGCCGATCTTGCGCGATCAGCTGGCGCACCTGTTCCTGCAATGCGGCGGGATAAGCCTGGAGGTATTTCAGCGCGGTCATGGGGGCGGCAATACAGTCACGAAAGATCTCCAGTGTAACGAATTCAGCCCCCCAACGCGCTCCAGTCAAACGACTGCGTAAATCGACTGGCCTCGCTGGCCATCAGCGGATGCGCCACCAGATAGCCCTGCGCATACTCACAGCCATGGGCTTGCAACCACTGATATTGCTCAAGGGTCTCCACACCTTCGGCGATCACCAGCAAACCGAACTGTTTGCACAGATCGATAATGCTGCGGGCCATCGCTGCATCGCGCGGTGAATCGAGCAAACGAGCGATCAGCTGCCGATCGAGCTTGAGGGTATCAAGCTCAAGGTCGCGCAGGTGAGCCAGGGAGCAATTGCCCGAACCAAAATCGTCGAGCGCGACCCGCACCCCGAGATTGCGCAACAGGCGTAACTGTTTGCGTGACTCGTCGAGGTTTTTCATCAAGGCATCCTCGGTCACTTCCACTTCCAGCTGTTGCGGCCGCAAGTCATGACGTTCAAGCACCTGGCGTATCTCGGTGACCAGATTGGGCATGCCGAACTGGGTATTGCTCAGGCTCACGCAGAGCACCAGGTCTTGCGCAAATATGCTCCTCCAGGCACGCCGCTGAGCGGCGCTTTGTTGATAGATCCAACTGCCCAGGCGACTGATCAATCGCGCCTCTTCCAGCAGCGGCAAAAACAATCCCGGCGGCACGTCACCGACACTCGGATGCTGCCAGCGCAGCAAGGCTTCGAAGCCGCGCAAGCGACCATCGGCTATCGCCACCTGAGGCTGATACACCATGCTGAAGTCCTTGCTCTCGATCGCCGAGCGCACACTGTCTTCGAGCATCAAACGCGAACGCGCGCGACCATTCATCTCATGATCGTAAAACCGATACTGCTGGCGCCCCGCGCGCTTGGCCTCATACATGGCAATATCGGCCGCCCGCAACAAGCCGTCGAGATTGGAGCCGCAATCCGGGTAAGTGGCGATGCCGATACTCGCCCCCAGCGCCATGTCCATGCCCTCGATTTGCTGACAGATCGACACCCGCTCAATGAGTTTCTCCGCTATTTTCGCCGCCTGTTCGGGGAACTCCAGATCCAGCAGCGCAGTGAACTCATCGCCGCCCATACGCGCCAGAATGTCGAAGGGCCGCAAGCACGCCTTCAACTGCTCGGACACCCAGCGCAGCACCCGATCCCCGGCATCGTGCCCCAGGGAATCATTGACCCGCTTGAAACCGTCGAGATCCAGATACAGCAACACCGGCGTGGTGTTCGAACGATCGCTGCGCAGCAGGAGGTTTTCCACGGTCTGGTAAAAGCCGCGACGATTGAGCAACCCGGTCAAGGGGTCAGTGACCGCCTGGAACTCCAGCTGCTGATGCAGATGGCGCACCACCGACATGTCCAGCACCGTCACCACCATGGCTTTCTGCTCGGCCGGCAACGGCGCACACGACAGCGCCACGGGCACTTGCTGGCCGGGAGCCGTGCGCAGTATCGCGTCGTGCAGGCGCCAGGTTTCACCGCGGCGATAACTCATATAAAGCTCTGAATCGAGCCAACTGGGCACATGGGGGCTCTGCAGAAAACTCACGAATTCCGCGCCCTGCAACTCTGTCACTGTGGCATTGAGCAACCGCGAAATCGCCGGATTGGCAAAGCGAATAGACCCGCCCTCATTCACCACCAGAATCCCTTCAGCCGCATTGTCCAGCACCGAGGCGTTGAACGCCCGCGCCGCCTCCAGATCATGACTCAGGCGCTGCAGGGCCCGGCGATTGCGCTGATGCTCCAGCAATGCCTGGACTTTCGGTTTGAGAATCTGCGGGTCGAACGGTTTGAACAGGTAGTCCACCGCACCACTGGCATAGCCCTTGATCACGGCGTCCTGGGACTGCTCGTTGGCGGTGAGGAAAATGATCGGGGTCAGGCTAGTACGCTGGCTGCCGCGCATCAAGCGCGCCACTTCAAAGCCATCCATGCCCGGCATCTGCACATCCAGCAGCACCAGGTCGACTTCATGTTCGAGTAACAAGTCCAGTGCTTCGAACCCGGAGGCGGCAGTCATTACCTGCCAGTCCTGTCGCTGCAACAACGCACGCATGCTGATCAAATTTTCGGGATAGTCATCAACTATCAAAAGAACCGAGCGGCCTTCACCTGGCTTGGGTTGCACGCATTCCATGCTGCTTCTCTTGTCGGGAGGTCATGCCGGTAACCGAGGGAAACCGGACAAATACTGAGACCTCACTCTAGACCGGGATCCACTAAAGCAGTAGGTGTCATCACGCCATCATTGGCCAAACTTTCAGGCACCCGACTAACGGTAAGTCCCACAGCCCCCGCAAACCGGGAAGGATGGCATTTCGCCAGAAGACTGACGTCAACTCTTCGCCATAAGGGCTTAACAAAGGACTATTCTGCGCTTATAAGTACCGCCCTCTAAAGCGCGAGCTAAAGCCTCTGGCTACTCGCGTGCAGCATGAATTCGTAGAAGGTTTGAATATGATCGATCTGGCAACCTGGAACCTGAGCGTTCCCGTCGGCAGCCCTCCGGCGACCATCAACACCCCCAGACTGGTGGATGGTTTCAAGGATCAGTACTTCAATTCAGAATCCGGCACGCTGTTTTTCTGGACCCCTGTAACCGGCTCTCGCACCGCAAATGCCAGCTACCCCCGCACTGAACTGCGCGAAACCTACTCCAACGGCACCTTGCACAACTGGACCTACTCCGAAGCCGATAACCTGCTGTACGCCACCCTGGCAGTGAACCAGGTGCCGTCCTCGGGCAAAATCGTCATCGGCCAGATCCACGCCTACAACAGCACCAAGCCAATGGTGAAAGTCGAGTACCAATACAGCACCAGCACGCAGAAGGGCAACATCGTCGCCAAGGTTCGCATGCACCCCTATGACGACACGTCCCGGGTCATCACCATCGCCACGGGGGTGCCACTCGATCATGAGTTCTCCTACCTGATCCACCTCAGCCGCGGCGGTGCCCTCGGCGTCAGCGCCGCCGGCTATAAATGGAACACCCAGATCAGCGCTACCTGGGGCGAAAAACCGCTGTACTTCAAGGCCGGGGTCTATGTGCAGGACAACACCGGCTACTCCAGCGAAGGCGGGAAAGCGACGTTTTCCAGGCTGGATATTGATCACAATAATTGATGGCGCCTGCTTGATCGTCCGATCGTTCCCACGCTCTGCGTGGGAATGCAGCCCGTGACGCTCCGCGTCACTGCCGAAGCGGACGCAGAGCGTCCAGTGAGGCATTCCCACGCAGGAGCGTGGGAACGATCACCTACCGCGCCCACAAAAAACCCGCATCTCTGCGGGTTTTTTATTAACGCTGTTTAACGCTCAGGTTTAGTTAACCTTGGCGTTCAACTCACCTTTGAGGTAACGCTGGTACATCGCTTCCAACGAGATCGGCTTGATCTTCGAAGCATTGCCCGCAGTACCAAACTGCTCATAACGCGCGATACACACATCACGCATCGCAGTCACGGTCGCGCCGAAGAACTTGCGCGGGTCGAACTCGCTCGGGTTGGTGGCCATCAGACGACGCATCGCGCCGGTGGACGCCAGGCGCAGGTCGGTGTCGATGTTGACCTTGCGCACGCCGTGTTTGATGCCTTCGACGATTTCTTCAACCGGTACGCCGTAGGTTTCTTTGATGTCGCCGCCGTACTGGTTGATGATCGCCAGCCACTCTTGCGGAACCGAAGAAGAGCCGTGCATCACCAGGTGGGTGTTCGGGATGCGTTTGTGGATTTCTTTGATGCGGTCGATGGCCAGCACGTCGCCGGTAGGTGGCTTGGTGAACTTGTAAGCGCCGTGGCTGGTGCCGATGGCGATGGCCAGGGCGTCGACCTGAGTGCGCTTGACGAAGTCAGCGGCTTCTTCCGGATCGGTGAGCATTTGGCTGTGATCGAGCACGCCTTCTGCGCCGATGCCGTCTTCTTCACCGGCCATGCCGGTTTCCAGCGAACCCAGGCAGCCCAGCTCGCCTTCTACCGAAACGCCGCAGGCGTGAGCCAGGGCCACGGTTTGTTGGGTCACACGGACGTTGTAGTCGTAGTCGGTTGGGGTCTTGCCGTCTTCGCCGAGGGAGCCGTCCATCATCACCGAGCTGAAGCCCAGCTGGATCGAACGCTGGCAGACGTCAGGGCTGGTGCCGTGGTCCTGGTGCATGCACACCGGGATGTGCGGGAATTCTTCGATCGCGGCCAGGATCAGGTGGCGCAGGAACGGCGCACCGGCGTATTTGCGCGCACCGGCGCTAGCCTGGACGATCACCGGGGAGTCAGTCTTGTCAGCGGCTTCCATGATGGCGCGCATCTGTTCAAGGTTGTTGACGTTGAAGGCTGGAACGCCGTAGCCGTATTCGGCTGCGTGGTCCAGCATCTGGCGCATGCTGATAAGTGCCATTGTGTGTGTATCTCCCGGTTGAGGGTCGTTAATCGTGCAAGCCTGCCGTAGCGGCGGCTGCTATTCAAGTTATTGCAGATTGGGGGTAAGCCCTGGCTGCCAATTCGGTATTGCAGAAATCCTGAGAGCCTTCGATCTGCAGCGGGTTACTGATCTGACCCGTCAAGGACAACCATGTTCCTTGGCCTTGGCAGGAGTCTCGTACTTGTCCAGACCCTCCGGCCCCGAACGCTTGTTGATCACCGGAGCAGTTTCGGCTTGCCAATCGGCTTGATCGCAGCCGTCTTGCGGCTCGATCGCTCCAGGTGCAGGCCTGGCCTGCGGTGCGCTGGCACAACCGGCCAGCAAACCCGCGACGATCAACAGCGGTAACATCTTGACCATGTGAATGTTCCTTTTTCCGGCCAGATCAACCTTTAGGCTTTCGCGCGGCTTTCCAGCACTTCAACGGCCGGTAGCACCTTGCCCTCGACGAATTCGAGGAACGCGCCACCGCCAGTAGAAATGTAGGAGATTTGCTCGGCAACGCCATATTTATCGATGGCCGCCAGAGTGTCGCCACCACCGGCAATGGAGAACGCCGAGCTTTCGGCGATAGCCTTGGCCAGGGTTTTGGTGCCATTACCGAACTGGTCGAATTCAAAAACGCCGACCGGACCGTTCCACAGAATGGTCTTCGACGATTTCAGCAGTTCAGCGAAGTGCGCAGCGGTTTGCGGACCGATGTCCAGAATCATGTCGTCAGCGGCCACGTCGGCGATCAGCTTGACGGTGGCAACAGCGCTTTCCGCGAATTCCTTGGCAACCACGACGTCAACCGGCAATGGCACGCTGACTTTAGCGGCGATGGCGCGGGCGGTGTCCAGCAGGTCCGGCTCGTACAGCGACTTGCCGACCGGGTGACCGGCCGCAGCGAGGAAGGTGTTGGCAATGCCGCCGCCAACGATCAGCTGGTTGCAGATCTGGCTCAGGCTGTTGAGCACGTCGAGTTTGGTCGAAACCTTGGAACCGGCAACGATGGCGGCCATTGGCTGGGCCGGGGCGCCGAGGGCTTTGCCCAGTGCGTCCAGTTCGGCAGCCAGTAGCGGGCCTGCGGCGGCGACTTTGGCGAACTTGGCCACGCCGTGGGTCGAGCCTTCAGCGCGGTGAGCGGTGCCGAAGGCGTCCATTACGAACACGTCGCACAGGGCTGCGTATTGCCGGGCCAGTTCGTCGGCGTTCTTTTTCTCGCCTTTGTTGAAGCGCACGTTCTCGAACAGCACGATGTCGCCGGCTTTGACGTCGACGCCAGCGAGGTAATCGGACACCAGCGGCACTTCGCGGCCCAAGGCCTTGCTCAGGTAATCGGCAACCGGCTTGAGGCTATTCTCGGCCGAGAATTCGCCTTCGGTCGGACGGCCCAGATGCGAGCAGACCATTACTGCCGCGCCTTTTTCCAGGGCCAGCTTGATGGTCGGCAGCGAAGCCAGGATTCGCGCATCGCTGGTGACAACACCGTCCTTGACTGGGACGTTGAGGTCTTCGCGGATCAGTACGCGCTTACCTTGCAGATCGAGGTCGGTCATCTTCAACACGGTCATGGGTCGCAATTCCTGGTTTACGGTTTTTGGTGGACGACTTGCAGATAATGCTCTGCAACGTCGAGCATGCGGTTGGCAAAACCCCATTCATTGTCGAACCAGGCCAGGACGTTCACCAACCGAGGGCCGGAAACGCGGGTCTGACTGGCATCGACAATCGCCGAATGAGGGTCATGATTGAAATCACAACTGGCGTGAGGCAACTCGGTATAAGCCAGAAGGCCTTTGAGCGGGCCGCGGGTGGCAGCCTCGCGCAGAATCCGGTTGACCTCGGTGGCGTCGGTATCACTGACGGTTTGCATGGTGATATCCAGGCAAGACACGTTAACCGTCGGCACTCGCACTGCTTTGGCCTGAATTCGCCCGGCAAGTTCCGGCAATAGCCGTTCGATGCCGCGCGCCAGACCAGTGGACACCGGAATCACCGACTGAAACGCCGAACGGGTGCGGCGCAGGTCTTCGTGGTGATAGGCGTCGATCACCGGCTGGTCGTTCATTGCCGAGTGAATGGTCGTGATCGACACGTATTCCAGACCAATGGCCTGATCCAGCAAACGCAACAGCGGCACGCCACAGTTGGTGGTACAGGAGGCGTTGGACACCAGCAACTCGTCGCCGGTCAGGCAATCCTGATTCACGCCGAAGACGATGGTGGCGTCGACATCCGCCTCGCTGGCCATCGGCTGGGAGAACAGCACCCGCGGCGCCCCGGCGTCCAGGAAACGCTGACCGTCTTCACGGGTGTGGTAGGCGCCGGAACACTCGAGCACCAGATCGACACCGAGCGCGGCCCAGTCGATACCTTCGGGGGTGGCACTGCGCAGGACCTTCACGCAGTCGCCATTAATATGCAGACAATCGCCGTCGACCCTCACCTCACCGGGAAAACGCCCGTGGGTGGAGTCAAAGCGTGTCAGGTATTCAATGCTGGCCATGTCGGCCAGATCGTTGATCGCAACAATTTCAAACCCGGCAGCCGCCCCTCGCTCGAACAAGGCACGCAAGACGCAACGACCAATCCGGCCGTAGCCGTTGAGTGCAACTTTGTAGGGACGCGGTTGAGGCATGGGGTTCTCGATGAGGCTTGGGAATGTAGTCATCTGATACGACGCCTTCGCGGGCAAGCCCGCTCCCACAGGAGAAATGTGTTCCCTGTGGGAGCGGGCTTGCCCGCGAAAGGGCCCGCGCGGACAACCCGACTTCCGGACTTAGTCTTCCAACAGCTCTTCAGCCTGACCCAGGATGTTTTCCAGGGTGAAACCGAACTCTTCGAACAAGGCAGACGCAGGTGCCGACTCGCCGTAGGTGGTCATGCCGATCACGCGACCTTCCAGGCCCACGTATTTGTACCAGTAGTCCACGTGAGCGGCTTCGATGGCGATCCGGGCGCTGACCTGCAACGGTAGAACGGCTTGCTTGTAGCCGGCATCCTGAGCATCGAAGACGCTGGTGCATGGCATGGAAACCACGCGCACCTTGCGGCCTTGTTCAGTCAGTTTGTCGAAGGCCTGAACTGCCAGGCCAACTTCCGAACCGGTGGCGATCAGGATCAGCTCAGGCTCGCCTGCACAGTCCTTGAGCACGTAGCCACCACGGTTGATGCACTCGATCTGCACGGCGTTACGGGTTTGGTGCTGCAGGTTCTGACGGGAGAAGATCAGTGCCGACGGACCGTCGTCACGCTCCAGCGCGCATTTCCAGGCCACTGCCGATTCAACGGCATCGGCTGGACGCCAGGTGTCGAGGTTCGGCGTGCTGCGCAGGCTGGTCAGTTGCTCGATCGGCTGGTGAGTCGGGCCGTCTTCGCCCAGACCGATGGAGTCGTGGGTGTAGACGTAGATCACGCGTTTCTTCATCAACGCCGACATGCGCACGGCGTTGCGGGCGTATTCCATGAACATCAGGAAGGTCGCGCCGTAAGGCACCAGACCGCCGTGCAGGGTCACGCCGTTCATGATCGCGCTCATACCGAACTCGCGAACGCCGTAATACATGTAGTTGCCGCTGGCATCTTCAGCGTTGACGCCTTTGCAGCCTTTCCACAGGGTCAGGTTGGAACCGGCGAGGTCAGCGGAGCCGCCCAGCAGTTCCGGCAGCAGCGGGCCATAAGCATTCAATGCATTCTGGCTGGCTTTACGGCTGGCGATGGTTTCGCCTTTGGCCGCCACTTCAGCGATGTAGGCCGCAGCCTTCTCGGAGAAGTCAGCCGGCAGTTCGCCGCTCAGACGACGGATCAATTCGTTGGCCAGTTCCGGGAACTCAGCAGAGTATGCCGCGAAACGCTGGTCCCACTCGGCTTCGGCGGCAGCGCCGGTTTCCTTGGCGTCCCACTCGGCATAGATGTCAGCCGGGATTTCGAACGGGCCGTGGTTCCACTTCAATGCAGCGCGGGTCAGGGCGATTTCCGCATCACCCAACGGGGCGCCGTGGCAGTCTTCCTTGCCTTGCTTGTTCGGCGAACCGAAACCGATGGTGGTTTTGCAGCAGATCAGCGTCGGTTGCGCGCTTTTGCGCGCTGTTTCGATGGCGATCTTGATTTCTTCCGGGTCGTGACCGTCGACGTTGCGGATCACTTGCCAGTTGTAGGATTCGAAACGCTTCGGCGTGTCGTCGGTGAACCAGCCTTCGACTTCACCGTCGATGGAGATGCCGTTGTCATCGTAGAAGGCGATCAGTTTGCCCAGGCCCAAGGTACCGGCCAGGGAGCTGACTTCGTGGGAAATGCCTTCCATCATGCAGCCATCACCCAGGAACACATAGGTGTGGTGGTCGACAACGTTGTGGCCGGGACGGTTGAACTGCGCCGCCAGGACTTTTTCTGCCAGGGCGAAACCGACCGCGTTGGCCAGACCCTGACCCAGCGGGCCGGTGGTGGTTTCCACGCCCGGGGTGTAGCCGTATTCCGGGTGGCCCGGGGTGCGGCTGTGCAGTTGGCGGAAGTTTTTCAGGTCATCGATCGACAGGTCGTAGCCGGTCAGGTGCAGCAACGAGTAGATCAACATCGAGCCGTGACCGTTGGACATGATGAAGCGGTCACGGTCGGCGAACGATGGATTGCTCGGGTTGTGCTTGAGGTAGTCACGCCAAAGTACTTCGGCGATATCCGCCATACCCATAGGGGCACCGGGATGGCCGCTGTTGGCTTTTTGCACGGCATCCATGCTGAGGGCACGAATGGCGTTGGCACGCTCACGACGGCTGGGCATCGCTGATCTCCTGGGGCTGAATAAAACGAAACGGAAAAAAGGCGAGCATTTTCCCTCACCCACGGGTCTCGGGGCAATGACAGATAGTCACTCAAGCGACTTTTTCCTGTGGATAAACGCCCAATCTCCTGGTGAAACCATTCCGCTGTGAGTCTGTAGAGTGAAGCCAGCCCGGGAAGTGCCACTTATCGAGCAATATCAAAACTTTTTGATATTGCTCTTGCGAGGATTTCGGACCCTCACTAGACTGCCTGCCCTATGAACCTACGCGTGCCCTCCATTCGCCATGACGAATCCGATGAGCTGGCTGCCCTGTGCAAAGCCGGCGGCGATCCGTTACGGCTGAATGTATTGCGCGCGCTGGCCAACGATTCGTTCGGCGTGCTGGAATTGGCGCAGATCTTCGCCATCGGCCAATCAGGCATGAGCCACCATTTGAAGGTGCTGGCCCAGGCTGATCTGGTGGCGACCCGCCGCGAAGGCAACGCCATTTTCTATCGGCGCGCCCTGCCCCACACCGACTTGTTGGGCGGCAAGCTGCACGCAGCCCTGCTCGATGAAGTGGATAACCTGACCCTGCCTGCCGATGTGCGGTCGCGGATCGGTCAGGTCCATGGGCAACGAGCCGCGGCCAGCCAGGACTTCTTCTCACGAGTCGCGGAGAAATTTCGCGCCCAGCAAGACTTGATCGCCGGCCTGGCGCAGTACCGCGAAAGCGTGCTGGCGCTGCTCGACAAGCTGAGTTTCGACAGCGCCGCCACGGCCATTGAAGTCGGCCCCGGCGACGGCGGCTTTCTGCCGGAACTGGCGCAACGTTTCAGCCAGGTCACGGCGCTGGACAACAGCCCGGCGATGCTCGAACTGGCGCGCCAGGTCTGTGAACGCGAATCGCTGGCTAACGTCAGCCTGCAACTGGCCGATGCATTGAATGGCGTGAGCCTTCAGGCCGATTGCGTGGTACTGAACATGGTGCTGCACCATTTCGCCGCACCGGCCGATGCGCTCAAGCACATGGCCAATTTGCTGCAACCAGGCGGTAGCCTGTTAGTGACAGAGTTGTGTAGCCACAATCAAAGTTGGGCCAAGGAGGCCTGCGGTGATCTTTGGTTGGGTTTTGAACAGGACGATCTGGCCCGTTGGGCCACCGCTGCGGGACTCGTTCCCGGGGAAAGCCTCTATGTAGGCTTACGTAATGGTTTCCAGATCCAGGTCCGCCACTTTCAGCGGCCGGCTGGCGACATTCACCATCGGCAAATTCAGGAAACATCGAGATGAGCGAATACTCCCTTTTCACCTCCGAGTCCGTGTCTGAAGGGCATCCGGACAAAATCGCCGACCAGATTTCTGATGCGGTGCTGGACGCCATCATTGCTGAAGACAAGTTCGCCCGTGTGGCGTGCGAGACTCTGGTGAAAACCGGCGTGGCAATCATCGCAGGTGAAGTCACCACGTCGGCCTGGGTCGATCTGGAAGACATCGTCCGTAACGTGATTCTCGACATCGGCTACAACAGCTCCAATGTCGGCTTCGATGGTGCGACCTGCGGCGTGATGAACATCATCGGCAAGCAGTCCCCCGACATCAACCAAGGCGTTGATCGTGCCAAGCCTGAAGACCAGGGCGCCGGCGACCAGGGCCTGATGTTCGGCTACGCCAGCAACGAAACCGAGGTGCTGATGCCAGCACCGATCACCTTCTCGCACCAGTTGGTTCAACGTCAGGCTGAAGCCCGTAAATCCGGCCTGCTGCCTTGGCTGCGCCCGGACGCCAAGTCGCAAGTGACTTGCCGTTACGAAGGCGGCAAGGTTGTCGGTATCGACGCTGTTGTACTGTCGACCCAGCACAGCCCTGAAGTGTCCTACAAAGACTTGCGCGAAGGCGTGATGGAACTGATCGTCAAGCACGTGCTGCCAGCCGAACTGCTGCACAAAGACACCCAGTTCCACATCAACCCGACCGGCCAGTTCATCATCGGTGGCCCGGTGGGCGACTGCGGCCTGACCGGTCGCAAGATCATCGTCGACACCTACGGCGGCATGGCCCGTCACGGTGGTGGCGCGTTCTCCGGTAAAGATCCATCGAAGGTTGACCGTTCCGCCGCCTACGCCGGTCGTTACGTGGCCAAGAACATCGTCGCTGCCGGCCTGGCCGAGCGCTGCGAGATTCAGGTTTCCTACGCCATCGGCGTCGCTCAGCCGACTTCGATCTCGTTGAACACCTTCGGCACCGGCAAGATCAGCGATGAGAAGATCATCAACCTGGTCCGCGAAGTGTTCGACCTGCGTCCATACGCGATCACCACCATGCTCGACCTGCTGCACCCGATGTACCAGGAAACCGCAGCCTACGGCCACTTCGGTCGTACGCCGCAAGTGAAGACTGTCGGCAACGACACCTTCACCACGTTCACCTGGGAAAAAACCGACCGCGCCGACGCCCTGCGCGCTGCTGCCGGTTTCTAAGCGCTCTTCGGCTGCATCCAAAGCCCCGCATGGTTCGCCCTGCGGGGCTTTTTATGGTCCTGTGGGAGCGGCGGTGCGGCGATCCGACTTGCCCGCGAATACGACCTGACAGCCGGCAATTATTTCAACCCGTTTCGATATCTACCAGCCGACACACCCGGCAAAATACCAGCCTGATTGCATCGTCGCAGCTGATATAGCCTTAAGCATCCCACCCGAGCAAGGATGCTGCGATGCTCCTCTCTGCACGCCTGTCCGTCGGTTTATGGCTGGCTCTCTATTTCCTGAACGCCAACGCGAACACCTGCCCCGACTGGTCGTCCAGCCGCGCCAAGGACGAAATCACTCAACTGCAACAACAGCTCAATCGCTGGGACGACAGCTATCACCGACAAGGTCGCTCTCTGGTTGCCGACGAACTTTACGATCAATCCCGCGCCCTGCTCAGCCAATGGCGCGAGTGCTTTGCGAGCATCAAGGGACAATCGGACAATCCCCTGCGCACGGCTGGGGGTCCGATTGCCCACCCCATCCCCCAGACCGGCCTCGGAAAACTCGCCGATGGACGTGCCGTAGAGGCCTGGCTCAAAGGCCGCGACGACGTCTGGGTGCAACCGAAAGTCGATGGTGTGGCAGTCACGCTGATCTACCGTCAAGGCCAACTGGAGCGGGTGATCAGTCGCGGCGATGGCGTGCGCGGGCAAGACTGGACCGCCTCGGCGCGCAAGATCGGCGCCATCCCTGCGCAACTGCCGCAACCTCTGGATTTGCTGCTTCAAGGCGAACTCTATTGGCACCTCACCGACCATATCCAGGCCACGGCCGGTAGCCTCAACGCCCGCAGCAATGTTGCCCGGTTGATGGCTCGCAAAGAGCTCAGTGCCGTCGACGCTAGTGGTATCGGGCTGTTTGTCTGGGATTGGCCGCAAGGCCCGGCTACCTTGCCCGAACGGTCGGCAGGCCTGAAGGCGCTGGGTTTTACCCACAGCGCGCAATACAGCCAACCCATCAGCAACTTCGCCGATGCCGAACGATGGCGCGACCACTGGTATCGCTCGCCCCTGCCGTTTGCCAGCGACGGCCTGGTGCTGCGTCAGAGCCAGCGCCCACCCGCGCAGCGCTGGCAGGTAAAAGCCCCCTATTGGATCGTCGCCTGGAAATACCCCTTCGCCCAGGCACTGGCGCAAGTGCGCGGCGTAAAATTCAATATTGGCCGCACCGGGCGAATAACCCCCGTACTGCAGCTCAAACCGTTTACCCTCGATGACCGGCAGGTCAAGCAGGTGAGCGTCGGCTCCCTGAAACGTTGGCAGACCCTGGATATTCGCCCCGGCGATCAAGTCGCGATCAGCCTGGCGGGCTTGACCATTCCCCGCCTCGACAGCGTAGTTTTGCGCAGTGCCGATCGCCCGGAGGTGGTCGCACCGCGGGCGGAGGACTTTCATCACCTGAGTTGCTGGCAACCTGTAACGGGGTGTGAAAGCCAGTTCCTCGCACGCTTGACCTGGCTCAGTGGCAAACAGGGGCTGGCGTTGCAACACATTGGCCCCGGCACATGGGAAAAACTGATCAGCGCCGGACGCATCAATAGCCTGCTCGATTGGTTGACCCTTGATGCGCAAGAGCTTGCTAACATTGACGGCTTCGGCGAGCGCAGCAGCGCCCGCCTGCTCGGCAGTTTGCACGACGCCAGGCAACGCCCCTTTGAACTCTGGTTGAAAGCCTTGGGCCTTCCGCCGACAGGTGACGCCAACATCACAGGTCCATGGCAGACGTTGGCGGCAAGAAGCACCGAACAATGGCAAGCCGAAGCCGGGATCGGCCCGGGACTCGCCGCGCAATTGAGCGCGTTTTTCCGCGACCCGCAGGTGCTGGCCTTGAGTGAAGAATTACGCGCTGCCGGGATTGATGGTTTCTAGCCGTCAGTACGCCCGGCAGTTTTGACCCCGAAAGGTGCAGATGGACTCCAACGGCGCATCTGCATGCCGATCTGATAGCGATCTTTTTCACGGAGCCTTTATGAAGTTTTTGTCACCGCTCGCGCTATTCGCAGCTTGCAGCCTGCTGGCAGCCCCGCTGCTGGCTGCTGAAGAAATCCCTGAGCTCACCGGCTGTGCAGCTAAACGTCAGGACCTCGGCACCCGGATCGAACAGGCCAAGGTCGATGGCAACAGTGATCAGCAGGCAGACCTGGAAAAAGCCCTGAGCGAAGTTACAACCCATTGCACCGACGCGACCTTGAAGAAAGAACGGGAAAACAAGGTGCTCGATGCCAAACACGAAGTCAGCCGCCGCCAGACCGACCTCGAGAAAGCCATGAAAAAGGGCGACTCGGAGAAGATCAACAAACTCAAAGACAAACTGGCCAAGTCCCGCAAAGAACTGCAGGACGCGCTGGATGAGCTGGATAAGTAAGACTGGGCGAAACGGTGCCAGCTATGGCGAAGGGGCTTTTGTGGCGAGGGAGCTTGCTCCCGCTCGGACGCGAAGCGTTCGTAATCCGGTTAAATACGTTTTTCCCGCCAGAACCCGGTGACAGGTTTTAGGGCCGCTTCGCAGCCCAGCGGGAGCAAGCTCCCTCGCCACAAGGTTATCTATCAAGCTTTGGAGTCAATGATCACGAAACTGTTTATGGCACGCGCTACAGGCGTCTTCGACTTTCTGCACCGCCGGCCCCAGGTTACTGGCCTTGTAGGGCTGAACCTTACTGGCGATCACCAGCTCACCGGTGGCGCCTTCCAGCGCGCGGGCCAGCTCCTGAAAACGTGCCTGTTGCTGCCAGACATCGTCCTTGGCGCTGCTGCGATCTTCTTCCCTGACCTGCGGAAAATGCTTCCACGGCTCATGGGACAAGCTGTCCAGCTTCACCGCGCCCTCGGCAAAACGTGGCCCGTCGAAGGGAATACGCCCGCGCAACATGCCGCCCAGGTCTTCGCTGGCCTTGAGCATTTGCTTGAAGATTGCCTTGCGTTGACCCAGCGGCGAATTCGGATCAACGCCCCCACAGGCGGACAGTGCCAGGCAGGCCAGCAATACAATAGAAAGTCTTTTGAGAGTCATGGTGGCTTCAGGTCACGGGAAACGGCGGCCAGTATCCTCGCGTCATCCGCAAAGACCAATAGCCCTATTAACAATACGGGTTGTTTGAACGCTTCAAGCGCTTGGACAACCGGCAAAGGAAGTACCCAATGAACAGCAATTTCAAGGCCTGGCGTCGAAGCCTGGCCTGGACCCTGCCAATGGTCGCCCTGCTCGCCGGCTGCACCGGTGGCGACAGCAGCAAACCGAAAACCCATGCACTGGCGACCTACTCCAGCGCCACTTGGGAAGCACTTCCGGCAGTGTCCGACAACGACCTTGTCGCCGGTTTCGGCTCGTGGCGCAGCGCCTGCACCCGACTCAAGACCGACCCGGTCTGGGGCTCGACCTGTGCGGCTTCCGCCAAGGTGCCGCCAACCGCCAACGACATCCGCGGCTTCCTCAAACAGAACCTCGACGTCTACGGCCTGCGTGCCGCCAATGACAACCCCAACGGATTGATCACCGGCTATTACGAACCGGTCTACCCAGGCAGCCTGACTCAGACCAAGGAAGCCAGCATCCCGGTGTACGGCGTGCCCGACGACATGATCATCGTAGCGCTCGACAGTATTTATCCAGAGCTCAAAGGCAAGCGCCTGCGCGGCCGACTCGAAGGCCGGGTACTCAAGCCTTATGACGACGCTGCTGCGATTGATGCCAAAGGCGTCAAGGCGCCGGTCATTGCCTGGCTGACCGATCCGATGAACCTGCAGTTTCTACAGATCCAGGGCTCAGGCCGTATTCAACTGGAAGATGGTCGTCAATTGCGCATCGGTTATGCCGATCAGAACGGTCACCCGTATCGGCCAATCGGTCGCTGGCTGGTAGACCAGGGCGAACTGAAAAAAGAAGACGTGACCATGGGCACCATCAGTGCCTGGGCCAAGGCGAATCCAACACGGATACCCGAGTTACTCGGCAGCAACCCCAGCTATGTATTCTTCAATCGCAACCCCGACAGCAACGAAGGCCCACGCGGCTCGCTCAACGTCCCGCTGACCGCTGGCTACAGCGTCGCAGTGGACCGCAAGGTTATTCCATTGGGCAGCCTGTTGTGGCTATCGACCACCCGCCCTGACGGTACCGGGCTGGTGCGTCCGGTGGCCGCTCAGGACACGGGCGGCGCCATTGCCGGCGAAGTTCGTGCGGACCTGTTCTGGGGCACTGGCGATGCGGCAGGGCAATTGGCGGGAGACATGAAACAGCAGGGGCAGATCTGGATGTTGTGGCCCAAAGGCGCGGCGTTGCCCAAAGTCCCGGATGTCATCGGTCAGAAGTAAACCGAGACGTCCCCTTTGCGGGCAAGCCACGCTCCCACACAAACGACAATTTCCTCGACCCGAGCGCTCGCCCTCAAATCGACACAAAAAAGAAACTGGCAATGAGCGCCAAACCCAAAAACCACACCAGCGAACGCAATATCGCCCAGTCCGCCAGGTAGCAGATGATGTAGAGCAAACGACTGGTAATGAACAGCACCGCCAACACGTCGATGGTCACCAGCTCGGCGTTGTCGACGATGTACGCAATGATCACCCCTGCGGCAAACGCCGGGGTCACTTCAAAGCTGTTCAACTGTGCGCAATGAGCGCGCCTGGCGACCCCCTCCAGGGTTTCGAGGAAGGCCCGCGGATCATGGTTCTCCCGCAGCCCGAACTTGCCGCCACTGTACTTGGCAACACTGGCGCACAGATACGGAAGAAAAATGGCGATCAACACACACCAGAACGCGACAGTCATTGCAGATTCCTATTCAGAGTTCCATGGTTTAAAACTTCATGACCAGCATGCCGATCAACACCAGCCCACATACCTATTCCAATTCTGCTGCTGCCCACTCCCACGGAGAAGGTAGCCGGCATGCGTATGCCTGATCAGAGCGTCAAGACTACAGACAGAGACCCTGCGCATACCTTGATGTTCATCCTCGGCAATATCCTCTGCGCTCTGGCGCCGAACTACACGACCTTGATGGCCGCCCGGGTGATCACCGCGCTGTGCCACGGCGCGTTCTTCGGCATCGGCTCGGTGGTCGCCGCCGGGCTGGTGGCACCAAACAAACGGGCGCAGGCGATTGCCATGATGTTCACCGGCCTGACGCTGGCCAACGTGCTCGGGGTGCCTTTGGGCACGGCGCTTGGGCAATACGCCGGTTGGCGCTCGACCTTCTGGGCAGTTTCGGTGATTGGTGTGATTGCGGTCGTCTGGCGGACAGCCGCTTGCTGCCGTCATTGGTGGGCATGGCGTTGGCCGTGGCAATCGTGCTGGCCGCGTTCAGTCAGACCAGCCACTCGGCGATCCCGGCCGCCATCACCCTGCTGCTGTGGGGGGTGTTCGCGTTCGCCTTGTGTCCGATTCTGCAACTGCTGATCATCGATCAGGCTCACGAAGCGCCGAACCTTGGCTCGACCCTGAACCAAAGCGCCTTCAACCTCGGCAATGCCGCTGGCGCGTGGATCGGCGGCCTGGTAGTCGCCAGCGGCGCCGACCTCGCCGAGCTGCCCTGGACCGGCGCGCTGGTCAGCGGCCTGACCGTACTCACCGCGCTGTTCTTCATCTATCTGCAACGTCGCGAAGCGGTTGCGGTCAATGCTTCCAGCTGATCACACCGGTACCGCGTTTACGCGTCTATCCCGTCATCCTTGAACTGATCTTTCACATACTTGATCTCGGTCTGACCATGGGGTGCCGGCAGACCATCTTCACCAAGATTCACGAAGACCATTTTATCGACCGTGAGGATGCTTTTGCGGGTGATCTTGTTGCGCACTTCGCAGGTCAGGGTGATCGAGGTGCGGCCGAATTCGGTGGCGGTGATGCCCAACTCGATGATATCGCCCTGACGCGAGGCGCTGACGAAGTTGATTTCGGAAATGTACTTGGTGACCACGCGCTGATTGCCTAGCTGGACGATGGCGTAGATCGCCGCTTCTTCGTCGATCCAGCGCAACAGGCTGCCGCCGAACAGCGTGCCGTTGGGGTTGAGGTCTTCGGGTTTTACCCATTTGCGGGTGTGGAAATTCATGTTCACTCCTGACCGTCTTGCCTTTGATGCCCGGCATCATGGCAGAGCACTACCTTAAGCTCTATCAAGCATCGCCTATGGTCTCGATTACCGTTCGGACATTGACCAACAGAAACGCTTTGGAAGATCAGCATAGCCCGCTATAATCCCCACCGTTTCAAAACGGCAACCTTCACTTGGTACCGTTTTCCCGCCACCTGTCCGAGGGGCGCTGCAGCAGGTTAGACCTGTCAGGCTCGGATGGGGCGTTGTCTGGCCAGGATGATCCGGTCAGGCCTTAAACGCACAACGGCGCCCATTCGCATACTTACGAATGGAGGCTCTTCATGAGCGCTGTAATCACGCCTGCAGATTTTAACGACTACAAAGTCGCCGACATGTCCCTGGCTGCCTGGGGCCGTCGCGAAACCATCATCGCCGAATCGGAAATGCCGGCCCTGATGGGTCTGCGTCGCAAGTACGCTGGTGAGCAGCCGCTCAAAGGTGCAAAAATCCTCGGCTGCATCCACATGACCATTCAGACTGCCGTACTGATCGAAACCCTGGTTGCCCTGGGTGCCGAAGTACGCTGGTCGTCCTGCAACATTTTCTCGACTCAGGACCAGGCCGCCGCCGCTATCGCTGCTGCCGGCATCGCGGTTTTCGCCTGGAAAGGCGAGACTGAAGAAGAGTACGAGTGGTGCCTGGAGCAAACCATCCTGAAAGATGGCGCGCCTTGGGATGCCAACATGATCCTCGACGACGGCGGCGACCTGACCGAGCTGCTGCACAAGAAATACCCGGCGATCCTGGACCGCGTCCACGGCGTTACCGAAGAAACCACTACTGGCGTTCACCGTCTGCTGGACATGCTGGCCAAGGGCGAACTGAAAATCCCGGCCATCAACGTCAACGACTCGGTGACCAAGAGCAAGAACGACAACAAGTACGGCTGCCGTCACAGCCTGAACGACGCGATCAAGCGCGGTACCGACCACCTGCTGTCCGGCAAGCAAGCGCTGGTCATCGGTTACGGTGACGTGGGCAAGGGCTCGGCCCAGTCGCTGCGTCAGGAAGGCATGATCGTTAAAGTCTCCGAAGTCGACCCGATCTGCGCCATGCAAGCCTGCATGGACGGTTTCGAACTGGTCTCGCCATTCATCGACGGGATTAATGACGGTACGGCTGCGAGCATCGATACCGCCTTGCTGGGCAAGATCGACCTGATCGTGACGACAACCGGCAACGTCAATGTTTGCGACTCGAACATGCTCAAAGCCCTGAAGAAGCGCGCTGTTGTCTGCAACATCGGTCACTTCGACAACGAAATCGACACCGCTTTCATGCGCAAGAACTGGGCATGGGAAGAAGTGAAGCCACAGGTTCACAAGGTTCACCGCACCGGCCCGGGCGCGTTCGACGCGCATAACGACGACTACCTGATCCTGCTGGCCGAAGGCCGTCTGGTTAACCTGGGTAACGCAACCGGCCACCCTAGCCGGATCATGGACGGCTCGTTCGCCAACCAGGTACTGGCGCAGATCTTCCTGTTCGGTCAGAAGTACGCCGACCTGTCGCCAGCCCAAAAAGCCGAGCGTCTGACCGTTGAAGTACTGCCGAAAAAACTCGACGAAGAAGTGGCCCTGGAAATGGTCCGCGGTTTCGGTGGCGTGGTCACTCAGCTGACCAAGCAACAGGCTGACTACATCGGCGTTACCGTCGAAGGCCCGTTCAAGCCACACGCTTACCGCTACTGATCGGCACTGCTGCCTGCTCTCCCTGTGGGAGCGGGCTTTTTGTGGGAGCTGGCTTGCCTGCGATAGCATCACCTCAGTGTTCCTGAAACACCGAGGTGTCAGCATCGCGGGCAAGCCCGGCTCCCACAAAAGCCCGCTCCTACATGGGATGTGCAAGCCTCACCGGCTTACGCATTTCCAAGGATACGACCATGTCCCAAGACCGTCGCTACAGCTTCGAGTTCTTCCCGACCAAGACCGATGCTGGGCATGAAAAGCTCATCGCCACTGCCCGTCAGCTGGCCAGCTACAACCCCGATTTCTTCTCCTGCACCTACGGTGCCGGTGGCTCCACCCGTGATCGCACGCTCAACACCGTGTTGCAGCTCGAAAGCGAAGTCAAAGTTGCTGCCGCACCGCACTTGTCCTGCGTCGGCGACAGCAAGGATGACCTGCGCAGCCTGCTGAGCCAGTACAAGGATGCGGGCATCACCCGTATCGTCGCTTTGCGCGGTGACCTGCCTTCGGGCATGGGCATGGCCAGCGGTGAACTGCGCCACGCCAATGATCTGGTGAGCTTCATTCGTGAAGAAACCGGCAACCACTTCCATGTCGAAGTCGCCGCTTACCCGGAGATGCACCCGCAAGCACGCAATTTCGAAGACGATCTGCGCAACTTCGTGCGCAAAGTCGACGCTGGCGCCGACAGTGCGATCACCCAGTATTTCTTCAACGCCGACAGCTATTTCTACTTCGTCGAGCGTGTACAGCAGATGGGTGTGAACATTCCGATCGTGCCGGGCATCATGCCGATCACCAACTACAGCAAGCTGGCGCGCTTCTCCGACGCCTGTGGCGCGGAAATCCCACGCTGGATCCGCAAGCAGCTGGAAGCCTACGGTGATGACACCCAAAGCATTCAGGCATTCGGTGAGCAGGTCATCACTGAAATGTGTGATCGTTTATTACAAGGTGGTGCACCGGGGTTACATTTCTATACCCTGAACCAGGCTGAACCAAGCCTCGCTATCTGGAACAACCTGAAGCTGCCGCGCTAAATCAATGCAGCATTCAGAGAAGGCCCCGGCGAAATCCAGGGCCTTTTTATTACCTGACCCACAAGAAGAAAATCGCCGCAAATGCCTATTAGCAGCCACGCACCACGCCCGCAATTGGTCTACCTGGTTTACGGTGCCGACACCTATCATCAGGAAGCGATCTTCAGCATCGCCAGTGCCTTGGCGGGCATGCGAGAAACGCCGGACGAAGCCCTCGACATTCAGGTCTTCACGGATAACCCTGAGCCCTACCAAGACCTTCCCGTGCAGATACGCCCGCTGGATGAAAACACGCGTCAGGCCTGGATAGCGCCCCACGGCTATCACTTCCGCGCCAAGCATGTAGTGATGCGCCAGGTGCTCGAGGAGTCCGAGCTCGCGCTGCTAATCGACACCGACACCTTCTTCCATTGCTCGCCGCTTGAACTGTTCCGCCGCATCCAGCCAGGCACCCTGCTGTGCAATGCGTTCGGCATTCGCTACGGCGCCAACAAGGAAGCCGTTCTGTATCGGACGCTCGCCTCTGTGCTGCAAGAGAGAAATCTTGCCGATGACCAGATGCCCCTCCTGAACTCGGGCGTGATCGGCCTGAACCGTGCGGACGCAGCCATACTGGATCATTCGATCGCCTTGATGGACGAGCTTTACTCCTTGGCCGAAGGCGCCTACACCCTTGAGGAGTTCTGCCTGTCAGTGGCGGCCTATCGCACAAAACAGGTGCGCGAATGCCCCGACCTGATTCATCACTACTGGAGCCGCAAGCAGCTGTTTCGCGCCAAGGTCAACGCCTGGCTGAGCAAACATCGCGCAGCGCTTACCAGCAGCATCGCCCTGGACGAAACCCGCCTGGTGACAGCCACCCTGCCGCGCCCGCCGACATTGCAACGCCTGGCTTATAAAGTCCTGACGCTGGCCTTGCCCCGACATCAGCGTCAGTTCATGCGGGAAATTCTCTACGGCTGCTATCGCCACACCAATCAGTTTGATCAGGCATGTGCCCCTGTATGGTGGGAAAAGGCTCAGGAAAACGTCGAGAGACGCCTTAAAAAACCTCTGGACAGCCATCAACTGGAACACTGGCTCAACCATCCGGTCATTCGCCTGGTGCTCGGCCAGCGACGTAAAGCCATCTACCTGCATTTGATCCAGGCAAAGGGTGACTGAAGCTTGATCTAGACAGACTCTAGCTATTTGATGACCTCTCGTCGTAATCTCAAACAATGCCCGTCATTGCCCAATTACTGACAGTTCTCCTTTTTACTTGCCTGAGCTTTGCCGCCCGAGGCGAGAAGCTGCGCATTGTCACCGAGCCCTGGGCCCCCTATGTGTACGAGGAAAACGGTCAGTATCGTGGTCTGGACTACGAAACCACGGCGATCGTTTTCCAGCGCCTGGGGATCGAGGTGGAGTGGCAGTTCCTGCCCTGGAAGCGTTGCCTGGCCATGCTGGAAACCGGTCAGGCCGACGGCGTACTGGATATTTTTCACAGCGACGAACGCGACAGCACACTGCTTTACCCCAGTGAACCGTTGTCGCAAGTGCAGTTCGTGCTGTTCCATGCCAATGACCGCCCTCACCCCTTTCGCACTCTCGACGACCTGCGCGGCCTGACCATCGGGACGTCGCCGGGCTATATGTACAGCCAGGAGTTCAGCGAGTCGACTTTGTTCAAGCACGAACCGGCGCCCAGTCACGAAGCCAACTTCGGCAAACTGGTGCGCGGCCGCATTGACCTGCTGATCACTGATCGCCGGGTTGGCCAGCACTTGCTCGATGAATTGCATCTACGCGACCAGATCAGCGAAAACCCCACGGTGATCAGCAGCAATAGCCAGTATCTGGCGCTACGGCGTAACGTTGGCATGGACTTGCTGGTGCAGCGCTTCGGTGCCGAACTCAAGCGCTTCAAGCGAGAACCGGCCTACGCCGCGCTCAGTGCCCGGTATGCCGGCAAGGGGACCACCGCGACCCAGCAAGCGACTCCTTCAGACAACCCGGAAAAAACCGTTGAGCAGCAGGAAAGCGGCGCGCACTGATTGCTCTGTTATACTCCGGCCTTCCCGCCAGGCTCACGCCCGGACGCTCGGTCTAGTAAAAGGCATCTTGACACCGCTACAGCGCAGCCCCAGGCCCGCGCGAGCGCTTCCAGACAAGCCTTCAAGACCCAGCAGGACCGGACGGGATTGCGTCCTCTTAAACGCCATTCGCGCCAGGCAAGACTATCCCTTTGGGCCAAGCCCTAACTAAAACAGGATTACTCATGTCCTTTGCTTCCCTCGGTCTCTCCGAGGCTTTAGTCCGCGCCATCGAGGCAGCGGGCTATACCGAGCCTACTCCGGTGCAACAGCGGGCCATTCCCGCCGTGTTGCAAGGTCGCGATCTGATGGTCGCGGCACAGACAGGTACTGGTAAAACCGGTGGCTTCGCCCTTCCGATTCTGGAACGGTTGTTTCCCAATGGTCACCCGGACAAATCCCAGCGTCACGGCCCGCGCCAACCGCGCGTACTGGTCCTGACCCCGACCCGCGAACTCGCTGCTCAAGTGCATGAGAGCTTCAAGGTCTATGCCCGCGACTTGAAATTCGTCAGCGCCTGCATCTTCGGCGGCGTCGGCATGAACCCACAGGTTCAGGCCATGTCCCGTGGCGTTGACGTGCTGGTGGCCTGCCCTGGCCGCCTGCTCGACCTCGCCGGCCAAGGCAGCGTCGACCTGTCCCACGTGGAAATCCTCGTGCTGGACGAAGCCGACCGGATGCTCGACATGGGCTTCGTCCATGACGTGAAAAAGGTCCTCGCCCGCTTGCCAGCCAAGCGTCAGAACCTGCTGTTCTCCGCGACCTTCTCCAACGACATCACCGCCTTGGCCGGGAAGTTGCTGCACAACCCGGAGCGCATCGAAGTCACGCCACCGAACACCACGGTCGAGCGTATCGAGCAACGGGTGTTCCGCCTGGCTGCCAGCCACAAGCGTTCGCTGCTGGCGCACCTGATCACTGCCGGCGCCTGGGAACAGGTTCTGGTCTTCACCCGCACCAAGCATGGCGCCAACCGTCTCGCCGAGTACCTGGACAAGCACGGCCTCACTGCCGTCGCCATCCACGGTAACAAGAGCCAGAACGCCCGCACCAAAGCCCTGGCCGACTTCAAGGCCGGTGAAGTGCGGATTCTGGTCGCCACCGATATCGCCGCCCGCGGCCTGGATATCGACCAGCTGCCACACGTGGTCAACTTCGAGCTGCCGAACGTCGATGAAGACTATGTTCACCGGATTGGCCGTACTGGCCGTGCCGGTCGTTCGGGCGAGGCGATCTCGCTGGTGGCTCCGGATGAAGAAAAACTGCTGAAAAGCATCGAGCGCATGACCAAACAGAAAATCGCCGATGGCGACCTGATGGGTTTTGACTCCAGTGCCGTAGAAGCCGAGAAGCCTGAAGTTCGTGAACGTCCGGATGTGCGTAACCCACGCAATACTCCGCGCGGTCCACGTGGCGATGGCCCGAATGGCAGCGGTGGTGGCGGTGGTCGTAAAGACAAAGGCAAGGACAAGGGCGGCAAAGAAAAGCCGGCCGCAACCCGTTCCGAACGCCCTGCTCGCGAGCAGAAGCCGCGCGAAGGCACTCCGGCCCGTGAGCAGCGTCAGCCGGCTCCACGCGCAGCAGCTGATCGTGCACCAGACGAGTTTCTGGACGACGACGTAGACAATTTCGGTAACCGCGTCGACTACGTCCCGCAGCAGAAAGCACCTCAAGGCCGTGGCCGCCGTCCGGGCGCTCCAGCTCAGGGCAGCGGCGCTCCGGCAGGTGCCTCTGCACCACGCAGCGGTGGCCCGGGCCGCCCAAGCGCTCCGCGCAATGGCAGCGGTGCCAGCACTGGCACCCCGCCCGCCAAGCGTAACGGCCCGCGTAGCGGTGCTCCACGTGACGGCCAGGCCCGTCGTGAAGAGCCACGCAACCGTCGCCCGGCACGTGACGATCAGTCATCACGCCAGGAACCCGCCGTTCAAAACCCGCGCGAGAACCAGCCGAAGATCATGCACAAGGAGTCGAAAAGCGATCGCTTCCCGACACCTGAGCAGCTCGATCAACTGCCAAGCCGTCCACGTGGTGAGAAACCGGCATTGCTGACCCGCAATCGCTGATTTCTCCCGCTAATAAAAACGCCCCCGATCTCACGATCGGGGGCGTTTTTATGTGAGCTGCATTATTTTTTTGCCTTGATCCCTTCAAATGTAATGTACAGCTCAACAAGGCTGGATTCTGGGGCCAACCTCCCGGTCTGGGCGAAATCCTCACGCCTGATAGCGGTAGTACCTTCGAAGCCAGCACGGTAGCCACCCCAGGGATCCTCGCCTTCACCCAGAAAGATGGCCTTGACCACCACCGATTTGGTCACACCACTCAGGGTCAGGTCACCCGTCACATCTGCGGTTTGCTTGCCTGCGGCATTCTTACCGGTGGATTTGACGCTGGTAGAGACAAACCTGGCGTTAGGGAACTGACGAACATTGAGGAACTCTTTATCACCGAGATGCTTGTCGCGCTCGGCGTGATTGCTGAACAAACTGGCAGTGCGCACGTTCAGTTCGATCTTACTGTCTTCAGCTTTGTCAGCGTCGAAGCTGAACTTGCCGTCGAGATCTCTGAATGTACCGGTGATGAAGCTGTAGCCCAAGTGGCTGACCTTGAAGTCGACAAAGGCATGCTGGCCTTCCTTGTCAATCACATAATCAGCAGCCATCACCTGACCAGCAGACAACATAGCAGGACCAATAGCTAAAGCAGCAAACGTCTTTTTCAACATATTTTCCATTCCTTGTGAAATGAGTTTGAGCATCAGGTTTTGCGTCCCGGCATTCGAACCAGGGTCGCATCACGGGCAATAAGGTGGTGTTTCAGTCCTGTAGAGGCCACAAACCCAATCCAAATGCAGACACGCCAAAAATCATCGAACTATTTGTGAGATAAATGCGTAAATATTCATTGCAAACATCTCAAAGTACGATATGAATATTATGGGTAGCGAGTTAAGAAAGGATTAATGACGTCTGTAGGACAATACGTAGGAATAAGCTTTAGTTCTGTTCGGACCGTTCGCAGGGGATGAAAGCACCCTGCACGTGACGATCAGTCGTCACGCCAGGAACCCGCCGCTCAAAACCCAAACGATGGCATCACCGCAGTGATTCAGACAAACCGCGGCGCCTGCATCGCGATGCAAGCCCCACACTCGTTTCGCATCGTCTGTGTAATTACTGTTCGGCAAAAAAAACGCCCCCAATCGCGAGATCGGGGGCGTTTTTGTGTAAGCCGCGAAAGTTACTTCGCCTGAACACCTTCAAACGAGATGTCCAGCGCCAGCTCCTGGGTTTTTGGACCCAGGTCTTTCTGAATCCCGAAATCTTTCAGCTTGATGGTGGTAGTGCCTTCAAAGCCTGCGCGGTAGCCGCCCCATGGATCCTTGCCTTCGCCCAGGAAACGCGTAGCGATGACCACTGGCTTGGTCACGCCGTGCAAGGTCAGGTCGCCAGTCACATCAGCTGTGTCAGCGCCGGTCGATTTAACCGAAGTCGACACGAATTTCGCTTCCGGGAATTTCGCTGCATCGAGGAAATCCGGCGTGCGGATGTGCTTGTCACGTTCTGCGTGATTGGTATCGACGCTGGCGGTTTTCAGCATCACGTTGATTTTGCTGGCTTCAGGATTTTTTGCATCAAAGCTGAAGGTTCCGTCCCAGTCCTTGAAGCTACCGTAGATGAAGCTGTAGCCCAAGTGGCTGATCTTGAAGTTGACGAAGGCGTGCTGACCTTCCTTGTCGATTGTGTAATCCGCGGCCATCGCCTGACCGGCCGACAACAGCGCAGTACCGATTGCCAGAGCAGCGAGAGTCTTTTTCAACATGCTTTCTATTCCTTTGGAGTCGAGGTTGAACATCAGGCTTTGCGCCCCAGCATTCGAGTCAGGGTCGCATCACGGTCGATAAAGTGGTGTTTCAAGGCCGCCAGGCCATGAAGACCGGAGAAGATCACCAGTGCCCAGGCCAGGTACAAATGCACCGCACCCGCCACATCTGCCTGGTCCGGCAATCCGGAAATCAGCGCGGGGATTTCAAACAGGCCGAACACCGAAATTCCGACACCGTCTGCGGTGGAAATCAGGTAACCGGCGATCATCACAGCGAACAGACCGAAATAGAGAAACCCATGACCAAACGTGGCGCCAAGGCGGGTCAAACGCCCGTGATTGGCCGGAGCAGGCGGCGGCGGACTGATTAAGCGCCACAGCACGCGCAGCAGCATGATCGCGAACAGCGTCAGGCCAATGCTCTTGTGCAGGTCCGGCGCTTCTTTACGCCAGGTGCTGTAGTAATCGAGACCGACCATCCATAATCCCAAGGCAAACAGGCCGAAGACCGCCAGCGCCACGCCCCAGTGCAGAATAATGCCGACCCAGCCGTAGCGGGATGAAGAGTTACGGAGCTGCATTGCCTGAATCCTGTAAGAACTGCGCCCAAGACTATCGATTTACCTATCGATTTAAAGCGGAAAATTTCGCTTTGAAATATCGAGAAATACGATCAAGAGAGTCTGAGAGGGGTGGGTTAAGGAAAGATTAACGGCGAATGTGTGGCGGGTGTGATGAGGGTCTAGCCGAATTTGATGTTGCCTGATCAGACGTCTTCGCGGGCAAGCTCCCACAAAAGCGACGCATTCCCCTGTGGGAGCGGGCTTGCCCGCGAAGGCGATTTATCAGTCAAGGCAGGACGCGGCATGGACGCCGCGCCCTGAAGGGGTTTACTGAGCCTTGGCGTCAGTCACTACTACCGGAGTAGCTGCTGCGGTTTTTTTCACTGGCTCCACTTTGGCAGGCGCTTTCTTCGCTACAGGTTTGGCCGGAGCTTTTTTGGCCTCGGTTTTCGCCACTGGCTTTTTCACCGCAGCGTTGGCCGGTGCTTTTTTCACCGGCTCGGCTTTTACCGGTACAGCCGGTTTTGGCGGTTCAACCGGCGCTGGAGCCGCAACGGGCTCAGGAGCTGGCGCTGGAGCGACTGGCGCAACCGGCTCTACCGGCTTGACCGCAACCTTGTCCGCACCACCAAACATCCGCGAAAAGAAGCCTGGTTTGGACTCTTCGGCTTTGGCCTCAACCTTGGCCGGCTCTGGTTTCTTGTCCGCCGCTTTATCGGACGAACCACCGAACATAGTGGAGAAGAAATTCCCCTGAGCGGCTTTCGCCGCGCCCGCGCCTGCCGCAGCAGCTGCTGCAACCGGAACCACTTTCGCCGGTTCGAAGGATTTGCCTGCCGCCAGATCCTGGACCTGACTGGCCGCACGCTGGCCGGTGCGCAAAGCGCCTTCCAGAGTGCCTGGGTACAAGGCGTCGGTGTGTTCGCCGGCAAAGGCTACGCGTTGCAGTGGGCGTTCCCACAGACGCCAGTACTTGCTGATCTGACCTGGACCAAAGGCCAGGTACGCACCGCCAGTAGACGGGTCAGTGCTATAGCGGCGGATCTCATAGCCGGTAAACGCGCCGCGAGCCTGTGGATAAAACGCGTGCAGACGGATCAGCACCTGATCGACCATCTGTTTGTCGCCGAAGGCCTGCATGATCCGCGCGTTGTCGCCGGACAGGTTGATCACCACGTTGGCGCCGCCCTTCAGGGCCGGCTCGATCCACAACATACCCAGGCCGGTGTTGCTGTAGATCTCACCGGACATCCGGGCCTTGCTTTCCCAGACCGGGGTCTTGAACTTCAACATGATCTGGTCGCGCCAGCCGTAGTTGGTGCCCTTGATTGCATTCTGGTGCAGAGCGTCCAGCGATGGCGTCATCTGAATCTTGCTCAGTGCGCGCAATGGCACTGCCAACACCACGTAGTCGGCCTGGTAACTAACGGTACCGACCTTGACGGTGACACCGTCCTTATCCTGGGTAATGGCCGAAACCGCTGAACTGGTCTTGATGGTTTTCAGCTGTTTGACGAAGGCTTGCGCCAGCACCGGGCTGCCACCGAGCAGACGCGAGGCCCGCAGATCGCGATCGGCAACGCCACGATAAACCCGGCTCTGCTGTGCGAAGTACAACAGCGACAAACGCGACGGCTCGTCGTAGCGACTACGAATCTGCTGATTGACCAGCTGACGCGCCGTGGCTGGCAATTGCAGGCGTTCCAGCCAGTTGGCAACGTTGATCTGGTCGAGGGCGAACAGCGTGCTGTTGGCCGCCGGATTCAGCGGATCTTCAATGGAGCGCGCCAGATCATCCAGGGTCTTTTCGTAGCGCTTGAGCGCATCGCTAGTCGCTGGCTGTTTAACCGCCAGATCAGCCGCAGTGAAGTGCTCACCGTCGATCAGGTAACCAGGCGTACGGACGAACTCCGGAGCCGGCGAGGTGCCCAGCTTGAAGGTCTCGATGTACTTGTTCAGCACTGGCTGGGTCTTGTTGTTGCCGATCCACTCGCTGGTGGCCATGCCCGAGCGGCCGCCCAGGCTCGGTTTGGCTTCCAGCAGCGTGACCTGCCAGCCTTTGTTCTGCAGCTCGTAAGCCGCCGTCAGGCCCGACAATCCTCCGCCGATCACGATCGCCGTGGGTTGTTTGTCTTTTGCCAGCGCCGAGACACTGAACAGCCCTATCATCACCAGCGCACAGGCGCGCAGCCAACCAGCAGACATTCAGCGAACTCCGGAATAAAACGAGGAAAGTGTTGGATTATCGAGCCAGACGACTCAAAGAGCCGCGAAGGATACGTCAGGCATCACACACCCGCCAGCGGCGTCTATGGCCACATTCAGAGTAGCTGAAACGACACAATGGGTTGTCCCCGCGCCGTGCATTGCATAGGCTTGCGCGATTGTATGTCCGCGCATGTCACGGACCGCCTCGAGGAGAGTGAAAATGGGCCTGAATAATCAGTGGATGCAACGCGATCTCGCGGTTTTGTGGCATCCCTGCACCCAGATGAAAGATCACGAGCAACTGCCGCTGATCCCGATCAAGCGCGGTGAAGGCGTCTGGCTGGAAGACTTCGAAGGCAAACGCTACCTCGATGCGGTCAGTTCCTGGTGGGTCAACGTGTTTGGCCACGCCAACCCGCGGATCAATCAACGCATCAAGGATCAGGTCGATCAACTTGAGCACGTGATTCTGGCCGGTTTCAGCCATCAGCCGGTGATCGAGCTGTCCGAGCGTCTGGTGCAGATGACCCCGGAAGGCCTGACCCGCTGCTTCTACGCCGATAACGGTTCGTCCTGCATCGAAGTCGCGCTGAAAATGAGCTTTCATTACTGGCTCAACCGCGGCCAGCCGAACAAGAAACGCTTCGTCACCCTGACCAATAGCTACCACGGCGAAACCATGGCCGCGATGTCGGTCGGCGACGTGCCGTTGTTCACCGAGACTTATAAGGCGCTGCTGCTCGACACCATCAAAGTGCCGAGCCCGGACTGCTATTTGCGCCCGGAAGGCATGAACTGGGAAGAACACTCGCGCAACATGTTCGCCGTCATGGAACAAACCCTGGCGGAAAATCATGACAGCGTCGCCGCGGTGATCGTCGAGCCGCTGATCCAGGGCGCCGGCGGCATGCGCATGTATCACCCGGTGTACCTCAAGCTGCTGCGTGAAGCCTGCGACCGCTATGGCGTGCACCTGATCCATGACGAAATCGCTGTCGGCTTCGGCCGTACCGGGACGATGTTCGCCTGTGAACAGGCCGGCATCCGCCCGGATTTCCTCTGCCTGTCCAAAGCCCTGACCGGCGGTTATCTGCCGCTGGCCGCCTGCGTGACCACCGAAGATGTCTACAGCGCCTTCTACGACGACTATCCAACCCTGCGCGCGTTCCTGCACTCCCACAGCTACACCGGCAATCCACTGGCCTGTGCCGCAGCGCTGGCGACCCTGGACATCTTCGAACAGGACAATGTGATCGAGAACAACAAGGCCCTCGCCCAGCGCATGGCCACGTCCACCGCGCACCTGGTCGATCACCCGCATGTGTCGGAGGTGCGTCAGACCGGCATGGTGCTGGCTATCGAGATGGTTCAGGACAAGGCCAGTAAAACCGCTTATCCGTGGCAGGAACGTCGCGGGCTCAAGGTGTTCCAGCATGCGCTGGAGCGTGGCGCCTTGCTGCGGCCATTGGGCAGCGTGGTGTATTTCCTGCCACCGTATGTGATCACCCCGGAGCAGATCGACTTCCTGGCCGAAGTGGCCAGTGAAGGGATAGATATCGCCACACGCAGCGACATCAGCGTGGCGGTGCCGGCGAATTTCCATCCGGATTTTCGTGATCCGGGCTGATTGAGTCCACCCGGGGATTCTGTGGTGTCGGGCAGTCCGTATTCGCGGGCAAGCCCGCTCCCACAGGAGTCCTCGAACAATGTGGGAGCGGGCTTGCCCGCGAAAAGGTCGGCACGACCTTCAGATGATTCACACCCTTCCCAGAGATCCAGAATGAGACTGTCCCGCTTCTTTATCGACGCCCCTTTGAGCCTCGGCGAACACGAACTGCCGGAGGCCCAGGCGCATTACATCAGTCGCGTGCTGCGCATGGCCGAGGGCGATGCGCTGCAATTGTTCGACGGTTCAGGGTTTGAGTTTCGCGGCAAGCTGCTGGAAGTCGGCAAGAAGCGCGTAGTGGTCCAACTGGATGAAAGCTTCGCCGGGCAGATCGAATCGTCGCTGCAGATTCATCTGGGCCAGGGCTTGTCCCGTGGCGAGCGGATGGATTGGGCGATTCAGAAAGCCACCGAGCTGGGGGTCAATGAAATCACCCCGATCTTCAGTGACCGCTGCGAAGTCCGCCTCAAGGACGAGCGCGCCGACAAACGCCTGATGCACTGGCGCCAGGTCGCCATCAGCGCATGCGAGCAATGCGGGCGCTCACGAGTGCCAGTGATTCATCCACCGTTGCTGCTGGCCGATTGGTTGAAACAGACCGAAGCCGAATTGAAGCTGGTGCTGCACCCGGTGGCCGAGCCACTGGTCAGTCATGCCAAACCGGCGACGCTGGCGTTCTTGATCGGGCCGGAGGGTGGGTTGTCCGATGCCGAAGTCGATCAGGCTCAAGACGCCAGTTTCCATTCCGCACGCCTTGGTCCGCGAGTGTTGCGGACCGAGACTGCGCCGGTGGTGGCGTTGGCGGTTGCCCAGCAGCTTTGGGGTGATTTCTAAAAAGCCTCGCGGGCAATAAGCAGCCGTTGATCGTTCCCACGCTCCAGCGTGGGAATGCCTCAATGGACGCTCTGCGTCCGCTCTTGTGACGCAGAGCGTCACGGGCTGCATTCCCACGCAGAGCGTGGGAACGATCTGCTTGGAGCGACCAGTTACTGCACCGGATCGCTCACCGGCTTGGCGATGATGGCTTTCAGCTCACTGGTCATCGGGAATTCCAGGTTCAAGCCCTTGGGCGGGATAGGTTGTTCGAACCAGCGCTGATAGATCCCGTTGATCTCACCCGAGCGATACAGGTCCGCCAGCGTATCGTTTACCACCGCGAGGAACTGCGGGTCATCTTTGCGCACCATGCAGCTGTAGATTTCCCGCGACTGCTCTTCCCCCACCACGACCCATTTATGCGGATCGCGGGCTTTGGCGCGCTCGCCATACAGCAGCGCATCATCCATATAAAACGCCGCGGCCCGGCCCGTTTGCAACATCTGGAAGGCTTCGCCGTGATCCTTGGCACTGATCACGAACATGTCGATCTTGTGCTCGGCATTGTAGTTTTTGATAAAGCGTTCGTTAGTGGTGCCGGCGGTGGTCACCACGTTCTTGCCGCGCAAGTCGGCGAAGCTGTTGATGCCGCTGTCCCTGGCGGTCAGCAGTTGGCCCTTCACATAAATAAACCCATAGGAAAACGCCACCTGCTTCTGCCGTTCGGCGGTGACACCGGTAGAGCCGCACTCCAGGTCGACGGTGCCGTTTTGCACCAGCGGGATGCGGGTCTGCGAGGTCACCAGGTTGTAGTTCACCTTGAGCTGCGGCAGATCGAGTTTGTGCTTGATCCGCTCGACGACTTTGCTCGCCAGGTCCACCGAATAGCCCATCGGCTGGCCAGTGTTGTCACCCACATAGGAGAACGGCACCGACGCATCGCGGTAGCCCAGCGTGATGCTTTTGGCATTGGCAATCTTGTTCAGCGTGCCCGTAAGCGGCGCTTCGGCAGCCTGTAGTTGGGCGCTGAGCAGAAGGCTCAGGGTGCAGCCGATCAACGTGGTTTTTTGCATTGTTATTCTCCGTTGTGGGTGTAGGGGGATTAGCGGCGAGCCGCGATGACGGTGATTTCTACCAATACTTCAGGCCGCGCCAGTTCGGCTTGCAGGGTCGTGCGGGTCGGCGCCTGACCCGGCGATAACCAGGCCGACCAAACCTCATTCATAGTGGTGAAATCGTTCTGAATATCCTTCAGGTAAATGGTCGTACTGAGCAGATGATCCTTATCGCTACCCCCCTCGGACAGCAAGGCATCGATCTTGTCCAGCACCTCGCGAGTCTGGCCGCTCACGTCGGTACTGGTGCCCGGCACCTGGCCGGACAGAAATACCAGGTCGCCGAAGGTCACGGCAGCGGACAGTCGGCTGTTGCTGTTGATTCGATTGATGGTCATACAGATTTCCTTCTAATGGACGAGGTGTCAGGCGGCATGGGGTGTGAGGCCCTGCATATCGATCGAGGTACTGCGCTGGCCAATCAACTCGCTGAGCAGCCGCCCACTGCCACAGGCCAGCGTGAAGCCCAAGGCGCCGTGACCGAGGTTGAGCCAGAGATTACGATAGCCACTGCCACCGATCAGCGGCACGCCACTGGGGGTGGCCGGGCGCATGCCGGCCCATTCGATGGCTGCGTCGTAGTCCCCGGCATTCGGAAAAGTCCCGTAGGCCTGGCGTTTCATCAACGCCAAACGTTTTGGCTCAAGGGCCGGATCGAAACCGACGATGTCGACCATCGCCGCTATCCGCAATTGCTGGCCGATGCGTGCGTAAACGATCTTGCGGTCGTAATCGGTGATGCTGATGTCCGGCGCGCGATGTTGCGCACCAATCGGCACGGTGAGGCTGTAACCCTTCAGGGGATAGAGCGGCACATGCATACCGGGCAGCGCCAGGGCCGGGCTTCGATGACCGGCGGCGATCACCAGTTGCTCGACTGGCAGGACTTCATGGCCTAGCTCGACGGCCTGCACCACGCCGTGCGCATGACGAATGCCCGTCACCGAACGGCCCAGCAGAAACTCGCAGCGGCCCGAAGCCTTCAGTCTCGCGGCCAGTTGCTGGCAGAAAGCGTGGCAATCACCGACCTCTTCGTCCGGGGTGTAGATCGCGCCGACAAAAGGTGCTCCGCTCAACGCCGGTTCAAGTTGTGCACAGTCGGCCTGGGACAGTACGTGCTGGTGACCGGTATCGGTGAGATGTTGCCGTGCGTGCGCAAAACTGCCCGACTCGCGGAAGGTCACCAGCTTGCCATTGCGCCGCCAGTTGAAACCGTCGAGACGGTCCTCGTCCCGCCAGCTTTGCAGCGTCGCCTGGCTCAACAACGCCAGACGCAACAGATGACCGGCGTTCTTGCGGTTCACTGAAGTGCGGCAAGCGCCCAGGAACGACGCCATCCAGCGCCACTGCGCCAGGTCGAAACGCGGGCGCAGCTTCAATGGCGAATCACCGTGCAGCATCCAGCCGATCGCCTGCAATGGCACGCCGGCATCGGCCAGCGGTGCGACGTAGCGATAAGAGAGTTGGCCGCCATTGGCAAAACTGGTTTCGCTGCCCAGCGAATCCCGAGCCTCGACCAGGGTGACGTCAAAGCCATCGCGAACCAGTGCGTAGGCGGTCGCCAACCCGATCACGCCACCACCGATGATGCAAACCCGCTGAGCCATGTCAGTCCTTAGCCGTTGTTGAAACGAGCTTGAGGTTAGGACCAGGTGACAGGCGCCGAACAATGAATAAAGATGCGGCTACCATAAACAAAGGTTATGGACTTGCCATGCGACTGCGACACATTGAGATTTTTCAGGCCATCCGCCAGACCGGCTCAGTCAGCGGCGCGGCGCAATTGCTGCACGTCTCGCAGCCGGCGGTGACCAAGGTTCTGCAACATGCCGAGCTGCAATTGGGCTTCCCGTTGTTCCTGCGAATACGCGGCAAATTGCAAGCCACGCCCGAGGCGCTGGAACTGGAACGCGAGGTCGACAAAGTCACCGAAAGCCTGCAAGGCGTGCGCCGCCTGGCCCAGAGCCTGCGCCGCAAACCCGGTCACAGCCTGCGCATCGGCGCCACACCGGCGCTGGCCCTGTCACTGTTGCCACCGACCATCAGCGAATGGACCCGGCGTTATCCGGACATCGTCTGCGAACTGTCCAGCGCCCACAGTCGCGAGCTGGTGCAGAATCTGTTGATGCGCGAAATTGATGTCGCCCTCAGCCTCCAGCAGCCGGACCATCCCGGACTGACTGCCCAGGCGTTGGCTCACGGTGTTCTGGTGGTATTGGCACCACTGGGTTATTGGCCTGACGACGCCAAAGGCAAGCCGTTGCCACTGATGGAGCTGGCCGATGCGCCGTTGATTGGTCTGTCCAGCGCCGACCCGTTATCGGCAAAACTCGACAGCTATCTGAAAGCCGTCGAACCACCGGCACGGATCAGTATTGCTGTGCAGACCTATTCATTGGCCAGGGCCATGGTCGAATCGGGCGCCGGGCTGGCGGTGATCGACCCGTTCACCGCCCTCGGCGCCTCTCCGGCCACCACCGCCATTCGGCCGCTGGCGCCGGCGCTGCCGATCACCCTGTACGCCATAACCCGCGCCAATGAAGCGCCTGCACATACCCTGAGCACCCTGCTGGAGATTTTCAGCAGTCGCGCTCAGGAGCAGCTGGATCGGTTGATGAATAAGGGTTAATCGCGGCGTCACAGCACGTAAAACAGAATCGCCACAAAGTGCAGCAGACTGCCGGCGATCACGAACAGGTGCCAGATTCCATGGGCATGCCGCAGACGGCTGTCGAGGGCGAAGAAGATGATGCCCACGCTGTACAACACCCCGCCCGACGCCAGCCAGGCGAAACCGATAGGGCCCAGCGCCGCCAGTAACGGTTTGACCGCCACCAGCACGATCCAGCCCATCACCGCGTAGATCACGATCGAGAGGATCCGCGCCTCGGAGCGCGGCTTGATCTCTTGCAGGATGCCGATGATTGCCAGGCCCCAGACAATCCCGAACAAGGTCCAGCCCCACGGGCCGCGCAAGGTGACCAGACAGAACGGCGTGTAACTCCCGGCGATCAGCAGGTAGATCGAAAAGTGATCGACCTTTTGCATGATCTCTTTCTTGCGTCCTTGCACGCTGTGATACACCGTCGACGCGCTGTACAGCACCAACAAGGTGAAACCATAAATCGCCACGCTGACAATCTTCCAGGGACTGCCGTCCAGGCTGGCAATCACCAGCAACCAGACCGCCCCGATACACGCCGCGACCGCCCCTACAAGATGCGTCCAGGCGTTGAGTTTCTCTCCGTGATACATGCGTTACTCACCTCGTCTACCGATGGCTCATCGGCCCTGAACCAACCCCGCCTCCACCAACAACGCTTCCAGCCCCAGCAAGTCCGGCACCTTGGCCACTTGTTCGGCGATTTGCACCGCGGCTTTTTCCAGTGGGCATAGCGGGACGTCGACATAGCTCAACTGGCTGTCGAGTTTGCAGGAGCGTGGAATGCCCTGCACCAGCAAGGCGATGAATTTGAGTTGCGGGCGGCCACCCAGGGCGTTGAGTACGACGATACGCGCGCGGTCGCCGATCACGGTTTTGCTGCCGCAGGCGGATTCGAAGCTGAGCAGCGGGATATGCCGGTCGCGCCAGCTCACCAGGCCCAGATACCAGGGCGGTGTGTCGAGGTCGAAGGTACCTGGCTGGTAGTCGATCAATTCGGCGATGGCAACGTTGGGCAGGATCAGGTTGCGGTCGGCCAGGGGCAGCAGCAGCCCGGTGAGGTTGCTGGCGCGGTGATCAAGCATGGGCTTTGCTCCAAAGGGCGATGCTCTCCAGCAGGACCGATTCCTGATACGGCTTGCCGAGGTAGTCGTTGACGCCGATGGCCATGGCCCGGTCCCGGTGCTTCTGGCCGGTGCGCGAGGTGATCATGATGATCGGCAGGTGCTGCAAACGCGGGTCGCTGCGAACCTGCATCGCCACTTCGAAACCGTCCATGCGCGGCATTTCGATGTCCAGCAGCATCAGGTCCGGTGTGTGCTCCTCCAGCAGCGCCATGGCATCGACACCGTCCTTGGCGGTCAGTACGTTCATGCCGTGGCGTTCGAGCAGCCGACTGGTGACCTTGCGCACGGTGACCGAGTCGTCGACTACCATGACCAGCAGCGGCCGATGTGGCTCGGCGTCGACCACAGGCTCGGCGTCGCCATTGGCAAGACGCCGTGGCGGTAAACGCATCTGCATGGCGCGTATGTGCGCCAGCAAATCGAGAATCAGCACCACCCGGCCATCGCCGAGGATGGTCGCGCCGGACAAACCCTGCACCGCGGCAAACTGCGGGCCGAGGCTTTTCACCACGATTTCCCGGGTACCGGCCATGGCATCGACCTGCACCGCAATCCGTCGCTCATTGCACTGCACCAGCAGCACCGGTAACGGCAGGCTCTGGCCCAGCAACTTGGGTCTGACCGCCGTCTGTAGCAGCTCACCGAGGTAGCAGAGTTCATAGCGCTGTCCGGCGTACTCATAGAGCGGCGGGTCGAGTTGGTAATAGCCGTCCAGCTCGTTGGGCAGCACGCGAACGATGCCTTCGATAGTGTTCAGCGGGATCGCGTACTGGTCTTCAAGACACTGCACCATCAACGCGCGGTTGACCGACACGGTGAACGGCAGCCGGATGCGAAAATGCACGCCCTGCCCCGGGGTCGAGTCGATGATCATGCTGCCGCCCAGTTGCCGGACTTCTTCGTGGACCACGTCCATGCCGACGCCGCGCCCGGAAATCTGGGTGATTTTTTCGGCGGTGGAGAATCCCGGTTGCAGGATGAACTGCAGCACATCGCGGTCGCTGATCTCGAGATTCGGATCGAGCAGCCCGCGCTTTATCGCCTTGCGTCGCACCGCATCCAGAGGCACCCCGGCGCCGTCATCACGGATATCGAAGATGATGTCGCCGCCTTCGTGGGCCAGGTCCAGGGTGATCCGGCCCTGCTCCGGCTTGCCGGCGGCACGGCGCGCCTCGGCGGATTCCAGACCATGGTCGACGGCGTTGCGCAGCATGTGCTCCAGCGGTGCGACCATGCGTTCAAGCACGTTGCGGTCCATCTCGCCCTGGGCGTTGCCGACAATGAACTCGACGTCTTTGCCCAACTCGCTGGCAACCTGCCGGACGATCCGCTTCAAGCGCGGCACCATGCGTTCGAACGGCACCATGCGCGTACGCATCAGGCCTTCCTGCAACTCGGTGTTGATCCGCCCCTGTTGTTGCAGCAGGTTTTGCGCGTCATGGTTGCTACGGTCGAGGGTTTCCTTGAGGTCGAGCAGATCCGACGCCGACTCGAACAAAGCCCGCGACAGCTGCTGCAACTGTGAGTGACGGTCCATTTCCAGCGGGTCGAACTCTTCGTAGCCCAGGCGTTCGGCCTCGACTTGCTGACGGCTGAGAATCCGCCCCTGGGTTTCGGTGTCCAGACGCCGCAACTGGTCGCGGATCCGTTCGATGGTGGTTTCCATCTCGCTCAGAGCCACCCGGGCGTCGTTGACCTGTTGTTCGATACGGCCACGGAAGATCGAGGTTTCCCCGGCCAGATTGACCAGATCATCCAGCAACTCGGCCGAGACTTTGACCATGTCGCCAGCGGCTTCGGCCTGAATCGCGGGCGACTCGGCTTTGGCGGACGCTTGTGGCGCAACCTCAGGTAGAGCCTGCGGCTGCAGATCGCCCGCAGCAGGATGGGTGAAGTCTCTGATCGCCTCGATCAAGGTCTCGGCCGGTATAACCTGCTTGCCCGCCCGCGCGGCATCCAGCATGTGTGCAAGCAGGTCCAGGCTGTTTTGCAGCAGCGCGAACAACGGCGCTGTCGGTTGCAGCAAGCCGGCCGACAGGCCTTCGTAAAGAAACTCCAGCTCATGCGCCAGGTCGCCAATCGGCCCGATCTCGACCATCCGCGCACCGCCCTTGAGGGTGTGCAGGTCGCGCAGCAGGGTTTCCACTTCCTGACGGTTTTGCGGCTCGGCCTGCCAGCGCAACAGCGCAGCACCGGAACTGTCGATGATGTCGAAACCTTCCTCGAGGAAGATTTCCAGCAATTCCGGGTCGTGGCCCGCCGAGTCTGACTGGGCCACGACCTCGACTACTTCAGCGCTCACGCCGCTGTTCTGACGGAACTCGCGAATCGCTTCGATCAGCGCATTCGGATCGCTCAGCGGTTGTTGATGGTGCAGTTGGTCGAGCAACACGGCCAGGCGGTCATGGCTCTGTTGCAGCAGTTGCGCCAGCTCGCTGGAGTGGTTGTAGCGGCGGTCGACCAAGCCTTCGTAGAGGCTTTCCAGCTCATGGGCCAGATCACCGACCGGCCCGACTTCGGCCATCCGCGCGCCGCCCTTGAGGGTGTGCAAGTCACGCTGCAATGACAGCAGCGGCGCGGCGTTGTCCGGGTCGTCGAGCCAACGCTGCAAGGCTTGCCCGGCGCTTTCGAGGATATCCACCGCCTCTTCGAGAAAGATCGAGACGATTTCATCATCCAGATCCAGAGCAGCCGGCGCCTTCTCCAGCTCGGTGGTGGCAGCGCTCAGTTCGGTGATGCTCAGCGTGCGACTGCCATCGCTCCTGATCAGCCCCATGGCCGACGGGTCAAGGCTTTGATCGAGCAGATCGCGCAGGGCTTTCACCAGCGCAGGCTGCGGGCTGATCTCCTGCCCGGCGGCCAGTTGATCGAGCATGCTGATCAAGGCTTCGTGGGCGCTGTCGGCCTCATGGAAAAACCGCTCGCTGACCGCCAGGCTGCTCTCTTCCACCGCGCCATACAGGTCGAGCAAGGCTTCACACAGTTCATCGACCGGATGCAGGTCGGCCAGATGCGCGCCCTCGCCCAGAGTGGTCAGTTCATCCAGCAACGCGCTGAGTTCCTGGCGCTCTCCGGGATGTTGCTGCCAGCGGCGCAACAGGTTTTCAGCATCGAGCAGGATGTCCATGCCCTGAGCGAGAAAATTGCTGATCAGTTGCGGATCACGCTTGATCCGCAGGCCCCTGTTCGGAGAGTTGAGGATGGCTTCCAGGCGTTCGGCGAGTAGCGTCTGGGTACGTTCGATCAACGACTGCGCGCCGCTGATCGCGGCCAGTGGATCGGTATTGAGCGGCTTCAGACTGCGGCGCAACAACCCTTCGGCCGCAAGCAGCAGTTCAACTTCATCCAGATCCAGCGCAATCAGGTGCGCCTTGTATTCCCGGACCAGGTGATCGAGCGGTGTCACCAGTTCGGCAATCGGCAACACACCAGCCATGTAAGCGCTGCCTTTGAGGGTGTGCAGCGCGCGCTGCAACTCATCGCTGGCCTGCAACGGCAGGTGTTCAGCGGCTTGATCGAGAAAGCGGTTGAGGCTGTCGAGATGGGTTTCGGCTTCGTTGCGGAAAATCTCCAGCAACTGCGGATCTAGTACTTCCAACGCTTGCGCGGCGTGCGACGTCGGCTCATCGCCCTTGGTCAGCCCATGGGCACGCGCAGCCAACCGGTCGACATCATCACGTTGACGCTGGGCGTTGGCGGCAAACTCGCTAATCAGTTCGGGCAACAGTTCCAGCACCTCGCCCAACAGTTGCTGCACCGGCGGCCCCGGTTCGACGTTATGCTCCAGAACGCGGTTGAGCAGGTTTTCCATCGACCAGGCCAGCTCACCCAGCACCAGTGCACGGACCATGCGCCCGCTGCCTTTCAAGGTGTGAAAGGCGCGGCGCAGTTCGCTCAATACGGATTTGTCGTCGGGGTTGGCCGACCATCGTGGCAAGTATTCGCGCAAAATCTCGACGACCTCATCGGTCTCTTCGAGGAAGACTTCCCGCAACTCGTCATCCACCGGTTCTTCACCGACCGGCGGCGGCAGCAGACTGCCCGGTGTATACAGGGCCGGCGGGTTGAGGACGGAAACCGGGCTGGCCAGCACTTCGGCCAGGGACTGCAGCACTTCAGGACTATCCAGCGCCTGGTCTTGCATCACCAGGGCTTCGCCCGGTTTGAGCACATCAAGGAGCAGCGGCACCTGCCGGGTCGGGAAGTAGCCCAGGGCGGCGAGGTTTTCCTCGGCAACGTCCAGCAACTGCTCGCCGGGTGCCTGCGGGTCTTCGCTCAAGCGTTCGAGGTAGTACTCGATGCTGGTGATGACGTCGGCCAGATTGTCGAGTTGCTGCCAGCCGGGCTGAGCCTGATCGACCAGCAAATGCTCGCGGATGAAGCCATTGCAGGCTTCCAGCAGACTCGCCGCACGGCTCAGCGGAATCATCGCCAGGGCACCGCGAACCTGTGTCAGCACCTGCGGCAGTGGTTGCAGATGCTGGCGATCCCAGCCGGTGTCGATGTAGTCGACAATCATGTCCTTGGCTTGCTGCAAACAGATCCGCGCTTCCTTGATCACCAGCTGGTGGATCTGGGTCAGGTCGGTGGTCGGCAGCCGGCTTTCTTCCCGGCTTTCCGGCTCGACGGTACCCACCATCCCGGCCAGGGTCGCCTCGACGTACAACAAGGCCCCGGCCACATCCATGAGGGTTGCGTCATTGGGTTCACGCTGCCCCTGGGCCAGGCTCAGGACCACCGCCAGTTGATCGATGATCACCTTGCGCGGTTGGCCGAAACCGAGCACCGCCAGGGTGTCGGCAATTTGCCGCAGCGGCGCGAGCAGGCTGTCCAGGTCGGAGGCATGCTGCCGGTCGCTGCGCACGAACAGGTCGAGGCGCTCCTTGACCCGCACCAGCTCTTCGCACAACGCGGCCAGTACCGAACGCATGGCATCGCGGTCCGGACCGGCCAGGCGTGCACGTTCTTCATCGACCACGACACTGTCAGGCAGCGCATCATCGAGTCCGTAGCTTTCTTTCATGGTCTGGATCTGCCCGGTGGGATATTCGACTTTGGCAATATAGAACAACAGGCTTTTGAGCAACTCTGGCGGGGCCGGCTGATTGATCCCGGCCATCCCTTGCTCAAGCAAGCGCTTGAGTTCCTTGTCGGCGTCTTTGAGCAAACTGCGCAGGGCCGGACTGTTGGCGATACTGCCCGCGAGCATGCCTTCCACCAGCGCCGAGGCGACCTGCCACAACGGACTCAAGGGTGCGTTCCGGCAAAGCCCTTCGAGACGGGCGAAGACCTTGGCCAGATGCCCCAGATTAGTTTGATCATCCTGTTCGCGCAGCAATCCGGCCAGCGCCGTTTGCAGCGTCTGCCGCAACTTGCGCAGCACGCTCGGCAACTCCGCTGGTTCGAGCAGCGCCAGGGCTTCTTCGTCCAGTGCCGGCAAGTCCAATAACTGCGGGCTGAACAGGCTGGTTTCGGACAACAGGCTTTCGCCGCGGGCACTGCGCAGATCGTTGAGCAGTGGCAACACCACCAGCGGCAAATCGCGACGGGCGCTGTGTATGCGGTCGAGGTAGATGGGCAACTGGCCAAGGGCTTGTTGTAACAGCCGGATCGCTTCATCGCGCTGGCTGACGCGGTTCTGCTGCAGGGCCAGCGCCAGTTTTTCCATTTCCTCGGCAAGCAGGGCCGCGCCATAGAACTCGACCATCTGCAAACTGCCGTGGACCTGATGGACGTACGCCAGGCACTGGCTGATCTCATGTACCGCCTGCGGGTCGTCGATCAGGCTGTCGAGGGCGAGAGCAGCTTGCTTCAACGTCTCGGCAATCTCGCCCTTGACCCATTCGAGGGCCACATAGTCGTGCCGATCAACCATAACCACTCCAGTCAACATTCATACCTTGCACTCAGGCTTTATCCGCGTCCTGCGCAGATGCGGCCGGCAAGGTGAAACCGGATACTGAACGGCGCAGCTGACTGGCCATTTTCGCCAGATTGCCAATGCTCTCGGCGGTGGCGGTCGAGCCGGACGACGTTTGTGTAGTGATCTGCTGGATCACGTTCATCGTCAAGGAGATCTGACCCGCCGAAGACGTCTGCTGCTGCGCCGCGTTGGAGATGCTCTGGATCAAGGCGGCGAGGGTTTTCGACACGCCTTCGATTTCTTCCAGAGCAACTCCCGCATCTTGAGCCAGTCGGGCGCCACGCACCACTTCGGTGGTGGTCTGCTCCATGGAAGTCACCGCTTCGTGGGTGTCGGTCTGGATCGCTCGTACCAGGGTTTCGATCTGCCGGGTCGCCGCCGACGAGCGCTCTGCCAGCCGCTGCACTTCATCGGCCACCACGGCAAAGCCGCGTCCGGCGTCACCGGCCATGGAGGCCTGGATTGCCGCGTTAAGCGCCAGAATATTGGTTTGGTCGGCAATGTCGTCGATCAGGCTGACAATGTCGCCAATTTCCTGAGATGACTCACCCAAGCGCTTGATGCGCTTTGCAGTGTCCTGAATCTGCTCGCGGATGTTGTCCATGCCGTGAATGGTGTTGTGCACCACCTCGTTGCCCTTGTTGGCAATTTCCACCGAACGCTCGGCCACTGCCGAGGATTCCGCCGCGTTGGCCGACACCTGGTCAATGGACTGGGCCATTTCATTGATAGCGGTCGACGCCTCGCAAATCTGCTGCGCCTGATGCTCGGAAGCCTGCGCCAGATGCATCGCCGTCGCCTGGGTTTCCTGCACGGCGGCGGCGACCTGGCCGGCGGTGAGGTTGATGGTTGCCACCAGATCGCGCAGCTGGTCGACCGAGTAGTTGATCGAGTCGGCGATGGTCCCGGTAAAGTCTTCGGTCACCGAGGCGGTCACCGTCAGGTCGCCATCGGCCAGGTCTTCGATCTCATCCAGCAGACGCATGATCGCGTTCTGGTTCCGTTCGTTCTTCTCGGCGGTCTCGCGCAACTGACGATTGGTTTCACGGACCATCACCAGGCCGATCAGGATGATCGAGGTCAGCGCCAGCAAGCCCAGCACGTAACCGCCTATGGAGTGGAAAGAACGCCCACCGGCCAGATTTTCAAAGCCAGTGGCCAGCAGCGAGGCTTCATCGAGCAGGGTTTGCGACAGGCTGAAAATGTTGCTGGCCGACTCACGAACCTTGAACAGTTCCGGTGAGGTTTCGAGGATTTCATCCACCGAGCCTGAGACGAACTGGAACAGCTCGGTGATCTCGGTCAGCCGTGCGCGGGCATCGCTGTCCTCGACCTGGCTGATTTTCAGCAGCGGATTGCCCTGCAGCATGCCGTTGAGCACCTGGCCAAATCGCGCAGCATCACGACCAAAGGTATCAGCGGCCTGCACTGCGGTTTCGTCACCGGACAGCACGGTGTTCACCGCACCGAGAATTCGTTCGGCCAATAGCGACTGACGCTGGGCCACGGCTATCTGACTGGCGGGAGCGCCGCGTTGCAGCAGAATCTCCACGACTTTTTCGTATTCGACCTGCAATTGCGGCACGGTCTCGGCCAGCGTCGCGGCGACCTGATGCAGCGACAGCACGGTCTGTTCACTGGAAAGAATCGCGTCGGTGTTCTTCAGCAAGCGCTCCCAATCCTGCTGCACCGCACGCATTTGCGGGCGCACAGCCGATGGCGCGCCCGGCAGACCGGTGCTCGGATCGCCTTTTTTCAGGTGACCCCAGCGTTGCGCAAAATCGTTGCGCGCGTCGCTCAGCAGCTTGAACGCGGCCGCCTTCCCGGCCGCCGCTTCCGTGGCGTTCTTGGCAATACGCTGGGACAGCACCCGCAGCTCACCGGCGTGACCGATGTACTGTTTGTCGTAGTTGGACTGAGTGTTGAGGTAAGCGAAGTTGGCGAACAGCAGCATGATGAACACGATCAGGGCCATGAACAGCGCGATGATCTGGGAACGACTGCGCGACCCTTCCAATGCTTTGCCTGTTTTTGCTTTTTTCATCGGTCCTCGCCTAAACACCTGAATCCCTGTGGGAGCGGGCTTGCCCGCGAAACGAACACTGCGGTTTTGCAGGCCCACCGCGTCATCGTTCTTCGCGGGCAAGCCCGCTCCCACAAAAGCCCGCTCCCACAAAAGCCCATTCCCACAAAAGCTCGCTCCTACAAGGCTACATCCATAAACCCCGGCGATTGCGCCAGAGCGAACGGACTGAAGACCTGCCAGAGTTGCTCGCGCTGAAACTGCCCTTTCACGAAGGGTGCAATCGCGCCTTCGAGCGCGTGCACCGCCACCGACTCTAGACTGTCCTGCGCAAAGTGCTGCATGCCGAATACTTCATCGACCATCAAACCGGCAAACACATCCTTGTGCTCGACCACCAGTACCCGCCGCTGCTTACGCAACGCCGACAGCTCGTGCCCGAAGAACCCGCACAGGTCCATGATCGGCAGCAGCCGTCCACGTAAGTTGGCCACGCCCTTGACCCAGGGTTTCACCCCGGGCAGCACGGTACAACGCGGCTCATGCAGGACCTCACTGACTTCGCCCATGGGCGCGACGTACCAGCATTCGCCGATACGAAAGCCGATCCCGCTCCAGCTCTGCAGGCGGGTTTCCCGGGACGGTAAATCCGCCGCCAGCAGACGACAGCGCTGATCGATTTCCAGCAACAGTTCGAAAGCAGTTTGCGCCTCAGCCATACGACCGCCGTCAGCCGGCAAGGACAGCGTTCAAGGTTCTGATCAGGGTTTCTTCATCCACAGGTTTGGTCAGGTAGTCCTTGGCGCCCTGACGGGTGCCCCAGACCTTGTCGGTTTCCTGATCCTTGGTGGTGATGATGATCACCGGAATGTGGCTGGTCTCGGCATCCTTCGTCAGCTGGCGAGTCGCCTGAAAACCGTTGAGGCCCGGCATGACGATGTCCATCAGGACCGCGTCGGGTTTTTCCTGGCGGGCCAATGCCACGCCGTCGGCGCCGTTTTCAGCCTTCAACACTTCATGGCCGTGCTTTTCCAGCATGCCCGTCAGTTTGTACATTTCGGTCGGCGAGTCATCGACGATCAGAATACGTGCCATGGTCTTCCCCATTGGTATAGGCGTGCGGCCCGTTGGCCGAACGTCAATGTGCTTGTTCTACTGCAGCGAAACCCGGCACATGGGCCTTGATCGCGCTCAGCAGTTCTTCCTTGCTGAAGGGTTTGGTCAAAAACTGGTCAGAGCCGACGATCCGCCCCTTGGCCTTGTCGAACAGACCATCCTTGGAGGACAGCATGATCACTGGCGTGGACTTGAACGCACTGTTGTTCTTGATCAGGGCGCAGGTCTGATAGCCATCCAGACGCGGCATCATGATGTCGACGAAGATGATTCCAGGATGATTGTCGGCAATCTTGGCCAGAGCATCGAAACCATCGACCGCCGTGATCACTTCACAACCCACGTTCTTCAACAGCGTTTCGGCGGTGCGACGAATCGTCTTCGAATCGTCGATCACCATGACCTTCAAGGCGCTGGAATGCTGTTCCATATCTGCTCTACCATCGCCACAGCGAATCGATTTTGTCCGTGCTCGGGTTACCTGCGCTTGAAACCCTTGATGTTCAAGGGCTCGGCACGGCATGGGAGCCTTTTTAGCACAGTCTCCAAATCCAATCTATCGGCCGACCGGCAAGGTGGTTTTTCCTTGACCGGGAACAACCCGGGCGCCACTCTGACGCCACTTTTTCACGTCATATCGGCCTTGCCGAATCGAGGATATTGCCCATGAGCGTTCGCGTCGGGATTGTCATGGACCCCATTGCCAGCATCTCCTATAAAAAGGATAGCTCGCTGGCCATGCTGCTTGCCGCCCAGGAGCGCGGCTGGACGCTGTTCTATATGGAGCAGCGCGACCTGTATCAGGATGCCGGTGAGGCGCGGGCGCGCATGCGTCCTCTGAAAGTCTTCGCCAACCCGGACAAATGGTTCGAGCTGGAAGCCGAAACCGACAGCGCCCTGAGCGAGCTGGACGTGATCCTGATGCGCAAGGATCCGCCGTTCGACATGGAATTCGTCTATACCACCTACTTGCTGGAGCAGGCCGAGCGCGCCGGCGTGCTGGTAGTCAACAAGCCGCAGAGCCTGCGCGACTGCAACGAAAAGCTGTTCGCCACACTGTTCCCGCAATGCACACCGCCGACCGTGGTCAGCCGTCGTCCGGATCTCCTGCGTGAATTCGCCGACCACCACGGTGACGTGATTCTCAAGCCCCTGGACGGCATGGGCGGCGCCTCGATTTTCCGTCACACCGCCGGTCACCCGAACCTCTCGGTAATTCTCGAAACCCTGACCCTGCACGGCAAGCAGCAGATCATGGCCCAGGGCTACCTGCCGGCGATCAAGGACGGCGACAAACGCATCCTGATGATCGATGGCGAGCCGGTGCCCTATTGCCTGGCGCGAATCCCGGCAGCCGGTGAAACCCGTGGCAACCTAGCGGCCGGTGGCCGTGGCGAAGCGCGACCGCTGACCGAGAAAGACCGCTGGATCGCCGCTCAGGTCGGCCCGACCTTGCGTGAGAAAGGCTTGCTGTTCGTCGGCCTCGACGTGATTGGCGAGCATCTGACGGAAATCAACGTCACCAGCCCGACCTGCATTCGCGAGATCGATAACGCCTTCGGCACCAACATCGGCGCCATGCTGATGGATGCCATCGATCAGAAGCTCAAGGCCAAATGACGTAGAACAAACAAGCAAGAACCAACATTGCGTTATCATCCGCCGCCTGTGAAACGCGCGATGTTGGTTTTTGTGATGCCTTTTGTAGTGTTGAATCGCTGATGACGCTCCCCGCCGATCTGCCCCCAGAACTCTCCCATCGCGGCGTGCGCCCGGCCGATCGTCTCGGATTTACCCTGTTTCTCGCGGCGCTGATTCACCTGGCGCTGATCCTGGGCGTGGGCTTTACCTTCGTCGAACCCCAGCAGATCAGCAGAACCCTGGAAATCACCCTCGCCACCTTCAAAAGCGAAACCAAGCCGAAAAAGGCCGATTTTCTCGCTCAGGAAAACCAGCAGGGCAGCGGCACCCTGGACAAAGAGGCGATCCCGAAAACCACCGAAATTGCGCCATTCCAGGACAACGAGGTGAAAAAAGTCATCCCGCCGAAGTCCACCAAGAACGAAGTGGAGCAGACCACTACCAAGGCTGTCGTCGCCACCGTAGCGCCGAAACCGAAAAAAACCTCGACCACTCGCGAAGCGGTCAAAACACTGGAAACCCCCAAGGCCACCCCAACCTTCGACAGCTCGCAACTCTCCAGCGAAATCTCCAGCCTGGAAGCCGAACTGGCCAGTGAACAACAGCTGTACGCCAAGCGACCGCGCATCCACCGCCTGAGCGCTGCCTCGACCATGCGCGACAAAGGTGGCTGGTACAAGGACGAATGGCGCAAGAAGGTCGAGCGCATCGGCAACCTGAACTATCCCGACGAGGCCCGGCGCAAGCAGATCTACGGCAATTTGCGCCTGATGGTCTCGATCAACCGCGATGGCTCGCTGCATGAGGTGCTGGTACTGGAGTCGTCGGGACAGCCGCTGCTGGATCAGGCGGCGCAGCGGATCGTCCGGCTGACCGCACCTTTTGCGCCGTTCAGCGGCGACCTGTCGGATATCGACCGGCTGGAAATCATCCGCACCTGGCGCTTTGCCCGTGGGGACAAGTTGTCCAGCAATTGACCGAAATATCTCTATTGCCTGATCTGGCGCCTTCGCGGGCAAGCCCGCTCCCACAAGAACCGCGCAAACCCTGTGGGAGCGGCGGTGCGGCGATCCGACTTGCCCGCGAATGGTTTTGAGCGAACATAGCCCTCGAAAACCGACTTCAATCCTCGGTTCTAACGCATCACCAGCTTGTCAGCTCGCCCCGCCAACGCCACACTAGTACCTATGAAGAACGTCAGCCCCAGCTACCTCAAGCATCAATTCCTGATCGCCATGCCGCATATGGCCGACCCGAACTTTGCGCATACCTTGACCTACATCGTCGAGCACACTGCCAATGGTGCCATGGGGTTGGTGGTCAATCGTCCACAGGACCTGAACCTGGCGGACATCCTCGAGCAACTGCGCCCCAACATCGAGCCCCCGCCGCTCTGTCAGCATGTGCCGATCTTTATCGGGGGCCCGGTACAGACCGACCGCGGATTTGTCCTGCACCCGATTGGATCGAGCTACCAGGCAACGGTCGAGCTCGATGGCCTGGCGCTGTCGACTTCCCAGGACGTGCTATTCGCCATCGCCGACGGTGTTGGCCCGCCGAAAAGCCTGATCGCCCTCGGTTACGCCGGCTGGGAAGCCGGACAACTGGAGGCCGAGCTGGCCGATAACGCCTGGCTGAACTGCCCGTTCGACGCTGACATTCTGTTCAACACCAGCAGCGAACTGCGCCTGGAGGCGGCCGCCAAACGTCTGGGCATCAACCTGAGCCTGCTGACCAGCCAGGCGGGACACGCCTGATGGCCGGATTGCGTTTACTGCTGGGCTTTGACTTTGGCACCAAACAGATCGGCGTCGCCGTCGGTCAGGTGATTACCGGCCAGGCCCGCGAGCTCTGCACCCTGAAGGCGCAGAACGGCATTCCCGACTGGAATCAGGTCGAAGCGCTGATCAAAGAGTGGAAGCCCGACGCCGTGGTGGTTGGCCTGCCGCTGAACATGGACGGCACGCCCAGCGACATGTGCGCGCACGCCGAGAAATTTGCCCGGCGCTTGAATGGCCGCTACAACCTGCCCTTCTATACCCACGATGAACGCCTGACCACCTTCGAGGCCAAGGGCGAACGCCTGGCCCGGGGCGGCCAGAAGGGCAGCTACCGCGACAACCCGGTCGACGCCATCGCCGCAGCCTTGCTGCTGCAGGGCTGGCTCGACGAAAACGCAGCGCTGTTCGAATCCTCAAAAGCCGAATCCTGAAGATGCGTGGCTGTCATCGGCTGCGCGCCTCCTGGCTACACCTGAACCTCGTTATAACCCGAGCCGCATTGCGCAGAACCTGGCTCGGGCCCATGAAGGAGCAACCATGAGCCTGCCCAATCCCGTCGAACTGATCAGCCAGATGGCCGTCGATCTCAAGGCCCATCTGGCCCACCGCGCCATCAGCGAGCCGCGCTACATCGGCATCCGCACCGGTGGCATCTGGGTTGCCCAAGCCTTGCTGGAAGCCCTGGGCAGCGATTCGCCACTGGGTACACTGGACGTCTCTTTCTACCGCGACGACTTCAGCCAAAGTGGCCTGCACCCACAAGTGCGCCCTTCAGAGCTGCCATTCGAAATCGAAGGCCAGCACCTGGTGCTGATCGACGATGTGTTGATGAGCGGACGGACCATCCGTGCCGCACTCAACGAACTCTTCGATTACGGCCGCCCGGCCAGCGTGACCCTGGTCTGCCTGCTGGACCTGAACGCCGCCGAACTGCCGATCCGGCCGAATGTGCTCGGTGCCACGCTGTCACTGGCCGCCAATGAGCGGGTAAAACTGTCCGGCCCTGAACTCCAGCTCGAACTCCAAGACCTTGCCCTTTAATTCGCCCTATTGAGAGTCCCCATTGCGATGACGCCTCTAGAAACCAAGCGCCCGCTGCAGCTCAATGATCAGGGCCAGCTGCGCCACTTCCTCTCGCTCGACGGTCTGCGCCGCGAGTTGCTGACGGAAATCCTCGACACCGCCGACTCCTTCCTCGAAGTCGGCGCCCGGGCGGTGAAGAAGGTCCCGTTGCTGCGCGGCAAGACCGTGTGCAACGTGTTCTTCGAGAACTCCACCCGCACTCGCACCACCTTCGAACTGGCCGCCCAGCGGCTGTCGGCGGATGTCATCACGCTGAACGTGTCGACCTCTTCCGCGAGCAAGGGCGAAACCCTGCTCGACACCCTGCGCAATCTTGAAGCCATGGCCGCCGACATGTTCGTCGTGCGCCACGGCGACTCCGGCGCCGCGCACTTCATCGCCGAACATGTCTGCCCGCAAGTGGCGATCATCAACGGCGGCGACGGCCGTCACGCGCACCCGACCCAGGGCATGCTCGACATGCTGACTATCCGTCGGCACAAGGGCGGTTTCGAAAATCTCTCGGTGGCCATTGTCGGCGACATCCTGCACTCGCGGGTCGCGCGCTCGAACATGCTGGCGCTGAAAACCCTCGGCTGCCCGGATATCCGCGTGATCGCGCCGAAAACCCTGCTGCCGATCGGCATCGAGCAGTATGGCGTGAAGGTTTACACCGACATGACCGAAGGCCTGAAAGACGTCGACGTGGTGATCATGCTGCGCCTGCAGCGCGAGCGCATGACCGGCGGCTTGCTACCGAGCGAGGGCGAGTTCTACCGCCTGTTCGGCCTGACCACCGCGCGCCTGGCCGGCGCCAAACCGGATGCCATCGTCATGCACCCGGGGCCGATCAACCGTGGGGTGGAGATTGAGTCGGCAGTGGCCGACGGTCCGCACTCGGTGATCCTCAATCAGGTGACCTACGGCATCGCGATACGTATGGCCGTGCTGTCCATGGCCATGAGCGGGCAAACTGCCCAGCGTCAATTCGAGCAGGAGAACGCCCAGTGAAGCTCAGCATTCTCGGCGCCCGCGTTATCGATCCGGCCAGCGGCCTGGATCAAGTGACCGATATCCACGTCGAAGCCTGCAAGATCGTCGCCATTGGTGCCGCTCCAGCCGGTTTTGTCGCCGTCGACACCATCGACGCCAAAGGCCTTATAGCCGCACCCGGCCTGGTCGACCTGAACGTCGCCCTGCGCGAACCGGGTTACAGCCGCAAAGGCACGATTGCCAGCGAAACCCGCGCAGCAGCGGCCGGTGGCGTCACCAGCCTGTGCTGCCCGCCCCGGACCAAACCGGTGCTGGACACCTCGGCAGTGGCCGAGTTGATCCTCGATCGCGCTCGCGAAGCCGGCAACTGCAAAGTCTTCCCGATCGGCGCGCTGAGCAAAGGCCTGGAAGGCGAGCAGCTGGCAGAACTCATCGCCTTGCGCGATGCCGGCTGTGTCGCGTTCGGCAACGGCCTGGACAGTTTCCGCAACGCCCGCACCCTGTGCCGGGCCCTGGAATACGCGGCGACCTTCGATTTAACGGTGATTTTCCACTCGCAGGATCATGACCTCGCAGAAGGCGGCCTGGCCCATGAAGGCCCGACCGCGAGTTTCCTTGGCTTGCCGGGAATCCCGGAAACCGCAGAAACCGTCGCCCTGGCCCGGGATCTGCTGCTGGTCGAGCAAAGCGGCGTGCGCGCGCACTTCAGCCAGCTGACCAGCGCCCGTGGCGTGGCCCTGATCGCTCAGGCCCAGGCTCGCGGGTTACCGGTAACGGCCGATGTGGCGCTGTATCAGTTGATTCTGACGGACGAAGCACTGATCGACTTCAACAGCCTGTATCACGTGCAACCACCGCTGCGCACTCGCGCTGACCGCGATGGCCTGCGTGCAGCGGTGAAGTCGGGCGTGGTGTCAGCCATTTCCAGCCATCACCAACCCCATGAGCGGGACGCCAAACTGGCGCCGTTCGGAGCGACGGAGCCGGGCATCAGCAGTGTCGAATTGCTACTGCCATTGGCCATGACCCTGGTGGAGGACGGCTTGCTGGATCTGCCAACGCTGCTGGCGCGCCTGAGTGCCGGCCCGGCCGACGCACTGCGCCTGCCGGCTGGCAAGCTCGCCGTGGGCGCACCGGCCGATCTGGTGCTGTTCAATCCGGCTGCCTCGACGGTGGCCGGTGAGGCCTGGCTGTCCAAAGGCGAAAACTGCCCGTTCCTCGGCCATAGCCTGCCGGCCTCAGTGCGTTACACCCTGGTGGATGGGCGGATCAGCTACCAGGCCTGATACCGCGTCGCCTCCATTCGCGGGCAAGCCCGCTCCCACATTGGACCTGCGCGGACCACACCTCTGTGATCGACGCATAATCCTGTGGGAGCGGGCTTGCCCGCGAAGACGATTTATCAGGCGCCGCGGCGTTCGGCATTCCTGATCGAAATCTGATCATTCAGCGTCCAGAAGTCATACAGCACGCCAATCAGGAACAGCCCGCCGGTCAGCAGGTAAATAATCCCGCTGATCCACTTCCCCTGATACATCCGATGCACACCAAACACACCGAGAAATGCCAGCAGGATCCAGGCGACGTTATATTCGATCGGGCCCGAGGTGAATCGCAGGTCCGCTTCGCGATCCATCCCCGGAATCAGGAACAGGTCGATCAGCCAGCCAATCCCTAACAATCCGAAGGTGAAAAACCAGATTGTCCCGGTCACCGGCTTGCCGTAATAGAAGCGATGAACTCCGGTAAAACCGAAAATCCAGAGCAGATAACCGATCACCTTGCTGTGGGTGTCCTGCGGCGAAACATCCTGACGATAGGTGTTCATGGGTTCCCTCTTTCCACGCGATAGATAAATTTATTCAGTATCTCTGTGACTTTTTTGTGTCGAGCCGACGTGTGGCTCACCAACCTTAGACTCGGCGCAAAGCCTTGTAGCGCCTGACCTGTGTCAGACAATTGCGCCAATTTGCCACACATTTGCCGAACTTGACCCCCAGGTTGAATCGACCAGCGGCCTCGAAAGGCCCCAAAAAGCTGTTATAAAGTTGCGCGCCTACCTACATTGAGCCCTGCCTAATGCGTTCATTTTTCAAGACATGGCTAACCATTTGCCTATTACTGCCCCTGGCCGCCCACGCCACCAATCGTGAGCAACGTCTTCCAAACGTTAATGGTTACACACCGAAGCACCACGTTTCGTCGGTAACCACAAAAAGCCAACAGACCGTAAAACGTCCGACCTACGTGAGCAGCTCCAATAGCACTGCACTGGTCCCGCAAATGGCGGCCAAGCAAAGCAGCGATGTATTGAGCCGCGCCGTGAACGTGCTGGGTACTCCTTATCGTTGGGGCGGCAGCAGCCCAAGTAAAGGTTTCGATTGCAGCGGTCTGGTGAAATACGCTTTCACCGATGTCGACGAAGTCGATCTGCCGCGCACCTCGAATGCCATGGCCAGCGGTCATGGGCAGAAAGTCGACCGCAAGGACTTGAAGCCTGGCGATCTGATCTTCTTCAAACTCAAGAGCCGCAGGGTCAATCACGTGGCCATCTACCTGGGCAATGATCGGTTCATCCATGCGCCACGTCGTGGCAAGTCGGTATCCATCGATACGCTGAAGAAGCCGTACTGGGAAAGCCACTACGTCGTCGCCAAGCGGGTTCTGCCGAAAGAACCGAACACGATGCGGATTGCTCAGCGTTGATTTAAAAGCCCAACTCGGATCGTTCCCACGCTCCCGCGTGGGAATGCAGCCCGTGACGCTCTGCGTCACTGCCAAAGCGGACGCAGAGCGTCCAATGAGGCGTTCCCACGCAGAGCGTGGGAACGATCAGCTCACTCTCCTCAAATACCATCCGGCGACCTCGCCTTCTCCCGGGCATGCTCACGGCTGATCAAGCCCTTGGCCACAAGGTCCTTGAGGCACATATCCAGAGTTTGCATACCCAACGAGCCACCGGTCTGCATCGACGAGTACATTTGCGCGACCTTGTCTTCGCGAATCAAATTCCGGATCGCCGGCGTCCCCATCATGATTTCGTGGGCCGCGACTCTGCCGCCGCCGATCTTTTTGATCAGGCTTTGAGAAATCACCGCCTGCAAAGACTCGGAAAGCATCGAACGGACCATCGACTTTTCATCCGCCGGAAACACGTCCACTACCCTGTCGATGGTTTTTGCCGCAGAAGTGGTGTGCAGCGTGCCGAACACCAGATGTCCGGTTTCCGCAGCAGTCAGTGCCAGGCGGATGGTCTCCAGGTCGCGCATCTCGCCCACCAGGATCACATCGGGATCTTCGCGCAGGGCCGAGCGCAGCGCAGAAGAAAAGCTTCGGGTATCGCGATGCACTTCACGCTGATTGATCAGGCACTTCTTCGATTCGTGGACGAACTCGATGGGGTCTTCGATGGTGAGGATGTGGTGATGCCGATGGTTGTTCAGGTAATCGATCATCGCCGCCAGGGTGGTCGACTTGCCTGAGCCGGTTGGCCCGGTGACCAGCACCAGCCCGCGAGGCACCTCGGTAATCTTGCGAAACACGTCACCCATGCCGAGCTCGTCCAGGCTCAGGACTTTCGACGGGATAGTCCGGAACACCGCACCAACACCCCGATTCTGGTTAAACGCGTTGACCCGAAAGCGCGCCAGCCCGGGCACGTCGAAAGAAAAGTCGAACTCCAGCAGCTCCTCGAAGTCCGCCCGCTGCTTGTCGTTCATGATGGCGTAGATCAGCTCATGAACCTGCTTGTGGTCCAGCGCCGGCAGGTTGATCCGCCGTACATCACCGTCAACGCGAATCATCGGCGGCAAGCCTGCCGAAAGGTGCAAGTCGGACGCGCCCTGTTTGACGCTGAAGGCCAGCAGCTCAGTGATATCCATAGCGCTCCCCAATTCCAGTAGAATGCCGCGAACCTCAGACCCGCTGGCGCACATTGAATGTCCACGATAGCAGACAACATCGCTCTGGTTCAGACGCGGATCCACGCGGCGGCACTTGCCGCGCAACGTGACGAAAACAGTGTCCACCTGCTGGCCGTGAGCAAGACCAAGCCCGCCGAGGCGCTGCGCGAGGCTTACGCTGCGGGAATCCGCGACTTCGGCGAGAATTATCTGCAGGAAGCCCTGGGCAAACAGCTCGAATTGGCCGATCTGCCCTTGAGTTGGCACTTTATCGGCCCCATTCAATCGAACAAGACTCGTGCTATCGCCGAGAACTTCGCCTGGGTGCATTCAGTGGATCGCTTGAAAATCGCACAGCGCTTGTCCGAACAACGCCCTGCCGAACTGCCACCGCTGAATATCTGCATTCAGGTCAATGTCAGCGGTGAAGCCAGCAAATCCGGCTGCACCCCAGCCGATTTGCCTGCCCTGGCCAGCGCCATCAGCGTCTTGCCGCGCCTGAACCTGCGCGGTTTGATGGCTATCCCTGAGCCGACTGACGATCGCGCCGCGCAGGATACTGCCTTTGCTGTCGTGCGCGACTTGAACCAGAGTCTGCAAGACAGCCTGAATCTGCCACTCGACACACTGTCCATGGGCATGAGCCACGATCTCGAATCGGCCATCGCCATGGGCGCCACCTGGGTACGAATAGGCACCGCATTATTTGGCGCCCGCGATTACGGTCAACCCTGACGTGGCTGACTCACCTCTCTATAAGGAACCTGTCATGAGCAAGACTCGTATTGCCTTTATTGGTGCCGGCAACATGGCCGCCAGCCTGATCGGTGGCCTGCGCGCCAAGGGACTGCAAGCGGCGCAGATCTGCGCCAGTGATCCGGGCGCCGAAACCCGGGCCAGGGTCCATGCTGAACATGGCATCGAACTGTTCGCCGACAACGCCGAAGCCATTCAGGGCGCCGACGTCATCGTACTGGCGGTCAAACCCCAAGCGATGAAGGCTGTTTGTGAAGCCCTGCGTCCAAACCTGAAACCGAACCAACTGGTGGTGTCCATCGCCGCCGGCATCACCTGCGCCAGCATGAACAACTGGCTCGGCGCTCAGCCGATCGTGCGTTGCATGCCCAACACCCCGGCGCTGCTGCGTCAGGGCGTGAGCGGCTTGTACGCCACTGCCGAAGTTTCCGCCCCGCAGCGTCAGCAAGCTGAAGATCTGTTGTCGGCCGTTGGCATTGCCCTGTGGCTGGATCAGGAGCAGCAACTGGACGCCGTCACCGCTGTCTCCGGCAGTGGCCCGGCGTACTTCTTCCTGCTGATCGAAGCCATGACCGCCGCTGGCGAGAAGCTTGGCCTGCCACGGGAAACCGCCGCACAACTGACCTTGCAAACCGCCTTGGGCGCCGCGCACATGGCCGTCGCCAGTGATGTCGACGCCGCGGAACTGCGTCGCCGCGTGACCTCACCTGCGGGCACGACCGAAGCGGCCATCAAATCGTTCCAGGCCGGTGGCTTCGAAGCCCTGGTAGAAAAAGCACTTGCCGCCGCTGCGCACCGCTCGGCCGAAATGGCCGAACAACTTGGTCGCTAATCAGCTCTTACAAAGGAATCAATGATGCTCGGACTCAATGACGCTGCCATTTTCGTGATTAAAACCCTGGGCAGCCTGTACCTGCTGATCGTGCTGCTGCGCTTCATCCTGCAACTGGTTCGGGCGAATTTCTACAATCCGCTCTGCCAGTTCACCGTGAAAGCCACTCAACCGTTGCTCAAGCCACTGCGCCGGGTAATCCCGAGCATGTTCGGGCTGGACATGTCGTCACTGGTACTGGCGCTGATCGTGCAAATGGTGCTGATAGCGATCATCCTGCTGCTCAAAGGCTATCAGGTCGACTTGCTGCTTTTGGCGCCTTGGGCACTGATCAGCATCTTCTCGCTGTTTTTGAATATTCTGTTTTACGCAATGATCATCAGTGTGATTCTGTCCTGGGTCGCCCCGGGGAGCCACAATCCGGGCGCAGAGCTGGTCGCTCAGATTACTGAGCCGGTACTCGCCCCATTCCGACGTATCGTGCCGAACCTGGGCGGCCTCGACATCTCGCCGATCTTCGCGTTTATCCTGATCCAGTTGGTGCAAAGCTGGCTGATTCCGCGCCTTGCGTACTATGCCCTCATGCCAAAGGAGCTGATCGGGCTGATCTGATGAGCTACTTTCGCTGGGACGGTGATGATTTGATTCTGGAATGTCACCTGCAACCGGCGGCCCGCAGCGATGATTTCTGCGGGCTGCACGGGGATCGGCTGAAGATCCGCCTGACCGCGCCGCCGGTCGAAGGCAAGGCCAATGCGTATCTGATGGCGTTTCTGGCCAAGGCGTTCGGGGTTTCCAAGAGCCAGGTGAGTCTGATCAGCGGTGAGTTGAATCGGCAAAAACGGGTTCGGGTGAACTCGCCAAAGAAGCTGCCGGAGTTGCCGGATCTGGTGCGACAGCCTGACTGACAGCGTCATCGTTCATCGCGAGCAGGCTCGCTCCCACAATGGAATGCGTCCCCTGTGGGAGCGAGCCTGCTCGCGATTGCCGCGCCTCGGTATACCTGAAGAAAATCATCCCCGACCTTCGCTTGCCGCTGGGGGCAGCGGTCTTTAGACTTACGCCTCATTTAAGCGAGAGCAGGGTCGATGTCCACTGTCTTTCCCCACGATTCTGTTGGTCTGGTGACGCCGAAAATGGCGCACTTCAGCGAACCCCTGGCCCTTGCCTGCGGTCGTTCCCTGCCTGCCTACGATCTGATCTACGAAACCTATGGCGAACTGAACGCCACGGCCAGCAATGCCGTGCTGATCTGTCACGCGCTGTCCGGCCACCACCACGCGGCGGGCTTTCATAGCCCGAATGAGCGCAAGCCCGGTTGGTGGGACAGCTGCATCGGCCCCGGCAAACCGATCGATACCAATAGATTCTTCGTCGTCAGCCTGAATAACCTCGGCGGCTGCAATGGCTCCACCGGCCCGAGCAGCATCAACCCGGAAAGCGGCAAGCCGTTTGGCGCCGATTTCCCGGTGCTGACCGTGGAAGACTGGGTTCACAGCCAGGCGCGCCTTGCCGACCTGTTGGGTATCGGCCAGTGGGCCGCGGTGATCGGCGGCAGCCTGGGCGGCATGCAGGCCTTGCAATGGAGCATCACTTACCCTGATCGCATTCGCCACTGCCTGGCTATCGCCTCAGCGCCGAAACTGTCGGCGCAGAACATCGCCTTCAACGAAGTGGCGCGGCAGGCGATCCTGACCGACCCCGAGTTCCATGGCGGCTCTTTCCAGGAACAGGGTGTGATCCCCAAGCGCGGGCTGATGCTGGCGCGGATGGTCGGGCATATCACCTACCTGTCGGATGACTCCATGGGCGAGAAATTCGGCCGTGGCCTGAAGAGCGAAAAGCTCAACTACGACTTCCACAGCGTCGAGTTCCAGGTTGAGAGTTACCTGCGTTATCAGGGCGAAGAGTTTTCCGGACGTTTCGACGCCAATACCTACCTGCTGATGACCAAAGCACTGGATTACTTCGATCCAGCGGCGAACTTCGACGATAACCTGGCGAAAACCTTCGCTGGAGCCAAGGCGAAATTCTGCGTGATGTCCTTTACCACCGACTGGCGTTTCTCCCCGGCCCGCTCGCGGGAACTGGTGGACGCGCTGATGGCGGCCAAGAAAGACGTCTGCTACCTGGAGATCGATGCTCCGCAAGGCCATGACGCCTTCCTGATTCCGATCCCGCGTTACTTGCAGGCGTTCAGCAACTACATGAATCGAATTTCGCTTATATGAGCCACTATCACTTGGGGAGAAAGCCATGAGAGCCGATCTGGACATCATCCAGGAATGGATCCCCGCTGGCAGCCGCGTGCTCGACCTCGGTTGCGGTGATGGCGAACTGCTGACCTGGCTGCGGGACCACAAGCAAGTCACCGGCTATGGCCTGGAAAACGACCCGGACAACATCGCCGAGTGCGTGGCCAAAGGCATCAACGTCATCGAGCAGAACCTGGACAAGGGGCTGGGCAACTTTGCCAGCAACAGCTTCGATGTCGTGGTCATGACTCAGGCCCTGCAAGCCGTGCATTACCCGGACCGGATTCTCGACGAAATGTTGCGGGTCGGTCGTCAGTGCATCATCACCTTCCCCAATTTCGGTCACTGGCGCTGCCGCTGGTACCTGGCCAGCAAAGGCCGGATGCCCGTTTCGGACTTCCTGCCCTACACCTGGTACAACACGCCGAACATCCACTTCTGCACCTTCGAAGACTTCGAAGCCCTGTGCCGTGAGCGCGAAGCGCGCGTCATCGATCGGCTTGCCGTCGATCAACAACATCGGCACGGGTGGGCCAGTAAGCTATGGCCTAATCTATTAGGTGAGATCGGCATCTACCGTGTCAGCAGTCCGGGCCTGCAGGATCACCAGATCGCGGTGTAAACCACGCTACTTCGAGGAGAACGATCATGGGTCGTTTGGCTATTTTTCTACTCACTGCCTGCCTGAGCGTGGTCGCCCTGGCGGCCGATGAAATCAAGGGCGAACGCAAGGAAGTGTTCGGTGACATCACCGTGCACTACAACACCTTCAACTCGACGTTCATTCAGCCGGAGATCGCCAAAGCCGCCGAACTGGTGCGCAGCAAGAATCAGGGCGTGATCAATATTTCCGTGCTCAAGGACGGCAAGCCACTGGTCTCTGACGTCAGCGGCACGGTCAAGGACCTCATCAGCGCTCCGATCCCGTTGAAATTCAAGCAGATCACCGAACAAGGCGCGATCTACTACATCGCGCAGTTCCCTGTGAAACAACAGGAAACCCGCACCTTCACGATCAACGTTAAAACTGGCGACAAAACCAACAGTTTCAGTTTCAACCAAGAGCTTTTCCCGGGCGAATAATGAATTTCACGCAACTCGTATTGGCCAGCCATAACGCCGGCAAACTCAAAGAACTCCAGGCCATGCTCGGCGAATCGGTGCGATTGCGCTCGATCGGCGAATTCAGCAGCGTCGAGCCGGAAGAAACCGGTCTGTCGTTCGTCGAAAACGCCATTCTCAAGGCCCGCAATGCCGCGCGCATTTCCGGTCTGCCGGCATTGGCCGATGATTCAGGGCTGGCAGTGGACTTTCTCGGCGGCGCGCCCGGCATCTATTCGGCGCGCTACGCCGATGGTCAGGGCGATGCGGCCAACAACGCCAAGCTGCTGGAGGTCTTGAAGGATGTACCTGAAGCCGAGCGCGGCGCGCAGTTCGTTTGCGTGCTGGCCCTGGTGCGCCATGCCGATGACCCGCTGCCGATTCTCTGTGAAGGGCTGTGGCACGGCCGTATCCTGACCCAAGCCAGCGGTGCACACGGTTTCGGCTACGACCCGCTGTTCTGGGTCCCGGAGCGCGATTGCTCCAGTGCCGGGCTGAGCCCGAGCGAAAAGAACCTCATCAGCCACCGCGCCCGCGCAATGGATTTGCTGCGCCAGCGTCTGGGCCTGAAATGACCCGGCAATCCCCTGCGCAGCCGCTGATTTTCGGCGGCCCGCAAACGCCTCGCGCAGCCCTGCCCCAGCTGCCACCCCTGGCGCTGTACATCCACATCCCGTGGTGCGTGCGCAAATGCCCGTATTGCGACTTCAACTCCCACACCGCCAGCCCCGTGCTGCCGGAACAGGACTATGTCGACGCGCTGCTGGCCGACCTCGACCAGGACCTCCACGCCGTTTATGGCCGTGAACTGAGCTCGATTTTCTTCGGCGGCGGCACGCCCAGCCTGTTCAGCGCCGACGCCCTGGGCCGTCTGCTCAAAGGTGTGGAACAACGCATTGCGTTTGCCAGCGACATCGAAATCACCCTGGAAGCCAACCCCGGAACCTTCGAGCAGGAAAAATTCGTCGCCTACCGCGCTTTGGGCATCAATCGCCTGTCGATTGGCATCCAGAGTTTTCAGGAAGAAAAACTCAAGGCGCTGGGCCGGATCCACAATGGCGACGAAGCCGTACGTGCCGCCGGCATGGCCCGTCAGGCGGGTTTCGACAACTTCAATCTGGACCTGATGCACGGCTTGCCCGATCAGTCCCTGGACGACGCCTTGAGCGACCTGCGCCAGGCCATCGCGCTGAAGCCGACCCATCTGTCCTGGTATCAGCTGACCCTGGAACCGAACACGGTGTTCTGGAACCAGCCGCCGACACTCCCCGAAGACGACACCCTGTGGGACATTCAGGAAGCCGGTCAGGCGCTGCTGGCCGAGCACGGTTACGCCCAGTACGAAGTATCGGCTTATGCCCTGCCCGGCCGACCGGCGCGGCATAATCTCAACTACTGGAGCTTTGGCGACTTCATCGGCATCGGCGCTGGCGCCCACGGCAAACTCAGCCATCCGGACGGGCGTATCTTGCGCACCTGGAAAACCCGCCTGCCCAAGGACTACCTCAATCTGGCCAAAAGCTTTCAGGCCGGCGAGAAAGCCCTGAGCAACGAAGAGTTGCCGTTCGAGTTCCTGATGAACGCCTTGCGCCTCACCGATGGCGTCGAGGCGGCGCTGTTCGCCCAGCGTACCGGGCTCAGCCTGGAAAGCCTGGCCGACGCGCGCCAACAGGCAGAACAAAGTGGCTTATTGCAGGTCGAACCTACACGCCTGGCGGCCACCGCCCGAGGGCAGCTGTTCCTCAATGACTTGCTGCAATATTTTCTGATCTGACTTTCAAGAACTAAGGGAAATCGAATGGATTTGGTACTCGACCTGCTCGCCACCGTGTCCCGCTGGAGTCGCAGCAACCTATCGGAAATCTCTCTGGCGCTTGTCGGTTGCCTGCTGGTGCTGTTCGGCGCGGATATCAAAGGCTGGGTCGAACAACGCCTGGGCAGCATCGCCGGCGCCCTGCGCGTACCGCTGATGGCCCTGCTGTGCCTGATCGGCAGCGGCCTGGCGCTGATCTACGCAACGCCCTGGATCATCAAAGGCCTGAGCCAGTTCAACAACTACAGCCTGGCGCCGGTGTTGTTGGTGGTGCTGGTGTTGATCGGCGTCGTAGCAGACCGCCGCTAAAACTGCAGCAACTTGTGCTCCATCGCTTTGATCAACGATGTATGAGTCACCGCCATCGATACAAAGCGACTCAGCAGTTCGTCCAGGTGCTCCACAGACCGCAGATACATCACACAGACAAAATCGTCATCCCCCGTCACCTTGAAAAAGGTGGCGCACTCCCCCGTCACCTTAAGCAGTTGCTCCACTGTTTGCATCTGGCCCGGGTAGCAGCGCATCCGAACAATCAACTGCAGCCGGTAACCGAATGAGTCGGGATCGACATCAACGCAGTAACCCCTGATAACCGTTTTCTCAAGATGCTTCAGACGCTCACCACAACTGGGTGCAGATAGACCGACCTGTCGGCTCAATGCCTTGATAGACAACCTGGCATTGCAGCTCAGCGTGGCAATGATGGTTTTGTCGAACTGGTCAAGCACCACCTCTTTTTTAACAAGGTTTTTCATCGTGTCGGCCTTCTGTAAATAGGTCTGTGGCGTTGCGCTCATTAGTCTTGTCGCGCAGGAATAAAATTCATAGCACACCAAAGACTGTACTCATACACTCAATCAACCACTGAACAGCGTTATAGAAAAAGACTACAAGAAATACAGAAACAGATGACGAGGTATCAAAAATGAAACTTGAACCCGACGAAAACCTGTTCGCCTGTTACCTTTCAAACCTATTTTCGGAACAGCGTGTATTTACACTGAGAAACACTTTCGCCAGAGACGGCCTTATTAAACTTAATGACATTGCCGACATTGAGCTTAAAGCGCTAATAAGAAAAGAAGTCCTGACACTGCTTGATCAACAAGGAGAACGTCGAGACTTGAGGCTGTCTACTACCGACAATAGCCCGAGGCACATGAGTGTTGTACGCAGTGAATGGATCGCCCGGCAAAAAGGGCTTATATACAAGCTTTCACGCTCGCCCAATCTACTCGGACTACTGTCGCGCATTGCGGGCACAGAAGTCATTCCTCAAGTTTCAACCGATGAAGAGTTCCTGATCACCCGGCAGGAAAAGAAAGGCGATACTCATGGTTGGCACTGGGGCGATTACAGTTTCGCACTGATCTGGATTATCGAGACGCCGCCGATTGCTTGCGGCGGCATGCTTCAGTGCGTACCTCATACCCACTGGGACAAAACCAATGCACGAATTAACGAAATACTCTGCAGCCAGCCGATTAGCACCTATGGGTTCACCACCGGAGATATCTACTTTCTTCGTACCGACACCACACTGCACAGAACCATCCCACTCAATGAAGATATCACCCGAATTATTTTGAACATGACGTGGGCTGACAAACAACTGATCGATAAACCGCTGTCCGGTAACGATCGATGGTGGGAAGACAAAGACGCTGAAGCTGCACGAACGGACAAATAAACTTCAGGCCTCTGAAATAGCGAGTCCCTTATGCATGACCCACAATGTTTGAATAGCGCTGCACAGTTATTGGAAAGTGCCGGCTCGTCCCGGGCGATGGCTGACTTGGTAAGAGATGCCGTGAGCCGTAATGAACGCTGGCGTGCCCGACAGTGCATCAATCTGGTTGCAGCCGAAGCGCCATCAAGCCTCGCGACAAGGAGCCTGCTGGCGAGTGAAATTGGAACCCGAGCCTCAGGCGGGCATATCGGGCGCGATAATCGGTTTTTTACCGGCATGGACGTCATCGATGAAGTTGAATCACTCTGCATAGAACTGTTGAAAAAAGCCTTCCGCTGCCGCTACGCCGACCATCGTTTAATGGGCGGGATGGCCGGTGTCATGACCGCTTATACTGCACTGGCATCGCAGGGGGATGCCGTTATGACCGTGCCGCTTCTACACGGCGGGGACTCCAGCCACAGAAGTAATGGCCCGCCGGGAGTCAGAGGCCTAGAGATCATTGACCTGCCTTTTTGTCCCTCGACAAACGATATTGATATTGATCAGTTCAAACGGATAGCGACGTATTACAAACCGAAAATCATCGGCATCGGGATGACCCTGACGCTTTTCCCGTTACCGTTAGCGCAGATAAAGGAAATCGTCTCGCCGTGGGGCGGCAAGGTTTACTTCGATGCAGCGCATCAACTGGGGCTGATTGCAGCCGGGCTTTTCCAGGATCCCCTTAGAGAAGGGGCTGACCTGATGACTGGATCTTCGGGTAAAACGTTCAGCGGCCCTCAGGGTGGGATCATCGTTTGGGATGATCAGAAGTTGAGTGAAGCTATTTATCGCAGCCTTTTCCCGACGCTAACCGGCAGCCACCAAATCAACCGTGTCGCCGCCTTGGCAGTGGCCACTACGGAAATGCTGGAATATGGCAAGGCTTACATGTCGCAAGTCGTGAAAAATGCTCAACAGTTGGGGAGGGAATTATATGAACGAGGCGTGAATGTTCTGTTTCAGGAACAAAATTACACTACCACTCATCAGATCGTCTTCCTGCCCACTTACCTGGATAGCGCCGCGTATGAAGTGCGGCTGCTGGAGTCAGCCAATATCATATGCAATAAAACACTCCTGGTTTTTGGGCCATCGAAAGATCGACATCAAAACCAATACGCTATAAGACTGGGCACCACCGAAATCACAAGACTAGGAATGAAAGAACAGCACATGGCGTGGATTGCAGAAAAAATCGTCGAGACGCTGCAACATTCACGTAGCCCCCTCTTGATTGCTCAAGATGTAGTCGAGTTCATGAAGGACTTCCGCACCCTGTATTTCTGTCACGACACAGGCACTCATTGAAGCTCTCTTTAAGGTCTTGCCATGAGTATTTTGACCACGGTTTCATTCTCTTTCCTGATAACGGCCTGCGCGTTACTTGCAAGTCCTGGCCCGGCGACCATGGCATTGGCGGCCAGCGGGGCGGCTTTCGGACTGAAGCGATCGCTCAAGTTCTTTGCGGGAATTATTACAGGACTGACCATCGCAATAATCTCGGTGGCGTCTGGAGTCTTGTTGCTGATACAGAAAATCCCGTTCATCGCCACAGGTCTAGGTCTGATATCAGCCGCCTACATTGTGCTACTTGCCTGGTCGATTGCCCGAACGCCGCCTATTAGCAGCGCAACAACAGTTTCAGCACCGCAATGGAATGCCGGGTTTATTATTGGCTTTACCAACGTAAAGGCTTACGCAGTCTTTGCGGCGCTGCTGGGAGGATTTCCGTTGGATTTGCCACAGCCATGGGATTTGTTGTTCAAGGTTGGTAGCTGTCTGGGAATCTGTATTACGTTTGATTTTATCTGGCTATTTTCCGGCAATAATTTAAGACGGTTTTTTATCCGGCCAGGCTGGAATCGAACACTCAACATTAGCTTTGCTGTGTTGATGGTATCCAGCGTCGCCTGGTCGCTACTGCTTTGAGTTTGAAACCGTACGAGCGCTGAGTTGATTGGGAGTACGAGGGTACATAAGGGAGCGGGCCGGCCGCTCCCGGACATTACGCCAGCTTTTCGAACTTCAAATCCCAAACCCCATGCCCAAGACGTTCGCCACGGCGCTCGAACTTGGTGATCGGGCGTTCGGTCGGGCGCGGGACGCATTTGCCGTCTTCGGCGAGGTTGCGGTAGCCCGGCGCGACGTCCATGACTTCCAGCATGTACTCGGCATAGGGTTCCCAATCAGTGGCCATGTGCAACACACCGCCGACTTTCAACTTGCTACGCACCAGCTCGGCAAAGGACGCCTGAACAATGCGACGCTTGTGGTGACGGCTCTTGTGCCACGGATCCGGGAAGAACAGCAGCAGGCGATCGAGGCTGTTATCCGCAATACACCGATTGAGCACTTCGATCGCGTCGCAATCGTAGACTCGCAGGTTGGTCAGGCCCTGAGTCAGCACGCCATTGAGCAGCGCGCCGACACCCGGGCGGTGCACTTCAACGCCGATGAAGTCCTGCTCAGGTGAAGCCGCCGCCATTTCCAGCAGCGAATGCCCCATGCCAAAACCGATCTCCAGGGTACGCGGCGCGGAACGCCCGAACACCTGGTCGAAATCCACCGGCGCATCGGCCAACGGCAGAACGAACAGCGGCGTACCTTGCTCCAGACCTTTGTGCTGGCCTTCGGTCATACGCCCGGCGCGCATCACGAAACTCTTGATGCGGCGATGCTGGCGTTCTTCACCTTCTGCAGGCGCGATTGGCGTGTCGTTTGATTCAGTCATCAATGGCTCTTACTTGATCAGACCATCCAGCGGCGAGGAGGCGCTGGCATAAAGTTTTTTCGGCATGCGCCCGGCGAGATAGGCCAGACGACCTGCAACAATGGCGTGTTTCATGGCTTCGGCCATCATAATCGGCTGCTGCGCATTGGCGATGGCCGAGTTCATCAGCACCGCTTCGCAACCCAGCTCCATGGCGATGGTCGCGTCGGAAGCGGTACCGACGCCGGCATCCACCAGCACCGGGATCCCGGCTTCTTCGAGGATGATCCGCAGGTTGTACGGATTGCAGATCCCCAGGCCGGTACCGATAAGACCCGCCAACGGCATCACGGCGATGCAGCCGATTTGCTCCAGTTGCCGGGCAATGATCGGGTCATCGCTGGTGTAGACCATCACGTCGAAACCATCCTTGACCAGCACTTCGGCGGCCTTGAGGGTTTCGATCACGTTGGGGAACAGGGTTTTCTGATCAGCGAGGACTTCCAGCTTGACCAGGTTGTGACCATCCAGCAGTTCACGGGCCAGACGGCAGGTGCGCACGGCTTCGATCGCGTCATAGCAACCGGCGGTGTTCGGCAGGATGGTGTAACGATCCGGCGGCAGGATATCGAGCAGGTTCGGCTCACCCGGATTCTGGCCGATATTGGTCCGGCGCACGGCAACGGTGACGATCTCGGCGCCCGAGGCCTCGATGGCCAGGCGGGTTTCTTCCATGTCACGGTACTTGCCGGTGCCTACCAGCAAACGCGACTGGTAAGTACGACCGGCCAGGACGAAGGGCTTATCGCTACGAACGTTGCTCATGGGAAATCCTCTGTTGGGGTGAGGTTCTGCAGGCTCTTGTAGATAGTTTTGGTGCTGAATGACCGGGAGACCTAGCCGCCGCCGATGGCGTGTACCACTTCGACCTGGTCGCCTTCACTCAGGGAAGTCGCGGCGTGCTGACTGCGCGGGACGATATCCAGATTGAGTTCGACCGCCACCCGGCGCCCGGTCAGATCCAGACGGGTCAGCAGGGCCGCAACGGTTTCGCCGTCGGGCAGTTCAAAGGATTCACCGTTCAACTGAATGCGCATGCCGGATGCCGTCATCATTTTAAGGGGCCAGCATTCTAGCCCGATCAGTCCGGCTGACCCAAGCCATTCGTCATGAAATGGACCGCCCGGTCAGCTCAACCGCCAAGCGGCAAGTCCGAGGCAGAACCAGCCGACCAAAAAGGCCAGACCGCCAAATGGCGTGACAATGCCCAGCTTGCTGACACCGGTCAGGGTCAACAGGTACAGGCTGCCAGAGAACAGCAGGATGCCGATGGCGAATGAAGCACCCGCCCAGGTGATCAAACGGCCGGGAATCTGTGTGGCCAGTAACGCAACACCAATCAAGGCCAGCGTATGCACCAATTGATAGGTAACCCCTGTATGAAAAATCGCCAGGTATTCCGCACTCAGGCGACTTTTCAGGCCATGAGCGGCAAACGCGCCGAGGGCAACGCCGGTAAACCCGAAGAAGGCAGCCAGCATCAGAAAGCCACGCAGCATAAGGAACTCCAGTCAGAATCATTCAACAGGGTCTGTATAATGGCCGGCTCTCCCGGTTCGGCCAAGCCATCTCTATGCTGCGTTTATTTTTTCGTCGTTTCACCAAAGCCCTGCTCTGGTTCGCAGTTGGCAGCGTTGTGCTGGTGCTGGTGTTTCGCGTCGTTCCACCACCGGGGACGGCCTTGATGGTCGAACGCAAAGTCGAATCCTGGTTCGACGGCGAGTCTATCGATCTGCAACGCAGTTGGCAGCCATGGGACGAGATCTCCGACGACTTGAAAATCGCCGTGATTGCCGGCGAGGACCAGAAGTTCTCCGAACATTGGGGCTTTGATTTCGGCGCCATTCAAGCGGCGCTCGCGCATAACGAACGCGGCGGATCGATCCGCGGCGCCAGTACGCTAAGCCAGCAGGTGTCAAAAAACCTCTTTCTATGGTCCGGCCGCAGCTGGCTGCGCAAAGGGCTCGAGGCCTGGTTTACCGGGCTGATCGAAATCCTTTGGCCCAAGCAACGGATTCTTGAAGTGTATCTCAACAGCGTGGAATGGGATGACGGGGTGTTCGGCGCTGAAGCTGCCGCGCGCCATCATTTTGGGACTAGTGCAGCCTCATTGTCGCGCCAACAAGCCAGCCTGCTGGCGGCCGTACTGCCTAACCCGAGAGTGTGGAGCGCCGGGCACCCAAGCATTTACGTTGCACGGCGCGCAGGCTGGATCCGTCAGCAGATGGGCCATTTGGGTAGGGATAGTTATCTGGCGGGGTTGAACGATTCCCGCAAAGCGCCTTGGGCGCAGTGAGCACTGAAGATTCCCTGTGGGAGCGGGCTTGCCCGCGAAGGGGTCATAACATTCAACATCTTCGCCGACCATTACACCGCCTTCGCGGGCAAGCCCGCTCCCACATTGTTGGTGTGATAGTCAGGAATATCGAGTACAAACAAAAACGCCCCGATCAGATCGGGGCGTTTTTTTGTCTTATCGCTGCGTTAAGCAGCGATCGACAATTTGAGCTTGTTCATCGCGCTCTTTTCAAGCTGACGAATACGCTCGGCTGACACGTTGTACTTCTGCGCCAGGTCATGCAGCGTGGCTTTCTCTTCTGCCAGCCAGCGCTGATAGAGGATGTCGCGACTGCGATCGTCGAGCACTTCCAGCGCTTCGTGCAGGTTGCTGGTGGAATTATCGGTCCAGTCAGCATCTTCAAGTTGACGCGCCGGATCGTACCGGTGGTCTTCCAGGTAGTTGGCCGGCGACTGGAACGCGCTGTCGTCGTCTGCTTCCGCAGCCGGGTCGAAGGCCATGTCATGGCCGGTCAGGCGACTTTCCATCTCGCGCACTTCCCGCGGCTCTACGCCGAGGCTTTCAGCCACACGATGGACTTCTTCGTTGTTCAGCCAGGCCAGACGTTTTTTCTGGCTGCGCAGGTTGAAGAACAATTTGCGCTGCGCCTTGGTCGTGGCGACCTTGACGATGCGCCAGTTGCGCAGGATGAATTCGTGGATTTCAGCCTTGATCCAGTGCACGGCGAACGACACCAGACGCACACCCATTTCCGGGTTGAAGCGTTTTACCGCTTTCATCAGGCCAACGTTGCCTTCCTGGATCAGGTCAGCCTGGGCCAGGCCGTAGCCGGAATAGCTGCGGGCAATATGTACAACAAAACGCAGGTGGGCGAGCACCATCTGCCGAGCCGCCCCCAAATCCTGCTCATAGTAGAGACTCTCGGCCAGTTCACGCTCCTGCTCCGGCGTCAGCAATGGAATGCTGTTCACCGTGTGCACATAAGCCTCCAGGTTTGCACCCGGGACTAATGCATAGGCAGGTTGCAAAGAAGTGGTCATACGAAAAAACCTCCGACTCACATAACTCGTGCAGTTCAGCACTGCGAAAAATTGACCGGGAACCGATAGGACAAGTTCCCTAATAACGCTGAAAGGTCAATATGAGCAAAAAGACACTACTTCGGTGCCAGCTCACGTAGGTGACGTGCGACCGCAATCCATGCTCCGATATACCCTAATAGCACCGCGCCAAGCAAGAGCGACAGACCATCGGCGGATGGCACACCGGCCAGCGCAAAGTCACTGCCGTACAATCCGGCCAGCCCGACAACCGCATCGTTCAGCCAATCGAGGCCGAACGCCAATACTCCCCAGGAAAGAACCCCTGCACCGAAGCCATAAAGCGCACCCATATATAGAAAGGGCCTACGCACATAGCTGTCAGTGCCGCCGACGAGTTTAATCACTTCTATCTCTGTGCGGCGGTTTTCAATATGAAGACGAATGGTATTGCCTATCACCAAAAGTAATGCAGAAACCAAAAGCACGGTCAGACCGAACACAAAACGGTCCCCCAGCTTGAGAATCGCTGCCAGACGCTCGACCCAGACTAGATCAAGTTGTGCCTGCTGTACCTTCGGCAGCTCGGAAAGTCTTTGTCTTAATGCTTCAAGGGCCGGCTTGTCGACTTCCTTCGGAGTCACCAGAACCACGCCCGGCAATGGGTTCTGCGGCAGCTCCTTGAGCGCCTCGCCCAGCCCGGACTGCTGTTGAAACTCTTCCAGCGCCTGATCACGACCAATGTACTCGGCATCTGCAACGCCCGGCAGGCCCTTGATCTGCTCACGCAGTTGCTCGCCTTCGTTGGCGCTGGCATCGAGTTGCAGGTACAGGGAAATCTGCGCCGCACGCTGCCAGGAACCGCCGAGACGTTCGACATTGCTCAGCAACAGCGACAAGCCCATCGGCAAGCTGAGGGCAACGGCCATCACCAGGCAGGTGAAAAAGCTGCCGATCGGCTGTTTGCCCAGACGACGCAGGCTGTCCAGCAGGCTGGCGCGGTGGCTTTCGATCCAGGCATGCAGCAAGGTGCTGAAGTCCGGGCCGTCGTCATCGTCGTGTTTTTTCTTCTGCGGTTGCGGGTCGGCGGCTTTTGGCGCCACACGTTCGGAAACCTTGGGGCTGCGTGTCGCACTCATACCGCAGCCTCCCCGTCGCCGATCAGGCGGCCGCGTTGCAGGGTCAGCATGCGGTGACGCATGCGGGCGATCAGCGCCAGGTCGTGACTGGCGATCAGCACACTGGTGCCCAGCCGGTTGATGTCTTCGAATACACCCATGATTTCCGCCGCCAGACGCGGGTCGAGGTTACCGGTCGGTTCGTCCGCCAGCAGCAGGGCCGGACGGTGGACGATGGCGCGGGCGATGCCGACGCGCTGTTGCTGACCGGTGGACAGGTCGCCCGGGTACAGATCGGTTTTGTCCGAAAGCGCCACGCGCTCCAGAGCCGAATCCACGCGCTTGGCGATTTCAGCCTTGGACAGACCAAGAATCTGCAGCGGCAAGGCAATGTTGTTGAACACCGTGCGATCGAACAGCAATTGGTGGTTCTGGAACACCACGCCAATTTGCCGACGCAGGAAAGGAATCTGTGCGTTGCTGATCTGCCCCAGGTCTTGCCCTGCCAGCAGCAATTTGCCGGTGGTCGGGCGCTCCATGGCCAGCAACAGCCGTAACAAAGTGCTTTTGCCAGCGCCGGAATGGCCGGTGACAAACAAGAACTCGCCCCGACGGACTCGAAAGCTCAGCTCATGCAAGCCGACGTGTCCGTTCGGATAGCGTTTACCGACCTGTTCGAAACGAATCATGAACGCTCCCGCTCGGCAAAAAGTGCCTGGACAAAGGGTTCGGCTTCAAAAGTACGCAGATCATCGATGCCTTCACCGACACCGATGTAGCGAATAGGCAGACCAAACTGCTTGGCCAGGGCGAAAATTACCCCGCCCTTGGCCGTGCCGTCGAGCTTAGTCAACGCAAGACCGGTCAGCTCGACCGTCTGATGGAATTGTTTGGCCTGGTTGATGGCGTTCTGGCCAGTACCGGCGTCGAGCACCAGCAGCACTTCGTGCGGCGCATCGGCGTCGAGCTTACTGATGACCCGGCGTACCTTCTTCAGCTCTTCCATCAGATTGTCTTTGGTGTGCAGGCGACCGGCGGTATCGGCGATCAACACATCGATGCCACGGGCCTTGGCGGCCTGTACCGCATCGAAGATCACCGAAGCGGAGTCGGCCCCGGTGTGCTGGGCGATCACCGCAATCTTGTTGCGCTCGCCCCAGACCTGCAATTGCTCGACTGCTGCAGCACGGAAGGTATCACCGGCCGCGAGCATGACTTTCTTGCCTTCGAGTTGCAGTTTCTTCGCCAGCTTGCCAATGGTGGTGGTTTTCCCCGCACCGTTGACGCCGACCACCAGAATCACGAACGGTTTGTTCTGTGAGGTGATTTTCAGTGGCTGCTCGACTGGCTTGAGCATGTTCGCAAGCTCGGCCTGCAAGGACTTGTAGAGCGCATCGGCATCGGCCAGCTGCTTGCGCGCGACCTTCTGGGTCAGGCTCTGGATAATCACCGAAGTCGCTTCGACGCCGACGTCAGCGGTCAGCAGACGGGTTTCAATGTCTTCCAGCAGTTCATCATCGATCAGCTTTTTGCCGAGGAACAGGCTGGCCATGCCCTCGCCGATGCTGGCGCTGGTTTTGGACAGCCCCTGCTTGAGGCGGGCGAAGAAACCGACTTTGTTTTCTTCACTGCCGGCCGGTTCGGCGACTACGAGCGATTCGATCGGCGCCGCGGGTACTGACGCAACAGGCGCAGCGGCAATAACCGGCGCAGCGACGGGTACAGGTGCCGGAGCAACGAATGCAGCAATCACAGGCTCTGGAATATCAGGCTCGACAACAACCGATTCCACCGGCTCAACCAGCGGAACCGGCTCGACAACCAGCAGCTCTACCGCTTGCTGAGCGGCTGTCGGCGCAGGAATCGATGGCGTGATATGCGGCGCCAGCTCATCTACGACCAGCGAGACCGGCTCTTCCGCCACCGGCAGGACCAGCCAGGGCTTGTGCTCGACTTCCGGGGCCTGCAGCGTTTCTGCAACCGGTTCGGGCTCGGCTACTGGCTGAAACACCGGGGCGGCGACAGGCAGCACAATCGGCGCCGGCGCTTGTGCAACTGGCGCAGCTTCTATTACCGGCTCGGGAACGGCCTCAGGAAGTTGCTGTGGTTGTTCGACGACGGTTTCCTGCGGCTTTTTGCGCAGCCATCCGAACAGGCTTTTTTTCTCGCCAGCCGCAGCTGGGGTCTTCTTGTCGTCGTTGGAACCAAACATGGATGACGGCTATCTCAAGGTAGCGACGCGCCAATGTGGCGCCTCGGATAAATATTCAATGCAGAACAGACTGCGATTCACCCAGCTTGTTCACGCGCAACATTTTGTCGAGGTACTCATCGGCACCTCAAAGGTCGACTAATACGAAGGACTGGAACGGCATCGTCGGCGAAAACGCAGAGTTTAGCTGACAAACTCAAAGCTTCAGCCGCAAACCCATACAACCTGCCGACCGATCAAAGGCCTGATAGGCGTGGCCGCCAGTAAAACGGATCAGTATCCTAGCACCCTCTCGCCCGCCGACGCTAAGACCAAGCGGGCAGCCCAACAGGTTTAAAAACGAATGAATGCTCTAGCCCGCCGCGCCGCAGGCCTGCTGCTCAGCACAGTTTGTCTGCCCCTTTCAGCTTTGGCTGCCGATCCACAACCCACCCACGAATTCACCCTCGACAACGGCCTTAAAGTGGTCGTGCGCGAAGACCATCGTGCTCCCGTGGTGGTTTCCCAGGTCTGGTACAAGGTCGGCTCCAGCTATGAAACCCCGGGCCAGACCGGTTTGTCCCACGCACTGGAACACATGATGTTCAAGGGCAGCGAGAAAGTCGGCCCCGGCGAAGCCTCGCTGATCCTGCGCGATCTGGGTGCAGAAGAAAACGCCTTCACCAGCGACGACTTCACCGCGTACTACCAGGTGCTGGCCCGCGACCGTCTGGGTGTGGCCTTCGAGCTGGAAGCCGACCGCATGGCCAGCCTGCGCCTGCCGGCTGACGAATTCAGCCGGGAAATCGAAGTGATCAAGGAAGAGCGTCGCCTGCGCACCGACGACAAGCCGATGTCCAAAGCCTACGAGCGTTTCAAGGCCATGGCCTACCTGGCGAGCGGCTACCACACGCCGACCATCGGCTGGATGGCTGACCTGGACCGGATGAAGGTCGAAGAGCTGCGCCACTGGTACGAGTCCTGGTATGCGCCGAACAATGCCACGCTGGTGGTGGTCGGCGACGTGACCCCGGACGAAGTCAAAACCCTGGCTCAGCGCTACTTTGGCCCGATCGCCAAACGTGACGTACCGCCAGCGAAGATCCCGATGGAACTGGCCGAGCCCGGCGAACGCCAGATCACCCTGCACGTGAAGACTCAACTGCCGAGCCTGATGCTCGGCTTCAACGTGCCAAGCATCGCCACGGCTGCGGACAAGCGCTCGGTGAATGCGCTGCGGCTGATCTCGGCGCTGCTGGACGGTGGTTACAGTGCACGCATTTCGACCCAACTGGAGCGCGGCGAAGAGCTGGTCTCCGGTGGTTCTTCGAGCTACGACGCCTATACCCGCGGCGACAGCCTGTTCACGCTCTCCGCGTCGCCCAACACCCAGAAAAAGAAAACCATGGCTCAGGTCGAAGCCGGTCTGTGGCGTCTGCTCGACCAGTTGAAAACCACCGCTCCCACTGCTGATGAGCTGGAGCGTGTCCGCGCCCAGGTGATTGCCGGCCTGGTCTACGAACGTGATTCGATTACCAGCCAAGCCACCGCCATCGGTCAACTGGAAACCGTCGGCCTGTCCTGGAAGCTGATGGACACCGAGCTCGCCGAGCTGAAAAGCGTGACTCCGGAAGACATCCAGAACGCCGCCCGCACCTATTTCACCCGCGAACGTCTCAGCGTTGCGCATGTACTGCCCGAGGAGACCACTCATGAGTGAGCGCAAAAAATCACGCCTGGTCTTGATCGGTCTGGTGCTCATCGCGCTGGTCGGCTCGCTGGCTTTCTACCTTGGCCGTCCCGGTGATTCCAGTGCCAGCCAGGCACTCGACAAGGCCAAGGCGAGCAAAAAACTGCAATCGCTGACCGAACTGAACGGTAAGGCACCAAGTCGCCGTGCACTGGATGTACACACCTGGAAAACCGCCGAAGGCGCCAAAGTGCTGTTCGTTGAGGCCCGCGAACTGCCGATGTTCGACCTGCGCCTGACCTTCGCCGCTGGCAGCAGTCAGGATGGCAGCGCACCCGGTCTGGCCCTGCTGACCAACGCCATGCTCAACGAAGGCGTTGCCGGTAAAGACGTCAGCGGGATCGCCGAAGGTTTCGAAGGCTTGGGTGCCGATTTTGGCAATGGCGCTTATAAAGACATGGCTGTCGCCTCTCTGCGCAGCCTGAGCACGGTGGATAAACGCACGCCTGCCTTGCAGCTGTTTGCCGAGGTCGTGGGCAAACCGACCTTCCCGGCCGACTCGCTGGCGCGAATCAAAAACCAGATGCTCGCCGGTTTCGAATACCAGAAGCAAAACCCCGGCAAACTGGCGAGCCTCGAGCTGATGAATCGCTTGTACGGCACTCATCCTTACGCTCACTCCAGCGACGGCACGGCGAAAAGCATTCCGCCGATCACCCTCGCACAACTGCAAGCGTTCCATGCCAAGGCCTATGCCGCCGGCAATGTGGTGATCGCACTGGTCGGCGACTTGTCACGCGCCGAAGCCGAAGCCGTTGCCGCGCAAGTCTCCGTCGCGCTGCCAAAAGGCCCGGCGCTGGCCAAAATCGAGCAACCCGCTGAGCCACAGGCGAGCATCGGCCATATCGAGTTCCCGTCCAAGCAGACCAATCTGATGCTCGCGCAACTGGGCATCGATCGTGACGATCCGGACTATGTGGCGCTGTCTCTGGGCAACCAGATCCTCGGCGGTGGTGGTTTCGGTACGCGGCTGATGAGCGAAGTCCGCGAGAAACGCGGCCTGGCCTATGGCGTATACTCCGGCTTCAGTCCGATGCAAGCCCGCGGGCCGTTCATGATCAACCTGCAAACCCGCGCCGAGATGAGCGAAGGTACGCTGAAGCTGGTCCAGGACGTTCTCGCCGATTACCTGAAAACCGGTCCGACCCAGAAAGAACTCGACGATGCCAAGCGTGAACTGGCCGGCAGCTTCCCGCTGTCCACCGCCAGCAATGCCGATATTGTCGGTCAACTGGGCGCCATGGGTTTTTACGACCTGTCACTGAGCTACCTTGAAGACTTCATGCTGCAGTCTCAAAGCTTGACGGTCGACCAGGTCAAGGCGGCACTGAACAAACACCTGAGCGCCGACAAGATGGTCATCGTCAGCGCCGGGCCAACCGTTCCACAAAAGCCGTTACCGGCCCCTACTGACAAACCTGCCGAGCAACCGCTCGGGGTTCCGGAGCATTAATGGCCAGCCCATCGCGTCCCAGCAAAAAACCCGCTCACAACGTCCATAACGGCGTTGGTCATCTGCGCATCATCGGCGGCGAATGGCGTAGTCGTCGCCTGAGCTTCCCGGATGCTCCGGGCCTGCGCCCGACCCCGGACCGCGTCCGCGAAACCTTGTTCAACTGGCTCGCACCCTACGTCGTCGGGGCCAAAGTGCTCGACCCGTTCGCCGGCAGCGGCGCGCTGTTCCTCGAAGCGCTATCCCGTGGCGCCGCCATGGGTCAGGCACTGGACAGTAGCAATCTCGCCGTTTCCAGCCTGCGCGAGCATCTGGGCACCCTGCGCTGCACCACCGGTCACGTGCAAACCGCCGACGCCTTGCGCTATCTGGAAACCCAGCCGGCGACAGCGTTCGACCTGGTATTTCTCGATCCGCCATTCAACCAGAACCTGCTGCCCGTCGCCTGCGCATTACTGGAAGAACGTCAGTGGCTGGCTGACGGAGCGTGGATCTATACTGAAAGCGAAACGGCGCCATCGACCCTCGGTCTTCCGACTGGCTGGCGCCTCCACCGCGAACAAAAATCCGGGCGGGTCCACTACGCGTTATGGCAACGGATGGCAGAGACAGTGGGTTAATCGACTGCCCTGAAAAAAGCTGCGTACCGCGTACGCACTTTTGCACAGAGAATAACCGTGCCCACACTGTCAGATCGCTTCACCCCCGCCTTGGGCCTAGGCAACCCGCATCTACAAACCTTGTGGGGTCCGCTGTGGCGTAAAACCACCCATCTCGATCGGCAACGTGAACGATTGTGGCTTGACGATGGCGACTTCCTCGACCTCGACTGGCATGGCCCCCATAGCCCTGCTGCGCCTTTGGTGCTGGTGTTGCACGGGCTGACCGGTTCCTCGAATTCGCCCTATGTGGCCGGGCTGCAACAGGCACTAGCGAATCAAGGCTGGGCCAGTGCGGCGCTGAACTGGCGCGGCTGCTCGGGCGAGCCGAACCTGTTGCCGCGCAGCTATCACTCCGGCGTCAGCGAAGACCTCGCGGCGGCGATCAGGCATTTGCGCTCCCAGCGGCCATTGGCTCCGTTGTATGCCGTCGGCTACTCGCTGGGCGGTAATGTGTTGCTCAAGCATCTGGGAGAAGCCGGCCACAACAGCGAGCTGCTAGGCGCAGTGGCGGTGTCGGTACCCTTTCGTCTCGACCATTGTGCCGACCGTATCAGCCAGGGCTTTTCCAGGTTCTATCAGGCGCATTTCATGCGCGAGATGCTGGCCTACATCAAAAACAAGCAACGACGATTCCAGCATGACGGCCACCACGAGGGCCTGGCGACTCTGAACAGGCTCGGCTCGCTGGACAATATGCGAACCTTCTGGGAGTTCGACGGCCGGGTCACCGCGCCGCTAAACGGATTTCTGGATGCCCAGGACTATTACCGACGCGCCTCCAGTCGCTACTTTCTCGGGACCATCCGCACGCCGACCCTGATCATTCAGGCCGCTGACGATCCTTTCGTGTCGCCCCACAGCTTGCCCGAGGCCAGTGAACTGTCGTCGAGCACGCAGTTTGAATTGCAGAGCAGGGGCGGACATGTCGGCTTTGTCGACGGAACCCTGCGCAGCCCCGGCTATTACCTTGAGCGGCGCATTCCGCAATGGCTGACAGGCGCAGGGCCGCGATGGCGTTTGTGAACGCTGGGGTCACACGACCAGAGTCATCTGAGCCGGCAGTTCAAGCAAGCAGTGCCCGGCAGTTACCCTGAATCTACGGCCAGACGATCAATTGTGGCGAGGGAGCTTGCTCCCGCTCGGGCGCGAAGCGCGCCGTAAGGCCAACCGCTGAGTATTACCTGACAAAATGCGATTGCAGATTTTAGGGCTGCTACGCAGCCCAGCGGGAGCAAGCTCCCTCGCCACAGGTATGTGTTCGGCATAAAAACAGTCGATTTTTTAGGGAGCCGCGCAAGATCGTTCAAGACGGGCGCCATCCAACTACCTAAGATGCGGGCAACAAGGAGAGTCTTGATGACCCGCAAACAGTTTTATTCCCGAGGTATCCGCGACAGCTTTGCCATGGCCGTGGGCATTCTGCCGTTCGGGCTGTTCTTTGGCACATTGGCCGGTGCCGCTGGCCTGACGCTATGGCAGGCGGTCGGCATGTCGCTGTTCGTCTACGCCGGTTCCGCGCAATTCATTGTCATCAGCCTGTTTGGCGCGGGCGCCAGTGCGGTGGTGATTCTGCTGACGACCTTTATCGTCAACTTGCGCCATGTGCTGTACAGCGCCACCTTGCAGCCCCACGCCAGCCAGCTGCCGCAGCGTTGGCGGGTGTTGTTGGCATTTTGGCTGACGGATGAAACCTTCGCGGTGGTTCAAGGCTTTTATCTGCTGCACGGCAATCGACCGCTGGCGCACTGGTATTGGCTGGGCGTCGCCAGCTCACTGTATGTGTGCTGGGTATCGAGTTCACTGGTGGGCGTGCTGTTCGGTCAGGCCGTGCCGGATCTGGCCAGCTGGGGCCTTGAGTTCGCCATGCTGGCGACCTTTATCGGCATCGTCGTGCCGTTGCTGCGCAATAAACCGCAGGTGGCTGCAGCATTGGCGGCGGGCGCCGTGGCGCTGGCGACCTATAGCTGGCCCTACAAACTCGGGCTGATGGCCGCCGCGTTCAGCGGGATCGCCGTAGGTGTAGTGCTGGAACGTCGAGGGTTGGGCGCTCAGACGGGCAAGGAGTTGCACTCATGAGTTACTGGTGGCTGATTTTCGGCATGACCGCGATTACCTTTATGCTGCGCTACAGCTTGTTCGCCTGGCCAAATCTGAGTTTCCCGCCACTGGTGCGCCAGGGTTTGCACTATGTGCCGACGGCTGTACTCACAGCCATTGTGGTACCGGGCATGTTGCTGCCCGATGGTGAGCATTGGGCGCTGAACCTGAGCAACGCGTATTTGTTGGCGGGACTGGTCGCGATCGGCATTGCCGCGTTGACCCGGCATCTGCTGGCGACCATTGGCGGCGGGTTGCTGGTGTTCTTTTTGTTGCGCTGGATGATGGGGCAATTGCCGGTTTGATGGGTTGATCTTATGACCGCATTCGCGGGCAAGCGAACGTCGCCCGGCCCTTCCCACAGGGTATTGCTGTGCTTTTGTGGGAGCGAGCTTGCTCGCGAGATGGCGGTGGGTCAGTCAACATTGATGCTGAATGTTATTCCGTCATCGCGAGCAAGCTCGCTCCCACATTTTAATCGCCCTTCACAACCGACCGCTGGGGATCGGTAATCCACTCACTCCACGATCCCGCGTACAAACTGGCCAGCGGATACCCCGCCAGACACAACGCAAACAGGTTATGGCAAGCCGTCACGCCGGAACCGCAATACGCCACCAGCTCAGTGGGTGAGCGATCCGCCAGCTTCGCGGCGAAACGTTGTTTGAGTTGGTCAGCCGGCAGGAAGCGCCCGTCACTGCCCAGGTTTTCGTTGAATGCCGCACATTGTGCGCCCGGGATATGCCCGGCCACGGGATCGATCGGCTCCACCTCGCCACGGAAACGTGGCTGGGCACGAGCATCGAGCAAGGTCAGAGTCGGTTGGCCGAGGCGCTGTTGCAGTTGTTCGGTGCTCAATAGCAGCGAGTTGTCTGGAGTGCCGCTAAAGCTGCCCGGCGAAGTGCCAGGCGGATCCAGACTCAACGGCAAACCAGCCGCGTGCCAGGCCTTCAAGCCGCCGTCGAGAATGAATACACCATCGCGCTTGCCCAGCCAGGCCAATAGCCACCAGGCCCGCGCGGCAAATGCGCCGGGGCCGTCGTCATACAGCACGATTTCGCTGTCGGCATTGACACCCCAGGTCCGCAAGCGCTCAACCAGTTTCTCAGGATCAGGCAAAGGATGGCGCCCGGTCACACCCTTGATCACCGGGCCGCTGAGGTCACGCTCCAGATCGGCGAAAGAAGAGCCGGCAATATGCCCTTCAGCATAACTGCGCTGGCCGTAGTCCGGGTCTTCCAGGGCAAAACGACAATCCAGAATCACCAACCCGGCCTGCTCTTTTTTTTGGTCCAGAGCTTGAGGACTGATCAATTGCGCAATGGGCATAGCGGGCTCCTGTGATTAACTCTGTGGTTGATCCTGTTGCACTTCTTCCAGCGCCTGCGCCAGCGGCACATAAAACTCTTCGAACAGCGCATTCACTGCTGCCCGCGCCTGATCCGTGACAAAACCGGCTTCCAGTACCAGCACCTGATAGACCCCACGCTTGATGGCCTCTTCACTCAGATGCGTGGAATTTTCCCGCGTGGTGCAGAGAAAACGCACCCAAGAGGTGAGGATGATCCAGGCATTGAGGGTCAGGGACTCGATCTGGACCCTGTCCATACTCAGGATGCCGGCTTCGACAAACCCCTTATAGATGGCCGTGCCCTGGATCAGGCAGCGCTGGGAAAAGCGCCGGTAACGGGCGGCCAGCTCCGGGTCGCTGTCGAGCAGGTGTTCAAGGTCCCGATGCAGGAACCGGTAGCGCCACATGGCGGCGAGCAACGCCTGCAAGTAATAACGCTTGTCTTCGACCGTGGCAGCACGACCCTGGGGCGGGCGCAGAAAACTGTCCACCAGGCTTTCGTACTCACTGAACAGCACCGCGATGATCGCCTGCTTGTTGGGGAAGTGGTAGTACAGATTGCCCGGGGAAATTTCCATATGGGCGGCGATATGGTTGGTGCTGACGCTGCGCTCGCCCTGCTGATTGAACAGCTCCAGGCTGTTCTGGACGATGCGCTCGCTGGTTTTTATCCGTGGGGCCATGGGCTTGGGCTTTAATTCAGAGTGCGTTACCGATCATCTTACGACCTATCCCCGATCGGATAAATCAAAGCTGGCGAATGATGATAGTTGACTTTATAGAGCATTAACTCTAAAAACAAACTATTCTAATAAAACCCGGAGCCATCCATGCCCGCCGATATTGCCTACCTGCAAGACTCTCAACCGCAACTGGATGAGCTCCACAGACTGTTTGCCGCCCAGCGCCAGGCCTATGCCGCCAACCCGATGCCGCCGGCGGCACAACGTCAGCAATGGCTCAAGGCCTTGCGCGAGGTGTTGAGCGACGAACGCCAGGCATTGATCGACGCCATCAGCCAGGACTTCAGCCACCGCAGCGCCGACGAAACCTTGCTCGCCGAACTGATGCCCAGCCTTCACGGCATTCATTACGCCAGCAAACACCTCAAAGGCTGGATGAAACCGTCCCGACGCAAAGTAGGCGCAGCCTTCCAGCCGGCCTCGGCCAAGGTCATCTATCAGCCGCTGGGCGTGGTCGGGGTGATCGTGCCGTGGAACTATCCGCTTTACCTCGCCATCGGCCCCTTGGTCGGCGCGCTGTCCGCCGGTAATCGGGTGATGCTCAAGCTCAGCGAATCGACGCCGGCCACCGGGCAATTGCTCAAGGCGTTGTTGGCTCGGGTCTTTCCAGAAGACCTGGTCTGCGTGGTGTTGGGGGAAGCCGAGATCGGCATGGCTTTTTCCAAACTGCGCTTCGATCACCTGTTGTTCACCGGCGCCACCAGCATCGGCAAACAGGTGATGCGCGCGGCGGCAGAACACCTGACACCCGTGACTCTGGAGTTAGGCGGCAAATCCCCGGCCATCGTCTCCGCCGACGTGCCGCTCAAGGATGCCGCCGAGCGCATCGCCTTCGGCAAAACCCTGAACGCCGGACAAACCTGCGTCGCGCCGGATTACGTGCTGGTGCCGGAGGACCGCGTTGGCGCCTTCGTCGAAGCCTATCGCAAGGCCGTTCGCGGGTTTTATCCCAGGCTTGCGGATAATCCGGACTACACCGCAATCATCAATGATCGACAACTGGCACGGCTCAACGGCTACCTCAGCGACGCCACCAGCAAGGGCGCGCTGCTGATTCCGCTGTTCGATCAGGGCCAGGGCCGCCGCATGGGCCACAGCCTGTTGCTGAACGTCAACGACGAGATGAGCGTGATGCAGGACGAAATCTTCGGTCCGGTGCTGCCCATCGTCCCCTACACCGGCCTGGATCAAGCCTTTGCCTACGTCAACCAACGGCCGCGTCCGCTGGCGCTCTACTTCTTTGGCTACGACAAGGCCGAACAAAGCCGCGTGCTCAACGAGACCCACTCCGGTGGCGTATGCATCAACGACACGCTGCTGCACGTCGCTCAGGACGATATGCCATTCGGCGGCATCGGCGCGTCGGGAATGGGCCATTACCACGGCCATGAAGGCTTCCTGACGTTCAGCAAGGCCAAGGGTGTGTTGACCAAGCAGCGGCTGAATGCGGCGAAGCTGATTTATCCGCCTTATGGCAAATCGATCCAGAAGCTGATTCAGAAGCTGTTTATCCGCTAACCATACTGCCGTCGGGTAATAACAATAATGAACCCAAGCCTGTCTGAATCACCTGAGTTGTCACGACGCGGTCTGTTGAAGTTCAGCCTGTGCGCCAGCGCCTTTCTGGCCACTGTCGGGCTTGGCGCCAGTCTCAGCGGCTGCTCGGCCGACACTCCGGCCAACGGTTTCGCGATCCTGCGCAGCAGCGACCTGCCATTTCTGCGAGCACTGATTCCGGTGATGCTCAAGGGTGCGGTGGCCGCCGAGAAAATGCCTGCAGCCGTCGACGGCACCCTGCAAAGCCTGGATCGCAGCCTCGATCACCTGTCGCCGGAAATGCTCAAGCTGACCCGGCAACTGTTCGACGTGCTCGCCATGCCAGTCACCCGTGGGCCGTTAAGCGGAATCTGGGGCCGTTGGGAAAACGCCAGCAGCGATGCCATCCAGCACTTCCTCAAGCGTTGGGAAAACAGCTCGCTGAGCCTGCTGCGCATGGGCCACAGCTCACTTGTGCAACTGGTGATGATGGCCTGGTATGGCCGCGCGCAGTCATGGGCGCACTGCGGGTATCCGGGGCCACCTACAGTTTGAAATCGTGTCGCCCCCATCGCGGGCAAGCCCGCTCCCACAGGGACCGCGTAACCCTTTGTGGGAGCGAGCTTGCTCGCGATTGGCCGCGTAGCGGCCACCTGCGTTTAATCCATAACAACAAGAGAACCTGAGATGCCCGTACCCGATCTGTTTCGCGAGGGCCTGGCCCGTGGCTGGAAAACGTATGACGGCTCACAACTGGAGCAGGACCTGACGCTGGAAGCAGACGTGGCGATCATCGGCAGCGGTGCCGGCGGCGGCACTACGGCAGAAATCCTCAGTGCCGCCGGCTACAAAGTGCTGCTGATCGAGGAAGGCCCGCTCAAGACCAGCAGCGACTTCAAGATGCTCGAAGATCAAGCCTACGCCAGCCTCTATCAGGAAGGCATCGGCCGCATGAGCAAGGACGGCGCGATCACCATCCTGCAAGGCCGCGCGGTCGGCGGCACCACGCTGATTAATTGGACCTCGAGTTTTCGCACGCCGCAGCCGACCCTCGAACACTGGGCCAAAGAGCACGACGTCAAAGGCCACAGCCCCGCCGAGATGGCGCCCTGGTTCGAGAAAATGGAGCAGCGCCTGGGTATCGCGCCCTGGATGATGCCGCCCAACGCCAATAACGATGTGATCAAGAATGGCTGCGAAAAGCTCGGCTACAGCTGGCACGTGATCCCGCGCAACGTGCGCGGTTGCTGGAACCTCGGTTATTGCGGCCTGGGCTGCCCGACCAACGCCAAGCAATCGATGCTGGTCACCACCATTCCGGCCACCCTGGAAAAAGGCGGCGAACTGCTGTATCTGGCCCGTGCGCAGCGCCTGTTGATCAAGGACGACAAGGTCACCGACCTGCAATGCATGGCCATGGACGCACGCTGCGTCGCGCCGACCGGGCGCAGCATCACCGTTAAAGCGCGGCACTATGTGCTGGCGGGCGGCGGCATCAATAGCCCGGCCTTGCTGCTGCGCTCCAGGGCACCCGACCCGAATGAGCGGCTCGGCAAACGGACCTTCCTGCATTTGGTAAACATGTCCGCCGGGCATTTCGACGAGGTGATCAACCCGTTCTACGGCGCGCCCCAGTCGATTTATTCCGACCACTTCCAGTGGCAGGATGGCACCACCGGCAAGATGTCCTACAAACTGGAAGTACCGCCGCTGCACCCGGCGCTGGCCAGTACCTTGTTCGGCGGTTTCGGCTCAGACAATGCGTTGCGCATGGAACAACTGCCCCACACCCACGCCATGCTCGCGCTACTGCGTGACGGATTTCACCCGGACAGCCCCGGCGGCAGTGTCGAATTACGCGGTGACGGCACGCCAGTGCTCGACTATCAGGTGTCGCCCTACGCTTGGGACGGTTTGCGTCGGGCCTTCCACAGCATGGCTGAAATCCAGTTCGCCGGCGGCGCAAAAGCAGTCATGCCCCTGCACAGCGATGCCCGTTTTGTAAAAAACCTGGCCGAAGCTCGCACCTTGATCGACGGTCTGAGCCTTGAGTTGTATCGCACGCGCCTGGGCAGCGCTCATGTAATGGGGGGTTGCGCCATGGGCGAAGACGCGAAAAATGCCGTCTGCGACAGCCTCGGCCGGCATCATCAGTTGAGCAATCTGTCGATCCACGATGGCTCGCTTTTCCCCACCAGCATTGGCGCAAACCCGCAGTTGTCGGTCTACGGACTGACGGCGCAATTGGCGACTTCACTGGCCGAACGTTTAAAAACCGCGTGAAAAAGCACATTATTTGTAGCGTCTATAGTGCTTTCTTACCCCAAAGGCGACTTGGCCGACCGGGAAGGCTGCGATACCATCCGAGTCCCCAACGGACTCCCGCCAGGACGACGCGATGAACCGAGTGTTGTACCCAGGTACCTTCGACCCTATTACCAAGGGCCATGGCGATCTGGTCGAACGCGCCGCGCGCCTGTTCGACCATGTGATCATTGCCGTCGCTGCCAGCCCGAAGAAAAACCCGCTATTCCCCCTGGAACAGCGTGTGGAGCTGGCCCGCGAGGTCACCAAACATTTGCCGAACGTTGAAGTCGTCGGTTTCTCCACGCTGCTTGCGCACTTCGCCAAGGAAACGAACTCCAATGTGTTCCTGCGAGGCCTTCGAGCGGTCTCGGACTTCGAATACGAATTCCAGCTGGCTAACATGAACCGTCAATTGGCGCCGGATGTGGAAAGCCTTTTCCTCACGCCGTCCGAGCGTTATTCGTTCATTTCCTCGACGCTGGTGCGTGAAATTGCAGCCCTGGGCGGCGATATCACCAAGTTCGTCCACCCGATCGTCGCTGAAGCCCTGACCGAGCGCTTCAAGAAGTAGCCAGGGACAGTCCATCGCGCCCGCGTGCACTGCGGGCGCCAATGCGGCACAATTGCAGTATTAGTTTTCATATGCCTGGGCCAGCCGCCCTGGCAGGAGTGCCCCATGTCCCTGATCATCACCGACGATTGCATCAATTGCGACGTCTGCGAACCCGAGTGCCCGAACGCCGCCATCTCTCAAGGCGAAGAGATCTACGTGATCGACCCGAACCTGTGCACCCAATGTGTCGGCCATTACGATGAACCGCAGTGCCAGCAGGTCTGTCCGGTTGATTGCATCCCGCTGGATGAAGCCCATCCGGAAACCGAAGAACAGTTGATGGCCAAGTACAAGCTAATTACTGGCAAGGTGTAAGTTTCGGATGTTTGCGGTGTCTGTCAGGACGTCTTCGCGGGCAAGCCCGCTCCCACAGGTATTACAGTGTCCTTGTGGGAGCGGGCTTGCCCGCGAATGATCTCAAGGCTGGCACAACTATTACTTACTCCCGCTGGTCATACCCCTCCCCGGTACATCCCAGACAGCGCACAAACGCCGCTTTGCCCGGATCAAGCACCAGCGCCTGCCCCGCCTCGCCGATCCCGCCACCAAACGCGGTAAACGGCAACGACACGACAAACACCCCCGCACCGATGACAGTCGCCACAACCAGCAGTGGCCGGGCGATCAACAGGTCACCGATCATGGCGAAGGCCGGTGGGTTCTGGATGGTATAGCTCGGGTCACCGCTGCCGCTGTCAGACGCCAGGGCTGGCAGCGTTTGCAGGCCAACACTCAAGATCAGCGCGGCGGTGAGGGTACGAAACGGGTTCATGGCACGGTCCTTCGGCAAGCAGACAAAGACTCACTATAGACCGTGCGGTTTACTCAGCTCTGGCAACGCGGGCAATAGACGCTGGCGCGCTGCCCCAGACGAACCTCTCGCAGACCCGTTCCGCACACTTTGCAGTGCTCATTACCACGACCGTACACGAACAATTCCTGCTGGAAGTAGCCCGGCTGACCGTCACCGCCGATGAAGTCACGCAGGGTCGTGCCGCCGCGCTCGATGGCGTGGGCGAGGATACGTTTGATCTCGATGGCCAGTTTCAGATATCGCGCCCGGGAAATGCCCTTGGCCTCGCGTCGCGGGTCGATGCCGGCAGCGAACAGCGCTTCAGTCGCATAGATATTGCCCACGCCCACCACCACTGCGTTGTCCATGATGAACGGCTTGACCGCCATGGAGCGCCCGCGAGAGAGCTGGAACAGCCGCTCGCCGTCAAACAGGTCAGTCAGCGGCTCCGGTCCCAGGCGAATCAACAATTCATGATTGAGCGGATCGAGGCTCCAGAGCATCGCCCCAAAACGCCGAGGGTCGGTGTAGCGCAAGGCCAGGCCCGACTCCAGCTCGATATCCACATGTTCATGCTTGGCCGCCGGCAGGCCGACTTCCACCAGCCGTAAATTCCCCGACATGCCCAAATGACTGATCAGCGTCCCGACCTCGGCATTGATCAGCAGGTACTTGGCCCGCCGATCGACCGTCACGATGCGCTGCCCGGACAGGCGCACATCGAGGTCTTCCGGAATCGGCCAGCGCAAGCGGCGGTCACGGACGATCACGCGGCTGACGCGCTGGCCTTCCAGATGCGGTGCAATACCGCGCCGGGTAGTTTCGACTTCAGGTAATTCAGGCATGACGCTCTCGGATCAGAAAATAGCCGACGCTCAACGATGAGCGCCCAACTCGCGAATCGACTCTTTCAGGTTCTCGAAGTCGTAGTCCGAAAGACCGACATAATCGAGTATCAGGTGACCGATGCTACTCCACTCGTGGTCATCGACCTGATTGCCCAGCACCCGGTACGAGGCACAAATATGTTCGGCCATCTTCAGTATTGCCAGCAGGTTTTTCAACTGGCTGTTGCGCGATGACTCATCGCTGAAGATCGCCAGCGCATTGTGGTGATTGGCGATGGCGTTGGTCACATGCTCCGGCAGGCGCCAGGACTTCGCGGTGTAATAACCGACAACGGCATGGTTGGTGTTGAACACCCGGTTCTCGGTGTCCACCACGCGGCATTGTGCGCTGGCATTGGCATAAGACGCTTCGAGCACCGTCATGTAGTCGGGGAAGCGTTTGAGCATCAACGGCACGCCGCAGTCGTGGAACAAACCCAAGGCGTAAGCCTCGTCCCCCGCCTGCGAACCGACGCGCTTGGCCAGGGTCAGGCAGGTCATCGCCACGTCCTGAGCGGTGTCCCAGAAACGGTTCAGGGTAACGATGGTTGCGTCATTCATCTCGCCCTTGATCGACTGCGCGTTGATCAGGTTGATGATCGAGCGGCTGCCCAACAGATTCACCGCACGCTGGATCGAGGCAATCTTGTTGCTCAAGCCGTAATACGGCGAATTGACGATTTTCAGCAGCGCACCGGAGAGGCCAGGATCCTGGGAGATCAACCGGGCGATCACCTCCAAATCCGGGTCGGGCATGTACTGCTCCATCTGCAAATCCACCATGATTTGCGGCTGCGGCGGCACGCTGATGCCCTGCAGGGCCTGCTGAATCTGTTCGGCGGAAAGCTCTTGGGGCATAAGTACGCACTCTGGGCTGATCGGCGATTCTAACCCTTATAATGCTCGCTCCTACAGTACATCGCCCCGCGCGGCCATTATCTGCACAACACGCTATACTCCCGCTCTTTTTTCCGGAGCGACGTCATGTCCCTGCCAAGCCTGCGTCTCAAAGCCAACGCCGACCGTCGCCTGCGCAACGGTCACCTGTGGGTCTACAGCAACGAAATCGATGTAGCCGCCACCCCACTGCACGGCTTCAAGGCGGGCGATCAAGCTGTTCTGGAAGCCGCCGGCGGCAAGCCGCTGGGCATCGTCGCCATGAGCCCGAACAACCTGATCTGCGCGCGTTTGCTGTCCCGCGACATCAAGTTGCCACTGGACAAGTCGCTGCTGGTGCACCGCCTCAATGTGGCCCTGTCCCTGCGCGATCGCCTGTTCGACAAGCCGTTCTATCGTCTGGTCTACGGTGATTCCGACCTGCTGCCGGGTCTGGTGGTCGACCGTTTCGGCGACATCCTGGTGGTCCAGATCGCTTCGGCGACCATGGAAGCCCATAAAGACGACGTGATCGCGGCGCTGACTCAAGTGATCAAGCCAAGCGGCATTCTATTCAAGAATGACTCCGCCGCCCGTGATGCCGAAGGCCTCAATCGTTACGTCGAAACCGTCTTCGGCCTGGTGCCGGAGTGGGTTGCGCTGGAAGAGAACGGCGTGAAGTTCGAAGCGCCAGTCATCCAGGGACAGAAAACCGGCTGGTTCTACGACCACCGCATGAACCGCGCGCGTCTGGCACCTTATGCCAAAGGCAAACGCGTACTGGACCTGTATAGCTACATCGGCGGTTGGGGCGTGCAAGCGGCCGCGTTCGGCGCCAGTGAAGTGTTCTGCGTCGACGCTTCGGCCTTCGCCCTCGACGGCGTCGAGCGCAACGCCGCGCTCAACGGTTTCGCCGACAAAATGACTTGCATCGAAGGCGATGTGTTCGAAGCCCTGAAAGAACTGAAAGCCAGCGAAGAGCGCTTCGACGTGATCGTGGCCGACCCGCCGGCGTTCATCAAACGCAAGAAAGACATGAAAAACGGCGAAGGCGCCTACCGTCGTCTGAACGAGCAAGCCATGCGCCTGCTCAGCAAGGACGGCATCCTGGTCAGCGCGTCGTGCTCCATGCACCTGCCGGAAGACGATCTGCAAAACATCCTGCTGACCAGCGCCCGCCACCTGGACCGCAATATCCAGTTGCTCGAACGCGGCGGCCAGGGCCCGGACCATCCGGTACACCCGGCGATTGCCGAAACGCGTTACATCAAGAGCATTACTTGCCGGTTGCTGCCTAACAGCTAACAGCTCCCTGTCGGTAGGAGCGAGTCAGCTCGCTCCTACAACAGTTTCAGAATGGTCCCGCGCCACGCGTATTGACTTGCCCCCTCATCAAATCAATCCTCGTCTCCCCCTCATGGATCGAGCGCATTGTTTGATGACTTACATCACACACTCCAGAGAAAAGTCATCGATCATCCTGCTGCTGATGACCATGACACTGCTCGCTGTTTTCCCTCTCGACGTAGTCCTGCCCTCCTTCCCTGCCCTCTCCAGCCACTTCCAGATCTCGCCGCCGGACGCTGCCTTATCCGTCAGCCTGTTCGCCGTCAGCCTAGCGGTGTCCGTAATGCTGGTCGGGCCTCTGTCGGACATGTGGGGCCGCAAGAAGCTGCTGCTGGGAGGCATTGCTATCGCGGCAATTGGAGCGGCTGGCTGCGTGGTCGCCAGCGACTACCGCTGGTTTCTGGTGTTTCGCATGGTTCAGGCGATTGGTTGCGGGGCATTTTCGTTGTCACAGGCGCTGATACAGGACCTATTCGCCGGTCGTGAACGGGAGCGCCTCAGGATCTGGATGGTGACGTGGGGCGGAGTGTTTATTTCAATTTCGCCACTGCTGGGAACCTGGCTGCAATCGCACCTTGGCTGGCAAGGCAGTTTTTATGTATTCATCACACTGGCGGTTATTGTCTGGCTCGACGCCTACCGGCGGCTCAAGGAAATCCCAACTGCCCACATGGCACCACACAGGGGGTTCTTCAGTGCTTACTGGCGCTTATGTTCGGATGTACGCTTCATGGGTTACTGGTTGATTTCGGCCTTGGCCTTCGCCTGTCATTTTTCGTTCATCGTTTCTTCGCCCATCATTTTCATGGAGCGTCTGGCGCTCTCGCCGTATGAATTCGCCTGGGCGTTGTTGCTGTATGGCGTGGCGTATGTACTCGGCGGAATATTAGCCAGCGTGCTGCATCGATACCTGCAAGCCAGTACCCAGATCATTATCGGCCTGGGCCTGATCGCCGTTTCAGGCGGGGTCATGCTGTGGCTGACTCACCAGTTCGGTCTCTCAGCGGCTACGGTGTTGATCTCCATGCTGGTTTGCACCATTGGAACTACCATTGCCAGGCCAATCGTCAACTCCAAAGCCATGAGTCTCTATCCAGAGAATGCCGGGGCCTCCACCTCGGTCGGGGCCATGCTGATTTTCATGTTCGGCGGTGTGATCAGCTCGGTGATCAACCTGGCGCCCGAGGACCTGACCACGACTCTGGCCCTTGGCTTCCTGACGCTGAGCGTTGCAGGACTTGGAGTGAACGCATTGATCTGCCACAAGACTCAACAGGCACTCAATACAGGGTGATACCTGCCAGTCGTCATCCCGCACGCCCCGTCACCACAGGATCAACACTTCCCGGCATTCCTTCCTGGCGCCAGCGGTGTAGAATCGAAAGATTCATCGCCAGTCATCCCCCGGCGGGTTTATGAGCTCAGGCTGAAACGCGCGGCGATCCCGCAGTGTTATCGGCATCTTCCGGGCACACGGCCATTTCTGTGTGTTCCAGACGTCAATAGAAGCTCACTTCCCTTTTGATACCTGATTAACCGCCCGGAGTGCTCCATGCCTGATTACCGCTCGAAAACATCCACCCACGGCCGCAATATGGCCGGTGCCCGCGCACTGTGGCGCGCCACGGGGATGAAAGATGACGACTTCAAAAAGCCGATCATCGCCATTGCCAACTCGTTCACCCAATTCGTACCGGGCCACGTCCACCTCAAGGACATGGGCCAACTGGTCGCCCGCGAGATCGAACGCGCCGGTGGCGTCGCCAAAGAATTCAACACCATCGCGGTGGATGACGGCATCGCCATGGGCCACGACGGCATGCTCTATTCGCTGCCGAGCCGCGAGATCATCGCCGACTCCGTCGAGTACATGGTCAACGCCCACTGTGCCGATGCGATTGTCTGCATCTCCAACTGCGACAAGATCACCCCCGGTATGCTGATGGCCGCCTTGCGCCTGAACATCCCGGTAATCTTCGTTTCCGGCGGGCCGATGGAAGCCGGTAAAACCAAGCTCGCCAGCCATGGTCTGGACCTGGTTGACGCCATGGTCATCGCCGCCGATTCCAGCGCTTCTGACGAGAAAGTCGCTGAATACGAGCGCAGCGCCTGCCCGACCTGCGGCTCGTGCTCCGGCATGTTCACCGCCAACTCGATGAACTGCCTGACCGAAGCATTGGGCCTGGCCTTGCCGGGCAACGGTTCGGCACTCGCCACTCACAGCGATCGCGAACAGTTGTTCCTGCAAGCAGGCCGCACCATCGTCGATCTGTGCCGTCAGTACTACAACGAGAACGATGAGTCGGTATTGCCGCGCAACATCGCCAACTTCAAGGCGTTCGAAAACGCCATGACGCTGGACATCGCCATGGGCGGCTCGACCAACACGATCCTGCACTTGCTGGCCTCGGCTCAAGAAGCCGAGATCGACTTCAACCTGCAGGACATCGATCGCCTGTCGCGCAAAGTGCCGCAGCTGTGCAAGGTCGCGCCGAACATCCAGAAGTACCATATGGAAGACGTGCACCGCGCTGGCGGGATCTTCAGCATCCTCGGCGAACTGGCCCGTGGCGGCTTGTTGCACACCGACCTGCCGACCGTTCACAGCAAGACCCTGGCCGACGGCATCGCCAAATGGGATATCACCCAGACTGACGATGAAGCGGTTCACACCTTCTTTAGAGCAGGCCCGGCCGGTATCCCGACCCAGACCGCGTTCAGCCAGTCGACTCGTTGGGAAACCCTGGACGACGACCGTGAAAACGGCTGCATCCGCAGTGTCGAGCATGCTTACTCGCAAGAAGGCGGCCTGGCCGTGCTGTACGGCAACATCGCTCTGGATGGCTGCGTGGTGAAAACCGCTGGCGTCGATGAGTCGGTTCATGTGTTCGAAGGCAACGCAAAAATCTTCGAAAGCCAGGACAGCGCCGTACGCGGCATCCTCGCCGACGAAGTGAAAGCCGGCGACATCGTGATCATCCGTTACGAAGGCCCGAAAGGCGGTCCGGGCATGCAGGAAATGCTCTATCCGACTTCCTATCTGAAGTCCAAAGGCCTGGGCAAAGCCTGCGCTTTGCTCACCGACGGTCGCTTCTCCGGCGGCACCTCGGGTCTGTCCATCGGTCACGCTTCGCCTGAAGCGGCCGCCGGCGGCGCGATTGGCCTGGTACGCGATGGCGACAAAGTGCTGATCGACATTCCAAACCGCTCGATCAACCTGTTGATCAGCGACGAAGAAATGGCCACCCGCCGTGCCGAGCAAGACAAGAAAGGCTGGAAACCGGTCGAAGTGCGTCCACGTAAAGTGACCACCGCGCTGAAGGCCTACGCTCTACTCGCCACCAGCGCCGACAAAGGTGCTGTGCGCAACAAGGCGATGCTCGACGGTCTGTGATCCCGAGTAGCTGAACAAAAAATGCCCCGCCAAGTGCGGGGCATTTTATTTGGGGGCGACTCGGTCAAGTGTGGGAGCGAGCTTGCTCGCGATAGCGGTCTGTCAGCAAAGGCCATTTTTCAGGCCACACTGCCTTCCCACACCAAGCATGTGCGGTGTGTTCAAGGGCCTCATCGCGAGCAAGCTCGCTCCCACATTGGATTTGTAGCGCCTGTAAGAGCGAGCCAGCCGCGAAGGCAGTGTTACTGAATGTCTTCCGGCTTCACGATCACCCAATTCTTGTCTGCCGTCACCGCCAGGCCTTCTTTGGCCTGGGCTGCGGCGTTTTTGGCCATCATGCCGTTAATCTGGGTCATATACTTGTCCTTGCGGTTGACCCACAGGTGGATGCCGCCCTTGGTCGCATCGACGCTGTGGAACAGCATGTAGCCATCGCTGGAGGGTGTGTCGCCGCCCACCAGCACCGGTTTTTTCCATTCGTCGATGTAAGTCAGGATCGCGGCCTGCTTACCGGCCATCCAGGTGGCTGGAGTCCACAGGTACGGCGTCAGCTCGAGGCCCAGGTTGGCCTTCTCGTCATACTTGCCGGCAGTGACCTGCTTGCGCGCGGTGGTCAACTCGCCAGTCTTGCGGTCCTTGAGCAGCAGCGTCACGCCAATCACGTTTTGCGGTTTGACGTTGTAGCCGTACTTCGGATCGGACGCGACCATCCGCACCAGCTCTTCGGATGCGGCGGTCATCACATAGACCTCGATGCCGTTTTCCATCAGCTTGTTGTAGAGCTCTTTCTGGCCGGTGAAGATCTTCGGTGGATTCACGTCAATCTTCTTGACCACATCGCCTTCGTAATAGGTGCTCGGCACCGGTTTGCCCGAGGCCATCAACTCATCAACATTGCCTTTGAGTTCGTTGAGGGTGAAACCCGAAAACACTTGCGCGACCCATGGGTAACACACCATGTCATCGAGTTCGCAGAGGCGGTAGTAGTAACTGAACAGGCTTTCCTTGTGGTCAGCGGTGTCCTTGAACGGGATCAGCTTCAGGGAGGGATCGAGGCTCTCGCGGGTGATCAGGCCCTTGTTTTCCATGAACGGCAACAAGGACTCTTCCAGATCGTAGCGGTAACTGGTGTTGTCCATGTCGAACACCGCGAAGTTACCCTTGTTGGCGTTGGCCGCGATCATCGCGTCCAGTTGTTTGGCCTGAGCCTCTGGCCAGTGCTTCAATTCGGTGGCAAACCCTTGGCCGGCAAGGCCCAGGCACAGCGCGGCGGCAAACAATTTCGGAACGAGTTTCATGCGCGTTTTCTCCCTGAATGAAAGTCATCGACGCTAACAAATCCGCATGACAGTCCTCGCCTCCGCGCGACTGCTTGCGTTCTGATCACGTCACCGACATTCGCCTGAGCGTCAGCGGCTTATTCCAAAAACGACAGCTGCCATTCCATCCAGGTATTAAATCATTATATATCAAGCTGTTAGGATCGCCGGCTCGCAATCGCGCCGGAACGCGATTGGCACAAGTCTTATTGGAGCCTCAATGAATCTGCCGCTGATCCTCAATCTGCTGGTATTCCTCGCCTTGCTGCTGGGCCTGGCACAAACCCGTCACACCACCTGGAGCCTGGCGAAAAAGGTGTTGTTCGCCCTGGTGCTGGGTGTGCTCTTCGGTACCTCACTGCACAGCATTTATGGTTCGGACAGCCCGGCCCTGAAAGCCTCGATCGGCTGGTTCGATCTGGTGGGCAACGGTTACGTGCAGTTGCTGCAGATGATCGTAATCCCGCTGGTGTTCGCCTCGATCCTCAGCGCCGTGGCCCGTCTGCACAACGCTTCGTCGCTGGGCAAAATCAGCTTCCTGACCATCGGTACGCTGCTGTTCACCACCGCGATTGCGGCGCTGATCGGCATCGGTCTGACCAACCTGTTTGGCCTGACCGCTGAAGGTCTGGTGGCGGGCACTCAGGAACTGGCGCGTCTGCAAACCATTCAGACCGATTACGCGGGCAAGGTCGCCAACCTGAATATCCCGCAACTGCTGCTGTCGTTCATCCCGCAAAACCCGTTCGCCGATCTTGCCCGGGCCAAGCCGACCTCGATCATCAGCGTGGTGATCTTCGCTGCCTTCCTCGGCGTCGCGGTGCTGCAATTGCTCAAGGACGATGCCGAGAAAGGCCAGAAAGTGCTCAACGCCATCGACACCCTGCAAGCCTGGGTGATGCGGCTGGTGCGGCTGGTGATGAAGCTGACGCCATACGGCGTGCTGGCGCTGATGACCAAAGTGGTCGCCGGCTCCAACCTGCAAGACATCATCAAGCTCGGCAGTTTCGTGGTGGTGTCGTACATCGCCCTGGGGCTGATGTTCGTGGTTCACGGCCTGCTGGTCTCGCTGGCCGGGATCAACCCGCTGCGCTTCTTCCGTAAAATCTGGCCGGTGCTGACCTTTGCCTTCACCAGCCGTTCAAGCGCCGCGAGCATTCCGCTGAGCATCGAAGCGCAGACTCGTCGTCTGGGCATTCCACAGTCGATCGCCAGCTTTGCCGCTTCGTTCGGCGCGACCATTGGCCAGAACGGCTGTGCCGGGCTTTATCCGGCGATGTTGGCGGTGATGGTGGCGCCGACCGTGGGCATCAATCCGCTGGATCCGCTGTGGATCGCGACGCTGGTGGCGATTGTGACCTTGAGTTCGGCCGGGGTTGCCGGTGTCGGTGGCGGTGCGACGTTCGCCGCGCTGATCGTGTTGCCGGCCATGGGTTTGCCGGTATCGCTGGTGGCGTTGCTGATCTCGGTCGAACCGCTGATCGATATGGGCCGTACCGCATTGAACGTCAGCGGCTCGATGACCGCCGGTGCGATCACCAGCCAGATCATGCAGCAGACTGACAAGAGCTTGCTGGATGCGGATGAGCATGCAGAGTTGGCGCAGGCTTGAATGATCTGCTCGACTGAGTGTGTTGACTGATCCATCGCATTCGCGGGCAAGCCCGCTCCCACAGGATATGTGTCGATCACAATGTGTGATTCACACCCTGACATTGTGGGAAGGGCCGGGCGACGTTCGCTTGCCCGCGAAGCTTTTAAGCCTTCTCCCACACCTCGAAGTTGTACGCCGGCTTGTCACCTTCCGCCGGATTCGGGGTGTTGGACACCAGCTTCCACTGCGCCAGATCAAACTCCGGAAACCACGCATCGCCTTCCGGACTCAGCGCCACGCGGGTCAGGTACAGGCGATCGGCCTGCTCCATTCCTTGCGCATACAACTGCGCACCACCAATCAACATCACCTCATCGACGCCCTGCTCGCGCGCCCATTCCTGAGCCCGGACCACCGCGGCTTCAAGCGACGAATAGACTTCGGCACCTTCCAGACGCAGATCCGCCTGACGGCTGACCACGATGTTCAATCGACCAGGCAACGGACGGCCGAGGGAATCCCAGGTCTTGCGACCCATGATGATCGGCTTGCCGAGGGTGGTGGCCTTGAAGTATTTGAAATCCCCCGGCAAGTGCCAGGGCATGCTGTTGTCGACGCCGATCACACGGTTTTCACCGAGGGCTGCGATCAGGCTGAGGGGGAGAGTTTTATTCATGTCGGCGAGGATACCAGAGGCCCGGGCGCTCGCAACGTACCCCGATCAGCGCACAGCGGTTATGCTCTTGGCTCACTTGAGCAATGGGATGCCGCGTGACTGCACTGACCCCGCTGGAAAACCTCTGGCTAACTGAAACCATCCGCCTGCGCGAAGAACACGCAGGCCCTTTGGAAGACCTCGAAGCCAACCGCCTGGCCCGCAGCGCGGGTGGTGACCTGCCGACTCGAATCCAGCACCGCGCCCTGTGGCTGGCCGAGCGCGATGGACTGACCGACGCGCTGCGTCATTGGCTGCAAGGCGCGCGACTGGCGTTGATCGTGCTGGCGGTGCTGGCCATCGTCAGCGGCGCCGGTCTGGCCTTTGCCGCCTTGGGCGACGGTCAGGTGCCGGTCAATGTGTTCTGGGCCCTGGGCAGCCTGCTCGGCTTGAACCTGATCCTTCTGCTCGGCTGGGCCTTGGGTCTGCTGTTCGCCGGTGAGCACAGCGCCAATCTCGGGCGCTTATGGTTGTGGCTCAGCGAAAAACTTGCCCGCGACGCCAAAGCCGCCCAACTGGCGCCCGCCCTGCTGCTATTGCTGCGACGCAAGAAACTCAATCGCTGGGCCGTCGGTGTACTGGTCAACGGCTTGTGGTTGCTGGCCATGCTCAGCGCCCTGGCCATTTCGCTGATGCTGATGGCGACCCGGCGCTACGGTTTCGTCTGGGAGACCACCATCCTCGGAGGCGAGACCTTTGTCGTCATGACCCAGACTCTCGGCGCCATTCCAGCGCTATTGGGTTTCAGCGTGCCGACCGTGGACATGATCCGCGCCAGCGGCGACGCCGCGTTGAATATCGAAAGCGCCCGACAAGCCTGGGCTGCATGGTTGGTGGGCGTGCTGCTGGTCTACGGCGTATTGCCGCGTCTGATCCTCGCGCTGTTCTGTTTGTGGCGCTGGAAAAGTGGCCGCTCGACCCTGCACCTTGATCTCAACCTGCCCGGCTACAGTCAACTGCGCGAGCGCTTGATGCCCAGCAGCGAACGCCTCGGTGTCAGCGATGCGGCGCCCGAACACTTGCATCATGTTCAGGGCGGCGTCAGCGCGCTGGAAAGTGAAGGTGCCTTGCTGGTGGCCATCGAGCTGGACGATCAGCGCCCGTGGCCGCCGCAATTGCCGAAAGCCGTTAAAGGTGCCGGCATCCTCGATAGCCGCGAATCCCGGCAAAAGCTGCTGGAGCAAATGAGCCGTTTCCCCCCGGCACGCCTGGCGATTGCCTGCGACCCGCGCCGCTCGCCGGATCGCGGCAGCCTGGCGCTGATTGCTGAACTGGCCCGTAACGCGACAGCGACCCGTATCTGGCTGCTGCAAGCACCGACCGGTCAGGCCCTGGACGCCGAACGCCTCGGCGACTGGCATGTCGCCCTGCAACAACTGGAACTGCCTTTCGCCGATTGCGCGCCGATGAACTGGCTGGAGACGGGTCATGACTAAACCCGGGAAGCAGCCACTGAAACTGGCCGTGGTCGGCCACACCAATGTCGGCAAGACCTCATTGTTGCGCACCCTGACCCGGGACGTCGGTTTCGGCGAAGTCTCCCATCGACCGAGCACCACCCGGCATGTCGAGGGCGCACGGTTATCGGTCGACGGCGAGGCCTTGCTTGATCTGTACGACACGCCGGGACTGGAAGACGCCATCGCCCTGCTCGATTATCTGGAGCGTCTGGAGCGCCCCGGCGAACGCCTCGACGGTCCGGCGCGCCTGGCGCGGTTTCTCGACGGCAGCGAGGCGCGTCAGCGTTTCGAACAGGAAGCCAAAGTCCTGCGCCAGTTGCTGGCCTCGGATGCCGGGCTGTATGTGATCGACGCCCGCGAGCCGGTGCTGGCCAAGTACCGTGACGAACTGGAAGTGCTAGCCAGTTGCGGCAAGCCGCTGTTGCCGGTACTGAACTTCGTCAGCAGCGCCAATCACCGCGAACCCGACTGGCGCGAAGCCCTGGCTCGACTCGGGCTGCATGCCTTGGTGCGTTTCGACAGTGTGGCGCCGCCGGAAGACGGCGAACGGCGACTCTACGAAAGCCTGGCCCTGCTGCTGGAAAACTCCCGCGGACAACTGGAGCGACTGATCGCCGATCAACAGGCGCAACGTCTGGCCCGTCAGCAAAGCGCCGCTCGCCTGATCGCTGAACTGTTGATCGACTGCGCGGCGTGCCGACGCAGTGTGGTCAGCGAAGCCGAGCAAGAACAGCACGCCATCGGCGAGCTGCGCAAAACCATTCGCCAACGGGAGCAACGCTGCGTCGAAGCGCTGCTCAAGCTCTACGCCTTCCGCCCAGAGGACGCCGCCGCCAGCGATTTGCCGCTGCTCGATGGCCGTTGGGGCGATGACTTGTTCAACCCGGAAACCCTCAAGCAGCTTGGGGTCCGGGTCGGCGGCGGGATCGCCGCGGGTGCGGCGGCCGGTGCCGGAGTGGACTTGCTGGTGGGTGGCCTGACCCTGGGCGCTGCTGCGCTGGCCGGCGCGATCGCTGGCGGCGCACTGCAAACCGCCCGCGCCTATGGCAGCCGCTTGCTCGGCAAGATCAAAGGCCAACGCGAACTGACCGTCGACGACAGCGTGCTGCGCCTGCTCGCCCTGCGCCAACGACAACTGCTCCAGGCCTTGAATCTGCGTGGACACGCGGCGATGGACAGCATTCAGGTCGCTACCCCGCAAGACAAAACCTGGCGCGAAGGGAAATTGCCGGAGGCGCTGAACAAGGCACGGGCACATCCGCAGTGGTCGTCGCTTAATCCGCAGGCGAGGTTGAGTCAGGCGGATAGGCAGGAGCAGATTGAGGTGTTGGCGCAGAAAGTGCTCGAGCTTTAAATCTCGGGTGTCTGCACCGGCCCTTTCGCGGGCAAGCGAACGTCGCCCGGCCCTTCCCACAAGAGCACTCCTGCCCTGTCCGCGATGAAGTTGATGGCTCCCACTCTCTGCGTGTTACCGAGCGGTCATTTCCATTTGAACTTCAGGTATTCATTGCTCAGCAACGATACGAGACGCTGATCCACGGCATCGATATCGCCGTCGTTATCCATGTCGAAATGGATTAGCCAATCCAGCGTTCCATCATTGTTGGTATCGTACGCAGACGCGGTGTAGATGATGGTTTCATCCGTCGGTTCGCCCGTCCCCTCGTGGAAGTGCAGGCGCACGGTATCGGGAGAGTCATCCTGGGCGAAGTCCTCGACGAAAATCTTGAGGTAACGTGCCCAGGTATCGCCAGGGTTGAACCAGTTCAGCTGCAAATAGGCGTCTGCAAACATCTTGAGCAGCCGTTCATCTTTAGTGTTCTCTTCACCGTCGTTATTGACGTCGCCGACCTGAAAATCCACCTTGCCGTCTGCCGTGATATCCAGTGCATAAGCCTTATGGATCAGCTTGTCTTCGGCATTTTTGATTTCTTCGAAAAAATGTAGCAGAACGGTATCCGCCCGCTGATTGCCACTGCGATCCTGAGCGGTAATTTTCAAATAGCGCATGTTTTTTTCTCTTACGTTGAAAGGTCAACAACACTAGTTCACCTCCCACGAACGTTCGACATGACGTATCTGAATTTTTCGTAAGAAACTTCGTTAATTGATGTAGGCAAGCAATTGCAGGTCATGAGTTCAACAGCGACTACACCGCCAATAGCCTCAACGCCTTTTCCTTCAACACGCTCAGATCCATCACCGGCACCCCCAACTCCTTGGCCTCTTCATCCCAATGCCTTATCCGCAGGCTGACAGCACACAGCGGGTCTTGCTCGAATGCTTCGGCCTCGGCAGCGCTCATCACCCCACCCTGATATTCCAGAGTCCGACGGCTGGCTTCGCTGAGTCGCTCGTAGTACCCCGACTCTTTCAACGTCAGATAACGCTTGGCCTGAACGTGATATTCCACCAACCGCGCCATGCGCTCACTGAATCCGGCGCGACGCAAGTAATCCGCTCCCAGCCGCTCATGGCTGACCACACCAAACCCGCCCATGTTCTCAGCGCCATGCCCGCAGATATGCCCGATGTCGTGAAAGAACGCCGCCAGCACCACTTCATCGTCGAAGCCCTCGGCCATCGCCAGCTGCGCAGCCTGGGACATGTGCTCGATCTGCGACACCGGTTCGCCGATGTAATCGCTGTCACCGAATTGCTCGTACAAGCCGAAGACCTCGGCGATGACCTGCTCATTGCGATTCATCGCAACTCCCCCAACAAGGTCGCGACATTACCTTCAGCCATTGCCGGCCCGACGCTCATGCCCACCCCGGTATGCATCAGCGCCAGGCTTACCCCCGGTGCCGCGCGCAGAAACGAGAACGGCCCAGGCCCGCGAGAACCATAGACACCCTGCCAGCGTTCGACCACTTGCACCTTGCAACCCAGAGTCTGTTCGGCCAGTTCGATCAACCAATTGTCGACTTGCTCGGCATTGAACGGCGAGGGATCGCTGCCGTAATGGTGAGAGTCGCCAATGATCAGCTCGCCGTAGGGCGTAGGACTGATCAGCAGGTGAATGCCGTGCTCGTGCAAGTGCGGCGATTCGCGAAGAATCTGTGCCTGCACCGGCGCGGCTTCCGGCAAGTCGGCGAACGCGCCGTAGTGCACACAACTCAAACCGGTCAGCAACGCGTGTTGCAGATTCAGATTGATCTGCGGCCGCGCGCGGAGCATCTGCAGCCGGCAGACTTGTGGGTTCAGTTCAGCGATCTGCTCGGCCAGCAGCGTCTGATAATCATGCCCGGAGCAAACGATAATGTGCTTGCCACGGAAGGTGCCTGCAGTGCTGTGCAATTGGCCGGGTTCGATGTCGCGCACCAGCGTGGAAAAGTGGAACTCCACACCCAGCTCGCGGCGTAGATACTCGATCAGCGCCGGTATCGCTTCACGGGAATACAGTTGCTGATCATCCAGACCATGCAGCGCCGAGCGGTGATGGCTGAACTGGCCACCGTACAAATCGCGTAATGCCGCGCCGCGCAGCAGCTCGACGCGGTAGCCGTGCTCCACCGCGCGTCCGCCGCAGAAGGCTTCCAGCAATTGTTCCTCGGCTTCGTTGCGAGCAAACAGGTATGAGCCGTTGCGCTTGAGCTGCAAACCGGCCACCTGCGCCCATTGCCCCCAGATATCGCGGCTGGCCCGCGCCAGATCGAGCATCGGCCCGGGCGGTTGGCCGGTAACCAGCGCCTGACCGAAGTTGCGCACCGATGCGCCCAACGGCGTGGCGCTGCGTTCGAAAACCTTGACCCGCAAACCGCGCTTGGCCGCTGCAAAAGCGTGGGACAAACCAAGAATGCCTGCGCCGACGATCAGCATATCGCTGTGATTAGCCATGTTTTTTTCCTGAATTCAAAACTGCCTTCGCGGGCAAGCCCGCTCCCACACTGGATCTCCATGTACAGCCCCATTTGCAGTAACACTGGAGATTTCATGTGGGAGCGGCGGTGCGGCGATCCGACTTGCCCGCGAAGGGGCCCTATCCGCCAAAAAGAATGTTACTTGGCAACCACCTTCTCCGACTTGCCGTCATAGCGCTTGCGCCATTCGGTCAGGATCTCATCGCGGTTTTTCGAGGCCCAGGCGAAGTCGTTCTTGATCAGCCGCTGCTCATAGTCAGCCGGCAGTTCGGTCTGCGGTTTGGCAATGCCGGGCTGCGCGAGTACCGCGAAGTTCTCTTTGTACAGTTCCATCGCCGCCGGGCTTGCAGAGAAGTCGGCAAGCTTCTTCGCGGCATCGATGTGTGGCGTACCCTTGATCACCGCAGTGGCTTCGATTTCCCAACCCAGACCTTCTTTCGGCAGGACGATATCCAGCGGCGCGCCCTGGCGTTTCAACTGCACCGCCGGGTATTCGAAGGAAATACCGATCGGGAACTCACCCGCAGCAGCCAGTTTGCACGGCTTGGAACCGGAGTGAACGTACTGACCGATGTTCTGGTGCAGGTCGTCCATGTACTGCCAGCCCTGCTTCTCGCCGAAGGTTTGCAACCAGGCGCTGACGTCAAGGAAACCGGTACCGGACGACGCCGGATTCGGCATGACGATCTTGCCTTTGTACTCAGGCTTGGTCAGGTCCTGCCAGCTCAGGGGTTTGCTCAGGCCCTGCTTCTCGGCTTCGACGGTGTTGAAGCAAATGGTCGCCGCCCAGACGTCCATGCCGACCCAGGCCGGTGGGTTGGCGGCATCACGGTAGTTGCCACCGATCTTGCCCAGATCCTTGGGCGCGTAGCTTTGCAGCATGCCTTGCTGGTCGAGGATCGCCAGGCTCGACGCCGCCAGGCCCCAGACCGCATCAGCTTGCGGGCGGGCTTTCTCGGCCAGCAGTTTGGCAGTGATGATCCCGGTGGAGTCGCGCACCCACTTGATTTCGACGTCCGGGTTGGCTGCTTCGAAGGCCTGCTTGTAGGTCTTCAGTTGCTCGGCTTCGAGGGCGGTGTAGACCGTCAATTCGGTTTTCGCCGCGAAGGCATTCAGGCTGAAAGCAGTGAGGACAGCAGCGGCAAGTGCCAGGGGCTTGAACATGGTGCGGTTCCTTTGTGAGTGCGGATCAGGGTGAGTTATTGCGCGAATCAGTTGCCGGGCGCGGTTTGCCGCCAGGCCTGGGAGCGTCGCAGCAATCCGCGCGAAGCCCAAGCCAGCAGCAGTGAGACGCCCGCCGAGGTGAACAGAATCAGAGTGGACATGGCCGCCGCGCCGCCAACGTTGCCGGCGTCGTCCATGTTCAGCACCGCTACCGCGGCGAGGATGGTGTCGGGGCTGTAGAGGAAGATCGCCGCCGAGACGGTGGTCATCGCCGAGACGAACAAATAGCGGACGATATCCAGCAACGCCGGCAGACAGATCGGCACGGTGACCCGCAGGTAGTGTCGATAGAGCGGCGCCTTGAGTGACAGCGCGGCCGCTTCGAACTCGGCGTCGAGTTGACGCAGCGCAGTGGTGGCGGTCATTTGCGCGGTGGTCAAATAGTGAGCAATAGTGCAGACCACCAGCAGGGTCATGGTCCCGTAGAACACATGCAGCGGGTTGCCGTTGAGGTTGAAGAAAAACACGTAGCCCAGCCCGAGGACCAAACCCGGTACCGCCATCGGCACGAAGCTGAGCAGGCGCAACGCCTGATTCAAACCACGCTGGCCGTTGGTTTTCTCCATCAGCCAGGCACCGGTAAAGATCAGCACGCTGCCGATCAACGCGGTACACAAAGCCATCTTCACGCTGTTGCCATAGGCCAGCCAACCGCCGCCCGCAGTGTCGTTGAACTGGTAGTGATCGAGCGACAGCGACAGGTTGTACGGCCAGAATTTGACCAGCGACGAGTACACCGCCATGCCGAACACCAGCAACAGCACCGCACAGATCAGCAACACGATGGCCATGAAGCAAGCATCCCGCAGCCGCGACGGCGCTGGCTGAAAGACCTGCGCCCGACCGCTCATGGAGTCGCCATGACGACGACGCAGCCAGGTATCGACGCCGAAGCTGAACAGCGCCGGCAGTAACAGCACCATGCCGATCAAGGCACCACGACCGAACTGCTGCTGGCCGACCACGGCTTTGTAGGCTTCCAGCGCCAGCACCTGATAGTCGCCGCCAACCACTACCGGCACGCCGAAGTCGGTGATGGTCAGGGTAAATACCAGGCAGAACGCGGCGAAAACGGCTTGGCGGGTCGCAGGCCAGGTGATGCTACGAAACGCCTTGGCCGGACTGGCACCCATACTCGACGCAGCGTCGAACAGCCGCGCATCGGCCAGAGACAAAGCCGAGAGCAGAATCATCAAAGCGTGAGGAAAGGTGTAAATCACCTCGCCAAGAACGATCCCCCAGAAGCCATAGATGTTTTCCGAGACCAACCCGCGAAGCATCCCTTGATTGCCGAACAGATAAACCAGCGCAATTCCCGGCAGCATCGACGGGGCCATCAACGGCAACAGCGACATTGCGCGCCAGATGCCTTTGCCCGGAATCAAGGTGCGCTGCAAGGCGTAGGCAAACAGATAGGCCAGCGGTACGACAATGGCCGCCACGCTGACAGACACTTTCAGGCTATTGCCCAGCAGCCAGTGGAAGTTGGCACTGGTCATCAGTTCGCGAGCGGCCACCAGACCACCGCCCTGTCCGGCTTCGGCGCTGAAACCGCGCCAGAAGATCGCCAACAATGGCATCAGCACCGCAATGCCCAACAGGCACAGCAGCAAGACCTTGCCACCCACCACGAACACCCGGTCACCCAGTTCGGCGCGGGTGGTCTGCCGAACCTGCTTGTGCGGGATCGGCAAGGCGATCTGCGCGCTCATCAGGCAAACACCTGCAGGCTGCGCGGAGGCAACGCGACCATGATGTCCTGTGCCCCGAGGCGCGGCATGTCTTGCGGTGTCAATTCGGCGAGCAGCGAGTGACCAGGCAATTCGTTGAGCTCGAAACTCATGCGGCAGCGGTTGCCGAGGAAGGTGATTTCACGGACCCGCGCCGGGAACAGGTTCTCTTCATGCACCGACGGGTTGACGCTGATGGCTTCCGGGCGGCAGAACAAGCGGCCCGAGGCGGCTCGGCCAGAACCTTCGGCCAGACGCATATTCATTCCACCGACTTGAGCGTGGCTATCACTGTTGCGCTGGAACGGCAGCCAGTTGCCCTGGCCAACGAACTCGGCCACGAACGGCGTCGCCGGTTTGTCGTAGATTTCCTGCGGCGTGGCGTACTGTTCGACCTTGCCGTTGTTCATCACGGCAATCCGGTCGGCCATCAGCATCGCTTCGTCCTGATTGTGGGTGACCATCAGGGTGGTGACGCCAAGATTGCGTTGCAGTTGACGCAACTCGGTGCACAGATGCTCGCGGACCCGGGCGTCGAGGGCCGACATCGGCTCGTCGAGCAGCAACAAGGACGGTGCCGGGGCCAAGGCCCGAGCCAGGGCCACACGCTGTTGTTGGCCGCCGGACAACTGCCCGGGGTATTTCTTCTCGCTGCCGATCAGACCGACCAGTTCAAGCATCTGCCCGACGCGCTTGCGCACCTCATCGCGGCCACTGCCGGCGAGGCCGTAGGCAATATTGGCTTCGACGGTGAGATTGGGGAACAGCGCGTAGGACTGGAACAGAATGCCGTAGTCCCGGGCTTGCGGTGCAAGGAGAGATACGTCGCGGTCACCGAGGTACAACTCGCCGCGGTCCTGGCGCTCAAGGCCGGCGATGCAGCGCAGCAGCGTGGTCTTGCCACAACCGGACGGACCGAGCAGACACACCAGCTCGCCGGCGGCGACGTCCAGCGAAACGTTATCCAGCGCGGTGAACGCGCCGAAGCGTTTCTGCACACCACGCACCTTCATCGGCGCACCGGGATTGGTCAGGGCAGTTACGATCGAATGGTTCATGGACGGACCTCATCAAGCAGATGAAGGCCATCCTAGGGAGCGAATGCGTAGGTCATGTGGCAGCGAGGCAAAAGCTGCCGATATTGGTATTGGTGGATTTGGGTTGGGAGGTTGCCGTGAGAGATGTATTGCCTGGTCTGACGCCTTCGCGGGCAAGCCCGCTCCCACAGTTGATCGCGTATCCCCCTGTGGGAGCGGCGGTGCGGCGATCCGACTTGCCCGCGAATGGATCTTTAAGCCACTACAAAACCTCAGCAGCCCGCCATCTCCTGCGCCAACCCCAGAAACGCCGCCGGCAAGCGCGCGCCTTTTCGCTCTTTCAGGCAATACAGGTACTCGGCAATCTGCGGCGCACCTTCAAAGGTCAGCACTCGCAATTGTGGATCGTGGGGCACTTCGTGGCGGGCGATGATGCTAATGCCGATGTTGCGCAGCACCGCTTCACGGATCGATTCACGACTGCCGATTTCCAGCAACGGGCCGAAACTGACATTGGCGTTTTGCAGCAGGTCTTCGGTCAGGCGTCGAGTGGTCGAGCCCGACTCGCGCATCAACAAGGTATGTCCGGCCAGGGCACTGAGGGGCACATGCTCATGGGCCGCCAATGGATGATTGCGATGCACCGCCAACACCAGCGGATCGCTGCCCAATACCCGGCGAATCAACCGCGCGTCTTCCAGCAACTGCGATGAAGCGGCAATATCGACCCGGTATTCCTCCAGCGATTCCAGCACTTGTTGCGAATTGCCGATCTCCACCGAAACCTCAACCTGCGGCAAGCGCTCACGGAAGGTCTTCACCAGATCGAGGATGTAATACGGCGCCGTAGCGGCGATGCGTAGAGTGCCTTGCACCTGGCCGCTGTTGCGCAGGAAAAACTCGATATCGGCCTCCTGCTGCAACAACACTTTGACCATCGGCAGCAGCCGCGCACCTTCGTCACTGACGCTCAAGCGGCGGCCGCCGCGGTAGAACAACTCAACTGAATACTGGCTTTCCAGATGACGAATCTGCGTCGTCACCGTCGGTTGGCTCAGGCCGAGCTTTTTCGCCGCCTGGGTAATGCTGCCCAGGCGGGCGACCATGTAAAAAGCCTTCAGCTCGGCACTCAGCACTGCACCCTCTCATCGTCTATTTGCGCAACAGGCGCAAACCATTGAACACCACCAACAGGCTGACGCCCATGTCGGCAAAAACGGCCATCCACATCGTGGCCAGCCCCAGGAAGGTTACCCCAAGAAAGATCGCCTTGATGACCAACGCCAAGGCGATATTTTGTTTGAGGATACTTGAGGTCTGCCGCGAGAGTCGGATGAATGCCGGGATCTTGCGAAGATCGTCGTCCATCAGGGCGACATCGGCGGTCTCAATGGCAGTATCGGTACCGGCCGCGGCCATGGCGAAACCGATCTCGGCACGGGCCAGCGCCGGCGCATCGTTGATACCGTCGCCGACCATGCCGACCCGCTGGCCTTGAGCGTACAAGGCCTCGATGGCTTGCAACTTGTCGGTTGGCAGCAGATTGCCCTGAGCCTGATCGATCCCAACCTGGGCGGCAATCGACTGGGCAGTGTGCGGGTTGTCGCCGGTCAGCATCAGAGTCTTTATGCCCAGCTCGTGCAGTTGCTGGATCGCCTCGCGGCTGGATTCCTTGACCGTATCCGCCACCGCGAACAACGCCAGCGGCCCGGACATATCGAGCAGCAGCACCACGGATTTGCCCTGCTCTTCCAGGGCGAACAGCTTCTCTTCCAGCGCCGGCGAGCACAGACCCAGTTCTTCTACCAGACGATGGTTGCCCAAATGGTAGAGCTGACCACCGATTTCGCCTCGCACGCCACGACCGCTCAGGGCCTCGAAGTTATCCACAGCGTGCAGCGTCAGCTGTTTATCCACAGCCGCATTGGCGATGGCCAAAGACACCGGATGATCGGAACGCCCGGCCAGACTGGCGGCAATACCCGGCGCGATCTCGGCGGCTATCGGATCAAGGGACAGATAGTCGGTCTGCAGCGGTTTGCCGTGGGTGATGGTGCCGGTCTTGTCCAAGGCCAGATAATCGAGCTTGTAACCACCCTCCAGATACACGCCGCCCTTGATCAGAATGCCTTTGCGCGCCGCTGCCGCGAGGCCGCTGACGATGGTCACCGGGGTAGAAATCACCAGCGCGCATGGGCAAGCGACCACCAGCAGCACCAGTGCGCGATAGATCCACTCGAACCAGACACCGCCCATGAACAGCGGCGCAATCACCGCCACGGCCAAGGCGAAGATGAACACCACCGGTGTGTAGACCTTGGCGAAGGTATCGACGAAACGTTGAGTCGGTGCGCGCGCACCCTGAGCCTGCTCGACGGCATGAATGATTCGCGCCAGGGTCGAGTTATTGGCGGCAGCCGTTACCTTGTACTCCAGGGAACCGGACTGATTGATGGTCCCGGCGAAGACTTTATCGCCAATGGTTTTCTCGATCGGCAGACTTTCACCGGTGATCGGCGACTGATCGATGGTCGAGTTACCGGACACCACTTCACCGTCCAGGCCGATACGTTCGCCTGGACGAACCCGCACCAACGCGCCCAATTCAATGGTTTTCACCTCGCATTCGAGCCAACTGCCATCAACCTGCTGCACAGTGGCCTGTTCCGGCGCCATCTGCATCAGGCCGCCGATGGCGTTGCGCGCGCGGTCGAGGGATTTGGCTTCGATCAACTCGGCCACGGTGAACAGGAACATCACCATCGCCGCTTCCGGCCACTGACCGATCAATACCGCACCGGTCACGGCGATGCTCATCAGCGCGTTGATGTTCAGGTTGAAGTTTTTCAGGGCGATCCAGCCCTTCTTGTAAGTGCCGAGGCCACCGCTGAGAATCGACACCAATGCGATCGATGCCACAACCCAGGTCGGCGCGGCGTTAGTGAAGTGGATCACTTCGGCGGCCAACGCGCCGACGCCGGACAGGGCCAGCGGCCACCAGGTTTTTTTCGCAGGTTGGATCGCTATCTCAGCGGCGGAGCCCTGTTCGATGGGCTCGGCGTGCATGCCAAGGGATTTGATCGCCTCGACGATGGGGGCGGTGGATGGCAGGTTGTGAGTGACGCCCAGCACCCGATTGATCAGGTTGAATTCCAGTTGCTGCACACCCGAAAGCTTGCCAAGTTTGTTCTGGATCAGTGTCTGCTCGGTCGGGCAGTCCATGGCTTCGATACGGAAGCGGCTCAAGCGCGCGCCGACCATGGGGGCTTCGCTGAACGTGATCAGCGACGGCGCGAAGGTAGACGAACAGCAGGAATCCCCATGACCGCCGTGATCGTGCTTCTGCACGGGCTGCAACTTGTTGCGGTGATCGTGATCATGCCCAGCCTCGGGTTTATGGGTGTGCAGGGAATCGCTCATGGGGGTCCGTCCGAAAAGGTGCCTGTTGCCAAGTGAACACCCTGTAGCCACTATAGGGTCAAGCAGCCAATCGGAGATGATTGAAAATGAAGATCGGTGAACTGGCGAAACTGACTGACTGTCAGGTCGAAACCATTCGTTATTACGAACGCGAAGGCCTGCTACCGCCACCTGCGCGCAGCGAAGGCAATTACCGTCTGTACACCCAGGCCCACACCGAGCGTCTGACTTTTATCCGCAACTGCCGCACCCTCGACATGACCCTCGAGGAAATCCGCAGCCTGCTGGGCCTGCGCGACAGCCCGCAAGGTCAGTGCGAAAGCGTCAACGCCTTGATCGACGAACACATCCACCACGTCAAGGCGCGGATCGACGGCTTGCTGGCCTTGCAGGCACAACTGCTCGACCTGCGCCAACGCTGCAGCGAAGGGCCGGATATCGATCAGTGCGGGATTTTGCAGCGGCTGGAGGTGAGCGGCGGGGTGGTGGCGAGTGAAGCCGAGCATTCACATGTGGGCCGTAGCCACGGGCATTGAGGGTTTGCGTACCGTCTCTGAGGGCTACGACGACTGATACATAGCCTTCGCGGGCAAGCCCGCTCCCACAGGATTTTCGCTGACCTTGTGGGAGCGGGCTTGCCCGCGAAAGGGTCACTGTAGATTCAGATCAAACCGCCATCGGCGCGGTCATCGGCGCGTGGTGCTCATAGCCTTCCAGCGAGAAATCGCTCGGCTCGATCTGCTCCAGCCACTCCGGCTGGTACACACCGGTCCTGGCAAACTCCGGCACGCGCTCGGAAATCACCAGTTTCGGCATCGGGAACGGCTCACGGGTGAGCTGTTCATTGAGCATGTCCAGGTGGTTTTCGTAGACGTGGGCATCACCGATGAAATAGGTGAACCAGCGCGGCGTGTAGCCGGTCAGGCGGCCGATCAGGCTGAGCAGCGCCGCGCCCTCGGTCAGGTTGAACGGTGTGCCGAGGCCCAAATCATTGGAACGGATGTAAAGGGTCAAAGAAATCTCTTTGGTTTCGACATTCGGGTGGAACTGATACAGCAGGTGGCACGGCGGCAAGGCCATTTCATCGAGCTGGGCGCAGTTCCAGCCGTGGAACAGGATCCGTCGGCTGCCCGGATCCTTGATGATGGTGTCGACGCACTGGCGAATCTGGTCGATGGCCTTGTACAACACCACATAAGCCTGACCGTTTTCTCTACCTTCGGCGATCTGCCGGTAGCCCTGACTTAACGCCAGTTCGATAGCGGGTTCATTACTGGTATTGATCTGCTTGTACGCCGGCCATTTGCGCCATTGCACGCCGTAGATCTCGCCCAGATCGTCGTCGCCCTGACGGAACGGGTTAGCCAGCCACTGGGCATTTTCGTTGGCGTTCTGGTCCCAGACCTTGCAGCCCAAGGCACGGAATTCAGCAGCGTTGTTCACCCTACGCAGAAATCCGACCATCTCGCCGATGGCCGATTTGAAGGCCATTTTGCGGGTGGTGATCGCCGGGAAACCTTCCTTCAGATCAAAGCGCAGCATGGCGCCGGGCAAACTGATGGTGTTCACGCCAGTGCGGTTGGCCTGTTTGGTGCCGTTCTTGATGACATCGGCGACCAGATCGAGATATTGCTTCATGTATTACCTGTGTCCTTTGAATACAGGGCGCGAGCCCTGCGATTCGAATTTAAAGCGCGGCGCTTTTGCTCGCCGGAGTGCGATGATACGCCAGCCAGATCAAGGCCAGGCCACCGATGATCATCGGCAGGCACAGCACCTGACCCATGGTCAGCCAGTTCCACGCCAGATAGCCGAGCTGGGCGTCCGGTACCCGGACGAACTCGACGATGAAGCGGAAGATTCCGTAGAACAACGCAAACATCCCGGACACGGCCATGGTCGGCCGCGGTTTGCGCGAGAATAACCATAGGATAGCGAACAGCGCGACGCCTTCCAGTGCGAACTGGTACAGCTGCGACGGGTGACGCGCCAGTTGCAACTCATCGGTTGGGAAAATCATCGCCCAAGGCACGTCAGTCGCCTTGCCCCACAACTCGGCATTGATGAAGTTGCCAATGCGCCCGGCACCCAAGCCAATCGGCACCATCGGCGCGACGAAGTCCATCAGCTCGAAGAACGACTTGCCGTTGCGCTTGCCGAACCACCAGGCCGCCAGCATGACCCCGATAAAACCGCCGTGGAACGACATACCACCTTTCCACACTTCGAGGATCAGGGTCGGATTGGCCAGGTAGGCATGCAGATCGTAGAACAGCACATAACCCAGTCGACCGCCGAGAATGACCCCCATCGACATCCAGAAGACCATGTCGGAGAGTTTCTCCTTGGTCCAGGTCGGGTCGAAACGGTTCATCCGGCGCGACGCCAGCAGCCAGGCACCACCGATACCGACCAGGTACATCAGGCCGTACCAGTGGATTTTCAGCGGGCCGATGGCCAGGGCCACCGGGTCAATCTGCGGGTAAGGCAGCATTACGACTCCTCGTTAGATCAGCAAACTCAAAATTCCAGGCCGGACCATGCCAGACCTGGATTAAGCCAATATTGCGACGCGCTGTCAGAGCAGAAAATTCAAACCCACGCAAAACAGCAAGGCGGCGAACATTCTTTTTAGTAAACGCGGCGACAGCTTGTGTGCCAGACGTGCGCCATAACGCGCGAAAACCATGCTGGTCAGGGCAATCCCGAGCAGCGCGGGTAAATAAATGAAGCCCAGGCTATGAGCTGGCAGCAGCGGATCATGCCAGCCCAGAATCATGAAACTTAATGCACTGGCCAGAGCAATGGGCAGGCCGCAGGCCGATGAAGTGGCCACCGCCTGCTGCATCGGCACGCTACGCCAGGTCAGGAACGGTACGGTCAACGAACCGCCGCCAATACCGAAAATCGCCGAGGCCCAGCCGATCACGCTGCCAGCCAGGGTCAGACCGAGCTTTCCGGGAACGGTTCGGCTGGCCTTGGGTTTGAAGTCCAGCGCCAGTTGCACGGCGATGACCAGGGCGAACACGCCGATGATTTTCTGCAGGTTCGGCCCCGAGATGGTCTCGGCCGTCAGCGCGCCGAAACCAGCACCAACGAGGATCCCGACGGTCATCCAGACAAAGATTGGCCAGCGCACCGCGCGCTTGCTGTGATGCTCGCGGACTGCGTTGACCGAGGTGAAGATAATCGTCGCCAGGGAGGTACCGACCGCCAGGTGAGTCAGCACCGATGCATCGAAGCCTTGCACGGTGAAACTGAACACCAGCACCGGGACTATGATGATTCCGCCGCCAACGCCAAACAGCCCGGCCAGCACGCCCGCACAGGCGCCCAGCAGCAGATAGAGCAGAAATTCCATGGGTGCATCCCGAAATAAGTTCGGCATGGTAACGGATGCATGGCCTTGGGCTCCACTGGATGACGATGGATACCCGCCTGATCTGTGCGTAGAGTGGGCAAAAAACACAAAGGGATAACCTTATGTGCCTGATCGTATTCGCCTGGCGCCCCGGCCATGCCCAGCCGCTGGTTGTGGCCGCCAACCGCGATGAGTTCTACGCCCGTCCCAGCCTGCCGTTCGCGCAATGGCCGGAGGCGCCGCAGGTTTATGCCGGTCGAGACCTGGAGGCGGGAGGCACCTGGCTGGGAGTCGGTGCCACTGGACGCTTTGCGGCGCTGACCAATATCCGTAATCCCCAAAAGCCTGTGGCGCGTCGATCACGGGGTGAACTGGTGGCGCGCTTTCTCTGCGGGGAAATGCCGGTTGAAGACTATTTAGCCGACGTTGTCGGCAGATCGCTGGAATATGCCGGGTTCAACCTGCTAGTGGGTACTGCAAACGAATTATGGCACTACAACGCACTGGAGTCTGAGCCCAGGCGTTTGGCGGCAGGGGTCTACGGACTCTCCAATGCCGGGCTCGATACGCCATGGCCGAAAGTGCTCAAGGCCAAGGCGGCATTGAGCGAGGTACTGGATGATCCGCAGCCCCAGGCGCTGCTCGCGCTGTTGAACGATCCACAGATCGCGCCCTTCGCCGAGTTGCCCGATACCGGGGTTGGCCTGGCGACCGAGAGCCTGCTGTCGAGTGTGTTTATCGCAAGTCCCAGCTATGGCACTCGCGCCAGCACTGCGCTGATCGTTCACGCCGATGGCTCTCGGCACATCGTCGAGCGCAGTTTCGGGCCCTATGGCGGGCATTTGGGGGAGGTTGAGGTGCGGGTTTAGATTGGTCTGACGTCTTCGCGGGCAAGCCCGCTCCCACAGGTTCTGAGTATTACTTGTGGGAGCGGGCTTGCCCGCGAAGGCCTCGATGCAGTTTAACTGGATGCCAGCGAATTAAATCGGCTTCATCGACGCCGGGCTGATCATCCGCGACAACCCGAGATTCTTCAGCGCCAGTTGCAGCGAGCTGTGGATAACTTGCGGGTTGTCGATAGTCATCAGCTCGGCCAACAATTCCTTGGCCCTGCTCAGGTTGATCTGGCGCAGCATCCACTTCACTTTCGGCAGGTTGGTGGCGTTCATCGACAGACTGTCGAAACCCATCGCCATCAGCAATACCGCCGCTGCCGGATCACCGGCCATCTCGCCGCAGATACTCACTGGCTTGCCTTCGGCATGGGCGTCACGCACCACGTTCTGCAAGGCTTGCAGCACCGCTGGGTGCAGGTAGTCGTAGAGATCGGCGACCCGTGGGTTGTTGCGGTCCACGGCCAGCAGGTATTGGGTCAGGTCGTTGGAGCCGACCGAGAGGAAGTCAACCTGCCGCGCCAGTTCCTTGGTCTGATACACCGCAGCGGGAATTTCTATCATCACGCCAACCGGCGGCATCGGCACGTCGGTGCCTTCGTCGCGCACTTCGCCCCAGGCGCGGTGGATCAGGTGCAGCGCCTCTTCCAGCTCATGGATACCGGAGATCATCGGCAGCAGAATGCGCAGGTTGTTCAGACCCTCGCTGGCCTTGAGCATGGCGCGGGTCTGGACCAGGAAGATTTCCGGGTGGTCGAGGGTGACGCGAATCCCGCGCCAGCCGAGGAACGGGTTGTCTTCCTTGATCGGGAAATACGACAGCGACTTATCGCCGCCGATGTCCAGGCTGCGCATGGTCACCGGTTGCGGATGGAAGGCGGCGAGTTGCTCGCGATAAATCGCCAGCTGCTCCTTTTCGCTCGGGAAGCGCTGATTGATCATGAACGGCACTTCGGTGCGGTACAGCCCCACACCCTCGGCGCCGCGCTTCTGCGCCCGCGCCACGTCCGCCAGCAGGCCGGTGTTGACCCACAACGGCATGCGGTGGCCATCGAGGGTCACGCACGGCAAGTCACGCAGTGCATCCAGCCCCAGGGCCAGTTGCCGCTCTTCTTCGACAATCTCGGCGAATTGCTTGCGCAGCACCTCACTCGGGTTGGTGTAAACCTCGCCGTGGTAGCCGTCGACGATCATCTGAATGCCGTCGACCTTGGAATATGGCAGGTCAACCAGACCCATCACCGTCGGAATACCCATGGCCCGGGCCAGGATTGCCACGTGGGAGTTGCCCGAGCCCAGGACCGACACCAGACCCACCAGCTTGCCTTCCGGCACCTCGCCGAGCATCGCCGGCGTCAGTTCTTCGCTGATCAGAATGGAGTTGTCGGGGTAGACCAGCGTCTGCTGACGCTCCTCTTGCAGATAAGCCAGGAGGCGGCGACCGAGGTCTTTGACGTCCGATGCCCGCTCGCGCAGGTAGGCGTCGTCCATCAATTCGAAACGGTTGACGTGATCGGTGACCACCTGACGCAAGGCGCCCTGGGCCCACTGACCGGTCTTGATCACGGTAGTCACTTCACTGCCCAGCGAAGCGTCGTCGAGCATCATCAGGTAGACGTCGAACAGCGCACGTTCTTCTGGACGCAGCTGAGTGGCCAGCTTGGCAGACAGCGTACGCATGTCGGCGCGCACACCTTCAATCGCGGTCTTGAACAGCCCCAGCTCGGCCTCGATATCGGTGATGGTTTTGTCCGGCACCACGTCCAGATCCGCCGGCGGCAGCATGACCACCGCAGTACCGACCGCCGCACCGGGCGAACCGGGTACGCCGACGAACTTTGCTTCCTGAATACCTTTGCCTTGACGACCCAGACCGCGGATCGAGCCAGTGGCTTCAGCGTGAGCGATAACCCCGGCGAGCTGAGCGCTCATGGTCACCAGGAAAGCTTCTTCGCCTTCATCGAACTGGCGACGTTCTTTTTGCTGAATGACCAGCACGCCGACAACGCGACGGTGGTGAATGATCGGTGCGCCAAGGAATGAGGCGAAGCGCTCCTCACCGGTTTCGGCGAAGTAACGATAACGCGGGTGATCAGCGGCGTTCTCGAGGTTCAGGGGTTCTTCACGCGTGCCGACCAGGCCAACCAGACCTTCATTGGGCGCCATGCTGACCTTGCCGATCGAGCGCTTGTTCAAGCCCTCGGTGGCCATCAGCACGAAGCGGTTGGTCTCAGGGTCCAGCAGATAGACCGAGCAGACTTGGCTGCCCATGGCTTCCTTGACGCGCAACACAATAATCCCCAACGCCGCCTTGAGATCCTTGGCGGAGTTAACTTCCTGGACGATCTTGCGCAGCGTATTGAGCATGGCTCGGGGTCGAACTCCGTCGTCAGTCGCGCGCTAAAAGGCGCGGGGCAAGCTCTTTGAGAGCGCGTCGATACACCTCGCGCTTGAATGTCACCACCTGGCCCAACGGATACCAATAACTGACCCAGCGCCAGCCATCGAACTCCGGTTTACCGGTCAAATCCATCCGCACCCGCTGCTCGTTGGAGACCAGGCGCAGGAGAAACCATTTCTGTTTCTGGCCGATGCACAGCGGTTGGCTGTGCGTCCTCACCAGACGTTGCGGCAAACGATAGCGCAACCAGCCCCGGGTACAGGCGAGAATTTGCACATCTTCGCGTTCCAGACCCACTTCTTCGTTCAACTCGCGGTACAAGGCGTCTTCCGGCGTCTCCTGAGGGTTGATACCACCCTGCGGAAACTGCCAGGCATCTTGATTGATACGGCGAGCCCATAGCACCTGGCCGGCATCATTCGTCAGAATGATCCCGACATTGGGGCGAAAACCATCGGGGTCGATCACGGCAGCAACCTCGCAAACGCATGTCGCCGCATTGTTCCACAAAGGTTGTGAAAGCAGCAACGAGCCGGCCTACCTTATGTGCACTCTTGTGAAAAGTCCGTATTCTGGAGGCCTTTTTACAGACTTTTCAGCGAGTAACTGCAATGCGCCTGGCTTTATTCGACTTGGACAACACGCTTTTGGGTGGTGACAGTGACCACGCCTGGGGCGATTACCTGTGTGAAAGAGGCTTCCTCGACGCCGTCACCTACAAAGCACGCAACGATGAGTTCTACCAGGACTACCTGGCCGGCAAGCTGGATAACGCCGCGTACCTGAACTTCTGCCTGGAAGTCCTCGGCCGCACCGAGATGGCCGTGCTGGATGAGTGGCATAGCGACTACATGCGCGATTGCATAGAACCGATAGTACTGCCCAAGGGCATTGAATTACTGGCCAGACACAGGGCCGCCGGTGACAAGCTGGTGATCATCACCGCCACCAACCGTTTCGTCACCGGGCCGATTGCCGCACGCCTGGGCGTCGAAACCCTGATCGCCACCGAATGCGAGATGGTCGACGGTCGCTATAGCGGGCGCAGCACTGACATCCCGTGTTTTCGCGAGGGCAAGGTGACGCGAATGAACCGTTGGCTGGAAGAAACCGGGCTTAGCCTGGAAGACAGCTATTTTTACAGCGACTCGATGAATGATTTGTCGTTGCTGGAGCTGGTGACCCATCCGGTGGCGGTGGATCCGGACCCGAATTTGCGGGCCGAGGCTGAAAAACGGGGTTGGCCGGTGATCACGCTGCGCGGCTGAAACCGCTTTCGCGAGCAAGCTCGCTCCCACACTCGATCTCGGTCGTACACAAAATCCGTTTTCGCTGAAAATCTAATGTGGGAGCGAGCTTGCTCGCGATGAAGGCAACGCGGTCCCAAGCCTTAAACCGGCTTGGCGCCCATTAACCCTGCAATGGCGATAAAACATACAAAGCTGAACAACGCCAATGCCAGGGTGAGCTTCCCATTGCTACCCGCCGGCGCCTTGCGCAGGCGATTGAGCCGCACCAGCAGCCAGAACCAGCTCAGCACGCCCAAGGTGTAGATCACGCTGGAGGCCAGAACCCAGGTCTGCCCCAATGGCCAGCCCACCAGATGCGCCAGCCACCAGCCGCTGAACGGCATGCTGAGCAGGCAGACCCCCATCACCAGCCAAACAAACAGCCACGGCCGCTGCAAGGTCCGGGCGTGAATCGTCGCGTCGCCATTACGGCGAGCGCGCCAGACCCAGATCGCCAGCCCCAGTGCACTGCCCAGGAACAGCACTGTCGCCATGACATGGACTATTTTCAGGGTGGTAAGCGTTTCCATGTATTCGATTCCTTAGGCCATGCCCACCAGCGTAGTCGCTCAACCGAGGAACAGCTGATACGCCGGATTGTTGCTTTCATCCCAGTACGGGTAGCCGATTTCCGCCAATGCCGCGGGCACCAGATGGCGCTCTTCGGCAGGCACTTGCAGGCCCGCGACCACTCGGCCGTCCGCGGCGCCATGGTTACGGTAATGGAACATCGAAATATTCCAGCGTCCGCCCAGTTTGTTGAGGAAGTTGAACAGCGCGCCCGGACGCTCCGGGAACTCGAAGCGCAGCACTATCTCATCGCTGACCCGCGCCGCATGACCACCGACCATATGCCGGATGTGCAACTTGGCCAACTCGTTGTCGGTCAGGTCGATCACCGGAAAACCCTGCTCGGTGAGGCTACCGATCAACGCCCTGCGCGGATCGTTTTCCGGGTGCGTCTGCACGCCGACGAAAATGTGCGCTTCGCTGCCGGTGTTGTAGCGATAGTTGAATTCGGTGATCTGACGTTTGCCGATGGCTTCGCAGAACGCCTTGAAGCTGCCAGGCTTTTCCGGAATGGTCACGGCGATGATGGCTTCGCGGCCTTCACCCAACTCGGCGCGCTCGGCAACATGGCGCAAGCGGTCGAAGTTGACGTTGGCGCCGGAGTCGATCGCCACCAGGGTCTGGCCGGTGACGCCGCGCGACTCGACATACTTCTTGATCCCGGCCACGCCCAACGCGCCGGCAGGCTCAGTGATCGAGCGGGTATCGTCGTAGATATCCTTGATTGCCGCGCAGATCTCGTCGGTGCTGACGGTGATCACTTCATCGACGTAGTCTTTGCAGATATCGAAGGTGTGCTGGCCGATCTGCGCCACCGCCACGCCATCGGCGAAGAGGCCGACGGTCGGCAACACCACGCGCTCGCCGGCCGCCATGGCCGCTTGCAGGCAATTTGAATCATCTGGTTCGACGCCGATGATTTTGATTTCCGGTCGCAGGTATTTCACATACGCCGCGATCCCGGCGATCAGGCCACCGCCGCCCACCGGGACGAATATGGCGTCCAGGCGCCCCGGATGCTGGCGCAAAATCTCCATCGCCACGGTGCCCTGCCCGGCAATGGTGTGCGGATCATCGTAAGGGTGGATGTAGACGTAGCCTTTTTCGTCGACCAGTTTCAGCGAGTAAGCCAATGCTTCCGGGAAGCTATCGCCGTGCAGCACTACTTTGCCGCCACGGGAACGCACGCCTTCGACCTTGATCTCCGGGGTGGTCTTGGGCATCACAATGATCGCCTTGACCCCCAGCACTTTGGCCGCAAGCGCCAGACCCTGGGCGTGGTTGCCGGCCGATGCGGTGACCACACCGCGGGCACGCTCTTCATCGGTCAACTGGGTGAGTTTGTTGTAAGCGCCGCGAATCTTGAACGAGAACACGGGCTGCAAGTCTTCACGCTTGAGCCAGATCTCATTGCCCAGCCGCTCGGAGAGCTGGCGGGCAGTCTGCAATGGGGTTTCCACGGCAACGTCATAAACGCGCGAGGTGAGGATCTTCTTGACGTACTGTTCGAGCATCGGAAAGCATCACTGAGCGGGTTGGGCAGGGCCAAGGAGTCTAACCCAGCGTTCGGCCGTGCGACCACACGAATCCAGAGGTTTTAACCGGGTATACGGCTATAATGCCGGCCTTTCGTTCCCCCTCTGCCCGCTTTCGGAGCCCGCATGACCCAGGATCAACTCAAACAGGCAGTGGCTCAGGCCGCCGTCGACTTCATCCTTCCGAAACTCGACGACAAGAGCGTCATCGGGGTCGGCACCGGCTCCACCGCCAACTGCTTCATCGACGCCCTGGCCTTGCACAAGGGCGCGTTCGACGGCGCGGTCGCCAGCTCCGAAGCCACCGCCGCACGCCTCAAGGGCCACGGCATTCCGGTGTATGAGCTCAATACCGTCAGCGACCTGGAGTTCTACGTCGATGGCGCCGATGAAAGCGACGAACACCTGAACCTGATCAAGGGCGGCGGCGCAGCCCTGACCCGCGAGAAGATCGTCGCGGCCGTGGCCAAGACCTTCATCTGCATCGCCGACGCCAGCAAACTGGTACCGGTGCTGGGTGCCTTCCCGCTGCCGGTCGAAGTGATTCCGATGGCCCGCAGCCACGTGGCCCGCGAGCTGGTGAAGCTGGGCGGCGACCCGGTTTACCGTGAAGGCGTGTTGACCGACAACGGCAACATCATCCTCGACGTGTTCAACATGCAGATCACCAATCCGGTTGAACTGGAGTGCCAGATCAACGCCATCGTCGGCGTGGTCACCAATGGCTTGTTCGCGGCGCGTCCGGCCGACCTGCTGCTGCTGGGCACCAGCGAAGGCGTGAAAACCCTGCGCGCTCGATAAGCCAGACTGCCCCCACTCTTGTGGGCAGATGAAATAACTGTGGGAGCGGGCTTGCCCGCGAAAAGGCCATCAGCTTCAACATCACAGTTGACTGACACACCGCCTTCGCGGGCAAGCCCGCTCCCACAGGGGGTATGCGGTGTTGTTCAGGGCTGTGGCTTCTTGAAGACGTAAAACAGGTTGGGTTCGCTGACGAGGTAGAGGGTGCCGTCGTTGTCCATGGCGATCCCTTCCGCTTGCGGTACGGTCTCCTGCAGCCCCTGACGCCCCTTGCTCAGCGACATTGTGCTCAACGGTCGGCCGTCGACATCCAGCTCCAGAACCAGTCTCGACTCATCGGACAGCGCCAGCAAATGGCCGCTGCGCTCATCGTATTGCAGGCTGGACAGATCGCGGACAAACAAACCGGCATCGCGCCTGGGGTTGTTGACCACATGAACCGCGTAGGACTTCTCCGGGTTGTAATGCGGGAAACCCTGCACTTCATAGATCAGCATCGGGTCGCGTTCCTTGGCGACGAATAGCCGCTTACCCACCGAATCGTAAGCCAGACCTTCAAATCCCTTGTTACTGCTCATGTGCACGCCAAGGGTGATTTGCTCTGCGTCTGCCGCGTCGAGGAAAACCGTGTCGTCATCCAGGTGAACCTTGATCAGCCGTTGCTGACGCTCATCGGTAATCACATAAGTATTGGCGCTGATGAACTCCACAGCTTCCGGATCGCCAAAACCGATCAAATGCACACGACGAAGAATCCGTCCGTCGAGGGACAGTTCGATCAGTTCGGAGTTTTGATTGGTGACGGTGAACAGGCTGTTTCGGTCCGGATCGTAGGTCAGCGCCGAGACATCGTCATCCAGTCCCTCGATGACCTTGGCCTCAAGCGCCACCCGGTAATCTGCCAGGCCCATGGACCGAGCATCAACCGGCTGCCACCAGGTCTGCAGATTGAACCAGCCGCGTTCGAAAAATCGATAGTGCTGCCCGGCCAACCCCAGCAGCATCAGAACGACAAGACCGACAAACAGCAAAAAAGGCTTAGGGCGGGCAAGTCGGCGCATTCAGGCAAGCTCAAGAGCAAAACGGGCGGATGAAATACCACGATTTTATGAATTCAAACTTAATTGTGAATGCACGGAGGCTTAGCTCGGGACAACTCCTGCAACAAAGCCCAAACCATCCTACTTTTTATCGAATCGATAAAACAGGTTCGGTTCGCTAACCATATACAAAGTGCCCGCCTCGTCCATCGTCACGCCCTCGGCGCGGGGGATGGTGTCTTTCAGGCCATTGAAACCGCCAAGCAAGGTCATGAAGCTGACCTGTTCACCCTTTTCATCCAGCTCGAGCAACAAGTGAGAATCGGCGGACAGAACCAGGGCATGACCCGTGCGCGGGTCGATGGCCAGGGCCGAGAGATTGCGCATGTCCAACGCATTGCTCGGCAGTTTTTGCTTGTCGCCCTTGAGCGTCTGGCTGCCGTCGCTTTTCCAGGTAAACAACGCCGGCGGGCGCTCCTCACCCAGCAACAGCTGCTGGTTACGAGGGTCCCAGGTGATCCCCTCGAAGGCCTTGTTCTGGTCTTTTGATGGGCCGAGGTCGTATTTCGGGAAGTCGGCGATGTTCAATTCACGGGTTTCCGGTTCGACTTTGACGATCACCAGACTGTGCTGACGCTCATCGACGATGGCCATCGAGCCGTTTTCCATCATCGTCACGCCTTCCGGATTATTCCAGCCAATCAACGGCATTTTGCGCAGCACATCGCCTTGCAGGTTCAGCTCGACGAGAAACGGATTTTTGCCCATGACCGAAAACAGGGTTTTCGTCAGCGGGTTGTAGACAAGATCAGAGGCCTCATCCTTTTCCATGCCCGGCAACAGCTTGGCATCGATCACCGCGCGATAGTCCGGCAGCCAGACACTCTCTTTGCGTTCGGCCGGGGTTTTGAAACGCTCTTGCACCCAGAGCACACCCCGATCATCCCAATGCATCGCAAACGCGAGGCCATACACCATCGCCCCGACCAGCAAGAGCCAGTAATACCTGCGCAGGGCGAGGCGGGAGCGGCGACCCGTTTCAAGCGTAGGGACAGATTGCGTGGTCATTGAGGAAGCCTTTCAGAAAATCATGCTGTGGCCGAAGAATTATCCGGACGACATGTGAAAAAAAGGAAAAAAACAGGCAGGACCTGAAACAGGGCAAGACCTGTGGGAGCGGCGGTGCGGCGATCCGACTTGCCCGCGAAGGCAATGTTCGCCCCGGCACATGTATCGACTGAGATGACGCATTCGCGGGCAAGCCCGCTCCCACCCAAGCCCGCTCCCACAAGGCTTTTCATTCCCTTGCGAGAGCGGTTCAAGATCAGCGAACGCTGCAGTTGTAGCTGCTCACGCCCGGCAATTCCAGCACCAGCTCATCACCGACATTCAGCGGGCCGACGCCCACCGGGGTGCCGGTCAGGATCACGTCACCGGCCTGCAGCGAGAAACAGCCGGCCATGTACTGGATCATCGGCACGATCGGGTTGAGCATGTCGCGGCTGTTGCCATCCTGACGGACTTCGCCATTGATGGTCAGGCGGATGCCGATGTTGGTCAGATCGTCAAAGCTGCTGCTGACCACAAACGGAGCCAGAACGGCTGCACCGTCGAACGACTTGGCGATTTCCCATGGCAGGCCTTTGGCTTTCAGCTCCGCCTGTTTGTCGCGCAAGGTCAGGTCCAGTGCCGGAGCAAAACCGGAAATCGCGTCGAGCACTTCTTCGCGGCTCGGCCTGGTCGACAGCGGCTTGCCGATCAACACGGCAATTTCAGCCTCGTAGTGCACAGAGCCACGCTCGGTCGGAATCGTGAAACTGTCTTCAAGCGCAACGACACAGCTGCCCGGCTTGATGAACAGCAACGGCTCGGTGGGCACCGGGTTGTCCAGTTCCTTGGCGTGTTCGGCGTAGTTACGACCAATACATACCACTTTCCCCAGCGGGAAGTGGATACGGGTACCGTCGACATACTGGTGCTGATAGCTCATTAGCGACTCCTGCTTCGTTAATTCATCAGGTGTTTCAAACCGCGAAGATCTTGCCCGGGTTCATGATCCCGTTCGGGTCGAACACCGCTTTGACGGCTTTCATGTATTCGATCTCGACTGGCGAACGGCTGTAGGTCAGGTAATCGCGCTTGGTCATGCCCACACCATGTTCGGCGGAAATCGAGCCGTTGTACTTCTCAACGGTTTCGAACACCCACTTGTTGACGGTCGCGCACTTGGCGAAGAACTCGTCCTTGCTCAGATTTTCCGGCTTGAGGATGTTCAAGTGCAGATTGCCGTCGCCAATGTGGCCGAACCAGACAATTTCGAAGTCCGGGTAGTGTTCGCCGACGATAGCGTCAATTTCTTTCAGGAAGGCCGGGACTTTCGACACAGTGACCGAAATGTCGTTCTTGTACGGCGTCCAGTGGGAAATGGTTTCGGAAATGTATTCGCGCAGCTTCCAGAGGTTCTGCAGCTGCGACTCGCTCTGGCTCATCACGCCGTCGAGGACCCAGCCTTGTTCGACGCAGTGTTCGAAGGTTTCCAGGGCGTGGTTGGCCACATCGATAGTGGTCGCTTCGAACTCCAGCAGCGCGTAGAACGGGCAATCGGACTCGAACGGCGCAGGCACATCACCGCGAGCCAGGACTTTAGCCAATGCCTTGTCGGAGAAAAATTCGAAGGCAGTCAGATCCAGCTTGCTCTGGAACGCGTGCAACACCGGCATGATCGAGTCGAAATCGGCAGTGCCGAGGACCATCGCAGTAAGGTTTTTCGGTGCCCGATCCAGCCGCATGGTGGCTTCAACGACGAAACCCAGCGTACCTTCGGCGCCAATGAACAGCTGACGCAAGTCGTAGCCAGTGGCGTTCTTGATCAGGTCTTTGTTCAGTTCCAGCAGATCGCCCTTGCCGGTCACGACCTTCATGCCAGCGACCCAATTGCGGGTCATGCCGTAGCGAATCACCTTGATCCCGCCGGCATTGGTGCCGATATTGCCGCCAATCTGGCTGGAACCGGCCGAAGCGAAGTCCACCGGGTAATACAGGCCTTTTTCTTCGGCGACGTTCTGCAAGTGCTCGGTGACCACGCCCGGCTGACAAACCGCGGTGCGGTCAGTCAGGTTGACGTCGAGGATCTGGTTCATATAGTCGAACGACACCACGACTTCGCCATTGGCCGCCACCGCCGCCGCCGACAACCCGGTACGTCCGCCGGAGGGCACCAGCGCGATGTTGTGCTGATTGGCCCAGCGCACGATGGCCTGGACTTGCTCGGTGGTTTTCGGGAATACGATGGCGGTCGGGGCCGGCGCGAAATGCTTGGTCCAATCCTTGCCGTAAGCATTCAGGGAGTCGGCATCGGTCAGTACCTTGCCAGGCTCAACCAGGGTCTTCAGCTCATCAATCAGCGCAGGATTGGTCATCGACAGAACTCTCGAACAATTCATGGTCATCCTGAAGACGCTTCACGTCGCAGGAATGAGTGTTTAGCGGGGTGCATATGCTAGCATACCGCCCCCGCAGGATAGTGCCCAAAGGCGTTCTGCGGTGACGGCTGTCATGCCGTTCAGGTCAGCTCAGGCTGTCCACTTCCCCTGCCACTTTTCTCCGGGACACAGGTTTAAGCAGATGAGCAAGACTTCCCTCGACAAGAGCAAGATCAAGTTCCTTCTTCTCGAAGGCGTCCACCAATCCGCTGTCGACGTCCTCAAGGCCGCCGGGTACACCAGCATCGAGTACCTTACCGGTTCTCTGCCGGAAGCCCAGCTGAAGGAAAAGATCGCTGATGCTCACTTCATCGGCATTCGCTCCCGTACTCAACTGACCGAAGAGATCTTCGATCACGCGAAGAAACTGGTCGCTGTTGGCTGCTTCTGCATCGGCACCAACCAGGTCGACCTCAACGCTGCTCGCGAACGCGGCATCGCGGTCTTCAACGCGCCTTACTCCAACACCCGTTCGGTGGCCGAGTTGGTGCTGGCTGAAGCGATCCTGTTGCTGCGCGGCATTCCCGAGAAGAACGCTTCCTGCCACCGTGGCGGCTGGATCAAAAGCGCGGCCAACTCCTTCGAAATCCGCGGCAAAAAGCTCGGTATCGTTGGTTACGGCTCGATCGGGACGCAGTTGTCGGTCCTGGCTGAAGGCCTCGGCATGCAGGTGTACTTCTACGACACCATCACCAAGCTGCCATTGGGCAACGCGACTCAGGTCGCCAGCCTGACCGAGCTGCTGGGCATGTCCGACATCGTCACCCTGCACGTTCCGGAAACCGCTGCGACCCAGTGGATGATCGGCGAGAAAGAAATCCGCGCGATCAAAAAGGGCGGCATTCTGATCAACGCTGCTCGCGGCACTGTAGTTGAACTGCAAGCCCTGGCGGACGCGATCAAGGACAAGCACCTGATCGGCGCGGCCATCGACGTATTCCCGGTGGAGCCGCGCTCCAACGACGAAGAGTTCGAAAGCCCGCTGCGTGGCCTGGACAACGTGATCCTGACCCCGCACATCGGCGGTTCCACCGCTGAAGCCCAAGCCAACATCGGTCTGGAAGTGGCAGAGAAGCTGGTCAAGTACAGCGACAACGGTACGTCGGTGTCCTCGGTCAACTTCCCGGAAGTGGCCCTGCCGGCTCACCCTGGCAAGCACCGTTTGCTGCACATCCACCAGAACATCCCGGGTGTGATGAGCGAGATCAACAAGGTCTTCGCCGAAAACGGTATCAACATTTCCGGTCAGTTCCTGCAGACCAACGAGAAAGTCGGCTACGTCGTGATCGACGTCGACGCCGAGTACTCGGACCTGGCGCAAGAGAAGCTGCAACACGTCAACGGCACCATCCGTTGCCGCGTGTTGTTCTAAGCTTCAAGCGTCCAATAAAAAGGGAGACCCTTGGGGTCTCCCTTTTTCATGCCCGCGAATCGTTATTCCACGGTCACGGTAATTTTTTTCGAGACAATCGGCGGGTCGAACGGCACATGGTTTTTGTCACCCAGTTCCAGCTGCAAGGTATGCTTGCCTGGGGCCAGCTTGACCTCGGCTTCGGTCTGGGCCTTGCCGAAGTGCATGTGGTTGGCGTCCATCGGGATCGGTGCGGTCTCGGCCGGTAGCTTGTCGACGTCGATCAGCAGGTGATGGTGGCCGGTGTTTTTGGTCTCGTCGCCGGCGGGGGCCAGGGCGATATCCTTGACAGCGAACTTGACCTTGAAGGTTTGACCCACCTTGGCACCGTCTTCCGGAGAGACGATGAGCACCTCTGCGCCTTTGGGGGCCGGGGTGCGCGGGATGCCATCCGCAGCGCTTGCCAGCATCGAAGCACCCAGCAGCAGGCTGGTCAAAGCAGCACGAGACATAAAGGTGTTCATTCTGTTCTCCAGTTTTTTCGGAAAATCTGTACGGTTAAGACAACTTCGTGGCAATTCGTTGTCGAAGGCTCTCAACACCATAGCAAAGCGCACCAGAACCCGCGCACAGCACATTCGATTTCAAAGGAGTGACCATGCGGTTTTTGCCTGGCCTGTTACTTTTACTGCCCCTAGTGACCCCTTACGCTCAAGCCGAATTGATCGACGATGTCAATGACCGCGGCGAGCTGCGCATTGCCCTGGAAGCCAATACTCCACCGTTCAACTTCAAGGATGACGACAAACTCACTGGCTTCGAGGTCGAGTTGGGCCAAATGCTCGCCAGCGAGCTGGACGTGCGGACGGACTTTGTCGTCACGGACTCGACTGACTTGCTGCAAGGCGTCGAGAGCGGCAGGTACGATGTGGCCATCAACCACATAGCAATGACCCCGGAGCTCAAGGATCGTTTCGATTTCAGCGAACCTTACAGCTATTCCAATGCGCAGTTGATCGTGCGCCAGGAAGACCCGCGCCCGCTGGGCACGCTGCTGGCACTCAATGGTCAGGCGCTGGGCGTGGCGCAAAGCAGCCAGTTCGCCGAACAGACGCGCACGGTCGAAGGTGTCGATCTGCGCAGCTACCCCGACGCGCAACAACCACTCAGAGATGTGGCGGACAAGCAGATCGACGCGGCCGTCAGCGACCGCCTGCTGGTCCCTTACGCCATTCGTGACAGCCGCCTGCCCGTAAAAGAAGGCGCCAACGTCGGCCCGACATTGAGCCTGGCGATCCCCTTTCAGAAAGGTAACCCGGCATTTCAGGCAAGCATCGACAAGGCGCTGCAACGCATCAAGGCCGATGGTCGACTAATGGCACTTTCGGAAAAATGGTTCGGAATGGATGCGAGCAAGCCGCCGAAGCCTTGATAAGTTTGGCGGAGGGATTTGTCACACTGGAGATCAAATGTGGGAGCGAGCCTGCTCGCGATAGCGGTTTGTCAGTCAACATTAATGTTGAATGTGCCGGCCTCATCGCGAGCAATCGAGCGTCGACCGGCTGCTCCCACAGGGGTTCCGCGTAGCTTTGTAAATCCAGGCAAGTTGCATGTCAGAACGGCTCATTGCCGCGACGACGAAACCACCCCGTCAGCGACAGGCGATCTCGAGTGGCGGGCAGGACTTCGTGGGGCACTTCGCCGGAGAGGAACACCACCAGGCAACCGCCCGTGGGCACCACGTCATGTTCAACCCCTTGATCCAGATACATCCGCAACTGGCCGCCATGCTTAGGCAACCAGCCCTGATTGAGGTAAACCACAACAGACACCATGCGCCGGTCATCATCGCGAAAGCGGTCGACATGTTTAAGGTAAAACGCACCCGGCGGGTACAGCGCGAAATGACTTTCGAAATCCTCCAGGCCGAGAAACAACCCACGATTCATCGCGAGCCGCAGGCTGTCCATCAACCCCAGGTAGCTATCGCAAGACTCGACCTGGCCGGGCTCGATCCACTGAATATGGTCACCTCGAATACCCTCGCGAATCTCCTGGAAAGGTCCTCGGCCCACCGAAGCCGGCGCCAATTCCCCCTCGGAGGCACGTTTACGGCACTCAGCCGCCAGTTCCAGGGTCAGAGCCTCTGGCAGGAAAATATTCTGCTGCGACCAGCCGCGTGCAGCCAGGTCGTCGACGATGCGTAACAGCAGCGGGTGATCAGAGGGTATTTGCATACCGCGCATAGTATCCATACGCCTGTAAATCCGACAGAGCCGCAGAGCGGGCTGATACGAATTCTCGACAAGACGATACCTCACACGGAGAATAGTCGCCTGCTGACAGGAGTCCTTATGCGTCGCTTGCTTTTTTCACTGCTGATGTTCTGCATTTTGCCCGCTTGGGCAGACGGCCTCGACCAGTTGTACAAGGTCGCCGGTTGGCCAGAACAACGCGCGCATTTTAGTGATGCCCTGACCGCCGCCCAGCAACGCTACAAAAACAGCCTGCCGCCTGCAGTGTTCCAGGCGCTGGTGAACAACAGCAATCAACGCTTTGCGCCAAAGGCCATGGATCAGCGGGCCCTGGCACAGTTGCGGCAGAACCTCGCCGACCCGAAACCGGCACTGGCGTTTTTCCAGTCACCACTGGGGCGCAAGATCATCGCCGCTGAACTGCTGGCGACCCGCCGCGATCAGTTGGCAAAAAACGCTGAGGGCTTGCCGAAGATCGAAGCCAGTGACAACCGTCTGTTGATCATTGGCCATTTGGCTCAGGCACTGCCTGCTCGCGAGGCCGGTGCCGAAGTCAGCCTGGCGATCGCCGGGGTTGCCGCCGACAGCCTGAGCCAGATGATTCCCGGCCTGCTCGGCAACGGTCAGGCCCAAGGGATGTTGAGCGGCCAACGGCAGCGGCTGATGGATCAGATCGGCGCCGACCTGAACAACACCTTGCTCTACGTTTACCGCGACCTGTCTGATTCGGAACTGGAAGAGTTCGCCACCTTCGCTGAGTCAGACGAAGGCAAGGCTTACTATCAAGCCGCGCTGGCAGCGATCCGCGCCGGGTTGGCAGTGGGGCAAAGCACCTCGAGTTTGCAGCCCTAGTTCCGCGCCGATCAGAAAATCATTCGCGTCTTAGCAGTCACTAAAATCTTTCAGAAGTTCCTGGTCAAAAACCCGAAATACCCCTCGCGCAACGCCAGTGTTTCATTCGCTAAATGATGGCGAGCCTGCGGCAGCATCAGCACCTGCGGCTGATCGAACTTGCTGCGCAATACCTCCAGGTTATGCTCCCAGTCCACCGTCATATCCGCTTGCCCCTGAACGATCAGTGGCCGCCGCGTGCTGCGCGGTGCAGCTTCGATGCGTTTGATCCACCGCGCCAGCGCTCCGACCCAAGCGGTTGGCAGACATAACGGCTGCAACGGATCAGCCTGCAGGAACGGCAAGAAATCAGGGTCGTTGGAGTTCTCGCTGAAACGCCGCTCGATGCCTTTGACAAAAGGTTTGAGCAGGTAATAACTGAACTGCGACCACCCCCAGGCCCGCGGCCGCACCAGCGGCGAAAGCAGGATGGTCTGACCTTGCGCCGGGCTGTCGGTGCCGTGACTGAGCAGATGATCGATCACAATCGCCCCGCCGGTGCTTTGCCCGCACAGGTGCCACGGCTGTGGTAGATCGAGTGACTGCGCCTCGCTGAACAGCCCTTGCAGCACCGCCTGGTACTCGGCGAAGTCCTTGATGCTGGCGCGCTCGCCGCTGGACAAACCGTGCCCGGGGAGGTCGCAGGCAATCACCGCGAAATTTTGCTCCAGTGCCCACTCGATCACATGCCGGTACAACCCCATGTGATCGTAGAAGCCGTGAAACAAAAACATCGTGGCCACGGCTTGCTGCGGCCACCAGACCTGGCTGACCACCTCGTACCCACCGACCTCGAAGCGTCCCAGCGCACGCTTGACCGGCACGTCGCGCTGCAGGAAATCCAGGCCATAGAAACGCTGATAGGCCTGTGCCTCCACCGACAGCGGCTGCGCGGCGGCTAACGGCAGCAGGCTGGCACGCAGGTGATCAGGGTTGAAGGTGGCAGGCATGAGTATTTCCAGACAAAAACGGGAACAGACTTTATGGGTCTGCGATATTCATCTGTCGCGGCAAGCATGGCAAGCTACGCGACCTTCGAGGATTGATCCGTATGCGTCTGCCCTACCGCACGACACTGCTTGCCAGCCTGCTCGCCCTGGTGTGTGCCGGGGCGTTGTGGGCCGCTTACGACTGGTTTCAGGGCCGTTACCTGCGCGCCTTCAGCGAACACACGGCGGTGTTTTCCGGCGATCCTCTAAGTTTGCCACCTGAACTGGCCGGTCCCGGCCCGATTCGCCTGGTGCATTTCTGGGATCCTGCCTGCCCGTGCAACGTCGGCAATCAACAACACCTGGCTGAACTGATCGAGCATTACGTGCCGCAAGGTGTGGAGTTCTATTCGGTGCAAAAACCCGGTAGCCACGGCCAGTTGCCCGCCACCTTGAGCAGCCTGAAAACCCTGCCGGCCCTGCCCGGCTCCGATCAGATACCGGCGAGCCCGGCCGTGGCGATCTGGGACCGCAACGGCAAACTGGCGTATTTCGGACCCTACAGCGAAGGCCTGACCTGCAACTCCAGCAACAGCTTTATCGAACCGATCTTGCAGGCATTGAGCGAAGACCGCCCGGTCAACGCTACTCACACATTGGCTGTGGGCTGTTATTGCCCGTGGATCAATGACAGCGCAAAAGAAGTACACGAGTGACTCAAGCGAATCCCTCCTAGGTGCGATATGTCCGGTCGGTGAGCCGTGCTAAAAACCGGCGGCAGGAGTAGCCGTCTTCAAGAACGAACAAGGAGTCACCATGAAACGCAGCCTCACCGCACTCGCCCTGTTGATCGTCGCACTGGCCGTCGGTGGTGGCTGGTATGTGTACAGCAAGCAGCCTTTGCGCCAGGGCCTTGTTGAGCTCGATCACCTGGAAGACCCGGTGACGGTGCGTTATGACGAACGCGGCGTGCCGCATATCCGCGCCGCGAACGAAACCGACCTGTACCGCACCCTCGGATTCGTCCACGCTCAGGACCGGCTGTTCCAGATGGAAATGATGCGCCGGCTGGCCCGCGGCGAGCTGGCCGAAGTGCTCGGCGCCAAATTACTCGACACCGACAAACTGATGCGCAGCCTGCGTATTCGCGAGCGCGCAGAGACTTACCTGGCCGGTATGGATCGGCAATCACCGACCTGGATAGCCCTGGAAGCCTATCTGGACGGTATCAACCAGTATCAGGCGACTCACGCCCAACCCATGGAGTTCGACGTACTGGGCATCCACAAGCGCCCGTTCACGGCCCAGGACACCATCAGCATCGCCGGTTACATGGCCTACAGTTTTGCCGCGGCGTTTCGCACCGAACCCTTGCTGACCTATGTGCGCGATCAACTGGGTAATGACTACCTGAGTGTCTTTGACCTCGACTGGCAACCCAAGGGCGTACTGGCTTCGACCCCTGCCCTGGCCGCGGCCGACTGGAAAGACCTGAACGCCATCGCCCGCCTGAGCGAACAGGCACTGGCCGACAACGGCTTGCCGCAGTTCGAAGGCAGCAATGCCTGGGTGATTGCCGGCAACCGGACCAAAAGTGGCAAACCACTGCTGGCCGGCGATCCTCATGTACGGTTCTCCGCGCCTTCGGTGTGGTACGAAGCCCATCTGTCGGCGCCAGGATTCGAGCTGTACGGCTACTACCAGGCGCTGATGCCCTTCGCCTCCCTCGGTCACAACCTGGATTTCGGCTGGAGCGTGACCATGTTCCAGAATGACGATCTCGACCTGATCGCCGAGAAGGTCAACCCGGACAATCCCAATCAGGTCTGGTATCGCGACCAATGGGTCGACATGACCACCAGCGAACAGCAGATCACAGTAAAAGGCCAGGCTCCGGTCACGCTGGTCCTGCGCCAATCGCCCCACGGTCCTGTCGTCAATGACGTGCTTGGCGCCACTGCTGGCAAAACACCGATAGCCATGTGGTGGGGATTCCTCGAAACCCAAAACCCGATTCTCGAGGGCTTCTACCAGCTCAACCGCGCTAACACGCTGACCAAGGCCCGCAGCGCCGCGGCCAAGGTCCAGGCACCGGGATTGAATCTGGTGTGGGCCAACGCCAAGGGCGACATCGGTTGGTGGGCGGCGGCGCAACTGCCGAAACGCCCGGCCGGGGTAAATCCAGGCTTTATCCTCGACGGCAGCACCAGCCAGGCGGACAAGGATGGTTTCTATCCGTTCAGCGCCAACCCTCAGGAAGAGAACCCGGCGCGCGGTTACATTGTCTCGGCCAATTTCCAGCCACTCTCACCTACCGGAATGGAAATCCCCGGCTATTACAACCTGGCGGATCGCGGCCAGCAGTTGAACAAGCAGCTGAGCGACGCAGGCATCAAATGGGACCTGGATAACAGCCAGGCGCTGCAACTGGGCACCACTACCGCCTACGGTCCTCGTCTGCTGGCGCCGCTGTTGCCGGTGCTGCGGGAGGTGGTGAAAGACCCGGCGGAACTCAAACTGGTAGAGCAACTGACGCAGTGGAAAGGCGACTATCCGCTGGACTCCACCAGCGCCACGCTGTTCAACCAGTTTCTGTTCAACCTGACCGACGCCGCGTTTCACGACGAACTCGGCGACGGCTTCTTCGAGACCCTGCTCTCCACTCGAGTCATTGATGCAACATTGCCGCGTCTGGCTGCGTCCACCGATTCGCCGTGGTGGGATAACCGCGACACCCCTGGGAAGGAAAGTCGCGCCGACACCGTCAAGGCTGCATGGCAGGCCAGCATCGCCCACCTCAAGACCCTCCTCGGCGACGACTCGACTCAATGGCTGTGGGGCAAAGCGCATACCCTGACTCACGGCCATCCGCTGGGCCTGCAAAAGCCACTGGATCGAATTTTCAACGTCGGCCCGTTCGAGGCGCCCGGCACTCACGAAGTGCCGAACAACCTTTCGGCCAGGATCGGCCCCGCGCCGTGGCCGGTAACCTATGGTCCCTCGACCCGACGCATCATCGACTTCGCCGACCCCGCCCACAGCCTGACCATCAACCCGGTAGGACAAAGCGGCGTGCCGTTCGACAAGCACTTTGACGACCAGGCCGAGGCGTACATCGAAGGGATTTACCAGCAAGCGCACTTCAGCGACGAGGAAGTGGCGGCCAATACCCGCAGCACCTTGAAGCTGTTGCCGGCGAAGGTGGCTCAATAAGCAAACAGCACAAGATTGATCAAACCGCGTCGCTACTTCGAGGTCTTGGCCATCTTCGCATCCGATACTCGCCAGATCAGACGGTTAGTGTCATATCCCTGCTGACGCGCCCTGCTCAGCAGGTCCTCACGCTTCACCGCATTGACCTCAGGCGTACGAGACAATAGCCAGAGGTGACGTCGATTCGGGCTGCCGACGATGGCGGTCTTGTAGTCATCGCTGACGTACAGCACCCAATATTCGCCCTTGGAAATGCCCGGCAACAGCGTGGCAAACCAGTTATCGAATTTGACCCACAGCTTGTCGGTTCTGCCGGGAACCTGCGGCGTTGCCGTGCCTGTGGCCTCTTCCCATTGCCAATCCGGAGTCAGGCAACGGTTCAATACCGCCATATCGCCATCGTCCTCGAGGGTGTAATGGGCTTCGGATTGCGCGCAGTTGCGCTGGAAATGCATCGGCAGACGGGCCAACTCGTACCATGTCCCTTGGTAACGTTTGAGATTGACACTGTTGACGGTCTTGGGCGCCAACGGGTCATTGCCAGAGGTGGCGCAGCCGGCCAATATCAGGCTGGCCAAAAGAACTATTACGAACCGCATCATTATTCTTCTCCCGTGGGCGCGCGGCCCCGGTTTTTTTTACTTCAGGCCTTGCCCGGAAAACATCAGGACTTTGTCACCGGCGTACTGCACGCTGATAAAGCTGTTCTTGTTACCCCAGGTGCAGCTGGACATGCCCAGGGCACCGGAACAATCGGAAGGAGTACCCAAGAGTTTTTCAACTTCGGCCTTGGGCATGCCGGTCGAAATTTTCGAGTAGTTTTCCTGATTGACCTTGCTGCACGCAGCCAGCAGCACGCAGAACGACAACAAGGCAAGAGATCGCAGCGACATGGTGAAACTCCAGGGAAGAAGGGGGAAGGCATGGCTGCCAACCAGAAGCTTAGAAGAGAAAACCACCATCTGGTTCCCCAAGTCACTGGCTATTTCTTACCTGACATATCCCCATTCCCTCCTGAAATCAGCCACTTTCCTGCACCAAGAGGTATTTCGTCGACTTTCTCAAAAACTGCCTAATCTTTGGCGCTGGGAAGCCGACATAAAAGCAGCGCAAAGCCCCTCACTGTGGCAAATTGACGCCCCCTCGCTGACCAGCCACTTGCGGTAGTTCATTTAATGACCACAAACATGAAATTCAGTCACAAGATCCTGCTGGCAGCCGCTCTTGTAGTCGTCGTTGCATTCGCCTGCTTCATCCTGTTCAACGACTATCGACAGCGCCAGACCTTGCGCAGCAGCACCGAAACCTCGATGCAGGAACTCGGCAGCCTGACCACCCGCAACATCCACACCTGGCTGGAAAGCCGCATGCAATTGCTGCAATCGCTGGCCCAACAGATCGCCATCGACGGCAGCGCGCCCGACAATCTCAAGCGCAGCGTCGGCCTGCCGGCCTACACCGGCAATTTTCAGCTGAGCTACTTCGGCGGCCAGGACGGCGTGATGTTCTCGATCCCGGCCGGCAACCGCGCAGCAGATTACGACCCGCGCGCCCGCGGCTGGTACAAGGCGGCCAACAGCGCCCAGCAGACCATCGTCACCGAACCCTACATCGCAGCGTCGTCAGGCAAGCTGGTGATCACCGTCGCCACCCCGGTACAGCATCAGAATCAATTCATCGGCGTGGCAGGCGCGGACATCGATCTGTCCAGCGTCAGCGCGATCATCAACTCGCTGAATTTCGGCGGCCATGGTCATGCCTTTATCGTCAGCGCCGACGGCAAGATCCTGATCCACCCGGACAGCAAACTGGTGCTCAAGAGTCTGGCCGACGCTTATCCCGGCGGTGCACCTAAAGTCAGCCCGGGCATGAAGGAAGTTGAAGTCGACGGCAAGTCTCAGTTCATCTCCTTCACCCACGTCAACGGCGTGCCGTCGGCGGACTGGTATGTGGCGTTGGTGCTTGATCAGGACACCGCGTTCTCGATGCTCAGTGAATTCCGCACCTCGGCCATCATCGCCATGGCGATCGCCGTGGTGATTATCATCGTCCTGCTGGGCATGCTGATCCGCGTGCTGATGCAGCCCCTGCTGACCATGGGCCGCGCGATGCACGATATCGCCGAAGGTGAAGGCGACCTGACCAAGCGCCTGATCATTCATGGCCACGACGAATTCGGCTCGCTGGGCATGTCCTTCAACCGTTTCGTCGAGCGGATTCACACCTCGATTCGTGAAGTAGCATCGGCCACCGGCCAGGTCAACGAAGTGGCCTTGCGGGTAGTCAGCGCCTCCAACTCGTCGATGTTCAATTCTGACCAGCAAGCCTCGCGCACCAGCAGCGTCGCTGCGGCGATTAACCAGCTTGGCGCCGCCGCCCAGGAAATCGCCCAGAACGCCGCCCTCGCCTCGCAACATTCCAGCGACGCCCGCAGCCTGGCCGAAGACGGTCAGCAGGTGGTGGATAAAACCATCGCCGCCATGCAGCAGTTGTCGGCCAAGATCAGCGATTCATGCGGCAATATCGAGACGCTGAACAGCAACACGGTGAACATCGGGCAGATCCTCGAAGTGATCACCAGCATCTCGCAACAGACCAACCTGCTGGCGCTCAACGCAGCCATCGAGGCCGCCCGCGCCGGTGAAGCCGGACGTGGTTTTGCGGTGGTTGCCGACGAAGTACGCAACCTCGCCCACCGCACTCAGGATTCAGCGCAGCAAGTGCAAAAGATGATCGAGGAACTGCAGGTCGGCGCCCGCGAAGCGGTGATCACTATGACCGACAGTCAGCGCCAGAGCGAAAGCAGCGTCGGCATCGCCAACCAGGCCGGTGAACGCCTGGGCAGCGTGACCCAGCGCATCGGCGAGATCGACGGCATGAACCAATCGGTAGCCACTGCGACCGAGGAGCAGACGGCCGTGGTCGAATCGATCAACGTCGACATCACCGAGATCAACACCCTGAACCAGGAAGGCGTGGAAAACCTGCAATCGACCTTGCGAGCGTGTGCCGATCTTGAGCAGCAGGCGGCGCGGTTGAAGCAGTTGGTAGGGAGTTTCAGGATTTAGGCCCCCGATCGCACCCAAAATGCGCTTGTCTGGAGGAGCTGACGCAGGACTGAATTAAGACTAAACTCAGTCCTGCTCACCCAGACGAGATCAAATTCCATGAAGCTTTCATCCCAGATAAAACCCATCAGCTATCTGAAAAGTCATACCGCTGAAATCGTCAAGACCATCTCAGAGAGTCGGGAGCCTTTGGTCATCACCCAAAACGGAGAAGCAAAACTGGTAGTAATGGATATAAAAAGCTTTGAAGAGCAGGAAGATACGATGGTCTTGCTGAAGCTACTCGCAATGGGCAATCGCGAAATTGACGAAGGCAAATTCAGGGATGCGGAGGACGTCTTTGCAGAACTGGACAGGGCCGATCATCAATGAGCTTTAATGTCGTTATTCTTAAATCCGCAGAAACAGACCTCAAGGAACTGCGTAGCTATCTCACAAAACAGTTCTCTACCCAGACATGGCAAAGCACTTACACCGATCTAAAGACAGCCATCCGCCATTTGGGGGCACTGCCTTATGCAGGATCAATCCCGGAAGAAATCGAGAAGCTTAATCTCAGCCAATATCGACAAATCCTGTCGGGAATGAACCGGATCATTTATGAGGTGCGAGACCAGACTGTCTATATCCACATTATTGCAGACACTCGAAAAAACCTGCCAACACTGCTGATGAAACGGTTGCTACAAGTGAATCTGTGAGCTCACGCAGTGCTTAGAACCGCGACCCCGGCTCACGCAAAAACGCCAACTCTTCAGGCGTGGAAACCCGCCCAAGCAGCTCATTGCGATGAGGAAAGCGCCCAAACCGGGCGATGATTTTTTGATGCCGTTCGGCGTAGTCGAGATGGTCGGCAAACACCGGCTGATCCGCCAGCGGTTGCTCTGCTTGCAAGGCAGCGAAGCGCGAAACGCCTTCGTTCTGCGCCGCGAGATTCTCGCAATGCTCAAACACCAGATAGATAAAAGCCCGATGTATAGCCGGTAATTGCCGGTCGAAATCTGCAGCAATCCCTTGAGCCACCAGCGCTTGAGCACGCAGGTCACCCGAAAAGGCTTTGGGGGTTTCGCGAAAGATCATCCGCGGCAGTTGATCGAGCAACAGCACCAAGGCCAGCCAACCTTCGGGGCATTGCGCCCACTCAGTCAATTCGCCGGCCAGTGCCTGCTCGACCTGAACCCCGAAACGCTCGCGCGCTTCGAGGTCCTGGCTGTCGCGCTTGCCGAACCATAACCTGCCCTTCTCAGCCGCCACTTCGTTGGGCGGTTTCTGGTTCAAAGAGCATGCTGAACCGAACCACCACTCAAGCAACGGCTGCCAGGGCGCGGACATGGGTTTATTCCTTGTGGTAAGCCGTGGCGCGTCCGACTTCTTCTTTCGAACCGAGGAACACCGCTACACGCTGGTGCAGGCCTTCGGGTTGAATGTCGAGGATTCGCTGGTGGCCGTCGGTGGAGGCGCCGCCAGCCTGTTCGACCAGGAACGACATCGGGTTGGCTTCGTACATCAAACGCAGTTTGCCCGGCTTGGACGGCTCGCGGCTGTCGCGCGGGTACATGAACAGTCCACCACGGGTCAGGATGCGGTGTACATCGGCGACCATCGCGGCGACCCAGCGCATGTTGTAGTTCTTTTTCAACGGGCCTTCTTCGCCAGCCAGCAATTCGCCGACATAGCGTTGTACCGGGGCTTCCCAGTGACGCTGGTTGGACATGTTGATCGCGAATTCCTGAGTGGTTTCCGGGATTCTGATGTCTTCATGGGTCAGGACGAAGCTGCCCATTTCACGGTCCAGGGTGAAGCCTTTCACGCCATCACCCAGGGTCAGCACCAGCATGGTTTGCGGGCCGTAAATGGCATAACCGGCTGCTACCTGCTCAGTGCCTGGCTGCAGGAAGGCCTTTTCGTTCAAGGGTTCGTTCTGGCTCAGGTATTCGTTCGGGCAACGCAGCACCGAGAAGATAGTACCGACTGGTGCGTTGATATCGATGTTCGACGAACCGTCCAGCGGGTCGAAAACCAGCAGGTACGCGCCTTTCGGGTATTTGCCCGGAATCTGGTAGGCATTGTCCATTTCTTCGGACGCCATGCCGGCCAGGTGACCGCCCCACTCGTTGGCCTCAAGCAGGATTTCGTTGGAGATCACGTCGAGCTTCTTCTGCACTTCGCCTTGCACGTTTTCGGTGCCCATGCTGCCAAGAACACCACCCAGGGCGCCTTTGGAGACGGCGTGGCTGATTTCCTTGCAAGCACGCGCCACCACTTCGATCAGGAAGCGCAGATCGGCAGGAGTGTTGTTGCTGCGGGTCTGCTCAATCAAATAGCGACTCAGGGTAACGCGGGACATGGAAGGCTCCGGTGGAATGGGGGGTTAAAAACCCGCGCAGTTTAACGCGAGTCGAGGCGCATTTCCTCCTATCAGACGTGATCCGTCCCATAGAGTTCATGCGCCGGGTTGAGCGTAGTCCGAAACCGACCGAAGGTGTCTGAAGATTCCTCACATTTTCAGCATCATCTCGGCTGAGTGAAAGATCGTCTTCGCGGGCAAGTCGAATCGTCGCACCGCCGCTCCCACAGGGGATATGCGATCAAATGTGGGAGCGGGCTTGCCCGCGAATAGCGCGAAGCGCTAAAAAATCAGGTCTTCGCCGGTGGTTTGCGCAACAAACTGAACGCCATGGCGGCGAGAAACACCACGCCCAGCAAGAGCACCGCCCACAAACCGATTTTCTTCCAGTCAGTACCAACGACAACCGGCGGCGTCGCGGTGGTCGGCTGAATCACCACCGAATCACCATCGACTTTGGCCTGACCCAAAGCCGCCATGCGCTCGGCGCTGTAGTCCGGAATCAGCGTCAACAGCGAAAGATTCGCCGCTTTCACCGTCGGATTACCCAGCGCTAGCGTGTAGGGTCCTGTACCGCGCGCCAGAAACACCAACTGCGTCGCCCGCACGGCAAAGTGCAAGGCCGGGGCTTCAGCGCCCAGGCCACCGCCACGCTCATCGACGATCAGCTTGAGCTGCTGAACGGTCTGACCGGGCAGCTGCAATTCGTCCTGCACCACCTCCTGAGCGTTCTGGGTCAGGCGATAGAGCAAACCGCTGCTCAGCTGCTGCCATGGCAGACTGCTTTCGCGACGACCATACAGGGTCACCGGGGCGAGGCTGTTGGCCTGGCTCAGCTCGATCTGCAAACGCTCGATGCTCAGGCCCATCGGCAGCTGCCAGGTGTATTCGCCCGCCTTCACGCTGCTCCCGGCCAACGACCGCGACCAGACCAATGGCAGCGGCAGGCTGTTGGTGCTGGCGCTTTCCAGTTGGGCCGAGGTGAGGACCGGCGCCGACTGTGGGGTATTCCAAAGCAGGCGCAGATAGCGCGCTGACAGCCCCGGCAAACCGACTTCATGCTGCTCGACCCGCTCGTCGGCAAACGACAGGCGCGCCACCTGCCCTTCGCCCCAGGACTGCCAATGCTGCAAGTCATCGCTGGCTTCAATGCTGAAGCGCTGAAAGCCATCACGCTCGCTGGTCCAGTCGAGGATCAACTGCTGCAACGGCGCCTTGATCGCACTGGCATCCAGCAACCAGCCGCGGAGGACTTCTTCACCGGCTTCCAACTGACTGGAAGGCTGGACTTCGACCAGCGTGCCGTTGGCGTTCGATTGCACCCGTATACCCGGCATGGCTTCGCTGGCGTCCGCCGAGCTGTATAGGGGGAACCACTTCACGTCGTTCAAGGTACGGTTTTCGGTGGTCCGCGCTTGCTCACGGGCCAGCGCGTAGGCCTGGGCTTCACCGGCGGCGTTGAACACCCGCACGTCGCTGAGATCGGTCTGACGCGCCTTCAGTTGCACCGCCATCGGCAACTCGAGGCGATACCAGGGGCCTTCGCCGCTCAGGGTCAACGGCACTTGGGTGACGAAATCTCCCGGCTTTTCCTGGGCATTGGCCGACAGCGCCACACACAACCCCACAGCCCCCAACCAGCCCAGGCTCAGCTTCTGTCTCAAGACGACACTCCTTCAGATTCATTGGCCGGCTTTTCAGCTCCCGGCTCAGCTTCGGCACGTTTGGGCGGCAACGGGGCGAAATAGCCCACCACCAGCAACAACACACCCACGCCGATAAACGACACGATCCGCGCCAGCCCGCCGCGGTTGCTCAACTCGACAAAGAACAGCTTGGCGACCACCACCGCGATCAGCGCAGCACCGATCAGCCAGATTTCGCGACGGTGACGCAAATGGCCGCCGATCATCAGACTCAAGGCAATCAGCGTCCAGACGATCGACAGGCCGGCCTGCACCAGCATCGACTCGAGCAGCAAGTCCAGCGCAAACGGCACACCGCCCCAATAGTGAGCACTGCGCATCACCAGTGCAGTGAAGAAGGCGAACAGCGAGACGCCTGCCACCAGTTGCGTGGCGCGCTCGGCATAGTCGGCGCGGATCGCCCATTGCGTGACCGCGCTGCGAGACCAGACATAGACCCCGAACAGGGCGAACAACAGGCCCAACTCCAGCGGATTGAGCAGCGGCACATAAGGCAGCGGCTCGGCGGTACCGTCACTGGCGATGTTTGCCAGCCAGAACCAGCCGAGCATCAGCAATGCCAGTGGCAGCGCCGCGTACAAGCGGTATTCGCGCGAATAAGCCGAAACCGGCCACGGCCAGCTGCGAGGCGCGGCCATCAGCACCAGATACAGGCTCGGCAGAATCGCCCAGCCCAACCAGCGCCAGGCGTTGTACTGCTCGGACAACAACAGCAGGCCGTAACGCAACTCCAGCGCCAGCACGCCGAGCAGCAGCCAGCAACCCAGCACATGGGCAGCGCTCAACGCGGTAGCGGGCAGCATCGGCGCCAAGCGTCGCAACGAGATGAAATGCACGATGAACACCGACGCCCACGCCAGCCAGCCGAAGTTCGCCGCCGGGTGATAGCGAGTGTGCCAGGCCGCCACCAATACCAGACCCGAGGCCAGCATCAGCAAGCTGCAGAGCAGGCCCAACGCCAGCCACTTCAAGCGCAAGGCCAACACGGCCCACACCGCGACACTCAACGCCGCGCTACCAAGCAACAGTGTGGCTTGCAGATCCGCCGGGGCGAAACGCAACACCTCGCTGACCAACGCCAACGCCCACCAGGCCGCGCCCCACACCAGCAGCAGTTCGGACAAACGCTGCAAACTCAAGACATCGAACGCCGTCGCATGATTGCCACGCTGCAAGCGCCAGGCCCCGACCATCGCCGCCAACCCCAACACCAGCGGCGTCCAGAAACCGCTGTGGGCCAACGGTCGCAATCCTTCGCTGCTCAATGGTCCCAGCAGATCAGGACCAGCAATCAGGAACGCTGCACCGCCAATTACCTGCAACAGCAGACCAAAAACAAAACTCACTCGCTGTTGCAAATACAGGCTCAACCAGATGATCAACAAACCACTGGCGGCCCACACCGCGCTCGCGGTTTGCCACGGCAGGACGAACAGCACCGCCAGATTGATCAGCACCAGACCTGCCAGCAACACCACCGACAGACCGCGCAACAGGCGCACGTCGCTGCGCACCATGTCATCACGCGCCGCCAGCAACATGCCGCCAATCAACGCCAGACCGATCAGGGACGCGCTGAGCAAACCGCTCCAGCCGGCGCTGAAGACCGCAGAGTCGCCCTGCGCGCCTTGCAGCCGCAGCAGGAACAACGCGCCACCGAGCAGTTGCACAGCGAAGGCGGTAAAGAGGAAAGTCCGCGATTGCAGGCGCAGGCCGACAAACAAGGTCACCAGCCCTGCCAGCGCCCAACTGATGGCCGTGCCGTGGCTGAAGAAAAACAACGGCGCCAGCAGATAGAGGAACGCCAGGCCACCGCAGGCCAGCACTGGCAATGCCTTGCGCTCCCGGTTCGACGCTTGCTCGGGCAAGGCGTTGCGCAATTGATAGAAACTGAACAGCAAGGCCGCGCCCAGCAACAGAGCCCCCAGCGGTGCACCGTCCAGCAGACTCGCCTCGCCAGTGCGCAGTTCGCTGAGGAATGCCAGCGCCGAGCCCAGTTGCAGCAGCAAGGCAAACGCCCGCGCCAGGGGGCGCTGCTGACGCAGGCCAAGCCAGAAAATCCCCGCGCCTTCCACCGCCCAGGCCGCCGCCGTCCAGCGGGCATCCAACCCTAGCGGAATCGCCAGGCTGGCGAAAATCACCCCCAATGCCAGGCAGGTTTCGCCCAGCAACAGCGCTCGCCCACCGGCAAGCAAACGGGCCAGGCCGATGTAGATGATGCCCAGCGCCAAAGCACTGAACGCTGCCGCAAATTCCAGATGCTCGACCAGCGCGAACTGCAAACCGAAACCCACCAGCGGCGGGCCGAACAGCATCGTGCCGTCAACATAGTCGCCCTTGCGCGTCGACCAGCGCAGCAGCGCCTCGCGGCTGTCGTCTTCTGGTGCATCGCTCATTTCGAGCAACTTGCGCCGCGCGAATAGCAGCCCGATCGCCAGGTACATCAGGAAGAACAGGATCAGAAACGGTTCGGTGCTCCACAGCAGTTCCGGTGTGTAAGAACGCAGGCCCCAGGCGAAGCCAATGCCGAAGGTGCCGACGAAACCGATCAGGTTGAGCAAACGCCAGGCCTTGAACCAGGCGATGCCGAGAATGCCGGCATTGAGCAAGGCGAAATAACTGAACAGCGCGACATGATTGCCGGCGCCGGTGGAGGTCAGGATCGGCGCGGCAAAGCCACCGAGTGCCGCCGCAGCAGCCAGGCCCAGCGCGTCCTGAGTGATCGCCAGAATCGCCGAGAACACCGTGACCGCCACCAACAAGCCCAGGGCAGCGGTCGGATCGAGCAACGGATGCAGGCGCATGGCGGCGAACACCGTCAGGTACAACACCGCGATCCCGGTACCCTGCAGCATCAACGCGAAGTTGCTGTTACGCAGACGCAGCCACCAGCCCACCCCCAACAGGCCAAGAGCGCTAGCCGCGACCCCGGCGTAACGCAGCTCGATCGGCACCACCATGCCTTCAGTGGCATAACGCAGCAGAAACGCCAACCCCAGGAACAACAGCACCACACCAACCCGCAGCACGGTATTACCACCGAACAACCAATTGCGTGCGCCGGCAATGGCGCGCTCGATCAGGTTCGGTCCACGTGGAGCGGCCGGTTCTCTTGGTTCGCGGGCGGCGGGTTCTGGCTTCCAGGCATCGGCAGCCAGTGGTTTGCTCGCCTCTGGCGCAACGGAAAATTGCTCGTGTTCAAGCTCGGCCGGCCAATCCCAGACCAGTTCGGGAACCGCACCCAAAGACGCCGGAGTCGGTTCCGATGCTTCGCTCAAGACAATTTCAGGGGGTTGATCAGGTTGGACAGATTCGCTGGCAGTCGTCGGCTCAGGCTGCCCGGCAGCTCTGACACCCGGCACTTCAAGCAGCGCCAAGCGTCGCTCGACAACCGCTAAAGCCTTCTGCGCCAGTTCCAGTTGCTGGCGCTGCTGCGCCGCTTGCGAACCCAGACTCGCAAGGCGCATAGCCTGCCCGACGCCGAGCCCGATCAGTGCACCCAGCAGGGCGCCGCTGAAGGACTCATCGAGCCCCCCGCCCAGCACCAGCCCTATCAACATGAAAATCCATTGCATGGTCGATATCCCTAAGCGCCGTGGCCATCCCGGCGAAACTGACACTCAGTATATCGATCAGGCCCAACAGGCGTTGGGCCTTGCGCACATTTGTCGTTAAAAGCTACATAAAAAGCTACCCAAGAGCCTTCCAGATGTCCGTCGCGTATTCACGAATCGTCCGGTCGGACGAGAACCAGCCCATCCGCGCAGTGCTCAGCACCGCCGAGCGCCACCACTCTTTCGAGTTTTGCCAATGAGCTTCCACTCGCATTTGAGCGTGCCAATAGGAATCGAAATCGGCGCAGACCAGGAATCGGTCATGGTCGATCAACGAATCGATCAACCCGGTATAACGCGCGGGATCATCTGGCGAGAAGACCCCGCCGCGAATCGCTTGCAGCACATCGTTGAGCCGATGGGAGGCCGCGATATCGGGAACGGCGCTGAACTCACTGTTGAGTTTGCGCGCTTCGACCTGCTGGGCGGTGAGGCCAAAGATAAACATGTGCTCGGCACCGATACGTTCGCACATTTCCACGTTGGCACCGTCCAGCGTGCCAATGGTCAGCGCACCGTTGAGGCCGAACTTCATATTGCTGGTGCCCGAGGCTTCGAAACCGGCGGTGGAAATCTGCTCCGACAGGTCAGCGGCCGGAATAATGCTCTCCGCCAGACTGACGTTGTAATTGGGCAGGAACACGACTTTAAGCAAGCCGCGCACGGTCGGATCGTTATTCACCGTGCGGGCGATGTCATTGGTCAGTTTGATGATCAACTTGGCCTGGTGATAACTGGCCGCAGCCTTGCCGGCGAAGATCTTCACTCGCGGCACCCAATCGATTTCCGGTTCCGCGCGGATCGCCTGGTACAGCGCCACGGTGTGCAGCAGGTTGAGCAACTGACGCTTGTATTCGTGAATCCGTTTGACCTGTACATCGAACATCGCCGCCGGATTGACAGCGATGCCCAAGCGCTCATGGATGATTTCGGCCAAGGCTCTTTTGTTGTGCAGGCGCTGCTCGGCGAACTGCTTGCGAAACCCTGATTTCTCGGCGAACGGCTCCAGGTCGATCAACCGCTGCTCAACGTTATCCAGCAACTTGGGGCCCAAGGCATCGACCATCATCGAGGTCAGTTCCGGGTTGGCCTGGTACAGCCAGCGCCGGAAGGTAATGCCGTTGGTCTTGTTGTTGATTCGCTCCGGATAGAGCTTATGCATCTCGGAAAACACCGTACTGCGCATCAATTGGGTATGCAGAGCGGATACCCCGTTGACGCTGTGGGAGCCGAGAAACGCCAGGTTACCCATGCGAACACGGCGGCCGTTGTCTTCCTCGATCAACGACACCGCGCGCAGCACGTCGAAGTCGTGGATGCCCTTGGCCCGTAGCGCGTCGATGTGCTGGGCATTGATCAGGTAGATGATCTGCATATGCCGCGGTAGCATCCGCTCCATCAACCCCACCGGCCAGGTTTCCAGTGCTTCCGGAAGTAACGTGTGGTTGGTGTAGGACAGTGTGTCGACGGTAACCTGCCACGCCGCATCCCAGGCCAGGTCGTACAGGTCGACCAGCAGACGCATCAGCTCGGCCACAGCGATCGAAGGATGGGTGTCGTTGAGCTGGATCGCGGCGTGATCCCCAAGATTCAGCAATGACTCGTGCATGTTCAGGTGTCGGCGAATCAGATCCTGCAAGGATGCCGAAACGAAGAAGTATTCCTGACGCAGCCGCAGTTCTTGCCCGGCTTCGGTGCTGTCGGCCGGATAGAGCACACGGGAAATACTTTCCGCCCGCGCCACTTCAGCCACGGCGCCCAAGTGGTCGCCGGCATTGAAGCGCTCCAGATGCAGTTCTTCCATCGCCCGCGCCCGCCATAGCCGCAGGGTGTTGACGCTGGCACCGCGCCAACCGACCACCGGCGTGTCGTAGGCTACCGCCCGGACGGTTTCTACCGGCCACCAGACTTGCTTGGTCTTGCCGGTTTCATCCATCACGGTATCGACGTGACCGCCAAAGCCGATCGGGTAGATCACCTCTGGGCGCTCGAATTCCCACGGGTTGCCGAAATCCAGCCAGTGTTCGGTCTGCTCCTGCTGCCAGCCATCGACTATCGCCTGACGGAACAAGCCATGTTCATAACGAATACCGTAACCATGGCCGGCGATACCGAGTGTCGACATGCTTTCCATGAAACACGCCGCCAACCGGCCAAGGCCACCGTTGCCCAGCGCCGCATCCGGTTCCAGCAGGCGTATACGCTCAAGGTCGACACCCAGCTCGGTCAAGGCTTCGCGCGCCACGTCCAGCAGCCCGAGGTTGCTCAGGCTGTCGTAGAGCAGACGGCCAATCAGAAATTCCAGCGACAGGTAGTACACCCGCTTCTGGCCCTTACGGTAGATCTGCCGGGTGTGGTCCATCCAGTGCTCGACCATATGGTCCCGGGCTGCCAAGGCAATGGCTTCGAACCAGTCATGGTCAAACGCGTGATCCGGATCCTTGCCCACCGCGTAGGTGAGTTTGGCCAAGACAGCGTCGCGAAATGCGGCCACCTCTACGTCACGAACAAGCGGTTCCTGAGTCATCGATACGACCTCGAACGAGATAGACGGCATGGAATTGTCTGAGCCTAGTCGGTCTGACACGAGGCAAAGGCTGTGGTTCGGCGTTAATTTGCAATTGCCCACGCAAAGCTTTTGTCCCGGCCGGTATGTCCTGAAAAGATGCAGAAGCCGTGCCGATCTGGCCCAAAATACCCTGAACGGACGAAAAACCGGCAAATGGTTGTTCACACATCCACCAACCCCGGTATCATCGCGCGCCCTGATACACCCCCTGGAAACACACCTGATGAAGCCCCAACTGATCGCCGCCGCGGAAATCGACCGACTCGATACCTGGGCGAAATACTCCAGCTATATGTGCGGTGGCTGTGTTTCCAGCTGTTGCACCCTGCCGGTCGAAGTGAAGATCAAAGACTTGATCCGCATCGGCATCGTCGATGAATTCGAGCGTGGCGACCCACCAAAGAATATCGCCAAGCGCTTACAGAAAGAAGGCATCGTCGAGCGCTACAACCAGAAGTCGGAAATTTTCACGCTTCAGCGCATGAGCAACAACGATTGCCTTTACCTGGACCGCAAAAGCCGTCTGTGCACCATTTACGAAAAACGCCCGGACACCTGCCGCAATCACCCGAAAATCGGCCCTCGGCCAGGGTATTGCGCGTACAAACCCAAAGAAGTCGAGCGCGATACCAGCCGCAAGACACTGCATATTTTTTGAGCCTTACCTTGTGGCCAGAGGGTAACTGACCGTTCCCACTCCCGCGTGGGAACGATCATCAACACTGGCTTAAACCGAAGTCGGCGCCGGGGCGCGGCGTATGTCCGGTTGCTTCCAGGAGTCGGCAGCGCTTTCGTCGATGGCTTGCTGGATGGCGCGCTTGCGGTGTTCTTCGGCACGGCGGCTGAAGAACCAGACCAGGAAGGTCATTAGCGACACCACCAGCAGAATCAAACTGGCCACGGCGTTGATCTCGGGTTTCACGCCCAGACGAACCGCCGAGAAGACTTCCATCGGCAAGGTCGTCGAACCCGGGCCCGAGACGAAGCTCGCCAACACCAGGTCATCCAGCGACAGGGCGAAGGACATCATGCCGCCCGCGCCCAGCGATGGGGCGATCATCGGGATGGTGATCAGGAAGAACACCTTCCACGGCCGCGCCCCGAGGTCCATGGCGGCTTCTTCGATGGACAGGTCCAGCTCGCGCAAGCGTGCCGAAACCACCACCGCCACATAGGCCGCGCAGAACGTGGTGTGGGCGATCCAGATGGTGAGGATGCCACGCTCCTGCGGCCAGCCGATCATCTGCGCCATGGCCACGAACAGCAGCAACAGCGACAGACCGGTGATCACTTCGGGCATCACCAGCGGCGCGGTGACCAGGCCACCGAACAGCGTGCGACCCTTGAAGTGGGTGATTCGGGTCAGCACGAACGCCGCCAGGGTGCCCAACGCCACCGCCGCCACCGCCGTGTAGCAGGCGATCTCCAGCGAGCGCACCACCGAGCCCATCAGTTGGGTGTTGTCCAGCAGACCGACGTACCACTTGATCGACCAACCGCCCCAGACCGTCACCAGCTTCGAGGCGTTGAACGAGTAGATCACCAGGATCAGCATCGGCGCATAGATGAACAGCAGCCCCACTATCAGCATCAGGCTTGAAAAACCGAAGCGCTTCATTCTCTGCCCTCCATTTCTTTAGCCTGACTACGGTTGAACAGGATGATCGGCACAATCAGGATCGCCAGCATCACCACCGCCAGGGCAGACGCCACCGGCCAGTCACGGTTGTTGAAGAACTCTTGCCAGAGCACTTTACCGATCATCAGGGTTTCCGGACCGCCGAGCAGCTCCGGGATCACGAACTCACCCACTACCGGGATGAACACCAGCATGCAGCCTGCGATGATGCCGTTCTTCGACAGCGGGACGGTAATTTTCCAGAAGCTGTTGAAGGTGCTCGACCCCAGGTCCGACGCGGCTTCCAGCAGACTGTTGTCGTGCTTCACCAGGTTGGCGTAGAGCGGCAGGATCATGAACGGCAAATACGAGTACACAATCCCTATGTAGACCGCCAGGTTGGTGTTGAGAATCTGCAGCGGTTCATCGATCCAGCCCATCGTCATCAGGAAGCCGTTGAGCAGGCCGTTGTTGCTGAGGATGCCCATCCACGCGTAAACGCGGATCAGGATCGCCGTCCAGGTCGGCATCATGATCAGCAGCACCAGCACGGTTTGCATTTCCTTGCGCGCGCTGGCGATGGCATAGGCCATCGGATAGCCGATCAGCAGGCAGAGGATGGTGCTGAATAACGCCATCTTCAGCGAGCCGAGGTAAGCGGCGATGTACAACTCATCTTCGCTCAGCATCACGTAGTTGCCGAGGTTGAGCAGCAGTTGCAGCTTCTGCTCGACGTAGCTGTAGATCTCGGTGTACGGCGGGATGGCTACGTCGGCTTCAGCGAAGCTGATCTTCAGAACGATGAAGAACGGCAGCATGAAGAACATGAACAGCCAGAGAAACGGTACCCCGATGACCAACTGCCGGCCACCGGGCGTTATTCGTTGCAACGCACGTTTGAGTTTTCGGATTTTCATGAACGCAGTACCACGCCGCTGTCGTCTTCCCACCACACATAAACCTGGTCGCCCCAGGTCGGCCGTGTGCCACGGCGTTCGGCGTTGGCGACGAAAGACTGGACCAGTTTTCCGCTTGGCAATTCGACGTAGAACACCGAGTGACCGCCCAGGTAGGCGATGTCATGCACCTTGCCGCTCGACCAGTTGTTTTCGCAGGTCGGCATCTCGGTAGTGACCAACAGTTTTTCCGGCCGAATCGCGTAGGTGATGGCCTTGTCCTGCACCGAGGTACTGACGCCGTGACCCACGTAGATGTTACGGTCAAGGTCCTTGCAGGTAATGACGGCATAGCCCTCGGCGTCGTCCACCACTTCACCTTCGAAGATGTTGACGTTACCGATGAATTCACAGACCAGACGGCTGGTCGGGGTTTCGTAGATGTCGATCGGGCTACCGATCTGGGCAATCCAGCCCAGGTGCATGATCGCAATGCGTTCAGCCATGGTCATGGCTTCTTCCTGGTCGTGAGTCACCATCACGCAGGTCACCCCGACCCGCTCGATGATCTCGACCAGCTCAAGCTGCATTTGCGAGCGCAGCTTTTTGTCCAGCGCGCCCATCGGTTCGTCGAGCAGCAACAGCTTCGGCCGCTTGGCGAGGGAGCGCGCCAGCGCCACCCGCTGACGCTGACCACCGGACAGTTGATGCGGCTTGCGCCTGGCGTACTCGCTCATCTGCACCAGCTTGAGCATTTCCGCCACGCGGGCATCGACTTCAGACGCCGGAATCTTGTCCTGCTTGAGGCCGAAGGCAATGTTCTGCGCCACCGTCATGTGCGGGAACAAGGCATAGGACTGGAACATCATGTTGATCGGCCGCTCGTACGGCGGCATGTCGGTGATATCCACACCATCGAGAAAAATGCGCCCCTCCGTTGGCCGCTCGAAGCCTGCGAGCATCCGCAGCAAGGTGGATTTGCCCGATCCCGAACCGCCGAGCAAAGCGAAAATCTCGCCTTTCTTGATTTCCAGGGACACATCGTCCACGGCAATCGTCTCGTCGAACTTCTTCGTGACCCGGTCGATTTTGACCAACACCTGTTTAGGTGATTGATCGCCATCGAGGGCTTTCTTATAGGCGCCGGAGGCAACTGCCATTTACGAAACTCCCAACAAAATTTGCAGTTCGCCCAATACAGACGAACCCTGGATAGCGTGCTATTTACCCGACTTGATCTTGGTCCAGCTGCGGGTCATGAGTCGTTGAATCCTGGCTGGCAACTCTGCATTGACATACAGCTTGTCGACGACGGCCTGCGAGGGATAGACCGCCTCGTCCGTGCGTACGGCCTGATCCATCAGCTCGCCCGCCTTCAGGTTGGGGTTGGCGTAGCCGACAGAATCACTGACCTTGGCGATCACTTCAGGCTTGAGCAGATAGTTGATAACGGCATGGGCCTCCTTGATGTTGGTCGCATCCCGGGGAATGGCCAGCATGTCGAACCAGAGGTTGCCGCCCTCTTTGGGAATCACGTAGGCAATGTCGATGCCCTTGCCGGCTTCGGCGGCCCGCGCCTTGGCCTGGAACACATCGCCGGAAAAACCGGCGGCCACGCAGATCTCGCCATTGGCCAGGTCAGAGATGTATTTGGACGAATTGAAGTAGGTCACGTAAGGCCGGATCGCCAGCAGTTTGGCTTCGGCTTTCTTGTAGTCTTCAGGGTCCTGGCTGTTTGGCGACAGGCCCATGTAGTTCAGCATCGCCGGGAGTATTTCGTCCGCTGAGTCGAGGAACGCCACACCACAGCCGGAAAGCTTCTTGATGTTCTCCGGCTCGAACAGCATGGCCCACGAGTCGATCTTGTCGACGCCCAGCGCGGCTTTGACTTTCTCGACGTTGTAACCGATGCCGTTGGTGCCCCACAGGTATGGCACGGCGTACTGGTTGCCCGGATCGTTCTTCTCCAGGCGCTTGAGCAACACCGGGTCGAGGTTCGAATAATTCGGCAACTGTGACTTGTCGAGCTTCTGGAATGCCCCGGCCTTGATCTGCTTGCCCAGGAAGTGGTTGGACGGCACGACCACGTCATAACCGGTATGCCCGGCCAGCAACTTGCCTTCCAGGGTTTCATTGGAGTCGAACACGTCATACACCGGCTTGATGCCAGTGGCTTTATTGAAATCCACCAGGGTGGTCGGGCCAATATAGTCCGACCAGTTATAAATATGCACGGTGGGCGCGGCTTGAACACTGACTGCCAGAGTCAGGCCCGCACCGGCCAGCATGGCGTTGCGAAAAAAACAAATAGGCAAGTGGAGGTCCTCTAAATAGTTGGGCCGCAGTTGTGCCCGCGTTACATGACAGCCATGGCTGTCCGGCAACAAAGCCGGCGCGCAACTTACCCTCGATAAACCGTTCCGGCAAAACTTTTATGCAGATACCTGTAGCAGCTGCCGAAGGCTGCGTGCGCCCTCAAGAACGAGGGAAGGTCCTTCGGACCTTAACGCAGCCTGCGGCAGCTGCTACAGGGTTTAACTTATTTACCCGATTTGATCTTGGTCCAGCTGCGAGTCAGGATTCGCTGGGTAGCCGCGGGCAAGTCGGCAATGGCATACAACTTGGCCTGCACGTCCGCAGGCGGATAAATGCCCGGGTCGCTGGTGATCTCTTTACTGACCAGTGCAGTGGCTGCCGCGTTACCGTTCGGGAACTGCACGGCATCGGTGATTTCAGCCATGATTTCCGGCTTCATCAGGAAGTTCATGAACTTGTGGGCACCTTCGACGTTTTCCGCATCCTTGGGGATAGCGACCATGTCGTAGAAGCTGCCGGCACCTTCTTTCGGAATGTTGTAGCTGACTTTGACTTTGCCACCGGCTTCTTCTGCACGAGCCTTGGCCTGGTAGATGTCGCCCGAGTAACCCACGGCTACGCAGATGTTGCCGTTGGCAAGGTCGGAGATGTACTTGGACGAGTGGAAGTAGCCCACCGAAGGCCGGATTTTCAGGAATAGCGCTTCGGCTTCAGCCAGTTGTTTCTTGTCCTGGCTGTCGGTTGGATAGCCCAGGTAGTGCAGCGCCACCGGAATCATCTCGGTTGGCGAATCAAGGAAACTAATACCGCACGACTTCAACTTGGCGGCGTTTTCAGGTTTGAACAGCAGATCCCAGGAGTTGGTTGGCGCATTGGCACCCAGTGCAGCCTTGACCTTGTCGGCGTTGAAACCGATACCGATCGAACCCCACATGTAAGGGAAGGCATGTTCGTTGCCCGGGTCACTCACCGATACTGCCTTGAGCAGCGACTCGTTGAGGTTTTTCCAGTTAGTCAGCTTGGACTTGTCCAGCTTCTGGTACACCCCGGCCTTGATCTGTTTGGCCAGGAAGTTGTTGGACGGTACGACGATGTCGTAACCGGACTTGCCCGCCAGCAATTTGGCTTCCAGGGTTTCGTTACTGTCGAAAACGTCGTAAACAACCTTGATCCCTGACTCGGCTTCAAACTTCTTGACGGTATCCGGTGCGATGTAATCGGACCAGTTATACACGTGCAGCACCTTGTCATCGGCTTGGGCTGCACCCGCCATCACGCCCATCAGGGACAAGGCGAGGAGTGTCTTGCCAGCTAGTTTCATACCTAATGCCTTCATGCGTCATGCTCCAATTATTCTTTTTAACCACGTTCTTGTTAACCAAGAGCCAGCGGCCGATTCCTGGGCAACTAAAACAACCGGTAGTCTGGCAAGATCCAGGGCAGGCTTTCAAGGAAAGACCCGTCCTTGCGATTGCTCCGAGCGAAAGTGCAACGTTGCGCCCTCGCTCAGAGCCTAGCACTTAGCCTTGCAATGCACTCAGAGTCAGATCCAGACACTTGCGAGCTTTGGTTATCAGCTCGTCGATCTCGGCATGGCTGATCACCAGCGGCGGAGCAATGATCATGGTGTCGCCCACGGCGCGCATGATCAGGCCGTTGTCGAAGCAGAATTGCCGGCAGATCATGCCGACGCCCTTCCCGACATACCGCGCACGGGTGGCCTTGTCCTGAACCAACTCGATGGCCCCCAACAGGCCGACACCACGAACTTCCCCCACCAGCGGGTGATCGTTCAGTTCCCGTAGACGTTTCTGCAAATAGGGTGCCGTTTCTGCATGGACGCGCTCGATAATTTTCTCGTCGCGCAGGATGCGGATGTTTTCCAGTGCGACCGCCGCCGCTACCGGGTGCCCGGAGTAAGTGAAACCGTGGTTGAAATCACCCCCTTCGTTAAGCACCTCGACCACTTCGTCACGCACGATCAGGCCACCCATCGGGATATAACCGGAGGTCAGGCCCTTGGCGATGGTCATCATGTCCGGCTTGAGGTCGTAGAAATCGCTACCGAACCACTCACCGGTACGGCCGAAACCACAGATCACCTCATCGGCGACGAACAGAATGTCGTACTTGGCGAGGATTTCCTTAATGCGCGGCCAGTAGCTTTCTGGCGGCACGATCACGCCGCCCGCACCTTGGATCGGTTCGGCAATAAAGGCACCGACATTGTCGACACCCAGCTCGAGGATCTTCTTCTCCAACTGATCGGCAGCCCAGACACCGAACTCTTCAGGCGTCATGTCGCCGCCTTCACCGAACCAGTATGGCTGCGGGATGTGGACGATCCCCGGAATCGGCAAGTCGCCCTGTTCGTGCATATAGGTCATGCCGCCCAGGCTTGCGCCGGCCACGGTCGAACCGTGGTAACCGTTGATGCGGCTGATGATGACTTTCTTGTTCGGCTGGCCTTTGATCGCCCAGTAGTGGCGGACCATACGCAGCATGGTGTCGTTGCCTTCGGAGCCGGAACCGGTGAAGAACACGTGGTTCATGCCTTCCGGTGCGATGTCGGCGATGGCCTTGGCCAATTCCAGCACCGGCGGGTGAGCGGTCTGGAAGAACAGGTTGTAATAAGGCAGTTCACGCATTTGTTTGCTGGCAGCATCGGCCAGCTCATCGCGCCCGTAACCGATGGCCACACACCAGAGGCCGGCCATGCCGTCGAGGATCTTGTTGCCTTCGCTGTCCCAGAGGTAAACGCCTTTGGCGTTGGTGATGATCCGCGGGCCTTTCACTTTCAGCTGTTTGAAGTCGCTGAAAGGGGCCAGGTGGTGATCATTGCTCAGGATTTGCCATTTACGGGTTTGCGGGTTGTTGCTGGTCATACCAATTCTCCCAAAGTTCAGTGAGGGTGCGGCCTGGAGCAGCCGCACCCGGCGCATCAGACGGCGAAGAGCAGGAATTCCCGCTCCCACGAACTGATCACGCGCTTGAAGTTTTCATGCTCGGCCCGCTTGACCGCGACGTAGCCAGTAATGAATTTCTTGCCCAGGTACTTCTCGATGGTGGCGCTGTGTTCCATGCGGTCCAGCGCATCTTCGATGGTCAGCGGCAGACGCAGATTGCGTCGCTCGTAACCACGCCCGACCACCGGTGCGCTCGCATCAATGGCCTCAACCATGCCGATGTAACCACAGAGCAGGCTCGCAGCGATGGCCAGGTACGGGTTGGCATCGGCACCCGGCAGGCGGTTTTCCACCCGACGGTTCTGCGGGCCGGCATCCGGCACGCGCAGGCCGACGGTGCGGTTCTCTTCGCCCCACTCAACGTTCACCGGCGCCGAGGTGTCCGGCAGGAAGCGGCGGAACGAGTTGACGTTCGGCGCGAACAGCGGCAGCAGCTCGGGGATGAACTTCTGCAAGCCACCGATGTGGTGCAGGAACAACTCGCTCATGCTCCCGTCTTCATTGGAGAAGACGTTTTTACCGGTCTCGATGTCGATGATGCTCTGGTGCAAGTGCATCGCACTGCCCGGTTCACCGGTCATCGGCTTGGCCATGAAGGTCGCGGCCACGTTGTGCTTGAGCGCCGCTTCGCGCATGGTCCGCTTGAACACCAGAATCTGGTCGGCCAGGGACAAGGCATCGCCATGACGGAAGTTGATTTCCATCTGCGCCGTGCCGTCTTCGTGGATCAGCGTGTCGAGATCCAGCTCCTGCAGTTCGCACCAGTCGTAGACGTCTTCGAACAATGGGTCGAATTCGTTGGCAGCTTCTATAGAGAAGGACTGGCGACCGGTTTCCGGGCGGCCGGAGCGGCCAATCGGCGGCTGCAACGGGAAGTCCGGGTCCTCGCAGCGCTTGGTCAGGTAGAACTCCATTTCTGGCGCCACGATTGGCTGCCAGCCTCTATCGGAATAGAGTTTCAGGACTTTCTTGAGCACGTTGCGCGGCGACAACTCGATCGGGTTGCCCTGCTTGTCGTAGGTGTCGTGAATCACCTGGGCCGTGGGCTCGATGGCCCAAGGCACGAGAAATACCGCGTTCTGATCGGGACGGCAGATCATGTCGATGTCTGCCGGATCGAGGAGTTCGTAATAGATGTCGTCTTCGACATAGTCGCCCGTCACTGTTTGCAACAGCACACTCTCGGGCAGGCGCATGCCCTTCTCGGCGATGAACTTGTTGGTCGGCGAGATCTTGCCGCGGGTAATCCCGGTAAGGTCGCCAATCATGCATTCGACTTCTGTGATCTTATGGTCTTTCAACCAATCGGTGAGCTGGTCGAGGTTGTTACTCATAAATGCCTCTAGGCTTGAGTTTCCTGACTCGTTGGAGTCAGGCGCTGGTTGACGCATCCGCGTCGCGTTGTATTGCCCGCTTTCGACAGGCATCGCCAAATGCCTGGAAGATGGCAAGGTAATGAGGATTGGCGGTCACTTGCCATTCAGGGTGCCATTGCACACCTAAAGCAAAGGCCTTGCCTCCTGCGGTCCCGCCCTTCTCGACAGACAGAGCCTCGATCAACCCATCCGGAGCCCTGGCCTCGACACGCAGACCCGGCGCCAGACGCTCAACGCCCTGACCATGAATCGAATTGACGGAAATTTCGCTCGGCAGGCCCAGACCCGCCAGTACGCCACCCGGCTCGATATGCATCGGATGGCTGGGCGCGTACTGCACTTCGAGAGGATCGTTATTGTCCTCACGATGGTCCATGAATGTGCCAACCTCATGAACCTTCTGATGCAGACTGCCGCCGAACGCCACGTTCATTTCCTGGAAACCGCGGCAAATCCCGAGCATCGGAACGCCCGCCGCTACTGCGGCACGAATCAACGGGAGGGTGGTGCGATCGCGTGCAGGATCATGAGCAGTCCCCGGCGCACTGGCAGGTCCGCTATAGTGAAAGGGTTCGACGTTGGAAGGTGAGCCGGTAAAGAGGATGCCGTCCAGACCGTCAAGAATATCGGTCGGATCGAGCAGTTCCGCCAGGGACGGAAGAATCAATGGCAAGCCCTTGGCAGCAACGGCGACTGCACGGACGTACTTATCGCCACTGATGTGATAAGCATGCAAACCGATCTGCTTAGAGCAGGCGGTGACGCCGATTAACGGCAGGCGTGACATGAAGCACCCCGGTATTATTGCTGTTATGGGTTTGAATCGAGCTTAGCCTTGTTCATTTTTTTACACAACACCCCCGTAAAAAATACAACACGGCCCGCTCAAGGCTGTGGACGCCAAAGATGCTAAAGGCATAAAAACGCCCTAAATTGCCCCAAAAATGCCTTTCGAGCGCTTTTTGAGGGCAAAAAAGGCCTCGCTTGACTTCGGCATGCCGTTCGGGTTGACTGGAATCTGAAGAGATCAATGATTGATATTTTTAACAACAAAGGTGTTGCATCATGTCGGTACCCCCGCGTGCCGTTCAGCTTAACGAAGCGAACGCGTTCCTTAAGGAACATCCTGAGGTTCTGTACGTTGACCTTCTGATTGCGGATATGAATGGTGTGGTGCGCGGCAAGCGCATTGAACGCACCAGCCTCCACAAGGTTTACGAGAAAGGCATCAACCTGCCGGCCTCTTTATTTGCTCTGGATATCAATGGCTCGACGGTAGAAAGCACCGGCCTGGGCCTGGACATCGGTGATGCTGACCGAATCTGTTATCCAATCCCTGACACCCTGTGCAATGAACCCTGGCAGAAGCGCCCGACCGCGCAACTGTTAATGACCATGCACGAAATCGAAGGTGAACCCTTCTTCGCCGACCCTCGCGAAGTCCTGCGCCAGGTCGTCAGCAAGTTCGACGACATGGGTTTGACCATCTGCGCCGCATTCGAGCTGGAGTTCTACCTGATCGACCAGGAGAACGTGAATGGCCGGCCACAACCGCCCCGCTCGCCAATCTCCGGCAAACGCCCGCACTCGACCCAGGTCTACCTGATCGACGACCTCGACGAATACGTCGACTGCCTCCAGGACATTCTGGAAGGTGCGAAAGAGCAAGGCATTCCGGCCGACGCGATCGTCAAGGAAAGTGCTCCGGCGCAGTTCGAAGTGAACCTGCATCACGTTGCCGACCCGATCAAGGCCTGCGATTACGCGGTACTGCTCAAACGTCTGATCAAAAACATCGCCTACGACCATGAGATGGACACCACCTTCATGGCCAAGCCTTACCCGGGCCAGGCAGGTAATGGTCTGCACGTACACATTTCGATCCTTGATAAAGAAGGCAAGAACATCTTTGCCAGTGAGGATCCCGAGCAGAACGCCGCACTGCGTCACGCGATCGGCGGTGTGCTCGAGACCCTACCGGCGCAGATGGCCTTCCTCTGCCCGAACGTCAACTCGTACCGTCGTTTCGGCGCACAGTTCTATGTGCCGAACTCGCCATGCTGGGGTCTGGATAACCGGACCGTTGCGTTGCGCGTACCGACCGGTTCGGCCGATGCGGTACGTCTGGAGCACCGCGTTGCCGGCGCCGACGCCAACCCGTATCTGTTGATGGCTTCGGTTCTGGCCGGCGTGCACCACGGTCTGGTCAACAAGATCGAACCTGGCGCTCCGGTCGAAGGCAACTCCTACGAGCAAAATGAGCAGAGCCTGCCGAACAACCTGCGCGATGCCTTGCGTGAGCTGGACGACAGCGAAGTCATGGCCAAGTACATCGATCCGAAATACATCGACATCTTCGTCGCCTGTAAAGAGAGCGAGCTGGAGGAGTTCGAACACTCCATCTCCGACCTCGAGTACAACTGGTACCTGCATACCGTGTAAGCGGTTGCAGTAAAAACAACGCCGCCGGCCGAAAAGCCTGCGGCGTTTTTTTATGGATATTCACAAAACCCTGTGGCGAGGGAGCTTGCTCCCGCTCGGCTGCGTAGCAGTCGTAAAACCTGCTGGCACCGTCTGCCTGACAGAACGCGGTCGCAGGATTTGGGGCCGCTGCGCGACCCAGCGGGAGCAAGCTCCCTCGCCACAGGGTATGGATCATCCTCACGCTCTGCGTACAATGCCCGCTGCCCCGCAGGAGACTCAAATGACGCGCCCCGCCACTATCCGCAAACCCCGCGCACGCAGCCAGGCCCGGATCGACTCGATACTCGACGCAGCCCGCACGCTGCTTGCCGCCGAGGGCGTGGCCAGCCTGTCGATCTACAGCGTGGCTGCCGGTGCGCAGATCCCGCCGTCGTCGGTCTATCACTTCTTTGCCAGCGTCCCGGCCCTGCTCGAAGCCCTGACTGCTGATGTCCACGCGGCTTTTCGCGCCTGCCTGCAAGCGCCTATCGAACATGCATCGCTCAACAACTGGCGTGACCTGTCGCGACTGGTAGAGCAACGTATGCTAAGCATTTACAGCGAAGACGCCGCCGCCCGCCAACTGATCCTCGCCCAGCACGGTCTGACCGAAGTCACCCAGGCCGACCGTCAGCACGACATCGAGCTCGGCGACCTGATGCATAAACTGTTCGATCAGCATTTCCAGTTGCCGGTATTGCCCAAGGATGTCGACGTCTTCGCCCTGGCCATGGAGCTGGGCGATCGTGTCTACGCCCGTTCGGTGCAACAGCATGGGCAGATCACCCCGCGTATGGCTGAAGAAGGGATGCGGGTGTTCGATGCTTATCTGGGGTTGTATCTGCCGCCGTATTTGCCCAAGCGCACTATTCCAGTCTGATTTCTTTGCTGGCTCCACTGGCCCCTTCGCGAGCAAGCTCGCGATGGCCGCACCACCGATCCACAGACAAACACCCAAAAAACCCCGAAGGGCTTAAACCATTCGGGGTTGTCCATTGCGCACTGCTTACAACTTGGCGATCGATACCTCGGTGGATTTCACGAAGGCGATCACTTCACTGCCGACCACCAGTTCCAACTCCTTGACCGAGCGCGTGGTGATCACCGAAGTGACCACGCCGGAAGCGGTCTGCACGTCGATTTCCGACAGGACATCACCCTCCACGATTTCCTTTATGGTGCCTTTGAACTGGTTGCGAACGTTGATGGCTTTAATAGTCATGAGCGGTATTCCTGTTTGGGTAAAAGGTTTTTGAAGTTGAGTTATTGAGCCCAGCGCAATTGCGTGGGCAAGGGTGAAACGGGTTCCGGCTCAGGTGGCGAACCGGGGAGCGACAACACGCGGCCAAGGACTTCGGTTTCCAGCGCCGCCAGCCGGTGCGAACCGCGAGCCCGAGGGCGCGGCAGCTCTACCTGCAGATCGAGGCCGACTTCGCCCTCTTCGATCAGGATCACCCGATCAGCAATCGCCACGGCTTCACTGACGTCGTGGGTCACCAGCAGCACGGTGAATCCATGTTTCTGCCAAAGGCCTTCGATCAATTGCTGCATCTCGATTCGGGTCAGCGCATCCAGTGCGCCCAGCGGTTCGTCGAGTAACAGCAACCGAGGCTGGTGAATCAAGGCGCGGGCCAGCGCGACACGCTGCTTCTGCCCACCGGACAAGGCCGCCGGCCACTCGTTGGCGCGATCCGCCAGGCCGACCGCTTCCAGCGCTTGCAGTGCTTTGGGTCGCCAGTTGCCCTTGAGCCCGAGGCCAACGTTGTCGATGACTTTTTTCCAGGGCAGCAAACGCGCTTCCTGGAACATCAAACGGGTGTCTTCGATCGCCTGACTCAGCGGTGCGGAACCTGCGAGCAATTCACCGCCGGTGGGTTTATCGAGGCCGGCGAGCAAGCGCAACAAGGTGCTTTTTCCGCAGCCGCTGCGACCAACCACCGCGACAAACTGGCCGGCCGGAATATGCAGATCGATCTCATGCAGCACCTGGCGCTGGCCAAAGGTTTTTTGCAGCTTGCGCACCGCCAGCGGAATCCCGCGCAGCAGGCGAGGCGGTTGTTGAGCCGTCATACCGCACCGCCTTTGGCCACTTGATAGGCCGGATGCCAGCGCAACCAGACCCGCTCCAGACCACGGGCCGCGAGGTCGGCCAATTTACCGAGCACCGCGTACAACAGGATCGCCAGCACCACCACGTCAGTCTGCAAAAACTCCCGGGCATTCATCGCCAGATAGCCAATGCCGGAACTGGCAGAGATGGTTTCGGCGACGATCAACGTCAGCCACATGAAGCCCAGCGCGAAGCGCACACCCACCAGAATCGAAGGCAGCGCGCCCGGCAGAATCACCTGACGGAACAGGCCGAAACCGGACAAACCATAACTGCGGGCCATTTCCACCAACGCCGGGTCGACGTTGCGAATGCCGTGATAGGTGTTGAGGTAGATCGGGAACAAGGTGCCCAACGCCACCAGAAAAATCTTCGCCGACTCATCGATGCCGAACCACAGAATCACCAGCGGAATCAGCGCCAGATGCGGCACGTTGCGGATCATCTGCACCGAACTGTCGAGCAGGCGTTCGCCCCATTTCGACAAACCGCTGATAAAGCCCAGGGCCAGACCAATACCGCCACCGATCAGGAAACCGACCGCCGCGCGCCAGCCACTGATTGCCAGATGGGTCCAGATGTCACCGCTGCTAATCAGCCGTGCACCGGCCTCGATCACCGCGCTCGGTGCCGGCAGAATCCGCGTCGACAACCAGCCTGCCGATACCGACAACTGCCACACCGCCAGCAACAACACCGGCAAGGCCCACGGCGCGAGGCTATGGCTAAGTTTTACGTTCTTCATGGCCGCGCCTCAGCTCTGGGACGCAGCTTTAGGAAGAATGTCATTGGCGACCATTTCGCCAAACGGGCTGACGTAACCGCTGCTTTTCGGCAGTTCCGGACGTTCGATGTCCAGGTGCGGGAACAGCAGCTCAGCCACTCGATACGACTCTTCCAGATGTGGATAACCGGAAAAGATAAAGGTATCGATGCCCAGATCCGCGTATTCCTTGACCCGCGCCGCCACGGTCGGACCATCGCCAACCAGCGCCGTACCGGCACCGCCGCGCACCAGACCGACACCCGCCCAGAGGTTCGGGCTGACTTCCAGATTGTCGCGGCTCCCGCCATGCAGCGCCGCCATGCGTTGCTGGCCCACCGAGTCGAAACGCGCCAAAGAAGCCTGGGCGCGAGCGATGGTCTCCTCATCCAGATGAGAGATCAGTCGGTCCGCTGCTTGCCAGGCCTCGGCGTTGGTTTCGCGAACGATCACATGCAGACGAATGCCGAAGCGCAGGGTCCGTCCAAGCTTCGCAGCCTTGGCTCGCACCTGTTCAATCTTCTCTGCAACGGCGGCCGGTGGCTCGCCCCAGGTCAGCACCATCTCGACCTGTTCGGCCGCAAGGTCCTGCGCCGCTTGCGAAGAACCACCGAAATACAGCGGCGGACGCGGTTGCTGAATCGGCGGATAGAGCAACTTCGCGCCCTTCACGCTGATGTGCTGACCGTCATAATCGACGGTCTCGCCTTCCAGTACCCGCCGCCAGATGCGGGTGAACTCTACTGATGCCTGATAGCGCTCTTCATGGCTGAGGAACAACCCGTCGCCAGCCAATTCATCCGGATCGCCCCCCGTCACCAGATTGAACAGCGCACGACCGCCGGACAACCGATCCAGGGTCGCCGCCTGACGCGCCGCCACTGTTGGGGAAATGATCCCGGGGCGCAGCGCGACCAGAAACTTCAACCGCTGAGTCACCGGGATCAGCGACGCAGCAACCAGCCAGGAATCTTCGCAGGAGCGTCCGGTGGGGATCAGCACCCCGCCGAAACCCAGGCGATCCGCCGCTTGAGCGACCTGCTGCAAATAGCCATGATCAACGGCGCGAGCGCCTTCGGCGGTGCCAAGGTAATGACCATCGCCGTGAGTGGGCAGGAACCAGAAAATATTGAGGCTCATGGAGTTGTCTCCCAAGGAATTCGAATTACGGCGCTTTGGCAACGGTCGCAGGTGGCGTCCAGATCACGTCTTTGATGCTCAGCGGTTTCGGGATCAGCTTGAGTTGGTAAAAGCTGTCGGCGATTTTTTGCTGAGCGGCGACCACTTCCGGGGTGAGGAACAGTGCGCCGTAGCCCTGGCGTTTCACCGAGGTCAGGGTGATGTCCGCGGGCAGGCCAAGCAGTGGCGAAACCTGTTTGGTCACGTCTTCAGGGTTGGCCTTGGACCATTCGCCGACGGCACGCACTTCTTCCACCAGCGCCTTGATCACTTGCGGGTGCTTTTCGGCGTAAGGCTTGGTTGCCAGGTAGAACTGATGGTTGTCGACGATGCCGCTGCCGTCACGCAGGGTGCGTGCTTGCAGTTGCTGTTCGGCGGCGGCCTGGTACGGGTCCCAGATCACCCAGGCATCGACGCTGCCACGTTCGAACGCAGCGCGGGCATCGGCCGGTGGCAGGAATACGGTCTGGATGTCGGTGTATTTGAGGCCGGCGTCTTCGAGGGCGCGAACCAATAGATAGTGAACGTTGGAACCTTTGTTGAGGACGACCTTTTTGCCCTTGAGATCCTGCACCGATTTGATCGGCGAGTCTTTCGGGACGAGGATCGCTTCGCTGGTCGGCGCTGGCGGCTCATAAGCCACGTAGAGCAGATCGGCACCGGCCGCCTGAGCGAACACGGGCGGGGTTTCGCCGGTCACGCCGAAATCGATGGAGCCGACGTTCAGCCCTTCGAGCAGTTGCGGGCCGCCGGGGAATTCAGTCCATTGCACCTGAACGCCCTGCTCTGCCAGACGTTTCTCCAGCGAGCCCTTGGCTTTGAGCAGCACCAGGGTGCCGTATTTCTGATAGCCGATGCGCAAGCTCTCGGCTTCGGCTTGAGTAATAACGCCGAGGGACACAGCCGCAGCAAACAGAGCGACCAGACCACGACGCAAAATGACAGTGCGCATAGCGCTCTCCTTTTTGCTGTTGGGGTTATGGCTGCACCTGCTTGGCCGTTAGCGGCGGAGTAAGGTGAGTACTTCACATTCGGGTGAGACTTAAATGCTCCAGCGAGCACTCAACAGACGTTCATTCAACAGATTCGGATCAATCGGCTGTGGCCGCCGCGCCATCGCGCTGTAGAACTGCTCCAGTGCCTCGTTCAAACGTCGCTCCAATATCGGCACCAGCTGCGCCTGGGCGCTGCCTTCGCCATAAGCGATCTGGCTGTCTTCGGCGAAAATCCCGTGAAGCATTTCCTGGGCCTTCAGCGCCGACAACACCGGTTTGAGCGCGTAATCCACCGCCAGCATGTGAGCAATGCTGCCGCCGGTGGCCATGGGCAATACCACCTTGTGGCTCAGTGCACGCTCCGGCAGCAGATCGAGCACGGTCTTCAGTGCGCCAGAGAATGACGCTTTGTAAACCGGCGTGGCGATCAGCAAGCCATCGGCGTTGGCAATCTGTTGCAGCAGGTCGATCACCATCGGGCTGCCGAAGCGTGCGTGGAGCAAATCTTCGGCCGGGAAGTCCCGTACCTGATAACTCACCACCTCCACACCTTGCTGCTGTAACCAGCGTTTGGAATAGTCCAGCAACACCCCGGAACGGGAGCGCTGACTGGGACTTCCACCGAGTGAGACGACCAGCATGCAGATAATTCCTCAGGGCTTATTGGCGATTCGCTCACTGCGATTTCGCTGGGATGAACAGACCTTAACAGGTGATTTATATATCTATAAATCTTATTTATTCATTTGTTTATTCTTTAAATGCATAGACAAGAACATTTCTACAGACAAAAAAACAGGCCGTCGAAACGACCTGAAAACCCCTGCTTTGTGGACCTTGAGTTTTGCGGCGACTGTCAATCCGCCTTCGCGGGCAAGCCCGCTCCCACATTTGACCGCGTACTCCTGTGGGAGCGGGCTTGCCCGCGAAGGCGGTGTCAGCAACACAAAGAAACTGACTGAGATTCAGCGGTTAGGCTGCGGCGTCAGTCGCAGATACGGTTTCACTGCGCGATAACCTTTCGGGAAGCGTTTCCTGAGCTCTTCTTCATCCTTGAGCGATGGCACGATCACCACCTCATCACCGTCCTGCCAGTTGGCCGGCGTGGCCACTTTGTAGTTGTCGGTGAGCTGCAGCGAATCGATCACCCGCAAGATTTCATGGAAGTTACGTCCGGTACTGGCCGGATAGGTAATGGTCAGGCGCACCTTTTTGTTCGGATCGATCACGAACAGCGAACGCACGGTCAAGGTGTCGTTGGCATTAGGGTGGATCAGGTCGTAGAGGTCAGAGACCTTGCGATCAGCGTCAGCGAGGATCGGGAAGTTGACGAGGGTGTTTTGCGTTTCATTGATGTCCTCGATCCACTTGTGGTGCGAGTCCACCGGGTCGACCGACAGGGCAATGGCCTTGACGCCGCGACTGGCGAATTCGTCCTTGAGCCTGGCGGTGAAACCAAGCTCCGTGGTGCACACCGGGGTGAAATCCGCGGGATGGGAAAACAGCACGCCCCAGCTATCGCCGAGCCACTGGTGAAAACGAATCGTGCCGGCGCTGGACTCCTGTTCGAAGTCGGGGGCGATATCGCCAAGTCTGAGGCTCATGGTACTGCTCCTTGTGAGTGCTTATTGAACCTACTGTGCCTGCGCAGAAGACTAATTAAAAAGAATAAATATCGATTTGTTTATAAGTAATTAGAATATAAAACAGATCTTCAGCGGACGCACGAACACGCGAAGACCATCCTCTCATTCTGGGGGCGAGAAGGTCTGGAATAGCTGCAACAAAGGGTTTCTAGGAGGGCTTGCAGGGTGAGTCTGACTTGGAGAAACACCTCGCCCGGCGTTGCGCCGGGCGAGGTTTCAACGCGGTATTACAACAGTGGGATCGAGTAGCTGACGATCAAACGGTTTTCGTCCTGGTCACGCTGACCGGTAACGTCGGAGCGCAGGGAAGCGTTTTTCCACGCCAGGCCTACACCTTTGAAAGTGCCTGACGGAACAACATAACCAATGGAGAAGTCGCGCTCCCATTCACCTGTGTCACTACCAGTGGCAGCGTTCACGTTGTCACCCTTGAGGTAGATCACGGAAGTGGTCAGGCCTGGCAAGCCAACGGTAGCGAAGTCATAAGCGTATTGAGCCAACCAGGTGCGCTCGCCGGCACGCTGAAACTTGCCGATCTGCGAGTCAGTGATCAGGTAGCTGCTGGCACCGTCACCCTGGTTCAGGTATGGGAAGTCGCTGGTGCCATTCACACGTTGATAACCAGCGCTGAGGGCGTGGCCTTGCAGGCTATAGGTGAATTTCGTACTCCAGGTACGGTTATCGACTTCACGGTCGTTATGAACGCCGGTGGCGCGGTAGCCTGCCAGACGACCTTCCTGACTGGCGTTCTTGCCATCGGAATCACTGTTGAAGTAACGCAGATCGGACTTCAGGCTACCCACTGGCAATGCCCAGTTGTGGGTCAGACCCAGGAAGTGCTGCGTGTAGAAATCTTCCAGGTTGCCGTAGTAGTACTGAGCGGTCAGATCCTTGGTGATCTTGTAGTCGCCACCGGCGTAGTAGAACTTGTTGCTGAACTTGCCGTTGTTGAAGTTCGAACCGCCGTTGGCGCCCGGGATGGACAGACCTTCGTTGTTAGTCGAGTTACGGCCTTTGGCATGCTCAATCTGACCGCCAACCAGTGTCAGGTCCTTGATCTCGTTGGTAGTGATCTGACCACCCTGGAAGGTCTGCGGCAGCAGACGACCATCGTTGGTCACGATGACAGGCAGTTTTGGCTGCAAAGTACCCAGTTTCAGTTCGGTCTGGGAGATCTTGGCTTTTGCAGTCAGGCCCAGGCTGGAGAACTCATCCACTGCCTGAGCGTTTTTGCCACTGGTCGACTCGGTAGGGAACACAGTGCCACCGTAGGTGTTCTTGCCCGCACCGTTGGTGCCGCCGCCCGAATCCAGCTTCACGCCCAGCAGACCGATAGCGTCCAGACCGAAGCCCACGGTGCCTTGGGTGTAACCCGAAGTGAAGTTGAAGATGAAGCCTTGGCCCCACTCTTCTTGTTTGTTCTGAGCGCCTGCGGCTTTGGTGCCGGAGTCACGGTTATCGTTGTTGATGTAGAAGTTACGCAGCCCCAAAGTGGCTTTGCTGTCTTCAACAAAACCAGCGGCGCCTGCCTGCTGCGCCAAAACCCCAATGGCCACAGCCATGGCCAACGTGGACTTGTTCATTGTTTCGCTCCTCTCGTTTCTAATTCTTCTGTTCTTTGGTCCTGGGTCTAACGCCCTGGATCCGCAGTGCGCGATTAGCGCCGTACCGTGACTCGCAAGTCAATCGTAACCAAGCGTGTCTACGACCAAGGTCTAACCGGTCGCGGTGATCGATTTCGTGCAGGGTAATGATTTTTTCATAAAGCCAAAAAGAATTGTTTCATTCATTTTTATACGATTAAGGAATAACACTTGGCATCACTCAACCGAACCAGACACCGGGTGTCGGCTCATAAGCTAATTCCTAAATGGTATTTGTAATGATTTCTTTAGATCGCTTAGCTTTTGCGTATGCCTCATACGTCACCCGCGATCAAAAAAGCGACGCCATCATGCTAAAACGCGCATCATCTAGTCAAATTGTTACAGTTTGTGTGTCTCTCGCATTTTTTTCAGACAGCAGAAATAGTCACAGTCTGGAAGCGTGGTGGTGAGATGGTGCTGGCGGATTATTCGCGGTATTGATCGTTCCCACGCTCCCGCATGGGAATGCAGCCCATGACGCTCCGCGTCACTGTCGAAGCGGACGCAGAGCGTCCAGTGAGGCATTCCCACGCAGAGCGTGGGAACGATCAACCTCGCTCCTACGGGACTTTTTCAGGCGCAGTTATAAGGTCTTTTCGAAGATCTTCGAATTACGCTGATAGTTGTACAGCGAAGCTCGGGCCGAGGGCAGGCGCTCGACGCTGCTAGGCACGAAGCCACGCTCGCGGAACCAGTGCGCGGTACGCGTGGTCAGCACGAACAAGGTTTTCAGCCCCTGAGCCCGGGCGCGGGTTTCGATTCGCTCGAGCAATTCATCACCACGACCGCCGTGGCGGTATTCCGGGTTCACCGCCAGGCAAGCCAGCTCCCCCGCGTCCGAATCGGCAATTTGATACAGCGCCGCACAGGCGATAATCATCCCCTCGCGCTCGACCACACTGAACTGTTCGATCTCGCGCTCCAGCACTTCGCGGGAACGGCGTACCAGGATGCCCTGCTCTTCCAGCGGACTGATCAGATCCAGCAGACCGCCGACGTCTTCGATGGCCGCTTCGCGCACAATCTCGAATTGCTCCTGAGCCACCAGCGTACCGCCACCGTCGCGGGTGAACAGTTCGGTCAGCAGCGCGCCGTCTTCGGCGTAGCTGACGATATGACTGCGAGCCACACCACCCCGGCAAGCTTCAGCTGCCGCATCCAGCAGCTCAGCTTGATAGTTGCTGCCCAGGCGCTGCAGATGCGCCGGCACCTGTTGCGGACGCAGCTCACGGACCAGCCGACCATTTTCGTCGATCAGACCGAGATCCGCGCCGAACAGCAGCAGCTTGTCCGCCCCCAGGTCAATGGCTGCGCGGGTGGCGACATCTTCGCAAGCGAGGTTGAAAATTTCCCCGGTCGGCGAATAGCCCAGCGGCGACAACAGCACGATCGAACGCTCATCCAGCAGGCGGTTGATGCCCTTGCGGTCGACCCGACGCACTTCGCCGGTGTGGTGATAATCGACACCTTCAAGCACGCCAATCGGCCGGGCAGTCACCAGATTGCCGCCCGCCACCCGCAGGCGCGAGCCCTGCATCGGCGAAGAAGCCATGTCCATCGACAGGCGCGCTTCAATAGCGATCCGCAGGTGGCCGACCGCATCGATGACGCACTCCAGAGTCGCCGCATCGGTGATGCGCAGGCCATGGTGGTAATGCGGGGTCAGGCCTCGAGCCGCGAGACGGGTTTCAATTTGCGGGCGCGAGCCATGAACCAGCACCAGCCGCACGCCCAGGCTGTGCAACAGCACCAGGTCGTGGACGATATTGCCGAAGTTCGGATGCTCGACCCCGTCGCCAGGAAGCATGACGACAAAGGTGCAATCGCGGTGGGCGTTGATGTACGGAGAAGCGTGACGAAGCCAATTGACGTAATCGGGCATGAACCTGGGCCTGTAATAAATAGCAGCCGAAAAAAGGGCGAAACAGAAAACGCACAGCGGGCTGATGGTTATCGTCGGAACAGGCTTGGCGACACGCGCGCTCTCCTCATAAGTACGGGTTGGGACACTGGCAATTTATCGGGCCGCAATTTATACGAGCGGCGCCGGTGTCAGGCAGTAATGTTCGATCAGTTGACGTAATAGATGCACGGTAGGCTGCAAACGTGACATTTCGAGATATTCCCCCGGTTGGTGGGCGCAGGCGATATCGCCAGGGCCGAGCACCAGGGTTTCGCAGCCAAGACGCTGAAGATAAGGCGCTTCGGTGCCAAACGCTACTGCTTCGGCAAGGTGGCCGGTGAGTCTTTCCGCGACCCGGACCAATTCGCAGTCCGCAGCTTGCTCGAAAGGCGGCACTTCGGGGAATAACGGCGCGTAATCGATCTTCACCTGATGCCACTCGGCCACAGCCTCGAGCTTCTGCCGGATCGCTGCGCGCAACACTTGCGGGTCCATGCCCGGCAGGGGTCGCAGGTCGAATTCCAGCGAGCATTGGCCGCAAATCCGGTTGGGGTTGTCGCCACCGTGGATACAGCCAAAATTCAGGGTCGGCTGCGGCACGCTGAACTGCGGATTGCGATACTCGCGTTGCCACGCCAGGCGCAAGCCGCGCAGTTCACCCATGGCGTCGTGCATGGCTTCCAGCGCGCTATGACCCAGGCGGGGGTCCGATGAGTGGCCGCTTTGCCCGAGAATATCGATGCGCTCCATCATCACGCCTTTGTGCAGACGAATCGGCTTGAGCCCGGTCGGCTCGCCGATCACCGCTGCACGTCCCAGCGGCCGACCCGCTGCGGCCAGTGCACGAGCGCCGGCCATGGAGCTTTCTTCGTCGCAGGTAGCGAGGATCAGCAATGGTTGCTTGAACGACTTGTCCAGCAGCGGCAGGACGGCTTCGATGGCCAGCGCAAAAAAGCCCTTCATGTCGCAGCTGCCCAGGCCAATCCAGCGGCCATCGACTTCGGTCAGCTTCAGCGGATCGGTCTGCCATAGCGCGCCGTCGTACGGCACCGTATCGCTGTGTCCGGCCAGCACCAGGCCACCGGGACCAGAGCCGAAGCTGGCGAGCAGATTGAACTTGCCGGGGCTGACCTGCTGGATGTCGCAGGCAAAACCCAGATCGCCGAGCCAGGTCGCCAACAGATCGATTACCGCACGGTTGGATTGGTCCAGGCTCGGCTGGGTACAACTGACCGACGGCGCGGCGATCAGCGCAGCGAACTGATCTTTCATGGATGGCAAAGGCATGCGCTGGCTCCAAACTTCACAGACGAGCTTCATCATAGAGCTATCCGCACCATGGAATAAACCGTCGCGGCACGTCGAGCCGGTGAGTCCTGTACACTGCACGACCTTGGCAGCCACACATTCCCCCGGCTGCGCTCCCGATCCTGGATTTTCCGGCCATGCAGAAAGAAACTGAAATCAAACTCCGCGTCAGCCGCGAAACCCTCGCCGCCCTGCGCGAGCATCCGTTACTGAAAAAACGCAACAAAAGTGGCTGGGAACGCCGTGAACTGATGAACCAGTACTTCGACACGCCGGAGCGCGACCTGGCCCAGGCCAAGGTTGCCCTGCGCCTGCGTCGTGATGGCGAAGAAGTGATCCAGACCCTCAAGACCCGCGGTCAAAGCATCGCCGGTCTGTCCGAGCGTCACGAATACGACTGGAAACTGCCCAAAGCCAAGCTCGACGTAAAAAAACTCGACGGCGAATGCTGGCCGGAACAACTGGCCGAGCTGGACAAAAAGACCCTCAAGCCGATCTTCACCACCGACTTCGTCCGCGAACGCGCCGAAATCGCCTGGGGCCGTGGCAAGGCCAAAGTGGTCATCGAAGCCGCGCTGGACCTGGGCCACGTGATCGCCGGCGAGCAGAAAGAAGAAATCTGCGAGCTGGAGCTGGAGCTGCGCGAAGGCGAGCCGGCCGCACTGCTGGAACTGGCCGCCGAACTGGCCGTCACCCTGGCGCTGATGCCGTGCGATATCAGCAAGGCCGAGCGTGGCTATCGCCTGTTCGACGCCAACAGCTATTCGTTGAGCCTGCCCGCTGCGCAGCTGACGACTGAACTGCCGCTGGACGATGCCTTCGCGGCATTGAGCTGGCACTTGCTGAGCAGCAGCCAGCGTCTGGCCGAGCAATACCGTTTCAACGGCCACTGGCGCCTGCTGCAGGATTGGGTAGAAAACCTTAGCGAACTGCGCGCGCTGATCGGCAGCCTCGGCCAGGCCGCACCGCGTCAGTCGACCCATGACCTGCGTGTCTCGCTCGATGCGTTGCTGGAAGACTGGCGTCCGCTGGTACAAGCCGGTCAGGACGACGAAGACGTGCGCAAAGCCGCGCCGGAACAGTTCGCCGAAGAACTGGAAGACGTTCGCTGGGGCCTGTTCTCGCTGAACACTTCACGCTGGCTGCTGGCCCGCGCCTGGGCTGCCGATCGCAACACTCGTGGCAATCGCCAGGGCGCTGCGCAATTGGGCAACTGGTTGCCGCGTCTGCTGGCCGACGAAGCCGTCGCCCTGCAACTGCCGCGCTACCAGCAACAACCGGAAGATCTGGCCGAGCAATTGCCGCGTATCGAACGCATCCAGGCCTGGCTGCATCACGCGCGTGGCGTGCTGGAGATCCCGGAAACGGATCGCCTCTACGGTGAGCTGAAACAGTTGCAGCAACTGGCCAACGAGCCAATCACCGATGAAGCGCTCGATGCCCGCAAGCAGCAAGCGATTGCGGTGTATCAGAACCGTGCCTGGAAGACTTTGCTGCGGATGTAAGATCGCTTTCGCGGGCAAGCCCGCTCCCACATCTCCTGTGGGAGCGGGCTTGCCCGCGAAGACGTCAGAAGATTCAACGCAAACCCACTGCTACACCGGCAAACTCGTCGTGGATTTGATTTCAGACAAAGCCACGATCGAGTTGACCTCCTGAATCCCCGGCACCATCGACAGTTTCTCGAAGAAAAACCGCTCGTAGGCCTCGATATCCGCCGTCACGATGCGCAGCAAAAAGTCCACTGACCCCATCAACACATAGCACTCCAATACTTCTGGAAAGCCGCGAATCGCCTCGGTGAATTCAGTGAAGTTGGAGCGACCGTGGGCGTTGAGTTTGATCTCGGCGAAGATCTGCGTGTTGAGGCCGATCTTCTTGCGATCCAGCAACGTCACTTGCCCGCGAATCACCCCCTCCTCCTTGAGCCGCTGAATCCGTCGCCAGCACGGCGACTGCGACAGCCCTACCTGTTCGGCGATTTGCGCGCTGGAGAGCGAGGCGTCCTCCTGGAGCAGTGCCAGAATCCGTCGATCGTAAGCGTCGAGATCGCTATGCATATAAAAACCCCTAAACCAACCAATGGCGAATTATTCAATTCGATTTATCACCAATTAATCCAATCATAGATAAGAAATACCGCGAATCGCATGTAAAAATTTCTCCAATGATTTGGAGAACCCACATGCCCCCTCTCGAAGCTGTCAGCCCCCCAACCCGCGCCGATGTCTGGAACGTCAGCAACGCCCATTGCCGCGTGCGCTATCAGCTGCTCGCCGAAGCTGAACCGGATCTGCTGTGTCGGGTACTCAACCATTTCGCCCTGCAGTTTCTGGTTCCGCAGCAGGTCAACGTGTTGCAGCAGAACGATTTGCTGTCGATCGATGTGGCGCTCGACGGGCTGAGCTGGCACCGCGCCCAGGTGATCGCTGAAAAATTGCGTAACTTGATCAGTGTCTGCTCGGTGGATCTGCAACCTGCTGATTCTTCATGGGCTCAGCCCGCACAGGCGCTCGGCTGAGGTCGCTCGGCAAGAATTCGCAACGCCTGGTTTGGCAATAGCCGAACGGTCGGCTCATCCGGGGACTATTCTTGGCAATCTGTGGTCAGAGACGCACACGTCTAAACCGCTAGTTACAGGATTGTTCATAAGGAACCCGCATGTCCGTTTCCCTCCTCACTCAGGACCGCTGGCTGGATCTCAATGATCTGTTGCGTGAACTGGTCGCCCAAGGCTTTATCAGCCAGGATTCGGCCGAACACGCATTGGGTACCCGACGCAATGCCGCCAACCACCAGCTCCATCCGCTAGAGTTTCTCGCCAGCCAACACCTCGACGACCTCAGCCGCCCCGGTAAACGGCTCGATCTGGAAAGCCTGACTTTATGGCTCGCGCAGCAGGCCGGTCAGCCTTATTTGCGCATCGATCCGCTGAAGATCAACGTCGCGCGCATCACTGCGCTGATGTCCTATGCCTTCGCCCAACGCCACAAGATTCTCGCTGTTTCGATCGACCGCGATGCGGTGACCGTGGCCAGCGCGCAGCCTTACGTCAAAGCCTGGGAAGCCGATCTGACTCACGTCCTGAAGCTGCCGATCAAACGCGTGGTGGCCAACCCGGCGGACATTCAGCGCTTTACCGTGGAGTTCTTCCGGCTGGCCAAGTCGGTCAGCGGCGCCAACAACGCTGATCAAAAAATGAGCACCCTGGGCAACTTCGAACAGTTGCTCAACCTCGGCGCCAGTGATCAGGAGCCGGACGCCAACGACGCGCACATCGTCAACATCGTCGACTGGCTGTTCCAGTACGCCTTCCAGCAGCGTGCCAGCGATATCCACATCGAACCCCGTCGCGAGCAAGGCACCGTACGCTTTCGCATCGACGGCGTGCTGCACAACGTCTATCAATTCCCGCCGCAAGTGACCATGGCCATCGTCAGCCGCCTGAAAAGCCTGGGCCGGATGAATGTCGCGGAAAAGCGCAAACCCCAGGACGGTCGGGTCAAGACCAAAACCCCGGACGGCGGTGAAGTCGAGTTGCGGCTGTCGACGCTGCCGACGGCCTTTGGCGAAAAAATGGTCATGCGGATTTTCGACCCGGAAGTGCTGCTCAAGGATTTCGATCAGCTGGGTTTCTCCGCAGAGGACCTGCGCCGCTGGCAAGACATGACCCGCCAGCCCAACGGCATCATTCTGGTGACCGGCCCCACCGGTTCGGGCAAAACCACCACGCTCTACACCACGCTGAAAAAACTGGCGACGCCCGAGGTCAACCTCTGCACCATCGAAGACCCGATCGAGATGGTCGAACCGGCGTTCAACCAGATGCAGGTTCAGCACAATATCGACCTGACCTTTGCCAGCGGTGTGCGGGCGCTGATGCGGCAAGACCCGGACATCATCATGATCGGCGAAATCCGTGATCTGGAAACCGCGGAAATGGCGATCCAGGCCGCACTCACGGGGCATTTGGTCCTGTCGACGTTGCACACCAACGACGCGCCCAGCGCCATTAGCCGCCTGCTGGAACTCGGCGTGCCGCATTACCTGATCAAGGCCACCGTCCTCGGCGTCATGGCCCAGCGTCTGGTGCGCACCCTTTGCCCCCACTGCAAAGCGCCGCTGAGCCTGGGCGAAGACGATTGGCAAACCCTGACCAGGCCCTGGCAAGCGCCAATGCCAACCAATGCCCAACGGGCCATCGGTTGTCTGGAGTGCCGCGACACCGGTTACCGAGGACGTGCCGGGGTCTACGAAATAATGCTGCTGAGCGACACCGTCAAAGCACTGATCAGCCCTGATACCGATCTACAGGCGGTGCGTCACCAGGCGTTCAAGGAAGGCATGCGCAGCCTGCGACTGTCCGGCGCACAAAAAGTCGCCGCCGGATTGACTACGATTGAGGAGGTGCTGCGGGTTACGCCGCAGAGTGAGCAGAAGTAAGAACAGGACTTTGTCTCCTGATGATGCAAAACAGCACGAATCGACTCGTATGCCAGCCCCATTCCGCTACCATCAGACCATTGCAGCCTCATCGATTAAAACCTGAACAGGGAAATGTCATGCAGATCGGTACCGTGCTTTTACTTTTCGTCGGCCTGGCCATCGCCATTGTGTTCATGGGCTTCAAGGTGGTTCCGCAAGGCTTTCAGTGGACGGTCGAGCGCTTTGGCCGCTACACCAACACCCTGAAGCCTGGCCTGAACATCATCATTCCGGTCATGGACCGCATCGGCCGCAAGATCAACGTGATGGAAAGCGTGCTGGACATTCCGCCGCAAGAGGTCATCACCGCCGACAACGCTACCGTGCAGATCGATGCCGTGTGCTTCTTCCAGGTGGTCAATACCGCTCAGGCCGCCTATGAGGTGAACAACCTCGAACATGCTATCCGCAACCTGCTGCAAACCAACATCCGTACCGTACTCGGCTCCATGGAACTGGACGCGATGCTCAGCCAGCGTGACAACATCAACGAGAGATTGCTGCGTACTGTCGATGAAGCCACGGCGCCGTGGGGCATCAAGATCACCCGGATCGAGATCAAGGACATCAGCCCGCCCGCCGACCTGATGGCCGCCATGTCCGGCCAGATGAAAGCCGAGCGGATCAAGCGCGCGCAAATTCTCGAGGCCGAAGGTCTGCGGGCGTCGGCGATTCTGACCGCCGAAGGTAAAAAGCAGGCGCAGATCCTCGAAGCGGAGGGTGGTCGTCAGGCTGCGTTCCTCGAATCCGAAGCCCGCGAGCGGCAAGCCGAAGCCGAAGCCCGGGCCACGCAGGTGGTATCCGAAGCGATCGCGACCGGCAACGTGCAGGCGATCAACTACTTCGTCGCGCAGAAATACATCGATGCGCTGGGCAAACTGGCATCGGCCAACAACAGCAAAGTGATCCTGATGCCACTGGAAGCCAGCCAGGTGATCGGCGCCGTCGGCGGCATCGGCGAAATCGTCAAAGCCACGTTCGACAGCAAAAAGGCCTGAGGCGCGACCTATGTGGGCATTCATGCAGCATTTGTCGTTCTGGGACTGGCTGGCGCTGGGCACCGTCCTGCTGATTCTCGAAGTGTTCGGCGCTGGCGGGTATTTGCTCTGGGTCGGCATGGCCGCTGCCATAGTCGGGGTGCTGACTTTCCTGATTCCGGATTTGTCCTGGGAAGTGCAATTGCTGCTGTTCGGTCTGCTATCAGTGCTGACGGCATTGTACTGGTGGAAACGCCAACACAGTGCCAGAGCCAGCGATCAACCGACCCTCAATCTGCGTGGCCAGGAGCTGATCGGCAAAACCTTCGTGGTGCATGAAGCGATTGTCGGGGGGCGCGGCAAGATCAAAGTCGCCGACGGTGTCTGGATGGCCAAAGGGCCGGACACACCCGCCGGCTCCCGTGTTCGGGTGATCGGCCAGGAAGGGGTCGTCATCCAGGTAGAACGGATCGATTAAAGTCATGGAACTCAGTGGGTTATCGAGCATCAAAGGCGCCAGATAACCCAAAGTCGGAGTCACCCATGCGTCTCAAATTAGCTGTCGCCACCCTGGCCTTGCTGTCCTTTCCTGTCGGATCGGCAATGGCGGAGGACACCTTCTGGCGTAACGTCATTACCTCGGGAGCGACCACCGGTTCCAGCTACCTGACCTCCAAGGATCACAAGCTGGTCGTCGCGGCTCAGGATGACGCCGGCAGCTTCGTCGCCAGCGAAGGCAGCATCCGCGGCCCGTATCTGGAAGCCGCAATACAGAAAGTCCGCACCGACAACCCGGGTTTACAGGCCACCGACATGGAACTGGCCAACGCTATTCTGGCGAAGAATGCCGTTGCTCAAGAGTGATCTGCTGCTTGGCTGAATAAAAAATGCCGCTCCTTCGAGCGGCATTTTTTTGTTCTCAACACCTGTGGGAGCGGGCTTGCCCGCGAAGAACGATGACGCACAACACCTGAAAAACCGCGGTGTTCGCTTCGCGGGCAAGTCGGATCGCCGCACCGCCGCTCCCACAGATCAGCGATACGCATCCACCGGCACGCAGGCACAGAACAGATTTCGGTCGCCATAGACATTGTCGACGCGGTTCACCGTCGGCCAGTATTTATGGGCCTTGGTGTGAGCAGTAGGCGTCACCGCCTGATCGATGCTGTAAGGCCGTTCCCAGATGCCGGTGATGTCCGCCAGCGTGTGGGGCGAGCGTTTTAACGGATTGTCTTCGCCAGGCCAGGTGCCGTTCTGCACCTGGGCAATTTCGGCGCGGATGCTCAGCATCGCTTCGATGAAGCGATCCAGCTCAGCCTTGGACTCGCTTTCGGTGGGTTCGATCATCAGTGTGCCCGGTACAGGGAACGACATCGTCGGCGCGTGGAAGCCGTAGTCCATCAAGCGCTTGGCGACATCCTCCTCGCTGATCCCGGTTTGCGCCTTGAGCGGTCGCAGGTCGAGGATACATTCGTGAGCCACCCGGCCATTTCGCCCGCTGTAGAGCACCGGGAAGGCGCCGCTCAAGTGCTCGGCCAGGTAGTTCGCCGCGAGGATCGCCACTTCGCTGGCATCGGCCAATTGCGGCCCCATCAGCGCGATGTACATCCAACTGATCGGCAAGATGCTTGCACTGCCCCAAGGTGCCGCGCTGACCGCTCCGTTCTCTGGCAGCGGACCTTCGATCGGCACCACCGGGTGATTGGCGACGAACGGTGCCAGATGCGCCCGCACGCCAATCGGCCCCATCCCGGGACCACCACCACCGTGGGGAATACAGAACGTCTTGTGCAGATTCATGTGGGAAACGTCGGCGCCGATATCCGCCGGCCGGGCCAACCCGACCTGGGCATTAAGGTTGGCGCCATCCATATAGACCTGACCACCGTGACTGTGGATAACTTCGCAGATCTCGCTGATGCCTTCTTCATACACGCCATGGGTCGACGGATAGGTCGCCATCAGGCACGACAAATTGTCGCCGGCGGCCTGGGCCTTGGCTTTCAGGTCGTCCAGGTCAACGTTGCCGGCATCGTCGCACTCGACGATCACTACCTGCATCCCGGCCATCTGCGCCGAAGCCGGGTTGGTGCCGTGGGCGGAAGCCGGGATCAGACAGATGTTGCGCGCGCCCTGCTGACGGCTTTCGTGGTACCTGCGGATCGCCAGCAACCCGGCGTACTCGCCCTGAGCGCCGGAGTTGGGTTGCATGCAGATGGCATCGAAACCAGTGATCGCGCAGAGCCAGCTCTCCAGCTCGCGGATCATCAGTGAATAACCCAACGCCTGCTCTCTCGGCGCGAACGGGTGCATATTGGCGAAACCCGGCCAGGTGATCGGAATCATCTCGCTGCTGGCGTTGAGTTTCATGGTGCAGGAGCCCAGCGGAATCATCGACTGGTTGAGCGCCAGGTCCTTGTTCTCCAGCTGTTTGAGATAACGCAACATCTCGGTTTCGCTGTGATGGGCACTGAATACCGGATGGCTCAGATAAGGCGAGCTGCGCAGCAGTTCATTCGGAATGCCCGAAACCAATGACTCGGCATCCAGCTCAGCGACATCCAGCCCATGATCGGCGCCGAGGAATACATCGAACAACCGCGCCACAGTGGTTTCGTCGCAGGTCTCGTCAAGGCTCAGACCCAACTGACCACGCCCGAGAATGCGCAGATTGATTTGCGCGCCCTTGGCGCTTTCGATGATCGCCGTCTGGCTGCCGCCGACTTCCAGCGTCAGGGTGTCGAAAAACCGCTTGTTGAGCCGTGTAATGCCATTTCTCTCCAGGCCCGTCGCCAGAATGCAGGTCAGCCGGTGAACCCGTTGGGCGATGCGTTTGAGCCCCTTGGGGCCGTGATAAACCGCATAGAAGCTGGCGATGTTGGCCAGCAGCACCTGCGCTGTGCAGATGTTCGAGTTGGCCTTCTCGCGGCGGATATGTTGCTCGCGGGTTTGCAGCGCCATACGCAGGGCCACATTGCCGCGCGCGTCTTTCGAAACACCGATGATCCGCCCGGGAATCGCCCGTTTGTACTCATCGCGACTGGCAAAAAACGCCGCGTGGGGCCCACCGTAGCCCATGGGCACACCAAAACGCTGGGACGAGCCGAATACCACATCGGCACCCAACTCTCCTGGCGGGGTCAATAGCAACAGGCTGAGCAGGTCGGCAGACACGCAAGCCAGCGCCTGCTGCGCATGCAGATGGTCGATCAGCGGGCGTAGATTGCGGATCTCGCCGTGAGTGTCCGGATACTGCAGCAACGCACCGAAGACCTGATGCCTGGCGAGGTTATCCACAGCGTCGATCACCAACTCGAAGCCAAACCCTTCGGCCCGGGTCTGCACCACCGAGATGGTCTGCGGATGACAATTTTCGTCGACGAAGAACAGATTGCTTCTGGATTTGGCCACGCGCTTGGCCAGGGCCATGGCTTCTGCCGCCGCTGTGGCTTCATCCAGCAGCGAAGCGTTGGCCAGCTCCAGACCAGTGAGATCGATGGTCAGCTGCTGGAAATTCAGCAGTGCTTCGAGCCGGCCTTGAGCAATTTCAGGCTGATACGGTGTGTAGGCAGTGTACCAACCGGGATTTTCCAGCACGTTACGCAAGATCACCGTCGGCGTCAGAGTACCGTGATAGCCCATGCCGATCAGGTTGGTCCAGATCTGGTTCTGTTCGGCATAACCTTTAAGCCTGGCCAGTGCGGCCTCTTCGTCGAGTGCTGGCGGCAGATCCAGAATACGGTTGAAGCGAATACCCGGCGGCACCGTCTGCTCGATCAACTCGACCCGACTGCCGAGCCCGAGACTGTCGAGCATGGCCTGCTGCTCGCCGGCATCCGGCCCCAGATGGCGCCGCAGGAAGGCATTGGGGTCGCGTAACTGGCTCAAGGACGGCAACTGGGACATGACGGGCTCTCTCTTGAATGGCGCTCAGCGTCGATGCAATACGGTCACAGCAGCATAGCAGTCGATCCCGCAGCGGATTCCTGCGGTCAATAAAAAGCCCCGACAGGTCGGGGCTTTTCAGGTGTCGCCAAGGGCTTACTCGCCGATAGCGGCCTTGTAGTCGGCGGCGCCGAGCAACTTGTCCAGTTCAGCGGTATCGCTTGGCTCGAGTTCGAAGAACCAGCTGTCGTATGGCGCGCTGTTGACCAGTTCCGGGTTGTCGGCCAACGCCTCGTTAATGGCAATGACCTTACCGGAGACTGGCGAGTAGATATCGGACGCGGCCTTGACCGACTCGACCACACCCGCGGCCTCACCGGCAGCGAACACCTTGCCGATTTCCGGCAACTCGACGAACACTACATCACCCAAGGCTTCCTGAGCGTGGTCTGAAATACCCACTTTCACGTTGCCACTCTTTTCCAGACGGGCCCATTCGTGACTTTCGGCAAAACGCAGGTCGACAGGGATTTCGCTCATATTCTGTGTCCTCAAGAAGAAATGTCAGCGGTTGATTGCCCGCCAGAAAAAGTTAGATCAAGGCTTTGCCATGACGCACAAAGGTCGGTTTTACCACCCGAACCGGGTACCACTTGCCACGGATTTCCACTTCTGCACGGTCGGCGGTTGCCATGGGCACCCGCGCCAGTGCGATCGACTTGCTAAGCGTAGGAGAGAAACTACCACTGGTGATCTCCCCTTCGCCAACATCGGCGATGCGAACTACCTGGTGAGCGCGCAAAACACCGCGTTCTTCCAGCACCAGCCCAACCAGTTTTTGTTTCACTCCGCCTGCCCGCTCTGCCTCCAGAGCGGCCCGACCGATGAAGTCGCGAGTCTCAGGCTCCCAGGCAATGCTCCAGGCCATATTGGCGGCCAGCGGTGAGACATCCTGATCAATGTCCTGACCGTAAAGGTTCATGCCGGCTTCAAGACGCAGGGTATCGCGGGCGCCGAGACCGATCGGCGAAATGCCCGCACCGACCAGATCGTTGAAGAACGCCGGTGCCTGATCGGCAGGCAGGACGATTTCCAGACCATCTTCGCCGGTATAGCCGGTACGCGCGATGAACCAGTCACCTTCGGCCTGACCCTCAAAAGGTTTGAGCTGCTGAATCAGCATGCCGCGGGCCTGAGTGACCAGTTCGGCAATCTTGTGCCGGGCCTGCGGGCCCTGAATCGCGAGCATCGCCAACTCCGGGCGCTCATGCATCTGCACCTGGAACTCACCGAGCCGAGCCTGCATCCAGGCCATGTCCTGATCACGCGTGGCGGCATTCACCACCAGACGGTAACCGGCCTCGGTGCGGTAGACAATCATGTCGTCGACTACCCCGCCACGCTCATTGAGCATGGCGCTGTACAGGGCACGGCCGGAGCTGTGCAGACGCTCGACATCATTGGCCAGCAAATGCTGAAGCCAGGCCTTGGCCTGGGGGCCGCTGACATCGATCACGGTCATGTGGGATACATCAAAAACCCCGCAGTCGCGTCGCACCTGATGGTGCTCTTCGACTTGCGAGCCGTAATGCAAAGGCATATCCCAACCGCCAAAATCGACCATCTTCGCGCCGAGGGCGAGGTGAAGGTCATACAGAGGCGTACGCTGTCCCATGGGTTTCTCCTTCCGGGCGTGGCGAAGGTGCGGACAGGCACTGTGCTGGTTGAAAGCCTTTAAAAATGTGGCTTGCAGCAGCTTTCAGTGACCCGACCCGAAGGGTGGACCGCACCGAATGCCGCGCATTGTAGCCGCAAGGTGTAGGACTGACACCTAGCTGATTCGATGAGCGGAACGTCGGATCAATCCGATGACCGGTAACAGCCCGACCAAAACCAGTGTCAATGCCGGCAGGGACGCTCGCGACCACTCACCTTCACTGGTCATCTCGAAGATGCGGACGGCCAGCGTGTCCCAGCCGAACGGGCGCATCAGCAAGGTGGCGGGCATTTCCTTGAGCACATCGACGAACACCAGTAACGCGGCACTCAAGGTGCCCGGCAGCAACAGCGGCAGATACACTTTGAAAAACAGTCGCGGTCCACTGACGCCCAGACTTCGTGCCGCTTCGGGCAATGAAGGCCGGATCCGCGCCAGGCTGTTTTCCAGCGGCCCATAGGCCACCGCAATGAAACGCACCAGATATGCCAGCAACAACGCCGACAAGCTGCCCAGCAGCAAAGGCTTGCCAGCACCGCCCAGCCAGGACGACAGCGGAATCACCAGTTCGCGGTCCAGATAGCTGAATGCAAGCATGATCGACACCGCGAGCACCGAACCCGGCAAGGCGTAACCCAGATTGGCCACACTGATCCCGGAGCGGATGGCATGGGTCGGTGCCAGTCGTCGGGCAAATGCCAGCAACAAGGCCACGCTCACTGTGATCAATGCCGCCATGCCCCCCAGATACAGCGTGTGCACGATCAGCCCGGCATAACGCTCATCGAGATCGAAACGTCCGCGCTGCCAGAACCAGACCAGCAGTTGCAGCACGGGGATCACAAACGCGCAGGCGAACACCAGGCCGCACCAGCCACTCGCGGCCAGGGCCTTGAGCCCGCGCAGGTGATACAACGCCTTGCTTCGCGGCCGTTCGTTTCCCGCTCGGTGGGCGCCCCGGGCCCGGCGCTCGCCATAGAGCACCAACATCACTGCCAGCAGCAACAGACTGGCCAGTTGCGCGGCGCTGGGCAGGCTGAAGAAGCCGTACCAGGTCTTGTAAATGGCCGTGGTGAAGGTATCGAAGTTGAACACAGACACTGCGCCGAAATCCGCCAGGGTCTCCATCAGTGCTAATGCCACGCCGGCACCGATGGCCGGACGCGCCATGGGCAGCGCCACGTGCCAGAAGGCTCGCCATGGCGACTGACCGAGGACGCGCGCCGCTTCCATCAAGCCTTTGCCTTGGGCGAGAAAGGCCGTGCGCGCCAGCAGGTAGACATAGGGGTAGAACACCAGCACCAGAACCAGGATCACGCCACCGGTGGAACGCACCCGAGGTAGGCGCAGGCCGCTGCCGAACCATTCGCGCATCAGCGTTTGCACGGGACCTGCAAAATCCAGTAGCCCGACAAACACGAACGCCAGCACATAGGCCGGAATCGCAAACGGCAGCATCAGCGCCCAATCCAGCCAGCGCCGCCCGGGGAACTCGCAAAGGCTGGTCAACCAGGCCAGGCTGACACCCAGCAGCGTTACGCCGACTCCCACGCCCAGCACCAGCGTCAGGGTATTACCGAGCAAGCGCGGCATCTGGGTTTCCCACAGGTGCGACCATATCTGCTGGTCGATCGACTGCCACGACAGCAGCAACACGCTCAGCGGCAACAGAACCAGCGCGGCAATGGCAAAGACCAGCGGATACCAACGACGTTGGGCGGGATGGGCCACGAAAAGCTCTCTATCAAATGATTGTGCCCACGCTCTGCGTGGGCACATGGCCTGCGACGCTCTGCGTCACCTCTGGAGCGGGCAGACGCAGAGCGTCCATGGCTGCATTCCCACGCAGAGCGTGGGAACGATCAACGCCCCGCAGATGCGGGACGCAGTATAACCAGCGACTCAGTTCCAGCCAGCACGGTCCATCAAGCGAATGGCTTCGGCCTGACGCTTGCCGGCCACTTCCACCGGTAGGGTATCGGCGACGAACTTACCCCAGCCCGCCACTTCAGCAGACGGTTGCACCTGCGGGTTGGCCGGGAACTCCTGGTTGATATCGGCGAAGATCTTCTGCGCTTCAGGTGTGGTCATCCACTCCACCAGCGCCTTGGCCGCTTCCGGGTGCGGGGCATGTTTGGTCAGGCCGATGCCGGACAGGTTGACGTGTACACCACGGTCACCCTGGTTCGGCCAGAACAGTTTTACCGCCAGATCAGGCTTCTGCTTGTGCAGACGGCCATAGTAGTAGGTGTTGACGATACCGACATCGCATTGCCCGGCATTGATCGCTTCGAGCACCGCGACGTCATCGGAGAACACATCGGTAGACAGGTTGCTGACCCAGCCTTTGATGATTTTTTCGGTCTTTTCCACACCGTGGGTTTCGATCAACGTGGCAGTCAGCGACTGGTTGTAGACCTTCTTCGCCGTACGCAGGCACAAACGGCCTTCCCACTGCTTGTCGGCCAATGCCTCGTAAGTGCTCAGGTCTGCTGGTTTTACCCGATCAGTGGAATAGGCAATGGTCCGCGCCCGCAGGCTCAAACCGGTCCATTGATGAGCGGACGAGCGGTATTGAAGCGGAATGTTGGCGTCGATTATCTTGGAGGTAAACGGCTGAAGAATACCCATCTGCTCTGCTTGCCAGAGGTTGCCGGCATCGACGGTGAGCAGCAGGTCGGCGGTAGCGTTCTCACCCTCGGCCTTGATCCGCTGCATCAGCGGCGCTTCCTTGTCGGTGATGAACTTCACCTGGACACCGGTCTTGCTGGTGTAGGCATCGAAAACCGGCTTGATCAGCTCATCGATACGCGAGGAGTAGACCACCACCTCATCAGCCGCCTGAGCGGTGCTGCCAATCAGAGTGAGTGCCAGGGCGGTCAGTAGACGCTTCGGTGCCAACATGGGAGCGGTCTCTCGTAATAGGATTGAGACGAAATGATAAGGACTCACATTTAGCTTCTCAACCGAACACTCTGCGCAGAAGTTACTAGATGTTGCTGCATCGGCAAGGTCGAAAATCTGCGTTGATTGAACCATCGCTTCGCGGGCAAGCCACGCTCCCACATTTAGACTGCGTACTCCTGTGGGAGCGGGCTTGCCCGCGAAGGGGCCATAAGCGACGCTGAAGGATCAAGCCTTGGCCAACTCCGGCAAATCCCCAATCAGCCCCAGCGCCTCGCGCACAAACAGCGCCTTGGCCTCTGGCATTTGATCGATCATTTTCAGCCCGGTATTACGCAACCAGCGCAGTGGCAAGGGATCAGCCTGGAACAAGCGTTCAAAGCCTTCCATCGCCGCCATCAGCGCCAGATTGTGCGGCATGCGTCGGCGCTCATAACGGCTCAGTACTTTCACATCCGCCAGACGCTCGCCGCGGCTGGCCGCTTGCAGCAGCACCTCAGCCAGCACAGCGGCGTCGAGGAAACCGAGATTGACCCCCTGCCCGGCCAACGGGTGGATGGTGTGGGCAGCGTCGCCGATCAACGCCAGGCCTTCAGCCACATAGCGCTTGGCATGGCGCTGACGCAGCGGGACACAGAGTCGCGGGTCAGCGCTCAACACCGTGCCCAGGCGTCCTTCGAAGGCACGCTCCAGCTCGCGACAGAAAGTTTCGTCATCCAGCGCCATCAGGCGTTCAGCCTCGCTCGGGGTGGTCGACCAGACGATCGAGCACCAATCGTGCTGACCATCACGCTCCAGCGGCAAGAACGCCAGCGGACCGTTATCGGTAAAACGCTGCCAGGCGGTCATCTGATGGGGCTGGGCACTGCGCACGCTGGTGACGATGGCGTGATGCAGATAATCCCACTCGCGAGTCGCGCAACCGGTGAGACGGCGCACCGCCGAGTTGGCACCGTCCGCCGCGATCACCAGGGGCGCACGCAGCATGCGCCCATCCGCCAGGGTCAGCAGCCAGTCGTCGCCGGAGCGGCGCATCTGCTCCAGACGCGCATTGGCCAGCAGGCCCATATCGCAGTCGTGCAAGCGCTCGAGCAAGGCATCCTGAACCACGCGGTTCTCGACGATATGCCCCAGCACCTCGGCGTGCACACTGGTCGCCGAAAAGTGAATCTGTCCGGTGCCGCTGCCGTCCCACACATGCATTTCGGCATATGGGCTGGTGCGGCGGTTGACGATACCCTCCCAGACCCCCAGGCGTTCGAGGATCCGCTGGCTGGCTGCCGACAAGGCGCTCACTCGCGGCTCGAACGGCGCCTGCGGATCGAAGGGCTTGACGCTCAATGGGCTGCCGTCGAGCAGCAAAACCTCCAGCCCGCTGTCCTGCAACGCCAGCGCCAACGCGCTCCCGACCATTCCGGCCCCGACAATCAGCAGATCTGCGCGCATTTCCATGCTTTAAGCCTGTCTCGCTTGCGGCTTGAGCCGCACGTAAAGGGGGTTATCGACCCGCGCCACCAGCGTGCCGCCGTCGTTATGAGTCTCGAAACGCCGGGTCATTCGGGACGCGTGCCAAGTCCCATGGCCTGTCGGGCGAACCAGCGCTTGGCCGGCGGCAGCAAATCGAGGCCAAGCAGGCCGATATTGCGACCCAGCGAAACCAGTGGCTGCGTGCTGCCAAACAAACGGGTGACCTGATCGGAGAAGCCCACGGTCAACTGCTGATCCAGCCGTTGCCGCTCCCGATAGGCCTGCAAGATGGCGAAGTCGCCCGGCCCGCTCTCGCTGGCCAGTAACGTATCGGCCAGCGCCTGGGCATCGCGCAGGGACAGGTTGAAACCCTGACCGGCAATCGGATGCAGGCTGTGGGCCGCATTGCCCAATACCGCCAGATGGGGACGAACCTGTTCTTCGGCCTCCACCAGCGTCAGCGGATAAAGATGCCGCGCGCCGACTTGCTTGAGGGTGCCGAGGCGATAACCGAAGATGCCCTGCAACTCGCTGAGGAAGCTGCGCTCATCGAGGTTGGCCAGACGCTTTGCGTCCATGCCGAGTCGGGTCCAGACCAGCGCGCAGCGGTTTTCCGGTAGCGGCAGCAAGGCCATCGGACCGTCATCGGTAAAGCGTTCGAACGCCATGCCGTCATGGGCTTCGCTCGGGGTGATGTTGGCGATCAGCGCGCTCTGGTTGTACGGACGCTTTTTGACGCCGATACCCAACTGCTCGCGCAGACCGGAACGACCACCGTCGGCCAAAACGGCCAGGTCGCAATCGAGGGTGATTTCATCGCTGAGGGTCAGGCGGTAGCCATCTTCGAGAGGTTCCATGCGCGTCACTTCCGCCGGGCAGCGCCAACTGATCACATCCTTGTCCAGACTTTGCCAGAGGCATTGACCGAGCCAGGCGTTCTCCACCACATAACCGAGCGCCGGAACGCCCTCTTCCATGGCCGACAATCGCGCAGTGGAAAACCGCCCGCGATCGGAAACATGGATCTGTTTGATCGGCTCTGCGCGGCGGGAAATTTCCTGCCACACACCAAGCCGCTGATAAATTTGCCGGGCGCCGAAGGACAGCGCCGAGGAACGGGCGTCATAGCTCGGTTGATAGGTGTGGCCGGGGGCGAAAGGTTCGATCAGCACGATCTTCCAGCCGCGCGCCTTGGCTCCGGCCTGCAAGGCCAACGCCAGACTGGCGCCGACCAGACCACCACCGATGATTGCCAGATTGACTCTACTCATGCCGCTTGAGTCCGGGCAGCCGCCATCAATGCCTCGATCTCGGCCACGGTTTTCGGTGCGCCGTTGGTCAGAATTTCACAGCCCTGTCTGGTCACTACCACGTCATCCTCGATACGCACGCCAATGCCGCGCCATTTCTTCGCCACGTGCTGATTGTCCGGTGCGATGTAGATACCCGGCTCGACCGTCAGCGCCATGCCGACTTCCAGCACCCGCCATTCACCGCCGACCTTGTACTCGCCGACGTCATGCACATCCATCCCCAGCCAGTGACCGGCACGATGCATGTAAAAGGCCTTGTAGGCTTCGCTGGCGATCAGTTCGTTGACGTCACCCTGCAACAAGCCAAGCTCCACCAGCCCCGCCGTAATTACCCGAACCGTGGCTTCGTGGGCCTGGTTCCAGTGCTTGTTCGGCGCGATTTGGGCAAACGCGGCCTCCTGGGCAGCCAGCACCAACTCGTAGATCGCCTTCTGCTCAGGAGAGAACTTGCCGCTGACTGGCCAGGTCCGGGTGATGTCGCTGGCGTAGCAGTCGATCTCGCAACCGGCGTCGATCAGCACCAGATCGCCGTCCTTGAGCACCGCGTCATTCTGTTGGTAATGCAGGATGCAGCTGTTGCGCCCGGAGGCGACGATCGAGCCATACGCCGGCATTTTCGCCCCACCTTTACGGAACTCGTAATCCAGCTCCGCCTCCAGGCTGAACTCATGCAAACCGGCACGGCTGGCCTGCATGGCGCGAACATGGGCCTGAGTGGAAATCCGCGCGGCCTCGCGCATCACCTTCACTTCTGCCGCTGATTTATACAGCCGCATATCGTGCAGCAGATGATCCAGAGCAACGAATTCGTTCGGCGGCTGGGCGCCGAGGTGCGCTTTAGAGCGGATCACGTTGATCCAGTCCATCAGATGGCGGTCGAATTCAGGATTGCTGCCCATGGCCGAATAGACCCGGTCGCGCCCTTCGATCAGGCCCGGCAGGATGTCGTCAATGTCGGTGATCGGGAAGGCGTCATCGGCGCCAAAGTCACGGATCGCGCCTTCTTGACCGGCGCGCAAACCGTCCCACAGCTCCCGTTCGGCATTACGTTCACGGCAGAACAGCAGATATTCGCCATGCTCACGACCGGGCATCAGCACCAGCACTGCCTGAGGCTCGGGAAAACCGCTGAGGTACTGGAAATCGCTGTCCTGACGGTAGACGTGCTCGACATCACGGTTGCGGATCGCCACGGCGGCAGCCGGCAGAATCGCGATGCTGTTGGGTTCCATCTGCGCCATCAGCGCCTTGCGGCGGCGGGTGTATTCCGATTTCGGGATATGAATCATGGGCAGATGGATTTCCCTATCAAGCAATTAATGCAGCGAAGGCTTGGCAGCAGGTTCAGCCGGTTTTTTGGTCTCGGTGAACAGCAGCAGCGGCGCGACCCGCAGGTACTCCATGACTTCCATGTAGTCACTTTCGCCGTCGTCGGACTCTTCCAGAGCGTCTTGCACCTGGGCGATGGCCGCGAGGTCTTGCAGGACTTCGGTGGCTTCAGCGCTCAGCGCGTTGTCGCGGTAGGTCAGACCGAAGCCGGCAAGGAAACCCTGGCACCACTGGCCCAGGGCCTCGGCACGCTCGGCCAGCGGCGCGTCATCGGACGGCAACAGCAGGACAACGGTCATGTCGTCACTGGTCAGTTCGCCCTTGACCATCTCTTGCAGGCCGATCAAGGCGTTGCGGACATTGTCTTGCGGCTCGCCTTCGAGCATCTCGGCGGCGTCGACCAGCCAGCTGTCGGATTCGAAACCGGCACCGCCGCAACTGCGGCCGAGCAACAGGCCATGCAATTCGGCAGGCGAGACAGGATGGCCGCTGGTTTTGAGCAGGGTGGCGAAGGCTTGGTACGGGGAATTCTGAATGGGCATGGGCAGCTAGGCGCCAGACGGCGCTATGTCTAGAATGAAGGCCTTGTATCCTACATCGACAGACTCGCCAAGACTATTAAAGGCTGTCCGCCAGTTACCACCCATCAGACAAATCCTGTGGAACACTATGGAAGACACCGACCTGCAAGCACTGATGGCCAGACTCGAACTGCTGATTACCCGGGTCGAGCAACTAAAGAGCCAGAATGGACTCTTATTAGCTCAGGAAAAGACCTGGCGTGAAGAACGCGCGCACCTCATTGAAAAGAACGAAATCGCCCGGCGTAAGGTCGAATCCATGATTTCGCGCCTGAAAGCCCTGGAGCAAGACTCATGAGTTCAAGCAATAGCGTTACCGTGCAGATCCTCGACAAGGAATATTCGATCATCTGCCCCCAGGAAGAACGCAGCAACCTGGTGAGTGCTGCCCGTTATCTGGACGGCAAGATGCGCGAAATCCGCAGCAGCGGCAAAGTCATCGGTGCCGATCGCATTGCGGTGATGGCTGCGCTGAACATCACCCATGACCTGCTGCATAACCAGGAGCGCTCTGAAGTGCAGGCCAGCGGTTCGACCCGCGAGCAGGTCCGCGACCTGCTGGAACGCGTCGATCTGGTGCTCGCTACCGATCCGGATGTCAGCAAGAGCTGATTCCTGAGGGTGGTTGCGGTATACTCGCGCCACTCCCTGGGGTGCTTGCCAGTTGGCGATGTCCCTGAGCCGATTCGCACTACCCTGGAGGTTGCACGTTGGGCCGGTGTGCATGTCCGCTAGACGGAAAGCCTTAACGCTTACTGCATCCTCCACCTTGAACTTTCGGGTTCAAGGGCTAAGTCGACAGCGGTTCATCCGGGGAGCCTGAATTCTTGCCCAATGCCAGTTTCTTCAAACTGGCATTGGCTTTTTACGAGTACGCCATCCTGCCGCGCTCGATCCTGATCAGCCAGAATCCATGAACGAACCTGCGCCGCTATCCCGCCCGCAACTTCGACGCATGCTGCGCAAGGCCCGCCAGGCGCTGACGCCTTGCCAACAACGCGAGGCAGCCCGCGGGCTTTATCGACAACTGGCACAGCACCCGCTGTTTCGCCGGGCAAAACACATCTCTCTTTATCTACCCGCAGATGGTGAAATCGATCCGAGCCTGCTGCTGCGCGCCGCTCAGCGTCGGGGTAAGGCCATCTATTTGCCGGTGCTCAGCCCTTGGCCACAAACCAAGATGGTGTTCCAGCGCATTCGCCCCGGGGAAAAGTTTCGGCCCAACCGTTTCGGCATCCCCGAGCCACGACATAACGCGGCCAGGCAACGCAAGGTCTGGGCGCTGGATCTGGTGTTGTTACCGCTGGTTGGTTTTGATGAATTCGGCGGACGCTTGGGGATGGGCGGCGGCTTCTATGACCGCAGCCTGGCGTATCTGGCGCGCCGCAAAACCTGGCGCAAGCCGACGTTGCTGGGGCTGGCCCATGAATGTCAGAAAGTCGAACGACTGGATCAGGCGAGCTGGGATGTACCGCTGCAAGGAACGGTCACGGACAGGAAGTGGTATTTCGCCGAGTAGTAGACGCCACTTGAGTCAGCGGCGTCCGGTGAACACTATCAGCGCTTGAAGGATGGCTGTTGCTGAGCGACTTCAATCGGTGCATCGGTCTGATTCGACCACAGACTCTGCGCGTAACCGGTAGTCACGACCCCCAAACCGAACAAAATAACCAAAATCCATAGTAAATCCGGTTTGCGTTTCATCGATTGCCCCCCTTCAGGCAAATCACACACGATGACAGCAGCGGTTTCGTTATAGGCCGTGCAGCAGCGTCAAGCTTGGAAGGCCGGCATTTTGCGGTAACGTGAACCGACACGCAAATGCCGGCGTCAACCGACTGTCGGTTTGTCATAAAATTGACCGACAACTTGCCCGCGTACCCTCCAGGAGCAAACACGATGGCCTATTGGCTGATGAAGTCCGAGCCGGAAGAACTCTCGATCAAAGGACTGGAGAAGCTCGGTGAAACGCGCTGGGACGGTGTACGCAATTATCAGGCGCGTAACTTTCTGCGGGCCATGGCGGCAGGCGATGAGTTTTTCTTCTATCACTCCAGTTGCCCCGAGCCGGGCATTGCCGGTATTGGGCGCATTGCCGAAGCAGCCTATCCGGACCCGACCGCGCTGGAGCCGCAAAGCGTGTATTTCGACCCTAAAGCCAGCACCGAGAAAAATCCGTGGAGCGCGATAAACGTCGCCCATGTCGAAACCTTTCCCAAAGTATTGGGGCTGGGCTATCTGAAACAGCAAACCGCGCTGGCCGAGTTGCCGTTGGTACAGAAAGGCAGTCGGCTGTCAGTGATGCCGGTGACCGCCGAGCAATGGGCGGCGGTGTTGGCGTTGCGCTAGAGAGTACTCGGTTGCTTGTACTGGCCTCATCGCGAGCAAGCTCGCTCCCACAGGGATTTGTGTTGGATGCAAATTCTGCAGCCAATGGAGATCAAATGTGGGAGCGAGCTTGCTCGCGATGAGGCCCGCCCAGACACCAAAAATCCTATTGAATAATCAAATTATTGAACAACAAATCATCAACCATCGGCTTGCCGGTTTCGTCGTTCATCACTTGCTGCGTCTGCTTCAAGGCTTCCTGACGGAGCTTTTCCTTGGCTTCGACGTTGCTCATGGCCTCGGCGGTTTGCTGGGAAAACAGCGCCACCAACTGGTTGCGGATCAACGGCTCATTGGCCTTCACCGCTTGCGCCGCTTCATCACCCGTCACACGCAAGGCCACGTCGGCTTTAAACACCTTGAGTTTCGGGCTGCCATCCAGACCATAGTTGCCAACGAATGGCGGGGTCAGGCTGATGTAGCTGACTTTCGGTGCTGCACCCTCTTTGGCTTCTTCGGCCATCGCCGCCATTGGCAGAGACAGGGCCAGCATCAACATGATCCACGCTTTCACAATTCGCTCCTTATCCGGTTTGCGGCCTAGCATAGCGACCCGCCTGTCGGAGCCCAAGCACAAAGCTTATGGCTGACTATCAGGGCGGGGCATGCTCGTTGACCGCTTGACTCACACACCTACACTTATCGGCCATCACTCCAAAAGGAATAGCCCTGATGAAAGCCGTGCTATGCAAAGCCTTCGGCCCTGCCGAAACGCTGGTGCTGGAAGAAGTCGCCAGTCCTCAAGCGAAGAAGAACGAGATCCTGCTGGACGTGCACGCCGCCGGGGTGAACTTCCCGGACACGCTGATCATCGAGGGCAAATACCAGTTCAAGCCGCCCTTCCCGTTTTCACCCGGTGGAGAAGCGGCCGGTGTAGTCAGTGCGGTGGGCGAAAAGGTCAGTCATCTCAAAGTCGGTGACCGGGTCATGGCGCTGACCGGCTGGGGCAGCTTCGCCGAGCAGGTCGCAGTGCCGGGCTACAACGTGCTGCCCATTCCTGCGGCCATGGACTTCAACACCGCCGCGGCGTTCAGCATGACCTATGGCACCTCCATGCATGCGCTGAAACAACGCGGCAATCTGCAACCCGGCGAAACCCTGCTGGTACTCGGTGCATCCGGCGGCGTCGGCCTCGCCGCCGTGGAAATCGGCAAAGCCATGGGCGCCCGCGTTATCGCCGCCGCCAGCAGCGCCGAAAAACTCGCGGTCGCCAAGGCCGCCGGTGCCGATGAGCTGATCAACTACAGCGAAACCAACCTGAAAGACGAAATCAAACGCCTGACCGACGGCCAGGGTGCCGACGTGATCTACGACCCGGTCGGTGGCGACCTGTTCGACCAGGCCATCCGCGCCATCGCCTGGAATGGCCGGCTGCTGGTAGTCGGCTTCGCCAGCGGACGCATTCCCGAACTACCGGTGAACCTTGCTCTGCTCAAAGGCGCAGCCGTGGTCGGCGTGTTCTGGGGCTCGTTCGCCCAACGCCAACCGCAGGACAACGCAGCGAACTTCCAGCAATTGTTCGGCTGGTTTGCAGAAGGCAAGTTGAAGCCGTTGGTATCGCAGGTGTATCCGCTGGCGCAAGCGGCTCAAGCCATCAATGATCTCGGCCAGCGCAAGGCGGTTGGGAAGGTGGTTGTGCAGGTTCGGTAAACAGATGCCCCCTTTACTGTAGGAGCGTCGACCGACGACTCCTACAGAAGACGGCACCAAACACGCCCCTCACTTACCTTTATGCGACATGTTCGTAAAACAACATGAAATTGCTCATTTGTTCCGTGCCTACGGATGATATGCGGTGCTATTTTCGGTAACGAAACTGTAACATTCGCATCCGCAGTCAAAACAAGAAATCTGGAGCCTTTGAATGTTTGCTTTCTTTCGTCCTGCCGCACATCAGGCTCCATTGCCTGAAGAACACGTAGACAGCACCTACCGCCGCTTGCGCTGGCAAATCTTCGCCGGGATTTTCATTGGCTACGCGGGTTATTACCTGCTGCGCAAGAACTTCTCCCTGGCCATGCCGTACCTGATCGAAGAGGGTTACACCAAAGGTCAGCTGGGGCTGGCGATGTCGGCGATTGCCATTTCCTACGGTTTGTCCAAGTTCCTCATGGGCCTGGTGTCCGACCGCTCCAACCCGCGCTACTTCCTGCCATTCGGCTTGCTCGTGTCGGCCGGGGTCATGTTCATCTTCGGTTTCGCGCCTTGGGCGACGTCCAGCGTGACCATCATGTTCATTCTGTTGTTCATCAACGGCTGGGCTCAGGGCATGGGTTGGCCGCCGAGTGGCCGGACCATGGTGCACTGGTGGTCGCAGAAGGAACGCGGCGGCGTGGTTTCCGTATGGAACGTCGCGCATAACGTCGGCGGCGGACTGATCGGTCCGCTGTTCCTGCTGGGCATGGGCTTGTTCAACGACTGGCATGCGGCGTTTTATGTGCCGGCGGCTGTAGCCTTGCTGGTGGCGGTGTTCGCTTTTGCCACCATGCGTGACACCCCGCAGTCGGTGGGCCTGCCGCCGATCGAGAAGTACAAGAACGATTATCCGCAAGGCTACGATGCCAGCCATGAAGAAGAATTCAGCACCAAGGAAATCTTCGTCAAATACGTGCTGCGCAACAAAATGCTCTGGTACATCGCCTTGGCCAACGTCTTCGTCTACCTGCTGCGCTATGGCGTGCTGGACTGGGCGCCGACCTATCTCAAAGAAGTCAAACACTTCAATGTCGACAAAACGTCCTGGGCGTATTTCTTCTACGAGTGGGCAGGCATCCCCGGCACGCTGCTGTGCGGCTGGATGTCGGACAAGATCTTCCGTGGCAACCGCGGCCTGACCGGCATGGTATTCATGGCGCTGGTGACTGTGGCAACACTGGTTTACTGGCTCAACCCGGCGGGCAACCCGACCGTCGACATGATCGCGCTGTTCTCCATCGGCTTCCTGATCTACGGCCCGGTGATGCTGATCGGTCTGCAGGCGCTGGAGCTGGCGCCGAAGAAAGCCGCCGGCACCGCTGCGGGGTTCACTGGCCTGTTCGGTTATCTGGGTGGTTCGGTCGCGGCCAGTGCAGCGATGGGCTACACCGTGGACCATTTCGGCTGGGATGGCGGCTTTGTGTTGCTGGTCAGTGCCTGCCTGTTGGCCATGGCCTTCCTCGCTCCGACTTTGTGGCACAAGAACGTAGCCAGTTCGAGCCGCGAAGAAGTGCTCGCTTAATGCGAGCCTGAATGACAGCGCTTGAGCCGCGCCTCCAGATTCCGGTCTGGCATGGCGTGGCTACGCAGGGCGTTAACGGTCTGCTCGACGTAATCGCGAGTAGTGCCGTAGCGTCCGCAAGCGCTGGCGAATACCTGGCTCAGCACGCTGTCTGGCAAGTTGCCGGCGTAGCTGGGCAGGTGCCGTTCCAGTACGAACCCCAGGGCCTGAACCTGGCTTCCGTCTTCGAGGCGGCAGCTGAGCCAGTGTGGGCGATAAGACGGGACCGGCATCTCGCGCTGCCAAAGTGCATATAACGATGCTTCCAGCTGTTCTTCCGGCAGCCGGTAAGCGAAGCCGCTGCACGAGCCGCCGCGATCCAGACCGAATACCAGCCCTGGTAACTCCGGGGTGCCACGATGCTCGTGAGACCACAGGTACAAGCCGCGATGATAACCATGCACTCGCCCGCGTACCCGCTCGACCGCCGAGCATTCAGGACGCCAGATCAATGAACCGTAGGCGAATAACCAGACCGGCCCACCCTTGTGCCGACTCATGGTGGTCTGCATCGAGCTCATGAGCTGTTCGTGAGTGAGCTGCGGTCCCAGATCGAGCCGCGGCGGGTAAGGCAGATTCAAAAGAGCCGGTTCGATGGCTGTCATGGCGAATAGCGTTGAGCTCCCCGCGTATCGATAATTACTTAATAGAACGCACGGCTGTAACCGCAAGACACATAAGTTTTAAGGCAAGTTAGGTGCCATTAATCGGCCGCCTAAGTGACATATACCCTAACGGCATTTATCCAATTGAATAAATACCATTAGGCTATATAGGGAGTTACAACGAGGAGCGGCCCAGTCGCTGAGGAATCAAGGCCGGGGAGCGTAGGCAAACACATCGGCGCGCATCTGGTGCGCGTCCATGCCCGCACTGACCAGTGCATCAAGGGTCGCGTAGATCATCGCCGGCGAACCGCTGGCATAAACGTGTACAGCAGACAGATCGCTGATGTCTTCGCACACCGCTTCATGCAACATGCCGCAACGACCGTCCCAACCGCAGAGATCGCTGACCACTTTGTGCAGATAGAGATTGGGTAGTTGCTTCCACTCATCCCAGTGCTCGATCTCGTAGAAGTCGTCCGGCTGGCGCACGCCCCAGTACAGATGCACCGGATGCTTGAAACCCCTGGCCCGGCAGTGCTCGATCAGGCTGTGCATCTGCGCCATGCCGGTACCGGCGGCGATCAGCACCAAAGGGCCGTCCGGCAGTTCGGACAAGTGGGTGTCGCCGAATGGCATCTCGATTCGCACCATGGCGTTACGTTGCAGCTGTTCGATCAGATTTTGTGCACTGGTTTCGCGCACCAGCACATGCAGTTCCAGATCACGTCCGGCATGCGGCGCCGAGGCCAGCGAGAACGCGGATTTCTCACCACTCTCGCGCTCGAGCATCAGGTACTGGCCGGCGTGATAACGCGGCGGTTTGCCCGCCGGCGCCCGCAGCCGTACCCGCCAGACATCACCGCCGACTTCGACACACTCAATCACCTGACACGACAGGCTGCGCACCGGCAGTTCTCCCAGCGCAAGCACGCCATCCCACAGCACGATGCAGTCTTCCAGCGGCTCTGCAATGCAAGTGTAGAACTCGCCGTGATCACGGACATCACCGGCCTGTTCGACCCGACCTTCGACCAGCAGCGCGCCGCACACATGACAATTGCCATTGCGACAGCTCTGCGGGCATTCGTAGCCCAGGCGCCGTGCTCCATCGAGAATCCGCTCGCCGGGCAATATCTCAAGCACTGCTCCGGACGGCTGCAAGGTTACACGCATCAATCTATTCCTAACTGATTCCAGATAGCATCGACCCGGCGGGTGACTGCCTCATCCTTGACGATAACCCGGCCCCACTCGCGGGTGGTTTCACCGGGCCATTTATGCGTGGCATCGAGCCCCATCTTCGAGCCCAGGCCGGAAACCGGCGAGGCGAAGTCGAGGTAGTCGATCGGCGTGTTGTCGATCATCACCGTGTCGCGCTTGGGGTCCATGCGCGTGGTGATGGCCCAGATCACGTCGTTCCAGTCGCGTGCGTTGATATCGTCGTCAGTCACGATAACGAACTTGGTATACATGAACTGTCGCAAAAACGACCAGACACCGAGCATTACCCGCTTGGCATGGCCGGGATACTGCTTCTTCATGGTCACGATGGCCATGCGGTACGAGCAACCTTCCGGCGGCAGGTAGAAGTCAGTGATCTCGGGGAATTGCTTTTGCAGGATCGGCACGAACACTTCGTTCAGCGCCACACCGAGAATTGCCGGCTCATCCGGCGGACGGCCGGTGTAGGTGCTGTGGTAGATCGGTTTGATTCGGTGGGTGATGCGCTCGACGGTGAACACCGGGAAGCTGTCGACTTCGTTGTAGTAGCCGGTGTGGTCGCCGTACGGACCTTCGTCGGCCATTTCGCCCGGGTGGATCACGCCCTCAAGGATGATCTCGGCGGTCGCCGGAACTTGCAGGTCGTTGCCACGACATTTCACCAGTTCGGTACGGTTGCCACGCAACAGACCTGCGAAGGCGTATTCGGAGAGGCTGTCCGGCACCGGCGTGACCGCACCAAGAATGGTTGCAGGATCCGCACCCAGCGCCACGGAAACCGGGAACGGTTGACCCGGATGCTTCTCGCACCACTCACGATAGTCCAGCGCGCCGCCACGATGGCTCAACCAGCGCATGATGACTTTGTTGCGACCGATGACCTGCTGGCGATAGATGCCGAGGTTCTGCCGGTCCTTGTTCGGACCTTTGGTAACCGTCAGGCCCCAGGTGATCAGCGGGCCGACATCGCCAGGCCAGCAGGTCTGCACCGGCAACATGGCCAGATCGACGTCATCACCTTCGATGACCACTTCCTGGCAGACCGCGTCTTTAACGACTTTCGGCGCCATGGCGATGATCTTGCGGAAGATCGGCAGCTTCGACCAGGCGTCCTTCAACCCTTTCGGCGGCTCTGGCTCTTTCAGGAAGGCCAGCAGTTTGCCGATCTCCCGCAGTTCGCTGACCGCTTCGGCGCCCATGCCCAAGGCAACGCGCTCAGGGGTGCCGAACAGGTTGCCAAGCACTGGAATGTCATAACCGGTCGGGTTTTCGAAGAGCAGGGCCGGACCTTTGGCGCGCAAAGTGCGATCGCAGACCTCGGTCATTTCCAGCACTGGGGACACCGGAACCTGGATGCGCTTGAGTTCGCCGCGCTTTTCCAGGCCGCTGATAAAGTCGCGCAAGTCGCGATACTGCATGCGTGAGCCTCGTTTTGGCCATGGCGTTCGGGGGCATGAGTTTAGCGCCGAACCCAGCTGTTCAGAATAGTGACTGCGCAGATCATGAATAGTCAGATAGCAAAAAGCCGGGTTTCCCCGGCTTTTGCTGACTTGCGCGATTTACTTGCGCTTCATCGACAAGAAGAACTCATCGTTGGTCTTGGTCTGCTTGAGCTTGTCGACCAGGAACTCGATGGCCGAGACTTCGTCCATCGGGTGCAGCAGCTTGCGCAGGATCCACATGCGCTGCAACTCGTCGTCAGCGGTCAGCAACTCTTCACGGCGGGTGCCGGAACGGTTGATGTTGATCGCCGGGAAGACGCGTTTTTCCGCGATCTTGCGATCCAGAGGCAGTTCCATGTTGCCGGTGCCTTTGAATTCTTCGTAGATCACTTCGTCCATCTTCGAGCCGGTTTCAACCAGCGCGGTGGCGATGATGGTCAGCGAACCGCCTTCTTCGATGTTTCGCGCGGCGCCGAAGAAACGTTTCGGTTTCTCCAGGGCGTGAGCATCGACACCACCGGTGAGGACCTTGCCGGAGCTCGGGATCACGGTGTTGTAGGCGCGAGCCAGACGAGTGATGGAGTCGAGCAGGATCACCACGTCTTTCTTGTGTTCGACCAGGCGCTTGGCCTTCTCGATCACCATTTCGGCAACCTGCACGTGACGGGTTGGCGGCTCATCGAACGTCGAGGCAACCACTTCGCCGCGTACGGTACGCTGCATTTCGGTTACTTCTTCCGGACGTTCGTCGATCAGCAGAACGATCAGATGAACTTCCGGATTGTTACGGGCGATGTTCGCTGCGATGTTTTGCAGCATGATCGTTTTACCGGCTTTCGGCGGAGCAACGATCAGGCCGCGCTGGCCTTTACCGATCGGCGCACACAGGTCGATCACACGGCCGGTGAGATCTTCAGTGGAACCGTTACCGGCTTCCATCTTCATCCGCACGGTCGGGAACAGCGGGGTCAGGTTCTCGAAGAGAATCTTGTTTTTCGCGTTCTCCGGACGATCGTAGTTGATCGTGTCGACCTTCAGCAGGGCGAAATAACGCTCGCCTTCCTTCGGAGGGCGGATCTTGCCAACGATGGTGTCACCGGTGCGCAAGTTGAAGCGACGGATCTGGCTCGGCGAGACATAGATATCGTCTGGGCCGGCGAGATAGGAAGCGTCAGCAGAGCGGAGGAAGCCGAAGCCGTCCTGGAGAATCTCCAGCACGCCATCACCGGAGATTTCCTCACCGCTTTTAGCGTGCTTTTTGAGCAGGGAGAAAATCACGTCCTGCTTGCGCGAACGGGCCATATTTTCTATGCCCATCTGTTCGGCCAATTCGAGCAGTTCGGTAATCGGCTTTTGCTTGAGTTCAGTCAGATTCATATAGGAATGACGTAATCATTTATGGAGGGGGGGAAATTAAGCTTTTGGCTTAATGAGGCCGCGCCGCAGAGAAGGCGACAGGATCGCGTACTATTCGAAAAGGAGAGCGTCGGCGACGGCTAGCAGGGGGCAATGGAGAAACCAGTGCGGGGCCGAATGTACCACCTGAGTTTCAGAGCGTCTAGCCCTCTTTCATGAAAAAGCCCCGCAATTTGCGGGGCCTTTTCATGATTCTTGATAACGACGCTTAGATATTGGCGTCGAGGAATGCAGCCAGTTGCGACTTCGACAGCGCGCCGACCTTGGTAGCTTCGACGTTGCCGTTCTTGAACAGCATCAGCGTCGGGATACCACGCACGCCATGCTTGGCCGGGGTTTCCTGGTTTTCGTCGATGTTCAGCTTGGCGACGGTCAGTTTGCCGGCGTAGGTGCCAGCGATTTCGTCCAGAACCGGGGCGATCATTTTGCAAGGGCCGCACCATTCAGCCCAGTAGTCAACGAGCACAGGGCCGGCAGCCTTAAGTACTTCTTCTTCGAAGTTAGCGTCGGTGACGTGCTTGATAAGATCGCTGCTCATGGATGTCTCCGGGTTGTAAGCAAAAAAAAACGTTGCCCATCATAGCCGCCCTTCCCCTGTTCAGGAAGCCGCAGGTGATTGACTCTCACTATGGTGGCGCATGAGTTTGGGTATAGCTCAACTCAGGACGTCGCGGGAGTCACGATGACAATCCCGGTACGCAGGGCTGCGTTACGCACGTGTTCCTGCATGGCCTTCTGCGCGGCGCCGGACGCCCGGCGAGCCAAGGCTCGGAGGATCTTGCGGTGTTCCTGCCAGGTTTCCATGGCCCGCTCGGGCCGGATGAACGGTAATTTCTGGCTTTCCAGGAACATCTCGGCGCTGGTGCTGAGAATGCTCAGCATCGCCTGATTGCCGCTGGCCAGCAGGATTCGCCGGTGAAACTCGAAATCCAGCCGCGCCGCCGCGTCGAAATCTTCGGCACGCAATTCGTTGCGCATCGCCTCGACATTGTCCTCCAGGGCATCCAGCTCATCCGCCGTCAGGGTTACCGCCGCCAAACCCGCCGCAAAACCTTCCAGGGCATAGCGCAACTGAAAGATATCCACGGGCGAGGCCTGGGCCGCAAAGGGCCAGGACAAACCCGACTCGCCGCGAGGCAAGTCGATGAGCGACTGCACGAACACGCCCTTCCCCGGCTGCACACTGATCACCCCCAGCGCACTCAAGGACGACAAGGCCTCACGCAACGACGCCCGGCTAACACCCAGTTGCAACGCCAGATCTCGCTGCGAGGGCAACACATCCCCTGGCCCGAAGCCTTGTTCGGCGATCAGTTTTCGAATGGCTTGCAGGGCTATTTCGGGTACGGCGCGGGAGATCGAGTTCATGGTTTTTTCGCAGGGACCTGGCCAATGACCGGCTAGTTGTAAAGCTATTGGCGACTCACGGCAAGTCACGCCCCATGCGGGGTCAGGCATGTCGACCGACGCTCGATAACGGGGCAAAAAGCACCTCAACTGTTCAGACCAGTAAGACCGATGGAACCCAGACAAACCCTGCCCGCCAGCGCATTTCGAGACGGCTGGCATGGGCTGTGCAAAGTCCGAACGCAGAAATCACTTCCCTGGATTCGGAGAGTTGTCATGACCAAGCGTTGCAGCGCCCTGCTCACTGCCCTGTTTGCCAGCCTGATGCTGAGTCAAGCGCCCGCCCATGCCGACGGCCTGGAAGATGTCGTCAAACGCGGCACCCTCAAGGTGGCCGTACCGCAGGACTTCCCACCCTTCGGTTCGGTCGGGCCGGACATGAAGCCCCGCGGCCTGGACATTGACACCGCGAAACTTCTGGCCGATCAACTCAAGGTCAAACTCGAACTGACCCCGGTCAACAGCACCAACCGGATCCCCTTCCTGACCACCGGCAAAGTCGATCTGGTGATCTCCAGCCTCGGCAAAAACCCTGACCGCGAAAAAGTCATCGACTTCTCCCGCGCCTATGCACCCTTCTATCTCGCGGTGTTCGGCCCGCCCGATGCGGCCATCAGCACGCTGGACGACCTGAAAGGCAAAACCATCAGCGTCACCCGTGGCGCCATCGAAGACATCGAGCTGACTGCCGTGGCCCCGCAAGGTGTGACCATCAAGCGCTTCGAAGACAACAACTCGACCATCGCCGCCTACCTGGCCGGCCAGGTTGACCTGATCGCCAGCGGCAACGTGGTGATGGTCACCATCAGCGAGCGCAACCCGAAGCGTATTCCAGCCCTGAAAGTGAAGCTCAAGGACTCGCCGGTCTACGTCGGCGTGAACAAGAACGAGCCGGCGCTGCTGGAGAAGGTGAATCAGATTCTGGTCACGGCCAAAACCGACGGCAGCCTGGAAAAGAATTCGCAACTGTGGCTCAAGCAGCCGCTGCCGGCTGATCTCTGATCGCTGTCACGGAGATTGACCATGGCTTATCAGTTCGACTTTTTACCAGTGCTGGACAACACCGACCTGTTGCTGCGAGGAGCGCTGTTCACCCTTGAATTGACCGCCATTGGAGCGCTGCTCGGGATCAGCCTCGGGATTGTCGGTGCGCTGGTTCGGGCCTGGCAGATCAAGCCATTCGCGGCGATATTCGGGGTGTATGTCGAGTTGATCCGCAACACGCCGTTTCTGGTGCAGCTGTTTTTCATCTTCTTCGGCTTGCCGTCACTTGGCGTGCAAATTTCCGAATGGCAGGCAGCCATACTGGCGATGGTGATCAACCTGGGTGCCTATTCCACGGAAATCATTCGCGCAGGCATTCAGGCGATTCCACGCGGCCAGCTTGAAGCCGCGGCCGCACTGGCGATGACCCGCTTCGAAGCCTTCCGCCATGTGGTGCTGCTGCCGGCGCTGGGCAAGGTCTGGCCGGCGTTGAGCAGCCAGATCATCATCGTCATGCTCGGCTCGGCGGTCTGTTCGCAGATCGCCACGGAGGAACTGAGCTTCGCCGCCAACTTCATTCAGTCGCGTAACTTCCGCGCCTTCGAAACCTATGCCCTGACCACGCTGGTCTACCTGTGCATGGCCCTGATGATCCGCCAATTACTGAACTGGATCGGCCGCCGGTATATAGCAAGAAGCAGCGCGAGGAACAGCCAATGAGCGACTTCACGTTCCTGGACATCGTGCACAACCTGCTCACCGGCCTGCAATGGACCCTGGCGCTGTCGTTGGTGGCATTCATCGGTGGCGGACTGATCGGCTTGCTGGTCATGACGCTGCGAATTTCCGACAAGGCTTTCCCCTGTGCATTCGCCCGCACTTACATCGAACTGTTCCAGGGCACGCCGCTGTTGATGCAGCTGTTTCTGGTGTTCTTTGGCATCGCGCTGCTCGGCATCGATATCTCGCCGTGGCTGGCCGCAGCGATCGCTTTGACGCTGTTTACCAGTGCTTATCTGGCGGAGATCTGGCGCGGTTGCGTCGAATCGATTCCTCACGGTCAGTGGGAAGCCTCGTCGAGCCTGGCGCTGACTCCGCTTGAACAACTGCGCTACGTGATCCTGCCGCAAGCCTTGCGCATTGCCGTGGCGCCGACCGTAGGTTTCTCGGTGCAAGTGATCAAAGGCACTGCCGTGACGTCGATCATCGGCCTCACCGAACTGACCAAGACCGGCGGCATGCTCGCCAACGCCACCTTCGAGCCCTTCATGGTCTACGGCCTGGTGGCGCTCGGTTATTTCCTGCTCTGCTACCCCTTGTCGCTCAGTGCGCGCTACCTGGAAAGGAGACTGCATGCCTCTGCTTAGAATTTCCGCCCTGCATAAATATTACGGCGACCACCATGTGCTCAAAGGCATCGACCTCAGTATCGAGGAAGGTCAGGTCGTAGCGATCATCGGTCGCAGCGGCTCGGGCAAAAGCACCCTGCTGCGAACCTTGAACGGCCTGGAGTCGATCAACGACGGGGTCATCGAAGTCGACGGCGAATACCTGGACGCCGCTCGCGCCGATTTGCGCAGCCTGCGGCAGAAGGTCGGGATGGTGTTTCAACAGTTCAACCTGTTCCCGCACCTGACCGTGGGCGAAAACGTGATGCTCGCGCCACAGGTGGTGCAGAAAGTGCCGAAGGCCAAGGCGGCCGAACTGGCGCGCCAGATGCTTGAGCGAGTGGGGCTTGGAGAAAAGTTCGATGCGTTCCCGGATCGCCTGTCCGGCGGCCAGCAGCAGCGCGTGGCGATTGCCCGGGCGCTGGCCATGTCCCCCAAAGTATTGCTTTGCGACGAGATCACCTCGGCGCTCGACCCGGAACTGGTCAACGAAGTGCTCAGCGTGGTCCGACAACTGGCCAGGGATGGCATGACGCTGATCATGGTCACCCACGAAATGCGTTTCGCCCGTGAAGTCGGCGACAAGCTGGTGTTCATGCATCAGGGCAAGGTGCATGAGGTCGGCGATCCGAAGATATTGTTTGCCAATCCGCAGACGGTGGAATTGGCGAATTTTATCGGGACGGTTGAGGCGGCGGGCTGAGAGATCTTCAGTGCCTTGGAGGCCGCCTTCGCGGGCAAGCCCGCTCCCACAGGGGTTCTATGTCGCCTCTAATCCCGCATACGACGCAGAACCAATGTGGGAGCGGGCTTGCCCGCGATTGACCGCGAAGCGGTCATCGGCATTCCTGCGCCAGATCAAGGCTTTGAACACTGCGCGTTGGCGGCGACGGTTTGATCGTGGCAGGATGGCGAGGTTATCGACCGAGACCCTTTAACCATGCCGCAATCCCAAGCCATTAATCTTTCTCTGATCGCCGCTATCGACCTGGGCTCCAACAGCTTTCACATGGTCGTGGCCAAAACCCAGAACGATGAAATCCGCATTCTGGAGCGGCTCGGCGAGAAGGTTCAGCTGGCCGCCGGGATCGACGAAGAGCGTCAGCTCAGCGAAGAATCCATGCAGCGCGGGCTCGATTGCCTGAAACGTTTCGCTCAACTGATCAACGGTATGCCCCCGGGCGCGGTGCGGATCGTTGGCACCAACGCCCTGCGCGAAGCGCGTAACCGTGGCGAATTCATCGGCCGCGCCGAAGAAATCCTCGGTCATCCGGTAGAAGTCATCTCTGGCCGTGAAGAAGCACGTCTGATTTACCTCGGCGTCTCCCACACTCTCGCCGACACCCCGGGCAAGCGCCTGGTGGCCGACATCGGCGGCGGCAGTACCGAATTCATCATCGGCCAGCGTTTCGAACCGCTGCTGCGTGAAAGCCTGCAAATGGGCTGCGTCAGCTATACCCAACGCTATTTCCGCGACGGCAAGATCACGCCGGCCCGTTACGCCCAGGCTTACACGGCGGCACGGCTGGAGATCATGGGCATCGAACATGCCCTGCATCGCCTGACCTGGGATGAAGCCATCGGCTCCTCGGGCACCATCCGCGCCATTGGTCTGGCGTTGAAGGCCGGCGGTCACGGCACCGGCGAGGTCAACGCCCAAGGGCTTTCCTGGCTCAAACGCAAGCTGTTCAAGCTCGGCGACATCGAGAAAATCGACTTCGAGGGCATCAAACCCGATCGCCGGGCGATTTTTCCGGCTGGCCTGGCGATTCTCGAAGCGATTTTCGATGCCCTCGAGCTACAACGCATGGACCACTGTGAAGGCGCTCTGCGCGAAGGTGTGCTCTATGACCTGCTGGGCCGTCATCATCACGAAGACGTCCGTGAGCGCACCCTCAGCTCGCTGATGGACCGTTATCACGTCGATCTGGAACAAGCGGCACGGGTCGAGCGCAAGGCGCTGCATGCCTTCGATCAGGTGGCGACGGATTGGGATCTGGATGACGGCGTCTGGCGCGAACTGCTCGGCTGGGCAGCCAAGGTCCATGAAGTCGGGCTGGACATCGCCCACTACCAATACCACAAGCACGGCGCCTACCTGATCGAGCACTCGGATCTGGCCGGCTTCTCCCGCGAAGACCAGCAAATGCTCGCGCTACTGGTGCGCGGCCATCGACGCAACATTCCCCGGGACAAGTTCGCCGAATTCGGCGATGAAGGCGTCAAGCTGATTCGCCTGTGCGTATTGCTGCGCTTTGCGATTCTGTTCCATCACATCCGCGGCACCCAGGAGATGCCGCAAGTGGTGCTGCGCGCCGACGGCGACAGTCTGGATGTGCTGTTCCCGAAAAACTGGCTGCAAGAGAACCAGCTGACTCAGGCCGACTTCGCGCTGGAAGCGGAGTGGCTGACCCGAGTCGGCTTCGTGCTTAACGTACGCTGAGCACCGGGTTGCTCAGGCGCTCGAGCAGAGTGGCCTGGGCACTGCGCGGGTTCTGATTGCCGGTCGGCGTGTTGCGAATGTAGCGGCCGTCCGACTGCAGATTCCAGCTGTGAGTGTTATCGGTGAGATAACTTTCCAGCTCTTTCTTGACGCGCAGAATCAGCTTCTTGCCCTCGACCGGGAAGCAAGTCTCGACGCGCTTGTCGAGGTTGCGCTCCATCCAGTCGGCGCTGGACAGAAACATCTGCTCTTCGCCACCGTTGAGGAAGTAGAACACCCGCGTGTGCTCGAGGAAGCGACCGATGATCGAGCGCACATGAATGTTGTGCGAGACCCCGGCGATACCCGGCCGCAGGCAGCACATGCCACGTATCACCAGATCGATACGCACCCCGGACTGACTGGCCTTGTACAGCGCACGAATGATCTTCGGATCGGTCAGCGAGTTGAACTTGGCGATGATGTGCGCCGGCTTGCCGTCGAGGGCGAACTGGGTTTCCCGGGCAATCATGTCGAGCATGCCCTTCTTCAGCGTGAACGGCGCGTGCATCAACTTCTTCATGCGCAAGATCTTGCCCATGCCGATCAACTGACTGAACAGTTTGCCGACGTCTTCACATAGCGCGTCATCGGACGTCAGCAGGCTGTAGTCGGTGTACAGGCGGGCGTTGGCCGCGTGGTAGTTGCCGGTACCCAAGTGGGCGTAACGGACGATCTCCCCGGCTTCGCGACGCAGAATCAGCATCATCTTGGCGTGGGTCTTGAAGCCGACCACACCATAGATCACCACCGCACCGGCGGCTTGCAGACGGCTGGCCAGTTGCAGGTTGGACTCTTCGTCGAAACGCGCACGCAACTCGATCACCGCAGTGACCTCTTTGCCGTTACGCGCCGCATCGACCAAGGCATCGACGATTTCCGAATTCGCGCCGCTGCGATACAGCGTCTGCCGGACCGCCAATACATGCGGATCCTTGGCCGCCTGACGCAGCAGGTCGACCACCGGCGTGAAGGATTCGAACGGGTGCAGCAGCAGGATGTCCTGCTTGCTGATCACGCTGAAAATATTCTCGCTGTTCTGCAACAGCTTGGGGATTTGCGGCGTGAACGGCGTGTATTGCAGCTCCGGGTGACTGTCCAGACCGGTGATGCTGAACAGACGCGTCAGGTTGACCGGGCCATTGACCTGGTACAGCTCGGTTTCATTCAGGTTGAACTGCTTGAGCAGGTAGTCGGACAGGTGTTTCGGGCAAGTGTCGGCCACTTCCAGACGCACCGCATCGCCATAGCGACGGGAGAACAGCTCGCCACGCAGGGCGCGGGCCAGGTCTTCGACATCTTCGGTATCGACCGACAGGTCGGCGTTTCGGGTCAGACGGAACTGGTAGCAGCCCTTGACCTTCATGCCCTGGAACAGGTCATCGGCGTGCGCGTGGATCATCGACGACAGGAACACATAGTTGTCGCCGGTACCGCCGACTTCTTCCGGAACCTTGATGACTCGCGGCAACAGACGCGGCGCCGGGATGATCGCCAGACCGGAATCGCGACCGAAGGCGTCGACGCCTTCCAGCTCGACGATGAAGTTCAGGCTCTTGTTCACCAGCAATGGGAACGGGTGCGTCGGGTCGAGGCCGATCGGGGTGATGATCGGCGCGATCTCGTCGCGGAAATAGCGCCGGACCCAGGTCTTGAGTTTGGTCGTCCAGTAGCGGCGACGAATGAAGCGGACCTGATGCTTCTCCAGCTCCGGCAACAGAATATCGTTGAGGATCGCGTACTGGCGGTCGACGTGACCGTGGACCAGGTCGCTGATGCGCGCCAGCGCCTGATGCGGTTGCAGGCCATCGGCACCGGCCTGCTCACGGGCGAAGGTGATCTGCTTCTTCAGGCCGGCGACGCGAATTTCGAAGAACTCATCCAGGTTGCTGGAGAAGATCAGCAGAAATTTCAGCCGTTCCAGCAATGGATAGGACTCATCCAGCGCCTGTTCCAGCACGCGGATATTGAACTGCAGCTGCGACAGCTCGCGATGGATGTACAGGCTACTGTCATCCAGGCCGGGAATCGCAATCGCCGGCACCGCTTGCTGCGGCTCGACCACGGCCGGCGGCGGGGTTTCCAGCTCCGGCAGGATTTCGACGATTTGCTCGACCACGGATTGAGCGTCTTCTAGTGCAACTTCAGTGAGTCCTACGGTATTCATCACATGTTCCTGGGAGGGCTATTTTTGCTCTCGTAACAATTGAGCAGCACGAACGGCAAAGTAAGTCAGGATGCCATCAGCGCCTGCACGTTTAAAAGCGGTCAGGGATTCAAGAATAACCCCTTCACTCAGCCAGCCATTCTGGATCGCCGCCATGTGCATCGCGTATTCACCGCTCACTTGATAGACAAAGGTCGGCACTTTAAATTCTTCTTTGACCCGATAAAGAATGTCCAGGTACGGCATGCCAGGTTTGACCATGACCATATCCGCGCCTTCCGACAAGTCGGCGGCCACTTCATGCAGGGCTTCGTTGCTGTTGGCCGGGTCCATTTGATAGGAGGCCTTGTTGGCCTTGCCCAGATTCAGCGCGGAGCCGACGGCATCGCGGAACGGACCGTAATAGGCGCTGGCGTACTTCGCCGAATAGGCCATGATCCGCACATTGACGTGATCGGCCAGTTCGAGGGCTTCGCGGATCGCCTGGATCCGGCCGTCCATCATGTCCGATGGAGCGACCACCTGAGCGCCGGCAGCGGCGTGGGATAGCGCTTGTTTGACCAGTGCATCGACGGTGATGTCGTTCTGCACATAGCCTTCCTCATCGAGGATGCCGTCCTGCCCGTGGGTGGTGAACGGGTCCAGCGCCACGTCGGTAATCACACCCAACTCAGGGAAGCGTGCACGCAGCGCACGGGTCGCGCGCTGGGCGATGCCGTCCGGGTTCCAGGCTTGCGCAGCGTCAAGGGATTTGAGCTCGGGCGGTGTCACCGGGAACAGTGCCAATGCAGGAATTCCCAACTCGACCCATTTGGCCGCTTCTTCAAGCAGCAGGTCGATGGTCAGGCGTTCGACCCCTGGCATCGAAGCCACCGACTCGCGACGGTTTTCACCGTCCAGCACAAATACCGGGAGGATCAGGTCGTCGACGGTCAGGACGTTTTCACGGACCAGTCGACGCGAGAAATCATCACGACGGTTGCGGCGCAGGCGGGTAGCAGGGAACAGACGGCTGGCGGGGGTAAAGCTCACGGCAGACTCCTTGAGCCCGCGCTGGCGGGCGAGCGTGACAGTTATAAGCGGCCATTATGACGAAGAGATGACAGTCGTGCTTACCCCTGTGACTGGTAGTCGCACCCATTGTCCTTGTAGGAAATGTTCACGTCGAGACACATTTGGATACTTTCCTGAATGTGTCCGAAGGGTTAGGCTGCGCGTTCATTTCGCCAGCATCCAGACAATGCTCCAACAATTTCTTCAGGATTTCGGCTACTTCGCCCTTTTTCTCGGCACCTTCTTCGAAGGCGAAACCATTCTGGTGCTCGCAGGCTTCCTTGCGTTTCGCGGATACATGGATATCAACCTGGTGGTGGTCGTGGCGTTCTTCGGCAGCTATGCCGGCGATCAGCTGTGGTACTTCCTGGGGCGCAAGCACGGCCGCAAATTGCTGGCGCGCAAACCGCGCTGGCAATTGATGGGCGATCGGGCGCTGGAGCATATCCGCAAGCACCCGGACATCTGGGTGCTGAGCTTTCGCTTCGTGTATGGCCTGCGTACCGTGATGCCAGTGGCGATCGGCCTGTCCGGTTATCCGCCGGGACGTTATCTGCTGCTCAACGGGATTGGCGCCGCCATCTGGGCCACTGCCCTGGCTGCTGCGGCTTACCATTTCGGCGCGGTGCTCGAGGGCATGCTCGGCAGCGTCAAGAAGTACGAGCTGTGGGTGCTGGGCGCGCTGTTGCTGCTGGGCTTCTGTCTGTGGCTGCGTCGGCGTTTCAAGAACGCCCGCCTCGCTAAAAAGATCTACGAAGACGAACAGGCCGAACAAGCCAGCAAACCTACGACGCCAGTCGAGTGAGTCGGTTTCTACAGCAGTAGAGGCCGATGCCACTGAGCAGGCTGTAACTGAGCAGGCCGACCCAGCCCACCGCGCTGGCCGGCCACAGCCCCAGGATCGGCGCCAGCCACACCAGTGGCACGTTCAGCGCCAGACGCAACAGCTCCAGCTTCAACGCCCACGGGCGATTCTCCAGGGCCACGCCCAGCACAAACAGACCAAACGCCACAGCGCTCCAGCCCAAGACCAGTGCGGCCGTTGGCAAACTGTCGGCAAGGTTCATCAGGTAGCTACCAAGCGCGATGTACACCGTGAACTGCAGCGCGACATACAGCTGCTGTCGTCCATCCAGCGGCACCTCGAACTTGCGGAACTGGCTCAAGTCCGGCTTGGTCATCGGGTATTTTGCCGCCACATCCGCCGGCCGCCAGCCGGTACGCATGAACCAGATTCGCAACTTGTCCCACCGGCTTTCGGTGCGCCGCGCGTCGGCCAGCAGTTGCGCATAGAACTGCACATTCGCCCATAACGGATTCCAGCTCGCCAACGGCGTGGTCACACCGAAAATCACCGGCTCGTTGTCGTCCTCTTCCTGGAATGAACCGAACAAGCGGTCCCAAATAATGAACACCCCGCCGTAGTTGCGATCCATGTAGAGAGCGTTCTGCGCATGGTGGGCACGATGGTTGGACGGCGTGACGAAAACCCATTCGAACCAGCCAAGCTTCGGTATGTGTCTGGTATGTACCCAGAATTGATAGAGCAGATTGAGCGCCGCGACGCTGACGAACACCAACAGCGGCACGCCGAGCACCGCCAGCGGCAGGTAGAAGATCCAGCTCAGCAGAAATCCGCTACTGGTCTGGCGCAGCGCCGTGGACAGGTTGTAGTCCTCGCTTTGGTGATGCACCGAATGCGCCGCCCAGAGGATATTGCGTTCATGACCCAGGCGATGCAGCCAGTAGTAGCAGAAGTCATAGAAGACGAAGGCGAACACCCAGACCCAGGCGCTATCGGCCGACAGCTCGATCACGGCCAGATGCTTCAGGGCAAAGGCATAGGAGATCAGCCCGACGCCTTTGGTCAACAGGCCCGTGGTAGTCGACAACACCCCGGTGCTGAGGCTGTTGATCGCGTCCGCCAGGCGATAATTATTCACGCCACGCCAGCGGTCGGCCAACAGCTCGACGGCTATCAGCACAAAGAAAAACGGCACTGCATAAAGGATGAAGTTCATGACGCGACCTGATCGCAATTGTTATCCAAAGACTAGGTGTAGTCGCGCAATAACCCTATGGCAACGAGTGACAAATTAGTGGACATTTAACGCCATGAATCTGGAGAAGAACCCATGAGCAAAAAAATCGCAGTGCTACTTTCCGGCTGTGGCGTGTATGACGGCGCCGAGATCCATGAAAGCGTGATCACCTTGCTGCGCCTGGATCAGCGCGGTGCCCAAGTGCAGTGCTTCGCACCCGATATCCCCCAAATGCATGTGATCAACCACCTCACCGGCGAAGAAATGCCCGAGTCGCGCAATGTACTGGTGGAGTCGGCGCGAATCGCTCGGGGCAACATCAAGGATATCCGTGAAGCGGACGTCGAAGACTTCGATGCGCTGATTGTTCCTGGCGGTTTCGGGGCGGCCAAAAACCTCTCCAGCTTTGCGATCGAAGGCGCCGGCTGCACCGTGCAGCCGGAAGTCCTGGCCCTGGCCGAAGCCTTTGCCGAAGCCGGTAAACCGGTCGGGTTGATCTGCATCTCGCCAGCCTTGGCCGCCAAGATCTACGGCCCGGGCGTAACCTGCACTATCGGCAATGATGCCGATACAGCCGCAGCGATGACCAAAATGGGCGCTACCCATGAAGAATGCGCCGTTAGCGAGATCATCGAAGACAAGGCACGCAAACTGGTCAGCACCCCGGCCTACATGCTCGCGCAGTCAATCAGTGAAGCGGCTTCGGGGATTAACAAGCTGGTGGACCGAGTGCTGGAGTTGACTCACGAAAACGATGTTTGAAGCCGACTTTGTGGCGAGGGGGCTTGCCCCAATGCCGGTAAGTTAAGCCGCAGAACTGTGGGAGCGGGCTTGCCCGCGAAGAAAACACCGCGGTTTTTCAGGCATTACGCGTCATCGTTCTTCGCGGGCAAGCCACGCTCCCACAGGATCTTCGTCGCTCAAATTTCTTAACTTACCAGCATTGGGGCTTGCCCCCACGGGTGCGTTTCCAGTTCAAGCTCAGCGCATTAACCGCGTAAGAATCCGGTCCAGCGCATTGGCGAACGCCTGCTTCTCGCGTTCACCATGGGGCGGCGGGCCGCCGCCCATCTGGCCCTGATCGCGCAGGTCAGTGAACAAGTTGCGCACTGCGAGCCGCTCGCCCATGTTCTGTGGGTCGAACTCCTTGCCGCGCGGATCAAGGGCTGCGACACCCTTTTTGATCAAGCGATCGGCCAGCGGCACATCGCTGCAAATCACCAGTTCACCGGGCACCGCGTGTTCGACCAGATAATCATCGGCCGCATCCGGACCGCTGGGCACCACGATCAGCTTTACGCAGGCGTAGCCCGGCTTGATCTGGCTCTGCCCCGCCACCAGCAGCACTTCGAACTGGCGCTTCAAGGCAAACTTGATGACCTGATCCTTCGCCGCCTTGGGGCAGGCGTCAGCATCGATCCAGACACGCATATTGTGTTTTTCCTCTAAAGCTTCGCGGGCAAGCGAACGTCGCCCGGCCCTTCCCACAAATATTGCACCGTACTTGTGGGAGCGTGGCTTGCCCGCGAAAATGAGCGCAGCGAATGCTTCAAGAAGCCTGCACCCGCCGCTTCTCCGCCATGCGACTACGGCTGTAAAGCACGATGATCGCCAGAATCGCCACGACCTGGGCACCCAGCGAATACGCATCAGCGTGGATCCCCAGCCAGTCGAAGTCAAAGAACGGCACCGGCCGGGTGCCGAAGACTCCGGCTTCCTGCAAGGCTTTGACACCATGCCCGGCAAACACCACCGACAGCGCACACAGCAATCCGGCGTTGATTCCGAAGAACAGCGCCAGCGGCAACTTCGCCGAACCGCGCAGGATCACCCAGGCCAGGCCGATCAACATCACCAGCGCCGTCGCACCGCCCGCCAGCACCGCATTGTGGCCGGCCGGGCCCGCTTGCAGCCAGAGGGTTTCGTAGAACAGGATCACTTCGAACAGCTCGCGGTAAACCGAGAAGAACGCCAGCATCGCAAAGCCGAACCGTCCACCGCCGCTGACCAGGCTGCTCTTGATGTAATCCTGCCAGGCAGCCGCGTGGCGGCGGTCGTGCATCCATACACCCAGCCAGAGCACCATGACGCTGGCGAACAACGCCGTCGCACCTTCGAGCAATTCACGCTGGGCGCCGCTGACATCGATCAGGTAAGCCGCCACCGCCCAGGTCACCAGACCGGCCATCAGCGCCAAACCCCAGCCGACGTGGACGCTGCGCACCGCCGACTGCTGGCCGGTATTACGCAGGAATGCCAGGACCGCCGCCAGCACCAGAATCGCTTCCAGGCCTTCACGCAGCAGAATCAGCAAACCGGAGATGTAACTCAAGGACCAGCTCAGGCCATCGCTGCCCAACAGACCGGCAGACTGCTTCAACCTGGCTTTCGCAGCATCCAGGCGCTGCTCGGCTTGCGCCACCGGCAAGCCGTCCTGCAACGACTGACGGTAGGCCATCAGGGATTTTTCAGTGTCTTTGCGCACATTGGCGTCGACGTTGTCCAGGGAGCTCTCGACCAGCTCGAAGCCTTCCAGATACGCCGCTACCGAGAGATCGTAAGCCTGTTCGTGATCGCCGGCGCGGTAGGCTGCGAGACTCTTGTCCAGCGTCGCCGCGGTGTAGTCGAGCAACTGCGCCGGGCCGCGTTTGACCTGCGGCGGCTGCGCGCGCTGGGCACGGAAAGTCGCCGCCGCCTCAGGGCCTGAGGCAGCCAGCACTTCACCTGGAGTCTGACGGGCCAGATCGGCGAGGTTGAAGTTTTTCTCGCTTTTCGCAGCCGCCGGGTCAGCGCTGAAACTGGCGATCCAGGTCGCCAGATCCCAGCGCTGGCGGTCATCCAGTTGATCGGCGAAAGACGGCATGTCCGTGCCTTCAATACCCAGGCCAAGGGTGTTGTAAATCGCGTAGAGGCTCAAGCGATCCATCCGCGCCGCATCGCGCAGGTTGGCCGGTGGAGGCATCAGTCCCACGCCTGCCGGGCCGTCGCCAGCGCCCGCATCGCCGTGACACACCGAGCAATGCTGGGCATACAGTGGCGCACCGCGGGTCGGATCCGGGGTAATGATCGGCGCCTGGCTGACCTCATAGGCCACTGCCAGTCTGGCGCCCAATTGCCGTGCCTGACGGGCGACGCCCGCACCGTCCTGACGCTGGCTGATGGCGTGACGCAAACTGCTTACGCCCTGCTCCAGCTCGGCCCGTTCCGGCTTGGCTGGCAAGGCAACGATCAGCCCCTGCAGAACGCTCAGAAACTCAAGCTGCTCACGGTACTCGGAGTCATCGATGACCTTGCCGGCCTCGACTGTGGCCGGGTAATCCGCGCCAATGTAGTCGAGCAAATGCAGTGCCTGGGGCGCGCCTTCCACGGTGTCGGCCAGCAGATTGAAACTGCATAACGCAAACACCGGCAGCACCAGCCAGGCCAGAAAACGGGACGGGGCAGTCATGAATGAATCTCAATTGGAAATACGAAGTAACACATTGTTCACTTTGAATGAGTTTCACTCAAGCGTTCTCGTCCTTTTATGTCTATGGCTGGAACAAATTTCCGGGTGATAGACGCCTCGACGGCTCCTTGCCATCGGGCACTCAAATAGTGGCACTCCTTTGAATGGTGAAATTAAAAAGCCATTACATTGCCATCCTCGCAGCCTATAATGCAGCGCCTTGGTTATTCCAAAAGGGTATTTAAGCTCCTCTACTAATGAGGAATTGGCAGGTTAGCCATCTTCCCTGCCATTTGGTTCATCCAGCCCGACCAGCACGCTCGGCTGTTTACGTTCAGGGAAGAAGTCTCCACATGGCATCTCGCGCCCTTACCTCGCTCGCGCTCAGTGCGGTCACCTTGCTTGCCGGTTGTTCGGTATTTCGCAGCTACGACTCCGAGCTCCAGGAAACCAACCAGCAGTTGAGCTCCGGCAATGTCGATGCCGCGCTGACCCTGCTGGAAAAGAACAACCGCAGCCAGGACAAAGACCTGCTCTATTACTTCGAGAAAGGTGAACTGTTGCGCGCCAAAGGTGATTTGGCCGGTAGCCAGACCGCATGGAAAAGCGCCGATAAGGTGGTGGGAGCCTGGGAAGATTCGGTCAAGCTCGATACCGCCAAGTACCTGTCCCAGTTCGGCAGCTTTCTGGTCAACGACAAGGTCCGTCGCTACGAAGGCTATGACTACGAAAAAGTCATGCTGACCACCCAGATGGCGCTGAACCTGCTGGCCGTCAACGACTTCGAGGGTGCCCGCACCGAAATCAAAAAGACCCACGAACGTGAAGCGGTGATCGCCGAGCTGCGCGACAAGGAATACCTCAAGCGCGAAGACGAAGCCGGGAAACAAGGGGTCAAGACTGAATACAAAGATCTTCAGGGCTATCCCGTGGCCAGCCTCGACGCACCTGAAGTGGTCGGCCTGAAAAACAGCTACCAGAGTGCTTTCAGCCATTACCTGGCCGGTTTCGTCTATGAAGCCCTGGGTGAAAGAGACCTCGCTGCGCCGGGCTACCGCAAAGCCGCGGAATTGCGTCCCAACACTCCGTTGCTCGAACAGGCGCTGCTGAACCTCGACAAGCCGGCCGGCAGGACCGAAGAAAGCGACATTCTGATCGTTGTGCAAAGCGGCCTGGCCCCCGCCCGCGACTCCATCCGTATTCCGTTGCCATTGCCGATCAGTGGCAATCTGGTCATCACTCCCCTGTCGTTCCCGGTGATCAAACCGGACACCTCGACCGCGACCTTCACTCAGATCGGCGTGGACGGTCAGCAACAGAACCTGACGCAGCTCAACAGCACCACCGCCATGTCCCGCCGCGCCCTGCGTGACGACATGCCGGGGATCATTCTGCGCACCACCGTGCGTGCCGTTACCCGCGGCGTTGCGCAAAAGCAGTTGAACGACGTCAACCCGCTGGCCGGTCTGGCCGTGGGCATCACCTCAGCGGTGATGGAAGGTGCCGATACCCGTACCTGGCGCACCTTGCCTGACGCGACCCAGGTCGTGCGCCTGCGCCTCAAGCAAGGCGCGCATGAGCTGAGCCTGCCCAACGCCCTTGGCGGCTCGAAGGTGATGGTCAAAATAGATCAACGCTATCAAGTCATTACCTTGCGCGTAGTCGGCAATCAGGTGTTCACCAGCGGAATCGCCGCCCATGTGACACCTGCGGTCAATCAACAGGCCGTGGCCAGCCTCAAACAACCTTAAGCAGAGAGTCTTTCATGCGCTTCAAAATCATTGCTGTCGTCGCCCTGGCCCTGCTGGCCGGGTGCGCCACCCCTCCACCGCCGGAACCCGGCAGCGCGGCCAGCAAAGTCGTGAGCATGGGCAAGCTGAAAAACATTGTGGTCGGCGCCATGCGCGTGGCGCGGGAAAACGGCTTCATGACCGTCAACGTGCAGTTGAGCAACACCAGCGTCAACAACAAGACGATGTACTACCGCTTCGCCTGGCTGGGCCCGGAAGGCTTCCCGGTGGCTGAAGAGGAATCCTGGAAAAGCCTGACCCTGTACGGCTCGCAGACCAGCTTCCTGCCGGCCATTGCCCCGTTGGCAAAGGCTGTGGATTTCCGTCTGGAAATCAAAACGCCTTAAGTCATCCACCCGTTTCGTTCGGATTTAGAGAGTATTCCCATGTTTGCACGCTTTTCGTTCCTCGCCGTGGTCGCCCTTCTGGCCAGCGGTTGCGCCAACAACTCACCGGTTCTGGGCGGTAAAAACATCGCTTACGGCGACAGTAAGGCTGTGGAGCTGGTGACCAACGAGTTCGGCTCCACCGACTTGCAGATGATCGCCGAGACCATGACTCGCTCCCTGGCCCAGTCCGGGATCCTGCAGGGTCGTCCGGTGGTACAGGTTTACGATGTGAAGAACAAAACCAGCGAGTACATCGATACCCGCGAAATCACTACCACCATCAAGACTCAGCTGATGAAGTCCGGCACCGCCCGTTTCGCCAGCGACAACACCGCCATGCAGAGCCAGGTTGACCAGCTCAAGCTGCAAAACCAGAGTGGTCTGTACAAGAAAGGTACCGTGGCCAAGACCGGCAACATGATCGCCGCCAAATACCGTCTTGAAGGTTCGATCAGTTCGATCGTCAAGCGCAGCAGCGATTACAAGGACGTTTTCTACAAATTCAGCCTGCAATTGATCGACGTCGAAAGCGGTCTGGCCGAGTGGATGGACGAGAAAGAGATCCGCAAAACCACGGAGCGTTAAGCAATGCGTGCATGGATTGGCATCATGGCCCTGGCCTGTGCGCTTGGCGCTCAGGCGGCCCCGAAAATCGCGGTCACCGACCTCGCGTATCAGGAGCGTGTGGAGGAATACATCCACACCGTTTCAGCGCAGAGCAACTACCAGGCGGGGATCTATCACGCCAGCGGCTCGTCGAGCTATAACGAAGTCGAGGCCACCAGCAGCTATATCGAGCAGGGTGAGCTGCGTAAATTCAGCGGCGATATCAAGGGCGAGATTCTCAAGTCCGGGATGTTCCAGCTGATTCAAGGTAAGCCGTACACCGCCCAGTCCAGCGAAGACGTCTTTGATGTGATCAAGCGGATCAAGGCCGGTCACTACAAGGGCGCCGACTATGTGTTGTTCGGCACCCTGTCGGATATCGACTTCACCCGTGACATTACCGCATTGGCCAATACCGACAGCTATTCGGCGATTCTCGGCCTGAGCCTGGTCGCCGACTTCAGCCTGATCAACACCCGGACCTTCGAAATCACCTCGGCATTTACCGCCATGGGCGATGGGCAAGACACCAAACTGGTGAATGGCCAGGATGTCAAAGTCTCGCTGAACCGCCCTCGGGTGGTTCGCGATGTGTCCAAATCGCTGGGTGAGGACGTGGCACGCCAGTTGAGCGAACAGCTCGGTGGCCCCGGTTACGAGCAGTCGGAGCAAGCACCGCTGCACAACAACCTGCCGCGAGATACGGCGCCAGTCATTCTGCGCTAAGCCCCATCCTCGATCGTTCCCCACGCTCTGCGTGGGAATGCAGCCCGTGACGCTCTGCGTCACTGCCGCGAAGGGACGCGGAGCGTCCCAAGAGGCATTCCCACGCGGAGCGTGGGAACGATCAGATAAAAAAAGGCGACCTCTTGAGGTCGCCTTTTTTGTGGGTGAAGCGTTTAAATCGGTGTGCGGCGAATGGTCGCCAGTAGCCCGGCGGCGCCGATAAACAAACCGGCAAAGGTACGATTCATGCGGCGCTGCTGCCTGGGCGTGCGCAACAGGCGCAGCACTTTTGAAGCAAGGCCGGTGTAACCCGCCATCACAATCAAGTCGACGGTGATCATGGTCACGCCAAGGATCAGGTACTGCGACACCAATGGCGCGTGCGGGTCGATGAACTGCGGCAATACCGCGAGCATGAAGACCAGCGCCTTGGGGTTGCTGACGTTCACCAGAAAGCCACGAAACACCAGTGCCAGCGGTTTGCCGATCTGCCGAATCGCCGCGTCGTCACTCATATCGCTCGGCAAGGCACGCCATTGCTTGACCGCCAGATAGACCAGATAGACCACACCAAACCATTTGATCGCGTAGAAGGCTGTGGCGGACGCCGCGAGGATTGCACCCACGCCGGCAGCGACAATCGCAATCTGCATCGCCAGGCCCAATTGCAGGCCCAAGGCGTTCCAATAGCCGCGCCAGAAGCCGTATTGCAAACCACAGGACATCGACGCAATGGCGCCGGCACCGGGAGAAAGACTGATCACCCAGCAGGCGGCGAAAAACGCCAGCCATGTTTCAAGCACCATCGCACACCTCACTCAGACACGTCATAGGTGTCTAAGCTAATGCGCCTTCTGGCGAATGACTATCGATTTTTTGCCGGACCGGCGTCCTGCCGACTAGCGTTATCAGCTATCCGGCAGTTTTTCGCTGGTACTCGACGACAGCACATCACTGCCGCGCCAGCGGCGCACGGAGCGCTGGAAGAACAGACTATTGGGGACTTGCACCATGGCGCCGCCGGTGCCGGCCTCGGCCGACTCGATCAACGTGGTGTAAAGCAGATTGATCGCCACTACCCGGCCTTTGACGCCAGGCTTGTCGGTGGTGTCCACCAGTTCGACCACATCGCCCAGCCGAAACGGCCCGACAGTGAAGATCAGGATCGCGCAGAGCAGGTTGGAAAGCACACTCCACATGGCGAAGAACGCCACCGCGGCCACCGCGACAAACCCCGACAACGCAGTCCAGAGCACCGTCGCTGAAACGCCCAGGCGCTCCAGCACGAAGATCAGCGCGCTGCCCATGATCAGCCAACGCAAACCTCCGCGCAGCGGCATCAGAAATTGCGGCGGGAACGGATAACGTTTGCCCAGGCGGGTCAGGCATCTGGCCACAAAGCGCTGGGTCAGATAACCGGCCAGCAGGATCAGCAGAATCTGTCCTGCCAGCCATAGCGGCTCGATCCACACAGCAGACACAGGCAGATCGAGCGCTTCCATCAGGACAGCGCCTCCAGCTCCGCCTGCATGCTTTCAAGCAGCTCCAGAGCCTCCATCCAGGTCTCTTCCAGTTCGGCTTCGCGAATCTTCAGCCTGGCTTGTTCAGCCAGCAGATCGCGCAGTTCGTCCTTGCGTGAGGCCTCGTAGACCGCGCTATCGCCCAGACTGGCTTCTATTTTGGAGAGCTTTTCGTGGAGCTTGCCCAACTCGGCCTCGAGCTTGTCGGCTTCGCGCTTGTGCGGCGCCAATTGCTGACGCAATGCGGCGGCAGCCTGGCGCTGGGCTTTCTTGTCGGTTTTGTCGGCATTGACCGGGGTGTTGTTGACCGGGGCATTGCGCAGACGATAGTCAACCAGCCAGCGGGCATAGTCTTCCAGGTCGCCGTCGAACTCCTGAACCTTGCCATCGGCAACTAACAGGAACTCATCGGTGGTGCTTTTCAGCAAGTGCCGATCGTGGGAGACCACCAATACCGCGCCACTGAATTCCTGCAAGGCCATGGTCAGCGCCAGGCGCATTTCCAGGTCGAGGTGGTTGGTTGGTTCGTCGAGCAGCAGCAGGTTCGGACGGCCCCAGGCGATCAACGCCAGCGCCAGACGAGCCTTCTCGCCGCCGGAGAAATTCAGCACCGGCTCATCGATGCGCGCACCACGGAAGTCGAAACCGCCAAGGAAGTCGCGCAAGGTCTGCTCACGCTCGGTCGGCGCCAGACGCTGCATATGCAGCAGCGGACTGGCCTTGGCGTCGAGCGAGTCCAGCTGATGCTGGGCAAAGTAGCCCACCACCAGGTTCTCGCCGCGCACCAGACGGCCAGCCAAAGGTTCCAGTTCACCGGAAAGGTTTTTGATCAGCGTCGACTTGCCCGCACCGTTGGGGCCGAGCAGGCCGATCCGCGCGCCGGGGGTCAATTGCAATTTGACCTTTTCCAGCACGGTCTTCTCGCCGTAACCCAAACGGGCATCGGAGAGATCGAGCAACGGGCTGGAGATTTTTACCGACTCGCGGAAAACGAAATCGAATGGCGAATCAACGTGGGCCGCGGACAGCTCTTCCATGCGCTCCAGGGCCTTGATCCGGCTCTGAGCCTGACGGGCCTTGGTGGCCTGGGCCTTGAATCGCGCGATGTAGCTTTCCATGTGCGCACGCTGCGCCTGCTGCTTCTCGTAAGCTTGTTGCTGCTGAGCCAGACGTTCGGCACGGGCACGTTCAAAAGCGCTGTAACCACCGCGATAGAGGGTGATCTTGCGTTGGTCGACGTGGGCCACGTGGTCGACCACGGCATCGAGGAAGTCACGGTCGTGGGAGATCAGCAGCAAAGTGCCAGGGTAGCTTTTGAGCCAGTCTTCGAGCCACAGAATGGCGTCGAGGTCCAGGTGGTTGGTGGGTTCGTCGAGCAGTAGCAGGTCCGACGGACACATCAATGCCTGCGCCAGATTCAGACGCATCCGCCAGCCACCGGAGAAATCGCCGACCTGGCGATCCATCTGCTCGTTGGTGAACCCCAGACCTGCGAGCAGCTTGCGCGCCCGGGCGTCAGCGGTGTAACCGTCGGCACTGTCCAGTTCGGCATGCAGGCGCGCCTGAGCGGCACCGTCATGGGCCGCTTCGGCGTCCGCCAGCTCTCGCTGCACCTGTCGCAGGCGCAGGTCGCCATCGAGCACGTAGTCGACCGCCACCCGCTCAAGGGTGTCGACCTCCTGGCGCATGTGGGCGATACGCCAGTCCGCCGGCAGGAAGCAGTCGCCCGAATCAGGGGTCAGTTCACCCTGAAGCAATGCGAACAGGCTGGATTTGCCGGCGCCGTTGGCACCGATCAGGCCGGCTTTATGGCCGGCGTGCAGGGTCAGCTCGGCGTCTTCTAGAAGACGTTGCGGACCACGCTGTAATGTTAGGCTTTGAAGTCGAATCATAATGGCGGCGGAGTCTACCAGCTTCGCTCGCAACTGGCGCGAGTAGGAACATGTCCTCTGACCTGTGGAGCTTTACCCTCACAACCTACGCCCTGCCCGGAGTCGAGGGCGCATGCCTGGAACTGCAGGCGGCGGGGGCCAATGTCTGCCTGCTGCTGTGCGCGGTCTGGCTTGGCCAGCGTGGCGTGGCGTGCAATGCACAACGCTTGCAGCAACTGCATCAGCTCGCTGCTCCCTGGCATGACGATGTCGTGCAACCACTGCGGCAACTGCGTACGCAATGGCGCTCGATGGCCCTCCAGGATGTGCAACTGAATATTCTGCGCGAGCAGGTCAAGGCGCTGGAGTTCGAAGCGGAGCGGCAACTGTTGTTGCGTCTGGAGACGACGGCGCGTGATTGGCCGGAAGACGAGGCAAAGGATTTATCCGCCTGGCTGGAAGGATTGGCGGCGCAAGCCGCCAACCTGAACCGCGACGCGCTGAATGAACTGCGCGTCGCGGTAACCGGCGCTTAGGACGCGCTGGTTGGGGTGGTGCTGCTCGCTGAGGCTGCTGGTGCTGCCGCAGGAGAGGTCGTTTGCGTGCTCGCGGTTGGCGCTGGCGATGCGGCTGGAGCCGGAGTCGCTGGCTTGGCCACAGTTGGAGCCGTTGCCGGTTTAGCGGCGGCGACCGGCTTTTTCACTGCTGGTTTTGCCGCCGGTTTGGCGGCAGGTTTGGCTGCGGCTTTTGGTGCTGCCGGTTTGGCGACTGGCGCTTTTGCAGCAGCAGGTTTGGCTGCGGATGCCGCTTTGGCTACCGCAGGTTTGGCTGCCGGTTTTGCCGCCGCTTTGGCAGGCGCTTTAGCAGCGACGGGTTTCGCAGCGGCAGGCTTGGTTGCCGGTTTGGCAGCGGCGGTTTTAGCAGCCGCAGGCTTGGCAACCGGTTTGGCAGCGGCAGGTTTGGCAACCGGTTTGGCACCGGCAGGTTTGGCAGCAGTCGATTTAGCCGCTGGTTTGGCAGCGCTGGCAGCGACTGGTTTTTTCACCGCAGGTTTTGCAGCAGGTTTGCTCGCAGCTTTAACCGGTGCCTTGGCGGCAGGTTTGGCAGCCGCTTTTGCAGGTGCCTTGGCGGCAACCGGTTTGGCCGCCGGCTTCTTCGCCGGGGCAGCGGCAGACTTGGCGGAGCGCAGGGTCAACACTTTGCTGACAGCTTCTTTCACGCGACCAACACCTTGGGCCAGTTTCAGGCTTTCCTGGGCATCGCGCTTGAGTTGAAGAATGTAGCTGCGGGTTTCGGATTGACGATCCTTCAGCGCATCGAGCAGGTCTTCAAGTTCCTTCGCTGCGTCCTTGGCCTTGGCTTGGGCCTTGGCCTTGCCGGCCGACGCAGCGTCCTGCAATTTGGTGCGCGACTTGTGCAGTTTTTCCTGGGCTTTTCCGCGTTGCTTTTCCAGTTTGGCGAGCAATTTTTCAGCATCAGCCAAGGCTTGGGAACAAGCGTTTTCCAAATGTTCGAGCAGGCTGCCCGAGAGCTGTTGGAGTAAGTGCAACGGAGTATTTACAGGCTTCTTATTGGCCGACATGGTTTACCTCCTGGCTGAAGTGACTGCGGCTCATACTAGACCTCTGCAGCTACCGCCGCTAGGGCATGCTGACAGTATCGAAGGCTCGACGTTGCAGCGGATTGAAAATGTTCTTCAGGTCCTTGAAAGTTGCTCAGTCATCAACGCATTCACACTGGCATAATCCCTCGCATCTCAGGCCGGAGAGTGCCCATGTCGCGTTGTCTTTTTTTATCGTTGTGCGTGTTTTTTTCCTTGGCCCAAGCCGCAGAAAAACCCAAAGGAAATGACGCCCACGATCTCGCTTACAGCCTTGGTGCGAGCCTCGGCGAACGCCTGCGCCAAGAGGCTCCGGATCTTGAAATTCGAGCGTTGGTAGACGGCTTGCGACAGGCTTACGAAGGCAAGCCATTGGCACTCAAAGACGAGCGAATTGAACAAATCCTTGCCGAACACGAAGCTGAGCTCACAGAGAAGTCGGCGCTACCGCAAAGTGAAATTGCCCTCGAAACGGAGCGGCGTTTTCTTGCAGCCGAAAAAGCCAGGTCGGGAGCTCATGAGTTGGCGGATGGAATTCTGCTGACCGAGTTGACGCCTGGCAACGGTCCAAAGGCAGGACCAAACGGCGGTGTCCAGGTTCGCTATATCGGTCGCCTGCCTGACGGCACAGTGTTCGATCAGAACACTCAACCGCAGTGGTTTCGTCTCGACAGCGTGATCAACGGATGGCGCAGCGCATTGCAGCAAATGCCCACCGGGGCGAAGTGGCGCCTGGTCATTCCTTCAGCCCAGGCATACGGCGCCGACGGAGCAGGTGACCTGATTGCGCCCTTCACACCGCTGATCTTCGAAATCGAGTTGCTTGGCGCCACTGGCTGAGCAACGGCGCGCCAACGAAAAACGGCGCGCATAGCGCACCGTTTCGATGATCCTTGTCGCGAAAGCGAATACTCAGACCTGAGCCGGAGCCTCTTCCTTGTGAGCTGTGTGCAGCACTTCGATCAGGCAATCTTCCAGTTCGAAGCGCTCATGCAACAGACCGCCCAACTCTTTGAATTTCTCCGCAACGCATTTTCCAGCGTCACAGAGATCATTGAACGCCAACAACTTCTCGGTGATCACATCGATGCGCGGGTAAATCGTCTCGGCCAGCTTCAGCCCACGCTCGTCACCAAACGCCTTGGCTTCGCCGGTCAACTGTTCATAAATCTCGAAATGCCCGGCGGAAACGTAATCGACCAGAGTTCCGCAAAACTCCTGCAATGGTTTTCGGTTCTCGCCCAGCGCTTCTGGCTTGGCGCCGAGAGCATCATAGGCCCGAACCAGCTCGTGACGCTCCTGCAACCAACGATCGATCAGCAGATGCACTCCACCCCAGCGTTCCTGAGCATTCTGACAACTTTCGAGCATGGTGATTTCTTCCCTTCTGGGTCGTACCGCCCTACACCCGCCGCAAGACTTGAATGATCAAGATTCGGCCAAGCAGAGCGCCACTGAAACATAATTCCAATAACACATGCGGGCCAGATTATGCCCGCGCGACAACGGCTTCAAGGTACGCAGGAGATAAAGTTCATACAAGCGTTTAATCTTCGCTGGTATCGCAGAACGACGACCGTTACCTGGCGGCCATCCGGTAGGTGGAACGCAGCAGGTGCAGCAACTGAAAAATACCCGGAATCATCATCCCGACGAAGAACAACAGGCTCCATTCGGGAATGCTCATATCGAACAGCGTCCACAGGATGTGTGTGCAGTCCGCCGCTCCCTGAAAGGCTTGTTTCAACGTAGATAGCCAGGACATGTTTTCAGGCATGTACTCGAGGCCGGGCGAATTTGCCGCCGCCGGGGCACCTTGCAGCAAGACATGGCGCCATGCGGTGAGCATTCCGCCCAGACAACTGAGTACGCCCAATAGCCAATACAGGTAACAACCCGAACGCTGGGGCCCATGCACGGCGGCAATCAGGCAAATGGCCGTGAACACAATCAGAAAGAATCGCTGCACGATACACAACGAGCAAGGCTTGAGCCCGACCGCATATTCCAGGTACAGCGAAGCGCCCAAGGCCAAAGCTCCTGCGATGAAAGCCATGAAGAACAAGGAACGTGAGTGGGCCAAAAGCATGGCTTCCGTAACAGAAGGGACAGGCAGTTACGGTAGAGGAAAGCGCTCAGCCCTTTCAAGGCGGGCCTTGGCGGACACTTCCTCCAGACTGTAAGGAATTCCCGACAGAAGAGAGGCGATCAGGCGTAGTCCCGTGTAAGACGCTGCCACTGCGGACAGCCATGGGTAGAAAATTCTGTCGCGTCTGAGGTCGGCCCCATCCTGGCGGAAGAACCGACCCTCCGTGGCGCGCTTTACACCTGGGCCGGTACTGGCAGAGGTGAAGCCAGCAAACGCTCGTCCAACAGCACCAGCCCTTCCTGAAAGAGCTGATTGCTGCGCTCGGTGTCACCCAATTGAGCCAGCAACCGCGCGAGCTCGGCACAGGCCTCCGGGTTGCGCTGCAGACGCAAGCTGCTCTCCAGATAGTCACGCGCCTTTCCCCACAAACTGCTCTGCAGGCACAGGCGACCAAGCGTCAGCAGCAAGCCCGGATCCGCCGGATGTTCTTTCAACCAACCCTCGGCGATGTGCAATTGCCGCGCAGGGTCACTGCCTCGAAGCAATCCGTAGAGCCGGGCCAGATGACTGTCATATTTGCGCTTGAGAGCAGCCCGCAGAATCTCTTCGGCCTCGACCTCTGCGCCCAGTTGACGCAGCTGTTCGGCGTAGGCAAGCACCAGTTGCGGTTCCTGGCGCTGAGCGGAAGTCAGTTGCTGCCAGGCACGATTTAGCGACTGCAACCCGACCGTCCCATCTTCTTCCCGGCGCGCAGCCAAAGTGAGATTTTCACCCCAGGCTCTGCGTTCCAGCTCGGTCAGTTCACCGGGCGGCAGGATCTTGTCTTTACGCAACTCTGGCAACAGACGGATCACCGCCGACCAATCACCGCGCTGCTGATGCAAACGCTGCAACTGGCGCAGGACTTGAACGCTATGCGGATGGCGCTCATGCATGGCTTGCAGTGTAACGAGTGCGCCTTCGGTATCATTGCGATCGGTCTGCAGCTGGGCGTGGCTCAAGGCAATCGCCAGCTCGGCCTGAGGCTGGCGCTCAAGAGCCCGCTCAAGCAGGCTGTCGCTTTCGTCATAAAGGCCCTGCTCGTTTGCCGCTCGTGCAGCGCCGAGGTAGTACAGCAACGGCTGACGTTCGGCTTCGGCCGCCCGCTGCAAGTGCCGCTGAGCACTGGCCCAGCGACCTTCAGCGAGGTCCATTTGACCGTGCTCGATCGCCAGTTGCACACGGCGACTGCGGTTGCGCCGTGACCATGGATTGACCACGCCACCGGACGTCGTCACCAGTTCGATCAGCGCCTTCACCCCCCAGACCACTAGCCAGAGAACCGCCAGCAGAGCCAGGGTCGCCCACACACTCGACTCATAGCGGAAGTTCTTGTACGCAATCAGGACATAGCCTGCGTGCTCGGCGATCGCCAGTCCCAGCAACGCTGCAGCGGCGATGAGCACAAACAGAATCACGTAGATGCGTTTCATGGGCTGGTCTCCTGCGCAGTGTTCGCAGCAGGCTTGGCGGAAGTTTTAACCGATTCCTCGGCACTCACATTCCGACGCGCCAGGTAAGCCTGGACCGTGCTCAAGGTCGTCGTCAGATCAGGGGTGATCACCGTAACCGGCTGCTTGCTCAGCTCGGTGATACGCTCAAGCATCACTTTGCTTTGTGGGTTGTCCTGGTTGAAGTTGCTCTTGAGAACATCCCGCGCCTCAGCCAATGCCTGGGCATAAACCGCTGCCTGCCCGTTCAGCGCAGCCCACTGCGCCTGCTCGAGCGCCAGGCTGAGGGCCAGTCGCACCTGGGTCAGACCTTGCCCCGCCAACAGTGGCCGAATGTTTTTGTCGGCGTTGAAATCGATGCGGAAATAACGCGAGATTTCATCCCACCATTGCGCCCAGCGACTGGCGCCATCGCCATCGGCCGTCAGGCCCGACAGCGACTCGCCACGGACCTTGTACTCCGGCGCCAACGCGCTGAGCTCGACCACTTGATCACGCAAGGCACCCAGTTGCAGGAACAGCCCGGTACGGTCCGGTTGTTCAGTACTGCGAAGCGCCGCAAGGCTTTTTGCCAACTGCTCACGGGCAGCGAAGGAGCCAGGATCATTCTGTTCGCGAAGGATCTCGTCAGCGCCTTGCACCAACGCCTGGGCACTGCTGATATCTTGCAACGCCGACAGGCGCAGACTGGCCAGACGCAGCAAGTGCTCGGCTTCGGCCAGACGCCAGTCCTTGCGGCTGGCACCCAAAACGGTTTCCAGTCGCTGACTCAAGCGCTGTTGATCGCCCTGCAATTGCGCCACCAGACGCCGACGCTCTTCCAGTTCATCGGCGGCCGGCAATTGATCCAGCTGAGCGGTCAGACGCTGTTCGCTGAGTTTGAGGGCTTGAGCCTGATCGCCCAGCGCCTGCAACTGCCCGAGCTGCTGCTGGTTATTGGCTTGCAGGCTGCGCACCTGCCAAATCCCCCAACCACCGGCGGCGACACCCGCAGCCCCCAACAACAAGGCCAGAATCACCAAGCCATTGCCTCGGCGTTGCGGGGCAATGGTCGCAGGTTCAGTCGGTGCGTCGAGCACTGGCTGGACTTCATCTTTAGGCAAGGTTGTTTCGCTCACGTATCCATCCTTTGCGTTAGAGAACGGGCACGGGGTGCTCCCGTAACGCCGTTAGCAAAGCCGCGGCACTGGCGCCACGACAATCCACAACTTTTTCGGCCCCGGCAGCACGTGCCATCTCAGCGACCCGAGGGCTTGGAACAAACAACGGCAACCGCGCCAACTCAGGCCAGGCCGTGCCTGCCAATTGGTGCAGATGCGTAAATCCCTGCCCACTGCTGACCACCAACCCGTTCAGGTGCTGCGCGGCAATCCGCTGCGCCAGGGCAGCCGCCACATACTGCGGCAGGCAGCGACGATAGAGCTCCAGGTAATCGACACTAGCACCTTGCTCGCGTAAACGCTCAGCCAGCAACTCGCGTCCACCCTCGCCCCTGAGGATCAGCACCCGCGCGTCAGGCCGCGAGATAGCCTCGCGCAACTGTGGCAGCTCAAGCAATGCTTCGCTGTCATCGCCCGCCTGGGGGTTGCTCACATCAAGACCGTAATCGGACAGAATTTGCGCAGTGGCCGCGCCCACGCTGAACCAGCGCTGGATCGGTGGCTGCGGCCAGTACTGGTCGAGCAGATCCACCCCCAGCCGGGCAGCAGGTTTGCTGACAACGATCACCGCACAGTAGCGGTCCAGCTCGAGAATCATGGCGCGCTGTGCGCCAGAGACTGGCAGCGCCTCGATTTCCAGCAACGGCAAGCTGCTGCTGAAAATGCCGGCTTCAGCCAGGATCGCGGCAAGCGCCGCTGACTCATCCGTCGGCCGGGTCAGCAGCAGACGCCAACCCGTCACTCTTCGCCGGCCTCGCCGTATACCGCTCGCAGAATGGCATCGGCCCCCTGGGCCAGCAGGTCTTCAGCCACTTGCACACCCAGCGCCTCTGCCGCGCTTTGCGGGCCACGGGCCTCGGCGCTCAGCAGCAGGCCACCGCCCGGATCCCCGACCAGGCCACGCAACCAGATCTGCTCGCCTTCGAGCACGGCGTAGCAGGCGATCGGCACTTGGCAGCCGCCATTCAGGTGTTTATTGAGAGCACGTTCAGCCGTCACCCGAGTGGCGGTGTCCTGATGATGCAGAGGCGCGAGCAGGGCATGAATTTCGGTATCGACGCTGCGGCATTCGATGCCGACGGCACCCTGCCCGCCCGCCGGCAGACTTTCATCGACACTGATCGAGGAACTGATGCGATCTTCGAAACCCAGGCGAATCAAGCCGGCAGCCGCCAGAATGATTGCGTCGTACTCACCGGCATCCAGTTTGGCCAGACGAGTGTTGACGTTGCCGCGCAGGAAACGGATCTGCAGATCAGGTCGACGGCTCAGCAACTGTGCCTGGCGACGCAGACTGGAAGTGCCGACCACGCTGCCCTTGGGCAGGTCATCGAGGCTGGAACAAGTATTGGAGACGAAAGCATCCCGCGGGTCTTCACGCTCGCAGATGCAGAACAGACCGAGGCCTTCCGGGAAGTCCATCGGCACGTCTTTCATCGAGTGCACGGCGATGTCGGCTTCGTGTGCGAGCAGAGCGGTTTCCAGCTCTTTGACGAACAGCCCCTTGCCACCGATTTTCGACAGCGGTGAGTCGAGCAGCTTGTCGCCGCGACTGACCATGGGCACCAGCGTCACGACCAGACCGGGATGGGCTTCTTCCAGTCGAGCCTTGACGTATTCGGCCTGCCACAAGGCCAGGGCACTTTTGCGGGTAGCGATGCGGATTTCGCGAGAGGACATGGATCAATCCGTACTGAATAGATATGGCAGATAATAACATCTCAGCCAAATCAGCTTTGATTTGAATCAGAAACGGCACGACCTCCCTGGTCCTATATCCGACATATCCGACGACAGCGCTCAAGATCCGCGCGCAGGCGCCGGACTAAAGCTGCTGCATCATTTTGCGCACGCCGGCCACATGACGTCGACTGACGATCAAGGCATCGCCGTTGAGGCCTTTGAGAAACAACTGAAAATGCCCAAGGGGTGTGCGCTGCAAGCGCTCGATCCGCTCGCGGGCTACCAGTGCGTTGCGATGGATTCGCACAAAGCGGTCGCCAAATTCGTCCTCAAGGGCCTTCAGCGGTTCGTCCAAAAGGACTTCGCCGCCTTCATGGCGCAGGGTCACGTATTTGTGGTCGGCAATGAAATAGACAACCTGATCCAGAGGAATCAGCTCGATACCTTTTCGGGTTCGTGCACTGATATGGCTGCGCGGACCGCTGCCGCTTTCCGCTGCCGGACGGGTCAGGGCAGCCAGCTGGACGCGATTGGGTCGCTCGGCCTTTTTCAACGCATCAAGCAGCAGATCGGCGCGTACAGGTTTGACCAGATGGCCCATTTCACTGACCTGGAAAGCCTCCAGGGCAAACTCGTCATTGGCCGTACAGAACACCACCGCTGGCGGTGTCTCGCGTTCGCACAGCCTGGCGGCAACCTGCAAGCCGTCGAGGCCGGGCATGCGGATATCGAGCAACACGACATCCGGTTTGAGGCTGTCAATCAGGGCCAGTGCCTCTTCGCCATTGGTGGCGCTCGGCTCCAGGACACTGTAACCCTCGAGTTCGCTGACCATACGGCTCAGTCTCTCGCGGGCCAGGGGTTCGTCATCAACGATCAGGACATTCATATTGCGCTGGATTCCTGCGTGAGTCTCGCACAAGGATAGCGTAGACAGGTGACGTGACATCCGTCACGGCGATCCACGCTAAGACTAGCGCGAGGGCCAAAAAGTGCCCCGAGTCGGACACCTATATTTACCAGTGCCCGCCGATTACCGCTCCAAGCCCGTTCTGGCGCGGCATCGTCGTAGGGATTGCTGATACACAATACGCACACCCCTCTTTATAGCTGGCTTCTACGCTGACCACATCATCGTCTCGCGGGTCGACTCCATGGATCAGAACGCTTTCCAGCAATGGTTGCAAAATCAGTTGCGGGATTGGCAATTCATCTGCATTTGCGCTGATCCTTTAGTCCAACTGTAGACGCTCGCCAAGACGGCATTGCCCAATCGACAAATATCGTTTCGTCAGCGCTCGTTCATCACACCAGGACAGCCGAATTTCGGGCCCCGGAACCGATCGTAAAAGCCTCGCTCCGCCTGCCTGACCAGACGCGTATCTTCGCCTGAGCTGGCAATATGCCACGAACCTACTCTCTGCGCGCAAGAGGTCCATTGCAAGGCATCCGGTGTCTGCGCAAGAAATAAAAAACCTGCCGACCAGTGTCAACGACAGGCTTGGCAACCCTGTTATTATCCGCGGCAGCTTTTCACGCCATCTTCCTTCAGCAGATCACGAGCGAATTCATGAGCACTGACAAGACCAATCAGTCCTGGGGCGGCCGCTTCAGTGAACCCGTCGACGCCTTCGTCGCCCGCTTCACCGCCTCGGTCACTTTCGACCAGCGTCTCTATCGCCACGACATCATGGGCTCGATCGCCCACGCCACGATGCTGGCCAAGGTCGGCGTCCTGACCGATATCGAGCGCGACAGCATCATCGATGGCCTGAAGACCATCCAGAGCGAAATCGAAGCCGGTACGTTCGACTGGCGCATCGACCTCGAAGATGTGCACATGAACATCGAAGCCCGCCTGACTGACCGCATCGGCGTCACCGGCAAGAAACTGCATACCGGTCGTAGCCGTAACGATCAGGTAGCGACCGATATCCGTCTCTGGCTGCGTGATGAGATCGACCTGATCCTGGCGCAAATCACCCGCCTGCAAAAAGGCCTGCTGGAACAGGCCGAGCGTGAAGCCGGCAGCATCATGCCCGGTTTCACTCACCTGCAAACCGCGCAGCCGGTGACCTTCGGACACCACATGCTGGCCTGGTTCGAAATGCTCAGCCGTGACTACGAGCGCCTGGTGGATTGCCGCAAACGCACCAACCGCATGCCATTGGGCAGCGCCGCACTGGCCGGCACCACTTACCCGATCGACCGCGAATACACGGCCCAGCTGTTGGGCTTCGACGCTGTCGGTGGTAACTCGCTGGACAACGTTTCCGATCGCGACTTCGCCATCGAGTTCTGCTCGGCCGCGAGCATCGCGATGATGCACTTGTCGCGCTTCTCCGAGGAGCTGGTGCTGTGGACCAGCGCGCAATTCCAGTTCATCGATTTGCCTGATCGCTTCTGCACCGGCAGCTCGATCATGCCGCAAAAGAAAAACCCTGATGTACCTGAACTGGTTCGCGGCAAGAGCGGCCGGGTGTTCGGCGCGCTGATGGGTCTGCTGACGTTGATGAAAGGCCAGCCTCTGGCTTACAACAAGGACAACCAGGAAGACAAGGAACCGCTGTTCGACGCCGCCGATACGCTGCGCGATTCGCTGCGGGCTTTTGCCGACATGATCCCGGCCATCAAACCCAAACACGCAATCATGCGTGAAGCGGCGCTGCGCGGTTTCTCCACCGCTACCGACCTCGCTGACTATCTGGTGCGCCGCGGCCTGCCCTTCCGTGACTGCCACGAAATCGTCGGCCACGCGGTTAAATACGGCGTGGAAAGCGGTAAGGATCTGGCGGAAATGAGTCTGGAAGAACTGCGCAAGTTCAGCGACCAGATCGAGCAGGACGTGTTTGCCGTGTTGACCCTGGAAGGCTCGGTCAATGCGCGCGACCATATCGGCGGCACCGCGCCGAATCAGGTCAAGGCTGCCGTGGTTCGCGGCCAGGCGTTGCTCGCCAGCCGCTAAACCGCCAAAAGCTTCGTCGGAACGCCGCCCGGAGCAAGCCCGCTCCCACACTCGATATTGGCTGGCCACAAATCTGTGGCCAGCCAAAAACCTGTGGGAGCGGGCTTGCCCGCGAATGCATCCTGGAAGGCGCTACAAAATTTACTTCCTGGCGCTGATCATCGCCAGAAACTGCGGCATCGCCGCGTCCTTGTCTGCTGCAATTCGCAGTGCATGCGGCGTCCGCTCCAAACGCTCGAGCAGCGCCCTGGCTGCCGGCAAATCAGCCAGAAAATCCATATCGAACAGTTTTTTGCCGACGGCACAGGCCAGGCTGACGCTGTAGAGAAAATACAGATCCGCCACGCTCAAACTGTCACCCGCTACATACGGCGCGAACTTGCCATGTCGACCCAGCGAAGCAAATCCCTGAAATAGCTCCGCCTTGGCCTTTTCCTTGATCGCCTCAGGCACCGACATGCCAAAGAACGCCTCGGCAAAACACGCTCGGGCGGGCAACTCGATGTACAGCTCGATTTCCCTGGCCAGCGCCAGCACCTGAGCTCGCTGAAAGGGCTCACTCGGCAGCAGCGCCGGGCCCGGCTGGGTTTGTTCGATGTATTCGAGGATCACGCTGGTTTCATTGATGAAACCTTGCTCGACACCCAGCACCGGGACTTTCCCCCGCGGGCTGATGGCGAGCGCTTCCGGGCTTTGATCGGGATAAAACGGCACTTCTTCAAACGGCAGTCCCTTCTCCAGCAACGCCAGCTTGACCATGTTGTAGTAGTTGCTGACTGAAAATCCATAAAGCTTGAGCATCACAAAGCCTCCAGGCCGTGCAGGGGTTGGCAGCACTTGTTATAGAACCTCCACTGAAATCTGGCCAGCAGCATCAAAGCGCTGAATGCAGTTAAACTGGCCGCCTTTCCTTGAGGAGCCTGCCATGAGCGAGCCAACCCCCGGCACCAACAAAGACGACAACGACGAAGAAGACTTCACCGAAACCACCTTGATCGAAGCGATCGAGAACCAGATCGAAAGCGACAACCCGCCAGCAGCCAAGGCGACCCTCAACAAACTGACCCTGGTCGGCTACGAGCGTGAAGAAATCCTGCAACTGATGGCCCATGTACTGGCCGTCGAGATCGATGCGATCCTCGAAGAAGACCGGCCATTCAATACCGAGTGGTACGAGGCTGCGTTGCGTGCCCTGCCAGAGCTGCCGCCAGAGAAGAAGTAAGCCCCCCCTTGTCGAGCGCGCTTTTTGTGGCGAGGGAGCTTGCTCCCGCTGGGTCGCGAAGCGGCCCTAACTCCTGCAACTTCTTTCTTTCAGATGTACCGAGTGCACTGGTTTACGGCTGCTGCGCACCCGAGCGGGAGCAAGCTCCCTCGCCACAGTTACCATGACAACCTCCCCCCGGGCCAAAAAAGCGCTCAGCGAACACTGGACAGCTCGCACAAGTGCGGTCACCTTAGGAGCGCTACCGTCTAATTCCTAGAAAGTCTGGAGTCCTTATGTCGCTTACCCCTGAGTTGGTTGCCGAACTGGAAATCCTTGCACTCTTCAACCTGGACAGTTCCCAGGAAGGCCTGAAAATTCATCAGACCGCTGCCCCGAAAGCCATCGCTGCTGCCCAACGACTGTTCGACAAAGAACTGATCACCCAAAACGATGGTGGTTATCTGACCAGCCTGGGTCGGGACGCCGCTCAGCATGTGCAAACATTGCTGACCATCCTGACCGTTCAAGAAACCGTATAAAGACCAGCGCATCGCCCACGGGATCCCTATAACGGATTCCGCGGGCACACTATCGCCACACGATAAAAATCTGACGCCAAAAAATAAAATTCAACTTACAAGGTCGACGCCTTGAGGTTGTAAACTGCACACCGTCCCGAGACCTCCCACCTTCGAGCTCCGCGAGCCGGTTTGAGTTTGAAATGACCCGCACCCATGAAATCCGCCCCGATCTGGACGAGGGAATCGATCGCAAGGTTCTCAGCCAACTGCGTGCGCGTTTCCTGAAGCTCAACGAGGGCCGCATGGCCCGTGCATTGGAAGGGTTGTCGCCACGCCAGCAAGTGGTTCTGACCTTGTTGCCGCTGTTCTTTCACGTCAACCATCCACTGTTACCGGGCTATGTTTGCGGCAGCACACCCGCCGGGCTATCGAATTTCGAGCCAGACCCGCAAGCGCTCGCCGAAGCTCAGCGTCTTACCCGCTCTTTCTCCTACAAAGCTCGCCACGGTAATCCGCCGCGGCCGATTCATGGCCTGTTTCTGATGGGCAGCCTGGGCACTCTGGCCCAGGCCGATCAAAGCGATATGGATATGTGGGTCTGCCACGCACCGGACCTGAGCGAAAACGAACTCGCCGAGCTGCGCAGGAAATGCCAGCTGCTGGAAATCTGGGCCGCCAGCCAGGGCGCCGAGGCACACTTTTTCCTGATCGACCCGAGCCGCTTCGTGCGCGGCGAACGCGATACTCAATTGAGCTCGGACGACTGCGGCACCACCCAGCACTATTTGCTGCTGGACGAGTTCTACCGCACCGCCATCTGGCTGGCCGGGCGTACACCGCTGTGGTGGCTGGTGCCGGTGTACGAAGAACAGCACTACGACCAATACACCCATACGCTGCTGTCGAAACGCTTTATTCGCGCCGATGAAACCCTTGATCTTGGCCACCTGGCACACATTCCGCCGGGCGAGTTCATCGGTGCCGGGCTCTGGCAGTTGTACAAGGGCATCGAATCGCCCTACAAATCCGTGCTCAAGCTGTTGCTGACCGAGGTCTACGCCAGCGAGCATCCCAAGGTCGAGTGCCTGAGCCTGCGCTTCAAGCAAGCCGTGTTCGCCAATCACCTGGACCTGGATGAGCTGGACCCCTACATCGTGGTCTATCGTCGCATCGAGGAGTATCTCAAAGCTCGCGGCGAGCCGGAACGCCTGGAACTGGTACGCCGCAGCCTGTACCTGAAGGTCAACCGCAAACTCACCGGCAACGCCGCCCAGCGCAACAAAAGCTGGCAGCGTCTGTTGCTTGAGCGCCTGGCCGACGAATGGGGCTGGGATCAACGCCAACTGGCGATGCTCGACAGTCGCAGCCAATGGAAAGTCCGCCAGGTCAGCGCCGAGCGCCGGGCACTGGTTAACGAGCTGAACTACAGCTATCGCTTTCTGACCCAGTTCGCCCGCACCGAACAAACCGTCAGCCTGATCAATAAGCGAGATCTCAATATTCTTGGCCGGCGGCTGTATGCAGCCTTCGAGCGCAAGGCCGACAAGATCGAGTTCATCAATCCCGGCATTGCTCCAGACCTGGCCGAAGACACCCTGACGCTGGTGCAATCGCCCAACCGCAAAGAGCCCGGGCAAACCCACTGGAGTTTGTACAACGGCAGCCTGAACGCCCTCGAGTGGGAACATTTCGCGCCCATCAAACGCAATCGTGGGCTGTTGGAATTGCTGACCTGGTGTCATCGCAATGGCGTGATCGACAGCAGCACCCGACTCGCACTGCACCCCGGCAGCAGCGACTTGAGCGAATTCGAGCTGTTCAACCTGTTGGGCAGCCTGCAACAGACCATCGCTTTACCGCTGACCAGCGTCGACGAAGAACAGTTGCTGCACGCCAGCGTGCCGAGCGAAGTGCTGATTCTGGTGAATGTCGGGATCGATCCGCTCAAGCATCATCGCGACCTGAATATCCTTATGACCACCGAGCGCACGGACTCACTGAGTTACGCCGGGGTTCGGGAGAACCTGGTGCTGACCCTCGATCAGGTCACGCTCAACAGCTGGCACGAGGTGCTGGTCAGCCGTTACGACGGCGCCCACGCACTGCTCGACTGCCTGCGCGATTACCTCAACAACCTGCCGGGCGGATCGCAGCAGCCACGCTTGCAGGTCCGCTGCTTTTGCCATAACCGCGCCCGGTTCATCGCCCGGCGAGTCGAGGGAATTTTCGACACCGCGCAGAACCTGCTGCTCAGCAAGCTCAACCATCGTTACCTGATTCAGGTGCAGCAGCATTATCACGTGCTGGAACTGATCCCCGGCCAGGTCAATCATGTCGCCCTGACCAGTCTCCCGGCGCTGCTCGATTATCTCGCCGAAGAACAGGCGCACTACAGCCCGCTGCATCTCGACCCGATGGCGCTGGAGGATCACGATCTGGCGCTGATCCTGCCCATGGGTCAGCCCGAATGCATTCAGGTGTTCTACCGGCTCAACGAGTCCCAGGCCGAGCTGTACGTGCTGGATGAGTTCAACGCGCTTTGGCAGCAGCGCCTGCCCTATCATGATGAGCAAAGCCTGCTGGTGCCGCTGCAACGCTTCCTGCAGTCAATTCTGTATCGTCGCGATGCGTTGCTGCCGCTGGATGCCGCCCGGCCTATGGCGAGCCTGGAGACCCTGTATTACCAGGTGCTGCCGGCAGGCACAGGGCGCGCTCGGCGGGTCGAGCCGCGACCTGCGCCACAAACGCCGGTGAACAAGCCGTTCTATGACGTTCAGGCGATTATCGGCAAAGCCGCACGCGGGCAGGTGCAGGTCACCCTGTATTGCAATCAGCGAGAGTTTTGCGAACTGGAATATGGCGACCAGTTGTTTACCGTGGTCGCCCGGGAAATCGTCGGGCAGCGTCGCGAGGTTGAGCTTTACCGCTGCTACATCACCGATCTGGACCTGTCCGGCCTGCTCGGTGATGTTCAGAGCCCAAGCAATCTTTACCTGCGGTACAAGGCTGACCTGGAGCGTGCATTGAACGAGGCACTCGAGCAGGTCTGAGGTGCTATCAGAATGAGCAGTCGCCGCCATTGGCAGGCTGCGATTCGACTTCCAGCAGGGTCAGTTTCAGGGTCTTGCCACCCGGTGCCGGCCAGTCGATGTGTTGGCCGACCTTCAGGCCGAGCAATGCACTGCCTACCGGTGCGAGAATCGAGATCTTGCCCTCGTCAGCATTCGCGTCCTGTGGATAAACCAGGGTCAGGTGGTAGTCCTTGCCGCTGCTTTCTTCACGGCAGTGCACACGGGAATTCATGGTCACGACATCCGCCGGGACTTCATCGTGACTCACCAGGGTTTCGGCGCGATCCAGCTCGGCTTGCAGCGCGACGACGCCCGGCAGCGTGTCATCCAGGCTGTCGATCAGGCGCTCCAGACGTTGAACATCCAGGCGGGTAAGGATGATGGAAGGTGCAGTGCTCATGATTCAGGCAGACTCCTTTTCTTCTGCACAAAAAAGCAAAACCCCGCCAGAAAAAGGCGGGGTTTTCACGGGCCTCGATGAGTTGAGGCGTACCCGGACACTATCACAGCTCAATAAATATACAAGCCAGTGCGACGCGGGCCCTGTGGGAGCGGGCTTGCCCGCGAAGCGGATACCGCGGCTTTTCAGGCATTGCGCGTTATCGTTCTTCGCGGGCAAGCCCGCTCCCACACGAGCCACCTCAGCCCGAGGATTTGTCAGACGCAAGCCTTGCGTTGCGCGGCCTGCGCGCAAATCACCTGCCGCCGCTCGTCGTCGGCCGAGCGCCACTCGCGGATGTCTTCGACGTGGCGAAAGCAACCGAGACAGACTTTCTGCTCATCCAGCCGGCACAAACTGATGCACGGTGAAGGCACGGCCGGGCTGACGTTGCTGTACAGCGGTTTGGCGGGACGCACTGGAGCGGATTGCGTCACGGCTTCAGAGACCTTCGAAATCGAGTTCCACATCGGCCTGCTCAAGCACGATGCGCTGCAGCATTTCGCCGAGCTGTTCTTCGCTCTTGTCGCACATCCAGCGCTCGCTTTCTTCGTCGTAGTCGAAGTGGAAACCACCGGAGCGCGCAGCCAGCCACAGCTGACGCAAGGGTTCCTGTCGGCTGAAGATCACCTGGCTGCCATTTTCGAACTCAACGGTGAGCACACCGGCCGAGCTCTCCAGGTCAACATCCAGTTCGCTCTCATCGAAAATATCTTCCAGCGTCTGTTGGGTGGCATCGACCAGGTCGTGGAAACGGGCTTCAGTCAAACTCATTGCAGGAACCTCTAAAAGTGTCTACTCACGCTCAAGCGCCGCAAGATACGGGCGCGTCCGGGCGAATGCAAAGGATACCGATCAAGCGCCCGCCAGTGGCAGAAATTATCCGCCGAAGCACGTCACACACCCCGCCGGACGGCCAGCCGCCCACATAGGCAAGCTGCCGGGTGGCCGGTATACTCCGGCGCAATTAATGCATTTTCAAGGATTTCGCCATGAAGCGCCTGATCTCTTCCCTTGCTGCGCTCGTCGCGGTTGCCTGCCTTGTTGCTGCCTGTGGTCAAAAAGGTCCGCTGTATCTTCCCGATGACAGCAAATCTCCTGAAGACCAGGCCAAGTCGCAATCCAAGTCGCACAAGCAAGACACCTACTAAGGGAACACCATGGACGCTTTTAACTACCGTGACGGTGAGCTGTTCGCGGAAGGTGTAGCCCTGTCCGCCATCGCCGAGCGCTTTGGCACACCGACCTACGTCTACTCCTGTGCGCACATCGAAGCGCAATACCTGGCTTTCGCCAACGCCCTGAAGGGTATGCCGCACCTGGTCTGCTTTGCGGTCAAGGCCAACTCCAACCTGGGTGTACTGAATGTCCTGGCGCGCTTGGGCGCTGGTTTCGACATCGTCTCCCGTGGCGAGCTGGAACGTGTTCTGGCCGCTGGCGGCCAGGCTGACAAGATCGTCTTCTCCGGTGTCGGCAAGACCCGTGACGACATGCGTCGCGCGCTGGAAGTCGGCGTGCACTGCTTCAACGTCGAGTCCACCGATGAGCTGGAGCGCCTGCAAGTGGTGGCCGCCGAGCTGGGCGTTCGCGCGCCGGTCTCGCTGCGGGTCAACCCGGACGTCGATGCCGGTACCCATCCATACATCTCTACCGGTTTGAAAGAGAACAAGTTCGGCATCGCCATTGCCGACGCCGAAGACGTGTATATCCGCGCCGCGCAATTGCCAAACCTGGAAGTGGTCGGCGTCGATTGCCATATCGGCTCGCAACTGACCACTCTTGCGCCCTTCCTCGACGCCCTCGACCGCCTGCTGGCCCTGGTCGACCGTCTCGGCGATTGCGGGATTTACCTGCGCCACATCGATCTCGGTGGCGGCCTCGGCGTGCGTTATCGCGATGAAGAGCCGCCGCTGGCCGGGGATTACATCAAAGCCGTGCGCGAACGCCTGGAAGGTCGCGAACTGGCACTGGTGTTCGAACCGGGCCGCTTCATTGTGGCCAACGCCGGCGTGCTGCTGACCCAGGTCGAATACCTCAAGCACACCGAACACAAAGACTTCGCCATCGTCGACGCGGCCATGAACGACCTGATCCGCCCGGCGCTGTATCAAGCCTGGATGGACGTCACGGCTGTGCGTCCTCGCGATACCCAGGCTCGCGCCTACGACATCGTCGGGCCGATCTGCGAAACCGGTGACTTCCTCGCCAAGGATCGTCAACTGGCGCTGGAAGAAGGTGACTTGCTCGCCGTGCATTCGGCCGGTGCCTACGGGTTTGTCATGAGCTCCAACTACAACACCCGTGGCCGTTGCGCCGAAGTGCTGGTAGATGGCGATCAGGCTTTTGAAGTGCGTCGCCGCGAGACGGTAGCCGAGTTGTTTGCTGGCGAAAGCCTGCTGCCGGAGTAAAACCATGCTGCTGCGTTTTACCAAGATGCACGGCCTGGGCAATGACTTCATGGTCCTCGACCTGGTCAGCCAGCACGCGCACATTCTGCCCAAACACGCTATGCAATGGGGCGACCGACACACCGGCGTCGGCTTTGATCAACTGCTGATCGTCGAAGCACCGAGCAATCCGGACGTGGATTTCCGTTATCGGATCTTCAACGCCGACGGTTCCGAGGTGGAACAGTGCGGCAACGGTGCACGCTGCTTCGCCCGCTTCGTGCTCGACAAACGCCTGACCGCAAAACGGCAGCTGCGGGTCGAGACCAAAAGCGGCATTATCGAACTGGATATCCGTAGCGACGGCCAGATCGGCGTCAACATGGGCCCGCCGCGCCTGGTTCCGGCTGACATTCCATTTCAAGCCGAGGTTCAGGCCGTAAGCTATCCGGTCGAAGTGGACGGCAAAACCGTCGAGCTGGCCGCAGTGTCCATGGGCAACCCACACGCGGTGCTGCGCGTGAGCGACATCAACAACGCGCCGGTGCATGAACTGGGGCCGAAAATCGAAAACCACCCGCGCTTCCCGGCACGGGTCAACGTCGGTTTTCTCCAGGTCATCGACCGCCAGCGTGCGCAGTTGCGCGTCTGGGAACGCGGCACCGGGGAAACCCGGGCCTGCGGAACCGGCGCCTGCGCAGCAGCAGTGGCCGCGATCAGCCAGGGGTGGATGGATTCGCCACTATTGATCGACCTGCCCGGCGGGCGCCTGTCCATTGAATGGGCCGGCCCCGGCCAACCGGTGATGATGACCGGCCCGGCAGTGCGTGTATACGAAGGACAGGTGCGTCTATGAGTGAGCGAAATCCATGACCGATCAGCCTCAGGTTCCAGCCCAACTGCCCGACGAATCGCCTTGCGGAAGCCTTGAGGCGGCGGCAATTGCCGCGTACCTGGAGGCTCATCCGGACTTCTTCATCGAGCACGAAGAACTGCTCCCGGCATTACGCATCCCCCATCAGCGCGGCGACACCATTTCCCTGGTCGAGCGTCAGCTGAAAATGCTGCGCGAACGCAATATCGAGATGCGGCATCGCCTCTCGCAACTGATGGACGTCGCTCGCGACAATGACCGGCTGTTCGACAAGACCCGTCGGCTGGTTCTCGCGCTCATGGACGCCAGCAGCCTGGAAGACGTGGTAATCAGTGTCGAAGACAGTCTGCGCCAGGACTTTCAGGTGCCTTTTGTCAGCCTGATTCTGTTCAGTGACACCGCCCTCCCGGTCGGCCGCTGGGTCACCAGCGCCGAAGCGCAGCAAGCCATCGGCGGCTTGTTGTCGGAAGGCAAAACCGTCAGCGGCAGTTTGCGTGAGCACGAGCTGGACTTCCTGTTTGGCGAAGAACAGCGCAAGCAAATTGGCTCCACGGCCGTCGTCGCCCTCAGCCACCAAGGCTTGCACGGCGTTCTGGCCATTGCCAGCCGCGATCCGCAGCACTACAAAAGCTCGGTGGGCACACTGTTTCTCAGCTACATCGCCGAAGTCATGGGCCGCGTCCTGCCGCGCATCCACAACTCCCTACGCGCGGTACGCTAACCGTGGAACGACAACTGGACGCCTACTGCGCTCACCTGCGCAGTGAGCGCCAAGTGTCACCCCATACGCTGCAAGCCTACCGCCGCGACTTGAACAAAGTGCTGGGGTACTGCGAAAAACAGCAGATATCCAGCTGGCCCATGCTGGATATTCAGCGCCTGCGCAGCCTGATCGCCCGTCTGCATCAACAGGGGCAATCCTCTCGCAGCCTGGCGCGGCTGCTTTCAGCGGTTCGCGGTCTCTATCACTACCTGAATCGCGAAGGCCTCTGCGACCACGACCCGGCCAACGGTCTGGCACCGCCCAAGGGCGAACGCCGGCTACCCAAGACCCTCGATACCGACCGCGCGCTGCAACTGCTCGACGGCGCGGTCGAGGACGACTTTCTGGCTCATCGTGACCAGGCGATTCTGGAGCTGTTCTACTCCTCCGGCCTGCGTCTCTCCGAGCTGACCGGGCTCAACCTCGATCAGCTCGATCTGGCGGACGGCCTGGTTCAAGTCCTTGGCAAAGGCAGCAAGACCCGGGTTCTGCCAGTCGGCAAGAAGGCTCGGGAGGCATTACAGCTGTGGTTGCCGCTCCGCGCCCTGACCAACCCGGTAGACGACGCAGTGTTTGTCAGCCAGCAAGGCCGACGTTTAGGTCCGCGGGCGATTCAGTTGCGGGTGAAGGCCGCCGGTGAGCGCGAGCTGGGACAGAATCTGCATCCGCACATGCTTCGGCACTCCTTCGCCAGTCACCTGTTGGAGTCCTCCCAGGACCTGCGCGCCGTGCAGGAGTTGCTCGGCCACTCGGACATCAAGACCACGCAGATTTACACTCATCTGGATTTCCAGCATTTGGCGTCGGTCTACGATAGCGCCCATCCTCGGGCCAAACGCAACAAAGGCGGTGAGTAATGACGATCAAACTGATCACTTTCGACCTCGACGACACCCTGTGGGACACCGCCCCGGTCATCGTCAGCGCGGAAGCGGTGCTGCGCGAGTGGCTGGTGCAACATGCGCCGGACCTCGGCGGCGTACCTGTCGAACACCTCTGGGCGATCCGTGAGCGAGTGCTGGGTAACGAGCCGGGCCTCAAACACCGGATCAGTGCCTTGCGGCGCAGGGTGCTGTTCCATGCGCTGGAGGAGTCCGGGTACACCCATCAGCAAGCGTCGGAGCTGGCCGATCAGGGTTTTGAAGTGTTTCTGCATGCGCGGCATCAGCTCGAGATCTTTCCCGAGGTGCAGCCGACTCTTGAAGTTCTCGCCAGGCACTACACGCTGGGGGTGGTCACCAACGGCAATGCCGACGTGCGCCGGCTGGGCCTTGCGGACTACTTCAAGTTTGCCCTTTGCGCAGAAGACATCGGCATTGCCAAGCCGGATTCGCGGCTGTTCCACGAAGCGTTGCAACGTGGTGAAGCAACAGCGCAAACCGCCGTGCACATCGGCGATCACCCAGGGGATGATATTGCCGGGGCACAGCAGGCAGGGTTGCGGGCGATCTGGTTCAACCCGGGCAGCAAGATCTGGGAAGCCGAGAAACAGCCGGATGCCGAGATTCGCAGTTTGACGGAGTTGCCTGAGTTGTTGGCGCGGTGGAACACAGCGTCCTGACTACCTGAGAACCGCTTTTGTGGCGAGGGAGCTTGCTCCCGCTGGACTGCGAAGCAGTCCTAAAACCAGCCAACGCGATTCTCCAGATAGAACCCGCCAGTCGATTTTACGACTGCTGCGCAGCCGAGCGGGAGCAAGCTCCCTCGCCACAGGTATTGCGTTCGACGTTCCATTTCCTTACACCCATGAAAAAGCCCGCAGCGACGGCGGGCTTTTTCAGCAAGCACGTAGCAGGCCCTTAGATAGGCCGGCTGCCGTACTTGTTGTCAGGCTTCTTTGGTGGGTCAGCCACCACGTTGGCCTCGACTTCCTGCACCTTACCGCCTTTGGCAAGGAACTCTTCCATAGCGCGCGCCAGAGCATCACGCTCTTTGTTCTTGGCTTCGACACTCGGCAGCTCATCGACTGAAATAGCCGCCTTGGCCTTGCCTTTAGCGGTAGGGGCAGGTGCATCGCCGCCGTCGTCGTCAGCTACGTCTTCGGCCGCCGTTTCAAGACCTTCTTCGGTCTCGTCTTCGTCACCTGTTTCGAGGTCGTCGTTTTCCAGATCATCGTCGCTCATGTTCTACCTCATGACTTGCGAAAAGCAGATTAGTTATAGCCCAGCTTCGCCAACTGTCGAAGGCTGCTGGAAAAAAATCATTGTCCGCTGGTCACCAGCGGCTTATGCCCCATCACCGTGCAAGGTGACGAGGACTCTACGAGCACCGCCCTGATCACGATACTCGCCCAGATAAACACCTTGCCAGCTACCCAGCGCCAGTCGACCTGCCGTGACCGGCAAACTCAACTGACAGCCTGGCAAGCTGGCCTTGACGTGCGCCGGCGAGTGTTACCAGATGAAAGCCCCGAGGCCTTGCCCGCAGGGTAATCAGAGTCTGTCGCCACCTACAGTTCTCCGCACGTTCGGCGCGCATTCTAGCGTGCTCAGGGAAAAAACAAAGTGCCTAATACTCCTGCAATGCTGCAAGCCATTGGCCCAGGAAAAATAGCCGTCATGAACACGCCGGAAAGTAGCGAAAAAAAACCTTTCAGCTGTTCCACTACTGACAAAAACCAGACAAAAAAATGCCCGGCAAGCCGGGCAATTTTTTTCTCGCGACCTTACAAGTTGTAACCGCGCTCGTTATGTAGCGCCAGATCGATGCCGACCGCTTCTTCCTCTTCGGTGATACGCAGACCCATGACGGCATCCAGCACCTTGAGAATGATGAAGGTAACGATCGCAGTGTAGATCACCGTGAAGCCAACACCTTTGCACTGAATCCAGACTTGAGCAGCGATGTCGGTGACAGTGCCGAAGCCGCCCAGCGACGGTGCCGCGAACACACCGGTCAGGATCGCGCCGAGGATACCGCCGATACCGTGCACGCCGAAGGCATCCAGGGAGTCGTCGTAACCCAGCTTGCGCTTGAGGGTGGTGGCGCAGAAGAAGCACACCACGCCAGCCGACAGACCGATCACCAGAGCGCCCATCGGACCGACTGTGCCCGCTGCCGGAGTAATAGCGACCAGACCAGCTACCACGCCTGAAGCGATACCCAGTGCGCTTGGCTTACCGTGAGTCACCCACTCAGCGAACATCCAGCCGAGGGCTGCGGCAGCGGTAGCGATCTGAGTCACCAGCATGGCCATACCGGCCGTGCCGTTGGCGGCAGCAGCGGAACCGGCGTTGAAACCGAACCAGCCGATCCACAGCATCGCGGCGCCCATCAGGGTGTAACCGAGGTTGTGCGGAGCCATCGGGGTGGTCGGGAAGCCTTTACGCTTGCCGAGCACCAGGCAGGCAATCAGACCGGCCACACCGGCGTTGATATGCACCACGGTGCCGCCGGCGAAGTCCAGCACGCCCCAGTCCCACATCAGGCCGCCGTTACCGGACCAGACCATGTGCGCAATCGGCGCGTAGACCAGGGTGAACCAGATGCCCATGAAGATCAGCATGGCGGAGAACTTCATCCGCTCGGCGAAGGCACCGACGATCAGCGCCGGGGTGATGATGGCGAAAGTCATCTGGAAGGTGATGAACACCGCCTCAGGGAACAACGCCGCAGGCCCGGTCAGGCTCGATGGAGTGACACCGGCGAGGAACGCCTTGCCCATGCCGCCAAAGAACGAGTTGAAGTTGACGACGCCCTGCTCCATGCCGGTGGTGTCGAACGCAATGCTGTAGCCATAAATGACCCACAGAACGCTGATCAGACCGGTAATGGCGAAGCACTGCATCATCACGGAAAGAATGTTTTTCGACCGAACCATGCCGCCGTAGAACAGCGCAAGGCCGGGAATGGTCATGAACAGCACCAAGGCTGTCGAGGTCATCATCCAGGCGGTATCGCCGGAGTTGAGGACTGGGGCCGCCACTTCGTCTGCCGCCATAGCCAGGCTGGGCATTACGAGGGACAACAGGGCTCCTAGCCCTGCGATTTTACGCAGAGTCATATTGTTTTCTCCTGGGGCGTTGGGTTTGGCGGCTTAGATTGCGTCGGTATCGGTTTCGCCGGTACGGATGCGAATAGCCTGTTCCAGATTGACCACGAAGATCTTGCCGTCACCAATCTTGCCGGTGTTGGCCGCCTTGGTTATCGCCTCGATAACCCGGTCCAGATCCTTGTCGTCAATGGCGACATCAATCTTCACCTTGGGCAGGAAATCGACCACATACTCCGCGCCGCGATACAGCTCGGTGTGACCCTTCTGCCGACCGAAGCCTTTGACCTCAGTAACGGTAATGCCCTGCACGCCGATCTCGGACAACGACTCGCGTACGTCGTCCAGTTTGAACGGCTTGATGATGGCAGTGACTAGCTTCATGAAAACTCTCTCCCGAATTGGTGGACTTGCCCCAGGAAAAACAAACCCGGCTCAAGTCTAAGCGCAGTGCCTGGCTTTGTAACGCATCGTCGGCCTGACTCAGCCATCCCGACGCCAGCTAACCGCTCCTGACGAAACACTTCCCCCGTTCCGACCGGCGCACTGCATTCGTCACAGCGACTGCATCAGTGCATGGGTTACCAAGGACTAAGCAGAAAGCTTGCCATCTCGTGAAAACCCATTGATTTCAAACCCTTGGTCGCTGTCGCAGGCATCTTTTTACAACTACCGCAACAGATACGCACAACAACGGTGCGCGACTGCCCGCCGACATGCGCGAAAAGCGTGCACTCCTGCCTGCGCCATTGACTATAGACACTGCGTGATACACTGCCGACCATCTGTTTACAGGACACCTTCCATGCTCGCGCCCAAAGACCTCCTCGACGCCCTGAGCGGCCACGCCTCCCGACTGTTCAGCGGCGACACCCCGCTGCCACGCAACGAAATCGAAAGCCAGTTCAAAGCTCTGCTGCAAAGCGGCTTCAGCAAGCTTGATCTGGTGAGCCGAGAAGAATTCGACAGTCAGATGGTCGTACTGGCGCGCACCCGCGCTCGGCTGGAGAGCCTTGAGGCGAAGGTGGCGGAGCTGGAAGCCAGATTGACGCCGCCTGCGGAATAAGGACACCGTCCGCCCACAGGAACCCCGCCCATCCTGTGGGAGCGTGGCTTGCCCGCGAATGACTGCGTAGCAGTCACCTTCTCATTTAGTTTGATACATCCTGTCTGGATTCAATCGCTGTAATCCTCCAGTTTTTACTCTTCGCTCAACTACCCTTCCAAAACCGCAGGACGCGGCTTTCGCACCCTCAAGGAATGATCTATGTCTCTGGCCATCGTCCACAGCCGCGCCCAGATCGGCGTGGACGCACCCGCTGTTACCGTTGAGGTCCATCTGGCCAACGGCTTGCCATCCCTGACGCTGGTGGGCCTGCCGGAAACGGCCGTCAAGGAAAGCAAAGACCGGGTGCGCAGTGCGATTCTCAATTCAGGTCTCGATTTTCCGGCACGTCGCATTACCTTGAATCTCGCTCCGGCCGATCTGCCCAAGGACGGCGGACGCTTTGATCTGGCGATTGCCTTGGGGATTCTCGCGGCCAGCATGCAGGTTCCGACATTGACGCTGGACGATGTCGAGTGTCTTGGGGAGTTGGCGCTGTCCGGCGCCGTGCGGGCGGTACGCGGCGTGCTGCCGGCCGCGCTGGCCGCCCGTAAGGCCGGGCGCACTCTGGTGGTGCCGCGCGCCAATGCCGAAGAAGCTTGCCTGGCTTCGGGGTTGAAGGTGATCGCGGTCGATCATCTGCTGGAGATAGTCTCGCACTTCAACGGCCATACACCTGTCGAACCCTTTGTTTCCAACGGCCTGCTGCTGGCGAACAAGCCTTATCCCGACTTGAATGAAGTACAGGGCCAGCTTGCGGCCAAGCGAGCCTTGCTGATCGCCGCGGCGGGCGCTCATAACCTGTTGTTCAGCGGTCCGCCAGGCACCGGTAAAACGCTCTTGGCCAGTCGCTTGCCCGGTTTGCTTCCACCGCTGGACGAGCATGAAGCGCTGGAAGTCGCAGCGATTCAGTCAGTCGCCAGCCATGTGCCGCTGAGCCACTGGCCACAACGGCCGTTTCGCCAACCCCATCATTCGGCATCCGGCCCGGCGCTGGTGGGCGGCGGCTCAAAACCGCAGCCGGGGGAAATCACCCTCGCCCACCATGGCGTGCTGTTTCTCGATGAACTGCCGGAGTTTGATCGCAAGGTTCTGGAGGTTTTAAGAGAGCCGTTGGAATCCGGCGAGATCGTCATTGCCCGAGCCCGAGACCGGGTACGTTTCCCGGCGCGCTTCCAACTGGTTGCGGCGATGAACCCCTGCCCATGCGGCTATCTCGGCGAACCCAGCGGACGCTGTCGCTGCACGCCGGAACAGATTCAGCGCTATCGCAACAAACTCTCCGGCCCGCTGCTGGACCGCATCGACCTGCACCTGACCGTCGCCCGCGAAGCCACGGCGCTCAACCCTACACAACAAGCCGGCGATGACACTGCCAGTGCCGCTTTACTGGTCGCCAATGCCCGCGAACGGCAGCAACGACGTCAGGGTTGCGCGAATGCCTTCCTCGACCTGCCTGGCCTGCGCCGACACTGCCAGTTATCCACAATCGACGAGAATTGGCTGGAGACGGCATGCGAGCGGTTGACGTTGTCGCTGCGGGCGGCCCACCGACTACTCAAGGTAGCGCGCACGTTGGCGGACCTTGAGCAGGTCGACTTGATCAGTCGGGAACATCTGGCTGAGGCGTTGCAGTATCGGCCGACGGCCAGTTAACCCCCGTCACCCCTTGGAAAGGTCCACTAACGGCGTCTGCCGCACTTCAGTCTCACGCCCGTTCTGAATCTCACTGACCCGCTTCAGCGCTTTATCCACAGCCGGCTTATTCGCCAACAAGCTGTAATTGATCTGGAACTTCCGCTGCTGTTTCGCGCCGATGGTCGGCACCAGGTTCAGTGGCCGTTGATAACGGCGGTTGTAGGAAAAACTCGTGCCTGGCTCCAGGCCGGTGACGTAACCCTGGCCTTGGGTGTCGGTGTTTTTCCAGAGTGAGAACACCGGTAATTGCCCGGTGTTGAAACCGACTGCCACGCCCAGACTGCCCGCCTTGTTATGCAGAACGGTGAGCGTGTCGCCCTTGGCGTCGGCGTATGGCACCACATTGTAGACGGTTTCGTCGTAGTCCTTGGTCGGACCTCGGTAGGTTTGCCAGTCAGACAGATCCGCTTTGGCCTTGTCGTTGAAGGGTGAGACTTGTTTCACCGGCGCGGCGAAACGGGCTCCTTGCTCCAGGAACGGCGTGCTGAAGTTACTGTGATAGAGCGCCTGATATTCCTTCGGATAGTCGCCGTTGTTGGTCAGCCTGTCGTTGAGCGCAAAGCGCACGCTGCCGGGCTCGGTGACCAGTTCAGTCACCACCGAAAAGTCGACTTTCTTGAAGGCCTGCTCTTTCAGCTCACCGCGCAGGCTGATGGCATAGGGCGGTTTTTCGTCGATATGCAGGGTGACCTTGTTCGCCGGGATGTTCGCAGCGCGGCCATGCAGGGTCAGCAGTTCGCCGTTGTCCATGCCCGGGTGGCCGACCCATTCGTAGCCACAACGGGTGACCAATTCGTTGAAACCCTCCAGCCAACCCAGTCCGCCGCGGCCATTGAGCTCGATAAACGATGGATTGACCACCTCTTTGACCGGCGAATCCCAGCCCATGCGCACATCGCCCACCGACGCCTGCAGGACGTTCATCCCGCGAGTCGGGACTACGGACAGTTTCATCACGCCGTTATCGATGTCGACGATGCTGACGCCCTCCTGACGACCACCATGCAGCGTGCGCATCGTCACGGCGAATGGCTTGGCGGTTTTCACCCCCAACTGTTCGCTGGTGACCTGAAAGTTTTGCGCGGCTTTGTCGGTATCGAGCAACACATAATCCCAGGCCATGGCTTGAGATACAGCAGTCAGGGTACTGAGGGCAACGATCAATTTGAGCGGGGTCATAGGAAAGCCTTTCTTGGAGTTGTGCCATTTTTATAGCGCTGATGAAACGATTCAGCAAGTATAAAAACGCATAATTAAACGCCAATCGGGCTTTTGGCAGCGGATCCGTTATTGGGGCATTTCGGGGGGATTTGGGTTGCTTGATCTGACGTCTTCGCGGGCAAGCGAACGTCGCCCGGCCCTTCCCACAGGGTTCCGCAGTTACAGGGGCATCATCGTTTCAGCTCAGGCGCTCGACATCAGGTAGCTCCATCGCCTGGACTTCGCTCTGGAGAAAATCACTGAGCCTGCGCAAACGCTCACCGCCGGGGCGGGTTTTCGGCCAGACCAGGTAGTAATTCTCACCACTGGCGACGGCAGTCGGCCACGGCAGACTCAGCCGTCCCTGCGCGACATCTTCGGCCACCATCAGCAAGTCGCCCATGGAAACGCCATAACCACGGGCGGCGGCGATCATGCCCAGCTCCAGTGTGTCGAAGACCTGGCCGCCCTTGAGCGACACCTGTGCGGACAGGCCCATGCGCTCCAGCCAGTTGCGCCAATCGCGACGGTCCGGAGTGGGGTGCAGCAACTCGGCGCTGGCCAGCCGCGCGACGTCCCATGGTTGATCGCTCAACAGGTTCGGCGCGCCTACCGGGATCAGCAGTTCGGGGAACAGATAGCTGGCCTCCCAGTCCGGCGGAAAATGCCCACTGCTGAGCAGCACCGCGCAATCGAAGGGTTCCTGATTGAAGTCCACCGAGTCCACGTCCATCCAGGCACTGGTCAGTTGCACCTCGTTACCCGGCTGCAAGTGCCGGAAACGGCTGAGGCGCGCCAGCAGCCAGCGCATGGTCAAGGTCGACGGGGCCTTCATGCGCAGGATGTCGTCTTCGGCGCGCAAGGTATTGCAGGCACGCTCCAGCGCCGAGAAGCCCTCGCGTATCCCGGGCAGTAGCAGGCGCGCGGCCTCGGTCAGTTGCACGTTACGACCGCTGCGCTGAAACAGCCGGCAGGCGAAGTGGTCCTCCAGCGTACGGATGTGTCGACTGACTGCGCTCTGGGTGATCGACAGTTCTTCGGCCGCACGGGTGAACGAGCTATGCCGCGACGCGGCTTCAAAAGCGCGCAAGGCGTAAAGAGGAGGAAGACGACGAGACATTGGGAAGGTTCCTATAGCGCGACATCGAAACACTATCAGAAACTCTCAGTCATGAGTTTTAATCATGCAAGCAATCGTTTTTATCCCTTTGTGCAGACGTCCGAGAGCGCCGAGAATCAGCCCTTCCAGTTCACTTTGAATAATCGGGTCAGATGATCATGCAGCATCCAGCACGTATCGAACTCTGGGCCATCCTGCGGCTGGCCGGGCCGCTGATCGCCTCGCAGTTGGCGCATATGCTGATGGTGCTCACCGACACCTTGATGATGGCCAAACTGAGCCCGGAAGCCCTTGCCGGCGGTGGTTTGGGCGCGGCTAGTTATTCGTTCGTGTCGATCTTCTGCATTGGTGTGATTGCCGCGGTCGGCACCCTGGTTGCCATTCGCCAGGGCGCCGGCGACATCGAAGGCGCCGCCCGCCTGACCCAGGCCGGGCTCTGGCTGGCCTGGTTGATGGCGCTGGTGGCCGGTCTGCTGCTGTGGAACCTCAAGCCGGTGCTGCTGCTGTTCGGCCAGACCGAAACCAACGTTCACGCGGCCGGCCAGTTTTTGCTGATCCTGCCGTTCGCCCTGCCCGGCTATCTGAGCTTCATGGCCTTGCGCGGGTTTACCAGCGCCATCGGCCGTGCGACGCCGGTAATGGTCATCAGCCTCGGTGGTACCCTGGCCAACTTCCTGCTCAACTATGCGTTGATCACCGGCATGTTCGGTCTGCCGAAACTGGGGTTGGTCGGGATCGGCCTGGTCACGGCAATCGTCGCCAACTGCATGGCGCTGGCGCTGGCCTGGCATATCCGTCGACATCCGGCCTATGACGCTTATCCGTTGCGTCAGGGCCTGTCGCGACCAAACCGCCAATACTTGCGTGAGCTGTGGCGTCTGGGGCTGCCCATCGGTGGCACCTATGCGGTCGAGGTCGGTCTGTTTGCGTTCGCCGCGCTGTGCATGGGCACCATGGGCAGCACGCAACTGGGGGCGCATCAGATCGCCCTGCAGATCGTCTCGGTGGCGTTTATGGTTCCGGCGGGTATTTCCTACGCGATCACCATGCGCATCGGTCAGCACTACGGCGCCGGGCAACTGCTGGATGCACGCCTGGCCGGTCGGGTCGGGATCGCCTTCGGTGGGGCAGCGATGCTCGGTTTCGCCATGGTGTTCTGGCTGTTACCGAACCAGTTGGTCGGGCTATTCCTCGACCATAACGATCCGGCTTTTCGCGAGGTGATCAATCTGGCGGTGAGCTTGCTGGCGGTAGCGGCCTGGTTCGAGTTGTTCGACGGCACGCAGACCATCGCCATGGGTGCGATTCGGGGGCTCAAGGATGCCAAGACCACCTTTCTGGTGGGGCTGGGTTGCTATTGGCTGATCGGCGCACCTGCAGCGTGGTTGATGGCTTTTACCCTGGACTGGGGGCCGACCGGTGTCTGGTGGGGTCTGGCGCTGGGGCTGGCCTGCGCGGCGGTGAGTTTGACGTGGGCGTTCGAATGGCGGATGAAGCGGATGATCAAACGCGAGCAGCCAGAGCAGCAGCTGCAGTTTCGGGCGGTTCAGCCGGATTAGATCGCGAGTACGCTGGTGGTCGTGGGAGCGGCGGTGCGGCGATCCGACTTGCCCGCGAAAGCGATGGTCGCTTAGCGCATTTGTCGACTGATATGGCCTCTTCGCGGGCAAGTCGGATCGCCGCACCGCCGCTCCCACATGATCTTTATGCCTGGGTCATTGCCAGCTCGCTGGTGCCAAACGTCAAGTACTCGACCAATTCAACCAGCGGCAACGGCTTGCTGATCAAGTAGCCCTGAACCTGATCGCAGCCAAAGCCCCGCAGTAGCGCAAGCTGCTCCGGTGTTTCGACACCTTCAGCCACCACTTCCAGGTTGAGGTTGTGGGCCAGGTTGATCATAGCGTGGACCAGCTTGCGATTTTCCTCACGCATCTCCATGCCACCGACGAAGCTTTTATCGATCTTCAGCAGCGCAATCGGCAGGCTATTGAGATGGACGAACGAAGAGAAACCGGTGCCGAAATCGTCCAGTGAGAAGCGCACGCCCAAACGACCCAGCGCATCCATGGTCTGCTTGACCAGATCACTGCGACGCATCACCGCGGTTTCCGTCAGTTCGAACTCCAGCCATTGCGCTTCGACGCCACGCTCGGCAATCAGTCGACTCAAGGTCGAAAGCAGCTGACTGTCCTGAAACTGACGGAACGACAGGTTGACCGCCATGTGCAACGGCGGCAGGCCGCGTTCACGCAAGGCCTGCATATCCCGCAGGGCGCGGGAAATCACCCAATAACCGAGCGGCACGATCAAGCCGCTTTGCTCGGCCAGCGGCACGAATTCGCTCGGCGGCAACAGTCCGCGCTCGCCATGTCGCCAGCGCACCAAGGCTTCAAGGCCGACAATCTGCCCGTCATCCAGATTCAGTCGTGGCTGGTAATGCAGTTCCAGTTCGTCGCGACGCAAGGCTCGACGCAGTTCGCTTTCGAGATCGGCGAGACTGCGGGCGTTGCGATTGATGCGCTCATTGAAAGTGTGAAAGGTACAGCCCTGAGTGCTTTTGGCCTGTTGCATGGCGATATGCGCGTGCCACATCAGCGGGTCGGCACCGGCCTGTGCGCGAGCGTGGGCAATACCCAGGCTGCAGCCAATCAGCAGGCTTTCGCCATCGACCCAATAGGGCTCGGACATGGCTTCGATAATCCGTTCAGCCATCCACTCGGCGCGCTGCGGTGCGCGGCGGGTGTCGATCAGCAAGGCAAATTCATCACTACCCAGACGTGCCAGTTGATCGCCGGCCTCCAGCTGGCTTTTGAGCCGCGAGACCACCTGCAGGATCAGCCGGTCGCCGGCCTGGTGACCGAGGGCATCGTTGGCGTGACGGAAGTTGTCGAGGTCCAGGTGACCCAACGCGAGGCCACGGCCTTCACTCTCGGCAAGACGGGTCGCCAGCAAGGTCTGAAAACCCTGGCGATTGGCGATACCCGTCAGCGGGTCCTGTTCAGCCAGGCGTTGCAGAGTGTTTTCCAGCACACCCCGTTCACGAACATGGCGCAGGCAACGGCGCAAGGTAGCGATATCCAGGACATCGCGGACCAACCAGTCGCTGACACCGTCCGGTGCGATATCCGGTTCATGCTCCAACAGCAAAACTGTCGGCAAGGAGCAGCGACCCGGCGCGGGTTGCAGGGCCGGGATCGTCAACAACACCGCAGTGCGGTCGTCATCGAACAAACTGCTGACCGACTCCCAGGTCGGCGCACAGATCAGCACAGCCGAGCTCCCCATCGGAGCCAGACACTCGCGCAACAACGCTGCCCACGCTGGCTCTTGGGCCAGTAGCAGCAAACGCAAGGGTTCGACAGGCGTAGACAAGCTAGCTCCCTAGACTCTGCAAAAGAAGTGGGCGGCGGGCATTATGATGCGCGGACAAACAACGGCCAATGATATTGATTATCAAAAACCATGTTGTACCGCTCAAACACGAACATTAGACGCAATTTCAACGTGCATCCTGCGGGAAAGTAACAAAACCGGCAAATTTAGATCGAGTGCTACGTCACAAGTCGCAGAGGTTCAGCAGAATCTGTCCAGCCTGTTAAAATGCCCGCCCATTTCGCAAGCGACTTCCTACTCCGTCATGTCCCGACTCAATCCCCGGCAGCAAGAAGCCGTGAACTACGTCGGCGGCCCTCTTTTGGTGCTCGCCGGCGCTGGCTCCGGCAAGACCAGCGTGATCACCCGCAAAATCGCCCATCTGATCCAGAGCTGTGGCATCCGTGCCCAGTACATCGTCGCCATGACCTTTACCAACAAGGCCGCACGGGAGATGAAAGAGCGGGTCGGCACCCTGCTCAAAGGCGGCGAAGGACGTGGCCTGACAGTGTGCACGTTCCACAATCTGGGGCTGAACATCATCCGCAAGGAGCATGCGCGGCTGGGCTACAAGCCAGGCTTCTCGATTTTCGACGAGACCGACGTCAAAGCCCTGATGACCGACATCATGCAGAAAGAATACTCGGGCGACGACGGCGTCGACGAGATCAAGAACATGATCGGCTCATGGAAAAACGACCTGATCCTGCCACCCGAAGCCCTGGAAAACGCGCGCAACCCCAAGGAGCAGACCGCTGCCATCGTCTACACCCACTATCAGCGCACGCTCAAGGCGTTCAACGCGGTGGACTTCGACGACCTGATCCTGCTGCCGGTGAAGCTGTTCCAGGAACACGCCGACATCATGGAAAAATGGCAGAACAAGGTCCGTTATCTGCTGGTGGACGAATACCAGGACACCAACGCCAGTCAGTATTTGCTGGTGAAACTGCTGATCGGCAAGCGTAACCAGTTCACCGTGGTGGGCGACGATGACCAGTCGATCTACGCCTGGCGTGGTGCCCGCCCGGAAAACCTGATGCTGCTCAAGGACGACTACCCGTCCTTGAAAGTGGTGATGCTCGAGCAGAACTACCGCTCTACCAGCCGCATCCTGCGCTGCGCCAACGTGCTGATCTCGAACAACCCCCATGAGTTTGAAAAGCAGCTGTGGAGCGATATGGGTCACGGCGACGAAATCCGCGTGATCCGTTGCCGCAACGAAGACGCCGAAGCCGAACGCGTGGCCGTGGAACTGCTCACCCTGCACCTGCGTACCGACCGGCCCTACAGCGACTTCGCCATTCTTTATCGCGGTAACTATCAGGCCAAGCTGATCGAGCTGAAGCTTCAGCATCACCAGATTCCCTATCGTCTGTCCGGTGGCAACAGCTTTTTCGGACGTCAGGAAGTGAAAGACCTGATGGCCTACTTCCGCCTGCTGGTAAATCCGGATGACGACAACGCCTTCCTGCGGGTGATCAACGTCCCACGCCGGGAAATCGGTTCGACTACCCTGGAAAAGCTCGGCAACTACGCCACCGGGCGCAAGATCTCGATGTATGCCGCCACCGAGGAAATCGGCCTTGGCGAACATCTGGACAGCCGCTTCACCGACCGTCTGGCGCGCTTCAAGCGCTTCATGGACCGCGTGCGCGAGCAGTGTGCTGGAGAAGACCCGATCTGCGCTCTGCGCAGCATGGTCATGGACATCGATTACGAGAACTGGCTGCGCACCAACAGTTCCAGCGACAAAGCCGCGGACTACCGCATGGGCAACGTCTGGTTCCTGATCGAGGCGCTGAAGAACACCCTGGAGAAAGACGAAGATGGCGAGATGACCATCGAAGACGCCATCGGCAAGCTGGTCTTGCGCGACATGCTCGAACGTCAGCAGGAAGAGGAAGACGGCGCCGAAGGCGTGCAAATGATGACCCTGCACGCCTCCAAGGGTCTGGAATTCCCCTACGTGTTCATCATGGGCATGGAAGAGGAAATTCTTCCCCATCGCTCCAGTATCGAAGCCGACACCATCGAAGAAGAACGCCGTCTGGCCTACGTCGGGATTACCCGCGCCCGTCAGACCCTGGCCTTCACCTTCGCGGCCAAGCGTAAGCAATACGGCGAAATCATCGACTGCGCGCCCAGCCGCTTCCTCGATGAACTGCCGCCGGACGACCTGGCTTGGGAAGGTACCGACGATATCCCGACCGAAGTTAAAGCCGTTCGCGGCAATACCGCACTGGCGGATATACGCGCGATGTTAAAGCGCTAGAATTGACCACTTTTTATCAGAGCTTAGGCGCACAAGGCGCTAAAAGAGGAAGTATCGTGGAAGCCCTGCACAAGAAAATTCGCGAAGAAGGCATCGTGCTTTCCGATCAAGTCCTGAAAGTCGACGCCTTTCTGAACCACCAGATCGATCCGCAGTTGATGAAGCTGATCGGCGACGAATTCGCCGCACTGTTCGCAGATTCCGGCATCACCAAGATCGTCACCATCGAAGCCTCGGGCATTGCCCCGGCAATCATGACCGGCCTGAACCTCGGCGTGCCGGTGATTTTCGCCCGCAAGCATCAGTCGCTGACCCTGACCGAAAACCTGCTGTCGGCGACCGTGTACTCGTTCACCAAGCAGACCGAAAGCACCGTGGCCATCTCCCCGCGTCACCTGACCAGCAGCGACCGGGTGTTGATCATCGATGACTTCCTGGCCAATGGTAAGGCCTCGCAAGCGCTGATCTCGATCATCAAACAAGCCGGCGCCACCGTGGCGGGCCTGGGTATCGTGATCGAGAAGTCGTTCCAGGGCGGCCGTGCCGAGCTGGACTCCCAAGGCTACCGCGTCGAATCCCTGGCTCGGGTGAAATCCCTGGCGGGCGGCGTCGTGACCTTTATCGACTGATCCGCCGCACCACACCCCCCTGTGGGAGCGAGCTTGCTCGCGATGAGGCCATAACATTCGACATCAATGTTGGCTGTTACACCGCCATCGCGAGCAAGCTCGCTCCCACAGTTGATCTTTGTCGGTAGTTAACGCGCGGTGGCCTGTAGACCCGCCAGCAGCAACCGCTGGTACAGGTCCTCGCGCAGCCCCTCCGGCTTCTCCAGCTGCATCCGCTCAAGATGAACCGGGTATTGCGACGGCTCCGGCGCATCCAGCGCGGCCTTGCCCAGATCAAGAATCTCGGTGAGCTTGAACTTGCTCTTCAGCCAGTTCAGCGCCCGCAACAGATCCCGCTCCTCAGGGCTGAAATCACTGCCCAATGGATACTCTGGAAACAGCTGCGAATGCCGGGCCTGAATCGCCTGCAAACGCTGTGGGCTGTTGTCGGCGAAACGTGGATCGAGACGAAAGTTCCTGGGCAACTTGCCGACTTTCTGCGCCTGCTCGATCAAACCCTGCTGGAAGCGTGAATCGCTGATATTCAGCAACGCCTCGATCACCGTGGCGTCGGTCTTGCCGCGCAGATCGGCGATACCGTACTCGGTCACTACAATGTCGCGCAGATGCCGCGGGATCGTGCAGTGGCCGTACTCCCAGACAATGTTCGAACTCACCTCGCCGCCAGACTCGCGCCAGCTTCGCAGGATCAGAATCGAGCGCGCGCCCTCCAGCGCGTGCCCTTGGACAACAAAGTTGTATTGCCCACCGACACCGCTGAGTACCCGCCCATCCTCCAGTTGATCCGCCACCCCGGCACCGAGCAGGGTCATGGTGAAGGCGCTATTGATGAAGCGTGCATCCTGGCGCTGCAAACGCTTGAGCTGTTCGTTGCCATACAGCTCATTGATGAAGCTGATGGCGGTCATGTTGAACTCGACCAGCTTGCTCAGCGGCAACTCGCGCAAGCGCTGATAGAAACTGCGTGGCCCAAGGAAGAACCCACCATGCACCGAGATGCCGCCAGACTCGGCCGTTTCATCCAGCAATCCAGCATTTGCCTGCTCTTGCAGCGCGACATCCGGGTAAACCTTGCGTCGCACAACTCCAGCATCGGCCAGAACCAACAGCCCGTTGACGAACATTTCACTGCAACCGTAAAGCCCTTTGGCGAAAGGCTCAACGCCACCTTCACGCTCGATCAGACTCTGCCAATGAGTGACATTGATATCCGCCAACAGCGCTCGATAACCGTCGCTATCCGCCTGCCGCGCCAGCAGTGCGGCGGTCAGCGCATCGCCCATGGAGCCGATACCGATCTGCAAGGTGCCGCCATCGCGCACCAACGTGCTGGCATGCAGGCCGATAAAATGGTCCTGGAAGCCCACGGGCATATTCGGCGTGGAAAACAGCGTGGTGCGGTCCTCCTCGTCGATCAGCAGATCGAAGGTGTCACTGTCGATTTCCCCATGGCCCGGCATGTAGGGCAGGTCGCGGTGAACCTGGCCGAGCATCAGAATGGTTTCACCCGCCGCGCGACGCTTGGCGATCATCGGCAACAAGTCGAGGGTGATGTCCGGGTTGCAGCTCAAGCTCAGGCGATCCAGTTGCAATGGATCACGAGCGACCAGTTGCGCGACAAGGTTCAAACCGGCGGCATTGATGTCCCTTGCAGCATGGCTGTAGTTGCTGCTGACATAGTCCTGTTGAGCAGACAGGCTGTTGAGCAAACTGCCTGGCTGCAGGAAAAACTGCTCAATGCGGATATTGGCTGGCAGGCTGTCGCAATGCAGATCAGCGAGAAAATCCAGCTCTGGATAATCGCCGAATACCTGCTCGACAAAGGGCTCGAGAAAGCGCCGCTGCAAACCGTCGCCCAACGGTGGACGACCAAGACTCAAGGCCGTATAGATTGTCAGCTGCCGCTCGGGCAGCTGCGCAACGCGTTGGTATAGCGCGTTGACGAAAGCATTGGGCTTGCCCAGCCCCAGCGGCAGGCCCAAATGAATATGCACCGGCAAACGCGCGAGCACGTCATCGACCGCATGCTCGATTGAACAGGACTGCACCATCTGACCCTCCCGGACCTTCCTTGAATTGAGGTTAGACCGAGCTTGCAGGGTCTTTGCTGTATTGAATAGCCTCAGGGCCCAAATCTCAGGTACAAAAAAGCCGCTCGCAAGCGGCTTTTTTCCAGAAGATCGGCCTTGTTACAAGCCAGACATCTCCTTGATCGCGCCTTTCAAGTCAGCATCCGAGCAATCTGCGCAGGTACCTTTTGGTGGCATCGCGTTGACACCGGTAATCGCTTTGGCAAGGATACCGTCCAGACCACCTTGATGGTCGGCACGTGCTTTCCAGGCAGCCTTGTCGCCGATTTTCGGCGCGCCCAGCAGGCCGGTGCCATGGCAAGCATTGCAGTGCTTGGCAATGATCTCTTTAGGTGTTTTCGCACCACCGCCGCCAGCCGAAGCTGCGACTTCCATGCCCTTGCACTCTTGACCTTGCACGCAGACCTGGCCGACAGGTTCAAGGCGCTTAGCGATTTCGTCGTTGGTCGCAGCTTGAGCGCTGACTGCCCAAAGGGCCAATACGGTTGCTGGTGCAGCCAGCATTTTCATAATTAGGTTCACGCGTACACCCTCAATGGTGGCTAGTCACGCCCACGGCCACGGTTCGCAGGCGGCGCAAGTATAACGGTTAGCCCGCCACACTGAAACAACCCTAAAGTCGAAGGGGGATTAGTCATGAGGGGGAACTAACCAGGGCGCCGCTGGAAATCCTGCAGGGCGCCTCTGTTCTTAGAAATTCGCGGGTGTGGCTGCGCTGATTAGTCGCGCCGGCGCATCGAACGGATTACGGAAACGGTGCGGCTTGGTGCTTTCGAAATAGTAGCTGTCACCGGCTTCGAGCACGAATGTCTCGAGCCCCACCACCAATTCCAGTCGACCTTCCAGGAGAATCCCGGTCTCCTCACCCTCATGGGTGAGCATTTCGCCGCCGGTATCGGCGCCTGGCGGGTAAATTTCGTTGAGAAAAGCAATCGCCCGGCTCGGATGGGCCCTGCCGACCAGCTTCATGGTCACTGCACCATCGGAAATGTCGATCAGCTCATGAGCTTTGTAGACAATCTGAGTCGGTTTTTCCTGGAGGATTTCTTCGGAAAAGAACTCGACCATGGACATGGGGATACCGCCAAGAACCTTCCTCAGCGAACTGATCGAGGGGCTGACGCTGTTTTTCTCGATCATCGAAATGGTGCTATTGGTGACGCCCGCACGTTTGGCGAGTTCACGCTGGGAAAGACCTTTCAGTTTACGGATGGATTGCAGTCGTTCACCGACGTCCAATGCATTAGCCTCCCAGGATTCAGGTTGTATGGATACTGAGCGTTATCATGGCGACAGCGTTCAGTATTTACAACACTTGGGCCTGAATCCTCTTCAGGAAGGCGACTTCCGGTAGGGCATGCTGCCGTTAGCTCTCGGAATAGAGCAGTGGTACTCGGCGTATATTGCAAAAAATCTGATAAGGAATGGTGCCCGCGGCCATCGCTACGTCGCTGGCCAGGATGTTTTTGCCCCACAACTCGACCGTCGAACCGAGGCCAGCCTGCGGCACATCGGTCAGATCGACGCACAACATGTCCATCGATACCCGCCCGAGCAGTTGACTGCGCTGACCGGCCACCAACACTGGCGTGCCGGTGGGTGCGTGACGCGGATAGCCGTCGGCGTAGCCCATGGCGACCACACCGATACGCATTGGCTTGCGGGTGACGAACTTCCCGCCGTAACCCACCGGCTCGCCGGCTGGCAGCTCACGCACGCTGATCACTTTCGATTCCAGGGTCATCACTGGCTGCAGACGTGCGGCCACCGGGTTGGCTTCTTCGAACGGTGTCGCGCCGTAAAGCATGATGCCTGGACGCACCCAGTCACTGGGAATGCTCGGCCAGCCGAGAACGGCCGGCGAGTTACGCAGGCTGACCTGCGCCGACAATCCCTGGCGAGCCGCTTCGAAAACCGCGACCTGCTCGGCACTGCGGGTGCAATCGAGCTCATCGGCACGGGCAAAGTGGCTCATCAGGACGATCTTCGCCACTTTGCCACTGGCCAAAAGTCGTTGATAGGCCGCCTGATAGTCCGCCGGATGCAGACCGACGCGGTGCATGCCCGAGTCGAGCTTGAGCCAGACGGTCAGCGGCTTGGCCAGGGCAGCCTTTTCGATCGCCTCGAGCTGCCACAGCGAATGCACCACGCACCAGAAATCATGCTCGACGATCAGCGCCAGCTCATCGGCTTCGAAAAAGCCTTCGAGCAACAGCACTGGCGCACGAATGCCCGCTGCGCGCAGTTCCAGCGCTTCTTCGATGCAGGCCACGGCAAAGCCGTCGGCGTCCGCTTCCAAAGCCTGGGCGCAACGCACCGCGCCATGTCCATAAGCATCGGCCTTGATCACGGCGAGAGCCTTGGCTCCCGACACTTCGCGAGCCAGTTGGTAGTTGTGACGCAGAGCTTGAAGATCGATCAGGGCACGGGCAGGACGCATGGCGGCAGCCTTCTAGGCGGTCATGAGGGAAGAAAAAACCGGCGCTGGCTGACAGCGTGAACCACCAACAGCACCGGGAGAGGGATCGTTGTTACTCAAAGCGTTAGTTAAGGCAGAGCGGCCACAACCGACAGCTCAACCAGAATTTCCGGCTCGCACAGTTTGGCTTCAACGGTTGCACGGGCAGGCGCCACGCCTTTTGGCAGCCACTTGTCCCAGACCGCGTTCATACCGGCGAAATCGGCATCAATGTCTTTCAGATAGATCGTCACCGACAGCAAACGACTCTTGTCGGTACCGGCCAGATCCAGCAAACGCTCGATATTGGCGAGAGTTTCACGAGTCTGCTGTTCAATCCCGGCGTTCATATCGTCGCCGACTTGCCCCGCCAGATACAGGGTACTGCCATGAACAACGATCTGGCTCATGCGCTCATTGGTGAACTGGCGCTGGATTGACATGTTTGGCTGACTCCTTGGGATTGTTACCGTAACGAGAAATATCGAGGCCTTCGGCACTGATCTGCGGCGTTTTCTTCGCCATCAGGTCAGCCAGCAAACGACCAGAGCCACAGGCCATGGTCCAGCCGAGCGTACCGTGGCCAGTGTTCAGAAACAGATTACGCAACGGCGTGGCACCGACAATCGGTGTGCCGTCCGGTGTAGTCGGACGCAGGCCGGTCCAGAAACTGGCCTTGGACAAATCACCGCCCTGAGGATAGAGGTCGTTGACGATCATCTCCAGGGTTTCGCGACGACGTGGATTGAGCGACAGGTCAAAACCGGCGATTTCAGCCATGCCGCCGACACGAATGCGGTTATCGAAACGGGTGATCGCGACCTTGTAGGTCTCGTCGAGAATAGTCGACGTCGGGGCCATCGCCGGGTTGGTGATCGGCACGGTCAAGGAGTAACCCTTGAGCGGATATACCGGAGCCTTGATGCCCAGCGGCTTGAGCAACTGCGGCGAGTAGCTGCCGAGCGCCAGCACATAGCGGTCAGCGGTTTCCAGCTTGCCGTCGATCCATACGCCATTGATGCGGTCACCGGCGTAGTCGAGGTGCTGAATGTCCTGACCAAAGCGGAATTCCACGCCCAGTTTCACGGCCATGTCGGCCAGGTGGGTGGTGAACATCTGGCAGTCGCCAGTCTGGTCGTTCGGCAGGCGCAAGGCACCGGCGAGAATGTCGGTGACGTTGGCCAGTGCGGGCTCGACGCGGGCAATGCCAGCGCGGTCGAGCAGTTCAAAAGGTACGCCGGACTCTTTGAGCACCGAGATGTCTTTCGCCGCGCCGTCGAGTTGCGCCTGAGTGCGGAACAATTGAGTAGTCCCCAGGCTACGGCCTTCGTAGGCAATGCCGGTTTCGGCGCGCAGTTCGTCGAGACAGTCACGGCTGTACTCGGACAGGCGAACCATGCGCTCTTTGTTCACCGCATAGCGGCTGGCGGTGCAGTTGCGCAGCATCTGCGCCATCCACAGGTATTGGTCGATGTCGGCGGTGGCCTTGATCGCCAGCGGCGCGTGGCGCTGCAACAACCACTTGATGGCCTTGAGCGGCACGCCCGGCGCAGCCCACGGCGAGGCATATCCCGGCGAGACCTGGCCGGCGTTGGCGAAGCTGGTTTCCATGGCCGCGGCCGGTTGACGGTCGACAACCACCACTTCAAACCCGGCCCGAGCCAGGTAGTAAGCACTGGTGGTACCGATGACGCCGCTACCCAAGACCAGAACGCGCATTTTCATATCCCTCATCGCGGCTTACCGCTGACGTTTGTTGTTTCGAGCATTGATACGCGCAGTGTAAAAAACATTAGCCAGTGCTTTTCACTATATAAGTGCCTATATTTGGCGAGAATTCTCGGCAAAAACCCTTTTCACGGAGGCGCATCCCCTATGCGTACCAACACCCAGACCAAACGTGAGCTGGACAAGATCGACCGTAACATCCTGCGCATCCTGCAGGCGGACGGACGGATTTCCTTCACTGAGCTGGGGGAAAAGGTCGGCCTGTCGACCACACCCTGTACCGAACGGGTACGGCGCCTGGAGCGCGAAGGGATCATCATGGGCTACAACGCCCGGCTCAACCCTCAGCACTTGAAGGCCAACCTGCTGGTGTTCGTCGAGATCAGCCTCGACTACAAATCCGGCGACACCTTCGAGGAATTCCGACGGGCCGTGCTGAAACTCCCTCACGTGCTGGAGTGTCACCTGGTCTCCGGCGACTTCGATTACCTGGTGAAAGCACGAATTTCCGAGATGGCCTCGTACCGCAAGCTATTGGGCGACATTCTGCTCAAGCTGCCCCACGTGCGGGAGTCGAAGAGCTACATCGTGATGGAAGAGGTGAAAGAGAGTTTGAATCTGCCGATTGCGGATTGAGACCGAACCTTGTGGGAGCGGGCTTGCCCGCGAAGAACGATAACGCGGCTTGTCTAAAGCACCGCGTCGGCTTATTCGCGGGCAAGCCCGCTCCCACAAAAGCCTGCTCGCACAAAATATTGCTGTGTTTTCTAGACCAAAACCTGCCGCGTGCTGGCCATGTACTCATGAATCTGCTTTTCCACCCGCGGATGAATCATCTCCACCGGGCGGCGGCCATTGGGGCATGGCAAGGTCGGCGTGGTGCCGAACAGACGGCAGATCAGCGGCCGCTCGTCGTACACGGTGCAGCCGTTGGGGCCCAGGTGTACACAGTTCAACTCGTCCATCGCCGCTTCTTGCTCGGCGGCGGTCTTGCGCGGCAAGCGGGACATCTCTTCGGTCGAAGTGGTGACCGGTCCACAGCAGTCGTGGCAGCCGGGTACACACTCGAACGAGGGGATCTGCTGTCGGAGCGTGCGAATTTTCTGGCTGTTGCAGCTCATCGAAGCGCTTACCAAGAACGTGGATGGATCGGGATTCTGCCTTAAAAGCCGCTTTCCAGACAGCGCCAGCCGACCAGTGTTGCCGCGCCTGAAAGGTCCGGCTTATGCTCGTAAAGTTTTTCAAACACAATAATCAGGATCACGCACATGAACGCCCGTGCTCAACAACCTGTCCCGAGCAACCAGCACACCACTTCTTACTACGCCGCCAGCAGCCTGCCGCAGCCCGACCATCCGCTGCTCACGGGCGAGTTGCAGGCCGACGTCTGTGTGGTCGGTGGCGGTTTCTCAGGCTTGAACACGGCGATCGAACTGGCCGAACGCGGCCTCAGCGTAGTACTGCTGGAAGCCCGCAAAATTGGCTGGGGCGCCAGCGGGCGCAACGGCGGGCAGCTGATTCGTGGTGTCGGTCATGGTCTCGATCAGTTCGCCAACGTGATCGGTACGGACGGCGTGCGTCAGATGAAGCTGATGGGGCTGGAAGCGGTAGAGATCGTCCGCCAGCGGGTCGAACGCTTCCAGATCGCCTGCGACCTGACGTGGGGTTACTGCGATCTGGCGAATAAACCCCGCGATCTTGAAAGGTTCGCCGAGGACGCCGAAGAGCTACGCAGCCTCGGTTATCGCTACGAAACCCGCCTGCTGCAAGCCGATGAAATGCACAGCGTGGTCGGCTCCGACCGCTATGTCGGCGGCCTGATCGATAGGGGCTCGGGACATCTGCATCCGTTGAATCTCGCCTTGGGCGAAGCCGTCGTCGCACAGCAACTGGGCGTGAAGCTGTTCGAGCAATCGGCTGTCACCCGCATCGAATACGGCACTGAAGTTCGTGTTCACACCGCGCAGGGTTCGGTCCGGGCCAAGACATTAGTGCTGGCCTGCAACGCCTACCTCAACGAACTCAATCCGCAACTCAGCGGCAAAGTGCTGCCGGCCGGTAGCTATATCATCGCCACCGAACCCTTGAGCGAAGCCCAGGCCCATGCGTTGCTGCCACAGAACATGGCGGTCTGCGATCAACGGGTAGCGCTGGACTACTACCGTCTCTCGGCCGATCGGCGTTTGCTGTTCGGCGGCGCTTGTCACTATTCCGGGCGCGACCCGCAGGACATCGCCGGTTACATGCGGCCGAAAATGCTGGAAGTGTTCCCGCAACTGGCCGAGGTGAAGATCGATTATCAATGGGGCGGGATGATCGGCATCGGCGCCAATCGCTTGCCGCAGATCGGGCGGCTCAGGGACCAGCCGAATGTGTATTACGCCCAGGCCTACTCGGGTCATGGCGTGAACACCACGCACCTGGCCGGCAAACTGCTGGCCGAAGCCATCAGCGGCCAGCAAAGCGGTGGCTTCGATCTGTTCGCCAAGGTTCCGCACATCACCTTCCCCGGCGGCAAACATTTGCGTTCGCCGTTGCTGGCGTTGGGGATGTTGTGGCATCGGCTGAAGGAGTTGGTCTGAAAGACTTTCGGCGACCGTGCCGTCGCCTTCGCGGGCAAGCCCGCTCCCACAAGGGATCATCTGTGAACACACCTCTTGTGAACAACAGAGATCAAATGTGGGAGCGGGCTTGCCCGCGAATGGATCGCAAGAACACCACAGCACTCAAATCCGCCAGAAGGGTTTGAGTCCCTCCTCCCGCGCCTGCTCCCGGCTCAAACCGATGTCGCGCAGTTGCTCGGTCGTCAGATCGAGCAAGGCTTTGCGGGTGCGCAGGCGATGCCAGAACAGACCCCAATGGCTCAGACCGGACGGGGCGTTGCGCGTAATCGCCGCACTTGACCCTTTCTCCTGCCCTGCCACTAGCTCCTGACTCTGTAACGCGAGCCGCACATCGCTCAAGCCGTTCATTTTTCTGCTCCTGTTTACTTGGGTAGCCATGAGCAGACATGATGCGCAGACATGCAAAACCATTACAGATTCAAAACATTTGTATTATTTCCATACAGAACTTTCAATTGCAGCACTGAATCCTGTATTTTTGCTCCATCTGTACTGGTTATCAGAATCGATCCCACCGAGGCACTGTCATGACCCTTTACGTCAATCTCGCCGAATTGCTCGGCACGCGTATCGAACAAGGCTTCTATCGCCCGGGTGATCGGTTGCCTTCGGTGCGGGCGTTGAGTGTCGAGCACGGGGTCAGCTTGAGCACTGTGCAGCAGGCGTATCGGATGCTGGAAGACAGTGGTCTGGCCACGCCCAAGCCGAAATCCGGCTACTTCGTCCCGGTCGGACGCGAGCTGCCAGAGCTGCCGGCGATCGGCCGCCCCGCCCAGCGACCGGTGGAGATTTCCCAGTGGGATCAGGTGCTCGAACTGATCCGCGCCGTACCGCGCAAGGATGTCATACAGATGGGTCGCGGTATGCCGGACGTGACCACACCCACCCTGAAACCGCTGCTACGCGGCCTGGCCCGGATCAGCCGTCGGCAAGACATGCCTGGTCTGTATTACGACAACATCTACGGCACCCTGGAGTTGCGTGAACAGCTCTCCCGATTGCTGCTCGACTCCGGCTGCCAGCTAAGCGCCAATGAACTGGTGATCACCACCGGCTGCCATGAGGCGCTGTCCACCAGCATTCGGGCTACCTGTGAGCAAGGCGACATCGTCGCCGTGGACTCACCGAGCTTTCACGGCGCCATGCAAACCCTCAAGGGCCTGGGCATGAAAGCCCTGGAAATCCCGACCGATCCGCTCACCGGGATCAGCCTCGAGGCCCTTGAGCTGGCATTGGAGCAATGGCCGATCAAGGCCATACAGTTGACCCCCAACTGCAACAACCCATTGGGTTACATCATGCCGGAATCGCGCAAGCGGGCCTTGCTGACCCTGGCCCAGCGCTACGATGTGGCGATCATCGAGGACGATGTGTATGGCGAACTGGCCTACACCTACCCGCGCCCCCGGACCATCAAGTCTTTCGATGAAGATGGTCGCGTCCTGCTTTGCAGCTCATTCTCGAAAACCCTCGCGCCGGGCCTGCGTATCGGCTGGGTAGCACCGGGGCGTTACCTGGAGCGGGTGCTGCACATGAAATACATCAGCACCGGTTCGACCGCGCCGCAGCCACAGATCGCCATCGCCGAATTCCTCAAGGCCGGGCATTTCGAGCCGCATTTGCGGCGCATGCGCACGCAGTACCAGCGCAACCGCGATGTGATGATCGACTGGGTCAGCCGTTATTTCCCCGCCGGCACCCGCGCCAGCCGCCCGCAAGGCAGCTTCATGCTGTGGATCGAACTGCCCGACGGCTTCGATACCCTGAAACTGAATCGCGTATTGCTCGAACAAGGCGTACAGATCGCCGTCGGCAGTATCTTTTCGGCCTCGGGCAAATACCGCAATTGCCTGCGGATGAACTACGCCGCCAAGCCGACGGCACAGATTGAAGAGGCGGTACGCAAGGTCGGGGCTGCGGCGAGCAAATTGCTGGCCGAAACCGATAGCGCCATCGACTGATATTTAACGGGCCTGGGCTCACCTCAATGCCAGTCAACTAACAGAAATCTATGGCCGGACGATCAACTGTGGCGAGGGAGCTTGCTCCCGCCGGCCGGTCCGCGCTCGGGCGCAGCAGTCGCAAAACCTGTGAATGCCGTATGCCTGACGAAATGTGATTGCAGGTTTTAGGGCCGCTGCGCGCCCCAGCGGGAGCAAGCTCCCTCGCCACTACGCAGTCCGCACAGCGCCAAACGCCCCTTGGCGCGACACAAGAATCACCAGGCCGAAAGCCCCGGCCGCCATCAGCAACGGCAAGGCATGTCCGCTGATCCATTGGCTACCCGCCCCTGCCGCCAACGGCCCGATCAGGCAACCGATGCCCCACAACTGCGCGACATGGGCGTTGGCGCGGACCAGCGCATCATCGCGATAGCGCTCGCCGATCAGAATCAGCGACAGGGTAAACAACCCGCCGGCACTGGCACCGAACAGCACCCACAGCGGCCAGATCAGCAAGGTGTCGATCAGCAGCGGAATCGCCAGACTCGACAGCAGCAAGGCCATTGCACAACCAGTAAACAGCGTACGGCGGGACAATCGATCCGCCAGCGCGCCAATCGGCAGCTGCAACAAGGCATCACCGACCACCACAGTGCTGACCATCGCCAAAGCAATTTCTGCGGTGAAACCCTGGCGCAGGCAATAGATCGGCAGCAAGGTCAGGATCATCGCCTCGAACGCGGCGAACAGCGCCACCGCCCAGGCAATCGCCGGCAAACCACGGCAAAAGCCCGACAAGTCGCTCAAGGTCACATTGAACGCCTCGCTGGTTGGCGCCCCACTGCGTCCCAGCAGCAGGAACGGCGAGACCACCAGCAATCCGACGCCGACCCAGAAGCCATAATCACTTTCGGTTCCCAGAGCGCCCAGCAGCAACGGCCCGGACAGTTGGCTCAAGGCATAACTGCTGCCATACAGCGCCACCAACCGTCCACGCCATTGCTCCACGACCAGCTGGTTGATCCAGCTTTCGCCAAGGATGAAAGCGATGGTCAGGATGACCCCGATCATCAGGCGCAGCACCAGCCAGACCGGGTAGTTCGGCAACAGCGCCAACAGGCCGATGGAGATCGCTCCGGCCCATAGGCACAAGCGCATCAAGGCCGCCGTACCGAAATGCGCCGCCAGGCGACTGGAGATCCTCGCGCCGAGTAACACTCCCATCGCCGGCATCGCCGCCATCACACCAATGGCGAACGAACCATAGCCCCAGCTTTCCAGCCGCAACGACACCAGCGGCATGCTGACGCCCAGCGCCAGACCGACACTCAGGACAGACGCCAATACGGCGAAATAAGTCGCCCAACGCATTTCCACGCTCCTGTGGATTGTTGTTTTCAGGAAGCTGATGCAACACAGCCGGGCTTCCTTGAGGAAGCCCGGCTGCGAGATGGATCCTGGACCGAGTGCGCTCTCTTCGCGGGCAAGCCCGCTCCCACAAGATGTTCGCATTCCTTGTGGGAGCGGCGGTGCGGCGATCCGACTTGCCCGCGATAAACGATGACCCGGTCTAATCCATTACAACTTGATCCAGGTCGCCTTCAGCTCGGTGTACTTGTCGAACGCGTGCAACGACTTGTCGCGACCGTTGCCCGATTGCTTGAAGCCACCAAAGGGTGCGGTCATATCGCCGCCATCGTACTGGTTGATCCAGACGCTACCGGCACGCAGGGCTTTGGCCGTCAGGTGAGCCTTGGAAATGTTGGACGTCCACACTGCTGCGGCCAGGCCATAGGGCGTGTCGTTGGCAATTTGAATGGCTTCCTCCACGGTGTCGAAAGCAATGACCGAAAGCACCGGGCCAAAGATTTCTTCCTGAGCGATTTTCATCGCGTTGCTGACGCCGTCAAAAATCGTCGGCTCAACATAGGTGCCACCGGTTTCCTCCAGGATGCGCTTGCCGCCGGCCACCAATCTGGCGCCGCCGGTATGACCGGCTTCAATGTACGACAGCACGGTGTTCATCTGCTGCGTATCCACCAGCGCACCGACGTTGGTCGCCGGGTCCAACGGATTGCCGGGCTTCCAGCCTTTGAGGGCTTCGATCACCAATGGCAGGAAGCGGTCCTTGATCGAACGCTCGACCAGCAGGCGCGAACCGGCGGTGCAGACTTCGCCCTGGTTGAAAGCGATGGCACCGGCCGCGGCCTCGGCGGCGGCTTGCAGGTCTGGCGCATCGGCGAACACGATGTTCGGGCTCTTGCCACCGGCTTCGAGCCAGACGCGCTTCATGTTCGATTCGCCGGAGTAAACCAGCAATTGCTTGGCGGTCCTGGTCGAACCGGTGAATACCAGTGTGTCGACGTCCATGTGCAAGGCCAAAGCCTTGCCGACGGTATGGCCGTAGCCAGGCAACACGTTCAACACACCGGCCGGGATGCCGGCTTCAACGGCCAGAGCAGCAATACGGATGGCGGTCAGCGGCGACTTTTCGGACGGTTTGAGAATTATCGAGTTACCGGTGGACAACGCCGGGCCGAGTTTCCAGCAGGCCATCATCAACGGGAAGTTCCACGGCACGATGGCAGCGACAACGCCGACCGGCTCACGGGTCACCAGACCCAGCTGATCATGCGGCGTGGCAGCGACTTCGTCGTAGATCTTGTCGATGGCTTCGCCGCTCCAGCTCAGCGCTTGCGCTGCGCCCGGAACATCGATGCCCAGGGAATCGCTGATCGGCTTGCCCATATCGAGGGTTTCAAGCAGCGCCAGCTCTTCGGCGTGCTTTTTCAGCAGGCCGGCGAAACGAATCATGGTGGATTTGCGTTTGCTCGGCGCCAGACGCGACCAGACACCAGAATTGAAGGTGGTGCGGGCATTTTCTACTGCGCGCTGGGCGTCGGCTGCGTCACAGCTGGCGATCTTGCCCAGCAGACGGCCATCGACCGGGCTGATGCACTCGAACGTCTCGCTGGAGACCGCATTGGTGTACTCGCCATTGATAAAGGCACGGCCTTCGATCTTCAGATCGCGGGCGCGCTGTTCCCAGTCGGCATGAGTCAGGGTGGTCATACGAGTGTCCTCCTCTTATTGAATACTAGCGCCACGCGCTCTGCGCAGGCACCCTCAAGAATTCTGCCCAGCCAGCCTTCACATCGGCCCAAGGCATCTGCCACCCTAAACCAGCGGCGCCTCTAGTTTCAATATATTTGACACAAGGCCGTCAAACGGCCTTGCGATGTTCATTTTAATAAACATAGACTTTGGACTTTCCAGCCACTCGCGCCGCAATCATGGGGGATAAAAGAATGAGCATCCTGGACATCGTCGACTTCAGCCAGGCCAATACCAAGGCGGAACACTATCGCCCGATCCAGGAAAAAGTCCTCAAGGGCGACCCCGAGCAAACCCTCTACAACCACTACAACAGCCCTTGCGGCCAGATGAGTGCAGGCGTGTGGGAAGGTGCCGCGGGTCAGTGGCTGGTGAACTACACCGAACACGAATACTGCGAAATCGTGCAGGGCGTTTCGGTGTTACGCGACAGCGAAGGCAACGCCAAGACTCTGCGCACCGGTGATCGCTTCGTCATCCCGGCTGGCTTCAGAGGCACTTGGGAGGTGCTGGAGCCCTGCCGCAAAATCTACGTGGCGTTTGAACAGAAGGCCTGAATCACAGGCACAAAAAAACCCGCCGGAAGGCGGGTTTTTTCGTCAGAAGCAAAACCAATTACTTGATTTTGGCTTCTTTGTAGATCACGTGCTTGCGAACCCGCGGATCGAATTTTTTGATTTCGATTTTATCCGGAGTGGTGCGCTTGTTCTTATCAGTGGTGTAGAAGTGGCCAGTACCGGCACTCGACACCAAACGGATCAATTCACGCATGATTCTCTCCCTTAGACCTTAGCGCCATTGCGGCGAATTTCGAGAAGCACGACATCAATGCCACGCTTGTCGATGATACGCATGCCTTTGGCAGATACGCGCAGACGCACAAAACGCTTCTCGGACTCGACCCAGAAGCGGTGATGCTGCAGGTTCGGCAGGAAACGACGACGGGTTTTGTTGTTTGCGTGGGAAATGTTATTCCCAGTCACCGGACCCTTACCGGTAACTTGACATACTCTCGACATGCCTCAGCCCTCTAAAACCACATGCCCAACCCGGCATGGGTTGGCCGCTTAATCTCTCAGTCATTTGGCGCCAGGCGCCGCGTTTCTTTAAGGGTCTTACCGGCTACACCTACAAGCGAAGGAACCGGGCCCCTAGAAAAGAGCGCTGCTTTATACCAGAAAGACCCCATAGCAACAACAGGCGATGTGATCTGCCTTTCGTAAAGTCCCGGTTTTCTTGCTCCGGGCGCCCTAACCAAAGGCTAACGCAGACAGTTACCGCTCGTCGCCGAGCTTGAGCTTTGTTGCCACAACACCCGACTCACCCACGAAGGTTAGCCGTGAATTGTCCCGCTCAAACGCTGGAGAACGACATGATATCCCGAAATAACGGCTCTGGCTTTGTCAGAAAAGCCGCTCATTTGGCAATTTACCGCTTAATAAACGGCAATCTGCAAAATTGGATAGTCATTTTCAAAAGAGACTACTAGGGTAAACCATTTCCAGACTGCACTCGCAGATGGGCCTTCGATCTGCAAAGGAAACTGAATATGCGCCTCGCTGCCCTACCGCTACTGCTCGCTCCCCTTCTGAGCCCGCTGGCCCATGCCGCCGCCCTGAGCGTCTGCACCGAGGCCAGCCCGGAAGGTTTCGACGTGGTGCAATACAACTCGCTGACCACCACCAGTGCGTCTGCCGACGTGCTGATGAACCGCTTGGTGGACTTCGATACCGCCAGCGGCAAAGTGGTACCCAGTCTCGCTGACAGCTGGGAAGTCTCCACGGACGGCCTGACCTATGTCTTCAAACTGCATCCGCAGGTGAAATTCCATCACACCGATTACTTCAGCCCGAACCGCGACCTGACCGCAGAAGATGTGAAGTTCAGCTTCGAGCGGATGCTTGACCCGGCCAACCCATGGCATCAAATCGCCCAGAGCGGCTTCCCGCATGCGCAATCGATGCAATTGCCGGCCCTGATCAAAAAAATCGACGCGCTCGACCCGTTGACCGTTCGCTTCACCCTCGACCATCCGGACTCGACCTTCCTCGCAACCCTGAGCATGGGCTTCGCGTCGATCTATTCGGCTGAATACGCCGACCAGCTGCTCAAGGCCGGAACCCCGGAAAAACTCAACAGCCAGCCGATCGGTAGCGGCCCGTTCATTTTCGGGCGTTTCCAGAAGGACGCGTCGATTCGCTACAAGGCCAACCGCGACTACTTCGGCGGCAAGCCTTCGGTGGACTCTCTGGTATTCGCTATCACACCAGACGCAAACGTGCGCCTGCAAAAACTGCGACGCAACGAGTGCCAGATTGCCCTTTCGCCGAAACCGCTGGATGTGCTGGCAGTCAGCAAGGAGCCGACGCTGAAAGTCGAGAAAACCCCGGCTTTCATGACCGCTTTCGTCGCCATCAACAGTCAACATCCGCCGCTGGACAAACCTGAAGTACGCCAGGCCATCAACCTCGCCTTTGATAAAAACAGCTACCTGAAAGCCGTCTTCGAAGATACTGCCGAACCCGCCAGCGGCCCTTACCCGCCCACTACCTGGAGCTATGCCAAGGAGCTGCCGGGCTACGCCCATGACATCGTTAAAGCGCGACAATTGCTGGCCACGGCCGGTCTTAAGGACGGTTTCAAGACCACCATCTGGACCCGCCCATCGGGCAGCCTGCTCAACCCGAACCCAAGCCTTGGTGCCCAACTGTTGCAGGCTGATCTGGCCGAAATCGGCATTCAGGCCGAGATTCGGGTCATCGAATGGGGTGAGCTGATCCGCCGCGCGAAAGCCGGCGAGCACGACCTGCTGTTCATGGGCTGGTCTGGTGATAACGGTGATCCGGATAACTTCCTCACGCCGCAGTTCTCGTGCGCAGCGGTGAAGTCCGGGACCAATTTCGCCCGCTACTGCGACCAAGGCCTGGACAAGCTGATCAGCGCCGGTAAAACCACCAGCGAGCAAGGTGTGCGCAGCAAGCTGTACCAACAGGCTCAGGCGCAAATCCAGCAACAGGCGCTCTGGCTGCCACTGGCGCACCCGACCGCCTTCGCCCTGACGCGCAAGGAGGTGCAGGGCTACCAGGTCAGCCCGTTCGGTCGCCAGGACTTTTCAAAGGTCAGCATCAAGCCCTGAGCCCTCGTACGGCTACATCCAGCCGTACTCGGACATCGACAAGGGGTCGCCTTCACCGATGATGAAATGGTCGAGCACCCTCACATCGATCAGATCCAGCGCCTTTTGAAGGCGCTTGGTCAGCACACGATCCGCCTGACTCGGCTCGGCAACGCCCGAAGGGTGGTTGTGACACAGGATCAGCGCCGCTGCGTTGTGCGCCAGCGCACGCTTGATGACCTGGCGAGGATAGACACTGGTGGTGTCGATCGAGCCTCTGAACAGCGCCTCGAACGCCAGCACACGATTCTTGGCATCCAGAAACAGACAGCCAAACACTTCATGCGGCTCATGGCGCAACAGCGCTTTAAGGTAGTCACGTACCACTAACGGACTGTCCAGCACCGAGTCTCGCCGCAACCTCTCGGCCAAGTGACGCCGGGCCATCTCCAGTACCGCCTGCAATTGAGCGAATTTCGCCGGCCCCAACCCCAACTGACGGCTGAAGGTCAGCTGATCCGCCTCCATCAGTGCCCGCAGACTGCCGAATTGATGCAGCAGGTGTCGCGCAAGGTCGACGGCACTTTTACCGCTCACGCCGGTTCGTAGAAAGATCGCCAGCAACTCGGCGTCGGAAAGACTCGCCGAACCTTGATCAAGAAGTTTCTCCCGCGGGCGTTCTGCCGCAGGCCAGTCGCGAATGCTCATAGCACCTCCATGTGTAAGTGGGCGCCGCTGTTCCGTTGCGGTCGCTGTGCTATCTTAGCCCATCTTTTTTGCATGCAATTTCACCTGGCAACGTAGTCATCACTGAACTGAAAGGCAGGCCTATGCAGCGGCTGTATCGGAAACGCATTGTTCTCGGCGTCGGCGGCGGCATCGCCGCCTATAAGAGCGCCGAACTGGTTCGCCGACTCCTCGACCAGGGCGCGGAAGTGCGCGTGGTCATGACCCGTGGCGGCAGCGAGTTCATCACCCCGCTGACCATGCAAGCCCTGTCCGGGCACCCGGTCCATATGGATTTGCTCGATCCGGCGGCTGAAGCTGCGATGGGCCATATCGAGCTGGCGAAGTGGGCCGATCTGGTATTGATCGCCCCCGCTACCGCAGACCTTATCGCCCGCCTGGCCCAAGGCATCGCCGATGACCTGCTCACCACTCTGGTGTTGGCCACCGACGCCACCGTTGCCATCGCCCCGGCCATGAACCAGGCCATGTGGCGCGACCCGGCGACCCAAGCCAACACCCAATTGCTCGAAAGCCGCGGCCTGCGGGTGTTCGGCCCGGCCTCCGGGAGCCAGGCCTGTGGCGATGTCGGCATGGGCCGCATGCTCGAAGCCGATGACCTCGCGCTCTGCGCCGCAGACTGCTTCCAGCGCCAGTCGCTGACCGGCAAACACGTGCTGATCACTGCCGGCCCGACCCAGGAAAACATCGACCCGGTGCGCTACATCACCAACCACAGCTCCGGGAAAATGGGCTTCGCGCTGGCGGAAGCGGCTGTCGAAGCCGGCGCTCGCGTGACCTTGATCACCGGCCCGGTGCACTTGCCGACCCCGGATCGGGTGACGCGAATCGACGTGGTCAGCGCTCGGGACATGCTCGCCGCCTGCGAAGCCGCGATCCCCTGTGACCTATTCATCGCCTCCGCAGCGGTTGCTGACTACCGCCCCGAAGTCGTCGCCCCACAGAAACTCAAGAAAGACCCTACGAACGGCGACGGCTTGTTGCTACAGATGGTGCGCAACCCAGACATTCTGGCCACCATCGCCACCCGTCCCGATCGTCCGTTCAGTGTCGGTTTCGCTGCCGAAACCGAACACCTGCTCGACTACGCTGCCCGCAAGTTGAAAGACAAGAACCTCGATTTGATCGTCGCCAACGACGTCGCCAACCCGAGCATTGGCTTCAACAGCGAAGAAAACGCCTGCAGCGTGATTGACCGGGAGTTGCATGCCACCCTTTTCGCCCAGACCAGCAAGAGCAAGATTGCCCGCCAGCTGATCACTTTTATCGCCGAACGTCTGAATCAGGTTTAATTTACATGCACGCTTTGCAAGCCAAAATCCTCGACCCACGTATTGGTACCGAATTTCCGCTGCCGCAGTACGCCACGCCAGGCTCCGCCGGCCTCGACCTGCGCGCCATGCTGGAACAAGACACTGTCATCAAGCCGGGCGAAACCCTGCTGATCCCTACCGGCCTGTCGGTGTACATCGGCGATCCGGGTTTGGCGGCGCTGATTCTGCCGCGCTCGGGCCTGGGCCATAAGCACGGCATCGTGCTCGGCAATCTGGTCGGTCTGATCGACTCCGATTACCAGGGCCCGCTGATGGTGTCGTGCTGGAACCGTGGCCAGGCCGATTTCAACATCGTGGTTGGCGAACGCCTGGCCCAGTTGGTACTGGTGCCCGTGGTTCAAGCGCACTTCGAGCTGGTCGAAGAATTCGACGAAAGCCAGCGCGGCGTCGGCGGTTTCGGACACACCGGCAGTCACTGATATGCACCCTGTGGCGAGCGAGCGAGCTTGCTCGCGCTGGGCTGCGTAGCGGCCCCACGATTCTGGCAACTTGCCGAATTTGTGAGTGCTGCGCACTCAAGCGGGAGCAAGCTCCCTCGCCACAAATTGCGCAGACCTCATGTGGAACCTTTACCGCCGGAAATCAAGGCATTGACCGGCCATTCGGTCGCGGACTCTGGTGACATGGCCTTTGCACACCACGAACTCTCTGCCGAAAACACCGTCATACCCTTCAGTTTGAACCTGTCGACGAGTTTTTCGCAGGCAGGTCCAGCCACTTTCGAGATGGAGCATTCTTACAGATGAGCACCCCAGCCCAAGTCGCACCGAAGTTCCCCGACAGCATTTTCCGCGCCTACGACATTCGCGGCACTGTCCCGGAAACCCTGACCGCTGAAACCGCTTACTGGATCGGTCGCGCTATCGGCTCCCAGAGCCTGGCCCAGGACGAACCCAACGTTTCCGTCGGCCGCGACGGTCGCCTGTCCGGTCCGGAGTTGGTGGAACAACTGATCCAGGGCCTGGCCGACAGCGGTTGCCACGTCAGCGATGTCGGCCTGGTGCCAACGCCTGCGCTGTATTACGCCGCCAACGTACTGGCCGGCAAATCCGGCGTGATGCTTACCGGTAGCCACAACCCGTCGAACTACAATGGCTTCAAGATTGTCATTGCCGGCGACACCCTGGCGAACGAACAGATCCAGGCCCTGCACGAACGCCTCAAGACCAACGACCTGAGCAGCGGCAAGGGCAGCATCACCAAGGTCGAGATCCTCGATCGCTACAACACCGAAATCGTCCAGGACATCAAACTGGCTCGCCGCCTGAAAGTGGTGGTCGATTGCGGTAACGGCGCTGCCGGCGTGATCGCCCCGCAACTGATCGAAGCCCTGAACTGCGAAGTCATCCCGCTGTTCTGCGAAGTCGATGGCAACTTCCCGAACCACCACCCGGATCCGGGCAAGCCTGAAAACCTCGTCGACCTGATCGCCAAGGTCAAGGAAACCAACGCCGACCTGGGCCTGGCCTTCGACGGCGACGGCGACCGTGTTGGGGTTGTGACCAACACCGGCAGCATCGTCTTCCCGGACCGCCTGCTGATGCTGTTCGCCCGCGACGTCGTGGCGCGCAACCCGGATGCGGAAATCATCTTCGACGTCAAATGCACCCGGCGCCTGACCCCGTTGATCAAGGAATACGGGGGTCGTCCGCTCATGTGGAAGACCGGTCATTCGTTGATCAAAAAGAAAATGAAGCAAACTGGCGCCCTGTTGGCCGGTGAAATGAGCGGGCATATCTTCTTCAAGGAACGCTGGTTCGGTTTTGACGACGGCATTTACAGCGCCGCGCGGCTGCTGGAGATCCTCAGCAAGGAAAAATTCACCGCGGAAGAGCTGTTCGCGACCTTCCCGAACGATATTTCTACGCCGGAAATCAATATCCATGTGACCGAAGAGAGCAAATTCAGCATCATTGATGCATTGCACGACGCGCAGTGGGGCGAAGGCGCCGACCTGACCACCATTGACGGCGTGCGAGTCGACTATGCCGAAGGCTGGGGCCTGGTTCGCGCGTCCAACACCACACCGGTGCTGGTGCTGCGTTTCGAGGCCGATACCGAGGCCGAACTGCAGCGCATCAAGGACGTGTTCCACGCCCAACTGAAACGTGTTGCCCCTGATCTTCAACTACCGTTCTGATTTGTTCCACTGGAGCCCCGCATGACCCTCGAACGCGATGCCGCCGCCAATACCGCCAAGGTCCTCTCCGAAGCGCTGCCTTATATTCGCCGTTACGTCGGCAAGACGCTGGTGATCAAATATGGCGGTAACGCTATGGAAAGCGAGGAGCTGAAAACCGGCTTTGCTCGCGATATCGTGCTGATGAAGGCCGTGGGCATCAACCCGGTGGTCGTTCACGGCGGCGGTCCGCAGATCGGTGATCTGCTCAAGCGGCTGTCGATCGAGAGTCATTTCGTCGATGGTATGCGCGTCACCGATGCGCAAACCATGGACGTCGTGGAAATGGTCCTCGGGGGCCAGGTGAACAAAGACATCGTCAACCTGATCAACCGTCACGGCGGCAGCGCCATCGGCCTGACCGGCAAGGACGCCGAGCTGATTCGCGCGAAAAAGCTCACGGTCACCCGTCAGACGCCAGAAATGACCACCCCGGAAATCATCGATATCGGCCATGTAGGCGAAGTGGTCGGGATCAATACCGACTTGCTGAACCTGCTGGTCAAAGGTGATTTCATCCCGGTCATCGCACCTATCGGTGTCGGCGCCGATGGCGAGTCGTACAATATCAACGCCGATCTGGTGGCGGGCAAGGTAGCTGAGGCCCTCAAAGCCGAGAAGCTGATGCTGCTGACCAACATTGCCGGTCTGATGGACAAGTCCGGCAAAGTCCTGACCGGTCTGACTACCCAGCAGGTCGACGAACTGATCGCTGACGGCACCATCTACGGCGGCATGCTGCCAAAGATCCGTTGCGCACTGGAAGCGGTGCAAGGCGGCGTGACCACCTCGCACATCATCGACGGTCGCGTACCCAACGCAGTATTGCTGGAAATCTTCACCGATACCGGCGTGGGCACACTGATCAGCAATCGCAAGCGCCACTAAGCAACGCATACAAAAAGACCCCGCTCAGCCTGGCTGAGCGGGGTCTTTTTTTGTCCACCGAGCTCCTGTGGGAGCGAGCCTGCTCGCGATAGCGGCTTAACAGTCAATGATGATGTTGAATGTTATGGCCTCATCGCGAGCAAGCTCGCTCCCACAGGTTTTTCACAAGACCATCAGACGCCGAATTGTGCGCGATAGGCTTCCACGGCAGGCAAATGCTGCTTGAGCTGCGGATCATCCGCCAGGAATTCGAGCACCTGGTTCAGCGAAACAATGCTGATCACCGGAATGCCGAAGTCACGCTCCACTTCCTGGATGGCCGACAATTCACCGTTGCCACGCTCCTGACGGTTCAGGGCGATCAGCACGCCGGCGGCTTTGGCTCCATCCTGGGAAGCAATGATCTGCATCACTTCACGGATGGCGGTGCCTGCGGTGATCACGTCGTCAATGATCAGCACGTCGCCGGTCAATGGCGCGCCGACCAGGCTACCGCCTTCGCCGTGGGCCTTGGCTTCCTTGCGGTTGAAGCACCATGGCAGATCACGGCCATGATGTTCGGCCAGCGCCACGGCGGTGGTCGCCGCCAAAGGAATGCCTTTGTAGGCCGGACCGAACAGTACATCGAAGGAAATGCCGCTTTCGACGATGGCCGCAGCGTAAAAACGCCCGAGCTGAGCCAGGGCCGAACCGCTGTTGAACAGGCCGGCATTGAAGAAGTAAGGACTGGTGCGCCCGGACTTCAGGGTGAACTCACCGAAGCGCAAAACGCCGCGATCGATGGCAAAACGAATGAAATCGCGCTGATACGCCTGCATGAAAAAAGCCCCAATATCACGGATTTAGCTAATTAGGTAGACCTCGGGTATCATACCCGCACGCGATTTTTGGGGCCACTTATGCGGATCATCAGTGTGAACGTCAATGGTATTCAGGCTGCAGTCGAGCGTGGTTTGCTCAGTTGGCTGCAAGCACAGAATGCCGACGTCATCTGCTTGCAGGACACCCGCGCCTCCGCCTTTGAACTGGACGACCCAGCCTTCCAACTGGATGGCTACTTCCTTTATGCCTGCGATGCCGAAGTCCCCGCCCAAGGTGGCGTGGCTTTGTATTCGCGGCTGCAACCGAAGGCTGTCATCAGCGGTCTCGGTTTCGAGACGGCAGACCGCTACGGGCGCTACCTGCAAGCCGATTTCGACAAGGTCAGCATCGCGACCTTGCTGCTTCCATCAGGGCAGAACGGCGATGAAGACTTGAACCAGAAGTTCAAGCTTATGGACGACTTCGCTCGCTACCTGGATAAACAGCGGCGCAAACGTCGCGAGTACATTTATTGTGGCTCGCTCTACGTGGCGCAACAGAAGCTGGATATCAAAAACTGGCGCGACAGCCAGCAAACTCCGGGCTTCCTGGCGCCTGAACGGGCCTGGATGGATGAGATTGTCGGCAATATGGGTTATGTCGATGCCCTGCGTGAAGTCAGCCGTGAAGGCGATCAGTACAGCTGGTGGCCGGACAACGAACAGGCCGAAATGCTCAACCTGGGCTGGCGTTTCGATTACCAACTGCTGACCCCGGGCCTGCGTCGTTTCGTGCGTAGCGCACGCCTGCCACGTCAGCCACGCTTCTCGCAGCATGCACCATTGATTGTGGATTACGACTGGACGCTGACCATCTAAGCGTCTTAGCCACAAAAAAGCCGACAGCGATGTCGGCTTTTTTGTGTGTGCTGAAATCTAATTCTAATGTGGGAGCGAGCTTGCTCGCGATAGCGGACTGTCAGACAACATCTATGTTGAATGTGCCGCCCTCATCGCGAGCAAGCTCGCTCCCACAGGGGATCTTCAGTGCAACTGAAGATCTATTTGATCAGGCGCCAGGTGAAAGGATAGCGATATGGCACCCCTTCATTGGCCTTGATGCCGCCGATGATCGCCAGCACCAAGGCACCGATCGCCACCAACGCGAACAGGAAGAACCCGATGATCACCACCATCAACAGGAAGCAGATGGCCGATGCGATGGCGACAGTGATCTGAAAATTCAGCGCTTCCTTGCCCTGCGCATCGATGAAAGGGTCCATTTCACGCTTCATCTGCCAGAGAATCAGCGGCCCGATCAAGGTACCGAAAGGAATCCAGATCCCCAGCAAGGCGGACAAGTGACAAAACATCGCCCATTGGCGAACCTCCTGGCTCGGCGCAGGCAGTGGAAGCCGTTCGTCACTCATGATGCTCTCCTTGCTGGAAGTCGGGGCAATCAGTCGGCCAGAGCGGCTTTTTGCAGTTCGAAAATCTCGTTCATGCCTTTCTTCGCCAAAGCCAGCATAGCGTTCAGCTCTTCAGGCTGGAACGGCACGCCTTCGGCAGTGCCCTGCACTTCAATGAAACCGCCAGTGCTGGTCATCACCACATTCAGATCAGTCTCGGCAGCCGAGTCTTCCGGGTAGTCCAGATCGAGCACTGGCTCGCCTTGATACATACCCACCGAAACGGCAGCGATCATTTGCTTGATCGGATCACCACCTTTCAGGCCGCCACGCTTCTTGATCACTTTCAAGGCATCGACCAGTGCAACCATGGCGCCGGTGATCGACGCGGTGCGAGTGCCGCCATCGGCCTGGATCACATCGCAGTCGACGAACAAGGTGATATCGCCCAGTTTGGACATGTCCAGCGCTGCGCGCAGGGAACGGCCGATCAAACGCTGGATCTCGAGCGTGCGGCCACCTTGTTTGCCACGGCTCGCCTCACGCTGGTTACGCTCGCCGGTGGCGCGCGGCAGCATGCCGTATTCAGCAGTCAACCAACCCTGGCCCTGACCTTTAAGGAAGCGCGGTACGCCGTTTTCGACGCTGACCGTACAAATCACCTTGGTATCACCGAACTCGACCAGTACAGATCCCTCGGCGTGTTTGGTGTAGTTGCGGGTGATGCGGATCGAGCGGAGCTGATCGGCGGCGCGACCACTTGGACGTTTCATAGGGGAACACCTGTACAGGGACGGAAATCTGCCGAGCATTATAGAGCCCGCAGCGTCGACTGGGCACTTCTAAAAAACCTGTGCGGCGACCAAAGGCTCTGAACAAGGGCCCGGCGCTGATCGGCGACGGCCTGCAGCCCTTTGTCACATGCTCGGTTTGGGCGCATTCGCTGCACTGCGTTACAATCCTGCGCCTTTGCAGCCTGTCGGCTTTAATTTATCCATCAGGCCTGCTGGAACCCATTGCGGTTTGAAGCAGGCCCGAATCGCGAGGTACCTCCATGGTGCACAGCATGACCGCCTTCGCCCGCGTCGAAAAAGCCGGCACCCAAGGCACCCTGAGCTGGGAGTTGCGCTCGGTCAACAGCCGCTACCTGGAACCCCACCTGCGTCTGCCAGAGTCTTTTCGCGACCTCGAAGGCGCCGTGCGCGAAGCGCTGCGCCAGGGTTTGTCCCGCGGAAAACTCGAATGCACCCTGCGCTTCACCGAAGAAACCACCGGCAAGCCTTTGCAGGTTGATCGTGAGCGCGCCGCACAGCTTGTCGCTGCGGCGGAGACCGTGGCCAGCCTGATCAAACAACCGGCCGCATTGAATCCGCTGGAAGTCCTGGCCTGGCCGGGCGTACTGGTAGCCGATGCAAGCGACCCGCAAGCGCTGAACGCTGAAGCCCTGACCCTGTTCAACCAGGGCCTGAAAGAGCTCAAGAGCGGCCGTGAGCGCGAAGGCGCGGAGCTGGCCCGCCTGATCAACGAACGTCTGAGTTCTATCGAAGAAGATGTGGTGACCTTGCGCGAGCTGGTCCCGCAAATGCTCGCCACCCAGCGCCAGAAAGTCCTCGACCGCTTCGCCGACATGAAGGCCGAGCTGGACCCGCAACGCCTGGAACAGGAAATGGTCATGCTCGCGCAAAAAAGCGACGTGGCCGAAGAACTGGACCGGCTGAGCACCCACATCATCGAAGTTCGCCGCGTCCTCAAGTCCGGCGGCGCCGCCGGTCGGCGCCTGGACTTCCTGATGCAAGAGCTCAACCGCGAAGCCAATACACTGGGCTCCAAAGCCTTCGACCCGCGCAGCACGCAAGCTGCGGTCAACCTCAAAGTGTTGATCGAGCAGATGCGCGAACAAGTGCAGAATATTGAGTAAGGCTACCCCGACATGACCCATAGCACCGGCACTCTCTACATCATTTCCGCCCCTTCAGGCGCGGGCAAGACCAGCCTGGTCAAGGCCCTGATCGACGCGCAGCCGCAAATCCGCGTATCGGTTTCGCACACCACCCGCGCCATGCGTCCAGGCGAAGTCGATGGGGTGAACTACAACTTCGTCGACCGCGCCGAGTTCGTGCGGATGATCGAACATGGGGATTTCCTCGAGCGAGCCGAAGTGTTCGGCAACCTCTACGGCACCTCGCAGAGCCATTTGCAGCAGACCCTGGATGAAGGCCATGACCTGATTCTGGAAATCGACTGGCAAGGTGCCGAGCAAGTGCGCAAGTTGATGCCCCAGGCTCGTTCGATCTTCATTCTGCCGCCGTCCCAGCAGGCCTTGCGTCAACGCCTGACCAATCGCGGCCAGGACAGCGACGAGATCATCGAAGGCCGGATGCGCGAAGCGGTCAGTGAGATGAGCCATTACGTCGATTACGACTACCTGATCATCAACGATGACTTTGCCGTCGCACTGGACGATCTGAAAGCGATTTTCCGGGCCAATCAGCTCCACCAAAAGCGTCAGCAACAGCGTTTCGGTAAATTACTCGCTGAATTGCTGGGCTAAAGAGCACTTCCCAAAACCGCTGCAAGGGCTTTACATTGGCACTTGCAGCGCGTTGAAGAGCGGGGCGGAAAATCAGCGCTTCCCTAAACGCTGGTGATTTTTTAAACTGTTGAGTCCGCTCGCCCATCCGGGCAGCGCGCATATTGCATTTGCTACGAGGAATACCATGGCCCGCGTAACCGTTGAAGACTGCCTAGATCACGTGGCTAACCGCTTTGAGCTGGTCATGCTCTCTACCAAGCGTGCTCGCCAACTGGCAACCGGCGGCAAAGAGCCGAAGCTGGCCTGGGAAAACGACAAACCTACAGTCATGGCGCTGCGTGAAATCGCAGCAGGCTTGATGAGCTATGAAGTCATCGCTGAAGCAGAGATCGTTGAAGACGAACCGCTGTTCGCGGCGTTCGAGGACGAGTCCAACGAGGCCGTCTAAGCCTATGCCTGGTCGACGTAGCACGGCGCAGGGTCAAAGCCATCGGCAGGAGTCATCATGCCGAGCATAGACGCCCTCGCCGATCGCTTATCGACCTACCTCGGCACGGACCAGGTCAACCTGGTCCGCCGAGCGTACTTTTACGCCGAACAAGCCCACGACGGCCAGCGCCGCCGCAGCGGTGAAGCCTACGTCACGCACCCTTTAGCGGTCGCGAATATTCTTGCCGACATGCATATGGACCATCAGAGCCTGATGGCGGCCATGCTGCATGACGTGATCGAAGACACCGGTATTGCCAAGGAAGCGCTCTCGGCGCAGTTCGGTGAAACCGTGGCTGAACTGGTCGATGGGGTCAGCAAACTGACCCAGATGAACTTCGAGACCAAAGCCGAAGCCCAGGCCGAAAACTTCCAGAAAATGGCCATGGCCATGGCCCGCGACATTCGCGTGATCCTGGTCAAGCTGGCCGACCGCCTGCACAACATGCGGACCCTGGAAGTGCTGTCCGGCGAAAAACGCCGACGGATCGCCAAGGAAACCCTGGAAATCTATGCGCCCATCGCCAATCGCCTGGGCATGCACAGCATCCGCATAGAGTTCGAAGACCTCGGCTTCAAGGCCATGCACCCGATGCGTTCCGCGCGAATCTACCAGGCCGTCAAGCGCGCCCGGGGCAACCGCAAGGAAATCGTCAACAAGATCGAAGAGTCCCTCAGCCACTGCCTGGCCATTGACGGCATTCAGGGCGAGGTCAGCGGTCGACAGAAACACATCTACGGCATCTACAAGAAGATGCGCGGCAAGCGTCGGGCCTTCAACGAGATCATGGACGTCTACGCGTTCCGCATCATCGTCGACAAGGTCGATACCTGCTATCGAGTGCTCGGCGCTGTACATAATTTGTACAAACCGCTGCCGGGGCGCTTCAAGGATTACATCGCGATCCCCAAGGCCAACGGCTATCAGTCGTTGCATACCACGCTGTTCGGCATGCACGGCGTACCGATCGAAATCCAGATCCGCACCCGTGAAATGGAAGAGATGGCCAATAACGGCATCGCCGCCCACTGGCTGTACAAATCCACCGACGACGAGCAACCCAAAGGCACTCATGCCCGCGCCCGTCAGTGGGTCAAGGGCGTGCTGGAAATGCAGCAACGCGCTGGCAACTCCCTCGAATTCATCGAAAGCGTGAAAATCGACCTGTTCCCGGACGAGGTCTATGTCTTCACGCCCAAAGGCCGGATCATGGAGCTGCCCAAAGGCTCCACGGCGGTCGACTTCGCTTATGCGGTGCACACCGACGTCGGCAACAGTTGCATCGCCTGCCGGATCAACCGTCGCCTGGCGCCACTGTCCGAACCCCTGCAAAGCGGCTCGACCGTGGAAATCGTCAGCGCCCCGGGCGCGCGACCTAACCCGGCCTGGCTCAACTTCGTGGTTACCGGCAAGGCCCGCACGCATATTCGTCACGCCTTGAAGCTGCAACGCCGCTCCGAGTCCATCAGCCTCGGCGAGCGCCTGCTGAACAAGGTGCTCAACGGCTTCGACAGTTCGCTGGAAAAAGTTCCGGCCGAGCGCATCCAGTTGATGCTCCACGAGTACCGCCTCGAGGTCATCGAAGACCTGCTTGAAGACATCGGCCTGGGCAATCGCATGGCCTATGTCGTCGCCCGCCGCCTGCTCGGCGAAGGCGAACAGTTGCCAAGCGCGGAAGGCCCGCTGGCGATTCGCGGCACCGAAGGCCTGGTCCTCAGTTACGCCAAATGTTGCACACCGATCCCTGGCGACCCGATTGTCGGCCACCTGTCCGCTGGCAAAGGGATGGTGGTGCACCTGGACAACTGCCGCAACATCAGCGAAATCCGCCATAACCCGGAAAAATGCATCCAGCTCTCCTGGGCCAAGGATGTCACCGGCGAATTCAACGTCGAGCTGCGCGTCGAGCTGGAACACCAGCGCGGCCTGATCGCGCTGCTGGCCAGCAGCGTCAACGCTGCCGACGGCAATATCGAAAAAATCAGCATGGACGAGCGCGATGGTCGCATCAGCGTGGTCCAACTGGTGGTCAGCGTGCACGACCGCGTGCACCTGGCCCGCGTGATCAAGAAACTGCGTGCCCTGACCGGGGTCACCCGCATCACTCGCATGCGTGCATAGCTCGCCCAAATAGCCCAGCCCATTACAAGGAGTCATAAATGACCAAGACTGTTATCACCAGCGACAAGGCACCTGCCGCCATCGGTACTTATTCCCAGGCGATCAAAGCTGGCAACACTGTCTATATGTCCGGTCAAATCCCTCTGGACCCAAAAACCATGGAACTGGTCGAAGGCTTCGAAGCCCAGACCATTCAGGTTTTCGAGAACCTCAAGGCCGTGGCTGAAGCCGCCGGTGGTTCGTTCAAGGACATCGTCAAACTGAACATCTTCCTCACCGACCTGAGCCACTTCGCCAAGGTCAACGAGATCATGGGCAAATATTTCGACCAGCCTTACCCTGCCCGCGCCGCCATCGGTGTCGCTGCACTGCCAAAAGGCTCGCAGGTCGAGATGGACGCCATTCTCGTCATCGAGTAACGGGTAACACGTCCTGGCGCAGCCGCCGCGCTGCGCCAATTCCGTTTTGAAAGGATTCCCTCATGCGCAAAGCGCTTGCTCTCTCTTTGCTTGCCCTTTTTCTCGGCGGCTGTGCCAGCGACCCTGCCGACCGCGACATCAGCGGCACCTGGATCAACCAGGCGGCAATCGATGCTGCTGCCGAAGGCGGCCCCTTGCGTGAAGCCCTCCAGGCCTACGGTCCAAACCTGGAATGGGATATCAATACCAGAGCCGGCCAGGCGCGATACACCAACGGCTTCGAAAATGTCGATGGCAAGCTGCTGGGTGAAGAGTCCGGCACCTGGAAGATCGACTTCTATGGCAGCTCTGGCAGCAAGTTGAGCCGTGACGGCAAACAACTGCTGCAAGTGGCAACCGACTCCGAACCGGAACAGGTTTTCGATCGGACACAAGACACGGTTCCCGAAGGCGCACCGATTGGCGCCAGCTTCGAGCGCGCCCTGTACGCCGCTTACATGGGCGGTAGCTGGAAAGTCGTCAGCGGTCCGGGCGAAGGCAATACCGTTCAGTTCCAGGCCGATGGCCGGATTGAAGGCCTGCCAGGCAACGACCGCTATGCCCTTTGTCTTGCAGGTGATTGCGCCTCCATGAGCGGCGGCAACGACAACATCTGGCTACAGCAGGGCGGCCAAGGCAATACCTGGATTTTCGCGCGCAAGGGCAAACAGCTGGAGATATTCCAGACGATTAACACCGCTCAGGCGGACGAGATGCCTTCGTTCACCCCGGGTAATCGTCAGTGGCTGCTGGAAAAGCAGTAATGCCAACACCAATCTAATGTGGGAGCGAGCTTGCTCGCGATGAGGCCATAACATTCACCATCTATGTTGGCTGTTACACCGCCATCGTCGGAACGCCGCCCGGAGCAAGCTCGCTCCCACATTTGAATCGTGTTGACTGACCGTCAGCACCGCCCCTCAAGAATCGCCGCATACCCTTCACGAAAGTCCGGATAACGTGGCACCCAGCCCAACGCCCGCGCCCGGGCATTGCTGCAACGCTTGCTGCCGTTGCGCCGAACACTGGCATCGACCGCCCATTCAGTGACACCCAGGTACTCGCGCAACCAGTCGACCACTTCCGCCAGCGGCGCGGGCGCATCGTCGACACCGATATAGCAGTCGTGCAGCGCTTCACCCCGATGATCCGCCTGTAACAGGAAGGCCAGCAGTCCCGCTGCGTCGTCGACATGAATCCGGTTGCCATACAGCGGCGGATCGATAGCCACACGGTAGCCCCGGCGCACCTGAGTCAACAGCCACTCACGACCCGGACCATAGATGCCCGTCAAACGCACCAGACTGGCCGGTATGCCGCTGCGCAACGCCACTTGCTCGGCTTCCAGCATCAAACGTCCGGAGTAACCGCCCGCCTCGGTCGGCGAATTTTCGTCGATCCATTCGCCCGTCTGCTGACCATAAACGCTGCTGCTGGAGACAAACAGCAGGCGCTTGGGTTGCTGACCATGCTGCTTCAGCCAGCCCAGCACATGCTGTAGGCCTTCGACATAGGCGGCGCGATAGCCGGCCTCGTCGTGTTCGGTGGCGGCGGCGCAATACACCAGGTAATCGATTTTTTCAGTCGGCCAGTCGGCCGGGGATTGCTCGCCGAACAGATCACCTGCCACCCCCGTGACACCAGCCGGCAAGTGCGAAATATTCCGCCGCAGCCCATAAACCAACCAATCCTCGGCCAGTAGCTGAGTGGCCAGACGGCAGCCAACATCACCACAGCCAGCGATCAAAACAGCAGGGGTAGACATCACAAAACTCCTTTCAGAAAGGCTTGGCTTAACGCCGGCATTGGACGACCGGCCAGCAATCGAAGAAAAAAAGATACTCTATTACTTTTGTTAACAAGAATTAATTGCAATAATGCCCGCCACTTTGTTCTCGGCCCACGAGGCCTGGAAGGACATTTACCCTTTTTTCCTCTTAGGTCCGGCCAGCATGACAAGCAATCAACTCCCCGCTTTGCCAACCACGCTTCCTAGCCCAACGCGCGCCTGGCGCATGGTAGCAGCGCTGGTGTTCAGCCTGTTGCTGGCACCGACCGCCGCATTCGCCGAAGAGTCTGCGCATGGCACCGCTGATCATACCGCTCCGGTGACGACCCCGGTTGCCACCGACCCGGCCAAGGCTGAAGGCGCAATCCTCGAAGACCAACCTGAAGTACTCGAAGCGGACAACTCGCTGGGCATGGCCCACGACCTGTCGCCTTGGGGCATGTACCAGAACGCCGACATCATCGTGAAAATCGTGATGATCGGCCTGGCTATCGCCTCGATCATCACCTGGACCATCTGGATCGCCAAGGGCTTTGAGCTGCTCGGCGCCAAGCGTCGTCTGCGCGGTGAAATCGCCAATCTGAAAAAAGCCATCACCCTCAAAGAAGCCAGCGCAAGCGCCAGCCAGCCAGGCACCCTCGCCAACCTGCTGGTCCACGACGCCCTGGAAGAAATGCGCCTGTCGGCCAACAGCCGTGAAAAAGAAGGCATCAAGGAGCGCGTCGCCTTCCGCCTCGAACGCCTGGTTGCAGCCTGCGGCCGCAACATGAGCAGCGGTACCGGCGTGCTGGCAACCATCGGTTCCACCGCGCCCTTCGTCGGCCTGTTCGGTACCGTGTGGGGCATCATGAACAGCTTTATCGGCATTGCCAAAACCCAGACCACCAACCTCGCTGTCGTTGCTCCCGGCATTGCCGAAGCCTTGCTGGCGACGGCTCTGGGTCTGGTCGCAGCGATCCCTGCGGTGGTGATCTATAACGTCTTCGCCCGCTCCATCGCCGGTTACAAGGCGCAGGTTTCCGATGCCTCGGCAGAAGTCCTGCTGCTGGTCAGCCGCGACCTCGACCACCTGCCGCCCGAGCGCAGCTCGCAACCGCACATGGTGAAAGTGGGGTAATCGGCCATGGGCCTGCATTTGAAAGAAGGCGCTGACGACGATCTCGCCGAGAACCACGAAATCAACGTCACGCCGTTTATCGACGTGATGCTGGTGCTGCTGATCATCTTCATGGTGGCAGCACCGCTGGCGACTGTGGATATTAAAGTCGACCTGCCTGCCTCGAGCGCCAAACCGGCGCCGCGGCCGGAGAAGCCGGTGTTCCTCAGCGTCAAGGCTGATCAGCGGCTGTTCCTCGGCGAAGACGAAGTGAAGACTGAAAGCCTTGGCGCCACTCTGGACGCCAAGACTCAAGGCAAAAAGGACACGACGATCTTCTTCCAGGCCGATAAAGGCGTGGACTACGGCGACCTGATGAGTGTGATGGACGCCCTGCGGGCAGCCGGATACCTGAAAGTCGGCCTGGTCGGACTTGAGACGGCAGCCAAAAAATGATCACGACGCGCCAAAAGCTGACGCGTTACAGCGGTAGCCTGGCAGTGGTGCTGGGCGCCCACGCGGTCGCGATTCTCCTCGCGCTCAATTGGTCGTCGTCACCGCCGGTCGAACTGCCACCGCTGGCGATGATGGTCGAGTTGGCGCCGGTTCCGGCCCCCCCTCCACCCGCACCGCCGAAAGTCGTGACGCCGCCGCAACCACCGGCACCGGTGGAAGAGCTGCCGTTGCCAAAACTCGCGGAGGCGCCAAAACCGACGATCTCCGTGCCCAAGCCAGTCAAACCCAAGCCAAAGCCTCAACCGCCCAAGCCTGTGGAGAAAAAGCCGGAGCCGCCGAAGGAAAAACCTTCCGAGGAAAAACCTGGCGACACGCCGCCAACCCAGGCACCGACAGAGAAATCCGCGCAACCTGCTCCCGGTCCGTCGCCCGCGCAGCAGGCGGCCAAGGCCAGTTGGCAAGGTACCCTGCTCGCTCACCTGGCCAAGTACAAGAAGTACCCGGCCGGTGCGCAAGCCCGGGGCAAGGAAGGCATGAACCGCTTGCGTTTCGTGGTCGATGGTGAAGGCAACGTGCTGTCCTTCGAACTGGTCGGACGCTCCGGCAATGCCGATCTGGACCGAGCCACCCTGGAAATGATCCGTCGTGCCCAGCCATTGCCCAAGCCACCGGCCGACATGCTGAACAACGGCTCCATCGAAATCGTCGCGCCGTTCGTTTACAACATCGAAAAACGTCGCAGCTGAAGTCGGATACAAACCCCTGTGGCGAGGGAGCTTGCTCCCGCTGGGTCGCGCAGCGACCCCAAAACCGGCAACCGTGGCCCATCAGGAGTACCGCGGGCGCTGGTTTTACGACTGCTACGCAGCCGAGCGGGAGCAAGCTCTCATCAAACAAAATATAACCCGTTGTTTTTGAATTGGTTTTTTAATCATTCATGACCAACCTCATCCCCAACTTAACGGCCTTGCGCTGCAAGGCCCTGAGCTGGCGATCACGACTTCTGGCTTCATACGCGTCCATGCCTTGCTCCACATACGGCTGTCCTTGGGTCAGCATGGCGTAGATCAGCCGGGCCAGTTGATGCGCGGTGGCCTTGATCGCGCATGAGGTGTCCATGCGCGCCAGCCGGGCGCGATGGCTGGCGCCGATAAAACTCTGGTCGTTGCGCGCGCTGGACGCCGCCTGCTTCAGGGCTTGCGCCGTTCGATTAAGCACCTTCGGTGCACTGCCGGGCAGTGCTCGGCCGCCGGATATCCGGGTGGCGGGCGCCAGCCCCAGCCAGGAACAGAAATGCTGCTGGGTTGGAAAGCGCGACAGATCGGGTCCGATTTCGCTCGACAGGACCAAGGCGGTTTCCACGCCAATGGTGGGAATCGCGGTCAAATCGACGGCCATTATTTTTCCGAGCGCCCGGTGCAGCTGGGCCTGTTCGGCTGAAGATCGATGCGGACTGCGCAGTGCCTTGACCGGTTGCAGAGGCTCATCGTTCAACACGGGGAGCCGATCAAGGGCCTGAGCGATGGCCTGATCGCATTCGGCAATTTGCCGCTCGAGAAAATCATGGGCCGCCACTTCCTGAGCCAGCGCATGCAGATGCTCGACCCGCCAGTTACCGTGCAAACTCCGGGCAATGGTTTCGTGATCGACCTTGATCCGACCGTCTCGATAGCTGGCCAGAACCTGCGGATCGCGCTCGCCGCCGATGATGGCCTTGAGGATTTTCATGCCGGTCAGACCGGCAATATTGCTGATGACATTGGCCAATTGGAGGTTCATCTGGGTCAGGGCTTTTTGCATGCGATTGATGGTCTTGGCCTGATCGCGAACCTTCAGGGCACGCTGGCGGACCAACGAGCGCATCGAGCAAATGTCGTCGGCCGGCCGAAAAGCGCCCCTGAGCAAGCCGTGGGTCATCAGTTGCCAGATCCATTGGCAATCCAGCACGTCGGATTTGCGGCCGGATATCTGGCGAGTCGCCCGGGAGTTGACCAGATACACCTCGAAACCTCTCGAATCGAGAAGTTCGAATAGCGGTATCCAGTAAACACCGGTGGCCTCCATGGCCACGACATTGATGTTCAATGACTCCAGCCACTCAGCCAACCTGAGCAAATCATCGGTAAAGCTCGAGAAGCCGCGAACCGGTGTGTCGCTTTGCTCAGGATTGACGCCGACCCAGTGCTCCCGACTGCCAACATCGATGCCCGCACACTGCGGGTGAATCACTTCAAATCGTTTCTGCTGGTTCTTGCGCGCCATGACAATTCCTCGCAGGATTGAGGGGCGCGCGGGGAACACGGTGGCGAACGGATTCACTCTCTCATACGTGGTCACAGCTTGCTGTGCCGACAACGACTCCACGCCGATACCGTGCGGACCACTCTCCCTCGCGGGTGCGAACACACCAGTGATTGGCTACGGGTCTCTGTCCCCGCGCGCACTTCAATTTTAGGTCGGACACTTGTTTGCTGCGCGACAGCGCAGCGTCGAAGACGCGGCGGCCACTCCCTCGCCACAAGAGCCTTTTGCGTATCCAGCAACGGCAAACATGCATTGCCCAGTGTCGCTCTCCTCACTCAGTCTGATAACGTGCGTCTATCGATTGCAGCCGGTATGCTTGGTCGCAACCTCATGGACGCCCGCTATGACTCTCACAGAATTACGCTACATCGTTACCCTCGCCCAAGAGCAGCACTTCGGTCACGCGGCCGAGCGTTGCCATGTCAGCCAGCCGACGCTTTCGGTAGGCGTGAAGAAGCTTGAAGACGAACTCGGTGTACTGATTTTCGAGCGCAGCAAAAGCGCGGTGCGCCTGACGCCGGTCGGCGAAGGCATCGTCGCCCAGGCCCAGAAGGTTCTCGAACAGGCCCAGGGCATCCGTGAACTGGCCCAAGCCGGCAAGAACCAGCTGACCGCCCCGCTGAAAGTCGGCGCGATCTACACCGTCGGTCCTTACCTGTTCCCGCATCTGATCCCACAACTGCACCGGGTCGCCCCGCAGATGCCGTTGTACATCGAAGAAAACTTCACCCACGTCCTGCGCGACAAACTGCGCAATGGCGAGCTGGACGCGATCATCATCGCCCTGCCATTCAACGAAGCCGACGTGCTGACTCTGCAGCTCTACGACGAGCCGTTCTACGTGCTGATGCCCAGCTCGCATCCGTGGACCCAGAAGAAGACCATCGACGCCAGCCTGCTCAACGACAAGAGCCTGCTGCTGCTCGGCGAAGGTCACTGCTTCCGCGATCAGGTACTCGAGGCCTGCCCGACCCTGAAGGGCAGCGAAGGCGCCAAGCACACCACGGTCGAATCCAGCTCCCTGGAAACCATTCGGCACATGGTCGCTTCCGGCCTGGGCATCTCGATCCTGCCGCTCTCGGCGGTGGACAGCCATCACTACGCCCCCGGCGTGATCGAGGTACGCCCGCTGGCGCCACCCGTGCCGTTCCGCACCGTGGCGATCGCCTGGCGCGCCAGCTTCCCGCGGCCAAAAGCGATTGAAATCCTCGCGGACTCGATCCGCCTGTGCTCGGTGGCCAAGCCGCCAGCGGCGAGCTAAGTAAGCGCAATGACTGAGCTGTCGAAAGTGCCGGTCACGGCGCTCAAGGGCGTCGGTGAAGCCATGGCCGAGAAACTCGCCAAGGTCGGCCTGGAGAACCTCCAGGACGTCCTGTTTCACCTGCCTATGCGCTATCAGGATCGCACCCGCGTGGTGCCGATCGGCCAACTGCGGCCGGGTCAGGATGCGGTGATCGAAGGTACCGTCAGCGGCGCCGACGTGGTCATGGGCAAGCGTCGCAGCTTGCTGGTGCGCCTGCAGGATGGCACCGGCGGGCTCAGTCTGCGCTTCTACCATTTCAGTAACGCGCAAAAAGAAGGCCTCAAACGCGGCACCCGAGTGCGCTGTTATGGCGAGGCCCGGCCCGGCGCTTTGGGGCTGGAAATCTATCACCCGGAATACCGCGCCATAAACGGCGACAAACCGCCGCCGGTGGATCAAACCCTGACGCCGATCTACCCGCTCACCGAGGGCTTGACCCAGCAGCGCCTGCGCCAGCTGTGCCAACAAAGCCTGGCCCTGCTCGGCCCGAGCAGCCTGCCTGACTGGCTGCCGGAAGAACTCGCGCGGGACTATCAGCTGGCCCCGCTGGCCGACGCGATTCGCTACCTGCACCACCCACCGGCGGACGCCGATGTCGACGAGCTCGCATTGGGTCATCACTGGGCGCAGCACCGACTGGCGTTCGAAGAGCTGCTGACCCATCAACTGTCCCAGCAGCGCCTGCGCGAAAGTCTGCGCTCCCAACTTGCGCCCGCCTTGCCGAACGCCAAAATGCTGCCAGCGAAATACCTGGCCAATCTGGGCTTCCCGCCGACCGGCGCGCAGCAACGGGTCGGCAAGGAAATCGCCTACGACCTCAGCCAGCCCGAGCCGATGCTACGACTGATTCAGGGTGATGTCGGCGCCGGTAAAACCGTGGTCGCCGCCCTCGCCGCCTTGCAGGCGCTGGAGGCTGGCTATCAGGTCGCATTGATGGCGCCGACCGAGATTCTCGCCGAGCAACACTTCATCAACTTCACCCGCTGGCTCGAGCCGCTGGGTATCGAAACCGCCTGGCTGGCTGGCAAGCTCAAAGGCAAAAACCGTGTAGCGGCGCTGGAACAGATCGCCAATGGCAGCCCGATGGTGGTCGGTACCCATGCGCTGTTCCAGGATGAAGTGCAGTTCAAAAATCTGGCACTGGTGATCATCGATGAGCAGCACCGCTTCGGCGTGCAGCAACGTCTGGCCCTGCGTCAGAAAGGCGTGGGCGGTCGGATGTGTCCGCATCAGCTGATCATGACGGCTACGCCGATTCCGCGCACGTTGGCCATGAGTGCCTACGCCGACCTCGACACCTCGATCCTCGACGAACTGCCACCCGGCCGGACTCCGGTGAACACCGTGCTGATCACCGATACCCGGCGTATCGAAGTCATCGAACGCGTGCGCGGCGCTTGTGCTGAAGGTCGTCAGGCCTATTGGGTGTGCACGCTGATTGAAGAATCCGAAGAACTCACCTGCCAGGCTGCCGAAACCACCTACGAAGACCTGACCAGCGCCCTCGGCGAGCTGCGGGTCGGGCTGATTCACGGGCGAATGAAGCCCGCCGAGAAGGCCGCGGTCATGGCCGAGTTCAAGGCCGGTGCCCTGCAACTGCTGGTGGCGACCACGGTGATCGAAGTCGGCGTCGATGTCCCCAACGCCAGCCTGATGATCATCGAAAACCCTGAGCGCCTGGGTCTTGCGCAGCTGCACCAATTGCGCGGCCGGGTTGGCCGGGGCAGCGCCGCCAGCCACTGCGTACTGCTCTACCATCCGCCATTGTCACAAATCGGCCGTCAGCGCCTGGGTATCATGCGCGAGACCAACGATGGCTTCATCATCGCCGAAAAGGACCTGGAACTGCGCGGTCCCGGCGAAATGCTCGGCACCCGGCAAACCGGCCTGCTGCAATTCAAGGTCGCCGACCTGATGCGCGATGCCGATCTGCTGCCCGCCGTGCGCGACGCCGCCCAGGCCTTGCTCGAACGCTGGCCGCAACACGTGAGCCCGCTCCTGGAGCGCTGGCTGCGTCATGGACAGCAATATGGCCAAGTGTGAGCACTGCCTCAGTTAATGGGCGATCACGCTAAACAAGCTGGTTATACTGGTTGAATTGTAAAAAGACGGATACAGACCATGACCGAAGTTGCCCTCGCTCCTGCAGCCCCGCACGCCCCGTCTGTTATCCGGCTGCTGCTCGGCAAGCTGGCCATCAGCTATAACGAAGTGCTCGACCATCCCGGCCTTCCCGCCGCGCGCAAGGTTCAGGCCGTTCTGCTGGAGGACGCAGTCGGCGCACTCATGGTGCTGTTTCCACAGAGCCAGTTGCTGGACCTCAACCGCCTCGCCGAGTTGACCGGCCGACGCCTGACCGCGGTGCCACTGGATCGCCTGGAGCGCATGCTCGGCAAACACAACCTGAGCCTGCTGCCCGGTCTGCCAGCCCTCACCACTTCACCCTGCCTCTATGAAGAAAGCCTGCTGCGCGAGCCGAATCTGCTGATCAATTCGGGCGAGCCGGGTGTGCTGCTGGAAATCTCCAGCGAAGCCTTCAAAAGCATGCTGACCAAGGCCAGCGCCGCGAACTTCGGCGAAGCCCTGCACACCATCCGCCCGAACCTCGACCGCCCCGACGATGACCGCGAGGAAATCACCCAGGCGGTGCAGGCCTTCACCGCCCGAAGGATTCAGCAACGGCTGGAAGAGACCATCGAGATTCCACCGCTGGCCGAGACTGCGCAGAAGATCATCAAACTGCGGGTCGACCCCAACGCCACCATCGACGACATCACCGGCGTCGTGGAAACCGATCCGGCTCTGGCCGCGCAAGTAGTGAGCTGGGCGGCGTCGCCGTACTACGCTTCGCCGGGCAAGATTCGTTCAGTGGAAGACGCGATCGTTCGCGTGCTCGGTTTCGATCTGGTGATCAACCTGGCGCTGGGCCTGGCCCTCGGCAAAACCCTGAGCCTGCCCAAGGATCATCCGCAACACACCACGCCCTACTGGCAGCAGTCGATCTACACCGCCGCGGTCATCGAAGGCCTGACCCGCGCCATGCCCCGCGCCCAGCGCCCGGAAGCCGGCCTGACCTACCTCGCAGGTTTGCTGCACAACTTTGGCTATCTGCTGCTGGCCCACGTCTTCCCGCCGCACTTCTCGCTGATCTGCCGTCATCTGGAGGTCAACCCGCACCTGTGCCACAGCTATGTCGAGCAGCACCTGCTGGGCATCAGCCGCGAACAGATCGGTTCCTGGCTGATGCGCTACTGGGACATGCCGGAAGAACTGTCCACCGCCCTGCGTTTCCAGCACGACCCAGGCTACGACGGCGACTACGCCGAGTACCCGAACCTGGTGTGCCTGGCCGTACGCCTGCTGCGCAGCCGCGGCATCGGCTCCGGGCCCGACGCAGAAATTCCCGACACCTTGCTCGAACGCCTGGGCCTGACCCGCGACAAAGCCGAAGACGCCGTCAGCAAAGTCCTCGAAGCCGAAGTCCTGCTGCGCGAGCTGGCTTCGCAGTTCAGCCAGCCTTAAAACATTCGCGGGCAAGCCCGCTCCCACAGGGTTATGCATCGGCCCTTGTGGGAGCGGGCTTGCCCGCGAAGAAGTCGATACGGTCTGACAGACCAGACTCAAACCTTGGCCTTCCTCGGCTTCAAATACTTGGTCAACCCCTGGAACCAGATCACCAGCGCCGGATTGCCCTTGATCTGGATCGATTTGTCCTGAATCCCCGTCATGAACGCCAGTTGCTTGTTCTTTGCCTGCATCGTGGCAAAGCCGTACGCGGCGTCTTTAAAGGCAATGGCGAACGCAGGCGCAGGATGAACACCCGAGCGACTGGTAATCCGCTGATCTTTGACGAAGAAGTGACGGGCAACTTTGCCGTCGAGGGTCTGCAACTGGAACACCAGCTCCTTGTCACCCAACTGCTGCTGAAACGCCGGGTTGTTGCGACTGGCTTTGCCCATCAACAGGCCCAGCATCCAGAGAAGAAAACGAAATTTCATGCACACGGCCTCAGTGGAGTTATTGGATGGCCGTGGGAGTTTAACGATTTAACGGTAGAACGCCACCGATCCCCTTCGTTAGAAGGAGATCGGCCGGCTTTTAGCGGTTATAGCAACAAATCATTACAAACCGTCCATGGAGTTCGTCTTCAAGAGGCTTTCACGACGATGGCGGTAATGTTGTCGGGGGCGCCCCGGGTCAGGCCCAGATGCACCAGACTGCGCACCACTTCATAAGGGTCGGGGTGGCCAAGCACATCGTGAATTTCATGATCTTCGGCGGTCTTGTTCAGGCCATCGCTGCACAGCAGGAAACTGTCGCCGGGCAGAACATGCAGATCAACCATCGACAATCGCAGCTGACTGTCGACACCGATGGCGCGGGTGACGATGTTCGACATCGGGTGTACCCGCGCTTGCGCCTCGCTGATCAGGCCACTGTCTTGCAGGTCCTGGACATAGCTGTGATCCCGGGAGATGCCTTCGAGCACCCCGTCACGCAAGCGGTACAAGCGACTGTCACCGGCCCACAGGCAAAACGCCTGCTCACCCCGAGCCACCAACACCACCACGGTGCTGCCCATCATCGACACACCACGGTTGGCGGTTTCTTCGCGCACGGCGGCATTGACGTCGATCAGTCCGGTACGCAAGGCCTCCACATACTGGTCCAGAGAGGGCGCGGGTGGGATTCGCCGCAAGCTATCGACAATCAGGTTGCTGACGAAGTCGCCAGCCACATGCCCGCCCATGCCATCAGCGACCACCCACAAACCGGCTTCAGGTAGTTCCAGAACGGCGTCTTCGTTGACTTTCCGAACCATGCCGACATGGCTGTAGCTGGCGGACTTAAAGGACATTTCAGTAACTGAACGCATTTTGACAACCCTCCTGCCCAAGCACAGCAAACCGGCCGCCCGCCTGCTGTCCCAAGGGGCGAAAGCACCGCAGCTCATAAGAAATGTTCGCGCCATCGACCCGCAGGCGCAAGTTGAAACGATCCAGTGAATTACCCGACACCGGATCGGATTGCTCCAGCAGGCGCTGATGCGGGTTATCTCTTCATTCAGTTCACTTGAGACTGCGCTTTGCAGGCTGCTTCCAGCCCTTTCTGAAAAAAAGCAGCAACTATGGCGACAAAACTGTCTGGCGCAGGGCTTGCTGGAGCATCGACCACAAAAGGTTATAAAGTCAGACCGCATCGATATAAGTAGTTATAAAAAAACTCGCTATGCTGCCGGCCGGACTTTTGTGTGGTCACGCTTGATTTGCAGGTCTTGCTAATGGATTTCGGTAATTTGGGTTTTGTCGTTGCAGGCTTGGTTGTCGGCTTCATTGTCGGCATGACTGGCATAGGGGGTGGTTCTTTAATGACGCCCATCCTTTTATGGTTTGGCATTAATCCCGCAACTGCAGTTGGGACGGACTTGCTTTACGCAGCAATCACCAAATCTGGCGGCGTGTTAGTTCATAAAAAGAACGACAACATTGACTGGAAAATTACCGGCTGGCTGACCCTTGGCAGTGTCCCGGCGGTATTGCTTACGCTGTGGTTTTTGAAAAGTTTGCATACTGACACCCAAGCGATGAATTCGGTTATCAAACAGGCCTTGGGCTTCGTTCTGTTGCTGACCGCACTGGCCATTTTCTTCAAGAAACGACTGCTGGCATTTGCCCATAAGCATGCGGGCGACCACTATCACCTCAGTGACTCGAACCTGAACATACTGACGGTCGTCACTGGCGTGATACTCGGCACAATGGTGGCACTCACCTCCATCGGTGCCGGTGCCTTGGGCACTGTGGCGCTGTTTATCTTGTACCCTTTTCTTGCCACCAAGCGCTTGGTGGGGACAGAAATTGCCCACGCAGTGCCCCTGACGCTGGTCGCCGGTTTGGGCCATGCGAGCATGGGCAATATGGATTGGAATTTATTAGGCTACTTGCTGATTGGATCACTGCCAGGGATTTACATTGGCAGTCATTTATCCGGCCGTGTTTCTGACGAAATACTGCGCCCTTGCCTGGCCGTTATGCTGATTTTCATTGGTTCCAAGTTGGCGTTTTGATCCAGCTGTAATACTCACCCCAAGCCCCCCGCGCCCTCATCTGCCGCTTTGAGCGGCAGTATCCCTGACACTCATCGAGTCTTTAGCGAGTCGGGCGAGTCGAATCGGTCCTACAGTCAATTGGCTTTCGGGCATCTGACACGACTCTCCCTACCCTAAAACAAGAGATTCGACTCATGAAATTCGAACCCCTTGCCAAATCGCTCATTGCGACGGCACTCGCCATTGGTTTCACCTGCGCACAGGCGGCTTCGCAAGCCCCGGTCGCGGCCGAAAACGGCATGGTGGTCACGGCCCAACATCTGGCCACCCGCATCGGTGTCGACGTGCTCAAGGACGGCGGCAACGCAGTCGATGCCGCAGTGGCAGTCGGCTATGCGCTGGCGGTGGTCTACCCGGCTGCAGGCAACATTGGCGGCGGCGGTTTCATGACGATCCAGTTGGCCGATGGCCGCAAGACCTTCCTCGACTTCCGCGAGAAGGCGCCCCTGGCGGCCACCCCGAACATGTACCTCGACAAGGATGGCAATGTCGTCCCGGACCTGAGCACCAAGGGCCACCTGGCCGTCGGCATCCCGGGGACCGTGTCCGGCATGGAGCTGGCGCTGAGCAAATACGGCACGATGAAGCGTGGCCATGTCATCGCACCGGCCATCAAGTTCGCCGAGGACGGCTTCGTGCTCGACCAGGGCGACGTCGATTTGCTGCATACCGCAACCGACCAGTTCAAGAAAGATATCAACGACTCGGGCTCGATCTTTCTGCGCAACGGCGAGCCGCTCCAGGTCGGCCAGAAGCTGGTGCAAAAGGACCTGGCCAAGACCCTGCGGGAAATTGCCAGCAAAGGTGCCGACGGTTTCTACAAGGGTTGGGTTGCCGAGGCCATTGTCGCCTCGAGCCAGGCCGGCAAGGGTCTTATCACTCAGGCCGACCTCGACAAGTATCAGACCCGCGAGCTCGCGCCAATCGAGTGCGACTACCGCGGCTACCATGTTATCTCTGCACCGCCACCGAGCTCGGGCGGGGTCATTATTTGCGAGATCCTGAACATCCTCGAAGGCTATCCGATGCCGAGCCTGGGCTTTCGCTCGGCTCAGGGGCTGCACTATCAGATCGAGGCCATGCGCCACGCCTATGTCGACCGCAACAGCTATCTAGGTGACCCCGACTTCGTCAAAAACCCGCTGACGCAGCTGCTGGACAAGGAGTATGCAACGAAGCTGCGCGCCGCTATCGACCCGCAAAAAGCCGGTATTTCCCGCGATATCAAACCTGGAGTAGCGCCTCACGAGGGCAGCAACACCACGCACTACTCGATCGTCGACAAATGGGGCAACGCGGTCTCGGTGACCTACACCCTCAACGACTGGTTCGGCGCGGGGGTCATGGCCAGCAAGACCGGCATCATCCTCAATGACGAAATGGACGACTTCACCTCCAAGATCGGCGTGCCCAACATGTATGGCCTTGTTCAAGGAGAAGCGAACGCCATCGCGCCGGGCAAAGCCCCACTGTCCTCAATGAGCCCGACCATCGTCACCAAGGACGGTAAAACCGTCATGGTCGTCGGTACGCCAGGTGGCAGCCGGATCATCACGGCGACCTTGCTGACCATGCTCAACGTGATCGACTACGGAATGAACATTCAGGAAGCGGTCGACGCGCCGCGATTCCATCAGCAGTGGCTGCCGGAAGAAACCAATCTCGAAGCGTTTGCCATCAGTCCTGATACCCAGAAGATCCTCGAAAGCTGGGGACAAAAATTCACCGGCCCGCAAGACCCCAACCATGTCGCAGCGATTCTGGTCGGAGCGCCTTCGCTCGGCGGAAAACCGGTCGGCAACAACCGCTTCTATGGCGCGAACGATCCACGCCGTGGCTCGGGGCTTTCGCTGGGCTATTGAGTGATGTGCGGCCCTGATCAGGGGCTTTGCTGAGCAGTGCAGAAGAAAGAGACAGATTCATTCTGCGAAAATGAATCTGTCCTTTCTTGTCGGCGCTTTTTCGAACGCAGACTATTGCTTGCCGACCGCTGCTGCCAGTAGCGGACCTAACTGCTCATCGGTCAGCGCTGGGTGAACATCCATACTCATAAGGTCGCTCCAGTCGAGCACCCATTTCTGTATCAGCGCGGCATCACTGGCCTCTGCGACGCCAAAGCCGGTCATGCCGCCTACGGCATGCCAGCGTCCCAGCATCTTCACGCCTTCTGGTGGAGCTCCACCTGTTTTAAGAAAACGCTCAATCGCACTATTACGACGTTCGGAACTGATGGACCAACTGACGATGAATAGCATCTGCCACCTCCTGATAAGGATTGGCACCTGTTCTTCTATTCGCGCACCCGGCTGGCGCCGCGGCCATGGCCACGCGTCTGTCCCCGGCCCGCCTCCCGGCCGGCCTGAAACGACTACACCCATGGGAAGGAATAGCAGCGTCCCGAACTCGGCGTATGACCGCTGATCCTCTTTGCATCTAAAACAGATTCATAGATTGCGCGCCATGAGCCACTCCTCTTTCCCCCACGCTTGAAAGCGCTCTAGCACTTTCCAACGCAAACTCGTAGCTGAACTGCCGATGAAGCCAACCAGCCATTGTGTCGCAATGGCCCATGTGATTGTCGAGCCAGTCCAGGCAGAGCATGCAAAGTCCTTTTTTTAGAGAGTCAGTAGCCCATGAGAAAGGATTCATGGCACGTAATCAATTGTAGAGTTGCCGCTCTGCGTGGGAACGATCAGTATCAGGTAAAACCTGCGCCCACAAAAAATGGGCACCCAACCTTGTTGGCATGCCCATCTTAAATACCGTTCTCCCACTATTCGGGGAGTTCGTATCCGTTACGGATTGACGCTGTCTTTCAGCGATTTGCCCGGTTTGAAGGCAACGGTGTTGCTTGCCTTGATTTTCACAGGCTCGCCGGTTTGCGGGTTTTTGCCGGTGCGGGCGCCGCGGTGGCGTTGCAGGAAGGTGCCGAAACCCACCAGGGTGACGCTGTCTTTACGGTGCAGAGCGCCGGTGATTTCTTCAAGAACGGCGTTGAGAACGCGATTGGCCTGTTCTTTGGTGAGATCAGCTTTTTCAGCAATGGCGGCTGCGAGATCTGGTTTACGCATGAGTGAAGCCTCTTTGACGGTTTTTTGTTGTTATGTCCGTGCTGTTCTTCCGGAACAGCGCCCAAGGCGCCGCAGGCTCTACTCTGCGGCAGACGGGAATGAGGATGGCACGCCGACAGCACTGGCGCCAGTCTCCCCGCGACCTTTGTAGGGGCAAAAGTGTGCTGAATCCGACAGAACGACCAGCATTTACGCCAGCAGGGCTGGAAGTTCCCTGTTTAGAGCGAGTTTTTCCATCACGGCGCTGCCGGTGAGGGCATAACCCAGCAGTTTGCCGCTGGCGTCGCGGCACAGCGCTTTGATATCGGTGCCCTGGCCTTCGACCGTCCAGATACCCTCCAAACCCCGTGGCGGCGGCGAGACGACCAACGGGCAGACCGGCGTTTTCACGGTAATCGGCATGGGGCCATAGCTGACGACGGTCGGGTTGCCGGCCAGGGTCTGGGCCAGCGCGCGGGCGCAGCTCATCAGCGGCATGACGTACAGCAGGTTCAGGCCGTCGACTTCCGCGCAGTCGCCCAAGGCGTAGATATTGGCGTGGGAGGTCTTCAGATGACGATCGACCACCACGCCACGGTTGACGACCAAACCGGCTGCTGCCGCCAGATCGACGCGCGGGCGCAGGCCGATGGCTGAAACGACGACATCGCAGGGGATGATCTGACCATCGGAGAGGTGAGCTTCAAGCCCGTCCTCGGCGTGCTGCAAGCGGTTGAGCACCGGCCCGAGGTGGAAGCGCGCGCCCAGGCTTTCCAGCCCGGCCTGAACGGCGGCAGCGGCGGCCGGATGCAGCAAGGTCGGCATCACTTGCTCGCACGGCGCCACCAGTTGCACTTCATAGCCACCGAGGATCAGGTCGTTGGCGAATTCACAGCCGATCAGGCCGGCGCCGAGCAGCAGGACCCGGCGTTTGCCGGCGGCTGCTGCGCGAAAGCGTGCGTAATCCTCAAGATCATTGATCGGGAAGATCGCTTCCGGGGCATCGCCTTCAACCGGCACCCGCACGGTTTCTGCGCCCCAGGCCAGGATCAGGTCGCGATAAGCCACCGCTTCTTCGCCGATCCACAGGCGCTTGTGGCCCGGATCGATGCCGCTGATGCGGGTATGGGTGCGTATTTCGGCCTTGAGTTGCTCGGCCATGGCGCCGGGTTCAGCCATGCTCAGGCCGTCGGCGTCCTTGTTTTTGCCGAAGCCGGTGGAGAGCATCGGCTTGGAATAGGAGCGGCCGTCATCTGCGGTAATCAGCAGCAGCGGAGTTTCGCCATCGAGTTTGCGAAACTCCCGGGCCAGGTTGTAGCCAGCCAACCCGGTGCCGACGATCACGACAGGTGCGTTCATCCCTTTTTCCTTTTTATGTTCAGTTGATTCGAAAAGCGGCGATCAGCCGATTTCGATCATTTCGAAATCCATTTTGCCCACGCCGCAGTCCGGGCACAGCCAGTCTTGCGGCACGTCTTGCCACAGGGTGCCGGGCGCGATGCCTTCGTCTGGCCAGCCGTCAGCCTCGTTATAAATCAGGCCGCAGACCACACATTGCCACTTCTTCATTACGTGTTTCCTCAGATTTTCAGGCTATCGCTGGCGCGGACGGTCGATGGGTCGTTGGGGGTAACACTTGGGTTGCCGTCCGGCTCAGGAGGTTTTGTACTGATCGGGACCAATAGATGCAAGCTCGTTCGACGCGCGGGCCAGACCCGATCAGGCTAAATCGCTGATCAACATGGTAAGCTCGCCGCCTCATTTGCTGCCAATAATGACTCACTGTGCCGCACTCAACGCCCCCTATCCTTGTCCCCGTCTGGCTGCCCCACAGCCGGCTGACGCCCCTCCCCGACGCGCACACCCTCGACTGGTTGTTCGATGAACGTTCGCTGACTCGCCGCCTGACCCGGCTGTCCAATGACGGCTTCAGTGTCACGCCGCTGTTCGAAGGCTGGCAAACCTTGCGTGAAGACGAATGCGTCGCGCTGGAACTGCCCGCGAAGAGTGAGGGCTGGGTCCGCGAGGTGTATTTGCGCGGTCACGGCCAGGCTTGGGTCTTTGCCCGCAGCGTGGCGGCGCGCAGTGCCTTGCAGGATGGCGGGCTGAATATGGATGAACTGGGCAGTCGTTCACTGGGCGAGCTGTTGTTCTGCGATCAGGCGTTCCAGCGTCGCGCCATTGAGGTCTGCCGCTATCCCCTCGAATGGCTGCCTGCCGAATCCCGGGCTGCCGGGCTTTGGGGGCGTCGCTCGCGTTTTGACCGGGGCGCCTTGAGCGTGCTGGTCGCAGAAATATTCCTCCCGACCCTTTGGCTCGCCGCAAGCGCCCATCCGGAGAACTGCTGATGTACCTGAGCCTGCTCAAATCGCTGAATCGCCTGAACCCACGGGCCTGGGATTTCATTCAGCTGACCCGCATGGACAAGCCGATCGGCATTTACCTGCTGCTGTGGCCGACCTTATGGGCATTGTGGATTGCCGGCAAGGGCTCGCCGTCGCTGAGCAACATGGTGATTTTCGTTCTGGGTGTGGTGCTGACCCGTGCTGGCGGCTGCGTGATCAATGACTGGGCTGATCGCAAGGTCGACGGCCATGTGAAACGTACCGAACAGCGCCCGCTGGTCAGCGGCAAGATCGGCTCCAAAGAGGCGCTGGTGTTCTTTGCCGTGCTGATGAGCCTGAGCTTTTTGCTGGTGTTGTGCACCAATTCGACGACTATCTGGTTGTCATTCGGCGGGCTGGCGCTGGCGTCCTGCTACCCCTTCATGAAGCGCTACACCTATTACCCGCAAGTGGTGCTGGGCGCGGCATTTTCCTGGGGCATGCCGATGGCCTTCACGGCCGAGACCGGTGATCTGCCAGCCGCGGCGTGGCTCCTGTATATCGCCAACCTGCTGTGGACCGTGGGTTACGACACCTATTACGCCATGACCGACCGTGATGACGACCTGAAGATCGGCGTGAAATCCACGGCAATCCTGTTTGGCGATGCAGATCGGGTAATCATCCTCACCCTGCAAGGGCTGGCACTGGGTTGCTTGCTGCTGGCGGGCGCGCGTTTCGAGCTGGGTGGCTGGTTCCATCTCGGGCTTGTGGCGGCGGCGGCGTGTTTTGTCTGGGAGTTCTGGTACACCCGCGGGAAAGATCCGCAGCGCTGTTTCAAGGCGTTTTTGCACAACCATTGGGCGGGATTGGCGATTTTTGTGGGGATCGTGCTGGATTACGCGCTGCGCTGATCGTTCCAGGCACAAACCTCTGTGGGAGAGGGCTTGCCCGCGAAGCGAACACCGCGGTTTTTCAGGCATTGCGCGTCATCGTTCTTCGCGGGCAAGCCCGCTCCCACAGGTTCTGACCGGCATTGGGGCAAACCTCGCTCCTACGGGTAGCAGCGAGGCTTTGATCAACCAGGATCAATCGTATTTCGCGACTTTCCAGGCACCGTCCATTTTCCCTTCACCGGTCATGTCTCCAGCCTTCTTATCCATGATGAAGGTGTACAAAGGCTTGCCATCGTAGGCCCATTGCATCATGCCGTCGTCGCGCTTGATCACGGTCCACTCGCCCATGGACTTATCGGCACTGGTGGCCATCAGCGGCGGCCAGTTCTCGGCGCACTTGTCATTGCACATGGACTTGCCAGCCGTGTCTTTGGCAAAGGTGTACAAGGTCATGCCCTTTTGATCGACGAACATGCCATCTTTTTCCATTGCTGGGTCTGCGGCAAACGCCAACCCCGGCAGGGCCAGTACGGCAGTCACCAACAGGGCCTTCCAGGAAACAGTGCTGTGAGTCATGGAAACCTTCCTCTTGTGGTTGTCAGGATTCGGACTTAGAGCTTAGTTCAGGAACGCATCGATCGCCGTAGCGCTAAAATACTGTCACACGACTGCAATAATTCCGTTATCTAATGCGGCGCAAGACAGTTAAATGACAAGAGGATTAAGCATGGTTGGCAGGAGCATTCTGATTGTTGACGACGAAGCGCCCATTCGCGAGATGATCGCCGTTGCGTTGGAAATGGCCGGCTACGACTGCATGGAGGCGGAAAACTCCCAGCAGGCCCATGCCATCATTGTCGACCGCAAGCCCGACCTGATTCTGCTCGACTGGATGCTCCCTGGCACGTCGGGCATCGAATTGGCCCGGCGCCTCAAGCGCGATGAGCTGACCGGGGATATCCCGATCATCATGCTCACCGCCAAGGGCGAAGAGGACAACAAGATCCAGGGCCTGGAAGTCGGCGCCGATGACTACATCACCAAACCCTTTTCCCCCCGTGAGCTGGTCGCCCGCCTGAAGGCCGTACTGCGCCGCGCCGGTCCGACCGATGGCGAAGCGCCGATCGAAGTCGGCGGCCTGCTGCTCGACCCGATCAGCCACCGCGTGACCATCGACGGCACACCCGCCGAGATGGGCCCCACCGAATACCGCTTGCTGCAATTTTTCATGACTCACCAGGAACGCGCCTATACCCGCGGGCAGCTGCTGGATCAGGTCTGGGGTGGCAACGTGTATGTCGAAGAGCGCACCGTCGATGTGCATATCCGGCGTCTGCGCAAAGCCCTCGGCGAGGCTTATGAGAATCTGGTACAAACCGTACGCGGCACCGGCTATCGCTTTTCCACCAAAGGCTGAGCCGGCCTTTACCCGCCAGACAAGCTGACAAGGACGCGTGTTTAAGTGAACCAAAACTGGCATGGCACTCTGATCCGCCACATGCTGCTCCTGGTCACCGGCTGTTTGCTGGTCGGTTTGATCAGCGGTTATTACGGCTGGAGCCTGGCCATTGGCCTGGCGGTCTATCTGGGCTGGACCCTCAAGCAGCTATTGCGTCTGCATGAATGGTTGCGCCTGCACAAACCTGACGAAGCCCCACCCGACGGCTATGGCCTGTGGGGCGAAGTGTTCGACAGCATCTATCACCTGCAACGCCGCGACCAACGGGTGCGCGGGCGCCTGCAAGCGGTCATCGACCGGGTTCAGGAGTCCACCGCCGCGCTCAAAGACGCGGTGATCATGCTCGACAGCGATGGCAACCTGGAATGGTGGAATCGCGCCGCAGAAACCCTGCTCGGTCTTAAAACCCCGCAGGACAGCGGCCAGCCGGTGACCAACCTGGTGCGCCACCCGCGCTTCAAGGAGTATTTCGAGCAGGACAGCTACGCCGAGCCGCTGGAAATCCCTTCGCCGACCAATGATCGCCTGCGCATCCAGCTGTATATCACCCGCTATGGCAACAACGAACACTTGATGCTGGTGCGCGACGTCACCCGTATTCATCAGCTCGAACAGATGCGCAAAGACTTCATCGCCAACGTGTCCCACGAGCTGCGCACACCGCTGACGGTGATTTGCGGTTACCTGGAAACCTTGCTCGACAACGTCGAAGAAGTGAATCCGCGCTGGACCCGTGCCTTGCAGCAAATGCAGCAGCAAGGTGGGCGCATGCAAACCCTGCTCAATGACTTGTTGCTGCTGGCCAAACTGGAAGCCACCGATTACCCGTCGGACAACCAGCCAGTGCAGGTCGACAACCTGCTGCAATCGATCAAGAACGATGCTCAGGCGCTGTCCGCACAGCGCAATCAACACATCACACTGGAAGCCGACCCTTCGATTCTGCTCAAGGGCAGCGAGGCCGAACTGCGCAGTGCGTTCTCCAATCTGGTGTTCAACGCGGTGAAATACACCCCCGCCGAAGGCAACATCCGCATTCGCTGGTGGGCCGACGAACAAGGCGCGCACCTCAGCGTGCAAGACTCCGGCATCGGTATCGACAGCAAGCACCTGCCGCGTCTGACCGAGCGCTTCTACCGCGTCGATTCCAGCCGCAACTCCAACACCGGCGGCACCGGGCTGGGTCTGGCCATCGTCAAACACGTGCTGCTGCGCCACCGCGCGCGGATGGAGATCAGCAGCGTGCTAGGCCATGGCAGCACCTTTACCTGCCATTTCGCGCCAGCCCAAGTCACGAAATCCAGAGCCGGCAGCCTGACCGACCAGCGCCCACAGTGACTCGCCACTAGGCAATCGCCCTGTCAGCCGCTACATTGGCTGACTTGGGCCTGCCTTTCAGGCACAGCAATCCTCTTTCTTTTCGAATATACGGAACCCGCAAAACTCCACCATGGACCCTTCCCCTAGTATCACCCTCGCGACATTCTTCGCCGACTTCGGCATGATCCTTTTTGCATTTATCCTGGTTTTGCTCAACGGCTTCTTCGTTGCGGCCGAATTCGCCATGGTCAAACTGCGCTCGACCCGGGTCGAGGCCATCGCCCATGAAAACGGCTGGCGCGGGCAGATCCTGCGCACCGTACACAGCAAGCTCGACGCCTACCTGTCCGCCTGCCAATTGGGTATCACCCTCGCCTCGCTGGCCCTGGGCTGGGTCGGTGAGCCGGCGTTCGCGCACTTGCTGGCGCCGCTGCTCAGCGCGGTGGGCGTAGACTCCCCCGAAGTGGTCAAAGGCGTGTCGTTCTTTACCGCCTTCTTCATCATTTCCTACCTGCACATTGTGGTCGGCGAACTGGCCCCAAAATCCTGGGCGATTCGCAAACCCGAGCTGCTGTCGCTGTGGACCGCGGTGCCGCTGTACCTGTTCTACTGGGCGATGTACCCGGCCATTTACCTGCTCAATGCCAGCGCCAACACCATCCTGCGGATCGCCGGCCAGGGCGAACCCGGCCCGCATCACGACCATCACTACAGCCGTGAAGAGCTGAAACTGATCCTGCACTCCAGCCGTGGCCAGGACCCGAGCGATCAAGGAATGCGTGTACTGGCCTCGGCCGTGGAAATGGGCGAGCTGGAAGTGGTCGACTGGGCCAATTCTCGTGAAGACCTGGTGACCATCGAGTTCAATGCACCGCTCAAGGAAATCCTTGCACAGTTCCGTCGCCACAAATTCAGCCGCTATCCGGTCTACAACACCGAGCGCAATGAGTTCGTCGGCCTGCTGCACATCAAGGATCTGCTGCTGGAACTGGCGGCGCTGGACCATATCCCCGAGTCGTTCAACCTCGCCGAACTGACCCGGCCGCTAGAGCGCGTGTCCCGGCACATGCCGCTGTCGCACTTGCTGGAGCAGTTCCGCAAGGGTGGTTCGCACTTCGCGCTGGTGGAAGAAGCCGACGGCAACATCATCGGCTACCTGACCATGGAAGATGTGTTGGAAGTGCTGGTCGGCGATATCCAGGACGAACACCGCAAGGCCGAACGCGGCATCCTCGCCTACCAGCCGGGCAAACTGCTGGTGCGCGGCGATACGCCGCTGTTCAAGGTCGAACGCCTGTTGGGCATCGACCTGGACCACATCGAAGCCGAAACCCTGGCAGGACTGATCTACGAAACCCTGAAACGGGTGCCGGAAGAGGAAGAAGTGCTGGAAGTCGACGGTTTGCGGATCATCATCAAAAAGATGAAAGGCCCGAAAATCGTGCTGGCCAAGGTGTTGATGCTGGATTGATCAGCCAATGTCGGGAGCGGCGTCGATCCATTCGCGGGCAAGTCGGATCGCCGCACCGCCGCTCCCACAAGGACATCGCATCACCTGTGGGAGCGGGCTTGCCCGCGAAGACGTCATTTCAGGCGACATTGAATACCGACCCTGTCCGCGCTATTGCCCACCCACCGCAAAGTTCGGCAACGCCCCCACAGGTTGATTGAACCGGTACGGAATCGACACCAGCCCCAACCCGGTATTGCGCTGCACGACAAAGTGCAAATGCGGCCCGCTGCTGTTGCCGGTATTGCCCGACAACGCCAGCGCGCTGCCCACCGTCACGCGTTGCCCCTCCCGAACACTCACCGAACCTCGCTTGAGGTGCAGATAGACGCCCATGGTGTCGTCGTCGTGCAGCACCCGGACAAAGTTGCCGGACGGATCAGTGCCACGCCCGGTCTGGGCATTCTCGGTTTTCACCACCACCCCGCCACGCGCCGCGATGATGGGCGTGCCTTCGGGCATGGCGATGTCCATGGCATAGCGACTCTTGGCCCCGAAGTGACTGTATTGGCCGTTGGGCCCCTGGCTCAGCCGAAACGGCCCGCCACGCCAGGGCAGCGGATAACGATAGGCCTGCGCCATCCCTGAAGGGTCACCCAGCGAATAACGGAACCTTGGGGTATAGGCCAGCGGCTTGCCGGCCTGGGTCGCCGTGAGCAGCGCCAGACGCGAGTTGCTGCGCGCCGGCAAGACCCGGCGAATCGGCTGTTGCGGTGCACCACTGACATTGCGCAAACCGGCGAAGCTCAGTTCGATCTCCACCGGCGCATACAAATCGTTGCGGACGAAGACGCTGTCCACACCCTTCTGCTTCTTGATATCGAGACGAACCTGGCGGTCGAGATGCTCGACCATCCGGTCGCGAAACACAAACACCTGCGCGCCTCGCGTCGGCCGGTCGCTGTACGAGACCACGCCATTGGCGTCGGTGGACTTGTAGATCGTCATGGCCACAGCCGAAGTGGCGGCCATGACAAGACCACAGAAAAGCAGCAATCGCGCGAGCATGGGCAAAGTTCTATTGAGTAAGGCCTGGAAATCAGCCTAGCAGCTGCAATGGACCAGCGTGGTCGCGAGATGTTTCAGTACAGTGTGTTCATTCAGGGAGGGTTGTGTTGAATTCAAAACCGCTTTCGCGGGCCCGCTCCCACAAGGACCGTGCAGTACCTGTGGGGCGGCGGTGCGACGATTCGACTTGCCCGCGAAGACGGTCTGACAGTCGGTATAGATGACGGATCAGACCAAAAAACGCTTACGCACCCGGCACAAAATGCTTCTGCGCCGTACCGCGAGCGATCAGACGGGAGATGTAGTCGAGTTTCTGCGCATCCTGGTCGACGAAGCGGAAGGTCAGCTGCAGCCATTCGCTGTCCGGCTTCTGCTCGAAGGCGACGACCGCGTGCAGGTAGCCGTTCAGACGGGCCACTTCGGCGTTGTCGCCCTGCTCCAGGTCGAGCACGGCACTGTCGAGGATCTGCGGCAGGGTGTCGGTGCGTTTCACTACCAGCAGCGCTTCCTTGATGCTCAGCGCCTTGATCGCACACTGTTGGGTACCGCTGGGCAGACGCAATTGGCCTTGACCACGACCGCCAGTCGCCGCGGAGGCTGCTGGCGCCTTGACCGGTGGGCTGTTGAGCAGACCGCGAGCCGGCGCAGCGGCTGCAAACGGATTGACCGGGGCGGCCGACGGGATCACTGCAGCCTTGCCGCCGGTCAGGGCGCTGAGGGAATCGTTGCCGAACGCCGAGTTCATTTTGGTCGGGGCGCTGTTCATCAGGGTGTCGAGTTTGCCGGCCTTGTTCAGGGCCTGTTTGACCTTGGTCAGCAACTGCTCGTTAGTGAAGGGTTTGCTGACGTAGCCGGAAACGCCGGCCTGAATCGCCTGAACCACGTTCTCTTTGTCGCCACGGCTGGTGACCATGACGAACGGCATGGCCTTGAGGTTGTCCTGTTCGCGGCACCAGGTCAGCAGTTCGAGGCCGGACATTTCCGGCATTTCCCAGTCGCACAGGACCAGGTCAAACGCTTCACGGGCGAGTATGGCCTGAGCTTTTTTGCCGTTGACGGCGTCTTCAATCCTGATGCCGGGAAAGTAGTTGCGCAGGCACTTCTTCACCAGGTCACGAATGAACGAAGCATCATCCACCACCAACACACTTACCTTACTCATCGACCACCCCTTTAAAAAATCCCGGCAAGCATAACGCTTGGCTGATGGCAATTTGCCAAAACTCTTCAGTCACGCCGGGACTTTTTTCGTTCGCGGGTGCTATGAATTCGAAAACCACAAACAAAAACGCCCGACCAAAAGGCCGGGCGCTTTTCTTGGGCAATCTTACTTATCGTCAGGTTTGCCCGGAACATTAGCGTTTTCAGCGCTTGTGCCTTCAACTTCTTCCTTCATGCGCTTGAGACCCAGGTGACGCACATCGGTGCCGCGCACCAGGTAGATCACCAGTTCCGAGATGTTACGCGCGTGGTCGCCGATCCGTTCCAGCGAACGCAGGGCCCAGATGATGCTCAAGACCCGCGAGATAGAGCGCGGGTCTTCCATCATGTAAGTGGCCAGCTCGCGCAGCGCGGTTTTGTATTCGCGGTCGATGATCTTGTCATACTGCGCCACAGACAGCGCCAGGTCGGCGTCGAAGCGGGCGAAAGCGTCCAGCGCATCGCGGACCATGTTGCGCACCTGGTCGCCGATGTGCCGAACCTCGACGTAACCGCGCGGCGCTTCACCTTCTTCGCACAACTGAATGGCACGGCGGGCGATCTTGGTCGCTTCGTCGCCGATGCGTTCCAGGTCGATCACCGATTTGGAAATGCTGATGATCAAGCGCAAGTCGGACGCAGCCGGCTGACGACGGGCCAGGATGCGTAGACATTCTTCGTCGATGTTGCGCTCCATCTGGTTGATCTGGTCGTCGATCTCACGCACTTGCTGGGCCAGACCCGAGTCGGCCTCGATCAGCGCAGTCACCGCGTCATTGACCTGTTTCTCGACCAGACCGCCCATCGCCAGGAGGTGGCTGCGCACCTCCTCGAGTTCGGCATTGAACTGCTGGGAGATGTGATGCGTGAGGCTGTCTTTACTAATCATGGTTGGCGTCCTTGGAGCGTCCGGTAAGGTGCGGTGGACCGCAGCGTGGGTTCAGTGAGAGCTGCCTGCGGCTTCCTAGCCGTAACGACCGGTGATGTAGTCTTCGGTCTGCTTCTTCGCCGGATTGGTGAACAGAGTATCGGTGTCGCCGAATTCCACCAGTTTGCCCATGTACATGAACGCCGTGTAGTCGGAAACCCGAGCGGCCTGTTGCATGTTGTGGGTGACGATAACGATGGTGAATTTGGATTTCAGTTCGTAGATCAGCTCTTCGACTTTCAGCGTCGAGATCGGATCGAGTGCCGAGCATGGCTCGTCGAGCAGCAGAACTTCCGGCTCCACGGCGATGGTGCGGGCAATCACCAGACGTTGCTGCTGACCACCGGACAAGCCGAGAGCCGATTCGTGCAGACGGTCCTTGACCTCCTCCCACAGCGCCGCGCCCTTCAGTGCCCACTCGACCGCTTCGTCGAGCACGCGCTTTTTGTTGATGCCTTGAATGCGCAGGCCGTAAACCACATTTTCATAGATGGTTTTCGGGAACGGGTTGGGCTTCTGGAACACCATCCCGACCCGGCGACGCAGCTCGGCGACGTCTTCGCCCTTGCGGTAGATGTTGTTGCCATACAGGTTGATTTCGCCTTCCACGCGGCAGTCGTCGACCAGATCGTTCATCCGGTTGAAGGTGCGCAGCAGGGTCGACTTGCCGCAGCCGGACGGGCCGATGAAGGCGGTCACGCGCTGCTTCGGGATGTTCAGGCTGACGTCGAACAGCGCTTGTTTTTCGCCGTAGTACAGGTTCAGGCCCGGGACCTGGATGGCGACGGTTTCTTGCGCCAGGCTCAAGCCTTGCTTGTCGCGGCCCAGGGCGGACATGTTGATGCCGTGGCTATGTGCTTCGTGCTGCATGGGAGGCTCCCTGTGCTAACAAATTCGGTTTGGTTGGCCGCTGAGCGGCATTTCCAATATGTGTGTCTATTTGGCGCGAGCCAGTGGGAGCGGGCTTGCCCGCGAATGGGCCATCCCGGCCGCCAAAAGCTTCGCGGGCAAGCCCGCTCCCACACAAGCTCGCTCCCACATGAAATCAACTATCCAGTGCTTTGTATTTTTCGCGCAGATGGTTACGGATATAAACGGCCGACAGGTTAAGCGTGGCGATCACCAGCACCAGCAGCAGCGCCGTGGCGTACACCAGTGGCCGTGCGGCTTCGACGTTCGGGCTCTGGAAGCCGACGTCATAGATATGAAAGCCCAGGTGCATGATCTTCTGGTCAAGGTGCAAGTACGGGTAGTTGCCATCCAGCGGCAGCGACGGCGCCAGTTTCACCACACCCACCAACATCAGTGGTGCCACTTCACCCGCGGCACGGGCCACGGCGAGGATCATGCCGGTCATCATCGCCGGACTGGCCATTGGCAGGACGATCTTCCACAAAGTCTCCGCCTTGGTCGCACCGAGTGCCAACGAACCTTCGCGGACGGTGCGAGGAATCCGCGCCAGACCTTCTTCAGTGGCGACGATCACTACCGGCACCGCCAACAACGCCAGGGTCAGCGACGCCCAAAGCAGACCCGGCGTACCGAAGGTCGGCGCCGGCAAAGCTTCAGGGAAGAACAAACGGTCGACCGAACCGCCCAGTACGTAGACGAAGAAGCCCAGACCAAACACGCCATAAACGATGGCCGGAACACCCGCAAGGTTGTTCACGGCGATACGGATCAGCCGGGTCATCGGGCCCTGACGGGCATATTCACGCAGATACACCGCTGCCAGCACGCCGAACGGGGTGACGACCATCGCCATGATCAGCGTCATCATCACGGTGCCGAAAATCGCCGGGAAGATCCCGCCTTCGGTGTTGGCTTCACGTGGATCGTCGCTGAGGAACTCCCAGACTTTGCTGAAGTAGAAGCCGACTTTGGTCATTTGGCCCATGGCGTTCGGCTGGTAGGCATGAACCACTTTGCCGATGCTGATTTCCACTTCTTTGCCGTTGGCGTCGCGGGCGGTGAGGCTGTCGCGATTGAACTGCGCATGCAAGTCGCTGAGTTGCGCTTCGACTGCCTGGTAGCGATTGTTGAGTTCGGCGCGTTCGCCATCCATATCAGCCTGAGCGGCGGCGTTAAGGTTGCCGGCCAGCTCCAGCTTACGAGCCTGCAGACGCAGACGTTCAAGACCGGCGTTGATCGCGCCGATGTCAGATTTTTCGAGGGTTTTCAGTTGCGCGGCCAGCTGGTTGACGCGCTCGACACGGGCTTGCAGCTCCGGCCATGCGGCCTCGCCTTCAGCGATGACCTTGCCATCCTGTTTGACGTTGACCAGGTAGCCGTAGAAGTTGCCCCACTCACGACGCTCGATGGCCATCAGTTCCGGTGGAGTGGTCTGATTGGTCAGCCATTCACCGACGATCCAGGTGAAATCGGTGCCGTTCAGGTCACGGTTACCGACCTTGATCAGCTCGCGGGTCATGAACTCCGGGCCTTGATCGGGTACTGGCAAGCCAGCACTTTTCAGGCGCTCGCGGGGCACTTCTTCTTTCTGCACCACTTCGCCAATGACCAGCTGATTGGCCTGGCCAGGGACGTCGTAACGGGCGTGCACCAGATCCGCCGGCCAGAAGTGGCCCAGACCGCGCACGGCAATCACCGCCAGCAGACCGATAGTCATGATGACCGCGATGGACACCGCGCCACCGCTGATCCAGACGCCTGGGGCGCCGCTCTTGAACCATCCTTTCAGGGAGTTCTGTTTCACAGACTTCTACCTTTCTTAAAGCGACGAGTATTTCTTGCGCAGACGCTGACGGATCAGCTCGGCGAGGGTGTTCATGACGAAGGTGAACAACAGCAGCACCAGCGCCGAGAGGAACAGCACGCGGTAGTGGCTGCCGCCGACTTCCGATTCGGGCATTTCCACCGCGACGTTGGCGGCCAGGGTGCGCAAGCCTTCGAACAGGTTCATTTCCATGACCGGAGTGTTACCGGTGGCCATCAGCACGATCATGGTTTCACCCACCGCGCGGCCCATGCCGATCATCAAGGCAGAGAAGATGCCCGGGCTGGCGGTGAGGATCACCACACGGGTCATGGTCTGCCATGGCGTAGCACCGAGGGCCAGGGAGCCCAGGGTCAGGCCGCGCGGCACGCTGAACACGGCGTCTTCGGCAATCGAGTAGATGTTCGGAATGACCGCGAAGCCCATGGCCAGGCCGACCACCAGTGCGTTGCGCTGATCGTAGGTGATGCCCAGATCGTGGGAGATCCACATGCGCATGTCGCCGCCGAAGAACCAGGTCTCCATGTACGGGCTCATGTACAACGAGAGCCAGCCGACGAACAGGATCACCGGAATCAGGATCGCGCTTTCCCAACCGTCCGGCACCCGCAGGCGCAGCGATTCAGGCAGGCGACTGAAGGTGAAACCGGCGACCAGAATGCCGATCGGCATCAACAGCAGCAGGCTGAAAATCCCCGGCAAATGCCCTTCGACATATGGCGCCAGGAACAATCCGGCGAAGAAGCCGAGGATCACCGTCGGCATCGCTTCCATCAGCTCGATCACCGGCTTGACCTTGCGGCGCATGCCTGGAGCCATGAAGTAAGCGGTATAGATCGCAGCGGCAACGGCCAGTGGAGCGGCCAGCAGCATGGCGTAGAACGCGGCTTTGAGCGTACCGAAGGTCAGCGGCGAGAGGCTCAGCTTGGGTTCGAAGTCGGTGTTGGCGGCGGTCGATTGCCAGACATATTTAGGCTCGTCGTAGTTCTCGTACCAGACCTTGTTCCACAATGCACTCCAGGAGACTTCCGGGTGCGGGTTGTCCAGCAACAGCGGTTGCAGCTTGCCGCCCTGTTCGACGATAACCCGGTTGGCCCGTGGCGACAGACCGAAGATGCCGGTGCCGTCGACCACTTGATCGACCAGCAAGGTGCGATGTGCGGTGCTGTGGAACACGCCGAGCTTGCCCGAGGCGTCCAGGGCGACGAAGCCTTTGCGACGTTCTTCAGCGGTGATTTCGACGATCGGCGTGGTGCCCATCTGGAAGGTGCGGATCTGCTTCAGGCGTTGCTCGCCATCCGGGTCGCGGGCCATGAACCATTGGGCCAGACCGCCCTTTGAATCACCGATAATCAGCGAAATACCACCCACCAGTTGGGTACTGGCAGTCACTTCGGTCTCGCCGGTTTCGAGCAGCTTGTAGCGACCGTTGAGACTCTTGTCGCGCAGGCTGAATACGTCGGCCTGGGCACGGCCGTTGAGCACGTACAACCATTGCTGGCGCGGGTCGATGAAGATCGCTTTGACCGTCTCGGTCATTTGCGGCAGTTCGATGCGCACCTGATCACTGGTGATTTCACCGGTCATCATGTTTTCTTCCTGGGTCAGCGACAGCACGTGCAGCTGCGGACCAGTAGAGCCGGCGACCACCAAAGCAGTATCGGTGGCGTTGAGGCTGACATGCTCCAGAGCACCGCCCTGCTCGTTCAGCACGATCGGTGTTTCGCCGTACGGGTATTCGATGGCCGGGTTGATGGTCTTTTTGCCATCCGGGTAGCTGACCTTATAGGTATGGCGGAACACCAGGGCCTGGCCGTTGGACAAGCCGACCGCCACCAACGGGTGGCCCGGCTGGTCTTCGCCAATGGACGTCACACTGACGTCGGCCGGAATCGGCAGGCTCACGCGGCTCAGTTCGGCACCACTGTCGATGTCGAAGAACAGCGCCTGGCCTTTGTCGGAAACCCGCATGGCAACCTGGTTCTGTTCTTCAAGGGAGATCAGCAACGGCTTGCCGGCATCTTGCATCCAGGCAGGGGTGATGGCGTCCTTGGCGGTCAGGTCAGCGCCCTGGAACAGCGGCATCACGACATAACCGAGGAAGAAGAAGATCAAGGTGATCGCACCGAGAACGGCCAGGCCGCCTATCAGCACGTACCAGCGGGTCAGGCGATCTTTAAGCGCACGGATACGGCGCTTGCGTTGCAACTCAGGCGTATTGAAGTCAATTCGCTTGGGGGGATTGGTAGTCATGGTGGAATTGGCCAGATCATTCATGCGCTCACCCTAGCGATCCTTTATGACAAAAACATGACAATGCAGTGACGCGACAAATCCGCCGCGAAGCAGGAGCCGGCAGCGGATCGAAAATTAGTGGCAGGGGTCCAGGTCGAACAGACCCCGCCGGGGTGGTGCAGCCTGGGTCACAACCCAGACTAAGGTGTTACTTTTTTACGACTGAGCCGCCTTCTTGCAGACCCAGGTCAGCCAGTGCTTTTGCAGCAACCTTGGCTGGCAGAGGGATGTAGCCGTCTTTCACCACCACTTCCTGACCCTGCTTGGACAGAATCAGTTTCACGAACTCGGCTTCCAGCGGTGCCAGAGGCTTGTTCGGGGCTTTGTTGACGTAGACGTAGAGGAAGCGCGCCAGCGGGTATTTACCGTTCAGGGCGTTTTCTTCGGTGTCTTCAACGAACTCGGTACTGCCTTTCTTGGCCAGTGCCACGGTTTTCACGCTAGCGGTTTTGTAGCCGATGCCCGAGTAACCAACACCGTTCAGCGAGCTGCTGATCGATTGCACGACCGAAGCCGAACCTGGTTGTTCGTTGACGTTTGGCTTGTAGTCGCCTTTGCACAGAGCTTCTTCTTTGAAGTAGCCGTAGGTGCCGGATACCGAGTTACGACCGAACAGTTGAACCGGCTTGTTGGCCAGGTCGCCGGTCACACCCAGGTCGCCCCAGGTTTTCACATCAGCTTTGGCGCCGCACAGACGAGTCGAAGAGAAAATCGCATCGACTTGTTCCATGGTCAGGTGCTTGATCGGGTTGTCCTTGTGCACGAACACGGCCAGGGCATCCACAGCGACCGGGATGGCGGTCGGCTTGTAACCGTATTTGGTTTCGAAGGCTTGCAGCTCGTTGTCCTTCATTTTACGGCTCATCGGGCCCAGGTTAGCGGTGCCTTCAGTCAGCGCAGGTGGCGCAGTGGAGGAGCCGGCAGCCTGAATCTGGATGTTTACGTTCGGGTATTCTTTCTTGTAGTTCTCGGCCCACAAGGTCATCAGGTTCGCCAGGGTATCGGAGCCGACGCTGGACAGGTTGCCCGACACACCAGTGGTCTTGGTGTAGCTCGGGATAGCAGGGTCAACAGCGGCAACCGCATTGGCAGTCGCAACGCCAGCAGCGACAAAAGTCATTGCCGCCATCAAACGCTTCAGTTTCATGCCTTACTCCTGGTAGATAGGGTGTGTTAAGTCGGGGCCAAGTATCTGTAGGCCGTGTGAACACTCTATGACTGGAATATGACAATTAGATGAAAGGCCAGCATTTGGCTTTGACAGGGCACCGCGTCATCGTTCATCGCGAGCAGGCTCGCTCCCACACTGGATCTGCGGTGAACACAGAATTTGTGTCCAGTGCGGTCAAATGTGGGAGCGAGCCTGCTCGCGATGAGGCCACCTGAGACAACGCAGCGCTCAAGCGATCAGCGTCAACCTAGCGACTTTTCTTCCAGAGATAGCCACCCACCAGAATCCCCATGCTGCAAATAATCGCAACATAATAAGCCGGCCCCATCGGGCTTTCCTTGAGCAGCAAGGTGACGACCATTGGTGTCAATCCACCGAAGATCGCGTAGGCCAGGTTGTAGGAGAACGACAAGCCGCTGAAACGGACCACAGCCGGGAAGGCCTTGACCATCACATACGGCACCGCGCCGATGGTGCCGACGAACAGACCGGTCAGCGCGTACAGCGGGAACAGCCAATCGGGGTGGTTGAACAGGCTGTGATAGAAGGTCCAGGAGGTCAGCAACAGCGCGCCGCTGCCAAACACGAACACCCGACCCGCGCCGAAACGATCGGCCAGCGCACCGGCAGCCACGCAGCCCAGACTCAGGAAGACGATCGCCAGGCTGTTGGCCTGCAACGCAGTGGTCGCCGGGAAATGGTAGATGGTCTGCAGCACCGTCGGGGTCATCAGAATGACCACGATGACACCGGCGGAGAGCAGCCAGGTCAGCAGCATCGAGATCACGATTGCCCCGCGATGGTCGCGCAGCACGGCACGCAACGGCACTTCGTCAGCCAGGGCTTTGCGCAATTGCAGTTCGGCGAACACCGGGGTTTCGTGCAACCAGCGACGCAGGTACACCGAAAACAGGCCGAATACCCCGCCCAGCAGGAACGGAATACGCCAGGCGTAATCGGAGACTTCAGTCGGGGTATAAATGCTGTTGATCGCGGTGGCGACCAGCGAGCCGAGCAGGATCCCGGCGGTCAGGCCGCAAGTCAGCGTGCCACAGGCGTAACCGATGTGCCGTTGCGGCACGTGCTCGGACACGAACACCCAGGCCCCCGGCACTTCACCGCCGATGGCTGCGCCCTGAATCACCCGCATCAGCAGCAACAGGATCGGCGCCCACATGCCAATCTGCGCGTAGGTCGGCAGCAGACCCATGATCAGCGTCGGCACAGCCATCATGAAGATGCTCAGGGTGAACATCTTCTTGCGTCCCAGCAGATCGCCGAAGTGCGCCATGACGATCCCGCCCAACGGCCGGGCCAGATACCCGGCAGCGAAAATCCCGAAGGTCTGCATCAGGCGCAGCCATTCCGGCATGTCCGCCGGGAAGAACAGTTTGCCGACCACTGTGGCGAAGAACACAAAGATAATGAAGTCGTAAAACTCCAACGCCCCGCCCAAGGCAGAAAGCGACAAAGTCTTGTAGTCATTGCGGGTCAACGGACGTGCGGTTTGCGCTGGCTGCGCAATGCTCGAGGGCACACTGGTCATGGCAAGGGCTTCTCTTATAGTCAGGTCTGGAAGCCGCAACAGCGCTGGTTGGGGCCTGGCAGGTTCGGCACGATAGCAAATTGTTCGAAAAAGCACATAGATGAGCGCAATAGGCGGTCAAAATGAGAACCGGACGGTCGTCGCGAGGTCTACCGATCGATATACTCACAATCTGCGGATACACACCCGCACGTTAGAAGGGTTGCTGTGCGAAAACGCCGTTGGGTGCCAGCCAGCCGGTTTCGCAGAGTTTCCCTTTAGTACGCCTTACGAAAAACGCGACGAACGTAGTATGTTCGGGCTGAATCGTTTTTCCCAAGACGGCTATTCACCTGAAGTACCAAGAGAGTCACGGGTCAGAGGCACCCCCGGCATGATAGAGCTCGAACAAGAAGATCCTATTCCGCAAGGCGATCTGGCCCTGCAAATCACCGCACTTCCTCGCGAAACCAACGGTTTTGGCGATATTTTCGGCGGTTGGCTGGTCGCGCAGATGGACCTCGCTGGCACGGCGATGGCCAGCAGAGTCGCGGGCGGACGCGTCGCAACGGTGGCGATTGATCGCATGGCATTTCTGGTGCCGGTCGCGGTTGGCGCACAACTGTCCTTCTATACCCAGACGCTGGAGATCGGTCGCAGCTCGATTCAAATGATGGTCGAGGTCTGGAGCGACGATCCACTGTCCAGCGAATGGCGTAAAGTGACTGAAGCCGTGTTTGTCTTCGTCGCTATCGATGGCAGCGGCCGCACCCGCTCGGTGCCGCCACGGCGTTAAACTCATGGGCCCTTTGCGGGTCCATTGCAGTCATTGTTCCTGAGTGAGACCTGCAGCATGCCTACGCCCAACGTTGAAGCCGTGAAACTGGATGAACTGAACTGCTGGCGCATTCGCCACGGGCAGGCCGAATTGCTGGTGGCCCAGCAAGGTGCGCATATCCTCAGCTATCAGTTGGCCGGGCAACCACCACTGATCTGGCTCAACGATGAGGCCGCGTTCAACACCGGCAAGAGCATTCGTGCCGGGGTTCCGGTGTGCTGGCCGTGGTTCGGCAATCTGGCGCGCAACCCGCAAAGTGTTCAGGACATGCGCCAGAGCACTGAACCCGCCACCGCTCACGGCTTGGTACGGACGATAGACTGGGAGTTGCTCGGGATCGAAGCTGAAGGTGAAAACCTGAAGGTCGAATTCGTCCTCCCGCAGCCCGAAGACGGCTTGCCGGGCTGGCCGCACCAGGTTGAGTTGAAGCTGAGCATTCGTCTGGATGAGCAATTGCACATCAGCCTCACCAGCCACAACCTGGGCACTGAAAGCGTGAGCATCAGCCAGGCGCTGCACAGCTACTTTGCAGTCAGCGATGTACGCAACGTGCACGTCGAAGGGTTGGACGGGCTGAGCTATATCGAAACCCTGGACGACTGGAAAACCTGTACTCAGGCCGGCGATCTGCATTTCAGCGGTGAAACGGATCGCATCTACCTTGATACGCCTGAACTGATGAGTATCGTTGACCCAAGCTGGGAACGGCGAATTCAACTGACCAGCCGCGGCTCGCGCTCGGCGGTGATCTGGAATCCCTGGATCGAACGCGCCAGACAATTCAGCGACATGGCCGACGATGGCTGGCAGCGCATGCTGTGCATCGAGACGGCGAATGTGATGGATGACGTGGTGACTCTGGCGCCGGAGGCGAGTCATACGCTGGGTGTGAGTATTGTCAGCAAGCCTTTGTAGCGATCACCCCGACGCCTTCGCGGGCAAGCCGGATCGCCGCACCGCCGCTCCCACAAGGAGTGTTGCTGCCAGACACAGACATTGTGCTCGCCACAAGACCTGTGGGAGCGGCGGTGCGGCGATCCGACTTGCCCGCGAATGGATTCAACTCACACCTACAAATCCGACTCCTGCACCACCTTCACCTTCGCCGCATCCAGCGCATACGCCGCATCAGCCAGGTCATTGTTGACCTTCTCGACTTTCAGCGTGCCGGTCACCCACAGCGGCGTGTAGATGTCGTTCAGCGTCAAACCCTTTGGATACCGCACCAGCACCAGTTGATTGGGGGGTGGCGGTGGCACGTGGATGCAGGCGCCCGGGTATGGCACCAGGAAGAACAGCGTGCTGCGACCCTTGGCATCCGTTTCCAGCGGCACCGGATAACCACCGATACGGATGTTCTTGTCGTTCATCGCCGCCACGGTTTTGCTCGAATACATCACCGCGGGCAGGCCTTTGCTTTGCTTCAAGCCACCCTTGTCGGTAAAGGTGCCATTGGCTTCGGGCGAGTCATGATCGATTTCCGGCATTTGTTCGAGGGCTTTCTGGTCCGACTTGGGCATCAGTTCCAGCCAGTCGGTTTCCGGCAGTTCGCCGGCATGGGCCAGGCCACTGCCCAGCAAGAGGAGAGTCAACAGAAGACGGCGCATGGAGGTGCTCGGCAAAAGAAAGGGACAGTCGATCGCCGAGCATTCTAGTGCCCTGTCTCGGAAATGCGGAACAGTCATTTCCGAGACAGGGCACCATTCCCTGCATGCGGCGCAGAGAGGACTTTGTCGCTTGAATCAGTTCTTTTTAACCAGGCCGTAGACCACCAGCAACACCACGGCGCCGACCAATGCACCGATAAAGCCCGCGCCCTGGCCCGCCTGATAGATGCCCAATGCCTGGCCACCATAGGTTGCCGCCAGCGAACCGCCGATACCGAGCAGAATGGTCATGATCCAACCCATGCTGTCATCGCCAGGTTTCAGGAAGCGCGCCAGCAGCCCAACGATCAAGCCGATAAAGATGGTTCCGATGATACCCATGACATTTCCCTCTGTATGAATTGGATATGCCAAAGCCTAGACAGACTTTGGCATACTGCCATCAGAGATCGGCGAGGAACGAAGGTTCCCGCCAGCCATGAGGATAGTTACTCGGCGATCAGTGCTTCGACCTTCAGGATCTGCTGTGCAAGCGTGGCCTTGTCGGCGCAACGCAGGCTGACATGACCGACCTTGCGACCGACCTTGAACGCCTTGCCGTAGTGGTGCAGATGGCAGTCAGCAATGGCCATGACCTTCTCGGCCTCTGGCACCTTGCCGATGAAGTTGAGCATTGCGCTCTCGCCGACCTTGGCGGTAGAACCCAGCGGCAGACCGGCCACCGCCCGCAGGTGGTTTTCGAACTGACTGCACTCGGAGCCTTCGGTGGTCCAGTGCCCGGAGTTGTGCACACGCGGGGCGATTTCGTTGGCCTTGAGGCCGCCGTCGACTTCAAAGAACTCGAACGCCATCACGCCGACGTATTCCAACTGCTTGAGCACCCGGCTGGAATAATCTTCAGCCAAGGCTTGCAGCGGATGGTCGGTGCTGGCCACGGACAGCTTGAGAATGCCGTTGTCGTGGGTGTTGTGTACCAGCGGGTAGAACTTCGTTTCGCCGTCGCGGGCACGCACAGCGATCAGCGAGACTTCACCAGTGAAGGGCACAAAGCCTTCCAGCAGGCAGGCAACGCTGCCCAGCTCGGCGAAAGTGCCAACCACATCAGCTGGTATACGCAGGACTTTCTGGCCCTTGCCGTCGTAACCCAGGGTGCGGGTTTTCAGCACGGCCGGCAGACCGATGCTGGCCACGGCCGCATCCAGATCAGCTTGCGACTGGATGTCGGCGAACGCCGGGGTTGGAATCCCGAGGTTCTTGAACATGCTCTTTTCGAACCAGCGATCGCGGGCGATGCGCAAGGCTTCGGCGCTCGGGTAGACCGGCACGAACTGCGACAGGAAGGCCACGGTTTCAGCCGGGACGCTTTCGAACTCGAAGGTCACCAGATCCACTTCATCGGCCAGCTGACGCAAATGGTCCTGATCGCCGTAATCGGCCCGCAGGTGTTCGCCCAAAGCCGCTGCGCAGGCATCCGGCGCCGGGTCCAGAAAAGCGAAGTTCATCCCCAGCGGGGTACCCGCCAAGGCCAACATGCGACCCAACTGGCCGCCACCGATTACACCGATCTTCATCGTCAACAACCTCAGGCGATGCGTGGGTCTGGATTTTCCAGGACGCTGTCTGTCTGCTCAGCGCGGAATTTTTTCAGCACCGTATGAAATTGCGGGTGCTTGGCGCCAAGGATGCTCGCGGACAACAGCGCGGCATTGATTGCGCCGGCCTTGCCAATTGCCAGGGTCGCCACCGGAATGCCCGCGGGCATTTGCACGATGGACAGCAGCGAATCGACCCCCGAGAGCATCGACGACTGCACCGGTACGCCCAGCACCGGCAGGTGGGTCTTGGCCGCGCACATGCCAGGCAAGTGGGCAGCGCCACCGGCGCCAGCGATGATCACCTCGATGCCACGCGCTTCGGCCTCTTCAGCGTACTGGAACAGCAGGTCCGGGGTGCGGTGGGCAGAGACCACTTTCACCTCGTAAGGGATGCCGAGCTTTTCCAGCATATCGGCGGTGTGGCTAAGGGTGGACCAATCGGACTTCGAGCCCATGATCACGCCAACCAGTGCACTCATCGTCGTGCCTCTTCTCTCTGGGCGCCCGCAGGCGCGTCAAAAAACAACAAGCCACGCGGGAGGACCGGCGTGGCTTGTTGTACGAATTAAGGCCGGATTGGACCGGCCGAAGGCCGCGCAGTATACCGCAAAGAGGCAGATAAACAGCCCCCGGTTCGACCATCTGTCATATGGCGCAAAGTGGCGATTTTGTTGACTCGAAGGTCAACGAAAGATCGACACAAATCCCCTGTGGGAGCGAGCTTGCTCGCGATAGCGTCGGGACAGTCACTATTGATGGTGAATGTTAGTCCGTCATCGCGAGCAAGCTCGCTCCCACAGGGTTCTTCATTGTATTCAGGATCCGGTCGTACCTTGGGCTGCTCCGCCCTCAAGTTTGCGCCACAACAACCGCACATTCGCCTTGCGCACCAAAGCGCAGCGATACAAACGAATCTCCAGCGGCACATGCCATTGCGGACCGCCGCAGATTACCAGTTCACCACGCGCCAGCTCGGCACGTACGCTGAGTCGCGGCACCCAGGCAATCCCCAGGCCTTCCAGCGCCATGCTTTTCAGGCTGTCGGCCATGGCGGTTTCATAGAGGGTGGTGAAGCGCAGGGCGCGCTGACGCAAAAGCATGTTCACCGAACGCCCGAGAAAGGCGCCGGCACTGTAGGCCAGTAACGGCACACTGCCTTCGCCTTCCAGGTCGAACAGCGGCTTGCCCTCGGCATCGGCCGCGCAGACCGGGAGCATCTCGGTGTCTCCCAGATGCAGCGAAGGGAAGATTTCCGGGTCCATCTGCATCGCCGCATCCGGATCGTAGAACGCCAGCATCAGATCGCAGCCGCCTTCACGCAGAGCATGCACGGCGTCGCCGACGTTGGTCGCCACCAGCCGCGTGGCGATGTTCAGGCCTTCATTGCGCAATTGCGCGATCCAGCGCGGGAAGAAGCCCAGCGCCAGAGAGTGGGCGGCGGCGACTTGCATCACTTCGCCCTGCCCGCCCTCCAGGTGATGCAAGTGCCGCAGCACTTCGCCGAGCTGTTCGACCACGGTGCGCGCGGTCACCAGAAACAACTGCCCCGCCGCCGTCAGTTCGACCGGCGTGCGCGAGCGGTTGACCAGCGTCAGGCCCAGCGCGGCCTCGAGGCTGCGGATCCGCCGACTGAACGCCGGCTGGGTGACGAAACGTCGCTCGGCAGCCTGGGAGAAGCTGCGGGTGGCGGCCAGAGCACTAAAATCCTCGAGCCATTTACTTTCCAGATTCATCACGTCCTCCCGGACACGCACCATTTTAGGTCATACGCTCGACGCCTAAGCGGCGTCACATGGGCATTATGCCGTTTATGCATAGGCTAGTGCTTAACAGCATTGGCCCTAAATTGCCTGCAAGCCTAGCATTGACAGCGTTCCGGCACAGACCGGGTCCATATCGAGATGATTTCTATCATGTCCTCCGCTGCATCTTTCCGCACAGAAAAAGACCTGCTTGGCGTACTCGAAGTACCTGCTCAAGCGTATTACGGCATCCAGACCCTGCGAGCGGTGAACAACTTCCGTCTCTCCGGCGTTCCGATTTCGCATTACCCGAAGCTGGTCGTCGGTCTGGCAATGGTCAAACAGGCCGCCGCAGACGCCAACCGTGAATTGGGTCACCTCAGTGAAGCCAAGCACGCAGCGATCAGCGAAGCCTGTGCACGTCTGATCCGCGGCGATTTCCACGAAGAGTTCGTGGTGGACATGATTCAGGGCGGCGCTGGCACTTCAACCAACATGAATGCCAACGAAGTCATCGCCAACATCGCGCTGGAGGCCATGGGCCACAGCAAGGGCGAATACCAGTATCTGCACCCGAACAACGACGTGAACATGGCGCAGTCGACCAACGACGCCTACCCGACCGCGATCCGCCTGGGTTTGCTGCTGGGTCACGACGCGCTGCTGGCCAGCCTCGACAGCCTGATCCAGTCGTTCGCCGCCAAAGGTGAAGAATTCAGCCACGTTCTGAAGATGGGCCGTACCCAGCTGCAAGACGCCGTGCCGATGACCCTCGGCCAGGAATTCCGCGCTTTCGCCACTACCCTGAGCGAAGACCTGGCGCGCTTGAAAACACTGGCACCTGAGTTGCTGACCGAAGTGAACCTGGGCGGCACCGCGATCGGTACCGGCATCAACGCCGACCCGCGTTACCAGCACCTGGCCGTATCGCGTCTGGCGATTATCAGCGGTCAACCACTGGTACCGGCCGCCGACCTGATCGAAGCCACTTCCGACATGGGCGCCTTCGTACTGTTCTCCGGCATGCTCAAGCGTACTGCGGTCAAGCTGTCGAAGATCTGCAACGACCTGCGCCTGCTGTCCAGCGGACCGCGTACCGGCATCAACGAAATCAACCTGCCAGCCCGTCAGCCAGGCAGCTCGATCATGCCCGGCAAGGTCAACCCGGTTATCCCGGAAGCGGTCAACCAGGTGGCATTCCAGATCATCGGCAACGACCTGGCACTGACCATCGCGGCCGAAGGCGGCCAGCTGCAACTGAACGTGATGGAGCCGCTGATCGCCTTCAAGATCTTCGACTCGATCCGCCTGCTGCAACGCGCCATGGACATGCTGCGCGAGCACTGCATCGTCGGCATCACGGCCAACGAAGCCCGCTGCCGCGAACTGGTCGAACACTCGATCGGTCTGGTCACCGCGCTGAACCCCTACATCGGCTATGAAAACGCCACCCGCATCGCCCGTATCGCCCTTGAAAGCGGCCGCGGCGTGCTGGAACTGGTGCGCGAAGAAGGCTTGCTCGACGACGCCATGCTCGCCGACATCCTGCGCCCGGAAAACATGATTGCTCCGCGTCTCGTGCCTCTGAAGGCTTAACCGAACGCTGGCTCTTTCTCTATTTAACGAAGAGCACGAAGAGCACCGCTCACCAGGTCGAGGGACTAGACACCTCTCACCTTTTGAGGGCTTGGAGATTACTCTCCGGGCCCTTTTTTTTAACTTGTTTGCAACAACGCAGAACCTGTGGGAGCGAGCCTGCTCGCGATGAACGATAACGCGGTGTACCTGAAAAACCGCGGTGTCTGCATCGCGAGCAGGCTCGCTCCCACAAGAGCCCGACGCCATAACGTCAGGTGTTTCAACGCTTCGTTTCATCGCTTGCACCACAACCGTGCAGACGGACGGCGCACTCCTATGTATAGTGCCGCCCCTCTTCGCGTGAGCGGTCGTCGGTAACGAGGCCCAAACACATGCGAAACCCGAACTAATAACAACCCGCGATATGGATCCGGGACGTACCTTCGCCCCACCCGTTGTGCCGTGCGCAGACTGGTGTAACACGATGTGTCGGACCGGCCAGCATTTGCCTACACAAAAAACAGCGAGGAATACTCCATGCTCGAAGTCATTAACGACTTCCTCTCAGGGAAAGTACTGATCGTGCTCATTGTCGGGCTCGGTAGCTACTTCACGATCCGCTCGCGTTTCGTTCAGTTCCGTCATTTCTTTCACATGTTCGCGGTGTTCCGTGACAGCCTGCGCAGCAGCGCCGGTCAACTCAGCTCGTTCCAGGCCCTGATGCTCAGCCTCGCCGGCCGCGTCGGTGCGGGCAATATCGCCGGTGTCGGCATCGCCGTGACCCTCGGTGGCCCCGGTGCGGTGTTCTGGATGTGGGTGACCGCGCTGGTCGGCATGTCCAGCAGCTTCTTCGAATGCTCCCTCGGCCAGCTCTACAAGCGCTGCGACTCCGAAGGCCAGTTCCGTGGCGGCCCGTCCTTCTACATTCAGCACGGTCTGCAGAAACGCTGGCTGGGCATGATCATGGCCTTCCTGCTGCTGATCACCTTCGGCTTCGCCTTCAACGGCCTGCAAGCCCACGCCGTGACCCACTCGCTGAACAACGCCTTCGGCCTCGACACCACTTACACCGGGTTGGCCCTGGCAGTATTGCTGGGTCTGGTGTTCATCGGCGGTATCAAGCGGATCGCCAGGGTCGCTGACCTGCTGGTGCCGGTGAAAACCCTGGTGTACATCGGCGTGACCATCTACGTGATCGTGCTGCAGTTCGACCACGTTCCGGGCATGTTGATGACCATCGTCAAAAGCGCCTTCGGTCTGGACCAGGCGTTCGGCGGCCTGATCGGCAGTGCGATCGTCATGGGCGTGAAGCGTGGCGTATTCGCCAACGAAGCGGGCCTGGGCAGTGCACCGAACGTGGCCGCTGTGGCCTCGGTCGAGCACCCGGTTTCGCAAGGCGTGGTTCAGGCGTTCAGCGTGTTCCTGGACACCTTCGTGATCTGCACCTGCACCGCGTTGCTGATCCTGCTGTCGGGCTTCTACACCCCGGGCTTCGAAGGCGACGGCATTGCCCTGACCCAGAACTCTCTGGCCGCCGTGGTCGGTGACTGGGGCCGGATGTTCATCTCCGTGGCCCTGGCGTTGTTTGTGTTCACCTCGATCCTCTACAACTACTATCTGGGCGAGAACAACCTACGCTTCCTGCTCGGCGAGAACCGCAAGGCGCTGATCGGCTACCGCGCACTGGTACTGGTGCTGATCTTCTGGGGCGCGATCGAGAACCTCGGTACGGTGTTCGCCTTCGCTGACATCACCATGACCCTGCTGGCCTTCGTCAACCTGATCGCGCTGTTCCTGCTGTTCAAGGTCGGCATGCGCATCCTGCGTGACTACGACGACCAACGCGCTGCGGGCATCAAGACGCCGGTGTTCGATTCGAGCAAATTCCCGGATCTGGATCTCGACCTGAAAGCCTGGCCAGCCAATCCGCCAGCCGTCGCTCCTACGGCCGCAGCTGAGCCGCAAGGCGTGACCGCAGCGCAACGCTGATCGGTGAATGATGGGCGCATACTCTGTGCCCGTCATTTAAAGTTCGGAAAACTGTGGGAGCGGGCTTGCCCGCGATTGCGGTATTACATTCAAAACTGATACTGAATGTGCTGGCCTCTTCGCGGGCAAGCCCGCTCCCACAGGAACTCATCGTTTCGGAGAATCCTATGAACCCTTCGACTTTTCCTGCTGCCCAGCACGTCATGGTGCTCTACACCGGTGGCACCATCGGCATGCAAGCCAGTGCCCACGGCCTGGCCCCGGCGTCCGGTTTCGAAGCGCGTATGCGCGACTACTTCCACGGTCGGCCGGACCTGGTGGTGCCGAACTGGCGCTTCCGCGAAATGGCCCCGCTGATCGACAGCGCCAACATGACCCCCACGTACTGGCAACAGTTGCGTGAAGCGGTGGTCGACGCCGTTGATGTTCAAGGCTGCGACAGCGTGCTGATCCTGCACGGCACCGACACCCTCGCTTACAGCGCCGCAGCCATGAGCTTCCAGTTGCTCGGTCTGCATGCGCGCGTGGTGTTTACCGGCTCGATGCTGCCGGCCGGCGTACTCGACAGCGATGCCTGGGAAAACCTCAGCGGCGCGCTGGTTGCGCTGGGCCAAGGCCTGGCACCGGGGGTGCATTTGTACTTCCACGGCGAACTGCTGGACCCGACCCGTTGCGCGAAAGTCCGCAGCTTTGGTCGTCATCCGTTTGCCAGGCTGCAACGTAACGGTGGAGTGGCCAAGGCGCCGTCAGTTCCCGCTCAGCTGGAATATCATCAGAGCAAGCAACTGGCCAAAGTCGGCGTGCTGCCGCTGTTCCCGGGTATTGGTGCTGAACAGCTGGATGGCCTGCTCAATAGCGGTATTCAAGGACTGGTGCTCGAGTGTTTCGGCAGCGGTACCGGGCCAAGCGACAACCCCGAGTTCCTCGCCAGTCTGCAACGGGCGCAGGACAAGGGCATAGTGGTGGTAGCGATCACTCAATGCCATGAAGGCGGGGTGGTGCTGGACGTCTACGAAGCCGGCAGTCGATTGCTCGGCGTTGGCGTGTTGTCGGGTGGTGGCATGACTCGCGAGGCAGCGTACGGCAAGTTGCATGCGTTACTGGGAGCGGGACTGGAAACGGCGGAGATTCGGCGGTTGGTTGAGCTGGATCTTTGTGGGGAGTTGAGCTGATTCAACGCGGCTACAAGGGCGGCGCAATACCTGTGGGAGCGGGCTTGCCCGCGATGAACGATAACGCGGTGAATCAGACAAACCGCGGCGTCTGTTTCGCGGGCAAGCCCGCTCCCACAAAAGCGACGGCACACAACTTGCTCGATTCCAGCAACCCCCACGCTGGAACCGAGCATGCTTCACTCCCACCTCACCACCCTCAATGCGGTCTCATTGGTGCTCAGCACCTTCAAGGCTGAAGGCCTGTCCAGCGAAGCACTACTGGCCGGAAGTGGCATCAGCGCGGCCGATTTGAGCCGGGCGGACACGCGAATCACCACCAACCAGGAAATGCAGGTCTGCGCCAACGCGGTCGCTCTCAAACGTGATATCGGCCTGGAACTGGGCCGGCGCATGCACGTTTCCTCCTACGGCATGCTCGGCTACGCCCTGCTCACCAGTGCCACCTTAGGTGACGCTTTGCGTCTGGCGCTGCGCTATCCGGCGCTGTTGGGAACACTTTTCGAGTTGAGCCTTGAGGAGGATGGCGAGCGCATCTGGCTCACGGCCTGCGACTATCGGGAAAACCCGGCGCTAACGGCGTTCAACACCGAGTTCTGCCTGGTCTCGATGAAAGTCACCTGTGACGACCTTCTCGGTCACCCGCTGCCATTGCTCGGCGCCCGTTTCGAATATCCCGCGCCGGACTACCAGACCCGCTACACCGAGCGCTTCGACTGCCCCTTGCAGTTCGATGCCACAGCCAATGCCTTCGCCTTCGACAAACGCTGGCTCGACCAGCCGCTACCGCTGGCCGACGCCATCACCCATCAAGCCATGGCCGAGCGCTGCCGCAAGCAGAACATCGAGTTCACCGGACGTCAGGCCTGGCTCGGGCGAATCCGCAAACTACTCGCCGCGCAACTCAACGCCGCTCCGGGGCTTGAGGGTTTGGCCGAGCAAATGAACTGTTCGGCGCGCACCCTGCGGCGGCACCTCAAGGACCTTGGTTGCAGCTATCAGGAACTGCTCGACGAGCTGCGTTTCGAGCGGGCCAAGCAAATGCTTTGCGAAGATCAGCTACCGATCTACCAGATCGCCGAAGCCCTGGGTTTCAGCGAAACCGCCAGTTTCCGTCATGCCTTCGTGCGCTGGAGTGGCGTGGCACCGAGCCAGTTCAGGCCTTGAGTAATGCATTGTCTGGAATATCGCTATCGCGAGCAGGCTCGCTCCCACATTGGATTACCGTCGTACACAAAGGCTGTGTTCACCGCAGATAAAATGTGGGAGCGAGCTTGCTCGCGAAGGCATCCTCAAGAACGCCAAAAGCATCGCGGGCAAGCCTCGCTCCCACAGGCTCAGCATTCATGCTCTGAACTGGCGCACCGTCGCATTATTCAGGGGCGATTTACGGACAAATACTTTGGCCATATCGATCCCCTTTTGGCCGCTCCTACCGTTCTCTCAAACACCCTGCGCCGCAAGACTGTGTTCAACCGAATCAGCCTGCGGAGAATAAGAAATGCTGACGATCTACTCGGACGATCACCACCTGCACCACGGCCGTTGTGAGCTGATGGACGGGCAACTGATGCCCTGCTTCGAAATGCCCTCACGTGCCGATCACGTTTTGCAGCGGGTTCAATACCGCAATCTGGGCCCGGTGCAAGCGCCGCAGGACTTCGGGCTCGGACCGATTGAACGCATCCACAGCCGCGATTATCTGGATTTCTTCAACGGCGCCTGGCAGCGCTGGACCGAGTTCGGTCGCGAGGGCGACTTGCTGCCCTACACCTGGCCGGCCCGCACCTTGCGCGGAGTGATCCCGAAAAGTCTGCATGGCCAGTTGGGCTATTACAGCTTTGACGGCGGTGCGCCAATCACCGCCGGCACCTGGCAAGCGGCGTACAGCGCAGCGCAAGTCGCGCTCACCGCTCAGGCCGTTATCCAACGCGGCGCCCGCAGTGCCTTCGCCCTGTGCCGACCACCGGGACACCACGCCGCCAGCGATTTGATGGGTGGTTATTGCTACCTGAATAACGCCGCCATCGCCGCTCAGGCGTTCCTCGATCAGGGCCATAAAAAAGTCGCGATCCTCGACGTCGACTATCACCACGGCAACGGCACCCAATCGATTTTCTACGAGCGCAGCGACGTGCTGTTCGCCTCGATCCACGGTCACCCGGAAGCCGAGTTTCCGTTCTTCCTCGGTTACGAAGACGAACTCGGCGAAGGCGCTGGTGAAGGTTTCAACTTCAACTACCCTCTGGCCGCCGGCAGCGATTGGAACCGCTGGAGCGCCGCCCTGGAACTGGCCTGCAAGGAGATCGAACGCTACGGCGCCGATGTCGTGGTGGTTTCCCTCGGGGTCGACACCTTCAAGGACGACCCGATCTCCCAATTCAAGCTCGACAGTCCCGATTACCTGCTCATGGGCGAGCGCATCGCGCGTCTTGGCAAGCCGACGCTGTTCGTGATGGAAGGCGGTTACGCGGTAGAGGAAATCGGCATCAATGCCGTGAACGTTCTCGAAGGTTTTCAAAGCGCCCAATGAGGAATTAGAACAATGAACAGTCTCAAGCGTTTTATCGCTCCAGCCCTCTGTGCCACGCTGCTCAGCGGCGCCGTGCACGCTGAAGACCGCACCTTGCGGGTTTACAACTGGTTCGACTACATCACCCCGAAAACCCTCGAAGACTTCAAGGCCTCCACCGGTGTCAAACTGATCTACGACATCTTCGACACCAACGAAGCGCTGGAAGCCAAGTTGCTCACCGGCAACTCCGGGTATGACGTGGTAGTGCCGTCCAACGTGTTCCTGGCCAAGCAGATCGAAGCCGGGGTGTTCCAGCCGCTGGACCGCAGCAAGCTGCCGAACTGGAACCACCTCGATCCCAAGCTGATGAAGCTGATCGAAGCCAACGACCCTGGCAACAAGTACGCCGTGCCCTACATGTACGGCACCATCCTGATCGGCTTCAACCCGGACAAAGTCAAAGCCGCACTGGGCGACAACGCGCCGGTGGACAGTTGGGACCTGATTTTCAAAGAAGAGAACATCAGCAAGCTCAAGCAGTGCGGCGTCGCCCTGCTCGACTCGCCGTCGGAGATTCTGCCACTGGCCCTGCAACACCTCGGCCTGCCGCCCAACAGCACCAACCCTGCGGACTATGCCAAGGCTGAAGCGCTGCTGATGAAGATCCGTCCGTACGTCACCTACTTCCACTCGTCCAAATATATGGCCGATATCGCCAACGGTGACATCTGCGTCGCGGTCGGTTATTCCGGCAGCTTCTCCCAGGCCGCCAACCGCGCCAAGGAAGCCAAGAACGGGGTGATCGTCGATATGCGCCTGCCTAAAGAAGGCGCACCGATCTGGTTCGACATGCTGTCGATCCCTAAAGGCGCGAAAAATCCGGAGGACGCCTACACCTTCATCAACTACCTGTTGCAACCGAAAGTGATCGCGCCGATCAGCGACTTCGTCGGCTACCCGAACCCGAACAAGGACGCCACCGAACTGGTCGACCCGGCGATCCGCAACAACCCCAACCTGTACCCGACCGAAACGGCGATGACCACGCTTTACACCCTGCAACCCTTGCCGCGTGATGCGGAACGGGCAAGAACCCGGGCCTGGACCAAGATAAAGTCCGGGACCTGAACCGGATGATTGCCGGACAAAAACTGTGGCGAGGGAGCTTGCTCCCGCTCGGCTGCGCAGCAGTCGTAAAATCGGCGCCCGCGTTCTATCTGAAGACCCGCGGTGACTGATTTTAGGACCGCTGCGCGCTCCAGCGGGAGCAAGCTCCCTCGCCACAGGTCCAGTGTCGCCTTAACTGACCGGTGTTCACTGAGCGAATCCGAAGGCCCGCCGTCGTGCGGGTCTTTCAATTCCATACACCCCGGAGTCGCATCAACGCAGCTTCAATCGCCACTTCCGGTACCGCCGCAAAACCGAGGACCAATCCCGCGCGCTCGTTATCCGGGGAACTCGAGTCCGGCAGCCAGTAACTGCTCAAGCCATTGATCTCCACATCGACACTCGCGGCTTGTTCGATCAGCTCACGTTCACGGGCCACGCTGTCCACGCGCACGGTCAGATGCAAACCCGCCGCCACACTGGGCAAACTGCCAACACCCGGGATATCCACAGGCCAACCGGCCAACAATGCATTGCGTCGACTCAACGCCGCGCGGCGCATACGACGAATATGCCGCTGAAAATGCCCGGCTGCCATGAACTCGGCCATCACCGCCTGAGTGCTGACCTCCGAATGCCGCATGTCCACTGCCCGACGCTGGGAGAAGGCGTCTACCAACCCCATCGGCAATACCAGATAGCCCAGCCTTAGCGCTGGAAATGCAACCTTGCCGAAAGTCCCGACATACAGCACCCGCCCCTGCCGATCCAGCGCAGCCAAGGGCGCCAGCGGCGCACCGCTGTAACGGTATTCGCCGTCGTAGTCGTCCTCGACGATCCAGCCCTGGGTGCGCTCAGCCCAGGCCAGCAATTCCAGACGCCGCGCCAGGCTCATGATCACCCCGGTCGGGTACTGGTGGGATGGCGTGACATAAGCCAATCGACAGTCGCTCAAACCCGCCAATGCAGCGCAATCAATCCCTTCGTTATCCACCGCCACACCCTGCAAACGTGCCCCGGCCACCGCGAATGCATGACCGGCCGCGCGATAGCCGGGGTTTTCCACAGCCACCCCATCACCGGGCTCCACCAGCAGCTGTGCACAAAGGCTAATCCCCTGCTGCGCGCCACTGGTGATCACTATTTGTTCAGCGCTGCACTGCATGCCTCGGGAGCTGCGCAAATACGCCGCAATCAAACCGCGCAAGCGCGCATCGCCTTCGGGAGCGCCGTAGCACAGTTGCTGTAAATCCGGTTTTCGCCAGAAAGCCGCATTCAGCTTGGCCCAGACTTCGAACGGGAACAGATCGAATGCCGGTATTCCGACCCGAAAAGCTCGCGGCGGACCACTGGATGGCCGGGCCAGATGGTGTTGCTCGACCCGCCTAAGCGCCCCACTGTGGATAACTTTACTGGATGAAATCACAGGTAAATCCAGCCGATTTGTGGATAACCCTGTGGGTAAGCCTGTTGAAAACCCTGTGGATACTTTTGTGGATAGTTTTTTCACCGGCAGCGCAGTTTCAGGCAGTTGCGCCACATAAGTACCGTCCCCCACGCGACCTTCGATAAACCCTTCGGCATACAGCTGATCGTAGGCACGAACGACGCTGTTGCGGGAAATCGACAAGGCCGCCGCCAGATCCCGGCTGGCCGGCAAACGCGTGCCACTGGCCAGGCGACCGTCAAGCACTCGCACCCGCAACGCCTGATAGAGCTGACGGCTCAAACCCTGACGGCGGTCGAGTTCAATACCCGCAGGGTTGAACGACAAGGACAGCGGCGGATTGCTCATCGCAATGAACCTTTGGCAATGGACCTACGAAATTGGTCATTAATGGCTCTTACAACAGACCAATAGCCTGCCTAGGATGCTTCCATTCGCCAAGGAAAATTTCCAGGCACACACCCAGCGCATTCGCCGAAGAAGACGTACTGCAACTGCACCAGCAGTCGTTTTACCCGAGCAAAGCCGAGCGGCATAAGGAACGACCATGAGTCAGATTGATATCCGCCGAGTCACCGCTGACGATCACGACGCCTGGCTGCCGTTGTGGCAAACCTACTTGCGCTTCTACAACACCGAGTTGCCCGACAGCGTCAGCCAAAGCACCTGGCAGCGTTTTCTCGACCCGAGCGAGCCGACCCACGCCGCCCTCGCTTGGGAGGGTGATAAAGCCGTGGGCATGGTGCACTTCATCTATCACCGCTCCAACTGGAGTATCGAGAACTCCTGCTACCTGCAAGACTTGCTGGTAGTGCCGCAAACACGTGGCACCGGTGTTGGTCGGCAGCTGATCGAATTCGTCTACGCCACCGCCCGCGCCGACGGTTGCGCCAAAGTCCATTGGCTGACCCACGAAACCAATGCCACGGCCATCCAACTCTACGAGCGCATCGCCGAACGGCCCGGTTTTATCCAGTTTCGTAAAGGCCTTTAAGATTCAAGGAGAACAGCATGTCGACTTCACTCGCCGACTGGAAAGGCGTTCCGGCGCCTTCGGTGAACCTCATCGAAGGGCGTTTCATTCGCCTGGAAAAGCTCGACCCGGCACGCCACGCCGATGGTCTGTGGCTGGCCCTTGAAGGGCCAAATGCCGACCCGAAACTCTGGGACTATCTGCCTTACGGCCCTTTTACCGAACGTAGCGCCTTCAATGACTGGCTAAACAACCACGCGGCCAACAGCGACCCGTATTTCTTCTGCGTGATCGATCGCGACAGCGGTGACGTCCAGGGCATGCTCAGCCTGATGTCGATCGTACCGGCCCAGGGCCGGATCGAAATCGGCCACGTCACCTTCGGCGCGCCAATGCAGCGATCGCCGAAAAGTACCGAAGCGGTTTATTTGCTGGCCAAAGAGTCTTTTGCACTGGGTTACCGTCGCCTGGAGTGGAAGTGCAACAACGCCAATGCCCGCTCCAAGTACGCGGCTGAGCGCCTGGGCTTCAGTTTTGAAGGGGTGTTCCGCCAGCACATGGTGGTCAAGGGTCAGAACCGTGACACGGCGTGGTACTCGATTCTGGATTCGGAGTGGCCGGCGATTGGGGCGGGGTTCAAACGGTGGCTGTCCGATGAAAACCAGACGGATTCGGGGCAGCTGAAGACGCTGGTGGAGTGTCGGGGATAAACCATTTTTGGTGCCTGACAGGCCGTCTTCGCGGGCAAGCCCGCTCCCACAGGATATTCGTTGCCCACACATTTGTGGTTCCAACACGGACCTTGTGGGAGCGGGCTTGCCCGCGAATGGGGTTAACCCAACCTCTGCGCCAACACTGCAATATGCTCCGGCCCAATCCCGCAGCAGCCGCCCAAATGGCTGGCGCCGCGTTTCTGCCAATCAGCCGCCCATTGCAGGTAACCCGGCGGGTCAAGGTCTTCACGCAACGGGTCCAGACCGTCGTTGGCCGTGGCCTCTTTCGGCTGCGGCGGGAAGGCATTGGCGTACGCGCCGATGTGAATCTTCACACCCAAGCGCTCGAAGGCTTCCCGGGCCGCATCGATCGCGGCGCCGATCACTTCCGGCTGGCTGCAATTGAACAGCAACGTTTCGACGCCTAACGCTGCAGCGACAGCTGCGGCCTCGCTAACCGGCTCACCAGAGCGCAAACGCGGCACTTCATCGGTGTCTTCATCCTTCAACGTGAACGACAACCAGAATGGCTTGCCATCCTTCGGCAGCCCGGCGTGGATCGCTCGCGCCTCGACGATAGAACTCTGGGTTTCCGCCAGCCATACGTCCACGTGCGGAGTCAGGCCGGTCACCAGCGGTGTCAGAACCTCAGACACCCGTACCGCGTCGAACAGATCCGGACGATAAGAACCGAACAGCGGCGGCAAAGAACCTGCCACCAGCACCGGCTGTTTAGCAGCATCGGCTGCACGCCGTGCAAGCTCACCCGCCAATGCGGCGAGCGCCTGACCTTCAGCCGCGAAGCGCTCTTCACCGATATGAAACGGCACCACAGCATAACTATTGGTGGTAATGACGTTGGCACCACTTTCGATATAAGCCGTGTGCACCGCCTCCACCGCTTGCGGAGCTTCGCTCAAAGCCAGTGCCGACCACTCCGGCTGCCTGAACGGCGCGCCCCGGCGTTGCAGTTCGCGCCCCATACCGCCATCCAGAATTATCGTGTTGCCTGCGCTCATATGCTTTTTACTCATATGCTTATGAAAATAACTCACTACCAGAGTCGTTCTTATAACTATTAAATACGCACCATTCAGTTAATAACAACCTCTTTTTTAGTCAGGAACCGCCCATGAAACTTCAACCGCTGCTGGCCTTGGGCCTGACGATTCTGGCTGCCTCTTCCCAAACCTTTGCCGGTGCCACACTGGATCGCATCGAGCAAAAGAAAGAGCTGGTGGGCGTGCTGATGGAAAGCTATCCACCGTTCTCATTCCTCAACGATCAGAACCAACTCGACGGTTTCGACGTCGACGTGGCCAAAGCCGTGGCAGACAAGCTCGGCGTCAAACTGCGCCTCGAAACCCCGTCCTGGGACGTGATCGCCGCTGGCCGCTGGAGCGGTCGCTATGACATCTGCATCTGCTCCATGACCCCGAGCAAGGCCCGCGCCGAAGTCTTCGACTTCCCGGTGGAGTACTACGCCTCGCCGGCAGTGATTGTGGTCAATGCCAAGGACGATCGCATCCACAACGCCAAAGACCTGAGCGGCAAAAAAGTCGGCCTCACCAGCGCGTCCAGCTATGAGAGCTACCTAAACAAAAACCTGGTGATCGAAGGCGCCGAAGACACCCAATTGCAGTACCCGTTCGAGGACGTGCAGATCGCCCCGTACGACACTGACAACGTCGCCTTCCAGGACCTGGGTCTGGGCGCCGGGGTTCGGCTGGATGCAGTCCTCACCAATCTGGTAACCGCGCAACCACGCCTGACCGAAGACAAGCGCTTCAAGCTTGCCGGCGAGCCGCTGTACTCGGAGCCCAATTCGGTGGCCATCGAAAAAGGCGATGCGCAGTGGAACAGCAAAGTGCGTGAAGTCTTCGCCCAACTGAAACAGGACGGCACCCTGAGCCGGCTGTCGCAAAAATGGATCGGCGCCGACATCAGCCAATGACTTCCCTCCCCCTACCGCCTCGGCCGCCACAACCGGCGGCTGAGTCGTTGCTCAAACGCGTCTTTGGCTTTCGCACGCGCCTGTACCTGACCTGGGCGGCGATGCTCGGCTTGTTCGCGAGTTTCTTCCTGAGCTTCGACCTGAAGTTCTCGATCATCCTCGACAAGCTGCCGAACCTGGTTGGCCTGCACCTCGCGCCCAACGGCTTCTTGCAAGGCGCGGCGCTGACGCTGTTTTTGTGCCTGTGCTCGATCCTCGTCTCGTCGCTGCTGGGTTTCATCACCGCCCTGGCACGGTTGTCGAAGAGCGCCGTGGCGTTCGGCATTGCGAGTTTCTACGCATCATTTTTTCGCGGCACACCACTGCTGATTCAGATCCTGCTGATCTACCTCGGCCTGCCGCAGTTGGGCATTGTTCCCGGCGCCATTGCCGCCGGGATCATCGCGTTGTCGCTGAATTACGGCGCGTATTTGAGCGAGATCTTCCGCGCCGGCATCCTCGGCGTCCCCCACGGCCAGCGCGAAGCTTCCCTCGCGCTGGGCATGCGCGAAATAGTGATCTTCTGGCGGGTCACCCTGCCGCAAGCCATGCGCACCATCATCCCGCCCACCACCAACCAGTTCATCTCGATGCTCAAAGACTCGTCACTGATCTCGGTGATGGGCGTCTGGGAAGTGATGTTCCTCGCCCAATCCTACGGCCGCTCCAGCTACCGCTACATCGAAATGCTGAGCACGGCGGCGATCATCTACTGGCTGATGTCGATTGGTCTGGAGTTGATTCAGGCACGTATGGAGCGGCATTACGGGAAGGCGTATCAGCAGCGAAGCTAGATGACCGGTTGAGCTGTAATTGGGAAGCGCCGAGCGCAGAACCTGTGGCGAGGGGGCGCCACTCTCCGGATTTTGATCGTTCCTGCGCTCAACTGATGTTCCTGCGAACCCTTACCACCCCCATCTGCAACCCGAACGGCCGGAACACCGCATTCAGCGACTTGAGGGTTTGGTTACCTTCCCCATGCTCGATATGCACCAGCGTGCGCACCGAAATCTTGCACATGCGGGCAAACTGGCTTTGATGTAGGCCGGTAACCTCCACCCGCAAACGGCGGACGGCCTCGCCGATTTCCAGAGTACCTTCAGCCAGTCCTTGCTGAATGCTCTCGATCAGCAGAGCGCGAGCGTCAATGGAAAGCGTCATTTCAGCCCCCAGTTTTTCAAGCGCTGCTGAAGGTTTTTCAAAGCGATACTCGGGTGGTTCATGGTGACGTCGGGCAAGCCGCTGGCCGCCAGAATGTCCGGCAACGCCAGCAAACGGTCGGCATCTTGTCGAAGACGTTCGAGTGCGTCCGCAGGATGAATGATCTCCACCAACGCATCACACACACCGAACCAATCAATCTCACCAGCCACTTCCAGGTCTTTCGGCCATTTGGTGGTACGTGTAACACCTTCCTCGTCCATCACCATCGGTGCCATAGGCGTACTCCAGAAAGGTGCTATCGCGGGCAATCACTTCTTCCCGACGAAAGCCCAGCGGTGACCGGTTATCCAGTGCCTCGAACGACTCCTTGATGCGCAGGTTGCCGATCGGTGCCGGGGTGCTTCGTCCCAGCAAAAACAGGTCGGTACTCACCTCTTCAGGCTTTTCCTGACCAAGGCGCGCCATCAGGAAGCGCTTGGCGGCCCCGGCGGGCGCGATGTCGTGCAGGAAGGCGGGTGCTTTTTTCAACGACACACTGTCCCAATCCAGCGGCAATCTGGCACTGACTGCTTTGGTAAAGGGTGATTGGATGTAGTCGAAATTGCCGCTGATGTAATCCTGCTTGTAAGCGAATCGACATGGGCCTTCGAAGCCTTTTTGTGGCTCGGCGAATACCAGGGTCATGGCGTCTAGCCAATTTCCGGCTATGTAGATCTGGAGTGTCAGGGTATACATGAGCAAACCTGCAATTTAATGCATTTATGGAACGCTAAATGACTCTTTGCTTGCAATATAGTGCAGATCCGTTCAATTCGCTCACCCTAAAAACGCAATAAAATGCATTTACATCGTTAACACAGGGTAATACACGCAATAAATTGCAGATTGATGATCAAAAAAAAGGGGAGCACATGCCCCCCCGAGGTTTAAAGCGTTTCAGTCAAAGGCTGTAGATCAGCCCTCGATCTCGATCAGGATTTCGCCCGGGTTGACCCGGTCGCCCTTGGCCACGTGGATGGCGGTGACCTTGCCGGCGATGGCCGATTGGACTTCGGTTTCCATCTTCATCGCTTCGGTGATCAGCACGGCCTGGCCGGCTTTGACCATGTCGCCTTCCTTGACCAGCACATCGACGATGTTGCCTGGCATGGTGGTGCTGACGTGGCCCGGCGCGGAAGCTTGCTTGCGCTTGCTGCTGCCACCGCCGACGAACTCGTTGAGCGGTTCGAACACCACTTCTTCCGGCATGCCGTCGATGGACAGGTAGAAGTGACGCTTGCCTTCCGACTTGACGCCGACACCGGTGATGTCGACGCGGTAGGTTTCGCCATGGACGTCGATGACGAACTCGGTCGGCACGCCTTCGCCACCCGCTGAAGTCACACCGCCAGCTTCCGGGATCGGCAGCAGCACTTCCGGAGTCAGGGTGCCGGCTTCACGTTCTTCGAGGAATTTGCGGCCGATGTCCGGGAACATGGCGTAGGTCAGCACGTCTTCTTCGGACCTGGCCAGCGCGCCGATGTCGCCGCGCAGTTTGGTCATTTCCGGCTTCAACAAATCGGCCGGACGCACGTCGATCACGTCTTCGCTACCGATGGCCTGGCGACGCAGTTTCTCGTTCACCGTACCCGGCGCCTTGCCATAGCCGCCTTGCAGGTAGAGCTTCACTTCGTTGGTGATGGTTTTGTAGCGCTCGCCGGCCAGTACGTTGAAGAACGCCTGAGTACCGACGATCTGCGAAGTCGGGGTCACTAGCGGCGGGAAGCCGAGGTCTTCACGGACCCGCGGGATCTCCGCCAGCACTTCGCTCATGCGGTTCAGCGCGCCCTGCTCTTTCAACTGGTTGGCCAGGTTGGAAATCATCCCGCCCGGTACCTGGTTGACTTGCACACGGGTATCAACAGCGGTGAATTCGCTTTCGAACTGGTGATATTTCTTACGCACGGCGTAGAAGTACAGACCGATTTCCTGCAACAGCTCCAGGTTCAGCCCAGTGTCGAATTCGCTGCCCTTGAGCGCGGCGACCATCGACTCGGTGCCTGGGTGGCTAGTACCCCAGGCGAAGCTGGAGATAGCGGTGTCGATATGGTCGGCGCCGTTCTCGATGGCCTTGAGCTGGCACATCGCAGCCAGACCAGCCGTGTCATGGGAGTGGATGAACACGGGCAGCGATTGCTCGCTTTTCAGTGCCTTGACCAGCTCGCCAGTGGCGTATGGGGTCAGCAGACCGGCCATGTCCTTGATCGCAACAGAGTCGCAACCCATGGCTTCCATTTGCTTGGCCTGAGCCACAAATGCCTCGATGGTATGCACCGGGCTGGTGGTGTAGGCGATGGTGCCCTGGGCGTGTTTGCCGGCAGCTTTCACCGCTTCGATGGCCACACGCAGGTTACGCACGTCGTTCATGGCATCGAAGATGCGGAACACGTCGATGCCGTTGACCGCAGCCTTGGCAACAAAAGCCCGCACCACGTCATCGCTGTAGTGGCGGTAGCCCAGCAGGTTCTGGCCGCGCAGGAGCATTTGCAGGCGGGTGTTAGGCAAGGCCGCACGCAGTTTGCGCAGGCGCTCCCACGGGTCTTCTTTCAGAAAACGTACGCAGGCGTCGAAGGTCGCGCCGCCCCACATTTCCAGCGACCAGTAGCCGACTTTGTCGAGCTTGTCGCAGATCGGCAGCATGTCTTCGGTGCGCATGCGGGTCGCGAGCAGCGATTGGTGGGCGTCGCGCAGGATTGTGTCGGTAACGTGGATTTGCTTGCTCATTGTTCTATTCCTCACAGGCCTGCGTGGGCGGCGATGGCGGCGGCGATGGCCAGGGCCAGCTCTTCGGGTTTGCGCTTGATCGAGTAGTTGGTCAGTTCAGGGTGGCTTTCAACGAAGCTGGTGTTGAACTGGCCGCTACGAAATTCCGGGTTACGCAGGATTTCCTGGTAGTAGGCGGCGGTGGTCTTGACCCCTTGCAAACGCATGTCGTCGAGGGCGCGCAAGCCACGGTCCATCGCTTCTTCCCAGGTCAGGGCCCAGACCACCAGTTTCAGGCACATGGAATCGTAGTACGGCGGAATGGTGTAACCGGTATAGATCGCCGTGTCGGTACGCACGCCGGGGCCGCCGGGTGCGTAGTAACGGGTGATCTTGCCGAAGCTCGGCAGGAAGTTGTTTTTCGGGTCTTCGGCGTTGATCCGGAATTGCAGCGCGAAACCGCGATGCTGGATATCTTCCTGTTTCACCGAAAGCGGCAGACCGGAAGCGATGCGGATCTGCTCGCGAACGATGTCGATACCGGTGATTTCTTCGGTGATGGTGTGTTCCACCTGAACGCGGGTGTTCATCTCCATGAAGTACACCTCGCCTTCGGCGAGCAGGAACTCCACAGTACCGGCGTTCTCGTAGCCCACGGCCTTGGCTGCGCGCACTGACAGGTCGCCGATGTAGGCACGCTGTTCAGGGGTCAGTTGCGGGCTCGGGGCGATCTCGATCAGTTTCTGGTTGCGGCGCTGGATCGAGCAATCGCGTTCGAACAGATGCACCACGTTGCCAAAGCTGTCGCCGAGGATCTGCGCTTCGATATGCTTGGGATTGACGATGCATTTTTCCAGGAAGACTTCCGCCGAGCCAAAAGCCTTGGTCGCTTCGGAAATCACCCGTGGGAAAGCTTGTTCCAGTTCTTCACGGCTGTTGCAGCGGCGAATACCACGGCCGCCACCACCGGAAGTGGCTTTGAGCATCACCGGGTAACCGATGCGGTCGCCTTCGACCAGCGCTTCAGCGATGTCCGCGACGTTGCCTTCAGTGCCCGGGGTCACCGGCACGCCGGCCTTGATCATGCTGCGGCGCGCTTCGGTCTTGTCGCCCATGCGGCGAATCACTTCTGCCGATGGGCCAATGAATTTGATACCGCGCTCAGCGCAGATTTCCGCCAGCTCGGCGTTTTCCGAAAGGAAGCCATAGCCGGGGTGCAGTGCGTCGCAACCGGTTTCCACCGCCAGGTTCACCAGCTTGCGTGGGTTCAGGTAGCCGGCCAATGGTTCGGCGCCAACGCTGTGGGCCTCATCCGCGCGTTTCACATGCAGGGCATGGCGATCGGCGTCAGAATAGATCGCGACCGAGCGAATGCCCATCTCGGCGCAGGCACGCACGATTCGTACGGCAATCTCACCACGGTTGGCGATCAGGATCTTTTTTATCACTTTTGAGGTTCCCTTGAGCCGATTGCACCAACGACCCACTAGACCAGGTCGACGAGTGACCAAATGTTTCAAGCCAGTCGCAGCACCACACTAGCCCCCTCAAGGGATTAACAAAAATCAATAATAATTGGGTCGCTCATAAGTAAAGACTTATAGTTGACTGAACAGCTTGCGCCGGGAGTGCTCACATAATGCGTAAGTCTTTGATGCGTATGACATTACGCCAACTTCAGATTTTCAATGAAGTCTGCGATTTACGGTCCTACAGCCGCGCGGCTGAGGAAATGTCTCTCACGCAGCCAGCCGTCAGCCTGCAAATTCGTCAGCTGGAAGAGCTGATTGGGCAGCCATTGTTCGATTATGTCGGCAAAAAACTCTACATGACCGAAGCCGCCGAAGCCTTGCAGCGGGCCAGCCGGGATATTTTCGGACGCCTGGAAAACCTCGATATGCAGCTCTCGGACATGCAGGGTTCGCTGCAGGGGCAACTGAAACTGGCGGTGGAATCCAGCGCCAAGTACTTCGTACCGCACCTGTTCGCCGCGTTCAAGCGCCAGCACCCGGAGGTCAATCTGCAGCTGACGGTGATCAACCGGGCGCAGGCCATTCGGCGCCTGTCGGACAACCGCGATGACCTGGTGATCATGTCCATGGTGCCGCAGGACATGGGCCTGGAGTTTCTGCCGTTCCTCAACAACCCGATCATCGCCGTGGCACCACCAGATCACCCGCTGTGTCATATGGGGCCGCTGCGTTTGCAGGATCTCGAGCCCTATACGCTGCTGTTGCGCGAGCAAGGCTCGGGCACACGATTGGCGTGCGAGGAGTATTTCAAGGAGAAGCGCGTGCACTTCACGCAAACCCTGGAGGTTGCTTCGGCGGAAGCCCAGCGCGAGTGCGTGGTGGCAGGTCTGGGCGTAGCGCTGCTGACGCGCCACGCCCTGAACCTTGAGTTGGCCACCGGCGCCCTCAAGGAGTTGCCAGTGGAGGAACTGCCGCTGTACCGCAGCTGGTGCGTGGTGCAAGCCAAAGCCAAGCGCCTGTCGCCGGTGGCGCATGCGTTCCTGGGGTTTATCCGCAGCGAACGACTGCAGATCAGCGCGCTGGTTGAGCGTTTCGACGGGAAATTGCCGGCGCCGCCTGCCAGTAATTGAGCTCCGGCGAATCAGGAAAGTCGCCAATCTCGGCGAGCAACTGACGCTGCTCACAACGGTGCTCGATCGCGCGACGGAATTCCATGCGGCGCTGATCTTCCTGCTGACGGCGGGTTTTGACAGCGCTGTTGCGTTCTTCGTAGGACTGGGCCATTTCGAGTCTCCCAAGACGAGTACGGGAGTTACACGATGAACGCCGGGGATGACGATTTGGCTGCGTGGGGGTTACAGGAATGTGAAAATTGCCGAATGACGATGGCGACAGTGAGGACGCCTTCGCGGGCAAGCCCGCTCCCACAAGGTGATCGCATACTTCCTGTGGGAGCGGGCTTGCCCGCGAATGAGCGAAGCGAAATCAATCATCCAGCGCTTTCACCGACTTGGGCGACAGCCGCAAGCTGCGCAGGCTGCGCTTGACGCTTTTGAGGTGGTTGACCAGGCTCGGGCCGCGGGCCATGGCCACGCCCATCGCCAACACATCGATCACCACAAGGTGAGCGATACGCGAGGTCAGCGGCGTGTAGATTTCGGTGTCTTCATGCACGTCGATCGCCAGATTGACGGTCGAGAGCTCGGCCAGCGGCGTCTGGCTCGGGCACAAGGTGATCAGCGTCGCGCCGCTTTCGCGGACCAGATTGGCGGTGATCAGCAAATCTTTGGAGCGCCCGGACTGGGAAATACAGATCGCCACGTCGGAAGGTTTCAGCGTTACTGCCGACATCGCCTGCATGTGCGGGTCGGAATAGGCCGCCGCGGTCAGCAGCAAGCGGAAGAACTTGTGCTGAGCATCCGCCGCCACCGCGCCAGACGCACCAAAACCGTAGAACTCGACGCGCTGGGCCTGAGACATGGCGGTGACCGCACGCTGCAAGGCTACCGGATCGAGCCTCTCGCGCACCTCCATCAGCGTGTGCAGGGTGGTGTCGAAAATTTTCAGGCTGTAGTCGGCAACCGAGTCGTCTTCATGGATTGCGAACTGCCCGAAGCTCGCGCCCGCCGCCAGACTTTGCGCCAGTTTCAGCTTCAAATCCTGGAAACCCGAGCAACCGATGGCGCGACAGAAGCGCACGATGGTCGGCTCGCTGATGCCAACGCTGTGGGCAAGATCAGCCATGGAACTGTGCATCACAGCCGCAGGGTCAAGCAGCACATGATCGGCGACCTTGAGCTCCGACTTGCGTAACAGATGGCGTGACTGGGCGATGTGCTGCAACAGATTCAAAGGACTGGACTCATTGTTATTGGCAGGCGCCAAGGATGTAGCGCGCTTGTAGTTATACTACAAGAATTGGCTTTTTGCCTGCTCAATACGTAACTGAATCGCCTTGTTGCCCCCTATTTTGGCCGGGTGCGCTCTATGTAGCCACTACGAAGAGCCGGCGTCTGCTCGTAACAACTCAGCCAAACCGTCAGCTTCCACGGGCCGACTGATGAGATAACCCTGCACCTCATCGCACTGTTCGACTTTGAGAAACTCCAGCTGCTCCGCACGCTCGACCCCTTCAGCCACCACTTTGAGGGACAGCCCATGGGCCATGGCGATGATTGCCCGGGTGATCGCCGCGTCTGCACTACCCTCGGCCAGACCGCGAATAAACGCCTGATCGATTTTCACGTAGTCCACCGGAATGCGCTTGAGGTAGCTCAACGACGAATAGCCGGTGCCGAAATCGTCGATTGCCAGTTTCACTCCCAGATCACGCAGTTGCTGGAAGGTCGCGATGATGTGCTCGACGCTGTCCAGCAGCTGGCTTTCGGTCAGTTCCAGCTCAAGGTAGTGCGGCGCCAGACCGGTTTCCTCGAGCACCTGGCGAACCAGGCTAACCAGTTTGCCTTGGCGCAATTGATGCACCGACAGATTAACCGAGACCCGGATCGGTTCCAGCCCCTGGCGTTGCCATTCGCAGGCTTGCCAGCAGGCCTGACGCAGCACGAACTCGCCGATTGCACCGATCAGACCGGTTTCCTCGGCGAGCCCGATAAAGTCGCTCGGCGGGACCCGGCCCATGCTCGGGTGATCCCAACGCACCAACGCTTCGGCGGCATTCAAGCGCCCCGTGGCCAGACACAGCTTTGGTTGGTAGAACACTTTCAGCTGCCGTTCTTCGATAGCCTTGCGCAATTGGTTCTCGAGCTGCAGACGTTCCAGAGTGCTGGCCTGCAGGCTCTCGGTGTAGAACTGGAAGTTGTTGCCGCCCAGGTGCTTGGCGTGTTGCATGGCCATATTCGACTGACTGACCAGCGCCGAAATTTCCCGCGCGTTGTCCGGCAACATGCTGATGCCCATCGAGGCACTGACCACCAACTCATGCCCTTCCACCGTCAGCGGCAATCGCAGCTTGGTCGCCAACCGGGTCGCCACTCGCGCCAGACTGGACAGGTTGCCATAGGCGTCGAACAGCACCGCAAACTCATCAGCAGATAAACGCGCAATGGTGTCCGCCTCCGGCAGCGCATTGACCAGTCGACGCGCCATTTTCTGCAACAACTGGTCGGCAACTTCATGACCGAGGCTGTCATTGAGCAACTTGAAGCGATCCAGATTGATGTGCAGCAGCGCCAGACTACGGCCGCCCTGACGCACGCGCTGATGGGCCTCGTTCAGCCGCTCGCGGAATAACGAGCGATTGGCCAGCCCGGTGAGCTCGTCGTAATGGGTCAAATAGCGCATGCGTTCTTCGGATTCGCGCCGGGCGGAGAGATCGGCGAAGAAGCCAACAATGTGACTCACATTTCCCCGAATATCGCGCACGACGCTGAGCTGTAGCCATTGCGGATAAAGCTCGCCATTCTTGCGCGCCTCGACCAGCTCACCCTGCCAGCTGCCGTATTGCTCCAGCGCTTGATGGATCACCGAGTAATGCCGGCGCGCATCACGGCTGCAGGGTAGTTCGACGACGTTGCGCCCGAGCAAGTCTTCGATCTGGTAACCGGTCACTCGACTGAACGCCTGGTTGACCGCGATCAACGCGTAATTCGGATCGAAGATCACGATGCCTTCGCTGGCGGCTTCGAACACTGTGGCTGCCAGCCGACTCTGTTCTTCCAGCGCTTTGTTGGTGCTGATGTCACGTCGGGTGCCGACCATACGGATCACCCGACCGTTTTGCGCACGCTCCACTGCTCGCCCACGGTCCTCGATCCACACCCAATGGCCGTCGCCATGGCGCACGCGGTACTCGATCAGGTAGTCCTCGGTGCGGCCCTTCAAGTGCTCGACCAGCGCGCGCTTGAGCAGCGGCAGATCCTGCGGATGCAAACGCGGCTTGAGGTGGCTGAGCATTGCGGTCACGTCACCTGGCTCCAGGCCAAACAACTCCTTGAGCTGCGTGTGATGGACCTCGTCGGTTTGCAGATTCCAGTCCCACAGCCCCAGTTCACTGGCTTTCAGTGCCAGGCCCAGACGCGCTTCGCTTTTGCTCAAGGCCTGGTTCGCCACATCCAGCTCCAGACTGCGTTGCGCCACGCGACCTTCGAGGCCAACCTGAGCCTCACGCAATTGTTCTTCGGCACTTCGGCGCTGCTCGATTTCCCGAGCCAGTTCCCGATTGAGCTGTTCGCTGCGGCTTTGCGCCTGCTGCAAATGCTCGATCAACGCCTGATTCTGGAAGCGTCTGAGCAAACCGCGCTGAATCAACCGATTGACCTGCCAGGCGACGACGCTCAAGGAGCCGAGCAGAATCAGCCCCAGCCAGCCCCAGCCTTGCTGCTGTTCATCAGCGCCCCAGAACAAATAGCCGATCGCCGGCAACAGGCAGGGCAAGGTAAAGGACAGGAAGGCCGGCAGACTGACCGCATAGGCGACGCTGGCCGATAGCGTCGCCGCACCGATCAGGCCGAAGACCCAGGCCTGCTGCAGGAAACTGTCGGTCGGCACCAGGGCAATGCCGGCGCCCGCCAGGGTCAAGCCGCTCACGGCCGAACCGAGCAAGAACATTCGTTGCCAGATCGGCTGTGCCTGGCGATCCGGTATGGCGGAATCGAACGCCGCGACCTGAATCACTCGCAACGCGACCAGTGTCAGCAGCCAGACCAGCCAGATGCTGACCAGCCAATAGCGCTGCGGGCTCCAGAGCAACCAGGCGCAGACCAGACCATTGAGTAACATGAACAACGTGGGCAGCAGCGAGCCTTGATAAAGCAGACGCGTGCGTTCGACCGCCATTTCCATGGCGTAGTGCTTGCGTATAACCTGAGGCTCCACAGAGGGGCCCGACAGGTTAGTGCTGAGAGTCATAGGCAATATTCTTGTTCTTATTATGGGAAGCTGGATTGAGCCTGAAACGTCGCAGGAGCATACACAAGCAACTGCCCGGACCAAACTGCTCCAGATCATAAAAACAGCAAAACGAAGGATGCCGGCCCCCCTCTCCAGACCACTCGAGCTAACCCCGCCAATGCCTGCAGAGAATGACTGACCGGTCGTCCCCGGCGCTTCTTTTTATCGGTTAAACCAAAGCTCGGTTTGCCCGGTGTGCCCCGGCACCCTAGAATGCTCCAATGCGCGATGATCTCTCCCTTCTGCTGAACTCCCTCAACGATGCCCAACGCCAGGCCGTAGCTGCCTCCGTGGGTCGTCAGTTGGTCCTGGCCGGTGCTGGTTCCGGTAAAACCCGTGTGCTGGTGCACCGTATCGCCTGGTTGATCCAGGTCGAGCAGGCCTCGTCACACTCGATCCTGTCGGTGACCTTCACCAACAAGGCCGCTGCCGAGATGCGTCATCGCATCGAGCAGTTGATGAACATCAGCCCGGCCGGTATGTGGGTCGGTACCTTCCACGGCCTGGCGCACCGCCTGTTGCGGGCGCACTGGCAGGAAGCCGGGCTCAGCCAGACCTTCCAGATCCTCGACAGCGATGACCAGCAACGACTGGTCAAGCGGGTGATCCGTGAACTGGGCCTGGACGAGCAACGCTGGCCGGCCCGGCAGGCACAGTGGTTCATCAATGGGCAGAAAGACGAAGGTCTGCGCCCGCAACATATTCAGGCCAGCGGCGATCTGTTCCTGGCCACCATGCGCAGCATCTATGAGGCCTACGAGGCCGCCTGCCTGCGCGCCGGCGTGATCGACTTCTCCGAGTTGCTGCTGCGCGCCCTCGATCTGTGGCGCGACCACCCGGGTTTGCTGGCGCACTATCAAAAGCGCTTCCGCCATGTGCTGGTGGACGAATTCCAGGACACCAACGCCGTGCAGTACGCCTGGTTGCGTCTGCTGGCCAAGGGCGGCGACAGCCTGATGGTGGTCGGCGATGACGACCAGTCGATCTATGGCTGGCGCGGCGCGAAAATCGAGAACATTTACCAATATTCCGAAGACTTCCCGGACGCCGAAACCATTCGTCTGGAACAGAACTACCGCTCCACCGCCGGGATCCTCAAGGCCGCCAACGCCTTGATCGCCAACAACACCGGGCGTCTGGGCAAAGAGCTGTGGACCGACGGCGGTGAAGGCGAAGCGATCAATCTGTACGCGGCCTTCAACGAGCACGATGAAGCGCGCTACGTGGTGGAAACCATCGAAAGCGCCTTGAAAACCGGTCTGGCTCGTAGCGATATCGCCATTTTGTATCGCTCCAACGCCCAATCCCGGGTACTTGAAGAAGCCTTGCTGCGCGAACGCATCCCTTACCGGATCTATGGCGGCCAGCGCTTCTTCGAGCGCGCCGAAATCAAGAACGCCATGGCCTATCTGCGCTTGCTCGAAGGTCGCGGCAACGATGCGGCACTGGAGCGGGTGATCAACATCCCGGCCCGTGGCATCGGCGAAAAAACCGTCGAAGCGATCCGCGAGCACGCCCGCCACAGCGATGTGTCGATGTGGGAAGCGATGCGCTTGTTAGTGGCCAACAAAGGCCTGACCGGTCGTGCGGCTGGCGCCCTTGGGGTGTTCGTCGAACTGATCGAGAACCTCGCGGCGAAAACCGTGGACATGCCACTGCACCTGATGACCCAGACAGTCATCGAGCAGTCCGGGTTGATCGCCTATCACGAGGCGGAAAAAGGCGAAAAAGGCCAGGCTCGGGTAGAAAACCTTGAGGAACTGGTCAGCGCCGCGCGCAACTTCGAAAACGCCGAAGAAGATGCCGACCTGTCGCCACTGGCGGCTTTCCTTGGCCATGCGTCGCTGGAAGCCGGCGACACTCAGGCCGACGAGCGCGAAGACAGCATCCAGCTGATGACGCTGCACAGCGCCAAAGGCCTGGAATTCCCCTATGTGTTCCTGGTGGGCATGGAAGAAGGCCTGTTCCCGCACAAGATGAGCCTGGAGGAACCCGGCCGCCTGGAAGAGGAACGCCGTCTGGCCTACGTGGGCATCACCCGGGCGATGCAGAATCTGGTGATGACCTACGCTGAAACCCGTCGCCTGTACGGCAGTGAGACCTACAACAAGGTTTCACGTTTCGTACGCGAAGTACCGAAAGGCCTGATCCAGGAAGTGCGGCTGTCCAACAGCGTCAGCCGACCGTTCGGCGGCGGCCAGAAGCAAAGCTCGAGCAGTATGTTCAGCGGCACCGAGATCCCGGAAACCGCGTTCAGCCTTGGTCAGCAGGTGCGGCATTCGGTATTCGGCGACGGGGTGATCCTCAACTTCGAAGGCGCTGGAGCTCAGGCTCGGGTGCAGGTGAACTTCAGCGAAGGCAGCAAGTGGCTGATGCTGGGCTATGCCAAGCTGGAAGCCGTCTGATAGGACGGCTATTCCCACAAAACTCATCCACCATTATTACAGACAAACCTGAAGGGGTTTTGCTGCCCAAGCAAAAGCTCGAAACACTCTGCCGCTAGCCAGCAACACTTCATCTGTGCAACATGGCGCGCGTGCCATCCACAAATGGGAATTCCCTTTATGAAACGTTTTCTTAGCATCGCCATGGCGTTGTGCATCGGCCTGACGATGAGCCTCGACGCCAACGCCGCCAAGCGCTTTGGTGGCGGCAAAAGCGCAGGCGCTGCGCCGACCCACCAGACTAGCCAGATGGCCCCGGCCCCGGCCTCGGGCGCTGGCTCTGCAGCCGCAACCGCAGGGGCTGCCGGTGTCGCAGGCGCTGCCGCCAAGGCTGGCGGTGCTTCGCGCTGGCTCGGCCCTCTGGCCGGTATCGCTGCCGGCGGTCTGCTGGCCTCCATGTTCATGGGCGACGGCTTCCAGGGCATGCAGATCTTCGACATCCTGATCATGGCGGTCATCGCCTTCCTGGCCTTCCGCTTCATTGCCGCTCGTCGTCGCAAGCAACAGGAGCACATGGCTCCAGCTGGCCACGCACCGATGCAGCGTGAAGTGTTCGAGCAAAAACCGGCTTCGGGTTCGATCTTCGGTGGATCGGCAGCACCTGCCGCCGTCCGTCCGGTAATCAATGCTCCGGCCTGGTTCAACGAAGAGCGTTTCGTTGAAGCGGCGCGCAACCACTTCCAGTCCCTGCAACAGCACTGGGACGCCAACGAAATGGACAAGATCGCCGAGTTCGTGACGCCGCAGCTGCTGGAGTTCCTGAAAAAGGAACGTGCCGACCTGGGTGAAGGTTTCCAGTCCACCTACATTGATAACCTCAATGTACAGCTGGACGGTGTGGACGATCGTTCCGACAAGACCGTCGCTACCCTGACCTTCAGCGGCGTGTCGAAATCCTCGCGTTTCGACCAGGGCGAAGTCTTCAACGAAAGCTGGAACATGGAACGTCCGCAGGGCGACAATCAGCCATGGCTGGTTGCAGGTATCCGCCAGAACGGCTGATCCACCCTCGCGCCAAGTACGCTGTAACAAAAACCCCGGACTTGTCCGGGGTTTTCTATTTCACAGTTGCACTTATAGCGAGCTACTGTATAAACCGCCCCATACAAACCGCGCCATTGAGCAAGAGGATTGAGGTCGTGGAAGAAGTCATTGAAGAACTGCGTGAAAAAAATGAACCTGTGCCGGTCCCGCTGGAACTGCCAGATGAAGATCTACTGGTGGAGATCGAAGAACAGCTGTTCATCGACATTCCCTTTGTCTTCAAGGAATTCCTGCTGACCGTCAGCGATGTCGTGTATGGCAGCCTGGAGCCGGTAACCGTTACCGATCCACAGTCCCATACCTATCTGCCTGAAGTTGCGGCCAACGCCTGGGATGCCGGTGTTCCCCGGGAGTTGATTCCGATCTGCCAGAGCGGTGACGATTACTACTGCGTCGAGGAAGACGGCACCGTAGTGTTGTGGTCGGCCGAAGAAGAACTGGTGACGGAAGAAACCTGGGAATCGGTGTGGCACTGGGCGCGGGACGTCTGGCTGGAAAGCTGATACCGCGAGCCCGCTTCCAGCGCCAGCCTGGAGCGGGCCTCAATGTTCGACAGAGTTGTTGTGGTTATCCAGGGTTTCCAGCAGGGCAATCTGCATCCGCGTATGCACGCGGATAAACCAGCGCCACAGCAGCGCCGCGACAACTGCCGCAACGACAGCAATCAGGATCAACAGTTCGATGGTCGGCAAAATGCTTGACGACAATGCCGCCAGCAGCAGGAAGATCACCAGCAACGACAAGATCGGTATCACCTCTGCGATCACCCGTCGCACTCGCTGGGTATGGCGCCCGGCCATTTCCGCTTTCACGCCCATCTCCGCCAGCATCATCGACAGTGCCTTGAGCTTGCGATACGCGGCGATCAAAAACGGCAACGACAACAGCAGCGCGCCACCCCAGATCAGGGCCTTCTGCCAACCGGGGTCGCTGATCCAGCCTTGAAGATAACCACCAAGGCGCTCGGCAAAAAAACCGCCGGACAAAAAGATCGCCATTACCAGCGCCAGATTGACCCCCACCTGTAACAGGATCCGCCGAATCATTTTCGCCAGCAGCGCACCTTCACCCTGCGGCTGGATGCTGCGCAGCCATTCACCGTACATCCCCAGCACGCGAGCCAGACGCTGCGGCATCACTGCCGCCAGCTTCAGCGACAACGGGTCGGCTGCCCGGATCAGGTAAGGGGTCAGCAAGGTGGTAATCACCGATACGGCTACCGCCACCGGATAAAGGAAGTTGCTGGTGACCTGCAAGGTCATGCCCAAGGAAGCGATGATGAAAGAGAATTCGCCGATCTGCGAAAGGCCCATGCCGACCCGAAGTGAGGTACGTCCATCATTGCCGGCGATAAAGGCGCCCAGCCCGCAGGACATCATCTTGCCCAACACCACGGCGACGGTGATCACCGCGATCGGCCAGGCGTATTGCAGCAGGATCTGCGGGTCGATCATCAGACCAATGGCGACAAAGAAGATGGCGCTGAACATGTCGCGAACCGGCTCGATCAGACGTTCTATTTTCAGTAATTGCCGGGACTCGGCCATGATTGCGCCAATCAGGAATGCGCCCAGCACCATGCTGTATTCCAGCTTGACCACCAGCAGACAGAAACCGAAGCACAAGCCCAGCACAGTGATCAGCAGCATTTCGTTGCTTTCGAACCTGGCCACATAAGCCAGTAATCGCGGCACCAGCAGAATGCCGACCACCAGGGCGACGATCATGAACAGCGAGAGCTTGCCGACCGTGGAAAACACCTCACCAGAACTGACGGTGCCACTGACCGCGATACTCGATAACAGCGCGATGATGCCAATCCCGAGAATGTCCTCAACGATCAACACGCCGAAGATCAGCTGCGCAAAGCGCTGGTTCTTCATCTTCAGGTCATTAAGGGCCTTGACGATGATGGTGGTCGAGGAGATCGCCAGAATTGCGCCGAGGAACAGCGAGTCCATGGTGTTCCAGTCGAACCAGCGACCGATTTCGTAGCCGATCCAGATCATCAGCACGATTTCGAGGAACGCGGCGATAAAGGCCGTGGCGCCGACCCTGAACAACTTGCGCAAGCTGAATTCCAGGCCCAGACAGAACATCAGCAGGATCACCCCAAGTTCGGCGAGCGTCTTGATCGTGTCTTCGTCGTGGATCAGGCTGAATGGCGGGGTGTGCGGGCCGATGATGAAACCGGCGACGATGTAACCGAGCACCACCGGCTGTTTGAGCCGGTGAAAGAGAATGGTCACCACACCTGCGATCAACATGATCACTGCCAGATCCTGAATAAAACTGATGGCGTGCATGGCGTGGGGCTCCTTGAGGCGTGCTTTTGAAGGGTAACACCGAGACTTCCGGCAGAAAGGCAGTGCAATATATGGAAACAGATCGATTCGGGCGTGACGGTCGCCACGAGCGCAGCGTCCCGTTAACGATGGTTTTGAAAAAATGACCAAGCGCCCGCAGAGGTGCTCCCGCAATCCCTGCCTAGAACCGTGAGTGTGCTATGGAACCCGGAAACGCCCAGCTGTCGATGACGGTATTGATGACCCCCGACATGGCCAATTTCTCTGGCAATGTCCACGGCGGTACCCTGCTCAAGTATCTCGACGAAGTCGCCTACGCCTGCGCCAGCCGCTATGCCGGACGCTACGTGGTCACCCTGTCGGTGGATCAGGTGATCTTCCGCGAGCCGATCCATGTCGGCGAACTGGTGACCTTTCTCGCGTCGGTCAACTACACCGGCAACACCTCGATGGAGGTGGGGATCAAGGTGGTGACGGAGAATATCCGTGAGCGCTCGGTGCGCCACACCAATAGCTGCTTTTTCACCATGGTCGCGGTCGACGACCAGCGCAAACCCACCGTCGTGCCGCAGCTGCAACCGCAGAACAGCGAAGACAAACGCCGGTTTATCCAGGCCAAGCAACGCCGGCAGATTCGCCAGGAACTGGAAAAGCGGTATCAGGAAATCAAGGCGGATGCCTGAGGTCAGTCAGGGAAAAGAAGCCGAGCGCCTGACCTGTGGCGAGGGAGCTTGCTCCCGCTCGGCGGCGAAGCCGTCGTAATCCGGCTGATGCGGTTTGCCTGATAAATCTCGGTTACAGGTTTTGGGCCCGCTTCGCGGCCCAGCGGGAGCAAGCTCCCTCGCCACAAGGTTTTATCGCCGGGCTGGGACTTGCTTGACTCGGCTTAAAGGCTGATCGCCGTCGCCTCAAACCGCACTCGCGGGTGGGCGATCCGGTCCTGAGCGCGCACCAATTCCAGCTCATAGCTGGCGCAGGCCTGGGTTTCCAGCAGCACTTCATGCACCGCCGCGGCGGTGAACTCGAAGGCCGCCAGCAGACTATCTCCCAGTAGCACGCGGGCCAGAAACAGGCCGGCCGTCAGGTCGCCGACGCCCACCGGCTGACGCGGGAAAGCCAGCAGCGGCCGACGCAGATGCCAACTGCCCTCAGCGGTCACCAGCAACATCTCGAAGCCATCCGGCAGCTTGCCGGGATAATCCAGGTGCTTGACCAGCACCGCCTTCGGGCCGCGGGCAAGCAGCGCCCGAGCCATGGCCAGGCAATCGAACAGCGACTGCGGCTTGCGCCCCGAAAAACTGTCCAGTTCGAGCTGATTCGGGCACATGAAGTCAGCCATCGCCGCCGCCTCTTCCAGCAGGAAATCACTGACTTCAGCCGGCACGCTGCAACCCTTTTCCGGATGCCCCATCACCGGGTCGCAGAGGTACAAAGCCTTGGGATTGATCGCCTTGATCCGCGCCACACCCGTAAGGATCGCTCTTCCCTGCGCCGCGCTACCGAGGTAGCCAGACAGCACTGCATCGCAGTTACCCAACTCGCCGATGGCGGCAATCCCCTCGATCAGCTCCGGAATCTGATGCGGTGCCAACACCTCACCCGCCCACTGCCCATACTGGGTATGGTTGGAGAACTGCACGGTATTGAGCGGCCAGACATTCACCCCGACCCGCTGCATCGGAAAAACCGCAGCGCTGTTGCCGGCATGGCCGAAGACCACATGAGACTGGATGGCGAGCAAATGGGGTGTACGTTTCATGCGGGATTTCCGTAAACCGATTGAAATTCGAGCCGCGCAGTATGCGACGAAACGCAGCCTGTACGACAGACCGAAGACACAGTTAAGCTGACACTACTTTGTTGGAGTGTTCGTTGATGCTGACCCTGGGAAATATCTTCGTGCTGATGCTGCTGGCGACCGGCGCCGCTTGGCTATGGCACAACCACGGCTTGCGCGAGCGGGCACTGGAAAGGGTCAAGCAGCATTGCGCCAAGCTCGACATCGAGCTGCTGGACGGCAACGTGGCGTTGAAGCGGATTGGTTTCGTCAAGGACGCCAATGGCCGACGGCGCCTGGCCCGCATCTATAACTTCGAATTCACCGTGACCGGCGAGACGCGCCACTCGGGCACCATCACCCAGTTCGGCGCCCACAGCGCACAAATCGAGCTGGCGCCCTACCCGTTCGAGGTCAAGACTCCGACGCCAAGTGCCGATGTGATCGAACTGAACCAGTGGCGCCAGGAACATAACAAGTGGCGCAATTGAGCGCGCGTCAAACCTGAACTACACGGCACCCAGCCAAGACGTTTTGCAGCGCGGCCGCGTTCTGCGGCTTGCTGAAAATCAGTTCGATACGTGAATCACGTCGCCACTCGCTAGGCTGCCAGTGCAGACCCGAGTTATCCACTGCATTGGCAGAAACCCAGCCGTCGGCGCTGTGGATAACCAACTTCGCCCGCCGCCAGTCAAGGCTTTCAAGCCATTGCAGAACCCGGGGCGCATCAAATCGCTGACTCGGATGCCAACGCCAGCCAATGCTCCAGCCGCCCTCCTGTTGCTGGCTCAGGCAAATCGGCTGCGTCGGATCAGTCCAGATCGCCGGCATCTGCGCCAAACCTTTAGGCACGCGGAAGTTATCCACACCCGCATTCGCCTGAGACTGTGCTCCGGGTAATTCGGTCAGTGGCAAAGCGGCTTGCTGCGTCCAGTACACCGGGCAATCCGGTAGTTGCTTGATGATCCGCTGGCGATCCGTGTCGCTGAGCTGCTCGTCCTTGTTCAGCAGCAACAGACCGGCACTGGTCAGCGCCTCCTGCTGCGCTGGTGGCAACGGTTTCCCGGCGGCCAGCGCCTGGGCATCGAGCACCAGCACGCACGGCTGAACGGCCAATACACCGTGCCACGGCGCATCACCCAATTGCTTGAGCAACTGCGCCGGATGCCCCAACCCTGAGGGTTCGATAAACAGCCGGTCCGGTCGCGCCTTGCGCAACAAACGTCCAAGCCCGACCTGAAACGGCGCCCCATTCACGCAACACAAACAGCCGCCGGCGACTTCACCCAGTGCGATACCATCGGCGTCCTGAGTCAGCAACGCGGCATCCAGGCCGATCTGACCGAACTCATTGATCAGCACTGCCCAGCGCTCATGGGCCGGCCGCTGCGCCAGCAGGTGCTTGATCAGGCTGGTCTTGCCGGCACCAAGCGGCCCGGCAATGACGTGGGTGGGAATGTTCTGCAGCATATTCGGTGATTTTCTAAGGAGGTAGATGATGCGGGCGATTTGGCTACCACTGCTGTTGGCGCTCGGCTCGGGCGAGGCGCTGGCCCAAGCCTGCGTGGTCCACAGTCAGGCGGAACGGCTGGACGTCAAAGTCTGCCAGCAAAACCGCAATATCCCGGAAAAACTGTTCCACGACGGCTTCTGCCAGCCGAACCTGCCCGGTCAGAAAGTCGACGTAACGTTCACCGAGCAATGCCCCGCCGGCGCCTTCGGCGTTTGCAGCAACGCCCAAGTGGCCAATATGCCTTACCGGCAGGATATTCACTATTACGGCGTGGCCACTGATGCGGCGTATTTGCAGCCGTTCTGCGAAAGCCAAAGCCAGGGCAAATGGCTGAAACCTTGAGTACGCCTAGCTCAACCAGTCGAGGGTGAGGATCAGGCGGCGTTCACCCGGCGCCGGTTGCGGCGAGCGATGGATCAGGCCGAAGCCTTCGTTGCCGTGCCATTTCTCGCCCTTGAGCAAGGCGACTTCACCGCAGGTTACTTGCTGAATCTGCGAGTCGTCCCGGGGCTCGGCGTCGGCTTTGCCCAGTTGCCGACGATCCATCACCCCTTCCCGTAGCCATTGACTGCCAATGCCGGCATACGTAGTGATCAATCTCACCGGTACATGATCGACGTGGAAACGTGGGCACATAGCCTTGTCCAGCACCCGCAGGCGCAAACCGATGCGCTTGGCACCCAACAGACAGGCGAAGGCGCTGACCAGCCAGGAGACGTCAGCGATGAAGCCTTCGTAGCCTTCCAGATCGCTGAAACCTGAGGCCAGGCCGTGCAGATTTGGCTGTGCATCCTCACTCTCTAGCTCCAGTGACAGTGATTCAGCCAGCGGCTCGCCGAGAGACAGCAACAGAGTGCCGAAGTCGGCGATATGGGCCGGTAGCTGCCGTTGCCAGACGGCCATATTCACGCCGTCTTCCAGAATCCGGGTGAGCGCTTCTGGTGTCTCACCCCGGACCTGACGAATGATCGGACGCAGCGTCAGACTGGGCGCGAGCATCAGGCCGCCACCTCTTCATGCCATGGCCCGAACGGGTCGATCATCAACTGCCAGCCTTCCACACCCAGGGCCATTTCGTCATCGGTCAGCAGGCAGTTATCGAGCTCGGCGGTGAGCTGGGTGAAGTCAATGTTCTGACCGATAAACACCAGTTCCTGACGGCAGTCCCCAGTGGCTTTCATCCAGTTTTCCATGATCGCCGAGACGCTTTCCTGATCCTGCGGCCACTGCGGTTTTGGCACGAAACGCCACCAGCGCCCGGCAAAGCCGTGACGCATCAAACCGCCAGCCTGGGACCAGCTACCGGCGTCCTGATGCTTGCTGGCCAGCCAGAAAAAGCCCTTGGAACGCAGCAGCTTGCCATTCACCCACGGGCGGTCGATGAAGCTGAAAAAGCGCTGCGGATGGAAGGGCCGCCGCGCCCGGTAAGCCGTCGAGGCAATGCCATACTCCTCGGTTTCCGGGACATGCTCACCGCGCAATTCCTGCAACCAGCCCGGCGCCTGAGCGGCGCGTTCAAAGTCGAAGCGCCCGGTATTGAGGATCTTCTTCAGCGGCACTTCGCCCATGACCATGGGGATGATTTCTGCCTGGGAGTTGAGCCGTTCGAGAATGGCGATCAGCTCCTGACGGTCGCTGCTGCTGATCAAATCGATTTTGCTGATCAGAATCACGTCGGCGAATTCGATCTGCTCGATCAGCAGGTCGGTGATCGAGCGCTCGTCGTCCTCACCCAGGGTTTCGCCGCGGGACGCAAGGCTTTCGGCGGCCTGATAGTCGATCAGGAAGTTCATGCCATCGACCACCGTGACCAGAGTGTCGAGCCGGGCAATGTCCGCCAGGCTCTGGCCCTCTTCATCGCGAAAGGTGAAGGTTTCCGCCACCGGCAAGGGCTCGGAAATGCCCGTGGATTCGATCAGCAGATAATCGAAACGACCGTCCTTGGCGAGCTTGCTGACCTCATCCAGCAAGTCTTCACGCAAAGTGCAGCAAATGCAGCCGTTGCTCATTTCAACGAGTTTTTCTTCGGCACGATTCAACGTGACATCGCGCTGAACCTCACTGCCATCAATGTTGATCTCGCTCATATCGTTGACGATCACCGCCACCCGCAGGTTGTCGCGGTTGCGCAGAACGTAATTGAGCAGCGTGCTTTTACCGGCGCCGAGAAAACCGGACAGCACGGTAACGGGAAGGCGGTTAGGCATCAGGGTGTCTCATCAGTGGCTGAGGGAGATTGAAAAAGGCATCGTCAATTATACCGTTATAACATAACATATGTTTTTATCTCCGACGATGGACCTGCTTATGAACGCGCTGACTCTGCCGGATATTGCCGCGCAGGCCTCACGCCAAGCCTTGCCACTCGAATGGGTGGGCATGTGCGGCATTGCTCTACCGGTGTTGTTCGATGGTCAGCGAATCAGCGCAAAAGCGGATGCCGGCGTCAGCCTCGATGATGGCGAGGCGCGTGGCATTCATATGTCGCGTCTGTATCTGGCGCTGGAAATGCTTGAGCAGAAGAACCTCACTCCGTTGCTTTTACGTCAGGTTTTGCAGCGCTTCCTCGATAGCCATGACGGTTTGTCGAGCAGCGCCTACTTGCGAATCCACACCGATTTGCTGCTCAAACGGCCCGCATTGGTCAGCCCGTTAGCAGGTTGGAAAACTTATCCAGTGAGCATCGAAGCGCGTCTGAAAAATGCAATGTTCCACGTGGAACTAAAAATCGAGGTTACTTATTCCTCAACCTGTCCATGCTCAGCTGCGCTTTCGAGGCAGCTGATTCAGCAGCAATTTGTCGATGACTTTGCCAACAAAGCATTGCAGCATGCCGACATCCTGGCTTGGCTCGGATCTTCAAAAGGCATCGTTGCGACGCCTCATAGCCAGCGCAGCAGCGCGCAATTGCAGCTACGTCTGGACGACTATCTGGAAGACCTGCCGCTGATCGCCGTGATCAACGACGCCGAAGCAGCCCTCGGCACCGCCGTTCAAACCGCGGTGAAACGCGCAGACGAACAAGCCTTCGCCCTGGCCAATGGTCAGAATTTGATGTTCTGTGAAGACGCTGCCCGACGCTTGAATCTGGCCTTGAAAAGATCCCCGGGGATCAACGCCTTCCACCTGCGAGTCGTCCACGCCGAAAGCCTGCACGCCCACGATGCTGTGGCCGAAAGTCGCTGGAACTGGGAGGCCGCATGATCCGTTGTCAGGCGTTACGCTGGGGGGCGCCCGGTCAGCCTCTCACTCCCGCCGTTAACTTCGAACTGGCAAGCGGCAGCCTGACCGCAGTCATTGGCGCCAACGGTTCGGGCAAAAGCAGCCTGTTGAAAGTCATCGCAGGGTTGCAGAGACCGCTGGCCGGCAACGTCGAACTGGATGTTCCACGACGCGGCAGCCTGTCTTTCTTACCGCAACAGCAGCATCTGGACCGACAGTTCCCTATCAGTCTGCAAGAGCTGGTCGCCGCTGGTTTCTGGGGCAACAAGCAAACTCCGCAAGTCCGCAGCCATCGCCTGAAGGTCGTGTTGGAAGACTGGTGTTTGACTGGACTGGAACATCGCCCACTGATGGCCTTGTCCGGCGGAGAATTACAACGCGCCCTGCTCGCCCGTTTGAGCCTGGCCGAAGCGCCGGTGTTGTTGCTCGACGAACCCCACGCTGCACTCGACGAACTCGGCCAGGCACTGCTCTGGAAACATATCCACGCCTGGCATGCCGAAGGCCGGACGCTGCTCGTCGTCTGCCATGACCTGGCCGCCGTGCGCCAACACATTCCTCAAGCGCTGCTGATCAAAAGCAGCGGCTGCGTGCTCGCGCCAAGTGTCGAACTGATCCAGCAACAACCTCTGACGCAGGTGGCGTGATGGTCGCCGCCGTTGCACTTTGGCAACCGTTCCACGAGTTCGTATTCATGCGTCGAGCCTTGCTTGGCGGTCTGGTATTGGCCTGCAGCACCGCCCCGCTCGGGGTGTTTTTGATTCTGCGGCGCATGAGCCTGATCGGCGATGCGGTGGCCCACGGGATCTTACCGGGCGCGGCCCTGGGCTTCTGGTTCGCCGGTTTGAGTCTGCCGGCGCTGACCATTGGCGGCCTCGGCGCCGGCCTGAGCATGGCCGGTCTCGCCGCGTGGATCACCCGCCGTACCGGCTTGAGGGAAGACGCCAGCCTCGCGGCGATCTACCCAATTTCGCTGGCCTGCGGTGTATTGATTCTCGGCATCGCCGGCAAACGTCTGGACCTCCTGCACCTGCTATTCGGCTCGGCACTCGCCGTCGATGGACCGACTCTGACCGGCATGCTTTGGGTTTCGGGTTTCAGCCTGATTGCTATGGTGCTGATCTATCGGCCACTGCTGCTGGACACACTCGACCCGCTGTTCCTGCAAACCGTGAGCCGTCTCGGCCCGTTGGCTCACGGACTGTTTCTGACCCTGGTAGTGCTGAATCTGGTGATCGGTTTTCAGGCCATCGGCGCGCTGATGGTGGTCGGTTTGATGATGTTGCCCGCGGCGGCTTCGCGTTTCTGGAGTCGACGCTTGCCAGTGTTGATGGTCATCGCCGCCGTGCTCGGCTGCCTCTCGGTGTGGCTCGGTCTGTTGCTGTCGTTCTACTACTCGCTACCCAGCGGCCCGACCATCGTGCTGGTGGCTGGGGGTTTGTACTTGCTGTCCGTGGTGTTCGGGCCGGTTCACGGCTTGCTGCGCCGCCCGCCTTTGCTCACATCCCAATGAGGTGTTTCCCGATGCGCGCTCTACTCATGCTGTTCAGTCTGCTGCTGCCGCTGTCGCTATCGACAGCCTCGGCGGTAGAGAAACTTCAGGTGGTCACCAGCTTCAGCATTCTCGCCGACCTGACCCATCAGGTTGGCGGCGAGCATATCCAGATCACCAACATGGTCGGTCCGGACGCCGACGCTCACACCTACGAGCCAACCCCGGACGACGCCAAAGCGCTGCTCAAGGCCCGGCTGATCATCAAGAACGGCCTGGGCTTCGAGCCATGGCTGGATCGTCTGGTCACCAGTACCGAGACCAAAACCCCTGTAATCACCGCCAGCCGTGGCGTCATCCCGCGGACCCTGGATGAAGACAGCGAGACCATTCCCGACCCGCACGCCTGGCACAATCTGGCGAACATCGAACTCTATGTGAGCAACATCACCAAGGCGCTGATCGCGACTGATCCAGCGAATAAAGCCGACTACGAACGCAACAGCCAGACCTGTCTGAAGCAGATTTACCGCCTGCTGGCCGAAGCCAAAACCAGGCTCGGTTCGCTGCCGCCAGGCAATCGCAAGATCGTCACTTCCCATGATGCTTTCGGTTATCTCGGTCAGGCCTACGGCATTGACTTCATGGCGCCTCAAGGTCTGTCCACCGAGCGCGAGCCTTCGGCCGCCGAAGTCGCGGCGCTGATCACCCAGATCCGCCAGGCCAAGGTCAAGGCGGTGTTCATGGAAAATATCAAAGACGCGCGCCTGCTCAAGCAAATCGCCGAAGAAAGCGGCGCGCATATCGGCGGCACCTTGTACTCCGACGCCCTCGCCGCCGAAGGCCCGGCGAGCACCTTCATCGGGCTATACCAGTACAACCTCAATACCCTGTACAACGCCTTGAGCAAACCATGATCCGCAAGAACCCGTCAGGCGATCTGCCAGTGATCGCCGAGTCCGCTTATGTGGATAAAACCGCGATCATCTGCGGCAAGGTGGTGATTGGCGAGAACGTCTTCGTCGGCCCCTACGCGGTGATTCGTGCCGACGAAGTGGACGACTCAGGCGAGATGGAGCCGATCACCATCGGTGCCAATTCGAACATCCAGGACGGGGTGGTCATCCACTCCAAATCCGGCGCGGCGGTGACTATCGGTGAGTTCAGTTCAATCGCCCACCGCTCCATCGTTCACGGCCCGTGCACAGTCGGCAACCGGGTGTTCATCGGCTTCAACAGCGTGTTGTTCAACTGTGCGGTGGGCGACGGCTGCGTAGTGCGGCATAACTCAGTGGTCGATGGTCGGGACTTGCCCGAAGACTTCTACGTGCCGTCCACCACTCGCATCGGACCCAAGACCGACCTCTCTCAGTTCCCGCCCGTCAGTGTCAGTGCTTCGGAGTTTTCCGAAGACGTGGCGCGGACCAACGTCGATCTGGTGCGCGGCTACAAGGCCCTGCAGAACGAGTTTTGAAACGGCGCGCCGGACAAAGGCAGTTTTTACACCGAATCGCGGGCCTCCGTGGCCGATGGTATTCCAGTGATTTTTGCGGTGCCTGCTCTGGCGTCTTCGCGGGCAAGCCCGCTCCCACATGGAATCGAGTACTCCTGTGGGAGCGTGGCTTGCCCGCTAAGCTTTCAGGCTCTTGGTTTAACGGTTCCGCAATCCTGCCCCATCCACACTGCGCGGGTATCCAGGCTGCCCTTCTGCTGGATGCCGGTGGCATTGAAGGTGCCGTTGACCTTGGTCGTGAACTCTCGATCACTGAGGAAAGTGGCGACACCGGTGCCCTGCGCTTTCGGGCAGCTGAAGCGAAATTTCCACTGATTGCCGGTGCGCTCGGTGATTTCCTGCTTGCAGCCCGATTGCGGATCCGTCAGCGGAATGTTGTCGGACTGCACTTGGGCCTGAGTCAGACAAGCTCGAATACCTTTGCCGCCCATGGTGATGCCCTGCTTCTCCAGCTGCGCGCGTTGCTCAGGGGTAATCTGGTTCTGCAACTGACCGAGGATCAACTGCAGATCCGGCAGATTCTGGTCATCGACTTTCATATTGCTTGAAGTTAATTCCCACAACCCTGGCTGCAACATCTGCGCCTGAGCGGCCACAGGAAGCGACAAGCCGACAGCCATGGCCAAACCCAGCAGACGAACGTTCATCGAGTAACTCCTAGAGAATAGTGGCCGTTAGACGTCAAAAATCGACTTGGGTTGCATGGCGAATTAAATAGCGACATTCGCCGTGGAACATGGTCTGTTAAGCATTAAGTCTTCAGGAGCAAGGCTGCCCCCATGGATTACTTTGGCCCGCATGTTTTCGGTTATCTGATCGCCACTATTCACTTGCTGGGCATGATCGCCGCCATCCATGCCGTGTTCACCGTCAGGACTGCCCAAGGTGCAATCGCCTGGGCCATGTCACTGTCGTTCATTCCTTATCTGACCCTTATCCCTTACCTGGTCTTTGGCCGCAGTACCTTCGACGCTTACATCGAGGCAAGACGCCAGGCCAACGAGGAAATGCGCAAAGCCATCGCCGACCTGAACTGGCGCCCCTGGGTCGAGGAAGCGCTGGCCGCCCGCGCCTCCAGCGCCTACGCCTCGCTGCGAGCCATGCCAAAACTGGGACGCATGCCGTGCCTGGCGAATAATCGGGTGCGTTTGCTGATCGATGGCGAAGCCACTTTTGCGGCGATTTTCGACGCCATCCGTAGCGCCCGCCAAGCCGTATTGATCCAGTTTTTCATCATCCATGACGACCATCTCGGTCGTCGCTTGCAGGCCCTGCTAATGGAGAAAGCCGCCGAAGGCGTAGCCATTTACGTGCTCTACGACCGCATCGGCAGCCACTCCTTGCCCCATGGCTTCGTGCAGCCGCTGCGCGAGGCCGGCGTGCAGGTCAAAGCCTTCGCCACCCGCAGCGGCTGGCTCAATCGCTTCCAGGTCAATTTTCGTAATCACCGCAAAATTGTGGTGGTTGACGGTCTGCTGGGGTTCGTCGGCGGGCTCAACGTCGGCGACGAGTACATGGGCAAGAAACCGCCACTGGCGCCTTGGCGCGACACCCATGTCGAAGTCAGCGGCCCGGTGGTGGCCTGCATGCAGGAGTCGTTCGCTGAAGACTGGTTCTGGGCTTCACGACAGCTGCCGCCACTGATCCTGCCCGACACCTACCCGGACGAGGGCGTGCTCTGCCAATTGCTGGCCAGCGGTCCGGCAGACCCCTACGAAACCTGCTCGCTGTTTTTCGTTGAAGCCATCCATGCCGCAACTGAACGGGTATGGATCACCAGCCCGTATTTCATTCCCGACGAAGCGGTTTTCGCCGCGCTGCGCCTGGCGGTGTTGCGCGGTGTGGATGTGCGGATCCTGCTGCCGTCGCGGGCGGATCACCGCATCGTTTACGCCGCGTCCAGTCTCTTTGCGTTCGAAGCGGTGCGGGCCGGGGTGCGGATGTTCCGTTATGAGCCCGGCTTCCTGCATCAGAAAGTGGTGCTGATCGACAGCGAAATCAGCGCCATCGGCAGCGCGAATCTGGACAACCGTTCGTTCCGGCTCAACTTCGAAGTGATGCTACTGATCGTCGACAACCCATTCGCCGCCGAGGTGCAATCCATGCTCAACGATGACTTCGACCAGGCTCACGAGATCGCCAAAGGAGAAAGCCGGGAGACCCGCCGCCTGCAACAACTTGGCATGCGGGTCGCCCGGCTTATATCGCCGATCCTTTAAGGGTTGTAGATATCGTCGCGCGTCCACGGCAGATCATGGCTACCGTCGGCATGAGCCTTGACCGCGAGGATCTGGTGCAGATTGATCCAGCCCCTGGCAAACGCATAAGCGCAGCCCGCCAGATAGAGTCGCCAGATGCGTAGCACGTGCTCCGGCACCAGCTTGGCGGCGGCTTCCAGATTGTCCTCCAGGCGCTCGCTCCAGTGGTCCAGGGTGCGCGCGTAATGCAGGCGCAGGCTTTCGACGTCGACTATTTCCAGGCCCGCCTCGCTGATCTCGGCCGAGATCATCGACAGGTGCGGCAGCTCGCCATTGGGAAACACGTAGCGTTCGATAAACTCACCAGCACCGCGCCCGACGGGTCGACCGTCAATGTGCCTGGCAGTAATACCGTGGTTCATCACCAGACCGCCCTCGCGCACCGCGCCGAACAGGGTCTTACAGTACTGCGCCAGGTTCTCATGGCCGACATGCTCGAACATGCCGACACTCACCACCTTGTCGAAACGACCGTCCTGCGGCAGGTCGCGGTAATCGAGCAACTGCAGTTCGACCTGATCCTCCAGGCCCTCGGCCGCTACCCGCTCCCGCGCCAGCGCTAACTGCTCCTTGCTCAGGGTGATGCCGAACACTTTCGCCCCGAACTCACGCGCGGCGTAACGTGCCAGCCCGCCCCAGCCGCAACCGACATCCAGCAGATATTCGCCAGGTTGCAGACGCAGCTTGCGGCACAGATGGCGAAACTTGGCCTGCTGGGCTTGCTCGAGGCTCTCGCTGCCGGTCTCGAAATAGGCGCAGGAATACGCCATGTCGCTATCGAGCCAAAGCTGATAGAAGGCATTGGACAAGTCGTAATGGTAGGAAATAGCCGCTGCATCGGTGGCTTTATCGTGCATGACGCGCAGAGGCTGGTTGTCATCGCTCTCATCCAGCAGAGCCTGGCTCCACTCATCGCAGACTTTAATGACGTCGTTGATCGAGCCTTCGAGTTCCAGCTTTCCTTCCACGAACGCGGCCCCCAGCAAAACCAGGCTGGGATGGGTGAATTGAGAAACCAATTGTGGGTCCTTGACCACAATAGTGACGCTGGGCGCTGGGCCCAGATTAAACTCATGGCCATCCCAGAGTCTGAGGCGTAACGGTAGCTGCAGATTCTGTAAGGCCGGAGGAAGGTGCGCGAGCATGGAGAAGCCCCCTGATTTCAGACGTCTGACTTGAGGGTAGACCATCCATGAAAATTAGCAGGCTATCGACCTCATAGCCTTTCTCCATATCCGTGAGACTGATCAAACCGCCCTAAACCAAGTGTTTCAGCCAGGTTACAGTTTGTATTGATGCAGCCTCTTCACAGATGACTATCAACTCGCCGCACAGTTCCAGCGGTCGATCATGACGGATCCGCGCGTCAGATCAGAGATCGTCTTTGAGCTTGAGCAATGGCTCCTGAAAGCGCAGTAAACGGCCGGCGTTGCCCAGTACCAGCAAGGTGCTGAGGTTATGCAGCACCGCGGCAATCATTGCCCCCGCCGCCCCGAGCCAACCGAATGCGGCAAAGGCGACGATCGCCAGGGTCCAGCCCAAGCCGATGATCACGTTGACCTGCAACGTTTGCCGACACTGGCGACTCAAGCGCACGCAGGTGCCCAAGCGCCGCAAATCGCTGCCAATCAGCACGATGTCCGCCGAAGCCAGAGCGATATCCGCCCCTCCCGCGCCCATGGCGACGCCGACCACGCCGGCCTTGAGTGCCAGCGAATCGTTGATCCCGTCGCCCACCACCATCGGCCGAAAGCCACTGTCGATTTCTTGTAGAACCCGGTTGAGCTTGTCTTCGGGCAAGGCCTGAGCTTCGACATCGCTGATCCCGACTTCATGGGCCAGGCTGTGAGCCACGCTTTGCCGATCACCGGTGAGCAGCAATTGCCGTCCCAGACCCAGCTCACGCAGTTCGCTCAGTGCGTGGCGAGCCTCGGGTTTGACGCTGTCCGCCAACAATAGCCAACCGAGAAACTCTCCGTTCAACGCCAGCCCGGCGATGGGCCCGTCATGCTCGGGCACGACGGAGGTCGCAATGCCCAATTGGCCGAACAACTCCGGACGACCGAGCGCCGCCTCGCCCTGCTCCGTTTGCGCCACGACACCCAACCCCTGGCGCTCGCGGATATCCGACAACACCAGAAAATGCTCCTGCGTCACCAGCCCGGCCAATGCACGACTAACCGGATGGCTGCTGGCGGAGCCGAGGCTGGCGGCCAATTTCAGCAATGGGCTGCGATCCTCGATCGGGCTGTCGATCGATTGCAAACGCAGAGTGCCAAAGGTCAGGGTGCCGGTCTTGTCCACCACCAGTGAGGTCAGGTCCGCCAGCTCCTCAAGGAACGCCGAGCTGCGAATCAAAATCCCGTGGCGCGCCGCGACAGCGATCCCGGCAATCGCCGTCGCCGGTGCCGACAACACCAAGGCACAAGGACAGGCCGCCACCAATACCGCCAACATCGCCTGCGCATCGTTGCTGATAAACCAGGTGACGGCCGCCAGCAGCAAGACCAGCACCATGTAGCTGCCGGCATAACGTTCGAGCAAACGAGTGATCGGCGGCTTCGAGCGCTCGGCGCTTTGCATCAGCGCGATGACCTTTCCCAAGGTCGATTCAGTGCCGGTGCGGGTGACTTCAATCCGCAACAAGCCATCGAGGTTGATCGCCCCACCGAACACCAGCATGCCGACACTCGCCTCCAGCGGTAGCGACTCGCCGGTGATCGGTGCGGTGTCGAGGCTGGCTTGCCCGGAAAGCACCAGGCCATCGGCCGGTACCCGATCTCCGGCCCGCACCTCCACCTGGTCTCCGGTTTTGAGCGTGCTGTTGTCCACTTCGACAATCGTGCCGTCGGCCTGCACTCGCCGTGCATGGCTGCGCGTCAACTTGCCCAAGGCATGAATGGCTTCCTGGGAGCCGATCACGCTGCGCTCCTCCAACACGTGGCCAAAGATCATGATGATCGGCAGCAAGGCCGCAGTCAGCAGATCGCCGGTGGCCCAAGCGCCCATCATTGCCAGTGCGATCAACTGATCGGTGATGCCGTGCAGGCTTGGGTAACGCAGGCTGTACCAGGCCGAACGCATCACCGGCACGGCCACCAGCAATGAGGCAAAACCCAGCAACAACTGGCTGACGCCATTTTGCTCTGGCGCCAACCAACGCCAGACCAAACCCAGTACCAGCAAGCCCAGTGCGAGCATGGCCAGGGTCAGTTGACGCGCAGCGCTGCGTTGTTCGGTGGAGGTCAGCATGCTCGCCGCGGGTTGTGCGGCAGCAGAGTGGGCAGTCATTGTTCGGCTCCCTGAATAATCAGGCGGGAATCGTCTTTGGGATCGACCGTGGTCACCGACCCGGCCTGACCGAGGATCTTCGGCAGACGCTCGCGGTAGATGCGCAGCAGCATTTCCGGGTCAGCGCCCTTGCGCTGCGCCAAGGCCAGGCTCTGTACAGTCGCGGTGTCGGCCGAGGCTTTGGCCAGGCGTTCGCTGGCTTGTGCATAGGCGACTTGCAGGGCTCGGTCGGATTGCTGGGTAGCGGTCTGGGTGAGTTTTTCGGCGTCGGTTCGAGCATTCGCCACGGCTTTGTCGGCCTGTTGGCTGGCGGTCAGTACCGCATTGAAAGCATTCACTGCTGGCCCTGGCAGACTGGACTGCACGTCGACTCGCGCCACTTCGATCCCCAGCCCCTGCCCGGTCGCAGTCAGTTCGGCCAAGCGTTGATTGATGCCCTGCACCAGATCCCCGCGCAGCCGTTCGCGACGCTCGGCGGCCTGGTTATCCGCGCCGATCAATTCCGGGCGCGCCACCAAAATGGTGTCCAGGTCTCGCGCGGCGGTCAGCGCTAACGCACTGCGGGTCACCAGACGATCCAGCGCAGGCAGTACATGCTCGCCTTGCAGTACGAACGCATAGGGCTCGGTGACTTTGTAGAAAACCCGCACATCCAGTTGCACTACGCCGGCATCGCCAGTCAGCAGGTAACCGGAACCGGCCAAGGCATCACTCAGCGGCGTGGCGAAACTCGCCACTCGATCGCCCTGTAGCGCGGCATCGGAACGCAACAGGTTTTCCACCCGGCGTTCGATTACCCGGTCTGCTGCCGGCAATAAAACCACCTGCTCGAACGGCCGCGGCCAGGCCAACAATAAGCCGGCATTTTGAATGCGATCCAAGGCGCCGAAGTGCAACACCACCGCACGATTCTGCGGATCGATCTGCCGCACATTGGAAAAAGCCCAAACCACTGCTGCCAATACCGTCACCGCGTACAACGCGAGAAAGGTCAAACGGCCAGCCTGGATCCAAGGGCTGCTGACTTCATTTGTTCCACGTGGAACGTTACTCATGGCTGCGACTCGGCCTTGGCGCCAAGGCCTGACGGCGGCCCATCAATCAACACCCGAAATGGCGCCGCATCGGTACGCAAGATCAACTTGGTGCCCGGAGTGACCACCGTGCCCAAGGTGTCCAGCGAACGCAGCAAGTTATACAGCTGCGGCGAACCCGCGTAGGCGCGGCCGTAAATCTGCGCGGCTTCGACTCGGGATTGGGCTTCGATATCAGCAGCTTTCACCGTGGCATCGGCTTGCACAATTCGCGCATCACGCTCGGCGGCGGAACGAATCTGCGCCGCCTCGCGTTTACCGATGGCGGTGCGTTCGGTGGCGATGGTTTCACGCTCGGCACGCATACGGTCGACGGTGGCGGTCAGTGTCACCGACGGCAAGGTCAAGCGCTCGATGCCGACTTGCAGCACACGCACGCCGTAGGTGGTCAACAACTGCTGGTCGATCTGCTTGCGCAGTTGCGCTTCAAAGTCGGCGATATGGACCTGATTGGCATCGGTGTTCACCAGATTGGCCAGGTCAAAACTACTGGCCGTGGTTTCCAGCGCCGAGCCGACAAAGGTGCGAATCTGCCGCGCCGCTTCGTCCGGCTGATTCTGCACTGCGCGCATGAAGCGCTGCACGTTGTCCGGATCGCCCTGCACCTGCCACGCCACATAGGCCTGAATAATGATCCGCAAACCATCGCGCGTACCGACATCCTGCAAACCACTGGAGGTGGTGCGCAGCCGCAGATCCACCGGGATCGCCGCTTCGAACGGTGCCGGCCAGCGCCGGCCGAGACCGGGCTCCAGCAGCACCCGCGACGGGTTGCCGAAGCGGGTGATCACCGTGGCTTCGCCGGAACGCACTTGCACCAGGCTCGCCGCTGCAATGGCAAACAACACCAGCAGTGTCGCCCAGGCCATGCGCCGCCATGGAAACGGCCCGGCTTCCCGAGGGTCACCGTGGTGATGATGGTGGTGGCTGTGCTGATGTCCGCCGTGGCCTTGATGATCATGTTGATCGTGGGAATGAGACTGGCTCATTGGACGGCTCCTGGCTGAACGGTTTTACGCGGCGCCGCAGGGTCAGCCGGTAGCGTGAAAGTGCGTAGATCGATGGTCGGCGCGCTGTTGCCGCCCAGACGGTGATCGAGAAGAAGCAGCTTGGCGTTGGCCAGGCCCAGCGTCAGCTGGCTGAAATATTGCTCCAGCACAAAGGCCTGGCCGGCCGAAGCAAAAGCCTTTTGTTCGGCGGCAAAACGCAGGTCCGCGGCCTGGGCGGCGGCTTTGACTTCATGGGCAGTGGCCAGCGCTTGATCGCGAGCGACACTCGCCTGCAATTGCGCCTGGTGGGTCTGCTCGCTGGCCGCCCCGCGCTCACGGGAGATCAATGCCTGGGCGCCGATCTGCGCAGCTTGCACGCCGTGGTAAGCGTTGGCTGCACCGGCCGGCGGGTGGATCGCTTCGACGACCGTCGCAAGAATTTCCACGCCGCTGTCGAGTTTCTGCAAGTCCGCCTGCACCGCACGACCGATGTCGTCGGCAAGGTTGGTGCGATCTTCCCCCAGCAAACCATCGAGCGTTCGCGAGGCGAAATCGTGAACCAGAATCCGGCTGGCGGTGCTACGAATCAGCGTCGGGACATCCGCGCTGTTATAGGTTGCCGCCAGCGCCGCCTGATCGGTCAGGCCGATGCGATAGACAAAACGCACGTCCATGTTGACGATCTGAAAGCTCTGCTTGTCAGCGTTGCCGCTGGCAATGACCTGGGACTTGTCGTTCACATGGCTGGCATCCCATAGCCGATTGGCAATCAACGGCGCAGGGCCTTCTGCAGGCTCCGGCAGTGTTGCGATGGTTGCCTCACCGACGCTGGTTGCCAACTCATGCACCACACCGTTCTCGACGCTCAATACGCGGCCCACAGGCCAGGGCAATCCGGCATGCAGTCCGGGCCCGAAGACCTCGACCGGCTTGCCGAAACGCTCGTAAATGCCCCGCCCTTGCAGCGCAATTTCGTGAATCCCGGTCAGCAGCCAGCCGACTGCCAACACCACCAACAGCACCGGCAGGAAGGCCCGGCGCATGTAAGTGAAAGCCCAGATCTGCCGGAGATCGATGCCGAAGCGGTTGTGCAATTCGTGCTGCAACGCCAGCAAGGGCTGCGGCGGCCAACGCAACATGTCGGCGACAAAGCTCTGCGCCAGCAGCCGTGGTTCAAGCTGTTCACGGCGCGGGCTGAACAGCGATAACAAGGCGCGTAGCAGCAATTCGGCCGCTACCAACCCCGGCAGCAGGCCGATTAATACCGCGAGGCGCGCAGGCCATACCGACGTTTCACTGGAAAACAACAGGCAGAACGCGCTCAGCACCAGGCAGATGATCGCAACCCGGATCAACTGTCCAAGCTGCGCGGCTTCAGGCCATTCGGCGGGGTTTTCCTGAGCCAACTGGCGTTCGAACACCAGCAAGCCGAAGGCCAGCAATAACGAAAGCGCCGCCCCAACACTGGCCGACAGCCCCAATGCCGCGCCGGGCAACGACAGGTTCCAGACCTGCTCGATGCTCAGCAGCACCAACAGCGACCAACCACACAGCCAGAGAGTCGCTGCGCCAATCTGCGCCAGCAGCCGTAGCCAGCCGTCGCTGATACGCTCCAACAGCCGTTCGTACCAGCCGAGTGCTTCAACGGGGAGATCCGCGACTGGCTCTGCGGGTAGCACTACCGTAGAGCCCAGTGCCCGCCCTCGCCACAACGTCACCCACCAGGCCGATTGCAACCCGGCCACTACGACCAACAAGGCTGCGGCCTGGTTGACCAACAGTGCAGGCCACAGCGATTGCGGGGCGAAAAGCCCGACAAAAAACGCCAACACCAGCCCCACCGCCGCCAAACCCGCCAGGCCGATGCCGACTCGCTTCAACCGCCGGGCGTGAAATACCGCTTGTTGAAAACGCGGCAGTCCTTCTATCTCTGCCCCATCTGCGTCCAGATCGACTTGCATACCACCCCGTCTTTGCTAAACCTTGGCCTGTAGATAACTCCCAGGCCGGCGCAAGTGCATGTTTCGTTATGATGTAACGATAGTAGTGAAATTTTCGTTCAACGCACATCCCGAAGACTCTGCGCTCACCATTTACCGCTTTTGACTGGCTGGTCACAGGACAAGTACCCCCGCCACCAGCTACTCTCAGCGCCAGACGTTCAGGGCGACAGAACGCGAGCTTCAGCGCCACGCCCCTGACCTTCACCCTCGACAAAGGAATTGTCTGCATGCCTTCCATCTACCAGTTGAAACCGGCCTTTCAGAACCTGCTGCGGCCCCTGGTTCAGCGCCTGTTCGATAACGGCACCACTGCCAATCAAATCACCCTGTTGGCGGGACTGATCTCCGTTCTGGTGGGTGTCGCGGTGGCCAGTTTCGCCGAACATCTCTGGGTGTTCGCCCTGATTCCAGTGTGGATGATTCTGCGCATGGCGCTGAACGCCATCGACGGCATGCTGGCTCGCGAATTTGGCCAGCAATCGCCCTTGGGCGCCTACCTCAATGAGCTATGCGACATCATTGCCGACAGCGCACTGATCCTGCCGTTTGCGTTGATCCCTGAAGTGAATCTGCTGATCGTGTTGCTGGTGACGTTACTGGCGCTGTTCAGTGAATACACGGGAGTGCTCGGGCCAATGGTCGGCGCTTCGCGACGCTACGACGGTCCGATGGGTAAAAGCGATCGGGCGTTGGTGCTCGGTGTGCTGGCGACCGGGATCGCCTTGGGCTGGCTCGCGGCAGGCTGGATCAACGGTCTGCTGCTGGTGGTCGCTGCATTGCTGCTGTACACCCTGGTCAATCGGGTCCGTCAGGGCTTGAAAGAAGCCCTTAACAACGCCCCATCAGTATAAGGAAATCAGTATGCGCGAAGCCCGGGATCATACCTTCAGCACCCACGACGGGGTACAGCTGTTCTACCGCCACTGGCCTGCCAGCACCTTGCCTGCCGATGAGCCGCGCAAGGCCGTTGTACTGTTTCACCGCGGCCATGAGCACTCCGGACGGATCGCCCATCTGGTGGATGAGCTGGACCTGCCCGAATTCGATTTCTTCGCCTGGGACGCTCGCGGTCATGGTCAATCCCCCGGTGCCCGTGGCGACAGCCCAAGTTTTGCCACCAGCGTGCGCGACGTGCAGACCTTCTGCGACCACCTGAGCGCGAGCTACCCGATTGACCAGGAGAACATGGCGGTGATCGCCCAGAGCGTCGGCGCGGTAATCGCAGCCACCTGGGTCCACGACTACGCACCGCGTATCCGGGCACTGGTGCTCGCATCTCCGGCGTTCAAGGTGAAACTCTACGTGCCCTTCGCCAGAACGGGCCTGGCCCTGATGCGCAAGTTTCGCGGCAATTTCTTCGTCAACAGTTACGTCAAGGCGCGCCTGCTCAGCCACGACCGCCAACGGGTGGCTTCCTACGACAGCGATCCGCTGATCACCAAAGCGATTTCGGTGAACGTGTTGCTCGGGCTGTATGAAGCGGCGGACCGTGTGGTTGCCGATGCTCAGGCGATCCAGGTGCCCACCCAGCTGCTGATCTCCGGCTCCGACTTCGTGGTGCAGCGCAAACCCCAGGAACAATTCTTCGACCGCCTCGGCAGTTTGCAGAAGGAAAAACATATTCTTCCGGGGTTCTTTCACGACACCCTCGGCGAACGGGACCGCGCTCCGGCGCTGAGCAGCGCCAGGCGTTTTATCCTGCAGAACTTCAAGCGCCCGGCACATCGCCCTTCCCTGCTCGACGCCGATCGCCTCGGCCTGACCTGCGCCGAATCGGAAGCGCTGGCGGCACCCTTGCCACGCAACTCGCTGCGTGACCTGTACTGGCGCATGACTCGCGCCAGCATGGGCCTGGGCAGTCGACTGTCGGCCGGGGTCAAACTTGGCTTCGTCAGCGGTTTCGACTCCGGCAGCACCCTGGATTATGTCTACCGCAACCGCCCGACCGGGCAAACAGCCATGGGCCGGATGATCGATCAGAACTACCTGAACTCCATCGGCTGGCGCGGCATTCGCCAGCGTAAAATTCACCTGGAGGAACTGTTGCGCCTGGCAATGGAACAGCTCCGTGAGCAGCACCGCGAAGTACGCATCGTCGACATCGCCGCCGGCCACGGACGTTACATTCTCGAAGCCTTGGAGGGTGTCAGTCCGTTGCCCGAATCGATCCTGCTGCGCGACTACAGCGACATCAACGTGCGCGAAGGCAGCGCGCTGATTGCCGAGAAAGGCTTGAGCGAGGTTGCCCGCTTCGTCAAAGGCGATGCCTTCGACCAGGCCGATCTTGCAGCACTGCAGCCAAAACCGAGCCTGGCCGTGGTCTCTGGCCTTTACGAGCTGTTCGCTGACAATCAACTGGTCAGCGGTTCGCTGGCAGGGCTGGCCGCAGCCGTGGAGCCCGGCGGCTATCTGGTCTACACCGGCCAGCCGTGGCACCCGCAACTGGAGCTTATCGCTCGCGCCCTGACCAGCCACCGCGAGGGTCAGGCCTGGATCATGCGCCGCCGCAGTCAGGCGGAAATGGATCAGTTGGTCGAAGCGGCGGGGTTTCGCAAGATCACCCAACGGATCGATGAATGGGGCATCTTCAGCGTGTCGCTGGCGCAACGGCTGCCACGATGACCAGCGCCGTAACGCCCCTGCGCGAGCCAGGCCTGCTGAAGCCGGCGGTGCTCTGGTTGCTGCTGCTGGCGCCGTTGTTTTTCGGCACCTACGGCTTTGCCACCTGGGTCAGCGCTCAGCGGGATGACGTCGGTAGCCTGGTCTTTGGCTGGGAGACTCATATTCCGTTCGTCGCCTGGACCATCGTGCCCTACTGGTCGATCGACATGCTGTATGGCCTGTCGCTGCTGTTACCGACCAGCCGCGAAGAGCTCAAACGCCATGCCTTGCGCCTGCTCACGGCCCAGGCGATCGCCGTCAGCTGCTTCCTGCTCTGGCCGTTGCGCTTCACTTTCCAGCGCCCGGAAATGGATGGAGTGTTCGGTTGGATGTTCGACGTGCTGGCGGGCTTCGACAAACCCTTCAATCAAGCGCCTTCTCTGCACATCGCCCTGCTTGTGGTGCTCTGGGTCTGCTACCAGCGGCATGTACAGGGTGCCTGGCGCTGGTTGGTGCATGGCTGGTTCGCGCTGATCGGGATTTCCGTGCTCAGCACTTATCAACACCACTTTATCGACTTACCCACAGGCGCTCTGGCCGGATGGCTGTGCGTCTGGTTGTGGCCACTGGATCGACCCGGGCCACTGCAGACCGCACGCCTGGCAACTGATCGTAAACGCCGGCAACTGGCGCTGCGTTATACCCTGGGCGCCGTGGGGCTGGGCATTCCAGCCTTCGCATTTGGCGGCTGGTGGCTGTGGTTGCTCTGGCCGACCGTGGCCTTGTTGATGGTGGCGTTGAATTACGCGCTGTTCGACGCCGCCGGCTTCCAGAAGGGCGCCGATGGCCGGTTGAGCCCAGCCGTCCGTTGCATGCTGGCGCCGTATCTGGCGGCCGCGTGGATCAACTCGCGGCTGTGGACAAAAAATCATCCACAGCCGGATCAGGTTGTGGATAACGTCTGGCTAGGGCGAATCCCGGGTTCACCGGACCTGAAACACAGCCAATTCCGCGCGGTGCTCGATCTGTGTGCCGAATTGTCGTTGCCCGCACCGGGCCTGGCCTATCACGCGCTGCCCGTGCTCGACCTTGTCGCCCCCACCGCCGAGCAATGCCTGGAAGCCGCGCGCAGCATTGAGCGCCTGCGTCAGCACGGGCCGTTGCTGGTGTGCTGTGCACTGGGTTATTCACGCAGTGCCACGGCCGTCGCCGCCTGGCTGCTGTACAGCGGTCGCGCCGCCAACGTCGAGGCGGCTCTGATGCAGATTCAACGGAGTCGGCCACGGATCGTACTGCACCTGGCCCATCGCCAGGCACTGGAGCACATGAGGATCGTCAATGGCCACTGACCTTTCCCTGGAAGTCGTCGCCAGCCTGTTGCGCCGGGGTCGTGCGCTGGATCAGTTATCCACAGGCATAACCCTGCTGGGCCTGTTGTTCGGTCTGGTGCAACTGTTGCTGGCCACCATCAGCCCGCTCTGTCTGATCCTCAGTGCGTGGATGGTGCTGCTCGGGCTGCTGCAAAAGTACTGGGCGCTGCGAGTGGCCTTCGACGCCGACCTGTTTCAGCGGATGGCCAACGAAACCGAGCAACTGACGCAATGCACTGAAGCCATGGACCGGGTGTTGCAGAGCCTGAGCCTGCAAAAAGCCGATCGACCCGCCAGGAGCTGGGCCGAGCGCAGCCGCGGGGCGCTGAAGCTGCTGCGTCGGCAAGTGCAGCTGCTGGCCGTGCAAGTACTGGCGCCGCTCGCAGTCATCCTCGCCAGCCCTTGGCTGCCCTTCACTGGATAAGGAATCCTCATGTTCGAACCCGTGGTCGCCATGCTCATCACCTCTGCTGCCCGCACGGTCACCGGGGCTCGCAGCCTGTGGCTCGGTTGCGCGCCGCAGGCGGTACAGCGCATCTACTTCGCCAACCACAGCAGCCATGGCGATTTCGTGCTGCTCTGGGCTTCGTTGCCGCCGGCATTGCGCAAGGTCACGCGGCCAGTGGCGGGTGCGGATTACTGGCAAAAACGCCCGTTGCGCCGCTACATCATCAATCGGGTGTTCAACGGCGTACTGATTGACCGCGAACGCAAAGAGCCTGTGGATAACCCCTTGCAGCCTATGCTTGACGCTCTGGAGAACGGCGACTCGCTGATCATTTTCCCGGAGGGCACGCGCAATCTTGAAGAGGGTCTGCTGCCCTTCAAGAGCGGGATCTATCACCTGGCAAAAAGTTATCCACAGGTCGAGCTGATCCCGGTATGGATCGCCAATCTCAACCGCGTCATGCCCAAAGGTCGCGTCCTGCCTCTACCCTTGTTATGCACAACCAGCTTTGGGATACCGCTAAAGCTCGAAGAGAGCGAGAGCAAAGTGCACTTCCTTGAACGCAGCCGCGACGCACTGCTGGCCCTGGCCCCGGAGCACTCCTGAGATGGATAGGCAACCCCTGATGTTGTTCAGCGCCATCGGCGCGATTCTGCTGCTGGCCTCGCTGATCGGTTTCATCCTCAAGCTGCGGACTCGCGGCACGCCAAACCCGGTGATCGATAACCTCAATGCGCGGATCAACGCCTGGTGGGTGATGGTGGTGGTCATCGGTATCGCCTTCTGGCTCGGTACCAGCGCAGTGATCCTGCTGTTCTACGCGGTGTCCTTCTATGCCCTGCGGGAGTTTTTAACCCTGACGCCCACCCGTCGCAGCGACTACCCGGCGTTGGTGGCGGCGTTCTACCTTGCCCTGCCCCTGCAGTACCTGCTGATCTACTTCGACTGGTACGGGCTGTTCTCGATCTTCATCCCGGTCTACGTGTTCCTGCTGCTGCCGATCCTTGCCTCGCTGGGAGGTGACACTACGCACTTCCTCGAACGCGCCTCGAAAGTCCAATGGGGTCTGATGATCGCGGTGTTCTGCGTGTCGTTCGTGCCGGCGCTGCTGACCCTCGATATCGCCGACTACGAAGGCCGCAACCTGCTGCTGATCGCCTATCTGGTGATCGTGGTGCAGCTGTCGGACGTGTTGCAGTACGTCTGCGGCAAGCTCTTGGGCAAACACAAGATCGCCCCGAATCTCTCACCATCGAAAACCGTCGAAGGTTTTGTCGGTGGCGTTGTGCTGGCCTCGCTGATCGGTGCCGCGCTGTGGTGGATCACCCCGTTCAACCCATGGCAGTCATTCCTCATTGCGTTGTTGATCAACCTGCTGGGTTTTGCCGGCGGCATCGTCATGTCGGCGATCAAGCGCGACCGCGGCGTGAAAGACTGGGGGCATATGATCGAAGGCCATGGCGGCATGCTCGATCGACTGGACTCGGTGTGCTTCGCTGCGCCGATCTTCTTCCATCTCGTACGCTACTGGTGGACATGAGCCTGCGTAGTATTCCTGTGTAATCAGTCGTATGGCGCACGACCGCTACACCTTGACTCCTGGCACTTGGATGATCAATATTATTATCATAATATTTTACTCGATCTACCGTTAAACGTTCCCTTCCTCTGCAGGAGAACACCATGAATATCTACGACGTCGTGGTTCTGGGTGGTGGCCCCGGTGGTTATAACGCCGCCATCCGCGCGGGCCAGTCGGGCTTGAGAGCCGTGTGTGTCGAAGGCCGCGCCACCCTCGGCGGGACCTGCCTGAATGTCGGCTGCATGCCCTCCAAGGCGTTGCTGCACGCCTCGGAACTCTACGACGCGGCCATGGGGAACGAGTTCGCCAACCTGGGGATCGAGGTCAAACCCACCCTCAACCTCGCGCAGATGATGAAACAGAAAAACGAAAGCGTCGCCGGACTGACCAAGGGCATCGAATTTCTCTTTCGCAAAAACAAAGTCCACTGGGTCAAGGGCTGGGGCCATATCGACGGCCCGGGCAAGGTCACCGTGACCGACAGCCAGGGCGGCAAAACCGAGCTCCTGACCAGAAACATCATCATCGCCACCGGCTCCGAACCCACGCCATTGCCGGGTGTGGAAATCGACAACCAACGCATTCTCGACTCCACCGGCGCGCTGTCGCTGACAGAAGTGCCCAAGCATCTGGTGGTGATCGGCGCTGGCGTGATCGGCCTCGAATTGGGTTCGGTCTGGCGGCGTCTGGGCGCGCAGGTGACAGTAGTCGAATACCTTGATCGCATCTGCCCGGGCGTGGACGACGAGGCCGGTAAAACCTTGCAACGCTCACTGAGCAAGCAAGGCATCAGTTTCAAATTGAGCTCGAAAGTCACCAGCGCCACCACCTCGGCCACCGGTGTCCAGCTAAGCGTCGAACCGGCGGCGGGCGGCGCTGCCGAGTTGCTGGAAGCGGACTATGTGCTGGTGGCCATTGGGCGTAGGCCCTACACCCACGGGCTGGGCCTGGAAAACGTCGGCCTCACCACCGACAAACGCGGCATGCTGAGCAACAAGGGCCACCGCACCGAAGCGCAAGGCGTTTGGGTGATCGGTGACGTCACGTCCGGGCCAATGCTCGCCCACAAGGCCGAAGACGAAGCCATGGTCTGCATCGAGCTGATCGTTGGCAAGGCCGGTGAGGTCAATTACGAGCTGATCCCCAACGTGATCTACACCAAACCGGAGCTGGCCAGCGTCGGCAAGACCGAAGAGCAGCTCAAGGCTGAAGGCCGTGCCTACAAGGTCGGCAAATTCCCCTTCACCGCCAACAGCCGGGCCAAGATCAACCACGAGACCGAAGGCTTCGCCAAAGTGCTGGCGGACGAGAATACCGACGAGGTGCTGGGCGTGCATCTGGTGGGCCCGAGCGTCAGTGAAATGATTGGCGAATACTGCGTGGCCATGGAGTTTTCCGCCTCGGCCGAAGACATCGCCCTGACCTGCCATCCGCATCCGACCCGCTCTGAGGCGTTGCGCCAGGCGGCGATGAATGTGGAGGGGATGGCGACGCAGATATAGGGTGGCGCTGATGATCAATTGTGAGATCGTTCCCACGCTCCTGCGTGGGAACGCAGCCCGTGACGCTCCGCGTCACTGCCGAAGCGGACGCAGAGCGTCCAGTGAGGCATTCCCACGCAGAGCGTGGGAACGATCTGTCGGGGCAGTGGGTGAATCAATCCGGCAAATGCCCCAACGGCAACGGCCCTGGCGTTTTCACGGTGTGGATCGCGAAGTTGCTGCGAATATCGCTGACACCCGGCAGCTTGAGCAGGCTGCCGGTGAGGAAGCGTTCATAGCCGCGTAAATCCGGCACCACCACTTGCAGTAGAAAATCCGATTCGCCCGACACCAGAAACGCCGAAATCACCTCGGGCAACGCCGTCACAGCCTGACGAAAGGCTTCGGCTTCGGCATCGTTATGCCGCTCGACCTTGACCCCGACAAACACCGTCAAACCCAGACCCACCTCGTCGCGGTCAAGGTTGGCCTGATAGCCGCGAATCACCCCGGCCTCTTCCAGTAATCGAACCCGACGCAAGCAGGGCGAAGCCGAAAGACCGATTTCATCGGCCAGTTGCACGTTGCTCAGGCGACCGTCCCGTTGCAGCGCCGCGAGAATTCGGCGGTCGTAGGCGTCCAGTTTCATGCTTGGCAGTTCCCGACTGTTTTTATTCATGGATTAGCAGATTATGCCAAGTCTATCCGCTTTGGTGGCTGACTACGCAAGCACCTGCCCTGCCCTTCGGGCATAGACTTTGATCACCGAATCGATAACGAATGGGGTGGCAAAGTGGCAGAACTCTGGATGTTTTTTTTGGCCCTGGCGGTGGTGTATCTGCTGCCGGGCCCGGACATGATTCTGCTGCTGCAAACCGGCGCGCGTCAGGGCAAAGCCGCGGCGCTGGCCACGGCTGTGGGGCTGGCGATTGCTCGGGGTTGTCATGTGGCCTTGGCGGCGCTGGGCCTGGCGACCCTGTTCAAGGCCGCACCCTGGACCTTCGAGGTGGTACGCCTGGCCGGCGCCGCCTACCTGTTGTGGCTGGGCATTCAGTGCCTGCGCTCCAACATGCTGCCGAGCCTGAATACCGCCAATACGCCCACCGCGATCTTGCTGTGGCGTGAAGCGATCCAGCGCGGGTTGCTGACCAACCTGCTCAACCCCAAGGCCTTGCTGTTCTGCTCGGTGTTGCTGCCACAGTTCATCGATCCGCACGCAGGTCCGGTGATGGCGCAGTTCGCCACACTGGGCATGGTGCTGGTGATCGTCGGTTTGTTGTTCGATAGCTGTTACGCGCTGATCGGGGCCGGGCTCGGACGATGGCTTGAGCGCAGCCCCTCGGCGCAGCGGGTACAGCAATGGTTGTTCGGTAGCCTGTTGATCGGCTTCGCCTTGAGGCTGACCTTTGTTCAACAGGCCTGACCCACGCATGACGTTGGCCGCCAACTGCTACCCAACGCCTAGTCTTGCAGACGTGCAGTGGCCTGCTCCCAAGTGCCCGTCTTCTCGCTGTTGGGCGAGTAACCCTCGAACCGCCAGCGCAAACCCAGCGCAGCAGGCCGGCGTACCAGCTGCTCCACATACAGCCTCCAGAGCCGCTCGGCGCCCTGAAACGCGTTGACCTGCGGCCCTTCGAGGATAATTTCGGTGCGTCCACTGATGTGCAGCAAATCCCCCGAAGTGAAATCGATGAACAGCAAGCCGGCGCGCGGATTGAGCAACAGGTTGCCCAAGGTATTGAAGTGCCGGTTGCCGGCGAAATCGGGAATGGTCAGGCAATTACCCTCGACCTGAACGAAACCGCTCTGCCCGCCCCTATGGGAGACATCCACCGAGCGTTGGTTTTCAACGTCAACGTAGCTGGCAACAAAGAAGGTGTCGGCCCCACGAATCATTGCGCTCGCCGCGTCATCCAGTTGACTCGAACGCTGCACCACAGCCATCGACGGATCCGCGACAGGCACCGATTCGAACTGGCGCAGTTGTATGTACTGAGGGCAATTACCGAAAGACTGTTCCACAGTGACGGTGAAACCATCATCGGCCATATGGCTGACCCGACCATTGAGCCGGTTGCGCCGCCGGGTGTGCAACTCGATACCCAGCAACCCGATGGCCGCGTCGGCCTGTAATTGAGCCGGGTCGTCCTGCTTTGGCAAGCTATCGAGCTGCAACAGCACAGGCTCGGGAGAGTGGGCGAAACCCGGTGGACCTTCAAGAATACTGGCCCAGGGACTACCGTCCGCATCTACTGCGCCGTACAGCATGAAGGGCAATTGCTGATAGAACTGCCGATGCTGATCAGGCAAGTGATTGCGGATGACCTTGGGCCCGAACGCTTCCATGCGTTCAGCGACACCGACGTGCGCCTGCAGCTGCTTCTCGCCGGCATGCCAGGGTGATTGAGGGTTCATCGCAGTTCTCCCCTGCGCCAAGGGCACATTATGGAAGGCCCAGCCAGGCTGGGCCGGATCATTCATCTCAAGCAGTTTGCAAGCCGGCCACTGTACGCGGCATCGCTATAAAACCGCGCAAGGCTTCAATGCGCGCCAACCAGGCCCGCACATTGGCATAGTCGGCCAGCGACACATTACCTTCCGGCGCATGGGCGATATAGCTGTAGGCGGCGACATCAGCGATAGTCGGATCAGCGCCCGCCAGATAAGCAGTGTGGGCCAGTTCCTGATCGATCACCTTGAGCAGGCTGTGGGAACGAGCGATCACTTCTTCAGCGTTATACGGCGCGCCAAACACGGTGATCAGCCGAGCCGTGGCTGGCCCTGAGGCAATCTGTCCAGCTGCGACCGACAGCCAGCGCTGAACCTTGGCAGCACCGACCGGGTCCGTCGGCAGCCAGCGGCCTTTGCCATATTTCTGCGCCAGGTACACCAGAATCGCATTGGAGTCGGCCAGCACCACGCCTTGGTCATCGATGACCGGAACCTGGCCAAAAGCATTCAGGGCGAGGAAATCCGCCTGCTTGTGAGCGCCCTTGGGCAGATCGACGAACACCAGTTCGGTGGGCAGTTCGAGCAGCGAAAGCATCAGCTCGACACGGTGGGCGTGACCGGAGCGCGGGAAACTATAGAGTTTGATGGCGTGCTGGGACATGGTGGACTCCGCGGGGCAATCGCGCAGTTCAGGAGAGATCCGCGCCGATGGGAGCCATCTTCCACTTTCGACAAAAACAACAGAATAACCAGAAAACACAATCCATTATTTCAGCTGACGCAATAAAGCATCAGGCCTGCAACGCCGGATGTTCGCGAAGCGCCTTCACTGCATAATCCACAAAACTGCGCACCCGCGCCGGCGCCTTGCGCCCACCCTGATACACCACATGAATCGGCAGCGGCGGCAGTTCAAAGTCTTGCAGAACGATTTCCAGCTCACCGGCACAAACCTTGCTGGCGACCTGATAAGACAGCACTCGGGTCAGTCCCCAACCCAGGCAGGCCGCAGTGATCGCCGCCTGATTCGCGGTGACCACCAAACGCGGCTCTGGACGGACGCTCAACGGTGCTCCTGCCTCCAGGAACTGCCAGCTCCTGACCTGTCCGATGGAAGAGGTAGCGACAATCCGCGCCTGACACAGCTCATCAGGATGCCGAGGTCGACCATGGCTTGTGAGATAGCCGGGAGACCCGCAGATCACGCGTCGCACCTCACCCACCTGGATCGCGTGCTGGTTGCTGTCCGGCAGTTCACCGATGCGCACAGCGACATCGATCCCCTCCTCGACCATGCTCACCACACGGTCGACTAGCAGGGCATTGATGCTGACCTCGGGGAACTGATCCAGGTAACCGACCATCACCGGCGTCACGAACAACTCGCCAAACAACACCGGCGCGGTGACCGTCAACTGCCCACGGGGTTGGGCATGACTACCGGCTGCCGAAGCTTCAGCCTCCTGGAGCTCGGCCAGGATACGCCGACAGTCTTCCAGATAACGCTGACCAGCCTCGCTCAGGTGCACGCTACGGGTAGTGCGCGTCAGCAACTGCGTGCCAATGCGCTTTTCCAGTGCCGCGACCGCCCGTGTGACGCTCGCCGCAGACAGGCTCAAACGCCTTGCCGCAGCAGAAAAACCCTGCTCCTGCGCCACAGCGATGAACACCTGCATTTCCTGAAACCTGTCCATGGCGGCACCTGTGTTTAGAGGGCTTACTCTGATGCCCCATCAGCCAACGGAAATCTATCGCCGGGTGATCAATTGTGGCGAGGGAGCTTGCTCCCGCTGGAGCGCGAAGCGGTCCTAAAACCTGCAATCGCGTTCTTTCGGTCAGAACGCGCCAACAGGTTTACGACTGCTGCGCCCGAGCGCGGACCGGCCGGCGGGAGCAAGCTCCCTCGCCACAGGGTGCCCGCCAGACTGAGGTTTTATGCAAACCAACAGACCGCGAGCTGTGGATAACTCACTCCACCGTTACAGATTTCGCCAGGTTGCGCGGTTGGTCCACGTCCGTACCTTTGAGCACTGCGACGTAGTACGACAGCAGTTGCAGGGGGATGGTGTAGAGGATCGGCGACAAGGTGTCGTGGATGTGCGGCATGTTGATGACATGAGTGCCTTCGCCGTTGGTCATGCCAGCCTGCTCGTCAGCAAAGACAATCAGCTCGCCACCGCGGGCGCGGACTTCTTGCAGGTTGGATTTGAGTTTCTCCAACAGCTCGTTGTTCGGCGCCACGGTAACCACCGGCATATCGTTGTCGACCAGTGCCAATGGACCGTGCTTCAGTTCACCCGCCGGGTAGGCTTCGGCATGGATGTAAGAGATTTCCTTGAGTTTGAGCGCACCTTCCATCGCCACCGGGAACTGCGCGCCACGACCAAGGAACAGCGTGTGTTTCTTCTCGGCGAACAGCTCGGCGGTTTTCTCGATAATGCTGTCCATGGCCAAGGCTTCGCCCAGACGGGTCGGCAAACGGCGCAGCTCTTCGACCAGCTCGGCTTCCACGCCTTTGGCCAAAGTACCGCGCACCTGGCCCAGGGACAGGGTCAGTAGCAGTAGCCCAACCAGCTGAGTGGTGAAAGCTTTGGTCGAGGCCACGCCGATTTCGCGACCGGCCTGGGTCAGCAGAGTCAGATCGGATTCACGTACCAGTGAGCTGATGCCAACGTTGCAAATCGCCAGGCTGGCAAGAAAGCCCAGTTCTTTGGCGTTGCGCAGCGCAGCCAGGGTATCGGCGGTTTCACCCGACTGGGAGATGGTCACGAACAGGGTGTCCGGTTGCACCACTACTTTGCGGTAGCGGAACTCACTGGCGACTTCGACCTGGCACGGAATCCCGGCCAGTTCTTCCAGCCAGTAACGGGCAACCATGCCGGCGTGATAGCTGGTGCCACAGGCAACAATCTGCACATTACGGACCTTGGCGAACAGCTCGGCCGCTTGTGGCCCGAAGGCCTGGACCAACACCTGATTCTGGCTGAGGCGGCCTTCCAGAGTGCGCTGCACCACGGACGGTTGCTCGTGGATTTCCTTGAGCATGAAGTGGCGGAATTCACCCTTTTCCGCGGCTTCGGCGCCATCACGGTATTGCACGGCTTCACGTTCGACCGACTGACCGTCAACGTCCCAGATCTGCACGCTGTCGCGACGGATCTCGGCGATATCGCCCTCTTCCAGGTACATGAAACGGTCAGTGACCTGACGCAACGCCAACTGATCGGAAGCCAGGAAGTTTTCCCCCAGACCCAGGCCGATCACCAGCGGGCTGCCGCTACGTGCCGCCACCAGGCGATCTGGTTGCTTGCCGCTGATGACCGCCAGGCCATAAGCACCGTGCAGTTCTTTGACGGTCGCTTTGAGTGCCACGGTCAGGTCACCGAGGTCTTTGAGTTTATGCTCCAGCAGATGGGCGATGACTTCGGTGTCAGTGTCCGAGGTGAACACATAACCCAGCGCCTTCAGTTGCTCACGCAGGGCTTCATGGTTTTCGATGATGCCGTTGTGCACCACCGCCAAATCACCGGAGAAGTGCGGGTGGGCATTGCGCTCGCATGGCGCACCGTGAGTCGCCCAGCGGGTGTGGGCGATACCGAGGCGACCCACCAGAGGCTCACCGATCAGGGCTTGTTCCAGCTCGCTGACTTTGCCAGGACGGCGAACACGCTCAAGCTTGCCGGCATTACTGAAAACCGCCACACCGGCGCTGTCGTAGCCGCGGTATTCCAGGCGCTTGAGGCCTTCGAGCAAAATGGCGGTGATATTCCGTTCAGCGACCGCGCCAACAATTCCACACATGCTATTTCTCCTGGCTGACTGCCGCGCAAATCAAGGTGATGCCGCGGGCCTGAATCTGTTCGCGTGCCTCGAGCGGCAGGCGTTCATCAGTAATAAGGGTATGGATGCTGCTCCATGGCAGCTCCAGATTGGGAATCTTGCGACCGATCTTGTCGGCCTCGACCATCACGACCACTTCACGGGCCACTTCTGCCATTACCCGGCTGAGGCCGAGCAGCTCATTAAAGGTCGTAGTGCCCCGGATCAGATCGATGCCATCGGCGCCGATGAACAGTTGGTCGAAGTCGTAAGAGCGTAGTACCTGCTCGGCGACCTGGCCCTGGAACGACTCGGAGTGCGGGTCCCAGGTGCCGCCGGTCATCAACAGCACCGGTTCGTGCTCCAACTCACTCAAGGCATTGGCTACGTGCAGGGAATTGGTCATGACCACCAGACCTGGCTGTTGGCCAAGTTCCGGGATCATTGCGGCGGTGGTGCTGCCGCTGTCGATGATGATCCGCGCATGTTCGCGAATCCGCGTAACGGCGGCACGCGCGATGGCTTGTTTGAATGTTGAGACGGGTTGGCCGATATCGCTGACCAACTCCTGGGGCATGGTGATCGCTCCACCGTAGCGGCGCAGCAGCAGACCATTGCTCTCCAAAGCGGCCAGATCCTTGCGAATCGTGACTTCCGAGGTTTCGAAACGTTTGGCCAACTCATCCACACTCACTTCGCCCTGTTCACTGAGCAAGGCGAGGATATTGTGGCGACGTTGTGGTGTATTTCGTTTCGACATGGCCTGATAAGTTTCGATTTGAAAGATAACGAAAGAAATTAAAGCCTATCGGCGAAACTTCGTCAAGCTAGGGGTTTGGGGAGCAATGGAACCAAAAACCAACGTAAGCCCTACCACCTCCGTTCAGAGCCCTCTTCCCAGGCATCCGCCTCGATAAAACAATTGCGCATCTCGGCCTCTTGGCTGATCTCGGTCAGTAGATCATGTACCGTCTTATCCAGAGCCTCATCGCTGCGATATGGAATGCTCAACGAATAGTTGCCAGACTCCAGCGGCTTCATGCTGTAAGGTTCCAGACAGTAACGCTCGATGTTTTCCTTTGTCCGCTTTTTGCCACGCACGAACTTGCTGTTGTTCTCGACGGCCAGGCGCAATATGACCGTCGCGATCCGTTCGGTATCGTCCACTGCAGGTGGGACTGGAATGCCGAGGTGCTGGGCGATTTTTGCGGATGCGCCTATCGTTATGCCGCGATGCCGGAGGTAGCGGTAAAGCGTGCTTTTGGAAGTTGGCGGTACCCGCTTCTGGCGCATGCGCCCGGACGCGGATTACGGCAAGCTCAACGGACTGGCTCGCCAGTCGGTCAAACTCGACCTGATCGCCGCACTGGGACGACTTACTGCGCCTGGCCGGATCGCTCAAGCTCGGTCGAGTACCGGCGACCGGCATCATGCGCACGCTGCAAACAGGGGATCGTCAGACCCGCCTGGCCCAAGCACTGGCAGAGTTCGGGCGGATCGAGAAAACTCTACACACGCTGACCTACATCGATGACGAATCCAAGCGCCGCGCCACCCTGACCCAACTGAATCGCGGCGAAGGCCGGCACAGCCTGGCCCGCGCCGTGCTCCATGGCAAACGCGGCGAGCTTCGCCAGCGCTACCGCGAAGGTCAGGAGGATCAACTCGGTGCCTTGGGCCTGGTGGTGAACATCATCGTGCTGTGGGACACACTTTATATGACGGCCGCCGTGGAACGGCTAAAGCAGCACGGCTACCCGGTGCTGGACGAGGATCTGGCTCGGCTGTCGCCGCTGATCTACGAGCACATCAATATGTTGGGGCGGTACTCCTTCGCGGTACCGGATGAGGTCGCTCGCGGCGAATTGCGATCCCTGCGTAATCCAGACGACGATCTATGATCGGACCTAGATTAGGGCTTACGTTAGTTTTTGGTTCCATTGCTCCCCAAACCTCGGTTGACGAATTTCCTGGTTTTTTGGGTTTACATCCCCTTGTTGCACTCAATATTTCTTCCGTGCACCAACGTCGATCGTCAGCCTATTCATCCATAGCCCCATGACGACCAGTGCGGTTAAAGGTAAGCCATGGAATAAAACAATCACCTGGGCCGGGGTCCACGCCAAATAGAATGGCCCGACCACCAGCATCCCCACGCCGAAGCCGGCCATCTGAATCAGCGTCAATAAACTGAACAGCGGCAGGCGCAGGCTATCGGGCTCACTTTGCGCGCGGGAGATCAAGGCCACCTCAGACAGCCCATCCCCCAGGCCGGCCCACACCACCAACACCAGCGCCAGCCACAGCTCGGCTTGCTGAAAGGTCAGGATAAAGCCGCTGGACATCAGCGCCACGCCGACCATGAATAGGCGCTCCATGCCTTGGGTGCCACGGCCTTTTAAAACCGCACTGGCTAGGCGCGCCCCGACGAACTTGCCACAGGCCCAGACCGCCAGCAGATAGCCCATGACCGTTTTTGCCGTGTCAGGCGAAATGTACTGGGACAGCACGGGCCAGCCGACGTTATGGGCGGCGCTACCAAGGGTATCGAGCATGCTGATCAACAGCATGGCGGCCAGCACTGGCGCGCCGCGAAGCCCTTTCCTCAGTTCGTGCCACTCAGCAGAGAGCCCCCGATGCGCGGCAACGGCGACTGAATACAACGCGCGCAGCGGCAGGATCAGGCTGGCGGCTACGACATAGGTGCCGATGTTGACGGAAAACACCGCTTCAAATCCCCCCGTTGCGATCAGCAAACCAGACAGCAAACTGCCGAAGACCGCACCGGTGGCTGCGGCAGAGGTGATCCACGCATTGGTGCTCACCCGCTGCTCAAGCGCTACCCAGGTGGGCAGTTGACTGTTGAGGCCAATGGCGAACAGCGAATTGCACAAGCCGATCCCAAAGGCGATGAAGGGAAGAATATTGAGCTGATGCGCCGGTATCAGCACCAGCAGCGGCGTCAACAACAGCGCCCTGGCCAGGTCCAGCCCGGCCAACGTGCCACGCCCGGCAAAGCGCCGGAAAAACGGAATGCCGAACAGACTGGCAACAATCCCGCCGATGACGCGGCACGCCAGGAAGATACTGACGAACACCACGCTTTCGCTGAGCCAGTAGACGTAGGTCGACAGCGCCACCATGTTGAGGAACGCGCCAAAATCCGAAACGCCCCTGGCAAAGATGATCAGGCGCGCGTTTCGGGTCGATAGGGCCAACTGCGGATCGTGGCTCATGAAGGCTGCGCCTCTTCGTCAGAGGGCAAGCTGCGAAGGCTCACCAGCAGCAAATCGCGCCAGGCTGGCACCGAATCGGCCTGCGGCCGCACATCGCTGGCCCGATGGTAAAGCCCACGATCGTTGATCACGATGGTTTCGAGAAATTGCTCCATCGCCAGGTTCAATACCCGGCTTTGCTCCGTTTCAGTGGCAAAGACCTCCGAGACCACCGGCACCGTGTTGCGCTCGCCAATGAAGTGCATGAATACCCAGTCCAAGCCATCCTGGTGAATCCCCGAGGTGGTCGGGCTGCTGGATTGCGTATCCGCCCTGACCCGAAACTGGTGAATATCAATCGTATAAGTCTGTTCGCTCAGGTGCGGGCCGATCACCGCAAGGTCCGTGGCCAGCAGTTTCTGCATGAGCGGATGCTCGATAAAGCCATCCTCGCAATAGCTCAAGTGATTCACCCCCTGGCGATACTTGATGGCATAGGTGACTGGTGATTTGAACTCGGCATTCCTGTCGATCTGCAGCTGCCGCGAAGGCAACAAACGATAGCGCAGGATGCGGCGTTCGCGGTGGGTGTATTCCTTGAACGCCTCGTCTCGCACCAGGTTTGACCAGTACGCCCGAAAGCTTTCCTCTTCACCGGGCTCAATCGGGATCAACTCGCGAAAGTCGCGGCGGTGGCAATAGTGATGCTCGCGCAAATGCGCCGAAATCTGTGGGATGTTCATAGCGCTATCCTGCGACCGGGTTTTCGATGAGGATGCGTAGGTTTCGCCTGACCGCATCGTGCAGGCTATGGGCGTGCGCGGCATCGTCGACCTTGACCCAGCACTTGAGCAAGTAGTGCTCTTCGATATCCGCATCGATGTAACTGCCGGCATCCTGCTGGGCGTACTCCAGCACCCATTCGTTGTCGTCCAGGTAGTGCAAGCCTTCAAATCCCTTGAAGTAGCCACTATGCTCCGGGTAAATCGCCAGCATCGCGTAGCTTTGCCCGGCGTCGGTAGCCTTCTGTGCACCGGCCTCCAGCTGGGCATTGAGCCCCTGCTCGCCCAACAGCAGTGAAATGTACAACTGGTGAGGGTTGATGCCGGCCAGGTCACGGAACGCCGCGTTGATGTACAAGCCGCCCAGGCGCGGGTTGATCTCGATGACTACCGGACCCGCGTCGGTCATCCGAAACTCGAAATGCACCACCGCGTTGGTCAGGCCAATCGCGCGCAGGCAATCCACGGCGTATTGGCGGATCTGCTCACATTGTCCCTCGGTAAAAGACGCCGGCGGAGAAATCAGAAGGTTCTCGAGGACGGTGCCACTGCGCTCTGTCAACAACAGTTTTTCGTTGATCAGCGCCGGATGGATGCGCTCGCCGACAACCACACACTCCACACTGCCTTCGACGCCAGGGATATACCCCTCGAGCAGGATGCTGCGTCCTGGGATGTACTCGTACCACCGCCCACCCTCGTCAGGCAGGGTGTGCGCATAACCATAGAAATCTGCGTAGGCGGCTGCACCGTGATCGATAAGAAAATGCGCGTAATGGCTGCGCAGCTCTGCCCAGTTCGAACATTTCTTGATGAACGCCGAGGCGCCACCAAAGACGGGTTTGGCAATGAGCGGATAACCCACCCGATCAGCGCCCTCCTTGAGCTCTTGTTCGTCATTGCACAGTGCGAACGGCACGGAGCGAAGTTCATGCTTTTTCAGCACTCGACGCATCAGGAACTTGTTATTACAGGCAGCAATGGCCTCGGGGCAGGCATACACCAGGCCAAGCTGCCTACAGGCGCGCGCCACAATACAACCCACCTCCCCTTGTGCGGATGGATGACCGGCATGGCAGAAAATCGCGCGAATATTGTACTGACCATCAAGTTGGCCAACCAGGTCCAAAATGGATAGTTCGCTTAACGTATCGAGCAGGAAAACTCCATCACTATCATCCCGAAGTCGTTGCAGGTGATGACGTCCTAATACACCCGCCGTCAAACAGACTAAACCTTGTGCGCGGGCAACCGCGAAGTGCGGCTCACGATAGCTATAGCGAACAGAAGTGCTGTCATCGACATCAATAAAAAGAATGGCATCTTGTTTCATGACCGATACTGCCTCATTCCGTAAGTGGGTTCACGCGTCATGCCAACTGCACCATTGACCTTCCCAGTTACGGAAACGGTAATGGCGCTGTCCATCGCGAACTTCAAAATTCGGTAAATCTTCAGGTTTTTCAAAATCCAACAAAGGCACGGTGAACTTGCCTTGTGCGTGCGGTAGAACATATTCGGGCATGGCAATGTTGGATACACGCCGCTTGAGGCGATCCATAATAGCGATGGCCTGACTGATCGAGGTCTTGTATTCCGATGCGCCCGGTGAGAACGGCATGAAGTGGTACAAGTAATACGGTTTGACACCCAGACGATAAAGATCGATGAACAGTTTATGTAACGTTTCTTCATCGTCATTCACGCCACGCAACAACGGCATATTAGAGAAGACAATTGGCACCACACTCTGAATACGTTTAACCGCCGCGGCAAAGTCAGCACTCAGTTCAAGCGGGTGGCATACATGCACACCAAAGGCGTTGACCTTGTACTTCTCCAGCATCGCCACCAATTCATCGGTGACGCGAAACGGGTTAAAGCTCAAGGCACGCGAATGAATACGGATAAGCAGGTCGTCGCGGATTGAACGCAACGCCGCCAGATTCTCTTCCAGCCTGCGGTCAGCCAGCATCAAGGGATCGCCACCGCTGAGGATCACCTCTTCAATGGCAGGGTTGTTGCGCACGTACTCTACCGAGTCCAGGAACGAGTTGGTGTTGGCATTGGCCTTCTCGGTATCGACCTGCAAGGTACGCAAGGCTTCGAAGCAGAACTGGCAATACGCATTGCAGGTATTAGTCATCCGCAAGATGACACGGTTATCGTACTTGTGCTGGCAAATGGGGGTTTTCATCTCATGATGCAACTCCCAGTTTTCCGAAGTGCCGTCGTAGTCGCCCGGCACAGTTTCATTCCAGTAGGGTACCACCTGCCGCCACAGCGGATGTTCCGTCACCTGGCCGCTATCGAGCGAACGCATGATCAGATCAATATAGTACGGTGTAATTTGCATCTTGCGGTCTTGCAAGTTGCGTTCAATATGAGCTGTGATCTCTTCGTTCCAACCACCGCATGCCGCGCGAAGTGCAGGTTCGTCACGCATGGCATTCTTCTGCTGCCAGCGCCAGTCATTCCACTGGCCCGCACCATGAATATTTTGTTCGAAGGTCGACATTTCTCTAGAGCCTCTGTTAATGGCGTTTGTGCACGGAAGAGATGCTGAGCGTAACAAGCCCTTTTTCCTATAACCTACGCGGTAGCCAACTTGCCACTACTGATTTCGGACGTGCAGCAGCCAGCATCCGGTTGAAAACCGCCACACCGATCGCCACTTCGGTCTTCCACTCACGAGATTGCGCCCATGCTGGGCTCACATAAAAAAACGCAGTTGGCGGGCTAAAGCCGTGGAAATTTACGGCGAACCAGTAGTATTCGGAAAAGCTGTACGCTGCCTCGCGTTCGAGATAACACTGAGGCTACTAAAAATCCCCTGCGACGAATGCAGGACATCTATTTCTGAATGCAACGGGAAGACAGAAACTATCGCTTCGACTTAGCGCAAACACCGGGATACGCCGCGTTTTGATCGCTATCAGGCAGGGCCTTACCCCGACTAGGGAAAAGAATTGCACAACAAAAGCTCAAAGGAACGGACTTCCCCCCTTCCGCCGACGGCTTCGCGTCTAAAACTTTGAAAACCTTTGAGTGATGAAGAGCCCTCCCGGCCTTGGCCTGAAGAGCATTATTTAAATTTGTGAAAGCGTTTTCAGTTTTTGCAAAGAAACTACGCACGACGCACCAGGAAGTGAGCAGATAGGGGTAACCTGGTGGCATCGCTCGTAATGGTGCACCGACCTTGGTGCGGTTGCGCCAAAGGGTAGTTGTCGGTCAAGTAGATGTGTTCCCAGCCAGCGGGGATATATATTGCAACAACGTGTCGTTTACACCTTGGCCGTGATTGCGCAAGGTGTTCACGACACGTTCCAGATAGACGGTATTCCACAGCACAATAGCTGCCGTCACCAGATTAAAGCCGCTGGCCCGGTAGCGCTGCTGCTCGAAGCTACGGTCGCGGATTTCTCCCAGCCGTTTGAAGAACACGGCCCGAGCCATGGTATTTCGTGCTTCACTATTGTTGAGTCCGGCCTGTACGCGACTGCGCAGTTCGACGCTTTGCCGCCAGTTCAGAATGAACAACATGCGCTCGATGCGCCCGAGCTCGCGCAAAGCCACGGCCAGGCCGCTACGAGGATAGCAGCAGAGCTTCCTGAGCATCAAACAAGGCCGTTACGGTGCCCTGTTTTATCGAGGCGGATGTCTGGGGAGAGGGCTCTGAGCGGAGGTGGTAGGGCTTACGTTGGTTTTTGGTTCCATTGCTCCCCAAACCCCAGCTAGAGCAAGAAAAAGATCTGTGGATAACCCATTCGCGGGCAAGTCGAATCGTCGCACCGCCGCTCCCACAGGATTGCCTTGTCCTTGTGGGAAGGGCCGGGCGATGTTCGCTTGCCCGCGAAAGCTATCTGTTTAGCAATGGGGGTTTCAAATTGAAAACCCAGCTGTGGATAACTCAGCTCTTGTTGATTTTCACCGGCCGCTTCCAGCCGTCGATGTTCTTTTGCCGAGCACGGCCTACAGCCAATTGAGCGTTATCCACATTCTGGGTAATAGTCGAGCCAGCCGCCGTAGTCGCTCCGGAAGAGATATCCACAGGCGCCACCAACGAGTTGTTGGAACCAATGAACACGTCTTCGCCCAACACGGTCTTCCACTTGTTGGCGCCATCGTAGTTGCAGGTGATGGTGCCAGCACCAATGTTGGTGCGCGCGCCGACCTCGGCATCGCCCAGATAAGTCAGATGACCGGCCTTGGCGCCTTCGCCAAGGTGGGCATTCTTCAATTCGACAAAGTTACCCACATGGGCACGGGCTTCCAGCACAGTCCCCGGACGCAGGCGAGCAAACGGGCCGGCATCACTGCCCTCGCCCATGACGGCACCTTCGATATGGCTGTTGGCCTTGATCACCACGCCTTTGCGCAGTGTGCTGTTCTTGATCACGCAGTTCGGGCCGATGACCACGTCGTCTTCGATGATCACCCGGCCTTCGAGAATCACGTTGATGTCGATCAGCACATCACGACCGACACTGACTTCACCGCGCACATCAAAGCGCGCGGGATCACGCAGGGTCACGCCCAGCGCCATCAAGCGACGGGCTTCGCGCAACTGATAATGACGTTCCAGCTCGGCGAGTTGCTTGCGGTCGTTGGCGCCCTGCACTTCCATGGCGTCATGGGGTTGCTCGGTGGCGACCACCAGACCGTCGTTGACCGCCATCTCGATCACGTCCGTCAGGTAGTACTCGCCCTGGACGTTGTTGTTCGACAAGCGACCCAGCCAATCGGCCAAACGCACGCCGGGCACCACGAGTATCCCGGTATTGCCTTCGCAGATGGCCTTCTCGGCGTCAGAGGCATCCTTGTGTTCGACGATGGCGGTGACTTTGCCGGCGGCATCGCGGACGATCCGCCCGTAACCTGTAGGGTCGGCCAGGGTTACGGTCAACAGACCGAGTTGTTCAGGGGTGACTTTCTTCAGCAGGCGCTGGAGTGTTTCAACTTCAATCAGCGGCACATCACCATAAAGGATCAGCACGTTCTCAGCCGTCAAAAACGGCAATGCCTGAGCCACTGCGTGGCCGGTGCCGAGTTGCTTGTCCTGCATTACGAAATTCAGATCGTCTGCGGCCAGACGTTCACGCACCACTTCGGCCCCATGACCTATCACCACGTGAATGCGCTGTGGATCAAGTTGCCGGGCGCTGTGGATAACATGACCGAGCATGGAGTTGCCCGCGACCGGGTGGAGAACTTTCGGCAGTGCCGAACGCATGCGAGTGCCTTGTCCGGCAGCGAGGATAACGATTTCAAGAGACATGACTGGCTACCAATCCTGGGTGGTCAGCGGTTGCGACCAAGAAGTGAATTGCGGAAAAAGAAAAAGGGTAGCCGAGGCTACCCTTTTTAATCAATCACACAAGAAAGCTTTGCGGCTTAGCCGCCGAACTTCTTGCGGATCTGCTGGACGGTGCGCAGCTGAGCTGCAGCCTCGGCCAGACGTGCGGCAGCGGAACCGTAGTCGAACTCGGCGCCTCTGTCATGCAAGGCCTTCTCAGCAGCCTTAACGGCTTCCTGAGCGGAGGCTTCGTCCAGGTCGGCAGCACGTTGCACGGTGTCGGCAAGAACCTTGACCATGTTCGGCTGAACCTCGAGGTAACCACCGGAGATGTAAAACACCTCGGTTTCCCCACCCTGCTTGATCAGGCGGATCGGGCCCGGCTTCAGTTCAGTGATCAGCGGAGCGTGACCTAGAGCGATACCAAGATCACCCAGGCTGCCGTGCGCGACCACCATCTCGACCAGACCGGAAAAGATTTCTCCTTCCGCGCTGACGATATCGCAATGGACTGTCATAGCCATCTGCTTGCCTCAACCTGATTAGCGCCCGTTACCGGGCGCCGGGATTACAGTTTTTTGGCTTTCTCGATCGCTTCTTCGATGCTGCCGACCATGTAGAACGCTTGTTCTGGCAGGTGGTCGTAGTCACCGTTGAGGATGCCTTTGAAGCCAGCAATGGTGTCTTTCAGGGAAACGTATTTACCCGAAGCACCGGTGAAGACTTCAGCCACGAAGAACGGCTGCGACAAGAAGCGCTGGATCTTACGAGCACGGTTTACCAACTGCTTGTCGGCTTCCGACAGCTCGTCCATACCCAGGATCGCGATGATGTCCTTCAGCTCTTTGTAACGTTGCAGAACGTACTGGACGCCGCGAGCGGTGTCGTAGTGGTCCTGGCCGATTACGTTCGGATCCAGCTGGCGCGAAGTCGAGTCGAGTGGATCGACCGCTGGGTAGATACCCAGGGAAGCGATGTCACGGGACAGAACGACGGTGGCGTCCAAGTGGGCGAAGGTGGTCGCTGGCGACGGGTCGGTCAAGTCATCCGCAGGTACGTATACCGCCTGGATCGAAGTGATCGAACCTTCCTTGGTAGAAGTGATGCGCTCTTGCAGCACGCCCATCTCTTCAGCCAGGGTAGGCTGGTAACCTACTGCAGAAGGCATACGGCCCAGCAGTGCGGATACTTCAGTACCGGCGAGGGTGTAACGATAGATGTTGTCGACGAACAGCAGAACGTCGTTACCTTCGTCACGGAACTTCTCGGCCATGGTCAGGCCGGTCAGTGCTACGCGCAGACGGTTACCCGGCGGCTCGTTCATCTGACCGTAAACCAGTGCCACTTTGTCCAGAACGTTGGAATCCTTCATCTCGTGGTAGAAGTCGTTACCCTCACGAGTACGCTCACCCACACCGGCGAACACGGAATAACCGCTGTGCTCGATGGCGATGTTACGGATCAGTTCCATCATGTTTACGGTTTTGCCTACACCGGCACCACCGAACAGACCGACTTTACCGCCCTTGGCGAACGGGCAAACCAGGTCGATAACCTTGATGCCGGTTTCCAGCAGGTCGTTACCGCCCGCTTGTTCAGCGAAGGTTGGCGCAGGACGGTGAATGCCCCAGCGCTCTTCGGTGTCGATCGGACCAGCTTCGTCGATCGGGTTGCCCAGTACGTCCATGATCCGGCCCAGAGTCGCTTTACCGACCGGTACGGAGATGGCAGCGCCAGAGTCGGTGACTTCCAGACCGCGCTTCAAGCCTTCGGTGGAACCCATCGCAATGGTACGAACCACGCCGTCGCCCAGCTGCTGCTGAACTTCCAGGGTGGTTTCGGCCGCGCTTTGTACTTTCAGCGCGTTGTAGATGCTCGGTACGCTGTCGCGTGGAAATTCCACGTCGATAACGGCGCCGATGATTTGAACGATACGTCCGCTACTCATAGCTGGATCCTCTGAATATTTGAACCGTTAAACCGCGGCAGCGCCGCCGACGATTTCCGAGATCTCTTGGGTGATCGCAGCCTGACGCGCCTTGTTGTAGATCAGCTGCAAATCGCTGATCAAATCACCGGCGTTGTCGGTAGCGTTCTTCATTGCGATCATCCGCGCGGCTTGTTCAGCTGCGTTGTTCTCGACCACCGCCTGGTACACCTGCGACTCCACATAGCGGACCATCAAGCCGTCAAGCAGCTCTTTGGCGTCCGGTTCGTAGAGATAGTCCCAGTGGTGCTTGAGTTTCTGATCCTGGGTCGCCACCAGCGGAACCAACTGTTCCACCGTCGGCTGTTGCGTCATGGTATTGATGAACTTGTTGGATACCACGGACAGGCGGTCAATACGGCCGTCCAGATAGGCATCCAGCATCACCTTGACGCTGCCGATCAGATCATTGATCGACGGCTCTTCACCCAGGTGGCTGATAGCAGCGACGACGTTACCGCCGAAGTTGCGGAAAAATGCCGCACCTTTGCTACCGACCACGCACAGATCGATCTCTACGCCGCGATCGCGGTTTACCGCCATGTCCTTGACCAAAGCCTTGAACAGGTTGGTGTTCAAACCACCGCACAAACCACGGTCACTGCTCACGACAACATAACCGACGCGCTTTACTTCACGGTCGATCATGAACGGGTGGCGATATTCCGGGTTGGCGTTGGCCAGATGACCGATAACCTGGCGGATGCGCTCCGCGTAAGGACGGCTAGCAGCCATACGCATTTGTGCCCTGCGCATTTTGCTGACCGCCACTTTTTCCATGGCGCTGGTGATCTTTTGCGTGCTTTTGATGCTCGCAATCTTACTGCGAATCTCTTTTGCGCCTGCCATGTAACACCTATCAGGTTAGCAAGCGGGAGCCTTGCGGCTCCCGCTGCGGCTTACCAGGTTTGGGTGGCCTTGAACTTCTCGACACCGGCTTTCATGCCAGCGTCGATTTCGTCATTGAAGTCACCCTTCACGTTGATCTTCGCCATCAAATCGGCGTGATCGCGGTTGAAGTAAGCAATCAGCGCTTGTTCAAAGCTGCCGACCTTGGTGATTTCGACGTCAGTCAGGAACCCACGCTCAGCGGCATACAGCGACAACGCCATGTCAGCGATCGACATTGGGGCGTATTGCTTCTGCTTCATCAGCTCGGTAACGCGCTGACCATGCTCAAGCTGCTTACGGGTCGCTTCGTCCAGGTCAGAAGCGAACTGGGCGAATGCCGCCAGTTCACGGTACTGAGCCAGAGCGGTACGGATACCACCGGAAAGCTTCTTGATGATCTTGGTCTGAGCGGCACCACCCACACGGGATACCGAAACACCGGCGTTCACAGCCGGACGAATGCCGGAGTTGAACATGGCCGATTCCAGGAAGATCTGACCGTCGGTGATGGAAATCACGTTGGTCGGAACGAACGCGGAAACGTCGCCAGCCTGGGTTTCGATGATCGGCAATGCGGTCAGGGAACCGGTTTTGCCGGTCACTGCGCCGTTGGTGAACTTCTCTACGTACTCTTCCGAAACGCGGGATGCGCGCTCCAGCAGACGGGAGTGGAGATAGAACACGTCGCCTGGGTAAGCTTCACGGCCTGGTGGACGGCGCAGCAGCAGGGAAATCTGGCGGTAAGCCACTGCTTGCTTGGACAGATCGTCATAAACGATCAGCGCGTCTTCACCGCGGTCGCGGAAGTATTCGCCCATGGTGCAACCGGAGTACGGTGCCAGGAATTGCAGCGCAGGAGATTCGGAAGCACTGGCAGCCACGACGATGGTGTTTGCCAGGGCGCCGTTTTCTTCCAGCTTGCGAACCACGTTGGCGATGGTCGATTGTTTCTGACCGATTGCTACGTAGACGCAGAAGATGCCGCTGTCTTTCTGGTTGATGATCGCGTCGATCGCCAGAGCGGTTTTACCGATCTGACGGTCACCGATGATCAGCTCGCGCTGGCCACGGCCGACAGGAATCATGGCATCGACAGCCTTGTAGCCAGTCTGTACAGGCTGGTCTACCGACTTACGCCAGATCACGCCTGGAGCAACTTTCTCGACCGCATCGGTCTCGGTGTTGTTCAGCGGACCTTTGCCGTCAACCGGGTTACCCAGTGCGTCGACTACGCGACCCAGCAGTTCCTTACCAACCGGAACTTCGAGGATGCGGCCAGTGCACTTGGCGCTCATGCCTTCAGCCAGAGACTGGTAAGCGCCCAATACAACGGCACCTACAGAGTCTTGCTCCAGGTTGAGAGCCATACCGAAGACGCCGCCCGGAAACTCGATCATCTCGCCGTACATTACGTCGGCCAGACCGTGAATCCGCACGATACCGTCAGATACGCTGACGACAGTGCCTTCGTTACGGGCTTGGGAGGTCACATCGAGCTTGTCGATGCGGCCCTTGATAATTTCACTTATTTCGGAAGGATTGAGTTGCTGCATTGCTCTGCTGCCCCTTCAAACTCAAGATTTCAATGCTTCGGCAAGTTTCGCGAGTTTGCCGCGAATCGAGCCATCGATAACCAGGTCGCCGGCGCGAATGACAACACCCCCAATAAGGGATGAATCTTCCGCAACTTGCAGGCGCACTTCCCGGTCGAGTCGTGCACTGAGAACCTTGGCGAGTTTGTCTTGCTGTTCTTGGTTCAATGCAAAAGCACTGGTGACTTCAACGTCTACCGATTTCTCTTGTTCGGCCTTGTACAGGTCGAACAGAGCGGCGATCTCCGGCAGAAGCGGGAGACGGTCGTTTTCGGCAATGACGTGAATGAAGTTCTGCACTTTCACATCAAACTTGTCGCCACACGCGTCGATAAACGCGGTGGCCTTATCTGCGCTCGTCAGTCGCGGGGCCTTGAACACGCGCTGCATAGTGTCGTCTTGCGACACTGCTGCAGCCAGGCCGAGCATGGCTGACCAAGAGGCCAGCTGCTGGTGGGACTGGGCGTGCTCGAAGGCTGCCTTAGCGTAAGGTCGGGCCAACGTGGTCAATTCTGCCATGATCGCCCTCGCTTAAATTTCAGCAGCCAGTTTGTTAACCAGCTCCGCGTGCGCGTTTTGATCGATTGTGGCACCCAGGATCTTCTCGGCACCGCCGACGGCCAGAGCACCCAGTTGGGCACGCAGCGCATCTTTGACACCATTCAGTTCCTGCTCGATCTCGGCCTGAGCCTGGACCTTCACACGGTCAGCGTCGATACGGGCTTTTTCAACAGCCTCTTCAACGATCTGGTTACCGCGTTTCTTGGCTTGCTCAATGATTTCAGCTGCCTGTGCTTTAGCATCGCGCAGTTGATGACCCGCTTTCTCTTGGGCCAACTCCAGGTCGCGAGCTGCACGGCTGGCAGCGTCCAGTCCATCCGCGATCTTCTTCTGACGTTCGTGCAAAGCCGCGATGACCGGAGGCCACACGAACTTCATGCAAAACAGTACAAAAATGAAGAACGCAACGGACTGGCCAATCAGGGTTGCATTAATGTTCACGCCAACACCTCGCTCGTTCGTTGTCCATCACCCTAATCAACTCGAAAATTCGAGTGATTAGCCAGCGAGTTGACCAACGAAGGGGTTCGCGAAGGTGAAGAACAGAGCGATACCAACGCCGATCATGGTTACGGCGTCGAGCAGGCCGGCAACGATGAACATTTTGACTTGCAGCATTGGAACCATTTCTGGCTGACGCGCTGCGCCTTCCAGGAACTTGCCGCCCAACAGGCCGAAACCAATTGCGGTACCCAGTGCGCCCAGGCCGATCAACAGTGCAACAGCGATAGCGGTTAGACCAACTACAGTTTCCATCTTTCCTCCCGACTTTTACGTCGTATGGTTTAGGTTTTTTAGATTTTAAAGCGGTAAAACAAATCGTTTCATAGCCCTGTTCGGGCACCCTCTCGTTTGACCGAGAGGGACATCAGACTAGTCGAGACTGGTCTTAATGGTTCTCTTCGTGCGCCATCGACAGGTAGACAATGCTCAGCATCATGAAGATAAACGCTTGCAGGGTGATGATCAGGATGTGGAACACAGCCCACGCCCATTGCAGCACCACGCCCAGGCCGCTGAGCCAGAGCAGGCCGCTGCCGAACATCACGGCGATCAGGATGAACACCAGCTCGCCAGCGTACATGTTGCCGAACAGACGCAGTGCCAGAGAGATTGGTTTGGCAACCAGCGTCACGAATTCAAGCAGGAAGTTCACCGGAATCAGCAGGGCTTGCAGGAAAATGTTCTTGCTGCCGAACGGGTGCAGGGTCAGTTCGCCGATGAAACCGCCGATACCCTTGACCTTGATGCTGTAGAAAATGATCAGCGCGAAGACCGACAGGGACATGCCCAGGGTCGCGTTCGGGTCAGTGGTCGGAACGGCACGGAAGACCAGATGCGGGTCGCCGGTCACGATGGCAGCCACCTTCGGAATCCAGTCGACCGGTACCAGGTCGACGGCGTTCATCAGGAATACCCAGACAAAAATCGTCAGGGCCAATGGCGCGATCAACGGGTTACGGCCGTGAAAGGTGTCTTTCACACTGCCGTCGACGAACTCGATCAGAACTTCAACGAAGTTTTGCAAAGCACCTGGTTGACCTGAAGTCGCCTTCTTTGCCGCCATGCGGAAAAGAAGAACGAAGATCAGACCCAACGAAACAGACCAGCCGAGGGTATCGACGTGGAATGCCCAGAAGCCCATTTCTTTGGCCTCTGCTGCGGTATGGGCAAAGCCCCAGCCACCGTTAGGTAGCTGACCGAAAGTCAGGTTCTGCAAGTGGTGCTGGATATAGCCCGAAGCGGTTTCTGCTGCCATGGTTGCCTCAAACGCCCTAAGGTCTCGAAAGTCTTGTTTTCATAAGCAGGGGTGCGAACCAGCTGACCAGTTGGGTCAGCACGAAGACGCCAAATACAGCTAGTGGCGCCAATGGCTTCACACCTGCAAACGTCAGTGCAAACAGCACTGCCGTCAAAATCAGTTTGCCCGCCTCGCCGGCATAAAAAGACCGGACGATGGCTTGAGCTGCCCGGGCGCCGGAAAACCGAAATGCCCTGTGAGCGAAATACGCATTGGGCAGCAAGGCTATCAGGCCTCCGCAGAGTCCCGAGTACCCGGCTACGACTCCATGCCAGTACCAGAGCGCCAGAGCGGCCAGTACCAAAACGACAAATTGAGCCAGTAGCACCGGAAAAACGGCCAGGCGATGGAACGGCAAGCGGTTTGGCGTGCGGCTTTCCATCGTTATTGCTCCCCAATGATCGGCTGCCAGAACTCAATAACCTGGCATAATTTGTGCCGACAAAATGCGCGCAGAGTATAGGTGCGGTTCTGCCCCTATTCAACTGCCAGGTAGTGATTTCTAACGGCAGCTACAAATGGAATTGTTTCAGCGGATGTGTGCGAGAACGCCTTGCAACTCATCGAGAGAGTTATAACCGATGACCAATTGTCCCTTGCCCTTCTTACCGTGGCGGATCTGCACGGCAGAGCCCAAGCGCTCAGCCAGACGCTGTTCGAGGCGAGCGATATCCGGGTCGGGTTTGGCCGGTTCGGCAGGCTCATGTTTGCCACTCAACCACTGACGAACCAGTGCTTCAGTCTGGCGTACAGTCAGCCCCCGTGCGACAACGTGTCGCGCCCCTTCAACCTGTTGATTTTCCGGCAAACCAAGCAAAGCACGTGCATGACCCATTTCCAGGTCACCGTGGGACAGCATGGTCTTGATCACTTCAGGCAAAGCGATCAGTCGCAGCAAGTTGGCCACGGTCACGCGGGACTTGCCCACCGCCTCGGCCACTTGTTGCTGAGTCAGCTGGAATTCCTGCTGCAAGCGCTGCAGGGCGACCGCTTCCTCGATAGGGTTGAGGTCTTCGCGCTGGATGTTCTCGATCAGCGCCATGGCGATGGCGGTTTCATCCGGCACATCGCGGACCATGGCCGGGATGGTTTCCTGGCCAGCTTGCTGACTGGCACGCCAGCGGCGTTCGCCAGCAATGATTTCAAAGCGACCCGCACCGATCGGACGCACCACAATCGGCTGCATCACACCCTGGGCCTTGATCGACTGAGCCAGTTCTTCCAGCGCCTGCGGGTCCATGTCTCGACGTGGCTGGTACTTGCCACGTTGAATCAGGTCCAGCGGCAGGTGCTGCAGCTCACGCTGATCGGCCTGCACCGCCAGCTCTTCCAGCGAGCTGACGGTCGGACCACTCAGCAGTGCATCCAGTCCACGTCCGAGACCTCGTTTCTTGACGGCCATGGGGATTCCTTAAGTTGCCTGAGCAGCGGCGGTGCGTGAATTTTTGCGTTGACGACGAACCATCTCGCCCGCCAATGCCAGATAGGCAATAGCGCCCCGCGATGATTTGTCGTAGGCCAACGCCGGCATGCCATAACTGGGTGCTTCGGCCAAGCGGATGTTGCGCGGAATCACGGTGTCATACAGTTGCTCGCCGAAGTGTTCCTTGAGCTGCGCCGACACATCATTCATCAGGCTCAGGCGCGGGTCGTACATGGTCCGCAACAGGCCTTCGATTTTCAGGTTCGGGTTCAGCAACTCAGCGATGCGCTTGATGTTATCCACCAGGTCGCTCAAACCTTCGAGCGCGAAGTACTCGCACTGCATGGGGATGATTACCCCGTCGGCCGCAACCAGCGCGTTGAGCGTGAGCATCGACAGCGACGGCGGGCAGTCGATCAAAATGTAATCGTAGTTTTCGCGGATTGGCGCCAGAGCGCTGCGCAGACGGCTTTCTTTCATCTGCATTTCCAGCAGAACGACTTCTGCCGCCGTCAGATCGCGGTTGGCCGGCAGCAACTGGTAACCACCGTGTTCGGAATAGTGCATGGCCTGAGCCAGATCACATTCGCCGATCAGCAGGTCGTAGACCGAATTTTCCAGGCCGTGTTTATCCACACCGCTACCCATGGTGGCGTTGCCCTGTGGATCAAGATCGATCAACAGCACCCGGCGCTTGGTAGCGACCAGCGATGCTGCGAGGTTGATGCAGGTGGTGGTCTTACCCACACCGCCCTTTTGGTTCGCTATCGCGAATACCTTAGCCATTCTTGCTTGTGTTCCCAATCATGCCGTGCGGCGCAGTATCAGCAGATGGCGTTGGCCTTGGCAACCGGGTACGGCCAAGGCGTGTTCGCTATCGAGGTGGAAGTCTGCCGGCAATGCTACCAGCTCATCAGCAGGATGAACGCCCTTCATTGCCAGCCAACGGGTATCGCGGTCGCCAAGATGGCGGGTCCAGTTGCTGAAGTTCTCCATGCTGCTGAATGCCCGGGACACGATCCCGTTGAATGGCAGCTCAGGCTGGAAAGTTTCGACGCGACTGTGGATAACTTGCAGGTTATCCAGTTTGAGTTCGAGTTTGACCTGGGTCAGGAAGCGGGTTTTCTTGCCGTTGCTGTCCAGAACCGTCACTTGCGAGTCGGGAAACAGGATCGCCAAAGGAATTCCCGGCATGCCGCCGCCACTGCCAACATCCAGCCAACGCCCATTCTCGATGAAGGACATGACGCTCAGACTGTCGAGCAAATGCCGCGAGACCATTTCGTCCGGATCGCGCACTGCGGTGAGGTTGTAAGCCTTGTTCCACTTTATCAACAGGGCCAGATAAGCCAGCAATTGCGCGTGCTGGCTTTCTGTCAGGGTGACACCGAGCTGGCGCGCACCTGTGGATAACTCTTCGGCGTGTTGCGAGGTAACCAACGAACTCAAGCGCTTTGCTCCAACTGACGGCCCGCGCCGCGTTTTTTCAAATGAATCATCAACAGGGAAATCGCTGCCGGGGTGACGCCGGGGATACGTGAAGCCTGGCCCAGGGTTTCTGGACGGGTCGCACCGAGCTTGCTCTGAATCTCTTTCGAGAGACCGGAGATGTTCGTGTAATCGATATCCACAGGCAATTTCGTATCTTCGCTGGCCCGCAGACGAGCAATCTCGTCCTGCTGGCGATCGATGTAGCCGGCGTACTTGGTCTTGATTTCGACTTGTTCGGCAACTTGCGGATCTTCGGCGCCGTCGCCAGTGATCGCAATCAGACCAGCGTAGTCGATTTCCGGACGTGTCAGCAGGTTCAACAGGTTGTATTCGTGAGTCAGTGGCGTGCCGAATTTTTCAGCGATCGCGTCGCCCTGCTCGGTGCCCGGACGAACCCAGGTGCTTTTCAGGCGCTGTTCTTCCAGCTCGATGCTTTCGCGTTTTTTGCAGAACGCAGCCCAACGCGTGTCATCCACCAGACCCAATTCTCGGCCTTTTTCGGTCAGACGCAGATCGGCATTGTCTTCACGCAGGATCAGCCGGTATTCGGCCCGGGAAGTGAACATCCGGTACGGTTCCTGGGTACCGAGGGTAATCAGGTCGTCGACCAACACCCCGATGTACGCTTCATCCCGACGCGGGCACCAGCTGTCTTTGCCTTGGGCGCGCAGTGCGGCGTTGGCTCCGGCCAGCAAACCCTGGGCGCCGGCTTCTTCGTAACCGGTGGTGCCGTTGATTTGTCCGGCAAAGAACAAGCCGCCAATCACCTTGGTTTCCAGGCTGTACTTCAGATCACGCGGATCGAAGTAATCGTATTCGATGGCATAGCCAGGACGAACGATGTGTGCGTTTTCCATCCCGCGAATCGACTGAACGATCTGGATTTGCACGTCGAACGGCAAGGATGTGGAGATCCCGTTCGGATACAGCTCGTGGGTCGTCAGACCTTCCGGTTCGATGAAGACCTGATGGCTTTCCTTGTCGGCAAAGCGATGGATCTTGTCTTCGATCGACGGGCAGTAACGCGGGCCGATGCCTTCGATCACCCCGGAATACATCGGCGAACGATCGAGGTTCGCAGCAATGATTTCGTGGGTTCGGGCGTTGGTATGGGTAATCCAGCAACTGACTTGCGCTGGGTGCTGTTCCTTGGAACCGAGGAACGACATGACCGGGATCGGCGTATCGCCCGGTTGCTCAGTCATCACCGAAAAATCCACGGAACGACCATCGATACGCGGTGGAGTACCGGTTTTCAGGCGACCAACCCGTAACGGCAATTCGCGCAGACGCTGTGCCAGGGCGATCGAAGGTGGATCACCCGCACGGCCGCCGGAATAGTTCTGCATCCCGATGTGGATAAGTCCACCGAGGAAGGTCCCGGTGGTCAATACCACCGAGTCGGCAAGAATTCGCAGGCCCATCTGGGTCACAACGCCGCGGACTTGATCCTGTTCAACGATCAGGTCATCGCAGGCTTGTTGAAATATCCACAGGTTGGGCTGGTTTTCAAGAATCTCGCGGACAGCCGCTTTGTACAAAACCCGGTCGGCTTGAGCACGCGTAGCGCGCACGGCTGGGCCTTTGCGGCTATTCAGCACGCGAAATTGAATGCCACCTTTATCGGTAGCCATGGCCATCGCGCCGCCAAGGGCATCGATTTCTTTGACCAGATGACTTTTGCCAATCCCGCCAATCGCGGGGTTGCAGCTCATTTGCCCGAGGGTTTCCACGTTATGCGTAAGCAGCAGGGTTTTTGCCCCCATGCGTGCTGACGCAAGTGCAGCCTCGGTACCGGCATGACCGCCGCCGATGACGATCACTTCAAAACGGGAAGGGAAATCCACCACGCACCTCGTGCCTGCTTCTATGGGTTATTCGGATAGACCGGCAAGTATAGGGACTTCGACCTTCTTTAAGAACCCTTTGCACAAAATTTAACCAGCTGTGGATGAATCACAGATAATAGAAATTAAAAGAGAGAGATTTATTAAATCTTTGTTTTTATGTTTATTTATACTGAGCCTGTTTTCTGTGGATAGATTCCTACAGCCCTTTATTTTCAATGTGTACAGAGAATCAAAAGTCTGTGGTCATGTGGCAATGAGGCCCTTGGATAACCGGTGTGAGCCTGTGGGTAAAAGTGATGGTTATCCACAAGCGAGGTTTTCCTCAGTTTTCAGGCCCTGTTATCAACTGAGCCCAAGGGCAGTTATTCACAGGGCTTAATCCACAGAAAAGCGGCTATCAAGGCAAATCGCAAGGCAAATCGCGCCCACGGAAAAGCCGCCGACGCGGAGAAATTCCACTCAGCCGTTGAGAAAGGGAGTCAGAAAGAAGGGAAACAGACAGGCGCCGATGGCCTGTCTGTGGAGAAATGAAGCGTTATTTGCCGATGCAGAAGCTGGAAAAGATACGGCCCAGCAGATCATCGGAGCTGAATGCACCAGTAATCTCCCCCAAAGACTGCTGTGCCTGGCGCAAATCTTCGGCCAGCAGCTCACCAGCGCCGGCAAGGGTCAGTTGCGCCCGACCGTGCTCGAGTGAGGTACTCGCATGGCGCAAGGCTTCCAGGTGTCGCCTGCGAGCACTGAAGCTACTTTCAGAGGTCTGTTCATAACCCATGCAGGCTTTGAGATGATCACGCAATAGTTCCAGGCCTTCGCCGGCGGACCTGGCGCTCAGGCTGATCGTCACGTGGCCATCCTCACTGACTTCCAGCGCGATCGCTTCGCCCGTCAGGTCGGCCTTATTGCGGATCAAGGTCACTTTTGCCGGATCCGGGCGCAGCTCCAGGAACTCTGGCCACAGCGAAAACGGATCGAGGGCTTCGGGGGCCGTGGCATCGACGACCAGCAAGATCCGATCTGCCTCACCAATAGCCTTGAGAGCTCGCTCGACGCCAATCTTTTCGACCTGGTCATCGGTATCGCGCAACCCGGCGGTGTCGACCACATGCAGTGGCATGCCATCAATGTGGATATGTTCGCGGAGGATATCCCGGGTGGTCCCGGCAATTTCCGTGACAATCGCCGCTTCGCGCCCGGCCAGGGCATTGAGCAGGCTGGATTTTCCGGCATTTGGCCGACCGGCGATCACCACCGTCATGCCGTCACGCAGCAACGCGCCCTGTCCGGCTTCACGCAGCACGGTGGATAACTCGTCACGCACGGTATCGAGCATCTTCAGTACATGGCCATCGGCAAGGAAGTCGATCTCCTCTTCCGGAAAGTCGATCGCCGCTTCGACGTAGATGCGCAGGCTGATCAGTTGCTCGGTGAGGTTATGCACACGCTGCGAAAACGCGCCCTGCAACGAACGCAAGGCATTGCGCGCCGCCTGTGTAGAACTGGCTTCAATCAGGTCAGCGATGGCTTCGGCCTGGGCCAGGTCGAGTTTGTCGTTGAGAAAGGCGCGCTCACTGAACTCACCCGGGCGTGCCAGACGACAGCCTAATTGCAGACAGCGCTGCAGCAACATGTCGAGTACGACCGGGCCACCGTGGCCCTGAAGTTCGAGCACGTCTTCGCCGGTAAATGAATTCGGCCCCGGAAAATAAAGGGCAATCCCTTCATCCAGAACGTCGTCCTGCTCACTGAGGAACGGACCGTAATGGGCAAAACGCGGCTTCAGTTCACGGCCGCTGAAAGCTTTCGCGGCAATGCTTGCGAGCGGACCGGAGATACGGACGATGCCCACACCGCCACGACCCTGAGCGGTAGCGACGGCGGCAATGGTTTCACGAGGGACGCTCATAACCCAATATCCAGACAAAAGTGACAGATAGCAAAACGCCCCACTAGGGGGCGTTTTGAGTGGTTATCAACAGAGTAAGTTACGCAGCGGCATTTTTGGTAGCGGCTTCGATCTTACGGGTGATGTACCACTGTTGGGCGATCGACAAAACGTTGTTCACTACCCAGTACAGCACCAGACCAGCCGGGAACCACAGGAAGAAGAAGGTGAAGATGATTGGCATCATTTTCATCACTTTGGCCTGCATCGGATCCGGAGGAGTCGGGTTCAACTGCTGCTGGATGAACATGGTTGCGCCCATGATGATCGGCAGAATGAAGAACGGATCCTTGATCGACAGGTCAGTAATCCACAGCATGAAAGGTGCCTGACGCATTTCCACGCTTTCCAGGAGAACCCAGTACAGCGAGAGGAAAACCGGCATTTGCACAAGAATCGGCAAGCATCCACCCAGCGGGTTGATCTTCTCTTTCTTGTACAACTCCATCATCGACTGCGACATTTTCTGCCGATCGTCGCCATGTTGCTCTTTCAGAGCCGCCAGTTTCGGCGCTACTGCACGCATGCGAGCCATGGATTTGTAGCTGGCTGCCGACAATGGGAAGAAGATCCCTTTGATCAGCATGGTCAGGAAAATGATCGACCAGCCCCAGTTACCGACCAGCGCGTGGATATTTTGCAGCAACCAGAAGATCGGTTGGGCAATGAACCACAGAATGCCGTAGTCGACGGTCAGTTCCAGACCTGGGGACAACTCTTTCAGGACCGCCTGACTTTTCGGACCGGCGTAAAGAGTGGCAGTGGTTTCAGCTTTGGCACCCGGTGCAACGGTCAATGCCGGGCCGGTGTAACCAATGATGTAGTTACCTTTGCTGTCTTTACGGGTCTGGACGATGTTGTTTTCGCCCTTCGTCGGAATCCACGCGGTCACGAAGTAGTGTTGCAACCAGGCAACCCAACCACCCTGAACGGTTTCTTTCAGCGAAGCCTTGTCCATGTCGCCCATCGACACTTTCTTGTACGGCTCGGCACTTGTCCACAGGGCGGCGCCCAGGTAAGTCGCGGTGCCAGTGGCAGTGCTGGAAGAAGGATCGGAACTGGCGTCACGCTTCAATTGCGCGAACATTGCACCGGACCATGGCTGAGCGCTCTGGTTGTCGATGACGTACGAAACGCCTACGTCATACAGACCACGCTTCAAGGTGAAGCGCTTGATGTAATTGACGCCGTCCTTGCTGAACTTCAGGTCTACGACCAATTGGTCCTGACCGTCAGCCAGTTGATAAATCTTCTTCTCCGAAGAGAAAACCGGACGACCGGCAGGACTTGCGTCCGGGCCGTTGGTGCCGATCAGACCGCTCTGGGCCAGATAAGTCCGTTCATTGCCGTTATCGAACAGCTGGAACGGAATCTCCGGGTGATCCTGGCGACGAGGATAAAGCGGCAGCTTCAGCTGGGCGATATCACCACCTTGTGGATCGACAGCCAGGTCGAGCACATCCGATTTGATCTGGATGAGATCTTTGCTTACAGCGACTGGCGCTTCGGCAGGTGCACTGGTATCGCTTGCTGCGCGTGGAATGTCGTCACTAACGGAAGCGGTATTACCCGTTGCCGTTTCCGGTAGGCCCGGTGCGGTAGTACTGGCGGCGACATTCTGAGTCGGCAGGGCAGCCTGACCATAGTCCTGGTTCCATTTAAGAACCATAACGTAGGACACGATTGCCAGGGCGACGATCAGGATCGTGCGTTTAATATCCATGATTACTCGGCCATCGAAGAAGAACGGGAGGTAGGGATAGATGGAACCGGGTCATAACCACCGGGATTCCACGGATGACAGCGACCTAAACGACGAAAGGCCAGCCAGCCACCGCGCAGAAGGCCATGATTTTCTATGGCTTCATACGCGTAGCAGGAACAACTGGGGTAGAAACGACAGTGACTGGCCATCAGGGGACTAATGGCATAGCGATAAAACTGGATCGGAACGAGCGCCAGTTTACGCATCGGGACTGTCTACCCCTACAGTTTCGGTTTTGACTGCTGGTACCGGCTTGCTGCGTGCCAGACGCTTCCAGAGTTTGCCGAAATGCTGAATCAATTCGGGGTTTTCTACGTCACCCAAACCTTTGCGCGCGACGATAACGATGTCCCAACCGACCAGAGAATCCTGGTGGAGGCGAAACGATTCGCGCATCAGACGTTTGAGGCGATTGCGCTCAACGGAGAGCTTTACGCTCTTCTTGCCGATCACTAACCCCAGACGGGGGTGGTCGAGATCGTTGTTGCGCGCAAGGAGCAGGAGATTTTTCCCCGGAACCTTGCCGGTGGGGGAGTCAAAGACTGCCTTGAAATGCCGGGGTGTAAGCAGACGCTTTTCCCGACTGAAGTCCTGACTCACCACCAGTACCGGATTATCAAACTGCCAGACGCGCACGACCTTTGGCGCGGCGACGCGACAGGACTGCACGGCCGTTTTTGGTAGCCATGCGAGCACGGAAGCCGTGAGTACGGGCGCGTTTGATGGTGCTTGGTTGGAAAGTACGTTTCATGTCGTGTTACCTGGTTCGTCCACAACGGGCCGGAATGGCCCCCGTTTTAAGAGACCGGCGATTCTAGAGAAAGCAAGCCTCTAGGTCAATTTCCAACCAGCTTTTCCTTCAATTAGATATCTGAGGGGTTTGGCCGTCAGACAGAGGATGGCTAGATATAGAAATAAAGAAGGGAATTATTTAAAGCTTTTCTGTAATGCTTATAAAAGCTAGGGTCGCCATCTTCTGTGGATAAGTACCTTAAGCCCTTCTAGTACGCACTGTACAGAGAATGACAACCATGCTGGAAAACGGTGTTCAGCCTGTGCTGCGCTGTCGGATAAGCTGTGTATGGAATACCATGTTATCCACAGGCAGGTTATCCACCGGGTTTACCCCCCACTTGTACAACGAGCTTAAGTGGGCTTATCCACAGAGCTTATCCACATACCATTGGTCGTGTTTTTTTCGGTTAAGGCGTTGATTCTTCATGCGCTGTCAGCAACCTACATGTGGATAAGTGTGCGTCTGGTCGCTACAATGGCGATTGTTTTTGCCTCACCGGCTTTCAACTTAGGGGATATCC
>NZ_JBYQPS010000002.1:0-543625 GCF_057839965.1 Pseudomonas sp. KH_024_B2
ATGAACGAATTGTCCGCTCCTGAGCAATACGACCTCCAAACTGCATCTCTCAAGGTCCCACCGCATTCCATCGAGGCCGAACAGGCCGTGCTCGGTGGTTTGATGCTGGACAACAACGCCTGGGAACGCGTGCTCGATCAAGTCTCCGACGGCGATTTCTACCGGCATGACCACCGCCTGATCTTCCGCGCGATCGCCAAGCTCGCCGACCAGAACTCCCCGATCGACGTCGTGACCCTTGCCGAGCAATTGGACAAGGAAGGTCAGACTTCGCAGGTCGGCGGCCTCGGTTACCTCGGCGAGTTGGCGAAAAACACGCCGTCCGTCGCCAACATCAAGGCCTATGCGCAGATCGTCCGCGCGCGGGCAACGCTGCGGCAGCTGATCGGCATCGCGACCGAGATTGCCGACAGCGCCTTCAACCCGGAAGGCCGCACCGCTGAAGAGATTCTCGACGAAGCCGAGCGTCAGATTTTCCAGATCGCCGAGGCCCGGCCTAAAACCGGCGGCCCGGTGAGCGTGAATGACCTGCTGACCAAGGCGATCGACCGCATCGACACCCTGTTCAACACCGACAACGCCATCACTGGCCTGTCCACCGGTTACACCGACCTTGATGAAAAGACCAGCGGCCTGCAGCCAGCCGACCTGATCATCGTCGCCGGCCGTCCGTCCATGGGTAAAACCACCTTTGCGATGAACCTGGTGGAAAACGCCGTGCTACGCAGCGACAAGTGCGTGCTGGTGTACTCGCTCGAGATGCCAGGTGAATCGCTGATCATGCGTATGCTCTCGTCCCTCGGCCGTATCGACCAGACCAAGGTCCGTGCCGGTCGCCTGGATGACGACGATTGGCCGCGCCTGACGTCGGCGGTCAACCTGCTGAACGATCGCAAGTTGTTCATTGACGATACGGCGGGTATCAGCCCTTCGGAAATGCGCGCGCGGACCCGGCGCCTGGTGCGTGAGCACGGCGATGTTGCCCTGATCATGATCGACTACCTTCAATTGATGCAGATCCCGGGCTCGGGCGGTGACAACCGGACCAACGAGATTTCCGAGATCTCCCGTTCCTTGAAAGCCCTGGCCAAGGAGTTCAACTGCCCGGTGGTGGCATTGTCCCAGCTCAACCGCTCCCTGGAGCAACGTCCGAACAAACGCCCGATCAACTCCGACCTCCGGGAATCCGGAGCGATCGAGCAGGATGCCGACGTCATCATGTTCGTGTACCGGGACGAGGTGTATCACCCGGAAACCGAGCACAAAGGCATCGCCGAGATCATCATCGGCAAACAACGTAACGGCCCGATCGGCACGTCGCGACTGGCATTCATCGGTAAATACACCCGCTTCGAAAACCTGGCGCCGGGCAGTTACAACTTCGACGACGAGTAAAGCTATGTGGGCCTGACTGAGATGAGCCTTTGCTCGCTTTGAGCGCTTGTTTTTAACCGGGCCCAAAGCTACCTTAGAATCTGATTTTGGCCTGCAGAATGAACTGCGACCAAAAGGGAAGCTGGCCCATCTGCCAGCAATTCGCACCATTGGGAATTCCTGGTCCGTTTAGGACCTGATTCCCGTCTCAACCTCCCGGCAACTCTGCCCGGGTTCTTCGCCTACCGGGCACACTCTCCCGGTAGGGTGGGTGTGCCTGCAAAGCTTAATTTGGAGGTACACACTATGTCGCTAGAACCAACTTTTTCCGGCTTTGAAACCATTGAGGCTGCACACGCTCACCGTGAGTCTGCAGGAGGCTGGATTTTCGAGGCTACCACTGGAGAGGTGGTTTGGTTTCACTACCGCTATACCCCTACGGTCATCCTTGGGCACCACGCAATTTCCGGTCTAACCGGAAAGCTGGTGTGACGATGAAAGTAGAAACGGTCGTTCAGCTTCTGCCCGAGGACTGTGGTCTGCAACACTCCATCGTCCGCCTGCACAACAGCAACATCGATTCCAAGCGGTTGGACCGTGAAAGGTTTTTCCGGCGGGAAGCGGTGGTCATCTGTAATCCACGAAATGGGTCACGGGTTCTTCGGTATGCAATGGGTACACCAGGGGGCATCTCGATTACCAAGCGTGCTGTTGCCTTGGATTACGATGCTGTCGATGTGCTCGGTATCAGATTCAAAACCGACGTAGACCTGGAAATCAGGCGCGCGTCGACCTTTGAGGTCTACCAGTGGTTTTGGAACCATCCTGATCTTGGGATTCGTCTCTCGACTCGACTCGGCGTGATGGGTGGCATTCTTGGGGTTATGGGGTTTCTAGTTGGCTTAACACCATTTCTTCACTTATAGGCATCTGTTGCTCAAGAGGTGTAATGCTCCAGTCGTTGCACCTGAATGGAATAAAGGAAGGCCCGGCATGTCCGGGCTTTTTTTTGCTCGGGTTTTGAGGCTGGGCGTAGTTTGGTGGCCTGTATTGGCTTTTCGCGCCAAAGCAATCTGCGAGCAGAGTCGAATAACAATGACCTTTTGGCCTTCTGACGAATCCACAGATTAATGACCTTGCCTGCGAGACTGGTGTCATGGCTTCGCCGAAAATCTTGCCGTGCCCTGAGCGGATCAAGCCGCAATTGTTGACCATGGCCAGCCGCCCGCCAGACGGCGGCGACTGGCTGTATCAAATAAAACTCGACGGCTACAGGCTGATGGCGCGAATCGACCAGGGTGCCGTTACCCTGCTCACCAAAAATGGCTATGACTGGACGAGACGCATGCCAGTGCTCGCCCACGAGCTGCTTATGCTACCGGTGCGCTCAGCATGGATCGATGGCGAGGTAGTCGTGCAGGACGAGGATGGTCGGCCGCTGTTTTCTTCGTTGCAGTCTGCTTTCAGTAGCGGCAAAACAGATGCCTTGCGCCTTTTTGCGTTCGATTTATTGTTCGAAAACGGCCGCGATTTGCGCTCGCTGCCGATCGAGCAACGTCTATTGCGACTGAGCAAACTCCTCAACCGGGTGGAGCTGCAGCATGTGCGTTTAACCGACACCCTGGATGTCGATCCTCGCGACCTGCTGCACAATATCTGCGCGTTAGAGATGGAAGGCATCGTCTGCAAGAGAGCCGGCAGCCCTTATGCCTCCGAGCGTAACGGCAACTGGGTCAAGGTCAAATGCTCGCCACGCCAGGAGTTCATCATTCTTGGGTACACCCGCGCCGCCGGCGGCATCGGCTCGCTCCTGCTCGGCCTGCACAATGACGACGGCCAACTGGTGTATGCCGGTCGCGTGCGCTCAGGTTTTGACAACCGCATGCTCAAACGCCTGCGTCTAGCGTTGGCGGCGCTGGAACAAGCTGGCTCATCACTTCCGGCACCGCCCAAACTGGCCAAGGGTATCACCGCCGTTTGGGTACTGCCCCAACTCGTTTGTGAAGTGAAATTCACCGAGATTACCCCGGCCGGTAAGGTGCGCCACGCTGTGTTTCTCGGGCTACGCGAGGACAAGCCGGCATCAGAAATCAATCTTGAATCGGATGCTCACGACGCTCCGTGATCGCGGCGGCACGCTAAAGCATTTCAGGAGGTCACTGTGTATGAAGTCGCTTTTGAAGGCTTTGTGCTTCAGTGCGAAGTCACCGATCTGATTAACGCTGACCCCAGTCCGGGGACATGGACCAGTGACTGGGACGCCCAGGGTTATCGGGAGCTTGAGTTTCGTGTGGTGTCCGGGGTGGTCTACGACGAGAACGATAGGCCTTCGGATCTTGGTCGAAACGGCTGTGCGGAGCTGTCCGAGAAGTACGCGGAGTTCATCGAAAGCGAGTTGTGGCGACAGATCGACGCGCAATCGCATGACGTGGCATAGGGGGGCTTGTAGGTGGGCAGGATTGACGTCACCGCGCCTGTGGACACCCGATATGCGGGATCGTAATCTGCAGGCGCGATCGACTCATCTAAAAAGGCTTATTCATGAAGTTTACCCTCATTCGACGTATCTCCTTTTCGTCTCCTGAAACAGGTCTCGTCTCGAAAATTGTTGCCAAAGAGTTTGAATCAGATATTCCCCCGCAGGTGGGGTATGAATACGAAGACTCCGCCTGGGGCCGAAATGATCATCCCAAGGTCGAGTCGGTAGTGATAAACACAGAGTCAGGAATCTGCACAGTGGAGTTGGAATATCTAAAGGCCGGCAATGCCGATGCAGTTGCCCAATCTTTTAAAACTACTCTGCAGCACCCTGGCTGGAAAGACTGGCTTCAACGGTAACTCCCACACAAACCGCGCCTGTGGCCACAGCCCGCAGGCGCGGTTCTATATGGGCAGTTGTTCGTGATCGATCAGGCGATAGTTTGGGCGTTTCCCTCTGATCGCTGAAGAATGATCCACCGCTCACAGCCTTCGGCAGGTAGAGGAGCTCCCTCGATCAATTCTGCAGGTTTGACTTCAACACCCTCAGCCCTGGCCTTACTTTGAACCAACTCCCGCGCTTCGGCAGGGGAGGCGCAGTGGGAGGTGGTGAACGAGTAACCACTTGCCCCTGCAACATTGCGGTTGATTGCCGTGTAATCAGAACCTGCAGGAATGATTTCCAACCACCTGCCGAAAGGCACTTCCTTGCCATCAGCCGTCGACGCATGCACTTCAAGCACATCGCGCGGATCGTAGTCAGCTGGCAGTGACACGCCAAGCAACGAATCCAGCTGAAGAGTCCCGTTTTCATCGACGCAACCATCTGCAAGCCAAACCTGAGAACCTCTGCCATCTCGGCGCATCCAGTTCGCGTACGCAGTCGCCAGGCGCGGATCAGAATGAGAACCGCCCATAGGTCTCATATAGGCCCCGGACAGAGGTTTCATGCCCTCATGTCGGTGTTCCGCTGATAATTGAGCGAGGGCCCATGGGGATTTGGTGGCTATTAGCTGGTCATGATGTGAGACCGCATATTCCTTGTCGACAAATGCTCGAATGAACCGGCGGCGCATTTCAGCTCGGGTATTGTCATCCGGGGCATTGTGGTACAGCCACCCATACGGGTTTGAAATACAAGCGCCGATGTAGTTAACGTTCCTGGTGCTGGGATAGAGGTAGGCGCCTACAGGAATCACCAAGTTAGGGCTGGCAACGATGTTGGTCTCTTCACTCATTTCGCTGCGAAGTTCGAACCAATCCTCGAGCAGCACCCGGTGCGATGCCGCATCTTGCCCCCAAAGAAGGTCCTTGAGCTCGCTGGCGTGGTCAATGACCTCATCCAAAACCTCTTGCTTGAGCTCGTAGGAATCAAAAACAGAGGTTCGCAACCATTCCTTGATCTCACTCCACTCCTGAAGGGAAGTCTCGGCGGCATCAACCTGGCGCAGAATGACCCAACGCCGGCTTTTCTCTACCAGTTTGCCCTTGCTGTGCTCAACAATCATGCGGTTCACCCACGCGTGGGGCTCGAGTCGATTATCGAGCTCGTTGTCTTTTGGCGCGGCGTAGACGACGAATTTGCTGTTGCCTGTCAGGGCAATCCTTAGCGGCTGGTAGCCCGACTGTCGAACGAAGGCTTCAATCTCCTGGGCTTGACGTATTCCGTTCCCGGCCAGCGCGTACATCTGGTCGAGGAGGCCTTTCCACGCCGTTGGGGCCTTGCCATCCACAAACTGCGGGAGTGGCTTGCCACGGTTTGCTGCACGCCATGCAATTACCGTTTGCCTGATGATTCCGCGCGCTTCTTCGCCGTGGGCGATGGCCCCATCGGAAAGCGCCTGCAGCATCCGATTGCGGGCATCCTGCTCACTTGCTCGCTCTTGTTCGAGGTGCGCGAGCGCCAGCTTGAAGAAGCGGATGAACTGTAGGTGGCTGTAGCGAGCCTCACGGTTGTGGATGTACCACCGCAACTCTTCAGGTTCGACCGTATCGAGACACAGGAAGGCAAGGCTGTCTGATGCCCAGGTACGACGGTCAAAGGAGGTGAGATTTACGTTGCAGGCAAACTTGCGGGCTCTAGAGCCGTAGCCACCGCTCACCTCAACTTTCACGCAGAGCGAATCAGCAACCCTTGCGACAATTTTGAGGTCGATCGGGTTTGAGGGGCTGAAGACTCGATCAAAATGGTCTCCAGGCCGTTCCTTACAGGCGCTAGGGGCAGTGTCGGGATTCATGAGCTCGTGCCACAAGCACAGGACCCTACTACCAGAGCAGAGGTAAGCGTTTTTTTCTTTGATCCATTCTGCAACCGGCTGCCGAGGGGTGGTCTCGATCAGGCCTTCACCGTCATCGTCATGAATGAAGCGGCAGAACTTCTCCTGAAAGTCCAAGGTGACAAAGTGCAGCGATTCCGGCCCTGGGTAAAACTCACCGAACAATTTCTCTCGGTGGTCTAGGCCGCACATCAGCAGCAGGAATCGTTTGTAGTGCAAGGCGTAGCGTGCATGGCTGGACAGATGAGCCGTGTAGGCCACGTCCTCAAATTTGATCTGTGATCCGTCTACGCCACGAAAAATCCGGTCTTGGTCATCCCGAGACGGGAAGAGCCGGCCGGTGCCTAAATGACTTTCGACGGGACTGAACACACGATGAACATTTTCGCCATTGCGAACCATCAGGAAAACTTTGCGGTTCTCATCGTTCTTGGCTTGATTGGTCCAGCGATCACCGTAATCAAGGTCGCGCCGGGTAGTTGCCATCACTAGAACGCAACGCTCAGTCGGGAAAATCTGATTGACCAGATCATCGTGATTTCGCAGGGCGTCAAAGAACAGCTCTTCCTTGGTGAAATCAAAGTCTTCGTCGACATCTGCCCAAACGGCCAACTCTTCGTCCATCATCAATTTCTTCTGAGCAAAACTCAGCGGCTGGGATGGATCGGCCGGCTTGCCGGTGCGGATGGTCTGCACCACGACCGATTTTCCGACATAAAGGTCTAGGGACTCGATGCCCTCGATCAGCTTGGCGACATACGAACGGATATCCTCCGTCTTGGCCAGTGATGCCGCGGCCTTCTCTTCAAAAAAGGGGGTGAGCTTTTTGACCACGGTAGTAATTTCGGCTGTCTTGCCCTGAATCCATTGTGACTGGATGGTGGCCACCTGGTACTCGCGCTCAGCGACTGCTTTCATCGCCTGTACCTTCTCGGACGTGATGCCGCTGCCCAAGGCATTGGCAATGCTGCCGGTTGCCAGCTGAGACATCTCTTGTCGTACTGAAGGGGCGAAGAGCACCAGGGCCCCGCCTGCGGTATCTGACACACTCGGGGCTTCGGTTTTTTCTCGCAGCTGATCCTCGACCACCCTTGCAAGAATGTCCGGGTTAGACTGCGCTTCGATCAGTTCTGATTGCAACTGCTGGATCGTGCTGTGTATGCGGGCGGTTTCTTCGGCACGAATTTTATCGGCGTCGGGTTCGTACTCGAACTGGAGCAGGAAGTCCTTCAGCAAGAAGTCATAAGTGCCATGGCTCACATAGGTCCTGCGAACTGTGCCATCGGGCTGAGGGATTTCAATTTCCTCGCGAGTGCCGAATTTTAACGGATGCGCGCGCATGACAATGGTGTGCGCTGCGTTATCGACCCACTTGATTGACTGAAGTAGCAGAACCGAATCGAGGGCGATTGCCTTTTGCGGAATCGCCGCGATTGCGCGCCAGTACTGACCGGCCTGAAGAGACTGGAATTTCTCCACTCGCTCAAAATCCTCGAGAGGGGGGCGGGTGGTTAGCTGGGTGTTATGCGGTTCAGACATGAGGGCATTCCTGCAGTTGCGTTGAAGGAAGGCTCTCACGAAGCTGGGATATGCAAGCCTTCAACGGCGGCATCGATGGGAAAGGGAGGCATGGGGGATTAAGAGCATTCCGGGCCCCCTAAGGGGCCGGTCGAGCGGGTATTACGCTGCAGCTTCGCCATCTTCGGCAGCAGCCTTTGATTCAATGGCTTTGGCTTTTTCGTCAGCCTTTTTTTCCTTGTTACTAATTTCGTCGAGCAGCGCTTTCATCAGGGTCTGGTTCTCAGGGCTCAAGCCCTTAAAACCTGGGTCTGCGATCACTTTCTTGGCAGCGTCATACAGCGGCTTCGCCTGCTTTTTAACGACCTTCTCCAGGCTGGCGCCGGCGATGAAGCTTTTCGTGACGCTCTTTTTGCCGGCTCGCTTGGCGCTTTCCAAACCTTGCTTGAGCACATCTACGGCGCCGCCACGGTGCTTGCGCAGCATGTCCAGAGCGAGGCCGACTGAGCACTCGCCCTGCTGGATCATCGTCACAATGCTGATAGGAGCGCTAACGACTTCGAGCAATTGATCCACGTATTCAGGGCCGAAACCCAGCTTTTCTCCGATTTGTGCCGAAGTCCAGTTGAAGCCGGCCAGACGCTTGCACACCAGTGCGGTTTCGAACGTCGTCAGTGGCCTGCCGGTGTTGCTGGTGTACAGCCCAGCAATGATGTCCTGCAAGCCAATGCCCTTGGTGGGCAGCGTGACGATCGGAATGTTCAGGATTTTTGCGCCTTCGGTCAGCGCGATGCGCAATGCTGCCAGTCGGCAATGACCGTCGGCCAGATAGCAAACCGAACTTCCGTCCTCTTTTTCGACGACAAAGACCTCAAGGGGCTTGGAGGTTTTGAAGCCGTTGACCTTCATACTGTCCGCAATTTTGCGGACATGGGCCTGCAAGTCGGCGTCGTTGACGCGGACGTTCAGACCCTCCATCACGTGGATCTTGTCGATCTCTTTAACCGATGGCATCCAGAGGTCGCGCGCCTTGGCGCTCATCCCACGTTCGAGAGCGCCTTTGATGGAGCCGAGCACGAAATCGAGGGAGTACTCGCTGGCCGGGATATCGGAGTCTTTGAGGGTGGCGACGTGTTCTGTCATGTTCTCATTCCTATGAGGGATCTGGTTCGGCGTTTGTGCCTTTCATGATTCGAGAGTACTCACGATCGCTAAACTGCAAGGCCGCAATCCGGCTACAAATCCGGGTCAAACCTGCGCTTGTGGGGATCATCTGGCTGATACCGCCGGTGGTCGCAGGGTGGACGTAGCCAGTCGAAAAGAATCTTTTTGCGGGGAGTTGGAACACAGATGACGCCGGGGCTTCATGCGACCCATCAGACCGAAAAGCATGGATGGGATCGTTTCATCCCCACTCAACCCCGGGGTTGGTACCGTATTTAGGCGTGAATGGAGGCTTGCCGGATCGGTGCTTGTGGGAAAATCTGCGGTACCGAAAAGCGCCGTATCATCAAGGGGGAAGGATGAGCACGCAAATTGACCACGAGATTCGTGATGTACTCAACTCACCAGTAGCCAGCAACTGGCTCAAGGAAGCCCTTGGCAAGGCGTTAGAGCGCGATTGTGTCGACGCCGCGAACGATGCCGAAGTTCTGATGGATCTGCTCAACAAGCGCTGCGAAGAGGCCTTTAAAGGGCTCGTTCCTGTCTCCTGATCGGAGCAGTCCGCCATTCTTGCCCGGACCAGCGCCTATCGGCGGGGCTACGGTGAGCGGATCGAGCTCTGTGGATCGGTTAAAACCGGGCAATCGGCGCGATAAAATCCTTTTGGCGCCAACCGCCCTTCGCGGCGGATTATTCCCCTACGACTTCATCAATCAGTCTCTTCTCTGCCAACCGATCCCGAACCGGCGAATGCAGGCGATCGACGTAAAGACCCCGCTCATAAGTGACAATGAGTTGGGCCTTCCACTCGATGCCACTCTGAGTGGCGTCCGGCAGCTGCGCTTTGCGCGCACGCTGTCGTGCTTCGCGGTATGCACCTTGCCACTCCTCTCGTGTTGAGTTGTAGCGACCCAGGGTTGGTTGGCGGGAGAAGGGGATTCGCTTATAGATTTTTTGGGGTGTGCTTGGAGTCAGAGCCGCATTGTTACTTCCTTCGATATGAAAGGCATCGGACACGGTTTCTTTGTTTCGTGTGGGTGAGGGATTCATCTTCAGCTCCTGTCTTCGGAATAGGGTTATCCGAATTTCCCATGGACTCTTCGAACTGCAAGTTAGGGGTGAAGTGTGCTGCTGGTCACCTGGAACTGCTTCCCGGCCTTGTCTTGGCTCCTACGGCCTCTGTCGTGATTGCACTGGGAGCGCAGCGTGCCCGCCGTGATCTTTCCTGGGAGTGCGTGAGTTCGGGGCGCCGAGTGTCCCCGTCCATATCTCCGCGGTACTTGAGCGTTTTTGCAATCACTGCGCCGGCCAGTCTGGAATTGGCGACTGTAAGAGGGCCGAACTCAACCCAAGGAATGCAACCACCCTGCGATCCTTAGCTGACTGGCTATAAAGCGCAGGAAAATCCTGAAGGAGAACGTATGCCCACAGTGCAGTTCATGTCACGAATTGACGCGCAACGGTATCGGCCGGCAGGCCAAGTGCATTTGCTGTCCATTTCTGACGGTGAGGACGATCAGGCTCTGGTAGAGGCCAGTCGTTGGCGGAGTGTTGAATTTCACTATTTCGTGGATGGTGATTTCGACGAAGAAAAAATGGGGATGTTTGGGTCCAAATTTGAGCATTTGTTTCGCGACTATTTTCTGATCCCTCAGGCCGATCGTCTGCGCGAATCCATCGGTAGGCTGACCGCTACCGGATTGGACATTGTTGTGAATTGCCAGGCGGGTCGCTCTCGTAGCGCAGCTGTGTCGCAGTTCATCAGTGAGACCTACGGTTACTCACTGAGCCAGGAGACTCCTGATGCGAATCAGACTGTACTTCGTATGCTGCGTCGAGATAGTGCTTTGCTGGCGGCATATCGCGCAACGCTGGCGCCGGATCCTGCAACACCTGGTCTCAAACCCGGGGCGGTGAAAAGACTGCTGAGTTTGTTCGCGCTGTGGAGGCCGACCAAGTCCTGACGGTGCTCGGCGAACTCCGACGTACTGCTCTCCGCACTGATCACCCAACCCGGCTATGCCGGGTTTTTCATTATTTGCCCAGATTCAGGCGCGTTCATTGTTTCGATGGGACGGGAAAAAAAGCTGGGGTAGGGGGTGGACGCTGGGGCGGTGGAGCATAAGGAAACACCGAAAGAGGACGTGCCAGATGGTTCTAATAAGTGGTTCGAATAGGGGGGTTGCAGTTTACGAAGCGTCGGTATTCTGAATCTGCTCTCACCTTTCCAGCGTGAAAAAATAAAGCACATTCAAGGACTCACGATGAATCGTATCTCGCTCCCACTCTCCATGCTGGCAATCGCCGTTGCGACCTCGGCCAGTTTCGCCAATGCAGAAAGCTACGAGGTCAATGCCGGACCTAAAGTGTGGAATACCAGTGTCGCTGAAGACCTGACCATCACCGGTGGTTTGACGCTCGTCGACATTAATGGTGATCCGGTGACCCTGATCGAAGTCAATGGCACCGACACAAAGTCCATCACCAACCAGGGCATCTTGCGGGCTTTTGCCGATGGGGGTGTTTCGTTCGCTCTGAATCATGCGCTTGTTGACGGCGATGTGCTCAATGCCGGGCAGATTCAAACCAACGGGCCGAACAGCATCGGGATGTTGATCGACAGCAGCACTGTCAGCGGCTCCTTGTCCAACGCAGGCACAATCACCGTAACCGGTCGCGTCTTCCCTGTAGGGACCCCGGCCACATACGGGATTCTGGTTAAAAACTCGGACATCGACGGCAACATTGCAAACACCAACGAAATCTACGGCAGCGGTCACACGGTTGTGGGGTTGGGGATCGTCAATGACGGCCAGAATCAGATTGGCGGATCAGTAACCAACAGCCGAGTGATTTCGGTCAGCGGCGAACAGTCCATTGCCCTTCAATTGGCAGGGGCAGATGTAAAAGGCGGCGTTTCCAACTCTGGTCTCCTTTACGCCAGTGGTGCGGGCGCCAGAAGCGCTGTGCTCGAAAACTCGACGTTCGGCCCGCTGGTCAACACTGGTGTGATTAACGCCGTAGGCGCACAAGGCGTCCCGGACCGGAGTGTGACCGCCATCTATGTCGACAACGTTCAGGGTTATACCGACGGCAACCTTGGCACCGCGGTCATTCAAAACACTTCCACCATTTCCTCATCGGGCGTTGGCATCCTCAATACCGGCGCGTCTGATCTGGTAATCAACAATACCGGTCGAGGCACCATTATGGGCAGCATCGCCGCCATTGATGGTGGTGAACACACGACCCTGAACCTGGGCGGCGGATCGGTAACCGGTGACATCCTTGGCCTTAGCCAATTGAATGTCCTGGAGGACACGTCCTCCATTGTTACTGCAAAGTCCATCGAGGCTGGCTCGCTGAACGTCGGCAGCAATGCTCGCCTGTACCTGCGGACGTCTCAAAGTAGTTTGAAAGGTGATTTGCACCTGGCAAGCGGATCGGCGATGGATCTGATGCTCGCCACCGACACTGACCCGAACACTGCTTACCTCGATGTCTCGGGTACCGCAACCTTCGACGCGGGTTCGGCGGTGAAGGTTTCGGCCAAGCCTTTTGACTTTACACCGACAAAAGAAGGCGTCGAGTACGTCCTGGTGAAAGCTGGCTCTATCGCCGATAGCGGCGTGTCCGTGTCCAGCAGTTCCTATCTGTTGAACGTCAAGCAGTTCGCCGTGGACGGCACGACTGTTAAAGCAGTCGTTCAGGCAAAGACTGACGATGAGATCGGCGACATCGAAGATCCGGACGGTGGCACTGACAACGGCGGCGGCAATGGCGGTTTCCCGCATGGCAACGACAGTGTTTTCAATGGCACCACTGGCGCCATTCTGGCTATGAAAAACAGCATCCTCAGCCAGTTGCAGCCAACCGACCCGGTGTTTCAGGCGTTAAGCAACGCGCAAACCCGCGAGGAAGTGCTCAAGATCGCCAAGCAGTTGACCCCTGAGGTGAACGGTGGCAGCACTGCGGCTGCGCTTTCTGGCCAAACCATTGTTGGTGGGGCAGTAAGCAACCGCGTGAGCAGCTTGCGCACCGGCCTATCGTCGGGCGATGTACTGAAGGAAACCGGTGTCTGGGCTCAGGCGCTTTCCAATAACTCGGACCAGAACAGCCGGGGTGGTGTTGATGGATTCCAGTCCAACAGTGCTGGTATTGCGATTGGCGCCGACGGCAAGATCAACGATCAAACTACGATCGGTGCTGCGTTCAGCTACCTGAACACCAACGTGACCAGCGACAGCGGCGATAAGACGGAAGTGCAGGGCTCTGCATTCACCCTCTATGGCAGCTACCAGCTTGGTAACTGGTTCGTGGACGGGAGCATGACTGCTGGTAAAAACGACAACGACTCCAAGCGCTTCATCGTGGGGACTCAAGCCAAGGGTAGCTATGACTCCGACTTGCTGGGAGCGAGTGTCCTGGGTGGCTATGACTTCCACTTCGACAATCTGGTTGTCGAGCCTCGCGCTGGTGCCCGCTACACCAATGTGAAGATTGACGGCTTCACTGAGCACGGATCGTCGGCCGCACTACAAGTCGGTGGCCAGCGCTTTGAGGTTGGTGAGGCAGGGGCGGGGGTTCGTGTTTCCGGCAACTTCCCACTCGGTATGGGCAGTATTGAACCTGAAGCGACCGTGATGGCTTGGCACGACTTCATCGGTGACAAAGTATCCTCGACGTCCGCTTTCGTATTGGGCGGTAGCCCGTTTGTTACCACAGGTGCTTCGCCTGTCCGTGACAGCTACGAGGCAACGCTTGGTGCCAATTACCGTATCGGTGCGGTAACCGTGGGTGCGAGCTACACCTACCAAACCAAAACTGATTTCGACGGCCAAACGGTGCTCGGCCGAGTCAGATACGATTTTTAAAGCTCATCAAAAAAACCCGCTTCGGCGGGTTTTTTTTCGCCTAATGCCTCCCTCTGTAAGGCCACCAAGGAGCCTGGCTGGTATCGATAAGGCCGTGAACCAGTGCTATCTACCGGTAGATTCAAAGCAACAAAATGCCCCCCTTGCACTTTAAAAAGTTGAGTGACACTGGGTTCACAATCGTAAACAGTGGTGAACCTATGGCCGCAAATCATCATGGCGCCCCGACAAAACGTGTCTGCGCCCACACTGATATTTTCACGTACCACTATAGGAATAAGGGTGGTCTACGCAGTGATCTGAACTATGCCCACGCTACCTTGTGCGGTGCGTGTGGTCAGAAAGTTAAGGATTGGTTGGCCTATCAGGGCAAGGGTTTCCATAAGCTTGAGCTCCCCAAGCTACAGGGTCGTACGCCAGCTTTGATCAGTTGGGGGAATCGAGTTCGCATCGAGCGACTGCGGACCCTGGGGCCCTTGATGAGCCATTTGAAGGCGTCGAGTGATCCCTTGGCCACTGTGTCATTAAAGGTTCTGGAGTTGATGTTCCAGGTGCCCAGCGCGAGTTACTGGGTTGATGTGGAGAAGCAATCTTACAGCTGGTACTCCCTGCAGGGTGACGTTTCGCTGCTGCTTCGTGGCTCCCAGTGCCCCGACAACCCACAGCGAAGTCCTTCCGCCGTTGGCTACTGGTTGGAGGCTCGGCCGGTAGTTGCGCAGGAAGCGATTGCCTTTGTCAGGGATAACCTAAAGGCATCCATCGCCGCTCAGGTTCCAAGCAGCGATCCTGAAAAGGCTTCTGCATAATCACCTGAGGTGTGAATCAGGTTCGCGTCACGGCAAACGTGAGGCGCACCCTCTTACCGTAATACTTTGTGTGGGGGAGGGCGTCAGGTTCGCCCCTATACGAAGGACTAATTGGGACCCTCGCAATTCGCGCTAGTTGGAGAATTGGACATCACGTTTCGGAGATGCCCCATGCGCGTAAAACATTGTCGAATGGCCTTACTAGTGGCGCTCGGGGTCTCCCCGGGTATTGCACTTGCCGCACCTGGCCTAGAAAACATGGCCGACAGTCTGGACGAGTTGATGAAGTTCCTGCCTATGGTCATGGCCCCGATGTTTCTGTTGGCGGCCATTATGTACATTTTTTCAGGAAACTCTGGGCAATCTGTTGAGCGAGAAGCGAGCGCTGAAACACCTTCACCGTTACCGTCCTCAGTAGGGCAGCTTCAGGAAACTGCGAATGGGCCTGATCCGGTTGCGATAACAATGACTGATCGCTTGGAGCCCATTCAAGCGGAGCAGCCCGGGAGGGTGGGTCGGAAGCTGCATTTGGACTGAATACGGAATACAGCCATGAGACAGTCATCAGGCAGCCTGGCGAGTCGGGCTCCTCGATCGCGATTTACCCCAAAATCAGGTCTTCGAGTCAAATATCGGGGATTAAGCTCGTAAATACCGAATGGTTCGTCCTTAAGGTCAGCCAGAGCCCATTTACCTGACTATGGGGTAAACAAGGGTCGAGCTCGATGGATCACTCTGCAATGACTTGGTCTTGGCATACATGGCCAGTTGCTCGATAAAACTGCTCGGCGGTCTGTCAAGGTGGGCTTTCCTAGCCCAGCTTAAGCAACCTTCGGGCGACATGATGGCCAACGACCTCCTTCTCCACCATCTCAACTCCTGATGCGCCTCCAGTCGTCTGCATTCTCTGACAAGCTTGCATTTCTGAACTGGGTGGCATGCTTGATAAGCCTTCTCGGGCACGTCTCCTGGTGGGGCGAACCCTCCCAGTGCAAGTGGGGTTTGCCCCAGTTTTCGGCTCAGATGTAGCTCCAGTTGACCGTGGCCTCGTGAAACACTGAACCCATAGATTTTTCATCTGGAGATGAGATTGATGTCTGTACCTGACACCAACAACGATCGCATCAGCATTCCGCTAATGCTGGCTTTTCCCGTGGTGGCCATCAACACGTTTGAGATGAGCCGGGCTATTCAAGTCGTCGGTTCGGCAGCGAAGGAACGGAAAAAGACGTTTGAAAGCATGCCTTTCAAGCAAGTTCCTTCGCCCGATTACATTAAGAACCTGGCTGGCAAGGCTGATAAAAACGGTCGAGGTACAGTGATTTTTGACCAGTACTTTTTTGATCGCAGTAAGGCCAATCCTGAAAACCTCCCAAGTTTGAAGGCGTCCTTAGCCACAATTGAGGAGCTCGGTGTGACGTATGTCATCGCCGGCCGAGATGTGCTGTCCGAGGAGTTTGTCTATCACATCGACCTCCCTCCGATGGATCAGCAGGAGGTGATTGACGTACTGCTGAGTGCTGAGCGCGATGTTCAGTTTGCAAGCGAAAGTTTGGCCGGTCGGGCGGACATGACACCAACAATCTTCAGTGAAGCCGAACGCGCGATTATCGCGAACCACGCGATGGGGTTGTCTCACAGCCAAATGCGTAACGTGTTCATCTACTCGGCCTATCTGAAGCGTAAAGGGCATGAGTATCTTGGGGAAATCCGGCGGGAGAAAAATCACATCCTGCGTGATGTGGGGCTGGATGTACTGGAACCCGTGGCCATCGACACGGTTGGTGGACTGGGACCGCTCAAGGAGTTTCTGAACATCCGTAAGGCTGGCTGGGAAAAGAATCTTTCGGTCAAAGGGCTGCTGTTGGCCGGTGTGCCTGGCGGCGGGAAAACGCTTATGGCCAAGGCAGCCGCAGGTGTATTCGGAACGACATTGGTCCGGCTGGACATGGGGCGCTTCTACTCGAAATACCTCGGTGAGACTGAGGCGAAGTTCACCCGTGCGCTGCAGACCGTCGAGCAGATCGCGCCAGTCGTTGTACTGATCGATGAGATCGAAAAGTTCTTCGGCAGCTCTGAAGGGGAGCATGAAGTTTCGAAGCGTCTGCTCGGCACCTTCCTGTACTGGCTCCAAGAACGAAAGGGCAAAATATTCATCGTGGCGTCGGCCAACCGGGTGAGTCAGCTCCCACCAGAACTGATGCGAGCAGGGCGATGGGATCGGTGCTTTTTCATCGACTTGCCCAGCATCGAGGAGCGCTCCTCAATCTTTAAAATCCATATCAACAAGGCCAAGGCCAACCCCGCAGAATTCAATCTGCCCGCGTTGATCGAGGGGAGTGAGGGCTACACCGGGGCTGAAATTGAACAAGCGGTGGTTGATGCTTTGTACATCGCCAATGCCAAGGATACTGCGCTGAGCCAGGAAATTTTGATGGCAGCATTGGGTGATATCACGCCTACAAGCGTCACGCGCAAGGCCGACATCGACAGCATCCGGCGCCTGGGTGAGCAAGGGTTTTACCCCGCCAACACCTACGACGAAGTTCCCGGCTCAACAATGGGCCGGCAGCTTAACGTCGACTAACAAGAGAAAATGCCAATGAGTCATATCGTTAAAGGAAAGGTATCGGTTTCCTACACGGACCTGGATGTGCTGGTAAAGGCACTTTCCGGGCTCGGGGAAGTTCGCGAAAACGAAAAGCTGTATCGAGTGGGCGTTGGGTACACGGATGAGCGCTACTCGCTGGTCCTGGTGGATGCCCAAGACCACCAGCGCCGGATCGGATTTCGTCTTGAGGGCGCCGTTTTCAACCAGTACCAGGAAGACTACGGGTCCTATGGGGCCTGGACTGCCCAGACCAGCAACAAGATCGTCGATCGCTATCTGGCGTACCACTACGAGAAACAACTCAAAGCTGAAAACTATAACGTGACGGTGATGACTCAGGCCGATGGCACGCTCGAGGTTGTTGCTGAGGAGGTGGTGTGGTGAAGAAAGTCGTTATCACGATCAAGGGCGGCCGTATCAATGGCGACTTCCAGGGGTTCCACGGCAAGACCTGCGAAACGCTGGAGCAGCGTCTGCGCCCCGAAGGCCTCGAGTTGCAGGAGGTCGAAAAGAAACCGGAATACGACTTTCAGAGTGAAAGTGATCAGGCAGAGTACGTCTCCAGCTAATCGCTCGACAAACCCGAGACCGTATCCAAACCGAGCTAGTGCGTCGACGTGTGGCTGGCTCGCAGGGTAGGTCTGGAGTTATGGGGTGATGTAATCGGATTCATGGCTGGTAGGGCAATGGAGTTTTTGGATGAACAGCGCAAAACAAATCTTTCTCATCGCTGCTGTAGTGGTGCTCATTGGTTGGATTGCAACGGGCTGGAGCGCTTTTCTGTTCCTTGCCCTTGCGTTAGGGCTGTTCGGCTCGATCGGATCGTTCGAGAGTTCAAGTTTTAGCCCGACCTTGGAAGCTGAGGCCACTCGAAGCTCTGTCGTTGTTACGGATGTAACTCCCATCAAACCAGCCGAGTTGGCTTTGCCAGGGCGAGCCATAGTGGCCCCAACAACTGAAGGGGCTGTTAGGCCTTCAGGTAGACGTCTTTTTTTGGATGATGTCACCGACAAGTGACGGAGCAGAGAAGAGCGCTTATGTCTCATAAAAGACGAATCGTCATACGCAATGGAACCGTTACCGGCTTTGCCGATGAGGTCAGCTTTGCGGGGCTTACCGTAACGGGTTTCGACAAGAAGCGTGTCTCACGCGTCCTCCCTACGGGCCGCTTTCAGCGCGGTTGCTTCCTGGTGCTTCGCGCACTGGTCAATGATGAGTCAAAAGCCGCGGCGTGGACCAGGCGCTGGCGCTGCCAATGGAACGTCCAGATCGACAAAGAATCGCATGGCCCGTTCAAGAGTCGTTCGGCCGCAATTCACTTTGAGAAGGAGTTCGTTTACAGGCAAGGGAAACTTGGCAGCCCTGTGCAGTTGGTGGGAGCGATAGATAGTGGTGATTGATAATTTGGTCCGGGTTGCAGTTGTTTTGTTGGCGGTTTCATTGGGTAGCATTGTCGGGACTGCGTCAGCTGAGGAAGGCTCGTCCTCGTCGCAGCTGGTCAAGCAGGATGTTCTGTCGGTCAAGACACTGAACCTGCGATGGGATCAGTGGAATCATGAGGCAGGGAGTGAGCTCAAGGTCTGCCCGGGACGATTTCGTACAATTGGCGGGGAGATACGGTGCCGGGTTCCCGATGGTGGTCTCAATGGCCTTCTGGGGGGCATGGTCACTGGTGAGTCCATGACTGCTCAGGAAGCAATCCTTAAATTGGCAGGCGGTACCGCCAAGATTCTTGATATCACTCAGAACGGCGACCAGAACAGGTTGCAGATCAAGTTCTCATATCAGGCTACTGGTGGTCCGGTGTCGTCCTTCACGGATCTCAGCGCGATTGCCACTCGCAATCCCACCGAGGCGGACGGCGTCGCCAAATCAGTCCTTGGTTGGGGTTTTGGAATAGGGTTTGGGATCGTCCTCTTCATTGCCGTAATGGTGGTCCACTTCGAGCGCAAAGAAATATCAACCGCCGTGTCTGAGCGAGTTGACAGCCTTACCCGGTTGCGGGTCGAGCAGGCTTCCCAACAACCAGCAGCCCGGGTGATTACGCCTCCACCACTTGTTTTACAGCCTACGCAGCCAGCGCCTCCAACGGCTGTGACGTCTCCAGAATCGACCCCTGCTCCTGGTCGACGGCTCTATCTGGATTGATTTTTCATGGACTGGATTAATCCGATCGGTTGGCTCCGGCCACCCCTTACATCCCCCAGGTACACACAATGCCCCGCCGTAAAACGTGGGGCCATGTCCGTAGAAGGACGCGAGTTTCGCGTGCGCGAAAACACAATTAGGAACAAGCAGAAAAATGACACAAATCCTTATCGTATTGGCAGCGGCTGTGCTCACTTACTTCTTGTTTGGTGGCGTGACCAAAGTGACAAGAGTCTTGGCCTCCACAACCTTCGAGGTTCTCGGATTCAACGTTCCAGCTCTGTTTGTTCTCTTCGTCTCCCTTATCCTCGGTTCTACGGTGTGGATGTTGTTCGAGGCTTTCGGCATAAAAACCGCAGCCGTAGCCGGGGCTGTAACCATAGAAGCGTTGGCCTTTTACTCCCTGAGTCGTTCCGGTGCGTCGAATGGCAGCGCGTCGCTCTGGCTCTTTAACGCCTTTGCCCTCGGCGGGTTGTTCATCTTGTGTGTTGCACTGCTGGCTTAGGGCAAAGGAAACTCTCATGTCAGCCTCGCATTTGTGCCCTCGCTTTGGGGCGAATCGATGCCTTTTTCCCGCCTATATACGCGACCCTTTCACCTGTCAAAGGCGAGTCGAGGGTCCGTCACATGAAGTTCTTAAAACCGATCATCATCTGTTCCGCGTTCTACATCCTGATCCAGCTTTTTTCAATCAGGCCGGGCATCGATGGCGTGACGTATATGGCAGCAAGTTTCCTTGAGTACCTGGTTTCCGCATTGGTGATCATGTGCGGCCTATACCTGGCTCACAGTCTCACCGGTACGAAAATCCTGACTGTCCTAAAACTAATTTTGATGGTGGTTCTGGCCTCGGCGATTTCCATTGGCGCGTATGCGATGGGCGGCCATCTGAATTCGCTGATCAGCCTGCATCTTCTGGCAGTTACCTCGGCCATCGTTGTGCTTTCGGGTACTGGCATTTACCTGATAGTCATAGCGGCACTGCTGGCCAAGGAGAATGCACCTGCAAGGATCGATTAGCGCGTTGGCCATGGATGGACCTGCTCCCTTTCAGGAGCAATGGTGCTCAAGATAGCCCCGGCTATTGGGGCAAATTGGCGGATCAATGACCAACTGGTTGATCAGAATGGAACACATAGCCAAGCAGGATGCTGCCATGACAGACCTTAGTAATTTCAGACCCGCTCAAACGGATTCAGCAACGGGACCGACGTTTTGGTTGTCAATTCTCGAGAAGTGCTTGTCAGCTCATCCAGTAAGATCGGTGCTCGATCGTGCTCAACGCTTGACCTGCCAATTCGTCCGTGATCGCCTTGATTCAGAAGACTCTTCTGGTGAGTTTCGAAGCCAGCAGTTGAACGACACTGCCCAACTGGTGACGCACGACTCGTGCGATCCACGGGCGGCGCTAAGTTCGTCGAGCGCACGGGTGCAACGATTTGACCGGCTCTACAAGAATGCCGGTATGACCCATCGAGTTGAGGCAGTAATTTATCTGGAATTCGGCGGCGCCGAAGCGGCGACATTTTGGATGAGAAAGCCGAGCGATGAGGCAATTCAAGCTACGCTCAGAAGGCGAGGGTCGCTTAGCGTACAAAATTACCAACTTATTGAATTGTAGAGTGTTCACCGTTCCCATCGTGGGAATGCAGACCTGATTATGGGGTAATTTTCTGGGTCGGCGTCGACTACTTGCATACCATAACCGTTGGGTATCATGGAACTTCGATCACAGAAAAATGAGAACCTCGATGCCCATCACTGAGCTCCGACTGTGCGCACCTATCAGCCTCGTAATGGTTGGAGCGGCCTTGAGCACGGGCTGTGTAAATTACACCGCTCGCCTCGAAGGCAATGCACATGCTGCCGGCCGCACGACTGAGATTTATACCGGTGGAATCTACCCTGTCCAGGCGGTACTGCCCAAGTCAGTGAAAGGCGAGGTGTTGAGGGTGTACGTCGAGGGCGATGGGTACGCTTGGGCGACTGCAAGACAACCCAGCACAGATCCAACCCCTCATGAAAACCTTGTAGCAAATCTCGCTGCCAACGATCCCGGCGGAGCTGTGTACCTGGCCAGGCCCTGCCAGTTTGTCTCGAACGAGCATTGCAATCCCAAGACGTGGACCGATCAGCGTTTCAGCCCCCAGGTCATTGCATCCATGTCGTCCGCACTTGACGCCGTAAAATTGCGGTATACGGTGACGCGCATGGAGCTGGTGGGTTACTCAGGTGGCGGCGCAGTTGCTCTGCTTCTGGCTGCGAAAAGGGATGACGTAGTTTCAGTGCAAACGCTAGCTGGCAACATAGCCGTCACGGCTTGGACGCAGCTGCAGGGGTTGACGCAGTTAAGTGGTTCGCTTGACCCGGTGAGCTATGTCGACAAGCTCAGGACGATTCCTCAGCGCCATCTGGTCGGTGACCAGGACAGTGTGGTTCCTCGGGCGGTGTCATCGGCGTACCTGTCAAAGTTGGGCAGTACGCAGTGCGTTGAGATAGCCACAGTCCATGCGAACCATCACGATGGGTGGCGTGCTGCCTGGGCTGACTACAGCCGACGGCCTACCAGCTGCGTGAAATAGCGTTTGTGACCGATGACGATCCGAGAATCAGTAAGCCGGCGCTAAGCGCCGGTTTTTATTAAGGGGGTCAATGCCCAACCGGTGGGGGCCTCAACAGGCGGATTGCACTCGACGGGCGCGTTCGGTTTGGCGGGCTTGGAGGTGGTACCCATCCGCCAACAGCAACTCCTTAATCGCCCTCGATCGGCGGCAGTCAAAGGGCAGACTGGAGCGGGGGAGATCACGAGCGAGGCTGGAGATGCGCGCGGTTCGTGCGCGGAGCCAGTTGGCGTCGGCAGTTAGTTGTGCATCCGGATTTGATATAAGGATCGCGAGCACCTTTTCTGCTAGGTCAACGGTGAGCACGACCCGGCCCAAGATGTGGAAGTCACCATGCCTGATCGTAGCGGCGTCGTTCGCAGTCATTGCTGCAAGGTTAGAAGGTACCCCGGCGCACACCTTGCGGGTGCCAAAGAGCTTAAACGCCTCCTCAAGAAGATCCCCGGCACTCAGGCGTCCTACCTGCAGAGGAACAATAACCCGCGCTCCCGCTTCAACCCAGTTTCTCACGCGATGTGCATGTTCCGCCCATAGCTCAAGGGTGGAAACCTGATCCCCAACCACGTCGGGCGCAACGATTGATAGATTCCCGGATTGCGCAGTCTGATTGATGAGCGTCTCGTAAGTTTGAAAAACCTTTTCCCAGTCCATGGTGGTGCGCTTCTGGAAGGCGCTGAACGCACCTGAATCGACGAACAGTTTGCCGCCGGCGTTTAGGTGTTTTGGCAGCGTAAGGAACATCTGGCGTGTGGTGAGTAGTGTGGCGACCACGCCAACGGGCAAGCCAAGATCAGTAGCCGCCCTCAGGTCAGCTGATGAGGACATGCCGGAATGAAACGCGTACTTCCATGGAGTATCTGATACGGACATCGTGTAGTACCTGAGAGAATTCAGACTCCATCCTCTCGCGCTTGCGAAATATGCAAGCCCGGTCCTTTGGCCTCATACACAAGGAGCAGGTTGCGGTACAACACAGATAATTTGGACCGTTTGCAGGGGCGAATACCAGTCACAGACAAAGTGCCGATCTGTGATTCTTTTGCGAAAGTCTCGTGGAGCTACGCCGTGACAATTCGATCGCTTTTCAATGAACTCAATGAAGTTGGCATTATTGCCGTAGTGATTGACGAAAATTGCTTAAGTGCGGTGCTTGACGGAAGCCGAAGCAGCCAATCTTTAATTGAAGAGTTGAGTTCGTCCTCTCGAAAGAGTGGCTATTTTGTTCGCCTGCCAGGGGCGAATGAATTGCAGGTCGACCAGTGCCTCCGGAAATGGGGGGGCGAAGGAGCGGCCAAAATCTACCACCTCCCTGTATTTGATAATGCCTTCACAAGCGGCGAGGAGCGGATGTTTCTGCGTGCAGAAGCTGCTCATCTGTTGCACGAAGGGTTGGCCAGAATTCGCGGTGCCGCCGGCAGTGATCCAGCATTCGTCGAGTCAATATCTGACGCTCTTTACCATTTACCGAACAATGTTGTTGCTGATGGCCAACGCAGTTTGGAAAACCTGCGAGAACTTATTGGTCCAGCGAAGAAGGTGCTTTTAGAGGCAAGATCGAACAATACGAAATATACTTACTATTACCGAATGATCCCGTCGCCAGCTGTTATGTATGTGATGTCGGCCATCGCAGCAGTCGACGCTGTAACGTCACTCGCTCAGGGTAAGTTGGTGTATGGTAGCGTGGTTAGTGCGCTTTCGGTTATATGCGCATTGATTGGGCTAGTATCCTGGCGCAGGAAGAGAGTTAAAGGTTAGTTGTTCTATTTTTCGGATGGCGAAATTGTAAGTCTACAGCAATTACTGGGTAGACCTGAGAGGGTTTCTAGATCTAGTGGCCAGGATACCTTTGGTTGGCATTATGAAGTGTAAATCCTTGGTGTAAGAGGAGATGGGGTTTTAAGTCTTTCTTATCAATAGGCATTCGGCTTACCCCTTCAGTCGCGGCTCTGCACGGCAGCCAGAAGGGCCACGGCGGCTGCTTAATTCGAGCATTATCAAAGCATGTTAGTCATCATAATAATGGTGGCTATAATTTGATTCTTTAATTGCACTTTGCCATGGTTTTGCCACGGCCCAGTCCAATAGTTCTGATCGCATGAATGCGCCAGTAAATTTGGTCCTTGCTCACGCAGCCGTAGATAAGGGCTAGATAACGCACGTTTGTGTATGGAATAGACTCAAATTATCTAGTGCTTTCAAGACTTCACAAAACAAAGAGGAATATGACAGGCAAAAGATTTCTTGCAGTGGAGCCTGTTATTAATCATAAAATGTGATGCCGAGCCACCAGCATGGAGAGCAATGGAGGGCGATTTCACCGTAGTGGAGCCCGGTCTTGCACATTGAGAAGTCCATGAGAGGGTCATACCAAATACGCGAGGTGTTTGGTATGACAACTAAAGATAAATACCCTGATTTTCCAATGGCTATTCGTTGGCATGCAATCAAGGTAGCGCTGTTGGCGATGGGGATTTCCCTCTCCTCACTTTCCAAGTCCTCAGGTGTGACAGGCATCGCTTCGGCTGGGAATCGTAACTATCCAGCAGCGCAAACTGAAATTGCCAAAGCGCTCGGAGTTTCCGAAGGAACCCTTTTCCCAGAGCGCTACGATGTCGTCTGGAATGATGAGCTCCAGGCGAAAATTGAGTCCACGTTGCCAGAGCTGTTTGATCTGCCGGTTGCGGTCCCTGCGCGCCAGCTCTTCACAGATCTCTTGGAGAAACACTCAGGTAGTCCAATCGACCTAGAAGGCTTACCAAGTGAGGAGCCTGCGCGTTTGACGTGGATTAAAGCGGCCTTGCGTAACCGGGGTTTCGTTCTGATCAGCCTTACCTCGCACCTTGGTATCAGGCGGTCAGCATTGGATACCTTGGGCTCTACCAGGCTGGATAACCTGCAACATCTAGTGGCCAGATGCTTAGGGATCAGGCCAGAGCAGATTTGGCCAGAGCGTTATGATGGTTTGGGGCGGCCAATTCCAAAGGTTAGGTCGCGGGCTAAGGGGCCAGAGCACCGAGAACCCCAAGTGGTTTATCGGCTTGATCTCACTAAAGGCCTATGGTTGCCGGTGAGGGACCTGGTCGGGTTGCCAGGTATGGCCACCGATGAAACGTTCATTGAACACCGGGCGCATGTGCAAGGGTGGCAGATGCGGCAGCGTTTCGGCGTCAATGAGATCGCCTTTGGATCGCTCCCGGAATCGACCAAGCAATACCTCCTCACGCCAACCGCTCTTGGGGCAGAAGAGTCAATTGTTCGTTCGCGTAGACGGTTGAGCGGACCAGTGTCGGTTGAGGCGACCGGTAAGCATGAGGCGGCCACCATCACCGTTGTTAAGGTCAACGTGGTCGATAAAGCGGTGCACCTGCAAATGGGAGTGGAGGGTGATCTGGCTGTCCTAAACAGAGAGCAAGTTTCTCTGCTTGCGGCTGCACTCATTGATGCCAGTCAGGAAATCCCTGAGTGAGCATTTGATTCTGGGCTGACAGTTATTTGCTCGCGTGCTGCTCGTGCCCGGCCGTCAGGCACGGGGCTCCACTGTCGCTGCTGCCATCCAACTTCGGAACTCCATTTTTTCACTGCGAGTCACGATCCCAAGGTTGCAGTTTGGGGTTACGACGTATCTTGGACTCAAACATTTCAGGATCTTTAACGATGACGCCATTTTTGAACCTTGCCACTCACATGACTGCATTGTCGGCTTCGCTGTCTATGGAGGTGATGGCAGTATCAACTGATGAACTTCAAGGGCTTTTCGTTGAAGCCCTAGATGAGGCGGAATGCCGAGTGCTTCATCGGATCAGCGCCGGCCGGCTTTACGTGCACCCATTTGCAGCCATGGCGGTTCACTCATCCTGGCTGGCCCGGGTAGCCGATTTGCTCTGCGTTGACGTAGGCGATGAAGAGGGTTCCTTTCTAGGCCCCCATTGCGAGCTTTCCGAGGCGGCCCTCGCCGATCTCATGCGTGCGTGCGCTGTTGCACTTATGAAGGCATCGGACGACATGAGGCGAGTAACCGGCGCAGGGCTTGTTGATGCAGTCAGGCTTTCATCAACGTCGGGTGAGCCCCTGGCGCAATCTCAAGTGCGCTTGGCCCACATGCAGCGTGGACTGCGTCTCGTCTCGGCTGCTTGAACCTCGAGGAAAGATTCATTTGTTTGGTTATGGTGGGGGCTAGGGAAGCTGGCTCATCCGCCGCCCAAGCCACCAGTTTGCCCCCTGAACGGGTACAAACCTGCCCCCTTCGGATCAGCCGGGTGTTTACAGTTGCTTCCATCAATGGCCTGGCGTCGCTAGGCTAAAAGTGGATAAGGCAATTCGTAGATGCAGATTCGATTCGGCCTCGACGCCCAGGAATTGAAGTTAGGCAAAACTGTCCCTGTTATCTGGGACAGTTCAAAGCTTGTGAATGGTCATACGCTGATCGTGGGTATGTCCGGCTCGGGTAAAACCTTCACGCTTCGAAAAATGATTGCTCAGGCACTTAGAACCGCCGGACACCAGATCCCGCGCGTTCACCTTTTTGATGTGCATGGTGATCTGGAGATTCCTGGTGCTTCCGAGGTCCGATTCTCCGAGCAGACGTGTTGGGGGCTCAATCCACTGAAGGTCAACCCTGACCCTCATTTTGGCGGCGTCAGAAAGCGAATCCAGTCCTTCATGTCCACCATGAATCGGACCATGCGCACGATGGGCCCCAAACAGGAGGCCTGCTTGCGAAATATCTTGACCGACGTCTACGCCCAGTACGGGTTTAAGCAAGATGATCCATCGACCTGGTACGTCCAGGACGAGACAGCGGTGCTGATGAGCGATGGTCATGAGGAGCGGTTGTTCATCGATGTACCAAAGGCTGAAAAAGACGAGGCAAAGGCCCTTGGTGCACGTTGGAGTGGCGGACCTCTCTACTCCTGGTACATCAATCAGGATCAGTACGAAGGAGCTGTGACCCGTTGGCCTCCGAAGCTCATGGCCAGAACCAACCCCTCGATTAAAGATGCCCTGCGAATGGCTCAGAACATCCTTCAGCAGTCGTTTCTGGGATCGGGAGCCGACGCGGTCACCTATCTTGAGCTTGCAAACCGATCGGCACAGTCCTACCGCAAGAAGGCGATCCAAGCCCTTCGCAAAGGTGAGGCGAACTTTGAAGATGAGGCTGGAAAGCTCGAGCTGGACAAGGCGAAGAAGAAGGCGATTGACGCCTTCGCGACTTACGTCGAGTCCATCACCACGGGTCGCGAACTGAACTCCCTGATGAAGTACGACAGCACTGACGTGCTCAAGTCTGTTGTCGACCGCCTGCAGAATCTCGATGCGATCGGCATTTTCAAACCGTCGCCGCCGCCGTTCGAAATGAGTAACCCCATCTGGCGTTACAACATCCACGCGCTGTCCATGGAGGAACGAAAGCTTTTCGTTCTCTTCAAGCTCGAGGAGTTATTCATGGCTGCGGTGGAGCGGGGACCTCAGGACCATATTCAGGACGTGATCATCTTGGACGAGGCGCATATCTACGCCGACGATGATCCTGACAATCCAATCAACACCATCGCAAAAGAGGCGCGAAAGTTTGGCGTGATGCTCGTGGCAGCATCGCAGAGCCCGACGCACTTCCCGGAGGACTTTGTCGCTTCTGTGGCCACCAAGATTGTGTTGGGTATTGACGAGATTTACTGGAGGCCTAGCGCGACAAAACTGCGCCTTCGCGAAGAAGCATTGGCGTGGGTAACCTCGACCAAGACGATGCTGGTCCAGCTCAAAATGAAAGGCGAAACGCAAAACGACTGGGCTTGGTGCTCAATAGTCTAATGGAGATAGCAAATTGAAAAATCTACCAATCGCGCTGCTTACGCTGTTGCCGCTTTTTGCATTTGCGGACCAGGCACCAGTTCCACTGGAGCCGGCACGCGATCCAATACCAGAGGCGGCGATGCTAGATCGGCTGGAACGCATTTCCCTACCCATTGGCAAGGGTGCAATCTTGCAGGATCGGCGCGGCTGCCTGTGGAGTGTCATGGAAGGGGAGAAGGCCCCTCGCTTGGTTGCTCTAACCGATGAGGTGAACAAGCCTCTGTGTCGCACCATTGAAGCTGACCAGGCTCCTCTGATTCCGCGACCCGTACTAATCCAAAAATAAAAGGAATCCTTGGGGAATGGCCTGGTGCATTTAAAGCCATTCCACGAAAGGTGGGATGCCTTTGACACGGTTGTGTCTTACACTTTTCCTTGGGCCCGCATGCCGCTTTGATCTGTGAGGATTATGGGCGGCCTGAACAATCGAGGGTTTAGTTTTTAGCCCCGGCCTTTTGGCCAATTTGTTGGTCGCCGATGAAAGTCTGCTCTGGCACAATCAGCGGCATGACATCCTCGCTCAACCTCGACCATATGCCCCCAGAACACCTCGCGCTTTGGCTGAACCTGCCATGCAGTTGCTGCCCGCAAGTAATGCCTCGGGCAAAATGATCCATCGTCTTGAAACGAGTGTTCAATGGCGACGCTTTTATCCAAAAGAATTGACATGTAAGTAACAATTTCATGAGCGAACTAACCAAACCAAAGTCAAGTAGCCACAAACTAGATGAGATCCCCGAAGCTGTGATCCAGCAACTCGGCAAGCGTTCGGACCGCGATCTGTCGGCTGAATGTGGTATTTCGGCTTACTTCTTGAAGCAGAAGCGTCTTGCCTTGGGTATCGATCAATTCAAGCGTGGCGAATACCCAGAAGAAATGCTTCAGTTGCTCGGGAAGGTTACTGACCGGGAGGTCGGTGAGCGGTTTGGTTATCACATCGCAAGCGTCTGTGCTCTTCGGAAAAAACTGGGCGTGGCCTCCACGGTTAAGCCTGCAACCTTACCAACGCTAACGCCATCCATAAAAAAGCGCGAGATAGTTAACTTGCCGCAGGAATTGGTCAGTCAATTGGGAGTGCGATCTGATCAGGACCTATCCACTGAGTTTGGTTTCACCCTGCACTACCTGAAGAAGGAGCGGAAAGCCCGGGGTATCCTGAGTGTAAACGTGCCTAAGTACCCCGAAGAAATGTTGTCCTTGCTTGGGAAGGTAGCCGATCGTGATCTGGTGGCCAGGTTTGGCTACTCATCAACCACGCTTTCTGTACTTCGAAAGAAGTTGGGGATCAAGCGGCACCATAAGGTCTGGACGGCCGAACGCATTGCGCTACTCGGCAAAATTAAAGACTCGGAGGTCGCGGCCTTGCTCGGCGGCGCATTTACAAAGGGATCGGTCAGTCAATGTCGTCGCTCCCTCGGAATACCTATTTGCCGAGGACCAAGAAATGGCGCCCCAACAGCCCTTTTCCTCTCGCTCAGCCGGGACTTAACCACTGAGAAGATGGAAGCATTGCCAAGTACACAACCAGGTTGGACCAGACAATCGACTCAATTGCCGCTTGTCCCCAGTTCAGAAGCCAATTCGCTTCAAGCCTAAGCCAAAGGAATAAAAAAAGCCCCGGCTCATGCTGGGGCTTTTCGTTTGACCAACAAACGCTTAGAAGCGATAGGTCAGGCCGAGGCCGAGGCCATGTGCGCTGTTTTCATACTTGGCGTTGTAGGTGGTGTTGACACCTGGGGCAAGCGGCTTCGAACGGCTGACTTTAACGTCCTCCTCCATCAAGTAGGAGTACGCCATGTCGACAGTGATGTCTTCGGTTGGGCTCCAGCCAGCACCAAGGCTGAACACTGTGCGATCGCCGGTAGGGATGCGTGGCGAACGGTCTTCGTTGTTGGTAGGCGACTGGTCGACCGAGAAGCCGGTACGGAGTGTCCATTCCTTGTTGAGCTTGTAGCTGGCACCGATGGCGTGGGCCCAAGTGTCGTGCCAATTCTGTGGCTCGCTGATAGTTCCAATTGGGCCAGCGCTGCCGCCCAATAGCGGGGATACGCCACTATTGTTGACTGTGATGTCCTCCAGGCGGCTCCAGCGGGTCCAAGTGCTGCCTAGGTAAAGGGTCACGTTGTCGTTCAGCTCGTGGGTAACCGAGAAATCCACGGACTCAGGGGTCTTGATTTTCAGTGAGGCATCAAACTTGCTGCCACTGAAAACGCTGAACGGAGCACCACTGATTTTTGTTTTGCCCTCGAGCTTGTAATCAACCATCGAGTGGTAGGTTAGGCCCAGACGCGTGCTGTCAGTGGCCTGGACCATGACGCCTATGTTGTAGCCAACGGCAGTGTCGTCCCCGCTGATTTTCACTTCACCGTCGTTCGTACCAGCAAAGTTGCCGCGGACATCAGACTTCAATGTGCCGTCAATACGGTTGATGGTCGGACCGAAACCGATCGAAATCTTGTCATTGAAGGCGTAGCTGACGGTCGGCTGCAGAGTCACAACCGAAACTTTGCTATAGCTACCGAAGTAACGGCCGGCAAATCCGTTTTCATAGTCGGTGACCAGGCCGAACGGTGCGTAAATGCCAAATCCGACCGCCCAATGATCATCAATTGGCTTGACGTAATAGCCCATCGGTACGCCAACGGTAGGAACCATGTCGCCATCGAAGCTGCCGCCTGGAGAATTGCTGCCATCTCTGCTGATATCTGTCTTTGCGAGAATGGCAGCCGCGCCTACGGTCACTTGTTCCCGCTTAAGGCGTGCCATGCCGGCTGGGTTACCAAATACAGTGCTGGCGTCATCGGCAGAAGAAGAGCGGCCGGCAAAACCAGTGCCCATCCCGCTGATGCTTTGTTCGTTAAGAGCGAATCCAGCGGCGAAGAGTTGAGTGGATGCCACGGCCACAGCGAAACCGATGGTGTTCTTGAGAAGCACTTTTTTCATTATTATTAATCCTTGGTGGTCAGCGGCGAGGAAATTACCAATAAAATGCTCGCAGCGCCATAGTCTGTATTGCCTGTATTGCAGGAGATAGAGCGGTTTTGTAGGACAATCCAACACAAGTTTGTGAACCCTTCGGAAATAAATTCAGAAGATTCTTTTGTGCTATGGCGGCACCAACGGGGGAGTCTTTAGCGGATTTATGCTGAGTGCTCAGCGCGACTGGTCTCGGTCAGTTATAGATGACTAGACTTTCTCGGTGGGTTGAAGCAGTAACCGCCCGACGTGCCATCCATTAGCATTGGCTCTGAGTGGATCTGGGCACGCGATAATTCCGCCCATTGTTCGGCATTTTGCCCTAGGTTGGTTAGACAACCTGGAGCGTCGCCGACCTGTCCGTAGAGTGATGCCGGTATTGTCCCCGCCATCATCCCGGTGCTGATTGAAGCGGCAAACCCAAGCGCCAAGAGCGCAGCAATGCCCAACCCGGTAGCGATCTTTTTTTTAGTAACCATAACGTCGGCCTCGTCGAATCTACATCGTCGAGGCTACCCATTAGGCCTGGCCCTATTCGCTCTATCTGTGCCATATCAGGGGCACCGGTCACCAATTATGAGGCATGCCCGTTCGTGCCGGTGTGGCCCAAGCGTCCAGCAGTTGGAGATAACTGTGCGATTGACCCCATGTCCATAGCAAAATCTGTAATAGGCAATACTGCCTATGCAAGCAAATAGGCAAGGTTGCCTACTCGTACGGTTTCCGGACCCGAGCATAATGGCCGTGGGTCGTGCTTCTACGCATCCGACGACCTGAATGCTTCCTCTAATGCCGGATTGATCCAGAAACCTTGGAATGAACGAAAGAGCTCGGCTGCTCCACGCACGTATTGCAGTGCGCTCTCGACGCAGATCCACCGACGTTGATTCTCTTCAGCTGCTCGGCCGGTCATGGCGCGGCCAGAGAAAATATCGGCTACCAAATCCCCAGGCTCTGTCAGGAATTTGATAAAAAAATCTGGCACAGCGAATGGCCAGCCGGCACCGTGCTGGGTTAGGCCCAGAGCGTTTAGGGCCTTTCGATGTTCCCGACCGCGGGCACAGGAGTGGCCAATCTGGAGCGTGTTCTTCGGGATGGCGCCGTTGGTGATTCCGCCAAAGCTTCCGGGGCGGAGCCGATAGGCGTTGTCTCCATAGCTTGTGCTACGTTGTTCACCGCCTTGACTCAAGAGCTTTGCATGACGTGCGGTGTGCGGCCTAAGAACCCTTCGGTTATCTGCTTTACACAAAATGGGATCGAGGGCGAACCACAGGATCGGTTCCCACGAAACATTCAGTTGCTGGCGCGTCCGACTCGACCACTGCATGGGACCTGGGGCCTTCGCTAAATTTACCCATGGGATTCTGTCCATCAATGTCAGTCCAAATCGGTCCTCGAGGGCAATAATTGTGCGTTCCAAATACGTGGATCTTCCTGGGGATTTGTCGAGAAAAGAATCATTGGTCAGATTCAATACGAGGCTTCCAGTTTCCGAAATTTTCGGCACGAGTGGTTCAAGGACCTGGCAGATAAAGTCGACAAATTCACTCGCCGTGGGGTTGCCATAAGCTCGAGAAATTTTCAGGGGGAATGGGGGGGAAGTCAGGACGAGCTCAATCGGCTCATTGAGTCCGGCCAAAGCGTTCGGAGAAGTTCCCCACAAGGCCAGGCCGAGGTTGGTACTGAACCCGAGCAGGGTGAGACCGGGCGAAGGCTTGTTCAGGCCCTTTTTAGCCTTCTCGGTAAGCTGCCATAGCCCTCTGGCACCATCGACCCGCTCAACCACTCCAAGTGCTTTGAGCGACTGCTGTTGCCAGCGGATCGATCGCCGAGTTGTGGAGTGCAATTCGCCGGCGGCGCCGATCGGGCTCCGAGCGTTCATCACATGGTCAGGAATCTCGGCCGTGCGGCCCACGATTTGATAAAGCTCATCGTTGCTTAGAGGGCGGTGAGGGGTTGCCTTAAAGGCATTTTCAACATGCTCGAACAGATCGAGTTGTGGTCTTGCCGGGGGAACAGTCATTGGGTGCGACCTCGGGTTGCTAGGCTAAAGGTGCAGAGTTGAATAGCCCGCCGCGGTGACCGAAGCGGGCGTATGTATGATCGAGGGGGCAACGCCTTTGGAGGGGGATGGCTCTGTCTCGACGCCTTGAGCTCGACAAAGGGGTTGAGAGGTTAGAAGGCTCAGTCGATCATACGAAGAATGGCTTTCTGCTCAGGGTGGGGTTTTGCTTCGGTCTGAACCTTGGCAAGTTCATCCTCGTTGAGCGGCCGTGTCCCATCCTCGACACTGGCGTCGATGATGAAGCCGTACCTGCCGCTTACAACATCTTTCAATGCAAAGTAGTAGTCGTGCAGCATCAGGTTGCCGGCCTCGTCTTCCTTTTCAATGGCAGTGGAATTGCAAGCTGAGAACGCCATCAGGTTTGCGACAAATGAGGCGGCTTCGAGGGTCATGCTTTCCTCATTTTGCTGGAATCTTACGATCTTCTTCTCGCCCTGATCTGGCAGGATCAAAGCAAAAGCACCATTGAGGTACTCACGTATTTCATAGCTACCCCCCTGGTACTCGCTGCCAAGGAGATACGCCATGACATTGAGCACCATCTGCTCCCAGGCTACGCAATACAGACCCAGTTTTTTATGGAGTGCCGCGGGAGTGGTTGGGGTGGTGGTAAAAGGCAGTGCTGTATCGAGTGGTTGAGACATTGTTTGGCTCCCTTGAGCAGTTGTTAGTGGAACCACGCTCTCACACCTTTCCAATATGCAAGCGTGGCGCACATGGGCAGCGGCACTTGCGCTTTTCGCTTGTGGCCGTAGTCTTGTTTCTCGATTGAGGTGCGCAGGTCCTTGTACGACTGGTACGCACAGAGACAAAAGGGCGGTGGCCACACCACCAACGACTTGAGGGAATATGAGATTGACAATGTTCGAGCAGAGACCGACACCCGCGATCACAATTGCCCAATGGCGAACCTGGTTGGCTGGTGCGGTCCCCATATTTCTCAGGGTATTGCCTCTCTATTTCCTGATCACCTTTCTTGCCGCGATGGTTGCAATTGTTTTGTTGCTTACGGTGGGCAAGGCCGCCTTTCACGTCTTCAGCTTGGGGAGCCCGCTCGTATTTATTGTATTGGCCCTGTGCTGTTGGAAAGCAGGGTCCATCAATGGCTCGGAGTTGCTGACAAAGGCTATCGGCCCCGGCTCTCCTTGGCGGAATTTTTTTAGGCTGGCCACTCCCCTCGCACTGATCATTGGTGGTCTGCTAAACCTCATTGCATTGGGGGCAATGCTTAGCTCGGACATTTCGGCGTGGCAGTCAGGGACGCTCCCGCGGTTTGAAATTCCTGACCAGTTGCTTGGGGAAGGGAAGAGGAACCTCCTGGTTATCCTCTACACAAGTGCAGTCGAACAGCAGCTCAGCATCATGCCTCTGTTTATCATCATGGGGGGAAGAGTCGAGCCCTATCTGGTCGCGGCGATGATGTCCGGGCGTGTCAGCTGGGAGAAGGCCAAGTTCTTGCAGGAAGGGCTGTCGAAGCGCGACAAATTGATTCTCGGCCCCATGCGGCTTTTGGTGATCTGTGGCGTTCTTCTGCAGGCATCTGCAAAGTGGCTGGACGCGACAACGAACTCACTTGGAGTTGCTCTGCTGCTGGTCAGCATTTGCGGATGGTTGTTCTATTGCAGCCTTGTGGCATCAGCCGCACAGGATCTAGTACCGGCTGAGCGCTAAGATTCTGCAGGCGAAAAAAAACCCGACACAGTGTGCCGGGTTTTTTTTCGACCACGCTTTCGCGAGGGTCTGTGCTTTAGCCTGATATGCCAGTTGCCTGGAAGAAACTCTGCAGTGCAGAGTGGAGGCGAGTTAGTCCTTTCGTTCGGGAGAACCCTACTTGATGTAACTGACTCTCATACCATCTGCAGCTGCAGTTGTTATATGGGACTGAAAACTTCCCGAGGCACCGACTGCGGACCTCGCTGACCAGGTTTAAAAAAACCTTGGCCCGGAACTACACTGAAGTGTTGAGTTCCCGCTTACTGACAGCGGCAGCCATCTGGACGTCTAGAATTTGTTCCTGCTCGAGCAGGAGCAATGACTCGATTTTGAGGCATTGCGAATAGGGTGCCGGTAAATGCGGCATATCTGAAGCCTGCACCTGAAATCGGACCAGGTCATTGCAATTGAGTATGGGTTGTTCGGTCTGCTGTATGAGCGAAGCGGTTTTGGAGCGGCGAAGTTCAAACAGCTTAAGAAGAGTGGTCCGGGCTGAATCCTGAAGGTCCAGGTAGGGCCATAACGATCGAATGAAGCGCAGGGTAGGTGCTGCAAGCAGCTTGGCTTTCGCCTATCTGGTGAGCAAGCACCAGAGAAAGAGTGAGCATAATGCCAGTGGGCCCCTCTGTGAGCAAGCAGTGTCCCTGAAGTTTCGATGGCTTTCCAACCAGTAGGCGTCTGCCATAAAAAAAACCCCTGAAGACTTCAGGGGTTATGGTTTCATTTTCGCCGCGAGCGTTAGCCGCGCAGCCAGGAGTCAACCGTGCCTGCACCGTACTGCTCCTTCCAGGCTTTCAGGCCGCGGTGGTTACCGCCCTTTGTTTCAATCAACTCGCCGGTATGTGGATTCTGATAAACCTTGACCACACGTGCGCGGCGGGCTTTGGGAGCTGCTTGCTTCGCGCCAGTTTTTGCCGGGGTAGGGTCCAGCAGGTTGATAATGTCGCGCAGACTTTTTTGATACTCACCCATCAGCTTGCGCAACTTTCCCTCGAACTCCAATTCGGTTTTCAAGCGGTCATCGCTGCTGAGCTGCGCCAATCGACTCTGAAGCTCCTTGATAGCATCTTCGGTCGCACGGTACTCATTTATCAGGGACATCGTAATTCTCCAATTGATCTTCAAACTAAGACTGAAGGGTAAACGCAATGTGTGCTGTTTAAGCTAACCCTGCTGGGGCCGCGGAATTCACATACAGAATCTTACACCTGGGGCATGAGATCAATCGGTTAGTTCGCGAACAAAGCCGTCACAGATTGGGACCGTACCTGTTGATCATTAGCTCGCACATTACAATTGCTTTCCGAGGAAAGAATCTTTTGAGGCTGTCGTCTTCCATAAAAATACAGCTCTTTGCAAATGACAGCGACAAAAATGCCCGCTCAAGGCGGGCAGGTGTGTCGCGGGATTTTCCGGGATTCAGTTATTTTTGCCGAGACCCGTCAACTTCATGCCAGGTTGCTGGTTCACCAACTGAAGCATCTGCTTATCAACGTCGTTGACTTCCGAGCAATCTAGCGCTTGGAAGCCAGCATGCCCAAGCATTTTGGCTGCAAGGTTCGGATCACCCAACCGGGTGGCCAGCGCTGCGGCGGTGACAAATCCGTGCTCATAATCACTTAGCGCTTTGAGTGTTTTGCTCATCATCTTTTCCGTATTTAGTTGGGCAACATGCTGGAGCGATAGAGCGCTGACCACGCCAACAAGGTCGCGCTCGGTTGCTCCAAAGCAGCACGGATCATTTCTTCGGCCGATAGCCCGGTGGAGTCATGCACGGCCTGGCCAAGTCGCAGCAGCTCACGTGGAACGGACTGATCGCGAGCCTTTGTTGCGAATTCATACTCCTTGGCCTGACCGTAGACCGTGGACGCATTGAAGCGGGTGCACAGCATATTAATTGCTTGCACCTCGGCCTCGGGCAAGAGGATCGTCTCCCCATCACAAAAGACCTGACGGACGCCTTTCAGAGCGTCGATGGCATCCAGAAATCGCGATGGATCTACCGTTGCCGAAACTGATGGATACTCGGGGTATTCGTGCTTCATGCCGGATATTCCGTGAGGCTTGTTCAGTCGTTGTGAAGCGTCTGGACGCTGTTATGTAGGCCTTTAGCCGTATTTGCGGGCTAAGGTTAAGCCACCAGCTCAACCAATGGAATGCGATTCATATGCATGGTGTAGCCCGTCCGTTGCTCAAGTTCGACGTACTGTTCAAACAACTCAGGGCGCGCAACCCGACCATTTCGCAGGTCAGCTTTGGAAGCCATCACACAGAAGACGCAGCTAAGGCGATCATTGCCCAAGGCATAGGCGTAGTGGGGTTTCTGCCCGGCAACCGCGATGGCGTCGAATACTTCGGTAGCACTCATGTCATGGATCGGCAGCCATTCGAACCATGTATGCACTGAGTTGCTTATTCCCATACGGCTGAACGCAGCACGCTTGGCACGCCCCGGTGACTCCTGAGCACGCAGCCCAAGGCAGTTCACGATGGTCTTGAATCCGTTGGCCTTTGCGTAACGTCGCACCTCACGCTGGGTCGGGCCGCGCTTCAGGTCACTCGTGCACTGGCGGGTTGTGGCTGATGGCCAACTCGGAACTTCCGGGCGGCTCTCATACCTGCGCTCGACCATTTCCAGCAGCGTCTTGGAAGCTGTGGCCACAATGAACGGCAGTGCAGCATCGGCCGCTTGATCACGTGCCAACTCCATGGCTCCAGGCCACTCCATGGCACCCAGCGAAGCGTGAACGACAAGTAGTTGCGACGCTGGCACGCGCTCCAGCAGTCGGATTAACTGTATTTGTGAATCTTTACCTCCTGAGTGATTGGATACAAAAAGCGCTCCATCACGGATAAGTCGATCGACTTCATCCTCCCAAGAGGCACGAATACCCACACCATCGCCAAACAACATCTGCAGCTGAACGCTCATGTGTTTTCCTCAGTACGGGTTGCCGTAGAAGGCACCTCGCCAAACCTCAACTCGATGTGGCAATTCTCCCACGTCAGTGCGAAATGCAAGCCCCAAACCGTGTCCCAAAAAATCCAGATCTAGCCCGGAACCAAGCCATACACCTGCCTAATGGAGACGCGATCGACGTTCGGTGAGGTGGTCGACTGCACTGCCCTAAGCCCCCAAGGACGGGCTGTTATCTCGGGACTTGCATTTTCAGAACTGGTGTCACCATGACGTCAAATATTGGAGGTGCTCTATGACTACCGAGTCTTTCAGTCAGGACCTAGCGGCCCTGATCAAAGCTGTTCCGACTCTACATCTGAAGCCCGGCGAGCTTGACGGTGGTGCGCCGGCGATCTTTGCCGGTAATGAGCCTGTATTTCGCTGCAGATCTACTGAGCTCGGTCACCGGTATGCCGCTTTGGCGGTGATTGCGTTTGAACAGCTGGCGGTGGACGCTGAAAAGCCCCTGACTGCACCGAGCAAGGCGGAGCCGGCGGTTACTCCAGTGTGCTCAGCAGCAGCGGAAGCGGACCTGGCGCAGCGCGTCTCCTCGGTCTTGTCTCTGCAACCCGAGCTGGCATCGAAGGTCCCCTTATGGACCAAGTTGGTGGTCGCGGCCGTGTCTCCCTTTATGGTTGGGGCAGAAAACGAGGCTCCAGCGCTTCCAAGCTCTGGAGGCGCTGCTGTGGCCCAGACCAAGGCCGAAGTGGGGCTCCATGATGCGATCCTTGGATTCATTTCATGGCTATCCGACACGGGTAAGCCAGGCGAACAATTTTCACTTGAGCGACTCGCTGAGCTCGCAGGGGAATGGGAAGAAACACATGCTTGAACAACACACATCCGCACCTGTGGTCTGGCCTGACTACACGGATTCCGCGCCGGAGCTGTTGACCCTGGTAAGGCGGTTTCTTGAGGATGCCCACGTTAAGCACAAGCTCCATCGTGGGGAGCCCGTGAAGACAACCAACAAAGGGTCACAGCGCCTAATTTCGTGCGATGCGGTCCTCTCGCAAGTTCAGTACAGGCCGGACCGCTATAACGCATTGCGGTTTGATTTCAGTCTCTACATGGGCCACGGGCTGTATGGAACGATCGGAACAATCAGCGTGATATCCGCGCTGCGGCAGGAGCTTTTGTCCAGGGTGGGAGCGGTCGTTGACCAGTCTAAATTCTCAATCATGGACGCAGGTTTTGAAGCGGTCCTGAGCAACGGTTCACTAACGGTTTCGAGTGAGATGAGGCCAGCGGGGGCAGTGCTTAAAGCTCATCTATGGGTTCGTGCCAGCGCTCTGGACCCGACCCTGCGCCCAGAGTATTCTTTCGTCTCCTAAAGCATGATGGCAGATTGATCTGCCGTCATGAGGCCACATGGCCACGAGCTGTATTACAGCAATCATCAACCCTTGCGGGCTCTTTCCCGCTAGGGGAGGGGCCCGTGAATTTCCACGGAGTTCCTCAATGAATAGTTCCCAATTTCTGGTCATGGCGGCAATCGTTCTGTCCGGTTGCGTTGACCTGCAGCCCACTGTGAACTCTTCGCCCACCGTCCCTGCTCGCACCGTTCCGGTGTGCCAGCAGTATGGAGGCTCATACCAGTGCCAGTGGATTGAGCTGACATCTCAGCATACGAATCCCGTACGGCCTTCGGATCGTCGCATCGTCCTCTAAGCGCAAATCAAATTTTAAACCCATGCGGTGTTCACATCCCGCTTGGGGCGTGGCATCGCTCTAATCTGGAGCAAGAACCATGAATTACATGCAATTTCCGAACGGCAAAATTTGGCCTGTCCATCTTGATCGCTTGACTGCTTTCGTTGAGGTAGACCTGGATGCCCTGCATGATTTTGACGTCGACGGTCTGGTCAATATTCTTCATGAACTGGCCATTGGAGCGCCGGCGCTGCGCAACATCGAGCACACCGCCAGACATGCCAAAGGCAGTGCTGTTGTGTTCCAAGTTGAGGCGCATGTTGAGTGGTCAGCTTTTGCGGGAGCATCCATACCAAAGGAGGTGGCAGTTCATGAAGTCGTGCAGCAGTATGCCGCTGAACTTGGTTGGGGAAGGGCTGAAGCCACGCATGCGCTGGAGTCCTTCGGAACTGCATATGGCGAGGAGCGGTTAGTTTCGGTGGCCAATGGTCGAGAGCTAAGAATGCCGGCTCGTGGCCCATGCTCGTACGTGCGAATCGTTCAGGTGGGGTTCGAGCTCATGTATTGGGACTCGGCTGAATGGGCATCGGCGCCGGAGGAAGTCATGGGAGCAATTCTGGGACTTGCTGGTCAGTCGGTAGTTTGTCGGCTCTAGCCCCGGACATCACATAAAAAAACAAACCCCCGGTCGCGTCAGTGGCCGGGGGGTTTTCTTTTTCAGGTCGTGGGCCGGTGTTTAGAAAGCGCGAACAGGCCCTGCGCGATTCGCCATACGGACCAAAAAAACCAGGTCGTGAGGACGATGTAACCAACGCCTACCTTAACCGTAAGGCCACCCAACACAACCCAGAGCAGGCTCCAACAGCAAAGTCGGACTTGGGCGCGAAAATGTGTAGCGACAACTTCATCAGGACATTTTCTGTAGATGATGGCGATGACTGCCCCCACTAAAGCTGTGATCCCGAAGAAATAACCGGAGATGTAGAGCAGGTAGATCAGCAAGGCAACGCGCTGAGCAGGCAAGGCACGGGCTATGTGTTTCGCGACCGACATTAGTACTCGTCCATTTTTTCAAAGCAGATCTGCAGGGCGATAGTGAGGTCCCCACATGGATGCTCACCATAGTCACATTTCTCCTATAGACCTTTTGGTGGAGTTGGCCCCGTCCTAGGGAGCAAACCCAAGCTCGCTCCTTTGTTGCACCTGAGACCATAAGCGTCAACTTTGAGTTTTGGACACCATGATGCTGAACGATCAAACAGGTGTAGAGGGCGAATCATCCGACGCCGATCACTCGCAGGAATGGGATGGTTTCAAGTGGGCCTTCTGGTTCGACTCTGATGAGAAGGGTTTGGCCCGAGGGGTCCCGGAAGGCGAGCTCAATGAGTTTTATATCCGCTTTGGCGGGTCCTGGGTCATCACGCACCGGTATTACAGACGACCTGGTTACGTTGCCTCAGTGATTGTCGAGTTGGTTGGAGGCGCGGAGGCCGCGTGCCGAGACAATTTCATTGGCGAGGCCCTTCGGGAATTTATCCCCCAGAACTTTGGGCTCGACTGTATCTACCGGCAATACGAAGGCCACGACATAAGTGAAAGGGATGGCCGCTGGTACAGCGACATTCACGACCCCAAGTTCCCAGATGTCCCTTCAGAGATAGGAGCCGATTGGCGACTTGATCCACGTAGGCAATCGGCGTCAGAGCAGGCGCAGCGCCTGCATGAGGGGAGGTGCCCGATACATGGGATCAAAATGAGCTTTTCTGGCATCAGCATGTGTGACGACCACCCCCTAGTTGTGAAATGCACCCGGCAAGGTTGCACGGTCATTGGGCACCGGGGCCGCGGTGACGTAACAGTACTCGCTAAAAAAATCGCCGGTACCTGTTCACTGTGGTGCGGGTAACACGTAGCCGGCGAGACTCATTCAAGGCGACAACCTTCAGATCTGGCCTGCCATTCCTGAGCATTTACATCAACCACAAATATTATCTGGATGCGCTATGACGAACGTAAACGCTGACGGTGAAACATTGGTGAACGAGCCTGGATCTACCAGGGGAAAATTTCTCGTGGTCTGCAAATGGATTGGTGGGCTAGCGCTTGTCTGTCTAATCGGCTATCCAGCGGTCAAGGCACTATACGAGCCGTGGCAACCGGCGTCCGTCGATGAAATTCGAACTGTGATCGCCGAGTCGGCCTGTGCGAAAAAATTGCTCGCCGATGCGAACAGTAGCGCTCAAGCAATCACGCATAGGGACCTGAAAAAAGTTACGGAGCTCTGTCTGCCGATAGATCAACAGAGCAAAGCGTTCCAATAAATCCAATTTGCACTTTGACGGCCTTGTGGTCTCATTTAGAAAAACCAAAATGAGGTCTAAGGATGAAGTCCATCGGTTACACACTGATCGCTGCAGCTATCGCTTCCCTGGGTGGATGCGCCGCGTACGACGGAGCCAAAAAGGCTCAGGTTGACGGAGTGGGAACGGCACAATCTGCGTCAGTGCAATACGAGTTTCGCGCGGCTGATGAGATGACCATCAAGCACGCAAACAGCGAACCTCAGAAGTTTGCCAGCACTGCGACGGCAACCGACAAGGTCTTTGCAGTAATGGGAATGCCGTCCTTGAAGGCCGCCCCAGCTGGCTCGTTCACTGGCACCCAATTGCGGCAGTCGACCAAAGAGGAAACGATCCGATATATGTCGACCGACTCTTCTCGACCAAGCTCAACAGGAAAGGACCTTGAAGCGATTGGCTTAAACGCAATCGGTGGAGACGTGGGTGGCGCCGGCATGGTGCTGAGCCTGGTGGCAGGCTCACCAAAATTCGACCCACGCGTCACGCAAGGCTATGTTGTCTGCTTTATGCCTAAGGTCGATGGGCAGGACATGGCTGCAGCCGTGGCGGGGTGCGGGGCGAAGATGGAAGCCATGTTTGCCAAGACAGTGGTCGACGTTACCAAATCGTATGATCTGCCAAACGGACAATTCCGGTTGGGCAAAATTGAGACCACGTCTGGCTTAAAGGCCGCCAAAGTCTTCATGGGTCACCGAGGTATCCTCGCTGCAGACGGTTACGCTCCTGTAGATCGTGGTGGTTACCCAGCTCGAATCGTGGCTATCCCGGTTGGGCACGAAACCACGAATGGCTCGGCATCGGGATCGCTCTTCGATTCGATGGTGCTTAAGACCCGTGGTGAAGTGACGTCCGAGCAGCTGGCAGCCGCCCTGTCCAAGAACCTGCCGAAGGACACTGCTTTTTACTTGCCTGACAGTGAGCGTGGACCCTCTGCGTTTTATTGAGACTGGGGCGGCCTAGCATCAGGGCCCCCATTCCAATCTTGCACAATAAAATCGCCCTCCATGTGAGGGCGTTTTTACGCTACCTCTACAGCCACAGCCCGGTTAGGACGATGCTGCCTGATGTGGAGATGCAGCAGTAGAGAGGGGGGCACGCATACAGATATTAAGTGGACTGAATAGCGACAAGCTGTCGCTTCATAGTCGCGATGAGCAACTGAAGTTCGTCCAGTCCATCAAGGTACTGAGTCATTCCATGGACAATTTCTTGGTTGATGCTCCGATTGTTGACGCGACCTTTTTCCCTTATTCGCTCGAGGAGAGTACTCGGTAGGCGCGCAGGGTATTTGGCCTCAGGGTGAGTTGAGTTTTTCGTCATGCGTGCTCCTGTTTTAAAACGACTTTGGCGCCATGGTCGTATCGAAATGAAGGTCGAACTGAAAGAGTCTTTTTGCACACCAAGATGGGGTAGTCGACCTCGTTCAATATCGCCGGCAATGTTTGACGATATGCGTGATTCAGGGGTTCGAATCCGACCCTGGATACGGCCTCCATTGGGCCCATTTAGCAGGTTGCATATTTCAAACTATCGGCATGATTCAGGTGATGAAAAACAACCTGGAGGTTGATGTGACGAAAAGTGAAATTTTGCTCATGAGTGCCGATGACTACATGTCCAACGCGCAGCTTGAATTCTTCCGCGATCTGATCAATACCCACATCAGTGAACTCAGGGTGCGTATCGGCAATTGGCGGGAGGAACTTGAGCGATTGGAGAACGTGCCTGATCCTGGGGACGCCGCGACTATCGAAGAACAGCGTCAAAAGTTAACCAGCTCGATCCGACGTGACTCATCGGCTCTGGACGAGCTCGTGGAGGCTCTCAGCCGGATTGAAGACGGCACTTACGGTTACTGTGAAACCGGCCCGCAAATCGGACTGCGCCGGTTGTTGGTACTGCCCTCCGCCAAACTGTGCGTGGAAGAGCAGGAGCGCCGTGAGGCCAAAGACCGCCATCGCGCAAGATTTGCCGCCTGAAATGTGTGGGGTTGGCTCTACTGCTCAGTGGTGAGTTCAACCCCTTCTTCATAGGGTGAAGAATCGAGCTAAACGCAACTACCAGTCCAATCAATGGGGCAAAACGCTACAAGCGTAGTTTGCCCGGAGGTAAAAATGGACATTCAACACTTAGGCAACGGGACCATTAACTTGAAATACCAGGCCGCCCACAGGGCAGAGCTGTTGTTGATGCGCAAGGAAGCCCGCTGCGTTCTTCAACTTTTCGTCCAGGAGCGGCAGAAGTTGCGATCGGCCGAGCGCGCGCTGGGAATCCTTGATGCGAAAGGTAAAGGGCAGGGGCTTCCAAGGGATGACATCTTTGTATATCAAAGCTATTTGGCTCAAAGCCGTTTTTTTGCCACTCGAATGAGCAACCTGGCTGTCACTCTTGCCGCATATGGCCAAAGGTTAATTGTGCTAATGGACGCACTCACACCGATCTTGACGCTGAACGAGCGCCTGGATCTCGTTGGCGCTCAAGCGAAAAGCCTTCCTGGTGCTGGATGGGCGACGGCTTCACTTGTTCAATTGGTTACCCGGTACAAGGCAGAAGATTCTTCTTCCTGTAGCCGCGGTGAAATGGGGCCGCTATTAGCCTGTTTGTTGGCGAGTCGTGGCGAGTTGATCGTGGTTCAGAAATCGGTGCGACAAGCCACGCAGATCCATTCCCCGATACTGCCATCAGTTGCTTCTCTCATGCTCGTGGCCGCACGGTAACCGAGCCAGTTTGAGGGGCTGATTAGCCCCTTTCGGTTTCCGCGGCTGAGTATCGTCTCCTGCACTAGATACCACTGCAGGAACAGCCATGCTCAACCTCAAACCGCTCATCCCGGCTATAGCCATCTCAGTCGTCCTCTCCCAAGTTGCAACCTTTGGCGGGCTTGCGGCATTCAACGCCTTGCAGGGCGGTCGATATCTCGATGACAAAGTAGCCGCTGCTGTCGACGATCTCATTGTCCAGCGCGAGCTTAAGGAAATTGAAGCCTACGCCAGTGCCCAGTATGCCCGGTACCCCAATGCAGTCGACACGGTGCCAAATGACGCGCGCGTATACGGTGACCTGAAAGCGCGTTTTACCCTGGCCGAATTCTCCGATATGGAGTGTCCGTACTGTAAGCGTCTGCACCCAACAATGAAGGAAATTGTTGATCGCTCTAACGGTGCCGTTAACTGGCAATGGCGACATCTGCCTCTGCAGTTCCATAACCCGGCGGCCCACGATGAGGCAAAGGCCTCCGAGTGCTTCGCAGAGCAAAAAGGCAACAAGGGCTTTTGGGTCTTTCTCGACCAGGTGTTCGAGCTTTCTGCTGGCAATGGTGGCGGGGTAAAGGACTTGCCGGCGCTGGCCAAACGACTCGGTGGCGACAAGGCGAAGTTTAACGAGTGCATGGCCAGTGAACGTCACAAGGACCGGATCAACGAGCACATGTTGATGGGCGAGAAGATTGGCGCCACCGGAACGCCTGCGACGATGGTCATCGACAATCTCACCGGTGAAAAGGAGTTTGTTAAAGGCGCCCAGCCGGCCAGCGCTTTCATTACCGTCATGAAAAAAATGATGGTCAGCGAACGAGCGGACGCTCAGGCCGATGAGCAAAAGCAGAAGGGTGAACAGGTTGATGGTGGGGCTGTTGTAAGCGAGCAAATACTGGGCTATGGCGCTCGCGGCGGTGCAGCGCCGGTGGCAGAGAAAACTGCCCCGGTGGCGACGGCTGATGAAGAACATGACGCCGGCACAGATGAGCAGTAGAACAACATTCTGAGCAGATCTCTCAGGAGCAGGGCTTGCATATTGGCTCTCTCGGTTGATTCTGAGAGAGCCATTTTGTTTGGAGAAAACCATGTCACACCAATGCGTCATAGCCATTCTGGGGAACTTGCCGGTCCGCGCTTTGCCCTCAAGAACCGTTGACCTCTACGCGCGGGCATTTTCCGAGTTTCAGCTGCAGACTGGGCGACGTCCCTACCGGATGCCTGGCTTGGCAATTGGAATGAGTCACTGCAGCGAATGCGGGGCGCGAGTCGAGCCAGACCTGGTGATTGACGAGATCCTGCTGCAGATGAAGGCTTTAGAGTCTGATCAGGAGTATCCGAAAATTGTTGAGGGGGCGATCGACGAGTGGGCTCAGCACGCCCGGGATTCACTGGTCGCGGCGGATAATGCCGACCCTGCTCATCGGGTGGAAGCTGAGGGTCGGGCCAACCACAGCGATATCCAGGGTGCAGCCGGAGCCACTGCCTAATGAACAAGCTCAACTCCCATCGGCGCCGGCCGGGATTTGGTGCGGCGATCATCAGACCCCTTGCCTACGCCTGCTTCTTCTATTTTGGTGTGGGTGATCTCTTTCCCACCCTAATGCGTCGCCTGGGCATGCTTGAGGCTTCTTCGATCCTATCGGGTGCTGGTGTAGCCTTTGCAGTGTTCTGCGCTGTGTGGGCGCTTCTTGGAGGGCTCCGCTGGGTTCGGACAGGACGTAGTTGGCAGATTAAGGCCCTTTTCTCAGGCTTTCGTGTGGACCCTCGGGAAGACCTTAGAAAAATTCCTGCGCTGAAGGGCGAGTTAAGTGAATCGAAAAAGGTTGAACTCCTGGCGCTCACCAAGATTTCAAGTGGGTGGGGGGAGCTTGAGCACGAATTGAAGGTCCGCGGATTTCGTATGGTTCCCCATAGCCGCGACCTTTGTCTTGCGACGCTGGACTCGAACATTGAGGTGCTATGCACAATGTCGAGTTTGGGATTCGGCTCTAGCTACGAGTCCCTCTGCAAGCGATTTGGGGCATCACCGGATCATCTAGTGCCGCTCCGCCGGGCGATATGACACGGCGGTTTTTCAAACCCCTTGCGCTTGTTTAGCGGCCATTTTTACCTTGTAGGCGTGTTCGCGCATGAGGCCAATCACGACTTGATTGACCGCCAATTGGTACTTCGCACGGGTGGCCGCGACGTACAGCAAATTGAGCTCATCCTCACGCGACCCATGGTCCATCTGAGGGTCCAGTGGGTCCGGGAAATCATCCATCAGTGCGACATTGGCAAACTCAAGCCCTTTCGATCGGTGGGCTGTGGCCAGGATAATGTCGGCTTTGTCCTCCTCGTTTACCGTCATCGCGCGCATCTGACGTAGGCGTGCTTCAAGGTCATCGTAGGCGTTGATGATCTTGATGGCTCGGACCATTTCGCGATCTTTCGTTTCCTCTGCGATGGTCAGGTATTGGTGCCAGTTGCTGAACTCCTTCAACAGCCGTTTGTTTTTGACCTTATCAGTGCGGCCTTCGCTGAACCAATACAGGTCCTCGATGCTCGAGATCTGATACGAATCAATTTTGCCGATCCAAAACACTTTTTTGCCGGCGGCGGTGTAGTCCAGCGCTGAAAGGATGACCCCCATGACCGTGCGGTGGAGCAACGCGGGACGTTTGGCATCGCTGTCTAAGGTGGATCGAATTTTAGTTCGAGCGCCGGCACCTATTACCGGTACCGTCTCGCCTTTGAAACTTAGAATGATGTTGGCAAGGGCGGCTGTTGCTGGCCCAAATCGAAACGACCTGGTCAGGCGAAGGTCAACCGCATCGTCGAGGTCTGGATCATCCAACGCATTGTCAGAACCTCTGAAGCGATAGAGTTCCTGGTGCCGATCGCCAACGAAAATCTTCCTGCAAGATTGTTTCTTGATGAGGGCCAGTGTCAGGCCGTTCAGGTCTTGGCTCTCATCGGCCAGGATGACATCGTAGGTTCTACTGAGGTCCGGATTGCTGAGCAAATACATTTTCAAGTAGCCATCGTGCAACAAGGGTACCGACGTGTCTTCAGGGTCGATCATCCGTTCCCAAAGATACTCTGCAGACTTGAAAACATTCTCGATGAAGCTCGGTGGCATTTGCGAGCCCGGCATCCTTTTGACCATTGGGAGATGGCTTTCATGAAAGGTCTCGAGGGGGCTGCACAAAAAGTTGTTCAAGGTATCGACCACGGCCCTTACCACGGTCCAATCATTCGTATTCAGTACCTTGGCCATGTCCCCAAGGCGCAAACCACCCTCGAGCTTATGCTCGTATTTTGCCCTGTAACCTTTGTAGGCCAACTCGTGTGTGGTCGCGCAGACGACGTTTTTCGGGAAGCGTTTTTTGGCCTCATCCCTGATGGCTTTGTTGTAAGCCAGGTACAGGTACTTGAGGCGGTTATGTTTGCGCGAATAGCCTTCGAGGGAGGTCGTTTTGGACGCACCAGCAAACGCTCGGAGCCTAATGAGCGGTGCCGTGCAATTGAGAAATTCCAGCTGCTCCGATGTCCAGTTAATGTCCACGGCCGTTCCTCTAGATTCGATCAGGCCAATCTAGCAAGGGGAGAGGAGCGCAGGTGTTGAGACTGAGCCTGTAGACGGGTTCGATCTATGACAGATGTTGGTGCCCCAGGCCGGGCATCAATGTCGCTCCGCGGCGAGCTTGAGGAGGGTGAGAATGAGCGGCCCCCCCCCCACTTTCCGTGAGCCTTCAATGTTTAATGATTCTAACTGGCAACTGATCGTACAGTACCTGGCCTACATCTTCCTGATGCCGCCCTTGGTCATTCTGGTTATGGACAGGCTGGTTCAGTCGCTTGTCCGGAGCGTTTTCCCGTTCTACGCGGTCACAGGTGTTCTTGGTACGCCCATACATGAGTTGGGGCACGTTTTGGCGTGCTGGATGTTCGGTTTGAAAATAACTCAAATCCGGCTCTACTCACCCGACGCGGCCACCGGGCGTCTTGGCTATGTCGCCTTCACCTATCGTCCGTCCTCAACAGTTCACGCTGTTGGGCTGGTGGTGCAAGGTGTTGCCCCAATCTTTATGGCATTCCTATTGTTTGAGTTCCTCTTTCCATTAAACCCTGCTGTGGCTCCTTGGGGAGATAGTGGATTTGATGGATCTGTCTTCCTGGAGGGCGTGGTCGGCGCTTGGACGCTGGTCTACGGGAATCTTTGCGCAGGCGGGATGGGCGCCGTGTGGAGTATGTCCGCGCTGATCATAGCGATGCACTGCATACCTTCGTGGGCTGATATCCGCCTGGCCTTAAGGGGAGGTGTCGTGCTGCTGGTTATCGCGCTTGCTGCGTCATTCCTGTTCAAGGTCGATTTTGCGAGTCAGCTCCCCACAGTGTTGCGTAATGGCCTGGCTCACGCCCAGGGAATGGCGGATGCGATGAGCATGCGGGCGCTTGAGTGGGTTATCTACGCGGTGACCATGGTCACGACATTGGCTGTTGCCGGGGTGTTTGTCATGTTGGTGCTGCCTTCTCTCGTCGTGATCGTACTAAGACGATTGCGATACGGCGGTGCGGTACCGTCTCATCCAGTCGCTGAGCTGGATCGCGCCGGCGGCAGCGACCCGGTCGCTGGGTTTGGTGTTCTTGTCAGTCCGGATGACGGCGTTGAAGGCAAAAATAGGACGATGAATTCTGGTGCCACAAAAAATGGTAAACGCATGGGTGGTCCGCCAGCAGACCAAAATGGAATTGGAGAGGCTTCAGAGTCGTAGGGTTTGCCCCGGCCGTAGGGCCTATCTGGAGAGATCGCACAGGCACGGGGCGAATATAGTCGTCTCACGTTATTAGCGAGTGCCATTTATGCGAATTGTCGTTCTGCTAATCCTGCTTCTGGCGTTACCCGCATCGGCAAGTGACCCGGTATCACTCGAGGCGAATATTGCTGATGCCATCTCTCGCGACGACCTGGACGCCGCTGGTGTGGCATTGATCGAGTTGAAGGAAATGGCCTGTAGCGGCAATCCTGAGGCCGCTGCCAAGATCGGCCGACTCTATCTCTTCGGCAACGGGCTCCTTGGGAGGGATCTTGAAAAGGCGAAGTCATTTTTACGGTTCGGCGCCGAGAGTGGAACCTCTCACTCGGCTGCAGATCTGGCGATCGCGATTGCGACAAACGCTGCTGGAGCTGAGGAGCTACAGGAGGCGGCGAAGTGGGCAAAAGTTGCACGATACATCGACGGCGAGGGTAGTTCAGATGTCGTTGTTCAACTGGTCAACTTGGCCGCAGCTGGCACCGATCTAACCGTAGGGGTTCAGCGAGGTGCTCGCTGGATTCAACTTTACCGAACTCGAGGTGTAACCGTTGAAGGATCTCCTTGTCAGCCTGGCTAGGTTTGTGAAACCGGGGTTGAGCATCATCGCTGCAGCACTGGTTGTTAACATTCTGTTCCAGATCCTGTTGCCGACATTCAAACCATTACTCCTAGTCTATGGGTTAGCCCTGCTCTTTGGCTTTCTCATGATTGTCCAGGGTGTGGGTCAATGGGCAATTACCTGGTTCGATAGTGGCACCAAGCGAGCCGGCTTCAAGGCCAGGTGCAATCACTTGTGGTCCATGGCGCCGCAGGTGCATGACCATACGCATGACGGGGTAATGCAGGACCTGATGATCCAACCGCTACCAGACGATTTCAGTGGTCAGTGCTGGGCATTTGGGATCGATACCTCAGGTTATCCCGGGTATGAGGCGGTAGGTTACTTGCTTGTCGATGGCTCAATGCTGCACCTCGCTGTTGTCGCTGGGGTGCGTGGGAAATGGCACATCGATTCATACTGCAGAGCAGCATGCACCGTTGAAGGTTCGGTCTTCACCATCCAATCAATTTGTGGTCCGTTGACCGGCTGGATCGGTGTCGGTTCGATGTTGGGCGTTAGTCTGGGTCAAACAGGGGATGAGGGGTTGCGCGGAGGACCTTTCGGATACGTTCGAATTTACAAGTGCGGTGTGCCACAAGTGCTTTACCGGTTCTGCAATTAGGTAAGTCGCTCTAGGTGATCATGGCGCACACCACCTAAATGAAATAGAACAGACCTTGGCAGCAACTGGTGCTACTGCCAAGGCAACTCTCAAAGTGCCCTGCCTCCGTGAGGCAAGGCGATTTTGGATAGACGCATTGCCAAGGTATGAACCAGGCCATGCCTACCACTCCTTCGATTACTTGATCACCCTGCATTCGACGTGAATGGGTTCACTCAGTGGTTCCCAATCGGAGTCTTGAATTGTGGTGGCCAAAGTAGCGGCCTGGGTCATTGCAGCAAGCAAATTTGAGTCTTGAACGTTCACTGCGATGGTGCGTTTCAAGGTTTGCGTCACGAGAACCTCATAGGTCCGCGTGGCTTCATGGTCTGTTGGAATAGTGATCGTGTAGTTCACCAACAGCTTCTCTGCGATCCGCGCGGCCAGCAGGCCGATCGACAAGGAGAGTTTTGATAGCGGGGCTTGATTTGACATGGCGTTCTCCGAAAGTGTGGAGGCCATGTCCCCCAATGGGGAAATGGACCCCACTAGGTTGGAAATTGGTGCTGATGATTGCTATCAGCTGGACTTCACGCCAGGACATCCTGGACGCGAAAGAATCTTTTTGAGGATATCACATGCCGACAGACATGGAGCCAGCCCGGTTGGCCTGAGAGCGATTAAGCCAGTAGGGAATCCTGACAAAAAAGCCGGCTAAACGCCGGCGACTTTCCACCAATGGTTGTCAGGCGCTTTGTCTTTGTTGCGTGGAGCCGGATTGCTGGATCAGGTTGTAAATCTCTTCGCGGTGAACCGGTGTCGCCCTGTCGGCTTCGACTCCGATACGAACCTGGTTGCCCGAGACGTTGAGAACCGTCACGCGAATGTCATCGCCGATGACAATAGTTTCTCCGACCTTCCGTGTGAGAATAAGCAGTCTTGATTCCTTCTTAGACGCTAGGGAGTCACCCGCGTTATAGGTTTTTTAGTTGACTGATTCTTTGAGCGATTTACCAGCCCGGAAGGTGGGCGCACGTCGGGCCCGTAGCGTCATCGGCTTCCCTGATTGGGGATTTCGACCAATACGTTCGGGGCGGTCCACAACGTTGAAAGTACCAAAGCCGACCAATGTAACGGAGCCACCGCCTTCCAGAGTGGTGGTGATTGCATCGATTAGTGCATCAACAGCTTTTCCAGCAGCGACTTTCGTAACGTCCGCACTAGCTGAAACTTTTTCCACGAGCTGATTTTTATTCACTTAGGCGCTCCTTTTGGTTGGCCTGTACTGTCAGGGCGAAACTAGAAATATCCCATTACATCAAGGTGTAGCTATGAGAGTGAATTGCCCGGCGGGCGCAGGCCAAAGAGTGCGATCAGATCCCCAAATTCCCGTCGACCTTCCCCCAGCAGCTGGAAATCTTCAGTAGTCGGTTGTTGGCCGTGCATCACCTTGGAGTTGACCCTTTCAAGCGACGCAGTTAGATCCAGGAGACGTTGAAGTTTTTCCTTCGTCTCATGTGGTATTACGTCAGTGTCGAACATGTGAAGCGCCTCTGCTCTTACTTTGCCTGGCGAGGAACACAAGCCTACGAGCTTCCATTTCTGCGCATGTACCCTGGTCAAAAGTCGGAGGAGAAATGTCGAGGTCGCCAAGCTCCTCCAATAGGAACTCCATCTCATAACCGGCTATTTTGTACAGTTGCTGCAATGCAATTTTGACTCGCTCTTCCCTGCAGCCAACAACACCCCCGACCAGGAAATCATTGATCAGTTCGCATGCCCTGGTAGGTTGAAGGCCAATGGCTTCCATTTCGAGGGCGCCGAGACCAGCCTCAGCCTCATCACCCGAATGAATCTCGATAACGCCCGGCACGACACCGATCACGACATTCAGGGTGTTGGTGCCAGTGGCAATCCCGATCTCAACAGGAAGCTTAGCGTTTGCTGATGAGTAACTGGTTACTGCAATTGCGCCGTCGATACACATAATGGTCCAAGAGCCTCCGTCTAATCGGCGCATTATCCCGATGCCATAACGGTACAAACGTCCGATCAGTCCCAGTCACAGGGGCGAATTCAGATTGCCGGTGACGCTGCAATTAATGGCCTGCCACCATCGTCGGGCGCCGTGCCCTTGCAAGAAGGGTAGCCAAGGCATCCCCAGAACGGCCCCTTTGGACCTGGTCGCAGCGACATTTTCTTCTTCTTGCACTTTGGGCAATTCTCCTCAGAAATGATTCGCTCCGGTTTAGGTGCGCCGTTCTCAGCAGAGGTTTCTTTGGTGCGGATGGTTGAGAGATCAGGTTCAGGAGGCTTGCCCCGTGCCTTGATGTCATTGCAGGACGCTGTGCAGGACGGGTATTTGGTGCATCCCCAGAATGCCCCCGAACTGGTGGCTCGCCGGCGAAGAACACCGGATTTGCAGATCGGGCAACTGACCTGGTCGCCGAACATCTCTGACTTTTGTTCAGCCACGGTTGCTGAGATGCCCGGGTCTGCTTTGATCTTGTCCACTTCACCCGTGAGCACCTGGTGTTGGTAACCAACGACGGCCAAGTACGATGCTTTGCCGGTGGCAATTTGATCCAAGGCTTCCTCAATCATCTTTGTAAAATCGTAGCTAACGAAGCTGAACCGGCCCTTCAAGATGGAGATCACGCCTATGCCCAGTGGTGTCGCGTAAAGCTTCCGTCCTTCCTTTCGAATGTACTCACGCTTGTAAAGCGTGGCCACAATAGACGCGAAAGTAGAGGGCCTACCAATACCCATGGACTCAAGCAATTTTGTGAGCGAGGCATCCGTGAGCCGCGGCGGAGGCTTTGTTGCGGTTGTGACGGCTTGTACTTCACTGCATTGGAGTCGGGCTTGTTCCTGCAGGTCAGGGAGGGATTTGTCTGCGTCGTCCTCATTGCCCTCGTCTTTGTCCTCCACTGCGTCGTCCGGGGTCAGTGCCATCCATCCCGGGCTCAATAGGACTCGGCCTTTTGCCAGAAACTGCAGGTTGTGATCTTTCACTTTGACGGCCGAGAGGAGCAGCGCCTTAGTCGCATAAAATTTGGCGGGCACCATCTGACTTGCCACAGCGCGGAGCCAGATCAGCTTGTAGAGCTTCATCTCATCGCTGTCGGGCGCAAAATCGGACGGTGTAATGTCGATTGCTGTCGGTCGTATGGCCTCGTGAGCTTCCTGAGCGTCAGCTTTGGACGCCCAAGTGTTGCGTGCTGCAGGGACCGCATGTCCCTTCCCAGTGAGCCATGCACGAATTTCCTGGGCAGACTCTTCGGAAAGGTTAGGACTGTCGGTGCGGTGATAGGTGATCATGCCTGCTTCAAAGAGCGCCTGGGCCTTCTTCATGGTCTGATCCACGTCCATACCCAGCTTCACACTTGCGGCTTGCTGCAGAGTCGATGTAGTGAAGGGCGCCGGCGCCTTTCTGTCCTCCTCTCGACTCTCAAGCTTGTAAACCATGAAGGCAGGCTGACCCTTAATGGCGTCGGCGAGACTTTGTAAATAAGCGGCATGCGTAAAAAGGTCGGTTTGCTCAACACCCATGGCTGCTTGTAGCGCCTTGTGTTGCCATTCAGCAGTCCAAACTGCGTGTTTCCCTGGCCAGGGAAAGCTCACTTTCAGCTTGTAATGGTCGACGGAGACGAAACTGGTGATCGCCTGTTCTCGTTCGACCAGAAGCAAAAGGGCTGCCGACTGGACGCGTCCGGCGGATAGGTTGACACCGGCCCCGGATAGCTCGGTCAGTAGCGGTGAGACAGTGTACCCAACTATGCGATCCAGAACTCTGCGTGCCTCTTGGGCCGCCACCAACATCATGTCGATGTCGCCGGCCTTGGAGATAGCTTCAGTAAGGGCCTTCTTGGTGATTTCGTTAAACTTAATTCTTCGGTATTTTTTGGGCTTGAGGACCTCCCTCAAGTGCCAGGCAATGGCTTCACCCTCGCGATCGAGGTCGGTGGCCAGGTACACCATATTTGCCTGTTGAATTAACTTCTTCAGGTTGGATACGACCTTCTTTTTGTCTTCACTTACCTCATAGTCAGGTACGAAGTTTGGGGCTTCTACTCCCATCCTCCTGAGTGGAAGGTCTCGGAAGTGCCCGACGCTAGCGGAAACCTTGAAGGAGTCCCCTAGAAATTTCTGGATTTTCTTAATTTTATTCGGCGATTCAACTATGACGAGATCAAACACAATGTTTAGCCCTGGGGAAACTTAGAGCAACATTGCTTCAACATCGGGTCGCTGGGGGGGCAATCTTGAACTGGTCAAGTAATCCCGGACACCGGTTACGGTGTTTATGCCGCTTTTTGCTCCATGGCTATTGGCGACAGGTAGTTGTTGTAGCTGTGGAGTCTGGTGCGGTTGTAGTACATGAAGAATCGCACCATGTCCGTTTTTGCCTCCTCGATCAGGTTGTAGCCATTTCGAGGAACCCACTCTGACTTCAGTGTGCCGAAAAAACGCTCTGTTGGAGCGTTGTCCCAACACTGTCCACGATGACTCATGCTTTGCAAAATGCCGTGGCGCGTCAGTTCTTCTTGAAACTTGCGGCTGGTGTACTGACATCCCTGGTCTGAGTGAAACATCAGCCCAGGAGGACGCGTTCGTACCGCCGTAGCCATGCGTAGCGCTTTGCTGACCAGGTTGGCGTCATTGACCAGAGAAAAAGCCCAACCAATGACCCTGCGAGCATACAAATCAATCACGATGGCCAGATGAATCCAGCGTTTTCCCACCATTAGACTGGTCACGTCGCCGCACCAAACCTGATCGATTGCAGTCGGTTTGAAATTGCGTTTGAGCCGATTGGGCGCGACAAATGCTTCTACACCTTTGGATCTAAACGGATGCGGCTGACGCTGTTTGCTGACAATGTTTGCCTCCCTCATCAGCGCTCTGACCAGGCCTCTTCCAGCAGTTATTTTCTGAGACTTCAGGCCCTTGCTGATCATTCTGGAACCCATCGCTTCGCGGCTTTCGCTGTGCAGTTCAACGACTTTCAGCTTGAGTTCTTCGCGTCTGATCCGCGGCTTGGCTCGCCGCTGAATCCACTCATAAAAGCTGCTGCGCTTCACGCCGAAAACACGACACACCACAGCCGTCGGAAATGACTCTCTTAGCTCTGCGATCATCGAAAACGTGCGGATTCCATGATCATCCGGACACCCATTCCACCGACATCCGGACACTAATTCCACAAGCATCCGGACACCGATTCCACGGCCATCCGGACACCTTCAGGCAGGCAGCAACGCAGGACTATTCACTACTATCGACCTCTTTTTTCGAAGCGAAGAGGTCGTCGTGGAGCGTTTATCCATGCGTAAAATCCGAGAGGTACTACGCCTAAAGTTCGACGCCGGCCTGTCCGTGCGAAAGATCGCCGCCAGCTTATCCATCGGCCATTCGAGTGCAGGGGATTACCTCTGCCGGTTCGCCGCCAGTGGGCTTCAGTGGCCCATCGATATTTCTGACGCGGAGTTGAATCGACGGCTGTTTCCACCGGCAGTGGCGGTGCCGACCGACCAGCGCCCAATTCCTGACTGGGCGTGGGTACACGCGGAGTTGCGCCGCCCCGGCGTCACTCTGGCCTTGCTCTGGCAGGAATATCGACTCGCTCACCCGCAAGGCTTCCAATACAGCTGGTTCTGCGAGCACTACCGCCTTTGGGCCGCCAAGGTCGACGTGGTCATGCGCCAGGAGCATCGTGCTGGCGAAAAGCTGTTCGTCGATTACGCCGGGCAAACAGCGCCGGTCATCGACCGGCAAACCGGCGAGATCCGTCAGGCTCAGATCTTCGTCGCCGTTCTCGGCGCGTCCAGCTACACCTTTGCCGAGGCCACCTGGTCGCAGAAATTGCCCGACTGGCTGGGCTCGCACGTCCGATGCTTTGCTTTTTTCGGCGGCACAACGCAGATCCTGGTGCCCGATAATCTGCGCAGTGGCGTGACTAAAGCGCACCGTTACGAGCCGGATATCAACCCCAGCTACCGCGATCTGGCCGAGCATTACGGCGTCGCCGTCTTGCCTGCTCGCTCGCGCAAGCCCAAGGACAAAGCCAAGGTCGAAGTCGGCGTGCAAGTGGTCGAACGCTGGATCCTGGCGGTGCTGCGCAACCGCCAGTTTTTCTCGCTTGGCGAACTCAATACAGCCATCGCGCTGCTGCTGGATCGCCTCAACCACAAGCCCTTCAAAAAGCTGCCCGGCTCACGCCGGTCAGCCTTCGAGGCCCTCGACCAACCGGCCTTGCAAGGGCTGCCGGAACACCCGTACGTTTATGCCGAATGGAAAAAGGTACGCGTCCATATCGACTATCACATCGAGGTCGATGGTCACTTCTACTCAGTGCCGTACCAGCTGGTAAAGCACCAACTCGAAGTACGACTCACCGCCCAGACCGTCGAGTGCTTCCACGCCAATCAGCGCGTGGCCAGCCACTTGCGCTCGCTGCACAAAGGCCGCCACACCACCCAAACCGAGCACATGCCCAAGAGCCACCGTGAGCACGCCGAATGGACTCCACAACGGTTGATCCGGTGGGCAGAGCAGACCGGGCCTAACACCGCTGGCGTCATCGCCTACATCCTCGAACGCCGAATCCACCCACAGCACGGCTTCCGCGCCTGCCTGGGCATCCTGCGCCTGAGCAAACAGCACGGTGAGGCGCGGCTGGAAGCCGCGTGCCAGCGTGCGCTGGCACTGGGCGCATGCAGTTACAAAAGCCTCGAATCGATCCTGCGCCAAGGGCTGGAGCGCCTGCCGCTGGCCCAGCAAAACCTGCCGCTGCTGCCCGACGAGCACATCAACCTGCGTGGCCCGGGATACTACCACTGACCTGAAAAAGGAGCTTCGAAATGCTACCGAATCCAACGCTCGACAAGCTACAAACCCTGCGCCTGCACGGCATGATCAAGGCGCTGAGCGAGCAACACGCAACGCCCGACATCAACGATCTAAGCTTCGACGAACGCTTCGGTCTGATGGTCGATCGCGAGCTGACCGAGCGCGAAGACGCCCGCCTGACCACCCGCCTCAAAGCCGCGCGGTTGCGCCACAACGCCTGCCTGGAAGACATCGACTACCGCAGCCCACGTGGCCTGGACAAGGCCATGATCCTGCAACTGGGCAGTGGCCAGTGGCTGCGTGATGGCCTGAACCTGATCATCGGCGGGCCAACTGGCGTAGGCAAAACCTGGCTCGCCTGCGCGCTGGCCCACAAGGCCTGCCGCGACGGCTACAGCGTCCGTTATCTGCGCCTGCCGCGCTTGATGGAGGAACTAGGCCTGGCCCACGGCGACGGCCGCTTCGCCAAACTGATGGCCGGCTACGCCAAGACTGACCTGCTGATCTTGGACGACTGGGGTCTGGCACCGTTTACCGCCGCGCAACGACGCGACATGCTCGAACTGCTGGACGACCGCTACGGCAACCGCTCGACACTGGTCACCAGCCAGATGCCGGTGGACAAATGGCATGCGCTGATCGGCGATCCGACCTTGGGCGACGCGATCCTCGACCGTCTGGTGCACAACGCTTATCGGATCGAACTGAAGGGCGAATCGATGCGCAGGCGCGCAACGAAATTGACGGCGGTAGGGGCTTCAGACTAACAATGCAAACCTGCGTCGCTGCGCTCCGACTGCCTGTCCGGATGAGCGTGGAACGAGTGTCCGGATGTTGGTGGGCTGAGTGTCCGGATGGCGTGGAATCCGCATCGAAAACGATCGGGATCCGACATCAAGAGAGCGGTAGCCTTTTTTAAGATCTCGGCCTCCATCTCCATGCGCTTGATCTTGGCTTTTAGTTCCTGGATCTGCCGTTGATCTTCGGTGATTGCCTTGGTGCCTTTAACTGGCTGACCCTCACGCTCCTTGCGAACCTGATCGACCCAGCGCCGTAAAGCGGTGGGCCCGATATCCAGCGATGCACAAACGTCTGGAACCGGGCAGTTATCATCAAGCACCATGCTGGCAGCATGCAGCTTGAACTCGCGGGTATAGACCTTTCTTTCGTTCATGGAGCCTCCAAGTTGGCGAAATCATATCGCCCTTAAGAGGTGTCCGGAATTATTAGGCCAGTTCATCTGCCCCCCTGTTGGTGTTACTTGCGCAGCCGTGCGACCTCATCGGCTGTGCCGGCATTGAGGACAGCCCGCAGATGAAACCGCTCATGCTCAGCCTCGCCCTGACGTGCCATTGCTTTCATCTCTTGCGATGCTGCTTCGGGGAGGTTTAGTGCAACCATCAGTTCACACTGGCCGAGCTTCGACAACTCGGTTGCCGATATTGACCTTGGATGGCGGCCGTTGCGTTTACCGCTCATAGGTTCACCTCTTGGTTCTCGTAATCACACCCATAGGCTCTCACGTTCTCCTGAACTGCAACTTTTTGGTGGCTGGTTAAAGCTAAAGCAAAGGGGTTGCACTTTCCTAGACAGGGGTACTGTAGTGGTGTGAAAAAAGAAAAGGTGAGTAGATGAATCGTGCAATTGGAGCCTGGAGTGAAAATCTCCCGGATGCACTGAGAGGAGGGCGCGTAGTCCTTTCTGAGCGCGACTTGGCAACTGAGATTCCTGTCCCCCTACATGGCCGGGGTGATCAGGTATTTTTGGCGAATGGATGGCTGGTGCCCGTAGACACCAAGCGCAGAAAAAGTGAATCGGTCTACATGAAGGACGTGATTCAGTTGAGCGTCTACGCCTTCATCCTGGCCCGTCAGTCGCAATCGCTGTTTGGGCGTAACCTGCCAGTGTCAGGGACAGGGTTCATTCGAATCTCGAATTCAGCGCGAACCGTATACAAGCCTGTGACGCTGCTTTCCAGTGCTCAAGTGATTTCGCTCTGGAACAGGTATTGGATGTTGCGGGGGGAGGGGTTGCGCGCTGCGCCAAGGCACCCGCATGAACGGGTTTGTGTATCCTGCCCGAAGAGATCGAACTGCCCGGTGGGGCAGCGCATTCGGTGATGAAGGGTAAAAAAGGGGAAGGCAGAAGTATCTTCTGGCAGACGCGAAATCGCGCATCTTTCTCTGCCGCTGCCCAGCTCGATGGCTGGGTTTTGACATACCTGGGCGTAATTATCCTTCTATTCCTTAGGCTCTCGGATACCTGAAACATCCTTGCTTATAAAACGCTTGCCGGTGCCGACCGGTCGAACCGGCGTCGAAGACTTGACGGCTGTGTTCTCACTGTCCAGCCACTCAAACATAGCCCGCAATTCGAGCCCGCCATACGCTTTTGTTCTTTCGTGCAACAGGGCGTAAGCCGCATGATCTACTGGCTCATAATCTGCCAATCGCTTGTCTACAACCTCGGCCCATGACTTCGGAAATTTAAAAAAATACATAGGAGAGGACTGTTGTAGCGACACCGGTTCCGAAGGCGACTGTCAGGCCAAGTTGCAAAGCCGGACCGGCCACAACGGCAGCAGCCATGCCGGCAATGATGGCCGCCCCGGCACATGGTGACATACGCCCATAGTTGAGGCTAACTACCGCGTTCTTGATCGCGCTTAGCTGGCGACGTTTTGCGTATAGGTTATCTTTTTGCATGGTTTATCCTGATTACTATGGCGCCGTGCCGATAGGAACTATGTTCGTCGGGGATTCAGCCATTTTAAATTTGTATGCGATGAATCGCCGACGCTCGCTGTCGCCCCAGTAGGTGAGTTCACTACCTTGGTCAGGCACCACGAAGGTTCGCAAGGCTTCCGTCAGATACTTGGCCATGTCCAGCAACCAAATCGGTAGGTAGTGCATATCAGGTCGTCCATCGTCCAAAGTCACAACATAGGCGCGATGGTCTTTCACGCTGAAAGCAATGCCGACGTTTTCCCGGCCCATGACGACGGAAGCACAGGCCAGCTCGTAGCTTTCTGCGTCGTCACCCAATTGAGTTACCAGTAGACCTTGATACACGCCGAGTGCAGCCCGAGTCTGTTCATAAGCGTCAGCTATTGGGGTCTTGCCTTTACCCGAGCTCATCGGGGTATGCGAAATCGTGAAAATGTTACTCATCGTCATTTTCCCTTTGGGGGTTTAAATGTTGTGTTCGATTGGCTGGCAAAGATGATTCCTATCAACTAGCCAACCCGAGTACCTGCTGGTCATTTTCGCTGTCAGGTTTGCCAGCTGGCTCGTCATGGCGATGCTTTGAAACTTCGCTTGAGATCGACATGAATCGCTCGTATTCCTCGATCGGGATCTGGACGGAAATGGTTCCATTGTTTGCATCAATAATCGCGGACTCGCGCATGAGCTTCGAGATCCCGGTCATGGTCGACGTCATGTTGGTAATCAGCTTTTTACCGATCCGTTTTGTCGGCGCTGAAATGTGCCGACTGGTAAGGCGTATCTCTGGCTCAGGGATCGGGGCGGGCTGCGCTTGATCAACCTTTTGGACCGGTGTGGCCAGTGGCTCATCCCCGGCATTGGCTGCCTTGGCCAACAGCTCAGCCTGCTCCCGCTTGCGCACCTCATAGGCATCGAGAATGATCTGTTCGCTCGCACCACCGTATTTCCGCCATAGATCCAGGGCGAGGAAGGGCTTGATGATGCCCTTTTCAAGCAGAGCCTGGATGGACTCCGGCAGAAGTAGCAGGCGCAGCGTTTCGCGCACGTGCGTATCGGTCATGCCAATATGGGACGCGATTTGCTCATCCGGCCAATTGAAGTCGCGTAGGCGTTGATAGCCATGCGCTCGCTGAATAATGCTGAGCTTGAGCTGCTCATTTGAGGTCAGAATTCGAACGCAGGCGAGCTGGTCGTTTCCCTTGAGCTCAATGACAGGCAAACGCTTGATGGGGGCGCCACGAGAAGCGGCCAATCGCGCCGCACGGAGCCGGCAATGTCCGTCACGTACATAGCAATGCCCATCGACAACTTGGACTTCGATCGGCTGAAACTGCTCACTTCGCTCCCAGGCGAGCGCCAACCGTTCGATGTGCTTTACGGTGTCTGGTCGCTCATAGTCACGAAGATTGAAACCCACCTGTTCCTCGATTAGGTCAAGGGCCAACCAAGTTAGATTGGTCTCCCCGACATTTCCGGTATTACCTGACGCGACAGCAATCTCGCAGAACGTGCTCAGGTCATTGGCTGGGGCCTGGTGGTGGGCAGTGCCTTCTTGGTTTTCGTCGTACTGATTATGTTCCGTCATCGTCGTAATTCGCTTGTGCAGGTGTGAAACGGCGGCATGGCGCTAAGAAAATGCCTCCGGCCCGAACACGAGAGCGATGTTCAACGAGTCCCGGTCATGCGTTCAATTGCGGCGGGTAATCATCGAAGTGCTACTTCGGTTCTCGCTGACCACCTTACCGCTGACTGCAGCTAACCAAGGGGGGCATCCGACCCACCAATGGTGGCGAATAGGGCCTGTGCCGGACTTGATTTTTGGTACGGTCCCTGAATCTCAACTGGTGAGGGGACTATTCATGGGCAGTGCAGAGCCGGCGGCGCAATTTGCAAAACGACTTCGTAAACGGATCTCCCTGAGATCGTTGCTCGCTGCTCATGAGGAAGTCTTTGGTAGCAAAGAAAATCACGGGCAGGCGGAAGAAATGAGCAAGGCAGAAACTGCAAGCAGCATGAATAATATTGGATTGGACCTGCAGCTGAGAATGAACCGTTTGCATGCCCTTCCCGAAGGTTTGAAGGAGTCATCGCACGGGACCTTATGGGGAGTACGGCTCAAGTACCTTCTCATCGTTGAGTTGGTGTTTGGCTCGATGATCGGTGTGACATTGGGGATGGCCACCTACGACACCCCCGTGTATTGGTGGATAATTCATCTGCTTCTAGGCTAGAAACAGCCCGGTGAGACCGGGCTTATGCTCCTGATTTCTGTCCCGCTTCCTATTTGTAGGAAAGACACTTCCCGCGGAGTGTCGCGGGGACGCCCTGTGGACCTCCCAAGGCAACAATTTCCCACTCGCGCTCTGTCATTTCCATTCCTGCGCCTCGGCACAGTTTTCGATACGCTCTTTCGTATTCCTCTTTACTGGCATTGAGTGCATAGGAGCGGGGGGCGGGTTTTTGATCGGGTGGTGTGAAGGTAAGGGCCTGGTCGATGGCCTTGTTCATTCCGTGATTGAGTGCGGTCACCACAACGCTATTGCCAGTGCCCTGTCCGGAGCGTAACTGCGCGTAATTACCCTGAGTGGTCATTACCTCATCCTCGCTGCCCATCACGTGTTCGTACGCTGGTTTTCGAAGCGCCGCACCGCCGCGGCCATCATGACCCCAGCTGCTGTAAAACTCGTGCGCAACTCTTACCGGCACGTACGCCGTGGCGTCCTCAGTGATCTGATCATAGGGATGTTTGTGGGTGCTAGTGCAGGCCGTAAGAAGTACAGCCGCCGCGATAGTGAATGCCTTTGTCCGGACCATATTGCCCTCCCATAGTGTGTGAGGGGGATCATATGGATGTGCAAACTCCCGGTGTGGTGAGTCCGACCCGCGAAGTGGTATGGATTCAGGCACCGCTTTTCCGACATCGAGACAGAATGCGTGCATCAGGAGGACTGCATGCAATTACTAAAATTATTAAAGGGGCTCGTTACGCGTCCCTCAATAGATGCTGGGCGTGAAGGCAAGCGCAGTCTTACTATTAACCAGATTCAAGAGCTGGAGCTTGAAGACCCCGAGCTCCAGAAGTATTTGATGCGGGGCGACGAGGCCTCGCTCAAGTACCCACCTTTTCTGGTCGGCCTGCCTGCAAGGGTTCCGGGCAAGTTTCTTCTGAATGCCCACGCGGCAAAAGTGCGCTCTATAGCCAGCGGTATTGGACTCCCTCCCAGGGAGTTCAATCGTTTGATTCTGCCGGTTCTCGACTCCTTCGCCAGCTTTGCGCACATGCTACCGGCATCACAGGCACACCATCACCGGGGTGCCGGCGGGCTGCTGGCGCACTCCCTTGAAGTGGCGGTGCACGCGCTGAATGCGTGCCAGGTGACGAGTTTTGACCACGATCGGTATCCGGCCGAGCGAATCAAAAGACGAGATCGATGGAACGCAGCCGCGGTGCTTGCTGCACTTATGCATGACGTAGGCAAGCCGCTATACGATCTGAGGGTGACCGATGCGTCAGCTGAAAAGATCTGGCAGCCGGTCGCCAACTCGATTCCAGAATGGGCGCAAGAGAATGGCGTCGAGCGCTACTTCTTCCACTGGAACCCAAATCGGCACGATGTCCATAAGCATCTGTCGACCACGATGATAGATCGCCTTCTGTCAAAAGAGTTGCGGTTGTGGCTCATGGAGGCGGGGCAGGACCTCTATTTTGCGATGGTCAATGCGATCGCCTGTGATGACGAGAAGAGCATTCTAACGGCGCTGGTCATCAAGGCAGATTCGACCTCTGTAGAGGCGGATCTCAGGAAGTGGGGCGGCGACGCATCTGGTAAATCAGCGCTGGGAATCGGCGTGCCCGTTTCCTCGCTCGTGGTCGATACGATGCGGCATCTGAAAAGCATCGGTGTCTGGAAGGTTAATGAAGTTGGGCACCGAGTTTGGGTTATCGGTGACGGGGTCTACGTTGCCTGGGTGCAGGGCGTTAAGGACATCACAGAGGAGTTGAATGAGAAGGGCGTCAAGGCGGTACCGCGTAGTGCGGATGCACTGGGAGAGGTGCTGCTAGATCACCATATCCTTGAAAGGTCCCCAGATGGATCGATCTACTGGTCTGTTTTTCCAGATCTGCTCAGTGATGGACGTCCCAAGCCGATTAAGTTGAAGTGCGTCAGGTTGGCGGCGTCCAACCTGCTCTTTCCCTTCGAGCCAGTACCGCAATCCATTGCGGGTGTGGTGGGTGAAGGCGAGCACGAAACCAGATTTGAGGCCAACTCCAACACCGGAGCTGTGGCGTTGCCAGGAGGGGGCGTTGCGTCGCAAACCAATGATCCACTGGCGGCTTTCCCTGCTCCTGGTGCAAACAATCCGGCGTCCATGGAGCCGATGTTTTCCCTAGGGGGCGCTACTGTTGATGCCTTTGCTCCAAAACCTGCGGCGGAAATTTTCAGCACGCCGACTCTGAGCGTGCCCGACTTCTCCGCTGCACCTGGTGGGGCGGACCCCTTTGGCAATCCTGCTCCGAAGCAGGCCGTACCGAGTATTGCCACGGCAGTTGCACCGCAATTGGCCAGCCCACCGCCGAGCACGTCTAACGCTCCATCTACACCGCAGTCATCACAACGGACAAAAGGGGCAAAGGCCACTCTGGAGAGGGTGGCCCCGGGTTCGGCGTCCGCCCCTCAAATCAAGATTGTTGGGGCCCCGTCTCAAGCAGCGACAACAGAGCAAGGTATTGTCGTAAGTGGACAGCAGCAGGCAGTTGTTGAAGGGATCAAAATTGGTGGTAGGGATGCTCCCTTTGCTAAGACGGCAGCTGCTGGAAAGCAGAGCAAGGGAGGAAGTACTCTCGCAGGTGGCGCGAAAGACGGCCGGCTACCCAAAGCTGGCGAGCCAGAATTTTCACTACCGGAGCTTGCTGATGATGCGCGACTGTTCCCTGGGCCTGCTGCAGATGAATTTCCTTCGCCAAAAGTGCCAGCGAGCATCTCGCCAGCTGTACCCGTGGCAGGGGGGAATCAAATTGGAAACGGTGGGCAGTCTGATGATTTAACGCGACGTGATGCTGAGTACGCCTATAACTATGCGGATATTGATGATGATGTGCTCGAGCTCGCAGGCATGGCGATCCCTGATCGGTCTTTGCGGGCTGCAGATGCCGAGCAGGACAAAAGTCCAAAGCCGGCTGAGCAACTCGGTTCTGTGGACAGTGACTTCGATGGCCCAGCTGAACAGTATCGCGCTCGAGTAAGCCGGCGACCGACCGTGGCCACGCCCCAAATTAAGCCGGGTGGGCATGGGGGGATCAAAATGGTCATTCCACCAGAGCTTGCGGGGATGGACGAGTTTGGATTCGGTGATTTGCCAACCGAAATATCCCTGGAGTTCCTTGGTGATTTACCTGCAGGTTCCCCGATTTCAGTGAGCCTGCCAAAAGGCATGGAGCGCGTTCTTCATTCTCCAAATTTCGATATAGCGGAACCGGATCCGGTGCCTGATGAGCAAGTATTGCATTCGATGGCATCGGAGACTCCGTTGCCTCATCTCGAAGACCGGGATTTGCTGGCCGACTTTGACCTCCCGGTAATGAGTTCGAGTGTGATGCTGCCGAGTGTGGACTTAGAACTCGACCTTGTACCGGACGCCGACTTCTTCCCGCCGGCGCAGACAATGCCTGCTTGGATCGAGGAGTCTTTTCAGGATTTACACCCCGAGGCTCAGGTGGGGCTCGATTCTCCTGCGCCAGCGCCAGCACCTGCACCTGCACCAGAACCAGTCAGGCAAGGAACACCGAAGGCCAGAACTGAAAGGACGGTTCCCCAGGGTGTTGCACCGGGCATCAGTGTTTCAAAAACTGCTGGTGAGCCATATCCGGAAATTAAGGTAGGGCAGCCAAGAAAGCCGCGAGAGCCATTGCCAAGTACCCCCGTCGAATACCTCCCTCTTCCGGAAGAATCTTCTGCGATCACTGAGAGTTTCAACGGGTATGTGTGTTCGCCGAAGGAGGCAGCCGAGTATGAAGAGTTTCTTGCGCTGACCCCGGACCTATCGAAGTCCTTGAGGTGGTACGCATCCAACATCGACAAAACTGTCTCCATGGTGAGCTATAAGCCAAATTTCGAGTTCGCCGGCGGTGGGTTTGTTATCGACGATTTGCCGAAGCTGCAGAAAGCGATGTGGCTTTGGGATGATTTCACCGGAACCATGACGCGCAAAGCGCCCAAGAGCGTCATGCTGAACTGTTACCTGGGAGCCATTTTTGAATACCTTACTAAGGGGAAGTACCGCCACTCGTTAGCAGTTGCAAAGGATCAAGTTGAAGCGGAAAACTTTCGGCGTATCGCTACGGCTGCACTGGCGCTCTGCAAGGAATCGGAGCTGAACGGAAAACGAGTTGTGAGCATTCAGCCCAGAAAGCTGAGTGATATTTCCAACGCCCTTCAAGTTGACGAACCGACCCTGAAGAGGGCGCTAATTGCTACTCATCAATACCTCTTAGTCAGGAACAATCACGTCATAGAAATTGTGGACTAATAGCGATGAGTGAGTGGGCGTATGAGATGCCATGGAGGCCCAACTTTGAGGCCTTCGAGGCTAGTGGTTGGGTGCTTGGCATGGCGGCTACAAGTGCTGTGCACTTACTCACCGACTTGCCCCCGCAACCATTCTATTTGTCATTGATTGTGATGGGGGGCTTCGCGCTGCGTCGCATCCCCGCTGCCGTGCATCTCTATCGGGTGAAGCAGGGCTTGAAGGCAAAGCCGGCAGTGCTGATGGGGCAGGACGAACTGATTGAGCAGATGCTCAAGAACAGGGGGAATTTGTTCCTGGGTACAGGATTCAAATGGACGCAGAGCGAGGGGCAGCAGGTATTCGAGCTGCTAAAGCGCGACATCACCAAGCTGATGCCGAAGATCCCCGATGGATTCATGGGTTCTCCGTGGATTCATGGCATCTCAATGCAGCCCGATCGGCCAATCGAGATGAAGGAGGACCTGACCTCGCTCCATACCCTGATCGTGGGCACGACGGGCTCGGGTAAGACCCGGGAATTTGACATTTTGATCAGCCAGGCCGTCCTCCGCGGAGAGGCTGTAATCATAATCGACCCCAAGGGCGATAAGGAGCTTGCCGAAAATGCCAAGCGTGCTTGTGAGCTTTCTGGGCGCCCTGAACGGTTCAAATATTTCCATCCGGCCTTCCCTGAAAAGAGCGTCCGAATTTCGCCAACCAAAAATTTTGGTCGTGCAACTGAAGTGGCCTCGCGCATCGCGGCGCTGATGAAATCCGAGGGCGGCGATCCGTTCCAGGCCTTCGCACAGATGGCTTTGAACAACGTAATTCAGGCGTTGCTGTTGTGTGGCATGTTGCCGACCCTCGTCGAGTTGCGGCGAACGCTCGAGGGAGGCTTGGCGCCTTTGGTAATCCGTTCGATCAAAGCATACGGAGAAAAAGTTCATCCGCACTTTGAAGCGCTAGCACGTGCGGCCTTGAGCAAAGCCCAAACAGATGAAATGAAAGCGAAGGCCCTTCTGGGCCTCTATAGAACAGAAATCGTACCGCTGGCGCCAAGCTCGGATCTGGAAGGCCTGCTCTCGATGTTCGAGCATGACAAGGCTCACTTCGGCAAAATGATTGCATCGCTGCTACCAGTTCTGAACATGCTTACAGCTGGGCACATGGGGCCAATCCTATCGCCGAATATGGATGATCCAGATGATGAGCGTGAAATCACCGACTCCGGCAAAGTTATCCAGGGGGCCGAAGTTCTATACATGGGGCTGGATTCACTCTCCGATAGCATGGTTGGATCGTCTATAGGCTCAATCTTCCTGGCCGATCTGGCGGCTGTGGCGGGCCAGCGATATAACTTCGAAGATCCGGAGGAGCTTAAGCGCCGGCCGGTAAACATTTTTGTTGATGAAGCTGCTGAAACTGTAAATGACCAACTTGTTCAACTGCTAAACAAAGGTCGTGGTGCTGGCATGCGCTTGTATGTGGCTACACAAACTATTGCCGACTTTGAGGCGCGGATGGGGTCTCCAGCGAAGGCTCGACAAGTCTTGGGTAACACTAACCATGTTATTGCTCTGCGTATCACCGATCAGGAAACCCAGAAGTATATTGCGGAGATGATCCCTCCGACTTACTACAAGTACGTCATGCGAACCCAAGGGAATTCCACCAAGGATGATCCGCATATGCATTCGCTTAATGTGGGTGAGCGTCTTATGGATGAAGAGGGAGAACTATTCCCTGCTCAATTGTTAGGGCAGTTGCCTAATTTGGAGTTCCTGGCGATTTTGGCTGGCGGTAGAGTTGAGAAAGGCAAAATTCCAGTTCTGACTCGTCCTAAAAATTATGAAAAAGCAGTTGAGCGTGCAAAACTGCTAGTTAAAGAGGCTGCATAATCGTGCGATCCCGTTTTGAAGCTGTTACGCGTATGTTGCCAAAAGATGACAAGGCCAGAATGATTCTGAACATCCTTGAAGCTGATTGGCCGACCGCAGTAGAGATTGTTCCTGCTGCTCTTGAGTTGGTTGGGCTTGAGTCGACTACTCCTCAGTGCGTGGAACTACTGAAAAATTGTTTGTCATCATATCAATCCTATTTGGGGAGGAGCGATCGCGCGAGGCTAGTCTCATTTCTTGATCCGTTTCTTACTGGCGTTACGGCACTGTTACTTCAAGACCCCACGCCAGAAGATTCGGTGCTAGAGATCCAGGGCTTGTTAGATGGTGTGATAAAAAATCATGGCAGTGCGGGGGCACGTAACAAAATCGAAGAGATCCTAATGCCAGAAGGTTCTTCTATCGGTCGCGTCTGGCGGGATATCAAGGAAAACTGAAATGGCCGACGTCGAAGAAAAGATGCCCCAGGGACTATGGGCGACTTTGGTGTTTATCTGTATCGAAATACTTCTGATCGTGTGCATTGTTCCCAATGAATTTATCGATATGGCGATTCTCAAGGAGCAAGATTGGGGTGAGGTGCTGATGGGAAAAAATCAGCATGATGGCCTCATTAATAAAACGAATCAGCTTTATAGCAAAATTAATTTGGAAACAGGTCTCAATCAAACGGTGCAAGGCTTCTTTGTCCCAACAGCGGAGGAGCGTGAAAAGTCTAAGGCATGGGAAGGCCTCGGCAGGGTGTGGTTTTCATTCATAGGAAATCGCGGCGAAGCATTGACCAAAGTCATGTATCACATTTACTACCGTTTTTTACTACTGTTAATGTGGCTCCCCTATATGGCCGTAATTTTAGTGCCGTCAGTGCTGGGCGGCTATATGAGCTGGAACATCAAAAGATACACTTTTCGCCATTCCTCGCCTTTCCTTAATACGTACAGCTCAAAAATCATCGCCTTCATCATTGCGAGCCTCTGCGTTAGCTTCATCGCGCCGGTTCCAATCCCGCCGATGATCATTCCGGTGGTGATCATCACGCTGTTGCCCATCGCCTGCAGCTTGCTGATCGGAAACCTACCAAAGCGTCTTTGATGCGTCTTCAGGAGGAAGGCTCTTTTTTTGGAGCTTCCTCTTTTGACCCTTTCAGCGGGGCGGATTCGCTCCAAAACACTCGACCTAGACCTCACCATGTGCTCAATGGTTGAGGTGTCTCATGAAAAAAGAATTTGTTGTTCCTCTCGCGATTTCGACTCTGTCCCTTTTGGTAGCCGTGGGCTCATATTTCCTGATTGACCATAAGGTTAATCAGGCAGTGAACCTGACAAATCAAGTCAATGAGCAGTTTTCCAAGGTTAAGCCTTGGGCATTCAAGCGGGACGCCCTTGATTCAGTGATTGACGAGAACAGGATCACGGCGGCGATTCGAGGAAAAGATTCTTCTGCGCCAAATAAGCCTCGTGTGCGTGAGCCACAACCGGCTCAGATCGATCGACGCTACGGCGATCCAAAGGCTCAATTTACGCTTATTGAGTACTCGGATTTTGAGTGCACTTTCTGCAAGCAGTTTTTTGCGGTGCCCAAAGCGCTCGCCGACGGATCCAGAGGGAATATATCCGTCATTTTCAAACACGTTCCAATCCATGGCGATGCGTCACGGCGAGAAGCGTATGCAGCAGAGTGCGCAGCTGCGCAGGGTGGTAACGACGCATTCTACCGGATGGCCGGGGCCATATTTAGTTCAACGCCTGGTAATGGAACCGGTACTGATAAGCCACTCAGTGTTATCGCAGAAAGTATTGGCCTTGATGGTGTTGAGCTTTCAAAGTGCATGGATAACGAAGACTTCTACGCCAAAATCAAATCGGATTTTCAGGAGGCGATTGATCTTGGGATTAACCAAACCCCGACTACGATCGTGCGCCACAACGTTACAGGTCAGCAGGTCAGGTTGGACGGCGCAGTTACACCTGAAGCCATCATGAAAAGTTTGTCTAAGATCGTTCAAAGTCCTGGAGCAATGAACTAATGCAGCCTGTTCGCATTCCTCAATATGTTGATGATCCACCCCATCTCCTCTTTTGGCAGGCTGACGAAGTTGCGCCAATTGGCATTGGTCTTGTTTTTGGTATGTTCACTGGCTACGCGGCCATTTGTACTATCGGCGGTTTCTTGCTGACTCGATGGTACAGAAAATACCGTGATGATCATCCTGATGGATTTATGGTGCATATGATTTATTGGTTTACCGGGTTGACTGGGGCAAAGTCCAGAACGATTCCGAATCCATTTATCCGTGAATTCCATTGAGGCAAATATGTTATTCAAAAACTTCAGGCAGTCGTACCGGGGAACGGTTTCGGAGAACAAATTTCTTCGAGGTATGGTGATCGCGCTGATCGCAATTGACTTGTTTGCGATCATTGGCTGGCTTAATAAAAGCACTGTAATCGATATGCAGCCCCCGACCCTGACCGAGCGTGCTTGGGTCGACGAATCATCTGCATCTGATGAGTTTGTGGAAGGTTGGGCGCTTTATATCGCTGACCGTCTCGGCAACGTGACACCTTCGTCGTCAAAAGTGATACGCAAGTCGATTGAACCGTTGCTCGATACTGATATATATCAGGATGTAGTGAATAAAATCGAGGCGCAGGTACTTCAGATTCGCCAGGACAGGGTGACCCTTAAATTTAACGCAAAAGACGTTTTGCGTGATCGGTCGAATACAAGAAAGTTTTATGTAACCGGCCGATCCTACATGACGGGGCCCAATGGAAAGCCTGAGCCAAAAAACGTCACCTATGAACTTGACTTGCGAATCAAAAACTACAAGCCAGTACTGACCTTTGTCGATACATATGAAGGTCCACCACGAACTGAAGATGTTATTCGCCGCCAAGAGAAAACCACCCAAGCTCGTAAGCGTATGGACCAAATTAATAATGAAAAGTAAACAGGTGAAACTAGCGTTGATTCTCACTGCGTTTGCGGCTGTTCAAGCGGTTCATGCGCGAGAGTTGAATATTCCAAAAATGCCCACCGCCTCGACAGAGACTCTGGTGGTCGATGGGACGCCGAAATCGGTTAACCCCTCCGATTACGGGCTTGAAGCGGGCGAGGCGGATGCACACGCTGCTCTGGAACAAGAGGCCGCGAAAAAGGCTTCTGAGCCAGCCGCGAAGCCAGCTGCACCAGCGGTCGCTAAAAGTGCGCCTACCCCGGCAGTGAAGAACGACACTGACATGATGAAGGTGTCTGGTGGCGGTCGGCAGGGTGACCTTCAGGCGGTACCTGCGTCCGTGGCCAAAACCACCGCAGGTGGTGAGGAGTCGGTTGCGATGGTGTCGTCCCTGGAAGATGTCGTTGTCCAGCCCGGCGTGAACACCATCGTTCCTGTAGCTATTGGTCACCTAAACCGAATCGTTACGCCATTCGAAAAGCCGATCGTCCAAACCGTCTCAACGAGCTCTGTCGAAGTCAAGGGCAATGTCGTTTACGTTTCGACGCAGGATCAAGCGCCGATCGCCATGTACATCACGCCGAAGGACGACGAGTCGGTAGCGATCAGTCTGACGCTGGCGCCGCGGAAGGTGCCGCCTATTCAGGCCAACTTGATCCTTGGACAGGCGCCAGGGTCTGGTGGTCGCGCTACTCCTGGTGGCATGGGCGCCTTCCGTTACTCGGGCCAGGCCAAAAAGTGGGAGGAGGGGCAACCCTATATGGAATCGATCAAAGGGATCATGCGATCACTGGCTTTGGGCGGCATTCCAAAGGGATTCTCCATGGGTAAATTGAGTCGCACCGATACGCTCCCCGCCTGTTACCAGGAGGGCATCGCATTCGATTTTTCGCGCTCCCAAATTGTTCTGGGTCATAACTTCAAAGCCCTCGTGGGAGTAGCCCGTAACACTTCGGCTGTCCCGGTTATGTTCGACGAAACCTCCTGTACGCATCCGTCATTGGCCGCGGCTGCCGCATGGCCTCGGAATATGCTCGAGCCAGGTCAGGCGACGGAAATCTACATCGTGACTCGAGTTGGTGACGCGCCTGCAGAAGAGTCTTCCAGGCCGAGCCTGCTGAACTAAAGGGGGGGTTATGATCAAGTCAATGTGGTCGGGTCTGAGCCCGAGTAAAAAGAAAGTTGTGGCGATTATTGGTGCCGTCGGGGTGGTTCTTCTGGCCGTCTTCGCGATGAGTTCGATTGGGGGGAATGACCAGCGTAAGCAGGGTGGCAAGCAAACAATTGGCCGTGTTCTGTATGACGGTGATCCTCGTTCCGTGGGCATCGATTCCATCAACTCTAAACAGCGCGACCAAGAGAAAACCATCACTGAAGTTCAGCGCAACCTCAAAACCCTGTTGGAACAGAGCAACAACCAAAAGGTAATTACGGACAGCCTGAAAACCGTCCAGCAAAGTGTTGATGATCTTAAGGGGCAGGTCTCTCTCGCTAAGGAGCAGGCCGACAAGGTTGCGGCTGAAAATCTTAAGCTCGCGGAGGAAGTGCGCACCAATCAGGCGAAGGCCCCACCTCCTGAAAGGGAAGTCGAGCTCAAGGAAAAGGAGGAACGAATCCAGCGTGAAAAGGCTTCCCAAGACCGTTTCAACGCCGTAGGAAACGATCCAAATAAAAACCAATCGGCCTTCTTTGCAAATGCGCCGGCCCCGGCCCAGGACCCAGTCAAGCCAGGTCAGGCCCCTAAGAAGGACGAAAAGCTGACGATCAGATCTATTGGCAATGAACAGCCTGATGAGGCGGACGGCAAGGACGAAAAAGAGCAAGAGGTCTTCTTGCCGGCCGGCTCCATTATGTCGGGTGCCTTGATTACAGGCCTTGATGCGCCGACCGGTACTAAGGCACGCCAGGATCCTTTCCCGGTTCTTCTGCGGATCAAGAAAGAGGCCGTCCTTCCTAACCGATTCCGAGCTGACGTTCGTGAGTGCTTCTTGATTGCAAGCGCCTTCGGCGACATGTCCTCAGAGCGAGCTTATATGCGTGCTGAAACCATCTCATGTGTTCGTGATGATGGCGGTGTTGTCGAGACCGGTATGGATGCCTATGCGGCGGGAGAAGACGGTAAGGCAGGTGTTCGTGGCCGCCTGATCTCGAAGCAGGGCGCGATCCTCGCCCGCTCCCTTGCAGCTGGATTCATGCAAGGCGTCAGTGAGGCGTTCAGTGTTCGCCAAGTGCCGAGTATTAACGTGACGGGTACAGGGAGCAGTGGCAGCAATAAAGGCGTTGTTGATCCGGTGTACCAACAGGCATTCAACTCGCAGGCCCTGCAGGGCGCTGCCATCGGTGGTGTGGGCTCGGCGTTGGAGCGCATTGCTGACTTCTACCTGGAAATGGCTGAAAACCTTTATCCGGTTATCGAGGTAGATGCTGCCCGTGAAGTCGACTTCATCGTCAAGAAGGGTGTCCAGCTGAAACTCATGTCGAAGGCGCCACGTCGCTGACCCAAAACAGGGGCGGATTCGCTCCTGCACCTAACAACATATTTGGATACTTCAATCATGAATTTGATTTCAGCGGTGAATGCTTTCCGATTTTTGGCCTTGGCAACAGTGGCCGCGGCCATGACCGGCTGCTCGTTTTTGCAAGTTGGTGAGTCTGAGTACTCCTGTAAGGGCATGCCAGACGGTGTGACCTGTATGTCCGCTCGCGATGTTTATCAGCTGACTGAAAACGAGAATTTTCGCCAAGTAGTGGAGCAGAACCAGTCGGCCAAGGACCAGGCGATAAAAGAGGGCAAGTCGATTGAGGAGGTTCTCCCCGCGGTGCAGCCCCATATCGCAGCTGGCGAGCGCTATGTCGTTCCGAAGCCAGCCCGTAACCCGATTCCGATTCGTTCGCAGGCCACTGTCATGCGCGTCTGGGTGGCTCCGTGGGAGTCCGATTCGGGCGACCTGAACGTGCCTGGATTCATCTACACGGAAATTGAACCGCGCCGTTGGGAAATTGGTACGCCGGCGCCTAAACCGACACCTTCCATTCGGCCACTGGAGTCGAGGAAGAACACTTCTTCACCTGCAACTTAAACATTCCCCAACCAGCATGACCTAGGAGATACACCATGCAAATGAGCATGACCCCAAGCCAAATCCGGCGCACGAAGGACGTAATGAAGTTCGGTGTGGCACTGATGCTCACCGTCGCAGCAAGCAACGCACTCGCCGGCACCGGTGGTGACAGTTTCGACTCAATCTGGGTAACCCTGACGGACTGGATGCAGGGAACCCTGGGGCGGGTCGTGGCAGGCTCAATGGTCCTGGTCGGGATCGTATCCGGCATCGTACGTCAGTCGATCATGTCGTTTGCTACCGGCGTTGGCGGCGGCGTTGGCCTGTACAACACGCCGACCATCATCGAGTCGATCATGACCGCCACCCTCCCGGTTGCGCACTCTCTCACCTAAGCAACGAGTACTAACAAAGCCGGCCGTTGCCGGCTTTTGGGTTTTCAAACCAGGATCGGGAAGATAATTGTGAACTGGATTAAATCGACAGGCCTTCTTGCGGTGACGTTGATGTCGGCGGTCTTTTCGACTCAGCTCCTAGCTGCAACGCAATGCGTTGAGAGTGGAGAGGCGCTGTCATTGAATCCAGTTGTAGCGGTCGTGGGCGATACACTCAATGTGACCTATACCCTGAACCGCGTCGGGTGTACGTCTACAGGTTCCTACAGTCTTCCGATCAATGTTGGCTCGCCAAAGGGCGCGAACATTGGCAAGTGCGAAGGGCTAAGAACTAAGGAGTCGTTCAGCTGTACAGGGGCGGCCGCATTGCCGCAAGGATTCACCGGTCCTTTGGTTATCAGCGTGGGTAAAGCACTCGCGGAAACGATTGTTGAAGAGAAGAAAACCCAACCGCATGCCGATGACATGGAGGTGCTCAATAACGAGGACGAAACACTGGTCATCCCTCTCACCCTTACAGGTGCGGGAGTCCAGGCCGAGTCTTTCGAGCTCCTGGATATGCCTTCGAAGGACATCGGACAGTTCCTGCTAAACGGGGCCGAGGTCACCTTCAAGCCATTTCCGCAATGGTCTGGCGTTACTTCATTCACCTATCGAGGCAAGGACACCACCGGTAACTTTTCTAATGCGGCGACGGTTCGCGTAGTTACCAGCCTGGTAAATGATGCGCCGGTGATCATTCCCCACCCTGCAATCGGGGTCGAGGACAAGCCCCTTGTATACGTGCCTGTTGTTCAAGATCCAGACTCGGTCGACATTTATCGGTTGGTGGTGGAGGCACAGGGAACTCACGTTACCGCTTTGGTTGAGCCGGACCTTCACTCTCTCAGGATTGTTCCCGGAAAAGACTGGAACGGTTCCGACACCATCAAAATCAGTGCGGTAGACAGCGCAAACGCTAAGAGTGAGGTGATGACCATTAGCGTCATCATCCAGCCTGAAAATGACGCGCCTGTTCTCACTCCGATATCCATCGTGGCCAACGAGGACAGCGAGGGTAGGGCCAAAATCGTTTATGCGGATCCTGACGGAAAGGCCCCATATCGATTTCTAATTGATAAACAACCGCCGCTGAGTGCTGGCGGTTGTGGTATTGACGGGGATGAAGTTGTCTTCACACCGGCGAAGAACTGGAACGGGACAACGGAGTGTTCTGTAGTGGTTGTCGATGCTGACAGTGGCGCTTCGCTTCCAGCCACGGTGTCAATCACTGTAGTGGCGGTACCAGACAAGCCAGTGGTGGAAACCAGGACTCTGACCTTGAATCAGGGCGACTCTTCGACCTTCAGCCTTGTGGTGACTGACCCCGATGCCGGCGACAGTTACTCGCTCAGTAGTTCGTCAATTCAAGATGCGGTTTTTGGATCGTTTAGTTTTTCTGGGACAACCTTGTCGGTTGCTCTTAACCCAGAATTCGTTGGGACAAGATCCATTTCGTACACGGCAAAAGACTCGTTCGGGTTGGTGTCTGCACCTGGTGAACTGACGATCAAGGTGCTGCCAGTTGCCAAGAAGCCTGTCGTCGCTCCCGCTCAGGCCTATACCGCTACTGGTACACCTGTGGTGTTAGATCTCATGGCCACCGATCCAAACCATGACACGCCACTTGCCTTTGCCATTTCTCAGACTGTCCCGGTCCCATCTGGGACGTTGAGCATAAGTGGTAATCGATTGACCTTCACGCCTGCGGCGGGATTCGTCGGTACCGCGACCGCTTACGTTGTTGCTACTGACCCAGGTGGCTTGGTGTCGGCGCCTCAAGCAATATCTTTTATTGTCCAGGCTGACCAGAGCTTTGCCTTCGACCCCGATAGCCCTGACAGCCATACGATCATCATTGTTCAGCAGCCTGATCCGGCGGCCGGCGTGCTAACAGTCAATGGCTTGTCGTTAACCTTTGCACCTGTGCAGGGTTATCTTGGAACGGCTACGTTCACCTACAAGGTGCGGGACTTGGCGGGTCTTGAGTCGGATATCAAGCAAGGCACAATCGATGTAGTCAAAACCAATTACGCCCCTACGTCTGCGAGCGTGGCCATCAGCGTTAACGAGGGTGAGGCGTCGAGCCCCGCGCTGCCGACAGTAGTTGATGAGAACCTGTACGACGCTGGGATGCATACTTTTACCATCCCTATCCAGAGCATGACTGGGGTCGCGGAGGTGGTGAACAACCGCATCATCTACCATGCCCCGTATGGCGCCAGCGGTGTTAAAACCTTCAAGTTCATCGCTCGAGATGTAGCCGGCGCTGAAGTCGTTGGGCTGGCGACTGTGAATGTGATGCCCAAGAATTTCCCACCAACCTCGGTCGATTTGACTCTTGATACCCTAGAGTCCACGCCGGTAAGTGGCGTTCCCGTCGTCGTCGATCCAAATCCAACTGACACGTTCACCTACACGGTCGACTCGAGTCCTATTGCTGGTACTGCTGCGGTAGTAAGTGGCAAGGTTGTCTATACGCCGGCTCACAATTGGGTTGGCTCTGATCGCTTCGCCATTTCAGCGTACGACGCCGCTGGCGCCAGAGTGAGTGGGCTGGCTTACGTGACTGTACGTCGGACTAACGTCGCGCCCGAGTCGCTGACCGGCAGCATAACGGTTCGAGAGAACACCACGAGTGCACCGTACTACCCAGTCATCACTGATAAAAACCTGTATGACATGGGTAAGCATCAGTTGGTGGTCAAAGCGCAACCTTCAAATGGCGCGGTTTCGACTGAAAATAACCGACTGATCTACACACCGAATAAAGACTTCATCGGTGATGACATCGTTACGGTCGAGGCAACCGACCTGGGCGGGCTCTCCGTACAAGGGGTGGTGGCTCTTCGTGTCACCAAGAACAATCTTCAGCCTGAGACAGCAGCGCTCAATATCCAGACGTACGAGAACACGCCGTCAGCTGAAGTAAGCCCGACGGTGGTCGACCCAAATGCGTGGGATCAATTTACTTACGAAGTGATAGCTCAGCCGGAGCACGGTTCCGTGGTGGCCGGGGCGAATGGGTACGTGTACACCCCGCAAGCAAAATACACTAGCAATGACAAGTTTGCCTTCCGAGTCGTTGACGTGGGCGGAAGATACGTCGAGAGCGTGGCCAAGGTAGCCGTTCTGCGGAAAAACACTCCGCCAACTGGTGTGACACCGGACACCGTGTATTTCTTCGAGGGCATCGGGGGCAAGCAACGTCTGGCTGCCATCGACGATAACCTCTGGGGATCGCATACCATCGAAGTGCAGTCACAACCAGGGCACGGTTTCGCCTGGTTCAATAACGATATGTTGAATTTCAAGACCGATGGGCGAACTGAAACAACCATGACTGTCAAAGTGACGGATCAAGACGGTCTGTCGGTGATCGTGCCTGTGCGGTTGGTGCCCAAGAGTATCGACAGCGTAATCGATCAATTACCGGTTCAAGAGCTCACGAGTAGCAAAGTGGCCACGCCAGCCATCACCAAAGAGTTTCTGCGCGTGGATGGCCGACCAGGCTTGCTGCTGACCGATAAGGACGCTATAGCGGCGCTGGGCAGCGACATTGTCGCGGTGGTTGAGAAGTCCTCAACTGTTGGCTTGCGTATCGGTAGGAGGCCTTTGGCGCCGAGTCAAGGCACCCGGTTGTCAGTGGAGTATTTCACTGCGGACGCGCTCGGATCTGCATTGGCAGGTATCCAACCGAGTGCCAGTGGTCATGGCCGGGTACTGCTTGTAAGAGGGGACCTGACGGGCACTGCGTACGCAATACCCTTTGAGGTGTGGAAGCTTGAAGGTGCGGTGAAGACAACCGCCGATTCAGCTCCTTTGGGTCTACAAGCATTACGCGCGCAGTTCGAACCGTCTAACACCGTGTGCTTGAACACAGTTCGCCAGGCTTCTGCGGTGAACGGTAACCCTTATGACAATCCTGTTTGCCTTTTGGAGTTCACACAGAAACTCCCAGAGTTCAAGGATTTGTCCAGTGACTCGACTTTGGCGATGATTGGGACCGCTACTGATGTTGGTACGTACCCGATCGAGGTGACTTCCTACATCGTCGGCGCCGATGGCGAAAAAAGTCTGTTGGCGACTTACACCAAGTCTGCCGAATTTGTTTCCCCAGTTGGCGCTGTGAAAGTCGGACCCAAGTACCCTTTCACGACGGCGTATTACAAAGTCGAGGATTTGGATGTTGAGTTCGTCCAGCAGGTAGGGCCTCCATGCGATCTAACGATTATCGAGCGCCGGGCGATTTCAGCAGCTGCGTCGTTTTCTACAAAACCCCTGTGCCTGCTTGAATGGACTGAAATCCCTGTGGGGATGGTAGTTCGTCCAAACTGGGAGCGGCCATACCTCCAGGGAACGGCAACTATGCTCGGCCTCAACACGTCGAGCTGGAGGTTGTCCGTGTTCACGCCATCCGGTAAAAAAATCGACCTGGGTCCCGACACTTTTACCTTTACCGCGATTGAACCGAGCCAGGCGACGGTTACCTATGAGTCCAGTACGAAAGTCAGCGACACACTCCTGACCTCGCCGCTTGAGGGCGCATACATCGGTGACGCCGTGATCCAGTCGGTAAGTGCAAGGTTGATGCTCAAGCACAACCTAAACCTGGGCGTGGAACAAACCGAAGATGCAGCTCCAGCCTATGGCGCGACGAGCAAAATCTATCGGCGGATTTACACGGCGCCTTTTGATGCGTTGTGGCAAATGAGGAAGCTCCACGTAGACGCCGCCTACAAGGTTCTGCCGGATATCGCGACTCACACAGAAGCCGATGTCCTGGCCGTTCCTGACGAGAGTGTTGTGCCAATCATCGACAACCAGAACGGAAAGATTCTTTCAACGGAAAGCCTTGAAGTAGGGGTGACCATAGGGGATGCGTTCGACACTAAAAAAACCTACTCGGCGGACAGGATGGGAGAATGGGAGATTCGCCTCATTCTTAAGCCATCGTGGAACACGGTGACGGAGCTGGCGCCATGGCAAAAGACTGACGGTGCCGGCCATACTGCTTTTGCGATACCTGTTGAAGAGTTGGCCGGTAAAAATCTGCGCATTTACGCCGAAGCACGAGTCATATCTCCTGTGCCAGAGTACAAGGTCACTCGCACATCGCCTCGACCTCTAAGCCTCGCAATCCTGAATGGTGCAGCACTCGATGGGTCGATCAGGTCACTTCGTTTGACGGGTGAAGCCCCGCTGCGCGTGACGCTGTTTGCTGATGTGACCAATCGAGCGTGGACCAAGGACCTTGGAGCGGTTCGATGGGAGCTGTCGACTGAGGGCGGCCCGTGGGTCGAACTGCCAAACAAGAGTCGGACGCCACAAAGGATCGCCATGACCTTGCTGAAGGGCAATTACAAGGTCCGCGCAGAGCTCACGAATAAAAACTCTGGGGCTAAGTCGATGACCGATGAGATCGAAATCATTGTGTACAACGTCCCGAAAGGAGTGTTGAAGGGGCCAGGGAATACCTTCCTGGATGCATCTGCCCGGTTCAGAGTTCTGCAGTTGAATGCCCAACCAATTGACCTCTCAAATATCGAGGTTGAATGGAGCTTGGATCGCGGTAAGACGTGGGCGCTTGGGACCGATACGAACATCCAAACACGCAGTACAGAGCAGCGAGTGAGCGTCTATGCGCGCATGCGTTACAAGGACGCACCAGCTGACGATGTTCACGTATGGAAGGTCCTCCGATCTGGTGTCGCTTTCCGGAAAATTAGACCACCACGGGTGCAACTGATTGGTCCGCGCCGGCCAGAGGTCGGGAAGGAGGCTACCTGGGTAGCAAATATGCTGATGCCATACCCAAACATGGACCTGACCATGGGCGGGGAATTCATCATGCCTGACGGTACAACGATCGTGCCTGGCCAAGAGGCCAAATACACGCCGGTGGATGCCGACATTACTGATGCAAAGACCTACCTCAGCTACAGGGCTTGGATTGACGGCTATCGCGATCGTGGGGGAGAGGGCATCACGCAGCAGCGCATCACTTTCTGGATCTATGACTGGCCTGAATGGGCTATCCAGCCAACCTTCAGCGCAGAATACGCGCCGGCGGAGCTCTCACTGCGTGTACGGAACATTGGCGAGTTCAAAGCGGTTGAGGGCGTGTACTACGACTGGGAAATGCCGGCGATGCCTGGGTACGAAGTCGTGAAAGACGACACCATGGTTCTCAGGATGCTCAATATCCTCGAGCCCGCCGTGTACCCCTTCAAGGTCCATGTCTACGATGCACGAGGCAACTACAGCTTGGTTGAGCGCCAGATGACCTTCAAGGAACCACCCCCTTGGACCATCAATCTGCTGTGGAATGGTGACAACAATGCTTCCCGGGCGCCTTTGGGTATCATGATTCGACCTCAGATTTCTGGTGGCCACCCTAAGGATCGGATCACCAGCCTGAAGTACAAGTTGAACGGCGAAGAGATCGATACGGGAGGCTCTCGCTATGCTAGAGCCACCTTGCCGGCTGAGGGGCAGTATCAGGTAGACCTCGAAATTGAAACCCAGATGAACAAGGGCTCAGATGGGAAAGTTGAAATCGATGTGAAGAAGAACCAGCCACCCACTTGTGAACTGCAGGTGAAGGAGGGCGGATCCGCGTGGTCAGCACTTGCCAAATGCACGGATCCAGATGGGCGAATCGCGAGGCATAACTGGTACGTGAACGACAAGGTGCAAGGACTGGGAGGGTCTGCAATCACGATCTCGAAGCGAACCTACCCAGACGCACCGAAAATCGTCCTGTTCGCTACTGACGATTCAGGGGAGGACTCAGCGCCAGTTACCTGGTGATGAAAAAAGGAGGGCGCCATTGGGCGCCCTTCATTTTTGACCCTGCTACAGGGTCAGATTCGAACCTAACGGGGAGGCAAGTTCTCTAGCCTGATGACATCGAAATCGAGGTGTCCTCATGCTCAGAAGAATCTTTTTCCCCCTCCTGCTGGCCACGTCTGCATGCGCTTTGGCTGCCGAGCCGGTTGACGGCCAGCACAATCAAACCGCACCGATGCCAATCAACGGAATGATCGCGGCGGTAAAGAACGGGAAAATGGCCTTCGTTAGCGATAACGGGCGATTCGTGTTCCGCGGATCCATGTATGACACGTGGGCGCAGAAGGAAATAACGACCCTCGAAGAGGCCGAACAAGCCTCCAAGTACATTGACCTCCAGAAAATCAAATTCAATATTGAAGATCTGGTTCCCTTTACTGTCGGATCCGGCTCCAAAACTGTCGTCGTCTTTACAGACCCACTTTGCCCTTCTTGCGCCAACCTTATTTCCGATCTGAAAAAAGTCGATGGTTACAGTTTCAAGATTGTTGAAGTACCGGCACTAGGTGACGAAAGCGCAAAGATCGTTCGAAGTCTGCTCTGCGCAAAAGACAAAAACGCCGCATTCGATATTGCAACAGGCAAGGAAAAGCCAAAGGTAATCGATCAGCGCGGAAACGACTGTGACACCTCGCCAATCGGCAAGCGGATTATTTCGGCTCAGATGTTCGGTGTGAAAGGCGTTCCATTCATGATCAGGAATGATGGACTGATCAAGCATGGTTACGAGAAAGGAACCCTCTCAAACTGGCTGATGGGAGCAAATTAAGTGACTGCTTATGCCAAGGCAAACTACCCATTAGCCGACCTTCTGAGTGTGATCGCCTATGACGACGACAAAAAATATTTCGTCATGGATGATAACTCGGTTGGATTTTCGTTCTTGTGCCGGCCTTTGCCTGGCAGTGACGGGAAGGAAGGTGATCAGCTCAAGTCTGTGATGAAGCAGGCCTGGCCTGCGGGCACGACAATCAACTTCAATTTGTTTCCGTCACAAAATATCAACTCCCAAGTAAATAGCATGCTCAGGATGCGGCTGGGGTGTGAGGACAACATCGCACACCAGGCAATTAAAAGCCGGGCAAGCTACTTGGTAAATGGCACGTTAAAACCTATCGATGATTACTCCGGGATCAAGGTTCGTGAAATTCACGTACTGATCACCGTAGTCATGCCGATAGAAGACGTGCTGCCATCCGAAAAGGAAATTCAGACCCTGTCGGAGTTGCGGGCACAGTTTGACTCCACCTTTAAAAGCATCGGTTTTGCTCCGCAAGCACTGACCAATCACCTCTACCTGGAGATCATGTCCTCGATCCTGAACCAAGGCCAACAAGCTTCTTGGCGGGATCGCATGCATGCCGAAGCGGAAGATGACAAACCGTTAAAATGCCAAATCCTCGACTACGACCGAACCGTCGAGGTTTTCAGCGATCACCTGAAAATCGGTGACACGCTAGTAAAAACGCTGAGCGTCAAAAAATTTCCTCGGCAGACGCTTCAGGGGGCTGCTGCGTGGTACCTCGGCGATTTGCTGACTGGTGCTAACGGCATCCGCGAAAACTGCTTGATCAGCTTTACGGTGTATTTTCCTGAACAGCAAGCAGCGAAAGACAAGCTCAGTACCAAGCGTCAATGGGCAAACAACCAGGCATACGGACCGCTTCTGAAGTTTGTGCCAAAGCTTGGGGCAAAGAAACAAGGCATGGATGACCTCTTCAAAGAGATTGAAGAGGGTGAGGCAGTGGTCCGGTGCAACATGACGGTGGTCATTTTTTCCAGTGACCGGGACCGTCTGGTGCGTGCGACGTCGGAAGCTCGAAACTATCTGGGTATTCGACAATTCACCCTGCTGGAGGACAAATACTTCGTTCTTCCGTTGTTCTTGAATGCTCTTCCCTTTGGTGCCGACCGCAAAGCCATCGACGAAAGTTACCGCTATAAGACGATGGCCATCACCCATGCGTTGCCGTTGCTTCCAATCTATGGGGATTGGAAGGGTACTGGTTCACCGATCATGCAGTTTGTTTCTCGGAATGGGCAGTTGATGTCCTATTGCCTCTTTGACTCAGAAACAAACTATAACGCCACGGTCGCAGCCCAATCCGGGAGTGGTAAGTCGTTCCTAACAAACTATCTCATCACCGCCTATCAATCAGCAGGTGCCCAAGTTTGGGTTATTGACGTAGGTAGGTCGTATGAAAAGCTTTCCAAGGCGTTTGGTGGGGACTTTATCGAGTTTACGCCCGAATCGCACATCTGCCTGAACCCGTTCGAGTTGGTGCAAGTTTACCAGGATGAAGAAGACGTTCTGATTGGCTTGCTCTGCGCAATGGCGGCGCCGACACAACCGCTGATCGATTTGCAAATCGCCGGCCTTCGTCAGCATTGCGCAATGGTGTGGGACGCCAAAGGGCGTCAAATGATTGTCGATGACGTCGAGCAATCACTTCTGGCGGACAAGGACTCCCGGATCCAGGATATCGGCAAGCAACTGTTCCCGTTTACCTCGAAGGGTATGTACGGCAAGTACTTTAACGGCCGAAACAACGTCGATTTCAAGAACCCATTTACGGTTCTTGAATTGGAGGAATTGAAGGGGCGGAAGCATCTTCAACAAGTTGTCCTCCTGCAGCTGATCTACCAAATCCAGCAGGCTATGTTCCTGGGCGATCGGGACAGAAAGAAAATCGTTGTAATCGACGAAGCATGGTCGTTGCTCACTGAGGGCGACGTGGCCAAGTTTATTGAGCACGGCTATCGACGTTTCCGTAAGTATAACGGCGCAGCCATCACCATCACGCAGTCCGTAAATGACCTGTATGCCAGCCCTACGGGCCGTGCCATTGCAGAAAACTCGGCGAATAGTTTCCTGCTCGGGCAAAAGCCTGACGCGATCAACATGATCAAGCGGGAAGGGCGTTTGGCGCTCAGTGAGGGTGGCTTCAGCATCCTCAAATCGGTTCATACCATTCGGGGCCAGTATTCAGAGATCTTCTTTCAGACCGAGCAAGGCACCGGGGTTGGGCGTCTCACCGTAGATAACTTTTCGAAGTTGCTTTATTCGACAACACCAAAAGATGTCAGCGACATCAATATTTACATCGGCCAAGGGCTGAATACAGCTGAGGCGATTAATGCCGTGATGCGAGATCGTGGGGTGGCAGCATGAAAGATATTCTTTTAAACGCATTTGTTTCTTTGGTTGTGGCAGTTGCAGTGGTTTTTGGTCATGACTTCATAAAAGTTCAGGATTCCGGTACGCCAATTGCGGTGGTTAATTATGATGTTGTAGCCGGCCGCGCAACTCTTGATTCGCCCGAGAAGGCGGAAGCTGGTTATGAACAGCTGCGGGCTTCGGCAAATAAGCTTGCGGCGGCGGGATTCGTAGTGATTGATTCGCGTGCGTTGACCGCATACCCGCCGGATCTAGAGGTGCCTTCCCCTGTTCAGGAAGAAGATAAAACCTCGAGGGCGAAGGATGAATAAGCACGCGCGTTTTATGATTCGTGCTTTGCCACTTACTGCATTAATGGTTGCGGCAAGCCTGTATGTGACCACGCGCTATGGAGTAGGTATTGATCCGCAAAAAAATACTTGTCTAGATTGGCGTGTGTTTATCATTGATAAGCACAATACGTCTGTCGAGCGCGACGGTATTTATGCGTTCAAATCAACACAGATGGAGCCATACTTTCGCAACGGTACTGTCATCATCAAGTACGTCCGTGGCGTTACGGGCGATCGTGTCACGGTGAATACTGACCAGATCTCTATCAATGGAGCGGTTCGCGGGCAGGGGCTTTTGTTGGCCGATAAATTGGGCATGCCAACAACCCGGTATGTGCGAGACGAGATTGTACCGCTCGACAAATTCTGGTTTATGGGAACTTCCTCAGACAGTTTTGATTCCAGGTATTGGGGGTATGTCGGTCAGAGCGAAGTTATTGGTAAGGCGTACCCGATATGGTAGGTCGGACTGCTGCCTTGGTGTTTTTGTTGATGGCCCCCGTGACCGCCAGCTTGGCTGATTTAAATTTTGCCGCCCAAGAAAAGGCTGCTATTGAACAGTTTTCAGCAGAACTTGATCAAATTAAGCATCAGACTGACAGTCAAGTTGATTTCACGTTAAAAAATGAAGACTTTGCGTTTGCTAAAGCTCCTGCCCCGCAAGCGCCTGAGGCAAGCGCTCAGCCAGCTATTGATGATAGAAAAGTCATATATCAGATATTTGTGTCTTGGTCTCTTGGAGAGCAGGAAATCAAAGATCTCCTCGTTCTATATAATGGCAACAAGACTGTAGAGCTCGTTTTTCGTGGCATTCCAGAAGGAATGCCGTTCCCACAGGCCTTGGCTAAACTTCAGAAACTGGCGCTGGAGACAAAGTCGGACACCCCAGTATTAATTAACCCCGTTGTATTTACTGATGCGGCTGTGACGACTGTTCCGCAAATACGAAAAATTGTGGAAGGTGCACCTCAATACATTATTGCTGGTACCACTTCTATCGAGGCGGCCGATAAGGAATACGGCACAAGGAAGAAGCTGGGTCTGGGTTCCGTGGGGCCAACGCTCGATATAGACGAGCGTGACTTGATTGAAGTGCTAAAGGAGCGCCTGGCGAAAGTTGATTTTGCCGAATTAAAGGAAAAGGCGACCAAACGGTTTTGGGACAAGCAAACCTTTGTCGACGTCCCCACAGCGACAACCCATCGCGTGCGGAAGCTTGACCCCACCGTCACGGTTCCTGAGGACATGACTGCTGCAGATGGTTCATTGATACATAAGGCGGGTGACCGGATAAACCCCCTGTCAATTCGTCCATTTACTCAACGACTAGTGATCATTGATCCAGTTGACCCAAAGCAGATCGATCTAGCTAAAGCCGAAATCGCGAAACACGGCAACGATCAGAACGTCGTGGTCATTCTTTCAAGGGTCGACCGAACCTCTGGCTGGGAGGGATTTACGAACGTCCAGGACCAAGTAGGCAGAGCTGTTTACCTTCTCAAAGATGATGTCAGGACCCGCTTCTCAATTGACGTTGTTCCATCGGTAGTTACGGCGGATTCATCCAACTTTTATATCGAAGAATTCCCAGCAGGGGGGCTCAAATGAAAGCTATTGCGCTTCAGGCAATCCATCAGCCCAACGGGGGCATTTTGGGACACGAGGTCCTTGTGCGCCAGTCCGTTGGTGGCTCCTGGGTGGGGCCTGGGGCGTTTATGGCAGGTTCAAACCCTCAGGCATGGGTAAGCATGGACCGCGCTGTTGCGCAGATGCTGATTAATCATGCGGCCGATCTCAGAGGCCGCGGTGTGTCCTTCGTGAATGTGAGCGCCCACACTCTCGCCGATCCCGCCGAGCTTTACGCTGTATGTCGGTCGCTGGCCAAACTGACCCAAATGGGGGTGGAGGTTTGTGTAGAGGTTTCCGAGGCCTTCGACGCCATTGGCAGTTCTTTCAATCAGGCAATGGGCGTAATCAAAGACCAGGGCCTCTTATTGGCAATTGACGACTTCGGTATAGAGTGGTCGAACTTTAGTCGCTTGAGCTCCTACCCATGGGACTACTGTAAAGTGGATTTAACCGCAGTGTGGAATAGTGACAATCTCGATTGGCTAATCGAGGTGAGGGATTACTGCAGTGCCAATGGCATTGGGCTGATACTGGAAAAGCTCGAGTGTTTAAAGGTTTTAGGTGGATTGCTTAAGCCTTTAAACTCTGCTTCGGTGCAAGGCTTCGCTTTGTCCAAACCGTTCATTCTTCAAATCAATTCTTTCGCTGACTGTTCGGCTACACAACAAAAGGCGCAGCAATCACTGTGATGAAAATCAAAGTCATTTTGGCCCTCCTACTTTCGGCTGTTCTGTATTCTGGTTCAGCTGCCTCTGATCAGACAGTTACAGATTCTCTTTCATGCCCCAATGCGCAACTGTTCAGTGGGAAGCTCTTTACCGATGTCTGTTGGGCGTGTTTGTTTCCCATACGAATTGCCGGAGTGAGCATCACACCAGGTGACGCCCCATTTGGAGCGTCTAATAAAAGCCTCTGTATGTGCGAGGACAAGCTGGGATTGTTTATGCCCGGCATCGTTAACTCCATGTGGGAGCCTGCGCGACTAATTGAGGTGGTTAGAAAACCTGGTTGCTCTCTTGCTCTTGGCGGCGTGACTCTACCGATAGGCGATAAGCGTCTGTGGGGTACTTTGTCCGACGCGACAGCCGGGAACGGCATCACAAAAGAACGCACGTCCTTTTACAACGTTCATTACTACGCGTTTCCATTGCTTTCGATTCTTGAAATGTATATGCCAAAACGCTGTTCTCCGGATGGCTATGCGGACTTTGACATTATTCAGCTGTCCGAAATTGACCCTACGTGGACCAATGACGAGCTGGCGTTTTTTGTGAACCCTGAAGCGGCAGCTGTTGCGAATCCTTTGGCACAAGCCGCCTGCACAGCTGATGCGGCGTTAGGTGTAGTTGGCCAAGAGCCATTGACGTCGCTGTGGTGGTGCGCAGGTACCTGGGGGGAAATTTACCCTATGGCTGGTACGGCTCTACCGAACGACTTTGGACGTACAACGTCACTCCTGGCTGCTCGCACGATTGCAACTCAGCACCGGCGTGGACTCGCGCACTTAACAATTGGTGACGCAACGATCTGTAGGGGATCGATATTTCCGACTATTCCAAAATCCCAATACAAAATGAGTATGTTTTTTCCTAGAGCTGAATCAAAACGCGCGCACTTTATCGGGTCTCACCCGCTTACATGGCAAGGAGGAGAGGGCCGTGTTATCCCGCAGGTTGGTGAGGATGCACTTTATATGCTGTTTCGTTGGAATGACTGCTGCAATACATTGTGAGGACACAAATGACGACTGCCGGTAGAGTCACAGCAGCAGCAACCCTGTTGTTTTATACCTATTCCTGTTTTTTGCCAGCTTGGGCGGATAATATTGCTGCGTCGGCATCTGCGGGTAATGCTGCAGCCCAAGACGCCATGTCGGCGTGGACACCGCCTTCGGTTTCAGGAACCGCTATAAGCTACGGGTCGGGTAGTGATAAGCAGAGTATCAATATTTCAGAATTGTTCCCGGGGGCGGGGCAAAGTGACGGGGCCTCCGACCTTTCTAATTTATACGGGGATGACAAGGGTACGTTGAGCGCTGGTTCGAAGGCGAATACAACACTCAATAGTGAAAACTCCATGAGCGGCGATGCATACCGTTTGTTGAAGAATACTGCAGGCACAACCCGGCCAGACCTGAATAATGATCCACTGTGGACCAATAGCGATAAAATTATCGATAATCAGGATGTATTTAACAAAGAGTTTTCCGACTGCAAGCAAATAACCGACACTAAAAAAACGACAACGACGAAACATGTTTCAGATTTGAAAACCTGCGAGCGAGTTGCCGATAAGTCAGGTTCTTTTGCGCTGAAACACGATTATCTTGCCGGTGTAATCAAATACACATCGGGTCCAACCAATATTCAGACCTGCGGAGAAGGCTGTGTTGATATCTGGCTGGGGCAGGTTGGTGATAACTATTGGAATGGATACTGTACTGTCTACGAAAATAAAATGGAATTTGAAGTAATTAAGCCGGAAGCAATTACCAATGCTCAGTTGGTATATGCGAAATGGGACGACTATATGCAGGTTTGGGTCGGGCAGACAAAAGTTTGGTCTGGACCTAATGGGAATTTTCCCCCTGAAACTCCAGGAGCGTGTGAGCTCGGTACTTCATGGGAAACGTCGCCAAATGTCGATATGACATCTCTCTTGAAAACAAAGGGGATAGTTCCATTTAAAATCCGAGCATCCGTCGCAGGTGCAGGCGAGGCATACGCGAAGTTGCGTGTTCACTTTGATCCAACCAAAGTGATCAGCGACGACAAATGGTACCCGCAGGAGGCACTGGACGCGATTACAGCCGTGAATGACGGTGCCTGTGAGGGCAATTACGTGTGCACTAAGATGCCTCCACTGACCGAGGACGGTTGCTCGGTGATCAACGGGGTTAAGGTTTGTGAGAGTAACTTTGCGCCCTCCCCTGTGCCGGGTATTTCTCCCTTGTGCGAAGAAGTCTCGGTCGATACCCAGTGCGATTTTTATAAAGGTCCAATGGACTGCTACACCGATGCTCAAGGGCAGCAACAGTGCCCTGTCAACTCTGACAAAATATGCTCGGTCACCCATAACCTCAAGGTCATTGAGGTTCCGTTTGCGGCCAAGGTAGCCGTCGAGGACAAAGCAGGTGCAAATGAAACCAATCGTATAAAGGTCGATTTTCTTGCCGGCACCTTCACCAACACATCGAGTTCATCTCGGTCCGATAGCTCTCTGGACAAGGTGAATTACGATTATATTTGCAAGGTTGGACCTAATGGTAAGCCGCTGCCGCAAAAAATAGCTGTGTCGTCCATTGGGGTTTGGACAGGCCATAAGTACGCTCCTAATACCCTAACGGTTGATTCGGTAAACATCGTTCAAATGCCCAGTTGCCAAAACGGCTTGCAAATGATCGCTGATATCAAAGACACGGGGAGTGGTAACCCGGGCTGGTTCTATGCGCATGAATTTCGCCTCAAAGTGGTCCGTATCAACGCAGAGACTTACGGTCCCCAGTTTTGCATCGACTCTGCTAACAAAATTCAGAAAGGGCAGTGTTCGGAGGGTGGCACCGTATCTGTCACCAAGGGCGTGACCTCAGGCTGTCTGCCGCTTAACGGAACTCAGGTTTGCCCAGGTGATGAGATGTATAACGCGATGCTGCCCGCGCCGGTTGTGGGTGTCGATAAGCTTGCGCTGGCTGTAAAGGTAGAAGGGTGCGTGGAGGGGGGGCTAAATCTCAACTCTTGTCAGAAGTTCGAAAAGGACAAGTCTTGCGGGTTTATCTCGCAAAAATGTGTGTCCGGCGCCACCGGTTCATCTGGCCAGTGCTATGTGACAGAGGAGGTGTGGGATTGCGGTTATGACGTCGAAGTCCCATCTACTGAGACGAGCAGCTCCTACCAATGTGATGGGCCTGTGCGATGCCTTGGAACTGAATGCTTTAACCCGGTAGATGAAAAGTCCACGGATTTTGCCTACGCCGCGGTGGCTCTTCAGATCGCCCAGTTTGCCGAGCATGACCTCGATTGTGGGAAAGACCCGACGGATACGACTTCGGATAAATCCTGCAAGGTCTGGAAAGGGGAGGCCATGGAGTGCAAAAAGGCTGTAGGGGGATGGGTCGATTGTTGCGAGGCTCCTGACGGTGTCTCGCTAATGGACTACGTCACGCTGGTGTATACGTCCATTCAGCTGAGTGAGAAGGTCGGAATTATTGATGCGGCCCCAACCCTGGAAAGTGCGTGGGCTTTCAGCAAAACACTAATCTCCAGTGGCTGGGATGCAGCCTGGAGTGCTGCAGGTGCTACTAACGCGGCGGTAACAGAAGTTGCTCAGCTCGGGGTGATCAGTGCTTTTAAGCAGCAAATGATGAACTACGTTGCAAACTGGACCGCCCAAACATTCGGGCCGGCCGCAGCGAATATGATTTTCGCGAGTGGCTTCGCTGCCAATGGCGCGAGCGATGTCGCGTACGCTTCAACTGATGCTGCAACGGGAGCGGTCACGCCGGCAGCGAATGCGACCTGGGCATCGGGGCTAGCCTCCGTGGTATCGGTGGTGATGATCGCGTACATGGTTTACCAGATCGCCAACATTCTGGTGAATATCATCTGGGAGTGTGAGGAAAAGGAGTTCGAGCTCGGAGCTAAGAAGGAAACCAAGGTTTGCCATTTTGTTGGTAGTTATTGCGCGTCAAAGTCACCACTTGGCTGTATTGAGAAGCGGGAAGCCTATTGCTGCTTTAACTCGCCTCTTGGGCGGATCATTCAAGAGCAAGCCCGGCCGCAACTCGGTATGAAATGGGGGGAGGCAGAAAATCCGTCATGCGAGGGTTTGGCCGTTGAGGACCTCAGCCGCCTGGACTGGAGCAAGATAGATATCTCCGAGTGGATTGGTTTGCTCCAAGTAACCAACAACTACCCCACTATCGATAAGTCGACGTTGGATAAGCTGACTGGCAAAGGTACCGCACTCAGCATCGGCGGTGACCGGGAGAACACTCTGATACGCAATCAGTCTCGGTTGGAGGATAAGGATTTCTCGGGGAGCCGAAAGGAAGCCGAGGATAAGGTACGGAAAAATCTCAATTAATAAGCAATGAAAAAGGGCGCCAATGGCGCCCTTTTTCATTGCTGTTCTTACGCAGCTTGTTCTTCTTCCTCGATGGCTTCTTTCGTGCTTTTGTCGACTTCGGTTTCTTCTGCCGCTTCCCCCAGGGATTGCGCGATCGATTCTGCATAGGGCTCTTTCTTGCCCTTGTTGCGCGCTTCGCTGGCCATGTTCTGCAGCTTACGGATCACTTTCATAACCTGGCGCATGCGCTCGTTTGCCACCAGGCTGTTCTTGTCAGACGGCAGCAGGCAGAGCAGCCATGCTGTCTGAGCCTGAATCAGCATTTGGTCGAAGGCTTGAATGATTTGCGCAAACCGCATGATCGCCGGCGTGGAGACGGTAAAGGTATAGGACTGGGCGTTGTCATAGCGGGCGGTAATGCCCTCTTGGCCCGCCGCCTTGATCATGTGAGAGTAACGATCGCGTTCTTTGTTTATCTCGGTTTCCAGGTTGATCAACATCGTTTCCACGGCCGTGATCACCCCGTTGTAGTCGAACGCTTTGTTCGACTGCGCCATTGCGCGTGCCACCACGTCAACGGTGAAGAGGGCGCGTGCCGCACCTTCAAAGCAGCGACGATGTACACGTTGCGCTTGCTCGGTATGGAGTGTGTAAGTGGACTCAAGGGTTGCGCTGGAGTACCTGCCTTGCGGCTTGAAATCGTGTCCGTTGGCCATTGCATGGCTCCTATGGGTTGGGGAGCCTTAACGATATTCTTATGATGCTTTTTGGTAGGTTGAATCTGACCCGATGTTAGGGTCAGAAGCTACCCTAGCCGCTTTACACCTTCCTGAAGGGCAGTTATGCTCAGGCCTAATCTTCACCCAAGCATGTTGCTTGAGTGTTGTCCCAACAGGTCTTACCTGTTGGGGTTGTGTGAAGCTGGGCACCATACCTAGCACTCAATCGATCACGATTCGCGGTCGTGATTTTACCCAGAGGGGCTTTCTGTCCCTTTGGGGTGGAGGCTCCTCATTTTTTGCTGGAGGCCTCCATGAAATCTGCAATCCTCTCTACTGTCCTTTCCGCTCTCGCGCGGTTAGTGATGGTCCTGTCTGCTGACACTGCACATGCTTACAACTCTTACGCCGGCCATGTAATGGCCGATCAGGAGCTGAGCAAATGAACAACCTTCCTATCGTGTTGCTCATTCTCGCTGTGGTTGTTGGGTACCTCTACCTCACTCGTACCAAGAAGGTTGTTCCTCGCCAGGATCCCAAGCTTGGTAACGAGAAGGTTGATGATCTGCATGTGTCGCCTAACCAGGCCGCTCATGCGAAAGCAGCAAATGCTTCGCTCGGTCTTAGCGCCAAGGATTGCCTCGCTCTGCGTGGCGCCACTCGCACTAACCAGCTTCCGAAATCGATCGATTATTCGACCTATGACGAGCCGACCTTCCAGCGTCGCAAAATCCAGCTCAGCTTCTGAGCTGATGGACTACTCACTCTTTGAGTGAGTAGTGCTGCAAGGGCCACCCTTCCCAGGTGGTCCTCCAAAGTTCTCACTTTGAGTGCTTTGGTGGACCACCTGGCGAGGAGCCCTCCATGCAATACCCAGTTCAAGCGTTCTATCTGATGGAACTACAAGAGTTGCTCCTTGGCGGTGAAACGGTACGTGTACCGGACAACATCGCGAGTACGGTGACTCCTGAGGTTATGGACATTCGCTATGTCAAGCGATGGGCCGTGTATAACCACATTCTTCCCGAGACCGCGGAAATCGGGATCACAATGTAAATCCCTTCGATAGCGGGGGGGAGTTCGCTCCCCCTTGAAGCTTCTTTTCTGTGGCCTTGCCTCAAGCCCATTGAAAAGATTCTTCTGTACCTGCTACCTGGATTCCTGTTGGTCATTGTTGACCTTCGGATGCAGAAGCTGGACTGCTTTTCCCAGCATTAACATCAATCCCCTAAGGGCCACTCATACCCCGTAGGGGCGTGCGCCCCGGTTCTATGTGGAGTGACAACATGGCGCGTGGCGTAAACAAAGTAATCCTCGTTGGCACCTGTGGCCAAGATCCCGAGGTCCGCTATTTGCCTAACGGCAACGCGGTCACCAATCTGAGTCTCGCTACCAGCGAGCAGTGGACAGATAAGCAGTCGGGCCAGAAAGTAGAACGTACTGAATGGCACCGTGTCTCGATGTTCGGCAAGATTGCTGAAATTGCCGGCGAATACCTTCGTAAGGGTTCGCAGGTGTACATCGAGGGCAAGTTGCAGACTCGCGAGTGGGAAAAGGACGGTATCAAGCGGTATTCAACTGAGATCGTCGTTGACACTCAGGGCACCATGCAGTTGCTCGGTGGTCGCCCTCAAAACCAGGACGGCTCACAGGCTTCTGGTGGCAGTAATTCTGCCTCTCGCCATCAGGCTGCGAGGTCTTAGTCTTAAAACGCAACAACAGTCGAAGCCTGGACCATTATCGGACTTTGATGATTTCGCTTGAGGTCTTGCCTCTCGTGAAACACTGCTGATCCAACTCAAGCAATTCATCCCGCGCGGGGCGCAAATCCCGTTCGGGGTTTGCCTCCGCCTCTTAACCTGGAGGTAACACATGGCTGGCAAACAAATTTCTCAACAGCGACCACCCGTGAAGCCTGAGCAGATCAATGATCTGGTTAGAAGCACGGAGCAGGATTTCTCGAACATTGTGAGTGCGATGAATAGTCGTATGAACTTTGCCCAGGAAGCGCTTTACGCCTACCAAGCAATGCTCGGTAATTCTTACCTGGCATCGGTAGCAATGAACAACAAGGCAAGCTTTGCCTTGGCGATGCAGCAAATTGCTTCGTCGGGGCTCACGCTGAATCCGGCGATGGGGCTGGCATATCTGGTGCCCCGCGAGGGCAAGGTGATCGCCGACATCTCCTACCGGGGACTGATGAAGATCGCTACCGATAGCCGTGCAGTCGATCTTGTGGTGGCCTGCTCGGTTTACAGTCGTGACACCTTTAGCTTCAACGGTGCCAATGACGAGCCGATCCACGTCTACGATCCATTCCTGGCGAAGCATGATCGGGGGGAGTTCCGCGGCGTATACGTCAAAGCGTATCTGTCCATCGGTAAGCTTCTCGTTCACCCAGTCAGTGCTGAAGACGTCTATGCCGCCCGGCAGTTGTCTTCTGCTTGGACGAACTCGGACCCGACAAAGAAGAAGGGGCCTTGGGATACTCACTTCGACTCAATGGCTATCAAGACGGGTATCAAAATTGCCCGGAAATATTGGCCGATGACCAGTCCCGCCCTCGATAACGTTATCTCTTACCTCAACGAGGAAGGTGGTGAGGGCTTCGTAGGTGGTGCAGTCACGCTCGAAACTGCGTCGAGGGAGATGCATGGTCCTTCGTCGGCAACTCAGACCAATGTCGTTAACCTGCACGATGGGGTTGTTTACGACATTGATCACAATCCAGTTGGCCAGCCTCAGGCAGATGCCTCACCAGTTGGTGATTCGCATTTTGCCCAGATGGATCAGCCTCGTAACCAGGGGCCAATTCGTACTGAGGGTGAGGTTGGCGCCGGATCAGCGCCACGTGATGTGAACGAGACGCTTATCCGTCGTATCGATCAAGTGCATGACCGCTCGATGCGTACCGGTGCTTGGCAGAGCGCATTCGACTGGGCTAGCGCCCAGCTGAAAGGCGATTTGCTTGAGCGAGCAAACAAGAAGTTCCGTAAGGGACAGTCTGAGTACCTCGCAAAGCAGAAGGTACCTGCGTGATGTCAGTACTCAACCCTAAAGGGGGCCTTGCCCCTTTTGGGGCTGGGTTCCTCCACTTATGGAGGCACAATGAACGTTATTAATTTGCGCCAAAGGAGCCCGCAGTGGCACACCTGGCGAAACGAAGGGATCTCTGCAACCTCTACCGCTGTGATCTTGGGACATCATCCGGAGAAAACACGGTGGCGGTTGTGGGCTGAAATGACCGGGAGGGTTGCCTCCATCGACATTTCGATGATCCCCCAAGTTCGCTTGGCAATCATGCTGGAGCCTCATGCGATCGCTTGGTACCAGGATCGGTTTGACACGGTCTTGCTTCCGCTCTGCGGTCAGTCAATAACCCACCCTGTGCTCAGGGCGAGTTTTGACGGCGTGGATCCGGAGAATCGCCCAGTCGAAGTGAAGGTCCTTTCGGACACGAACTTCGATGAGGTGAAAAATCTGGGAGAGCTCTCCTCGCACTACAAACTCTACTGGTGGCAAGTTCAGCACCAGATGGCTGTGTCGGGGGCAGAGAAGGGCTTTCTTCTGTTCTACCACACCCGGCATGTCCCGATTGTCTTCGAGATTCTTCGAAGCGATCTGGCTGTAAAGTTGATAATCAAAGCGGCGCTTGAATTCTGGGCGCTGGTTGTCACCGATACAGAGCCGGAAAAGGATCCTCTTCGCGACTTCTTCATCCCTGAGGGTGAGAAGCTGGCGGAGTGGGTTAAGCATGCGGCCGAGGCCAGGAGCATTGACCGTCGTGTCAGTGAACTCGAGGCAGAGCTGAAGCTGTTGAAGTCGCAGAAGGAAGGGGTTCAGAAAGGATTGGTTTCCCTTATGGGGCACCATATGCTGGCTGAAGCCGAGGGTGTTCGGATATGCCGTTACCAACAGGCCGGCAATGTGCGGTGGAAGGAGTTGTTTGCCAGCCTTCACCCGGATTATCCAGAGGATAAATTGCAGTCGTATCGCGCGCCGGTGACGGAACGATCCCGATTGACGATTGATCCTGATACCCCGCTTTCAGACGCGGCGCTGGCGCATCTTTTCGAGGCCGAGACTGTTGACCTGGAGGGTGGTGTTCAGGCATTTTGCTATTAGGAATTGGGGGCCTTTTGGCCCTCATTTTCTCCCTCAAGAAACCTGTGGTAAGCACGTCCTTACCAGAGTTTTCTGAATTTGTTCCTTCGCCATGTGGCATGGGAGCGATAACGCAGCTGTTCGTTCTAACAGCAAATCTCAAACCCCCTGGGGCATCCATTCCCCAGCAGGGGAGTGGTGCCTCTCTTTTCTGGAGTTGCACCATGAATTTTCAAAACATCATCCCAATGAGCTCGTTCGGCGTAGTCGGCAATGAAGCGCAAGTTATGGCTCCTGGCTTCCCAGCTGATCATGAACTGATGGAGCTCGTTCCATCGATCAACCCTCACTACTTCTTCCGCACCATCCTGCGGTTGCCAGTAATGAACTTTCTCTACTCCCATGGTGGCGACTTTCTGTCCCTTGTGGGTCCGACTGGCGCCGGTAAAACATCTATCCTCGAGCAAATTGCGGCGCGTCTTCGTTGGCCCTTCCGCAAAGTAAACGCTCACTCAAGGATGGAAATGCCTGAGCTGGTTGGTTCGACCTCACTCGAATGTGAACAAGCAACGGGTGATCAACGAACCTCTTTCCGCTACGGTCCGTTGGCCCTAGCAATGAAGGAGGGGGCAATTTTTGTTTTGGACGAGGCGGATGTACTCGATCCATCGGTGTTTGCAGGTCTTAATGCGGTGCTGGAAGGTGGCGCGTTGGTTCTTGCAGAAAACGGTGGTGAGATCATTTACCCGCATCCAAACTTCCGTATGGTCATCACGAGCAACACTCGTGGTCAGGGCGATGACACTGGTCTCCACGGCGGCACCATGGCGCAGAACCTTGCGACCTGGGACCGTTGCCGGATGATCGAAGTACCATACATGAGCAAAGCGGAGGAGCTTCAGATCCTCTCTTCGACAATGCCAAAAGTGGATGTCGCCATTCTCGAGAAGATGATCGATATCGCCAACGATGTGCGTAAGCAATTCGTTGGCAACCCTGAAATGGAGTTGAAGCCAGGCCAGCCTGGGCTGACGATCACGTTTTCGACGCGCTCGCTGCTGCGTTGGGCTCGGATCGCTTCAACCTACAATGCTAACGCATCTGCAAAAGCAGTCTTCCCATCACCAATGGGCCAGGCTCTTCGCGAAGCGCTTACCAACCGTGCCGACAAAGCGATGCGTGTGGTTGTTCACACCTTTGCCAAGGACGGATTCGGTGCCGCTTGGGGTGCTGATCCTGTTCTGCAGGCGGCATAAATCATGAGCATTTTCTTCTCGTGTGCAGTCGATTCAGCACAACGGGAGCCTATCCGACTGGCACTACAGGATCTTGATCCTGTAGCTGCCAGCCTGGGGCTGTCATCGTCGCTGAAATCCCTCGGTGGTTTGCTTGAAGGCTCTCTCGCTTCTGGCGAGCTGAAACCTGATGAAGACCTGGAAAAGATACTTCTGCTGTCGGCAGTCGCTGTCAATCTTGGGCCGATAAACAATGGTGGTCAGCTACTCAGCTTGGCCACCGCCGGCGGTGAATCCATTGCGTTGACGAGTGCTAAAGAATGCGATGCGTTTCTGATGCGGTTGTTGAACGTTGATCAGTACAATCATGGTGTTCAGATCTTGATTGCCCTGGGTGTACTGCCGAAACCCTTGGACCTTTCTTCCTTCGCCAATGCTTTTGAAGGCGAGTCTGTGTTCTGTCTATAGCCCTTGCGGGGCTCGTCCCGCAAGGGGCGAGCTCCGATCGTAATTCGGAGTTAGAACCATGAATTTGTCACCTGCGATCTGTAAGGCCGTCGAGTTGTGCACCGGCCACTTGCGCAAGGAGGATGTACAGCTTCTTGAAACAATCGCGGCTGAACATCGAGGGCGCTTCAGTGAGTCTGCTGAATTCGTCCCAGTCGTCTTCGATACCCGTCATGGGTTTTTGATTGCGATCGGTGAGCTCACGGTCAACGCTATTGTTGCTCGAGGTGCATCGTCCGAGTTCAAGTCTTTGCTTGAATGGTGCCTTGCACCTTCTCAGGGAATCCTCTATCTGGCTTTCGACGCTGATGCTGAGCAGATAGATGATTTACCAATGTTTGATTGGTAAGAAAGCGGGGGCCTCTGGCTCCCGCCTTCGAGCCTGCTTTGCTATAGTCCGGCTATAGCAAAACAGGTTCTCAGCGTTGCTCATGCGAGCAACCTGCGTTAGTGACAGCTACTCACTCAAATCCGCAGCATTCTTACTTAAACCCATTGGGGGCGACCTTCCCCATATGGGGCAGACCGCCTCCACTTCCCGGAGGTGCGTCATGCAAAATTCTAATCTCGTTCAAGAAACTCAAATTCTCAGCAAGCTTTTGCTGGTGGATTTGAACGTCAGTATCTGGTCCGGCCGCAAGAAATTGCGCGCTGAGGACCTGGGTGTAGATCTCAATCTGCCCCCATCGGAACTGGCCTCATTGGGTAGCAAGCGAATTACCGATCCTGATGAGATCAAGGAATTCGATCGGCTGAAGCGGCGCGCAATTCGCCTGCTTGAAACCAACGGTGTTCGCTTCATGGGGGGCTACGGTCTTCCAAATGATGTTGCGCCGGCGGTTGCAGCTGAGCTGCAGGATATCCAGCGGTTGTTCACCCAGCAGATTCAGATTTTCATCGGTAAGTACGATCAAATCTGTATTGACTGGATGAACAAATGGAACGGTAAACCTCAGTGGCGTAAAGCTATTGAGAATGCCATCACTCCTAAGGCTGTCGTACAACAACGACTGGGCTTTCGCTTCACTCTTTGCCGCGTGGTGCCCGATGCTTCGGATCCCACGCTCTCCAAAGGCTTGGAGCAAGAAGTTCAGGGGTTGTCGGGTCAGCTGTTTCGGGAAATTGCCGATGCAGCTGAGGATCTTCTGGATAACAGCTTTGTTGGAAAGGGCTCCGTCAGCCGTAAGGCTGTCAGTGCCATGCTCAAGATGCACAAGAAACTCAGCTCGCTGGCTTTCTTGAATCCGAAGGTACAGGACGTAGCCGATTACATGATGGCCGTGATCGGTAAGCTGCCAAAAAATGGTCCCTACGAGGGTTCGCAATTTCAGGATCTGTTAGGCCTGATCATGAACCTTTCTGACGAGACCAAAATTCTCAAGATGGCTGAGGTTTTCTCGAAAACCTCCACCGATGTCCAGTCGACCCTTCAAGTGCAGGCTCCGCTCGTTATTGATACCTCTATTGCCGCCCCGGTCGTAGTCGGATCGACGGAACCACACCTGATTGACGATGTGGAGACAGCGTTTGACTTGGCGGGTGAAAGCCTACTGGCAAGCGATGTTGCGGTTGATGGTGGCCACACTGCACCTAGCGTCACGCTCGATGAGTTGATGACTGGTACCACTCTTGAGGGTGATATGAGCATTGGCGAGTTGTCGGCACTGGCTGAGCAAATCCAAGCCAGCGCTTTTCAATCGGTACCCGTTGTTGAACCAAGCGCTTTACCTGCGGCCCACATTGTGGCGCCTGTGGTCGAGTTGCAAAGTGGCGCTATCGAGTTCTGCATGTAAATCCAACCCCTCGGGGGCACACCTGCCCCCTATGGGGGCGGTGTGTCTCCACTACCTGGAGGCAACACCATGAATAATTCTCTTCAAACAGCACTCCCGATTATCGCTCGCTACTACTGCGATGATCTGGGAGTGACCGTTGTCTGGGGCGGAAGCCAAGCTTGTACCAGGAACAACGTCATCTACCTCCCAATGATTGAGGCGTCGCCTACCATGCTGAATGTGGCCCTGGGCTACACGGCGCATGAGTCGGCACACATCAAATACACGGATTCGACGGTGTACGACAAAGCAGGACTCGAACCACCGTTCATTGGGAAATTTTTAAACCTTCTCGAGGATATTCGAATCGAGAAACGCATGATGACTGACCATTACTCCACCATTCACCCCTTAGCTGTGACGGCTCAAGAGGTGCTTGGGGGCGAAAGTGATCTGTCAGGCATGACTGAGGCGGTACTGCTTCACGACGGTTGCTTGCTCGTTGGGCGCGCAAAATTGCTCAACCAACCGCTCCAGCGTGAAGCGGATAACCTTATCTTCAAGATGAGGGAGGTTTTCGGTCCTGGCCGTAGTACCAAGATTTTTGGATTGCTCAACCAGGTCACTGACCTTCCGGACACTGAAGCTGTTTATCAACTGACCCACCGCATCTTGGATGTTCTTGATGAGGACGAGCCGGAAGACGACCAGAGTCAGCAGCAGAACCAACCGTCGCCGAATTCTGGTCAGGGGTCGAACCCACCGGATCAAAGCGGACAACCCCAGAGCCAACCTGGTGATGGGACGGACGATGGATCTGCCACTGATGAATCAGGCGGTACCGATGATCCAAATGCAAAAGCTGATGGTTCATCCGGAGGTGCTGGCGATCCTGGCAGCGATCCTTCTGGACCTGATGATGCACAAACAGCCGGCGCTTCTGCCGGTCAAGGTGCAGCTGGGAAACTGAAGCAGAAGATTCTTTCTGCAACGGATGCAGACCTCGATGATGCTAAGTCCGATATCGGCGGGGAGGCTGCAAAACTGATAGGCCAAGCTGTTGACCATTCAAGTCCTACACCTGCCTCGGTAGTGAAGGATGCAGTGGGCTCTAGCATTCAAGGGGGAATCGTCGTTCAAAATGGCCAGCTTGCCTCCATGGGGCTGCGCCAGGTTCTCAATGGACTGATTCAGGGGTCTCGCGACGCACGCGTAAGTCTGCGTCGCACGGGCAGCAAAATCGATTCCTCGCGCTTAGCGCGGGTTCGGGTTGGGGAAAACCGGATATTCCGGCAACAAGAGCCCGTGCAGCGCACGAATGCGGCAATCGAAATTCTGCTCGATGGATCTGCGTCGATGGATTCTCATGACAAGGGCAAAACAAAAGCTCCGCTTCAGATTGCCGAGGAAGCCACCGTTGCAATCCTAACTGCATTGGAGGGGATTGCTGGCGTGACGACCGGTGCGATGGTTTTTCCACGCAATGGTGGGCATGGAACAGCAGTTGGCATCTTGAAACGGCACGATCAGCGTCTTGTTGGTGCAATTCAAGAAGGACGGTTTGGCCTGAAAGCAACCGGCAGTACACCTTTGGCAAATGCGATATGGCCAGCTGCTGGAGATCTACTGAGGGCCAAAGGCGAGCGGAAAGTAATGTTCGTTATTACCGATGGCGACCCCGACAACGCTGACCAGGCTAAAGCCATGGTTGGTCGTTGCAGGGATTCAGGAATCGATGTGTTCGCGGTCGCTTTTGGGACTGCCAACACAGCGAAGCTCCAGGACGTCTTTGGTAAAGACAAGTGGCAATTTCTGAGTGATCTCGGCGAATTGCGAGCTGCGTTAAATGGCCTGGTTCAACAGGTTCTGACACAAGCCGCGTAAGCGGATTCAACCCAAAGGGGGTATTTCACCCCCTTTGGGGTGGCGTACCTCCTCCTAACCGGAGGTATACCAATGCAATTAGCCATGTTGTTCGGAGAGCAGTCTCAGTCCGAACTCCCCGACAGCCTCGTGAAGAAAGTTCGTCGCGCACGTCGCCAGCAAGGGGCCAGTGCGGCAGACGTTCAGCAGTTCTCAATCTTTGACCTTCTGGCGCTGCCAGAGGAGGAGTTGGGACCGGTTGAATGGACAGATGACGATATCGATGTGCTCAGGGAAAAACTGTTGTTTGAGGCGTGCAGTATCTTTCTGGACAAGCGCGCAGCACTCGGCACTCGGAAAGATCGTTGGGCATGGATCATGAGCGATGTGATTTCACCATTCTCGTTCAAGGTCTGCATCAGCGCTGCTGGTGTCGACTGCGACAAGTTCCGTGAAAGTCTGGTTGATCTTTGCCGCCGGGAAGGGGTGATTGATCAACTGCAAATCGCAGCATAACGAACACCTCCTCCAGGAATGGGGGAGGGCATTTGGAAGGAAAATTCTCAGGCCATTTGGCCTGTGGTACCTGTTGATCAACGACTACTAAACCGCAGGGGCGGTACCTCCCCAACGGGTGGTGCTTCCCCTGAAATATTGGAGGCACCATGCGCTATAACACACAACCTAAACTTGAGTTTCCATCGGTGGAACTGTTCCCTTACCGGGCGTCGGGGCATCTCCGTTCACGAGATGAGTACCAACAATTGGCGGCGACCTTGCAGCAATTTGAGCAGGGGCGCCGGGGCGAGTTTCTCGAACGGCTGAAACAGTTCAAGGCGGTAGGAGAGGAGTCCATACGATCTTTTCCAGCATCGCCGGTTGAGCAACTTTGCAACTACGAGATGCCGCCGGCGCCACGCGTTCTGGTGCACTCGCCTGGAGCGTATGTGACGCATGCAAGCCATCACGTGGTTGATGATGCGCCGTTGCCCTCCATCGATGATTACGCGGGCTACGGCGAACACTCTGGGGGCATTCCTGAGCACCTGTTAGAGCCTGGTCATTTGGAACCACCTTTTGAGGAGGTTCCGCCTGGTGACTACAGTGATACGCCTATGGGCGCTATTACTGACCACGTTTTGCCGGCGGATGTACTGGCCGACGACAACCAGGTTGATTGGTCAGGCGCTAAGGAGGGGGTCGTTTCCCAATATGGTCACTACCACTACAAGTTCGACAAGAACGAGTCCATGTCGTACTTGGTTCGTCTTGGCCGAAATGAGTACGTCTGGGGCATTGACCTGGAGCGTGTGGTGAACCTACAGAGCATTCGGAGGGGCGATCATGTCCAGCTGAAATGCATCGGTAAGCAACCCGTCGAGGTGGAGGCGCGTGTCAAACAACCCGATGAAACGTACAAGATCGAAACACGGATCGTGCAACGTAACACCTGGGTAGCACGCGTTATTGCTCGTGGGCCTGCACAAGCGAAATAGTAACTAAGCTCGATCAGGGTCGCCGTAATGGCGGCCCTGGCTGAGTCTTCAAACCAAAGGGATTGTGCCCTCTCGTTTGAAGATTCTTTGTGCCGGAATGATCTGGCGCACTGAAGCTGAATATTCAGCACTCAACACCCAGTGGGGTTTCATACCCCACTCCGGGGTATGGCTTCACTTCCAATCGGAGATATCCATGCCCAACTTTAAAATGCTGCAGTCGGTTTTTACGCAGGCTGCTGCCTTGGGAGTTCTGATTCCCAATGAATTGAAAAATTTGCACGACGTCCTCAATGAATTCGTCACTGTTGCTGACGGTCTCGTCACTTCAGCTGACAACACAGGTTGCTGTGATGAGCTGACGGTTGTTGACGCTGTGAAGGTGGCAGCGCTTTCAAAGGTGGTGAATTCATTTCGTGATCAAATATGCGAGCTCAATCAGCCGTCGATTGAAGTTTCCCTTTCGATCTTCGATCGCCATGGTGAGCCCTATGCAAGTCGTGTGGTGAATCTGGCTGCTGCAGGCGTTTCAGATGTTGTTGATCATGCCGCGCAGGCAGTGCTTTTGCACCGTGCAGGCAAGAACATGGGCTCTGTAATGGATGAGCTTGAATCGGCCTTGGTCGTCTACGACGTGATTCCAGATGAGGGTGATTGGCCCCTATCCGGCAGCACTGCCAACGTGAGGATCGACCTTGAGTCGATTGATATCGCGACAGGGCCTGTCTATGGCGGGGCTACTGCCGCGAGCGGTAAACGTGCATTGGTGGATCGAAGCATGCTTCGCGGTGCACCTGTACACCACATGTGCGTTGCCTACCCGGGTGGTGGCAAGTTCGGCATTCCGCCGGAAGCTACCCGTGATGGTGCGGAGCGTTTGATTCGTGAGCTGGGCATGGTTCCAATGAACCTGGTCGTGGAAACACAGGAGCTAGGTCCCGACACACTCCCAGGGGGCTGTCTGACGGTTAGTTTGCCGGGGAATGCGGTTCTGGTCGGGGAAATCAGCGATGTAATGAAATACGCCGCCGAGCATTGGGATCTGCGATTCCGATCGCTGCACCCAGCGGAGCAGAGTGAAGTCGTGGATCGCATGGTCCGCACGGTGTGTGCTGACCGCTAGGGTCATGTTCACAGCGTTACACGCAGCTCCATAGACGTTTTAACAAACCCTTGCGGGGTGCAGTCCCGCTTGGGGCTGGCCCTGCTAATTCCAGGAGTCAGAAAATGAAATTGAAAATCACCGATAGCTCTCATATTAAGTTTGCCCAGCGTCTTAGATTCAACGGCGTATGGGTGCACGACGTCTGGGTCGACGGTCAGTATTTCCAGATTGAAATTGGCGACGATTCATTCAAGGGCCGGCGAGAGCTCTTCAGCGGGATGTCCGATGTTGAGTTTGAGCGGGATGTTGTTGATCGTATCAACACCGTCACCATGATGGATCGCTCAGCTCCTCCTGAGCCATTGGTGACTGCGTTCAATCAATGGCGCAAGGAACTGCACGATGAACGCGTTGAGCGCCTACGTAGCCAGCCAGAGCGCTACGGCACGATCAGCGAGGATGATCCTTTCATACAACCATATCCGGATGTGGTCGCGGCTCGTTACGAGCCGGGTCAGGGTTGGGTGAAAACAACCGCAGTGTCGCTGTCTGCGGCCTGATCTCAAGCCTAATTCAATCTCACAACCTTCAAGTGCATCACGCATGTGGTGCACCTCGAGGCATAGGAGTGCCTATGAAATCTGGAACCAACTCGACACACCCGATCAAGTTTGTGGGGCAGCTTTCAGTCTTCGAGAGCCCTCATTCGGACAATGTACTGCTCGTCGATCGTGCAGAGTACAACCGATATAACCGACTGGTTTGGGTGGCTCTGCTTCCAGAAGATCCAGTTGCGCTGGAGGCAATTTCTCTTCACCGAGCTACGAAACCCTAGCGCCAACCTTTCCGCATCAACCATCCTTGGTCATGCCAAGGATGGGTTTTTCCAGATCACATCCAACAGGACTACCTGTCGAATGTGATTTCCCAATCCAGCATGTGCTGGAGCGGAAAACCAGCTGCATTCGCAGCATAGGCTTCGGCCTTTCATAACCCGTGCGGGCACCGTCCCCGTTTGGGGATGGGTCTGTACTCTCGGAGATGACCCATGACTTTAATTTGCAATCACGGTACGCAGCCTTCCCGGGCACGTGTCTCCTGGCGCCTGTCTTATCAAGGTAAGCATGAATACGACTGCTCATTCTTGGGCAGTGAGTTTCGCGTATCAGTCCGGGTTGCCAGAGAGCGCTATCCGGTTTTCTGCAACATGAGTGAGGTCGAGTTTGAGCGGTGGGAAAACGGTCAATCCGGCTATGTGACCCACAGTGATCCTTCAAAACTCACGGCTGAGTTCGTGGCCACGTTCAATCGATTGCGCTTCGAGGAATGGCAACAGCAGGTGCAAATCATGCTGAGGCAACCCGAGAAGTACGCTGACTACACACCCAAGCATTTCCCTGTGTACGTCGGTGCATGCTACGACAAGACAGAAGGCTGGGTTCGGATGCATGAATTCGAGTTCATTCGGGCTCTGGCCGGGATTCCGGAGCATATTGCAATCGACCCAACTGTTCTTCACTAAAACCCTCCGCCGGGCCAATGTCCCCGCTGTGGGACATGGTCCGGCTCCAACCTGGAGATACACCATGAATGCCAACCAAGCTCTGATCGTTGTTCAACGCCTGCTCTTCCATGCAGGGTCTCGGTTGAAGCTACGATTGGTTTCACATGTAGGGGCGGATTACTGGAGTTTTTCTGTTGTTGGCCGCGGCCGAATGGGCAAGAAAGTCATTGTGCCTTTCATCCAGGTCACAGACAGCTTCAGAATTCTGGGGATCCTGGACCAGACGGGCCGAAACGCTCATTGGCTTTTCAACGGCCAGGCTGGAAGCGGTTGCCGTCAGATTGCCCACTACGGGGATCAAGGGCGCACGGTTGTCTATCACTCGAAGCAATATTTGACCGAGTGGTATGGCAGGAGTGTAGGCAGCGCCGATCTTTCTTCCGCATGCAAGCAGATCATTGCCTGTGCCCCGGATCAAGAGACGCTGGTCCTTCGTGATCTTGAGTACGAACGTGACGACCAGCGAATTGAGTTGCCGTCCACGTGCCAGGCTGACGTCGTGCAGCGATGCATGGATGGGGAAATTGTTCCTGTCCAAGTTGAGCACTACGAAAGGCTGATTAAGGAGTTCGGTGTCGCAGTGCGTTTTGGCAGCGGTGAATACTGCGGCCAACTGATGTCGATCGATACATCCAAGGTACTACTTGCCGGTCAATTTATGGCCGCGTGAGGTCCGGTCCTCCTTGCGATAGGGAGCGTTGGAACAACCTGTGAAATCATGGAACCGGGGCGCTAAAACGCCCCGGTTGCATGCTGCGCTTTGCCCAGGCAAAATCCAGTTCAGTTACCCAGTTGCTTGTGCAACTAGGTAAAAATGAAGCTGGTATCCCAGCATTTCTCTCAACTCCGGCGGTACTCGTTCGCTAGGAGTCAAAAGCTCGTTACCCATGGTGCGAACTCGATGATTTTCAGCCAGCTGACTTTTGCGTTCGTGGCGAGAACACCTCGTCGCGGTTGAACATCAGCAGCTGACCATTCAAAAACTCAACCTGCGGGGGTGTGTTCCCTGCGGGAGCATGGTCCCGCTCAATCTGGAGATGACCATGAATTGTAAAACCACCCAGAAATACATTTTCATCTTTGTCAGCAGCTATCGTGGGACGCATTCCTATGAAGCCAAGTTGATCGAGAACGGAATTGTTGGCCAGACATTACGGCTCTCATGCCGAGTAGCAGCTGATTCGTACGAACAGCCTTGCACGCTTTCTCGTGAGGAGTGGGTAAAACAGGTCAACGGAAAAGTTGGGATGGTTAGCACCTACCCATCAGAAATGCTGACCGATGAGCTCGTGGCCACCTTTAACCGATGGTTGTTTGATGAGTGGGAGCGAGACGTAGCCAAGATCATCGGCAGCCCTGAGGTTTACGGCACTGATGTTCCGAGCCTCTGTCCTGTCTTTGTGGGCGGGAGGTACGACGCTGCAACTGGCTGGTGCGCCCTGCAGGCGTTCGATGATTTGGTGAAGCTTGCCGGCCTGCCGGTAGAGCGCTGCTGGAATCCTCGACTTCAAGGCGTAACCCGGGAAATGGTGACTGTCGCCTAATAACTGGTTTTTTTACGAAGGCCCAGGCCTTTAGAAAAGAATCTTTCCATTCTTCGAAGGCCTTGAGGTCTTCGAGAAAACAAGCTGGTCACGCCAGCACAACTCAACCCATAGCGGGGCTTCATGACCCCGCATTGGGGTCATGGCTTCGCATTTAACCGGAGCTCCATGATGAAAGTTTTTGCATACGTTCAAGCCGTTGAAAATGAACTCTATAACGTTTTCGTAACGAATAAGGTTCACTCCAATGAGCGTTGGCTGACTGCCGTTGCGCCAAACACCAAAAACCTGTTCGAAGGTTTCAGGCTGGCATTAGATAAGTTCGAGGCAGGCCAACGCGAGTTTGTGAACCTGGACAGCATCCACGTCACGCAATTAGGTGAGGTGGTCGATGACGATGTTGCCATTGGTCAACACCGTATGTTCCTTGTGACGGCCGATGAGCTCTATTGGCTGGCCAACAAAAATGGACAACTTGCGACATTGAGTGACCTTGAGTCCACTCTGCAGTCCTACCTCGGGACTGCTACTTGTGTCCTAAGCACGGTCAGCGATGAACACATCGCCGCCGTGGTCACCAACTACTCGCCGATTGAACATCTGCGACCTCAGGTTTTGGTGCTCATGAACGACGGAAACCCGGTTGGAGTTCAACTTTTCGGGCTGCCGCCGTCAACGGTGATCTCCGTCCTGGATGTGATCCACCCAGATAGCGTTCATTGCTACAGAGACGAATACCTCGGTGATCTTGTCTATGAACACGGCGACGTCAAAAAGAATGTTCGGAATGTCACCCCAGTGGTGCAGCGCCTGAACAGCTTTTCGCAGCTTGCCAAATTGATCTAACCCACTCGGGGCCATGTCCCGATGGGGCGTGCCCCGTACCTCATCCTGGAGTACGACATGACTAATAAATCCAAGCTTCTCGTCAACCTTGATTGTATGTTCATTGGAAGTCACTCAGAGGTGGTTTTGGTTCCGGCCGATCTCACCCCCACAGACTTGCGTGACATCGAGACCTTGCGGTTCGGAACGGTAAACGTCGGTGACTATGTCATCGATACCCAGAACGGATCCCAATACAACTCACACACCGAATGGGTCGGCGACGATGAAAAGCACACGCTTGAAATCGTGAGAGATACCAACGGGCGATTGAAAATACTTAAGCAGGAGACTGTTGTTTCTGAACCGGCCATGGCGCCGTCTGCCAGCGACGGTCTTTTGTTCATTCAACAAGATGAAGACTTGCACACCATCATTGCAGCTCTGCGGTACTGGCAGCAGATGGGTATGTGTGACCCCTTCAAACGGTCGGATGAAATGCATTCATTGTGTACAAACAACGATGAGCTTGAGTCGTACTGTGACGACGACGTCGACGACCTGGTCATGAGACTTAACGTCGAGATGAACCCCAAGGATTTCTTGGAGGACATTAAGGCAATCGTTTGATTGTGAGGTGCCGGCCCATATGGGTCGGCCATCCTCAGAATGCTTTTGAGTGACACTGTTCAAGACTCAGTCACAAGCATTCTTTGGCCTCTCATGTGAGTAGCCAAGATACCCAGCTGGTGGTCACCAGCACTCAAACTTAAAACCCACCTGGGGGCATTCATCCCCAGTGGGGGTGGTGCTTCCAATCACTTGGAGTTCCACCATGACTACAGTAATCAACACAACGATTGGCGAGGCAAAGGGCGGTGTAGCGCGCCTCTGGCTTGAAGGCCAGAAACTCGTTCATGCCGGCGTAAAGGTTGGTGCTAAGTACCTGCTTCGAAGCAATGAAGCATCCAAGCGCCTCGAGTTGGTACCGGTCTCCGGCGAGACGATGGAAGCGGGTTCCTTCACTGTTTCTAAACGTGAACGCAACGGTGTCGTCACGCCTCTGTTGGAGGTGCGCACCGATTTGCTAAAGAAGTTCTTTGAAGGCTGCGAGAAGGTTCGTGTTGCCATTCGAAGTGGTCGCATTGTCGTAACTGCTCTGCAGATCGACCTCAAGATCAAGGAGCGAGTAGAGCGTATTAAACGCAAGCTCACTGAGAAGGTGGCGCTGGCGAAGGGCTCGCTTTATCACGGGAGCGGCATCATTGATAAAGCGCTGCACTCAGGCCTGTTGGTCGCGGGTGTTGCGTCTTTCATACAAGTCGGCGTTGAGGTCGATTCAAATTACCTGGATGCGTCGCTACGTAACAATCCAGAGCTTTGGACCGAAGAATCTATCGCGATCAATACTGACATTCGTGACCTCACCTTGTCGGGCGACGTGCCGCAATTAGATTGCGTGGTCGCCGGGATCCCCTGCACCGGGGCCAGCCGCTCAGGCCGCTCGAAGAACAAGATACAGAACGCGGAGGAGCATTCCTCGGCAGGTACCTTGTTCATCGACTTTCTGGACTTCGTAAAGGCCTCTAACCCTGCGATCTGCATCATCGAAAACGTGCCTGAATACTTGGACTCGGTATCAATGACCGTCATTCGCAGTGTCCTGACTTCGTTGGGATATGTGTTGCATGAAACGGTGTTCAGGGGTGCTGATTTCGGAGTGCTAGAAGACCGGAAGCGGATGGTGGTTGTTGCGATAACAAAAGGCTTTGGGGAGGGCTTTACCTTTCCGACGCCCACTGACGTTAAGCCAGTAAAAGTCGGCGATATCCTCGAGGAAATACCTGATGACTCACCCCGGTGGAAAAGCTACGAGTATCTCGCGGCAAAAGAGGAGCGAGATATTGCGGCTGGCAAGGGTTTCAAGCGTCAGTTAGTCACAGCCGACAGCACCTCGGTTGGGACTGTCGGGCGTGGCTATTTCAAAGGACGGAGTACAGAGCCATTTCTGCAGCATCCTGACCCGTCCAAGTCAGAGCTCAGCAGGTTGTTCACCGCTACCGAGCACGCACGTTTGAAAGGGATTCCGCCATCTATGGTGGAAGGGTTGTCAGAAACGACTGCCCATGAAGTCCTCGGTCAGTCGGTCGTTTATCCCGTGTTTCAGGCGGTTGGTTGGGCGCTGGGTATGGCATTGACTAATCAGGTCATCAATCCTGTTTACACAGCTCTCCAGGAGGAGGGGATCGACAGCTACTGCATGCAGGTCTGTGGGGGCGGAATCTGTGGAATCGGTCCGGTATGTCATATGGGAATCGATGCCTCAACCCACCTTCCACCGAAGTACATCAGTGGTCAGCAGACCGAGCTTGCGATGTTGGTGTAGGCAAGGTGTCCAAAACTTTCCCCAGGGGGCGACATGCCTCTTGGGGACGGCGTACGGCACTAAGGCAATGCTTGGCCGTTTCAGTGTTGGTGGTCACCGCTGATGCGAGATCGTAAGTCTCGCTTGAACGGATATCGCTGTAATTATTTATCAACCCTGGCGGGCAGGTTCCCCGTCAGGGGCACGTGTTCGCCTCGATCGGAGGTGCCATGTGATGAATGTAATTTGCCAGGCAGCGCGGATGATGGGTAGTCGTAAAATCGTGCGAAAGGGGACTGCGAAGACCTCTGAATGTACGATTTTTCTGTGGGAGCTCGATGATGGAAATTCACTTGAGCTTCTGCGCAATGAGGCACCCACGGCGACTGCGCACTTTGTCAGTGTCAGGGAGAGGACGGAAAGGTTTAACGACCTGCTTCAGTACTACGAACGGCACGCCAAAGTTTTCAGCCCAGACCGCTATATGGCGGCCTAACACAGCGATTCTTCGATCGTCCCAAAACTGGGGCGGTCGAAGTTCTCGCTCTACCAGGTTGGAATAATTTGTCGTATATTCACCGTGCATCTCCACCGAATGCTCCGTCATACAGCTGACCCTTCAGCACCTCTTTTTGACTCCCTCCCGATTCTCGACTGCTTTCCCAAGCTAAGTTTGCGAAAGCAATTGATTCTTCACCCCCTGATGTCAGGTGGTGAGATGCCCAGTTGGTGGTTTACCAGCAATCACAATCCCTAAAGGGGCTTCTTGCCCCTGCTGGGGTGAGAGCCTCCTCAATCTCTGGAGGCACCACCATGTTTATCGAAACATCCGATAACTCAAACGTTTTTCAATTGCTCGGTGAGACCGTCACGGCCGATGAAATCATCGAGGCCGCGAACGAAATCATCAACAAGCGATTTGCAAAGGGTGCTCGCTTTGATAGTCCGGATCGTGCTCGGCACTTCTTCAAATTCAAGCTGGGCGAGAAAGACCGGGAGGTGTTTGGCGTGGCCTACCTAGATGCCCAGCATCGGCTTATCGCGTTTGAGGAGGTATTCGCCGGCGGCCATCAGCATGTAAGTGTCCATCCTGGCGTGGTTGCCAAGCGCGCACTGCAGCACAATGCGCCAAAGGTGATTCTGGCGCATAACCACCCCAGTGGTGATTGCAGCCCATCGCCGGAGGACCTCTCCATGACGGCATCTCTGAAGCAGGCTTTGATGCTTGTGGAGGTGACGCTCATAGACCACATTATCGTTGGCAAGCAGTGCTACAGCCTGTGCGACAACGGTCAGATCTGAATTCTACCCATCGGGCGTATCACATCCCGGTAGGGTTGTGGTGCGCCACCTCATCGGAGACGTACCATGAAATTTAATTCCTCAGTTGTTAGCTATCCGGACCGTGGTCATTGGGGGGATAGCCGCTACCGCGGTAACTGCACAGGCGCGATCGTACGGGATTTCTTTGGGACGTATCACACCCGAAAGGATGGTCTTGCGTTTGACCCCAGTATCGGTGGCGGAACCTCTGTCGACGTCGCAAACGAGCTCGGTATCCGGTTCAAGGGTACCGACCTGCACCAAGGCACAAACCTGTTGCTGGACGACATGCGGACCTACCTTGGAGAAGAGGCCCACACCTGTTGGTGGCATGCACCCTATGCTTCAATGCTGGTCTACAGCGGGGAGGTCTGGGGGGAGCCAAACAAATGGGACATGAGCCGAATGGCACTGGCCGAGTTCACGGAGGCGCTCGAGCTTTCCATCATGAACATTCATGACGCCGTCGAAAAAAACGGGCACTACGGAATCCTCATGGGCAATCTCCGTCGGCAAGGTCAGTACTTTAATTTGTCATCGCTCGTCGAACGGGTGGCACCGGGTCGGCTTGTTGATGAAATTATCAAGATCCAGCACAACTGCGTTTCTGATCGTCGGGAGTATCGAGGCAATATCGTCAAAATTGCCCACGAGAAGCTGTTGATTTTCAAGAAGAACAAGGACTCTCTGTTCTTTCTTGCGCAGGTCGACAAGCGTGCTGCGTCATGGGTTGGCACCACATGGCGGGCCGCGATACGTCGCATCCTTCAAGGTGGCAAGGTCCTCCATCTCAAAGAGATAAACCAGCTGATCGCGCCGTACGCAGGTTCACGGTCAAATCAGCACTGGGAGGCAAAAGTTCGTCAGGTAGTCCAGGACGCGCGCTTCTTTGAGCGTGTTTCGCCTGGTACCTACCGGCTGGCTGCCTGATTCGTCTCGCACCGCCCTGGGAAGTCCTGGGGCGGTGTAGAGACCGCTTTGGCAAGAGCATTGCTCAAGCGGTTTCACTCGAACCAATGTTGGTTCGATTTGAAAGCAGCTGCACTACTGCAGCATTAAAACCAAACCGGCGGGGTTTAGCTCCCTGTCGGGGGTTAGCTCCGCCTCAACCCGGAGTTAAACCTATGAAAAAAAATCTTGGCATCATTGGTGAGTTCCTTGGCCACTTGGTCATGGGAGTCATTTTCTTTTCCCTGCTCGTGTTCGCGAGCCTTTTGATCTCGACCCTTACCAGTTGGGTGGGGGGCTTCGAGGCCGGTAAGGACCTGGTCCCCGTTCTGAAACTCTTGGAACATGTGATCTTGTACAGCGACTGCGTGTTCTTGGGCTGGTGGACGATCTATTCGACCTACCACGCCAGCAAGGCTCTTCTGGCCTGAACCGTCACTAACGGGGCGGCCTGGAGCATCCCCTTTTGCAAACAGGAAAAACTATTGGAGATGGCTATGAATGCCTTCATTCGTGGCTTCAAGCGCGGCGTACAAGAAACCCTTCAAGGCTTTTGGGCACCCGCTATAGCGTTATGGGATTTGCTAAGTACCACCACGGAAAAAATAACCGGCGATGTAACGAAGCGAGACCGGTAGCCTTCCTGTTCCATCTAGCGACCATCGCATCAGTTGGTGGTCGCGGCCCCTCACTATACGGTGAGGGCTGATCACCACTCGGGGCTAAGCCCCGGGTGGTTGATTCAATGACTACGCTGAGAGGCTTCGGCCTTGAGGCTTAAATTCTCAATCAAACCCCGCCGGGTACATGACCCCGCGCTGGGGACATGCCCGGTTCCTTTTGGAGCACGACATGAATAATCAAACCACCCTGATCGGAAACGAACGGTTGGACCTTCTGAAGTCAGCAGCGCCATCGCCGTTGGACCTACTCAAGGTCGCTGTTAACGCAGGTTTGACGTTCGCTGATTGCCAAAACCATTTTGGTGTTGATTCAAGCACAAACCCTTTCGCAAAAGCTGCGCAAGCAATGTATGCAGAGGGGAGTGACAACAACATCGAGATCGGCGAGAGAGTCGTCATTAGCCGCTGCGAGTATGGAGCCTTTGTAGAGGCTCGTGTCTTTATCCGGGACTATCAGGCTGGGTTGCCCGACATTGTCGAGTTGATCGATGGGCTGGTGCGACACTTTCACACCAAATTTGAACCTGAGTTCTCACAGAGTTGCCCTGTCCTACACGCCAAGGTTGCGATGCTCGAAGACTTGTTTACCAATCACGGTGATGAGCTCGAATCGCTTTCCGGCAGGGCTCCTGAGACCATCCCCAAAACAAGGTTCGTGTTCGCCGGAATTGTTGAAGAGAACTACACCTCAGAGATCATTCTTAACCTTGTTCGAATGGGGGAAAACTCTGGCTTTGATCTCGACCAGTGCGAAGCAATTCGCAACTGGCTCGAACACAATGGCAAGCTTCTGGACGCACAACTGAAAACTGTCCAGATGGCTTAACAATCATCTCCGTTGGCTGACGCCTGCAGGGTGTTCGAAGAAGTGTTTGTTCACGATGACCGTAATGGGATTCGTGTTCGCGTTGAGTCCATTTAGGACTATGGAGTAAAGGTGCAGCTGATCCCTTAATTTCAGCAATCCAGCAACCGCGGGGAGCTTCTATCCCTGCGGGGTAGGGCCTCCCGCACACAAAAGGAGTGTCCCTCATGGAGAACCAAAAAAGCTCTCCGCATCAAAAACCCTGGTATGCACCGTTGGTGCATTTCTTGGCTCACACGGTTGTGGGTTCCGGCATTTTCATAATAATTGCCACGCCTTCCGTTTTTTTGGGATGGCTAGTCCACAAGCTTCGTGAGTATCACGTCGCTGAGTTCACGCTTAGCGTTCTTACGTTCCTTGAGCACGCGATCCTGGTGGTCGATGCGCTTACCTTTCTGTCGTTCCTGGGCTTTACGTCCTGGGCTGCAGTCAAGGAGATGAGACAAAATGGCCATTAATAGCGGTAATAAAAGCACACTGGTTGAGCACTGCTTATCTGAGTTTGTGAAGGCAGCTCAGCAGGCCCCCGCCATCTATTTTGCTCCTGTTCGTGGGGCGATTTCTGGAGTCATCGGTCAGTGGCGAAAGCTGCAGTCTCGTGACTCTGATGGTGGGACCCCAAAAGCGGCCTAATTCGCTTTGAACAGAGACCGATCAAGGTATATGCTGAATTCATGTAACGCGAGGAGCTGACCATGATTCGCAAACACCTTGTAGGTTTCATCAAAGGTTTCAAAGCTGAGTTCGTTGTTGCCGCGAAAGCTGCGCCGGCGATCTTTTTCGCTCCTCTCGTTGGAGCGATTAAGGAAGTCAGGAACCAAGCGAATAAAGGTCTTTAACTGCTGTCCTCGCCCCTCGCAAGAGGGGCACTTCCGAATCTCTCCCGGTCTGGGGAGAGTGTTCGGTTTGGAGAACCTCCTCTAACGAGGCGAGTCTCTCAACCGAATCCACCTGTGAACAATGCGTTTCCAGGACGATAGTCAGCTGCAACTCTATGCAGCATCAACTTGGCACTCGCCATTCAACCCATTGGGACAATCGCTCCCGATCGGGAATGTTGTCTCTAATCATCGGAGGCAACATGAACATTTCCCAACAGCTCGTAGCAGCTGGGTTCGATAAGGTCGCTCAGTCACTTCCTTTGCGTATGGAGCGCATGCGCTCAAACGGTATTGAATGTGATGAGGTGACGTTATTGACGACGATTGAGCGCGACGAGTTCCGTTCAATTAAATGCAGGATGCGTCTGGCAAAGGTCGCCACGTACGCTGAGCTCGAGGAGCATGGTCGACTGGTGAATTTGCTGGCGAATTACACTACTGAATCCAGGGCGTGGCTGATGAAGCTGCCGCTGGTGCGACTGCAAATCATGATGGACGCAGTCGAAGCATCCTGGTGATCCTACATGCCACATCTGTGGCGTAACGCTGCGTAAGCAGCAAACCCCGTCGGGTCCTTTTCCCGATAGGGGAGAGGCCTCGACTTTCGTGTTGGAGGCTTCATGAACAATTTTCCGGTTTCTCATATTTCCAGTAACCCAGCGCTGGTGCTCTCGCATTTCAACGAGATCATCGAACGCAGAAAAGCGGCTCTCTTTCCTAAAGGTGGCCATGATGGGGTTACGGAAGTTCTGCTACTGGATAGGAGGGACCGTCCTCTCTACCTGGCGTCTCAAGTTGACGTTACTCAGCAAGAGATAGAAGCCAGCTACTGTGAGCGCGGGATCACCACCACGGCGCATCTTCGTGAATTCATTCAACTGGTTCACGAAATCTCGGCGGCATGCTCAACGATTGCTGCTTCAGAGCTTCGCTCCTATCACCTGGACTTGCTCCGGGCGATGAGGGACGAGATGGTTCAGAAACGTGCGTAGGTGATTGGAGCAGGGGGGGGACACCTCCCTGCTTCCATCTCAAAATTCCGGGTGCTATATTTCAACCAGCTGTTATCAGCATCCTCTCGGCCACCAGGCCACCGACCGACCTCAAGGGTTGTTTCGGAAAGCTCCAGTTTTCCCAAGCAAAGATTCTTCCAATCGCTCTGTTGCGATCGGAGATGGCGTTAGCTGCGCGTCCCTAAAGCAGCATCAACTTGGCCACTCTGGCTTTCACTCCCTGCAGGGATTTCTCCCTGTAGGGGAGACCTTGCACTAAAACTAAAATTGAGGTGCAACATGTCTGACTTACTGAATCTCGTGATCATCATCGTCGACTTCGTGTTTGACGTAATTTGATTCACACGGCCCTGTGCTTGGCTCTCGCCGGACATTGGGTCTAAGCCTGTCTTAACACCGTTGTTCCAACCTTTCTGGTGGGGTCCTTCCCCACTCGGGGTTGGCATCTCACCTCCATTCTGGAGGTACATCTATGATTTTTTCGCCTGCAAAGCTGATTGGAGCGTCATCATCCTTCGGCTGTAGCTGGTCGTATGTGACGCGGGGTGACCTGGTTGTGAAGATGGAGCAACGTGTATGAGTAATGCACAGAAGCCCGTTCCAACACCTGCAAAGCCCCACGCCCAAAATCGGGTTGCTCATTATCAAGAGGCTCTCAGTGATGAAAGCTTTGTCAGCATGATGAGCAACATTTGCGGCTTGCCGATCAAACAGAAGGATGGGACCAAGAAATGAAGTCCTACCCCCGTCTGGTCGCGCTACTCCGTGAAACGATGACCCTCACTACCGGTGAGGCTGAAGCATTGACACGTGGCGTCGAAGCTGAAGCCGTGTCGCGCTGTGGAGGTATCGCGAACGTTGTTCGCCGTGCCTTTGCACTTCGACACTATGCAGCGCTGCGTGTACTGCTCGCTCGATACCCGAAAGCTCAAGACAAGACTGCTTTCGCCATCGACACCGGCTTCACCGGCAAGCGCCGTGTGCTGGTGGATGATGGGAAGGTGGTTTCCCACGGCCATCTGGCCTGGGATGTCTTTCTCACTCGAATTCGAACGAAGCAACCCCACTGATTCACCTAACCCTATCGGGGCCTACATGCCCCGTTAGGGGCGGTGGGCTCCAATTACTGGAGTCCATATATGTCTACTAACCGTGCAATCACAACCCTGATGCAGCGCCACTTGGTGTTAAACGGCTACCCAGCTGAAGACGTCCATTTTTCGCTGAGCTGTTGTCAGGGCGATGGTGCCAGCTTCACTGGTGAGTTGGATGTGAAGCGTCTTGCTTCGCGTCTTGTGCCGGATGTTTCTTCGACTGTTTGGGATGGCCTGGTGCTACCCGAAAAGCTGGAGATTACCCGGGACTCTGGAATGCGCTACGTACATGAGCGATCGACCTCCCTGAGCATCGATCCAGTTTACGTCGAGCTCACTCCGGCTGATGAACTAGGTGGACCCGCTCAAAAAGTTGCTCTTCATCGACTGGTTTCTGCGCTTGCCGATGATGTTGTCGCCACCGGCGCGGAACTTGCGCACCGAGGGTACAAGCTCCTCGATGCGTACGTCTCAGAGAAGACAAAGCTGCGGACCTTTCAAACTGCCAACTTCCGGGTTGATGTTTTTAAGTGCTCGGATGACTTCGATGTCTTTGAAACGGAGGAGGAGCTCGTATACCTCGACCAAACTATCCAGCAAATCATGGATGGGGAGATCGAATGTTTCAGCCTCAAAGTCACTGTCACCATGCTTGATGATGATGGCGACGATATCGCTGAACTGGCTGAGCTTGATATCTACGGGGTCAGTCGTAATCCCTCGATCAAGGGGCTCTGTACAGACACACGTGATGTTGTGCGCGAGGCGATTGCCGAAGCGCGCGATACCTATTTGAAGCTGATGAAACCGCGGTTGCGGTTAGCAGCTTAACCATCCCCTGGGGGGCTTTGCCCCCTTCAAGGGGTGGAGTTCCTTCAGGTGTCCTATTCCCCCGGCTCGGGGCTTCCCCAAGCTCCCGTTTCGGTGGCTTGGGGAAGTCCCGAGTTGGGCTTACCTGGAGGTGCACTATGAGAAATTTGAAAGCCGAAGTTGTACGAAATGCGGCGAAGCTTAAAGGCTGGGATGTGATTTTGAGGGACTTGTGCCCTGAGATCGATTCCAGAGCGTTTGATAAGCCAGGTCGACACACGAAGTGCCCTGTCCATGGGGTGGCTGGTCGTGGCGGCGATGGATTCAAGTTCTTCCGTAAGGACTTTCAAGACTCCGGCGGCGGCATGTGCAACACCTGTGGAACATACCCCGATGGATTCAGCTTGCTGATGTGGGTGAAGAACTACGGATTTGCAGATGCTGTGGCCGACGTTGGTGACTTTCTGGGGATCCGCTCGACTGAAGATGAGAATCAGCAGGAGAAGGTAAACCGGGCCAACGAGCAGGCGCTCGCAGCTCGTCGCAAAGAGCTTGAGGAAAAAGAGGCTGCTTCAAACCTCTATCACAGCAAGAAACTCAATGAGCTATGGAAGGGCAGCCTTCCACTTACGCACCCAGATGCTGAGCCGGCCCGTCTGTACTTGGCCAGCCGCAAGATTCTCTGTTGGGATCGTGAGGGCGTCGAAAGGGTGGTTCGGTTTCATCCGAGCCTCTCGAGCTACAACGAGGATGGTGAGTTCGAAGGTGATTTTCCCGGCATTGTCGCGAAAGTTACAAAGGCAGGGCTTCCCATCACGCTCCACCGGTACTTTCTAACCCCGAAGGGGCTGAAAGCTCCCGTCCAAAGTGCCAAGAAAATGTGCATGTATCCTACCGACAGGCTGGTTACTGGCGGTGGCATTTTCGTTGGGGCCTGGGACAAGGAGGAAATTGATGTTTGTGAGGGGCTGGAAACAGCTTGGGCTATAGAAACCGGTACCAACTTCGCAGTGCAGGTTCACTCGCTGGTGAATGCAACGCTGTTGGAGGGTTTCGAGCCTGGCCCTCGCACTAAACGCGTCAGGATCTGGATCGACAAAGACCGTTCCGGCCGCGGCGAAGAGGCGGGCATGAACCTGAAAAAGCGTCTCTGGGAGAAGGGTATCCAAGCTCAGATACTGACTCCGTCATTGCCGCTGCTGGAAGGCGAAAAGTCGGTCGACTGGAATGATGTGCTGGTGCAGCTTGGATGCATGGGGTTTCCACAGATGAGGAGGGCGGCTTGATGAGCGTCACCTCTTATCTATATGACCCAGTGCGTGTTGTCACCTCGCCAGGCGCTAATGCCCTCGATCCATTCTCACCGCCCAGCGGTTTTAGTGGGAGCGCAGGGGATTACCGATTGCTGTTGGTAAGCCGGTACCGGGTACCGGCGTCGCGTCGGTACATCATGGCCCATGCAAAGGCCCTTCAAGATGGACTCAACGTCATCTTTGAAGGGCCATACATAATGGAGGCTGCCGACATTCTCGAAAAGATTGTCGCTAGCGACCGCGTGCAAGAAACCAAAAGGGCCGGCTAATTTAGCTGGCCCTTTTTTTATGGCCATGAGATCGATCAGGAGTCGGGTAGAATCGTCCGCTTGCATTCCAGTAAGACGTGCGAGTCTTCAAGCATCGCAATCGAGATCCGAACAATGACATTCAAAGTGGTCAAGCTCAGCACCTCAACAACCGATACGCCAGGCCTGTACCAGGTCAAGTTCAATGGCGACGATCGTTTTTTCCGCACTGTGGATGTCCATGTCTCAAAAGACCTCGGGCCAAATGCCCTGGACTTTGTAGAACTGTACAGCGCCTGGTGCTGCCTGATCTGGCTGGAGCTCGCTGGGTCAAATCGAACCTCACGTAATTTGAAGCTCGTGGTTTCCCGTGGCGCTGTAAAGCGTCTCCTGCTTGTGACCAGCTCAAAAGAAGAGCTCTACCAATACGCGTACGCTCTCCGGACACAACTCCTCGGCTTGGACAACATCTCTGTCGAGAAAGGGGAGGCGTGGGTGTTGGAGGAGCATCCAGGTATCTGCGTGAGATGGGACGGGGAGCCACCGCCACAACCTTTCGTCGATAATCCTACCTTTGGCCGCATCTACCTCACGTACCATGCCGTTATCGAGTACCTGGATGAAACGAAAGGCGAGTGTAAGCTCGACAACGTTTTTTCGAGGCTGACACGGATTGTTCGGGAGGCGGATAGGGTAAAAGTGCTGACTGCGAAGCAGGAGAAAGACAAGGTTCGCCGGTATGGTGAGCAGCAAAAGGGTGTGAGAAATCTTGGCACGGCGTCGGGCTGGCATATAACCACTCGACCGACCGCTGACGGGAAGGGCCTTATTGCTATGACGGTTTTTCAGCGAGTCGAGTAATGAGTTCGAGATGGAGAGGGTAATGGCGTACGTGGAGCGGTTGAGAGCTGAGCTTCTGGCGCTGTTGAGATCAGTAGATCCAGAAGGGTGGGAGCAAGCAAAGAATCTTTCCCGGGATGACGTCGTTAGCTTCCTGGTCTCAAGACCCCATATCATGCAAGGAATCTCATACCAGATCTTGGGAGAGGCCGGGTTCGGGGAAGGGGCTTACCTTCAATGCGCGCGCGACGGCGAGGTTTACCGGCTGATTCGGTGCCAGGTGTCCTTCGACGAACGTGGTTTGCCGCTGACGGTTGGACTGATCGGCGTCAAAAATGGACTCGATAACGCTCATGCCAGAGTTATCGGCAGGATCGATGAGTTCACCAGCATGGAAACCGGGCTTCAAATCCTCGGATCTGAAATTTTAGATTTGTTAGAGCTTTAAAAATTCAGCATTTAAGCTCATAGCAACTCAACCAATACCAAACCCAAAATGAAGAATCAGACCACCTACAACGGCCGTAAAAATCCCTAGGGCATAGGGGTGCATGATCAGAGCCGAAAAGTGTTCCAAAACGCTCAATCGCTTTGGGCGGACGTCCATTCTGATTGATGGCGGTTTGAATGTAGGCCAAGCGGTTTCTCTCTGGTGCAATGAATTGTCTTGACCGGCCTTGTATAGCAGAACGTTACAAATCAGTTCTCCGGGATGTTTTGCCGTGACGTCCCATGGCCATGTCAGTGTAATAGTGTCTCGCCTGAAGAATTGATAGGGTGATGCTCTGGGAAAATACTGCGTGTCTTTTTTCGAGAACTCTAGGTTTGCTGCAAGGTGATTCAGCGAGATAGGTGTTCCCAAGTTGCATTCTTTGTAGTGGCCTATAATCCGTTCCATGACAATGCCACTGTCATAGGGATCTACAACTAGGGTTACTCTGCACGACTCTTCGCAGTATTGATATTGTGGAAACGTGATTTTGGCGCCGCCAGCAGGAAACTCCTTGAATAGTCTCAAAACGTCTACGACTTTTCCGTTGAATGATCCCTGGTTGTCCATGCGAAACGATTGATTACCCATCTCTTTTTTCATTAAATCCAGCAATACCTGTTCAATTAGCAAATCCTTGAGATCAAGCTTCACCGTGACACGAGGGCTCGACTTGAAGTGATTTTTCAAACCAACGATGTGCTGCTGTGGGGAAACCGAATCTGCAAGGACATCTGATCCCGGGTCAGTCGGGTTGGGCGTGAGAATGATCATAATGAGCTCGCAGAGATTAGTCGGGTTAGGTATTGAGATTAGAGGATGCTTTGCAAGATCTCCCAAATTTCTCAAAAATCTGAGTGATTCTGACTTTTAACGTCAATGATTTTCGAATGGCGCAGCATGGACGCTGATTTCTGAAAGTACGTGCTAGAGCTGCCATGCGATCTGTAGCCCACTATAATTTTTAGATGTCGACTCGCGATCCAGTCTAACTTTTAAATGTTGGCGTTCAACTGACTGCTGGCGAATCGAAGACGGTTGCTTTAGGCGCGTCCAGTGGTAAACAACAAATGTAATCGATGAAAGCGCTAAATCTGTTGGCACCAAGCTGCTGCTGGAATAATTCACGGACCGAGAACATGGAGATTGTGTCCCTCCTTTAAAAGTGGTTAAACGCTCAAGCCCATAGAAGCCGTGGCTTCTAGTGATTCTGACTTTTAAAAATGCCTGAAAGCCGATATGCAATAGTGCATTTGATCATTTTAAAAGGAGTGCAGTCATAGCCCCTATATGCAGGGGTAGCTCAAATAATCGCTTCGTCCGGGATCCGGTAATGACATCCAACTTATTGATTTGTAGTGATTTTTTTTAAAAGTTTAAGCCCGTTACGCCTATAGAAATATACCAGTTCTAAAAGTTCAGAACGATCGCTTCCTGTTTCCCCTCGCGAAGCTGTTGCTAAAGGAGCGTTTACTAACACGGGGTATCACAGAGGACTCCAATCGGCAGCGACTCCTCAGCTACAGCCTTGTAAACGGCAACAAATTGGATACATGCCTCGTAAACGATGGTCAGCGCCCGGCAAAGCTCTCTGTAATCCCCATAGGGCATTGGAGGACACGTTACGTCGACGTTTAACCTCAGTTGGCTACGAAAGGAGGAAGGGGCTAGTTACCCCCTTGCTATGCCATTGAAGGCGGAGTGTGGCTCACGGGCTGAGATTGCAAGCGCTCTGATAGACTGACTTGGCTCGCTTTTGAAAAATAAAAGCAGCTTTTCTGATTCAAAAATCCAAACTTTTTGCCGCCGGAGCCTCATATCAGACTCCAGTTTATGGAATAGTGTCATTATCTTGTCGGTTATTTCGGGTCGCAAAACCCAAGAAACTCTTACAAGGCTGACAATTGACTCGGGACTGCTTCAAGAATTCTCCTCTCCAACGTGAACGCGGTTCATATCTAAAGAGTCCAGGGTTAAATTTTATTCAGTTTAGCTGTAGATATTGAATATATTGACACTTCATGGGAGGAGTGGAAAGCAATATAAAATAATAGTCCATGAGTCGTGAATTCGGTGCTTACAGGTGCTTGGCTCATTTGTTGCTAAGAGTGAGCTTGTCAATTTATGCGATATTTTTAAACTTAGTGTCAATTTACCCAATATTAGCTCAAGCCCTTCGTCAATAAACGTAATATAAGTCAACGCCTAAAACAAAATTAGTTGATACCTAACGTCAATTATATGACCGTTGACAAGCTTCGTGGTCATAGAGCTATGCTTGCGCACCCAGAATTTCAACCAGTCGGTGCCGAGCCTTTATGTTGCAACCCATCGTCGAAGGAAACTTAGTTAGTTTTGAGGAAAATGTATATCGAGTAATAGCTCGTGGAACTGACGGCAACATCACCCTAAAAAGCCTGGAAAGTGAGCAATCCTTTGATGTGCTCTTTACTCAGGTAAAGCTGGTTGAGGTCGATCAAGAAAAACACGAGTTATACAACGATCGCCGTTTGATCTGGCTGGAACAAACTGAAGTCAATCCCAAAGAGTTGGCTATTGCTTCGGATCGAGCGAGAAATATTAATGACTACCTTCAGGGTAAAGTTACGCGGGCAGAGCTTATCGAGAAGCTCGGCTCATCAGAAACAACGATTCGACGTTTATTGCGGAGATATGACCCAGAACTTGGTGCTGTTTCGCTTGTTAGAAGTGTCAGGGGGCGTAAAAAAAATTCACGATTGCTTTCTGATATTCAAGAGAAAATCATGGAGAAAGCAATATCGAAACGACTTAATGATAAAACAAAAAAATTAGAGGCGTTTTCTTCGCTTTGGGAATATGTCGACTCTCTATGTCATACCATGGGGGTTACAACTCCGAGTCTTAATGCTCTAAGGCGAAGGCTTGAATCGTTCGGGCCGAAAACCGTTTACTCTCTTTTGCACGGCAGAGAGCCGATGCTTCAAAAGTTTGATCTGAAGCCAGGGATGATTAATGTAGATACCATACTTAGCATGGTTCAAATCGACCATACACGGGTGGATGTAATTATCTGCGACGAGAATGGACGACCACTCATGCGGCCTTGGCTGACGGTAGTTATCGACCTCAAGAGTCGCATTATTCTTGGTTACTATCTTGCCCTCCATCCGCCTAGCTCACTTAGCGTTGCCATGGCGATGCTGTCTGCCTGTTTTCCCAAGCAAGACTTTCCGATCGCACTTGGTGGTGGTCAGAACACTCGCCATAGGTTTTGGGGATTGCCTCTTGCATTAGGTATGGATAACGCCGCGGAATTCACTAGCCCAGAACTCGAAGCCACCCTTCAATTCTACAAAATCCTCATTTTGCTGCGGCCTGTTGGTAAAAAGCATTATGGAGGGCACGTTGAAAGGATCATTGGTACGCTGATGGGGAAGGTGCATCTTCTGCCAGGTACTACCTACTCTAACGTGCTGAAGAAAGCAGACTACGACTCTGCCAAGCATTCGGCCATGACCTTTTCAGCATTTTGTGAGTGGTTCGCAAATGAAGTGGCCATTTATCATGGGCGTGCTCATGAAGGGTTGAATAGACTTGCTCCGTTCGAGGTTTGGGATGCGGAGATGGCCAAGAAGGGGCCAGGTTACGTACCTCCTATGCCGGGTAACTTTCAAACATTTGCTCTTGACTTCTTTCCAAGTGTGATACGAACGGTGCAACCAAAGGGTGTCGAGTTTAGTAGGTCATTCTACTCTTCGGCAATACTCAGAAGGTTCGTTGGGTCACGACTTTCGTTTAAGTATAACCCGTTGAACCTTTCGAAAATATGGTTGCGCCAAGATGGCCGGTATCATGAAATTCCTTATTCTGATTTGACGAAAACACCAGTCTCATATAGCGAATACTGGGCGTTTTCACGACCTCGCGACCGTCGTCCAGGAACACTTGTGGACGAGGCGTTGCACCAAGTTCGTTTGGAGAACTATGAGTTAGTGGAAAATTCAAAGGCCACTACTAAACGACTTCGGCAAAACGTCGCCAAGAAAGTTGCGGCAGCTGAAACTATGTCTTTTCTTTCCTATGGCGGGGAAGGGCATTTGCTTCAGGGGAAAACCAAAGAACTTAGTGCTGATCAAACTCGTAAAAAATTGAAGTGGGAGAATTGATTTTGGTTGGAGAACATTTGCATGAGAGTCAGCGTTATGCATTGGCCTTGTCAGATGAGGAGCGCTGCCAGATCATCCGGCAAGACATCAAGGTCGACACAGAGCATTTACTCACCGTTTCAAACATCGTTCATAATATGCTTAGCATCGTACGTGGCAGTATGGAGGCTCCATGCTTAGTGGTGTCCGCCGGTTCTAATCATGGGAAAACGACAATTTGCAATGCGGTTAGGGGGATGGATGCCTCATGGCGCCATAAAGTTAGATATGTCACCTTTGTCAAGGACACTGAAAAAACTAAGCCTATGGCGAAGCTCTTGTCGGCATTGGGTGTGGATCCTGGGAAAGGTGGAGTTCCTATTAGTATGGTAGCCGAATACTGCATCGCTAACGATATTCGCGGTGTATTTATGGATGAGTTCCATGACTCTATCAAGGGGCTTTCTAAGGGTGAGCAGGATACATTTCTCTCCCTTTTGCGAGGGTTATGCGGGGCCCCTGCTTATCTCAGTTTTTTCGTTTTCGGTATCGATGAGGCTCTCAATGCGCTCGCAATTGACGCCCAGTATGTACGCCGATTTGAGCTTTACGAACTTACTCCGTGGTCTAAAACAGATGCAGAGTATCTTAATTTCTTGGATACTTGGGAAGAAATCGTCCCCCTCGCTAAGAAATCGCATCTTTCCTCTAAGCCAATCGCCGATTATATTTATGGGGTCACATCGGGCATAATTGGAAATATATGCTCTCTACTTCGAGCTGCGGCCTGTTTGGCAGTAATATGGGGGGATGAAAAGATTACTCTTAAGTGCTTGCAGGCCGCTAATCGGTCGAAATGGAATACCCGCGTACTCCCATCAGAAGTTGACGAATGAAGTATCTACTGTGTCCGAAGCAGTATCAAGCACAGCAGGGTATCATGCGAGGCTTTTCTGATAACGTATTCACTATTTTGGGCGGAGAGGCCCGTACAGGAAAGACTACAGTTGCCTTGAGGCTACTTAAAAATGCCGACTCGGCACGAGTCTATACTGCTTATGTGCCTGGAAGGTTTACTAAGGCATATGGCAACGTCTACTCGGCATTCGCGGCAGCTTTGGGTCTTCCCTTGAGCAGTCATTTTATGGCTTTTCGGAATGTCGAATATGCACTTGAGGATCTGATCGGTGGTCGAGAGTTTCGCCTAGTGTTCGACGATGCACGTGTTCACTTTGGCGGCGGTGCGGAGCAACGAAATAATTCTATTGATTTAGTCGGGGCCCTGCTACGGCGATTTCAAAATCTTAAGATATTGGCTGTGTCTGGGCCCAATATTTTAGACGGGGATCTGAAAAAGGTCGTTGCTAAGGAGGCTCGCTATGTAGACATCGGCTTGTGGCAGGATGACCAACAGTTCCGAATCTTCATTACAAGGGTTGGGGTGGCATGTGGATTCAAACGATCTCAGTTGCTCAATGACGATTTTATCAAGGGTCTTCTAGATAGATCTCATGGCGCCAGTGGCGCTCTCATTCAGATCCTCCAGACACTAGCGCGAAACCCCAGCTACAACGATTGTGCATCTTTGCCAGTTGAATGTCTGCGTAACATGTGGGATTTCTGACGTGCTCGACGAGTTCTCATCAGGGGCAGCGCCTCGCTTCGTTCTAGGAGAAACGCTGCTTTCCTGGGTGATGCGGGGGCTTGCCCACAATAGGCTCCGGAACCCTCACTTGTTTCGGGAGGCAATTAATCGAGGCCTTTCTATCCCCAAACGGGTTGTTCCCGGCATAGTGGAGTCGTGGCCTTTCCCTGAATTCGAGGACATTGAGTTTGATTGTGCCACTGAACTTTTCAAAGTCATGCGTGGTACCTATGGTACCGATGGGGTTTTGTTGCAGCAGCTATTTGCCTCCCGGCAGTCTCGTTTACTTCACATCCATTACCGGCACGCCTACTGCTCCACATGTCTAAAAGAAAGCATGCGGAGAACAGGGTTTCCCATTTGGCGCCAATCTTGGTGTTACACGACCAGCGCATACTGCGTTGAGCACCAACGCGTGTTGGTGAGGCCTCGAGATACGTTTACCCCCGAAAGACGAATCTGGGACGCTTATCTCTATTCCAGAGAGGAGCGGCCAGTAAAGCACTCTTTGTTTGATCGGCGGATGGCGGGAATCACAATACGCGTACAGCAATGGATTGAGTCTCTGGTGGTAGGGCAGGCCCTCAACGAAGGGGTGGAAACTCTGTACGGACTGCTGCTTGCGAAGCGAACGGTGTTTGCACCCGGTGGGATAGCATCAGCCGGGTTTTCACGCACTCAACAACCTCTGTGCAAAGTGAACCTGAATCTGCATGAGCGCATCGTGTTCGGATTGAATGACAGTGATCCGTATCAGCGGATGGGGGCTTTGCTGTTGATCGGATGGGTGAGCGGTATGGTTTCACAAGCAGAAATCGTTTACTTGGGGCGCCATGACTATTGCGTTCGCAGAACGTTGCCTCCCTCACCGCAGCAATTCGGACGCTTGGTAAGTTTGGCCCTAAGTCCAGTGGACGTGATGGTTGTTCGAGAGAGTCTGGTCAAGCTGGGGGCGATATCATCCACCATGATGTCGAGTTTTTTGGAAGGTTTGGATGAAGCCACATCCCGCTCCCTTCGTTCAAGCCGGCCAAAGCGTTAAATCGTCCACGCGTCAATGGGCGAAATCGTATCGCAGGGTGTGAGGTCTTCAAGACCAAGATTGTCTCAATCAAGATCTGGAAGATCTAGATCTAAGAACCTCACCAGCTAGAGAGTTACGACTAGAGCGACCCGCAAGGTTCACGTATACCGGTGACACCTTGGGGCGAGGTGATGTTGCGCCGGTGACTATTGAGCAGATCAAATCTAAATTTGGCGAGCTCCATTTCTTTTACGACGGTGATGATTCGTACTGTCGTGGAGCGGTTGATTTGGCAGAGAGGCTTCCTCTGGAAACTTGTGAGAGGTGCGGGTCTTCTGGCAGCCTTGTCGGAGGGCAGTGGGTTAGCACGCTGCGTTCGACCCACAACGGTGGCAGTACAGAATCAAGCCGTAGGAGCTGACTGATTTAACTGGGATGGCGAGCCGCTGAGCGCGGGCAGGCTGTCGTGAACCGAGCTTCGGCGTACCGCCGAGTCTCGGCCCTTCGGGCTTCCATCCTTCACGCCTTCGGCCGTACCGGCCTGCGCGCTCCACTTGCAGCAGGTGCTGAGCGCATCAGTGGATGCCTGCATTACCCGCACAAGGCATTTCCTCATGCTTACCCTAATGGGGGCAATCAAAAAGCCAGACTACCCGATTTCAATCGAGCAGCCTGGCTTGTGCGATGAGATAGGAGTAAGGCAATAAGCCCATCTCAATGGATTCCTAAGACTTTTCCCCTGCCAAAGTCAGTTTAGGCGCGCTCGGTGGGACTGCGGGGGCGGGCGTTGCTGGCTGAGGAGGTTGGTTGGCCAATGTTTCTGCAATTTCCGCACAGTTCAGGCCCTCATAGCGGCTGCGGATGTGGTCTTCTGCTCCGCCGCCTTGAATAGCAATTTGGAAAGCTGCTTCGTATGCCTTGGCTCGATCGCTTTGCGTAACGTCGGCAATGATTTCGGCATGTGCCTTCACGGCCTCCAAGGTTTGAACCACCTCGAACACCAGCCCGTTGACCATACCTTGACGCAGTGGTGGTTTTTTCATCAGGTGCAGCTCCCTCAGAATGGAGTCGACATTTGGTACATGTCTAAGCCAAGCACAGATTCAAAGTTATGCAAATATTATGATAATTATCAGTGGTTTATGTGTTTTTCAGTCACTTACGCTAGAACAATGACTTGGAAAGCTTTCCTGATGAAACACCTGAGATTGGGCTTTTAGAAGCCTAGAGCATTCAGGGCGGCTTCTGGCTTCCAGAACATGATGATGCAATCTCGGTGGTCACGATTGTCGAGCTGACAAAGTACGACGACTGAAACGAGCGCGATCTTCGAACGAAGCCCAAATTCGACTAACACTGAGCGTGTTGAGCGGGTTTACGTGGTGTGATTTGAAGCTGTCCAATGATCTGAGGTTGATTAACTGCGATCAGTCGGTCGCATTTGTACGCTCGGAGTCCTCTAGTTCCTTTTCGGGCGGCAGGGATCGATCTAAATTCAGTGGGCTATCCATCCACTCTTGCCTCGGCATACTCAGGCAATTTCTTAGATCTCGATCAGCATCATTATCATTTGATAGTAGCTCAGGCCACATTGAGCGAAGCGTCACTTTGCATAGACACGCTGATCTCATGCTCTTCTTATCTGAGACTCTGACGATCCGTCGACCTGCTATCTGTGAAAAACCAAGCGAGAATGTATGTTCAGAACGGCGATGAGCCCTATCAGTCGGCGACCGATGCAATGCGTTACTGGCCAGTAACCGCCACAGCGGTAGCGTTAAGACTGCGAGAGGACGGCACATGCGAAATCGCTGCGCCGCTGGGGCATCATGATCTTTTCAACTCGATTATCCGTCCAGCAGGGAGGTTCGCCACGGAAAAATGCTATCTATCAAGAGCGCGTCAAGTCCAAAAGCTGGTTGAAGGTTTGGCCAATGCTCACGCTTTCGGGCTCTCTCCCAGCCCCCCCGTCAAGGTGACTTAACCGGACGCTTACGCCGAACCGCCTAAAGCGTGTCGTTAACTCGTCTCACGCCACATCCCTGAATCCTGATAATGAGCATTTGCTCGACTTCCTGGATGCAATCGATTGACATGTAGTGGTAGAGAATGCGCAAGGAGTCGCTCAGCCAGTAAAGCCATCAACGGGCGCGTTTGATTGGTAGTGGCTACCTGGAGGTGAGCGAAAATGCGACGGTTCTTAAAGCCTATGGATTGACCTGCTGCTCCTGGCTCAAAATCCGCTTCCAGTGACGATTGACAACGCTAGGGGAGAAACCCAACGCCTGAGCGATCTGGGCCTGCGACATCCCTTCCGACTTGAGTTTCCTGACGGCCTCGAGGTTTTCAATTTTCTGAGGTTTTCCACGCGTACGCTGAATCAGCGCGCCATCCGCGAATTGCTCTGCCAAAAGCTTTATGCCTCCTTCAGCTTCAAACGCTCGAAGCTGCTCTTGTGCATCTTCTATAAGACGAGGGTAGGGCGTTCCAAGGCGTGCAGACATGCACAAGGCCATCAGGGCAAGCGGATCTATCTCGAGTGCCTCAGCCAAGCTTTCGAATTTTTCGAGCGTAATGCTCGTTTCGCCACGCTCGAGAGCGCTGATTTTCGACCTCGCGCTGGCGTCAGAAAGCTTTTCATACCGAAAGCGGCGATTCAGCCGAAGAGCTCTTAGGGCGCCAGCAAGGGCAATTTTGAGGTGCATGGGTTGGCCAAAAGTCAGGATATAGCCATACCACAGGGTTTCCGATAAACATCAATATGAGGTATTATTGTATATATCACGACAACTTCACTCCTGCTTCCTAGGCTCAAAGCCTCCATATAGGGTGAGCTGGCAGCGAGAAAGGCCTGACAATTTATGAAAAAAACAGTAAGCGGGGAGGTGGACGTGGGTAGTCCCATTCAAGATGGCCTGTTGGGCGATCCCGGTGTCAGCCTAATTGGTGCTGAGCTGAGGCTCGATGACGCTCTGATGGCGGCCAGAAGGCACTACAAACACCTCCCTCTCTGCGCTGTCGAGGATTGGATAATCCTTGACGCCATTGTCACCGACGCCGAGCGAGCCAAAGTAATCGCCGCTGGCTGCCAGCCAATGTTCCTGTTTGCCCACAAAGTTGTACACGACGAGCAGCTCCGTTTCGAATCCGGCCACTGGGTGCGTTCAAGCATGGGCACGACCTTCAAAGAAGGTTTTCTGTTTGCTACGCGGAATTCCGTCTACGTTTTGCTCGGGCCGGGCCATCGTAAGTCTTCGTCCATCGAAGCGATATTTTCCATCTTCTGATACCAACCAGTTTCTGCTGGATAGTTCATGTGCTCCAACAGCTTGAGGCGATAGATGTTCAGAACCATAGATGACGATCTGATAGGCATCCCTGGAATGTTCGGCGAGGGCGTGTCCCATTGGCGTGGAGTGTCGAGGCTGCTCAGAACGCCTTGGTATCACCTCACCCTGAGGGTCGAAAACGAGGGGCGATTCACCGAGTGTGCGTTGATGGTTGATGACACGCGCAAGCTTCAAGAGATGTTGGTGAGTCAGGGAGCTGATTTAGCGATCACCGAGATAATGGCTGTAACGCCTTCTTGGATGAATAAGACTGCAGGTTGGCAAATGGAGAGGTTAACCAGAGTAACAGTAGGCGAGGACAAGACTGGCTCCGAGGTTTGCCTACTGGAAGTGGTTGAGGGGGCGGTTTACCACACCTCGCATCACTCGGATTTCAAAGTCGAAGCGCTGACTAATCTGACGCTCATCTTTCTCTCGAGCATGATCCAGGGGAATTGAGATTAACAAATATCCTGCACGTATCTGCGCCCTTGGTTCCGTGCGCAATTCCTGATAACGCCATACGCACTGCCCAATGGAGCGCAATTATGCTGGACACCTTAGATGTAAATTTCCATGGAAAACGCCATACAGACTTTGATCTCATCCGCATCATAAAAGCCGAAGCTCAAGGCTTCGATTTGCCGGTGACCGCTTACCTTTGCGGGGTTTCCATTAAAGCACGCGCAGGCATTGGGGTAGTTTTCGGCCACAAGCGTAAAGACCAGTACGGTCGGTTTGGCGACGGCCATCTGATCCGGACTTCTGATGTGCTGAAGGTCGAGCGCGAGGGAAGATTTTGGGTGATGACAACCGTGAATTCGCGGTATGTGCTCGCTACTTTCCAGCGGAAAAATGGACGTGCCAGCTTGCGCGACTACCTTCGTCTTTCTCAAACAGTTCATCAGACACCTCCGATACTGCAGTGATTTTCGGGAGGGGCATCATCAACGGCGCTTTCCCTGTACAACCTAATTCTCGGGGCTGGTCATGATCCTCAAGAAAGGAGGGGGTATTACTTTGGCCTCTGGAATCTTTGATTCGTACAGCCGTGAAGGGTGGTTTGTTGCCCTCCAGAATTTCGATCTTGAGGGATTCGTTGCCGAGAGGGCCTTTGCTAGCATGAAGAGGTTGGAGGTGACTGACCTACTTGATGGCATCCCTGAAATGCTCATCAAGTTAGATTTTATCGCCGAGCTGCCTTGTCGTAGGAGCTACCTCGGATCTATGGGCGAAATCGGAAGTAGGGTAGAGGAGTACGGCACTTGAAAACACTTCCTCTTTGAGCGGTCGCCCCTCGTGCTCGTGGTTCTCTCGGGTCGGGTTTTTCTTTCATCAGCGTTTATTGGCGTGCCCTGCGGGCTGGCTGTCGTGAACCAAGCCCCGTTCCGGGTCTCGGCACTTGCGGGCTTCCATCCGCACGCCTTTGGCCTATGGCCTGCGCGCTCCGCTTGCGTTTCGCGAAGGGCGATGTAGTTCACCACATATACAACCAACGACGTCAGGCTCATGACCAAGGCTGCGACATTCAAACAGGGTGACTGGCTTGTCCGCACCCTGTTTTTGCGTGCGCAGATTTTTCATCAGCAACGTGTTCGGCGAAAGACGGAACTGTGAGCCTAAACCTTCTGGTGTGCATCGCCTTGGTCATCGAACGTGCCGCAATCGATTCGCGGCTGTCTCTCGAATCGGACAAGGGAAATCCCTCTAATACCGATTTCTGGTATTGACCCAAAAGGTGATCGTGCGTTACGCATCGAATTGGTAGATGATTTTTACCAAATAATCGCGATTTTTTTTGATGGTCGCTACTGAGCATACTTTGCGCACAACGATCTGTTTGAAGGGTAATCGTGATGGCGAAGGCGGGTAGCTATACCAGCACTGCAAAGTTGCTTCATTGGGGCATGGCGCTTCTTTGGATTGGGGCCTGGTGCATTGGGATACTTGCAACCCATTGGCGCGACGAACTCAACGCTCACCATGAGCTAACTTTTTTGCACAAGGCCATGGCCAGTACGCTTCTGTTTCTAGTCGTCGCAAGAATTGCTTGGCGCCTGTCTCATCCTGCGCCGGCGCTCCCGGAAACAATGAGTCCTTTCATGAAACGCGGGGCATTGGTCGGGCACATTCTGCTTTATGTCGTCGCCTTAGTCGGCTTGCCAGTTTCCGGTTGGTACTGGAGTTCAGTTGCCGATAAGCCAATCATCGTTGCAGGTCTATTCACTTTGCCGCCGTTGGTGGCTCCCGACAAGGATCTGTATGACTTGGCCAAGTGGATTCATACGTATACGGCGTGGCTTTGTGGTGCGCTGGTGGGCGGGCATGTTCTGGTTGCACTGAAGCACCATTTCATCGAGAGAGACGATGTGCTCACAGGCATGCTTCCAGGTCAGAACGTTCGCTAGCACTAAATTTCAAAAAACCAGTTTGAAGGCAAGGCACCATGTACGAAAATTCAAATGAAACGGTCGAGCAACTGATTCGCAAGCTTGAAGAGCAACGGTTCGAAGCGATTGTCCAGCGGGACTTTGATCAGTTCGTCTCGTTGGCACATCCTGATCTCGTCTATGTCCATTCCAGCGGTGTCGTAGACTCATTGGCGCAATATCTCGAAAAGTGCCGTAGTGGCTACTACGTGTATCAATCCATCGACCACCCGATCGATGAGATCCGACAGTACGGCGATACGGTTTTGGTAATCGGCGGGATGAATGCGGACTTGATCATCAATGGAGAGCAACGCTTTCTGAAGAACAAAAGTCTGGCCATCTGGACGATGGCTGAAGGTCGTTGGAAATTTACTGCGTACCAAGCTACGCCAATCCGCTAATGAGTAGGTTTTGCGGCGTGCTTGCGTCATTGGGACTGCGTCGCTTGGTGTGTGAAATGCCACGGTGCCAACTGATACGGCAGGTTACCGCTGCATGACGCGAAGGCACCCATCCGCGCTGTGATCTCAACTATAGGTAATCAAGCGACAGGCGTAACCGTAGGCTGATACCGATTAGCGCCTGCGACACCATGAATGTCCCTCGCATGATTCCAGCGCTGATGTTGGAGCTAGGTTCCAAATGCTCAACTGTTTCTCCAGGGATGATCGTATTCTTGCCCTCCATTAGAGTGACAGACATCTGCTTTCTACATGACGACACCTGATTCTAATTTTTCGTATTTGGTGTACCGTGTGTAAATAACCTCATTGGAGTTCCCATTTCTAAGCTCGCTGAATTTCGCCAACTCGAAAAACACCTCGCTGAACAGCTCGAGGCACTGGAAGCGCTCAAAGGCGATGCTGGCCTCAAGCGGGAAATCGAATTCGAAACGAAGCTACGTGCTCTATTGGCAGAGTATGGCTACAGCTTGCCGAACGTGATCAATTTGCTTGATCCACAAGCTGCCCGTCGTCGCTCTCCACCCAACGAGCCTAAAGTGAGTAGCCGCAAGCCTCGCCAAGTGAAGGTTTATAAAAACCCGCATACGGGTGAGATGGTCGAAACCAAAGGCGGCAATCACCGGACTTTGAAAGAGTGGAAAGCTGAGTACGGTTCAGCGACCGTGGAGTCCTGGTTGGCCAAGTAACTTAGTTGAAATACAAAGCGGCGCTTCACCAGGCAGTGTGAAAACGCACTAGGGAACGCGGCCAATGACGCCCCGAGTTGTTCGGGGCGTTCGTTTTTGTACAGAGGGTTCTCATCCATTATCAGCGTTGAGTGGCAGGCTCCTACTATGTAAATCTCTTGCTCAAGCTGTTTCGGTTGACTCGCCTTTTCGAGCAACAAGATTTTCTGCAAGTGAGCGCTATCGTATGGTTAGTCGCTTGTACAGGGTCGTTCGCGAAATACCGAGCTCTTTGGCAGCCGCTGAAACGTTGCCCTGATGAGACAGCAATACTCGCTCGATTACATCCCGCGTAGCATCCGAGAGACTCCTGGTCGGTGCGTTGGTACTGCCTAAGATCTCTTCTGGGAGGTGATTCACAGTAATGTATGGAGCGCCGTCGGCAAGTACCGACGCGAGGCCTGCTACGTTCTCTAACTGCCGCAGGTTCCCTGGCCAGTTATAAGCAAGGAGCGTTGCCCGCGCCTCGGCATTTAGTCTCGGGCACCCGGGACGCTGAAAAAAAGCATCAATTAGCTGCTCCTTGTCGAGTCGTTGATCAAGTGACGGTAATGCAACCCGTAGGCCGTCTAGACGGTAAAAAAGGTCTTCACGGAAGTCGCCGGTCGCCACTAACGCTGGGAGAGATCGGTGGGTGGCAGCAATGATGTGCGCCCTAAAAGGAATGGAATTTGTGCTACCAACTCGTGTGACTTGCCTCTCTTGTAAAGCGCGAAGCAACCTGCTCTGAAGGGCTAATGGCATATCACCAATTTCGTCCAGCAGCAGGACACCGTCTTGAGCCGCTTCAAGAAGCCCCATCGAGCCTCCCTTACGGGCGCCTGTGAAGCTTCCCTCCGTATGCCCGAACAGTTCGGATTCTATGAGGCTTTCTGGCAACGAAGCGCAATTGATAGCTACGAAAGGTGAGCTAGGAAAGCAGTGCTGGTGTAACGCTTTGGCAAATACTTCCTTGCCACAACCGGTAGGGCCGGTAATTAGTACCGGCAGATTGGCCGCAACCGCCTTCTTGGCATCCTCAAATCGCGCGTTGATTCTGCGATCACTTCCTAGCGCAGACTGCGCCGCCCGTAGCGGCTGACTCTTTGTTGGCTGATGGCTCAGCAACCGTCCATAAAGTCGTGAGCCGTCTGCAAGCGTTAGTAATTTGGATGAGAAATCGAGCAGGCTGTGGTTAGAGCGGTCAAACAGGTGCTCAAGGTTCAGGTCAAGAGGGCGGTAACTGCTGACTCCGAGCAATTGCTGAGCTGCACGATTGGCACCACATACCGTCCCATCCTCACGAACAGCGAGCAATGCTTGAAGTGGCGAACCCAAAAGCCTTGGGTCATGCTGGAGCTCCAGGATCTGGCAGTCGGGCAAGGCCAGAAAAAAATTGTTTTCAGTGGCTAGTGCTGCATGCTTCAACCGCTCCAGCATTGTGCCGGCGTTTCGTGTACCAATTCCAGTGAGATCGAGAGCTCCCAGCAATTCACCGTTAACGCCACGCAGCGGGACGCTTACGCAAAAGAATTGCGAAAACTCATGAAGGTAGTGTTGGTTGCCTGCGACTATAGCGGGCATACCGTCAACCAAGGTGCATGCGGGGGCAGTTGTACCAATATCCGCTTCACCTATGCGCCGCCCTGCATGCAGGGCTGACAACGGACTATCCATTCCTGCAGGCTTTCGGGTTTGTACTATTCGATTCTCAGGATTGACGCAAAACAGCATCCAGTGTGAATCACCGATCAGATCCCACAATCGCTCAAGCTCTGGTTGTACGCATTCAGCCAGATGGGCGTCGGCATCGGTCAAGGAGAGAATGTCGAGGTGACCTCGCGCCAGGCGAGGTTGCCAAGGGGTCAGGCCTGCAGCTCTAGAGCGTTCCCACGAACGCTCGATGGGCTCGGGTAACAAGCCAATAGGTAACGGAACACCCTCGGCAAAATTTCGACGCGCGGTGTGCAATTCGAGCTGTAGGCGATCCATGAATACACCTTGTTATTGTTGCTATCGATGTCGTGTTGCCAGTTCACGGTGCCCCGTGGCTAGCAACACGTCAAGGTTGCTCGGCGGCTCAAAACAATAGGAGGGCTCGCAGGTTCACACCTGTGTCTTCCTGAAACCCGCCCACCACATGGGTGTCGTGAGTTAGTTGGGCGCTTAGTTGCACTGTCTTTCCGACCATCTGTTGAAACTCCAATCGAGCTTGCTGCACTTCGGTTTTTTGCCCGTTGTAATCCCCCGAGAGGTATTGCTTACCACCCTCTGAGGCGGAGAATCCTAGGGCCAAGCGTTGGGCTGAGTTGAAGTCATAGCGAAGGTTGGTTTGTATCTGATAGGTCGGATCCTGGCGTAGTGTTTGGCTACCGCCGCCGGCATCGTCGTTAGGGCCATACACCACTGCATCAGCGTACAACTCTATCGACCAGCGGCCCGATAACGGCTCCACCCAGCCCAGTTGTAAATCCCCTTTCCAGCGATTTTCACCCAAATTGACACCTTCACGTCGGTCGTATTGACCTAAAGGGAGGTAAATGAGCGGGGTGATACCGAAGTATCTACCGCTAACTCCCGCGCTTGGTTGATTTACTAGCCAAAACGTAGCACCGATGATTGGGTCTGCAACACCACTATTGCTGCCCAGGGATTGTCCTCCGATCTTCACGTTATAGACATGGCCAAATGGCAGGAGAATCTGCGGGTCAATGGTGATTCCGCCCAGCTCAGTGAAGTGGATCAGTCGCAGTACGCTGATGTTAGATCGAAGGCTTGTAGCTTCTTTAAAGTCGGGCGAACCATCACCGTTGAATCGGTCTGCTCGCCCGAATTGTTGATACCAGGCGGCTACATTTGTGCCAGGAGGCAAAGCGGTGTAATCACCAGCGTTTACATCTACCGCTCGGGCGTTACCCGACATTAGCGCGCACAGCATTAAGCCCCAAGCGAGGCTGAAGATCTTGGTCACGAGAGGTATTCCTTTTGTTCTTGTTGTAGAGCAGGGGCCGGCGGCGGCCCCTGCTGCGAGGCTTACTTCTGGATTCGAATGATTGGCTTGAGCGTCACACCTTTTTCACTGTCTTGAGCCGCCTGATTGATCTGGTTGCGCATTCCACGCCATCCGGCCACCCAGTCCACCAACATCCGGCCACCCGTTCCACGCTCATCCGGCCAGGCAGTCGGAGCGCAGCGACGCAGGTTTGCATTGTTAGTCTGAAGTCCCTGTCGTCGTCAATTTCGTTGCGCGTCTGCGCATCGATTCGCCCTTCAGTTCGATCCGATAAGCGTTGTGCACCAGCCGGTCGAGGATCGCGTCGCCCAAGGTCGGATCGCCGATCAGTGCATGCCATTTGTCCACGGGCATCTGGCTGGTGACCAGCGTCGAGCGGTTGCCGTAGCGGTCGTCCAATAGCTCAAGCATGTCGCGCCGTTGCGGTGCGGTAAACGGCGCCAGGCCCCAGTCGTCCAGGATCAGCAAGTCGGTCTTGGCATAGCCCGCCATCAGTTTCGCGAATCGACCGTCTCCGTGGGCCAGGCCCAGTTCCTCCATCAGGCGCGGCAGACGCAAGTAGCGCACGCTGTAGCCGTCACGGCAGGCCTTGTGGGCCAGCGCGCAGGCGAGCCAGGTTTTGCCTACACCGGTCGGGCCGCCGATGATCAGGTTCAAGCCATCGCGCAGCCATTGGCCGCTGCCCAGTTGCAGGATCAGGGACTTGTCCAGGCCGCGTGGGCTGCGGTAATCGATGTCTTCCAGGCAAGCGTTGTGGCGCAGTCGTGCCAGTTTCAGCCGGCTGCTCAGACGCGTGTTTTCACGTTCGGTCAGCTCGCGGTCGATCATCAGGCCGAGGCGTTCGTCGAAGCTCAGATCATTGATATCGGGCGTGGCGTGTTGCTCGCTCAGCGCCTTGATCATGCCGTGCAGGCGCAGGGTTTGCAGCTTGTCGAGTGTCGGATTGGGCAGCATTTTGGTGCTCCTTTTTCAGGTCAGTGGTAGTAGCCAGGGCCGCGCAGGTTGATGTGTTCGTCGGGCAGTAGCGGCAGGTTTTGCTGGGACAGCGGTAGCTTTTCCAGCCCTTGGCGCAGGATCGATTCAAGGCTTTTGTAGCTGCACGCGCCCAGTGCCAGCGCTCGCTGGCAAGCGGCTTCCAGCCGCTCTTCGCCGTGCTGCTTGCTCAGGCGCAGGATGCCCAGGCAGGCGCGGAAGCCGTGCTGAGGATGGATTCGGCGCTCAAGGATGTAGGCGATAACGCCAGCGGTGTTAGGCCCGGTCTGCTCGGCCCAGCGGATCAGCCGTTGCGGTGTCCATTCGGCGTGCTCCCGGTGGCTCTTGGGCATGTGCTCGGTTTGGGTGGTGTGGCGGCCTTTGTGCAGCGAGCGCAGGTGACTGGCCACCCGCTGGTTGGCGTGGAAGCACTCGACGGTCTTAGCGGTTAGCCGCACTTCGAGTTGGTGCTTCACCAACTGGTACGGCACCGAGTAGTAATGGCCCTCGACCTCGACGTGGTAGTCGATGTGCACCCGCACCTTTTTCCATTCGGCGTAGATGTACGGATGTTCTGGTAGCGGTTGCAGTGCGGGTTGGTCGATGGTCTCAAAGGCCGAGCGGCGTGAGCCGGGCAGCTTCTTGAAGGGCTTTTGATTGAGGCGTTCGAGCAGCAGGCTGATTGCCGTGTTGAGTTCGCCCAGCGAGAAGAACTGGCGGTTGCGCAGCGCGGCGAGGATCCAGCGCTCGACGACTTGCACGCCGACTTCGACCTTGGCTTTGTCCTTGGGTTTGCGCGAGCGAGCAGGTAATACGGCGATGCCGTAATGCTCGGCGAGATCGCGGTAACTGGGGTTGATGTCGGGCTCGTAGCGATGCGCCTTGGTGACGCCGCTGCGCAGATTATCGGGCACCAGGATCTGCGATGTGCCACCGAAAAAAGCAAAACAGCGGGCGTGCGAGCCCAGCCAGTCAGGCAGCTTCTGCGACCAGGTGGCCTCGGCAAAGGTGTAGCTGGACGCGCCGAGAACGGCGACGAAGATCTGCGTTTGGCGGATCTCGCCGGTTCGCCGATCAATGACCGGTACGGTCTGGCCGGCGTAATCGACGAACAGCTTTTCGCCGGCACGGTGCTCCTGGCGCATGACCACGTCGACCTTGGCGGCCCAGAGGCGGTAGTGCTCGCAGAACCAGCTGTATTGGAAGCCTTGCGGGTGGGCGAGTCGGTATTCCTGCCAAAGCAGGGCCAGAGTTACGCCGGGGCGGCGTAACTCCCCGTGTACATGAGCCCAGTCTGGCACCGGCCTTTGATCGCTGGGAACGGTGGGCGGCGGCGGAAAAAGATGCCGTTGTAACTCGGCGTCAGTCAGCGCAGAGGGCCAGGTCAGGCCGCTGGCAGCAAAGCGATTGAGGTACTCACCGACGCTGGCTCGGCCTACTTGCAAGCTGCCAGCGACCTGGCGGGCAGATAGGCCGACCTCGAATTTGAGACGTAGCACTTCTCGAATTTTACGCATGGATAAACGCTCCACGACGACCTCTCTGCTTCGATAAAAGAGGTCGATGGTAGTGAATAATCCTGCGTTGCTGCCTGCCTTAAGGGTGGCCGGATGAGCGTGGAATGGGTGGCCGGATCATCGTGGAATCAGTGGCCGGATGTTTATGGAATAGGTGGCCGGATGGCCGTGGAATCCGCAATCTGGTCGAAGTCATAGAACTTCACCAGTTTGTCGAAAGCGAACTTCCCCTGCATGTACAGATGCACCAGTTCTGGAATGAACTTCTTCGGCACGCTGTCGCCTTCGACGATGCCACGTATGGTCTTTCCACCCAGCAGCAAATCATTTACGTCGAAGTTGGCATTTGTACCCAGCGGTGGAGCGCCGACTACGCCGAGGGCCCCACGGCTACCGAGCGCATCGACCGCCTGACGCAATACTTCGGGTCGGCCAGTGGACTCAAGCGCGAACTGCACCCCACCTCCGGTAATCTCCCGAATCGCAGCCACTGGATCTGACTCCCGGCTATTCACAACATGAGTTGCACCGAGTTCCAGAGCGAGTTCCAGTCGTGAAGGCACTACATCGACAACTATGATGGTTGAGGCTCCGGCTACCTGCGCAGCCAGCACTGCCGAAAGACCCACAGCACCACCTCCAAACGCTGCAAAGGCACTTCCAGGAGTGACTTTCAGCGAGTTAATTACCGCCCCTGCACCGGTTTGAATGCCACAGCCGAGCGGGCCGAGTAGTTCGATTGGTGCCTCTTTCGGTACCCGGATGGTGTTATTTTCACGCCCCAACGCGTACGTCGCGAAAGATGATTGCGCAAAAAAATGATCGTGCAACGCTTCGCCTTTCTCGTCCAATAGAGCATTTCGGCCATCCGGGCCTGCTCCGCTAAAATTACGTCCAAAGAAGTCTTTGCAGTAGGCTGCATGGCCGGAGTCACATGCTAAACAGTGGCCGCAATATCCATATGTCATCACGACGTGGTCGCCAACTTCCAGATTCTGCACAAGTGGGCCAACGGCCTCGATAACCCCCGAACCTTCGTGCCCAAGTACCGCTGGCAGGGGAACCGGGTAGTATTGGTCTCGCACGATCATGTCGGTGTGGCACATGCCCGTAGCAATGATGCGTACCAGTACCTCGTCACCTTCAGGTGCGCGAATACGAGCCTGCTCCAGTACGAAAGGTGCACCTTTGCCACGTGTGACGGCAGCTTGAATAGGGCGAAAGATTGTAGTTGTCATTGTTATTGTTCTCCGAGATTAAAGCGGGTACGCCGGTGCTTCGCCCTTAAGGGTTAGCCACTGCCATTGAGTAAACTCTTCCCAGTTAGCGGCACCACCAATACTGGTGCCATTACCCGACGCGCCCACGCCGCCGAATGGGTTGATGACTTCATCGTTAACTGTCTGATCGTTGATGTGCAGGAGACCGGTGCGCAGTTGCTCGCCGAGGCGCAACGCTCGTCCAGTGTCTCGGGATAGCACTGCGGCGCTTAGGCCGTATTCCGTATCGTTAGCAAGCTGGACGGCTTCTTCGTCAGTATCAAAGGGAACAACCACGGCGACGGGCGCGAAGATCTCTTCGTTGAATGCAGGGTTGCCACGCAACACACCGCTGATCACTGTCGGCTGAAAAAACAGTCCTTCTGCCGATCCACCCGTTTCTACCTTTGCCCCCGCAGCGCGTGAGGCTTCGACGATACGCAGCGCATTGTCGCGCTGGGCAGCATTGATGAGTGGGCCAAGGTGTACTTGAGCCGTTGTCGGATCACCTACAGTTAAGCTTTGAGCTTTGGCAACCAACCGTTTTAGAAAAGCGTCGTAAATACCGCGCTGAACCAAAACGCGGCCGGTTGACATGCATATTTGTCCTTGATGCAGATAAACCCCCCACGTTGCATTCGCGATCGCAAGATCTAAATCCGCATCGTCCAGAATGATCAGTGAGTTTTTGCCGCCGAGCTCGAGAGACACCTTCTTCAGGTGGCGCCCGGCAGCTTCCCCGACTTTACGGCCCGCAGCAGTGGAACCTGTAAATTGGATCATCGCTACGTTGGGTGAAGAGGTGAGTGCTACTCCGGCGTCTGCTCCACCTGGTAGGACATGGAGCACGCCTGCCGGGAGCCCAGCCAGCTCGAAAATTCGCGCAATGACATAACCACCGCACACAGCAGTGCGTGGATCTGGCTTGAGCACCACAGCATTACCTGTAGCTAACGCTGGAGCCACGGCGCGCATAGCCAGATACAGCGGGAAGTTGAATGGGGAGATAACACCAATTACGCCTAGTGGGCGGCGCCGCGCGATGCTCAGACGCCCTGCTACAGAGGGCAGAACCTCGCCCTGGCTACGGGAGGGAAGTGCGCACGCTTCGTGAAGGGATTTAATCGAGATTGACGTTTCAAAGCTCGCCTTGGGATGAGTAGAGCCGCTTTCTTTTACGATCCATTCGGCAATCTCCTCTTGATACTGCTCGGCAATGGCCGCAGCCTTTCTCATCACCTTGGCTCGATCATCGTAGGGAAGGGCGTACCAATCACGCTGGGCTATTGCAGCCTTTAACGCGCTTCGTTCTACCTGGTCAGCGCCTGCGTTTGCCAAGGCCCCCAGATGTTGCCCATTGCTTGGAGAGTTCACTGGCGTTATAGGGAGTTCACCCATTTCCCAGCTTCCCGTGAACAGTCGCTCATTCCAAACGTCATTGGGTAGCAAAGTTTTCACTTTCTATATCCTATTTTTGTTGGTGTTCACGAATACTGATTGCAGGGGGCATGCCAAGGCTCGCGGGGCACTAAATCCGCGATTGTAGATGCCAAAGTGTTCATATTCTGGACATATAAGGTGTGTGGCGCTGTCCAGATTTTGAACAAGTCATGAGCACAGGACTTGGACGTTGTCCGATGAGATGATGCAAGCTGCTGCGGTTAGTATCCGGCTGGCATGAGCGAGGTTTGGCAGGATGTGAATCAGCGCGACAGAAGATAGAGTCTGGCGTTTGTCTGAGGATGAGCTTCAGCGTCAACCTAGGCTCGCGGCTCGGATCCGACCTTCGTGCGGATTTATCGCCCACAGGAGCACGGGAAAGTACTTCATCCTGATGGTTTCATGCAGCGCTCCACTCCTGAAGTGGAGAGTTGAGGATCGGAGTTAGAACCGTGGCACATTTCCGGCAAAGCTAAGGTCTGGGATGGACTACTGCCGACCAGAGCCGCTTCTGTAGAGCCGGGATAACGTGCATTGCTACACACTACGCCCAGCCGTACTTGGGAACGGATCAGATTGGAAAGAGTGCTTCCCGATTGGGACAGCCCTAGTATTTCGTTTTAGGTGGTATTTCCTGGTCACCCGCTGATCCCTACGCTAGCTCGTCTATCCTCGACAGCCTAGTTGAAGGACGCGATAGCACAGCTGGTGCGGGAGAGATCATTCATCAAAGACAGATGAGGAGGCGCGTTTGGATAATGTCGTTGCGTCCCCAACTTCTGCGCAGCTAACCCTCAAAGTGACGGTTGACTGGTGGGCGACAACATAGGAATGGGAACCGACGGTGTATTGGGCGCCCAGGCGGGACAATCCTTGGATGTAAGTTAAAACGAAAGATGCTCCGTTTCGTCGATACGGAGCATCCTATTGGGCACCGCGCAGATTTCTCAGTCATACGTTCCGACGAGAGTCAGATGGATGATCGAACTGCATAGTTTGATTTAACGCTGTCGAAAAGCTCTACAAATGAACGCTTTTTTCGTGGGCCAATCAGGATTGCCGATTTGCCAAGCGGGTTGAATGAGCTCAGCTCAGATAACCCTCAACAATTTTGAACCAGCAATCTGAGCCCAGCTTAATCAGCTCATCGTTGAAGTCATAGTGAGGATTGTGAACTGAGCAGCCGTGGAATTCTCCTTCGCCATTCCCGAGGAAGAAGTAGCAACCAGGTACCTCAGTGAGCATCCAAGCAAAATCTTCCGTCGCCATAATTTTCTTGCCGTGAGAAAGAAGGGTGCCCGGCTCAAAGAGCGGGTGCAGAACTTGCCGCACCCGTTCGGATTCTTGCTCGCTATTAACCAGAGGAGGGGCGAGTTGCACAGTTTCAAGATCTATCTCGACACCAAATAGATGCTCATGCCCGCGGATAATCTCTTCAAGGCGTCGATTGATTTTAAGTTCCGTTTCGTGAGTGTCAGTGCGGATGCTTAGTAGCATTGAAGCGGTGTCAGGAATGATGTTGTAAACAGTACCAGCTTGAATCATGCCGATACTGATGACTGCATGTTCATCGACAGCAAGATTACGAGATTTGATCGTTTGGATGACGTTGATCAGGCTAGCTACAACGGGTAGGGGATCCACAGTACGTTCCGGCATCGCGCCATGACCACCGCGCCCTTTGATATGCAGGCTTACCTGTTGTGACGCTGCCATTGTGGGCCCGCTTTGAACTACCGCTGTACCCACAGGGATGCCTGGAAGATTGTGTAGTGCGAAGATTGCATCGCATGGAAAGCGAGTAAACAATCCGTCTTCCATCATCGACTTTGCGCCGCACAATCCCTCTTCATCCGGCTGAAAAATCAGATTGAGCGTGCCGTTGAAATCAAGCGAATGCGCAATCCGCCAGGCAGCGGCGAGTAAAATGGCGGTGTGTCCGTCATGACCACAAGCGTGCATCCTCCCTTCAATTCGACTGGCATGGTTGAAACGATTTCCCTCCTGCATAGGAAGCGCGTCCATGTCAGCACGTAAGCCAATTCGGCGTGGGCCATCCCCTCTGCGTAGTACAGCGACCACGCCATGGCCTCCGATGCCTCGATGTACTTCATAGCCCCAGGTTTCCAGCCGGCTTGCTACCAATTCCGCGGTAATTGGTGTGTCGCTACCCAGCTCTGGCGTCATATGAATGTCATGACGCAAACGCACAAAGTCTTCAAGATCTGCTTTCAAGGTGACTGATGCAAAGGTATTCATTGGGTTACTCCCGTCCAGCGTTTTCAGGATACAGCGCCAGGCAAAAAAGACTGATAACACCACCGGCGAAAAGGTATAGCGCGGGGGCTAGTGGGTTGTTCAGCACACTGGTCAGCCATGTGGCAATCAGAGGTGAGAAGCCACCAAACAACGTCACGCCGAAGCTGTAACTGACCGCGGTACCCAACGCACGTGATCGCTTGGGGAAAGCCTCCATGATCAGCGCAAAAAAAGCCCCCGAGCCTATGCACCCTGGCAAAACCAAAACGGCAATCACGCACATCGCCAGGGCCAAATTAGTGCTCAAGCTCAGTAGGTACAATCCAGGGCCAGCTAGCACTACCGGCAACGTAATAGTCCAAACGAGAAGTTTTTTTCGAAGGACGTGTCGATCTGCGAAACGTCCTGCAATAGGTGTGATCACAGCGAGACAGGCACTGGCGACACAAGCGATAGCTAGGGCACTGCGTTGCGGGTAGCCCAACGAGGCCGTCAGATAAGCCGGCATGTAGAAAATGAACAAATAAATGCTGATGGTCGCACTTGCCATTAGGCCTATGGCGAGTAGGGTGTGGCGTAGGTCGAAGTGGGTGCGCCAATGATCAGCGCCTGTTGATGATTGGGCGTCATGAGTTTCGGGTAAGCAACGTCGGATGTACCAACCCACTGGCCCGATTACAAGTCCAAGTATGAAAGGGATGCGCCAGCCCCATTGATTGAGATCATCTGCGGTCAAAACAGTGCTCAGCAGCAGACCAATTCCTGCGCCTACGAGGGCGGCATAACCCTGGCTTGCTGCTTGCCAGCTCACATTGTGACAGCGGTTAGATGTGGTGCTGGACTCCATCAAGAATACTGATGCTGTGCCAATTTCACCGCCCGCTGAGAATCCTTGGACAAGACGGCCAGTGATCAAAATTAAAGTTCCGAAGAATCCAATCTGGTGATAAGTGGGAGCGAATGCAATCATCGCTGTACCCAAAGTCATCAGTCCGATTGTGAGGCTTAACGCTGATTTACGGCCATGACGGTCAGCGAAACGCCCAATTATGACTGCACCCACTGGGCGCATAAGGAAACCGACGCCGAAGGTGGTAAGGGATAAGAGAAGCGATGCGACTTCTGATTGCGCTGGGAAGAAGTTTCGAGCGATTACAACGGCGAAAAAACTGTAAATGGTGAAATCGTACATCTCAAGTGCGTTGCCTAGAGCACATGCGATAGTGGCTTGCCTTGCCTGAGGCCTCGCCTTGCTGGCGGTGCTGGTTATGGATTGCGCTTGTAGAGTCGACATCAGCTAGGTCTCGTATTGTTATGATGTCCACTGACTATCAGGCAATTTTCTGGGCATGGCACTTGCGCTTTTTTGCACGACATAACGAATAGTTAAGTTGTGGAAATATTGAGGGCTAAGCTTGCACCCGTACGGGACTAGGATGTGCGATTACCGAACGAATGCTTGGCTTTCGAGCACACAAAGTCGTTGATTTTGGAAAAGCACAGGTTGGGCAAAGTGTCTCAAGGCTCGTTCCCCCCTTGTTTCCGCAAGAAAGCATGAGGGTTAACGAATCTGCAAGGGCTTGCGATTATTGTATATGTTCCGTCTTCGGAGAATTCATGGATCGATGGTGTTTTGTGAAGCGATGAAATGCAGAGGTTCGCTTGTGCTCAAAGCTGCCCGAATTTCATAGTAAAGATCGCGAGCCGAGGTAGTCAGCGAGTGACGGTCTGTGCAAACCTGATAAATAGGGTATTCTGGTATAGTTTCTTCTATCTCAACTTTCACCAGGTTTTCACTCAGGCCCTGGGTAAGGACGCTATTCATTCCCGCCTCGCTAAGCGTCATAAAAGCATCAGAGTGATGCAGCAAGTGAAGAGCTAGCAATACTGACGAGCATTCAGTAATTCGTTGCGGTGGATGTATCTGATTGTCTTCAAACATTTGATAGAACTGTGAAGAGTGATCATCGATAGCATCGAGGCTCACCCAGCTTGTATGCAGCAAGTGGCGGAGTGATCGGGCATTTCTCTGAGGATGATTTTTTCGGCAAACTACTAAGCCCGGCATTCGACTTAGCGCTTCCCAGTCAAGGTTGAGCCTTTGGGTGTGTTGCTGCGAGGTGATTGCAAAGTCAAGTGTTCCATCGCGCACTTGTTGGATGATTTGATGAGGGCGGAGCTCTATAAGCCTTATCTTCACGCGAGGGCTGCGTGACTGAAAAACGGCAATACTGGCGCCCAAGCCTTTTAATACGGCAGTCAAGGATGTAACGCCGATAGTTACTTCTCCTACCTGTATATCCTTGATGTTTTCAGCTTCCAATTGAAGGCGTCTCAAGCTCTCCATTGTTGACTGAGCGTGGCGAATAAGACGTTTACCTTCATCTGTAAGGGTCATGCCTTTGTGAGAACGCCGCATGAGAGAGAGGCCAAGCTCACTCTCAAGTTCCTTGATAGATCGACTGAGTGCAGGTTGGGTGACGTGAAGGGTTTGGGACGCCTCACTAATGCTGCCTGTTTGATGGACAGCGACTAATGCCCTGATCTGGTGAAATTTCACGTGCAGTCAAATCCTTACGCAGGTGAGAGAAGGCGCCCATTTCGATGGGGCGACGTGGTGCGCGCGCAGAACATTTTGAGTGGAATTGCCAAGAGAGGCAATGACCGTAACATTGGACTTGGGTAGCGTTTGTCTACCTATTGGAGAGTCAGTCCGTGTTCACCCATCCATTTGATGACGCTTTCAACGCTTGCGGTAATCTGCGTGAAGAGCACCGTTGGCGCAATTTCATTCTATGCATAGGTAATTTCGTTCAATACATCGCTTTTACGTCGGTGCAAGATAGCCGCTCACAATAAAAAAAGGCAGTCAGCCCATGAAAAAAATGCGAAGTTTCAATCCCGTCGTTTGGAGTTCAGTCGTAACCGCGCTCAAATCGACTACAGCAGTCGCGACATTAGTAATAGCCGCGACCAACAGTGCCATGGCAGGTGAACAATCAGCGCCGAGGGCCAAGGTTGTAGTAGACAGCACTGTCTCTTGGGAAGGCGTTAAATACGAACCTTACCCTTCAGGCCAGCCAAAACTCACATTACTAAAGATCACCATTCCCCCGCACACCGCGCTCCCTTGGCATCATCACCCTGTTGCAAACATTGCCTATGTCATCTCGGGGGAGCTTACTATCGAAGACAGACTGAGTAAAAAGACGCTCAAAGTAAAGTCTGGAGAGGCATTTCCTGAGTCGGTCGGAGCAAGCCATCGCGGTGTAACTGGAGAACAAGAAGTAGTTGTAATCGTAGCTTATGCCGGCATTGATGGCGTACCATTATCCGTGCCAGACAAAAACGAAAAGGCAGAATTTGAACATCTTGAATAGGTGCTAGTGATCTACGTTACGATCTAATTACTACTGCCGCAGTATTTAGCTCGTAACGTCTGGAGCAGCGGAGGGTTGGTATGCTTCAATCCTTCGATCAAGTAACTATACGCCGCGGTTAATAAGCGATCATCTAAGCGGTTAATTTTATAACCCATCTTCTCCAATACTCTCATGGATCGATACGCGTTCCTAAGTCCTATATAAGGTGAAGATATCGATATTCGTCAGCCGCGGTGCAATGCTTCAGCCTGAAGAGAGAAGTGCTGCTGAGCGAGATTGAAAAGCAAATCGGGCTGAGGTTACTGTGAGGGCGTACATATTTCATAAAACTGCCAGCCGAAGGAGTCATTAGTTGGTGCTTCTCGAAATTTTCCCGCACTCCATTGGGCAAATTTGTAACATCGGGATAATAGCTATCGACCTTAAATCTGATTTTTTCGTTTGCACCGGTTGGGTTGGCCAAAAGGCTGCGCTGTAAACTCAAGTTAATGGTTGAAAGGTTCATCGGAATTAGGTGCTGACTGGCAGTTGGGAAGTGCGGCTTACCCAATGGTTCACCGCGATGCAGAACACCAAAATTACTGCCGAGACGATCATTGCAGTCGATAACCCTTGGGAAAAAGTAACAGGTTCGGTGCTGGTAATCATGGCCCCAAACACAGCAACACCAATCACGCCTCCCAATTGTCTGGCTGATGCCATCAGTCCCGACGCCATGCCGGCGTCATTCGAAGAAACCGACGACAGCATAGAGTTGGTGATCGAGGGCACTGACGACGCACTACCGATACCTACTACCATCAAGGCGATATTCAGGTACCAGAGCGACGTCTCGGGTGTGACACGAGCCAATGCGAGAAAGCCAACTGCCTGAATCAAAAAACCGATAGTGATAATACGTTGTGCACTGACGTGCTTGGCAATCCTAGACGAGATCATGGTAGAGATCGTCAGCACCGCAGTGAGCGGTATGAATGCCAGACCGGTTCTAAATGCGTCGTAATGCAGGAACGACTGGAAGTAGATGCTAAAGACGAATACCGTGCCGTAGAAGGTGAGGTTGATGGCGGCGCCGGCCAATGCAGTGGTCGCCAAAGTTTTGTTTTGTGCCAATCGACTTGGGATCATGGGGTTCTTCACCCGGCGCTCAATCAATACGAACGCTATTGCACAAAATACGGCAATTGCCATGGTCGAGACGGTGTCAGTCACCCAGCCTTTGGAACTTGATTCGGTTAGGGCGTATGTCAACAAGGCCAGGCAAATACCTATACTGATCAGCCCTGGTATATCGACTTTCTTGTCGATACGAGGAGAGGCCGGGGCGTAATGTATGATCAGCCCGATGGCGAGAATGCCGATTGGGACATTGAGTAGAAAAACACTCCGCCAACCGAGTGACTCGATTAGCAAGCCGCCCATGACTGGCCCCGCAGCTAAAGCGATACCTCCACAAGCCCCCCACATTGCGACAGCTGATCTCCGTTTTGCAGGATCGTCAAACGACAGTCTTATCAACGTCAGGGAGGTGGGCACCAGAAGGGCAGCGCCCACACCTTGAACAATGCGCATTCCGATAAGCATGCTCATGCTGTTTGAAAAACCGCAGCCTATGGACGCAATGGTAAACAGCGCAAATCCCGATGCAAACACCGTTTTGGCGCCGAATCTGTCCCCCCACGCGCCCCCAAGAATCAGCAGTGCCGAGAACGCTAGTGCGTAGCTATTGATGACCCATTGCAGACCGGTCAGGTTTGTATCAAATGCGGTTTTTAAAGCACCTAAGCCGACATTGACAACGCTGACATCGAGTTGAACGACTAGAAAACCTAGGCAAGCCGCGGTCTGGATCGCGGCTAAGGATTTAGTTCTGGGCACATTGTTGGACATAATTCGGGGTCGCAGTGTTATATCGATGACTAAACGGTAACGGTTGACAAGTCATGCGTAAATATTAAAATACGCATACATTCAATGCGTAAATGCATGGCTATGGACTGGGAAGATCTGCGATTCTTTTTATCTGTTGCAACGACAGGCAGTCTCACGGGGGCCGCTCGTGCGCTTAATGTCAATCAAGCCACGGTAAGCCGTCGCCTGGCCGCGTTGGAGGCTCAACTAAATGTACGTTTGGTTGATCGACTCACGCGTGAGTCGCGCCTAACTGCTATAGGCCAGCAGATATTGCAGGACGTTTTGGACATTGAAGCAAAGGCTTTCGCCATAGAGCGCAAGTGCTCATCGTCCAAAGCTGCTGTGAGGTCGAAGGTGACGATCACTGCGCCTCCCATTCTAGCTAGGCACTTTCTAACCCCAAACTTGGTTACGCTGACCACAATGTCTCCAATGGTGCAGCTTTCAATTCTCAGTGAACCACACTTCGCATCCCTGTCGCGTATGGAGGCAGACTTAGCGTTGCGTCTTTCGCCACCTATTGAAGATACGGATATTGTCAAAAAGGTCGGCCTGATGCAGTTTTCGCTTTATGCGAAGAATGACTATCCATATGCGCTGGATGAGGAAAGATGGGAATTTGTAGGCTATACCGAGCGGCAAGGCGACTTTGCGCATAAGCGTTGGCTATACGAAATAATAGGTTCGAAGCGGGTTGCCTGCGAGGTCACTGATTTGAGTCACCAATACGAAGCGGCGTGCACTGGAATCGGCGTTGCAGGCCTTCCGTGCTTTATTGGTGATCGTGACGATCGGTTGATAAAGCTCGAGAATAATCTTCCCATGCTCAATCTCGATATTTGGATCGCCATGCACCCTGACCGTCGCAACGACACGGTGGTGCGCAAGACCGCAGATGCAATTTTTCAGTTGCTTGAGCCGTTTGGCCTGGGGTTGGCCTCAAATAGTAGGTGAGACTAGGCTATTCGGACTTGAGCCCGGCTCGACCTGTCATGCCCTGAGCGCGTTCCCCAGCCTGCCATGATTGATTCAAATGATTAGTGACAGTGACGCTAAACAGGCTCAGGCGCAACTTCCGATGGCAGCTACACGCCGATGGTCAGTAGCCGTTATTAACCCCTATCAGTGGAGCCTGCCAATTGGCGAGGGTTGGGCGGCCGCGAATACCCTGTTTTTTCTCATCGTAGCTCGGAACGCCTGGCGATTTGCTCACAATCCACCCGCGTTACCGGAAAGCATGAGTCTTCTCATGAAGCGTGGGGCTGTAGTAGGTCACCTTCTGCTTAACGGCATTGCGTTGCTCATGCTCCCGATTTCAGGATGGTATTGGAGCACGGTGGCGGACAAGCCAATACTCGTGGCGGGCATCTTCATGTTGGCTCCGCTGGTTGATCCAAACCCCGAGCTCAACCACCTCGCAAAAATGTTCACACCTGAACGGCTTGGGCTTGTGGTGCGTTGGGAGGTGGACATATGTTGATTGCGCTCAAAAATCATTTGTTCGATAAGGATGACGTATTGGCGGGAATGCTTCCACAGCGCTTAAAATGGTCTCCTCTGCATATTAGTTAAAACTGAAGTCAAGTTGTTCTTCTCGGGCGGATACATCAAATGTGGTTCTCACCAAATACTGACCTGTTCAGCGATCAGGCGCATCTTCTGAACATGCTTCCAAAGGACGGAGTACTCAATGATTACGGTCGAGTAATGGCCGTCGATGAGGCCGATAGCCATTTCAACGAGTTAATGATGGCTGCTGCCTGGCAGCCTGACTCGGCTTTATTGAATGGTGAGTTGGTCAGGACGGCTCGGGAGGTTGCTTGGTATGCTGACAGGCCGTTTCGATACGTCCATTCAGGAATAGAGCGCCAAGCAATTCGCTGGCAAGGAAGCAGTTTGCTGCAGTTGAAACGCAGAATGGAGGAGCTTACCGGTCAGCGTTACAACTCTTGTTTGCTCAACCTCTACCATAATGGATCTCAAGGAATAGGATGGCACGCTGACGTTGAAGCTTCCGAGCCAAATGACGTCATTGCATCTCTCAGTCTCGGGGCTGCACGTAAGTTTGCGCTCAAGCATAAGGCGACCGGGGAGCTCCGTGAGCTCACATTGGAGCATGGTCAGGTTATCGTGATGCGTGGCGAGACCCAGCGTCACTGGCTGCATTCATTGTTGAAGACAAAGCAATCTGTAGGCTCACGAATCAGCCTGACGTTTCGATGCTTTCCTGAGCAATGGCGCGCCTAGCTAGTTTCGTTGTCATTTCGCTCACGATCTAACTCCGAGGCTGCTTGGAGGATACGAACAGCTCTCCAGGGCTTTCGCCCTGGGCAGCCGGTCAGTATTTGATAACAGTGCGAATCGATTTGCCTTCGTGCATCAGGTCGAATGCTTCGTTGATTCGCTCGAGCGGCATGGTGTGGGTAACGAAAGGTGCCAGCTCGATCTCACCTTTCATTGAGTCCTCAACCATCTTAGGCAGTTGGCTACGACCTTTGACGCCGCCGAAGGCGGAGCCTTTCCAAGTGCGGCCAGTGACCAACTGGAAAGGGCGGGTAGAAATTTCCTGGCCAGCACCGGCAACACCGATGACGATCGATTGACCCCAGCCGCGATGGGCACACTCGAGCGCGGCACGCATCACGTGAACGTTACCGATGCACTCGAAAGAGTGATCGACGCCCCAGCCGGTCATTTCAATGATGACTTGTTGAATTGGCTGCTCATGATCCTTTGGATTGACGCAGTCAGTGGCGCCGAACTGGCGAGCCAATTCAAACTTTGCAGGGTTGGTGTCGATGGCGATGATCCGACCCGCTTTGGCTTGACGCGCGCCTTGGATAGCGGCCAATCCGATGCCACCCAGGCCGAATACAGCCACGGTGTCGCCCAGCTGAACCTTGGCGGTGTTATGCACGGCGCCGATACCGGTTGTTACTCCGCAGCCCAGCAGGCAAACGTGCTCAGGGTTAGCGTCCGGATTGATCTTGGCGACGGATACTTCCGCAACTACGGTGTATTCACTGAAGGTCGAGCAACCCATGTAGTGATACAGCGGCTGTCCGTTGTACGAGAATCGGGTGGTGCCATCTGGCATCAGACCTTTACCTTGAGTAGCGCGTACGGCAGTACACAGGTTGGTTTTGCCTGATTTGCAGAACAAGCATTCGCCACATTCTGCAGTGTACAACGGGATAACGTGATCGCCTGGCTTCACGCTCGTTACACCTTCGCCGACTTCGACGACGATACCGGCACCTTCGTGGCCGAGCACAACAGGAAACAAGCCTTCAGGATCATCACCAGAAAGGGTAAAGGCATCCGTGTGGCATACGCCCGTATCCGTGATTTTGATCAGCACTTCGCCAGCGCGAGGCGGCTCTACGTCGATCTCAACGATTTGTAGGGGTTTACCTGCTTCGAATGCAACTGCAGCACGAGATTTCATAGGGTTGTCTCCGTTGGATATTACTCAAAAGATCCGGGGTTGCCTTCGCGGTGTCGGTGTTGAAAAGGGTTACTTCAGGTATGTGCGTACCAGAGTAATGACCTCATCAATCGAAGACCGCTGAGCCTCGGTCGTATCTACTAGATTCGAAAACTCTTCCCTAAGATGACCTTCCAATACTCCTGCCATCAATCCATTTACTGCACCACGCATCGCAGCGATTTGCTGCAAAACGGGCCCGCATTCAGCCCCTTGTTCGAGCGCTGCTTCCAATGCGTCCAGTTGACCTCTTACTCGTCGAACACGTGCCAGAACGCGTTTCTTTTCTTCAGGTGAATGGGGCATTTTTCTCTCCAGTGATGTGCTACACGAAAGTGTATACGGGTACTGGTGGGGGGTATATCCATGTACTGGGGGGGAGTATATGAAAATACTGGTAGGGAGTATATTCATTTTTCCGCAACGAGATTTCACCTATGAGCCGCTTCGTCATTTCATTCCTGACTTAAGAGGTGTCATGCCGTGCCTATGATTCCTTAGGACGAGATGATGGCGGTGGGCGGATTCAGAACGTAGCGCCAGCTGGAATGAGCGTAGGCGTGAAGGTGGGAGTACAACAATGCACATTTTGTTTTCAAGCTCGCGCTGTTTTGTTTCTAATCAACTGGATCTAGAAAGTTGCGTACATAGGGGACGACTAAGTGACGGGACTCTGCAGATGTGGATCTCCGGCATGCGCGGGTTTCACAACCCATGAGGAGGCGAGGATGGGAAAGTAGAAATGACCTGGCTAAACGCGTGTATGGCCGGGGCTTGGAATTGGCGCCATGTCAAGTTCCTTGACGCCATTTCGTTTGCCCCTCGAGCGAAATTAGGGCTGTCCTCGTGTATCCGTCGATCATTTCGCCGAAGGCCAAAGATGTTGCGATATTTAATCGGCTCTCGTTAGATCTGCTGCCGCTTTCTCCGCTATGGCACCATCGTCGGAAGACTGACCTCATGCCACATCTACAGCGTCCACCAAAACACCTGCAATTCTTACAGGTACTCCGCCTTCCATTGGCAGTGTGCCCGGTAGGGTCTGAAAGCCTGGATGGCCTTGAACAATCTGCTGTTCCAGTATTTTCGTCGTTACTCCGTAACTAGCTGCAGAACGAGCCTTCATGATGGAGGCCTCATGCCGCTGGGAGCGCCGTCTGCGCGTTCCAAGTAGATCAAGTTTCCTCCACCGTCGACGACGCTAATGACGTAAGGCGCATGTTGTGCATCGGACGGCTGTACAACGGATGCTATGGCAGATTGCGCTGCCTCTAGCGTTATTATCGGTTTGCTTGGGGGTGTTGCCAGAGAAAAGGTCGAGTAAACCCTGATAGGGCGACGACTGTTTGGAGAGATTTCAATTCCATGGAGTGCTGAGCCCCAACGGCTAATTTGCCTGCATTCTCCAGAGCTTCAGGTACGGTGCTGGTTAATAATTGGGACAGTATTTTCGAAAAAACTGATGGTTTGAAACCCAATGAATAAGGTCAATTAACGCTAATTTGAGCCGTCATGAGCATTTTGAAGTGTTGTATTGACGCTTCGCTTCTTCTGACAAAAATAGCGTTACCTACCTTTTGAAACTCGAGTAAACCGGAGCTGCGCAGCAGACCCACATGTTTGGACACAGTCGACGGTGACAGCTCACATCGCTCAATTATTTGCCCTAAGCAGACCCCAAGCTCCTGACCATATTCTTGGTCAGGAAAATTCAACTGAGGGCTTTTCAACCATTCCAGGATATTGCGTCTTACAGGATGAGCCACTGCGCGTATGGATGAGTCGAGTCCCATTGTATTTAGTGCTGATTTGCCAGCCGAGACGGCCGATCGTACTGACATAAATCGATCTCCTTGGCAGGGGCGTGAGTTGGAGGACGGTGCGCAACTCGAGTTGAAGGTCGGCTCGTCCCCCAGCGCTTCAATCAAGCAGATCTGCGATGGACTCGGCAGCAATCTGATATGAGCGGCACCGTGCCTGCGGATCGTAAATCCGTGCATCGATGATCACTTCATCTGCTTTTGTGGTTGAAATGAATTCCCGAAGCCAACTGCCAACGTCATCCTTATCTCCCACTGCAGAACAGGCCATTGCCTCTGCCAAAGTGTGATGATCCCGCTGCGACATCTTCTCTGCAAAGCCTTCTTCGGGAACAGGCAGAGGCCCAGGTCTTCCGGAGTAAAGGTTGCAAACCCATTTACGATGGGAACTGGCGATGTATTCAGCTTCGGCACGTGTAGGTGCAGCGACCACATTTGCGCCCGCAATGACGTAAGGCTCCTTCAGCACTGCTGATGGGCGGAAGGTTGCCCTGTAGTGATTCACCGCCTCTAATAGAAACCGTGGTGCAAAGTGAGAGGCGAATGCGTAGGGCAGGCCTAGCTTTGCCGCCAGGTCAGCACTGTGCGGGCTGGAGCCAAGCAACCAAAGTGGGAGACTGTGATTACCTGGTATGGCTCGTACAGGTTGGTTCCCATTGTCAGCTAGGTAATCGGTCAGTTGCTTGATGTCACGTTGGAAGTCACGCTCAGAGGCGTCACCGCGTAACGCCCTAATAGCGGGCCCTGCAGATCCTGGTGCTCGTTTGATGCCCAAGTCTATTCGGTTGGGAAACAAGGTATCCAGGGTGCCGAAGTGCTCTGCCACAACGAGTGGTGAGTGGTTCGGCATCATGATGCCGCCAGCACCGACGCGCAGCGTGCTGGTCGCCGCGGCCAAGTGTTGAATCAGCAGTGTGGTCGCAGACGATGCAATGCCGGGCAAGTCATGGTGTTCGGCGATCCAGTAGCGTTTGTATCCGTGTTGCTCGACATGTTTTGCCAAGGTTGCCGCGTCATTGAGAGTGTCCGCGAATGTTTTGCCTTCACCGACCATCATCAGATCAAGGACAGAGAGCGCTGTCATGGAGAAATTCCTGAGTAAATTCTTTCGGTAGGGCAGGGGCTATTTCAACGGAAAGTCAGCCCATGTCGGATGCCGTTCGAGGCGTTGGTCAATATCGCGTAGCGTCGTCAAGCAGCGCTCCAGTTTTAGGTAGATGTCTCCGCCGTAATCCCATCCAAGCACGCCAATGCTTCCGCTATATCCAACACGATTGAGCGCTGCGATGAGTGCAAAGTTGTCCAGCTCCCCCTTGTCAACGGGTTCCATAGTCGCGACTCCACCCCAACCTAATTGCGACAGGGCACTGCCAGATGTAACCACCTGCATCAACCAGGGCTTCATCGCTTGCAACGTTTCTTCCAGCTTCCCTTCCTGACTGGCGTACCAGTGATACCCGTTGAACGAAGCACCTAGGCACGAATGATTGAACAGCTCGCAAATCTGCACGACTTGCGTGGTGGTCTGCGTGACATGGTGTAGATGCGGGTAGAGGGCGACTTTGAGACCTCTGCGTTCTGCGATCGGCAATAAAGATTCGATGACTCGCAGAATCGCAGGTACGCCATTAACAGAGGTCTGTATGGCGAGCTCGATGAGTTCTACGCCCTCCACTGACTCCATGATCCGGCGCACAAGATCATCATTGCGCCCTTCATGAAGAACCAGATACAGCGCCTCTACTTTGAGGCCGTGGTTGGCTTTGACGCTGGGCAGCAAAGTCAAGTCGGTGTAAGGGGTACCGCCCCAGGCCGCGACGGTGATTCCGTCATAACCCAGCTCAGCCAACATTTCACATTGTGTTTGAAATGCGTAGATACCCATTGACGAGTAAAAGAAGGAATCAAGCGCATGAATGGCGTGTGTCATGTAATTACGTTCCGCGTTTAGTAGGGCAGCTCAGTCAAAACAGCCCATTCGGGGTGAGCAGCCAATCGTTGCTCCATCGAGCGGAAAGCGTTCATCGAACGACGTAGATTGCCGTATACATCTCCCCCCATGCTTTCCCAGCCAAGAACGCCAACCCGGCCATCGAAACCGCGCCTCTCGAGCGAACCCATCAACACGAAATTATCCATTTCGCCTTCGTCCAGGGGTTCAATAGTTGCCAAGCCGCCCCAGCCCAGCGGCGAGCGCCTTGAGCCCGCGATGTTGACCTGTTTGAGCCATGGCCAAACGGCGTCAAGACGTTGTTCGAGAGCTTTTTCCTGATTGGCGTACCAGTGGTAGCCGTTAAAAACAATGTTTAGTCGCGAGTGCTTGAATTCCTCGCACAAAGCCACTGCCTGCGAAGTAGTTTGCATACCGTACCGAGCGTGCGGATATAGGGCGATCTCCAGCCCACGGCGCTCACAAATGGGGAGCAAGCGCTCCAGCATTCTTCGGTCTAGATCTGTAACTTCATCGCCAGAATGCAACGCCAACTCTATAGTCGTACAACCTTCAATCGTTTCGAAGATGTTCGTTACGAACGACTCCAGACCTTCCCTGTAGATCAGGTAGACCGCACCGACATCCAGGCCCCACTTCGGTTTGATAAGCGGAATTGATTTCAGATCTTTACTCCAAGCGGACATAGTCAGACCCTGGTATCCGGTTTCTACGAGCATCTCGCACTGAGCCGCAAGCGGGTATGTACCGATAGCCGTCTGAAAAATGAAGTCCATGTGGTGAAGTGGGTGTTTCATCGTTGCGTCTCGGCCAATGTTTTAGTGATGGGTAACGACAAGCTCGGGAAGTGAGGCAAAACGTATTCAGCCAACTCATCGATTACTTCAGAGGCATGCCGGCGCTGTGGTTTGAAGTGCAAGGCGACGTGTCCAACACCTTCTTCCTGTTGTCGCTTCCAAAGCTCAATCAGTGTGTTCCGTCCTGCACGAAGAACTCGTCCTGGCTGGATGGGAAAATTGGGATCGCGTTCCAGCTCGAATAGAGTGCCGTAGCCGTAGGGCTTGTAGCCGTTGGTGCCACACGCGGCGCGCCAGCGCTGAATGATCTGGGGAATTGATGCGGGGTTTGCGGTATACGAAAGAATGCCGTCAGTGTTGGCGGCGATCCACTCCAGTGACTGCCCCGAGTGTCCGATCACAACTGTAGGTAAGCGTGCCCCGACCGGCTTGGGAACTAAATCCAGTGCACCGTTCAGTTGGCCATGAAACAGCGAGCAATGCATGGCCCAACGCTGTTCCGTTGCGGCGCGAATGACGGCCAGCGAATCGCGGAATCGATCGGCACGAGTGTCAAAATCTATGCCGAATGCCGGGTACTCAATAGGGCGGTCACCCGTTGCAAGCCCAAGAATAAATCGACCTCCTAGCAACTGATCAATGCTGGCGGCCTGTTTTGCAACAATCAGCGGATCACGTAATGGAAGAACGATGCCGGCCGTTCCTATCGTAATTCTCCCTGTTACGGCAGCTAGATATCCGGCGTACACAAGCGGATCCAGAATTTGACCTACGTCCCCGAAATTTGGGTCATAGAAAGGAACATCACGCAGCCATATTGAGGAGAATCCCGCGTCATCGACCTTCTGTGCCATCTCGACATGGTCTTCGAGAGTGGGCCCGGGACTATCAGGGTAGCTTTCTAATGGTGCGATGAAGCCAAAGGTGAGGTGGCCTGGTTGGAACACACGGGCATAGCCTGGGTGACTTATGAGCTCATCAGGCAATGCGGGAGGTGAGGGCATGACTGTCATTTGGCTTAGTCTCGATTGAGAGATGCTTGTTGCATCTGTGCTTGGCCGTGTAAAGGTGCTGATGGCGCCGACTATAAGCTGGAACCATCAGATGAAAAATAGGATAGAATTCCGAACATTTAGGAATTAAATGCTTAAATAGGAGGTTGGGATATGGATCACTTCGGCGCACTTGGCGCTTTCGTCCGAGCCGCAGAAACTCGCAGTTTCACGGAGGCGGGGAGAAGGCTGGGCGTTTCATCCTCCGCGGTTGGCAAAGCAGTCGCGCGTCTAGAAGAAGAGTTAGGCGTGAGGCTGTTTCATCGATCTACCCGCGCAATAACACTCACCGCGGAAGGAGAGTCGTTCCTTGAGCGATGTAATCGAATTTTTTCCGAGTTCGAGGTTGCCAAGAGTGAACTCACTCAAGCTTCAGGCAAGCCGCAGGGAAAATTGCGGCTAGGACTGCCGCAGCTTGGCACCAGGCTAATGCCTCACCTGATCGCCTTTCAGCAGACCTATCCAGAAGTCGAATTGGAGCTCGAGTTCAGCGACCGTTTGGTGAACGTCATTGAAGAGGGCTTTGACGCGGTAATGCGCATCGGTGAGCTAGTGGACTCTCGCTTGGTGATGCGAAAACTCCACGGTTATAGCCATCGTTTGGTGGCGTCGCCAGAATATCTTGCCTTGCGTGGTACTCCATCCCGACCAAGCGACCTCAGCAGTCATTCTTGCCTACGCTATCGATATCCCTCTACCGGAAAGCTGGATCCTTGGCCGCTGGTATCCCGAGGACAAATGCTCAATGTCGACTTGCCTAATACAGCCGCAGCTAACGCTATCGATCCGTTGCTTTCCATGGCGGAAGCGGGATGCGGCATTGCCTGTCTTCCAGATTTCTACGTGGAAAATCTCATTGCTGATGGGCGGCTGGTACCAGTGCTCGAACGATATGTTAAAGACCATCGCACCTTTTGCATCTTGTGGCCGTCAAGCCGTCAACCCCTACCTAAAATCAAGGCGTTTGTGGAATTCATGACTTCACGTCTTGCGTGAACAGATTTGCGCTTGATTTGGCATGAAATGGTGTCGCTTGTTGCGACAAATTAGAGAACCCAAGGACAAACTTCCACGTCGCTTTCACATTGGGCATATTTCACACAACGGATTCAAGAGGCCTAACGGATGGCTCAAAAGCCTGTTTTATTAGGTAAGACTTAAATCGATTCTAATGTTTCACTTTCGTGGACTGCTGCATCTTTTCCACAGTGGCGCTTAATGGCTGGTGATGGCGGAAGCGATTTTCTCTTTCAATAAAGTGGTCAGTAGCGTTGTTGCACTGGCACGGATAGCTGAAAAGAGAAACGTGGGGTTTTTTGAAACATTTAGTTGTTGAGCAAAAAAATACCCATCCATTAACTCTGTTAGAGTTCTAGCGGCCTCAGTTAGCAGGGGCTCGGCCGACAGATCAATATTAAACTCCGTCGCTAGACTTTGCGCGATAATGCTATTTTCTATGTTAATAAGCCTTTGGATTTCAGAACGTTGTGACGGGTTAAAGCTGGATAACTCCCGCATGGCAAGGGCTATGCCGAGCTTGCCATTGGAGGAATGAGTGATAAATCCTTGAGTGATGGCATCCAGCGCTGATGATCCGTTATTTACTGAGTGCGAGATTTCTTGCGTGAGTAAATGAATCCGTTGATTAAAGCTTTCATCAGTCAGTGTAAATAGCAGATCCTGCTTGCTGTCGATATGGTTGTAGATTGCGCCAGGGCTAAGATTTATCTCTTTTGCAAGGTCTCTCAAGCTAACTGCGTGATAGCCGATAGAGGAAAACAGGTCAGCCGCCGCCGTTTTCAAAGTGCACAGCTTTTGGTTGGTTTGTTCTTTGCTCAAAACACGCATCTATTATGGTTCCGTTCAGGATCGCTTTGAAAAGGGCAATGCCATGAGGCGATTTCCATCGTAAAAATCATACTCATACGGGGTGTGTGGCTTACTAATTTGCTACGAACTTTTGCTGCAGGCGACTCGCATCGCATCGCATCCGATTGGGCACTCTAAAAAACTACATTTGCATGTTCATTCCTAATCCTTCGAGTCCCGTCAGAACTTGACTGTTTTTTGGTTTGCAGGTCATAGGTGTCTTTTGCATTAAATTACCTGCTAGGTGGGAGTAGGACTATTGATTGGCGTGCATAATCCGGTTCCATATGGAGTTCGTCCATATGAGCGTTAGGATTTTTCCTCCCTACAAACCGTGTATCTAAAAGACATCACTTAGCTCGGGGATTGCGTTGAATAGATCGGCGACTAGGCCGTAATCGGCCACCTGGAAGATCGGCGCTTCTTCGTCCTTGTTGATCGCCACTATCACTTTGGAGTCTTTCATGCCGGCCAGGTGCTGGATCGCGCCGGAGATACCGACCGCGATGTACAGCTGTGGTGCAACGATCTTGCCGGTCTGACCGACCTGCATGTCGTTGGGTACGAAACCTGCGTCGACCGCGGCGCGCGAAGCACCGACGGCAGCGCCCAGCTTGTCGGCCAGGGCGTACAGGTGTTTGAAGTTGTCGCCGTTCTGCATGCCGCGGCCGCCGGAAACGACGATTTTGGCAGCGGTCAGTTCCGGACGATGGGACTTGGCCAGTTCTTCGCCGACGAAGCTGGAGATACCAGCGTCGTGAGCAGCAGCAACGGCTTCAACGGCAGCCGAACCGCCTTCTGCAGCAACCGGGTCGAAACCGGTGGCACGCACGGTGATCACCTTGACCGCAGCGTTCGATTGAACGGTAGCGATGGCGTTACCGGCGTAGATCGGACGCTTGAAGGTGTCAGCGCTTTCTACCGAGATGATCTCGGAGATCTGGTCAACGTCCAGTGCAGCGGCAACGCGCGGCAGGATGTTTTTGCCGTTGGAAGTGGCGGCAGCCAGGATGTGGCTGTAGCCCTTGCCCAGCTCTGCTACCAGCGGCGCAACGTTTTCCGGCAGCTGATGCGCGTAGGCAGCGTTGTCGGCCAGCAGCACTTTAGCCACGCCAGCGATTTTCGCCGCGGCTTCAGCCACGGCGCCAGCGCCTTGACCTGCAACCAGCACGTGGATGTCACCGCCAATCTTGGCAGCGGCAGCAACAGTGTTCAGTGTGGCCGGGGCCACTGCTTTGTTGTCGTGTTCAGCAATAACCAAGATAGTCATTTAGATTACCTTCGCTTCGTTTTTCAGTTTCTCGACCAGTTCAGCCACCGACTTGACCTTGATACCCGCGCTGCGTGCAGCAGGCGCTTCGACTTTCAAGGTTGTGTTGGTGGAGGCGGTGGAAACGCCCAAAGCGTCCGCAGTCACTACTTCGAGAGGCTTCTTCTTGGCTTTCATGATGTTTGGCAGAGACGCGTAGCGCGGCTCGTTCAAACGCAGGTCGGTGGTGACGATGGCCGGCAGTTTCAGGGAAACCGTCTGCGCGCCGCCGTCGATTTCACGGGTAACAGCTACGCTGTCGCCGCTGATTTCGACTTTGGAGGCGAAGGTGCCCTGACCGTAGCCGCTCAGTGCCGCCAGCATCTGGCCAGTCTGGTTGTTGTCACTGTCGATAGCTTGCTTGCCCAGGATCACCAGCTGTGGCTGTTCCTTGTCGACAACGGCCTTCAACAGCTTGGCAACGGCCAGGGAAGTCAGATCTTCAGCGGATTCTACGAGGATGGCACGGTCGGCACCCAGAGCCAGCGCAGTGCGCAGTTGCTCTTGAGCGGTGGACGGGCCGACGGAGACGACGACAATTTCAGTCGCAACACCTTTCTCTTTCAGGCGTACGGCTTCTTCCACGGCGATCTCGCAGAACGGGTTCATCGACATCTTGACATTGGCAAGATCGACGCCGGAATTGTCCACCTTGACACGGACTTTGACGTTGTAATCCACAACGCGTTTGATGCTTACGAGGATCTTCATTTTCTTATCCAGTGGAGTCGGAATTAAAAGCTCCGACCCAATTGATTAATCTTCGGCGAACTGTTCGATGACGCCTTGTGCAGTCAGCGCACTGAGGCGTGCGTCATCCATTCCCAGTGCAGCTCTGAGTACCTGATTGGTATGCTCGCCCAGTCGAGGAGCTGGTCGTACGTGTTGCACTGGCGTGTGAGAAAGTTTGATTGGGCTACCCACCATCTGGAATGCAGAATTTTGCTTGTGGGGCAGGGTGACCAGCATGTTGCGAGCCAGTACCTGGGGTTCGCTGAGAGCCCGGCCAATATCGTTGATCACTCCAACTGGTACCTTCACAGAGTGAATGCGCGATACCCAATTGTCGGCACTGTCGTTGAGGAAGTGCTCGGCAAGGATTTGAACAATCGCTTCTCTGTTACGCACCCGGTCAGCGTTCCTGGTGAATCTCGAATCGGATAGCAATTCCGGCTTGCCAATAGCGTTACAGAGCGCGACAAATTGGCTGTCGTTTCCACAAGCGATAATGAAGTCCATATCTTTGGCCGAGAACACCTGGTAAGGCACGATGTTCACATGGGCGTTGCCTTGGCGGCCTGGAGATTTGGAAGTGCTCAGGTAGTTCTGACTCTGGTTGCCCAGAGCGGCGACCTGAACATCCAGAAGTGCCATATCGCAATGTTGCCCGCGGCCCGTGCTTTGGCGCGAGATCAGCGCAGCTTGGATAGCAATCGTGGAATAGAGGCCAGTCATGACGTCGGCCACGGCGACCCCGACTTTTTGAGGGCCTGCACCCGGCACCCCATCCTTTTCGCCGGTGATACTCATCAATCCACCCATGCCCTGGATGATGAAGTCATAGCCTGGCTCCTCTGCACGAGGGCCGGTATGCCCAAATCCAGTGATGGAGCAATACACGAGCTGGGGATTAAGTTCCGAAAGGCTCTTGTAGTCGAGTCCGTATTTTTCCAATGAACCCGCTTTGTAGTTCTCGATAAGCACATCGCACTCAGTGGCGAGGGCCCGGACGATCTCCTGACCTTCTTTAGTGGCGATGTTGACCGCGACCGAGTATTTGTTGCGGTTCGCAGATTGGTAATACGATGCTTCATCACTGTCGGAGCCATCTTCATTCTTCATGAATGGAGGCCCCCAACCCCGGGTATCGTCACCGACGGTTGGGCGTTCGATCTTAATGACCTCAGCTCCGAGGTCAGCGAGTATTTGGCCGCACCACGGGCCGGCCAGTACGCGACTGAGGTCGAGTACACGGTAACCTTTCAACGCACCCATATCATGATCCTCCATAATTGATTACAGACGCTCAATGACCAGAGCCAAGCCTTGGCCTACACCAATGCACAGACTGATGACTGCATATCGCTTGTTCGAACGCTGCAGCTCTCTGGCTACAGTCAGCGCCAAACGAGCACCGGATGCGCCCAGCGGATGACCTACCGCGATGGCACCACCATTAGGGTTTACACGTGGGTCATCGAAAGCGATTTCCAGTCCTTTCAAGCAACCCAAGACCTGCGAGGCGAAGGCTTCGTTGATCTCGATGATGTCCATTTCATCCAAGGTCAGTCCGGCGCGCTGCACCGCCCTCTTTACCGCTTCAACTGGGCCAACGCCCATGATGCGCGGTTCTACACCGACTACTGCTGCAGATAAGAGACGAGCAATGGGTCTGAGCCCGTAGCGCTCACCTGCTTCGGCTGAGCCAATAAGTAGCGCGGCAGCACCATCATTGACGCCGGAGGCGTTACCAGCTGTGACTACCCCGTTTGGAGCTAGCGGATTGAGTTTTGCCAGAGCTGCCATATCGGAGCATGGGCGAGGGTGCTCGTCACGGTCGACAATCAGCGGAGGAGTTTTACGACCAGTCGGCACCGAAACCGCGACGATCTCGTCATCGAAAAAGCCGGCTTGGCGAGCGGCCTCATACCGTGCCTGGGATGCCGCGGCGAATCGATCGGCTTCCTCACGAGTGATTCCATATTCGGCAGCGACGTTGTCGCCAGTCTGCGGCATCGTATCGTTACCGAAGGCTTCAATGATTTTCGGATTGGGGAAGCGGGCGCCGATGGTGCTGTCGAAAACTGTGAAATCACGAGTGTAAGCAGCCTCCGCTTTTGCCATCACGAACGGTGCGCGCGACATGCTTTCAGTGCCGCCAGCGATGATCAAGTCACCTTCGCCGCAGCTCACAGCGCGAGCTGCGTCGATGACTGCGGCGAGGCCACTGGCACACAGTCGGTTGACGGTCTGACCTGGGACGGTGACAGGCAGGTCTGCAAGTAGCGCCGCATGACGAGCGATATTTCGACTGTCTTCACCCGCTTGGTTGGTGTTACCGAGGATGACATCTTCAATGGCCTCACCCGGAACGTTTAGTCGATTTAACAGTTCGCGAATAACGTGCGCAGCCAAGTCGTCAGGACGAACTTTTGCCAGTGAGCCACCGTGGCGCCCGAATGGAGTACGTACACCGCCATACAGATATGCGTTTAGCATGATTGATTTCCTAACTAGATGAGTTTGAGCATCAAACCGAAGCAGGTTCGGCGTGGCGAAGGGACAAGCCGAGATCCGCGCGACGACGTAGCCAGCCGCTTGGGCGGTAGCGTGGATCGCCGGTGAGTTTGGTGATTCGCTCGAGGATGGTGAGAATGCGCTTAGGCTTCAGAGAGTCCCCCCAAGCCAATGGGCCCAATGGGTATCCAAGGCCACGGCGTACACCCTCATCCAGGTCATCAACAGACGCGATGCGCTGCTGAACAATATCGCTGCCGAGATTGACGACCATGGACAGAACGCGTTGAGCAATGAACCCAACACTGTCATTGATCACGGTTACCCCGACACCATCACGTGTGAGGAGGGCATGTGCGGCTTCGCGCACTTCCTTCGCTGTCGCTGGTGACTGCATCAGGCAGCGATGACGCTGCAGGTCAATAATCAAGTCAATGCAAATAGAGCGTGCTGGTTCAGTGCCGAATTGGGCGCAAGCGGCAGTGGCATCAAGACCATAGGGTGCTAGCAGGCACAGTGCTGTCTGAGAAGGTCTTTCAGCCTGTTCAACCTCAGCCCCAAGCTGCTCAAGTAAAATGACCAGCTTCGAGCGATCTGCCTCGTTTTCCGCACCCACCCAAAACGACGGCATAGATGTCACTGTCGGAACGGGTTGAGCGGTTGGAGGGTTCACCATCTGGCCGGCCTGGTAGGTATAGAAGCCGCGGCCTACCTTTCTCCCCACGAAGCCAGCCTCTAGCATCTGACGGGTCAGTGTGGATGGACGGTACCGAGGATCTTGATAGAACTGGTTGTAGATCGATTCAATCACCGGATGTGAAACATCAAGAGCCGTCAGGTCGAACAATTCCATCGGCCCCATTCTGAAGCCCATCCCATCTCGCAGAACGCGGTCGATGTCCGCAGGCTCAGCGACGGCTTCTTTCATGATTTGCAGCGCTTCGGTGCTATAGGCCCGGCCAGCATGGTTGATGATGAAACCTGGTGTGTCCTTGGCGCGGATTCCAAGATGCCCCATGTTCAATGCGAGTGCTTGTAGTCGATCACCTACTTGAGGATCAGTCTCTAAGCCGTCAATTACTTCGACCACTTTCATGAGTGGCACGGGATTAAAGAAATGGAATCCCGCAACTCGCTCCGGATGCTTCAAGCCGCGAGCAATACTGGTGATCGACAGTGAAGACGTGTTTGATGCCAAAATGCAGCTCTCGCTGACGAGGCTTTCGAGGTCTGAAAGCAGGGCCTGCTTTGCATCGAGACGCTCAACAATGGCTTCGACCACCAGTTGGCTGTCTTGGAGGGAACCGAGCGACTCGGCGACGTGAAGACGTTCCAGCGCAGTACGTGCCTCCTGCTCCGAGATCTTGCCTTTCTCAGCGAGCTTCCCGAGTGTCTTTGTCAGTCCTTCTCTGGCCGACTGCGCAGCACCTTCTCGCGCGTCGAACAGATGAACCTCGATACCTGCCTGAATCGCAATCTGCGCAATTCCTGCGCCCATCACGCCGGTACCTACAACACCCATTCGCTCAATGCCATGCGTCATTTCTGTCACTCCCCTTTAAACACTGCGGTGCGCTTTTCCAGGAAGGCAGCTGCGCCTTCCTTCTGATCGTGTGAATCGAACAACAGCTGGAAGGCTTTGCGCTCAAGAATAAGTGCTGCTTCGAGTGGAAGGTCTGCCCCTGCAAGCATCACTTCCTTGATCTGGGCGACGGCCAGGGGTGGAAGGGCTGCAATTTCGGCAGCCAGCTCGTGGGCCCGACCGATTGTTTGCTCATCGCTGACAACTTCGCTGACCAAGCCGATGCTTAGCGCCTCAGGAGCTTTGATCAGACACCCCGTCAACGCGATACGCATGGCCTGGAACTTTCCTACAGCCCTGATGAGTCGTTGAGTGCCGCCGGCACCAGGCATGAGGCCGAGTTTTACTTCCGGTTGACCAAATCGAGCGGACTCACCGGCGATGATCATGTCGCAGTGCATAGCAAGCTCGCAGCCGCCGCCTAGGGCGAAGCCGTTTACAGCTGCGATGATCGGCTTTGGGCAGCTGCTGATTGCGCCCCAAAGCAGTTCGGTATGTCGCAGGTACATCTCAACAGGCCGAGCTTCTGCAAACTCACGGATGTCTGCGCCGGCTACGAAGCATTGCTCACCACCTGTGAGTACGATCGCACGCACTCGAGCATCTACAGCAAGCGCCTGGAAATGTTCAGCGAGGGATTGCCGGACTGAGGTGTTGAGAGCGTTACGTGCTTCGGGGCGGTTGATTCGCACTGATGCAACGCCGTTATCCAGAATCTCAACTTGGACGTCATCGGTGACCTGTGTACTCATGCGACCTCCTAATACGTGTGTTTCGCTATACGAAATACGATACCACTTTCCTTAAAATCATAGAGCTGCTTGGCTAATCGTGTAAACAGCCGTCTGTTGGAATTATCGTTATTTCTAGTAAAAGCTGGGCTTTTCTGCATGAACAGGCAATCTGTTGATGGGGTTGTTTGCTTTCTGGTATAGTTTCACTATACGAAACACGATTTTATTTTCTTGATTTTTTGAAAAAAGGAGTCCTAACATGCACCCCAAGGTGACGGAAGGTGATGAGGGTGGAATCGATGTCCACCAGAACGACTTGGTTATTTTGGAAAAGGGTGTGCTGACCCATGGAGTTTCCAGTTCGGATGAGGAGGCAAGTGGTCAGTTCGTTACTGCTCTAGCACGTGGGCTAGAGCTTCTCCGCTGCTTCACGCCGAAAGAAAACATTCTCGGCAATCAGGAGCTTGCCAAGAAAACTGGGCTGCCGAAGCCAACGGTCACTCGCTTGACCAATACATTGATGCGCCTGGGTTATCTCAAACGAGAGATGCACTCAGGGAAGTATCAGTTGGACGTGGGTGTACTGGGATTTGGATATGGACTGCTCTCGAATTTATCAATACGGGCAGTTGCACATCCGCTGATGGAACAGTTGGCAAACCACGCGAAAGCGGCCGTCGCCATGGCTGCAAGAGACAGGCTACAAATGGTTTACCTGGACGTAGTTCAGGGACAAGGAAACATGACGATGCGTCGTCAAATTGGCAGTTATCTGCCAATGGCTCAAAGCTCTGTTGGCCGCGCCTGTTTAGCCGCGATGCCCGAGAACGAGCGAGAATTTTTGTTGGAGCACATCCGTCAGCGAGAAGCGGATAGCTGGCCGGCATTACGCAAAGGTTTGGAACGAGCCTTTAGAGATTACGCTGATTACGGGTACTGCCTATCGATTGGTGAATGGCATCGAGACGTGAATTCTGTCGCGGTTCCATTGATGCACCCACAGTTCGGATTGCTGGCATTTAACTGCGGCGGGCCTAGCTTCCAGCTCCCCCGTGAAAAGCTTGAAGATGACATCGGGCCCCGCCTGGTCAACATGGTTAATAACATCGGCGCCGCCGCTCCGTAGTGATGCGGGTTGCGGCAGTGCGCCTGGTCAGCCCGCAGTTGGGCAATGAGGAGTGCATATGATTCGCGACCCAGAAACTCTCACTATTCTGTTGGACTCGATCCGCCAGTTCGTCGAACACGAGCTGATACCGCGCGAGAATGAAGTAGCAGAGACGGACGCCATTCCTGGCGATATCGTCCAGCAGATGAAAGAGATGGGCCTCTTTGGTTTGACCATCCCTGAGGAGTTCGGCGGTCTAGGGGTGACCATGGAGGAGGAGGTCAATATTGCCTTCGAACTTGGTCGCACTTCACCTGCTTTCCGGTCTTACATCGGCACGAACAACGGTATCGGCTCCATCGGTATTCTCATCGATGGCACCGATGAGCAGAAAGCACATTTTTTGCCGAAGCTGGCGAGTGGTGAGCTGCTCAGCTCGTTTTGCTTGACCGAACCTGACGCTGGTTCTGATGCTGCTTCATTGAAAACGACCGCGGTTAGGGATGGTGATGCCTACGTTGTCAATGGCACCAAGCGCTTCATCACCAACGCACCGCATGCCGGCATCTTCACAGTGATGGCTCGCACCAATCCTGACATCAAAGGCGCCGGTGGTATCAGTGCTTTCATTGTCGAGCGTGGCACTCCAGGACTGACCCTAGGAAAACCGGATCACAAGATGGGTCAGAAGGGGGCTCACACCTGTGACGTCATATTTGACGATGTCCGTGTCTCGGCGACTCAGTTGATTGGTGGAGTTGAGGGCGTAGGCTTCAAGACTGCAATGAAGGTCTTGGACAAAGGACGCCTGCATATCGCCGCGCTGAGCGTCGGTGCTGCCGAACGTATGTTGAATGATGCGCTGCGCTACGCTACAGAGCGTAAGCAATTCGGTAAACCGATTGCCGAGTTCCAGCTAATCCAGGCGATGCTGGCTGACAGCAAGGCGGAGATCTATGCGGCCCGTTGCATGGTTCTGGATGCCGCGCGTAAGCGCGACCAGGGCTTGAATGTCAGCACCGAAGCGTCGTGCTCGAAAATGTTCGCCACGGAAATGTGTGGTCGTGTAGCGGATCGTTGCGTGCAGATCCATGGCGGCGCGGGCTATGTCAGTGAGTACGCCATCGAGCGATTCTATCGAGATGTGCGCTTGTTCCGCCTGTATGAGGGTACGACCCAAATTCAGCAGGTGATCATCGCACGCAATATGATTAAAGAGATTCAATCCTAAGCGGAAGATGTGCCGCGTTTGTCAGATTACAAGCGCGGTACAGCATCTCTAAAAAGTCGACATCGGGTAGCAGTTCAGCACCCCGTATCCTGCATCCTGCATCCCGTTCGCAGTGCAGCAATCACTCCTCGGCTTGATCCATCTCGCAAATCCTTGACGAAGGCAACCTAGATGGAAAGCCACGACTTTCGTAGTCGATTCGTTCGCCTGTGTAGCCCACGATCGAGAAAAGGATTTCGTAGAACAGTTTGATGTTGGCAAACGTCAGATCCACCATTCTTTGCCAGTCCTCCCGAGCTTCACTGGCAACCACTGCGTGTGCTGTTTCACTTCTGAGCTTGTTCCACTTACCCGCAAGCTCAGGGCTAATTTCGCCGGACTGTGTAAGGGCACGAAGTGCTGTCTTAGGCTTGAAGTTACCGGAGCCGCCAAGGCAGGAGCGAAGCAGGCTTTTTACACGTTCATCTATATCCAGGCGCATGACTGCGGGTACAGCGCGCTTGGACAGCTCGGCGAAATCGCCATCAGTGCCAAGCGCCTCAAAATATGCTTTGAGCACGCCTTCTATACACACGCTCACGTTCAGGGCGGTCGACTCCAAGCCCGCTTGCCATGCCCTGTTTAGCTTGTTCCAGTTGTCGTAGAAGACCGCTCCGTCCTGCTCAAAAAAACCAACAAGCAGGTTAAAAATTGCTCCAAAAAAATCAGACGCGCATCTGAAGGGGATTTCAACAGGGGGAAAGAGCTGTTGGTTACTTAGGGAAACTCTGAAGAAGACTTCCAGATTTTGGCAAAATACCCGGATTCCACCCGCTGAGTTTCCCCATGAAGCAGATGACCTTCGCTGACGCCGAGTACGCCGGTAAGCGCAAACAAACCCGCAAAGAGTTGTTCCTGATCGAGATGGATCGGGTGGTGCCGTGGAAGGGTTTGATTGCCTTGATCGAGCCGCATTATCCCAAGGGTGAAGGCGGTCGTCCGGCCTATCCGCTGATGGCGATGCTGCGCGTGCACCTGATGCAAAACTGGTTCGGTTACAGCGATCCAGCGATGGAAGAGGCGCTGTACGAGACCACCATCCTGCGCCAGTTCGCGGGGCTGAGCTTGGAGCGTATCCCCGATGAAACCACCATCCTCAACTTCCGTCGTTTGCTGGAGAAGCACGAACTAGCCGCCGGCATCTTGGCTGTCATCAATGGCTATCTGGGCGACCGAGGGCTGTCGCTGCGCCAAGGCACGATCGTCGATGCCACGCTGATCAATGCGCCGAGTTCGACCAAGAACAAGGACGGTAAGCGCGACCCGGAAATGCATCAGACCAAGAAGGGTAACCAGTACTACTTCGGCATGAAGGCGCACATCGGTGTCGATGATGAGTCGGGCTTGGTGCACAGCGTGGTGGGCACGGCGGCCAACGTGGCCGATGTCACCCAGGTCGATAAGCTGCTGCACGGCGATGAGAACATGGTCGGTGCCGACGCGGGTTACACCGGCGTCGAGAAACGCCCTGAACATGAAGGCCGGGAGGTCATCTGGCAGATCGCCGCCCGCCGTAGTACTTACAAGAAGCTTGATAAGCGCAGTGCTTTGTACAAAGCCGCGCGCAAGATTGAGAAGGCCAAGGCTCAGGTACGAGCCAAGGTCGAGCATCCGTTCCGGGTGATCAAGCGCCAGTTCGGTTATGTGAAGGTGCGCTTCCGTGGTCTGGCGAAGAACACGGCGCAACTGGTGACGCTGTTCGCGCTGTCGAACCTGTGGATGGCGCGCCGACATTTACTGGCGAATGCAGGAGAGGTGCGCCTGTAATGTGGGAAATGGCTGCCGCGAGGTGCTCGCGGCGGCTAAAAACACAGAAATAAGCGGGTGATCTGAGCGTTTTTGATCGATTTGCCGCTTTTAAAATCGGCAGGGGCTGAAGTCAGCCAGAAATACACAACTACTTCAGACCATCCTTAGCTCAATATCCCTTGAGTAGAGCTCGACAGTGGAATGGCCCTCCCAAACTTTTTCAGCGACCCCCAGTTGTAGACGAACGCCACTAAGCACATTCAATGCCTTCTCGACTGCCTTTGCGAACCCGTCGCTGAGCTCGCCATTCAGCACAGTTACATCGCATCCAGACTCATCTTTGGTGATGGTGACGGTGGATTCGCCGCATACGAACTCCAAGCTAGGTGCTATCGACAACCGAGGAGAAGGGAAGTGAGGGTCGTCAAAATACACTTGGTGAAGAGTGCTCTGGCGGCTTCCGGAGCATGCGTGCCGAGAGCTGAGAAACTCAATAGTCCCCCCGACCACACAAAAATCAGAACGGTAGTCGCCTCCCGAGGTATCCACTCCCTTGGCAGCCCATATTTTCCCCGCAACATCCACGCCCTCAAAATCGAAAAGGGAATGCTCTTTTACCAGCTCTCCCGCCTGTCCTGAAAAACTCATCGCCATATGCCGATTCGCCTCATCAGAAGTGGAGGTATGGTAGACCACGTACTTTAGCTGCCCCTTATCAAGATGTACTTGCCCAGGCCCGAAAAAAACCATGGGGTCATCGGTGCGCCTTTGGGTCAACGTAATATGACTAAAGTGCAGAACCATCTCACCCTTAATGTACGCTTCGACGTCCACACCATTAGCTTTGGTCATCCTAGATCCTTTAGTGTTCCAGAGGGAGTCAGCGGTTAGCGTATCTTAACGATATGCTGACGCGACTGCTAACGCAGCGAGCAAGTGAGATCGGGCAACTACTGCCGTATCGACGGGTACCCGCCTAGCTTATGCAGGGGGTCTTCAGCTGGCGCTCATGGATAGCAATCACATAAGTGGAACGACTATGAGGTACGCGGACGCGATGCGCGCAAATTCCATTACACACTGAGCAAAGGGGGGGTGAAGTTGTCACATGAGGTCGTGGAGTGAGATCACCACATCTCACAGGATGGATTTGGATAGCATAGGCACGTAAAGACCTTGGGTAGGGAAATTACGTGCTTGAGTTAAACATGTTACGTAAGGTGCCCACTTGCAAAAGGTGAAGCGAGCACCATTTCAGCGTGCCTTCAATCGCCCGCAGGAAGGGCGTAGGCGATGACATAGTCTCCTCGGTCGGGTGAGTTACGTGAACCGCCCGCGGAGATAACCACAAACTGTCGATTGGTCTTGGGTGAAACGTAGGTCATAGGAGTAGCCTGTGCGCCAACAGGCAGACGCCCCTTCCAAAGTTCCTTACCCGTTTTGATGTCCATGGCTCTCAGGAAGTAATCCTGAGTCGCAGCATAGAAGACCAGACCGGAAGCCGTATTCACCGCTCCTCCCAATGTAGGCATTCCCAAAGGGATAGGGAGACGGGCCTTGACGTCGTTGACCACCGTATCTGCAATTGTCCCGGCCGGACGTTGCCACACAAGTTTTTGGGTCTTCAGGTCAATCACGGAGAAGGTTCCCCATGGCGGCTCGTTGCAAGGAATTCCTAGCGGAGAATTCAGCGATGAATGGTCGACAACATAGGGCGTTCCTTCCATTGGATACATGCTGCCAACACCATGTCCCGGTACCAGGTGAGCTGGGTCTACTTGTTCACGAGGGATCAGTTTTACAACTTGTGGCATGCGGATGTCGTTGACGAAAAGATAGCCTTTGTCTTCATTGATGGAAGCGCTGCCCCAGTTCATGCCTCCGTAGTAGCCTGGATATAGCAGGCTAGCAGTAGTAGTCGGGGCAGTGAACTCACCCTCGTAGCGCAATTTACGAAATGCTATCCGACAGGCCAGTTGATCAAAAAAGGTGGCACCCCACATGCGCCTCTCACTCAACGATTCGTTACCAATTGACGGCATTCCGGTGGAGTAGGGTTGGGTCTTGCTCACCCAGTCACCCTGTTGGTGTTCTTGGGGGACAGGCAACTCCTCGACTTTTGTTAGTGGCTTACCATTGCGACGATCCAAAACGAAGATTTGCCCCCGCTTTGTCAGCTGAACCAACGCTGGGATTTTCCCACCGGCACCATCAGGAAGGTCGTACAGGGCAGGCTGCGACGGGACGTCATAATCCCAAAGGTCATGATGGGCAGTTTGGAATTTCCAGCGAACTCGTCCGGTCGCCAGCTCTAGGGCCACTACAGAAGACGAAAATTCTTCAGCAGCTGGCGTGCGATGTGCCCCCCAAAAGTCTGGTTCCTGGTTACCGGTCGGCACGTAAATCAGCCCCAGCGTTTCGTCAAACGAAGGGGTCGACCAGACATTCGGTGTGCCGCGTGTATAGGTCTCGCCCTCAGGTGGAAGCTTAATGATCATGGGATTACCCAAATCCCACGCCCATACCAATTGGCCATTGTTTGCGTTAAAGGCACGAAGAACCCCAGAAGGCTCATCTACAGCACGACCATCAAACACCCAGCCGCCCACAATGATTAGATCCTGGACAACTGTAGGCGTCGAGGTGGGAAAGTAGTAAGCCTTTTTGATCTCACCCATGCCGACTTTGAGATCTACTGTTCCCCCTGTTCCGAAGTCTTCACAGGACTTACCAGTATCGGCATCGACCTGCATGAGCCGAGCGTCAATAGTGGTCAGCACGACTCTGCGCGTACAGATTGCATCTACGTGCCCGATGACCTCTTTGGAATTCTTGGCCTTAGAAACAACCGTAGATGATGGGGAGGTGAGGGGGGTGGCCACTGCGGCGGCATCGTAATACGCGATACCTCGGCAGCGATTCCAAGTTTGAGTATCTGCAGGTTTTGGATCGAAGCTCCATTTTTCTTTACCCGTGTCAGCATCCAAAGCGAAGATTTTGTTCATTGGAGTACACAGAAAGAGAGTGTCGCCGACCTGGATAGGTGTGTTCTGATTCTCGGAAAACTTGTTGGCAGGATCGCCAGTGTGGAACGTCCAGGCTACTTTCAGCTTATCTACGTTTTCACGGTTGATCTGGGTGGCTGGAGCAAAGCGCGTGCCGCGTGGCGTCCGTCCATAGTACTGCCATGCCTCGCCTGGTTCGGGCTCAGCCGCGGTTGCTACAGGATCAACCGAGGTGTCGGTAGCATCAACGGTTCCTTGGGGAGTAAAAAGCCTGTAGCCACCCCAGATGAGGCCGAGAGCGAAGACACCAGCCAGGATTCGACTGGTTTTGACCAGTCTGCCATGGCTGACCAATGGGTGTGCCAGCGCCGCCAGCAGACCGATAACTAAGAATGGCGCCAGTCGAGGTACCAGTGGCCAAAACTGCAAGCCTGCTTCCCACAAAGACCAGATGACTGTGGCCAAAAATATGAAGCCAAGGAGATACGAAGCCGAAGAGCTGCGTCGTAGGTAAAGAGCGGCAGATGCACACATGCCAACCCCTACCAGTAAGTAGTACCAGGATCCTCCTAGGCTAATCAGGCGTATGCCTCCTAGAGCAAGTACGACGCCGCTTAACCCGAGAAGCACTGTAAAGATCGCGAGCGCCAAAAAGCGCCCCGTGAACCAAGATGGTGGGGATTCAGCATTGTTCATAGCAGTCCTTTTTTCTTGAATATCCTCAGGCACACGGGATCGTAAGCCTGAGGGGCATTCATCCGAGGGATAAGCGTTTTTAAGGTCAAATCAGAATGAGGCCTGAATCTTCAAACCTGCGACGAAGGCGTTATCGACCTCATATACGCCACCTGGGTGACGAACATATTGAAGGTTCGGGCGGATGGTCACCCAATCGGTAACATGAACGCCGTAGTACAACTCCATGTTGTACTCAGTGCGCTGGATGGGGACGAAATTGGGATCATCGTAACTGGTGATGCCGCTTACCGTGTTGAGTTGGTTCTGTCGTTTGGAAACATCATCGTTGACATGGATCCGCGCAAAACCGAGCCCGATGTCGTCCTCAGGCCGGACATCGAAAGGGCCTTTGTATACGACACCTATCTGCTGATAACTGTCGATGGGACTCGTCGCTTGATCAGGGAACGTCAGGCTGGCAAATATCGAGAGGCCACGGGTTGGATCGCCGTTGCGATGGGTCAACTGCTGTTGGGCTATTACCCACCAGCCATGCTTGCTGCCACGTGATTTAAAGGGTTGTCCGGTTAGGCCCTGAGGGTTTCCATTGGTATCTTCGTACACATCATTTGCACTCGCAGAACTGTAGTAATAACCGAGACGATACTCTCCTGCCAACTTCTCGCTACCAAACTCTGGACTCCATACTGCCTCTACTGGCAATAGCATTCCTTGGGATCCACTTCCGCTTAGCTTGAAGCCGTTTCCGGTCTCCAGGTAGGACGGATTTTGCTCGAATGCACCAACCTGGAGTGCCACATCAGGATACACGTTGTACTTAAGCCGTAGGCCCCACTGACTCACAGGCCAGCTGTACCAGATATCTCCGACCACGTTGCCAATTGGAGAGCTACAGAACGAAAGACTCTGGAAGTCACAAGGAAAGCTGTTGAAGTCTTCCTGGATCCCCATGCGTCCAATTTTTACGTCCAATGCGTTGTCAAAAAACTTCTGGCGATACCACATCTGAGTGAGCCGCCAAGTTTGGCCACGCCCCCAAACCTCCTGCACCGAACTCAGCTGGCCGGTGCGAGGATCACTAATGCGATCATTAGACAAGTTGTTACCGTTTCGCTCGGTAATGGTCAATTTGAAATCAGCAGCATTCCAGCCAAATATCTTCTGCAGATCCAGGTGCGTACCGAGCGCCCATTGTGCGGTGTAACGTGCCGTATTGTCGTGGTTATAGCCACCATGCAGGTTGGATGCTGCCTCACCGGTGTAATCAAGAGTGAAGTCGTACCCCTTGTCGAGGAGCTGATTTCTCGTACCACCCCAATCTCCCGTTGCCCATTGGGATGCGGTAGCCGAGTTGATGATGCATGCAAAAATTCCCATGCCAAAAGGCAGTTGCCATTTCATGTTCATGTCGGTGAGCCCTTATTTTTATGATTTTCACGACACAGCACTCTCTGCCCGAACAGCTGCAACGCCGGCGCGCAGTTGCTTTAGGAGAGGTCATTTGATTCAGGTATTTGAAGCAGATGCTTCATCTGGTCGTATAGCCAGATGAGGCATGTGCGCTGTAGCGGTTCGGACGTCTAAATGCCCGCCAGGCAGAGATACTTGATCTCCAGATAGTCCTCGATACCGTATTTTGAGCCCTCGCGGCCGATACCGGATGCTTTGATACCTCCAAAGGGAGCTGCTTCGGAGCTGATGATTCCGGTGTTGACGCCAACTATTCCGTACTCCAAGTCCTCACCCACACGGAAGGCGCGACTTAGACTCGATGAATAGAAGTAGGCTGCGAGGCCGAATTCCGTATCATTTGCTCGACGGATGACATCAGCGTCTTCGAAGAAGCGGAACACTGGCGCCAGAGGGCCGAAAGTTTCCTCTTTCGAAACTCGTGCGCTGTCCGGGACATCTACCAGAACAGTAGGTTTGAAGAAGTTTCCGCCCAGCTGATGCGAGCCTCCCCCTGTTACGACGCGAGCACCTTTTTCTAGCGCATCGTCGATGTGCTCCTGCACCTTCGCGACTGCGTTGCCGTCGATCATCGGGCCAAGTACAACGCCGTCGCCGAAACCGTCGCCGATTTTCAAGTCATTCACTGCGGCAGCGAGTTTTCCAACGAAAGCCTCGTAAACCGAGTCATGGACATACAGTCGGTTGGTGCAAACGCACGTTTGGCCCGCGTTGCGGAACTTGGAAGCGATAGCCCCCTGTACCGCGGCATCCAGGTCGGCATCTTCAAACACGATAAAAGGGGCATTGCCTCCGAGTTCAAGTGACACCTTCTTAATGTCGTACGCACACTTGGCCATAAGCTCACGACCAATTTCCGTCGAGCCGGTGAACGAAATCTTGCGTACAGCAGAATTACTTGTCAGTTCTTCCGCGATCTCAGCGGCAGCCCCGGTAACCACGGACAAGACACCACGAGGTATGCCTGCGCGCTCAGCGAGTGCCACCAGTGCAAGCGCCGAGAAGGGGGTTTGAGAGGCCGGCTTGATTACCATTGTGCAGCCAGCGGCAAGTGCTGGGCCAGCTTTGCGGGTGATCATCGCGGACGGGAAGTTCCACGGAGTGATTGCTGCGCAAACGCCAATCGGTTGCTTAAGAACCATCAGTCGGCGATCGGTCTGCCCCGGAATGATGTCGCCGTAGATACGCTTGGCTTCTTCCGCATACCACTCGATATACGAAGCACCGAAAACAATCTCGCCTTGAGCTTCAGTCAGAGGTTTTCCTTGTTCAAGCGTCATTATCCGAGCTAAATCGAGCTGGTTTTCGATGATCAGTTCATACCACCGACGCAGCTTTGCAGAGCGCTCCTTCGCCGAAAGTTCACGCCATGCAGGCAGCGCGCGTTCAGCCGCCTCGACAGCGCGACGCGTTTCAACGCGGCCCATTTTAGGAACCTGTCCGATGATGGCGCTGGTGGATGGGTTAACGACAGTGATGTTGTTGCCACTGTCCGCATGACACCATTCACCATCGATGTAAGCGTGCTCCCGAAACAGTTCCGGATTTTTGAGTTCCACTACTTAATCTCCAATTTTCTACAGGCACAAAAACCTATCGGATCAGCGTACTGACCATGCAGGCCAGTACCTGATTACCTTTGATGGTCAGTGACGGCCTTGCTGTGCGTATTGGTTAGATGCTTTAACGGGTTTGAATTTGAAGCCGCGATAGTCTTCACGCTTCACGGAGTCTAGGATTTCCCTGAAGGCCCCGAGCCCACCCATGTAGAAATAAACGGAGTTGGGTTTACCCGGAATGTTCGCTCCGAAAATCCAGGAGTCGGTCTTGGCGAACAACGTCTGGTTGGCGATCTCGCTGCAGATCTCGCTCCATTCCTGTTCCTTGCCCTCGACTGGCTCTACGCACTCCAGCTCGTTTTCTTCCATGAATCCGATCAGATCTGAAACCCACTCCACTTCCGTTTCGATGGTTGGAGGAAGATTGGTGAAAGGGCCATTTGGGCCGAGAATCATGAACATGTTCGGGAAGTTGGAAGTGGCCACCGCCAGATAACTAGATGGGCCGTCTTTCCAATGATCCTTAATGCTTTGGCCGTCACGGCCACGGATGTCGATACGCTTGTAGTTGCCGTCGACGGCATCGAAGCCCGTGGCAAAAATCAGCACATCTAGCTCATGATCAACACCATCAGCGGTACGAATGCCTTTGCTGGTAATCTCATCAATGGGATTGGCTTTGACATCCACCAGCGAGACGTTTTCACGATTGAAGGTTGCATAGTAACCGCTGTCACACAGGGGACGCTTTGCATAGAGCTCGCGTGGCTGGAGCTTGCGCGCTGTTTCGGGATCCTTGACGATCTCCGCGATTTTGGAGCGAACGAAGTCTTGAGCTGCAATGTTGGCTTGTTCGTCGACAGCAATATCGCCGAATGTCTCAAACATGAAGCGGAACCCGCCACCGATGTCCCAAGCGCTCTGGAAGATTTTCTCACGCTCTTCGGCAGAAACGCTCATGGTTGGCAAGGCGCTTTCTTCAAAGCCCATGGCCAAGCGCGAATCTCTGACCTGCTTCCAGATAGCATCGTAATTACGTTTGACGCCATCGATCGCCTCACGGCTCAGCGGGCCATTTCCAACAGGCACGGTGTACTGTGCCGATCGCTGAAAAACAGTGAGGTGCCCGACTGTGGGCGCGATTGCGGTAATCACTTGGCAGCCTGTGGAGCCCGTGCCGATAACCCCTACACGCTTGCCTTCAAGAGCGGCATCTTCTGGCCAGTTTGCGGTGTGATACTTCTTTCCTTGGAACTGGTCGAGGCCTTTAATTTTAGGGATGTTAGTGGCCGAAAGCAGGCCAAGCGCAGTTACGAGGTACTTGGTGCTGTAGTGATGGCCGTCGTCGGTACTTACCAGCCAACGGCTGGTTTCCTCATCAAATTCTGCCGAGGAAATAGCAGTCTCGAGCTGGATGTCTTTGCCCAAATCATGTCGGTCGACGACATGGTTCATGTACGAGAGAATCTGCGGCTGGGTAAGGTAGCGAGTGGTGATATTCCACTCCTGGCACAGTTCGCGATCCCATGAGAAACAGTAGACAAATGACTCGCTATCCGAGAGCGCGCCTGGGTAACGATTCCAATACCATGTCCCCCCCACGCCGGCGGCCTTATCGAAAGCTCGCACTTTTAGACCCAATTCATCACGCAGCTTTTTCAGCATATATATCCCGCCGAAACCTGCACCGATGATGATCGCATCGTAGTGGATGGTATCGCTTCCAAGGGAGCGTTTTGCGAGAACGGAAGTTGTCATTATTGTCTCCTGATAGGTTGCCTCGATTCCTGGTGCTCTAAACGAGCTGGCAGGAAATTCAGGCAAGCAGATGCCCTTTATCTCGATTGAAGGACGAGAAAAATGCGTTTTACGAAAGAGGTGTTTGGGTGCTTTAGCAGATGATGGTTGCAACCATCATCTGCACTCTGCGTGGGGTTGCTCTACAGAGAGAAACCGCCATCTACAGCGATGGCCTGCCCGGTTACGTGAGGCGCACACGCGAGGTAAACCGCCAGCTGCCCCATGTCTTCAACTGTCTGAGCTTCTCCCTGCGGAAGCAGGGTTGACTGGTGACGTTCCCAAGATTGCTCTTCGGTCTCACCAGGATTGCTCCACCGCGCGGACAAACCCTGTTCACCCCGCCACATGCCTGTGCCGACCACGCCGGGGCACAGGGCATTGACCGTGATACCGTTGCGAGCAACCTCTTTGGCGAACGCATTGGTGAAGCCGATGACGGCGAACTTTGAGGCGCTGTAGTGGGCGAGATCAGGGAACCCGACTTTGCCAGCGATTGAGGCAATGTTAATGATGCGGCCGGCCTGTTGCTCAAGCATCAGGCGCACCTCCGCCTGGCAGCATAGGAAAACACCGCGGGCGTTGATATTCATGATGCGATCCCAGTCGCGTACGGCCAACTCCGCGACGCTGCCGATACTGACAACCCCAGCATTGTTAACCGCCACATCCAGACGTCCCAGTTGCGCCTTAACCTGAGACATCATCTCAGTCACGCTTTCAGGATTGGCCACATCGACCTGCAACGAGATTGCACGGCGCCCAAGCGCTTGAATTTTGGCCGCGGCTTCTTCTGCAATGCCGATGTCATAGTCAGCTACCGCAACATCAGCACCAGCGTTAGCCAGGCTCAATGCAATGCCTTGGCCGATGCCACGACCGGCCCCAGTCACCAAAGCGATTTTACCGGCCAGAGAAAAATCGAGAGAAGTCGTATGGCTCATGTGTTGCCTCTTCTTGTTGTTTGAGATGCGTTCACCTTGTGTGGGACGCTGAGATGAAGAGAGCAAGGCGGATGCCAAGTTTTTGGTTAATGCTTAACATATTGTTTTGTATAGTTTTTTGGTGGCGCACTGGCTCTTTCATAACTTCCGTATGGAGACATAATGTTCATAGGAGTCTGAGAGGCTCTGCGAAACTTGAGATGTTATGTCTCAGCACTATGGCCAAAATGGATAAGGCTTGTCGCAGCACCAGTATCAGCTTTTAATGAGACCACACAAAAATTATAATTTACCCGCGGAGGCCTTCATGCCCTCTAGCTACTCAAAGGCTCATGTCGACCATGTGAGTCGAGTTTTGCGTACTGCCGATCGGGCGCCCAGCTTGCCCGTACCCTTCGTCATCGTTGACTCGTGGCGACGATCGATGCAGAACTATCATCTGGATCCTGGATCATTGCAGGGGCCACGCATCCTTGAGTCATTCCAGTTAACTCAGCAGCGCCAACAAGTGGACGAGTTTTTGCTGATTGCGGGCGATGAAATGTCGAGGCTCCATGGCCGTGTCAGCGATGCCGACTATTGCGTAATGTTGACCGACACACAGGGATGCACCATCGACATGCGTGTGGAGTCCAGCATTCGAGGGGAATATCGGCGCTCGGGCATGGATCTTGGTACATGTTGGTCGGAAAGTGAGGAGGGCACCACCGGAGTGTGCTCTGTACTGATAAATCAGGAACCAGTGACTGTTCACAAGAATGAGCACTTTCGAGCAGCATTCATTGGCATCACCTGCTCGGCGGCACCCATTTTTTCACCCACCGGCGAGCTGATAGCAGTGATTGATGTTTCAGCGATGGGCACACCGGATGACCGCCGCAGCCAGCATCTGATCCGTCAGATGGTGATCCAAAGTGCCAAAGAAATTGAAAACGCATTTTTCATGTACAGCACTCAGGATCTTTGGGTTCTGAGAGCGCATGCTCTTGTCGGGTATGTAGACAGCCAGCCCGAGTTTCTTTTTGCTTGGGACAGTGATGGTGTGCTTCGAGCACTCAACCCAGCGGCTAAACGACTCCTTGTTCGACGACATGGAAAGCTTCCCCAAACTATATCGGAAGCCTTTCCATCGGTACGGCTCCCCTCATCGACCGACGATAGCTTGCACCACATCCCTTTCCTCGACCTATATGTGCGATTGAAAGCACCTCGCCGTCCAATGACTGTGAGTGTGCCAAACCGCCAGGATATCGATCAGCGCTTAGCCCATGCGCTGAGCCGAGCTGTTCGGGTTAAGGATCGAGGACTTCCAGTACTCATCCAAGGTGAAACTGGAGTCGGGAAGGACTATTTTGCCCGCCAATTACACGATGCAGGTGTTCGAAGAGACAAACCCTTTGTGGCCATCAATTGCGCCGCTATACCTGAGGGCTTGATAGAAAGTGAACTCTTCGGATACAGCGCGGGAGCGTTCACTGGAGCGTCTAGCAAGGGAGTACGTGGTCTGCTGCAGCAGGCTGACGGTGGGACAGTGTTCCTTGATGAAATTGGCGACATGCCACTTTCACTGCAGACTCGATTACTAAGAGTCCTGAGCGAAGGCGAGATTGCGCCGCTAGGCTCGGCGCGCAGGGAGTCTGTAGACATTCAAATCGTCTGCGCAAGCCATCGTGACCTTTCAAAATTGGTGGCTGCCGGTACGTTTCGCGAAGACCTTTACTTTCGTTTGAATGGAGCGCGGTTCGACCTTCCTCCATTGCGCGAAAGGAGCGATAAGCTGTCCATTATTACCAAATTACTGGATGAAGAGTCGGAGCATGCAGGGGTTAATTACAGTCTTAGCGATGCAGCGCTAGAAATGCTGCTCAACTACGATTGGCCCGGAAACGTACGCCAGCTCCATCATGTTTTGAAGTATGCCTGTGCTATCGCCGATGAGACGCTCATAGGGGCAGCTGATCTACCTGAATTACCAGGTGTAGCCATCCCTTCTCTTGCTCAGGAGACCTCTAGTGGTGACCCTGAGCGACAGATTTTATTCGACGCTTTGGTACGCAATCGATGGAAGCCTTTGTTGGCGGCTCAGGAGCTGGGAATCTCTCGTGCGACCCTGTACCGACGAGTGAACCATTACGGTATCAAAATGCCTGGAAAGGGATCGTATGTATGACCCACGCTTGCAGCCGTCGATCAAACTGCGCCTCTAGTTGAACCGCTCGGCTTTCGACTGGGTCGAGCTTTCGAAACGACCTGTTGTAAGTCATGCGCCAAACCAGGCATTTATCCGAAACTGTCAGTTGATTAGAGTTCATGTTTGTCCTTGCTTATGCTAAGGGCGCCTACAAGAAGTGGTGATGAATACCCTTCTTTCGATGGAGAAATGAATGAACATTCAGCTGGATACAAAGCGAGCTCTTGTGACTGCGTCTACTGGTGGAATCGGCTTTGCCACCGCGAAAGGACTGGCGCAGGCGGGTGCTCATGTTGTCATCAATGGTCGCAGCGAAGAATCGGTGAAGGCGGCCCTTTTGCGGTTATTAACTGAAGTGCCTGAAGCGATGGTCAGTGGCGTAGCAGCAGACCTAAGCACAAAAGGGGGAGTTGAGACTGTTCTGAGCGAAGTGAAGTCCGTGGACATCTTGGTCAATAACGCAGGTATCTACGGCCCTCAAGATTTTTTCGACACCAGCGATGACGTTTGGGATGACTATTGGCAAACCAACGTTATGTCAGGCGTACGGCTGAGCCGCGCTCTGCTTCCTTCCATGGTTGAAAAAGGCTGGGGGCGCGTAGTATTTATCGCGTCTGAGTCGGCACGAAACATACCTGCCGACATGATTCATTACGGCGTTTCCAAAACGGCACAACTGGCATTGGCGCGCGGTCTGGCCAAGCGAGTAGCGGGCAGTGGCGTGACGGTAAACAGTGTATTGCCCGGGCCAACGCTGTCCGATGGCGTTGCGCAGATGATGCAGGAAGAGGTGGCGCGCACGGGCAAAGCATTGGAGTCAGTCGTCAAGGATTTCGTGATGGAGCATCGACCCAGCTCGATTATCCAGCGTGCAGCCACCGTCGATGAGGTGGCCAATATGATCGTCTACGTATGTTCGCCTCAAGCCTCTGCAACAACAGGCGCGGCGCTCCGGGTCGACGGTGGTGTAGTAGATGATATTGTCTAACCGACCCGACAATCTTTCTTGAATGATCGATGCATTCGAATCCAAAACGGTAGAGGCGGTCTGGCTTAGCGGCGACCGCTTCTAGCTATCAGTCTTCGGCGATTTGCGAGCGACGTAGATATTCAAACCGATGCAGCACCGCCAGCCGACAGCAATATCAACCTAGACATACCATCAGTGAAGATCGCAGCATCGGAGCTGGCTAGCATCATGCCGAAAACTGTCACGCCTATGAAGTCGCCAAGCTGTCTGAAAGATGCCAGCAGATCCTAGGCAATCCCCGCATCATGCTTTGATACCGAATAAAGCACGTAATTGGTATGGAAGGCACTCCCAGACTCGGTGCTGAACTCCGCCAGGGCATGTATCAGAGCGGCAAGGCGTATCGCACTGCTGATTTGCCAAGGTACATGGACGGCCTTGGCGACGCGAGGAGAGGCGGGCGCGAACCGCATGATCAATCTGATGCAATGATCCCGACTGGCACGCCAATGAACTGCAATAGGCCACGACAACCTGCAACTAAGCTGCCGTGACGGCTATTGAACAAATCCGTAGGCTTGACCTGTGTGTTTGCACTCAAACAAGCTCGAGAACGTCATGGACGGCTTTGCGTGGTTTTTGAGGCCAGTTAGCTGTCCCTGGATAGCCTACGGTGACAAGCATTACTGGTACTTCACTCGCAGCCAGATTGAATGCTTCAGATACGGCTGCAGCGTCAAAACCTATCATGGGCGTTGAGGCCAAACCTTGACCTTTTGCCGCCAGCATCAATGTCATAGCGGCCAAAGAGCCGGAACGGATAGCTTCGTCTCGCTGCAATTGAGGATTGTCCTTGTACATCCCGTTCGCTGCACCAACCCACATGTCGTAAATCGCCTCATCAATAATCCCTTTGTCCAGTGTTGGCTTCAACGAAGACGGCAGCGACTCATGCGGGTTCAGTGTCCCGCAGACAATGAACGTCACTGCGGCATCCATCACTTTCTGCTGGCTATAAGCAAGCGGCAACAGCCGTGCTTTGGCTTCGGAGCTACGCACTGCGATGAAACGCCAGTTCTGAAGATTGAATGCCGAAGGTGCGTGAGTCGCGAGGTCGGTCAGATTTGAAATCTCCTGGTCGCTCAATGTGCGCTCGGAGTCGTAGTTGTTAGCAGAAATACGCGATTTGATGATTTCAATAATAGTGGACATGTTTATCTCTAAGTACGTAGCGATGCAGTTAACGACTGAAGCCGTCGAAAGGTGTCATATAAACTGCGCCAAACGGGTCGAGTCGCTTGCGAATTTCTGCATCTGGTGTGCCGTATACGACCAGGCCGGTAACTTGACAAAGCTGGAGAAAGCGCTCTCCGAACGGTGCAAACGTTAAATCGACATGGCTTACAACAGCGTCTGCGTTATAGCGCTCAAGAATGTGGACGGTGTTGGCGTCCTCATTGACGCTGTACTCATAAACTAGAGTGCCTGGTTCTTCTCTAGTCGCTGCGACGATTTTCGAGATCAGTGCTTTGAATTCCTGAAATTCTTCAGGTTTAACGGCCAGGGTGAAGAGACAGGATATGAACTGGTGCATAGATGCGTAATCCATCGAGGGCATTGTTGAGCCCATTGAGAGGGTGCATCGCTAGCAACGCCGATGCACTCGTTTTGGTGTCACATTTAGGCTTTTTCTGGAGCTTCACCGAACAATTTGCCAGCACCTGCCCAATCCGAGGGCGCGACATCGTCAAAAATGACGTAGATGTATTCGGCGGGTGTGCCGGTGTTTTTGACGATGCTCTCAGTGATCTCTGCCGCAACAGTAGCCTTTTGAGCGTGCTCTTTACCTTCGAACCAGCTAACGCGTACAACGGGCATGATGTAATCCTCTGAATGAATGATTTTCGGCGTAGGAGTACCTTGGCGCGTGACTGTCTTCATCGGCGGCCGGAGGCACCTAATGAGGAGGGGGACGGCTTCGTACCCCCGCAAGCTCCAACCGATATGCGAATGCTAATGTAGATTCATGTGGTGATAAACGAACTAAAACTATAATCTGGGTAGACATTATATCTACTTGAGATTTTCGAGAATGATTCCCGCCGACTCTTTACAAGGCGTCATCACATTTGTAGTGGCGGCCCGTTCAAGCACTTTTACCGAAGCGGCTGATCGACTCGGTGTTTCCAAATCAGCGGTAGGAAAATCTATTGCTCGCCTAGAGGAGCGATTGGGGGCTCAGCTTTTCCATCGGACGACGCGCCGGATTTCGTTGACGGCTGACGGAGACGCTTATTACGAGGCCTGCTCCTCAGCTCTTGACGATATTGGAACAGCAGAAAGCGGGTTAGGCCCTGGCAGTCGAGAACCGTCGGGCCGCTTGAGGGTGGATATGCCAGTGGCATTCGGTCGTCGAGTTGTCGCCCCATTACTATTTGAAATCGCCAATAAATATCCCGCTTTGCAGCTCAACATCACGTTTTCCGATAACCTGGTAGATCCAATAGAAGAGGGCATTGACTTGTTGGTGCGCTTTGGAGAGCTTAAAGACACCAGTGGGTTAGTTGCGCGCCGATTGGCACGGCAAAGCTGGGCCATCTGTGCAGCGCCAGCCTATCTCGCTCGATTCGGCACGCCAGAAACGCTGGACGAATTGAAAGACCATCACTGTATCGTTGGTTACAGGCGGGGGCAGCCGTTGTCCTGGCGAGTTAAACGGGGCGCTGAAAGCGTGCGTTATGCGCCGCCCACAAGCCATCAGATAGGAGACGGCGAGGCAATGATTCTGGCTGCAGTTGCGGGTGTAGGCTTATGCCAGATGCCACGCTGTCTCTTCAGGGAGGATATTGAGGCCGGGCGGCTGGTCGAGGTGCTGGAATCATATGAGCCTGAGCAAGTCGAGGTGCATGCCGTTTGGCCGAAGGTTTCTCATTTACGGCCTAAAATTAGGTATGTCGTAGATGAGCTGGTAAAACTCTGTGAACACTGGCAGTAGTGTGTGAAGCTTGCAGAGCGTGCTCATCCTAGAGGCAAGGGCCGGTCGGCCCTATTTCTTGTGTATGGAGCGAGAAGAAGGGGCATGGAGGGCTCTTTTCCCCATCTTTTACTGCACGGTCGAATAACTAAACAGCTTTGATGTGTTTTTTTCCCGATACTGCTTTGGCGTCATAGCTAACTTTTCTTGAAACAACCTTGTCATGTGACTTTGATCCGAAAATCCGCAGTCCATTGCGACAGCTTTCAATGGGACATCGCGCAATGTCGAAAGGAGCTGTTCAGCTTTTTTTAGACGGCGCGCTTGGACATACTGGTGTGGCGAAACTCCAAACGCCGAGCCAAATACACGAACAAAATATGAAGGGCTAAGATCGACGATCATCGCCATGTCTTTGACTGAAATAGGGCAGGAGAGGTGTGTATCAATATAATCCTGAAGCTGGCTTTGCTTCAACCTTGATAAGCGAGACACCTGATCACTGTCTTTGATATCGCATCGCACATACTGCCGAATCAAATGGATGCATATCTGGATTTCGAGTGTCTGTGTAAAGATGCTACTGCCTGGCTCTTCACTCAGGCACTCCATCTCGTAAGCAGCCAAGAGTTTGGAGAGTTTCGCGTCATTGACAATGGGGAAATGATCTACAAAAACGCCCTCAATATCCTTCTGAAAAACTTCGTTAGCAACTTTCCCCATCATTTCCTGCGATATATATGTGACTGACCTCGATGTCATTCATCCAGTACCATCTTGAAGATTCACCACGCGTCAAGATGGTTACATCGTCGCTTCCGACCGACCACTTCTGCCATTTCTCGCCATCATGAAAACCAAGGTTGGATGTCCCTGTTTTCCATCTCACCAACTCGTAATCCCGCATGCAAGGGATGCTGACTTCAGTTTTGTCAAAGCGATACCCTCGGAGCGACATGCCACCACTGTGCGCCGTGTCTACGGTTCCGCTTATCGTGACTTTTCCAGGAATTACGTCCAGCATATTTTCTGGCGTTAAAAGGTTGGCGCTCATCACAACTCCCTTCTTTGTATTTGTAGTGGAGTTTTTTGCAGCAATTGAAAGCATCTGGTGCTAACGATATTTCGTTATCACGCCACATGAAATTATCACATTCTTAATGCTCACACGCAAAACCGGCTCGCCATCGATCGGAGGAAATCCTACCGATCGGCTGGCAAGCCGTTGCGTGAACATCTATACGCCCTTACTCAGCTTGGGTTTTGAAGTCCTCAGGCCCAGTTGGTTGGGGGCGCCACCGACGTAAGTCTGTTTTGCGCTCATAGGCCTGCGCCGAGGGGTAGGTCACCAGTTCAATCGTGCTCCCCCAAGGCGTCCGGGTGTACACATATCGGTTTCCGTTTCCGGCATCCCCGCCCGGTAGGACACCTGGTCGACTAAGCAGAATGCCTCCAGCTTTCTCCAGACGATCAGCCGCGGCATCAATGTCGTCAACATAGATGCAAATGTGCTGGATACCAAAGTCGCTAGGTACGACGGGCTGCGCCTGCTTTACACCAGAATAAGTGAACAGTTCAAGGTTGGGGCCATTACCGAGCCTAAGCATGCGAATTACGTTGATCACAGCACCTGGCGCAATACCAAGGCCCGCTTCGACTTCTGGGCCTCCCAAAGGCTCATCAAGCATGTCGTAGAGCTTCTCAGCCCCAAAGGCCTCTACGAAAAATCGGGTAGCTTGCTCCATGTCGGGAACGGTGATACCAACGTGTTCGATCGCGCGTACGTTCATAGTGCTTCTCCGATTTTGGATGCAGCCCAGAAACCGGACTGAGTGGCTTCATACATCCGCCCTCCATGGGCTCTGGTGCCGATGCTTTGAACACTATGATCATTTACAAGCTCTGATTTGACGGTAGAGGCAATTCGGGTCGTCGCCATCACGATTGTTCCGTCAACGGGTTGAACACCAGATGTCTTCATCGATACACCTTGAGCTTTCAGCAGCTCGGTTAGGTGTCCACGTTGCATGTCATTTGTGTCGACACCAACATCCTGCGCTGGGGAGACTAGGCTCACTTTTTTTCCGTTTTCAGCTAGCCAAAGGGCAGCGAACATTGCGCTCTCAGTTTCACCGAAAACGGTGATCTCGGCCGCTTCGGGAAGCTGTTGATTAGCCAGCATGTCTACTACGTCTAGGCCCTGCTCCTGGGGTACAGTGCCAGTGGCGAGGAGGACGGTATCCCACGAGGTCAGGTCGATTTCATCTACTTCGGTATTGAGTTGGACGGAAACCCCCACTCGCTCAAGCTCACTCTCGTAGAACCTGATCATGTTCGTCACTTCCATGTGAAGAGGGCTCGCGGCGGCCCAAGCATGGAGCTGACCACCAATGCGGTCGTGACGCTCAATCAATAGTACAGTGTGTCCTCGTTCTGCGGCCAGTACCGCGGCTTCGCATCCGGAAGGCCCTGCGCCAACCACCAGGACACGATGCTTTCTAGAGGCGAGTCGGCGAGCCTGCTCTGCCCGGCGTTCTTGACCAAGGGCGGGATTTATCACGCACTGAGTACCCTTACCGTTGAACATCCAACGCGATATACACTCATTGACGGCGAGACAACGGCGAACACTTTGCGGTTCTCCGCGGCGGGTTTTTGCAACCGTGTCGGGATCGGCAAGTCCCGAGCGACCCAAAGCAACAAAGTCGAGCTCACCGTTAGATACCGCTTCAGCCATCTCTTCAAAGAGCCAGGTGAGTCTCCCAACACCGATGACAGGGATGGACACCCGTTTTTTGACTGCTTTGGCGTAGTTAACCAATGATCCAGGTGCCCCCATCGGTAGCAATATCATTGCCGTGTCGTAGTTCCCCGCACTCACATCCAGTGCGTCGACGTATGGCTCAAGCATCTCGCAGAATGCCAAACCATCCTCCAATGAAAGGCCGCCTTCGTAAGGCTCGGTAACGCTAAGGCGGTACAAGAGAGGAAAATCTGGGCCGATTTGCTTTCGAACTCCACGTACCACTTCGAGGGCGAAGCGGGCACGATTCTCCAGCGATCCGCCCCATTGGTCGGTACGTTTGTTGGTATATGGGGAGAGGAATTGGCCTAGCAAATAGCCGTGAGCACCGTGTAGTTCTACCGCATCAAAACCGGCGGCCACTGCACGTCGGGCACCTTGAACGTATTTGTCGATCAACCCCGGGATTTCATGTTCCTCGATCGCTCGTGGCGGGGTGCCAAAAGCGCTGGTGATACCTGCCGTCGGCGCGAGCGGCGGCTCGTTTCGTTCCGTATTGCCTTGGGAGTTCTGGCGGCCGGTATGGTGCAACTGCACGGCGATTTTCGCGCCTTCGCCATGGACAGCATCAGTCAGATTGCTCAGACCACCAATGAACCTGTCGTGGTCAATTCGGATTGGATGCCCGACCGTACGTCCCACCTCCCAATCGATAGAAGTGTTCTCGGTAATGATAAGTCCAACTCCGCCACGGGCTCGGGCCCGATGGTACTCGATCAGCTTATCGTCAACCTCGCCAAAGGTGCTGGCGAACTGGGTAAAAATCGGCGCCTGTACGAAGCGATTTCGCAATTGCATGCTGCCAATCCGACCCGGCTGGAATAGCTCTGCGCTGGGGCCGTCAGAGGTGACCAGATTGGGAATTTTGGGGGATGTCATGCCTATCTCCTCAGTCTTTATTCTTGTTTTGAGGTTCGATCATGGAGCGTACCCGGGCGTGGGTATTGAATATTCATGCTGAGGTATTGAAGGAATCTGCGGTCGCTAGCTTTCAATGGAAAGGGTAGTGGCTTGAACTGTCGGTGTTGCAGAGATGCATGTTCCAAAGTTCGCATGACAGATCCGGCGGCACTCATCGACCGATGTATACAAACTCCCGGTGACCGCAGCTCCTATGGATGCAATGTTGGGCGAGGGCAATGGGCAAATCTGATCGTCCGGAACAGGCCGCCGCCGAGATCGTCGTATTCGGTGACCGAGGCATGCAGAACGAGTGGCCAGGCTTTTTTTTCGCTAGCCGACAAGCCGAGGGGGGAGGCGAGCATCTGAGGCGGCGGTTTGAGTAGGCTTCGTGTCGTACGAAATGTAGTTTTACATCGGCGTCGGTGTACCCGAAGCCATCCAACGCATTGGCATTATGAGAGGTTTCAAATTGGCAGTCGGGATCAACAGGGACGAAGAGGCGCAGATCCTCAAGATGACCGTTTATGCAAAGTGCCGAAGCCTGGATAACGCACCAGGCTTCGGCATTTTTGGGGCTTCAGCTTTAAGCCTTTACCGAGGACTTTGCTGCGAACGCTCCATCACCCAGCAATGCAACAACCAGCGCGGTTACGCAAAGGAAGATTGGATATTCCCATCCGCCGTTTGCATTAGTGAAGCTCCAGCCGTTGCCGAAGTGCACTGTCGAAGCGACGAACAATTGAACAACTGCGATAGCTGCAATCCAGCGGGCGTAGACCCCAAAAACTAAAAACAGACCGCCGACGACTTCGAACGCAATGACAGGGTAGGCGAGGAAGCCAGGAAACCCAATAGACTCGAAAAAGCCGGCAGTGCCTGCAGGGGTGAACACAAACAGCTTAGTCAGACCGTGAGCCAAGAACATAATGCCTAGCGCCAGTCGCATAGCAAATGCAGCATAAGGCGCGGTACGTGAATCAATCATTGCGAGATTTCCTTTTTGTTTAGTTAGAAAGTGACAGCGTTTTGGTTAGCCAGCGCGAAAAGTCAGCCAACTCTTCCGCTATGATTTCGTGGGCCATGTTGTAAAAGTGCGTTTCGTGGGCGACTCCAATACGCTTCAGCCAGGCGTCTGCCTCATGTGCCCAGTCGATCGGCAAAACATTGTCCTTCTGACCGTGGGCAATGAATGCGGATACTGATTTCAGGCGTTCTGGTGCAGCGATTCGGGAGTCGATCTCACGCAGCATCCGTCCGCTCAAGAGTGCGAACCCATATACCAATTCTGGCTCGGTTACGCCGACACTTGAGCTCATAATTCCGCCCTGACTGAATCCAGCGATCACCGTAGGTAGCTTCGGCAGCGCCTCGATGAAACGAATCAATTGTTGTCTACTCGACTCGGCTTGATCCTGATTGAACGATGGGCCGTTGCTGGTGAAGTTGACTTGGTACCAGGCGAATCCCTGAGGGCCAACCTGCAAAGGGCCACGCAGCAAAAAAACTTCCAAGTCGTCAGGCAGCGATGCAGCCAAAGACGCCAGATTGGCTTCGTTAGAACCTACCCCGTGCAGCAGTAACAAGCGGGCTTTTGGACTTGAGGAACTGCAAGCTTTTCGGAAGAAAATGCCTGACTCTGGCTCCCGTGCCGGATCAGAAAAACTATTTTGGTTCAACATGTTAAGCAACACCTTGGATGGGTTGATCGTTCTCTAGCCCACGACTATCTGCCGAGGTAAAAAGGTAACTGTCCATTGCTAGCACGCCATAGGTCACGCCGCCATCAAGCACGCGCGTTTTGTAAGCTGCGCCGGCTGCACCTAGAGCAATGAAAAGAGGTAAAAAATGCTCATCGGTCGGATGGGCTCGTTCAGCTGACGGCGCGTGCTGCTGGTAATCCAACAGATGTTCTATGTTCCCAGCCTTGAGTGCTTGGGCCGTCCAGGAAGCGAAATTCTTTACGTATTCTGCCCCATGGGTGGCATTACCTCGGAACTCATACAAGTTATGTGTAAGGCTTCCCGAAGCCACTATGAGGACATTCATGTCGCGCAAAGGCTTCAGCGCTTCCCCCAGCTTCCAGGCTTGACGCGTATCGAGAGTCGAAGGCATCGATACCTGAACAACCGGGATGTCCGCAGTGGGTGCCAGATACAAAAGCGGTACCCAAGCGCCATGATCAAGACCTCTATTAGGGTCGAGCCGAGACTTCCAGCCAGCCGTCTGCAGCATATTGACGATATGTTCTGCCAGTACAGGTGCGCCCGGTGCTGGATACTGCAATTTGTACAGCGCCTCGGGAAAGCCTCCAAAATCGTGAATAGTTTTAGGCGCGGTGCTCGCTGTCACGCTGACTTCGCCGCGCGTCATCCAGTGTGGAGACAGGATGACGATGGCATCAGGTTTCGGCAGTTCGCGACCGAGCTCGGCCAGCCGCTGACCAGCCAAGCCGGGCTCTATTGCGAACATTGGAGCACCATGTGATACGAACAACAGTGGGAATGAGGTGGCCATGGTGAATGCTCCGATGAAAATTACTTGTTCAGCCAGAAGGGGGCTATAGACGTGCCCAAACCTGCGCCATACCCGAGATAGATATTTAGACCAGCCAATGGCTCGAGGTAGCGCGCATTGACCAATCCGCCAGCATCTACGGTGTTCCAGCCCATACTCTGTGCGAGTGATACCGCAGTCTGTTTGGCGCGCTCGTTGTCTGCGGCTACAAAAACGCTTCCACGTTGTTCATTCTCGAATTTCGGGCCATCTACCAGAACCTGTGCAAACAAGGTGTTGAACGCTTTGACAATGTGAACCTGCGGCAACGCCTTAGCGATTTCTTCCGCAGCACTGGTGTCATGGCCCATCGTCAAGGACATGTAGTCAGCGCTGAGCGGGTTGGTGATATCGATCACTATCTTGCCGCCCAGATCTCCTAGGCTTTGCAGCGCAGGCACGGCATCTACGTAACCGGTAGCAATGACAACAACCTCGCTGTCTGCAAGCGCTTCAGCCGCTCCGTGTGCGCTGACATTTGGATACTGGTCGGCCAAAGCTTCTGCTTTGAGGATGTCGCGACCGGTGACGCGAACACTGTGGCCAGCAGCCGAAAGTTGTTTGGCAAAACCCGAACCCATATTGCCGGTACCAATTACTGTGATTTTCATAGCTACCTCATTCGGTTGAGTTTCCTTGATGGGCTCATTCTATAGGTGTCAAAAATGAGATAAATAAGGCCTAATGAAACATATAGTTCCTTTAAGTGAGACAGTTATGGATCGAGCACTTGAAATGCAGGTGTTTTGCACCGTCGTGGACAGGGGAAGTTTTATCGGCGCGGCAGATTCACTGGAGATGTCGAAAGCGGCCATCTCCAGATACGTAAGCGGTTTGGAAGATCGGCTCGGCGTGCGCCTACTGCACCGTACAACGCGACGGTTGTCCCTAACGGAGGAAGGGCGTCAGTTCTATGACCAAGCCCGCGAAGTATTGGTAATGATGGATGCAGCTGAAGAATCTGTTTCTTCTGCCGCGCCAGAACCTAGCGGGGTGCTTCGCGTCAACGCCCCAGTGAGCTTCGGTGTATTGCACCTTGCCCCCGTCTGGTCAGACTTCATGAAGGCTTATCCTAAGGTGGAGTTGGATATCAGCTTGAATGACCGGATCGTGGATCTTGTAGAGGAGGGGTTTGACGCTGCAGTACGCATCGCACGACTGGAGAACTCCTCCCTAATTGGGCGTCGCCTGGCGAGTACTCGAATGTGCCTATGTGCAGCGCCGTCCTATCTCGATAAGTACGAGCCGTTGACCGCACTCGCCGATCTAACAGCCCACGGAGTTATCGCGTACACGAACTTTGCTAGTAGGAACGAGTGGCAATTCAAAGGGCCGAATGGCAACGAAAGTGTCATCACTCGCTCGGTATTGCGCTGCAACAATGGCGATACCTGCCGCAGCATAGCAATAGCGGGCGGAGGTATCTCTTTACAGCCAAGCTTCATGGTGGCCGAAGATCTTCGCCGCGGGGATCTGGTAGAAATTCTGACTGAGTATCAGTCGGTCGAACTAGGTATCTATGCTGTATACCCAACCCGAAAACATCTTGCCCCTAAGGTGCGGGTGCTCATCAATTTCCTAGCGGAACATTTTGCTCAGCCAAAATGGGAGGAATGATGAGCACCTTCCAGATAAAAAAGCCGGTTGATCGAAAGTGAGTATCAGCCGTCTGAGAAAGCAGAGCGCCAACGTGCCGAGTCTCAAGTCCGCTCGAGGAAAGCGTGTAGATCGGAGGCAAACTTCAGGGGATTTTTGAACGCCAGAAAGTGGTCACCCTGATCGGCCTTGGAGTAGACATGCAGCACCGAATCATTGATTACTGCATTCATCCAGTGTTGACTTTCTAGCCAATCACTGTAATCCCCAGTAAAAATAGCTGTTGGCACGTCTATTTTTGATTGGATGACGTCTCGCCAATCATTGGTCGCGTGATCAAAAAGAACCAAGCCTGTAAATGCCATGTCATCCTCGACCACCGACTGAACGAGGCTTATCACGTTATGGAAGTAGGGGGAATCCAGAGCCATTGCGCGCTCTACGACTCTGCTGGCAGAAATCAGCGTGTTTGTCGGGGACATATTGACGTATGAAGCAATCATTCTCTCTGGCGATGTCGTAAACGCCCCTGACTCAAGCCGTTCCTGCTCTGTCCAGTCCGCATGGCAGTAAATCGATGGAGCTTGGTCAATGATGCTTAGCGTACGAATGCCTGTCGTTCCGAACAGGTCGATAAAGGCCCACATTACGGATGCCCCCATAGACCAACCACAATAATCCGCTTCGTCCAGCTCAAGATGATCAGCTAGCTCCTTTACATCTTGGGCGTAGCGTGAAATCCGGTTACCAAATTTCACCCGCTGCGACAGTCCCTGATTGCGAACATCAAGAACGTACACGTGATAGTGCTTGCTCAAGATGTGCATCAGATGAAAATACATGGCGCCATTTGCCGACCAGCCGGGGATGAAAATCAGTGGTCTGCCGGCACCGGCCTCCCAATAGCAGAGGTTGACATTGTCACTGGTGGAAAAGCTGCTCACTTTAAGCCCATCAAAATCAGAAACCTTGCAGGCCTGACCGATGATTTCGTGTGGGAAGTAGAAGTCCTCGCCAAGCAAGGTAAGGAGCGTTTGGTCGTTCAGTGGGTAATCCAAGACAAAGCACCTGCAGGTGTGGAGTTTATTGATGAAAGATAAGAGTTGAAACGCCATGAGATAAATACTCAAAATGACGCTACATTCGAAACGGAACATAGTTAATGGATCGACTGAGCAGTATGGCGGCGTTCGTGAAAGCGGTCGAAATGGGTTCGTTCAGTGCTGCGGGCGACGCCATGCAGATGTCTGCTCAACTAATCGGCAAGCATGTAAATCATTTGGAGCAGCGTCTGGGTGTACGGCTGCTAAACAGAACCACGAGGCGCCAGAGTCTGACTGATTTCGGGCGGGAGTTTTACGAGCGCTGTAAAGTCATACTGACAGAGGTGGAAACGGCTGAAAACCTGGCTGCTGAAACCCAATCCCTGCCGAGTGGGCGCTTAAGAATTAATGCCCCTGTCAGTTTCGGGATGCAGTCATTGGCGCCTCGACTTCCTGAGTTCATGCAAGCGAATCCGATGATCAGCGTTGAGCTGACATTAGCGAATCGAGCTGTTGACCTTATCGACGAGGGATTCGACGTAGTATTTAGGGTGGGACAGCTCTCCGACAGCGGCTTGATCGCTCGCCCGCTGGCACCCTATAGGCTCATATTGTGCGCCGCACCTTCCTACCTGAAAAACAAACCCGCGCTCAGAACTCCATGGGATCTTCAGAATCATGAATGTTTGGGTTTCTCGCATACTGAATTGCGTACGCATTGGACGTTCGACGGGCCAGAGGGCAGGGTTGCTGTTCCTGTCAGCGGCCGATACATGGCTGATCATGGAGAGCCATTGCTTTGCGCGGCAGTGGCAGGGCTGGGTGTCATGCTCCAACCGATTGAACTCGTCTTTGAATCACTGCAGCAAGGTACATTAGTGCCACTGTTACCAGACTATCCGGTTCCAAGTCGTGCACTGCATGTGCTGTATGCACCTGATCGTCGAATTACGCCAAAACTGCGTACCTTTTTGGACTTCGCCACGACGGCATTTGGCGCCGGCGTGGAAAAAACTCAAAACAAATAACGCATGCCGTCATGGCATTGGGCATTGGCGGCGTAGCTGCTGTACGGGGTACAACCGTTCTTGCTGACTCGTATTGAAACGCCCTCAAGAATAGGAGCGGTGAGGCGGCGATTAGCATTCGCCGCATCTCCATTTGTCAGTCGCTAAAGAGATCGAACATCAACTGTCGAAACCACTTGTTTGCTGGGTCGCGGTTATATCTCGCATGCCAGAACAGATTGATGGCGATTTCCGGCAGTGGAATTGGCACAGGCATTGTGGTTAGACCGAAGGGGGCAGCGCAACTGGCTGCGAAACGTTCTGGCACCGTCGCGATCAGATCAGTGTTTTGAAGAATGTAGCCCACAGCGACAAAGTGCGGCACCTCTAGCTTGATGTCTCGATTCAATCCTGCTCGCTGCATATATGCATCTATCTCACCATGCCCAGTATTAGCTGCGGCAATCCTTACGTGCCCGTACTCACAAAAACTTTCCAGGCTCATCGGTTGCAAAGTCAGGGGGTGATCTTTGCGGCACAAGCAGACATATCGATGGTGGAACAGGCGTCGCTGATAAAAGCCTGCTTGCAGACCAGGCAAAAGCCCGACCGCCAAGTCGATCTCTCCTTCAGCCAAGCTTTGTGAAAGGCCGGCATGATTGCGGATTGTTACTACCGATATACCGGGCGCTTGCTCAAGCAAAGCGGCTATCAGGCGGGGCATGAAATAGATTTCGCCGATATCGGTCATTGCAACCATGAAGCGTCTGTGGCTGGTTGCGGGGTCAAAATCGTCGCTTCTATTTAGTGCTCCGACAAGCGTTCCAATCGCTTGAGACACCGGATCAGCGAGCTGCTCTGCATACGGCGTCGGCTCCATTCCATTACTTGTTCGCACAAAAAGATCGTCTTTAAGCGTTGTGCGAAGACGCTTTAGTGCGTTGCTCACTGCAGGCTGCGTTAGCCCTAAGTTATCGGCCGCTTGGGAGACACTGCCGTCGATGAGCAATTGATGAAAGACCACCAGCAAATTGAGGTCAATTTCTCGTAAATGCATGACTGCTTTCTCGTTGAGGCTAAGGTTGCCGCCTGTATTCAGACTGGTGATACAGTCTATTGGGTCTGGGCTATTTATCAATAGTGGGCATCATCCCATTATTGGGGCATACACAAAAACAACATAAGGTTTTGTCCCATGAACAGTCTGAAATCTGCTTTGCAAGTCGGTATTGTCGGTGGAGGAATTGCCGGTGTGGCGTTGGCACTGGATCTGTGTCGTCACAGCCACCTGAGTGTGCAGCTATTTGAATCTGCTCCTGCATTCGGAGAGGTGGGTGCTGGTGTTTCCTTTGGAGCCAACGCTGTCCGTGCTATTGAGGGGCTTGGAATCGGCCCTGCATATCATCAGATCGCTGACCGTACGCAGGAGCCTTGGCAAGATATTTGGTTCGAATGGCGACGCGGTGAAGATGCTGGCTATCTTGGGTCAAGCATTGCCGAAGGTGTAGGTCAGTCGTCGGTACACCGAGCTGACTTCCTGGATGTCCTTGCGCAACAGCTGCCCGCCGGCATTGCTCAGTTTAATAAACGAGCTGTCAGCGTCGAACAACTGGGACAACGCACAAAAGTCACGTTTACAGACGGCACGCATCACGAGTGTGATGTGCTCATTGCTGCTGACGGCATTAAATCATCTATTCGTGACCACGTTCTAAAGGGTATTGGCGCGCCGCTTGTGGCCCCTCGCTTCAGTGGCACCAGCGCTTACCGAGGCATGATTGATAGCGAAAAACTGCGCGCTGCCTATCGTGCACAAGGTGTTGATGAGCACCTGGTCAACGTACCTCAAATGTATCTGGGGCTTGATACCCATATTCTGACTTTCCCCGTTAAGCAGGGGAGGCTGATCAACGTAGTTGCATTCGTTTCTGATCGCAGCAAGCCCAATCCAACCTGGCCCGCAGACGCGCCGTGGGTAAAACCTACAACCCAGGCAGAGATGCTCGATGCATTCTCAGATTGGGGGGACGCTGCGCGGATTCTTCTTGAATGCATCCCGGCTCCGACCTTATGGGCATTGCACGATCTTGCTGAGTTACCTGGTTATGTCCACGGCCGCGTCGCACTGATCGGGGATGCCGCTCACGCGATGCTTCCTCACCAAGGTGCAGGTGCAGGTCAGGGCCTGGAAGATGCATGGTTGCTTGCACGCCTATTGGGCGACCCTCGTGCTTGTGAAACCGAAGCCAGCAAAATTCTCAGCGTATATGACGCTATTCGTAGACCTCGAGCCTGTCGAGTCCAACGCACCTCTTGGGAGGCGGGCGAGCTGTATGAATTGCGCGACCCTGAAGTAGCTGCAAACGAACCCTTACTTTCCAGCACGCTAGCTAGCCGTTTCGACTGGCTTTGGAATCACGACATGCAAGCCGATCTGGAGGCGTCACGCGCCCAACTTGGCTGGACAGAAGCAGCACAAAGAAAGGTCAGCTGATCAAGCACGTCCGAAACGAATGACTTCAATCCTATAAGAAAAGGCCCAATCATGACCGTAACCATTTCCCATGCCAGTGATATTCAATCCTTCCTTCGCGATGCGTCAGGTCTCGGCAACACCCATGGCAGCGCGCGGCACAAACAGATAGTGCTGCGTATCCTCCAAGAAAGCGTGAAGCTCATTGAAGAGCTGGAAATCAGCGACGACGAATTCTGGGCCGGCGTTGAATACCTCAATCGTTTGGGGGCGAAGAACGAAGCGGGACTTCTGGTTGCAGGATTAGGAGTAGAGCACTTTCTTGACCTACTGCACGATGCTAAAGAAGAAAGTGTCGGCAGGGTTGGCGGCACTCCTCGCACTATCGAAGGGCCGTTGTATGTAGCCGGAGCGCCTTTGAGCGAGGGATTTGCTCGCATGGATGATGGCTCTGAGAACGGCCAGGCTACAACATTGTTTCTCAGTGGGCGTGTTATCGGTATGGACGGAAAACCGATCGCCGGAGCCCTTGTTGATCTTTGGCAGGCGGACACAAAAGGCAATTACTCCCACTTCGACAAAACTCAGTCAGAGTACAACCTTCGCCGCCGAATCGTGACCGATGCGAACGGTCGATATCAAGCACAGAGCATCGTGCCCTCAGGTTACGGCTGTGACCCGTCGGGCCCGACACAAGAGTGTCTCGACCTACTGGGTCGTCACGGTCAAAGACCTGCCCACATCCACTTTTTCATTTCCGCGCCTGGTTTCGATCATCTGACCACCCAGATTAACCTTTCCAATGATGCGTACCTATGGGATGACTTTGCGTACGCAACCCGTGAGGGATTGGTGGGTGAGGTTCATTTCATCGACGATGCGCAGCAGTCCCAAGCGCGAGGTGTAGCAGGGCGCTTCGCAGAGATGGAGTTCAATTTCGAAATGCGTCCAGCTGCTAATCCACAGTCAGAGCAACGCAGCAAGCGGCCACGAGCTCTGCAAGAGGCCTGATAGGAAATTCGAACCGAAATCGAGTATCGGAAATCTGGTCTTAAGAGGAGACAAACATGTCCCAAAGCGACGTTGAAGCCATCGATGTGAAGGTAGCTGTTTTACGCCAGACTGGTGAAAAACTGAAAATCGAGAGTGCAAAGCTCGGAGCTCCAAGACCCACTGAAGTTCGAGTAAGGATTGTAGCAACGGGTGTCTGCCATACCGACATGGTAGTGCGCGATCAGCTTTTTCCAACACCACTGCCCATCATCCTCGGGCATGAAGGTGCTGGAATAGTTGAGTCGGTAGGTTATGCAGTTACAACTGTTGCCCCAGGTGATCACGTAGTGATGACCTATATGTCGTGCGGCTTATGCCTGCCTTGCGAAACTGGGCATCCCGCACATTGCTCCCACATGCATCCGCTGAACTTCGGTGGCGGACGTATTGATGGCAGTACCTCTACCTGCAGTTGCGATGATGCCTCACCGATTCACGATCATTTTTTCGGCCAGTCGTCGTTTTCAACTTATGCAGTCGCTAACGAGCGCAACGTAGTAAAGGTTTCAAAGGACGCGCCGCTCGAATTACTAGGCCCGTTGGGATGCGGCATACAGACTGGTGCGGGCTCTGTCCTTAAAGCTTTAAAGGTTGAGGCAGGCGCCAGTTTTGCGGCTTTTGGAGCCGGAGCAGTGGGTCTAGCCTCGGTCATGGCCGCGAAGGTTGCCGGCGCTACTACGATCATTGCGGTGGATGTCACACCTAGTCGTTTGGAGTTGGCGCTTGAGCTGGGGGCGACGCATGTGATCAATAGCCGTGAAGAAGACCCGGTCAAACGTATTCACGAAATCACCGGTGGCGGCGTCAATTACAGCCTTGAATGTTCTGGTCGCGCTGAAGTACTTCGACAAGCAATTGATGCAGTGACCACGCTTGGCACGTGCGGCATCGTTGGTGCAACCAAGGTCGGGACAGAGGTCGCGTTCAACATAAACGACGTGATGATTCCTGGTAAGCGGATCATGGGCATCGTCCAGGGTGACGTCGTCGCCAATGCGTTTATCCCGACTCTCGTTGACCTGTACATGCAGGGGCGTTTTCCATTCGACAAGCTCTGCCGTTTCTATTCCTTCGACCAAGTCAATGAAGCTATGGCGGACAGCGAACGGGGCGTGACGATCAAGCCGATCTTGCGCATGCCGACTTCGGCAGATCAAGCCTGACAACTCTTTCGATTCAATCAAGGTACGACAGATGAATGTTCAACTGGTAATCGATAACGTCAAACAAGATGCTCTTGACGGTAAGACCTACAACCGAGTCGATCCGATCAACTCCCGAGTTATCACGGTGGGCGCAGCTTGTTCCGTCGAGGATGCCGTTCGCGCTGCCGACTCATCTCAGCAGGCTTTCAAATCTTGGTCGAAGGTAGGCCCAACTGAGCGCCGACGTCTGCTCTTGGCCGCCGCTGATGTCCTGATGAGTAAGATGGAAGAATTCTGCAGCGTCATGGCAGAGGAAATTGGAGCCTCGCAACTATGGGCGCAGTTTAACGTCGGGGCCTCAGCCAATCTCCTGCGAGAAGCAGCAGCGCTCACCACCCAAATCAAGGGTGAAACCATTCCAACTGATAAACCCAACACCCTGTCGATGACACTGAGACAACCAATCGGCACGGTGCTGAGCATCGTGCCCTGGAATGGGCCAGTCATCCTTGGTGCTCGTGCGATCGCATATCCATTGGCATGTGGCAACACCGTTATATTCAAAGGCTCAGAAAACAGTCCTCGCACTCACCAGCTGCTCGCTGAAGCTTTCTATGAGGCTGGCTTTCCACCAGGTGTGCTCAACTTCATCATCTCGGCGCCTGGGGATGCCGCAGCCGTAACCGACGCACTGATTGCCCACGATACGGTTCGCCGGGTCAATTTCACCGGATCAACCAAAGTTGGCCGAATGATTGCCCAAACAAGTGCTAAGCATCTCAAGCGATGCTTGCTGGAATTGGGTGGCAAGGCACCGTTTGTAGTGCTTGATGATGCGGATCTGGATGGTGCTGTAAACGCCGCAGTCTTCGGCGCCTTTCTCTATCAGGGGCAAATATGCATGTCGACAGAACGGTTCGTTGTCGACGAAGCTGTTGCTGATGCGTTCGTTGAGAAGTTCGCTGAGCGAGTGCGTGGGCTGGAATCAGGTCAACCTTCGGCTTCACCTTCATGCGTCATCGGGCCAATGATTTCCCAAGGATCGCTTCAGCGGATCAACCAGATGTTGGACGATGCTGTAGGCAAGGGCGCAGAAATAGTAGCCGGCGGCTTGGGCACGAGCGCCCTCATGAGTGCCACGCTGGTCGATAAGGTGACATCTTCGATGGAGATCTATGACGAAGAGACCTTTGGGCCGGTGACAACAGTCGTTCGGGTAAGAGGAGCAGAACAGGCTCTGCAGGTCGCTAACGATACCGCCTACGGTCTGTCTTCCTCGATTTTCAGTCGTGATGTCAGTCGCGCACTCGAACTCGCCAGTCGACTGGATGCTGGCTGCGTTCACATCAACGGTGCGACTGTTCAGAACGAACCTCAAGCTCCTTATGGTGGCATGAAAAACAGTGGTTACGGCCGGTTCGATGGCAGTGCTGTAATCGATGAGTTCACCGAGGTCAAATGGGTCACTGTAGAGCCATCCGACCAGCCTTATCCTTTCTGAAGTTCAGCCGAGTGCTCAATCAAATCTTATGATTTAAATGCGCACGATCGATTGATCCTCCAGCGGCAGTTTTCTCATAACACTGCTTACGGCTCGTCATTATTGGGGTACCACAGTGCGGTACCCCGGTTCTATAACAAAGACAACAGAGCCGAACTATTCGCGCAAATCACCTGTCCTGCTCAGGACTGCTTTGAACGTAACCAATTACTTCCGCAACTCAATTCAAAATTCCCCTAAAAATTCGTGCGCTTCGCTCTAACTAAACGAAGTCGAGTTGGCATGCGCAGTCAAATAACTCATGGTCGAGAAAATGAATAATAAAAAAGCCGATGTTTCAGCTGATTTTTTTAGGAATGCCCAACGCGTGATCGTCGGGGCGGCATTGACCGCTGCCTTACCTGTCGTGCAGGCCACTGAGGGTGGAGGTTCGTCGTATCCAATGGGTGCGGAGAACTACATGACCGGCGCTATGCCGCCACCCGGCATCTATGGGCAGGTCTTTGCAGAGAGTTATCGCGCTGACCGGCTTCTTGACAATCGAGGAAAGCAAGCAATTGATGACTTTCATCTGAGTGCGGATGTGATCGCTCCCAGGCTAATCTGGGTTACCGAACAGAAACTGCTCAGCGGTGCGTTAGCTTTCCATATGAACGTCCCACTGATTGATCTCAGGGTAGATGTTGCTGATGAGCACCAGCGAAAGACGGGTGTGGGAGATATTATTTTTGGCCCGGCGCTGGGCTATCACTACAGCGATAAATTTCACGCCATATATGCGTTTGATGTGTTCGCACCTACGGGGAAATACGATCGCGACGATCTGGCGAACCTTGGTCGTAACTACTGGGCGATCGAGCCGATAGCGGCGTTTACATACGTTGATCCTTCGGGTCTCAACGGTGACCTTAAAGTGATGTATGACTTCAACGCTCGTAACCCAGCCACGGATTATCGTTCAGGTCAGGAATTACATGCTGACTACTCTTTTGGGTGGGGGCTGGGTAATGGTTGGGTGGTAGGAGTCGGTGGCTACGTGTATCACCAAACCACAAATGATAATCAGGACGGGCAAGAGCTGGAGGACAGAAAAGGGCGCGCCGTCGCGATTGGCCCGTCGATTAAATATGCTAACCAAGCCGGTTGGTTTGTAACCGCCAAGTGGCAAAAGGAAAGCGATGTCCGCAACCGCCCCGAAGGAGAGGCCTTCTGGATTAAACTCACGACCCCTCTCTGATTCAAATAGGCACTTGGCAGCGCTCATATCAGGCTTATGGCTACCTTTATTTTCGCACTGCCAAATGCATTTTTTTTGTGATTTTTTGGCGCTGCTCGAAGGAAAAAGTCTGGATAACCAGGTAGGCATGATGAGGTTTATTTATCTCACCATGCCTACCGTCCCGATTTTTTTGGTCTATTTGAACGCCTTTTGTGTCATCGAAACGACCAACGCCAGGCTTGCGACAGCAATTACTGCCCAAAAATACTCCATGCTCGCGACCAGGGTCGATTGCTGATGCAGGTTTTGTGCGAGCATCGAAACAGCCATTTGACCTGCGTGGCTTTCACCGACCTGGGGAGCCAAGGCATGTGTTAAATCTTGAATTTGTTCCAAGTAAAGTGGATCAGCAGAACTGAAATGCCCGTTCAAATTGTTGTACTGGGTGGTAGTGCGCCATTGCAGAAAGAGGGTGGCGATTGTCGTACCCATTGCCATCGCAATTTGTCCCATCATGCTTTTAATCTGGTAGGCGTGTGCGAACAGGGTGTCGTTATGGGTCACGTCACGAAATGTCTGCATGGCGGCGGTTGCAAGCACCAGCATCACAAAGCAGCCGTTGAGGACGAGTGCTGGGAGGATGTTTGACCACATGTTGGCGCTGGGCGAGAGAGATGAGAACAACCAGCCGAAGCCGATCAGTGCTGCAAACCCAGCTACAAAGAATTTCTTCGGAGCGGGGAATTTTGGAATGACGGCGGCCATGATGCCCCATGTTATCAGTGCACCCACCAGTCCAAAGGCCTGAAAAGTACCGATTGTGTCCCACGAGTACCCCAACCCCGTCTGCAGAAAAAACGGCAGGATGTAGTTATTGCTCCCAAGCAGTATGTACGTGAAGCAGAAGAGGGCCACCCCCAACATGTAACGATGCTGCATAAGGTCTTTAACCTTGAGAAACGGCGCTCGTTTGCCGTGTTCGGCATGGAAGAAGGTGTACACGCCCAGTGCAGCCAGTAAAGCAAATGCGATGAGAATGAATGACTCATTGTAAAAGTCATAGTAAGAGCGTTGCAGGACGTAGAGAAGGAAGAAACTGCTAACGGATAATAACAGAATATTTGCTGGGCTCGACGGCGTCCTCTCATCTTCCGGAGCGAGGGTATTGGGTAGAAAACGGGTGCACAGAAAAGCTGCGATAACAGCACCTCCGGCCAATACCCAGAAAATGGCATGCCACGTATCTTCAACCACCACCAGTGATGAAATGAATGGGGCGGAAGCTGTCCCACCAGCAAGCCCGGTGGCAAACACCTTGACCCCGACAAAACGCCCCGGGCCGGCCGGAAGCAGATTGACCATCAAACGCGCGGATGTCATGAACGATGCACCGCCCAATGCCATGATCACGCGACCGACAGTGAAGGTACTCAGGTCGCTCCCCACGCCACACACGAATGCACCCAATACGTAAATGCTGATAGAGCCCAGCATGAAGTTACGCCATCCTAACCGCTCGACCAGCCAGCGTTGCTTGGAAATGACCACGACGGCTATGCACGCGTACAGCGCGGCGACATGCGTGAACTCTTCAGGACTCGCGTCGATTTCTCCTCGGATCGGCGCAGAGGCAAATGCGATCATGCCTGCCTGCAGATACTCCAGGGCGCAGAGCAGTGCAACAGTTAGTAACAGGGCGGCGTTTTTTCTGTACATGGTCGGCCACCTTTACAATTTAACGTGTGTGGAGCCAGCACTGTCCGAATTGGCAATGATCACTGCTTCGACGATACCGTTGGCGTCTCTAAGCTCGTTATCAAAGATATCGGTGCTGTAAGCTGCCTGCTTTGGCGTCTGCGTATTGAGCACCGGCCCGCTGGTATCAGTGGTGTCCACCGAGACACGCATTGAGAGGCCAAGACGCAATGGGTTTCGCGCTACCTCATCTGGTCTGAGAGCGATTCGAACAGGCACGCGTTGCGTGACTTTGATCCAGTTGCCTGTTGCGTTTTGTGCTGGCATCAACGAAAACGCGCTGCCGGTGCCAGCATCCAGTCCGACGATGGTTCCGTGGAAGTCCACATTGCGACTGTACGCATCCGCACTCAGGTGGACTGGTTGTCCAATACGCAAATTTTGGAGTTGCGACTCTTTGAAATTAGCGTTCACCCAAACTTGGTCTACGGGTACAACCGACATCAGTGCTACGCCCGGGCTGATCCGCTGCCCAACTTGAACGTTGCGTTTGGTCACCAAGCCAGAAGTGGGGGAGTAGATCTGGGTGCGGTGCATTGAGATGTAGGCGTCACGTAGATTGCTTGCTGCAACAAGAACATCTGGGTGGGTACGAAGCGTTGTGTTGTCTACCATGGCAAGGCGAACAGCCAAGGCATGTCGAGTTCCATCCAGGCTTGCGACGGCATTCTTGAGAGCCTCTTCAGCATGGCTGATCTCTTCACGAGAGACTGCGCCACTGGAGGCAAGTTGATTGCGGCGGCGGACATCGTCCTGAGCCTTGCGCACATCGTTCTGACGTTGGTTGACCTCAGCCTCCAGTTGTTGCACCTGGTAATACTGCGTTCGCGCCAAGCGAACAGCCCTCGCTAGGTTGGATTTCGCGCGCTCATATTGGATCTCCGCGTCTACTGCATTCAGTGTGACAAGAGGTGAATTAGCATCAACGTGATCCGTATTGTCGACACTGATGACTGTCACCGTGCCGCTGACCTGTGAAGTGACCTGAACGATATTGCCATCGACGTAGGCATCGTCAGTGGTTTCTGTTCCAAGCCTAACCAGGTACCAGCCCCCCAGAGCAACCAATATGAATGCGATGGCAAGAATCAAAAAAAATCGCGGTAAGTAGCGCGCTGTTCGTGGTGCGGTTTCAGAAGAGGGGAGCGTGTTTGAAGTCATGATTTATTAGCTACGGTAGAGTTTGTAATGGCGGTTACGGACATTTCCGGGCGGTACCCACCACCCAAAGCCCTGCTAAGGTTGGCTTGTAAGGAAATCGCTCTGGACTGCAAGTCGACCAGTTGGCGTTTTTCAGCAAGCGTTGCATTCTGCGTAGCCAGTACTTGTAGATAGGTCGCAAGGCCAGCGGCGTAGCGCTTATTGACAAGATCTGCTGCGGCAACTGCAGTTGCCACGGCTTCGTTCTGCTGAGCCATCCGCTCCTTCAACCAGCGAAGCGACGACAATTGGTCGGCTATATCTCGAAGAGCATCCACAACCGTCTGGTTGTAGTTTTCTACAGCCAGATCGTATGCCGCATCTTGCGCGTCCAAGTTGCCGCGCAAGCGGCCTCCTTCGAAAATAGGCAGACTTATCGCCGGAGCGATTCCTAAAATACGGCTGCTGTGATCGTTGAACGTATCGAAAGCCAGGCTCTGCAATCCTATGAACGCAGTCAGGTTCACATTCGGGTAGAAACGTGCCTTAGCAACTTCAATCTCATGGCCTGAGGCCTCGACTCGCCAGCGTTGAGCCACCACATCCGGGCGATGGCCAATCAGTTCAGCTGGGATGTTCGACGGCATCACAATGGTGTCACTTGCCTGCAGTTTCGGTCGTGTGATCGTGCGTCCACGGTCAGGCCCTTTACCCAACAGCGAGGCGAGTTTGTTTTGATTGAGTTCGATGGACTCTTTGAGCGCTGCGATATTTGCTCTACTGGCAGGTAGCGATGCCTGTGACTGTTTGATATCTATTTCAGTACCAAGCTCGGCGGCGAAACGCTTTTTGGTGAGATCCTCAATTTGTTCTTGCTGATTGAGCAGGGCTTGGGCAACGTCGATCTGTTCATAGACATTTTGTAAGCCGATATAAGTTTGTACGATGGAGGAGGAGAGTATGAGAGAGGCTGCGCGCTCATCGACCTCCAATGCCCGCCGCCTACCCACTGCTGCCTCTACTGACGACCGGTTCTTACCCCAAAAATCCAATTCGTAACCGACATTCAACGTCCCTTGGTGCACGTTTTGCCATGTACCTTTGGCCGGTGCGGGCGTCGTGCCATTGGAGCTGAACCGTTCTCGAGTGACGCTCATGGCTGCACTCACATCAGGTAGCAACTGAGCGCCCTGTATTGCTTCCAGCGCGCTTGCTTGGTGGACACGCGCTGAAGCGGCTCGGAGTGTGGGACTGTTGTTGAGGGCTTCGTTTATCAACGTATCAAGTTGTGGATCTTTGAAACTGCTCCACCAATTGACGGTTGGCCAAGCAGCCTCGGAGAGCTTGATTCCACTGTTAGCTAGCGTGTCGTTGACCTCGGATGGCTGCAACATCTCCGCCTGAGGTTTCAGATCACTGAACGAGCATCCAGAGAGCATCACAAGCGCAATTGCTAACAATGCGCTCCTCCTAAGCGTTGTGATGGGCTGTCTGTCATTCACGCCCTGAATCGGTGAACTTCTCATTAAATTTCTCTGAAGCATGTGATGAAAATAAGTAAGGGAGAGGGCTTCGGCTTGGGATGCTAATAAACACTACGAGTGTCGTTAAGCTCATAAAAAAGCCGCGGAAGCGGCTATAAGTCGTGCTTTATCTTGGTCTTAAACCATTCACGATGATGCCAACGGCGTTATCGATGTCGTCTAGGTTTTCAAGATCTGCTGTGACAAGGTGAAGCCAGGACATGCCGGTGAGCATCGAGACTGCGGTGTCGACGTCAACGCCCTCGTGGATTTCTCCCGACTCTACCGCTCGAGCAAAGATCTTTCGCAACGTACGCTCGCGACGTGGAAGAAATTCTCTCCTGAACTCCTCAAGAGCTGTTGACTCATGCTGGATTTCGGTAATCAAGCTGCGCAATGTCTCGCCTGCGCTTGATGTACGCCACCAATGCCAAAGCGAACGCAGGTGAACGATCAGATCCTTTTCCAAATCACCGGTGTTTGGTTGAGTCACAAAGGTTAGGGCAGTGCGCTCGTACACATCTCTAAGCAGTGCACTCTTACTCTTCCACCAACGGTAGATAGTAGGTTTGCTGGAACCAGCTCGCTCCACCAGCGCATCCATTGTGAATGCTTGATAGCCGCGCTCTTCAAGGATTGCTGCAGCAGCTTCAAGAATGGCCTCTGTGCTCTGAGGACTGCGCACTGCACCGATAGAGGATCGGCTGCGCGCTTTGACAGGTTTTGTCTGATTAGTCTTCGTGGTCATAGATGCTCGTACGGAATACTCAGGTCTCAATTCAGCAATAGAAACTGTCGGTATTTATAGGCTTTAAGTGATCTCTGGTCAACAAATTAGAAGTGTATCAACCATTCAAAGCGTGAATAGTGTGTATTGATTTTAGGTATGATCAATTTACAAGCAGGCTGTTACAGTTCTCAGGCTTTTGTTGATTGAAATCATTACACACCACATTTTCATCTGTGATAGCCCGAAGCTCGCTATTGAGTCTAGCTAGGGAAAATTGTTGGGAGGTTTGAGTGGGAACGCACTTTATCACCGCATTCAATGTCCTTGAAGGCGTAAATAAAGCTATGGCGGAATGGTTGGAGAAGGTCTTATCTGGACATAGTATGACCGACTTGGAGTTTCGGGCTCTTGATGGCTTAGCAAATGGCGCTATCAATTCCGCAAGTATGTGCAGTAAGTATTTGAACATCGCGCCGACCAAGGCATCTTTAGTGATGGAGAAGTTCGAGAGGTGTGGGTATGTTCAGCGCCGTCGTGATCGCCCAGACAGGCGATTGGTTGTATTCCAGTTATCGGATGAAGGCCTTGAAGCGTATGAGCTTGCGCTGATATCTCTAAGTGAAGCATGGGATGGGATTTTGAGTAGCGTAGGTTCGGATGTAATGAACATGGTGAAACTGTTCACAGGCCCTGCAATGTTGCCAGTTGCCAATTTAATTCAAAATTCGTTGCAGAAATCAGACTAATCATTTGACAACAATGTATCAGGCAAATCCGTCGCTCAGCAGTTAGTCAAGAAAACCAAAATCCGGGCTGAAAACAATGAATTTTTTGTGCCATATTAAGATCCATTGAAAAGTCCTCCGGCCATACGAACTTGGTTTCAGCATTAACTCGGCACCTCGATGGACATCGAGGTGCGCCGCTGGACGCGACGCACTGGTTCAAAGGATGTTTAGAGGGTATTCAATGATGGCCCTGACTTCGTTCAAATTAGGGCCGACATCGCGGTCTGCCCGGTAGATCGAGTTTCGCAATTTGAATGACAGATCCTTGAGTGTACCTTCCTGAACCACGTATTTGACCTGGTTGAAGAACTCACGCTCTGTACCGTCCTGTTCACCTCCTGCATCGATGTTGCTACCGCGCACATAGGCGGTTTTGTAGGTGAGCCCGGGCACACCGAAACCTGCAAAATCCAGCTCGTAGCTGAGTTGCCAAGACTCTTCGTCTTTCAGGTTGAAGTCGGAGTAGTAGGAGTTGGCGACATAAATGGCGCTACCTCCGTCGCCATAGTCGTAGGCATAACCTGCATCCCCACTGTTACGCTGATGGGCGACGATAAAGGAGTGGAAGCCGACGCTGTATTTCGCCGCCAAGCTCCAGATGGTGTTCGTGTCGTTGACACCGTCGCCACCAAAATCCAATGCCGCCTGAGAGCCGTTGGCATAGTCGGTACGGTAGATATTGAAGTCGAGGTTCAGCGCCTGGGAATCGGACAACGGCACCGTATAGTTCAGGTTGCCGTAATACTTCTTGTAGGTGTCTTTCACGTCGGAGTGGTACGCCGCCACACTCAAGGCGTCGGTCACGCTATAGGTAGCACCAATTACGTCGATACTTTTCAGATGATTCGGATCGCGTGCCGGGTCGCCCATCGGGCTATCTGCGGTGAACCGTCCGGCGTTCAATTCCAAACCTTCGATTTCCTTGCTGGTGACCAGCGTGCCGGTAAAGGCTTGAGGCAATAGTCGCGAGTCGTCATACGCTAGCACCGGCATTGACGGGAACTGATTGCCATAGCGCAACACGGTATTGGAGACACGAAGTTTCAGTGCTGCGCCGGCCTCCGAAAGGTCATCGACTGGATGGCCATCGCTGTCAGCATCAAAAAAAGCCGTGTAATTGCGACCGCGACCGCTGTCGAGCTTGACACCCAACAAGCCATATACGTCGACACCCACACCGACGGTTCCTTGGGTGAATCCAGACTGAAATGTACCAATGAACCCTTGGCCCCATACCTTGGCATCATTGGTGTGGTTTTTGTAATCGCGATTGAAATAGGCGTTCCGCAACAACAGATTCAGGTCGCTGTCTTCAACGAATCCTTTAGCTTCAGATTGATCGCTGGCGAACGCATAGGGTGTGCTTGTCGAAATCAGCGCGCACGCGATCGCGATTTGTTTAGGGTTGAGCATCGGATACTCCCAAAAGCAGTGTTCTTGATTTTAGTGACGGCAGGAGGCTGCAAACGTCGTGATAACCACAGTTGAATCCGGGTTATTGGCAGGGGTGATTATGTATTTAGGTGTTCCCACCCGTTGCAGCGGGACGATAAATACTATTGAAAGCACTACTGGGATAAGTCCTATTTCTGATTCCAATTATCAATGAAATCAATGATGTAGAAACTCAAAATGCAGGTATGGTGGCGGCGATGAATACCTAAGGCGCGGTTCTCGCACTTATTGGTGTATCTCCAATTCATCAACCCTTTGGTGATTTTTTTGGCCCGCCCACGCGCGGGTCTTTTTTTATCCCAAAAAAATCAGCTGTGGAGGGGAGCTGAAACCGCGATCCAGCAGAGGTCACTGTTGCCTGCGGACGGACGCTGCATAGAGCGCATACTGACGCGCTCTATGTCTGGAACAGCAACCCGGGGATTAACGTGTAATAGGTCTGATGGCTGGATGCTCCCAGCCGCCGCCCAACGCACGTATCAGTCGTACGGTGGCCATAGACTGTTCGCCATACAGACTGGCGAGACTTCGTTCAGCTTGCAAAGTGCTGCGATCAGCCTCCAATACGCTCAAGTAGTCCCTTGCGCCTTCCTGATACTGCGCCTGGGTAATACGGCTGGCACCCCTTGAGGAATCAGTGGCTAAAATCTGCGCCCGTGTTTGCTGCTGCAGTAGGCGAACGCTTGCCAAGTTGTCCTCCACTTCACGTAATGCATTGAGCACAGTTTGACGATAGTGGGCGACCTGTTCCTCGTAGGCGGCTTGCGCGTTTGTGAGGTCTGCCTTGCGCTTGCCTCCGTCAAATATCGGTAAATGCAGCATCGTCCCCGTGAGTGGCCCAAGCAAGAAAGCCGTGCTTGAGCCTTGAAACAGCTCGCCAAGAGTGTTGCCCTCAAAACCAGCCGTTCCAGTGATCGTAAGTGAAGGAAAAAATGCCGCCTTAGCGATTCCAATACGAGCATTGGCTGCCGCCATTGCACGCTCCGCTGCCGCGATGTCTGGCCGGCGCTCCAGCAGTGCCGACGGCACGCCGACAGGTATTTGTAGCTTGAGCGGTTGAATCGGGTTTGCAGAGAAATTGAACGTCACTGGTGCCTGCCCCAGCAACACAGCCAAGCTGTGCTCGCTCGCAGCCCGCGCTCGCGCTAAAGCTAACGAATCAGCCAAGGTGGTGGAGAGTTCAGTTTGCGCGCGCATCAAATCCAGTTGGCTGTCCTGTCCGTTCTCCGCACGACTACGGGCATATGCAAGCGCACTCCGACGTAGCTTGAGTGTGTCTTCGTAGACCTTTATCTGTGCATCAAGGCTGCGTAGTTGGTAGTAATTAACTGCCACATCCGCTTGAAGAGCCAGCAGCACTGATTGGTATAGCGCAGCGCTTTGTTCAGATTCGGCACCGGCAGCCTTGATTGCATCGCTGACCCGGCCAAACAGATCGGCTTCATAGCCGGCGTTTAGTTGCGCCCGCCAGTAGGTCGTTGCCGGTTGCGCATCATTGGTCGAAGAGCGTGAGCTTCGTTCCCGCGACGGGCCAAAGCCTGTGTCGATGCTTGGAAGGCGACGAGCTTCTACTCCTTGATGATAAGCCCGTGCTTCCTGAACCCTGGCCATGGCCTCTTTCAAGCCTTGGTTTGCATTGAGAGCGCGCGTTTCCAGGTCGTTAAGCGTTGTGTCGCCAAAGACTTCCCACCACTGACCACGCGGGAATTGGTCGGCGGGCTGTGCGGTTTTCCAACCTTGCTCAGGCGTCAGGTTTTGCTCTTTGAACTGTGCCGCTGACGTGTCGGTTGGAACTGTGTAGTCGGGTGCCATTGATTGGCAAGCTGACAGTGAGAGCAGGGCTAAGATGTTTAGCGACATGCCCGCCCAAAACTTGGGAATGTTTAAGTTCATGTGCGGTCAGGCCTCAATATCGGCAGTCTGATGATGTTCGGCGCGCAGCGGCTTACCGCCGGATAGCTTACGCAGCAAAACATAGAAAAGCGGGGTGAGTAGCAAGGCGAAAATTGTGACTCCTAACATCCCGAAAAATACACTGACACCGATGGCATGACGCATCTCGGAGCCGGCGCCAGTGGCGACTACCATTGGCACGACACCCATAATGAAGGCCATTGAAGTCATCAGAATTGGTCGCAGACGCAAACGGCTGGCCTCAATGGCGGCATCCGCGATGCTTCGTCCTTGCATCTCAAGCTCCCGGGCAAACTCCACAATCAAAATGGCGTTCTTGGCCGATAGCCCCACCAGCACCACGAGACCTATCTGGGTGAAGATGTTGTTATCGCCGTGGGTCAGCCATACACCCAAAAGTGCAGACAGCAGGCTCATGGGTACAATCATGATCACTGCCAGCGGCAATGTAAGGCTCTCGTATTGAGCCGCGAGCACCAGGAACACTAGCAACACGCAGATAGGGAAAACCATCATCGCTGCGTTACCAGCCAATTGTTGCTGATACGCGAGGTCAGTCCATTCGAACTTGATTCCTGCAGGCAGGGTCTCTTTGGCGATGCGCTCGATGGCAGCCTGAGCCTGGTTGTTGGAATAACCGGGTGCCGGGCCACCGTTCAGATCTGCGGCGGTAAAGCCGTTGTAACGTACGACCATTTCTGGGCCATAGGTCGGCTTGACACGCAGAAGACTATCTAATGGCACCATTTCCCCGGTACGGCTGCGGGCTTTTAACTGGCCAATGTCCTGGGAGAATGCGCGGTAATGGGCGTCAGCCTGTACACGTACCTGGTAGACCCGACCGAAACGGTTGATGTCATTGACGTACAGGGAGCCCAGATAAATCTGTAGAGTGCTGAAGACCTCATCAATGGGCACACCCAGTTGCTGGGCTTTCACCCTGTCGACTTCTACGTCCAGCTGTGGAATGTTGATGTCGTAGCTACTGAACAACGGGCCCAGCTCAGGAGCCTTGGCCGCGGCTGCAATGAATGCCTCCGTGGCATCATGCAATGCCTGATAGCCCAGCGCGCCACGGTCTTCCAGTTGAAGCTTGAAGCCACCCAGTGTGCCAAGCCCCAGCACTGGAGGCGGTGAGAACACCGAAATTTTGGCGTCTTTGATCTGAGCAAACTTTTGGTTCAACGACTTTGCGATCGTATCCGCACTGAGGTCGTTGCCATTGCCGTAACGCTCTTCAAAAGCGGTGAGAGGCAGAAACAGTACTACCGAGCTGGACGATGAGGTGAAGCCGTTGATCGAAAGCCCCGCATGCGCAACTGTGAAACCTACTCCTGGTTCCGTAAGCGCCACCCGCCCCATCTCCTGAGAGACCTCGTCCGAGCGCGCCAATGTAGCGCCATTCGGTAGTTGAGCCACGGCGATCAGGTATTGTTTATCCTGCGCAGGAACAAATCCACCCGGTACGATGTTCCCCATCATGACAGCCAGGCCGAGCAGCAAAGCATACAAAAACATCATTGCGCCCTTGTGCTTCAGGGTACGGGCTACACCGCTGCCATAGGCATCTGATCCGCGCTGAAAGAGCCGATTGAACGCTTTGAAAAAAAGGCCGAACACGAAGTCCATGCCTCGGGTCAGTCGGTCTTTAGGCGCGTGAGGACTGCGCAACAGCAGAGCGGACAACGCGGGCGAGAGCGTTAGAGAGTTGAAGGCCGAAATGATCGTCGAGATTGCAATCGTCATCGCGAACTGTTGATAGAACTGACCAGTCAGACCCGACATGAACGCTAAGGGCACGAATACAGCAACGAGGGTAAGTCCGATGGCAATGATCGGGCCACTGACCTCATCCATTGCCTTATACGTCGCTTCTCTGGGACTTAACCCGTGTTCCAGATTTCGCTCGACGTTTTCTACGACCACGATGGCATTGCGGATTCCACGGCCATCCGGCCACCTATTCCATAAACATCCGGCCACTGATTCCACGATGATCCGGCCACCCATTCCACGCTCATCCGGCCACCCTTAAGGCAGGCAGCAACGCAGGATTATTCACTACCATCGACCTCTTTTATCGAAGCAGAGAGGTCGTCGTGGAGCGTTTATCCATGCGTAAAATTCGAGAAGTGCTACGTCTCAAATTCGAGGTCGGCCTATCTGCCCGCCAGGTCGCTGGCAGCTTGCAAGTAGGCCGAGCCAGCGTCGGTGAGTACCTCAATCGCTTTGCTGCCAGCGGCCTGACCTGGCCCTCTGCGCTGACTGACGCCGAGTTACAACGGCATCTTTTTCCGCCGCCGCCCACCGTTCCCAGCGATCAAAGGCCGGTGCCAGACTGGGCTCATGTACACGGGGAGTTACGCCGCCCCGGCGTAACTCTGGCCCTGCTTTGGCAGGAATACCGACTCGCCCACCCGCAAGGCTTCCAATACAGCTGGTTCTGCGAGCACTACCGCCTCTGGGCCGCCAAGGTCGACGTGGTCATGCGCCAGGAGCACCGTGCCGGCGAAAAGCTGTTCGTCGATTACGCCGGCCAGACCGTACCGGTCATTGATCGGCGAACCGGCGAGATCCGCCAAACGCAGATCTTCGTCGCCGTTCTCGGCGCGTCCAGCTACACCTTTGCCGAGGCCACCTGGTCGCAGAAGCTGCCTGACTGGCTGGGCTCGCACGCCCGCTGTTTTGCTTTTTTCGGTGGCACATCGCAGATCCTGGTGCCCGATAATCTGCGCAGCGGCGTCACCAAGGCGCATCGCTACGAGCCCGACATCAACCCCAGTTACCGCGATCTCGCCGAGCATTACGGCATCGCCGTATTACCTGCTCGCTCGCGCAAACCCAAGGACAAAGCCAAGGTCGAAGTCGGCGTGCAAGTCGTCGAGCGCTGGATCCTCGCCGCGCTGCGCAACCGCCAGTTCTTCTCGCTGGGCGAACTCAACACGGCAATCAGCCTGCTGCTCGAACGCCTCAATCAAAAGCCCTTCAAGAAGCTGCCCGGCTCACGCCGCTCGGCCTTTGAGACCATCGACCAACCCGCACTGCAACCGCTACCAGAACATCCGTACATCTACGCCGAATGGAAAAAGGTGCGGGTGCACATCGACTACCACGTCGAGGTCGAGGGCCATTACTACTCGGTGCCGTACCAGTTGGTGAAGCACCAACTCGAAGTGCGGCTAACCGCTAAGACCGTCGAGTGCTTCCACGCCAACCAGCGGGTGGCCAGTCACCTGCGCTCGCTGCACAAAGGCCGCCACACCACCCAAACCGAGCACATGCCCAAGAGCCACCGGGAGCACGCCGAATGGACACCGCAACGGCTGATCCGCTGGGCCGAGCAGACCGGGCCTAACACCGCTGGCGTTATCGCCTACATCCTTGAGCGCCGAATCCATCCTCAGCACGGCTTCCGCGCCTGCCTGGGCATCCTGCGCCTGAGCAAGCAGCACGGCGAAGAGCGGCTGGAAGCCGCTTGCCAGCGAGCGCTGGCACTGGGCGCGTGCAGCTACAAAAGCCTTGAATCGATCCTGCGCCAAGGGCTGGAAAAGCTACCGCTGTCCCAGCAAAACCTGCCGCTACTGCCCGACGAACACATCAACCTGCGCGGCCCTGGCTACTACCACTGACCTGAAAAAGGAGCACCAAAATGCTGCCCAATCCGACACTCGACAAGCTGCAAACCCTGCGCCTGCACGGCATGATCAAGGCGCTGAGCGAGCAACACGCCACGCCCGATATCAATGATCTGAGCTTCGACGAACGCCTCGGCCTGATGATCGACCGCGAGCTGACCGAACGTGAAAACACGCGTCTGAGCAGCCGGCTGAAACTGGCACGACTGCGCCACAACGCTTGCCTGGAAGACATCGATTACCGCAGCCCACGCGGCCTGGACAAGTCCCTGATCCTGCAACTGGGCAGCGGCCAATGGCTGCGCGATGGCTTGAACCTGATCATCGGCGGCCCGACCGGTGTAGGCAAAACCTGGCTCGCCTGCGCGCTGGCCCACAAGGCCTGCCGTGACGGCTACAGCGTGCGCTACTTGCGTCTGCCGCGCCTGATGGAGGAACTGGGCCTGGCCCACGGAGACGGTCGATTCGCGAAACTGATGGCGGGCTATGCCAAGACCGACTTGCTGATCCTGGACGACTGGGGCCTGGCGCCGTTTACCGCACCGCAACGGCGCGACATGCTTGAGCTATTGGACGACCGCTACGGCAACCGCTCGACGCTGGTCACCAGCCAGATGCCCGTGGACAAATGGCATGCACTGATCGGCGATCCGACCTTGGGCGACGCGATCCTCGACCGGCTGGTGCACAACGCTTATCGGATCGAACTGAAGGGCGAATCGATGCGCAGACGCGCAACGAAATTGACGACGACAGGGACTTCAGACTAACAATGCAAACCTGCGTCGCTGCGCTCCGACTGCCTGGCCGGATGAGCGTGGAACGGGTGGCCGGATGTTGGTGGACTGGGTGGCCGGATGGCGTGGAATGCGCAGGCATCGTCGACGACGATACCGATGGCGAGAACCATACCGAACAACGACAACGCGTTGATTGAAAAACCAAACGCCAGCATCAGTGAAAAGGTGCCGACGATGGCGACCGGTACTGCCAGCAACGGGATGAGCGAAGCGCGCCAGTTCTGAAGGAACAGAATGACGACCAGCACAACCAGAGCGATAGCCTCGAGCAAGGTATGGACGACGGCTTCAATGCTCGCGGACACGAATCGGGTCGGATCGTAGTTGAACCCGTAGCTCACACCCTTGGGCATATCCTTGCCGATATCCAGCATCTCACGACGTACATCATCGGCAATCTGAAGGGCGTTCGCGCCAGGCTGCTGGAAGACCCAGATCGTCATCGAAACCTTTGTATTGAGGTGCGTGCTCTGGGTGTAATCCGCTGCACCAAGTGCGACACGCGCTACATCGCGTAGATAAGTAACGCCGCCGTCGGCGTTGGTTTTGACGACAATAGCTTCGAACTCTTCAGGTGTCTGAAGACGCCCCTTGACGTTAATGTCCAGTTGCATCTTCACATCAGGGGCACTAGGCGTTGCGCCCACCATGCCTGCGGATACTTGAGCGTTTTGGGCCTGTATCGCGCTCACTACGTCGGTTGCCGACATTTGACGTTCCGCAAGCTTGCGCGGGTCAAGCCAGACGCGCATGGAGTAATCACCACCGCCTTTGAGTTGCACATCACCGACACCCTGAATCCGGGCCAGTCGATCACGGATATGAATCAGTCCGTAGTTGTGCAGGTAGTCGACGTCATACTGGTCGATAGGCGAGAACAGCGTAACAGCCAAAGTCATGGTGCTTGATGCTTTGATCGTGGTGACACCCAGCTTCTGCACGGCCTCGGGCAACCTTGGCAATGCTTGGGAGACACGGTTCTGCACTAACTGTTGGGCGAGGTTGGGATCCATGCCCAACTGAAAAGTGACGGTGGTCGTCATCTGTCCGTCGCTGTTTGCCTGCGACTGCATGTACAGAATTTTTTCAACGCCGTTGATTTTTTCCTCAAGGGGAGCAGCAACAGTCTCTGCGATTACCTTGGGGTTGGCGCCAGGAAACTCGGCATGGACGAGTACTTGCGGAGGCACCACTTCGGGGTACTCGGCAATTGGCAACTTGAACGCAGCAATGATGCCCATCAGCAGAATCACGACCGACAATACGGCCGCGAAGATGGGGCGATCAATGAAAAAACGGGAGAACTTCATCGATGGTTTTTCTTCGGCAATAGGGGAGCGGCGACGCGCTGGAACGGCGCATCGGGAGGCGAAATAGAGTTAGAGAGCTAGGTTATTTAACGCTTCGCGGCCAAGATGCCGGGCCGGGTATCCATAGCGACTTCGCGCGGGATGACCTCATCGTCGGCACGCACACGCTGCATCCCGTTGACGATAATTCGATCCTGAGCCTGAAGCCCGCTGTCGACGATACGCATTCCATCGTAGAGGTCGCCCAGCTTGACCTCGCGGTAATGCACGCGCCCTCCAATGTCGACGACCATGACGAATTTTCGATCCTGATCGGTGCCGACTGCGGCCTCGTTGATCAACAGAGCTTGACGCTGTTGACCCGCACTTACCTTCACGTGGGCATACATGCCCGGCACCAGCAAACCATTGGCATTGTCGAAGCGAGCCCGCACCCGGATCGTGCCCGATTTACCATTGAGTTGGTTGTCAATCGAGTCCACCACACCTTGACGTCCGAACACGTTTTCGTTGGCAAGTCCCAGTGCCACGTTCACCGGCTGATCGTGAGGTTGCCCAAGAAAACGGACGTAGGTTTGCTCGTCAACTTCAAACGCCGCGTAGATCGGGGAGATCGAGACGACACGCGTAAGCACAGGAGAGTTGGCGCCCGCGGTCACCACATTGCCAAGAGTTAATTCTGCGCGAGAAACCTTACCACTCACAGGTGCGACGACATGGCAGTAGTCCAGATTCACATTTGCGGTCATTAGGCGGGCCTCGGCGGCCTTGAGCTCTGCAAAGGTGGTCTTCTCCAGTTGCAGTGCTGCGTCCAGATCCCGTTTGGCAATCGCGTTCTGAATCAGCAAGCGTTTGGCGCGTGCCGCATCTATTTGAGCGTAGGAATTTCGTGCGCTAGCGCCAGCGACGTCAGCCTTGGCCTGGTCTACTGCAGCCTGGTACAAGCGGGTGTCGATGGTGAAAAGTGGATCACCGCGCCTCACATGAGCGCCATCTTTAAAATGAACACCGGTGATGCTACCTGATACGAGAGGGCGCACGTTGACGATATCGATAGCCTCAAGCTTGCCCGAATAGGTTTGGTACTCGTTGATATGCGCGAAAACAGGGGACGCGATGTCCACCTCCGGACGCAACACACCAACGGTTTCGTTTGCCATGGCCTTGTTTTCGGTATGAATATCGAGAAGGTGGTAACCGATGGCAACGGCAGTTAGCGCCACAGCGAGTGAAATTGGGCGATCTTTTATAAATTTCATGGGCTCAACAAATTAGAAACTGAGGGGATAGGTACGAAAGGCGGGCAATGCTAAAGTAGACCGAGTTTCCGATAAACACGCTTTAGATCCCAAAACTGTCGCCTTTCAGTCCTCAATGAGCTTCGCCCATGTCATCAAGTGATAATTTCGCCGGCATCCACACTTTCGTTACAACCGCTCGCTCCGTGAGTTTTACCGAAGCGGCTGAACGCTTGGATGTTTCCAAGTCCGCAGTTGGGAAAGCTATCGCTCGCTTGGAGCAACGGTTGGGGGTCATGCTCTTTCACCGTACTACTCGCAAATTATCGCTGACCGCGGATGGTGAGGCTTATCTGGCGGCGTGCAGCGGAGCGTTAGATGAAATCCGGGATGTGGAAAATTGCCTGACGTCCAAAGCGCACGAGCCGTCAGGACAATTGCGGGTCGACATGCCTGTCGCGCTGGGGCGACATTTGATATTGCCGGTAATGATGGATATAGGTCAGCGCTTCCCAGGATTGTCCTATACGCTCACGTTCACTGATCATCTGATTGATCCGGTGGAAGAGGGCGTTGACCTCGTGATTCGTTTTGGTGACCCGGGCAATCACCAGGGGCTGATTGCGCGCCCACTGACTTCGCAGCGTCTGATCATTTGTGCGGCGCCAACTTACTTGAGCGCCAGAGGTACGCCGCAGACCCTCTCGGATGTGAACGATCATGCCTGTATTGTCACCCATAGGCGGGGGCAGCCGCTGGGATGGCGAGTGATGATAGACGGTGATGTTAAACGCTTCGTACCACCAGCCACCCATCAGATTGGTGACGGCCAGGCTATGATCGACGTTGCTATGGCTGGGCTAGGATTGTGCCAAATGCCGCTATGTGTCGTTAGCAAACATCTTGAGACAGGCGCGTTGATCAGCGTACTCGAAGCGCTCGAACCCGAGCCATTGACCGTCTATGCACTGTGGCCAAAGACCGCGCATCTGAGACCGAAGGTGAGGTGTTTGATTGATACGCTGATCGAGTTGGGTGAAGCAGGAAAGCTCAAGTAACCAGGTCGAACCGTTTCATGCCATTCCCGCTTTCTCGGTCGCCGTGAATGTTGAAGGTCAATATCAGATTGAGTTGATCTATCCCGCAGTAATTGGGGCATCTTCATGCAGCGTCCTTACGCCATGAAGCTCGAATACATTCAACAGCAAAGCCCGCCATGCCCCGATTCCTCCGAAGAAATGGGCATGGCGGGCCTTTAGTGCTTGAGCGCTGAGGTGTTACTTAGCTATTGGCTGGTGCACTTCGATGATATTGCCATCCGGATCTTGCAAGAAGATCTGATACCAGTTTGCCATGGCCCAAACCCCGTAATCCGCATATGGAATTTTCAGCTCCTCGAGGCGCTTCTTGAAGCCCTCGATGTCATCTGTGCGAAAGCAAAAGTGGCCGCTGTGCAGAGGATTGATGGCTTGGTTCATACGGAAGCTGAGGTCAATGTCCTTGGTCGCCAAGTGAAACTCAACAGCTCCGTCAGTTACGAAATCTACTTCCGCGCTATAGCCATGCGCTGTGTCGGTGTTGCAGCGCACGTGCTCCTCGTCCTCGATACGGTCGAGGTCAAAAATGGAGCGGTAAAACGAAGAGAGGCGACCGACGTTTTCAGAGCAGAGGTTCATGTGATGGAAATGGAATTTCATGGCTGATCCTTTGAATTGTAATTGGAAATAAGGGGCTCATACCTGGGGCCTACGCCTTCGATGCGCCGATTGGCGATTAAAAAGCCCGACAGATTCTTGCTAATGCGCCGGGCTAACCGACGGCCCATCATAAAACGATGTGCATATGAAATTGCAAGTGCATTGGTGAAATTTTTAATTTGTGTATTCGGTGACAATCCGGAAAAACCCGTGATAGGATTCGAATACACAATAACAATTTCACCTGTGCATCTTTCGATTTGCACATGGTTTAGGAGGAAGCTCCATGCGTGAGGAATTGGCAGAAGTCTCGGATCGGCTGGAGACTTGCTCTCTCAGCACTGTTCGGCGAGTCGCGTCGATGCTTGATCTCCCACTGGACGGGTTCAGCGAGGGCATGGCATTACCCCAGGGATGGCACTTCATCTTGCTGGGAGCTGATACACCTCGATCCCGTGTTCGGTCTGATGGTTTTCCTGGGCTCGGTGTCGCCTTACCAGATCTTGGTTTGCCTCGGCTGTTGCAGTCAGGCCGTGAGGTGACTTTCAACAAACCGATACCGATTGGTAGCAATGTCACCCGCAAAAGTTTCGTCGCTGGAATCGAGCGCAAAGCCACTCGATCCGGAGAAGTAGCGATCGTTACGACAGCGCACGAGCTAACCCCCCAAGGAAGCTTAGAAGTCGCAGTTAGAGAACTTCAGACGTTTTTTCTAATGCCTCCAGCCGCACAGCGACCCACGGAAAATGGCGCAGGTGAGCCAATTTCTTTGGAGCATCAGAAGGTCGTGACCCCTGATGACACTCTCCTATTTCAGTACTCCGCGCTGGGTTTCAACTCTCACAAGATCCATCTGGATCGTGAATACGCGCGCAATGTCGAAGGCTTTCCAGATCTGGTGGTCAATGGCGGTCTCGTCACGCTCCTCCTTACGGAATATCTGGACAAAGAACTCGGAGTCATACCGAGCAAGCTAAAGCTCCGCTATCTAGCACCGTTGTTTAGTGGCCGCCGCCTGACCATTGCCCGCGATGAACATGATGGGGTTCTGATGGTGAAGGTGTTCAACGACATCGGAAAGCTGGCCGGAGAGATGGAGGTTCATGTCAATGACCAGTAAGCCTCTCAATGGTATTCGGATACTCGACTTAACCAGCGTTGTTGTCGGGCCAGCCTGTTCGTCCAGACTTGCTCAATATGGGGCTGAGATCATCAAGGTTGAAAGCCCTGAAGGAGACCTGATGCGGGGTCTGGGAGGCATTTCTCCCACGGGGCAGCACTCAGGTACCTATCTGCATCTGAACCGTGGCAAGCGCAATATCTGCCTGAATCTGAAGGCAGAGGGATCCCGCGAGGTGATGGACGCATTGGTGAAAAACGCTGATGTGATAATCGCCAACATGCGTCCTCTAGCATTGAAAAAGTTGAATATTGATTCGGAAACAATCCTTCAAAGATATCCCGACAAGATCTATTGCCTCATCACAGGGTATGGCTCGGATGGCCCCTACGCAGGGGAGCCCACCTATGACAGCGTTATACAGGCAGCTACCGGGATGACTGGGCTCAGCCTCGCAAGAGACGGTGTTCCTCGCTATGTTCCGATGCTGATTTGCGATCACGTCGTGGGCGAAATTGCCGCTGGCGCAATCATGTCTGCACTCTATGGGCGTCGACAGACAGGTGAGGGTGTAAGTCTCGAAATCCCAATGTTCGAGACAATGTCGGCGTTCGTACTGCAAGAGCATCTTGCGCAGCAGAGTTTTGATCCACCGGTTGGGCCAGGCGGTGATCAGCGTCTTTTAAGCCCCTATAACAAACCCGTGCAGACCGCTGACGGCTGGATCTCTTTCACCGTGAATACTGATTCCCAGGTCAGAGCTTTTCTAGCAGCGGTGGGTAAAGCCGACCTGATTGATGACAAGCGTTTTGCGACAGTTGCGGGACGAGCTGCGTATGTCCACGAATGGTTCGAAATACGTGGAGCGCCTTTGCTTCAAAAAACCACTGCCGAATGGTTAGCGGATTTCAAGGCAGCAGATATTGCGGCCAAACCTTGTCACACCCTCGAAACGCTGCCAACAGATCCACATCTTCAGGCCGTTGGTTTGATCAATCATGAACTGCATCCCTCGGAGGGCAAGACTGCCTGGATCAGGTCAACAGTGAAGTACAACGGCAGTTACCTAAGTGCAGGGGCCCCGACTCAGCCGAAAGGCTGGGAGACGAACGCTCTCTTAGCTGAGCTTGGCTTTGATGCTGACCACATCAATGAACTTGTCACTTCGGGCGCGGCCCACGTTGCCCATGGCCGTTGATCTGATCAGCCGCAAAAGAGAAGGAGTCCACACGATGCCAGTCCAGAACGTAGATCGAATCCAAACAATCGGGATCGTTGGCGCAGGCGCTATGGGGCGAGGTATTGCCCAGATTGCCGCTGCTGCAGGCGTCGAAGTACTGCTTTATGACGCGAATGCGGAGGCAACGCTCGCCGCCACCGGACAGATTTGCGCCATGTTCGACAGACTTGAAAGTAAAGGAAAGATGTCAGAAGCCGAGGTCGCTAACGCCAAATGGTGTTTAAAGGCTGTTGGAGAACTGTCGGACATGGCCCCCTGCGATTTGGTCATCGAAGCGGTCGTGGAGCGAATCGACGTCAAGCAAGGCATCTTCAAGGCGCTTGAGGCAACTGTAGACGAAATCTGCATTTTAGCGACGAACACCTCTTCACTTTCAGTGACAGAGATTGCGCAGGTGTGTACGCATCCCGAGCGCTTTGTGGGATTCCACTTCTTCAATCCTGTTCCATTGATGAAAATTGCTGAAGTGATCGAAGGGATACGGACGAGCCCGGCAGTGTCGGACGCGCTTGTTTCATTCACGCACAAAATTGGGCATACCCCGGTGCGCACCAAAGATATGCCAGGTTTCATCGTGAATCACGCAGGACGTGCGATGAACACTGAAGGCTTGAAAGTCCTGGGTGAGGGTGTGGCGTCGCCCCAACAGATCGATGCGATAATGCGTGAGCAGGCCGGCTTTAAGCTCGGCCCGTTCGAGTTACTAGATTTAACGGGCCTTGATGTATCTCAGCCCGTAATGGAGGCGATTTATCACCAATTCTACGAAGAGCCGCGTTTTCGTCCATCGCCAATTGCCAAGGCGAGACTTGCCGGGGGTTTACTCGGGCGTAAAAGTGGAGATGGTTTTTACACATACGTCGATGGAAAGCAGAGCACCTCGAATGAGATCTCGAAGCTCGGTGCTCTTCCAGCAAAAGTCTGGATAAGTAAGCGGCACCCGTCTGCAGCGCAGAGAGTATTGGAGCTCATCAAGCAGACCAGTGTAATGATTGATGATACTGACCAGCCAGATGACGAGTCGTTGATCCTTCTCACTCCCTTCGGCACTGATGCAACCACCGCAGCAGTAGAGGAGGGGCTGGACGCGACCCGGGTTATCGCAATAGACGCGCTGTTCTCCTTCTCGACTGGCAAACGAGTAACGTTGATGACGACTCCTGTCACTCGCGAGTCGACGAGATCACAGGCGCACGCATTGTTCGGGTCTAGCGGATCGCCCGTCACCATCATCAGAGATTCCACCGGTTTCGTTGCCCAACGCATTGTCGCCATGATTGTTAATACGGGATGCGACATCGCCCAACAAGAGATCGCAACCCCAGCTGATATCGATTTAGCTGTGAAATTAGGTTTGGCATATCCAATGGGCCCTTTTGAACTTGGCGATCATATTGGCGCGAAAATCATCTTGAAAATTTTGAAGAATATTCACCAGAGCTCAGGTGATCCTCGTTACCGACCGTCACCTTGGTTAACAAGGCGCGCCTTGTTGGAGATCTCACTAAAAACAGAGGAGTTAAAAATAAACTAAGTGATCGGTTGAGTTGGCACAGGAAACACAAAGCAGGGAAGCCGAAGACAGTTATAGAGATACGCAGATATATCGGGACGACAATAAATATAAGAGGTCTAATATGACGGAAGCGACGCTGGATCATGTTGAAACAAAGCCAAAGGAGTCGATGGCAATTCGCGCTACGGTAGCCAGTTCTGTTGGAGCGGCCCTGGAGTGGATTGACTTTGCTGCATACGGAGCCGTTGCGGCCACCGTGTTCCCTAAATTGTTTTTCTCGGCTATGGATCCCAATATGGGGATCTTGGCAGCTTTCATCACTTTCGGAATTGGCTTCTTCGCTAGACCGCTGGGTGGAATCTGTTTTGGTATGTTGGGTGACCGCATCGGCCGCAAGAACATTCTGCTCTATACCCTTTGTTTAATGGGTGGTGCGTCCTTTTTGATTGGGTGCCTACCGACGTATCAGACGATAGGCATTGCCGCGCCTATTTTCTTAGTCGCGTTGCGTTTTCTTCAAGGCTTTGCTCTTGGAGGTGAAGCAACTGGTGCGCAGTTGATGACAATGGAGCACGCCCCGAAAGGTAAGCGAGGCCTGTATGGATCGTTCATCAATATCGGTTCTTCGTTCAGCTCCGCCTGTGCGAACGGCATGATGTTCGGGCTTATCGCTGTCATGGGCATCGTTGAGTTCGAGAGCTGGGGATGGCGTATTCCATTCTGGATGAGTTTCCTGCTAGTAATTGTCGGGGTCTATATTCGGATGCGCGTGACTGAAACACCGGCATTCAAGAAGGCTCAATCCCAAGGAGTGACAGAGAAGGTTTCAGGGCTTGATGTCTTCAAACAGTACCCTAGGACTATCCTGCGACTATTGGTTATCTGGTGTGCCCCGACCGCATGCTTTTACGTAATCACTGTGTTCTCTCTTAGCTACCTCACTAAAAACCTAGGAATGGACAGCCAGATGGCTTTCCTTTGCTTGGCTGGCGCAAACCTGTTGGCGGTACTGATGGTTATCGGTGGCGGCGCCATGAGTGATCGCTTGGGCAGAAAACCGGTCATGTTATTCGCTTCGGTGATGATGCTGTTGGTCTCACTGATCTACTTCTCGCTACTCGATACCAAAAACTGGTACGTCATATTCGCCGCAATGGCCGCATTTGTAGGCTTTTTGCAAATTCAATCTGGGGTGCAGCCTGCGTTTTTTGCTGAGCCATTCCCAACTAAAGTCCGTTACTCCGGATCTGCGGCAGCGTACACCGGCGCGAACCTAGTCGCAGGTGGCCCAACTCCGTTTGTCGTCGCCTGGTTGCTTCAAAACAGTGGTGGATCAACGCTGCCCGTCACAATTTTTTGTGCTGTGATTATCAGCGTGGCAATGATCGCAATCATCTTCAGCCCAGAAACTCGTCACTTAGAAATGTCACGCTGAACTTAACTGCCGTATAAAATTCGGAGAGTCATAATGATTTTGAAAGATAAAGTATGTGTTGTGGTTGGGGCAGCTTCCCTTAGAGGGATTGGTTTTGCGGTTGCTGATCTCTTTGCAAGTCAAGGTGCAAAAGTAATTGCTGTCGACGTTGCCATGGATGAAGACGTTGCAGCCACCATCAAACACACTATCGATGAGAAAAACCAAATCAACTCGGTGCTCATCGGCCGAAAGTGTGATATTTCAAGCTCCTTGGATTGTGCAGGTCTTTTTGATGAGGTAGTCAGAGAGTTTGGCAAAATTGACGCTCTGGTGAACTGCGCCGGAATCGTACAATCACTTTCGATCTTATCAATTGAAGAGCCAGACTTTGACAGGATGATAAACATAAACTTGAAAGGGGCTTTCAACTTGTCGAAGGAGTCGCTTCGAATAATGAAAACCCAGGGTTACGGTTCTATTATCAATGTTGCCTCTGTCGCTGCTCAGCGTGGAGGCGGCTTGGTTGGTGGGGCTCATTATGCGGCATCTAAGGGTGGAGTGATTAGTCTGACCAAGACCATCGCGAGAGAGTTTGGAGTTCACGGTATAAGGGCGAACACTGTCTGCCCTTCGATGACGGAGACTGGAATGATCGATGGTATGAGCGCCGATAAATACAAGGAGATTGTCGCGTCCATTCCGTTGCAGCGAGCCGGACGCGCAGTAGATATTGCCGGCGCGTGTATGTTCTTGGCGTCTGACTACTCATCTTACATTACCGGGTCGACGGTAGACGTTAATGGGGGTAGCCATATTCATTAATATTTACCGTATTTCTTTAGGTTCCCGCTAAAGCTTTAATCAAAAATTTGGCAGTGTGCAACTGGAGGCGATATGTCACCGGCGTTGACGCATGCTGCCAAAATTAAAATAATAAATACAAGAGGCATTAAAGTGAAAGTTACAAAGGTCGCGATAGCTACTTCGCTCACCATCTTGAGCGCCAATTGTCTGAGTGCTGGTTTCTTAGAGGATGCCAAAACTTCAGTCGGGGCCCGGTCTCTTTATTTTGAGAATGATGTAAGGGAAGCTGGTGGGGCTGACCAACGTCAGACCGCCCTTGGCCTTAGGGCAGATTTTGCTTCTGGGTTTACTGAGGGGACTGTGGGTTTTGGGCTTGATGTTCAAGCGCTCACTGCTTTCAATTTGGGTGGTGGAATCGACAACCAATCAGCGTCGACGGTTAACACAGTTACTCCTGTTACGTCTGACGGCTCTCCAGTCGATACCTGGGCTAGGCTAGGCGGTAACGCAAAATTCAAGGTATCGCAGACTGAGCTGAAAATAGGCAATGCGCTGATGCCGAACCTACCCATCCTTGTCTCCAACAACTCTAGGGTCATGCCTCAGGCGTTTGAAGGAGGAATCCTCAGCGTAAAGGAATTGAATGGGCTCAACCTGGTTGGCGGAAAAATCACAGATGGGAGTAGCCGAGCCTCTAGTAATTATTCGGCACTAGCCGTCAACGGTGGCGCGCGAGGCTCAAACAGCTTCACGTTTATCGGTGGTGACTGGTCACCCACTAAAGATCTTCTTCTCCAATACTATCACGCTGAGCTTAAAGATTATTACGTGCAGGATTTTGCAGGCTTGGTGTACACCTATCAAATTATGCCAGGGCATACACTGAAAGGGGATCTCCGGTATTTCGACAATGGCTCAGATGGTAAGTCGGGGTCGAACGGATATGTATTCAACAATGCTGGCGGCTTCGCAAGTAAACCCGGAGAAGTGGACAACCAAACATGGGCAGCTATGTTGACCTATAGTTTTGGGGGGCATGCACTTTTGCTGGGCTACCAAAGCGTCAGCGATGATGGAAGCATGGTCTATGTTAATTCCGGAAGCGTGCGAGACGGAAAAAATAGTCTCGAAGGGCAGGGCGGGGCCTCTGTTTATCTTTTTACCGATGTAATGGCGAACACATTCATACGAGCTGGTGAAAACACCACTTTTGGCCAGTATTCATATGATTTCGTTGCGAACGGTATTCCTGGTTTGAAGGCGTCTCTTATTTACCTCAAAGGCGAAAATATTAAGGACAGAACGGGAAATGGGCGAGAGTACAGCGAGTGGGAGAGGGATATGAGACTTGACTATGTCATTCAGTCCGGGCCTTTGAAGGATTTTGGCGCTTCTCTCATGCGAGGGAATTTCAGAACTGAAGTTCCGGGCAGTCAAGGTGGGGCTGACGTAGACCAAACGCGTCTCTATCTGAATTATACATATTCATTCAAATAAACATGTGGTGGCAAGCCGCAACTTGGCTTGCCAGCCCTGCTTGGTTACTGTTTTCCGCCCACTCTACTTGATAGCAGCTTAGCCGCATTGCCCAGCGATATCTGAGCATCGGATATCGATTTGCGTCCTCGCTGATCGATCCTTTCGGAGTAAGGCACTGTTAATGCTGCAATAGCGTGGTTATTGACATCAAGGATCGGAAAACTGATGGCATGCAGCCCCCTGACTTGAATACTGTGTGCAGATTCAAAGCCGTCAGACCTAATTCGTTCAAGCACCATGTCTAACTGCGGATCTTGGTATTCCGGAGTTCTCGCGAGAGATTCTTCGATTCGAATCTCCCTCACACCCTTATCCTGGAAAGCTAGTAGCACCCTACCAGACGCCGATACAATAACGTCAAGCTCAGCACCTACGCGCACGCTAAATCCCATTCCGCTAGGAACATCAACTTTCGCGATCACCATTTGCTTCCCTTGACCGTACAGCGTCAGATGGCAAGATTGTTCCAGGTCGTTCGAAAGCTTATGCATAATAGGCCTCGCCTCATTCAAGAGACGCTGCGTAGGCGGATTCATATGAGCAAGTTCAAATAACTTAGTTGTAATGCTGTAGGAGTCATCTAGCAAACTGACGTAGTTTCTGCCTACAAGGCAGTTTATCATTCGATAAACTTCTCCTACGCTACGCCCGAGTCGTTGAGCAATTTCACGTTGCGTAAGTGGTTGCTCAGTCGCGCACAGCATCTCAAGGATATCGAGTCCTTTTTCAAGCGCTGGCGCTGCATAAGCTTTGGTTTCAGAGTCTGTTGTTTTAGCTACGAGTTCTTCACTCATATTCCTGTTCCATTCAAAACGTCGAAAGTAAATTCTGGGAGCAGCATGGGGGCCATACACCACTTTTAGTAACGCCGTACCGACCCTGACGGTACCCGATTAGAGGTGCATTGATGGCACTCGGTGCTAAGCGAGAGTCTGGGTGGACTTCAACATAGTCCCACGCTGTGGGGCCTGTAAGGATTTACCACCAGTTGACCCCGCCCAATCATTAATGAAGCCTACACTACATTCACCTATGCATTTGGTCAAGCAAATATAAAACGTGTGACTTCCTTGCGAGCACTCGGGCAGTGCCGGTTCAAGGCGATGAACCTAAATGTAATACGGCATTTAGCTGATTTTGATTCACGAGTTATATCTCGAGACACCTCTGGATAGTCGATGCGGAATGAAGGAAAAAAAGTAAACAGATTTTAAAACGGATAGAGGTCTACACAGATCGGATAGTCCCGACCTTCAACCCCCGGCTAACATTAATTGCCCAAAGCTTGCTTGCATGCTGGAAGAGCAATCCTCGGCGGTTGCCCTACGCATCCGGACAGGTCACCGCGGGTCATACCAAAAACAATAACGAATCTAGCTCGGCAAGCCTTTATGGCCATGCGGGCAGGGGAATCATAATGTCGAAATTCACAACGCGCACCCGCTTTGCAGCTCTGGTGCAGGGCGGGGCAGTCATAACCTGCCTTGTCGCAGGATTTTATCCCGAGTACATTTTCGCCAGTTTGTCGCTCATCGTTCTGGCAATGGTGACTGCAGGCTGGCTATATCACTTCGTAAAAGTGCAAGTAGTCGAGGTGAAGGTTGAGGTGCCGGTAGAAACCCGCGTATTGCCACAAGAGATTTCTGTCAATGCAGTTTCAAAGCCCGAGCCTCCGATGCTAGATCCCCGTCTACGCAATAATCTCAGCGAATTGAGCCAGGCAATCGAGGAGACCGAGCAAGATATGCGTTTTGCTAACCAATTAGCCCGCGACGCAGGAAGTAAAGTCAGCGCTAGTACGCAGAGTATCCAAGCCTCAGCCGCTATCTTTTGCGAGCTCGATCAGTCCATGGAACACCTGGCTCTTGCCTTCGGCGAACTAGGTGGGCAGTCCGTGCAAATCAGCGGGTTGGTCGGAAGCATCCAGGACATCGCTCGGCAAACAAATCTGTTGGCCCTCAATGCCGCAATCGAAGCAGCTCGTGCGGGCGAGCATGGTCGCGGCTTCGCCGTGGTGGCAGATGAAGTGCGAAACCTTTCTAGGCGCGTCGCCGATTCCAGTGCCCAGATTCACCAGATTGCCCAAAGTCTGGAGCGTACGGCCGAAGACGCCCGTGGCGGGATCGACCACCTCAGCGTATCGGCGCGCAACGGCTTAGCGCAGTCCGACGAGGCCCTGCAGTCGATGCAAGGATTGCGTGACGCTGCCGTGGCGCGAATGGAGATTGTAGAAAGGGTCATGTCGCGACTAGCCGAACAACGATTGCTGGCAGGTCAGGTGGAGTCGTTGGTGCCTGAGTTGGTGCAAGTGCCCGTGTCCTCTCCCGGTCGGGGAAGTCGGCGTCAGACTCTTGTTCGATAAACCGACGCTTTGCTTGCCGAAAGCTTTTATCCATGGTCGTAGAGATAAATCCAATAGCTACTGGTATTGTGCCGGCCACGTTCGCCAACATTAAGGGATGGGGGCGAAAATAGAAGCCCTGGAGCCGCGAACCTCCGGGGCTTTGCTTTTGTGCCTCTTTAGCAGACATCGTGTTCCACCGAATCAAAGTTACTCGGCGGCATCTTCCTTCAGGCGCTCAGCGAGCGTTCAGATAACTCATGATTGAGAATGCGGTCGTTCTCGCTGTAGTCGACTTGGCAGTCGATCACGTGCACGCCCGGGGTGTTGATGCAGTGTTCTAGCAGTCGTAGCAGGCCTGCAGCGCTTTCCACACGATGGCCGTTGGCACCATAGGCTTCGGCGTATTTGACGAAATCCGGGTTACCGTAATTCAGGCCGAAATCGGTGAACCCCATATTCGCCTGTTTCCAGCGGATCATCCCGTAGCCGTCGTCCCGCAGGATCACCACAGTGATGTGCATGCCAGGCGCACAGCGGTTTCCAGTTCCTGACTGTTCATCATGAAACCACCGTCACCACAAACCGAAATTACCGAACGATGCGGATGCACAAGGTGTGCTGCCATCGCCGAAGGCAAGCCGGCGCCCATGGTCGCTAAGGCGTTATCCAGCAGCACAGTGTTCGGCTTGTGCGCCTTGTAGTTGCGAGCGAACCAGATCTTGAAGATGCCGTTGTCCAGGGCGACGATACCTTTTTACGGCAACACGCGACGGATGTCAGCGACCAGGCGGCGTGGATACACCGGAAGCGGCTGCTGTCGGCGCCGTCGGTGATCAGGATTTCGTTAGCTTCGCGGATCTCCAGCAGGCGGGTGAAACCCCAATGTAGGTACCGTTCAGCGCTTTGCCGATCTGCCACACAGCATCGGCTATGTCGCGATCACGACGATTTTCGCCGCGTATGCATGACGAACTGATTGCTGCGCGCGCAGGATTCGAAACGAATCTAAACACTGCTGCTGAGCTAGGGCAATACACGACGATGCAGGCGCTGGTTTCGGCAGGGCTGTGGGTGGGTATCGTTCCATCAGGTGCCGCGAAGACTTTGCCACCCAATGTCATTTCCAGCCCCCCATAAGTTGGAAGGTCATCAGACTGCACTCGGTTTGGCCTGGACGGATCTCGATACCCCAATCAAACGAACTCAGCACTCACTGATGCAAGAGCTTTATCCATGACCCTGTGAGACTGTGTTCGCAGGCGAGTAATCGGCCACATTGAGTTGCAGTCGTCTCAAATGCTTCACCTTCAGAACGTTTGCAAGATCGCCTTACTCAGCTCCGCCCCTATGCTCATTCACGCTCGAAATAGTGGGTATACGAATCACTGCATTTATCACCGTCGACACGTTGGCCATAATCTGCGCATGCCTAATCCTGAATAGCTGGTGTCACTCAAGCGCAACGCGCAGGTTAACCAGCTAATTGGGCACCGCGCAAAGCCCGGAGGCGTTTAAAGCTCCGGCTCTATAACAATGACAAAAAGAGCGATGCCATGCGTACAATCGATGTAACAGCCCTGCTTGACGGGGCACGCTTCAACGCCTTCCATGCGCGCGTACTATTCTGGTGCGCGCTGATCATCATCTTCGACGGCTACGATCTGGTGATCTACGGCGTCGTGCTGCCGTCATTGATGGCCGAGTGGGGACTGAGCTCGATACAGGCCGGGGCACTAGGTAGTTGTGCACTGGTCGGTATGATGTTGGGTGCTCTGTTTTTTGGGTCATTGTCTGACCGGATCGGCCGACGTAAAACCATCATGATCTGCGTGACGCTTTTCAGCGGCGTCACGGCCCTCAATGGCATGGCGCAAAGCCCGGAGGCTTTTGCGTTATGTCGTTTTATCGCGGGTCTAGGAATCGGCGGGGTAATGCCAAACGTTGTCGCGTTGATGAACGAGTACGCTCCAAAGAAATCGCGCAGCACCTTAGTCGCGCTTATGTTCAGTGGCTACTCCTTAGGCGGTATGTTGTCTGCCGGACTGGGTATGGTGCTGATACCTCAGTGGGGTTGGCAAGCCGTGTTCTATGTGGCTTTGATTCCACTTCTGGTACTGCCATTTTTGATTCGGCAGTTGCCTGAATCGATGGATTTCCTCCTGCGCACTGGACAGACCGTGAAAGCCCAAGGGTTGCTGACGCAAGTCGCACCGAGTTATGCACCCAGCGAAAGCGATCAGTTAAGCCAGGCAGTCACTAAAGGCACTAGCGTGTCGATTGCGAAGCTGTTCCGGGATGGTCGCAAACTAAGCACCTTTATGTTGTGGTTGGCGTTTTTCTGTTGCCTGCTGATGGTCTATGCGTTGAGCTCTTGGTTACCGAAACTCATGACCGCTGCGGGATACGGCTTGAACTCCAGTTTGGCGTTTCTAGTGGTGCTGAACGTGGGCGCGATCATCGGCGCAGTAGCCGGTGGATGGTTGGGTGATCGAATAGGCATAGCTAAAGTCTTGTTCGCCTACTTCAGTTGCGGGGCTCTGGCCCTCAGCCTGCTCGCCCTTAAAGCACCATTACCAGTGCTCTATTTGCTCATCGCCATTGCGGGTGCTTGCACCATCGGCACGCAAATATTGGCCAACGCCTGTACCGTCCAATTTTATCCTCCCGAGGTACGGGCTACAGGCCTCGGCTGGGCGATGGGCGTGGGTCGCACCGGCGCAATCATTGGCCCGTTGCTGGGCGGTGTATTGCAAGCTTCGTCATTGCCGCTTCAGGCGAACTTCCTGATCTTCGCCATACCAGGATTGGTAGGAGCGATAGCTGTACTGGTTTTCCTGATACAAAACGCCATGAGCCGTCGGATCTTATCTCCCAAGCAAGTCGTTTCGCCGTAAGGTTGAGTCAGCAGAAAGACGAGTCCAGGGAGGGCTCGTTTGCCCAGGAAAGTGCTGCTTGTAGAGCATGTTGTTTCAAATATTCAAACGAAAAATAAAAGTTTCAGCGGCGACTGCGTATTGCGCTGTCTGAAAGTATTCACCTAAGAAAGGCCTGGATGCCGCGTGCGATTACAGCACCAGTCGCGAAAGTCTAATGCCCAGCATATGAACCGATCGTGATAACACGCTGCTGATAGCAGTCGATAACAATAAATAAGAGCGACGACATGAACCAACCGACCAACCAGCGTATCTTGCTTTCACTTATTATTATGCCCCTCGCCGCATCGGCGGCGGATCAGGGGTTTATCGGGGGTTCTACCGCTACCGTGCAGGCACGTAACTATTATTTTAGCCGCGACTATTCTGATATTGTCGGTGCCAATCAACAGTCTAAAGCCGAGGAGTGGGCACAGGGTTTTATCTTGACGTTCAAATCCGGGTACACAACAGGCCCGATAGGTTTTGGCGTCGATGCTTTAGGCACTTTGGGTCTGAAGCTCGATAGTAGCCCTGATCGGGTCAATACTGGTTTGCTGCCTGTACAGGGCGACGGGCGAGCGGCGGATGATTACAGTCGCCTCGGATTAACCTTTAAGACAAAAATCTCAAACACTGAATTGAAGGTCGGGGAACTGCAGCCCAATCTTCCAGTGCTCGCGTTCAGCGACATACGTTTGCTACCCCCGAGTTATCAGGGTGTGAGTATCACTTCCAGTGAGATTGGTGGCCTTAGCTTACAAGCCGGTCACTTGACCAGCACCAGCCTTCGCAATGAAGCGGGCGATGAGAAGATGATAGCCATGTTGGGGTTTGTGCCTCAACGTCAGGCCGAGAGTGATGCATTCAACTACTTCGGTGGCGATTACAGTTTTAATTCCAATCGATCCAGTGTCAGTTTGTGGCACGGCCAACTGAAAGACATTTACGCCCAAAATTTCCTTGGTCTCAAGCACAGTCAGCCTGTGGGTGACTGGGTTTTAGGTGCCAATCTCGGCTATTACAATGCGAAGGAGGACGGCAGCGAGCTGCTGGGGAATATCGATAACAAGGCGGCATTTTCTCTGTTATCTGCAAAGCGCGGTGGCCATACTTTTTACATTGGATACCAGGCAATGTTTGGAGAGAGCGCATTCCCCAGAGTGTTTGCCAATATTTCCCCGTTAGGTAACGAGGTACCTACGTATGAGTTTGCGTCGACGGATGAGCGTTCTTGGCAGGCCCGATACGACTACGATTTTGTAGCCATGGGAATACCAGGTCTCACTACTACTGTACGCTACATCAAAGGTAATAACGTCGAGACCGGCGGTGGTTTTGAAGGGAAGGATCGGGAGCGTGACCTCGATATTGGATATGCGTTTCAAAATGGCTTGTTGAGCGGACTGGGCGTGCGGGTTCGCAATGTCATGGCGCGCTCTAATTATCGCACCGACGTTGACGAGAATCGTTTGATATTGAGTTACACCTGGAAACTTTTCTGATCGGAGAGCCGGTCAGACGCCACCTTGGCAGGTACCCATCACTTTGTAAGATATGGTATGGCTGAGGCCTTGGTTGTCGATATACACCATGGTTACCGGTTCCACCTGACAACTGACGGGTACCGAAGAGATTGAAACGACGCGTTGCATATCAAGACTTTTGGTATCAGCGGATGCAGCGCTCGAAATACTGTCTGCCGCAGTGGCGCCAGTGGTGATGAAAAAAAACGAGAGGCTGATGTGTTTGATGAGTTTGCTGTTCATGATTTAACCCTCTGGATGTGCTGCCAATTTTATCAGGGCTGAGAATCAGATAAATGCAACACAGAGAGATTGACCTGTACACATAACGTAGTAATCGGGACGTGAAGTAATGGACTTGCTGAACAACATGACGGTGTTTGCAAAGGTGGTAGACAGTGGCAGTTTTTCAGCCGCTGCCGACGCGTTAGATCTGTCAGGCGCGCAGGTTTCCCGCTTGATTGCCGATCTGGAGCAGCATTTGGAAACCCGGCTACTACACCGCACAACTCGGCGGCTAAGCCTCACAGAATCCGGCGACCGTTTTCTCGTGCGTTGTCGCGACATCCTGGAAGATGTGATGGAAGCGACGGTAGAGGCACGCGGTGCGCATCTCAATCCTAGAGGACGACTACGTGTACATTGCATGAGCGGTCTCGGTGTCCTGATCACGCCATTAATTGCTGGGTATAGCGAGCGATACCCTGATGTCTCAATCACGCTAACGCTCTCTCAGCATAATCCCGACCCCCTTGAGGAAGGGCACGATATTGTTATTTCGATTGCCCACTCCCTACCGGACTCTGCACTGGTTTGTCAGACAGTTGGGCAGATATTTAGTGTGGTCTGTGCCGCTCCAGGATATCTGGTGCGGATTCCACGGCCATCCGGCCACCTATTCCATAAACATCCGGCCACTGATTCCACGATGATCCGGCCACCCATTCCACGCTCATCCGGCCACCCTTAAGGCAGGCAGCAACGCAGGATTATTCACTACCATCGACCTCTTTTATCGAAGCAGAGAGGTCGTCGTGGAGCGTTTATCCATGCGTAAAATTCGAGAAGTGCTACGTCTCAAATTCGAGGTCGGCCTATCTGCCCGCCAGGTCGCTGGCAGCTTGCAAGTAGGCCGAGCCAGCGTCGGTGAGTACCTCAATCGCTTTGCTGCCAGCGGCCTGACCTGGCCCTCTGCGCTGACTGACGCCGAGTTACAACGGCATCTTTTTCCGCCGCCGCCCACCGTTCCCAGCGATCAAAGGCCGGTGCCAGACTGGGCTCATGTACACGGGGAGTTACGCCGCCCCGGCGTAACTCTGGCCCTGCTTTGGCAGGAATACCGACTCGCCCACCCGCAAGGCTTCCAATACAGCTGGTTCTGCGAGCACTACCGCCTCTGGGCCGCCAAGGTCGACGTGGTCATGCGCCAGGAGCACCGTGCCGGCGAAAAGCTGTTCGTCGATTACGCCGGCCAGACCGTACCGGTCATTGATCGGCGAACCGGCGAGATCCGCCAAACGCAGATCTTCGTCGCCGTTCTCGGCGCGTCCAGCTACACCTTTGCCGAGGCCACCTGGTCGCAGAAGCTGCCTGACTGGCTGGGCTCGCACGCCCGCTGTTTTGCTTTTTTCGGTGGCACATCGCAGATCCTGGTGCCCGATAATCTGCGCAGCGGCGTCACCAAGGCGCATCGCTACGAGCCCGACATCAACCCCAGTTACCGCGATCTCGCCGAGCATTACGGCATCGCCGTATTACCTGCTCGCTCGCGCAAACCCAAGGACAAAGCCAAGGTCGAAGTCGGCGTGCAAGTCGTCGAGCGCTGGATCCTCGCCGCGCTGCGCAACCGCCAGTTCTTCTCGCTGGGCGAACTCAACACGGCAATCAGCCTGCTGCTCGAACGCCTCAATCAAAAGCCCTTCAAGAAGCTGCCCGGCTCACGCCGCTCGGCCTTTGAGACCATCGACCAACCCGCACTGCAACCGCTACCAGAACATCCGTACATCTACGCCGAATGGAAAAAGGTGCGGGTGCACATCGACTACCACGTCGAGGTCGAGGGCCATTACTACTCGGTGCCGTACCAGTTGGTGAAGCACCAACTCGAAGTGCGGCTAACCGCTAAGACCGTCGAGTGCTTCCACGCCAACCAGCGGGTGGCCAGTCACCTGCGCTCGCTGCACAAAGGCCGCCACACCACCCAAACCGAGCACATGCCCAAGAGCCACCGGGAGCACGCCGAATGGACACCGCAACGGCTGATCCGCTGGGCCGAGCAGACCGGGCCTAACACCGCTGGCGTTATCGCCTACATCCTTGAGCGCCGAATCCATCCTCAGCACGGCTTCCGCGCCTGCCTGGGCATCCTGCGCCTGAGCAAGCAGCACGGCGAAGAGCGGCTGGAAGCCGCTTGCCAGCGAGCGCTGGCACTGGGCGCGTGCAGCTACAAAAGCCTTGAATCGATCCTGCGCCAAGGGCTGGAAAAGCTACCGCTGTCCCAGCAAAACCTGCCGCTACTGCCCGACGAACACATCAACCTGCGCGGCCCTGGCTACTACCACTGACCTGAAAAAGGAGCACCAAAATGCTGCCCAATCCGACACTCGACAAGCTGCAAACCCTGCGCCTGCACGGCATGATCAAGGCGCTGAGCGAGCAACACGCCACGCCCGATATCAATGATCTGAGCTTCGACGAACGCCTCGGCCTGATGATCGACCGCGAGCTGACCGAACGTGAAAACACGCGTCTGAGCAGCCGGCTGAAACTGGCACGACTGCGCCACAACGCTTGCCTGGAAGACATCGATTACCGCAGCCCACGCGGCCTGGACAAGTCCCTGATCCTGCAACTGGGCAGCGGCCAATGGCTGCGCGATGGCTTGAACCTGATCATCGGCGGCCCGACCGGTGTAGGCAAAACCTGGCTCGCCTGCGCGCTGGCCCACAAGGCCTGCCGTGACGGCTACAGCGTGCGCTACTTGCGTCTGCCGCGCCTGATGGAGGAACTGGGCCTGGCCCACGGAGACGGTCGATTCGCGAAACTGATGGCGGGCTATGCCAAGACCGACTTGCTGATCCTGGACGACTGGGGCCTGGCGCCGTTTACCGCACCGCAACGGCGCGACATGCTTGAGCTATTGGACGACCGCTACGGCAACCGCTCGACGCTGGTCACCAGCCAGATGCCCGTGGACAAATGGCATGCACTGATCGGCGATCCGACCTTGGGCGACGCGATCCTCGACCGGCTGGTGCACAACGCTTATCGGATCGAACTGAAGGGCGAATCGATGCGCAGACGCGCAACGAAATTGACGACGACAGGGACTTCAGACTAACAATGCAAACCTGCGTCGCTGCGCTCCGACTGCCTGGCCGGATGAGCGTGGAACGGGTGGCCGGATGTTGGTGGACTGGGTGGCCGGATGGCGTGGAATGCGCATATCTGGCACAAAAGGGGATTCCCGAGCAACCCGCCCAATTGAGCGACCATCGCTGTTTGCACCTTCAGGATTTTCAAGAGGGCATTTGGCGTTTCAAATTGGAACAGGGAGATGTAACGATTTCACCGGAAGGCCCGTTCAGTACCAACGTAGCGGATGCGATGGTTAAGGCTACGGAAGAAGGGATGGGTATAAGCCTCCTTCCATTCTTCAGTGCGACGCCGGGTTTACGTGACGGCACCTTGGTTCGTGTGCTTCCCGACTGCAGATTGCGGGAACGCAATATTTTTGCGCTCTATCCCTCTCGACGTTTCCTAGACGCCAAGGTACGGACTTGGGTGGAATACCTACAGGTTCATCTGCCTTCGTTGTTCGCCAGCCATGTCAGCGTTATCGAGAGCCCAGAGTATTGGGCTCGTTGAATTCCGATGAGCTGCCTCTCAAGAGCATCTGTGCTTCATCGGGACGACCTGCGCCGCTTTAGCGGCAGCGCGTGGTCTGTTCAACGTCCAATTTCCTTGCACGATTCAGTTGTCTGATCGCCCGAGTTTTAACTAAGACATTGTAAGGATTCGATCCTCGCATTACCGCTTTCGGCTCAGCTGGTAAACGGCTTTCCAATCCAATGAGGTAACTGGAACATGCACTGTTGTAAAGCTTCCTGCGTGACAACGTGCACCAGTCGGAAGCGGTGGAGCGGACTTTTGTCTCAGTTAGCTCAGCGATTCGACTTGAGGGTAAACACGTCTCTTCTTGGATGCGGGTAAAACCCATTGAAATTCTCTTTGATCGAGGTCGCCGTGACCACATCGCTACGTTGGAGAGCCGGACTTCACCAGATGTTGAATCCTCTGCAGGCGGCTGGCACAAAGCCTGCGAGATTCGAATTGGGTTACTAGATACGAATTCCTCTGTACAGTCCCTCATTCAACGAAGATCGATGGGGCTAATAGGCCATCTGGCTCAGTGCGCGCCAAGCTGTTGAAGTAGGCACTAGCACCCCATAAGAACAGGCAAAGGCGCCTGGAGCCAAACGGTTTCAGGCCCTTTTTTTGCATTTTTTTATCCGTCATTAGCATCGGAGCCGTTCATGAAAACAGCCGCACAATTGCTGAAACTTAAGGTCATGCAAAACCAGCAGGTACATAACAGCCTGCCCATGAACCTCCAGGTACTTCTGCTCTCGCTATGAAGCGCTGGGGCTCATGACCCGCTGGGGGAAAATTTATAAAAATTTCAAATGGCCACCATTGAAATCATTTTTCAAAAACGGAGATCTATTATTTGAGGACAAAAAGAGCAGCGGTGGCCCAGCCTCCCAAGGCTCGGGCTGAATAGCTATTACTATTCATTTTGCATTTTCGTCGTTAATGCTCTTGCTTTGACTGTCTTTTTTGTCTCGATTTCAAGCGCGAAATACAAAAGAGCGGGTGGGGCTGGGATTGCATGTGATAGCTCGCCCGTTGGGGCCGCTAGGCCCTCTGCTATTATTTGTAGTCAAAAAATATCTAAATAGACACAATTTTTATATAGTTATTGGGTCTTTTGAGCGGCGGGATAACTTCGTCCGGCGGCCGCACGACTCATTGTGTGTCATTCGTGGATCATCTCGCCATCAAGGGCGTGAAGCATCTGACCGTTATTTTTATACCGCCAGGCTCACAGTACAGAGGTTGTCAGGTAGCGGCGGAAGTAGACAGTCAGAACGAAGTCCCGTCAGAGCAGCTGAAACAATTCGTCGTGAATTTTGCTTCGGCGCGTCCTTGACTCCTGGGACTTATAGGCAAGGAACAGTAATGATTTCAGCTTTAGAGCTCCGACATATCGTTGAGAGTGGTTTGTTACCCCACTCCTGCACTTGCTCCGTGAACCTTAAAGGGTCGCTTTTGATCAAGATGATTGAGCCATCCTCGGGCCGTGTCGAACTGTTTGTCCCGGGTGTGTTTGGATCGACTTGACTCGACTTGAAGTAGGCCCTTTCCTTCACAATTTGAGAAATTCATTGATTTCTGGTCGCAGGAGAACCAGCATTTGGAATGCCCACCGCTCAACCTTCGCGAAATAATTTCAGAAAGCATCTCAAGTTTCTCGAAACGCATCCGTTTGTATCTATCAGAGCAACCATATAAGGCATTCCCATGAGCATGTTCCAGACTTCAAAAGCATCCGCTGATTTCCGTATTTTTAAAGAGTTCGATTCGTGGCGCGGACTGGAATTTGATGAAACGTATACTTGCGCTATCGAGCTGCTTCCGACCGCGCGAATCATGATTGAGCTAGACATCGTAAAATTCAGCGTCACTTCTGAAGTCGCCCAAGAGATTTCAGCGTGCCTGAAAAAAGCACTGGCTATTTCAGGAGGCGAAGGAAGTTATGAAGCCGAATTCGGAAACCGGCCGAATGGATTGTTTAAAACTCATAGCCTTGCTGGAATGAGCGCCCGCCAATACTGGGCAAATGGCGAGATTGCGATTGAAGACGCTAGCGGAGACTTCTTTGAGGGTTCATCTTCAGGCACAACGTCAATTGTGGTCTGCACAATCCAGGACGGGGGTTACGAGTTAGTGTTCCCCTTCATGTGTTACTCGTTCACGCAAGATGATGCGACCTGGCTAAGTGAGGGTTTGCTCAACGCCTCGCAAGAGGTCGCGACAACTTGATTTGAAGGGTTTTCTGTAATGTCTAGAAGCGAAGTCGGGCGAAGCTGGTTGTGGCCGAACTGCGAGCAAGCGGAACCCCCAGGCGGGAGGATGAGAACTAGATAGTGCCAAGACATCTTCTATACGGGAACGGCATCGCTCACCATAGCCGTCCCCTAGCGCTAGACCACCCTCAAGGCTTAGTTTCCATAAGCGAATTACTTCTGCGAACTTGGCTTTGGCAAGCGCAAGTAGTTCAGTGTAGTACTTTGATTGCGATGCCCCAACATCTCAGCCACCCGTTCCAACCTGCCCTCCAGGGCAACTCACGCACGGACTGGCCAATCAAATGCACACTCCTCTTTGAGCGTTCAGTGATCCAAACCAGGGGCCACGGAATCAAGCGAGCGCGGTTGCAGTATATCGTTGGCTGATTAGGCAATTCATCCTTTTTCTCTTGATAGCGGAGTGAGTATTGAGGCCAGCGCCACAGCCTGCTTAGGCGTGAACTTAAAGCGAAACTCATCGATTTTGATTGAAATTACGCCGTTGGGCTCTGTGTCCATAAGAAAGCAGTAACTGTTTTAATCGTCTGCGACTTCACCTTCGGAAGTGTCCGGGTAAGTGAAGATAGCAAACGTGAACTCGTGCGAGTTACCCTCGAGCGAGCCATACTTGAAAGTAAAAAATTTGTTTGGTGGCAGCTTTGTGCTCATAGTTTCAATTTTCCCAAAAAATAAGTCGCATGACTAATCAAACGGAGGCGAAACTCGAAACTTGAGTGGTAGTCTAAATTTTTTAACTTTTTTATAGAGACTTCTGCGACAAATTAGTCGCTGCACTTGAATTTGTTGACGTTCGACGAGTTTGGGGGCGGCAGACCAATTCAATGTAATAAAAAATCGCAAGGTATTTACGTTTTGTCTGCAAAAATCCGTATATGTATGTATTTCAAGGATTAGGCTGTGTTGGAAATGTTGAAAGAACATGATGTAAGCAGCTTCAGTCTTCAAGTCGATATACTGTGGGCGATGGGCAAGCGGAGCGCGCAGGCGTGAGGATGGACGCCCGGCAGGGCCGAGACACTACGTGGCTCGGTGCACGACAGCCGCCCCCAGTGGGGCACGCCCAAGGATGCCCTGTCCGACTAGAGGGCCTTCAACATTTGATGTAGGTTCTGATGCTCCCATGTCGATAACAGCGCAATGGGATCTGTCCCGTATCTATCACCTGAATCGAACGACCAGTCTCTCCCATCTGGACTCATGCACTCCTCGCAGTAGTCGAGCTCATTGCAGTCGTTGTAGATCGATATCAGCCAACCCTCGACATCTATTACGAAGTGGCCGGCATAAGTCTCATCCCATGACGCCTCGCCCACCTTGGTCATGCTTCGTCGCCCGAAGATGACCTCTCGCAGTAGCTGGCATACCTCTCTGGCCGAAAGCCCAGATTGGGTTTTTCCGTTCGCGCGGCCCACCTCGGATGACTGCCTAGCTTCTCTGGCAGCTTGTAGTCTTTGCTCAGCATACATCGCAGAATCGTCATCAGGCAGCGGGTAGCCCGCTTCAGAAAGGGTCTTCGCCCGCTCTTCAATGAGCAGGCGCACAGGATCACGTGCGGCTTGGTAGGCTCTGCCTGGTACGCGTCGAATTACGTCCATTCGCAGCTCCTCAGGGGCTGACGGGCTTATTCTCCAAGCTGAATCGTCTGAATGCATCGATAACATGTACCCGCAACAGTTAGGCACGTGATTGGTAATTTCATACTCACGCCAGTCCGCCATGGCTCGCCCATCAATGACCAGCGACTTACGGTCAATCAGCCAAGCTACGGCGTTAATGAACTGCCCGTGCGAAAATACCGCGATGTCTTGGGCGGGATGCTTTGCAAGCTGATCTAGGAAGGACTGAGCTCTGCATATGAAGTCAAAGAACGACTCGGCGCCAGCACCATCCGTAAACGCGGGATCTGACTTGGCCCAATATGCCTCCACCCAACCTCGCCTCTGGGCAACTGTAGTGTTGGCACACCGCGCTGGTTCAAGGTAGGTGAATTCGTGGATGGGCCAGATCTCAAACGGGGTAGTAGGGAAGGCAGCGACGGTCGACATCGCGGTTGCCTGCGCTCGAGAGAACGGGGAGATGACTATGAGAGCAGGAGCATGGTTGAACGACTGAGCCACCAGGTGCGCTTGTTCAACACCCTTCATCGTGAGAGGAATGCTTGCGTGATCCCGACTGGCTTCGCCTGCGTTGGCGGCACTTTCGCCATGACGGATTAGTCGGACATGCTTCATTAATCAGATACCTGCCCAGTGGCTATCACACGTAAAGCGAGTATACCTTCGCGCTCTGGTCGAATGCGTCAGAATGATTCCTGTGATCGTCAACCGCGTCTCGTCGGACGACACTACATCAGTTACGGTGTTGGCAGGCCTTCCAGAGCTGGATTCGGACACATACCTGCGCTAGGTTAGTGGAAACGACTACGTCCACTGGAGAGAGCATATGTGTCACTTACGTGAAGAAGACTGGATCTAACCCCTCAGGTTTTAGCAAAAGTGGGTTTCCTGCGAGCTGAGTGCAACGCTTGCCTCGCCCGCTGGAAAGCGCAGCCAGAATTCAGGTTCGCTGCGCCAGACTACCTTTTCCTGGCGAGCACCAAGCAAGCGGAGCGCGCAGGCGTGCGGGATGAAAGCCCGTAGGGCCGAAACGTGGCTTGCCACGGTTCGGTTCACGACAGCCCTCCGCCAGCGGCGGCACGCCACTACCGCAGCCCAGCTTCAACCGACCTGAAAGAGACTGAAATGACCCACGATGAACTCCGAAAGCTTGAGCGCACTAGGCGGAGAGCGCTATGGGAGATTGCCAGATTCCTTCCAGGTGACCCCGAGGCAGCTGACGCCTTAGCCATCCTTGATGACCTCGACGACCAGGAGCGAAGCGGCACGCCCTCAATGGGTGAGTCACTCGAGCTCAATGAAGTTCGTGCCTCTGTCCCGGTGCAGCATCACAACTGCGGCATCGATATCGTCTTGGAAATGACCATTCCACAGCCATGGAGGGAGCGTTTCCAGCAGGCGAGCATCGGTTCGACACGGGTGGTCGAAGGGCCTTACGCCTCGGACTGGGATAAATTCCTAGCTAGGTGGGAAGCAGAGATGCGGCATCTGGAGCAGCATAGGGCCGCTAGATACAAATCGAATGACTAAGTGAGTCCTGCGTGGGTAGATCATGCAGTTGAGTCGGCATGGCAAGCGGAGCGCGCGGCGTGCGGGATGGAAGCCCGAAGGGCTGAGACGCTGGCTTTGCCAAAGCTCGGCTTACGACAGCCTTTCCCGTAGGGGCACGCACAACATCGCTGCAGTGGAATGCAGAACCGATTAGGTTGAGTGGAGAAAATCCGATGGGAATGACGGACGATGACGACACAGTCTATTGCGACATTCAAATGCCCTTGGCGCAGGGGAGGGAACTACTGCAATTGGTGAAGACATTGAGAGAGTCAAATGCCCATCCGACTCTGAACAGGGTCTTCGAGCGCATGCAGGATGAGCTCAGCACCTCAATCGATATCGTTGAGAATCCGCCTACCTGGGGCCCATGGTGTCAGTAAGTCGAGCTTCTGTGGACACCTTTGTGTTGTAGTTTTGAAACCATGTTTAAGAGCTGTGGCTGCAAACAGGTTCTCCGCTCAATACCGTTATTTTTGAACCAAGTCTTTGTATAACTCTCGAGCCTCAAGGATCTGATCCCTGATCTCCTCAGGGTCAATCCTAACGCCACCTCGTGGTGTCGTCTGCAGTGTCTTCAGGCTGTTGGCTGCCTTGATGAACGCTCGCTCTTCTGCCTGAACCCATTCAGGACGTTTGTCCTTCCAAAATGACCATGCCATTTGCTGAGCCTCGTTCCTAAATGGATGAGGCTAGTATGTGGTAGCTGCAAGGAATGTCCAAGCTAGGAATGCGCCCGGTCAAGATGCAAGCGGAGCGCGCAGACCAGGAAGGTCGAAGGCATGAGGATGGAAGCCCGCAGGGCCAAGACCCGTCGATAGACGGGGCTTGGTTTACGACAGCCATCCCCAGAGGGGCATGCCCCAAAAATAGGATCTAACGGTTATCGAACCGCGCGCTGATCGTTCGTACGAGAAGCTACACCCATGGCGTAAAGATCATAAGTTTTTCGCAACAACCCTTCGTCATCAGACGATACATGTGCGTGCGTAAAGACTGTCGACAAGAACCGCTTGCGTTCGCCGTTGCCAATCTCAGACCAAACCCGTGGTTGCCCTTGAGCATCTGGGACTGCCAAGCGATCAAGAAGGTACTCCTCAAGGCTATGCAACCGCTGCAAGCCATCGATCAAAATATCGCTGTTCTCCGCCGTTGCTCGCCCGACAGCCGAGCCGCACCAATCATTAGTGAGATAGCTTCCAAGATCCCCTCCAGACCACACAGCAACGATGAACCGAGTCTTTTGACCTACATTCCACACCACTGGGCGATGCCAAGACGGCACAGGTATTCCCATCACCAACCCAGCAGCCCAAGGATACTTCTCGTGAGCAACAGATGGCTCGACCAAGTGTTTTTCCCAGCGAGAAACCAAGATATCAATCGAATATTGGTTGGTGCTGGTTGCCAAAATTTGACGAGGCATTCGGATGCTTGGATCTGTAGTTTCGTCATCTGCGTAGCGCTGAAATTTTGAAGTCATGAATGTCCTTGGGGAAGGGGTGTGTTGCAGGTAGCCGAGAAATTGGAGCGGATGAAATGCCGCTGCCACTCGTCAACGATTGAAATGATCAGTAAGTCACGCTCTGTGGAAATTTCGATCTGCTCACCGTCGACGAGCGCTTGTGCATAGCCCTGAGCGAAGGCCGCATCCCTGTCAAAGCCCGAAAGGGAGTCAGAGGACTCGATGTAGCTGACTAAACGCTCCCACGCCCTGCGTTGACGATGACCCTGGATGGTCTCGGCAAACGACACGGCGCCTTTCAGGCAGCGTGCAAATGCGATGGTTGGTAGGTTCAAAACTGGTTTCTCAAGATGTCATAGGTATGACAAACGGTTCGTTTTGAGAAACCTTGAGCCCGATCGGAAATTTTTTTCAGAAGCTCACCTGTCTTGGATGAAGGTCTGTTGCCTCACGGTGCCATTCCCGCCAAGAGAAAGCGGAATTCATCCTTCATCTCTTGATAGCTCGGTGAGTACTGAGGCTAGCGCCGTCACCTGCTGAGGCGTGAACCTAAAGCGCCATTCATCGATTTTGATTGAAATTACGCCGTTGGATTCTGTATCCAGGAGAACTGCGTAACTGTTGTCATCGTCTATGACCGCCCCCTCTGAAGTGCCTGGCCAAGTGAAGATGGCAAGCCTGAACTCGCGCGAGTCACTCTTCAGGGAATCATACTTGAAAGTGAAGAACCTGTTCGGTGGCAGTTTTGTGCTCATGACTTCCATTTTCCTCAAAAAATTAGTCGCATAACTAATTAAACGGAGGCGAAATTCAAAACTTGAGTGGTGGGTTAAAAAATAAATCTGCCTGAAAAATACTTTGCGCAGCGCTAAAGTTTTGCTCGAAATAATCCGTTTAAGTTTGTATTTCACGGAAAAGGCTGTGTGGGAAATGATGAGAGAGCATAATTTTGCGGAAATTATTAAGTTCAGGGCCGAGCGCGCATTTTTATCTCTTGAAGGTGAAGGTGAGGAAGCTAGGTGGTTCGAGGCATCTGTTGAACTCGCAAATAGCCACATAAGGCTCGTCCTAGAGGGGTCTGAATATGACTTCACTGCTCAGCAATGCGGGGAGCTAGCTAATGGGCTGTCGACCTTGTTAAAAATGCTCAATCAACGGAGCGCAATCCTCACTGGTAACCCTTTTCCGCAGAAAGTGGATTTTTGTAAGATATTTCACCAACTGATTCTGTCTCGTACTCAGTCCACTCTGGAAGATAGGTTGTGCAACCACGGGTACGACTTGGACGGAATGTTCTTTGGAGCATCTGGATCGTTTCGCTATCCAGATTCGCAAAGCTATTTTCAGCTTTTCATAGGGGTGAACGACGAGCTATTTGTCCCGGTCTTGGGCGTCGAAGATAGGGTATTCACGTTCGGCGTGGAGGACGCTTCCTGGTTGGTTGAGCAGCTGTGCGTGGGAGGATACTTGCTAGCTCGGATTGAGAGACCTTAAGACGAACAGCTTGCCTCTGCATGGATAAGTGAGGATGGCCAGAAGCCACTCAACCCTGAATGGAATAGCGTAGTTACAATCGCCAGTTAATGGCGTGCTGCTTGTTGGTAGGTAGCAGCCGATGCGGTGAATGTAATCTCACATAGGGAAGGCCACCCGTGTGACCAGGATGTATGGAATGCGTCGACCAAGAAGGCGAACAACATTTTGCTTACCCGCCTTACGTAAGCAAGGAGGGCCGGTGATGTCGATTGGGCCGACGCCTACCGGGCCCTGGCGCAAGGAGTTTGCAGCGAGTTTCGTAAACTCGTTGAGAGATCGGTTGCGGAAGATCTGCTCAACAAGGTCGTGCTCAGGTTCCGGCGGGAATTCAGACCGACAGCCGGCTTCGACCAGTCCAGGGTATCCAGCTGGAGGACTGCAGGCTGATCGCTTGATGAGCCAACCAGCTCTCGACTTCCTTAGCTCGATACTACCCTTTCCATTCCTTGAGGGGCTCGTTGTTGCCGCCCTTCGTTTCGATCACTGACCGTCCTGACAAACTCCCACCGCTCTACAATTCCTATTATCCATTACTCTCCGTTACAGATAGCAGCTGCTCGAGATAGCGCCTTGCCTTAGTCTGTGGCATATAGCCAGTAACATTGCGTTCGGCTTGGAAGCCCAAAGGCCGATAGAAGCCAGGCTTAAGGAGAAGTGGGGATGTACCTTTCAGCGCTGTCTATCCGTAATTTCCGCCAGTTTGGCGATCTGACTCCAGGCTTTGTCATTCACTTCAACGAGGGCGTCACTGCGCTTGTAGGGGAGAATGATGCGGGCAAGACCGCAGTGATCGACGCCATTCGGCACGTCCTGCAGACCCGTGACTCCGACTTCCTGCGCCTTGAACTCGAGGACTTCCATGTCACAGCGCATGGCGAATCTGCAACGGACATCACCCTGGTTTGCACGCTATCCGGGTTATCAACGCTGGAACTCGGAGCCTTTGCTGAGTACGTAACCTTTTCGGGTGGCGAGGGCCTGCTTCATGTGCATTGGTCAGCACGTCGACTCGCGTTGCCGACCGCGTCACGTCGCTGGGTCGACATCCAAGTCCGCTGTGGAGCGCGCGGAGAGGGCCCGGCCCTGGACGCTGGAGCACGCCAATTACTGGCGACCGCCTACTTGAAGCCCTTGCGCGATGCTGAACGTGAGATGTCGCCGGGTCGTAACTCGCGCTTGTCCCAAGTCCTTTACAGCTTTCCGGGAATCGAAACCGGTGAGTCCTATGTCGGCACGGCTCCGCCGGCGTCAACAGCCGAGGCCTCCGGCCTGAGCATTGCAGGCATGGGCGATTACATGCGTGAGCTCGTCAGAGGGCATAGCGCAATCAGGGTTGCCCAAGCGACGATCAACGAACGCTACCTGGAACCTCTCTCACTGGCGGGACAGCCACTTCATAGCCATCTCGGCTTCGGCGACAGCGGCAGTCAGACCACAAAGCTCAAACAGATTCTCGAGCGGCTCGAATTGGGACTATTGGACAAGGGATCGAGGCTTGTAAAGGGCAGTTACGGCCTGGGTTCAAATAATCTGCTGTTCATGGCCTGCGAGCTCCTCCTGCTGGGCAAAGAGCCAGACGGTCTGCCACTGCTGCTGATCGAAGAGCCAGAGGCGCACCTTCATCCGCAGCGCCAACTCAGACTGATGGAGTTCCTGGAGCGAGCTTCCCAGCCTCAAGCTCAAGCTCAAGCTCAGGAACACGTTCAAGAGCAAGCGCAGACACGACCTGTTCAGGTGATTCTGACAACGCACAGTCCCAACCTGAGCTCCAAGATCGCCTTGGAAAACCTCGTGCTCATTCAAGGTCAGCGTGCGTTCTCCATGGCGCAGGGGCGAACCAAACTGTCGGTTGATGACTATCGGTTCCTGGGTCGTTTCCTGGATGTCACCAAAGCCAGCCTCTTCTTTGCCAAGGGGCTGCTCATCGTTGAAGGGGATGCTGAGGCGATTCTTCTGCCGGCGCTGGCCAGGTTGCTTGGACGTGACCTGACCGAGCACGGTGTATCAATCGTCAACGTCGGTGGGGTCGGTTTGCGTCGATATGCGCACGTCATGCAGCGCGCTGACGAGTCTGAAGGCGTCATTCAAATCCCCACAGCCTGCATCACTGACATGGACGTAATGCCTGATTGCGCGCCAGCCATCATGGGGCTGAACCCGAACAAGCGCACATCCAATGGTAAGCCGGCACCTCGCCGGTGGCGCATGCTGAGCGACTTCGGCGCTACTGATGTGGAGCGAGAACCCAAGCTAGCGGCTCATCGGCAAAAACGGACACGTGGCGATGGCCAGAACGTGAAAACCTTCGTGGCCAATCATTGGACGCTTGAGTACGACCTGGCTGTCGGGGGACTCATGGATTGGGTACATCGAGCCGCCATGCTGGCTTTACATGACGCGAAGATCAACGAGCGTAAGTTGACACGGGAGAAAGTCCTCGAGAGGGCAAGCAATGCGCTGGAGGCCCTCAAGGCTCGGTACTCCACCGATGATGAGCGAGCCACCGAGATTTACCGCCTTGTGGATTCCGGCTCCAAGTCGATCACCGCACAGCACCTGGTCGACCTGCTGCAGATGGCTTTTGATGAAGGTGACCTCGATCAGGCGAACTTGCGTACAGCGCTACCGACCTATGTCGTTGACGCGATCAACTACGCCACAGGCGGCCAGATCCTGGCTCAAACACCAGAGCCACCTGCGGTTCCTGCAACCACGGCCGATGCACAAGCAGCCGGAGTGGAGGAACCTGCGTAATGCGGCTCCAGGATCTTGTCCCGCCAGTCACGGATGCAGACATCGAATGGGTGAGCGCGCTTATGTCGCTGCGCGATCTAGATGAGCCACGAAGGGCGTTTCTCAAACGTCTCGATACGCTTGATGTGGCGGCATGCCCAGGGAGCGGCAAGACCACCCTAGTGGTTGCCAAGCTCGCCATCCTTGGTCGTCACTGGCACAGTCGTACTCAGGGGATTTGTGTACTTTCGCACACCAATGCGGCGCGCGAGGAGATCGAGCGTCGGCTGGGCGCCACTGAGGTTGGCCAGAGGCTGCTGCGATACCCCCACTTCATCGACACCATCCACGGTTTTGTCATGCGGTTTCTGGCGTCGCCCTGGCTGCGATCGAATGGCCATCCGCTGGTGATGGTCGATGACGAAGCGACCGGGCGTGCCAGGGGTAGGGCGTTGGGGCGCGAGCGGAGAAATATGGTGACTTTCCTTGGGAAAAAGGAAAAAACGCTGGCTGATCTTCGTCTTCAAACAGCTGATTTTTCGGATCCGCTCGGGGGCGTGCACTACATTTGCTCACCTGAAGCTCCCTCATACGGAAAACTGGGTAGCGCCATGGGCGCTGCCGCTTCGGAGGGTTACTTTTGCTACGACGAGGTCTTCACGCTCGGCCAGGCCATGATTGAGCAGGAGCCGAATGTCGCTCAGTCGCTGCAAGCGCGGTTCCCCTGTGTGCTCATCGACGAGATGCAGGACACGGATGTCGTGCAAAATCAGCTCTTGAACCACGTGTTTCCACGCGATGCCATGAATACAGCCGTGGTCAGAGTTGGGGATCCCAATCAGCAGATCTTTGAGGGTGATGGCGAGTCAGATGGCGCTTTCCCTCATGGAGAGACAATCGATATCTCCACAAGCTTCCGATTCAACCAGGTGATTGCTTCTTTGGCGAATAACTTTGCAGTCGCTCCCATTACCGGGGGATTGATCGGTAGGAGCAGGGAGGGCGACGCTTGTCCAAACACGATCTTTTTCTTCCCTGACGACGACACAAGCGGTGTTCTCAGTGCATTTGCGCACCTGGTCTCTCGGTGCCTGCCTGTCTCGGAACGCAAGGATGGGGTGCATGCAATCGGCGCTGTTCACCGGCTGAAGAACTACAAGGAGGATCAATTCCCGAAGGCTCTGGAGCACTACTGGAGCGCCTACCGCTCAGATGCCAACAGCTCGAGGTATACGCCCAAAACATTCGTTGAAGGTATTCGCAGGGCGAGAGCGCATCTGGCTGTTAGCGGTCATGCACACGAAAGCGTTGAAATGATCGCCAAGTGTTTTCTTCATCTGGCTGAGCGCGCAGGCTTGAGGAGACCTGTCCAGATCAGGACAAGGCTTCACCGCTTCATAGAGCGCAGCTTGGCATTGAACACAACGCTTCTGAAAGCCTACCAGCGAGGCATCTACCTCTATTTGTTCTATGTCCATCCGCTGCGAGAGGAGCGTTGGGTTCAGAGGCATGCCGTATTGCTCAAGCGGCTGATCGCAGAGCTGCATCCTGGCGAGACAATTTCAAACGAACCCGAGGTAGAGGCGTACCTGGCGTGGACGGAGCCGCGTGATACGGACGAGTACGAGATACCCCGTGAAACCATCAACACATACCGATCCGACGAAGATGAACATGACCCCGTCGACGTCCAACTGTCATCCATGCACGCCGTCAAAGGCAAGACTCATTCGGCGACACTGATCGTGGAAACGTTCAGTGGACAGCATGTCCTGGAGATGATGTTGCCATGGTTGGAGGGTAAGCCGCTGGTGAAGAAGGAACATCAGGTGACTTACCGGAAGAACAGGATGCTCATGTACGTCGGGATGACCAGACCTAAGCATTTGCTGTGCCTGGCTATCCGAACCAGTGCACTGGGTGAAGGAGAGGCAAGAAGTGAGCGAAGGGCAGCGCTGGAAGCGCAGGGGTGGGTGATCAATGAGCTCGGCGCGGGAGCGAATGGCTAAACCGCGCTCCTGAATATGGGGCACCCGGGAAGATTGCGGTGATCGCTGTACAAAGATCCCTTAAGCATATCGAGCGATAAAGACTGGATGCTGACTCAGACAGTGAGCATCCAGTCCAATAAGCACTGCCGCAGGCGTTACGCTGCGATGGTGTGCCCGAGTTTGTCGGTCAGGAACTCGTAAAACTTCACGCGAGTGCGTGGATTCTCAAGTTTAGCGCAGGCTTCATCCAAGGCCTGAATGGCTTCCTCGTGCGAGATCTTGTTCTTGTCGATTAGCGGCTTCAGCTTCTGGGTGTAGATGTAGCTGAGCTCGTTGTATTCCCCGCACTGGGCACACGACACCAGTTTTGCGTCCTGCTTGCCGCCCGGGTTCTCATCCTTGTAGTCATACTTGTCGTTGATATCGCTGATGGTCTTAGCCTTGGCCATGTCTTTCGTTCCTGGGCCGGGCGATCCTGGGAAATCCTTATCGCTACCGGTCAATTAGACGTGGTGGCTGTTGGCCGGTATTCAAGTGGCAGAAACAATCGGTTACCACTATGGCACTTTCGTTTCACCTTCTTGGGGCTCGCGAGCCAGTCCAAAGCTTCGTTTCTGTTTCGAGCCGGGGCTTGGTGACGGTATCCGTCATTTTCGCTTTTTTATTGCAAGACCTTACTGGATGTCGCAATTGGATGGCACATGGCTATCTACTTGCCTACAATCCGGGCCTTGCCTCTTATCGCGATGGATCCGCGTAGACGACGGTTCGATCGCCTCAGAAAAAGGATTTAGCTCATGTGGCATGATAACGAAACCACGACGGACTACCTGAATTTTGGAGTGGTCGCGGATGCGTGCGCGAGCCTGCTGAAACAAAGTGCCGGCGAGCCCATCTCGATCGGCGTGTCAGGTGGCTGGGGCGCGGGTAAATCCTCCTTGGTGAAGATGATTGCCTCACGCCTGGCCGACCTGCCCGCTGTTAGCGCGACACCTTCTACCACCACCCAAACGGGTTCTGCAGATGCCGCACAGGACTCCCGTTACGTTGTCATCACATTCAACCCCTGGCTTTACCAAGATTTTGAGAGCGCTCGCAGTGCGTTACTGCAGATCGTTGGTGATGAGGTGCTCAAACTAGCCAAGGGTGATAAGACACTGTGGAACAAAGCTGTCGACCTGATGCGCAGGATCAATTTGCTGAAGCTAGTACAGGTCAGCACTGAGGCCGCGCTCACCATCAAGACCGGGCTGCCCATAGGCTCGGTGGGTAAAGCAGTCGTCAAAGCCATGGGCTGGTTCAAATCCCCAACAGGAGATGCTGGAGAAGACCAGGCGGCCGGGGCAAAAGGTGCCGACGCCGAGGGCAGTGATGCCGAAGGGGCTGCAGATTACTTTGGTCTCAAATCGTTTGGCATCTTGAACCCGGCCAATCCCATGTCTCTGCCGAACGAAATCCAGGCATTCCGCGATGCGCTGCAGCAGCTGCTCGGTGAGCTCGGGGTGACCTTGGTGGTATTTGTCGATGACCTCGACAGGTGCCTACCTGAAACGGCCATCTCGACGCTGGAGTCGATCCGCCTTCTGCTGTTCCTCAAGCGTACGGCATTCGTGATCGCTGCCGACAATGACTTCATTCGCGGGGCGGTCAAGAAGCACTTCGAAGGAACCGATATCAACGACGACATCGCGACCAACTACTTCGATAAGCTCATTCAAGTCCCCTTGCACGTGCCTCGTCTTGGTGTGAATGAGGCCAAGGCCTACCTAGTACTCCTTTTGCTCGAGCGCGAGACCAGAGCTGGTGCGTTCGCGCAAGCCAAGTTTGAGGATGCCAAACAGCTCATCCCCAAAAGGCTGAGTCAAAGTTGGCAGGGCGAAACGATCACCACCGAATTCCTGTTTGAGCTCGTCGATGGTGATCTCAGGCTTCAGGAGCTGATGCAGCTTGCCGAGGGGCTGGCGCCACTCATGTTCAATTCCACCGCCATCAGTGCTAACCCGCGCCTGATGAAGCGTTTCCTGAACACCGTATTCCTGCGTCAGTCACTGGCGGCGCCTCAGGGGATCAAGCTAGATGTCCCTGCGTTGGCCAAATGGCACCTGCTTGAACGCTGCAACGAAGACCTCGCCAAAACGCTGTCCTCACTGGTGACTTCGGACAATGACGGCGAGGTATCCATCCTTCTAGAGGCTGAATCTCTTGCCGCCGGCGAAGCAGACCTGCCTGAGAATTTCCCGGATGAGTTTTTTGTGAGGGAGTGGCTGCAGCTAGCCCCTGCGCTGGGATCCAGGGACTTGCGCCCATTGCTTCACCTCAGTCGCGACTCGGCTACCAGAGATTTCGGCGATGACAACATGACGCCTGCTTCGCGACAGCTTCGGGACATGCTGAAGAAAGCATCCAGCGGTAACGACCCACTGACTAAGGCCATCCGGGCCTTGGATACCACGCAGGCCGAGCTCGCGATGGGCAAGGCGTGGCAGGGCACCGCCACCTCTCGCACCTGGAAAAATAAGACCGAGATGGTCATGTTGATCGAGCCCAGCAGAGTGCACCCCTCCTTGGGTAAACGCGCCGCTGCCTTACTGTCTCAAGCGCCAGCGAAATCGGTTGGGCCGGGGATCATTCCCTCTCTTGCCAACCAGTCCTGGGCCACAGATGTTCTCAAGTCTTGGAAGGAAAATTCGGAAGTCGCGGGCAACACGAAGAAAGCAATCGATCTGGCGCTAAGGGATGCAAGCTGATGGGTACCTCAACTTCGAGCAGTGGTGGTAAAGCTGGCTCACCCTTCGATCCAGAGTGGCTGGATCAAGGGGAGGGCGGTGCAGCGGGAGCAGGGAACGGCGACGGCGCAGCCGAAACCGAAGGCACCGATGATACGCCTGATGGCCAAGACGATAATGCAGAGGCTGGACAGGAGTGTGATGTCGCGCCTGATCGCCGGTTCATGCCGGCTCGCGCCAAGCTGGGTAAGTACCTCTCGGGTGGTGGCAGGGATGCGCTCCGTGGTGCCGCCAGCAGCATGATCAATAAGGGGATGGGCGGTTCGGCTCGAGCTGCGCGAACAATGCGCGGAGTTGCTCAGGGCGCCGGCCGTTTGGGCGAGTTCCTCGAAGCCGTCCGGGATGGCAGCACCCAGCAAGCGATCGACTGGCTTCAGCGCGTGCGTAGCCAGAATCTTTCGGCAGAAGACCTGGTGCTTGAACTCATCAAGGAAGTCATGCCTGACACCGGGAGCATCGATGATGAATCGCTGCGCAACGCAGGGTCGGACGCGATGGCCTTGCTGTACCAAAAAGACCCAGATGTCGATGTTTTCGTCCTCACCGATGACCAAATCAACTCGGTCATCGGCTTCACAATCGGTAACGCTGTGTGCAACCGACTCGATGAGCAACTAGGCCAGACCTACGAAAAACTGAAGTATTCGCCCCTTCAGGTGCAAGAGCTTCGAAACGATGTTCAGGAATGGGTACACGGTGAGGTAGAGCGGATTATGGAAGGACTAGCAGGCCAACGATTGGATTGCCAGACCCTGGCGCAAACCGTCCTCCAGGGCGCACTGGAGGTCTTTGCAGAATGATCAAGGTAATTTGTGCCAGAGCTGACCAGCTCCCTGTTGAACTTCAACCGGGCGAACGCGCCTTTTCGTACTTCAAGTCCGCCCGGCGAGAGGGTGTTGGCACCATCGCTAAGGGCTGGCATGGATCGCTCAAGCGCAAAGGCTTCCGGCCTACCTCGGCGACCTGGGATTTCGTTCAGTTTTGCCTAGCGGTGTGTGCAACGGATCTGTGCAGCATGCGCAAGACCAGCGCCGATGGTTGGACGCGGACGATTGAGCTCAGCGTTGGCCTGCATGAACCACTGCGATGGGAACCTTACAGAGCCGAGTTGGAGCAACTGCTCAAGGTATTGACCGGGGATTACTGGACACTGATCTTTACCGGCGCGGGCATGTCACCACCTGAAGGAAAATTCGTTGCCAAACCTCAGGACTCCGTGTCGTTGCTGTCGGGAGGCCTTGATAGCTTGATCGGAGGGCTCGATCTGGTCGCTCAAGGGCGGCGCCCCTTGTTTGTCTCGCAACTGGCGCATGAGGACTCGCAGCGCCAGCGCGATTACGCCCACCTGCTAGGCGGGGATGGGGCCCACTATCAGTGGAGTCACGGCATCAGCTTCAAGGGCCCCAAAGAGCCTTCAACGCGCGCCCGATCGTTGGCGTTCTACGCGTTCGCCGTGCTAGCGGCGTCGCGGTTGGCCGACCCTCGCCCCACGTTGTTCATTCCTGAGAATGGGTTCATCTGCGTGAACCCGCCGCTTGTCCCCGGGCGCGTATCGAGCTTGAGCACCCGCACGACGCACCCTCTGTTCATAGCCAAGCTCCAGCAGGTGCTGGACGGTGTAGGAGTGCATGTGCAGTTAGAATTACCCTATCGGTTCAAGACCAAGGGTGAAATGATGAACGACTGCCTCGATCCGGTGCGCCTGCAGCAGTTGGCCTGGCAGACCACCAGCTGTGGGCGTTTCCGCACCTATAACCGCACGCACTGCGGACGCTGCGTACCTTGTATGATTCGTCGGGCCGCATTCACTGCATGGACGGGAGGGGATGACGCCACCCGGTATGTGTATTCCAGCCTGGTTGGAAGCGATAAGTCCAGTGGCCCGGATGATCCAATGGCTGTGGCTCAGGCTGTCTTGACGACCCGGTCTAAGGGTATCGACAGATTCCTGGGTGCCTCGCTCGCGTTTGCTCCAGTCGGTGAGCGCACGCAGTATCGCTCAGTGCTCACGAATGGCATTCAAGAACTTGAAGCCTTGCTAACTGGAGACGGCGTACTTTGATGGATTTCCATTGCCACCTCGACCTGTACCCCAATGCCCGTGACGTTTATGCGCAGGCACAGGACAGGAACGAGTTCACGTGGCTTGTCACCACCAGCCCCCGAGCATTCAGCGCGACGAGCAGAGTACTGGGTGGAAGCGACAAGGTGCTGATCACTCCCGGACTGCACCCGGAGATCGTTGGCGACCGTCACGCTGAGCTCGACATGCTGCTTGAACAGATCAGACAGGTGAAGGCAGTGGGCGAGGTCGGCCTGGATGGCTCCAAGCGCTTCCAGGCGAGTTACGACGTGCAGCGCAAAGTGTTCGCTGCCGTCGTGGCGCAGTGCACAGCCCTCGGCGGTCGCGTACTGAGCATCCATTCGCGTCAGGCCGTGAAGGATGTGCTGGCGGTTTTGCACGATCATCCCGGCTACGGTACTGCGGTGCTGCACTGGTTCACTGGAACCGCCACGGAACTCAAGGCTGCGGCAGCACAAGATTGCTGGTTCAGCATTGGCCCAGCAGCCTTCAACTCGGCAGCGGGGCAGTCCTTGGCCAAGAGCCTCCCGCGCGATCGGGTCGTCCCTGAAAGCGATGGGCCATTTGCGCAAGTAGATGGCGCCAGCGTCATGCCGTGGAGTGCAGGTCAGACCGCACAGATGCTGGGAAGGGCATGGGACGTCACGCCTGCCGACGCCATGCATATTCTAGAGGCGAATTCTCGTCGGCTTCTTGACCTGATTCGGGCGTAGGGTTGATCAGAGCCAGAAAGCCCGTACAGGCTAGCCAGGTGGGCGGTGAATTGAGGATGGATCATGGAGCAACTGAACCGAGCCAAACGTTACCTGAAAAGGATCGAGAGCCTGTATGCAGGGGTATTTTCATCGATAGGACATGATGAAGAAGAATACTTTGACGATGTCTTATCGTTCTTCATCCACTGCTATCACGTCAGGGACTGGGCACTCCACCAAGACGGGGCAGCCGTGCGAGCGCGAGAGATCGACACGTTCATCAATCTGAATGAGGCGCTCAGGATTTGTGCGGATCTCGCGAATGGTTCCAAGCACTGCAAGCTCATGCGCACACCACGCTCCGGCCACCAGCCAACCATCTCACAACCACAGAAACTTTACTCCACATGGTTTGTAGGTAGTGGCGGTGGAGAGGTACTGCAGTGTAGCTACCGCGTCGAGAGCAATGGCAAGTCATTCGACGTTCGAGAGCTTGCCTGCGAGTGCATCACCTTGTGGGAACAGTTCCTGAATGGCCCAAGGCCGATGGATTGATTCAAACAGCTCGCTGGCCGAGAAATTGAAGCAATACCGCTGCCACGTTCTTCGCAACATCGATCCCGCGACCGATAGGTTCTGGCCCATGCTAACCCAAGCCGCTCAACAGTAGGCTTCAGGCCACCGGGTTGCTCTCCAAACACCTGCTCGAACCAGTCCTTCACGTGGAAGCGGGGGATGCTTTCAAGCAGGCTGCTGGTTTGATTGATGGTTCCATCGCGGCGTATCTGAGTAGCATCGTACTTACCCCAAGACAGCCAAGCAGCGCCGGCGTAGCCGCTCGCGAAACAATTAAGCCGCTGCATGGCGTCGATAAACCCAGAAGCAGAATCGACCTCGCATTGTTCGATGGTCATGAGCTGCCTGCAGGACGGTGTGATTGGGCGGTTTAGGCGAGGGCGAACGAAGCTCTGGAAACTGTCCGCAATGCGCCGCTCTCGTTGAACAATCACGGGCAAGTCGAGCTTGATGGTTTCCATCTCCTCTGGGGTAACAACCAGCCCTCGCGAGGGCTCACCCGGCATCAGGTCATCGCAGGTCATGAGAAACAGAGGGTAGGGTGAGTGCACGCAAGCGGGATTGGAAATAGGCGCACACAGAGGAATGGCTTGGCAACGGCATCACGCAGTTTCAGGAGGTCTGAGAGAAGGTGCACGAGGTTGAGTTGAAATCGAAACAGCCTAATGGCATTGATACATCACCGTTCATCAGTGAGGTACAACAATGCGTGGAAGTTACAGCAGCTCGTCTGCCGGAATCTTGACTGTTTGGCCGTGGTTTTGTGTTTCTGCGCCGTGGTCACCTTGGCTGACCAGGTACATCTGGACATCGCCACTACCGGTGCTGTCTTGGGAAGGCTGGGTCTAGCCTGGCACTTAGGGTACTGCCTGGGCCGAAGGGCTGCTAGGCGTGGGCCTCAGCTACAGCTGGCCAGGGTGCCTCGGGCTATCCTGGATCGCACTCATGCCCGCATTCAGCGTTTGGCTTGACGAGGATACCTGCGGCTGGCTCGAGCCTTTTTGGTCTCAATGGGTAGGCGTGGTTGCAGTAGCGCTTCTCGCGTTTCGCATCAGATCAATCGTAGAGTAAGTCTGATCGAGGCGTGACCATGAACACCTCAGACTGGGGTCGAGGCGCGCCTTGCGATCGATGGCTTCATCAACGATTTGAAATCGCCTCAGCGGCGTCTTAGGCGGCCGCCGCTGTCGTTCATCACCATAGGCAATCAGTGTCAGACAGCAAGTACTCGGCTTGAGCATTCGACAGGTTCGATAGGTACTAGGCGAACATTCTGAAAAACCAAAGCTCTACGATCTTTCTTATCCACCCCTTGCGCTGGATTTTACTTGATGCACACTCATTTTCTGCATGATACATCTGCACCGCCGCCTCCATTTCATTCACGTACCTATGAAACTCGCAAACGGCATACTCCAAAAAAACCTCGTCCATCAAGACACCGTCAAAAATGTTGACCGATATTCCCTTAGTTTTGCGAAGGGCTGACAACATCCTTTTCTCCGAAGAGTTCTTCCTGCCTTTGCGCGTGCTTGTTACCCTATAGCCCTTAGCGGTGCCGTCGCTGTGAGCCATTACATTCCTGATAACAGTCAGATGATCCAGGTCTGCGATGCCTTTGCCGCCAATGACCTTTTTCAGCATCGAGTGAGCCTTTTCTATTGGCCCCATACCCTTGAGCTTTCCCTCAAAGCCAGTGAGTTCAAGCATAAACCCCAAGCATTGACTCATACGGTGTTCGAACAACCCAAACATCGTAAGAAATGCTGAGCGTCGCGTGAGTTGGGTGATCATAAACTTATGCGTCATTAGCACTTCGTCATAGTCATAACCGACAGAAGAGCCGCATGAGTAGAAAGTCCGTTGCCGCACGTAGCTTTCACCATACTGATCATAAGCTTCTTCTTCGTGCTCATGCTCTTTTACTGCGCCTTGCTCGTCCGCCTCTTTAAGTGCGAGCACCACATTTTTTTCAGCCTGCTCTGCAAGCATTCTCATGACAGAGATGGACTCACTGATGGCACACATATGGACACTGAAAATAAAGTCAAGCTTGGCCAAATTGCCTCCCTGCAGGCTTATTTTGAAGACACACGATAAGACACACGATTTTCTGGGCAGACTCGAGGTCTGCTCCAGACTACATAATCCGTCAGCGTCTTCATATCCCAGCCTGAGCTGACGCCCACACAGACCTCTGCGCATCGAGTGCGCGCCATAGATCTCAGAGCGCAGGCCGCATTGCCCCACGATCAATCGTCCTAAACAGAGGGGCCACGTGGGCAGGGCCTGGCAAGCCATAAACTCCAGACGTGCGAGTACCACCGCAGGTGCACTTTGTCCAAATTTTTGGAAGTGAGGAGCTTTCTTTGGAGGCAAAGAAAAGGTGGCGGCGACGCCGCAAAAGCGGGGCGCCCCTCTCCACCAGTCACTCGATGCCATCTCAATGGCATGTCATCAAAGCCAGAAAAGCGCTAGAAGCGGCCCGAAAATCTGCGGTAGCACTGCGGGCGCACACCGCCGTTAAACCACTGAAAATCTCGAAACGATAATGCGGTGCCGGCGGTGAAATGTAGGATTCAGGAGGCCAAGTTCCTGTATCCATTGAAGATAAGCGCTGTGTTAGGCCTGATCTGCGCGTCACGCGTTGTGGTTCCGAAGCTGAAATGCCACCATGAGAACCAGCTGGCGAAGATGGCCGCTGAACATCGCGTTGTATCAGGAACAGGGAAGAATGGAATTTCACATCGTAGGAAGGGAAGAAAAATTCCCGAGTGGCAAACCCAGTACTGCTTACCTGAAATATGACCGCTGGAACGACCACAGCTTTGTCACAATGTTTTATGTCATCGCGTACGACGAATCTGGCACGGCTCACAACCTTGAGAATGTCAAGATTGGATTCAAAGGGCAGGATACCGCAACAACCACACGCTCCAAACTTCCAGATTCTTTTCAAAGTCTCCCAGAGGGCTTCTTCTCACTCGGTACCAGCGTGGAGTACTACCAAAAAATCGCGAGCCTATCCTCCGATGATTTGCGGTTTGACTTCCTCCGAGGGATGAATGACATCGTTGCCAACCCTGAAATCCTGGAAGCGATAATAGACGAGCCCGTGCTGTCAATCTCGTTGTTGCGCAATGTCAGCTTGGCCAGCGTCAAGAATCAATTTACGCGAGTCCTACTTGGTGGTGCTGTCAGAACCAATTTTTCTTTCGTCTACACGAAGCAAGCGGATAGCTCTACCGCCGGCATTGAGTTGAGTTTTGATGTGAATGTTGATTCGACGCCCCTGACAAATGTGCACGCGCTAATCGGGCGAAACGGCATCGGAAAGACCACCATCCTCAATGGCATCACCAATGCCATCCACAATCGCCACGCTGGTGCAGATGCCATCTACCAAGTTCAGTTTTGGGGGCAACAGCGAGCGATTATTGCCCCTGATTTTTTCAGCAGCGTAGTGCTCGTATCCTTTAGCGCATTTGACCCCTTTGATCCACCTCCAGAGCAGCCCGATCCAGCCAAAGGCACCTGTTTTTTCTATGTAGGGCTAAAGTCAAAAGGCGAGGACGCATGGCATGAGTTAAAGCGCCGGGACGCTCTCAAATCTGACTTCATTGACGGAATGAGAGGGTGCCTGCGGGAAACGCATAAGCGAAACCGTTGGCGACAGGCCGTCAAAACTTTGCAAACTGATGAGAATTTCGCAGGTTTGGGATTCGACAGGCTCTTGTCTTTGAGTGGCGAGGAATGGAGCACGGCGGCCAACGAAATCTTTTCGAACCTTAGCTCAGGCCATTCGATCGTGCTGCTGACTATCACCAAGTTGGTCGAGCGGGTCGAGGAAAAAACTCTCGTCCTGATGGATGAGCCCGAAAGCCATTTGCATCCGCCACTGCTATCGGCATTGATTAGGGCGTTGAGTGAGCTGCTTCTGGATCGCAACGGTGTAGCGATCGTGGCCACGCATTCGCCGGTGGTGCTCCAGGAAATTCCTGCGTCGTGTGTCTGGAAAATTCATCGGTCTAATTTGGTGGCGTCAGCGCAGCGGCCAACAGTTGAAACGTTCGGCGAGAACGTAGGGATTCTTACCCGGGAAGTTTTTGGATTGGACGTCGCATCCTCGGGTTTTCATACACTTCTTGCAGCTGAAGCTGCCGAGGGACATACCTTTGAGGTGATCCTTGGAAAATTCGGTGGGAAATTGGGGCTTGAGGGGCAGGCAATTCTTCGGGCGTTAATCGCTGAGCGTGATTCAAAGGTGCAGGCATGAAGCAATTGTTAGCCCCGAGTTGCACTCCTGAGGAGGCCTACATGGCCTGCACCTCTGCGATAATTGATGATCATCAGAGAGATAGAATGAGGGGTATTCTTCCAGGTATCACAGCCAACGCCGCCGAATTTATCGAAAGAGTCGCCGCCGGATCCACGTGGGAGTTACCCTCATTGAGGTTGGCCAGGGGGGATGATCCCATCGTGATCGATGACATTCGAAAAAGCGAGCTCGTTCACCTCTACGAATACTACATGGTGCAGCGAGAACCTGGCCGAGCACTCTACGACTCTATTTTGGTGGCTGCAGGTGACCATTGTCCTACATGTGGAGGAATAGGACGACCGCGAACCCTGGATCATTATTTGCCAAAAGCCAACTACCCGAAGCTGGCTATCGTTCCCCAAAACTTGATCCCTGCCTGCCGTGACTGCAATACCGACAAACGCAACCCCTTGATTGACCACCCGCATCGGCAACCGCTTCACCCATATCTGGACAAACGACAATTTTTCGAGGAAAGGTGGATCAGTGTTTCCGTATCTCACACCAGCCCTTGCTCAATCATCTACAGCGCCAGTCCACCTGATGACTGGAATGATGAGGACAAGGCAAGGGCAGTTAATCATTTTGACCTGTTCGGTATTGCCGAGCGGTACAGCATCCAAGCGGGATCAGAACTCAGCATGCTGATGGACATGGGTGCGAACTATTTCAGCAGGCAGCCCCCCGAAGCTTTCTCTGACTTCCTTCGTTCAGGCGCTCAGGTGACTGGTTTGGTGATCAATGGATGGAAAAAAGTGCTTTACGAAGCACTAGCGGATGACGTCTGGTTTTGCAACCGCAGTTATCGGTAGACGTTTTCTAACTAGCTCCAGCGCTGCGCACGCAGGTGAGGAACCGCTTGGGATGTCGCTTCGTCACGATGCCCTGCAAAGGATCGGTCTGATCGAGTACAAGTTAGAGCGATGAGGCGGTTGGTTGCTCGTCCATTGAGTGGCGACCAGTTGTCTTTCAAGCGAGCCTGATAGATATCTAGCGATCTAGGTCAGAAGGTTGATATTGAGTGCTCTACCGTTTTCAAAAAAGGTAGTAGCCCGCGACCCGATGAGATGAGCTTCAAGTGTTCAGAAGCCTTTTTGCAGGTTGAGCAGGGCACTGACACGCACAAACACCGAGCTACAACGGTGGCCGGATGACTCGATCGTTCGTTGCTTTCAAGATGTAGTTGACGAGAATAATACCGCGCGGTTGTCAGGATTGAACAATTCCATGCTCTTGCCCGGCGACGCTCTACGTCGGCGAATGCTAGAGAGCATCATAGCTTCCGTGTTCTGGTAAATCAGCTTGGAATTTGAAGGGTAGGGCGGATTACAGCTAGCCGGTATACCCTTGCCCACGAACGCCGTCCAGGACAAGCGGAGTTGGGAAGCCCGAAAGGAGTTTAGCGTTCCCCAGAGGAGTGGACGCCTTGATAATGCGTGCGTCAACGCCATGAATCCAAGGCACTGGCGTTGCAGCTAAAACCAACACCAGCGGAACAGGTCACTGTCCCGCCGGAGTAGGTGCATCAGGGGCTCACGATGACTTTGATGTCCGATCCCGAGATGCTTTTGATGTATGAGTAGCTTGTTCCCAATACAGCAAGCTGTTCCTTTGACACCTTCTTCGCTGATATCGCGGGCTGCACGATCACAAATTTGAAGATCAGCTCGTGGTCGTGGCACTTGTTGCGGAGTATCTCCAGCTGCTGAGGCGTGCCTTTGAGGATTCTGTCGAAATCCTTCAGCAATCCTTTCTGGTACCGATCCATCAGTCGGTTGAAGAACTTATCTCCCGTGTACAGCCATTTCACCGACCTCGACGCCTGACCGCATACCTCATAGACGTCTTCAACGCGTGCCCCGGGAGCAGCCACGCCCTTCGTCATAGGGCAGAATTTGCAGTGGTAAAGGTCTACATAGATGGCGTCCTTGCTTTCTCGAATTGCCACCAAGTCAGCGATTTCGCCTTTGCCGTCATCATTGAATACGATCGAGTAGTCATCAGCGATCTTGTCAAAGGTAAAACCTTGTACTGAATCCTTACGTCGCTCTGCGCGCATAGACTCTTGATGGATTTTCGTCGCTCCCCAATCCCAGGGTTCGAGCAAACCGGCAGGCAGTTTTACATCCATACTGTTGAGCGAGTACTGACGATAATTGCCCTGCACCATGGATCCGTCGACCTTGAGCAGTACAAGCGGGTCTCCATCCAGGTAAGAGTCGAGCGGCATTTCGTGGGGGTAGAGGATCTTCACACCTGGGCAGGACGTCTTGTATGCGTCCTCCAACAGCCTGACAGAGATGGTAGTGAGGCGACGCTCCTCGCCATCGTTGCCCGCGACCAAAAGGGGGATCTCCAACGTCTGCGGGTCACTGTACTCAGGCTTACCAAGCTCGACGTCGAGAAGGTTGAAAGTTTCCCCTTGAAAATACAGCGAGATCCTTTGTTCGTTTTCTATTGCGATCGACACAGGCCAGTCGGCGTAAAATAGGCCTTCCGGCCACTTGCCCTTGATCTGCTCCATACGCATGACGTTTTTGAGTACGTCACCAGGGTCAATGGTGTTGTCGTTCAGCTTGACCGCCATGCGCTTGCACCACTCGACCCAGTAGTCGATCGGAGAGGAACTCATCTCCCAGATCTTGCCCTTGTGCGAGCAGCCCACGGTGGTTCGTTCTCCACCCTCAAACCCGGTGGCGAAGATGTTGGACTTCGTAGCGTTGCCTTTCTCAATGTCACTAATCACTTGGTTGATATCGCGCCCCACGTGCATCGTGAACCGCAGGTCTTTCCTGGCGCGTGACAGGCCAACGTTCTGCAGTTTCATCAGCTTGATGTCATGGAGCGTACGGAAGGCCGGCTCACCATTGATGCGACGAGAGTCCTTGGCCACCAAGTTCAGAAAGCGAGTTGTCTGGGTGTCGTCACCCGAGGTGTGAATGAACAGGGTTTTCTGCGCTTTGTCATAGAACGCGATGTACAGATTCCAATTGGTATCGACGATTTCTTCGGTCTGAGCCCACCCAACCAGTGTCTCTCTCCGAGTCACGGCAATCACTGTATCGGCCTGATCGTTGATCGAGATGTACTGCAGCGTTTCCCTGCGTCCATCAAGATCCTGCGCCCGCTGTGGTCTCCAGTCTGAGGGAGAAACGTGGTATGCCACCGCGCTGATTTTGGGATTCGGATTCAGGCCAAAAATCACTTGGGCGTCGTCCCCGTCGGCGAATTGCTCATTAAAGTCCGCCTTCTTAATTTCCCGGCCGACCTTTTGCTCGCTCACGTTGCGGATGACTGCACCCCAATCAGCACTCTCTTTATAGAGGTCTGCCATCTGGTGGTCGGTCTTCTGGTTAGCGATGTTCGCCACGAACTTAGCATCACCAAGGGCGGCATCAACCCTCGTCAGCCGGCCAATGAATTGAAGTGTAACAGCAGGACTTTGGTGCTGATCATGAATGGCCGCGATCTTGAGTTCGGGCAGATCGAAGCCTTCCCCAAGCATGTCAACGCAGACGATGATCCGGTGCTTTTTTTTGACGATCTCCGCCATCACCTTGGCTTGGTTTGGCACCTTGCTATGGATCAGCACGGGGGTCAGGTCGGCGTGCTGCTTATAAAGCTCGAACAGGTCAGTCGCCCGCTTGTGCGACTTGGCCCGCACCATCATCAGATGGTTATATCCAGCCTCGAGGTCAGCCCTCAGCAGCTCAACAGCTTTGTCTGCGATGGCCTGATCGGACAGCTTGAGGTTGTATTCTCGTACTGGATGGAACTCGATACCTTTGAAATAGCCGTCAAGCTGCGCATCCCGGAGCGGGTAGTTGTAGATGATCTTGCCGGCCAGAGCCAGACCATCCTCCCGGAACGGCGTCGCTGTGAACTGAATACATGGTTTGCCCCTGAAGGCTGTTCTGATTCGATTCCAACTGGCTGCCACGACATGGTGAGCCTCATCGATCATCAGATGGCTACACATGTTCACGAGCGCCCCCAAGGCGGCGTCTTCAAATAACAGCAGAGCCTGGGGAGTGGCCACAATGATATTGGCGTTAGCCAACGCAGCAACCTGCGCTTCAGACAGCACTGAATCGATGGCTGCAACGATAGGATTGCGCGCCTTGTCCGATACGGCCCCAACGGTGCGAAGCGTCTTCATCTCCGTGCACTTGCCCACCAATTGCGTACGGAGAGCGTCTGATGGAACCAGGATCAATGTTCTTGCCATTCTAGCAGCGATGATAAGCCCGAGCATGGTGTCAGTCTTCCCTGTCCCTGTGGGCATAACCACCGTAGCGGTGGAGGAGGGGTCGACCACCAGATGCCCCAGGGTGGCGTAAAGCGCAGCCAACTGCGGTTTGCGCAACCCAGGTGCATTCGTTTTGGGATCGTCGAGACTGAAGTTGAACAGGTGGGTTTGCCAGCTCTGGTACACATCCGAATGCGTTATGACTACATCGTCCATGGCGATTACCTGGGGTAAATAAACTCAGGGGAGGGTGGCGATATGGTAGCACGCCGTAATCGTATCAATGACTTGACTCGGGCCAACGCAAGGGCAAGCCGCATCGCCCTCGCGTTCTAACCATCCGCCTCAATGTGTCGGACTGGCGTTGAACAATCGAACTGCTTTGAGCAAGCGGAGCACGCAGGCGTGGGAATGAGCGCCCACAGAGCCGAGACACCGCGCGCGGAGGGGGCACGATTCACGCCAGCCGTCCCGGTAGGGTGCGCACCATCGTAATGCAACGATGTGGCTCGAGCTTTCTGAACCTCCATGGCCGATGAGCAGGTGCTTCCAGGGACGAAGTGCCCGCTTGGCGAATGGCTTGATTTACGACCTACCCCAGTAGTCGCTGAGGAGCAATGTCTTGGAGAAGATGGCGTTCACAATAATGTCGCGTGGCTGATGCATAGATTCAGCCCGCGAGCAAAGTAGTACAACCAACTCAACTAAATGACTATTTAGTTGAGTTAAAAAGGTTTCATAGGAATACCCTCGAAAAAAGTAGGGCAGACATTCTAGATACTAACCACGCCACGCAAAGAAACGTCGGTAGACACTTTCCGCGTTTGATTTTCGCACAAGCCTGATTACGTCCTCCATCCGCATCGTCCTTGCGCTGTGGTGCATACTTGTTTCTCGCAACCAGAATAGACTCGCCTTACGGAACCCTGAGTCAGGCGAGACTTCATATCCGCTTTCGGTAAGCCGATCAATGACGAACTGACATACAGTCCGGAATAAAAGTCTCGCATGAGTTGAACTTATCGAACCTTTCCCACGAATCTTCCCGAACAACAATGTGTGATCACGCTCCAATGGAAGGGATTTTCGGCCAAGTTTTTCACGATAACGATTCACATACTTAGCTACAAACTCAGGATGGATTTTCCATGCTCGATTGCTCGGGAAACTGTCCACATCTAAATCGTAAGTCCCATCGCGCATGAGCCCCAGCGCACTGAACGTTAGTTGCCCCCCTAAACTGTCGATCTCAGATGGCTGCATCCTAAGATAATAAACTGACGCGATCATGAGTAGCGTACGTTCATTTTGGATTTCCTCATCTGCCATGTCGCTGAGCGTCAACATCAAGACCGCAAACTCTTCGTCAGTGAAAACATTCGCACCTTTGTGAATAGGAAGATTCATAGAGTAGATGCCGGCAGCGTGCAGCCTTCGCGCAGGGTTGACTGGTATAATTCCACTGTCGTGCAGATGCAGAAAAAAAGTTGCGACCACAGACCACTGTTTAGCGAGCGCGCCTCTACCAGCTATGTACGTTAAGCGAGTACCGTCTTCCCCAATAGACGTCTGATCAAAGCTAAACGGACGCCATGTGGGGCGAAATTCTATTACCTGTCTCAGTTTGCCGAGAGTGAATCGCCGACAAGACTTATCTGCCACCCAGGAGTCCGGGGGAGATGTGCAGAAACTCATAAACTCTTGAATGTCATCTTCATTCAAATCAGTTATGGTTTTTTTTGCCTCCAAAATACTCCAGAGTAAAAGTCGCTCGATATACCTTCGGTAGTTTGAATAGCGCGTAGATTTGGCATGCTTAATCAAAAACTGCTTAACGAGCACGTAGCTTTTTGTTGGCATACTGCTGGCTGGGCAACTGTTGAGAAAACGCTGAATTACAGGCAGCTCACCATCAAGGGTGTCTGGGTCTAGCCGTGAAAATTCTTCCAGCGCTTCAAAGCAAGGACGGGGCATTGATTCCATGATTTTTTTCTACCAGTTGTCTCTGAAAATTATTCACGATTTTTCAAACCCAGTTTTTTAAGCGAGTACGAGCGCTTATTTTCATAACTGCTGTAGTAGATATCCTGAGTAGTGGACAAATTGTTGTGACGTAGATCCATCTGCAAGTCCTTGGAGTCTCGCCAAGGGGCATCAAGTGTCGCAGCTGTATGCCTTAGCCAGTGCGTGGAGGCCACCCGCAGAGCTTCGATTTCGCCAGGTTGGCGATCTTCGTTAACCATTTCATTAACAGCCCGGTCGAATAGCTTTTGGATGATCAAATGAACCATTCGAGTTGATAAACCTGGACGACCATTCAGAGTCGCAATAAGAGGGGTCTGCTCATTAGGTAATGGCAGTTCAGAAAGCCCCATGAACCGTCGGTAGCGCTTTAAATAACGATCAATGTATTCGGGTCTTACAGCTACCTTGGCGCCTTTGTCGCCCTTACCAACGAGGTGGAACCACCAATTGCCTTCATGATCCATCTTGAAGGAGCCCATTGTGGGCTGCCAATTCACCCGACCACAGACATCCGAAACGCGTAGGTACATCGAAAACAACGTCGCGGCGATGAACAGGGTGCGTTCATGTTTTTCAGGAACCAATGCGGCCATTTTTTCGGCGGTGGTCAGTACGAAGTCCCATTGAAGAGGCGTAAGGGCACGTCCGGTTTGCACCATTGAACGCGACGCTTTGAATCGCGATTTCTGTTTGATCGCCCTGAAGGGATTCGTCGACGTCAGGCCCTCATCGAGACCATATTCGTACAAACTGCTGCAAACCGAGAAAACTTGGGAAATGCTCCCTCGAGATGGCTGGTACGGAACACCAGCAACGGGGCCGTCAAGATCTTCTGCATTACCTATGCGATTCGCTGTCTTCACCGTGAATGGGTGCCAGCGTGGATTTGGACAAAGCTGTAAATCTTTGTCGGATGCCACGATCAGAAACCTGCTGCGTGTCACGGGGCCAAGCCAACCTATGGGTGGGGCCATGCAGAACTCCAAGAAGGCTTCGGCGTCTGCGCGACGCAGCTCCATCAGGGGCTTCTTTCTAATCAACAATGCCCAAAGCAGCAGGCGCTCGGCATGGGTGCGATATGAAACGAATGTCGCCTCGACGTTGGAGTATGAACGCAGAAAACCACGAACAGCTTCGAAACCGTCCACGGGTTTCAGATGCGCATCAAAGTTCGCCAAATAGTTCATCACCAGCGGTAGACACGGGTCAGGTTCATCGCGAGTGTGATTGACGAATTCTTTATAGGTGTTGAACAACGGATACGGGGCCGGCATCTTGTTATCCTTCACGGGATGCTGCATTGCAGATTTCCGATTCTGGGAGTTATCGGAAGTAGGGGGCTTGTCCTTTCGTTTATTCGAGGCGAGCGTGTCCGTCTGCCTAAATGAATCGCTCATCGCATAGCCCTAACCATTGATCGATGGCATGTAGGTTATACACAGCCAACATAGCTTTGCAAGTTTTCTCTTTCAAGGCTTAGCTAATAACCAGGCAACTAGAAATTAATTATTTATATATTGACAGTTTTGACCTGGCCCCGGCTGAGAAACACCGAATTCACGGCCACAAGCCCCAACCTATGCGAGTCTCGCACTCAAAGTACGAAGCTATTGGGAGGAACCAATAGCGCTTTAGATAGGGGAATTCGTCTTCACGACAACCATAATCTAGGGTTCACTTTTAAAAGATTCAGCCATCTTTAAAAGTGTTTTAGCTGCATAGCCCCAATAATACGGGCTGCACGACAGCAACCTCCATAATTAGTGGGTCTGACCAGTTTTAAAGATTTAGATCATTTTAAAAAGTTTTCTTTTAAATGAGGGAGCGGGCATCGAGAACAACCAGTTGTCAGCCCACAAGAAAGACTCTTGAAATCCAGAACTATTAGTGATTTTATAATGAAGCTTCTTCGAAGCTTCAGTCTGGAAGCTCCCTTAGATACTCTCCTTTCGCCCCTAAAACGCTATTCTCCGCGTTTGAATCCTCTCTGAGCTTACATATCGAGCGCTCGCTCTGATGTTTATTTACACAACGCACGCCGGTGTTGCACGCACCCAACCAAGCTTAGCCCTCACGGCGCACGCCAGGTTTAGACAACCTAGGAGTAGCTTCCGGACTGCTGCCCTGATATCCGATCTTTCTCGATCTTCGCTTACCGGTCGATGAGATTGGAACGCTCTCATGGAGAAAGATCGAACCTACGCAGCCAAGCATATATTTCGAGCGCTTTTTAGGTATCAGAGAATCGCAAACCATCGTATTCACTGGGCTAAGGCTGGGTCATTTTTAAAGGTTTCAGCCGTTTTTAAGAGAATTCATGCATTCGGGTTCTTTTTTGCACTGGAGGAATCTGCTCGAAATGGACGCTTACGAGGACACCCGGAAGCATTTCTACGCGGCATACGGCGTCCAGAACTCACAAAAAGTAGTCAGTCCATGTGTTAGGGCCAAATTCCGTCAGATTTAGAAGCGCTGGAATGGTGATCTCCGAGGGTGTGGAATGTTCGCAGAAGCTCGGTTTACAAGGCTTTCGAAACGAAAATGAGTGGCGCCACTTAAGGTGCCATCTTTAAGGGGGGGCCACAGAGATGCCAATCTTGTTGATTTGCAAAGGATTCCAGTTTGTATATGCATTGCAGCTAACCAACCGCAAATCCGCTAAAAGGGCGTACTTAGATAATGCAATATTCGATAATGTGTAGAACCGTATTTTGCAATCCTCGCGAAACACGGATAGATTATCGGCGTGACCACCATCCGCGAATGGAAATTTCATGGCAAACCTGATCCCGTTGTTCGAGTCGCACGACCGATTCCTTGAGCTTAACCACAACAACCTTTCTCAAGAACAGCCGGTGGTCATCAGCTACCTGGAGTCCTTCCCAAGTGATCTCTGTGCCATCGATGGCTATCGAGCTGTCAGGAGCTTCCTGCGCTCTTATGAACGCAATTCGGCAACCTTCAATTCCTATCGTACTCACGTTGAGCGTTTGCTGCTCTGGACGCTTCTGGTTTGCAAAAAGCCACTTTTGGAAATGACCCGTCAGGATGGCGAACGTTTCATGGAGTTTTGCATTAAGCCACCTGTAGACTGGATCGGCCCGGTGGTAAAGGCTCGCTATCACCGTGTTGGCGGACGCACCCCCAAACCTACTGACACCTACACAATCAACACTCAGTGGCGGCCATTCTTCCTGACAGTAAAAAAACCTGATCTCAAACTCGCCATGGAGCAAAACAGAGAGCCTGAGGTTAAACCTTACAAGATGAAACAGGACTCAATCGCTCAGATCTTTGCTGTATGCGGTAGCTTCTTTCAATGGGCAGCTGACGAAGGTCTCTCAAATAACGCCAATCCAATCCGCGCAATCAAACAGAAATCAAACTACAAGCATAGGGTTGTGGCGGACGAAAAAGCGAAGGCTTTGACCGCGTTGCAGTGGAGTTTTGTATTAGAGACAGCCAAATTAATGGCTGATCAAGTACCAGCCGATCCGGACAACGAATTGGACGATGCGGAAAAAGAAGCACTTAAGACGAAACGCAAATTTTACGAGCGCACGCTTTTCATCGTCGCCACCATCTATTCAATGTATCTCCGCGTTTCAGATATTGTTGGTCGGGACAACTGGCAACCCATGATGAGCGACTTTCGTAAGGATGATCATGGCAACTGGTGGTTCCATGTCATAGGCAAAGGAAATAAGTCTGCCAAGATCAGTGTTAAAGACGAGTACATGAACGTTTGGATGGCTCGATATAGGACGTTCTTGAAACTAACACCGGCGCCCTACCCTAATGATTCTGCACCGCTCCTACAGTCCCTCAAAGGCCGGGCAGGTTTGTCAGAGGGTCATATCAGGAGCCTTGTTCAGGAGGTCTTCGATTACGCACTGGAACGAATGCGTGCGGAAGGTTTTCCTGATGACGACATTAAAAACCTCCGTTCAGCATCACTCCACTGGCTCCGTCACACCTCGGCAACAGCTGACGCCAAGGTGCGGGACCACAAGGATCTCCAGGCTGACCTGCGCCACCAAAGCTTGGCAACCACGGTTGATACGTACTACAACAGCCGGGATGAGGAGCGACATCGATCTAACAAAAATCTCAGCATCGAGGATCGATAAAACAGCGTCACGGCGCTGTGACCAAAGAAAACGCTAACAGTAGAACTCTTACGCCAATGGCGTCGGCTCACCAAACGGTTTTGATCCGAACTCGCTCTCGGCTTCGATCTAGCATTCCCATTGGCTAAAGTTAGCGCCCGGGATAACACGCTCCTTGAGCCAGCCTCACACCTTCATCTACTGGGCCACAGCTTTGAGGCGTCGGGCTGCTCAGCAGTTAAACTTTTAGCCCCACAAGTCCCTTAGCTGCGACGCTGACGTATCGGCGGACAGAGCCTTACCCTGGTCTGACCTCCTTACTTTGTCGAGCTCTGCGTCGTAGGACCTTTCCATGGTCGAAGAGCCTGCAGCAATCCACTACCCGCTCCTCGCTTTGCCCTTTGTAATTACTGCCCCCCAGATTGGGCCCAATTGGCCGCCTTTCGTAGATCTCACTCCCTAGCATTGAAACATCAGATTTCAATGTGTGGAGTGGAGATGCTTCAGATCTCGCAAGGTCGTGGCCAACAGTCATCTGCTGCTGCTAGCAGCAAGAAAAAGAACGAGTCCACCCTACAGCGTCTTATGCGTATGTATGGCGAACATATGTCCGTTGTTCAGGTAGCCGCTGAGCTGAACTATTCAGTGACCTACTTCCGGAAAAAAATCGGTGCAGCCAACTATCAGCACCTGGGTTGGGTAAAAGCGATTTACCCTGCTCGTAAAAAGTCTGGACGGTTTTGGGTATACCGTACTGAGTCGGTCGCAAGCTTCCTTGATAAGGGGGTTTGACGTGAGACCGACTATATTTTTCGGCGCAGCAGTCATAGCTGCGCTTTCACACGGCTTACACGCAAGTGAGAGGCCAGAAGAATCTTCCCTACCCGCCGCCGGCGGCAGCAGTTATTACAAGGGAAAGGCCGAAGGGTGGTTCTGGTACAAAGACCCACCTAAGGAAGAAGAGGAGCCCAAGAAGGAGTTGCCTCCTCCCCCGCCTCCTCCCCCTCCTCCCCAGCCGGCGCCTCCGGAAGAAAAAGTCGAACCTCCGGCCCCAAAAGGTCCTGAGGTGTTCAGTGTTGCCTGGATCAAGAAGAACCTACCGAAGTACCGTGACCGAGCCATCGACAATCCCACGGACGCGAACGTTCAGGCCTATTACTACCTTCAACGCGTGATGATGGACAAAGCATCGCGGTTCTCCGAGGCTTCGTCGCGCGCAATCATGAAGGATCCTTTCCTCGACGAAGATAGCCGGCGTCCAGTCGCGACATATGCAGCAAATGCAATGAATCGCGAAGTGACGGCCAACAAAGACAAGGTGCTGCGCAGCTTGGCTGACAGGGTTGGGGTTTTCTTTTTCTTCAAATCAAACTGCATGCTGTGTGCCGAACAGGCAAACGTCCTGCAATCGCTCACAACTTCGACTGGCATAAACATCATTCCAGTTTCGCTTGATGGCGGGCCGTTGGATAACAACGCGTTTCCGGACTATCGGGTGGACGATGGTCAGGCCAAGAAACTCGAGATCTTTCAGACCCCTGCTCTCGCCTTGGCCATGCCCCCTCAAGGCACAGCAATCGTTGGATACGGCGCCATTACGCTCGACGTGCTGTTCAATCGAATTCTGATGGCCACGCGAGACGCTGGGATTATCGACCATAAAACATTTGCGAGCACGCAGCCGTTTTTCGACAACGGACTTCTGTCGATTGATGACTCGGACGGTATTGATGAGGATCTTCTCAATGATCCTCAAAGATTCGTGCAAAGCATGAAAGCCAAGTTGGCAAGAAAGGCTATTGACGTGGAGACCCCTAATGCGATTGAACAGTAAATCAATGATCCTGGCTTTGGCTATCGGTATAGCTCCGTCGGGAGCATATGCTGACATTCAGTCGCAACTGGATTCCATGTTCGATTCAATGTCGAACAGCACAGAACCCGGAGCGTATGAAACAGCGACGCGTGGTGTTATTACTGGCGGTTCATTGCGAGTTAGAAACAAAATATCCAATACGCCGATTGTCAACTTCCGACCGCCCTCCTTTCAGGCTGGCTGTGGCGGGATTGACATGTTCGCAGGTTCATTCTCATTTATTAACGCCCAACAATTCGTCCAGGCATTGCGATCGGTCGCATCGAACGCTGTCGGCGTGGCCTCTGGCTACGCGTTTAAACTCGCGTTGAACGCTATGGGGCCTACTGTCCATAACGTCATCCAGAACCTTCAAGAGGTTATGCAGGACATTAATAGCCTGATGTCCAATTCATGCCAACTTGCCCAGGGCCTGGTCACAGACGCTTTCAGTTCCTTCACATCTAAAGAAACGATGAGAGCGGCCAATATCAACGTGACTGGGGGTATCGGCGATGCCTTTTCCTCGATCATGCCCGGTAGCCTGACCTCGAAGTCTCCAAAGGAGCAGCAAAGTGACGCTGGGTTAGCAAAATCCTGTGAGGACATTGGCAACGTTATCTGGTGCGCTATGGCACAAAATAATGCCAGGGGATTCTTCCAGTACGGATCACGCCAAACTGATGAGATGATTATGTCCTTGACGGGAACTGTACTCATCACCGCACTTGAGAATGCCGATGATGGAAAAGGAAAAGTCCCTACAACCAAGTTCTATGGTCCTACGTCAATTACTTTGCAGGACATAGTTGAGGGCAAAAAAACAGACACCGTCCCAATTTACGATTGCTCCAGCGACGAAGATGCTTGCATGACTATTAAAACTCAGCAAATAGCATTTGACGGTCTGGCAGAAAAAATAGTGAAGCTATTTAATGGTAATGCGAGCTCTCCAGGCATTGTGTTTAAGTGGGCCAACAACGCTGGTCCGTTCAATTCTGATGAAGTAGCGATTATCGGGGCGCTACAAAAAACAGGATTTTCCGCGATGATTCAGCGGCTTGCCCAACATAGTGAGTACATGGCTAAGGGATTCGTTAGCGCGCACTCCAAAATGCTTGCTCTTGAGGGTGCCCACTCCCTTGCTGAGTCGTATATCAACGTAGCCTCAGAAGTTCTTAAAAAAGGAAAAATGGTTGACCAGCTAGGTGAAACAAGTAAGGACTTCCTGTCTGAATCTCGCTCTCGTCTCACCTCAGAGCACCAATCACTGCTGTCAAAATATGGCAATGAAAATGATATGGCCAAGGACTATCAGGTGCGCATGCAGATCATGCCGCCACCCAATTTTATTGCCACGATGGGCGCAAATCCTGTGAGGCCAAACTGATGGAGTTCACAATTTATTCTGTTGGCTCTGCAGTCTACCTCGAGGAGGTTTTGAACTCAGTTGCCATGATCTGTGGGACCGGTGATATTGAGTCTCTGGCCAGAATCGGGTTTGCGATCGGAGCCCTTATCTTGGGCTTTCAAGCGGTTTTCAACAACACCGCAATTCCATTCCAAAAACTGCTTATTTGCCTGGTGTTGTACATGGCCATGTACGGTCCTTCTGGGCGGGCGATCATTGAGGATGTGTATGACGGCGATGTGGCAGTGGTTGATAACGTCCCGTTAGGTCCCTTGGCTGTTGGGTCGATTATCTCAAACATTGGGTACAATCTAACGAACCTCTTTGAGCAGGCGTTCTCGACGCCGGCGATGACAAAGTACGGTTTTGCTGACCCGATTGAAACCCTGATGAAAGTTCGCTCAGTGACCGGAAATTTGATGTCCATTCCATCGTTCACCAATGGATTGGGCCCCAATAAAAACCTGGTTAACTCGTGGTCTAATTATTTTCGTGAATGCACGTTGCCCATGCTTGGCACTGATCTCCAAGATTATGCCGATCTATACCGGGCGAACGACCCAATGGGCGCCGCTCGGTTTAGCAGCAGCGTTTATTACACTCAGATTTTCGATGGTCCAGCTGGGGGTAGAACGCTCAATTGTTCTGACGCACATACAGCCCTTGTAAACCTGACAGACTCAGCAACTGATAACGTCATGTCCGAGATCGCAACGGCGGGTTTCAAGCGTCCAGGAAAGACGGTCGATCCAGATGCGGTGACCTCTCGCATTGGTGATTCGCTGTACGCGCTGAATATGTCAGCGACTGACGCCCGGGCTTACACAATGGCCTCGGTTCTCTATCCAATATTTCTTCAAGCACCTGGTCAGAAAGCAGTAGAGGATTTGCAGGGCTCGTATGGCGTCATGATGGGCCAGGCCATGGCTCAGCAAAACACCCAGTGGGCAGCCGAAGGAACGCAATTTACGAAGTATGTTCGCCCATTCATGACCTTCTTTGAAGGCCTCATTTATGCCATCACTCCGCTGATGGCGTTCCTCATTACCATGGGCGGTTTTGGTATTGGTCTGATCAGCAAATACTTGATGTTGCTGGCCTGGATGATGCTCTGGATGCCGGCATTGGCAATTGTGAACCTTTACACGGTCTCGTCCACCGCGAGTGCTATGGAGTCCATTCTCCAGACGTCATCGTTCGATGTTGGCGGAACTGGGGTGTCGTTCGAGATGCTCAAGCAGATGGGGCCTGCTCTTGAACAGGCTATTGGTGTCGCCGGTTTAATGGCCTCCTCCATCCCAGCGATATGTTTGTTCCTAGTCTCCGGTACAGCGATTGCTGCCTCTGGGATTGCAGGACGGATGAGTGGCTCTGACCAAATTAACGAGAAGATTGCCAGCCCCGATGTCGTAACCCCTGCAGCTGGATTGCAGACTACGCCCTATGCAACAAGCGACTTCGACAAGGGCGTACGCATCAACGGATCGGAAAATCAGCGTGGCAACATTTCAGTCGGGTCCATGCTGAGCGAATCCGTTCAAAGTTCAAGAGCGACCTCAGAGGGCTCTTCTCAGGCCTTTTCTAAGCAATTCACAAGCACGATGGGCAGATCGCTCGATAACTCGAAGACGATCGGTGAAGCTGCAGATGTTGGGCATTCGCTTCAAACATCTCTCGGCTTGGATAAAAGCGCGAGTTTCCAGGCAAAGTACGATTCGCTCAGATCTCAAGGGTACAGCGCTAGCAACATAGACGCGGCTATTGCGAGCACTGCGCTGAGCAGTGGCGTCGATGGCAAGCTCGGTGCCACTGCAGCTGCAGGCGTTGATGGAGGTCCGGCAGGTGTTAAAGCAGGCGTCAGCGGTGGCGTTGGGCTTAGTGCGGGGGCAACAGCATCAAGTACTGATCAGTCAACGCGGTCTGATTCCCAGGCCTATGCTGATACGTTGTCGGCGGTCAAATCATCGGGCCTTGGGGAGACTGTCAAAAGCGCACTTCAAAAAACCGATGGCACTACGCTGGCCAAGAACTTCCAGAGCGCTGACCGCTCGAGCCTTTCGAAAGCTGACCAGGACAGCCTTTCGCAATCGGCCCAGAAAACCATCAACGATCAGATGGCCTATCAGAAGGTTAGCGGATTGGCGAATACCTATGGGTACTCTGAGGACATGAAGCTTGATTCGTTGACGGGCAAGGTTATCAACGAAGGCCGGGATCGGGCCGTTGTCGGTGACGCCATGAACAAGTACGGCCAAGAGTTTCAGGAGAACCAGCAGATGTTCAGTCAAACAATGCTGGATCCCAACCGTGCGAATACAGCTGCAGCGTTGTACACCCTGGCAAAACACCATGATTTCGAGGCTTTGACTGGAGCCACCGTCGACTATGACAAGAATGCGAATTTGCGTTCACCGGCGGTTGGCAATCTGGAGGCGGAGACAAGCAACGCAGGCCACATGGTTGACACAGGAGCATTTGATTCTCGGTTTAATACGGAGAAGACAGCTGCCGTTGCGGATGCTCACCAAAATATCGCAGCTAGACATGCTCACAATGATGGGATTGCGCATAACGACTCTGAGGTTTACGCGAAGAAGGCATTGGATCCTGCAGCGGATAGAGCTGCTGATCGTATCCGCGGTTCGGCGACAGAACTCAACGATCGAGGTGAGTCCTCGTTTGGCATACTCTCTGCAGCCTCCAATGGCGTCGGAGCGGCTTTGGGCACCCGCGCAACACGTGAGGAGTACATGCACGAAGGTGAACAACTGGGTCTGAATGAGGCCCAGGCAGATGTATTTGCAACTGCAAGAGTTGGTGGCCTAACTGATAATTCAAGGGAACGTTGGGACAGTTACGCCGCTGCCAATCATATGGATAAGGACTTGTCCGATGGAATGTATAAGCAGCTGGTTGAGGCAGGGCTACACGACAATGGATCTGGTGGGCACCTTGCAGACATTCTGACGGTGAATCAGCGAGATAATGTCGGTCGCTGACATGTCCACAGTTCCCCGGCAGTAAATTGAATCCTCGTTACGAAAAAACCGGCTTTTAAAGCCGGTTTTTTTTGGTCAAGACAATCTGTCAATTGGCTCGCTCATATCGTTGCCAGTCGTCACCTTGTAGTAGTTGAATTCTTCTGCGCGTAATCCTTCCACTGGTTGGTATTCCTCGGGATACAACTCGCCACCGGTAGGACCGTTTTTGCTATCGAACAGACTTAGAAACGACCCAGCCATGAAGGCGATTGCGCCTGCAAGCAGAACAAGAAACCCGACATTAGGTGCGAACAGAGTGTTCAGCACACAGAAGGCTACCAGAGCACCAATCGTGTAGACAGGAACTCTCGTGCCGGCATTGCTGCTGTGTGTCAGGTGCAATGCCCCCGAGGCAACGATCAAGGCCAAGGCGACATAGGCAAACATCTCGTAGCCCAAGGTCATGACTTTAGTGCTACCTACCAGCACGCCGGCGAACGCCAGTGCGATCGTCACCAGGTGCTTGAGCGTCCACAGTCCACCAGCAGTACGAATGCCCTCCTCCACCGCCCACAATTTCTGGATGGGTGCAGGCAGTTGTGGCCGTTGCGCCAGTTCTGCAATCAGATCAACCACGTTCACGGCGTAGGCTGCATCAGCTTGCGAAGGGCTGCTTATGTCAGCTACCTGGCGCAATGCGCTGATAGCGCGTCCAAAGTCGGCAGGAGCCTTGCGCAATGCATCCACGTTGAAGCTGAACAGATCGATCGTTTCTGGTGGCAGGCCCATGTAGCGCTCAACCAGTGCTTCAGCACGTTTGACTTCTGACTCAATGATCATCTTCATTGCGAATTCTCCTTTCGACTGAATACATCCTACCGCACCTGCTGTAGATGCAAGTCCTGTCACTGGCTTGAGTAAGTCTGCCCGGCCAAGCGATAGGTGGATGCGACCTCCTCCTCCGGACTCTGGCGATCAATGTCCTTATCCTGGACAGGCTTGCCCTTGGCGGTAGGTAAGTACATGTCTCGCCCCTGCAGAACCTCCTGACGCGCCTTTTCGTCGTGTCGCTTGGCACGCCTTGCGTTGCGGTCGAATAACTTCAGGGGCTTGATCGTTGGTGCTCGTTCGCTAGCCAGCACAAACACCGGAAGATTGGCTTTGATCATAGCGTCCCATCTGCTGCTTTCGGAAAACCACAGCATGCAGCGTGGGTGGGGAGCGACCATTTTGTGTTTGATAAGGATGTCGGCGTCCGAAAGATGAACAATAGAGTTGAGGTCGAAATACTCCGGGGTTTGCTCCATCGGAATGTCCTCGGCGCCGGCGCGGATTTCTGCCTTGGCCTCGAGCTGAGCGCGGATCTTGCTGACGGTCACTCGCTCGTTGCCGGGTGAGTGACCAGCCCACGTGAACGTAATTTGCCGTGGGGCTCCGTCGAATGCGTGTACGGATCGCTTCAGCTGGTTGGTATTGAAGCTCGCCCCCAGGGCACGCCGCATAATTCGCGGCCGCATCTCCGGCGTCAGGTTCTGCTCAACGCGCACCATCTCAATGGCGTCGACCAGGTTCTGTTTGCAAGCGTTGATCGCAAGTACCTGATCGAGCACCGAGGTGGCCACCGTGAAATAGCCAGGCAAGCGCATGACTGTGCCCGGGGCCTGTCCTATGTCGCGTTCGAAAGTCCCGATCGCATCGATGGCCATCTTGATGGCATCAGGACCAGTAACCTTCTCCACCAGCAAGATGTCGGGCGTTTTCTGCTCGTTCAGCAACGGCAGTACATACACCACGCCGTCGACCACCAGTGTTGGCCACGTTCGGTTGAATGCCTCGATGGCAGCGGTCAGTGATTGGTAGGCAGACTGAATTCGTTCGTACATAGGCCCCCTATACAAGAAGCCACATTATACCACCCCTGCACGTCTTCCTCCATTTGCAAGCCAAACCCTTCTACCGCGTCCCTCCCCCACTACCTCACCGCCGACTTACCCTCACCTTCATCTCCCTTCCCTTTACCTTCCTCTTACCTTCCATCGCGCTACGCGCGGGCCGATCAGGATAGGGGTCGCGCCCTGCACCCTGCTTTTGAGGTTTCAAGGCTCAGCGGAGCTCCTGGGAGGTGCGCAGCGAGCTTCGCGTTTAGGTGTAGGGTCAGGAAGGTCGCGGAGTGGCCCGCCAACCATGTGCAGGGGTGGTATAAAGTCGCTTGTTTGTCGCCTTATTGTCGACCTATTGTTTTCGTGTTTTGAATAGTCGAGTCCGCTTATGGAAGCCGCTCTCGGCTGGGCCGCATGCTGCGTATTCCGGAGTTCGTGGTGACGTTGCCGCCGGCCATTACCAAAGCCGATCTTGGGCGTAAACAGTGGCTTCCCTTCTGCTATTCCAAATCCTTCCTCTACCTCTTCCCTGCCACTTATTCGAGATCGGTCCGCTACTAGAGACAACCTGGTGGTCGGAATTCTCGGCCGCCGTTCTTTTAAGGCCGCTGATCGGTTCTGGTGGATTGTGGCCACCGTTCTCGCTCAGGCGATCAGTGTCGGACCAGCCCGGCGAAAGCTGGTGATGCGGCGCTTCTTCGGTCACCCATATCAACTGCATCGGGCGTGGGGTACGAAACGGTGAGGTCGCAATGATTGTTTGTATGTTTGTATGTTTGTTTGTTTGTTTGTTTGTTTGTTACTAGTTACAATCAACTTAACATTCCTTGCAAGGTGTCTCGCTGTGCGCGAATCCCCGATCTCAACTCAAGACATCGTCGACGCTGGCAATTCCATTCTCGCGGATGGTCGCGCGGTGAATGGCTATTCGTTACGTAACGCTATTGGTAGTGGCCGGGCCGATAGGCTGATCCGGATCTGGACAGAACACGTAGAGCTGAACGGCTCGTCTGCTGCTGGGTCCATAAGCATTCCAGTCCGCGCACAATCATTGATTTCCAGCTACGTGAAACGCCAAGAAGCATCGGTCAACCAGCTGTTGCAGGAATTGGCAGTTGTGCTGAACGAAGCGGCTCAGTCCGCTGCTCTAGAGGAAATTGATTCCTTGAAAGCCTCGGTTGAACAACAGCGCAATGCTTTGCTTGATGCAGATTTGTTGATTGATCGTCTCGAGCAGACAAACCAGGATCTTGAAAATCAACTTGTTGTTGAACGGGACAACTCTGACCAGATGCGCACTGCCCTAGCGAGAATGGAGGATCAGGCTCGGAAAGATTCTTCTGCCCTTGATGTGTTGAACAGTCAGCTTCAAGAGGCCCAAGAGCAGGCCTCCTCTCTTCATGAGTCGCTTGAAGATGAGAAAATGGTGTTGGGTCGCACTCAGGATGAAGTTCTGAGGTTGGAGGAACGTGTAGCCGGCTTAGTGGAGAAATCGAAGCAACAGGACGCGGCGTTGCTCGATGCGCGACGGGATGCTCAGGCGTCGAGGGAGCGTGAAGCCACGGTTAACGGACAGATTTTGCAGCTTCAACGTGATCGCGATGTCGATGTCGAGTTAATAACCAGGTTACGGCTTGAAGTAGGTACCGCGGCTACTAGGGTTAGCCAAAGTGAGGCTGAGGCCAATGCGTACAAGGGGCAACTGGCTCAACTGAATGATCGAGTTGGGGGACTGCTCTCCACAACAGGTCCCGGTGGTTCCCATGAATGAGGTTACCTACCAAGGTTTCAACGTTTACGCTACGTCCTGTGCTCTCAAATTTGAGATGGCTACAAATGCAGGGGGTGAGACTGTCCTGAGTATCGACGGCGCCAATAAAGCCGGCGCCGAATTCGATTGGGGCAACAAGCTGATTTTTCAGGTCACACCCAGAGAAACCACCTTGTTCCTCTGCGCGGTAATGGGTTTGGTACCTACGTTCGAAGCTTCGAACCATGGTAAAAGCAGATCCAAATCTATGACTTTTGCAGAACCAGCTCGACAAAGGGGTTCTTCTGTTGAAGATGCAGGCGCCTCGCCGATCGGTCTTGGTGCCAATTACCCCAGACAAGGTCTTCGAATTGGGCTGTTTGACAATGCGGGTGCTCTCCACCCAGGTCGGACTTGACCCCGGTACCTGCCTCTCAATGCTTCGCGCTACTGCTGCCCGCTTTTATCATTACAAAGCAAAAGGTTCTGATCCTGGTTAAGAGCGGTTAGAAACCTGTTAGAAGCGGTTAAGGGTCTGAGAAATGGGCCTGAAGCCCTTGATCTGTATGGCTTTTCGCTTAATACCTAATACCTCACCATGAGGTTTTTTTACCTGACTATGAGGTAAAGCTACCTCACGATGAGGTAAACGTACCTCACTATGAGGTAATCCTGCCATTTACCCTTTATTCAGCTTTAAATAACGCTCATAAGTATCTGAAATATAAGGATTATTCGAGTTTTTGCGATTATCTGACTATGGAGTAATTCTGCCTGACTATGGGGTATCTTTTTTGTCTGCTTCTTCACATCTTCGTAAGTCGTTGATATATAAAGATATTTGCACCTGTGGTGCAACGTTGATGGTGACTTCGATCCGACATATGACGGCACCTGATTTAGGGGTAAAAAAGTTCACCATGCTAAGCCTTCCTTCCCGTCCAGAGTGGCCAATCTGTCCCGATTGAAGGGTGTCTAAAGCGCCACCAGGGCCTATTTCAAGGGCTTGCGGAGCTTTTCATTCATTTTCCGTAAAGACGTTCTGAGCGGTGTTTTGACCCTTTTCTCCGTTTTTTACTCCTTGGTGAGTTTCTGCCCCGCTCTATTTTTCTTTATCTACCTCTTAATCAGGTGCTGCTCAGGCCCTCTTTACCCCTAAGTCAGCATTAGCCGGTTCAGTAGGATTTAAGGTTTTGGCTGTTTTCTTCCGTTGAAATCTGCCCTGTGTGTGCGGATTGATCCAATATCAACCGCAGTGCCGGCATTCTTTGTCGACGCTGCTTAATCGTGGCCAGCCCCTTTTGGTTAGGTGATCAGCGGTCCTGTGACGGCATTATTACGTTTCCCTTCCCTCCTACATCTGCTCTCAGGGAGAGCGTTACAGCTCAATCTACAGGCACAAAAAACCCCCTAAGCGGGGGTCTTGGTATTTGCCTTGTTTCTCACGACAGTCACCTTGCCTGATCTGTCACAACTAGCCTCTTTTAAGAAGCCTACGGCGACGAGTTCGTTCAAGGCTTCTTTGACCATTTGCCTCGCTTTGCCTTGTGTTGAGACGCGCGATCCGGCGTGCTTTATCAGGGTATCAACGTTCAGTGCATATGGCTCACTGTGCGAGGCATAGAAACCATGCAGCCATTTGGCTAGGTTTCCGGGCAATGCCATTCGCTGCTCCCATTCAATCCTGGTGCTATAAAAGCCTCCACCAAACAAGGTGGCGATCTCAGGTTCCAGCTCTACGATCCATTCGTCATCAGCGCGTTTGCCGGCGACGTCAAAGTCATCACTGTATTCAAACTTTCTGACAAGCGAGAGAACTACACCGCGGCCAAGACGTTCCGAGTGAAACTGAACCCCAGTTGTTTTCAATCTGGTCAGGATCGTCATGAGCCGGACGGTGTGTTTTACCCCGTATGGCCACTGGAGGTCCTTTTTCATCTGAGCTGGGCTGAAACGAATAGGCGTCCCAAGTTCCTGAAGCCGTGCCAGATGAAGCACTTGCAGCCAAACGTCCAAGTCGTCCTGGCGTAGCTCCTCCCCTGTATAGATCACACGGGAATTGCCGTAGCTGGAAATTTCAACTGATTTCAGTTGATCACGTTGTACGTTGCGATTCCGAGCAGTGAACAGTGCGCATCGAAGCGCTTCATTTGGAGCTTCTCGAAGTTCCTCTGCCCATTTGCCCAATCGCTTTTCCGCGTTCTCCTTGGCTTCCTTGGCTCGTTGTTGTGCGGCCTTTAGGCCATCGCCTCGTCGCGTGGCAGGGGCCGCTGCTGGCTTTTGGGTTTCGGCCTGAGTTTGTGCGGCTTTACCTGATTCGTTGGTCGTGTCACCCGTCCCCTGCTCTTGTGCGCTTAGCGGATCATCTCTGAGGAGTGCGGCGTTCTGAGCTGCTTCAGCCCGCTCTCTTGCTGCTTTAATGCCATGACCTGGCTTAGATTGAGGTGTACCCCCCTCCCCCTCTGCACCGCCCTGAGTGGCGAAGAGATCACCATTTCTGGGCTTTTCCGATTTGGTGTCGTTCACACTCGGACCCCCTATGCCGATTTAAGGCTTTTCAGAAACTCTTCAAGTTTTTCAAGCTGCTCGTCTGAGAACTGCGAGCGAACCAGTTTCAACTCGTAGAAATTTTTGCTTTTCTTCGCATGCCCGAGCTTAACCTCACCGCTTTTAAGCTCGATACCTGCCGTCGTTTGCGTGGCTTGCGGAAATTTCTTCTCCAGTGACCGAGCAAGATTCTTTATCGGCGTACCGGTGCTAAGTGCTGCCTGTATGATGGAGATAAGGGCCTTTTCCAAAGCCTCTTGTGAGGTTCCGGACTCCACTTTCTCCTTAATAAACTTTACAGTTTTCTCTGCACTTGCAGCCGTGATCAGTGCGGGCTTTTTATCCAGAAGAGTATTCACCGCTACCGGAAGACTTTCGAATGCCATCATCCGATAGTACGTGGTTTGTGTCAGTCCAAATTCCTGGTGCGTGGAACTGACGCTTCCAAACTCCTTTTTGTGCCGGATTATTGCTCGTGATTTTTCGTAGTCACTTAAGTCCTTGCGACCAAAGTTTTCTACGAGCGCTCTAGCCGAACTTTCTTGGTCAGTGATATTGACCACGTGGGCCAAGATCCGGGTCTTACCCAAAATCTTATGAGCTCTTACCCTACGCTCTCCAGATACGAGTTCATAACGGTTGCCCTTCGCTCGAACTTCGATTGGTACCAATAAGCCTTGCTCATCTATCAGTCTGACCAGCTCATCAATACCCTCGAAGTCTTTCCGCGGCTGATAGGGGTTGGGGTCAACTATCGATATGTCTATGGGGCGCGCAGACCAGTATTCCGTATCAGAAACACCGGTATCTTCAATAATCTGTTTGTGGTTCGCGAAGGTTTGAGTCAGGGATCCTGCAAGTAGCGCGGAAAGCCCTGGACGGCTCGGTTTAGCAACTTTGTCGTCTGCCGCCTTTCCTGTCTTCCGGTTGGCTTTACTTGTGGTTTCGCTTTGTGCGCTCATTATCTAGAGCCCCCTGTTGTTTCGGCAACATAGACAGCAAGTTCCCCATATTGCTTCGTAACTTTGTTGTTGCGATCAAGCATTCGTAAACTTCTGCTTATCGCGATCGACTGATTCACTTTACTTGTTTGAGAAATCTTTACTGGGACAACAGTTCCGAACATCTCAATCGCATCTCGTTCATTCTCCTGACATAGCGTCAGTCGCGAATCGTGCTTAACCAACAGTGCACCAAGAAAGCTTAGATCTGGATTGATTTTCTTAATTCTATTGATTCTTTCCTGGAGGTCAGCGAGTCCGTAAAGACCATACGCTGCGCCCGACTCTACAGGAATGATGTAGTGCGTTGCGGCAGCGAGTGCATTCATAGTCAGAAGCCCAAGATTAGGTGGGCAGTCCAAAATGATGTAGTCGGCCACACCCATCAATGGGGCAATTCGTGCCTTTAGAACTTCGTTGGGTCGAGGGTCTTCCTGTTTAATAATGTCAGGAACAGTTTCGAGGCTAAGAGAACCATAAATCAGACTCACGCCTTCAATTTGTGTGGTTTCAAAGATAAACGCGTTAAGGCTGGCAGATGGGTTCAATAACAGTTCAGCGAGATTGTGTGTGACCTTTGCTGGATGCTCTGGACCAATATGCTTCGATGCGTTGGCTTGCGGATCCATGTCGATGAGTACGACGTTATTGGAACCGTTGAGCTGGGCGAGATGGTCCGCAAGGTTTATCGACGTGGTTGTCTTGGTTACACCGCCTTTGTGGTTAGCAATGGCAATGATCTTTGTATTAACGACACGTTCTGCCATTTTCTACTCCTAATGAAAGATCCCAGGTTTACTACCTGTTCATACATCGTGAAAAGCATTATGCAACATTACGTCGCCAAAATTCTTGGAAAACGCTATTTATTTTGCCGTATCGTTTTTAAAGATGGTCTGCGGTGACATGATCTTAGACCACCTTTCCCATTCATTCGCCCTCCCCTCCCCCGCTTCTTTGTCTAACCTAAGCGTTATAGCTGGTCTTGGTTTGCGAGAATTCCTCGTTCATTCCCACGGTGGGAATGGTAATGGCGCAGCTCAAGGCCTTGATTCACCGAGGCTCCCTTGGTATTCCCGGTTTTATACCCTGGGCTAAATCGCCCCTTCCTGATGCCTCTCTCGCTGGGGGATTGATCGGTTAAACGCATTCGTTTTGATCGTATTCGCTGATTCGTGCGACGGACGGTGCCGTGCATTGATCTCTCCTAACGTAAGAATGTAAAGGACCTGCGCGCTTTCCTGGGATTATGTCCTCGCCATCGCGCGCTGGGCTACACCGTATGGCGCTTATTCCCACGGTGGGAATCGATCGGCCCGGTGACGGGGTCCTTGACTGGTCAGTCCCTACACCCCCGCTCATTCCCACCGTGGGAATGGTATAGACAAGCGACCTTTCATCGACTTTGAAAGCTTGATACATGCGTTGACTTGCTTCGGTGCGTCCATCATTCCCACCGTGGGAATGGTTTTGTCCAATACCCTGTGCGCAGTTCCACGATCGCTCCCCTTCTACTGGCGGTTTCTTACTCGGTGGCAGTTGCCACGGCTGTATCGCCCCGCGTTGCTCGGTTTGCGCCGGCAGCTCCCAGCACGCTCATTTCCCACTGTAGGAATGGTATGGCTAAGCGCCCTTCTGAGATCTTCTAAATTGGTTCGTGCATTGGGCGACTCCGCGATGGTGCTTATTCCCACGGTGGGAATGAAACGGTTCGACGCTGGTAGCAGATCGGCGTCTAGTGGGCTGGCCTGTTCATAGACGGCGGCATTTGTTTGTTGGGATGGTTTACTCCGCTGACCCCGGTTTGTAGATTGACGCGTGTTCCGTACCTTGGTCATTCCCACCGTGGGAATGCCATGACCAAGCGCCCTTTCACGATCTATAAATTGGGTTCATCCGTTGTGGGACTTCGCGATGGTGCACAATCCCCACGGTAGGAGCGAAACGTCTCGACGCCGGCCTTTGGTACCAGATGGTGCCTTGTGGGCTGGTTCATAGACGGCGGTAAATACCTGGGTTGGGGTACCTCACCCGCGGAACCCGGTTTGTAAATTGGAGCATGTCCCATAGTTTGATTATTCCCACCGTGGGAATGCTGCGGACAAGCGCCCTTTTCGTTATTGGGCTCATGCGTTTTCGGACTTCGCGATAGTGAACATTCCCACGGTAGGAGTGATACGCCTCGTCGCCGGCCGTTGGTACCAGATCGTGGCACGTGGGCTGGCCGGTTCGTAGACGGCGGCGTTTGCCACGGTTGAGAAAGCTTCACGCGGATCCCGGATTGAGGGGGGGCGGGTCACAGCATGCTCATTCCCACCGTGGGAATGGAACAGTACGTAGTCCTATATGAGGTTTCGCATCGCTGTCTCTCGTTCCTTCCACTACCAGGATGGTGGCAATTGCGACTGTTGGAATGTGTCGCCTGGCGTCTTGTGAGTGACGTGTGCGCAGCGTTGGTGGACTGCGCTGTTTCGTGACGGTGCTCATTCCCACTGTGGGAATGGAAATCGCGGCTCTGAGTGCATCTGAGTTGAATAGGGGGGGAGTTGATTCCTCAAGGGAGATTAGACCCTGACTGACTCATTCATTGAGTGGGCGATACTCGGCACAAGGCGCTTCCATGTAGGGCAATCTGCAACGGCCGAATAGCGAGTTTGATGCACTGTATAAAGGTACAGGTTTGGTGACGCAAGTGTGCAGGCGTTTGTGGATTCTTCGAACGTAGGTTTTCATCTCAGACTCACTCACTTATTTAGGCACACAATAGATCCACGATAGGGCGACAAAAGGTCGACATTCGGAAAGCTGGGTTTGAACGTCTATTGACCTACATTTTTGAAAGTTCAACGGTCGACAATAGGTCGACGATCGACGGACTATCGCCTTAGGCTTGGTATCCGCTGATCGCTGTCATAAAAAAGCCCGCAAGTAGCGGGCCTAAGAGGGAGGGGAGGGGAGGGCTGCCTCAGACTCTGAATTCCGAGACCTGAAGCTCAACTGCTTGCTTTGCCCTGGTAGCGGCGACATACAGCAGGTTCAGCTCTTCATCTAACTGTGCATCCCCCCGGCGCTTAGCGATAGCCAGGCTATGGTCGAAGTCATCTCGGACAATCACATTCGCAAATTCCCTGCCTTTGGCCTTATGACAGTTTGTGAGCGTAATTCGTCCTTTATTCGATTGCCCTCGGCCAGCCAAAACACGCACGAGATCATCCTCCCGTAGCTCGTAATCTCGTGCGAGAAAGTAGATCTGAGCTGTTTCTGAATCTCGATGGTCTGAAGCCCATTCAGCGAGTTCGTCGTGGGTCTTAAAGGAGGAGAGCGCTGGGTGTTTTGCTTCTCTGGGCGAGTTTCTCATCAATGCAAAAACGGATTCAGTTTTGTCACGAATATCTCCGGTATCGCCGACGATTGAAAATGACTCGCCGAGATCCCTTAGCGTTATTGCATCTCGTATCAGCGCTGTATTTGTGCGAAAGATGCGTGTGTGCTCATCGCTAGCAGCTATAGGCCCAACCCTTGAGGATTTCCCAGCGAGCCCACGGAGCTTGATAGGGGGAGGGGTCGATTTGCACTCCAGTATACGGTTCGCCAAGTCGGCAATTTGAGGGCCAAACCGAAAGGATAAGGTTAGAGGGAACTCACGGCCTGGAACCTTCAACATAGCGTCCTGGGAGCCGCGAAAAGCAAAGATCTGTTGTCCGGCATCCCCAACGTAGGAGGCACGCTTGGCGAACGCCAGGCAGGAGAGCATGACATCTGATGCGTCCTGAGCTTCATCGAGGAACAATTGGTCGAAATGTGCAAGGCCCGGACATCCTTGCAGGTGCCAATCTTTGACATACAGATCGTGCGGGAGGGGTAGCCTGGTTCTCGACGTTACGCGCAAAGCGTCGAATAGTACTGTTGCGTAGCGCACGGCAAGATCGGCTACTACCGGTTCTCGTACCCAGGCTGGAACATGTGCAGCTGATAATGTTGAGTCGGCGCTCGAGCAAAATTTACTGACTGTGCCAATGATGACCTTGGCAAAGGCTTGAGCATCTATCGGTAACTTTTTCTTATGTAGATCAAATGCTTGTAGGACGTGGGAAGGGTAGAGCTGCCCAATGGTACGTCCTTCTGAGCGGGCTCCGACAGCCTCTAGAGCCAAGCTGTTGAAGGTTCTGACGACAGCGAGATTTCCAAAGAGACCTTGCACCTCCGATACAAGTTGTTTGGTATACGATAAAACTAAAAGCCGGCTTGCGCCGGCTCGATTGCAGTCCTGGACTGCGCCCTTTAATGCTGTGGTCTTGCCGCAACCCGCTCCGGCCGTTGATTTAATTATTCCTCGAGGTGCCTCCAATAAGGCTACAGATGCTTTCCGAAAGGCCGCCTGTTCTTCCGTAGGCGCATGCATGTTAAGCCGCCTGCAGGCCGTGGCCACGCGCTGCAGTCGCCTTGATCAGGTATTTAACCAATCGATCGCCGGTTTTAAATTTCAAGCAAAGACGTTGGATTTCATCGTCTGAGAGGGAAAGCAGTTTCCTACAGGCGACTAACTCACCCTCAGAAAGAGAAAACTCGCCCCTGATTTCTTCGGACTTGTACCCCCAGTTCTCCCATTGACTGACCTTCACCGAAACCTCAATGAGCTCACCAACGCTACGGGCCGATACAGCGCGGTCTGCAACGTCACAATGGAATGGGTCACGTACTTGGACACCCTCGCACAGTGGGCATGCATGACGCCGATGATTGATGCTCGCTACAAACTCGATGTGACAAGTGCTGCAGGATCGCATGGTGACCTCCTGGCTCCGGTAATCACGTGCAATCAGCCACGCGTCATCGAGCTCCAGGATGTTCTCAAGGTCCAGATTTCCACCGCGCAACGCTGAGTGGCTATCAAGGTACTGAGTGTGGGCAGCCATTACCGCATAGATATCAACCGCTTCACGTGGTTTCTCGGCAGTAATTAAATACGCCAGCATGAATAGGCTCGCTTCCAGAGAAACCGCGCGTTTGACCAGAAGGCTTTCTGCGTTGGGCAGGGGGCCGGATTCGGAGGGGCCACAGACCCCCAATTTTTTCCGCAGGCTAGTCACCTGTTTCCGGGTCAGACCGGTATGCAGCCGGATGATCGCCGATCGGAAGCCGGCTTTAACCAAGACACTGGCAAGTGATTCGTCCATTTCAATGCCCCTTTACGACGCTAGATATTATTTTGTTTAAGAGTGTTATCTGGTCTGAGCTGCGAAGTTCTCTTGCGAGAACCCAGGCCTCATCCAGTGAAAGAGGGGAGGGGAGTCCAGTCCGTTGAACAAGCCGGTATTCGCGGAGGTAGTCCTCATACGCGGCAACAAGCTTATCGATGTCGACCTGGAGCTCGGCACGGTCTGCCAAAGCGGTGTAGAGAAGCAGAAGTGCTGCGGCATCAGACGCTTTGTTAGGGACGCTCAAAATGTCATTCAGCGAGGGAATGTTCGAAGCGACCAGGCTGCGCACTTTTGCCTTAACGTCAGCTGGTAACAGGATTTGCTCTGCGGAAAGCCCGGTTTGAATGTTGACCAGAATTGGACTCAGTCCAGCTTTGAGCAACTGTATGGCTTGTCGTTGATTACTCACCACGACGCCCTCCGGAGAGTATCCGCATCAGGTTGGCAATGCGTACGGTGCTATCAGGTGCGCCAACGATGATTTTGCTAAAGGAGGTTCGAGCGGCGAATGTTACTCGCCCCTGCGCAGCAAGCCGGACTCGATCTTTCATTTTGCTTGTTGCAAGCCAGTTAGCCTTGTCCGCGCAGGTGATGCCCCAATCAATCATCGCTACGCGCCCCCTGATGCGAAGATCATCTGCAATCGCGCCGAGGAGCTGGCTGATGGTTGAGACGGCAGGGGAGGGGGTTTGAAATCCGGTGAAGTTTTCTTCACTCAACGTACCGATGTTGACCAGTAGAATTGAGGATGGGAGCGATGCAAGTTCGGCCAAATCGCTTTCCGTGGCTTGGACAAGCCATTGCCGATCTACAGGAGCCAGATCGAAATACCGACCATAGGCTGGATCATTGTTTGTCGCCCAATCCTGAGCAACTCGTAGTGCAAGGTTCAACGCGAATGAATCCATCATGATCACCCCTCCTGCTCAAGAACAATGAGTCGGCGCCAAACGCGCAGAACATTTACCCCATAATCACGTGCCACTTGCTCAAGATCTGGGTTTGGCGTGTGGTACCGGCCTAGGGCAAGAGCTAAATCGCCTTTACCTTCTTTTATGAACTCGCAAAATATCTGCGTGCCAACACGCACGTTCGTATTGAGATCAAGCAAATCCGCGGCATTTGAAACACGATGTCCGTTCCACCGCATGCTCACCTGCATGGCACCTACTGCGATTGTTTTCGTTTTGGTCAGGGCCTTATTGAGCTGATCGGCTGCCTTTGCCTTGGTGGAGGGGTGATAGGCCTTGTTGTCGATGTTTAGCGCATAAGGGTTCGGCTTGACCAAAGGGCCATCGTAGTTTTTCGACTCGACGAGGGCGATCGCATAGAGAAGTTTGGGGTCGACCTTGCAGGCTCGATTAGATTCTTCCTCCCACACTGTCCCTTTAAGGCTGAATGCCGCTGACGAGAGCGGTTGCAGTGCTATGGCAACTGCCGCCGTCAGTATGAGTTTGAGTGTGGAATCCATCGAAATATGACCCTGTCCTAGTGCATAAATGGCCTTTCGTTCGGGGCGCATTCTACCCATGGTTCAGGATGTTTCAAGATGGTTCACCACAATATGACCCTTCTACAGTGTAAATTTATTGTGCTTATCGGACGAGCGGTATTCACATTGTCACAATTTTGACTAGATTTCTCTCGAAACGGGCAAAAAGTGGCTTAATGCCATGTTATTGACACTACTTTGACCTCAAAGTGATATTACTAAAATCTACACTGCTAGCTCATTTATCTACTCTAAAAGGGTCACATTTCAAGGTTTTGATTTACACCAATGAATGGGTGTAAATTGACACGGTATAAACGACGTCAAAATTAACGCCTATAAGCTGCCGGGTGAGGTTTCGCCGAGGGTAGCGCGATGGTCGCAATTGAACAGAAACCAAGGTGGAAGAGCCGAGGATCGCACTACATGCAGTACGCCGCTGAAGCGACCAGTCATCCAGCTTTTGTCACACGCGTGACTGAGCTGATGAAGGTTCGAGAAATTTCCGCAACGAAGTTGGCTCAGCTATTGGAAGAATCTGAGTCTACGGTCAAGAACATGCTGTACAAGGGAACCTCGTGCACACGTGAGCGTCTTGTCCAGTTGGCCCGTGTCCTTGAAACCACAGTTGAGTACCTAGCAACTGGATCCGATACCACGAAAGTTGACGACTCAGTTTCTTTGATGGTTCAAAGTCCTGAACAATTAGCTTTCACCTTAGGCATCCTGGTTAAGGAGCCCCCTGCGATAGTCGTCGAATCAGTGCTTCGGACCTTGCCGATGCCTCTCAGGCTTTTGAGTGAGTACGGATTAACGCCGGAAAGCACCAGGGCAGTACTAGTGAATACTGATGCTTTAAAATCTGTCGTTTCCCGAAATGACATCATTCTTGTCGATATTTCCCAGAAAACACTTCACGAGGGTGTTTATCTGATTTCTATCCGAGATTCCGTAGTCCTCCGCCAAGTGTCGCCAGTTATCACTGGTTTTGCCTTGACGTCGACAAATCCCAATATCCTGGGTACCACAGTTCCAATTGACCCTGAAACAGGTTTTCCTAAAAACGCAGATACACGGGTAATTGCCAAGGTCGTTTGTAGAATGTCGTTGAGTGCACTTTAAAATAAAAGCCCGCTGATGAGCGGGCTTTGTATTTTCAGGCGAGTGACGTGTCGGCGCTGATTGAAAACTGACCCACCCTGCCGATTGAAAATTGACCCAGGGCGGATTGCTGATTTGGCATCAGCAATTGTGGATAAGCTTAGCAGTCGTGTCCCGGTGGAAGAGGCATTAAGCCCTACCGCATGTGGGCATGCGGCAGGGTATTTTCGGTGCGGATCAAAACAGCTCATCGTCCTCGGCACCATCATCGTCTTTGCGCTTTCGTTCACGTGATTTGATCTTGGTCTGGGCGACCAAGCTGCTGTGTTGGAGGCGGTAGGACTCGTTGCCCGTTTCGACGATGTGGCAGTGGTGTGTCAGCCGATCCAGCAACGCCGTGGTCATCTTGGCGTCACCAAACACACTCGACCATTCCGAGAAGCTGAGGTTGGTGGTGATCACCACGCTGGTGTGCTCGTACAGCTTGGACAGCAAGTGAAATAACAGGGCACCACCGCTCTGGCTGAAGGGCAAATACCCCAGTTCATCGAGTATCACCAGGTCTGTTCGTAACAGCCCTTGAGCTATGCGGCCCGTCTTGCCATCGTACTTTTCGCGCTCCAGCAGATTGACCAGATCCACCGTGGAGTAGAAGCGCACGCGTTTGTGATGCGTCGTGATCCCGGACACGGCCAAGGCGGTGGCGAGGTGTGTTTTGCCTGTTCCAGGCCCGCCGATGAATACGACATTCTGCGCGGTATCGGTGAACTCCAGGTTGGACAGATCCCTGACCAGGCGGGCGTCTGCGCTGGAAGCGCTAAAGTCGAAGCCGGCCAAATCACGATGCATGGGGAGTTTGGCCATATTCATCTGGTGGTTCACCGAGCGCACCGCTCGATCCGCATGTTCTTGTTGGAGAAGATGCTCAAGCAGCCATTTCGACGAGGTTGTTGAGGCTTCGCCTTGCGAGGTCAGTTCTTCCCAGGCGCTGGCCATACCATGCAGACGCAGTTCTTTGAGTTCCGCCTTAAGATCACGCATTGCGAGTCTCCTCATCGGTGGTACGGAGCCGGTCGTAGCGTGCCGTATTGGCGACAGGCACTATCTTGAGTTGAAGGCTGGTTTCGGCGGACGGAGGGGCTGCTGTCGATGTCAGTCGAGCCAGGACATTCAGGATGTGGTCAGCACTCAAGCTGCCTGATTCAAGTACCAACTCCACAGCCACCAACACGGCATCGAGCCCGGCGATGGGAACAGCCGCCAGTACCTGCGTCATGATTCGATCACCGTTGCTGTGACGCCTGAGACCGCGTTTTAGCAGTTGCAAAGGCTTCGGCAGATCAGCAAACGGAGCGCCATTACGCAGCGCTCCAGGCTTGCGCTCGATAAGCGGGATGTAATGCTGCCAGTCAAAACTGACCTGATCTCGATCAAACAGGCGCTCATGACTGGCAATCGTCGTTTCATCGGCGATGACTACAATCCGGGAAGGATACAGACGGCTGCTGACCCACTGGCCAACCCGCTCACACGGCACCGAATAGCGATTTCGCGCCACGCTGATCAGACAGGTGCTGGAGACCCGTACGGTGCGCTCGACGTAGCCATCAAAAACCGTGGGCATCGGCATCATTTCGACCCGCTCCAACTCCAGGACGTCGGCCACCGTCAGCCCGTTGTACTGCGGGTGCACCAGCTCGCTCCAGAGCGCACGACAGCGTTGGCCGAGCCAGACATTCAGTTCTTCAAAGGTGTGGAACATGCAGTTTTGAGCATCGAGCCAGATGCGCCGCCGGCTGTCCTGTACATTCTTTTCGACAATGCCTTTTTCCCAGCCAGAGGCCACGTTGCAGAAGTCCGGGTCGAACAGGTAGTGCGCACACATAACGGCAAACCGAGCATTGACCGTGCGACCCTTACCCTTGTTGACCTTGTCGACAGCGGTCTTCATGTTGTCGTAGATGCCGCGACGCGGCACCCCACCTAACGCGCCAAACGAGCGAGTATGGGCATCGAACAACATCTCGTGGCCTTGGCTGGGATACGCAACCAACCAAAATGCGCGACTGGCGCACAGCTTCATATGGGAGACCTGGATGCGTCGGAACAGGCCGCCGATCAGCAAACCTTCTTCGCTCCAGTCGAATTGAAAGGCCTCGCCGAGTGCAAAGGTCAGCGGTACGAAGGCCCGTAAAGACTTGCCTTGCTCGCCGCGCCAAGAGCGTATGAAGGCGGTGAGCTGGCTGTAGCCTCCGTCGTACCCTTCGGCCTTGATCTGTTCGAAGAGTGCTTTAGCACTTCTGCGGTTGTGCTTTGCCCTAAACGAATCGGCCTTGAGCGCCTGCTCCAGCGTCTCGTGAAATGGACTGAGTTTGTTGAAGATTGCGCACCGTTGATAGGCCGGCTGAGTGGCTTCGGGCGCTCTGACCCATTTTCGGATGGTGTTTCTCGATAGCCCAGTACGCTTGGCTATCTGATGCAACGACAGCTTGTCGCGGAAGTACATCCGCCGAATTTTCCCCATCATTTCCATGCTGATCACCCTGTGTTCTCCTGCCCGGAAATTGAGCAGAAGCAGTTGAACACCTGGGTCAATTTTCAGTCGGCAGAACAGCCTTTACTGGGTCAGTTTTCGGTCAGCGGCAACACGAGTGACGATTTGAAAGCAGGCCTATTTCGGTTCAGCAGTTGGGCCGGTGGGCTAGTTTCAGGGCCCGGACTCACAACTGCCGATACGACCTCATCGACCTGGGCTCGTCCAACCGCAGTTGGCTGATTTGGCTGCTGCCGGTTGCCATTCAATTGGTCCTTCGTGGGCTTTTCGATCGGCAGGGGAGAAGGCGTAACAGCTGTAACCGCTGTAACCGCATCTCCCACTAACACCCCGCTGTGTACTGCATCCTTAGGTACCTCATCCTGCGCATTAGCTGCCTTCACCTCATTGCCAGGCATGGGGGCCGGCATTGGCATCCTTACGCCTGTGGATTGTTCCCCCTCAAGCGTTTTCTCTGTCATCAGGCCCAGCTGAGCAAGGTAGAGAAGACGCCTGGCTCGACGCATTTTGGGCGTGCTCTCTAGATCCTTATAGAGAAGTTTTGACTCCGATGTCAGCTTGACCAGCATTTTCAGAGTGTCGTCGTCGTCTAACTTGCCCATGTTCATTCCCTTAACCGTGGTTCAGCCAATACCCGAAGGCATTCGAGATTACTGGTCGGTCCGAGGTTAACGTCTTGGAGCGGGGGAAAACCTGTTGAGCTGCAGATTTGTAGCAGTTGCCTCCACCACCCCCAAGCAGCACGAAATCGACTGCTTCCCCGTCTAGGAAGCGCATCTGTTGCTTCATGTTCAGGAGGGCTTTGGGTGCCACGATGTTGGACGCCTGCTCGATGAATGGGCCCAGATCGACTTCGTCACCAAACAGAAAGACGTGGTTGCGACCGTTCTGCATCGCGATTTCAATCTTGTCGCGGCCAGGTCCATTGCCCCCAAAATCCTTGGCGATTTCTACATTGATTGCATCCAGAAGGGCACTCATGGCCTCCATGGAGGAGTCCGATGAATCGCGGACAATGTCACCCCGGCGAAAGACAACCCAGTCAACAGAGAAGAACCCAGGGTCGAGCACGAGAAGGACTGACTCCTCAAGGATCTCTGGGTTTGGATGGGTTGCGTAGATGTAGTTCAGGGTGCCGACAGGTTGAGGGAGCACCGTGACCTTCTTCACGGTGATCTCGCGTTTGGGGGATACCTGGTGGGTACCTGTCAGTTGTGCGGTTAACCGCTCGACCAGCTCCACATTACGAGCTTGCTTCACGGGCAGGCCGGTGATCAGGTGGTCAATTACAGAGCGGCCGTCTGCGCACACTTCGCTGATCGACGCATTGAAGAGGGCGCGATAGGTATCGGTCGATGGATAGTCGGCGTGGAGTTCACGTTTAACTCCCGAGCGGCCCGGGTTCACGAAGCCGACCCACTGTTCGTTGTTCAAATAGACGTAGTGCTCTCCATCCTTCAGGTCAATGTTGCCATTGAGGCTGGTCACAGGTGCCGCTTGGGCAGGTCGAACCATCAGGCCAGGTTGATCCTGGTCGGCATGACCGTACGCCATCTTCACGTTCGAATATCCGATGTCCAGACCTACAACGAAGTCGCCGGTGGGTTTGTTTTTGCTGGCCATGTTGCTCCTTAAGCTCTCGCTTGGGTTTTCTATTGGTCCGAAGCTGTTTTCATTCGGTCGACAATCGATCGACAATCGAAACCAGCTGGCGGAATGGAGATTCTGTCTTCAGTGGTGCCGTCCCTTTGCTCGAACTTTCTTCGCAGCACAATCGGACGACAAACGCACTTCACGCTCAAATCCTGCCATCGATTTCCAATATGCAACCCTCCAATTCGACCCAATTTTCAGTCCCGGCAAAGGGCGCGAAAATGGTGTTTTGCGCTTCCGAGCGCTTCCGAGCGCTTCCGAGCGACTCCGCAGCGATATAGAGCTCAATTCTCGATAAATTCCCTTATAGGGGTAATGCAGCCATCAATCCGAGTAGATATGACAAGAAAAGTAATCTAGGAAGGTAGATTCCCCCTATAGGGGATTTTGTCGCACTACATTCCCTCCATAACTTTCAGCCCAAAAGTAGGGCTAGATTCCCCCTATAAGGGAATTTCGCATTCGTGTAGAGTTTTGCCGAAATTGGCAATTGGGCCATGAATTTTTGCCCCTTCGGAACTGTTCGCTTTTCTAGGGGAAATCTAGATTTCTGTATTCCTATTATAAGGGTAGGGTAATGATTGATCCGATAGAGCACCCTTCAGTGCGTGGCAAGCTGAGCGCCAAGTACCTCGAGATGATTCGCGAGCTCGACACGATTCACTTCATGTTGAGGGATCAGGCAATCGAGCTTAGGGACGCATTCTTTGCGGACGCAAAACGAGAGGGGAAAATCCTCTACCGGACGGTGCAGGTGAAGGTGAATAAGCAGGAGTCTGTGTCGATCATTTGGAAGCGAGTGAGCTTTGTCGACTTGCCTGGCGGTAAGAAGAAACAGAGAACGACGGCGATTCCAAAAGGGAAGGGACACAGCTACAGGGAGGACGCGGTTGTGAAGAAAGCGGACTACTGGTTGCAGCAACTGTTTCACACCTATGAGCCCAAATTCGCAATCATCCGAGAAAGTCTCGTGTCGAACATGAAGGCCCGGAAGACGCTATTGGAGCTACAGCGTCGGGTGAATGCTAATCCTCCGATTGAGTGAGGGTTGCACATTGGCGAGAGGGTATAGAGTCGGGATATCCAATTAACGAGCAGGATTGACCATGAGCAATACGCCTCACGAGACCTTGATCACCATTGATAAGGTAGAGCTGGACCTTTGGGCCGACATCTACTTGCGCATTCCACGCCATCCGGCCACCCAGTCCACCAACATCCGGCCACCCGTTCCACGCTCATCCGGCCAGGCAGTCGGAGCGCAGCGACGCAGGTTTGCATTGTTAGTCTGAAGTCCCTGTCGTCGTCAATTTCGTTGCGCGTCTGCGCATCGATTCGCCCTTCAGTTCGATCCGATAAGCGTTGTGCACCAGCCGGTCGAGGATCGCGTCGCCCAAGGTCGGATCGCCGATCAGTGCATGCCATTTGTCCACGGGCATCTGGCTGGTGACCAGCGTCGAGCGGTTGCCGTAGCGGTCGTCCAATAGCTCAAGCATGTCGCGCCGTTGCGGTGCGGTAAACGGCGCCAGGCCCCAGTCGTCCAGGATCAGCAAGTCGGTCTTGGCATAGCCCGCCATCAGTTTCGCGAATCGACCGTCTCCGTGGGCCAGGCCCAGTTCCTCCATCAGGCGCGGCAGACGCAAGTAGCGCACGCTGTAGCCGTCACGGCAGGCCTTGTGGGCCAGCGCGCAGGCGAGCCAGGTTTTGCCTACACCGGTCGGGCCGCCGATGATCAGGTTCAAGCCATCGCGCAGCCATTGGCCGCTGCCCAGTTGCAGGATCAGGGACTTGTCCAGGCCGCGTGGGCTGCGGTAATCGATGTCTTCCAGGCAAGCGTTGTGGCGCAGTCGTGCCAGTTTCAGCCGGCTGCTCAGACGCGTGTTTTCACGTTCGGTCAGCTCGCGGTCGATCATCAGGCCGAGGCGTTCGTCGAAGCTCAGATCATTGATATCGGGCGTGGCGTGTTGCTCGCTCAGCGCCTTGATCATGCCGTGCAGGCGCAGGGTTTGCAGCTTGTCGAGTGTCGGATTGGGCAGCATTTTGGTGCTCCTTTTTCAGGTCAGTGGTAGTAGCCAGGGCCGCGCAGGTTGATGTGTTCGTCGGGCAGTAGCGGCAGGTTTTGCTGGGACAGCGGTAGCTTTTCCAGCCCTTGGCGCAGGATCGATTCAAGGCTTTTGTAGCTGCACGCGCCCAGTGCCAGCGCTCGCTGGCAAGCGGCTTCCAGCCGCTCTTCGCCGTGCTGCTTGCTCAGGCGCAGGATGCCCAGGCAGGCGCGGAAGCCGTGCTGAGGATGGATTCGGCGCTCAAGGATGTAGGCGATAACGCCAGCGGTGTTAGGCCCGGTCTGCTCGGCCCAGCGGATCAGCCGTTGCGGTGTCCATTCGGCGTGCTCCCGGTGGCTCTTGGGCATGTGCTCGGTTTGGGTGGTGTGGCGGCCTTTGTGCAGCGAGCGCAGGTGACTGGCCACCCGCTGGTTGGCGTGGAAGCACTCGACGGTCTTAGCGGTTAGCCGCACTTCGAGTTGGTGCTTCACCAACTGGTACGGCACCGAGTAGTAATGGCCCTCGACCTCGACGTGGTAGTCGATGTGCACCCGCACCTTTTTCCATTCGGCGTAGATGTACGGATGTTCTGGTAGCGGTTGCAGTGCGGGTTGGTCGATGGTCTCAAAGGCCGAGCGGCGTGAGCCGGGCAGCTTCTTGAAGGGCTTTTGATTGAGGCGTTCGAGCAGCAGGCTGATTGCCGTGTTGAGTTCGCCCAGCGAGAAGAACTGGCGGTTGCGCAGCGCGGCGAGGATCCAGCGCTCGACGACTTGCACGCCGACTTCGACCTTGGCTTTGTCCTTGGGTTTGCGCGAGCGAGCAGGTAATACGGCGATGCCGTAATGCTCGGCGAGATCGCGGTAACTGGGGTTGATGTCGGGCTCGTAGCGATGCGCCTTGGTGACGCCGCTGCGCAGATTATCGGGCACCAGGATCTGCGATGTGCCACCGAAAAAAGCAAAACAGCGGGCGTGCGAGCCCAGCCAGTCAGGCAGCTTCTGCGACCAGGTGGCCTCGGCAAAGGTGTAGCTGGACGCGCCGAGAACGGCGACGAAGATCTGCGTTTGGCGGATCTCGCCGGTTCGCCGATCAATGACCGGTACGGTCTGGCCGGCGTAATCGACGAACAGCTTTTCGCCGGCACGGTGCTCCTGGCGCATGACCACGTCGACCTTGGCGGCCCAGAGGCGGTAGTGCTCGCAGAACCAGCTGTATTGGAAGCCTTGCGGGTGGGCGAGTCGGTATTCCTGCCAAAGCAGGGCCAGAGTTACGCCGGGGCGGCGTAACTCCCCGTGTACATGAGCCCAGTCTGGCACCGGCCTTTGATCGCTGGGAACGGTGGGCGGCGGCGGAAAAAGATGCCGTTGTAACTCGGCGTCAGTCAGCGCAGAGGGCCAGGTCAGGCCGCTGGCAGCAAAGCGATTGAGGTACTCACCGACGCTGGCTCGGCCTACTTGCAAGCTGCCAGCGACCTGGCGGGCAGATAGGCCGACCTCGAATTTGAGACGTAGCACTTCTCGAATTTTACGCATGGATAAACGCTCCACGACGACCTCTCTGCTTCGATAAAAGAGGTCGATGGTAGTGAATAATCCTGCGTTGCTGCCTGCCTTAAGGGTGGCCGGATGAGCGTGGAATGGGTGGCCGGATCATCGTGGAATCAGTGGCCGGATGTTTATGGAATAGGTGGCCGGATGGCCGTGGAATCCGCATTAGTGTTGCGAGTCCCCCCTGTAGCCCGCCGAATTCCACGATTAAAAGCCAAAAAGACACCTTCGGCACGAAAGGCGTAATTAAAGGTTGACGGCAGATTCTGGAAGTCTATAATTCGCCCCACTTCCGGCGCAGTCGAAACGGAAAACTCCTTGGTAAACAATGAGTTATGCAGTTTTCGACAGCGAGTTGCTTCAGGTCATCGAAGCCCAGAAGGAGTTGAAAGAGCAGGGTTGTTTGGCTCTTTTGACGGTTCGATCTTCTCGGTCGACAGCGGTGTAAAAGAGGTGTTGACAGCAGCGAGTAACGCTGTAGAATTCGCCTCCCGCTAACGAGAGATCGCAAGCGCAAGTGGTTGAAGTTGCAAAGGAAACTTTGAAAACTTCGAAAAATAACCGCTTGACAGCAACAGAGGCTGCTGTAGAATGCGCGCCTCGGTTGAGATGAAAGATCTTAACCAACCGCTCTTTAACAACTGAATCAAGCAATTCGTGTGGGTGCTTGTGGAGTCAGACTGATAGTCAACAAGATTATCAGCATCACAAGTTACTCCGCGAGAAATCAAAGATGTAACCAACGATTGCTGAGCCAAGTTTAGGGTTTCTTAAAAACCCAAAGATGTTTGAACTGAAGAGTTTGATCATGGCTCAGATTGAACGCTGGCGGCAGGCCTAACACATGCAAGTCGAGCGGCAGCACGGGTACTTGTACCTGGTGGCGAGCGGCGGACGGGTGAGTAATGCCTAGGAATCTGCCTGGTAGTGGGGGATAACGCTCGGAAACGGACGCTAATACCGCATACGTCCTACGGGAGAAAGCAGGGGACCTTCGGGCCTTGCGCTATCAGATGAGCCTAGGTCGGATTAGCTAGTTGGTGAGGTAATGGCTCACCAAGGCGACGATCCGTAACTGGTCTGAGAGGATGATCAGTCACACTGGAACTGAGACACGGTCCAGACTCCTACGGGAGGCAGCAGTGGGGAATATTGGACAATGGGCGAAAGCCTGATCCAGCCATGCCGCGTGTGTGAAGAAGGTCTTCGGATTGTAAAGCACTTTAAGTTGGGAGGAAGGGCATTTACCTAATACGTAAGTGTTTTGACGTTACCGACAGAATAAGCACCGGCTAACTCTGTGCCAGCAGCCGCGGTAATACAGAGGGTGCAAGCGTTAATCGGAATTACTGGGCGTAAAGCGCGCGTAGGTGGTTCGTTAAGTTGGATGTGAAATCCCCGGGCTCAACCTGGGAACTGCATTCAAAACTGTCGAGCTAGAGTATGGTAGAGGGTGGTGGAATTTCCTGTGTAGCGGTGAAATGCGTAGATATAGGAAGGAACACCAGTGGCGAAGGCGACCACCTGGACTGATACTGACACTGAGGTGCGAAAGCGTGGGGAGCAAACAGGATTAGATACCCTGGTAGTCCACGCCGTAAACGATGTCAACTAGCCGTTGGGAGCCTTGAGCTCTTAGTGGCGCAGCTAACGCATTAAGTTGACCGCCTGGGGAGTACGGCCGCAAGGTTAAAACTCAAATGAATTGACGGGGGCCCGCACAAGCGGTGGAGCATGTGGTTTAATTCGAAGCAACGCGAAGAACCTTACCAGGCCTTGACATCCAATGAACTTTCCAGAGATGGATTGGTGCCTTCGGGAACATTGAGACAGGTGCTGCATGGCTGTCGTCAGCTCGTGTCGTGAGATGTTGGGTTAAGTCCCGTAACGAGCGCAACCCTTGTCCTTAGTTACCAGCACGTAATGGTGGGCACTCTAAGGAGACTGCCGGTGACAAACCGGAGGAAGGTGGGGATGACGTCAAGTCATCATGGCCCTTACGGCCTGGGCTACACACGTGCTACAATGGTCGGTACAGAGGGTTGCCAAGCCGCGAGGTGGAGCTAATCCCAGAAAACCGATCGTAGTCCGGATCGCAGTCTGCAACTCGACTGCGTGAAGTCGGAATCGCTAGTAATCGCGAATCAGAATGTCGCGGTGAATACGTTCCCGGGCCTTGTACACACCGCCCGTCACACCATGGGAGTGGGTTGCACCAGAAGTAGCTAGTCTAACCTTCGGGAGGACGGTTACCACGGTGTGATTCATGACTGGGGTGAAGTCGTAACAAGGTAGCCGTAGGGGAACCTGCGGCTGGATCACCTCCTTAATCGACGACATCAGCTGCTCCATAAGTTCCCACACGAATTGCTTGATTCATTGAAGAAGACGATAAGAAGCAGCCCGAAATTGGGTCTGTAGCTCAGTTGGTTAGAGCGCACCCCTGATAAGGGTGAGGTCGGCAGTTCGAATCTGCCCAGACCCACCAATTTTGTGTGGGAAACACCTGTAGAAATACGGGGCCATAGCTCAGCTGGGAGAGCGCCTGCCTTGCACGCAGGAGGTCAACGGTTCGATCCCGTTTGGCTCCACCACTACTGCTTCTGTTTGTTGAAAGCTTAGAAATGAGCATTCCACCAAGATGGTGATGAATGTTGATTTCTAGTCTTTGATTAGATCGTTCTTTAAAAATTTGGGTATGTGATAGAAAGATAGACTGGACGTTACTTTCACTGGTAACGGATCAGGCTAAGGTAAAATTTGTGAGTTGCTCTTTGGAGCAAGAATCGAATTTTCGGCGAATGTCGTCTTCACAGTATAACCAGATTGCTTGGGGTTATATGGTCAAGTGAAGAAGCGCATACGGTGGATGCCTTGGCAGTCAGAGGCGATGAAAGACGTGGTAGCCTGCGAAAAGCTTCGGGGAGTCGGCAAACAGACTTTGATCCGGAGATGTCTGAATGGGGGAACCCAGCCATCATAAGATGGTTATCTTAAGCTGAATACATAGGCTTAAGAGGCGAACCAGGGGAACTGAAACATCTAAGTACCCTGAGGAAAAGAAATCAACCGAGATTCCCTTAGTAGTGGCGAGCGAACGGGGACTAGCCCTTAAGTGGCTTTGAGATTAGCGGAACGTTCTGGAAAGTACGGCCATAGTGGGTGATAGCCCTGTACGCGAAAATCTCTTAGTCATGAAATCGAGTAGGACGGAGCACGAGAAACTTTGTCTGAATATGGGGGGACCATCCTCCAAGGCTAAATACTACTGACTGACCGATAGTGAACTAGTACCGTGAGGGAAAGGCGAAAAGAACCCCGGAGAGGGGAGTGAAATAGATCCTGAAACCGTATGCGTACAAGCAGTGGGAGCCCACTTTGTTGGGTGACTGCGTACCTTTTGTATAATGGGTCAGCGACTTATTTTCAGTGGCGAGCTTAACCGAATAGGGGAGGCGTAGCGAAAGCGAGTCTTAATAGGGCGTCTAGTCGCTGGGAATAGACCCGAAACCGGGCGATCTATCCATGGGCAGGTTGAAGGTTGGGTAACACTAACTGGAGGACCGAACCGACTACCGTTGAAAAGTTAGCGGATGACCTGTGGATCGGAGTGAAAGGCTAATCAAGCTCGGAGATAGCTGGTTCTCCTCGAAAGCTATTTAGGTAGCGCCTCATGTATCACTGTAGGGGGTAGAGCACTGTTTCGGCTAGGGGGTCATCCCGACTTACCAAACCGATGCAAACTCCGAATACCTACAAGTGCCGAGCATGGGAGACACACGGCGGGTGCTAACGTCCGTCGTGAAAAGGGAAACAACCCAGACCGTCAGCTAAGGTCCCAAAGTTATGGTTAAGTGGGAAACGATGTGGGAAGGCTTAGACAGCTAGGAGGTTGGCTTAGAAGCAGCCACCCTTTAAAGAAAGCGTAATAGCTCACTAGTCGAGTCGGCCTGCGCGGAAGATGTAACGGGGCTCAAACCATACACCGAAGCTACGGGTATCACTTAGGTGATGCGGTAGAGGAGCGTTCTGTAAGCCTGTGAAGGTGAGTTGAGAAGCTTGCTGGAGGTATCAGAAGTGCGAATGCTGACATGAGTAACGACAATGGGTGTGAAAAACACCCACGCCGAAAGACCAAGGTTTCCTGCGCAACGTTAATCGACGCAGGGTTAGTCGGTCCCTAAGGCGAGGCTGAAAAGCGTAGTCGATGGAAAACAGGTTAATATTCCTGTACTTCTGGTTATTGCGATGGAGGGACGGAGAAGGCTAGGCCAGCTTGGCGTTGGTTGTCCAAGTTTAAGGTGGTAGGCTGGAATCTTAGGTAAATCCGGGATTCTAAGGCCGAGAGCTGATGACGAGTGTTCTTTTAGAACACGAAGTGGTTGATGCCATGCTTCCAAGAAAAGCTTCTAAGCTTCAGGTAACCAGGAACCGTACCCCAAACCGACACAGGTGGTTGGGTAGAGAATACCAAGGCGCTTGAGAGAACTCGGGTGAAGGAACTAGGCAAAATGGCACCGTAACTTCGGGAGAAGGTGCGCCGGTGAGGGTGAAGCATTTACTGCGTAAGCCCATGCCGGTCGAAGATACCAGGCCGCTGCGACTGTTTATTAAAAACACAGCACTCTGCAAACACGAAAGTGGACGTATAGGGTGTGACGCCTGCCCGGTGCCGGAAGGTTAATTGATGGGGTTAGCTAACGCGAAGCTCTTGATCGAAGCCCCGGTAAACGGCGGCCGTAACTATAACGGTCCTAAGGTAGCGAAATTCCTTGTCGGGTAAGTTCCGACCTGCACGAATGGCGTAACGATGGCGGCGCTGTCTCCACCCGAGACTCAGTGAAATTGAAATCGCTGTGAAGATGCAGTGTATCCGCGGCTAGACGGAAAGACCCCGTGAACCTTTACTATAGCTTTGCACTGGACTTTGAATTTGCTTGTGTAGGATAGGTGGGAGGCTTTGAAGCGTGGACGCCAGTTCGCGTGGAGCCAACCTTGAAATACCACCCTGGCAACTTTGAGGTTCTAACTCAGGTCCGTTATCCGGATCGAGGACAGTGTATGGTGGGTAGTTTGACTGGGGCGGTCTCCTCCTAAAGAGTAACGGAGGAGTACGAAGGTGCGCTCAGACCGGTCGGAAATCGGTCGTAGAGTATAAAGGCAAAAGCGCGCTTGACTGCGAGACAGACACGTCGAGCAGGTACGAAAGTAGGTCTTAGTGATCCGGTGGTTCTGTATGGAAGGGCCATCGCTCAACGGATAAAAGGTACTCCGGGGATAACAGGCTGATACCGCCCAAGAGTTCATATCGACGGCGGTGTTTGGCACCTCGATGTCGGCTCATCACATCCTGGGGCTGAAGCCGGTCCCAAGGGTATGGCTGTTCGCCATTTAAAGTGGTACGCGAGCTGGGTTTAGAACGTCGTGAGACAGTTCGGTCCCTATCTGCCGTGGACGTTTGAGATTTGAGAGGGGCTGCTCCTAGTACGAGAGGACCGGAGTGGACGAACCTCTGGTGTTCCGGTTGTCACGCCAGTGGCATTGCCGGGTAGCTATGTTCGGAATAGATAACCGCTGAAAGCATCTAAGCGGGAAACTAGCCTCAAGATGAGATCTCACTGGGACCTTGAGTCCCCTGAAGGGCCGTCGAAGACTACGACGTTGATAGGTTGGGTGTGTAAGCGCTGTGAGGCGTTGAGCTAACCAATACTAATTGCCCGTGAGGCTTGACCATATAACACCCAAGCAATTTGTATGCTTCGAGCTGAAAGGCAAAGGGCACCAGATTGCGGTGTGTGAAGACGAAACGAACCGAAAGTTCGAGATACTCACAAAACACCTGGCTATCACATACCCATTCGCTGGAGCGTGAACCTGCAAAGGCCCACGACCTGGCTACCGAATTTCTTGACGACCATAGAGCATTGGAACCACCTGATCCCATCCCGAACTCAGCAGTGAAACGATGCATCGCCGATGGTAGTGTGGGGTTTCCCCATGTGAGAGTAGGTCATCGTCAAGATTAAATTCCGAAACCCCTATCTGCGTATGCAGGTAGGGGTTTTGTTTTGTCCGCAGGAAAGTGCCTTTCAGTTAAAGCACAAATTTGCACAGTTATTTTCGATCCATGACACTAGAATAGGTCCAACTTTTTCGGAGCCAGAGCCTTTATGCCAGAACCGGTTGACGCCCCAGGGCTGTCAGAATTACCGCTGGACGACTTGGTAGCGTGTCATGAGTGCGATTTGTTGATGCGCAAGCCCGAACTCGCCCATGGCGAGAAAGCCCTCTGTCCGCGCTGCGGCTACGAGCTCTACGCCCATCGGCATAACGTCGTACAGCGCAGTCTCGCGTTGGTTCTCGCCGCTCTGTTGTTGTACATCCCGGCGAACTTTTTACCCATCATGGAGCTCCATCTACTCGGGCAGTCATCGCACGACACCGTCTGGAGCGGCGTTGTTGGCCTTTTCGATACCGGAATGCAGGGCGTTGCAGTCGTGGTGTTTCTCTGCAGCATGGGAATCCCGCTGCTCAAGTTACTTTGCCAACTGGTTGTACTGCTGAGTATTCGTTTTGATATCGGACGCAGTTACGGCCTGTTGCTCTACCGCATTTATCACCACTTACGCGATTGGGGGATGCTCGAGGTCTACCTCATGGGCGTACTGGTGGCGATCGTCAAATTGGCAGATATGGCAGCAATTACCGTCGGGTTTGGCCTGGTGTGCTTCATCGGTTTGTTGTTGGTTCAGGTCTGGTTGGAGGTTGTGATGTCGCCCCATCAGATCTGGCAGGCTTTATCAGGAGAGGATGCCCATGCGGGCGATTGATGCAGGCATTCTGATTTGCGTCGAATGCCATGAATTGAACAAGCAGGAAGCCGATACCGACGAGCAGGTCTGCACCCGTTGTGGTGCGCTGGTTCACGCCCGTCGTCCGAACAGTGTGATGCGTACCTGGGCGCTGCTGGTGACCGCTGCGGTTCTCTACATCCCGGCCAACGTGTTGCCGATCATGACCGTCAGTTCACTGGGGCAGGGCGATCCCAGCACCATCATGTCCGGTGTGATCCAACTCGTTCAGCACGGCATGATCCCCATCGCCGCCGTGGTTTTTATCGCCAGTATTCTGGTGCCAACATTCAAATTGGTGGGCATCGCACTGCTGCTGTTTTCCGTGCAGCGCCGCCAACCCCTGTCGGCTCGCCAACGTATTTGGATGTACCGCTTTATTGAGTTCATTGGCCGCTGGTCGATGCTCGATATCTTTGTAATCGCCATCCTGGTGGCGGTTGTGAATTTCGGACGGCTTGCCAGCATCGAAGCCAATCTTGGCGCCATCGCTTTCGCCAGTGTGGTGATTCTGACGATGCTTGCCGCAGTAACTTTTGATCCCCGACTGATTTGGGATAACACGGAGTCGGACGACGACCATGACTGATTTGCCTACAGCAAAAACCCGACCGGCCTCGAACTGGTCAGCTATTTGGGTGTTGCCCCTTATTGCCCTGATCATCGGCGGCTGGCTTGGCTGGCGAGCCTATAACGAGACCGGCATCGAGATTCAGGTGCGATTCGAAAGCGGTGAAGGCATTCAGGCCAACAAGACTGAAGTCGTCTATAAAGGTATGTCGGTCGGGAAGGTAAAGACCCTCAAACTCGATGACGAAGGTGCCTCCAAAGGCGTAATCGCTACCATCGATATGAACAAGGACGTGGAGCCATACTTGCGGACCAGCACCCGTTTCTGGCTGATCAAGCCGAGTGTGACGCTGGCCGGCATCACTGGCCTGGAGACACTGGTCTCGGGGAACTACGTGGCGATCAGTCCGGGCGAAGGTGAGCCGACCCGCAAGTTCAAAGCCCTGGCTGAAGAACCACCACTGTCGGACGCCCAGCCCGGTCTCCACTTGACCATCAAGGCTGATCGTCTCGGTTCACTCAATCGCGGTAGCCCGGTGTTTTACAAGCAGATCAAGGTCGGCCAGATCAAAAGTTATCTGCTGTCCGAAGACCAGAGCACCGTCGAACTCAAGGTTTTCATCGAGCCCACCTACGCCAAGCTGGTGCGCAAACACACGCGTTTCTGGAATGCCAGCGGCATCAGCATCGACGCCAACCTGTCGGGTGTGAAGGTGCGCAGCGAGTCCCTGGCCAGCATCGTTGCCGGCGGTATCGCGTTTGCCACGCCGGAGAACCGCAAGGACAGTCCGCCCACCGATCCGAGCCTGCCGTTTCGTCTCTACGAAGATTTTGATGCGGCGGCGGCCGGTATTCGGGTCAAGGTCAAACTCAGCGACTTCGAAGGCATGCAGGCGGGTCGCACACCGGTGATGTACAAAGGCATCCAGGTCGGCAATCTGAAAGCGCTCAAGGTCGATCCTGATCTATCAAGTGCCACCGCCGAATTGACCCTCGATCCTCTGGCCGAAGATTACCTGGTCGAAGGCACCCAGTTCTGGGTGGTCAAACCGTCGATTTCGCTTGCCGGTATCACCGGTCTCGAAGCGTTGGTCAAAGGTAATTACATTGCCGTGCGTCCCGGGGACAAAGGCGCCGCACCGCAGCGCGAGTTTGTCGCACGGCCGAAGGCACCCCCGCTCGACTTGCGTGCGCCAGGATTGCACCTGGTGCTGTTCACCGAAAACCTCGGCTCGCTGGAAGTCGGCAGCCCGATTCTCTATAAGCAGGTCAAGGTCGGTTCGGTCCAGAGTTATCAGTTTTCCCGCACCAAAAAACAGTTGGTGATTGGTGTTCACATCGAGAAGGAATACGAAGGGCTGGTCAACGCCTCGACACGGTTCTGGAATGCCAGCGGCATCACGCTCACCGGCGGGTTGACCGGTGGAATCCAGGTCAAAAGTGAGTCGCTGCAAAGCCTGATGGCTGGCGGCATTGCCTTTGAAACCCCGGAAGCCAAGGCGCCGTTGCAGAAGCGGATTCCACGTTTCCGTTTGTTCACCAGTCATGATGAGGCGACGCAAAAAGGCGCCGTGGTGACGATCAGGGTTGATCGCGCCGATGGCTTGCACAGCGGCACACCGATTCGCTTCAAAGGCCTGGATGTTGGCAAGATTGAAGACGTCGACCTCAGCGATGACCTGCAATCAGTGTTGCTGACTGCACGAATCACCGAAGTGCCGGAGCGTATCGCCCGGGTTGGCAGTCAGTTCTGGGTTGTCAAACCTGAACTCGGTCTGATCAAGACATCCAACCTGGAAACGCTGGTCACTGGCCAATACATCGAAGTGGAACCGGCCGCGAAAAATCTCGGCCCACAGAAGAACTTCGTGGCCCTGAGCAATCCGCCGGAAACCGCTAAACAGGAGGCCGGTTTGAGTCTGGTGTTGAGCGCAGCTCGCCGTGGTTCGCTGAAAACAGGTGTGCCGGTCACTTATCGCGAAATCACCGTGGGCAAGGTGACAGGCTATGAACTCGGCCAGACGGCGGACCGTGTGTTGGTGCACATCCTGATCGAGCCGAAGTACGCGCCGTTGGTGCGCAGCGGCACGCGTTTCTGGAACTCCAGTGGTTTTGGTTTTGATTACGGCTTGTTCAAAGGTGCGACGATGCGTACCGAATCGCTGGAGACCCTGATTCAGGGCGGTATCGCTTTCGCCACGCCGGACGGCGAGCGGATGGGCAGCCCGGCGCGACCTGAGCAAACGTTCCCGCTGTTCGATAAGTTCGAAGACGAATGGCTGACCTGGGCGCCGAAGATCTCAATCGGTAAATAACGGGAAATTATTTGGGTGTCTGTGATGGCGCTTCGCGAGCAGGCTCGCTCCTACAGAGATGTGCTGTGAGCGCAGAATGTGTGTCTGGCACTTATACAATGTGGGAGCGAGCCTGCTCGCGAAGAGGCCTTGAAACTCACTGAAAGGCACCCATGAAAAAGGCCGCGATCCATTGGATCGCGGCCTTTTTTAATGCCTTCGATTAATGCAAATCAGACGGCATCCAGCTCCGGCTCATCCGCTTCAACAATAACGGCAGCCTTCACCTCATCGTGACGACGGATGTACTTCCAGTCCGCCTCGTCGATGTAGATCCCGTTCGGCCCGCTGCCACCTTCCAGGTCGATGGCGACACTGGCGCAGACCTGCGGCTTCACACTCGCCAGGATCGGCACGAAACCCAGTTGCAGACTGGTTTCCAGCAGCGCTGCCTGGTTCTTCTCGTCGATGTCCGCTGCCTCGTCGAGGTAGTACGGCAGGCGCACGCGACCGGCCTGGTCGCGGTCCATCAAGTGCAGCAACAAGTACATGTTGGTCAGCGCCTTGATGGTCATGGTGGTGCCGTTGGATGCCGCGCCGTCGATGTCGGTGTGAATCACCGGCTGGCCGTTGACCTTGGTGATCTCGAACGCCAGCTCGAACAGGTCCTTGAGGCCGAGCTGGTTGTGATTCGCCGCCACCAGCCGCGCCAGGTATTCCTTGGCTTCTTCGTTCTTGTTGTCCTGATCGGCGCTTTGGCTCAGGTCGAAGACCGAAAGGGTTTCACCTTCTTCGTACTGGCCGGCGCTGTGAATGATCTGGTCGATGTGCTTGAGCGCTTCCTTGTTCGGCGCGAGCACGATGCGGAAGCTTTGCAGGTTCGAGACCTGACGCTTGTTGATCTCGCGGTTGAACAACGCCAGTTGATGCTCAAGGCTGTCGTAGTCGCTGCGGATGTTGCGCAGGGTCCGGGCGATATCGGTAACGGCCGCGCGACGGGCCTTGCCAAGGGTCAGGGCTTCGTCGGTGCGGTGCGCGTACGCATTGATCAGCAGTTGCAGGCGTCGCTCCATGTCGTCTTCGCTGTCGAACTTGGCCACACCCTTGAGACGGACCTGAGCGTACAGCGCCTCGATCTGACCATCGCTGCGCTGCAAACCCTGCCAGCTGTCCTGATAGTCGTTGAGCAGCGGCAGCAGGTTGTCCATGGAATCGTCGATCGGGTCCATGAACGGCGTACCGAACGGCAGGTCCGCGGGCAACAACTGACGGCGGCGCAGTGCATCGTCGAGGGTGCGTTGCTTGGCCTCCATGTCACCGATCTGCCGGCCGACCAATTGCAGCTTGGCCGACAGTTGCTGGACGCGTTCGGTGAAGGCGTCGCTGGAGCGTTTCAATTCCTCCTGAGCGGCTTCCATCTGTGCCAATTGCTCAAGCTTGTCGCCTTCCTCGGCGCTCAGGGTTTGCGCGCGGCGGAAGTCTTCCAGGGCTTTCTGCGCATCCAGCACTTGCTGGTACAGCGCTTCGGTCTGGGTCTTGCTCGCGGCGCGGTCGGCGGCCACGGCAGCTTGAGTTTTCAGTTGCTTGAGTTCTTTGTCCAGGCGCTCTTTCTGATCGCGCAACGCGGCGCGGTCAGCCAAGGCTTGCAGCGCCGGCGGCTCGATGTGCGAGATGTCGATGGACAGGCCCGGTACTTCGAAGCGCTCGCCTTTGAAGCCATCAAGAATCAGCTCCATGGATTTGACCCACTGACCGTCCTCGTCCAGCGTAATACCGTGTTCGCCCAGCGGAAGGCTGAACAGTGCGCTGTTGAACAGACGCATCAGGCGCTCGACATCCTGTTGCGAGAATTCCTCGCGCAGACGGGCGTAGCTGTTGTTGTCGGCGTGATCGAGTTGCTGCTTGACCGACTTCAGGCGTTTTTCCAGATCCCGCAGACGCTCTTCCAGGTCTTCGGCAGAGAACTGTCGCGACTGCGCCAGCGCACCGGCGAGTTCATCGTGCGCGTCCTTGGCCGCGAGCAGTTGCTGCTCCAGGACTTTGACGTCATCGACCAGCGCGAAGCGATGCTTGAGCACCGACAATTCGCCGAGCCAGCGCTGGATGCCGGTGATTTCCCGCTCCAGACGCATCAGCTCTTGAGTGCCGCCGCGTTGATCGTTTTGCAGTGCGTCCTGCTCGTTGCGGTAGTGCTCGGCCTGAATCGTCAGTTCTTCCTTGCGCGCACTGGCGTAGTCCGACCAGGTGCCGAGCAGAGAATCGAGCAGTGGCGAGATCCGGTGCAGTTTGCCGCGCAGGATATTGCGCTGGGTCACGCCTGCAGCAAGGGCTTCGACCAACGGGCCGGCGGTGACCAGAGAGTTGTAGTCCTGCTCCATGCGTCGTACATCGCGGAACGCTTCTTCGCACGCGGCGATGTAGTCGACGCTACCGGAACGCAGGCTGTGTTCGAACGCATCGAGGAACAATTGCTTGAGCTTGGCCGCGGTGATTTCGCGCATGTGCAGCAGGTTGATGAACAGTGCGCGGAAGGTCTTCAGGCTCTGCTCGCTGGTGGAACGCAGCGGAATAAGCGTCAGGTCCAGCGGGATCGAGGTGTGACCGCCGACCAGCAAGCGACGCAATTCATCAGGTTTGAGTTCGTAGGCTTTCAGGCCTTCGCGCTCAAGGTTGGTGAACAATTCTTTCTGACGCAGGCAGGTGTCGTTTTTCTGGTAATGGGCCAGGTCCAGTTTGCCGGCGTAGGCAAAGAACTGGTGACCGAAACCACCGCCCGGGCCGCGACCGACCACACCAATCACATGCGGACCGTGGGGCAGCGAGACTTCGACCAGGATGTAACTGGTGTCCGAGGCGAAGTAGAAACGACGGGATTGTTCCAGGCTGTACTTGCCGAAACTCATGTCCGACATGCGCGCCAGGATCGGGAACTGCAAGGCGTTGATCGACGCGGATTTACCGAGGTTGTTCGCGCCGTAAACCGACAACGGTTCTTCCAGCGGGAACAGGCCGAGGCTGTAACCAGCGGTATTCAAAAGGGCAAAGCGGCGAATGCCGTAGCGTTCCTTGCTCATGCGTCGGTCTCCTGTTCTTCGGCGATGGCGCGGGCCATGGCGTCTTCTTCGCTTTCTTCTTCGAAGTCACTGAGGTCTAGCGGATCATCGGTTTGCAGCAGCTTTTCATCGCTGTCGTCGTCGATCAGAACCGGCACCGGCAGAGGCAACACGCTGTGCAGGCTGGCCGCCAGATCACGATCCTGCTGGACCGACAGGCAGACATCGAGGAAACGGTGCATCGGCGGCAGGAAACGGTAGATGCCGTTTTCTTCACCGGCAAAACCGAGTTGGGTCATGCGGCGCATGATTTTTTCTTCGAGTTCTTCGACGGTCTGCACTTCGGCCTGGATAAACAGGTCGCGGTACTTTTCCAGCAACGATGGCAACTCATCGCGGCCGAGGCTGCCACCGTCGAGGACGGCGACCGGGTCACGGCCCTGATCGGCCAGATGTTCGACGAGGATGAAGGTGAACAGCGCCAGGCGTTGCGCGGTCTTGTTCACCGCCGCCGCGGCGAGATCCGGGACGAAGTAGTAGAAACCACGGGTGTCGCAGACCAGTTCAAAGCCTAGTGCCTTGAACAGCGTGCGGTACTGGTCCTGGAAATTCGACAGTTGCGCGTACAGCTCCGGGTCACGGCGGCTGACGTGGTAGCCCTTGAACAGCTCGCGAAAGATCGGCGCCAGCTGGGACAGTTCGTTTAGATCAAGATGCATGTGGGGTGCTCGCAGAATCCTCGGCGGCGGTGTCGCGGGCCGAGAGCAGGGCGAAGGAGCGCAGGCTGACCTGATGCTCGTGAGTGTGGTAATCGCGGCGTTCCAGACGCTCGCGTGTGAAGCGTTTTTCCCGCGACAGGCGCGAGAACCAATAAAGCAATTCGTCGGTGGCGCCGTCCGGTTCCTGCTCCAGTAGCCAGGTCATCAGGTCCGGCATCGGCAGGGCGTCTTCGCAACGTTCGAGCATTTCCCGAACCGTGCGTGGCGCGCGCGGCGCTTCGCCTTTCTGAGTCTTGTGGGCCTTGGGGAAGCGCGCCGGTTTCGGCTCGAAACGGGCCAGCGCATAAACGTAGGCTTCGACCTGACTGGCACTGCCAAGGAAGGTGCTTTGCGGGCGGGTGAACATCGGCATCGCCGCTTGTGGCACCGCATCGATACCTTTGCGACGAATGGCCGACAAGGCCAGCGCCGCGCCACGGGTCACGGCGTTGTGTCGACGGGCTTCTTCACGCAGCGGCAGCAACAGCTCGCGGGCATGACGCAACGTCAGCTGGGCGCTGGTCTGCATTTCGAGGATGCGCGCGTGGGTGCGCAGCAGCATGTCGTCATCGACCAGATGGCCGAGGCGTTGCTGCTCGGTGAGCATTTTCAGCAACACGTTCTCGACCTTGCGCACGCCTTGTTCGAAGGCGCCGTCGGCGTTTACCAACTGAATCATCGGCTCGACGTATTCGTCCCAGGTCGCCAGTACTTCAGCGTAACGCTGACGCAGGGGAATCTGCCGGTCGCTGGTCTTGGCGCGCTCGGCGACGGCCACCAGGGCCTGTTCGTCGTTGGCGAGTTTTTTCAATACATCCCGTACGCGCATGTCGAGCAGGCGCAACTGGCGCGCCAGGTCGTGGCCGTCGCGGATGTCGAAGGCGTCCTGGATATAACCGGCCAGGCGTTCGAGGTGGCGCAAATAGGCTTCGATTTCCAGGCACAGGCCCAGACGGTGCTCACGGCGCAGGTAGGCGAGGAAGTCGTGGATCTGCGCGTTGAGCTCGAAACGGTTCGGGCTTTTCGCCACGGGAACCAGAATGTCGAGGCGGATCCACACGTCCAGCAGGCTGGTGATGTCCTGCGGCGTACTGTCCAGTTGCTGGGCGGCCAACTGTGAACGCAATTCGTTGAGGCTCAAGGTGCCTTGGTCGAAGTGCTCGCACAGTGGCTCCAGAAGTGCCCAGTGTTCAGCGAGGGCGCGCAAGACGCGCTTGGGTTCGATCATCGGAATGGCCGGCTGGTTGGCGATTAAAAGTCGCGATTGTACTGCATCAAGCCCGTTGCGATTCACTCTCGGGACGGACAGTTGGCTTTCTATCGATCAAGCGTGGGCGATCTTGAGCGAAGGGCGGTAGAATCACCGCACTTTAGTTATCCACAAGTGGCCGACCTTTGCTTATCGAGTCCCGTCGTCGCGCTTATTTGACCGCCATGCAGGTGGTCAACTGGCTGCCGCGCACCGAATTGCCCTTTGCTGCGCCCTCGCGCCCTGAGTTGCTGGAGATGCCCGAGCCGTTGGTCGTCGCGCCGGTTGCTCCGGTTGCTCCGGTTGCTCCGGTTGCGCCCGCACCTGTGGCTGATTCGCCCGTGGAACCGCTGGTCAAACCGGCCGAGCGGGTGAAAATCGAGGTGCCGCGGCCATCGTTGGCCAGCACGCGCACGAACGCCAAGGTTGAAGAAGAGGCCGCTCCGGTCGTGGCCAGGGCGCCCGTCGTGCCGCCACCGCGTTTCGCCCTGCAATTGTTGCGGGCCGGGCGTTGCCTGCTGCTTGTGGAGTTACCCACAGGCGAATCGTTCCAGACCCGCGACCCTGCCTATCTGTTGCTCAAAGACATGCTGCGCGCCGCCGGCCTGCCGGACAGCCCGCAGATCGTCGGCGAGCCGGTGCGTTGGCCGCTGTTGTCTCGGGGCACCATGGATCAAGGCCCGGAAGCGGCTCGCGACTTCGTGCAAGGTTTTCTCTCGGCCCGGCTGGAAGACGCACCGTGCGTCTGCGTGTGGCTGATCGGCCTGCCGGCGGTGCGTTTCGCCGGTGAGGCGAACGCCGAATCCTTCAACCGTGAACTCCAGGTCGACGGCCTGGGCTCGGTCTGGGCCCTGCCGGGTCTGGAATTATTAATGGAAGAGCCACAGCGTAAGGCTGATGTCTGGCAAGCCATGCGTCGGCTGATGGCGCGTTGGAAAGAATCGAATGAGTGACGCTGTATCGTTCCGCCCGATGACCGAGGCGGACCTGGACGCTGTACTGAAAATCGAATACGCGGCTTACAGCCATCCCTGGACGCGCGGGATTTTTCTCGATGGGCTGGGTAAATATCAGATATGGCTGATGTTTGAAGGCGAGCAGCAGGTCGGCCACGGGGTGGTGCAGATCATCCTTGATGAAGCGCATCTGCTGAACATCACCGTCAAGCCGGAGAACCAGGGCCGTGGCCTGGGCTTGACGCTGCTGGAGCATTTGATGTCCCGGGCGTATGACGCCAAGGCGCGGGAATGTTTTCTGGAAGTGCGCGACAGCAACCGTGGCGCGTTCAAGTTGTATGAGCGTTATGGGTTTAACGAGATTGGTCGGCGGCGCGATTACTACCCGGCGGTGGGTGGGCGTGAAGATGCCGTGGTGATGGCCTGCACTTTGGTCGATTGAGCTACAGCGAATGTGGCGAGGGAGCTTGCTCCCGCTGGGCCGCGAAGCGGTCCTGAAATTTTACGACTGCTTCGCAGCCGAGCGGGAGCAAGCTCCCTCGCCACAGATCAACGATTACCGTCCATCGGATCCCGCCGCGCCAGTTCCTCTTCATCCAGCCCGTTCCCTCCGCCAATGTCGTCTGCATCGACAATGCTCAAATCCCAATCGGCCTGGCCCCCTTCACCCGCTTCGTGGGCGTCCCGTGCGCCGTCTTCACGGATCAGGGTTTCCGGGCTCATGTCGTCGTCGGTAGACTCATGGTCATCGGTCGAGGCCCCGGTCATGCCGGCTTCACGTACGCGTTCGCGAGGCATCAGGCGTTCACGCTCCGTTTGCGTCAGCTCGTCGCCGATTTTGGCGCTGGGTTCTTCCTCGTCGAAATCCAGCTCATGCATCGAGCCCATGCGGTCTTCGTTGTCATCGATGGGCTCGGGTTGAGTCGCATCGAACGGACGTCGTGAATCAGTCATGGCAATTCCTCATACTGTAGGCCTTACTAGGGTGGACCCTCTGGGCTGCTGAGAATTCCTCCGGCATGGAAAACCGGGTATCTGCATCTGGCGCGTGACCCCGACAGAGGGTTGTCTGTCATAGAAGCGCATCATTCTCGAGGCTTCATTGCATGAACGAATTACAAGATCTGATTGATAACAACGAGCGTTGGGCTGACGCGATCACCAAAGAAGATCCTGATTTCTTCGCCAAGCTGGCCCGTCAGCAAACCCCGGAATACCTGTGGATCGGTTGCTCCGACGCCCGGGTGCCGGCGAACGAGATCGTCGGCATGCTGCCCGGCGATCTGTTTGTACACCGTAATGTGGCCAACGTAGTGCTGCACACCGACCTCAATTGCCTGTCGGTGATTCAGTACGCAGTCGATGTGCTGAAGGTCAAACACATCCTCGTGACCGGCCACTATGGCTGCGGCGGTGTGCGCGCCTCAATGCAGGACCGTCAGCTGGGCCTGATCGACGGCTGGCTGCGCTCGATTCGCGATCTCTATTATGAGAAACGCGAGGAGCTCGCCAAGTTGCCCACTGAAGAAGAGCGGGTCGACCGCCTCTGCGAATACAACGTCATCCAGCAAGTGGCCAACGTCGGGCACACCAGCATTGTGCAAAATGCCTGGCATCGCGGGCAGAGCCTGTCGATTCACGGCTGCATCTATGGCATCAAGGACGGTCGCTGGAAAAGCCTGAACGCCACCATCAGCGGTTTCGAGCAATTGCCGCCGCAATACCGTCTGCGTCCGGTCGAGGCGTTGTAACGACCCTTCAGCATGGACTTCGCCGGCGCCAGTGTTGAAGAAACAACTGGCCGTCGGCGTTCGGCGATTCATCGTAGCCGGTGATCCAGCCACGGCAGTCGAATGAGCCGCACTGGCAGGCGAACTGACGCATGAGTTTGTCTTCGGTAGAGGCGTAGTCCATCGTCAGTCGATCGCCTTTTTTGATGTCCTTCAGCGCCCACAACCATAGCTCGCTCATGTCGAGAAATACGTTTGGGTCGCAGGAGTGTCGCAGCAGCCCGCAGAAGCGCGGGTCATAGACATGGATGCCATGAGCCAGTTGCCGGGTATGCCGACAGCGATACGGCAGCAGGTGCCCCGACGCCCGACAAATTCGGCTGATGCGTGGAAAGTCCCGAAGCACTGCGACGGCTGCCGCCGATCCGTGGGTGTTGTCGATAATCTCGAAGTCGGCCCTGGAGGGGAATCCAAGGCGAACGGGCAGCTCCGCAAATGGATAAATCCCATCGGGTGGTTGTGCAAGCGTGTCGTGCGCGGCGTGGGTTTTCATAACGATCCTTGTCGGCTGGGTGCTGCGAACTCTCCATCAGCTGACGATCCTGTCAGCCCTGCAGCACATGGGTGCGATTCAAGCCTCTCGCAAATGAAACGGCGGTTCTACTGTCATAACTGACAGTAGAACCGCCGTTCATCGTTTTATAGCGCCGGGGTAGGGATCGCGGTCTCGGGGACCGGTGCTTTCAGCTGTTTGAGCTGAGATTTGATCGGCGCCGTTGCGCACTTGGCCACGGCTTTGTCGGGCGACAGGTTGCGAATCGAGGTGTAGAAAAGCTCGCAGGTTTTTTCTGCCTGGGCCACTTGCCAGGTTTGGGTGCAACTTCTCAGTTCAATGTCGGGATTAGTGTCCGGTTGGCGGCCCATCGCGGCCTGCCAGCACGCGGCACTCAAATCCTGGCCCATGACTTTAAGGCCCGCCGTGTCGGCCTTGGCCTGTGCATCTTTGCCGGTATAGCTTTCCGGGTCGGCGGCGTACCAAATGTAGCTTGGGTGGTTGGAACCCAGAACGGGCACTTTCACCCCGTCGCTCGGACTGATACTGACCAGGCCCAGCACGTTCACGGTCGGCCCGTATTGCTGCTTGATCCAGTTACGCACCGGCGCGCCGAAGGCGACCATCGGCAACGCCGCACCACTGGCGTTCTGACTGAGTTGCTTGACCATGGTGGTCTGGTAGTCCTTGAAGTAGTCGTAGACGCCTTCCAGATCCTTGCCGGCGTTGGATGGCGCGGCAATCGGTGCAATGTCGATGATGGTCTGGTAGCCCGGCGTCTGGTCGGCCGGAATTCCGTTGACAGTCAACAGTGTGGCCCAGCGATCGGTGGTGGCGGATCGCAGGTAATCCTGAGCCTGGGTCAGCGAATAGTCGGGTGGGAAGTGCAGCAGTTCAATGCTTTTGCGGTTTTCCAGGGCCATGCCCAGTGGCAGGAACAGATACCAGCTGTATGCCCACTTGCCATCGGCATTCAGCTTGCTGGCGCCGGTATAGGCCAGATCACCGGCATTGAGTAACGCCGCCAGCGGTTTTTCGTAGCTGCGGGGTACCCCGGTGATTTCGGCGTAGAGCTGATTATTATCGGTTTTGACCAGCACTTTCGCCGCGCTGTAACCATCGCGCTGCACGCTTTGGGTCAGGTAATGCTCGACCGTTTGCTCCAGCGTCCAGTTGCGAAAGCAGATCACGTTGCAGTTGTTGGGGTAAGCGAAGAGGCGGGTGACGCGTTCGGTACTGCCCAGCTTCAGGCCGATATCGGCATGGGCGGCGGCACTCAGGGTGAGGGCCGCGAGGGTGAGTGCTGCGAATTTGAACATGCTCAGATCCTTTTCAGCGTGGTCCCGTTGATTGGGGTACGCGCCATACTGGATCAGCGGCGTTACACAGAATAGTGGTTGCGAGTAGTTTTTTTGCGTAAGACCTGCAGTTGGATGCCAGGAACCCTCGGTTATGGAGTCCGGCCCGGGCTTGATGTCTATGGGCCGGATGGAGATTGATGCGTTACAACAGCTTTAGTGCCAGGTGAGTACCGGCGCGCAAGTACTCGACCTGGGCCAATACGGCATCCTTGACGATGGCCTCTCCTGTATCGGTCAGTTTGGCTTTTTTGGCATCGATGATGGACGTTTGCGTCAATTGCATGACTACATCCATCGCTTTTTGAAGGGCGGTCAAATTGTTGTGCTGGCCGAACTCGCGGACGACAGCGTCCATACGGCGATCTGCGTCATCACGCAGCTTTTTATACTCAACGACTGAAACCCTACCGTCCTGGTAAATCTCGTTAATCATCTCTTCCAGCGTTTTCGAAATTAAAGACATGTGTTTGTTCATCCTTGGTCAGTGCTGTCTTGCTTTAAAAAGTGTGTGAGCTGTCGGAGTTTACTCAGCAATTTATAGGTTGGAGATAAGACCTCTCCGGGTTTCATGTCAGGCGCAATCGAACCTGTCCGTAGGATAAATCCAGGCGTTTTTCGAAATTTTACGCGTCTAGGACTTTGGTCTAACGGGTTGTCCGTTGGCGCGTTTGCGTAGACCATGGACGCCTTGGTTTTTGCCTATGCCAGAGTCCTTTTCATGACTGCCAACACTCACTCGCATCCGGCGCCGTTCACCCGCTCGGATTACAAGACCCTCGGCCTTGCGGCCCTTGGCGGTGCGCTGGAAATCTACGATTTCATCATTTTCGTATTTTTCGCCCTGACCCTCAGCCAGCTGTTCTTCCCACCGGAAATGCCTGAGTGGCTGCGACTGCTGCAAAGCTTCGGGATCTTCGCGACCGGTTATCTGGCGCGGCCGTTGGGCGGGATTCTGATGGCGCATTTCGCCGACCGACTGGGCCGCAAGAAGGTCTTCAGCCTGAGCATCCTGATGATGGCGCTGCCGTGCCTGCTGATCGGCATCATGCCGACCTACGCGCAAATCGGTTATTTCGCCCCGCTGCTGCTGTTGGCGCTGCGAATCCTCCAGGGCGCGGCGGTGGGTGGCGAAGTGCCGAGCGCCTGGGTGTTCGTCGCCGAGCATGCACCGGTCGGGCATCGCGGTTATGCCCTCGGTTTCCTGCAGGCCGGGTTGACGTTTGGCTACCTGATCGGTGCACTGACGGCGACCTTTCTGGCGCAGGCATTCACCCCGGCGGAAATCCTTGATTACGCCTGGCGCTATCCGTTCCTGCTGGGCGGCGTGTTTGGCGTGATCGGCGTCTGGCTACGCCGCTGGCTCAGCGAAACCCCGGTGTTCATGGCCATGCAGGCCCAACGTGATGCGGCCGTCGAACTGCCGCTGCGCACGGTCTTGCGTGAACACCGCTTGGCCATGCTGCCAGCGATGATCCTCACTTGCGTACTGACCTCGGCGGTGGTGGTGTTCGTGGTGATCACCCCGACCATGATGCAGAAAACCTTCGGCATGACCGCCAGCCACACCTTCGCCCTGAGTGCCTTGGGCATTGTTTTTCTGAATATCGGCTGTGTGCTCGCCGGGCTGCTGGTCGACCGCATTGGCGCCTGGCGCACGGTGATGTTCTATAGCTTGCTGCTGCCTTTGGGTATTGGCGTGCTTTATACCTGCCTGATCATCGGAGGCAGCTGGGTCGGTCTGGCGTACGCGGTGGCCGGCCTCGGTTGCGGGGTGGTCGGCGCAGTGCCGTCGGTGATGGTTAGCCTGTTCCCCGCACGGATTCGCGTCTCGGGGATTTCCTTCACCTACAACATTGCCTACGCCGTCTGGGCGAGTATCACACCGTTGTTGCTGATCGGTCTGATGCCGTGGAGCCCATGGATCTGCGTGATCTTCTGCGCGGTGATGGGGACAGTGGGTGTGAGCTGTGCCGCGTATTTCGGGGCGCGGATGCCTAATGTCGGGAGCCGCCGCGTGGCTCCCTGCGCTCAGTGACAGTCGGCGCATTTCGGCGTAGCGGGGGAGCGGAAAAAAGAATGGGCACGCCAACCAGGTTGGGTGCCCATTTTTTTATGGGGTGGCGGATTAGATGACGCGGCTTTGTTGCTTGGCGAAAATCGCCGCTATCTCGGGGTCATCCAGATGATCCAGCATTCTCTCCACCAACAAATGCACACCGTCGGCCATTCGGCTGAGCGCCAGGGCTACGGAGCGGCGGGAACCGTCCACATCGTCGGCGAGGTTGGCGGCGATGGCGCTGATGGACAGCAAATCTTCCGAGGCATTGGCGAGAAGGGTTTCAGGGTTGATGCCCGGGCTGACGCTGAAGAGCTGGCCGCTACGTTTGGGTGGTTTGGGGTCGGGTGGCGGGAAGTGATGGTCGAGGGCGCGCTCGGCGGCTTCGTGAAGCTTGTTCGAATCGAGGGATTCGTAGGGCGATGCCGGATCGGTGTCCGGTGGATTGGGTGTGACCTTGAACATGGTAACTTTCCTATAGTAGGGCCGTGACCATCTCGCGACTAAACGAAAAGGAGGCGGCTGTGCGCAAGTTAGTCGACCGGTAAAGCCACCAAAACCCGGCGCGCCCGAAAGCGCCATGCGCACAGCCACCATCAAGTGCAGGCGAACCTGACTGGATAACACTTGTGCAACCGTTGATGACTAGCCGGGCGACTAAACCCGATCACTGATGGGCAGTGACAGGAACCAAGTTACCGACCGCCCCCAAGGCGCACAAGCCGGCGGATTCTGGCGTAGCCGTAGGCAATGACGCAAGGTGTTGTAGCTTGCAGGAAGTAACCTTGAGCCGTTTTCAACAAGTGCTGTCGAGCGGTGTTTAATGTCCGGAAATGTTGTGAAGAAACGATGTTCGACAACCATTAGGCTTCTGGCGACAAGACGCACATCAACATGCCTAACTATTTTTGTAGGACAACTCTGAAACACTCTTCAGAAAATATCCTTTAGGCCGATGGCTAGGCTGCATGCCGCTTTCTTCCCTGTCCATCGGTGTATCCCATGTTCAACAAACGCTTGAAGCAGGAGCTGTCGGCTCTTCGCGAAGAACTCTCCAGCCTTCAACAAGTGAAGGAAAGCCTGGAAAGCGAGATGCTGGTCCTGACCCTCGATGCCGATGGGCGGATTCAATCGGTCAACCAGAACTTCATCGGCGAGATGCTCTACAAAAGCAGCGACCTGATAGGGCGACACATTGAAGACATCGTCCCGGCCCATGTGAAGTCGGACGAATTCCACAAGCGCTTCAAGGTCGCGTTGACCCGTGGCGAGCACTTTGCCGGCACGGTGCGTTTGTTGCGCGGCAATGGCCAGGAAGCCTGGCTGCGCTCAATCGTGCAGCCGGTTCGGTCCGCGGACGGCCGGATCAAGCACTTCTCGATTTACTCCAGTGACCTGACCCGCACCATCGAGGCGTCTCGTGAGCATGAGAACCTGATCGGCGCGCTTGTGCGCTCCACGGCAGTGATTGAGTTTGACCTCAATGGCAACGTGCTGGCGGCCAACGAACGGTTCCTCAGCGGCATGGGTTACAGCCTGGCGCAAATCCAGGGCAAACATCACCGCATGTTCTGCGAACCCGAGGATTACAACAGCACCGCGTACCAGGATTTCTGGCGCCGCTTGAACGCAGGGGAGTTCGTCGCTGCCCGTTTCAAGCGCATCGACAGCCACGGTCGCGTGGTCTGGCTGGAGGCTTCCTACAACCCGGTGGTCGATGCCAATAACAAACTCTACAAAGTGGTGAAATTCGCCACGGTGATTACCGATCAAGTCAATCAGGAGCAAGCCGTCGCCGACGCCGCCAACATTGCCTATAGCACCTCGCAGCAAACCGACAGCAGCGCGCAGCGCGGGAGTGCGGTGGTGACTCAGGCGGTCAACGTGATGCGTGACCTTGCTTCGCACATGCAAACCGCCGGGGAAGGCATCGAAGCGCTGAACGAGCAGTCGCTGGTGATCGGCACCATTGTCAAAACCATCAGCGGGATTGCCGAACAGACCAACCTGCTGGCGCTCAACGCGGCCATCGAAGCGGCTCGGGCCGGGGAACAGGGGCGTGGTTTCGCGGTGGTGGCGGATGAGGTCCGGCAATTGGCTTCGCGCACCAGCCAGGCAACCGATGAGATTGTCGGCGTGGTGCGGCAGAACCAGGACATGGCGCGCAACGCCGTGGCGCTGATGACCGAGGGCAAACTCCAGGCTGAACAGGGGCTGGCGCTGGCGGCAGAGGCGGGGACGGTGATTGTCGAGATTCAGGACGGTGCTCAGAAAGTGGTGAACGCGGTCGGGCAGTTTGCCAATCAGCTAGCGACTTGATGCCTGCCATCGCGGCGTGAATCGCACCAGCAATACGATCTGTTTCTGGCTGAGGTGATTCCCGCACAGGCAGACGAGCGAGTGTTCAGTGACGGTCGCTGGCGCTTCGAAGGGCAAGATGCATTGCGCACCTTGCACCTTGCACCATGGGGCGGGCCGGCACTTCCTGAAAATCGGCGATCCAGCGGACGGCAAAACCTTGCCGCCGTAAGCCGCCTGCCTTTCACACCCAAACGTCATTTTGCGCAGTGCGCTCGCCACCTTCGCTCCCGGTGTTCAGCACACCCTTGGGTTCGATCAGCAGGAGTTTCACCTCCTGCTCGGCGAACGGTTTGTGCTCGACACCTTTTGACACCACATACATTTCGCCGGCGTTCACCAGCACGTGGCCATCGCGAAAGTCGATCCGTAGTTGTCCTTCGAGGACGATGAAGGTTTCGTCGGTATCCTGGTGATCGTGCCAGATGAAATCCCCCAGCAGCTTCACCACCTTGAACTGGTAGTCGTTCATTTCGGCGATGACCCTGGGCGTCCAGTACGGCCCGATCCTGGAAATTTTCTCAGCGAAATTAAGGCTTTCGTAAGCGTTCATGCAGCAGCTCTCGTGGTTTGATCGTGCATCCACGATAGCCGGCGTATCGGTGAGCTTCTTGAACGATTGTGCGTGGCTCAGCGGCGGTGCATTTTCATCCAGCGTGCCGGCGACAAGCCGTAGGTTTTGCTGAATTGCCGGGTCATGTGGCTCTGATCGGTGAAGCCGGCGATCAGCGCGGCGCTGACCAGTGACTGGCCCTGGATCAACAGCGAGCGGACCAGGTCGAGGCGGCGCATGGTCAGGTATCGATAAGGGCTGGTGCCGAACAACAGGCGAAAATCCCGCGACAGGCTCCAGCGATCGCGACCACTGTGTTGCGCCAGTTCTTCCAGCGTCACGGTGCGATCCAGTGCGCTGTGGATGAATTCGCGCGCGCGTTCGGCGGCCACGTAGTCGAAGCTCTGGCGTGTGGCAGGCACGCCGGAAACACTGTTCAAGGCTTGGGCCAGATCGAACAGCGCATCCTGCTCTTCCAGAGGATCGAGGGGACAATCGAGGCTTCGCAGCAGCACGGCGGTGGCGGCGAACAAACGTGGATCGGCCGACAGGCCGGTCTTGATAAACGGCAACGGCTGGCCGCCGAGCATCTGCTGGATCAGCGCCGGCTCGATGTACATCATTCGATATTGGAACCCGGTCTCGGTGCCGGCTTCGCCATCGTGAACTTCGTCCGGGTGCAGCACCATGGTCCCGCCCGGCAGACTGTGGCGCCAGCCGCCGCGGTACTGAAAACTCTGCACGCCGGCCAGGGTATGGCCGATGGCGTAGGTATCGTGACGGTGAAGGTCGTAGCCGTGTCCGGCAAAAAACGCCTCGAAACGCTGAAGCCCGCCAACGTCGGGCGCGCGGTGGAACCAATCGATGGGAGGCGTGTGCTTGGCCATGGTGGTGTTGCCTTGAACTCAATGCTGAACACGTTACCCCACTGACCAACCGCCTGTCTGCTGCCGATCGAATCACCCGGCCGGTAGAAATAACCCGACTAATGTTGCAAGGTGTTGCATGTTTTTAAGCCACGAAGGCGCTCCACATCATGGAAATATCCCACCTGAGCTACGCTGCCCCGTTGTTGTCATTGGCGCTGTTGTGGACGGTTGCGGTGGTGACGCCGGGGCCGAACTTCTTCAACACCGCGCAACTGGCTGCCAGTTGCTCCCGGCGCCACGGGGTCGTCGCCGCACTCGGCGTGGCCACGGGCACGGTGCTTTGGGGGTTGGCGGGTGGTCTGGGCATCAAGTCGCTGTTCAGCGCAGCGCCGACGCTCTACCTGAGCTTCAAGATTGCCGGCGGTTGTTACCTGATCTATCTGGGTTTGAAGCAGTTCAAACGCAAACCACCGAGTGTGCCGGGCGATAACGGCTCGCTGAATGTCGCCGGTCGCACGCTGCTCTCGGCTTATGGCCGGGGCTTTGTGGGCAACATGACCAATCCCAAGGCCGCGCTGTTCGTTGCGACAATTTTCGCTACGGCCATGCCGGCCTCGCCGCCACCGATGTTGCTGGCGCTGGCCGTGCTGACCATGGCGACCTTGTCATTCAGTTGGTATTGCAGCGTGGCGCTGCTGTTCGCCAGCCGGCGGGTGGCGGGTGCTTATGATCGTTCGCGTAAATGGCTGGATCGCTTCGCCGGCAGTTGCTATCTGCTGTTCGGCGCGCATCTGGTGGCCAATCGTTGAGGAGTTCTGAATGAGCAAACTGCGGGTAGGTATTATTTTTGGCGGCCGTTCGGCTGAACACGAAGTGTCACTGCAATCGGCGAAAAACATCGTCGATGCCCTGGACCGTTCGCGCTTCGAGCCGGTGCTGATCGGCATCGACAAGCAAGGCCACTGGCACCTGAATGACCCTTCGAACTTCCTGCTCAACCAGGAAAACCCGGCGTTGATTGCCCTTAACCAATCCAACCGTGAACTGGCCGTCGTGCCGGGCAAGGCCAGTCAACAATTGGTGGAAACCTCCAGTCAGGAAATGCTGGGACACGTCGATGTGATCTTCCCGATCGTCCACGGCACCTTGGGCGAAGACGGTTGCCTGCAAGGTTTGCTGCGCATGGCCGACCTGCCGTTTGTCGGCTCCGATGTGCTTGGTTCGGCCGTCTGCATGGACAAGGACATCAGCAAGCGCCTGCTGCGTGACGCCGGGTTGGCGGTCACGCCGTTCGTCACCCTGACCCGCGCCACCGCGCCCCGCACCGGGTTCGCCGAGGTGCAAGGCAAACTCGGCTTGCCGCTGTTCGTCAAACCGGCGAACCAGGGATCTTCCGTGGGCGTCAGCAAGGTGAATGATGAAACCGAGTACGCGGCAGCGGTGGAGCTGGCCTTGGGGTTCGATGAGAAAGTTCTGGTCGAGTCCGCCGTCCGTGGCCGCGAGATTGAGTGCGCGGTGCTCGGCAACGAAGACGCCATCGCCAGCGGTTGCGGCGAAATCGTGGTGCGCAGCGGATTCTATTCCTACGACAGCAAATACATTGACGCTCAAGCGGCGGAAGTGGTGGTGCCGGCAAACATCAGCATCGAAGCCAGTGAACGCATCCGTGCCCTGGCCGTCGAGGCATTCCAGGTGTTGGGTTGTTCCGGGCTGGCGCGGGTCGACGTGTTCCTGACCGACAGCGGCGAAGTGCTGATCAACGAGATCAACTCGTTGCCCGGCTTCACCCGCATCAGCATGTACCCCAAGCTATGGCAGGCCGCCGGTATGATGTACAGCGAGTTGGTCAGCCGTTTGATCGACCTGGCGCTGGAGAAGCATCAGGCGCGACAGGCGGTGAAGATCTCTCGCTAGGCTGAATCAGGTTTATCAGGCGTAAAAAGGGCCTACCTCCCGGTAAGCCCTTGCTCATTTACCACGTAAGACTCAATCCCCCAACGCCGCCCCCTCACGCCGCGGATCGGCCCCGCCCGCCAACGACGTTTTCCCTTGCGCATCCTTGACCCGCACAATCGCCTGGGTCCCGCTGGTCATGTCGATCTCGTTCACGTTGTGGCCTTTGTCTTTCAGCGTCTGAATCAGCGCCGGGCTGAACTGCCCCTGTTCCAGTTCGGTCGGGCCGTTGCGGCTGCCGAAGTTGGGCAGGCTGATGGCGGTTTGTGGGTCGAGGTTCCAGTCGAGCAGGCCGATGGTGGATTTGGCGACGTATTCGATGATCTGCGAGCCGCCGGGGGAGCCAATGGTGGCGAGGAATTCGCCGCTCTGGCGGTCGAAAATCAGGGTCGGAGCCATGGAGGAGCGGGGGCGTTTGCCGGGTTCGACGCGGTTGGCAACCTTTTGGCCATTCTCTTCGGGGATGAACGAGAAGTCGGTCATCTGGTTGTTGAGCAGGAAACCCTGAACCATCAGGTGCGAGCCAAACGCGGATTCCACGGTGGTGGTCATGGACACGGCGCCGCCTTCGTCATCCACCGCCACCACTTGCGAGGTGGAGATGCGCAGCGGCGAGCGGTCCGGTGCGTAGGCGACCTGAATGCCTGGCGGGGTGCCGGGTTTGGCGGTGCCCATGCTGCGATCGCCGATCAGGGCCGCGCGGTCGGCCAGATACGCAGGGGCCACCAGACCTTTGACGGGCACAGGCACGAAGTCTGCGTCGGCCACGTACAGCGCGCGGTCGGCGTAAGCCAGGCGCTCGGCCTCGGAGATCAGGTGCACGGCTTCAGGCGCTGGTTCGATGCCCGCAGGTTTGTTGGTCTTGACCGGTTTGAGCGGCGCCAGGGCAAAACGCGGGTCACGGGTTTCCAGGGCCTGCAAGGTGCCGAGGATCTGCGCCACGGCAATTCCGCCCGACGACGGTGGCGGCATGCCGCAGACCTGCCAGCGTTTGTAGTCGGTGCACAGCGGCGCGCGCTCCTTGGCGCTGTAGCCGTTGAGGTCGTTCAGCGACAGGCTGCCCGGGTTGGCGTGGCCCTGAACCTTGGCGACGATTTCCTGTGCAACGGGGCCTTTGTACAACGCATCCGGTCCTTCCTTGGCAATGCGTTTGAACACAGCCGCCAGCGCCGGGTTTTTCAATTGCGTGCCTGCTGCTTTCGGGCTGCCATCGGCATTCAGGAAGTAGGCGGCCATGTCCGGCGAGCGTCGAATGGACGAATCCGAAGCGATCAACTGGTGTAGGCGTGGCGAGATGGCGAAACCTTGATCCGCGAGTCTGATCGCCGGTTCGAACAGCTGTGCCCAGGGCAGACGACCGTGTTTCTGATGGGCCAACTCAAGGGCCCGCATCACGCCCGGTGTCCCGACTGAACGACCGCCAATCTGCGCCTGGGTGAACGGCATCGGCTTGCCGTCGACTTGCAGGAATAGCTTCTCGGTGGCGCCGGCCGGAGCGGTTTCGCGACCGTCATAAGTGCGCACCGCCTTGCCATCCCAAAGCACGATAAATGCACCACCGCCAATGCCTGAAGATTGTGGCTCGACCAGGGTCAGCACGGCTTGCATCGCAATCGCGGCATCGATTGCCGAACCACCCTGACGCAACATCTCCCGCCCAGCCTCGGCCGCCAGCGGATTGGCCGCGGCTGCCATGTGTTTCGAGGCGTATTGGGTCTGCAGGTCGGCGCGATAACCTGACGCGGCTTCGGGCGCGACAGGCAACGTTGAAGTGGTCGGGGCGCTACAGGCTGCGAGGGTTAAAGCTGCGGCGATCAGCGAAAAGGCTGACAGGCGATAGCGGCTCAAGTGAAAGGCTGAGAACACGTGGGGGCACTCCGTCCGTGGGAAAGATCAGGGGACTTTATCGGCCGAACGGAAGCGACGCAAACCACGCGCGCTGCCGCAGGTGCGGTCGATGCCACTTTGTGATCGAGTGCGGGACGTATCAAATTGAATCTGATTGAGCAGTTCTATCCCGCCGACAGTGACTGGCAGGCGATGGTCTGGCTGCGGACCTGGCAGATCTGGGGGCGGGCGTTGCCAGCATTGTCGGCAATGCGTTCCTGACGGGATTGGCGCGGACGTGGCCTCTCTTTGCCCGAACTCGTGCGGTTCAAATTCTCTTGCAACCGCAGCAGGCTTTCTTCGCCTACGCGGATGAAGCCGCTGCGGGGCTGATCCAGGTCGAGGATGAGGGTGAAGACCATGGCAATCAGCACCGCGAAGATGGCCGTCGAGCCGTGCCGTCGACGGTGGCCCAGGCCATAGCTGTAAGCGATCAAACCCAACGCGCCGATGGCCACCACGAACAGCAGATTGATGACGGTTGCCGGGACATGATTGTCCTGCTCGGCGCGACGCTTTTCATTGACACTGTAGACGTCGGTCAACGACTGGATCATCAGGTTCATGGCGGCTGTCGCTTCGCCCTGGGCCTCGGCGGCGGTGGCCAGATTCCATAACTGGTCCTCGATCGTCCGCGACGATGCGCTGGCCGCCTTCAGCAGTTTCTCGTCCGTGCCGGCGCGCAGGTACTCAATCCGCGCCGAGACATACTCCTTGAGCAGCGCTGTCACCTTCCCGCGCAGTTCAGGTGGCAGCAACTTCGCTCGCAGATAGGTCGAGCCGATTACCGTGACTTCATCTTGAATCAGTGTCTTGCGCGCTTCGAAACGTGAAGTGGCCATGGCGAAGTTGAAACCCAGCAACAACGCGAGCAAAACGAGGAGGGCGGTTTGCAAAACGGTGAGGTGGGATCGGGCCGAATCACTGCTGTGGGTTCGGTGATGACGGCCGAGACGAAAAGCGAGTTCCAGCACCACGCAGAAAATGGCGACCGCGATGAAAAACACAATGATCTCGTCCAGGCCCCAGTACATAGGGTGGTCTCTCTGCGTTTAGCTTTGGCGTTAACTGTAGGAGAGAACCGCGAAGTGTGGGGACTAACCGCCCTGTGGACAGGGAGCACTTTTCTCGAGGCATAAAAAAACGGCCTACCTTTCGGTAAGCCGTTTTTAGTACTTGGTGGCTACACAGGGACTTGAACCCCGGACCCCAGCATTATGAATGCTATGCTCTAACCAACTGAGCTATGTAGCCAAGTGGCGCGCATTATTGGCTCGTAACGGAGATGTGTCAAGCGTAAATCTAAAATATTTCTCTACGCTTTCAACCGCTTATCCGCCTGACCCGAAAAAACGGGCCAGGGGAGGGCGTCAACTGAGCTGAAATCTCCCGGTATTGGCACTCAAGGCCTTGCTGCCCTGGCTCAAGGTGTCCGCTGCCAGGTTCACCGCCCGTGCGCCTTCGAGCAAGCGTACTGCCGCCTGATCGACTTGCTGGATATTGCCGCTGACCTCGTCGGCGGTGGTCGCTTGCTCGTCGACCGCTGTGGCGATCTGCGCCAGGGTATCGGTGACGCTCTGCACGGCACTGGCGATTTCCCCCAGGCGTTCGCCGAGGCCAGTGACGGCCTGGGCGTCGGACTGAGCCTGGCCGCAAGCGGCTTCCATCAGGCTCACCGCTTCGTTTACGGTGTTGCGCAGGCTGTCGACAGTCCCGGCAATCTGCGCGGTGGAGGACTGGGTGCGTTGCGACAGGCTGCGCACTTCATCGGCCACCACCGCAAAGCCACGACCTTGCTCACCGGCGCGAGCGGCCTCGATGGCGGCATTAAGTGCCAACAAGTTCGTCTGCTCGGCAACCCCGCGGATGGTGTCCACCACCAACTGAATCTGCTGTCCTTGCTCACTGACCCGGCCCAATGCTGCCGCGGTATCGTTCAAACGCTGATTGAGTTGCTGAATACTCGCCGTCGTGCGCAGGCTGTCACGGCTGCTGTCGGCGGCAATGCGCTGGGTATGCTGAGCGCTGCCGGAGGCCTGTTCGCAACTCTGGGCGACGCCTTGAGAGGTCGCCGCCAATTGCGTGGCTGCCGCGGCGATCTGGCTGATCTGCAACTGCTGGGCTTCGACTTCCCCCAAGGCGCCGCTGGAGTGATGGTTAAGGGTGCGCACCGCGTTGCTCAGCTGCAAGGTTTCATGATCAACCCCCAGCAGGCTGTTGCGCAGTTGCACCACCGCGACGTTGAGGGCGGTGCTGATGGCGGCCAGCTCGTCGCGGCCTTCTACCGGTACTTGCAGGCTCAGATTGCCGTCGCGCAAGGCTTCGGCCAGCAGGGTAATGCCGCTGGCGCTACGACGGATCGAGGCCTGCAAGCAGATGAACAGGTACAGTGCGGCCAGCAGCAGGCAGCCAAAAATGCTCGCGACCAGGATGAACTGGCGGATGGCAGAGCCGTGGTAATAGTCCAGACGTTGATCCAGCGACACCAACGATTGCTGACGCAGCGAAGCGAGGTCGGCGAGCAGGGTGTCGAGGCTGCGTTCGAACTCGTCCGGCTTGAGCTTGATGCTGCCGCCGAACACACCGTCATCGAGGACTTTCAACTCGGCATCCAGGTGCTTGAGGCTGTCATGGTATTGCCCGGCCCAGGCCTGCAATGCGCTGGGTAGTCGCGCTTCGAGCAGGCTGGCGGTTTTGACCAGTTGCTCCCGGGCGTCACCGATGCGGCTGCGCAAGTCCCGCAGTTGCAGACGACTTTGCAGGGTGAACTGCCCGGACACTACAGAGGCCTGACCAACGCTGGCGAGACGGCCGACGCGTTCGATCAGGTCCGGCGCGTGCTGCGTGGAGATCTGCGTCAGCAGATAGGTTTCCAGCCACGGCGCCAGCGTCAGGCGATTGTCCATGGCAATCTGTTCGCGCAAGGCTTGCAGAGCGCTCAAGGCATTGGTGAAACGATCGTAACCGTCCGGCCACCAACCGACGCTGCTCAGGCTTTTCGAGTCCAGGCCGTTGAGGGCGCTTTGCAGCGCTTGAAAACGGGCCAGGGTTTCGCCCTCGGCGCCTTCGGTTTGCAGTGCGTTACCGAGGTCCATGGTGGCTTGGGCGACGGCGGGCTGAACCGTATCGAAAGCCGCCATCGCCGCGATCGTCGCGGGTGTCGGCTGACGATTGGTTTCCGTGGCGCGCCAGCGAGCCGCGCGATCACGCTGAGCGGCGAGCAGATTATCCAGAGCGTCCAGGGCGAGCAGTTGCCGAACCCCGGCACGTTCGCCGGAGATCAGGTTCAGTTTGTCGCGATAGTCTTGACCGATCATCCACAGGCTGCCCGTCAACGGCAGGATAAACAGCAGAAACAACAGCTGAAATTTGCGTGCGAAGCCAAAACGCCCCAGCAACCCGATCCCCGGTGATAAAAAAGCCTGCATGCCCCATGACTCCTCTGGACACCACGCACCATTGGCGTGCGTCGCAACCGTTGCGGTCGCGACCTGTGCCCTTCTAAAAGGCCTCGAAAGTTCACCCTTGCCCGCTCTGTAGGCCGGCTCTGTAGCGAAACTTCCCATTCTCGGTCTCCTTTGTAAGGGGCCGCGTTGAAGCGGATTACCAAGGCAAGATTCAGACCATGGCGTTGCGCTATCACCTTTTCAACAATGAAAACGAGGTCGTTAGCAGGCTAAGGGGATGGCGCGGTTGCACCGAAAAATGGCACATTGGCGCACCTGCCCGTGTGCACCCATCTGTTGTATGGAAACTCTTATGGCTATCAGCAATGTCCAGACCGGCGCGCAGCCGGCATCCGCGACTTCACAAAGCAGCCCTTTGGTCATGCGCATCATCGGCGCCGTGGCGCTGGCGCATTTGATCAACGACTTGATCCAGTCGGTGCTGCCGTCGATCTATCCGATGCTCAAGGCCAGCTACGGCCTGACCTTCACCCAGGTTGGCCTGATCACCTTGACGTTCCAGCTGACGGCTTCGCTGTTGCAGCCGTGGGTCGGTTACTACACCGATCGGCACCCCAAACCCTGGCTATTACCGGCCGGGACGATCTGCACATTGATCGGCATTTTGATGATGTCGGTGGTCGGCACCTTTCCGATGATTTTGCTGGCGGCAGGGTTGATCGGTATCGGCTCCTCGACCTTTCACCCGGAAGCTTCTCGCGTGGCGCGGCTGGCTTCGGGCGGGCGGTTTGGTTTGGCGCAGTCGACGTTTCAGGTCGGCGGCAATGCTGGCTCAGCCTTCGGTCCTTTGCTGGCTGCGGCGATCATCATTCCGTTCGGTCAGGGCCATGTCGCCTGGTTCGGGCTGTTCGCGGTGTTTGCGCTGTTCGTGCTTTATCGGATCAGCCGCTGGTACGCCAATCACTTGAGCCTGTTCAAACTCAAACAAGGCCAGGCGGCGACACATGGTTTGTCGAAAAACCGTGTGATCAGTGCGCTGGTGGTACTCGGGCTGCTGGTGTTTTCCAAGTATTTCTACATGGCCAGCCTCACCAGTTACTTCACCTTCTACCTCATCGAGAAATTCGACCTGTCGGTAGCGAGTTCACAGTTGCACTTGTTCCTGTTTCTCGGCGCGGTAGCGGCGGGGACTTTCTTCGGCGGGCCGATCGGCGACAAGATCGGGCGCAAGGCGGTGATCTGGTTCTCGATCCTCGGCGTAGCGCCGTTCACTCTGATCCTGCCGCATGTCGACCTGTTCTGGACCAGCATCCTCAGCGTCGTGATCGGCTTCATCCTGGCCTCGGCTTTCTCGGCGATCGTGGTGTATGCCCAGGAACTGGTGCCGGGAAATGTCGGGATGATTGCCGGGGTGTTCTTCGGATTGATGTTCGGTTTTGGCGGGATTGGTGCTGCGTTGCTTGGGCATCTGGCGGACATTCACGGCATTGAGTACGTGTATTTCTTGTGTTCGTTCTTGCCGCTGCTTGGGGTGTTGGCGATCTTTCTGCCGCGGAGCAAAAAAGTCTGACGCGGACCGATCCGGATTTGCGATAACCCAAATCCTGATGGACACTTCGCGCCTTTCTGGATTCGTTAAGGATGCGCACAGTGGAGTTTGACAGGAATCAATTTACCGCCAATCACGGCATTGTCCTCAGCGCTCATCCGTTTCAGTGTCAGGCCTATCACGCTGGCGATGTGATCGTCAGTCTGGACGCTCAAGTCAGTGGCGGCATCGGGCCGCAGCGTTCCGTGTCCTCCATGATCATCAAGTCACAAGGGGCATAGGCCCATGAGTCTCTACATTCAATATGCGTTGGCAGGCGTGGGGATGCTGCTGCTATACAGTTGCGTAAGGAGCTATGTACTCAGGAAATGGCTGGGTATTGCTCTGGTCGGTTTGGGCTTTTGCGTGATGTTTGTGCTGCCGCTCTATATTGGCAGCATTGATGTCGGGATCTTTGCAATCGCGGTAGTGGGGGCGGGGGCTTCGATGTTCTTCAATCGGCGCAAGTATCGGGTGTGAGGTAACGAGCCGCCGTAGCATGTGTTGTGCTGGTTTAATCCATGAAAAAAAAGGCACAAAAAAGCCGCGTCTAAACGCGGCTTTTTCTTGGGTAGTGCTTTGTTCTGAATAAAGTTACACGTTATGCGGTAAGTCTGATGCTTGAGCGTTTGAGCTTAGGCATTCTGGTTGTTTTCGTTATTCTTTGTACCCGGTTTTGTACCCGGTTTTGACTTCTTGTAGCATGTAGTGCTGGTTGCTGGCTTAGGGTGGTTGTGCCGAGATTGAATCGGCCTCGAGCCCGTCATTGAGTGCTTTGCTTGTAGTCCTACTGGCTTGAAACGTTTAAGCGCTATGTTGTCTGTCTGGCTATCACGCTGAGTGTAGGTGTTGTTAGGTGACTCGCTCGCTAATAACGCTCTCTCGGAAAGAGATGTAAGCCATAGCGTCATTGAGGTCTTTTATTCTGACTTGGACAGCCTGAGAGATTTTCTCATCGCTTTCCGCTGGAGGAGTTTCGTCTGGGTGGGCCATCTCCCAGAGAGCAAGAAGCTTCAGGTATGACAAAAGAGAGTGCGCTCAGCAGCAAGTGGTCGCCCGCCTGAAGTACTTATGATCATGACTCCACTCATTACAAAAACAAGAGAAGAGCCATGGCCGGAAACATCAAAAAACAGGTCGATAGTATCGACTACAGCACCGTCGCGGTTCCGGAAGAACACCGCATGAGCAAAGGCTCACTGACGATGGCTTGGTGGGCCATCTGCAGTGCTATGTTTTGGCTGGTGGTGTCCGCCACCCTGGCAATGAGCTTTGGTACGATGAATGCCATAATCGGCTTACTCTTGTCGGTCGTAACTTATGCGGCCATCAACGGGGTCATTGCCCGCTACGCCATTAAGACCGGATTATCGGTCGCACTCTTCTCCCGGGTGCTATTCGGACGCGCCGGCGCAGCACTGGCCACCCTGATTTTCTTCGCCACGGCGATCTACTACAGCGTGTTTGAAGGCTCGGTGATCGCCATTGCTATCCAACACTACGTGTCCGACATCACGCTCAATCAAGCCTACCTAATAGTGGTGCTATACAGCGTGCCACTGGTGTTCGGTAGCGTGCAGACCTGGCTGGATAAGTTCAATGGCGTGCTGCTGCCGCTCTACCTGATTGGTCTGATTGCCGTAGTAGCGATGGCCGTCGGTGAATACGGCTACAGTTCTGCCTGGTTGGAAATGGGGCCTGAGAGCGGGCCAGTAAGTAATGGCTGGTGGGACTGTTTCACCTATTTCATGGGAGTGTGGATTCTCATGATGTACACCTGGGACTACGCACGCTTCGGTCGTAAGCAGGACGCCAGCTACCACGCTAAATTTAACTTCGGCCTACCATTCTATATCTTCACCTTTCTTATTAACGGTCTGGTCGGCATCTTTCTCGCCGCCACCATTCCCACAGAGGGCGGCCTGTCTGAGGTCTCGGTGGTGCTGGCCATTGTCGAGCTGATGGGTATCTGGGGGTTGTTGTTCGTTTGGGTCAGCCAGACCCGTATCAATACCGCAAATTTCTTCATGGCCGCTAGCAACATGCATGCGTTCTTCGGCCGTTTTGGCTTGGCGGCTGTGCCTTATATGGCATGGGCCGTAGTAGTTGGCATCGTGGTCTACACAATGATGTTGCTCAATGTGTTCAGCTACATTCTGCAAGCCCTGGCATACCAGAGCATCTTTGTAGTGGCTTGGGTAGCGATCGCTTTGGCGCATATTTTCTCGCCGAAATATACCCAGCTGTTCGAGGCCAATATTGAATTCGCTCTCGAACGAGTCAACGCCTTCAACCCGTGCGGCTTGATCGCCTGGTTCTTTGCCGCTGGCCTGGGGATAGTGCTGCTGAATTTCGGCGGAGCAACGCTGGCGACCTTCTCAGCGCCGGTGACCTTTGTCTGCGCGTTCGCCAGCTACTGGCTGCTACTCAACAGCGCCAAACGCAGCTGGTTTGTCCGCACCAGCTGCAGCTGAAACCAATATCGGCGCCCACCGGGCCGATGTATTCGGCTCCGGCAACTTGCTGCAGCTACCAAACCCGATCCAAAACTAAGCCGCAACACCGCAGCGGCTTAGTGCTGCGTAGCTGAAAAAAAGACTAACAATGCTAAGAGCCAATCCATGAAAATGATCAACCTGCACCCACAAGCAACTCTCATATTACTTCCATTGTTGGCATCGCTCGCGCTACCCGCAGGTGCGGTGGCTATCAATGACAACTTGGACATTGGCGGCGCCGTGCGTGCGCGTATCGACTACGACCCCGACCGGGATATCGAGAAGCTGAGTTTCGATACTGCCTTTCTCACCGCTACCTACAACTCCGATAGTTGGATCGGCGCGGCTAAATACCGTTTCTATGGCGACGCTTACCCTTTCGACTATACCGACAAGATCGGTGACATCGCCTTCGCCGAATATGCATGGATCGGCTACAAGTTCGATGAGTCGCGTCAGATTCAGGTGGGACTAAACAAGATTCCGTTCGGCCTGCTGCCCTATGCCGGCAGCACTTTCTTCGAGACCTTGGGCAGCGTGATCGGCCTGGAAGACATTGCGAACCTTGGTGTTAAATACATCCAGCAGCAGGATGACTGGAACTTCCAACTCGCTTACTACCTAAGCCCGGCTGATCAGGGTCAAGGTACAAGCCGCGGCGGGCGGACCTATGCAACCAGTGTTGCTACGGCAGATGACTACGTCGTCGACGGCAGCGATAACCACGAGCGCGACATCTTAGTCGGGCGTCTGGCCCGCAACCTAAAGCTTGGGAGCTGGCAGTCGGAGATCGGCGCCTCGGCATTGACCTCGACGCTGCAGAACCAGGACAGTCGTGATAGCGGCCGCCGAAATGCCCTAGCAGTCCACTACTCGGGCAAGAATGGCCCCTGGGGCGTGCAACTGCAAGCCACTCGCCAGGACATGAGCCCGGAGAATCCCGGCAGAGACAAGCTGGTTAGCTTCGGCAGCTTCGACGGCACCTTTAACGTTGCCGCCAAGGGTAACCTCTATGTAGCCGACCTCAGCTATGACATTCCTGGCTCACTCGGGTGGTTCTCTGGTGTCAAGGTTTACGGTAACTACAGCCTGTTCGACAAGGATGAGTCCAGCTTCGAGGATTCCCAGCGCTTCATCCTTGGCACATCTTTCTCGCTGAAAGACCTATGGATCGCCGTCGAGTGGTTGCACGGCAAGCACGATCCCTACATCGGTGGCGGTAGCTACACCCAGAGCCTGGGCGCCGGCGGTAGCGAACGCTGGGAAAACCAGTTGTATACCAATATCGGTTACTACTTCTGAGGCAATAAGCGCCCCTAGCAACCACTCACGCTCCTATTTTCGCCAGCCATGTGCTGGCGTTTTTTTATGGTGCGCCAGGCATGGCGCGTAGCGCCGTGACTGGCGCTGTCGGGTTCACTGTGGTGGTGAGCCTGGCGACTTGGAGGTGAAAGTCCTCTACACACCCGGCAAGGGGAAGTGTTAGCTGAAGGCAAGGGTGTCGCGGGTGACTGCGAATCTGAAGGACGCCCGAGGCAAAATGCTGGCCTGACGAACAGGAAGCGGATGAGGCGGCGCAGCGGGGTGAGGTGGCCATAATCGCCAAAGCCCGATACTTGCACGGAACGCTGCGACGTAGATCCGACAGGCATAAGCAGGAAGGTCGCGCGAATTACCCTGGGAGATCTGTACGCTTGCCATTGTGCTACCGATTGTCGAGAGGCGACGGGATGGGCGTGCAGAAGTCAGCCGAGGCCGTAGTAAGTGGCGGTCAACCACGCCATCAAGGGCCGAACAGGTCATGCCGCCAGTAGGCGTCAGCGTCTCGTCGATAACCGAAATGCAGAAATTTCTCCAAGAGAAGACTGTCACCCCGAGTCCCGGCCAGAGGCCGAGGATGACGCCTGACAGCGCAGAGGTATCGGCGGCGTCGGTGACGTGGATGAACGCGGAGCCGGACACGCTGATGGAGCGGGTGCTTGCACCGGCGAATCTCAAGCGTGCGTATCAGCGCGTGGTCAGCAACAAGGGGGCGCCGGGTGCCGATGGCATGACGGTCGCCGACTTGGCAGGCTACGTGAAACAGTATTGGCCCATCCTGAAGGTCAGGCTGCTGGCAGGTGAATACCATCCCCAGGCAGTGCGGGCGGTCGAAATTCCCAAACCGCAGGGCGGTATGCGGCAACTGGGCATTCCCAGTGTCGTGGATCGCCTGATCCAGCAAGCCCTGCTGCAACAGCTCACGCCGATCTTCGATCCGCTGTTCTCGGACTATAGCTACGGCTTCCGTCCGGGCAGAAGCGCTCACCAGGCTGTCGAGATGGCCCGCACCCATGTGGCGGCGGGTCATAGGTGTTGCGTGGAACTCGATCTGGAGAAGTTCTTTGATCGGGTCAACCACGACATCCTGATGTTCTGTGTTGAGCGCCATGTCGAAGACAAACAGGTGCTCAGACTCATCCGCCGTTACCTCGAAGCGGGCGTCATGTCGGGCGGGGTTGTCAGCCATCGGCAGGAGGGGGCGCCGCAAGGCGGCCCGCTTTCGCCGTTGCTGTCGAACATCCTGCTCGATGAACTCGACCGTGAGTTGGAGCGGCGAGGCCATCGCTTCGTGCGCTATGCCGATGACGCGAACATTTATGTCCGTAGTCCGCGTGCTGGCGAACGAGTGCTGGCCAGTGTCGAGCGGTTCCTGAATCACCGTCTGAAACTGAGACTGAATCGGGACAAGAGTCGCGTGGCTGGGTCGTGGAAATGCGACTACCTGGGGTATGGGATGAGTTGGCACTCGCAGCCTAGACTGCGAGTGGCAACCATGAGCCTGCGCCGTGTGCGCGACCGTCTCAGGGAACTGCTGCGAGGGGTGCGGGGCCACAAGATGGCGAATGTCATCGAGCGGGTAAACCCGGTGCTGCGAGGCTGGGCAGGCTACTTCAAGCTCAGCCAGAGCAAGCGTCCACTGGAAGAGCTGGATGGCTGGGTCAGGCACAAACTTCGCTGTGTCATCTGGCGGCAATGGAAGCAGCCCTCTACGAGGGCGCGCAACCTGATGCGCCTGGGATTGAGCGAGGAGAGTGCCTGCAAGTCGGCCTTCAATGGCCGAGGCCCGTGGTGGAACTCAGGAGCGCCGCATATGAATCAGGCGCTGCCGAAGAAGCTATGGGACAGACTTGGACTGGTCTCGATACTGGATACGATCAATCGGCTTAACCGCATGGCCTGAACCGCCGTGTACGGAACCGTACGCACGGTGGTGTGGGAGGACGGCGGCCGTGAGGCCGCCTCCTACCCGATCGCAGCGTTCCGGCCTCCCGGCATTAGATCTTGAGTAGATGCACCAGTAGAAACAGTTCACTTCAGGCCAAAAAACGGTGCGCTTGAAGACAAGCCAGCCGCTAGGCCCGCGCGTAGCTTAGCGATGTGGGCAAGACATCCGTCACGCCTCCCCAGACAAAAACAAGATTTGTGGTGACCCATGAACACAGTAGACCCGATCACCCTGGCAGTCGTGCGCGGTGCGCTCGAAACAGCCCAGCGAGAAATGACCCTGACGCTGGAAAAGACCAGTCGCTCGAGCGTGTTCAACCTCGCCCACGACTATTCCAACGCACTCTTCGATCACCTCCCGGAAATGATCCTGCAAGGCCAGGACATTCCTATTCATCTCGGTTCGCTTATCCCAGCGATGAAATGCGTTGCTGGCTTCTTCGGTGATGAGATTGCCGAGGGCGATGTTATTTATCATAACGATCCAGCCTACATGGGCAGTCATATCCTCGACTGCTGCATGTACAAACCGGTGTTCTACAAGGGCGAGCTGGTGTTCTGGACGGTCTGCAAGGGCCACCTGACCGATATTGGCGGCCCGGTACCGGCCGGCTACAACCCGGACGCAAAAGAAATCTACGCAGAGGGCCTGCGCATCCCGCCTGTCAAGTTGTGGGCCCAGGGCCAGCGCCGGGAAGACGTAATCAACCTGCTGCTGACCAACATGCGCGCCCGCGCCTATCAAGAAGGCGATCTGAATGCCCAGTACGGTGCTTGCAGCGTGGGCGAGCGTCACCTGATCGAGTTGCTCGATCGCTATGGCGTCGACCAGGTCCGAGCGTGCATTACCGAGCTGAAAGATATGGCAGACCGTCATATGCGCGCATTGTTGCGTGATGTGCCAGACGGTTTCTACAGCGGCACTGCCATTCTCGAAGACTCCGGTCATGGTCTGGGAGAATTGTCGATCACTGCCCAGGTGGAAATTCGCGGCGACGAGGCGCACGTTCTGATAGAGAGCCCGCCGCAGGTGCCTTACTTCATCAACTCCTACGCGGGCAATTCGATCTCCGGGGTTTACCTCGGACTGATGATGTTCGCCCAGGTGCCACCGCCCTACAATGAAGGCCTCTATCGCTGCGTGAGTGTAGACCTTGGCCCGTCCGGTACTCTGTGCAACGCCCAGGAGCCGGCACCGCACGTCAACAGCACCACTACTCCGATGGAAACCCTCGCCGATGCCGTGCGTCTGGCCCTTGAACAGGCGGCTCCGGAGCGTGTGACCGCCTCCTGGGGGCATGCCAGCGGGATCAATATCGCTGGGCACGACCCACGCAACAACAACGATGAATATGTGACCATGGTGCTGGCCTCGGTCATCTCCGGCGCTGGCGCTAACAAGGCTATGGATGGTTGGCCTGCTTGCGGCCCGCTGTGCTGCTTCGGCGCGCTGATGTCCGGCGATATCGAACTGCTTGAGTACTCCTATCCGGTACTGATACACCGCTACAGCCTGATGACCGACAGTGGTGGCGCCGGTGAATTCCGCGGTGGCTCTGGTACTCGCCTGGAGCTCGAGCCGCTGAAGCACGCCATGACCGTGGTCGGTTTCGGTGAGGGCCGGCAGCTGCCTACCGCCGGTGCGGCAGGGGCGAAGAATGTTCTGCTCGAGCCCAAGCTCGGCCGCTTGATCCATAGACATGTCGACGGTGAGGAAGACCATTACATCCAGAACACTCTGCTGACCGCACAACCAGGTGAGCGCGTAATCAACGTCAACCCGGGCGGTGGTGGCTATGGCGACCCACTACGTCGTCCGCTGGCCACGGTTCTAGCCGATGTGCGCAACGGCTTGGTCTCGATTGACGGCGCGCGCCTTGAATACGGCGTAGTGATTGACGGCAACGGCCAACTCGATGAAGCCGCAACCCACGCACACCGAGCCGCGCACTGAGCACAGCCCCTTTGAGCAATGCAGAGAATTCGAAAATGAGCAAACAACAATATCGCCTGGGCATCGATGCCGGCGGCACCTTCACTGATTTCATCCTCGCCGACCATCAGGGCAACGTGCAGTTGTTCAAGGCGCCGTCCACCCCACATGACGGCACCCTGGCCATACGCAACGGTCTGGCGCAAATCGCCGATGCCCTCGGCCGTACACCAGCCGAGATCATTGCCGACTGCGATCTGTGCATCAACGGGACGACTTTGGCGCTCAACGCACTGATCGAAAAGACCGGGGTCAAGGTGGGCCTGCTGTGTACCGATGGCCATGAAGACAGCCTGGAAATTCGCCTTGGCCACAAAGAAGATGGCCATCGCTATGACGCCACTTATCCACCGGCGCATATGTTAGTGCCGCGCCACCTGCGCCGTCCAATCGGCGGGCGTATTATCAGTGACGGCAGCGAGTTCAGCCCGCTAGACGAGGCGGCGATTCATGCCGCCATCGACTACTTCCGCGAACAACAGGTGCAGGCGGTGGCGATCTCCTTCGTCTGGTCGGTGCGCAACCCTAGTCACGAGCAGCGCGCTATGGCTATGGTGCGTGCGGCTTTACCTGACGTATTTGTCTGCAGCGGCCACGAGGTGTTCCCGCAGATTCGCGAATACACACGCACCTCGACAACCGTGGTCAACGCCTACCTTAGCCCAGTGATGGGTCGTTATATCGAACGCATCGACGCGCTGTTCGAGGAGCTGGGCGCGCAGCAGCCTACCCGCTATTTCCAGTCCAACGGAGGTCTGGCTCCTGGCGTGGTAATGCGTGAGCGGGCGGTCAACGCGATCAACTCCGGTCCGGCATCTGCCCCGCAAGCCGGCTTGTGCGTGGCCCAGCCATTCGGTATCGACAACGTAATCACCGTCGATATGGGTGGTACCTCGTTCGACATCACTCTTAGCAAAGGCGGTCGCACCAACTTCAGCAAAGACAGCGACTTCCTCCGTTACCGTATCGGCGTGCCAATGATTCAGGTGGAAACCCTTGGCGCCGGCGGTGGCTCGATCGCCCACCTTGACGACTTCGGCATGCTCCAGGTCGGTCCACGCAGTGCCGGGGCTAACCCCGGGCCTGTGTGTTATGGAAAGGGTGGGGTCGAGCCGACTGTAACCGATGCTAACCTGGCGCTCGGTTATCTGGCTGATGGTGCACTGCTCGGTGGCAGCATCCGTCTAAATCGACAAGCCGCGATCGATGCGATCCGCAGTAAAATTGCCGAACCGCTGGGTATCAGTGTCGAGCGCGCGGCCGTCGGTATCATTACCCTGGTTAACCTGAGCATGGTTAGTGGTATCCGCCGCGTGTCCATTGAGCGTGGTTATGATCCCCGTGACTTCGCCCTGATCGGTGCCGGTGGTGCAGCGGGCATGCACGTGATGCGACTAGCTGAGGAAATCGGCAGCAAGGTTGTGCTGATTCCCAAGGTGGCTTCGGGGCTGTGCGCCTTCGGCCAGATTCTCTCTGACATCCGCTATGATCAGCTGACTACTTTGCCGATGCGTTTGGATGACGAGTTCGTCGATTTGGAGCAACTAAACCAGGCCCTGCAGCAGTTACGCGAGCGTGGTATGACGAACCTGCGAGACGATGGTTTCGGTGGTGACAATCGTATTGAATGCCAGTACAGCCTGGAGATTCGTTACCTCGGACAGATCCACGAGTGCAGCGTCGAACTGAGCTGCGACCGGCTCGACCGTAGCAGCCTGGCGGCCCTGCGCGAATCCTTCCACCAGCGGCACAAGGCGCTGTTTTCCTACAGTGAGCCTAACAGCCCGGTCGAACTAGTTAATCTAGAGTGCTCGGTGATCGCGCGGTTACAGCGTCCACCAATGCCTGAACTTGCAACCCCGCTCAAGGCAACGGCCGCGATTCCGGCTGGTCATCGTCCGATGCTGTTCAATGCGCAAGACGATTGGCAGGACACGCCTGTGTACAACGGCGACCGCATAGAAGTAGGGCAGATTATTCAAGGTCCCTGTGTGATTGAGGAAGCGACCACAAACATCGTTGTTCCACCGGGCTGGCGGGTCAGTCTGGATCCCTCGGCCACATATGAACTGACTCCCGGTCATTGACCGTCAGGGATTTTTAACAAAGGATTGTGTAACAACGGCACCGACGGCATTCACCGTTGGTGCCGCCCTCATAATAACTACAAATTGAGGACCTTTCATGACAGATCAATTGTCTACGCGGTATTGGCCTGAGGGAGAAAGGCAATCGCGTTGGGCCGAAGCCATCGGCAATACATATTTTCCATTGTCGTTGGAGTTCAATTCCAGCGCCATTTTCCAAGGCAGCCTGAAAATTTGGAAAACGGGCAGTACGCCGTTGGCGTTATCGCGCCTGCGCTCCAGTCAGCTAGGCTATTCGCGCAGCGAGAGCCAGGTTAGCGAAGATACTGAACCCTGTTACCTTGTAACAGTGCCGCGCCTTACCGAAGTACACTTCGAGCAAGACGGTCGTGAGCTCCATTGTAAGCCAGGTGGGTTCATCTTCGAGCGAGGCGATGCGCCTTATCGTTTTCACTACTCCTGCGACAACGACCTTTGGGTATTCAAGCTGCCTGAGCGCGCGCTACATGGACAGATACGTGGAGCCGAGCGCTACACCCGTTTCTGTTTCGAGGCTCGGCGTGGATTGGGACGAATTTTTGTTGATCAACTGGCGATGTGTGCCGCGCGCTTCGACGAATGCGATGCGGATGCCCGTCATATGCTGCTGGAACAGGTGCTTTCGACGTTGTTAATGGCTCTGCGCCAAGATGAGCGCGTCCTTAATAGTGAGAGTTCGAGTCTAGCTGCCCTGCATTTGCAGCGTATCGAGCACTACATCGACCGAAACTTGTGTTCAGCTGAACTAAACCCGCAGCATATTGCTCAGGCCTGCGGCTTATCGGTTCGCTATTTGCATAAATTATTTTTCAGTACGCCCTACAGTCTCGGTGAATGGATTCGCCTGAAACGATTGGAGGCTGTATATCAACGCCTACGTGATCCCCACTGCCACCTATCAATCGGTGAGCTGGCATATCGTTGGGGGTTCAGTGATCAGGCACAATTTTCCCGGCATTTTCGCCAGCACTTTAGTTGTACTGCCAGTGAAGCCCGAGCCGTTTCGTTAAAGCCGTAGCCGGTTACTTTATTGTCAATGTGCTCTGGGGGATTAGAAGTCACTCGGCGTAGCTCCCCATAAAGGCTCCACGCCTTTTCACCGTTGCGGGAGTACCAGTTATATATCGGCGTCTGATATTCCATACGGGCGCTAACTTGGGTAAGCCTTTGTCGTCTGCATTGGCAAACTCATGCGTAGCTGGTGTTGCTGATCAAGCCAAGCTTATTGTTTTAGGTTCACGCGAGCGGGCTGAGAGCGGCGCAGGCTTCACAAGCGTAAGACGGAACCATGCTAGGTGCAAAGCTATGGTGTTGGGTAGTAATTGCTTCAGGTCTGTCCTGCAAAAAACATGCTGAAATTCCGCAGGCACCCCCTCTAAGGGCGAGACACGGTAACTATCCCATGATTTCAGGGGCGGACTGGGATGCTCTCAGGTTGCTGTTGCGCATGATCCCTTCGATGATCGGTACTGGTGTCATCAGATGAGCCTGCATCATGGCGCTTGCTCGCGTTGCGTCACGGGCAAGGATAGCTTCTACCAGTTCGCTGTGCTCTTGACGTTTCAGGGACAAGGCCTCCTCGGATAGCACCGTGCGCCGCAGCCACAGCTGGCGATAGCGCTCGGCCTGATCGAACAGATAGGCGCGCGCCTGCAGCAGGTGTCTAGACCCACAGCCGGAGGCTATAGCTGTATGGAAGGCCTTGTGTCGGGCATCCCATATTTCCAGCATCTGCTCCTGGGTCTTGACCTCCATTACCTTGGCCAATGTATGCGAATAGGCCAACACCTGGGCCTCCCAGGCGTCATCGCCGCGTTCGATGGCGAGCTTAAGTACCAGCGCTTCGAGATTGGCCCGTGCGTCATAGATGTCCTGCATTTCGCTCAGCGACATAGGAGCGACGCGGTAGCCACGCTGACTGATAGCTACTACCAGATTTTCCGCAATCAGATGCGATAGCGCTTCACGCAGAGGGCCTACGCCTAGGTCGTAGCGCTCCTTAAGCGCAGTCATTCGCAGTTTTTCTCCGGGCTTGAACATGCCCTGAATTATGTCCCGCTTGAGCCACTCATAGCCGCTGACTGCTGAGTTTTGGCGGGGGGCGAGCGTATCCATAAACCATGCTCCTCAACGGGTTTTATCCATCATACGCAACTGCAGAAATATCTACTAAGTGGAGATGCAGTTGCCGAGTGTCGCTATTTTATAAAAGCGTAGACATTTTTATAAAATAGCTATATTTTTAGTCCGGCTGTTCTGGTAAATCTCGGGGCGGCGTACAGACAATTTTTTCGTCAGGACTCTGCCATGAATGCCTTTACCCAGCTCAAAGATCTTGTGATGCCGCTACCGACCGCCGTTAAGGGGTTTTCTCTGTCACCCTCCGCTCAGTCGCCCCGTTTGTTCGAGCTGACCTTCACTAAGGCGACGATAGAGGCTTTCTGTGTAGCAGTGGCCGAGTGGCCGGTGCAGGCGCTGGAATACAAGTCCTTCTTGCGATTTCGCTTCGCCAAAATTCTTGACGATCTCTGCGGTAACAGCCTGCGCCCGGTGCTACTCAACGCCCTAATGGATCGTGCCACCGGAGGGCTGTTAATCAAGCAGGAGGCCCTGAATGATGTGGCACAAGCTGATGATATGGTCAAATTCTCGACTGCTGTGGCCCACCTGCTGGGGCGGTCGAACTTTGATGCGATGAGCGGCCAGTTCTACGCACGCTTCGTGGTCGAGAACGTCGATAATTCGGACAGCTACCTGCGCCAACCTCACCGGGTAATGGAGTTGCACAACGATGGTACTTTCGTCGATCAGATCACCGACTACGTGCTGATGATGAAGATCGATGAGCAGAATATCGAAGGTGGCAACTCGCTGATCCTGCATCTGGACGACTGGGAGGATCGCCATGCTTTCTTCCATCATCCGCTAGCACGGCGCGTCATGCGCTGGACCGCGCCGCCGAGTAAAAGGGTCGATACGGACGTGTTCCATTCGATCTTTGATGTCGACGCCGAAGGGCGGCCGACTATTCGCTATATCGATCAATTTGTTCAGCCCAAAGACTTCGACGAGGGCAACTGGCTGACCGACCTGTCTATCTCCCTGGAGGGCAGTAAACAGAAGCTTTCCGTGCCGGTGCCAGTTGGCTGCTTCCTGCTGATTAATAACCTGTATTGGCTGCATGGCCGCGATCGTTTCACCCCTCACCCTGGGCTGCGCCGTGAACTGATGCGCCAGCGCGGTTACTTCAGTTACCCCAAACTCGGCCATCAGCAAGGCCAATAATTGCCATTAATTGAACAGGGGCTGCGCGGTTTAGCCCTTGTCGTTTGTCCACGGGGCAAAACAGATCGAGTAGAGGTGATAGCGGTGTACGATTTTGTGATCATCGGGGGCGGCATTATCGGCATGTCGACTGCCATGCAATTAATCAAGGCCTACCCAGAGTCGAAAATCTTGTTGCTCGAGAAAGAGTCCGGGCCAGCTAAGCATCAGACGGGGCACAATAGCGGGGTCATCCACGCCGGCGTCTACTACACGCCGGGTAGCTTGAAGGCGAAGTTCTGCCTGGAAGGCAACCGTGCTACCAAATCGTTCTGTAACGAGCACGGCATTATCTACGATGAGTGCGGTAAGTTGCTGGTCGCCACCAATGAGGTGGAAATGCAGCGCATGCGCGCGCTTTGGGAGCGCACTGCAGCCAATGGTCTGGAGCGCGAGTGGCTGTCTGCGGAGCAACTGAAGGAACGCGAACCGAACATCACCGGAATCGGCGGGATCTTCGTGCCCTCCAGTGGTATCGTTAACTATGCCGAGGTCACCGCTGCCATGGCTCGCGAGTTCCAGAGGCACGGTGGCGAGATTCGCTACGACAGCGAAGTCATCGGCCTGGAAGAGCGCGCCACGGAGATGCGGGTTAAAACCCAGCATGAAGAAGTCATTGCACGCTTTTTGGTGACCTGCTCGGGTCTGATGGCCGACCGCATTGTATGTCTACTGGGCTTAGATCCTGGCTTTAGCATTTGCCCGTTCCGTGGCGAATACTATTTGCTGCCTGAGCAGCACAACCGGATCGTCAATCACCTGATCTACCCGATTCCCGATCCCTCCATGCCGTTCCTCGGCGTGCACCTGACGCGAATGATCGACGGCAGTGTGACAGTCGGTCCCAATGCTGTGCTGGCACTCAAGCGTGAGGGCTATCGCAAGCGTGACATATCTTTGTCCGACACGTTCGCAATGCTCACCAATCCGGGCATTCTTAAAGTGCTCAAGGACAATCTGCGGCCCGGCCTGATCGAGATGAAAAACTCGCTGTTCAAGCGTGGTTATCTACAGCAAGTACGCAAGTACTGCCCCAGCTTAACGCTGCAGGATCTCAAGCCTTACCCGGCCGGCGTCCGCGCCCAAGCGGTTTCAGCGGACGGCAAGTTGATCGAGGACTTCCTGTTCCGCAATACCCGCCGTAGCGTCAACGTCTGCAATGCACCATCGCCGGCGGCTACCTCTGCAATTCCCATAGGCGCCTACATCATCAAGCAGATTGATGCACAGCTGCAGGGGCTACCCAGGTTTGTAAAAAACCAACATCCCGCATGAGGCAGTGCGGGGCGAATTCGGCAGTGCACTGGAACGAACAAGACTGTGCGCAAGACGACAAGCCCCGCACCGGCTCAGTCTAATAGGCTATCGGCTAGTGCACTTAACGTCCCCGAGCCAAGTCATCGTTACTGAACTCGTTACCGAATTGAAGTGTGTGATTGTGATCAAAAGCCGGATGCCTACTTATAAGGCTACTCCCAGAAACCATGCTTGTTAGTCATATTGAGAGCGCCCCATGAACCAGTCAGTATCCTCGCTGCCAGAAAAAGACATTCAGTATCAACTGCACCCCTACACCAATGCTCGCCTTCATCAGGAGCTTGGCCCGCTGATCATCGAGCGCGGGGAGGGTATCTATGTTTATGACGATCAGGGCAAGGGTTATATCGAGGCGATGGCTGGGTTGTGGAGCGCCGCGCTTGGCTTTAGCAATCAACGTCTGATCAAGGCAGCTGAGCAGCAATTCAACACCCTGCCGTTTTATCACCTGTTCAGTCACAAATCGCATCGCCCGAGTATCGAGTTAGCCGAAAAGCTGATCGAGATGGCGCCGGTGCCTATGAGTAAGGTGTTCTTCACCAACTCCGGTTCCGAGGCTAACGATACTGTAGTGAAGATGGTCTGGTACCTCAATAACGCTCTAGGCAAACCAGCCAAGAAGAAGTTCATCAGTCGGGTCAACGGCTACCACGGCATCACCGTCGCCAGCGCAAGCTTGACTGGCCTTCCAGGCAACCAGCGCGGTTTCGACCTGCCGCTTCCAGGCTTCCTGCATGTCGGCTGCCCGCACCATTATCGTTTCGCCCTTGCCGGTGAAAGTGAAGAGCATTTCGCTGACCGCCTTGCCGTCGAGCTCGAGCAGAAGATTCTCGCCGAAGGCCCGGAGACTATCGCAGCGTTCATTGGCGAGCCATTGATGGGCGCTGGCGGTGTCATAGTGCCGCCTCGTACCTACTGGGAGAAGATCCAGAAAGTTTGCCGTAAGTACGACATCCTGGTTATCGCCGATGAGGTAATCTGTGGATTTGGGCGTACCGGGCAGATGTTTGGCAGCCAGACCTTTGGTATCCAGCCGGACATCATGGTGTTATCCAAGCAACTGTCATCTTCTTATCAGCCGATAGCGGCGATTCTGATCAATGCCCCAGTATTTGAGGGCATCGCTGATCAGAGCCAAGCGCTTGGCGCGCTTGGGCATGGGTTCACCGGCAGCGGTCATCCGGTAGCTACTGCCGTGGCCTTGGAGAACCTGAAGATTATTGAAGAGGAGAGCCTGGTCGAGCATGCGGCGCAAATGGGCCAGTTGTTGCGCAGCGGCCTACAGCATTTCATCGATCATCCCTTGGTGGGCGAAATTCGCGGTTGTGGACTGATCGCTGCGGTAGAACTAGTTGGCGATCGCGTGAGCAAGGCGCCGTATCAGGCGCTAGGCACCCTCGGACGCTACATGGCCGGCAGAGCCCAGGAACACGGCATGATTACTCGCGCCATGGGTGATGCCGTGGCCTTCTGCCCGCCGTTAATCGTCAACGAACAGGAAGTCGGAATGATTGTAGAGCGCTTTGCCAGGGCGCTGGACGACACCACTCAGTGGGTTGGTTAGATCAATCCGGGGGAGGAGAGAATTGCTTTTATGTGGCTCTCCTCGGCTTAAATTCATAGCTTGGAAAATAGCTGAGCAGCACTGAATGCAGTCTGCGAAGGAGCACGCCATGCAACTCAAAGATACCCAATTGTTCCGCCAACAGGCTTATATCGACGGAACCTGGTTGGACGCGGACAGCGGCCAGACCATTCAGGTCACCAATCCGGCCACCAACGAAGTTATGGGTAGTGTGCCGAAGATGGGGGCAGCGGAAACCCGTCGAGCCATCGAAGCAGCAGATCATGCCCTGCCAGCCTGGCGTGCACTGACAGCTAAAGACCGCGCCAACAAACTGCGCCGCTGGTTTGAACTGATGATTGAAAACCAGGACGACCTGGGTCGTCTCATGACCATGGAGCAAGGTAAGCCACTTGCCGAAGCCAAGGGCGAAATTGCTTACGCGGCGTCCTTCCTTGAGTGGTTCGCCGAAGAAGCCAAGCGCGTGTATGGCGACGTAATTCCCGGCCACCAACCGGACAAACGCCTGATCGTGATCAAACAGCCCATCGGCGTAACGGCAGCGATTACACCCTGGAACTTCCCGGCAGCCATGATCACCCGTAAAGCCGGCCCGGCCCTGGCCGCCGGTTGTACCATGGTGCTCAAGCCAGCGTCGCAAACGCCTTATTCGGCGCTGGCGTTGGCAGTGCTGGCCGAGCGTGCCGGGATCCCCAAAGGCGTGTTCAGTGTAATCACTGGCAGTGCTGGCGAAGTCGGCAGCGAACTGACTAGCAACCCGATCGTGCGCAAGTTGAGCTTTACTGGCTCCACCGAAATTGGTCGCCAGCTAATGGCCGAATGTGCCAAGGACATTAAAAAGGTGTCGCTAGAACTGGGCGGAAACGCGCCGTTCATCGTATTCGATGATGCCGACCTTGATAAGGCAGTGGAAGGCGCACTGATCTCCAAATACCGCAACAATGGCCAGACCTGCGTGTGCGCCAACCGCCTGTATATCCAAGACGGCGTATACGATGCCTTCGCCGAGAAGCTGAAAATCGCGGTAGCTAAGTTGCAGATTGGTAACGGTTTGGACGAAGGTATCACCACCGGCCCTCTGATCGATGCCAAGGCGGTGGCCAAGGTCCAGGAGCACATTGCCGACGCCATTAGCAAGGGTGCCAAGCTACTCGCTGGTGGTAAGCCGCACGCCCTCGGTGGCACTTTCTTCGAGCCGAGCATCCTCATTGACGTACCGAATAACGCCGCCGTAGCCAAGGAAGAAACCTTCGGTCCGCTGGCGCCGCTGTTCCGTTTTAAGGACGAGGCCGACGTGATCGCGATGTCCAATGACACCGAGTTCGGCCTGGCCTCGTACTTCTATGCCCGCGATATGGGGCGCGTGTTCCGTGTGGCCGAAGCCCTAGAATACGGTATGGTCGGCGTCAATACTGGGCTGATCTCCAATGAAGTTGCGCCTTTCGGTGGTATCAAGGCATCCGGCCTGGGTCGCGAAGGATCCAAGTACGGCATTGAGGATTACCTGGAGATCAAGTACCTCTGCCTGGGTGGTATCTAAGAGCCCGGCGAATAGGCACGTGATTCTCGCTCAGGCCCCACTTGGCGAGCATCATTAATCTTGGCCCGGTCTATAAAACCCGGGCATGCTACATCGGTTGTGGCGCAGACAAAGATTGACGCGGGCTATTTCTACGTCACCGTCTACTTCTCACGGCTGTTGCCGCGCAACCAGAGTCTGGAGGCCTGTATCCGCGTCGACAGCGCCCCCTGTTCGAGCTAGGTGCCTAACATTTCTAACGATTGAGCGTTGCGCGGAGTCCTACACCTAGGCTCTGCGCCTTTTTAATCCCGCCGCGCTAGATTAGGCGAAGTAATGCTGCCTTCACAGCCAGTCCTGCTGGTATGGATAAAGGTGATATCCATCACCTATGCCATGTTAGGGGCGACGGTGAACTCTCTCTAAGATGGTTTGGTGCGATGATTTAAGGCGCCCCAGCGACCGTTGATTGCATCCAATGTGCTCATTAGCTTTTCTGTTCGAGCTGGCTGTTCCTGTGCGAATAGATCCTGTGTGTACTCATCACGCTTACACAGGTCTAGCAGCAACACTTGGGCTTTGGCATAGCTGAAACCCTCTCGTTACAGCCTTTTGATTCCCTCCTGTGCCGCTGCAATGATCAAACGCGTGTCATCGGTCGGGTAGGGCAGTTGGCAAAGCAGGCCGTTGGCGTACTTACCATCATTGAATTCGCTCGGTCGCAATCAGGCGAGCATTCGGGGCTTGGATCACGATCCCTCCAGTCGTAATAGCCACTGGCAGAAATCTTCAAGCAGAGGCACATAAGGTCGTAAGAACTGCGTAGCTGGTGACCCCGTCTTCCGTGCCATGAAAGTTGACCTGACCAACCGCTATCCGTCAGTCGGTGAGGCGAAGCAACTTCCTTTATGGCATGGTGCCACAGTCCCTTATTACGGAACGTGTAGTACCCGCATTGATTTCGTAGGGCGAGCAGCAGTGCCGCGTGATGAAGTGAAAGGCTTGGTCGCTTGCCCGACCTTCTACACGTAGGATCGCTATGGCATGTCCATGTCCTGTCAGCAACAGCAACAGCAATTGCTTATGGCTTGGGATCGACAGTATCCAGTCGCTTTAAGTGAAAAGCTCAGTTAAAGCCGCACGGCTGCAGTCATGGGGCGCCGCAATCCGCTCGTCACTGGCGAGCGGCATTGGTCGCTGGGCTAAAGAACGACTTGTGAGGTTTTAGTTTCTCAGCTGCCGGCACGGTGTGCCGCTCCAAAGTCTTCAGATACGGCTTCGACCAGCACCGGCAGCATCATCGGGAACGACAGCAGTCGCATCTACCATCTGCCGACGGGCTGCCTCAGCTATAACAGTGTTGTAGCCAGCAATCGCGTTCAGTTTAACAGCGAGGCGGAGGCTCAAGCTGCTGGTTATCATAAGGCTGGAAACTGCCGTTAACCGCCTAGCGTTCTCTCCTGGCAGAGCGACTCAACCGCCTGAGATCTATGGGATTCTATTAAAGATATGGTTTGAGTAATGTAGTTTATTAGTTATTTAGTCTTAATATAGTACTCTGGTTCTGACCAAATTCCTCCAGTTGGTGCGTGGTATTCTTGCTCGGTAAAGAGTGGAAGTTCCTTTATTGAGATGAATTCGCCATTTTTCATCTCTGGCTCTATTGGGTCAATTCTTCGTCTAATAACTGTTTCCTTGAATTTGTAGCGCCCACCTTCTTTTTTTATGTGGCCGAGCCTTGTTAGTAGCTCAATTGCTGCATCAAGTCGTTCAGAGTTTGCTCGCCCTCTAAGTGATCCTGGTCCGTTCTGTTTTATATTTGTTAAAGTAAAGGTTGTCCTTGCCCCTATAATAAGGTTGCCTGGCAGGTTTTCTCTCGATCTTGATAAAGATTTTCCATTTTTTCGTGCTGACTCCTGGTACTTCTCTTGCTCCTTATATGCTTCTCTTAGTAGGTAGTGTGCTAGATTGTTTGCGTCTGTTACTAGTTGTGGCTCGCTAGCGAGATTTTTTATGAAGTGGGATGAGCAAGTTCTCGCGAAAGCCCAGCAGAACTCTAGTGTTGATGAACTGATTTCTATATCGCTATCCGCCTCTCGTTCGAAAGTGTGGAGCAGTGCTGCGAGTCGAGTTGTATTTTCTAGTAATTTTGAAGCATGGTCCTTTAGGTAATGATATATTTTATTCTCGCGCATTTCAGCTTCAAGTGTTTTGCTATATTCCAGCCAGATATCCGATGCGCGCTCGGAAAAAATCAAAACTTGTCTTGGTGTTATACTTTGTTTTGTCGTTAGTTCTCTTGTGCGATTATTAAATTCTTTTTTTCTCGGAAGTGAAGAAAGCTTATTTGGAGTTCTGTATCCAGCCATTGCTGAAGGCTTTGCTACAAGGAGCCGTGCTAAGAAGCCAGTGCCTCGAGCTTCTTCTCCTCGTTTCCCCATAAACCTAGTAATTACAATTGGTTGGGCCATTAATGATAGTGTTAATCTGGCATCTTCCAAGATGAAGCTTTCTCTCGAGATTCTATCTACAATAACGCTTCCGCCGTCCCAAAGTGTATTTAGTTTGTCAAGTTCTCCTAGGGCTTTACCGCTAAGTATGCTGTTGGCTTCACTTGTCAATAAGCAGCCGTTGGGTAAGTTTTCATTTAGCATTTGTACTAAGGCTTGCGGAGTTGTGTCGTCATAAAGAAATTTTCCGCACTCAGGGAGGGTTGGTTCTTTTCTTATGTGATTTTCAATTTCTTTTAGAGTGACTTCGGTGGCGGTCGTGTCTTTTAGGGCCGCCATTTTATTATACTTTCGCTCTAGAAATTTCTTTTCAGTTGTCCAGATTTGATGTTGCTCTTTATGTTTTTCCTGTGCTTCTTCGTTGTATCGATAGGCCTTGTTGTTCAGTGCGTAAATTGCTTCGAAAAAATAGTTTTGTGTGGTCGTTTTGCGTTCACCGGAGTCAGCAATTGTTAGCAACATCAAGGATGTTGGCACCTTATGCCCTGTAGGCATCTGTACATCGACAATTGACTGGCATGCGGTAGAAATTGCGCCGAACGCGCACATCATGGCCATCTCTCTGGAGACCTGAAGCTCTCTTGCGGCCTCATTGGCAGCCGACTCCAGCAGGCTGTGCTCCTCATAGCAAGGCCAGCCATCCCTGAAGGGAACAGTACTGTTTGGACTATAATTCTGTGCGATATTTTCCATGTAAACCTGCTATATCTGCTATTTCTAGCAACTCTAGCAGGCTTTTATAAAAAATAAGCAAGTTAATTTTTACAACCTTCGCACATCCTCTGAGCTATACAGAGGAGCCCGCTCATGCGAATCATGCGATTGAAAGAGGTAATCGATAAGACCGGTCTTGCTAGGTCAACCATCTACAAATACATCGCGGACGGGATCTTCCCTAAGCCGGTCAACTTGGCTCCCGCTGGAATAGATGTACCGAATACGCGAGGTGTTGGATGGATCCAGTCAGAGGTCGATGATTGGATCTTGGCAAGAATCGAGGAGCGGGATATGGCTGAGGGATCCACCACACGCCTAGGTAAAAATTTGAGCTAGCCAAATAAACTTTACCGCCATGACCTGCTACGGCTGGTCATGGCGATTATGCCGCTGCTTAGGGTTCTCTGATCTCAGCTAACTCTCCCAGTACGCAATGCAATAAATCTCTCGACAGGCTCGGCAATGTTGCTCCCCATTGGCCGGCCTGGTCGGGAGGGTCGGAGGTGGATAGAACTGCATCTATTGATATAGCTATTAACTATCTAATATATCTGCTTAGTAGTAACTACCATCACTATCCCTCACCACTGACCACCATCAGAGGAAAAGAAGACCAGTAAAAAGAAACACATCACGTACTTGGTATGAAAACAACCAACCAGGTGCCCACCATGACCAACCGGAATAATTACACTCACCCCTCTCAATCTGATATTGCCCTACAGATTGAGTCACTGGTCCAGGCCATCGAAAAGTCCGACACACCGGCATTTCGCATAACGCAAAGCCGCTCAGGTTACGAGCACGTCGAGCAGACCAGACTCTCCCGGCATTTCACCCACATTCAACAGATGATCGACCTTTTTGATGATCGCGTTGAGTACCGCTACAGCGAGCACCTGCAGGCGTTTAGGGAGGCTTTTCAGGACGTAGGTCTTGTGCGTGATCTTGATGGTCCTGTCTGTCTGAATGAACGGGGGACCGCCTACCTAGATCACCACCAAAGCATGAACGTTCTTGTAGCACGGATCCGTCAGCTGACCCGGCAGTTGCGGTATCGGCGTAAGAAAGGTGATCGTCGCGGTGAGGCACGTAAGCAGGAAATGGAAATCGCAGATTACGTGAACGCTCTGATGGCGCTTTACTCGCGTATCACCATAGTTCGGGTCGATCTTTACTACCGCTCCGAAGCGCAGGCGAGGCTTCGCGCCGAGCACGTCTTCGATGATCTTGGGCAGTTAGTCGCTGAGCATAAACGTAATCCGGTTTTCGACGATCTTATCGGCCACATTTACTCGGTCGAGCAAGGTGATCGGAATGATGGACGGGGATACCACATTCATGCGGCCTACTTTTTCAATGGCAACGAGGTGCGTGGAGATGTCTACAAGGCCATCCAGATCGGTGAGCTGTGGCAAGACATTACCCATGGCCAGGGCTACACGCACAGCTGTAATCACGACAAGGAGCAATATGGCGAAAAGTGCGGCATTGGCCACATCCAGAGGCGGAATCTATCGATTCGGCCTCATATCCACAGGGCAATGAGTTACCTGGTCAAGGATGCCCAGCACCTGCGCTTGAAACCTGTGGGGGCTCGATGCCTGCGTAAGGGCAATCTGAAACGTTTCCGTTGATGGTGAGTATCTCTGCATACTTCTAGCTGCAACGCTACTTGGCCTTTGCTACCAGTAGGCCTGACCACTGAGTGGTGTACGCAGGCGAAAGCATTTCCCTGCGCATGCCCCATTCAGCTTGCTTGGCTAGTCGCCCAGGTTGCAAGGTTCCGCGCCCCCATCGATTGTTGATAGCGTCTAACGCGCTCATCAACCGCTCAGTCTTCACCGGTTGCTCAGGGGTAAATAGATCCGGCGTGTACTCATCTCGTCGGCACAGATCCAGCAGCAGTACCTGTGCCTTGGCGTAGCTGAACCCATCCCGGTATAGCCGGCTGATGCCTTCTCTGGCGGCTGCAATAATCAGGCGCGTGTCGTCGGTCGGGTAGGGCAGCTGGCAAAGTAGGCCATTTGCATATTTGGCCTCAGTCGGGTTGAACATGCCGGTACGCAGGCTGACGCGAATCTGCCGGCACAGTGAGCCCTGCTGGCGCAGTTTTTCAGCCGCACGGGTGGCGTAGGCGGTGGCGGCTTCCTGAATCGGTCCGATGGTCTTCAAGCGCTTGCCAAACGATCTACTACAGCAGATTTCCTGCTTTGCCGGCGCGGCTTCTTCAAGCTCTAGGCAGGCGGTGCCGCGAAGCTCTCGCGCAGTTTTCTCGATGATCACATTGAAGCGCTTACGCAGTTCCCAGGCGTCACTACAGGCCAGATCCCAGGCAGTTTTGATGCCCAGTGCGTTGAGGTGCACCTGCATGCGTCTGCCGATGCCCCAGACATCCTCTACTGGTATGACCTTGAGCAGTTTGTCGCGTCGCACAGGGTCTCGTAGATCAACCACACCGCCAGTTTGTCGTTGCCAGCGCTTGGCCGCGTGGTTGGCTAACTTGGCCAAGGTTTTAGTGCCGGCGATACCGATGCCCACGGGTATGCCGGTTTTCTGTTTGATATCGCATTGTAGTGTTCTGGAAAGGGTTTCCAGTGATTCCGGCATGCCGGTCAGATCGGCAAATGCCTCATCAATTTAAAGGAAAGATTGTGGGCTATGGACATAGCCACAGGGCAGTCATGGTCTGTTTTTGCCATTAATCCCCGATGTCCATACTTCAGCTCCATTTTCCCGCGAAAAAACGAAAGTGTGTCCATACGCCATTGCATGGATCCGACCGTTTATTTGCTGCATTCCGCGAAAACTCCAGAGCTCAATGCATGCCAGTAACCATGCAGCACTTTTTGTATTTTCTCTGCGATCCGCATGGACACGGATCATTTCGTCCGACATCAGCGTCTGAATGGGATGTTCGGATCACTCTCTCCGAAACGTTATCTAGGATATTTAAAGTCTTCATCGCTTTTTGAGCCATCTCCCGCTCCCCGCTTGTAAGGGGAACAGTTCCATCAACGGCAAAGATCGTCTCAGATCCACCTTGTCCGCCTTTGGTGTCAGCTCCGAATATCAATATCTCCTTCGCCTTCTGGTATTTGTACATCGCGACGTATGCGTACAGCTGCATGCACCCCGTCCGTGCCTCTCGGTATTCCTGATATGACGTAAAGCTATCGTCCCAAGGGAAGAACACGAATACATACAACCTGTCAGGCTTAGCAGTGGACGGTGCCGTCCGCGCAGAGCGGATGCCTTTGGGCACCAATCCGAACTTCTCGAACAAGGCCGATGCTAGAAAGCTGCTTGAATGTAGGTTCTCGGACGCCAAAATCTGAAGAGCATTTGAATGGCCAATGAAAGGAAGATCCTTGGCCTCACCTACGCATGCATCGGTAATGGCATCAGCGAAGCGAGCGATGATCTCGTTCCAGAGCTTTGCGTTTTTCTTATGGCCATGCCGGAGCGCGTAAGCCACTGTCTGCCGGTAATGCTTCCATTCCCCTTCTGGGATCCTGAAAGAGTGGCCTTCGTAGCCTGTCGGTACTCTGAGATCGCCGAAACCGTACCCACCATCTCCTTGCAAATATGTTGCGAGCGTCTCTTCCTCCCCAGCGCTGGATAGGAAGCTTCCACTCCGAATAGCCCGTTCCTTGGTCTCTAGATAGTGGATGAAATCTGCCGGTGTACAAAGCTCCTCGAACAGTAGCTTCAGACCGCTTTCATCAAGCACATGGACGAATGTTTTTCGTGGATCGACATCGCCTACGATGAAAGGCTTTTCCAGCAAATAATTTTCAGAAACCTCATAGTGATACACCAACGTTCCATTACTACCGGGCCCTACCGAATTAAAGAAACGCTGGGCGTGCTGACCAATCCCGCCCGTGACCGCTACAAGATGGATCTTCAACCCTGGCTTGGTCAAATCGAACGGGAACGGATCCTCCAGCCTGGAGTTGAGGAAGAGCTTGTCGGGGTGGTTTCTGACGAAACTCTCAGCCCCGTACAATTGCTTTGCAGACTCCCTGACTGCAGCCCGATACCAGCGGCTCCAGGCCAACTGGACATCATTTTGCTCTTGAAAGTTGACGTGGCCTTTGTCGGAGAAAATGATCAGGGTGTTGTTGAAGAAAATGGTGAGGTCGGCGAATTCCTTACCCTTACCAACTGAGCGGAACAGGCTCGGATAACACCAGAGACTGAAGAACGTGTTTGACACGATTGCGGACAGAATCCTCTCACTCTCGTTGACACTGGGTTCCTTCAGAATGGGTTTCAGCACTTCGATCGTCCTTTTTATTTTGCGTGCTTGAGAACGTTCAGGCCACGTAACGACTCAATGCTGCTCAGATAAGCGCTATTGGTAGGAAACTTGGCCGGACACCTACAGCCAACCTTCCTAAACTGCGATTAACAAGCAAAGTGTGATCCGCAGACGCATACGTTTCTGTACCAGAATTTACCGTAGTATTCGGTCTATCCTCGAATCACAGTATTGTAGATGAATAGGTTGCTGCATCGGTGACCGGATATATCTGAATCTGGTGAATCAAGCTGCCCCCAGCCATCGCGGCGAGGGGGCTAACAAAGTGTTCGCAATCATCTGGTGTACGCAAAAGCAGCCGACCCACGGGTCGAAAGATCGACGCCTCTACCCTCCACTGCTGCCAGTGTCTCTACGTTCGTAGCGCTCAGGTCGCAGGTGGTTCGAAGCTGCCGAGGAAACGCGGTGTATTACCTGTGACGTACTCGCCCATCGTGCGGTTGATGAGGTTTTCAACATTAAGGATCTTGGCGGGATCCTCGCTGATGAAACCAAAGGGTATCGGTACTGGGGACAACGCCGGCAAAATTAAATGGTAAACCACGACCGCGCATTTGCCGTGAATGACGATTGCCTCAAGCGGCGCCAGTTGCTCTGACTCAACAAAGCCACAAAGCAGCAGTCTGGCCTTATTGCAATCTGCTTTTGCGCGCTTGATCGCCGGCCAATCGTCACTGGCAGAAACCGGGATAAGCATTTTGGCGTCGAATACAAGTTTTCCATCATTCGCGCCTCCCTTGCTTTTTGTTTTTGATAAATCAGAAAACGCACTGCACATCTGCTCATGCCTGGCCGAGCGTCCCCAGAGCTCATGTGAAGCCGGAGCCATCCAGGACAGGCTGATCGGAGCAGCGTGGGATTCACTCTGAACTGCTTTCTGATGTTTGCGCAGCACGGAAAAAACTCTGTCCCAGTTTTGCTGCAGCTGTAGCGATCCAAAAAGTCGCAGCCCGGAAGACTCTCTAACCTGTGCAACGGCACTCGCGCTGTAGTACAGGGCAGAAAGGTCCAGACCATTTGAAGACACGAAGTCGTAGGCGTCCGAATCGCCCAGGATGTCGGCGAGCTGCAGAACCTGATCGAGGTTTTCTCTGCCCAGCATTCGGCTCAACTGCTCCGTACGCTGACGCATGTAGATCTCGTTTTCCCGCAGCCCTTCCTTCGCGACAAAGCGTACCAGCCGAGAGTCGGCATCAAGGCTGACGCGCTCTTCTATTTTCTCCCAACCGTCTCTTACTTTTTGCACACCCGCAACTTTGTAGAGCTCCGGCGGCCCAGCATCCTGCGACTGCCCACCCAGGTGTCCAGCCCGATGAATGTCGTAGATTTGCCGCATGAAGGCACCGACGGCCTTCGTACCTGACTCAGAGAGCGTATCGCTGGGTGCCTGCAATTCCAGGCACCTTTTAGAATCTGCATCCCCTAGACTTTTCCCCAGGCAAGTAAACGTTAGGAGATCAAACACGAACATCTGCTCGCGCTCTTCCTTGCGTTTCACAATCGGTGACTCATGGTTGCCTGCGAACAAGCTACGGCCCTTATCCGTCAACTCTATTCGTCCATCCGGGCGCGTTTTAAGCTCGCCCGTTTGTAGAAAAGGTGTGATTGCAAAACTCAGCTCTTGAGCTGTAAACCCAAAATAATTGCCGATTTCAGCTGGCAGCAGCGCTGAAATCTTGAGCAGTCGCAGAAGGAATTCCGGTACAACCGGTAACCCCCCTTTGTCAACAAGGGTGTACTCGATACGGAACTGTTGCGCAGGGACCACGACGTCCAGCTCGAATAGAACAACTGGGTTAAGCTCCATCAGACAACCCTCCTGGCCGGCGTCACTGGTTTGATGCAATAGTTGATCGTGTCCTGTTTCGTCTGGATAAAGCTGGCTACCTGACCTAATGGAAGCCTCGCGTTCCTACCGCTCCACATTTTCAAACTGCCTACGATGACCAACCGCTCCATCGCGCGTGACATCGCGACGTTGATACGATTCGGGGTCGCCAGGAAGCCAGGTGATTGATCCGCTTTGGCCCGGGTCAGTGAGACGATGATGATGTTGTTTTCTTTACCCTGATAACTGTCGACGGTCTCGATTTTTACGAGCTTGCGGAACTCCTCCGACCAGTTTTTCTCGGCAAACCTCTTTCTCACCAGTTTCCTCTGGTCGAGGTACATGCAGATGACCCCGATTGGGGGCTCTTGCGATTCGGCCATCTCCTTGGCCATGCCCGCACAAAATTCGGTGTCCTCTGCGATTTCTTCCAGCAGTCGGATGATAGCGTCCGCTTCAGCACTGTTGGACAGGCTCAGCGTGCCGCTGTCGTAGGCTTTTTTGCCTAACTCGCTGGTGTCGACCCAAGTGACCACATGTGACAGGCACTCGGGCACGTTTTGCGAAAAATAGGCAGGACTTGGTCTGTAGCCGTTCTCAAGGTCAATGTCGTAGAAGATCTCGTTAACTAGATCGCCAATCGCAGGGAGCATTCGATACTGCGTATTGAGCGTCGCCCGTGTGGCACGACCATACGGGGATTGGAACACTCGCTCGAAGTCGCTGCGCATGACCTGCTGGAATTCGGCTGAGCTCGTGGTGACACCCAGGGAACGGGCAATGGCTGCCTTATGTTCTTCCTCATACGTAGGGCGCAGCTGGTTGTGGTCGCCGACCAGCAGGACCCGAGAGCCCACCTGCATGGCGATCGCCAATTCACTCGGCGCCGATCGAGCAGCTTCGTCGATGATGACCCAGTCGAAGTGGGTTTCTGAAAGCTTGAGATGTTGCAGCCCAATACCCACGCACGTTCCGCAAACCAATGTCCTGGACCGCATCAGGAACTCATCATAATTGGCCCTGTTGCTCGACAGACGCTCAACGTACTCCTGAGAAAGCTGAATCAGGTCAAGGCAGTGTTTGAACTCTGGGGGCCTAACTCCATGAACGGTTTGGACATGGTCATAGACGCGCTCCAGTAATTCTTGGGGAGTGCTTTCGCCCTCAACCAGTTCGCCAAGAAACAAGGTGGCATTCAGATTCAGCTCGCCCATCAGAGAGGACTTCAGCGTCTGCAACGCCTTTCGATCTGCCCCGTTGCCCTTTTGTGCACGCTGAATTTCCTCGTCCAGCTTTTTCAACGACCGAACCAAGTGGAACACTCGCTGATTCACATCCACCATCGTCTGGACGAAAGCTTTGCCCAAACCCAACGACGAAGCCATGGAACCCACGCGTTCCTTCAACTCAGCGCTAAACCCATTTCTCTGACGGTCGACAATGTTGCGAGAATAAACGTCCAGGAGCTCCTCAGAAACAACATGGTCGCGGTTGCTGAAGCGTACAACGTTGAGCTCAGTGTCCAATCGACGGCAGTGCGCGCGGATCCGTTCTGCTGCAGTATTCACAGCCTCATGAGACTGGCTGACAAGAAGGATGTTTCGCACCCCGACCTTGCTGATCAGGTAATGGATGAAGGCCGCGATGAACTCAGTTTTACCTGTCCCTGGAGGTCCCTGCAAAAGGCCTACTGGCCCTGTAGTGATGAGCTGCGTGAACGCGGCGCGTTGGGCTTCGTTCAGCCCGATGACCGTACCACTCGCTGTGGTGCGTTCGTACACTGCAAAGTCCGCATCGGTAGGCTCTTCAGCATACCCCCTTGGTGCCAGCTTGCATTTCTCGTCGAAGTAATCCATCAAGTCAGGCAGCACTGACTGCCGGTTCAGGATCCGCTCCATCGCACCACGACGACGCGTCATTGATGTCTTGTTCTGCTGACTTTGGATGAACATCTGGGAGCCTGCCTGTACGCGTTTTGAACGACTGGAGGCAGGGACATAGACTGCATCACGCACGCTCATGCCCAGGTTGATCTCACCGATATCAATATCCTTCTCCCCGTCCCGGAGGATCAGTCGGATGTTGTCTCCCGCTTCAAACCCCTCAAGGGCCTTTGCATCCATGGCGTAGGGAATCAAAAGGCCTACGCCATCCTTGTGAAAGTGCGGCTCTTCGGAAACACGGAAAGAAGGCTGGGCCTCAAGCTCGGTGGAGGTGATGGTTTTCCATATTTGACTGACAGGGAAACTGCGCACCTTCACAGCTTCTAGCTGCGCCTCATCTATGGCAAGCCCGTTGTCCTCGTCCTCACCGGTAATCGAGTCCGCAACACTTTCACCGTCCTCAATCGCCGCTTGCTTACGCACTTCGGCGTCATGCACCTGTGCGGCTAAGCTTAGAAATGCCTCGTCTTTGGCCAGAAGCTTGGTCAGCTCATAGACATTGACGCTGGTACCGCCCGAGACGCTGAACCGAGCCTCTATGTGGTGGTTTGCCTGACGCGCCAGATAAGCCGGAACGCGCATCTCCTGATTGGCTTTGAACGCATTTACAAAATGCCTGGAAGCAGGATCGAACTCAGCCGTCAATTGCCCTCCGACACCTGCGAACGTCACCTCAAGGGCTTTGGTGGGGGCTCTTTGGTAGGGCTTCACGACAACAAATACTTTCCCGTTGTCCGGCAGGATCTCAAATGCCTCGCCACTTCTGTTGCGTAGAACGACAGAGACGGTTTCGATCGTTTTTGCAGGTGTGAAAGCGGCCTCCAAAGCGTCCTTAAAACGGTCCAAAGAAAGAAAGCCCGATTCTGTATCCATTTCGTGCGCAACGGCTGCTCTCAGGGCGGGAATATCCTTCTGCGACGGCGCGCCCCAGTCCATGTCCAGGAGCTCAAACACCATTCGCATCACAGCGAAGTTGTCTCGCTCTGCTGGTGTACAGTTTTCCAATACGGGGCTGTAGCGGGTGTTGACCGGTGATGTACCTGAAGCCGAGAAATCTGGACAGTCGAGCAGGTAGACCTGAGTGTTTTCAGGAGCCGAACCGACATTTACTTTAACGTTGTGTGGATGCAGATCGCCGTGACTCAATTGCTGGCCATGCAAACCATCAACTGCGTCGATTAGCCCATGGGCGACGGCGATACGGGTCTCAACCGACAACCCCTTCAGCTCATCCCAGTGCTCACCGTCGATATGCTCCTGAGCTAGGAATGGGTTACCGCTGCGATCGTAACCAAAGTGTTCAATTTTTGGCAAAAAGGCAAAACCGCTGCCCTTCAGTTGCTCCAGGACTTCGAAGAAAGCCATCAACATCGGCCCTTGACCGTCCTTGGGATCCCGGGCGTTGATTGACGGCCACGATTTCACGACCAAGGGGCCCGATCGGTAGATCAGTTTCTCAGCCGTGTCGGAGATAGGCTCATCGTCCTCCCGGTACGCGGAGCTCAGTCGTAGATCGGTAGAGAAAACGTCAAGTCGCCGGTTATCAAATTCAAAGCTTGCGGAGTTATCCGGTGTGGAGTCGCTCAATGCCTGCTGAAATGCGCTGGCGTCATCGAATCGCTCCTTCGGATCATTCTGCAACGCTTGTACGAGCACCTTGGCAGGCCAGTCTTCTGATGACTCAACCTGAGCTTGAACACCCGCAACGTAGGCGACGTCGAGCTTCAGAGGCATGGGCCTGGCCTGAAGCAGATGCCAACCCATCAGCCCGAGCGCGAAGACATCACGACGAAATGGCGTGCTGCCTTCCATCGCGGTGTTCTGGTCTTCAGGGAGCGCGATAGCACCGATGCTCAGCAAAGTACGCAAATCGCCGAGAGTACCTACAGGCTGATAGTAGGCGCTGATGAAGTTGGAAAGAGCGATCGATGACGATGGAGAGAACCACACGCTGTGGTCACCCAGATCACGGTGAGCAATTTTGAATCCATGCAGCCCAGCAAATTGAGCCAGAAGGATTTTAAAAAGCTGGACGCGCTCATGCGCAGGCATCCGCTCTACAAAACGGTTTATGAACTCGTTTAGACGGTAATGCCCGTCGGGCATTTCAAGCAACTCGGCATATTGCTCGGTGACACTGTCGGGGCTGGTATTACGCTTCGGGCGAGCGCAGCGATTCATCAATTCCTGATCTCGCCGCCGCAGGTAGACCATGACATCCCTCTCGCGCGAGAGGATTCGGTATCGTCCTTCAGCCGTTCGAGCACGGGTGTCATCGAGCTTCGAAAAGTCCCATAGACGGACCATCGCACGGTCATCCTTGTTGTGGATATTGACCGCGTCGTACTCTCGGTAGACGTCTGTTGGGTGCGTGAATACCGCTTGCGACTGCGCACGGTAGTCGTCAACAACAAGCTCTTTGGGCTTTACCGTTCCTTCATTGATGATGCCGTCGAAGAAGTCGAAATGCTCGTTCAAGCCGATATTCGAGCGCGCGTTGAATCGGTCTTTAAACCGCTTGGGATCGGCCATTTCCAGAAAGTCGTCCAGCACCATGACGTGCTGCATCTCGACCTCGGGAAGATTCAAAGTGCATTTTCCGGTGAGCACAACGCAGAAGTCGATCCAAGGCTCTTTCCCGCCAGGCAGCCGAGACTTGAGACCCTTGATTCGTTTCCTCAACTCATAGGTTTTCCTACGGGTTTTGTCTACCGGGGATACTTCTGTTTCTTTCCCGTCCTGGTGCCATTTACCGCCGTGGTTGGTGATCTCACCGCGCCAGTGCTTAAGTTCGACAACAAGAACGAGACTGTGGGTAACGATGACGAGGTCGAACTCCCCGTCTGCTCCCCGCGAGTTCGCGAAACGAAAACCTGCGTAGCCGCGCCAAGGCCATACGCCATGGCCTGCCTCAGGCTTCTTCAATTGTTTCAGAACGTCAAACGACTTTCCTTTCGTAGAGCCTGCCACCGGTTCCGGAGGAAGCTCTTTGGGCCCAAATGCTTTGGCCATCTTGTCGATAGCGTCGATCTCAAAAGAAAGGAGACCTCCTTCCCAATAGCGTACGTCCATGCAATCCCCGAAACGTTTTCATGATGGAATCAATCTGCCATACGTTAATGTAAATGGCGGCGCACTGAAATGTAAGATCGGGTGATTTAGCGATTTTGGGATCCGTTTTTTTGGGATCCGCCCAACCTACAGTCTTCGCTTTCTCGGACTCATTACCACCTAAAATTAGTGAAGCGAACCTAGTTCTTAACCGCAATTTTGGGAGAAACGATGACCTTCATTACGACTATAAGCGTTGGGGATTGCGTGATCGTCGCGGCGGATCGGGCCACATTTCACGTAAATGGGTCAGCATCTACCCGCTCGGATCAAGAGGTAAAAAAAATTCGTGAGACACCGGGAGGCTTCATCACGGGCAACGGTATCGCGGAGCTCTTAGAGCCTGTAAAAGATCGTTTCGTATCAGAGGATCCAAAAGACTTAGCCGCAATGATTCAGATCATAGAATCCGAGCAATCAGAATATCTTTTTAGGCAGGATTATTCGGATTTGGCTACAAAATGGGTTGCGCAGACTTCTTGGAAGCTGTCCATGGCTTGGCGCATGGATGATAGGACTAGCATCATTGCTGCGTCATATGACTACACGATCCGCTCGGTGATTGCCGCCAATGTTGGAGTGCCGTTCCTAACGTTCCCAAGCGACGTAACCTTAGATGAAAACGCACACGTGCGTCTCATGCTGGAGCGGGGCCAACTCACCTCCAGCGACGCGCCAAGCACGCTGGCCATGCTCTATCACAATGTTCATCTCATACTTGATGTAGTAGGCCTTCTCAGACGCCGTGGGCGTGCGATTTCCGAGCGCATCGATTTCGCAATCCACACAATGGAGAGTCGTCTTCAGTTCGATGATCTAGAGTTTTTGAGTTAAACCTATGGTGACATTCAGTCGGAATTCACCTACACGCTGATGCTGAATTTTCGAATTAGTTATAGTCTTTTCAAATAGAGGAAATCGCAGGTGCCGAGTAATGACGTTTTGTGGTTCAAACTCGACAAAGAATTAGTTGCAAGCTTTGCCGAGGCCGATCTCGTTGATTTCAACTGGGACGACTATGTGAAATATGACGAAGGTCAGGAGATCAAGCTCAAGGCCAGAAACGTTTCCTATGGATGGTCTGAAGTAGTTGTGTATTTCTGGCTGACTTCAGCCCCTGCCGATTTTAAAAGCGGCAAATCGATCAAAAACGCTCAGATCACCCGCTTATTTCTGTGTTTTTAGCCGCCGCGAGCACCTCGCGGCAGCCATTTCCCACATTACAGGCGCACCTCTCCTGCATTCGCCAGTAAATGTCGGCGCGCCATCCACAGGTTCGACAGCGCGAACAGCGTCACCAGTTGCGCCGTGTTCTTCGCCAGACCACGGAAGCGCACCTTCACATAACCGAACTGGCGCTTGATCACCCGGAACGGATGCTCGACCTTGGCTCGTACCTGAGCCTTGGCCTTCTCAATCTTGCGCGCGGCTTTGTACAAAGCACTGCGCTTATCAAGCTTCTTGTAAGTACTACGGCGGGCGGCGATCTGCCAGATGACCTCCCGGCCTTCATGTTCAGGGCGTTTCTCGACGCCGGTGTAACCCGCGTCGGCACCGACCATGTTCTCATCGCCGTGCAGCAGCTTATCGACCTGGGTGACATCGGCCACGTTGGCCGCCGTGCCCACCACGCTGTGCACCAAGCCCGACTCATCATCGACACCGATGTGCGCCTTCATGCCGAAGTAGTACTGGTTACCCTTCTTGGTCTGATGCATTTCCGGGTCGCGCTTACCGTCCTTGTTCTTGGTCGAACTCGGCGCATTGATCAGCGTGGCATCGACGATCGTGCCTTGGCGCAGCGACAGCCCTCGGTCGCCCAGATAGCCATTGATGACAGCCAAGATGCCGGCGGCTAGTTCGTGCTTCTCCAGCAAACGACGGAAGTTGAGGATGGTGGTTTCATCGGGGATACGCTCCAAGCTCAGCCCCGCGAACTGGCGCAGGATGGTGGTCTCGTACAGCGCCTCTTCCATCGCTGGATCGCTGTAACCGAACCAGTTTTGCATCAGGTGCACGCGCAGCATCGCCATCAGCGGATAGGCCGGACGACCGCCTTCACCCTTGGGATAATGCGGCTCGATCAAGGCAATCAAACCCTTCCACGGCACCACCCGATCCATCTCGATCAGGAACAACTCTTTGCGGGTTTGTTTGCGCTTACCGGCGTACTCGGCGTCAGCGAAGGTCATCTGCTTCATGGGGAAACTCAGCGGGTGGAATCCGGGTATTTTGCCAAAATCTGGAAGTCTTCTTCAGAGTTTCCCTATGAAATGAATGGGAAACAAGACTTCAAGGAATACTCAGAGATTCCTGCGCGGTTCGTACATTCGAAAGGAGACGCAATTGCCCTTTCACCGGGCGGCTGGCGGCCTCTAGCCTTCATTCCGAACGGCGCTGTGGTCCTTTTTGACAAAAATGCCTTTGGCACCGTCAAGAATCACATCGACAAAAAAGGAAATCCTCAGCCACACGCCATTCAGGTGGTGGTTGATCTCTTCCAAAACAGGGAAATCACTATCGACCCCAAGCCAATTCTGCTTGAGGGAAACAATCGGTTTGACAAGCGACTTCCGTCACTCGAAGAAATGCGCACAGAGCTTGGGTTCTTCACCACCAAGATGCAGGAACGTGCCCCGAACCTGACGATCAAGGCGACCGACGCTTCGCTTCCACAGTTGCACAAGGCGAGTGCCGTCTTTTTCCAAGGCCTAGAAGCAATTCTTGAGTTCATTGATACCGTTTACGGAAAATACGAGTCGGGCCATCACGTCCCGCAGAACCTAGAGGGTTTCAAAGCGATTATAAGCTTGGCCAAGGCTGCCAACGTACAGGGCTTTCATCTGATATTCGCGGCAATTGTCTTTAAAGCAGTAACCGGCGAGAGGCACAATCCCATCCTCAAGCTATTGAAATTCAATAAACCTAATTTCATCAGCGATGGTCACTCTTTCAATGGCGCTCTGGACATTTATTCCCTCATTCTGTTCCTGAGTGAAATCCGGAATCACGGGGACAACGTTTTCTTCGTCACTGCCGATAAGGACCTAATTCATCTATGGAACGATATGAATGCGTTCATGATGGTTAATGATGAACCCGGTGTTCTCCATTTCGACATGATGTATTTCCTCCCTGGTCTTGAGGGAGATGAGATCGGTGAGCTTGAGCAGCTTATGAATGGCTAACCATGAGCCTCGATACCTTTTTTGTTGTACTAAGCGTCCTGGGCCGCCCGGGATGCTGGTTTCAAAAAAACCTTCGCTACTCCGCCGACATTCTTCCTGACTCTCTGCTGAGCGGGGTGGTTGGATCCCTAACCCACCTGGCCAATGGAGTCCTCATCGTGTAACTGTTCCAGGTAGCATTTAAGGTTACCCGACACCTTTTCGAGAACACTTGGCAAGTAGGCCAGCAAATCTTCAAACGTCGAGTTTTCTGGGCCTCCGTGATAGTACCGACAATGGGCGAGAATGGCGTCGCGCTCCTCGGCGGGGAGCAGCACCATTGGATCTCGGTCGTTGTAATCGTGCAAATTCGTCAGGTGAATGAATGCACACCCGAATGTGTAAACGGAGCGCGTCCAACCTTGTAGGTGCTGAGCCAATTCGACCATCTCGCGATCGGTTACGCGACCTCGACCGCCAGGCTGAGTCCACAGCTGCCCATTCACCGATGCTTCAATCAAGCTCGCTCGCCTTGATGGCCCTTGATTCAGTAAGTAAACGACACGAACCATCGAGTCCAATTCTTGACGGAGAATGGCCATCATCTGACTCGAAATTTTCGCTGTGGCCAGAAGCTGCATGGCTCGTCGGTGATCACTCGAACGACTGAGTATTTGCCTGGTGAAAATGGCTAAAGCTTCCATTTGAAAATTCCAGTTTCAGATTGGTTTCAGGGCACTGTGGATTTTACGGCAATGAGAATCCCTCGACCGCTGACACCTCTAATCGCAGCGCACCATCCAAAGTTCGTCCAACTTGGTCGTATAAGATCGGCTCATCATTTCACGGCGCATCCCCCAGTCAGGTGATGCTGGAGCACTGGCAGCCCGCAGTGTGCCCCGGCCCCATCTTCCGTTGATATTGTCCAGGACCTGCATCAGCCGAACGCATTCTGCAGATTGCTTGGGGGCAAACAGGTCTTCGGTGAACTCACCTGGCTGCCTCAGATCCATCAAAAGCACCTCAGCTTTGCTGTAACGGAAGCCGGGACGAAAGATTTTAGCCACTGCGTCGGTAGCCATTCGCGTCATGAGCAGAGTGTCACATGTCGGGTAAGGCAGTTCTACCATCACTCCCTGGGCGTAATGGGCCTCGTCCGGGTTGAACATACCAGTGCGGATGCTCACCCGCATGCGCTTGCATAGCGATCCTTGGACTCGAAGCTTTTCTGCTGCGCGCCCAACGTAGGTGGCCACGGCCTGCTTGATCGGAGCTAGGTCTGTGAGACGATTCCCAAACATTCGACTACAGCAAATCTCTTGCTTTGGCGGCTCAACCTCTTCAACGTCCAAGCATGATATGCCCGCCAGTTCACGGGCGGTCTTCTCCACCACCACGCTGAATTTTTGCCGCAGCATCTTGGGATCAGCCCTTGCCAAGTCCATAGCCCTCAGGATGCCCATGGATTCCAGGTGAGCTGTCATTCGCCTACCAACTCCCCAGACTTCCCTAACCGCGGTGTTACGCAAAACCCAGTCTCGCTTGAAAGGATCACGGATATCCACAACGCCTCCAGTTTGAGCCTGCAAGCGCTTGGCGGTGTGGTTGGCCAACTTGGCAAGGGTTTTAGTGGATGCTATTCCAACACCTACCGGGATGCTCGTGCAGCGTAATACTCGGGACCGAAGATCACGGCCAAATGCCTCAAGGTTCCCGGGCATACCACCTATGCTTAGCCAGATTTCATCGATCGAGTACCGCTCACAGGAATCGACTGTTGATTCCAGAATGGTCATGACGCGTTCGGATATATCGCCATACAGGGCATAATTGCTGGAAAACGGCACGATTCCGTGCTGCCTCAGTTTGTCTCGAATCTGGAAATATGGTTCGCCCATTTTTACGAATGGTTTTGCATCGTAGGATCGAGCTATCACACACCCGTCGTTGTATCTGAATGACTCTAACAGTTAGTTTAGTGTAAGATATTGATTTATAAGTAAATTAACTCACTAACATTTTTTGATTATTTTCCTTCGTTCCTGATGGCGATACTCCTCGACTAAGCCTATTTCAGACGTGGCTTCGCAAAGCAGGGCGGCGGATCGCAATCGACGATAGCTTCACTGTATACTTTTGGCTCCGCATACCCCTTGAGCTACAGGAACACCAGCATGACTGTACTCCAAACGCTCTACTGGCAGCCTACGCCGCCTTAGCGCTACGCCCCCTCGCAACACCTCGCCTCCGCCAGTTTCGCTCGCGGCTGCGTACTGCTGTATGCCCGGTTCTTACACCCAAAGCGCACAGCAAAATAATCCTCACAATTTGAATTCGTATCGACGCGCTCGCCATTTTCCTGGCATGCGTGCGGTGCATTGCTTTGGATATTCTGATGCTACAAACACTCAAACAAACGTGGTTTTCCAACGTCCGTGGCGACGTGCTCGCGGGGATCGTCGTCGCACTTGCGCTGATCCCTGAAGCCATCGCTTTCTCTATCATTGCGGGCGTCGACCCCAAAGTTGGTCTCTACGCCTCATTCTGTATCGCCGTGGTGATCGCCTTTGTCGGTGGCCGCCCAGGCATGATTTCAGCCGCGACAGGGGCCATGGCACTGCTGATGGTGACCCTGGTCAAGAACCATGGTCTTGAATATCTGCTGGCCGCCACGCTGCTGTGTGGCGTGTTGCAAATTGGTGCTGGCTACCTGAAGCTCGGCTCGCTGATGCGCTTCGTTTCGCGCTCGGTGGTGACCGGCTTCGTCAATGCACTGGCGATCCTGATTTTCATGGCTCAGCTGCCGGAGCTGACCAATGTCACCTGGCACGTCTACGCCATGACAGCCGCAGGCCTCGGCATCATCTACCTATTTCCCTATGTCCCCAGGATCGGCAAGCTCATCCCATCGCCACTGGTATGCATCATCGTGCTGACCGCCGTCGCCATGTCGGTTGGGCTGGATATCCGCACGGTCGGTGATATGGGGGAACTGCCGGATACGCTGCCGATCTTCCTCTGGCCTGACGTGCCGCTGACTTTCGAGACGCTGGCCATCATCTTCCCTTATTCGGCAGCACTGGCCGTGGTCGGTCTGTTGGAGTCGATGATGACCGCGACCATTGTCGACGACCTGACCGACACCTCCAGTGACAAGAACCGCGAGTGCAAGGGTCAGGGCGTGGCCAACATTGCTTCGGGTCTAATCGGCGGTATGGCCGGTTGCGCGATGATTGGTCAGTCGATCATCAACGTTAAATCCGGCGGTCGTTCTCGTCTGTCCTCCCTGGCCGCAGGCGTATTCCTGCTACTGATGGTGGTATTCCTCGGCGATTGGCTGAAGCAGATCCCAATGGCTGCCCTGGTAGCCGTAATGATCATGGTATCCATCGGCACCTTCAGTTGGGATTCGCTGCGCAACCTGAAGAAGCACCCGTTGTCGACCAACATCGTCATGGTCGTCACTGTGGTGGTAGTGGTGGCGACTCATAACCTGGCCTTCGGCGTGTTGGCCGGCGTGCTGCTGGCCGCGATGTTCTTCGCCAACAAGGTTGGCCATTACATGCATATCAGTTCCTCGCTGGACGAAGCCGGCGAGCATCGTAGCTACGACGTTACCGGCCAGGTGTTCTTCAGCTCGGCGGACAAGTTCGTCGCTGCCTTTGACTTCAAGGAAGCGCTGGGCAAGGTAACCATCGACCTGAATCGTGCCCACTTCTGGGATATCACCGCCGTTGCAGCCCTGGACAAGGTAGTCATTAAGTTCCGCCGTGAAGGCACTGAAGTCGAAGTGCTGGGCCTCAACGAGGCCAGCGCCACTATCGTGGATCGCTTTGGCGTTCACGATAAACCCGACGCCATTGATCAACTCATGGGCCACTAAGAAGGAGAACAACGATGACCCACGTAATTGCCTGTATCGACGGTTCCACCTCGGCTTCAGCTGTGTGCGACTACGCGGCCTGGGCCAGTCTAAGCCTGGAAGCCCCGCTGACCTTCCTGCATGTGCTTGATCAGCGCCAGTACCCGGTTACGGCCGATCTGAGTGGCAATATCGGCCTTGGCAGCCGCGAGCATCTGCTCGATGAGCTTGCTTCCCTGGATGAACAGCGCGGCAAGTTGGCCCTGGAGCAGGGGCGGATCATGTTAGCGGCCGCGAAAGAGCGGGCCATGAAGGATGGTGTCGCCGCCCCTGAGTCCAAGCAACGCCATGGCGATCTGCTGGAAAGCCTGCAAGAGCTGCAAACCGAAACGCGCCTGCTGGTCATCGGTCGCCAGGGCGAGTCTAGTGGCGGTCTGAGCCAGCATGTTGGAAGCCAGCTGGAGAGCGTGATTCGTATCATGCACCGGCCAATCCTAGTCACCCCGGCCAACTTCCAAAAGCCGCAGAGCGCGATGCTGGCATTCGATGGCGGCGCTACTACCCGCAAGGGTGTGGAGATGCTGGCAGCCAGCCCGCTGCTGAAGGGGTTGCCGATCCACCTGGTCATGGTTGGCCCCGTAAGCGATGAAGCGTCCGCACAGCTGGACTGGGCGCAGAAAGTGCTGATCAATGCCGGATTCAGTGTTCGTGCCGAGACCCGCAACGGCGAGATAGAGCCTACCCTGCACGCCTATCAGAAAGAGCACGGCATCGACCTGCTGGTGATGGGGGCCTACGGTCATTCGCGCATCCGTCAGTTTCTGGTCGGCAGCACCACGACCAGCATGCTGCGCACCACCACTGGCCCACTGTTGCTGCTGCGCTAACGGCCATGGACGACGCCCTCGATCTTGCCCATTTCAAGACCCTACTGGAACAGCGGGCTGCCGAGCTGGATCGGTTGCTGGAAGACGCTGAGTCTCGCTCGCAATCGGTGGAGCTGGATCAAAGCAAGGTAGGGCGTCTGTCGAGGATGGACGCACTCCAGCAGCAAGCGATGAACGATGCCATCCGTAGTCGGGCGCAGCATGAACGCGTCCGCCTCCAGCTGGCCCTCAAGCGTTGGCACGAGGGCGAGTATGGCTGGTGTAACCAATGCGGCGAGTTGATCGCCTCGGGCCGCTTGGAATTCGATCCGGCCACGCCGCTGTGCATCACCTGTGCCAGCCGCGTCGAGTCGGGTTGAAACCCATGACAGCTCGTGGCGTCAGCTCCGATTAACGAGGTTCCGAATGTATTTGTTGGCAAAAAACTGGCTGGGCCGAACACGGAAAACAAGCGCCTGGATTTGGGCACTGCTGTGCCTTGTATTGCTTACTGTATTCCAAGTCCGCACCCATCACCTTGATGATCGTTTGTACTTCTGGATCAAGACCAACTGGCACACTGACGATTGGCAGGAGCGCTCTGTGTGGCTGCCTGGCTATCGGGTTGAGCTGGATGCTAAGACGGTTCCTGGTGTGGACAACAATCTTTCGGGTCTGACCTTTGACCCTGACCTAAACCTGCTGTGGGCGGTCACCAACGGCCCAAACGAACTATTGGCCCTTAGTCGTGACGGTGATGTTGAAAGGCGCTATAGCCTGGACGGTTTCCACGATGTGGAGGCGGTGTCCTATGCCGGCAACGGCCAGCTGGTAATCGTCGAAGAGCGCCGGCAGAGCCTGGTTGTCGTGGATGTCCCCATCGCCGAAGACGGTAAACTTTCTCCTGATCGACCATTGAGCCGAGACCAGTATCCAGTGCTGACCCTGGCGCTTGGCAAGGAAGACAACAAAGGCCTTGAAGGGCTCGCCTACGACCTGAAAGGCGACCGCCTGTTTGTGACCAAGGAGCGAGATCCTCGCCAATTGCTGGAAGTGAGCGGCCTTCGTGCCAGCCTGGCCGGAGGCTTTTCCCTGCACGTGCGTGACCTGTCCAGCCTGGTAAAAGACAAGGTGTTTGCGACTGACCTGTCTTCAGTCGTCTTCGATCAACAGAGCGGCCATCTGATATTGCTCAGCGACGAGTCGAAACTGCTGATTGAAATGACTGATGAAGGCAAGGTGGTGAGTTTCCGCTCCCTGGCGAGAGGTTTTGCTGGTTTGCTCAAAGGCATACCCCAGGCCGAAGGCGTAACCATCGACGATGAAGGCTATTTGTACGTGGTCAGCGAGCCGAACCTGTTCTATCGCTTTACTCAGGAGTCAGATTAACCGGTCAATAAACTACAGTCGGGCGTGATCGTGGCGCTTGAAGTGTTGGTCTACGATTTTTGCCGAATTCAGTGGGCTCCCCATCAGGGCCTAGTTGGGCCCTGGTTTCAGAGGGAGTGCGGTGACCTTACCGTTGGCAACCGCCTTCAGCTGAATCATCTCGAATATTAGTCGCTGGTTAACCGAAGCCAGCCGAGCTACCTCCGCTAAAAGCTGATCATTCTCTGCACGGAGCAACCTGTTCTTTTCTTTCTCGCTCATCAACGCTTGATGCTTAGAGTCTCGCTGGGCTCGCACCGACTTGCCAGCGATGTTGCGAATCCTTTCCGCTATGCTTGGGTAAGTGTTATGGATGAGTCCCGGAGTCACACCTGCGGCACGGGCAACGGATGTGATGGAAAGCTTTTCGTCACCAGCAATGAGATCGTCGACGACCTTGTTGAGCGCGGCGAGTGTCTTCGACCTGGAGCGAATAGGAGAGTCAGGGCCCACCGCCTGTCTAGTCATTTGCCGCCTCCTCCATTTCCTCAACTGGAGAAAGGCCAAGGCTGGTAATTACATCTAGTGCAACCTGCAAGTCGCGTTCTGCGCGCTGCCTAACAGCCGGGCCTGCATCCTCAATTTTTATCAGCTCTCGCTGTTGAATGTAGATGTCCTGCCAAGTGCTGGCGAAGACTTCATCGATCACCGAATTTTTGCACCCTGGACACCGTGTGGCTTCGTATAGACCAGCACCTCCGCAGCCCCGCTCTGTGGCGATGCACCAGCCGTGTCCAGTCGCACGAATGTTGGCATGTGGGGCGGTCTGGGCAAGCAAAGCAGCTCTATCCTTGATTGGAATTGCCCGCAATTCCACAATCTTTTCGCCAGCGCCCCCTGCCAGTGGCTGATCATCGAGCCATGATTCGATCAGGTCAATTTTAAACTCTGTCATCTGCTGGAAGATCTCATCAAAGAGAGTCAGGTCTTGCTGCGGATTGGATGCATAGAGTTGGGTCATACTCATGCTGCTGTGTTTGAACTGCCATTTGAGGTAGATCAATGAAGTGCGGCCCATACGGGATTCTACAAAGCATCTTGCATATGTTCGCCTGCATTGATGCGTCCTCAACGGCCAATCGCTTCCAGCGGCTTTAGCTATACGGTCAAACGCAGCATTGGATGCTTGCCCGCTGAGAGCCTCAACATGATGGCTTTCCTGAACTTTTCCTCCTTGTGTGTTTCGTCCCAAAAATAGTTTATTCGCGTCTTTTCGGGCTTTTTCGAGCCTAAGGAGATGTTCAGTTGAATACGAAAAATCCCGATTGCTTGCAAGCTGTCTAATCTCTTCATCCAGCTCTTTTCTGATGGGTACTGAATATTTTGCCAAAAGACTTAAAGCTTCAATCGTCAGTTCTGGCACAAGATATTCGACCTGGCCTTTACCTGTCTTGTGCTCGATTGTGGTCACCCAGCAAAAATTAATCCCATTTCTTAACTCTTTGCGCCAAGCGCCAACTTCAATTCCAATTGCCTCGTCATTGCGCATGCCGCTAGTGATTGAAACTATATACAGAACAGCATCTCTGCAACGAATTGCCATCCGTTCATCACTAGGATGATATCCAATACCATTGGCTGCCAATTCGGCCTTCATCTCCCGGACAATGCTTTCGCAATAGTTGAAAATCCTAGATTGTTCATCATGAGGAATGATATCTGTTCGCCCGACGTTTTTAGTGGCAGCACCCAATCCTTTTACATTCGCGACCCCACAAATCCGCCACAATGTCGAATTACCCCAAGGATAACTCTGAATGGGAAACATCGTGTCGGCAGAAAACACCCAAAGAAAATCAATAACCCGTAATCGCCCATACAGCGGGAGAGGCCTTAACTTCAATTCATATTTGCAATGATGAACGTAATTGCTGACATGGATCGGACGGACATCTGCAAAGCTTGAAACTCCTAGATTGTTTAACCAGCGAACAAAAGGCATCACGCTGACGACGGCGAAAGTAGTAATGCCCCGTGCGATAGGAGGTTTGGATCTAGGCATTCCTCTTTTAAACCAAGCATAAGCAACAGCTTTGCAGTCATCAATAAGCTCCCGAGGCATGCCCATATCCCAGTTGATGAATTTATAAGAATGAGCAACATTGGCCTGATCAAAAAACGGGCGAAGATCCCACTGTGCATCGCCAAACCTGCTAAGAATGAAGGTTTCTCCATCTTCATTAACGATAGCGCTGATCACGATTGCATCCCGCTCTGCGGGACTTAGGCCATTCGCTGAAACTGGCTGTGCGATGAGGACATCATATGCCTTTAACACCGCATTCGAGGTTCTTATGCTCAAATTTCGCCGCCCAATTTTTTCTTCATGAACTCGATTTTTTTAGCCCAGAACAAGTGCGGAGATGACTCAGCTTGAGCCCTTGCTTGCGAAACCAATGCAAGATCAAACTTCTGGGTGAAATCATCTATCAATCGAATATAGTCAAACTGACGCTTGCGCCATGCGCCCCACTCGTCCGTGAGAAAGTATTCGACTTCTGCATACAAGAATTGTTGGTAGCTGAACAGCCGGTATAAGTCCTCCAAGGTGCCTACAATTGCATAGCTAGGGCAACCGAGGCAGTGGATGAATTCAGAACAATGATTGACGCCATCCTTTGGTGCCAGACTACCGTAAAGGCTATCTTTGCAGCCGCCTGGTGGGGTTGGTATAACGTTTATGCCACGTAGTTTGTCCGGAAAAGCCTCCCCAACAAATGTCGCCCCGTCGACCTTGATCTCATCGTTGATTTTCAAATAGTGATTATCGGCGACACCAGGGGTATGACCCATAACGGAGGAAACTTCTATAATGTCGCCACCACTCAGTTTCCACAAACGGCTTTCCATAGTCTTTCGCAGCCGACTAAGCGTGACATTTAGCCGATTGCCTTGATCATCCTGAAGCGCATGACGCTCACAAATGCTTTTTGCCGTGACATGTAAAGCACCGGGTGTAAGGGTAACGATGTCGTTCGAGCGGCCAGGCTGGCCCGAGCGATATAACCACACACATGAAGATATTTCATCAGGTGCCAGTGCTACGAGTGGCTTAGAAATCTCCAGCGCCTTATTGAGGACTGCCACCCCATCCAGGGGAATAGCACTGTACTCATCTAGCAGATTAGTCTGACGGATTGTTTTGCTCTGTGCGCCTTTACCTCGACGTTTGACGGTAGTAATCAACCTGAGATTAGGAATAAATGGGTGAGGCTGTAGGGCATCCCTCTTCATCTCCAAGAGCGGCGTAGTATTGATTCCAGACCTTGCCGCAGTAATTAGTAGCAATACAGCCATCGCCTCCGCGCCATTTCCAAGGAATGCACCCTTATGGATGGCAATAAGATCTGACTTCAAAGCGCCAATCAGCCTTTGCATTTCACCCAAGGTGAGCGGATCTGCATCTTTAGTGCTCTGCGCATTATTAGGAAATGGATTGAGGGGCAAAAGATCGTCAAGATTGACTTCAATAAATCCATATTCAGCCAAAACAACAACTAACGACTTGAAGCTAGTATAGTAATTCTTGGCTGTCGAGCCGTTAGGGTATTTTAGCCTCAGCCAAGAGACGTATCGCTCCAAGTGGCGTTTGGTAAGACTGTTTGGCGTTGCAGGTGGCGACTTGACCGAACCTCCACTCAAGAAATTTATAAAAAATCTCAGCCCGTTCGTAGAGTAACCAATCAAGGTCGTCACTGAGAAGTTTCCTCCTTGTAGCAAAGCTTTGATAACGTGAAGACTTTGAATTGCCCAAGCGTCGAAGCCCAAGCCTAAATATTTCGTATGATCGAGTTGCCTGTGGTTTCTCGGATTTCTCGGCAGGTCAATCTTGATATCATCTTCGACAGCCTCGAATCCTTTTGTAACCGACCGCATAACCGCCTTGTAGCTTTTTTGCCGAGCCAATGGTGCTACCTCAGATACGCGAAACCGAATCAGTCATAAACATCATGTCAATTTCGTCCTCGTGAGCAAGGACGGATTGGGCTTCAAGCTGGTTTATGAGATGCAAATAGATCATAGTTGTTTGCACATCTGAATGCCCCAGCCTATCTCGGACATACAACAATGGCTCACCTTCAAACTCTTTGCTTTTTCGAAGAGCAAGCAAGGTATAAGTCCCATAGGTGTGGCGTAGCATGTGGGCCCGAACATAGAAACCGCACTTTCTTTCATAGGACTTCATAACGTCCACTACGGAATCTTTTGAATAATGCCTGCCTTCATTAGTCAGCAGCAGCGCGGTAACACGTCCATCACCATTGGACTTACGAACCTCTCGTTGGTGAAGGGAGTAAGACCACATGCTCTCCATCAACGACCATGGCACGTCGATAGTTCTAGGTCGGTCGTACTTGATATGCATGTCTGAAGGATCAAGAGCAACACTGATCATTTGCCCTGGGCGCAGTCCCTTCTTCAACCTGGGGTTGAACACATATTTGAGAGGAAAAGACCTCGCTTCACAGGAGCGAAGGCCGGTACGCACCATGAGGTGGAACAATATCTGGTGGCTTGGATCGGTATCCAGGGCAAGGCATACCTTGACTTGATCCTTGGTCAGGAATTTGGTCAAGCGCTTTCGGTCGCGAACCATCACCGAAACTTTCGTGCTCTCGGCTCCGGGCCGAGCGATATGACTGAGAAGACCGGAATGTTGGGCAGCTCTTACCCTTTTCTCACCGAAGGGCAGCACAGTTATCAGGTTGCGCTGCTTAGCCCATCGGTAGAACCTCACGATCAAGGCCAGACGATTGTTCACCGTGCCGGGATCAAGTGCTAATTCTCCGCTCGACCAATCCCTGTACCTCGACAGAGCACTCAGACCGTGAGCCGGGCTTTCCTCGTCCCAGCCCAATCCATTGGCTTCCAGAAAGGCAAAGTAATCGTACAGACGCCGTCCATAGGCTTCCCAAGTCAAATCGCTTAGGGCCTCACCTGACTCGATAAGCGTGTGCCAAAGGAAGGATTGAGCTGGCTCGACTGGCCATCCCTCTGACCCAATCAGCAACGGAAAGCCTTCAAAGGATCGACCTGCTAATGCTAGGTCTTTTGTTGCGAATACCAGCCTCATGCCGCTGCCCTAAAACACTTCCAATGGATTGCCTTATGAAGCCTGGAAACTGCTGTTCCAGAGGGGTTCAGAAGGTGGCGCGGACTCTACAGGATTTACTAACGATTCCCACCCCTCAGATCGTTGTTACTGAGTACTACGATTGGGGTCTTGGCCAGATCTGGTCTAAAGACGCGCTCACAGCTCGCATAAAATGAGTTGCAATCGACCAGCGCAAACACTTTTTCACTGTGCATGATCGCGCACACTGAAGCGGACCAATCCCCAAACTAGAAAGTCGTCACCTTCGAGAATGTATCTGGCGGGATAAGCTGGGTTTTCCGACTTGAGGATTACGACTCCGTCCCGGCGATGCAGCCGCTTGCATACCGGCTCATTGTTCACTGCGGCAATGATGATATCGCCATGCTCCGCGTCACGCCCTTGATCCACGATGACGACGTCACCCGAGAAAATACCGGCGCCCTGCATGCTGTCGCCTTCCACTTTGACCAAATAGACGTGGGGGGCTCGCAGATCGAACAGCTCATCAAGAGAGATAATTTTCTCTAAGTGATCGGATGCCGGGGATGGAAAGCCGGCCGGCACGCGAAAGGAGTAAGAAGGAACCAATGTAGCGCCGCCAGTCGGCGCGCCTAAGAAGGTGATGGTCATAATGTGAAGCCTAGGGAAAACTGTATATACATACAGTTAACCCTCGATTCATCGGCCGGTCAATCCCGGCAAATGGCAATTCCGCCGGGTGGAATCAAGTTTTTCTGCGGCCTCGCGGCTCTATAGGTAGGACATTTGAGGGAGGAAATTGCCGCTCCAGATCGGCAATGCCAGGCGACTAGCTGCATGCGCGCTGTCATCTCAAAGCTTTTTCGGCCCGCGCGGATCCAACGAAATTAAATTTGACGCAGGCAACTGCCGCTCAAGCTCAGCGATACGGTCATATAACTCAATGATTTTCGCATCCGCTTCGCTCAATAAACTTGCGAGTTGGTCACGCTGCCGGGCTACTTGCTCCATCCGATCACGCAGGGCGCGGCTTTTCTGGCGGGCGAGAAGATTCACCTTGTTCAACGAAGGAGGTCGCTCCTCCGCATGCTGTTCCACGTAGGTTTTTATCTCTGCGATGAGACTCGGGAAACGAGATTTCTTAAGCGCCGACGGATCGCTCCCGGCCTCTTTGGCCACGTTGTTCTGAGTGACCGGTGTTCCCTTTGGTAGAAGCTGTGGCCTATTGAGTTTCAGGCGCTCAAAAGCATCACGATATTGATCAGCCGCGCTGCGGCGAACAGGGAGCTCAACGTCCATTTGCGCTCCCTACGACACGACGGTAGCTCTGTACGCTTCGCTGTTGAGCCATCAAGGATTCCATTAGCGGGCTCCCATCCTGAGCCGTAGCAAGCCGTTCTTTGAGCACATGTTCAAGATCATCTACCGCGTCCAATCGTTCTGAGTCATACAACACATCAGGGCAAGGTTTTGCATCCTCTGAATCACCACCCCCGCAATGGGCAATGTTATCAATTCCGCCGTACGGACAAGGCTCGCGACTCGAACAAACGCCAAGAATTATCGGGCGACAGGCGATCGCGCCTTTCTTTGCCAAACCAATCATCTTTTTCGCATCCTCTGGCGAAATCAGCCGAACGATCTCAGACTTTCGTTTGTCTCCATGGGGACTCACAAAACGCTCACTGGTAAGCTGCTGTAACTCTCTTCCAAGCGTCTCGTACATTGTGCGAACGTACAGAGTGTGAGCTTTCTCCTCCAGACGCACCCGCGAGTGATTTTGTCCGTAGTAAAGGCTCATCGCTCGAGTGACATGCTTGAGCTGGTACTGGAGCGAAGCATCACTTACGAGCCCGGAAGCTTGCATGTTCACTGCCCCAGTTCTACGCAACTGATGCCAAGCCAATGGCCATACAGCGCCCACTTGATACTCCTCCGGCAACGAAGGGGTAGCTAGCCGGGCCAATTTCAAATCCTCAGGCGTGATACGCAAACGTTCTAAGTCAAAGAGCTTCCCGTACTGCCCCACAAGCTCGGAATATGGCGGAATGCCCGGTCTCAGTGTGTGATTAACTTTATTGCGCAATGGGGTCCAGGGCTCGTAAGAAAAATCGGTGAAGTAACGACCGGCGAGAACTCTCGCGGCTTCAGGAGGTGCGTGTAGTGAGCGAAACAGAGAAATAACCTCCATCGCCTTCACTGCGACCGCCACAGATGGCGATGTGACCCACAGGGCATCGCTATCGGAAAGCGTTTTTGTCGTATGCCCACGTAACAAAAAAATGTCACCGAAGCTCTTGTCGTGCTCGACGTCAAGGCACCCAGCTCGAAGATTCCATGCTTCCTCGACCCGCATGAGACTGAAGTTAAGGATGTAAGCCAATCCCGCGCGAGTGACCAGTTTCAGATAGCTAGTCAGCGCTCTTAGTGGCAAGTCGCCACTCCGACCCACCCAACGTTCTAGTAGCTCAAAGATGCCGAAGCGTTTCGCGGTATCTGCAAACGCGCCGAGAAAACGAAGCCCCGTTTTAGAGGCTGATAAATGCGTTGTATGGCCGCTAAAAGGCGGCGCGTTTTCACACCCCGTTCTCTCCGAAACCCTTTGGTTATGTTCGTAAGCCGCGAAGCAGAACCGGTAACAAGCTTCAACCTGTTCTCGATGGGATAGGAAGTCATCAAGGCACTCTCGCAGCCTAGTAACTTGATAGCGCCAAATACGTGGAGGAATGTAAGGTGTTTGAGCTGTATGGTGAGTTGGAAAAAGCGCAGCCAGACGGGTTAAGGAGCCTGAATCCAGCAGCGTAAAGCCTACGGTACTACGGGACGCGTAAAGCTCATGCATTAAAGTAAGAAACTCGGTCTTTCTGCGCATTCCACGCCATCCGGCCACCCAGTCCACCAACATCCGGCCACCCGTTCCACGCTCATCCGGCCAGGCAGTCGGAGCGCAGCGACGCAGGTTTGCATTGTTAGTCTGAAGTCCCTGTCGTCGTCAATTTCGTTGCGCGTCTGCGCATCGATTCGCCCTTCAGTTCGATCCGATAAGCGTTGTGCACCAGCCGGTCGAGGATCGCGTCGCCCAAGGTCGGATCGCCGATCAGTGCATGCCATTTGTCCACGGGCATCTGGCTGGTGACCAGCGTCGAGCGGTTGCCGTAGCGGTCGTCCAATAGCTCAAGCATGTCGCGCCGTTGCGGTGCGGTAAACGGCGCCAGGCCCCAGTCGTCCAGGATCAGCAAGTCGGTCTTGGCATAGCCCGCCATCAGTTTCGCGAATCGACCGTCTCCGTGGGCCAGGCCCAGTTCCTCCATCAGGCGCGGCAGACGCAAGTAGCGCACGCTGTAGCCGTCACGGCAGGCCTTGTGGGCCAGCGCGCAGGCGAGCCAGGTTTTGCCTACACCGGTCGGGCCGCCGATGATCAGGTTCAAGCCATCGCGCAGCCATTGGCCGCTGCCCAGTTGCAGGATCAGGGACTTGTCCAGGCCGCGTGGGCTGCGGTAATCGATGTCTTCCAGGCAAGCGTTGTGGCGCAGTCGTGCCAGTTTCAGCCGGCTGCTCAGACGCGTGTTTTCACGTTCGGTCAGCTCGCGGTCGATCATCAGGCCGAGGCGTTCGTCGAAGCTCAGATCATTGATATCGGGCGTGGCGTGTTGCTCGCTCAGCGCCTTGATCATGCCGTGCAGGCGCAGGGTTTGCAGCTTGTCGAGTGTCGGATTGGGCAGCATTTTGGTGCTCCTTTTTCAGGTCAGTGGTAGTAGCCAGGGCCGCGCAGGTTGATGTGTTCGTCGGGCAGTAGCGGCAGGTTTTGCTGGGACAGCGGTAGCTTTTCCAGCCCTTGGCGCAGGATCGATTCAAGGCTTTTGTAGCTGCACGCGCCCAGTGCCAGCGCTCGCTGGCAAGCGGCTTCCAGCCGCTCTTCGCCGTGCTGCTTGCTCAGGCGCAGGATGCCCAGGCAGGCGCGGAAGCCGTGCTGAGGATGGATTCGGCGCTCAAGGATGTAGGCGATAACGCCAGCGGTGTTAGGCCCGGTCTGCTCGGCCCAGCGGATCAGCCGTTGCGGTGTCCATTCGGCGTGCTCCCGGTGGCTCTTGGGCATGTGCTCGGTTTGGGTGGTGTGGCGGCCTTTGTGCAGCGAGCGCAGGTGACTGGCCACCCGCTGGTTGGCGTGGAAGCACTCGACGGTCTTAGCGGTTAGCCGCACTTCGAGTTGGTGCTTCACCAACTGGTACGGCACCGAGTAGTAATGGCCCTCGACCTCGACGTGGTAGTCGATGTGCACCCGCACCTTTTTCCATTCGGCGTAGATGTACGGATGTTCTGGTAGCGGTTGCAGTGCGGGTTGGTCGATGGTCTCAAAGGCCGAGCGGCGTGAGCCGGGCAGCTTCTTGAAGGGCTTTTGATTGAGGCGTTCGAGCAGCAGGCTGATTGCCGTGTTGAGTTCGCCCAGCGAGAAGAACTGGCGGTTGCGCAGCGCGGCGAGGATCCAGCGCTCGACGACTTGCACGCCGACTTCGACCTTGGCTTTGTCCTTGGGTTTGCGCGAGCGAGCAGGTAATACGGCGATGCCGTAATGCTCGGCGAGATCGCGGTAACTGGGGTTGATGTCGGGCTCGTAGCGATGCGCCTTGGTGACGCCGCTGCGCAGATTATCGGGCACCAGGATCTGCGATGTGCCACCGAAAAAAGCAAAACAGCGGGCGTGCGAGCCCAGCCAGTCAGGCAGCTTCTGCGACCAGGTGGCCTCGGCAAAGGTGTAGCTGGACGCGCCGAGAACGGCGACGAAGATCTGCGTTTGGCGGATCTCGCCGGTTCGCCGATCAATGACCGGTACGGTCTGGCCGGCGTAATCGACGAACAGCTTTTCGCCGGCACGGTGCTCCTGGCGCATGACCACGTCGACCTTGGCGGCCCAGAGGCGGTAGTGCTCGCAGAACCAGCTGTATTGGAAGCCTTGCGGGTGGGCGAGTCGGTATTCCTGCCAAAGCAGGGCCAGAGTTACGCCGGGGCGGCGTAACTCCCCGTGTACATGAGCCCAGTCTGGCACCGGCCTTTGATCGCTGGGAACGGTGGGCGGCGGCGGAAAAAGATGCCGTTGTAACTCGGCGTCAGTCAGCGCAGAGGGCCAGGTCAGGCCGCTGGCAGCAAAGCGATTGAGGTACTCACCGACGCTGGCTCGGCCTACTTGCAAGCTGCCAGCGACCTGGCGGGCAGATAGGCCGACCTCGAATTTGAGACGTAGCACTTCTCGAATTTTACGCATGGATAAACGCTCCACGACGACCTCTCTGCTTCGATAAAAGAGGTCGATGGTAGTGAATAATCCTGCGTTGCTGCCTGCCTTAAGGGTGGCCGGATGAGCGTGGAATGGGTGGCCGGATCATCGTGGAATCAGTGGCCGGATGTTTATGGAATAGGTGGCCGGATGGCCGTGGAATCCGCAGTCTTTCTTGAGGCATGAAGAAAGGCAGGGATTCGTTCGCATACACGTGGAAAGTGGCTCAATTCGCTGGCAAGTATTCCTGCCTCTTCGCAAAGCAGAAATAGCCGCCGCATCTGGTCGAAACGCGTCTTAAGGGATCTGTAGCCTCGAGCGCCATACGGTCCGTACAACCACCAGCCTGTGATGATACGGAGCAGGTTAGCGTTCGCCGAGCCAATGGGCGCCGCTATTTTGGTAGCTGGGCCATCCCCAAAGTTCAGCGTCAGCGCCCGCTTGGCCCATGGATCAAGCCTCCAAACTGGATCGCCCCAACGGCTTATTACTTTGCCCTGTGCATCTATTACAACCGGCCAATCAGGTGGCGGAGGCCAGCTTTCCGGACGGTAATTCGACGCCCCAGGAACGGCGAGAGGCGACTCGATAGAAAGCCCTAACGTCGTGAGCATATTCATAGTGAAGACCCCGCTGTAACTTCCGCAAGCCGAATAAATCCGTCCCAAGCTGGGTGATAGTCCTCTTCAGCTATGCGAGCCAGTGCCTCCTCCACCCAAAGCCGACGCACCTGGCTACTTTCTTGAAAGAACCGTAACTTCGCGCTCAGACGCTCGACCGCAAGCATCGCTGGATGGTGAGCCTCGTCAGATCTATCGGTGCACGCTGGGCGATATCTCGCCAGCTCCAAGCTCTTGAGCACTCGCAAACTACTCAGAGACCAGACGTGATCCTCGCTTTCAATATCCCGATGATTGACGCAGAAAAGGCAACCCGCTGCGTTAATACAATCGGGATCAGGAGCATTAGTCGGAGCATCAACGACAGATTCTGGTGTCGGCGCCACACAAGTGCCTGGAGCAGGTGAGCAAACGACGGGATCTGCTTGCCGGTGAAATCGAGTGATTTCAATCATCGCAATTTGGGGATTGGGCTCGGCGTACACACGAATCAAAGTTTCAGCGGTGTGCTGTGCGATTTCCGCCACCAGGTCGGGGCGTTGCGACTCACGTAACAGCCAATTGATACGCGCACCCCGAAGCTTACGAGGTCGAACGAATCGAATATTGAAATCGGTGCAGGCGCGCGCAATAGCCGTGAACTGAGGAGCTTCTAAAGCGAGACGTCCCCCAAGACGGACAAGAGGGAAAAGAAGCCCCTCTAGATCGTCTGGAAACCACGTATTTCGCCACTCGATGTAGCGTTCGAACCACTGCTTATAGCTTGAGAAAACTTCAAAAAGCACTTCACCCTGACGGCGATTTTTGTAAGACCTCACTTGGTAACCATCAAGATGACTCATGTAATGGTATTGGTCGATTCGAAGCTGATGCGCCTGCGATAAATTCATGCCGGTTTGTGCGATGAACATAAGCAGCTCGGCTTCGATTCGTAGATTCACCGCCGGGTATCGAGTCTCGATTGAAATGTCAGCGTTCCGAAGTTCCCGGTTTCGAAGGATGTCCGCAATCTGGAATTTGGTTTGAGGTCGAATCCGTCGTGACGCTTCCTTCTCGGTATCGCGCAGGCCGCACCAGATAGGTAGCGTCGAACCCGACCGCAATTCTACTTGGATGGGAAGTGGCCCCGTAACTGCTTCATAGGTAAGGGCCGTACAGAGGTCGGCAATGAACTGCCCGAATGAAAAGCTCTCTTCTAAACTTTGCTTATTAGAGACCCCATTACTGGCCTTTCCGTTGCCTCTAGGCTTGCGAATTCGGGTGCTGTACAGAAGCGTCGAGCTTCGGCGTAGAACTCGGTCGAGCATCGTCGCGGTTAAACTCGCCGCGTCGTATAACGATCCGGCAGTTAGGTATCCTTCCACGCGATGACGCTGTAGAAGATGTTCAGCCCACCCCAGGTATTCCTCCGCGACCGTATCAATGCTCAAAGGACGCTCGCAGTGATCAACCCACTGAAAAAACTTTCTCACCGCGCCAATCTTGTTATTTGCCGAAAAGCGGCTCCCCCCGCCGACAAGGTCGTCGGTCAAACAGTTATGAAGTCCCTTCACAAGCTCTACCCGCTCCAGCAAAGGATCACCTAAAGCACCGGATGTGATTTCACTGCGTACAGTCTTCACTTTTGCCTTTGCACCACCGCTGTATAAAAGTGGTGCCAGATCCCAGGGCGTCTCATTTTTCGCGTACTCAAGCATTGGAAACGTTAGGTCTGAAGACGTCAGATCATTCATTACTCGCTCCCTGCATCGAAGCAATCCCTGTAAACGCAGCCATGAAGCTGTTCGCAATGGCCTGCTTAGCGGGTGCGGCTTGGACAAATTTGATGTATTTGAAAGTGGTAGCCTCCGAATTTCGACCGTGGAGCAATGCATTGCTGACAGTCGCAATCACTATCGCCACATCATCGCAATTTGCTAAAGCCAGCTTGGCGAGCTCAGTCCCAAAAGTGCACCTGGACTGATGGAAGCGAAACTTCCTGAGCGCTTTGATGCCCGACGCGATGCCTAATTTTCTAAGCAATGACATTTCAACGTTTATGGCCGAAGACTGATCACTGTCGCGACGTCCGAAAGGGTTTCCGAATCGTGTCAAGAACACTAAGTCTTGATGTTCGCCAGCAGCAGATGCCTCGCGAGTCAACCTGCGAAGACTCTTGGTGTACTCCAGGACTTCTGAACACAAAGCTTCGGGAATCCATACCTGGCCAGTTACTCCAAATTTGGTATGCACGGGTGGGGACGCACCTGGCCCTACGGATATCAGAAATAGACCTTTAGCAGACGGATCGTGTAAGGCACGCTCCAACGTATCAATACGAAGGTCACAGATCGTTCCCAGTCGCATACCCGTAAAGAAACCTAGAGCCAACATCAGATAAAGCTCGGGTGAGGCGTTCTGTTTTGCGAAATCAAGAATGGCGTCTCGATCAGCCGCAGACACAGGAAGTAGCCCACCTTCCAATGTGACCCCAATGCGTTTTCGGTTTGGAATACCCAGATCGGTGGTGGTGCCAGCTAGCGTTCGCTCGAAGCCAACCTGGTCAAAGTATTTGATGAAATAGCGCTTGTCTTTCCACAGAGGCAAAAGCGGGTTTAGGAGGCCACGCCTCCTAACCCACTTGTAGAAACTGATGCAGTTACGCATGTACTCGGAAGCCGTGGCAGGACTGATATGACCAGCATCACGGGCCTTGATAAGCGCCCCACGGTACTGAACAAGACATCGATCAGCCTTTCGAGGCGGAAACTCAAACCATTGAAGCCTGCGACTCTCCAAAAATTTCGCGTAGTTCAACAGCCCATTCAGGTTGCTAGAAACGGTCTTCAGGATTGCCTCACCATTGGTGACTCTCTCCATAGCCCAGAGATTGGCTTCTCTCCAGGGCAAGCCGTCTTCCCAGAATATTTGTGGTAGTCCTTCGATCACTACACGGGAGCTATTCAGCGAGTAGGTAATCAGGCGGTCTTTGACAAAAAGGTCATGCGGACTGAAGTGAATGTGCTCAACGGTAGCCAAGGGATATCTCTGTAAAAACAAGCGTCAATGTCCATAGATGCCCCATTTACTTTGGGCGTCCACAGTATGCAACTTATTCTTATCAATTGAGTACGGTGTAATTTTTGGCGCAACAGTGGCAACAGATCGCATCAGGCGCGAACTCGCGTCGCCATACAGGGGAAAGTTCGCGGAACAAATAATCAACCCAGAGCGCCAATGTTGTTGGCGTACTAAGTGAACAGCTTCTCCCATTTTAATGCCAAGTGCCTTGGCTTCGTCAGAACGTGCAATTACACATCCATCACCAGAGCCGGCAACTACAACAGGTTTGTTTGCAAGTTCAGGACGCCAAACACGCTCCGCTGACACGTAGAAGTTGTTTGCATCTAATAAGATGAACGCAGGTCGTCCGTTCATACCGGGCAAAGTCGGTGCAAATTAAAAGTGCAGACGCCCCAGATAATTAAGCTTTCTTTGTCTGCAATTACGATTGGGGAGTAACTCGTGTTTTCGGGACAGAGCAGAACGACGTCGCCGGCAATCACCAGACGCTTGCACACAAACTCCCCCTCATGAATGGCAACCACGATTGAACGGTTGACCGCCTTCTTGGACCTATCGACCACAATCACGTCGTTAGGCCAGATGCCGGCATCAATCATCGAGTCGCCTCCACTGCGCACCAGGTAGGTCGCAGGCGGGTTGGCGACAGCAATGTCATCCAGTGACGACATCTCCTCGATGAGGTCCTCGGCAGGACTAGGGAACCCGCAACTGAGCTTCGATGTGAAGACGGGTAGCAGCCCGGAGGCAGGCTCCACGCGGATGCGGCCGATGACTGAAATGGAATTCATTGGTTAACCTGTATAGATGTACAGTAAATGAATTCATGATACACGCAGTCCATCAAGCGACAAGGATCTCGCGCCGGAAGGCAGTAGCAAAAAAAATGGACAGGGGTGTGCCCGCACCGCGGGCCCGGCGAAGCCGGAAAAAATGGACAGGGGAGGGCGTGGCCACCGCAAATGGAACAGACTGAAGAAAAATGGTCAGGGAGCTGGCAGCGAGAGAAAAAAAGACTCCCCCGCGGCACCGTCCGCCTCGTACGATGTGCGCCTATTCAGACCGCTTGATTCCCAGCAGCGCAAAATTCAATAAGGACACTGGATGACCCCTGCCGATATCGTCCGTTACTGGCGCTCAGTCGAACTGCTTCAGCCGCAGGCTGCCCCCAAGCTCAAGAAGCGGGAAATGCCGCATCAGTCGTACATTCACGACGTTTCCGTGGCCAACCCGGTGATGCCCTGGGACAAAACGAGCAAAGTCCTAAAAGAACCACTGCCGAAAGGCAAAGTGTGGAGCCACCTCCTTTTCGGGCATTGCTACGACTTCAAATACGCCGTGAAGGCATTGGAGGACGTGTTTGGCGCCGATCAGGGGTACGCGGAACCCCAAAGTCAGATCGTCGCCCTGTACGCGCTCAAGTTAACGCACACCGGCGCCATGGTGGCCGACAGCCTGGTGCTGTCCTCTGCCGCTTGGCTGCTGGCAAGAGTGCGCGCAGGGGAGGATTGGGCGCGCAGTTTCGACGAGACCCAGGACAAGGTACGAGCCGTCGCGACAGAGCATCTTGCAGGGGTGGTGACCGCGGACAAAATTGTCCGCCTCACCAATTGGATCGTCACATACTTTGGCCTGCGCGATTTTTTCGCGGAGCAGCAGTGCTTCCATCGCTTTCGCTCCAAACCGATCAAGCCTACACAGGTCGAAAACGACGACGACCCGTTGAACAGTTTCATTCTGGACGACCTGGCCAAAGTTGCGGACAGCCTGGAGCGCAGCAACAGCAGTGCACCGCTAAATACCTACCTCACACCCCACACAGGGAGTGGCCGAATAGACGTCGGCGATGATCGCTTTTCACGGGTCTTATTGGACGAGCTGGCACCGGCTCGCTACCCGAGTGGTTGCTGGCCGACAGAAGCCGACCAAGGGCTGGTCCATTCCCAGCAACTGGCGGTTAACCATATCGCTGGCTCACTCAGCACCAGTAAAGGACAGCGTGCGGTCAATGGTCCGCCGGGTACGGGTAAAACCACGTTGCTGAGGGACATCATTGCCTCAGTCGTTACCGGTCGGGCTGATGTATTGGCCTCGCTGCCGCGAGCTGCGGATGCATTTGAGGGCAAGGGACTGCGCGCCGAGGAGGCGAGGGTCGGGGGCAAGCCTCAATTCTGCTTCAGCTTGAATGATCGCCTGCTGGGTCATGAAATTGTCGTGGCCTCATCAAACAACGGCGCGGTTGAGAATGTCACGCTGGAGCTACCCCAACGAGACAAGATCGACGAACGTTGGCTGTCCGACCTCGATCACTTCGCCGACCTGGGCGAGTGGCTGACCGGCAAACCCGCCTGGGGGCTGTTCTCTGCTGCCCTGGGCAGCAAGACCAACCGAAAGACATTTGTCACCCGGTTTTACTATGGCGATGGAAAGCCACTAGGGAAGACTGGCCCCGACGCGGTCGACCTTGATGAGGAGCTGGATGAGCCGGACGACGCTCCGGAAAAGGCAGAGAAAGTTGACGGTGAGCAGGCGGACGGTGCTCGGAAAGCAGCTGGCCCCGATGAGGAGCGAAAACCGAAAGGCTTCCGCGAATGGCTCGATGAGCAAGAGGTCGCCGTTGAGAAGCTTACGGTTAGCCGGCAGTCCATCTGGCAAGCGGCCGTGAAGCGTTACACCGACGCTAAGGCCCAGGCCGAGGCGGTGGGGGCTGAGGCCGCACTGGCGACTCAGTTGTTGGATGCCATGCTGCAGGCGCGAGAGCAGGTCCGGATCAAGCAGGAACAACTTGCTCTGTCCGTTGCGGGCCGCAAACGCCTCAAGTCTGAGGTCGACGACGTCATCAAGGAAGGCACCACCGCACAGGGTACGGTTCGAACACAGGTGACTCAAATACAGCGTCATAACAAGACCAAGCCCGGTTTTTTGGCCAACCTGTTCAGCTTGTGGGGTCGCTACCGACAATGGAAGCAGGAGTTGGATCTGCTGCAGAAAGTTCTTGATGCGGATGAGCGGGCATCGACGCTTGTTGATGTGAAGGTGAAGCGGCTCCAGGATGACTTGGCTGAATTCGACAAGTTGCTGGTCGTGAGCGAGGTCAGGTTGCTGCAGTTACAACACGCGGCGAAAGCGCGTGAAGCGCAGGTGACCACGCTGGCCGAAAAGTACAAAGCAGCACATTTTCTGGCTTGGCTGCGAACTGGCAGCATCGGCCGCGGACCTGAGATTGAGTTGGCCGAACCCTGGATTGTCCCGGGATGGCGCCGGGCTCGTGCGCGCGTGTTCATTGAAGCACTACGTCTGCACAAGACCTTTTTCGAGCTTGAACCAAAACGGGTCCGCGCCAACCTGAACTTTGTCACCAGCATGCTGCAGGGAACCCGGTACGGCGGCGTGTCTCAAGACGCCATCCGGTCCGCTTGGGCAACGCTGTTTATGGTCGTACCGGTACTGAGCAGCACATTCGCGTCCTTTGCCCGTACGTTTAGCACGCTGGGTGCTGGCGAGATTGGCTGGCTTCTGGTGGATGAAGCAGGGCAAGCGACACCTCAGGCTGCAGTGGGTGCCCTATGGCGTTCGCGCCGGTCAGTGATGGTCGGCGATCCCCTGCAGCTCAAGCCAATCCTGTCCGTTTCTGACGCTGCGCTTGAACACATGCGCCAGCCGTTCAAGGTTGACCCGCGTTGGATCCCCAGTGGTCAATCAGCGCAGTCGGTGGCTGACCAGGGCAATGCGGTCGGCAGGATGCTCGGCCCGGCCGGCATGAAAAGCTGGGTCGGATTACCGTTGGTGGTTCACCGGCGCTGCGACCGCCCCATGTTCGAGCTGGCCAACCGGATCGCCTATGACGGCGCCATGGTGTACGGGACCAGTACGCCATCCCCGGAGAAGGAAACCACCGCCACGCTGCCGACAGGCTGGATCGACGTGCGCGGGCCCTCGAGCGGCAACTGGGTCGAGGCGGAGGGGCTTGCATTGAAGGCGTTGCTGGCCAGGCTGGCGCTGGAGGGCGTGGAAGCCAAGGACATCTCAGTGATTACCCCCTTCCAGGACGTGCGTAACCAACTGCGGGCGATGCTGCGTCAACCCATGGTCTTTGGCACCATCCACACCATGCAGGGAAAAGAATCTTCTGTGGTCGTGCTCGTGTTGGGCGGTAATTCGGATTCGCCAGGTGCGCGCGAGTGGGCCGTGTCCGAACCGAACCTGGTGAACGTGGCCGCTACCCGAGCCAAGCGCCGGCTGTACGTCATCGGCGATCGGGCGGACTGGTCGAGGAGGCCGATTTTCTGCAAGGTGATGGATCTGTTGCCTAAGCTGACGCTGCCGATTGTGGCCGTCGAGCGTCAGGTCGCTGCGGCGGAGTAAATTCCGCTGGAAGCCTTGGTGAGTCAGTACGTTTGGGAAGAAATACAGGGCAGGCCGAAATTGGGAAAGGGCGTGAATTAAAGGAAAAGTCCAATGAGTCAGATACAGCCCCTAAAACTGATTCAGCGAATCGTAGCCCTCTCTCAACATGAGGCTGCGCACTGGGTCGTTGCAGTTGCATTGGGTTTTGACGCGCAAGAAATTGAGTTGGAGATTCAATCGCTTGAAGCACACAGAGGTAGTGCCAACACTTGTTCTGACGCTCGTTGCGAAACGATTGGCGAAATGCGGGCAGTGGTTCGGCGGCGAGCTCTGATCAAGCTTGCAGGGGCAATGGGGGAGGCTATAGATCGCGGAATACAAAAAATAAACGCCCAGGCAGCACAACAAATCCTTGAGGACGGAACGACTGGAGCTGGCCAAGATTATGCCATTGCGCGCGAGCTAACCATGCTGCTCTACAATTCGTCGCCGATTAGCCAAAATCTTACGTCCAGAGATCTGCTTGTTGAGCTTCAGGCTGACGCATTTGTTTTAGTATCTAAGAACATGAGGCCAATATGCGATCTGGCAGATGCGCTAACAAAGAAGGTGATGAGTGGGAAAGGGTTAGGTGAACTCAGCAAGGATGAGATTTATCAACTCCCGCTCTATTGTCATTTGCCATAGGAAAATCCGACCAGCTCCACTAGGGCTGCATCGGAAATCGTTCATTGCCCAACCAAACTGGTAGGGGACAGTCATGAACGCCCAAGTACACCTAAGCCCGCCCTTGGTCCGAGGCAGTAGAGGGGTGCCCATTTGGCGCCAGTGAACCGTGAGGGAGATACGTCAATGGCTCGTTCAGAGGCAGTCATTGCAGGTTGAAGGCAGAGCAGGCCAACAACCTAGACATTCCGCATTACGAAAGCAACGCTATGTCCAACGTGCACTGACAAGGAGTAGCCAATTGGCTACAAATCCGACTATGATTGATGAGAAAAAGAAAAAGAAGAAGAAATTCAAAATTCGCCAAACCCCTGAGTTTTCGGTTTGGCTTGGTGGTGTGACAGATATTGTGGGGAAGGCAGCCATTTTGGCCCGCTTGGATCGCGCTAGTGATGGCAATTTCGGTGATTGCGAGCCGGTTGGCGAAGGTATGAGCGAAATGCGCGTTTTCGTTGGCCCAGGTTACAGAATCTACTTTGTGCGCTCAGGTCAGAATGAGTACCTGATGCTTAACGGAAGCGATAAAACGGACCAACGAAGAGGGATCAAAACGGCCAAAAGGATCCTTAATGCCTTGGGAGGTAAATGACATGAGTGAATCGAAATTTAACCCTGAGGATATGCCTATCCTTAGTCTCAATACCTCTAGCACAAGTCGCTACGAAGCTTCGCGCTTTCTCGATAGCCCAAAAGCTATGGCTGCTTACCTTGCTGAGAGTATGAAAGCAGATGACACCGAGGGTCTCATTCATGCGCTGGCTGAGATCGCAAAAGCGAAGGGCGTGAATAAAGTTGCTGAAGATGCTGGAGTAAACCGCGAAAGCCTCTACAAAGTGCTGAAAAAAGGAGCAAAGACGCGATTTGATACTATTAGAAAACTCATGACTGCAATCGGCCTTGAATTGACGGTGCAGCCGATTGCCGGCTCTGTTGCGGCTTCAAGAGCAAGAGCTGTTGCCGCCAAGCCAGCTGCCGCCAAACCAGCGGCTAAGCCTGCGGTGAAAAAACCTGCTGCCGCCGCCAAGCCAGCTGCCGCCAAACCAGCGGCTAAGCCTGCGGTGAAAAAACCTGCTGCCGCCGCCAAGCCAGCTGCCGCCAAACCAGCGGCTAAGCCTGCGGTGAAAAAACCTGCTGCCGCCGCCAAGCCAGCTGCCGCCAAACCAGCGGCTAAGCCTGCGGTGAAAAAACCTGCTGCCGCCGCCAAGCCAGCTGCCGCCAAACCAGCGGCTAAGCCTGCGGTGAAAAAACCAGCTGTTGCCGCCAAGCCAGCTGCCGCCAAACCAGCGGCTAAGCCTGCGGTGAAAAAACCTGCTGCCGCCGCCAAGCCAGCTGCCGCCAAACCAGCGGCTAAGCCTTCGGTGAAAAAACCTGCTGGTGCCACCAAGCCAGCTGTCCCTGCGAGCCTTCCACCCGCAGCTAAACCTGCAGTCGAAGCAGCAACCGGCAGACTTTCAACTTCCTCAAAACTGTATTTGGACAGCCTTGCGACTGCATGAGGGGAATCATCCGGTTCAACTGGAAGGCTTAGAAACTCAGCTCTATCAACAAGCCAATCAGTTAAGGGAAATGCCCGCCCAAGTACACACAGGTCCCGCCGCAACCGCGGGGCCGACGCCGTAGAGAGGAATGCTTTTCGCTCCCCGGGACCTAGCAGGGAAATAGAAGGAACCAACCCATGAAAGACATTTTCAGCCTTGCTCCGAGCCAGCGAAAAGCAGTTATGAGGCCTTCCAGGTAGAGGCAGCAATGGGGGATGGCCATTGCCTCGATGAGTGTGTCAGTTCGTGGTCTGCTGGTCAGTATTTTGGACCTTGTGCAGAGCGGCGGTGAAGCTTGCCAACGACTCAACCTGCCCAAGGGCACCGTACAGGTCTTCTATGCTGGCTCCTTGAGGGAGCGAGGTGATCGTCTCGGAGAGCGCGAGTTTTTGCTCTGGGGTGAGGGCCTGCTCTGCGAGCTGTTCCAGGTACCGAGTCACAAACTCCCGATTGTCACTCAGCCCACCTGCGCGAAGTGGCGCAGCTGCGAGCGGAAACTCATCAGCTCGGATGCGCCCGCTTTCAATACCGTCAATCACCCTATCGAAAGCTTCGTTCAGACGTTTTTCGTCGCTCACGAACGCCGCGATCTTGCTGAGTTTCTGCTTGTCCATCTGGTTGTACTCCCATGGCAAAGGGTGCAAATGAAATTTGGTAAGTTGTTGATAAACCTTGTGACCTTGCTCGTTCCAACGCGCTTGGCAGGCCCCCTCGGTTGACGACAGTACAGGGAGCCTGTGACTCCGCACCTGAACATCCTCCACGAAAATCACCGGCTCGCAGCAGCCAAACGCTATGCCGCTGGTTTTGGTTCACCAGAACCCCGCCAGGAGTAAGTGTCACTCATGATCAACACCCCCGGCTAGGTCGAGATGGGTAATCAGTACTGCCAGCGGCCTAGCTCCCCAGACTCCCATTGGATCGGCTGGCCGTCGAGGCCTTCGCATTCATCGACCGGACCGGCAATGGTGTAATCGGCGCCAGGGTGCTCGTCGATAGGGGCCGGCAGACACGCCCTGTTCAACCCATCCAGGCGCTTGCGTGCCTGTTCCCAGCTTTCCCCCGGCCGTGCACCGGCCTTCACCTGGTCATCGCTCAAAGGCGGCAGCTTGTTGGGTTCGAGCGTCGGCATGGTTGAAACTCCTTTTACGTCTAGTCTCGTGTGGGCGATTGGCCTGGGCCACCCCCGCCCACTCCGATACCATGGGTCGGTGGCGGTCTCGATGGTGTGGGCTCAAAACCTTGTAATGCATCCCATCCCGCCCTATGAGCCTCGGCACGTCGTACGCCAGAGTTATCTGGAGTCGGAGTAGGTGTGGGGTCTGGACCTCCATCTGCACGGCGACCGTCGACCTGGACCACGCCGCTCTGCTGAAGGCCGTACTGCTGAATAACCTCCACCATTATTGAGCGCACTTCGGCTGCCGTTAATGGCTTTTCACACCCCATTGGATTTGTGAAAAGTGCAGTTGGCTGATTAGCCTTTTGCGGAATTCCAAAAGCCTTCTCGTAAGCGGCCTTTCCATATTGTTCTTCATATCGTTCCATGCACTTCATTGCATAGCTGGACGAAAACTGTGAGCAAGGCGCCTCGCGTACGCCGGATAGGGGATTGATCACTCCTTCGGCGGTATAGGGTGGGTTATAAGCATTTCCATAATCGAACATTGCTGCGTTCTGGGAACTCGAACGACAGCCAGCGATCAGCAAAAATACTGCAGCGACCCAGAGCAGTCTTGCCATAACACATCACCCCCCGGCCTACGGTTCTTTTCAGGATTGAATGTAGTTTCGTTTTCCTGTTTAGGAAAACTGCGTCGATGCATTCCCGACCTACAAGGAATACTTTCGCGCCCTGACTAGCCGCTAAACGACCGGTGAGAATGGCGGGCTATGGCCTATGATGTGATTTTGTTCCGGAGGTACGGCGATGTGCAGCCGATACGAAGCGCCAACGACAGAGAGGCTCCTGGCCGGGTTCGGTGCAGCACCGGACCAGCCTTTCAAAACAGCCCTGTGGCCGGGGTACATCGGGCCTTTCCTGCGTGCTCGAGGAGCCGAAGAGGCCGAGGAGGGAGAGGGCCCTGTGGAGGCACTGGTCGGGATGTTCGGTCTGCTACCGTTCTGGGCGAAGGACACCAAGCTGGCGCGGAGCACCTACAACTCAAGAAGTGAAACGGCCGCGACCAAACCGTCATTTCGATCGGCCTGGGCCAAGGCCCAGCATTGCATTATCCCGTGCACTGCTTTCTACGAGCCGGACTGGCGTTCTGGCAAGGCTGTGCCAACCCGCATCACCCGTGCGGATGGTGGCCTGATTGGCATTGCCGGCCTATGGGAACGCTGGGTTGATCCTGCGGGCGGAGAGGTGGTGCACAGCTACAGCATGCTCACGATTAACGCCTCTCAACACGAGTTAATGCGCAATTTTCACAAACCTAATGACGAAAAGCGCATGGTGGTTATCTTGCCGAATGGCGTACATCAGGATTGGTTGCGGGCGCCGGCGGAGGAGAGCATGCAGTTTATGCGGCCGTATCCCGCCGACCGGCTCATCGCCGAGTCGGAGCCGGCGCAGGGCAAGGCGTAATCGGGCCAGCAGCGATATCGGGCGCATTCCTGGGGCGAATTGAGACTCCATTCCTCTTAAAGGGGCGGGATAGTAAGTGCCACGAATCATGGCGCATCGCGCTTACGTCCCCTTCCCGCTGGTATTCCCCATGTCGCAAACCTCTTCTGAACAACCTGAGCAACGCAGTTTTTCGGTTCATCCCTCTATCATCAAGACACTGATTCACGAACAGGCTGGCTCGCTGACTAAAGCAGTTGCTGAGCTAGTGATGAACTCCGTCGACGCTGAAGCCAGCCTGATTGAAATCGAGGTGAGCGATGCTGGTAACTTCGTCGTTCGTGACAACGGACACGGCTTTACCTCGAAGAACGAGATCGAAAGATTCTTCGAGACGTTTGGGACACCCCATGATGAGGATGACGCCCACTATGGGCGCTTTCGAATTGGCCGCGGGCAAATCATGTCCTACGCGAGTACGGTTTGGCGCAGCGGTCGCTTTGAAATGCGAGTGGATTTGAAGGGTGATGAGCAGTTTTTTGGCTACCAACTGATTGAGCATGTGGAGGAGGCCCCAGGATGCACCATTACCGGGAGGGTTTATGACAACGACTCTTGGGAGTGGGCGGGGATTCTTAAGCGCTCGGAACTATCAAGTACGATCCGTTACGTTCCTATTCCGGTAATGCTTAATGGGGTGCAGGTCAATAAGGTGCCGGGCCAGCAATCCTGGGATTACGAAGATGACCTCGCTTGGTACAGCTTCGACAATCAGGCATTCGAGTTACGGGTTTTCAATCGAGGCGTCCATGTGTGCAATCTCCCTGCTCGTGAGGTAGGTGTCGGTGGAGTGGTAACATCCAAAAGTGCCCTGCACGTAAATCTGGCACGCAACTCCGTCATCACCCACAAATGCGAGACTTGGAGGGAAATCGCCCGGACCATTCGTGAAGAGTTTTCGCGAAGGCTGAGTCAGGTAACCAAGCTCAAGGGCGTGGAGGCCATGACGCTGCTTCATGAACTGCTTTTTTCGGAGGTGGAGCTTGCGCCACTGACTCAACACCTGGCTTGCTGCATCCGGTTTATTCCAGACGTGTTTGGTGAGTTGAAGGCGCCGAAGGACTTCCTCGCGCAAGAGAAATACACCCTTTTTGATGGCGTACACATGGGGATAGCTGAACGTGTACAGCGGGAGGGCATGGCTACGGTCATTATGCCGGATTTGTTCCACCTGTCTCGCGCGCAACTTTCAGAGGACAACGCTCAACGTATCATCCCGCAGCTGAGGGAACGCCTGGGTGTTTCGAAGCACATTCCCTTTGCGTTTATACCGTTCGCTCAACTGGTGAAAGGCCTTAGCGATACATCATCGTTCGTTGCCGACAAGGATCTACCACCAGAGGAGCTGCTGGTGCTGAAATTGCTGCGCTCGATGAACCGAGAGTTGGCGCAAATAACGAACGGTAAGCGGTGCCCGACGCGGAAACTTATTGCCGGCGTATCGGATTGTATGAACGGTTGGACCGATGGGGCTACCTACATTGCAATCAATCGGCGAATGCTGAGTGGAATCCGCGGGCAGAAAGCTGGTGGTAGCTCGGCCAAACTGATTGCCCTGCTCATTCACGAGTACGCGCATCACGATGGGACACTAGGTGAGCATGATCACGATCATGAGTTTTATGTCCGTTACCACGAAGCAACAATGCGTCGTGATTTCGGGGTCTTAATTGACAGGCTTTTCCAGAAGTACATCGCCGGCATTGCCAAACTGGAGGTCGTGCCATCAGGCGAGCACAGGGCGCATTTGAAGAGGCTAAGTCGTGATCTGGGACGGCTTAGCAGCCGAACCGTCGCTAGAAAGCGAGGCCGACGGGTCGTACCGGCGTCACTCAGTTGAGTAACAACAGCCAGAGTAATTAGCAGACCGGGGCACTCATCATGGCGTACAACTGCACCTCCAGGGCGCCAGGGCAGCACCCGCAGTTGACGAGGGCGAGATAGACGATAGCCGCCGCGTACAGCCCGCCCAGTGGGTCGAGATGTTTTGGGGCGGGCTTGTTCATGGCTTCTTTGGTTAGCGCTGGTTAAACATGTCTGTTTGCTTGTCCGCAGGATCTATCTTAGGTGCGTTCAGCGGATGGCCCAATTGGCGGCGAATCTCGGCCAGCCAAGCTTTGTACGGAGTGTTCTCACGTTCGCCCCATGGGTAGGCCTCGGTCAAAGCCTTACGCAACGCCTTCATGTCGCTGCGCCCAACGCTACGAATCACTTCTGCGACGATCGGCGCCGCTGCATCTGCCCAAGACATCGTCTACATCCTCCTGCTGCCCAATTTTAACGGCGATACCAATTTAGCCTGTAGCATCTGGCATCCGCGGGTATCTGGTCCGGCACCCAGCGCAGGCAGTCCAGGTACAAGCGTTCGGGCTTGCTCGGACTGCGCCGGGTTGCTTGCACCAGATAGGCTGATCCACCAGATGTGACGATGTAATCGCCGGCGCTCAGGCCGTCTGCGCCGTCGATGTACAACTTGCAGGGGGTGAAGGGCTGACGGCGGCTAGCCATATCGGGATTTCCCTTGGGCGAACAACACGAACACGGCAGGGCTTGGGTGTACCTGGTGCGATTTTTTTTCCGCGCCGGGTTGTGCGTCGGGCGTGACGCGCAGCCCGGCGCGAGGCTTTGGATTTCGTGACGCCCACACGGCTGTTTACTGGTCGCTCTTTGAGAATGTGACCTGCAAGGCTGCCAATGGCGGCATTGGTGCGAATCTCTCTTCATTCCGATTTCTTGTCACGTTCTGAATCCCGACCCCGCCGGCCAGCCGCCTCAATATCTTTTTGGGTGGCACCATATCGACCAGTAAACGGGTTTCGGGCGAGTCCCAAAAAATCGTGTGCTCGCTGCACCAGTCCGCTCCGGTTGATGTAGTACGCCCAGAGTCCGTTGGACAAAATACCTATTGCGATACAAGCCGCGGACAACAGCTGTGCAGGCCCGCTTTCACCGAACATAAACGGCACAATACCGGCCAAAAGTGCGCCGACCCCGAATGGCCATAGCAGAAATGCTGCATACAGACTTCGCCGCAACTTCATGACTGATTTCCGACGTTAATGGCTGAGTTTTAGCTTGGGTACGACGGTCCCGTCATTACCCACGTTTGACGCCATTGCCTTTACCGCTATCGAACGCCTCAAGGCTTCCGCAAACTCACGGGTCACTACCTCGGCATCACCTGTCGTCGCCACAAGGATCGTCGCCTGCAATGGCTCTGACGTTACTGTGGTTGCGTTGTGCCTGGTTAACATCACACCATCTACGGTGCAGATGACGCCACGATCAGATAGCGGCGCCGCATGGATGTTGAAGCGCTCCAGCGATTTCTGTTCGTTTCGCTCTGCTTTCGAAAGGTCAGAAAATGCCTTGTTGTGCGTACACACGTATTGCAGCATCTGTGCCCCTTGATCACTAAACGAAGGTGCCGGAACAACATCCGTTTCACCTGGGCGGGCATAGGCGATGCCTATGGCGATTCCTGCTGCAAGAGCCAACACTGGCACCGCTGCTATCAGCGCGGTTCTCGAGTTCATGGATAATTACCCTGACTTGCGGACTTGCGGACTTGCGGACTTGCGGACTTGGCCTGGTCGGAGCGGCTACGCCCTTTGGGGACAAGGCTCGCGAGACGCCGAACAACGGTAAACGACGAATCAGAGTTACGCTGGCCGAGTTCAACGACTATGCCGGCCACGCCAACTTGCAGGATGCACAAACCGGCGAGAATGCTAAGCACACTCGCCGCGATGGTTTCAGAAAGGGAATCACCTTCATAGCCCAGCATCCAATACACAACTAAGCCGGAGGCCAATACTCCGCAGAATCCATATGACCAGAAAAAATCTTTGTGAGTCGGGTGTTTCATTGGAGATTTTGCCCTTACTGTCTCGATGACCGATTCCACTAATGCTCGTGGCTAGGATGACTTGTGGCGCAATCCCAACTCGATGCTGGCATTTTCCCACACATCCGGAAGATGCAAAGCCAAATCGGGCGCCAAATGAAGCCGCTGAAAATTGCAGATTAGCCCAACGTTGATGGCTGGGCTTGGGCATTACCTGGGAGTTCCAATCTGACAGTGGCGGTCTTAATGACCCAAGCTTTTCACCCACCACTCAATCGAAAAAGCTGCGATGCCGGTGATTACGATCACAACGGCCGCGATTCCAATACCGCGCCATTTTGCTGCCTTATGCATGGCTGCTAACTCCTATACCTGTGCTGGCTGTAGGTCCTCGATTAACTCGAAATAATCGTGTTGAACGGCGCGTACAGTTCCTTCGATCCCCGTACCGTCACTCAACTTTATGTGCGCGCGGGTCAGTCCTGGAGCCTTTAGCAGGGCGACCCCAATTTCGGGAATGACAACCGAGATAAATCCATGCATGCGCTGCAGGACCACTTTGACGGTTTTCGGCTCTGCAGTTCGGCCAAGTCCGCCAGGCTGACCGTAAATAAGGGTTAATTCAATTGGGCCTGTATACACGCTCACGAAAGCATTCCTATCGTTCGGTAAATGCGAAAATCGCATCTTTCTACGGCCTCGGCCCCGGGTTTCGGCCGGGGCTTGGGTGTTTCTGGACGGCAGTTTCGTGCCCTTTACTGGATCAGCTGGTCGGGGTGGTTGAGGTAGTATTTTCAACGTCATAGACCACGACACTAGATTGCTCTAACGCGGCATGGATGCGAGGCGTCTCAACCTCATCTCCGTACCAATCAAGATCGATGGCTGCAGGAACAACGCCGGCTATCGAGGCTTTGAGCCTCTGCGCTTCACCGGTCCAAGTTGTAAATGGACTGCTATCACCTGGCAGGGTGAAAATCTCGACCGCAACATCAAGGTCGCTATCTGGTCGATGGGTGCCACGAACCCGACTGCCAAAGAGGTAGGCCTTGCGAACGAGAGGTTGGGTGCCGGCCCACTTCGCAACCGCGGCTGCCATATCATCAAATTCCATGATTTTTTCCTTTCAGGTGTCGATGTTCGGCCAGCACTCTGCGGTAGGTCGTACTGGCCGACCATGAGCGGCGTCAGCATAGCCAAGACGGGCCAGGCGCTGGGCGCGATAGGTCAGGCCGTGTGCATTGCTCCATGGGACGCCTGCATCGTGCCGCTTGCGACCGACCATGTACGGTATATCAACATTGATCGAGTGGTGCCCGGCACCCTCGGCGCGCATTCGGGCAACGTAGCGTTCAAGCAGATCGGCGCGCATGGGACATTCCTAGAACGGTGCGCTGTCGAGCACAGGCATGGTTTGGAGATTGGTGGGAGAGGGCGACTTGGCTTCGCGGGCTCGCACCTTAGCCCAGGCTTCGGTGCTGTCCTCGCTGTGGCCGCAATGCCGACACTGATAGCCGTCACTGCGCCCGCTCGGATCGGATTCGCATTCGTGGAACTCCATAGGGGTGAAGTGGCACATGGGCACCGGCCCAACGTCGAGGCTACGCATCAGGTCGTTGTAGTCGTTCATCACCTGAAAGTAACGAGCTTCGTCCTCGGCGCTAATGGGTTGCTCGATCATGACCATGGCTGCTTATCCTATCGTCCGAAGTATTCACGCAGGTGATCACCATCAAGCTCGTGCGGCTCACCCTGGTCATCGATCACCCGAACAAAGGCAGGCCTGGCGATTGGGTGCATGGACTCCACGCGGTAGTTCTGACCCTGGGTGAACGCTTGCTCGCCGCTATCGTCCATCAGAAGATTCTTGATGCACTTGAGTCTGGTGCCTGTCGAACAGTTCCACACGCGCTTGTCGGCGGCAGAGACCTCGGCCAGCGCCTCGTTAATTTCGGACTGTGTGAATTCATGTTCGCTCATGATTGTCACCTGCTCGTTCCTGTGGCCGAAAGTGATCCTATTTTACTGACCTTACCCGGGCTGGAGGGCGGGGGTTGGGGTGTGCCTGGGGGGCAAACCCTCGATGTTCTCTTTAGTCATCGCTATCGGTTTTGAACAACTCGTTTTGCCATGACGGGTAGGTTTTAAATATTGCTGCCACGACTGCTTCTTCATCGGCACCGGTTGCAAGGCCATGGCGAACCATATCGTCTAACCAGAACAGGAACACGTCGCGCTCAACCTTGCATTTGCCATGATGCTGCTCGATAGCGTCGGCAAGCTGATTGAGAAATTTGAGGGCCTCAATCTCTTCGCTCATGACATCTCCCCTTCAAAACTGGATGTTGTGTTCGATCAGTTGGCTAATGCCGCCACTTATCTCGAATAGTTAGGCCTGTTTGTAGAGTGGATCAACACCAAGTCAGGTGTGACGCCTCACGAAACGTGTCTCTACGCTCAGCACCATATGCTTGAGTTGAAAGTACATCTCGAAGCGATCATCTACTCGCATGATCGGCTTTGAGGTGCAAAGCAAATGCCATGGCTTTGGCCCCAGCGCAGTCAGAAAATCTGCCGCGGCCGCTGATAGCGCCGCATCAGTGATGGACTGATTGAAGAAAGCTGGTGTGAAGCTCATGGTCGAGTCAAATGTGTCCGCAATCTCATATCCCAGTTTGACGCGTTCGCTTCGGCGAGTCCTTGACTCGAACTGTTCAGGTTCAATTTCGCAGGCGATGCTGACAGGGGTTGGATGGTAGTTACCACCCTCGTTTCCTTCACCCAACGACAAGCCAACGTACCCAATTGGTTCCCAGCCCTGTGTGAGTTTCTCGAGCACTGCCGCGTATGACTCGAACGACTTGCGGTCATTGTTAAGCACGCTATTGCGAGGGCTCACATCCTTGTAGAAGGTGAGCACACTCTCGACCTCGAATGTGCCAAAGGCAGGCTTCACATTCAATTTCCATTCAAGCGGGCTGAAGGGTTTGAATGTGTGTTGGAGCAGGAGGTGCTTGCTCATCGGATTGGAGGGGGCCTCCCCGTCAGTGAGCATCACAAAGGCACCAGCCTTGACGCCGCCTTTCAGAATTTCCCCAGTCTGGGGATTGCGGGCGCTGATCTTGGCGAAGCCACTACCAGATATCGAGCAGCGCTTGTGCGGAGGGCGCTGAAATTTCCCGAAGTGGACGGACCACTCAGCAATCACGTCTCTCCAGACCTGGTCCTCGATCTGCAGCCTGTGGTTCGCGCAAACCATCACCTCCCGAATAACACGACTGAGCGTTTGGACGCTCGAGAGCGCGAATGATGCAGTTGGAAAGGGGATCTCGGCCGTCGAATGAGCGATTTCTGTTCGGATGTAGGCCGCTTTGACTGCGTCAATGATCTTCTCCTTATCCAGATCAGGCAGGTGTTTGCGCACAATACTGTCGAGTCGCTTCATGCCTATGGAGTGGGCCATAAAGCTGACGGTCGGATTTTGCAGTGCCAGGCTTTGCGCGAAGACTCGAACTTGCTTCATCTGCAGCAGGAGCTCAGGAGGATACTCAAACTGAAAAGTATCGACTTTCAGCGCGTCATCGGGACAGAGCCAAATGCCGTTCGATTCTGCTCTGATCTCCTTGTCAGTAAGGCCAACTGGTGGTCTTGGGCCCCCGGGAGAAGCTGCGTAGATGTGCGCAGCGATCGCTACCCCTTTCACACCAACGGAACCGTCGCTTTTGACTTCGGGACCAATGGTGACCTTGGGGCAATCATAGAAAGAACACATATGGCCCGCGTTGCCCGCAAGGATAATGCGCGTGGCCTGTAAAAAATTGACACGTCGTGACTTAGACATCCGTCAACTACTCTGAGTGGGGTAGAAATGCGTTGAAAAATGCGCCGCCGAGGTCTCGCTCACTGGATCAGTTTGAGGTCCAGTCGGAGGGTACTCGCGACTATGCGAACAGGTGAGCCAGACCCGCAACCGTAAAGCTCAGACCTACGAGGAGCGCAACTCTGAAGCGCGTCTGGTAAGGACGATAGTGGGCGCTTTCAATCTTCGAAAAATCGGCTTCTCCGATGCCTGCATCGCTTCTCGCGTACAAAGCGCTTTGGAGATTGCGCCTGGATTTTTCAGGGTCCCGCTTCGCCTCAACGTAGCGTGAATAGTTCCAGTACGAAATCCCAAGTGCTGTTGCGCACAGAGTCCATATCACTGATTGGATGAACAATACGGATGTCACGTTGCTCCTACCTCCTTGACCACAAATCCTATTTGTCTTCAACTGCCCGCAATGCCGCCTTGATGGTGTCGCGCCGGGTTGTCGCGCAACAGTTGATACTGTGAGACGGCCTTGCCGGCGGGGGTTTCCACTTCGCCATACCTCTATCGGCCCAACGTTTGACTGCCGGGCCTGGTGTGTACCTGGGCAGGGTCAGACCTTCACTGGGGATGTCAGAATGTTCGGATCGAGCACGATCAAGATCGGATAAGTCACCCCATACTGCCGTTCGTTGCCAGCAACAGCTTGATAGCCAGCTGCAATCGAAGCATCGACGATATCTTCAATGCAGTCCCGCGTCGTCTGCTGCATTAGATTCCATGCACGCAAGCCGGCAGCAGTTTCACGCTGATAAAGAGCGAGATGCGCCATCTGTGCCATCTGCAGGTCTCCGGGCCGAACCGCATACTTCATGATCTCACCTGTCCTCCAGCCATTTTCCCAGTACTCCTGGTACTCAGCTTGGATATTGCCCTTACCCGGACGGCGGCTTACAACGAGCTGACGCAGTTGTTCCGATTCCTGAGGTGTGCACGTCACTCCTGGGTCAGAGATATCAAGCACATGTGCCCCCGGTTTAAGAGTTGCCTGATACACGTTGGGCCTAGCATTGGGCCCTCCAGCGCTCCCCACAGCGAACTCACGATTTTTCGTGAAAAATAAGCCTTTGTGGAGCGGTGAGCGCCCCTTTAGGACGCCACGTTCAGTCAAGGTCCACTGAGTGATGGTAGAAGGTGTCCCATGTAGCCAGTCTGTGCAGATGTTCACTGTTCTTTCCTTATCCTAGAAGCTCCGGCGAGCCGGAGCGACCTCGTCAAAATTACTCGACCGGCTTGAACTCATACCGAGTAATCGCGAAACCATCACCCTCTGACAGAACCTCGAAATCGTACCCGAGCTGCCGAGCCATAGCTCGGAACGCAGTGATCTCTTCATCGTCTAGGTTGCTCTTGGCTCCCTGGTAGGTCTTGCCGATCTCGCGAATGCGATGCTCGATCAGACCCAACACGGATTCGGCATATTCAGATGGGACGGTGATCTGCTTATTGCTCATGCGGTGCCCTTATGTCGTGAAGGTTGAACAGCGGAGCTCCAAAAGTAGAATTCCGCTACTGCCAAAGCCCCACGATCGCAGGGCTTGAGTGTTCCGGGTGAAAATTTTCTACAGAAATACGGTGTCAGTGAGGGTCTTGCTACCATCAGCACCGAAGGTGGTCATCCGCATAAGCCGCGGCCAAAGCCCGTGGGCAATTCGCCATTATCACGCTGATATTATCAGCTCCGGGCAGAGTGCAAGCCGTCGATGCACACCTCACCTACAACGAATACACTCGCGATCCTGACTACCTGGGGAGCGTTGCATTGAACCTGTTCGATCTGTTGAAACTGTGGGAGCCGACGTTTTCGCCGGAACAGACCAAGGTCCACCTGGCCAGGTACAACGGCGAGGATCATCCGCTCGACGTGTTCATACAGGGCGGCTTCGACGTATGGCAGAGTCGGCAAAGCAATCGCAATTTTAAGCTGCCCTACGTGGTTTCGCTGATTCAGGCGGGCAGTCCAACCCGCTGGTTGTTTGCGGGTCTGTTTCGGACAATGGATTGTGTCGAAAGAGACGGCCCGAAGCCTGACTACATCTACACCCTGGAGCGTGTGCCGGCGGCCGAGGAGTGGGTAGGGCGGCTGTATCTGAGCAGCAGCTACACCAAACGTAACTCCTACCCGTATGGTCAAACGCTGGCAGGGGACTTGGCAGTGACTGAACTGCTGGCCGAACGCCTCAGCATTGGCCATTTTCCTGGCTTCAAAAAGGTCAACCTGACCAAAAGCCAACTCGATGTGGTGGTCCAGCAGAACGTTGATTCCTGGCGCTCAGCCCTTTCGAGTGTCAAGGGCATCTACCTGATCACCGATACCCATACCGGGAAGCTATACGTGGGCAAGGCCGACGGGGAGACCGGTATTTGGGGGCGCTGGTGTACATATTCGACGACCAGCCATGGCCACAACGTGGCGCTCAAGCGGGAGTTTGGAATTGATGCTCCGCCCGAACGCGAAAAGGATCTTCGATTCTCATTGCTGGAGATCGCAGACCTGCACGCGATGCCGGGGGAAATTGATGCGCGCGAGAGCCATTGGAAGGAAATCCTGCTGACCAGATCGCACGGATACAACCTCAATTAAGCATTATCAGTGCATTGGCAACGGGGTGGCGAAGCCCCCTCATTGTCCATTTAGAACACTGAACGGGTGCTCGATCCCCGTCAAAAATCCCAACACCCTATTACCCCATGCCATAAGCGGCTTGAGTCGCTTTCGAGCCCGAGGGAGACCCCTTGCATTTTGAAGAGTGGTGAGACACTAGGAACGAATGCAATGAGCCCCGGCGCTCTGCCAATCCCCATGCAGCACACATCAGATTTGGGGACCTGGTAAAGAGCGCGATGTTTTCAATGGCGGTGAGCGTGAGGAAGGGCAGAGGCCCTGCCTCTCGCGAACAGGGCATTGCATTCACCACCGATTCCCGAAGCATTGTTTGAACCCCGAGTAACGCTGATGAGTGCAATCGACAACCAAGAAATCATCAAAACTGGACGTACCCCAAATTTGACCGGTAGCACCCTTGCCCTGTTTCTAACCTTCGACGGTCACTGGTATCGCGTCCGCACCCGACTCGAAACGTTCGGCAGATTCAAACGCCGTGAACGCGCGGAACAGCTCTTTCTGAGTTGCGAGGTGGTTGCGTGAGCCGCCATCACTGCCAAGTGGTTCTATTGGCAGGTAAAGCCATTGACAGTAGCGGCTGGCCTACTTCCCAAAGCACGGTATGCGAGAAGTGCCAAGGCTGCGAAAGCTATTCGGCAAACATGGGTCTGGCCTCCGGTAGCGTTGAACTGATGGCAATGGACGCTGGACAAAAGCTTGCCTTGGTCTGGAGCTGCCCTGGCTGCGGTGTTTCAGTCAGCGAATCGACGACGCCGTTGGCTTCGATCGAAGCGTCCCTGCTCGTTGAGAAGGACCCGCTCTGCTGGCGATGCCGAAACTGATCTTTGGCCGGCTCGCCGAGTCACTATGCTATTGGATGCCCCGAATCATTCGCCGATGACTCCATCCGTGCAAACACTTTTTGCCTGAGCCCCGGGCGCACCTCTACTATCCTGATCTGCGCCTCGATGCGCACTCGACCAGACAAAGTAAACAGGACGCCAGAAAGATGACCACTCAGCGTTTCGCAAAGTCACAGATGGACACCTTCTATCCTCAAGCACCTGCAGAGTTGCAAACGGAGTGCATCGTCGAGATGTCGCCCCAGCAGCTGATCGTCAAATACATGAACGACGGCGAGCTCGTTGAGTACATCGGAGAAATGGAGGGAGAGGGGCATTACCTCATCAGGGGTAAAGGGTTCGAGGCGAGCGGCACACTGCACCTGGCGGATGGTCGCCGACTGGAAGGCAGTTGGAAGGAGGGCCAACAGTATGGGATGTGGCGCATCTTCCTGGAGACAGAGGATTAATCGACTGATCGGCGCTGCTCAAACGAGAGCGCCCTCGGCGAGACGATGAATCCGCAGCGGTCGCGCGCGGGCCGATACCGGCGGCGCCGGCTGCACATACAACTGACTGTTGTGCCAGACTACTGGATTCGTTGTTTATGCGGTCCGGAAAGTACTCAGGAAGAGCCAATGCGAGATGGACTGATCACCCAGCCTGATGCAGGCGCAGCTCCCGCGGCATTGACGGCCTACCGAAAAACCATCGACCGCCTGCCCGGCGATGTCGTCTCTCTTAAGGTCACGCACCCCGCCATCACTGAAACTGGCCGCCCGCTGCTGCCAGTTGCCCGGGTGCGGCTGATTTCCGAGGTCCGCTGAATGCCGCAATTCGTCCAAAATGGCCCCTACATTCCCGAGCGTTTGCTGCAGGCACACGAGGAAGGGCGCGTGGTGTTCTTCTGTGGGGCAGGCATCTCCTACCCTGCACGCCTGCCAGGGTTCCGCGGCCTTGTGGAGGAGCTGTATCGACGCCTTGAACCCAATGCGAGCGGGGTGCAGAAACTGGCAATCAAGTCCAAGCAATACGACACCGCCGTCGGACTGCTGGAGGCAGTAGTAGGGCGTGAGAGAGTTCGGCGGACTATGGCGAGCATTCTCACGCCAGACCTGAGCTCGCCCAAGGCAACCGCAACCCACAAGGCCTTGTTGAACCTTGGCAGGACTCGTGATGGGCGCACTCGGTTGATCACTACCAACTTCGACCGTTTGTTTGAAGAGGCGAAGCCGGCGGCGTCATTTCCGGTCCATGTCTTTCAAGCCCCCCTGTTACCCGTGCCAAAAAATCGGTGGGACGGGTTGGTGTATCTTCATGGCCTACTGAGCGAAGCACCCACAGCAAGTGAACTGGATCACCTGGTGATTTCCAGCGGTGATTTTGGTCTGGCGTACCTCACTGAGCGATGGGCCGCAGGATTCGTCAGCGAGCTGTTCCGCAATTACACCGTCTGTTTCGTGGGTTATAGCATCACCGACCCAGTTCTTCGTTACATGATGGATGCTCTCGCTGCCGATCGCCTGCTCGGTGAATCCTCCCCGGAGATGTTCGCGTTTGGCAGTTACTCTCAAGGCGGGGAGGAAGATCGCGCCAACGAGTGGGAGGCCAAGAACGTCACGCCGATACTCTACAAGGAACACCGCCGTCATGCGTACCTGCACAAGACTCTGCAGGCATGGGCGGAAACCTACCGCGACGGCGTACGCGGCAAGGAGCGCATCGTTGTTGAAAGCGCGATTGCTCGCCCTCTGGCAAGTACCAAGGAGGATGATTTCGTGGGCCGCCTGCTTTGGGCGTTGAGTGACCGACTCGGCCTACCTGCCAAGCGTTTTGCCGATCTGGAGCCGGTGCCTTCCCTGGATTGGCTAACGCCGTTGAGTGAGGCCCGCTTCGGCCATATCGACCTGGCCCGGTATGGCGTTCCTCCGAATACCCGCTTGGATAAAAAGCTTGCCTTCAGCTTGATGCGTAGGCCCTTGCCTTACCCGCTGGCGCCCTTCATGAGCGTGGTAGAAAGCGACGGTGTCAGCGGTCAATGGGATGCGGTGATGGGGCATTTGGCGCGGTGGATGACTCGCCACCTGGATGATCCTGCATTGTTGCTTTGGATCATCAATTGGGGCGGCCGTTTGCACGTCAATTTTTCCTCAGGGATCGAGCACAGCTTAGAACAGCTGGCCACACTCGAGCGCGAAGGTAAAACCGACGAACTGGCCCGCATGCGAGCCGGTGCTCCCAATGCGGTACCCGGGCCTCTGATGCGTACGCTTTGGCGGCTGCTGCTCGGTGGCCGCGTCAAAGTCGGTCCGCGGGCACTCGATTTTTACCGTTGGCGAAACCGATTCAATCGTGATGGGCTTACATCTTCCCTGCGTCTGGAGCTCAGGGAGTTACTGTCGCCACGTGTTTCGTTGCGTGCGCCGTACGGCTCATCCGACGAGTCTGAAGGCCACGAGCAACAACGACTCAGGGATTTGGTTGGATGGGAGATCGTCTTGGTGGCGGATGACGTCCATTCCAACCTGAAGGATCTTTCGGGTAACGAACGCTGGAATGGAGCACTTCCTGGTCTGCTCACCGACTCCACGGGTTTGTTGCGAGACGCGCTCGACCTGATGAGGGAGCTGGGGGGCGCTGATGATCGGCGTGACAACTCGTACACGCAGCAGCCATCTATCGATGTGCACCCACAGAACAACGACTACAACGACTGGACAGCGCTCATCGAGCTGACGCGGGATGCCTGGCTGGCCACGGCTGCGGTTTCCCCAGAGCGCGCAGCCCTCGAGGCGGAGCTCTGGTGGACCATCCAATATCCTCTTTTCAAGCGCCTGGCTTTTTTTGCTGCAACGAAAGGGGATGTCATAGGCAGTCGCCGTGCTCTTGACTGGCTGTTAGCGGATGATCATTGGTGGCTTTGGTCGTTGGAGACTGAGCGTGAATCCACACGCTTGCTCGTTGCCCTAGCGGAGAAGTGCGATCCTGAGATGGTCCTGGAGCTTGAACGCGCCATTCTTGCCGGCCCGTCTCTCACGATGTTTGATGACGGCGCCGATCCCGACCGACTGGCTCGTGTTCTGGATAGGGAGGTATGGCAGCGGCTGGCTAAGGTCGCCGGCGCCGGCGCCACGTTGAGCGCGGTTGCGCAGGAGCGCCTGGATGCGCTCAGCCGGCAGTACCCGGAGTGGGAGTTGACGCAAGATCAAAGCGATGAGTTTCCATACTGGAGCGGAAGCGGCGATGACTGGCGAAAATTCACTGCCACACCACGCCGACGCGGTGAATTGATCCAATGGCTAAAGCAACATCCAGATGCCGATTACTTCCAGCAGGATGATTGGCGGGAGCGTTGCCGCGACAACTTTGCAACTACGGCCTGCGCCCTGTGGGCCTTGGCGCAAGAGAATTTTTGGCCGGCAAGCCGCTGGCGCGAGGCGCTGCAGGCATGGTCAGAGGGCAAGCACGTCTCACGCGCCTGGCGATATATGGCACCCATATTGGCTGGGGCACCGGATGAGGCCATGGCGTCCCTAACTCACGGTGTGAGCTCTTGGCTGAGGACCATCGCTAAAACCTTTGTTGGGCACGAGGAGGAATTCTTCACGCTCGGGCATCGCGTCCTGGAACTGCACAGCCGCGACGGCAGTGAGACGGACGACCCCGTTGGACGAGCCATCAATCATCCCGTGGGGCACGTTACTGAGGCGCTGCTCCAATGGTGGTACCGGCAGTCACTGGAGGACGGCAAAGGGTTGCCTGTCGAACTTAAGCCCACGTTTACCGAACTCTGCGATGACAGGATTGAAAAATATCGGCATGGGCGTGTCTTGCTCGCGGCCCATGTTATTGCATTGTTCCGGGTTGACCCTGACTGGGCCACGGAACACTTGCTGTCTCACTTTGAATGGCAGCTCTCCGAGCATGAAGCTCGCGCGGCTTGGGAGGGATTTTTGTGGTCACCCCGTCTATACCGCCCTCTGATGGAGGTGCTGAAGCGCTCGTTTCTGGATTCCGCTCATCACTATGAAGCGTTGGGCAAACATCGCGTGCAATACGCCTCACTTTTGACCTATGCCGCACTGGATCCGGGCGATACATTCACGTCCTCCGAGCTTGCTGGCGCTGTCCGCGCACTTCCTCCAGAAGGATTGCGGTACGCCGCAAATACGTTGGTAAATGCTCAGGAAGGAGCGGGCGATCAACGTGCGGACTACTGGGCGAACCGGGTGGCTCCCTTTATCAACAACCTCTGGCCAAAAGGCCAGGACGTTATGACGCCGGTGATTGCCGAAACCCTGGCCCGCTTGTGTGTAGCGGCGGGCAGCGCATTCCCTGAGGCTATGGAGATGCTTCGTGCGTGGCTACAGCCATTGGGCCACCCAGACACCGCGGTGCGTATGCTTCATAAAGCGGACCTCTGCAGGATTTTCCCTGAACACGCCTTGGATTTTTTGAGCTTGGCGATTGGCGAGCAAACCCAGTGGCCACCCACCGATCTTTCCAAGTGTCTGGAAGCCATCCGAACCGCTGCGCCTGCGGTGGAGGAGGATCCACGCTACGAGCAGTTGCTGAATTACCTACGCGTGCATGGGGGGGGATGACAAATGCTGTGGCCAATCGCAAGACTGCGAGCAGCTAAGTGAAATCGGCCAATTCTGGATAGCCACCGCAATAACCTTGCCGCTGCGACGCAACAAAATCGGCAATCCGGAATAGTGGGCTAAAAGAACGTCAATGGTGATCGCGGATTTCGCCCGCGAGGAACGGGGCGCAAGTGGCGCCCAGCCGCCTTGCACCTTGAGCAGGGTTCACCGGTAACTCCCATAAATCTGCTGGAATAGCTCGGCATACCCACTCCGATCCCCATCGAGTTCCGCTGCCCATTCTGCGCGGGCCTTAGTCAACTCTTCAGATTCGAATGAGTAAACCACTTGGTATGGGCACTTCAGGTCCAGCATTTCACCCAAGCTGGTCAATCGGACATAGGGCCCCTTCGGACAAACTTGAGCGCGTGTCGTCTGCAGGCCATCAAGGTTGTACATAATGGCCATGTGCGCATGACCCCTGACGCCAGGGCGTTCAACCACCTCCCATGCCAGGTCTAGATCGCCCAGTTCTAACTTCTGAGCATCAAGGTAGGAGCCGAACACTGCGAGGCGCGTAACCCAGTAGTAAGGGGCTTCAGGAGGCAGAGCATTCAAGGCCGCCGCCGCTGCCACCGTTTTGCTAACTAGGGTATCTGCCTTCTTTCGAGGCAGGGGCTTGCCGAACCTGGCGCGCGCCAGCTCATCCATGCGGTCGGTGGGTCGGTCCCCCTCAGGTGTCGTTTCGATGAATCCCTCCGCGACAAGTTGCTCCCACGTTAGCCGAGCTTCAGCGAGGCTCACCCCAAGCACGACTGCCAAGTCGTAGAGCTTTGCGGACTGCATGTCGGCGAGCTTGGCTGCGGCCGCACGCAGCAAGGGACCGTTCACGCCAGCGTAAGGCCCGTAGGGCAAGAGCAGCGTCATCTGGCCTCCTGCGACGGAGGTATTCCGCCCACAGCATCGTCGTCGGCTTTGAGGTCGTGATACTCGAGCTTTAGGTCCGAGTCGTCGGAACCTACTCGTTGGGTGCCGTTGGCCGCCAAGATGAATGTGCGCCGGTCCGACCAAAGTCGATCATGGGGATGGGGCGAGCCACCGTCGAAACTCCAGCGAATCCACTGGCCGTTCAACAGACGGCGCTCGATGTGATCTGAACCTTCAGTGGGAAAGGGCCGAACTTGCGCCGTGCCGATTTGATGAGTGGCGTAGAGTTGGTAGCCGCTGAACATCCAGCACAGGTTGAGCTCATCGGGCGTGTTGTAGTGGAATCGGCTCCGCCTGAATGCAGTGTGCACGGCAGACATGCGATGTGCGGAGCGGTTCCCGAGACTTTTAAAGTTCAATGCTACGGGCAATTCCAGTCCCAAAAACACCCTGAGTGCTTCTGCTGCAACGGGCCCCTGCTGCTCGGGAGCTTGATACCCCGCCTGATTTGGGAGAGCTTTGGAATCCATGGAGCGCGGGGCAAACCCTAGGTTCACTTCCATTCTTTCGACCATGCGGGAGCGAGGCTCGAATAGGTCTATCCTGCCGTCCTCGTCTGACTGACTGTTTTGCCCCATCTCGTGCACAATCTTCGCGATCCAGACGGGATCATCAACTTCGAGTCGATCTGAGCCCCAAATAAGCGTGATTCGCTTAGGCAGGCGGGAGGATGCTCGTTGCATGCACCAACTCCGGTTCATGAGTTATAAGGATCGTCGAAGCTTAGTCTAATATTTGGTCTAAATGATGATTTGAACACCCCAAAAAGCCCGGCTAATAGCCGGGCTTTTTGGTTGGTCCTGGGTTAAAACAGGGAGGGGAACAGGAACTCGATGGAGTGCCTGGAGAGTTTCAGCGATACCGGTTTACGCCCGTCGAGGTTAATCAAGCCCTCGTCCGCCATCTGACTCAGCAGATTCCGGGTGGTGCGCTCGCTCATGTCCAGCTTGGCCTGGATGTCCGACCGTTGCATCGGGCCGTGGTACAGCAGGTCACGGTAAACATCCCTGGCCTCGATGCGCAGAATTGGCAAATCCACGCCGTTGGCGGTCGGGAATGCGCCCCGCTTACGCATCTCGAAGTAATAGTCGATGCGTTGGCTAAGCATGCGAGGCTCCAGAAGCGAGCTGAAGTAACGCACCTGCTCCAGTGCTGTCGCGATGAAGTACTCGGTGAATTTGAGCAGCCCGCTATCGGAGAGTTCGCCACGGCCGTCGAGGTCGCCTTTGCGGACGTGGTCGGCAGCTTTGAGAGCGGCATAGTACGCGTCGACGTCTCGCCCGAAGCCACGGCTGATCGTCCAGAGGCCATAACCCCCCAGGCCGGCAGCGCGCAGGTACTGATCCGTGAACAGGCGACCGGTACGGCCGTTGCCGTCCATAAACGGGTGGATCCACATCAGGCGGTGGTGCGCACCTGCAGCAGCCAGAATTGGGGTCATCCCGTGTAGCCAATCGAGGCGATACGCGCCTTCAAACCAATTCAGGTACGAGCCCATGGCCTCTGCGGACGGTGGGATGTGCTGGCCAACCTGCACACCACGGGTACGGAATTCGCCCGGGACAAGGCGAACAGTCTCGCCCTCTTCGTTGACCTTGATGTCCATGTGCTCCTCAGGCATCCCCACGTAGAACTCGCGGTGCATGCGCGCGATTGACGCGCGAGTGCAGATTGCAACCTCGTCTATTGGATCAATGGACAGCCGGCGCTGGGCCTCAATGTGGCGTTTGATTTCCATCAGATCTTCGGGTGCCTTTTCGCCGGTAGGTATTTCCTGGGCGCGCAGCACCTCTGCGGGCAGCGTCGGGTTGCCCTCGATCTTGTTGCTGTAGAACGAGTTCACCTGACGCAGTAGGTTGATCATGGGGAGGCGCAGCGGTTGAGGGATATTGGCATTAAGCGCAGCGTCGAGTTGCATGAGCTCAACCACGGCGTCCTGCAGGGCGCCTGGGGCTTTGTCTTGAGGTATGAAAGGTGATAATGCCATTTGCCGGTTCATCCATATGTCATGAGCCTTGTATTTCGAGGCTTAACCAAGTGATCGACAAAAAAAATTGCCGGTTCATTTGCCGTTTAATGTACCACTCCGCGACCGTTCCAGCACCCTGACCAGATGGGTGGACGCCAGATGACCTCAAACCCGGGAAATGAGGCGGAGACATGATTGAAAGCAGTACAGGCAAATGCAGCAAGACCTGGAAATGATTAACAACTCAAGCCTGGCTTTCAGCGGCCGAATCAGTGGAAGGGCGCGACGTTCGCGCCTGGGTGCAACGGTAAGCCGAGGAAACGATTCATGAAAATAATTTTTGCAGCCGCCTTGTTGTTGACTGCTGGTTACGCCCTGGCAGGTGTTCCACCTGGAATGCCAGCAACCGCGTCTGCGATGACCCCGCGTGACAATTGCTTCCAACGTCTGCGCGGTCATATCGACTCGTCCGCGCAGGAGCGTGGCTATCAGGTAACGGCGATGACTGAAGGGTATGGCGCCGAAATCGAGAATGGCGATTTCAAGTGCACGGCGAAATTTGAGCTGAAGGCAGCCGACGGCGTTAGCAAGAGTTCGCCATGGTTTGCATACGTGGTTTTTGCGAATGGTCGTGAGGCTGAAAGCAAGTCATCGGCTGATGAACTGCATGAAGCGTTGAAGGGGCTTTGAGGTCAAAAACCAGTACTCCTAACCGCCTCAATTTACGATGCGGTTGGGGTGCCAGTCTGTCAAAGTAGGTGTGTCAGAGTTACCACCGCACATTGTGGCCAGGATCCGTTAAAGCCCAATTAGTCTGGCTTACCGCCTCCTGTTGATGTGGTGGCGTGCGGCTTGTTTTTAGGTGGTTCTGGGTCGTCTACCTGGTCTGTTTGGATTTTAAGGGGTGGTTCAGGTGGAGGAGGCTTAGGTGGTTCAGGTTCAGGATCACGTCGAGGTTCAGGAGGTGGTTCTCCCTGAACTGAGGGGTTGGGAGATTGACCATCGGATACACCGGACCTCCGATCACTATCCGAACGGGGCTTTTCCAAAGGTAGGGCAAAAAGCATTGAGAGTAATGTGCCGAACACGGCGGAGAAGGCCACTGTGATGAACTGTCGCTGAGCCACCCTGAATCGATTAACGAGATGAAACTCGAATCCCGTTATCGATTGCGGAATATAGCCATCCCGCGGCCTTGGCTGGCCTGACCACACTAGTCGTGTAGTGTCGTAAGAATCGTCTTGTTTATCAATCCGTGACAGATTCCCCCCCTCCGTCAGCCTGTCAACGGGTGGTATCGCTGAGGCCAGGTCGAAAGCCGAATTTGCGTAAAGCAGCACGCCTCGCAAGGAAATCAGGCATCTGTTAGCGCTAGTGATGTCAGGCCAGAATTGCGGATCCCAATAGACGTCAGGGCATTGCAAATTCCGAGTTGAAAGCACAACTTGCGCCGCCCTCTCACCGAAACCGACATCGAGTGCGTCGTCGAAGAGGGTGAAATTGCCGGCTGGTGTTGTACCGTCTCCTGTGAGATGAACGACAAAATTTGAATAATTTCCCTCGGCCTTATGTAGTTTCCCATGAGCTCGAAGTGGAGGGGTATACGGGAACACATAGCCTTGAGGTGGGGTCGTCCCATCCGCTAACCGAAGCGTCAGGTTTGATATTTCGACTCCTGCCATCGGTGGTTCCTTGCACGTGGCGTGACCAGATGGGGTTGACTCAATGGTGAAAAAGAACAGATCCGGAGTCACATTCACCGTTGCTTGCACGTCAATGATCGAGTTACATGAGTCTTCGACAGAAATTTTAATGCGTGGAGCTGCCAAGCTCTTTGCCGACCCGATCTTTATCAGGTCGAGACCATTATTGACAACCAGGACCAGTAGCAATGAGCCGAGGGATCCCGCCGAAAGTAAAATCGCTTTTATACAGCGGCTTAAAGGCATTCTCGGTATCCCTGAAATGATGCTCATCAAGGGCTGTCGCGCTGTGGCCATGACTGCGAACAAATCTAGGCGCGCGAGACGTTCAAGCCAGTACCAGGATAGCGTCCAATGCAGCCTCCATGCCGCCGAACGCATTGACGATTCTGAGGAGGTGCTGACGATCCCGGACGATGATGCCAATCGCCCGTCGCCTCTGGCTCCACCGAATGCCGTCAGGAAAAGCTGTAGTTCGGATTAAAGCAGTTGTCCATTATGGTTCTCTTCGCTGGCGGTCATGTGGCGTGCAATTTCGCCCCGCGTAACGAGACGATCCGTCGGTACCGTCAGCCCGCCTTGGGCTACATCAGTAGGGCCCACCCTATTTTGTCCTCGTAAACTGACAGGGAATATATGACTCAACTGGAAGAAGCACCTCAGGAGATCGTCGAGACCTTCATTCCGACGATCTTTGAAAATGATGCGAAAGGGATTTTGTCTGATTTATTGGGGCAGCCTGGGCTCGCCATGCACTTCATGGGCTTCACAGAGGCCCAGACGATGCGGGCGATCCGCCAAGTCGTTGGCATCCTTGAAGAGTGTTATCGAGCTGGTCACCTGAAGATTGCAATCAGTCATGAAGACGGCCGTCTTTACGGCTATGCAATGTTTTTTGTGCATCCAGACCCTGCGATGTCCCGATATTTACACAAGATCTTTGTCTTCAAGGACTACAGAGGCCACGGCATAGGCAGTCAGTTGCTGGGCGGTGTTCTGAACTATTCGCAGGGCACCTGCCTACTCTGCAGCCACGATCTGATTCCGTTCTATGAGCGTGCGGGCTTGGAGTTCAAGGGCGGCTTCACGCCCCCGAGTGCACAGCAAGGCTTTGCCCTCACAAGGGACATGTACGCTGATCTCGCCTTAATGGGGAGCCCTGGGGCCGAAGGGGCAGCCCCGGTGTTCATGTTGAACGATGACGACATCAAGCAGCTTCTAGTCAGCTGACCCTCGAAGCTGCAGTGAGAAATGTCGTCATGGGCGTCGAGCCGGGTTAGGTGTGGGCCTAGCGCTCCAGCTGCTGAAGAGATGCCTCGTGGTCTACGGCAGCTTTGATATCGCGCACGGCGACCGCGAGGTCTTCACTGCTGCCCTCAACGTAGTCAGGCCATGGCGTGAAGGGCTGCTGAGAATCCTGATTGAATAGAACGCTAGTGGGGCAACGGTAGGCGAGGGGGCCAGTGTCTCTGAACTGCACTAGGGCGACCCCACTTGCGCATGCTTTCATGTCGCCCAGCTCGGCCTCATCGCGGAGAAGTTCAACGTTGGCAATGCCGTCATTGTCAGTGCTGAAAAAGGTTAGGTGCTTGTAGGCCGATAGCACTCCGACTGTGCCGGCGAGGAGAAGAATGACAAGACGACCGGAAGCCCAGAAGGCGAGTTTTCTGTCAGACCAGGCCTTACGTGCTCCGATGAGGGCTGTGACCAGAATGACCAGTGAGCCGGCAAGGAGCAGGTAGATCTGCCCGCGGCCACTGGTGGCATCGATCCGCACATTCTCACCGGTAAAGAGGACTCCGAGGACCACGGTCATTACCGGTGCGGTATAGGCTGCGGCCACCAGGATGGGGATCAAGGCAGCGGCCGGGTTGGGGCGAGCGCCTTCTGTGGTGCTCAAATACTCGAGCATCTGCAGCACTACTTTGTGGACTTTGACCATGGCGACAATCATCACCAGGGAACATAAGAGCAGGTACAGCATTGGAAATCCTTCCGCGGTGGATCTTGAGTGGAATGTCTAAGCCTTAAAGATGCCCAGTCGGCGCAATTGGCTGCGTTCTTCAGCCCTCGTCATGGCCTCATCAAACTGCCTTTCAGGCAGCCAATAATCCTCATCGCTGCGCGCTTGCGAGCCCGAAGTAAAGAGCCACGAATCGCTTGCCTTCCGGTAATACGGGCGAAGGGTGTAAACAGTCATAATCCCGTCCGGGCCGTGTCGTGCGACGACATAACGAGCGCCGTCCTCCGGCTCTCGGGAGTTTTCAAACTCCGGCAGTAGGTCTTCGGCGGTAACGTCGCGCCATGGGTCACGATTCATTTTTGGGCCTACTTCGCTTATTGCTCGACGGTAGTACCATGGTCGGTCAATTCCCCTAAAGTTTCGGCACGACGCGCCAAGGCGCGCTGCATGTATTCAATTGCCAGTTCGAGCTTAGCAACGGCCCAATCCGGACACGGTGTTGAACTAGGCTTCTCAGGATCGTTAACCCATGACCGGACGGTGCGCGCTGCGCAAGGTCGGCCTGTAACCGCTGCAATCAGTTCAGCACTTTTAGCCTGGGTGATCTCGTAGTCATCCAGCAGTTGTAAATAGCGTGTGCGATTGTCCACGCGTCCTCCGCTTTATCTGTAATAGGCAATCTTGCCTATGCAAGCATATAGGCAAGATTGCCTATTAATCTATTTCCCGAAACGACCCCAAATGTGCCGCTATCTACACACGCGGCCTCACATTTAAAGCGGGGGATGGCGAGATTTCCTATCCCCGCCGGGTTGCGCGTCGGGCACGACGGGCAGCCTTGCGCGATGCTTTGGATTTCGGAGAGCCACCACGGGTAGCTGCTGGGCGATCCTTGAGAATCCGACCTGCAAGCTTGCCCATGGAGGCAGTAGATCGAATTTGAGAGTCCGCAAGCGATTCATTAATGTTCATTGGTTTCCTACGTCGCTTCGGGTGCTGGTGTGAGCTGCAACATGCTGCACGCTGACATGTACAAAGCATCGCTCACAGCAGCCGTATGGGTTCCCTTCACAGGGAACGGGAACTGGGCGAACTTACCCCCGTTGAAGGTGATATGGATAACGCGCTGTGACCCCGCGCCGATTCGACTACCTTTCACCGTTTCTACCGGGAAGGCTGGGTGGTGTTCCTTGAGCGTTGCCATGAGCTTCCTGGCAAAGAATGCATCGCTATGGGTAGTCATGGCCGCCTCTTTTTATACTGACCTGACCTGACCTGAGCTGTCGTCGCACTTCGACATGCGATGAGCTTTGAATGCAAAAAACGTGGTTACGAGTAGCGTCACGCAAAGTCCGGCGAATTGCCATTCACTTAGTAATTGCTCGTTTAACACATTGAGGAGCTGAGCAGCGCTCGCAACCCCGAAAAATAAAACACCTAGATCGTAGGCGGGTATTTCCGGTGCGCAGGGATGCTTTCGCTTTACAGTCATGATGATTTTCACTTGTTGGTGTAGCTGGTTGGGCGTCTTGTCCGTTTCTAGATCACTGCCTACTCGTGGGGGAGTCGCTCAACGAGCAAGACCTTTACCTTTTGTTTTGGGTCATGGACTGCATCTTCGCCATTGAGGAAATTCCAGAACCGTTCGTAGGTGACTTCAACATCGCGAACGGTCTGGCATTGCGTGAAGCCTTCATTTGACAGGGTGTCGATTACCTCTTCACGCGGCGCTTCCAGGGAGAAGGGTGGTACCAGCGATAGCGGGACGGTGGTGGTGTCGATCGCTACAGAGAGAACGCGAAATTTCATCTGGGTTTCCTAATCGGATCAGGACTTGTTGGGATGTCCAAAGGGGGCGGGCCGGAGCGGGTTAGGTTGTCAGGCAATATGCCTTAAGACTGTTAGCCAGACGGTGCGCAGTATATGCGTCGACGTCCATGCAGAGGACCTCTGTGTGGTCGGGCCGGCTGATTTCGAGGCGTACTCCCTCGCGGTATGGCTCTCCATCGGTGTTGTGGGTGATCCGGATGATCAGACCGCTTTCTGGGTCCACGCGATTGGTGGATGCACCGGTGCGCTCTTGATAGGGGATAACTCCGTTGCTTGTGGGCGCCAGCTTGAGAATATCCGCAGCGAGGGCATGAGCCTCTTGAGCGCTCAAGGTAAGGACGGCGCTCCCGCGAAAAGAATCTTCGTAGCCCAAGGTCACATCATGTGCTCGCGTGATGAGAGTCATTTGCGAACGTTCATCAGCGTCACGATTCCAGTTGAAGTACGTCGAGACTTTAGCGCCAGTGAGAACTTGCATGTCGCGCTCCTAGTGAGGGAAATCTTTGACCCGAAGGTCGCACGGCCCTGGGTATATGCAAGTTTGCTAAAGCCGGGATTGTAGGTGGAGCCAGCGTGTGTGGGTGCACTGTCTGAACCCAAAACTGGGATGAACTGGACCTATTTTGCACTCTGGCCCGTGAGACGCTTCCGATCAGGCCGGCAACATGGTCAGGAGGATGTCCGACCCGAGTGCGGCGAACTCCAACGTTCCCCTCCCAGAGAAGCGAGATGACAGGATTGAAAACACTAGAACGACGGGTGATCAGCTGGTTGCTTTCAGATGACACCGGCGCATCGAGTCTCTCGATCTGCGCCCACATGCTCGGCGAACCCTGCGAGGGCTACGCGCCGTCTGATTGCTCCGATCTTGGTCGCTGCCTGCGCTTGCTGGACCTGGTGCCGGAGTGGGGGGCGCGTGTTCACGAGATGGCCACGTACGGGCCAGATTGGAAAGGGCTGCTCGATCAATGGGACCAGATCGTCCACCTGTACCACAATGAGGGTGGGGTCCCCGTCAGCGAGCGTCCCCGCTCCCCCGAGACCTACAGGGCCATGAAGTTGGCCATTGCCGAAGGCTACCGAAACAACCCCAACTACGAGTGCGGATTCGGCGACGATGGCACGCTCACGTGGTCCAGGCTAATCGCGGGCGAATCGGAAGAGGAGGAACAGGAGGGCTGATGGCGGCTCGACTTGTTAACGGCTCTAGACCTTTCCAGCAAGTGGATCTGCACAGTTTCCGGTTATACGAGATGATTTTATGACACGCAATATATTGGCCTTGCCACTAATTTTATTCTCTTTAGTAGTTGGGGCCGTGATGATTTACTCCCTGTTTCATATAGACACCGTTGAGGATGTTGATCTTGAACGTCTTGAGGTAGGGCAGCATATTGCTCTAAAAAAGAAAATTGGCATGGTGGATTACGAGGCAACTATTTACGTCAAGGTTGCCGATACAGCAGTTGGGCAGTTGGGTGTTTTTCAGTTAAATGGAGTGGTGGAAGGGCTGGGCTCTAATATGGATGGGCAGGCTGTTGATTTTGTTTCTACCGACAAAGATTGTGTCGGGACTAACTTCCAGCTCATCTACCGTAAATCCTTTGCGGATCTAATAGTACAGCCGGGTGGTATTCCTAGGACATGCAACTTGCATGGTTATTTAAAAGATAATCGCGCTCTAACCCGGGTGGATCAATGAACATGGCTTCATTAATACGCTATACGTTATGTCTGATGGCGACTTTGGCTTTTTCGTTCACGAGTCTGTGCGCTAGGGCGTACATTTATGATGGGATTGTCTATCCACAAACTCCGGGCACGACAATAAGTGGTGCGTCACAAGTGCCGATTGGTTACAGCCAGATGACTTTCACGATAACTTTTCCTAGCAGAATCGGCAATGGCTGTACTGCGTCTGGCATGGGGCCGGTACCCAATGTTGGCGCTAACCTTTTTTACCGGCCTAAAGGCTCTGGCGGCCTATTCACTCTCGTCCCAGTTATGGTGGATGGGTCATTGTTTGGATTCGTTTCTTGCGGTGGGGCATCGCGAACGTCAACAGTGGTAAGCTTCAGCACATTGGGCCCTACCGCACCTGGCGAATACGAGATTGCCATTGCTGTTAGTTGGCAGTTGTGCACGAACTGTTCAACTATCGATGACTATACCAATATCATGACTGTATCGGTGGGCGAAACTAATAGACCTCCGACAGCAGGAAATGCCTCTCTGGTAACTGCTGAGGACACTGTAGGTGCTGTTGCGCTTCCTATATATGACCCTGATGCAGGTGATTACCACTCTTTCCAAATTCTTGGTGGGCCATCAGTTGGATCTGCGTGGCTGTCCGGGAATGTGCTTAACTATTCACCTCCAGCAAATTGGAGCGGTTCCACGTCTGTCACGTACAGAGCAATCGATTCAAAAGGAGCGGCGTCTAACGCGGCTACGGTTTTCATCACCGTTAACCCCGTAAACGACCCACCCGTTGCTGATGCCAAATCACTGACCTTGAACGAAGATACCTCCGGCAGCGTGCAGCTGAGTGGCTCCGACATCGACTCACCGGCGCCGACGGTCTTTCAAATCGTAAGTGCGCCGCCAACGACTCAGGGCAGTGTGAGTATTGTCGGAAACGTGCTCACGTTTACTGGTTTTAAAGATTGGAACGGAGTCACCAGCCTCACCTATAGGGCCCAGGACAATCAGGGCGCTTGGTCGCTACCGGCAACGGTGCAAGTCACCGTTAACCCGGTCAACGATGCCCCTGTGCTGAGAACTCCTCTGAAGATTGAAGCGAGGGAGAGTCGACCGGTAACCATCAAAGGTGTCGTAAGCAAACAATAACGCCAGACAACCCGCTGTCACGCTCTGACAGCGGGTTATTTATTGATAGGGCTTGCGTTATATATCTTGCTCGTCAGATTGGCTCGGCGATGAACTCCTTCATCTGCGTAAGCAATCCGGCGCCTTGCCGGATTGTGCACTTTACGGAAACTCCATTAGAGCCAGCATGCTCTTTCATCAGATTGATGTAGTTCAGAATCAGTACCGCGGCGATGGCTCCAAATGGCGGCACGCCGGGAGCAAGCAATGCTGCGATCGTAGCTTGTGTGACAGGGCTACTCAGCGTATCCACTTCAGGCTTATTGAGGGTGAAGTAGATATCGCAATCAAGGTCAATACCACGTTGCTCTGGCGGCCCGAACTTAGTGATTTCCATAGCGGCGCTCCGGTTGTAATCGATGAGAACGAATCGAGCGCAGCGGAATGACCGTCGGTTGGAGTGGTTTCAGCTCGCATTTACGGCCTCGACTACGCATCCTCGCCACCATGACCCAGGCTTGCTGAATCAGTTTCGGCAGCTCAGTAACTGACGCTAGTCAGTAACCACAACTCTGTCCATCACAGCGCCGACTGCCGTGATCAAATGGGGCGAGGTGCAGTCGACTTTTGGCCATCAGCAGCCTGGGGCCAAGTAGAAGAGGGAGGTGCTGTGACCGCTATAAATTAGATTGGATGTCCGACTTGCCGCCAATCACCACCAGGTTATACTGCGCCTCAGCCATCAGGCACCATCCAAAAGTTTCTTTCAGATCGAGTGTTCGGTCTGAATGAATGGCAGTTCTACTGCCGCCACCAGCTGCGATGCAGCACATCAAAAACCCTCGCGGGATGCCATCCCGCTTGGGGTAGCTCCGCGACTATTGCTCAGGAGCTATACCATGCTTTCCAGAAACCAGAAATTCACCGCTATTCAAGGTGACGTTGAACTGACAGCCGAAATCAGCCCGTGCGTGTTCATGTATCCGGGCTACGGCTTGCAGCTGACAGTCAAATTGCCGAATGGCGGTAACACGATAGTTTCCCGAAAGGATATTCCGATCGAGACCGCTACCGAGCAAGATTGCCAGGCTCTGATGGAAACTGTGAAGGTTTTGCCCTGCAAGACCTGCCAAAAGCCCGCATTTGATCCGTCGACCTGTCGGACCAATCGTGACGGCGACTGCGAGAGCTGTTTCATGGCCAAGCTCAATGCGGAATTCGAGAAGGACATGAAGAAGGAAGACGACAAGCTCAAACGTGACGACGCCAAGTACAAAGCTCGGGGCTATACGCATCGGGTTCATGCTTGGATTCATCCTGCGAGCGGCTCGGACTACGAGCTCATGATGTGGATGATCAATCCAACCCCTGATGAGATCTCCGCTGAGTTGAAGAAAAAGAAAAGTGCCGATACGACTGACTACAAGTTGATCGAGCTGTAGCAATACCCAAAGGCCATTCCCATCCCGGGGATGGCCTTTTTTCATTGGGGGGTTGCATATCCAGGAGGTCGTGGAGAATACAAATCAAAGAGGCACCCAAGGAGCACGAGCTCACCTGGTGCCGAACAGTTTCTAGACGACCAAATAGTGGCCACTACTCAGTGTGGCGACGTAGAAATACGTCCGCGGCGATCAGCTACACCGCCGTGGGGGTCCGCAGAAGGTGCCCCGGATTCCAGGGATGAGAGAATCCGCAAAACAGCTGCAGGTTAGATGGACTTGAGGTTCGTTCCACTCAGTAGTTGCGCAGCAATGGGCAACGAACGGCACGGGCAAACCACCTCCACCCTCGATGAGGGTCCGCTACGGGAACGTAGCGTCTCGGAAACGGGAGAGTCCAGGCAAGCCCGACCGCCCCTCCAGTCAATGGGGCAATGATTCGATAAAAAAGCCCGGCCTTTTGCGCCGGGCTTTTTCGTTTCCGGTGTCCCGCTGGAACGGCTCGGGCGCCACGCGCTATGCGTACGGTCTGTGGGGCGCAGCAAATCGGTTGCTCGCTGCTAGACTCCCTGGAGCAGCCGTGATCCGTTTCGCAGTCGCTCCATGGCTCACGTCGTGTTCCTTCGCGACGCCCCTGCCGAAACGGAGACTAATCAGATGGCATTTTTAGCTGCTATTGCTCATTTCGATTCAATTGGAAAAAGGTCGAGAGTTCCGACGTCGCGCTCGGGCGTTGTTCGATGCATAAACCGCCGATGCGCAAGAGCAATGACTTGCTTCTTTCTAATCGGCGTTTTAGCGGGCATTCCAGCTCAAAACTCGCTCGCATTCTCCCTCGACACGCATCTGTATATCGCAACCAAGGTGCTGGATGATGCGCTGACTGGTTCGATATCCGTATGTGCTGGCGAAGCGCTGGCGTCAGCGAAACCTGGCAGTCAATGCGCAAAGCGGTACCCAATCCCCCCGACCACGCTGGAAGCTCTTAAAGGTAATCCGAACGCTTATTTGGCTGGAGCGTTGGGTCCAGATGTATTTCCCGACTTCATCACGTCGCAGGTGACGATCCATCCTGGGCTGAAGGATGGGTGGGGGACCGATGACTTTTTGCGCCATCTGCTGGCAAATGCCGGCGGAGGCGCGGACCTGGCATGGGTGAGCGGCTTTCTATCGCACGCAAGCTCCGACGTGTTCGCTCATTCGTGGGTCAATCACTACGCCGGCGGCATCTTCGACATTGCCGAGCATAGCGACAGCAACGAAATTGAGGTACGACACTTCGTACTGGAGCGCTACATCGCGGATCGGACCCCTCGTATCTGGTCTAAATACGCCGCGATACCAGAAGCCCCGAATGAATTCGTCGCCGACCAACTGATGCTAGCAAACCCCGTCTCATTGCAGTTTAAGAAGGTCATCAAGGTTACTGGACATGTGGTCGCCATAGAAGTGCTGCACGAGAACGTGCAAAAAGTCTACGAGGACGCGCTGGCCATCTCTAAGACCATCAATGACATCGGCCTCAAGAAGCTTCAGCCGTTGGAGATTGCGAAGGGAAATCTAAAGCTGGCGGAGGAAGGGCTGAAGCTGGCCGGCAAGGGGCTGGAGGAAAGCGAGAACGTCCTCAAGCATCGCGACGAACTCATCGAGGCTGCTGGAAGATCACTGCTCGATGCCGCCAAGATAATCGACGAGAACCCGGGGCTGATTACTGGATGGCGGCAACAGATCGAGGTGGCAAAAAATTCGATCAACCTGCAGGAAAGCGGACTAGAGGGATTGCGCGACGCGGCGAGGGCAGCGAAAAATTTGGTCGATGATGCACAGAGAGTGCTCGATGCTACTGGGGCGACCATCTGCAGTAAATGGGGCTGGCTGGGCGATCTACTTTGTTCGACCAATCCGGCATATAGGTCGGCACAAGCGACGCTGAAAATTGCCAGGGAGGCATTCAATGCCAAGCAGAACGTGCTCAATGAGGCCTTGAGCGTGATCGATGGATTCAAAAAGCTGATTAAGGATCTTGAAAGCAAGATTGTGGAGGCGGAACAAGCCATCGCCAATGCCAGAATCGCGCAGCGGACTGTCGGTCTGCAACTGGAGGCTGATCGCGCACAACGCAAGCTGGACATGGAGGCGGTCAAGTTCACGCGTAAGCGTGTCGAAGAAGCGAAAAAATTAGCGCAGCAGTCTCAGCAGGACCTGGACAGGCTGACGAAGGACTTGGCGCCGGTGGTGGACCTGCTCGCGCGTTACAACCCTATCGTGCTCTTTCTGCAACATTGGGCTGCAGATATTCGGCGGGCTTCTGTGGCTTTCTCGAAGTCAAGCCAGGGCGTCGCCGTTCACTTGTTGACCGCTGAGGAGGGCAGTGCGCTCGACCCTTATTTCAAGTGGTATGAGTGTTGGAGCCCCGTGCTAGGTGCCGTACCCAGCGAGGTTCCGCAGACAGTCTGTACTGCCAAGGACATCTACACGGACCTGCACGACAAGTTGACGACTGAAATCAATCAAGTCGTGGACAGCCTGGGCTCGCTTGGCTGGCTGATCGCACCGAACATCAAGGTCCAGCAGGAGTTTGAGAAAAAGGTTAAAAAACCCCTGGAGAAGGAAGTGAGGGAGGCTGTCAGTCGTGCGGGCGGAGAAATTGCGGCGTTTTTGTACAATCCTCAGCTTAAGGTCCTGATAGAACTCATCACTAGCAAGGAGCGTATCTCCGATGCGCGGTTGAACGACATTTACGCAAGAGACGAGAGCAAATCTCGTCTCCTGGAGATCCCTGATGCTGCTGAACGGGTGCGACGTGATGCCGGGCTGGTTATAGAAATCGACACGATCTCGGAAGATCGGTTCGCGGCTCTCTACGACGCCATAGTGTTGTCGAAGCTGGCATTGCTGGATGCCTTCGCATTGAACGCGGTCTACAACGATTTAATGGTGGAAGCGAATCCTCAGGCGCAGCCGCGGAAACTGTTCGCAGAGACGCCAGGACAGCCCTTTAGCATCCTGCTGCGGGCGGTTTCGTCAATTGACGGTAATCACCAATGGCAGGCCGTCGGCCTCCCTTACCCGGTGTCCACCGGCGCTGTAAGTGGGTGGCCCTCCAAGAGTCGATTTGGCAGATCGGGATACGCGGGTGCCCAGTCCGGATTTTTGCTTTGGGGTGACCCGAATGCACGAGAGGCGGTGTTCAAACGGCTTTTCCGGGGTCCTTTGAGTCCTGGCATGGACGCACTTCCGGCTATCGTGGCCAACTACCCGTTTCCGTCCTGCGAGCGCTATCCGTTTCCATCAACGACCAAACCGGATGGCTCCGAGGCAACTTATGACACCACCTGTCGTTTGATGCTCGGCGCTGTGGACAATAGGGGTGAATACCCTGTTCTTTCGGAGCGTGTCATCAAGTCACGTGATTTGGCGCAGCTTAGCCCCTGGGCACTCCGTGTCGCGCGCAATGAGATTTTCGCTCGCCATGGCTACCAATTTGGGCCCGATGAATTGGTTCGACATTTTTCCGCTCAGCCTTGGTATGCGCCAAGCGATATTCCGATACCTGAGCTTGTCGAGAATCTGACCCGAACAGAATGGCGAAACATCTCTTTGATCCAGCAAGCAGAGCTTCGAACGAAGAGAAGATGATCGTCAACGATGGTTGCATCCATTATCCCCGCAGGGGAGCCGCTGACGCAGTAGGAGTGGGCACTGGCTGCACCTAGAACTCCATCAGATATTGCCCGTTATCACAACGCGGCACCGGTCGTATTGGGGGCTCAGCGGCCTTTTGGGAGCCACCGGTGGAAGCGAAAAGGCCAGTCAGCTTAGCGACCAGCGCATCAGGGTTATTGAGGATATCCCGCAGCCCGTGCCGGTGCAGCTGATTCCCAATACGCAGCATGCGGTCCCAGGCTGAGTGGCCACCTTTCTTGAACGATACAACGCCATAGCGCAGCAGGTAGTGGAGGGCCTGCGACGGGTATACGTCCTGGTGAGGGCCGTAGTACTCGAGTGCCCGGTCGAGCTCGAAGGAATAAAAGAGCTCCACACCTTCGTCGTCCAAGTCGAACTCGTTTGTCTCATTGACGTTGGTGTAGTAGATGCCCTTCTTCAGAAGGGTGCCCTGGCAGGAGAGCTCATCGTTTACCGAGCGCAGACCTTCAAACATGCCGTTGAATTCCTTGTCGGCGAAGGGCACCTCGATGGATTGGGAGATATCCAGATCCGACCGTTGAAACTCAGTGTACTCAGCTGGAAGCGGGTAGCGTTTACCTTCTTCGAAAATGGCTTTGTACTCGGAAAGGGCAGTGAAAGGCCGCTGATACGAGTACCTCGACCAGTGCAGATCGATGGCCAATACCTCCTTCATGCCCAGAAGCTGGAACCGGGCAGGGCGCTGGTTGCGCTGAGACCACTCAGCCTCATTCGCGTCGATGGTCAGGGCGTAGCGCAGGAGGTCCAGACACAGGTCCGGGGAGTAGGCATTGGCAGCAATCTTGATATGCCCGTTCTCAGGGTTGATCGATCGAGCCAGCCAGTTACGCCCTTTGGGATCGTAGTGGCGGGATTTGAGGTAATTGCGGAATTCGTTGAGTGGCTTCATCCAGTCGTATATGCCGTCCTCATGACCCAGCATGTTTTCCATGCTTTTGTCCGTGCTTACGCGCAAGCACATCCAGCACCCGTGTCGGGCGCCGCATGAGGTTTTGCGCTCTGCCCCCCCATCACGAATCATCACGTTCACCATGCAATCCCCAGCCGAGTCGCGGTAAACCTCGGTCAGTTGAGAGAAGTCCGAGTAGGTCTGCAGACGCCCATTGGTGACCTGAGAAAGAAACGCGAAAATATCCATGGTCGTGAAATCAGCTATGGGACTCATGATCCAGTTGGGTTTGTCGCCCGGCTTAGCCATGTTCACAGGTTGGAAGGCGCTTTCGCCGCGGGCGGCCATATTGCGCCCACGAACCGCCGATTCATCCCGGCGGGTACCGATCAGCGTAACGATGGTATCGCTTGTAAAGTCGCCGCCCATTTCCTGCTCTATGACGGCCTTGATCTGGCGCTTTGTTCGGTCCATCGGTGACGCCTTGATTTGCTGCTGGCATTTGGCAGAGTTTCCGGGCAATGAAGCGACGGTGCGACCACCGATGATGGAGACCAGCCAATTTTCGGAGAGGTTGGGACTGCAAACCCAGATTCGTACAGGAAGGCCGTGCTTTTCGGAGTACGCCTTCAGAGAACGGATCTCGTCCTTGCTGTAGGAGTGGACACGTGGATTTTCGAGGAGCGTGTCGCTGTTAAGGACATGGAGTTCGGGTACTTCGATACCCTCAGCCTTCAGCTTCTCCATTGCCTTCAGCGCAATCGCGAGAGTGACGGAGCTATCTTTTCCGAACGAACTCGCCACGATTAATCGCTTACCGGCGAGAATCAGCGATTTGATCACTGCAACTGCTTCGGCCACCTTCTCCGCAAACGAGCGCTCGATAATGGGCGACGCCACCGGGGCTGCATCCTGGAAGAGGGAAGTGGCGATTAGTTGCATGATGATGGCCTACGGGTTGATTGATCTCCCTCAAGATAACTGGACGTAAAAATATGCAAGCCGGTAAACGAATATGAGCTGATTGAAGGACTTGCTTCTGCTGGCGCGAGCTCACATTTCGCCTAGTTGTTATCCGTAGCTTGTGAGACGCCGCGTAGGGTTACTATCGTTGTGGAACCTGCCAGGCTGCCCGTGAGTACCAATAACAGGCATAGCGCAGGGCGGGTAGGTGACTATTTAGGAGGACCTCGATGGCCCGTATGCCATGTCCGCAGGAGAAGGTTCTGAACGATGTTATGCGCAGTGCAGTGGCGGAATTCGTTGCTGCGAAGGATCGATTTGATGTCGAGGGAAGAGCCTATATTCCTGGTAGTTGGTTCCATCGAATTAAACGCAGGGTGCAGGGATGGACAGTACCGGAGCGTGGGTGGACAGCCACGTTCCCCAGTAAGTTTGTAGAGCGCACGATTCCATTTTCTGAAGTGTTTTTTAGAGCCAGAAAGGCACAGCCGATGACAATCGACAGTCGGATGATTGTTTCGGGGGCCTTCAATTACTACACAGACGATGAGCGTTCTGACCAGGCCATCCAACGAACAATGGACCGGTCGGATGAATATGCATGTCGTGAATTGCTGAAATACCCATTTGCGCCGAGATCATGCCAAATCGGCACATTGCCCCTGATCGTAGCAACGGAAGGAAAGAATCGTGTCGCTCTGTTCAAGTCCCATACGCGTCCGATGCAATCCATGGTTGCTCCCACAGCCTATCCGGATGCCTCATCTCTAATGATTCATCGCTCCTGGCCATTCAAGGTTTATAGCCTGCGCTTTGGGCAATGTCGGCGTGTGCTCCCGCTTCCTGAGGCTGTACTTCCAATCCTCAAAGCCTATGGTGTGAAGACTTCGCAAGCGGTGACGTTTTCCATCCGAGATTATCTAGATTTGCGCCGCGCGCGAGTCGAGCTATGTAATTCTCAGATGGGAGAATAAATAGGCTTCAGCCCTACACCCGCCATCTGATTCTTGTTAAGTGATATGCAGGGATAATGCCCTCCGGTGACCGTACTTGCGATAATGACAGCTCTTGGTATGGTGCCTCGTACAACGACTTAACCAGAATCAATGGGGGTAGCAATGGGCGTTCAGCAAGAGCAAACCGTAGGAATGGATAACGAGAAAGCCGCTGAGCTGGTAGCTGGGATTAGTCGATCAGGTGTGGTCATTGCCAATGAGCAATGGTTGGTTGGCAAGTTTGGGGAGAGCGGTGAGCCGGCCAGCAATGTTCGTGATGCTATCTTCTCCGCTGGGGCGCATGGGGTGAAGTTTGACGCGTCTTCTCACGGAATTGACTTCAAAGCATTAGTTCGAGCATTTGCTTCTGTCATTTCTGAAGAGGCGGCAAATGAAGCGGCGCACAACCTAATTGCGAACCTTAAGGATCGCCCTGTTTGGAACGGCAATAAGATCACGACCGAAAAGGTTGAGCGCAGCGACCACCTTGAGGGGTGGCGGAAGTTCGTTCGGCACCAGTATGGATGGCTCGTGATCCTGTGCCTGGCTGTCTTAACGTTCGTGGCTTGGCACGCTTCATTTAACCAAATCATCGTTGTGGCACTTGCACTGTATCCCCCTTTGACATCGGCTTGGTATTACTCAACACCAGAGGTGGTACACGGCCCAAGGTTTAGAGAAATGAATCGGGCGGCACAGATCAATACCATGCTCAGGATTGCGGGTCTGTTCATGTCGTTTGCTGCATTTCTTCACACAATTCCAAAATTGTTCGGAGTTACGGTCTAAGGTCTTGCTCTCGGTCCCACAAAAAAGCGGTGTGGCACTATGCGATTGAGGCTGTGGGTGCATTCCTCGCCCATACCTAGAATAAGAAACCGCCAGCTTTTGATGCAGGCGGTTTTTTTTGCCCCGTGGTTCCTAGAAAGGTGAAATTTGTGGGTTACAAGCGGTTGAGGCCGATCGCCTCGACGGCTACCTAATTACCGAAACCGGCCGTCCTCAGTGGTCCCAGCTGACTTCATTTTCTTAAGCAGGGTTATGAAAATATCCGAGTTAGATCAACCCAGCTTCCTGGAGCTCGATGGTTTCTATGCGCCTTTTCATAGCCGTCGGTGGGGTGAAAGCGGGATTGAGTTGCGTCGAGGCTTTTTCCACTGCAGCAAAGTAGCTGTGAACATGGGGAGGAGTTCCTTTCACGAAGTCAGCCAGGGCGCAGACGAAATTGACAAGGACTTTCCCGTCCTCGAGCTGTTGACCACTTCCAAGACTTGGCCCGCCGTCGAGCTCAAGAGTCAGCCCGCCTGAAGAGTGCTCCCGGAGGAGCCGGACAGATCGCCCAAATCGCTCACGCAGGCGTCTTGTTAGGGTTCCATGGTGATAGGTGCCTGTGTATTGCAGAAAGCTCGCAAGCTGGCGGATCTTTTCGTACACGGTCAGCCAATGACGGCGATTGTCGTCCTCGCGTTGACCATCGCGGGCCGCTACTCGCGCATCAAACTCTCTGATGCTGATCGACCCTGCCTTGACCTCTCGTAGCCATCTTTCTTCCTCACGCCAAAGAAACTTTCTGCGCAGTGCATACAGGTACTTGTCCAAATAGTGGATCTGCCCATGCGCCGCTAGGTGGTTAACCTGCTTCTCTATGTCGGCTTGGGCATCGAACATGAACTCTGGCTCAAGGGCATCCATAAGCCCGTTGAGCTGGGTTGCGATTGCTACCGCATCCTGTAACCACTGGAGCAAGTCGACTGCGCGAAACCTGCCCGCAATGAATTCGAGGGGGCGTCTCGGCCCCCCATATGGCAGGCCCCTTGTCCTCTGCACAATGTCCGGCAGCGTGTTGGGGAGTCCGAAAACGAAACTGAATCCGTCACCCAGTTGCTGGCGCTTCATTGCAGACCAGGAGCGCGATCGTTCTTGTACGTTGGTCACGGCAGGAAGGTTCTGGACAAGATTGGCTGTCCGACTGTACTGACTGTGGGTGTAACACAGGTCCCGCCCGGCCGGGAGCTCGAACCAGCCGCCCTCGATCGCGGTGAGCACGGCCTCAACTCGATGATCACCTGGCCGGGGCCGCTCTTCCTTGGATTTACGGTACGCAATGGCCGCCGCGATAACAGCGTCCGTGGTGTGTACTTCACATAGGTGCATCACAGGTGTCCTAGAGACGATTCATGCGTGCATTGTCCGTGAGTTAGCGCATATGCAACCCCGCCCGGGCAGCCCCCTTAGAAGGCTCGACGGCTTTAGGTTGACGGTGAAGTTCTGCACATTCTGCTTCAGCTTGGGAGGCCTCACCCGCATCAGTAATTGGTACCGAATACCGGGGCGGATGCCCTCCTTGCATATTCACAGATCAATGGAAGATGGCTTCATCGATCAACAAGGCTTTAGCCTTTGGGAATGTGCTTATGCTCACGAATTACCTCGAACGCTCTATGAACTCGTTGCGGTCGATCGGAATCACCTTTCCCAGCCAGGATGCACCTGTCCTCGCGCTTCTGGACAAGGTGTCGGTGTATGACGCCAACCGCGTAACCAATATTGCGGCAACCCTGCAGCAGTCGACCGTGTTCAATGCCGCGGTGCGCGACAAACTTCAGGGGATGGATATCGGTTCTCGCTACGCAGACATCAGCGCAAGCTTCGACTCGATCCGCGATGATGCGCAGAAAATGATGGAGTGGATGGCCGACGGCAAATTGCAGCTCTCCGAACGGGTGCAGCTGACCTGGTTGAACCTCCGTCGAGGATCGATCCCAGACCGTTTCGAGGACATCCGCAAGAATTACCTCGCCGTTGCAAAGTCTGCAAATGAGCAGATCGAATTGGAAGCGCTCATCCTTGATGCCTATCAGGATTATCGGCTCGCAATGAAGTCGGCCGAGGTTGACGCGTGCGAAGTTCAAAAGCTCGCCCAGGTGCAAATGGATGCCAAGCGCAAGGCACTGGCGGATGCCGGTGCAGCTCTGGAAAGCCCCGATCTGGAGGCCACTGAACGTGTGCGGCTGGAGCTCGCGCGTGATGTGGCACTGCGTGACCTGCAGGAGGAGGACAAGCGCTTCCAGATCATCACGGATATCGCCGATCAGCTGAAGGCTGCTTACAACGCCGCAGAGTTGGTCTTTGCGCGCCTCAACCAGTACCGCTCGGTCAAGGAACGTCTGTACCAGCGTGCGGTAAGCTTTTTCTCTACAAACGAGACGGTGCTTTCCGGCTTGGCCGCCGGCTTCACTTCGTCCAGCGGGCTCGCTGAAACCACCAACACGATCAATGCGATGACCGATGGTATCAACGCTAGCCTTGAGGCGCAGGCTTCCGTAGGAGGGGAGCAACTGGATGCTGCGTTGAAGGCCGGATACGGGGCGAATCTGAAAGCCAGTTCGGTAAAAGCCCTTGCGGACGCTGTGGTGGAGTTCCAGGAGAGCAGCCTGAATCTGATTCAGGAGCTCAGGAAGGAATCCAGTACGGCGTCGGCTGAGATCCAGACGATCACCGAAGACAGCAAGCGCCGCTTCTCTGCTCTCCTGCAGAAGGGGGTGTAAGGTGGCGAGCGTTTCCCTCACCGACCAGATGGGCGCCATGGCGCTCATCGACGAGTTGCGGCACAGCCAGATGGAGGTCCAAAAACACTTGGACCTTCCTGAGCGTCGGCGGGCTGTTGCTGAACGTATTCGAGAGTTCTACAAGGCCAAGGGCGTCGACGTGCAAGACGGGTTAGTAGAACAGGGCGTAAAGGACTACTTCGCCGCCCGTTTAACCTACGATGCGCCGCCAATTGGCCCTGTAACCCGGCTGCTGACTCGCGTATACATCACCCGTGGCAAATGGCTGAAGCCAGTGATCCTGGTGCTGGCCTTATCTGCCGTTGCCGGCGTCGGCATCCAAGTTGCCGCCCATTGGATTGGCGAGGAGCGAGTTCAAGCCGCTCAGAATCAGGTTGATGGGATTCGCGTTCACGCGCGGTTACTGACTGGAAAGGTCGAGCAGCTGAGGAAGCGTGCTATTCAGCTTCAGCCTGAGGTTGCCGGTTCGAACCTGCCTGCAGCTGGGCGAATGCTGCTTCAAGTGGTGGTTTTGCTCGATAAAGCACAGGGTCAGATGCTGACAACTGTCCCGGCCAAGGTCACGGCGGATAGTCGAATCGGTGATCTCAACCTTGCTGCGATGGCGACCAAAGCACTCGAGGAGGGTACTTCCACCCTACAAACCGCAGACGAGCAGCTGTCCGACATCACTGAGCTCTTGTCTGCCAGCCTGAAGCTGACCGCGCTTTCAACGGGCGACCGATTTGCTGCGACCAGTCGCCAACATGCGGCGCTGGCCATTGCTGCCGCACATGCTCGGTCCGCACTTGCGCAAGCGGACACAAAGGGGGTAGCCGCGGCTCGAAATTCGGTGGACCTGGTGGCCAACTTGCTGGGACGAGCGACAGCGATTGATCCATTTCTCGATCAGCTGCAGGAAGCGCAGGTGGCTGTCCGCGACATGGGGTTGAGCAAGGTGGACGCTGACCAATTCCAGCCGATGTTCGCCAAGGTGGATGATGCCATCAAGGGGCTCGACGTCAGCGCCGCAGAGCGGGCATTGCAAGAGGTCGAGCAGCTGAAAAAGTTCGCATCAACCGCTCTGAAGCTGAACGTCGTCAGTCGGGCGGGCGAGAAGTCCATGATAGAGCGGAACTTTGATCCGACTGGAGGTAAGACTTGGTACTTGCTGACGGAAGCGACGGATTCGGCCGGTAACGTCGTGTCGGTACCGGTAACGAGCGCCGAGACCGGGAAAAAGCGCTTTGCCAAGGTCTTCGGCGTCCGCGTTAGCCAGGCAGCCTACATAGAAGCGAAGAACGACAAGCTTGCCGATGGCCGCGTTGACAACAGCCGTATGGGCGTCAAGGACGCCAATTCATTGACCCTCAAGTTTTCCGAGGGCCGCACAACGGGCAACCCTGATTACATCCTGGAGTGGTAATGAAGTCGAGCAGCATGATTGCCACCGTTGGTGATAACTCCCGGCGGTATGAGAACGATCTGCGGAATGCCCAGCGTGAACTATCCAACGCACACGAGCATGATCTGCGCTTGCAGCACAGCATCGGTAGCGCCTTCCAGAAAATGGCCAGCTATCAACTCGTTGACGGTGCTGATGTTTCGCGCGAAGTTCAGCGATTGTTGGACCTCCGGGCGGAGAGTGAGGCCGATCTACGTCGCCGCCTATCCGTCGCCGAGGCGGGTATCGGGCAGCACATGGATGTGGAATCTGGTCTCTGCACTGAAATCGCAGCGGCGGTCGCGGGCGTTAGCCGAAAGCTTCAGGATGATCCTGCATACAAAACCCAGTCCGCCCTTCTAGGGGAGGTCGTAGCGGTAAGCGCCCAAGCTGCGGTTGCCTATGCGGAGTTGCGTGAGGAATGCAAAACCAAACTGCAGGCTTTTCAGGGTGACCGACTCTTCCTCTACCTGAAAGGTTCAGAGTACGGTACGGAGGGGTATCGTCGTGGGACGGTGTTCCGGGCGATCGATCGTCGGATCGCGCACCTGTGCAATTTCACTCAGAACTTGGCAACTGAGATGACTCTTTTAGCCATGCAGGAGGCCAATGAGGGCGCCAACAGCTTGCGGGAGGCGAATCGTGCTGCTCAGCAGGCCGAACTGTCGCGTTTCCACGATGCGGCACTCGTAGTCGCCGGCGTGCCTCAGTTAGAGGATCGTCTGGAGCAAGTTCGCCAAGCTTTGGGGGCGGCGAAGGCCGATGCCAATGGTCTCCATCAGCAACTTGACAGCTATGCGGGTAAGGCCGACCAATTCTTCATCAAGGCTTCAGCGTTGCTCGCAGCCCAGCTTGCAGATATGAGCATGGAGTCCCTGATGCGGCAGGCGAGGAGCACAAGCACGCCGCATGACGACGAGCTGGTAGATCAAGTGCGCTCACTTCGGAGCGAACTCGACGCGCTTCAGTCCCGATTGCCGCTCATGGAAAGGGATTGTAAGCAAGCCGAGCGCAACTACGAACGAGCAAAGCACCTGGAGCGCGACTTGCGGTCCAGCCATTACACAAGTGACAACTACCGGTACTCCGACGGGATGGATCTCGATTCCATGCTGGTTGGATACATGGCTGGCTCGCTCTCTCATTCACAGGTGGTGAGTGAGGTAGACAGTAATCGCCGATCCATCCCCGTCGAGTCCACTCCTACGTTTGGAGGCTCTGGCGGGAGCGACACCGGTGGCTTCTTCAACACGTCCAGCTCCGATGGCGGGGGAGGATTCAGCACTAGCGACAGTCTTTAGTCGCGCCGAAGCCAATCGTCGTCGGGGGCAGGGAGCTTGTAGGGGTTCCTGCCCCCGATTTTGGTTGAGCACCGCGGAAAAAAATTGGGAATGCTGGAAAACGAAAACACGCCGGGAAACTGCCTTGTGGTGAGTGCTGTTTAGGCGTTGAATTAGGCGGGCCTGGGAATGGACGCGAGACAATGAATACAGCCGTAAAACTGATTGGTAAGGGGGTTGGGTCGATAGCCTTGCTGACCGCCTCCTCATTATTTGCGGTGTATGCCAAGGATCATTTCCCGGGCTGGGCCTTTGCCCTATCTTTCGTACTGGTGGTATGCGCTTCGATTCCAGCGGTGCTTTTCTTCAACCTGTTTCCGAGTGCTGATGCGCCTCCAGTCAAAACCTATGTGATTGAAGACGACCCAAATAGTGACTGGAACGATCTGTTCAGCCCTTGGAAGGAAAAGGACCCGTTCGATGACTGATATTGTTGTTCCTGGCACGCTATCGTCTTTGACTCAATAGCTGACTAGGGGCCGAGCACTGGGTCTATTCTTAGAGCTAGCCCAAGAACCATGGAACCTTCAAACCAGCTGGATGGAGCACCTTCATGAGTCGAAACGAAGCGCCAGAAGCCCTTAAGGCCCGCAAGCTAGCCGAACTGCGCATTGATCTAGCCCGAGCTATAGAGGAGAAACAGCCGGACCTCCGTATTTGGAGGCAGGGCCTGATCCACGGGCGACTGTTGGAGTTGGAGTCGGCTGGGGTACTTTCCAGTGAGGACAGCGATGCATTTAGCAGGGAGGTCCAGGCGACAATGGACGCTGCAGAGTGATTCGTTGCTCCAACCGCTGCATTACCCGAGTATGAAACGCAAAACCCTTCACATAGGGGCGCCGGTTGGCACGCGCGGGCGACCCGATCTGGATTTTCCTACCTGGTTGCGAAGCGGCGATTGAAGCGGCCAATCACGCGGTCTGCATAACGGCGGTCGCTGTAGAACCGTACTGGCTCGTCTGGCTCCAACAGCGCCGTCTCGGGAGGCATTGCGCTGACTTCATGGTCGGAAAACTGAACGCTTACCGCGTAACCTCGCTTTACGTTGTGACCCTCTAGATACAGCTTCATGGCAAGTTCCTTGATTGATGAGTGATGCCAGCAGTCACTAGAGGAGCTGGTGTTTCCACGTGAGTAGCAACGATAAAAACGATCTTCTCATCAATCAAAAAAACGCAAGGTCGGAGGCAGACCGTTGAGGGAGCTTGCATTCTGAATCGCTATGGGAAAATGCCCCATATGAAGTGGACATGGCAGCTCGCCGGTCCTGCTCACAGGTGACTATGGGGTAAAAAATGCGTCAGACAATGACCTTCAAGGAAGTACTGGAGAAGTATCGCCAGTTGCTGCAAGCCAACCCTGGCAAAGCCCTGCTAATCGCTGATGGGCACGCCGCGGTCATGGAGGAGGGAGAGGTGTACGGCGCTCCCCTTAAACTCGACGGCACTCTTGAATTCGATTCGCTCTATGACTTTGATGCCAATGCCTTCCTCACCGAGGAGGGGCGTTGGGATGGTGACTCAGCTGAGCAGTTGGAGACACGGATTCAATTTCCGACGTTCATATCCATCGAATCGATCGCGGAGTAGACCTTGGGTATATTCACCGGCAACATCATCATGACCTTAAGGCCTGCTCGCCGCCCTGGTGATCAACTCGGCAACTGCGAGGAGTGCGGTAGTGCAATGAATGAGGCATTTATCGCGCAGTCTATGCGCGTGTATAAACGCGACAACGGTGAGTTGTATACCGGCGCCTACCGTGGTGGCGTATACGGTCATAAAAGCTGTTTGAATGGCTTCGGACCATTCTCCAGAACTCCCTCATGATTGGAAACGGACTTAACCAGCGACGTAGGAAGTCCCAGGCATGTTTTCGACGAAAGTCAGGAAATAACCACCATTTCGATCTTTGATTTTTTGAAGGGAAAGTAAGGCATCGCGAGGGCGATGCACCTTTCCTCATTCCCGTATGTTCCAGCCTCTCGAGGAGATTAGGATTATTCCTACATATCTTCACTGCTGATTCTGATAGGGTCAGGCAGCACTGCACCTGTTAAAACGGATAGAACGACACAAGGACGATTCATGATTTCCTCTGCTAGATTGGGCGACAAGCATGTTTGCCCGTTACCGGGACACGGCACGACTCCAATCGCCTCGGCCTCAGCTGATTTCAACATCAACTTTATGGGTTCTGCCCGAGTAGGCGATACCTGTGGTTGTGGGGCGTTGATTACCACCGGCTTCCCTTCGATCCTGGTGAACGGTCGTCCAATGGCTCATTTGGGGAGCCCAACCAGTCACGGTGGGACAATCATCACCGGATCCGGCGATGTGGGCGGTGGCTTTGTCATGGGGGCTGCACCAGGTGCCGCGATCATTAACTTTGCGGCCCTCGGAGCGTTCCGGGCGGACGGCACAGTAGATGATGAGAGAATGGCTACCCTGTTAGCCGACCCGAACCTCACAGAGAAAGCTACCGCAGCCAACGCTCTGATTCACCAGGATGCGGCAACCAAGCAACCTGAGGCGGTGCCTGAACAGATTACTCAGCCGAACGTCTGTAATGACCCTGACCGGATGGAGGAGTTAGCCAGTTACATTGCTGGTGAGATGAACCGAAATATCAATGACTCTTCAGTTTTGAAGATGAAAAAGCTCCTCAGCTTCGACACGGCGGCAGAGACCCGAAGCAAAATGGAATTGCCTTGGTTCGCCCAACTGGGTGCGACCAGTCCTCAAGCAATCGCTGCAGCAAACGCCGCGGCGGCAATGGCGATTTGGACGGAACGTGTCGGACAGGATCGTCCCTGGGATCACAAGCCGATAATCCAGCAGAAGTTCGGTGGAGTTCGCCATAAACAAGGTGGCTATGATTATTTCTACGACATCTGGTCCAACATCCATTATGGGTACGTCGGGCGGGCAGCGGGGCTTTCCGAAAGCGTTCTTTCTGACGGCGCAGGGGCTGAGCAGATCGTCTCGGATGGAATAAGAAAACTGTTTGACTGGGATGAGCGCAGAGGTCCTCAGGCGACCGATGGTGTCGCCGGCTTGAAGGCATATGACGATGCTCCAGACCGAATTTCAATCGGAATAGGAATCGAGCTATTCACTGAGCATCCTGACGGTGGAATCACCGCCGAAATGATCATGGAGAAAGTGCTCGCAGTTAAGCCAGTGGATTGGGGGGATGGCGTTCGTGTTCACGTTTGCAAGTAAGTTCCGAAAATGGCCTTTCCTGGTTGCGCTCCTGCTTTCTCCACTCATTTTTTGGTACGTCGTAACGCCGCGCGTAGCGGTGTATTACTCCAAGGATGGGAAGGGGGAGCTTCGCTATATCTGGAACACTCAACACAGGATAGATAAAGGCGGGATGCTTCCAGGCGAGGCGACAGCGGATCTTGGCCACATCTTCCCGAATGATCAGTTCTTCATGGAGTTTACCTGGGGGAGTAGGGGAGGTCGGGACCACTGCATCAGCATTGTGCCCAAGTGGCCAAAAACAAAAATCTATCTCGACTCAAATGGGAACATCGATTCAGGCATTGGTAGCGGTACCGATATCGATCACTTGAAGCGTTGCACTATCGATGATGCCAAGCCCTAACACCGCTTTGGGTGAATGCAGTGTTTCTGTCATGCGAGAAGTGGCGTAGCTGGACGTAAGCCGAGGGTTGCGGTTTTCGGCACGTGCCATGAGTCATCCCCCACAAAAACTCTGAACCGCATAGGGGCCCACTTGCTGCAGGAATTTTCCCACATCCCAACATCGGAAACGCGCCGATCCAGGCCTTGAAGGGTGAAAAGCGCCTATCCAGGGAACAGATTGACGCCCATGTTTCGTCGCAAGTGACCATGATTGCTTCTTCACTCAATGGAGCTACTTATGGCCAGACGGCGCAAAACCTCAACTCTTGATGACCTGCTCAATATTGCGATGAAAATCCCGCTCTGGGCGAATTTGATGATTGCTGGTGGCTCGTTTGCCTTCTTACGGTATTACGGTGGTACGGAATTGCCGATGCTGGCAGTAACACCTGGCAGTGAGCTTGGCCCTGCGATCGCGCAACAAATCCTTCGGCTGTTCGCCTTTATCGGGCAGTACGTCATCCCGCTTGTGTTTCTGCTGGGTGGAATCCTTGGGTGGGGGCAGCGAAAACTGAGGGCTCGAAAATTCAGCCGCATTGGGACTGCGCAGGAGCCAGGCGTTGCTATCCGCAACCTCACCTGGGAGCAATTCGAGAACATGGTCGGCGAAGCCTTTCGAAAACAGGGGTTCACTGTTCAGGAGACGGATAAGGGGCCGGACGGTGGTATCGACCTGGTGCTGCGTAAGGGCAGGGAGGTGTTCCTTGTCCAATGCAAACAGTGGCGAGCCTCGAAAGTGGGAGTACAGGTCGTCCGCGAGCTTTATGGCGTGATGTCAGCGCGTGGCGCGACGGGAGGGTTTGTGGTCACCTCTGGGGCATATACCAGCGATGCCTCGAGGTTTGCGAAGGGGACCAATCTGCAGCTGGTCGACGGGAAACGGCTTGTTCAGTGGTTCAAGAAGCCTGACCTGGGCAGGAAAACCCTTCCTGCAGAAGATTCTTTTGGAGAGGCCGATCGCGCGATCGTCAGTCACGTGTCGCCTACAGCTGGTGAGGAGCTGAAGGAGTGCCCACCTTCGTCGCACGCCGACAACTCACCCAGTTGCCCCCGGTGCGGTGGTGGCATGACGGCTAGGTACCCTCGCTCCACCAATGGTGGAATAGCAAACAGTGTGTTTCTGGGGTGCCTCAATTTTCCATCGTGTCGAGGTACCCGACCGCTCGAACCTGAGTCCGTGTAACAGAACACAAACGCGGTGTAATGCAGGGCCGGCCAGAAGGTCGTGGCTACATTGGTAAAGCGTTCATTGGACTGTCCCCTACCAGCTGTTTTGGGCAATGAACGCTTTCCGATGCAGCTTCGCGGTGTATGTGCCCACCGAATTTTTATGGTTTTTCCTCGTCATGAAGACTGTACCAAAGCACCGCTTGCGCACCAAAACCAGTAACCCCGCACAGAGCACCAAGGGTGATAAGTGACCCTGCAGCTTGCCATAAACCCAACAGGGCTAACCCTCCACCGACAACGCCAATCAACATCGGTGCCCGGCGTAACCACCGCGTTTGATGTTTGACCTGGGCGACCATTTGACGCTTCAACTCCCTCAAGTCCTCATCACTCATTCCTGTCCGGCTCCTGAGTCTGCGGCTGTGTCGTCGTCGAGGAACGTTCACTTAAGCCCGTAGTTGCGCTTCAATTCGACGATGCGAGCTGTACGCTGCTGGTGGGCCCGGGCGTTGTCCCGATCGGCTTGAAGCGCGCCGTAGGCGACGGCAGCAGTGTACTGCTCATCCTGCTTCACCAAGTCCATCAGTTCTTGGAGCTGAGCTTGCATTTGTTCGTAGATAGCCATGCGTTTTCTCTAAGTGCTTCGAGATGGCCAACGGCCAAGCATCCAAAACCCCCCGGCCCCGATGGCGAAGCCCAAAGCATCCCACCCGGTGAAAGTGTCAGTTCCTAAAGTGACGCGGGCGATGATGCAAAGGATGACGCCAACAAACGGAATAATTTTCCTGTTCATATGTTTCTCTTATAAAGCAGGTTGGGCAACGTCAGCAGTGGTGATTTTTCCTCATTTTCCTCATCTTTGCGCATGGATGACAACCTGGGCACCTTTGCCGGTGACGATTGGACTATTCGCACCTTGCGTTGAGAGATTCGTAGCCACGCACGATTGTTTGCTTACCAACCAACCATAGGGGGTTTCGTTTGTGCGCTGCATCGTCAGCACGCACTTTTGATTCAAGATCACAGCGTTGACGGTTGCTGTGTCACCGTCAATAACCGGCTCATCCACCACGGTGAACATCTGCAACAGGAAATTAGGTGCCAATTCTTTCGCCGCCGCCGCTGTACCTGGCTCGGGGCCGGTTTCGGTGGGGACTGGCTTGCTGCAACCGGCGAGCATTGCGAGCATCAAGGGCAGTAGAAGCAAAGGGCGTTTCATCGGACATTCATCCTGGTTGATCCATGACGCGAAAAGCGCGCCTCTCTTACGGCCTCGGCCCAGCGCGAAGGCTGGGCTTTGGTATTGCGGGGTCTTTACCTATAGCTCGTTCTAAGACTTGAACCACTGAGGTCGGCAGTACCGAATCCACTCGCTAGATGTATGGCCCAAGCCTGTTCCCAAGGGTCCAATAATCAACAGAGCCAGCCACCAGTAGCCGGCTTCAAATAGAACGGTCATGGTCATTACGAGAAGCGCGAGGCAAGTCGCGCCCCATACAGCAATCAAAATCCACAACGCTTTGTTACTGAGGGCCTGGGCCTTGTCCTGCCTGATGACGTGAATGAGTGCCATACGGGCTTTTCCTTACCTGAACGCTTGCCAGAATTCGTCCATAATCACCATCTTTCGCCCTGGGGCTTTTCCTTTGAAAAACCGGCCTCTTGGCAGTCGATCACCACGATTGAGTTTCTGACGCCACTCTTCGAATGCGGCTGTCTTTTTGCGATAGGCTTCATGACGCTGATAGTCAGGTAGCGTCTGGGTGACTGTAATAACGCGGCACCCAAATTTGCTGGCAGTAGAAGCGATTTGCGGCTGAATACTCATGTTCACTTCCTAAACCTTGACGATTTCCAGCTGGTACTCGGTCATCCAGTCACAACCTGCACCGCCGTCGTCGGTCACGACGCCGTTATCGAGCTGGTTACGAAATTGCTGCTCGAACTCTTCCAGTGATTCGCACTGCATGCTCTCTAGATCTTCGTCTGAGACGTCCACTCTGATTTTCATCGGCTACCCCTTTGCTGGCCGGATCTCGGCCTGCATGCGCTTCAGGCAGCGCTTGCAGGTCACATGATCCGGGTAATTTGTAAGATGCTCCGCTTCAACGTCAGCCTGGGTGCCACACGCAATTTCTGAATCTCCTTCGGGATCCGCTTCGGTGGCTGCACAGGTAATCACTTCGAAATGTATGCGTCGCTTCATGCTGCTCTTCCTGCTCTACCTGCTTATTCGCTCAGTAAGGCCTGCCCGGCAAAGGAGAGAGTCACCGGAGACCGCAATACACCACCGTTGTCCATAGCGGCGGAGCACGCGTTCAACAATTGCTGCGCCAAGTTCATGGCCTCTCGCGGATCAGTAATTTCGACCTGCAGGTAGTCGGGGTAATGAGTCTTGCCCTTGATGACCTGCTGACCTTCACCTTGGATGAAGAGAATCTGACAATCTTCCCCCGCCGCATTCAAAACCGCGGCCAGCAGCTCGGGTGTGAGCTCTGGAATTGCATCACAGATCTGGGTGGTAATCTCTTCGGTTGCCTTCATGGCTGCATCGACTCTCTGTGGGGTTTTTGATGTTGAGTTGGGTAGTAAATCCGCGGCGCTTCTACAGCCAAAACCCGCAAGCGCGGGGATTAAGTGGCAGTCGATTGCTAATCTTCCAAGCCAGTGACGCCATCCCCTTTCCAGAGGCGGGCAGCAACACGGCGAATGCGGGCCAAGTCAGCTTCTTTGGTGGGCGGGCTGTACAGATTGTCCACGAACTCGTCTTGGGCAATCTCACGGCAGAAGTCCGGTCGGGAGTAGCCAGACTTGAGCAGGTTGGAGTACTTCTCTTCTCCGAGCAGCCGTTGAGCTGCTTCGTCGAACTGGGCCTTGGTGGTCACGTGAATTTCCTTTTCAATTCAGGTGTTGGATTTCAACAGTTTTCAGTTCATCACGCCATGCCAACTGCTTTATCAAGCGCTGCATTAAACAGTTCCGAAACATCTGTTCCGTCATCGAGGGTTTCGACGAACTGGCCTTTTTCGACTTTCAAGAACACCGTGATGCCGGTGACGTTGCAGGTTACCGACTCGGGCATTTTTTCGTCATCGTAGGCAGCGCAATGCGCGGCGGAAATCGCTTTGATAAAGTCGCCGTTCGCGAACGCGTGATGGATAGTGAACCCGCCCGCCGGCTCAACAGGGCTGACCTTGTTTTCGACCAAGTCGTAGATTTCTTCAGAAGTGAAAGAAACGCGATACACCAACCCCTTCTCGATCAAAGCGCTGAGGCAGTTGCGAACCTTCAGGCCGTCATTCGATTTTGTGACGTTGAGAGCGGTCACGGCAGGGACGATGCCTGTGATCCAGTTGCCCTTGCCAGCGGTAATTGCTTCCAAGATTGCCTTTTTGATCAGTTGGTTGCGTTGGGCCGTGTTCATTCCTGTTACCTCATAAAGTCAGTTCAATGAGGTTATGATGAGGTCGCTAAACTGCAACACCTTCGAGCTCGTCATCCACCGACCGGTGGAAGCTTGGCGCGAATACCGCTTATTGCGCGACCTATTCCGCGTATGTTTAGGATAAAGTCAGGGCCTTGTCGCAGGCACTTCGCAGCGCCGCACCGCTTCCAATTTGCGAAATTATGCGTAATTATGCAGAAATTCCTAATTTATGGATTTCAGCCTAAAGGCCCATAATGACCCCAGAAACCAAGGACACGCTTCTCTTCCCTCGCACCTACCTGGCTGAAGGCATCTTGGCCACGTTCGAGTCGCGTCTGCAAAATGCGGCGACGATCTTCGCGCCTCGTCGCAAGGGGAAAACCACCTTTCTCATCAACGACCTGATACCGATTGCCAAGGCACACGGATTCATCGTTGCCACGGCTGACCTTTGGTTTGACAAGGCGCACCCTGAACGGGTGATTGCAGGCGCGTTGTATGAGGCCATCCACGGTGCCGGTTTCTTGCGGCGCAACTGGCTGAAGCTCATGCGGCCTGGCTCACTCGTGCAGTCGGTGGAGGCCGGCGCCGGTACCGACGGCGTAACGATGAAGGCCGAGCTGGCGAAGGAGAGTGGTCTGAACCTAATCGAGCTCTTCGAGCGCTTCCGCAGACTCGGGAACGGCAAGGCGCTTTTAATCATCGACGAAGTGCAGCACCTGGCGAGCAAGAAGGATTTCGAGGATCTGACTGCGACGCTCCGCTCGTTGCTGCAGCAGGCGCACGGTGAAGTTTTTGCAGTGTTCACCGGATCCTCTCAGGACGGTCTACATCGCATGTTTCGTCGCACAAAGGCACCTTTCTACCAGTTCAGCCACGAGATCCAATTTCCTAATCTGGGCTTGGAATTCGTGCAGCATCTCGGCCAACGATTTGAGGAGATCACCGGACGGGAGTGGGACGTAAATGCCGCTTTCGAGCGTTTTGCTGCCCGGGGGTACATGCCCAAGTACATTCGTGACGTGTTCTTGCTGTGCCTCACTGAGGGGCTCAGCGTGCGTGACGCGGACCATCGAGCCTGGGGCACCATGACCGACGAAGGCAACTTCGAGAACCTGATTCTGGAGATGGCTCCTCTGGATTTCTCTGTACTTATCGGACTGGTGAGGGGCATCTCGGTGTTCTCTACCGAGGGACGCGAGTGGATTGGCAGCGAGATGCCCGGTGGCAACGTACCCAGCGCCGCGACTGTTCAGACCGCATTGAAGCGCCTGCAGCGCCGCGACCTGGTTGGGAACCTGGGGCATGGAGAGTGGACGATTGAGGACTTCGCGATGGAGAGTTACCTGCGTCGGAACTTCGTGGACATAGACCCTCAACTTGACCTGGACAGCAATTGATAGGCTGCTTCTCGCCGGCGTCCACAGGTGCCGTCATATGCTGGGGGCGGCACCCGGAGCTTGCGTCTGATTGTGGCTCTTGCCGCGGTTAGATGGTTAAGGCAACATTTGAGCCTCTCACGAACCTAGAATGTCTGGGTCCGTAGTGAGCTGGCCACCAGCACTAAACGCGCAACTCTGCGCACACCCACCCTCGCGGGGCTTTGTCCCTGCCGGGGCAAGCTCCGTCCAAATGGAGCTTCGAAATGTCAAATTCCAATATGAACTACCAAGAGATGAAACAGGCGATCCTGCGGGGCCTGGTGCATTCCGGCTGGATGGCCGTGGATGAGATCAGCATGAATCACACCTCTGCAGTGGCGAAAAAGTCGTTTCAAACCGCGGTGGGCGAGCGAACCGCTATTGCATACTTTACGGATGCTCCCGAAGAGTGTTGCAAGCTCGGCGGCGAGTACACCAGTGAGGGCAATAACGTCCTCAGCACAACAGGGTTCTTTGTCTGGTACCACCAACATCCTCGGAGCGAGGTGACGCCAGAAGATCTTTTCGCCGGCGCCGTCGAGTTCTCGAAAAAAGCTGAGGTACGGATCTCCGATACCATGCCGATGCGATTGATGCGTCAGCGTCCTGCTGAATAAATCCCAAGGCCCGATCGGGTCCTGCGTCATAAACCCAAATACTAATTGAGTGACGGCCCATTGCGGGCTGTCGCTCTGGCTTGTTGGAGTTGGTCATGAATCTTACGCAGATGATGTTCGCGCTTGGGGACTTTTTGGCGAGTTGTGAGCTAAAGCTGCTCGCCGCTCAGAGGGAACATCCTGTCTCAGAATTGTGCCGTGATCTGAGCGGTGCAATCAATGTTTGTGCGTACATCGGCTTTATTGCCCGTGACAAGGGGACAAAGGGCCTGGCAAATGCCATTTGCCCCCTGCATGACAGAGGTATCGCCGATGATCATCTCGTTCCTGGCCTGGAGGCCGCGGGCTTGATTGATCTCAGGATGGAGCTGCAGAAGCGGATCCAGCAGATCCGCCTTCGCCTGATAGTCGATGAAATGGCTGGGGCGCCTGATGTGGTTTCCAACACACTTGGGTATCTGCGTACATCCAATCCCGGGCTCTTCGAGGACAATTCCTCAACGCCTAAGCTTGATTCCTTGGTAGAGGATCGGTCGGTACTGATCGGTCGTGCCATGAAAATGGGAACGATCGAGATGAAGGTGAAATTCTTGCTGGGCCTGGGCGTAAACCCAGATCAAATTTACGGCTTGGTTTCTCAACCGAACTGAAGCCAATTTCCATAAAACCCATGCGGGCCTAGGCCCCGCCGGGGTCATGGCTCGCTCAATTGGAGAGAACCATGACGATTACTGCAATCAGCCGGGTTACCGTTGCCCTTGGCTTCGATATCGCTACCAAACTTCCTGTCATCCGTCACTGGATCGACAGGGAGGAGGTAGTCGATACAGACGGCGCTCACCTGTTCGTAATGGTGGGCAAGAAGCGGGGAGCGATATCTATCCGCTACAAACTTCACCCTCTTGAAAAGGAGGATGAACGCGCATTACAGGGTGGGCCATACAGCGATTTCAACCGGGCCTTCGGCAAAAAGGACGCATTGCTGTTCTCACCGGATCAGTCAAAGCAGCTGTTGCAGGTCTCGTTCGCGCACTGCCGAATCGGCTATGAGCAAGAAGTACTGGAAAAAATGCTCTGCGAATTGCGTCAAGTCCTGCTTGCTGGAGCCGCATTCCGACTCAGCTGCATCGACGAAATCGATGCAATTCCCTTCAGCTGCAAAATCTAAGACATCGGCGGGGTTCCCCGCCGAGAGTCTTTTTTGGCAAGCCTGCATTTCCAAAGAAGATTCTTCTGAACGCCGTTTGGCTAGGTTGTGGCCGCTCAGGTCAACCCGAAAGGGCGGGGTAACTAGATCATGCATGACCCTTAGGGACGATTAGCAAGCACGCGGATCAGTTCAGTCACTAGCACCACCCGCAAGTACCAATGCTGCCAAGGTTGCGACCATCCGTGCATTTATCATCAGTTTTTCTTCAACTTCCGAAGAATGGCTCAACTTTATCCAGCAAAGCAGTACCAATACCGTCTAGTTCGACCACGGGGGCGTCATCACCAAGGATGTAAGCGGGGCTTACGATGGTCGTAATTTGTCGACCCTCCAGTTCACTTTTGAGGTAGTGAACCCTTGAACCTGGTGCGGTGCCATGATTGAAACTAGCCACTCGGCGTTGTGCGATTTCCCTAGAGGATATATGGGGGTGCATCATTTGGGAGTTCAAGGCGATTGGGGGGGCATTACTTACGACAGTCATATCGGTGAACCATCCCATATGGCCCGCATAGGCATTATTGTTTCTCGCCAGCATGGTCATGTAGTTATCTATGTTCCACTCGAGCCAATCGAACTTAGACCCGTTTTCCTTCCGATCCTGCTCTGACACGAAGACACTTTTGTCCGAGTGATCAAGCCGTCCGATGCGCATTTGCGCACCAGGATGAGCAATAGAGTGATAAAGCAGGAAGGCTGATAGAACCTTGAACTCCACTCTTGGCCAGGCTTTGCCTGACGAGTGAATCACGACCTCTACAATTTCATCCGAGTCGTTGCAGATCAGCCAGTCTTGTACGCTCATCTCATCTCCTTGTTACTAACCGTAAGTGCGAACGGCCAAACCCAACCCAGGAGTACCGAGGAAGGGAGGGATTTTTCCTTGTTTTCCGTTTAGGTCATTCAACGTTGGAACTATCCTGATGCTGAATTTCAGCACAGGCGTTTTGTAGCGTGTGAATATCGCGTTGATCATTGATCCAGCATTGAAGTGCCTTCAGCATCCACGTCATCATGGACATCTGCTTTAAACCTGCCTCTATCGCTATCGCATCCCGAATGCCGTCTGGAAAACGGACCGTGGTCGAATGGTCCCCGCGCATTGCGGAAAGGTCGATATGACGAACCCCAATCAGAATCAAGCTGGCCCGGCCTTCACCAAGATGGTTCACGTAAAGCTGACGTTCGAATGCAGTCCTTTGGCTTCCGTCCAATGCCTCAGCTACCGCCATGATTATTTCTGAGTTGATGCTCCGGCTGTGGCTTCTCGCGATTTCATCCAGGGCGTCAATGATGGTCGAGTGGGTGGTTAGGACAAATTTATCCGCTTTACGTGAGTCTTGCACCCGCCGGCAAGACCGTGGCGGATGGGTTGCTGTATGGGCCGTGGTAGCCATGGAGAGAGCGGTCATTGGGGGCGTCCCTGCGGTAAGGTTCGTCGAAGGTCATGCGAGCGGACGGCGGCGCAGACCACGTCTTTCAAGTTGCGTGATGGGGCAATAGTAGCGAGAAGGTGCCGTCAATGACGTGCAGTCTGCCCCCTTTGAAAGGGCCGAAAGGGTAACCTTGCCTATCCCGGGCACTGGAGGAGCCACGAATGTCCACTTACTCAATTGCAGATCATGCCCACCGATTCGCCGTATGGGCCGCTGGGCGTGCCTATTCGCGTAGTGGGGGTGACGGAGGAGGGTACTCCGTTAAGTACGCGCAGACGATGCTTGAGGCAGCCGGTATGCGGGACATCAACACGCCAACGGATCTCCCAAGTGCGGAGGGAATTGACGCGTTCATACATGAGCGAATCGAAGCCGTACGTGCGGCGCGACCGGCGACCTATGTGCATCACAAAACCGGAGAGCACTTGAAGTTTCGGTGCACTTATGGCCGAGCGCAGAAGCTTGTGAACGTCTACCTGAAGTCCAAACTGGTCTGCGGTGGCTACCACGATGACGAACGCGTTGAGCGTCTGCATCCCCCAATTGACAGTGTACTGCTCAAGGGGTTGAGCGCGTTCAGCGAAAGCGTTGCTGGCCAGGTTCAATACGCGGAGTTTCAGAAAGATCTTCTCGATGCCCAAGCTTTGGGGAGTTCCTGGGTAGTCTTCACGCAAACCACCTATGAGGCTTACATAAAGGCGTTCAAATCTTTGCAGAAGGATAAACCCTTGTGGGCGATTGAAGAGCACTGGGTGCTCTAAGGGCTCGAGCGGCGTTTTCTGTCGATTACCGAGGGAGAGGCATCCTGGTATCTGGCTGGTGACTGTCACAGTCCCGTCTGGGCCGTTGCCGGGGGCAAATACCGGCCTTTCCCAGTATGGCCCTGAAGGAGAATTAAGGGGCAAGTAGTCACGCTTTGCCTGTCTCCCGCTCACAAGTGGATATCAGGGTCTGAGAGCGATTGGTCAAAACACTCATAGGTAGTTCGGCATGCAAACCTTGCTTGATAAGCGACTTCAGCGCCTCAACCGCATTAAGCTGGTGTTGCTCGTAATTGAACTGGTACTCCTTGTTGTTTCAGGGATGTATGTGTCTCAACAAGAAGGATCACCAACGGTCATGTGGGCGGTGAATTTTGGCCTGCTCATGATAGCTGCGGGCGCGCACTATGCTGTTTCGTCACGGATTGACAAACTCAAGTTCCAGGCGAGTGGGCACAGATTTTAAGGTAGGCCTGCAACCGCGATGAGCATCTGTTCACGGAAGGGAAAACGCTTCCCGCTGGGAAGACTGGCACGTTGAATTCTTGGAGGGGGAGGACCTTACAACGGGACCCCACAACCCTCCAGAAGGCTGGCTGCTTCAGGCAGCGATGGCTTCTCGCTGTCGAGCCTTCCATGGATCATTCGCACGAGCCAGTCTTGCCATTTGCAATGGGCTAACAGAGTTCCCGACAAGATGGCTTTGCTGAGTCTTATTCAACTCCCGGCCGTCGTGCCCTCGATCGATGATATAGCTCTCGGGAAATCCCTGCGCACGATACAGCTCACGTGGTTTGAGCATGCGCAAGCAGATGTCGATCATCAGGTACTTGATGCCATTAACATCAACGGTTACCAGCGCCAGCTTATCTGCAATGGTTGGCTGAAGTGGGAGGTTTGAAGCCTTTCCATGCTCCACCATAAAATCCGCGACTCGCAGAGCGCCGGCCATTTGTTCGGCGGTAATTTGCAGACCGAGGTCAGAAGCAGGCTGCATCAGTGATGCGGTTGCCAGCTGCTGTTGACTGCCCGCGCTGGTGATGGTGCTAAATGGCGCTAAGGCGCTATGCGCGGGGGTCGTATTCTTGCCGCCGTTGGCCTGGACAATAATGGGCGCCACGAGCGAGAAATGACCACCTTTGACCTGCGCACAAATGGTTCGCAATGGACTGTCCGCCGGCATATTTCGCTGGTGGGTGGCATTGGCGTGCTCGGAGATAAATGGCGTCAACAACGGCGAGCCCAACATCAGTTCACCACGGTTGGCGCCGGTAACGGTCCGCATTGGTTCGTCAATGCTGTGAAGGCGCACGGCACCCTGGTGAGTGACCGGGACAATAAAGGGTCGTCCGTTCAGGACAAACTTCTCGATGCCAGTGGCGATCCGAACATTCGTGGTTTTAACCAATGGCCGGCTTCGCGCCCAGATGCTCGGACCAAGATCGGTCCAGTCGATACACTCAGCAGCGGTGCGGTACGGCAGTTGGCCCTTTTTCGGCTCGGCCGCGTGTGACGCCTCCGGCCATACAATTGGATGTCCGTCACATCGGGCCATCAGGAATAGGCGTTCGCGAGTGGTAGGCGCACCATCGTCGCAGGCGCGCGAAATGCGCCATTCGACTTGGTATCCCAAGCGTCGCAGGCTTGCGACGAAATGATCCCAAGTGCGATTCACCGGGCTGCCGTGACGTTGGTACTTACGACGCTGCTTACGACGGTGAAGCGCATTGCCGGTGAGCTTGCCTTTATCCGGTACCAGAAACTGTTTGTGACGTGGGACGTGCTCGCCTAGATCGGCAACGGTGCCATCCAGTTTGATGACTCGACCGGTTTTAGCGCAGCGCTTTGCAACCAGTGGGCTCCAAAGCTGCATCTGGCGAACATTTTCCATACTGATCGTAATCGGTCGGACCTTGCCGGCCCATTTGATGATTACCCAACCGAGGTCGCGGATTTCCTTCTTGCGCGACTGACCACCGGCCGCCTGGGAGTGGTGAGTACAATCAGGACTCCCATGCAGGAATCCCACCCTGCGGCCGCGGCAAGCCTTCACTGGATCGACGCCCCACACATCAGTTTGGTAGTGCTCTGCATGTGGGTGATTCGCCGCATGCATGGAAATGGCGGTCGGATTGTGGTTTACGCAAATGTTCACTGGCCTGTTCAAACCCATTTCCAAGCCGGTCGAAGCGCCACCACCACCAGCGAATAGGTCGACAATGATCCAATTGTCAGAGTCGTCGAGTGCCAGTCCGTACTGAGTTGAAAAATCGATGGTTGGGAATTTTTTGGGGAAAGAACTCATGCTGTAAACACCGCTGCCAGGTCAGAGGAGGGCGCGACGCCCGTTTCTGATCCAGATCTTCCATGCGTTCCCAAAACTGCAACTTCAATGGCTCTTCTGCGCGTAGTGCCGATTGGACCATGCACCAGGAGCAAATCAGAAGTTTCGTTTTCTTCGTCGGGTGCGAGAATATCCGCATGATCTTTATGAGGAGTGATCTGTGGGCAGCATCAGGTTTTTGGGATTTCTCGTTTGGGTTTGGGTCGTGGCGTTTTGGGCTTTCCCGCGAGTCTATTCCGCTGCGATGGTGGTCGAGGATGGAACCCTCATTGGCATGCCGCCGGAGGTTTGCCAAGCACTCAATCTTCCAGTGGAGAATGCGCGCTGCAAATTCCGAGGAGCGTTACAAGGCACTCTGCGCCTCACCTGGGAAGTTGTAAGTGAAACGGGGTTGGCTGTGGAGTTGGAACAGGGCAAGTACCCACTCGCTTATGCAAAGTCGCGGGTCGCCGGTGGTAAGCCCACGGAGGTTGCTCTGTTCGTAGGGTTGGGGACTTTGCTGCTCCTCCCGCTCCTCCCGGAGGCGATGCTGTTTCTTCGCAGACGCCGGCGAGAGGGCGTTGGTAACGCGTAAGGTCTCTTTGCCTCGTTTATTGAAATAAATGCGACGTTTTCAAATTACTGCAGCAAAAAAGCCCGCAGCACAAGGCCCAGTGAACGGCCCTGTGTGCTGCGGGCTTTCTTCCATTTTCCTAAGTGGCTTTCAAACTAACCAACCTTGTCCACCCCATAGACCGGAGGAGAGGGCGGCTACCACTGCAGCGACAACCACTAGCATCATCACCATTTTCATTAATTCATCCTTTTGCCTTGACTCGCTTGGTGCTGGTGACCCGGCATAGGGCCGGGTCAGTGGCCGTCAGCGAAGGCTTTGCCCGGAGAAACCGAGGGACATCGAGAGTTCCTGAGCCGCAGATGTACCGATCCGCTTGGCGAATCGGTCGAACGGGTTGTCCTTAGTCGAGAAATCGACAACCTTGCTTGCGCCTACGACCTCACGCGCCACATAGTCCACATCACCCAACTTATCGATAAGACCAAGCTGCTGTGCCTGCTGGCCCGACCAGATGAGGCCCGAAAAAAGTTCCGGGTGGTCCGCTGACTTCAGCCTGTCGCCGCGGCCGGCTTTGACCGCCTCGATAAATTGATTGTGGGTTGTTCTCAGGACCTCGCCCCAGAAGGCGGTTTCGTCAGCGTTCCTGGGTTGAAATGGGTCCAAAAAGGCTTTGTGCTCGCCAGCGGTGTAGGCCCGGCGTTCGACCCCCAATTTTTCCATCACACCGACGTAGCCAAAGCTTGCAGCGGTGACGCCGATGGAGCCGACCAGGCTGGCCTTGTCCGCGTAGATCTCGTCGGCAGCGCTGGCGATGTAGTACGCGCCTGAAGCCCCGAGGTCCGTTATCACTGCAAAGACTTTGATATTGGTGTGCAAGCCGCGCTGGCGCTTGATCTCGTCATACACATAGCCCGCCTGCACCGGGCTTCCACCTGGACTGTTGATCTTCAGCACGACGGCTTTAGTGCGCGCATCGGCGAAGGCCTGGCCAATGCTTTTCTTCAGAGCCTCAGCGCTGGCGGCTTCGCCCTCGGCGATGGGACCGCTGACATCGATTCGTGCCGTAATTTCTTTGGCGTCAGCTCCGTCGGATGTGAAGTGCTCGACCGCCAGTGTGGTCGAGACGACAGCCAGGGTGCCAATCCACATCACGTACTTGAAACGGCGCCGGCTCCTTTGCTCGCGGACCATCTCGCGTACCAACTTGTCGAGCACCTCAATAGGTTGAGTCATAAATTTCCTCGGTCGAGTTCTGAAAATTGGGGTGAGGATGCCCCAGGGAGCTTCGGATAAGGCCCCGATTGGCCCCTAACAGGCCGTTGAAAAATTCAGCCCTATCTCCCCCAACCCGTCAAGTTTGAAGTTTTTCAGCCGTTCAAGCTTGGCGTCGCCCTTTATCCCGCCTCAATCAGCGGTTTTTTTGCCGATTCCAGCGCAAATATTCGCCTGTGGGCGATTTCTGGGCGCACCTCGCCTAAACATGCGATCCACGCCACCAGCCTGACAAGCTCCCCAAGCGGATCAGGTTGTACACCGAAAAGCCCAGCAGCAACTGGGCGCTGAGCTTTTCGCGACCGATCAATTTGGTCTTGCGTAGGCCACCCACGGTCTTTAACCAGCCAAACCCTTCTTCGATTCTTTTTCGTATTCTCAAGCTGACGCCATAGCCCGGATGACGTGTCGTACGACCATCGATCGCGCTCTTGACGGCCTTTCTCGAGACATGCGGTGTCACCTTCAAATCACGCGCCATCTGCACAAAAAATTTCTGGTCGTAGCTTTTATCGGCACCAACGGTGCTGCCAGGTTTGGCTGTGCGCTCAAGCATCTTCAAGGCTGCACCCACTTCGGCATGTCCATTGAACTCGGTGCATTCCACATCCACGATCAACCCATTACGGTTTTCCATCAGGGTGTGGGCCATATGGGCCAGGCGACTGCCATCGGCCGGGCTCTTGCGAGCCAGCCGGGCCTGGGGATCGGTGGTGGAGTGGTGAGTTGCGTTGCCGCGTTTTTCGCCCTTGAAGTCGAGGTAGTTATTGCGTGTGCCACCTTCTGGTGGCTCATCGTCCGGCTTCTCGCCGCTGGCCTTCTTGACGAAGGATTTATGCGAAGCCCAGGCATCGATCAGCGTGCCATCCACGCTGAAGTGCTCATCACTGGCGTACTGCGACCACTCGGCCAACGACTTGATACGTTGAAAGAACAGGCGCGCAATATCCTGGTTAAACAGGCGGTCTCGGTTCTGACTGAACGTTGAGTGATCCCACACCCGTTCGTCCATCGACAGGCCGACGAACCAGCGAAAAAGCAGATTAAAATCGATCTGCTCGACCAGTTGCCGCTCGGAACGCACGGTGTAGATCACCTGCAGCAAGGAGGCGCGCAACAACCGTTCCGGTGCAATCGAAGCCCGTCCCAGCGTGGAGTACAGCGCGTCGAAATCGCGGTCCATCGAGGCCAGAACAGCATCGACCAGCTCACGCAGTGGGCGCAGCGGGTGATCCTTGGGAATTCGCTGTTCCAGCGTCGTGTAACTGAACAGGTCGTTTTGCTTGAGATCGGGTCCACGCATCGGCTCGGTCTTCCGCTGACATTGAAGAACATGGCGGGTAGTTTGCCAGAACCCAATTCGGTCCGGCCTTTTTCAACGGCCTGCTAAACGCTGACCCAATTCCGGAAATGATGCTCGAGAACTTTGCGAGGCTCAGTGTCCGGCTGTCCGCGGTTCAGTGGTCGGCAATCGTCGAATGCTTGCGGTTCGCTCAACTGTGGCAAAATCGCGAGCAGCTTTCGGTGGTAATCCGAAGTTAAGAACTGAGGCCGGGTATCCTGCCTCCAGACCTTTGCAGGTGCCCTTGAATAATCCTCCCACCACACTGCCGGTTGATTCGCTGAGCGAAGCGCTGCGGCAGGCCCCATATTCTCTGGAAGCGGAACAAGCCGTTCTGGGCGGCCTGCTGCTTGAGAACTTGGTGTGGGAACAACTTTCGGACGTTGTGTCGGAAGGTGATTTCTACTTCAGCGATCACCGTCATATTTTTCGCGTCATCAGTTTGCTGGCCGAACGTGGGCATCCATTCGACGTGGTTACGGTGCGAGACCAGTTGGTGCTGGAAGGGTTGGTTGAGAGCTCACCTGACCTCGACTACGTCAATGCGCTGGCCAAGAGCACGTGGTCCAGCGCGAATGCAAAAACCTATGCGAGAGTCATCAGGGAGCGAGCAAAGCTGCGGGAAATAATCGCCACATGCGAGGACATTCAAGCTCACGCTCTACATCCGGAGGGGAGGTCGGCGTCAGACCTCATTGAAGAGGCCGAGCGGAAGATTCTTCTGGTCGCCGGAAAGCAACCCAAAGAGGGCGGCCCCGTTGGGGTCAACGAGCTCCTGGTCAAAAGCCGGGAAAAGATTGAATCACGCTCAAAAGGCCAAGTAGCTGGGTTGCGCACTGGGTTCGATGACCTGGACAAAATTGTCGATTCTCTGCAACCCGCTGACCTGGTCATTGTGGCGGGACGCCCCTCGATGGGCAAAACCACTTTCGCGATGAACATCGTTGAGAATGCAGTGCTCAAGACCGACAAGGTGGTGATTGTCTACTCCTTGGAGATGCCCGGTATCTCCTTGATCAACCGGATGATTGCTTCGGTTGGCGGAATTGACCTGACCAAGGTTAACAACGGTCAACTGCAGGATACGGATTGGCCGAAGCTGGTTAAGGCGGCCGACCTTCTCAACCAGCCGAACCGCTTCTTCATCGACGACTCCTCCGGGGTAACCCCGTCTGAGATGAGGGCCGAGACACGGCGAATTTTCAGAGCGCATGGCGAGATCGGCCTGATCATGGTCGACTACCTGCAGCTGATGAGGGTTCCTGGTTCAAGTGGGAAAAACCGGACCAACGAAATTTCTGAAATCTCACGATCCCTGAAGGCTCTGGCCAAAGAGTTCGGATGTCCGGTGGTTGCACTGTCACAACTTAACCGAAGCCTCGAGTCGCGGCCCGACAAGCGCCCCCTCAACTCAGACCTACGCGAGTCGGGGGCCATCGAGCAGGATGCGGATGTGATCATGTTCGTCTACCGCGATGAGGTGTATAACCCCGACTCGAAGTACAAGGGCACTGCCGAGATCATCATTGGCAAACAACGTGAAGGCGCCACTGGGTTTTGCAGGCTGGCCTTTGTCGGAAAATACAGTCGATTCGAAAATTTGAAGGCAGGAACTCACGAGTTCAGTGAACTTGAGATGGGACGAAAACCGCCGAGAATATCTCCCCGGGTTGGTCGAGTTCATGTCCCCGAAGTCGCTACCGTCGAGAACTTCAAGGCGTCACGTCGCAAGCATAAGCCCAAGAAATAGCGTCTAAACTGCATTTCTTGATCACTACGGCGGCGCTCCCACGGGCTTAGCCCGCATTAGGCTGGTGGGGTAGGGCCATTTCCTATAACGCATCAGCATGTGTAATGCCGGATAGGCGCTTGATGACATACCCGTCGACATATTCGAACCGACGTTCCTGTATCTCCCCCATCTTGCAAAAGATCCCTTTAGCCTTCGCGCCGTGGAAACGCTCGAAGGTGGCCATGGCCTCAGCGATTTTTGAATTCAAACTAAAATCCAGCGCTCCCATCATGGCCTCGGGCTTGTCGATACCACAGCACATAGCAACCTGGGCGCAGTCGGAGCCGGTGATATGAAACCCTAACGCTTCGTAGTAAGGAACCTTATCCACGTTGCAAGACAGCCCGATGTGGCTGTATCGCGCCTGGACCCCTTTCAGCATTTCACGAAGGATTCCTTGCCGCCTGTGAGTTGCGCTGACCACGGTGTAACTTATGCCACAATCCTCTGGGTTGTTGCCGCGCAGCACAATCGTGAACCCAATTAGAGCGCCCCTCTTCTGGTCTCTTGCGAGCACAGCTTCAACAAATCCCCCGTAACAGCCTGTCAGCGCGTCTAATAGATACTCCCGCACCTCTGCCTCAACTTGCGCAATGCACAGGCTGCTAGTGGGGCCGTGAGGCTTCACGAATTTGTTAATCAGCTCGACGTAGTTGGCGCGAGCCAGCTTGATCGCTTGATTAATGTCACCTTCGGTTAGGTCAGCGGTAATGATAGACATGAATTTTTCCTATGCGTCCGGAGTGACTGGCAAAGCCCGCACTTGGCGGGCTTGTGGGTGCGCGCTGTTCCCCCGAACTTTTTCAGTATATGGAGCGCCTATGTCGCGATCACGATCTGATGTTAGATTGCTGCCATTCACAATGGAGCGATCGTGATGCATAAGGTTTTGATAGCGCTGGTTATTGGTGTTTCCTGTCAGGCATCTTTTGCTGCCAGTGGTGTCACATATTTGTCCTGCCCATCTCTTGATAAAAGAGCTGATGACTTATTGGTTATTGTCGATCAACCAAGCGGAACGGCCTCCCTGCAAAGCAATAAGAGTGGATCAGGGCTTAACTTTACATCTCCTGCGTCGTTTGGACCTAAAGAGGTGATCTGGCGTAGTGAATCGAAGAATCTTCAGCAGAAATTTTCCGTTAATCGTGTCAACTTGATCCTGAAAAGAGAAACTACAAGCGGATTAACCGGCTCCATCTACGTTGAAACCTCGCCATGCTCTATTGTCAAGGCGCCAAGCAATACGAAATTTTGAAGCGTTTTGCTAAGCCGTAGACCTTGGCCACATGCTCCTGCTGCTGATCAATCAGAGCCAATGTTCTGCCTGCATTTTTCTTGATGGGCCGCGAATGTGGCCCCCTCTTACCGACTCGGCCCCAGCTTGTAAGGCAGGGGCTTGTGGTGCAGATGAGCGACTTTTCCTACACGTCAGCAGGTTGTTCAAAGAGGGCGCCGTGATCGCCCGGTGCAAGCATCCGTTGGAGCGCTTCAAGAACCGGCGACAGAGCCTCGTACTGCTCCACTGTGACGCCAAGGCTTGCGGCCTCCTGCACCTTGATTGCTTCATACAGATGGCGCATGCCTGCGCCTTCTGGCAGCTCTGAAATAACGGTGAGGATCGAGGTCTTTTTTTCGGCACTGAGCTTCGTACCGGCGAACTGTTCCAGCAGCTGAACAATAAAATCAGGTTCAGCGCGGCCCGCTTCCAACGGGTTGAATTTGAACGGTTGTACAGCGGATGGATCAATCTTCAGGATCATGGGCCTACCTGCATTTTCGCGGACGCGAAATCCGCGCCCTGGTACTGCCAAACCCCGAATTAACGGGGGAGGTTGGCAGCGGGTTTTTCCTACTTGGTTGCGGTGGGTTCCCGCTAGTGCTTCCGACCAGCTTCCCTCCAACCTTCATCGGCTGTCTTCGCGATTTTCCTCGATCTTTGGCTAGCTCAAGCAGCGACAGTTTTAGTCATTTCGGTGAGAACCTTATCCAGATGAGGTGCAAGCTCAAATACTTCCGACCGCAGTACTGTCAGGGAGCCGGCTTCGTACCCGTAGCGCGTATGCGTAAAAAGCTGCGAACACTGTTTGATCCGCTCAACCAACGGGAATCCTGGGCTAAGCTGCTCGGACACGTCATGTAGCTGGTTGCGTAGGTCAGGAGAAATTTTTTGGTAAAGTCCAAAGAGGTCATGCTTATTCTTCGGAAGCCCTGCGATGAGTTTCAAAAATGATTGTGAAACAGGGTCCTGCTCGACCAAAAAGGACTTTAGGTACTGCTCAGACGCAAGCCCCGCATTCATAGCGGCTACCGAGAAAAGATCAGTCTTTCCATTGATGGCTTGCTGCTCGATTATTTGAGCTGCAAGGAGGAAATCCCGTGCATAGGTATGCGTGCGTGGCCAGGGTGGTGATGACCGCAGATATTGGGCGAGTATCAGCGCTCCTTGTCTTGATGGCCCATTCATCGCGATGACGCTTGAGTAGCTTAATGGTCGCACGCAGGGGATCTTGATCGATGTAATCCTGATAATGCGGCAAAGGATCTTGTGTCGCGGCATCAAGCATCCGCTGGCTCTTGGCAACTACCAAGCTTTCCAGAGAGATTTCTTGGGCAGAAGCAACCTGCAACCAGTTCGAGTAAGGGATAGGGCTGCTTGCTTTCCACCCTGTGACCCGATCCGGAACCTCCAGCTTACCCTCGCCGTTTGCTTCGCCATTTCCGTTGATCGCGCGGGCAGGCGTGACATCGATGTGGAAACCTGGATTTTCGTCGGCATAAACGATCCGGATGCCACGACGTAATTGCTTAACTTCTTCTTGAACGCGGGAGCCTTCCCGAAAACGCTGCTCAATCGCTTCTAGTACTTCCTTTGCACCAGCGCCCTGAGCGTGAGGGAGCCAAATAATCGCGTCCGCATCAATGGTGTCCAGATCCGCAGGCGCGCCGGGGATTGGCTTGATGGTCGTTTTCAGCCGCATCGAGCCTTGAACGAAAATATGGGCCTCAGCGAGCAGCGGGTTGTCGGAAGCCGAGAGGATTTTTTCCAGTTGGGAGTAGCGGTCATTGATTTTTTCGTACTGCGCTTCCGACAGCGAGATTTCCCGCGCGGCGCGAAGCAGAAAATATTCCCAACTGCTGCGCTTGGTCTGTTCGTTGCTCAAAAGCATTTACCTAGCCTCCTGGGCCACCAAGCCCAATTGCAGTGTTTGCGTAAACCGATCTTGGTTTTCTTTGTCCCGATCGAAGATCAGGTATGTATGTTGATGCTGTGTTGTGAGCAACGCGCCAAACTCGATGGCCAATGCCGCAGGAATGGCGGCGAAGACGTGGATAGGGTCAGGAGTCAGAGCCTCAAGCTGGCTCAGTCGTATTTGAAGTGCGTCGCGAAAGGCATGAATCACCCGACGGTTCTGTACCATCGCGTAGCTTGGTTCTGGGATCGACAGCTCTGCAATACGTGCACCGGGTAGAGCGTCGATCACGTCGCGAACTGGAACTTGCGCAGAAATGGAGAGCACCAACGCCAGTGGGCCATCGCCGTTGGGTGGAGGCGTAAACAGAAAACTAGGCGGCTCAGCAGACTGATCGGGCCAGCGCAAAAGATGCTCGCGGTGAAAAGAGAAGATCAGGCGTTTGGAACGGTCGCCGATACTCTGGCCCAACATCATCAAGGCCGGAATGTCGGCCAAGCCGACTACTGCTAGCGCGGGCGAATCGCCATAAGTGCCGCCGCGACGCTTGAGTTGCTGCTCCAGCTCATACTGGACGCTGTCTTTGACGTTCTGCCAATAGGTAGTGTCCCTGCCACGTGGTCCGGGTGCAGCGAAGGCGATTTTGATGCCTTGATCGAAGGCGGTTAATCCCTCGGCGGACATCGCAGTCAACAGATCGCGAAAGGGGATATCGTTGATCGTCTGAAAATGCTGACTCTGGACGATGAGAGGAATGGCTCTGCCACCATCGGGGGTCGTTGCGGCGAGTCGGATGCGTTCCAAGTACGCTTGGTGTAAACCACTCAAATCATTTTCAGGATACCCATCTGCGTCACGATCAATTTTGTCATGACAACCTGGGCACAGGAGCATCAGATTAGCGGTATTGTTTGTGTGCGCCTCAGCATCATGATCCGCGCGTCCCCGAGGGCCTTTGGGACTGGCGGGCAGGATATGCGCCACTTCTCCCCATTTCATTGGCTTGCCGGCACGATAATCGAACGTCAGATCCGTGCCGCACAGTTCACAATGACCAGCGGTCTGGGTCCATACGATCCGCTTCGTCTCATCATTTGTGTTGAAGCGCCCGCTTGCGGGCTTAGCGTCTTCTTGTTCTGCCATTTCGACCGACCCCCGAAAAACATCCATGATTGAAAACGATGATGGCAAGATAAGATCATATTAGGGTCATTCGTCCCGATTTCAAGAGAGATCTGAGGGTGACGAATGCTGAGTCGCCTTTGAGCAGGATGCTTTTTTGGCTCATCGAAAGGCAGTAGTGGCGGCGTTCGTTTTCTGGCAAGTGCTGGTGGGTAATGGCACTGACAACAGCGTATGTAGGACTGATGAAAACGAGCTGTGCAGCTCAAACGAGGCTGCAAGCGCAGCCCCTTTCGTATGCGTTTTTACGCGTCAGTGCTTGCCAGGCTCAGCGGACAAGTGTCGACGACGCAAGAGGTGATAGGTCGCCGGGATCACAAACAGTGATAGCAAGGGTGCCGTAACCATACCGCCAATCATCGGGGCGGCAATGCGGCTCATAACCTCGCTACCGGTACCGCCTCCCAAAAGTATAGGTAACAAACCAGCGATAACCACTGCCACGGTCATAGCCTTAGGTCGAACGCGCTGGACAGCGCCTTCACAAATCGCGGCCATCAACCCGCGTTCTGTGTTGTCACCGAGGTCTTGACGCTCGGTCCATGCATTTTTCAGGTAGAGCAGCATGATCACGCCAAATTCGGCAGAAACACCGGCCAAGGCGATAAAGCCGACCCCGGTGGCAACCGACAGGTTGAATCCCAACAGATAGAGAAACCATGCCCCGCCCGTGAGAGCGAATGGCAGCGTGGCCATAATCAGCAAAGCCTCATCAAGTCGTGCAAATGTCAGGTAGAGCAACACGAAGATGATCAACAGCGTGGCAGGCACCACCAGTTTGAGTCGTGCGTTGGCCCTTTCGAGAAACTCGAACTGACCTGAGTAGCTCAGGCTCATGCCGGGCTGCAACTTGACCTGCTCACTGACGACCCGGCGTAGATCGGCGACTACGGAGGCAATGTCCCGGCCACGCACATCGATGTACACCCAGCCTGAAGGCCGTGCGTTCTCACTCTTGAGCATTGGCGGCCCGTCGTTGACCTTGATCTTCGCCACGGTGCCAAGGGTGATCTGGCTGCCTAGCGGGGTGTAGATCGGCAACTGCTCCAAAGCGCCGAGCGAATCCCGCCACTCACGAGGGTAACGTACGTTAATTGGGAAACGAGCCAACCCTTCAATCGTCTCCCCGACGTTTTCACCGCCGATTGCGCCGGCCACGATCGATTGCACATCGGCAATATTTAACCCATAGCGTGCCGCAGCTTTGCGATCGATATCCACATCAATATAGCGGCCACCGGTCAGTCGTTCGGCTAACGCTGAACTGACACCTGAGACGTCCTTGGCAACACGCTCGATGGCTTGGGTGACGGCATCGATCTCCGTCAGGTTGGTACCGGCAACCTTCACGCCAATCGGGCTTTTTATGCCGGTGGCCAGCATGTCGATACGGTTACGAATAGGCGGTATCCAGATGTTGGTTAATCCTGGGACACGCACCACTTGTTCTAGCTCCTCAACGAGCTTTTCCTGGGTCATGCCTGGGCGCCACTGTTCGCGTGGTTTGAATTGAATGGTGGTCTCGAACATTTCCAACGGTGCCGGGTCAGTCGCGGTTTCAGCGCGGCCGGCTTTTCCGAAAACGTGTTCGACCTCTGGAACTGTCTTTATCAGACGGTCAGTCTGCTGAAGCAGTTGCGCGGCCTTCTGCGCCGATAATCCAGGCAGAGCTGATGGCATATAGAGCAGGTCCCCTTCGTCCAGCGGGGGAAGAAACTCACCACCCAGACGAGAGATCGGCCACAACGCGCTGACAAAGACTAGCAACGCAACCAGCAGCGTTACTTTAGGTCGACGTAATACGGCGTCCAGAGCGGGCTCGTAGATCCGGATCAACCAGCGATTTAGCGGATTCTGTTGCTCATTAGGAATTCGTCCGCGAATCCAATACCCCATCAACACCGGAACTAGAGTTACCGACAGTCCAGCCGCTGCGGCCATAGCATAGGTTTTGGTGAACGCCAAGGGACCGAATAGACGTCCTTCCTGAGCCTCCAGCGTGAACACCGGAATAAACGACAGGGTGATGATCAGCAGACAGAAGAACAATGCAGGTCCTACCTCGGCAGCCGCTTCAGTCATCACGTGCCAATGACGTTCACCTTTCAGTTCCTCCCCAGGATTGGCCACGTGCCAAGCCTCGACCTTCTTGTGGGCGTTTTCAATCATCACCACGGCAGCGTCGACCATGGCGCCGATGGCGATGGCAATCCCGCCAAGGGACATGATGTTGGCGTTGATACCCTGATAGCGCATCACGATGAAGGCGATCAGCACCCCAACCGGCAGGGAGATGATTGCCACCAGAGATGAACGCAGGTGCCAGAGAAAGATTCCGCAGACCAACGCGACGACGATGAACTCTTCGATCAGCTTGTGGCTGAGGTTTTCCACGGCACGATCAATCAACTTGCTGCGGTCGTAGGTAGTGACGATTTCTACCCCCGCTGGCAGACTGCTTTTCAGCTCGTCGAGTTTGGTCTTGACCGCCGCAATGGTTTCTCGAGCATTCTTACCGCTGCGCAGAATTACCACGCCGCCGACGGTCTCACCTTCGCCATCGAGTTCGGTGATGCCTCGACGCATCTCAGGCCCCATCTGAATCGTGGCAACATCGCCCAGAGTGACCGGCACACCACCCGTGCCCAGTTTGAGTGGGATAGCACGAAAATCATTGAGGGTCTTCAAGTAGCCGGAAGCCCGCACAATAAACTCGGTCTCCGCCATCTCCAGCACCGCCCCACCAGTTTCCTGATTGGCCTTGCCGATCGCCTCGGTCACTTCAGACTGCGTGATACCCAAGCTGGCCAACTTCACCGGATCAAGCTGCACCTGGTACTGCTTTACCATGCCACCCACCGTGGCCACTTCCGCAACGTTCGGTAGGGTCTTAAGCTCGAATTTGAGGAACCAGTCCTGCAAGGCACGTAACTGCGCCAAATCATGCCCGCCGCTTCGGTCTACCAGGGCGTACTGGAAAATCCAGCCAACCCCAGTGGCATCAGGTCCTAATGCGGGCTTGGCACTGGCCGGAAGCCGGCTTTGTATCTGGCTCAGATATTCCAATACGCGCGAGCGGGCCCAGTACAAGTCAGTTCCGTCTTCGAATAGTACGTAAACGAAACTGTCGCCAAAGAAGGAATAACCGCGCACAGTCTTGGCACCAGGCACAGAGAGCATAGTGGTTGCCAATGGATAGGTGACCTGGTTCTCTACGATCTGTGGGGCTTGGCCTGGATAAGGTGTACGGATAATTACCTGAACATCCGACAGGTCTGGCAATGCGTCAATGGGCGTACTTTGAACCGCCCAGATCCCCCATGCCGTGACAAACAGCGTCGCTAGCAACACAAGAAAGCGGTTAGCCACCGACCAGCGAATAAGGGCCGCGATCATGGCTGGCTCCCAGAGCGTTCCAGACGCTCAACGCGCAGACCATCTTCCGTCTGGCTGACAGCGATCCGAACCTTGTCGCCCGTTTTAAGATCCTTCATCAGAGCTGGAGCGGCGAGAGGGAAAGTCATCGTCATGCCTGACATACCCAATGTTCTGAAGGGACCGTGGGCGAGCGTGACTTCTTTGTCGTTGATCTCAACGATCTGACCATCGGCCTCATGCAAAGCGCCTGCGGTTACAGTAGATGGCGAAACGTCCAGTGAGCTTGCGACAACGCCCTTGAGACTGGCCTCCGAGTCGAGAAGGAACTGGCCAGAAGTCACCACTTTTTGCCCCTCTTCCAAGCCGTTCAATATCAGCGTTTTGCCATCGTTATCTTGGCCTAACTGCACCTCCACCGGGCGATATCGACCAGCGTCTTCAGAGAGCATGACCAACGTACGTCGACCTGTACGAATGACGGCCTCGCTCGGCACCCACAAAACACTTTGCTCCGTCGAACGATTGAGACTTACCTGCGCGGTCAAACCTGGCCTGAGTCGGCCATCCGGATTGGGTAACTCAACTCGAACGCGAAGTGTGCGACTGTCCGAACTGGTTTCCGGAAGAATCGCACTGACGACGCCCTTGAGCACAACTCCAGGGAGCGCGGACAAACGCGCTTCGGCTGCTTGCCCTACGACGATTGACCCAGCCTCCGACTCTGGTACTGCCACGGCCAGCCAGACACTGCTCAAACCATTAACACGCGCCAGCGTCTCGCCTGCGGCCACCGTCATACCTTCACGCACACTCAGCTCTTGAAGCACACCACCAATAGGGCTGGTCAGAGTCAGGTTCGGTTGAACTTTGCCACTGCGCTCAACTTGAGCAATTAACTTAGTTGGCATTCCGGTGAGCCTCAATCGCTGGCGGGCCGCTGTCAGCAAGTCAGCATCGCCACTACGCTTGAGGGCGAGAAATTCCTCTTGAGCAGCTGCCCAATCCGGCACCAAGATATCTGCCAAGGCGGCATTCACTTTCAGCACATCACCAGATGCATGGCCGTACACGCGCTCGACAAAGCCCGCCGTACGGGCCTGAATGACTGCAACGTCCCGTTCGTTGAAGGCCAGAACACCTACCACGTTCAGTGTCGAGGCAAATACCCCTCGACTGACACGAGCCAGTCGCACACCAAGGTTCTGAGTCAGGCTTGGATCAATTCGAATGCCGCCGCTGTCCCCCTTGGTATCTGCGTATTGGGGGATCATCTGCATGTCCATGAAGGGTGACTTACCCGGTTTATCGAATTTCTGTTGTGGGTACATGGGGTCATACCAATACAGAACCTTTCGATCGGCAGAGGCTTTGGCTTCCTGATCCGGCTCGACACTAGCTACTTCGCTCATTCGCGGTTGGGCTAACCAGTAACCTCCGGCAACACCCAAGGCGATCGAGATGCCGACAACTAAAGTCCCTTTCCATACTTTGAAATTCATTGAGCGGGCTCCCCGTAAGAGAAATACAGGCGAGCGCTGGTGAGAGCACGTTGCTCTTCAACGTCAATCTGCTTGAGACGGGCTTCGATGAGTTCGCGTCGGGCGGCCACAACCGAGTTCAAATCACCTTTGCCGGAACGGTAGCTAGCCATGGTGAGTTCAACCTTTTCTTTAGCCAGCGGCAACAAGCTTTCCTGATTACGGTTGACTGCACGATTGAGTCGCTCGTAGTCGGCCAACTCATCCTCCAGTTGCTGGGTATGCTCGCGCGACAGAGCTTCCCGCTCAGCCTCAAGCTGGTTGAGTTCGGCGTGCTTTGCCGCAATTTTGGGGTTTTGCCGAGAGTCAGGAAACAGCGGGAGATCCCATGAAAACTGGACGCTAACCATGTCACCGAATTGTTTGCCTCGATGCTGATAGTCGAATTCCCAGCTCCAGTCAGATTGCTTTTCCGCCTCAGCTTCACGGATCTTGGCTTGTGCTTCACGGGTCATCGGCACATACGCCGCCAATTCAGGGTGATGTTGCAGCTTATGGGAGTATCCAGAGGTTTCAATGGGCCAATCAGGCAAGCTGCCCGCCGGTTTGTCATTGGCAGCAGGGCCAATCCAGCGCTTGAGGGCCGCCCGGGCCTGTGCACGTTGGCGAACTAAATCATCCTGCTGCTCCGCCAGTTGGGCAGCTTCCTGTTTAGGTGTCACCGCATCGGCGGGTTGGGCGCGGCCACCCGCAATCTGAGATCTGACGGTATCGGTCAGAAGACGGTTTTCTTTGTAGAAGTCCTGGAACATCGCATCTTTACGCTCAACCGAGTAGCTACTGATCCAGGCCAATGCCGTGGACTGTCGGACGTTCAGACGCGCCACTCGACGCTCAGCGGACGCTCGATCAACAGCCGCATCCGCGACCTCGATACGTGCTTTGCGCTTATCGCTGTTGGGCATCTCCTGTCTGATCCCGACCACTTGCATGGTCATGAAGTCCTGGTCGATGCTCCATCTGTCGGCACCACCAATGGGGTAGTTCTGCACGCCCAGCAGTAGCTTGGGATCGGGTAGTTCGCCGGCGGGAATGGCCGCACTGGTGGCTGCTTGAATTTTGGCGTCTTGTGCGGTCAACGACGGTGCATTGTTTTCGGCCAGCCGCAGCGCTTCATCGAGTGTCAATGCACCAGCAAGGCTCGGCAATGCCAGTACGCTTGCCGCCAGGCCGGCCACGAGGGACCAACCTGTGCAAAAGCAGTTGGAGTTCATGTTCACGATTCCTGTGATGATCCACCGCGCGCTTCATAAGACATGCGCGCAGATATGCCATCCCGCTAACGCGGAATGAGGCTCAGTGTGGTACAGGAATCAAGTACGGGGAGGTCGCCATAACCCAGAAGGGGTTTGTACGAGTGGGAAATGGCTGGAGAAGGGCAGAACGATTGGACTGGACAAGGTAATAGGAGGCTTGATGATCGAGACTTGCAGCATGCCGCCCGTTTTGCATTCCTGGCCCGACTTACAAGGTTTGCCATGCTCAGCGGTACTTTTCATGTCGTGGCAGCAGTCTTGACCCATACCATCCATCATCGCTATACCCATGGTTTTCATCGGGCATGGTTCAGTCGATGCCTGAACACCCGCCATCCCGCTAAGGGGAAGCGCCAAGCTAATTAGGAAAATCAGGCAAAACCGCACATAGCGTTTCATGGGCTAAAGTGTAGACGGTGCAAATGGCTCTTACAATTCACCCTTAAGACTCCTGTATTGGCTGTTACCAACGTCTATGCTGCGCTCATTTCCATGACAGGGCTTAAAGTACCTAACCATGCGACAAGACAGATAATGATGACCGCCATTGAAAACTCAAGTTTCATGCTACGGCGCAAGGCATTCACCGCGACAGCGTATTCGCCATTGCGAACTGATCGCTCCAATAAGGGGCTTAGATGAAAACGGTTAAGCGTGGCTAATACGATCATCCCTGCAAATAGCAGGACTTTCAAAAATAGCAACTGGCCATAAGTGCTGAGCATCACCTCATCGAGGCTCGGTCCTACGATAAATAGATAATTCACCACGCCCGTTATACTGATGATCACTACAATCACCGCGCCGGCCGATTCAAACCCTGTCAGTACCCGAGCAAGAACTCGTACTTCCTGATCACCTTTCAGCGATTTTAAACGCAGCAGCAGTGCAAATGCTGCCAACGCACCCAACCAACCGCCTGCGGCCAAGAGATGGAAGATGTCGCTAGTAAAATGCCAGTAACGACGGCTCCCTTCGTCCATCGCACCATGCCCTGTCCATGCCAGCGTCGCTAGCGCAATGGCGCCACATACAGTGACAATCCAAAGACTGAGTGTCGGAAAGCGCTTACTCAGAGCAACGCCGACAACAGCCGTCAGCAACGCCACTATCCGGACCATCCAGGTCAAACCGACGTCCGTCCCCATGAGAACCATTTGAAAAATATGGTGATGTAGCTCCATGAAGCCCGACACACCACTCATAGCTTTCGCAAGCAACAACATGGCTGCTAGAGACAGAGCCACACCTAAAACAGATGTACTGTAAAGAAGCGACTCAAAATTTAAAACCGCTCCCGATACTCTCTCTTTTCCCCTCAGGCTATAAAGACCAAATATTGCCAGTCCAAATAACAGCATCAGATCAAAATATAGAGCAAAGCGAACAGCTATATTTATTGAGTCGCTCATGAATCATTTCACTTTGAAAGAAAAATTGCCGGTGATGGGATGAGTGTCAGACGAGACGGCACGCCACTCAACTTTATAAGTACCTGTGGTCAATGGCGATGCAGGCGTAATTACCATCGTCTTAGGATCTCCCCCGCCTGCAACAGCTGCTTTAACGCCCATTGGGGAGTTAGGCATGCCGGGCATATCGGTCATGATCAGCTTAGCACCGGAAAACTGAGTCGTTAGATTCTCAGAAAATTGCAGTTCAATTTTCGCAGGAGCAGCAACATCCGACCCTTCTGCTGGAGTAGAAGAAAGCAGCTTTGGATGTGCCTGAGCAACTGCACTCAAAAGCAAACCCGCTGTCAGTGCTACAGCTACGGTGGTGGTTTTAAGGAATGACATGCAAGACTCCTCACAGCAAAAGCTGTTGGTTCTAGGTTTTTGATGAGTATCTAGTTATTACTTTTACGCTTATTAAAAACACTGGCGAGCTACCTAGCAGATTCCGTGTTCTAGGGCGACCTGGACAGGAATAATCACAAGAATTCCAACGTCACAGCGCAAGTACACGATGCCACACGAACGCAAACTATTCGATTACATTTCAGTCAGCTTGGACCTGCTTTGGGACGCTGAATTTCTTGAAAAGATGGTTAAAATGGGCTTCCGTTTTGCGACGTTCACACCGTGAAAACCGTTCGCAAGACCACATAGCTGCTCGGGTGTATATGGGGTTGTTGATTAGGCATTTTCTGCACTCGCACAAGGGAGTTGTATATGAAAAGCTGTTTTTCCAGCTGACGACGTGCACCATATCTTGCCGTCGTGTGACTCTATGATTGATCGAGTGATTGATAAGCCTAGCCCCGCATTACTTGGGTTTCCTTCTCTACGAGCGGGGTCCACTCGATAAAATCGATCAAACAGTTTTTCAAGGTGCTCAGGAGCGATAGGTTCTCCAGGGTTTTCCACGGAGATAGAGATTGACGTCCCTTCCTGTCTTATATCGACACTGATACATTTCCCTGCGGGGGTGTACCGGAGGGCATTCGAGAGCAGATTAGAGATAGCCCTGTCGAGCATAAGAACGTCACCTCGGACGCTGCCTCTCCCTGTCACCTTAAGGTCGATGCCTTGCTCATCAGCCAACAAGCGGTAGTACTCGAGTAATTTCTCTACTAGCGCTACCAAGTCTATCGGTTTGTTTTCATGAGTAATCAGACCATTATCTGATTTCGCTAGAAAAAGCATGTCATCGATCATCCGCCCCATACGCTTCAGGTCATCAAGATTCGAATACAAGTTGTCTTCGTAATCCTCAATATTCCTTTTTCGAGAAAGCACCACTTCGGTGTGTGTCATCAAATTGCTGACTGGTGTTCGTAGTTCGTGAGCAATGTCCGCAGAGAAGTTTGATAAGCGAACAAATGCATCGTCAAGTCTAGATAACATTGCATTAAAAGAAAGCACCATCTGCTGAAGCTCTTTAGGAACGGCCGCTAAAGGAATCCGTTCTTTGAGCGATTTAGCAGACATTGACGCAGCGACTTGAGTAACCTGGCGAATAGGTCTTAGTCCACTGCTCGCGACCATCCAGCCCAGCGCCGCACTGACCAGCGCGCTTATAAACAACCCTATCAAAAACCAGCGTTCAAGCGTCTCAAAGAACGCCATATGTTGCGTAACGTCAAAGATCAACATAACGGTCAGCGGTTTTTCTTGTCCCGTCACAATCGCCTGCGCCGTTATTCCCCGGAACGTTTGCTCATCATCACGCCACTCCCAAACGTTGTTGTTTGAGGTCGTGCGAAAGTCTTCAGGAATATCGATTGGACCTGGATCAGCAAAAAGGGTCTTGCCGTGACCATCGAAGATCAGGGCTGTCAAATCTCGGTGAGCACCCAGCAGCGCCTCCAACTCAGGCTTAACATCACTGAACTGGTCAATGCTACTCAATCCCGTCAAAATTCTTTGGGTCGAGTGTAGCTTCTCGTTTAGCGCCTGCTGATCTAGCATTTTGAAATGATGCCGGCTAAGGCTGTTAAAACTGAGTCCAGCGACGGTGAGCACCGCCGTTACAGCTAGCATGAACATCAGGCTCATGCGGGTAGTCAGAGACATTCGCTTCATTCCAGCCCCGTCCCAGAATCCGGCGCATCTAGCATGTAGCCCATGCCTCGGGAGGTGTGGATAAGCTTGACCTCAAAATCATCATCAATCTTTGCTCTGAGCCGCCTTACGGCGACCTCGATGACGTTCGTATCGCTGTCGAAGTTCATGTCCCACACCTGGGAAGCGATAAGCGACTTAGGCAGCACCTCACCTCGACGACGGAGCAGCAATTCGAGTAACGCAAACTCTTTGGCCGTGAGATCTATACGTTTGCCTCCACGGACAACCCTGCGCTTGAGCAGGTCAACCTCAAGATCAGCCAATTTCATATGAGTTTGGGAGGGGGCTGTACTCCCTCTTCGCAGCAGCGTTCTGACGCGGGCAAGCAATTCAGAAAAAGCGAAGGGTTTTATGAGGTAATCGTCTGCCCCCAGCTCAAGTCCTTTGACGCGATCCTCGACGCGGTCTCGCGCCGTGAGAAAAAGCACGGGGACATTTTTTCCGGATGCCCGCACCTTCTGAAGTACTTCCCATCCGTCCAGCCCAGGCATCATCACATCGAGAATCAGCAGGTCATAAGCCTCGCTCAACGCGTGTTGAAGCGCCTCCTTACCATTGGTAAAGCGATCAACATTGAACCCTGCCTCAGCAAGACCTTGCTGCAAATAAATGCCTATTTTGGGTTCGTCTTCCGCAACCAGAAGTCTCATGGGGGTGGCTCTCGAATGATTGTGATGATGAGTCTGCAAGGAAATGCTTCTGCCAACCAGCAACTGACAGAAAAGTAATATTGGCTTCAGGTAGATGTCAGCGAGTGCTGTCTAGGGTTCGAGCATGAGTACTCCCTAGTACTCGACCGACGCCTCCGCATGAAACCTTGGGGGAGCCGGAAAACAGATCAAAAAGGAGCTTCCTCATGAATCATCTAAAAATCCTTATCTTTGTGGGTTCGATACTCATCTCAGCGTCTGCTTTGGCTGAAGGTGGCGCAGATCGGATTGCGGAGCGTATGGAAAGCCTACGCGACAAAGCAGAAGCGACCTTGGTGCAAGCTGAAAAAGCCCCAGAGGGAGAGCGCCATGTACACATGGCCGAGCATATGAAACTGCTGGGCGAGATCATGAACCAACTCCATCAGGATCACCCAAAAGCATCAATGTCGCCTCAGGAACATCTTTCCTGGATGGAAAAGCACGACGCTATGGTTGATGACGTTTTGAACCAAATGCAGCGCGAACACAAACTGATGCTTTCTGAGAACCATCAGTAACCGGGTACCTCCGATGGGCTGTTTGATCCGCTCGGTTGGTACGGCGTCATATGCGCGCCGCACTACTCTTGGAAACTGACAGAAATGTAGTGTTCACGTCAGTTAGCTGGCAGCTCTATCCTTTTAGCATAGCTAGTGTTTTCCATTTGCTCTTGAGGTCATCATGAAAGCTAAGCTCGTTACCCCAGTTATTGCGGCGATCACCTTATTCTTCGGTGCGACGGCCATGGCAGACGTAGGTCATGGCAAAGAGGACATCGGCCAGCCTGGCGTCGCCTCTGCGGTGACCCGTACGGTAGATGTGGAGATGGGTGATATTTTCTTCATGCCTAAAAACATCGATGTGAAGCCTGGTGAGACTATTCGTTTTGTCCTTCGTAATAAGGGCGCACTGCTGCACGAATTCAATATCGGCCAAGCCGCCGCTCATGCCGCGCACCAAAAAGAAATGGCGAGCATGTTCCAGAATGGAACGCTTACACCCACCGGGTCAGGGAAAATGACGGGCAGCATGGGTCACAGCATGGGAGGGATGAAGATGGTTGGAATGGAACACAACGACCCGAACAGCATGCTGATCGAGCCAGGAGCAACAAAGGAATTGATCTGGACCTTCAACAATACAACTGGACTTCAATTTGCCTGTAACGTGCCAGGTCATTACCAGTCTGGGATGGTCGGTCAATTTGACCTGAACTGAGCCTGAACTGACCGCTAAACCCGCGTCTCCTCAAGAGTTGGCTACGCTCTGAGGCAGACATCAGAGCAACTCGCTCACACACTGGGGTCTAGATCATGAATAACCATCAGCATCCGGCTGGAAGCATCACCACCCCATTTTGGACGCGCAAAACAGGCGTTGTACTGATTATGTTCATTGTGATCGGCGCCTTCTACGTGGTGCGGGAGCATTTCAGCCACGTTTATCCATATTTGCCCTATCTCATTCTGTTGATCTGTCCATTGATGCATTTTTTTGGGCATGGACATGGCGTACATGACCATGGCAATCAGGCGCAAGCCAACAAGGAAGAGAAATAGCTATGCCCAATAAACCGAGCCACCACGATCACGGTCCTACCCACGCTGCCTCGCCCCCTGACGCTGATCTACGTGACCCGGTGTGCGGCATGACGATTACGCCTCCAAGTAAATTTGGCGAGTCTTATCAGGGACAGATTTATCAGTTTTGCAGCCAAAAATGCCAAGAGAAATTTCGGGCAGCTCCAGAGCACTACAGTGGTATTCATCCCAGCACTGAACCCAGCATCGCGGCTACAGAGCCCGCGGTCCAAGTAGCCACTGAATTTACCTGCCCGATGCACCCGGAAATAAAACAGCCAGGGCCCGGCAATTGCCCAAAATGTGGCATGACATTAGAACCTGTCATTCCGGCGCTAGATGACGATGACAAAACCGAGCTCCGTGATTTCGCGCGCCGCTTTTGGTGGTCTCTGCCTTTAACCGTGATAGTGACCGTTCTAGCCATGGCGGGCCATTCATTACAACTCTTCCATGGCTCGGTTCAAAACTGGATCGAGTTTGCTCTTGCGACACCGGTCACCTTATGGGCAGGGTGGCCCTTTTTTGTAAGGGGCATAGCATCTGTTAGAAATCGCAGTCCAAATATGTGGACTCTGATAGGTTTGGGTACTTCCGCAGCTTATCTTTACAGCGTCGCAGCAACCCTCTTTCCCCAAAGTTTTCCCACCACCTTCATGCAAGATGGACGCATCGGCGTTTACTTCGAAGCCGCTGCAGTCATCATCTCGCTCACCTTGCTTGGGCAGATTCTTGAGCTAAAAGCACGGTCACAAACCTCCGCCGCCATTAAGTCCCTTCTAGGCCTATCTCCCAAAACTGCACGCAAGATCAACGCCGATGGTCAGGAGGAAGACATTCCTCTTACCCATGTTCACTTGGGCGACCATTTGCGGGTCAGACCTGGTGAAAAGGTGCCAGTTGATGGCTCTGTGCTCGAGGGAGAAAGTGCGGTGGATGAGTCCATGCTCACTGGTGAACCTGTGCCGGTAATGAAAAGGCCAGGGGATAGTTTGATCGGCGCCACGCTTAATACTCACGGGAGCTTGGTGATGGAGGCGCAAAAGGTCGGCGCCGACACCATGCTGTCTCAGATAGTGCAAATGGTCGCTCTAGCCCAACGCTCCAAAGCGCCAATGCAAAGAATGGCCGACTCGATCGCCGGCTACTTTGTGATGGGGGTTATCGCGATTGCGTTGCTGACATTCTTAGGTTGGGGACTATTCGGCCCGGAACCCAGCTGGGTCTTCGGCCTGATCAATGCTGTCGCCGTACTTATCATCGCTTGCCCCTGTGCACTTGGTCTTGCAACGCCCATGTCGATCATGGTTTCGACCGGTAAAGCGGCCAGTATGGGAGTGCTGTTCAGGGACGCCAGTGCTATTGAAAACCTTTGCAAGATCGACACGCTGATTGTCGATAAAACGGGGACCCTGACAGAGGGACGGCCGGAATTTCACAGTGTGGAGGCCACACCAGATTTTAACCCACACGATGTTCTTCAACTGGCCGCTAGCCTTGATCAAGGCAGCGAACATCCTTTGGCGCACGCCATCGTCGATCACGCCCGAACTGAAAATATCGCGCTCACCAAGCCTGAATCGTTTGAGTCCGGGTCTGGGATTGGAGTCAGTGGCCTTGTTGATGGCAAGAAAGTACAGCTGGGCAACACAGCGCTGATGGACGCTGCCGGTGTAAGCACCAAGGTCTTACAGTACCGTGCAGAGTTGTTGCGCCTTGAAGGCATCAGCATAATCTATCTAGCAGTTGACGGGGTTCTGGCAGGATTACTGGCGGTCTCAGATCCGATAAAACCGACCTCCAAAGAAGCAGTCACCAAGCTTAAAGCTGATAACGTAAAAATCATCATGGCCACCGGAGACGGGCTCACCACCGCACGTGCTGTCGCCAAGGAGATGGGTATTGAAGAGGTTCATGGAGAAGTCAAACCTCAGGACAAAGAGCGCCTGGTGGCGGACCTCCAGCGATACGGTCGAAAGGTTGCCATGGCCGGCGACGGTATCAACGACGCACCGGCCTTGGCGCGTGCAGATGTGGGCATTGCCATGGGTACAGGGACTGATGTCGCGATGAATAGCGCTCAGCTCACGCTGGTAAAAGGCGACCTGATGGGGATTTTACGGGCACGGGCACTTTCGGTTGCGACAGTAAAAAACATGCGGCAAAACTTGGGTTTCGCCTTCCTTTACAACTCAATGGGTATTCCCTTGGCCGCAGGCCTACTCTATCCGCTGACGGGGCACCTTCTGTCGCCAATGATCGCTGCGTTAGCCATGAGCGTCAGTTCTGCGTCAGTAGTTTTCAATGCTTTGAGACTGAGGAATACCCATATAGCTTGAGCGCAACCGTTGCTCGCACCCCACAAAACATAACTCTTGACCTTACCGCGGTGTCAACGTTGATGCTGTAATCGCGGTGAAAAGAGACCGCTCAGCACAAGAGGAATAACCATGTTCGTCTTAAACGTATCAGGCATTGGTTGCGGTAGCTGCGTCAGCAAAATCACTAAAGCGATTCAGTCGTTGGACAGCGAGGCTAAAGTTTCCGTGGATCGCGCGGCAGGTAAGGTAAAAGTTGAAAGTAGCGAAAACCCAGAGCAAGTTCGTAAAGCTGTCGAATCACTCGGTTTCCCATCGCAAATCAGCGCTTAAGGCGCTGATTTCATTGTTGGGTAAATTTTACTAATCACCTCGCAGAGCTTTAAGCAGCCCCTTAAATGCTCCGTTTAATCTATTAAAAGCGCTTTCAAAATGAATTTCGTTATCAGTAAACTTTGCCACTTCAAGCTGTGCATCCACAGTATTTTGATCAAGTGACGGTTGGTAAGGCGTGCTGTAAAGCAAACCATCACCTTGACCATCACTTGCTAATTCGTTTGCGGCAATATGTTTTAGGTTTGTTGTTTTCAAAGAGAACGGAGAATCCAAGCCTCGTTTTGTCTGGCTGGCGAGCACAGCAGAAAACTCCAAATCTCTAGCCTTAAAGTTAGGAGTATCAGCGTTAGCGATATTATTGCTAAGTACCTCAGCTCTTTGGCTGCGATAAACTAACGCTCTTTCTGCGGAGCCAAGCGCTTTTTCAAAATTAATGCTCACAAGCGGCCACCTTCCGTCACGCTACTATTTCCCATTTTCACCTATATCAAACACTTATGTGTTGAATGTGGCGCGTCTGAGTCGGCTTATAACTCCGGTGCAAATTCAAAAAACGTCAAGCCCTGTGAAAGTGACCGAAAGCACAGAACACCGAACGGCTAAATTTTAGGAGCTTGATTTCAGCGAATTCCGACAATGGATAGACCATACGGATTAAGTACATCGCAGCTCAAGAGAAATATCGGAACCTGACACAACTGTAATATTGGCCTAAGCTGCCTGACAGGGAATCAGTCTTATAGTCCTATTGAGCCTTAAGCTCTTCCCTGAGCATCAACAACTTTGTTGTGGATTCAGGGGCTACCATCTATCAGAGGAAACCCAAATGAACCCTATCAAAACCTTGTTCGTCATCGCTGCTCTGACCGTATCTTCTTTTGCTATGGCTGAAGGCGGAGGTGACCGCACTTTCGAACGTATGGAAGCGGCCAGGAGTAACTCGATGGAATCGTACCAAGTAGCCCAAACGAAAAATTCCCAGCCTCCTGTCGCGGAAAGCAAAGCCAGGGCGATGGACCACAAAAATTGCTAAATATTTGAGCTACGCTCACAAGCTGACAGAAATGTAATCACTGTGGTGGTTTAAATGTGGCAATTTCTGAGCTCGCTTACCGTTTGAGTTCGTCTTTTGTAACGGTGAGTGAGTCTCATCCAGACAATTCATTTGTTGTTTCGCGCGGCTTCCCTTTTGACTGATTGGACATAACGGCATGCACTCCAAAACCTCTAGGCGGACATTCGTGAAAGGCTTGGCCGCTGGTGGCATTCTCGGCGGCCTTGGCCTTTGGCGCACTCCTGTATGGGCGGTGACAAGTCCTGGTATGCCGAGCGTACTCTCCGGTAACGAATTTGATCTGTTTATTGGTGAAAGCCCTGTAAACATCACAGGCTCGCCTCGCACAGCTATGACCATCAACGGATCATTGCCCGGACCGTTGCTGCGTTGGCGTGAGGGTGAGACCGTCACTCTGCGTGTAAAAAACCGTCTAGACCAAGACACATCAATCCATTGGCACGGGATCATCTTACCCGCCAACATGGACGGTGTGCCTGGCTTGAGCTTCCATGGCATCGCACCCGATGGCATGTACGAATACAAATTCAAGCTTCATCAGAACGGAACCTACTGGTATCACAGCCACTCGGGTTTGCAGGAGCAGGCAGGCGTTTACGGTCCAATCGTCATCGATTCGAAAGAACCTGAACCGTTTCAATACGATCGCGACTACGTGGTGATGTTGACTGACTGGACCGACGAAGATCCCAGCCACGTTATGGCGAAACTCAAGAAACAATCGGGCTATTACAACCATCACAAGCGCACCGTCGGAGACTTCATAGACGATGTCAGCAGCAAAGGTTGGTCTTCGACGGTAGCAGATCGAAAGATGTGGGCTGAGATGAACATGAGTCCTACTGACCTCGGCGATGTCAGCGCGGATACCTATACCTATCTCATGAATGGCCAGGCACCCAACGGTAACTGGACTGGTATTTTCAAACCGGGCGAGAAACTCCGTCTGCGCTTTATCAACGGCTCGGCCATGAGCTATTTCGACGTCCGCATTCCTGGGTTGAAGATGACCGTGGTTGCCGCAGACGGTCAACATGTCAAGCCGGTGAGCGTCGACGAGTTTCGTATTGCGGTAGCTGAAACATATGACGTTATTGTGGAGACTGCTACTGATGAGGCGTACACCATCTTCGCTCAGTCTATGGATCGCACAGGTTACGCTAGCGGAACACTTGCAGTGCGTGACGGCCTAAAGGCACCGATACCTGCAATTGACCCACGTCCTATAGTAACTATGGATGACATGGGGATGGGCGGTATGGCTGGTATGGACCATGGCAGCTCGGGTGGAATGGGCGGCGGCGACATGGCCGGCATGGACCACAGCAAGATGGCAGGGATGAACCAAGGTGACATGACCGGGATGACCGGCATGGACAGCGGTGACATGACTAACATGGCTGGTATGGATCACAGCAAGATGGCTGGCATGGACAAAGGCGACATGTCCAACATGGCTGGCATGGACCACAGCAAGATGGCAGGAATGGGCAGTGGTGATATGTCAGGGATGGCTGGCATGGGAGGTATGGGTGGAGGAATGCAGACTCACCCAGCCTCTGAAACCAACAATCCCTTGGTTGACATGCAAGCCATGAGTCCAACGCCAAAGCTGAACGATCCTGGCATAGGCTTGCGGAACAATGGTCGTCGAGTGCTCACTTACTCCGACTTGAAAAGCACTTTCCAAGATCCTGACGGCCGCGAGCCAAATCGCACCATCGAGCTTCACCTGACCGGTCACATGGAGAAGTTTTCGTGGTCGTTCAACGGCATCAAATTCTCTGACGCCGAACCACTGCGCCTGAAGTATGGCGAGCGTCTGCGCATCACCTTGGTGAACGACACCATGATGACCCACCCCATCCACCTTCACGGCATGTGGAGTGACCTCGAGGATGAGAACGGCAAGTTCATGGTGCGCAAGCACACGATTGATATGCCACCAGGTACCAAACGCAGCTATCGAGTCACCGCTGATGCCTTAGGCCGCTGGGCATATCACTGCCACCTGCTTTTCCATATGGAAATGGGCATGTTCCGTGAAGTACGGGTTGATGAGTAAAGGAGACGATCTGTGAGCACATACCTAAATCGTAATTCCCTCGTGGATTGCCTCTTTGCCGCTGTCCTGCTGAGTGGACTCTCGTCCACGGTGCTGGCAGAGGAAAATGGCAGCGATCATTCAACCACTGTTCCTGCTACAGCAACGGACAAGCCAGCAGCGGCAAACGATTCGAAGCTAGATCACGGGTCAATGGACCATAGCAAGATGAGCCATGAGTCGATGGATCATGACCAAAAAACCAAAAAGGCAGATTGAGATCATGACCAGTAAGTTTTTACGCCCAACGCTGATGGCACTTGCAGTCTCCACCGGTCCAGCATTCTTTTTTATGGCTCAAGCCGCTGAAGAGATGGATCCGTCGATGGCGATGCCATCAAGTGCGGACGCAAAGCCATCAATTGCACAAAAATCCAAACCAGCCAAAGCGAAAGATGCCGCGATGGATCACTCCAAGATGGACCACGGCTCAATGGGAGCCATGGACCATAGCAAGATGGGGGCGATGGATCACAGCAAGATGAGCATGGATAACGGGCAAATGGACGGTATGGAAAGCATGGATGGAGGGGCGACTACCACAAGCCGAACCCCGATCCCCGTACTTACCGACGCTGACCGGGCCGCCGCTTTTCCAGACGTACCAGGCCATGGTGTGCACGATAAAAAAATTAACTCGTTCATCCTCCTGGATAAATTTGAGTACCAAGACGCTGACAACGGCAGTGCGCTGGCTTGGGATGCAAAAGGGTGGATCGGCGGTGACGTCGACCGCCTCTGGTTGCGTTCGGAAGGCGAACGTACAAATGGCGTAACCGAAAACGCTGAACTTCAGGCTCTGTGGGGACACGCCATCGGTCCATGGTGGGATGTCGTCACCGGTATTCGACAAGATTTCAAACCCGGGTCACCTCAAACCTGGGGAGCGCTCGGTATTCAGGGCATGGCCCTCTATAACTTTGAAGCTGAAGCGACTGCTTATATTGGTGAGAACGGTCAAACCGCTGCTCGATTTGAAGGCGATTACGACATCCTGTTGACCAATCGCCTGATCTTGCAGCCGACCGCCGAAGTAAACTTGTACGGAAAAAATGATCCTCAGCGCGGCATAGGATCTGGATTGGCCAACACCGAACTAGGCCTGCGGTTGCGCTACGAAATTACTCGTCAATTCGCCCCCTACATTGGTGTTAGCTGGAATCGCTCATACGGTAAGACGGCTGACCTGGCCAGCGATGATGGGGAAAAAACAAACGAGGCCCGATTTGTAGCTGGTATTCGGATGTGGTTCTAAGCGATTTGATCACTAGCCCTACGAATTCTAATGATCGGGGAGTTAGCTCCCCGACTCTAGAGTAGATCCTTCAATGTAACCTTTGCAGCGGCATGAACGCTTGAGTGGGGTTCTATTGCTTCGTAGAACATCTCGCCGTCTCCAAGGGAAAAGGAAATATTCATGACAGGTAGCTTCCGACTTTCAAGTCGATCTCTGCGTATCGCAACATTCGCCGCGCTGTTCATTGGCTCAACGGCTCAAGCGGCGCAGGCCCTCACCATCGATGTGCATCGTGATGCAAACTGCGGATGTTGCAAAAAATGGATTCAGCATCTTGAGGCCAATGGCTTCACCGTCATCGATCATGAAGAAACCAACATGAGTGCTCTCAAACAAGATCTGGGTGTCGCTCCACGACTCTCGTCTTGTCACACCGCGATGATCAACGGGAAGTTTGTTGAAGGCCACGTGCCAGCTGAGCAAATAATTGCGATGAGTAAACGCGACGACCTTCTCGGGATCGCTGCTCCCGGCATGCCACCTGGTTCTCCAGGAATGGAAGTCGACGGAGTGCATGAGGCCTACCAGATAATCGGCCTGACCAAAGCTGGCACAGATCAGGTCATTGCTGAGTACCCTCAAAACTAATCCCACCCCATCCCTCCCGTCACAGCATGGTCAGCGTTCATGACCATGCAGCGGGACATGCTCCTTCGATTTCATTCTCAAGCCATGGCTAAAGACGATCAACAGCCGTCGTAAAGGCATGCTTGTGCCTAATCAGACAACCCCGAACCGCAGTCCTCAATAACAATTTGAGATGACCCTATCCTCAGCATGCTGACAAGCACTGCGCAGCTGATCGCGATAGTGTTAAGTTCGGAGATGGCGTTGCCCCCCTCAGCTTGCCTTCCTGAATCAGGACATCTGTCTCGGCTGAAACAGTAGAAAACGTAAATGACGGTGGCTTAAGAGTTCTTTTTTTGAAGGCTCTTCAGACGCAGGGTCGCGCGTTGTACAGCGGCCATTTTTTCTGGACGCTTCATTCGTTTCCATTTTCTGATGTCTTCCTTGGTGCGACCGCAGCTAACGCACAGTTCGCTGTTCAGCTGGCAAACAGAAATACAGGGATTTTCGATGTCCTTGGCCATTGTTCAATTCCTCGTCGAACTTATGCGTGCTGCGGGTTCATTGCTAAGCCAGAACAGCGATCTGATCAGGTGAGTCAGCACCCAACTTCGTGCGGAACTCAACTGTCAGATGAGTGATCTCATGAACCGTCGCAAGCCGCTCTCGTATGTTTTCTGCATTGACTGCTGGGCTGCCCAGAACACTCACAATCGCGGCGCGGGCTTGCGGCCCCACCTGCCAGACATGAAGATCAATGATCGAAGCATCTCCCGGTCGCTCAACCAGTTCACGAATCTCTTCAGCGACATGATCATCTGTCTGGTCGAGCAATACACCCGAAGTCACCCTCATCAACGACCAAGCCCAGCGTGCAATCACAACGGCACCCACAATCCCCATTGCAGGGTCGAGCCATACCCAACCAAGGTATCGACCAGCAAGAAGGGCTGCGATGGCCAGAACCGAAGTCAGTGCATCTGCAATGACGTGAACGTATGCAGAGCGCAAATTATTGTCGTGACCATGCGCATGGTGAGACTCATCGTGGCCGTGGTCATGCCCATGGTGATGATCATGACCGCCAGACAGCAAAAGCGCGCTCACCACATTCACTGCTAGTCCGACAATTGCGATTAGAGTCGCTGTCCCGAATTGCACTTGAGTCGGTTGAAAGAGACGAAACAGCGACTCTCCAGCAATTCCCAAGGAAACCAGTCCCAAAATCAGAGCAGAAGCGAAGCCACCCAAGTCTCCCACCTTGCCAGTTCCAAAACTGTAGCGAGCACTTGAGGCATGTCTTTTCGCGTAAGCGTAAGCAGCTGCGGCTATGCCCAGTGCTCCTGCATGCGTTGCCATGTGAAAACCATCAGCAAGCAACGCCATTGAGCCAGTGAGATAACCTGCGGTGATTTCAGCAACCATCATTACGACGGTCAGGGCCACCACCCACAAGGTTCGCTTGGCGTTTTCTTCATGTGATTTCCCAAGGAACATATGGTCGTGGGAATACTCGGCGTACGAATTACTCATCTGGGCAAATCCTATTTGGAATAGCGGCGAATGGCTTCGAGCAGCTCGTCGACACCTTTCGCTCTTTCGTCGTTGCTGAGTGTCGGATTCGCGACGTGTTCACGAGCGTGGTCTTCGATAATTTCATCCATCAGCCCATTGATAGCGCCACGGGTAGAAGCGACCAAAAGCAGAGTTTTCGAGCAGTCATCATCAGAGTCGAGTGCTCGCTCAATCGCCTGGACTTGCCCAGCGATTCGCTTTACGCGCTTAAGAAGATTGTCTTTGCTTGATCTCATGTGACTCATACCATACCCCCCCTACCTATTAGAACAATATAATCACACGTTCCAATTGGCCATACAACCCAGGGAGGGAATCCATCCGACCAGCAGCGTTGCAGCATTTGAATGCTGCATTCGAAACATTCAGCACGTCGCCTCGCCGCGCAGTACCAATACAAGCCGTATGGGCGGCCCGGCACTTCAATAATTCGATAGATGGCGTAGCGCCTATCTCTTGAGCTGCCTAGGTCAATGGTTTAGGATCGAACCACATCCCCCCTGGGAGGATGCAGCAATCAACAGAGACGAAACCAGCTGATTGCGTCTCTTCGTGGAAAGTTCGGTAACCACATGGTTACGCACTTCGCTATTTGAGATATTTCATGCTGAAAATCCTAGCCAACCGTACCTACCGTCACCTCTTCTTGGCTCAAGTGATTGCGCTCATTGGGACGGGTCTTGCCACTGTTGCATTAGGCCTATTAGCGTTCGACCTTGCAGGTGCCAATGCGGGCGCTGTGCTCGGTACGGCGTTGGCGATCAAAATGACGGCCTACATTGGCGTTGCGCCAATCGCAGCCGCTTTTGCAGAGCGTTTACCCCGTCGGGCAATGCTGGTCTCTCTGGATCTGGTGCGAGCACTGGTCGCACTGGCTCTTCCGTTTGTGACGGAAGTCTGGCAAATCTACGTGCTGATTTTCGTCCTTCAGTCCGCTTCGGCAGCGTTCACTCCGACGTTCCAGGCGACCATTCCAGACATACTGGTGGATGAAGACGACTACACCCGTGCCTTGTCGCTATCACGTCTGGCCTATGATCTTGAAAGTGTCGCGAGCCCGATGCTTGCCGCTGCACTGTTGACGGTGATCAGCTTCCATAGCCTGTTCGCCGGCACGGTCATTGGGTTCCTTGCCTCAGCGGCCCTAGTCGCCACAGTGCTGCTGCCTAAGGCGAAGCAGATACCACGACGCAGCATCTACGAACGAACCACCCGTGGCATGCGCATATTTCTGGCCACACCTCGCTTGCGAGGGCTGTTGGCTCTCAATCTTACGGTTGCGGCCGCCAGTGCTATGGTCATCGTCAATACGGTGGTGCTGGTGCAGTCGCGCTTCGCTCTGCCGCAGAGTTCTACGGCATTGGCGCTGGCCGCGTTTGGTGGCGGTTCCATGGTGGCGGCCCTGGTCTTGCCTCGACTGTTGAAAAATATCAAAGACCGAACGGCCATGTTGTTTGGTGGAGGAGTATTGCTCGCAGGCTTAGCAGTTGGCATCAACCTAACCACCTATAACTTCCTGCTACCGCTGTGGGTGGTGCTTGGGGTGGGCTACTCCTTGGCTCAAACCCCGAGCGGTCGACTGTTGCGTCGCTCGGCACATGCCGAAGATCGCCCAGCGTTGTTTGCCGCCCAATTTGCGCTATCCCATGCTTGCTGGTTGATTACCTACCCATTGGCGGGATGGTTGGGTGCGAACATCAGCCTCACTGCGTCGTTTGTTGGGCTCGCTGTCGTGGCAGGTAGTGCGCTGGTGGTCAGCATCGTGATCTGGCGTCCAGCTCATGACCAAGACTCTATCAAGCACACCCATGAGAATCTGCCGGGCGATCACACGCACGTCGACGGCCAGGAAGGTGCGGATCACGAACATCCATACGTGATCGATGATCAACATCGCCGATGGCCCAACAAATGATTGTAAGTTCCTAAGATTTGCTAAGGCTAGTTGTCGGACATTCAGACTAGGAGCCGTAGGGCTTGCAGAGCGGCAAGGTGCCCCGGATAGAACCAGTAGCCCCATTGCCCAACCGGCCAGATCTTGAAGGAGAAGGTCTGACGCAGAAGCCAAAGTCCGATCAACGGGGCCGCGAATGCGGTGCTCAAAGCCAGCATTGAATAGATTTCCAAGTCCAACGCCCTGGTTACGATGCTACTGCGGGTATTGCTCAACAGGCATAGAGCCGCTGGCAGCAACCAAAGAACGCCGGGGTTCTTTATTGCTACTAAGCCAGCCGCTGGAACAAGTGCACCGTAGAAGCCGTACATCAGAGGATCATCCAGCCCGTAGGCAACTGCGGCGGCCATCAACGCCATAGCGCTGCTTAACAGAGTGCGATGTTGCCACCCCCAGGCAATCACCAGCCCCAATGCCAGGGTAACCAACACATTGAATGATCCCGAGGTGCTGATGTAGCGATAAGGCACTTCTGAAATGGCGGCAAACAACAGCATCAGCGCAAGGTATCGACCATTCGCCACCGTCAGCAATTCGCCCGGTTTGGAGCGCGCTACGTTGGCCGCAATGGCGACACAGAACAGCGGAAAGGAAAGTCTCCCCGGAATGAACAGGTTGCTCATTTCCGGCCACACCAATCGTAAGTGGTCGATGACCATTGTGAGCATCGCCAGCCACTTGATCAGATCCAGGCTACTGCTTCGGCTCTTGAGTGGGGGGAGCGGGGTAGTATGAGCCGTCGTCATGCCCACCCCAGTGTGACGGCGGTCAGCACGAGATAACGCACGCCCTTGGCCAGGGTGACGATCAGAAGGAAACTCCAGAGTGGTTCGCGCAGGACTCCGGCGACTACCGTCAGCGGATCGCCAATGATGGGCACCCAGCTCAGCAACAGTGAACAGCGCCCGTAGCGCAGATAGGACTGCTGGGCTTTTTCTAACTTGCTCTCGCTCACTGGGAACCAGCCCTTATGACGGAATCGTTCAACAGAACGGCCCAGTACCCAGTTAAGTACAGAGCCAAGAACGTTGCCGAAAGTTGCGACCGCCAAAAGCGTTGAAGCAACGTATTGGTCGGAAAGCAACATCCCGACCAACACGGCTTCAGACTGCATGGGCAGTAACGTTGCGGCACCGAATGCCGCCAGGAACAGACCAACGTAGCTGGTGAGTTCAAACACTCGGACATCGCCTCATGCGTTCAGGCCGATCCAGCCATGAAAGCCGACGTACAGACCAACACCGATGATCAACACGCTGGACAGGTACGGTGCACGACGCGCAACGGTGCCCATCCAAGGCCAGCGATTGGAGGCCTGCTTGGCGCCAATAGCGGCGGCTGCACCGACGGTTACCAATGTGAGCGCCAGACCAATGCTGAAGCACAGGACGAGCACGCCACCCAAGGCGACTTCTTTGACCTGAAGGCAGAGCAGCAAAACGGTGATGGCCGCAGGGCAAGGAATGAGCCCCCCCGTCAACCCGAACATGATGATCTGTCCCGTGGTGACCTCACGGTTGGTAAAGCGCTTGCGGATATCGTTGGCATGGGCGCGCTCATGCGCATCCTGATAGCCATCAATCGACAACTCCAGGCCTTCCAGTTCGGAATGCGCGTGCCCGTGATCATGCTCTAGGTATTCCAGGTCATAATCATGGGAATGACCGGCATGGCCCAAGCTCAAGCGGGCACTGAATTCATGCGGTTCAGGGATATCGAGTGCCGACTCCAGGAAGTCTTCGCGCTCGACGAAAGAGAACGATTGAGTGCTGCCGTCCAGACGAGTAGTCATCAGGCGAACATCTGAGGCTGCCCAGGCGTGTCCGGTCAATGTCTTCAGGCGCCAGTGCGGTGGCACGCCTTCTTCGAAGATCGACAGCTCAACACGGCCATGGCCAGTATCAATTCGGTGGGTCTCATCATGATGACCATGGTCATGCTCGTCGTGGTGGTGATCATCACCTTGCTCGAACTTGAACATCTGCTCGCCACGCCAGGTACGCCACAGCATCCACAGCGCAATCACAATGATCAGGGCAGCAGACGCGAGTTGGAAATACGGCTCCGTGGTTTGAGCGTCCAAGCCTTTGCCCAGATACATGCCGCCAATGGCGACCAACCACACTACAGCGGTATGCGACAGCGTCGCGGCCAGGCCCAACAATACAGCCTGTTTTACCGAGCCACGAATGGCCACGATAAAGGCCGCCATCATGGTTTTTGAGTGGCCAGGTTCCAGGCCGTGCAAGGCTCCGAGCAGAATGGCACTCGGAAAGTATAGCCAGGCGTGAGAGCCACCCTGTTGCAAGAGTTCAGCGAAGTTGGGCATGTCAGACCTAGAGGTACTTGGTGATTTGTTTGAAAGCTTCTAGCGGTGCACGCTCGCCATTGCCCAACGCCGAAACAGTGTCTTCCAGGCAGTGATCGATGTGATCCTGAATGAGCGTGCGCTTGGCTTGGCACACCGCTTTTTCAACAGCATGTAACTGCTGAGCAATGTCCACGCACTCACGACCCTCTTCGATCATCGTGATGATGCCGCGTAAATGGCCGTCCGCCCGCTTGAGCCGCTTGATGATTGCTTCATGACTTTGGTGGGTATGCGCATGGCTGTGTTCGTGTTCTTGCTCACTCATGACTTGAGCCTCAGGCCTCAATGAATTACGCTGGCATCCTATCCCCCCTAGGGGGATGCGGTCAAACGCATCAAAGCCCCACAAAACGAGTTGAAACCCGAACACTATGTTCAGCAGAACACTGACAATGACGGTGGTAATCGCACTTGCTCTCGCCATGTTTGTGGCTTGGGCAGGGCATACCTATACGTTGTCGGTGACATCGAAACAGCCAGCCTGGGAGATTGCACAAGACGCCCATCACTCCCATGAGCAGCAGGCAGAGATGTCGCGTGCGAGCTACTCGGATCACTACCACTCACCGTTGACCCCTGACCATCAGCACGAAACACCTCAGCTCACGTCCGCGTTAAGTTTGGCTGCACAGCCGAAGCTGTCTATACGAGTTGATGCGCGCCGATATTCCGTTCCTCGTCCGCCGATTTTCTTGATCGAGCGTCCACCCCGTCCCCCGTTCGCATCCTGACCATGGCCGCTCTGCGGCCTTTGATCCCTGCAACGTAGGATTGATCTATGCATTCGCACTCGATGAGCGGCGTTGTCGCATTCACTGCGCCATCGCACCGCCCGCTACTGCTGTTGTTTTTACTTGTCGCTACACTTTTCGTCGGGATGCCCGAGGCGATGGCTCACGCCGTCGCGGAAGGTGACAAGGGCTTCATCCAAGAAAGTTCCGGCGTCATGTTGCTGCCCTTCATCTACATGGGCGCCAAGCACATGATGACGGGCTACGACCACCTGCTGTTTCTGTTCGGGGTGATCTTCTTCCTCTATCGCCTGAAAGACGTGGGGCTCTACGTCACGCTGTTCGCTGTAGGGCACTCGGTCACGCTGCTGCTTGGCGTACTTACAGAGGTCAGCATCAGCTCGTACATCATCGACGCCATCATCGGCTTCTCGGTGGTGTACAAGGCGCTTGATAACCTGGATGCATTCCAGCGCTGGTTCGGTTTCCAACCCAACACCAAGGTGGCCACGCTGATCTTCGGCCTGCTCCATGGATTCGGGCTGGCCACTAAGATCCAGGAGTACGAAATCTCGCCTGATGGCCTGATTCCGAACTTGATCGCCTTCAACGTCGGCGTCGAGATCGGCCAATTGCTGGCCCTTAGCGCGATTCTCATTTTGATGGGGTATTGGCGGCGCACCGGCAGTTTCTGGCGTCACGCCTATACCGCCAACGTTGCCATGATGAGTGCCGGTTTCCTGCTGATGGGTTACCAGATCACCGGCCTGTTTGTCTCCGCGTAAGGAATTCTGACCATGTTCAATACTCCGCTTCCCACTGTTAATGAATTGCCCAGCACTCGCAAACTGCTACGTTCGACTGTTCTTGCAATATTGGTTGCTGCGGGACTTCTGGTAACAGTCGTAATGCCCTCGGAATACGCCATTGATCCGACAGGTGTAGGCCGAACACTGGGCCTTACCCAGATGGGCGAATTGAAGATCATCCTTGCCCAAGAGGCTTTAGCGGACGCAGATCCGCCGCAAGCATCGGCTCCGGAGCCGGCTCCGCAAATTGCAGCAGTTAAACCCGAAGTGCAATCTGCGGTTCAACCTGTGGCGAAGTCCAATCTAGCCCTGAAAAAAGATCAACTAACCATCACGCTGAAGCCTGGTGAAGGGAAAGAAATCAAGCTGGAAGTGCTGAAAAACAGAACCGTCAACTATGAATGGACAACGGTTGGTGGGCCTGTGAACTACGACACCCATGGCGAGCCCTACAACGGTGAAAAGGGTTACTTCCACAGCTACAACAAGGGCAAGCAGGTCAAAAGTGATAAAGGTGAATTCATCGCTATTTTTGACGGCACCCATGGTTGGTTTTGGCGTAATCGCAGCAACAGCGACGTGACCATCTCACTGAGAACGGCCGGCGATTACTTGAGCATCAAACAGTAATCCGAAGCCGCGATGGCTGTTCTATTGCCGAAAATGCAGCGCTCAGCCTAGATAAAGACCATTTATCTCATCCATTTTTTGAAAAGTCATTCCATGAAAACCCCAGCAACGCTGATTCGTTCGATGCTCCTGATCTGCTTTCTTGGCCTGATGACCGCATGCGGTGGCGGTGAGAAAGGAACAACATCCGAGAGCGCTGAGCACGGACACTCACACGAGTAACACCCTGAATAAAACAAGGCCGCATTTGCGGCCTTGTTTGTTTCTATATCGCAACCTGCGTACCCAGTTCGATCAGTCGGTTCAGCGGCAAATTAAAGTATTTGAGGTTGCTGTTGACGTTCTTCAGTAAAAAAGTGAACAAGCTTTCTCGCCAACGAGCCATCCCCATACGCTTGATCGGGATAACCGTCACGCGGCTAAAGAAGTAGGTGGAATGCATCGTGCAGAAATCCAGCTCTTTCATGTGTCAGAGACTCAAGGCTGCGGCTACGTCACGCTCCTCGATAAAGCCAAAGTGCAGGCTAACCCGGCAAATCCTTTACCTTAAGCCTAGACCTCAAACCGCCGATCATCTGGCACGCGCGGCCGTCCTCAGACGCCACAGTTAGCAACACCACCTGCTCGTGCAGAACCTGTTTCTGCAATTGATTGTGCGAGAGCCCATGAGGGGCAGCATCAGATCTGGAATAATGGCCGGAACATACCAACAGTTATATCAATACACAAAAAAAGGCGCCACTCGGGCGCCTAAGCCGTCTCCAAAACCAAAGGAGAAACAAAGAGACGGGGGTGTATCTGGTAATGGGGCCTAATGCCGATGGCTAGCGCCCGTTAAAGGAGTTGCAGCGGGTATTCGACAATCAGTCGGACCTCGTCCAAATCAGATTCGAAATCCGTGGCTCGTGTCGTTGCCTGGCGAACACGTAGAGACATGTCCTTCAGAGAACCTGACTGGATGACGTACTTAGCCTCGATGTCTCGTTCCCAACGCTTTTGATCCTGCAGTGGGGCGCCATCCGCTCCACGACGCATGTACACGCTGTTCGCGTTGGAATAGTCCGCATCCCAACCCTTAGCGTAGCGGGTCATGAAGCTGAGACCGGGGATGCCGAAAGCCTGCATATCTAGATCGTAGCGCAGCTGCAAGGATTCCTCTTTCGGTGAGTTGAAATCGCTGTACTGAATAGAGTTATCCAAGAAAATTGAGTCGGATTGGCGAAGGTAGTCAAAGTCGTCGTTACCATTATTGCGCTGGTACCCAACGGTCACGGTGTGCGCTCCGAATTTGACCCCGGTCTTGCCGCTCCAGATGTTGTTATCGAAGCTTCCCAGAAGTTTTTTACCCTCATCAACCGCTCGGTAGTAATTAAAGCCACCGATTAGCGATACGCTGTCTGAGAGCGGATAGCTCAATGTGGTGCCTGCGTAATACTGGTTCCACACATCCTTGAATTGGCTGGTGTAAAGACTCACACCTACGTGCTCATTGACTGTGTAATCGCCCCCTAGATAAGCGATCCACGGAGCATCTACCGCACCAGCGTAGAAAGTCGAAAAGCCGTCACGCATGCCACTGGAATTGGGTTGGCTCATCGCATGCAGTCGACCACCCTGAAGGGTCAGGTCTTTGATGCTGGTATTGGTAAACGTTGCACCACGAAAACTCTCAGGGAGGAGTCGAGAATCGCCATAGGCCACGACAGGCGTCGATGGAAATACGTCCCCTACCTTGACGACTGTATCCAGGAAACGCACTTTTGCGGCCCCGCCTACTTTTGAGTAGGAGTCTTCAGGTTGGCCTTTGCTATTGTGCGGCAAGACATCGACTGAGCTACGAGCTCCCGAGCGACCATCACCTGAATCGAGCTTGAGGCCTTCCATTGCAAACGCGTCAATGCCGAAGCCTACGGTACCTTGAGTAAAGCCTGATTCGAACCGGCCAATGATGCCATGAGCCCATTCGGCTGAGTACCCATTTCCCGTGGGGCTTGACTGGCCCTTTCGATAATCACGATTGAGATAGAGATTCCGATTGAGAATACTAAAGGTGCTCCCCTCAATGAATCCTTCAGGTCTTTGCTCAACAGCCACTGCAACTTGCGCCATGCTCATGCTAAGGGCAATGAGAGAAAGACCATAAATGCTTTTATTGTTCATTTAACACTCCAGGCTTTAGCTTGGCAGAGTTTCTTTATGAAATTTTTTATAGTTATAAAAAGCCACCAGCACGTGAGGATTTCTCCTACGTGCCGGCAGACATAATTTCATACAATAGATAACTCCAGCGTGACCTGAAAATTACTTCTATGTCAGCGAACAGTAAGCAGGCTCAAAACATACCGAACAACTTGGCGCAGTTATGGCCAACGCTAACTAGCTTCCGTGAGGGCAGTTAGTACCCATAACCTTGTATTCCAGGGTGTTAAGCTTGCCCGCCGAATCTTCATAGGTCATGCGCGAAGGGGCTACGCCACAGCTTTTATTGGCTTGAGTGGTACTGATTACCTTCTGGACATCGAGGTTCATTCCATATTCATAATGGACGACTTCAGGTGTCGTCTTTCCGTTTTCTAAGGCGTACTGCTCCATCGCCTTCTGGTTCTCTTGCATCATTCGACCATAAACACGGTCACCACCTCCTTCAGCCATGGCCAAAGAAGACATCGTCAAGATGGAAACGGCAAAAAAAACTTTTAGTGATTTCATGATTTTCTCCTAGTGTTCACTTACTTCTGACTAGAGGATAACCAGTGATGCCTTTCAGAAAGCTGCCGCGAATATTACATATGCGTAAGGTGTTCCACAGTACACGTGAGCTCGACTATTAGAAATTTAACTTATTGGCGGAGTAGGCTGAATACGTCAGATAAGGCATTAGGGACCAACTCGAGCTCCTCATGAAGCACCCAAGATTTTTATTAAAGATACATCTCCTCTATATCATTGACAGCTGCTTGGACTGCTCCAGATGGATGAGTCGTTTGAGCGCAGTAAGATGAGACGAAGAACGTGTTAAAAAAGCCTCATGGGCTGAGAATATTAGGGGCTACGTTGAGTACCGAAAACACCATCGCTAGGATAGCCTTTAACAGCCATAAGAAATCGTCCCAGTATTTTATCGCGGCTAGCAGCAAAGCACCGACGATTGGAAGCAGGGACAACCCCTTCAGCAACCGAAAGGTCCTGGTGAGGGTTCGGCCTTGCTTGTCGACTTGATCGATGGTGATCCTGAGCAGCCCCTGAAGTTTAGGGGGATATGTTTTTATCTTGTCCTTGAAATCATCGAAAATGACATTGAAGCTGTGTAGGAGGCGCTCCGTTTGCAGCATTTGGTTGTGAAGGATTGCAAGCAGAACCACAGAAACCACTGCCAACCCAAGGACAAGGATAAAACCTTCGAATCTTGAGGTTGTTTTCTCCAGCACGACCAAACCCGCTAGCGATATCGGCAGGGCGAGCATCTTGCCGGCGATGTCGCCCAGCACCCCGCTAAGCTTGGTGCCATAGTCGATTTCAGCTTGGGCCACCTCGCGCCGGGCCCGCTCAAACGAGAAGCTATAGACGTAGGTTTGCAGATTCGCGCGGTATGTGGCGAGGACCTCCCGCCACTCCCGCACGATCACCAAGAACAGATTGGGCTCGCTCTCAAACTTCTCTATGACGCTAGCCACCGCCATCCGAATCATTAATTTTCGTTCGGAGAGGTGTGCCTTATTTTCGTTTTTTCGATTGAGTATTTCTTCCAACAAGCTCAGGTGATTGAGCTCATAGTCAAGTACCTTGGCGTCAACCTGAGTAGGCAACAGAAATGTTCTCGGCGGCTTAGCCCCATCAGGAGGCAAGGCAAAGAAAAGATTAAAACCATCTTGGCTGCTGTCTTTGTCGACACCGATCGCTAGCAGTGCAAGCAGCTCGATCAACCGACATACGCGCCTGAGCGCCTTAATCGTCGGAGGTTCGGTGTCATCACTATCTGCCCAACAGAGCTCAACAATGTACACGTTGCTCGGAAATTGGCCCTTGCCCAATGAGCCATTGCGAGCGACAAACTCGCCTAGGTTCGCGTAGAAACGGCCAGACTCGTTCGATGGCAAGCGAAACTCAATATCGAGAGAGTCTGCTTCTTCAGAGCAATGCTCGAACTTGCCATAGGCTGCGGGCAGGCCATCGCACATTCGCAACGTACCGATAATGTCGGGCGTTGGCATCCCCTCATAGCGGATGACTCCGTCCTCAATGGGGGGCGCTCCAATGGCGCGGTAGAGAGCTACCACATTAGAAAACATTCTTAGCCGACCCTGGCCAGCAGTTCTTTCTCGATCACACCAACCAGTTCGGCAGTCAGATTGGACAGTGTCAAATTTTTCCGTCCCTCATCATAATAAACGTCTGCGGCCGGATCCTTACCTAACGCTCCACGCTCGAATTGCAACGACCAGTTAGCCGCGTCCCCCTTGATACGGGTCTTTGTTGCCGCTCTTTCCATTCTTAGCGCTGGCTTGCCTACCCTAAAAAAGGGTTGGATTGCGATTAAGAACTTTACTCTGAACATTTATTTTCTGATGTCGCTGGCTGTCGTTGGTGCTCTCGTCATTGGTAAGTGGCCTGAAGCTGCGATGGTGGTTTTCCTCTTCGCTATTGCTGAAGCTATCGAAGCACTTTCTTTGGAGCGAGCGCGTAACGCGATCAAGTCGCTAACTGCGTTGGCGCCGGAAACCGCCGAAGTAATGATTGACGGTGCCTGGAAAGATCAGCCCGTGGCGAGTGTGTTACTCGGTAGTCGTATTCGGGTTCGTACAGGTTCGCGAGTACCGTTGGATGCCAGCGTCGAGTCTGGTCGCGCTGCGCTTGATCAGGCCCCAATTACTGGCGAAAGCCTTCCAGTTGATAAGCAGGTCGGTGACCCGCTTTACGCAGGCAGTATCGTTACCGACGGAGTGGTTGAAGCGACTGTGACGGCCGTAGCAGGAGAAAGCACTCTTGCTCGTATCGCTGCGGCCATACAAGACGCGCAAGCTCAACGAGCCCCTACTCAACGGTTTGTAGATCAGTTTGCACGTTATTACACCCCGGCTGTAGTGGTTCTTGCCCTGTTGGTTGCTGCGTTAGGCCCCGTTCTGTTCGCTGGTACCTGGGGCGATTGGCTCTATCAGGCGCTGGTCCTCCTAGTCATCGCCTGCCCGTGTGCTTTGGTAGTTTCAACGCCAATTACCGTTGTCAGTGGACTTGCCGCGGCTGCCAAACATGGCATTTTGATTAAGGGCGGTGCATACCTCGAAAGCGGGCGACTTCTTAAAGTTGTGGCACTCGACAAAACCGGAACTTTGACCCAAGGCAAGCCGGTACTGACTGATACCGAGCCGTTTGGTGATCTACCCATCGAAATGGCTTTGAAGATCGCTGCGAGTCTCGACGACCACAGCACGCACCCAGTGGCAAAGGCGTTGGTCAACGGCTGGAAATTACAGCAACCAGACGTCGCTCCCTTTTCGGTTGAGGACTTCGGTGTACTCAACGGTCGTGGTGTCAAAGGCGTTATTGATGGTCAATTATGGCACTTGGGCAACCACCGCTTGGTTGAGGAGTTAGGTCTGTGTTCGCCTGCGCTTGAAGCCCGATTGTCGTTGCTCGAAAACGCAGGAAAAACAGTAATCGTGCTTTGCGCCGCCAGAGGTCCGGTGGCGATTTTTGCTGTGGCGGACACAGTAAGACCTGAAAGCATTGCAGCCGTAACTGCTCTGAAAGCATTGAATGTCGTACCGGTGATGCTCACGGGCGACAATCCTGCAACGGCCAAGTCCATCGCCGCGCAGCTCGGTATACAGGATGCACGCGGAAACTTGATGCCGGAGGATAAACAAGTCGCCGTCGCGGAACTCAAACGCCGCTTTGGTACTGTTGGCATGGTGGGCGATGGTGTGAACGATGCTCCAGCATTGGCGCAAGCCGACATTGGTTTTGCGATGGGGGCCGCAGGGACTGCCACAGCCCTTGAAACGGCTGATGTCGCCATCATGGATGACGACCCACGCAAGATTGCTGATTTTATTAGCCTGAGTCGTCGATGTGCCTCTGTTTTGAAGCAAAACATCGGACTGGCCTTGGGTATCAAAGTTGTATTTTTGGCGCTTGCATTGTCCGGCCACGCTACGTTGTGGATGGCTGTTTTCGCCGATATGGGAGCGAGCCTGCTGGTCGTATTCAACGGACTGCGGCTACTGCGTCGGTGATACGAAAGCTGCGACTTCGTCTTCAATTACATGCCCACACAAGGAAATCAAATCATGCAATGTCCGATCTGCAAAGATACTGCCCTCGTAATGACTGAGCGCCAAAGCATCGAAATTGATTATTGCCCTCAATGCCGTGGCGTTTGGCTCGACCGAGGTGAACTCGACAAGATCATCGAGCGCAGCCAACAACAGGAGGCCGTTAGGTTTCTTCCACAGAACCCAATTCCACCCGTACAGAATGCTCCTCCAGCAGTACAACCCGGTTACAGCCAGCATGGAGATAGCCAAGCTCATGGAGATCAGCGAGGAAGTCACGGTGGCGGTTGGAGAGAAGGTGGCCATCAGAGCAGTCATCAGAGCGGCCATCAAAGTCATGGTGGACATCAAAACCAGAGTGGGCATCAAAACCAGAGTGGGCATCAGGGGCAACAGTCGTACCGCAAAAAATCATTTTTGCAGGAGATGTTCGATTAAGGCTGCGATTTCGCGCTTTGATCGGGATATACCTCGAACCAGCACCAATTCTGAAATAGGGTGTTTCATGAGATGGAACCGTTTTGGGTATTAGCTGGTCTTTATATCCTGCAATCGACTCGTAGCAAGGGTGCTACCTGGGTGGTTGGAGTTTCAGCAAGCGGCGTTTGAGGAAAAGGTTATGAGTTCAGGACACAGTCACGGCCAAGTACGCGCCGGTCACGAAAAGTTGCTGTGGATCGCACTCACCCTGACGACAAGCTTTATGGTCGCGGAGGTCATTGGAGCTTTTGTCACCGGCAGCCTGGCCTTATTATCCGACGCGGCCCACATGCTGACGGACGTTGCGGCTTTGGCGATATCCTTGGTCGCTATTCATATAGCCAAGCGCTCTGCGGATAGGAAGCGGACCTTCGGGTACGCACGATTTGAAATACTTGCAGCCACCTTCAATGCGGTCTTGCTGTTTTTAGTCGCTATATACATCGTTTATGAAGCGTATCTGCGACTTAAAGTCCCGGCGGAAATCCAGTCGACTGGCATGTTGGTCATTGCGGTGTTCGGGCTCATCGTCAACCTTGTTTCAATGCGCCTACTGAGTGCTGCCAGTGGGGAAAGCCTCAATGTGAAGGGCGCTTATTTAGAGGTCTGGAGCGATATGGTGGGGTCTATTGGCGTCATCATCGCAGCTCTTTTGATCCGTTTCACCGGCTGGACTTGGGTTGATTCACTTGTCGCGGCTGGCATCGGGTTCTGGGTGCTGCCCAGGACTTGGTCATTGCTCAAGGAAAGCATGAACATATTGCTGCAAGGGGTTCCAGAGGGCATCGATATTGAAAAGGTAGAGGCAACGCTTTATGGCATTGAGGGGGTCAAGAATATCCACGATTTGCATATCTGGGCTTTGACCAGTGGTAAAAGTGTTATGAGCGTCCATCTTGTCGCTGACTCGGCTTCCCGCAGCGAGCAAGCTATCTTGGCTGAAGTAACCAGCCTTATGAGTGATAAGTTCCACATCAGCCATACTACCGTCCAAATGGAAGGATCTGATTTTCACGATCAACTGGCTGACGATCATGAGGGTATGGTCCACTAACTGAGTCGTGGTATTTATTTAAGCTGGATGAACGTTTATACGTCGCGATACAGATCAAAAGGGTCGATTAAAATGGTCAGAAATATTTTAAGTTATTCTGGGCTGGCTTTGTTTTTGGCTTTTGTTGCGCAGCCAGCTTTTTCAACACCTGCTAATCCAGAAAGGGTATACGGGTGGATTGAGGAAGGAATACTTTTGCCAGAAAATATTGCTGTGAAAGTAAAGTTAGATACAGGTGCTCTTACATCCTCGATGGATGCGAAAGACTTAGAACGATTCCGTAAAAATGGAGAGGAATGGGTTCGTTTCAACGTTAAAGTAAAAGACACAAAAACTAAGAAGGTGAGTAACGCACTCTTCGAGCGACGCGTCGAAAGAAATGTAAAGGTTCGAGGCGCCGGTGGCGCTGAACATCGTCCAGTAGTCATGATGACGATGTGCATAGGTGATAAAATTTATAAGGAAGAGTTTTCACTGAGGGATCGAGGCGACATGAACTACCCCGTATTGATTGGTCGCAAAACTTTGGGGGTCTTGGGGGCGGTCGATGTTTCACGCACATTCACTAACGAACCAAACTGTAATTAAACACCTGAGTTATACATTTTATCTATACGTGCAAGGTGAATGTATTGAGAAAATAGCTCGGCAGAATTTTGCAGCTTTTTTGATGCTTGATGTGGCCGACTAAATAGTCTTAAAAAAAGCTCACCCGGATGCTGATTTTTAGGAAGAGTTAGAAGTGGCGCCATGCAACGATTAGTAGTTGCATGGCTTCTAATCAAAGTATGCTCATACTATAGGGTCATTTTAGATCTTTCTCGCGCAGCTCCACTTATTTCGGTGTTTTCATTGATTGACGCTCAAATGTCTGCGCGAGCTTTAACGGTGTTGACGCTTTGGACTGACAGGTACTGAACAGATCAAGCTCGGGGCGATATGATGTAGTTTGAATACCCATCAACCCCAATATAGAATGGAATAAGTTATCATGGGACAGTGATACTCCGCGTTGTTCCTTCAGGCATTGAGGATCTAGGTTTTGACGCGACTGCATATCTTTGGAGATCCAGAGTACCATGGGGATACTAGTCTGCTCGCTGGGAGCCATGGCATAAGGAAGTCCATGCAAGTAAAGCCCATTCTCGCCGAGGGACTCACCGTGATCAGAGACATAAAGCATCGCCGTATCAAAACGTTCAGCGTTACGCTTTAGCAGGTCGATCGTTTGCCCAAGTACGTAGTCCGTATAACTGAGACTGTTATCATAGGCACTGACAATGCTTTCGCGCGTACAACGTTCGAGTTGGTTATTATTGCAAACGGGCCCGAATCGTTCGAACGCTGGTGGATAGCGTTTCGAGTAGGATGGGCCGTGACTGCCTTTCATGTGTAGCACCACGATTGAGTCCCGCTGCTGTTTATCCAAGTAGGCTTGTAAATCTTGCAATAAGACTTCGTCGTAACACTCGTCGGCTCTACATAATCCCAGCGTTTTTTGATTGTTCAATTTTTCATTTGGTACTCGGTCGCAAATGCCTTTGCAACCCGAGTTATTGTCTCTCCAAAGGACCGATACTCCGGCCCGCTGCAAAACGTCTAATAGTCCTTCTCTACGCAGCGCCATACCGTCTTTGTAGCCTTCTTTACCCACATCCAGGAACATGCAGGGTAAGGAAACGGCCGTAGCTGTTCCACATGAGCTGACATTGGTAAAACTTAAGACGCCACGCCTGGCCAATTCCGGATTGGTATCCCGGGTATAGCCATTGAGGGAGAAGTTAGCGGACCTAGCGGTTTCACCCACCATAAGTACCGTTAGCCGTGGTTTGCGTACACCAGCAGTAGCTTCTTCACGGCGGGCATCAGCACCAATGGTTTTTAATTCGGTGGGAACTGCTAGCTGGCGACGCGTATACCCATGGATTGCCGAAACCACATTCGACGGAACCAACATCAATCGGAGTTCGCGATGGTTACGCATCAGCGATGCATAGGATTGATAAAGCGTAAATACGATGACCGCCAAGCAGGTGAGCGCTACCGCCACACCCATCAATCGATGAGCAAGTGCGCGGGACCACGATCGTTGGATCAAACGGACTCGGGTAATAATCAACCCCGGTATAACACCAAAGCCCAGCATCCACAGCAGTAGTTCCCAGTTCAGCAGGTCCGTGGCCTCGGACCTGTCCGTCTGCATCACATTCGTTAGCATGCTGTAATCAATTACTATGCCATAGCTATTCATAAAGTAACTCGTTGCTGCCGCAACCAGCAGCACGATAGCTAACACAGGTTTTATCAAGCGTCCCCAGGCCATCACGCTGAGCAATACGTATAGCCAAATCAACACGAACCAAGGCAGGCTAAGCACGAATATGGTGTTTCCGTCCTGTAGGCCTCCCACGCCTTGCCAGACAGCTCGCCAAAATGGCCAGTTACTAAACAATAGAAGCCAGGTTGAAACTGCAAGAATTAACTGATTACTACCGAGGGTGATTTCCCAACTGCGAATTGGTACTTTGTTATTCATGGGTACTCCGGAATATCTCGACGTATCCAGGCGCGAACTGCCACCGGAGTGTCACTACGTTTTAGGTAAGAAAAAATCGCCAATGGCGCGGTGCAACTCGTGGATGCACCAGTGACCCTGAACGTTCTCGTCAGCTAGTTGGCGATCTGCGACTAGCCAAACCGCCAGACACCCCAAACTGATGAAAATCTTTTTCATGAGGTGCCCCCCCAAGTAAGCGACGTGGCTGTAGATCTGCTCGATTCGTCCTTGAACACCAGTAGTTGTGCTGAAGCGAAATACTGGGTGCGGGGCCGCGTAGACTTTGTTGCTCTGTTGGCCGTCGAGCGCTTGTCTACAGCGAGGCGGATTTCGTACCGCAGGCGTAGCTTGGTGACGTTGTGCAGATCACGAGACTGATAGGTGCGGCTGGCCGCCGACGAAATACTTTTTAGTTTGCGGCCGAAGGACAAAATCGGTGTTGAAGCGTCCACCAGGGTCAACCGCTTCCGGATGCTGGTCATCCTCGTTCCGCCAGACATTGCGAACTCTGAACTGAAATCAGACCTTGCTGTGCACGCATGACGCACACTTTCGGCGTCCGACGGAGCTTTACGTTGGTGGTGTTCGAATTTTCGCGGAAGGCTTTGGCATCCATTAGTACTGGATTAGGGATCAAATCAGTCTGTTGGTGCCCCGTTTGGACAGTTTGGATATCCCACTGGACATCTACGGGGCTTGGGTTATTGAGTAATGCGGTTTGGGGTTTTGTCCTAGCCTCGACGTGGGCTTCCTGTCGCGACGCCGTCATCAACGACGAAACACGAGACAGTGGACCTGCCGCCCACAACATTTTTCTAATGCGAGATCGCATAACGAGATTTACGCCCCCAAAGCGCATTGTTTCTTTGTTCACTAATAAATATTTGATGGTCTAAAAAAACTGCGGGCATCGATTTCAGGTGTCTGGATTCGATCAGAAGTCGCCCCGTCCGCAGGATCCTATGACGCGTAGATTTTTTGCACACTCAATGTACTGTTGAGCAGTTATCAGAAGGATGACTGAAGAATTACAAATTTGTTATAAGCCCATCTGCTGCGGACAATTAGTCTAAGATCTATTTAGTGTGGAGGTTTGTATGTTTTACGTCGATTGCGTAGCGGAGCCTCGATAATGCGTGATAAATTCTTACTGACTAAAATCGATCAATGCAAATATGTTGGAATGGGTTGGTGAGTGAAGTTATCTGTGCGCGTATAAGGAAGTTTTATGATTTAGTATCGAGATTTTATGAAAAATGCGTATTTTGATAATAGAAGACGAGCTGAAAACCGCCCATTATTTACATCAGGGGCTGACTGAAAGCGGATTCGTCGTTGATTGCGTCGCCAGCGGAATCGATGGCTTACGCTTAGTATCCCAACAGGCTTATGATCTTGTAGTGCTCGACGCGAACCTACCGCAACGTGACGATTGGGGTCTACTTGTAAGCATTCGCAAGGTCATTATTGCGCCTATCATGATACTTACCGTTAAAGGTAGTCTGGAGGACAAAATCAAAGGGTTCGACCTAGGCGCCGACGATTACATGGTCAAACCAATTGAGTTTCCAGAACTGTTGGCCCGAGTACGTACTCTGATGCGTCGCACTGAATTGTCGGCATTGCCCGATGTGCTGTGTGTCGGCGACCTGGAACTCGATCTGGGCAGACACCGTACCTGTCGCGCCAAGCAGCGGATTGAACTGACCAACAAGGAGTTCGCCTTGCTACACCTCTTGATGCGCCAGACTGGTACGACGCTGTCACGCAAGCAAATCATGTCCTCTGTCTGGGGGCTGAATGCTGATTGCGACACCAATGTTGTTGAAGTAGCAATGAGAAGGCTTCGGGCTAAGATTGATGACCCTTTTGACAAGAAGCTAATCCATACCTTGCGTGGTGCTGGATATGTTCTCGAAACGCGTGATCAATGAGCCCTCTTAATCCTTCGAATTTTGAAATTGTGTGAAATAATCGACATTCAATTTAAATTCAGAATGCACAAATATTTGCTCTAATAGTCAGTTTTATAGGATTCCCCAATGGCTCCTGGGTGGGACGGTACTGCGCCTGGCTGATTTTGATACCTCACTAAGCTTTTGAGGCTAACGGGTGGAAATTACAAATAAGTAATTTTTCTAAAATGAGTCAGAAAGGTTTATCTCGTTAAACTTACGTAAGTTTAACAGCTTTGTAACCACTTCAAAGAGACTCTGCGATGAGCGCTTAAAATTAAGTGCTGTTGCGCTGACGCTATCATTGTCTTCGATAACATTCGCTGAAAGCCGTGGTGATCGCAACGACAACGCCATGGAAGCAAATCAGAAAAAAAAGGCAGCCTACGCAGCCCAAAAAGGCAAGACAGCTCCGGAAGTTCAGAAATATCGTGATGGAATGAAGCTTGATATCGCAAAAGTGGTGAGTACGACCCCACCAATTCGCTCTTGCAACATTGTACCTTTTCGAATGACCTATGAGGACTCAGCTGGAAAGCTTCACACTATTGAATACCAAATTATGGGTGTGTGTCGTAACACGCACGAATGAACGGATGACGTGAATAAGGGCTGTTTTTTCAATGGTTGGTGTCACCAGCTGGCTTGTCCATGGATGTTTGGAAAACCGAGCTTGAAGGTCGTGATATTACCGGGGGAGCTTTTAGCCTCTGCCACTCCCTGATGCAGACTCATGATCGATTTCACAATGGCCAAACCAAGCCCGGTACTGCCTTCAGTGCGAGAATGATGGGTGTCGACTCGATAAAAGCGATCGAATAAGTGCGGCAGATGTTGAGGTTCAATACCTGCGCCTGGGTTGGCTACAAGTAGCGAGACTTCTGTGGCATGGACTTCGATGGTGATTGAGATGGCTTGGCCTGCTGGACAATGGCGTATTGCGTTGGACATCAGGTTGGAAATTGCCCGCTGAATCATCAGCCGATCACCAATGGTCGACCCACTGCCCGTAACGCTCAAGCTGACATGTTTCTCTTCCGCCGACAGGGAAAACAGATCGATGACCTTCGAGGCTTCATCCTCCAGCGCAATGGTCTCAAACGGGACCAGCGCAGCGGGATTACTGACCTGCGCTAGGAAAAGCATGTCCGAGACAATCCGGGTTACGCGCCCAAGCTCTTCGGTGGAGGACTCCAAGACTGCTTTGTACTCCTCAATAGGCCGCTCCCGGGACAGCGTCACCTGGGCCTTGCCCATCAGGTTGGCAATGGGCGATCGCAGTTCGTGGGCCAGGTCATCGGAGAACTGCGACAACTGCTGAACATCGCTGTCGAGTCGGTGCAGCATAAAGTTGATGCCACGGGCCAGTTCACTGAGCTCCTGTGGCATCTTGACCACCGAGAGTCGGTGACTGAGGTCCTGAGCAGAGATCATGGCGGCCACCTTGCGAAACTCCTGCAGCGGCGCGAGCTCCCGTTTTACCACTGCCCAGGCACTGATGCCGATAAGAAGCAGCAGCAGTGGCAACGCTATGATCGTCGAGCTTAGATATGTGCTGAGCAGCGCTTCATTGTTGACGCAATCAATCGACAGCAATACGGCGATATTCGTACCGTTCGGTAAGCGGATAAGTCTGGACGCAGTCAGGAAGTGCCGGCCCTGATCATCGATGCTTGGGGAGTACGACACATTGACGGTGGCAGACCCTGCCGCCTTCAACTCCACCCTGGGGTCCTTCAAGCCAGAGCCGGACTTTAAGAGCGGCGTCCTCATATTCTTCAGGTCATAAATGGTAAGGTTCAGGTTGTCATGCCCCATCACCTGATCCAGCAATACGTGCGGTTTGATTTTGATGTCGACAGGTTTTTCATACAGCGAAAGACTGTGCTCGATTTGCCGCATTTTCTCGCTCAGGCTGTCTTTTGACAGTTTATCTAACTCATGCGTTAGCGCGATGAATGCAAGAACCGCCAGAAATAACACCAACAATGCGCCCAGGATACTCACCGCTAAACCCAACCGCGTCGACAGGCTTGCCGACTTCATTCCCGGGCCTCCAGCACGTAGCCAACGCCGCGCAGGGTATGGATTAGCTTGTTGTCAAAAGGATCATCAATTTTGGCCCTCAGGCGGCGGATGGAAACCTCGACCACATTGGTGTCGCAGTCGAAGTTCATGTCCCAGACCAATGAAATGATCTGGGTACGGGAAAGCACCTCACCCGACTGACGCATCAACAGGTGCAGCAAGGCAAACTCCTTGGTCGTCAGGTCGATGCGCTGTTCGCCCCGGAAGGCCCGATGGCGGCCCTGGTCGAGTTCCAGGTCAGCGACCTTCAAGACCTGCGGGACGGGAACGTGTTCGCTGCGACGCATCAAGGTTCGTACCCGGGCCAGCAGTTCTGGAAACTCGAATGGCTTGACCAGATAGTCATCAGCCCCCAGGTCGAGGCCGCGGATCTTGTCCGCCAGGCGCCCGCGAGCGGTCAGCATCATGACCCGGGTGTTACTGCTTTGGCGCAGTTGCTCAAGTACACCCCAGCCATCAAGTTGTGGTAGATCGACGTCAAGTATTACCAAGTCGTAGGTTTGTTGACGCGCAAGGTGAAGTCCATCCGTGCCATTCACCGCCCGATCTACTATATAGCCGCTTTCAGTCAAACCCTGATGCAGGTATTCGGCAGTTTTAAGCTCATCCTCAACTACAAGCATTCGCATGGTAGTGCCGCCCTATGTAATATGAATTGAATAATGAAATTTCGAAGTTTACTTAAATGCCCGACTAAGAAATGATGTAGAACTATTCGATCATAAAGATCTCAAAACCGCGCATTGCTCAAGTGTCCAGTATCAAGCCTGAAGCTGCTACAGGGTCAACAGGAGGAAGAGCTTTTACAATAAAAGTATTTGCGACCATATGTCGCAGGTGTGTTAAAGCGCGGTTCTCTTACATTTATTTCAGTCTGAAGCCAAGCTCCGCTTGGCTGATATCTATAGGCAATCGTTTCGAAGTGTTACGGTACAGGCAGTCAATTTAATGCCGCACGCGTTGGGGAGGAGTGGCAGGATGTACCAAGGGGAGTTGATCTCGCTTTGTTATGTGCAAATATCCCACCCTATCTATGCTCTAAGGATTTCGGAGTCGCACTCTTAGGTTGTTTTCTATTTGTTTTGATTTTAGTTAAAGTCTTACTAAAAACACTTCCCCGATTTGTGGTCTATTAGTTTACTTTACGCATTATATTTTGGAAATGTAAGTCGAAAGACTGTCGGATGACCCGACATACTTTTGACCTCTGCCGTTCCTTGGTGAAGACTCATGATGGATCGGACAATGGCCAACCCTAATCCAGTACCACCTTCAGCTCGTGAGCGACTGTTATCTACACGATAGAAACGATCGAAAATATGGAACAAGTGCTGGTGCTCAATTCCTACCCCAGGATTACTTATTGATAGTGAGACTTTTTCAGTTTGCGTTTCAATCGCTATAGCAATGGACTGCCCTGCTGGGCAGTGACGAATGGCATTTGATAAAAGATTGGAAATAGCCCGTTGAATCATGAGTCGATCACCTAAAACTTTGCCCCATCCGCTGACAGTTATACCAACGCTCTTTTCCTCAGCCGATAGAGAAAAAAGGTCGATGACTTTTAGCGCTTCATCCTCTAGTAAAATGCTTTCAAACGGCACGAGTGCAGCCGGATGACTTACTTGGGCCAAGAAAAGCATGTCTGAAACAATTCTGGTGATTCGTCCTAGTTCCTCGGTGCATGACTCTAAAACAGCCTTGTACTCTTTTGCCGGGCGTTCTCGAGAAAGTGTTACCTGAGCTTTCCCCATAAGGTTCGTAATCGGTGACCGCAGCTCATGCGCCAAGTCATCAGAAAATTGCGATAGTTGTTGAACTCCGCCGTCAAGACGGTGCAGCATGAAGTTTATACCGTGAGCAAGCTCACTGAGTTCTTGGGGCATCTTGACAACTGAGAGTCGATGACTTAAATCCTGGGCCGACACCATTGCTGCAACTTTCCGGAATTCCCGGAGGGGGGATAAGCCTCGTTGCACAATAGCCCAGGCGCTGAAACCAATCAGAATCAGCAACAGTGGAACCGCTACAATGGTCGAACTCAGGTAGGCGCTCAATAGCGTTTCATCATTCGAGCGATCAATAGACAGTAGGACCGATACGAACTCACCATCCTTTAATTTCATGAGCTTAGAGGCGGTGAGGATGTGGATTCCGGACTCTTCGGCTGGGGAGTAGTACGACAGCTTATTACTGGCGGCTGTTCCGGCTTGATTCGTAGATACTTCAGGTATATCTGCTCCAAAACTCAGCAGAGGTTCACTCATGTTGTCATCATCAAAGATGGTCAGGTTAAGATTGTCGTGTCCCAGCACTTGATCTAATAGCACGTGTGGTTTTAAACTCATGTCACGGGTACTGATATCCATCAGTAGACTGTGCTCAATCTGACTCATCTTCTTCTCTAAGCTATTTTTTGCGCGCGAATCAAGTTCGTGAGTAAGCGCTAAAAAAGCTAGTATCGCTAACAGCACTACTAGTACCGCTCCCATAATGCTAACTGTCAACCCCAGCCGCATCGATAGGCTGACCGGTTTCATTTCCTCGCCTCCAATACATAGCCTACGCCACGAAGGGTATGTATTAATTTTGTTTCAAATGGATCATCTATTTTTGCTCTCAATCTTCGTATCGAAACTTCGACAACGTTTGTGTCGCAGTCAAAGTTCATATCCCACACTAAAGAGATAATTTGAGTGCGAGATAACACCTCTCCTGATTGACGCATCAACAGATGAAGCAGCGCGAACTCCTTTGTCGTCAGATCTATGCGTTGCTTTCCGCGGAATGCGCGATGTCTGCCTTGATCAAGTTCAAGGTCAGCGACTTTTAATACCTCTGGAACTGGAACATGTTCGCTGCGACGCATTAAAGTGCGTACTCTTGCAAGCAACTCAGGGAATTCAAATGGCTTGACCAGGTAATCATCGGCTCCCAAATCCAATCCTTTGATTTTGTCTGCCAGACGCCCTCTTGCAGTCAGCATCATTACCCGAGTGCTACTAGTCTGCCGAATATTTTCAAGAACGTCCCAACCGTCAATTTCAGGTAGATTTACGTCTAGTATTACCAGATCATAAGCTTGCTGACGTGCTAGATGGAGTCCATCAGCCCCGGTCGATGCGCAGTCTACAATATAGCCACTTTCAGTCAGGCCTTGATGTAAGTACTCAGCAGTCTTCAGCTCGTCCTCTATCACAAGGATTCGCATAGGATTTCACCCTCTGGTAAATGTATCGGAATGATTGGATGCTCGTTAAACATGGTTTAAGGGCTTTATTAATCTGTATAAATGTTTCGATTCTGGCTACATCTTTAATTTTCTTCGCAATATGGTCTTTTTAAAGCTTTGCAAGGTTCGTCATGTTTCCTTGACCTCCTAAAGTACTAGGGATGGTCTGAAGTAGTTGTGTATTTCTGGCTGACTTCAGCCCCTGCCGATTTTAAAAGCGGCAAATCGATCAAAAACGCTCAGATCACCCGCTTATTTCTGTGTTTTTAGCCGCCGCGAGCACCTCGCGGCAGCCATTTCCCACATTACAGGCGCACCTCTCCTGCATTCGCCAGTAAATGTCGGCGCGCCATCCACAGGTTCGACAGCGCGAACAGCGTCACCAGTTGCGCCGTGTTCTTCGCCAGACCACGGAAGCGCACCTTCACATAACCGAACTGGCGCTTGATCACCCGGAACGGATGCTCGACCTTGGCTCGTACCTGAGCCTTGGCCTTCTCAATCTTGCGCGCGGCTTTGTACAAAGCACTGCGCTTATCAAGCTTCTTGTAAGTACTACGGCGGGCGGCGATCTGCCAGATGACCTCCCGGCCTTCATGTTCAGGGCGTTTCTCGACGCCGGTGTAACCCGCGTCGGCACCGACCATGTTCTCATCGCCGTGCAGCAGCTTATCGACCTGGGTGACATCGGCCACGTTGGCCGCCGTGCCCACCACGCTGTGCACCAAGCCCGACTCATCATCGACACCGATGTGCGCCTTCATGCCGAAGTAGTACTGGTTACCCTTCTTGGTCTGATGCATTTCCGGGTCGCGCTTACCGTCCTTGTTCTTGGTCGAACTCGGCGCATTGATCAGCGTGGCATCGACGATCGTGCCTTGGCGCAGCGACAGCCCTCGGTCGCCCAGATAGCCATTGATGACAGCCAAGATGCCGGCGGCTAGTTCGTGCTTCTCCAGCAAACGACGGAAGTTGAGGATGGTGGTTTCATCGGGGATACGCTCCAAGCTCAGCCCCGCGAACTGGCGCAGGATGGTGGTCTCGTACAGCGCCTCTTCCATCGCTGGATCGCTGTAACCGAACCAGTTTTGCATCAGGTGCACGCGCAGCATCGCCATCAGCGGATAGGCCGGACGACCGCCTTCACCCTTGGGATAATGCGGCTCGATCAAGGCAATCAAACCCTTCCACGGCACCACCCGATCCATCTCGATCAGGAACAACTCTTTGCGGGTTTGTTTGCGCTTACCGGCGTACTCGGCGTCAGCGAAGGTCATCTGCTTCATGGGGAAACTCAGCGGGTGGAATCCGGGTATTTTGCCAAAATCTGGAAGTCTTCTTCAGAGTTTCCCTAGGTTCGGCTCCCTTTTTTTGTTTCGGGTTGTTTCTTGGTGCGAGCACTTGTTGACTTCATCCTAATGCATTAATTGAGGTTTTTCCGCTGGATAACGTATTTGTAATTTTTCAGTCACCTTGTTGATAGGTGCGGAGAATTACATTTGCCTCATGGGAAATTCTTTTTGTTTTAAAGGTTTTAAGGAATGATGGAATTACTTCGGCGTAGAAAGTTTATTGCTCACCCAATCACGCATAAGACCATGCTAAGAGCAGGTCTCATTTCGATCCTTGCGCTTTTGACTAGTCCTTTGTTTGCGGCGACCGCTCAAATGCTAACAATGGATCAGGCGCTTGAAACCGCTTTTGCCAATAACCCTGATCTGGCGGCCGCTCAATGGGAGACTGGTATTGCTCAGGGAGAGCGACAGCAGGCAGGGTTGATCCCTAACCCTGAGGTTTCCTGGGAGGCTGAAGATACTCGGCGAAACTCGCGCACTACGACGGTAATGATCAACCAGCCGATCGAGCTTGGCGGTAAGCGCGGGGCTAGGATCGAGGTGGCCAGTCGAGCTCAAGACGCGGCCGGTATTGAATTGGACCGCAAACGCAATGTTCTGCGTGCCGATGTCATTCAGGCGTTTTACAGCTCCTCGACGGCTCAGCAAAGGCTGCTGTTATCACGTCAATCACTTGAGCTCGCCGAGCGCGGTTTGCGTGTAGCTCAAGGTCGCATCAAGAGTGGTAAATCCTCACCCGTTGAAGGTACTCGCGCAGAGGTTCAGCTATCAGAAGTGCGTCTGGAGCTGAGGCGGGCTGAGCGGGATGAGGCCAGTGCCTACCAGCGACTCGCTCAGGTCATGGGCGCGCCTTTGCCTGCATTCGTGTCTGTGGGTGATCCAGGCCGGTCGATGCCAACCGTACCGGATTCGTCACTGCTGCTTAATCGCATAGGTGAAACCGCGGAACTACGATTGGCAAAACTGCAAATAGATCAGCGGGAAGCCTCCCTTGGCCTGGAGAAGGCTCAGCGAATTCCCGACCTCACCGTGAGTATCGGGAGCCAATACGACGAGCGCGAGCGCGAGCGGGTGAATGTCGTGGGGCTGTCTATGCCCATCCCATTGTTTAACCGTAACCAGGGCAACGTACTAGCCGCTGCCCGCCGTACCGATCAAGCCCGCGACCTTCGTAACGCCAGTGAGTTACGCCTGCGCACAGAAATCCAGACCACCCTGGATCAGTGGATGACGGCTAACACTGAAGTCGCGTCGTTCAATCAAACCATCCTGCCTGCCGCGAAAAGTGCCGTCGACACCGCTACCCGAGGTTTCGAAATGGGCAAGTTTAACTTCCTCGACGTACTCGATGCTCAGCGCACCTTGATTAGCGCCCGCACGCAATACATCCAGGCTATCGCCGAGGCGACAGACGCCTGGGTGCGCATCGAGCGAATTTTCGGAGATGTCGCCCTTCTCACTCGCACTCCGTGAATTTCATATAACGCTTTTTTTACCGCTGCTCAGCATCGCAATACCACGGTAATCCGTGACTGCCGACTGGGCTGCGCAGGGAGTTTCCATGGATAAAAAACTAATTCTCGTCACTGCACTGACCTTGACGTTGGGTATAGGCATCGGCTCGTTGTGGATGGGCAGCCCATCGGTGCCCTCAGCCGAGGCTCAGGCTCAGGCTCAGGCTCAGGAGGGCAAAGGCCATGACGATCACGGCGATGAAACTACTGGCAAAAAATCAGCCGAGGGCGAACACGCCGAAGGCGAAGCGGAAGAAGGTCACTTGACTCTGAGCGAAGAGCAGATCAGCTCAGCCGGCATCCAGTTGGTCGAAGCCAAGGCGCAGAGTATTAGCCTTTCATTGCCCTTTCCTGGAGAAATCCGTTTTGATGAAGACCGCACTGCACATGTGGTGCCCCGTGTACCCGGTGTCGTCGAGTCGGTCCATGTCAATCTTGGTCAACCGGTGAAAAAAGGCCAGTTGCTGGCCGTGATCGCCAGCCAACAAATTTCTGATCAGCGTAGTGAACAAGCCGCGGCGCAACGTCGTCTTGAGTTGGCCCGTACTACCTACGAGCGAGAGCGACAGTTATGGCAGGACAAAATCTCTGCCGAACAGGATTTCCTGCAAGCCCGCCAGGCTTTGCAAGAAGCCGAAATCGCCCTCAGCAATGCTCGACAAAAAATCAGCGTACTCAGTGGCAGCTCGGTCACCAGCGGGGGTAACCGATATGAATTGCGTGCGCCGTTTGACGGGGTTGTCGTTGAGAAACACTTGGGCCTCGGTGAGGTTGTCAGCGAAACCACTAATGCCTTCACCCTCTCCGACTTGTCGCGTGTGTGGGTGACCTTTGGTGTCTCGCCAAAGGATTTAAACAAGGTACTGGTGGGCAAGTCGGTCACGGTCAGTGCGTCGGAACTGAATGCCGAAGTCACTGGAACCGTGGCCTATGTCGGCAGTTTGTTGGGCGAGCAAACTCGTACAGCCACGGTCCGCGTGACCTTGGCCAATCCACAAGGTGCATGGCGTCCCGGGCTATTCGTGACCGTGCAGGTTGACACTGATACTCGGCAAACAAAGGTCGCAGTACCAGAAGCGGCTATCCAGACGGTCGAGGACACGCAAACTGTTTTCGTTCGAACGGACGACGGGTTTAAAGCTCAGCCAGTGGAGACAGGTGGCCGTTCGGCGGGTCTGGTCGAGATCACGGAGGGCCTGGAGCCCGGTGTTCAAGTCGCCGCTGCCGGCAGTTTCATTCTGAAATCAGAACTGGGTAAAGCCTCGGCTGAACACGCCCACTGATCCGCCACTTCCACGAGAAGGTTCTCATGTTCGAACGCCTGATCCAATTTGCCATCGAGCAGCGCATCATCGTGCTGCTCGCGGTTCTCCTCATGGCCGGCCTCGGTATAGCCAGCTACCAGAAGCTGCCGATCGACGCCGTTCCCGATATCACCAACGTCCAGGTGCAAATCAACACAGGGGCAGCAGGTTTTTCACCACTGGAAACCGAGCAGCGCATCACGTTTCCCATCGAAACTGCAATGGCTGGTTTGCCGGCTCTAGAACAAACTCGCTCGCTGTCACGCTCGGGTTTGTCGCAAGTCACAGTGATCTTCAAGGAAGGCACTGACCTGTTCTTCGCCCGACAATTGGTCAACGAACGGTTGCAGGTGGCCAAGGAGCAACTACCCGAGGGGGTGGAAGCCGTCATGGGGCCGATCTCAACCGGTCTGGGTGAAATTTTCCTGTGGACGGTCGAGGCTGAAGAAGGTGCCGTCAAGGAGGACGGCAGTCCCTATACGCCGACCGACCTGAGGGTGATCCAAGACTGGATCATCAAGCCTCAGCTGCGCAATGTTCCCGGGGTCGCCGAAATCAATACCATTGGCGGGTTCGCCAAGGAGTACCAGATTGCGCCCGATCCAAAACGCTTGGCGGCTTACAAGCTTACGCTGACTGACCTTGTTACAGCGCTGGAGCGCAACAACGCCAACGTCGGTGCCGGTTACATCGAGCACAGTGGCGAACAGTTACTGATTCGCGCACCTGGCCAAGTAGCGACCACCGAAGATATCGCCAATATCGTCATGGCCAACGTCGACGGTACGCCCATCCGTGTCAAGAACGTCGCAACCGTGGACATCGGCCGTGAATTGCGCACGGGGGCAGCGACCGAAAACGGTCGTGAAGTGGTGCTCGGCACAGTGTTCATGCTGATCGGTGAGAATAGCCGCACCGTGGCCCAAGCCGTTGCTAGCAAGCTTGAGCAAATCAACCGCTCACTGCCAAAAGGGGTGGTGGCAGTCACCGTCTATGACCGTACCAATTTGGTGGACAAGGCAATTGCCACCGTTAAGAAGAACTTGATTGAAGGTGCGATCCTGGTGATCGCGATTCTGTTCCTGTTCCTTGGCAACATTCGCGCGGCTCTGATTACTGCCATGGTGATCCCGCTCGCGATGCTATTCACATTCACTGGCATGTTTACCAACAAGGTCAGCGCCAACCTGATGAGCCTCGGAGCGTTGGACTTTGGCATCATCGTTGATGGCGCGGTGGTCATTGTCGAAAACGCCATCCGTCGTCTGGCCCATGCACAGCAACACCACGGACGCATCCTCACCCGCTCCGAACGCTTTCACGAAGTGTTCGCGGCGGCCAAGGAAGCACGCCGACCGCTGATTTTCGGCCAGTTGATCATCATGGTCGTGTACCTACCGATTTTTGCCCTCACCGGCGTCGAAGGAAAAATGTTTCATCCGATGGCGTTTACTGTGGTGATTGCCTTGCTCGGCGCGATGCTGTTGTCGGTGACCTTTGTCCCGGCGGCGATTGCGATGTTCGTCACCGGTAAGGTCAAGGAAGAAGAGAACATCATCATGCGTAGCGCCCGTCGGGTGTATGCGCCAGCGCTAGAATGGGTCATGGGCCATCGATCAATGGCATTCGCCATAGCACTAGCCGTTATCGCGGTGTGCGGTGTGGTCGCCAGTCGAATGGGCAGCGAGTTTGTGCCGAGCCTCAGTGAAGGGGATTTCGCGTTGCAAGCACTGCGTGTACCAGGTACCAGCCTGACGCAATCGGTAGAAATGCAGCAACGTCTGGAAAGACTTGTGTTAGCAAAGGTACCGGAGGTCAAGCGGATGTTTGCTCGTACTGGTACAGCAGAAATTGCCTCAGACCCAATGCCACCAAACATCTCTGACAGCTACGTGATGCTCAAGCCGAAGAATCAATGGCCTGATCCGAATAAATCCAGGGAGGCGTTGATAGCCGATATCCAAAAAGCTACAGCCGCCATGCCCGGAAGCAACTATGAGCTTTCTCAGCCTATTCAATTGCGTTTTAACGAGCTGATTTCAGGCGTACGCAGTGATGTGGCAGTGAAGGTCTTCGGTGATGACATGGCGGTGCTTAACAGCACCGCTGCAAAAATTGCCGCGTCCATGCAGAAGATCAATGGTGCCTCCGAGGTCAAAGTCGAGCAAACGTCGGGACTGCCGGTACTGACCATCAACATCGACCGTGACAAAGCCGCCCGTTACGGACTGAACGTTGGCGACGTACAAGACACCATTGCGGTGGCGGTCGGTGGTCGTCAAGCCGGTACGATGTATGAGGGAGACCGCCGATTCGACATGGTGGTGCGTTTATCCGACGCCATGCGTAAGGATCTCGAGGGATTGTCCACACTGCTAATCCCGGTACCGGCGCTGCTTAACACCAATGCCGATCAGATCGGGTTTATTGCTCTTTCAGAGGTGGCTAGCCTCGATCTAGTGTTGGGACCTAACCAGGTCAGTCGTGAAAACGGCAAACGTCTGGTGATCGTCAGCGCCAACGTGCGTGGGCGTGATATCGGCTCATTTGTACAGGAGGCCAGTAGCGCCATTGATAAAGAAGTGCAGATCCCGGCCGGTTACTGGACCAACTGGGGAGGACAGTTCGAGCAGCTCCAATCCGCTGCCAAGCGACTACAGATTGTAGTCCCGGTGGCCCTGCTCTTGGTGTTCGCACTCTTGTTCATGATGTTCAACAACCTCAAGGATGGCCTATTGGTGTTCACCGGTATTCCATTCGCGTTGACGGGGGGAGTCATGGCTTTATGGCTCCGAGACATCCCGCTGTCGATCTCGGCAGGTGTTGGTTTCATCGCGTTGTCGGGCGTGGCGGTGCTGAATGGTCTGGTGATGATTGCGTTCATCCGCAATCTTCGGGAGGAAGGACATTCGTTGAGTTCCGCAATCAATGAAGGGGCTCTTACCCGGTTGCGCCCAGTGTTGATGACAGCTCTGGTGGCCTCTCTTGGCTTTATTCCGATGGCACTGGCCACCGGAACGGGGGCAGAGGTCCAGAGACCCCTGGCTACCGTGGTGATCGGGGGCATCCTATCCTCAACTGCGTTGACCCTGCTGATATTGCCTGCGCTTTATCAATGGGCGCACCGCCGAGACGAGGAAGAAGCCGAAGACGAAGACGATAAAATAGAAGCCGTATAATTCTTTAGTTTTAAAAGCCCACTATCGAGATTCGATAGTGGGCTTTTTTATGTGAGCTACATAACGAATCTGTAATCTTGGCGCCACCGTGTTGATAGGTTCGAATTGATACCCTACTAGCGTTAACTATATGAGGTGTCAGTATGAAAATTGCTCAAATCTGCGCTCTTGCGGGTGCTTTAATCCTTTCTTCAGTTGCTTTAGCCGAAGGTGGGGGGGACAGAACCTTCGAAAAAATGATGGCGGCGCGAGATGTGGCAATGGAGGCATATGTTGCTAGAGAAGGGAAGAGCGTTCCCGTGGTTTCAAGTGATGCTAAAGATGAGACAGGTAAAATGTAGTAGTACTGCGTATAAAAAACCGCTTCCGGTTTCCGGCGGCGGTTTTTTTTACGGCTTTATTACACATTCGTAACCTAGCCGCCACGCCATCGCAATGTTCGAATTGATATCCTTGTAACAGTTAATATATGAGGTACTAAATATGAAGTTCATGAGTATTATTACTTTCGCTGGAGCTCTGACGTTATCCTCTCTCGTACTGGCGGAAGGGGGAGGAGACAAAGCCTTTGAAAAGATGATGGTGGCGAATGCTAAAGCCATGGAGCAGTATGCAATTAGCCAGGGGAAAAGCGCCCCTGTGTCGAAAGAATACGAGTACGGGATGAAGGTGGATGTTGTGAAGGTTATCAGTGTGGTGCGGCCTGCAAAAGTCTGCGCAGTGGTGCCCGCCGCAATGACCTATGAAGATTCAAAAGGACAGCTAAATACAATTAGGTACACTGTGGCTGGAGAGTGTCGTAAACGAGGCGGCTAGCAGCTATGCTGCTGTCAGAGGGATTTATAACGCTCGATTAACCTCAACACTTAGAGGTATCGGGCGTTTTTTATATGCTCGTGTTTTAACGGATCGAGTAGGAGGCGGATTTACATCCGCCGTCCTCTCACACCACCGTACGTACGGATCCGTATACGGCGGTTCAAGCTATGCGGCTAAGCCGGTTTATCGTATCCAGTACCGAGACCAACCCAAGTTGATCCCATAGCTTCTTCGGCAGCGCCTGATTCATATGAGATGCTCCCGAGCTCCACCATGGGCCTCGGCCATTGAAGGCTGATTTGCAGGTGCGAGCTTCGCTAAGCCCCAGGCGCATCAAGTTACGTGCCCTCGTTGAGGGCCGCTTCCATTGACGCCAGACGACGCAGCGAAGTTTGCGTCGTACCCAGCCGTCAATTTCCTCAAGTGGCCGTTTGCTCTGACTGAGCTTGAAATAGCCTGCCCACCCGCGCAGCACAGGGTTTATTCGTTCGATGACATTCGCCATCTTGTGGCCCCGCGCCCCGCGCAGCAGGTCTCTTAACCGGTCGTGCAAGCGACCCAGACTCATCGTCGCCACTCTCAGCCTCGGTTGCTGATGCCAGCTCATCCCATAACCCAGATAGTCGCAGACCCAAGGCCGTGCTACGTGGCTCTTTTCCCGGTTCAGCGTCAGTTTCAGGCGCTGATTCAGGAAACGCTCAACACCGGCCATCACCCGCGTGCCAGCTCGCTGACTGCGCACATAGATGTTCGCGTCGTCGGCATAACGCACGAAGCGATGGCCTCGCCGTTCCAGTTCGCGGTCGAGTTCGTTGAGCAGGATGTTCGACAGCAACGGCGAGAGCGGGCCGCCTTGATACGCACGCCTAAGGTTGGCCGGTACAAGCACCTGCTCCATCAGCGTGTCCGGCTCCGCGTTCGTCCACGTCACAGACGCCGCCGATACCTGTGCGCTGTCAGCCGTCATCCTCGGATACTGTCCGGGACTCGGAGTAACAGTCTTCTCTTGGAGAAATTTCTGCATTTCGGTATTCAACGAGACTTTGACGCCTACTGGCGGCATAACTTGTTCGGCCCTTGGTGACGGGTTTATTCGCCACTTACTACGGCCTCGGCTGACTTCTGCACGTTCATCCCGTCGCCTCTCGACGCTCGGTAGCACTGTGGCAAACGTGCAGATCTCCCAGGGTAATTCGCGCGACCTTCCTGCTTATGCCTGTCGGATCTACGTCGCAGCGTCCCGTGCAAGTATTGGGCTTTAGGGAAACACGCCCCTTTACCCCGCTGCGCCGCCTCTATCCGCTTGCTGTTCGTCAGGCCAGCATTTTGCCTCGGGCTTCCTTCAGATTCGCGGTCACCCGCGACACCCTTGCCTCTGGCTAACACTTCCCCTTGCCGGGTGTGTAGAGGACTTTCACCTCCAAGTCACCAGCGAGGCCACACAGCCAAGCTGGTTGCGCTTGCGCGCAACGCGCCATGCCTGGCGCACGCATAAAAAAGACGTCCCGAGGGACGTCTTAAAAATTCACCTTTTTCCAAAGGAGCTTCTAAAGGTGAGCTTGGAGCTTTAACTGAACAGCAATGAGTTTCAGATTTTCACAGACTAGCTACTTGTCTATAGGAATCCAACCAGATGCGCTAGCTAGGTTCCTATTAACTCCCACTCACTATAAGCAATTTAAGTTAACGTGGAGATGATTGAAAAATTACATTTTTGAAATCTTTCTATCGAAAACGGGATATTCGTCAAGAACGAATCATCCCGTTCAGGTATTACAGAATCGCTAGTGGGTACTCAACAATCACACGGACTTCATCCAAATCCGATTCAAATGCGGTTGCACGGGTGTTCGCTTGCCGCAAGCGGAAAGACATATCTTTCAAGGAACCTGTCTGAACGACGTATTTTACTTCGATGTCGCGCTCCCAACGTTTCTGATCGGTCAACGGGTTCCCGTCCGCATCGCGCCGCATGTATGTTGCGTTAGCGTTGGAGTAGTCAGCGTCGGTGCCACGACCATAACGTGTCATAAACGACAAGCCGGGTACGCCATACGAGCTCATGTCGAGGTCGTAACGAACCATCCATGAACGTTCTTTTGGCGAGTTGAAGTCGCTGTACTGGATTGAGTTGTCGAGAAAGATGGAATCCGACTGACGCAGATAGTCGAAGTCGTCGTTACCATTATTTCGCTGGTGAGAAAGTGCAAGTGAGTGCGCACCATACTTCACGCCAATTTTAGCGCTCCAAATATTGTTGTCGAACTCGCCCAGCAGTTTTTTCCCTTCGTCAACTGCCTTATAGTAATTCACACCGCCGAATACGGAAAGCTCATCAGACAAGGAGTAGTTCAACCCGGTGCCAGCATAGTATTGATTCCAGGCGTCTTTGAGACGGCTGGAGTAAAGACTAACGATGACATTCTTGTTCACAGTGTAGTCGCCACCGAAATAGCCGACCCAAGGCGAATTAACGGGGCCCGCATAGAAGGTCGCGAAATTGTCGCGCATATTGCTGGAGACTGGTTGACTCATAGCATGCAGGCGACCACCCTGAACAGTCAGTCCTTCGATGCTGGTATTGGTCGCGGTCACACCCCGGAAACTTTCCGGTAGAAGCCTTGAGTCGCCAGACGCCACGACAGGGTTGGCGGGAAATACATCACCGACTTTCACCACAGTGTCAAAAGCGCGAACTTTGGCCGCGCCACCGACTTTCGTGTATTCATCTCGAGCTTCGCCGTCACCGTTGACAGGTAGTACATCGAACGAGCTACGACCGCCATTACGACCGTCACCCGTATCAAGCTTCAACCCGATCATCGCGAAAGCATCGACACCCACGCCAACAGTGCCTTGAGTAAATCCGGATTCGAACTTACTGATAATCGCATGCGACCAGGCTTCGGAGTAGCCATTGCCCGTGGGGCTTGATTGACCGTTACGATGATCACGATTGAAGTAGAAATTTCGATTGAGCACGGTAAGGCTGCTGTCTTCGATAAACCCCCCAGTCTTTTCCTCCGCAAACACTATAGAAGGCCCAGAACTGACAACCAACGCCAAAGCGGCCATCGAAAATTTCGTATTGTTATCCATTAATCACTCCTTAGGTTCGGCAGAACTAGAAAGCTCTTCGGCTGGAATTATTGTTTACGGGAGCAGTTTCTGCCCCCGTATCGTCGCCGACTTGTATCGTTGCAATTTGAAGATAACGGGGAGATGATTGAACAATTACAATTCTGTAATGTTCGCCTGTTTTTTCAAAATTAACTTTTTCGGCATGCCCCCAACCGATGGGTGGCTCTACCTTTACTAGGGCTTTTCTCAGGAGTACTCTTAACCAGCAGCACGAATCAACACCTGAAAGTGCGCATGCTCAGGAGCTGAAACCAGTTCTCGATGCATCGTCACAGCGAAGTCGAACCGAGATTGTTTATATTTTTGGCTCACCTGACCAATCTGACCATCACACAGCCTTATATGATTCAAGCAGTGACCGCGGTCAAGTTGGGATGCGGCAATAGCTGTACCCGGAAGGCGCTCGCCGCTAACCAAAATGAGACAGCGATAGCGGAAATATTCAGGATGTAGTGTTGTGGAGGTTTCCCATCCGCTTGTTCAAAAAACCGAGTATTTTTTAATACTGCTGGAGTTGTTTCTTTTGGACTTTATCAGCCAGTCCCTATTACGGCGCATACTGGTCAAGTTACATGCAAACGAATGTCTGCAAGAAAACAACTGGCTGGTCAGTGGTATTGCATAGGGAGCAAGAGCAGTGTAATGAAGCACGTTCTTTAACGATACGATAGTTACTGGATGGGTTTGACCGAGACCACATCGAAATATTTGAATTTCTTCTTTTTAGCTTCATTTTTTGCATCTTGTTCCGCGACAAGAGTACTCAGCGTGTTCGCATCATAAATGAATACGCTCACGTCGCCTTCGAAGTCCTTGGTAACATGCAGTGTCACCCTCAGCTTCGGTGATAGCGGTTTAGAGTTTAGTCGGGACGTTGGACTCGGCTGCGGCTTTGCGAGTACTACGGGGTCGGATTGTTTTGGGGAGCCGAATAGCGCCAAGCGCATATCCTCCTCATTCAGTTCATCGCTCATCTGGGATTTCTCGTCGCTAATGTAAGACGCGGGACCTTCAATACGTAGACTACGTGGCAACCTCCTGCTGACCGCCAACTGTGATGGCCTCAGGAGTTTCAAATGGTGGGTTTTCCTCTCTTAACGTTTATCACTGAACGATTGAAAACGACGTGGCCGAGGGATAAGCCAGATTTCCCGCAAAGCGCTGCCTTTATGAAAACCGCCGCACGCTCCAGCTCCGTTGAGGATGCTGCGTGCTCAGCCGCCACCTGTTTGTTGCGAGCATAAATTTTTTCCTCGAGCAATTGAAGACAGCGTGGATCATTATTCAACAGTTTGAACTTACTAATCCAATTTCACCTTAAAATTTTCCATAGAAATGAGGCAAAGCCTTTACGGGCTGAGAAAGTTCGGGACTACGTTGAGCGCGGAAAACACGACCGATAGGATGGTCATCAATAGCCATACGAAATCGTCCCAGTATTTTATCGAGGCCAGCAGCAAAGCCCCGACGATTGGCAGCAAGGACAGCCCCTTCAGCAAGCGAAAGGTCCCAGTTAGCGTTCGGCCCTGCTTGTCGACCTGGTCGATGGTGATCCTGAGCAAGCCCTGAAGTTTTGGGGGATAGGTTTTTATCTTGTCCTTAAAATCATCGAAGATGACATTGAAACTGTGTAGCAGGCGCTCTGTTTGCAGCATTTGATTGTGCAAGATCGCAAGCAGAACCACAGAGACCACTGCCAGCCCAAGGACAAGAATAAAACCTTCGAATTTTGAGGTTGTTTTCTCCAGCACAACCAGACCCGCCAACGATATCGGCAGGGCAAGCATCTTGCCCGCGATGTCGCCCAGTACCCCGCTAAGCTTAGTGCCATAGTCGATTTCAGCCTGGGCCACCTCGCGCCGGGCTCTCTCAAACGAGAAGCTATAGACGTAGGTTTGCAGATTCGCACGGTACGTGGCGAGGACCTCCCGCCACTCCCGCACGATCACCAAGAACAGATTCGGCTCGCTCTCAAACTTCTCGATGACGCTCGCCACCGCCATCCGAATCATCAATTTTCGTTCGGAGAGGTGCGCCTTGTTTTCGTTTTTTCGATTGAGTATTTCTTCCAACAAGCTCAGGTGGTTGAGCTCATAGTCAAGAACCTTGACGTCAACCTGGGTAGGCAACAGAAAAGTTCTCGGAGGCTTAGCCCCATCAGGAGGCAAGGCAAAAAACAGGTTATAACCATCTGGACTGCTGTCTTTGTCGACGCCGATCGCTAGCAGTGCAAGCAGCTCGATCAGCCGGCAGACGCGCCTGAGCGCCTTAATCGCCGAAGGTTCGGTGTCATCACTATCCGCCCAACTGAGCTCAACAATGTACACGTTACTCGGAAATTGGCCCTTGCCCAATGAGCCATTGCGAGCGACAAACTCGCCTAAGTTCGGGTAGAACCGGCCCGACTCGTTCGATGGCAAGCGAAACTCAATATCGAGAGAGTCAGCTTCTTCAGAGCAATGCTCGAACTTGCCATAGGCTGCGGGCAGGTCATCACACATTCGCAACGCACCGATAATGTCGGGCGTTGGCCTCCCCTCATAGCGGATGACCCCATCCTCAATGGTGGGCGCTCCGAGGGCACGGTAGAGAGCTACCACATTGGAAAACATTTTTAGCCAGCCCTAGCCAGCAATTCTTTCTCGATCACACCAACCAGTTCGGCAGTCAGATTGGACAGGGTCAACTTCTTCCGCCCCTCATCATAGTAAACGTCTGCGGCCGGATCCTTACCTAACGCTCCACGCTCGAATTGCAACGACCAGTTAGCAGCGTCCCCCTTGATACGGGTCTTCTCTTTCAGCGATTTCGCATTGACCGTAAAGTCGTCCGGCACCTTATGTTTCTCACTATTCAAATATCCTTCAACCCAACGATTTCATCCACTAAGTCAGCGGGTACGTGTGCGACAGCGACGTGGCAGATGGCGTCCAGGCGCGCGGACTTGCCTGCGGCCAACTGCTCCTCCAGATATTTGATCACCGCCTCTTTGGCCTTATAACCAAAGCTTTTTAACGCTTTGTTGTCGCGAAAAAACCGGGCAATGTTATCAATGGCATTTTTGGTAGCGCGTCCGGAGGCCACTCCTTTCGCACAACCCAGTGCAGAAATGAAATAGTCAGATGCCTGACTATCACGGCCGCGGCTGATGAAGCACAGGTAGGTTGAATCCACTTCATCCTCCGCGTCATCCTCATTCTGCTCAGGCGCAGCAGCGGCCGCAGCAGCCATAGCCTTTATGGCCACGAAGCTAGCCAAGTTGATCCTGGCGGCCTGCTGAACCTTGTTGAGATCGACTTCTTGAATTTCCTTCGGCACATAGTTTTCGTCCAGCTGAATACCACCGCGCTCCTTCATGCTGGCGACCAGGAAAAAGTCGGTTGCGCCCGAGGTGTACTGGGCGCAAAGGATGTGTCCACCAGTCGACAAGACTTGATTACCGGCTTGCTCCACCAGTTGGTCCATTGCCAAGTGGGTCAAGTCGATAAATTGCGCTTTATCATCTTGTACTTCTACGAACGCGGTGAAGCGCTCTGGAAACGGCCCCTGACGGTCATCATTGGCAAACTGTCCATAGACCACGCTGTTGCCTTCTTTGCCGATGAGGCCGTGGATGCCATTGACCAGAAAATGCAACGCAGGATTTTCAGTATCGAGCGCCACATCCTTCTTGACCACCTCGGAGATATAGCTGGTCTTGGCCAGCTTCTTGAAGCTGTGAATAATGGCAGTTTTCAGTGTGATCATAGGTCGAATTCCGTTCCGATAGTATCAATATGGAATCACTGAAAATAACACCTTACCCAACAAACTTCAGGGCTTATCTCGGCACGTGACACCGCCCAAGGGCTTCAACACTTAGGCAATGAGTAAGACCGTAAGAACCCATTAACTGTACATACATACAGCATAATGATCTATACCGTTCATCAACACGAGGGTCGGAGCGTTGAAGCGCGGACAGCACCATCTCGGATTGCCACAGACCATGGTCTCTATCATAGACTCAGTCTGAGGAAGTTTTTCCAACCTTATCCGTCAGTGCTGGAGCTCAACTGGGGAGTGTGGACCACTATCGCGAACTCTCGCGTTGGATCGCTCGGATCCTTTGTTTGAAGCAACTCTTCGAAGGAGCCGATCCCAAAGATCACCCATGGTTCTGGGTAATGCCGCAGGAGGCGTTTTGCCTGCTGACGAACAGATTCTGGGAGGGTCTGATCTCTGGACAGCTCACGCAAGAACTCGCCTGTTTGGACGATACTCCGGGTACGCTCGCAGGGCATGGTCATGTGTTGCCACTCCGCTAGAATTTGCGCTTAACCTTAGAAAACCACCGCCATCGCCGATGGATTCTGGGAGTGTGAATCATTCGTTTGAATTATAGCAAGCACGCCGCTCGGCTCCTCTGAAGTAGACAGGCCACCCCTTATACAGCCAGGTTCTAGGGGGCGATTGCTGATACGTGGCCAACACTATGTCTTGGTAAGCACCGGAAAAATATAGGGATGGCTGAGGCGGACGAAACCTAAAACGCTGAACGTCGATGACTGCCACATTGCGCACCAGTGACTTTCAGTACAGGCTCTGCGCGACGTCCAGGTCTGTTCGTACCCTTCGACCGGGTCCCATCAACACATAAACGGTGTTTTTTGTCTCGAACAGGCAATCATGGGTGAACGAAACCCCCAATGAAGTTCTTACCCAATGACCGCGAGGGAAACGTCCTTTGCTATCGTGGATAACACATAAAGCGTTGACCAAAGTGGGAGTGACTCCTCTTCTCACAACGGCCTTTAACTGACGGGGGGAGACCGCTATATCAACCACTGTCCAATCAGCGACTAGGCAATAGGCGCGTCCAGGGAAGTAAAATCCGACCAGAGCCACGGCGTCTGAATGAGCTAGCTCACATCCAGGTAATCTTTCGCCACCGGAAAGCAGTTCGACTAGGCCCGCCAGATTCATTCGTCCCTCCGACTCACCTCAAAAATCGAGTCGAATAATCAATCACACCAGTCAGCATAGCTGCGCGTAAAGCGCCTAGTCTAAACGCGATGAACAGCACGCAAAATTTGACTCATCTCCTCGAAAGCTGATGCTTAGCCCGGTCGCTATGGTCTGATTCACCCCGCGATACCTCTGATCGCGGGTTCACGTTTTCAAGACCTACAGCTCTACGTATCTCTCGCCTCACTGAACACCACTATTTCGATCGGTGGTGTCGCCGGCTGGAGTGGCTTACGCCAGTTACCGACGTCATACCATTGCCCATGCTTGAATCCCACTTCGGGATCGGTGCAAATGGGAGTGAAGCCGGGGCGTCATGAATGCTGACGTCTGCGGCATTGAGTGGGGCGATATCGGCGCGTCCAATGCCCCGTCGATATGCAATTGGCGTCGGTATAAATAGTGACATCCACTGCCCAGCAATACGCCTCAGAGATCATCGGATCCACAGCAGTACTGTGCCATTCCATAAAAATATCTACTAGAGCTTTGAATTGGACGCGATCATCTCCATGTATGCATTGCCACCCATGGGAATATCATAACCTGGTGGCCCTTCCCATTGCCGCGAGACGCCGGTATTTCTAAGCATAACTTCACCATCAATACCTTCCTTAACCATGTTGTCTAAATCCCACTCGAAGTGATTTATGAGAGCTTGGCAAGCCACATGAGGTACTGTAGTCAATAATTTTAAGCTGGAGCTGTTTGGGGGTAACTTAAGCCTCGCGATCTCCGACATCGTCCATATCATTCTCCGTAACCGGAAATGCCAAAGAGATTCTAGATGAAGCTCAAGTTGTTCTGACACCAACGGAAAAGACTTACGAGTCGCACGCTCCCTACTTACTTTTCGCGGCAAAAGTGCAAGCATGTTACCGATATTTACTCGAACCTGTTTTTGGGCGATGCGGTACAAATTCTCAACGCCTTCTTTAAGAATAGTTGCGTATTTTTCGTCCTCATCGCTCACCACCGACTCGACACTGTTCTTCTGCTTTACGTCCCTTGTAATTTCACTCAATAACCAGTCTTTATCGTTTTCGTTGAGCCAGCGTGTTACTTGATAAGCATTGACCCAAAGATAGTCCATACCAATACCTGGCTTAACCTCAAGTAGTATTGAGATTTTTTCTCGATAAGCCTTTTTTTTACTTTCTGGCAAAGCTTTCTCTTTTAGACGAACCGTCGGGTTTGCCGAGCTAGTAAGTAGAGACTCTTCTGCCAAGCATTTCTCAAATTTTTCTGCACTACCAAATAGATGTAGAGATATTAGAAGATGCCGCGCCAGCGGCATATCGATTTGACCTCTTGTTGTCGATAGCCGAATCCATTGACGTCGGATACCGGCTGCGTATGCTAGGTCAATTTTCGAAATAGTATCATCGCCAAACTTATCACGAATACTGCTAAATAATTTAGCAGTGCCAATCAGATTCCCATGAACAAACCCACGCTTCTTTGCTTGACGTCGATAATAGGCAGCCAAAATCTTATAATCCACCGATGGCAGATTGCGTTGCAGAATATCATTTACAAAAACTGCGTACTCTCGTTCTTCAGATGAGGCTAGTAAACGGTTCGCAGGTTTAATAGCGTTCCACCCACAAACACAATCTTCGGTTAAATTAGGTAATAACTTGTTTCTACGAAAGAAAGGGTGAGAACAATTCGGACAAGATTGAAGAAGTTCCTCGCCGTGCCGCCAGCAGGCCGTAACGCCCGGTACATGATGAGCTCGGTGCCAATATGCGTAACCTGACTCTATGATGTCGGCTTGCACACAGGCTAAGCAAATCTTTGCTCTGCTATTTTTAGTGCCCTCCCACCTAGGCACACGAGCAACATCTGACAAAACTCTGTCCCGTTCCTTAGATGGGTCTTTTGATAACCCTATAAAAGGCTTGTATGCAGGAAAATAAGTATTAATTTCAAGCAATTCATTAAAGTTGCTTTCTTTAACTCCAGGTAATCGAGACGCAAGATTCCCTAATTGCTTTGGTATAAACGAAAGTTGAAATGGGGCAACGTCAAAAAGATCACGAAACGTTTCTGCCTCGGTTTTGTTTCCGGACAAAAAATGGTACCTCGTAATACGAGATAACAGGGTCTCGTCGGGCATCGATATTGGAAAAAAAAGAATGCTGGACATGATTAGCCGACTTTCTAGCGTGGGTTCAGGTAGGACGCAAGTCCTGTGAAGGAGTACTTTTATCACATATCACCCTGTACCCAGGCAAGGATTTTTATGAACGCAACACAGTAGCTAACAGCCACCAACTACTACTTTAAAAAATCAGCCCATTTTTATTCGGTTTCACAATATAATACCGAACACATATAAATACCCTTCGTGTATTGCTTCGCCAAAACCTCACACAGGGAATCTACGCACTGCTCATTTACGGGGCTTCTGGCGACGGAGTTACAGAACAATATCCATACGAGAATCAGAATGCAGTCCCCCTGTGCGCGGTTTTCTGATACACGCTGTTCGATATATCGATGATTGAGTAATTGGTTTGCCGTCCAGTTTTAGCTTACGCTCTGCCCAGCTCAAACGCCTCCTATGGAATGCATCCAGGGTTTCGCATTCGGCTGCTAGGGCAGCTGCACAGTGCGGCAGCTTGTTGAGCTGTTTTTCAAACCTAGACAACATATGAAGCTCTCTGCCTATTTTTGTCCGTGAGATACGGACAGGTTTTCCTGGAAGCGTTCGTAACATTTCAGCGCATTGAACCACTTCGTTGGCAAGGTTACGGTCGAGGTCTTTGAATCTTTCTGCCTGCTGTCCACATGGTCTGTGGGCTTTACCTAGCTCTTGTGTACGCTCGGACAGCCATTGCCGATCGTTTCGATGAAGCCACACATAATCTCGACACTCATGAGCTAGGCGAGCTATGTAGTCCCCCTCAAATCGATTCCTCCTATCACCCAGCTGTTTCGAAAGCCTCGCCTCTTTCCATCGGCCTGGTCCATCCGAAATCGTGCGTATCGCTCGGTAAACGCACGCAACCGAGCTCCCCGTTTCTGACGCTATGGTCTTCGCGTCAGCCCCCGAGAGTGCCCGCGTCCAGATCGCTTCAGATGCCTCACTCATATACTCATTGGCGCTTGCCCCATGGATTTGAGGTCCGTTGGCCGCGCTATCCCTAGAAGTTTCGGTATTGCCTGTTCGGTTAAGCGGCCCGGTAATAGGCCCGTTCTGCCGCAGTATCCTTTCCATGTCGACCTTCAGCGCGCAGGCCAGCAGGATAAATTTCAGCGGATGATGGGTGCCCCTCGGCTTACGCAAAAGCTTCACAACCCAGGCCGCCGGTATATCCGCAGACGATTTGCTCAGTATCGAGTACTCCCCTAAGGAGGGGAGAGCCTCAAAGAACGCAGACATGTGCCGCGCCAATCTGCCTAAGTGCAGCCGACCAGTGTCGGAAGCCATTTCCAAGGCAATAGCGCTATCCAGAAACACCGATCGAATCGCATCAGGAGATAATGGAGGAACATCGGTCTCAAGCACCTGCATCGAACGCCGTGCTATTTCGTGCAGAGCACTTTGTAGATTTTGAGGGATGTCTAACGAAATGGAGTGAGACTGAACGTCCTCATCGTCCGGCAAGTGCATTCTTCGAGAATTTCGGCTCAACCAGCGGTAATCAAGGAACTTCAACGGGGTTCCATGGTGTGGACAGATCAAAACGCCTGGAAGCTGATGCACACGGTGCCAGTACGCTGCTCCCACACAGGCCATGTCCTGGTTGATACAGTCGAAGCACAATCGCACTCTCGAAGCGAACTCGAGTCGACTCGCGATTAACCCCAACCTTAGCATCAACCCCTCGCCATTTCCCGCCATCAAGGTATTGGCGTCGTCCACTTGTTGCTGGGTCAAAAAAGGTTCGTAGTAGGGCAGCTGCGTATGGCGCTTTATAACCCCGGCTAGCGATAAGCCTGTGCCGCACGGCAGCGCCTCGGCAAGCTCAGCTAGTCGACATGGAAAAGCCACGTTCTGCGAGAAGAAGTTTGCGGACTGCGCTCCATCGAAAACTGCTCCGCAGCTACGTACGCCACAGAGCCGGGCGTATCTTGAAAGGACGCTGTGAAGCGTCTCATCGTGAAACACGGCCGGAAAGAAATGGAATTTGAGCCCCATTTCGTCACCTTTTATTCACCCCTTCCGATACAACGGAGAGAACTCAAATAGATCTCTGTTTATCCAACCGGCGCTCTTCAACGCCTCAATGGAGTCTTCACTTTCACTTAACGCCTGTGCCTCTGACGTCTCAACCGCCACCGCCGAAGGAGGCTGCGATTTGAGTGGGTTAACGGGCGCCGCATTAGGCTTTGGGGCACTATTGTCGCTGCGACTGATGACACTGCGCAGCAACGCCAGTCGCTCCGGCCGAGCCAAACCATCGAACGCCATCATGTCGCTTAGTTGGTCTTCAATCGGAAGCAAATCGTCGAACTGCCGCATCCGTTTCGGATCTCGGCTTCGCAGGGCGGACAAAGCTGGCTTCAATATTTGCATCTTGGTGTTGCTCACCAACGCGATTGTCTCGGCGGTAACGCATTCCGAACCACTCTGGATCGCATACCTCTGACTGAGCACCAAAAGCTTCACCAAAAAGTCGGTGACGCCTTGTGTATGCTCATACAGCGCATCAAACACTTCTTCGGTCAGTTCGACCGGCTGCTGGTACCACTGATAGCTCCAGAGGTTTTCAACGAGCATTCGCCACTCGTCATCGTCCTTCTCAAAGCGTTTAAATTCGAGTACCCCGACGCCGCAGCAACGCCGTGCGTTGCGCATGACGTCCGAAAATAGGCTAATCATCGAATTTGTCCCGATGAACACCACGGGAATGCCGATGTTGTTCACTAGATGGAGGAAGAAATTCAGCATGTTGTCCTTGCCCCCAGTTTTCGCCAGGTGCAGGTTCTGTAGTTCGTCGATCAACAGAGCGCCGATGAAAAATGTACTCGCAACCTGCTCCATTTGTTGCAACGAGTCATTGATGTTCCGAGCCCGATGCCGCTTGTAGTAATCCTCATCACCTAACGCTCGCCCGACCGCATAGAAGAATTGCTGACAGAAGCCTGCCAGCGACCCATCTCGGGGGCAGTCAAGCTTGAGCCAGGTGATCTGGGTATGAACGAACTGCTTTCCTTCATAACGCTCGTGTCGGATCGTTTGAGGGTAGAGACTCAAAATGGCTTCGAGGGCGGTGGACTTCCCAATGCCACTAAGGCCAACCAGACTGAACGTTTCGGCAGTGGACTTGAATCCATCGTGGTAGCGCTGTGCACCCGAAAGCGAGTGTAGATGTCTGACAGTGTCTGGAGAAGTCGGGTTGCGTCCGACGTACCCTCGTCGGACCAGCAATGAAAATACGGACTCCAGATCCATGTGGACAATCAGAGGCTGAACCACCGTCCTCAACCGGTCGATACAGTGGATCCGAGTCGAACGGTCAAGGGCGAGCTCTTCTGGATCAACAGGACGGGGAAAATTCGAGATCAGTTGGATTGCTACCTCTTCTGAGAAGATAGGTGGCAGCGCTTCGATGAGCGGATTTCCCGCGTAGTCCGCTATCGCCTGCTTGGTGTAGCTTGCGAAAACTTGGGCGCCTTTCATTAGTTTTGTCCTGGGCGGAGTCGTTTGAGCATATCGATGACCTGAGCGCTGCGAGGGCCGGCAAAGTTCTCCGAGCGTTCTGGGGCGGTCTCTGCCTTCTGCCCAGGCGGGTCAATCCTCACACCCTCTGGCACATGGGCGGTCTCCCGCTCCTTGAGGCGTTCAACAGCGCGGTTCTCACGAATATTTCCAATCATCTCGGCCTTGGTCGCAGGGACTGGCTCTTCTTTTCGCTCAGCCATCGCACCACTGACGATTTGATTAACCTCCTCTAGAAGCGAAATCCGACTCTCCAACTCAGCGCGTTTATGAGCCGGTGGAGCCTGGCGGTAAGCTTCGAGCAGGTCGAAAATTTCATCGGATCGATAATCAGCATACTTGTGATCGGACTTACGCAAATCGCAACGGATGAACTGTTTGTTGTCGCCCCGGATCCAAATATGTGCCGCGGAATTTGGATCATACCAACACTCTATAGACCAAACCCCGCGGCTACGGGCTTTCGCAAACCAGTTGTTCTCGATCGCTACATCACAGACATAGTGCATCCCTCGGAATAGCACACCACCCTTTTGCACCGTTGCTTGCTCGCGCGGAAGCAAATGGAGATAGACCAGCTCGTCGGGATGATTGTTTGGTTCGACGTGGCCATTTTCCAACGCCCAAGTCCAAATACCTACCGGCGTCGGGTCGACACCGTCGTTCATCATCTCTTGAGTGAGCCTGTCGGGCTGCCGGTTGAAGCGGTTATAGTGAAGGACGCACTGGATGATGATCTTAGTGAACTCTTTCATGCTCAGCGTCGCGTCGAGTCGGTAATCTCGCTCGCCACGCTCCTTCTCCCTGGCCGCTACGCCACCTGGTAGCCACCTGATGCCCGTCAAATCGTTCAGGATACCGAACCGACTCTCCACCATCGACTTCCAGTCCGGCCGGTAAGGCGGAGCGATTCCCAGCTCGATATTCAGGCCAGTGGCAAGACCTTCAGCTGCTTTCCCCAACATCTCGCCTCGATCAGCGTAGATGTGATGCGGGAGGTGGTGACAGGCCCATTCTTCGGGATCGATTGTGACCCCGTTGGTAGCGCAAAACTGAACCTTCGAAGTGAAAGCGTTGAACAGCGCTTGCCTGGCTCCGTTCCAGCTCGGCCCCTCCAACCCGATGTAGAGACCGACGATCATGCCGGAGAAGCTATCGATGACGACGTACACCACCGGCCGTCCAATGAGCATCCGCCTGGAGTAGCCGTTCACGAGATAAATGTCAGCAATGGTGGCATCGATCTCAAACTGATGGCAGGGGCCACGAAGCCAGTCACGCACGGTTCCAGAAAGGGGGCGGCAATCTTTTAGCCACTTCCGCATTCCCTTACGCCCGCGTTCAGTTTCAACTTCGTCGAAATATTGCTTTCCCCAATAATCGAACTGCCTGAAGGAAGGAATTTCCGAATCGGGTAGGAGGCGACCACCCGATTCTGGATTTTTCGAAAGGTCTTTCGCTGTGTAGAACCTTCTAAGCATCTCGACATAGGCGCTGGTTATCGTAGAAGTCTTATCCCCCACGAATAACGAGTAACCGACACGGATACAGCGCTTATCCACGGCATCAATAAGCTTGGTCGGCGAAACGGCAATACCTTGGTATCGTGGTTTTCTGCCGGGCGGTTTTGCGGGATCATACTTGCGCTCAGGAACTCCGACGCCCGCGTAGTTTTTCAAGAGCGCATTTCGAACCTGGCCATTGATCCAGTAACGGTACAGAAGTCGATAGATACTCTTGCGCTGCATGCCAAGCTCAACAGCTCTAGCGCCCACCATTCGCCCCATCTCATCGGGAGCAAATATCTGACCTGGGTAATCTGAGTCGATCAGGGGAGCGATGATGTTCCACTTTTCATCCCTTTCCCGCTTCTTTTTCTCATCCAGGTCATCCTCTAGCACTAAGAGAAACTCAGGCGTAACAACCTTGGATGGCTTCGTATCGCCTGCTATGACAGAGCCGCGAAGCTCTTCCAAGCCCAAACCAATCGGTTGGCGTGGCGGGTCCGTTAATTGGATCAAAACTACCGCATCGTATCGCTCACTGAGATACAAGACCCTAACGATACCAGGCACGACGGAAAACTCAGTGACCGGTTCAAAAATATCATTGACTTGGACTTTCATGATAAGCCCTCCGCCGCCAGTGAAATTTTTATTGGGTTTTCGATGATTTCAAAGGTTGGTAGTAGTGCAGTCATTTGAATGGGAGTACCAACCAAATCTACGTTGATCGACTTGGACCATATCAGGTGATGATATAAAGCCCGAGAATCTTGATAGGAGATAAATAAACGTGCGGCAATCTTTCGCAGACTTTCAGCAGTACTCCAAGGGTATGGACGGCAGCTAGCTAAGTGCTCCAGAAAATCTGAATGTAATGAGGGCTCTACCAAAGCGCGCGGCAGCTGAGCGAATTTCCTGAGCAAGCCTAAGTTTTTGATCAAATCGGGACTGAACATTTCTTCAGTGACAATGGCCCAATCAACGTGTTGACCAGCCCAGAAACGCTTTTCGATCTCAAGTTTTTCCAACGTTCTCCTGGCTTGTTTGCCTTCGAGGTCGCTGCGGTATTTGATTGTTCGTGCTACGGATTTAAAGCTGCCATCGGGCTTTTTTATTGTTAATAAAAAATCCGTGGTCATGACGTAAGGAAGCACTGTCTTCGGATACCTGGGGTATCGCACTCCGATAGAGCTAGCGATTGCTTGAGCACTTTCTCGCGGCAGCAATGGATACTGCTCGCGTATATCCACAACATCTTCCGAAAATTCACATACCAAAAAATAGGCGCGTTCTAGGTCAGAAAAGAGGTGATGGAGGCGATCGATCTTCACACCTTGGATCTTATGGGAGCGTCCTCTGGAAGGCACGTCTTGGACGCGCAGCCAGGGCAGATAACTGGCACCAGCACCGCTACCGAATCCATTCGTAATATGCCGCTGAATATCTGTCTCAGACGAAAACCTACGACCGCGCAATGCTACCTCCTTCGTCCGCCGGGACCGCCTCTCCTCGCCCTGAAAATAGTTATAGGAAAAAATCGTCCACCATCTGCCGATGGTACAGCGCTCTTTAGCCTACTCCCGGAGCGGGAAGAAGCGGAGAATCTAGACCGACGGCTCAGCCCAAAAATGGAAACCCCCGTAGATACGGGGGTTTCGGCCTTGTGTCAATCTATGTTGCGTCGTGTCAATCTTTATTGTTTTGTGTCAATCTTTATTGTTAGAAACCAGCGGCATTGTTATCGGGTCCTCAATACTTTGCTTCATGCTCTTTTCCTGTTACTTGCTCACGCTTTTGTTGGTAGGCAAGGCCCATACAAGCCCCAGCAGCCGATGACGACGTAAGCAGTAGGTGACCTGGGCCTTCGTTTTGGTTATTGCGCTGTTCACCTCAAAGGTGAACAGCTCCCCTGGTCGTGCCATTAGCTGTCCTTTGCAAGGACCATCAGAGCGCAATCCCAACTCGATGCTGGCATTTTCCCACATTGCAAGAGAGTGCAAGCACCAAATGGACACCGTTTCTGGAGCGAATAGCTAGGCCAGGGATAACTCGAAGGCTCGGCGGGATCGTATTTTGATCAACGGACAGTGGTGTGAGTCAGGTACAGCAGCATCACGTCACGTCCCGACATTCTCCCGGTAACGGCATCAACGCGGATCAGGTGCCGGAATTGACCAGGGCGAAGGGATGCAGCTCGGCGGGTGGCCATGCGGGACTCACTGTCAGGATTGGACGGGGATCGAGGTCGTTCCTGAGAGAGATGGAAGCGGGTCTCCTGATCATCGTACCAACAGGCCCGACGCGGTGTTCACGGAAAATGCCACATCTAGTTAGTCGCACCTTTTTCCAAAGAGACATACGGCAGTCGTTGCTATTTCAACGAGCAGTCGCATTTATTACGAAAGGCCAGAACCGTCAGGGGGCTCTTCTGCGAGCAGTCGCTTTTAATTTTGGGCGGACAGCAAGTTCGTCCCCTTAACTTGGGGCGGATTGAACTCTGTTCATTTCAATCTGGTGAGACCATTCGAGTTGTTTGGTGGGCGGGCTGTGCCCCGGTGGTGCACCCTGAGTGAACCTCCTTTAGCTGACCATTGACCTGCAAACCAGCAAATGACGTTGCCAATAGGGACAGGCTGTACGGCTGCGCTCGACCTGGCATATCGATGTGGCGCTAAGCGTCCGGTCCCGACCGGAAGCACGGATTGAGGAATGAGATATGGAAAATACGCCGGCTAAATGGGTGGTGAGTATGAATGGAGTTTCTGTTGGCGAGCTCGACGGCCAACAGGTTGAAAATCTCGAGAAGGAGGTCAAACGAGATAAACGTCTGTATTTGAAACAGGGGTTTAACTATGCCGCCAGCATGTTGCGCGGTGTAGCAACAGTGGTACAAATCGCACCCTTCATCATGGTCGTGGGCGCGACGTTGTTCGCTCTCGATTCGCCTGGGCGGTTCAACGAGTTACTTTCGGAAAACGCAGCGGGGCTAATGGTTGTTAGCGCTTACACGTCGCTCCTGGTTGGAGGAATGGCCGTCGGACTCGGGACTGCTTGCGGATTACTTAAGCTTGGCATCGTAAACCACTTTACCGATCGTAAGGACCTGTTGATCCGTCGCGCCCTGGGCCTCGCTGCAGATGGTGATATTCAGCTCAGTTTGGCTCAGAAGGCCGGTTAGCGGGCCGCCGTGATTTTGGGCGAAAAAAAACCGGCATATTCGCCGGTTTTTTATTGGGTTGATCTAATTGAGCTGCAGCAGCTGAACCGAGCGCAAAGTCCTGACCACCTCAGCAGTACGTTGGCAAGGGGAGTAGCATCGCTCGATTTGATCAGCGAAAGCATCAAAACTGAAACGCTTGACCTGGGCTGACCCGTCCTTGAGAACGTGTCCGAAGCTAATCAACGCGTGAGTCACAGTTTCTGCTTGTTCAGATGTGCCGAGATACAAATCTACGCCAATGGTTTGGCCGCACACAACAATGGGATCTTGCATTTTCTCGCTCCTGCAGAGGGAGTGAGGCGATGCCCCGCGGGGACATTGCCCCACTGGCGGTTGAGTTTTTTTGACGAAGCCCAGGCAACTGAGCTTTACGTGTTGATCAACAACACATCGAAGTGGTTTCCCCCAAAGGGATCACTGCGAGTTCTTTACCCTACGAATAACCGGTACTGGTCCGAACATCTCAGGGGTTGGTCTTGGATCGTTTTGTACGTCGCCACCAGAGGTGTGACAGTACAAAAACGCTGGCCAGGCAAACAAATGCGAGCACCAGAAGGAATGCCGGCTCGTACTGGTATGAGCCGCAGATCATCGTGATAAACCAAAGGAAAATTTCCATGGAAACCTCATGCGTATTGAGGTTCCACGTCCCGACAGGGGCATGAAACCCCAGGTGGGTGAATTGATGTGCTTTGTTCGGCGAACCCAGGTCCAGCTTGACCTGCCCCGAGGGGACAGCCGGAGGCTGCAAGGAGACAAGATGGTACACGCCGTCACGCATGCTCGACAATACGGGGTGCGGTGTGGCACCCAATGAAGATGACCCGATCAAGGAAACTTGCGGTTATAGGAAGTGTGAAACAATTTTGACTCTGCTGTGCCTTAGGGCTAAGCGTCCCATGGTGTTCGTTGCCAGCCGCGAAAGGTGCGGTAGGATGCCACCCACCTAATTCACGGATTGACGCGGTGGCCCTGTCTGGGGTCAATTGCGTGCAGTCATTAGCAGCCGGGCCCTTCGTAGATTCGACCAGGACCGCCGGTAACGGGTTTTCATTTCACCAGATGAAGAAAAAGCGAGCCC